>NZ_JAOVZF010000139.1 GCF_026337845.1 Paraliomyxa miuraensis | reverse complement strand
TGGCGAGGACACTTTCGACGTGCTCATGTCCTCGGGGGCGGAGGGGCTGCTCAGCCTCATCCCCGGCGGCAAGGCGGGCAAGCGACTCGGGGATGCCGTCGATGCGGTTGCCGACGTCGCAGACGCGGCGGGGGACGTGCGGAAGGCCACGAAGGGGAGCGACGTATTTCACGTTACGCCTGATGGAGTGGCATTACCAAAGGGCCCGAAGCATGAGATTCCCCAGAGCTACGTCCAGAACCGGCATCGAGCCGGGAGTTATGGCGAGATCGTCGACGGAAAATTCAAGGAACGCTTACGGATCGATTCTGCCACCCCGGCGGGTCGAAAGGGGCCGAATCACAGTCACTATCATCTCGATGGCAAGGGCACGCACTACAGTCCCGCGCCAGGAGACAAGGACCCAGGATTTCAGCCATGACAGATGATCTCGAGCATGCCTTCAATGGGCTTCAGTGGCACGATGCGGTGCTTCTGAATCTATCTATTGATCGAGGCAACCCGGGGGAGCGTGACGAATTGCTGGTGGCCATTGAATGGCCAGATGGTAGGAGGGAGAGCATCCGCTTTACGGACTGCTACGGTCTTGATGTTCAGATGAACTTCGGGATGATCGTGCAGGAGTCGATCTTGGATGCAACGTGCACAGCCGATTCTCCGATGCTCTCTCGGGTCAGGCAATTCTGGCTTTCCTATGATGTTAGTCTCGATGATTTGCGTTACTTCGAGATCGTGATGAATTCCACAGCAAGTGTGATCCGTGTTTGTGCTCGAGGATTCGAGATCGAATAGGACTGGGGTAACGGGCAGCCATCACTCCTCGACCGCGGCCGCTCCTTCGTACACCCCGTGCCGCTTCGAGCGCTCGCGCAGCGCCCTGCGGGTGAACCCAGACCGCCGTGCCGTCTCCGCTGAGGTTCCCACCCAGTCCACCATTTCAGCTGCTTGAAGTATTCCGTTCTCGCTCCACAGCCATGATGCACGCGTCGATCTTCTTCACCCCGCCTCGCCCAGCGCCGACCGGGCGCGGTGGTCCGCCACCGCCACCACCACGTCCTCGGCAACCCGCTCGACCGTCTCCCGCACGGCTCGCTCGCTCAGTCGCTGCGCCGATCCGTGGTGATAGTAGAGCCCCTCGGCCATGCGCTCGTCGAAGCGATAGATCTTCTGGAAGATCGGCTCGCCCCTCGCATCGGCGGGCGCCACGGTCACCTCGAGCCGCATCTCGTGGCGCGAGAACACCACGGGCACGCCGAGCAGGGCCACCATCCCGAGCGCGAACGACGAGTGCTGGGTGGCCGTGGACTGCAGCACGCGCCCATCGACCACGTAGTCCCACGAGGGCTCGCGGCGCGCCCGGGGGTCGTCGTCGGCCAGGGCGTGGCTGCCCGGCAGCGCCCGCGCGATCAGGAACGGAAGCTCCGTCTCGAGGCCGCCGATCCTCCGCACGGGCTGCTTGCCATCCTTGCCGTCGAGCAAACCCGCATGCTCGGGATACTCGGCCTGCCCTCCGCTGTGCAACAGGTTGACCATGGGGATCTGCGCGGTGGCGAAGGCCCGGCCGTACTCGGGGGTACGCAGGTCGTCGAAGCGCTCGATCAGCACGCGGGTCCCCTCCCATGCCACGTGATCGTCGTCGCCCACGGTCGCCACCGGCAGCTCGCGCAGCCGCTGCACATGGGTGGTGGTGCCACAGGCGGCCGCCCCCACCAGAGTCGCCAGCCCCACGATCATCGACATTCGCGCTCTCACTCGACCACCGTAGGGGAAGTCGATCCCTGCTCGTAGAGATCCAGCGCACAACGTGCGGTACTGCACACCTCGCACGAACGCGATGACGTCATCCCTCCCTTTGGCCTCGACGGCGCCAGATGATCGGCACCACACCCAGCATCCACGACCAGCCGCCCGCCGTCCCTCGAGAGCGACAACCACAACCGCCGCTGTCGTCCGAGTCCTCGCTCGTCGTCCCGGTGGAATCGCCCGCGCCGGTGCTGCTTCCCTGGTCGCCGCTGGTCGCACTGGGCCCGCTCCCACCGGTGTCGAGCTCGGGTCCCGCGGTGCCCGTCACCTCCATCCCGTCTCCGGTCGAGCCGCCCGTCTCTTCACCAGCCCCCGTCGAGCCCGTACCACCCGGATCCTCCTCGACCACGCCTGCGATCACGTACACGCGATCGTCATTGGCCCCGGACAGCACCAGGTCATCGCGCCCATCTCCGTTCACGTCGCCGATCGTCACCACGTCGAAGCCGACCTGCTCCATCGCGGTGGTACCGGTGATCGTGCGGAGCACGTCGCCGGTGGCCCCGGAGAACACGGTGATGAAGCCGGCCTGGCTCACGCCCGCGGGGCTCGCGGAGTACGAGCCGATCGCGAGATCGGGGATGCCGTCGCCGTCGGCATCGCCACCACCGCGGCCGCACCCGAGCCCGTCGCCCGCGGCCACGCCACCGAACGTGAAGAGGCGCTCCCCGGTCGCACCGGACCACACGTAGGCGCGACCGGTCCCCGGCCCGAGCGCACCATCCCCGTAGTCGCCACCGTAGATCTCCGGCACGCCATCGCCATCGAGGTCGCCCACCCCCGCCACGAAGAAGTGCCCGAGGTTCACCGCGCTGGCGTCACCGAGCAGCGGTGGATGCACGTCGCTGCCGTCGTCGCCCGAGAGCACCCACACCGCACCTCCGTTCCCGGACGCGCCGATCACCACGTCGGCGATGCCATCGCCATCCACGTCGCCGATGGGACCGGTCCCACCACCGAGCTGCTCCCCCACCGCGCCATCACGGATCCATCGCGGCGTCGTCCAGTCTGCGGCACCGAACAGCGCCACACGCCCCGCGCTGGTCCCCATCGTGGGATCACCGGGGGCGCCCACGAGCACGTCGGCCAGGCCGTCGCCATCCACGTCGCCCACGCCGGTCACCGCCGCACCAAAGCGATCGCCGGGGACGTTGCCGATCAGCACGGCGATCTCCGAGCCATCGATCCCGGAGTAGAGATACGCCCGACCCACCGTTCCCATGGCCCCCGGAGCGCCCGGAGCCCCGGCCAGCACATCGGGCGTACCGTCACCATCCACGTCGCCCGCGTCGGCGATCGCATACCCCAGACGATCACCGGCCACCCCGGTCCAGGCCTGCAGCTCCGCTCCCGTGGCTCCCGAGTACAGGTACACACGGCCGGCATTGGCTCCGCCCCGTGGGTCGAACGGGGCGCTCGTCAGCGCCTCGCTCACGCCGTCGCCGTCGACGTCTCCCACGGCGCTCACCGCCCAGCCGAAGGACCCGCCCTCTCCCTCGAACGTGTGCAGGACCTCGACCTCGGGCTCGACGAACGTGCCCGGCTCGGCCAGGGCTGGCGTCGACCACGAGAACAAGGCCAGCGCCAGCGCAATTGCGATCTCGACGAGTCGTTGGACGTGCATCGACGAGAACGCTAGCGATACGCGCCGCGCTCTCGCTTTCAAGATCGTGCTCGATGCGGCCCGGCCGGCGGCCGGTGCAGGCGTGCCACCAGCTCGCGCAGACACCGACGGTCGAGGCGTCCTCGCCAGCGTGACGGCGGCGCCCCGAACATGCGGCGAAAGGCCTCGGTCAGGTGGCTGTGGCTGCAAAACCCGGTCTCGAGCGCGAGCGCGGTGAGATCCACGCGCGAGTCGCCCAGGCGCTCGAGCACCGCGTGCAGGCGAAGGCGGTGGCGATAGGCGTGGATCGTCAGGCCCGTGTGCTGCCGAAACACGCGCGCGGCATGGAACGGCGACGCGCCCACGCTCGACGCCAGGGCTTGCAGCGAGCGCGCCTCGCAGTAGCTCGATGCCAGCTCGCGCTCGAGCGCCCGCGAGAGCTCGGCTCGTCGCGCGGCGCTGCGCGAGCCCTCGCGCGGGGCCGCGACGGCGGCCCGCGAGAGCACGCTTGCGAGTACTCCGAGCAGCGACTCTTCCACCATCAGCGGATCGGGCGGCAGATCGGGCGGCGACTCGGACACGACCGGCGCCTCCCGTCCCCGCACGGAACGCTCGATGTGCCGCGCCAGCATCGACACCGCGAGCACGAGGTTCGACGGGGCGGGTGCCCACGCCGTGTTGAACGGCCGCTCGCCACGCTCGGCGAGCGTCGGCGCCACCTCCATCGCCACCTCGGTCAACAGCTGGTCCTGGACCGCCACGAACACGCAGTGATCACCGCGGGGATCGACCAGACGGCGACGGTAGGGCTGCCTTGGATTGTAGAGCACCACATGGTTGGAGGTGGCCACGAGCTCGCGGCGCCCGGACTGAGCGATCTCGACGGCCGTGCCCGGAAACGCCAGCAACGGCCATGGGCCCGAGCGATTGTCCCTCGACCACAGCGGATGGCCCGCGTCACAGTCGAACCGACCCATGTGCAGCTGCGCACCCGCGTGGAGCACGGTGTCGACGTCGGCCACCAGCGTGGATGCTAGCCGATGAGGTGCGGCGGCGAAGGGCGATTGGGATGAAACCGCGGCGCGCGAGGAACCCCCGCGAGAACGTGCGTTTGGGGCTCCGATCCCTGGCTCGAGATCCCCGCACTCGACACCACCCATGGGCCCTGCGATCCTCGGTGCGGAAGGGCATGATCATGAATTCGCGCAACATCGGAGGGTGCTTCGCAGCGGCGCTCTCCCTGGCCGCCTGCGGCGGCGAAGGAGGTCGCGAGGACGAGGGCGGCGAGGCCGGCTTCCCCACCGCGACCATCACGGCCACCGCGACCGCGGGCTCGGCCACCGAGGGCGAGGACGCCGATGCCTCGGCCACCCAGGGCAGCGCCACCATGGGCAGCGCCACCATGGGCACGGCCACCACGGTCGACCCCGACGACACGGGCTCCTCGGTCTACTTCGACGTGGGCTCGCCCGACGGCGGCGCCGACTGCAGCGGCATGATGGGCGACGGCGACACGCACTCGTACATCTGGATCGCCAACTCCTCGCAGGGCACCGTGTCCAAGATCAACACCGAGACCCTGGTCGAAGAGGGACGCTATCGCGTGCGCCCCGACTCGGCCGGCAACCCGTCGCGCACCTCGGTCGCGCTGTCGGGCAACGTGGCGGTGGCCAACCGCGCGGGCGGGGTGGTGAAGATCTACACCAACACCGACGAGTGCCAGGAGAGCAACGGGATGCCCGGGATCCAGACCAGCACCGGGGCCGCGGACATCCTCGCGTGGGGCGTGGAGGAGTGTGTCGCCTGGTACACGCCGTTCGACTACCAGACCCAGCGACCGCTGGCGTGGGCGCAGGGCACCATCAACGACGCCACCTGCCAGTGGGAGAACGAGAAGCTGTGGACGTCGGGGCGCTACGGCGCGGGCAATGCCGACGTGCTGCTGCTCGATGGCGAGACCGGCGTGGTCGAGGCCACCGCGGTGGTCCCGAGCGTGATCGGCTGGGCCGGCCTCTACGGCGGCGCGGTCGACAGCGAGGGCAACTTCTGGTCGGTCGACCACAACTGGGACGGCCCCAGCACGCTGGTGCGCGTGGAGCGAGCCACCATGGCCGTCTCCACCTGGCCGGTCACCGGTAGCGTTCACTACGGCCTGGCCGTCGACCCGCAGGGCCGCGCGTGGCTGTGCGGCAACGGCGGGGTCTCGCGCTTCGACCCGATCACCGCCACCTGGACGCACTCGCCACCGATCAACGGCGGCAGCGCGCTGGGCGGCTGCATGACCGACGACCAGGGCACGCTGTGGCACAGCCCCTACCCCACCGCGGCGATGTACGGCTTCGACACGGAGACGCTCGCCATCACCCATCAGATCCCGATCCCCGCCTACTGCCACGGCGTGAGCATCGACTTCGACGGCAATGTGTGGGGCGTGCAGTTCGGCGGCTCGGATGCCTATCGCATCGACCCCGTCACCCAGACCGTCGACACGGTGACCGGCTTGGTCGGCGCCTACACCTACAGCGACATGACCGGCTTCGCGCTCAGCTCGGTGGGCGTCCCCAGCGGCTGATCCGCATCGCCGCCGTCGGCGCCCGCACGAGCCCTTCGCGAGGCCGCCCGGTCCGGCCCACGGCCCCCGGGCGTACGGGTTTCGTGCCCAAGCACGCATTTCGGCCTATGATCCGCACCAGCCAAGCTCATGTGCGGAATCGTCGGGTACACCGGTCACCATGAAGCTGCCCCCTTGCTGCTCGAGGGCCTGCGCCGCCTCGAGTATCGCGGCTACGACTCGGCCGGCGTCGCCGTCCACGACGGCAAGGCCACCCGCATCGTCCGCGCCGAGGGCAAGCTCTCGAGGCTCGAGGAGCAGCTCGGCAAGACCCCGGTGACGGGGTCGTGCGGCATCGGCCACACGCGCTGGGCGACCCACGGCCGCCCCTCCGAGCACAACGCCCACCCCCACCGTCAGGGCAAGGTGAGCGTGGTGCACAACGGCATCATCGAGAACCACCTGCAGCTGCGCTCGCGATTGCAGGAGCAGGGGCGCCGCTTCGACAGCGACACCGACAGCGAGATCTTCGCCCACCTCATCGAGCAGGAAGTGGAGCGGCACGGCAGCGACCTGCGCCTGGCCGTGGCCCGCGCGCTCGATGGCGTCAAGGGCACCTGGGCGATCTGCGTGGTGCACGACGACCACCCCGGCGAGATCGTGGCCGCCCGCAACAACGCCCCGCTGCTGCTGGGCCTGGGCGGAGAGGCCAACGCCGCGCCCGGAGCCGACGGCGAGAACTTCGTGGCCTCCGACGTGGCCGCCATGCTCAGCCACACCCGCCGCGTGGTCGACCTCTTCGACGGCGACACCGCGCTGGTCACCCGACGGGGCATCTCGGTGTTCGACGCCGAGGGCGAGCAGGTGCAGCGGTCCGAGCGCTACATCGACTGGAGCCCGGTGGCGGCCGAGAAGCAGGGCTATCGCCACTTCATGCTCAAGGAGATCCACGAGCAGCCGCGGGTCATCAGCGACACCCTCGCCGGTCGCGTGGAGATGGACCGCGCCGACGTCAACCTCGACGGCCTGGATCTGTCGGTCGGGTCGCTGAAGCGGCTGACCATCCTGGCCTGCGGCACCTCGTGGCACGCGGGGCTGGCGGGCAAGTACATGATCGAGCAGCTCGCCCGCATCCCGGTCGAGGTCGACCTGGCGTCCGAGTTCCGCTACCGCGATCCCATCGTCAAGGACGGCGACCTGGTGATCGCGATCTCGCAGTCGGGCGAGACCGCCGACACCCTGGCGGCGCTGCAAGAGGCGCGGCGACTGGGGGCCAGGAGCCTGGCGATCTGCAACGTGGTGGGCTCCTCGATCGCGCGCGCCTCGGAGCACGTGATCTACACCCACGCCGGGCCCGAGATCAGCGTGGCCTCGACCAAGGCGTTCACCAGCCAGCTCACCATGCTCACGCTGCTGGCGATCTACCTCGGCAAGCGCACGGGGCACCTCGACGAGGCGCGCATCCGAACGCTGCTCGAGGGGCTGTCGGCCCTGCCCGAGCACGCCACCAACGTGCTGGGGCAGCTCGCCGCCATGCAGGTGGTGGCGCGGCGCTACATGAACGCCCGCGACTTCCTCTATCTGGGCCGCGGCCTGGGGTACCCGGTCGCGCTCGAGGGTGCGCTCAAGCTCAAGGAGGTGAGCTACGTGCACGCCGAGGGCTACGCCAGCGGCGAGCTCAAGCACGGACCGATCGCCTTGGTGGACGAGGAGCTGCCGGTGGTGGGCATCGCGCTGGCCGGACCCGGCTACGACAAGGTCGTGTCCAACCTCGAGGAGGTACGGGCCCGCGGGGGCAAGATCATCGCGCTGGGCACCGTGGGCGACAGCCACATCGCCGGACTCGCCGACGACGTGATCCTGCTGCCCAGCGTGAACGAGGTGCTCCAGCCGATCCTCGCCACGATTCCGCTGCAGCTGCTCGCGTATCACATCGCGGTGCTCAAGGGCACCGACGTGGACCAGCCACGGAACCTCGCCAAGTCGGTCACGGTGGAGTAGGCAAAAAGGCGCCGTTTCCCGCAGGTACGTGTCGCGTTAGACTCCGCCGGGTGACGCCCGAGGAGATTGGTGCGCTCCAGCAGCAGCTCTACGCGCTGCAAGCCGAGAACGCCGCGCTGCGGCAAGAGCTGCAGCGCCTGGCCGCCCAGCAGCAGGCCTCCGCACAGCGGCGACAGCAGGTGATCCGGGGCGGCGGCCGGCTGCTCATCCCGCTGCTCGACCGGCAGAAGGTGGTGCGCTCGTTCGGCAAGCTGGTCGAGACCACCGGTGGCTTCACGGCGGCCCGCGAGCAGTGGCCCACGCGCGACGAGGTGCTGACCGATGCGCGGCTGTTCCTCGAGTCGCTGGTGCGGTTCTTCATCCGTCGCCGAATGTTCTTCCTGATCCTCGGCCTGCTCGGGGCCGTGATCCCGGGGATCCAGATCTGGCTGGTGGTGCAGCAGAACCAGATCATCGACAAGCAGACCGTGCTCATCGAGGAGCAGCTCCATCAGTCGGAGATCCAGGTGTTCGACGTGGTGTCGCGCTCGCTGACCGAGGGCGACCGCAACGCCAAGCTGATGACCGGTGCGCTCTTGTCTCGCGCCGAGCCTCGGTTCCTCGAGGGCGTGATCGAGGAGGCGTTCGATCCCGAGCTGCAGGGTGCGTACCAGAGCGACGCGATCCATGCGGCCACACGCCGGCTGGAGGACGCGGCCTTCCGCGGCCACCTGGCCCGCGCCGCCGTGCGGGCGTTCCACCGGCAGCTGCGGCCCGAGGACGGCACCGCCGTCGATCCGAAGGCGGTCGAGGCCATCGTGAGCACCTCGCTGCCGCCGCTGCGCTTGATCCTCCGCGACGCCGCCGATCGCGTGCCCGAGGTGCTGCGCATCGGCGCCCAGGGCTCGGCCAGCGACGGCGCGCTCGACGAGCAGGTCAATGGCTACCTGGTGCAGGTGGGCATGACGATGCGGCTGCATGCACGCCTGCTGCGCGCCAGCGGTCGCGAGACCGAGCTGTTCGAGGATCTCCGGCCCCTGCTCCAGCGCGTGAAGTGGTCCGAGCTGCCCGGCAGTCGCTTCGCCAAGTCGTGGACCCGCGCCATGGAGGAGCTGCTCATCGAGCTCGCGCTCGCACCGGACCTGGGCGCCGAGCTGACGGCATCGTCGGATGACGCGACCCCGGCCAAGGGCCTGGCGATCCTCCGCGAAGGCGTGGCTGGTGAGGGCGTGCAGTGGGACGACCTGTCCGCACGGGTGGGCTCATGAGGATGCGATCGCGCTGGTGGCCAACGGGCGCCCCGCTGGCGCTGACCGGGCTGCTCGGGCTCCTCGGGCTCCTCGGTATGGGAGGCTGCCCCGACCGCTCCACCCCGCCCACGGTCGTGCCGACCGAGACCGAGACCGAGCCCACGCCGTCGCCCTCGCTGGGGCCCGACGCATTCGTGCGCGCCACGGGCCGCGGCGCCAACGAGGACGAAGCCTATGCCGCCGCTCAACGTGCGCTGACCGAGGCGGTGCTGGGCGATGTGGCATGGCTCGAGCTGGCGCCGCTGTCGATCCACCGCCGCGGGGTCGACCTCCAGCTCGTGACGGCCGAAAACGGCGGGATCGAGGTCGCGGTGGGGCTGCCCCGCGAGCGCGTGTCGGCGCTGGTGCTCGAGCTCGAGAGCACGGTGCCCCCACCGCGGGGCCCGCTGGCATGGCAGCAGGCGATCCAGGCCTATCTGCAGGCCCACCTGGCGGCGCATGCCTGCGTGCGCCGCAGCCTGCTGTTCACCGTGCGCTGCGAGACCGGCGACACCGGCACGGCCGACGACGATCTGCGGCGGCTGGCCGACGGCCTGGTGTTCGTGTCGGCTCATCCCGATGGCGTGCCCGTGGACGTCGAGGGCCACCCCTTCCGCACGCCCACCGTGTTCGCGGTGTGGAACGGCGTCCCGCTCGCCGGGCTTCCGCTGCACCTCGACGGGCCCGGGGTGGCCGCGCTCGAGGCGGACCACCTGCTCACGGACGAGCACGGCCGGGCGGTGCTGCGATTGCGGGCGGACGAGCGCCTCGAGTCGATGAGCCTGCGCATCGACGGCGCCGCGCTGCTGGGCCCGCGCGCCGATGCAGCGCCGCAGACCGAGCTCCGCATCGAGCCGCGCCGCGTGGGCCTGCAGCGCTGGTCGCTGGTCACCATGCGTGGTGGCCGGGCGCCCAAGGCCGACGATGACGCCGAGCTCGTCGTGCGTACGCGCCTCCAGAACGCCGGCATGGGCATTCCGCTGCCGCTACCCTCGCGCGACGCCGAGGCGCTGCGCACGGCGACCGACGATCGCCGCGCCGAGCGACTCTCCGCAGTGGCCGATGCGATGAAGGGCAAGCTCGATCTCCTGCTCGTGCTCGCCTACGACACCCGCTTTGCCAGCCGCATGGGTGGGGGTCGCGTGTGGTACGAGGCCGAGGGCACCCTCGAGGCTCGCGATGCCTGGACCGGTCGGGTGCGCACGCTGGCCAAGGCGAAGGTCGAAGCCGACGGCAAGGGCGACGCCAACGCCGAGGCCGCCGCCGCACGCAAGCTGGCCGAAGCACTGGCGGCCGAAGTGCTCACCTCGCTCCGCGGCGCGCGCTGACTGGTATCATCGCCTCGGCATGCCCGCTGAACCCAAGCTTTCCCTGTGCCTGTCGGTCGCCGCCTTGTTCCTCGCCGGCTGTGCGGGCAAGCGTGGCGACGCCGATGCTCCCGTGACCACGCGAGTCAAGTGCCTGGGCGTCAATGCGTGCTCGGGCCAGGGCCAGTGCGCCGCCCAGGCGACCGACGGCAGCGAGCTCAACGCCTGCGGCGGGCAGAACGCGTGCTCGGGCAAGGGCTGGCTCGAGGTCGAGCAGAGCGAGTGCACGAGCAAGGGCGGTACCGTGCTCGAGGTGGTGAGCCAGAGCGCACAGACCTGCGTCGCCGATCCCTCCGTGCCGCGCCTCTCGGCCGACGGCGCGGGGACCCACTACAACCTCGGCGACGGCGGCCTGGCGATCGAGGGCTACGATCCAGTCGCCTACTTCCCCGAAGGGGGCGGAGCACCGCAGCCGGGTCGCGCCGACCTCGAGCTGCAGCACGAGGGCGTGACCTACCGCTTCGCCACCCCCGAGAACCTCGAGCGCTTCCGGGCCGCTCCCGGCCGCTACGAGCCGGCCTACGGGGGCTGGTGCGCCTACGCCATGGGCAAGACCGGGCGCACGGTGAAGGTCGATCCCGAGGCGTTCCTCATCGAGGGCGATCGCCTGCTGCTGTTCTATCGCACCAAGATGGCCGACACCCGCGAGAAGTGGGCCGAGGAACCAGGGCAGCTGCGGCCACGAGCGGAGCGCGAGTGGTCCCAGCGCACGGGCGAGTGCCCCACTGAGGCCGCCAAGGACTGACGCCAAGGGAGACTCGATCATGACGATGCGACGGCTGATCGTACTGCGCCACGCCAAGAGCGACTGGGACACCAAGGCTCAGGGCGATCACGCCCGACCGCTCAACGAGCGAGGGCGCCGCGACGCTCCGCGGATGGGCAAGCGCCTACGCGAGCTCGGCTGGGTCCCCCAGGTGGTGGTGAGCAGCGACGCCGTGCGTACCCGTGAGACCTGGGCGCGCATCGAGGACGCCCTCGGCGGCGAGCCGACCGTGACCTTCACCAGTGCATTCTATCTGGCGGGCATCGAGGCGATCCGGGCGGCGCTGTCCGAGCTGCCGGGCAACGTGGAGACCGCGATGGTCATCGGCCACAACGACGGCTGGGAGAACGCGCTCTACGAGCTGAGCGGGGTACGGGTGCGGTTGACCACCTGCAATGCGGCGCTCTTGCACACCACGGCCGAGCACTGGAGCGACGCGGCTGCGCGCAGCGACTGGGCGCTCGAGGAGCTGCTACGCCCCAAGGAGCTGTGAGCACGGCCGCGCTTCGTTCATGGCGCCGCTTCCCTCGGCTCCTCGAGCCAGGCCCGGGCCTGCTCGAGCCCCGGGTGCGCCTTGCCGAGCTGCTGCTCGAGCGCGGAGAGGAGGGCCTCCCGGAGATCCGCCCGCCCCTCGGCCGACCGCTGAAGCTGCATCCGCGCCGCCCCGCGCACCAAGAGCGCCTCGACGCGCAGCGCCCCGGGGTCGTCGCCGATGGCATCGAGCACCTCCTGCGCCCGCTCCTGTGCCCCCCTGGCATCACCACCCCGTAGCCTGACCCGCGCCCCGACCATCCGATCCAGCCGCTCGATCGCTGGCGCCTCGATGTCGTCGCAGCGCTCGAGCTCGGACAGTCCGCTCATCAAGGCCGCCGCGTGGTCGAGCGTGTCGGGGGTGGCTCGAGTCAACACCTCCACCGTCTCGCGCAGCTCCACCCGCTGCACATCGAGGCACGCACGACGAAGCATCGCGTCGCTCGGCTCCGCCTCCCCCGACTCGCAGGCGTTGGCCTTGCGCTCCATCCACCCCGAGGCCGCCGCATCGAGCTGCGGCTCGATCTCCTTCCAGATCGCCACGGCATGAGGACGCGACGTCGCGAACAACGCGTCCCTCACCGCGTGCCGCTTCGCGTCGTCCCACACCCCATCGAGCGAGGGCTCGCCCTCCGGGCACGGCGGCACCGTGACACCGGGCTGCTCACCGCCCAGCTCCGCGAGCCCGAGCCACGACAGTCCCCCCGCCGCCAAGCCGACCGCAACCGCGAGCCCGAGCCACCGCGCGCGCCCCGTGCTGGTCCCCTCGGTGGTCCGCGCCGTCCGTCCCATGCGAGCGGGCAGCACGGCCCGCAGCTCGTCCCTCAACGCCGCCATCGAGGGCCAGCGCCCCTCGGGGTTGCCCACCAGCCCGCGCAGCAGCACCTTGCTCAGGGCCTCGGGGATCTCGCCCTGCCCCGCCGTCGACCGCCCCGTGGCGGCCACGGCCTGCGCAAAGCCGGCGATCCCCTCCCGCGCAAAGGGTGGCTGTCCCAGCAGCACCTCGTAGAGCGACAGACAGAACCCGAATTGATCGCTCGCCGCGTCGTATGGCAACCCGCGCAGCAGCTCCGGCGGCAGGTAGGTCGAGTCCATCGTGACGCTCGACTCGTTGACCGAGACCAGCGCCGAGACCTCCATCGACGACAGCGGCATGAGCCCACCGGGCGATGCCTGGGGGAGCGGACCGGACTGGCGCGCCCGAAAGCGCGCCATGAGGGTGGCATCGCTACGCGAGCTGTGGCTCGCCTCGCTCCTGCGATCGAGCCCAAATTCCACCAGGTGCGGCACGCCCTGAGCATCCACGCGAATCACCTCGGGACTGATCCCTCGATGCACCAGGCCGAGATCGTGCGCGGCCACCAGTGCATCGGCGATCTGCACGAACAGCGCCACGACCTTCGACCACTCCCACGATCCCTCGCGCTTCCAGTCGCGCACGGCGATGCCCTCCACCAGCTCCATCGCCAGGTAGACGTGCCCCCGAGCGATGCCCACGTCGTAGACGGCCTGCGCATTGGGATGCGAGAGCCGAGCGAGGGCACGGGCCTGGTCCCGCAGTCGGGTTCGTTCCTTCGCCCCTCCGCGTCCCACTCGCAGCGACCGGATCACCACGCGGCGGTCGAGGTCGGGGTCGTACCCCAGCTGGAGCTCTTCACGGCTGCGCTCGGAGATCCGCTCGAGCACGACGTAGCGGCCGATCCTGCGCTCGCGCTCGCTACCGAGCCACTCGCGCAGGCGATCCCAGCGGCGAATGAGCGCCTCGTGGGCGATCTCCGCCGTCGCGCCCCCTCGGTTGCGATCGTCGCGAACGACCAGCCGCTCGTCGACGAAGTGTCGCAGCACGGCCTCGGCCACGGGGCGCTGCCGCGGATCATCGGGCCACAGCTGCTCGATCGGCACGCGCCGACGCGTGTCGCCGGTGTCGTCCTCCCCCAGGCCCACCAGCTGCGTCAACAACAAGCGTGCCAGCTGCAGCTCGTCGTCGGACAGCGCGTCCACCAGGGCATCGGCCCGACGCTCGAGCGACCCGATCACCCCGCCGAGCTCCTCGTAGACCTCGACGCCAAGCTCCCGCCCTCGCCGGCGCTGCCACATCAGGTCGAGCGTGTACTGCAAGAGCGGCAGCGCCCCCGGCTCCACGCCCACCTCGGACACGATGCGCTCGGCCAGGCCCTCGGGCAATCGAAGACCCACCTGCTGCGCGGGGAGGGTGATGGCTGCCTCGAGCTGCGGCTGTGACATCTGGGCCACGAACACGCGATGGACATGATCGTAGGCGACCGAGTCGAGGCGAGGGCCGTGCTCGGAGAGCCGCAGCTCGCCGCAGCGCCCCAGGAAGTCGACCCGCAGCAAGAGGATGCAGCGAACGCCGGTGTCGTCGCTCACCAGCGACCACAGCCGTCGCACGTACTCGAGCCGAACCTCTCGGTCGGCCGTGTGCGTGAAGATCTCCTCGAATTGATCGATCACCAGCAGCAGCGGCTGCGACTCGTCCTTGCGCGCGGCCAGGGCAGCATCGAGGGCCGCCAGCGGGTCGCTCCCCGGACGAACGAGCGCGTGCTCCCAGTGGTCCCCGCGAGTGGCGAGGATGTCGGGCACCGCCCCGGCGAGCACCAGCGACGACTTGCCCGTGCCCGAGGCCCCCGCAACCACCACCAGGCGCGGCTTGCCCTCGCGCTCCAGCCCCTCGAGGCAGCGAACGATCTCCCGCCGCTCGACCTCGCGACCGTGGAAGAACGACGCGTGCGCGGCGTCGAACGCCAGCAGTCCACGGTAGGGGCGGAACACGAACGGGCGGGTGTCGAACCCGTCCTCCTCCCGCGCATAGAGCTGCACCGCTCCCCAGTCGAGGTGCGTCGGGTCGAGGGCCAGCCGGGCACGGCCGTGCATCAGCGCATCCTCGAGCGAGGCGTGCCGTACCAGCAGCTGCTCGTAGAGCGACTCGGTCAGCGTGACCGAGCCCTTGGTCGACAACGGATGGCGAGACGCCACCACCGCCTCGAGACCCACCGCGTGCAGGGCCTGGGCCACGCTGCCGAGGTGGTTGCCCGGCTCGCCCGCATTGCCACCTTCGCACGCCGCGAGCACCACCAAGCGCAGCCCTCCGACGCGTGGAGACAGCATGGTGCGCCAGGTGTCGGCCGCGACCGTCACGGGGCGATCGTCGCCGTCGAGCACCAGTCCGAAGCTCTTCCCCTTGCGACCGCCGTGGCACAGCAGGTGGAGCGCCGCGAACGGGCGGCCCTCTCGCTGGGCCCGTGACAGCGCATCCACGATGCCCTCGACGCTCGCGTGCGGCAGCACCTCGAGCGCAGCCTCCCCCTCGGGATGGCCCTTGGCGCAGGCGCGTCGCAGCGCCGCGTCGTGGGCAGCGGCCGGGACGGCACCCGCGGCCGCCGACCACGCCAGCAGGATCCGCCCCCCCTCGGGTCGTGGCGAGGGGCTCGCCTCCCTGGTGGTCGTCTCGGGTCGCTCGTAGCGCAACAGCACCCGCGGCAGCGTGCCCACGTGCACTCCACGACCGGGCAAGGTGAGCAGCTCCCAGGGCAGCGCATAGAGCTCGGCCGCTGCGGACCGAATGGTGATCAGCACCCGACCGCCTGCATCGTGCGTCCTCGAGATCGCGCTGGCCCGGCTGGGCCACGACGCGCGCTCGAGGAATCGAGCCAGCACGTCGCCCACGCGCTGGACCACCGAGGGCTCCCGGTCGGGCCGCCGTAGCGCCTCGAGATCACCGAGCAGCTGCTCGCTCCAGTCGATCTCGAGCACCTCGCGCCCCCCACCGTCGGTCCGCAGCGTGTACGTCTGCGGCTCGAAGCGAAACGCATAGGGATCCTGGGGCTCGTGGGTACGCGCGAGCTCGAGGGTCAGGTGCAGATCTGCCGCATCCATCGTCCGGCCGTGCGAATGATACGGCGGCCGCGTCGCGGGCGCGACGAACCGCCACGACGGGGCCGTGCGCTACTTCTTGCCCCCGAACAAGCCCTTGAGCCCGCCGCGAAGGCCCTTGGCCTCGGATGCGGACGTCGACGACTGCGCCGCACGCAGCTCGATGGCCCGCGCCTGTCGCTCGGCATCGATGAGCCGCGGATCGAGCCTGGCCGCCCGACGAAACGCATCCACGGCCGCCGAGCTGCGCCCTTGATCCGCGAGCACGAAGCCCATGAAGTACTGGGCCCGAGCCAGACGAGGCGATTGCTCGATCACCCCCACGAGGTTGGTCTTGATCCGCTCGATGTCCGCCGGCCCCTTGTCCGAGAGCTGGTACTCGCACCAGGCGATCGCCGCCATGAGATCGGGCTCCTCGGGGTCGTACCGGGCGGCCTCGCGGTAGCGCTCGAGCGCGCGATCGAACCGGTGCGCGCGCAGCAGCTTGTCGGCCTCCTTGGCCAGCAGCTCGCTCTGGAACACGGCGTGGGCCTTCGCGGTGGCGTCTCGCCCGTCCTCGTTGGGCTCGTGCTCGCCCCTCTCGATCCTCTCGCGCAGCTTGTCGCGCTGCTCTGCATCGCCGAGCAGCTGCTGGGCCTCGCTGAGAGCCGCGAACACGTGGTTGACGCGCTCGTGCAAGTGCTCGCGCCCCTGGCTCTTGAGTGCATCGGGATGGAATTTGCGGCTGAGGTCTCCCCACGCCTTGCGAAGGTCCCGCTTGGTGGCGGTGAGCGGCAGTCCGAACAGCTCGAAGGCGTGGGCTCCGGCGGTGATCTTGGACTCGAGCGCCTCGAGCTCGGCGTCGAAGCCGTCCTCGGCGACCGCTCCGGCCTCCACGGCGGGGAGGTCGTCCCGTGTGCGGTGCACGGGCGTGGGCACCGGCGTGGGCGCGGCCGCCCGTGGCGTTGGAGGAGGCGTGGGCGCGGCCACTCGTGCCGTCGCTCGCGTGGTCGGAGCAGGAGTCGGGGTCGTCGCTCGCGGCGGGGCCGAGCCGACGACCTCCGCGCCCGTGCGCAGCATCTGGCACGCCCACAGCGTGTAGACCAGCTGCGCCGCCCGCCGCACGCCGGTCCCCGCCGCCAGTCGTTCCAGCGTCGAGCCTTGCTCGAGCGCCCGCAGGATCGCCTCGTCGCCGGGACGAAAGCCGAAGTGCGATCGATAGCGGGCCAGCGCGCTGGTGGTCTGCAGCGGCCCCTCGAGCGCAGCTCCCATCTCGCTCTTCACCCGCACCTCGTCGTAGGTCACCCCCACCGCGGCGAGGATGAGGCCCAGGACGTTGAGCGGGAGCAGATCGTCGTCGACCCCCGCGCCGTCGCCCACCACCACCGTGACTTCGCCGCTGCGCAGCCCGAACAGCTGGGCCAGCTTGTGCGTGCACTGCTGCCGCAGCCCCTCGAGCAGCCGCGGCCGATCGAGGATCCCCAGCGTCAGCAGGTGCTCGCCCAGCAGGCCTCCCGAGACGGCCATCGCCTCGAGGGCCTGCAGCAGCCCGTCATCGTCGACCAGCCGCATCCCCAGGAGCACCTGGCCCAGGACGTCGGAGGGCGCGGCCCAGTCGGTGAACACGGGCATCCCGCCGCGAAACCACACCGTGCGCATGCCCGGATGTGGTGCTGGCTGCGGCACCACCATCGTGCCGGTGAAGCGCTGGCGCAGCAGCGCAAACATCAGCCGCGGCATGCTCACCTGCTCGAGGCTCACCCGCTTGGACGCGCCCGCCCCGGCCTCGGATCCGCTCATCCCCGTAGAGCCTAGCATGGGGCTCATGGCGGGAGCGGGGGCGGGAGCGGGAGCCGGGCTCGTCCTCGGGCCCGCTCGCCAACCGGCTGGTCGACGCCCACCGGCGCTTGGTACCGTTGGCCTGCGCATGAGCATCAGCTTCCGTGACGGCCAATTCCGCGTGCGCTTCTCGGGCGTGACCGACATCGGCCGAGTGCGGGACCACAACGAGGACAACTTCCTCCTGCCCGAGGTGATGCCGCTCGCCGTGGTCTCCGATGGCATGGGCGGGCACGCCAGCGGCGAGGTCGCCAGCTCCATCGCGGTCTCGACGATCGACGAGTACTACCGTCGTACCGCCACCGATGCGCCGATCACCTGGCCGTTCCGCGTGCCCCCGCTGCACGAGCAGCGCGATCGCATGACCACCGCGGTCAAGCTGGCCAACACGCGGATCTACGAGACCGGCCGCGCCGACCCCAACAAGAAGGGCATGGGCTGCACCGTCGACGCGATGTTCTTCGCGCAGGGCCGCTTCTACATCGGGCACGTGGGCGACAGCCGGGTCTATCGCATCCGCCGCGGACAGATCTCCCAGCTCACCGAGGACCACTCGCTGCTCAACGACTACCGCCGCATGAAGGAGATGAGCGGGGCCGAGATGGAGGCGTTCCCGCACAAGAACGTGGTGGTGCGCGCCCTGGGCCTGGCCGAGCAGGTCTACGTGGACATCCTCGTCGACGAGTACCAGCGCGACGACCTCTACCTGCTGTGCTCCGACGGCCTGTGCGGGATGCTCGACGACGAGACCATGCTGCAGACCGCGACTCGCTTCAACAGCATCGACACCGCGGCCACCATGCTGGTCAAGCTCGCCAACGAGGCGGGGGGCAACGACAACATCACCGCGATGCTGGTGCGGATCGAGCTGTAGGCCCGCCCACGACCTGCCGCGTCAGCTCGGCAGCCGCAGCCCTGGATGCAGGTAGGGCGCCACCTCGGCCACGTTGCCCTCGGCCATCCGGCGCAGGGCAGCCACCGCATCGAAGCCCTCCACCCCATCCTTCGGGGGCGTGAACGGCAGCTCGAACGCTTGCTCGCCGATGCCAGCCTGGTCGTCGATGCGGATCGCCCGCAGCCGCAGCCCACCGCTGTCATAGCGCAGCGGCAGACCCGTTGCCTCCCACAGACACAGCTCGATGGTCGCCACGCGCGTCACATGACACGGCACGTCGAGGATCCGCTCGGGCACGCTCGGATCCTCCGCACGCCCGCGGTCGAGCAGCTCCCGCCGGGCACGAAGCCGCTCGACCACCAACCGTCGCTCGTCCTCGGCCAGCCCCAGATAGGCGTCGGCCAGCGTACCCAGCGGGGACGGCAAGAACTCGGTCGGGGCGCTGCCCACGATCCATACGCCGTCCGGGGTCTGGATCGTCGAGCCCATCAGCTGCCGGGTGCCCTCGGCGCCCAGCGGCACCTGCACCGTCCAGTTCTCGCGCCGGTAGCCGCCGGGGCGCGCGAGCACCTCGAGACTTCCGACCACCCCGGCCGGGCCCTCCACCGCGTAGACCACCGCGAGCGCCTCGGTGGTCAGCGGCGAGAGCTCCCGCAGGATCGCCTCGCGGTCGGCCGGCAGCGACGTACCCTGGCTCGAGGCACGGGGCAGGAGATCGTCCATCCGCTCCAGAACCTCGTCCCGATCGGGGCTGATCGGCGGAGCGCGGTCGCACGCACCGAGGCTCAGGCCCAGGCCCAGCCCCAACGCCGGGGCCCACTTCCGCACGCGCCGCACGAGGGCCATCGAAGGACGAGGCATCCCGAGGGCGCATAGCACGGCCGGGGCGGCTCACGAACAAACCAGCGAATCTCGGGCACCAGTCGCTGGCCTGCGGCGGTCGACCCTCCGTATGCTCTGCTCGATGGCCGTTGCGCCTGGGCAGAGCTCCACCCCCCTCTACGCGTTCGAACAAGGGGTGGGCCGCGGCAACCACCGCGATCTCGCCGCCGCGCGAGCCCAGCTCGCGGTGCTGTGGGCTCGGCTCGACGGAGACGTGGAGCAGCTCGAGGCGATCGAGCGCAGCGACCCCGAGTCCTGGAAGCTGTTGCTGCGCTACGCAACCGACAGCCCCCTGAGCATCAAGTGGTACGACGACCGCCGGCCCGAGCTCGAGAAGAAGCAGCGCCAGTACAACCTGCTGGTCATGTCGACCGTGCTCGGGGTGTTCGGGCTGGCGTTCATGCTGCCGTTCCTGCCGCTGCTCATGGTGGTGCTCCAGGATCGGCTCGCGCTGGGGGAGAGCGCCTCGTCCGGCGGCCTCGTCGACATGGCGGCCCTCATCGGGGTGCTGGTCAGCGGCACCACCATCGCGCTGCGGTTCTCGGCCGTCGGCGTGCGCTTCCGGCAGCAGGCGGCCGTGTTCCACAAGGCCAGCGCGGCGCTCAAGGACCAGCTCTATGGGCTGGAGACGGAGTGGCGCCACAAGCCCCTCGTGGAGACGATCGAAGAGGGCGAGGGCGGCACACGGCTCCACCCCGAGCTCGAGATGGCCATCCGCAGGGCGGTGGGCGATGCACGAGCGATCATGGATCAGGAGCGCGACGACTACTTCGACACCCTCACCATGGACGTCAGCGCGCTGACGGATGGCGCCTCGGACGTGACCAGCCTCGGCTCGAGCGCGGTGTTCCGCAACTACACCCGACAACGCCGCGCACTCCGGGCCCAGCTCGCCGAGGCCAGGAGCGACGCACACGCCGGGCGGTCGCTCGCGACCTCCCACCACGACGACCCGAACGACGCATGAGTCAGGGATCCGGGGCCCGGCCACGAGCCGGGGCCCCTGGTCGGGCCCGGAAAATCCGAGCAGCGCATACTGCGGGCTGAGCCCGCTCACACGCGCCACGGGATCGAACCCCGACCGCACCCCGGCGGGGGACTTGAGCCGGACCCCCTGCGAAGCCGACACTCGTGTCGTGCGGGAGCACGACGGTGGGGGACGATGATGGACGGGCTGACCGGGTTCCGCTTGTGGGCCGTGATGGTGATGGTCGCGACCCTGGGCGGGCACGTGATCTACTTTGGCTTCGGTACGTGGCTCTACCGCCGCTACTACGTCGCGCGGCGCGATCGGGCCGCCGAGTGGAAGATCCAGAGCCGCTGGGTGCCCGACAAGCTGCATCGCTGGGGCATTCGAGTCGCGGCCGTCAACATGACCATCGGCGGCGCGCTGTCGGGCACCTTCGCCTACTTCTACATGACCGAGGGGGTCTCCCAGCTCTACCTCGACGTGGACGAGTACGGGTGGACCTACACCCTCGTCAGCGCCGTGGTGCTCTACGTGCTGGTCGAGGCCGCGGCGTACTACACCCACCGCTGGCTGCACGTGCGCTACATGTTCAAGCGCTTCCACCAGTGGCACCACCGCGTGGTGGCCCCCACGCCCTACATCACCGTGACCATGCACCCGGTGGAGTTCACCCTGCTGCAGCTCACCGCGTTCCTCCCGGTGTTCGTGCTGCCGGTCCACGCCGTCGCGTTCATCGTGGTGCTGGTCTACAACCTGCTGTTCAACCTCATGGACCACTCGGGCATCGTCATGGAGCACCGGCTGCCATGGCACTCGTCCAGCCGATTCCACGACGACCACCACCTCCACTTCCACTGCAACTTCGGCCAGAGCCTCGACTGGTTCGACCGCTTCCACGGCACCCATCGCCGCCACGGGCGGCGCTACGGCAAGGACGTGTTCGGCGGCCACGGTGAGGCCTCGGCCCCGGGCGAGCAGCCCGGTGCCTACGTGGAGTACTGACCATGCAAGACCTCCCCCCGCCCCTTCGCACCGCGGAGCAGCGCGGCCTGCCGCCGATCCCCTGGGGTTGGTTCGTGGTGGGCCTGTCCGATGAACTGGCGGCCGGTGACGTTCGGCCCATCCGTTACTTCGATCGCGATCTGGTGCTGTGGCGCACCGAGGGTGGCCAGGCGCAGGTCTGGGACGCCCACTGCCCTCACCTGGGCGCGCACCTGGGCTACGGAGGAACGGTGCTGGGCGAGAGTCTGCGCTGTCCGTTCCACCACTTCCGCTTCGACACCGCCGGTCGCTGCGTGGAGGTTGCGTCCTGCGACCGCATTCCTCCCACCGCCAAGGCCTCGCCCTGGCCGGTGGCCGAGCACAACGGCGCGATCATGGCGTGGTTCCACCCCGAGGGGCACGCACCCAGCCACGAGGCTCGCGTGCTCCCCGACGAGGGCTGGACGAACGACCGCAGCATCCGCTGGACGCTGCGCAGCCATCCGCAGGAGATCGGCGAGAACACCGTCGACACCGCGCACATGAAGCCCGTGCACGAGACCGGACAGTCGCGCGTGCTGTGGGGACCGAGGCTCGAGGGCCCCTACATGCGGATCGGCCTGCGCTTCGTGGCGCCCGGCTCCATCGTGGGCATGGACGGCGACAACGACGTCGAGCTCGACGTGACCATGGTGGGAGTGGGCCAGATCCAGGTGCAGGCCCACGTGCTCAACGCCGACGTACGCGCGCGCTATCGCATCTGCAGCACGCCGATCGATCGCGACACGATCCACGTGTACGGCATCGCCAACATGATGCAGACCGGCGATCCCGAGTTCGACG
Source organism: Paraliomyxa miuraensis (assembly GCF_026337845.1). Classification (GTDB taxonomy): domain Bacteria; phylum Myxococcota_A; class Polyangia; order Nannocystales; family Nannocystaceae; genus Paraliomyxa; species Paraliomyxa miuraensis. Next base: position 133,312 of record NZ_JAOVZF010000139.1, on the reverse strand, counting down.
AGGAGGTCAGCGAGCTGTTCTTCGAGGCGCTGACCTCCGACTTCGCCAAGGACTTCGACATCTGGGAGAACAAGGTCTATCGCCCGCGCCCGGCGCTCTCGGCCGCCGACGGTCCGATCGGGGCGTATCGTCGCTGGTCGCGGCAGTTCTACCCGGCGTCGTGGCAGGCCGACGGGCGCGCGCCGGAACCAGCGGCGGGCGTGGTGGAATCGCCGGCCGAGCCGAGCGCGCGAGCGTCATCGATGCGCGGGCGAGCCGTGGATGCGCTGCACTCGGTCCAGGGGCTGCTATGGCGGGTTCGAGGGGTGATCGACGGCGTGCGCGGGGTCGACCCGGGGATGCACGACGACCATGGGCACGTGGGCTCCAACGGACATGCGTACCGGGCAAACGGTAGCCACGGGGCGAGCAGCACCAACGGACACACCGACTCCAATGACGCGAGCCCCAGGGGGACCGTTCCCAAGATCACGGGTCCCAAGATCGGCAGCGTGGCCGAGTACTTCGACACTCTTCCTCAGCGCTTCGTATCTTCGGCCAGCCGGGGAGTCGACGCGGTGTTCCAGTGGGACATCCCGGGGGAGGACGGAGCCACCATCCATGCGATCGTCAAGGACGGCACCATGGAGCTGCGCGAGGGCAAGCACCCGCAGCCCACGGTGACCATTGCGATCCCGGCCGCCGACTACCTCAAGCTGATCAACGGCGAGCTCGACGGTGCGCGGGCCTTCACCACCGGCAGCGGCAAGGTCTCGGGCAAGCTGCGGATGGCGATGAAGATGCGCAACATCTTTCCGGTGGCGAGCTGACGGCCGAGCCGGTCGTGGTTCAGCGCCTCGACCGCCCGCCGAGCCCAAGACCGACGAGGTGATCGCAGCTTCGAGGCGAGGATCGCCAGCAACGGCAAGGGGCTCACTTCGCGGTACCCATGCCCGCGGAGAGCGACTCGTCGGGTGCGAAGATCTCCTCGACCGACGCAGCAGCGAGCGCCCGCCGGAACCACCGCTCGAGGAGATGCTCGTCCTTGGTGGAGAGGATGCGCCGACGCGTGGCGGGAGGCATCGGCAGGGACCGTAGATCGAGCACGTCGAGCAGCGAGCGAGCGCGTCCCTTGACGAGACCTTCGGTGAGGCCCTCCGCACGACCCTTTTGCATGCCCTCGGCACGGCCCTTTTGCATGCCCTCCGCACGACCCTTTTGCATGCCCTCGGCACGGCCCTTGCGTAGGCCCTTGCGCATGCCCTTGTCGATCCACGGCTTCATCAAAATGTCTTCGTCGGTCATCGATAGGCTCCCGGGGTTGATGGCACGGTGAAGAGCCGCATGGATCGGCGAGCCCTTCTTGAACACTCCGTTGGTATAGGCCCAAATCGTGATGACGTCATCTGAGCTCTTTGGGTCCAGCATGAGGGTCTCGACCAGGGGGACGAGGCTCGCGGCTCGTTCTTGGGTTTGCGCTGGTGGGTTGCGGTATGCGTGCAACAGGGCGCGGGCGAGCTCGACGAACGCGACGGTGGAGCGATCGGGGTGAGGATCGTCGAGCACGGATCGACTGAGATCGTCGGCGATCATCTCGAGTTCCACGGGTGGGCCGAAGGCGGCGAGGACCTCGGGCGGGAGATCGATGATCTCGGAGAGGCGAGTCGGCGAGGTCCAGGCGCGGCGCTGGAGCAGGACGATGGGGAGGATGAACGGGAGAGTCTGGGCGCGGCGACGGCGGTGCCTTCGATGGCGGTTCCACAGGAGGAGGAGGTACTCGAGCTCTCGCAGGGGCAGCAGGCGATCGCGCGTGGACTGGTGTTCGAGGGCGATGTAGAGGCCGATGCGCCGCGAGGTGCCGCGCAGACGCACCGTGAAGAGGAGATCGGAGCTGCGCCGGCCGAGCTTGCGGCTGGTGTAATCGGCGGATGCGAGCTCGAGGGTGTTGAGATCGAGATAGGCGAGGCATCGCGGAGGAAGCACGTGCCGCAGGAGAATGGACACCGTATCGGTGCGCGCGAACACACGCCGAACGAAGGCATCATGGATGTCTCGGGGGTACCGACGTGTTCGCATGGCCCGGTGGCCTTGCGAATTCGGTTCCGGGAGGTGCGTCGAATGATCTCGGCGGGTTGGCGAGGCGAATCATCGAAGGTGGTCCACCCGTTGGCCGGCTCGTGGCCAACGGGTGGGCCGGCGTGGCCCGAAGGGGATGAATTCGAGGGGTGATGGAGGTGACTCACGAAGGGCCCAAATCGTGAGACGGACTACCGTAGCGGCTGCCCAACCGGTCAGGCACCCGGCGGGTTTGACCGCCAATCGGCTCCCCCCCGATGATTGCCCCACCCGTGACGGAGCCCAGCGACGAAAACGCGCACCCGATGGTCGGCCAGACCCTCGGCGAGCGCTACCGCATCGATGCCCTGCTGGGCGAGGGCGGCATGGGGGCCGTGTTTCGGGCCACGCACCTGAGCCTCGATCGTCCGGTCGCGGTGAAGGTGCTGCATCCGCGCGTGTGCAGCGACGAGCAGATCGCCAAGCGCTTCGACCGCGAGGCACTCGCGATCAGCAAGCTCGACCACCCCAACTGCGTGCAGGTGATCGACTTCGGCACCACGCCCAAGGGGATGAAGTACCTGGTCATGCAGTTCCTCGAGGGTCGAGAGCTGCGTGATCTGACCGGCTTCGGGCTGCCCGTCGTGCAGGTGGTGGACTACGGGATCCAGATCCTGCGTGCACTCGAGCACGCGCACAAGCGTGGCCTGGTGCACCGCGACCTCAAGCCCGAGAACATCTACCTCGTCGAGGACGATGACGGGCGCACCGTGTGCAAGCTCGTCGACTTCGGCATCGTCAAGCTGCTCGAGGGCGAGGGGCAGGAGAAGCTCACCCGCATGGGCATGGCGTTCGGCACGCCCACGTACATGAGCCCGGAGCAGGCCGCGGGCGGCAAGATCGACCCGCGCACCGATCTCTACGCGGTGGGCGTGCTGCTCTACGAACTGCTCACCGGGATGCCGCCGTTCGACGCCGACGAGCCCGGAATCCTGCTGCGCATGCACATCCTGGCCGAGCCGCCGCCGCTGCCGGAGACCGTGCCCAAGGCGGTGGCCAACGTGGTGCTCAAGCTCCTCGCCAAGGAGCCCGACGATCGCTACGCCGATGCCCGTGAGGCCCGGCGCGCCCTGGCTGGCTCGTACCGGCTGCCCGCGAGCACGACGGGGAGGCTCGGGGTGGCGGTCGGCGCCGTGCTGGCCCCCAACGCGTCCACCGATCCCGCCGTCGTGCCCGCGGCGTCGGACGCCCCGGACAGAGCGCCCACCAGCGCCGATGCAGGGGCAGCAGACACACGAGCAGAGGCCGCAACGCCGCCGCTCGTCGCAGGGGCGGCCGCCGCCGTGCCCGAGCCCGCGTTGCCGATCACGAGCGAGCCCACGCCCGAGCCCGAGCTGTTCGTACGCTCGGGCGGCACCGTGCTCGCAGGCTCGGACGCATCCATGAGCTCCATGAGCCACGGAGCATCCCCCATGATCGTGCCCGGCCCCGGTGCCCCCATGGGCCACGGCGCGGCCATGAGCCACGGCGCAGCCATGAGCCACGGCTCATCCCCCATGGGCCCGATGAGCTCCGGTATCGCGCCCTACGATCCCCTCGCCGCCTCGAGCACCAACGTCCCCATGGTGCCGCCCCCCTCGGGCATCTACACATCGGGCGCGCACTCCATGTCGGGCTCCTACCCCATGATGCCGGCCCCGGCGATGCGGCGCCCGACCAAGCAACGCAGTCCCGCGGTGGCGATCGTGATCGTGCTGTTGCTGCTGACGTGGGTGGGAATCGCCGCGGTATGGCTGCTGAAGAAGGACGAGGACGCGAGACCCGGGGCCCCCAGCACCCCGGGGGAAGCTCCCGGGCTCTATCGCTTCGCCGATAGCGGCAGCGATCGTGATGCCGAGGCCGGCGCCACGACCGATCCGGGCGATGACCGCGGTGCAGCCGAGCCCGACCAGCCCGCGGCCGTGCCCGACCAGCCCGGGCCCACGCCCCGCACCACCACGACGTCCTCGAAGGGCAAGGGCAAGGGCAAGGGCAAGAGCAAGAAGCCCAAGAAGAAGGACGACGACTAGTCATGACCATCGACGCGGCCGCCAGCCCGTTGCAGCCCGGGGACGTCTACGAGGGCTTCGAGATCCGCCGCGTCTTGGGCCAGGGCGCGTTCGCGTGGGTGTACGAGGCCAGCCACGCCAACTTCCCGCAGCCGGTGGCGCTCAAGCTCTCCAAGGCGCCGGTCGACTCCGAGGAGACCGCGCTGCGAGCCCTGCGGGAGATCCGGATCCTGGGCACGCTCTCCAACCCGCACGTGGTGCACATCTTCGACCACGGGCTCGGGGAGGACGAGCGCTGGTACATGGTGATGGAGCTGCTGCAAGGGGGCGAGCTGACCTCGCTGCACGACTTCGACCAGCCCATGCCTCCATTGGAGGCGGTGCGCTTGATCCAGCAGGCGTGCCTGGGCCTCGACGAGGCCCATCGCGAGGGCATCGTCCACCGCGACGTCAAGCCCGACAACCTGTGGCTGCAGCCCGATCGCAGCGTGAAGGTGCTCGACTTCGGGCTCGCCCGGGCGTGGGACACCGACAACACCATCGGCGCCAACGCGACCATGGGGCACATGCTGATCGGCACCCCCCACTACGCCCAGCCCGAGCAGATCAAGACCGGCAAGCTCACCCCGGCCAGCGACGTCTACAGCCTCGGCGTGGTGCTCTACGAGCTGCTCGTGGGTCGCACACCGCTGTTCGTCGACCAGCGCGTCTCACAGGTGCGCGAGAAGCTGATCGACGATCCGCTCAAGTGGCTCGTGGCGCACGTCAAGGAGCCGGTGGTCCCGCTCGAGCGCTACCCCGAGGGCCAGCGCCTGCCCCGACGCCTGCTCGAGCTGGTGGCGAGCACGCTGGCCAAGGATCCCGTCGGACGTCCCGCCACCGCGGGCGTGCTGGGCAACCGGCTGGCGTGGATCATGCACCACGATCTCGGCCACACGATGGGCGCGGTGCTGCGGGTCATCTACCCCAGCGGCGCCGAGCAGCGGCACCTGGTGCTGCCCGGCGTGCATCGGCTGGGCGTGGGCACCGGACCCGACATCAAGCTGGCCAACGACGAGAGCCCCACCGTGTTCGCCTCGCTCGAGTGGGCCGGGGCCCCGCACCAGGCCGAGCTGCGCCCGCTGGTGGTCGACGGCAGCGTGCGCGCCAACGGGAGCCCCGTCACCCAGCGCGTGCGATTGCCCGCCGGGACCATGATGGAGATGGGCGCGTTTCGGCTCGAGCTGCGCTACCCGGCTCCCAAGCCCGCCCCCAGGCCCCAGCCGCGGCGGTGAGCCCGGTTGCAGGGTCGGCAGCGGAGTCTGGCTGCCACCAGGCTCCGCCCCCTGTACCATTGTCGCCCGATGGCACTCGAGCTGAAGGTTGGAGACACGCACGAAGACTTCCAGGTGCTGCAGGTCCTGCGCAAGTACCCACACGCGTGGGTCTACAAGGTGCGCGCCCCGGGCCACGACGAGCCGGTCGCGCTCAAGCTCTCACTCGATCCCGTGCGCGACGAAGAGGCGGCACGCCGAGCCCTGCGCGAGGTCGCGGTGCTCGAGTCGCTGACCAACGCCCACGTGCTGAAGGTGCACGGCAGCGGGCTCACCAGCGCCGAGCACTGGTTCATCCTCATGGAGCACCTGCCCGGCGCGCAGCTCAATCACTGGCACGACTTCGATCGACCGCTGCCCGCCGCCGATGCCGTGGGCTTCGTGCACCAGGCGTGCCTGGGCCTGGCCGAGCTGCACGCCGTGGGCGTGGTGCACCGCGACCTTCGACCCGAGCGGCTGTGGATCACGCCCGATGGCACCGTGAAGCTGCTCGACTTCTCGTCGGCGCGCTCGTGGGGCGAGGGGGCCACCGCCGACAACGTCACCGTGGGGGTCCAGGTCGCGGGCTCACCCGAGTACACCGCCCCCGAGCAGGCGTTCGGCACCGAGCTGAGCCCCGCCACCGACGTCTACAGCCTCGGGGTGATGCTCTACGAGATGCTCACCGGCAAGTCGCCGCTGTTCCCGGCGCTGTCGTGGAGCGAGTCGCGGAGCAAGCACGCCGACGATCCCGGGGCGTGGATGCGAGCCCACGCCCGGGTGCCGCCCGCGCCGCTGCGCGAGCACGCGGTGGCGGCCGAGCTGCCGCAGAAGCTGGCCGACGTGCTGGCCGCCGCGCTCGCCAAGGACTCCAAGGCGCGACCCGCCACCGCGGGCGAGCTGGCCAACGAGCTGGGCTGGGTGCTGCACCACGATCTGGGCGCCGCCCAGGCCGGGATCCTCAAGGTGAGCCCCGTCGAGGGTCTCGTCGAGGAGGGGCTGCGGCCACGCTACGCGCTGGTGCTGCCCGGCAGCCACCGCGTGGGGACCGGAGCGGTCGAGCTGCGCGTCGCCGACCAGGGTGACGATGCCGTGCTGGCCGTGATCGAGTGGGCCGGCGCGCCCAAGCCCGCCGAGCTCGTGGCGCACGCCGAAGGGATCACGATGAACGGCAACGCCGTGACCGAGCGGGTGGCCTGGGAAGCCGGCAGCACGGTCGTCGTGGGCGGGGTTCGGCTGCAGCTCACGTATCCCAAGGGGTGATGGCCCAGCGGCAGATGGACCACGAATCCACGCGCGACGCTCCAACGGCCTCGGCCTCGATCCGCGACGGATCGGCCCTCGACGGCTTGGCCCTCGACCCCACGAGCCCCATTGGTGCCGGGACCATGGTCGGGCGCTACGTGGTGCTGCAGAAGCTCGGCGCAGGGGGCATGGGCGTGGTCCATGCGGCGTATGATCCCGAGCTCGATCGCAAGGTCGCGCTCAAGCTGGTCGTGCCCGAGAAGGCGGGCCGAACCAGCCGCGTGCGGCTGATGCGAGAGGCGCAGGCGCTGGGCCGGCTCTCGCACCCGCACGTGGTCGCGGTCTACGACGTGGGGGCCTTCGACGATCAGCTCTGGATCGCCATGGAGCTGGTGCAGGGGACGACCCTGGCCAAGTGGCTGAAGACCACGCGGCCGTGGCACGAGGTGCTGGCGGTCATGCGCAAGGCAGGCGAGGGCCTCGCGGCGGCCCACGCGGCGGGGCTGCTGCACCGCGACTTCAAGCCCGACAACGTGATGATCGGCGACGATGGCCGCGTCCGCGTGATGGACTTCGGACTCGCGCGCGAGCACACGGCCGAGGACTCGAGCGGCTCGCAGTCCGGCCTGGCCGGGCACGGCGCCCTGGCGGCCACCGTGACCCGAGCGGGTGCCGTGGTGGGAACGCCGGGATACATGTCGCCCGAGCAGTTCGCCAACCAGCCGCTCACCGCCGCCGTCGATCAGTTCGCATTCTGCGTCACCGCCTGGGAGGCGCTCTACGGGCAGCGGCCGTTCCGTGGGCGCTCGGTCGAGGAGCTGGCCACCAACGTGCTCCATGGCAATCTGCGCCCACCACCCCGGGGCAGCGCGGTGCCCGGATGGCTGCGGCGTGCCTGCGAGCGTGGCCTGGCCATCGATCCCGCGCAGCGGTGGCCGTCGATGACCGCGTTGCTCGACGTCCTCGCCAGGGGTCATGCCCGCGTGCGCACGCGCCGGGCCGTGGCCGCGGTGGGCGTGCTGGTGCTGCTCGGGGTCGGTCTCGAGGGACAGCGACGCTGGGACCTCGCGCGCCGCACCACCGCCTGCGACGCCACCGCGGCCGAGCTCGACCCCGTGTGGAATCCCGAGCGCGAGCAGGCGATGCGGGCAGCGCTCACCTCCGCCACGGCCGATCGGGTCACGCCCTGGATCGAGCGTCGGGTCTCGGAGTGGCGCGAGGCTCGGGTGGAGACCTGCCTCGACGCCGAGGTACGCCAGCAGTGGGCCGCCGGCACCGTCGATCGCTCGCTGTGGTGCCTCGATGCGCGGCGGACCGGGCTGCAATCGCTGGTGGAGGAGCTGTCTTCTGCCGACGCTCGGCTGGTGCACAAGGCGGTCGTTGCCGCGGCCACCCTGCCGTCGACCACGGCTTGTCGTGATCCCGCGGCGTTGGCCTCGATGACCTCGCCACCCGACGGCGATCGCGAGTCGGTGCGGCTCATCCGAGCCGACGTGATCCGTGCCGCCAACCTCGAACGCGCCGGCGAGTACGAGCGCGGGCTGGCGCTCGCCCGCGACGCCCTGACCCGCGCCCAGGCGCTGGGCTGGGCCCCGCTGGTGGCGGAGGCTCGCACGCGCGTGGGATGGCTGCTGCAGCGCAGCGGGACCTTCGCCGAGGCCGAGGCCGAGCTCGAGCGCGCGTACTTCGAGTCCGCTCGCGGCGTGGCGCCAGAGGCCGGCTTCGAGGCCGCCGTGGGCCTCGCCCGCACCGTGGGCTTCGACCAGGATCGCTACGCCGAGGGACGGCGCTGGGCTCGACTCGCCGACGTCGCACGGGAGGACGTCTTCGACGGCGAAGGCCTGCGCAAGGCCCTCCTCGCGAGCGTGCTGGCCAACGTCGAGCTCGACGCCGGCGACCTCGACCAGGCGATGGCGGGCCAGCGCGAGGCCCTCGAGCTCTACGAACGAGCCGTGGGCAACGAGCACCCCAGCGTGGCCACGGTCCTCTCCAACCTCGCCAACGTGCACCACGCGAAGGGTGAGTTCGAGCAGGCCAACCAGCTCTACGCACGGGCGGTGGCCATCTCGAAGCAGACGCTGGGCAACGACCACCCCGACGTGGCCAATGGCCTGAACAACCTGGCCGCCATCGCGACCCGCATGGGCGCGCATGCGGATGCCCTGGCCCACGGCGAGGAAGCGCTCGCGATCCGCGAGCGAGCGCTGGGCAACGAGCACCCCGACGTGGCCGACACCCTCAGCAACCTCGCCGTCGCACACATGTCCATGGGGGCGATGCCCCGAGCCCTGGAGCACGGCGAGCGAGCGCTCGCGATCCACGAGAAGGTGCTGGGACCCGAGCATCCCCGCATGGCGGCGATCCTCGCCAACCTCGGCCTCATGCACGAGGCCATGGGACACATGGACGAGGCCCGAGTGCTCTACGAGCGGGCGCTCGCGATCAGCCGTGCCGCACTCGGGCCCCACCACCCCAACGTGGCCCTGTGCCTCAACAACCTCGCCAACCTCCACCACGAGGTCGGCAACCTCGCCGAGGCCGAGCGGATCTACGCCGACGCCATCGTCGCGTGGGAGCAGGGCCTGGGACCCGAGCACCCCAACCTGGTGCCGTCGCTGGGGGGCAAGGCCAAGGTCTTGCTCGAGCAAGGGCGCGCCGCCGAGGCCGTCCCGCTGGCCGAGCGGGCGGTCGCCCTCGGGGAGCAGGTGGGCACCCTCCCCGCCGAGCTGGCCGACGCCCACTTCACGCTCGCCGAGGCGCTGTGGGACGCGTCGGCCGACGCGGGGGCGGGGCGCGTGCGGAGCATGGAGCTGGCTCGACGGGCGCAAGACGAGCTGCGCGGAGCCGGGGATGTGGACGCCGAGTTCTCGAAGGAGCTCGAGACCTGGCTCGCGACCCGCCGCGACGGACCGTAGCGACGGATCGGATCCGGCGCGGCGACCGACGCGACCACCGATGAACGCCGCTGGATCCTGGTCAGAGCCTTGCAGCGGTCGGGTCCCGGATCACGCCGTGATTCGTGAGCACGGCACGGAGGATGATGACTCTTTCCTTCACGAGCGCCGCCGTCCTGCTCCATGCCGCAACCACCGCCTGCATCTCCGGCGTCGACCTCGACCACGAAGGCAGCCTCGACTCGTCCGACGGCGCTCTTGGCACCGCGAGCGAGCCCGAGCCCACCTCCGTGCTCGACCCTGCCGGCTGGATTGGCGTCTACCACTTCGAACACCCCGACCTGCCCCTCGGCGAGCGCGGTGATCCGCATGGCACCTACTCCCTGGTCAACTTCGAGCTGCACGCCAGTGGTCGGGCCACCGTCGTCTTCGACGACTGTCACTTCGATCATCCCCTGACCCATCACTACCGCTGGGCCCCGTCGCTCGAGCCGGGCTGGCTCGAGCTCCAGCCCGGCCCGAGCGAATACGACCTGCGCCTGCTGGGCATCCAGAAGGTCGACACCCTTCGCATCGAGCTGCTGCCGCGGGATCATGCGCTGCGGTTCGAGGCCGATGGGGAGATCAATCCCTTCTTCGTCTTCTGGCCCGGGGAATCATGCTGGATCGACCGGTGCACCACGCCATCGATCATGCAGGTCGACTACTGCGAGGGCGAACGGCCGGAGCACTGAAGCGGTGGCCAACCGGCGGCCGCCCGGTCTATGCTGTTGGTCATGCGACCCATGGCCCTTCGCGTCTCGATGATGACGGCCTTGGTGGCATTGGCGTTGGCGGGCCCCACCGAGCCCACCGCACACGCCTGCGTATGGGACTACGAGACCTATCACGCCGAGGCCGAGTCCCTGCCCTGCGTCTTGGATGCCATCCTGGGCTTTTGGCCCAAGCACACCGATCGCTATCACGAGGTCCGGCTCGAGGCGACCGAGCATGCCCTGCGCTGGGTGCCGGGCTGGGCCGAAGGCCTCGATGCCAAGGGAGTCTCACTGATGAAGCTCGGTCGCATGGAGCAGGCCGAGGCGGTGATGAAGCAGCGACACGCCCTCGACCCCGACGCCTACCCCGGCCACGCCAACCTCGGCACCCTCTACACCTTCACGGGCGACTACGAGCCCGCGCTCACCCACATCGACCGGGCGATGGCGATCGAGCCCAAGGCCCACTTCGGGCGCGAGAAGTACCACCGAGCCCTGGTCGCGTTCCTGCAGCGGGTGAAGGCCGACCCCTCGGTGGCCAAGTCCGAGAACTTCCTCGGCGTCACCCTCACCGACGAGCAGCGCCTCGGTGGCTCCAAGGAGGTCTTCGATGGCCTGGGTCTCGACGAGGACGCCTTCGATGCCCTGGTCTCCATGATCACGGTCTATGGGGCCGAGGAGGTCGGTGAGCTCTACCTGACCCTGGGCGAGCTGCTCGCTGCGCGGGGTCACAGGCGGCTCGCCTACTCGGCCTATGCTCGCGCCAAGGGCCTGCTGCACCCGCGTCGCCGCGAGCTGGACCGATGGATGCAAGCGCTCGACGACGCGATCTTCGAGCAGTTCAAGAAGGACGCCAAGGCCGGGAAGATCGAGTCCGCCAACGACCCCGAGGATCTCGCTCGTGGCGACAACTACGAGGGAATCAAGAGCCTGTACTCCGGCAGGCGTCGCCGCGCGCGAGGCTTCCGCAAGGACTACGAGAAGTGGGAGCAGCAGCAGCTGAAGAAGGGGCTGCCCATATGGACCCGCGAGGGGCTCGATCAGATCTATGCGCACATGCAGCGGGTCTCCAATCGCTGTGCGTCGCCGGGGCTCATCGAGGACGACATGGCACCGCCGATCGGAGGCGAAGGAAGCGAGCCCGGTGAAGCGCTCGAGAACGAGGCGACGCCATGAGACGGATTGCGAGCGTGTGGTTGGGTCTGTTGCTGGTGGTGGCATGCGAGCGCAACGAGCCCTCGGCCGAGCCCACCGCGGTGGGTTCCGAACGCACGCCGACGTCGAACGGACCGCCCAAGCCGGCACCCGATGAGCCGTCCGCGGCAGAGCCAGAGCCAGAGCCCGCCGGGCCCTCTCCGCAGGAGCAGGCTGCGATGGCCCTGCTGCAGACCGTCGAGGCGCTCGGCGAGCTGCACCTGTCCCGGGCCCACGACTGCGCCGGCCTGGCGACCGCCCTCGAGGGCTTCCACCGCGACCACGGCAAGGACCTCGCCGAGGCCGACGCCGAGACCCTCGCGTGGATCGACGCTCATGACGAGGCCCGGACTCGCATGAGCGCCGCAATGGGCTCGGTCATGACGGCATCGATGCGGTGCCGCGACGACGCACAGTTTGGAGCCGTGCAGGATCGCTTGTTCGGAGCGAGCGCGAAGTAGCCGACCTGCTCACTTCTCCTTGAGCGGATTGCGCTCGGGCGCCTCGTCCACCGGAATCATCGGAAACAGCTCGCGCAGCACGAAGTTGAACGCGGGCACGCGGTGGCGCATCCACACGTGGGCATCGACCGGCTTGGCCCCGAGGTTGGCCTTGGGCTCGAGTGCGGTGCGTCCCAGCGAGATCGTGGTGCAGCCGGCCGCCGCCCCGTCGGCGATCACCAGCTGCAGCAGGCGCAGGTACACGGGCAGCTCGGCATTGACCGAATAGTCGACGCCCACGTAGTAGCCGATCGCCTCGGCCCCATCGATCACGGTGGTGACGAACCCGACGATCGCCTCGTCGTTGCGGATGACCGAGCACACGAAGCGGTCGCCCAGCGCCGCCTGCATGGCCGAGAAGTACCCGCAGGGGATGGTGGCCAGCCGCACCGCCGCCCGGGACTCGACCTGGAGGTAGAGCGCATGCAGCTGCTCCTCGATGGGGTGGAGGTCGGCCACGCGCTCCACCCGGTAGCCCGCCTGCTCGAGGGTCTTGCCGATCTTCTTGATCTTGCCGCGATACTTGGCGGTCAGCCGCGACAGGTAGTCCTCGAAGCTGCGACAGGGAGGATCGAGCGCCAGCACCATGGTGGGGTCGCTCTTGATCGTGCGGTAGCTATAGCGCTCGAGCACGGTCGAGGGCGCGTAGCTCTCCCCCACGAGATCCTTGATCATCACGAAGTCGATGCTGCCGTGGAGCTTCTCGCCTCGTCGGATGCGATAGAGGATCTCCGCCACCGCGCGCCAGCCCAGCTCGGGGTCGAGCCCCTCGGCGAACGCGATCCCGTGCAGGCCGCTCGACACCAGGTTGCCGCAGACCAGCACCCGCTCGCGCACCTGCCCCAGGATTCGCTTCGCGGCCTTGCGCCCACCACCGCTGCCCACCAGCTGCTCACCGCCAATCCGGGCGATCTGACACGCGAGGATCACCGCCGGCGTCTCCTCCCGGTAGACGATGGCGTAGCGGGGCTCGGTATTGCTCGGCGCGTTGCGCTCGAGCGCGCCCAGGTAGGCTCGCCCGAGGAACACGCTGGCCCCCGCCGCGATCGCATCCCAGTGGGCCGGGTTCAGGAAGTCGATGCCGTCGGCGATCACGTAGCGCAGGCCCAGCGGCGTGTGGCGCTCTTGATGGCGTCGTTCGGCATCCTGGAGCTTGGAGATGACCTTGTCGAGCATGGGACCCTCCGCGGGATCGATCGATGGTAGGTCGCCCGCCGCACCCGAGACCAGCGTCACGATCGAAGGGGATCGATTTCCAGCGATCGACTCGCGGTCGGTCGCGACTCGTACGCCGCCATGCATCGCCAGCCATTGGCACCCGCGCAAGTCGCGCGAGATCGGCCCTTCGAGACCATGACTTACGGACCCATCCAATCCGAACCTGCGCGCTTGCTGTTGCCGCTGCTCCTGCTCACCCCGCTTGCCTGCGGCTTGCCTTCGGCGGGCACGGACACCGACTCGAGCGCGGGGACGGACCCGAGCGTGGGCACCGACACCGACTCGAGCGCAGGTACCGATGCCAGCGCCGATGGTTCGACCACCACCGGCGAGCCCGACCATTGGGACGACGTGCTCGAGCCCGTACCCGGCTCGCGCCTGCGGCCGCTGGTACGCACGGCCGAGGACGACACCCGGGTCCAGGTCGGGTGGTACGACACCCTCTTCGAGACCCCGTGTGCATTCGCCCACACGCCCAACGGCGACCTGCGCTGCCTGCCCACCACCAGGGGCAGCGACGTGTGGCTCTACGCCGATGCCGGCTGTACCGAGCCCGTCCTCCAGGACATCTGGATCCCCGAGGGTGCCACGGTGGTGCGCGAGAGCGGCGGCTGCTTCGGCTCCACCTTCCATGAGGTCGGCGAGCCGGTCGCCGAGATCTACTACAACGCCAATGGGCCGTGCGAATTCTTCTCGAACGACGCCGCGCATCGCGTGACCGCGATCCCCCACGATCAATTCGTGTCCGCCACGGTGACGCCGCTGCACGGCAACAACCGCATCGTTCCGCTCTTGCTTCAGGCCGAGGACGGTGCGCAGCAGATCTTCGGGGCCTGGGATCGCGATCACGGGGAAGAGGTCGTGGCCTCGGACGATGCATCGGGCCAGCTGCGATGGTTCGGACGCCGGCAGCCTCGCGTGTCGACCTTCTACTTCGCCGATGCCAGCTGCACCGATCGCGTGGCGGTGGCCGAGTGCGTCCCCGATTCCGAGCAGCCGACGACGGCCAGGGAGACGGAGGCCGGATACTGCGGCGCCCTGCTCGGCCGTCACGAGCTGCTCGAGGAGGTCGGGCAGATCTATCAGCTCAGCGACGGCACCTGTCAACCGGGTAGCCTCGGCGGCTCCAGTTCGAAGTCGTGGCGCGTGGGAGCGCCGCTCGACGACACTGCGTTCGCCGTGGCCTCGACCATCGACGACGGTGGGGCTCGCCTGCGTCACGACGTCTACACCAACTCGGAGGGTGCGCCGGTACTGCCCTCACAAGGGGTCCGCGATCAGCTGCTCGCCGAGGTGGGGTGCCGCTGGCGTGATCCGGTCACGTACTCCTACGATCCCTCGACGACCGCAACCTTCGACTGCGTGCCGATCGACGCGGCGGGTCTCGATAATCGCTACCAGGACGCGGCCTGCACCCAGCGACGGGCCTCGCGGTGGGTGTCCGAGGAGTCGTGCCCCGGTGAGGCGCTGTACGCCTACGGAGACGGTATGGTGGCGGCGATCGACGGGCCCGCACCCGGCGGGGCCGGCTACTGGCTCGACGACATGGACGCCTGCGTGCCCGCTCCGCCCGACGACGGCGGCGGCTTCGGCGAGTACGAGTACTACGAGGTCGACGAGGGGGCGCTCCTCGAGGTAGTCCATGCGGTCGACGTGATCGAGTGAGCCGCGGCCCGCAGCGCGCCCCGGTCGGAGCCCGCTATCATCCCCCGCATGTCGGGCCCAAACCCCCTGGTCGACGATCGCGACATCGCGTTCCTGCTCCACGACGTTCACCGCGCCGAGGACCTCGTCGCGTATCCGGCCTTCGCCCACCACGATCGCGAGACCTTCGACCTCTACGTCGACAGCGTCCGCCGCCTCGCTCGCGAGGCGCTCTACCCCGCCTACCGCACGATGGACGAGCACCCACCGCGGCTCGAGCCGGACGGCCGCGTGCGCGCCCACGCGATCATGCACGAGCTATGGCCCCGCATGGTCGAGCTCGGTCTCATCTCCGCCACCCGCCCCGAGGCCGTGGGGGGCATGGCGCTGCCGCTGCTCGTCTCGACCGCCGCCGACGTCTACTCGATGGCAGCCAACCTCGCGGCGTTCGGCTACGTGGGCCTCACGCGCGGGGCGGCCCACCTCATCGAGGCGTTCGGCACCGACGAGCTGCGCGAGCGCTTCATGACCCCGATGCTCGAGGGGCGCTTCACCGGCACGATGGCGCTGACCGAGCCGCACGCGGGCTCGAGCCTGGGCGACCTGACCACCAAGGCCGTCCCCACCGAAGGCGGGCACTACCTCATCCGCGGCTCGAAGATCTTCATCTCCGCCGCCGACCACGGCATCACCGACAACGTGGTGAACCTGACGCTGGCGCGCATCGAGGGCGCTCCCGCGGGCACGGCCGGGATCTCGCTGTTCGCGGTGCCCCAGCGCCGGCCCGGTGATGGGAGCGGCGACGACTGGGTCGACAACGACGTGCACGTGACGGGGGCGATCCACAAGGTCGGCTGGCGCGGCCTGCCCAGCCTGGCGCTCTCGTTCGGCGAGCGCGGCGACTGCCACGGCTGGCTGGTGGGTCCCGAGCACCGCGGCCTGGCGTGCATGTTCCAGATGATGAACGAGGCCCGCATCATGGTCGGCCTCAACGGAGTCGCCACCGCCTCGGTGGCCTATCACGAGTCGCTGGCATACGCGCGCGAGCGAGCGCAGGGGCGGCCGCTCGGCGACAAGGACCCCACCCGGCCGCCGGTGGCCATCGTCGAGCATGCCGACGTTCGTCGCATGCTGCTGCGCCAGAAGGCGATCGTGGAGGGCGGGCTGTCGCTGGTGATGCAGACGGCGCGCTGGGCCGACGACGCTGCGCATGGACCACCCCACGCGCGCAAGCGCGCCGCCGCGCTGCTCGACTTCATCACGCCGATCACCAAGAGCTTCCCGGCCGAGCGCGGCTATCTGTCCAACACCCTGGCCCTGCAGATCCACGGCGGCTACGGCTACTCGAGCGAGTACCTGCCCGAGGCGTGGCTGCGCGACCAGAAGCTCAACAGCATCCACGAGGGCACCACCGGGATCCAGGCGCTCGACCTGCTCGGGCGCAAGGTGCTGCGCGAGGGCGGGCGTACGCTGGCGCTGTTGGCCGAAGAGCTGCACGCGGCGGTCGCCGAGGCGGCGCAGGCCGGCGTGGACCCCCGCTTGGGCCAGGCGCTGCAAGGGGCGATGACCACGACCGCCGAGCTCGTGGCCCACCTCGGCGCCCTGGCGCAAGCGAACCCCACCGAGGCGCTGGCCCATGCCACCGACTTCCTCGATCTGCTGTCCACCGTGGTCGTGGCGTGGCAGTGGCTTCGACAGGCAACCGTGGCGACCAGATGTCTGGAGGGCCTCGCTTCCGGCCGCGGCCGCGAGGGGTTCTTGCGAGCCAAGCTCGCGACGGCGGAGTGCTTCTTCGACGCCGAGCTCCCGCGGGTGGCTGCACTCGCCCACCGCTGCCGTCACGATCGTTCCTACGTCGAGCTCGACCCGCGGTGGCTGTGAGACCGATGCGAGAGTCGGTCCCGACCTCCGTGCTACGCTGGCGGCATGCTCGCGCGCGTCCTGGTGTGGGGGGTGCTGGTCCTCGCCGCCTGCGGAGGCAGCTCTGCACCTCCGAGCGCCGACGACACCACCCATGCCAGCACGTCCACGTCTGCGGACTCCACCTCATCGGGACCCGACTCGAGCAGTGACGACACCACGAGCCTCGACTCCGGCTCCGTGGACACCACGGGCACGACCTCGGCACCCGATCCCACCGACGACTCGACCACCGGCACACCGTCTGCTTGCGCCATCGTGACCATCGAGGGCGAGTGCGGCCCCGTCACCGCGTGCGAGAGCCCCTCGACCCCGTTCCAGGCCCAGTGCGAGGGGCCGCCGAGCGAGCAGTGCTGCGTCCCGGCCGGACCACCGTGCAGCGTGGATGGAGCGCCGGGCCTGTGCATGCCCACGGCCGAGTGCGGAGCCGGCCTGCAGACCACCGCGGGCCTGTGCCCCGGCGCCGCCGACATCCAGTGCTGCACCGACCCGAGCACGGCCTGCGATCCCGACGCGATGCCCATGCCCAACGAAGGCCTCACCGAGGAGTCGTGGGATCCCGCGTGCCCGCCGGGCATGGTGATGGCGGGCGACGTGTGCATCGATCGCTACGAAGCCGCGCTGGTCGAGCTCGACGTCGCTGGCCAGGTCATCGGGCACCACAGCCCCTATTTCAACCCGGGCTCCACCCGCGTGCGTGCCGTTTCGCTGCGCGGAGCGATCCCCCAGGGGTACATCACCCAGGTGCAGGCCGGCGAGGCGTGCACCGAGGCCGGCAAGCGCCTGTGCACCGACGCCGAGTGGCTGCGCGCCTGCCAGGGTGCCGGCACGACCACCTACCCCTTCGGCAACATGGCCGAGCCCGGGCGCTGCAACGACGCGCGCGCCTCTCATCCCGCGATCGAGTACTTCGGCACGAGCGACGCATGGATCTGGTCGGAGCTCGGCCACCCCTGCATCTCGCAGATCCCCGACAGCTTGCACGTGACCGGCCAGCACGAGGACTGCATCACCGAAGACGGCGCGCTCGACATGATGGGCAACCTCCACGAGTGGACGGCCGACCCGGCGGGCACCTTTCGCGGCGGGTTCTACGTGGACACGGTGCTCAACGGGCCGGGATGCCTCTACGCCACCACCGCCCACGACGTGACGCACTGGGACTACTCGACCGGGTTTCGCTGCTGCGCCGATCCCTGAGGAGCATCGGCGCATCACCGAACCTCGCCGCAGCGGGCTCAGAGCTTGGGCCCGACCGGCGTGCCGGGACCCGGGTTGGGCATGGGCGGCGGTGAGCGGATCGTGTCGTCCGGCGGAGGCATCGGCGCATCGACCTCGGCGCCATCGTCGTCGGGCGGTGGCATCGGCGGCGGCTCGTCCATGGGGGGTTCGCCGTCGCTCGGATCGGGCATCGGCGGGATCGGATCACCGTAGGTCGGATCGGGCATCGGCGGCGGGGGCATCGGCGGCACCCCCCTGGTCTTGCAACCGGCAGCCACCGTGCTCCCGAGCACGAGCACCAGTGCTCCCAACGCAGGGCGCACCAGGGCAGGCCCGCTGGGCGGCAACGTGGGACGAGTGCCCTTGTGGTCCTTGGTGCGCGAGCCCATACGGGCACTTTGTTCGCGTTCTCGCCTCGTGTCAATCGCAACGGACCCACCAAGTGCATCGCCCTCATGGCAAGCGTGCCACGATCTCCTCTGCAAACGAGGCCAGTGCCGAACCGAACTCGTCACTGCAGATCGAGCGCGCACCGCCAGTCCCACCGAACTCGTCGACGACCTCGTGAACCCGAACCGGCGGTACCGCACGTCCGGCCGCGCTCTCGCATCCGGGCCCGATGCCAAAGTCACTCTGGAACCCAGGATCGTCCATCGAGTCCTGGTAGACGACCGAGCCGTCGGGAGCGACGCCGTTGATGGCCATGACCAGCGCCCCTTCGGATCCCAGCTGCGCGAGATAGCGATCGACCGGGTGCATCACCGCATCGAGATCCGCATCGGCATCGGGGACCTCGTTGGCGTCCTCATCGAGATTGGCCGAGCGGCACGAGCCCCCGCTGCACACCACGCCAGCGTTCCAGCACACGGCCGAGGTTGGAGCAGGTGCACCGGGATCCGACCAGAACACCCGATTGCCGTCGGGCAAGAAGATCGTCTCGTGGTCGGCGTCGTACGAGCAGTCTGCTTCGTCGGTGACGAGAACCACCGCCAGCAAGGCCCCCTCGCGGCGAAAGCCATGCTCGCTCTCCCCCTCGGTCCGGCTGAGCAAGATCGCCCTGGACATCGACTCGAGTGGTTGCTCGAAGCCACAACCGCTGATTCCCTGGGGCAGCATGCACTCGAGTGCCTCGAGCACGGAACCCTCGGGCACGTTGGTCGTATCGGTCGATCGCTCGACGTCGATCCACGGTTGGGGGAGATCGAGCGAGGGAAGCGCACACGCGCCGAGACAAGCCTCCTCGTAGGCATCGATGGTCATCACCCCCTCGAACACGAAGTCCTGTGCGCGCTGCTGACAGCTGGTGGCAACGAAGTGCCCTTCCTCGTGACTGGTGGACCCGCACCACGGG
The DNA here is from genome assembly GCF_026337845.1 of Paraliomyxa miuraensis. Lineage (GTDB taxonomy): Bacteria > Myxococcota_A > Polyangia > Nannocystales > Nannocystaceae > Paraliomyxa > Paraliomyxa miuraensis. The sequence goes on along the minus strand of NZ_JAOVZF010000139.1, from coordinate 113,996 downwards.
TTGCCGTTGTCGGTGGTGGTCACGGCCACGCGGTAGTCGATCGGCGGCGAGGCAGTGTCGAGCACCGCCACCAACCCCGCGGCACCACTGGCAAGCTTGGCTTGCTCCTCTCCCATGGAGCCCGAGTCGTCCACCACGAACAGAATGTCGACCAGGCGTCGCACGGGGGCGGGCCCATCACCGCTGGAGCCACCGTCCGAGTCGGACGAGTCGATCACAGGATCCCATCCGGTGCCCACCATCGGGCCGGTCGACGCATCGAGATCGGCTTCGACCGGACTCGGACAGTAAGAGCCCTCGCGCTTGCAACCCGATACACTGGCGAGTATGACGGCGAGTGAGGCCAGCGAGAGTCGCGCATTGATGTCCAACATGATTCATCAGTCCTTGGATTGGTCGATGGTCGATGGTCGATGGTCGATGGTCGATGGTCGATGGTCGATGGTCGATGGTCGATGGTCGATGGTCGATGGTCGATGGATGGTTCAGTGCACGAACGTCTCCGCTTCGCGCACGAAGTCACGCAACGAGACGATCTGCATCGGAGCATCGAGATCCAGAAATGCATCGAACATGGCGAGCGCGGTGTCCTCATCGTGGACCGGACCGAGCTCCCATTCGCCCGGATTGGGACCGGACGAGGACACCGGCACTGGCCCGAGCGCCGCAATGGCGTTCAGGAACCCCGCCCCTGGCTGCGGTACGCCGCCACACATGCGCCCCGCCGCGAGCTGGAGCGCCTGGTAGCGGCGAGTGAGCTCGGCAAAGCTCCAGTGCCGAGTCGGGTCGCGAGGATCGGCCACCGTCGAATGGGAGTGAGGGGCACCGCCGGTCAGGAATCTCGACAACGTCGCAGGCATCGTGCGTGGATCGACGTGAAACCGAGAAGTACCGGTGTCGGCACCATGACAGCCGTTACAGGTCTCGAGCGAGAACCGGTGCCACGCACACAGCTCGGCAGGACCGACCGGCAGTGTCGCAGGGCCCCAGAAGCTCGTTTCCGACACGAACACATTGCCGCCCGGGTGAAGACCGATCCAGCCCGGCAACGAGAACGCAGCCCGACAGCCGCCGACGGAGAGGGTCGGCTTCACGATCACGTCGACGAAATTCGCGACGTCCGCGTCGCCGATCGTGTCGTGGAGAGAATCACTGGGAGTCATGTCGAGCGGCTCGCGTGCGAGCACGTTCGGTCCGTTGGTCACCAGCTCGAAGCTACGCATCTCCTGGTCGGGAGCGAGCGCGTCTTCATTGGTCCTCAGGTGCAGCAGCGAGGGTGTCCCCGCGCTCGACGCAACGACGCTCTCGGTCAAGATCTCCAGTTGCTCGCGCCACTGCTCCGAGAACGCCGCTGAGGGGTCGTCTAGATCGAGCCAGGCCTTGGCCCACGCTCGCGTACCTTCGCAGTCGGAAATCGGAACCCGATACTCGAAGATCACGCTGAACGGAAGCATCTCGCAGGTCGCCGGATCCTGGACCCCGAACACGAAGCGCAGCTCTCCGGCCGTGGTCGCTCCCGCCGCGATCGTGCCCCCATACCCAGGGCCAGAGCCATCCTCCGCGATCGTGCCGAGGTCGACGCGGTTGACGATCGCCGCGAGCCGAAGGGGCGCCTGGTCGAGATCGAGCTCGACGCCGCCGCTCTTGCGTGGCCACGCATCGAGCACCCGCCCGTGCATCTGCGCCTTGCGCTCGGGGATGTCGTCGCCATCGAGCATCCAATCCTTCGACCACTGCTCGAGCCAGGGCTTGGTCATGTCGCCACCCTTGGCGTCGCCCGACACCCCCTTCATCAGGTGCTTGAAGGTCCACGCGCCATCCGGATTCCCGGGCCCTGGACGGCACGGATCGGCGGTTCGCGTGGGGTCCTGGACGACCGCCGGGTGGGTGATCATCAGCGCCCGCCCGTGGGAGACGTCGAGCGCAGGTGGCACATACACGACACCGGGCACCATCACGAGCCCTCCGGCCTCGCCGTCCGCCAGGTCCAGATCGCCGACCTCGGCGTGGGCAACCATGGACCGCCCCTCGAACCTCGACGATGGGCCCTCACTGGGTCCCAGTCGCTGCTCGAGCGAGTCACCGAGATTCGCGACTCGCTCGAGTTCCATCGGTTCGAGGCTTGCCAGCAGCGTATGGAAGCCGGGACCCGGGCTCTCGGGGATGCGCCCGGCCCGAGCCAGCATGTCGGACTCGAACAAGGCCAGTGGACTCTCCTGCTCGCCCACGACCACGACCAGGCTGCCCTCGAGCGCCGGGTCGAGCATGGGGCCGACGCGGTAGTGGATGGCGACGTCGAGTCCCGTGGTGGTCGGCTCGGGTAGACGCTGGATGTAGAGGTCGGCTGCATCCGATGCCCCGAGGGTGGGCAAGGGCTCCGGAGGCAGCATCGGCGCTCCGATGGCATCGCAAGGCTGACGATCGTCGGGCGCCCCACAAGCGCCGACCAGGGCCGCGGTCAGCAGGAGTGCTCTCATGACGGGATCGAACGAATTCGCGGCTCGTAACATCGTTGACTCTCCACTCCCTGCTGCATACGAACTTGCAGCCAAGTATCAACTACACGCACCAATTAGGTTCAGGTCGCTTCGCGTGATGCTCCCGTCGCGGTGACGGGCGTAGAGCATGGCAGCGTACGCGCTCGGTCCAGTCGGCGGGTTCGACAGCCGGAGCTCCGAGCTGGCGATGGTGATATCCACCCCCAACGCATCGGATCCCAGCGGACGCACGCACCGGCTGCCAAGATCAGAGAACCCGACCTCGTGGCTCGACCCATCGTCGTACCACAGCACGACCGAGATGCTCGTGATCTCGTCGGTGATCGTCGCCCCGCTCAGATGAAGGAGGCCTTCCTCGACGCTGCAGATCGGGCACAGCGTGTGATCCGGCTGAGGACGTACCCAGTCGAGATCGAGTGACTCGGTTGCTCCGCACGAAGGGCCACCAGGCGGAGCAACATCTGGGGCACAGCCGACCTTCGAGAGGTTCTCCAGCGTCATGCAGGCGACCTGAGCCGCCGTTGGCCCCTCTTCCGAGGCGGCCTCGCAGCTCAGCTCATTGCAGGCCGGGGTCGGCGAGTCCTTCGATGCACAGGCTTCTCGGACCGCATTGCACACGGTCACGAGCTTCTGAGGGCCTCCGAATGGCCCGATGTCCGTGCTCGTGGCGATCGATGGGCCGTCGTCCCATATCGACTTCATCAAGCCACAGGCATCGTCGGGTGTGTACGACCAGATCATCGCCGCCACCGCCGCGACGACGGCGGTCGAGATCGACGTGCCCGAGAGCGGGCCATAGAAGTCGACGCCTCGGCGGTCCGAGGGGAGCCCCATCGCGGACCCATGACTCCCACAAGCGGCAAGGCTGGCGACGGAATCGTCGCGAGCGATCGCGAGCTCTCGCGTATGACCGTCGACTCCCGAGATCGGAAACAGCGTGAACGGCTCGTCGGGGCACGGCCCTTCTGCGGGCCACCCGCCTTCCGCAAAGATCGCGGGAGCGGTCGGCCCGACCTCCCCCTCGACCGTGTTTGCGTTTCCACCGGCGGCAAGCAGCAGGACTCCCTCCTTGCCGAGCTCGCGCAGAATCGACTCCACTGGATGCGGCGGAGCATCGGGCTCGACCAGCTGAGCCGGATCCCAGCCAAAGGCCATGACCACGATGCGGTTGACGTCGTCTTGGTCGTGGCGGGCCTCGATCAGGATCTCGCTGAGGGGTGGTATGAGCGTGGCAATGCTTCCATGGAATCCACCTTCCTCGATCGTGTCGAGGGTCGGGTCCGTGTCGGGCAGCGGCAGACCGAGGCGCGTCCGGACGCAGCGACCAACGTGGCAATCACCATCGCCGATTGTCGCGTCCCCGAGCTCGGCGATCATCGCCGCGAGCAGCTTGCCGTGGATTGCCTGCCCGTTCTCGGTCCGCCGAGGCGCGGTGTCGACCACGTAGATCACCACGGGGCGACTGCCGGGGGCCTGCGGGTCCGGCTCGAACAAGTCGTCGGGATCGACCGGAAGCGGCTGGATCGCCCGATGAAAATCTCTGGCGTGAGCAAGCTCGATGGCGGTGGCCGCGGGTACGACGGTGCAATTGGGAGCCCATGTGTGGGCCCCCGCACTTTCGAAGGGCAACTCGAGCTTCGTGGGAGCAGGGTCGGCCTCCAGCCATCGATAGAGGCAGTAGTGGTCGCTGGTATCGAGCATGTCTTCGGTCAGGAGACTCGTGTCCCACTCTCGCACCCCATCACCATCGAAGTCGTCGGGGCATGATGCGACTCCGGGCCCGAACCCCACGACCCACTCGTCATCGGGGCACGATGGCTCGGGTCTCTCACAGGTCGGAGAATCCTCGATCTCACAGGGACACGCGGTGAGCAGGATGAGGCCAACCCCCGCGATCGAATTCCTCTTGCGCATGTTCACCATGTTCACTTCACGCACCGCGGCTACGCGGGCGCGCCGTCCTTCCCGGAGCATCCGAGCCCTTCGCTGACTGCGATGACTCATTCGCGGTTTCTCGATCGATCTCACGGAGTGATGCGAAGAAATCTCGAGACCCTGAGAATCGGTGTCATTTCGCGATGTTCTCGCCATCGCGACCGCGCCGGGAGAGCCGGCTTGGACAGACCAGCGCAAGGAGCGCTAGAGTGGGGGCGCCCGTGACCCCCAAGGACATCGCTCGCATGCTCGACGGAGGGCCAGGGGCACGCGAGCCGCTATTTCGCACTCTCATCACATTCATCCACAAAGAGGCGGCCCGCCACCTCTCCAGGTTTCCAGAGACGACCAAGGACGACGTTCTCGACCTCGTGCACGACGTTTGCGTGGCGCTCCTCGAGAACGACGGGAGGACCATGCGCGCCTGGAATCCGCTTCGAGGAAGGAACCTCGAGAGCTACATCCGAATGGTGACCCGCTGTAGGCTGATCAGCAGGGATCACAAGGCACTACGAAGGCTGCCGGCTGCCCCGATCATGCGGCTCGACGAAGCTCAGCCGGCTGATGACGCGAAGAACCCGGAGGACTCGTTCGCCAACGCCATGCTACTCCAGCGCATCATGGACGAACTCGACGGGGAGCTCGGCGATCGAGACCGGCTGCTGTTCCACCTGCTCTATGTGGAGCAGGTGAGCTCCCAGGAGGCCGGCGCCCTTGCTGACATGACGGAAGGAGCGATCAATACTTGGAAGCATCGCCTCAAGCACAGGGTCGCGAAGATCAGGGACAGGCTCCAATGATCGAACCAGACCACACCGATGTGCTGCTCGATGATCTCGGGCGTTTCGAACGAGCGCGCATGGCCCCGGCCGATCCCGAGTGGGAAGCGGTCGTCGCTGGACACCGGGATGCAGACGAGGTCGCAGCCGCTCGGCTGGAGCGTGGGGATCCACCCGCGGAGATCGAGCGCCGAAGGCCACTCTACACCCCGCTCGACGACGACGAGGTGGTCGCGTTGATGCGCTCGGTGCACGAGCGCATCGTCGGCGAGAGCGGGCCACCGGCTCGCGCCCGTCGGCCCTTGCGTACGGCGCTCGGCGTCGTGCTGGCCATCGCGGCCGCTGCGATCCTGTGGATCTGGTCGCGCCCGACGGCCGGTCTGCCTGACTACGCGCTCGAGTTCGGCGGGGGCCTGGCTCCGATCCGAGGTCGGAGCGCCAACGATCTCCCCCGCTATCGGCCCGACACCCCGTTCGAGCTCACCCTACGCCCGCGAACCGCCACGGCCCAGCCGGTGGAGCTGGCCATGTTCGCGTATGAAGGTGGCGTTGCCGAGCAGGGCACGAGGCTCGAGCTGCATGAGCGGACCCGAGTCAATGACGCGGGCATCATCCATGTGTCGGGTCCGTTCTCTGCGCTGGGGCTCGATCCTGGCCAGTGGACCATCGTGGCATGCATCGCCTCGCCCTCGCGGCTCGAGACGTCGCCATCTCGAGTCTGGGCCGCCAAGGATTCCGTCGAGCAGCGGGTGCTTCGATTCGAGCTTTTCGCGCTCGATCCGAGCGAACCTCTCGAACGATGAAGCTGTCGCGCGCCCAGTTCATCCGGGGGATCCGAGTGCTCGCGCTCGGCCCGGTGCTGGGGTTGACGAGCCCACGGGGGCGCCTTCCCGTCGCGGTAGGAGGTGCTCGCGAGCTGTGGTCCGACGGCCGCTGCACCGTGAGAGACGGTGATCGGATCCATCTTTGGCTGGAAGGCTCGTGGGATCCGAAGGCGCTCGAGCACGACTGGGACGGCACCCCCCTGCCCAGCTCGAGCGTGACGGTCGATGCCGACGGTCGCGGCATCATGCTGTTGTTGCGGCCGCCGCAGCCGAGCGGGCGATTCACGCTCGCCTACCACGATGGCCGGCGTTTCGTCCTCGACCTCATGACGCCCGGCGATCCGCCCAAGGGAGACATCTTGCCCGGAAGACGAGCGCTCGTAGCGGCCACTTGGGAGGCCGTCGAGACCTTCGAGTCGCAGGACGACATCGTGCGCGCCGAGGCTCTGATCGAGCAGATGCGGGGCTTCCCGCTGTCGCTGGACATCGCCTTGCAATCCGAGCTCTTCTCGCTTCAGCTCGCACGCTGGTTGGGTCGGTTCGACGGACTGCAGGTCGGGCTCGAGCGCGTGATCGACATCTCCAGGCGCTACGGGAACGCCCCCCTCTACGCCACCGCGCTCTGCGAGAGAGCGCTGCATCTCGGCCACATCGGCCACTTCGAAAGGGCGGCCGCCGACGCCGACCTCGCCGCGGCCGTCCCCGGTCTTGGGCTCTATTCCGATCAGCTCCAGGTGAACGTCAGTTGGGTCCACATCCACCGTCGAGAGTACGACCCCGACGCGCACGACCCGTCGGCCGAGCTCGCCAGGGCGCATGCATCACTGGAACGGAGCGAGAGCTCGCTCGCAGAAGGGGCCCGTCTCAACCTCGCTGTCGCAGCCAGCCAGGGTCGCTCCCCCGATCTGGCCGCGGCCAGGCGATGGATGGACCAAGTCGATCTCGCCGCGCTCAACCTTCGCGACCGCGTGTTCGCCCATCTGGTCCTCGCCCGGATCAGCCACGACGCTCGTGTCGTGCGTTCGGAACTCGAGCGCGCCGCGAGCTACGCAGCGCTCACCTTCGACGATGACGAGATCCTTCGTGTGCTCTACGCACGTGCACGCTTCGAGCAGGAAAGCGGCGCACCAGGAGCCGCCCTGCGCCACTACGAGGAGGCAGAGGCGATCGTGGCTCGCCAGGCGCTCCTGCTCACGCTCGAGCACGAGCGAAGCTTCTTCGCGGGCCGCGATCGACGAAGTCGATCCCACTACCTGTCGCTGCTGGATCGAGACCCCACCAGGGCGATGTGCATGGTACTCGGGGCGCGAGCTCGCCATCTCCACTCGCTGAGCGTTGCCGTGGACTCCTCGCCGGAGTACGTCGAGGCGCTGACCCGCCATCGCGAGAAGCAGGGGGAACTCGAGGCGATGCAGCGGTCCAGCCGCGAGCTTCCCCAGGTCGAACTCGAGATCTCGACGCGTCGTGCGAACCTCGAGCGAGAGCGGCTGGCCAACGACCTCCGCGCGGCCCGGGCCAGGCTCTCGAGCGAGTCCCCACCGTGGATGTGCCCGATCGACGCCCGTGGCGAACGCGACGTTCCCCAGGGGACCGCGTTGTTGACGATGCACCCACTCCCCGAGGCCGGACGATGGTGGTTTGCTTGGAAGCGGTACGGTGAGCAGCCGCTCCCCCTCGTCATCGAAGGTGCCATCGATGCTGCGTCGCGATGGCAAGCAGCAAAGCAGGTCCTCTGCACGATGCGCGACGATGATCACCTCGCCGGGCTCGAGCAACTGTGGGTCGTCCCGACCGGCGAATTCCTCGACGTGGGCTTCCACACCCTCTTGGCAAGGATGTGGCCCCAGGGGCCGTGGTGAGCTACAGCCTCGGCCTCGGCCGACGATCGCAACGCAAGCCCTCGGGACGAGCGGTGGTCATCGTTGGCGACGACGATGGCAATGGAGTGCCGGGGCTTGCCGCCGAAGAAGGGGCCTTCGTTCACGAAGTCCTCGCAAGGGCCGGGTGGTCGGTGGGCGGGAGCTGGCGACCATGGCACACGGCTCCTCCCCCCACGTTGCTGCACTATGCGGGTCACGGCTACCGCTCCGGGGAGCTGGGAGAGGACAGCTACCTCGCGCTGTCCCGATACGAACGGCTCTCGGCAGTGGAGGTCACCAGCCATCACGACGCGCCGACCGTCGTCGTCCTCGGAGCCTGCGAGTCCGGAGTCACGAGCAACGCCGTGATCGATGGAGGCATGAACATGGCCGCAGCCTTCATCCTCGCGGGGGCTGAACTGGTCATCGCGCCGGCCTTGGCGGCAGTCGACGGTGAACGGGCCTACGCGCTGAGCCGCGCGCTCTACCGCGCTGCACCGAACCTCGAGGAACCCGCCCGAGATCTCCTCCGAGCGCTGCACGAGCTCCAGGCTCGAGACGAGGAGTTCACTGCATGGCGAGCCTGGCGTCCCTGACCTGCCACGCATCCCGGCCGGACCCTTCGCGACCTACGGTGCTGGACGTAGGCGAGCACCCGACGCGAAGATGATAGATTGCCACGATGACCGACTTCGCCTCGATGCACCGCCGCCTTCGCCGTGCGCTCGACGTGTCCTCGTTGCTCGTGCTCGGGGCTTTGGCTCCCGCATGCGCCGCGGGTCAGGAGCAGGAGCCGGATGCGAAGTCCAAGACCGAGGTAGTCGAGACCGAGGTGACCAAGGTCGACGACACCAAGCTCGACGACACCAAGACCGACGACACCAAGCTCGACGACACCAAGACCGACGACACCAAGCTCGACGACACCAAGCTCGACGACACCAAGACCGTCGAGCCGCCACCCGATGCGATCCCGCATCCGAAGGAACGGAGCCGGCCGACGTGTCCAACGACCCAGTGGTGTGCCCCCCGGAGCCTGGTCGAGTCGATGCGCACCGAGTTCGCGATCGCGTCCGAGGACGTCGAAGGCTGCCCCCGCGTCGTCGATGGCACGATCAGGCTCGACGCGAAGCTCCTCGAGGGTCACGAGCCTCCACCGCGCGGCGTGAGCCAGAGGGGCAGCCTGAACGTCGACACGACCAAGGCCAAGCGCACGGAGGGTGACACCGAGACCTGCTGCTACGACTGGACGATACCGTGTCCAGGCGGGCGCCCGCTGCTCATCGATGGACGCCCATGGATCGCGGCTCTGCGTGCAGGCCATGGTTGGTCGGCCCGGTTGCCCGAGCTCCCGCCATCGTCCGCGCTGCCCCCTGACACCCGCGCCCGCATTGGCGAGCAGTGGTTGCACGACGCCCTGACCGAGCACGCATCGATCGCCTCGTTCGCCCGCGCGCGCGAGGAGCTGCGGGGCATCGGCGCCCCGCTGGCACTCCTGGAGGCGTGCGAGCGCGCTGCGCAGGACGAGGTGGAGCACGCACGACTGTGCTTTGGGCTGGCCGAGCGCTATGGCGGACGAGCGCTCGAGCCCACCGCGCTTCCCGAGATCTCGCCGCGCAGCGCCGATCCGCGGGAGGTCGCGCTCGACACCTTCGTGGAGGGCTGTGTCGGCGAGACGATCGCGGCCGTGTGTGCCCGACGGGCCGCTGGCGAGGCGACCGATCCGGTCGCCCGTGCGGTGCTCGAGCGCATTGCCGACGACGAAACCGAGCACGCGGCGCTGGCTTGGCGCACGGTTGCGTGGCTCGTGCAGCGCGAGGGACCGCGCGTGTCGATGGCGATCGCTGCCCTGGCCGACGAGCTGCGGCCTCGCGATGCGGAGCTGCCGGAGGCGAGCCCCGATGCCGCGTGGTTGCTCGACCATGGCCGCCTCGACCCACGTGCCCTGGCCCAGGCCCGGATGCACACGTGGCGCGAGCTGATCGATCCGCTGCTCGCAGCGCTCGGTGGCCCCACCACGAGCGCGCCGGCCCGCGCCCCAAGTCTTCGACCGAGCTGAGCGTCACCCGGGATCGGGCATCGGGACCACCGTGCGCCCGCCATTCGCAGGTTGCCCACGCGAATTGCGTCTCACTTCTTCGCCGCGCGCTTCTTCCTCGCGGCCGGCTGCTTCTTGACCGCCGTCTTCTTCTTGGCCCCCGTCTTCTTCTTCGCCCCCGTCTTCTTCTTCGCCGCCGTCTTCTTCTTCACCGCCGACTTCTTCGCCGTCTTCTTCTTCCCCGTCTTCTTCTTCGCCCCCGTCTTCTTCGCCGACGTCTTCTTCTTCGCCGACGTCTTCTTCTTCTTCGCCGTCTTCTTCTTCGCCGTCTTCTTCGCCGCCGCCGCCGTCTTCTTCGCCGCCGGCTCCTCGGACTTGGCCGTCACCTCCGTCTTCGGCTGCGGGAGCTTGCCGAGCAACGGGTCCAGTGCCCGCTCCAGCACCTCGTCGTCGCACTCGAGCCCGAACTGAATCACCTCGGCGACCACCGTCTCGGTCCCCGCCTCGAAGATGGACCCGCTGTCCACCATGTAGAGCCATGCGTCGTAGCGTGGAGTCCCGTCTGCATCGACGATCGTGCGCAGCTCGAGGAACCGAGGATGGATGCGCTCGTCCTCTTGGCCGTCGGGGCCACGGCCCAGGATCTCTTCGGCCGTCTCCTCGGCGCCGCCGTAGAGGCGATTGGCGATCTCGAGCTGCCGCCGTCGAACGTCGTCGAGCGCGTCGAGAGTCACGGGATCGAGCACGGCACCCACTCGAAGGTCGGGCGTGGGCGCGTCGGAATCGGAGGAGGAAGGCGTGGCTTGGTCGTCGAGATCGGTCACGGGGACGATCAAGCCCTCTTCGGACCCGTTGACGCAACCCCATCCGCCCGGTCGGCCGTGATCTTTCGGATGGAGCCGGTCGAATGGAGCTCATCGAGGAGCACCTCGATGGCCTTGGCTTCGTGCTCCACGGCGTGGCGTGCCACCAGCTCATCGACGATCCATGCGCGTTCGGTGCGGAGATCGTCGAGTAGCCCCTTCATGCCGGCGCTGCAGCGCAGCGCGACGCCGACACTGACGACGAGCAGCTCGGAGCCGTCCGGGCAGCACTGGAGCAACCTGGAATCCGACGAGATGCAATCGCCTGCGCGGAGCACGTCATCGGGTGAGCGCCGCGGATGCTTCATCCCCAGGCTCGTGCTGGCGCAAAGCCACTGCTGTCGAACGCGCGCATACAGCTCCTCGTCGAGGGCCCCGATCGCGCGCGCGCACGTCTCGTCTACGATCGGGTCGGAGATGCCGCCCACGGGATGGGGCGCGGCGTCCTGCGGAAAGCAGACCGCGATCGTGTTCCTGAGCACGTGGTCGACGGCAGCCTCGAGGAGTGCGTCGAGCGTCAGGAACGGCGGCACGAGGCTGACGGAGACGCACATGTGCGGCTCCTCGTCGATGGCCTCGCCGACGTGCCACGCCTCGCCCGGCCAGTACAGGAGCTCGCCAGGGTTTCCGTCGATCGTCACCGAGGCCCACGACTCCGGCATGTAGTCGGAGGGCCGTTGCGAGAGCGCACGCTCGAGCGCGGGATTGGCCTCGACCTGGGGGCCGCTCCACAGCCGCATGCGCTTGCGACCGGAGATGACGAACTGGAAGACGTCCGCACACTGCTGGTCGGCGTGCGCTCCAAAGGCCGTGCGATCGTAGTTGCCGAGGAATGCAATCACCGCTGGCGTCGCACGAATGCCGTTCAGGCTCTGATAATCGAAGATGAAATCGCGCACACGCTCACAGAATGCGAAATCGACCAACTGGAGGCCATTGACCACCAGACCGAAGCGTTGGCCGTCGAGCAGCCGCATCATGCGTTCGGTGTACGCGGCGAGGCTCACGTCGCTCTCGCGCGGCAAGAACTCGGCCGGAGCGTGCGCGAGGCCCGCCCCCTCATATCGCGCGTCGCGAGCCTCCGGACACACGAAGAACCGCACCTTGATGTCAGGGATGTCTCGGTTGCGACCCCGCTCGTCGACATTCCGGCAGGCGGCAACGATCCATCCCCACAACTCTTCTTCCGAGGCGAGGTGAGCGCGCAGCACGCGTGGATACCGAGATGCGCGATCGAGCGCGAAGTCATCGACAGGGAGCTTGGATGTTCGATTGTGTGACATCTCGCGCGTCAGTCGATGATGGTACCATTTGCCTTGGCGTCGCGGAGCGATACGACCATGGCCGAGACTCTTCACTCCGAATCAGCGCTGCGGATTCCACTGGTGCGGCACCTCCTCGAGGACCCCGCGATCCAGTTGATCGAGCGAGGAATCGACAACACCTGGTTCTATCGACAATGCGTCTCGCAGCAGATGACGGGATTCAACCCGTTCTCTACATCCGTGTTCTATCCGGCCATCTCCACGCTCGCGACCTGGTTGCCCAATCGCGCGCAGTCGGCGCGTGAGCACAACCGGCATGATCGGCTCGTTCGCGAGCTGAACGGCGCCTTCCACGACTACCTGCACTGCTGGGGGGTGCTGGCGATCAACGAGCTCATGCCCAAGCTCGGTTTCGGGCGCACGCCGATCACCGAGAAGAACATCGAGGACTTCGTATTCTGTCAAGCCGTCGCGGAGATCGCCGCCAGCGTCGGCACCGACTACTGGTACCTCTGCGCGACCGACCTGAACGAATTCTGCGATCTGGGCACGGCTCCGTATCAGGGCTACCAGACTCGCTACGACGAGCGCGCTCTGCCCGAGTACCGCAGGTTCAATCCGTCCTTGACCGTGCAGCGACGGGAGTTCTTTCACGAGTTCGCGCAGATCTATCTCACCGGAAGCATCGACGGCTTCGACCTGGCGGACGTGCGGTCGAGCCCCCGGCTGGAAGCGTGGTTGAGCCACGAACTGCGCCAGGCCGTGCAGGTGCGGGCGTACTCGCGCCAGTGGTTCTCCTACCTGGCACATCAACCGATCGCGTACTCGAACGAGCAGCTCGTCGCCCCCTTCGAGACCATCCGAGGATGGAGACGGGAGCTGATGATCGGGATGAGCGAGATGCTCTGGGAGAAGATCAAGGGCGGGAAATTGCACCGGTTCGAGAGCTGGGATCGCGAGGAATCCTGGACCAGGCCCAGGCAGCGTCCGATCGACTTTCGCTTCGTCAACCTCAATTGCGTCGAGCCCGGAGAGCTCCGTGGCTTCGACTTCGACGAGTGTCCAGAGGGGGTGTTTCGCCTCTACGTGTATCAGCGACTGAGCCAGATGAAGTTTCGTCCGGGCGATGGTTTGCTCGCGCAGCTGCTCCCGCGCGTCATCGATACACGAGACCCATCGCTGGTCTCGTGGTTGCTCCAGCACCACGAGCGGGTCACCGCGTCGCACAGCGAGCCCGACCATGTCTTCTTTCCGCCCTGACCGGAGCACGCGATCCGTCAGTGACCGGCAGTGACCGTCAGTCCTGCGACAGGCCCGACTGCCGCAGGAAGGCCGTCGTGGTCGGTGCCCGCGCACGAAAGTCGATGAAGACGTCCATCGGATGGCGACTGCCGCCGAGCGCCAGCACGGTGTCGCCGAATCGCCGGCCGATGGTGGCCATGCCCTCGAGGTCGTCGAGCCCCACCTCCTCGAAGGCAGCGAACGCGTCGGCGGCGAGCACCTCCGCCCACTGATAGGAGTAGTAGCCCGCACCATAGTTCCACGAGAAGACGTGGATGAAGCTACAGATGGACCGATCGCCCTCGAACCGCCGACCGATCTCGGTCGAGGCCGAGACTCTCGCCTGTAGATCCTCGAGCGACTCGGGGCCGTCGGGGTCGAAGCTATGATGGAGCTCGAGGTCGAGAAGGGCGAACCGAAGCTGGTGAAGGTTCGCCCTTCCGGCATGGAACGTACGCGCCGCACGGAGCCTCTCGATCGACTCCTGGGGAAGTGGCTGCCCCGTCTCGACGTGAGCCGTCATTCGTCGCAGCGTCTGTGCATGATGGCACCACTTCTCCATGAACAGGCTCGGAAGCTCGATCGCGTCCCACTCGATGTTGCTGTTACCCGCCACCAGCCCATACGGCACCTTCGTCAGCACGTGCTGCAGCGCGTGCCCGAATTCGTGGAACAAGGTCTGCATGTCCTCGAACGACAGCAGGGCGGGCCGAGAGCCGATGGGCCGGACGAAGTCGCACATGACGTACGCGGTGGGAAGTCGATCGCCGCCGCCATCCGGGCGCGGAAAGAGGGCACTTCGCCGGAGCCCGCCAGTGACCCACGCACCGCCGTTCTTGTTTGCACGCACATGGAGGTCCAGGAACAACATCCCGAGCGGTGTCCCGCGCTCGTCCTCCACGAGATGGCAGCGCACGTCCTGATGCCAGCCCGCCGGTTCCGGCACCTCGCGGATCGTCACGCCGAACAAGCGATCGATCAGCTCGAGCAGGCCCTCGAGCACCCGCGGCAATGGACAGTACGCGCGCACCTGCTCTGCGTCGATGCCATGGCATGCCTCGCGCGCGCGCTCCATCCAGAACAGGCGGTCCCAGGGCTGGAGGTCGTCGGCCTCGGGGGCGCCGGCTCGTCGGGCCAGCTCGACGAGCTCGTCCAGCTCACGCTGCGCGACCGGGTAGACAACCCGACGAAGCTCTTCGAGCCACTCCAGGACGCGGGCGACGCTACCGGCCATCCGGCGTGAGAGCTGGCATTCCGCCCAGCTCTCGGCGCCGAGGAGCGCCGCGCATTCACGACGCCGGCGGAGGATCTCGAGGATGACCGGACGATTGTCCACGGAGCCCGAGGAGGCCCGGGTGACCATGGCCTCGTGGAGCCGCTCGCGTAGGTCGCGGCGCCGGCTGTGGAGCATGAAGGGGCGGAAGCTCCCCTCGTCCAGGGTGATCCGCCAGGGACCCGTCTCGGCCGTGGCACCGGGGACGGAGCTCGCATGCGCGGCGAGCTCCAGCAGGCTCCGAGGCAGACCGGCGACCTCGGACGGCTCGGTCAAGTCCATCGCGAAGGTCGCGGTGGCGTCGAGCACATTGTTCGAGAAGGTCGTGCACAGAGCCTCCACCTCGAGGGTGAGCTGAAGGAATCGGCGCCGGGGCGCTTCCGCGAGGGCCACTCCGCTCAGGACTGCGTCCTGCAACAGCGCCTCGACGGTGCGTTGCTGGCCTTCGTTCAGCGTCGCCCACCTGGGGCCCCGCCGCAACGACTGCAGCTTGTCGAAGATCGCTCGACTCTGCCGGAGCTTCATCGTGAAGTCCAGGACGCGCGATTGCGTCGCCTGATGGGCAGCGCGCAGCTCGGGCGTGTTCTTCACCGACAGCAGGTGCTCCACGGAGCCCCAGACGAAGTGAATGCGATCGTCGATGCGCTCGATGCCGCACACGAGCTCGGCCCAATCCGGCGCCGCCTCGTTCTCGAGTATGACCCGCGCAGCCTCGACCTCGCGGAGCAGCGCATCGACGCCGGGAATCACATGCTCGGCCCGCAGATGGGCGAAGTCGACCACGCCCGTCTCGACGGTGAGCGGATTATCGGCATGAGCGAGAGCCACGGACTCCACCGAGGCAAGCTATCATGACCCGTGTCGTCGTACAGAGGCCCGTCATCCATCTTCGGTGAGCCGGCGCGCATCGTCGAACCTGCGCTCCTCGATCAATGCTCGGTGCGCGATCTCCAAGAAGGACTGCATCGCCGGGAGCAGATCGTCTACACGCACAACGGCAACCGAACCCTTCAGCCGGAGGAACTGCTGGAGCGCATCCGGCGAGTGGCACCGCTCGCAGGCATCCAGCGAGTCGCCAACATCTCGCACCTCGCGGACAGCAGCTTCTACGTGTTTCAGTCCTGTCGGCCCA
This sequence comes from Paraliomyxa miuraensis, assembly GCF_026337845.1. Taxonomy (GTDB): domain Bacteria; phylum Myxococcota_A; class Polyangia; order Nannocystales; family Nannocystaceae; genus Paraliomyxa; species Paraliomyxa miuraensis. Next base: position 98,249 of record NZ_JAOVZF010000139.1, on the reverse strand, counting down.
ATCTTCACTGGCACAGCTCGAGCGGGCAGAACACCGGAGCTCAAGGCAAGGGCCGCACGCCGACGCAAGCCAAGATTTCCTGCATGATGGAGGCCCTCGAAGGATTCTGCCAGGAGCCGCGCAGCCCCCGGTTGATCCGCGGCTCGTACGACCATCTTCGTCACCAGCACCTGCTGCTCGACCCCCAGTACCTCGAGCTCGTGGAGGGCGTCGAGCCGCCGGCTCACTCCGAGCCGCTCATGTGGACGCCGGCCTACTCCGTCGAGCTGGACGCGGAGCTATGGGTGCCCGCCGAGGCGATCTACTTTCCGTTCTTGCCCGAGGACTACCAGGTGCAGAGCTGGTTTCCCTGCGTCACGGTCGGGGTCGCGGCCGGGGCCACCTACCTCGAGGCGGCGACACATGCGCTGTACGAGCTGATCGAGACCTACTACCAGCGCTGCTTGCAGGAGAAGATGGTCGAGATCACGGAGCTCGACCAGGACGATCTTCGCTCACAGGGCGACCTCGGCCCGGTGCTTCCACAGGTGAACGATGAGTACGCGGTGCGTCTCTACGCGGCGCGGCTGCCAGGTGTGCGCAACATTCCGATGGTCTTTGCCTATCTCATCGGCGCGGACCGAAAGCTCTACGCCGGCTATGGAGCCTGCGCCGATGTCCCGACGGCCATCAGTCGTGCCGTCAGCGAAGCCGTCCAGTCGCTCGTGACCGTTCTCAGCGGCACCCGCGAGGACATCCCGAAGAAGGCCATGGCACCGTCGAGCGAGCGCTACGATCCGAACGAGCGCTCGGCGCAGAGGCGCTACCCCGTTCGAACGCTCGCAGAGTACACGCAGGAGGTCGACGAACGACACTTCGCGGACCTCCGAAGCGAATTCGAGTGGATCGTCGATTGGCTGCACGAGCTCGGCTTCCACAAGGTGTGCATCGCGAACCTCACTCGATCCGGTATGGACATCCCGGTGGTCAAGGCGCTCGTCCCGAGGATGCCGCCGCGAAGCGATCACCGCGGGCGAGAGCGAGCAACGCTCGATGCGATTCAGGCGGCCAGGTTCGGCTGGGCGTACAAGAGCTGAGTATGCGAGCGATGCGAACGATGCGAGCGAAAATGCCTCGAGAGCACGAGACCATCTGATACATCCGACATATTCGACAGTAGTCAGGACGAGCGAAGACGCTCCAAGTGCTCGAAAAGCAACATGGAACAATTGGCAGAAATGCGCCTACAGGCCACGAGCGTGCTTGCGGGCATCATGTGAGGCTGATAAGCTACATGGCCCTTACGGGCAAAGGAGTCTCTGATGGAAAAGAAGTCGAAGAAGAAGCTGACCGTCGAGGAGCTCGATCTCGAGCAACTCGAGGGCGTCACCGGTGGAACCACGTCTGGCGCACCCGATGCACCCGATGCGCCCGATGCGAAGGAGGTTCCGTTCAAGATGAACACGGGCAAGCCGCTCCCGATCATGAGCTGATCTCGCTCCAATTCGTTTGGCCCTCCCTTCCCCTGGAGGGGAGGGAAACGACATACCACGCGTTTGAAGATCCGAATCCATTCCGGCCGCAGCGTCCCGAGTGTGGAAGTCTCCGAGAGGCTTCCAGGCGCCGAGACTCGTCGCCCCATTCAGCGTGGCGACATCGCGCAGGCGATTCGCGATGGTGTCCATGTGGTGGGCATCATCGACGGTGAGTTCCAGCAAGCGAGGGCCGTTTCGCCCAGCGAGCTGATGGATGCGCTGCGATCGGGGATGCGTGTCTATGGTTCTTCGAGCATCGGCGCCCTGCGGGCGGTCGAACTCGAGCGATACGGCATGATCGGCGTAGGCGCCGTCTTCGCGCTCGCGAAGGAGACGTTCGGCTTCAGGGACGACTTCGTCGCCACGACATTCGACGAGGAGCGCGGCGAGGAGCGCGGCAACGGGCTGCCCTTCGTTGCCTTCGCGCTGAACGCCAGGCGCCTGGTCGCGAGGGGGGCACTCTCGGACTCGGCGGCGGCGAACCTCTGCCAGCACTATGCCCGTCTGCACTTCACACGGCGAAACGAGGCGGCACTCGAGCGCTTGCTCCGCGCATCAGCACCGAGCAGCCAAGAGTTGGTGGAGGCAATGAAGCAAGTCTTCGCCGCGGGCAATCCGCTGCGAGACGATGGACTGGCACTCCTCTCCCGGATCGACACCGATCTGCGCGAGGTGGAAGCACGAAACCAACGGATCGCCTCCTTGCAGCAAGCCGATCGAACAGGCCCTTGGCCCCGAGGTGTCGTCCGTGCTGACGGGAGATGAATTCGCGCTCGAGCGCGAGGTGAAGACGCCTCGTCTGTTGAAGCTCGCGTTCGCCTCGAAGGAAGAGACCTGGCGGTGGATCGTCCGGGCGTGCGAACGCATCGACCACCGCGGAATGAGCACCGAGCTCCCCGGCGTCTCGGCCACCTACTTCGTTCGTCCGGACCGAGAAGATCCACGGTTCGACAGGGTCAATGTTGCCCACGATCCTTCGCCGTTCGTGCCGCTCGCGACCGACGTGGATCTCGCGGGCTACTGTGACCGGGTGACGGCGCTCACGGGTGGCAAGCGCTTCGGAGCCGTCGTGCATGGGCTCGAAGGCGTGAGCGTCGACCTCTGCGAGAGGGTCCGTGAGCTCCTGCGGGACTACCAGCGCCGCAACGGTGTGCGGGCCTCGCCGACGGTCATGGCGATCTTCGGCAACTACGCGCGTCCTGCCTTCGGCGCGCCGCGAGAGAGCGTCGAGGACTACTTCCAGCTCGTCGTTCAGGGACGAACGCGGTTTCGCTACTGGACGGGCGAGACGATCGCGGCCGACTCGTCGCTGGAGCGAGCGCTGCTGCGATCTCCGACCGACTACCAGACCGCGGAGGCGTCCTCGCAGGTCTTCGAGGCCACCGCTGGCGACCTGCTGTACTGGCCGGGGACCACGTGGCACACGAGCGAGGCCGTGGCGGGAACGCCGAGCATGAGCTTGATCGTGCGCCTGAGCGCTCCGTACTTCACGCTCGAGAGGGCGACGCATCGCGCGATCGTGAGCTGCCTGGGGCGGATCTCACGGTCGAGTGCTCTCGAGCAGGAGGCGCCCCGGCCCGGCGAGGAGATGCCGAGCGAGCTCATCCGTGCGAGCTGCGAGAAGCTCGTTCGCGTGCTGGGCACGAAGCTCTCGCCGAGCGTGCGACATCAGTGGCTGTGTGCCCTGACGAACGCGGGGATCAAGTACCCCAGGCAGCAGCGAGGCGCGGTGCTCATGGAAGGCGATCGAATCTGCGCCACGGCCGAGCGACTGCGCTACGTCGTCGTCGGGGACCAGATGTGCGTCGCCAGCCGCGGCCTCGGATTCGTTTCCGACGGCGGCATGGCGCCGATGATCGACGAGCTTCGCTCCGAGCAGGCTCTGCTGGTGAGCGACCTCGTGCGACGATACTCCGCTGAGTACGAGGCGGATGGAGTGAAGCACATCCTCGACATGCTCTACGCGACCGGCGCGGTGAGGCGAGTCGAGAGCAGCGGTTCCGGCTCGGAGGAGCCGACGGCGTAGACCCGATCGCTCGGGCGAAGATGGAAGAGCACGTGATGAGGCGTTACGTCGTCCCGCCCGAGGTGCAGCTGGTGCGGCTTCCGGCCGGGCTGTTCGCGACGACGCCGCTCGGTGCCACGGGATTTACGGGATGCAGCGTCGATCTCATCGAGGAGGTCGTGGCGGTGGCCGGGGCGCACGGAACGGAGGAGGCGATCGTCGCGGCCCTCGCGGAGGACCATGAGGGCGAGGTGATCCGCCAGTGCTTGACGCGACTGACCCGGCGCGGCGTGCTCGAGCTCGACGACGGCGGCGAGGTCGAGGCACGCGATCCATCGGGCGCCGGCTCGCCAGAGGCAGCCGCCTTCGCGGAGGCAGTGCCGGCCAGTGGCGCTTGGGGCGAACGAAGCGAAGGCCGCCGGCCGGAGGTGCTCGTCCTCGGCGCGGGGACGCTCTCCGACGAAGTCTCCGGCCTGTGCCGCATGAGCGGCGCGGAGGTGGTGTGCCAGCCGCTGGGCTGCACGCCGGCGATGCGTGCGATCTACGAGCGGGCCGAGACCGCGCATGTGTTCCCGCCGATGCATGCGCGACGCGATCGGCCCGGCGATGTGGGCGAAGAGGACGGGCAGCGATTGAAGCAGGCGATGGCGCGCGCGGACCTGACGGTACTCTGCCTCGATGACGTGCTGATGGGGCACCTGTACGAGGTTCGCGATCTGGGCCTGGAGGTGGGGCGACCGATCTTGCCGGTGGTGGCGCGCGCCCGGGACGTGCAGGTGGGACCGCTCCTCGTGCCCCAGACCGCGCACAACCTCGAGTCGCTGGTGGTGCAGCCGGGCGAGGCGGGGAGAGGCGTGGATCGGGGGGTGCTGTCGCTGTTCAGCGCGGCGCCGAGTCGATCGCTCTCGCCGGAGATGCGTGCGTCGCTCGCGGCGTTGCTGACCCAGGCCACGCGAGACCCATGGGGGCTGCTGGCGTGGTCTCGACATCGGGTCGGGGAGATCACTCGACAGGAGCCGATCGCGTTCGGCTCCTTGACCGTCGACCCGCACGCCCGCGGCGAGAGCGGCTATCTCCCGACGTACCTCAACGGCAACATCTTCGCGGACGAGCGACGTCTGGCGCAGATCCGCGACGAGCTGTTCCGTGAGCGCCTGGTAGCGATCCGGAACGCATTCGATCCCGAGTTTGCCGAGGCCGTCCACCGGCACCTCGATCGGGTCGCTCACTGGAACCACAGCGTGGCCCACGAGCCCGGCTTTCAATTCTCGTATCTCGACATGACGGGTGTCGACTTGCTCCCGCCCCTCAAGAGCTTGTGGGCGGCGATGCTCGGCACACGATCGCGTGCGTGGATGGAGGCGCTGTGTGGCCGTCCCTGTGATGGCCAGGTCGAGGTGACCAGCAGCTGGTACCCTCCGTTCGGCTACGTCACGCCTCATACCGACGGCGGAGCGAGGCGTTCCATCGCGCTGGTGTGGCACCTGACCAAGGACTGGGACGACCACTGGGGGGGCGACTTCCTCTGGTATCCGAGCGGCAGTGTCTTCCGGGCCAGCTTCAACAGTCTCTTCATGTTCCGGGTCACGGCGAACCGTAGCCTCCACGCGATCGCGCCCGTCAGCCCGGTGGCTCGTGCCAAACGCATGGCGGTCGTCCTGTGGTGCGGGACGAGCGAGGCCAACAGCTGGAACACGAGCAGCCGCGTCGAGCACGACGAGATCGTCGCGCAGACGTGTGTGCCGCCGGTCCGGCGAGGCACTTCGCTGATGAGCCTCCCGAGCCCCGGTCACCAGGGGCAGGGCCACTCTCACCTCGACGGGCGGCGGTGAACGTGCAGACCGGCGCCATCGACTGGGAGCAATTCGAGCGCCTGGGCAAGGCCGTCGCGCAAGCCTGGAAGGCGAGCGACTACGACGAGGAGCGCTTCCCCGAGCTCGCGCAGGCGGCGTTGGAGGCGTTCGACTTCGATCGAACCTTCGATCTGGGGGAGGCCGTCCGGTGGATCCTGACGCGGAGCGAGAGCCCGGGGACGCCCCAGTTCGCCGATTGCCACCTGACGGTATTTCGCACCGATCGATTCGTCATCGATCTGAACATCTGGGTGCACTCCGGGATCGTCGTTCATTCCCATGCCTTCGCCGGTGCGTTCCAGGTGTTCGCGGGGAGCAGCTTCCACGCCCCGTTCGTGTTCACCCCCCATCGCAGACTCGGCTCGCAGCTGCTGCTCGGGGCGGCCGAGCCCCGCGCGCTGGAATACCTCGTGCCGGGCGACACCGTCGCGATCCGACCGGGCCTGGGTGGACTCAACCACGCGCTGGTCCATCGCGAGCGCCCCTCGGCCACCGTCGTGGTGCGAACGGATTTCTTGCCCTGGCACGAGCCGCAGTACGAGCTGCTGCCGCCGTTCATCGCGTGCGCGCCTCACCCTGCGAGCAACCGCAACCGGCTCATGCAGGCGCATCACGGCCTGCGCGCGCTGTTCGACACGAACCCGGAGGCGTTCGCCCGCACGCTGGTCGAGGATGTGTCGCGGATCGATGCGCCGTCGCTCGTCCAGCTGTTCGCCGCGTGCACACACGAAATCCAGGTGTCGGGGTGCCTGGAGGAGCTGATCCAGGCCGCCGTCGCCCATCACCCCGCGCTGGATGGTCTGCTCGCTCCCGTGCACCGGCAGCGGCACCGGCTGCAGCTCCTCGAGCGGACCCGCGCCAAGGTGGTGCTCGACCGCGAGCTCAACACCCTGTCCGCGCTCCTGCAATGGGGGCGCTCGCGCGAGGAGATCTACGGCTGGATTGGCAGGCTCGACCCGAGCCAGTGCGACGAGGCCACGATCGTCGCTCGCCTCGCCCAGCTCTTCGACAAGTCGGCGCTGTCCCTGCGCTTGCCCGAGCCCGCCCGCCGGCCGCTGCTCGAAGCGGCGCTCTCGGACGAGGATGAAGGGCAGATGCTGCAGCGAGCTCATGCGGAGTACGAAATGCAGCCCGACGCCGACGACAAGCTGCGCACGATCTACCAGCGTCTGCTCGGGATGCCCGAGCTGGCCATGCTCCTAGCCAGGGCGTGATGATCCGTCATGGAGGTTCCATGTCGTCGTTCTTGCCAACCTACCTCGACCCAGAATCCTTCACCCAGCCGGCAAACCTGGACTGGATCCGCAACGAGCTCGCGCAGGATCGACTGGTCATCGTTCGCGACGCGTTCCACCGTGAGCTGGCGGAGGCACTCCACGCCGAGCTGGAGCGTGCGTCGTGCTGGAGCGTGCGCCGCGACTACGGCAAGCACCACCAGGTGTTCCACGAGGTGCTCGGCGGAGAGGCGCTGACGCCCGGTCTGCAGACCCTCGGTGAGGCCTGGCGCAGCACGGCGACGCGCGAGTGGATCGAGCAGCTCCGCGGCCGGCGGTTCGTCGGGACGGCGCAGGTCGAGGCGATGTGGCTCTACCCGGGCCACTACGTGAGCGCGTACGCCAAGCCCGCCGGGCGATCCATGTCGATGTACTGGGATCTGACCAGGGACTGGGACGACGAATGGGGAGGCAACCTCGTCTGGCTGGCCAGCGGGACCGTGATCCGGCCGAGCTTCAACACGCTCCTCTTGTGTTCCGATGTCCCGGGAGTCGATCGATACTCCATCACGCCCGTCAACCCGACCGCTCGAGGAAGGCGGTTCGCCGTGACGTTCCTGCGGTGCGAGGAGATCGCTGCGGACGAGGACGCGCTCGATCTCGATGGCGGGCGGCATCCCCTGGTGGCGGCGACCGAGATGGCACCGATCCACATCGACGATGACATCCTTGCGATGCCGGGCTTTCGCGAGCCGGGCGAGGCGACGTCGTAGGTCCCCATGGTGAGGCGCTACATCGTCCCGGCCGAGGTGCAGCTGGTGCGGCTTCCGACCGGGCTGTTCGCGACGACGCCGCTCGGCGCCACGGGGTTCACGGGAGGCAGCGTCGGGATCCTCGAGGAGATCGTGGTGGCGGCGGCGGCGTACGGGACCGAGGAGGCGATCGTCGCGGCGTTCGAGGAGGACTACGAGGGTGAGGCGATCCGCCGCTGCTTGACGCTGTTGACCCGGCGCCACGTGCTGGCGTGCGAGGAAGACGACGAGTCCGGAGCGCGCGCTCCATCGGGCGCAGGGTCACCGGAGGCAGGGGCTCCCGCCGAGGTGGTGCCAGCGAAGGGGTCGCCGGGCGAAGGCCGTCGTCCAAGGATGCTCGTCCTCGGCGCGGGGAGGCTCGCCGACGAGATCTCGAGCCTCTGCCGCGAAGGCGGGGTCGAGGTGGTGTGCCAGCCGCTCGGCTGCACGCCGGCGATGCGCGTGCTCCACGAGCAAGCCGAGACCGCGCACGTGTTCCCGCCGGTGCCCGCACATCCTGGTCGGCCCCGTGATGCGGAGGAGGACGACGCGCAGCCGTTGAAACAGGCGATGGAGCGCGCGGACCTGACGGTGCTCTGCCTCGACGACGTGCTGATGGCGCACCTCTACGAGATCCGTGATCTGGGCGTGGAGCTGGGGCGGCCGATCTTGCCGGTGGTGGCGCGCGCCGAGGACGTGCAAGTGGGGCCGCTCCTCGTGCCCCAAACGGCGCACAGCCTCGAGTCGCTGATGGTGCAGCCGGGGGCGGCGGGCAAGGGGGTCGGTCGGGAAGCGCTGTCGCTGTTCACCGCGCCGCCGAGCCGGCCGTTGTCGTCGGGCGCGCGGGCGTCACTGGCGGGACTGCTGGCCCGGGCCGCGCGGGACCCATGGGGACTGCTGGCGTGGTCGCGACATTGGGTCGGGGAGACGACTCGACGGGAGCCGATCGCGTTCGACTCCCTGACCGTCGACCCGCACGCCCGCGGCGCGAGTGGTCATCTACCGACGTACCTCAACAGCGACATCTTCGCGGACGAGCGGCGGCTCGGGCAGATTCGCGAGCAACTCTCCAGCGGGCGCCTGGTCGCGATCCAGAACGCGTTCGACCCCGAGTTTGCCGAGGCCGTGCACCTGCATCTCGACCAACCGACGCCGTGGGAGACGAGCATCTCGTACGAGTACTTGCAGTTCATCTATCGCAAGATCGAGGGTGCCAGCCTTCCGCTCCCATTGAGGAGCTTGTGGACGGCCCTGCTCGGTACGCGATCTCGTGAGTGGATGGAGGCGCTGTGTGGCCGTCCCTGCGATGGCGACGTGGATCTGCTGGCCTTCTGGTACATGCCCGGTGGCTACGCGACGCCGCACTCCGACGGAGGCAGCGGCCGATCCATCGCGCTGGTGTGGCACCTGACCAAGGACTGGGATGACCGCTGGGGGGGAGAGTTCATCTGGCATCCGAGCGGCACCGTGTTTCGACCGAGCTTCAACAGCCTCTTCATGTTCCAGGTCGCCGCCAACCAGAGCGTCCACTCGATCGCGCCCATCAGCCCCGTCGCGCGCGGCCCTCGGCGGGCTGCGGTCATGTGGTACGGAACACATCGGCCTCACGACTGGAACAGCAGTCGAGGCACGAGCAAGCAGGCACTCATCCCGTACAGCAGCCAGCGACCCGTCGAGCGGACCACGACGGTGGTGAGCATTCCCCGCCCGGGGAGAAGGCCGCGCTCCTGACCGCCCGCGACGCCTCAGTCGGAGGTAGTATACTCGCCGCCGTGCTGGCCGAGGTGCAGGCCCCAGGAGCGAAGCAGGGTGATGGGCTCGTGAGCGAGAGCGGGAGACAGTGAGATGGTTGGTCCATCGTCGATTCGTCGCGCATCCGTTGCGATGACCATGGCGCTCGTGCTCGGAGGGCCGGGCGGCGTGCTGCCGACTTCGCTCGCGTTGGCCACGCAGCGCATGGCGCCGAAGGCCGCCGTGGACTTCGACGCGCTGATGGCCCAGGCCGAGGAGCAGCGCAGCGCGGGCGAGCATGCAGCCGCGGCTCGCTCGTATGCGGCCGCCTACCGATCGCTGCCCGAGGGCGAGCGAACGGGTCTGATGGGCGAGCTCGCAGTCGACAACGCGCTGGTGGACTACCGAGCGGCATACGAGCAACGGCCGGAGCGAGCGCTGATCGAGGAACCGCTCGTGTTGTTGGTGGAGCTCGAGGAGGAGCGAACACGGGCCCACGGCGCGGGCGAGGCGGAGGCGGTCCCTCCGCGGCTGCTCGAGGAGCAGGATCGTCTGCGAACCCAGCTACAGGCGCTCGAGGACGCCGAAGTGGAGGACGCGATCGAGCCGCTACCGCCGCCCGTGGAGGAAGACCGCTCGGAGCAGACCCGCCCTTCCAAACGATCGCCAACACCGCGATGGATCTGGGCCGGTCTTGGGGTCTCCGCCGGCCTCTTCCTGGTCGGGGCGAGCACGGTCATTGGAACGGGCGTGTGGCTGACGGCGCCCGAGTCCAGGTCGTTCGGGTTTCGACCCCAGCTCATCGAGGCCGGTCTCGCCACCAGCATCGAAGGCGTCAGTGAACCTGGCGACTCGAGCAACCCGGATGCCAACAACGGCGCGTTCTTCGAGGTCAACCCGGCCGAGCTGCCGCCCTTCGTGGACATCTGCGAGTACAACACGCACGACTATTCTCTCGACGGCAACGGCTTCTACGCCAAGGGCGAGCCCCTGACTGCCAACGGTGGCCAGGGGAGCCGAAACATAGAGGTCGCCAAGGTCTGCAGGCGAGGCGAGAACCTCCGCAAGGTCCAGGTCGCCTTTGGCATCGTGGCGATCGCGGGTCTCGTGTCGACCGCCACCTTCACCACGCTGCTGCTGCTCCACCGCCGCCGCTCGCACAAGGCCGCCAGCGCGTGGCAGCGGCGAGGGCTCGGCTTGCAGCTCGGGCCGACGCCAGGCCAGGGCTTCGCGGTGGGGCTCCAGGGTCGTCTCTAGCGAGCCACGCTACAGCGTCTTGAGGTACTCGAGGATCGCCTCCCGCTCTCGGGGATCCAGATCGGCGGCGAAGCGATGCCCGCGGTTGTCATGCCCCGGCATCGATGTATCGTAGCAGCGTCGGCGTCGGTGCCGCGGCGCGAGGAAGTCCAGACCACAGTCTCCCGCCTCGAGCACCAGCCCGCCCACCTCCACGTCGTAGCGATCGTTGGCGGCGGCCCGCCAGCGCCGGGGGCGAGCCTCGGGGTCCAGCACGCCCTCCAGGGTGGGCACCGAGCCGTTGTGGAAGTAGGGCCCCGAGACCCATATGCCATGGAGCGGAGGCGCCAGGTAGCCCACGGGGGCCTCCTCGATCGCATCCTGACCGAAGTCACCAAACCAGCTGTCGCGATAGTGCGCGCGCATCTGCCGGGTGATGCCACGGTGCAAGAGCATGTCGTCGGTGCCCACCACGTCGATGGGGATCACGCGACCGGGATACTCGCCGTCCGGACCATAGTGGCCGTGGCAGCCGCTGCACTCGCGCTCGAACAGCGCCCTTCCCTCGCGAACCCGCGAGGCGTCGAGGGGCCCGCGGTAGTGAGGCACCCCGAGGTGCTCGATGTCTTCGAGCAGCGCCTCGAACTGCGGCTCCCAGGAGTGGAACTTCTGACGTCCCCGTGCCCCCAGCGCAAACTGCATCAGCGCTCGCCCCGAAACGGGGACGTGCCCGTCGCTGTAGAGGAAGTCCTTGAACTGGATTTCCACCCAGTTCCCCGGTCGCGATGGCGCGGGCGTCGGCCTCGACGCGTAGCGACGGACCAGGGTGAAGCGCAGGTCCTCGTCCCGATGCGCCATCGCCTCTCCGAGGAAGTAGAACGCATTGATGGTTCCCGCGGCCTCGGACAACACCACCCTCGGCTCGTCCCGTCGGGGCTGCGGCAGCCGCAGGTACGAGAGGTCATCGAGCAGCATGGTCAGGTCCACCGTGGGGTTGGGCGGACCCACCACGAGCTCACCATCCACCCGGCGGCTGTGGCAGAGCAGGCAATTGAGCGTCACCCCGCGCGCGCCCACCGGCATCAGGCCCACCGGCATCGACGCGCCCTCTTCGGCGAACAGACCGTAGCGCTCCGCGTAGAGCTCGACCCGTTCCTCGTCCGTCGCCACGCGGTAGCGATCCCGAAGCGACGGCTCCCACGTCGTCCACAGGCGGTCGTACTGGCGACGCGTCATGAGGCGAGGGAAGTAGGGAGTGGTGCTCAGGTGCTCGACGACCTGGGCGTCGGCGTCATCCGATCGACAGCTTCGACGCTCGGCGGCCCGCGAGCAGGCGTCGGGCGGCAGTGAAGAGCGAACGGCACAGCCGAGCGCGATCATCAGGACGATGATCGAACCCAGCACGAGTGTCGCAATCCGAAGCACCTTGCTCGATTCCTGGCGCAGTACGCACCGCGCACGGTCTCGACGAGACCGAATGGTGGCAGTCTAGGAGACGCAACTTCGTTTTCACGCTGGTGTCGGCCGCGCCTCGAAGATCACGGATGATCGCGAAGGCAAAGGGGCGCAACCAACATCCAATGCACGACGAGCCGGCCGACCGGATGCACCGGCACGCGGCGGCCTGGCTTCAAGCCCCGAAGTACATGTACGCGATGAAACCGACCGGAATCGCGAGCCCAGCCGCCACGAACCACTTCCCCCGCCCCCAGAACCCCAGCCGGCCCTTGATCATCAGCATCCCGGTGATCGCCAGCACGATGAGGCTCACCGCGAACAGGTCGGCGATCCACGTCCACCAGCCCTTGATGTTGTTGAGGTGCAGGACGTTGACCTCGTAGATCAGCGGGTGGGTGTCGATGCGCTTGATCGAGCCCTTGCCGGTGACGGTGTCGACCGCGACCTCCTCGCCCTCGCCGAAGAACACCCGCAGCTGGGTCTCGGTCTCCATGAACCGCCCCTTGACCAGCTCGGGCGGCAGCTCGAGCCGCTCCACCACCGCGGCCTCCATCGCGTCGTAGCTCTCGGTGGGCAGCGGACCGATGTCGACCTCGACCGTCTCGAACGAGTAGTTCGGGTTCCAGTCCTCCATGTGGTTGACCGCGATGCCCGAGATCGAATATGCGAGCGTGAGCGCCGTGGCGGCATAGCCGATGTCACGGTGCAGCATGCGGACGAGCTTGCGCCACTTCATGCGTCGCTCGGCAATCGGGAGCGAACAGAACGAGCCTGCGGCTCAGACGTCGCTGATGACGGCGCCGCGGCCCTCGAGCTGGATGACGACCATGGGCTCGGTGACCGACTCGGGGTCGAACGGCTTGCCCGCGTCCTCGGCCATGTGAGCCTCGAACTTGCGCGTGTCCTCGAGGCTCAGGGTGCGCACGCTGACCTTGCCCTCGGCGACGGCGCGCTTGCCCTTGGCCGACGGCGGGAACACCATGTCGCCGTCCTTGACCTTGAAGCGCATCTTCATGCCGGGGCGCTCGCCCGCCATCTCGAACCAGCAGCCCCGCATGGTGCACACGTCGGTCACCATGCCCTCGACCCGCACGACCTTGCCGTCGTAGTCCGAGGGGACGTCCATCACCTGCTCGATGGACACGGCCTGCTCGCCCTGCAGCGGCGCGCCGTAGACGGTGCCCTTGGGCTGCTCGGCCGCAGCCGCGGGCGCGGCCTCCCCCGGGTTGGCGCCCGGGTTGGCGCCCGGGTTGGCGGCCACGTCGGCCGAGGCCTGGGCCTGGGGCTGCGCCGCCGAGGCCGTGGCCGGCGACTCGTCGCAGGCGGAGGCAGAGACGAGGACACCAAGGAGGCAGAGATGCAGCCGACGCATGACGAAGTCGCTTCTAGCCCAACCAACGGGCCGGCGCCAACCCCCAACACCGCCATGAGTCACTTCGTAGACCCTCGTCCAGGAGCCAGAGCGCGACCCCGCGCGTGAGCCCACGACTCCGTGTAGCCTCACTCGTCGTCGTCGCCGCCGCTCCGGGCCATCTCGAAGATCCGCGGCGGGCGAGGCTCGCCCTCGAAGTAGTCGGCGGCCTCGAGGCGCCCGAGCTGCTCGAGGCTCCGCACCAGCACCTTGCCGCTGTCGGGATACACGCAGACCTCGTCGGGGTCGTGCGCCCCGATGGCCAGGTACACCAGGTCGCCCTCGTCGTAGGGATTGGCGATCTGGTGCGCCATGCCGGTCCCCGCCGGACACGACACGCAGTCGCCCGCGCGCAGGGGCATGACCTCGTCACCGTAGCGCAGCACCCCGCGACCCTTGAGGATGAAGAACGCCTCGTCCTCGCGCATGTGGCTGTGGAACGGGCACGTGGTGCGCCCGGGCGGGAGCTGCATGAGGTTGACGCCCAGCTTGCCCCCTCGCGGTCGCATCGACGGCGTCAGCGGCTTGAACTGCGCCCCCCAGCGCTCGCCCAGCAAGCGCTCGATGGGCAACACGGAGTCGAGGTTGACCACGACCGGCGGAATGTCCGTCATCGGCCTGGATGATAGGCGGGTTCGGGCTCGGGCATGGGGGAATCGAGCCGCCGCGTGCGACGCCAGCGATGCTCGAGCCACACCGGACCAAAGGGCAGGAGCGCGAGAACGGCACCCATGACCGCATGCCGAAGGCCCAGCCGGTGGATGCGCACGACGCTTCGCAGAGCGATCACGTACAGGAGCAACAACATGCCGTGCAGCCAGCCCACCCATGCGGTGGCCGCTGGCATGCCCGCCGCGTACTTGAGCGGCATCGCAATCCCGAGGAGGATCACGAAGCTGGCGGTCTCGGCTCGCCCCAGGGCAAAGAACCAGGGCACGACGGGATCGGGCTCGTTGGTGGTCATGGAGATCTCCTCACGTGGCCCCAGGGCGCCACACCATCAGGGCCAGGGCCGCCAACAACGACGACACGCAGGCCACGGCACGAAGCCCGGAGCGCGAGCGACCGGGCTCGACGCTGCTCACCGCGAGGTCGACGGCGAGCAGGCCCAGCACCAGCGAGCCCGAGATCCACGGGGCCCCGAGCGAGGCCCCGGTGGCACGAACGAGCCCAAAGCCCGCCAGCGCGGTGAGCAAGAAGCCCGGAGTGGCCAGCCAGTAGGCGGCCCGCCGCCGGATGGCCGGGGTCCCGCCCATGAGCGCCACCGCGATGCCCATGGCCAGGGCCAGCACGCCCACGAGCTTGAAGAAGCGCAGCCACAGCCAGGGGTCGCTCACGATCGCACCTGCCTCACACGAAGATCTCCACCGAGAGCTTGTCGTCGCGATTGAGCGACTCGAACAGCTTGCGGCGGAATTTCTTGGCCTTGTTGACGAGCTGCCCGCACATCTCGTCGATGGAGATCATCGCCATCACCGTCTGGAGATAGGCCTCGATGAGGTCGTCGAGTCCCAGGCCCAGGCGGTTGAAGTCGCGTCCGTCCATCAGCAGCAGCCGATCGGTCTGGGTGGACCAGGTGCCGTCTTCCTTCTTGTAGGAGAGGTTGGTGCCCAGCATGTCCCACGAGTCGTCGGCCTTGGACAGCGAGGAGGTCAGCGGGGTGCGAGCGCGCCGGGCGTAGATGGCAATGGGGCGAAAGCCGTTCTTGCCCGCGACCGCCATGCAGCGCAGATCGGCCACGTAGATGTCGCCCTTGCGATCGGGCACCGTGCCCACGTGATAGAGGCGTCCGGGCTCGGGCGCCGCGCTCCAGCTCGAGTTGCCGATGAGCGCCTGGACGATGAACTGATCGTAGTGCTGCTCGGAGTCCATGAAGCGCTCAAGCTCCGCTCGCGAGGTGATGGTGTAGACCCCCTGCCCCGCGTTGCTGTAGGGGTTCTTGATCACCCCCAGGCCCCCCATGCGCTCGATCCACAGCGGGACCTCGGCCCGCGAGGCGTCCCAGATGGTCTCGGGCACGTGGATCTTGAGGCCGTCCTTGGCGAGCTTGGCGTTGAGCAGGTCGTAGGCCTTGGCCGCCACCAGCTTGTTGCGCCCGCCCGCGAGGCAAGCGATCGCGGGGTTCAGGATCGGCGTGCGGCTGACGGGCGGCAGGCGGTTCCACGGCCGCTGGGTCACATAGCGCATGGCGGCGCGGATCGGCACCCACTGGCCCTCGGCCGAGCACACCTCGAGGGTGCGGCTCTCGGTGAAGCGCGCGGTGCGTTCCATGTCGCCGTCGTGATAGGGCACCAGGTGCACGGGCTCGCGGGTGAGCTCGGCGATGGTGGCCGCGTAGCCCGAGGCCTCCATGAGGTTCTTGTCGTACAGCACGGCCAGCTCGCCGGGAGGCAGCGCGCGCGAGTTCATCATGTCGAGGAAGGTGTGCTCGACCAGCAGGCGATAGCCGGCCATCTCGTCGGCCTCGGCGATGAGCGGCATCGACTTCTGTCCCGAGGGGCACGAGTTGGTCTCGATGATGACGATGCGCCGCTGGCCGCTGCGATTGCTGGTGACGAACAGGTCGGCCCCGCCCCAGCGAAAGTACGACGGCGTGTACCCGAGGATCCGCCGCACGGACACGGCATCGGCCTCGGGATGCAGGTGACAGTAGCGCTCGGCGATGCGCTCGTTGCCCAGGTTGAAGAAGAACCGCACCAGCGGGTGGATCTGGGCGTTGAGGACCCGCTCGTAGAAGTGCTTCTGAGGGTCGAACTCACCGGGTTTGACGAGGACGGGGCTGGCCACGATGGAGTCTCCGCGGGCGAGGATGGCACGAACCCCACCGGTCTACACGCCACGTGGGGGAAACGTTGGTGTCGCGGCCGTGGCTCAGGCCATGCGGAGCATGTGGCGAGGCCACAGGTGCCACTCGAGCACGGCGCAGCGGGCGGGCGCGAGGCCATCGACCGTCAGCTTGGTCAAGCCGGCCTTCTTGATGCGAAAGCCGCCACCATCGTCTCCACAGACGATCAGCGAGACGAAGCGCCCGAGGTCGGGCTCGTGGCCGACGACCATGACGCGATGCTCGTCACCAAAGCGCTGGGCGATCGCGCTGACGACGTCGACGGGGCGTGCCCCTGGTCCGAGGGCCGGGCACTCCTCCACGCGATCGTGAATGCCCAGCGCCGCGGCGACCACGTCGGCGGTCTGACGCGCACGCACGATGGGGCTGGTCAGGATCCCGTCGAGGACCACGCCCAGGCCGTCCCAGGAGCGGATCGTCCGGCGCAGGCGCTCGCGTCCCTCGTCGGTGATCGTGCGCTCCGCATCCCGAAGCTCGGGGCTGGAGTCGACCGCCATCGCATGTCGCAGGACGTAGAGCTCCATGGCGGCCTTCCTCTCGTCCGGGCACTCAGCTCGGTCCCGGCTCGGCTCCGTTCTCGGGGGCATCCTCGGGCGGGGCATCGGGTGCGACGACCACGTCGACCCCCTCGCCGCGCGGCATGGCGAAGCGGCTCTCGTCGATCGCCGGGTTGATCTCGACCTCCGTGATCTCCTGCACCACCTGCTGGATCTTGGCGTCGATGACCTGGCGGTAGGCCAGCTTGATGCCGTCGACGTCGCGATAGTCCTCGAAGCGCACCTCGAACGGCTGCTTGCCCATGGGCGTGACCTGCTCGAACCCCTGTCCGACCTGCAGACCCGACTCGGCGTCGAAGCTCATCACGACCTCCAGGCCCGAGCCGGACTCGAGCCGAACGTCGTAGATGCGCTTGCCGTCCACGGTGCGCTCGGCCACCGTCTGGGCGCGCTCGAAGTAGCGCTTCCACTCGGCGGCCAGCAGCACGCTGCTGGCCCATGCATGTTGCTCGGCCTCCACCCCGAAGAGCCGGCGACGCCCGTGGATGGGGTCCTCGGCCCAGATCTCGTCCCCACGCTTGCCCGCGCGCATCGTGCCGATGCCGGGGACCTTCTGCTCCATGTAGAAGTCGCCGGCCTCCCACCAGATCTCCAGATCTCCGTGGATGTTGTGGCCGACCATGTCGATGGTGCCGCGATAGTGGAAGCTCTGGACGCGGGCGATGGCGGCCTTGCCTCCCATGGCCTCGGTCGCGCGATCGAGGACCCCCTGGGCCTCGGGCAGCGCCGGGGTGGCCTCGGCCGCAGCGGCAGGAGTTCCGTCGTCCGCCTCGAGCGAGGCCTTCGAACCACCTTCGTCCTTGGCTGGAGCGGAATCGCTCTTGGTACAAGACGGGCTGCCGGCCAAGGCCCACAGCACGGGACCGATCCAGACCCAAGGGCGTCGGTACACGAGCACTAGCGAGCAGCGTACCAGGGCGAGCCCCCACCCGACCAGAGCGGCGCTTGGCGGCCGGCGCTCAGGGAGTGGGGGATGGGCTGGACCCATCCGGGGGCGCCGGGGAAGCGGGATCGGCAAGCGTCGGAGGTGGGCCCAAGGCGCCCACCACATGGCGCTGCGCGGCCTCGAGCACGGGGTCGCGCCCGGCGGCGAAGTCCTCGCGGGTCTCGACCACGGGCACGTCGGGCACGACGCCCTTGCCCTCGACCACGGTGCCCTTGGGTGAAACGAAGTCGGCCACGACGTACTGCAAGAGGGCGCCGCCGTGGAGTTCCTCGATCAGCGAGGGCAACGCGGCCCCCGCCGAGGGGTGTGCGCCCACCACGGTGATGCGCCCCAGATCGTGCAGGCCCACCACGAACAGCTCGGACGCGCTGGCGGTGCCTTCGTCGACGAGCACCGCGACTGGACCATCGAAGGCCTGAGGCTGGCCGTCGACGGCGAGCTTCTGCTCGAAGTCCCGAAAGCGCAGCGTGCCCAGGCTGCCGTCCTCGCGCAGCAGGAGGCGGGCCACGGGCACCACCATCGTGCCCACTCCGCCGGGATTGCCGCGCAGATCGATCACCAGGCCCCGCATGCCCTCGCCCCGCATCTCGGCCATCGCGCGGGTGACCTCCTGGACCATGGGAAGCATCCACACGTTGAAGGCGAGCAAGCCCACGTCACCGTCGAGCATGCGGTGCTCGACCCGGGTGGGGATGTCGCGAAGGTTCCCCAGGGTCACGCGCTCGCCCTCGGGGGGCAGGCACGGCACGATGCGGATCGCCAGATGCGGCTGCGGCTGCGGCTGCGGCTCGACTCCATCGTCCGGCTTGGCTGGTGGTTTGGTCGGTGACTTGGTCGGATCGGTGACCTTGAGCTTGTGGGTCATGCCCGCGCGCTCGCACGAGAGGCGCACCGCGACGGCCCGGCTCACCTCCAGGGCAAGGGCGTTGGGCTCGGTGCGGCCGCGGACGCGCTCGACGAGGCGACCGACCGGTTCGTCGTCGATCGCGAGCAGGGTGGCCCCCGCATGCACGGGCCCCTGCGGGCCATCGGCACGGCTCTCCACCACCACGAGCTGATCCTCGATCCAGCGCACCGTGAGCGCGGGCGAGGCAGGGCCCATCGACTCCTCGTTGCGCGAGGGGGGGAACAGGCGCAGGTGGCTCTGCCCCAGCTCGTCGAGCATGGCATTGATGTGCGCGTAGGCCTCCGCGTCGGAGGAGGCCTTGGCCACCTTCTGCGCGTAGACCTCGCGCAGCTCGTCCCACTGCAAGCAGCCCAGGGTCGGATCGAAGTGCTTCTCGAGCACCGTGCGCCAGACCTCGTCGAGCAGGGGCGCTTGCGCCCCCTCGACCAGCGGCGGCACCTCGGACAGGTCGAGGGTGGACCAGTCGTGGCACTCGGGCGGGGGCACGTCGGGGGTGGTCGCGGCGGCCGGAGCGGCCCTTGCATCCCCGGTGGCCTCGGGTTCCTTGCACGACAACAGGCCGAGGCCCGCCGTCGCCAGGCGGAAGCAAGCGATCCAGCCGACGCTTCTCGAGCGGCTCGAGCGGCCAGGAGACGGGACGGTCACTCCCCGGTCACTCGTAGGTGACGCGCTCGAGCGCACCGAGATCGAGGACGACGATCTCTTGTCGACTGAGGCTGAGGATTCCGTTGCGCTGCATACGGTTGAGCGCGCGCGAGATCTCCTCGCGGACCGTGCCCAGACGCGCGGCAACCGTGTTCATGTCGAGCTGGCGCGGGATCACGCAGGGCGTGCCCTGCTCGGCGCCGTTGCGCACCGCCAGCGTGAACAAGAAGGAGGCCAGGCGTCGCTCCACCGAGCGCAGCGACAGGTCGAGCACGAGGTCGATGAGGCGGTTGGCCCGGAAGGCCATTTGCCGCATGAGCGCAAACGCCAGCTCCTCGGACCGAGCGATGAGCCTGACCACCTCGTTGGTGTCGAAGCGCCAGATCTCGGAATCGACCATCGCGAAGGCCGAGGCCGCGGCACGCACGTCGCCGGGGAGGAAGCCCTCGCCGATGAGCTTGCCCGGCTCCGCCAGATAGAGGATCTGCTCGCGGCCCTCGCTCGAGATGAGGCTGAGCTTGAACTCCCCAGACTTCACGAGGAATAGCCCGGGGCCGGGCTCGTCGCGCCGGAACACGGATCGCTTGCGCTTGATCTCGATGAGCTCGGCGTTGCGGCACATCTCGTTCATGACCTCGTCGGGAATCTTGTCCCAGCCAGCCCATCGCTTGAGCGACTTGGCGATGAGCTCGGCCTCGGCGGCGTCGACTGGCATGGCGCGGAGCATACCCGTTGGGCGAGGGACATGCGACCGCTCACGCCGCAAGCGGCGCCGGGAGTGAGCGGGTCGGAGGAACGCTTGCGGGGGGCGGGGGACGGGGCTTCAAGTCGTTGAAATGACTGGGTTCGATACGGTTCGAGCCCGGCGAGTGACGGAGGCCGCGAGCGTCATCCGTGCCGGCCGGCTACGGGGGGGCGGGCGGTGTCCTGGCGCAGCGGAATCCGACGGCATTGCTGGAAGAGCCAGGTCCGCTGCTGCTCCGAGCGGTCGTCCGAAGAGGCGGGGCGGTATTGGTCCACGCACCGCCGCGCTGCACCCGTGAGGTGCCGGTGTCCGGGCCCGCTGGGTCGACCAGGTCGGCGGGGTCGTACTGGCCCCCGTACCAGTCGGCCGTCCACTCCCGCACGTTGCCGGCCATGTCGTGCGCCCCGTATGGAGAGACCCCGAGCGGCCTGCTTCCCGCCAACCACGTCCTGCCAGCCCCGCAGCCGTAGTAGGAGGTGCCACCAGCGCTCATCACGGCATGGGTACAGCTCGCCGTGGGCGTGTCACCCCATGGGTACTCCCGCCCGTCCGTTCCCCGCGCTGCCTTCTCCCACTCTGCTTCGGTCGGCAGCCGCTTCGTCCCATCATCGGCCCACCGGCAATGGCTGTCGGCCTGAAACCAGGTCAGGCAGTTGACCGGGTGGTCTTCACGCCCCACGACCTTCCAGTTGCAGTTGGCGCTCGTGCCCGGCTCACTGCATGCGCCGGCATCCACACACGCGGCATAGGCCTCCACCGTCACCTCCGTCTCGTCGATCCAGAACGCATCGACGTGCACTTGGCGGATCGGCTGCTCGTTCGACTGCTGGGTCGAGCCCATCTCGAACACCCCGCCCGGCACCTCGACCATCCCCAGCGGAGGCCCACACCGGGAGACATCGAACTGGCAGCTCGCGCACGCCAACTGCCCCAGGCCGAACCCGACGCTCTCGCACGTCGCTCCGTTCCAGTCGGTGCCGTCGCACTCCTCGCCGTCCTCGACCTCGCCATTGCCACACTCGGCGATGGGGCCGGTGGAGGTCGCGTCCGTCGTCGAGTCGGCGATCGTGCCGCTGCTCGTGCTCGTGTCGCTGCTCGTGCTCGTTTCGCTGCTCGTTTCGGCCACGGGGGCAGGCAACGGATGCGGGTACTCCAGGCATCCCGTGACCGAGACCACGCCCACGAACATCCAAATCCGTCCTTCCTCCATGCTCGACTCCATCGTTTGCGTTTCGACATCGACTGTCCCTGCTCAGAAGCAGCCCGAGAGCGACAAGGCGCCGCCGCCGGGAAGGAGCGAGAGCGAGGGCTGGATCGCGACCTTCGGTCGGTGCGGCTGGCGGTAGCGCTCGAATCCCGACCGGCCCCTGCGATACGCACGGCTGTGGAGCGCGAGCGCCAGGCCCGTGGCGGCGATGGGGATGCCGGTGGACCAGCCCACCTGGGCCACCAGCCACTCGGGGGAGCGCGTTACGTTCACGTTCTTGCCGTACACGAGGAAGTCATCGCGAAAGAACACCACGGCGGCGATGGCCCTCGATGCGGTCCACCATGCCATCCCGGAGCCGAACAACGCCCAGCCCAACCACGCCCGCGGGGTGATGCTCGTCCTGCCAAGGCGGACGTCGTCATGGGCGAGCCACGTCCCGCTCCGCGCCGCCCCGCCGCCGAGCAGTCCCATCCCGACCCATGCCCCGATCGCTACGGCGGGCACGCCGACCTCTGCGCCCGCGCCGTCGGAGGAGTTGCAGTAGCCTTCGGTTTCCCTACAGATGAAGACCAGGGCGCTCCGAACCACCACCGCCGAGCCGGTGAGGGCGAGCCCCGTCCAGAAGAGCGGCTTGCCGCTCGGCGGCTCGGGTGGGTACGGCTTGGGGCTGGGACCCGTCGCGATGGTGTTCATCGCTCGCCGTTGTCGTCGCAGCCGCCATGCACCCCAGCTCGTGAGGCCCACGCCCACGCCTGCGAGCGCCGCTCCCCCCACGACGAGCCCGGCCGCGATGCTGCGCTCACGCCGATGCCACCGGTCCAATTGTTCGCGAAGGCCGTCTTCGTCCGGGTACTGGTCGATCTCCAGCGCGGTGAGTTGCTGGTCGTGCCACGCATCGACGGCACCGAACGTCCACGCGCCGACACCCACGAGACCGATGCCTCCAACGAAGGCGGCGGTCCCGGAGCCTACCTTTGCCCATTCGAGCCCGGGACGCGATCGTGGCGGCTCGGCCAGCGCGTGCTCGTCATCGATCGGCTCGTCGGGCTCTGGCTCGGACGTCTGGACCGCTCCGGAATCCGGCTCGGCCGGCTCGGTCGGCTCGGCGCTCGCGGTCTCTTCCTTCGGCTGCAGTTCCTCGAGCCTGTCCGTCACCCGCGCGAGCTCCTTGGCCAGCCCAGGTGACACAGCCCCGTGCCGTGCCTCATGGCGCTCGATCAGCGCAACCTCTTCTTCCAGCAGCGCGAGGTTCTCGGGATCCGCCTCCTGGGCGAGCACCAACTCGTCCACCGCGAGGTTGAACGCGAGCCTCTCGTCCGCGTCGGGCCGAGCGCGCTGGGCGAGCGCATCGAAAGCCGCCGCATACGCACGCGCCGCCTCCACGTGGTTGCCTGCGGCCCGGTACGCCTCGCCCTGCGCCATCAGCTCGGTGGCCGACTCCCGCGGCGCTCGATCGTCGGCGACCTCCACCTCGTCGAACGGGCCCGGCGCTGCGCGTGCGCAGGGAGCCGCCACCATGCCCGCGAGCGTCACCACGACGACCATCGATGTGAGAGACGAGCGAATTGGAACTGGACGACGCATGACGGCTCGCTCCGCCTCGATCCCGATGTCGGTGCCCACCGTGCTCAGAAGCGGCCCGACACCACCACGGTGCCGCCGCCGGGAAACAACGAGAGCGAAGGCTGCATCACGACCTTCGGGCGGTGATGCTGCTCGAACTTGGTCCGGTTCTTGCGGTACGCACGGCCATGGAGCGCGAGCGCCAAGCCCACGGCGGCAACGGGAACGCTCGTGAACCAGCCCACCCCATCCATGATCGATGCGGGGCCGTCCGCTCGGGTCCCGCCGAAGAGGATCGCCAATGCGATGCCTCTCGATATGACCCACCATGCCGTGCCGACCCCGAACAACCCCCAGCCCAGCTGCTCACGCGGAGTGATGCTCGTTCCGCCACGAAGGACGTCCCCGTGCGCGAGCCGCTTCCCCCTCCGTGCAGCCCCTCCACCGAGCAAGCCCATCCCGACCAAGGTACCGATCGCACCGTAGGTCACGCCGTACAGCAAGCCGATGTCACAGTCGACCGCTGCGTCCGCGTCATTGGACACACAGTTGAGGGCCGACGCGCCCCGAAGCAGCACGGCCGAGGAGGTGATGATGATCCCCGCCCGGACGAGGTGCTTGCCGCTCGGCGGCGCGGGTGGATACGGCGGGAGAGCGAGCGGGTCGTCGTCATCGACGCCTGCTTCGGGGCCAGGCGCGTGCTCGGTCGGCTCGGCGCTCGCGGTCTCTTCCTTCGGCTGCAGTTCCTCGAGCCTGTCCGTCACCCGCGCGAGCTCCTTGGCCAGCCCAGGTGACACAGCCCCGTGCCGTGCCTCATGGCGCTCGATCAGCGCAACCTCTTCTTCCAGCAGCGCGAGGTTCTCGGGATCCGCCTCCTGGGCGAGCACCAACTCGTCCACCGCGAGGTTGAACGCGAGCCTCTCGTCCGCGTCGGGCCGAGCGCGCTGGGCGAGCGCATCGAAGGCCGCCGCATACGCACGCGCCGCCTCCACGTGATTGCCTGCGGCCCGGTACGCCTCGCCCTGCGCCATCAGCTCGTTGCCCGACTCCCGCGGCGCTCGACCGTCGGCGACCTCCACCTCGAACGGGTCCGGAGCAGCGCGTGCGCAGGGGGCCGCCACCATGCCCGCGAGCGTCACCACTGCGACCATCGACGTCAGTGACACGGAGTCCGGTATTGCACGACGCATGACGGCTCACTCCACCTCGATCTCGAGGCTCGTCGCACGCTCCCGCGGCCGGAAGCGAGTGCCGACGATCTGCCGCTTGGCACACGCTCCCGCGGCGTTTCGTTGCTCGGTGGTGAGGTGCTTGACCTCACCGCTCCGCGTGACCTCGAACAGCACGGTCACCGCCTCGCCCACCATCTCGGGCGCGCACTTGGCCTTGATCTTGCGCGCGAGCTTCTTGCGGAGCTCGGCATCCGTGGGCGGCGTATTCTTGGTTGGCGGTGGCGGCGATGCAGCCGCGGGCTCCGGCAGCGGCGCCGGCTCCGGCAGCGGCTCGGGCTCGGGCAGCGGCTCAGGCTCAGGCGGCACGATCGCCCGCGGCACCCGGATCGTCGCCGCGAGCGTCCTCCCTGGATCGAGCGCCAGCGACGTGGTCACGTGCTCGCTCGCCCCGGGAACGTCGAGCCTCGCCTCGTGCCGCCCCGCGGCGAGACCGGAGAGCCGCACGCGACCTTCGCGGTCGGAGTAGGCCAGCTCGTCGCCCACCCGCACGCTCACGCCGTCGACCGGCTCGTCGGTGTCCTGCCACAGGATCCTCCCCGCCCACACCGCCTCGCGCACTAGCACCAGCTCGACGGGTACCTTCGTCGACGCCTCCTCGAGCGTGACCGGGCCGTGGCGCTTGGCCGAGGCCCCCACGCGATAGCGCCCGTCGTCGACCCACACCGCGAACGCACCGCGGTCATCGGTCACCGCCTGGGCGACCGGTCGCGACTCCGTGCCCACGTGCACGCTCGCGCCGCGAAGCGCCTTGCCGGCCTGGTCGCGCACGTGCCCGACCAGCTTTCCGCCGCCGCTGCGCATCGCGAGGTCGAGCTCGGTGCGCGACTCGCCAGGTGCCAGGACCAAGACCTCGGTGGCGTGGTGGGCCGGAGCAAAGCCCTCGGCCGAGGCGGTCAAGCCGTAATAGCTCGGCACCAGCTCCTTCAGCGCATACTGCCCCCGTCGATCCGATCGCGCGCAGGTGGGGATGCGCCGCAGCTCCGAGGGCGCCTCGGGGTCGAGGACCCACGCACAGACCCGAGCGCCACCGACGGGTGCGGCATCCGGACCAGCGGCAGTGATCCGGCCCGCGAACGAGCCGGAAGCCTCGAGCCAGGCGCGCGGCGGCAGCGTGCCCCGGCGTGCGAGCGCTGCGACTTGCTCGGCTGCGGTCTGCGGTCTCGGTGGCCCGGAGGACTTGGCCACCTCGGGGTCGACGTGGATCGACACGTCGATGCCACCTCCATCGTCGGGCCGGGGCTCCGATCCGAACGACACCGGGCTCGGGCCACTCGAGCGCGAAACCTCGGTGGGGCGCTGCGCGTCGTCATGACTCGCGTCGAGCTCGGGGGCCTGGGGGCTCGTCGCGAGCACGAGCCCGTAGCTTGCCCCGACGCTCACGCCCACCACGACGAGCCCTGCAGCCGCTCTTGGCCACCATCGTCGCGGGGCTGCGGCGAGACTCGGCGGCGAGTAAACCAAGGTCCCATACGAGCCGGCGTCCGTGCTCGCCCGCTCGTCGAGGGCCGGCCGAGTCGCGGTCGTCTGCCCAGTGGAGGCCATGACGGTGCCAGGATCGGTGCCCGTCGAGCCGGGCACGCTCATCGTGGCCGACGCGCTCGCCGTGAGGATCTCCGTCTTGGGCATGCGCTGCGACGAGGCCGGCCCCGGACGCGGCGTGATCGCAGTGGCCCCGGCGGTCGAGGAGCTCGCCGCCACGATCGGCTCGAAGATCTCCGTGCCATCCACCGCGCTCGGAACCAGTGCCAGCCGCATCGTGGAGGCGCCGTTCGGTCCCACCGCCGCGAGCGCGGCCTCGAATTCCTCCATCGACTGGAACCGTGCGCTCGGATCCTTGGCCAGTGCGCGCAGGATGATCCCCTCCACGGCCGGGAAGATGCTGGGCTCGATCGTTCGCGGCGGCGGTGGAGGCTGCTGGGCATGCAGCACCAGCACCTGGACCCCGGTGGGAGCCGAGAACGGCACTCGACCCGTGAGCATCTCGAACATCACCACACCGAGCGCATAGACGTCGGTGCGCGCATCGACCGGCTGGCCCATGGCCTGCTCGGGTGCCATGTAGAGCGCCGTGCCCACCACGTCGGCCGCCCCCGTGAGCGCGACCGTCTCCCCCGCCCCGGAATCGGTCTTGGCGATTCCGAAATCGAGCAGCTTCATCACGTCCGGATCGCCGCGGCGCCGCGGCGCCACGAGGAAGCAGTTGGAGGGCTTGATGTCACGGTGGACGATCCCCTGCTCATGAGCCGCCGCGAGCGCCCGCACGATCTGCACGAGCAGCGCCTGGGCGCGAGGCCAGCCGAACCGCCCCGTTCGTGCGAGCAATCGTGAGAGGTCCTCCCCCTCGAGCCGCTCCATCACATAGTAGAAGCAGCCCGAGGGCAGCTTGCCGAAGTCGTAGACCTCCACCACGTTGGGATGGCGGATCCTCGATGCGGCTCGCGCTTCCCGTTCGAACCGGCGCGCGCTCGACTCGTCGTAGGCCAGGCCCTGCTGGAGCACCTTGAGGGCGACCTCGCGGCGCAGGGCGACCTGCTCGGCCACGTAGACCGCCCCCATGCCTCCCTGACCGAGCAAGGAGACGATCCGGTAGCGTTCGTCGACGAGCTCGCCGACGACGGGGAGGGCAAAAGGTGCAGACATTGTGACGCGACGGTGTGCTAGGCAATTGCTCAGTTGCACACGGCAAGTCTCCCGTCCGATGTCACACGGACCCGGCGGACCTCGTGCCAACCTCGGCACGAATTCACTTCCCGTACATGAATGGAAACGTCCACCCGAAACCCAAGCACCACGCAGGGCGAGCGTGCGAAGACTCACACGACGAACGGCGTTCAGCATCCGACACTCGTGCCGCGCAGGTATGTCAAGGGAAGCCTCGACGTGTTGACCCGATTGGACTACGATGCTCACCATTGGAGCCACAATTTGGTGCATGTGCGCGCAAGATGAGACATCGTGGTTCCAGATCGTGCGCTTGGCCGCCGATGTCGTAGCCAAGGCGGACGATCGTGCCTGGGGCGACTTTTGGGAGGCCATCGCACCGCTCTGCATCCAGCGGCTCCGCAAGCACTCCTTCTTGATCCCGTTCGCGCGTAGCGAGGACTTGCGTCAAGATTCGCTGACTTTGTTGTGGGAACGTCTACAAGTCTCCGATTATCGAAAGCTTCGCGTATTCTTCGACCATCAGAAGGTCGACATGGACGAATCGATGAGATCGGAGCGGTTCCGGGCTTGGCTCTGGCGAGTCCTCAAGCATACGCAGATCGACGTACTGCGCCGTCATCCCGACTATATTCGCCATCGTCCTGATGTGAAGACCAACTCAGAAGATGGCAACGAGCGCTGGCGACGGTTGGTCAGCCTCCACTCTTCCATTGCGAACGCACGGGATGGTGCGACCGCGCGCCTGACCGTCAATCGCCTCCTCGAGTACCTAGACGAGTCGATTCCGTCGCGATTGCGCATGGCTGCGGTGTTGGCCGAAGAGGGGGGACCCATCGAGGAGATCGCCGAGCGCTTACAGGTACGAAACGTGGAACAAGCTCGTGGATTGCTCGAGCATGCGTACGCACGCTTGCGCTATCGAGCGGCACTCGAGCTCTGGGCCCAAGGGTACGGAGATGGGGAAATCGCCCGCCGTCTCGCGCTCGGTAGCGCCGAACGAGCACGGCGTACCGTGGATGCGGCCAAGGAATCCCTCCGGCGAGCCTTTCAAGACGGTCGCGAGAGAGAGCCATAGGATGGACTGTGACACTGCGCTGGTGCTCATCGACGATCTGGCTCGCGAGACCCTCTCCGAGATCGAGCGGGCGGCACTGATCTCACACTTGCGAGGCTGCACCAACTGCCGTGCTGGTCTGAGCTCTTGGTCCGTCTTCGAGTCCGTCGGGGAAGATGAGCCCGATCTTGCCCTACCACCTCGGTTCTCCCTGGAGGGCTGCGTAGGACGTGGCGGCATGGGAGTGGTGTGGCGCGCGCGGGATCAGGAAACTGGCCGGGTCGTGGCGCTCAAGACGGTGCGCATACGAGACCATCGCGCCGTGATCCGGCTCAAGTCCGAGTTCCGTATGCTCAGGGACGTCGAGCACCCCAATCTCGTCCGTCTCGGTGAGCTCTTCGAGTACTCCGGCTCTTGGTTCTTCACCATGGAGTTGATCGAGGGCGCAAACTTTCTCGACTACGTGCGCCCGAATCACTTGGAAGGAGCCTCGTTCGACGAGGCTCGGCTACGAGCAGCGCTTCGGCA
Source organism: Paraliomyxa miuraensis (assembly GCF_026337845.1). GTDB lineage: Bacteria > Myxococcota_A > Polyangia > Nannocystales > Nannocystaceae > Paraliomyxa > Paraliomyxa miuraensis. The sequence continues at coordinate 70,140 of NZ_JAOVZF010000139.1, read as the reverse complement.
ACTCGCGGCCGGGCTCCGCGCACTGCACTCCGCGGGCAAGGTCCACCGAGACGTCAAGCCATCCAACATCCTCGTCGATCGAAACGATCGGCTCGTAGTGCTGGACTTCGGCCTAGTGAGCGACATCGACGCCTTCACGCACGACGAGCCACCCGCCGGCACGGCGGCATACATGGCCCCGGAGCAGACTTCCGGTGGTCAAGTGACGGCACAGAGCGATTGGTACTCGTTCGGTGTGCTGTTGTTCGAGGCATTGACGGGCCGGCGGCCGCACGAAGGAACTGGCATCGATGTGATCCTGGCGAAGCATGGCACCGTTCCTCCCTTCCCGTCGGAAGTCACCCCAGGAGCCCCTGCGGACCTCGAACACCTGTGCATGCGCCTGCTCTCGGTGTCGCCCGACGAGCGACCGAAGGAAGCGGAGATCCTGCGGAGCTTGGGAGTGCTCGAATCCAGGGGTCCGACCGACGTCCCGTCCACGAACTCGACACCGTTCATCGGCCGGCATCACGAGATCGAGCGGCTACTGTCGAGCTTGAGAAGACTCGAGGACGATGGTGCCGCGATCGTGATCATTCGTGGCGACTCCGGCATGGGAAAGACCGCGCTTGCACGAGAGTTCTGCGATCGAGTAGAGCTCGACCAGGGCGCAGTCGTGCTGCGCGGAAGGTGCCACGAGCGGGAGTCAGTCCCATTCAAGGCCCTGGACGGCGTCATCGACGTGCTTGCGCGCTACCTCGGGAGACTCGAGGACGACGACCTACGAGCGGTCAGGCCCGGTGGCGTAACTCACCTGGGCCACATGTTCCCGTCGCTTCGTCGCTTCTTCCCGCTGCCGCTCAGCGAAGCGGAGCTGATTCCCGATCCGCAGCAACTGCGTGTCCGGGCCTTCGGTGCCTTTCGAGACCTCGTGAGCCGCGTGGCCAGGGTCCGTCGGCTGGTCATCTGGATCGACGACTTCCAGTGGACGGATGCCGACAGCTTGGCGCTGCTCGTGCACGTCATGCGCCCCCCCCGGTCCCCCTCGTTGCTGCTGCTCGTCACGGCGCGCGTGGATGCCGTCGACGCACCGCCTTGGCTCAACGAGCTTGCGGGCAAGCAACCGAGCATGGCTCAGATCATCGAAGTGAATCCACTGTCGCCCACCGAGGGTATCGAGTTGGCCAAGCTACTGCTCGAGCACCACGACTCGCCGGGAAATGCACATGCGCTGGCAGCGGAGAGCGGTGGTCACCCGTTGCTCCTGCTCGAGCTCGTACGCGGTGTCCAGCAGCTCGGGCGTAGCATCGAAGGCTTGCGACTGGAGGACGTCATCGCGGCTCGCATCTCCGCGCTCGACTCATACCCGCGGCGCATTCTGGAGCTCTGCGTCATCGCTGGCGGTCCGATCAGTCAGAAAGTACTTGCGCGTGCCGCGGGGTCCCCGGAGGAATTCGCCAAGGCGGTTGGAGTCTTGCGCGTCGCGAGCCTCCTACGATCGCTACCCATCCGCGGGGGCACGATGGCCCTCGAGACGTACCATGATCGCGTCCGCGAGGTGATGTGGGAGGCGCTCGACCCGGTTGCTCGTGCGAGCGGGCATGCTGCGCTGGCGGCCGCGCTCGAGCGGAGCGAGGAGCGGGAACCCGAGCAGCTCGCCATTCATTGGGCCGGCGCGGGCGCCAACGCGCAGGCATTTCGCTACGCGGTCGAAGCAGGTGACCGAGCGGTCGCCGCGGTCGCCTTCGATCGCGCCGCTCGAGCGTACCGCCGGGCCATGGAGCTCGGCGGGCAGGCGACCACCAGGAACCCCGACCTGCTGCGAAAGCTCGCCGACGCGCTCGCGAACGGCGGGCGCCTGACCGAAGCGGCCGAGGTCTACCACCAGGCCTCCGAGGTCGCCGACCCCACGAGTGCCTTGGAGTACCGGCGACGCGTGGCCGACTGTCGGCTCCAGGCCGGGCACCTGGAGAGTGGCGTGACCGTGCTGCGGGAAGTGCTGCGCTCGATTGGCATGAGCCTGCCACGAAGCCACCGGTCGGCCCTCCTCGCTCTCGTCTACCGCCGTGCCCACGTACGCCTGCGGGGCCTGGCGTTCCGAGAGCGTCATGAGAATCAGATCGCTCCTGAGAAGCTAAAGCGGATCGACATTTGCTGGTCGGCTGGCTTTGGCTTGAGCATGTTCGATACCTTCATTGCTACGGAGTTTCAGGCTCGTCACCTCATGATGGCGCTGGAAACCGGGGAGCCGACTCGAGTGGCGCGCGCATTGACCCTGGAGGCCGGCCACCGTGCACTCGACGGAATACGTACACGGTCCGAGGTGGAAGAGATCCTCGGCAAGGCCGCGGAGCTCGCTGATCGCTTGAATTCGCCGGAAGCTCAGGCGTTCTTGGTCTCCGTTCGTTCGCTGGTGGCGTATTTGGCCGCAGAGTGGAGACAGTCGTGCGACTTCGCACAACGTGCTGTCGAGCAGCTCAGCACGCGCTGTCGCGACGCTTCATGGCTCCTGACGACGGTGCGAACGTTTTGGATGTGGTCGCGCTTCTATCTCGGTCGTACCCGCGAGATGTGTGAGTCCATCCCGGGACTACTACGCGAGGCGGCCGGCCGGGGCGAGCGCTACGCGTGGACCGCATTCCAGACCGGACTGCCGAACTTCATATGGCTCATCCAGGACGACCCCGATGCTGCCGATGCGAGCAGGCAGGAAGCGATGAAGGGGTGGGCCAAGGACCGTGATTTCCTGTTGCAAGGACAAGAAGACCTCGTGGCACGAGCCCATATCGCACTGTACCGCGACGACCCCGCTGCGGCGTGGAACGATGTCTGCTCGACCTGGCCCATGATGCGCAGGTCGTACTTGCTACGTATCGAGTACATGCGCAACGAGTCATGGCTTCTGCGGGGACGATGCGCACTCGCGTTGGCCTCGCGTCGAGACGGTCGAGAGCGTGAGAAACTGCTGCAGCACGCCGAAGCGATTGTGCGGAGGGTACGAAGGGAGCGGTTGCCGTGGGCGTCGACATTGGCCCGCTTGATCCAAGCGGGCGTACTCGCCCAGTGCAGCCAAGTGCCGGCTGCGATCGAGGAACTCAACGTGGCGGAGCAGGAGTTGCGTGCTCGATCCATGGTGCTCTACGCCTGTTGCGCCCAGCTCGTGCGGGGGCATCTACTCGCGGATGCTGGCGGTCGCGAGCTCGTTGCCAGAGCCACGGAGACGATGAGCGCAGAAGCCATCATCGCGCCGAGCCGCGTGGCGAACGTGCTCGTGCCGGGCTTCGATGTCGCGGCGGACCTCGTGAGCACCCGGTGAGGTTGGTGGTCGAGCGCCTCCGGCCCGCCCCTTCGCTGCGCCTCGACGCCGCTGCTGTTTCCATGCCGAGGAATGGAGCCGCGAGGCCCTCACGGTTCCTCGAAGCGCCCGCCCACGAAGCGCCCGTTCTTGAGGCCCTTGGGCGGGCTATCGGGCGCAATCTGGCGCAGCCACGTCCACGTGTAGATCCCGCTGTCGTGTCCGTCGGAGAAGCGCAGGTGCAGGGCGTAGGCTCCGGCCTCGGCCATCAGCTCGATGCCCAGATCGTCGGGCGCCTCGTGATACTGAACCACCGTACCGTGGCCCTGGCACGCGGCGCAGGGGCACCACCCCCGCAGATAGGCGATCGGAAGCCGAGAGACGGCGCCGTCCTCCCACTCGATGGTGAGCTGGGCCTGCGAGCGGGACAGGGCAACGTCGACCGGCTGGGGCACGCGCCGGAGCATAGACCTCATGAGCGTCGCCGGCCCGTCGCCGGCGGCGCTCGAGCGACAGCCCCGAACGCGCCCGAAATTTGGTGGTAGGCAGATGTAGGATAGTGTGGATGCATGAACGCGGTCCATGAGCCTCTCCGCCTCCGCCCGCTGCCTCGACCCGGGCGTCCCTACTACGAGCGCCGCCGCAGGCGGTCGAGCAACACGGCCGAGGCCCTGGAGCTGGCGCTGACGCACGCGGCCAATCGAGGCCGGCTCGACGCGGTGCTGGTGGTCGACGAGCAGGGCATGCTGGTGGCCAAGAGCGACACCAGTCTCGACCTGAGCATGCTGGCCGCGGTCACCCCGATCGTGGGTCGCGGCAAGGCCATCCCCCGCATCCGTCGCAACGGCGAGTCCCGCGACATGAGCGTGGACGTGCTCGAGCTGATGGGCGAGGTGCTCTACGTGGCGGCGCTTGGCGGCAGCTACCGCATGCGAGCGCGCGAGGTGGCGGGCACCATCGCGGCGACCAAGCGGATCCTGGCGTAGCCAGACCGGCGCAGAACCGGTCGAGCGCCTCGAGCTACTCGGTCACGGTGAGTTCGAACGGCCCGCGCAGCTCGACGCCCACGTCCACGTAGACCTGGTACTTCCCGGTCTCGATCGGGTGCCCGTCGGCGCCGCCGAAGTCGGCGATGTAGAGCGCGTTGTAGGCGGGCTCGGCGTCGCCACTGCGCACGGGCTGCACGGGTACGAAGGTGGGCACGATGGTCGGGCGCTCGTCGAGCCGCACGAGGATCACGTGACCCGAGAGCATGGGCTGGTTGAACTCGGTGCGGACGATGGCAGCCTCGTCGGAGGTCTGGATCGCGACGCGGATCTTCAGGCCCTCGCGCACCGAGCCGGTGCCGGGCACGTCGAGCTCGGGCGCAAGAGGCGAGCGCTCGTCGAGCTCGTGGCGCACGTGGGGGCTCTTGGTGGCGAACGACTTGGGACGCGGTGCGTCGCCCTGCAGCTCGAGCCCCACGGTGTTGGAGCGAACGTCGTAGGCAACCGCGGTCACGGAGATCCGTCCCGGGCGCAGCGGAGTCTCGAGCTTCTGCGCGAGGTCGATGGACTTGACGCCGGCGTACGTGGCCGTGGCGTTGATCTCGTCCGGGGGGTCCCCCGCCGCCGACGGCAGCGGTCGAGGCCCGCGACGCAGGCTGATCAGAGGCTTGGCGAACGCGAGCTCACCCGAGGCGTGATCCTTGACGAACACCAGGAGGTTGGGCTCGAAGTTGACCTGCCACGCCCGCAGGCCCGATTGGAACGAGCCCAGCAGCAGCGGCACCGTGGCCTGCGCTCGGAGATCCACCTGCGCCGGGGCACCGAGCGCGAGCCGAGGGGGTAGCGCGGCAGGATCCGGTGCGCCGGCCTCCACCGCGTCGGAGAGCGAGCCCTGCAGCTCGAGCAAGCGCTCCTCGGTGACCGTGAAGTGCTCGGCATCGGACAGGTGCAGCAGCTTGATCAAGGGATCGGATTCCGTGGTCATCGGTGTGGTCTCCTTGGGGGGCGCGGGCGGGCGAGGGCTCGGCTCGACGGTCCCGGCATGGGGCGCGGGCTCGATGTTGGCCGCCTCGGGCTTGTGCGTGGCAGAGCCCGAGCACGCGCTCGGGCCGAGCCCCAGCGCGAGCCCGAAGAGAACGGAGCGGCCCCGGCTCGTCATACGTCGGACATGTCCTGCACGAGCAAGTATGGGTGACAGACCGGGCAGTAGCGGTTGAGCGACCCCGGCTGCGGACCGCTCTCGTACATCAGGCACTTCTTGTTCGTGTAATTGCAGTGCGAGCCCTGGCTGTCGTACTGCAGGTGGTGCGCCGGGATGCCGCCGGGCCGGACCTTGGTGACCTGCTTGAGCGAGTGCCCGAGCTCGTGGTTGATGGTGTTGATGAAGTCCTGCTCGTCGTTGGGAGTATAGGCGTTGACGATGCCCTTGGCGTAGGACGTGCCCAGGTACATCTCCGAGGATCTCACCACGAGCGACTTGATCTTGAGCCTGGTGTGCGTGGCGTCGGTGCCCGCCACCACCACGTCGGCCGGTAGGTTGACCTGCACCATCCGGGGATCGTCGCGATTGGGACTCAGCGTCACGTCCCCGTTCTTGAGGTTGCCGCTGCGCGCGTTGCCCCATGCCCAGGTCGAGGGCGTACCCGACGGCGAGCCCGACGGCGGCGGCGTCTCGATGTAGTCCTCGGCTTCCCAGAGGCCCGAGGTGAGCAGCTTGGCGCCGGCCGTCTGGGGCGGGTCGATGACGAGCGCCCCCACGTTGACCTGGAGGGGGAACTTGTCGCTGGTCGTCCAGGCATTGACGTTGACCGCAGTGGTGTTGTTCCCCGGGGCCCACAGCGCGTTTGCATTGAGCATCCGAAACATCACGGGCTTGTCGGCCTCGGCGGGAGCCAGGGCCCAGAACTTGGCCTCGTGGACGTCGCCCACCATCAAGCCATCGGTGGTGTTGCCCTTGAAGTTGTTCTTGTACGCCATGACGTTCATGTCGACGTAGTAGCTGATCATGTGCTTGGGGTAGATGACCGGCGGATCGAGACCATCGGCCGTGGAGCGGGTCATCTCCTTGACCCCCGCCTCGGCCATGATGGTCTTGACGTCCTCGTAGGTGTCGGGCGCGTCGCCGAAGTCCTTGACGGTGATGCCCTCGACCTTGAGCTCCTTGTACCAGAACTTGCGCCACACCTGGATCGGATCGGTGCACATGACCGGCTTGCGCTTGCCGAGCTCCGTGTGGCCATCGATGTACTTGCCCAGGTGCGGATCCTGCTCGATGTAGGCGGCCAGGTAGAACTTGTCGCCGCCGAACTGGGACAGCCGCACCTCCTTCTTCGCATGGCCGGTGCTGCCCGTCTTCTCGGTGACGTGCACGATGTCCTTGCGATCGTCCTTGTCGAGGTGCTTGACGTCGGCGGTGATGTCCTTCCACGTCCACTTGTGCGTGCCCGTGGGCAGGTCCACGCCCCAGTTGGCAGTCTTGCGGTTGTCCTTGTGCTCGACCAGCATGAAGTGCAGCACGACGTTCTCGATCGGCTCTTCCAATTGCGCGCCGATCTCGATCTTGCGGCCGGCCTCGCCCTTCTTCATGTTGATGAAGAAGCGGTTGTTGGTCGCGTCCCAGGCGTTGGCCTTGCCCACCACGGCGGTGTAGTCGAGCTTCACCTCCTTGATCTTGACCACCGTGAAGCGGGCCCAGTCGGCGTTGCGCTTGATCTCCTTCTTCAGGCCCCCGTCCTTGCGGTCGAGCGCCACGTCGAGCCGTACCTCGCGCAGCTTCTTGCAGCTGGTCTTGCCCTCGACCCACAGCACCTTCTCGGCGGCCTTGAGGTCCTTGACGGTGAAGGGCCCCGCGGGGCTCTTTTGCTTGGTGCCGTCGGTCTCGGCGTCGAACAGCTCGACCTCGCCGGAGGTGTTGGTGGCGTGGATGAAGACCTCGTAGTCGTCGGTCTCGTCGGGCCACTGACTGGAGTCGAGCTTGTCGAGCACCAGCTTTCCGCGGCCGTGGTTGCCGCCGTTCTGGGCATGGAGCAGGCGCCCCACCTTCACCTTCTGCTCGTCGGTCAGCGCCTTTTGGTCGGGCAGCGCCTTGTCCTTGAGCGCGGTGTGGTAGGCCGAGATCGGCTCCTGGTCGGGGTCGACCTGCGTGCCCTTGACCGCGGACGGGTCGTGCTGGTGGACCGCCATCACCAGCTCGACCACGCCCAGCTCGGGCTCGGGCTGCTTCTCCTCGGGGGCGGCCTTGATGTGTGCGTCCTCGGGATCGGCCAGCTCGAGCTTGATCTTGAACTTGCCCTTGGTCTTGCCGCGCAGGTAGAGCGACAGCGGCTCGTCGCCGGTGAGGTCATTGGCCTCGAGGTCCTTGTCGAGGGCCTTGGTGCACTCGTCGTCGGTGAACACGTCGACGTGGGCCGGGGTGCACACCAGCTTGGCCGTCTTGGTGAACGGGTACTTCTCCTCGTTGGTCTGCTCGAGCGAGACCTCGATGCGGGTGGCGCTGGCCACGAATTTCTCGGGCTCGGTGCTCTCCTGGTGCTTGGAGAGCTGCCGGTCGAAGAGCACGGTCTTGTACTCGAGCTCGATCTTGGGCGTGACCACGTTGATCCGCTCGAGCCTGAACTTGACCAGCACGATCTCGCCGGCCTTGACGGTGGCCTCCACCTTCTTGGTGTCGGGCAGCATGAAGCCGTCGAGGTGGGACTTGGGCAGCGGATCGGTGACCTCGACGTCGTAGGCCTTGGCATCGAGCGGGTCGAACGGGGCAAAGCCCGAGGAATCGGTGGTGCCGCTCTTGCCCGCGGCCTTGACCGTCACGCCCTCGACGCCGCCGCCCTTGTCGTCGAGCACCTGCACCCAGATCGCGCCCTTGATCACGGGGCAGTCTTGCTTGGTGGCCTCGACTGCCTTGACGTGTTGCTGATCCGTTGCGTGGGCGCACTGGAGCGTTTCGCCGCAGATGGGACAGGATGCCATGTCGTTCTCCTGAGACGGTGGATGGCGGTTCAGGGCGTGAGCTCGACGATCCTCCTGCCCTTGGTCAGGGCACGCAGGCGCTCGTCGAGCAGGCCGACCTTGATCGTGTCGGGAAGCTTGCGGTGGGCCAGGAGCTGCAGCGCCCAGGCCCGGTCGGGTGAGCGCTCGAATTGCTCGCCGAATTCGATGCACAGCTCGATGAACGTGAGTACGGCCTGGCGCCCGAGGATCGCGTGCCTTGCTCCCGTCTCGATCGCGCGCTCGACCAGCCCGCGCGCGCGGTCGTCCCCGAGCTCGGCGTGCCAGGCCGGGTGCTCGGCGCGAAGGTGCGGCATGATCTGGTCGACGAACTCGTTGCGGTCCGAGGCGCCCAGAGTGGCGAGCTGCTCGCTGCTGATCGTGAGCACGGTACGGGTCACCAGCCTCCGGAGCGGAGTCTACCACGGTGACATCGGCGGCCCGGCGCCACGGTCGAAGCGCCACCGAGGCGCGGCGCTACGCCACCGAGATGCGGGGAGCAGAGCCCGGACCTCGTGCCAGGCTGGCCTCGATCGCCTCGCGCAGCGCCGCTGCGTCCCCCGTGGGCACCACGACGAGCCCCGGCTCGGGCTCGAGACCACATGCATCGCTGGCGATCACCGGAACTCCGCGAGCGAGCGCCGTGAGCAGGCGTCGCGGCGCGGTCTCGACATGAGCGGGCAAGACCACCAGGTCGGCGTCGTCGAGCGTGCCCGGGCGAGTGGGCGGCAGCCCGGCAAGCCCCCAGAAATCGGGCTGCTCGAGCACGGGGCCGCCGAGCACGAGCGAGACCCTCAGCTCCGACAGCGCCTCCCGTAGCTCGTAGGCCCCCTTGCGGCCCAGGGTGCTGGCGGGAAACCACACCCGCGCGGGACCGTCCCCGCGCGGCTTGGGCTGGCGTGCAGGCGTGCGCGGTGGTCGGGCCCAGCCAAGGTGCACCGCGCGATCGCCCAGCGCCCGCGCGAGCCCGGCGTGCGGGGTCACCAGGTGTTCCGCCGCCGCGAGGGCCTGACGCTCGAGCTCGGTCGCGGCCGGGTCGGCCCGAAAGTCGGCGAGCGTGGAGCTATAGGGGTGCTGGTGATGCGCGCGATCGAGCGCGTCGTGCAGCAGGTGAAGCGGCGGCCGGGTCATCAGCACGTCGAAGCGACGCCCACCGAGCGCTCCCAGGCGCCACAGGTGCGGCAGCAAGGTCTGAGCCACCACCAGGTGCGTGGCGCTGGGCGGCAGGCGCTGCGCCATCGCGGCGGCCAGACGGGCCTCGTGGCGCAGCAGGGCCTGCTGACGCGCGGCTCCCTGCGCGGCGAGGCGTCGGGATTGCAGCGCGCGCCGCAGGGTGAGCGCGGGGAACTGGTGCACCGCCGCGAATCCCTCGCTGCTCCACGCATAGCGGGCCCGACGAAGGCGCTTGCCGTCGAGCGGGAGCAACAGGATGTCGGCGGGATCGCGCCGGGCCGCCATCCACGCGTCGTGCTCGGGCCACACACCATCGACCAGCCATGCTCGATGACCCGTGCGGATGACGGGCGTGGGCCGTGCTCGATGGCAATCGTCCTGCTGGCACGACAGGCAGCTGCGCGTGCCATGGGCATCGGAAACCAGGTGCAGGCGACGCTCGGGCTCGGCGCGAGGCTTCGTGCCCTGCCCTTGCTCGCGGGCTCCCTGGTATGGATAGCCCCGCAGTCGCAGCACCAGCGCGTCGGGCAAGAGCTCGGCCTCGATCCGAAACGCGCGATCCCATCGCACGCGCAGATCGACGTAGTTCCACATCACGGTCGCGTCCTGTCCCGCCGCTGCGGCCGAGCCGGGCACCACGCGCGAGTGGGCGTGGCGCTCGACGATCTCCATTCCCGCGCGACGGGCGGTGTCGTAGAGCGCGTTGCTGAGCTGACACAGACCGCCCGCGATCGAGGGGATGATGCAGCCCTCACGGACCTCGCGGCCCTCGACGAACCCGCGCATCGCCCATGGCGGCCCCACCTGCGCCCAGAACCCCAACAGCTGCCCGGGCGCGACCTCGACCTCGTGCAGCGAGCGGATCGCCCGGCGCAGGTTCTCGACCTTGCCCGCCTCGAGCACCCACTCGGGCCCGGCGTCGGTGGACCAGAGGGGGGTGCGCGAGGAGGCCAGCACCGGGGCCTGCCGCAGGCTCGCCCCGGGCGGCAAGCGCCGCGGGCCCCGAGGGCCGAGATCATCCAGCAGGCGTCGGGCCTGGTGCGCGGTGACCTTGGCGCGCCAGATCGCTGCGCCGACGCGCGTGGGCAACGCGCTCCCCTGGGCCTCGTCCACGGGCACCTCCACGCCCGGAGGCCCCACCTCATTCCCACGGCTCACCATCGCGCCCGCAGCCCCACCGATGGAATCACGTAGCGAAATCCCTGCGCCGTGCACTTGGCGATGCCGCTGGCCGCGGCCGCACGGAACATCGCGTTGCCCTGCTGCCGCAGGAAGTCCGCGGGGATCACCGATTCCCCGCCGTCGCCGCGGTCGGGGGTGCACAGGAACACCTCGCTCGAGTAGGTCGAGTTGGCCACGTCGAGCACCGCGTGCAGCTGCCAGTCGGGCCAGCGCCAGATCCTCTCGATGCGCAGATCGAGCTGGAAGAACGGCGGCAGCCGGGCATTGTTGCGGTTGTCTCGCAGCGCATCGACGTCGCTCTGATCGCCCACCGGCGCGGTCCAGGGCCGCCCCGTGTGGTAGTGCATGCGCCCGCTGAAGTACCATTTTTGGCTGATCTTGTAGCCGAGCACCAGGTTGAGGATGTGGCGCTGATCCCAGTTGCTCGGCGCCGAGCCACCCACCGGGAAGTCCCGGGTGCTGCGCGAGAGGGTATAGGCGATCCAGCCGAAGGTGCGCAGCCGGGGATCGAGCTTGAGCAGGGTCTCGAGCCCGTAGGCCCACCCGGTGACCTGGTTGATGATGTCCTCGAGCTCGTCGAGCGGCTCCTCCTCCGAGGCCGCCGCCAGCTCGTAGTCCTGCAGGTTCGTCAGCCGGCCCAGGTAGGCCTCTTGCTGCAGGCGCAGGCGGTCGTCGAACAGGTCGAGCTCGTAGCCGAACGAGCCCTGGATGTTGCGCTGGAGGCCCCGCTCGAACCCGAAGTTCTCGATGCCCGGGATCGGGATCGGAAAGCTGGGCGGCTGGTGATAGGCGCCCACCGCCTGCTTGAGCACCAGCCGCGGCCCCACGCGCTCGCGCATGAGCAGGCGCGGATCGACACCGGTCGCATAGGTCACTCCGCGCGCGCGCGGCAGATAGGGGCTGTTGCCGCTCTGAAGGTAGAAATCGGTGCGAAGCCCCGGGCGCAGCTCGAACCCGGCCTTCTTCCACATGAGCTCCAGGTAGCCCGCGGTGACCACCACCGTGCGCTCGCTGAGCAACAGCCCCAGATCCTCGGTGATGTCCTCGGGCTCGAGCTTGGGCAGGCGAAACATCTGGATCTCCTGATCCAGGCCGAACCCGATCGCGGCCGCATCGCTGACCGGCACCACGAAGTCGGCACGCGGTGCCACCCGCCACTGGTCGTTGCCGATGCCCTGCACCACCCCGGTCTGGTCCAGACCCAGCACCACCGCGTAGACCGCCGAGCCCCCGCCTCGCAGGCGCTGGCGCAGGCGGTTGTCGATGCGGTGGAACTGCGCGCGCAGGAACGTCTGCTCCGGGATCTCCTCGCCGAACTCGTCCGTCCTGGCCTTGGTGCCCAGGTCGTCGTAGCTGCCGTAGGCGAAGGAGGTGATGTCCAGGTTGCGACCTAGGCTGTGATCGAGCCGCAGCTGGTAGTCCCAGAACGCGATGCGCACGGTGTCGTTGACCAGCGAGAGCACGCCACCGGTGTAGCTGTAGCGCCCGGCCATGGTGAGCGCGCCGCGGGCCGGACCGCGCGCGCACTGCGGACCACGGAGGCCGGCCGCCTTCTTCTCGGCGCGCGAGGGCTCGGTGCAGCCCGGCTGCTTGCGACGGTCGAACGGAATCTCGAGCAGCCCGCCCGCATCGGTGAGCCGCACGTCCACGTCGCCGTGCACGCGGTCGCGCCGTGCGGGCACCGTGCGCGCCTCGATGATGCCGCTGGTATAGCGACCCAGCCGCACGGGAGCCCCGCTGGGGTAGAAGTCGACCGAGTCGATGAAGTAGGGGTGGATCACCGACGGGCCGATCGCCACGTGGAAGAGGATCGGGACCCGCGTGCCGTCGAGGTAGTAGCCGGTGTTGCCCGGCGCGGCGCCGCGAACCACCACGTAGGGCAGAAAGCCCGCGAGCTGCCCCACGCCCGGGAGGCTGTTGACCACCCGCAGCGGATCGCCACGGCTGCCCGCGAGCTTGTGGATCTCGTCGTCGCGCAGGGTGGTGCTGCTCACCGCGACCTGGCGCTCGGTCTCGACCACGGTGCGGTAGACGTCGCTGTCGAGATCGGAATCGAGGCGCAGCTCGACCTCCAGGTCCTGCCGCGGCTGGAGCTCGACGGCGGCCGGGAGATCGCGGTAGCCGGGCGCCCGCACGATCATCTCGTGGCGACCGGGCGGCAGCATCACCATGAACGATCCGTCGCGCTCGGCGAGCACCGAGGGGCGACCGTCCTTGAACACCAGACGCGCGTCGCCGAGGGGCTGGCGCTCGCCGAAGCCGAGGATCCTGCCGCGCAAGCGGGCGGCCGTCGCGGGATCGGGCGCCCACGGGTCTTCCTCGTCCTCGAGCTCGTCGTCCTCGAGCTCGTCGTCCTCGCCGTCTTCGCTCGCGGAGTCCTCACCCGCGACGCTCTGCCCTCCGGCGTCCGAGCGATCGTCCTCGGCCGCTTCGCCCACCGCTGGATCGTCGGCCACCGCCGAGTCGTTGGCCGCGGGCGGGGCTCGGTCTCCGACCGGCTGGCGGGGCGAAGACCCCTCGCTCGAGCCCGGCGGCTCGGCGGGGGACGTCGTCACGATGCCTTCGGGCTCCGCGGGAGCAGGCTGCGGGGCAAACCCACGGCCTACCAGACCCGCGAGCGCGATGAGGGCGGCCGTGCCGAGCACCGCCGTGAGCATACCGAAAATGCCACGGCCGGCCGAACCACTCGCCAGCGGGCACTCAGGGAGGTTTCGTGGGACCGTGCAGGTCCCGTATCCTTGCCGAAGGCTTGCGATGCACTTTCGATCTTGGATCTCCATCTTCCTTTCCGGCTCCACCCTCGCGCTCGCGGCGTGCGGCGACGATGCAACCGTCGTCCCGCCCGACGGCACCTCGACGGGTGAGCCGGCGTCCACGACCGCGCCCGGCACGACCACCGACGGCAGCACCAGCGAGGATCCCGACAGCACCGGCATGGCCCCGGGCTGCGGCGATGGACTGCGGGCGGAGGGCGAGGACTGCGACGACGGCAACTCCGACGACCTCGACGGCTGCAGCTCGATGTGCGTGATCGAGGACGGCTGGCTGTGCAACGGTCAGCCCAGCGAGTGCTTCGCGGTCTGCGGCGACGGCATCATCGTGGGCGAGGAGGGATGCGACGACGACAACCTGCTCGACGACGATGGCTGCACGGTGGAGTGCGTGCTCGAGCCCGGCTGGGCCTGCGAGGGCGAGCCCAGCGAGTGCGCCACCGTGTGCGGCGACAGCATGATCGTCGGCGACGAGGAGTGCGACGACACCAACACCGACGAGGGCGATGGCTGCGACGCCGCGTGTCAGGACGAGCAGGGCTGGAATTGCGTGGGTGAGCCCAGCGAGTGCGCCACCGTGTGCGGTGACGGCATGATCCTCGGGGCCGAGGAGTGCGACGACTTCGACGCGATGGCGGGCGACGGCTGCAGCGACACCTGCGCGGTGGAGCTGGGCTGGGCGTGCGGAGGCGAGCCCAGCATGTGCATGACCGGCTGCGGCGACGGCATCACGGCCGGCATGGAGCAGTGCGACGACCTGAACCTCGACGACTTCGACGGGTGCTCGGCGGCCTGCGTGGTCGAGTCGGGCTGGATGTGCATGGGCGATCCCAGCGTGTGCATCACCGATTGCGGCGACGGCATCACGGCCGGCACCGAGACCTGCGACGACGGCGGCATCGTGGCCGGGGACGGGTGTGATGCGCTGTGCCAGACCGACCCCGGCTGGATCTGCGTGGGCGAGCCCAGCGTGTGCGCCACCGATTGCGGCGACGGGCTGGTGGTGGGCACCGAGACCTGTGACGACGGCGGCATCGGCCAGGGCGACGGCTGCAACGAGATCTGCGCCGTGGACTTCGGCTGGGACTGCGTGGGCGAGCCCAGCGTGTGCGTGGAGACGGCGTTCGTCGTCGACATGAGCCTCGGCTACAGCAGCGGCTGCGTGATCACCAACCTGGGCGACGTGGGCTGCTTCGGCGACAACGTCAACAGCGAGGTCGGCAACGGCACGATCCTCGAGACGTTCTTGCCGGTGTTCGTGCTGAGCGATGCGATCGCGGTCGCGTCGGGCGAGTACCACAACTGCGCGCTCCGGGCCGGCGGCAGCGTGTGGTGCTGGGGCGACAACCTCGAGAGCCAGATGGGTCCCCTGTCGACGCCGCCCACCGACGAGTCGACGCCCATCGAGATCACCGGCCTGCCGCCGATCGTGGCCATCGATTCCGGCGACGACCACATCTGCGCCCTCGATGGCCTGGGCCAGGTGTGGTGCTGGGGCGACAACCTCAACCGTCAGCTCGGCCACGGCGGAGCCACCACCACCGACTCGGCGATCCCCCAGGTGGTGCCCATGCCCGGCGGGTTGACCGTGATCGACCTGGGCCTGGGCGACGATCACTCGTGCGTGGTGCTCGAGGACAACACCGTGGCCTGCTGGGGCGACGACGACAACGGGCAGCTCGGCGACGGAGTCGCGGGCACCGACAGCGGCGATGCCTTCGTGGTGCCCGGGCTCGCCGTGGTCAACGACGTGGAGGGAGGACAGGACAACGCCTGTGCCCTCACCGATCTGGGCGAGGTCTACTGCTGGGGCGACAACATCGACGGCCAGCTCGGCGTGGGCAACACCGTGGACAACCCCGCCCCGCTGCTGGTGACGCTGCCCTCGGCCGCCGAGCAGATCTCGCTGGGCGACGACTTCGCCTGCGCCCTGCTCTACACCGACCAGATCTTCTGCTGGGGCGAGAGCGAGGGCTTCCAGACCGGCTACGGCGATCTCATCGACGCCCTCGTACCCACCGAGGTGCAGCAGCTGCCGCCGGGCGACATCGTCGACATCGAGGCCGCCGGCCGCGGGGTGTGCGTGCTGATGGCCACCAGTGATCGCTGGTGCTGGGGCCACAGCGAGGAGGGCCAGCTCGGCATCGCGCCGCTGAACCAGCTCGAGCCCTCGCCAGTCGCGTTCTCGGGCCCGGTCGCCCAGGTGAGGCTCGAGGAGTTCGAACTCGACGACGGAATGATCTGCGGGGTCATGGTCGATGGCACGCTCGAGTGTGCGGGCGACGGCACGCTGGTCTCGGTCAGCACCATCACCGGGGCCGCCGGCTTCCTCGAGCCCATCAAGGGCCACGTGACGACCCCCACCACCCACCCGCTGGTGACCGACGTGCAGGACGCGGGCATGGGTGATGGCTTCATGTGCGTGCGAACGTCGACCAACGTGCAGTGCTGGGGCGACAACGCCGGCCGCCAGCTCGGACAGGGCGGCACCAGCACCACCGACATCCTCACGCCGGTCCCCGTGATGGGTCTGGGAGCGGTCGACGAGCTCGCGGTGGGCGACGCCCACGTCTGCGTGCGCACTGGCGGCACGGTGCAGTGCTGGGGCGACAACATCAGCTACCAGACCGGCGAGCCGTCCTCCACCACCGACCAGAGCCTGCCGGTGACGGTGATGGGCATCGCCGATGCGATCCAGATCACCGCGGGCGAGGGCCACAACTGCGTGCTGCGGTCGACCGGCGCGGTGAGCTGCTGGGGCGACGATGCCAGCGGGCAGCTCGGCGACGACGATGGCGACACCACCGACTCGGGGATTCCGGTCGACGTGGTGGGGCTTCCGGCCGTCGTCGACTTCATCGATGCGGGCCAGGATCACACCTGCGCGCTCGCGGGCGGCGAGGTCTACTGCTGGGGCGAGGGCCAGTACGGCAACCTCGGTCAGGGCAACGAGACCGACTCGGACATGGCGCTGGTGGTCCCGGGGCTCGCCGGCATCGTGCAGATCGCGGTCGGCCGCAACTACGCCTGTGCCCGCGACGGCGCGGGTGACATGTGGTGCTGGGGCGACTCGGCCGACGGCGAGCTCGGCGATGGCGGCATGGATCTCACCGGGCTCATCGAGGTACGGTCGCCGACTCCGTTCGCGGTGGCCAGCGGGATCATGGACGTGGTGGCGGGCAACACCGTCACCTGCGTGCAGACGGCGGCCGGCTGGGGCTGTGTGGGCTTCCGCTCGGCGGGCCACCTCGGCAACGGGACCACGGTACTCCCGTCCCGTCCCACGAACACCATGTTCGGGCTGTAGCCAACCAATCGCTCGCGACCCGGATTTACGAGCCCGGGTCGCGCGAAGTCGACCTACGAGCGGGCCGTTCCGGGTATCCTCCCCGGCGAGGCTCACCCGACCATGCGCGTCCGCTCCTGGCTACCTCTCTTCCTGACCAGCTCCACCGTCCTGCTCGCCAGCTGCACCGATGACATCCCTCCGGTCCCCGTGGGTGACAGCAGCGGCAGCTCGGACGGCTCGACCACCGGGGTCGACACGATCGACCCCGACTCGACCGGCAGCAGCACCACCACGGTCGACCCCGACTCGACCGGAAGCGACGGCAGCACCACCAGCACCGATCCCGACACCACCACCGGCGTGACGGCGATGTGCGGCGACGGAGCGGTCGACGATGGCGAGGATTGCGACGACGGCAACACCGACTCCGACGACGGCTGCAGCGCCACCTGCGAGCAAGAAGCGGGCTTCATGTGCGGCGGGGAGCCCAGCACCTGCGCCGCGGTGTGCGGCGACGGCATGGTTCTCGGCGACGAGCTGTGCGACGACGGCAACACCGACGTCGACGACGGCTGCGACGACGCCTGCATGGTCGAGCCCGGCTTCTCCTGCATGGGCGAGCCCAGCCTCTGCGAGACCGGCTGCGGCGACGGGATCGTCGCCGGCATGGAGGCCTGCGACGACGGCGGCATCGACGACGGCGACGGCTGCAGCGCGGCCTGTGCGGTCGAGCCCGGCTGGGCCTGCATGGGCGAGCCTAGCCTCTGCAGCAGCACCTGCGGCGACGGGATCGTCGCCGGCATGGAGACCTGCGACGACGGCGGCTCGAGCGACGGTGACGGCTGCAGCATGGCCTGCGCGGTCGAGCCCGGCTGGAGCTGCATGGGCGAGCCCAGCCTCTGCGACACCACCTGCGGCGACGGTGTCATCGCCGGCACCGAGGTCTGCGACGACGGCGGCGTGATCGACGGCGACGGCTGCAGCTCCGTGTGCGACGTCGAGCCCGGCTTCTCCTGCATGGGTGAGCCCAGCCTCTGCAGCAGCACCTGCGGCGACGGCGTCATCGTCGGCACCGAGGTCTGCGACGACGGCGACGTGATCGACGGCAACGGCTGCAGCTCCCTGTGCGACGTCGAGCCCGGCTGGAGCTGCATGGGCGAGCCCAGCCTCTGCGACACCACCTGCGGCGACGGCATCATCGCCGGTACCGAGCAGTGCGACGACAACGGCCTCGACCCCGACGATGGCTGCAGCGCCGCCTGTGTGATCGAGCCCGGGTGGTTTTGCATGGGCGAGCCCAGCGTGTGCAACACCGACTGCGGCGACGGCTTGCTCGCCGGCACCGAGCAGTGCGACGACGCCAACTGGGCCCAGGGCGACGGCTGCGACCTCGCCTGCAACATCGACTTCGGCTGGACCTGCGCGGGCGCCCCGAGCGTGTGCTCCGAGGTCGCGGTGGCCGAGCAGGTCGCCCTCGGTGGCTTCGGCGGCTGCGTGATGACCACCCTGGGCGACGTGGGCTGCTTCGGCGACAACGTACAGGGCGAGGTGGGCAACGGCACCGTCAACGTCGAGACCTTCCTGCCCTCGTTTGCCACCGACGACGCGATCGCGATCACGGCCGGCGAGAACCACAACTGCGCGCTCCGGGTGGGCGGCGACGTGCTGTGCTGGGGTGACAACTCCGACAGTCAGCTCGGCCCCAACTCGGTCCCCCCGATCGACGAGCCGCTGCCGATTCAGGTCGCCGGTCTCCCGGTGGCGATCGCCCTCGAGGCCGGCGACGACTTCACCTGCATCATCGACACCCTGAACCGCGTGTGGTGCTGGGGCGACAACTCCAACTTCAACCTGGGCCGCGGCGGCGCAAGTGTGGCCGACGATCCCGTGCCCGCCCAGGTCGCGCTCCCCGGGATGCTCGGCGCCACCGACCTCGGCATGGGCGACGACCATGCCTGCGTCGTGCTGACCAACGGCACGGTCGCGTGCTGGGGCGACGACGACAACGGCCAGCTCGGCGATGGCGCCGGGGGGGCCGACCGCAGCACGGCCGCGCTGGTCCCCGGGCTCACCGGCATCGTGGACGTGGAGGGCGGCCTCGACACCACCTGCGCGCTCGACAACCTCGGACAGGTCTACTGCTGGGGTGACAATGCCGATGGCCAGCTCGGCGTGGGCAACACGATGGACAGCGCCAACCCGCAGATGGTGACCTTGCCCTCGGCGGCCGAGACCATCAACCTCGGCGACGACTTCTCCTGCGCGCTGCTGCTGACCGACCAGGTGTTCTGCTGGGGTGAGAGCGAAGACTTCCAGACCGGCTACGGCGACATCTTCGATGCGCTGGTGCCCACCGAGGTCGTCGGTCTGCCCGCGCTGAATCTGGTGGATCTCGAGGCCGGCGGTGGCGCCGGCGGAGTGTGTGTGCTGTCGGCCGGCGGCGACCGCTGGTGCTGGGGCTACAGCGAGGAGGGTCAGCTCGGCATCGCCTCTCTCGGTCAGCTCGAGCCCGCCCCCGTCGACCTGACCGGGCCGGTGGCCTCGCTCGTGCTCGACCCCCCGGAGTACCGCGGGGTCCTGTGCGGCGTGATGACCGACGGCACCATCCAGTGCTCGGGCAACAACACCCTGGTCTCGGCCGCCATCGCCACCGGTGCGATCGGCATCCTCGAGCCCATCACCGGCTACCAGGCCACGCCCGTCACCCACCCGTTGTTGGCCGACGTTCAGAGCCTGGCCCTGGGCAACAACTTCGCGTGTGCGGCCACCACCACCAGCGTGCAGTGCTGGGGCGACAACTCCAATCGCCAGCTCGGCCAGGGCGGGGTCAGCACCGTCGACATTCCCACGCCGGTGGCGGTGGTGGGGCTGGGCGCGGTCGACGAGCTCGAGGTGGGCGGCGAGCATGCGTGCGTGCGCACGGGCGGCACCGTGCAGTGCTGGGGCGACAACTCCGACTTCCAGAGCGGAGTGGACGGCGTCACCACCGACCAGAGCCTGCCGGTGACGGTGATGGGCATCGCCGATGCGGTCGACATCGCGCTCGGCGAGGACCATGGCTGCGCGGTGCGAGCCACCGGGGTGGTCAGCTGCTGGGGCAACGACGCCAACGGGCAGCTCGGCGACGACGACGGCGACGCCACCGACTCCGGGATCCCGGTCGACGTGACGGGCCTGCCGCCCGGGGTGACCTCGGTGGTGGCGGGGCAGGACCACAGCTGTGCGCTCGCAGGCGGGATGGTCTACTGCTGGGGGGAGAACCAGTACGGCAACCTCGGCCAGGGCAACCAGCTCGACGTGGACATGGCGCTGCCGGTCCCGGGCCTCACCGGCATCGTCCAGATCTCCGCCGGCTGGAACTACAACTGTGCGCTCGATGGCGCGGGCGACATGTGGTGCTGGGGCTACGGGCTCGACGGACAGCTCGGCAATGGTGGTCAGGAGATCACCGGCTTCACCCAGTTCCTCTCGCCGGTCCCGTTCGAGGTGGCCAGCGGCATCATCAACGTGGTGGCCGGCAACTCCACGACCTGCATCGAGACCCTCGCCGGCTGGAGCTGCGTGGGCTTCCGCGCATCGGGCCAGCTCGGCAACGGCACCGCCGTCGAGCTGGCCTACCCCGCGGATACGCTGTTCGGACCGTAGGTCCGGTGGTCCATGGCGACGAGCGTCAGCCCCCGCGGTACCACTGCATCGTGGCCCGGAGTCCGTCCTCGAAGCCGACCACCGACCGGTAACCCAGCCGCGCCTCGATCGCCTCGAGCGCGGCCAGCGAGTGCCGCACGTCGCCCGCCCGCGGCGGCTCGTACACGGGCCGCAGTTCGGTCCGCCCGGCCATCGACGCCATGGCCTCGTAGAGCGCGTTGACGGTGATCCGCCGCGCGCACCCCACGTTGAGCACCAGACCATCGAGCCGCTCCTGCGAGCGCGCCGCCAGCAGGTTGGCGTGCACCGCGTCGTCCACGTAGGCGAAGTCGCGGCTCTGCTCGCCATCGCCGTAGATCGTGGCCCGCCGCCCCTGCAAGAGTGCCGCGGCAAACGCCGCGATCACGGCCGCGTAGGCGCTGTTGGCGTTCTGGCGCGGCCCAAAGATGTTGAAGTAGCGCAGCGAGACGGTGTCGAGCGCGGGGTGACACGCCGCATAGGCGGCCAGCAATGCCTCTCCGGCGAGCTTGGTGGCCGCGTAGGGGCTGCGCGCCACGGGCGGCATGCTCTCGCGCTTGGGCACGGTCTCGTCGTCGCCGTAGGCGCTCGAGCTGGCGGAGAACATCACCCGCGCCACCCCGGCCTGCCTCGCCGCCTCGAGCACGCGCAGGGTGCCGGTGGCGTTGACCTCGTGGAAGCGCAGCGGCTCGGCCACGCTGCGCGGCACCGAGCCGAGCGCCGCGAGGTGGAACACGTAGCGACATCCCTCGATGGCACGAGCGAGCAGCGGCGCGTCGAGGATCGATCCCTCGAGGAAGTCGACCCTCAGCCCGCCGAGGTTGTCGCGGCTGCCGCCATCGAGGTTGTCGAGCACGACCACCTCGGCGCCGAGGATGTCGAGGGCCTGGGCGAGGTGCGAGCCGATGAAGCCGGCACCGCCGGTCACCAGCACCCGCTGGGCGCGAAAGCAGTCGCCGTGCAGCGCCGGCCAGTCGGTGAGCGGAGTCGTCGTCATGATGCCCTCAGATCGGCACGTAGAGCAGCTGGCGGCCGTCGACCAGGGTGGGTGCGTTGCAGCTGTACTGCAGGCCCACGACGGGATCGCGCTGAATGCCGGCCGTGGCCTGGGCCCCGCTGTCGCCGGGGTTGCCCGCATTGATGGTGTCGACGTAGCAGACCTCGATGTTACCGTTCTCGTGGAACATCGCCTGGATCCGCATCAGGTCGACCACGTCGCCGCCGAAGTTGGGCACGTCCCACTGCACCACGAAGCGCTGGCTGCCCGCGACCCCCAGCGTCTGGTAGTAGACCTCGCCGGCCGCCGCCGGGTCGAGATCGTCCCAGAACGCCGCCACGATGTGATCATCGACCACGTAGGGCGTATTGCCCGGCATGCACGAGTTGGTGAGGCCCAGGTTGGCATCGGCCCCGAAGTACACGGTGCCGTTGGACGAGATCGCGGCCTGGGTGAACGGCACCTGGTAGTGATCGAAGGAGAACCCGATCGGCACCACCATGTAGCCGTTGTTGCCCAGACCGGTGGCGATCCCGGTGCCGCTGATCTCGTCGCAGGGCAGCACGGCGGGGTCGATGGCGAAGCCGTAGTAGAACCCGTCGGAGCCGAACGGCACCCCGTCCACGTCGCAGCCGCCGACGTCGTAGTCGCAGCTCGCCGAGCATCCCAGCGCCCCGCCGCCCAGCCCCAGCGAGGCGCAGGTCTGACCGCCCAGCAGGGCCCCATCGCAGGCCTCGCCGCCATCGATGACCCCGTTGCCGCACGAGCCGCAATTGCCGGTGTCGAACGCGAGGCAGTCGACCTGGCAGCCGAGCACGCCGTTGTCGAAGCCCTGGGAGACACAGCTCTGACCGGCCAGCAGCGTGCCGTCGCAGGCCTCGGCCCCGTCGATCGAGCCGTTGCCGCAGGTGCCACAGCCACCGGTGAGGATCGCCGAGCAGGTGCCATTGCACTGCAGGTTCCCGCTGTCGAAGCCCAACCCCAGGCCCGCGCAGGTCTGGCCTCCGAACTCGGTCCCGTCGCAGATCTCGTCACCGTCGATCGTCAGGTTGCCGCAGATGCCACAGCCGCTGGTGTCGAACGCGAGGCAGTCGGCCTGGCAATCGAGCACGCCGTTGTCGAAGCCCTGGGTCAGGCAATCCTGCCCGAACAGCAGCGGGGCGTCGCAGGCCTCGCCTGCTTCGACCACGAAGTTGCCGCACACGCCACAGGCCGCCGTGTCGATCGTGCAGTCGGCCGCGCAGGTGAGCGCACCGTTGTCGAAGCCCTCCGTCATGCAGCTCAGCCCGCCGAACTCGGGGCCATCGCACTGCTCACCGCCCTCGACCACGCCGTTGCCGCACAGCTCGAGCGCACAGCCATTGGTGTCGAAGCTCGAGCAATCGGCGGCGCACGCCAGCTCACCAGCCACGAACCCCTGCGACTCGCAGGTCTCACCCGAGAGCTCGTCGCCGTCGCAGGCCTCGTCGCCCTCGATCATCCCGTCGCCACACACCACCCCGGCATCGGTGGTCGAGTCGACCGCGCTCGTCGAGCCGGTGGACGCACCGGTGGAGTCGCCCGTGCTGCCCGAGTCGGAGGACGTGGTGCCCGGCTCGGGGCCGGTCGTGGTCGAGTCCATCGAGGCACTCCCCGAAGAAGAAGACGAGCCATCGGTCTGAACCGGGATCGTCCCGTCGTCACCACACGCCGCGAGCACGCTCGCGCCTCCCAGGAGAAGCCAAATCCGCTGCATGGCCACGGACTCTAGCGGCACAGGTGGGCTCACGGCCAGAGCAAGCCCGAGCCCGGGGGCACGCACGGCCGCGGGCTCCCTGTCGGTGGCAGCTCAGCGCCGACCGGGCAGCTTGACGTGATCGGGCGAAGAGAGCTCGGGCGCGCCGCCCGAGCTCTTGCCGGCCCCCTTGCCGATCGGACCCGTATTGGCATGGACGGCCGGCTCGGGCTCGGCGCGCGTGGGGGCCTCGATGTGCTCCCCCAGCATGCGATCGGTGGCCTCCTGGAGCACCGGATTGACGGTGGCGCGGGTGCCCTCGATGAGGTCATGGGCCTCGGGCGTCTGCCCGATGCGATCGACGTGCTCGGCGAACGTACGACCTCCCAGCTTCACCGAGAAGGCAAACCACAGCGAGCCGGCCAGGAATGCCAGGCTGATCAAGAGACGCAGCAGCCGGTACACCAGGGTGAGGATCCGATCCGAAGCACGGGTCGAACAAATTTCACGCACCAAGACGGCACCGCTGGTTCAGCACGACTCGGGGGTGGCGCGCAAGAAAGTGGCCGAACCACCCCCGCGTGGCTCATGGGGCTCACTCGGGCGGCGGCTCGGACAGACGCCCCTCGGTGCCCGGGGGCAGGTCGGCGCAGCCGTCCTCGGCCGTGCAGCGTCGCACCACCGAGTCACCGATCACGCGAAAGCGATCGCCCTGGATCAGCAACGCCGTGGACTCGTCGATGCCCACGCCCACCAGGTCGGGATGCCGCTCGACCATCGTCACCAGTCGCGGCTCGCGCTCGCGCACCAGGAAGTGTTGATCGACGATCACCTCGGGGAGGATGCCCAGACCCGTGCCCTCCACGGGATCGGGGTTGCCGTGGTGGATCATCACTCGCGACATGATCGACGAGCCGGCCGAGTCGCCACCCACCGTGCCTCCCCGCTGGAGCAGCGCATGGAGCTCTCGCTCCACCGGCGTTCCCACGTAGCGATCCTCGAGCCGTCCCTGGACGCCGCCGCTGAGCCACGCACACGACGCCCGGCGCAGCGGCTCGGCCAGGTGATCGTCGGCCTCCCCGCGATCCCGCGCGTGCAACACCACCACCTCGTGGATCCCTTGTTCCAGCCACGACTTGCGCACCCGCTTGCGGTAGCTACGGTGCTCGGCCGCGTATGCCGCCGTTGGGATGAGCACCATCGTGCCATCGCCACACAGCTCGGCGAACTGGTCGAACGTGGACTTCCGCATCGGCCCCCCGCCGTGGGCGAGAACGGTCCCCTTCGGCGGCTTGGGCTTGGGCTGCGGTGCCACCGTGCGCAGCTCGAGCTGGGGTGCAGGCGCGGCCGGAGGCTCGGCCTCGGGCACCGTGAGCATCTGCGGCACGGATGTCCAGACCGGCTCCTCTTGACGCAACGGGGCCGCGGACGACGCTAGAGTAGGTTCATCGCTGGCTTCGAACGGCGTCGTGGACGTGAGCCCACAGCCCACGGCAACGACGATCCCAGCCAGCATTACAAGACGCTGGCGATCAAACATGCAAATTCAGTATAGCACGAAACATCCGACTTGTCGCGATCGTGGCGAATTCGTGCATGCACCAGCAGCGTGCGAAACTCATGGGGCACGGTGCCACATGGGGTACGGTGCCACATGGAGCAGGCTCCCATGCCCTGGAGGAACGGGTGTCACTATCCCCGTGCCGTGCCCCGTACCGTGCCCCGTAACCGTAGCAGTGCCGTGGCCGTGGCCGTCGCACGCACCATTGGCTGACCCCGAAGCAGCCCTCTTGTATGCTCGTGGACCGTGTCGCCGTCGATCCGTGCTTCCTTCGCATCTCGCTCGATCGCCTCGACGTTGGCCGTTGGCCTGTGCGCCGGTGCGCCCTCGGCCGCGGCGGCGCCGACATCCGCCCCACCGGGATCTCCGACGACGGACCCCGTCGCGGCGACTCCGATCCAGACCCCAACGCCGGCGCCGAGTCCCGTGGAGTCCGGTGCCGCACCGACTCCCGCCGCGCCGGCGCCGGCTCCGGCCCCGAGCCCCGACCCTGCCGCTCCGGTCGCGCCTGCACCCGCACCGGTCACCGCCGCGCCTGCACCCGAGAGCGCGGCTCCGGTCGCGACCACGGCACCCGTCCAGGCCGCACCACCAGCCCCCGTGCCCACCCCGGAGGATGAAGCCCGAAAAAGGGAAGGACGACTCGCCAAGGCGCTGATGATCGCCGGGTGGTCGACCTTCGGCACCGCGTACACGATCTCGGCCATGATCGGCGTGCTCTACAACGACACCACCGGAGTCAAGAACTACTACGGGTACTGGATGCTCGTCCCCCTGATCGGACCGATCGGCGCGGCGACGGAGTCCGAGTCGTCCTTTGGCAAGCTGGCCGGGGTGGGGTTCGGCCTCGCACAGATCGGCGGCTTGGCGGTGGGTGTGCTGGGTACGGTGCGGTACCGAAGATGGAAGAAGGGACCCACGCTGTCGGCTCTGCCCACACGCGGAGGCGGGCAGCTGGCGTTGCAAGTGCGGTTTTGATTGCATCGACGACCAACGAGCCTCGATGGACCCGTGAAGGGAACACCTGAAGTTCCACATCGAACCCGGGTCGTGTCGATTCGGACCTGGGCAAACGCCCTGGGATCTCGAATGCTAGTGGATGAGCCCATGGTCGAGGCCCCATGACCCCGCTCGACAAGCTTCGCACTGCGCTTGGTGCCATCGCTCCCTTCGAGGTCGTCGAGCCCTCGGTGCTGATCGACGTGCTGCTGGCAGACGCCGAGCGGCTGCATCGAAGGCTCTCCCCCAGCGCAAGGTGGCCTCGCCGGTTGGGAAGGGGTGGTTCCGCCAACGCACGCGACGAGCTCCTCACCGCCATGGCCGCCGCACGTGAGGCACACGACCAGTGGGTCGAGCTCCGGGAGCACGACGACATACGGCTCGAGCGGGTACGGGCCGCGGTTGCGCTGCGCGAGGAGATCATGATGGCATGCCTACGCAGCGTGCAGCACGAGCCCGATGCGCTCGCCATGGCCATGATGGATGAGGTCGAAGAGATCGCACGAGGCTGCGAGGTTGCCGACCTCGTCGCGGATCTCGAGCGCCTCGCCGGCCTTCTCGAGCGCCACCGGGCCGCCTTCGAGGTCACGGACGGCTTCGATGCGCGCACCCGGGCCAGGTCGGCGCGCCGCTTGGCCCACGAGCTGGCCGCCAGCCTCGCCGAGCCCACGCCCGAGACGGCCCAGGCCGAGCGAGACCGGGCGTACACCTACCTCGTGTCGCTGATCTCCGACCTCGCGGGGTGAGCCGATGGGCGGCGGCCCCGGTGCATCGTCCATCGACTACGATGCACCCATGCTCCCCTCTGCGGCTCGGCTTGCTCGCTCGGCGCTCGTGCTCGCCTTGCCCCTCGCGATCGCCTGTCGCCGCGGCGCCGAGCCCAGCGGCCCCGCGCCCGCGCCCGCCCCCCAGGCACCGCTGACCGCCGAGCCGCCCCCGCGCGTCCCCGGCCTCGCCTTCCCGCTCGAGCCGGCCTCGCCCACCGCCCTGCAGGCGGTCCCCGCGTTCCCCAACCTGCGCCTGACGCTGCCGCTCTATCTCACCCACGCACCCGGCGACCCCGCGCACCTCTACGTGGTGCTGCAAGACGGCCGCGTGCTCCGCTTTCCCAACCGCCCCGACGTCACCGAGCAGGAGGTGGAGACCTTCCTCGACATGCGCGATCGGGTCCGCCGCGAGCACACCGAAGAAGGTCTGCTGGGCCTGGCCTTCGATCCCCACTACGCCGACGACGGCGCCCTCTACGTCTACTACAGCGCCAGCCGACCGCGACGCACCCAGCTGTCGCGCTTCACCGCCAAGGCCGATGATCACGTCGACCTCGGCACCGAGCGCGAGCTGCTGCGCATCGAGCAGCCCTGGGGCAACCACAACGGCGGGTGGATCGCCTTCGGCCCCGACGACCTGCTCTACGTGGCGGTGGGCGACGGCGGAGCCGGGGGCGACCCCAAGGGCAACGGCCAGGACCTCGGGACCCTGCTCGGCACCATCCTCCGGCTGCGCGTGGGCGCGGGCATCGATGGCTACGAGATCCCCGCCGGCAACCCGTTCATCGACACCCCGGGTGCACGCCCGGAGATCTTCGCCTACGGCCTGCGCAATCCATGGCGCTGCAGCTTCGATCGACAGGTGGGCACCCTGTGGTGCGGCGACGTGGGCCAGGACGCATTCGAGGAGGTCGACATCGTCACCGCGGGCGGCAACTACGGCTGGAACCTGCGCGAGGGCAAGCACCCGTTCGAGCGCGGCCAGGCGACCACCGCGCTGCTCGATCCGATCATCGAGTACGGCCACGACGAGGGCCAGAGCATCACCGGCGGCTACGTCTATCGTGGCACCCGGCTGTCCGACTTCCGCGGCACGTACTTCTATGGCGACTACGTCATGGGCAACGTGTGGACCCTCGATCGGGAGGGCACCGAGGTTCGCGGCCACGCCCGCGTGGCCCACGTGCCGTTCCTCGCCTCGTTCGGCGAGGACGCGGCGGGCGAGCTCTATGCGGTGAGCCTCACCACCGGCATCCATCGCTTCGAGCCCAGCGACGCCGCGGTGGCCGGCCGACGCTTTCCCACGCGGCTGTCGCAGACGGGCCTGTTCACCGACACCGCCGCGCTCGTGCCCAACCCCGGGCTCATCCCCTACGACGTCACGGTGCCGCTCTGGTCCGACGGTGCCGACAAGCGCCGCTGGCTGTACGTGCCGTCGGGCGAGACCGCGACCTTCCACGCCACCGAGGCGTGGTCGTTCCCGGTGGGCACGGTGACCGTCAAGCACTTCGAGCTGCGCGCCGCCCCCGAAGCGCCCACGCGGAGGATCGAGACCCGCGTGATGATCCACGAGCGACGCGGCTGGGCCGGCTACACCTACCGCTGGAACGAGGCGCAGACCGACGCCACGCTGGTGACCACGTCGTCGGTCGACGACGTCGCGCTCCCCGGGGGCACCCACGTTCGCTGGCCCCAGCCCGCGGGCGCCGACTGCCTGCGCTGCCACACGCCCGGCTACGGCGAAGCGCTGGGCTTGCGCACGCGACAGCTCATGGGCACACCCGACGGCCGCGCCCTGGTCTCCACGCTGCTCGAGCGCGACCAGCTGCGGGACGCCCCCGACGAGCTCGGCTCGCTCGCCGCCCACCCGCGCCTCGACGACGAGGCTGCGCCCCTCGAGGCTCGCGCCCGCGCCTACCTCGATGTCAATTGTGCGGTGTGCCACCACCCGGGCGGGCCCGCCCCGGGGGGGCTCGATCTTCGCGTGGACACCCCGCTGTCCCGGACCTCGGTCCTGGCCGTCGCCCCCGAGGAGCGCCTGGGGATCGAGGGCGAGCTGCGCCTCGCCCCCGGCGAGCATGCCCACAGCAGCCTGTGGCTACGCATGGGGCTTCGAAGCGAGCGCGGCCCCGCGCGGGGGCAGATGCCCCCGCTGGCCACCCTGCGCGTGGACGAGACCGGCCGCCGGCTCGTCGCGGGCTTCATCGACCAGGTCCCCCCCTCCTGAGCACCCCCATTTTCGTACCCCCAAGTTCCGACCCGATTGTGTATCGTCCCCGCCATGCCTCACACCATGCCCCCTACGCCCTCCCGGCTCGCCCGGCTGGCGATGCTGCTCGCCCTACCCCTGATCGCGACGGCATGCCCCTCGGACGACACTCCCATCACCACCGATAGCGAAGGCGACACCACGGGGGACACGACCACCGCTGGTCCCACGACCAACAACACCCTGACGACCACGGGGCCCACCACCACCGGGCCCACCACCACCACTGCCACCGATACCTCCGTCGACTCGACGAGCACGGGGCCCGGGCCCATGTGTGGCGACGGCACCGCCGACGAGGGCGAGGACTGCGACGGCGACGACCTGGCCGGGGCGGACTGCGCCTCCCAGGGCTTCGTGGGTGGCGATCTGGCCTGCGCCGACGATTGCACGTTCGACACCTCCGGCTGCCAGGCGGCCGAGTGTGGCAACGACGCGGCCGAGGGCAAGGAGGTCTGTGACGGCACCGATCTCGCGGGGGAGGATTGCGCCTCCCAGGGCTTCGACGGCGGTGAGCTGACCTGTCTCGATGATTGCAGCGACTTCGACACCTCCGCGTGCCACACCTGTGGCGACGATGCCATCGGGGGTCCGGAGGCCTGCGACGGCGCCGACCTCGGCGGAGCGGACTGTGCCTCGCAGGGCTTCGACGGCGGCACCCTGGCCTGCGCCGGCGACTGCACCTTCGACACCTCCGGCTGCTTCGAGTGCGGCGACGGGGCCGTCAACGGCATGGAAGCGTGCGATGGCATGGACCTGGGCGGGCAGACCTGCGTGGGCCAGGGCTTCGACGGCGGCACCCTGGCCTGCGCCGCCAACTGCACCCTCGACACCTCCGGCTGCACCCTGCTGACCTGCGGCGACGGGATGATCTCCGGCATGGAGCAGTGCGACGGCGGCAACCTGGGCGGGCAGAACTGCATCTCCCAGGGCTTCATGGGCGGCGTGCTCTCGTGCAACGCGGCTTGCCAGTTCGACACCTCCGGCTGCACCGGGTGCGGCGACGGCAGCATCAACTTCTCGGAGGTCTGCGACGGCCCCGCGCTCGGTGGCGTCGACTGCAACGATGCCGGCCTGCCCGGAGGCGCCATCGCCTGCGCACCCGATTGCATGTCGTTCGACCTGACGGGCTGCAACCCGCCCGCGGGCTACGCCAACTGCCTCGACTTCGACGCCGCGGACGTCTGCCTCGCCACCGAGGGCTGCGCCGTCGACGACTTGATGAACCCGACCGTGGGATTCTGCTTCGGGACGCCCTGCGCCGCGGCTGGGGACTGCGCGCCTGCTCCGCCCACCGGAACCGCGACGGTGACCTGCGTGGACATCACGGGCGACATGATGGGCGATTGCTTCCTGGCCTGTGACATGGGCCAGAGCTGCCCCAACGGCATGACCTGCTTCGCGGGCTTCGCCTGCGCATGGCCGGCCTAGTCCCGAGCTGAACTGGGCAACTCGCTCCAGTCGGCCAGGCGGCGCGATCTCGGCAAGCCCGAGGTCGCGCCGCTTCTTCGTGCGCCCTTCTCGCGAAGACCGCGCTCCCACGCTCTCGTGCCGCCTCGGTGATCCTGCCCACCCAAGCATCTTCGCATCGAGTCCGCCCCGCCCTCGGATCCCCCCAAAGCTGCCCCAAGACCGCCCTGGAACCGCGCAGACGCGATCGCACCGCATTTTTCGATCGATTTTCCTGAGACACGCAGAGCACCTGGACGCACATCGGTCCTGAAACCGAGGCCGTCATGCTCCGCCGCTCGCTCCGCTCCGTCTCCGGCTCCTCCCTGGCTCTGCTGCTCGCCGTCCCCGGCTGCTATTCGGGACTCTCCGCGTCCCCCGAGGCCGACGGGCTCTCGGCCGGCGAGGCCGGCGACGAGGAGGGCGACGAGGAGGGCGACGAGGCCGGCGAGGATGCGGGTGACGACGCCGGCGACGACGGAGCCGGCGACGACGACGGTGGCGAGCCCGTCGCTCCGTTCCAGCCCTCCGACCCCGAGAGCTACGCCCGCAAGGTCAAGCTGCTGCTCACCGGCGAGCCCGTGAGCGAGGTCGAGCTCGACGCCATCCGCACCGACCCCGAGTCCCTCCAGGACCTCGTGCGCGGCTGGACCGAGACCGACGCCTTCCGCGTCAAGATGCTCGACTTCTTCACGGTGACCTTCCACCAGGAGCAGATCACCAAGGCCAACATCGTCAGCCAGCTCCGTGGCGACGACGCCACCGGCAACTTCAACCCGCGCAACGAGCTCTACACCAACCTCACCGAGTCGTTCGCCCGCACCGCGTGGGGCATCGTCGAGCAGGGTCGGCCCTTCACCGAGGTCGCCACCACCCGCCGCTGGATGATGACCACCGCGATGATGAGCTTCCTGGTCGCCGCCGACGACGACCCCACCAAGGGCCAGCAGCACACCTTCTATCACAACAGCCCTCCGGCCGGGATGGGCGCGGGGTCTTCGGTCGCGCAGCAGGTGGCCAACCGCGCCTGGTACGTCCCCAGCAACTGCGTCGACCCCAGCTACACCTCCAACCGGCGCTTCTTCGTGCTCCCTGCGCTGATGGGCCGCCTGCCCGCCGCCGGCTGCGACAACTTCGACGCCAACGCGGTCATGAACAACGGCGACTTCAGCGACTGGCGCGAGGTCGAGCTGGTTACCCTCGGGCCCGACGACGACAAGACCCCCTACTGGGACATCCCCGCGCTTCGCAACGCCGCCACCCTCGGCCTCGAGATCCCCCGCACCGGGTTCTTCAGCACCCCGGCGTTCCTGGCCAAGTGGCGCAGCAACGAGGACAACAGCTTCCGCGTCACCACCAACCAGGCCCTCATCGTGGCCCTGGGCCAGAGCTTCGACGACGAGGATGGCACCCTGCCGCTGGACGAGTCGGGCCTGTCGGACGACCACGCCGACCCCACCACCGTCTGCTACGGCTGCCACAAGAACCTCGACCCCATGCGGGACTTCTTCCTCAAGGAGTTCGACCCCGACTTCTACTCGGCGCTCGACGAGAAGGCCGACGTGCAGCCCTCGTTCAGCTTCTTCGGCGAGGTCTCCGAGGGCGAGGACCTCACCGACTTCGGCCAGGCCATCGCCGCCCACCCGTTCTTCGCCGGCGCCTGGGTGCAGAAGCTCTGCTTCCTGGCCAACTCGCAGGAGTGCAACCCCGACGACCCCGAGTTCGAGCGCATTCGCGAGGGCTTCATCGCCAGCGGCTACGACTTCCGCGAGCTGGTCATCGAGCTATTCTCCTCGCCGCTGGTCACCGGGGCCGCCCGCACCATGACCCACGACACCAACGAGTTCCTGGTCTCGATCAACCGCAAGGCGCACATGTGCCACACCCTCGAGACCCGGCTCTCCATGACGGGCCTGTGCAACGGCAACAACAACGTGGCCCAGGCCGCCCCCGAGGACGCCTGGTCGCGCGGCAGCGCCACTCCGTTCCAGCCCGCCACCTCCTCGCTGTTCTACGCCGCCACCATGGACGCCTTCTGTGACCGCGTGGCCAAGGCCGTCGTCGACGAGGCCGACAGCCCGCTGCAGAGCACCGACATGGAGGGCTCGCTCCGCTTCCTGGTCGAGGTGGTCATGGACCTGCCGCCCGGCGACTCGCGCCACTACATGGCCCGCACCGCCCTCGAGGATCACGTCGAGGACGCCACCCTCCTCACCCAGAACAACCGCATCGTGCTCGAGTCGGCCTTCACGCTGGCCTGCACCTCCCCGTTCTTCACCTCGGTCGGTTACTAGTCTTCAAGGGGGCCTTCGCAAGGCCCCCTCGCTGCGGGGGCGGAGCCCCCTTCGCTCACCCCAACGCTCGCCTACGGCTCGTCCCAGCCACACCGCCTTCGAATCCAGGAATCGTGAACGTCATGAACATCTCGCGACGCAACATGCTCAAGACCGCGCTGTTCGGCTCCGGGTTCGTCGGCCTGCGCTCCATGGTCACCGGGATCCCCATCGCCGCGCTCATCGGCGGTCGCATCGACGACGCCATGGCCGAGGACATCACCGAGGAGCCCCAGTCGCTGGTGCTGTTCACCTCGCAGGCGGGCGACCCCTTCAACGCCAACACCCCCGGCTGCTACGGCGTCAGCGGCGTGTACAACAACCCCGCCGCCTCGATGGCCCCCACCCAGATGATGCTGGGCGACGTGCAGACCACCGCCGCCAAGCCCTGGGCCGAGGTGCCGCAGCGCTTCCTGGATCGCACCACCTTCATCCACCACCGCACCTACTTCAACACGCACCCCGCCTACACCAAGGTGCTCACCCTGGCCGGCTCGGCCAAGTCGGCCGGGGGCAACGGTGCCGACCAGATCGGCTCGGTGCTCTCCTCCGAGCTCGCGCCGCTGGTCGACACGCTCCAGAGCGAGCCGCTGGCGCTGTCCAACGCCGAGCTGTCGTTCCAGGGCCGCGCGCTGCAGTCGCTGCGCCCCAGCATGCTGCGCCAGATGTTCGCCCCGCTCGGCGGCGTGGAGCTCGACCTGCAGCTCCTTCGCGACCAGACCCTCGACGACATGAACGTGCTGCTCAAGGAGCAGGGCACCCACGCCCAGCGCGCCTGGCTCGACCGCCACGCGCTCTCCCGCGAGCAGGTGCGAGCCATCGACGAGACCCTGCTCGAGCGCTTCGCGATGCTCGAGGACGACTCGCCGATGAACCAGGTGCGCGCCGCCGTGACGCTGATCCTCATGAAGGTCACCCCCGTCATCGCGATCCAGATCCCCTTCGGCGGCGACAACCACAAGGACGCGGGCCTGGTGAAGGAGCGCGACGAGACGATCTCCGGCGTGGCCACCTGGCAGTTCCTGCTCGAGGAGCTCGAGACCGCCGGTCTGCAGGACAAGGTCACCGTGGCCAACCTCAACGTGTTCGGCCGAACCCTGCGCAATCAGGGCGGGAGCAAGGGCCGCGACCACAACCTGAACCACCACGTGATGTCGATCTGCGGCAAGCACGTCAAGGCCGGCGTCGTGGGTGGCATCGAGCCCTCGGGCAACGACTACGGCGCGATGAGCATCGACTCGGTCACCGGCCAGGGCGTGCCGGGCGACATGGGCGACATCGTTCGCGACCTGACCCTGCAGAGCGCCGCGCACACGCTGGGCCGCGTGCTCGGGCTGCCGCAGGAGCGGCTCGACGAGCGGATCGAGGGCGGGACGCCGATCCTGTCGGCGATCGGCGGGCTGTAGCTCGCGAGCGAGCACCGGCGCGGTGCGCCATCCGCGTGGTGATCGCGGTCCGGCAGCGGTTTCTCGCACCTCCGTGCCCCCATGGTGTGAGACGCTGATCGTGGTGTCGTCTCGGGGTACCGCGTCTGCAACTCGACCGCTCGACACCCCACCCACCGTGCTCGAGGCCATCGACGACGGCGCGAGCGCGCTCGAGGTCTCCGCGGGGCTGGGACAGGGCGCCATCGTCGGGGATCGCTACGTGGTGCTCGGCAAGATCGCCGCGGGTGGCATGGGGATCGTGTACTCGGCCTACGATCCCGAGCTCGATCGCAAGGTCGCGCTCAAGGTGCTGCGCGTCCGCGAGCACGGCGACCGCGATGCCGTGCACGGTGAGCAGCTGCGACTCGTCCGCGAGTCGCGATCCATGGCCAAGCTGTCGCACCCCAACGTGGTCGCCGTGCACGACGTGGGGATCTCCGACGGCATCGTGTTCATGGCGATGGACCTCGTGGAAGGTCGAACGCTGCGCACGTGGCTCGGCGAGCGCACCCGGTCCTGGCAAGAGGTCGTCGCGGTGATGCTCGATGCGGGGGCGGGCCTGGCCGCCGCCCACCGAGCGGGGCTGGTGCATCGAGACTTCAAGCCCGGCAACGTGCTCATCTCCGACCAGGGGCGGGTGTTCGTCACCGACTTCGGGCTCGCCCGCGCCACGCACGTCGACGATCCCGACGTGGAGGACGGCAGCGCCTCGTCCAGCCAGTCCAGCGCGAGCTTCGGCATCATCGACTCGGTCACCGCCTGCGGCACCGTCCTGGGCACGCCGGGCTACATGGCCCCCGAGCAGGTCGTCGACGAGACGATCGACGCGCGCACCGATCAGTTCGCGTTCTGCGTCACGCTCCATCGTGCCCTCTACGGAGCGCTGCCCTTCGACTGCGGCAACCCGCCCCGGCATCCGGCACTGTGGCGCCGCCGGGAGCTCCGACCGGAGACCCGAGTCCCGCACTGGCTCGCTCGCGTGATCGCGCGGGGCCTCGAGCTGCGACCCGAGGATCGCCACCCGTCCATGGAGGTGTTGTTCGAACGCCTGCGTGCCGATCCTGCGCGTGCATGGAAGCGTCGCGGGGCCGCGCTGGCCGTGGCCGCGACGCTCGGGGGCAGCGCGTGGGCCTACGCGCGCGCGGTGGAGCCCCCCGACGTCTGCTCGGCCGGTGACCCCCGCGTGGACGACGTGTGGGGCGAGTCGCGACGCGAGCAGGTGCGGGCGGCGTTCACCTCCGTGGCTCGGCCGTATGCGGACGCCGCGTGGACCCACGCCGACACCGTGCTCGGCCGCTTCACGGACGAGTGGGAGGCCACGCGGAAGCAAGCCTGCGAGGCCACCCACGTGCGACACGAGCACTCGCCCGAGATGCTCGACCGCCGCATGTGGTGCCTGGAGCAGGCGCTGGACACCGGGGCCGCGATCTCGGCGCTGCTGGCCGAGGCGGACGCCGAGCTGGTGCTGCGGAGCTCGCAGACCCTGGCCGGGCTGCCAAGGCCATCGTCCTGCTACGACATCGCGCCCTCGCAATCGGGGCTGGCGCCGCCCGAGGATCCGCAGGTACGCGCCGTCGTCGCGAGACTGCGCAAGTCGCTGGCAGAAGGAACGGCGCTGGAGCTCGCGGGACGCCTGGCCGAAGGGATCGAGCGGGTCGACCAGGTGATCGACGAGGCGAGCGACATCTCGCACGACTCCACGCTGGCGGAGGCTCACCTCCTGCTCGGTCGCCTGCACTCGGGAGGTAACGACGGCAAGCAAGCCGACGCGGAGCTGCGCCTCGCGCTACGACACGCCGAGCGTGCGCGCCGCGACGATCTCCGCGTCGACATCCTGCAGTTCGGGGCCCAGAACGCGGCCAACGTGGAGGGCAACCCCGAGCGAGGCCGCCTGTGGCACGACCTGGCCGGCAGCGCGCTCGAGCGCCTCGAGGGCGATCAGGAGCAACGCCGGGCCATCGACGCGCTGGTGCATGGCGCCATGGCCCATCACGAGGGTGATACCGCCGCCGCGATGGCATTGATGAGCGAGGCGCTCGAGCTCCAGCGAGGGCGCCCGGGGACCGAGTACGTCGTGGCGGCCGGTGAGCACAACATCGGGATCATGCTGTCCGACCTGGGGCGGCATCGTGAGGCCATCGAGCGAATGGAGCACAGCATTGCTGCGATGGAGGCGGTCACCGGCCCCATGCATCCGCAGATGGGGTACATGCACATCAACGTCGCGAGCTCCCATCTCGACCTCGGCCAGCACGAGCGCGCCATCGAAGCCTACGGCCGGGCCGTCGAGGCCTTTGCGACCTCGATGGGCGATGCACACCCCACGACCAGTCACGCCCGCCAACAGCTCGCGTTCGCCATGTACCGCGGCGCTCGGCTCGAGGGGGCCGAGTCCGTGCTCGATCGCGCGGCTCGTGACCTCGAAACCGCCCTCGGTCCCGACGAGCCGATGCCCCAGATCCACTACACGCGGGGCTGGATCCAGCTGGCCGAGGGGCGCTTCGAGGATGCCCTCGAGAGCTTCTCGCGTGCGCACGCTGCCGCCCAACGAGCCACCAACCACTCGCTCACCGCCGGAGCAACAGGAGGCATGGGAGAGGCGCTCGTCGGCCTGGGCCGTCACGCCGAGGGGATCGAGCGCTTGCAAGAGGCCGTGAGCCTCAGCGAGTCCACCACTCCCGGCTCGTCGAACATGGGGTACCTCCTCTTCGGCCTGGGTACCGCTCACTTGCGCGCAGGGCAGCCGGATGCAGCCGTGCCTCTGCTCGAGCGCAGCCTCGCTCTCATGGAGCCCAAGATCGACGATGCGATCATGCTGGGTCGCGCACGCGCCAGCCTGGCCGAGGCCCTGTCGCTCGATCCCACCCGCCGTCGAGAGGCCATGGAGCTCGCGCGCATGGCACGACGCGAGCTCGACGATGCCGGAGCCCGTGCACGCCGGGACCTCGTCCATGCATTCGACTGGCTCGATTCCCATACGAATCCCAAGGCCAGTCGTGGTACGCGCGCCCCCGCGGCCAAGGCCAACGCGATGCCGGCACCCAAGGCCACGCCGGCCGCAGGTGACTGAGCGGCACGGGCTCTCGCACGGCTCGACGAACGAGCCGTGCGAGGCGGCCAAGAGGGGCGTGGGCATGGCGTTTCACGCCCCCGAGACCTGGTGGGTGATCGCGGGGCGGTCCGCGGTATGCTCGGCGCGAACATGGACGCCAAGAAGATCGAAGCGCGCCTCTACGAGTACGGCCGTGACGAGCTGGTCGCGTTGGTGAAGCAAGCCAACGAGGAGTACTGGGAGAAGAACGCAGCCACCCTGCCCGACACGCTCTACGATCGGTTGGTGGAGCGCCTGCGGCAGCTCGACCCCAAGGCGGAGATCCTCCAGCACCTCGGCGAGCAGGTACCCAAGGGACCCGTGATCGAGGCCGACGATGCGATCCGCCTGCCGCCTGCGCAGCGCTTCGGCTCGGCCGTGCGTCACGCCCGGCCGATGCTCTCGCTCGACAAGGCCTACTCGGCGCAGGAGGTCGAGAGCTGGGCGGCCAAGTTCGAGGGCGACATCCTGGTGATGCCCAAGCTCGACGGCATCGCGTGCAGCATCCGCTACGACACCAAGGGCAAGCTGGTGCTCGCGGCCACGCGCGGGTCGGGCACCGAGGGCGAGGACATCACCGCCAACATCCTGCAGATCAAGGGCGTGCCGGAGAAGCTCCCCAAGGGCAACGGCGGGCTCGAGGTGCGGGGCGAGGTCCACATGGCGCTGTCGGTGTTCGAGCGCTTCAAGGGCGAGTTCAGCAACCCCCGCAACCTGGCCGCAGGGGCCGTGCGCAACAAGGACTCGAGCAAGAGCAAGGCGTTCGGGCTCTCGTTCGGGGCCTACGATCTGGTCGACGGCGGCATGAAGAGCGAGCGGGAGAAATTCGCCACGCTGAAGGCACTGGGGCTGCCCACGGTGGACCACGAGTTCGTCGATCGCGAGGGGATCGCGGCCGCGTTCGATCGCTTCGCCCAGCGGCGGGCCACGCTCGACTACGAGATCGACGGCGTCGTGTACCGAACCGACCGGGTCGACGAGCAGGAGCGGCTGGGGAGCACCGCGCACCACCCGAGGTATGCGATCGCCTTCAAGTTCCAGGGCGACAGCGGGGAGACCACGCTGCTCGACGTGGAGTGGGGGGTGTCGCGCACGGGCACGATCACGCCGATGGCGATCCTGCAGCCGATCGAGCTCAGCGGCGCGATGGTGTCGCGGGCGGGGCTGCACAACATCACGCAGTTCCGGGCGCTGGGGCTCACCCGTGGCGCGCGGGTCGAGGTCACGCGGCGCGGCGGGGTGATCCCGCACGTGGAGCGGGTGGTGAAGGCCGGGCCGGGCAAGAAGCAGTTCGCGATCCCCGATCAGTGCCCCGCGTGCGGGAGCCCGGCCGAGATCCGGCAGAAGCGGGACGGCGAGTTCTTGCAGTGCAGCAAGCCCAGGCAGTGCATCACCGCGCGGCTGCGGGAGCTCGAGCACTTTGCCAAGGTGATCGACATCCAGGGGTTCGGGCCGAAGATCGTGGCGGCCGTGGTCGATGCGGGGCTGCTGGCGAGCCCGGCCGACTACTATCGGCTGCAGCTCTCGGATCTGGTCAAGCTCGAGCGGCTGGCCGAGAAGAGCGCGCAGAACCTGCTCGATCAGGTGCAGGCGCACCGGGAGATCCCGCTGGCGGTGTTCCTCGAGTCGCTGGGGATCGATCATCTCGGGCCGCAGAACGCGAGGCTGATCGCCGGCGAGTTCGGCAGCCTCAAGAAGATCCGCAAGCTGAAGCGAGACGACCTCATGGGGGTCAAGGGGATCAAGGATGCGATCGCGGATGCGATCGTCGACGGGCTGGCCGGGCACTCGG
The DNA here is from genome assembly GCF_026337845.1 of Paraliomyxa miuraensis. GTDB lineage: Bacteria > Myxococcota_A > Polyangia > Nannocystales > Nannocystaceae > Paraliomyxa > Paraliomyxa miuraensis. Next base: position 31,416 of record NZ_JAOVZF010000139.1, on the reverse strand, counting down.
CGATGATCGACGAGCTGCTCAAGGAGGTGCGGGTGCCCGACGCGACCGCGGAGGAGGTGGCCGCGGCCGCTGGCGGAGGCGCGCCCGCGGACGGACCGCTGGCCGGCAAGAGCTACGTGTTCACCGGCACGCTGGAGGGGTTCGATCGCAAGACCGCCCAGCAGCGGGTGCAGGCGCTGGGCGGGACCACGCCCGATGCCGTGAACAAGACGCTCACCGTGCTGGTGATCGGGGCCGGCAAGGGGGCCAAGAGCAGCAAGCAGAAGAAGGCCGAGAAGCTCATCACCGAGGGCGCGGCAATCGAGATCATCGACGAGGCCGAGTTCGTGCAGCGGATGGAGAAGGCCGAGAAGAACAAGGGCGGTGGCAAGTGACCGACCCGTACCAGGGTGACGGCGAGGGCGGCCAAGCCGACGACCAAGCCGACGACCAAGCCGACGACAAGCTCGACAAGATCGTGCAGGCGCGCATGAAGCTGCGAGCACGCTTCGACGCGAAGATGGCGGCCACGCCCGGGGTGTCGGACGAGGCGCCGATGGGGACCGGGCCCAAGAATCGGCACGGGATGCCGCAGGTGCCGCCCGGGCAGTACACGACCAAGAAGTGGCCCGTGCTCGATCTCGGGAGCAAGCCGCGGGTGAGCAAGGATGCGTGGGCGCTCGAGGTCGACGGCGAGGTCGAGGAGCCGCTGCGGCTGTCGTGGAACGATCTGATGGCGCTGCCGCAGGTGACCGAGGAGAGCGACTTCCACTGCGTGACCACGTGGTCGAGGCTCGACATGCGATGGACGGGGGTGCGGGTGGCCGAGGTGCTCGCACGGGCTCGGCCGACCGAGGCGGCGCGAGCGCTCCTGTGCCACGGATACGATGGCTACACGACCAACGTACCGCTCGAGGAGGCGCTCAAGAGCGACGTGCTGCTCGGGTTCGCGGTGGATGGGGAGCCGCTGCCGGTGGAGCACGGCGGGCCGGTGCGGATGATTACGCCGCAGCTCTACGCGTGGAAGGGCGCGAAGTGGATCCGGAGGATCGAGGTGCTGGCGGTAGATCAGCCGGGGTTCTGGGAGCAGCGGGGGTACTCGAACTCGGCGCATCCCTGGCGCAATGATCGATACTCGTGAGCGGGGTCGAGGGAGTCGCGCGATGAGCCCTCCCGCACGCGCACGCCCGGCCGACGTGGCGCGCTTTCTCGGCAAGACCCTGTGGCACTGCCTGCGGGGTGCCATCGTGTGTCTGCTGTTCGGTCGCGTGCGCAAGGCGTGGAGCCTTCGCATGCACGCGGTGGTCGCGATGCAGCGGGCGACCTACGAGCTGCTCTCTGCCCTCGGAGCGCAGCGATTCCACCAGACGCTCGAAGCGGTGAGCCCCTTGTTCACCGATGGCACCAGGCGCGAGACCGTCGAGCTCGGCGAGCGCCGTGGCGACTGGCTCGTGCCCGAGCACGATGGTGGAACCGTGATCCTCTACTTCCACGGCGGTGGCTACATCTTCGGCTCGCTGCGCACGCACGGCCGCATGATCGGCGCCTTGGCTCGTGCCGCTGGGGCCCGGACCTTGGTGCTCGACTATCGGCTCGCGCCCGAGCATCCCGCGCCGGCCGCCATCGATGACGCCCTGGCGGCCTACCGGCACCTGTGCGCGACCGGGATTCCCTCCGAGCGCATCGTGCTCGCAGGTGACTCGGCCGGCGGCAACCTCGTGCTCGCCACGCTCGTGGCCCTGCGTGACGCGGGTGACCCAATGCCCGCAGCAGGGGTGGCCATCTCCCCGTGGGTCGACCTCGCATGTTCCGGCGAGAGCTTCGACACCAACGCGGCCTACGACTTCGTGAGCCGGGCTGCCTGCAAGGTCGCGGCCGACAGCTACCTCGGCGGGGCCGACCCGCGCAGTCCCGAGCTCTCACCGCTGTTCGCCGAGCTCCACGGCCTGCCCCCGCTGCTGGTCCAGGCCGGAGCGCTCGAGGTGCTCGTCGATCAGATCCGGGCCTTCGCCCGCCGAGCCGAGGCCGCGGGTGTGGACGTCCAGCTGTCCGTCCACGATGAGATGGTGCACGTGTGGCACATCCTCCACGGGATCATCCCCGAGGCGCGAGCGGGCATCGAGGAGATTGCGAGCTTCGTGCGGCGCAAGGTGGCGGGTTCCTGAGCAAGGGGCACGTGTCCAGCCGCTGCTAGGAGCCGTCCTCCAGGTACAGCGGCACCAGCACGCTACCCACCACCAGATAGCACCGCTCGAGCTCCCCGGGCAGAAGCGACCCTTGCACGATCAACGCCACGTCTCCGGTCAGCCCCTCGCCCGTGATCTCGAAGTACTTGCGCATCAGCCCGGCCGAGTCGGTCAGGGTCAGTCGGCGCAGCTCGACCTCGATCCCACGCGAGGCGATCCGAGTGCACAAGAGCCGGTCCCCGAACACATCGAGGCTGCACTGGTTCGGGTCGAGGATCAGCATCCCCTTCATGGCGCTGTTGATCCTCCCGTAGAGCTTGAGCGACACGCCCCGCGTGGGTAGGCCCTCCGCGATCAGCTTCACGCCCCGGTGCATGTAGAGCGACTCGATCCGCAGCGATTCCACCATGGGATCGGGGTCGAGCGAGCTGCCCTTGCGACCATGCCCGACGCACGCAGTAGCCATGGCGACCAGCGCTGCGATCGAGATCCACCTGCCCATGTGACCACGGCTTACGCATCACCGACCCGATCGCAATTCCATGCGCCACCGGCACCATCACGAGCGCCGAGTCGAGGCCCCTACCCCGCCCGCACGGGCAGCGCCGCGAGCCCTCGCAGCCCCGAGTCGTTGCTGCGCCACCGCAGCGCGCCGCGCTCGACCGCCAGCTCGAGCCGGGGAAAGCGCTCGAGCAGCCGCGTGAACGCGATGCGCCCCTCCACCCGGGACAGGTGCGCCCCGATGCAGAAGTGCGGACCCGCCCCGAACGCCACGTGCCGGTTGGGATCGCGCTCCACGTCGAGCGCGTCGGGCTCGTCGAACACCTGCCCGTCGCGGTTGGCGGCGCCGAGCAGCGGCACGAGCCTCTCGCCGCGCTCGAGCACCCTACCCCCGAGCTCGCAGCGCTCGGCCACGTATCGCGTGGCGGCGAATTGCGCCGGGCTGTCGAAGCGCAGGACCTCCTCGACCGCCGAGGGCACCAGCGAGGGCTGCTCCCGCAGTCGTTGCAGCTGCTCGGGATGCTCGAGCAACGCGAGCATCCCGTTGCCGATGAGGTTGACCGTGGTCTCGTGCCCGGCGAACAACAGCAGCAGCACCATGCTCACCAGCTCGTCGGCGGACAGGCGATCGCCTTCCTGCTCGACCGCGACCAGGTCGCTGGTGAGGTCATCGCCCGGATGCACGCGCTTGCGCTCGAGCAAGCGCGCAAAGAAGCGATGGAGCGCCCGGTAGGTGGGTAGCTGGCGAAGCAGCGCCAGCGAGCCCTGGTCGGCCATCAGCACGCCGATGAGGCGGTGGAATTCGTCTCGCTCTCGAGCCTCGACCCCGAGCAGCTCCGAGATGATGCGCAGCGGCAGCGGCAGTGCGAGCGCCGCCATCAGATCGAACGTGCCCGTCGGCTCGATCCCGTCGAGCTGCTCGGCCACGATGCCCTCGATGCGCGCTTCGAGCTGCTCGACTCGCGCCGGGGTGAACACCTTGGCCACCAGACCCCGCAGGCGCCGGTGATCGCCGTCGTCCGAGGTGACCATCGACTTGGCGAACGTCCGCACGAGCTTGGGCATCAGGTACTCGAACCACTCGGGGCGACCGGTGACGCCGCGGTGGCTGCTCTTGAAGCGCTTGGCGTCGCGCAGCACCACGCTGACGTCCTCGTGACGCGCGACCAGCCACGCCCCGCCGACCAGGGGCACCCGGCAGCGAACGAGCGTCCCGGCATCCCGCACCCGTGCGTAGAGCGGATAGGGGTCGGCCCACGCCGCGGCGAGGGTCAGTCTCACGTCGATGCCCAGGGCCCGGTCACGAATGCGCATTGAAGAGCTCGACTCCCGCCCGGCAGCGTAACCCGAGCCGCCCGGCACCTGACCGGCCGGGACCGGCGCAACCGCCCCTTGCGTCCCCGAGCGCACGCCGGCGGTTGGTCCTTGACTCAATATAACCATTTGTCTATATAACTGCGCATGCATGCACCTCTCGATGCCGTGTGCTCGGCGCTGGCGGATCCGACGAGGCGGGCGATCCTCGCGCGTCTGGCCGCGGGCGAGGCGACGGTCAACGAGCTGGTGGAGCCGTTCGAGATCTCGCAGCCGGCCATCTCGCGCCACCTGCGAGTGCTCGAGCACGCCGGGCTGATCCTCCGCCGCGTCGACGGAAACCGACGACCCTGTCGCCTCGCTCCGGACGCACTGCACGAGCTCGACGACTACCTGTCCATGCTCAAGAAGGGCATGGAGGCCAACTACGCACGACTGGATCGACTGCTCGCGAAGCGATCGCGACGATGAAGGAAGACGAAACCATGAGCAAGCTGTCTCTGACGACCGAGGGCGACACCATCGTGGTGGTGAAGCGACGCTTCGACGCTCCCCCCGAGGAGGTCTACCGCGCCCACACCGATCCCGAGCTCGTCCAGCAGTGGATGCTGGGCCCGGAGGGCTGGACGATGCCCGTGTGCATCTGCGAGGCGCGCCCGGGCGGCTCGATCCGCTACGAGTGGTCCGACGGCAAGGGCGGCGGCTTCTACCTCACGGGCGAGTTCATCGAGCTCGACCCGCCGCATCGCATCCTCCACGTCGAGCGCATGCACCTGCCCGACCCCACCCCCGACAACCGCATCGAGACGATCTTCACGGCCGATGGCTCGGGCACCGCGATGGTGATGCGCATGACCCTGCCCAACGCAGCCACCCGCCAGGCGATGCTCGCAACGGGCATGGAGCACGGCATGGAGGCCTCGTACGTGCGACTCGAGGCGCAGGTGCTCCCGGCCGGCGCGTGAGCGATTCACCCCAGTCCCCTCGCGCGTCGCACGAGCGGGAATGCCACGTGGTCGTGCTGCGTCATGGGCAGCCAATGTCTCGCCTCACCCAGGTCGGCGCGTTCGTGCTCCTGACGGCCTGCCGATCAGCGGCAGCACCATCGAGCGCGCCGAACCCCGCGGTGAGGGACCCGACCCTGCCGCCCCAGACGCCGAGCGCCGTCGAGCCGCCCGCGCCGACGGTCGAGCTCGAGCCCACCGCACCCGCCCCCACGGCCGAGCCCGACCCCGCGGCGCCCGAAATCGAGACCACGCCCATTGCCGCCCCCACCATGCTCAGCGCCGCCGCGCTGTGGCGCGAGTCCAAGTCGCGCGTGGAGATCTCCGGCATCGCCTTCGGGCTGCGGCCCACGGCCGGCGAGGCGGTGACGGTGCTCCCGCGGCATCCCACGCTGCCCGCGCTCGAGCTGTCGATCACCAAGGTGAAGACCCACGGCAACCCGCGTGACGACATCCCCCGGTGGTGGGAGCCGGTGCTCGAAGAGGTGACCGAGCCCGCCTGGGTCGACGTTCGGGCCGCCGTCGACGTGGTCGTGGTGTACCCCGCAACACCTTCGGCCACATTGCTCGATCCCACTCGGATTCTCCCCGACGATCTTCCTCCCTCCGTGCTGCCCAAGGGGGTGGAGATCGCGGTCGATGTGGACGGAGACGGACGACCCGATGCGATCGAGGCCAGCGTGTGCAGCGAGAACCCCCGACGCGCGCGATGCTTCGAAGCCACGGCATGGGAGATCCATCGTCGCGAGGGTGATGGCTGGCAGCTCGTGCACCGCTTCGAACCGGCGACCTGACGACGAACCTGACCGTCGGCGACCAGCGCGGTGAGCCGCGGGCACGGCGACCTCGTGCACCGACTCGATCGACGTTGCTCGCCTCGTCGCTCGCCGCCGTGGTCGCCAGCCTTGCACCCCCACGTTCCGCCCATAGACCGTGCCTGAGCAGCGCGTCGATCCCCTCGTGGAGGCTCGCGCCGCTCGTGGCACCACCGTGGAATCCTCAGACACCATCGAGCTCTTGCCGATCCCGGTGAGCCCTCGGCGCGCGGCTTCACAGGCGCTCACGTTCCGCGCCTGGATTGCGACGTTCGGCGGCGTCGAGGCGGCCACGCAGGCGGCCGTGAACGCGATCCTCGGCGCATCGCTCGACGATCCTCCGTCCGAGGTCCGACGCCTGTGGCTGCTCTACCAGCGCGTCTACACCCGGCAAGAGCTCGAAGGCCTCGTCACCGGCACCTTCGCCGCGCGCGGGCTGGTGCGCTAGGCAATCCCATGTCGTATCCCGATCTCGGCTGCTTCTCCGAGTGCCTGCAGTGCGAGCTGTGTCAGCAGCTCCTCGACGAGGACGACGACCTCGACCTCGACCTGCGCAACGACTACCTCGACGACTCCCACGGCACTCCCCCCTGGGCCGATCCCGACTGGGGACCCGAGCCACCCGAGCACGAGGGCGGGCTCGACGAGCTTCCCACCGGGATCCCGCTCGGCCAGGGATGGGAGCTTCGGCCCACCTGGGATCCCTACGGCCTCGAGTTCTACGGCGAGTTCTAGATGAAGCCATGACCACGGATGAAGCCATCATCGCCCATGCGGCTGCCCGGCGTCTGAGGGCGCTCTATGACGCCTATCGGGCGAGCAGCCGCGCCCACGCGCTGGTGCTGCGTCGCCTCGCCGAGCGGCTGCAGGCCGACGACCCGCGATTCGAGGCCAGGTCCCGCGAGCTGCTCGAGCGCGTGGCGCTCTCGCGCCAAACCGATCTGGCCTTCGCCATCCGAAGCGAGCACGTCCGGCGACGACTGCTTCGCCTGCGAGAGGAGTACCCCCTTCCATGACCACCTTCGACGCGACCCAGGCGGCGCGCCTCCCCGATCGCGACTACTACGACTTCGTGTTCGCCAGCGTGGAGGCAGCGCGACGTCGGATATGGGTGTCGCTGTTCATCTGTGACATCCGCCCATCGCGTGACCTCGAGGGCCAGGTGCTCGATCTGGTGACCGCGCTGATCGTTCGATGCGCGGTCGGAGTCGACGTGCGGGTGCTGCTCAATGGCGTGGCGGCCACGCCCGACATCGACGTGGCCAACCTGGCGACGGGGACGTTCCTCCACCGCCATCGCGTACCCCACCGCCGCGTGATGCAGCTCGGCAATCGTCGAGGCTCTCACGCCAAGCTGGTGATCTGCGACGACGTGGCCGTGGTGGGCAGCCAGAACTGGACCGACGACGGCCTGCGGCAGAACCTCGAGGACGCCATCATCGTGGCTGGCGACGCCACCGAGCTGCTGGCAGCCGACTTCCTCGCGCTGTGGGAGCGAGGGAAGGGACTACCGGCGTGCCCCTGAGCGTGACCTCGGTGGAGCCGCTGGTCGACCGGTGGTCGAGCGTGGGCCTCGTCTCCTGGACCGCGACCGAGAAGGCGATGGTCGTCGATGCTCTGTTGGAGCTCTCCGCCCTGGTCACGCCGCGCGTGGTGCCCGACGAGCCCCGCGCGATGGCGCGTGAGCAGGACGTCCTGCTCGCACGCACGATCGCGGCGCTGGAGGCCTGGCTCGGTCGAGCCGCGGCGGCGCTGCGTCGCGACCTCGGGATCGACACGCCCATGCTCGTGCCCGGCACCACGCGCCGAGCCCTTGGTCTACGCAGTGCCACCCGGGCCGAGCTCGAGGCGCTGCCCGGCGTGGGCGACGAGCTCGCAGATGCGATTGCCCACCACCTGGCCCTCCATCCCGAGCTGGCCGACGTGGGCGATCTGCTCGAGGTGGACGGGATCGGGACCCAGCGCCTGGGCTTGCTGCGTCGCCTGACCTACCTCGACCGGCCTCGCATTCGCCTGGTCTCCCCCTCGCTGTGGTCGTTTGCCCTGGAGCCTCGCGTCGAGACCTACCTCGAGCTGCTCGAGCAGACCGACCTGGTGCTGTCGTTCGGCGATCACACGGCGCTCGAGCGCAGGATGCCGACGCTGGGACTCACCATGCCGCAGCGGCTGACCCAGACGCTCGCGCTGGTGGCCGAGCACACCCAGCACCAGGCCGCGATGGTCGACGGCGTCCTCGCCAGCGAGGCGCTGCGCTCGCTCGAGCGCCACGAGCGGCGCGCGGCGATGCTGGGCCGGCTCTCGCCCGTCAGCGGCAAGCTCCTGGTCAACGCGAGCTACGTGTCCGTGGTCGAGGACGTGATCCACGCCGCCACGAGCCGAGTGAGCCTGCTGATGTTCCTGGGTACGACCGCGATCGACACCGCCGAACGACCCGGGCCCCTCGCGCTGATCGAGGCGCTCGAGGCCGCCCGCGACCGAGGCGTGCAGGTACGCGTGATCCTCGACCAGGACGACGGCGGCGAGCCCTACGGCAGCGCGTGGATCAATCGCCCGCTGCTCCAGCGCCTGCGCGACAGCGGCGTGGAGGCCCGCTTCGATCGCGAGGACGTGCTGCTGCACTCCAAGGTGCTCGCGGTCGATCGCTACACGGTGGTGGTGGGCAGCCACAACTGGACCCGCACGGGCTTCCACGACGCGCAGGAGCTGAGCGTGCTGCTACGGGGCGAGGCGGTCGCGCAGGCGTTCGAGGCCCGCTTCGACGCGCTGTGGCACTCGCTCCCGGGCTGAGTCCTTCCACGCTCGTTCCATGGTCCGAGGGACGCCCCGAGCCGAGGCCCGAGGCGTCCCTCCAACGCAATCCCCCGACGTGTCCCTGCTCCGCTCATTGCCCCCGAGCGCTCGAGAAGCAGGGACGAAGCTCAATTCTTCATGCACTCGGTGAGGTGCGAGACCGTCTCGTAGCGCACGTAGTCACACGTGGTCCGCACGTCGGGCACCGAGGTGTAGGCGTAGGAGATCGGGCCGGTCACCAAGGTCTGCGGCAGGTCGGGCCGCACGTGCCAGTCGATGATCCTCCAGCTGTCGCCAGGCAGGCGGATGAGCCCCTGCACATCGGCGCCCACCCGGCAGATCCGCATCTCGGCGATCGTGCTCTGCCAGGGCTGCTCGCCGATCTGGCTGACCGAGTCGTCGGTGCTCTTGGACACGATGTTCACCACCGGATCGGTCATGTTGCCGATGCCCATGTGGTAGCTGTTGACGTTGGGCGCAAGCGGGTCGCGGACCATGATGCCGCCGATGCGGTAGGGGTCACCGGGCGCCGTGGGCTCGCCCGCGAGGTTGGTGACCTCCACGAACGCGGTCATCATGAAGTCGCCCTCGACGGTCTTGTTGAGGTGGAACGCCTCGTTGCCGTAGTACCAAACGGTGTTGCCGTTGGGCTCGATGAACAGCTCGCCGTCGGACACGCCGTAGTTGGCGTCCTGCGGGTGGTGCACGTCCCAGCTCGACAGATCGCCGTCGAACTCGTCGCCGAGCGACGCCAGCGGATCGGGCTCGCTGCCGCCGTCTCCGCCCTCCCCGTCGTCGCCGCCGCCCTCGAACGAGCCGCAGGCGACCGCGTGGTAGACCACGTAGATGCTGCCGTCGAGGTTCCCCACGGTGCGGCTGGTGTGCGCGGCACCGCCGAGCTCCACGTCGACCAGCGGGTACTGGCCGGGCGCCACCGTGTACTCGCCATTGACGTCGCGAGGCAGCGGCTCGCTGCCGATGTAGAGGTGCTCCTCGTCGAGGACGTAGTCGCCGACGCGATCGAAGGCGATGTTCGCAGTCGCGCCGTCGTAGCTCACCGTCAGGTGACCCACCAGCTCGCCACGGCCCAGGTCGCACTGACCGGCCGCCGCGTAGACGGGCCACTGCATCGAGGTACCCGGCAGGATCGGACCGTTGGTCCAGCCCCAGCGGCTGATGTCGTCGTCGACCCCGTCGCCGTCGAAGTCGGCGCCGATGAAGCAGGTCTCTTGCCCGTTGCCCGCGAGCGCAAACGCGGTCTCGCACTGGGCCTTGGGCGGGGGCGGAGGCTCGGGCTCGCCCTTGCACTCGAGCGTCATGTTGAAGTACTCGGCCCAGCTACCCTTGGTGACGATGCGCTCGCCGTCACCCCAGGCGGTCTCGTTCTGGTAGGTGCCGTTGGCCTTGGCCTTGCGCACCGCGGCGTGAGCGGCAAGGTAGGCGTTGACCGGATCACAAGCGGTGTCGGCCCCATCGAGGTCCAGCTCGCACAGCGGGACCGCGAAGTTTCGCGAGGTACCGCTCGCGCCGCTGGCGTACGGGAAGTGACCGATCTGCGGGTTGCCCTTCTTGTTGGCCGGGATGTCGGAGAGCTCGTCGCCCACCGCGAGATGAGCCTCGACGATCTCCCACCCGCCAGTGGTCTGGTAGGTGACGTTCATGACGCCCGTCGCCCCGGCGCCACACTGGGCCGAGGTGTCGACGGTGTTGTCGATCGACACGCAGACCGAGCCAGCATCGATGGTCTGTCCCGCGTAGAGCGGGACGCATGTGCTGTCACCGACGACCTCGACCATCCGGGCGCTGCCGAAGCCCTCGATGTCGCCATCGTCGTCTCCGATCGCGCAACCGGCTCCAATGCCGAAGCTCGCGACCAGAGCGACCCACTGAAGACGAGTGCGTAGCGACCGAGCAGTGTTGGTGTGCATTTTCGATTCCCCCGACTCCGCGGGCTTGGGCCCGCCCGTGTCATTAGCAGGGGTCGTGCCAACACGAATTACGCTGCGGGGTCTGCGGCGCCGCGCGAGCGCAGGGCTTCGTCGATCGAGCCAAGTGTGCCGTATGAGGCAAGCTATGCCGGGATTGGAGAGCGATCGCGGAGTTCACGCGCTTCCGGATCCATGAAGGGAATCCTCCTTCTTGCAACCACTTTGTATGTCGATCCATGACAAGGCGACTGGTCACCTGACAACTCGAGTTGCCCCATCGAGCTCAGGGGGGAAGGACCTTGCCCGGGTTGAACAACCCGGTGGGATCGAGCGCCTGCTTGATCCCCCGCATCATCTGCAGCTCGCCGGGGCTGCGCGAGTGGTGCAGGTGCGCGCGCTTGAGCAGGCCGATCCCGTGCTCGGCCGAGACGCTGCCGTGGTGCTCGGCGACCAGCGCGTAGGTGTGCTCGTCGAACGCCTTGCACCGCGCCGCAAAGGCCTGCGGGTCCTCGCGCTCGGGCTGCAGGAGGTTCAGGTGCAGGTTGCCGTCGCCGATGTGGCCGAACACCACCGCCTCCACGCCGGGCAGCGCCTCGACCACCCGCCGGCGCCATGCGGCGAGGAACCGCGGCAGCTCGGCCACCGGAACCGAGACGTCGCTCTTGTGCGGCCGGTGGCGATGCAGCGACTCGCTGGTGTCCTCGCGCAGCGCCCATAGCTCGCGCGCCTGGCTCCCGTTGGCGGCCAGCACGGCGTCGGCGATCAGCCCTTGCTCTTGAGCGTCGGCGAGGCACTCGGCGAGCGCGTCGGCGGTGGCCTCGTGCGCCGCGTCGCCGGGCTCCGGGACCTCGACCTCGATGAGCGCATGCTGGGGGCTCGGGGGGTCGAACGGCCCCTTGCCCTGCATGCCGCGATGCTCGAGCACGCGGCGCAAGCAGCCCTGGTCGAAGCACTCGAACGCCTGGAGGGTCAGGCCATGGGCCTGCACTCGGGCGAACAGCTCGAGCACGCGCGCCTCGTCGGGCACGGCACACAGCGCCACCACCAGCCCCGCCGGCGGCGCGCACAGCCGCAGCGTGGCCTCGACCACGACCCCGAGCGTCCCCTCGGCACCGATGAACAGCTGCCGCAGATCGTAGCCGGTGTTGTCCTTGACCAGGCCTCCGCCCAGGCGCAGGCACTCGCCCGAGGCCACGACCACGCGCAGCCCCTGCACCCAGCTACGGGTGAGGCCATAGCGCAGCACCTTCACCCCGCCCGCGTTGGTGGCGATCGAGCCGCCGATGTGGGCCGAGCCCTTGGCGGCAAAGTCCACCGGATACATCAGGCCATGCTCGGCGGCGGCGAGCTGCACCGCCTCGACCGTGGCCCCGGCCTCGCACCGCAGGAGGCGGGCGGCGGGATCGACCTCGAGGATCCGATGCATGCGCTGCAGCGACAGCACCACCTCGCCACGCGTGGCCGTGGCGGCGCCGCACAGGCCCGTGCGACCGCCCGAGGGCACGATGGCCGCGCCATGGGCCGCGCACGCGCGCACCACCGCCTGCACCTGCTCGACCGTGCGCGGCAGCGCCACCACGCTCGGCGCCACCGGCCAGTCGCCGCGGCAGCGGTCGGTGCCGTAGTAGGCGAGGTCGTCACCTTCCGTGACGAGCTCCTCGGACGCGAGGGCGGCACGGAGATCGACCAGGAGCGCGGGCGGCAGCGCGGTGGTTGGCTCGGACATCGGCGGCGGCAGGGTAGCCCGTTCGAGCGCGTCGCCTGGTGGCCGGCCCGAATCGTGGCTCGAAGGGGCCTTTTTCCCGGTTTGCGGCCCGCGACCGGCGAAGCCCGCGAAAACACCGTACGCTCGGCCCAATGGCCAAGCGTGGCGCTTCCAACCTCTTCACTGCCGCCATGTCGTGGAGCACCCTTCGCGCGATGGGTGGGTGGCGCTACGAGGGCGAGCTGCCCGCGCCGCGCAAGGCGGTATGCCTGGCCGTGCCGCACAGCTCCAACCTCGACGGGTTGTTGTTGGTGGCGCTGGCGCAGTCGATCGGGATGTCGATCTCCTGGATGGTCAAGGACTCGATGGGCAAGCCTCCGCACGGCTGGGTGGTCAAGGGCGTCGGCGGCGTCCCCATCGAGCGCTCGCGACCTCACGGGGTGGTGGGACAGATGATCGAGGAGTTCGCGCGTCGCGACGACTTCTACCTGGTGATCCCGCCCGAGGGCACGCGCAGCCGGGTGGAGTACTGGAAGTCGGGCTTCTATCACATCGCTCTCGGAGCCGAGGTACCCGTGCTGCCGGGGTACCTCGACTTTCGTCGCAAGGTCGGGGGCTTCGGCCCGCCGATCACGCTCACCGGCGACGTGCGAGCGGACATGGACGCGATCCGCGAGTTCTACGGACCCGACGTGGCGGCGATGGCCCAGCACCCGGAGCGCATCGGGCCGATGCGCATGCGCGAGGAAGAACGCGGCGACGCCGAGGGATAGGCCGGGCGCACTACGGCCCCGTGTAGATCACATACGACGAATTCGTCTCGTGCAGCACCACGCTCACGAGCCCCGGGAGCTTGGGCGCCAGCCGCTCCCAGATCCACGCCGCGATCAGCTCGCTCGTGGGGTTCTCCAGCCCCTCGATCTCGTTGAGCACGTGGTGATCGAGCCGCTTTCGCAGCGGCTCGAACGCGTCTCGGATCACCGCGTAGTCCGTCACCCACCCCAGCTGCGGATCCACCGGCTTGCTCACGTGGATCTCGCAGCGATAGCTGTGCCCGTGCATGCGTCGACACTTGTGCTCCGGCGGCACGTGGGGAAGGAAGTGGGCCGCCTCGAAGCGGATGTTGGTGACGACGGTGGTGCTCACGGGCGGACGCGGACTATAGGGTTGACCCCGGTTGCCCGCAACCCTATACGAGAGGATGAGTGGGCACCTCCACGATCGAGCTGTTCAAGGAGGCGATGAAGTTCTCGGCCGGGCACTTCACGATCTTCTCCGCGACGCGAAGGGAACGCCTGCACGGCCACAACTTCACCGTCTACTGCGCCCTCACCGGCGAGGTCGACGCCAACGGCCTGCTCGGCGACTACGTCTTCTACCGCCAGCGCCTCATCGACCTGTGCCGCGAGTGGAACGAGGTGTTCTTGCTGCCCGGCCGCTCGCCCCACCTCCGCATCGAGCACGACCACGAGGCTGGTCGCGTGAACGCGATCTTCGCCGGCCAGGTGATCCCCTTCCTCGCGTCCGACGTGCTGGTGCTGCCCGTCACCAACGTCACCGTCGAGGAGCTGTCCCGCGCCCTGCTCGACGAGCTGCTGCGCGATCGAGAGGTGCTGGCCCGCGACCGCATTCGCGAGGTGGTGATCAAGGTCGGCAGCGGTCCCGGCCAGATGGCCTCGTGCCGGTGGAGCGAAGGAACATGAATGCAGACCAGACCCAGCCGCAAGCCCAGCCGCGAGCGCCGGGGATCGCGATCGTCACCGGGGCGAGCAGCGGCATCGGACGCGCCACCGTGGAGCGGTTGCTTCGCCAGGGATGGCGCGTGCACGCGGCGGCTCGTCGAGGGTGCGACGTGCCCGGGGCGGTGGCGCACGCGGTGGATCTGACCGCCTCCGAGGGCGTGCGTGCCCTGGTGGACGCCGTGCGGCCGGCCCTGGGTGGTGGAGAGCGCGTGGCCGTGGTGCACAACGCGGCGGTGATGGAGTCCGATGCCGCCGATCGCATCGACGAGTCCACGTGGGAGCGAGCGATGCGGCTGAACGTGACGGTGCCGGCGTTGCTCACCGCGGCGCTGGCCGATCGGCTGGGGCCGGGGTCGGCCGTGATCTACATCGGCTCCACGCTCAGCGAGAAGGCGGTGGCCGGGCGGCTGTCGTACTGCACCAGCAAGCATGCGCTGGTGGGCCTGATGCGCGGCACGGTGCAGGACTTCTTCGGCCGGGGCGTGCATGCGGTGTGCGTGTGCCCGGGCTTCACCGACACCGAGATGCTGCGACCCGTGCTCGATGCCAACCCGGGGCTCGAAGCGGCGCTGACGGCCAACGTCGCGTTCGGTCGGTTGATCCGGCCCGAGGAGATCGCCGATCTGGTCGCGTACTGCATCGACCAGCCGATGCTCAACGGGGCGGTGCTCCACGCCAACCTGGGTCAGCGCGAGACCTGATCCGCTCGACCAACGGCCCGCGGTCAGCTGACCTCGACGATCGCCCCGCTCACGGTGGCGATCCCGGCCTGGGGCCTACCCACTGGCCGGTCGACCCCGACGTCGCCTCACTGCGTCTCAGGTCTTCGTGACGACGTTGCTCGTGACGTGGGGGAACATGTAGTGCACTCCACCGATCACGAACACCATCGTGATGTTCTGGGTGTAGGCCAGGTACGGATAGGTCGTGCCGCCATCGGTCGAGAGCAACCAGTACGAGGCCGCGTACGACGTCACGTTGGCCTGGCGCTGCTCGAACGGGATGTTCATCGTCTGCCCCTGGTTGCCCGTCGAGACGTCCCAGCGAATGAAGTAATTGGGCCTGATCAGCGCGACCGCGTCCTGGAGGGGCTTGTTGGGGTTCGCCGTCAGGTCGGGGTGCGGATTCTGGTAGTTGGACGGATCGTCGAGCTTCGTGGTGTAGGGGGTCGTGTCGAGCCCCGTCGGGGTCGGCAGCACGGAGCTGGAATCGGGGATCAGCTTCGAGGGGTCGGCCACGGCGGTCGGAGGCGTGAAGCTCCCGAGCGCGAGGATCGAATTGCCGTGCGGGATCGACATCTGCTTGGCGATCGTGATGCCCGGAGGCTGTTGGTTGGGATCGTCGAGCTTGATCGCGGACCCGGGCGGCGGCGGGTAGGGACCCACCAGCTTCTTGCCGGTCAGCAGGTTCAGCCACGCTCCGTTCTCCACGTGCACGATCTGACCCGTGCCTGGACCCTCGGCAAAGTAGACCTGCTGCTGGTAGAACAGAGCCGTGGGGACCTGGAGGGTATCGCTCCCCCGATTCGGCGCCGTGGCGGGCAAGGCAACGTCGGAATTGGTGTTGAACTGAACGGTCTCGTAGAGCTTGAAGTTCTTGAGGATGTAGTTCGGAGGGGCCTGCGGCAGTGGCATCACATTGTAGGACAACGGGTTCGAGGTCGAGCCCTCGCCGCCCTTCGCGTTGGGCAAGGCCAAGTTGGTCCATGTGCCCATGAGCATCGTTTGGAATTCATTGAGACCGTTCGGAATGGCGGCAACTGGCATCACGACTCTCCTCTCGATACGAGCGGGCTCGTGGTCGTCACCGAGCGCCAAGCGCGGGTCTTCGACCTGGCCCCACCGACCGAAGCATGCACTCATCATGACGAGCGCACGCCCGGCACCATCACTTCACCATGCGAAAGTGTGGTTATCATGAGCGTATGAGCGTGTCAACGACCGCTTCGGAGCTCGTCATCCGAGGCTGCCGAGGCTCCTGCAGATCCTGTTCGATCGGGCTCGAGGTCGGTGTGACGGATGGAACAATGATTCACCACGCTCTGCGCCATTGCCCTGCCCATGCGATACGCCCCGACATACGAATGACCCATCACGTGCAATCGTCTGCAACGAACTGAAATCGTCTGAAATCGTCTGCAACAGCGTGCAATCGCCGATGTTCGTTTCCATCGTCATCGACCTCGGGTAGGATGGTCTTCTCTCGAGTTCGTTGCCGAGCGAGGCGCGTTCGCGAAATCGCACCGATTCGACCAAGGAGCAGCGACCATGCCCAAGTATCGCATTCCCAAGCTCAGCGACGAAGAGAAGCACTTCAGGGACCACATCAACAAGACCTGGGATCGTGACAAGGCCCTGAGCGAGCTGAAGTCCGCCCTACAACTGGCGGTGGAGGTCGAGCTCGCGACCATTCCGATCTACCTCTATACCTACTACTCCATCGACCGCAAGCCCAACCGCTTTCCCGACACGCCGCTGTCGCGCTGGGCCGACGAGGCCGGCGCGCTGATCATGAGCGTGGCGGTGGAAGAGATGCTGCACATGTCGCTGGCGTCAAACATCCTCTACTCGCTCGGCGGCGAGCCGCAGCTCTACAAGCACTCGCCCGGCCCCTATCCCACCAACTTGCCCCATCACGATCGCCTCGGGCCCGACGCCAGGCCGCTGGAGATTCCCCTGGCCAAGCTCTCGTTCGAGCAATTGTGGCGGTTCCTCGAGATCGAATACCCGGCCAAGCCCAAGGGCGACAAGCCGCAGGGGAACAACTGGGACACCATCGGCCAGCTCTACTCCTACATCCGCTGCATCATCGAGTCGAAGTGGATTGACGACAAGGACTTCCAGGTCCGCGGAACGACACGAGAGGCCATCGACCACCAGATCCAGTCCACCAACTACTCGCCCAACAACATCGACACGGCCTACCCCAAGGCCAAGTTCGCCTACTCCAGCCCGCCGCCGGTGGGCAAGCCGGGCTCGGCCTCCGAGGTCGTGGTGTTCACCAACGCCGGCGACGACGCGCTGCCCGAACCCAAGAAGCGTCCCAAGCCCCATCCCGACGACGGGCACTACGTCCGCGCGCTGATCTCCATCACCAACGAGCAGGATGCGCTCGCAGCCATCGCGACGATCGACTTCGAGGGCGAGGGCTGGAACTCCTCGGCCTACGACGACGCTACCGACCACGAGCACTCGCACTTCTACAAGTACCTCATCGTGCAGTCCAAGCTCGTCGGCTACCCCGATCACGACGACTGGCTCGCCATTCGGCAGCTCGACCATGCGATCTTGCCGCCCAAGCCCGAGGTGCAGCTCGGCCCGCAGGAGCTCGGCCAGATCGTGTTCAACCTGCCGCCCAACCCGGTGGCGGCGAGCTGGCCCGCCGGGCGCAAGGCCGTGGCCAACCTCGCCAGCGCCCTCTATCAGTACATGCTGATCATGAGCGAGACCGTGTTCCGCGTGCCCACGACGGAGCAGAAGGTCTACTTCAACCGCTCGATGCACATGTCGATGATCTGGATCCTCGACAAGCTGCTGCAGGCCATGCGCAAGGTCCCCCTCTACGGCGACGAGGTCAGCCCGCTGCCCGACTGCAACCTGCGGCTGTCGTGCCCGTTC
Organism: Paraliomyxa miuraensis; assembly: GCF_026337845.1. Lineage (GTDB taxonomy): Bacteria > Myxococcota_A > Polyangia > Nannocystales > Nannocystaceae > Paraliomyxa > Paraliomyxa miuraensis. Next base: position 13,835 of record NZ_JAOVZF010000139.1, on the reverse strand, counting down.
GACAACATCGACCTCGGGGATCGGTCCCAGGCGTACGCCAACCTCGCAGCCATGGCCGCGGAGGTCGACGCCGCCTACGGCCAGGAGAGCTGGTACCAGGCCTCCGACATCGGTGACTACGTCAAGATGATCCCCACGCTGCCCGACGTCAGCCCGTACTGGGCGCAGCCGCCGAGCCCCTACGCCGGCGCCCCGCGCTTTCCCGCGAGCCCGCCGGCGCAGATCCCCAACGGTGGCTCGCGTCACGCCTGCATGGGCCTGAACTCCTGCCGCAACCAGGGCCGGACCCTCGACAACGCCTGCGCCGGCCAGGGCTACTGCTCGACGGCGCTCGAGTACAACGGCGCCAACCCGCAGCAGGGCCGGGTCTCGGACCACACCTGCCACGTCAAGAACGACTGCGCCGGTCAGGGCGGCTGCGGGCTCTATGGCACTCCCGACGAGCAGGAGAGCCCCGGGGCCAACGATTGCCGCTCGCTCGGATCCTGCGCCACGCCGATCAACGCCGAGCGCTTCAGCACGGCGGGCAGCAACCAGGGCAAGAGCGTGTGGCTTCGGGCTCGCGAGGTCTTCGCCAAGGAAGCATGGCCCGCGCTGCGCGAGCGGAACCCGGCGTTGCCCCCGACGCCGCCGCCGGTCCCCGGTACGCCCAATGACCCGGACCTGTTCGCCTACGGTCCCACCATCGAGTGGATCGAGGACTACAGCGGTCAGGGCATGACGGCCTGCGGTGCCAGCGGCCTGAGCGGGGCGGGGAGCTGCGCCTGAGCGAGCGCGACGATACGTTGCGCAGCCCCGCGCTGGCCGGGCTCCCGCGCCTGGGCCTCGGCGTGGGCCTGCGCAACGTCCACTTCGGCGAGATCCTCGAGCGCTGGCCGGCGATCGACTGGTTCGAGGCGATCTCGGAGAACTTCTTGGACTCCGGCGGTCGTCCGCGCCATGTCATCCGCCGCATCGCCGAGCGCTACCCCGTGGTCCTGCACGGGGTCTCGCTGTCGATCGGCAGCACCGACCCCCTGCGCCGCCCCTACCTCGCCCGCCTGCGGGCGTTGGCCGACGAGCTCGACGCGCGCTGGGTCAGCGACCACCTGTGCTGGACCGGCATCGGCGGCCACAACAGCCACGACCTGCTGCCGCTGCCGCTGCACGAGGACACCCTCGCCCACGTGGCGGCCCGCGTACGCGTGGTTCAAGACATCCTCGAGCGCCCGCTCGTGCTCGAGAACCCCAGCACCTACGTCAGCTTCGCCGGCAGCTCCATGCACGAGGCCGAGTTCCTGCGGGCGCTGTGCGACGAGACCCACTGCGGTCTGTTGCTCGACGTCAACAACGTCTACGTCTCGTGCTTCAACGCCGGCACCGATCCCTGGGACTACCTCGAGCGCGTACCCTGGGAGCGCGTGGTGCAGCTCCACCTCGCCGGTCACCAGCACTGCGAGACGCACATCGTCGACACCCACGATCGCCCGGTGAGCCCCGAGGTCTGGCCGCTCTTCGCCCACGCCTGGCAACGCAGCGAGGGCGCCGCCACCTTGCTCGAGTGGGATGGGCAGGTGCCCGCCCTCGATCGCGTGCACGCCGAGGTCCTGCGGGCCCGCGAGCACATCGACGATGCTCGCCCGCCGATGCCCGCCCCGTCGGTGCTCGCCGAGCCCGAGGCCGAGCGCCCCTCCACGCCCGTCGACTTCCTGGTGCCCGCGGTCATGGCCGGCGTCCGCTTGCACGAGCAACGCGAGGAGGTCGGATGAGCACCCGCAAGCCGCTCCAGCGGGTGCAGGCGCAGTTCTTCGCGGCCCTCGTCGGTGCGGACCAGGCCTCGACCGATGCATGCGCCGAGCAGCTCCTCGACTCCCCGCGCCTCGGCGCCCGCGCGCGCCTGCACGTCTATCAGCGCAGCTACATCCTGCGCCTCCAAAGCTGCCTCGCCGAGCAATTCCCCGCGCTCCGACACGCCGTTGGCCCGGAGCTGTTCGCCGACTTCGCGCGGGAATACCTGCGCGAGTGCCCGTCGCAGAGCCACAGCCTCTATGACCTCGGCAACCGCTTCCCCGACTGGCTCGAGCACGATCGTCCCGATCGCGACGAGCCCCCCGAGGCACGCGAGGTCTGGGTCGATTTCATGGTCGACCTCGCCCGCTACGAGCACGCCCTGTTTCGGCTCTACGACGCACCCGGCCACGAGGGCCACCCCTGGCCCTCCTTGGCGATCGACGACGCCGCGCTCACGCTCCAGCCCTGCTTCGCCCTCGTCGCCAGCCGCTTCGAGGTCGCGGCCTACTACCACGCCGTCCGCGACGGCCGCGATCCCCCGCTCCCGCCGCAGCGACCCAGCTACGTGGCCATCGCCCGCAAGGACTACCTGACCAGCAGCTTCCCGATCACCGCCGTGCACTTCGAGCTCCTGAGGCTCATGCAAGGCGGTGCCAGCGTGACCGAGGCCCTCGCCCGGATTGCCGACGCTCGGGGACGGAGCCTCGAGGAGGTCTGGCGCTCTTGGACCACGCAGGTTCGCGGACCGTGGATCCGCGCAGGCTTCTTCGTCGCACGCCGAGCGTAGGAAGCGATCGGTACTCCGACCCACGAGGAAGATCCTCGCGCATGGGGTGGACGAACCATGCCGCGAGCATTCAGGCCAGCCGAGCTGCGAATGAAACACTTCGAAATCGGACGAAACGGAGTGAAATCCCTCGCGTGGCGTGTTGCGATCGAATTTGAAGTGACTCGCGTCGACGATTCGATCTAAGCTGCGTGCTGGTAATCTCGTTGGCTCGCTCGCGTCGCCCCATCGTGCCGTGAGCTCCGACGTCACTCGGTGATCGACACTCGCATCCGTGGTGCTCCGCCTCCGGAGCCCACCGAGGACGCACGACCATGACCCAGGGCTCATTCACCGTCGCCGACTACTTGCTCACCCGTCTGCAGCAGCTCGAGGTCCGGCACGTCTTCCAGATCCCCGGCGACTACGTCAAGCACTTCACGCAGGCGCTCGAGCACTTCGACGGGGTCGATGCCATCGGTGCCATCAACGAGCTCGATGCAGCCTATGCGGCCGACGCCTATGCGCGCACGCGTGGACTCGGGGCGGTATCGCTACAATTCGGAGTGAGCACCTTCATCGCGCTCAATGCAATCGCGGGCGCATGGGTCGAGCGCAGCCCGGTCGTGGTGATCAGCGCCACCCCCGGGGCGGACATGCGCAAGATCACCGAGATGTACGAGGTGCTCTATCACCACTCCACGGGCAACCTCGATGCCGATCGCGAGGTCTACGCAAAGGTCACCGTCAAGGCGATCACGCTCTCCACCAACGAAGGCGCCGCCGACCAGATCGACGAGCTGCTCGTCGACGCCATCACCCACCGGCGACCGGTCTACATCGCCTGCTACAAGGAGGTGTGGGGCCAGCCCTGCCGGCGCCCACCGGAAGCACCGCTGCAGCCGCGGGCCCTGCCCAGCCCCCCGCAGGAGCTCGCCGACGCGGTCGAGCAGGCCTGGACGCAGCTCGCCGCCGCCAAGCAGCCGCTCATCCTCGCGGGGGTGGAGGTGCTCCGCTTCGGGCTGTCCCCGCTGCTGCAGCAGCTCATCCACGCCAGCGGCTACCTCTACACCACCACCACCCTGGGCAAGACCGTGCTCGACGAGGGCGGCCCCAAGCACATCGGCACCTACTCCGACGTGGCCTCGGTCGAGTCGGTGCGCAAGGTGGTCGCGGAGGCCGACTGCGTGCTCACGCTCGGCGCCATCATCACCGACGACTACGTCGACTTCATCGAGAGCAAGTACGCCAACATGGTCCTGGCCACGAGCGCGGGCGTGCGGGTGGGCTACTTTCCGTACCCCGGCGTACGGATGAAGGACTTCATGGAGGCCCTGCTCGCGCGCTTCGAGGCCACCAAGGGGTATCCGCTCCCCGTCGAGGCGCCGCCGCAGCCCGAGCCCTGGACCCGCAACTCCGACCCCAAGTACGACGCGCACCCGCAGGTCATCACCTACAACCGGTTCTTCCAGCACACGCTCGCGTTCCTGAAGGACCAGCAGCTGCTGGGCGAGATCGTGTGGACCTTCGGGGTGAGCTCGGCGCTCTACGTGGCCACCAACGCCTGCGGCCTGGCTCGAAACAGCTTCCTGTCCTCGGCCGCGTGGCAGATCATCGGGTTCGAGACGGGGGCCGCCGCGGGTGCCCAGCTCGGCAGCGGCAAGCGGGCCTTCACGGTGGCCGGTGACGGGGGCTTCATGGAGGTCTGTCAGTCGCTGTCGACACTGGCGCGCAACGGGCTCGACGCGGTGATCTTCGTGATGAGCAACCAGGTCTACGCCATCGAGCAGGTGTTCGTGGACCTGAGCGCGTTCGAGCCCGGTCCCCAGCACGAGTTCGACACCTTCGACGTGCTGCCCAAGTGGGACTATCTGGCGCTCGCCCAGGCGTTCGGTGCGGTCGGCATGCGCGTCGAGACCATCGCCGAGCTCGAGGCCGCGCTTCCGCGCATCAAGGACGTCAAGGGCAAGCCGGTGCTGGTCGAGGTCGTGATTCCAGAGAAGGACCTGCCCGATCAGATGCGCCGGCTCGGGCTCCCATAGCAACGAAGGCACTCGGAGGACCATCATGACGGACAAGAACAAGCACTACTCGATCTTCGGGGCGGGGGCGGCTGGGCTCTACACCGCCTGGCGCCTGCTCAACGGCAAGCTCGACCCCAACAAGAAGGGGCTCGCGTCCAAGCAGCTCCGCAGGGGCGACGTGCTCGAGCTCTACGACTGGGGGCGCTACGACTTCGTCAAGGGGTCCAAGCTGTACTCCGGCACGCGATCCGCCGGAGCGCGCGTGTGCACGTGGTTCTACCAGAACGACCCCCAGAGCTCCTACGTAGAGCTCGGCGGCATGCGCTACTCCTACTGGAACAGCAAGGCCAAGGATGCCAACGGCGGCCTGGCGCCGGGCCACCGGGTGGTCACCAAGGTGATCTCGATGCTGGGTCTGGACGAGCTCTCGGTGCCGTTCAACGTGACCAACGACCAGCTCTTCTATTTGCGGAGCCGCAACTTCTACCTGAACGAGATCTCGTCCAACGATCCCGCCCCGTACGCCGCCAGCGGCTTCGGGGCCTCGACGACGCCCGATCAGGGCTTCTCCATCGTCGAGAACCTCGCGGTGAGCGGGCCCATGACTCGCAAGCAGTGGTGTGAGTTCTACGCCACCGGGACGATCACGGCTCGGCTACCCGACACCTGCGTGTTCCAGCAGGGCGACCGGCTCGAGGACATCGGCTACTGGAACCTGCTCTACGACCAGCTCGGCAGCGAGGGCTACGAGTACGCCGCCGACGGCAACGGCTACAGCTCCAACGTCATCAACACCCACGCGGGGGTGTCGTTCAACATCAACAACGAGTTCACGCCCGGCACCCAGTACCGCACGCTGTCGATCGGCTACTCGGGCATGTTCAGCAAGCTCTTCGATGCCATCCTGGCGCTCGCCAAGAAGAAGGGGATCACGTTCCGCTACCACCCCGACACGCGCCTGCACTCGATCCTGTGGAAGGGCGGCAAGGCGGCCTTCACCTACGCCTCGCGGAAGCACCCCAACCACGCCGCGGGCCACGGCGAGGCCGATGCGGCCTGGCTGGCGATGCCTCCGGCGGCGATCGATCTCGTGGCCCAGGCCACGCGCTACCAGCGGCATCCCAAGGCGACCGACGTGCTCAACGAAGAGAGGGTCTCGCTCTACCTCGAGTCCGCGATCCTCCAGCCCTCGTACAAGATCGGCATGTTCTTCGACCACGCCTGGTGGGCGCCAGACGCCGAGAATCCCGCGCCCTACCCCGCAAAGATCACCGGCTACGAGGTCACGCCGCACGTGATCGCGGCGCTCGCGACGAAGAAGTTCCCCCCCAAGGTCCTCCATGCGATGGCGAGCGAGACGGTCGACTACGTGCCGTTCGAGACGCTCGAAGCGCTGGTCGCCGCGATCGAGGCCATCACCGAGACGCCGCTGACCATCGCCCAGACCAAGCAGCTCGGCGCGGCGGCCCGGCGCGACACCATCGGCCCGAGCGTGACCAACTCGCCGATCCGCATGGTCGTCTACTTCGGCAACAACGCGCGCGATCAGGACCCGAAGCGCAAGAAGGTCTACGGCATCCTCGCCAGCTACGACGACGAGGACAACACCGCCTTCTGGCGCGAGCTCGAGCTCGGGCCCAAGAAGCAGCGCGAGAAGCCGGTCTCGCAGGACCTCCAGCCGCTCGAGGGTCCGCGCGCGGTGCCAGAGCGCATGACGAAGATGCTGCGCCGGATGCTGGCCGAGCTGCACTACGGGCCCAATTCGAGCTACACCGCGGTGCCCAAGCCGCTCGAGGCCGCGTACATGGACTGGTCGCTGCCGCCGTTCAACGCCGGGTATCACGAGTGGGCGCCGCACTTCGACATCGGCGACGTGCAGCGGAAGATCCGCAAGCCCTCGCAGCTCGTGCCCAAGGTCGACGCCGAGATCTTCATCGTCGGCGAGGCCTTCTCCAACGACCAAGCGTGGGTCGAGGGAGCGTACTGCACGGCGGAGTCGGTGCTGAACGACTTCTTCGGCATCGTGCCGATCATCGACGACAAGGAGTATCCCTTCATCTGCCCGGAGCGGTAGGCCCGGGTGCCGTACGGATTGTCGGCTCGCTCGTCGGGTGGTCGATGTGGCTGGTGTCGCTGTGGCACGGCCACGGCGAGCGGCGAGCGTCACTCGTCGTCGGGCTCGTGGCCGCGGGCGGAGGCCTGCACGGCCACCTCGGGCGGAGGCCAGTCGGGGGCGTCGTCGGCCGTGGTGGCGTGCATGTCGATGAAGTGGTGGATGAAGCCGCAGCTGGTGCAGGCCTTGGCCAGGATCGGCGCGGCATGGGTGAAGCCGCCCGAGGGGTTGACGAAGCGCAGCGTGCTCATGCGCAGGGGCAGGGGCTGCCGATCGTTGCGCCCGGCGAACACGGCCACGGGCAGCAGCGCGCCGCCGCACACGGTGCACTTGCGGCCGACCGAGTCGTGGCGACGCTCGCGATCCTCGGCCCGGGCCGCACGAGCCTTGGCGCGCTCCTCGGCCAGCTCGTCGCGGAGCTCCCCGTTCTCCCGCGTGAGCTCGGCGAGCTGGAGCTCCAGCGCTTGCCGGTCGTCACGGTAGGCCACCGAGGCAGGGTAGCATCTCGCCCGTCCGGCCATGCAAGAGACCCCTTCCCAGTACCGCGCTCGTCGCTGCACGGCCCCCGACTGCGGGCTGCGCTTTCCGGTGACCGATGGCAGCCCCCTGGGGTCGACGTGCCCCCTGTGCCGAGCACCGACCGAGTGGGTCGATGCGGCGTATGTCACCCACGGGGTGAGCTCCCCCGATGCATCCCTCCCGAGGGCGGAAGCCTCGGCTCCGGAACCGAGCGATGGGTCGAGGCTACGAGTGGAAGCACTGCTCGACAACATTCGCAGCCTTCGCAACGTGGGATCGATGTTTCGCACCGCGGACGGGGCGGGCGTCTCCCACCTCCATCTGGGCGGGGTCACGCCCACTCCCGAGCACCCCAAGCTGGCCAAGACCGCGCTGGGAGCCGAGCGCTCGGTGCCATGGTCGCGGCACCTCGACGCGTGCGCGGCCGCGGGGGAGCTGTGCGCGGCCGGCCGACGGCTATGGGCGCTGGAGGGAGGACCACGATCGGTGTCGATCTTCGATCCGTCGGTCGCCCGTGCGGCCGCGGAGCTGCGAGCCAGCGGTGACACGGTGGTGCTGGTGCTCGGACACGAGGTCTCGGGGGTGGACCCGCGCATCGTCGATCTGTGCGAGCGGGTGATCCACCTGCCCATGGTGGGGATCAAGGACTCGCTCAACGTCTCGGTTGCGCTCGGGGTGGCGGCGTACTTGCTGCGCTTTGGGCCCGGCGCAGACCCCGTCGCTCCGCATTAGCCGATTTCTTGCGTGGCCTTCGGGGCGCGTGCCAGCGTCCCCGCGTGACGGAGGAACCCTCCCTCTCTTCCGAGCCCGAGTCCGGACGGCGTGCGTCGTCCCGGGCGCTGGGCCGACGCATGCTCGGCTGGCTTCGCCGCAACGCCTACCTGGGTCTGGCCGTCGGCGCAGTGCTGGTGGTGACCGAGGCGGTCGACTTCTCGCCGCCCCCCGAGGTGCGGGTGGGCAAGGGCGACGTGGCGCAGCTGGTGGGCGACGCTCCGCCGCAGGAGTTCTCGCCCGAGCTGGCCAACCCACAGGCGGTGCAGCTTCGCGCCACGCTGCGGCTCTACCCCGACTCCGAGCTCGAGGTGGCCGCGCCCGATCCCGAGACGGACACGCAGGGCAAGCTGCTGTCGCAGCCGGTGGTGACCACGCTGCTGGGCATGAACGCGACCGTCGAACAGACCCTGCGCCTGGATGCGGGCGAGCTCGAGGTGGATCTGGTGCTGCACGCGACGCCGCGCCTGGGGCAGGCCCCGCGCGGCAGCAAGGCCCCGGCCCCGCTCACCCTGGAGCACGAGCTGCGAGTGCAGAGCCGTCGCTCGGATTGGTGGCGCAGCCTTCCGCGCAAGCGCGTGCACCTCGACAGCCGCGGGCTGCTCACCCGGGTGGAGGAGGATGGCTTTCGCCTGGTCTTCACCGTCGACGACCACCTGTTCAGCCTCGACCTCGAGCTCCATCGCGCGGCGGCGGGGCTGCGCGACCCCGCCACCCTGGCCGGCGGTCGCTGACGAGGCCACTTCCATTCCGGCCCGATCGGGAGCGCAGCCGCGTCACCCGGCCGGCGGCCGCGGTCGCAACCGCCGCGGGTCCGGCTGCGGTACAGTGGGCCGCATGAAGGCGCGGGGGTTGGCATGGTTGGTCGTGGGCATGGTGACGAGTGCGTGCGGAGGCGACGACGCACCGGCGGACGGGAGCGGTCCCGGTACCAGCGAGGGCACGGCACCCACCACCACCCCCGAGACCGCCTCGGGTGAGGGGACGGCCGACGGCACCGACGACACGGCCGATGCGACGGCCGACGACACGTCGAGCGAGAACGTGCGGCCCAACTGGCACGAGGACATCGCGCCGCTGGTGGCCGAGCACTGCTCCACCTGCCACACGACGGGGGGCATCGGGCCCTATCCGATGGAGGACTACGAGCAGACGCGCCCGCTGGCGCCGATCATGGCGCTGCAAGCCCAGGCCCGGATCATGCCGCCCTGGCACGCGGTGGAGACCGACGAGTGCCAGCCGCCGGCGGCGTTCAAGCACGACGCGCGCATCACCGAGGAGCAGATCCAGCTGCTGCAGGACTGGTCCGCCCTTGGTGCGCCCGAGGGCGACCCGGCCCTGGCGGCGCCGATTCCCCCGCCGCCCTCGCTCGACCTGGCCAATCCCACCACCACGATCGGCATGGGCAGCTCGGTCGAGATCGAGGCACAGGGCTCGACCCTCGACTTCTTCCACTGCCTGAGCTTCGACCCCGGCCACACGCAGGAGGTCTATCTCGACGGCATGCAGGTGATCCCCGGAAACGCAGCGATCGCTCACCACGTGGTGATCTACGTGGATCTCGACGGGACCTCGGCGAGCTGGCCGGGCGGGATCTCGACCAACTGCGGCGGCGGAGCGGGCGTGTCCAACGTGCAGATGGTGGGGGCATGGACGCCGGGCAACCTGCCCACGGAGACGCCCGAGGGGGTGGGCATCCGACTGCCGGTGGGAGCGCGGATCGTGTTCAACTATCACTATCACGCGGCCGTCACCGGGCCCCAGACGGACGACTCCAGCGCGTTGGCGCTGCGCTGGAGCACCACGCCGCCGACCTACATCGCCGACTTCCAGCTCATCGGCGCTCCCGGCTTCGGCAGCTCGACCACGTCGCCGTTCTTGATCCCGGCCGGGGCCACCGGCCACGAGGAGATCATCGAGTACGCGGTGCCCAACATCGGCAACGTGGACGTGCGGGTGTTCTCGATCCTGAACCACATGCACAAGGTGGGGGTGGACATGAAGACCTCGGTGCTGCGCGGCGGGCAGGATCTGTGCCTGGTGCAGACCCCCAACTGGGACTTCAACTGGCAGCGCGGCTACGAGTACGACGTGCCGATCGATCAGGCGTTCCAGGTGCAGAGCGGCGACGTGGTGCGGGTGCGTTGCACCTACGACAACACGCTCGACAACCCCGCGGTGGTCGAGGCGCTCGAAGAGGTGGGACTCGACGAGCCGCAGAACGTGACGCTCGGAGAGGCCACGCTCGACGAGATGTGCGTGGCCGGCGTGGGCGTGGCGGTACGCGTGGGGCTGTAGGCAGACGTCGTTGGCGCGCGAGGGTGCGAGCCGGGGGACTCGAACCCCCACGCCTCTCGGCACTGGAACCTAAATCCAGCGCGTCTACCAATTTCGCCAGGCTCGCGAGAACCGGCCCATGGTACGCGGACGGGAGCGCGGGGTCGAGGTACCCTCCGGTCCATCATGCCGAGACCACTTCGCTGGGGGGTGCGACCGCTTCGCTTCACGTCCTTGGCCGTGGGGGCCGTCCTCGGCGGGTCGTTGCTGGCCTGCTCGGGCGGCGACCCCTACAGCGACCGTCCGCCGGCTCCGGCGTCCCCGGACGGCGCCGCCGCGGTCCCGGACGGCAGTGCGCCCCCGGCCCCCAGCGGCGTGCCGAGCCGGCACGAGGACGGCAAGCCGCTGGGCAAGGTGCTCGACGACGCTCCGCTGCCGCTGACGAAGATGCTGGGTCGGGACCCCGCCGAGGCAGAGGCGTTCCTGGGGCCGCACCTGCCCAACTCCAAGGGACGCATGAAGGACACCTGCGTGCGCTACCTTCCCGAGGGGCGCACGTGGTTCAAGTGCCGCTTTGCGTGGCAGGTGTACTCGGACCGAACCGGCACCTTCAAGACGATCGAGATCGTGTTCGAGGACGGCAAGGTGGCCGGCGTGGCGTTCGAGGGGCTCCCGGGCACGGGCGACTTCGATCCCCGGGTGGCCTTGAGGAAGGTGGGACTCGAGCTTCCGGGCGAGCCGAAGATCGAGGAGCCCGAGGCCAACGTGAAGACGTGGAGCTGGTGGAACAACGAGGCACGGCTGCTGGTGCACGGCCGGCAGTACCGCGTGCGGGTGTCGGCGGTCAGCGGGCAGTGGCCCACGGCCAAGGTGGAGATCATCCTCAACGATACGCTGAGCGAGGACGAGAAGGCGCGGGTGTTCGATCCGCAGGTCGGGCCCGACGGCGCGGGGGCGGCTCCGCCCGGCGAGTAGTCGCGGTGCGCTACATCAGCACCGCGGGCTCGAGCCGCTGCGACTGCCCGATCTCGGGCAGCGCCCACGGGGCGAAGCCATCGGAGGTCCAGGCCATGATCGTGAAGGTACAGCCGGGGCGCTCGTCGTGGAGCGAGAAGCGAACGGCGGTGGGCAGCGCGATGCCGGGCGCGACACCGGCATCGACCGCGACGATCTCGGTGGTGATGCAGGCGGACTCGAACGTCTGGCCCTCGTGGAAGCGGAGGTCGCGTCGGAACATGCGGTCGAGCGGAGCGGCGAGCCAGGGGCGATCCTCGGTGCGCAGCTCGATGGTGTTGGGCCCGATGCGCGTCGCGGTGAGGGCCGAGGGGCCCGCGTAGAGCCAGCGCACACGGGCGGGGAAGACCTCGCCTTCGCCGCGGTGCACCGCGAGCGCACGCGCGTAGATCATCACCAGGTCGCTGGGGGCGTTCACCAGCACCACCGTGTGATCCACCACCTCGGGTCCGCGCGGGAGCTTGGCGAGCGCACGCTCGGCCAGGCCGTGGACCCACGCACTGCTGCGCACGCGCAGCGGCATCAGCACGGGTGAGATCACCAGGTGCAGCGCGACGAGCCCCCCGGCCACGAAGCGGTGCGCCCGGCTCTCGCCCTCGCGGCGCAGCCAGGGGATGAGATCGGCCACGAACGCGCAGCCACCCAGGCTCAGGATGACGAGGCCGCGATCGGTGGGGACCGAGGTGCCCGCGGTGAAGCACGACAGCAGCAGGCCGAGGCCCCACATGCGGGTGATGAAGTCCACGCGCAGCCGCTCGCGAGCCAGCCACCAAAGCAGCCCCACGAACGGGATCGCGGTCACGAACGCGACCAGGTCGGCCCCCGGGATCGAGGCCAGCGGGTCGAGCACGGCCAGGCCCAGGCGGGCGGCGAGCATGGGGGCGGCCTGGGTGACCGTGCGGGCGGCGTAGTTGGCCGAGTCGGAGGTGGGATCGAGGTACATCCCGCTGTGATCGGCGCCGTATCCCAGCAGTTCGAAGGCCACGCGCCAGGCGATCGCGACCACGGCGTAGGGCGCCAGCGACCAGAAGCGTCGCCGGCCGCGGTCGAGCACGAGCGTGTAGGCCAGGAGGTAGCCGCCGGCCGCGACCGTGCCTTCGTTGGACAGCAGCGCCACCGCGAACGTCAGCGGCGCCAGCACGGCGCCCGGGACGAACCCCTGCGCGCGCCAGCGATGGTGCAGGTGCAAGGCGGCCGTGACGAAGGTGGCGCCGATGATCGCGTTGCGGGCCGACAGCCAGCCCACGTCCATCGCGTGGGCCTGCGACAGGCCGAAGATCAGCGCGGCCAGGGCGGCGCGCGCGGGATCGCCGGTCAGCGCGTGGTAGAGCCGCTGGACCAGGAAGACCAGCAGGCCGTACCAGAGGATGCTGTGCAGGTGCATCAGCCAAGGCAGGCGCGGCCACGCCGAGTAGTCGAGCAGGTGGGTGAGCGCGGCCACCGGGCGCATCAGGTCGAGCTTCACCCCCGGCTCGGACCACCAGGGCAGATCGCCGTCGGGCACGAACGGCGTGCGGGGGCCGTGCTCGCCGAAGAAGGTGAAGGCCGAGGTCGAGAGCGCCAGCGGGTCGTCGGCTCGCGCCGCGTGGAACAGGTCGTCGAGCTCGATCCCGTTGACCAGGGCCGGCAGGCACACCAGCATCGCGATCACCGGCACCCAGGGCTGGGCGCGGAGCCATAGCTGGGCGAGGCGCGGCCGCGGGTTGGTGCGCACACGGGGAGCCTACGCCCGCCGGCCGAAACAGGAAAACGTGACGCGAAGGGCGGTCGAGTCGGGCGGAGTGGGGGATACTGATCGCGTGCCGGCCTCCTACCGCGAGATCCTCGAGGCTCCCACGCTCGCCGAGCGCCGTGCGGTGTGGCGACGGCTACGGGCGCCGGGGTACCGTGGATCCACGCGCATCGCTCAGGTGATGGCGGTCACGCTGGTACCGGCCGTGCTCGCGCTGTGGCACGCGGGCCCGTGGGGCTGGAAGGCGCTCGGGGCGGCGGTGGGGGCAGTGCTCGTGGGCGCGTCGGTGGTGTACTTCAGTCACCGCTTTCCCATGCACCATCCCATGCGCGGATTGGGGCTGCTCTACGACCTCCACACGCGATGCCACCACATGGTGTTTCGCGAGGGCCAGACCGAGATCGAGAGCATCGACGACGTCGACATGGTGATGATGCCCTGGCGCGAGGCCGCGGCGATCGGCTGGGTGCTCGCTCCCCTGCTCACGGTGCCCTGGTGGCTGGTGCTCGGGACCGAGGCTGCGCTGGTCTACTACGCGGTGGCGGTGCTCTACTACCTCGCCTACGAGCTGGTGCACCTCGCCTCGCACTTGCGCGTGGGCGGGCCGCTCGATCGCGTGCCCGTGCTGGGATGGTTGCTGCGTCACCACCGGCGGCACCACGCGTGGGCCGTGATGCATCACGGGAACTTCTCGATGTTGATCCCGCTGTGGGACTGGCTCTTGGGGACGCTGGTGACCGGGCCCAGGGAGACGAGCGGCCCGCGCTAGGCCTAAAACAAGCGCTTGCGGTAGGCAGTCCGCCCGCTCACGACGCCGGGCTGCTGAGCGCGTGAGTCCCCTTCCGAAGC
>NZ_JAOVZF010000102.1 GCF_026337845.1 Paraliomyxa miuraensis | reverse complement strand
CCGCCCGTCCTCGTAGACGTAGCTGCCCACGTCGGTCTTGTGGGTGATGTTGCCGACGTCGTCGTACGAGACGTCGACGACGCTACCCCCGAGTGCGCCGGTGATCGACGCCTGCGTCAGCCGCCGCAGGTCGTCGTGCTCGAACGCCTCCTGCTGCCCATGCACGACGTCGAAGCGCTGCTCGAGCTCGCCCCACGGGTGCCAGTCGTAGCCCAGGCTCTGGACGAGGTTGCCGGGACTGTCGGTCTGCACGGTGGTGGGCAGGCCCGTGAGCGGCTCGTAAGTCCGGGTGGTTTCGAGACCATTGCCGAAGCGCTCGCGCACGAGACGGCCGGCCTCGTCGGCCTGGAGTGCCGACCACAGCACCGTGGCGCCGCCAACCCTGACGCGGCGCAGATAGCCGGCGCCATCATAGTCATAGTCGGCGCGCAGGCCAGGGTCTCCATCCACCGACGGGTAGTGCAGCGTCTGCAGCCGGTCGCCGAGCCCGTAGTCGAAGTGCAGCACCAGCGCCCCGGGCACCGTGAGCATGAGGTCGGACACCGTGACCGTGTCCAGGCGCCCGGAGGCGTCGTAGCCGTAGGTGGTCAGGATGTCGTCGGGGCCCTCGCTCGTGTGCAGCCGGCCGGGTCGGATGGCGTCGTAGGTGTGCGTGGTGTCGCCGTCGGCGTCGTGGCGCGCGAGCACGCGGCCGAGCGCGTCGTACTCGAACTCGATGACCTCGCCGGCACCGTCGCTTTGCTCGAGCAGCTCTCCAAAGCCGTTGTAGACGCGACTTCGGGCGCCAAAGGAAGGATCGCTCTCGGTGACGATCCGGCCCGCCACGTCGTGCTCGTACGTGCTGACCCAGGGCGTCTGCGGATCGGTGCAGTCCCGACGGACCTCGCCGAGTACACCGAAGGCGCCGTACTCGAAGCAGGTGCTCGTCCCATGGGGATCGATGCTCACCGCCACCCGCGAGGCGGCGTCCGTCTGCAACAGCGAGGTTGCGCCGCTCTCGTCCGTGTGGGCGGTCTGCACTCCCTTCGCCAGCAGTCCGTAGGCGAAGTGCTCGTGGTCGCCGTCGGGGTGCTCGACGTCGGTCACCCGATCGAGGCCGTCGTACTCCGTGGTGGTGTAGGCGCTCGGCTGCTCCGAGGCCCAGGTGGGGAGGCTTCGGCGATGCACGCGACCGCGCCCGTCGTAGAGCGTGCTCACATAGACTTCATCCCCAGGGCCGCCCGTGTTGATGGGCACCTCGTCGAGCGCCTGCATGCCCCACCACGCCTCCTGCATCACGTGCCCGGTGGCGCCGTAGTCGGTGGTGAGCTCCTGGCCATCGGGCGCAGTCGTCCGCACGCGCAGCGCCGACTCGATCTGGAACGTGTCATCGTGGACCGGGCCACCGAGTTCGTACTCGATCGTGGTCACGTGCCCATCGGACAGTCCCATCGGCGACACGCGTCGCTCGTGCCGGGTGGGTCGCAGGAAGCCGTCGTAGCGATGCACCCAAGTCACCCCGTCGGCGGCGACCTCGGCGATCGGTACCCCCGTGCCGGGCTCGTGGATCACCCAGCTCTCGTGCCCCGCCGCATTGATCATCGACTCGGGATGCACGCCCTCGGCGTCCCACGTGGTGGTGGTGGTGCGGACGTCGCCCTGGAGGTTGGCGAGGGTGGTGGAGATCACGTTGCCACGGCCGTCGTACCCATACGTGGTGTCGAGCCGCGCCACCGGATCGTTGGGGGCGAAGGTCGTGGTGCTCACGGCCCCGGTGGCCGGATCGTAGGTCGCGGTATGAGCACGCTCGACGCACTCACCACCTACGCAGCTCTGTTCGCTCCACGCCTGCGCACGGCCTACGATCCACGCGGATTGATCGTCGAGCATCGCATCGACCTCGTAGATCCGCTGCTCGGCGTCGTTGGTGGTCGTGGAGGAGACGATCGTACCCAGGCCGTCGCGCTCCTGCTCGATCGTGAGCCACTGGAAGCGCTCGCTGGGCCTGACCTCGCAGTCGATCGTGCAGCTCACGTCGCGCACGAACACGTCCACGTCCTGGCGTGCCGGGTAGGTGAACAGCGTATCTCCGCCCAGGCGAGGCTCGACCACGGTCTCGAGGTGCTGCTGTGTGCGCGTGAGCCAGTACTGCACCACGCCAGCGTCATCGACGACTCGGCGCTGCTCGATCTGTTCCACCGGGCGACCGGCCGTGGGATAGTCGGCGTGCTGATCGTCTCGATCGTAGGCGTAGCGGATCCACGTGTGGCGATCGAGCTGCCCTTCGCGCCAGCGCTCGACCTCGGCGAAGCCCAGCAGGCCGTGGCCCCACGCGTCGACCACGGCATCGTGGTAGGCGTAGCGATCGACCTCGAGGTCGGCCTGCGGGTTGGCCTGCGTCGCATGC
>NZ_JAOVZF010000040.1 GCF_026337845.1 Paraliomyxa miuraensis | reverse complement strand
ACTCGCATGTGCTCGGCCATCGACCAGCCCACCACGCGACGGGAGAACAGATCGAGGACCACGGCCAGGTACATCCAGCCCTGCAGGGTCCAGATGTACGTGATGTCAGCAACCCACACGCAATCGGGCTCCTCGACGTCGAACTGGCGGGCGACGAGGTTGGGGGCGATCGGCTCGTCGTGGTTGGAGTCCGTCGTCCTGCGAAACTTCGGTCGCCTGCGACCCACGATTCCTTGCTCTCGCATCTGCTTCTCGACTCGCTTGCGGCTGACCTTGAACCCCCGCTC
>NZ_JAOVZF010000118.1 GCF_026337845.1 Paraliomyxa miuraensis | reverse complement strand
ACCGGTGAAGCCGACGCCGAGCAGGTCGAGCACGTCGTCGTCGATCGGCTGCGTCCAGTCCTCCGCGTCGCGGGCCTGGCCCCACGGGTCGAACGAGGCGCGGCGGATCACCGCACCGGTGTCGTCGGTAACCACATCGGTCGAGCCGAGGTGGTCGTCGTGCAGGAACTCGATCGCATCGTTCCACACCCCGGATCCCGCCGGATCCCCGAGCTTCGTGAATCCCCCGAGCCCTGGCGTACGCACGATCTGCGCCACGGTGCGCCCGGCCGCGGGTACGCGGTACGTCAGCCGTAGCGCGCCCGCGACCTCGCGGCGCTCGTAGAGGCCCTGCACCACCACCGTGAGATCGTCCTCGAGCGCCGAGTGCCGCGAGAACCGATTGCCTTGGGCGTCGTAGCGGAAGTCGAGAGTCTCCGCGCCGTCGACGACCTGCCGCACCTTGTCGAACGGCGTATACGTGAGCGTGCGGCCGCCATGATCGACGACGTTGCCGCGGGCGTCGTAGCCCATCAGCACGGGTACGCCGATGCCGTAGGCGAAGAGCCGCCCATCCTCGTAGACATAGCCGCCCACGTCGGTCTTGTGGGTGATGTTGCCAACGTCGTCGTACGAGACGTCGACGACGCTGCCCCCGAGCGCGGCGGTGACCGATGCCTGCGTCAGCCGCCGCAGGTCGTCGTGCTCGAACGCCTCCTGCTGCCCGTGCACGAGGTCGGAGCGCTGCTCGAGCTCGCCCCACGGGTGCCAGTCGTAGTCCAGGCTCTGGACCAGGTGGCCGGGGCTGGCGGTCTGCACGGTGGTGGGCAGCCCCGTGAGCGGCTCGTAGGTCCGCGTGGTCTCGAGGCCATTGCCGAAGCGCTCGAGCGTGAGCCGACCGGCCTCGTCGGCCTGGAGTGCCGACCACAGCACAGTGGCGCCGCCAACCCTGACTCGGCGCAGATAGCCGGCGCCATCGTAGTCATAGTCGGCGCGCAGGCCACGGTCTCCGTCCACCGACGGGTAGTGCAGCGTCTGCAACCGGTCGCCGAGCCCGTAGTCGAAGTGCAGTTCCAGCGCCCCGGGCACCGTGAGCAAGAGGTCGGATACCGTGACCGTGTCCAGGCGCCCCGAGGCGTCGTAGCCGTAGGTCGTCAGGATGTCGTCGGGGCCCTCGCTCGTGTGCAGCCGGCCGGGTCGGATCACGTCGTAGGTGTGCGTGGTGTCGCCATCGGCGTCGTGGCGTTCGAGCACGCGGCCGAGCGCGTCGTACTCGAACTCGATGACCTCGCCGGCACCGTCGCTTTGCTCGAGCAGCTCTCCAAAGCCGTTGTAGACGCGGGTTCGGGTACCGAAGGAAGGATCGCTCTCGGTGACGATCCGGCCCGCCACGTCGTGCTCGTACGTACTGACCCAGGGAGTCTGCGGATCGGTGTAGTCCCGACGGACCCCGCCGAGCACACCGAAGGCGCCGTACTCGAAGCAGGTGCTCGTCCCATGGGGATCGATGCTCACCGCCACTCTCGAGGCGGCATCCGTCTGCAAAAGCCAGGTCGCGTCACTCTCGTCCGTGTGGGCGATCTGCAATCCCTTCGCCAGCAGTCCGTAGGCGAAGTACTCTTGGTCGCCGTCGGGGTGCTCGACGTCGGTCACCCGATCGAGGCCGTCGTACTCGGTGGTGGTGTAGGCGCTCGGCTGCTCGGAGACCCAGGTGGGGAGGCTCCGGCGATGCACGCGACCATTCCCGTCGTAGAGCGTGCTGACGTAGACCTCATCCCCAGGGCCGCCCGTGTTGATGGGCACCTCGTCGAGCGCCTGCATGCCCCACCACGCCTCCTGCATCACGTGGCCGGTGGCGCCGTAGTCGGTGGTGAGCTCCTGGCCATCGGACGCGGTCGTCCGCACGCGCAGCGCCGACTCGATCTGGAACGTGTCATCGTGCACCGGACCACCGAGTTCGTACTCGATCGTGGTCACGTTCCCATCGGACAGCCCCATCGGCGACACGCGTCGCTCGTGCCGGGTGGGTCGCAGGAAGCCGTCGTAGCGATGCACCCAGGTCACCCCGTCGGCGGCGACTTCGGCGATCGGTACCCCCGTGCCGGGCTCGTGGATCACCCAGCTCTCGTGCCCCGCCGCATTGATCATCGACTCGGGATGCACGCCCTCGGCGTCCCACTTGGTGGTGGTGGTGCGGACGTCGCCTTGGAGGTTGGTCAGGGTGGTGGTGACCACGTTGCCGCGGCCGTCGTACCCATACGTGGTGTCGAGCCGCGCCACCGTGTCGTTGGGAGCAAAGGTCGAGCTGGTGACGGCTCCGGTGGCCGGATCGTAGGTCGCGGTGTGAGCACGCTCGACGCACTCACCACTCACGCAGCTCTGCTCTCTCCACGCCTGCGCACGGCCCACGATCCACGCGGCCTGATCGTCGAGCATCGCATCGACCTCGTAGATCCGCTGCTCGGCGTCGTTGGTGGTCGTGGAGGAGACGATCGTACCCAGGCCATCGCGCTCCTGCTCGATCGTGAGCCACTGGAATCGCTCGCTGGGTGAGGGCTCGCAATCGATCGTGCAGCTCACGTCCCGCACGAACACGTCCACGTCCTGGCGTGCCGGGTAGGTGAACATGGTGTCGCCACCCAGGCGAGGCTCGACCACCGTCTGCAGCTGCTGCTGCGTGCGGGTGAGCCAGTACTTCGCCACGCCAGCGTCGTCGACGGCTCGGCGCTGCTCGAGCTGCTCCACCGGGCGACCGGCCGTGGGATAGTCGGCGTGCTGCTCGTCTCGATCGTAGGCGTAGCGGATCCACGTGTGGTGATCGAGCTGGCCGTCGCGCCAGCGCTCGACTTCGGCGAAACCGAGCAGGCCCTGGCCCCACGCGTCGACCACGGCATCGTGATAGGCGTAGCGGTCGACCTCGAGGTCGGCCTGCGGGTTGGCCTGCGTCGCATGCCGGGTGACCACGGCCATCGCCCCCTTGGCGCCCGTCCGCGGGTAGGTGTGCGGGCCCGCGATCCCATGCGCGCCCGTCGTGGAGACGTTCTCGTAGTCGATCTCCACGATCGCGCCGAGTCCATCGGTGATCTTCGTGACGCGGTTGTGCGGCTGCCCGTAGTTGGTGGCGAAGGTGTTGATGAGGTACGGCCAGTCGACGGGATTGTCCTCGACGTACCCGAGGAAGGTGATCTGCGCGCGCTCGTGGACGGCAGGGGCGAGCGTCATCACCTGGAGCCGCGTGGCCGCCTCGGTCCGCTCGCGCCAAGTGGCGTCGTCGGTGTACGCGGGCCATCCCGAAGGGATCCCTCCCACGGGATGATTGGTGTACGTGCCGTCGCCGTTGGAGACCACGGCCGTCCAGCCACCACCCAAGCCCGACGACGGCAGCAAGAGGTCGACGATCCCATCGAGATCGAAGTCGTAGAGCTGCGCGGCCTGGAAGCCGAGCCACAGGTTGGCGTGCGGGTTGCCCTGGAACGTGTGCATCGGTGGGCCGGGCTCGAAGCCGTCGCCGGTGTTGATGTAGGGCCGGATCACCGTGGGGAGGTTGGCCTCGACGTCGGTGCCACAGACGATGCCCTCGCCCCAGTGCCCGCCGTCGTCCAGACCCAGGGGCAGCTCGGGGTTGCCGGGATGGTCGCCCGACGCGAGCTCGTAGCGCACGACGTCGACCAGGCCATCGCCGTTGACATCGGCGAGCTTGTCGAGCCCCAACCCCGCGCTGGCGACCGGTCGACCGAAGACCGCGCCTGCCAAGCCGTTGCGGCAGCGGCGATCGTGCCAGCGCTGGTATTGGTCACGCGGCAGGCCGGTGGGCTCCAGCGTCCCCGGGGGGCCACCGGGCTCGAACGTGAGCGCGAGATAGTCGGTGCGCTGATCCTCGGGCAGCGGTAGGTACTCGTCGTGATACGCCTGCGGGCTCTCGAAGTCGGCCGGGACCGGCATGGCGGCACCCGTCGTGTACGCGGGGATCACCAGCAGGTCTTGTCGTCCACCCCGAAGGCTGGTCACGAGCAGCTCGTCGTGCACCGAGCAGCCGACGCCGCTGTCGTAGGTGGTGAAGTGGTAGTGGCCCGATGCCGCGGCCGGGTCGGGGCCGCGCTTGGCCAGCACCCAGCGCCCGCTCTTGTAGCCATCGCCCTGGCACAGCCACAGATCGGTCAGGCCATCGCCGTCGTGATCGAGCGGGACCACGGAGTAGATCGGTGCGCCCGAGAGCCCCGCGTCCTCCTCGACGAACGACACGGGCTCGCTGAAACCGGGCGGGGCGGACTCGCCTTCGGGCGTGGCGGCGACGGCCACGATCACTTCCTTCGCGAAGCGATAGCCCCATGCGTCGACCCATGGCCCGCCCGTAAGGTCGCGTCGGGGGATCAGCAGATCATCGCGTAGATCGCCGTTGGCCTCGATCACCATGATCGAGAACCCCGGCTGGAGCCGGTCGAGGTGCGTTGCAGCGGCGGAATCGACGAGGGCCTGCTCCTCCTCGGCGGTGAGTTCCTCGTCGTCTGGCACCGCGGCCAGGGCCGCGTTCACCTCGGCCTCGATGAGCGCCTCCACGTACGCATCGCCCTCGGGCAGCACCGTGGGCCACGACACGACGACCGGCGTGTCGAGCAGGTCGAGCTGCGAGGTGCCGTCCCACGCCCTCCAGCCCGCGTCGGTGAAGTAGAGCAGGTCGTGATCGGAGTCGCCGTCGAAGTCGCCGACCAGCCGCGTGGGCGAGCTGGCGAACGGTACCGGATCGTCGACGAGCTCGGCATCGGGCCCGAGGAACACGCCGTACGGTACGAAGCTCATCGCGAGCGAACCCGCGGCCCCGCCCGGAGCGCTCCACTCGAACGTGGTCTGGGGCAGGCATGCACCCGCGGCATCGCACTTCTTGACCCATTCGATCCGGCTGCGGCCGGAGAGCGGGTCGAGGTCGTAGCTCAGCACGTAGGTCGCGATCACCTGCGCGTAGGCCCCCTCGACGGTGATCGTCTCGAGCCGCTCGGTGCGACCCTGCACCACGCCCGCCACGTAGCCCCACGAGACATCGGTGCGAGCGACATAGCCGAAGCGAACGTGCCGTCGGCTCGCCTCCGAGCCAGTGCCTCCATAGGCGATCTCGTCGAGCTGCAACGTATAGGCATCGGAGCCCCCGGCAGGCTTGGGAGCGTGATACCGGTACTCGATGCCGTTCCCGAACCGATCCTCGGCCCTCCGCAATGCCCATACCCACGGCACGGGATCGCCGTCGATCTCGTGGAACAGCATGGCACCGGGCTCGCCCAGGGTGAGGATCCGGCCATCCTTGGTGAAGACCTCGAAGTAGCCGTCGCGAGCGTCGGTGTCGGCGTGCTGGACGATCTTGGCGAACGGATCACGACGCGTGCGGTACTCCGCGCCGTCGAGACCATGCACGCCCGCGACCAGCACCAGGCGCTCGTCGCCCCAACAAAGCGGATCGGCCAGCTCGAATTCGAAGGGGCCATTCGTACCGTCGAGCGCGAGCGTGCGGTTGCAGCGACGGATCGGCGGGGCGATCCCCCCTAGGGAGAACCCGACGCCGAGCGGACCGTCCTGCGTGGTGCTTCGGTACTCGAGCGAGAGCTCCGGCGTCATCGCCCCCACGCCCGGCGCAACGTCGAGCGGGATCGAGTACACGGCCTGGCCGGTCGGCGTGACCCCGGAGCGCCCGGGCAGCGTGCCGACCCCCGTAGAAGGATCGAACGCGATGGCCTGCCCGCGCAGCTGTGCGACCTCGTCCGCGAGCGTGACCGGGGGTGGTGGCGGTGCCACGCCTCCGCGTGGCGCGACCTCGGCCGAGGAGGAGCCACCGCCGCACGCCGAAGCGAACAGCAGCGCGAGCGCGGCGATCGTGAGCGTGGCGCCAAGAGAACCAAGCATGGCCAACCGATGCGCACCCGACGACCACGCCCATGTATGGATCAAGGCCGCAAGGAACCGGCCTCGACCACCTTCTGCGTGCAACGGTCGACCCACCATCATCACCTCCGTTTGCCACCCTGCTCCAACGGCGCGAAGGGGCAAGCCCGCGATGATCGAATTTCCAAAATGCCAACACCGGGACGCCGGGGTCGCCCCTCCGCACGACTTGGGACGGCGTGGCCGGCAGTGGAACACAAATGACCAGCGACTCGCGGTTGCGCGCACTGCTCATCGCCTCTTGGGTGATGGAGCGCTCAACCGGGGAAGAGATTGCCCTAGCCGCAATTCGGGCCCGAGCTCACTCGACCCGCGTGCTCGGTACGAGCCCGAGTTGGTAGGCGCCCGTGGTGGGTGACCGTGCGCGGCTCGAGTAGGTGCTCACGAGGGCTCGGCCCGGGCGGACTTCACGAGTCCATCTCCCACCGATGGTCACCTGACCGGGTCGGATCGCAGCGCCTCGAGCACGTGAGGCGGAAGTTCCTCCGTCGGCCCCTTCTGGATCGTATCGCCGCTCGCCGCGTCCATGATGTAGTAGACGCCCGCGTGTTCGTCGATCTCGACGAGCACGTTCCATCGAAACGACCGCGAGACCGAAGACGAGCTCGGCGGATGAGACGGTGTGCGCGTGATCTCTCCAACGGCCTGCAATCCCTGCATGATGGCTGTCGACGCCCCTGAGCCAAGCCGGTATTCCGACGCTGGACTGGGCCACCATGACCTCCTGGCCCGATGAGATCTCGGAGCGGTGGAGGGAGCTCCTCGACGATGAGCCGCCAGAGCGGCGCAAGGGCGATGCGGAGAATGAGGGGGGTCTCAGGTGATGGCGGAGACGGCGGCCGGCGAGCTCCGGGCCAACGCGCCCGCGTCAACCGGGCCTCGAGAATGCGACTCGCCCATGGGAACTCAGTCCTCGTGACCCGTGGGCAAGCGGGGGGGAATGCTGCACGATATGGCCGGTTGGGTCGCCCCATCGCATGACGAGCGAGAATTCGAGCAACGCCGGGTCGGACCCGCAGTTTCGTCGCGGGTGCTTGTGGCTGCTCGGTCTCTTCCTCGAGGTCATGGCAGCACTGGGGGTCATGTACCGCGTGTACTCCTGCGCCACCGAGGACGAGCCGTCGCGGCGCCCGCGAGAGACCGTGGGTCGCCCGCTCCCCGACTCGGTGGTGCCGCTTGCCCAACGTAGCCTTCCTGGCCTGCGGGTGTCGCTGCCGCAGTGGGCCATCGCCTATGAGCAGCTAAACCCCGCGGCGGGCGAGCTGCGGCTGGCCGTGCCAGGAAGCAGTGCCGGGGACGCGCTCCAGATTCGCTGGAGCTGGGGCTCACCACCATCACCGGCGCAGCTCGAGGACATGCTTCGCTCGGTGAGCCCACCCACGAGGGTGACCGAGAAGCAGCCCGTCGAGATCGCAGGCTCCACGACCGAGACGCAGATCGTCCACCTCGACGATGGGCGCATGAAGCTGGTCACCCCGTGGAGCTGCTCCGACGACCCGAGGAGCTACGTGCAGCTCACGCGTTTCGATGCGCCGCAGGAGTCGGAGCAGGACTTTCACCGCCGGATCCTCGAGTCCGTGCGCTGCGAGGCCCTGCCTCTACCGCGGGGTGCCGCGGAGGCCGAGATGGACCCCGCGATCCGCTAGCCGCTCCCGCTGACCGCTCCCGCTACTGCGTTGGTGCCGAGCTGTCCGCCCTTGGCGGATAGGGAGGATTGGCGCAGAATTTCGGCTGGACCCGCGGCGTTCCATCCCTCATGCTGAGCCCCGAGCTTCCTGCTCGAGACGCGCCGGCCCCGCAGACGCCTCGCAGGTTGACGTAACAGCACGTACTCGGAAACCGATTGTAGGCCCCACATGCAAATGTCGTGTTTGAGCAAAGTAGAAATGTCGCCCCTGCGCGAATTCGCGCGCCATGGGCGGTCGTTTCTACGGCATGAGCACGAGGTTGTTGACCATGAGCCGCACCGAGCTCGATCGGCTGGACGTCGTTCAGCGGGTGCTCGAGCGTCGTCTGACGCAGCGCCAGGCCGCCACCCTGCTGGGTCTGGGCGAGCGCCAGGTCCAGCGTCTGTGCCGAACCGTGCGTGCTCACGGGGCTGCTGGGTTGGTCTCCAAGAAGCGAGGTCGACCCAGTAATCGGCAGTGCCCACAGGCCCTTCGCCAGCGAGCTGTGGCCTTGGTCCGCGAGCGCTACGCAGACTTCGGACCGACGCTGGCGCAGGAGAAGCTCGAGGAGCTCCACGAGCTCTGCGTCTCGGTCGAGACCCTGCGCAAGTGGATGATCCAAGACGAGCTGTGGGTGCCACGTGCGCTTCGACAGCGACCACCCCATCAGCCTCGACGGCGACGAGAGTGTCTCGGGGAGCTCGTCCAGATCGACGGATGCGAGCACGCCTGGTTCGAGGACCGAGGTCCGATCTGCACACTGCTTGTCTTTGTGGACGACGCGACGAGCCGCCTGCAGGAGCTGAGATTCGTGGAGTCCGAGTCGACGTTCTCGTACTTCGGAGCCACTCGGGCCTACCTGGAGCGTCATGGGAAGCCGGTCGCCTTCTACAGCGATCGAGCGAGCATCTTCCGTGTCAACCATCCGTCGGGTGCTCACGAGGACACCCAGTTCGGCCGGGCTCTGGGAGAGCTCAACATCGACATCATCTGCGCCAACTCGCCGCAGGCCAAGGGACGCGTCGAACGGGCTCACCTGACGCTCCAGGACCGTTTGGTGAAGGAACTGCGGCTTCGGGGCATTTCTACGATGGAGGACGCCAACCGGTTCCTACCTGAATTCATGGAGCGCCACAATCGAAGATTCGGTCGCGAGCCGCACAGCCCACAGGATCTCCACCGAGAGCTCCGCGACGAGGATGATCTCGATCGGATCTTCACTCTTCACGATCGAAGGAAGCTATCGAGGAACCTGACGTTGAATTACAAGAAGGTGATCTACATGGTGAAGCCGGGCGCTGACAACAACAAGCTGCGCGGGCATCACTGTAACATCTTCGAGTGGGAAGATGGCTTCGTGGAACTATGGTATGAAGGTCGACGCCTCCCCCATTCCATCTTCACCAAGGAGGGACACGTTCAGCAGGCGGAGATCGTCGACAACAAGCGGCTGGGTGTCGTGCTCGAGAAGATCCGGGAGCAGCAGGAGATCCGAGATCAGGAACGGTTGGCCTCGCCCAAGAAGACGTTGAGGGAGAAGCGAATGCTTCGGGAGGCAATCGCTCGGGCAGCCGAGGTGCCTGCCGAGCCCTGAGCTTCTCGAGCAGCCGTCGGAGCCGTCCACATCGGCTCCACAGGTGCCCATCGCGCTCCCCAAGTTATGAGTCCCCCCGGACCCCCCGGGGGGCCTGCGGCCACGCGTAGGCCCTGCTGGTCCCGATCGGCTGGCGAGCTACGGCGACGGCGACACGACATTTCTAAATTGGAGAGGACACGACATTTCTACTTTGCCTTGACAAACGAGCTGCTCACCCGCGCAGCGGCGGGAGGGTGTTCACCCGAGCAGCGTCGAGGGCCCAAGGGCGAACCAACAGGCGGCCCAGCGCCGTACGACGAGCACCTACGGCTTTTCGAGATGCTCTCTAGGTACAAGACAACGGGGAGCGGCCCACGGCACCGATGCACGGAGGGCGCTCGGGCGCATGAGTGACGCCATCGCTGGAGTTCGTTTCCGGTGGTTGAGGGGCTGCCGGTGGACCGCGGGCGACTAGGACGTGTGCGGAAGCTGGGCGAGGGCTCGGGTGGTCGTGGCGGTGAGAGGCGACACGCCGAACGGCTCGTCGCTGCGACGACACGCCTCGCCCAGCGCGTCGCTCATCTCCTCGAAGTAGAGAGGCGCAAGCGCGGAGATGCCTGCGCCAATCGAACGTGCCACGAATGGCCAGATCAAATTGAGCAGTGACAAGCCTTTGGATTGTGAGGATCACAATTCAATGCACCACCGCACTTCCCCGACGAGACGAGCTTGCCGCAGTCGTCATCGCCATAGCAGTTACAGATACGGTCGCGGAAGTCACAACTGAACTCGTCCTGGCCATCTGCATTGGCTACCAGCGAACCGAGTTTGATCTCCTCATCGGGACAGGCCCCCAAACGTACACGCAGTGGTTCTGCTTTGGCGGCGCAGATGGCCAGTACGGCGCTGCGCCCCAAGTCGACTTCTTGGTTCTTGCATCCCGTCTCGCGGACGACCGCGACGCTCTTGCTGGCACCGGAGGCACAAAAAGTCCGCTTGTGCGCCTTGGAAGCGGGGGCGACCTTGCTGGTTTGGGGGGCCGTGGCGGCTCCTTCGGCGTTCGCCGCTGCTGCACCGCAGATGCCCGCCACGAGCACGCCAATGAGGACACTTGTCATCTTCTTCATCTTGGAATGGTCCGTTCCTGCCCCAGCCCGCTGAAAGGAGTTCTCGGCGTGAGGGGCAACTGCTGATCTTAATTAGTGACTAGCCCCGAGTGTGTCTGACGCCAAATCCGCAACACACCTGCAAAAGGGCTCGCCCTCAAGGCACGAGCACTCGATAATCCTGCACAGCCCTCTCATCGAGCCCGTGCGCCAGGGACCACTCCATCGCCTGCATGAACCACGCCCCCGGCTCGCCAATCCCTTGCCTGCCGAGCTCGGCGTATAGCCCTTGACCGACCAACGCCCCCTCCGTGCCGTTGATCTCCCGAGTGCTTGCCACTACTGCCTCCGCTCCGGCTCCCAGGAACGCGGTCGCAAGGCTGAGCCCGCCGTAGGCCACGCGATCGTCGTACACGCCAGTCTTGCACCCCATCAGCACCACCGTGGGGGGCACTCGCTGCATCATGAGGATGTCCTGGACGCTCAGGCGCTCGGTGCCACCGAGTGGGATGTACGATGGCTCGGCTGCGGCGCCGCCTGGGTAGGGTGGCCAGATCAGCGCGTGCTCGGGATCTTCGTCGAAGTCGGCGTGGCCTGCGTAGTGGAAGTGATCGACGCGAGCCAATTCCCTCTGCAGATCGTCGCCGGTCAGCTTGCTCGAGCGCCTTCGCGTCACATCCCACCCGGCTTCGCCGAGCAGCGACTCGACCTCCTCAGTTTCGCGTCCCGTACTCTTGGCGCTCGCGTCCGCAATAACAAGGGCGCTGGGCGATCTCGGGATCGTGCCGCGCGGAGCGTGCGGAGGTAGGTCGAGCCCGTAGACTACCGGCATGTGCTCGATGAGCAGTCGCTCGCGCCAAGGTAGGGCGTGCACGGGGATGGCCGCTCCCTTGCCCGCCGCGAGCACCCGCACCCGCTTCGCAGCGAACAGCCGGGCGTCGAGCGAGTCGAGGAGCACGGCGCCGAGCCAGCTCGAGTCGTTGGTGCTCGTGAGGGCCTCGGGATCGGAAAGCTCTCGGTAGGTCGTACGCTCATCGTCCTGCACCAATACGAGCAGGCTGTCTCGATGAGGGTAGAGTCCCAAGAGCAGCTCGCCCGGGAGACGGGGGCTCAGCGACTCGCAGCTCGGCCTTCCTTCGTAACCGCCGTGGATGGAGAGGATCTCGACCGCGACCTGATCGAGCTCTGCTCGCAGCCGTTCGGCCTCCCGCAGCGCTGCGTCGCGCTCGTCGTCCAGCGCGCTGGCGTTCGTGCTTCGAACCAATGCTTCGAGCTCGCGCTTGACCTGGAGATATGCCGCCACTCGCGGGCGCAGCTGCGCTTGCTCCTCGGCGGAGAGCCGCATGAACAAACGCGCGAGAAGGCCCATACGGGCTTGGCTACGCCGGAGCACGCACAGCGCCTCGTCCGGCTGATGTTGGCGAAGCAGGAGCGACACAAGCCGCTCGGTGCCCTCGCGTCGGTGTGCTGGGGCGAGCTCGCCTTGCGCTCCGAGCAGGGCCAGGGGAACCAGGCCATCGAGCAGGTCCTCGCTCTCCTCGTAGGCCCGCTTTGCACCCGCGAGGTCCTCCTCCTGCTCGAGCACCTCGCCGCGGCGCACCGCCACGAGCCATGGTGGACCGGGTGACGCCGAGGACGAAGCTAGGGTCTCGAGCTCGGCCAGGGCCATGTGAAGCTTGGATGCCGGCGCCTTGTTGATGAGCAGTAGCTGCAGCCGTACGTCTTGTGCCTCCACGCGCTGCTCTGGGGTCAGGCGGGACGTGTCGAGCTCGTCCAGGAGGCGCTGCGTCCGGCCAAGGTCCTTCTCGAGGAGCATGAGCTTGGCCGCAGTCAGGCGCGCGGGCTCGATCTCGCCGGGGTCGCGGGGGGTCGATCCTGGAGGAGATGGCAGCAAGATCTCGCGGAGGAGCTGCTCGGGGCTGTCGGCGGTTCGCCTTGCTTCGCGTAGCCGCACGCTCATGCGTGCGACGGTCCGCTTCACTGCCACGCGATCGGCCGGTCGGCCCGCTTGCTGTGCAACGACGAGAGCACGCTGCCCCCAATACAGCGCGGCCTCGAAGTACCCGAGCTCGGCGAGCACCATCGAGTAGTCGGAGAGCACGTCGAGCTTCATCGCCGCGTCGTCCATGCGGAGCGCGTGGTGGGCCCCCTGGCGGTAGCCCACGGCCGCCTCGACGAGCCGGCCGCGCTGCTCGAGCAGGTGAGCGTGGTAGATCCCCCACGAAGCGCTGCCCTCAGGATAGCGCTTGGCGGAGGCCTCCACGCGCGCGAGCACTTGCTCGGCGAGGTCGAGACGTCCGCTCCGCCGTGAAAGGTGGACCGACGCTGCGAGGCCCTCGTCGACGGCGAGGCTGAGCATCCCTGCCGAGAGCAGTCGATCCATCATGGCTTCCACCTCGGGAAGAACCTCCAGGTGGCCGAGGAGGAGGTGTGATTGCAGCCAGATGGCGCGTTCGTCCAATTGCGAGAGCACGAGCCGCTCGACCGGCGTGATGTGCTTGGAGGAACGTAGCCGCAGCTCCCGTGTGGGTTGACCTGGCACGCCGATCTGAAGTCGTCGCGCAGTGTCACTGGCGATACGCCCCCGGAATCCCTGCCCGAGCGTTTCCTCCGGCACGTCGGCGGTGGTGTACGCCCACGGCTCGCCATCGACCGAGAGCGTCACCTCGTCGATGCGAGGGTGCGTCACCCATACGCGCAGCTCGGCGTCCGGACCGTAGATGCACTCGACCTCGTCACCCGCGAGGCCGACGATCATCATACAGCCGCCGTACTCGACTTCGAGGCGCGCAACGACGTGGGCATCGCAGGCTGCGTCATCATCGTTGCACTCGGGTGACCACCTTACCCACAGAAGGCACGCAGTCACGATCGCCACGGCAAGAGCGACTTGGAGGGCCAGGGTCGCGCGTTTCATCGGCCGGAGGTCTCACTCTTCGATGCAGACCATGGCGCGCACCACGGTGACCTCGGGATGGGTGCCCGGCTCGAGCGCTTGGAGAGCCTCGTGGTCGTGGTCTTCGGACGTCACGTAGAAGGTCAACGACCAGGTGCCCGGCACGAGCCCGAGGTCGCGCATGGGAATGTCGATGGCGAGCACTCCCTGGGTGCTCTGCTCGATTGGTGGCTCGCGCCATAGCTCGCGTCCTTCCTCCTCGCCATCGATGAGTCGGGCGAGAACGATGAGACCAAGCTCGTCGCCGAGCCTCGAGGTGGGATGGAGTCGCGCGACCAGGGATTGGTCCTCGAAGTAGCGCGCATCGCAGCCATCTTCGGTGAGGCTGGCGGGCGTGCCCGGGCTCCGCATGTCACCCGTGCTGACGTGTTCGAATACGAGCTCGAACTGCGGGAGGGTCTCTCCCGACGGCCTCACGGCCCATGCGAGCACGACCACGGCCGCCAACGCGAAACCGGCCGTGACGGCGCTGGTCCACCAGCGCCGCCTTCCATGCAATGAGGGGCTCGGAAGCGTCGCGATGGAGTCGGCCGGCTCGTCGTCGATCTTCGCGTCGCTTGGGCTCGAGCCTCCATCGTCGGGTTCCTCCGTGTCGGAGCCTGACGACGGGTAGTACCGCTGCAGGAGCGTCTTCAAGCGCTCCTCGTTGGTTTCCTCGGAGGTCGGACCGAACAGCTCGAGATTGCGTGCGAGTGTCTCGGGTGGCTCGAACCGGTGTCGTAGGTTCGCCACCTGCTCACGAGTGAGTGTTCCAGTGGCCAAGTGGTACCATGCGTCGTCGCGCACTCGCAGTTCGGCGAGCAAGAGAGCGGCCAGGGTCGTGGGATCGTGGGTGTCCATGGTATTGCAGCTCCTCGATCCTTAATGAGTGGATGGATTCAGGGGACCTGCCCCGTGAACAGCGGTTGGAGAATCGTAGGACGCCATCGTCTGGCCCTGGGCCCCGAAGTCGCAGAGCCACGCGATCAAGATGCACATCACCACGCTCGGCGGCGGAGGTGGCGGTGCCGAAGGTGGGTCTGGACTTTGAAGCAATGCTTTGGCGAGCCTCTGCAGCTGGTTCTTGAGTCGCTTGTTCCGTTGCGCGAGGGCGTTCTCCGTGAGGCCGAGCTCCTTCGCCAAGTCGCGCAGAGTTCGTTCGCCCAGGTAGTGTTCCCGCAACACTCGTCGATCCACGTCCGTGAGCTGGGCATCCACCTTGGCGATCAGCTTGCGGACCAAGTCGCTCTGGACCAACTCGATGACGAACCTCAGGGCGCGCTCGTCCACCGGCCCGTCGTTGGGCGGCGGCCCGTCGATGGGGAAGCTCTTGCGGTGTTGCCGGCGAGCCAAGTCTTGGGCCAGCTGGTAGGCCACCCACCGAAGGAAGGGGCCGAGCTTGCCTCGACTCGCATCGTAGTAGCGCAAGATCCGCCGATCGTTGTCGAGCAGGCGACACCAGACGCCTTGGATCAGGTCCTCGACGTCCTCGCGGCGGCTCACGCCTGCGCGGATGGCCGCTCGCGCGATCGCATAGCGGACCCCGCCTTCGTAGTGCCGGTAGAGGAGCACGAAGGCGGCGGAAGAGCCCTCGAAGATCGCTTGGTGGATGATGGTGGCATCGAGCTCGCTCGGGGATCGCGGTAGGACGGCGGGCTCGTCGGGTGGCTGCTCGGGTGGCTCGTCGCTCATCGGTGGATCCTCCAGTGATGCGGTTGGGGGAAAAGATCGAGATCGATCCGAGTGGTTGGATGCCTCCAGGCACTTATCCGTTGAGCCGCGACGAACGACGTCTCACCGCTCCCCGCGAGGCTCTCGGACTGCACACGGCAATGCTCGTGGGTAGGCCCGTGAAGCTCCGGCCCTCGATGTGACACCGGACCGGTGTCGCACGAGGGCCGGGCGGGGACAAGGGGAGTCGCCGAAATCGCAGGCCGGAGCGTCGCCAGGGTGCAGGGCGATCGCTTCGGCTCCCCCAACTGCTGCGCCAAGGAAGCAACATCGTGAACACATCGCTCATTGGGCCGTGCCTCGCCGCCGGGGCCCTGGCCGCATCGTTCGGCATCGCCACCATCGCCCATGGCTCGCAAGAGGGGGATCGAGAGATTCCCACGCAGATCGTCAACGTCCCCGAGGTCGACGACGCCAACGGGGCATGCAGCAAGTGCCGCGTCGACTCGGTCAAGGCCGCCCTGGACGTCACGCAGGACAGCGCCACGCTTGAGCTCTACTACGACGACGAGCGCGGCGACCTCCTCGGGACGATCGAGCTGACGATCTTGCTCAGCAACGGGCAGTACCGCCTCGAGACGATCGAGGGGGTCGACCTCCAGCGGGGCTCGAGCTCGATCTTCGACCTCAAGCCCGGGGATGGTTGGAGCTGGGCCCTGGACGTCGAGCACGTTTGGGTCGAGGTCGTGCCGTTCGGCGGCTGAGGCCTGGGCCGGAGACGTGGGCTGGTAGTACAGGGCGGCGCGGCCGTGGGCGAGGGGCGCACCTCGCCCACGGGCCGCGCCAACGGCTCGAGGGCAAGGGGCCACGGATCGGCCGCGGTCGCCGGAGACGACGAGGCTTGAGGGCAGGTTTGGGGACGGCGGCACGACGGCATGGCTCCGCGATGGGAGTGATATGCGTCGTGGGCGAAGGAGTATGTCGGAGGGTGAAAAATGTGGCCGATGCGCGCGCACTGCGCGATCTGACGGCGGGGAGCCCGGTGGGCCTGATGCAATGTTCAACAGTCTGGGCCTTCGTCCGAGTCGTCGTCAATGCGGCGGCGCAGCGAGATCACCCAGGTGTCGAAGCCCTTGTCGATCGACCCGCGCTGCTCGGGCGAGCGGCTCAGCTCCTCGAGCCGCTTGCGGAGCTTTTCCCTGGCCCGGGTGATGCGTCCGTTCACCTGCGAGGTGGCGAGGCCGACTCGGGCAGCGATCTCGGGGTGCGTCAGCCCGTCGACGTAGGCCCACATGATGTAGGTCTGCGCTTCGATCGACAGCGACCGTAGGGCCTTGACCAGCAGCTTGGCGTCGTCCACATCGCTCAGCACCGAATAGGCGCCGTGGGCGGGGTCGATGAGCTGCGAGGGCGGGGAAGCGTCGTCGGACGGAGGTTGCCGACGCAGGTGCGCCTTCAGCTTGAAGCCGGCGATGCCGTAGAGATAGGCACGGAAGTCGGTGACGATGTCCTGGTGCTTGCGAACGGCGACCTCGACGGTCTGCTGCATCAGATCGGCGGCAAGATCCCTGTTGCCGTTGAGCTGGTTGCACAGCCAGTTGTAGAGCTCGCGGTAGTGCTTGGTGACCAGGGCTTCGCCGGCTGATTTGTTGCCGGTGCGCCAGCGTTTGAGGAGGGTGAGGTCGTCGGCGGGCACGAAGGGGATGGTAGCGCAGGTGCTGGCGGGCGGGGGCTTGAACGGGCCGCTCGAGAGGAGCCCTTGGGCGACCAGTGAGAGAGGGACACGACTGGGGCGGACACAGCTTGCAGAGCGCAGGGATTCTCGCCCTCAAGCACTGTCATGATCACGGCCGCCCGCTCGGCGCCCTCCTAGGACCCCTCCCGCGAACAACCAGTTGCGCCTATCACAGTTCCCCGTTCATTCGATGAGCGGGTAGCCATGAACTATGAACGCCCAGCGTCAGCCGGGTTCGGCAGGCCCCGCAATCCGGAATTCACCGCGGATACGTTGCCTACCGCACGTGGTGCTCGGCGAGCCAGATCTCAACTCGAGCGATCTCGTTTTCGAAGCCCTTGCCAACCGAGGCATACGCGGCGCGGGCGTACTCAGCTAGCTCGCGGGCGCGGGTTCGCTGTGAGTGGTCGGGCCACAAGGCTTGAGCAAGTACGAAGCGGGTCTCCGCGAGTAACTCGGCGGGCACCTTACTCGCCTCCCGAATCGAAATAGCCCGCTCGGCGTAGGGGCGGGCGGTATTGAAGTCCTTCTTGACCAGGGCGACCTTGGCCAAGCCAACGAGTGGGTATGCCAGGTCGGAATGATCGGCTCCGAGCGCTTTCTCCCATATCCACAACGCCCGCTCGTAGTGGAGTAGAGCTTGCACGTAATCTCCGTGGGACTCGAACGCCTCCGCCAGATTATTCAGACTGGTGCCGAGTTCCGGATGGTCGGCCCCAACCGTCTTCTCCCGTATCTTCAACGCTCGCTCGTAGTGGCGTAACGCTTGTTCATACTCTCCTATACGAGAGAACACATTTCCCAGATTGTCTAGGCTCATGGCCACGGAGGGATGGTCGGACCCCAGCATCTCCTCCTTTATCTGCACCGCTCGTTTAAAGTGAGGCAGAGCTTGCTCGTAGTCTCTTTTTGCATATAGTACGCCACCCAGGTTGTTCAGGTTCTGAGCCACAACGGGATGATTGGCTCCCAGCGCCTTCT
The DNA here is from genome assembly GCF_026337845.1 of Paraliomyxa miuraensis. GTDB lineage: Bacteria > Myxococcota_A > Polyangia > Nannocystales > Nannocystaceae > Paraliomyxa > Paraliomyxa miuraensis. The sequence goes on along the minus strand of NZ_JAOVZF010000118.1, from coordinate 12,385 downwards.
CTGATATACGTATCGCTCGCTCGAAGTAGGGCAGGGCCTGCTCGTATTTTCCCTGTTCAGCGAGCACAATACCTACGTTACCCAGGCTTAGGGCGAGATCGGGATGATCGGACCCTAGCGCCTCCTCCAATATCTTCAAGGCTCGCTCGTAGTGCATCAGGGCTTGCTCATATGCTCCTTGAGCGTAGAGCACGCCGCCCAGGTTGTTCAAGCTCAGGGCAAGGTCGGGATGAGCGGCTCCCAGCGCCTCCTCCGTGATTCGCAACGCTCGCTCGTGTTGGATCCGGGCCTGCTCGTACTCTCCCTGATCAGCAAGCACAATGCCCAGGTTGCTCAAGCCTATGGCGAGATTGGGATGGCTAGCTCCCAACGCCCCCTCCCGTATCCGCAACGCTCGTTCGAGGTGAAACAAGGCCTGCTCATACTTTCCTTGGTCAGCGAGCACGTTGCCCAAGTCGTTCAGGCTCTCTGCCACATCGGGATGGCTGGCTCCCAACGCTTTCTCCCGTATGCGCAACGCCTGATCGAAGTGAAGCATGGCTTGCTCGTATTCTCCTTGGTCAGCGAGCACATTGCCCAAGTCGTTCAGGCTGGTAGCCACACTGGGATGCTCCGCTCCCAGCGTCTCCTCCCGTATGCGCAACGCCTGATCGAAGTGGAGCAGGGCCTGCTCGTACTCTCCTTGGGCGCGGAGCACAACGGCCAGGCTTCTCAAGCTACTGGCCAGCGCGACGTCCTCTCCACTGCGCTTGGCGTGCGCCAGCGCAGCCCGACCCCATACTCGCCCCTCGGCGTGCCGCGCTTGCATGCTTCCCACTACGACGGTCAATCGCTGTGCTGTAAGCAGGGCCACCTCGTCGTGTCGATGCTCCATCGCCACATCGTGCGCTTCTAGCAGGTCCTGCTCCGCTTCCATGTACCGGCCATTCTTGATTCGCAACGCCCCCCGTAGAGCCTTGGCTTCGGCCCAAAGTGGCCCGTACTCCAGCACCTTGGCCCGCTCCACCACCGGCTCCACCGCCTCCAGGGGGAGTACAACCTTGACCTTGCCGGCCTCTGCTTCGGCCTTGATGTCCGCCAATCGTTCGCGCAACGTCTCCACCTCCCGCGCCAGTTCCAGATCCTCCGGCGGTGGTACGCGTTGATGCTGTTCTTCGAGCCGTTCCACGTCATCACAGCGGTCCAACAGCGGGAGGTCGGCGACCAGCTCGACCGCCTTCTCCGCCGCCTGTCCATCGGCCTTGGCCAGCACGTCCACCGCCGCGCGCATGGCTGTTCTGCGTTCCCGCAAGCAGCTCATGCGCAGGTCCATTACCTCGTTCGACTGCTCCTGACGGACGCTGGTTGCCTCACAGACATCTGTGTGCTTGTTCGTCCATGCCGCGGTGTACTCGTCGAGCCGATGCTCCACCCGATCCCATGTGTCCGGGGCATAGACCAACTCGGTGCCCAGGATGGCTGTCTTCACCTCCTGCTTGCGCGCGTTATCCCAGATCCCCTCCAGCTCCGCTTGGGCGCCCGTGCAGCGGTCCATCACCTCGGCATACCGTGCCAAGGCCTGCCCCACGCCGATCGCGACCAACCCGACCGTCACGCCCAGCACCAGCCACCGCCCACGCCTCGGCGCGACAAGCTTGCGCAGCTCCTCAAGCAACGCCTCCATCGACGGCCACCGCCGCTCGGGCTCCGCCGCCAGCCCTCGGAGGAGGACCGCCCGCAGCTTCGCCGGCACTTTGCTCCCCTTGGGTGCGGGCCGAACATTGTCGCCTTCGATCGACTCCATCAGCGCCAGCATCGTCCGTCCCTCGAACGGCCGTTCGGCGTACACTGCCTCGTAGAGCGATACGCAGAAACTGAATTGATCCGCCCGCTTGTCCGCGATCTGCCCATGCATCTGCTCGAGCGGCATGTACGCCCATGTGCCCATCACTGTGCCAGACTTGGTCAGCGACGACCCCACTGCATCGGTCACGGTCCGCAGCCCCACCATGCTGGGCGTCTCGTCGATAGAGACGTTCACATCCCGAGCCAGCCCGAAATCCAACACCCGCGCCCGCCCTTGTTCGTCGACAATGCAGTTGTGGGGTTTGAAATCGCGGTGCACCAGTCCCACCGCATGCGCCGCAGCCAGTCCTTGCCCGGCCTCCAGGTATACCTTGGTGCACTCCCGCCACGACCGCTCCCTCGCCTGCCATCGGTCCAGCGGCTCGCCCTTCACCAACTCCATGGCGATGAAGACCTGGTCTCCGACCTCGCCGACCTCGTACACCTGCACCACATTGGGGTGCGACAGCTTCGCCAGCGCCTGGGCCTCCCGCAGCAGCCGCTTGGTGTGCTGCTTGCTCGTGCCGGCATGCAGCACCTTGATGGCGATCTTCCGGTCGAGCTTCTCGTCGTAGGCCCGCAGCACCGTGCCCATGCCGCCGCTCCCCAGCGTGCCCAGCACGATGAAGCGACCGAGGGCCTGACCGCGGAGCGAGGGTGAGGTGTCGGTGCGCTGCTCGACTCCATCTCGTACCTCTCGCAGGAGCTTGGCCAAGTGGTGCTCCGCTCCATCGGCGGGCTGTCCAGGGCTCCCATCGGTCAACTCTTCGTCGACCGGATCCATCGCCGGCTCGACCGGCTCGTTGCCCACGGGCAAGTTCCGCAACAGCTCGGCTAGATGGCGCTCGGCCGAATCCGCGGGCTGTGCCGACGCAGGGTGCTCGGGCCCTGCCGACGGTGAATCATCCAGCTCGGTGGGGGCCGTTGGGTCGACGTCGGTCATGGCGTCCGCCCCAATGATAGCGATTGCCGTGCCGAGAGTCTGTCGCCGCATGTGACCCGGTCGATCTTAATTTCGGCCCAGCGCCGGGTTCTCTTGCGTTCCCAGCCCGATTGGCGGCATCCCGCAGGAGTCGTCCTGGGCTGCGGCAGGGGGCCACGCGAGGGCGTCCTCAGTGGGCAGGTCGTACAGCCAGGGAACAGTGCTCACCCTGTATGGCTCGGCGCCGATCGAGCGCGCAGGCACCCACAGCCACAGATTCCTCTGACGAACCACTGTCTCCGGGCATGGACTTCGTGGCCGGAAGTCCAAGTGTAGCAAGGGGCTACCACAGGGCGGCCATCACGATTGCGGACGCTCCCGTTCACGGCACGCCAAGGTATCGGGCAAGGTGAGCTGCGAGCCGCTCAAGGTCCTCCCCCACCTCATGACGAGCGTAGTACAGGCTCTTGTTGTCGCGCGGCACTGGGACCTGTCGGGCTTCGGCAGCGAGCTGGCGAACGATGTCCACCGCGGTCGCGTCGACCTTGATACGCCTGAGCCGCCCGATGAGGGCGTTGACCTGGTTGCTGCGGGGCACGTTGCCCGAGAAAGTGATGCTGATCTCATCGTTGTCGTGGACGTTCACCCAGATCAGCACGTGGACGCTCTGGTTGATGCCGCCACCGTCGCGGTCGTGCTGATCGACGGCGATCGGCCTATCGAAGACGAGCTTCTTGTATCGCCTGTCCGAGAACCCGCCGTAGGCATCGTACAAGTACTGGTTGAGAGCATGGGTCATCGTTGTCGCCTCCTATGCCGCCACCCGAGCGCTGGGGTAGAACCGTCCCAGGTCGCGCGACACCGCGAAGGTGTTCGCCGGTGTCGCGGTTGGGTTGGTGAGCGTCATGTTCCTGGTAATTCTATCGCGCGTATGGCCGTAGAACTCGTTCCTGGGGTCGGTCAGCCCGGTTGGGAACCAGGCTCCCCCAACGCCGAATCTCCGCGCGAATCCCCGCCGTCCGCGGATCACTCGTGAATTCCTCGAGCATTCGATCATGCCGAAACTCGCGAAGGCACAGCCGGAATAGGTCGGTCAGCGCACCATCGCCGCACCCTGACACGAGCCACTTGCGCGACACACCGTCTACCCGCGGCGCATCGAAGTCATCGCCCTCCCAGTACCGCCGCTCCATCGATAGCGGCGCGGCCTCAAGCCCAAAGCCCACCGCCAGGATCACCGTCACCGCTCGTGCCCGCCCGCCCGGGCTCCATACAACCACCCGGGACGCGTCGCCCTTCGCGTCGAGCCTCACGTCGCGAACACCATGGTGCACGGTGATCCCATCCGCCACCTTGCCCCCTCCTCAAGTTGCGCCCGCACGCGATCCGCCGGCCCATGCGCCCAGTCGAGCAGCGGCAGCCCGGCGCGATCCCGATCCCACCCCTCAAGGGGCCAGTCGTACACCCCCGGATGCAACCACCGTGTCGACCCCCCGCGAAACAGCGGTAAGATCTCCGCGCGCGCCTCGAGCACGGTCACTTCCGCCCCTAGCATGCTTAGTCCCGCCGCGCACGTCAGTCCCGCCGCCCCGGCCCCGACAACAACCACCCGCTCGCCCACCCTCACCCGCTCGCTCGCCAGCAACGCCGCCGCGAGGTTCAGCGCCCGCACCTGCTGGCTGTAGATCGTCACTCGCCGATCGAGGCACCCGAGCACGTACACCCTGGCCAGCCGTCGACCGCCAAGCCTTCGAGGACCGTTCGAGTCTTTGTGGCGTCCATCAGCCGGTTCCGCACCACCTGCATCATGCCACGGCGAGCGAGACGTGAGGCTGAGTGAGCGGTACCAAGCGTGTGGGCTCGCCTACATCCCCGCCGCCGCCACGGGACTGGATCTCCCGCGGTCGCGAAGCGGTGGTGGCCAGCCCAGCGATGCCATCGTAGTGGACGCGCTCGCTATGAACGAGCAGGGTCTCCTTGAGCGCCCCACGCCACAGCACCACGGTAGGTCGCCGCGGGCATGAGCGCCGCCCAGCACGAGCAGTGCGGACGCTTGCGCGGACGGAGGGGGCGCGGATTACCCGGCGAGATCTCGCGCTAGGGGTCTCGACGGACTGCCGGGGGATGGCGGAGTTATCGCCGCGGGAGACGCCGGAGCGGTTCGTACGAAGAGACTTCGCGTTGCTGACCGCGAGACGGAGGGACATCGCGTATATAGCCCGGCATAGCCCGGCTATCGGGTGCCTCGCCCATCGACAGGTCCGAAGGACTATGGCGGAGGCGAACTCGCCTTGATAACAACGAGCCGGTCCTGATGACCTTCGATGTAGGTGATCCCGGCTACGGGAGCCCATCCCGACCCGGCGGATCGAGGGATTGGAAGGAGGCGAGCACAAGTTCGGCATAAACCGATACGGTCGCATCGAGTCCTTGGGGGTCTAGGGTGGAGATCTGGACTCCGTTGCCGTCAAACTGGACCTGCATGTCTGCGCGGGACCAAGAACTCTTCTTGTGGTACAGGCGCCAATGCAATCCGTGCTCCACTACACCTGCAAGGAGTTCCTCGTAGGTGTGTGCCTGAAAATAGCCGGCCTCCTGAAGGGCCTTTGCCGTGGGGCGAAGCCAAACCTTGACCCTATCCAGGAGGGCATATGATGCGCGACTTGAATGTCCGAGCACGACACCCTGCTCGCCGAGTGCGAAGCTAGGCCCCGTGATCAGTGGGACACTTAGGGTCCAAGCGGCACAAGTCGGCAGGCTGATGCCCTCCCAATGCTCCAGCGTCTCGCGTAAGCTCTTGTCGAGCTCTGTTTGCTTATTTTGGCCCCAATGACTCTTCTCCTGGTCCTGGTACGATTCAAATATTTGTTCGAGTTGTACCTTGCGCTCGTCTCTGAACGCTCGGCCGATGGCAATGCTTAGCGACCAACTTTGCGATTGGCTGGGATGACGAAGCGCGCCAATCATTGTCTCGAAACGCCTATGAATCGGCTCGCCGCAGATCATTAGCACGCCGCCGGTGGGGTGGGCCAGAATTGACCACTCTGGCTTGCGTAGTTCGGACAGAACTGTCGGCAGCAGGAGATCGCGGAAGGTCTCGACAGGAAAACCCCACCGTGACCGCGCCCACTTGGCCAGTGTCTCATGGCCGAGTCCGAGTACAAAGCTGTCGCGATCACCGACGAGTGTCGCGGATGCCTCGGGCCATGCGATGATGCCAATCTTCCGCAGTTCTCGGACGAGGTCATCGGTTTCCTGCACCCGCGGCCGCGTGTATGCGATGCGCTGTTGGTCTCGATGATGTGGGTGGAGTGGTGCCGACCACAGATCCTCCCGTTTCATCCCTGCGTCGAGGACCGCGGTGAGGTGAGTCGCGAGCGGCCCGATTTTGCGGCGATCTGCTACTGCCATGGTTGCGAGGTCGGTGTCCCTGACGACTTCACTGGTTTGGGCTGCACCGTGATCGACGCGTTCTTCGTGGATCACTCGGAGTTTCTTGCTGACCCAAGAGAGGTAGCGACGAAGCTCGAGATCGCCGAGGATCTCGAGCGCTGGGCTTGGGTTGACGACCTGCTGATGAACGATCACCGGCGGCGCCGCCCGGTCGCCAAAGCCGCTGTGGCAAGCCGGGCGTGACGCGAGGATCGTCGTTTCGTCGAAGCGGACGTCCATCCCGTCGTCATGCGGCGAACAGCCGTGATTCAGGGTGCAGCAACGGTCCAGTGGTGGTGGCGGACCCACGATGGTCTCGCGGCCCCGCTCGCAGGTGCAGAGCACGGTTGCGCCCCAACGGATCCACGAGTCCCGGGTTGTCTCGTGGGGTAGGCCGTGCCCGCCGACCGAGCTTACGAGCACCGCCTTGGGCCGGAGGAAGCGGTGCAGGGCGTCCGCAGACTCTCGCGCCGAACCTGATACCCCTTCTATGTAGACTCGACCACCGTGATGGGGTGCCTTGAGAAGGTCTGGCTGAAGGCCCTTGCGATGGCGAGCGGTGAGATAGGTCCAGTTCTCGAGGTCGCCGGTCAAAAGTGCCGAGTACCGGCGTCCGCCGACGGGAAGATCAAGCCAGAGGACGAGTGAGCTGTTATTGAAAAGCTTGTTACCAAAGAAGAGTGGGTCGACCCTGTGCGCGGCCTGGACGCTCGTTGCGAGGTCGATGGGATCGACCGTTGCCTGCGAGGGGCGGACATCCGCGAGTGATGCCGGGTCGAGGACCCGTTGTGCGATACCTTGGGCGAATGCGGCCGGCGGACTTGGGTCCTCGTCGTCGACGGGCGGCTGGGGCTGGAGTAGCCAGCCCATGGGTGTCGTCTCTGTTGTCAGCATTTGGGAGATGTCGTCCGCGGTTAGCAGGTACTCGAGCAGCCTGCCGGGCGGGTTGAGCACCTCGATGCGAGGACCGGTGCCGCCCAAGGGGGCTGAGGTGAAACCTTCAAGTGGATAGAGTATCGACTGCGATTCGTCGCGCGCTCGCAGTGCATCCTCGAGCCTGCGGCCCCGCTCGATGGCCTGAGTGCAGCGCGGGCCGAACAGCCACTTGTGTCGTTCGAAGGCGGCCAGCGCCGGACCCCAATAACAGTCGACCGTCGGGAAGGTCGTCGGGCTCTCCGTGATCCATTCCCCGAGACCCGCGATGTGATCCGAGTCAAGGTGGGTGACCACGAGGAGATCGAGGTGTTCGACGGCGAGCTTTCGAAGGGACCCCTGAAGCTTCCTGGCCGAGCCGCCACCGTCCACGAGGCAGGTCCAGCTTCGGTCGTGGTCAACCCAGCGGATTAGGATCGCGTCGCCCTGCCCGATCGGCAGCGCGGCGACGCTTAGGGACCTCTTGTCGGCCTCGTCGTCCATGCCTCTAGTGTAGAGCAATAGCCACGGATACGCAGAGCGTCCCGGCTAGCCACGTGGGTACATGAGCGGAGTAAGGTATCGACACAAGGGCGGATCTCCTCGCTCACGTGCCCCGAAATCTGGCGCCGCCCGCCGAGGGCGGACGGTGAGCCCTGCACTACGGCGCGTTCAAGCCCCCTCGCCCATCGCATCGATGCCCAGTTGTTCGGGCCATTCGTCCAAGGGCAGCTCCAGCTGCGGCGGCGGTCGGGTTCGCCCGATCTCCGCCGGCTCGATGGGCAGATCGAGCGCAGCGAGGAACCGCTCGATGACCTCGGGTTGCGTGATCTCGGCGATGATCTTCATCCGCCCTCGACATACTGGGCACTCGAGCACGTCCAGGGCGAAGACACGATGCATGAGCTCGGCCCAGCTCGAGCGTCGACGTGGTCGCGGCTCGGCACACGCCGAGTCATGAAGACCGATGACCATGGCCGGCCTCATCGGCTCCGCCACGGCGCCATCTCGCGAAGCGGTTCGTCGGCCAGGTGCTTGTCCGCTCTCCACGATGCCGATCGGGCCCACGATACCCGAGATGCCCCGTCGCGGCACAGTGATCGAGACCGCCTCGTCGAGCGTGGCACGGCTCACGGCGACGATCGGTGGAGGAACTGCCGACGCGCAGCCCCAGGGATCCGTCCCCGTCGATGTCTCGTGCCCTGTGCACGCTCGTCGATCGGACACCACTCGAGCACGCAGCTTCGAGCCCGGCGCGAGCACCCCGTGGTACCGCAGCACGTTGGCCTGTGGAGGCGGGATCAGGGCCATGAGCTTCTCGATGAGCTCGGACGGCGTGAGCACGACCCCTCGCGTGCCGTCGCGCCAGGTCGCCAACCTCGACATGGCTGTGAGCACGGTGAGCACGGTGAGCACGGTGAGCCAGGCGAGCGGGACCGGATCCGAGACCAAGGCGACGCTCGGTGCTCGAATCGATCCCGCCCTTGCTCTCATGGTCATCGGCTCGGTCACCCACGGCGACGGGACCGCATGAGCAGGGAGCATCAGGAGGGAGATCCGGGCAGCGCTTGCGGGAAGCACTGACCTCGTCGACCGTGGGTGTTACCATCGCACCATGGCGTGGCTGCTCACCGCGGTGCTGATGATGGCCCCGGACCCCGCCACGGTCGCACCGAGGTCACCACCAAGCCGACCCGGCTCGGGGATGACCGGGCCGTGGATCCCGCCAAGCGCCCCTGGCTCGGGAATGAACGAACCGCGCACGGAGGACTACCCCATTCGGTGGGAGCGACGACGACGACATTTGACCCGCACGGTTGCCGTCTTTGGTGCGATGACGGGCGCGGGTGCACTACTCATGGGTCTCCCGTTGGCAGGGGTGGGAGCCGATGGCGAAGACGGTACGGGCATCTTTCCCGTCGTGGCGACGGGCGCAGCATTGTTCACGTGCGGTGGGGCGGTCACCACCGTGGTCGCCCCGTTCCTCGGCCATCACCTGCGCTGGGATCATCCCTCGTATCTCACCCGGACCGCACCGCCGCAGGCCAAGTATCGTTCACGTCGTCACACGCGACGACTCGTCACGGCCCTGGGCATCGAGGGGGGCATCGTGCTGGCTGGAGGGCTCTCGGTCGGCATGGGATTCCTTACGGCGGTCTGGTGTCCCGCCCAGGACTACGAGTGCCAGAATCGACGCGCGTTTGCCGGTGGGCTTCCAGGCTTCACGATGATCGGCCTGGGCAGCCTCGCCATGGTGAGTACGGGGGTACTCATCGGCCTCCAGAAGCGGCATGCTCATACGGAGGGGTTGGGGCCCAGGCTCGTCGGGTTCTCCCCAGGCGGCGTGATGACGCGTTTCTGAGCCCGACTGGAAGAAGGGGGACGGTAGCTCCTGGCCCCGCTGACTTCGCCCTTCTCGGATCCTAGCCCATCCAAGAGGATGCCGAAGGTGCGCTCGAACGATCTCGGGGACATGGCGCGCCGACTCATGCTCAGTGGCCAACACGTTGGCCACGGGGTGGCCAACGCGGCCCGCCCGTTGGCCACCCAAGCAGAACCCGTGCCCGCCCGTCGCCTTGTCGAGCAGTGTCGACTCCACCCCGTCGGGCTCGAACAGTACGATCGACACCCCGCACGCCGGGCGGATCGCCCCGACCGCGGCCCTTTGGCCCGACCCCACGCGCCAGCGTGAGCACGGCCACGGTCCGCGCGGCGGCAATCGGTGGGATGTGGCCCAGGCCGTCGTTCGAGCTCGGGACGGGCGTGGCTCATCGACCGGTCGTTTCTAGACGGGCGTGGCGATGCGGCGCCTCGTGTGCTTCGCGTCGCGGCACGCGGCCGGGTCTCGGACGAGGCTCAGAATTGCATCCGAAGGCCGCCTGGCCCGAAGCCCACCGTGGCGTAGCCGCCCGGTCGAGCATGCCGATGCACGCGCTGCTGGCCCAGCAGGAATCCGGTGGGGATCATCCCGAACGCCGCCCCGCCGATCAACGGATAGCCGATCGCACCAGTGATGAACACGCGCCGATCTTGGCAGTCATGGTCGCTGCTGTCGCAGCCGAGGACCGACAGCCACCCGGTGCCCACGAGGAGCCCTCCCGCCAGCGCGACCCCACCAAGCGACCACAGGGCCAGCTTCAGCCGCCGGGTGTGGGCAGCCACGCGCCGGGCTTGGTCCTCCGTGGGTTGGGTCGGATGCTGCCCGGGGTGGTCCCAGCGGAGGTGATGAGCGAGAGGAGCGGCCGTCAGCGCGGTGGTGAAGGCTCCTGCCACGATGAGGCCGATCCCAGAAGAAATGAGCCCAACCTCGGGCTCCGGCACGCCGTTGGAGAGGATCAGGCCGGTCGTGAGCAGCGTACCGCCCACTCCGAAGATCCCCGCAGAAACGCCCGCCCCCGCGACCAGGCCTCGCCGTCGTCGCTCCCACGCATCCGGCTCGAGCATCCATTGCGGCGGGGTACCTGGCGCACGCATCCCCGAGCCGGGGAGGCTGGACTGGGCGGCGTGGGCGGGGCGGGAGAGGCCGACGACAGCGGTGGCGAGCGCCAAGCCGACGATGCGTAAGCCCGTGACGGACTACCTCCGCCAAGGCGCCGGGCCCCTGGGGTATCCTCTCCGGCTGCTCCGCCCCGGCCCTACCCGGCGTCGACGACCAAGCCCCGGGCCGCGGCCCAGTTGTGCGGAAGCAGCTCGGTCAGCCGCCGCATCGGCCAGCCCCCCTCGAGCTTCTCCATCACGTCGATCAGGTAGTCGCGGGTCGAGATGCCCAGCAGGCGGCACGTCTGCACGAGCGTGTAGGCCCCGGCCAGTCGTCGAGCGGCTGGAGCCGAGCCCGTGAAGTAGAAATTCTTGCGCCCAAGAGCGGGTTCTCTGATTTGACGTTCGACGGCCCCGTTGTCGATCTCGTAGCGACCATCGGAGAAGCACCGCCGGATGTACTCGCGCTGGTTCTTCGCGTAGCGGATCGCCTCCGCCAGCTTGCCCGTGTTGCCGACCTTGCCCTCGTGCTCCTCGATCCACTTGTCGAGCTCGTCGAGGAGCGACAGCGAGTGCTTGACCCGAAGTGCGAGTCGCTCTTCGGGGCTCATGCCACGAGCCTGTTCCTCGATCTTGTAGATCTTCTTGAAGATGCCCATCGGCACCGCGGCCCGCTTGTCCCCCAGCTCGAGCGCGGCATAGAAGCGACGCCGGACGTGCATCATGCACCCGAGCCTTCTCTCGGGAGGAACGAGCACCTTCTGTTCGCCCTCTGGGTTCTCGAGCTTGCGGCTGTAGCCCGCGTAGTCGTCGACCTGGATCGCGATGTCCGGCGGGATCGCGTGGATCCACGGTGCGATCTCGTCGGCGCTCCACGTCCTGGTGAACATGAAGGCCACCATCTTGCGACTACCCTTGAAGCACCAGAAGTGGCCGCGGTACTTCCCGCCCTTGGTCTTGCGATCGAGCACGTCGATGCCGGTGTCATCGATGCCCACGTAGCAAGGGTCGTCGAGGATGTAGCCGAACAGCGCGTCGCTGACCGGCAGCAACAAGTCGGTCGCGTAGCGCCACCAGCCGTACAGCGTGTCCACGGGGATCTCCAGGCCCAGGCGCGAGAGCTGGTCTTGCTGTCTGTTGATCGGCAGCGCGTCGTCGCACTTGCCCTCGAGCAGCAGCGCCAACAGCGACGCGCCAGCCCGAGTCTTGACCTTGGGTGGCGTCGCGCGCTCGGCCGTTGCCGCATCGCACTTGCAGCCCGGGGTCCTGCACACGAGCACCTCTCGCATCTCGACGTGATTCTCGAGCTTCGCGGGCTCGTAGTGCAGGGTCGAGTGCTCGACATAGCGGAAGTGAGCCATTTCGTGGCCGCACGCGTTGCAGCAGCGCTCGCCCTCGGGCACGGGCACGGTCGTCTCCACCCGCTTGATGTTCGGTGGGATCGGGGTCCGGCCACGGTGCTTGCGCCGCTTCTTCTTCTCTGCGGGTGGCGGCTGTTCCTCCGGCTCCGCGTCGGCCTGCTCGGGCACGGGGACCTTGGGGTTCTCGGCCGCCGCGGCCTCGGCCGAGCCTCCGTAGGCCATCACGAGCTGCCCGAGCTCCTCCGCCGTCAGCTTCTCGCTGCTCCGCGCGTAGAGCAGCCGCTTGTACTGGGCGATGAGCTCGTCGCGCTCACGCAGCTTCTCGGTCAGCTCGTCGCGCTGCGTCGCCAACTCGTCGTGCCGCGTCGCCAGTTCGTCGTGCCGCGTCGCCAGCTCGTCGAACAAGGCCAGCACCGCCCCCGCATCTCCTCTCGCCAGGAGCTCCGCGAGTCGTCCC
>NZ_JAOVZF010000134.1 GCF_026337845.1 Paraliomyxa miuraensis | reverse complement strand
TGGCGAGGACACTTTCGACGTGCTCATGTCCTCGGGGGCGGAGGGGCTGCTCAGCCTCATCCCCGGCGGCAAGGCGGGCAAGCGGCTCGGCGACGCGGTCGATGCGGTCGGGGACGTCGCGGACGCAGCGGGCGACGTACGGAAGGCCGCAAGGGGAGTGCCAAATCCCCATGGCAGTCGCGGCGGACCTGCTCACAGAGGAACGATCGAACGAAGAATCGACGAGCTGCGAGCCCAAGGCCACGAGCACGTCGGTGGGGGATCACTGCCAGAGGAAGTGATCCCGACGCCTGGCGGATGCAAGACCTGCCGCCGTCCTGATATCACCACACGTGCGCCGGACGGTTCGGTATACCGGGAAAACGTAGGCAGGAGCACGCAATCGGGCGAACCAATAGCCCGGGAACGACGAGGGCTGGATGATATCGAGGCGGCGACGGGAACGCGCCCCGGCTACACACCATACGACCGGTGAAGGGCTGATCAATGGCGACGAAGACCAAAGCGATGTTCGTGACGCAGCAGGAATTTGTGGAGTGGGTCCGAGACACCCAAGCCCGAATCCCGGGCTGTGTGGTGTTCTGCCACGGCGTTGGTCTTCCGATCGCAGTGTGGCAAGGAGCCGACGAGGAGATATCGGCTGCGAGTCGCCTGTACATCGCGGAGCGTGATCCCAGTCGCACCGAACCGACGATCGAATCGCTGAACGAAGAGAGAATCGGTTGGGTGCAGATCGATGTGCCGCGGGTTGTCGACGACACGCTGCGACTGTGCCAGGTTGGCGTGAAGTCGGATTGGTGGAACAAAGCCCGGGCCGTCTCTGAAGAGAATCGTTCGAGTCTGCGGTTCTTCGACAAGGTGTGGCGTGTCTTACGAGCGCACTTGGCCTTCCCGGTCTGGGCAACAAATGTTCGCACGGGTGCTAGCTCCCAATACAAGGCCATCGGTTACAGCGAAGGCGCAGCCAGGTGGTATCTGCAAGGCGGCAGCCTTGGTCAAGAGGGCGTCGTGAATATCAAGTACGAGATCCGCCAATAGACTTGCCTATCCCGTCCACTCCACGCCTTGATCCTCTTGATAGCGAGCGTTACGCCATTTTGACGCCAACACGGCTCCCGAACACGGAACCTTTCATGTCGATCCTGGCGGAAACGTCATCCCGACCCCCAAGGGTGGAAGGGTGGGGAGTTCGCCCGACGGGCGATACATCCAAGCAAAGGATGCTACAGGCAACCCAACAGGGGTTCGCATTGATGGACCACATCGGCCGTCTGGGCACCCAGATCCCAAAGCACAACGGTTTCATCGATCGCCCCGCGCGGATTGACGCCGGTCGGTTCGACATTGGCGGTCGCAGGTACCACCCCGTACTCGGGAGGTTCTTCTCGCCCGACCCGCTGGTGGTCTCGCCGTTCGACGGGTCAGGCGTACAACCGCTGGAGCTACGTGCACGACCGGCCGCTCGTGGCCACCGATCCCACGGGCTACGCCGTGAGCTGCGGTGGATCGGACGAAGACGTGCGGGCGCTGCCGAGGCCGTGCGACGGGGAGCACGTCTGCTACCGACCCGTCATCGTGCCCGAGCCAACTCCCCGAGCTCGGCCCTCGACTCGTGGAGCCGCGCCGTGGCGACGTAGGACGCGCACGACGGGATCGGCCAGGACGGCCCGAGCCATGACCCGCATGCGGCCGGTCACACCCGGCACCCGGCACGACTCCTCCGGCCACCCCCGGTGGTATGCCCGCCAATCCCGACGTCGTCCGGCCCTACCGGCTCCACCGCCACCGCGCCAATTCCCGTCTTCGCCTCCCGGATCGAGCCGGCGTCGGTCCCCGCGCCCTTGCTCCGCCCCCCGGGCCGCTGCTATCCCATGCCCGATGCGCCGCCTCGTCCTGCTCGGCTCGCTCGTGCTCACGGGTCTCCCGGGCCGCCCCGCCGACGCGGCCGCCGCCCCCTCGAATCGGCTGATCCTCGACCGGGTCGTGGCGGTGGTGGGCGATCAGATCATCCTCGAGAGCGAGCTGTGGCGGCAGACGCAGCGACACCCGCTGCTCCAGGAGGCCATGTCGCAGCTGCCGGCCAACGCCAGCGCCGATCTCGTCGAGCAGAAGCGTCGCGACGTGGAGGCGCAGGTGCTCGACGAGCTCATCGACCTCGAGCTGCTGCGCGCCGAGGGCCGCCGCTTCGAGATCCGGGTGACCGAGCAGGACGTCGACCAGGCCCTGCCCAACGTCGCCGCCCAGTACGGGCTGACGGTGGCCGAGCTGCGGCAGCAGGTCGAGGCCAGCGACGAGTACGCGAGCTGGGCCGAGTACCGCGACGATCTGCGCGACCAGATCCTCCAGTATCGCGTGGCGCAGATGCTCGCGACCTGGTCGGTCAGCGAGGCCCAGGTGCGCGAGCACTACCGCAAGATGACCCGAGACGAGAGCGCCAAGGTGCGGGTCATGCAGTGGATGTTCACGGCGAAGAGCAGCGCCAGCGAAGATCGCGACCGCGCGTTCGCGCAGGCGCAGGCGGTGGCCCGCCGCCTTCGCAACGGAGAGGATGCCGCGACCGTCGCGGAGTCCATCGGCTACGAGGCCGAGCTCGAGCGCACCATTGGCCGAGGAGACATCGCGCCCACCCTCGAGGCCTCGATCTTCGCGGGCAAGCCCGGCGAGGTCATCGGGCCCACCGCCTCCGGGCAGGGCTACGTGGTGTTCGCGATCGTCGAGCACCTCGAGTCCGCGGCCCTCGGCTACGAGGAAGCCAAGGAGCGGATCCGCGAGCAGCTCGAGGCGCAGGCGTTCTACAAGGCCGAGCTGGAGCTACGCCGCCAGCTCCGGGCCAAGGCCCACATCGACATTCGGCTGTAGCCGCGGCGCGGGTCGGCGCGGCTACTCGTAGGGCTGCTGCCGGGCGGCCTGCGAGCCCTTCTCGAGCGCCTCCTTCACGCGGTTGCGGAGCTGCTCGTCGTCGTGGGGGCGGGCGAGGTAGGCGTGGGCTCCGTTGCGCAGGCCCCAGTACTTGTCGGTCTCCCGCGCCATGCGGGTCACGAAGATCACCGGCGGCAGGGCGGGGCGCTCGGCGGCCATGCGCCGCAACAGCGCCAGCCCCGAGAGACCGTCGAGCAGCACCTCGCATACCACCAGGCGCGGCGGGTGCTCGGTCCACATGGCCATGGCGGTGGTGCCATCCGCGGCCTGATCGATCGTCACCTCGCGACCCAGGGCTTCGGACGCGCTTCGCACCACGGCCACCAAGCGCGCGCGCTCGTCGGCGTCGGGCTCGGCCACGAGCACGCGATCGGGTCCACGGGACGAGGACGACTTGGACGAGGACGACTGGGGCGAGGGGGCCATGGGCTCAGGTCTGCAGCGGCTCCACGCGTCGACGCGTGAGGCCGCTTCGGCTCAGTCGATGGAGGACGGTGGCCACCGCAAAGGTCCCCGAGCGGCTCTTGCGGGCGATCTCCTTGACGCTGTTGCGCCCATTGAGCAGCTCGAGCACCTCCAGCTCCTCGCGGGTGAAGGCCTGGCGGCCCATCTTGGCGATCTCGGGATCGATCCGCACGTAGACGTCATCGACCCCGGCCATGTGCGGACCCATGGCGGCCTCCTCGTGGCGGCGGCGTAGCGCGTCGAGCAAGGCCTCGGCCACGCGGAGCTCGGCCTTGGCCTCGACCACCGCCGCCGCGAGCGGGTGGAGGTTGGTGGTGGGCGCGAAGGTGAGCCGTCCCTCGGTCCACCCCAGCAGCTGGCACGTCACCTCGCGTGCCTGGTGGATCAGCACCTGGGCCAGCTCGGCGGCGTGCAGCAGACCCTCGTCGACCAGGCGCTGTCCGAGCACACGGCCGCGAGAGTCGGGCACGCTGGCCACCGACTCGACCGCGGCCGCCGACAAGTAGCCATCCTCCACCACGAAGCGACCCAGGCGCAGGTCCTCCTCGCGGATGCCCTTGACCTCCGCGAGGCGAATGAACGACTGGTCGAGGTGGAGGCGGACGTAGCGGTCTTCGTGCTCCACCGACAACACGCCGCGCACCCCGTCGGCCGCCAGCATCTGCAGCACCGACTCGAGGCGCAGGCTGGCCACGTTGCCCCGCAACGCGATCCCGGCCGCGGGGGTGGGGATCGCGGCATCGGTGACCAGGGCCGAGGCCAAGCGGTCGAGCGCCGCGGCGTCGGCTCCGATCCCGGCCTGGGCCAGCACCTCGTGGAGCCGTGCGCGGAGCTCCTCGCTCACCTTGGCCTTGCGGGAGGCCGGGGGGGTGGGGGCCTGGTCGATCGCCTCGCGCAGGATCTTGTGCAGCGCAGGGATCGTGAACGGCCGCCGCAGGGAGGGCAGGCCCTCCGCGCCCGGGATCGGCGTGGGGTTTGCCCGGCTGACCAGTAGGACGCCCGGCAGCTCGGTGGCCCCGGGGACCTGCACCAGGGCCCTCAGGGTGGCGGCAGCCACGGCGGGGGAGGTCGCGGTATCGAGCAGCAACGCGACCACAGTGCCGTCGCCCCCCGGCCCATGGGCTCGGCACAACCTGACCGCCTGTTCCTGGGTAGATGCGTGCAGCACTCGATACCCGGCCAGCTGCATGCCCGCGGTGGCGAGCTTGGCCGTGGTGGGGTTCGGGTCGAAGTAGAGGATGCCCGGGGCGCCCGGCGGGGAGGAGGAGGCCATGAGGTCGGGTGGGTGTACCGGGGGTGGTGGGCGGAGGCGGGGAGCGAGGTGCGCCCCTTGGTGTCCCGAGGTCCCCCGGCTGGCAGGGCGGAGCGCCACGGTTGCCGTGATTTGCGCCACCCGACGGTCGGGGGGCCAAGCATACTCACAAACGCCGGGTCCGTGGTAGCGTTCGCGCCATGGTGGAGTCGCTACAGCGGCTCGTCCCGCCCCGTCGGCTGGGCAAGTTCCAGCTCATGGCGAGGCGCGGGGAGGGCGGCATGGCGACGGTCTACGTCGCCGCAGTAGGAGAGGGCTCACTCGCCCGGCTCGCGGCGGTCAAGCTGCTACGCCAGGGTGCGCCCGACCACGATTTCCGGACGCGCTTCCTCGACGAGGCGAAGGTCGTGGTGCGCTTGCACCACAACAACATCGTCGACGTACGCGAGGCCGGTGAAGTGGGCGGGCAGCTCTACATCGCCATGGAGCTGATCGAGGGCCGTGATCTCGCCGACGTGTGGGATCGCTGCGCGGAAGTGGGCCGGGCATTTCCGGTCCCGCTCGCAGTGCACATCGTTCGCGAGGTGCTGCGCGGGCTGCACTACGCCCATACCTTCCCCGGGTTGGGCTTGGTGCACCGCGACGTCTC
Source organism: Paraliomyxa miuraensis (assembly GCF_026337845.1). GTDB lineage: Bacteria > Myxococcota_A > Polyangia > Nannocystales > Nannocystaceae > Paraliomyxa > Paraliomyxa miuraensis. The sequence continues at coordinate 125,687 of NZ_JAOVZF010000134.1, read as the reverse complement.
ACCGAGCAACATCCTCATCGACTGGGCCGGCGCGGTACGCCTGGCCGACTTCGGCCTGGCGACCTCGGCCATGAAGGCCAGCCTCACCGTGCCGGGCATGGTGTTCGGCAAGGTCGGCTACATGGCGCCCGAGCAGGCGACGCGCAGCCCGCTCGACGGTCGCGCCGACGTGTACGGCTGCGGCGTCGTCCTGTGGGAGCTGCTCACGGGTCGGCCGCTGCGCGACAGCGAGACCGACACGCAGGCCGTGGCCGGCTGGGACGCGATGCCGCCGAGCTCGCTGTCCAACCGCGTCGACGAAGAGCTCGACGACATCGTGATGACGGCCCTGCAGCGCTCTCGCGAGGAGCGCTACCAGAGCGCCGGCGACTTCATGGAAGCGCTGTCGATCTGGCTGTCGGAGCACGCGCCCGACACCACGCAGGAGCGGATGGCCGACTTCATGAACCGGCTGTTCGGCGAGGCGCGCGAGCGCGATCACGAGTCCTACTCGGTGCTGATGGACGATCTCGAGGCCATGGCCTTGGCGGGAGCGGCCGGCGGCGCGGGTGACATCGAGCTGCTCGACGACGCCGACGTCGACGACGAAGAGATGATCGGCGCGCCGCCGCGAGGCGGAGCGGCGAGGCCGGTGCCCACCGACGGCGAGACCATCGCCCCCGGCACCATCATCGCCCAGCGCTATCGCGTCGCCGAGCCGCTGGGTCGCGGCGGCATGGGCACGGTCTACCTCGCCGAGCACATCACGGTCGGTCGCAAGGTCGCGATCAAGGTGCTCACCCACGAGTGGAGCGAGCACGAGGTGGTCGCGCGCCGCTTCAAGGAAGAGGCGCGGGCCGCGAGCGCGGCGGGCCACCCCAACATCATCGAGGTGTTCGACGCGGGCGAGCTGCCCGACCGTCGTCTCTTCATCGTGATGGAGTTCCTCACCGGGCGCTCGCTCTACGAGGAGCTGGTCGAGCTCGGCCCGCTCGACGTGCTGCGCGCGTGTCGGATCATCCGCGACGTGGCGCGAGCGGTGCGAGCCGCCCACGGCGTGGGCATCATCCACCGCGACCTCAAGCCCGACAACATCATGCTCGTCAACCGTGGCGAGGGTGAGATGGTCAAGGTGCTCGACTTCGGGATCTCGGCCAGCGCCGATCGAACGCCCGAGGAGCAGCGCCTGACGATCCCGGGGCGTGCGCTCGGCACTCCCGAGTACATGGCGCCCGAGCAGAGCAAGGGACGCCCGCCCACCGAGCAGTTCGACATCTACGCCATGGGCGTGATGCTCTACGAGGCCCTGGCCGGCGAGCCGCCGTTCGTGTCCGAGAACGTGGTGGAGGTGCTCGCGCGCAAGGCCACCGAGGCTCCGCCTCGACTCGACATGCGCCGGGCCGGCTTGCCGCCGCCGCTGGTCGAGCTCGTGCACGCGTGCATCGCCGTCGATCCCAATCGGCGGCCGGCCAGCACCGACGAGTTCCTCGGGGTCCTCGAGCCGATCGTCGCGGCGCTCGAGGGCATGCAGGCCATGGAGGTCTCGAGCTCGGGTCGGTTCATGCGCGACGGCGCGCCCGTGACCGCGCTGGCGCTGCCGGGGCGGCTGCCGCCGTTCGGGCCGCCGCCCATGTACGACTCGGGGGGCCTGCCCCCGCCGCCGGCCTACGACGCGTTCGACGAGAGCCTGTCCCGGGTGCACTCGCGGCCGCACGCCAACGACTCGCTGCTCTCCACGCCGGTCGACGTCGACTATGCGATGGGCGGCCCGTCGCGCAAGGCGTGGTGGGTGCTCGCCTCCGTGGGTCTGGTGCTGCTCTTGCTGCTCACGGTCGGTGTGTGGTGGCAGATGCTGCGCGAGAAGAACGCCACCGAGGGCTCGCCCAACGACGGGCTCGTGGCCGAGGGAGGCAAGGCGGCCGGCGACGACGGCAAGGCGGCCGGCGACGACGGCAAGGTGGCCGGCGACGATGGCAAGGCGGCCGGCGACGACGGCAAGGCGGTCAAGCCCGCCCCGGGAACCGGGGGGACCGAGCCCGATGGTTCCAGTGGTCCCGAGGACGACGGCAAGGCCGACGCGGCGGGAGACGATGGCCAGGCCTCGGCCGACGGCGGTGCGGTCGAGAAGAACCCGCTCGAGAGCGCCAAGTGCAAGCGGACGCGTCAGTCGGCGCACGATGCCTACAAGCGCCGGGCGTGGAAGGAGATGCTCTCGCACCTCGGCTCGCGGACCTGCTGGAAGGGCAAGTACCGCGGAGACTACGCCGACATGAAGATCAAGGGCCTGTTCGAGAACAAGCAGTTCGCCGAGTGCGCCAAGCTGGTCAAGGCCGCGCGGAGCAACGAAGCCAAGACCACGGCCAAGAATTGTCAGCAACGGGCGGCCATGGGCGGGTGAGCCGGTCTGGGCGCTCTTGGCCGTCTGCTCCCCGGGATCTCGGTCCGAGAATTTGACCTTGGCCTGGCCGCCTTCGGGCCCTTGCGGGCGCGCGGGATTCGTAGTGTGCTCAGAAGGTCAAGATGCGCGCCTCCTCGCTGCCCACCGTCGTCGTCTGCTCGCTTGCGCTGGCCCTGGGATTGCCCGTGGGCGGGGCCTCGGCCTTCGCGCCCGGCAAGTCCAAGAAGGGGGATGCCGCGGCCAAGGATCCCGTCAGGGATTCGGGGGCCGATCCGGTGTCCGAGCCGGCGAAGGTGGATGGCGCGCCGCGTCAGGGCCGGCTCTTCGTCGATGCCGATGCCTTGGGCGAAGGTGGTCCCGTGCTCGCGGGTCGGGCCATGAAGGTCGGTCTTGCCGGTCTCGAGAGCCAGGCGGTGACCATCACCGATGCGCCCGCGGGTCCCGAGCTGCGGGTGGTGCTCTCGCTGCGCGATGCGGGCGGCTACCGCGTCGAGTACGAGATCGTCTACGACGGCGACGTGATCAAGGACGGCACGGGTGGCTTCGATTGCCAGCTGTGCACCGAGGACGAGCTCGTCGAGAAGGTCGAGGCGCTGGCGGTGCAGGTGGCACCCAAGCTGGTGGTGCCCAAGCCCGAGCCCGAGCCTGGTCCGGGGCCGGGACCGAAGATCGAGCCCGACCCGGGGCCCGATCCTGAGGGCCCAAAGGATCCGATCGAGGACGTGGAGCCCGGTGGACTGGGGGGCAAGGGCAAGGCCGGGGTCGCCTTGGTGGTGATGGGTAGTCTCGGCGTGGGGACCGGCGTGCCGTTGCTGATTCGCAAGCCCACCATTTCGGAGGACGATCCGACGCGGCTCGACACCACGCGTCCCGTCGGTGGAGGCGTGCTGGGCCTGGGGGCCGTGCTCGTGGTGGTGGGTGCCGTGCTCTTGGCCAGCGATCGCAAGCAGGCCAAGGCCAAGCAAGCATCCAAGGGCAAGGCGACCGCCGTGGTGCATCCCTGGGTGGGTATCGATCGCGGTGGGATCGGCCTCACCGGTCGGTTCTAGTCGTCGCTCGTCCGCGGACGCGGGCTTCGGGACGAGGTCGCGTGCTTCGTCTCCTCGGGTCGTCCGCGGTGAATCACCACACCGTCGGTGATCGCCGCTGCACGGTGGGGTGGAGCGCCTGGGTCCCCGTGTTCGTTTGCCGAGGCCCGGGGAGCCATGCGAACCTAGCCGCATCATGGCAGACGCACCGCGTTGGCTTATCCCCTCTATGGCCCTCTGTGCGGCGCTTGGAAGCGCGCAGGCCTGCATTTCCCTCCCCAACAAGGATCACTGCATGCACATGGATCAAAATCCATGCTCCGAGACCCAGGAGTGCGATCCGTGCTCGCCTCCGGGGGACTTGCATGGGTGCGTGCCCCTGGGTCAGGCCGGGGTGGCGGGGCAGTGCGGGAGCGATGTGACGACGGCGCCCACCACCGACGAGGGCACGACCACGACGACGACGGCGGACGACACCGAGTCGACCTCGGTGACCACCACCATCGATCCGGACACGGCCACGACCACGATCTCGGACACGGACACCACCACGGGGCCGCCGCCCTCGTGCGACGAGCCCGATGGAACGTTTGGGGAGACATGCACCGGAAACACGCCGTTCTGCGTGGGTGGGGAGTGCATGCGGTGCTCGTCGGATGATCCGCTGACCACCTGCGGAGGCAGCCTCGTGTGCGCTCCGAACGGGGCATGCGTGGAGTGCACCACCGAGGAGGACGGCGCGTGCACCGTGGACTCGCCCTATTGCGATCCGATCACCAATACGTGCATGCCGTGCAGCGAGCACGAGCACTGCGGGCCGGCGGCCTGCAACCTGTTCACCGGGGCGTGCGTGGGAGGGATGGTGGTGACCGCAGGAGCCGGACAACAATATCCGACCCTGGCAGCCGCGGTGGCGGCGGTCAATGCCGGTGGCGGGGGGACGATCATCGTGGCCACTGGGAGCTACGACGAGGAGGTGATCATCGGTGGCGGAGCGATCATCGCCTTCTTGGCCGACGAAGGTGCGGCGGTGACCTGGCAGCGCACCCAGGGAGTGGGAGCGCCGCAGCTTCGCGTGACGGGTGGTGCGACGGTCTTGATGGACGAAATGGACCTTCGAAACAACGATTCGGCCGTCGATCCCGCGCTGCGGGTCGATGGTGCTTCGCTGTGGGTGGATCGAGGCGTCATTGCACAGAACGACGGCATCGCGGTTCGCACCGAAGCCAGCGCAGAAGTCGTCCTTCGCAATTGCTTCATTGGTGGAGAGGTGGACCTTCCTGCGTTGAACAACACCATGGGCTCGAGCATGACCATTCGGTACTCCACCATTGGTGGAGGCACCGGCAATTCGAATGGCATTCTGTGCGATGCCGGTTCCGACGTGACGGTCAGTGACAGCATCATCCTCACCCGTGGAGGCTTGCCCGAGGTCGATTGCGCCATGCTGACCGCAGAGCACACCGCAGCCAATACCGTGCTCGTCGGGACGGACAACATCGAGGTGATGGGCACGATGACCGGTTGGTTCACCAGCTACAACACCGGTGACTTCCACCTCTCGGTGTCCGGACAGCCGGTGTTCCAAGGTGTCGCTCAGTGGAACGATGGTGATCCTTTGGTCGACATCGACGGAATGGCGCGCTCCGGGGCTGATGGGACGCCCGAGTACGCCGGAGCGGACTTCATCCCGTAGCAGGTCGGGCCGAGGGTAGTTCGGGCCGTGACAATGTGCTCGGCGGTCGACGTCGAGCCGCACCCGACTGTTCGCGGCTCGATCTCGCCTCGGGCGGGCTCTTGACGCTTCCGGGTAGATGAGTCGCGGCCGATCGCCGATACTCTCTCATGGCTCGCGGTCTGCCTTGGTCGACGTCGTTGTTCTTGCTCTGTTGCGGGTGCCCGAATCCCTTGCCATCCCTCGATGACGGCGATGGCAGCAGCGGCAGCTCGACGACGATCAGCGAGGCGTCCACGTCGTCGACCACGCTGGAGCCCGATTCGACTTCATCGACGGGCGCCGACGAGACGACGTCGCACAGCTCGACGACGGGACCACTGCCCTCGTGCGACGAGCCCGACGGGACGTTTGGAGAGACATGCACCGGAAACACGCCGTTCTGCGTGGGTGGGGAGTGCATGCGGTGCTCGTCGGATGATCCGCTGACCACCTGCGGAGGCAGCCTCGTGTGCGCTCCGAACGGGGCATGCGTGGAGTGCACCACCGAGGAGGACGGCGGGTGCACCGTGGACTCGCCCTACTGCGATCCGATCACCAATACGTGCATCCCGTGCAGCGAGCACGAGCACTGCGGGCCGGCGGCCTGCAACCTGTTCACCGGGGCGTGCGTGGAGGGCATGGTGGTGACCGTGGGGGTCGGCCAGATGCAGCCGAACTTGACCTCTGCGCTGACGGCCGTGAGCGCGGGCGGCGGGGGGACGATCATCGTCTCCGAAGGAACCTACAACGAGGCGTTGGTCGTCAATGGGATCATCGTGGCGTTCTTGGCCGCGGATGGCGACGCGGTCGAGTGGCAAAGGACGATGGGAGCAGGAGCGCCTCAGCTGAGGGTGACGGGGGGCGCGACGGTCTTGGTGGATGAAATCGACCTACGAAGCAATGGCTCGTTGGCCGACCCTGCAATTCGCGTAGACGGAGCGATGCTATGGATCGATCGGAGTACCATTGCGCAGAACACGGGAGTGGCCGTTCGAGCCGAAACGAGCGCCGAATTGATGATGCGCAACAGTTTCATCGGTGGGGCGATTGATCTTCCCGCGCTCAACAACCTCACGGGCTCCAGCATGGCCATTCAATACTCGACGGTGGGGGCTGCTCTAGGAGCATCCAATGCCATTCTGTGCGACGCCGGCTCCGATGTAACGGTGAGCGACAGCATCATCCTCACGCGAGGCACCGAGCCGGAGGTCGACTGCGCGATGTTCACTGCCGACCACACTGCGGCCAATACGGTGCTTGCCGGGACGGACAACAGCGAAGTCATGGCCACGATGACGAGTTGGTTCACCAGCTACGCAACGGGTGACTTCCATCTCTCGGGATCTGGTCAAAGCACCTTTCAGAACGTCGCGCAGTGGGACGATGGAGACCCTTCGGTCGACATCGACGGTGAGTCCCGTTCGGGCGTCGAGGGGACGCCCGAGCGCGCCGGAGCGGACTTCATCCCATAGCCGGTCGGTCCAACCTCGCGATGCCACCCCTCACGCCGACTCCCCGAACCCCGCGACGGCCCATCGCCTGGATGCTCGCCGTCGTCGGTGCGTGCACCCCCGCCACCTCCGAGCCTCCGGAGCCCGACCCGGGCAGTACCACCGCCGTCCCCACCACCGAGCCCAGTGCCACGACCCTCGACCCCGACCCGGACTCGAGCATCGGTACGAGCACCACGACCCCCGCGACCACCACTCTCGACCCGGACAGCACCTCGGACACCACCGGCCCCCCCATCGATCCCAGCGTCACCGTCGAGCTCATCACCGATCAGAACCGCCACCACGCAGAGATGCACGGCGGCTGGGGCCCGCACTTGCGTGCGCCCATGCTCGATGATCGCGGGACCCCGTGGTTTGCGTACGACGGCGGTCCCAGCGTGCTGGACAACACCACCATCCACTATGCCCGGCGCGACGCCTCGGGATGGCAGACGGTGGCCAGCCAACCGCACACCCCGGGCGTCCAGCAGAACGCGGCCCACGTGCTGCGCAACGGCTTCATCATGACCTACGCGGTCGACGTCGCCGGGCACTTCCTCGAGGAGTGCTACTTCGACACGACCGATCCCACGTACGCCGCCTGCAACGCGATCCAGATCGGAGGCCCCTACGCCACGCCTCCCTCCTCGAACTACGTGGGCGCTGCGCTCGGCCCCGCGGGCGAGACGATCACCTGGTTCACGGTGGTCGGGGCCGCAGGCGGCACGGGCCAGTGGATCTACACCTACGACTACGGCGGCGGCTGGAACGGCCCCGTGGTCTCGGTGCTGCCCGGCTGGAACGATTACGCCTATGTGCGCGCGAGCTTTCGCGGCCCGAGCGAGGTCTCGCTGCTCGGACAGGCCTACGTGGGCGCGTATCCCATGGGCGAGTACGCGGCGGGGGTCGACGAGCTGTCGCTGGGCTCCCCCGCCACCTTCGACACGCTCACGCCACCGCCTCCGGCCGGCCAGGTGCGCTCGAGCGCCGACCTCTGGGTCGACCCTCGGACCGGCGACACCCATGCGCTGGCCCACCTCGCGGGCACGCTGACCTACCACTACCTGCCGGCCGGCGCAGCGTGGTCCGATTACTCCGATCCGGTCGCGACCCTCGACGATCTCGGCAACGCTCGCTTCCTCCACGACGGTGGCGGCCCGCTCGTGCTCGTGGGCAGCGGCCCAGCCGGACTCGAAGCGCGCTGGGCCTCGGCGGGCTCGGTGATCGACTGGAGCACCGCGTCGAGCCTGCCGGTGGCCATACCCGCCGCAGGCTTCGAAGCTCCGTCGGCGATCTACGTGATGAGACCCGAGTACCAGACCGCGCCGGTCAGCGGGCTGCACTTCGCCGTCTGCGGCCAGTATGCGGTCGCCGACGAGCAGATCTGGTACGGAAGGCTCGAGCTGTGAGGTCGTCTCAGAACGACACCGCCAGCGCCGGATCCACGGCGACCTCCGTCCCCACCACCCGCCGCACGAGCTCGGGCGCGCACCCGCCCGTACCCACCGGTACCGCGCAGTAGGACGGCGGCCGCGTGTCCACGCGCACCGAGCCCGCGAGCTCGAGCGAGACGTGCTTGGACACCGCTATCACGAGCGAGGCCTCGTCGAGCACCCGCACGTCGCGAGGGTCGTCGATCCGCGGCTGCACGTAGAACGTGTTGACGAGCGTTACCGGGCCGCGGCCCACCGAGGCATCGATCACCTGTCCCACGCGCTGCCAGACGTTGATCGGCCCATGCCCGCCGGGCTGGCCCAGGAACAGCGCCCGATCGAGGATCTCGAGCTCGGGAACGTACGCGGTGCCCAGGTGCAGCGACAGCCCATCCCGCTCGATCACGCGCAGTCGCAGGCCGGTGCCGACCAGCTGGCGCCAGCGCAGCACGCTCAGCTCGTCGGCCTCCACCTGGGTGAAGGCCTCGACCGACAGCCGTGGTCCGAGCCGGTGGAACAGGCGCAGGTGTCCCATGTGGGCGTTGAGCTGCCGAGACCGCGGCAGGTCGGAGAAGCCCTGGCCGGCGCGAGCGAGGGTCTGGGCCCGGAAGCGATGCTCGCCCAGCAGCAGGAACCCGAGCCGATCGGCCTGCCAGCCCACGAATTCACCGCCGCCGAGCTCGAGCACGTTGAGGTTGCCCCGCCGGAGGCCGCCGTGGAGATCGATCCCCATCGACCAGCCCGGTCGAACGAGCGCCCGTCGGCGCTTCTCGAAGTTGACCGAGGCCGACGCCAGCGTCGGCCACAGCATCAGCAAGGCGATCGAGACATCCCACCACCACGAGCGCCGGCCGCTCCCCCGCCTGCACGCCCACCCGTGCGACCCGCTCGTGCCCATGGTGATCCTCCTCGCTCGTACCTCGCACTACGGCGTCGCGGTGGACGAGTCAGCGGCCGGCTGGGCCTCGACCTCCCGCGCCTGCACGAAGGCCGAGGCCGAGAACCGCAGGCCCGCCAGCGCCTCGTAGTCGGGGTGCTTGGCCGACATCGCATCGACGATCGCCTTGGTGTCGGACGCCCCCTCGGCGACCTGCAGGAACTCGTCCACGTAGGTGATGTACTCCTGCAGCTGCGGCTTGGTCATCGGACCGCCGTGTCCGGGATAGACGGTCTGCACCCCCGGCAGCTCCTGCAGGGCCCTGGCGTGCTCCCGTACCCCGTCGAAGCGCAGCTCGTTGAGCCACGGGTGCACGTGGTTGTAGGCCATGTCGGAGCACAGCACGGCCTGCATCGACGGGATCACCAGCGCGCTGACGTACTCGCTCTCGCCCTCGTGGAAGTCGAGCACCTCGATGTCCACGCCCTCGAGCTGCAGGTGCGGCTGCGACAGCACCTCGGGCATCACCAGCGCGTCGGCGACGTCACCGGGAAAGAACTTCTCGAGCAGGGGAACGAAGCGATCGAACGCCTCGGGCAGCGCCTCCACCACCTCGGGTCGGGCCACGATCCGCGCCGAGGGAAACGCAGCATGGAGCTGGGCCAGGCCCATGAAGTGATCGGGGTGGGCATGGGTGACGACGATGGTCTCCAGCTCCTTGCCCGACGCCCGCACCATCGCGATCACCTTCTCCGTCTCGCTGCGCACGAGCTGCGCATCGACCAGCATGGCCTTGGTGCGACCGGTGACGAGGTAGGAGTTGACGCGGCCATTGGCGGGCGCTGCCGCGTACGCCGTGATCTGCAGCGTTGGCGGCGGCACGGGCCGGGCCGCGGTGGCACAGGCCGCGAGGGCGAGGGGAGCGATGAGGGCGATGATGGAGCGCTGGAGGGTCATGGCGTGGTCCTTCCCGACGAGGTCCACCATGACGCCCAGGCACGGCCCACGGCATCTGCATGTTCGCAGACGATCCCTGCAGCGGTGCAGAGTCTCCCGGTCAGCCCTGCGTACTCGGCGCGGTCTCGTCGATGGCCAGCGCCTCGACCACGCAGCGCACCCGCGCGTTGTCGCGAAGGTCGGCGTGGAACACCAGCCACACCGGGCGTGGGGGAAGCTGCGGCAGCTGGAGCACGCATCGAAGCCCGCACTCGGCGGCCAGGGTGGCGGGCAGGATGGCCAGCGCCATGCCGTGCTCGACCGCGCTGACCAGCGCCGGGATGCTGTTGGACCGCAGCACCACCTCGGCCTGCGACGCGTGCTCGGCCAGCCAGCGCGCCTCGGGAGCTCGGGCCATCTCTCCGACGTAGCCGGCGACCCGGTGTCCGGAGAGACCCGCGCCGAGGCTCACCTCGCCGTGTTGCTCGAGATAGGCCGGGCTCGAGTAGAGGTGCAGCTCGATCTGGCCGATTCTGCGGGCGACGAGCGAGGGGTCCTCGGGGCGAACCAACCGTACCGCGAGGTCGGCTTCGCGCCCATCGAGGTCGATCTGACGGTTGCCCGCGAGCACCTCGAACACGAGCCCCGGGTGCTCGCGCTGCAGCTTCGCGAGCCGGGGGACCACGTTGGTGCGGGCGAAGGCCTCGGTGGTGGTGATGCGCACCAGGCCCTCGAGTGCCTGGTCTCGGCCGCGAGCGCGTCGCTCGAGGTCACCCGCCGTGCGCTCCATGGTGTGGGCGAGCGCGAGGATCTGGTGACCCACCGGGCTCAGGTTCAGCCCACCCTTGGTGCGATCGAACAGCCGTGAGCCCAGCGCCTCCTCGAGCACCTCGAGGCGACGACCCACGGTGGTCTGCGCCACGCCAAGCTCCCTCGCGGCGGCCGACAGCGTGCCGGCTCGGGCCACGGCGAGGAAGTACCGCAGGTCGTTCCACTCGAACACGGCAAGGCGTCGCTCGGCGCCAGCGTAGCGCGGCCGAGCGACACCAGGGAAGGCCAGACGGCCAGAGGAGCCCAGGGGAACTCAGCGGGCGATGGTCGTCTCGGCGACCGCCTCCACGTCCTGCCCCGACAGCGCAGCTGCCTGCTCGATGAGGCCGAGCAGCTCGGCGCGTCGACCATGCGAGTCGATCCCAAGGGCGCTGCCGGCCAGTGCGTACGCCTGGGCCCAGCTCGCGTTCCCGCGCCACTTGGAGTGCCGCAGCAGCAGCCCGAACTCGGCCACCGCGGCCGCGAAGCGGAAGCTCTCGGAGCTGTCGGCGACGACGCCGTCGCGATCCATGACCGGCACGCTCGAGAGCTTGCTCGTGTGCCCCGTGGGCTGCTTGTAGCGCAGCTTGACCGTCATCAGCTCGCCGCTGCTCGCCGCGGGGCGGAGCGCCGTGCCCGGGTCCTGATACTTGAGCGGATCCACCTCGGGTGCGGTCCCCTGGCCCACCGGGACCACCTCGTAGAGCGCGGTGACCGTGTGCCCGGCCCCGATCTCGCCCGCGTCCTTGGTGTCGTCGTTGAAGTCGCGGTGCGCGAGCTTGCGGTTCTCGTAGCCCACCAGGCGGTAGGCGGCGACCTCGGCCGGGTTGAACTCCACCTGGATCTTCACGTCCTTGGCGATGGTCATGAGCGTGGCGCCGGCCTGCTCCACGAGCACCTTGTGGGCCTCGGCGCCGCTGTCGATGTAGGCATAGTTGCCGTTGCCCTTGTCGGCCAGCTGCTCCATCGTCGAGTCGTTGAGGTTGCCGCGGCCAAAGCCCAGCACCGACAAGAACACCCCCGACTCGCGCTTGTGCTCGATGAGCCGGACCAGATCGCCTTCACTGGTCACGCCCACGTTGAAGTCGCCGTCGGTGGCCAGGATCACGCGGTTGATCCCGCCCTTGACGAAGCTTTGGGCCGCGAGCTGGTAGGCCAGCTCGATGCCGGCCCCGCCGTTGGTCGAGCCGCCGGCCTCGAGCCGCGACAGCGCCTGCTTGATCGCGTCGCGATCGGCGGTGGGCTCGAGCACCACCCCCGAGGCCCCGGCGTAGACCACGATCGACACGCGGTCCTGGGGGCGGAGCTGGTCGGCGAGCATCTTCATGCCGTGCTTGAGCAGCGGGAGCTTGTCGCTGTCGCTCATCGAGCCCGAGACATCGAGCAGGAACACGAGGTTGCGGGGAGGAACCTCCTTGGCGGCCACGTCCTTGCCCTGCAGGCCCACGTGGACCAGGCGGTGGTCGGTGTTCCAGGGGCACGGAGCGACCTCGGTGGTGACGGAGAAGGGATCTTCGCCGCGAGGCTGCGGGTAGGCGTAGTCGAAGTAGTTGACCAGCTCCTCGATGCGCACCGCGTCGGCGGGCGGCAAGCGACCCTCTCGCAGGAAGCGGCGCATGTTGCTGTAGGACGCGGTATCCACGTCGATCGAGAACGTCGAGCGGGGATCGTCGGCCACCGCGATGAACTCGTTCTCCTGGATGTGGCCGTAGGCCTCGGTGTCGTGGATCGGCGCGGGCAACGGGGTGACGGCGACCTTGGGCGGCGGGGTCGCAGCGGTGGCCTTCTGCGTGGGGGCCGTGGCAACACCCGGGCTGGGCGCGGTGGCCAGGGCCTTGCCGCGATCTCGCCGGTTGCTGCGACGCTCCTGACGAAGCGCTCGGCCTCGATCGCGCGAGTGCTTCGCCGTCATCGCTTCCTCGGCCTCGTAGCTCACTTCGGCGGGCTCGGCCTCGGGCGCGGAGCGAGAGGCGGAGGTCATCTCCGGGGCGTCGTCCTGCATGTCGTAGGGGATCGACTCGGGGGCCGAGTCGCTGCCGGCCAGGGCTCCGTCCGCGTACTCTTCGTACTCGTCGTACGGGGCTGCATGGCCGTCGTCGTACTCGTAGGCCGCGCCCGCGGCGTCGCCGTAGTCATCCGGTGCATGGCTGCGTGGGGCCTTCTTGGCGCACCCAAAGCAGAGGGCGGCGAGCAGGGGAGCGGCAAGGACGACGATCGTTCGCGGGTGGTGTCGCATGGGCCTCCGTCGCGGGGTCTTCCCGTCGAGTCGGCCCCGGAACGCCAGCGGCTCGGACCGACTTACGGCGGCTGCGGAAGAAAATGCGAAGTGGCGGAGGATCGCGCGCTACTGGTCGAACGGAGGCCGATGGAGGCCGCTATGGGACCCTCGACCGCGAGGGAGCGTGGACGAGCGTGGCCGGCTCAGGGCTCCGGATCCTCGAAGGGCGCGGCCTTCGAGCGCGGGCTCGTCGGGGGCAAGGGCTTGCTGGGCTCGTCGACGATGATCGCCGCGTTGCCGTGACCGGTCTTGGCCGCCGCGATGCCGCCGGTCAGGGCACGACCCTTGAGCAGCAGCTCGTCGAGCTCGGTCCGGGGATCCGAGAGCGCGACGATCGCCCCGCCGACTCCGATCGAGGTCTCCTGCGGGGTCACGACCGCGGTTCGGATGGTCATGGCGAGCTCCGCGGCTCCGTCGGCCGACAGGTAGCCCAGGCAGCCCGAGTAGATCCCGCGCGGTCGGGGCTCGAGCGCATCGAGGATCTCCATCGTGCGCACCTTGGGGGCGCCGGTCATCGAGCCCCCGGGGAACGCGGCCCGCAGGCAGTCGACGACCGTGCGCCCGGGTCCGAGCTGCCCGCATACGGTGCTCACGAGCTGGTGTACCGTCGCGAACGACTCCACGGCCATCAGCGTGGGGACCTCCACCGAGCCCACCTCGCACACGCGGCCGAGATCGTTGCGCAGCAGATCGACGATCATCAGGTTCTCGGCGCGATCCTTGACGCTGCCCGCGAGCCGTCGCCGCAGCCGGTCGTCCTCGGTCGGGGTGGCGCCGCGCGGCGCGGTGCCCTTGATCGGCTTGGTGAGCACGCGGCCTGTGGGGTCGACCCGCAAGAACAGCTCGGGCGAGCACGAGAGCACCGCGAGCTCGCCGAGGCGCAGATAGGCGCCGAAGGGGGCGGGGTTGAGGGCACGGAGGATCCGGTAGGCGTCGAGCGGCCGCGCGACGGACGGACCCAGAAGCTGCGTCGTCAGGCAGATCTCGTAGCTCTCGCCGCGGCGGATCTCGGCCAGGCAGGTCTCGATGTCCCGCAGGTACTGGTCGCGGCCGCGCGCGAGCCGAAAGGGGATCGGGCCGAGCTTGCCCTCGCTGCGCACGGGCGGGGCGGGGGGCAGCCCCTCGAGCCGCTCCGCGAGCGCGTCGGCCAGGTGCCGGGCCTGGGCGTGATCGTCGGCCTCGGCCACGGCGTAGACGACCTGCTCGTGGTGGTCGAACGCGAGGTAGCTCTGGCACTGCAGCAGCATCGCGTCGGGAAGCGTGGTCGGTGACGATGCACGAGCGCCCGGCTGGCCGTGCAGGCCGTATCCGAAGTAGCCCACCAGGCCGCCACGCAGCGGGAATGGTGGCGGGGCGCCGGTCGACGCTCGAGGCTCGAGCGTTCGTTCGATCCACGTGAGCAGGTCTTGCTCGTGGGACTCGGCTCGGCCGTTGCGCTCGACCACCAGCTCGCGGCGCGTCGCGAACCATCGCACCACCCGATCCCCGGGCCGGGTCGGAGCCCCCATGTAGCCGTAGCGGGATGGCGCATCCATGGGACCGTCGCCGTCGAGCCAGAACGCGAGCGGCTGGTCGCCATGGAGGTGCACGAACGCGTCCTCGGGGCTCACCCAGCGGGAGAGCGGTCGATGGTGGAGGGCGGTGGCACGGGCCCGCCGCGGTCGAGCCCGCGCCCGGGGTCGGGACGGGGGAGCGGGGAGCGGATCGACCACGAGGGCGCGCGCCTTTTCGGGACGAGCGACGGCCCGGGCCAGCCCGAGGAAATTGGCGAGGAGACGATCGCCATGCGCGGTGCCGATCGACTCCGGGTGGAACTGCACCCCCCAGTGTGGTCGCTCGCGGTGCCGCAGGCCCATCACGAGGCCGTCGTCGGTGAACGCGATCGCCTCGAGGCATGCGGGCAGCGGCGGCCGGACGACGAGCGAGTGGTAGCGGACGGCCTCGAAGCCCTGGGGGATGCCCTCGAACAGCCCGGTGCCGCAGTGGCGGATCGGGCTGCATCGGCCGTGGAACGGATCGGCGGCCGGCTCGACCGCTCCTCCGTGCGCGACCGCGAGGCCCTGGTGGCCGAGGCACACGCCCAGCACCGGGATCGGTTGGTGCAGTGCGAACGAGCACACGCCGAAGTCGCGAGCCCGGCCCGGGTGGCCGGGGCCGGGCGAGATCACGATCGCGTCGGGCTCGATCGCGATCAGCTGCTCCGGGGTGAGCTCGTCATTGCGCACCACCCATGGCTCGCGACCGGCGATGCGGGCCAGCTGCTGGAAGAGGTTGTAGGTGTAGGAGTCGTAGTTGTCGAGCAGCAGGATCCGCGGCGCATGGTCGTGCCCTCGCTCGTACGAGGTGGGAGCCGGAGCGGGCGCAGGCGACAGCGGCATGCGCCGGGACTCTAGCACCGCGTGATTCGAGCGAGAGCAGGGGCCTCGGTACGGCTCAGGAGCCGATCTCGCAGTGCCCTTCGCCGTCGATGTGCCCGAGCGTGGCGGTCTGCGCCTCGATGAAGCCCCACAGCTCGGTGATGTCGCGGCTGCCCACCTGGTAGCGGGTCTGCGAGGTGATGTCGAGCGCCCGCAGCTCCTCGGCCGTGATCTCGTCGTCACCATCGGCGTCGGCCGAGGCCACCAGATCGAACGCGACGTTGGGCTCCTCGGAGTCGAGGTCGTCGTAGAACAGGTGGTCGGCGTGGATGGTGAGCTGGCTCGTCGCGTCGCCCTCCTCGAGCGCCGCGGCTCCATGACACTCCACGTAGTGCGTGTCGGTGGCGAACGACCAGGCGAAGCGGAGGGTCTGGCCGTCCTTGGTGGCCTGACCCTCGACCCGGATCGAGGCGCCTGCGTCGACGAGCGTCGCCACGTCGTCGTCGGTGGCCGAGACCGGAGTGGCCGCGTCGACGGGCGCCACGCGATAGCCGAGGTGCGGATGATCCACGGCGGGGAGCGTGAGCACCCCTAGCTCGTGGCCCTCGCCGCCCGAGCCCTGGGCCAGGTCGACGACGAAGGCGCCCGGCAGGAGCTCTCCGTTGGCCTCCACGTCGCGCAGCGCGACGAGGAAGCGGCTGAAGTCGACCTCCCAGCCGTCCACGAGCTCCTCGGCCGGGATCCGGTCCTCGATGTACTCCTCGCCATAGGCGGTGATCCGCAGCGCTGCGTCGTCCGAGTCGCTCGTGCAGGCGCCGCCGAGCGCGGCGAGCAAGAGCAGCGGTGCCGAGGGGAGCCGGCGCATGATGATGGTCGTGATGTGCGTGTTCATGTCGAGGTCTCCTCGTGTCCTAGTGGATGGTGACCCCGTAGAAGTCATGGGTCTGGGTGCTGCGGCGCAGCAGGTTGTAGGCGTCGGTGTCGGGCTCGAGCACGACCACGTGGTCGCCGTCGTCGTCGAGGACTGCGAAGTCGATCCCGTCCAGCAGGGTGTCGTCCTCGAATGGATCGTGCGCGAGCAGCTGAAGGCCGAGCTCGAGGTCCTCGTTGGCGCCGTCGCTGAGATCCAGATCGACGGGCAGGCCCACGACGCGGCGTCCTTCGTCCTGGTCGAGCAGGATCGAGAACTCGTAGCGCTCGTCGTCGAGGGTGGCGATGCCCGCGATCTCGAAGGTGTGGCCGAGGATCGGATCGTCCGCTGCGATGCCGTCCTCGACCCGCGCACGCGTGAAGCTGAAGTTGGCGCCGTCGTAGCGCGCGGCGAGCAGGATGGCCTCGCCGAGCAGCTCGCCGTCGTCGCGCCAGTCGAACAGGTGACGACCCTCGAGCTCGCCCACCACCTCTCCGCCGGCGTCGTGGCCGGGATGGGCGAAGGCGGTGGGCACCAGCAGGTCCCACGGGGACCGCAGCCAGGTCGCGTGCATCTCTCCGTTGGTGGTGAATTCGAGCGTGTCGACGGCCACGCGGCAGCGGGTGAGCTCCACGCGGTAGCCGAGGTCGGTCTCGATCGGAGCCACGCCGCTGCTGTCGACGACGATGCGAGCCGAGACTCGCTCGGCGACCTCGCTGTCGAAGGAACAGCCGGCGAGCCAGCATAGGGGCCACAACAGGGACCAGACCCCCCGTATCGGGCGAGGGGTCGAGCATGGGATCTTCATTTGGAGTGTCCAGATGGGTGGAAGTACGAGCAGAGCGATCGAGGGCGGGCCCCGACGGATCGATGCCATCGCACGGGGCCACACCGATGCACCGACCTTCGTCGTGCCCGTCTGGGTGGGCATGGCGAGGTCGCGCAACGCCGCGACGAGCCGCTCACGCGCGTGAGAACGGCTCGGCCTGGACGGTGCCGGCGGGTGGTCCTCGGGCGCGGAGCGTGATCGGAGTGCGGTCGCAGGGAACGACGCGCAGGGCGATGATCGCCTGGTAGGGCCGCCACGGCGCCGAGAGGATCGGCGGCAGCGCGACGGGAGGCGTGAGCAGTGCGAGATCACGATGCGCCAGGCTGCCGCGACCGTGCGCGCTCGGATCGGATGTCGAGGCCGTGGTCGAGCTGGATCGAGCCTCGTGTTCGTGCTCGCCCGGGACATCCAGGATGGTGGCGGCGTGCTCGTGGCCAGCGGGTCGGCCGTGGTATTCGTGGTGCCTGGCCGCGTGGAGGTCGTCGTGCGCAGCGGCAGCACGATGACCGGCGTGCTCGTGATGACCGGCGTGCTCGTGATGACCGGCGTGCTCGTGATGACCGGCGTGCTCGTGATGACCGGCGTGCTCGTGACGACCGGCGTGCTCGTGACGACCGGCGTGCTCGTGATGAGAGCACGCGAGCATCTCGGTCGTTCCGTGGTGGTGATGCCCCAGCTGCCCGTGCAATGCGATGTGCAGCCCTGGCCCGAGCTCGACCCCCAGCATCCATACGAGGGCCGCGAGCAGCACGAGCGCAGGTCGTCGCCGCCATGCCGCACGTCCACGACGAGCGCCTCCGCGGCGGGAGGGCTCCGGGATCGATCGCCGAGGTCGGCGACGTGGGTCGAGCGGTCCGTGCATCGGCGCTACGCCAGCGACGAGAATAGGAGCAGGAACGCGGTCCGACAATCGTGTACGCACGGGGGCGCGACTTCCCGCCGCGGGCGGCTCGGCGCCCGTCGAGCGTGGCGCGAGTCCGCGCCGGACCATGGAGGGCGATGGTCGTGGCTGGGCGCGATGACGCTCGTGGCCCTCCTTCCCGCGCGGGTCATGGCCGACCCCGGTCATGCACCCGAGGCCCTGACCCCGCCCGAGGACGAGCCTGCGAGCGCCGGCGCTTCGTCGCCCACGACCGATGAGCCGAGCGAGGCCGAGGCCGATCCCGCCGCCGACCCCGAGGGCGACGCGGACACGCGAGTGGTGACGGTCCCATCCTCCACGGGCGATGGGCTGACCGCGACCTCGTATCGGATCGATGCCACCACCATTCGCACCACCCCCAAGCGCACCGCCGAGGATCTCATGCGCCTGGTGCCGGGGTTGCTCGTGGTGCAGCACGGCAACCAGGGCAAGGGCTACCAGTACTACATTCGAGGCTTCGATGCGGTCCACGGAGCGGACGTCGAGGTGTTGGTCGACGACGTGCCGATCAACGAGCGGTCCAACGTACACGCCAACGGCTACCTCGATCTCGGCTTCGTGATCCCCGAGGTGGTGCAGGCCCTCGAGGTGAAGAAGGGCTCGGTGCGCCTCGAGCAAGGGGCCTTTGCCACCGCGGGCTCGGTGGAGTATCGCCTGGGCGTCCCCCGGGCCCTTCGGGGTACGCAGGTCGGCTATGAATTCGGCTCGACCGGCCGCCATCGGGCGGTGATGGTCCATGCGCCGCGGCGGCGAGGGCCGGAGACGTTCGTGGCCGCCACCGCCTTCACCGATCAGGGCTACGGGGAGAACCGCGAGGCACGGGGAGCCGCCGCCCTGGGCAAGGGACGGCTGTGGCACGGCCGTGGCGTCTTCGTGGACGTGCTGGGTGGCGTGCATGCGGCTGGCTTCGGACTGCCGGGCACGCTGCGCCTGTCCGACGTCAACACCGGGCGCGTGGGGTTCTACGACGCGTATCTGCAGGACACGGGCGGGGAGTCCTCGCGGGCGCTGGCCGCCCTGATCACGAGGGTCGAGCGGGAGCGCGGCTCGTTGCAGCTCACCGCCCACGGCCAGGGGCGACGCCTGTCGCTCGACGAGAACTTCACCGGCTGGCTCGGCACGATCCGGGAGTTTCGTGGGGACCCTCGGGCCGAGCTCGGCGATCGCCACCTGCAGCGTCAAGACGAGGTGCGCGGCGGGCTGCGCCTGCATGGGCACTGGCACGTGACCTCGCGGATCACCCTGCGCATCGAGGGGCACTGGGACGGCAGCACGATCGAGCAGCAGGTCGACGAGCTGACGCCGCAGCGGGCGATCTGGCGGGTCGAGCGTGACCTCCACATCGACCAGCACGAGCTGGGCCTGGGTCCCGGCATTCGCTGGCGGCCGCTGTCATGGCTGCGCCTCGAGGCGGGCGTGCGCGCCGAGGCCTACACGGCGCGGGTCGTCGATCATCGGACCGACGATGCGCGCTCGAGGGGCGCGCGGGTCACCGCGGTGCCTCGCGTGGCCGCACAGGCGCTGCTGGGTCGGCACTGGCAGCTCTTTGGCGCCTACGGCCGCGGATTCCGGCCACCCGAGGCCCGCGCCTTCACCTTGCCCACGACGCCGCCTCCCGACGAGGATCTCGACCGATACCGCGGCGGGCAGCCACGCATGACGGTGGCCGACAACGCGGAGGTTGGCGCGCGCTGGCAGCCCGCGGGCTTGCTGGACGTGGGGGCCGCGGTCTTCGGCACCTTCATCGGGCGCGAGAGCGTGTTCGATCACGTCTCGGGGTTCAACGTGGAGCTGTCGGCGACGCGGCGGCTGGGGATCGAGGCCGACGTGCAGCTGCGCCCGACGCCATGGCTGGGCCTGGGAATCTCCGCGGTCGGCAACCATGCGCGCTTCGTGGGCACGGGAGCCCCCGTGCCCGGGGCGCCGCCGTTCCTCGCCCAGCTCCAGGGCACGCTGATGCACCCGCGAGGGTGGCGGGCCGGCGTGCGCTGGTTCGCCATGGGGCGACGTCCGCTGTCGTACGGTGCCACCGCGGGCGCGCTGACCGTGCTCGACGCTTCGGCGGGCTACCAGTGGCGCAGCCTCGGGATCGATCTCGCCGTGGACAACGTGCTGGGCACCCGCTGGCGTGACGGCGAGTATCACTTTGCATCGTACTGGGATCGGAGTGCGCCCGCGAGCAGCCTGCCCGCGATCCACTTCGTCGCAGGCCCTCCCCGCATGCTTCGGCTCTCGGTCTCGGCCCGGTTCTGAGCTCGACTCCCGTTTCGTGGTATGGCCGGCAGCCATGGGACGCATGGGACGGCTGCAATCCAAGATCGCGCTGGTGACCGGAGGCGCCTCGGGCATCGGGGCCGCGTGTGCTCGGGCGTTCGTTCGAGAGGGGGCCGAGGTGCTCGTCACCGACGTGCAGGACGAGGCCGGAGCGGCGCTCTTGGCCGAGCTCGGGGAGGCGGCGAGCTATCGGCATCTCGACGTCACGCGGCGCGAGGACTGGGACGCGGCCGTCGCCATGGTCCGGGAGCGTCACGGTCGGCTGCACGTGCTCGTGCACAACGCGGGCGGCGGCGCGGCGGTCGACATCGAGCGCGTGACCCTCGAGCAGTGGCGCGGGGTCCAGGCGCTCAACGTGGAGAGCGTGCTGCTGGGCACCCAGGCTGCGCTCCCGCTGATGCGCGCGTGCGGCGAGCCCGGATCGATCGTGGTGATGTCGAGCGTGGCCGGGCTCATCGGCGAGCCCGGTCTGGTGGCCTATGGCGCGGCCAAGGCCGCGGTACGGATGATGGCCAAGAGCATCGCGCTCCACTGCGCACGCAAGGGCGATCGCATTCGCTGCAATTCGATCCACCCGTCGTTCACCGACACGCCGCTGGTGCGCAGCCTGGCGGGGCAATCGAAGGACCCGGACAAGGCGCTGCAGCGGCTGGCCCAGGCCGCTCCCGTGGGGCGCCTCGCGGAGCCCGAGGAGGTCGCTGCGCTGGTGCTCTATCTGGCCAGCGACGAGTCCGCGTTCGTGACCGGGACCGAGCTGGTGATCGACGGTGGCCTGACGGCGACCTGAGCCAGGGGCTCCGCCGCTCGCCGCCGGAGCTCAGCGCCCGCGGAACCGGGGCGGTCGGCCCTCGATGCGGGCCTGCCGGGCCTCGCGGTGATCCTCGCTGGCATAGGCGGCATGGCGCCGCGCCTCGTGGTCCTCGAGCTGCTCGGTGGATGGCGCTCCTCGCTCGAGCGCCCGCAGCAGCTCGCGATTGCCCTGGATCGACAGCGGTGCTCCTCGTCGCAGGCGATCGAGGACGTCGGACAGCGCGGCCTCGAAGTCGTCGGGGTCGCACAGCCGGATCAAGGCGCCGAGCGACCACGCCTCCTCGGCGTCGAGACGGTCCCCGAGCAGCAGCAGCCGCCGTACGCCCGCGGGTCCGAGCGCGGCGGCGATGCTCTGCAGTCCGGCCGCGTGATAGACCACGCCGAGCTCCGCGGCGGGCACGGCGAGGAACACCCCGCGCCGGGCCAGGCGCAGGTCGCATGCACAGGCCAGCTCGACGCCGGCTCCGATCGCGTAGCCATCGAGCGCGGCGACGAAGGTGGCGTTGGCCCGCCGCATCGCCGAGGTGGCGGCGATGAGCGCTTCGTCGGGCAGCAACGACGGACCACCGGGCTGGCGCGGGGCCGTGGCCTCGGCCAGTGCGGTCAGATCGAACCCTGCGCAGAAGGCCCGTCCACCCACCCCACGCAGGACCACGATCTCGCCCGCGAGCGTGGGGCCCGTGGCGGCGATCCAGCGCAGGGCCCCCGGTGAGATCGCGTTGCGACGGGCCTCGTTGCACAGCCACCAGGTGTGCACCCCGTCGTCGCCGATCGCGGTGCGCAGGCCAGGGGCGACCTCGTCACCGAGCCCATCGCGCTCACTGGCCGCCTCGCTCATGATCAGGGTTGGCCCGGGGTCTGTGTGGAGGGCGTCGGGGTCGGCTGGGTCTGCCCGGGCTTGGTGCCATCGGAGGGTCTCCACCCGGCCGGAGGCCGGCCCCCGGCGGGCTTGGCTCCGTTGGCGTGGAACCAGGTCCCCTTGCCGCCGTTGGCGTCGATCTCACCGGCCTGATGCGCCTCGACCAGGTCGTTCAGGGCTCGCGCCGCGGGCGAGTCCGGGTCTTGCATGATCTGCTTGCGCCGCGCGTAGGCTCGCTTGCGCCGCATCTCGGGGGTGAGGTCCTTGGGATCGGTCGCGATGAGGGCGAGCTCCTCCTCGGTGAGTGGCGGTGCGGCCTTGGTCTCGGCCTCGGCCTCGGCCTCGATGGCCGGCTCGACGGCAGGAGCCGGATCGACCTTCTGAGGCGTGGGCGCCTCGACGCTGCACGCCCCGATCACGAAGAGCCCACCGGCGGCGGTCGCGAGGGCGAGGGCGGACGGCAGCGGGCGCGGGGTTCGTGCCATTGGCGGGAGCGTAGCAGATCCTACCCGGCTGGCTCTCGCGCGCGGCTGGCCCTCGCGCCTGGCTAGCCCTCGCGCGCGTGGAGATCGAGCGCCGGACGATCCGCGGGCGTGAGGCCGCGGATCAGCGAGATCGGGATCCACACGAACATGCCCACGTGGACGAGGCCGAGCAGCGGATGCGCCGCGCCAAGGGGGAACAGGCTCTCGCCGCTGGGGCGATCGAGGCACCAGATCACGCCGCAGACGTACTCGATGGCGACGAAGCCCAGGCAGACCATCAGCCACACCTTGGTGGGGATGGACGTGGGCAGCCCCGCGCCTCGCAGGGTGATCATGGCCAGCATCACCACCGCCCAACCCCAGTGAACGAGCCCGACGATCGCCTCGGGATGGAACTGCTGGGGCAGGCCCGCGGCGAGCAGCGCGATCACCAGCACGCCTCCGAGCCAGGCGGCCTGCTCTCGCAGCAGCGGGACCACGGGGATCCGGCGAAGCGCGGGCGGTACGTCGCCGCCGGGGATCCGCGCCACGAGCAGCAGCTGCATCGGAATCAGCGCGAGCGCGGCTCCGGCGAGGAAGGCAGGACCAAAGCGCGCCGACGAGGGCAGGGCGGCCACCGCCAGCACGCCGAGCACGAGCGCCACCACCATGGCTTCTCCACGGTGCAGCGCGCCTTCGCGGTGGGTGCCTCCCACGTGTCGCTCGATCGCCCGCAAGGACGCGGCGGCGAGCACGAGTGCGCCCACCATGGCCAGTCCCAGTCGGAGGTCGAGCGCGAGCGCGTCGACACCCGATAGATGCGCCCGCGGGGCGAATGCCTCGGCGAGCAGGTGACAGGGCCCGGCGCCGGGTAGCAGGGTGACCATGCCCAGCGTGTCGGCGTGGACGTGCAGCCCGATCGCGACGCCGGTCAGGGCGCTCACCCCCAGCAGGGCCGAGAGCCCGATGCCCACGAGGCCCGGCGACCGCTGCTTGCCCACGGCGAGCGCGGCGAGCATGCACAGGCCGATCGACAAAAGGCCCATGGCCAGGCCCAGCGAGACCGCACCCAGGGCGGGGACCGTGCGGCCGGACCCCAGCGCGGCCACGAGCACCAGCAGCAGCTGCGGCGCGGCCACGATCGCCACCGGGGCGAGCGAGCCCGCGGCAAACCCCAACACGAGCTGCCGAGCCGTGAGCGCGGTGCCGGTCAGCGGCTGCAGGGTGTTCTCGTGCAGCTCTTGAGCCAGCTGCACCCCGACCCACAGCGGCGCGAGCACCAGCCACAGCAACAGCAGTACGCCGCCGGCCGTCAAGCCAATCAGCCGGATCGTGTCGGCCACACCGAGCGGTGACTCGTAGACGACCACCTGGGGCTGCAGCTCCGCGTCGAGCACCGCCTGCAGGCGCTGGCGATCGCGGGGACGGTTCCAGTCGAAGTGCTGGTAGCGACGGCGCTCGGTGAGGTCGGGCGGGGCCAGATCCATGCGAGCGTTGCGGAGCGCCCGCGCGCGTCGCTGGAGCTCCTGGTAGGGGCGCGGAGGGATCACGTGCGGGCCCGCCACCGTGTCGAGCAACATCCAGCCCTCGGTGGCTCGATGGTGGATGGTGTTCCAGTCGTGCTCCTCGCGGAGCAGCTCGCGGCGCTCTTGCTCGTCCTGGACGAAGATCGTGAACTCGAGCTCTTCGCGCTCCCAGCGGCCCTGCTCGAGTCCCAGCGACTGGCGCATGTCGTGCGCGGCGTAGCTGGGGGAACGACCGATGAAGCCGCCCATGAGCACGACCAGCAGCATGAGCAGGCCCGAGCCGAGCAGCGCGCGGCGGCGGTTGGGTCCCCGCAGGGCGCGGGTCACGAAGGGCAGGCAGGCGGCTTTGAGCGGTTGGAGGCGCTGGCGCATGACGAGAGCTCGCTGGCGGGTGGTGAGGCTAGTTGACGCGATCCTCGGACAGTCGATCGTAGACGTCCTCGAGGCGGCTGCGAAGGCGGCTGACGGTGACGACCTTGACGCCGGCGGCGACGAGGTCGGACAAGACCTCGGCCATCATGGCCTCGCCGCCCTGGACCTGGATGGACAGGCACGGCAGGCCGTCGGCCACGCTCTCGCGCTCGATGAGCACGCGATGCCGCGAGAGCACCTCCTGGGCCGCCGCGAGGCCGCTTCCGTCGAGCAGGCGCAGCTCGTAGACGAAGCGCCCGACCTCGTAGCGATCGATGATGTCACCGACCTGGCCGCCGACCACCAGCCGCCCACGCTGCATGATCGCGACCTGATCGCACAGATCGTCGAGCTCGCGAAGGATGTGCGAGGAGATGATGACGGTGACGCCCTGGTCTCGCACGCGGCCCAGGATGCGCCGCAGGTCGCTGCGGCCCCGGGGATCGAGGCCATCGGCGGGCTCGTCGAGGATCAGCAACGAGGGCTCGTGCAGCAGGCAGCGGGCGATCAGCAGGCGCTGGCGCATGCCCTTGGACAGCGCGCCCGCCTGGGCATCGGCCTTGCCCGTCAGATCGAAGGTGACCAGGACCTGCTCGATGGCGGCCTCGAGCTTGGCGGGTGGTAGCTCGAAGCACTGCCCGAAGAAGCGCAGGTACTCGGCCGGGGTCATGTGCTTGTAGAGGGGATTGCCGTCGCCGAGGAACCCGATCCTGCGGCGGAGCTCGGTGGTGCGCAGGGCCTGGCCCTCGCCCGCGCTGTGACCGTCGTAGGCGATGCGGCCGGTGCTCGGGTCCATCACCGTGGCCACCATGCGGAGCGCGGTGGACTTGCCCGCGCCGTTGGGGCCGATCAGCCCGAAGATGGAACCGCTGGGGATCTCCAGGCTGAGGTCGTGGACCGCCCAATCGTGGCCGTCGTAGGTCTTGCCCAGATGCTCGATCTCGATCTGCATGGGAGCGTGGCGGCCTCTTCCACGCACCAGCGTGACCTTGGATTCGCCCCGAGGAAAATTGCGGTGTCAGCGCGGGGGCGTTGGGTCCTCGGGTGCGGACCAGGATCTTCGCATGGAGCCCCGTCCTGGGGGTGGGAAGCATGGCCTGGCGGCCGATGCGAACCTAAGGTTCGGGGACGTGTTCTTGGATCGACCCGGGAAGAAACGGATCGCCCCAGCCCTCGCGGGACTTGCGCTGGCCTTGGGGGCCGTCGGGGGATGCGGCCATCGAGCCGTCGAGCTCGGGGGTGTCCATCTACGCGAGGGCGCGCGGCATCGCGCAGGGCGCGCGGAGTCTGCAATCCAGCGGGGGACGGAGGCGGTGGCGATCATCGAGACCGACGTGGCGCGCGGGATGGGCTTCGTGGTCGATCCGGCCGGGTACGTGGTGACCAACCGGCACGTGATCGAGGACGCCGATCACATCGAGAGCGTGGTGTTTCCAGCGCGCGATCCATGGCGGCGGTACGGCAGCGTGCGCGTGGTCTACATGGATCCAGACGATGATCTGGCGCTGCTGTACGTGCACTCGCCCACTCCCCTCGTGGCCTTGCCGTTGGCGACCGACGAGCTCGAGTCGGTCTCGGGCTACCTGGCGCTCGAGGATCCCGTGGTGGTGCTGCAGCGCGAGGAGACCGACCAGGGTCCCGCGCTCACCATGCGGCACGGTCGGGTGGCGCAGCTGCACGTGAGCAACCCGGCGGCGGGGTCGGGGCGGTTCGTCGGCATGACCCTCGACGTTCACCGAGGCCAGAGCGGGGGACCGGTGCTCGATCGCCACGGCCGGGCGGTGGGGGTGGTCACCTGGGCATGGCGTGAGCGCGGAGGAGGCTTTGCGATCCCCATCGTGGATGCGATGCGCATGATGGAGGAACGCCCGCACCTCGAGGCGGACGCGGAGCTCGAGGCGAGAGCGCGGCTGCGGGCGACCCGGTTCCTCGAGGCCCTCGCGGCGGGCGACGGGGAGACGGCTCGCCGGCTGACCTCGCCGAGCCAGGCCCGCAAGCATCGCGAGGACACCGTCGATCGGGTGATGGCCGACACGCAGGAAGGCGACGGTCTGGAGTTGATGGGGGGGTTCGTGCAGGGCCTCGAGGACGTGGTGGACCAGGCCGAGCAGGCCGAGGATCCCCTGCGCGCCCAGCAGGCGCTGGGCCCACTGGTGATGGGCGTCGTGCAGCTCGTCCCCCAGACGGAGGTCGGACGGCAGCTCGAGGCATCGCAGGTGGTCTCGTTCTTCCACGTGCTGGGCGAGGGGTACCTGCTGGCACGCCTGTTCGGCGGCCAGACCAGCGAGGAAGCGCTCGGGAGCGCGATGCTGCGGCTGCGGACGATCGGCGCGGCGCAGGCGTTCGGCTTGGCGGCGCTGGTGGGCGAGCTCGAAGGCGAGGACGCCCGGCCGCGCGCGGTCGAGCTGCTGCCGGGAGCCTATGCGCCCACGGCCCGGGTCGAGCTCGGCGCGCCCGGGGGTCGGTCGGTCGAGGGGCTGGCCCTGATCCTGCGGCTCGAGTGGGGGGACTGGTACGTGGCCTCGGTCGAGCATGCGGCGCTCGACTGAGCGTGGCCCGGAAGAGGACGCACGCATCCGCGGGCAGGGGCAGGAAACCCGAGGATCCCTGGTGTGGATTGTCGCCTCTCGAGCGGGTTGATACGGTGACGGAGCGGACTGGTGGCGCACGCGCAGCACTCATCGCTCGAGGCGAGCGGTTCCGAACAGAGGGCGGCCCGAGCGCGTGATGCTCACGCCTGGGCCCGTCGGGTCACCTATGGCTTGCTGGCGCTCGCGGCCCTCCTCCTCGCGCCGTGGCCATTCCTCGGCGGCGACGTGGCGACGGGCTTGCTCGCGGTGGCGACGGTCGTGCTGCTCGTGGCCGTGTGGCGCGTGCCCGATGCGGAGCGTCGCAACGAGATTGCGCTGGCGGTGCTGCTCTACCTCGATGCCGTCGTGGTCTTCGTCAGCGCTCGCTTCCACGCACCGCTGGGCGTTCAGCACCTGGTGCTGCTGTGCATGGCGTTCGTGCTCATCGAGCGCGAGCGATCGATCCTGCGGTGGGCGGCCGGGCTCGTGGCGATCGTGCTGCTGATCGTCGAGCCGATCGTGTGGGCATCGGAGCCCCGGCTGTCGTGGGGAGTGCTCGGCGGGGCGGTGGCCTCCGGCGCGGGCGGGCTCGGCACGCTGGTGATGTTGACGTGGCTGTCCGGACCGTCGAGCGCACGGCTCGAGGGGCTGCGCATGAGCACGCCGCCCGAGCGCCACTCGGGGGCGCAGCACGAGCTGCTCCGATCGGGCGACCGGCTCGAGGTGAGCGGCACCTCGCCGCTGCCCGAGGTCGAGGCGCCGGCGAGCAAGGGGCGGGCCCTGGTGGTCGACGACAACCCGATCAACCTCAAGGTGGCGCTGCGCAACCTGGCCAAGCTCGGGTGCGAGGTCCTGACGGCCACCGACGGGCGGGAGGCGGTGGCGCTGGTGCAGGAGCACGAGGTCGACCTGGTCTTCATGGACATCCAGATGCCGGTGATGGATGGATTCGAGGCCACGCGGACGATCCGGGCGCAGGAGAAGGGCAGCGGCAAGCGGCTGCCGATCGTGGCGATGACCGCCCACTCGATGGCGGGCTACAAGGAGCTGTGCCTGCGTGCGGGCATGGATGGCTACATCACCAAGCCCCTGCGCATGACGGACATGGTGCGCACGCTCAGTCGCTGGATCGAAGGCTCCTGGGGCGATGAGGACGAGGACGAGGCCCCGGGAACCTCGTCGTCGGGCGGCGCACGGGATGCGTCGGTGTCGGTACCGACCCAGGGGGGCTCGCAGACCGGATCGGCGGGCGTGCTGGGCGAGCTCGATGCGCCGCTGCTCGACCGTGGTCAGCTCGACGAGGCCACCGACGGCGATGCGGCGCTGGCCAGCGAGCTGCTGTCCATGCTGTTCGAGACGAGCGACAAGAGCCTCGAGCAGGCCTCGAGGGCGCTGGTGCGCGGAGATCAGGACGAGGCGCGACGGGCGATCCACTCGGTCAAGGGCGCGGCCGCGACCCTGGGGGCGGCCCGCCTGGCGCAGGCATGCAAGCGGGTGGAGGGGTTGCGACCGGAGCAGCTCGCCCGCGGGGTGGAGGAAGCCCGCGCGGAATTCTCGGCGCTGCGGGACGCACACGGCTAGGCGCGGCCGGTCCCGTCACGGCACTGCCGGGATGGTGGGGAGCCGGCGGAAGCGGCCCCTTCCTTGATAGCGTGGTGGTCGTGAAGCCCTACCGCACCTCGGCCGGACGGCATCATCCCCTCGGCGCCACGGTGAGCGACGAGGGCGTGAACTTCTCGCTGTTCTCGCGCAGCGCCACCGCGGTCGAGCTACTGCTGTTCGATCGCTTCGATCGACCCGCACCCCAGCAGGTGATTCGACTCGACTCGCGACACCATCGCACCTACGGGTACTGGCACGTATTCGTGCACGGGGCCGCCGAGGGGCTCATCTACGGCTATCGCGTACACGGGCCGTGGGCACCGGAGCAGGGGCATCGCTTCAATCCGGCCAAGCTGCTGCTCGATCCCTACGCCCGTGGCATCGTCCGCCACGATGGTCGGGCCCACCGCGATGCGATGGGCGCCCAGGACAACGTGGCGACCGCCATGAAGAGCCTGGTGGTCGACCTGCGCCGCTTCGACTGGCAAGGGGTGGAGCGGCCGCGGATCGACCCCTCGACGCGTGTGATCTACGAGATGCACGTGCGGGGGTTCACGCGTCATCCGTCGTCGGGCGTGGCCCACCCGGGCACCTTCGACGGGCTCGTCGAGCGGATCCCCTACCTCGTCGAGCTCGGCATCACCACGGTCGAGCTGCTGCCGGTGTTCCAGTTCGACGAGCACGACATCGACTTCGTCGACCCGACCACCGGCAAGGCCCTGCGCAACTTCTGGGGGTACGATCCCATCGGGTTCTTCTCGCCCCATCGCGGCTACTACATCGAGAATTGGGAGCACATGCGCTACCTGACGGGGTTTCGCGACCTGGTCCGCGAGCTCCATCGCGCGGGCCTCGAGGTGGTGCTCGACGTGGTGTTCAACCACACGGCCGAGGGTGGTGAGGACGGCCCCACGCTCTCGTTTCGGGGCATCGAGAACGCGGTCTACTACCTCGGCGAGCCGGGGCGCCCGCAGACCTACGCCAACTACTCCGGCGTGGGCAACACGCTGAACTGCAATCACCCCATCGTGCGCCGCATGATCCTCGATTGCCTGCGCTACTGGGCCGTCGACATGCGGGTGGACGGGTTTCGCTTCGATCTGGCCTCGATCCTCTCTCGCGACGAGTCCGGGCAGCCCATGCACAATCCGCCGCTGCCGTGGGAGATCGAGGCCGACCCCGCGCTGCAGGAGACGCTGCTGGTGGCCGAGGCCTGGGATGCGGGGGGGCTCTACCAGGTGGGGGGTTTTCCCGGCGAGCGCTGGTCGGAGTGGAACGGCAAGTTTCGTGACGACGTGCGCCGCTTCTTGCGGGGAGACGAGGACATGGCGGGGGCGGTGGCCGCCCGCATGCTCGGGAGCCCCGACCTCTACGAGCGCCACGGGCGGGTTCCGCAGCAGTGCATC
The DNA here is from genome assembly GCF_026337845.1 of Paraliomyxa miuraensis. Classification (GTDB taxonomy): domain Bacteria; phylum Myxococcota_A; class Polyangia; order Nannocystales; family Nannocystaceae; genus Paraliomyxa; species Paraliomyxa miuraensis. The sequence goes on along the minus strand of NZ_JAOVZF010000134.1, from coordinate 95,798 downwards.
AACTTCGTCACGTGCCACGACGGCTTCACGCTCGGCGATCTGGTGAGCTACGAGCGCAAGCACAACGAAGCCAATGGCGAGGATGGGCGCGACGGGAGCGACCACGAGCACAGCGCCAACTACGGGGTGGAGGGGCCCACCGACGATCCTGCGATCGAGGCGCTTCGCAACCGACAGGTCAAGAACTTCCTGGCCCTGCTGCTGCTGGCTCAGGGCACGCCGATGGTGCTGGCGGGCGACGAGCTGCGACGGACCCAGCGGGGCAACAACAACGCGTACTGTCAGGACAACGAGGTCAGCTGGATCGACTGGGGGCTACGCGAGCGCCACGCGGACATCCAGCGCTTCACCCGGCTGATGATCGCGTTTCGTCGCGCGCACCCGGGGCTTCGGCGCACCAAGTACCTGCTGGGATACGAGGCTCCAGCGTCGGCCGATCCGCCCGGCTATACGCGCGTGCGCTGGCACGGGACGGCGCTCGATCGCCCGGACTGGAGCCGCGAGAGCCACACGCTGGCCTATACGCTGACCCGCTCGCAGGACGACCAGGCGCTGCACGTCATCGTCAACGCGTGGGAGCGGGCGCTGCGCTTCGACGTCCCTCGACCCGAAGCGGGGCTCGAGTGGCATCGAGCCATCGACACGAGCCGGGCGTCGCCGGACGACATCGGCGAGCCGGATGCCGAGGGCCGGGTCGAGACCCGAGTCGAGGGGCACGAGGTGGTCGCGCAGGGTCGATCGGTGGTGGTGCTGGTGCAGCGCTGAGCGGCCTCATGCACCGGGCAGGGGGCCGCGGCGGTCGGGGGGAGGGCGGGTGCCCTTGCGGATCCGCAGCGTGGTCCCGGGCTCCCGGGCGTGCTCGTTGATCATCAGCCATCCGGGCTTGGCGGCGGGCCAGGTGCGCTCGTAGACCCAGCGCGCGTCGTGGGCCGAGAGGTTGATGCAGCCGTGGCTGGTGCGGCGGCCGAAGCGGTTGTGCCAGAACGTCCCGTGGAGCGCGTAGCGGCCGCGGAAGTACTGGACCCACGGGACGCCCTCGACGAAGTAGGTGTCCTCGTCGCCCGCGCGCGAGCGCATGTCGGCGAACGCCCACTTGCTCTCCAGGCGAAACAGACCCACCGGCGTGGGGTGCTCGCCGTTGCCCGACGAGATCAGCGTGAGGAATTCGACCGCCGGGCCGCGGCGCAGCGCGAGCATCTGCTGGGCGAGGTCGATGTCGATCCAAAGCTCGTCCGCCGTGATGCCGTCGGGGGGCGGCATGGGGATCCAGTGGCGCACCTGCTCGGCCAGGACCCAGCCGCTGGTCGAGCCGGCCTCTGGTCGCGCCACCGGGATCCACGCGTCGTGCTCGCCCCGCTCGTCGGGCGGTCGATCGTGGGCCAGCGCCTCGGCGTGGAGCGGAAGTCGGTCGAGCTCGGGGGACTCCTCGCTCGGCTCGGCGTGGACGATCGCGTAGGGCCACTCGATGCTCCACATCATCACGGTACCGGCGGGGATCGGATGCGCCGCGATGTCTCGGCCACGAAACTCGCTGGGTTTCATGCGCTTGACGTCGCGCTCGCGGACGGTGCGATGGGTCTCGGTGGTCAGCACGGTCTGGCGATGGAACCGGCGGCGCTCCACGAAGGCGTAGTCGTGCTCGGGCTCGAGGTAGTCCTCGGGCGGGGCCTGCACCGCCATGGCGCGGCGAGAGCGATAGCGTGGGGCGGGAGGCTGCTGACCGCTGCCGTCCTTGGGACGCAGGCGGGCGTAGAAGAACGGCGCGAGTCCATCGACCAGGGTCGCGGGCAGCATGGAGGGCTCGTCCTCCACGGGCTCGGTGTGCTGCAGACACACGTACGCGGCGTCGCCGATCCTGCCCCAGCCCTCGCCGCCGCAGTCGTCGCCGGTGACGTGCGCCTGGAGTTCGAAGATCTGGTTGCGTGGGATCTTGCCGCGGAAGGCGGTGCCGAGGCGCGGCTCCACGTAGACCATCTGCGCCCTTCGTGCGCGCCGGCGGCCGATCGAGCGCGGGTGGTCGTCGACGGGTGGAGCGTCGCTCGAGGCGACGGCGGCCACGGTCGCCTCGGGGGTGGCGGCGGGCCCGGAGGGGGCGCTGGGCTCGGTGATCGGCGCTGGAGGCCGTGAAGGCACCGTGGGCGCGGGCTCGGGACGAGCGTCCATTGCGCTGGATGCGCCGGCGCCATCGCAGGCCAGGAGCAGCAGCGCCGTCGCGATCGCCTCCGCCCTGGGGAGCCCGGCCATGGTCGATGGGTATGCCATACTCCCGCCGCGCATGGATACGCCGTTCCGTGGAACCGCCAAGTACATCGTGTCCGAGGAGCTGGGGCGCGCCGTCGACGTGGCGGTGCATCTACAGCGACCGCTGCTGCTCAAGGGCGAGCCCGGGACGGGAAAGACGCTGCTGGCCATCAACCTGGCGGCGGCACGCGGGCTGCCGCTCGAGCGCTGGCAGGTCAAGTCGACCACGAAGGCGGTGGAGGGGCTCTACGAGTACGACACCGTGCGTCGCTTGCACGACAGCCGCTTTGGCGAGGGAGACGTTCGCGACATCGCGCAGTACATCTCGCTCGGGCCGCTGGGTCGGGCGTTCGAGCGGGACGAGCGGTCGGTGGTGCTCATCGACGAGATCGACAAGGCGGACCTCGAGTTCCCCAACGATCTGCTGCACGAGCTCGACACGATGAGCTTCACGATCTCCGAGACGGGCCGCACGGTGACCGCCGGTCGGCGGCCGATCGTGATCATCACCAGCAACAACGAGAAGGAGCTCCCCGATGCGTTCCTTCGTCGCTGCGTGTTCCACTGGATCGAGTTCCCCGATCGCGAGCTGATGGCTCGCATCGTACGCGTGCACCATCCGGACCTCGAGGACGAGCTGCTCGGCGCCGCGCTCGGGGCGTTCTATCGGCTGCGGCAGGTCGACGGCCTGCGCAAGCCGCCGAGCACCAGCGAGCTCATCGACTGGATCTCGGCCCTGCGGCACTCGGGCATGGATGCCGCCAAGCTGCTCGGCGCCGGGCTGCCGTTCCTGGGCACGCTGCTCAAGAAGGAGCAGGACGTCGAGACGCTCCAGCGCGTGGTTCGGCGCGGGCGGGGGTAGGCGGCTCTGCGCGGGTCACTGCGCTCGCCTGGGACCGAGCAGCACATCCCACTCGAGCCGCACGGGGGCCGGGCGAGCGCTGCGAGCCTGGCCCGGCGCGCGCAGCCACACGCCCAGCGCTCGGGCCTCGGGCTCGATCAGCAGCGTGTGGACGACCTCGTCGAGGCGTAGCCGGGCCCCGAGCTGCCACAGGGAGTCGTGGTCGAGGCGATGGGCGCGGGATTCCACCGTGGCCTCGATCGTCGCGTAGCGCGAGCAGGCGCTCGGCGCGGTCTTGTCGCGCAGGTGGTTGGTGGCAGCGAGGATCCGTCCGCCGAGCTCGTCGTCCTCGGGGTGACGCACGGCCATCCCGTCGGCCTCCACCTCCAGCACTCGCGCGGGCGCATGATCGGATCCGCGGCGCGGCTCGAGCAGGTGCAGGATGTAGCTGCCTGCGTGGGTCTCGTGCTTCCAGATCGCCTCCACGTCGTCCGCAGTGCTCGTGCCGTCGCCGTCCACGTCGCGTTGCTCGAGCGCGTCGCGGAGCAGGAGGTTGGCGGGCGAGAACCCCCGCAGCGCCTCGCTCGCGCTCGCGGCCCCGTCGCCGTAGCCCATGTTGAACAGCGCCGATACGCCGGCCTCGTTCATGCACGACAGGCACCCCAGGTAGCCCGCGAACGCCACCGAGATCACCGGCTGCCGCTGCGGATCGTCGGGCTCGAACGCGAACACGATCTGGTTGCGCAAGAGCTCCGGATCGTCGCTCCAGTCGAGGTTGCGGACCATCACCGGGGCGCCGAGCAGGCCCGGTGCGCCCTCGGTGCTGGTGCCCCAGGCCGAGACCGACGAGCAGCCGATCGCCAGCAGGTCGGTCATGGCGTTCAGCACCAGCAGATCGGCGACCCGCAGCTCGCGACCCAGGGCCGGGATCTCGGCTCCGCCCGCGGCCTTCATGCCGGCGATCACCCCCTCGGCTTCCTCGCGCAGGCGCGGCGGGATCTGGGCCACGGTGGTGTACAGCACGCCCGCCGCGTCGAGGGTGGCGGGCGGGATCACGTCGAGCGCGTAGCCGTCGACGATCTCGATGATCTCGTCGCGCAAGAGCATCCCATGCGCATGGCCCATCTGCGTGGGCGTGCCCCACACCCGCAGGACTCGTAGGCCCTCGAGCGTGCGCAGCTCGCCATGGAGCTTCGTCGACTCCGATGCGTCGACCTCCGGGTTGGAGTCGCCGTCGACTCCGGCCTCGGCCGATGGCGCGATCGTGGCCGGAGGAGCGGCGGTGGGAGGAACGTCGGGACCCTCGGAGCGCGTGCCTCCACAGCTCGGCACCAGCAACAGCAGCAGCATCATCATCGAGGCGAGGGAGCGACGGCGCACGAGAGCACGGGGATGGGCCACGGCAGCACTCTAACGCGCCGCGGGCCCACCGGGGTCCTCGGGGATCCGGCGGGGGAGCCGCCCCCGGCCACGCTCGTGCGCGCCCGCCCGCAGGCTCGGGCAGTGTCGTAGACTCCCCCGCGAGGTGCTGTTCCTCGACTTCTTCTACAACCTCCGGACCCACCGGGTCCCGGTGAGCACGCACAACTGGCTGGCGCTCATGCAGGCCATCGGCGCGGACCTGCACGGCAGCAGCCTCGATGGCTTCTACCAGGTGGCGCGGTGCTTGCTGGTCTCCACCGAGACCCACTACGACGGCTTCGATCAGGCGTTCGCCGAGACGTTCCGCGGCGTGGAGCGGGACCTCAGCCATCTCGCCGACGAGCTGCGGCAGTGGCTCGACGATCCCAAGCAGCTGTTGCACCTCGATCCCGCGCTCCGTGCCGCGATCGAGGCCATGGGCATCGAGGAGCTGCGTCGCCAGCTGCTCGAGCGCCTCGAGCAGCAAAAGAAGCGCCACGAGGGCGGCAATCGCTGGATCGGTACCGGCGGCACCTCGCCGTTCGGGCAGGGCGGCATGCATCCCTCGGGCATTCGCATGGGAGGGCAGGGGGGAGGTCGCAGCGCGCTGGCGGTGGCGGACGCCCGCCGGTTTGCCGCGTATCGGCGCGACCTCGTGCTCGACACCCGCCAGATCGCGTCGGCGCTGCGGCGGCTGCGGACGATGGCGCGCAAGGGTCTTTGCGACGAAGAACTCGATCTCGATCGCACGGTGGACGAGACCGCGCGCAATTGCGGCGACCTCGAGATCGTGACCCGACCGCCTCGCAAGAACGACGTGCGGGTGCTGCTGCTCATGGACGTGGGCGGCAGCATGGACCCCTTTGCCCGCCTGGTGAGCCGCCTGTTCTCGGCGGCCAGCGGCGGCGGGGGCTTTCGCGAGTTGCGCTCGCTCTACTTCCACAACTGCGTCTATCGGCGGGTCTACGAGGACGCGGCGTTCACCAAGCCGGTGGGGGTGGACGAGCTGCTGCGCCAGTGCGATCCGCAGTGGCGGCTCATCGTGGTGGGCGACGCGTACATGCACCCGGGCGAGCTGCTGATGTCGAGCGGCAACTGGTGGGACGGCACGCGTGGTCCAACCGGCTTGACGTGGTTGGCACGCCTGGCCGATCGCCTTCCTCGCTCGGCCTGGCTCAATCCCGAGCCGCCGCGGGTCTGGGATGCACCCACCATTGCGGCCATCCGCGAGGTGTTCCCCATGTTCCCGCTGACGCTCGAGGGCCTCGATGACATGGTGGGCCAGCTCCAGCGCCCGCCGAGCGCGGTTCGGCGCAGTCGCGTCCACGAACTGGCGCGTGGCGCCGACCTCGACGACGTGCGGTCCTAGGTCGAGGCGGGCTGGGCCAGGGCCGGAGCCAGCCCCAGGCCCATGCCCACCCAGGCCAGATCCGTGGCTAGATCCGTGGCTGCGGCTGTGCTACCCAGCGTTCCATGATCGCACGTGTGACACTGCTCGGTCCGCTCGCAGCCATGTCCCTGCTCGGGGCCCTGTTCGTGGGCGCTTGCGACAAGGGAGACGACGGGGCCAAGGACACCAAGGAAGCCAAGGGCGACGCCAAGGCCAAGGGCGACGACAAGGCCGCCGGGGACGAAGGTGAGCCCACGCTGAAGGTGGCCGATGGTGACCAGGGCGTCGAGGGTCCCGTGCCGCCCGACACCAGCATGGTGTTCTTCCAGGTCGAGGGCGCGTTGCTTCCGCTGGCCTGCTTCGACAAGGACAAGGGCACGCTGGCGGCGGGGACGGGGTGTCTCGATCTCGTGCCCGCGGGAGCCGAAGTGCGCGTCAGCGGAGGGGACCAGGCGTTCAACAAGAAGGTGGCCGATCGCATCGAGCCCCGCTGCCTGGCCGGCTCCGGCAAGAAGATCGCGCTGGACGCCGAGGGCCTGACCGGCGGGGCGGAGTTCACGTTCGGCGCGTGGCCGCCCTCGGCCCTCAAGATCGTCGAGCTCGTGCCCGAGGACAGCACCTCGCCGGCCGCCACCGGGCTCGACGACGAGACCAAGGCCAAGATCGCCAAGCTCGTGCCCTCCAAGGGGGAGCTCACGGCGCATCAGGTGGCCGAGATCGACGTCGACGGCAACGACGAGAAGGATGGGATCTACTCCGTGTTCATCCCGCACCCGTCGATGCCCGAGCAGTACACGTGGAGCGGGGTGTTCCTGGCTCCCGACGGCAACCTCGATGCGATGGTGCTGCTGGCCAAGTCGCAGTCGCGCAAGGACGTGTTCGAGGTGCTCGGCGCGCTCGACGTGGATGGCAAGGATGCGCGCGAGCTGTGGGTGCGGATGATCTACGAAGAGGGAGCGGGCGACGCCGTCGTCCAGATCTCGGGCACCGAAGCCAAGCCGCTGGGCGCCTGGTCCTGCGGCGCGTAGCCACCGCGGTCTCGAGCCGGGGCCCGCTACATGCGGGCCTTGGGCACCAGGGCCAGGCGCTGGGCGTGGTCGGGTGCGGGCTTGGCCGCGATGACCTGGGCCATCACCGTGGTGATGCCCTCGTCGGAGCACGATGCGTCCTCCCAGGAGAGCTGGCGGACGTTGTCCCAGCCGGGCAGGAACGCCCAGCGATAGTTCTCGTGCCGGCTCCACCACGCCCCCTCGACGCCGGGGACGGGCGTGGATGGCTGGTAGCGCTCACCCAGGCTCTCGGCCATCTTGCGATCGTGGTGATCGGCGGCCTGCTTGGCCGAGGTCTCCGGCAGCTTGGACAGCCGAAACCACCGGGGGCCCTCGTCGTGGTGGAAGTAGTAGCCGCACGAGTTCCGGAACGACTCGCCGAGATAGGTCGGCAGGCCGCAGGCCTCGGAGACGGTGGCCACGTCGAAGCCGAACTCTCCCTTGCAGCACTGCGGGTGCGGCAGCTTGGGCGCGAAGAGGCGACACTCGCCGTTGGTCTCGTCGGGACGCCCCGAGCCCAGACCGATGCCGTCGTCGCGCATCCTCTCCTCGGCGCGCTCGATGGTCTTTTGGGTGTAGAGCTCGCCGTCCTTGACCACGACGCGAGGATCGTCGGCGCCCACCTCGGGCGCAGGGGGTGCCTTCTTGTCGCCGTAGGGATTGCTCGTGGACGAGGGGCAGCCGGGCAGCAGCACCGGCAGGAGCAGGAGCCACGAAGGAAACCGAAGTGGGGCTCGCATGGGGTCGAGGTCTTACCGCGGACCACGGCGACGCGCCAAGGTCGGCAGTAGCAACACAACGAGCAGCCAGGGACCGCTTACACCTCCGCCCGCCCCCGCCGGCCCGGCCTGGGCGCGGGCGACGGCGCATCCCCGGTCGTCTTGCGTGGGCTCGGGGGGTGGGTCCTCGCCCACCTCGATCTCGAAGTCGAGCCGCGAGGTGTTGCCGGCCTCGTCGGTCAGCTCCACGTGGAAGGCCCAGGTCCCGACGGGCAGCCCGGCGACCGCGAAGTGGTCCTCGATGAAGGGGCGCGGCTCGGGCTTGGGCTCGTCGCCCAGCCACAGCGAGGCATCGTAGACCTGCGGGTGCAGGTCGTCGCGGATCTCGAGCCGCACGTCGAAGTCGGCGGGGGCCTGGAAGTACTGGCCATCGGCGGGCTCGAGCAGCTCGATGGTGGGCGCCCGAACGTCGACGTAGGGCCCGCCGAACAGCCGCTCGAGCACCAGCGGCGCGTTCTGGGCGTGGTCGTCGGCGCACAGCTCCTGGTTCAGCTCGGGGCACGAGGCCATGCCGGGGTTCAGGTGGATGTCGGCCACCACCCCGTAGCACTCACGCCCGAACGCGGTGGGCTGATCGTCACCGGTCGGGAACATGACCGTGTGGTCACCGTCGACGTGATCGAGCCCCCAGCTGTGGGCGGCCTCGTGCAGGGCGGTGGTCGCTCCCCCGTTGATCCAGTCGGCCAGGTCGCCGTCGACGTGGGCGAAGGCGATCTCGTTGGGGCGCTGATCGAGGCAGTCCCCGGAGGGCGCGCTGCCCAGCGCGCCGTACTCCGCCTCGGTCCCGCCGTAGACCACCATGGTGTAGTCCTCGGACTCGGGAGGGCGCAGGGCGGTGATGCGGATGCCGAAGTCCGCGGTGTCGCGGCGCATGGCCTGCAGCACCGAGACCTTGGTCTGCACCGAGCCCGTAAACGGCGGGATCGGTTCCTCGTTGTTGTACCAGTGGCAGTTGGCCTTGCTGTTGCTCGGGTTGCAGTCCGACAGCTTCACCCCGTCGAAGTTGACGAACAGGGTGGTGGGCTTGCCGAGCGTGCGACCCCTGGGCGTCGACGAGGCGGTGAGCGCGGCGGGAGGCGGCGGCAGCGGAGCGTCCATCACGTGGCGGCCCTCGGCGAGCGCCGGGGGGGCCATCGCGAGCAGCCACAGGGTCGGGATCACGCCCGCCTCGCACGGACGAGCACGAGCAGCGCGAGCATGGCCCATGCCGGGGCCGGCTCGGGCTCGCCGCCGATGCGGCAGCCGGACTCCGTCGGATCCCCGGGATCCTCCTCCTCGGGCTCCGGCGGCAGCTCGCTGCCCTCGGGGAGGATGGTGAACCGCACGCGGTCCTCGCCGGTATTGCCGGCCTCGTCGGCGATCACCACGCGCAGGTCGTAGTCGCCCTCGGGGGGGTTGATGAGCAGCAGATCGAGGCCGATGCGGTCCTCGGTGTAGATGAGCTGGTCGTGATCGTAGACCTCCACGCGATAGAACTGCGGGTGCAGGTCGTCCTGCACCTCACCGAGCAGGGCGATGGTGGTCGGCAGCACGAACGTGCTCTCGTCCTCGGGACTGGTGATCTCGAGCGTGGGCGCGGTGGTGTCGGGGATCGCGGGGCCGAACAGGAGGTTCATCTCCTGCCAGCTGTTTTGGTGTCCGGTCTCGCAGAACTGGGTGTGGACCTGGTTGCAGGACCCCGGGGTGGGGGTCAGGTCGGTGTCGGAGACGATCCGGAAGCACTCGTCGCGAAACGACTGGTTCAGGCCCGCGGACTTGAACGGGTTCAAGATGTCGAGCTCGGCGTCGACGTGCTCGAGGCCCCAGGTGTGGGCGGCCTCTTGCAGGATCACGGTCGAGCCCGTGTTGGAGGAGCCAAAGCCCTGCGTGAAGCTGGTGTCGCTGCCGCGGCGATCCTCGCAGTCGATGTAGGGCGCGACGCCGGCGAAGCTCTGGGGCCCCAGGTCGCCGTACATCACCATGGTGTAGGGGACGTCTTCGGGGGGCCGATCGACGACCACGCGGACCCCGAAGTCCTTGAGGTCCTTGCGGGTGGCCTGCAGGATCGAGATCCGCTGGGTCTCGTTGCCGTCGTAGGGGCCGACGTAGCCGTTGAAGAGGTTGGCGAGCGTGCTGCAGTCGTAGCGGGGGTCGTTGCCGCAGCCGGTCTGCAGCACGCCGCCGTCGAAGTTGATGAAGAGCGTCTCGGGCGTGCCCGCGGCGCGCGGCGGCAGGTCGGCGCGAAGCTCCGCCGTGGGGATGGCCGGCGTCTCCAGCGGCAGCGCGAGATCGGAGGGTGCTCCCGCGGCGGGAGCCCACGCAATGAACAAGGCGAACGAGCCGAGCATCGGCCCGACAACGCTACCAGGACCGAGGCCGGCCCACCAAGGGTGGCGTGGCCTCCGTGTCATGGGCGGCGGCGTCGTCGCACCAGCAGCAAACCGAGCAGCAACGCGGCGGGCGCAGAGGGGGGGCGATCGGTTCGGCAATCACATCCGCCGTTCTCGAGCGGCTGCTGGGGGTCGACGAGCCCGGCGTCGTCCGAGCCCGTGGCGTCTGCGCTCCCCGAGCCGTCGGCGCCGTCACCCGTGCCGCCCTCGGAGCCCGAGCCCTCGGAGCCCGAGCCATCGGCGCCGTCGTCTCCCGCCGCGGGGGGATTGCCGACGACGGTGAACGTGATCTCGTCCTGGGCCGGGTTGTCCGACTCGTCCTCCGCATCGACGCGCACCGAGTAGGTGCCGTCGGGAAGATCCTGGATGGGGAACGCCAGCTCGCCAGGGGCCGCGTAGGCCCCTCCGACCTCCACCGGCTCGGACAGCGGGCCGCCCTCGAGCCGAATGTTGGTGGTGATCACGGCGGGGCTCTGGTCGTCTTCGAACGCGAGCACGAGATCGAACGTCCCGCCCTCGAGGGTGGCCCCATCGGCCGGGGACACGATGGTCACCAGCGGGGCAATGGTGTCCGGGACCGACTCGCCGAACAGATACAGCAGCTCGCGGTAGCTATTTTGCCAGCCGAAGCTGCAGAACTGAGTGTGGACTTGGTTGCACCACCCGTTGGTGGGGTTCAGCGCGGTGTCCTCGACGATCTTGTAGCACTCGTCGTGAAAGGTCTTGTTGGAGCCCGCGGTGGTGGGAAACAGCAGATCCTGCTGCTCGTCGACGTGCTCGAGGCCCCAGGTATGGGCGAGCTCCTGCAGCACGATCTCGGCGATGCCGTCGGCCGAGCTGCTGGCCTCGAGGGTGAAGGAGGTCTCGCCTCCGGTCGCGTCGTTGCAGTCGATGTTGGGGGCGACGCCCGCGAACCCGGGGTTGGCACCCTGCCAGTTGCCCACCATCTCCATGTCGTAGTCGCCGCTCGCCGGGCGCTGGTCGGTGACGGTGATGCCGAAGTCGGCCACGCGCTTGCGGATCACCTGGATGATCGACGCGCGCTTGACCGCGTCGCCCGTGTACGGCAGCACCACGCCGTTGAAGATGGTCGAGCAGTTGTTGACGGGGTTGTTGTTGTTGCACCCGTTCATGTCCTGCCCGTCGAAGTTGACGAAGAGGATCTTCGCGCCGAGCCGTTGGGGGCGCTCGGTGGAGACCAGGCCGGCGGGCGATGGAGGCAGCGAGGGGCCGATGGGGATCGCACCCGCTTCGTCGTCGAGTGGATCGAGTGGCTCGCCGGCAGGTGCCTCGGCCGGCGTGAGAGCCAGGGCGAGGACGGGGACGAGGAGAGCGAACGACCGCGACCGCTTCATGCCGTCCCACCATACCCATGACATTGTCATGCGGAAAGTTGGAATTGGGGCTTGGGGTCGTCTTTGGAGGAATCCGGGGCGCGTCTTCTCACGGACGCATGGCCTGCGGCGGACGAGGCGCGTCGACGCAAGGGCGGAGGCGGGAGCATTTGCGCTTGGCTGGAGATCTTCCCAACGAGCAACGCCGCCGAGCGTGGAGCTGCGGCGGCGTTGGGCGGGTCACCCGGTGACCCGTGCGGTGCCTTCTTCAGGGGCGGTGGCTCAGTGCAGCCAGCGTCCGCCCTTCTCATCGCGACCGGACTCGTGGTCGGCATGCGGGGTGGTCGTCTTGTCGCCGCGGTCGCGCTCGCGAAGGAGCGCAGCCAGGACCATGCCCAGACCCGCGGCCCACAGCACCACGAGGAAGGCCACCCAGTAGGGCGAGGATTCCATTCCCATCATGAAGGGCATGCCGGCCTTCTGGGTGAAGGCGACGTGCTCGACCTCGAGGTTGTACACCGCGACCGCAAACACCATCTGCAGCAGGGCGATGGCGGTGCCGAGGATGTACACGCGATGCTTGCCCTCGCGACGACGCGAGGCGAGCAGCAGGGTGGCCACGGCGGTCTCGGCGACCAACAGGGCCTGGGTGAGCGTGGACCACATGACCTCGGACTTCTCGGCCCGCAGGTGCGTGTTGTCGAGCACCATCAGGTAGGCGCCAGCCAGCGCGGCCGCGGTGAGCACCACGAACAGCTGGAAGCGGCCGAACGCGCGACGAACCTCGCTGCAGCTGGCGACGGCCGAGGCACGAGCGGGACGCACCAGGCTGGACACGAGCAGCCATCCGAGCACCGGCATGAGGAACGCGGTGGACACGAAGGTGATGAGGTTGACCGTGTCGTAGGTCTGGACGTGGATCCGCTGCGAGAGGTCGACCACGGCCAGGGCGCTGCAGCCCACGCTGAGCAGGGCCAGCGCCGCGCCCTCGAGGGGGCGGAACAGCGGCGACCAGGCTTGCTCGACCCGACGGCGCCAGCTGAGCAGGCACAGGCCTCCGAGCATCGTCTGCACCAGCACGGCATAGCCGAGCATGGTGCAGCCCATGTCGCTGGCGCTGCTCGGGCCGAGCAGGCTGGCGAAGGGCAGGCCGCTCATTCGCACGGACTCGCCCACCATGGCGGGCAGGGGCCCGAGCAGGAGGCCGGTCGCGGCCATGTCGCCCACGACCATCACGCTGCCGACCAGACCGGGGCCGAGGATGGCCAGGCCGAGCAAGCCGCCCACGACCATGGCGTTGACCCGCTGGCCGAGGGCATCACCCAGGCCGATGGCGGTGAGGTGGGTGGCGGCCGCGAGGGCGAGCAGCACGCCCAGGGGCAGCAGGACGGCCGAGGGACCGGCGGTGAGCGCCAGCACCGGGAGGGCCAGGAGCAAGAGACCAGAGCCGGCCACGAGGGCGAACACGTTGGGGCCGATCGCCATGGCGAGGGCGAGATCACCGGCCGAGAGGCCCGTCATGCGCAGCACGGGCAGGGTGCCGGCCTCGCGCTCGCGGGCGGTGGAGGTGGCCGTGACCACGGGGCCGACGACGGTCAGCATGATGCCCGCGAGCACGAAGGTGATCATGCCGAACAGGCGCCACTTCTGGGCGGGGGTGACCGGCGATCGGTAGCGCACCATGGGCTTGAGCACCGCGGTGCGAGCGGCACGGTCGTCGTACCAGCCGTCTTCCCAGATCTCGGCGCCGGCGTCGGTGAGGGCCTCGTGCAGATCCTCGAGGTCGTAGCGGGCGATGCGGCCGAGGTCGGCATCGACCTCGGGCAGACCGTCGGACACGAGCACGGAGGCGGGGTTGTTGAGCATGGCCGCGTTGCGATCGAACGCGGCATCGTCGTCGAGCCACTCGACGTGGGCCCGAGCGGCCATCCAGCCTGCGACCTCGAGCCGGCGCATGAAGTCGTCGTAGGACTCGTCGCCGCGCGGAGTCAGGTCGGCCACGACCTCGATGCGGCTCTGCTGGGCGCCCGGCTCGCGGTCGAGGGTGGCGCCGTCGCGACGAAGCAGCCGTCGTACCCGGCCCTGGATGCCCTGCAGGGAGTCGCGCTCGGAGGCGACCGCGGCCAGCAGCTCGGTGCGGACGTCGGGACGCTGAATGCGAAAGCGATGCTGGTTGCCGAGATCGTCGACCCAGGTCGGCTGGTCACTCGTCGGATCCATGTGGACCTCGACATCGCGGCCGTTGACGAGGGCGGTCATGCCACGTGCGCGCTTGGGGGCCTGCAGCTGCGTGGGCTCGAGGCGCTCGAAGGTGCCGAGCAGCCGGGCGCGCCGGACCTGGACCGAGTCGATTGCCGCCGGGGACACGTCGATGATGGCCTCGGAGAGCGCATCGCGGAGCGCCACGGTATCGCCCTGCAGCGAGCCGTCCTCGGCGAGGACCATCTCGTCGAGATGTCGCTTGGCGTCGTCGAGCTGACCCAGCGCCATGTCGAGGCGGCGGTCGAGATCGGTGAGCACGGACACCCGTAGGCCCTGCCGCCGGTGGAACTCGCGATCGACCTTCTCCTGCACCCGGTCGTCGTAGTTGCACTCCGAGAGGTAGGGCCCGCTGCCGCAGACCTGGGTGGGGGACTCCAGGCCGAGCTGGATTCGCAGGTCGTGGGCCTCGCGGCTGTCGATTCCGGCGAGCGCCGATACGCCCAGCCAGGTCAGGCCGGTCAAGACCACGACGGAGAGCAGGGCGGACACCAGGCGCGCCCGGAGATCGCGGCGCAGGAACGGCCGTAGCCGGGTGTATAGAGGTTGGCGCATCACGGACTCCTTCGACGACGAAGAGCGAGGGGAGAAGAGGGCCGGGGTCGGTCCACGGGCCGCGGGCACACGACACCGAGCCTCTCGTAGTGTTCCATAAATCGGCGAGCTTGGCTCGGGGCAAAGGCGGCGTGAGCCGCGTGGGAAACTGCTGGCCATGGCCCGAGGGCCGTGGCCGGGCTGCCAACGCACCAGTGGCGCCGGCGATTTCACGCCAGGTCGATTGGTTCGAGCCCGTCGACGGGGCGAGATCCATCCATGGGCTTTCCAACGACGTGATGGCATGGACCATATCGAGCGCCCCTCGATGGCAAGGCAGAGGCGGCGTAAGATCCGCGCCGTGTCCGAGCCCGACTCGTCCATTCCGTCGCCCGCCGCGCTGGGGGTGTCCGTGCAGGCCCATGCAGAGATCGTCCGCTGGCTGACCGAGGCCACGTATGCCGAGCTTGGCCCGGGCCTGCGGGCCCTGGTAGGTCGGGCGGTGGAGGGAGATGCGGAGGCTCGGGCGGAGCTGGCCGACGCGTTCGTGGGGCCGCTTCCCATCGGCACGGGTGGGCGCCGCGGGGCCGTGGGCCCGGGTCCCAACCGGGTCAACGCGGTGGTGATGCGGGAGACGGCGCAGGGACTCGTTGCGGCCATGCGCGCCGAAGGCGTTCCCATGCGCGTTGCGATCGCGTTCGACACCCGCCGCGACAGCCAGGAATTCGGCCACGTGGTGGCCCGGCAGCTGGCCACCAACGATGTGGAGGTGCTGCTCATCGACGCGGCCCGGCCCACGCCTCAGCTCTCGTTCACGGTTCGGGCCCGGGCGTGCGGAGCGGGCATCGTGATCTCGGCCAGCCACAACCCACCGGGGGACAATGGGATCAAGATCTACGGGCCGGACGGTGCGCAGGTGCTGGGCGCTCGCGATCGCGCCCTGATGGACGCCATCGGTCGAGCCATGGCCGCGCCCCTGCCCGCGATCGACGAGTCCAAGGCGGATCGCATCACGCGGCTTCCGCTGCCGGAGGTGGACGAGGCGTACCACGCGTTCGTGCGGGCCCAGGGGGTCGCGCCCCTCGATCGGCTGCGCCGAAGCGGATTCTCGGTGGTGTTCACGCCGCTGCATGGCGTGGGGCACACCGCGGTGGTCCCGGCCCTCGCGGACACCGGCGTCACCGTGCACCTGGTGGACCGGCAGTGCGACCCCGACGGCGGCAACTTCTCCACGGTCGAGAGCGCCAATCCCGAGGCACCGGCGTCGATGGACTTGGGGCGAGTTCTGGCCGACGAGCGTGGCGTGCCGCTGGTGATCGCCACCGATCCCGATGCGGATCGCCTGGGTGCGCTGGCCCGCAATCGCGACGGCCAGCTCGAGTTCGTCGACGGCAATCGGATGGCGGTGATCATGCTCGACCACGTGCTGCGGCACGCGCCGCGACCGAGCAACGGCTTCATCCTGACGACGATCGTGACCACGCGGCTGGTCTCGACGATGGCGAGGGCGGCGGGGATCGAGGTGATCGACGATCTGCTGGTGGGCTTCAAGCACCACGCGGGGATGATGGCCGAGCGACCCCAAGACACCGTGATCTTCGGCTGCGAGGAGAGCCATGGCTTCATGCGGGGGGACCACGTGCACGACAAGGACGGCGCGGTGGCGGCCCGCCTGCTGGTCGAGGCGGCCGCGATGGCGCATGCCGACGGCCAGACGGTGTTCGACGTGCTGGAGCGGGTGTGGCGAGAGCACGGCTATCACCGCGAGCGCACCGAGAACCTCTACGCCTACGGGGCGGCCGGGCGCGAGGCGATCGCGGGGCTGATGGCGGAGCTGCGGCAGCGGCCGCCGTCGAGCCTGGGGGGGCTGTCGGTGGTGGGGGTGGAGGATCGGCTGGTCCCGCGGCACACGGGCAGCCCGACCCGTGATCTCCCGGGCAACGTGCTGATGTACGAGCTCGAAGGGGAGCTCGATGGTCGACGCGCGCGCTGCCGCCTGACGGTGCGGCCCAGCGGGACCGAGCCCAAGGCCAAGGTCTATGCGCTCGCGGGGAGCGACGGCGAGCCGTCCGCGGATGCGCTCGCCGCGGCCTCCGAGCGCATCGATCGGATCGTCGACACGGTGCTCGCCGACGCCAGGGCGCGGGCCGAGGCGATCATGGCGCCGATGCTCGGGACGTGAGCGCGGTGGAGGATCGAGGACGCAGCGGCGAGGCCGAACGCGATCCACGTGTGCGAGGGGGTCTGCGCGGAATCTCGGTGGTGCTCGTCGGGCTCGTGCTGGGGGCTGCGTTCTGGGTCGTGGGATCTCGCAGGAACACGCGCGAGCGGGGGGGCGAGCGCGTTCGAGTCGAGGCGGGTCATCGCGAGCGTGCGGTCTCGTCGTCGACGGCTCGTGGTGGGCGAGGAGTGGCGCCTCGGGAGACGACGGTCGCGGGTGAGGGGCGGGTGCGGGGCCGTGTGGTCGACGAGGACGGAGCTCCGGTGGGAGAGGGACAGCTGGTGCTGTGGTGCGCCACGGCGGGCGGCGAGGTGGCGAGGATCGAGGGGGGCGTGCTGACGCTCGACGAGGAGGGGCGCTTCGAGGGGCCGGCCTGCAGCGGCGAGGTCTGCCCCGAGCTGCGCCATCCCTCGCGGGTGCCGGCCGAGCCGTGGATCGTGGTGTCGGGAACCGAGGCGGTGCTCGAGGCGCGCGCGTTGCCCCGGCTATGGGGACGCGTGGTCGATCCCGACGGCAACCCGGTGGGGGGAGCGGTGGTGGTGGTGACCCTGCCGCCGGACGAGGACGATCCCTCGGCGGTGCTGCCGGTGGTCTCGTCGCGGACGTCCAGCGACGACGACGGCGAGTTCTCGCTGGCTCGCATCGAGCGGCCGCCGTGTGATCCGTGTCGGCAGGCCCGCGATGCCTGTCCCGATCCGCTGGTGCCCGCGGGAGATCGCGTGCTGGTGACCGCACGAGCGCCGGGGTGGGGCCCGGGGGCGCGGGAGGTGTGGCTCGACGAGGCCGACGAGGCCGACGCGCTGGTGGAGGTGACGCTGCGCCCGGCCGCCGCCATGATCCACGGACGATTGCTGGACGCGGGGGGCCGGCCGCTGCCACGCGCGCTGGTGCTGGCGCGCTCGGAGGCGAGGACCCACGAGCAGCACCGGGCCGATGCCGGTGACGGGACGTTCGCATTCGAGGCGCTGGCCGAGGGCTCCTATACCCTGCGCGCGATCCAGGACGGGGTGGAGGTCGCGCGGCGGGAGGGGGTGGAGCCGGGGCAGGAGGTGGACCTCGTGCTCGAGGCGGCGCTTCGCGACGTGGAGCTGAGGCTCGGGGATGCCCGGGGGCGGCCGTGGCCCGAGGTGAGCGTGGAGGGTGGCCCGTTCGGACGCCAGCGCAGCGACGGGGACGGGCGTGTGCGCGCCGAGCGGGTTGCCCCGGGCACCTACATCCTGCGCATTCGTCCGGGTGGGAGAGCGGCACGCGCATACGATCTGGAGGTTCCAGCCTCGGGTGCGACCGAGGAGGGGTCGCTGCCATGGGTGGAGGAGATCGAGCTGGGAGGGGAGGAGTAGGCAGGGGCGGCGATTTTCCTCGCTCGGCCCCTGCGAATCCGACCGCGGAGCGCGAATCCCGAGTGTGGGCGGCGCCACCGGGTTATCATGCGCGAGGCGTGACGCGTACTCAGGGGGAGGCTCGGGACAGTACCGCCGGCACCGAGGCGGAGGGGTTTCCCAAGGTGTTCGGCAAGTACGTGCTCGTGCGCCCGATGGCGCGTGGTGGCATGGGAGAGCTGTTCCTCGCGGCGGCCGGCGAGACCGGTGGCTTCGAGAAGATGTGCGTGGTCAAGAAGGTCCTGCACAGCGTCGAGGATCCGGGGGTTCATCGTCGGTTCCTCGACGAGGCCAAGGTGGTGGTGCGGCTCAACCACACCAACCTCGTGCAGGTGTTCGATGCGGGGCGGGTGGACGACGAGCACTACCTGGCGATGGAGCTGGTGGAGGGCAAGGATCTGCGCGCGGTGTGGAATCGCTGCGCGCAGCTGCACCGTCGGATCCCGGTCGAGGTGGCGATCTTCGTCATTCGCGAGATCCTGCGTGGCCTCGAGTACGCCCACGACGCGCTGTCCCTCGACCTGGTGCATCGCGACATCTCGCCGCCCAACCTCTTGGTCGGCTACCGCGGCGAGGTCAAGCTCACCGACTTCGGTCTGGCCAAGAGCGCGATCAAGCGCGAGATGACCAGCCCGGGGGTCGTGTTCGGACGCTACAGCTACCTCGCGCCCGAGCAGGCCAAGGGGCTGCCCGCCGATCGGCGCACCGACCTCTATGCGTGTGGGATCGTGCTGTGGGAGCTGCTGACGGGGCGGCAGCTGTTCCCGTCGTCGGGGCGCAGCCATCAGCAGGCGCTGGCGGCGGTGCGCAATCCCAAGGTCCGCCCGCCGTCGTCGCTGGTGCCCGGGATCCCCGAGGGGCTCGACACGGTGGTGCTGCGCTCGCTGGCCAAGGATCCCAAGGATCGCTACCCGAAGGCCGGCGAGATGCGCGAGGCGCTCTCGAAGGTGCTCAGCCGCTACTTCCCCGGCTGCGATGCGGACCGCACGGGCGAGTTCATGCGCGACATCTTCGCGCGCGAGCACAAGCTCGAGGCACGCGACATCGTCGAGCTGAGCCAGCGCGACTTCTCCGGGCTGCGGGCCGATGCGCAGCACACCAGCAGCATCAGCATCGGCGATACGGGCCTTGCCCACGGGGTGGCCGGTGGAGGTTCATCGTCGCTGCAGCTGCGTGACTCGGACATCATCGAGCTCGAGAAGGCGCGGCGAGGGGGCGGCACCAGCAGCCAGAACCTGCGCGACGACGCCAAGGCCTGGGTCGGCAAGATCGTGGCCCAGCGCTACCGGGTCGAGGGGATCATCGGCATCGGCGGGATGGGAGCGGTGTTCCGGGCGCGGCACCTGGCGCTGGGCAAGACCTTCGCCCTCAAGATCCTGCATCGGATCTACACGCGCGACGCGGACATCGTGGCGCGCTTCATGCGAGAGGCGCGGGCCGCCACCCAGACCGGACATCCCAACATCATCGACATCGTCGACATCGGGACCACGGATCGCGAGGACGTGTACTTCGTGATGGAGCTGCTCGAGGGGCGCACCCTCGGCGAGGTGGTGGCGACCGAGGGGCCGCTGGCGGTGCGGCGGGCGGTGAACATCGCCCGCCAGATCTGCCGCGCGGTGGCGGCCGCGCACGAGGTCGGGATCATCCACCGCGATCTCAAGTCGGACAACGTGATCCTGACCAGCCGCGGCAAGGATCCCGACTTCGTCAAGGTGCTCGACTTCGGGATCTGCAAGACCTCGAGCAACGACTCGGGTGGGGGCACGACGTCACCGGGCGTGGTGATGGGCTCGCCCGACTACATGGCGCCCGAGCAGGGAGCCGGGCTCGAGGCGAGCGTGGCCTCCGACGTGTATGCGGTGGGCTGCATCGTCTACGAGATGCTCGCGGGGCGCCTGCCGTTCAAGGGGCGCAACGCGATCGACGTGCTGATGCAGAAGGGAGCGCGCGAGGCCACCCGCGTGACGGAGCATCGACCGGAGGTGCCGCCCGAGCTGGCCGAGGTGCTCGCGCGCTGCTTGATGCGCTCACCGCAGGATCGGCCCCCGTCGATGCGGGCCCTGGAGTACGAGCTGACGCGAGCGGTCGATGGCCGGGCGACCGCGGTGGCGGCGGTGCTCGGGATCAACCGCGACGGCGAGAGCGGGCCCCAGCTCCAGGCCGAGGATCCCTCGCCGGCGGCCTCGGCGAGCTTCCATCGGGCCGCGATTGCGGCGCTCGATGGGCGCCCCGACGGCTACGAGCCGCCCGAGCGCACGGTGGTGGCGTCGCTTCCGCGACAGGAGCACACGCAGATCGCTCCGGCGCCGGTTGCCCCCTATGGGCATGCCTCGCGGGGCATCGTTACCACCGCGCAGGTCCAGGCCAGCTCGTTCGTGCCGCATCGCGTCGCGCCGCCCGAGACCAAGGGTGGCAAGGACGGGGTGGCCGGCGGTCTCAAGGCGCTCGCATTCGTCGCGCTCGGGGGGGTGCTCGCGAGCGCGGTGCTCTTGGCGGTGAGCCCGGATTCGTTGCAGCTGGGCGCGGAGCAGGGGGATGGTCGCGCGGCCGAGCCGCAGACCAAGGACGTGGGCGAGAGCGCCAAGGCGAGCGCCGAAGGCAATCCGGCCGAGGCCGACGCGGGGCCGGCTGCGGCGGACGCCGGGGTGGAGGGCGGCGCCCAGGCTGGGGCCGAGGCCGGTGCCGAAGGCGGAGGCAGCAGCTCGGGAGGCGAGCCCGAGCTGCGGATCGAAGACGAGCCCGAGCTGCAGATCGATGACTCGCCGCCCGAGGGAGCGCCGACGGTGGAGGAGCTGGTGGCGCAGGCCGAGCAGGCGCTGGCCGCCAAGCACTGGCGCGAGCCCACCGAGCAGAGCTTGACGATGGCGCTGACCAAGCTGGCGCTGATGGATCCCGGCCACGAGGCGCTGGCCCGGCTGCGGCGATCCGCGGCCGACGAGCTGCTGCCGCTGGGCGAGAAGGCCATGAGCCGCAAGGCGTGGAGCGAGGCGAGCGGGGCCTTCCGCGAGCTGCTCGGGGTGTGGCCCGACAACGAGGACGCGCGCGCGCAGCTGCTCGAGGCGCTGCACAACGAGGGGCGCGTGCTGGCCAAGGGCGACGATGCCACGGCCACGCTGGCGGTGGCCGACGAGATCCTCACGATGGAGTCGAGCGATTTTCGGGCGATGATGCTGCGGGCCGAGGCGCTCTATGATCTGGGGCGCTACGCGGAGAGCAAGCAGGCGTACTCGCGGGCCAAGAAGGAGAACCCGCGCAGCAAGGCGGCCAAGAAGGGCTGGTGGAAGGCCCACGGGAAGCTGAAGTAGTCGCCCTCCGCGAAGCCGAGCGCGCGCATGAGCGGGCGTTCACCCGATCGAGTGGCTCAGTAGCGCGGCAGCGCGGGATCCACCTCGGTCGCCCACCGGATGATCCCCCCGGCCAGCTCGTGGACCTGCGAGAAGCCGTGCTCGACCAGCAAGCGGCAGGCCGTGGTGGATCGCCCTCCTGCCTTGCAGTAGACCAGCAGCTCGCGATCGCGGGGCAGCTCGTGGAGGATCGCCTCGAGCTCGGCGTGGGGGTGGAGGCGATCGGTGAACGCGAGCTGGGCGATCGCGGCCTCGCCGGGCCGCCGCACGTCGAGCACGTAGGGGCGCCACCCCTGCTCTCGTCGCTGCACCACCTGTCGGGGCTCGAGCCGAGACCACGGGGGCGGATCTTCCGGATCGTGGACCCGGCCGGGTGCGCAGAATTGCTGGTAGTCGATGAGCTCGGTGATCTCCCCCACGGCGGGGTTGCGACGGTAGCGGAGCTCCCGGAACGACATGCCAAGCGCGTCGTAGAGCAGCAGGCGCCCGCTGAGGCTCGTGCCCGCGCCCAGCAGGATCTTGATCGCCTCGGTCGCCTGGATCGAGCCGATGACCGCCGGGAGCACCCCGAGCACCCCGCCCTCGGCGCAGCTCGGTACCAGGCCCGGCGGCGGTGGAGTGGGGAACAGATCGCGGTAGTGCGGGCCCCCTTGGTAGTTGAAGACCGTGGCCTGGCCCTCGAAGCGCAGGATCGAGCCGTAGACCAGGGGCTTGCCGAGCATCACGCAGGCATCGTTGGTCAGGTAACGGGTGGGGAAGTTGTCGGTGCCGTCCACCACCACGTCGTAGGGCTCGAGCCGCTCCAGCGCGTTGTCGCGGCCCAGCATCTCGTCGTAGAGATCGACCCGCAGGTGCGGGTTGATGTCGAGGATCCGGTCTCGGGCCGACTCGACCTTCTTGCGTCCCAGCGTGCCCGTGCCGTGGATGACCTGGCGCTGGAGGTTGGAGGCGTCGACCACGTCGAAGTCGACGATGCCGATCCGGCCGACGCCCGCGGCGGCGAGGTACATCAGCACGGGCGCGCCCAGGCCCCCCGTGCCCACGCAGAGCACCGAGCCGGCCTTGAGGCGCTGCTGGCCTGCAAGGCCGACCTCGTCGAGCAGCAGGTGCCGCGAGTAGCGGGCGATCTCCTGGTGATCGAGCGGGGGGAGTTCGTGGTCGGGCATGCTCACGGTGGGCTCCTCCTGGCGGCACCTAGGGGCGCCCGAAGAACAGGCGGTTGTAGCGGGTCTGGCCCACGCGCTCGAGCGAGCGAAAGCCGGCGTCGAGCAGGATCTGGCGCAGCCGGGCGTCGGTGACCACGGTGCCCAGGCCGTCGCCGCCCGAGGCCACCCCGTGGGGGGTGCAGCACAGCACCGAAGAGCCCGACATCAGGCGGCCGACCGGGTTGAAGTTGTCGGGGACGCGGTCGCCGCCCATCGGCTCCATCATGAACAGCATGCCGTCGTCTCGAAGCACCGAGTGGATGTGACGCGCGGTCTCGTCGTACCGCCCCACGTCGTGCAAGCAGTTGAAGATGGTGACCACGTCGTACTGCCGGTCGGGGAAGTCGTGGGCTTGGCAGGCTTCGAAGCGGACCCGGTCGGCCAGGCCGCGCTCGAGCGCGAGCGCATTGCCCCGCTCCACCGAGGGCGCGTGGTAGTCGAAGCCCCAGAACCGACTGTTGGGGAAGCGAGCGGCCATCACCACCGTGGAGTAGCCGTAGCCGCAGCCCACGTCGGCCACCGACGCCCCGCGCTCGAGGCGCTCGGCGAGGCCCTCCACCCGCTGCATCCAGCCGTCCACGAGCTGATGGGCGTACACGGGGTCGAAGAAGCGCGCCACGCCGGCGTGCAGATCGGGGTGGTGATCGCCCCACAAGAACCCCTTGCCGTCGCGGAACGCCCGCTCGATGTGCTCCTCGGCCTTGACCATGGCAGTGGCGAACTGAAAGCCCCCCTGCAGGAAGCGATCGCTGTCGGGGTCGGCGAGCAGGTGGGCTTGCTCGGGAGAGAGGTAGTAGCGATCGTCCTCGGCTTGGTGGTCGTACTCGACGTAGCCACCCGCGGCCTGGTTGATGAGCCACTCCCGGACCATGCGCTCGGATAGCCCCGTGCGCTCGGCGAGCTGCGCAGGGGTGAGACTGCCGGCCGCCCGCAGGGCGCGATAGAGGCCGAGCTTGTCGCCGAGCAGCGCGATGGCGGCGGACATGGCTCCGGCCATGTCCTCGATGAAGCGCTCGGCGAGCGCGTCGAGCCGCTGTTGGTCGATCGGAGCGGAGGGATGGGAGGACGGGGTCGTGGACATGCGAAGGCCTCTAGGCTCGGAGTTGCTCGATGACGGTGGCACACAGGGGGCGCTCGGCGTCGGGGCCGGGACCCAGCGGGGCGCCGTGGATGTGGTGCACGTAGGCGAGGCTGCCCTCGTGCTCGTACACCCGGGTGCGGACCTGGCCCGCCTCCCGCAGGTACATCGGCCGACGCAGCTCGGCCGTGGTGCTGGCCAGCGCCCGCGACAACCCATGGCGCACGCGCGGGTCGCCCCCCTCCATGGCCAGGGCCTCGCGAGCGCGGCCCGCCAGCGCCGGTAGCACGGAGAAGCGCCACTGGTCGGCCACCTCGCACTCGTCTCGGCTGATCTCGAAGTCGGTGATGCGCTCGGCCACCAGCGAGCCGGACGACACGAGCGCCTCTCGCTGCGGTACCACGCGGCCGGGGGCGCTCGGCTCGCGCTCGTCGTCTCGTAGCATCGCGAGGGGGGCTCCTCGCATTGGTGCCGGGCGGGCGTCGAGGGCAGCACCTCCGGTGACCTCGACCGGGCGGCACAGCAGCGACGCGCTGACCACTCGCTCGTCCTCGGACTCGGGGCGCAGCTCGAGCTGCACCTCGAGCAGTTGGTCGTCCTTGCGGGTCCGCATCCCGCAGTCGAGCTCGAGCCGGGACGCGTCGAAGAAGGTGAACGGCCGCAGCCACCGAACGTCGAAGCCGACGATCACCGTCGACCACCGGTGCTGCTCGACCAGCACCCGCCAGTCGCATAGTTGCCCCCGGATGCAGGTCGCGAGCGCCTCGATGGTCAGGCTCAGCACCATCGTGGGGTGGAGCTGGAGCGGCGAGAAGTCCAGCGTGTGCAGGGGGCGGACCCAGTGGAAGCGGCGGGGCACCGGCTCAGCCTCCCGTGATCGCCGTGAGGATGTAGACGGTATCGTCGGGCCCTACCATCAGTGACAGGCGAGGGTCATTGCCGTCGCGCGGGGCCGGGTCGAGTTGCTCGCCGTTGAGGAAGAGCTGGTGCGTGTCGCTGACGCGACCGTTCTGATCGAGCAGGGCCGCCCCCAGGCGTGGGTGTTCGGCCACGAGCTGCTCCACACACGCCCCGAGGGTGGGACCGCCCACGTCGATCTGCTTGGCAAAGTCCACGAATCGCAGCAAGGCGCCAGAGAATTGGAATCTCATCGCTAGTCTCCGCTCGAGGGGGAGGAAAATCGCGATCGTCAGCGCTCGTCCCCCCTCGAGCGCCGGATCTCCAGCTCGGCAATCGCGGCCTGCCCCAGCAGCACCAGCAGGACCTCCTGCGTCGTTTGCCCGGCAATACCGCCCATGAAGCCCCGCAGCGTGCGTTCGAACGGGAGCTGATCGGTGTAGCCCGACCAGCCCGTCAGGTGCAGGGCGTCGTTGGCGAACGCGAGCGCATGGTCGACCACGGTGTACTTGGCGGCTGAGAGCACCGGATCGAACGCCAGCCGGTGCTCGCCGCTGGCCATGCGCTCGAGGGCATCGTGCAGCACCGCGCGAGCGGCCCGAGTGCGGGCGTACATGCGCCCCAGCGTGCTTTGCACCGTCTGCATCTGCGTCAGCGGGACGCCTTGCCGGATGCGCCCCTGCAGGAACTCGATCAGTGTGTCGAGCAGGGCCTGCATCCTCCCGGGCCAGGCGGCGCAGATGAAGATCCGGCGGGCGTTGAGGAAGGCCTGCACCTGCCCCAGGCCATCGGCCGGGATCACGCGGTGGGACGCCGGTACCACCACGTCCTCGAGGGTCATCGCGGTCATTCCCCCCGCGCGAAAACCCATCGACCAGACCGGCTCCACGTGCAAACCCGGGGCGTCACGGTCGACCAAGAACGCCTGCAGACGGTCGGTGTCATCCCGGGCATAGACCACGAAGGCATCGGCCAGAGCGCCGCCCGTCTGCGCCACCTTGTGCCCCTCGAGCACCCAGTCATCGCCTCGGGGCCGGGCCCGTGTCTCGAACTCGTAGGTCTCGCAGCGCTCGGTGTAGGCAAAGGCCAGCAGCACCTCTCCTCGCGCGGCTCCGCCCACGTAGCGCTCCACGATCTCGGGCGTGGCGCTCGACAGCGCCCCTGGGAGATCGGCGAACAGCGACAGCAGGGAGGGCAGCTCCAGCTCCTCGCACACCCGGCCGATCTGCTCGAGCAGCAGCCCGAAGGTGCGGCGGCTGCCCCCCAGCCCCAGCGGCGGCGGCAGCAAGTACGCCAAGAGCCCCAGCTCCGCGCAGCGCGAGAATACCTCGCGAGGCAGCGCGCGAGCGTGGCGGTCGCGGTCCACGGCCCCCGGGTCGAGCTCACGCCCGAGGTAGTCGGCCAGGTGCCTGGTCACCCAGCGCTCGATCGCGACCGGTGTGGAATCAGGGCCGAGCTCGGCTGCGGCGAGAGCCGATGAGCCTGGGTGTCCCGACATGAGCTGCCAGCGGTAGCACGCGTCTGCGAGGAGAGCCACGGTCGCAAGTGACCTTCGAGCGACACGAGATCACCGAGATCACCCGAGGGCATGTCACAACATCGTCCTACTCGAAGTGGAGGGAGAGGTGGAATGCGATCGATTGGCCCGATCGGATCGGATCGCGGAGCGAACCCGAACTCTCCCCCAACGGCTGCGCAAAGCCCATCCTGGGTCGAGCGCGCGGGCGAGCGCGTGAGCGTGGATGATGCCGAGCAGCTCGGGTCCGCCATTGCGGAGATTCGCGTTGCATGCCAGCGTCGCAGGAGACGGCTACTATCGAGCCTCCCTCGTGCGGATGATGATACCTGGTCCGCCGCGACCAGTGAGTACGGGCAGGGCAGGGCGCTGCGGCCGGCGCGATCCGAATTGATCGAAATCGACGACTCCATCTTGCGCGGGTTCGTCGGGGTGTCAGCTCGGGAATGTGGGTGATGCTCGATCTGCAATGATGATCGTGTGGATGCTCGGACTCGGCGGATGTGTGGCCGAGGAGCGGGAGCGCAGTGAAGAGCCGACGAATGCAGCGGCCGAGCGGCTTGGCTTCGTGGTCGATGGGCTCGAGCGGGCGAGCCAGGGCTGCGATGGAACACCGCTGCCCGCCTGCGATGGGCCGTTCACCGGAGCGGCGTGCGATCTACCGTGTTCGTTTGCACCACCAGGTCTGCCGCCGCTCGAGTGTGGGATCGATCGTACCTGCCACTCCGACGACAGCACGTACGGCCTCGCCGCTCGCAACGCCGTCTTGTATCCCGCGTCGGCCGATGATCCCGACGAGGCGATCCAGGCGGATTTGATGCCCGAGTACGCGGGCGGAACACTGAGCTGTGATCAGGACGCCTGCCTCCTCGACGTCTCGGAGTGCACGATGCCCGCCCTCGATACCACCGCGGGGACCTTCGAGCCACAGGAGTCCTCATCGTCGACGAGCCCGGCCGAGACCGAAACAGCTGGCGTGCATGTCGATCCCGACGGCTGCGACTGCAGAGCCGCGGCCTCTCGCGGCGGCTGGCTCACCCTCTTGTTGCTGCTCGGCGCGAGGCGCCGCAGGAGAGCTGCATGACCCCTCGTTCACTCACCCCACTCCTCCTGGCGCTCGTCTCACCCGTCGGTTGCCAGTGCGCCGACAGGGACCTCGTCGAGCTGAGCTCCGACGCCTCTTCGGGTTCGCCTGACAAGTCGTCCTCCGACTCGCGGGGGACGAGCGACGACAGTAGCGGCGACCCCTTTGACGTTTCGCGCTGGATCGGCCGCTATCATTACGAGACCGTGTTCTTGCCCTTTGGCGAACGCGGAGACCCACATGGATCCTATTCGCTCGCCAATTTCGAGATCCTGCCCAACTCACGAGCGACACTCTTCTACCAGGAGTGTTGGTACGACGAGCCGATCGTCATCACATACACGTGGACCCCTGTCACCGAGGAGTGGATCGAGCTACACCCCGGACCCGGCGAGGAATCGCTGCGATACATGGGGGCCGAGGACCTCGAGACCCTCCGCGTCCGTCTCATCGAGCCTTGTCGAGAGCTGAGGTTCGAGGTCGACGGACGCGAGGACGGATGGTCGCCGTTCCATCCCGGCGCGTCGTGCTGGGTCGACAAGTGCACGACGCCCGGGATCATTCAGGTCGACTACTGCGAGGGCGAAGAGCCGGAGGATCCATGCCCATGAGATCCCCGAGGACACGACCGCTCCGTCCTCGCACGCGGCCGTTCGAGCTCCTCCCTACCTCGCACGGTAGAGCACGTCCGTGCGCAGCACGTACTTGGTGCCGTGCTCGACGGCGCAGGCTTCGTGGAGCAGGCGGTGCTGGAACAACAGCGCGCGGCCCGGCTTGGCGCTCACCGTCGCATCGAGCTCGGGAAAGCGGGTCTGGCCTCCGGAGAAGCCGTCGTTGAGATAGACGACCAGGGTCATGCGGCTGAGGATGGCGCCGCCGTCGAGCTCGACCTCGGTGTCCCAGTGAGCGCCGTGCCGTTGCCCGGGCCGGTAGCGATAGATGCGCAGGCGGGGGTTGGCGCCCACGAGCGCGCCGCCACGAAACGTGGGCGGGAGGGCCTGGCCGGTGGCCTCCAGCCGAGCGCGGAGCGCCTCGAGGATGGCCCGCGCCTCGGCCTCGTCGTCCCACATGATCCGCTCGTTGTTGCGTACGTCCTCGTCGATCCCGACGCCATCCCTGCGAATGACGGGCGCCACGTGGGGCTCACCGGCCTCGAAGCGATCGATGTAGCGCTGGCAGGCCTCCGCGGACAGGACGTCGTCCACGGTGCTCCACATGGGAATGCCGAGGTCGAGGTGGCCCGCGAACATCGCCGCGAGTCTCTCAGTGCCCCAGGAAGAACAGCACCGTCACCAGCCCGAAGCAGGGGATGAGCAGCAGGATCGACCACTTCATGTAGCCGAAGAAGCCGGGCATCTCCACGCGCTGCTCCTCGGCGATGGCCTTGACCATGAAGTTGGGGCCGTTGCCGATGTAGGTGTTGGCGCCCATGAACACGGCACCCACCGAGATCGCCTGCAGGATGATGTGGGGCACCTCGGTGGCGCCTTGCACGGTCATGTGCACCATCTGATCGGCGGGGTAGGCCAGAGCGCCGCTCTCCACCATGCCCTGCGCAGTGCTGAAGAACACGAGGTAGGTGGGCGCGTTGTCCAGGAAGCTCGAGAGCACGCCGGTGAACCAGAAGAACTTGGCCGGGCTGTCGACGCCGAGCGAGCCGCCCTGCGCCTTGAGGATCATCAGCGCGGGGATCATGGTCAGGAAGATCCCGATGAACAGCGCGGCGACCTCGAGGATGGGGAACCAGGTGAACGCGTTCTTCTCGCGCACGTCCTTGGCCGAGGTCAGCTGCGAGCCCACCGCGCAGCCGACCATCATGGCCTCGCGCAAGAGGCCCCACTCCTGCGGGGTGAGGGCCACGCAGACCACGATGCCGGCGAGCCACAGCACGTTGATCTTGCCCTCGACGCGCAAGGGCTCGACGGTGGCCGCGTCCTCCTGGCGATCCTTGAGCGACTCCTTGTTGTAGAAGTGCCGGTCGAGGAAGAAGAAGACCACCAAGAGCAGGCCCGCGACGGTGGCCATCTCCTTCCACAGACCGAGGGTCCAGGTGAAGGGCACGCCGCGCAGGTAGCCGAGGAACAGCGGCGGATCGCCGATCGGCAGCAGCGAGCCGCCGATGTTGGACACCAGGAAGATGAAGAAGATGACGACGTGGACCTTGTACTTGCGCTCGTGGTTGGTGCGCAGCACCGGCCGGATGAGCAGCATGGAGGCGCCCGTGGTCCCCACGATCGAGGCGATGAGGGTGCCGAACACGAGGAACTTGAGGTTGGTGCCCGGGGTGGCCTTGAGGTCACCGGTGAGGTAGATGCCGCCGCTGACGAAGAACAGCGTCCCCAGCAGGATGATGAACTGCGCGTACTCGACCACGGTGTGCTCGAGCTGCACGAGATCGGGCTCGATGACCGTGATGTGGAGGACCGGGTAGATCGCCAGCGCCAGGCCCAGCAGCAGCTTGTTGCGGTTCTTGTGCCACCAGTGCTCGAGCGGGGTGAGCGGCAGGATCGCGATCGACAGCAGCATCACCACGAAGAACACCGTGGTCCACACGGGCGGCGGAGCGTGGTGAGCACCGTGGGCATCGCCGGAGGCGAGGGCGAGGCCGGGGGCCAGGAGGACTCCGAGCGCCGCCATCGAGGGCAGCCACCAACGGCCGCGGCGATGGCCGTCGCGGTGGCTGGCGAGAGGGGAGCGCGGGGGGCTGGAGGAGCAGGGAGAGCGGAGAGGAAGAGCGGACACCGGAGCCTCCACGGCGCGGTCCTGGGTGGGAGGGACCGCGTTCGCCGGCCGGATGGGGCCAGGCTGCCGCATCTTACGTCGGGGTCCGCGCCGCTTGCCAGCCCAGTCCGCCGAATCTGGGCCAGACGAGGCGCCCGGCCGGCTCGGGGTGCCCTCGATGCCACGCCTGCGGTACACACCACCCGCCGTCGTCATGAGCGCGTGCCTTCAGCATCTGGAGTGGGAGCGCCTGTGCGAGCACCTCGACGCGCTCCTGGCCAGCCCGTTGGCGCAGTGGGGGGAGCCCGCGTGGGCGCGCAGCACCGAGCGGGCAGAGGTGGAGCGCTGGCTGACCGAGCAGGACGGGCTGGAGGCCGCGCTGCGCTGGCGCCCCGAGATCAACGCGGGTGCCCAGCTGCAGCGGGTGCAGGCGCTGTCGGAGGAGCTCTCTCGCGCGGCCCGGGGGATCAGCCTCGAGCCGGCCGAGCTGATGGCGGTGGGAGAGCTGTGCGATGCGCTCGGTCGCCTCGCCCCGCTGTGCGAGCGGCCCGACGACGCGGTGCTGGCGGTGGAGGATGGCGTGACGCGAGCCGGGCACTCGGCGCTGGTGGCCGCGCTGCCGGGGCTGCGGCCGCATGCGGACCTCGCCGCGACGCTCCTGCGATCGATCGCGCTGGATGGCCCACAAGGAGAGCCGGTGGTGGCGGACGGGGCCAGCCCGGCGCTGGCGCGGGCGCGGGCCCAGGTGCGCTCGGCACGGCAGACGCTGGCGCGGGAGGCCGACCGGCTCGTTCGTAGCTCGACGCTCGCCGATGCCCTGGCAGATCGCTTCTACACCGAGCGCGAGGGGCGGGTGGTGCTGCCCGTGCGCAGCGGCAGCTTCTCACGGGCCGGGGGTCGGGGCACGGTCGGCGGCATCATCCATGGCGCCAGCACCACCGGGCACACGCTCTACGTGGAGCCGCCCGAGCTGATGGACGACAACAACCGCCTGCGCGAGGCCCAGATGGCGGCGCGGGCCGAGGAGCGACGGGTGCTCGCCGAGCTCAGCGCGCGGGTGGGGGCGGTCGCACCCGCGCTGCACGAGGGGCTCGTGGCGCTCGAGCGGCTCGATCGGATCCGGGCTCGGCTCCGGCTGGGCCAGGCGCTGCACGGGCACCGCCCGCAGGTGATCGAGCCGGTCGTCGACGCGGAGCGCGAGGACTTCGGCGTGGAGCTGTCGGCCGCGCGGCATCCCTTGATGGTGCTGGCCGGGACGGTGGTCGTGCCCAACGACATCCGCGTGCGCACCGGGGGCGCGCTCATCATCAGCGGCCCCAATGCGGGCGGCAAGACGGTGGCGCTCAAGACCCTGGGCATGTGCGTGCTGATGGCCCAGGCGGGGCTGCGGCTGCCCACGGACGGCCCGGCTCGGGTTCCGCTCTATCGCTCGGTCATCACCGACGTGGGCGACGATCAGTCGATCTCCGCCAACCTCAGCACGTTCAGCGCCCACATCGGGCACGTGATCGAGGCGCTCGATCGGGCGCGAGAGGACCCGGCCGGGACCCTGGTGCTGCTCGACGAGGTGGCGGTGGGGACCGACCCCGAGCAGGGGGCGGCGCTGGCCGAGGCGATCCTGCGGCGGCTGACCGCGCGCGGGGCCACGGTGGTGGCCACGACCCACTACGAGCGTCTCAAGCTCCTGGCCCACGACTTCCACGCGCAGTCCAGCTCGGAACCGGGCTCGGAACTGGGCTCGGAGCCGGGCTCGGAACTGGGCTCGGAGCCGGGCCCAACGCCCGGGATGTTCGCCAACGCGGCGGTGGGCTTCGATCTGGCGCGGCTGCGGCCGACGTTCGAGCTGCGGCTCGGGGTGCCGGGCAGCTCGTCGGCCATCGCGGTGGCGCGACGACTGGGGGTGGAGGAAGAGGTGCTCGGGCAGGCCGAGGCCATGCTCAGCGACGAGCGCCTGCGGGTGGACGTGCTGCTGCAGGCGCTCGAGGCCGAGCGGGTGGCGCTGCACGAGCAGCAGCAGGCGCTGCAGACCGAGCGCACCGCCCTGCACGCCCGGGAAGCCCGACTGCAGGCGCGCGAGCGCAAGGAGCTGCAGGAGGCCGAGGCTCTGCGCACGCGGGCCCACGATGCGGCGGCCCGGGAGCTGCGGCAGCTCGAGGACGAGCTCCGCCGGCGTCGCAAGCAGCTGCGCAAGGCTCCGCTGACGCCCGCTCCCGAGGGGCAGGTGGCGCCGACCGACGCCGAGGCCCGTGACTTCGCTCGTCAGGCCCGCGAGGCGGTGCAGCGGGGCCGGCTGCCCGCGCCTCCGCCCGAGGGCAACGTGCCGGCGCTCCCCCAGGTGGGCGACCGCGTGTTCGTGGAGGGCCTCGATGCCGAGGGCGAGGTGGTGGCGGTCAAGGGTGACAAGGTCACCGTGCAGCTGCCGCTGGCCAAGACCACCGTCGACCGCTCGGCCCTGCGAGCCCGTCGCGGCGCCCCCAAGGCGTCCCCGTCGGCCTCCGCGCCGACCATGCCCTCCGATGCGGCGCGGCACTTCGGCGCGGACGCGCGACCGGTGCAGGCGCGCTTCGACAACGTGATCGATCTGCGGGGCGAGCGGGCCGAGGACGCACAGGACCTGCTCGAGGTGTCCCTCGATCGGGCGATCGGCGAGGACGTGGAGGTCGTGCTCGTGCGCCATGGCCACGGCTCGGGCGCGCTGCGCCGGGCCATCCGCGAGCGCCTCGACCAGCTCCGCCACGTGCGGGTGCATCGTCCGGGATTGCCTCCCGAGGGCGGCGACGCGGTCACCGTGGTATGGGTGACGGTGTGATCCCTTCGCTGCGCGTCCGTCGGAGCTCGCGTCGAGCCGCGCATCGATTGGCCGAGTCGGGGTCGACCGAGCCCTCGGGGTCGACCGAGTTCTCGAGGCGGCGGCTGGGCCCGGGCATGGGTCTGCTGCTCTCGCTCGCGGCCTCGCCCGCCACGGCGCGAGCCAACCCCAACGAAGGCGAGGCGCGCTCGATCGTTCGCGATGCCGATCGCCCGTACACGGTGGTGGCGGGTGAGGGCGATGGGGCGTCCACGGTCACCAACCCGGCCAACCTGGGGTTCCTGCGCGGGGCCAGTGGCATCGTGGACTTCTCGCTCATGACGCCCGAGCGCCGGCGCCGGGGCAGCGGGGCGGGGGGGTTCGTGGGGCTGCCGCTGCCGCTGCGCCTGGCCTCGGTGGGGCTCGGCTACCAGCTGCTGCTGCCGTGGCAGCCCCAGAGCGCGACCTCCGACAACTCGCCGCTCGACGGCGGCACGGATCCCGCGGCCGCCGACGATCGCTTCCACAAGGTCACGGTGGCGCTGGCCGTGCCGCTGGGCGCGTGGGTACGGCTGGTGCGGCCAGCGGCCAAGGCCACCGCCGAGGCGCTCGATCGGCTGAGCATCGGCATCGGCTACTCGCGGCTGGTGTCGGCGTCCAATTACCATGCGTTCGGGATCCAGCAGATCGACGTGGCGCTGTCGTACTGGCCCAGCCGCTACCTGGCGCTCGGTCTGGTGGGACGTGCGGTCAACCTGCCGCGGACGGGGCGCAGCGATTCCACCGATCCCATGGAAGCGCAGGGGGTGCTGCAGCCGGCCGTGGTCGATCCCGAGCTGGCAATCCGCCCGCTGGGCACCCCCGTGCTCGACGTGGCCGTGGGGGCGAGGATCTCTCCGGTGGTGACCAGCGAGGGGCATCGCTTTCGCACCAACCGCTTCGATCCACGGGCGCGGATCACCGCCTCGGTGGGCGGCGTGCGGGTGTTCACCGAGGCCGAGACCCTGCGCTGGAATCCCGTGGTGGCCGACGAGCCGTTCAGCGATCCCCGCGTGGCGGTGCGGATCAACGCCGGGGTCGAGCTGTCGTTTGGTCGGTTCGGGCTGGCCGTGGCCCCGCTGATGTCGGGAGGGGCGCGGAGCACCTATGGCGTCGACGGGGCTGCGGCGCGGCTGCGGCTGTCGCAGGAGCGCCATCCCACCCTGGCCAGCCCGCGTCGCGTGGTCACCAAGCTGGCGCTGGCGCGCTACTCCGGCGACCGCGGCCTGTGGGCGCTGGTCGAGCAGCTCGACGCGGCGGCCGAGCGCCGCGGCGTGGTGCTGGTGGAGACCCGCGGCATGGGGTTTGGCTACGCCCAGACGGAGGAGCTGCGCGAGGCCATCCTGCGCGTGCGCAACCGCGGCGGCAAGGTCGTGGTGTACATGGACGGCGCGAGCCTGCGCAGCTACTTCCTCGCCAGCGCGGCCGATCGCATCGTGGTGCATCCCACGTCGAGCCTGTGGATGGTGGGGATCTCGGCGCAGACCCTCTACTTCGGCGAGCTGCTCGAGCGGCTGGGGGTGCGGCCCGAGTTCCTGCGGGTGGCCGAGTACAAGGCGTGGCCCGAGAAGCTGCATCGCACGACCGCCTCGGCCCCGGTGGCCGAGCAGCGGGACCTGCTCTACACCGACACGTGGAACCACGTGCTGCGGATGATCGCGCGCGAGCGGGGGCAGGATGCACGCGTGATCCACGGCTGGATCGACGACGCACCCCTGCGCCCGGTCGATGCGCTGCGACGCGGTCTCGTCGACGACACGGCGCATCCCGACGAGCTCGACGCCAAGCTCGAGGAGTGGTTGGGACGGCGGGTTCGCATCGAGGCACCCAGCGAGGCGCGCGAGCACGCGCACGAGTACGGGCGGCCGCCCCGGATCGCGGTGCTCCTCGTCCAGGGCGACCTGGTGCAGGGCGACAGCTTCACCGTGCCGCTCGTGGGCCGCAAGGTGGCGGGGGACCGCACGCTCACCAAGGAGATCGAGCGCCTTCGCAAGGACCCCAGCGTGCGGGCGGTGGTGGTGCGCATCGACAGCCCGGGAGGAGACGTCGGGGCGGCCGAGGCGATCGCGCGCGAGCTCGATCTGGTGCGGCGCGACAAGCCGGTGGTGATCTCGATGGGCAACGTCTGCGCCAGCGGGGGCTACTACATCGCCACCGCGGGGCAGTACGTGTTTGCGGATGCAACCACCTACACCGGGAGCATCGGGATCTTCTATCCCAAGCTGGATCTGTCGGGGGCGCTCGAGCGGCTGGGGGTCTCGGTCGACGAGGTGGAGCTGGGCCGCCGCGCGGGGCTGCGCTCGTGGCTGCGGCCCTACGACGAGGACGAGCGCGCGGCCGTGCAGGCGGAGATCGAGCAGACCTACCTCGAGTTCCTGCAGCGCGTGTCGGCGGCGCGCTCGATGACGATCGAGCAGGCCGATGCGGTGGCCCGCGGTCGGGTGTGGTCGGGCGTGCGGGCGATCGACGAGGGGCTGGTCGACGACTACGGGGGGCTGCGCGAGGCGATCCTGCGGGCGCGGGCGATCGCGGGGTTGCAGTCCGACGAGGGCGAGGTCGAGGTGGTGCCGGGTCCACGCACCCGGCTCGAGGATCTGCGCGCGCTGTTCGGGGTCGACCTGCCCTCTCCGCTGGGCGAGGCCGGAGGCGGGGTGGGGGGGGCCGTTCCGTCGACGGTGGCGCTGCGCTCGGTGCTGCCGGCTTCGATGGTGCTGGCGCTGCGCCAGATCCCCGTGTCGCTGTG
The DNA here is from genome assembly GCF_026337845.1 of Paraliomyxa miuraensis. GTDB lineage: Bacteria > Myxococcota_A > Polyangia > Nannocystales > Nannocystaceae > Paraliomyxa > Paraliomyxa miuraensis. Next base: position 60,583 of record NZ_JAOVZF010000134.1, on the reverse strand, counting down.
GTGGGGCGACGAGCCGCGGCTGCAGGCGCTGGGGGAGGAGATCGTGGTGCTGCGGGACTGAAGTCTCACGCCTGGTCGGGCGTGGCACCCAGCGCGAGCCGGTTGAGGGCGTGCGCGCGCAGCCGCTGGGGGCGGGTGAGGCGGAGCCACGGATGTGCCAGCCGCTGGCGCAGCGGCAGGCGGCGGCGCAGGTCCGCCGGGATGTCGTGGAGCGTCACCGAGTCGAGCAGGCGATGACCGCCCCAGCCCTCGATGACGCGCGGATCGTCGCATCCCCAGACGAACGCGGCGTCGCGCGTTCCCATCATGCGGCGCTCCGCGAACGAGCGGGGGGCCACGGTATCGAACACGATCGGCCACCCCGAGAACCGGCGCCCGAGCAGCTCGAGCCCGCGTCGCACCGTGGTCTCGTCGAGGTACACCAGCACCGCCTCGGCCACGAACAGGATCGGCCCGCTGCTCGGGAGCGCATCGAGCCAGCCCTCGTGGCCGAAGGCGCCCTCGATGAGGGTGCGTCGGGGGCCATCGGTGAAGAACGTGCGGCGCAGCGCGACCGCATCGGGCAGATCCACGTCGAACCAGCGCAGTCGACCGTTGTCCACGCGCTCGAAGCGGGTGTTGAGGCCCGTGCCGATCTCCACCACGGTGCCCTCGGGATGGCGGTCGAGGAATTCGAGGACCCAGCGATCGATCATCACCGTGCGCAGGCACGCGCGGAATGCCAGGCGACGATGAGCGGCGAAGCGGGCCTCGAAGTCGAAGTCGAGGCTCGCCACGATCTCCTGCGCCTTGCGATCCACGAGCAGGCCACCGGGGCGCTCGGTCTCGATCGCGCGGCTCCACAGCGGAATCATCAGGGTCTGGGCGACGTCGCCGAGGGCGACGGGGGTTGGTTCGTGCTTCATGGATCTCCTTGGGATGCGTCGAGGCTGGTACGGGCTCGGGATCGTCGGCTCGACCACGACGCCCCCACGAAGGTCAGGCCCAGGCAGGCCCACAACAGATCGAGGGTCGAGGGGGCGACGACCACGAGGCTCGATGCCGCCGTGGTCAAGAGGCCCAGGCCCACGAGCATGGCGAGCGAGGTGGTGCGTTGCCGGGGATCGGCGGCCCCGCGTGGCCACGAGGACCAAAGCCACGCGCCCGCCCACACCAGCAGGAACGTGCCGTGGCCGACGAGCGGCTCGCGGCTCGCGTGCGGGGCCACTCGAGACAGCAGCAGCAGCGTCACGGTGGCCAGGGGAAGCCCGAGACCCAGGCCCACCAGCGCTCGGCCGCGCCATCCGGCTCCGGAGATTCCCTCGCGCTCGAGACGTCGCACGCGTACGAGCTCGCCCAGGAGCGCCGCGGCAGCGAGGGCGAGCCCCGCGACGATCCACAGCAGCTCCACCCACGGCTGGCCCCGTGGACCGTCCTCGCCGGAGTGGTCCCCGGATTGGCCCCCGGATTGGCCCCCGAATTGGCCATAATGAAGCGCGACGGTGGCATAGAACGACTGCAACGCCGCACTCTGCTGCCGTAGCGCCCGGCACCGCAGGGCTCGACCCGTGGCGTCGTAGACGGCGAGACCCCGGTCGAGCCACGGCCCGGGCCCCTCGTACTCCACCGTGACGCGCGCGCTGGCGTACCCCGGATGCTGCAGCACGATGCGCTCGGCCTGCCACGCGGCGCTCGCGGGCAGCTCCGCGAAGCAGCGCGGCTCGAGCCACGCCGCCGCGGGTGCGCCAGGGGCAGCCGTGTCGTCCAGCGGCACGCGCTCGACCCCCAAGACGTCGCGGAACAACGCGGCCTGGTCGCCACCATAGGCGCTGTGAGTCATCACCGGCACGCTCAGCGGTGTGCCGCCGAGCATGGCTCCGGTCAGCGCTGCGCCCACGCCGAACGCGAGCGTCCAGGCGCCCAGGAGCTTGTGCAGCTCCTGCGGCAGGCGGCGCAGCCGTAGCCGAATCAGCTCGCGGCTCCACCGGCGGCGCGTGGCCAGGCCGCACACCAGCACCACCGCCACGAGCACTCCCAGCGAGGTCACCAGCGTCTGACCGATGGCCGCCGGGACGAGCAGGTTGCGATGCAGCTCCACGATGACCGTGAGCGGCCCCCGCCCCTCGCCGAGAGCCTCGCCGGTGGTGGGATCGAAGTCGACCACCCGTTCGGAGCCATCGGGGCGGCGAAGCTCCACCCGTATCCACGGGCGGGTCGGGGTGGCCGGAGCGAGGCGCACAAGGCCCCTCGCAGCCTCGGGCTCCTGCCGCAGCACGTCCTCGACGATGCGATCGATCGGCTGCAGGGACGCCGCCGGTACGTCGCCCGTGCTCGATGACCGCGGCGCATGCTCCCACGCGGCCAGCGAGCGGGCGGCCACCGCCATGGCGCCCGAGAAGCACAGCACGAACACCAACGGGGCCAGCACCCCACCGAGCTCGAGGTGCAGCCGCATCAGGGTCCGACGCTCGCCCCGCTGCGGCCGATCCCGACGCGCCACGAAGCGGCGGCCGAGCCAGAGCACCGCGAGCGACCACAGGGGCAGGAGCAGGAGGCCGGCCGCCAGGGCTCGATCCACTCGCGCCCACGGAGCCCACGAGCCGATCGCGCTGGCGACGACGAGGGCCGGCACGAGCCCCAGCACCGCCATGCCCACGGTGCGCCCCGTTCCCAGGGGACGACTCGGGCTCCGCTCATGCGTGCGCGTGGTCCCGCGCATGCTGCCCGACGTGCTCACGGTCGCCCTGCTTCTCGCCGCGAGCACGCCGGCGCGCGCGTCGTGGGGCCGTTGGCGGCCACCGGCCAGCGCACCAGGCTCGTCGCCTCGGTATCGAAGTGCGGACGTCCCAGCACCTCGTTGATGATCGTGGCCGAGCGCCATGCCGCGAGGCTGAGCTGCGACTCCGCGATCCCCAGCGAGTGACGCCCCGCGTTGACCGCGAACAGGCGGTGGTGTCGGGGCCCGTCCCACGCGACGGCGAAGTCGGGCCCGACCTCGAGGTGGCCATCAGCGAGCGCGAGGCGCTCCGAGAGCCCCTCGAGGCACCGGGGCAGGCGATCGTCGAGCCCCGTGCACAGCACCACCACGTCGGCATGGAGCCGCTCGTGCGCACCATCGAGGCGGCAGCGCAGGTCGAGCTCGAAGCCGGGCCGCATGCCCTGCAGCTCGCGGCCGGGGAGCAGCTCGACCAGTTGAGCGCGACCGGTCGCGTGCAGCTCGTAGACGACGTCGTGCAGCGCCTGCAGCGTGGCCAGCGAGATGCCGTCGCCGGCCAGGCGCTGGTGCTCGAGCAGCGCGGCCCGGGTGGACGGCGGAAGCCCGTGGAACAGCCGCACGTACGCCGGCGTGAACAGGTGATTGGTGAACGGGCTCTCGTCGAGCGGCTCGAAGTTCAGGCGCCGCGAGGCCCACGACACGCGTGCGGGGTCGCCCCAGCGACCCTGCAGCAGCTCGAGCAAGACCTCGGCCCCGGTCTGGCCGCCGCCGATCACCACCACCGAGCGTCCTGCCACGCTCAGCTCGCGCTCGAGGATCCCCTGGGCATGGAAGCATCGCGGGCCGAGGAACGGGCGCGTGCACTCCGGCACGGCCGGCGTGCGGCCCGTACCCACGCACACGTGCTCGGCCACGCACAGGCGACCTTCCTCGCCCCACAGCTCGAAGCCTCGCGCGCCCAGGCGCACCTCGCCAACGTCCGCCCCGAAGCGCAAGGTCGGCAGCCGACGCGCCACCCACTCCATGTAGTCGGCGAACTCGCGGCGGCCCACGCAGGCCTGCTCGCGCGCGAGGAACGGATAGAAGCGCCCGTGCCGGACGAGGTAGTTGAGGAACGAGTGGGGGTTGGTCGGATCGACCGCCGTCACGAGGTCCTTGAGGAACGAGGTCTGCATGCGGGCCGAGGGGAACATCAGGCCCGGGTGCCACTGGAACCGCGGACGACGATCGAAGAACGCCGCGTGCACCTCGTCGATGCCGTCGAGCAGCGCCGCGAGGCTCAGGTTGGAGGGGCCGATGCCCACGCCTGCGAGGGTGAAGTGGTCCATGGTCGTGCTCGTGGGGGCCATCAGGGCCCGTCGTGGTCCATCGTGGGTGAAGAGCCCGGCTCACCGAGGCTCAGCAATCATCGAGCGGGTGCGCCAGCGGATTGCGTAGCGGAGGGCCGAGGTCGGGAAGGGGACGGTGCTCGAGGTCGCCGTAGCCCACGCGAAATCGGGCTCGGTTCAGGCACACGCGCTCCATCTGGGCCCGGTCCAGCGGGGCCCGTGCGATCCGCTCGCGCAGCTCGGGGTGCTCTTGGGCGTAGCGGCGCACCACCTCCATCACCAGGTGGTAGACGCGAGCCTCCGGCAGTCCCAGCTCGAGCTCGAGCACCGGCGCGAACAAGCGCATCACCGAGACCAGGTGGCCGGTGAACAGATCGTGCACGAGCTCGCCGATCGGGGGCCGCCGGATCGGGGCCCGGGTGATGCTCGTGGGCAGGCCCGACTGCTCGGGCCAGGGCTCGTCCACCAGGCGCACGTCGCCGTGGAAGTCGCGCAGCACCATGCCCTCGGGTCGACCCTCGCGCAGCAGCACCGCCACGTTCTGGCCATGGGCGATCACACCGAGTCCATGGGCGCACAGCAGGTGATAGAGCGGCATCACCGTGCACCGAAGCAGCGCGAGCAGCCAGCGCTCGACCGACCACCCACTTCGCTCGATCCAGTGCCGCACGAGCGGCTCCCCGTCGAGGTCGCGCTGGTACAGCGCCGCGGCCAGGATCTCCTGCACACCCGGATCGAGCCGCGAGGGGGCGCTCTCTCGCCAGATCGCGGCGAGCAGCTCCTGGTAGCGATAGGGTCCCGCGGCCTCGGCGTGCACGGCCGAGGGGACGTGCACGCCGGCGAGGTCTCGCAGGACCACCGTGCCCGCCGTGGCGAGCAGCGGATCTCGCTCGACCACGTGCGCGACGGCCTGGGACAGCGCTCCACCGATGGCGACGTGCTGCGCCGCGATCCCCCGGTAGCACGACGTGTTCATGATGGTGAGCGAGAGCTTGAGCTCGGGCGCCTCGGGCCGGCATGCATTGGTCAGCGTGCGGATCGAGGCCCGCGGCTGGTACTCGTCGCCGAGCTCGCCCAGGTCGCGAATGCGCCCGGTGGCCAGCTCGGCCGCGTACTGGAGCTGGATGTGGCGATCCCACTGCCAGGGATGCACGGGAATCACCGCGTGACGCTCGACATCGGCGTCCATTGCCGCCGCGGTCCGGCGCAGCTCGTCGTAGGCTCCGTCGCCCAGGGTGTGGCGCAGCAGCTCGGGCTGTGAGCATCCCGCGGCGCCGTGCAGGCGCAGCGCGTGGTCGCGTGCGATCAGCCACCGCAGTCGAAATCGTGGCGAGGCCTCGGGCGCATGAGCCCGCAGCTCGCGACTCCCCCAGCCCAGGCGCCCGCGGTTGCCGATGATCTTGGGGTGCGCGTCCAGGTGCTGCTCGAGCTCCACGCCGCCGAGCGCCGCGAGGTGAGCCGCTCCGCACTCGAGCCGGCGGCACTGCTGGGCCTCGGCGGCGATGGTGTTGAGCAGCTCCTCGAGCAGGTTGCCCAGCACGAGCGGCCGCAGGCCCAGCTGCGCGCGTGCATCGATCAGCAGGCGTGCGGTCCGAGGGGGTGGTGCCTCGCTGGGGACGCCGTCGTGCTCGCGCACCACCGTCCCCGGCCATACCTGAAGATCGCCCCATGCGCTGCGCCGGGCCAGGAAGCGATGGCGCACGCCGCCGTCGAGCACCAGCTCGTGCTCGTCGTGGCCGTCGCGGCCCTCGCCGACTCGCCGCGGCTCGAGCAGGCCCTCGTAGCACAGCTCGCGGATCGTCCGCGCCAGCACTCGGTCGTCGGCCAGGCGATACCACCACGCCGGATCACGCTCGTGCTCGGTCGCGCTCACGCGGCCCCTCCGGACTCGACGTTGGACCGTTCGCCGGACCGTTCCCTGGACGCTTCACTGAATTGGGCGAAGAAGTCCTCGCGCCGCAGGGTCATCAGCCGCGCACGCTTGTGCGGCATCGTGATCGTGCCCTCGATCCTCCACGCGGTGGAGTCGGCCCACGAGCGCACGCGTGCCTGATCCACGCGGGGCTCGCCCACCAGCCGCTGCGTGCGTGGCTCGTCGAGGAACAGGAAGTGCGCCATGGCGAGGAACCAGTGGCGCCCGAGGCCGCAGAACCGAAAGCGCTCGTCGCCCACCGCCATGTGGAACCCGCGGTCGTAGTCGCCGGCGTCGTAGTAGGCCCCCAGGCGATCTTCCTTGGCCCAGTACGATTCGAAGTACGCGAACGGCACGTCGTCGAAGCAGCCGATCATGGGCACCGTGTGCGGGTCGCCCAGACGGGTCTCCACGTACTCCGAGAGCCGCGGCCGCGACCACGCTTGCTCCCAGAACTCGGCGACCGTGGGGTCGTTCATCCACGCCACGAACGCGTCGAAGTGCTGGTCGGGATCGAAGCGGTGCAGCGAGAACACGCGGTCGACCGCGGCGCAGCGCCTGCGGTAGAGCAGACCGGGCGGGGTTGGGGGGCGCCACGGATGCACGGCGGTCGCGCTCGTCACCCAGGCCGAGGGATCGACCGACCGGCCGCGCCGGTGGTGCCACGGCTGCGCACGCTGGAGCAGGGCCTCGCGCACCACCACCCGAGGGTCCGTGCTCGCGCCGACACGATGCGTCACGCGCTCGAGCCCCGGGGTCGTGGCCAGCAGGTGCTCGCTCACCAGGGCCAGCGCGACGTCGGTCGGCGGCCCGCTCCAGCCCACCTCGCTCCGGGGTCCCGGGGCCACCGTGAGCTGCAGACCGGCGCCATCGAGACTCCCACGTCGTCGCATCACGCCGTGGGCGTCGACCTCGGCGCCCCCCAGCTCGAGCCACGCGTCGCCGTCGATCCCGGCCAGCCGCACGCGCTGGGCGGCCACGTCGACCACCAGCGGCTCCCGGGGCGGCTCTCGCCACAGCGGGTTGGGCATCGGATGCTGGATCTTCGAAGGATCGGCCAGCGTGGCCTCGTCGAGGTCGCTCAACGTACAGCCGAGGTTGCGCTTGCCCCAGATCGTGGGCTCGTCGAGCAGGTAGGCCAGGCCGCGTGGATCACCCGACGTGCGCGCACGCAGACCCTCGAGCTCGGCCCGAAGCATCTCGAGCAGCCACGCCTGCCGTACCCCCGGGACCATCACGAGCGAGGCGATCGTGTTGAAGATGGCGTTGATGACGAACGAGTAGGCGAACAGCCGAACGTCGTACGGAGGCACGAAACAGGCGCGCTCCAGCTCGGGTACGCGCTCGCCGTAGCGCTCGCGCGCCCTCGGCCCGTAGGCGGTGCCCTGGGCGTCGCGAAACCACACGTGCTCGATCTCCACCCCGCGCAGGCCCAACACCAGGTTCTGCTGGTGTGCGCTGAGCAGCAGGCCGTGCTCGGCTTGTGCCACGAACACCGGCCGACACGCGCGGGCGAGGAAGCGTTCGAACCAGGCCTCCGCGAGCAGCACCGCCGAGGAGCCCTCGGCGAGCGCCGCGCTCGTCAAGCGCTTGGCCAGGCGGCTGCAACCGTCGCGCGGATCGTCTTGCAGGAGCGTGGCGAGCACCTCGGCGTGGGCATCGGCGCCAAACGGGTTGTCACGCAGGACCACCACGCTCGCCGGATGGCATGCGCCGTCGTCGTCGACGAGCCCGTAGTGGGCCGGCTCGCGCAAGATGGAGAACTCGGGGTGGTCGCGCTCGAGCGTGCCGACCTCGGTGTGCTCGAGCAGGCGGCCGAGCACGAGCCCCCGCTCGAGCTCGGCCGGGTGCAGCAGCCGCATCGAGTTGGTCAGCCGCACCGGCAGCGAGTGCTTGAGCATCACCGGCGCGTCGGGCCGATGGAGCGTGCGCATCGACGAGGTGGGGGCCCAGCACGCCGGGCCCGGGCCCAGGCGCCACAGCGCACCGCGCCGCTCGGCGCGCTCGAGCACGGGCAATAGCGCCCGCGCCTGCAGCGGATGCAGCGGGACGAGCACCACGTCGGCCGTACTCGGCACGCCCTCGGGTCGACGCTCGGGGGTGGGGAAGGGGACCGGTCGATCCGGCCGCACGGCGCTCACCTGCAGGCGATCGCGCTGCACCGCGATCCACTCGAGCGCCACCCGAGCGGCGCGCGTGGGGAGGTAGGCCGAGGGATCGTCACCCGTGACCGAGCCATGGGCCCGCGGCACCGGGTGCATCGAGTGTCCGAGCAGCAGCGCCTGCTCGGCCTCCAAGAAGCGCAGCGGTCCCGTGAAGATCGCGTCGAGCTCGTCGCGGCGCTCGTCGAGCGTGGCCTCCAGGGCCCGCGCGCTGTCGGCCACGCGCTCGACGAAGCGGCGCCGCATCGACGGGCTCACCGGGCCGATCCCCAGCGCGGCCAGGAGCGAGGGCTCCTGCACCACGATCGCGGCCACCGCATCCGCGGTCGGGCGCGTGCGCGTGCCGTCGGCCGCCACGCGCCAGGGTCGTCCCACCGGCCAGCGCCCGACCCCCGGCTCTCCCAGCAACGGCACCTCCAGCGAGCCGCCCTGGGTGGGCAGGTCGATCACCACTCGTCGCTCGGTGCCCTCGCCCTCGATGCGCCCGCTGGCTTGCTCGCGCAGCAGCGTGTTGAGGAGCGCGGACGTCGATGGATCTCGTCGGTCGTCCATGGTCTGCTCCTCACGGCGCCACGCAGGCACCCACGTGCTCCTGGCCGGGGGTCGTCACGCCGATCGCCTGGCACTGCGCCATCGGCCCGGCCTCGGCGCATGCGTCCCCGGGCACGTCCACGTCGCACAGCGCCGTGCAGCAGTAGTCGTCGGGGTCGCACCCCGCCACGTTCTGCGAGCAGTGCAGCCCCGGTATGCAGCTGATCCCGGTCTCGCACGGCTCGCCCTGCCCATGCGGGTCGGCGCCCGACGGAAAGCACACGAAGCCCTCCTCGTAGCCACGCAGGATGCAGGACTCGGCCTCGCCGCAGCTCCCTGCGAGCAAGGGGTCGCACGCGGTGGCGCAGATCGGCAGCATGCCGATCCCCACGCACACGTCGTCGAGTGCCTCGCAGCTCCCCCCCACGCACAGCGGGTAGCAGACGCCGTCCCATGGGGCTCCCGTGGTGTCGAACGAGCCGATGCACCACGTGTCCTCGTTGCAGGTGTCGGTGCCGGCCACCACGCCGTCGTGCATGCAGGCGTCACCCGCCCCCCCGTCGCCGAGCACGGGCAGGCATACGAACTCCCAGGCTCGCTCGTCGCGACGCAGCACGCACTTGAAGCCGTCGGGGCAGTCCTGCACGTCGGCCTGGCACTGGGAACCGGTGGGATCGCCCCCGGTGGTCGTGTCCGGCGTTGGACCGTCCTCGGTGGAGGCGTCGCTCGTGGAGGTCTCGGGCTCGGGGCTCGGTGCCGTGCTCTCGGAGTCGTCCTCGACGGGATGGCTGGTCGAGCCCGAGGAGTCGGATGCGCCATGGGCGGCGTGTGGATCGGAATGGGTCGGGCTCGCGGGGCACCCGGCGCACCACGAGACCACGGCAACGAAGACGAGCGGTCGGGGCAGCATGATGGAGGAGAAGAGAACTTAATTAAAAATGATTTTCAATTACATTTTCATTCAAACACGGTTTTGCGCATAATCACCGGTTGAACACGGACTAATTGATAACAATTTTCAAAATAATTCCGCGCGTCCTTTCTCGTCTCGGCGCCGGGTCGGGGTTCGAAACGACGAAGGCCGCCCCGGGGGGCGGCCTTCGTGCATGTGCGAGCCGTCGGGCTCGGCTCAGCCGGCGAGGTTGCGCGCGGCGAAGTCCCAGTCGACGAGGTGGTCGAGGAACGCCGAGATGAAGCCCGGACGCGCGTTGCGGTAGTCGATGTAGTAGGCGTGCTCCCACACGTCGAGGGTGAGGATCGGGGTCTTGCCCTCGGTCAGCGGGTTGCCGGCGTTGGCGGTGCTCATCACCGACAGCGCGCCGGCACCGTCCTTGACCAGCCATGCCCAGCCCGAGCCGAAGCGGCCCGCGGCCTCGGCCGCGAACTTGGACTTGAACGCGTCGAAGCCTCCGAACGCGCGGTTGATCGCGTCGGCGAGATCACCGGTGGGCTGACCACCGCCCGCCGGCTTCATGCTGTTCCAGAAGAAGGTGTGGTTCCACACCTGCGCCGCCTGGTTGAACAGCCCGCCCTCGGTGGTCTTGATGAGCTCCTCCAGGCTCTTGTCGGCCTCGGGCTTGCCCGCGGTCAGCTCGTTGAGCTTGTTGACGTAGGCCTGGTGGTGCTTGCCGTGGTGGTAGTCGAAGGTCTCGGCGCTCATGTGAGGGGCGAGCGCGTCCTTGGCGTAGGGAAGGTTGGGCAACTCGAAGGGCACGGTGATCTCCTCTTGGGCTCGTTGGCTCTCGGGGTCGGGCGACCGCGACGGCGGCCGTCATCCGTCGGAGCGCACTGTGTCACGCGCCAATCGAGGGTGTCAAACGTCCTTGGCGTTGATTTCTTGGCGAAATTCGGCAGGCCCACCGGTCGTGTGGGCACGGTGAGGGCGTTATTCGGGGCCGGATCCGCACCTCGCGTGGTACCTTGGCGGGGCGAGCTGAGGCGTGGACCGGGATGGACCCGGCCGCGACCCAAGCGCCCCGCAACATCCAAGTGTCCCACGACGATCGCAACGACGCGAGCTATGGCCGGGCCGTGCCCGGACCCGGCTCGAAACCTCCTCTTCGCAAGGCCGTGACCGTCCCCACCATTCGCGCCGCCAAGGGGCGCGAGCCGCTGGTGATGGTCACCGCCTACGACGCGACCTTTGCCCGGATCCTCGACGAGGCCGGCGCCGATCTCTTGCTGGTCGGCGACTCGCTCGGCATGGTGATCCAGGGCAACGACGACACGTTGTCGGTGACCGTCGACGACATCGTCTATCACTGCCGCGCCGTGGCGCGCGGGGCCAAGTCGGCCCACGTGGTGGGCGACATGCCGTTCCTCAGCTACCAGGTCACCCCCGAGGAGGCCGTGCGCAATGCGGGGAGGATCCTCGCACAGGGGCGCGCCCACTCGGTCAAGCTCGAGGGCGGCCGCACGATCGCTCCCACCATCGAGCGCATGGTGGCCGCCGGCATCCCCGTCATGGCGCACGTGGGACTCACCCCGCAGAGCGTGCACGCCATGGGGGGCTTTCGGGTGCAGGGCCGCGACCACGACGACGCCGAGCGGATCCTCGCCGACGCCCACGCGGTGGCCGAGGCTGGCGCGTATGCGCTGGTGCTCGAGGGGATCCCCGGTGAGCTCGCGGCCCGCATCACGGCCGAGGTCTCCATTCCCACCATCGGCATCGGGGCCGGGGTGCAGTGCGACGGTCAGGTGCTGGTCTGCTACGACCTGCTCGGGCTGACCGCCGATCTGCGGCCCAGGTTCGTCAAGCGCTACGAGGAGCTCTACGACCGCAGCGTGGCCGCCGTGCGAGCGTACTGCGACGAGGTTCGCACGCGCCGGTTCCCCGCGCCCGAGCACACGTTCGGGGCCCGCAAGGGTCCGCGCGCGATCGCTTCGACGGGGTAGGGCGGTGCGCCCTGCTTCCCGGCAGGACCCGGGCCGAGCCAGGGCGGGGTGACGCGTCCACGCCAGCGATGATCGCGATCGAGGTCGATCGTTTGTGGGCCGCGGATCCCTGCGGCACAGTAGGGCCATGCGGAAGTGGTGGGTGGCCCTGGCCGGTTGGGGCCTGTCGTGCGGCGGCGGTGCGGGCCAGGACGCGGGCGTGTCGGTGGCAACCATCACCGAGCCGGACGCGAGCGGTGGGACGACCACGCCTGGCGCATCGTCGGATCCGAGCGGTGACACGGCGGTCGACGACACGAACGGCGGGCCCAACGTGCCGCCTGCGATCGAGGTGCCCTCGTCGGTGGCGCTGGCCGAGGAGGTCCCCTGGTCGCTGGTGGTCGGCGTCGTCGACCCCGATGACGCCGACGTGCGGGTGTTCGCGCTGGGCCTGCCGCCCGGGGCCCGCTGGGACGAGCCCACCCGGACCCTGAGCCTGCGCCCCGACTTCATCCAGGGCGGGGACGATGCACTATGGGAGGTGACGTTCGTTGCCGACGACGGGGACGCGCGGGTGGAGGCCAGCATGAGCCTGGCCATCGACGACACCGTTGCCCCGCCGTGGCCGATGGTCGTGGGCAGCGAGCCCGGGGATGGCTTTACGCGGCTCTACCTGTCGCAGGTCACCGATGACTTCCTCGACTCGCCCGGCTACGCGGGGCGCAGATACGACGCGGTGGTGACTCGTCCCGATGCCGTGCCTCCGGGGGAGCGGCGCCCCGTGCTCGTTCGGCTGCACGGCTTCGACGGGAGCCCGCCCACGTCGGGGTGGGAGGGCGAGTATCGGATCATGCCGCACGACCCCGACGACACGTACTGGTGGGGCTACGGCGAGGGGCTGCCGGGGCCATTGCCGACCGAGGGCGCCGTGCCTCCCTACACGCAGCGTCGCGTGCTGCACCTGCTCGAGTGGCTCCTGCGCAGCGAGCCCGGGGCGGATCCCGAGCGGGTGATGATCGCGGGGGGATCGATGGGGGGCGCCGGGGCGGCGACCATCGGGCTGATGCACGGGCGGCACTTCGCCGCGGTGGATGCCACGATCTTCCAGGCGATTCCGCGCAACCACCGGCCCTCGCGGATCGCCCAGCTCACCACGCGTTGGGGCGCGCCCGAGCTCTCGCTGGGCGACGGGCTCGATGATGGGCTCAGCGCCTGGGACCACATGGATCTCACCCGGGCGCTGCTCGAGCTGCCCGAGGCGCGGGCGCAGTGGATCTTCCTCGAGCACGGCAAGGACGACCCCACGATCCACTTCGGGGCGATGGTGCTGCCGTCGCCGCTGACCGGGAGCACGTTCTACGAGGCGCTGCAGGAGACGGGGGCCGGGCACCTCGCGGTGTGGGACGAGGGGGCGCACGGACCCGCGGATCCGGTGCTGGGCGACGGGTGGTGGCAGACCGGGTGGAATCCGATCTACGACGACACCGCGTGGGCACGGCGGGACACGGCGCTCGTCGGGTTCTCGAGTGCCTCGCACGATGGCGATCCGGGCAGCGGCGAGGGCAACGGCCTGCAGCCGTGGAGCGACGAGAGCGGCTACGCCGGCGTGCTCGCGGTGCCGGGAGACACGGGGTGGAACGGTGAGATCGCGGGGGCGCTCAACCGGTTCTTGCGCTGGGATGCCAATGGGCTGGTCGACGAGCTCGATCGCTTCGAGGTGCCGATCGTCGGGCTCGACGGCGAGGGCGGGCCGCCGCCTCGAGCCGGGTATCCAAGCGTCGGAGACCAGTACGACGGCGTGTGGCCGATCGACGTGGACGTGTCGCTGCGGCGGGTGCAGGCGTTCGGGTGCCGGCCGGGTGAAGTGGTCGACTGGAGCTTCGGCGAGCAGAGCGGCGAGGCGACCGCGGACGGGGCAGGGGAGCTGACGATCCCCGGGGTCGAGGTGGGACCGCAGTGGGAGACGCTGGTGGTCTCGCGGCGGTGGTAGCCGCCCAGCGCCCGACCGAAACGGTGGTCGGCGCTCACTCGCTCGGCACGGCTTCCCACCGACAGTCGCCTGCATCGACCCCTGGCGCCGCGCAGCACTCGAGCACGTGGTCCCGCGCCTCGCCGAACGCCGCCTCCCATGCGTCGAAGTCCGCGAGCTCCACGCTCGCCGTCGGCATCCAGTATGCCAGCTCCCAGTACGGGCTCCCCGGCTCGGCCGCCGCATGCACCTCGTCCTCGTACGGGTGGAGCTTGTGGCTCCCCATCGAGTCGGGTGCAAACGACGAGCACGTGTTGCGGCTGCCCAGTCGATGGCAGCTCGTACACGCATCGGCCTGCGGTGACACCAGGTGCATCACCCCGGTCGGCCGTGGCTCTCCCCGCAGATCCACCAGGTGATACGGCCTCTTGTTGGCGGCGATGCTCGCCCAGCCGGTCGACTGCAGGTGCGGCGTGTAGATGAACGGATCGTGATCGTGGCAGGTCACGCAGCTCGAGCCATCGTTGTACTTGAACACCTCGACCGAGCGCGCCCGCTCGTCCTCGGTGGCCTCGGACAGGTCGAGCGGCGGCGCGTCGTCCTCGTGCACCTGGTCGTTGATGTCGTCCCAGAAGCACGTCGCTCCGGTGCGCGCGTTGTGGCCGATGACGGCCATGTCCTCGAAGAGGACCGAGCCGTCGAGGTCGAGGTAGGGATCGCGGCAGATCCAGTACACCGACACGTCGCCGTGCGTGAGCTGGCCGAGCTTGCTGCCCTGCTGGCACGAGCCGGTGAGGAACGAGGGGTTGGCGCAGTCGGTCGCCCCCGGGGGGGCGGGCTCGAGCGTGTAGCCGGTCTCCGAGAGCACCGCGTGATGGGTGACGATCGCCTCCGCGTTCTGGCACTGCAGCTCGTCGACGGACGGCAGCCAGTCGTCGAACGCGATCTTGCAGCGGCACGCGTGGCACCCGGCGATGCCGTCCTCGCTGCCGAGATCGATGCATGCATCCTCGCAGGCGTCCGGCTCCGTCGGCTCGCCGGTCGAGTCACCATCGACCACGTCGGGCTCGGTGCCCGCCCCGCTGCCGCCGCCCGACGACTCCGAGCTGCCACCGATGTCCTCGCTGGCCGGCGTCACGTCGCGACAGCCCACGATGCCCAGGACGAGCGCGACGACGATTGCACGGCAGGAGCTCGAGCGCATTGGATTCCTCCGTGGCATCCATGGGTGCATGCTCAGCTCGGCACGACGCATGCGCCGGTGTGCTCGAAGCCGGGCGGGGCCGCGCCTTCCTCGAACCACGGGACGCACTCCATCGTCGGATCCAGCTCGCTGCACGCGCTCGATCCGACGAAGCAGAACGTGGTGCAGCAGCCGACTGCACCCTCGCAGGGCAGCCAGGACGCCCCGAGGCAGACCAGGCCGGGATCGCAGGCGTTGATGTACTCGCACGGGTCGCCGAACGCACCGAGGTCGCCGCTCGCATCCGGTGCGCACGAGAACGAGTCATGGATCGCATAGCAGCCCTGTCCCTCCACGCAGTTCTGCTCGAGGGGGCAGCACACCGGCAGGCACAGCAAGATGTCTCGCCCCTCACAGGTGGTCTCGGGATCCGCACAGTAGGGGTTGGACGCATCGCCCTGGCAGTATGCGACGCAGACCCCCTCGAGGGTCTCGGGGTCGACGTCCCAGCAGACCGCCCCGAGCACGCACGTGTCGAGCCCGCTCGTCCCGCTGCCTTCCACCGTGCAGGGCTCGCCGACCTCGTCGGGGTCGGGGGCGATCGGGACGCACTTGGTGGCATTCCATGCGCTGCCGCCGTCGTTCGACCATATGTTGCACTTGGTGCCCGCTGGACAGTCCTGGAGCAGGAAGTCGCACTCGTACGAGACTCCTCCTCCGTCGGGCTCCACGAGGAACAAGATCGGGGGATCGCCCGTGCTGCCGTCGCTGCTCGCATCGGGCTCGACCGGGGTCGATGTGTTGCTGCCACCGGCGCCGCCGCTCGAGGTGTCGCTCGGAGCCTCGCTCGTGCTTGCCCCTCCCGCCCCCACGGATGGGCTCGAGGGCCCGCAGGCAGCCATCGTCAGAGATGCGCACAGCGCATGAACTGAGAGCCACGGGGCCGGGAAACCCTTCATTTCACCATGATAGGGCTGCCATAGATCGCATTTCAATCCAATATTTCGAATATTTCAAAACCCATGGTCGGGGTTTGGTTGGACCGATGCCGGGTGCCGATCCCGCTTGCTTTTTTGGGCGCGCTGTACCGGCCTTGCGACCGCCCGATCCCGTCCTAGATGGTCTTTGAAGAGACCTCCGATCGGCGCATGCAGACGACGTGAGCGCAGACCGCTGCGTCCTCTACGAGGGCCGCGCCAAGGAGCAGGACCATGCCCACCCTGGCCGAGCTCGCCAACGAAGTGAACAACCGGCTCTCGCAGATCGAGACGCACACCAAGGAAGCGGCCGACATGGTGGCGCTCGTCCGGGGCGATGCCGCCGAGCTGAAGGCGGGCGTCGACGTCACCAACGCCACCGTCGACGCCGGCCTCGCCTTCCTCGGCCAGGGGCTGTTCTCGGTGCTCGAGGCGCAGCGGATGACCAACGCCAAGCTCGCCACCCTGGTCGATCGGGTCGAAGTGATGCTGGGCTGGGCGGCGAAGCTCGCGGACATGATGGGCAGGCAAGTGCGAGCGCTCGAGCAGGAACTCGCGAGCCGCGAGGACGCGCTCGCCGAGCCGGGCTCCACCACCCCCCACGAGCCGCGCGCTCGGGGCTGGGACGGCCAGTGGAAGCGCGAGCCATGACCCTCTTCATCCAGATCGACGCAGGCACGTGGGGCAGCTGCGGCGACGTGGTGTTCCCGGCCAGTGCCAGCGTCGATCTGATCCAGATCTCCAACAACGACACCGGCGACGACGTGGCCGCCGGCTACGGCGAGGACGCGTTCTGCGACGGCCTGGTCAAGATCTCCTACGAGCGCAGCACCACCGGCCCGTGCCCCGAGCGCCTCGACGTGCTGGTCAACACCGAGTTCGGGGTCGGCGACGACGGCATCGACATCATCATCGTCGCGGTCGGCAGTGGGTTCACGTTTGCCGACGGCACGCCGATGGCCGGCAACGGGAGCTCGTGCGAGCCGGGAACCTCGGGCAACCCGACCCGCTCGATCCTCGTGTTCTATGACGTCGAGGACAACAACGGTGAGGGCGTGTGCCTGAGCGCCGAGGACAACGGACAATATGACCTGTCCAACCCCACTGCGGTGCTGCTGTATCACGAGCTGTCGCATGCCCTTCGGCAGGCGAGGGGCGAGCTGCTGTCGCTGCAGACCGCTGACCCTTGCAGCGAAGCCTCTCCCGAAGAGCAAGCCGCCATGGTGGACGAGAACGACATGCGCCAGCAGATGGGCGCGCGCCGGCGCAATACCTCCAATCACTGCGCCAACCCGGGGCTGGATGGCTCGTGCGCCGCGAGTTGCTGCGTGGTGGCTACGGTGGCCACCGGCTCGCCATACTCGGCCGAGGTGAACGCGCTGCGCCGCGTTCGCGACGAGCTCTTGCGGCGCTCCGAGGTCGGCTTCGACTTCTTCGCCCGTCTCCACGACGACTACTACGGGTTCAGCCCCCAGATCTGTCGCCTGATGGCCGGCTCGCGGGTGGTGCTCGAGGAGATCCGCGACTACTTCGTCGGTCCGCTCACCACGTGTCTCGAGCTGATGGTCGCCTACACGCTGGGGCGCTCCGGCACCGAGGCGCTCGGCGGACGGGTGCTCGCTCGGCTTCGGCAGTCCCCCGAGCTGCTGCGCTCGACCCCCGAGGAGCTCGACGCCGCCGAGGCGGTGCTCGATCACCCCGGTCGCGCGGAGCTGACGGGGTCGGCCGAGCTTCACGAGCTCGCGGTGCTGATCGACGCGCGCGCACGCGGCAGCGAGGTGGTGCACTGGGCGTTGTTCGAGCCGATCCGCATGATCATCGGCACGCTGCGGCTGGTGCACGCCAACGCCAGCGCGGCCGCGATCGGCGAGCACCTGGCGCGCTCGTTCGATGCCTGGGCCGCCCAGCTCCCCCTCACCGACGTGTGGCATGGCCTGTCGCGCTTCGCCCTGGCGCAGGAGCTCGCCTTCCTGGGGCGTGCGCTGGTCCGCACCTCCGCCGCGCGGGCCGAGCTCGGCGCTCGGATCGCGAGCCACCTGTGCAATCACACCGACGTCGAGGCCCTGCTGCGGATCGCATGGGACGGCGACGAGGACGCCTCGCCATGAGCCCCGCGCTTCGCATCACCCATGCCACCCTCGACGACGACGGGCGCAAGCTGCGGCTCGAGCTGACCGTGGCCAACCCGGCCGAGCGTACGCTGCACCTCTACCGCACCATGCGAGCGGTCCGCTACGACGCGAGCACGCGAACGCTGCAGGTGCAGCTCTCCGAGCGTGGCCTCGAGGAGCCCACGCGCGTGGGCTCGTTCTTGTGGCCGCGCTTCACCTCCGTGGACCCCGGAGGCACGGCGAGCCTCGGGGTCACCGTGCCCCGTGTCCTCTCGCGCATGCGACCGGAGCAGGCCAACGGGCGCACGCCGATCATCGAGGCGCTGCCGGCCCACGAGGCCGTGGTGGTGGAGGTGGAGGTCGCGTGGAGCGGCACTCCGTTCTACGACGATCCTCGCCCCCGCGCGGGAGGTCCCCGCGCCCGTCTGGTGGCGTGGCCCCAGGGACTTGCGTGCGTTCGCTTCACCCGCGACGGTTCTACCGGTGAGCCCGACCGCCCGACCGAGCCCGAGCTCGGGCCGCGCGGCCCCATCACGAGCCCACCCGATCCGCGTTGACGGGGCCGGCTCGAGCGCGTCGCGATCGCGCGCTTGCGCGCGCTCGCGGCCTTGATACCTTCGACGCATGCCGCTGTCGCCCGAGCAGGAGTGGACGCTCACCGCCTGTGGCCTCGTCGCACACGCCGACGGCATCGTCGAGGCCGGCGAGTGGGATCGCGTGCTGTGGATGCTCGACGAGCGCCTGGGAGACGACGCGGCGACGGCGTGGTCCGAGCTGCTGGCCGATCGCGCGCGCCTCCACGCTCACATGGAGTCGCTGGCCCCGCCCATGCCGTTCTTCGCCGAGGGGATCCTCGAGAAGGCCTGGCGCATGGCACTGGCCGACGGAGAGGGAAGCGAGCAGGAGGCCACCGTCCACGACGCGCTGGCCGAGCGCATGGGCGTGCCCGGGCCCGAGGCCGCGCACCTGCGGGCCCAGTGGCTTCGGCAGGCGCATCGTCGCTCCGAGCTGGTGGCGGGCTTTGCCGCGATCCTGGCCAACCTCGACGGCCGCCTCGATCCGGCCGAGGCCGCGGTGCTCGACGCCATCCTCGAGCGCCTGCCCGTCGAGCCCGAGCGTCGTCCCGCGCTGGTGGCCCTGCGCGATCATCCCCCGCCGCTCGACGAGGTGGTGGGCGAGCTGATGCGCATGGACGCCGAGGAGCGCAGCATTGCGCTCTTGGCCCTGGTGCCGGTGGTCCACGCCAACGACGATGGCGAGCGCGAGCGGGCGCTGTTCCTCGAGGTCGCCGAGCGCGTGGCGATCGGACCGACCGAGGCCCAGCGCATGCTCGAGCGCTGAGCGGGCACGTCCGACGAGCATGAGCGAGCACGCCGAGCGGATCGGGCCCACGGCCCACTACACCGCCTACGTGTGGCGCAGGGCCGGCTTGCCCCACGCCGAGCACTTCGCCACGCGCACCGGGGCCGTGCTCTACTGGGGCTTCTTCGTGCTGGGCGAGTGGGCCACCCGCCTGTCGTCCACCGTGCCCACGATGCACGAGTTCCTCGAGTATCGACACCGCCTGATCGACGCGGTGGTGGCCGAGCTCCGACCCGGGTGCGTGGTGGAGCTGGGGGCCGGGCTCACCCGGCGCGCGGTGACCTGGGCCGCCGATCACGGCGTGCCCGGCCTCGAGCTCGATCTGCCGGCGATGGCCGCGATCAAGCGTCGCGCCCTGGCGCGAGCCCCCGCCGCGCTGCGCGAGCGCCTGCGCGGGCGCCATGCGGTGCACGACGCGGACGCGCTCGCCCCCGAGTTCGCCGCCCGCCTCGCGAGCCTGCTTCGCGAGCACCAGCGGCCGGTGGTGATCCTCGAGGGGGTGGTCGGCTACTTCGACGCCGGGCCCCGTGCGCGCATGTTCGCCGCCGTGGCCCAGGCCCTGCGCGAGGCGGGAGGAGGGCACATGGTCTGCGACCTGCACACGGTGGCGGCCCAGGCCCGGGTGGGCTGGGCGACGCACGTCCTCAAGGCCGCGACCCGCAGCCTGACCCGGCGTCGCAAGGCCCAGGATCCGTTCGCCGATCTCGACGCCGTGGCCCGCACGCTCGACGTCGCCGGGTTCGATGCCTGGCACGAGGAGCATCCCGAGCACCACCAGCGAGCGCAGCCTCGCCTGGCCCGGCTGCGCTCGCCGGCCCACGTGATCGTGGCCCGCGTCGATGGTCCCGCGCTCGTCGAGCGGCCCGACGGGCTATCCTGAGCGCAATGGTGATCCACGAGAGCGAGCTGCGGGCGCGCTTGCACGGCGACGACGACGAGGACGTCTACGACGCGCTGGTCGAGCACTTCGAGGCCGAGCACGGAGGCTCGCCGTTCGTGGCCGCCTGGAGGTTGCGGTCGGGGCTGCGGATCGAGGCCGATCGCGCGCTCGAGGCCATCGGCGACGCCGTACGGCCACGCCTCAAGGATCGCCTGCTCGACCTGGCCAACGACGCCCAGCGGGCTTGGCGTAGGATCCGATTCGAGCGCCGTCGGGCCGAGAACCCGCACTGGCCGGTGATCGTGTGCGAGGGGGACTCCTGGGTGGCGCATCCCTACATCGAGGATCTGACCGACCACCTGCTCGACGACGACGATCTGCCCGTGCTCGCGCTGGGGGTGGGGGCGGCCAGCGATCTGCTCGGGCGCATGGAGGGCACGCGCGATCACGAGCGGGCGATCGAGCAGCACCGCGCGAGCGCGCTGCTGCTCAGCGGAGGCGGCAACGATCTGATGCTACGGTTCCACGAGTTCCTGCACCCGTGGCGCACCGGCGCGGATCCAAAGCGGCTGCTCACCCCTGCCGTCGACGACCACATGCTCGCGCTCGTGGGCACGATCCGCCAGATGCTCCTGCGCGTGCGCCGACGCCAGCCCACGCTGCCGGTCCTCGTGCATGGCTATGACTATCTCCGGGTCGGCGACGTGGGGGACGACGGCTACCTCGCGAGGTTCTTCGATGCGGCGGGGATCCGCTCGGGGGACGAGCGGCGCGCGGTGTTGTGGGCGATCGTCGATCGCTACAACGAGCACCTGCGCAGCACCTGCGAGTGCGTGGCGGGGGTGAGCTACGTCGATCTACGGGGGATCGTGACGCACGACTCCATGTGGCACGACGACATCCATCCTACCGACGATGGCTTCGCGCTGATGAGCACCAGGGTGGGCGAGGTGCTGCTCCAGCGGCTCTCCGACGGCTGACGGCCTCCGGGAGCCCCGGCTACTCCAGCTCGATCACGGCGGGCATGATCGCCTGGGCCTGCCCCTGCGGCAGGAACAGCAGCGACAGCGGAATGCGCGACAGCGCCTCGTCGAGCGCCAGCGGCAGGGCGCCGCGCAGCGACGCTGCCTCGCGGGCGGATCGCTTGCGCTCCACCGCCCGACCCACCGGGCCCACGCGCCCCCTCGGGCCGCGGCTCGAGCCGAGGATGAGGTCGAGCAACGATGGCTGCTCGGGCAGCACGCGCAGCTTCAGCGGTCGCCAGTCCGGCAGACCCGCCTCCGACCGCACCAGGGCAATCGCGTCGTAGAGACCGCCCATCTCGTCGACCAGCCCCAGCGCCTTCGCATCGGTGCCCGAGTACACGTGCCCGCGGCCGAGCTCGTCGACCTTCTCGGGGGTCATGCCCCGCGCGGTGGCCACGCGCTCGCGAAACAGATCGTAGGTGCGGCGGATCGAGGCTTCGATGCGCGCACGCTGGTCCTCGGTGTAGGCCGAGTACGGCTCGCCGATGGTGGCGTTCTTGCCCTCGGCGAGCGTGAACGTGCTGATCCCCAGCGTCTCCAGCAGCCCCGACACGTCGAAGTGCAGCGAGATCACCCCGATCGAGCCGGTGATGGTCATCGGATCCGCGAGCACCACCGGTGCCCCGGCGGACACGTAGTAGCCGCCGCTGGCGGCCACGTCGCCCATCGACACCACGATCGGCGCCGAGAAGCGCGGGTCCTGGGCGTGGGCCTGCGCCGTCAGTGCCACCTCGCGCCAGATCACGTCGGAGGCCAGCGCCGACCCACCGGGGCTGTTGACCCGCAGGACCACGCCGCGGCAATCGGGGTCCTCGCGAAGGTCGTGCAGGGTCTTGGCGATGGTGTCGCCCCCCGCAAAGCCCAGCCCGAACAGCGGGATCTTGCGGCTCTTGCCGTCGACGATCGCATCCTCGACCAGCACCACCGCCACGTAGGGGTCCCCGGCCCAGTGCAGCCGCGGCGTGGTGTCGTAGAACTCGGCGAATTCCACCTTGGCCCCGATCCGCTCGGAGATCCGCTCGAGCAGCTCGTCGCGGAACACGACCTCGTCGGCCAGCCCCTCGTCCACCGCGGCATGGGGCCCCCACGGGGCCTCGTCGAAGCGGTGGCGCACGTCCGCGAGCGACAGGCCCCGGGCCTGCGCCACGTCGTGGACCACGGTCGCGTAGAGATCGCGCTGGATCTCCTGCCGCTGCGCGCGGTCGGGCTCGGACGGCGCGGTGTGGGTGAAGCGCTCGCCCGCGCTCTTGTACTCGTCGACCTTGATCACCTCGGCCTTCACGCCCACCTTGTCGAGCGCCCCCTTGAGGTAGAGCGAGGTCGAGCCGATGCCGTAGGTCTCGAGCGAGCCCGCCGGGTGCACGAACACCTGCTCGGCCACGCTCGCCACGTAGTAGTCCTTGAGGCTGGCCGTCTCGAGGTAGGCGAACACGTGGCCGCCCGCATTGCGCACGCGGACGAGCGCCTCTCGCAGCTCGTGCAGGCTGGCCCAGCCGGCCCCGGTGCCCCGGGCGTCCACCACGAGCACGCTGCGCTCCCCGGCCTGTTCGGCCCGCTGCAGCCGCTCGAGCATCTCGATGAGGCTGCGCTCGTCGCTCACGTCGGCGAGCTCGAAGCGCTCGGCATCGAGCTCTCGCGTCCACACCACCCGGCCCCGCTCGCGGGAGTGCAGGCGGGCCGAGAAGCCCACGCCGTCGAGCCCCTCGGACACCCCCGCGTGCAGGCCGGCGCCGGCCGTGATCACGTCCCACGAGCCCTCGAGCGCCACCCCGCCCCGCAGCGCCTTTTGGCCCTCGACCCGCTCGAACGTGACCGGATCGAGCACCGAGGCGCGCACCTGCTCGACCTCGGCCTTGAGCGCCCAGCCCTGCCAGCGCACGGCCACCCGTCCGCGCGGCAGGAACCCCGAGAAGTCCACCCGCTGGACCGGCCCCCCGTTCTCGCTCACCAGCACCTGCTGGGTCGCCGCGGCGGCCAGCTCGAGGTGGTGCGTGCCCAGGGGTCGCAGCGCCAGCTCGCCGGTCAACGACAAGTGCGCCGGGAGCACCGTGCTGTCGAGGTCGGCCGACGACAGCCGAGCGTTGATGCCGGCCGAGCCATAGTCGAACATCCTGACCATCGCGCCGATGTCGAGGTCGGGCCGCTGCAGCCACTGCCCCTGCACGCGCACGCCGTGGACGCCCACGCCGAACGCCGCCTGGTCGAAGTCCCCCGCGAACGCCAGCGAGAGCTTGGTGAGGTCGGGGTTGAAGTCGGCGTCGAAGTCGTCGCCGTCGAGCCGTAGCTGGGGCCGCACCACCTGCACGCCCAGGCCCATCGCCAGCCCGAAGCCCAGGTTGGAGGCGAAGAAGCCGCCGAACCCGCTGCCGCGGGTGTAGTTGGACACGCTGCGATAGCCCAGCAGCGACAGGTCCACCCCCTCGATGTCGGCGAGCAGCGCGGGGTTCAGCTCGATGCTGGTGGCGTCGCCCTCGCCCGAGACGTCGTGGATGACCCGGTCGACCCCGTCGGTGGGGTGGCGATCCTGCGCCCGCGGCACCTCGGCCCGCGCGGGCGCGGCCGGGAGCAGGACCAGCCCCGCGCCGAGCAGCGTCGCGAGCAGGGGCGAGACCCGGGATGGCATCTGGGGAGCACGGCGGCGCGGGGCGGTGGCGGTCACTGGATCTCGTCCTCGCTGATGATGTCGACCAACGCCAGGATGTGTCGGACCTCGATGATGCGCAGCGTCTCGTCCCAGGGCACGGCCACCCCGCGATCCTTCTCGAACAGCACGTTGGCGTGAAGCGGCACTCCGCTGACGTTCCTGCCCAGATCTGCGCGTGGATCGGGGCGGTCGTGGTCGTCGTCCTCTTCGGTGGTCTCGTCGGCCAGGGGATCGTCGACCTTGGGCATGGTGCGCGCGACCTCCACGACCTCGCCCAGCAGCGCCATCGCGTTGTCGTCCTTGACCCCCTGGGGGAGGAACAGGCCGGCCTCGGACCGATCGGGGGACTTGAGCACGCGGACCAGCACGCGCGGCCCCAGCGGCTGCACGTGCCGACTGACCCGCCGCGGTGGCTCGGGCTTGGGATCGTCGTCCTCGGGGCGAGGCTTGGGCGCGGCTTTGGCCATGGCTGCGATGGTCTCGCAGCCGCGGGGGCGTGGCTAGTGCCGCTGGCTCGGGGCGGGCTCGGCCCACAGCGAGTGGCCGGTGCTGCCCGTGATCGTCACGTCGAGCAGATCGCCGGGGGCCGCGGCGTGCAGGGGCAGCAGCACCTTGTGGAAGCTCTCCGTCCGCCCCACCAAGCGGTCGCCGCGGCGGGACGTGCCGCTCACCAGCACGCGCTGGCGGGTGCCCACGCGTGCCTCGTGCGAGGCGCGGGTGTGCTGCTCCTGCCGCTCGATCACCTGCTGGAGCCGCTGCTTCTTGACCGCCTCGGGCACGTCGTCGCTCATCTTCTTGCTGGCGTAGGTGATGCCGCGATCGCTGTAGGCGAACATGAACGCGCTGTCGAAGCGCACCTCGTCCATCAGCGCCAGCGTCTGCGCGTGCTCGTCCTCGGTCTCGCCGCAGAACCCGACCATCAGATCGGTCGACAGCGCGATGCCGGGCACCGCCTGCCGCAGGCGGGCCACCAGCGCCACGAACTGGTCGCGGGTGTAGCCCCGGCGCATGCGCTCGAGCACCGCGGTGCAGCCCGACTGCGCCGGCAGGTGCACCTGGGGGCACACCTTGGGCAGCCGCGCCATCGCGTCGACGAGCGCCGGGGAGAAGTCCACGGGGTAGGGGCTGGTGAAGCGGATCCGCTCGATGCCCTCGACCTCGTGCACCGCGGCGAGCAGCTCGGCGAAGCCCACGTCTTCGTGGCGATAGGAGTTGACCGTCTGCCCCAGGAGCACGACCTCGCGGTAGCCGGCCTGGGCCCGGGCCCTCACCGCGCGCAGGACCTCGCGCGGCGGCACCCCGCGCTCGCGCCCGCGGGTGTAGGGCACCACGCAGAACGTGCAGAACTTGTCGCAGCCGCGCTGGATGGTCACGAACCCGCTGATGCCGTCGTCGTCGGGTTCTTCGGCCAGGCCCTCGTAGACCTCGGCCTTGTCGAGCCGCACGTCGATCACCCGCTCGCCCGCCCGCGCGCGGTCGCACAGCGCGGCGATGCTGCGGTAGCTGTCCGGGCCCGCCACCAGCGTGATGTGGGGAGCCCGCTGCGCCACGCGGGTCTTGAGGTGCTCGGCCATGCAGCCGGTGATCCCGATGACCAGCCCCGGGTTGTCGGCGCGATGGCGCAGCAGCTGGCTGGTGCGTCCCACCACGCGATCCTCGGCCTTCTCCCGGATGGCGCAGGTATTGACGAGCACCACGTCGGCCTGCGCTGGATCGCGCACGCGCACGTAGCCGCCCTCGCGCAGGCGCCCGGCGATCAGGGCCGAGTCGGCCTCGTTCATCTGACAGCCGAACGTCTCCAGGTAGACCCGCGGTGCGTCGGTGGCGACCACGATGTCCGCGGTCGGCTCGGGCTCTAGTTCGGGCTGCGGCCCGCGCTCGGATGACGCGTGGGGGGCCGGGCCCCGCCGGATCTGCACCAGGGACGACAAGGGGCCGAAGCCTACGCGAAATGGACGGGGGCCGTGAGGGCGGCGTGTGCGCGGCATGCGAGGGTCCGTCCCGGGCGGATCGGCCAGTGTCGCGGCGTCCGGGCCGGACCTTCGTTGTCGTGGGGCGCTCGATGTGCTTTACATCGGGACGCCATCGTCGGCCCGGCCGCGTCGCCAGCCGGGCCCACTGGGGAGGCACGCATGCGCTACTCGTTTCCTGCCATCGTAGGTCTGTCCCTGCTGCTCCCGCTCGGTTGCACCGAGCCGCCCAAGCCCGAGAAGGCCCAGGATCTGGACAAGATCGAGTCGGCCGACGGCAAGTCCGAGCAGATCGAGCTCGGTCCGATCCCCGACGGCGCCATCGCGAAGGTCGGCGACGTCGAGATCCCCAACGGGGTGTTCCGCGAGATCTACGACCTCAAGATCAAGAAGTATGCCGATCGCGGCCGCGAGATCCCTCCGTCGGCCGATCGTCGCTATCGCAAGTCGATCACCGAGCGGCTCATCTATCACGAGGTGCTCGCCCAGGAGGCCAAGGCGCTCGGCGTCGACTACGACCAGGCCGAGCTCGCCTCGCGCGACGAGCAGCAGCGTCGTGGGATCCGGGAGTGGGACAAGCACCTGGAGCGGCGCGGCGAGACCGACAAGAGCCTCGAGGACATGGTGATCGCCGAGCTCCGCGAGAAGGCCATCCTCGTCAAGCTCGGCAAGCTCGAGGTGACCGAGGCGGAGATCGACGAGGACTACGACAAGATCAAGGGCAACTGGAAGTCCGACAAGCCGCGCGTGCAGGCGTCGCACATCCTCGTGCCGATCGGGCCGCAGGCCGACGTGCGGGCCAAGGCCGACGGCAAGGTGCCCGAGCCCTCCGAGGACGAGCGCACGCAGTGGGAGGCGGAGGCCCTGGCCAAGGCCAAGGAGATCCACGCCCTGGTCACGGCCGAGGGCGCCGACTTCGCCAAGATCGCGACCGAGAAGTCCACCGGCCCCAGCGCGGCCAAGGGCGGCGACATCGGCATCTTCACCGCCGATCGCATGGCCGAGGAGTTCTCGGCGGTGGCGTTCGCCCTCGAGGCCGGCCAGGTGAGCGAGCCGGTGAAGACCAAGTTCGGCTACCACATCATCAAGGTCACCGGGAAGTGGCCGCCCGGCGAGCTGCCCAAGGAGGCGCTCGTCGATCAGATCCGCGAGCGGCTGGAGCAGCGCAAGCTCCACCAGGGGCGTCGCGAGCTCAAGGAAGAGCTGCTGGCCAAGTACACGATCGTCGACAACATCGAGCCCACGCTCGGGCCCGAGCCCAAGCGTGGCGGTCGGCGGATGCGCGGCGAGGGCAAGGGCCCGCGCAAGCTCGGACCCAAGGCGCGCGAGGGCAAGGGAGCCCCGCGGGCTGCGCTCGATCGCGACGCGGTCAAGGGGATGCGAGGCGCCCCGCCGTCGGGCCCCGAGAAGTGAGCGCGGGCGCGAGCCCAGCCCGAGCCAGCAATCGCACGCAATGAAGAAGGGCGCGGCCATCTCGGTCCGCGCCCTTCGTTCGTCATTTGCGATTTGCGGGCGCCGCTGCGTCGCTGGTCTACAGGAACGTGCCGCCGACGTGCAGGCCGAACAACATCTGGTGCACGGGGGCGACGTCGGTGTCGTAGGACTGCTTGTCGCAGACCACGGTGGTCTCGTTCTCGCGGCACGTGCGGCCGTGGGCGTTGAGGATCATGTCGAGCTTGGCGCCCACGAACACCCGGCGGCTCACGAACACGTCGATGGTGGGCTCGATCTTGAAGGCAAAGCCCTGCGAGTAGTCCTTGGTGCCGTCGGTGCGAACGAAGGTCTGTCGCGAGAACCCGGGCCCGAGCCCCAGGCCGAAGTCGAAGCGCCACACGGGGAGGGTGGGGCGGACCACCCCGAACACGCTGTTCTGCATCCCGCGGCGGTAGCTGGCCGCGCCCACGACCTCGTAGCTGGTGTCGAAGAACCCGAGGTTGTAGGCCGCGCCCGCGAACACGTACTTGTTGAAGCGATAGCCGAGCTCGGCGCCCAGGCCGACCGACGGGCGGGTCTTGCCATCGACGGTCACGCCGCCGACTCCGGTGGCGGTATCGCGAGCACACTCGGCCTTGCCCGGGATGCAGGCCGCCCCGCCCAGCATCACTCCCCACTGCCCACCCTTGCGCGTGAGGTTGGGGCGGGCATGGGCATCGGCCGAGAGCCCCGCCGTCACGAGGAGGGCAGCGGTGGCAAGGCCGAGGGAGAGGGAGCGGGCGCGGACGATCGGCATGGTGTTGTTCTTCCTCTGGCAGGGAGCAGACGATGGCGAGGAGGCGCTGAGCCCGCGACAGCGGTCGGGGCTCGGCGGCCCGCATGGATGGCCGGTGGGGGAAGGATATTCACCCACGGGGAGTGCGGGTCCCGACGTCCTTGCTGCCGCCGCCTCAGGATCGCGCACCGCCCGGGCCTGGACAAGAAACCCACGCGTCACGGGCACTTGGGCGCAATTTACGTTTCTATACCGTAATTATTGACTCGACCGGCGCTGTGAACGGGAAGCGCGTGCTCGAAAACTATGCTAGTGCTGCCACGAAGCCGCGAAATGAAGCCGAATTCCGATCTCGACGGCGACGTCGACTCAATACGGTTGATTGCGAGGTAATCGACATGTCTCAGCTCGACGAGCTCGAGGAGCAGAGCGTCTACATCTTCCGCGAGGCCTACAAGCACTTCAAGCAGCTGTGCATGTTGTGGTCGATCGGCAAGGACAGCACGGTGCTCTTGTGGCTGGCGCGCAAGGCGTTCTTCGGCCACGTACCGTTTCCGCTCGTCCACATCGACACCAGCTACAAGGTCCCCTCGATGATCGCCTACCGCGACCGGCTGGCCCGGGAGTGGGGGCTGCAGATGATCGTGGGCCAGAACCGGCAGGCGCTCGCCGAGGGGATGAGCCACGAGCGCGGGCGGCTGACGTGCTGCCGAGCGCTCAAGACCGAGGCGCTGCGGCACACGCTCGACGGCAGCTGGCCGCGCCTGCGCATGGGGGCCGACGGCCGGTACCACGAGGATCCGGAGGTCGCCTTGCCCGCGGCGCCCGGGCGCGAGGCATCGTTCGGGCGCGAGGCGTTCACCGGAGTGATCGTTGGCGCCCGTGCCGACGAGGAGGGCAGCCGCTCCAAGGAGCGCTACTTCTCGCCGCGCGATCACAACAGCGACTGGGACATCGCCGATCAGCCGCCCGAGCTGTGGAACCAGTTCAAGACCGACTTCGCACCGGGCACGCACGTTCGCATCCACCCGCTGCTCGACTGGACCGAGGTCAACATCTGGGAGTACATCGAGCGCGAGCGGGTGCCGATCATCGATCTCTACTTCGACGACGGCACGGGGCACCGCTACCGGTCGCTGGGCTGTGAGACCTGCACCGGCAAGATCGAGTCCACCGCCACCACCACCGAGGAGATCCTGGTGGAGCTGCGCGCCACCAAGGTCCCCGAGCGAGCCGGCCGTGCGCAGGACCAGGAGGACACCTACGCCATGGAGAAGCTGCGGCGGGAAGGGTACATGTAGCCATGCGGCAGACCATGCAGATCGTGATCGTGGGCCACGTGGACCACGGCAAGTCCACCCTGGTGGGGCGGCTGCTCGCGGATACCGGGGTGCTCGGCGAGGGCAAGCTCGACAAGGTCATGGCCACCTGTCAGCGCCAGGGCAAGCAGTTCGAGTACGCGTTCCTGCTCGATGCGTTGGAGGCCGAGCAGGATCAGGGCATCACCATCGACGCGGCACGGGTGTTCTTTCGCACCGACAAGCGCGACTACATCATCATCGATGCGCCCGGCCACATCGAGTTCCTCAAGAACATGGTGACCGGGGCCGCGCGGGCCGAGGCGGCGGTGCTCATCATCGACGCCAAGGAGGGGGTGCGGGAGAACAGCCGCCGGCATGGCTACCTGCTGTCGATGCTGGGGATCCGGCAGGTCGCGGTGGTGGTCAACAAGATGGATCTGGTCGGCTACGACCGCGGGGTGTTCGACCGCATCGTGGCCGAGTACCGCACGTTCCTCGAGGGCGTGGGGATCCGCCCGCACTGCTTCATTCCCATCAGCGCGCGAGAGGGCGACCTGGTCGCAGGGCCGTCGGCGGCCATGCCCTGGTACGACGGGCCCGACGTGCTCGCGGCGGTCGACGCCTTCGGCAAGGCGCCGTCGGGCGCCGATCTGCCGCTGCGCATGCCCGTGCAGGACGTCTACAAGTGGAACGCCCGTGGTGACGATCGGCGGATCGTGGCCGGTCGGGTGGAGGCGGGGCGGCTGGCGGTGGGCGATCGCGTGCTGTTCTCGCCCTCGAACAAGACCTCGACGATCGCCAGCCTCGAGGTGTTCGCGGCCGAGCCACCGCGCGAGGTGGAGGCGGGGCGCTCGGCGGGCGTCACCCTGACCGAGCAGATCTTCGTGGGGCGCGGCGAGATCATGAGCCACCTGCGGGAAGGGCCCGAGGTGGGCACGCGCCTGCGCGCCAACGTGTTCTGGCTGGGGAAGCTGCCGCTCGAGCCCGGTCGCGCCTACAAGCTCAAGCTCGGCACCAGCCAGACGGAGGTGCGGGTCGAGGAGGTCGTGCGGGTGCTCGACGCCAGCGAGCTGGAGAGCAGCGTGACCAAGAAGCGGGTCGATCGACACGACGTGGCCGAGCTGGTGCTGCGGACCCGCGCTCCGATCGCGTTCGACCCGTCGGAGCGCGTCGAGGCCACCGGACGGTTCGTGATCGTCGATGGCTACGACATCGCGGGCGGTGGGATCGTGCGGGCGCTCGTGCCCGACGAGCAGCAGCAGCTACGGCTCGAGAGTCGGATCCGCGACATCGAGTGGGTGCGTGGGGACATCACCGCCGAGCGGCGCGCGCGTGCGCTGGGGCACCCGGCCAGCATGGTCATGCTCACGGGCGAGGCCGGCGTGGGCAAGCATGCGGTGGCCCGAGCGCTCGAGCGGCGCCTGGTGGACGAGGGCGTGCACGCCTACCTGCTCGACGGCAAGAACGTGGTCCTGGGGGTCGATGCCGACATCGAGCTCGACGATCGCGAGGGCCTGGTCCGGCGCTTTGGCGAGGTGGCGCACCTGTTCCTCGATGCGGGGCTCGTGGTGGTCTCGACGACCAATGTGATCGGGCTCGCCGACCACCACACCCTGCAGACCCTGGTGGCGCCGTTCGAGGTGCTGGTGGTCCACGTGGGGCCCGCGGGCACGGAGGGCGAGGAAGCCGACGTTCGGCTCGATCCCAGCCTCGTGTCGGGTCTGGGTGCGGGACCGGGCTCGGGCCTGGGTTCGGGCGCGGAGCCGGTCGAGGCCGTGGAGCGGATCATGGAGGTGCTGGCGCAGCGGTCCCGGCTTCGGTCACACTAGGGCGCCGTGTCGGAGACCAAGAAGAAGACTGCCAAGAAGAAGACTGCAAGGGCGGAGGGCGAGGGCGAGGCCAAGGCCGCCAAGAAGAAGGCGGCCAAGAAGACCTCGCGCAAGAAGGCCGCACCCGAGCCCGGCTCGCGGGGGCTCCTGCCGCCTGCGACCGGCGAGGGCGAGGTCCCGGCGGAGGTCACCGCGCTGCAGGCCGCCATCGATGCCGATGGGGGGCGGGTGCTGGCCACCTATCGCGAGCCGATCGGGGCTCACTTCACGATCCTGGCCGCGTTGCCGATCGAGAAGGTCGCGCCCACTCCGTTCCAGCGCGATCTCTCGGCGATGCATGCCAAGCGGCTGACCGAGGTGATCGACAAGCTCGATCGCTTCCTCGATCCGATCATCGTGGTGCGCGGCCCCGAGGGCGGCTACTGGACGCCCAACGGCAACCACCGTCTCAACGCGGTGCGCAACCTGGGCGGCGGCGCGATCGTGGCGCTGGTGGTGCCGGAGGCGGAGGTCGCCTACAAGATCCTCGCGCTCAACACCGAGAAGGCGCACAACGTGCGGGAGAAGGCGCTCGAGGTGATCCGCATGGCGCGGTCGCTGGCCGAGCTGCCGCCGCAGCCGGAGTCGGCCTATGCGCTCGAGTTCGAGGATCCGGTGCTGCTGACCCTGGGCGCGTGCTACGAGAAGAACGGCCGCTTCTCGGGTGGCGCGTACTCGCCGGTGCTCAAGCGCGTGGAGGGGTTCTTGGAGCTGCCGCTGCCCGAGTCGCTCCCCGTTCGCGAGGCGCGGGCGTCGGCCCTGATCGCGCTCGACGAGGCGGTGGCCAAGGCCGTGGCGGCGCTCAAGGAGCGCGGCTTCGACAGCCCGTACCTCAAGGCGTTCGTGGTGGCGCGCTGCAATCCGCTGCGCTTCAGCAAGGGCGATCCACCGCCGTGGGAGGAGGTGGTGCGCACCATGACCGAGCGCGCGCAAGGGTTCGACGTGAGCAAGGTCGACGCCGGCCAGCTGGCCAAGGCCAGCGGACCGGCGTCGGACGACTGAGTGTCGTCAGTCGCGCTCGATCGGGCGCGCCCGCGAGGTCTCCTCGACGAACAGCAGCACGTCGAAGCGCTCGGGAATCGGCTCGATCACGCGGGCGCCGAGGTCGTCGCGGTCGAAGCCCGCGCCGATCTGCCGCATGGGCAGGGGTGAGCGCAGCCACTGTGCGGCCGGTCCCTGCTGCGGGAGGTCGCGCAGGGGCAGGGCGAACAGCGCGGGGCCGGCCTGGCGCAGGGCTGCCTCGATGTCGGAGCCCTTGGCCGAGCCGACGCGGTGCTCGCGAAGGCCAGCCATGGAATCGCCGGCCACGGTGAGGGCCTGGAAGCCGCCGCGATCGAAGGCGAAGCCCACCGAGACGTAGTCGTTGCCGAGCGCGTCGGAGAGGTACTTGCCCATCACGTCGGTCTGCGACCAGTGACGCGCGACATGGCCGTTGTGGGCCCATAGCACGGCCTTGGTGTCGGGGCCGAAGCGCTCGGTGATGTGCAGCACGTTGTCGGCCATGGCGCGATCGCGGGCGGAGAACACGGCCATGCCGTGGGCGTTGCGCATGGCGACGACCTGCTGGACCTGCACGAGGTCTTCGTGGGCGTCGGCCCAGGCGTCGGCGGACGTGGCCGCGACCCAGGCGGCTCGCTGGGACTGCATGTGCACGAGCAGCCGCTCGAGCGCGGTCTCGACGTCGGCGCGCTCGGCCGGGGACAGCGCGGCGTAGGTCTCCTCGTTCCACGGACGACCGAACATGGCCAGCGCGTCCCGCCCGGGGGCCCGGGGGTCGACCTGGTCGAGGAACGCGACCACGTTGCGCGCGGCGACGTCCGGGGTCTGCATGTCGAAGCCCACGAAGTGGAGCGTGCGCGGGTGGGTGGCGTTGTACTCGCGCATCCACTCGATGAGGTCGAGGACCTCCTCGGTGTCCCAGGTCCAGAAGTAGATGCCGGCGAGTGCCTGCTTGGGATCGCCCTGCCCGGTCTGGACGTAGCGATCGATGGCGCGGCACTCGGTGCGGCTGGCCTCGAGGCCGAACACGGTGAAGCCATGGCGCTCCACCAGGTACTCGAGCATGCGGTGCTTGAGCTGGAAGAACTCGCGCGTGCCGTGGGTGGCCTCGCCCAGGCCCACCACGGTGGCGTCGGCGAACACGGGATCGAGGGCGACGAGATCGTCGATGCCCGAGCGGGGCTCGGTGGTGCGCAGCGGGACGTCGTGGGCGGCGATCCAGTCGAGCGCGGCGGGGGATGCCGCGCCGGTGCGAGGCAGCGACGCGGTGAGCTCGGCGTTGGGATCGTCGAGCTCACGGACCGCGCGCTGGCCATCGGGGGTCTCGATCATGGCCACGTAGTGGGTGGAGGCCGGCAGAGACAGGGAGAAGCGGCCCTCGGCGTCGGTCCGGACGGGATAGAGCTGCTCCTCGGCCGTCATCACGGTCGCGAGCACGCCGGGGTAGGGCAGCCCACGATCGTCGTGGATCGTGCCGCGGACGAGCTGCGGACCGGGGGCGAGCCGCAGCTCGAGCGGGTGCTCGCCCGTGGTGAGCTCGGTCAGGGCGCTGGCGCTTCCGGCGGGCGCGCTGGCCCCGACCACGTAGAAGCCGGCCGGGGTCTGCACGGAGAACCGACCGGCGTCGTCCGTGGTGTGGATCGTGTGCTCGCCCGTGGACGAGAACACCGCCACGGTGGCATCGGGGACGGGCGCGTTGGTTGCGTCGCGCACGGTCCCGAGGAGGGTGGCCGGAGGCGGAGGCGCGCTCGTGGTGGTGACCGACAGCTCGACCGCGTCGAACCAGGCGGTCCCGCTGCCTGCGTGCTCGAGCACCAGCTCGACCTCCTCGGCGTCTTGCGGGACGTCGAGCTCGATCTGCAGCGGGGTCCAGTCCTGGTCGCCGCGCAGTCTCTTCGGCGCCGGGGTGTCGTGGCGGGCGAGCGTGTCGAGGTCGCGCTGGGCCTGCAGGCGCAGCCCCACGCCGCCGTGGGCGACGCCCTCGGTGCGCACGTGGACGGTGGCGACGACTCGCTGCCCGCGGACGGCCGCGATCGGCAGCGGCAGGCGGGCGGTGCCGCGACGGTGGATGCCGTCGTGGGCGAGCGCGAGGCTGTGCTGGCCCTCGAAGGCGTGGCTGCCGTCGACGGTGGCGGGATAGTCGGAGCGATCGAGCACCCACCCGCTGGGGGGATAGGTGTGCTCGAAGCCGAGCTCGAGCCCCTCGAAGGGCGAGGCTGCCTCGCTCTGCGCCGCCTGCGGTACGACGGTGGCGGTCGTGGACGAGGTGGCATGGCACGCGGCCACGAGGGCCAGGCAGGCGGCACCGAGGAGGGCCGCGGAGGGAATGCGTCGTAGGGGCGGGGTCGGTGTCACTGCATCGGGTACTGACACCCCGCGGCAGGGGTGGGTTTCCGGGGCCCGGGAGGCCGTCCAGGGGCAGGCTCAGGGCTGCAGGAGCACCTTGCCGACGTTCTTGCCCAGCTCGAGCTCGGAGAACGCAGCGGCGGCGGCATCGAACGAGTGGATCGCGTGCACGTGCGGCTCGATGGCACCTTGCTCGTAGAAGCGCACGAGCGCGTCGAGCTGTCGCCGCAGCAGCGCCTTCTCGTCCCACAGGTGGCCCATGTTGCAGCCCGAGACGGTGCGGTTGTCGTTCATCAGCGTCATCGGCGAGAACCGTGGCATGCGAACGAGCTGCTTGATCAGGTTGAGATACATCGCGGGGCCTCGCTTGCCGCCGATGTTCGAGTTGGCCAGGCCGAAGGCGATGAGGATGCCGACCGGTCGCAGCAGCGCGTAGCCCTTGCGCCAGTCGCCGCCGCCGAGGGCGTCGAGCACCACGTCGACCCCACGGCCCTCGGTCAGGCGCATGATCTCGGTCGCATAGTCCTGGGTGCGGTAGTCGATGGGGTGGGTGCAGCCGTGCGTGCGCACGTAGTCGTGCTTGCCGCCCGAGGCGGTGCCATAGGTGGTGACGTCGTCGACGGTGCGGCACAGCTGCAGCGCGGCCGTGCCCACGCCGCCCGCCGCCATGTGCACGAGCACGTGGGCCCCGGGGCGGATCCGGGCGATCTCGAACAGCATGTGGTGGGCGGTGAGGTAGTTGACCGGCATGGCCGCCGCGTGCTCGAACGACATGGCATCGGGGATCCTCACGACCTGATCGTCGGGCACGACCACGTGGCTGCTGTGGCCTCCGAAGCGGGACATGTAGGCGACGCGATCGCCCTCCTTCACGGCCTCGACCCCGGCCCCGACGGCCTCGACCACGCCGCTGCCCTCGTAGCCGACCACGCACGGGGGCTTGGGTGCGTCGGGGTAGAGGCCCTGGCGTGCGGACAGCTCGGCGAAGTTCAAGCCGGCGAAGGCGACCTTCACCCGGACCTCGCCGGGCTTGGGATCGGGCGTGGGCGTCTCGCGGACCTCGAGGACCTCGGGGCCGCCGTGCTTGGTGATCCAGACCGCGCGCATGGATGGCGTGGTACCGCAAAGGGCGGGCTCCGGAAAACCGAGATCGGCGCCGCGGCTCGCGCCTTGCGGGGGGCCCCCGGTTCCGCTACATAACGGCGCGCTTGCCCGGTCCTCTCCCATGACCCCATCGTCCAGAGGCCTAGGACGCTGGCCTTTCAAGCCGGTAACACGGGTTCGAATCCCGTTGGGGTCGCCGACCGGGCAAGCCCTCTCCGTCACCGCGACGGGGAGACGGGCTCGTAGCTCAGATGGTAGAGCAGCGGACTTTTAATCCGCGGGTCGCAGGTTCGATCCCTGCCGGGCTCACCGAACGAACCCCGTTATGCGGGGTTTTCGTTTTTCGGTGAGGGGCCTGGAGTTCACCTGGAGTTCAGGTGAGCGGCGGCGGGCTCACGGACGCATGCGCTCGCCTTCCGCCAAGACGGCATCGAGCCGGGCCCGTTCCTCCGCCGAGAGGAAGCGCTCCATCTTGCGCTCCGGGAACTTCGGCATGCGATGGCAGGGGTTCGATCGCGTGTCGCGGTACCCCCAGCGCTCCGCGTTCGTCATGATGACCGACACGAGGGCCAGCGCTCGATTCGCGGCACCGGGCGCCGTCTCGCCGATCCGTTGGTGCAACCGCTGGACGTCGGCCCGCTCGATCTCGCCGATCTTCATGCGCCCCAGTGCGGGCAGCAGGTGAACCCGCAGCAGGCTCTCGTAGCCCCGTACGGTGCTCGGCTTGCGGTAGGGGCGGGCGAGCTCGGTCATGTAGCGCTCGGCCACCTCCGCGAGCGTGGGGGCGGCCTTGCGGGCGTCTCGCTCCCTCGCCGGGTCGCCCCCAGCTTCGACGATGGCCCGGGCCTTCGCCGCGTCCACGCGGGCCTGGTGCGCCGTGTAGTCCCCCATGATCACCCCGAGCTTGTAGGCCCGGTTCCGCCCGTCCCGGCGGTAGCGCAGCATGGCGGTCTTCGTGCCATCGGTGTTCACTCGGATGATGAACCCCTTGATCTGGTCGTCGATGACGTCGTAACGGGCGGGCCCGGGCTGTAGGCGGTCGATGGTGGTCTTGTTTGCGAATTCCGCTCTGACCTGGGCACCGATTCCGGCAGCACCTGGGCACCGATTCCGGCCGAACCCGGGCACTGATTCCGGAGCACCTGGGCACCGATTCCGGGCCACCTGGGCACTCGCGCGCCATTGACGCGAGGCCGCGGGGAGCGGAGCACGGGGGCTGGCCAGCCACTCGCTGACGGCGTCGTCGACACGGCGACCGTCACGGAGATGAGCCGGCACCCGATGCGAAAGATCCGAGAAGTCCTGCGCCTCAAGCTCGAGCACGACTGCAGCCACCGCGAGATCTCGGCCGCGACCGGGATGTCGAAGGGCTCGGTTGCGGCCTATCTGCGACGCGCTCACGAGGCCGGGGTCACGTGGGAGGTCGCCCAGTCGCTCGACGATGCGCAGCTCGAGCGTCGGCTGTTCAAGATCGCAGGCCGCAACGTGCCCCACCCGCGTAGGCCCATCGACATGCAGTGGGTCCATGCCGAGCTACGACGACCGGGCGTGACGCTGCAGCAACTGTGGCTCGAGTACTGCGAAGCGGCGACCGATGATCCCGAAGGTCGACGGCCATACCAGTACAGCCAGTTCTGCGATCGCTACCGTGACTTCCGCGAACGCATCGACGTGACCATGCGCCAGGTCCATCGCGCAGGTGAGAAGGTCTTCGTCGACTACTCGGGCAAGAAGCTCGCCTACTTCGACTCGAAGACCGGCGAGCGGATCGAGGTCGAGCTGTTCGTCGCCGTGCTCGGGGCGAGCAACTACACATTCGCCGAAGCCAGCCGTAGTCAGAAGGTCGCGGACTTCTGTGCGTCGACGGTCCGGGCCTTCGAGTTCTTCGGCGGTGTTCCGCAGGTCGTGGTCCCCGACCAGCTTCGAAGCGCAGTCAAGGGCCCCCACCGACTCGACCCCGAGATCAATCCGACCTACGCCGAGCTCGCCCAGCACTATGGGACCGCGGTGATCCCAGCCCGGCCGGGCAAGCCGCGGGACAAGGCCAAGGTCGAGGCGGCCGTATTGATCGTTCAGCGCTGGATCGTCGCGTGCCTTCGAGACCGGATCTTCTACGGTCTGGACGAGCTCAACGTCGCCATCGATGAACTGCTCGTGCGCCTCAACGAGCGACCCTTCAAGAAGCTCGAAGGTTGCCGCCGGTCCGCCTTCGAGGCCATCGATCGGCCAGCGCTGCGCCCCTTGCCGTCGACGCGATTCGAGGTCGCGTGCTGGAAGAAGGCCAAGGTCAACATCGACTATCACGTCGACGTCGACCACCGCCTGTACAGCGTCCCTCATCCTCTGGTCGGCGAGCGGGTCGAGCTACGAGTGACCGTCGCCACCGTCGAGGTCTTCCATCAAGGACGCCGCATCGCCAGCCACGTGCGCAGCTACGGTCCGCCTGGCGCTGCGAGCACCGACCCTCGTCATCGCCCCAAGTCCCATCGTCTCTACGGCGCGTGGCCACCCTCGCGCATCGTCCAGTGGGCTCGAAGCTACGGGCCACGGACCGCCGAGGTCGTCACCGCGATCATGAAGGCGCGACCGCACCCCGAGCAGGGCTATCGCTCCTGCCTGGCGCTGATCCGCTCGACCAAGCGCTACGGCGGGAGTCGAGTCGAGGCCGCATGCGATCGCGCGGTGCAGATCGGCAGCCCGACGCGACGAAGTGTCGAGATGATCCTGCGACGGGGGCTGGACCGGGTCCCCGTCGCACCCACGCCTGCTCCCCAACCCATCGTCATCCACGACAACGTGCGTGGCGGTGACTACTACGATCGGAAGGAAGATGAATGAACGACGAAGAGACTCTCCACAAGCTCACCGAGATGCGACTGCACGGCATGGTTGCTGCAGTTCGTGAGATCCAAGCCCTCGCACCGGGACATTCCCTGAGCTTCTCGGAGAAGCTCGGCATGGTCGTCGACCGCGAGTGGACCGACCGTGAGAACCGCAAGCTGGCGAGGTTCCTACGGGCGGCCAAGCTGCCGACAGAGGCCACACTGGAAGACGCATGGTGCCAGCCCGGTCGCGGCCTGACCAAAGCTCTCGTCCGTGATCTGGCCACCTGCAAGTGGATCGATCACCACCACAACGTCATCGTGCTGGGCAAGACCGGGTGTGGGAAGAGCTTCTTGGCCACCGCGCTGGCCCAGGCCGCATGCCGTCAAGGGCGACGTGCTCTGTATGTTCGCGTCCCTCGACTGCTTCACGACCTCACCATCGCCCGCGCCGAGGGCTCCTACTCGGAGCTGCTACGTCGCTTCGCCCAGCTCGACGTGCTCGTCCTCGACGACTTCCTCATTGCGCCGCTCAGTGACGTCGAGCGCCGCGACATGCTCGAAGTCCTCGAAGATCGCTACGACCACACCTCGACCGTGATCGCGACCCAGGTCCCGACCAAAAACTGGCACTCGATGCTCGCCGACCCTACGATCGCCGATGCGATCTGCGATCGCCTCGTGCACAACGCCCACGTCATCCCCCTCACCGGGCGGTCGATGCGCGAGCAGAAGGGAATGAGCACCAAGTCCACGACCACCTGACGCCAGCCAAACCCGTCGCTCCGCTCCGAGCCCTGCCCACATGCGCCGGATTGGGTGCCCAGGTTTCGCCGGATTGACTGCCCAGATCGGCCGGAATACGCACTTGTTCAGGCGCTTGCGCATCGTGGTCTCCCTCGCCGCTTCCGGGAGTTCACCTGGAGTTCAGGTGAGGCCGGGAGCGGGCGGGTTTCAACGTACTGGCCGCGGGCCCGATGACCAGCGATCCCCCAACGATTCCCGAATGTTGCGGGGGACGCCGCGCAGAAAAAGTGAGACTCGCGGGCCCACCAACACCGACTTTTAATCCGCGGGTCGCAGGTTCGATCCCTGCCGGGCTCACCGAACGAACCCCGTTCTACGGGGTTTCGTCGTTCGGGTGAGCGATCCTGACCCGGCGTGGTCCGCTATGATCGCGGGTTCATGGCCTTGCCGCCCGGTCCGCGCAGCTCGCTGTGGTCGTTGGTTCGCTACTTTCGTGACCCGATGGGCGTGATGCCGGCGATGGCGAAGGAGTACGGCGAGACGTTCACCATCCCGGGCAACCCGCCGCTGGTGTGCACCGGGGACCCCGAGGGGATCAAGGCGATCTACGCGGCCAATCCCGACACGCTCGAGCCGCTCTCCAAGGACCTCGCGTTCGTGCTCGGCGATCAGTCGCTCATCCTGATCGGAGGTCCCGAGCATCGACGCAAGCGCAAGCTGATGATGCCGCCGTTCCAGGGGGCTCGCATGCGGGCCTATGGCGCGGCGATGCAGCGGATCACCGAGCAGCACACGGCGCAGTGGGAGCCCGGTCGGACGGTGGGCGGGCACGAGACGGCGCAGCGGATCTCGCTGGAGGTGATCCTCGAGGTGGTGTTCGGACTGCGCGAGCCGGCCGAGCGCGCCGAGCTCGGACGGCAGCTCACCGAGCTGCTCGAGGGGTTCTCGCCGCTGCTGGGCATCTTCCCCTGGCTGCGTCGCGAGTTCGGAGGCATTGGCCCCTATGCCGCGTTTCGCCGCCGCCAGCGGGCCGTGCACGAGCGCGTCGATGCGCTCATCGCCGCCGCTCGCGAGGACGAGGGACGAGACGACATCCTGAGCCTCTTGATCGGGGCGCGCGACGAGGACGGGGCGCCGATGAGCGACGAGGACGTGCGGCAGCAGCTGTTGCTGCTCGTGGTCGCGGGCCACGAGACCACGGCGATCGCGATCGCGTGGGGCCTGTACGCCCTGCACCAGCCGCAGAACGTGGACGTGCTCGAGCGCCTGCGGGCCGAGCTGCGGGCGCTGGGCCCGACGCCGCAGCCCGAGCTCGTCGCCAAGCTGCCCTATCTCGATGCGGTGTGCCGGGAGACGCTGCGTCGCCACCCGCTGGCTCCAGCGCCCGCGCCTCGTCGCTTGCTCGCGCCCATGACCCTGGGTGGCTACGAGCTTCCCGCGGGCGTGGGCGTGGCCGCGGCGATCGGCGTGGCCCACCTGCGCGCGCAGTCCCATCCCGACCCGCTGCGGTTCAGGCCCGAGCGCTTCCTCGAGCGCAAGCCCTCGCCGTTCGAGTATCTCCCGTACGGAGGCGGAGCGCGGCGCTGCCTGGGGGCGGCCATGGCCGACTACGAGCTTCGCGTGGTGCTCGGGACCCTCGTGCATCGCTTTGGCCTGCGCCTGGCCTCGAACGAGCCCGATCGCGGCAAGGTCCGCGCGGCGAACGTGGGTCCGGCCCATGGGGTGAAGCTGGTGGTCGAGAGCCGGAGGCCGGTGCCCGGTGGCTCGTGACGTCGGCGTCACGTATGCTTGGGCGACTCGGTGGTGGCTCGAGCATGATCGCATCACGATGGTCGACGGTGGGCGCCTTGCTGGGCGTGGCGATGACTGGCAGCTGCACGGAGGTCGGCGGGTCCGGGTCGAGCCAGGGCGAGCTGGGCTACGGCAGCTTTCGCTGGCAGTGCGCAGGGGCGGGTGACATCACCTGCGTGGAGGGGAGGGTCACGGGCTTCCCCACCAAGGTCGCCCTGGGCTCCGAGGTCGAGATGAGCTTCGGCTTGGGCTCGTCGGTCCCGGTGCGAACCGGGTGGCTGGAGCTGGCTGGATCGTCGCGCGCGCGAGAGCTCTCGCGCTCGTCCAACCCCAGCTACGACTACATCCCCGACTGCGACCTCGACTACGACTTCGACTGCGATCCGGTTGGCGCCACGGCGCGCTACCAGGCGCAGGAATCGGGCCTGGTGTCGGTTCTGGGCCTGGCCGACGACGGCACGGTGGCAGACTTCGTGACCCTGTCGATCGCTCCGGCGACGAGCCTGGCCGTGGTGCGTGCCGATGCGTACGATGGCGACGTGGTGACGCATGGAGACGTGGGGGCAACGATCGACCTGCGGGTGGAGCCCTATGCATCGGGCCAGCTCCTGGTGGGTCACCTCGACTACTCGTGGGTGTCGCTCGAGCCCAGCGTCGCCGCCTTCGTCTCGACCGAGGGACACCTCGCCACGCTCGAGCTGCGGCAGGCCGGCACCGCCTATGTCCAGGTGCAGGGCGGCGGGCGCGAGGACACCATCGCGATCGAGGTGCTGTCGTCCAACGACGGGCCGGAGCGTCGTCCCCCGGGAGGTGACAGCGCAGACGAGACCGAGGGCGGGACCACGGACGCCGGTACGGACACGGCGTCCGGCTCGGATTCGGGCACGGCGACCGGCGAGACGTCGACGGAGACCGGGACCGGCAGCACGGGAGGCATGCAATGAGACGGGTGGTCTCGTCGATCGTGCTCTTGGGCTTGGCCCTGGGGCTCTTCGGCACCGTGGCCTGCGATCCGGAGTTTGGTCGCGTGTCGCTCCATCAGCTGCGGGCCACCCCCGAAGCCGAGCTGGGCGCTCAGGGGATCGTGGTTCCCGAAGGCGGGGTGCTCGTCTTCGAGGCGCAGCCGCGTGCTGCGGAGGGCTCACGCGACTACGTGGGGTTCGAGCGCTTCGAGATGCGCCCGTCCGACTCGCGCAAGGTCGAGGTCCGACGCTCGATCGTGCGCGACGTGTGGGTGGTCAATGGGGTCGAGAGCGGCTCGACCGCGCTCCAGGTGCTCATCGATGGGGACGTGGTGGACACCATTCCCGTCGATGTCGTCGTCGGGACCGCCACGCAGAGCGAGGAGGATCGATGATGCGCACCATCCTCTCGGTCGCCGTCGCGGCGAGCGTGGTGATGCCGCTGCCGGCGGTCGCGGCTCGGGGCGCCACGACCACCGTCGTCGAGCCATACCTCAAGGTGGCCCCCAAGGTGGAAGAGCTGCAGGCCATGCACGGCCAGGCGCAGGAGAAGGTGCAGCTCTACAACGGCACCCACGATCCGGCCCACCTCGCGGAGGCGCGCGAGCTACTGGCGCGCTGGCTGGTCGAGCATCGCGCGCTCTATGGAGACACCCCCGAGGCGGCCTCGGTGCGAGCGCCCATCGAGCAGCAGCTCGGGCAGATCGACGCCGAGCTCACACGGGTGCGGCCCGCCGTGGCCCCGCAACCACCACCGGCGGAGCTTCAGCCGGCTGCCGCTCCGGCGCCCGCCGAGCCTCCGCCCCCGGCGATGCGCGAGGATCAAGCCGAGGATCTCCGCTCGGGGCGTGCCTTGGTGGCCGGGGGCAGCTCGATGTTCTCGGTGGGGGCGGTGACCCTCTTGGCGGTGAGTCTGCCGCTGTGGGCACTTCGCAACCAGGCGCTCGAGCGGGCCAGTCGGGAGACGTTCTACGTGGACGAGCAGCGCTTGATCGATCGCGCGCGTCGCCGGCAGACGGGAGGGATCGTCACCCTCGCGGCGGGCTCGGCCCTGGTCCTGGGGGGCATCGCCATGATGGCAGTGGGGGGCGCTCGGCGTGCCCGCGTGCGCAGGGAGCTCGCGCTCGTGCCCACGCTCGCGCCCGGACATGCGGGCGCGAGCATGACGATGCGGTTCTAGCCGAAGCGTCGGGTCAGGCGTCGGGCGGCACCACGAACAGGCTCTTGGCCGACTCCTCGTAGGTCGGCTTGAGGAGCTTGAAGTCGGCGGGCTCGGACTCGAGCATGACGATGAAGTCCTTGTCACCGCGGCGAGCGACGCCGAGGTAGAGCACCACCGCCGAGTTGCCGCCGCCGCCGCCGTACTCCACCGACATGTGATAGTCGGTTGCGGTGTCGACGTAGGCCTCCGAGCGCGTGCCGCCGGCGTAGCCCTGGCTCTCGAGCGTGGAGATGAACTCGTCCATGAGCTTGGCGGGCTTCTTCTTCTTGTCCACCTCGTACACGAACACCATCATCCGCTTGATGATCGCGTCGCAGGCGGACATGAAGCCGCCCGACATGATCGCGGTCTGCACCATGGGGTTCTCGTCGGGGGGGAACTCGACCCCGACCGGCGGGCGGATGATCACCTGATCCCCGAACAGCAGCGTGGGCGTATCGGCGACCTTGGCTTCGCAGGTGGTGGGCGCGGCAGCTTCACCACCGTCGCCTCCATCGCCGCCGTCGGCCACGGACCCGCCGTCGCCACCGGCGTCGTTGCCACCGCCACGCTTCTTGGGCTTCTTGCCGGCCTTGCCACCCCCGTCCTCACCGGGCGGGTTGGTTCCTGGGGGCTTCTTCGAGCCACAGCCTCCGGCGAGGCCGATGCACAAACCGAGTAGGATCGCAGGGGCGACGGACTTCGTAGCGAGCTTCACTTGGATGGGTGCTCCTTGAATCGGGCGGGACGTTATCAGGACGCGCGGCCCAGCAAAAGGGGCTTTGGATCCCCGTGGGCAGCTTTGGGCTCGTGGACGAGGGGAAGGGCCCGATCCGAGTGGCTCCCCGCAGGTCGGTCGAACGTGGCCGGAACGCAACGTCTCACGGGGGCCTTTCAGCGAAGGTCCCACTTGGGGGAGTGGTCGAGGCGTGATCGAGGAGTGGTCGAGGATTGACCGGGTCGATCTCCGCAAAATGCGCGGCAGCGATCGCGCGCAGCCGTCAATCGGCGGGATTCCACTCCACGGCCCCGTCGGGGAGGAAGTAGAGCAAGGCCATGCGCGGACCGGTGACGGTGGGGGTGTGCACCGAGCCGGCTGGCATCACGACCCACCCGGGAGGATGGCCATCGAAGCGCGAGCCCTCGGCCGTGGGATCGATCGCGAAGCCGAGCGTCACC
The DNA here is from genome assembly GCF_026337845.1 of Paraliomyxa miuraensis. GTDB lineage: Bacteria > Myxococcota_A > Polyangia > Nannocystales > Nannocystaceae > Paraliomyxa > Paraliomyxa miuraensis. The sequence continues at coordinate 16,431 of NZ_JAOVZF010000134.1, read as the reverse complement.
TCGCCCCGGGGATGACGGTGGCGTAGTGCGGGGCCCTCGAGGTCGACCACGTCGATCGACAGGTCGCGCGTTCGTGGGTCGGCCTTGGCGACTCGGCTGAAGCGGGCGCTGGGCTCGCCTCGATCGCAGAGCCAGCCGGCGGCGATCCCCTCGCGGAGGGAGCGGCCGATCGCCTGCGCGAGCTCGCCCTGGGCGGGCATGGTCGACTCGAGGCGGGCGGCCAGGCGCGCCGCCTCGTCGGCATCGCGGCACTCGGCCAGCGGGAGCTCGGCCACGAGGTCGAGCACGGGAGCGAGCTGGGTGAGGAGATCCTGACGAGGGTCGGTCATGGCGGTGGGGAAGGGAGGCTAGCATCCCCGTCCACCCCCTGTGCGGTGATCCGCAGCGAGCGCGGCTCGTGGGCGGTCGAGGCGGCGGCGGGATCGAGCAGCGCACGGCCGACGAACACCAGGCGGACGGGGGCGGGCGCGAGCTCCTCGAGGCGGCGGCCCGCGGTGGGGAGCGGCGCGACGCCGAGTCCCACGCGGGGGGCAGGAAGGGCGAAGCGCTCCAGCACGGCCGTGGCATGGCCGGCGGGCACCAGGGCCAGGCGCTGGCCTGGCAGCACGAGCACGTCATGGGGAAAGGCCGGAGGCGGGGCCTGGGGGGACGGGCTTGCGACCACGCCTTCCACCGTACGGCGTGCGTCCACGGCCCACGCGGACTCCATGCGCGCGATCATCTCGTCGAGATCACAGGTGCTGCGCCACATCCACGCATGATCGCCATCGTCTCCCGCGACGAACACCAGCTCGCGAGGGTGGAAGCCGGCGCGCTCGAGCGTGGCCACGAGCACGGGCACCTGCCACGACCATTGTCCGAGCGAGAACGCCAGCGGGATCGGCAGGCCGTGTCCGGCGTCGCGCACGTGGTCGCCCAGCGCGGAGAGGGTCGCGGCCAGCTCGGGATCGTCGAGCTGGATCGAAGCCACGGCGGAGGCCGTCGGCGAGGTCCAGGCGTAGCCGTCGAAGCCCTCACCGGTCGGGCCACAGGGCGGGGGTGGCTGGAGCGATGGGGGAGGATCGGCCGACGCGGAGGCCGGATCGGAGGCCGGATCGGAGGCCGGATCGGAGGCCGAAGCGGAAGCCGGATCGGAGACCGGAACCGAGGTCGGCCTGGTCTGGCAGGCGAGCGCGAGCAGCCATGCGCTCGCCCACCAAGGCGATCGTCGAGTCGTGACCATCCGGAGGCGTAGCATCGGCACGCGCTCGTCCTAGGGCTCCGCCAGCAGAGGGGCGGCATCGGCGGTCGATAGCTGCAGGCGGCCGGCAACCACCGAGCGATCGGGGCCATCGACCACGAACGTGACGCGCTTCATCAATTGCTGGACTGCATCGCTTTGCTCGGGGGCGTTGCGCGCGGAGAGCACGGTGACCACCGCACTGGGCTCACCGTCGATCTGCAGGGCGATCTGGCCATCGAAGCCCTCGGGGGTCGGCCGTAGCTCGAAGCGCACGGCGAGCACGGCCTGGTCGAAGTCGAGGTGGAGCATGGGGCCGGCCGCGAACACGGCCGCCACCGGGCCCCCCGGGAGCTCGAGCAGCGCATCGAGCTGGGTCTCGACGTCCGACGGGGGGGTGTCGCGGGCGGCGATCAGCGGAGGCAGGCCGGTGCCCGGATCGCTCACGGGGATGAAGCCGGCCACGTCGCCCTCGAGCAGGACCACTCGATGGGGGAAGACGCGACGAGGGACCCACACCTCGAAGGCATCGACCTCCTGCCGCTGCAGACCCAGCGCCTCGAGCCGGGTGATCGCCTCCGCGCGTGACACCGTCAGGGGGCGCAGGACGAGCGGCTTCTTGGCCATGAGGCTGGCCGAGGCCAGGGTCTGAGGTCCGAGCCACGTGGTGGCCGAGGGGGCATCGCTGGGGCGTATGGCTTCGAGCGCCTCGTCGACGTCGCCCATGGCTTCGAGGAGATCCTCGGCGCGTGGTGGCAGGCCGTAGACCACCGCCACTGCATCGGCGCGCAAGGGGGTGCGGAGGTAGGCGACCGAGACCGCGTCGGGATCGAGCCAGGCCAGCAGGCGAGCGCGAGCCGGATCGGCCGCGGCGACGTCGATCGCCGCGTCGTTGGGCGTCGAGGCGGCGGGAGGCGGCGGGGAAGGCACGCGCTCGCGCGGGGGCGGGTCCTCGCGCTGGCAGCCGGCGATCAGCCCCAGCAGCAGGGCCACGCCCACGACCGCCCGCCCGACCATGCTCGTGCCGATCCTCGTCATGGGGCTCGTCATGGGCTCGCGCACGGAGCTCAGCACGGTCGCCACCTTTGGCCGTCGCGAACGAAGCGCGAGGGCAACCCATGCACGCGGGCAGGAGCCGGCGCGGCCTCTCCCGGCGCGACCGCGTAGTCGGGATCGTGGGGCATCAGGATGGTGAGCCGGCCGTCCGCGATGATGACCTTGGGCAAGATCAAGGCGCGTGGATCCACGTCGAGCATGGCGGGCAGGCCGTGGCGCTCGGCCTCGCGCAGTCGCAAGAGCATCGCGAGGGTGGGGGGCGGGAGATCGACCTCTTCGGTCTCCCACGCGGCGAGGTGCTCGGCCGCGGTGGCCCAGCGCCCTTCGTGGGTCTCCACGCCGTCGGCCTGGGCCTCGGTCCCCTCGCCCACGGACAGCTCGGTCATGAAGAATCGGGCGAGGTAGCGCCGCCGAGATTCCGCCGAGGGGGTGAGCCAGGTATCGAACCACCGCAGGGTGCGATCGGGGCCCAGACGCAGCCTGGCCTCCTCTTCGCACTCGCGTCGAGCGGCGCGCTCCCAGCTGGGGTCCTGATCGATCGCACCGTCCTCGGGGTCGACCCGTCCCCCAGGGAACACCAGCGTCGACGGCATGAACGGGCTCTTGGCGCTGCGGCGCACCATGTAGACCTCGCGGCCGTCGGCACCCGGCCGCAGCACGAGCACGGTGGCGGCGTGGCGGATCACCGATCCGGCTGCGTCCGCTTGCGGCGAGTCCGGTGGAGGCGGCGCCGAAGGGGATCGAGACGGATCATCGTTCATGGTGGCCTGTTGCCCTCGTTGGCCTCCTTGGTACCACGCACCAGCGCCGGTCGCCGAGCAGATCGCGTGAGCAGCGCTCACGCGGGAGAGGGTCCCCGTGCGTGGCTTTTGCAGTTACGCTACGTTCGTTGGCCATCATGTGCCGCGCTTGGACCCAGGATCCGCGCCGCATTCCTCGCTCCGTGCCGAGGGGCTGCGGATTCCCCGCCGGTTTGCCCATGCCGGGTGGGCTCCCGACGGGAGGCGCGGCGTGATGGACCGCGTGACCGCCTCGTCCCCGACGGTCGCGTCGTCGACCGACGACCTCTACCGCGAGGTCTTGCAGGTGGCGCCGATCGCCACCGCGGTGCTCGATCGCGCGGGTCTGGTGGTGGCGTGCAATCGGGTGTTCGTCGAGCTGGTGCAGGTGCCGGCACGCAAGGCCGTGGGCGAGCCCTTCCTCGGGTGGCTCGCTCGCTCGAGCGAGCGCGAGGCCTTCGGTCGCGCCTTCATGGGCCTGCGCGACAAGGAGCCCGGTCACGGCTTCGTGCTCGACGTGGGGCTCGTGCCCATGCTCGGTCCGCGCGTCGACTGCGTGGTGCGGGCCCATCGTCTCGGTGACGGTCACGTGACGGTGACGTGTCATCCGGCGGATGGCAAGACGGCATCGCCGGAGGCGGAGCTCGGGCTGGCGGTGACCCGGAGCCTCGACGCGCTCGACCAGGGCATGATGCTGGTGGATCTCGACAGCAAGATCGTCCATGCCAACCCCGCGGCGATCACCTTGCTGGGCGAGGCGATCGCCGGGCGGAGCTTCCTCGAGCTCGCCGATCCGGACTCGGTGCCCCAGCTCACTCGAGCGCTCACGGTGGCCCGCGCGGGCAGCTGGCAGGGCGAGGTCGATCTGCGTCGCCTCGATGGCGAGCCGCTTCCCGTCGAGCTGTCCGTGGCGGCGGGCACCGGGCCGGCCGTGGTGCTGGTCCGCGACATCCGAGAGCGGCGTCGTCGAGCCTTCGAGGAGCGCCTGGTGAGCCAGGTCGACCGCTGCCTGGTGTCGAGCCCGGACCCCCGGCAGAGCGTGCTGGCGGCGTGCGCGGCCCTCGGCGGTGGCCTGGGCTGCGAGCGCATCACGGTGCTGGTTCGGGTGGGTGGCGCATGGGTGCGGTGGCCCTGGGAGAACGGTGCGGCGCGCCGCTCGGTGCCGCTGGTGCACGTCGAGCCCCCCGAGACCTGGAACGAGGCGCAAGAGCTCCAGCCGCTGTCGCCCGACGACCCGATGGTGCAGGGGTGCTTTGGGGCGCTCGAGCCCTCGTGCACGGTCCATCGCGTGCCCTTGCGGGCCCCGAGCCGGGTCGTGGGGCACCTGCTCCTGGTGCCGGGGCGGGAGATCTGGGACGCGCGCGATCGGAGCCTCATCGGGGGTCTGGCGGGACAGATCGCGCTGGGGTTGGCCAACGGGCTGTTGGCCATCGAGACCCGCGAGCTGGCCGCCTACCAGGCCATGGTGCTCGACCAGACCACCGTGCTGCTCAACAGCGTCGACGCCGAGGGGCGCGTGGTCACGTGGAATCGTGCCAGCGAGCAGGCGCTGGGGATCTCGGGAGGCGCCGCGCTCGGGGGCCGCCTGGGCATCGACGTGGCGCCGGCCGCCGAGCCCGAGCAGTGGGCATCGCTATGGCGCACCTTGCTGCGCGACGGCGTGGTCGCTCGCGAGGTCACCCTGCTGGGAGATCCGTCGCTGCCGGCCGCCAAGCGCGAGGTCCCGCTGCACGTGGAAGCGCGGCTGCTGCGTGACGGCGAGGAGATCCGCGGGGCGGTGATCGTGGGGCTCGACCTCCGCGAGCGCCGAGCGCTCGAGCGCCAGGTGCTGCGCAGCCAGAAGCTCGCGGCCGTGGGTCTGTTGGCGGCGGGCATTGCTCACGAGATCAACAACCCCCTCTCGGGGGTGGTCGGCTACAGCAAGCTGCTGCTCGAGCGCCCGCTGCCCGACAACGTGCGCGAGAAGGTCGAGAAGATCGCTCGCAGCGGCGAGCGCTGCCGCAAGATCGTCGAGGGGGTGCTGCTGTTCTCGCGGCAGCAGGACGGGGGCGAGCGCCGCCGCGTGGATCTGCGGGGTCTCATCGATCGCGTGCTGTCCATCGGCGAGTACCAGTGGCGCATGCACAACATCCGAATCATCCGAGAACTCGACGACTCGGTGGTCATCTCCGCCGACGCGGATCAGATCGAACAGGTCATGCTCAACCTGCTGAGCAACGCAGCCGACGCCATGCCTCGCGGGGGCACGGTGCAGGTGGCCCTGCGCCGCACCGAGGATGGAGGGGCGGAGCTGACGGTGGCCGACCAGGGCCACGGAATCCCCGAGGAGATCCAGGCCCGGATCTTCGATCCCTTCTTCAGCACCAAGGAGATCGGCAAGGGGACCGGGCTCGGACTTGCGATCTCCTACGGAATCGTACAAGACCACGGCGGCGACATCGTCGTACGGTCCGCCCCGGGACACGGGGCGACGTTCGTGGTCACGCTGCCCGCGTCGGGCAAGCCCGTCGCGCCGCCCGCCACCGGCCCCCCCGGCGCGGCGCCCCCCTGAGCCGACTTGCCCTTCTCACCCCTGCTCGAGACGAGAACTGCCCATGGCCCGCGGTCGAACCCCCGTCAAGGACACCTACTCCACTCACGACGTCGCCAAGATCTGCTGCGTCACCCCCACCACCGTGATCCGCTGGATCGAGGACGGTCTCATCCCCGCATTCAAGACGGTCGGAGGGCACCGTCGCGTGCGGCGGGAGGATCTCGAGCAGGTCTGCCGCGAGCGGAACATCCCGTTCAACGTGTCCCAGGGCACGGAGGTGGGGCGCATCCTGGTCGTGGACGACGAGCCGGTCGTGCTGGATCTCGTGCGCGACGTGGTCAAGGAGCTCGACCACAAGTTCGAGGTCGAGGTCGCCAAGGACGCCTTCGACGCCGGGCGGCTGGTGGTCTCGTTCCGGCCCCAGCTCATCTTCCTCGACCTCATGATGCCGGGGGTGGACGGCTTCGAGGTCTGCACGCGCCTCAAGAAGGATCCGGCCACGACCAACACCGAGGTCATCGCCATCACCGGCTACTACACCGAGGCCAACATGGATCGGATCCTCTCGGCGGGGGCGGCGGCGTGCCTCAAGAAGCCGCTCGACGTGACCGAGGTTCGCGCCCAGGTCACCGATGCCTTCCACCTGCGGCCGGCGGGGGAGCGTGGCAAGGGCCGCGCCGATGCGGCCAAGGTGCTCATCGTGACCCAGAACGCCGACTTCCGCTCGCGGGTCAAGGACGAGCTGGCCAGCGCCGACCCCCCGGTCGAGGTGCTCACGGCGCAGACGGGGGCCGACGCGGTGCTGGTGGGGCAGTCCGCGCCGCCTCGCCACGTGATCCTGAGCCTGTCGGTGCCCGACGTGGACGAGAGCCAGGCGATCGAGAAGCTGGTGGCGGCGGCTGGGGCCGGCGGGGTGCAGATCCTCGCGGTCCACGATGCGCCGACCGAGGACATGAAGGCCAAGGCCCGCGCGGCGGGAGCCCGCATGTGCTTGCCCACCGCCGTGGTGACCGGCAGCGTCCGCGAGCTGCTCGGGGTGTAGCTGCCCTGGGTGTAGCTGCCCTGGGTGTAGTGGGGCGTCCGCATCCTGCACGGGGTCGTCGTACCGGGCTCGGCGCGTAAGTGAGCCAACCCCCGTGGGACCCGGCCAATCGAGGTTTCGGGCCGGCTCGGTGGTGTGGCAGGGTCGTGTCGAGATGGTGCGCACTACGCTTGGGGGGATTGGTTGGCGGGGCAGCCTGGCGCTTGCGCTGGTGGTGTCGGTCGCATGCGGGGGTGGATATCGGGGCGAGAAGGAACCGACCGGTCAGCCGACCTCCTTCACGGCGGGCGACAGCGCATCCGACACGACCCACGGAGATCCCACGGCGTCGTCGGCGGTCACCGAGGGCGACGACGAGACCAACGGCGGGACCAAGCTCGACGTGGCCCCGCCCGACACCGACGCGATGACGGCGGGCGACGGTGGTGATCAGAGCGGCTGCGACAAGGTCGACTTCCTGTTCATCATCGACAACTCGGGGTCGATGGGGGACGAGCAGGGCAACCTCATCAACAGCTTTCCGCTGTTCATCGACACGATCCAGAGCACGCTCGACGAGGCGCAGGACTATCACCTCATGGTCCTCGACGTGGATGCCTGGCAGTACGAGACCTGCCAGCAGATGTGCACGACGGCTCCTCCCGAGTGCATCAACCCCATGGGGCTCTGCGATCCCACGGTGGGGCCGGCCTGTCTGTTCCCGTGCTTCCTGGGGGCGGTGTGCGGGCTCGACGGTGGCTACCAGTGCGGGGTGACCATGCCCGAGGTCTGCGAGGACGTGCTCGGGGCCGGCGTGACCCATCCACGGGGGCAGGGCAGCAGCAACATGGACTGCAACTTCTCCACCGGGGCGCGCTACATGGACAGCAACGAGCCCGATCTCTCGGCCGCGTTCGAGTGTGCGGCCCAGGTGGGCGTGAGCTCCTATGCGGGCACCGAGCGACCCATGGAGGCGATGGTGCAGGCGGTCACGTCCGGGACGGAGGCCGAGCCTTGCAACACGGGCTTCCTGCGCGACGACGCGATCCTGGTGGTCACCTTCATCACCGACGAGGACGACGGCAACGGCGACTCGGCCGGGACGCCCGCGGGCTGGAAGCAGGCCCTGGTGGCGGCCAAGAACGGCGACGAGAGTGCGATCGTGGTGCTGGGTCTGTTCGGCGACAACGACATGCCCGGTGGGATCTGCCAGGACCTCGCCGACGGCAGCGACGGAGCCGAGGCGGCGCCGCGGCTGCGGCAGTTCGTGGACTCGTTCGGTGACAAGGGCTTCTTCGGCAGCGTGTGCGCGCCGAGCTACGACTCGTTCTTCCAGGACGCGGTCGCGCTCATCGACAGCACCTGCGAGGAGTTCATCCCGCCCGAGGGCTGAAGGCCCGCGGCGCGGGCACGTCGGGAGCAGCAGGGGAGGTCGAGGATGCGACGAGCGGCGATCATCGTGGGGGTGGGGCTCGGGCTGGCGAGCGGGTGTGCGGACGACGAGGGACGCGGCGGGTCCTTTGGCGTGCCCATGGCGTCGGCATCGGCCTCGGTGGGCTCGTTCACGTCGGGTCCGGGCGACGGCACGGCCACGTCGTCGGCCGCGACGGTGGCCGACGGAACGGCCGAGGGGGGCCCGGGCGGCGGGATCAAGCTCGACGTGGCGCCCGACACCGGCGGGATGGTCGACGACGGCGGCAACGCCGAGGGCTGCGAGAAGGTCGACTTCCTGTTCGTCATCGACAACTCGGGATCGATGGGCGACAACCAGGACTCGCTCATCGCGAGCTTCCCCGGCTTCATCCAGTCGATCCAGAACACCCTGACCGAGGCGCAGGACTACCACATCATGGTGGTGGACACCGACGCGCAGTGGGGAGGGGCCTGTCCCGTGCTCTGCCCTGCCTTCGGCTTCTGTCCCGAGATCCCCACGTACCCGTGCGGAGTGACGCCCGAGGCGTGCGACACGACGCTGGGCGCCGGGGTGGTCCACACGATGGCCTCCGATGCGCCCAACGTGCCGTGCAATTTCACGACCGGCGGTCGCTACATGGACAGCACCGAGCCCGATCTCATCTCGGCGTTCCAGTGCTCGGCCAAGGTCGGCAGCGACGGGGACGGTAGCGAGCGGCCCATGGGGGCGATGGTGGGGGCGCTCAGCGAGGACCTCGCGCAGCCTGGCGCGTGCAACGAGGGCTTCGTGCGCGAGGATGCGATCCTCGTGGTCACCATCATCACCGACGAGGAGGACGACGACAGCAACGGCCTGCCCGCGGGATGGTTTGCGAACGTGACCGCCAGCAAGCTCGGGGACGCGACCGCGATCGTGATGTTGGGGCTCATCAACGACACCGACGCGGCGGCTCCGGTGTGCCCGGCAGAGTCGCAGGATCCGGCGAAGATCCGCGAGTTCGTCGACATGTTCCCCAACAGCATCCGCGGTTCGGTGTGTGCGGCGAGCTACAACCAGTTCTTCCAGCAGGCGGTGGACTTGATCGACACCACGTGTGACGAGTTCATCCCGCCGGCCGGGTAGCGCGCCCGCTTTCCCTGGATGGGCCGGGCTCGTACCATCCGAGCATGCGTCGACGCGCTCGCGCCCTCGTTGGCCTCGGTTCCTCGCTCGTGGTGGGCATGCTCGCCTCGCTGGTGCCCAGCCGGGCCGAGGCGGGGCCCAGCGACAACTCGAGCGGGCGGCCGTTCGCCGCGCAGCTGGGGCTCGGTGCTGCGGTGGGGATCCCGGGGGGCGGGCTCTTTGGCCGCGCGCCGATCGACTTCCAGTATCACCTTCGCGGCGGCGACGTGGGCCCGGCGATCGGGGCGTGGCTGCCGATCCACTTCGACTCGGGGATGTTCGGCATGAACCTCGGCCCGATGTTCCTGTGGGACTTTCGCGTGGGCCAGGCCGGCAACGCCAAGCTCTACCTGGGACCCCTGGCCGCCACTGGATATGGCTTCTCGGCCGCGACCCACGGCCACGGCGCGGCGCACTTTTGGTTCCTCACGCTCGGCGCCCAGTTCAGGGCGCTGTGGAACGACAAGGTCGGGCTGTTCGTTCGGCCGGCGACCTTCGATCTATGGGTCGGCAACGGCTGGGCGGGCGGCAACTGGTCGGCCACGGCCGGGCTGGCGCTGGCGTTCTGAGGGATCCGTCCAACGCTCGTAGCAATTTCCTTCGTTGGCACGCCATGGAACGAGGGAGGTCGCGAACTCGTTGAAGTCATCGTCGGCCAGGCGACACGGGATGTGGGCGGTGAAGGGGTCGGCTGAGGAGAGAGCCGGTTGGTCTGCCGACGATGGCGGGGTCGGGTGAGGAGGGAGCCAATGGGTCTGCCGGCGATGGCGAGGTCGGACGAGGAGAGAGCCGATCGGTCTGCCGACGACGGCGAGGTCGGGGCGAGCGCGGATGGTCGGCCTTCGACCCGACGCGGGGGTGGGGCAACGAGGAACGAGGGCGAACGCGGATCGACACCGGGGTCGGGTGCACGGAGAGCGGGTCGAGCTTGGACCGACGCTGCGGTCGGGAGCCGAGCGAGCGAGCCGGCCGGGGGTCGGGGCACCGCTGTGCGGTGACCGTCGGGGGGGCGGGCACCGTCGTGCGGATGCCGTCCGGGGGGTCGGGCACCGTCATGCAGCCGCGCATTTTCCGCCAAATCGGCAAACGTGTGCCGATTTGGCGCAACCACCGCATCGATCGCGCCCGCACCGTGCTCGATCCTGCTTTCGCCCGTGTGTTGCGGCTACTGAGCAGCATCGGTTGACCGTCCTGCCGCGATGACGGGTTGATCCCCGGCTGCCCTCGGCGGCCTGCTGGCTGCCAATGCAATACCCGTTGGAGTTCGATGAATTCGTAGGGGCGTGTTTGCGCCCTGGAAAATCGTCGTCCTGACCGATTGTCATTTGACCCGCTCATGCGCGTGCCGTAGCCCGCCCATGGTCAGTCGAGGGCGGTGGTGATCTTCAGCCGGCCCGCCAGATTCGTCATTCAGTGAAGCCTTCGTCGTGGTGCGACGGTTGGTCTTCGGTGCGCTCGTTGGGAGGGATCCATGCCCATTCGTTCTCTTGGCTCCACGCTCACGATCGCCACGCTCGTGCTGCTGTTCGCTCCGGCGTGCGGCGGTGGCTCCTCCGCGGTCGAGGCCGCGCCACGCGGAGGCGTGGCACCGCCACCGCCACCGCCGGTCACGTTCGCGGATGAGGTCGCACAGCTTCGCGGGCAGGCAGTCGCGTTCGATCCTTCTACGGAGGTTGGCACGCTGCCCGGGCGCTCCGGGGTCACGCCGACCGGCCAGGCCGTGTACTCGATCCCGCTCGACGTTGCGCCGGGCGTGGGGGCGATGACGCCGGAACTCTCGCTGGAGTATCGAAGCACCACGCAGGATGGCCCGCTCGGCGTCGGGTTCTCCCTAGGGGGGATCGCCCCGCCGATCCGCCGTTGCAATCGCACGCTCGCGCTCGACGGTACGAATGGCCCCTTCGAATTCGAGCAGGCCGATCCGCTTTGTTGGGGCGACGAGCGCCTGGTGCTGGTCGCGGGGGTGCATGGCCTCGATGGTGCGGAGTACCGCACGCGTCGGGATCCGTTCGCGAAGATCGTCCAGCACGCCGATACCGATGCTCGCGACGGCTACTTCGAGGTCTTCACCAAGGATGGCCGGGTCCTCACTCTGGGGCAGCCCGGTGCCATGTTGTTTCACGAGATCGACGGCGATCCCGTGCCGTGGGTCTGGGCGCTGCGCCGCGCCGAGGATCGCTTCGGCAACGGCATCGAGTACCGGTATCACGCTCCCAAGCCCGCCGGGGGCTCCGATGCGTATACGTTGCGGCTCGACGAGATCGCCTACGCGGGCAAGGGCTCGGAGGCGAGCCGACGACACGTTCGCTTCGACTATGTCGCTCGCACCGATGTCTCGTGGGGCTACGTGGCGGGCGTGGTGCAGGGTCGCACCGAGCGGCTCGAGACGATCACCGTCGAGGGTCCCTACGCGCAGGTGATCGCGACCTACGTGCTGAACTACGATGTCGACCCGCTCTCCGGCCGCAGCCGGATCGAATGGGTCAAGAAGTGCGATGCCGCGGGTGCATGCCTGCCCCAGACCACGTTCGAGTGGAGCGCTCCGGGCGGGGCTGCGGGTTCGCTCTCGATGAGCTTCGTCCCGTACGGCGTGTTCCTCGGGCCCGACGCCGAGCTCGTCGACGATCCGGTGCCGTTCGCCAGCTCGCCCACGCGCCTGGTCGGCGACTTCGACGGTGACTCCGACCACGACCTGCTGTACTTCACCGACACGGGCTGGAGGGCGTGGGACGGCACCTCGCAGTTCGACCTGCTCGACACGCCGGTCGTCGTGTCGTGGCCCACGGTGCTGCCCGAGGGCGACGCGTACGTGGAGGCGCTCATAGAGGCCGAGGTGGACGCGGCCCTGGCCGCGGTGCCAGACGACGAGGAACTCACGGCCGAGGAGGAGCAAGCCATCGTCGATTCCGCCGCTGCGGTGCACCTCGACCGGCTCCAGCCGGGGTTCTCGATCATGGTGATCGAGGCCAACGGCGATCTACGCGATGATCTGCTGATCCCCCGACGCGACCTCACGGGTGGGCCATGGGTCGACGCATGGGGGTATCGCTTCGCGAAGGAAGTGGTCGTGGCCGTCGCCGCCACGCCCGAAGGCGAGTCTGCCCCGCCCGGTTTCAGCGAGCCCGTGTCGTTCGTCGAGGAGGACGCAGGTCTCTTTGGCGCACCGATCTACACCGTGGTCCCGCTCGATCACGACGGCGATGGCCTGACCGATCTGTGGCTGTGCCAGGGCGATGGCTACAAGAGCGGGCGCTGGGTGCTGGCCAAGCGCGGCCCCGACCCCGCGGGTCCCTCGGGCCACTACCGCTTCACCACCTACGACAGCGGCGTGGGCTGCTCGGTGCACGACGAGCTGCTCGTGACCAGCCTTCGGGGTGGACGACAGGATCTGCTGGTGGTTCCCGCCTACGCGACGGGTGCCGCCATGCCGGTCCCGGCCGACTTCGAGAGCCCGCAGGCGTATCACGAGGGGTACCTGCCGCTGCCCGAGGATCAGCGCACCGACTACCTCGCGCTCGCGTTCGAACCCGGTGGCCCCCCGGGAACGCTGGAGCCCACCGGCCTGCCGCGCGACCAGTACCAGCGCTGGCACGACCGCCGCTGCCGCAACGGCCTTTCGCGTGCGGTCTTCGGTCGGCCGGTCGCCAGCGCGGGGCTGGGGCTCGACAAGCTCGCCGACGTCAACGGCGATGGTCTGGTCGACGTCGTGCGCTACGAGCTCGCGTCGGGCGACCACCCCGGCAATCCCGAGCTGCCCCTGGGTCTGGACGACGGCGGGCACTGGGGCGAGGGCATCGTCTGCGGCACCGACGTCGAGGCCAACCACCCCACGGTGATCCGGCCCTACGTCAATACGGGCGACGGCTTCGAGCCGGGCCCGCCCATGCACACGTTCCAGGGCAACCCGCACGCCAACCTGTGGCTCGGCTTTGTGGCGGCGCAGCTCTACGACTTCGACCTCGACGGGATCGTCGACCTCTTGCTGCCCTCGTCGGGCGCGGGCGGCGACTGGACGGCCGTGGTCTCCACCGGCGACGGCACGTACACCGATCATGCCGTGGGAGGGATCCCATCGGGGTGGCCCGCGTACACCGACGACGCCACCTGGCGCGAGCGGACCGAGGCGGCCACGCGGCTCCAGGTGATGACGCTCGCCCCTGCCGTCCACGAGCGCGCGCAGATCACCTTCCTCGGCTACGTCGAGGACAACCCCACCGACTGGCCGTACCTCATCAACACCTTCGCCACCAACTACGGGCAGCCGCACAACCGCGTCACGACGATCACCAACGGGCTCGGGGCGACCGTGGAGATCGACTACGAGACCGTCTCCACGACGGGCGCGCACGGCATCTCGGGCCCGCACACCTACCCGAGGACGGGCGCCAAGGGGGCGATGGCCGTGGTCACTCGGCATGCGACGCAGGCCAACCCACAGGCCGACCTCGAGATCGATCGCTACGCCTACCACGATGCCGTGGTCGACGCGTGGGGCCAGGGCCTGCTGGGCTTCGCCGAGGTCGAGCGCTGGCGCGAAGGGCAGATCGATCACCACACGTGGATCCGCTACGCCTACGATCGAGACGACCAGCACGCCGACTATCCCACGGCCGGTCGCCCGGTGGAGCAACTCGAGCAGCGCCGGGCCGTCGACGACGCCGGGGCGGTGCAGTACTGGCTCACCCGCACGCAGCAGCAGTTGGAGACGGTGGTCGAGTCTCGCCTGGGCGGCGACACGCTATTCACGTACCCGGCACGCCAGGACGTGGATGTCTTCGTGCGGGACGTGAGCTGCACGATCGACTGCGAGTTCAGGCCCAGCGAGCGATTCCAGTGGCTCACGATCGAGCAGGAGCGCGACGGCCTGGGGACGATCGTCTCCTCCACGACCACCAACGACGCCGAGCAGCGGATCTACGAGGTCGATGCGATGCTCGACGATCAATCCGCGTGGATCGTGGGCCGTGCCGAGGCGTGGAGCGAGCAGAGCTGCGTGGGTGGTGGGTGTGTCGAGCGTGCTCACACCGCGACCTACGATCCGGCCACCGGGGCCGTCTCCAGCTCGACCTTTGCTCCCAACGACACGGTGGCGCGGCTCGACACCACGTATGGGTACGACGGCCGTGGCAACGTGATCACGACCACCCTGACCAACCTCCAGGGCGACGTTCGCACAACCACCACCACGTGGGACGCCGAGGGCGTGCATCCCGAGTCGATGATCAATGCGGCGGGGCACGAGAGCTGGGTGATCCACGATCCCGGCACGGGGGTGCCGATCGCCGAGGTCGCCGCCGACGGGGTGACCTGGGTGCATCGCTACGACGGCTTCCTGCGACCCACCCGGCACGAGCGACGCGTGTCGCCGATGGGGCTGTCCGATGGGCACGTGACCACGATCGAGTACGAACTCGGTGGTCCGGTCCACGATGACACATTCCAGATCGAGTCGGCGCTGCGCGTGCGGACGACCGCGCCCGATGGCCAGGAGCTCACCACCGACTACGGCGCCACCGGTCACGTGATGCAAGAGGCGTGGTGGGGCATGCAGGCGCTCGACGAGGTGCCCATCAACACGGGCGGCCCTGGGGATGAGGTCTACGTCAGCACGCTCTACGACGGGCGCGGTCGCGTGCATCGCCGAAGCCTCCCCACCTGGGTCTCGGAGCAGCCGAGCGCCTACACCGCCACGGAGTACGACGGCCTCGATCGCGTGACCGACGTCGAGCACCCCGATGGCAGCCCCGAGCACTTCGCCTACGGACTGCTGGCGAAGGGATTGCAGACTGCCCACACGGACGAGAGCGGCGCGACCTCGCTGCTACAGACGGACGCCGCCTCGCGGGTGGCGGTGAGCATCGATCCCCATGGGACGAGCACCTGCTTCGAGTACGGCGCCTTCGGTGTGCTCGGCGAGGTCCGTCGGGATTGCACCGATCCGCAGACTCCCTGGGTCAGCACGTACGAGCACGACGTGGCGGGCCGGATCGTCACCGAGACCGATCCTTCCTTTGGCACCCGAACCCGCGTCTACAACGGCTTTGGAGAGCTGCTCGAGCAGACCGACGGTGCCGGCGAGGTCATCGGGTTCGAGTACGACGCGCTCGGCCGCGTGCTCGCGCGTCACGACGCCGACGGCGACACCACGCACACCTACGACGTGATCCGGCCCGGCCGGCTCCACACGAGCGAGGGCCCCGACGACATCCTGACCACCTACGGCTACGACGCATCCGGACGCCTGGACACGGTCACGGTGTCCGACCTCATGCTCACGGTGCCCGGGGCGCTGGAACTGCACTTCGACTACGGGCTCGGCGACCGGTTGCAGACGCTGCACTACCCGTCGGTGGACGGAGACCCTGGCCTGCGCGCCGACTATGACTACGATGGCGCCGGGTATCTGCGCCGAGTCAGGGTTGGCGGCGCCACGGTGCTGTGGTCGGCACTCCAGGCCGACGAGGCCGGCCGTCTCACGCTCGAGCGCTTCGGCAATGGTCTCGAAACCACCCGGACTTACGAGCCGCTCACGGGCCTGCCCACCACCGTGCAGACCGACAGTCCCGGCAACCTCGTCCAGAGCCTGGATTACGACTGGCACCCGTGGGGCGAGCTCGAGCAGCGCTCCGACCTCGTGAGTGGGCAGCAGGAGGCGTTCGAGCACGACGACCTGCGGCGGCTGACGCAGGCGTCGATCACCGGCGCACTCGGGGGCAGCGTCGTCGACGTCTCGTACGACGACGTCGGCAACATCACCCACAAGACCGACGTGGGCAGCTACGTCTACGAGGACGGGCGGCTCTTCGCCTACGGCATTGGAGTGCCCGTGCTGATGGGCTACGACGCCCGCGGCAACGTCGTCGATCACGGCGGCCGCACGCTCACGTACACGCCGTTCGACAAGGTGCGGCAGGTCGTCGACGGCGCAGAGACTCTCGACTTCCGCTACGACGCCCAAGGCAATCGGTTCTCGCGGCACTCGGCGCTCGAGGACGATCTGACGGTGGTGATGCAGGGTCTCTACGAGCGCCGCGAGATCGCGGGCGCGCTACGGCTGACGTACCGCGTGCCTGCGGCCGGGCGTACCGTGGCGCAGATCGTGCGAACGCCAGGGATCGGGGGATTCACGAAGTTCGGGGATCCGGCGGGATCCGGGGTGTGGATCGATGCGATCGAATTCCTGCACGACGACCACCTCGGCTCGACCGACGTGGTCACCGACGACACCGGCGCGGTGATCCGCCGCGC
>NZ_JAOVZF010000109.1 GCF_026337845.1 Paraliomyxa miuraensis | reverse complement strand
GCGCCCCGCCGCTGTCCACCAATCCGTTTGCCGCGCTCCAGGGGGCGCTCGGCGAGCTTCCTCCGGGTGATGCGGTCACCGCTGCGCCCGAGCCCACGATCGCGCCCATCGACTCCCCCTCGCTCGCGCACGGAAGGCTCGTCCTGCGTCGCGAGAAGAAGGGACGCGGCGGCAAGACGGCCACGGTGATCGAGGGACTCGCCCTGTCGGAGCCTGCGCTGCAGGACATGGCGCAGCGGCTGCGGCGTCAGCTCGGCTGCGGTGCCCACGTGGAGGGAGCAACCATCGTGGTTGGCGGAGCGCAGACCGATCGCGTGCGTGAGTGGCTCTCCGCCCAGGGCGCGACTCGGATCGTGATCGGCAACTGACCGACTCGGCCGCACCACGAGGGACCGCACTGACGCGTCGGGCCTTGACGGGTGCGCGTCCTCCCTCCACGATGAAGGCGATGCCGCGGCTGCACGCCACGACCGGGACCACGACTCGCTTCGGCGGGCGCGGTCCCTCGTGCGCGTAGCTCACGAGCACCGCCGCCCCGCCGGACACCGGACGGGGCACACGTGTGGTCGCTCCGTCCTTCCGGCTCACCGCCAAGGAGACGACCATGAGCAACCCAGCAAACCCCGCAGGCCCCAACCTCAAGTCCTACATCCTCATCCGCGACAGCGTGCCCACCGGCTTCGCCGTGCTGGCAGCCGCGCACGCCTCGCTCGCCATGTACCTCCGGTTCCACGACGATGACGACGTGCGACAGTGGTTGGCAGGGCCGTTTCGCAAGGCGGTA
The DNA here is from genome assembly GCF_026337845.1 of Paraliomyxa miuraensis. Taxonomy (GTDB): domain Bacteria; phylum Myxococcota_A; class Polyangia; order Nannocystales; family Nannocystaceae; genus Paraliomyxa; species Paraliomyxa miuraensis. The sequence continues at coordinate 3,658 of NZ_JAOVZF010000109.1, read as the reverse complement.
TGCAAGGTCAACGACGAGGAGTTCGAGCGCGCCAAGCAGGTCCCCGACCACGTCGTCATCACCGAATCCGCGCTCGACGGGCAGGAGGTGGCGCTCGCCTTCCGACCGCGCACCGAGTGGCCGAAGGCGTTCAAGTTCCTCCGCCTGTTCCGATGAGCCCCGGTGGCCGGGCTCAGCGGCGACGCCGAGCTTGCGGAGCCGATGCGAGAGCGGCGGACCGGAGCCCGCCAGCGACTCGGTTGGTACGGTGTCCAGTCACCGCCCGCGATCGGGGCAAAACCACGTGGTCCCCGTCCGGGTCGAGCTCGGGCGAGCCTCACTCTGCTGCCTCAATGCTCGACCCCGGCGACACCGCTCGGGGGCGGGCCTCGGGGCGAACGGGCGCCGGGGGCCGGTGGTGGGTGCAAAGCCACCGCTGTCGACGAGGCGATCGGAGCGCGCTCCCTCGACGGCAGCGAATCGGCGGGTGCGGTGCGATGACCAGGGCGTAGCGAAGTCGCATGAGATGGCGCGCGGCACGGCGATGTAGCGGCTGCGACCGTAGTGGTTGGTGCTCCCGAAGACGCGGGGTCCATGAGCCCACAGGAGCACGGCACCTCGCGAACAAATCCCGACCGCCGCTCGAAGCTTCCTCATGTCGGTCGTTCCCCACGTCCACTCCTCGACCTCGATCTCCGCGAGCCCCGGTCGCACGGTTGGGACGGCCTCTTGCTCTCCCGAGCGACTGACGAGGATCTCGTCCTGCACCGGCACGGCGTCGATCTCGTTGCCGTCGAGCACGGTGTCACCGTTGCCGTCCGACTTGGCGAGCACCTCCACGCCGACCTCGAGGGCACGCTTGCTCCTCTTGGCGGGGGGTGAGCAGGCCTCGATCGTGCCCGCCTCGCCGGCGTCCTGCTCGACTTGCCGCAGCAACGCTACGAGGGCGACCTGCTCGTCGGTCTCGACTGGCAGCTCGACGCCATACACCCAGCCCTTCGGGCCGCGGATGAGTGCCTCGAGCTTCCCGCCCTGCCGGGTGACGGTGAGCGACCGTGGGCTGCGCGGCAGCACCTGCCCAGGATGGAGCCGCCGGAAGGCCGCGTTGAAGCGTCTCTTGGTGACCTCACCGCGCGAGGCTGCCTCGCGGTACACCTGCATCAGCTCGCGCGCATCGGACTTTCGCAGGACTTGTGGGCGCTCCCACTGTTCCCACTCCTCCGCTCGCCTCGCTGCATCCTCGACCAGGGTCTCGAGCGTGCTCTTCCCCCCGCACGGCTCCGGCGCTTCCTCGCCCTCCCTGTGGAGCTCGACGCCGGAAGCGTCTTCCACGATCGTCTGGGCCACAGGGGCGTCGGCCTCGAACGGCACTACGTCGACGGTCTTGGGCTCGGGCTCCGGATCGTGGCGGGTAGCGTCCTTCGCCCCGAGTATCCGCCTCACCATGAGCGCCGCGAGGGCCTTCCGAGCCTCGTCGGCGAACGAACCCATGTCGCCCTGCGCTCCGTCTTGTCCGAACAGCTGCCTCGAAGCGACCGCCGCGAGGATCTCGAAAGCCTCGGGATCGGGCCAACACGCGACGTCATCGTCCTGCGCGGCCTCCTCCTGCTCGCATGCGGCTTGGTGATCGCGGCCCTCGACGCCGTCGAACTGCTCGAGCGGAGGAGACCAAAGCCGACCGTCGCGCTCGAACGCCACGATTGCCCGCGCACGGCCGTACGCACGCTCCACGTCGACCTCACGACGCGTGGCGCGGAAGTACTGCACGAGCTTGGAGCCCACCCCGAGCCGCTCGGCCTCAGCCAGAGCATCGATGATCTGCAGGACGGTGTACCGCTTGGGGTCGCGGTGCTTGGCGACCATCGTGGCCAAAGGACTGCGCGAGCCCGCAGCGACGGCGGAGCTCACCTCGGGCACCGAACGCTCCGGTGAAGGCCCCGAGCCCTGGTGCTGCTCGACGGTCGCCTTGGCGACCCAAACGCGGGAGTAGACGATCCGCAGGACGTACTGCGGCCCATTCGCCCACCGCACGGCCCGGTCGAACCGCAGCTCCACGTACTGCGATCGAACCTTCTGCACCGTGGCCCGCCCCTTGTCGGTGATCACTCGGTCACCCTTGCAGAGCACCGACTCACTGCCGGGCATGTAGCCGGCCTGGTCGAGCACCTGTCGACAGTGCGCGGTCTTGCGACCATTCGCCGCCGCCGCCGCGAGGAGCCGCTCGAGCCACCCGCCTGTGGCCGGACCGTCGGGCGTGCGGCCACGCCAGCCATTCGGCACCTCGCCGGTGATCCTCACCTGGAGCTCGCGCCCTTCCCGGGCCAGCTCGAACATCCGGCGCAGGACGACGCACGGCTTCTCGTGCGGGGCCGCGTCGCGCTCGGCGTCATCGACCCGGCGCCGGGCATCCTCCGCGCCCTCGAGCAGGTCTGCCCGTTCTTCCACCCGCTGAGCACGATCGAGGGCTCGCGCCTTCCGTTCCTCGAGCGCATCGTCGAACCCCCTCACGTCCTCGGGCTTGGGGTCGTGGAACTGGAGCCGCACGTGGGGCACGCCCGCGACAATGAGCCCGCGGGCGTACCTCTCCACCTGGTCGCTCGACATCATCCGGCCCCGCGTCCGCGGTATGCCCCACTTGCGCAGCGACCGGGACCACCGCCACCGTGGCCCGGCCTTCTCGATGGCGTCCGCGTGCGGGCCGGTGTCGCCTTCGAGGAGGATACCGTCGGCGTAGTGGTACCGCACCACCACCGCGGCCGGCTTGGCTTGGGCATCCACCGTCGGTGCGGGAACTCGCTGGCTGGTCTCGTTCATCGTTCACCTCCCGAAGGTCCACGACCGATCCATCGCCCAGTCAGTCAACACCATGAACCGATCGGGCGCAAACGGCTGCGCTCGGAGCACAGGAATTCGGACAAAGCACAAGAAGGCGCTTGTAGTGGTGCTTCACGCAAGAACTGGAAGAACCCCCAGAGACGAAAGAGGCACGTACGAGGAAAGAAGGGCCGATCTTCTATCGCCTGAATCCACACCGATGCCGCGAGACGGTGAGGTGGCACGTACTCCTACGCAGTGCCCAACCCGTCTCCGCACCTGGGTCCCTCGACGGGCCAGTGTCCGAAGTCGCTCCTTCCAACGGGGAGAAGGCGTACAGAGGAACGCAACCATGGCCACGCCCGTGAGCAAGGCCCATCACCAGCAGTCAGCGGCTCAGCAAACACCCGCTGTCGCGGGACCGGGTGGAGGAGCAACCATTAGAGGTGCCCCGAAGTGGCCCTTCACCCTTCACCAAGATCCAGGAGCCGTCGGGGTAATGCCCACGCGCGCGTCGTCGAGGATGATGAGTTCGAGGCAGACACCCGTGTCGGAATCGAGCACGGTTTGTCAGGAGGGAGCCTCATCGACCCGTCGACTCCCGCGCGTCTCAGCCCTCGAAAGGCAATAACCGCCGCGGTTCCCGAATCAATTGGGCAACCACCTGGAATGGATCGTAAATCGATTTGGGAATTGAAATTCGCGATATCAGCGTATTCTTCGCACTTCGAGTGCCTCCTGCTGCTTGCCTGCGCGGCGTTGCGTGAGCTCGCTGCCGCTGTGTACGAGGTCGCCCTGACCCGTCTTGCAGGCGCGCCGGACCTCTGGTGCACCGCACGTCCGGTGTCCGACCACCGCACGCTCG
>NZ_JAOVZF010000138.1 GCF_026337845.1 Paraliomyxa miuraensis | reverse complement strand
GGGGCGAGCGTCATCACCTGGAGCCGCGTGGCCGCCTCGGTCCGCTCGCGCCAGGTGGCGTCGTCGGTGTACGCGGGCCACCCCGATGGGATCCCTCCCACGGCATGATCGGTGTACGTGCCGTCGCCGTTGGAGACCACGGCCGTCCAGTCGCCGCCCGCGCCCGACGAGGGCAGCAAGAGGTCGACGATCCCGTCGAGATCGAAGTCGTAGAGCTGCGCGGCCTGGTAGCCGAGCCACAGGTTGGCGTGCGGGTTGCCCTGGAACGTGTGCATCGGCGGGCCGGGTTCGAAGCCGTCGCCCGTGTTGATGTAGGGCCGGATCACCGTGGGGAGGTTGGCCTCGACGTCGGTGCCGCAGACGATGCCCTCGCCCCAGTGCCCGCCATCGTCCAGACCCAGGGACAGCTCGGGGTTGCCGGGGTGGTCGCCCGATGCGAGCTCGTAGCGCACGACGTCGACGAGGCCATCGCCGTTGACGTCGGCGAGCTTGTCGAGCCCCAGCCCCGCGCTGGCGACCGGCCGGCCGAAGACCGCACGCGAAAGGCCGTTGCGGCAGCGGCGGTCGTGCCAGCGCTGGTACTGATCGCGCGGCAGGCCGGTGGGCTCCAGCGTCCCCGGAGGACCACCGGGCTCGAACGCGAGCGCGAGATAGTCGGTGCGCTGATCCTCGGGCAGCGGTAGGTACCCGTCGTGATACGCCTGCGGGTTCTCGAAGTCGGCCGGGACCGGCATGGCGGCACCGGTCGCGTAGGCGGGAACCACCAGCAGGTTCTGTCGTCCTCCCCGAAGGCTGGTCACGAGCAGCTCGTCGTGCACCGAGCAGCCCACGCCGCTGTCGTAGGTGGTGAAGTGGTAGTGGCCCGAGGCAGCGGCCGGATCGGGGCCGCGCTTGGCCAGCACCCAGCGCCCGCTCTTGTAGCCCTCGCCCTGGCACAGCCACAGATCGGTCAGGCCATCGCCGTCGTGATCGAGCGGGATCACGGAGTAGATCGGTGCGCCCGAGAGCCCCGCGTCCTCCTCGACGAACGACACGGGCTCGCTGAAACCGGGCGGGGCGGACTCGCCTTCGGGCGTGGCGGCGACGGCCACGATCACTTCCTTCGCGAAGCGATACCCCCATGCGTCGACCCATGGCCCGCCCGTGAGGTCGCGTCGGGGGATCAGCAGATCATCGCGAAGATCGCCGTTGGCCTCGATCACCATGATCGAGAACCCCGGTTGGAGCCGGTCGAGATGCGTTGCAGCCGCGGCATCGACGAGGGCTTGCTCCTCGTCGGCGGTGAGCGGATCGCCTGCCGCCGCGGCCAGGGCCGCGTCCACCTCGGCCTCGATGAGCGCCTCGACGTACGCATCGCCCTCGGGCAGCACCGTGGGCCACGACACGACGACCGGCGTGTCGAGCAGGTCGAGCTGCGAGGTGCCGTCCCACGCCCTCCAGCCCGCGTCGGTGAAGTAGAGCAGGTCGTGATCGGAGTCGCCGTCGAAGTCGCCGACCAGGCGCGTGGGCGAGCTGGCGAACGGTACCGGATCGTCGACGAGCTCGGCGTCGGGTCCGAGGAAGACGCCGTACGGGACGAAGCCCATCGAGAGCGAACCCGGGGCCCCGCCCGGAGCGCTCCACTCGAACGTGGTCTGGGGCAGGCATGCACCCGCGGCATCGCACTTCTTGACCCATTCGATCCGGCTGCGGCCGGAGAGCGGGTCGAGGTCGTAGCTCAGCACGTAGGTCGCGATCACCTGCGCGTAGGGACCCTCGACGGTGATCGTCTCGAGCCGCTCGGTACGGCCCTGCACCACGCCCGCCACGTAGCCTCAGGAAGGATCGGTGCGAGCGACATAGTCGAAGCGAACGTGTCGTCGGCTCGCCTCCGAGCCCTTGCCCGCGTAGGCGATCTCGTCGAGCTGCAACGTATAGGCATCGGAACCCCCGGCCAGCTTGGGAGCGTGATACCGGTACTCGATGCCGTTGCCGAAGCGATCCTCGGCGCGGCGCAGCGCCCAGACCCACGGCACGGGATCGCCGTCGATCTCGTGGAACAGCATGGCACCGGGCTGGCCCAGGGTGAGGATCCGGCCATCCTTGGTGAAGATCTCGAAGTAGCCGTCGCGTGTATCGGTGTCGGCGTGCCCGACGATCTTGGCAAACGGATCTCGACGCGTGCGGTACTCCGCGCCATCGAGACCATGCACGCCCGCGACCAGCACCAAGCGCTCGTCGCCCCAACAAAGAGGATCGGCCTGCTCGAATTCGAAGGGCCCATTCGTACCGTCGAGCGCGAGCGTGCGGTTGCAGCGACGGATCGGCGGAGCGATCCCGCCTAGGGAGAACCCGACGCCGAGCGGACCGTCTTGCGTGGTGCTTCGGTACTCGAGCGACAGCTCCGGCGTCATCGCCCCCACGCCCGGCGCAACGTCGAGCGGGATCGAGTACACGGCCTGGCCGGTCGGCGTGACCCCGGAGCGTCCGGGCAACGTGCCAACCTCCGTAGAAGGATCGAACGCGACGGCCTGCCCGCGAAGCTGTGCGACCTCGTCCGCGAGCGTTTCCGAGGGTGGTGGTAGCGGCGGCGGTGCCACGCCTCCGCGTGGCGCGACCTCGGCCGCGGAGGGGCCACCGCCGCACGCCGGAGCGAACAGCAGCGCGGGCGTGGCGATCGTGAGCGTGGCGCCAAGAGAACCAAGCATGGCCAACCGATGCGCGCCCGACGACCACGCCCAAGCCACAAGGAACCGGCCACGACCACCTTCTGCGTGCAACGGTCGACCCAACACCCATCACCTCCGCCGCCACCCTGATCCGACGATGTGAAGGGGCAAGCTCGCGATGAGCGAAATTCCAAAAAGACAACACCGGGACGCCGGGGTCGCCCCTCGCGCGACTTGGGACGGCGTGGCCCGCAGTGGATAGGAGATGACCAGTGACTTGCGGTTGCGCGCACAGCTCATCGCCTCTCGGGTGATGGAGCGTGCTCGACCGGGGAAGTGATTGCCTTAGCCTGGTTTAGCCGGGTTCATCGCGATAGCGCGTCACCATGGAGCACCCCGGCTGTCACGCAACGCAACCCATGAGGAGGCCATCGCGACCCCCGACCCTGCTCGAGGGGTGTCCCTCCCCCTGGCCAGACTCCTCGCAGGCTGTTGACAAAAGAACGCCCACACTCGGCGAAAAGAGCCTGTTCACCCGAGCCACCCGCAGCAGCGAGAGGTGTTCACCCGAGCAGCCACGGAGAGCAGCCGCCCCACGGCATGGTTCGAGATCTCAGCCCTTGGTGGCGAAAGCGGCTCGCTGATGCAGCTCGCCCAGTACACTCACACGGTCGTCGGCTTCGATCCAGCGCTCGAGATCCGCGGCATCGACGGGGATCACGAGTGTCTCGTTCGCGGCATGCTCGCTGCGGGCCTCGTGGAATTCACTCGTGAAGCCCCCGGGGGCGAAGAAGAAGCCGGTGCGTGCACGCTGATACTTGGTCGTGAGCTTGTCGTGGAAGTTGCGGTATTCCGCCGAACCGCAAGGCTTCGACCAATTCTTGCACTCACCGCGGAGGCAGGCGGTGCCGTCGTTCTTCCACGGGCCGTCGTTGGCCCGGTTCTCGACGACGATGTCGATCTCCTCGACCTTGTTGTCGAGTTGGGTGGTGACACGCTCGAAGCCGGGGGTGGCGCGAAACAATAGCTTGACGAGTTCTTCGAGCAGCTTGCCCTTGCGGTTGCGATCGGACTCGATACGCACCTGTGACCACGTCGAGCGGAGCTCGGCGATGATTCCCTCGCGTGCAAGGGCGGCGAGGCGGCGCTCGCTCGTCACCTCGATGGCGTTGCGTACCTTGGCGCGAATGCGCGCGGCGAAGGCTCCATTCTTGACGATGTAGTCGTAGACTCCGAGCTGGAATGCACGCTCGATGGCCTCCGCCGTGGCATAACCCGTGACGACGATGGTCTTGGCGAACGGGGCCAGGCTCTCGGCCCGAGTGATGAGATCGAGGCCCGAGTCGGGACCTCCGCGGCCCTGCAGCTTCTGGTCGAGTAGCACCACATCGAGCTGCGGGCCGAGGGTCTCGAGGGCTTCGGTCCCATCGTCCGCGCTGTGCGCAACGGTCACCTGCAGGCCCTGCTTCTCGAAAATGTCGCGGTAGATGGCGACGAAGTCGGGGTCGTCGCCGACGATGAGGATGTGGCCAGGGCTGCTCATGGTTCGCTCTCGGCATCGGGAATGATGATCGTGAAGCGAGGACACCTCCGAGATCGGCATCCTCGCAGAACACTCTACCGGTCGACGTGAGCCTGTGTCTTGGGTACGCGAGGCCGGTCCTCCTTGGCGGCGTACAAATGACCTCGGAGACCATCTGGGAAAGTGGAACGCATCGTGTCACCCCAAACTGCCTTGGGACTCTTCTGGCCCTGCCCCACCCCCTTCACCCCCCGCGGCACCACTCCCGATACGCCCGCAGCCGTCGATCGAGCCCATCTTCGTCGATGCCCACCTGTGCCAGCGTGCGGTCGACCATGTAGTCGCTGCGCCGACGTGGCTCGTGCTCGCGTGGCACGTGCTCGGGCAGCGTGGGGCAGTCGAGGCACTCGCGGTAGATCGTCTCCATGGTCCCCTCGAGATCGCGGACGTACTCGGAGAAGCGCAGCACGCAGCGCCGCACGCCGTCCTCGCGGCCGTACCAGCGCTGCTCGAGCTCGCAGTAGGCCACCTCGGTGCGGACCAGCGCCTCGCCCACCCAAACCCACGGCACGTTGGGAAGTACCGGGTCGGCGGGGTTGACCCGCAGGAAGTTGACCGCGCTGCGCAGTCGCGGCCCCGGATCCCGGATCATGGTCAGGAAGCGGGCGTCGGGGTAGCGGCGGGCCAGCGCCTCGGCGGCAGCGAGGAAGTGGCCCTTGGCAAAGAAGCGTGGAGCACGGCCATCGGGGCCTGGGCCGGCGTGGAGCAGGATCTTGCGGGCCACGCCGTCGAGGTACTCCACGAAATCGACCTCCCACAGGGTCCGGTTGTGCTCGGCAGTCCCGGCAAAGCCAAAGTCCTCGGTCATCACATCGGGCCCGAGGAAGGGCGAGAGGTGGTTTAGGTGGCTGATGTACAACGCACCCTCGAACGTGTCGGTGCGAAAGGGATCGCCTTCGTGGCGCTCGCGAAACTCGGGCGGAAACCGCGACTCGATGCGCTGCCGGGCCTGCTCGATGGTGATGAAGCGGCCGAGGGTCCGTGGCACCAGCCGCCACAGCCACAGATAGGGAAAGATGGCCTGGAGCACGGTCGGAGCCGCCAGCCGAGGATCGTCCTCGATGTACCGCGCCAGCTGGGTGCTGCCGCTGCGGGCGGCGCTGATCTCGAGCAGCGGAGCCACCACGGCCGTCGACCGCAGTCGCTCGCCGTAGAGCAGCCAGTCGAGGTTCCAGGCCAGGCCCCACACCGGCGTGAGCACGACCTTGCGGATCACCGACAGCGTCAGCCACACCCTCGTTCCGAGCAGCAGCCCGGGCGAGGGCGGGCGCACGATCCAGATGAGCCGCAGGTATCGCCGGACCTGGCGGAGTCGCGGCACGTTGGGCGGCCGTCCCCACCGCAGTCGAGCGACGAGGTGGAGCGGCCACAGCCACGAGGTGAGCACGGCCAGCACGACGAGCGTGAGCGTGCGGGCGACGATGAGCAGCACCAGCCTGGGCGCCCCAGGCGGCTCGCGGCGCGGCTCACCGGGCAAGTGCTCGACCACTGCGTGGCCATCGAAGATGGGCGGCTGCTCGGGATCCGTGCTCATCGATGCTGCCCGCGAGCATGCCAGATTTCGCCGCGGGCCGAAGCCGAGTCATCCGCCCCGGATCCTCGCCAGCACCGCCTTCGCCGTACCGCTGAGTCCGTCCGGATCCAGCGCCGCCTCCATCCTCCGCTGGCGTCTCGTCTGCCGCGCCGCCTCCTCGCGCAGCGTGTCCGGTAGATCGTGCCAGGCCGGGTGCGCTCGCACGCCGCCATCGGCATCGCGAGGCCGCCATGCGCTCACCACCTGCTCGATCAAGAGCGCTTCGTCGCGTGTCATGCGAGCTCCAGATCCACGTCGACGCCGCGCTTGCTCAGGCAGTCGCCGAGCAGCTTGCGGGCGCGGGTGACGTTTTGCAGGAAGGTGTTGAGCTTCATCCCCACCAGCTCGGCGAGATCGCGATCGGCCTTGCCCGGCCCTTGCAGGCGGGCCAGCAGCGCCGCGGCCGGCTTGCCGGGCAGCCGCTCGCGGCACGCGGCGATCACCCGCCGAAGCAGCGGATCGGGCCCGCTCATGGCGGCGGAGGGCTCGGGCAGGCGCTCGAGGTCGGCCACCACCGCGGGCCGCACCCGAGCCTTGCGCAGCTCGCTGAGCGCGAGGTTGCGCGCGGCTCGGATCGCGAGGCGAAGCAGCGCGTTGGGTCGCCCGTCGGGCCGCACCCGCGGAGCCACCTGCCACGTGCGCAGCAGCGTCTCCTGCAGCACCGCCTCCACGTCGACGTGCGCGGCCAGGCCCATCAGGCTGCCGCGCACTCGATCCTCCGCACCGGCGACCCAACGCCCGAAGGCATCGGGATCGCCGGCGGCGATGTCGGGCAGGTAGGCGTCGAGGTCCTGATCCATGCCCGGCTCCATCCTACCCCGACTCATCCAGCTCACCCAATCAGGGTGACCACGAGCAGCCGACCGTCGAGATCGAGCTGCAGGCGAGCCGGGCGAGGCGACCCCTGCGGGCGCTCGAGCACCAGGCGCATTCGCGTGCCGGGCTGGAGCTCGGCGGCGGCGGTGGTGCCCGCCGGCGAGAGCGTGACCAGCATCGCCTCGCCGCTGGCGGTGAGGGCCACGAGCGAGGCGGGCGGACGCCACGAGAGGGCGAAGCGCACGTCGACCTCGATCACCATGCGGTCGTCGCGGTCGAGCACGATGCGGCCGAGCAGCGTGCCCAGGCTGGGCGCGGGCGCGGCTCCACCTTGGGCGAGCTCGTGGTCATCGTCGTCGTCGTACTCCTTGGCCCCGTGCAGGGTCATCCGATCGAGCCCCGCTCCGGTCGCCGCGGCATCGACATCGCCGGCGGCGAATCCATCGTACGCGCCGCTCTCCTCATCGAGTTCGACCATTGCGTCGGCGGCGGGGTCGGCAGGGTCATCGAACCCCTCCCCATCGTAGGCATCGTCGCGCGAGCGCGTCTGCTCCTGCGCACGGCCGTAGTCGACCTTGCGCTTCTTGGCCACCTCCTTGTCGACCGCCTGCTCGCGCGGAGGAGCGGCCTCGGCCTTGGGGGCGGGCACCTGTGCGGGCGCAGGAGCGGGCCGAGACATCGGCGGTGGCGGAGCGCTGGGTGTTGCGGGGACCGGCGGAGCCGCCAGCCTGGCCCGACCCGGTCGCGCCGCACCCTTGGGCGCACCCGCACCCGCACCCGCACCTGGACCCATCGGCATGGCGCCAGCCGAGGGCATCGCAGACATGGGCGCCGCGATCGCATACCCCTGCGTCATGCCCCCGGCCCCGCGCAGGCCCAGGCCCTCCACCGACATCCCGTACGGCAGCTCCTGCGGCACCGCCTCGTTGCGCGTGGGCGCGTTGGGATCGACCATCGCCTCCTTGGTCACCGCGATCCACGAGGTCTGCCGCGTGGCGATCTGGAAGTCCAGCCCGAGCGCTTCGATCCGGCGGTCGAGCTCCCGCGTGTCACCCCCGGCCGCGCGCAGCAGCTCGAGGTCCTCGACCTTCTCGCGCCCGAACCGCGCCACCACCCCGGGGCTGCCCTCGCCGGGCTCCGTGGCGGGCACCATCAACTTGGCTTCCCACGCCCCCTGGGCGGTCCGGCCACGCACCCGCAGCGAGCCTCCCTCGGGCCGCAGCCGCGCGGCGATCAGGGCCGGCGAGCCCGCGAACAGATCGGGCAGCCGCTGGGGCGCATGCTCGCGCAGCGCCTCGCCCGACAGCTCGAGGTCGACCACCAGCGGCGCCTCGGTTCGCGCGAGCAGCCGCGCCGTGGCGCGCTCGGGATCCTCGCCGATGCCCACGATGATCTCCAGCCCTCGCCCGGCTCGCGCGGCGGCCTGGGTGAGCGAGCGGTTGACGGCCGAGCCCACGCCCACCGTGTGCACGCGCGAGCCCGCCGGTAGGTGATCGGCGATCTTGGACAGCACCTCGTGTTCGAAGCCGATCTGTCCGTCGGTGATGAGCACGATCTGCCGCTGCGCCTCGGCTCGCAGCCCCTGCAGCGCTGCGATGATCCCGGTGACCATCTCGGTGCCGCCGCTGGCTCGCAGGTTCCGTACCCACTTGGTCGCCTTGCCGCGGACCTTGGCGGTGGCGGGCAGTGCCTTGCGGTGGAAGCGACGCGGTGCGGTGGAGAACTCGATGAGCTCGAGCCGGTCGTGCTCACCGAGGCCGTCGATCAGCGCGCAGGTGATCCGCTGCGCCTGCATCAGCGGCTCGCCGTGCATCGAGCCGCTGGTGTCGAGCAGCACGATGAGGTCGCGCGGCAGCGCCTGGGGGCGTCGATGTGGCGGCACCAGGGTGACCAGGCCGAACGCATCCGCGACGGTGGCCCGTCCGCTCGACGCTCGCGCCGCGTCGACGTGCAGCCCCACCTGCGGCGTGACCACCGGCCAGCGCACCACCACGTCGCGGTCGAGCGCGGCCGAGCCCTCGGCCAGGCTCACGATCCCGGACCCTCCCTCTGTGACCAGCGAGAGCGCGTGCGAGGGCGAGCTCGGCATTCCACCGCCAGCCAGTGGGTCGTCGATGTGCAGCTGCAGCGACATCTCGATCGGCCGTCGGCGATCGGCCACCTCCACCGCCACGCGCGAGGCATCGGGCACCCGCCCCTCGGCGCCGAGGTAGCGCGGGGCGACCACCGTGGGAAAGCGGTACTCCCAGCCGCCTCCGCCCGGACCAGCATCGGCGCGCCACGACAGCGGCTGATCGATCTCGATGGTCGCGACCACGGTGGCCCCGGGCGGAATGTTGCCGACCTCCTGGGTGAACACGCTCGAGCGCTCTTGCTCCACCAGGGCGGCCGTGCGGCCGCTGATCAGCGCCTCCTCGAAGCGCTCACGGGCGCGCTGCTTGCGGTCGACCTCGCCGATCACGATCTGGTCGTCGATCTGGAAGCGAAAGCCGCTCACGGCTCCATCGGCCGGCAGCGGCAGGGTGTAGGTCACGCGCAGCGGCTCGGCGTGCAGGTTGACGAAGCACTGCTCGAGCACCGTGCGCGCCAGGCCGGCCCGCGCGCGCACGCGCAGCTCGGCCCGGCGCAGCGGCAGGGGACGGCCGTCGAGGGCCACCAGCGTGCCTCCGCTGCTGGGGGGGCCACCGTGGGGGCCGTAGGAGGAGGGATGGGGGGGCATCGGAGCGGGCATGGCGATCATGCCCGCCCAACGCAGGCCGGGCGAAACCAGTGACAAGGAATCTTCGCGGTCGGGTCGATTCCATCAATGGGCATGGAGAGGGGGCCTTCCGCCCCGGGTGCGGGCCAGGAGCTGGCGCATGGATCGCAGGATCCGGCCGACCGTGGGGTCGTCGGCCAGCCCGGCCCGCATGCTCATGCACAGCGGGAGCTGGTCGCCGATCTCCGCTTCGAGCACGGGAACCAGCTCGTCCATGCGCAGGCCCAGCAGGTCGAGATCGCCGTCGGGGAGCAGCACCAGCGCCAGTCCAGCCCGGGCGTGCTGGCGCAGCAGGTGGGCGTCGTTGCCATGGAGGATCGGCGCGATCTCCAGCAGGCCCCCGTGGCGCATGGGCCAGCGACGAGGGTCGCCTCCGGGCCGGAGCCACGTGCCCAGCGGGTGGTGAGCCAGCTCGGCCACCGTGCGCGGCTCGCCGTGGCGCGAGAGGTATCCGGGGCTCGCCATCACCCGCAAGGGCACCGACAGCACCTCCTCCTCCAGCCATGCGCTCGAGGGGTGGCCGTGGCCGAAGTGGAGCACGAGGTCGACCTCGTCGAGCGGACCGGCGAGGGGATCCTCGTGCACCTGGATCGAGACGATGAGCTTGGGGAGCAAGGCGCGGCTCAGCTGAACGTGGGCGACCAACGCCGAGGGAGGCGTTCCCACCGGCAGGCGCAAGCGCAGCGTTTTGGGCGACTCTCGACCCAGGTCGCGGGCGGCCGCGATCAAGGCCGCCCCGTCGGCGACCAGCTGGCGCCCGCGCTGGGCCAACAGCCGTCCCGCTTCGGTGGGGGTCACGCCCGAAGCATTGCGCTCGAGCAGGGGCACGCCCGCTCGCGCCTCCAGGGCATCGATGCGTCGGCGCAGCGTGCCACGGGGAATCCCCAGCCGCGTGGCCGCTCCGAGCAGCGAGCCCGATTCCACGACGGCCAAGAAGCCGCGCAGCTCCTCGAGGTCCATGGCTCCAGGATCGCATGGTCGAGGCTGCGCCATGTGGTGATCACCTACGGCCATCGCCGATGCGAGCCCCATGTCACGGTGGCTCGTACATGCATCGGATCCCCCTGCTCCCGTTCCCCCTGCTTCCGCTCCTCGCGCTCGTGACCGCGTGCCGGTCCTCCGGGCCGGCCGACCACGCCGACGACTCGCTCTCCGTCGTGTCATCTGCGCATGCGGCGCCACCTCCGCCGTCGGTCGAGCTGAACCCCGGAGCCGGGCAGGAATTGGGTCTCCAGCTCGAGGCGTTCCTCAGCCCGCACCAGGAGCCGGGCGAGGAGGCCGACACGCCCAAGACGACGCCTGCGGTCTTTCGGTCGACCACGCCTTCCAAGTCCCGAGCCGAGCGAGAGGCCGCCGGGCATCGCGGTCACGGAATGCTGCGCTTCAGCCGGGATCTGAGCCGGGCCTACGTGGATGTGAAGCTCGAGGGCATCGATGTCTCCACCATCAACATGTTCCACATCCACTGCGGCAAGCCTGGGATCCTGGGCCCCATCCTCGTCGACTTCGCGCTCGTGACCGACGTCCAGGAGAACTTCTCGAGCGGGGTGTTCTCGGTCGAGATCACCAATGCCGACCTGGTGCGCACCGCCGATCATGGTCATGGGGCGGTGGCCGCGTTCACGGCCGGTTGCTTGATCCCGAGCCCCTCGCTGCAGGGGGTCAAGCCCAGCAAGGTCTCCACCGTGGCGGGCATGGCCCAGATCGCCGCCGAGGGCGAACTCTACTTCAACCTCCACACGACGGGCCAAACCTTCTATGGCGACGTGCGAGGTCAGATCCTCCCGGGGGATTGAACCTGCGCTCTTGGCGACCCCGAACCTGGTGGTGCCGTCGGGCGCCGCCCCAAACAGGGACGCAAGGATTGTCCGGTCGTGGCCCTGGCCTCGTATAGACTGTTCGAGGTCACCGGATGCGAAGGTCAGGAGCAGTCGATCAGCTCACCGCCCACTGCGGGCTCGCGTCCCTCCCGGATGCATGGGTCGATATGGCCCATGGCCGGCTCTCGGCCAAGGAGGCCACGAGACGGGCCCGTGAGATCGAGGAGGACGAGACGCTCGTCCGGCGGACCGCACGGATGCTCCAGCCCCCGACCGCTGCGCAGTCGAAGGCGCGCCAGCAGGTCGTGCTCGACCAGTGGTCGGCGGGCCTCGACCAGAATGCAGAGCCGGCCCCGATCCCGAGCTCCGGCCGCTGGATCTTCGGGGTCGTGAGCCTCATGGCGGCGGCGGTGCTGCTGGTGGTGGTGCCGCGGGCTCGGCCCGGGGTGGGGCGCTTCGACGCCGGCTATGCGCTCGAGCTCGACCGTGCGCTGGCCGTGCAGCGTGATCCCGGGCAGGAGGAAGCGGTCGCGCGCTACCGCATGGACCGGCCGATTCAGTTCAGGGTCCGCCCCAAGTACGGCGTGATCGAGACGGTCGACGTGAGGTTGTTCGCGGTTCGAACCGATGGCCTCACGGTCCCGGTGGCCGTCGAGTCCAAGATCAGCGATCGCGGTGTGGTGGAGGTGCTCGGCACCCCCCGGGCCTGGGGCCTGCTGCCGGGGCGCTGGACGCTGACGGCGGTGGTGGGGCCGCCGTCGGGCTTGCCCAGTGCCATGGGCAACGTGCGGATGGTTCCCGATGCGCCCTACGACGTGGATCAGGCGGACATCGAGGTGCTTGAGTAGCCGGTTGCGAGCTGGGGCAACGTAGGCCTCGGTCTCGCAGCTCTACGGTCGTACGTGCTGCGCCGTCGGCAGCGGTGCAGGCTGCGGCAACGTGTCCGTGAACGCGGTCGCTCGACCAGCCATGCAGATGGTGGAAGACTCCGACCCTCGATCGTGCGTACTCTGGGAGTGATGAGGGGCGCGTGGTGGTGGGGCGTCGTGCTGACGGTGGGCTGCGCCAGCCGTGGGACGCCCCCGCGGGCTCCGCTGGCCACCGGGGTCTGCGACCAGCCGCTCGGTTGCGAGGAGGCGGCGCCTTCGCCCGATGCCACGCCTTCCTCCGCGCCCACCTCCGTTGTGCACGGCCATGCGTCCGCGCCCCCGCATTCTCCGAGCACTCCACCGGTTCCCCTCGATCCTCCCTCCGAGCCGACGGTGGGTCCGCCGCCGCATCCATGGGTGCCCATCGAGCCGAGCCAGGGGCACGCGGCCCTCACCGAGCTGCGACGGCGGTTGGCCAGCAACCTCGGGGAGGATCACATGGCCCTGCAGCTGGCGATCGCCCAGCACCACCTGGCGATCGCAGCGCATCCCACCACCCCCCTGGGGGAAGCCATCGCCCAGCGCCAGCACGCTCGCCAGCTGCTGGAGACGATGGTCGAGGACCGCTCCGCCGCCTCGGTGGCGGGGTTCGACCAGGTGCTCATCTCGCTGGCGCTGCTGCGCATGGGTGTCGATGACCAGGGCATGAAGACCGCCACCTTGCGCTTGATTCGCGAGCAACCCCAGAGCCCCGTCGTCCCGATGGCGTTCGTCGTGTTCGGTGACGTCATGTTCGAGCAAGGCGATCGCGAGGCGGCGGCCAAGGTGTACGAGAAGGCGGCGGCCTTCCAGGACTCGGCGGTGGAGGCCTACGCTCGCTATCGTCAGGCGTGGTCGCTGCTGCCCCATGGCGACTCGCCCGGCGACTCGACCAAGAGCCTGGAGCTGTTCGTCCAGGCGATCGAGCGGGCCGAGCACGCCCTGGCCGAGCAGCGCGAGTCCAAGCCCCAGCTCGCGCCCGGCCAGGCGCGGGTGGCCGCTCCTCACGAGGTGGCCGCCGCCGCTCGCCGCGAGCTGGTGATCGCCTACGCCGACGTGGGCCAGCCTCACAAGGCCTGGCCGTTCTTCGCCCGGATCGGGCGGGGTCGCGAAGGCCATGACATGCACGTGGAGATGATGGTGCGGCTGGCCCGCGTGTATCGAGAGCGCAGCCGCTTCGACGAAGCGGCGCAGGTGTGCGCGGCGCTGGCCGAGCACACCGAAGGTACGGTCCCCTGCCCCTGACCCGGGTCGTCCCCGCGTGCATCGAGAGGCAGGGCGCGTCGGCCGAGCGCGAGCCCGTCGTGCGCACGCGCGCGTCGTCGGGCGCGGCGTTCAGCAGGAGGTCTCGGTCACCGTCAGCTCGATCCGAACCGAGTCGTTGAAGTAGCCGTCGCCGCCGTTGCCGACCTCGAACGAGAGGACCTCACCGCTCGTGAGCGCCATGGTCTCGCTGAACGTGGTGCTGGCGCCATGGCCCTGGAGTCCGTGGGTGAGGATCTCCTTGAAGCCGGGCGGGGTGAAGGGGTAGACCGTGCCCTCCTGGCTGGCGGCATTGGTGTAGATCCAGACCCAGGTGTTCGTGGCTTGCTGGTCGATGTTGGTCCAGGTCACGTCGACGTCGTAGCAGGCGGTCCTCGGCGCGGTGAAGCGGAGGACGGCCAGGGCGTCGACGCTGTTTCCGGGATGCATCACCAGGGCGTGGGGCTCCATCACCAGCCCGCCGCTGTACCCCAGCGCCTCGGTGGAGACGTTGTGGTGCAACCCTCGCCAGCCGTCGGAGTTCGGTCCGCCGCCGCGTACGACGATGCTTCCGTTTTGGGTGTAGGTCGGGCTGGCCGTGAACTCGCCGCCGACGTTGGCGTAGCCGTAGCTCCACACGCCGTTGGGGTTCTGGTCGCTGAACTGCTCGGCGGCGTCGAAGTGATCGCCGAGCAGCACCTGCAGCGCAGCGACGTCGGAGCTGGTCCACTCGCCGGTCGTGGACGCCCAGAGGCAGGAGTTCATGATCGAGCCGTACGGCTGGCCCGTCGTCGGCGTCCCGGGGATGTGGCTTGCGCCGCTTCCGGCGGCCACCGGGCACACCGGCGCGTAGACGTCGGAGTGGTGCAGGCCGACGGCGTGGCCGAGCTCGTGGGTGATGAGGTGCTCGAGGTAGTCGAGCCCCTGGTTGGCGTACTTGAGGTTCAGCTGCAGGAAGCTGCAGGGCATGCCGTAGGACGGAGCGCAGGAGTACCCGACCACCTGGGTATCGGCGTAGTAGGTGCCAGCGGTGATGATCGCGTCACACGAGCCCGGCGGGCTCCCGGCGAAGCGGGTCATGACGAACCTGAGGTTCTCGTCGTTGAAGTTGACGATGGCGGCATCGAGCGCGTTGCTCAGCGTGCCGCCGAGGGCCGAGCCCCCGACACAGATCTCGTCGATGGCCGGGTCGATCGTTGCGCCGGTGAAGCCGTACTGGCGAAATCCCTGGGACGAGGACCCGTCGATCCCTGCCAGCTCGCGCGAGGCTTGGAGCCCGACGATCAGGTCACCGCCCATGACGACCCGGCCGTCGTCATCCACCTCGATCTGGCTCTCCGGGATGTCGGCGGCCAGGAGGTTGTCGATGATCTCCTGGGTCTGCTCGTCGAGGTCGTGAGCGTCGTCGTCCACGTCGGCGCAGGCGGACACGAGCAGGACGCCGAGCGCGATGCGTGGGACGCCGAGCGAGCCGAGGGTGAACGGGGAGTGGGGAGGACGAGCCTGGAAGGTCTTCATTGCGTGGTTGCTCCTGGGAGGTTCACTCGATCGAGTGACGGCCCCGGTCCACGCGATCACTGAAAGTCGATGAAATCGTACGGGCCGTTGCGCACGACGGGCCACGGCCCACGACGCCTCATCCTTCCTCGAACCTCAACCACACGAACTCCACCTCCCCCCACGACCAGTCCGACTCGGCGTCGACCGTCAGCTCCACCTCTCCCCCGGGCGCCAGCGTCACCCCGGACAGCTCGACCGTGCGCCGCTCGTCCCCGTCGAGGAGCACGGTCACGCCCAAGTCGCCCACGAACAGCGGGGCATCCCCGGGCACGTCGATCCATACGTTGGCGCGACTGCCCGCCGAGCCCTCCTCCTCGATCACGATGATCGAGCACTTCGAGCAGATCGGGTCAGGGTATCCCGTAGGGTCCGGGGTTGCGATCAGCATGGTGGGGACGGGCTCGAGTGTCCCATCTACGGACGCCTGGGCCACGGAGGGCGCGGCGGTGAAGAAGAGCGCAGCGAGGGTGAGCAGAGAGCAGTGGGGGGTCTTCATGAGTCGGTCCGTCGGTGTCGCGCAAGGGTTCGTTGGCACCTCCAGTGGGGCGCGAGAGCCCACTGGAGTGACCTGATTCGGGACAGAGCGTTCCTGGCGCACCCGCTCGGCGGCGACGACGAGCCGCATGAATCGCGAGGCTCGGGTCGTTGCGACCGGGTGCTCGACCGCGTTCGGCGGTCACCCTCCCAGTGATCCAATCCGTCCGATGATTCGGTCGGCCGCGAAAAAAATCTCGGAGGCCGCTACGCCGAGCCTCTATCCTGCACCCGGTGCCCCCCAAGACTCCCTTCCCCGAGCTCCCCCGGGAGCGCGTGGCACGAGCCCTCGCGGGCGATCGGGTGGCCGTGGCCGAGCTCTACACGACCTACGATCCGGCCGTTCGCTCGGCCGTGGTGGCGGCCATTCGCCACCGTGCCGACCTCGAGTCCGAGCTCGAAGACTTCATCAGCGAGACCTGGGCGCGCTTCGTGGCCGATGGCTGCTGGCGCCTGCGCAGCTACGATCCCCAGCGCGGCACGTTCGGCTACTACATCCGCATGCGAGCCTTCGCCACCGCGCGGTCGCTGGCCAGCAAGCGAGAGCATCGCATGCAGACGGTGGCGCTCACCGATCCTCGGCTCGTGCTCGATGGCGACGACGGCCTCGAGAACTGGGTGCTCAGCCGCGACGAGCTCGAGCGGCTGTGGACCGCGCTGCGAGAGCGCCTCGGCGAGATCGACCTCGCCCTGTTTCGCAGCGTGTTCGCCGAGGGACGCCTGGTGCGAGAGGTGGCGGGCGAGCTCCAATTGACCGAGGCCGCGGCCTACCGGCGGTGCCACCGTCTGCGACAGAAGATCGAGAGCATCGCCAGCGAGCTGCTCGGACCGGCCGTCGTTCCCCGCGTGGGACCCTTCGTGGTGGTGATGCTGGCGGGTGTGATGGCGCAGGGCATGCTGCGAGACTCGTCGAGCGGCTCGCCACCGGTCACGGATCCCGCGCCCGCCGCTCCACCCGTCGCTCGAACGTGATCACTGCGGTCCGATCGAGCGCCGACATGCGCCCGGCACGACGATCGGCGCGTGATGGGCACAATCGAGCGAGCTGGTCGGCACGAGGGGGCCGTGCCGTGTCGTTGCCGCTCGACCAAAAAGTTCGGTAGCCCCCCGCTGCGGGCTACAATGAACGGTCCCTCGCCTGGGGGACCCGCTCGCGTGGGGTGATGTCGATGCGCCTTCGTCTTGGATTCCTTGGTCCACTGGTCCTGGCCCTGTCGCTCGGGGCGTGCAGCGACCCCTGCATCGACGATGGCTTCGGGGGCAAGGACTGTGCGGTGATCGGCGCCGCCAGCAGCGGGGAGGGGACCACGACCCTGCCCACGTCGACCGGGGTGACGCCGACGGCCGACACCTCCGACGGAACCCAGGGCTCGGGATCCGCGGGGGGCAGCTGCGAGAGCAACGACGATTGCGACGGCTCCACCCCGATCTGCGACCCCGACACGGAGACCTGCGTGCCGTGCACGCCGGCCGACGACCCGTGTCCGGTGGGTGAGTACTGCACACCCGAGCTCTCCTGCGAGCCCGGGTGCTCCGACGACGAGGACTGCCCGATGGGCGTGTGCGACGTGCCCGCGCACGCATGCGTGGGCTGTGTGGACGACGGTGATTGCAGCCCCCGCGCCCCCGCGTGCGATCCGACCACCAACACCTGCGTGGACTGTGTGGACGACGAGGACTGCCCGATGGGCGTGTGCGACGTGCCCGCGCACGCATGCGTGGGCTGCCTCGACGATGCGGACTGCCCCGGGTCGGTCTGCGATCCTCGCGGTCACGTGTGCGTGGACTGTGTGGACGATGCGGACTGCCCCGGTGGGGTGTGCGACCCCGCCACCGACATCTGCGTGGAGTGCCTCGACGACGGTGATTGCAGCGATCCGCTGCCGGTGTGTGATACGGCCGCCAACGTGTGCGTGGGCTGTGTGGACGACGACGACTGCAGCGATCCCACCCGGGTCTGCGACCTCTCGGTGCAGACCTGTGTGCAGTGTGTCTCCAACGCCGATTGCAGCGAGCCCACCCCGGTCTGCGATCCCAGCGACGACACCTGCACCGAGTGCCTCGACGATGCCGATTGCAACGACCCAACCCCGGTGTGCGACCTCGCGGTGGAGGTCTGTGTGGGCTGCGTGGACGATGGCGATTGCGCCGAGCCCACGCCAGTCTGCGACGTCGTGGCTCAGGTCTGTGTGGACTGCGTGGGCGATGGCGATTGCGCCGCACCCACGCCGGTCTGCGAGCCGACGGGCAGCGTGTGCGTGGAGTGTCTGAGCGACGTCGACTGCCCCGTGGGCGTGTGCGACGTGGCCGCCAGCGTGTGCGTGGAGTGCCTGGTGGATGCGGACTGCCCCATGGGAGTGTGCGATCCGGCGGCGGATGCATGCGTGGGCTGCCTCGACGATGGCGACTGCCCCATGGGGGTGTGCGACCTGGGCACGAACGTGTGCGTGGAGTGCCTGAGCGACGTGGATTGCAGCGAGCCCACGCCGGTGTGCGATCTGGCCGCCCAGGTCTGCGTGGACTGCGTGGACGATGGTGACTGCGGCGAGCCCACGCCGGTGTGCGATCTGGCCGTCCAGCTCTGTGTGGATTGCGTGGGCGACGGGGATTGCAGCGAGCCCACGCCGATCTGCGACCTCGTCACCAGCACCTGCGTGGACTGTGTGGACGACGGGGATTGCAGCGCGCCCACGCCGGTGTGCGACCCGCTGACCGACCTGTGCGTGGGCTGTGTGGACGATGCCGACTGTGGCGAGCCCACGCCGGTGTGCGACGTGACCACCCAGACCTGTGTGGACTGCGTGGGCGATGGCGACTGCGCCCTGCCCACGCCAGTATGCGAGCCGAGCTCGAGCACCTGTGTGGAGTGCCTGGTCGACGGCGAGTGCCCGGCGGGCGTGTGCGACCCGGCGGGCCATGTGTGCGTGGACTGTCTCGACGACGGCGACTGCAGCGTGCCCGCGCCGGTGTGCGACGTGGCCACCACCACCTGCGTGGAGTGTCTGGTGGATGCCGATTGCCCGATGGGAGTGTGCAACCCGGCGGGCCATGTGTGCGTGGGCTGTCTCGACGACGGAGACTGCGGCGAGCCCACCCCGATCTGCGACGTGCTCGTCAACGTCTGTGTCGACTGCCTGGGCGATGGAGATTGCAGCGCTCCCACGCCGGTGTGCGATCTCGGCAGCAACGCCTGTGTGGTCTGCGTGGACGACGGCGATTGCTCGGCCCCCACGCCCGTGTGCGACCCGGCGGCGGACCAGTGCGTGGGCTGTGTGGACGATGGCGACTGCGCCGCGCCCACGCCCGCATGCGACCCCTTCGTGCAGCAGTGCGTGGGGTGTGTGGACGACGGAGACTGTGCCTTCCCCACGCCCGCGTGCGACCCCTTCGTATCGCAGTGCGTGGGGTGCCTGGACGACGGCGACTGCTTCGGGGCCACACCAGTCTGCAACGCTCCGGCTCAGCAGTGTGTGGGTTGTGTGGACGATGGCGACTGCGCCGCGCCCACCCCCGTGTGCCACCCGGCCGTCGACGTGTGCGTGGAGTGCCTGGGCGATGCCGATTGCCCGGTGGGCTTGGCCTGCGACGAGCCGATCAACACCTGCTTCTCGTTCTGCACCGACGATGGTGACTGCCCGCCGGGCGAGGGGTGCAACGCCAGCAACATGTGCGAGCCGGTCCCGTGTGTGGTGGATGGTGACTGCCCGGTCGGCAGCGAGTGCGGGCCGGGTGGCATCTGCCAGCCCATTCCGTGCGTCGACGACGGAGACTGCCCTCCCGGGGCCGCCTGCGACCCCGCGCTGATGGTGTGCGTGATCGAAGAACTGCCCGGGAGCGAGTGTGTCGTGAAGGCCGATTGCCCGCCCGCGCTGGGCTGCGGCCAGGGCTACTGCCTGCGGTGCCAGGGCAACGGCAACAACTGCAACCCGTGCGTCGACGACGGTGACTGCGGCGGCAGCACCCAGTGCAATCCCGAGCTATCGGCGTGCCTCCTGTGCCTGACCGATGCCGACTGCGCTGGCACCGAGATCTGCCATCCCTATGGGGATTGCCGCAACCCGTGTGTCACGAACGCCGACTGTCCGCAGGCGCGCGAGTGCGACGAGTTCGGTCGTTGCACCCAGCCCCAGTTCGGCACCGATTGCCTGCTCGACGTCGACTGCCCCAGCGGTCTGCAGTGCGTCTCGGGCCTGTGCAAGGAGTGCGAGATCGATCCGGGCGATCCCACCTCGTGCCTGCCCTGCCAGCCCGGACAGCCGTGCGCCAGCGGCAACGTCTGCGATCACGACGTGTTCGTGTGCGTGGAGTGCCGCTCGGACGCCGACTGCGGTGGCGGGCAGGTGTGTCACCTCGGTGACTGCGATGCGCCCTGCTTCGATGGACTGGGCTGCCCCGGTGGAGCCGTGTGCAACCTCGGCACCAACCACTGCGAGCTGCCGTGAGCCCGCCGGGGATGATGCGTGCAGACCGGCGATGAATTCGCCGCCGATCGTCATGGGCTCCCCGGGACCGTGTTCAAAGCACCGAGGCGATCTCTGCGACGATCGCGTCGGCGGCCGCGGCCGGATCGGTGGCTCGATGGATCGGCCGCCCCACGACGAGGTGGGTGGCTCCGTCTCCGATGGCCCGAGCGGGGGTCATCACCCGCCTTTGGTCGCCCGCGTCGGCCCCCGCAGGACGAATGCCCGGCACCACGCGCAGCAGCGAGGGGGCGGTCTCGACCACTCCCGGCAGCTCCTGACCGCTGCACACGATGCCCGCACAGCCGGCCTCGCGTGCGCACTCGGCCCGGCGAACCACCAGCTCGGCCGGCGCCCGCGTGTGCCCGGCCTCGACGCAGGCCTGGGCGTCCTGGCTGGTGAGCACGGTGACCGCGAGGATCCCCAGCTCGTCGCCCGCCTCCTCCACGCATGCGCGCAGGTGTTCGACGCCGCTGCCCGCGTGCACCGTGAGGAACCGGACCCCCAGCGAGCGCACCGAGCGAATGGCACCTCGCATGGTGTTGGGGATGTCGTGGAGCTTGAGGTCGAGGAAGATCTCGAGCTCCGGGTACGCCTCTCGCAGGCTTCGCACCACGGCGGGGCCTTCGGCCACGAACAGCTCGAGTCCCACCTTGAGCATCCCAACGTGTCCAGCCACGCGTCCGCCGAGCGCCAGCGCCTGGGCCTGCGAGGGCACGTCGAGGGCGAGGATCAAGCGATCGCGGGCAGAGGTCGAGGCGGTGCTCATGGAGCGGTTCCTAGCACGTCGGGGCCGCGGTTGCGTGGCTCGGCCGGCGCGGGCATGCTCGCCACGCCATGAGCGAGGGCCCCGGGGAGGACGAGGCGGTGTCGATCTCGACCGATCCGCTGGCGGAGACGCTCCTGGGCGATGCCTCCGAGGATGGCTCGGCCGCGGACGAGCCGGGCGAGCGGCTCGGCCGCTATCGGCTGGTGCGCCCGCTCGGCCAGGGAGGCATGGGGCTGGTGTACCTGGCCCACGACGATCAGCTCGATCGACCGGTGGCGCTCAAGGTGCTGCGCCCCGGGAGCAACGGAGACTCGCGTCGCTTGCTTCGCGAGGCTCGCTCGATGGCGCGGCTGTCCCATCCGCACATCGCCGCCGTCTACGACGTGGGCGAGCACGACGGCGACGTGTACGTGGCCATGGAGTACGTGGAGGGCCAGACCATGCGCGCGTGGATGAAGGAGCCGCCCGACTGGCCGCAGCGCCGCGACGTGCTCTTGCAAGCCGCTCGAGGCCTGTGCGCCGCCCACGAGCGCGGGGTGGTGCACCGGGACTTCAAGCCCGAGAACGTGATCGTGGGCAGCGACGGCCGGGTGCGCGTGCTCGACTTCGGCCTGGCCAAGCTGGCCCCGCGCGCCGCGGGTCGGGCCGAAGACACCACCGACACGTTGCAGGGATCGATCGTGGGCTCGCCACGCTACATGGCGCCCGAGCAGCTGCGAGGGCAATCGGCCGGTCCGTCTGCGGATCAGTTCGCGTTCTGTGTGACCGCCTACGAGCTCGCCTATGGCCAGCGCCCGTTCGCGGGCGAGGTGTTCGCCGACGTGGCCGCCTCGGTGCTCACCCAGCCGCCGCGCGTGCCGCCGCGCGTGCCGGACGTTCCCGCCGCGCTGTGGTCCGTGCTGCAGCGCGGCATGAGGATCGAGCATGCGCAGCGCCACCCCAGCATGCAGTCCTTGATCGCCGCGCTCGAGCAGGTCACGGGTGCCTCGACCGACACGCCCGCGCCCGTGGTCTCGCGGCCCGAGCTGCGCGATGCCCAGGAGGATGCCCGCGCTCGCCTGGCTCAGGCCTATGCCGATGATCTGCTCGACGCGGACGAGCTCGACAGCCGCCTCGAGCGGCTCGAGAACGCGGGGGATCTGCCCGTGGTGGCCGCGCTGGTGGCCGACCTGATGCGGTCGGTGGACAGCGGAGCGGCGCTCGTGCTCGCCGGATCCGAGGTGCTGGCTCCGTCCCAGCCGGCACCGACCAACCTCCCCGCCGTCGTCGACGCGCCCGCCGAGGGGCGCATCGTCGCGGTGTTCTCGGGCTCGCGGCGCGCCGGCGTGTGGCAGCCCGCGCGGGTCAACCATGTCATGGCGGTGTTCGGTGGGGCGGAGGTCGACCTTCGCGAGGCCCAGCTACCGCCCGGTGAGATCGAGCTGCGGGTGTTCTGCATGTTCGGCGGGGTCGAGATCACCGTGGCCCCGGGTACTCGCGTGCAGCTCGAGTGCTCGGCGATCTTCGGCGGAGTCGAGCAGGAAGACGCCAGTGCGCCTCCCGATCCCGGCGGCACCGTCATCCGCGTGACCGGCATGGTGTTCTTCGGCGGCGTCGAGGTCCTCGAGCGCCTGCCCGGCGAGAGCGGCTGGGCGGCTCGCAAGCGTCGCAAGGAGGCCCGTCGCCAGCTCCGCGCTGCGAGGGCCGCCAAGAACGCTCTACCCCCCAAGCGCTGAGGCGAGCGCGCATGCTTGCCTTGCCGCGCCTCGATTGCGGGGGCAAGCTCGCCGCTGCATGAGCGCCCCCGATCCATGGCAGGCCACGTTCGACGCCATCGAAGCCGGCGTGTCCCAGGGCGTATTTCCCGGCGCCGTGGCGCTGGTATGGCATGCGGGCGCGACTCTCTATCACGAGGCTCACGGCGCCCTGGCCACCCACGCCGCCTGCTCCGTCAACGGCCAGCCCGTGCGGCGCGACACCGCCTATGACCTCGCTTCGCTGACCAAGGTGCTGTGCACCACCACGCTCGCGGCCCAGCTGGTCTCGCAGGGCAAGCTCGGGCTCGACGAGCGCGTGCCCGACCCGTGGGCCCAGGTGTGTCCCGAGGCGACCCTGGCCGATCTGCTCGAGCACTGCTCGGGCCTGGCCGCGCATCGCGAGTACTTCCTCGAGGTCGAGCCCTTCGACGCCGAGCGGGTGCTGCACCACGTGAGCCACACGCCGCGCGAGCACCCGCGGCGCGAGCGGGCGGTGTACAGCGACCTCGGCTTCATGATCCTCGGGGCATGGATCGAGCGCGTGCTCGGCGAGCCGCTCGACGTGGCCTTCGCCGATCGGATCGCCTATCGCCTCGGCCTCGACGTGAGCCCCGTGCCCTGGCTGGGCTTTCGCCGCGTGCACAGCCGAGCCGCGCTCTCCTGGGAGCTCGAGCAGCGCATCGCGCCCACCGAGGTCTACGAGCCCTCGCTGCACCCCGACGGGCGCCCGTCGTACCTGTCGCTGCGCCAGCCCGATGGCGTGGCCCACGGGGTCGTGCACGACGACAACGCGTTCGTGATGGGTGGGGTGGCCGGGCACGCGGGGCTGTTCGGCACGGCCGAGGGCGTGGCGGAGCTCTCGCGGGCCTGGGTCGAGGATCGCGTGCCCGATGTGCGTACCGCGGTCCGCGATCGGTTCTGGCAGCGCAGCGACGTTCCGGGCTCGACGCGGCGTCTCGGCTTCGACGGCATCGCCGAGGACGGCAGCGGCACCACGGGAACCTCGATGTCGTCGACCACGGTGGGGCACACCGGCTTCACGGGCACGACGGTGTGGATCGACCCCGCGGCCGACGGCGGCCCGAGGATCGCGGTGCTGCTGACCAATCGCGTGCACCTCGGTCGCGACGACGCGCGCATCCGCGACGTTCGGCGTGCGTTCCACGCCGCGGCGGCCCGGCTGCGGTAGGGCTATGCTGCCGCCCAGGCCCGTGACCAGCTGGCAGCCCCCCATCGACTTCGACGTGCTCGGCAAGGGCATCTACGCCCAGGGCGCAGAGGAGGGCATGCTCGAGCGGATCTTCGAGCGCATCGAGCCGACCACCCGCTTCTGCGTGGAGTTCGGGGCCAGCGACGGGCTCCGCAACAGCAACACGGCGCTCTTGCTGCGCGAGCGTGGCTGGAGCGGCGTGCTGATCGAGGGCTCCGACTACCGCTTCGGGCGCCTGCGCGAGCACTTTGGCGATGCACCCAACGTGAGGGTCGTTCAGGCGATGGTGCAGTCGACCAACGTCGAGTCGACCTTCGTCGAGGCGGGGGTGCCCGAGGACCTCGATCTGCTGTCGATCGACGTCGACGGCAACGACTACTGGATCTGGCGGGCGATCGAGCGCTTCCGGCCCAAGGTGGTGGTGATCGAGTACAACCCCTACTACGAGCCGCCGCGACGCTGGGTGATGAAGGAGAACCCGGCGCACGAGTGGGACGGAAGCACGTACTACGGCGCCAGCCTCGAGTCGCTCTACTGGCTGGGCCAGGCCAAGGGCTACGAGCTGGTCTGCTGCGATCGCCAGGGCAACAACGCATTCTTCGTGGAGCGGAGCCACTACCAGCGCTTCGGGATCGAGGACAACCGTCCGCAGGTGCTCTATCGGCCCGCGATGTACAAGGTGCGCTTCGTCGGCAACAACACCTTCGTCACCGGGCATCCCTATCGCTTCGGGCCCGGGGAGGAGATCTGAGGCATGCCGGGCCCGCTGTCGCCGGCCGAGCTCGAGCACGTGCTGCGAGCGCACGGCCTGCCCTGGCGCGACGGTCAGGCCGCGCCTGCGATCACGGCGCGGGTGCTGCACGTGCCGGCGCTCGACGGCGGGTTCGCCATCAAGGTCTTCGGGCCCGAGCAGCGCGCCCGGGCTCGGGCCGAGGCCGCGTTGCTGCGCCACCTGGGGACCGAGCCGCTGACCGACGTCGGCGTGCAGCAGCGGGTGCCCCCCTCGTCCGGCGAGCTGCTGCTCGCGCTCGACGAGCGCCTCGTGCTGGTCACCCGCTGGCAGGCCGGGGCCCACCGTTCCTACCAGGCGATCGATGCCGACGGCTGGGAGGGGCTGGGGCGGGCGATGGCGGAATTGCACCTGCGGCTCGACCAGGCTCCGTGGCTACCGCTGCCCTCCTTGATGGCCGACCTGCGTGCGCGCAACCTCGAGGCCGACCGTCGTCTGATCGACGAGCATCGCCGCCACGTCGAGGCCAGCGGCCGCCCCGATGCCGAGCTCGTCGCGCAGCTCCTCGGCGACCGGTCCGTGCTGCTCGATCGCCATGCCGAGCGCAGCCAGGCCACGCCGCCATCCGCCGACGATCGGCCGATCCACAACGACTACAACGTCCACAACTTCCTGTTCCACGCCGATGGGCCTCCCACCATCCTCGACTGGGAGCGCTCGATCTTCGCGCCGCGGGAGTTCGAGCTGTGTCGTTGCCTCGGTCATCTCCCGCTGGTGGCGCCCTCGCACGCCTGGGCCCTGGTCGAGGGCTATCTCCAGCGACGCTCGCTTCGCCCCGCGCTCGTGAGGTGGGCCCTCGACGTGGCCGTGAGCGTTCATGCCCTCAAGCACTGGCCGGTGGAGCAGTGGCTCGCGCGCGAGCCGGGCTCCGAGGAGCGGATCCCCGCGCTCGCCGAGATCGTGCGAGCATTGGCGGAGCAGGCCGCCGAGCTCGAGGCGTTCGGCGCCGAGCTCGAGGCTCGCACTCGCGTGCAGGAGGCCCCATGACCGAGCCCCAGACGATCGTCGATTCCAGCGGCGGCACGCACCGCTTCCCGCCGCCGCTCGAGCACGACTATCCGGTGATCGAGGGGCGGATCCACACGCGCTCGCTCGAAGCGCACGTGGTGGATCACTGCAACCTGACCTGCGCCGAGTGCTGCTCGCTGTCGCCGCTGTTGCCGTCGCGCTTCACGTCGCCGCAGGACCTCGCCCGCGATCTCGAGCTGGCGGCCAGGGTGCTGGCTCCGCGGGTGTTCAAGCTGGTCGGTGGCGAGCCCTTGCTGCACCCCGAGCTGCTGGAGCTGCTGCGGGTGGTCCGTCGCTCGGGCATCGCTCCGCGCGTGTCCCTGACCACCAATGGGCTGTTGCTCACCCGCATGCCCGACGCGTGCTGGGAGGAACTCGATGCCATGACGATCTCGCGCTACCCCCGGCCGTCGCTGTCGGATGCGGCCGTGCGTGCCATCGAGGACAAGGCCCAGCGCTTCGGGGTTCGCCTCAACTGGAAGCAGCAGGATCGATTCGTGACGATGTCCGTGCCCGGGCGCCGAGACGACGAGGGGGAGACGGCCCGGATCCATGCGCGGTGCTGGATCCGCGAGCGCTGCCACCTCGTGTACGAGGGGCGCTTCTACACGTGCACCCGTCCGATGCACCTCGGTCGCTGGCTCGGCCCCGCGCACGATCTGCGCGACGACGGAGTGGAGCTGCACGACAGCACCCCTCGTACGCTGCTCGCCTACCTGCACCGCGAGCTTCCGCTGCAGGCCTGTGCTCACTGTGCGGGCGGCGACGCCCCCATGGTGCCGCACCGCCTGCTCTCCAGGGAGGAACTCACCGTGCTGCGTCGGAGGCCGCCGCATCTGCCCGACGCCGAAGGAACCCCCCCGGGGCCAGGGTGAGCAGCACGCGGTCCTCGAAGGCGTAGTCGACCTCGAAGCGATCGTCGCGCTGCAGGAACGCTCGGACCGCGGTGCCCGGGTTGTTGCCCTTGCCGTAGGGCTTGCCCGCGAACATCTCGGCCGGCAGATCCTCCATCACCGTGTCGAGCACCACCACGTAGCTGCCCGGGGTGGCCAGCGGTCCGAGCCGCTCGAGCTCCTTCTCCACGTGCGCCTGGGTGTGGATGAGGTCGAGCACCACCACCACCGGGCTGCGCTCGGCGGCCATCGTGCTCACCTTGGCGACGATCTCGGGGTCGATCGACGAGCCCTCGAGGATCTCGATGCGCCGGGCCAATGGGTGCTCGGTGATGGCCTTGCGTCCTTCGGGGCGCAGCGCGGGGTCGATCGCCACCACCATGCCATCGCCGCCGCACAGCTCGAGGATCGAGGCCAGGAAGATGGGACCTCCCCCGGCCGCGATCCCGGTGTGGATCACCAGCCGCGGGCGCACCGTGGTGAGGATCTCCTGCAGCGCGATCATGTCGCCGGGCAGGTGGAAGAAGCGCTCGCCCAGCCAGCGATGCTGATAGAGATGGCCGTGGGGAGCGGCCTGGCGCAGCCACTCGAGGTTGATCGCCTTCATCTGCTCGGACGGTCGCATCGCGGGGGGCATGATAGCACCAGACCACGCACCGCTCTCACAGCCCCCACCGCTCGTGCAGCGACTGCGGGATTGCGAAGTTCGGTCGCGAGCCCTTGCGTTCGCTGCCCAGCACCGCGCGCATGAGCGAGACGCCCAGCCGCTCTGCCACTTTCGCGGACATTCGACTGTGGTCCTGGATGTCATCGGCGAGGTCGACGATGTTGGCGTACTGACGCACCACGAAGCGCGTCCAGTCGGCCTCGGGCACCTGCAGCAGGTCGGGAATCTCGTCGCCGCACAGGTGACGCATCATGGAGACGTTGACCCCATCGAGCCACTCACCGGGCACCAGCGTGTCGGCGTAGTCGATCAGTGCCGCCGTCAACGCCACGCCGTGCTCGGAGCGCTGGTGATGGCGCTGCCGGATCCGCTGGAACAGCGCCAAGCCGTCGGCGTAGTCGTGGAACAGCAGCTCCTCGCGAACGCCCATGATCCAGCCCACCACGTTCCAGCAGTGCATGTAGGCATCCTGCTCGGCGGGCGAGAGCTCGGCACCCAGGCGGTCGAAGCTGTCGACCACCAGGGCGGAGAACGAGGCGAGCGTGCCCAGCAGATCCTCTTGGTTGATCGGTAGGCCCAGCTCCGCCGCGTCCCAGCGCCCCGCGGCCAGCAGGTGCGCGCGGATCGAGCCGTGCAGCAACCGGACCCGCTGCGCCGAGCGCACGCCGCGACCGGTGGGCTCGAGCCCTCCTGGCGACATCACGTCGACCACGAAGCCCAGCGTCTCGAGCACGCGCTGCTGGGTGAGCTCCTGCAGCCGCTGGGTGCTGGCCAGCACCATGGCGCCCTTGGACGATGCGTAGCACTCCGGCAGCGCGCGGAACATCAGCGCTTGCAGCGACTGCAGGCCGTAGCGCATGAAGATCTGCTCGCCGAGCCGAATGCGCTCGACATCGGCCCACGACGGCAGCACTGCGGTGCGCTCGAAGTAGTCGCGCACCGGGTCGGGCAGCTCTTCGGGGATCGAGCAGTCGTTGTGCGACAGCTGCCGCATCAGCTCGTTGATGAGCGGCACCTCGTGGCTGGCGAGGATGACCCGGACCGCCTCGTCCGCCAGCGGATCCATCTGGTGGCGTAGGGCATCGAGCAGGGCGTCGCTCCAGTCGTGACCGGTCATCCCACGCGACATTGTAGCGAAGCCGCGAAGGCTCGCGCCATCGACGGCGTGACGAAGGGGGACCGGCCAGCCCCGGCCGTTCTCCTGCCTTTTCCCTGCTGGCCCCCTGCTAGCCCTGGATCTCGGGGTAGATCTCGTCCGCCGACGCCACCAACAACGGGTCGGGGCCAGCCACCGCGGCGTCCTTGTCGGCGTACTCGAACTGCGACAGCACATGCCGCATCGCCTGCAAGCGCGCGCGCATCTTGTCGTCGGACTTGATCACCGTCCACGGAGCCACCGCGGTGTGCGAGCGTCGGAACATCTCCTCCTTGGCCACGGTGTAGTCGTCCCAGCGGGCCTCCGAGGCCAGATCCATGGGGCTGAGCTTCCAGCCCTTGAGCGGGTCGGTGCGCCGCTGCTCGAAGCGGCGGTGCTGCTCCTCGCGGCTGACCGAGAAGTAGAACTTGCAAAGATGCACCCCGCTGCGCACCAGCATGCGCTCGAGCGCGGGCACCTGGGCGAAGAACTCCTCGAGCTCGGCGTCGTTGCAAAAGCCCATCACGCGCTCGACTCCGGCGCGGTTGTACCAGGAGCGGTCGAACAGCACGATCTCGCCCGGCCCCGGCAGGTGCCGCAGGTGTCGCTGGAAGTACCACTGTCCCTCCTCGACCTTGGTGGGGCGCTCGAGCGCGACCACCCGGGCCCCGCGAGGGTTCAGGTGCTCCATGAAGCGCTTGATCGTCGAGCCCTTGCCCGCCGCGTCACGGCCCTCGAAGATCAAGAGGATCTTGCGCTGCGTGTCCTTGATCCAGTTCTGCAGCTTCACCAGCTCGACCTGCAGCTCGTACTTCTGGGTGTAGTAGTCCTTGATGCCGATGCGTGCCGAGTAGGGATAGACCTGGTGGGTGAACAGCCGCCGCCGCAGCGCCTCGGGCACGGGGCGCGTGGTGTCCACGGGCTCGGCGGCCGGGATTTCCCGCGGCTCATCGAGGTACTCGAAGGCGTCGGCGAGGTACTCGTCCAGATCTCGCATGCGGGTGCCCGACGATAGCCGATGCTCGCCTAGAACGAGAACACCAGCTCGGTGCGTATGCCCTCGAAGTCGGGCAGCGTGCGGCAGGAGCCGTTCACGCAGATCCGGCCGCCGTACTGCCGCCCCGCGAACACCCGCAGGAAGCTGGCATTGAAGAAGTTCACCTGCGCTTGCAGGCCGGGCCACAGGTGTGGCCGGCACTGCGAGCCCGTGCCCTGCTGGCAGCGCTCGTCGGTGAGCGACGGCTCGCCCGGCGGCGTGGGGCGCTCGGTGTCGAAGCCTTGCAGCAGCGCAATCGAGAACCACGGGCTCATGCTGTAGCCCACCGTGAACAGCCCGCGGAAGAAGTCCACGCCGCTGCCCTGGGTCCGGTAGCTCTCCCAGCGCCCCTCGCCGCGCAGCGCCAGCGCGTGCACGAGGCCGCGGCGCCGGGCCAGCGGGATCGACAGGTAGAGCTCGCCGTGAGGGAATCGCCGCTTGAGCGAGGAGACCTGCGGCGGCTCGAGGTAGCGCTCGTGGCGATACCCGCCGCTCGCCTGCAGCACGAAGTCGGTCTTGGGCTTGCGCCACATCACGCCCGCGAAGTTGTGGGTGGCCAGGCGCCCTTCGGGGCCGAATTGGTCGAGCGCAAGCGCATCGGAGTAGACGTACTCGAGCGAATTCACGAACACCGTCAGTCCGTGCTCGCGCCAGGTGTGGTCCACCCGCACGCGGCCACCGGTCGCGTTCTGGTTGCCGGGCACCTGCTGGTCCTCGCGCTCGAGCGTGGGGTTCTCGGCATACTGCAAGAGCGACGTCTGCGTGAACGCCAGCAGGTAGCGACGGTAGTGCTTGGCCTCCACGAGCACCGTGGTCGTGCCCACCACGAACACGTTCGACGCGTAGACACCGTGGCCCTGGAAGCTCTGGGGCTCGAGCGGCGTGCCGCGGAGGTTCGGGTTGCGCACGATCCCGCTGCCGCCCACGAACACGTCCCACACCCCGCCCACCCGCATGCGACCCACGTCGCCGCCCACGAGGTGCGAGTGCTCGTCGACCACCCCGGCGGTCGCCTCGTCGCCGAAGTCGAGGTAGACGTAGTGCGCGCCCAGGTCGACCTTGCCGGGCAGCGTGCCCTCGACCCGGCCCGCGGCGACGAAGTCGGAGCACACCGTCCACAGCGGGTTGCCGATCTCGGGGTCGAGCGCTCCTGTCACGTTGCAGCCGCGCTCCTCGGTGCGCGGGCTCCACGTGTACGACTGCGCGGGGTAGCCCGGATCCTCGAGCAGCTGGCGCGTGGCGAAGTCGCTGTTCTGGCGGTTGGCGAAGCCGGCCAGGCCGGTCACCCGCAGCGGCTTGGTCTTGAGGTCGACGCGCCCCCCCTTGATGGTGGCGTCGACGCCGATGAGGTCGATCTTGCGCACGCTCAGGCCCATGCCGCGGCCGAAGCTCACGTTGTGGTCGCCGGCCTGCACCGACACGCGGCGGGTGTCGGCGCGCACGGTCACGCGCTCGAGCCGGACGTCGTCGTCCACGGGCACGCAGTCGCCGCTGCAATCCTGCCCGTCGGGGAACCAGATCTTCTGTCCATCGAGTCGCAGCTGCGTACCGAGCGTGACGCGGCGCAGCCGGGTGTCGGCGCCCACGCCCAGCCGCCCCACCAGGCTCACGAAGCCGTCGTCGGACTGCCGGGTGTTGTAGTTGCTGCGGTACCACTCGGTGAACAGCGTGCTGCGTACCCACGGCTGCACCTGGGTGGGACCGGCGGGGATCCTTGGGATGCGCGGGTTGGGGGGAGCTGCGGCCTGGCGAGGCTCGTGGGCGGGGACGGGGATGGGCTCGTGCGCCGGGTGGATGGGCGTGGGCACGACCGGATCGTCGTCGGCTTCGCGCGTCGCGGGTTCCTCGGGCTCGGGTGCGGTCGGCTCCTCCGCGCGCGCCTCGACGGCCTCGGGGGGCGCCGCGTCCACCACGACTTCTTCCACCGCCTCGGGCTCGGCCGCGGCGACACGGGCCCCCAGCCACGCACCGAGCCCGACCGCGAGGATGATCGGCGTACGCACGGGTCAGCCGCTCGGCAGCACCGTCTCGAGGAACGCGGCCAGCTCTTCCAGATCGCCGGTCATGTAGCCCTGATGGTCCTTGAGCACCTTGCCGCTGGCGTCGATCACCACGTAGTACGGGATGTCGCCGCGGGGGTTGTAGCGGGTGAGCACCTCGGTCTCGCGATCGAGCAGCACCTCGAAGTCGTAGCCCTCGCGCTCGACCCACGGCACGACCTGCGCGGCGGTGTCGGGCGCGTCGATGCTGATCGCATAGACCCGGAGTCCGCGGTGCTTCATCGCGGTGTACAAGCGGTTCATCCCGGTGAGCTCCTGCTGGCAGGGCTGACACCACGTGGCCCAGAACACCAGCACGAACACCTCCTGGCCCGTCTCGGCGGTGGGGGTGACCACGTTGCCCTGCACGTCGGGCAGCGTGAGGTCGAGGCGCTGGGCGGAGCCGCCGGGCCCGCTTGCACAGCCGAGGCCGAGTGCACATCCGAGGCCGAGCGCACGGCCGAGGCCGACGAAGGAGCAAGACGATCGCTTCATGGGTAGCGCGAGATCACGAGGTGGGTCAGCCGGGTGATTCCCTGGCCGGGGTCGGTGACGATGAAGCCCGCCTCCACGTGTCCGGGCACGGGAGCATCGAGCGTTCCATCGAGATGATCGATCGTCGAGAGCTCGACCGTGGTGCCGTCGGGGAGGCTCGTGGGGAGCCGAACGGCGATCGGCGAGCCGCACGTGGTCTCGAACGGATGCAGCCCGAACACGGCCACCACCTCGCGATCGCCGAGCTCGGGGTACGGCGGCACGTGGGCGTCGGGGATGCGCGCGGCGGCGAGATCGTAGAGGAACACGCCGGGGGCTGCGCTCAGATCGGCGGCGAGCACGGTGAGCTCGAGCCCGTCGCCCACCGCGAGCACCTGCGCCTGGTCGGTGTTGGTGTCGATCACCGCACCCGCGGGCAGCTCGGGCACGTACACGGTGCCGGCATCGATCACCACGTCGTCGTCGACCAGGCGGATGGGCTCGAGCGCTGCGGCCCACCGCGGGGTGCGGGTGGGATCGGGGTGGGTCTTGAGTGCGACCTCGGCCGGCGGATCGATGGTGAACGCGAAGCTGCCGTCGGCCGCGGTCTTGCCGAAGTAGCAGGTGGTGGCCAGGCAGCCCAGCACGTCCTCGTCGGCGATCGGCTGCTCGTTGGCGTCGATCAGCATGCCCACGATGCCCGCGCCGCCGACGGACGAATCCGTCGCGGCCGTCGACCCCGACTCGCCCGACGGTGGTGCATCGTCGGCACAGCCGAGCACGAGGCCGAGCCCGGCGAGGCAGAGGGGCGAGACGAAGCCGCGCATCACCGACATCCTACTCGGCGAGGAGCTCCTCGACGACCTCCTTCATGCGCGAGGGGTCGTACTCACGGGCCACGAAGCGAATGATCCCCTGCTTGTCGACGATCACGTCGATGGGATAGGGGTTGGCGCCCTCGAAGCTCTGGCGGAACAGATCGTAGGTCTCGGTCTCCTCGATGCCCACGGGGAAGCTCACCCCGATGTCGTCGCAGAACGCCTTGACCCGGTCGATCTGGGTGTAGTCGTCGGGATCGGGGTTGATCGCCACCAGTGCCACATCGCCCCCGTACTCCATGAACCGCGTCTCCAAGTCTGGCAACTCCAGACTACAGACGGGTCAGAAGGTGGCGAAGTAGGCGAGGATCGCGACCTTGCCCTCGAGCGCCGTCGACGAGAACGGCGAGCCGTCGACGAGCGTCAGCTCGATCTCGGGCAGCGGCTGGCCCACGCCGAGCCCGGGCTGGTTGCCGACGAGGTAGGCCTGCCGCACGGGCTGCTGCGGGTCGTCGGAGCGCACGTGGAGCACGCCGCTCTCCCGCGTCTCGGTGGTCGCGGTGTACGAGAGCGTCAGCACCCCCGTCTGCCCGGGATCGACCTGCAGCTGGGGCGGCGACACGGTGAACGCCGCGGAGTCGATCCAGTTGTCGTAGAGCGTGAGCGGAGCGGTGCCGTGGTTGGTGACGGGGAGCTCCAGGGTGCTCGTCTCGCCGACCGCGGTGGGCCCGAAGTCGAGCAGGCTCGCGTCCTCGGGCAGCACCAGGTACGGGGCGAGGCGATCGGGGTGCACGCGGAACGCATACGGCACCCACCAGTTGCCCGCGAACAGCACGTCGTCGTGGGCCGCCACCGCGAGGTTGCGGGCGGTGGCATCGGGCCGCGCGTCGTCGGGCATGCAGACCTCGGCGTCGCCTTCGCCCTCGCAGACCTCGTAGTCGAGGTTGATCGTCATGCGCGTGGCGGCGATCTGCATGGGCTCGGCGGGGTCGGCCACGTCGACCACGCGGATGTCGTTCCAGTCGGCCACGTAGGCGCGGCCGGCCGAGTACGCCACGGCCACGGCGTTGCCGTAGGTGGGCACCGACGAGATCGGGGCGGGCGCCGCCGGGTTGGACACGTCGACGATCACCATGCCCGCGCTGCCGGCCGCCACGTAGGCCAGGTTGCCGTCGAGCACCAGCTCTTGCGCGGTCCCTCCCAGCACCGCGCGGCCCAGGATCCGCACGTTGGCCGGATCGGCCACGTCGGCCACCGCCAGC
Source organism: Paraliomyxa miuraensis (assembly GCF_026337845.1). Lineage (GTDB taxonomy): Bacteria > Myxococcota_A > Polyangia > Nannocystales > Nannocystaceae > Paraliomyxa > Paraliomyxa miuraensis. Next base: position 112,071 of record NZ_JAOVZF010000138.1, on the reverse strand, counting down.
CCGCCCGCTCCGTCGGCCACGTAGGCCGTGGTGCCGCGCACGACCACGGTCCACGCGTTGCCGAAGCCGCCCGCCGTGGCGACGCGGGTGAACCCGGTGGCGGCATCGTAGTCGTAGATCCCCAGGCCGTTCTCGTGCAGCGCCACGTACACGAGCCCGTTCTCGACGTCGAGGCCGCCGTAGCTCTCTCCGGGCTCCTGCAGTGCGGGGAGCTGCACGGGGGCGAACTCCACGTCGCCGTCGTCCTCGGTGCGGCCGAGGTCCCAGCCACTGAGGAAGGTGGCGAAGTCGATGTTGCCGCGGTGCGACGTGAACACCAGGTCGGGATCGTCGTCGTCCCACATGAAGTGCAGACAGCCCGGGGTCCGCGGCGAGCCGCTGGGGGTCTCGTGCCGCAGGCCCTCCACCAGGTAGCTCATGTCTTGAGGGTTGCTGGCGTCGATGACCCCGAAGGTGTAGCTGCAGAAGAACAGCAGCTGGTCCGACTCGCGGTAGCGCACCTGCGAGACGTGCATGTGGTCTTCTTCGCCCTGCAGGCGCTGGAGCAGCGTCACCGGGCTGCTGAAGTTGCCGGGCTCGAGCGAGTGCGTGGGGTGACAGTGTGCATCGGCGCCCAGCTCCGTGCCGGGGCCGCACTGCGGCAGATCGTCACCGCATGCACCACACAAGGAGAGCGGCGCAAGCCATAGCCAACGAAGGTTCGAACCCATCGGCGGATCACTTCACACCGGCCATCGGGGCCTGTCAAGCAGACGCGCAACGGACGCATTCGGGCGCATTCCAGTCGCATTCGGGCGCATTCCAGGCGCACCCCAGTGGCGCATTCCACCGGCCCGAGTGCCGTGCGACACTGGCCGAGCAGGGAGGGACGACCATGCAGCGACGATGGCACGGGCGTGGGCTCGAACCGATCGCGGCCGCGATCCTCGGGAGCGCCTGCGCACCGCCGCCCGAGCTCGGCGACGGCATCGAGGGTCCCATCGACGAGGCCCGGCTCGATCGCAGCGTCGACGAGGGCGGCTGCGGCTATCCGTCGGCGGGCAGCCAGGGTTATGGCACCGAGGTGGGGCAGCGCCTCGCCAACAGCGGCACCTTCGTGCTCGAGACCTGCGAGGGTGCCCGCGTCGAGCTGTCGGATTGGTTTTGTCGTCGCGACGACGCATACGGTGACTACAACCGCGGGATCCTGCTCAACATCGGCGCGGGCTGGTGCGGCCCTTGCCAGGAGGAATCGGTCGAGCTGCCCGAGCTCTACGAGGAATTCCACGGCCAGGGCATCGAGATCGTGCAGGTGATGTTCCAGGACTGGACCGGGCAGACGCCCACCGCGGAGTTCTGTGACGACTGGGTGGCGGGCGCCTGGGCGGAGGGCGAGGCGGGCGAGCCCGTGATGATCCCGTGGCCGGTGATCCGCGACGAGAGCTTCGACTGGTCGTCGCGCTACATCTCCGACACCATGGCCGCCGCTCCGGTCAACCTCCTGGTCGACGCCAACGGCAACATCCGCTGGCAGCTGCAGGGGCAGAAGCCCGATCTCGAGGTGGTGCGCACGCAGCTCGAGCTCGTGCTGGCCGATCCCTACGGGGGGTGACCGCCGAGTCAGCGCTCGGGCGCCAGCACCAGGAGGCTCTCGCGAGTGGCCTCGATGCGCCCGTCGAGCGCCTTGGTGGCGGTCTCGAGCTCCTTGCGCCTGGCCTGGAGCTGGTCCTCGGTGGCGAGCAGGCGTTCCACGACCGGGTTCTTCTCCCCGGTCCCTTCGCCTCCCATGGCCGTCAGGTGCCCCCGCAGCCGCTCGATGTCGGCTTCGATCACCGCGATCTCGGCCTTGATCCGGTCGACCTCGGCCCGGGCCACGTGCTGCTCGCGCAGGCGCTCGAGCGAGGTCTTCATGACCCCCCGCTCGTCCTCGGTCAGCGACGGGGCCTTGGCCAGGCGCTCGAGGCGATTCTCGGTGAGCCCTTCGAAGTCGACCGCGGTCTGGATGCCCTCCTCGATCACCACCGTACGGTCCTTCAGCTCGGCCGCGGGTCCGACCTCGAAGATCGCCAGCGGACGGCCCCTGTCGAGATCGAAGTCGACGCGATCGGTTCCCTCGATCTTGGTGTTGCTGCCCGCAGGAACCTCCACGTGGACGTGCCGCGCTTGGCCGCTGCGGTTGATGAGATCGAAGGTGACGGTGCTGCGGCGCAGCACGTGCTCCTGCAGGCGATCTCCCCGGTACACCAGGCGCTGCGGCGTATCGACCACGTCGCGCTCGACTCGGGTGATCTCGGTGTCCGGGTCGTCGCCGATCTCGAGGAAGCGTCGCTCCCCCGGCTTGAGCCGCGGCAGCACGGTCTCGCCCGAGAACCCACCATCGCCGTACACGCCCAGCGTGCCCTCGGGCAGGGTCTGCGAGGTGCTGTTGTTCACCCTCACCGCGTGCCGGGCCGGGGCCTCGCGAAAGTCCAGCATCCAGGTGATCGCCGCCGAGTCCACGCGCGACTGCACGAACGGCACCATCGCCGAGCGACCGGCCGCGAGGTCGATCGGCTCGGCCGCGCCGTAGACGAACACGGTCTTGGTCTCGCGCCCCGCCCCGGTCGCGAGCTCGGCCAGGTTGCCCACCGAGACCAGGTCGCTGCTGCCGGTGACGGCCCCGCTGGTGGTGCGTGCGGTGGGGACCCGCCTGCCGCGGGCACCAAAGCCGCTACCGCTGCCGTAGCCGTAGCCGCTGCCGCCACCGCCGTAGCCCTCCTCGCCGTCGAGGAAGTCACCCCACATCGCGTCGGGGGTGGTGTCGAGCAGCTGCGGCACCGACGACAGCTCGCGGTCGGGCACCACCAGGTCGCGACGCTCGTAGCGCGGGGCCGCGAGCGGGAACAGGAACGAGTCGGGGCGGCCGTTGACCAGCTCGAGCGCGATGTCGTCCCAGTCTTCCTCGGTGTCGTTGTGGACCAGCGCCCAGCCCTGGAGCGCCGCGTTCTCGTGTGCATCGTCGAGCACCAGGCGATAGCTCGCGCGCCACACGGGAGACTCGGCCAGGTAGCCCACGCGCACCGCCTTGCCCTCGCCCTCCATGTCGAGCAGGCCCCGGGCGTTGCTGCGCAGGGCCACCGTGGCATCGAGGGCGGCCTGCATGCGGTTGCGAACGTCGGGATCGACGGGGGTGACCTCGTCGATCCCGGCCACGTCGACCCGACGGTAGCGACCGGTGCGGGTGACCAGCAGGGCGAAGGTCTTGTTCTTGGTCGCGCCGGCCTGCTCGGCGGTGGTGGGGCGCACGTCCTCGCCGGTGCCCGTGCCATTGTCGCCGTTCTCGAGGAACGTCACGTCGGGCACTCCGATCACGTCGACCACTCGCCCGCGGATCCGCTTGGCCTTGTGCCGGACCACCACCTCGTGGCCGCGCAGACCCAGCAGCACGTCGTGCACGCGGATCGGCGCGCTCGTCTCCGGCGGCAGGCCGGCGCGCGCGCGGGCGACGGCCGGGCTCTGGCGGCTGTCGAAGGCCACCGAGCGCACCGTGCCGTCCTCACCCAGCACCACCAGGCTCTTGAGCGCGTCGTCGAGGTGGCCCGAGGGCACGGGCAGCGAGGCTCCCCCGGGTCCCCCCAGCTCGCCCGCGCGCTCGTAGTAGCCCACGCCGGTCTCGTAGAGCCGGAGCTTGGCGAGCGGCAGGGCTCGCTCGCGCGGGGCGGTGGCGCAGGCGAGTGAGGAAAGCAGGGGAAGGGCGAGCAGGGCGAAGCGGAGCGAGCGCATGGCGACGGAGCGGGGCGAACGAGTGGCTTGCGGGGACAACGGCCTGGGGCCGGAGTTCCCGCGGCGTCCACTTTGCCACAGGCGCATGGGCGTACGCGCGCGGACCCGGCGTTTTCTCGTCCCTTGGGTTCGGCTTCGGTCGGGCTATGCTGCCCGCAGTGCGCATCGCCATCGTAGGGTCCGGAGTCGCGGGGATCACTTCTGCCGTGGTGTTGCAGGCCCGAGGTCATCAGGTCGTGCTGTTCGAGCGCGCCGACGAGGTCGGCGGCGTGTGGTCCCAGGCGTATCCCGAGGTGCGCCTCCAGAACGTCGCGACGCACTACCACCTCAGCGGCTTCGACTGGCCGTTCCAGCCGGACCTGCACCCAACGGCCACGCAAGTCCTTCGCTACCTACGCGAGGTCGTCGAGCACCACGCGCTCGATCTCCGCCTGCGTCACGAGGTGGTGCAGCTCGAGCCGCTCGAGCAGGGCTGGCGGGTCCTGGCGCGTGACTCCTCGGGTGCATCGCCGCAGGAGGTCGAGGAGACCTTCGACTGGGTCGTGATCGCCGTGGGGCACTTCACTCAGGGCAAGGCCGAGCTCTCGGTCCCCGGTCGCGAGCGGTTCCGCGGGACGATCGTGACCGAGCGCGACGTGGAGGATCTCGAGGTGCTTCGCGACCGCCACGTGGCCGTCGTGGGGTTCGGCAAGAGCGCGGTCGACTTCGCCTGCTTCGCGGCCGCTCGCGGCTCCACGGTGGAGCACGTGTTTCGCACCCCACGCTGGCTGATCCCCGAGTACATCGGCGGGGTCATGCACTACGAGCACGCCATCTTCACGCGCTTCGGCTCCGTGATGATCCCGTGCTGGACGCATCCCACGGGGGTCCAGCGGGCCTTCCACGAGCGCCTGGGCGGAGCCGTGGGGGGCTTTTGGGGCCTGATCACCGCGATCCTTCGTCGTCAGATCCTCCACACCGGCCGCGGCAGGGGCCGCGAGGTGCGACGCCGGCTCGAGACCTTGATTCCCGAGCACTCCCTGGTCTCCGACATGCGCGCGGCGGCGGCCCTCGCACCCGAGCGCTACTACGACGAGGTCGCCGCCGGACGCATCCTTCCCCATCGGGGCCAGGTGGCGAGGATCGAGGACGACGGCCTGGTGCTCGACGATGGTCGACGGATCTCGGCCGATACGCTCGTGCTCACGCTCGGCAGCAAGGGGGCCGAGTTCCCGTACCTTCCCCCGCCATACCGAGAGATGCTCGAGCGGGAGCCCGACGGCCCGCAACTCTATCGGCACGTGCTGCACCCTCGCATCCCGCGGCTGGGCTTCATCGGCTACAACCAGAGCTTCTTGACCTTCCCGTCCATGGAGGTCGGTACGCTGTGGCTCAGCGCGGTGATGGACGGAGAGCTCTTGCTGCCCTCGGTGGACCAGATGGAGGGCTGCATCGAGCGCGTACGCGCCTGGAAGCGGGAGCACGTCAACTTCGAACCCTCGCGATCGTCGGGGGTGCAGACGCGCTGGCAGCACTACATCGACATCATGCTGCGGGAGCTCGGTCTCAATCCGTACCGAAAGCTGCCCAATCCACTGGCCGAGGTGTTCCAGCCCTACTCCGCATCGGACTACGCGGGAGTGCTCGAGGAGTATCGGCGTGCGAGCAGCCAGCGCCGCGAGCCGCTGCGTCCGCTGCCGCTGGATACCTGAGGGCGTGATGCGAGGCGTCGTCGACGTCGCCGGCTCAGGTCGTGGTCAGCAGAGCCTCGATGATGCGCAGGATCTCGCCGGAATCGGGGCGCCATGGCTGGCCCGCGGTGTGCTCCACGAACCACTGCGCCGCTTCCTTGGGATCGCCGATCACCTTGTGGACGGCGTTCTTGTTGCCGACGAGGGCGAACATCATGGCGATCACGCTACGCACGATCGCGGCACGAAAGCCCGTGCCCTCGAATACGAGCAAGCTGACCGCCACGGACGGATCGAACAGGATCTTGGCGGCGCTTCGGCGAAGCTCTCCGTCGGGCGGGGACGAGCTCTCGCGGATGCAGGTGATGAGCCCAATGGGCCCCTGGGTTCGTTGGGCCACCTCCGCCACGGACTTGCGCCAGGTCGCGACGCCTTCGTCCGTGACGTCGCCGTACCATCCCCCGACCAGGATTCCGTCGAGCCGGACCATCTGGTAGTCGGCGGTTCCCGGCCCCATCGTGGCGCTCGGGGGTAGCTGCAGTGCCCTGGAGATGCGGGTTGGATCGTCGGACACGTACCCAGGCTCCATCGTCGCGAGCACGGCTCGCGTCCACGGCGAAGAGTGCAACTGGAACCGGCGCTCCGTCAAATCTCATGGCTGTGTCGTTCCAGTGGCGGGAGGGTGATCGTACATCCTCCCACCCGAGCCTTCATCGAAGTGTCAGAGACGGGCCAGCCAGCGTGGGTGCTACTCGTGCGTTGCGAGCTCCAGCGGGCGCCCCGGACCCAGCGGCTCGAGCTCCCGAGAGGTCCGGGGTTCGTCGACCTGCACCGGTCCCGTACGCTCGCGCTCGTGCGGGTCCACGGGCTCGCGGATGATCCGATAGAGCCCGTGATCGAAGGGCACGCCGGGCCCCTTGCGCACCAGCTCGATGCGCTCGCGCATGCCCATCGCCTGCATCTGCTGCGCGCGATGGTGGCAGAACGGGTTGTTGCCCGGGCGTCCCATGAGCGGCTCGGCGGTGGCGGTGCAGCCGGCTCGGCACACCGAGCGGTAGTAGCACTGCCCGCAGTAGCCCCACAGATCGGCCTCGGTGCGCTCGCGGGTGTAGGCGAGCTGGTCGGTGCGCTCCCAGATCTCGCGCAGCGAGTGCTCCCGGATGTTGCCGCCCACGTTGGCGGCGCCGCCCAGGCTGGGACAGCCCTTGATGTCACCGTTGGCCTCGATGCCGAGCACGAAGCGGCCCGCGCTGCAGCCCTTGTAGTGGGCGCCACGCTTTTGTACCCGGCGCAGCTTGGCCTCGAGCGGGCCGAAGTAGCCGAGGTTGTTGGCGGGCCAGATCATCACGCCGAGACGGGTGGTCTCTTCGACGAGACGATCGAGCATCTCGAACACCTCGAGCAACATGTAGGGCTGCAAGAGGATCTCGGGGTGATCGCCCGCGTTGCCGAACGGCGCGGTGATCTGCAGCTGCCAGCCGCGGATGCCGGCTGCGTGGAGGCGCGGCAGGAGCTGCGGGAGGTCGGCCATGGTGAGGCGGTTGATCTGGGTGTTGACGCTGACCTTGGCTCCGGCCGCACGCAGGTTGGCGATGGCGCCGAAGGCCGTGTCCCAGCTGCCGGGCACGCCGCGCAGGCGATCGTGGGCCTCCTTCATGCCGTCGATCGACACGCCCACGCTGCTGACTCCCGCCGCCACCATCGCCTCGGCGCGCGCGGGCGTGAGGTTGCGGCCGCCGGTGGTCATCGTGCACGACATGCCGGCCATGCGGATCGCCCGGATCACCAGGATGAAGTCGTTGCGCAGGTAGGCCTCGCCGCCCACCACGGTCACCTCGCCCACGCCGAGCTCGCGGAGCTGGCGGACCAGGTCGAGGCATTCCTCGGTGGTGAGCTCGCCGGGCCGGGCCGGTCCCGCCCGCGAGCCGCAGTGGATGCACTTTTGATCGCAGGCGAGGGTCAGCTCCCACACGGCGAGGCGCGGCACGGGGACCTCGCCGGGCTTCGGGTCGCGCAACCGCCGGGTGTCGGCGGGCGGGAGGTCGACCACGGGGAGGCGACGGCGAATGTCCTGGAGGCGGCTCATGGCGGCTCAAGCGGGCGGCAGCACGCACGCGCCCACGTTCTCGTGGTCCGGCGGGGCCATGCCCTCGAACCACGGCATGCACACCACCCCGAGCTCGGCCTCGGGGCATGGCTCGGCCAGCGATGCGTCGCAGTACGGGGTGCAGCAGGCGAAGTCTTCGCAGGCGGGAAAGACGCTGCCGTCGATGCACGCGTGGCCCGCCGAGCAGCCGTTGATGTACTCGCAGGATTCGCCGTAGACCCCCTCGACGCCGGTCCACATGCACACGAAGTCGCTCTGCGAGTTCGTGGGATAGCAACCGGCGCCCCCGGGGCAATCGCCGAGCAAGGGGTCACATGCTTGGAGGCAGAGGTTCAGCAGGCCGTCGTCCGTGATCGAGCAGATCTGCGCTGGCTCGGGGCAGGTGGGCGCCCGCAGCGATCCGCCGCATTGGCTGTGGCACGTCCACTGGTTGGTCTCGAGATCGGTGACCCAGCAAAGCAGGCCCACGTCGCAGTCGTCGAACCCGTCCTGCATGGTGCACGCGTCGCCTGCGGCGCCGGGATCGCTGGCAACCGGGATGCAGTTGGTACCGTCCCATCCACCGCCGTCATACGACCACGGAACGCACTTCTCGCCCGGCCGGCAGTCCTGGGCGAATAGGTCGCACTCGAACACGGCGCCCGTATCGGGAGGGCACGCCCCGTAGAATGCGACCGGACAGTCGTCGTTGCTGTCGCTCTCGGCCGTGGTCGAGGCGATGCTGGTCACCGAGGGCCCGTCGTCGACGGTGATGTTGGTGGTGAGGGTGGTCGATGTGGAGGTGGTCGATGTGGAGGTGGTCGATGTGGAGGTCGTGGTGACGTCACCGCTGGAGCTGGCGTCGGTCTCCACGGCGATGCTCGGGCCGCAAGCGGCCACGCCAAGGCCCAACGCCAGGGTGACCGAGGCGAGCATCGCGCTCACGGGGCCGTTCGTGAGGGTAGCCGTGGTGCAACGCTGCGCGGTGCCGCAGAACGGGCACTCCGGCTCCTCACCGAACAAGTGGCGATCGCATGAAGGGCACTGCTTCATGATGGTGCGATCGTAGACCACCCGGACGCGCGGTGTCGATTCGTCACGCGGACGGCAGCGCGCACACACCCACGTTCTCGAGGCCGGGCGGGGCCGAGCCGGTCTCGTACCACGTCTGGCAGGTGGCTCCGGCCATGGCCTCGGGGCAGGTCTCGGGGGCGGTCACGTCGCAGTACTCCGAGCAGCAGCCCGCGCCCATGCAGTCGGGGAAGGCGCTCGCGTCGAGGCACACGTGGTCGGGGGCACAGTCGTTGATGAACGAGCACGCCTCGCCGTAGACCGCCGCGCCGACGGATGGCGCGCAGAAGAAGATCCCGGTGCTGGGGTGGGGATAGCATCCGTCGCCCACGTCGCAGGCGGGCATGAGCGGATTGCAGGAGTCGAGGCACAGCGAGAGCACGCCATCGCCCGAGATCGCACAGAACTGCTCGGGCTGAGGGCACGTGGGGTCCATCGGCGTGCCTCCGCACAGCGGGGTGCAGGTGCCCTGGTTGGTCTCCACATCCACGTCGAAGCACATCAGCCCCAGGTCGCAGTCGTCGATCCCGCTGGTGGGGCTACCCTCGACCGTGCAGGGGTCGTCGTCTTCCCCGGGGTTGTCGGCGATCGGCGAGCAGCGGGTGGCATTCCAGCTGTTGCCGCCGTCGTTCGCCCACGGCATGCACTTGTCGCCCTGGGGGCAGTCCTGGGCGAAGAGGTCGCACTCGGGGGGACCCACGGGGCCGTCGGGACGAACCGCGTAGAACGAGGCGGGCCCATCGTCGCTCGAGTCGACCCCGGCCGTGGTCGAGGCGATGGTGGTCGTCGAGGGGCCGTCGTCGGTGGTGATGCCGGCGGTCGTGGTGCTCGTGCTCGTGGTCGTGAGCCCCGTGTCACCGGTCGAGCTGGCGTTGGTGGTGTCGGTCTCGGCCGAGGGTCCGCACGCTGCCACGCACAGGCCCAGGGCCAGGGTGACCGACGCGAGCCGCGAGGTGGTGCCGCTTGCCGGGGAGGCCACGGGGGCCGGAGCACTATGCTGCTCGGTGCCACAGAAGGGACAGCTCGGCTCCTCGCCGAACAGGTGACGGTCGCATCCGGTGCACTGCTTCACGGCAACGCCAGGATACCAAAGCGCGCACTCGGGGGGCGCCGCACCTCCAAGAGCCCGAGATTTTGAGCCAGGGCCCACCCCGCGGCCTCCGCCTGCGTGATACCGTGCCGCGATGGTGCGCTCTTCGCTCGTGTCGTCCGTGCCGCTGCTGTCGCTGCTCTGTCTGGCCCCGCTCGGCTGCAAGGAGGCCAAGGGCACCGACGTCGATCCCAGGCTGCTCGTGCCCGGTGATGCCGACGTGGTGATGGGCTTTTCGCTCGATCCCGTGCGGCAGTCGCCGCTGGGTCCGATGCTCGGCACCGCGATGCGCAGCGATCACGACATGTCGTCGGCCATGGATGCCACGAGCAAGTGCGTGACCGATCTGAGCGCGCTGCGCGGCTTCGTCGCGACCCAGATGGACGCCGACGACAAGATCTTCGGGGTGGTGCAGTCGCCGGGGATCGGTGACGAGAGCGTGGTGCGCTGCATCGAGGACGCGATGCGCGAGGCCGACGGCGAGAAGGGCGGGATCATCTTGTTCGAGACCCGCGGCGACGTGCGCATCACTCCGCAGGAAGGGGGCGGCTACCTCATCATCCTCAACAAGGACGCGATCGCGATGGTCGACGGGCCGTGGGAGGACAAGGTGTTCGCCGCGATCGAGCAGCCGGCCTCGCGCAACTCCGACTCGCCGCTGGCCAAGGCGATGGCAGGGATGGATGCCGGGGCCCACCTGTGGGTGGCGGCCACGCTCGACGAGAGCGACGTGGCCGACCTGGGCGACGTGCCGGGGGCAACGGCGATCCGCTCGGTGGTGGCGGCGCTGGACCTGGCGTCGGGGATCGGGATCGACGTGGATCTCGGGTTCACCGACGCGGAGCAGGCCGGAGCGTTCGAGGAGGCGCTCCCGGCGATGATGGAGGAGATCGGCCCGAGCCTTCCCGAGGCGGGGCTGCCCGCGGATCTGCTCGAGGGGCTGAAGATCGAGGGCGAGGGCACGGTGGTCAGCACCAAGCTCCAGATCGCCGGCGATGCGGTGCCGGGGGTGCTGACCACGATGATGGCCCTGGCCAGCGAGTAGCGAGACGGCCTCTCGACGAAGGTTGGGCCGTCACTCCGGCCCGCGATCGTCCTCGGTCAGCAGCCCCTCCACGGTGGCCTCGGCCAGCGAGGGCTCGGCGTGCAGCAGCGTCTCGAGCTTCTTGCGCGCCCGGGACAGCCGCGCCTCGAGCGTCCCCTCGGGCGCTTCGACCACCCGGCTGATCTCGGCCACCGTCAAGCCTTCCCAGTGGAGCAGCTCGAGCGCGATCTGGAAGTCCACGGGCAGGCGCCGCAGCGCGAGCCCAAGCCGGCGCTGCTGCTCGCGGGCGGCGATCGCCTCGCTCACCCCGGGCTCGAGGTCGGCCACCGAGTGCTCGAGCGGGTCGATGCGCTGACCCTCGAGCTCCGAGCCACGGTAGTGGTCGAGCAGACGTCGGCGCGCCACCGCGAACAGGAAGCTGCGGAAGCTGTGGCGACCGCCGTTTTCCTCGATGCGCTCGTGGGCCTCCACGCACTCCTGCAGGGTCTGCTGGCACAGGTCGTCGGCGCTGCGGCCCACCTTGCTGGCAAAGAAGTTGTAGAGGCGCGGGCCATGGCGGGTGATGAGCGCGTCGGCGGCCGTCTTGTCGCCGCGGCGCCAGGCCTGCAGCAGCTCGGCGTCGGAGGTGGAGGGGTCCCAGGTCATGGCACGCGATCCTCCGGTGCGGTGGGGGCGGGCTCGGTCCGAGCGGCCCGAGCGGGCGGCTGGTCGAGCGCACGAAGCTCGGCGCGCCAGCCCTCGACATAGGCGGGAGCGAGCTGCCGCGCTTCGAATCCGGCGATCGCGTCCTCGAGCAGCACCCGCGCCGGATCGCGCCGCCTCGCTGCGGCATGCAGGCGGGCGAGCTCGGCCTGGGTCTCCGCGATGTACACGTGGCCCTCGGGGAGGGCGGCGCGTCGAACCTCGAGCGCACGCTCGAGCGTGGCGAGGGCACCGGCATCGCCAGCGGCGGCGAGGGTGAGCCCCAGCTCGTGGAGCGCGTCGCCCACCGTGTAGTGCGTGGGGCCGAGGCTCTGCTCGAGGCTGGTCACCGTGCGCTCGAGCAAGCGCCGCGAGGTCTCGAGCTGCCCTTGCTGTCGGGCCAGGCGTGCCTCCATTCCGCGTGCGATCGCGGCGTGGGGGTGATCCTCGCCCACGTTGTTCACCAGCTGCTCGAGGCACGGCCCGAGGAGCTCTCGCCCGTGCTCGGGCTGGCCTCGGTCGCCTTCGGCCCATGCCAAGCTGATGCAGGCCGCCGCCGTGTCCGGATGCTCGGGCCCCAAGAGCGCTCGCCCCAGCTCCAGCGCGTCGCGGTATGCATCGTGGGCGGCATCGACGTCGTGCAGGGTCATCAACGCGTTGCCCATGCTCTGGAGGTCGATGACCAGCGACAGCGGGTCGCGCCGTGGTGCCTCGCCGTCGGTGTGCAGCTCGTCGCGGTGGATCGCCAGCGCCTCGGCGGGGCGACCGTTGAGCATGAGCAGCTCGGCGTGGACCTGCTGCACCGAGCGCAGCACGCTGTGTGGAACCCCCGGGGCCGATGCGTGCACGAGCGCCTGCCGGCTGGTGGTGAGGGCGGCCGGCAGCTCGCCAGCGATCAAGTGGACGAGCGCCAGGTTGTTGTCGAGGATCGCCTCGAGATCGAAGCGGCGCGGCTGCACGCGCTCGAGCTGGGTTCGCGCGGCTCGGCCCCACTGGCGTGCCTCGTTCACGTTGCCCGCGCGATAGCCCTGGATCACCAGCCACACCGCGGCCCGGCTGGCGCCCAGCGTGTCGCCGTCGGCCACCGATTCGAAGTAGATCCGCTCGAGGCTCTGCTGGGCCGGCTCGAGCTGTCCTTCGATCGAGGAGAGCTCGGCCAGCTCGATGTCCACCTGTCGTCGCGCCAGCGCGTGTGCGGATCCCTCGAGCTCGGCCAGGAGCGACTCGAGCCCCTGGCGTGCGAGGCCGAGGCGGCCTGCGGCCACCAGCATGCGCGCGTGGGCCAGCGCTGCTTCGACCTCTCCATCCAGCGCTCCCACGTGCTCGGGCAGGCACGTCTGCACGTCGGGCAGCTCGCGGACGAGCGACCATCCCTGGGCCAGCGCCTCGCGGTCGCCCGCGGTGAGGAGCGCTCGCAGCTCCTGCACACTGCGGCCGCCCTGCTCGAGGCATCGCTGCACGCGCATGCGGTCGTCCGGGGGCAGGCTGCAGGCATCGTCCCAGCGCGAGCGCAGCTCGGCCGCGTAGGCATCGAGCGCGCGCGCGAGCTGGGGCCACGCATGGGCCAGGGGCGGGCTGCCGCGGAGCACTGCTTCGACCGCCGGGGTGGTGGCCGTGGGGCCAGCGAGCAGCGGCAGCGGCGGGGTGGCGCATGCGGGTGCGACTGGCGGCGGGGTCACGTCGACCATCAGGGCCGCGGCCGTGCCACCGGCCATCACGAGCCCCGCGGCGATCCACCAGGGCCGCCGGGTGCCCCGGCGAATCCGTACGAGCGCCTGCCGCAGCTCGACCATGCTCTCGAAGCGATCCTCGGCGCGTGGCGCCAGGCCGCGTGCCAGCACCCGCCGCAGCGCGGTGGGAATCCGCGCGGTCCTCGGCAGCGTCGGCCCTCGCTCCTTGGCCACCAGGATCGCGTGCCGGTCGGAACCGTCGTAGGGGCGCTCGCCCCCGTAGATCGCCTCGTAGAGCGACACGCAGAACCCGAACTGATCGCTGCGTGGGGTGAGCGGCTCACCGCGCTGCTGCTCGGGCGCCATGTAGTGCAGCGTGCCGCCGGGTCGCCACGACAGGGTCGCGTCGGTCCTCACCAGGCCCTGCGTGTCGAGCTCGGCACGCAGCTCCTGGGTGACGGCAGCCAGTCCGAAGTCGGCCACCTTCACCGCTCCGTCCTGGCCCATCAGCACGTTGCCCGGCTTGAAGTCGCGGTGGAGCAGCCCCGCCTGGTGGGCGGCGTGCAGGCCCTCGGCGGCGGCCACGAACGCCCCGAGGATCTCGCCGAGCGAGCGCCCAGGCTCGAGCCACCCGCGCAGGTCGGTGCCTTCCACCAGCTCCATGGCCACGAAGAAGCGCGTCGGGCCCGGCACCTCGATGTCCTCGCCTGGCAGCGCCAGACCTCGGTCCTCGAAGAAGCCCACGTCGAACACCTCGACCACGTGCGGGTGCTGGATGCGGGCGAGCACCTGGGCCTCGCGAAGCAACCTCACGTCGTGCTCGGCGGGCTCGCGACCGCCCTTGAGCACCTTGATCGCCACGAAGCGCGAGAGCACCGGATCGAAGGCACGGTAGACGATGCCCAGGCCCCCCGCGCCCAGGCGCCCGGCCACCTGGTAGCGACCGATGCTCACCGGGGCCGGGTCGAGGCTGCCGAAGCGCTGGTGCAGCGCACCGACCACCTGGTCGATCTCGAGGCTGCGGGCAGGCGGGCGGGCCTGCTGGAACAGCGCGTCGAGCGAGGACACGGAGGGCATGGCCACCACGATGGTCGCACGATCGGCAGCGCGGAGGTGCGACTGGGCGCTACCATGGTCGACGTGAGCACCGCACGTGGGTGGGTGAACGGTCGGCGCATGCTCGTGCGCGCCTCGGCAGTCGCATGGCTCGTGGTGCTCTGCGGTTGCCGAGGTGGAGAGTCGTCGTCTCGGTACGTGGAGGCGGACGCCGAGGCGAGGGACGAGCCGGTCGCGACGCCGGAGGTGGAGGCGAAGGCGGAGACGAAGGTCGAGCCGGTCGCGGCGCCGAAGGTGGAGGCGAAGGCGAGAGCGCAGGACGAGTCGGTCGCGACGCCGGAGGTGGAAGCAAAGGCGGAGGCGAAGGTCGAGCCGCCCGACCTCGCCGACACGAAGGTGTTCAGCCGCACCCGCGTGCGCGTGGCCGGTCGGGCGGTGAAGGTGTGGACCGACGAGCAGGAGCAGCCTCCCGCACCGACCGAGGACACCGACGAGGGCTACGTACCGCCCAAGGTCTCGCTGGTCGTCTCCATCGATGGTGCCACCACGGGCGAGGGCCTCATCACGTTCTCCACCGCGTTCGACTACTGCGACGTCACCGAGGCCGTGGTGGAGCCCGTCGCCGGTGAGCCCTCGCCGTTGGTGTTTGCCCAGGCGTTTTGTGCCATGGGTGAGGACGAATTCTCGCGCGACATGCTCTCCACCGTGATCCACGTGGGCGGCCCCACCACGGCCCCTCGGGTGCTATGGCAGGGCACGGGCAGCTTCTCGAGCTCCTTTGGCGTGTGCCGGTACATCGACGTGCCCGCGGCGCGGGTGCCCAAGCCGGGTACGGTGCTGATCCAGCAGATCACGGAGGTGACCTTCGACCCCGACCCCCACCTGCGGAACATCCGCTGCAAGCCCAAGAAGGAGCGCGTGCGGAAGCTGGCCGAGATCACGTTCTGATCGTCACGCCGCGGCGTTGGGTCCGATGCCGATCGCAGGCACGTGCGCGGCGGGGCGGAGCTCCCCCACGAACCCCACCACGGTTCGCAGGACCTCGGGGTCTCGCACGATCCGGCGGTGCCCGAGCCCCCGGGTGGCCACGAGGGCCGCCCCCGGCCAGCGGCTCACGATGTACTCGCCTTCGTCGAACGGGACCTCGCGATCCTCCTGGTCGTGCACGACGAGCAGCGGCACCCGCATGCGCGGGGCGAGGGTCGAGCCGCGCAGCTCGTCGAACGGAGCGCCGTAGCGCCGCTCGATGCGTCGCTGCACGCTCAGGACCACGTCGGTGGTGAAGCCGAGCTGCTTGGCCAGGCGGTAGAGATAGCCGCCGAGGTGCTCGGGCGGGGCGAGGTAGATCGCCCGCTCGACGTGCACGCCTCGCGAGAGCGCGATGGTGGTGGCAGCGGCGCCCATCGAGTGGGCGATGATCGCGTGCACCGGGCCCAGCACGTCGATGACGCGCTCGACGGCAATGGCGAGCTCGGGCAGCGCCGAGCGGCGTCCGTCGGCATCACCGTGCGCGGGGCCGTCGAAGGCCGCGACCCGGTAGCCGCGCTCGAGCAGCGGCGCCACGAGGGCACCGAGCTGACTGCCCCGACCGGACCAGCCGTGCACGAGCAGCACGAGGGGCGTCCCTTCATCGGCGGTCGGGGGCGACCATTCGAAGATCGGCAGCGCGCGCGTGGCATCGAAGCGCACCGTGGTCCGCCGCGCCGATGCCATCCAGGCCTGCTCGCGGGCGGGCGGACGGTGGCGCATCGGGGTGAGGAACAGGCGCTCGAGCCACCGGCTCGCCAGGGTGGGCGCCAGGGCCGAGGCCGTGGGTGCGAGGGATTGAATAAAACGAACGATCGTGCTTTTTTCTGACATGGCGAGAGTGCTCCCAGGCGGGTACGACGAGGGACGGGCCGGTCCGGACCCGGGCGGCTACGCCGGGGTGGCGCGGCGAACCAGGGCGGCGAAGGCGACGCTGGCCCGCTTGCGAGCGTCGCGGTTGCCCATGAGCCGTTCGAAGTGATGGTGGGTCAGCAGGATGCCCCACACCTCGAATGCGAATTGGTCGAGGTCGAGATCATCGCGAAAGTGGCCCTCTTCGATCGCGATCGCGGCGGCGCGAGCGATGGTGCCGGTCACGTCGCGGAGGTGCCCCACGAGCGTGTCGCGGACCGGGCCCGGGCGGTCGTCGAGCTCGGTGGCCGACCCGATGAACAGGCAGCCGCCCCGGCGCTCGTTGGAGGAGATCCAGTCGATCCAGCGCTCGAACAGGGCCCTGACTCGCGGCAGCCCACGCGGTTGTTTGAGCGCGGGCGAGACCACGGCATCCACGAAGTACGAGGCCGCCGCGTCGAGGACCTGCCGCTGCATGTCCTCCTTGGATTCGAAGTGGGCATAGAGCCCGCTCTTGGACATGCCCACGCGCTTGGCCAGCGTGCCCACCGTGAGTCCCTCGAGGCCGACCTCGGCCGACAACTCGAGCGCCTGCTCGAGGATCGAGCTGCGGGTATCGTCGCCCTTGGCCAACGAACGCACGATAGCACGACCGTTCGTATTGACAAGGGTGGTGAGTGGAGTTGCGTGATGTGCGCAGATCGGCGGAGACGTCGCCGGGGCATCTCGACTACGATTCCTCTTCGAGGCGCAGACGAATCGATGTCTCACTTCATGGCACAAACCGACAGCGGCTTGGACCGTGCGCTCGACGAGTTGCGGCAGCGCCTCGGTCTCGGGGAGGATCAAGAGACCGATCTGCTTCATAGGCTGGCGGCACTGGCGTCCTGGGTGATTCGGCAGGCCGAGGCAGGTCGACCAATCGAAGCGCAGGAAGTGCTCGACCAACTCGAGGCCGACCCGAACCAGCAACTCATGACCAGGCTCCAACTCGACGACGAACAAGTGCGTCGCTTGGCCGAAGTGCTCGACCGCGGGTACTCGCCTACGCCCGCATTGCGTAGGTTGCTTGCGTCGCTCGTCGATCCCGAGCATCGACCGCCCGATCCCAAGTGGAGTTGAGCGAACCCCATGGCGCTTCGCATCGAGGCTCTCGAGCGCAGGCACAAGCCACTGTTACGCTCACCACCACATCCATCGAGCGAGCCTCGGCGAGTGGCATCGACACCTTGCAGCGGCTCCCGCAGTTTCCCATACCCGGTGTGCTCTTGGCTCGACTCGCGATAGACTGCCGCGTCCAAGGGCAAGGAGTCGGGCGTTATCTCCTACGAGAGTCGGTAGGGCTGACGCTCGATCTCATGAGCATTGGGACCGTCGCATTTCGCGTACTCGTGACCGATGCGATCGACGAAGCCGCGGCGCGTTTCTACGAGCACCACGGGTTTGCGCGTCTGCACGCAGAAGCCCCCTGTCGTCTCGTGCTCGACCTCGAGCCCCTGGTTCGATGAGCGACGTCGAGTCTATGCGTCCTTGGCGACCGCAACCCGCAGCGTCTCGCCGTCGATCTCGAAGCGCTCGTCCTCGTCGACCAAGCCGGCGTCGATGACTCCGGCCGGATCGCCGACCACCGTCAGCGCCGTCGCCAGCGTCTCGCCCTTGATCATCTCGGCCAGCTCCGGATCGCCGGCCACGGCCGCGAGCTCACCGTGGCACGTCAGCCGAAGCTCGATCCGATCGCTGACCTCGAGCCCCTTGTTCTTCCTCAGGTTCTGCACGCGGTTGACGATCTCTCGCGCCAGTCCCTCGCGCCGCAGCGCGTCGCTCTGGGCGGTGTCGAGCACCACGGTGACCCCCTCGGCCGCCTCGGCGGCCTGCTCGCCGATCGTCTCGCGCACGACGAGCACGTCGCCCTCACCGAGCGTCTCGCCCTCGAGCTCGACGCTGCCGGCCTTCAGGTACGCCGTCAGGGCCGCCGCATCCATCGCCGCCACCGCGGCCGCGACCGCCTTCATCTTCTTGCCCAGGCGCTTGCCCAGCGTCTTGAAGTTGGCCTTGGCCGAGAGCTCGACCAGACCTCGGTCGTCCTCCTGCACGCGCAGCTCCTTGACGTTGAGCTCGCCCAGGAGATCCTCGCGCCCGGTCTCCACCGCGCGACGCACCTCGGGATCGGGGCTTGCCACCGTGATCGTGGCCAGCGGTCGCCGCACGGCCAGCTTCTCGCGCTCGCGGATCGCCATGCCGAGGTTGACCACCTGCCTCACCGCGCTCACGTCGCGCTCGAGCGCCTCGTCGCGCCGGCCGGCGTCGACCTGCGGATAGCGCATCAGGTGCACGCTGTCCTCGCCCTCGCCCGCGAGGCCGGTGTCGACGTGCAGCCGCTGGTACATCCACTCGGCGAAGAACGGGATCACCGGGGCGATCGCGTGGGTGATGGTCGAGAGCACCTGGAACAGGGTCGCGTAGGCGTCGTCCTTGTCGCTCGCGTCGCCCTCGCCCTTGCCCCGCCAGTAGCGTCGCCGTCCGCGACGGATGTACCAGTTGTTGAGGTCGTCGCAGATCTCGTAGAACGACGGCACCAGGTTCGACAGCGCATAGGCATCGAGCTCGGTCCGCATCTGCCCGACGAACGCCTGCAGCCGGCTGAGGATCCAGCGGTCGAGCGCGGCGCTCGGCCGATGCCCGAGCGTCTGGGACGACGGTGACCACCCGTCGGCCCGCGCATAGGTGGCCAGGAAGTTGTAGGCGTTCCACAGCGGCAGCACGATCTTGCGCACCGTGTCCCGCACCCCACGCTCGGAGAAGCGCATGGGCTCGGCGCGCACCGCCGCGCTGTTGACGAGGTAGGCCCGCAGCGCATCCGCCCCGTACTGCCGGATCACGTCGGCCGGGTCGGGATAGTTCTTGAGCCGCTTGCTCATCTTCTTGCCGTCCTCGGCCAGCACCAGGCCGTTGACGATCACGTGCTCGAACGCGGGCCGGTCGAACAGCGCGGTCGCCAGCACGTGCAGGGTGTAGAACCAGCCGCGCGTCTGATCGAGCCCCTCGGCGATGAAGTCGGCCGGCAGGTGCTCCTCCACGTACTGCCGCTTGCTCTGGTCGAACGGGTAGTGGCTCTGCGCGTAGGGCATGCTGCCCGACTCGAACCAGCAGTCGAACACCTCGGGCACGCGCCGCATGGTGCCGCCCGGGGTCTTGGCCGAGGGGAACGTGATGGGGTCGATGTTCTCGCGGTGCAGGTCGGTGATGCTGCCGGGCTCCATGCCCGCGAGTTGCTCGAGCCGTGCGATCGAGCCCACGCACACCATGTCGCTCGGGTCCTCGTCGCAGCGCCAGATCGGCAGCGGCGTGCCCCAGAAGCGGCTGCGGGCCAGGTTCCAGTCGCGAGCCGCGGCCAGCCAGTTGCCGAAGCGACCGGTGCCCACGTGCTCGGGCACCCAGTGGATCGCCTCGTTGTGCCGCACCAGCCGCTCGCGCAGCGGCTCGACCTTCATGAACCAGGTCGACAGCGCCATGTAGAGCAGCGGCGAGTCGGTGCGGTAGCAGTGCGGGTAGGGGTGGACGATCGAGTCGTGGTCGACGACCTTGCCCTCGGCCTTGAGTCTGGCCACGATCGCCTTGTCGGCGTCCTTGGCGAACATGCCGGCGAATCCACCGACGCTGTCGTCGAACACGCCGGTCAGGCCCATCGGGCGCACCATGGGCAGGCCCTCGCGCTGGCCGACCTGGTAGTCGTCCTCGCCGAAGGCGGGGGCCTGGTGGACGATGCCGGTGCCGCTGTCGACGGTGACGTACTCGGCCGCGACCACCTTGAACGACCAGCGGCTGCCGTCCTCGCGCTCGCGATAGCGCTCGAAGAACGGCAAGAGCGGCGCGTAGGGACGGCCCACCAGCTCGCGGCCGGGCATGCGGGCCAGCTCCTCGGTCGCGCCCACGCGCCCGCGCGCCTGGTAGTCGGCCAGCCGACCCGGCTCCAGATAGGCGATCTCCCCGGTGTCGACGAGCCTCACCTTCACGTAGGTCACATCGGGGTGGACGGCCAGGGCCAGGTTGCTCGGCAGGGTCCAGGGGGTGGTGGTCCATGCCCACAGGCTCGCGTCCTCGTCCTCGAGCCGGAAGCGCGCGGTGAGGCTGGGATCGGCGATGCGCTTGTGCCCTTCCTTGCGCGTGACGGGGTCCTTCTCCTGTGGCCCCTGGGCCACCTCGAAGTTCGACAGCGGAGTCCCCAGCGCCGGTGAGACCGGCTGGACCCGAAATCCCTCGTAGATCAACCCTTCGTCCCAAAGCCGCCGAAACACCCACCAGACCGTCTCCATGAAGGAGGGGTCCATGGTCTTGTAGTCGTTTTCGAAGTCCACCCACCGCCCGGTGCGGCGGACCATGGTTTCCCACTCCTTGGTGAAGCGGAGCACGCCGGCCCGACATGCGGCATTGAAGCGGTCGATCCCGTAGGCCTCGATCTCGGCTTGCCCGTGCACGCCGAGATCGCTCTCCACCAGGCTCTCGATGGGCAGCCCGTGGCAATCCCAGCCAAAGCGTCGCTCCACCGCGAAACCGCACATGGCCTGGTAGCGCGGGACGATGTCCTTGATGGTTCCGGGCAGCAGGTGGCCATAGTGCGGCAGCCCGGTGGCAAAGGGCGGGCCGTCGTTGAAGGCGAACGACGGGCGGTCGCTCCGCCCCCGGGCCGCCGCCGCGCCCTCTCGTAGGGAACGGCCCTCCACGTCGCGCTCGGCCCAGAGCTGCAGGATGCCCTCCTCCAACCCCGGGAGATCGAACTGTGCAGGGGGCGCCTGGAGGGTGGAAAGCGGCTCGGAGCTGGTCATGGCGGGCTCTTGCATGTCGTGCCTGGGAGCCTGGGTCAAGCCCCTCCCCGTGGGACCAATGGTCCTCCCTGCCAGGTGGAAACGAGGCCCCGCTCGGCGGGGCCATCGATCCGTCCCGCGAGGTTTGCGGGGCCCGGGCCCGCAGGGGTATGCTGCGGGCCATTAGGAGCATGGAGCCCCTCCCGATGAAGCGCCGCCTCGCCACCAAGCCCGTCGTTCCCAGCCTTGCTCTGGCCGCCATCGCCATCGGCGTCACGGGCTGCCCCGACGGGCCCCCCGGCATCGCCGACCGCAGCCCCTTCCGCGATGGCTGGGTGGTCGAGGTCGATGCCGACTTCGTGCACACCGACGCCGAGGGCACGCGGGCGATCTTCGACATGACGGTGGGCGGACGCGAGGATGGCGACAACTTCGCCAACCGCGGTGACATCATCGTCACCTTCGACGGGCCCCCCAATCGCATCCTGGTGGAGATGCGGCGCTTCACGTTCTCCACCAACCAGGAGGCGGCCGACCTCGACTTCGACGACCTGTCGCTGTGGGCGTTCGCCTCGTCCACCGGCCGGCCCCAGGATCAAGATCCGGCCGACGACTGCTCGGGCAGCTGGCAGAACGCCTGCCAGGTCCGCGTGTACTTCGATGGCCTCAGCCAGCTCGAGCGCTCCGGCGCCGACCTGCGGGTGACCCTGCCCCCCGACTATCGGCAGAAGATCAACATCGTCACCCAGGACAACATCGAGGAAGAGGACTACCTGAACCGCGGCAACGTGTGCGTGAGCAACCTGTTCGCCAGCGCCAACATCGAGACCGAGAGCGGCAAGGTGTGGGCCCAGCTCGCGCGTGACGTGAACCCGGCGCCCAAGTGCTCGCTGGAGCAGATCGACAAGTGCGAGAACTGGACGGTCGATGACGGCATGGGCAACGACGTTCCCGCGGCGTGGGCGCCCGAGTGCGACTGCATCGCGGTGGGCGGCGGCGAGTTCGGCCGCCTCGCGATCGACAGCCGCGACGAGACCGCAGCGGACATCGTGGTCGACGTTCCCGATGGCCTGTGGGCCTCGATCAAGGCCGAGAACCAGGGCGACGGTCAGGAGGAGGCCGGAGATCACTGCGAGGCCAAGGTCGAGGTCGCCAACTTCGAGCGCGCCGAGACCGGCAACGACTTCTCCTGGCAGGCGTTCGGCAACGCCAACTACCCGGGCATGCCCGCCATCGGCGGTGCCGGGTTCTCCATCAATGCGATCTCCAGCTCGTGCGAGCCGGTGGCCTACACCGAGAGGCCGGAAGACTTCGTGGGCACGGGCAAGGGCGAGGACCAGGACTCCGAGGAGCGCGGCAACGTGACCGTGTGCACCAACTGCATCACGCAGAGCTGCTCTGAACTCATCCCGTAGGGGAGCTCATCCCGTGCTCGCCGAGGCGGGCCCGCGACAGTGGGTCCGCCTTGGTCGTTTCGAAGGGAAGGTCATCCCTCGGGTGGCCGGTAGTAGCCGCGATATCGTCCCCATACGTCGGGCCAGTCGTGCACGCGCTGTGCACAGGTCTGGGCCCAGGGGCTGAGCGACAGCGGGAGCGCGCTCTCGAATTGGAACCACAGCGAGTGACCGGTCGTGCGCGTGGCTCGATCGGCTTGCTCGTCGGTCTGGTCGATCGCCCGCTCCACCGCGCGGTCGAGCACGCCGTGGGCGGTCATCGAGGGCGTGAGGAACGACTGCCCCGGCTCGAACGGGCTCCCCGGACCCACCGCCTCGCGCACGATGCCGTTGAATTCGGTGATCGCATTGCGATGGAAGAACGGCGGGCGAAAGGTGTGCTCGGTGACGTCCCAGCGGGCCGGGAACACCACCAGGTCGAGCGCATCGGCCCCGGATTCGTCGAGCGGCGAGGTCAGCACCAGGTAGGCCGACGGATCGATGTGATCGAAGGCGGTGTTGGAGACGGGCGAGAACAGCGACAGATCGTAGGCGTAGGGGGTGTAGTTGCCGTGCCAGGCGACCACGTCGAACGGGCTGCGCGACCGGGTGGTCTCGTGCAGCGCTCCGCCGAGCTTGGCGGTGAGCCGAAAGCCCGGGTCGGGCCGATCCTCGAACCAGGCGCTCGGCGCCCGAAAGTGGCGCTCGTCGGCGAGACCGTTGGCGCCCACCACTCCCCGCTCGGGCAGCTCGAAGTGACGACCGAACACCTCGCCGACCCAGCCACGAGCGCGCTCGTCGTGCAGCAGCACCGAGAACACGATGCCGCGGGGGATGACCGCGATGTGTCCCGGGAGCACGTCGAGCACGCCGAGCTCGGTGCGCAGGGTGAGACCGCCTTGCTGGGGCACCACGAGCAGGTCGCCGTCGCCGTCGTAGAAGGCGCGGTGCTCCATGCTGCGGTTGGCCACGTAGAGGTGGATCGCACAGCCGCGGCGCAGCGCGGCTCGACCCTGGCCGCCATAGGTGTGCATGCCGTCGATGAAATCGGTGGGTACCTCGGGGAACGGCAGCGGCCCGTGCCCCACCAGGTTGGCCTCGGGAGGGTGGTCGGCGAAGGCCTCGTCGAAGGTGGGATGGGGCAGCGGCGAGAACGCCCGGTGTCCGGCCGAGGGGCGCAGGCGATAGACCCAGGTGCGCTGGTTGTGGCGGCGCGGCGTCACGAAGCCGGTGCCGGAGATCTGCTCGGGGTAGAGGCCATGGGGGGCGCGGCGTGGGCTGTTCTGGGTGCGCGGCAGCGCTCCGGGGAGCGCCTCGCTGGCATGGGCGTTGTGCAAGCCATGGCTGCCCTCGTGGGCCGAGCGCCCAAGCAGCAGCTCGCGAGCGCGAATGCGGGCGCGTCCGCCGATCTCGTGAACGTTGCCGGGAGTGAGCAGCAGCTCCGCTCGGGCGCCGGCCTCGGTGAGCGCGGCGGCGGTGGCCTCGACCTCGGCGATGGTCGCCCAGCGGTCGCTGCGGGCGATCGCCAGCAGCACGGGCACGTCGCGCAGCGAAGGAGCAATGGGCGGCGCGGCATCGGGGCCAATGCGGGTGCCAGCGAGGACGAGCACGGAGGCGAACCGTGCCTGGCCTGGGGTGGTGCCCTGGGCGGTGAGCTCGAGCGCCACACAGGCGCCCTGCGAAAAGCCCATCAGGTGGACGCGAGCCCGAGGGGCATGCTGCTCGATGAAGGCCAGGGCGGCGCGCAGGCGCTGCAGCGCGTGCTCGAGCGATGCCGGCTCGTCGGTGCGTACGGTGCGAAACAAGGCCTCGTACCAGGCACGACCGTCCGATTGCGGTGCGACGACGGCGAAGCCCGGTGCGTCGCCCAGCAGCTCGCGCGCACGCTGAACGATCGCGTCGGCCGTGGAGCCGCGGCCGTGCACCGCCAGCACCACGTCGGTCGCGGTCTCTGGCCGGCCGAACACCGACAGTGGCGGTCCGTGATCCCACGCCTGCCAGCGCACGTGCACCGAGGGGCGCCGGCCGATCAGCGCGGGCTCGACCCATGCAGTCGAAGCGACGTCGTCGAGCTGCTCGAGCGCGGCGCGGGCTCGATCGGGGGGCACGCCCAGCGCCGCGATCGAGGTGGGAGCGCCCACGGCCACGAGCGCATCGAACAGCGAGGCCAGAGGATCGGCCTCGGGCATGGCGTCGAGCACCGCGCGGCGCAGCTGCGGCGGCAGGCCGGCGAGCGTGGCCGGCAGCAGCACGCCGTGGAGCGCGGCATGGGGCAGCCCGAAGCGGCCCCCGAGAGCGTGGGCCACGCGATGGTGCGAGCCCATCGCGTGCTCGTCGAGGATCGATGCCGCCTCCGCGATGCCTCGGGCGGCCTCGAGCCGGGCGGTGCGGTGCTGCGGGTGATCGGCCAGCTTCAGCGTGGCGCGAAACAGACGGGTGATCACCCGCAGGGCTCGGCGTTGCTCGGCCTCGTCGAGCGTACCGGTCGACAGCGCGCTCACCGGGTGCGCCATGGCGTTCAGCAGGCTCTGCACGGTGAGGTCGGCGGGCATCGTGTCGAGCACTCGGGGCACGTAGGCCACCACGTCGGGACGCACGCGATCGTCGCGGCCGGTCTGCTTGTGACCGTCGTCGGTGATGCCATGGATGCGGGTCATCTCCGAGCCCGCGTAGGTGGTGGGGATCGCGACGAACGGCACGGGGGCCTGCAGGCGCAGCGCCTTGCCCAGGCCCGTGGCCGAGCCTCCGCCGACGGTGATGATCGCGTCGGCTCGGTGCTCGGTGAACGCCGCCATCGCGGCCAGCACGGTCGTCCGCGGCACGTGGACCTCGGCCTTCGCGAAGCGGCGCACGGTGAGGCCGGAGAGGCAAGCCTCCACCTCGTCGACGTAGCGCTGGGACGGGCTGCTGATCACCAGCGGTCGCTCGGCTCCCTGGTCGCGCAGCCAGGCGATGGCATCGGCGAGGGCGTCGGCGCCGAAGAACGTGGTGGGGCCTTCACTGGTCATGGTCCGCCTCCGAGGCCTCGAAGGTAGGCCCGCGGCGTGGGGATGGGAAGCGGGAGCCTCGGGTTCGGGCATGGACACCGCGGTGCCGCGAGCGCAACGGTCGGATCGGCGGGCGGTGGTGGCCCGAGCACACGACGGCTAGACTCGCGGCTCGCATCCTCGCTCATGGTCATGAAATTCGTGCGACTGCCCGTGGTGATGGGGATCGTCTCGGTGCTCGCGGGCTGCCGCCCCAGTGCCTCGACGACGCCGGACGCCGCCGCTTCCCCGGTCGATGCTTCCGAGTCCCCATCCTCGACCGATTCGCCGCAGGCGTCGTCCGAGACCGGCTGGTCCCCCGTGACCGACGAGGAGGGCGTCGTGGTCACTTCACGACCCAGCGAGCGTAGCCCGCTGCCGATCTTTCGCGGAGTCGGGCAAGTGGACGCCCCGCTCGTCGAGGTGCTCGCGGTGGTCACCGACGCCGAGCGCCACCGCGAGTGGGTGTTCTCGTGCTCGGACTCGAGCCTGGTGGAGCAGACGTCGGAGTCGACGGGCATCGTCTACAACCGCACCGATACGCCGTGGCCCGTGCCCGATCGCGACGTGGTGCTCGACAGCCGCATCGAGCTGGTCGATGGCGAGCGCGAGGTCATCGTGCGCTTCTCCGCCACGGCCCACCCCGCCCGTCCTCCCACCGACGGCGTCGTCCGCATGACCTACCTCGAGGGCCACTATCACCTGTGGGCCGAGGACGCCGCGCACACTCGGGTGGAGTACCAGGTCGACAGCGATCCCGGCGGCAGCCTGCCCACGTGGTTGGCCACCCGGGGCACCCGCGACATGCCGGTGGAGACGCTTCGCGCGCTGCGAGCCCAGGTGGCCCGCACGCGCGGGCTCTACGACGAGCGCATCGCCGAATTCCGCCGCACGCTGCTGGCGCCCGCGTCGTAGCATCACCCCGCCTCGATGGGCACGTTGCCGCTCGAAGAGCATTTGACTCCGGCGGACCTCGAGCTCAGGATTCGAACTGCTCATTTCGAGCCCTGACGAGGACGACCCGTACCAGGCAAGCACGACGGGCCGTGGAGGTGTTTCCATGGCATGGTTCGTTCTGTTCGTCGCCGGGGTGCTCGAAGTCGTGTGGTCGCTCGGGCTCAAGTACACCGAGGGCTTCGAGCGCCCCGTCCCGAGCGTCATCACCGGGGTGGCGATCGTCGCGAGCATGGGCTTGCTCGCACACGCCACACGAACGCTTCCGATCGGAACGGCCTATGCGGTGTGGGTCGCGATCGGCGTGGTTGGCGCAACGATCGGCGGGACCGTTCTCTTCGGAGAGGCAATGCCTCCCCGGAGACTCGCGTTCCTCGTGCTGCTGATCGTGTCGATCGTGGGCCTGAAGCTCACCGCTGCCCCGTAGCATGGGCGCGCCACGCTTCGTTCACGCCAGTGGCTCGAGCGGGAGCCGCCAACGTGCTCGAGGCGCGGCGCCTCGGAGCCAGCCGCCACGGCTGCATGACGAGCCCAACGCCAAGCCGAAGCCAATCGGCGAGCAACAGGTGATTGCGCCCATCGTTTCGTGATAGTGGGCCGCTCGTCATGGGCCTGCAGGACTTCATCCATCGGCTGCTCCCTCGCGACGATCGGTTCTTCGACCTGCTCGAGCGCCAGGCGGGGGTGGCTCACGACGCGGCGGTAGCCCTGGCTTCGTTCGCGGACCCCGAGCGCGACGTGGGATCGGTGAGCGAGGAGGTGCAGGAGTTCGAGCATCAGGGCGATGCACTGGTGCACGAGCTCGAGGAGTCGCTGGCGCGCACGTTCGTGACACCACTCGACCGCGAGGACATCCACCTGCTGTCGTCGGCGCTCGACGAGGTGCTCGACCTGACCAACTATGCGGCGCGGGCGTGCGCGATGCTGGGGGTGGAGCGGCCGACGACGCCGATGGTGGAGCTGATGCGGCTGCTGGTCGCAATCACCGACACGCTGAAGGAGGCGGTGCCGCTCTTGCGGCGACGCTCGTTCGTCGAGCTGCGGGCGGCCACGCGCAAGATCCGGCAGCTCGAGAAGGACGGCGATCGGATCCATCGCGAGGCGGTCACGGCG
The DNA here is from genome assembly GCF_026337845.1 of Paraliomyxa miuraensis. GTDB lineage: Bacteria > Myxococcota_A > Polyangia > Nannocystales > Nannocystaceae > Paraliomyxa > Paraliomyxa miuraensis. The sequence goes on along the minus strand of NZ_JAOVZF010000138.1, from coordinate 84,755 downwards.
TTGTTCCACTCGGAGGGGCTGCCTGCCCAGGTGCTGCTGCGGGAGCGCGAGGTGCTCGAGGACCTCGAGGCCGCGGTCGATCGCTGCGAGAAGGTGGCCGACCAGCTGGCGAACCTGGCGGTGAAGCATGGTTAGCCTGCTCATCGCCGTGATCGTCACGGCGCTGGTGTTCGACTTCATCAACGGGTTCCACGACGCGGCCAACGCGATCGCGACGGTGGTGTCGACGGGGGTGATGCCCGTGCGCGCGGCGGTGGTGCTGGCGGGGTTGCTCAACTTCGCGGGCGGGATCGCGGGTACGGCCGTGGCCAAGACGATCGCGTCGGGGTTCGCCGATGCAGGCGACGTGACGCAGCCGGTGGTGCTGGCGGCCCTGCTCGGGGCGATCGTGTGGAACCTGCTGACGTGGTGGTGGGGCCTGCCGTCGAGCTCGTCACATGCGCTCATCGGGGGGCTTTGTGGAGCGGTGGTGGCCCACGCGGGGGTGTCGGCGTTCAAGTGGGAGGCGCTGGTGAGCAAGGTGCTGGTGCCGATCGTGGCGTCGCCGGCCATCGGGTTCGTGCTGGCGTTCACGCTGATGCTGGGGCTGGTGTGGATCGTTCGGGCGTGGCGGGCAGCCGTGGTCGACAAGGCCTCGCGGCGGCTGCAGCTGCTGTCGGCGGCGAGCATGGCGTTCTCGCACGGCAGCAACGATGCGCAGAAGGTGATGGGCATCATCACGCTGGCGATCGTCGCGCATGCGGCGGCGGGGCACGACATGCCGGCGTGGATGCTGCCGTCGACGCCGGACGGGGTGCCCACGTGGGTGGTGCTGGCCTGCGCCACCACGATCGGGCTCGGGACCATGGCGGGTGGTCAGCGCATCATCAAGACGATGGGCAGCAAGATCATCCGGATCTCGCCGCTGCAGGGCTTTGCGGCGGAGACCAGCGGGGCGCTGACGATCCTGGCGGCGAGCCACGTGGGCATCCCCGTGTCGACCACCCACGTGATCAACTCGAGCATCATGGGCGTCGGCGCGGTCAAGCGGCTGTCGGCGGTGCGCTGGGGCGTGGCGGGCAACATCGTGACGGCGTGGGTGCTCACGCTGCCGCTCAGCGCCGGGATGGCCGCGTTGATGATGGTGCTGTTCGACGCGGTGGGGATGTGAGAGTCGGGTGCTACACCGGTCGCGGCTCGGGCATCCCGGGTGGAAGGCGCTCGACCAGCAATGCTCCCCGCACGTGTCGCACCGGCCCCGGGATCCGCCCTGGCCGCCCGCCGATCTGCACCACCGCCGCTCCGGTCGGGTTCGACGGGAGCGCGTGCAGACCCGAGTGCGTGGTCGAGGTCTTGCCCGTGCTCGTGCCCTGAGCCTGACGCGCGACCTCTTGCAGCCGCAGCACGCCGTCGCACGCGACCACCACCACCATCGGTCCCACCAGCGGTAGCTCGGGCACGGGCCATCGTGTGCAGAACAGCGCGGGGGCGAGGTAGCTGGCCGGGTCGCCGGTTCGCTCGAGCACGCCGCCGGGACACCACGTGCGCACGTCCGCGTGCGCCTGCCACTGCGCATGCGCGGCTCGGTAGGGCTCGAGCAGCGAGGCGGGTACGGGCCCCATGAACGACTCGGGATCATCGGCCGGCCCGACTCGAATGCCCACCCACAGCCGCCGCATGTGCCGCTCGAGCAGGTCGAGGTCGCCAACGACGAACGCTCGCTTGACCCCACGCGGATCGACCCCGCTTCGCCGCAGGCCGGTGCGCGCCAGCACGTAGGCCGCCAGCTCGCGATCGGCATCGCCATCGATCACGGCCACGCGCTCCTTGGGCGCGTCCACGCCGCCCGGTGCGTAGCCGGTCGGCAGCCCGCTCGACGTCCCGTCGTGGATCTCGAGTGCACCCGGGGGCAAGCGATAGGCCAGGCCTCGCAGCAGCTCTGCCACGGCGGTGCAGGCGTTGGGCTCCAGCTCCAGTCGCACCCTCCGGCCGCGGCGCAGCCATGCCCACGTCACGTCGATGGCCTCGAGCGGCTGGAGCCGACGCTCGATCACCCGCACGGGCGGACCCTCGCGCACCGAGGGGCGCTGGCCATGGAGCTCGGCGATGCGCGCCTGGACCTGGCCCAAGAGCTGCTCGCGATCCCACGCGACCAGCTGGAGCTGCTGTCCCAGCGCATCCACCATCACATCGGCCTCGAGCCGTAGCCGCTCGCCCAGCTCTGGTCCTCGCGCTCGCGCGGCGGCGGCGATCTGATCGGCGGTCGTCTCCACCAAGGACCGCCCGGGCTAGCCCACCATCAAGACCACGCCCACCGTCACGCCGATGCCGATGACGATGCCGGCGACCACCGCGATGGCCACCGCCCGGCTGCTGCGGCCCGGGTTGAGCGCGATGTCGTCCTCGGCCGCCGGAGTATCGATGTTGGTGGAGGCGGATGACGACTGGAGCGGCTCGATGTCCTGGTGGCGCGGCGGCACCCGGCCTCCCAGGCGCTGCGAGATTCCACCGAGCTTCTCGACCAGCTCGCTGAAGGTGGGGCGCACGTCGGGGCGCCGGCTCATCATCCGCCGGCACAGATCCGACAGCTCCTCGTCGAAGCCCTGGATCTCCATCTTGAGCTGCGGGCGCTCGGCCTTGAGGTGACGACGCACCACGGCGGTGTAGTGGTCGTCTTGGCCGCCCTTGCGGAACGGCGGGTGGCCGCTGCACATGTGGAACAACGAGCAGCCCAGCGCGTAGACGTCGGCGCGGGCGTCGACCTCCTCGCCCATCGCCTGCTCGGGCGCGAGGTAGTCGGGCGTGCCCACGAACACACCGGTGGCGGTGATCGAGAGGTCCTCTTGCAGCGCCTTGGCCAGGCCGAAGTCGGTGACCTTCACCGCGCCCTGCGTGGTCACCACCAGGTTCGAGGGCTTGACGTCATGGTGGACCACGCCGGCCTGCTGCGCCTGGCCCAGGCCGATGGCCGCCTGACGGATCACCTCGGCGGCATCGCCGGGGTTGATCGGTCCCCGCTTCTTGATCGCCTGGCCAAGATCCTCACCGTCGAGGAACTCCATCGCGAGGAACGGCCGGTCCTGATAGTCGCCGATCTGATAGATCTGGACGATGTTGGGGTGGTTCATCGCCGCGAGGGCTCGACCCTCGCGGAGGAACCGCTCCTTGAACTCGCGCGACTCTCGATGTCGCGCCCCGAGGATCTTGAGGGCCACGCGGCGGCCGAGACCGGGGTCGCGGCCCTCATACACCTCGCCCATGGCCCCTTTGCCGAGGAGCCCGACGACCTCGTAATTGCCGATGACGTCCGGCACCTCGGGCATGGGCCCGCACGTTAACACGGACGCGGCCTGCGCGGCTACGGGACCGCGTGCCCAAGGCCGAATGGCCGGGTTGGCCGGCCAACCTGCTGATAATGTGAGGGAAATCAGCCCCGCACTAGTCCTGGATGGCCGGGTTCTCGAACCGCGTGTGCTCGCCCCGGAAGACGAGGTGGACGGTACCAGTGGGACCATTACGCTGCTTGCCGATGATCACCTCGGCGTCGCGTTCCACCTTGGCCCGCTCCTGCTCGTCGGTGATGTAGCGGGCCTCGCGGTAGATGAACATGATCACGTCCGCGTCCTGCTCGATGGCGCCGGACTCGCGGAGATCGGAGAGCTGCGGGCGGTGATCGGAGCGGCTGTCGACCCCGCGGTTCAGCTGCGACAGCGCCAGCACCGGGAGCTCGAGCTCCTTGGCGATCGCCTTGAGACCGCGGGAGATCTCGCTGATCTCCTGCTCGCGGGAGTCGTAGCGGCCCTTGCCTCCGCGGCAGAGCTGCAGGTAGTCGACCACGATGAGGCCGAGCGCCTTGCGCTTGCCCGAGTCGTCCTTGGGCGGGAACAGCTGACGGTCCTGGCGGAAGCGGCGGGCGCGGGCGCGGATCTCGAGGATGGTGGGGGCGCCGCTGTCGTCGATGAAGAGCGGTGCCTTGTGCAGGCGATCGGCGGCCTGCACGAGATCGCGGAACTCGTTCTCGACCATGCGGCCGGCACGAAGGCGGCTCGCGTCCACGCGAGCTTCGCTGCACAGGATGCGCTCGATGAGCTGGCCTGCGCTCATCTCGAGGCTGAACACCAGGGTGGGGTAGCGAGGCGGCCGCTCGTCTTCGGGCAGGTTCTGGTGCTTGGTCTGGGTGATGCACGCGTGCTGGGCCAGGTTGAGCGCCAGCGCCGTCTTGCCCATGGAGGGGCGCGCGGCCAAGATGATGAGATCGCCCGGCTGCATGCCGCCGGTCATCTCGTCGAGCTTGGTGAAGCTGGTGGGCACCCCGGTGATCGGGTTCTTGAGCTTGGCGCGCTCGGTGATGTTCTCGAAGACGCCGTGGATGATCTCCTTGGCGGAGCGGTAGCCGCCGATGCGGCCGGCCTGGTTGACCTCGAGCAGGCGTCGCTCGGCGTTGTCGATGAACTCGTTGACGTCCTCGACCCCCTCGCGCCCCTCGTCGGCGATGTCCGATGCCGTCTGCACCAGGCGGCGGATCGACGCCGTCTGCCGCACCAGCTCGGCGTGATGGGCCACGTGGTGGCTGCTCGCATAGCGGTCGGCCAGCTTGCCCAGGCCCTCGAGCCCGCCCACCAGCCCCAGCTCGTCGGTGGCGCGCAGCTGGTGCTCGAGCGTGACCGGATCGATCGGCTGCCCGCGATCGGCCAGCTTCACCATCGCCCGGAACACGGACTTGTACGCGGGGACGTAGAACGCCTCCTCGTCGATCAGCGTGATGACGTCGTTGAGCGCCTCGTTGCGCAGCAGCACGCCCGCGAGGACGGCGGCCTCGGCTTCCTTGTTGTGGGGGAGCGGGCGGGCCATGGGAGGGGGACGGGGATGATACGGGCGGGGGAGGGTGTGCGGGGGGCGCAAGCGTGGGGAGGTGGAGGCGAGGCGCGGTGGGGTCGAACTCGAACTACCGTCCGTCGCCACGTGGGTGCTCGCGTCAACGCCGAGTCGGCGTTTCGAAGGCGTTCGCTACAGACTCGGCCCTCGTCCGCGGCGGGTGCTCCAGATCACCAGCACGACCACGAGCCCGGGTTCTTCCGAATCGTACACGTAGTAGATGTGATGCTGGCACTTCCGCAATAACAGCCTCCGTACGCCAGGCACATGATCGTTCGGATACGGCGGCCCGATTTCTGGAAGGCGAGCGAGAAGCTGGAGACCGCTAGCCAACTCATCGTGGAGGAGCGAGGGCGCAGCACCACGGTTGGCTTCCCACCATTCCTGGGCGGCCTTCGCTTGCTCTACGGCCTGGAGCGAGACGCGGATCTCGACGTTCACGATCGAGTTGGGGAGGTGGCGTTCAGCAGAGCGCTTGCCGGAAGCACATGTCCAGCGCGAACGCCATCCCATGCCTCGCGAAGCGCATGGTGGAGCCGCTCGCGCTCCGCGGTGTCGAGCTCGTCGCCGTCATCCACTACGTGAAGCGCAACCACCGTGCCCTCGGGCAACTCGGTGGGTTCGTCGAGAACGAGGCGTCCAGCCCTGACTCGTGCCTTCATCTGAAATCCGAGAATAGCGCTCGGCCGGCCCCACATCAATGCCTCCTCGGGCCAGAGGATGGTCCGGCGCGCTGCTGCGGGTCGTGCGCTGTCGTGCCGAGGTGTGTCCTCCACTACTCCGCCTCCCCCGCCACCGCGAACCCTTCCACCGCCGTCGCCAGCGGCACCGCCGCTCCATCCATCCCCACGCGTGACAGCGAGTCACCATCGAGCACGAGCAAGGTGCTCGGTCCATCCCACGCATACCGGCACCGCCGCTCGCACGTGGCCAGCGTCCTGGTCGCCCCACCCGCGATCGGCACGACCTTCAGCGCTTCGTCATCGCCGTACGCCACGTGCGTGCCGTCGAGCGAGAACTTGGGCCACTGGTACTGCGCAAAGCCTCCACGCCCCGTGACCTCGATGCGGCCCTCGCCGCGCAGACCCTCGACCACCACCTGGCTGCCCTTCTCCGCCGATGGATCACCGCCGTCGGCGTGCAGCACGTAGGCGAGGCGATCGCCGTGGATCACGAGCTGCCCGTAGGCGAACGCATCGACGCTGCGCTGGAGGACCTCTTCGGCCTTGGTGGCGATCTCGAAGCGCAAGAGCTCCGTGCTGCGATCGGGCTTGCGACGCGTGAAGATCACGTCGCCGCTCGCGGTGAACGCCCGAAGCCCCGGCAGGCCCTCCACCGGCGAGATGCTCATGTCGGTCAGCGAGACGCGCTGGAAGCCCGGCGTGATCCCGGCGGGGAGCGGCGTGCCCTCCTCGGACTGCACCTCGCCCTGATGGAACAACAGCGCGCTGCCATCGGGGGTGAAGCCGGCGATCAGCACCTCGACGCGGTTCCCCTCGTGCTTGGTGAGCCGATGACGCTGCGTGCCATCGGTGCGATCGAGCGCGAGCCGACCGTCGTCGAGGTACGCGAGCCACTGGCCATCGGGAGCGAGCACGGGCGCCCCGGTGCCCAGATCCACCGCGCCGCCGCCGTCGATGGCCAGCACGCCCAGGTCGCGCGCCGCGGCTGGATCGGCCGCAGTGGGCTCGGGCAGCATCCAGACGGTGAGGCGATCCTCGGGGGCCTCGCGAAACAGCACTGCGGCGCGGTGGGAGACCGCAGCGGCGGGAGTCTCGGTGGGCGAAGGCGGCTCCGGATCGCGCTTCGTCGCCGGCTCGGGGCTCGCATCCGTGGGCACCTTGGCGTCAGGCGACGCGGACGGACCGTCGGGCCGCAGCGTCGATGGGGTGGCTGCGGCGGACGCAGGGCCCGGCTCGGCCGGCAGCGACGAGGGCTCGCCGTTGCACGCGAGCAGCAGCGAGCAGACCACGAGCGAGGGGAGGGCAGAGCGCATGGCCGCCATCATCGGCCGAATCGACGTGCTGGTGTGATCAACCCGTTTCGGCCCGCGGAACGACGACATGGGCATCCGTTCTCGCGAGGCGCTCACGGGGGGAGGGGACGGCCGAGGAACCACGCGGCGGCGGCGGCAGGGCTCTCCCCGGCCTCCGTGACGCGGCGATTCAATTCGCGCATCGTCGCGTCGTCGATGGTACCGGCGAGGCGGCGCATGGCCGCGATCACGTCCGGTCGCTCGCGTCGCAGACGCTCGCTGGCCAGGATGACGGCGTCGTAGGGAGGCATCACGGCACGGTCGTCTTCGAGGACGACCAGATCGAGCGCGGCGAGCCGCCCGTCGGTCGATAGGCCGGCCACGAGATCGACCTGTCCGGAGCGGACCGCTTCGTACATCAGCGAAGGGTCGAGCGTGCGCTGCTCGGCGAAGCGCAGGTCGTACGCGGTGACGAGCGCCGCCCACTCGGCCCTCTGAAAGATCTCGTAGTCCCCGCCCATCCGCAGCCGCGGCGCGTGCGGAGCCAGGTCGCCGAGCCGGCGCACGGACAGCCGCTCCGCCTGCGCACGAGGCATCGCCAGCACCCAGGTGTTCTCGAAGCCGAGGGCCGCGACGACGTGCACCCCGCGTTCCTCCGCCAGGGCGCGCCCGACCTCGTCGAGCAGCTCCGTGCGCCCCGGTCGCGGCTCGCCCCGGCCGAGCACGGTCGTCCAGAGGGTGCCGGAGTAGTCGACATAGGCGTCGATCTGCCCGTGCTCGAGCGCGTCGAACACGACCGTCGAGCCGAGTGAGTCTACCGTTCGCACCGCATCGCCCGTCTGCTCCGTGATCCGACCGGCGAGCACCTGGGCGAGGATCTGGCTCTCGGAGAACGTCTTGGCGCCGATCACGATCGGCGCCTCGTCGCGGGTCCCGAGGGTGCACACCGCCGGAGACGCACCGATCGCGCCGAGTCCCAGGAGCCCGGCGAGGCTCGCCGTCGTCACGCGTCGTCGCCGACGCTCCAGCCCGAGCGCCAGCGCGCGGAGTAGACCGTCGATCATCAGTGCCAGCACCGCGGACGCGGCGCAGCCGACCAGCACGGCCGCGTAGTTGCGCGTTTGTAGCCCGCCGAAGATGTAGCTGCCCAGGCTCGGCGCGCCCACCGGTGTCGCGAGCGTCGCGGTGCCGACGGTCCAGGTCGCCGAGATCCGGATCCCGGCGAGGATCACCGGCAGCGCCAGCGGCAGCTCGGCCTGCACCAGCGACTCGCGCGGCGTCATGCCGACCCCCAATGCAGCCTCCCGGACCGCCGGATCGACTCCGGCCAGCCCCGTGATCGTGTTGCGCAGCACCGGCAGCAGGCTGTAGAGGAACAGTCCGAGCAGCGCCGGTAGCACGCCGATGCTCGTCAAGCCGAGGGCTGCGAGCACGGGCACCATGAAGGCGAGCAGCGCCAGGCCGGGGATCGTCTGCAGCACGCTCGCCACGCCGACCAGCGGACCCGCGAGCCGAGGCTGGCGCGCGGCCATGACCCCGAGCGGCACGGCAACCGCCACCCCCAGCGTCAGCGCGGCGAGCGACAGCCCGAGGTGCGCCGCGGTCGTCTCCGGCAGGCGCGCGAGCAGCTCGGTCACGGCGCGCCTCGCTCGAGCCGCGACTCGATGAGCCTGGCCTGCCGACGCGGCGCCGCAAACAGCTCGCGCACGGTCGCGTCCACCGGTGCCTCGTAGAGCTGCCTGGCCGTGCCGACCTGCACCAGCCGACCATCGCTCATCACTGCGATCCGATCGCCCAGCCGCATCGCTTCGATCATGTCGTGCGTGACGAACACGACCGTCAGTCGTAGCTCCCGGCGGATCCGCTCGAAGGACCCCTGCAGGCGCTCGCGGGTCAGTGGATCGAGCGCGCCGAACGGCTCGTCCATCAGCAGCACCGGCGGGGCGGCCGCGAGGGCCCGGGCGACCGCGACGCGCTGAGCCTGCCCGCCCGAGAGCGAGTCGGGGCGGCGCTCGGCGACCGCGTCGGCATCGAGCTCGACCAGCTCGAGCAGCTCGCGCACCCGCACGCGCACGCGGTCGGCGTCCCAGCCGAGCAAGCGCGGCGTGACGCCGATGTTCTCGGCGACCGTCATGTGGGGGAACAGCCCCAGGCGCTGGAACACATAGCCGATCCTTCGGCGCAGCCGCGGCCCCGACTGGTGCGCGACGTCCTGTCCGTCGACCAGGACCCGCCCCGCGCTCGGCTCGACGAGCCGATTGATCATCTTGCACGTGGTCGTCTTCCCGGAGCCCGACCCGCCGATCAGCACCAGCGACTCGCCCTCGGCGACGTCCAGCGACACGCGATCGACGGCCAGGCGGTCGCCAAAGCGTCGAGTCACGTCGATCAGCCGGATCATGGAAGCGGCGCCGCGATGATAGCCGGCGCTGCCACGCGGGACCAGATCGTCATGGAGTCCGCTCACGCCCGAGCTGCGCCAGGATCCGCGTGCGAGCCTCCTCCGCCGCCTCGCGCATCTGCGGGAGCACGCCCGCCGCAATGCTCGCAGGCAGCCGCGAGTGCTCCGCGTCGACCCGAAGATAGCGCTCGAGCATCGCCGAGAGCTCGAGCGGGGGCAGGCGCTCCGCGAGCGTCAGGCCCCCGGGCCCCAGCAGGCCTCGGGCGCGGCACAGCGCGAGCGCAAGGCGACTCTCCTCGACGTGCCCGACGCACTCGAAGGGCAGGTGGCTGCCCAGGCCGAGCAGATCGCGAACGATGGGTTGGTTCTCGTGCACCTCGAGCAGATCCTCGGGGAACATCGCTTCCACGGGAGCTCGCTCGAGGTGGGCCCGGTACCCGAGCCACACGTAGGCGCACTTGGGACAGCGGCGGCACCAGGGCTTGTCCTCGTTGCACGAGTGCGTGGCACGGAGGGCCGACGCGTCCCGACGCAGGAGCGAGAAGATCACCACGTCGTGGATCGGCATGAGCAGGCTGAAGACCCCGATGTCCGCCACGAGCTCGCTGCGGACGTACTCGTCGAGCAAGCGCTCCGCCTCCACCGACTTGCCCCACTGGTGGTTGACTTCCTCCCCGGTGCGGTCCCACACGAGGTTGCCCCGGTTGGCGCTGGCCTCGTGGCCGAGGGCCGCGAGCGGATAGCCGCGGGCGAGCAGGATCGGGAGCGAGCCGAACACCGAGCTGGGGGTCTCGGCCGTCGTGATCGTGCGTACCCCGATCGACTCGCCATACAGCGAGAGCACGGGGGCGTCGACGAAGTCGTCGAAGACGATCTGCCGCTCACGACGACGGGGTACCCCGTGGTCGAGGAGCGCGTCGATGAGGCCGAGCTGCGGGCGCACCAGGCCGTAGGCGTTGGTCGCGTAGCCGAACGAGGCGAACGGGATGCCCGCGCGCTCGAGGAGCTTCATCGTGACCAGGCTGTCCTTGCCGCCGCCGCAAAAGAGCAGCACCTCGTCTGCATGGCGGTCGCGGCGGACGGCACCGAGGCCGCTCGCGACCGGGCGCGTGGCCCACTGCGGTGGGCTCGCGTCGGGCAGGTCGTTCTCGTAGCGCCACTGCGCCCAGATGCGCTGGAACACCTCACACCACAGGCGCTCCAGCGCAGCGGTGTGATGCCGCGCGTAGGGTCCGAGATCGAGGATCTCCGGGCGGAGGCTCGCGAGCTTGTTGCTCTCGAACAGGGCCGAGTGCAGGTGCACGCGCTCCATGAAGTCCCGGCCGAAGCGGCGGTCGAGATCCAGGAGATCGACATCCGGATACCAGTAGACGGTGGAGAACGAGAGCTCGCCCAGACCAAAGCGCATCACCAGCTGGTGGGCGCTCCAGCGCAGGGACTCGAGGGTGAGGCGTCGCGCGATCGCTGGCATGGGCTGGCCTGTCCATGGCGGGTGTCGATCTCGTGGCAACGTTCACGAGTCGAACGGGCTGGAACAGATCGCCATCGAATGCAACGGCACTCACCGAGCCGTTTCGGCATCCCCAATGGGCGTTTGGATAGGCGAGAGCAATGTTCGTGTCAAGGTTTTTCTTACCCGACTCTCTCGGGAGGTGAGCCGTCGATGTCTCGTGGCCCGATGGTCGAGGCCTCGTGACGAGGTGATGGAAGAAGGCCGAATCCGAGCGCGGCATCGAAGCGCGCAACACCCCGTCGGACGGCGTGGTCTTCGTTGCCGTGTCGAGCAGCAAATGTCGCTATCATCACCGACTCGGGGAACCCCGCCGTGCTCGAGCGCATCCGCAGCCCCATGCGAATCATCGTTCTCGCCGCGCTCGCGCTCGTGGGGTGCAGCCCCGATTCCACCGGCAAGGGGATCACCACGGCGAACCTGGGTGATGGAGCGAGCTCGGCCGACGACGGACCTTCGACCGATACGCTCGATCCCGACGAGACGGTCGGCCCCGTCACCGGCGATGGCGATGGCTCCGATTCCGACTCCGCCGACTCGCACACCGCCGGTGCCGAGTGCATGGTCGATGGCGACTGTGCACCCGGCTGGGTGTGCCAGCCGCCCATGTGCGTCGACAAGGGCGAGGACGATCCCTGCACCGGTCCCGAAGATTGCAAGCCCACCGCGCCGTTCTGTCCTCACGACGGCCAGTGCCACGATGGCAGCGAGGGTGACCCGTGTGACGACGACGGCCAGTGCGATGCGCCGCTCCTCTGCGGTCCGGGCAGCGTGTGCCAGAACGGCGACGAGGGGGAGCCCTGCGCCGATACCGGGGACTGCGGCGCCGCGGCGCCGTTCTGCACGGCCGACGGGTCGTGCCACGACGGCAGCGCCGACGATCCGTGCGCCGACGATGGACAGTGCATGGCGCCCTTGCTGTGTGGGCCTGCGGGGGGGTGCCAGGACGGAAGCGAGGGCGATCCGTGCGCGAGCGCGGCCGACTGTGGAGCCGGGGCGCCGTTCTGCCCCCCCGACATGATCTGCCACGACGGCAGCGAGGGCGACCCGTGCACCGGAGACGGCGAGTGTGCCGGCGCGCTGCTGTGTGGGCCTGCGGGTGTTTGCCAGGACGGCAGCGAGGGCGATCCTTGCGCCGGCGACGAGGACTGCGGTCCTTCGGCCCCCCATTGCCCCTACGACGACGAGTGCCACGACGGCAGCTTTGGTGATCCGTGCGATGACGACGACCAGTGCGGGCCCTTCCTGGTCTGCGTCGGGGCCGGCGACCTCAAGGGGTGCATCTGAGCTCGCGCGCTCAGCCCAGCGAGCGCGCCACCGCCTCGGCCACCCGAATTCCATCGAGCGCGGCGCTCATGATCCCCCCGGCGAACCCGGCTCCCTCGCCGCAAGGAAACAGCCCGCGCAGCCCCGGCGACTCGCAGGTCTCCCGATCGCGCTCGGTTCGCACGGGCGCGCTGGTCCGCGACTCCACGCCCACCGCCACCGCCTCGCTCGAGACGAACCCCGGCATGCGCTCGCCGATCCTTCGTAGTGCCTCGCGCAGCGGAATCGCCAGGCCTCCCAGCAGCTCGTGCAGCGGAGCCGCCGTCAGCCCGCGGGGATAGCTGCACCGCGGCAGCGCGCCGGTGGACGTGCGCCCGGCCACGAGGTCGTCCACGCGCTGGGCCGGTGCCACGTAGGCACCGCCGCCCGCCTCGAATGCGGCCCGCTCGAGGCGGCGCTGCAGCTCCACCCCGGCAAGGACGTCGCTCGGATCGAGCCCGGCGGCGGCGAGCTGGGCCGGCCCGACCTCGGTCACGAACCCGCTGTTGGCAAAGCGTCCGCCTCGCGACGAAGGGCTCCAGCCGTTGACCACCTGTCCCCCCGGCTCGGTCGCGGCCGGCACGATGAAGCCGCCGGGGCACATGCAAAACGAGAACGCGCCCGCACCCGCCGCCTGCTCCACCACGCGGTAGGCCGCGGCCCCGAGCGCGCGGTGGCCCGCGAGCGCGCCGTACTGCAGCTGATCGATGAGCGCCTGTGGGTGCTCGAGGCGCACCCCCACGGCAAACGGCTTGGCGGACAGCAGCACGCCGGCCTCGGAGGACCATCGCGTCACGTCGCGCGCCGAGTGGCCCACCGCCAGCACGACCGCGCGCGCTCGCACGACCTCTCCCTTCACGCGTACGCCCGTGACCCGCCCTGCTTCGGTGCGAAGGCCCTCCACCCGGTGCTCGAAGCACAGCTCCACCCCCGCGCTGGCGAGGTGCTCGCGCATCGAGGTGACGACCCGGGGCAGCCGGTTGGTGCCGATGTGGGGCCGCGCATCGACCAGGATCTCCTGGGGAGCCCCGTAGCCCACGAACGCCTCGAGCACCCGATGCACGTCGCCGCGCTTGTGGGCCCGGGTGTAGAGCTTGCCGTCGCTGAACGTACCCGCGCCGCCCTCACCAAAGCAGTAGTTGCTCTCGGGGTCGAGCCGGCCGTGCTTGGCCAGGGCCGCCAGGTCGTGACGACGCGGGCGAACCGACTTGCCGCGCTCGAGCACCACCGCTCGCACGCCGCGCTGCGCCAGCGCCCATGCGCAGAACATCCCGGCCGGACCCGCGCCCACGATCACCACCGGGGGCTCCCCGCAAAGGCTCGGGAGCACCACCGGCTCGGGCCGTCGCTCGGCGGGAATCGACTCGCCTCGACGCCACAGCTCGACCACGAGCTGCAGGTGCACTCGCCCCCGGCGCGCATCGATGGAGCGTCGTCGCACCACGACGCGCTCCACCTCGGCCTCCGGGATCCGAGCCTGGGCCGCGGCGACACGACGCAACGCTGCGTCGTCGTCCCCGACATCGGGATGGGCTCGCAGCTCGATGCGGTGGGGCATCGCGAAGGTAGGTGCTAGCGCATCCCGAGGCTCCGCGCGAGCCTTGGCCAATCGAGCCGTGGGGGTTAGCCTCCACCGCCTACGCATGCGCCTGGTTTCGAAGCCCATGCTCGCGGTCACGGCCGGGACCCTCCTGGCCTTGCGGCTGGAGGTCACCGCGATGGCCGCGGAGCCACCCGCAGATTCCGGTGATGTGGCGGCGAGCGAGCCGGCGCCCGTGGAGGCGCTCGAGTTCGGCGAGCCTTCGCCCGCCGCCGAGCCGATCCCCGTGCCCGATCCGAACGAGGCCACCGACGGGCGCGTGCGAGCCTCGCTCGACGGCTTTGGGCTCGAGTCGGCCAGCGGCCGCTTCGGGCTGTCGCTGGGCCTGTTGGGCCAGGTGCGCTACTCGGTCGACCATCAGGACGGCGACCTCGACAACGCCTTCAGCCTGCGCCTGGCCCGGACCATGCTCCAGGGCCACATGTTTGGGCAGCGGCTGCTGTTCCAGCTGCAGCCCGAGTTCGCCGGCAACGTGCGCTTGCTCGATGCCAACGTCACCGTCAACCTGCATCCGGCGTTCTCGGTGCTGGTGGGGCAGTACCGGCCGTGGTTCACCCGTGCGTTTCCCACCAACCTACCGCTACAGGCGCAGCTCGATCGTGGTGCCGTGCTCGATGCCTTCCGCATCGACCGCGACATCGGCGTGACGGTGCTCGGCCAGCCGTTCGATGGGCGGCTCGAGTACTACGTGGGCGTGCTCAACGGCGAGGGCCTCGAGCTCTCGGCGCCGCGCAGCCCTCAGCCGCTCGTCACGGCCCGCGTGGTCGCCAACCCGCTGGGTCCGGTCGCCTACGATCAGACGGTCGCCTCCACCACCGATCGCAACCTCCCCCTCCGCCTTGCGATCGGCGCCAGCGCGGCCACCAACGAGGTCGCGCGCACGGGCACCATGGTCGATCCCATGACCGGGGAGGAGACCATCATCATGCTCCCGCGCCTGCGTACGGTGACCGCGGGCGGCGAGCTGGCGCTCCAGTGGTGGCGCCTGGTGGGCCTGGGCGAGGTGTTCTGGCGCGGCGACTACTTCCAGGACGGCGGCCGGGGCGATGCCTGGGGTGGCTACGGCACGCTCTCGCTCAACGCGGTTCGCAAGCGCTTCGACGTGGTGGCGCGGGTGGGAGCGATGCGGCTCGAGGGCGAGACCTCGGCGCACATGCCCCTCGAGCCCGGGATGAACCTCTACTTCGCGGGCAACCACGCCAAGCTGCAGCTGCGCTATCGCTGCGACCTCGGCCTGGCCGACGCCGCCTGCATCACGCAGGGCGTGCACCTGCAGGGGCAGTTCTGGTTCTGATGGTTCGAGCTCGGGCTCGTGGAGGCTACTCCAGCGTCCAGGTGGCCAGCTCGACCGACATGCCGCTGCCGCTTCCGTTGCCGTCCGAGGAGCCCGAGCGCAGCACCAGCGCGCCCTCGGCGGAGCGATCGGAGTCATAGGAGAGCTGGACGTGGAGCGTGGCGTTCGGGTCGACCGGATCCAAGCCCAGGGCGTCGAGATCTTCCAGAACACCGGTCATCTGGGCCTCGCCGAATTCGTCGAAGGACGCTCCGGCCACGATGGTCGTGTCGAGCGCTCCGTCGTCGGTCCGCAGGTCGATCTCGAGGTCGGCATCGACCCGGTCGGAGCAGACGATTCGCTCGTTCTTCCAGGGAAATCTCGAAGCTTCCTCCTGCTCCTGATCGATCTCCTGAACCATGCTCGGCTCGTGCACCGTCACGGTGATCCGCGTCTGCCCGGGCGGAGGCAATCCACGGACGTACGACTCGCTCGACTCCCACTGCAATGGGCCAGAGCGCTCGCCCTCGACCACGGTCACCATCTCACCGAAGGTGACCCCGATGACCAGAAGTGCCTCCTTGTCGGTCACGGGGGGGTGGTCGACCTGGAAGCATCCACCCTTGCTGTCGCAGCCCATGAGCATGGCCGTTGCCGTGAGTAGCGCGAGGAGGGGTGGAGTGGGTTTCATGGGGTGCCTTTCGCGAGTCTAGTCATCGACGGGTCTACACCATTCCGGGACCACGCCGCAGTGCCCGTGTAGACCATGATCG
Source organism: Paraliomyxa miuraensis (assembly GCF_026337845.1). Classification (GTDB taxonomy): domain Bacteria; phylum Myxococcota_A; class Polyangia; order Nannocystales; family Nannocystaceae; genus Paraliomyxa; species Paraliomyxa miuraensis. The sequence goes on along the minus strand of NZ_JAOVZF010000138.1, from coordinate 69,064 downwards.
ACCCATGTGTACGCGTACCAGGTCGTCGTCTGGTCGCTTGGGATCTGCTCGATCTGCGGCAAGCGGGCGGTCCGGTGGATCTGGAGGGCCTGCTCCTCGCTCGTCCCCCGCGTGTAGACGACCGGAGAATTCTTCCCCTGGCCCGGACGATTGTCCATGGCCATGATCCATGCATCGCGGTTGGGCATGTGATCGCTCTTGCGATAGAAGCGGCCCGAGGCATTGCCCCAGAGCAAGGGGCTGTTGTTGAACGCGAAGATCTGCGTCGCGCTGCTCCTCGCCAGGCTAGTCTCGTAGCACTCGAGGCTGCCGTTGCAGCTCGTCAGCAGGGCTACGGCCTTGGCCCACCCACCGGCCATCGACCCCAGCCTGACGTCATCGGAGAACTCCGCACCACACCGATGCCGGGGTGTATCCACGGCAGGATCGTCGTCCTGAGTGCCCCACTGGATCCTGTCGATCTCACCATGCCCCGCGTACACCGCCAGCGAAACGGCATCGCTCTCGAGGTGATCCCGTCCAAAGGGCTCCTTGTTGGCATCGATGAAGTCCGATGGCTGTGTGTTGCCATCGGTGACCCGGGTCCCCACCCAGCCGTCGTCGTCGAGCTCGTCCCGCAAGCTGGCGCTCACCTCGTTGACGTCTGCGTTCTCGCAGCCGTTGTCGGTGAAGTCCATGGACTCCGCGATGAAGTACGATTTGGCGGGTGGCGGTGGAGCCTCGGCGCCCTGCGTGTCGTCGAGCCCGCTGCCGCCGTCGCCCTCGGAGTCGAGCATACCGGTGCTGGCCGGCGGCGCTTCACCGCCGCCGCTGGTAGGTCCCTGACCTACTCCGCTGTCTTGCGGTACCGAGCACGCCACGAGGTCGATGCCAACGAGCGCAGCGGGTACCAGGATCCAGACTCTGCGCAACGGTGGCATCAAGGCTGCTCCAGCTCCACGGACGGTGGAGCGCTGATCAAGGACAAGAACGCCATCCTGGCGCGGGATACCATGCGATCGTCTTCGGCCGTGCCCACGGTGATGGTGTAGTCGATCATATACCGTGGCGCGACGATTGCCGAGGGGCTTGCCGGGTCGAGCATGTACGCTGGACGCCGGGCCGAGACGAGCACGGACTCGACGTTGGCGCGCGTCGTCCCGGCCACGTGAGCAGCAAACGAGTCACGAACGTCCACCTCGGAGGCTTCGACGAAGCTCGGCTCGAGTCGCTCGATCTCGATGCGATTGACCCGCAACGACGACACCCGCTGCTTCGGCGTGACACCGACCCGCACCCCCGCGTCGAGAATCGCGGTGCCATCGAGGGTTCCATTGGCCTCGAAGCGGATCTCATCGACCCACTCGTCGTGCGTACCATCGGGTCCCTTCACTCCACTGCGCACGTAGGAGATCGACACATCGTCGTACGAAAGACTCACGTCGACGACGCCCTGGGTTGCCAGTGCATCCATCGCGTTGCTCGCCACGCCCCACGGCACTACATCGAGTTGCCCCCCATCCTCGGCCAGGCGGGTGGTGTCGACCACGGACAGATCGTCGAACCATGCGTCGTAGGTGACGACCAGCCCCGGCCGCAGCTCGGCGATGCTCGCCCGACCCTCCGGGCTCGACTCGGTGGTGTGCGCTTGCCGAGCCCATGCCGCCGCCTCGCCGGCTTCGATCTCCAGGCCCATCGCCGCGAGCATGCCCTCGAGACGCTCCTGCAAGTCGTCGACCGTGGGTTGGAGCCGCGTAAGGCGAAGCTCGAGCACGGTGGAGCCCTGCATCGGCGGAGGCTCTGCTGCGAGCGCTTCAGCGTAGCCTTGCTGCGCAGCGGTCTCGGATGCCACGGAATGCGGAACGGCGATCAAGGAGGCTTCGGGTCCGGACGAAGGCACCGCCGGGCTGGACGCTGCATCGTGCGGGTGTCCCTCGCGCGCGATTTCGAGCGTGGGGTCGCAGGATACGAGCACGATCACCGTGCACCGCATCGCCACCCGTCCCACGTCCATCAAAGTACTCCCATGGATTCCCTCACACAAGGAGTAGATTGAGGGGCGATCACGGTCATGCACTTCCCTTGGGGATTTTCGTGTATGACCGCTCTCGGCTCCATCGCGAGGCGCACTTTCCACCATTGTGTGAAGAATCCAGCGGTTGTGGCGCTCGAGCTTTGGCTCGTTTGGGCCGTCACGCTGCTTCCCCTCGTGGCCTCGTCGATGTCTGCGACCGAGCACTACCACGAGCCCAGGTTCTTCCGAATCGTACACGTAGTAGACGTGATACTGGCTCGAGTTCGAGGTTCCATGTGGCACCGGCTCGCTTCCCGTGGTGCTGCTCGTCGAACTGCACGGCGTCGGCACCCCGACCGCCCCCGACCACCCGAAATCGAGATCACCACGCCCACCACCGATCACCCGCTCCCACGAGCCCGGTGGCGGATCGGGACGGCTTCGCGGGCCCGGGGGAGCGCCGCGAAGCCCTTCCACCGCGACTATGGCAGGATCAGGAAGTTCCTCATCATCCCCGTGTCCTCGTGGGGAAGGATGTGGCAGTGGTAGACGGACTTGCCCGACCACTGCTTGTAGCGGCTGCGGATCACCACCTCGGTGGCGCCGTCCATGGTGGGCGGCTTGGGCACCCAGATCGTGTCCATGATGGTGCCCGGCGGCTGGTCCACCCCCGCGATCGAGATCACCTCGAACGAGTTGACGTGGACGTGGAACGGATGGCCTTCCATCGTGTCGTGCGTGCGTAGCGTCCACTGCTCGGCGGTGCCGAGCCGGACCTGCTTGGTGGTCTCGTGCTCCGCGTAGATCTGCTCGCCGATCATGAAGTCGAGGCCGACCGTGGGATTGAGCACCCCCGGGAACGCCATCTCGAACTCGACCACGTAGCTGTCGTCGACGAGCTCGCCGGGGGTGATGAGCGGATAGTGGCGCGTGGGCTCGGGCAGCGCGGTGGGCAGCGCCATGTCCATGGGCTCGCCCTCCACCGTGATCGTGGCCACCACCTTCTCGTCGGCCGCCATGAATTGCTGATCGACGTGCGCGAGCTGGACGAGGCGATAGGTGCCCGGCGCCCCGCCCTTGACGAGGAACTCGGCGCGGTTGGCCGGCGCGAGCACGAGCGAGGTCGCGGCGCTCGAGTAGTCGACCCGACCGTCCCAGATCTCGGCATACTGGGTGGTGATCGTGCGCGGTGCGGTGAAGTTGACGCCGTCCAGCGCGATGAGGTGGAGCTCGTGACCCTCGAGGTGCATCGGCATCACGAGATCCGAGCAGCCGTTGAGCATTCGCAGGCGCACCACCTCGCCGGGGGCGATGCTGAGCCGCAGGCCATCGCCGAGCTGGGTGCCCACGGGGCAGCTCTGCGAGGGCATGCCCCCGCCGGGACACTCGCCGGTCGTGCCGTCGTTGTGTTCCTCGCGATAGAACGGCTCGCCGTCCACGAGGTAGAAGCGCAGCGCATAGTCGCCGGTGGTGAACCCACCGTTGAGCGGGGTTGGCTCGGCCATCCCGGTCGACGCGTCGTAGATCGTGACCCTTGCTGCCGGATCGGAGGCCAGGGACTGCCAGATGGCGTTCTGCACGGGCTCGTAGACCCACGCATCGGGATCGTCGGGATCGTCGGAGCGGAATAGCCCGATGTCCTGCACCGCCACCAGCACGTCGCGTGCGGCAGCGATCTCGGGCACCTCGTCGATCGGCCCCTCCACGATGATCGGCCCCGCCATCCCGCTGACCGCTTGCACCACGGTGGAGCCGTGATGGTGGGGGTGATACCAGAACAGGCCCGAAGGGTGATCGGAGGGGATCTGGAACGGATAGACCTGGACCCCGCCCTCCGGCGGCACCGCGATCATCGAGGCGGCCGGATCCTCGGTCCCCAGCGGCTCGAACAGGTGCGGCAGCACCTCGAGCCCATGCACGTGCAGGTTGGTGGTCCCCAGGTGGTGCGGGACGTTGTGGTCGCCGTTCCAGGTGTCGGCGCGGGTCCACGACTTGGCCGCGTAGTCGTCGAGCTCGTTGACGAGGGCGATCTCGAGCAGCTGCCCCGGACGTGTGGTGATGGTGGGCCCCGGGACCTGCCCGTCGTAGGCCCGCAGGCGCACGCGCTCGCCATCGAAGGTCTTCTCGATCCATCCGGTGACGAGCTCGAGCGTCTGCACGTCGGGCGGCGCCTCGTCCTCGGCGCAGCCCGACAGCCCGGGGGAGAGACCAGCCACGGCCGAGGCCGCGCCGGCCCTGGCCATGAATTCACGACGACCGGCGCGTTCTTCCGACATGGCGTCAGCTCGGATCCGTGCAGGACACGGGCGCTCCCGCGGTCTTCCACTGCCCATACTGCCCGTAGGCCACCTGGAGCTGCAGCGAGGTGTCGAGCGGCAGCGCCGCGTCGAACTTGCCGCCAGGGTACGGCTGCGGGAACGGGTAGTTGGCGAAGTACGCGGCGCTCGCGGCCGGATCGGTCGCATTGCACAGATCGGCCGAGCCCCACGGCGTGGGCACGTTGACGCCGTCTTGCAGGGTGGCGCCGATCTCCCCCGGGGCGAACGCCGCCCCGTGGCAGGCCATGCAGGCGGAGACCGGGTTGTCGACCGGCCCGTTGAGCCGATGGCCCGCGAGCTCATCGGGATCGTCGGGCAGCGCGGTACAGCCGTAGTGCTCGTAGATGTCCATGCCGGGGTTGAGCACCGTCTCGTGGATCGGCTTGCTCGCCTCCTTGGGCACCGCGGGGAAGCTGGTGGGATCGCTGCCCCACATCACGCCCACCGGCACCAGCCGCTCCCACACCGTGTCGCCCTTTTGGTTGCCATCGTACGAGAACGTGCCGTAGACCCAGCGGGTGGGCGAGCGCGCGTCGACCACCGCCACGTCGACCTGGAGCAGCCGCACCGTCTGCACCTTGCGCTCGCACAGATACTGGCCAGCGTCGGTGCGTACGTGCCGATCGACCTGCCACTCGGGCGAACCCTGCAAGAACGGCACGCAGTCGGGCGGAGCGTCGGTGAACAGATACTTCACCACCGCGGTCCCCTCGGCCATGGGCGTACCCGCGGCGACCTTGCGTCCCTCGTATTCGGCCGCCTGCGGGATGCCAGAGGCCGGAATCGCCTGGCCCACCGCGTAGCCGCCGTACTCGTTGTACACGCCCACCGCCCAGGTCTCGAACCCGGTCTTCCACTCATCCTGGCACTTGCCCTCGAGCAGCTCGTCGTGCACGGCCGACCCCGCCGCGCCGCCCATGAGGTCTTCGAACGAGGCGGTACGCTCGTTGGTGGTGCCGTGCACGAAGTCGCGGCCGACCTTCGGGTCGTAGGCCATCCACGGCACGTGGTACCAGCGGGTCTGGCCGTCGACCTCCACGCGAATGCCCACCTCGTTGGCGAGCTGTGGATCCTGGCCCTGCGCTGCATAGGCCTTGATGGCCTCGATGTAGTCGGCCCACTTGCCCTCCGTCCACTTGGCGGGGGCATCGGGCGAGCCGAAGTCGACGTCGATCCCGAGCCAGGTGCAGACCTCCTTGGCGCAGGGCGCCGGCGGCTCGGCGGGGTAGTCCTTGCTGAGCGCGAAGGTGGGACCCTTCCAGTCGGGCGGCGGATCGGTGGCGGCGTTGCGGAACGCGAGCGCGGCCGGGTCACCGGCGCCATCGGGGGTGTTGGTGTCCGGCGTCTTGGCGTCCGGAGTCTTGGCATCCGGCGACTTGGCATCGGGGGTCTTGGCATCGGGGGACTTGGCGTCCTTGCCCTTCTCGGCGCCCTTGGGGGGCTCGGCGGGCTTGTTTCCACACCCCGGGAGCAGCAACGAGCCAGCGAGGGCGAGTCCCAGCCAATGAGCGCGATCCTTCATTTCGATTCCTCCTGCGCAACGAATGCGGCCGGATGCTAGCAAGGCGCCTCGGCTGAAAGCGATCGAAATCTCGACGACACCGGGGATACGGGTCCAAACGTAGTTGCGTCGACCGTCCACCTGCTCGATCGAGCATGGAGAGCGCTGCTCGACCTTGGTTCACCAGATCGTTCTTCAGATCGTCCATCGAGGCCACGCTGACTGCGATAGCATGTGAACCCGACGCTTCGAGCCGTCTCGTGGTTGGTCCAGCGAGAGGGTGGCGTCGATCGATATTCGAACGGGATGCGGTCCCCATGAGAGTACGACAGACGACGCAAGGACGTACCGTCGTTGCGGTGAGTGGAACCCACGTGGTCACGCTGATCATGGGCTGGCCTCGCGCGCAGGCCCAGGGACTGCTCGGCTTTGCGATCGAGCGCAGCATCGGCGGCGCCAAGACCTGGCTGCCCACGACGCTACGCTTCGCGGGGCAGCCCACCAAGGCGGGCGCGCTCCATCCCTCGAACGAGGCGCCGATCCAGTCGATGGTGTGGAACGATCCCGGGCTCTCCGACGATCGGACCAGCCACGGCCTGCCGCCGGATACGGCGCTCGAGTACACGGTCGTCCCCGTCCGCGGCACGCCCGAGGCGCTCGTGCTCGACCAGGCAAGCGCGGTCACGGTGACGCTTCGCACCGAGCCCGATGTCGCACCCACCGGCGCGGCCGTGTGGTGCAACCGTGGGCTGTCGAGCTCGCAGGAGTACGAGCGGCTGTTTGGCGAGGGCCACGAGCCGGAGGGCGACGAGGCTGCGATGAGCTGGCTGGCCCGAGGTCTCGACGACGCGATCGTCGGATTCATCGAGGAGGCGGTGCAGGACCCGGGCGCCAAGCTCGACGTGGCCGCCTACCACCTCGACCACCCGCGGGTGATCGCCGCGCTGGCCAAGCTCGGCAAGCGCTGCCGGATCTCGCTCGACTGGGGCGAGGAGGAGGGCGCCATCTCGGGGCCCTACGAGGGCCCCAACGGCCCCGCCTACAAGACGCTGGTCGCTGCTGGCGTGGAGGTGCACCAGCGCCAGCACGTGGCGATCAGCCACAACAAGTACATGATCCTCGGCAATGCCAAGGGTGGCGCCCAGGCGGTGCTCACCGGCTCCACCAACTTCACCCGCGGGGGGATCTCCACGCAGTCCAACCACAGCGTCATCCTCCGCGACCCCGCGCTCGCCCAAGCGTACCTCGCCGACTTCGAGCGAGTCCTGCGCGATGACAACGTCGGCCTGCGCGAAGCCGATGCCAACGGGACCACGCTCGGTCCCAACCTCGAGGCCTACTTCTCACCGCACCACGGCGGCGATACTCCAGACCTCGATCGCTTCGCCGCGCTGGCCAAGGAGGCCCGCTCGAGCATCGCCTTCGCGACGTTCCGCATGACGGCCAAGGAGGTGGTGGAGTCGATCCTCGCCCACGGGAGCACACGCGACGACGGCGTGGTGGTGCTCGGCGTGACCGATCGCGTGTACCAGGGCAACGCGGGCAGCGGCGATCGCCTGCTCCACGACGAAGCCTTCGCCGACGATCCACGCGTGGTCTCGGCGGCCAAGCCGCTCGACGACATCGAGAAGGAGCCCGAGGAGCAGGTGCTCCTGACCGAGCTCAAGCGTGAGGGCTACGAGCCGCTCATCCACCACAAGCTGCTGCTGGTCGACTGGGACACGCCCCAGTGCGTGGTGGTGACGGGCTCGGCCAACTACTCGAACAACTCGAGCCAGAACAACGACGAGAACTCGCTGGTGATCCAGGGCGACCAGCGCCTGGCGCAGCAGTGCTTCGTGGAGTTCGCGCGGCTCTACACCCACTGGCGCGGACGCTGGCTGCAGGAGCGCTACCCCAAGCACGATCACCCCGAGCCCACCCTGGCCGGAGACGACGGCTGGACCCACGGCTGGTATGCGGGCGGGCGCAGCACCGATCTCCTGCGGCTGGGGCTGGGGCGCGACGCGTGGGCCGAGCTCTCCGCTCCCGCGCCCGTCGTGTCGGCCACCCGTCAGGCGCTCGTCGAACGCGTGGCGCCCCGCATGAAGCACGTCGTCGTGCTGATGCTCGAGAACCGCTCCTTCGACCACATGCTGGGAATGCTGCCCGGCGTCGACGGCGTGCTCGGCAACGACGGCCGGATCGACCCACGCCACTACAACTACGCCGATCCGCTCGTGCACGACGGTGAGCGCTACACGGTGGCCCCGGCCCAGTTCTTCGACATCCCCAGCGAGGATCACGAGGCCGACAACGGCGGGCCCTCGCACTCGTTCCCGGCCGCGACCGAGCAGCTCTTCGGCCAGAAGTACCGCCCCGCGTCCGATGCGGGCAGCGACCCGCCGACCAACAACGGCTTCGTCAAGAGCTACATCGCCGAGCTGCGCTACGCACAGAAGATCGCCGACCCCAAGCCCGAGCACGTGCAGGTGGCGATGGAGGCCTTCACCCCCGAGCAGCTCCCCACGCTCAACACGCTCGCGACCGAGTTCTGCGTGTGCGATCGATGGTTCTCCGAGGTGCCCGGGCCCACCGAGCCCAACCGGCTGTTCACGCATGCGGCCACCTCGGTCGGCTTTGCCCACAACGTATGGGACCAGCCCATCGAGGCCCGCACCATCCAGGAGAACCTGGCTGCGCAGGGGCACACGTGGGCGTTCTACTACCAGGACTTGAGCGACTCCAATCAGTTCCCCGCGCTCAAGAGCCAGCCCGATCGCGTGCTGACGTTGCCGCGCTTCTACGCCGACGTTCAACGCGAGGACGGGCTGCCCACGTACTCGTTCTTGTGCCCACGCTACAGCGACACCGACCAGGAGCACGCCAACTCGCAGCACGCGCCCCAGGACGTGCGCTACGGCGAGCACCTCGTCGCCGACGTCTACGAGGCGCTGCGCCGCAGCCCCAACTGGACCAACACCCTGCTCATCGTCACCTACGACGAGCACGGTGGCTTCTACGACCACGTGCTGCCGCCGTCGGAGGGCGTGCCCAACCCCGATGGCCTGCGCTCGCCCACGGCCTACGACGAGGCCCAGGCCAAGGCCGACCCCGAGCGCAACGGCTACCTGCTCGAAGACGACTACCGGTTCTCGTTCCAGCGCCTGGGGTGTCGGGTGCCCACGGTGTTGATCTCGCCGTGGATCGCCAAGGGCACCGTGGACTCCACCACCTACCAGCACACCTCGATCGCCGCGACGCTCAAGGAGGTGCTGGGGCTGCCCTCGTTCCTGACCCGCCGCGACGCCTCGGCCAACCCGTTCACCGCCGCGCTCGCGGGGCTCGACGCGCCCCGCACCGATGCGCCGCTCACCCTGCCGCGCCCGCCGCTGCCGGGGCAGGCCGCGGGTGAACAGGCCCCGGCTCCCGGTCAGGCACCGCCGGGGGCGCTGCTGCGGGGGGTCTACTCGACGCTGCAGCACCTCGACGGACACCCGGACTCGGGCAAGCCGCCGCCGGTGCCCAAGACCCAGGCCGAGGCCTCGCGCTACATCGAAGAGCGCTACGCGGCGCACGACCGCTACCACCGCGCGCGCAAGCAGGGCGCGCGGTTCGAGGTCTATCGCGACAAGGCCGGTGAGTATCGCTGGCGCCTGCGCGACGCCGCGGGCACGATCATCGCCAGCTCGGGCGAGGGCATGAAGACGCACGCCGAGGTCGAGGCCGAGATCGCGGCGGTGCGCGACCTGGTCCCGGGGGCGGCCCTCGTGGACGCTTGAATCCAACTTTGGCCAAGCGCGGAGATTCTCGATGGAACGCCCGTTCGAACGCATCCTCATCATCATGTTCGAGAACCAGTATCGCCAGTACGTGATGGCCAATCCGTACATGCGTGGCCTCGCACGCCAGGGGCTCGACATGGCCAATTTCCACGGGGTCATGCACCCCTCGCAGACCAACTACATCGCCTCGATCGCGGGCGAGCTGTGCAACGTCACCGACGACGATCAGCCCCCGGAGCTCTTGCCGCAGCGGACGATCGTCGACCTCATCGAAGAAGCTCCCGGTGAGCTCCAGTGGAAGGCCTACATGGACGGCTACCGCCCGGCCAAGACGCCGTGGACGCCCACGCTGGTGCCCCAGGACGACTATCCCTACGTGATCAAGCACGACCCGTTCTCGTCGTTCGAGCGGATCGTGCGCAGCGAGTCGCGGTGGCAGAGGATCGTGAACGAGACGCAGTTCTTCGTGGACGTGCTCTCGGGCACGCTGCCGCACTACGCCTGGTTCACGCCCGACATGTGGAACGACGGCCACTACGTCGACGGCACCCAAACGGCCCCGGACGAGCGCGCGCCGGTGCTGGTGGACCAACTCGCGGCGTGGCTCGAGGGCTTCTTCGGCGCGCTCTCGTTCCCCGGCCCCGACTCGCGGCTGCCCAGGGGCACGCTGGTGGTGGTGACCTTCGACGAGGCCGACTTCGAGGGGAGCTTCGACCAGGGCAAGAAGTACACCTACGATGGTCCCAACCAGGTCTACACCGTGCTGCTGGGCGACATGATCGAGCCCGGCGTGGTGGACGAGAGCTACAACCACTATAACCTGATCAAGACGATCGAGCTGAACTTCGGGCTCGGGGACCTCGGCAAGAACGACGCCGCCGCGGCCCCGCTGCGGGTGCTGTGGAAGCAGCGCTTCTCGTGGGGCACGCCTGGGGCCACGCCGCTTCGCACCCATGGCCACGTCGGATGTGCGGCGCTCGGGCAGGTGCTGCACGTGGTGGTGCGCGACGAGGACGGCATGCTCCGCCACACGACCTGGTCGGGCGGGACCTGGGGCACGCCCCGGCCGATCGGCGTGCGTGCGAGCGGGCCGCTCGCGATGGCCTCGAGCGCCGACGCGCTGGTGCTCGCGTTCGTGCAGGGCACCGAGCTGCTCGTGGCCCGCTACGACCTGCAGACCGGCTGGAGCGCGCCGCAGGTGCAGGGCTCGGCGGGCGGCGCCGTGGCCATCGCTGCACTACCCGACGATGGACTGATGCTGGCGTGGGTCGACCCCGAGGGTGTGATCCAGTCGCGACGCTGCGGCCCCGAGGGCTGGGCCGCGACCGTCAGCACCGGTCAGCACACCCGGGGGGCGCTGGCCCTGGGCGCGATCGGGCCCTCGTTGCAGCTCGTGTTCCAGGATCCCGAGTCCTCGGGCCTGCGCGCGCTCAGCTACAACACCGCGCCCTTCAACGTCACGACGCTGTCGCCGAGCAAGTACTCCGGGCCCTGGGACGACACCACCCGAGATCAGTGGTCACCGAGCGCGTTCGTGGTGGGTCGCTTCACGGCGGCCCCGTTTCCCGGCACTCCGGGCGAGCTCGAGCCCGTGCTCGACCCAGTGCGGGCGGGCGCACCGCTCGCGCTCGCGCCGCTCGACGGGGTCCTGCACCTGGTGCACCCCGGCGAGTCCAACGAGCAGCTGCTCACCGAGCGCTTCTCGACGCCCGGCATCCTCACCCCCAAGCTGCCGGTCTCGTACGACGCATCCAAGGAGCAGACCACCAGCAACGGCTACGGCACGCTGGCCGAGGCCGACTGGACGCCGACCGAGCCGATCGACCACATGTGGATCGCCGCGGGCGGAGCCCTCGGCATGGCGACCGTCGACGACCAGCTGATCCTGCTGGCACAGCCCGAGGTCGGCGGCCCGCTCGTCATGACCCTCGGCTCGATCTCCTGACCGCCACCGCTCGGGGCCTCCGCCAAGGCGCCCGCTACGGCCCCCGCTACGGAAAGTAAGCGCGCGCCTGGATCGCAGAAGGCGCGCTGAGGTAGGTCCGGATCGCCGATGCCGGCGTGTCCCCGATGAGGGTCTTCATGTCGCGAACCATCGGGTGCGTGCTGTCGCCGTACCCGAGCGTCACTCGACCGGCCGACGCACGGGTGAGGTAGTAGTTGGTCACGGGACCCAGCAGGTTCCAGCGGCAGCCGATCAGCTTGCCGTCGTGCTTGCCGTACTCGGTGATCGGGCTCATCACCACCGGGTGGGGGTCGAGATCCTTGGTGTCGACCCCCACCTCGAAGATGAAGACCTTGGCATCCTCGGGATCCTCGGGATCGTTGCACCGTACGGACCACGTGCGCACGCTGGGCGAATTGAGCACGGGCAGCCCCACGGTGAACGAGGTCTTGAACTTGGGCTCGCCGAACAGCTGCATGCCCGCGGCAATCGCCGCGTCGTTGTCGCACGGCACCCAGACGCGGTGGTTGCCGAGCTGCTTGCTCTGGTCCTGTCCGCTGATGTAGCCGCGAAAGTCGACCTGTGCGACCAGGTCGGCGCGGTTCTCGGGATACGCGACGATGTTGAGCTCGATCTCCGAGGTCACCCCGGCCCCGAAGTCATAGTGCCCCGTGTAGAGCTGATAGTTGAAGGTGACGCAGGCCTTGCCCTCGAACACCGCGGCGACCAGGCCCGTGCCCTGGAGGTAGGGGGCGACCACGGCCGGGTCGACCTCGTAGTACACGCCCAGGTTGACGAGCGAGGCGTAGTAGAACGGAAGCGTGAACCCATCGGGGATGGACGGTAGCGGCTGACCGGGGCGGCTCATGGCGCGAGGCTATCACCCAGGTGTCGGGCACGTGCCCGAATGTCACGATCGCGGTCGAATCATCGTTCGAGGGGTTGCGGGCCCAGAGTTGCCAGCGTGCGATTCGAGCGTGGAGATCGTCGCTGGACTCCCGTATGATGGCGACGATGTGGTCTTCGTGATCGATCGTGCGAACCAGAGTGATGCCCATGTCCGACGCGACCATCCACGACCGTAGCCAGCTCGTCGAAGCCCTGGCGGTTGCTTGCGAGCTCGAGCAAGGCCTGTGCCTGTCGTACCTGTTCACCGCGTTCAGCCTCAAGGACGACGTGAGCGAGGGGCTGACGCTCGAAGAGCTCAACTACGTCCGCAAGTGGAAGGCCAACATCTTCCTGGTCGCGGCCCAGGAGATGCTGCACCTGACACAGGCGGCCAACCTGCTGGCTTCGGTCGGCGGCACGGTGCAGCTGCGGCGCCCCAACTTCCCGCAGAGCCGCCGCTACTACCCCACGGGGCTGCCGTGGGGGCTGTTTCCGTTCTCGTGGGACGGCATTCGCCTGTGGGCGCTCTACGAGCGGCCGGCCGTGATCCCCGACGACGTGCTGCGGCTGCTCGGCGGCGACCAGCTCACCCCGGAGCAGGAGGCCGCGTTGTTCGCCGAGACGCCGGCATCCTGGAGGAGCAAGCGGCGCTGGCAGGAGCTGCCGACGCGCTACGGTCGCCTGCGCCCGCGCGCGGTGCCGATGGAGACGATCGGAGAGCTCTACGAGGCGATCGAGCGCGCATTCGCGACCCTCGAGCCCCCCGCGGGCAGCGTGATCATCGGCTCGCGCAACGCCCAGATCGACGGGCGGCTGGTCGACTTTCCGCAGGTCTACCAGGTCTTCACTCAGGTGCAGGCGGCCGCGGGAATCGAGCTCATCGTCCAGCAGGGCGAAGGCACCCGCGCCGATCCCGTCGACAGCCACTTCGGCGTGTTCGTGGGCATCCTGCGCGAGTACCAGATGCTGGCCGACAAGGCCAAGGCCGAGGGGCGCACGTTCGATCCGGCTCGCGACGTGCACCCCAACCCGCTGTCGCGCCTGCACGTCGACAACACCTATCCGGGCTGGCGCCTCATCGACGACTCGTTCACGCGCGCGGTCAACGACCTGACCTCCGAGATCTACGAGGTGATGGTGCTCGCGCTCTATCGCTTCTTCGCCACGCTCGACGACGACGCAACCCAGCAGCGCGTGCTGGCCTGGACGTTCCTGCGGATCATGACCACCGTGGTCAAGCCGCTGGGTGAGGCGCTGACCCGGCTGCCGATGGGCGACCAGCCGTCCAAGCGAGGCAAGCCGCGGCCGACCCGGGCGGGCCCCAGCTTCGAGATCAATCGCTCGATCCAGCTCATGCCGCACCAGGCTTCGGCGTGGATCTTCATCCACGAGCGGCTGCTCGAGCTGACCGCCAAGACCGAGGCCCTGGCCTCGTCGCCGCAGGCCCACGCTCCCGAGCACGCGGTGGCCATTCCCTACCTGCACGATGCCGCCACCACGCTGCGGGGGATCGCGGAGTACTTCGGGGCACGGATGCCCGCGCAAGGAGGTGACCGATGAGCGCTCGACATACGCATGAGTGGGTGTTGCCGGCCGAGCTCGAGACCGAGCTGCCGCGGTTCATGGCGCTGTCGAGGATCCTGGTCGACCGAGACGAGCTCGAGGACTGGATCGGCCAAGCGTACCTCTTCACGCTGGTGCGTGGATCCGCCGACCGCGAGGGCAAGGCCCGTCCCGCGTACTCGATCGCCGACATCCTCATCACGCTCGAGACCTCCGCGGAGATCCTCGACCGGAATCCGCCCGACCCGACCGCGGCGATCAAGGAGCAGATGCTCGAGCCCGGCGGCCAGGTCGCGGTGGTGACACGCTCGATTGCGACGCTGTGGTACTGCGCCGCGCTCCTCGATCTGACCAGCCCCCAGGGCTTCATCACCGTCACCGCGCCCAAGCAGACCTACCCCACCGCGCTCGTGTGGCAGGCCTTCGGTGGCAACCCCATGGGCATCCCGGGACCCTACTACGGCAACTGGTCGTACCCGGGAACGGTGCCGATCAGGCCCATTGCCACAGAGCCCAACAAGGTGGCCAGCAAGGAGGAAGCCTGAGATGTCCGCCCCACAGTACGACGTCGTCATCGCGGGGGCCGGCGTGTCCGGTGCGATCCTTGCCAACAAGCTGGGTCAGGCGGGCTTTCGGGTGCTCATCCTCGACGCGGGCGAAGAGGCGCTGTTCGACCCGGCCACGGGTGCCGACCAGCGCCAGTCGCTGCTCGATCGCTACTTCGAGGCCGACGCGCGGGTGCCCAACTCGCCGTATCGCAACCTGCCGTGGGCGCCGATGCCGTTCGTCACCAGCCTCTCGGCCTACTACTACGGACCGCAGTACCAGACCCAGCCCCCGCTACCTCCGCCGGCCGAGCCGGAGGATCCGGGCCACGGCAGCTATACCCCGTTCAAGTCGACCTACACCCGCATCGTCGGCGGCACCACCTATCACTGGCTGGGTACGATGCTGCGCTACGTGCCCAGCACGTTCCGCGAGCGCACGACCTACGGGCGCGCGGTGGACTGGCCGATCACCTACGACGTGCTCGAGCCGTGGTACCTCGCCGCCGAGCACGAGATCGGAGTCTCGGGCGACGGCTCGCTGGATCTCGGCGGTGCGCCGCGCCACGGCAAGCCGTATCCGATGCCGCAGATCCTGCCCTCGTACACCGACCGCGTGATGAAGGATCGGCTCGACGGCCTCGAGTTCGACGGTATGCCGGTGCTGGTGCAGTCCACCCCCCAAGGCCGCAACAGCATCCCGTTCCAGGGCCGCCCACCCTGCGCTGGCAGCACCAACTGCGTGCCGATCTGTCCGATCCAGGCCAAGTACGACGCCACCGTCCATCTCAAGCGAGCGCTCAATCCCTCGCTCGATCCCAAGAACCGCCCCGGCAGCCGCCCGGTCCAGCACCAGTGGAAGGCGGTGGTCACCAAGGTGGACGTGGGCGGCGACGGACGCATCAGCGGGCTACGATGGAAGGACGGCGAGAACGGCCGCGAGTACACGGTCACCGCCCACGCCTACGTGCTGGCGATGCACGCGATCGAGACGCCCAAGGTGCTCTTGTGGAGCGGAAGCGATCAGAACGGGCTCGCCGACGGCGTCGCCAACCGCAGCGGCATGGTCGGCCGCCACTTGATGGACCACCACGTCAAGATCTCGTACGGCCGCGCCGACGTGCCGCTCTACCCCTTCCGGGGCCCGCTGAGCACCTCGGGCATCGAGTCGCTGCGCGACGGCCAGTTCCGTCGCAACCGCGCGGCGTTCCGCGTGGAGATCGAGGCGATCGGCACCAACTGGGCGCTCAACACCCCGTTCGGCGAGGTGGCCTCGGCGCTGATGCGCAACGAGATCGGCGCGTCGCTGCGCCGCGACGTGGCCTGGAACGTGAGCACGGGGGTGCAGCTCGACGCGCTGTTCGAGCCCGACCCCAACCCCAACAGCCGCGTCACCATCGCCCGTGACGACCAGGGCAACGTGGTGACCGACGCATTCGGAGTGCCGCGCCCACGGCTGGACTTCGTGCTCGACGACTACACGCTCGCGGGCGCCAAGGCGTTCGAAGAGCTCAGCGATGCCATCATCACGCGCATGAGCGGCGGCAAGCAGACCAAGGCCGATCTGGTGGACGGCTTCTTCGGGGCCGGCCACGTCATGGGTACGCTGCGCATGGGTGACTCGCCGAGCCAATCGGTGACCAACGACTTCGGCCGGAGCTGGGACCATCCCAACCTGTGGCTGACCGGCTCGGGCCTGTTCCCCACCGTCGGCTCGGCCAACCCCACGCTGACGATCGTGGCGGTCACCCTGCGGCAGGCCGAGGCGCTGCGCGACGAGCTGCGCCAGCGCGTGGGCGGGGGTAGCGTCTAGCCCGAGGCGGACGGCCAGAAGCACAGGCCGCTGGCGCACTCCATGCCGTCGGGGCAGGTTTGACCCGCGCTGCAGTCGAGGCCGCAGGCGGTCTCGCCCCCGGCGAGGATCGTCTCGCAGATCACGGGGGCGGTGCCCGTCGTCGGGGGATCGAAGCAGTCGCAGGTGTCGCGGCAGCCTCGAATGGAACAGAAGTTGCCGCCATCGAGGGTGGCAGGGGGGGCGGTGATGCAGGTGAGGAAGCCGGTGCCGTCGGGGTTGCCGAGCCAGTTGCACAGCGTGTTGTCGATGTCGCCCATGTCGTCGATGCAGGCGTTCCACTCGCCGACCACCGGGGGCTCGCACGCCGGTCCGCCACCGCTGCTGCTCTCGGAGGCGCCGCCGGAGCTGGTCTCGTCGGCCCCCGTGCTCGTCGTGCTCGAGCTGTCGTCGGGCATGGTGAAGGGTCCCCCGGTCGTGGGATCGAACGTCGTGACGTTGGGGCCCGTGGTGGTGGTGGTGCCGTCGGTGGTCGTGGTGATCACCCCGGTATCCATCGTCGCGTCGTCGCCCGGGCACCCCGCAAGCCCCAGGGTCGCCAGCGCCATGCCGATCAATCCAATCGCGTGCCTCATGACCAGAGCTTCGCCCGGAATGCAGCCGAAGTCACCTTTCCGGCGTCGGTCGCACCGCGGGGCAGGGGCGATTTGACGCCGGGGCCTTCCCCTGCGAGGGTCCCCGGGCCCAATGGCCAAGCTCTACTTTCGCTACGGTGCCATGGACAGCGCCAAGACGCTCAACCTCCTGGCCGTGGCTCACAACTACCGCAAGCAGGGCAAGCGCGTCGTGCTGGCCAAGCCCGCGCTCGACGATCGCTTCGGCGATCGCCACGTCGCCTCGCGCGCGGGCCTGCGCGAGCAGGCCGATCTGCTGCTCGAGCCCCACACCACGCTCTCGCTCGCTGCGTTTCGCGACGTCGACTGCATCCTCGTCGACGAGGCCCAGTTCCTCTCGCCGGCCGTGGTCGACCAGCTCCGCATGATCACCCTGCGCCTGGACGTGCCCGTGATCTGCTACGGCCTGCGCACCGACTTCCAGACCCATGGCTTCCCCGGCTCCATTCGCCTGATGGAGGTCGCCGACAGCATCGAGGAGGTCAAGGTCACCTGCCAGCAGTGCGGTCGCAAGGCGGTGTTCAACCTGCGCACCGTCGGCGGCCGGCCCGTGACCGAGGGCGCGCAGGTCAGCCTGGGCGACGAGGACTACCAGCCCGTGTGCTGGCACCACTACGTCGCCAGCGTGGGCTCCGAGGGCCTGCGGCGGCTCGGGATCACGGTACCCGCGGAAGGTTGAGCGCCTCGGGGCCTCACCCTGCGGTGCTCATGCCCGAGTTGGGTCGTTCGTCGGGCGCGAAGATCTCCTCGACCGACGCCGCGGCGAGCGCCCGCCGGAACCAGCGCTCGAGGACCTGCTCGTCCTTGGTGGAGAGGATGCGCCGGCGCGCAGCGGGAGGCAGCGGAAGGGCTCGCAGCTCGAGCACGTCGAGCAGCGAGCGGGCGCGTCCCTTGGCGAGGCCCTCGGTGAGGCCCTCGGCACGTCCCTTCTGCATGCCCTCGGCACGACCCTTGCGTAGGCCCTTGCGCATGCCCTTGTCGATCCATGGCTTCATCAGGATGTCTTCGTCGGTCATCGGTAGGCTCCGGGGTTCGATGGCGCGGTGAAGGGCGGCACGGATCGGTGAGCCCTTCTTGAATGCTCCGTTGGTATAGGCCCAAATCGTGATGACGTCATCTGAGCTCTTTGGGTCCAGCATGAGGGTCTCGATCAGGGGGACGAGGCTCGCGGCTCGTTCTCTCGTTTGCATCGGTGGGTTGCGGTGTGCGTGCAGCAGGGCGCGGGCGAGCTCGACGAAGGCAACGGTGGAGCGATCGGGGTGCGGATCGTCGAGCACGGAGCGGCCGAGATCGTCGGCGATCATCTTCAACTCCACGGGAGTGTCGAAGGCGGCAAGGATCTCGGGCGGGAGGTCGATGAGCTCGGAGAGGCGAGTCGGCGAGGTCCAGGCGGCAGAGATCGAGCTCGCGCCTCAGACCACGATCCCTTCCCACCGTGCCACCCACTGGGTGGGTGTGAACTCGGGAATCGGCATCGGCTCGAGCACGGGCGTTCCGTCCTGCCAAAACGACATCGGCGAGCGCTTCTCGCCCGTGCGATAGAAGTGCAGCAGGTAGGCCAGGTCGCACGCCGAGAAGTCCGAGAGCCACTGGTCGAGGTCGTGCACCCCCGCGTCGTGGAACAGCTGCAGGCTGTAGCGGCACGCGAGCACCTCGTACTCGACCAGCTCCCGCAGCTGCTCCTCGGTGGGGTTCTCGAACAGCCGGTAGCCGATCTCGCGCGCCTTCTCGCAGGTGTTCCACTGCACCGTGTGCCCGAACAGGTGCGCGATGATGAACACCGCCTCGGCCACGTCGAGATCGTGATCGACGTGGATCTCTGCTCCATCGAGATCGCCCGTGAACGGGTTGGGCACGTCGCGTATCCGTACCGGGATCCCGTAGCGTCGCTCGATGTAGGGCTCGACGGTGTCGAACACCGTGCGCAGCCGTTCATCGCTCGGTCGGCTCGATGAAGTCGGTGGGCTCACCCGCCGACCACCTTCTTCACCCGCTCGGCCGTCAGCTCGTGGAGCGTGGCCATGATGTTGAGCGCGGTCAGCTCGACCAGCAGCGTGGTGACCTTGGCGTGCTGCTCGTCGGAGAGCTCGTCCTGCACGGCCTTCATCGCCGCCACCACCGCCTCGTTCTGCTCGGCCAGCTCCGCCGCATCGATCACCCCGTCGGCGAGCGAATTGGTGAAGTGCTCGAGCTTCTGCACGTGCTCGTCGAGCGCGGGCAGATCGGTGTCCTCGTCCAGCCAGTTGATCCTCGCCATGTCGTCAGTCTCCCTCGGGTCACGAGCCGTCCACGACGGCCTTGATTTGATTGAGCCGCTCCTGCACCTTGGCGCGCCCGCCCAGGGCGGCGGTCTTGGCCTCGATGGCCGGCGGTAGGAATTCCTTGTCGGTGCACTCGATGATCGCGGCCAGCGTCTGCAGCTCGCGCTCGAGGCTCTGGGCCATGGGGATGAAGCCGTCGAGCACCGCGGCCAGGCCCTCGGCCGTGATGTGATCGTGGCCGGCGATGAGCGCGTTGCGCCACGCCCGGCCCACGATGCCCTCGATGTCCGCCCCCGAGAGCTGCCCGCGCTTGTCCTCGCCCACCGGGGGCACGTCGGCCTCGGCCAGCTTGGCGCCGACCTTGCGCGCCAGCACCACGAAGGTCTTGCGGATCTCCTGCTCGTCGGTGGGATAGAACAGCGGGATGTGCACCTCGGCCCGCCCCTGGCGCTTGAGGTCGATGGGCAGGAAGTCGGGCCGCGTGGTGAGCAGCATCCACAGGATCTTGCCGCGGTAGCGCGTGTCGCCCATCTGCCGCGCGATCATCCCGAAGATGCGGCTGCCGACCCCCGAGTCGCCGCCGGACTGTCTGTCGCCCAGCATCGCGTCGGCCTCGTCCACGATCACCATCACCGGGCCCATGCTGCGCAGCACGCCCAGCACCCGCGCCAGGTTGCCCTCGCTCTCGCCCACGTACTTGCTGCGGAAGCTCTTGAGCTCCACGCAGGGGATCCCCAGGGTGCCCGCGGCGCACTGGGCCAGGAAGCTCTTGCCCGTGCCCACTGGCCCGCACAGCAGGTACCCCATGGGCACGCTGCCCACCGCCCCGCGGTGCAAGAGCGCCGCGTCGTCTTGCAGGCGCTTCTTGGCGGCGTCGTGGCCGATGACCATGTCCAGGCCCCAGCGCGGCTCGATGAACTCGAGCAGGCCGCCGGCCTGGCGCTCGATGAGGGTCTTCTTGAGCTCGCGGAAGCGCTCGGCGTCGAGCCGGCGGCCGGCCTCGATGGTCGAGGTGACCAGCACGCGCAGGTCGGTCAGCGAGATCCCGGCGGTGAGCTCGGCCAGCTCGGGCAGGCCATAGTCGGAGAAGCTCGTGGGGTCGCGGTCGGCCGTGAGCGTCTTCAAGAACGAGAGCCGCGCCTCGGAGTCGGGCAGCGGAACGTCGAGCGTGGCCACGTGGGGGCTGCCCGCGAGCCGCTCGGAGAGCTCCGAGATCACCCCGTCGATCAGCACGAACGCGGTGTTGAGGCGCTTGACGTAGGGGCTCGCCGCCCAGTTGAGCAGCGTGACCACGTGGGTCGAGCTCTTGAGGCTCTTGTCGCCGCGGGGAGCCACGTACGAGGCATGGCCCAGCACGATGGCCACCGACAGCCGGTCCTTGGTCTCGGCCATCACGTTCTTGTGGATGAAGCGGTCGAGCACGTGCAGGACCGCGGTCGGGTCCTTGGGCAGGGTCTCGAGCGCACCGATCCTGCGCTGGGCCAGCGTGGCCATGTCCTTTTGGCGTGCGGCGTCGGGACCCGCCACCACGCGCAGGCCGGTGGACAGATCGTAGTAGAGCACCAGGTCCCAGCGCCCGAACAGCTGGGTGGCCACCAGCTCCGTGAGCGGCACGAACCGCGGCTGCCCCCCCGACTCGGCCGAGCGCACCAGGTCGTCGGTGTTGCCGTGCAGCACGAACATGCTGGTCGTGCCCGAGAAGTAGAGCTCGGCCAGGCGGCGGCCCCAGTCCGGGAACCACCCGGGCAGGCCCGACGATCCGGTGGCGGCCTCGCCTCCGGAGGTGACCGCGACGGTCTTGGCAGTGCCTGCGTGCTCGTCGGCCATGGTCTGCTCAGTGCGTGAGTTGCTCGACGCCGCCGAGGATCGACGGTGCCGTCTCGTCGACCTCGGAGCCGAGGCCGGTGATGAACGTCATCTCGCGGATGGCTTGCTCGGTGTGGGTGATGCTCTCGGCCACCGAGTCGACCTGCGTGCTGATGAAGTCGGGATCCTCGTGGCTCACCGCCATCTCCACCAGGGCCTGGATCTTGCCCTCGATGCGGTCGAGCTCGATCTCCACGAACTCGGCGTTGCGGGCGGCCTTTTGGAAGTTGTCGAGGCGGAGCTGGGCGGTGGCGAGGCTGTCGACGAGGGCGCGCATGATCTTCTCGTCGTCCCTGGCCTTCGCCTCCTCGATCTTCGCCTCGAGCTCGCCGATCTTGGCCTGCATGCCCGCCTCGTCGGTGGACTCGAGGAAGCGGCCCAGCGCCTGCTGCGACCACAGGAGCCGCACGAACGCCCACAGCATGCGGTCGAGCGCCGGAGTGGGCACCGACTCGCGCCCCGCGGCCCCGCTGTGGCCGCGCACGCCAGCCGCGATCCGCTTCATCTCGAGGCATCGGGTGAGCAGCGCCTGGAAGCGCTTGGCTCGCGCGGGGGCGAGCCCCGACAGCATCTGTCCCAGGCTCTTTTGGGCCTTGGCCGCGTTCTCGGCGGGAGCCTTGGCTGCATGCAGCTCGGCATCCACCGCCGCGCGGAACCTGGGGGCGGCCGTCAGGCCCCCCAGGTAGACGAGCTCCGCCGCGGCCACCAGCGGCAGGGCCACGTCGGGCGCACCGCTGAGCAGGGCGGCCACCACCCCGCCGCCGAACACCAGCAGGTTCCAGCGCCAGGTGAACGCCTTCTTGACGTAGTCCATCCAGCTCGGGCCGTCGTCGCTGGTGGCGACCGAGCCTCCGTTGCGGATGCTGGGCGGAGCGGGCGGAGGTCCCAGCCGGGCCGGCCCCCGATTGTTGCGCGGCCGTGCCACTAGTCGTCACCTGCCCGGGTGGAGGCCTCGAGCTTCTCGATCGTGTCGCGGATGTCGAACACGTGATCGAGGAACTCGGGGTCGCGCTGCATGTCCTTGGCCGGACGGTCGGGGAGGGGGACCGTGATCTCCCGCAGCAGGGTGCCGGGAGACGACGACAGCAGGTAGATGCGGTCGCCCAGGAACACCGCCTCCTCGATGGAGTGGGTGATGAAGAACACGGTGGCCTCGAGCTCGCGCCACAGGTCCACCAACAGGTTCTGCATGTGCATGCGGGTCGAGGGATCGAGCGCGCCGAACGGCTCGTCCATCAAGATGATGCGCGGGTGCAGGGCCAGGGTGCGCGCGATGGCCACGCGCTGCCGCATGCCGCCCGACAGCTCGTGCGGATACTTGCTCGCGTCCTTGGCCACGTCGAGCCCGACCTTGCCGATCCACTCGCGCGCTTGATCCTCGCGTTCCTTCCGAGGCATGCCGCGGCACTCGAGCCCGAACGCCACGTTCTCCAGCACCGTGCGGTGATCGAACGAGGTGTAGTCCTGGAACACCATCCCGCGATCGGCCCCCGGCCCCAGCACCGGCTTGCCCGCCACCAGCACCTCGCCGCTGGTGGGAGGGTGCTGCGGGGGGAGGCCCGCGATCATGCGAAGCACGGTGGACTTGCCGCAGCCCGACGGTCCCAGGATCGCCACGAACTCCCCGTGGTCGGGACGATCCTCGACCGTGAAGCTGATGTCCTTGATCGCGGTGAACGAGTCGGGCCCCTCGCCGTAGGTCTTGGTGACGTTCTTGAACTCGACGACCGGGACCAGCAGCAGCTCGCGCTTGGGCTTGGCCTTGGGCGCGGCGACCTCGACCTTGGGCTCGGGCTTTGCCTCGGGCTGGGACTTCGCCTCGGGCTTCGCTTCGGGTTCGGGCTTCGCCTCGGGTTCGGCCGTAGCCTCGGCTACGGCCGTAGCCTCGGGTTCGGCCGTAGCCGAGGCTTCGGGCGACGCTTCGGGTTCGGGCTTCGCCTCGGGTTCGGGCTTCGCTTCGGCCTCAGCCGTCGCCTCGGCCTCGGCCTCGGGCGGCGCTTCGGCCTCGGGCTTCGCTTCGGCTTCAGCCGTGGCCTCGGTCTCGGGCGGCGCTTCGGCTTCGGCTTCAGCCGTCGCTTCGGCTTCGGCCGTCGCTGCGGCCCCCGCCTCCGCCGTCTCCTCCGCCTGTTCTCGCTCGGCGTCGTTCCCCATCGCTACAGATCCTTCCGGTACGGGAACAGCCCGCGCTGGAACCAGGCCAGGCCGCGATCGATCACGACCGCGAGCAGCGTGATGATGAACAGGATGAGGAAGATGTGCTCGGTCTGGCCGCGACGCTGGCTCATGCGCAGCAGGAACCCCAGGCCGCTGTCGGTGTTGATGAGCTCGGCCAGCATGATGTAGCCGAACGCCAGCCCGAACAGGTGCCGCAGCTTGGTGAAGATGTTGGGTAGCGAAAGCGGCACCAGGATCTTGATGAAGATCTGCCAGGAGCTCGCCCCCAGGGTCTGCCCCGTCTCCACGTAGCGCTCGTGGATCCCGGTGACCTCGGAGGCCGCATCGGAGAACATGAACGGGAACGTGGCCAGGAAGATGAACATCACCTTCTGGCCCTCCTCGAGCCCGAACCACACCATCGTCAGCGGGATCAGGGCCGCGATCGGGATGTTGCGCCCGAACATGATGATGGGCGCCAGCGTCGACGACAGCGGTCGCCAGGCACCCGCCGCCATGCCCAGCGGCACGCCCACCAGCACCGCGAGCCCGAACCCCAGGAACACCCGCCGAAGCGTGGCGAACACGCTCTTGAGGAGCGCCCGCTCGTTGACCAGCGAGTCGAGTCCGCCGAGCACCTCGCTGGGGCTGGGCAGGATCGTGGGCGGGACCATCCGCGTCTCGACGGCATCGCCGGAGGTGGCCATGGTCCACAGCAAGAGGAGCACGAGCAACAGACCGCCGCCCAGGGCGATCTGACCCCAAAGCGGCGGCTCCTTGCGCAGGGCGAACCAGCTCACGCGGACCTCTCTTGGCTCATGGTTGGCTCACTGGCTCGTCGGCCCTCGAGGGCGCCTGCGGCGACGAAGGTCACCGCAGGCCCCGGGCTCACTGGGCGGGCGTCGCCTCGGCCGGATACACCTTGATCTCCACCCGGCGGTTCTTGGCGTGGTTTTGGGGGTCGGCCGCGTCGGCCGGGCGATCCCAGCCCACGCCGCTGGCCGTGAATTGGTTCGGCTGCAGCGACGGGAACGCCTTGACCAGCGCCTCCTTGACCGAGTTGGCACGGTTGGTCGACAGCTCCTTGACCACGTCGGCGGGGGTGCGGCCCTTCATCGACGAGTCGGTGTGACCCTCGATCACCACGCGCGCGGCTCCGTACTGGCCGGCGAGCTTGCCCACCTCCTCGATCACGAAGTCGGCGTTGGGATCGTAGCGGACCTCCTTGTCCTGGCCGTTCTCGTTCTTGATCACCATCTTCTGGAGGTCCCACGAGTTCGGGTAGAAGTGGATCACCACCGTCTTGGTGAGGATCTCCTCGCTCTCGGCCTGGATGGCCGCCGCCGTGGTGGGCGCAAAGCGAACCTCGTACTCGTTCGTCTGGCTGGCGTAGGCCGTCTCGGTGGCCAGCGACTGCAGGATCGAGAAGTCGACGATCTGGTCGAACGGCACCTTGCTGTCGACCACGCGGATCTTCTTGTAGAGGAAGAACGCGGTGTCGTAGGTGCGCTCGAAGTTGGTGGGGTTGTTCTGGTTCAGGAAGAACTCGCGGTTCTCCGCGTAGTTGGTCCAGTGGGCGTCGCCGAGCATGCCCAGGGTCTCGCTCTCGGGGATCGAGTAGCCCTCGGCCATCCACTTGGAGACCTGGACCTTGGCGTCCTGCTCCTTGAGCTTCACCATGGAGTCGAAGATCCCCCGCGTGAGGCCCGCGCAGATGTCGTGGTGGTCCTTGGCGAAGTCGGCCCGCGCGTACCACACGTCGGCGATGAGCTTGTTGGCGGTCTGGGTGCTCACGATGAGCTTGTTGCCCGGAACGTCGCTCAGGTTGTAGATGTCGGGCGCCCAGCTCACCACGCCCGCGATCGTCTTGTCGGCGTTGTAGGCCGCGGCCGCCTCGAACGCGTCGGAGGTGTACTTGAAGTTGACCTCGGCCGGCTGCACGCCCGCGTTGATGAGGGCGTTGAGGATGAAGAACTGCGAGGGCGAGTTCTGGGCCAGCACCACGGTCTGGCCGCGTAGGTCGGCCATGGTCTTGACCGAGTCGCGCACCACGATGCCGTCGCCGCCGTTGGACCAGTCGATCTGCTGGAAGATGCGCGGCATGGCCCGCGAGTCCTTCTTGAGGCCCTCGAGCAAGAGCGGCAGCATGTCCACGGTGGCCCAGCCCACGTGGATGTCGCCGGCCGCGAACGCATCGCGCATGGCCACCGGATCGTCGATGAGCACGAGCTCGACCTTGAACTCCTTGCCCTCGGGCGTCTTCCACACCTTGCCGGGCTTGAAGCCCTCGTTGGCGTGGATGATGGGCGCCCAGCCGGCCCACACGTTGATGGAGAACTTGAGCACGTCGTTCTCCATGGGCTTGTAGTCGGAGACGCCCTTGACCTCGGGCAGCCGCTCGGCGGGAACGAACGTGTACTCCTTGACGGTGGTGATGCCCTCGGGGT
The DNA here is from genome assembly GCF_026337845.1 of Paraliomyxa miuraensis. GTDB lineage: Bacteria > Myxococcota_A > Polyangia > Nannocystales > Nannocystaceae > Paraliomyxa > Paraliomyxa miuraensis. The sequence continues at coordinate 43,353 of NZ_JAOVZF010000138.1, read as the reverse complement.
TGTCGGCCTCGGCGAGCTGCTTGATCTGCTCCATCTCCTCCTGGGAGAGGGTGGGCGTGTTGCCCTTGTCACCACCGGCCTTGTCTCCGCCGTCGTCGCTGCCGCCGAAGCGCCAGATGGCGAGCCCGACGAGCGCGATGACGACCGCGAAGATGGCGACGTAGAATGCTGGTTTCGGCTTGTTGGCCATGGTCTAGGAATCCTCTGCTGTCGGTCTTGGGGTGCTGGGACGGCAGGCGCCCAATGGGGGCCCAGCCTGGACCGGGTGCGGGCCAGCGGGGCCGGCGGGCCCGAGGGGGCCCCGGTGAAGGCTAGTGGGTCTGCTCTTCGGTGGGCCCGAGCTGCTTCTCGACCTCGGGGGCGTCGACGGTGGCCGGGGTCAGGAGGCCCATCTCGATCTCCATCTCGCGCAGGGCGTCCTCGGCCAGCGACTTCTCCATCGCCTCCTGGGCGTCGATCTCGGCGATGCCACGCTCGCTGAGGTCGGCCGCCACGCGCACCTTGCCGCGGTTCTTGTCGATCTTGCCCTGGATGACGTTCTCGAGCTCGCCGAAGTCGGTGGTCACGTTCACGTCGAAGCTCTCGCTGAGCTTGGCGATCTCGGCCTCGGCCTCCGACATCTTGAGCTCGGCGTCGTACTTCTCGATCTTCTCGCGGACCTCCGCGAGGGTCTTGTTGGCGTGTTTGATCTTCTTGAGGCTGTTGTTGTAGGCCTTCTCGTGCGTGGCCAGCTGTTCTTCGTTCTGCTCGAGCTGGGCCTTGGCCTTTTGCACCTCGAGCGCGAACTTGGCGGCGGTCTCGCGGTCGCCTGCCTTGAGGTAGGCCTTGGCCTGCGCCTGCAGCCGGGCGAGGTGCTGCTCGCCCTGGCGAACCTGCCGCGTGACCTTCTCGACCAGGCCGCGGTACTGCTCGAGGCCCGTACGACCTTCCTTGAGCTCCTCGACCGCCTTGTCGTACTCGTAGCGCATCTGGGCGATGGGATCGGCCTCCCAGAACACGTTGGCGAGCTTGTTGAGCTGCGCTCGGATCGATGACCAGAACTTCTTGAAGATCACGGCGAGCCTTTCGCTGAAGCGAGGGCGAGGCTAGCGCGGCGGGACGGGGGGCGTAAACCGGGGGGCTGGGACGGAGGCGGGACCCCGCTTGGCGGCCTGCGAGCCGCGTTACGACCGCTTTGGGCGGCAGGGCGCGAGCGAGCGCCAACCGCCACACGGCCCAGTCGCTCGACGACTTGGACCGTGTGGCGAATTCACGAGGCAAGTACGAGCAAGCCCGCGACCGGCTCGCGTGGCGTTAGGCTTGCTGGCCGGAAGACCGCGCCATGACCCAAGACGATCCCGAGAACCGCCGGTTGTTGACCCGCCGCCGCACCCTGCAGGGCGCCGGCGCGCTGCTCTCCACCACCGTCGCTTGTGGCGACGAGGGCCCGATGACGGGCGATGGCAGCGGAGACGGCTCTTCGGGCGAGGGCTCGGGCAGCACCGGAACGATCGATCCCCCAGACGACGGCACCACGACCTCGTGGTCCGGCACCAGCGGGCTCGACGGAACCTCCACCGACGAGGGCTCGTCGTCCTCGGAAGACAGCAGCACGGGCCCCGGCCAGCTGCCCACGACCCCCGAGGAGCTGCTGGCCAACATCGATCACATCATCGTGCTGTGCATGGAGAACCGCTCGTTCGACCACTACCTCGGCGCGCTGCAGCTCGAGGAGGGGGTGAAGGACGTCGACGGTCTCGACGGCACCGAGACCAACCCCGACCAGAACGGCACGCCGGTGGGCGTGTTCGAGATGGACAACTTCGAGCCGGTCGATCCGCCCCACGGCTGGGGGGCTTGCCACGCCCAGTGGAACGGGGGCGCCAACGATGGCTTCGTGGTCGAGCACTTCAACTCCAACGGCGACGCCGTCAAGCACGAGGCGATGGGCTATCACGTCCGCGAGCACCTGCCGGTGACCTACGCGCTGGCCGATGCCTACACGGTGTGCGACGCATGGTTCTGCTCGGTGCTCGGCCCCACATGGCCCAACCGCTGGTATCTGCACTGCGCCGACAGCTTCGGCAAGGACGACAACACTCCCCTGTTCTCGAGCGCGACGTCGATCCAGGACGTGTGCGACGACCACGACATCAGCAACATGAACTACTTCGACGGCTTGGCGGCATGGCGCTGGGGCGCGATGCCGCTGATGGGATTCTCGGGCACGGCCGGGCTCGAGGAGTTCTTCGACAAGCTGCAAGTCGGCGGCCTCGAGTCGGTGGTGATCATCGACCCCGACTTCTTGACCAACGACGACCACCCTGCGCACAACATCCAGTTCGGACAGACGCTCATCGGCACGATCTACGCCGCGCTGGCCAATTCCCAGTACTGGGAGCGAAGCCTGCTCATCATCACCTACGACGAGCACGGGGGGTTCTACGACCACGTGCCCCCGCCGACGACGGTGGACGACAACGGCCCGGAGTTTGCACAGATGGGCTTTCGCGTGCCCACGCTGGTCATCGGCCCTCACGTGCGGGCCGGCGCCATCGACCACACCGTCTTCGAGCATCCCTCGTTCCTGGCCACGGTCGCGGTGCGCTTCGGGCTGCCTCCGCTCAACGCCCGGGCTGCGGCGGCGGCCGATGTCTCGAGCTGCATCGAGCCCGCGTTCGTCGACGATCCCCAGCCGCCGATCGTGCTCCCCATGCTGCGCGTCCGCGACTCCGAGCTCCTGGCCCGGGTCGGCGACACCACCAGCCAGCCCGAGCTGATGGAGGCCGTGGGCATCCCGATGCCGCTGTCGCCCGAGCGCCGCGCCCAGCATCGCGCCATCGTGGAGCGCCTGCTGCAGACGGCGGAGCGCTACGGGGTGATCGAGCGCGAGCGAGACCTGGACCTGGCGGCGCCCGAGGGCGAGCCCGATCGGTAGGGGCGGCCCATCGCGGCGCTACTGCCGTAGCCGACCGAGCACCACCAGATCGGGCGGCCCCACGGCCAGCTCGCCGCCCTCGTAGCCCATCGCCGCCAGCTCGAGCAGGTTGCCGAAGGGATCGGTGAAGTAGATGGATGCGTGCCCGGGCGGCCCCAGGCGACGCGGGCCGTCGAGCGGCACCCCGAACGCGCCGACCCGGGCCGCGAGCGGGCCGAGGTCGTCGGGGCTCACGTCGAAGGCGAGATGGGGATGAGGCGGCAGCGGCCCACGCAGCGGCTCGCGCTGCAAGAACAGGTCGAGCTGCACGCCGCCGCAGCCCAATTGCAGGTGCAGCGGTCCATCGTCGACGTCGAGCTCGGCGGCTCGGTCCGGTCGCAGGCGCAGGAACGTCTCGCGATCGAAGCGACGCTCGAGCGCGAGCCCCAGCGCGCCGATGTAGAAGCGCTCCGCGAGCTCGAGGTCGGTCACGGGAAGGGTGAGGTGTGAGATGCCACGAATGCCCGTCATCCACGGTCGAGCGTGACGGTCAGCATCCTCGAATTCCAGTGATATCTACTCATATGAGATATTGAGCTCGTGAATCTATCCAACCTCGACCTGAACCTGCTGGTGGTGCTCGAGGCCGTGCTCGAGGAGCGCAGCGCCACGCTCGCGGCGGCACGCCTGCACCTGACGCAGTCGGCCGTGAGCAATGCGCTCGGGCGGGCGCGGGCGGTGTTCGAGGATCCGCTCGTGATCCGCAACGGTCGCGGCTTCGTGCTCACCCCGCGGGCCGAGGCCCTGCTGCCTCGCCTGCGAGGGGTGCTGGAGGAGGTCAGGAGCCTCGTGGGCAACGACGCCTCGTCACGACCCGAGACCACCACGCGATGCTTCACCATCGCATGCGCCGATGCGGTGGGGGCCGTGGTGTTCCCCCGGCTGCTGCCTCGATTCGAGGCGCGGTTCCCCAGGGCCACGCTGCGCTCGGTCACCCTCGATCGGCTCATGACCCAGGGCGGCCTCGAGCGCGCCGACATCGACCTGCTGGTCGGGATTCCCCCCGACGTACCCGCCGGGTGCGAGGCCGAGGATCTGTTCGAGGATCGCATGGTCGCGATCGTCCGTGCCGATCACCCCGAGGTGGGCCGGAGCTTGCGGCTCGAGACCTACGCCCGATTGCCCCACGCCGAGCTCGCGCTGTTCGGCGAGCCCGAAGACCGCGTGGACCGAGCGCTGGCCACCCACGGTCTTCGTCGTCACGTGCAGGTCATGGTTCCGCACATCACCACGCTGCCGCTGCTGGTGGCCGGGAGCGACCGCGTGGCGACGGTGATGGAGTGCGTGGCGCGAGCCCACGAGCCGCGCGCGGCCCTGCGGATCCTCGAGCCGCCCGTCGAGCTCGCTCCGCTGGTGGTCCGGTTGCTGTGGCACCGCCGCACGAGCGACGACGAGGGGTGCCGGCTGCTGCGAGCCCTGGTGCACGAGGCCATGCGTGGAGCACCGCTGCGAGCCCGCCGAAGGGCTGGTGCTGACCGGCCCGTGAGGCGAAGAGCCCGATCACCCGGACGCGCCGTCGCCGGCGGCGAGTAGCGGCCAATTCGGTCCGTGGCCTCGCCCCCTTGCACGTGAGGACCGGCGAGCCGTGTTACAACGCCGCCGCCCCGGGCGGGCAGCAGGAGCGCAGGCGTGTTCGGTCCGATGATGGTGACCCTGGGGGCCGTGGCCGTGGGTGCCATGCTGGCCCTGGCCACCGCGCGCGGTCACGTGGTCCTGGGCGCGCTGCGGACGTTCGCGGCGCTGGCGGTGGTGACGGCGGTGCTCGTGCAGCTGCTGCCCGAGGCGGTGCAGGAGCTGGGGGCGGTGGCGCTGGGGGTGTTCGCGGGGGCGCTGGTGCTGCCGCGCTTCGTGGCGATCCTGGGGCGGATGGTGCTGCGCAGCGCCGGGCTCTCGGTGCGGGGCGTGGGTGCAGAGCTGGGCTTCTACGGGTTCCTGCTGCACCAGTGGGCCGAGGGCCTGGCGCTGGGCACCTTCGTGGGCGATGGGCATGGCCACGGCGACCTGGTGCTGGGCATGGCCGCGCACACGATCCCGCTGACCGCGGTGTTCGTGGCGGCGACGCTCTCGGCCCGCGGGCGTCGCTCGGCATTGCGGGGGACGGGAGCCCTGCTGCTGGCCACCGCGCTCGGGTTCGCGGCGGCGGGGACGATCAGCGCCTCGGCGGTGGCGGGGATCCTTCCATGGCTGTCGGCCGCGGTCGCCGGGTTCCTGTGTCACATCCTCCTGCACGACGAGGGGCTCTCGGTGCGCCGGGCCCCGCTGGCGGGGGCGCTCGACGTGGTGGGGGGCCTGTGCGGGGTGGCGCTGCCGCTGTTGGCCGTGGGCATGCACCGTCACGCGCCGCACGAGGGACACGAGGCGCTGCTGCGGGCGCAGCTCGGCGAGACGTTCGGGCAGCTGTGGGCCGGCACCGCACCCATGCTGCTGCTGGGGTTGGTGCTCGGCGTCGCACTCCAGCAACTGGGCTCGCGGGTCGCGAGCTGGCCGTCGTCGGCGGGTGGCGTCGTGCGCCAGGGGCTGCGAGGCATCGCGATCGGAGCCCGCCTGCCGCTTTGTGCCTACGGAGTCCCGTCGCTGGCCGAGACGCTGCGCAAGCGAGGGGCGGGCCCGGCCCTGGTGGTCGCGTTCGTGGTGAGCACGCCCGAGCTCGGTCCCGCCACCGTCACCCTCACCTACTGGTTCCTCGGCACGACCTTCGTGTGGGTGAGGATCGCGGCGGCGGCGGGCGTGGCGTTCGTGGCGGCCATGCTGTTCTCACGGCTCGCCCGCACGTGGCCGGGGGGCGACGACGACGAGCCATCCGAGCCCGTGCACTCGGTGCTCGCCGGCGCTCCGTCGCCCCGGCCCGTGCGATGGTCGACCACGCTCGCGCTGTTCGACGAGCTGCTGCTGCACATCGCGCCGTGGGCCTTCGTGTGGATCGTGGCCGCGACCTACGTCAAGACCGTGATCCCGGCGGGCTCGCTCGTCGGGCTGGCCGACACGGGGGGCGACCTGCTGGTGATCGCGCTGATGGCCGTGCCCTCGTATGTGTGCGCGGCCTCGGCCACCCCGCTGGCGGCGGTGCTGCTGCTCGAGGGCATCTCGCCGGGTGCGGTGCTGGTGGGGCTCTTGGTGGGGCCGGCGACCAACCTGGCCACCATCGGCATGCTCCGTCGCGGCTACGGGGGGCGAGCGGTGGCGCTGGGACTGGCGGCGGTGCTGCTGCTCGCCGTCGCCACCGGGGCGCTGGTCAATCTGCTCGAGGTCCCCGTGCGATCGTCCGACGCGTGGGGCCACGAGGGCGAGCCTTCCGTGGCGGCGCTGGGCTCGATGGCGGTGCTGGCCGTGATGCTCCTGCGGCAGCTGTGGCGCTGGGGCACGCACCCGTGGTTCGAGATCCTCGATGCGGGCAGCCACGGGCACGGGCATGGGCACGAGCACCATCGGCCCGAGCATCCGGGGCACGAAGGCTACGAGGGCCATGCGCATGATCACGATCCCTCGGGTCGGCACCACCACGCGCACGACCACGACCACATCCCGGGGCTGCCGGGACTCGATCGCCACGAGGCGGGGCCGGAGCCGCGGACCGCTGGTTCCTCAGGGCCGTGAGCCCATCGCCGCACCGGGCGATGGAGGCACGTGGGCCGAGGGAAGCGTGGCGGGCAGCGGCGTCTCGTCGGGCTCGATCGGCTCGTGTCGCATCAGGATCTCGGCCGCATCGTCCACGTAGGCGTCGTAGACGGTCAGCACCACCAGGGCGGCTCCACGCTCCACCGCCTCCACGTAGCCCTCCGCATCGACCATCGGGACTCCGATTCGGTGCAGGCGCCGAGTCAGCACCCCGAGGCCCGCTCCGCGGGGCTCGCCCGGGAACGCCAGCGGCCCCAGGCGGGGGCCGACCGCGAGCACCGTGCCCAGCTCGGGCCCGTCGAGGAATCCGGCGTCCACCAGCACGCAGCCCAGGCCCGTGTGGTGGGCCGGGCCCCGCCGGGGATCCTCGTCGGGATCGAGGTGGCACACGGCATTGATGTGGTCCACGGCGATGCCGTGGTCGAGGAGCTCGTAGACGGCCTGCTCGGCCGCATCGGAATGGTCGAAGAGGGCGACGATGACTTTCATGTGGTTGTTGTCCTTCCTTGGCAGTCAGAGCCGCTGCACGATGATTCCGAACCATGCGAGGGCCAAGAGGCCCACGAGCACGAACACCCCGACGACGCCCGACAACAGCATCAGGCGTCGCGTCCAACGCGTCGCAGGCGGCATGTCGTAGATCCAGACGGCGGACTGTCGGTATCGCATGACGGCTCCAGGCGGTGGCCTAGCCAGCCCGTGCGTCGAGGCAAGCGCGAGCCGGCCCTTTGATGCTCCTCGCGCCGCCGCCGCCCCTCCGCTGCGGGACGAGCCGTGTGGCCCGCCGTGCGCGGGCTGCCGCTCAGGGCGGAGTTCCCAGCGGCTCGCGGGTGCAATCGACCTCGCCCCAGTCGAGGTCGGGACCCCAGTCGATCACCTCGAAGTCGCTCGGTCGAATCGACGACAGGTCATACGGATCGAGCAGCCCTTCCCACTTGGCGGTGGTGAAGCGGTCGCTGCGGGCGGTCAGCGTGATCTGCCCGCCGTCGGCCAGGAACATGCCGTGGCGCTGCAGCGCTCGCGCGACCACCCGCGCCCCGTTGCTCGGCAGCGAGTCGAGGTCGAAGTCGGCTCGCAGCCGCAGGTGCACGCCATAGGGCGGCGCCGGATCGGGGGCGCTGGTGGGCCCGGTGCTGTGGGTGGCCGGTCGCGTGTAGATGAAGTGCCGAATGTTGGCGTTGGGCAGGATGAAGCGGATCGCGTGGTCGATCTCCCCCGCGGCGACCTCGTCGGCCGAGAACAGCAGCGGGGCGATGGGAAAGCCCGCCGCGTCGGCGCTGGTGCAGCCATCGCCGCGCCCGATGTCGGGATAGACCATGCCCATGTCCCACACCGCCAGGCAGCCGCCGTAGAAGGTCCCGCCCGTGATGTTGGCGCGCCACATCTCGTAGAGCCGCTGCTCCTCGCAGTCGTAGACGATGAGGTGGCAGTCACCATCGGTGGTGCACTCGTAGCCGTCCTCGCCCTCGAGCGCGCCGCCGTCGGGCACGGGCACCGGTACCCAGTCGCAGTCGGGGGTGTAGAAGTCACCGGTGGCCTCGAACTCCAGGCGCGGGGTCGAGGCATCGGCCTCCAGCACCTCGATCGAGAAGTCGATCCGCATCTGGTCGCCGCCACCCCAGCCCGCGCCCTCGAGCCAGGTCACGATCGCCTCGGAGTTGGGGTGCACCGCGGCCGTCGAGTAGTCGGTGTACCAGGGCGAGCCGTCGGGGAAGAACTGCTCGCCGCACACCACCTGCCCCGTGTCGGTCCCGGTGTCGTCCACGGTGGTGGTCGTGGGCGCGGTGGTGGAGGTGGTGCTGGCCGTGCCGTCGGCCGACATGCTCCCGCCGCTGACGGTATCGCCGGTCGATGCCGTGCTGCTGCCGTCGGCCGACGTGGGCCCGACCGACGTGCTGGTGTCGCTGGCATCCTCGCCTCCGTCGCCCTTGCACCCGATCGCGAGGCCCATCGCCAAGAGGGCCGCCGTCGACCACGCTCGTCGTACGTCGCTCATCTCATCCCTCCGGGTTGCTCACGCTGGACAGCCCCCAGCCGGTCATGTCGCTGTAGGTATAGGGACCCGTGAGCCCGGTGAAGGTGTCGAACGCCTTGGTGACCGGGTCGATGCGGAACGCCGACGTCCCCTGATCCACCACCCACACGTAGCCATAGAAGTCGATGCTCACGCCCTTGGCGAGGCTCGACGGCAGATCGATCTGGTCGACCACGTTCATGCTGTCGCGGTCGATCGCGATCACGCCCTCGTAGCTCCACGGATAGTGGGCCATCCACATGATTCCGTTGGCGTCCTCCTGGATCCCCAGCCCGGTGATCGAGTTGTTGACGTCGAAGGTCTCGGTGACGGGATCGAAGCGCGCCACCCCGCCCGCATAGCCGGCGATCCACGGCCGTCCCAGGGTGTCCACGGTGAAGCCGTAGGGGTTGATGGAGGGCGTCATCCAGATGTCGTAGTCGTGCGTGACCGCGTCCACGCGCACCAGCTCCTGGCTGGGTCCGTCGTTGCCCGAGTCGACGAACCAGAAGTCGCCGTTGGTGTCGAACGCGGCCCCGTAGGGCCCGAAGTAGCCGATGGCGAGCTCGGGAATGGGGATCTCGGAGTCGATCACTCCGGTGTCGCCGTCGAGCACGGTGACCATCACCGTGCCCGATGCTCCCGATTGCGCCGAGGCCGTCCACACCATCTGCCCCTCCCACTCGCAGGCGGCCGGGTTGAACGTGCCAGGCGACCACGCCACCGGGCGCTGGGTGGAATAGGCCATGGGCGTGTACCAGGCGCGACACTCCTCGACGTCCCAGCCCAGCACGTTGGCCCCGCCGTTGCTGGTCTGAAGCCCCGCCATGCCGTTGCTCTCGACACAGTCGTCGTGGTTGGCGTGGATCTTGGTGATGCCGCCGTTGCGGTTGGCGATGGCCACGTCGCCCGACAGGCTCACCGAGGTGCGCGATGGATTGCCGTTGCCGGGGTGGACCAGGTAGCGGCCCTCCTCGACCAGGGTCTGGGTGTTGATCTTGCTGACGGCGTTCTGCGACGAGTTGGCGACCCAGATGTAGCTGAAGTCGACGTCACCGCCCATACCACCGCCGCAGCCACTGCCGCCGCCATCGGGAATCTGACCCACGTCGAAGGTGACCGAGATGGTGTCGGCCGAGTCGGCCGTGTCGTCCAAAGTGGTGGGACTGGTGGTGGGGGCCGTGGTCTGGCTGGCGCTGCCGGTGGCCGAGCCGGTCGTGCCCGTGCCCTCGGCCGACTCGTTGGTGCTGGGGCCGACGGAGAGCGTGATGCCCGAGGTGTCGGTGCTGGTCGTCTGCTCCTCTCCGCCGGGGCCGCAGGCCACGAGCGCAGCGGACGTAATCGACGCGAGGGCGAGGCGACCAATCGAACGAACCATGGCGTTCGACAGCGTACCGCGGTCGTGGTGGTCGGGTCGAGCCGAGGATCGGGCGAATCGTCGAGGTCGGCGTTCCCGGGAGGCGGGGAGCCGTTCTATGCTAGGGGACCGTGTCCGCTGAGGAAGATCGGCGACGTGCCAAGCGCGTGCCGGTGAGCGTCGGCTTCTCGGAGGCCGATCCTCGCACGAGCACGCCGGTGGCCAACCTCTCGTACACGGGCGTGATGGTGGTGGGCGAAGCCACGCACCCGGTGGGCTCGCACATCGAGGTGCGCTTCGTGGCGTGTCCCGAGGATCCCGTGTTGTTCGTGCACAGCGGCACCGTGGTTCGCCACCTCGAGGACGGTCTCGGGATGGGGGTCGAATTCGATCCCCTGTCACCCGAGACCGAGGCCCTGCTGCTCGACGTGCTCGAGCGCCTGCAGCGGCAGCTCACCCCGCAGACCCGCCGCCAGGCGCGTAGGTTCGACGTGCACGCGCTGCGCACCCGAGTGCTCGAGGAGGACTGACCGAGAACGGGCGCGGCCAGGCCGGAACCTCGATTCGATCGAACCAAGCATGCCCGGAAGCGGTTCACGGCCAATCCACCCGGAGGGCTGACCGTCGGCAGGGGAACGACGTTACCCTTGCGACACGAACGGGGTGCCCGGCGCCCCCAAGGAGGACACCGATGCACGATGTCGCTCGGCTCGACGCCGCTCTCAACGACCTCATCCGCCATGGCAAGGCCCTGGAGGCCTTCGAGGAGTACTACGCCGACGACGTGGTGATGATCGAGAACGACCAGGCGTTCGAGGGCAAGGAGGTCAACCGGCGGCGCGAGCAGGAGCTGTTCGGCAACATCGCCGAGGTTCACTCCGCGGGCATCGGCGCCACCGCGGTCCATGGCAACGTGAGCTTCTGCGAGCAGTTCTTCGAGGCCACCCTCAAGGACGGCACGCGCATCAAGATGGAAGAGGTCGCGGTGCGCACCTGGAGGGACGGCAAGATCGTCCGGGAGCGCTTCTACTTCAAGCAGCCCTAGCCTGGGGCCGGGGTGCCCTCGGGGTTGGCGGCGGCTCCGGGCTCCACGCCGCGCAGGAACAGCTCGACCGCGAACTTGCCCGAGACCGGGATCGGGTCACCGAGGCCCGCTGCGGTGGGGGCGAGCTTGCCTTCGAAGCGCCCGCGCAGGGTCTTGCCCTCGTAGCTCTCGAGCGTGAGGTCCACGGTGGCGCCCTTGTCGGGGTCGAGCACGTACACGCGCCGCTCGTGGACCTCGTAGCGCATGGTCATCGTGTAGGGACCGTTGGTCTTGGCGGTGGCCCCCGGGGTGGGAATCGTCAGCGGGTACTCGATCTGGTCCGGACGCAGGCCCTCGACCAGGATGCGAAAGCCGGGTCCCCCTTCCTCGCCCTCGAGCGCGCCGATGGACAGCCGGGTGACTCCGGTCTCGGGGATCGCCACGGCTCGGTTCTGGGCCACGGGCAGCCGCAGGAAGTGCACGAGCTTGCCCTCGAGGGTCACGTCGAACGAGCCGGAGGCCGAGGGCACCATGGGCCCCTTCTCGTCCTCGTCGCCGGGAGCCGGGGCCGCGTGGGGATCGTTGGGTGGCCGCGCCGTGCTCGGCACGCTGCCCGGGGGCTTGGCCGGGGTCGCCTCGGCGTTCGCGGGCCCCCCGGCGTTCGCAGCCTTCGGCGCGTCTTGGGTGCAAGCAGCCAGCAGCGCGGAGCACAGCATGATCGAGCGGAGCGACGTCATGGGTCGCAAGAGAGTAGATCGGGCGCCCGAGCTCGCCAAACGCATGCGCGGGGGCTGGTGGCCCCAGCCGCTACGGCACCCACTGCACCACGATCGTGTCGAATTGCGAGCCGCCGCCGAAGGTGTCGTCGTCGGCCCCCGGCGTCACGTTGAGGTCGCCCGAGCGGGTCTCACCGGTGGCGGCGATCCGTCCGCCAGGTCCGATGGCGACGGCACGGGCCACGTCCCAGTTGGATCCACCCACGAAGGTCGCATGCTCGAGCGTCCCGAGATCGGGCGCGAGGATGCCGACGAACGCGTCGAGATCGCCCGCGGCCGTCGCCTGGTAGGGCACGCCCGCCGTGGGGAAGTTGGCGGAGAACGTCCCCCCGCTCACGTACACGCGGCCGTCGTCGGCGACCAGGATGCCCTCGACCGCGTCGCCCACCATGCCCCCCAGATAGGTGGCGTGCTCGAGGGTGGTGCCGTCGGCCGAGAGCACCGCCACGAAGCCATCGCCGGGGTAGTTGGTGTTCTGTCCCGTGCTGCCGCCACCCGTGCCCCCGTAGGTGGGCTGGAACGCGCCGGGCGTGGTCGGCAGATCGTTCGAGGTGGTGACGATCCCCAGGTACACGCGGCCATCGGGTCCGAGCGCGAGATTGTGGGTCTCCAGGCCGTCTCCGCTCGAGCCGCCGAAGTAGGTGCCGAAGTCGAGCGATGCGCCGTCGGCCGCCACCTTGGCGATGAAGACGTCGTACCCGCCCCCGGGGCCGGCTTGCAGCGCGCCGGGGGTGTCGGGCAGGTCTGCTGCATTGGTGCCGATGATCATCACGGGTGCCTGCTCCACCGGGTCGACGCGAATGCTGGGCTCGGGGCAATCGTCGCCGGTGCCGCCGAGATAGCCGCCCCACACCACCGCAGTGCCGTCGCTGGAGATCCGGGCCGCCACGCAGTCCATGCTCGAGCGGGTGGTGTCGAACGAGCCCGCCGTCACGTGGGGGTGGTCTCGGGTCACCTGGGAGGCGGCCACGTAGACGTCGCCCATCCCATCCACCGCCACGTCGCGGATGAAGTCGCGTCCAGGGCCGCCGAAGTAGGTCAGCCACGTCAGCTCGCCGTCGGAGGTGAGCTTGGCGACGAAGCCATCTTCGGGCCCGTAGAGCCCCGAGGCGTCCTGGTCGCCCCCGAACGAGGGCTGCAGCGCACCCGGGGTGGTGGGCAGCCCATCACCCGCCCGGCCGGCCACCACCACGTCGCCGTTGGCATCGAGCTCGAGTGCGTAGGCTCGATCGTAGTTGGGGCCGCCGAAGCGGTGCGACCACAGCAGCGTGCCGGTGGCGTCGTACTTGGTCACGAACACGTCCACGTTGCCCGCGGCGCCGCCGAGGGTGGCCGGGAACCCAGCCGAGCGCGTGCCGCCGGTCACGTAGAGGTTGCCCTCGCAATCGAAGGCCACGTCGCGACCGTGTTCGAAGTCGTCGCCGCCGAGGTAGGTGACGAAGGTACTGGGCTCGGCGGCCAGGCAGGCCTCGCCGGTGTCGGTGGTCTCGGTATCGGTCGTGGCGGTGTCGGTGGTGCTGGTGGTGGTGCCGACCGTGGTGTCGGGATCGGTGGTGCTGGTGGTGCCGACCGTGGTGTCGGTGTCGGTGGTGCTGGTGGTGGTGCCGACCGTGGTGGTGTCGGAAGCGTCGGCGCTCGAGCCCTGGGTGCCGTCCTCGGTCTCGGTGCCGGGGGGATCGCTCCCGCAGGCGCCGAGCAGGGGAAGCGCGCCGAGGGCGAGCGGGAGGGCGAGCGAAAGGCCAAGGCGTATGTGCATGAATCGAGGGTAACGAAGGCGGGGCCCAGGCGGGGGGTCATTCGGGCTACGCTCTTGCGCGTGGTACTGCGCTCGATCCTCGCCCTCTCGCTGAACTTCTCGTTGGCCCTCTCGCTGGGCCTCGGTGCGTGCACGGGGGCGCAGCACCAGGGCTCACCCGCGGAGGAGCACCCGGTCGTCGCGCCTCAGCAGCCGGTTGTGTCGCAGGCTCCGTCGCAGGCCGAGCCGACGCCGGAGCCGAAGCCCGAGCCGACGTCGGAGCCGAAGCCGGAACCGACGTTGGAACCGAAGCCCGAGCCGACGCCCGAGCCGCCCGTGTCTCCCACCACGATCGTGCCCACGAACGGAGCACCGCTTACGATCGAGGCGACCCACGGCTTCGTGCAGGTCGAGGAGTCGAGCGAGGCTGCGTCGGGCCACCTGCGGTTCTCGTCGCCGCCGGGCAGCGGGTGCATGGTCGACGCTCGCTGGTGGCGACCGATGCCGCCCGATCCCGGAGGGCCGATGGTGGAGGCCTCGCGGCGTGCGGTCACCGTCGACGGCAAGGCGACCGAGGTGATCACCACCTCGATGTTCGAAGGGCAGCAGCAGGAGGTCGACGCCGTGTTCCTGCGCGGCGAGGGCTATCAGATCCGCATCGTGTTCGAGTCGTGCGGCGCGCTGGAGGAGGACGGCTTCCTCGAAGGGGTGCGGGTGGTGGGCTAGAGCGGCGCGATCGGGGCTGTGTAGCTGGATCAGGGTTCGGAAAGGCGGGTGGACCGACCCTGCGCAGCCAGATCAGGGTTCGGGAAGGCGGGTGGACCGGGCCTGCACAGCCAGATCAGCGTGCGGAAGGGCGGGTGGACCGGCCCAGCGCAGTCCGATCAGCGTGCGGAAGGGCGGGTAGACCGGCTTGGCGCAGCTAGATCAGTGTGCGGGAAGGCGGGCGGACCGGCCCAGCGCAGCTAGATCAGCAAGCGGGTGGGCGGGTCGATCGCGCTTGCACAGCCATATCAACGTTCGACGCAGCTCCTGGCTGCGCTCGAGCCTCGCTGTTTCACGAGATCGGCCCCGTGAAGATGCGTCCACGGGTTCGACGGGAAATTCGCTCCGGCTCTCGCCAGCGGTTGAGGCCAGCGGTGATGAAACTCCTTGCTCTTCCCCACGAGCTCGGCGGGCAGTCAAGGGGCGCCGCAGGCGACGAGCGCAGCGAGCATGCCCTTGATGGCCTGCCGTGCTCGTGGGAGTGCCCGCGATCGGTCGCCTGGCAGATCCCCACGGTGCATCCATGGCGTTGCGATGCGGCATACGCGGCTCGAGTCCCCGCCAGCGGTGTCCAGCCGGTGATCGACCTCCTCGCAAGTCACCATGCCATCTATCCGCGCGATGCAGCACGGGGCGATTCCACTCGTGCTTGGTCCAAATCATAGATCCGTCAAGCTGCGAAGCGCGCGTCTTGGAGGAAAGCAACGCGTCTCGAGCAGGTTCGAAGGTCAGCATGAGGGATGGAATCCACCCCGAATTTGCGGCGCATGTTTCTTATCCGCGCGATGCAGCACGGGGCGATTCCACTCGTGCTTGGTCTGGCCGAGCGGTGACAATATCGAGCACGTCCAAAAACTCGCCATACGTTAGACTCGAGCTCGGCGACGTCTCGGGACGAATTGCCGGATAGTGGAGATCCCATGGCGACATACGCCCATCCAACCAAGCCAACGGTGTCATCGCCCAAGGCCACCGCACCGCAGCATCGCAAGCGGTCGCCTCGCGTCCCGGTCGTCCCAATGTCCGTCCAGGCCAAGTTGGAGATCGGAGCGCCCAACGATGGCTACGAGCGCGAGGCGGATGCCACGGCCGACCGTGTGATGCGAATGTCGAACGTGGTGGGCTCGTCTGCGCCGCTCCGGTTCTCGCCGTTGCCCGGGGGGCTCGGTGATCGAGCCACGTCGATCACGGCGAAGCCGATGGGGGAGGGTGGCAGGGCGGAGTCAGAGGGAGAGTCACCCGACGATGAAACCGACGCCAAGGCCGATACCGAGTGCATGGCGTGTGGATCGGCGGATGGATCGACGGACGATGGCTCGAAGCGAGCCGCCCTCGGGATCACGTCGGTCGGACGGGTCCAGCGGGCGTGTAGCGCGTGCGGAGCAGAGCCCGAGGAACGACTGCAGCGAGAGGTCGACGACGAGCACGATGGACGGCTCCAGCAGCAGCACGACGATGATCTCGACGGCGACGGCAGGCTCCAGCGAGTGTGTGCCGAATGCGATGTGGAGCTCGAGCAGACGCTCCAGCGCGACTCCGCGGTGATCTCCACCCCTGCTCCCGATGCCACCTTCACCCCGCGGCTGCATGCCCTGCGGCTTCACGGCGGAGCGCCGCTGTCCGTAGACACGCGCAAATTCATGGAATCGCGGTTCGGCTACAGCTTCAAGGACATTCGCATACACACCGACGAGCGGGCCGGCTTGCTCGCCCGGAGCATTGGAGCCAAGGCATTCACCCTCGCGCGTGACGTGGTGTTCGGACCGGGACAATACCAGCCACACACACATTCCGGGCGGCGCTTACTGGCGCACGAACTCACCCACACACTACAGCAGGGGGCGGTACGAGATCGGGGTACTCGGCCCCGGATCCAGCGATCTCCGCTCGATGGCGTGGACGACACCGAGACCGACGAGCCCCACGGTAGAGTCGACAAGATCGTCATCATCTGCAACCGAGGTGGCAAGGGCCGTGGAAGAAAGGGAACGATCGACTTCCATGTCGACGGGCGCATTCATCGATACGGGCTCGAACAGTGCATTGCCCCCACGGGTCGATACCCCGAGGCGAAGGTACAAGAGGACGTTGCGACGAGGAAGCTCGAAGGGAAGCACCTGGTCGATGACCTCTCGGACTTCTTCATCGACCTAGGCGAGCCCGAGGGCGTTACGCACGAGTCATCGGATGCCGTACCTGCCGACAGCTCACCCACGGCGCAAGCGTCAGACGATGATCTTGAGCCTGCCACGACCGGCAAGAAGCCCTCGAAAGAGGAGCCAGCTCCAATCGAGACGTTCTCGTTTCGCTTCGCCAAGACGAAGAGCGACGAGCCAGACCCTCGGACGTTCTTCCACGACGACAGCGGTGAATTCCGAGAGACGACCGTCCTCGTAGACGTCAACCCCTACCGCAGTCAGGTACGTGACCTGATCGGAGACGAGACGATGGAGAGAGCCGGATGGCGGATCTCCCATATCTACGACGATCGCGAGCTGAGCTTCCTGTTGCGCGAGCTCGAGTACCAGTTCGAGTGGGCCGAGGGTAAGCAGAAGGTGCGGATCGATCGCCTGATTCGACGCGTGCGCGAGCAGCGGGGGATCGCCGAGGCCACCGCCATGCGCGCGAAGGTCGGCGACGAGCTCGGCCTCTCGGCCACTCTCTCGGAGCGGATCGAGGACCATCCCGAGCTCGCGTCGCAGCTCGAACGACTCCACGAAGGGATCAAGGAGCTTCTACGCGAGGAGGAGAGCAACAAGACCGTCGAGCGCCTCAGGGAGATCATGACCGGGACCGCGGACCGGGACGCGCTCGACGCAATCAAGGAGGCCAAGAAGCGCTACCGGCAGGCTGTCGGTCGCGCCGAGCGCGACGACGACTACGACGCTGCCAATCAGGCGCTCATGCTGGCTCGCGGCATCGAGTTGCTTCAAGCCTATGATCACATCCCGAGCTACCCCCGCAACGAGGATGCGCAGCAAGCCTGGGAATCATGGCAAGACGCTCGAAGAGATCTGTTCGGTGAAGCCTCTTGGCTCCAGGATTCCCCCTTCATCCGCCTCGGGGGCAAGCGGGCCGAGGTCCGCGAAGGGCGTGAGCGTAGCGAAGCGAAGGTCGCCAAGGCACATGAGATCCTCGAGCGCGCGAGCACGTCGCAGTCGTCCCTCTCCAACGCAGGGGCGGGGGCATTGGCAGACGTGACCGCGAGCGAGCTACTCTCTCACGACATTTCGCTGAGCGAGATCGCGAAGGCGCTCGAGTGGCTCAGGGACGATCCCGAAACCCGCGCGCAGTACGATCGCGTGATGGCCGAGGGATTGCTGGTCAACGCGCTGCTCCATCGCGCCGCGTATCTGGGCCGGGGTGAGCAGGCCAAAGGCGCCGGTCTGGCCGAGCTCGACTCGAGCGGCCAGGACTTCGTGGCCGGGTTCGCGACCAAGGCCCTCGAGCTCGAGACCGCATCGCCTCTGGGCATCCGCTTCAGCACGGACACATGGACCGAGCTCGAGACCGGGGAGGCCTTCTTCGAGGGCCTGCTGTGGGGGTTCAGCGACGGCTTCGTCCAGATCGTCAAGCTCGTCCAGACCCTCGCCGATGAGACCAAGCGCGCCAAACTCGTCGAGCACATCGAGCAAATGTTCAAGGATCGGAAGGTCCGTCGCGCGGCCGGGGCTGCGATGGCAGAGGCGATGTACACGGAGGTCGGCGAATTCAACGCCTCGGATCCGGCTGGTCAAGCCAAGACCATGGGCAAGCTGGTCGGAGGTCTCGTGTTCGAGATCTTCGGCGCAGTCGTCTCGGCGGGGGCGCTGAAGGTCATCACCATGACCGCCAAGTTTGCAAGGCTGAAGGCACTCGCCGCCTTTGGTCAGCTGCTCGCCAAGAGCACGATCGCCAAGGCATTCGCGGAGAAGCTGGTCGATCTCGGGAAACAAGCGGCGAAAGCGACCGCTCGGGTCACCGATGCCCTGGAGGACGTCACCGATCTACTGCCGCGGCTGACCAGCGACGGCAAGCTCACCCGCACCACTCGCCAGCTCGATCGAGTCGAACGCACGGAGCGGAGGGTGGTCGACGCGGCGATCGAGGTCGAGGAAGCGCTCGAGGAGGTCAAACGCCTGGCCGACCCCCATGCCCCCGACCCCGATCCCACCGAGTGGTTCCGCGCGACCCAACGGCTCGACAAGGCCGAAGCAAAGCTGAAGCACGAGATCGACGTGTACGGCAAGCGACGGGTGAGCGCGACCAACAGCATCGCAAGGGCCAGCAGCAAGCGACCTGGACTGCCCACTCGGGATGAGCTCGCGGCCGAGCTCAAGCTGCTGTACCGTGAGGCAGCACTCGACCCCAATGCCAAGGAGATCACGCTCTTCGACGATGCCGTCCACAGCTACAAGCGGGAAAGTAGCGTGGGGAGCTGCTTCGTCCGACACTCGATCAAGAAGGTGGGCGACAAGACGGGCCTCTGCCCACCGGAGAAGGGCAACGTCGACAAGCAAGCCGAGGCTGACGCAGAGAAGGCGATCCCAGAGGCTGCAGAGGGGGAAGCTCAGAGCGGAGCACCTGATACAGCAACCGGCAGATCGGATGAACAGATCGACCAGGCCTTTCCCGCGGCTGTGGGTACGGAGTTCACCCCTCCGTCAAAGGCGAAACAGATCGCAGAATCCATTGCCGGCGGGGGGCCGGTCAAGTCCAACCTCGGCAGTGGAACATCGGGGAGGGCCGGTTTCACGAACATTGACATTACTCCACACCCCAAGGTGGATGTCGTCGCAGACATGCGTAACCTGCCATTCCCGGACGACTTCTTCGACGAGCACTTCGCCACCGGGTTCCTCCATCAGCTGATATCGAACGAAAAAGTCATGATAGAGCTCTTCCGCACTCTCAAACCGGGTGGAACCATCACGCTCTTCACCCGGAACGGATCATTCGCTGGGATGGAGTCAGCCTATCGCGCGGCTGGGTTCGTGGACGTGACGATAACGGGCGGTGGCAAGATCTTCAAGGCCAGGAAACCATGACCACGACCATCCGATCGTGCACGGCCGTCGGTGACGGCATCACTGGGCTCGTCGCCTCCCTCGAACTAGCAAAGCGGGGCCACGAAGTCCGTCGCGCGTCCTATATCGGAGACGACTACTTCCCGGCGAGCCCGTGGGTGATCCCGCCGACCAGGTTGAACCAGGAGGCCACGAGGGGAAGTGATTTCGTCGGTGAACTAACTTCGGAATTGTGTGATCTTGGGGTCGAAGATATCGGCATTGTCGAACGGGTTCAGCTTGGCACAGCTGCCGTCACCCTCTTCGAACCGCTCGGCTCCGAACCTCTCGCCCACTCGCGCGCCGTCATCTTCTCCCCTGCTGGCGCAACGTCCTCGTGGCACCTCGTTGACGCCGTAGACCGAAGACACGTCGTGACCGACTCTGCTCCCGAAGCGCCATTCTATCAAGGACGCGCCGTCGTCGTCGTCGGTGCCGGATGGCGCGCCACTAGTGAAGCAATACACTTGAGCGCCGCAGGTGCTGATGTCTCGATCGTATGCGCCGGCCCCCGACTTGAACCTGCCTTCTTACGAGATGAGTTTGCCCGATGGCCAAACGTTCGCGTGTTCGCGAGCGCAAAGATCACCGAGGCTGTCGTAAACGACGAGGAATTGCAGGCCGTACGTGTGACCATGCCTGGCGGCCGCGTCGAGACCATTCCCGCCGCGCTGGTGTCACTCGCCGAGAGATTGGAGCCATCCTGGGCGCTATTCGGTGGTACTAGACCCGACCGGACATCCCTGGTTCCTCCCTGTATCGCGCTAGCAGGCCTCGCCGCCGGAATCCCTGACGATGACTTCGGCACCCAGGTCGAAGCCGGCTTCGCGTTGGCCGACAGGCTTCACGTTACGCTGCTGGGCTCATCGGACGAAGGATAGGCTGCGGCGGCACGGTCGGGCCTTGATGATTCCCGGTCCCGGCCGTATGCAAGCGCTCGTCATGCTTCATCCCTCTCCGGGGGCGCTGGCACGCTCCACCCAAGCAGCAGCCTCTGACCGGCGCGGCCACCATGCTGTAGCATGCCGGCCACGGCGCAGCCCTTGTACCGGGGTTGGCCAGCTGCACCGTGATCTGCTGCCAGCGTGAGAATTCCTCGGGCGAAAGCCGCCCTTGGACTGGGCACCGAACCCTGGGGCCGCCGCTGGCCCTCGAGGCTGCTCGGGGTGAGCAGCCGCAATCGCCGATAATTCCTAGATCCGTCGCGCATCCCGGGGAGGCGGCGGAGGCACGAGCCCCACCCGACCGGGCCGCGCTCGTCGAAGGCGACGCGGGTGACGTGGCCTTCGGCCATCGCATCGGCGACCTCCTCACGGGCGTCCTCGCGGGCGGGGAGCCCGCGTTCGAACGCAAGGAGCCGATCCTCCCGTGAAGGGACGATCGGCTCTCGTCGAACGCGCCGCTCTACGTCGTGGCGCGGGGGTCTCGCCCGGTCTCCTGCCTCAGGAGCCGAACTTGCCGAAGATCAGGAACGCGGTGACCAGCGTGAAGATGGTCAGCGACTCGATGAAGGCCAGGCCCAGCAGCATGGGGGTGTTGACCTTCTCGGCGGCGTTGGGGTTGCGGCAGATGCCCTCGAGGGCAGCCGCAGCCGCGCGGCCCTGGCCCATGCCACAGCCGAGGGCGGCCAGGCCCATGCCAAAGCCCATGGCGATGGCGAAGATGCCGTCGTTGGGACCACCGCCACCAGCGGGGGCGGCCATCGCGACCATCGGCGCGAGGAAGCAGGTCACGAAGGCGACGAAGGAAGAGATGCGGCGGTTCATGGTGAGTGTCCTTGGCAGCTTGGGCTGGGCGTCGGTCCGCGGCGGGGGGCAAGACTAGTGCCCCTCGAGGTGCTCGATGGCGGAGCCGATGTAGATGATCGTGAGGAGGGTGAAGATCAGGGTCTGGACGATCACGACCAGCACCCCGAGGAGGAGGAAGGGAACCGGGGCCAGCACGGCGATGAGGCCGGCGATGGCGAGCACGACCTTGTGGTCGGCGAGGATGTTGCCCATCAAGCGCAGCGACAGCGAGACCGGACGCCCGAGGTGCGAGGCGATCTCGACCGGCAGGAAGATGGGGAACAGCCAGGGGAACCCGCCGAGCTTGGGGCCCAGGAAGTGGGCCAGGTAGCTCATCCCGTTGCGGTACAGGCCCATCGCGTTGTAGACGACGAACACGAACAGCGACAGCGCCAGGTTGGTCTTGAGCGTGTCGGTGGGCGGCAGCAGGCCCGGGATGAGGCCCTGCAGGTTGCAGCAGAAGATGAACAGGCCGAGCGTGCCGGTGAGGGGAAGGAAGCGCTTGGCGTCCTTCTCGCCCATCACGTCGACCGAGAGCCGGTAGACCGCGCCCACGAAGCCGTCCATCATGGCGGCTAGGGTGAAGCGACGGCTGGGGATGAGGCCGTTCTTGCTCTCGGCCGAGGCCGCGTAGCTGCGGTAGCGGAACGTCGCCACCAAGATGATCAGCGCGGCGATCAACGCACCCACCACGTGCACCATGGTGAAGTGCGTGTCCTGGAACATCAGGAACTTCCAGTCACGCCGCAGGCCCTCTTCGAACGAGTGCTCGAGGTCGTGCCAGAAGGGCAGCAGTGTGTACCAGGTGTCGTGGTCGCCCATGGTGGCGGTCAGGAAGGTGACGGCGTGACCCGATTCTTGGCCAGAGCCCCGATGGAGGCCCCTACGAGGGCAAGGAGGGCTCCCACGGCCACCCCTTCCGGTCGCGCGGGCATGTACCAAAGGATGCCGGCCAGCGCAAGGAGGATGAATGGCCACTTGAGCAGCAGGACACCGGGCAAGATCCACGTTTGGTGGGCCGCCGGGCGGTGCTGGTGAGGGTCGCGAAGCATGACGCGCAGGGCCCTGGCAAGCAGCCACAGGTTGACCCAACCGACCAGCGCTCCGAGCGCGATGCCCAAGCTCATGTCGCGCCCGAAGAGGGGCAGGGAGATCGCTCCGGCGAGCCCCGCCAGAGCGGCCGTCCACGCGGCGGCGCGGCGGAGCAACGGGGTGGAGTCGGGAGTGGTCATTGCCTTTCTCACTGCTTGGGAGCGCTCGGCTCGTGCTCGGCCGCAGCGCGACGGGCCTCTTGCGCGTCGCGCCGAAGGGAGGCCTGGTAGGCCCGGGCGGTGCGTAGCACGGCCCGCACGGCGACGACGATACCGAACCCGAAGCCCAGCAGCATGGTCCACGGCGACCAGTGGGTGAGATAGCGCTCGATGTAGTAGCCACCGAGGGCGCCGGCCGTGATCGCGACGGCGATCTCGATCCCGAGCGAGGAGGCGTCGGTGTAGAGGAACCACTTGGCGCGCTTGGGTGGAACGCGCTCGGAGCTCTGCGAGCCCGACGGCTCGTCGGGGTCGTCGGTCATGCGTCACGCTCCCGCGATCGCGGCGAATGCCCCGGCCGCCGCATCGAGGGTGCGGTCGACGAGCGCCTCGTCGTGCGCGGCCGAGACGAAGGCCGCCTCGAACTGGGAGGGCGCGAGGTAGATCCCCTGCGCCAGCATCTGCTGGTGGAAGCGGGCGAAGCGCGCCGTGTCGCTGCCCTTGGCGTCGTCGTAGTTGGTCACCGCGCCTGCGCGGAAGAAGCCGGTGAGCATCGAGCCCACGCGGTTGCCGGTCAACGGGATCCCCGCGGCGGCGGCTCGCCGGACCAGCCCATCGCCGAGCCGGGCCGCCAGCGCTTCGAGTCGTGCATAAGGAGGATCGCGCTCGATGATCCGCAGGGTGGCGAGCCCGGCCGCGACCGACAGCGGGTTTCCGCTGAGCGTGCCCGCCTGGTACACGGGCCCCAGCGGAGCCACCGACTGCATGATGTCTCGGCGACCGCCGTAGGCGGCCAGCGGCATGCCGCCTCCCACGATCTTGCCCAGGCACGTGAGATCGGGGGTGACCCCGTAGCGCTCCTGGGCGCCACCGCGGGCCACCCGAAATCCCGTCATCACCTCGTCGAACACGAGCACGATGCCGTGGGTCGAGCACAGCGCGCGCAGGCCCTCGAGGTATCCGGGGGCCGGCGGTACGCAGCCCATGTTGCCGGCGACGGGCTCGACGATGATGGCGGCGATCTGGTCGCCCTGCTCGGCGCACAGGGCCTGCGCGGCGGCCAAGTCGTTGTGGGGCAGCAGCAGCGTGTCCTCGACGACCTTGGGGGGTACGCCAGCCGAGCCGGGAATGCCGAGGGTGGCTGCACCCGAGCCGGCCGCCACCAGCAAGACATCGGCGTGACCGTGGTAGGCGCCGTCCATCTTGACGATCTTGTGGCGGCCGGTGAAGCCCCGGGCGACTCGCAGCGCGCTCATGGTGGCCTCGGTGCCCGAGCAGGTCAGGCGCACCATGCCGTCGCGCAGGCTGGGCACCATCGCACACACGAGCTCGGCGAAGTCGACCTCGGCCCGGGTGGCGGCGCCGAAGCTCAGGCCATCGGCGGCGGCCTTGCACACCGCCTCGACCACCTCGGGGTGCGCATGCCCGATGAGCGCGGGCCCCCAGGTGCCGACGTAGTCGATGAGCTCGGCCCCGTCCTCGGTGTAGAGGAACGGACCCTTGGCGCGGGTGATGAACGGCGGGGCGCCGCCCACCGAGGCGAAGGCGCGCACGGGGCTGTTGACCCCGCCGGGGATCGTGCGTCTGGCGGCTTCGAAGAGCGCGTGGCTGCGGGCTTGGGCTCGTCCGTCGTGGGAGGTCATGGTCGTTGGCACCCGCCGGGAGGCTAGCTCTCGGCCCGCACGGTGCCTACCCGCCCCTCCGGATGGAGATCCACATCCACAGGCCGACGACCAGCAGCGCGCTGAGCACGGCGCCAAAGATGAGACCCACGAGGATGGCGCGCTGACCCGCGTTGGTGCGCCGCTTGGGCGGGCGCTTGCGCGGCGCGGGGGTCGGTGTGCCCATTGGAGAGGCAGGGCTCCCCGCGTGGCCGCGTGGGGTGGGCGTGGGGGCGGGGGCCGTGTGGCCATGCATGGGCCTGGCCGTGGGGGCGGGGGCCGTGTGACCGCGCGCCGCCGAGGGGGGGGCTCCGTGGCCCGCGGCCGCCGGTCCGGGCGGGTACGCTTGACGATGCGGCTCGGTGGGCTGCAGGTGCGGCACGGTGGCCGGCTGCCCTCCGAGCGCGGTGGCCGACTGGGCCAAGCCCTCCACGGCCCGGTTGACGGCACGCCGGGTGACGATGCGATCGGGGTCCGGGGTGGGCGCCTCGGGCGAGGCCGATGGCTCGGGCGCGTGGGGCTGCTGCTTGCGGGCAGCCGCCTGGGCCATGAGCTCGGGAAGCTTGCTCTTGCGCTGCTTGGGCTGCGCGATGGTTCGGGCCTGCCCCACCATGCTGGTTTGCTGGCGGGTGCGGGCGCTCATGGCTCCGTCCTGGCCCCCAAAGGACTCGGAGGTGGCGGCATCGAGCCGCTTGAGGAACGCGTTGATGGTGGGCAGGCGCTTCTTGGCGATCGGCTCGAGGCAGGAGTCGACCAGGACCTCGAGCTTCTCGGGCATGTCGTTGCGGCGGCCCTTGATGCTGGGTGCCGGCTGCGAGACGTCGCACTTGCGGGCGATCACCTCGGCCTCGTCGAGCTCGAAGAACGGCGGGTGCCCGGTGAGGATCTCGTAGAAGGTGACCCCCAGGGCATAGACGTCGAACACGGGGTGCGCGGGGGCATCCCATGCCTGCTCGGGTGACATGTAGTGGCGCGTACCGGGACGCTCGCCCATCCGCGTCATGCGGGCAT
Organism: Paraliomyxa miuraensis; assembly: GCF_026337845.1. Lineage (GTDB taxonomy): Bacteria > Myxococcota_A > Polyangia > Nannocystales > Nannocystaceae > Paraliomyxa > Paraliomyxa miuraensis. Next base: position 18,357 of record NZ_JAOVZF010000138.1, on the reverse strand, counting down.
CGGCTCCGGCGCCCGTGTCGGCGGCCAGGCCGAAGTCGAGCAGCTTGGCCACGCGCTCGCCCTTGTGCTCGACCACGATCACGTTCTCGGGCTTGACGTCGCGATGCACCACCCCGCTCTGGTGCAGGTCGCGGAGGGCCCGGGCGATGTCTCGCATGTACATGCAGGCCTCCTCGACGGGCAGCGGACCGTGCATGCTGACGAGGTCGGCGAGCGTCGGCCCCCGCACCAGCTCCATGGCGAGGAACATGCGGCCGCCGCAGTCGTCGAGGCGGCCCGACTCGATCGGCGCCACGACGTTGCGGTGCCCCTGAAGACGCCCGGCGAGGCGTACCTCGTTGTCGAAGCGTCGCTCGGGTTCGTGCTGCCCCACGAGCGTGCGTGCGAGGACCTTGAGGGCGATGTCGGTGTTGCGTCGCAGGTCGCGGGCGCGGAACACCGACGCCATCTTGCCGCGGCCGATGATGCCGAAGATCTTGAAGCGGCCATCGCCGATGATGGCGCCGGGGTGGATGTCTTCCTCGCTCAGGGGAGTGACCGCGCGGTACATCCGCGTGGAGCGATTCGGGTCGGCCGGGTTGGACATGCGCTCGAGTCAGGGATCGTACGCGGTAATCGCCAATCCGTCGTGTCCCACCCGGACCAGGTGCTCCTTGGCGGAAACGAGCGTGTGCGATCCAACGTGATGCCACGGTTCCTCGGGCGAGCCCCGCCACGCCAGCTCGTGGACTCCGGGGGAGACCCAGCACTCCCCGCGGGCGGCCACGCTCAGGGTCTGCATGTCGATCCTCACCTGACCGTGCGGCTGGCCATCGCCGCGCAGACGCAGCCAGGCGCGGCCAGGCGCGGGCGCTGGGGGCTCCTGAATGCAGGCTGGCCCGCGTCGGGGCGGCAGCCCGAAGGCCAGGAAGACCGCGGTCAACGCCAACAGACCGGCCAGTAGCCACAAGCCGTGACCGAGCCAGCGCAGGCCCCGGGCCGGTCGCGTGGCACGCCCCCGACGGGCCGGCGGTCCGCAGCGCCGGTGCACGACCGCCGCATCCACCGCATGCAGGTCCGGGCCCATGGGCTCGGTCCCGTGGGAGGGTGACGGCGTGGGCGTCCATGATGGAGCGTGGCTGCGAAGGCGAAGCGTGGCCGTCGGGTTGGGGCGGTGGCACGCGGCCGGAACGGGCCCCGAAGGGGCGGTTGCGAAGGCGATGGGCGGGCTGGAAGCAAGGGCGATCGGGCCCGACGGGGCAGGGGTGGCCGCGGACGGCAATGCGAGGGGTAGGGCGGCGGGCGGCGGGATCAAACCATTCCATGGGGCGACGGCGGCGGGCGGTGAGACGACGCCGGCCCACGGGGCCACGGCCGCGCGCACGAGCTCGGGATCGGTGAGGCCCGTGCGGCGCACGGTGCCGACGCAGCGCTCGTAGAGCCCGCGCAGGGCGGTGGCGCCCGGCCTCCACGGTGGGCAGCGCAACAGCCATGCCAGTGCTTCGTCGGCGCTGGCGATGCGACGCCTGGGATCGGGCTGGAGCAGGCCCACGCGCAGGGCCTCGAGCGGCGCGGGTACGTCGCGGCGAGACAGCGGGGGCAGCTGCGCCTCGGAGACCACGCGGTGCCAGTCGGAGCTACGCTCGAGATCGTCGCGAAACCGGCGGCCGTCGAGCAGCTCGTGCAGGATGGCCCCCACCGCGAAGAGATCGGATCCCTGCGTGGGCTCGCCGTGGAGCTGCTCGGGGGCCATGTAGCGGGCGCGGCCCTTGATGTGCATGCCGGAGCTGAGCTCGCCTTGCACGCGGGCGATGCCGAAGTCGGCGAGCTTGAGCTCGCCGGCGGCGCTCACCAGCACGTTGTGCGGGGCGATGTCGCGGTGGACGACCCCGAGCGAGCGCCCGCCCACGCGCAGGGAGTGGGCGTGGCGCAGGCCCTGGAGCAGCTCGCTGACCAGGTGACACACCAGCGGCACGCTCAGGCCTCCTTCGCGATCGCACACCGCCTGGGCGAAGTCGCGCAGGTGCACGCCGTCGACCCACTCGAGCGCCATGAACAAGCGTCCTTCGGCCTCGCCCACGTCGAACACGGACACGAGGTTGGCGTGGCGGAGCTTGAGCGCGAGCCGGGCCTCCTGCAGGAACATGCGACGGTAGCGAGGCTGAGCGGCGATGCGCCCGTGGATGATCTTGAGGGCGCAGGCCTTGAGACCGCCGGGAAACACGACGCGGCGGGCCATCCAGACCTCGGCCATTCCGCCCCGGCCCACGCGCTCGAGCAGCTCGTAGTCGCCGAGGCGGAGGCGCGGGGCGGGATCGGTGGGGGCGAGGGGGCAGATGGGCGTGAGGAACGGGGCGGGGTGGGGGACGGGGAGAGCGGGGTGGGAGAGGGACGAGGTTGCGACCACGATGATGATCTCGACCACCGACGGCTCGCGTTGCAGGAAACGGAAAAGAAATTCGCAGAGGGCGTCGAACGTTCAGTGGATGGGACCAAGGCCTTGGCCCAGCCAGGGGAGGAACCGACCCGTGCGGGTCGCGTAGGCGAGGTAGCGCGAGCCGTGGATCTTCGACAGGTGCGGTTCCTCCACTACGCGCACCTGCAGCTCTAGGCCGAGCCACAGCGCGAGCCAGGCGGGCGCGGCCAGAGGAATCCAGGCGACGAGGCCGAGCGCGGCGACCAACATGCCCGTGAAGATCGGGTTGCGGCACCACGCGAACGGACCGTGGGTACGCAGCTCGGTGCGCTCGCCGTCTCGAACTCCGATTCTCCATGCATCACCCATCGCGAGCTGGGCGATCACGGTGATCGCGAACCCGATGAGGAACAGCATGCCGCCCAGGCCCATGCGCACGTGACCAACAGGAGCAGCGGGCAGCAGCAGCGCGCCCACCGGGGCGATCACGAGGCCGAGACCGCCGATCGCCACCAGCACGCCCGCCCACCACGATGCGCTACCGGGCCGGCCATGCAGGCCACGCCAGCCGGTGGATCCGGTGCGATGCCACTGGAGGACGCTGCGGCCGACGAAGGCGACGACGGCGTACAGGGCCAGGGCGCCGAGTGCTACGCTCGATGAGATGTCGGTGCTCATGGTCTGAAGCGTGACCGCGACCGCCCGACCCGACGACTCGGATTCCCGCTCCCGTGGCCGACGCCCAAAAGTCCCCCACGCGCCGTCGCAAGCCCGTTCAGGCGCGATCGCAGCAGACGGTCGCCGCCATCCTCGAGGCGGCGGCTCGGATCTTCGAGCGCGGCAGCGCCACCACCAACGCCATCGCGCGGCTGGCCGGGGTCTCGATCGGATCGCTCTACGAGTACTTCCCCAACAAGGACGCGATCCTCGAGTCGCTGGTCGACCGGCACGTGGCCGACGCGGTGGCGCGGCTGCAGCGAGAGCTGCGGGCGCATCCTCCCCAGAGCACGCCGCTCGACCAAGGCGTGCGGCGCTTGGTGGCGCTGATGCTCGAGCTGCATGCGGACCGGCCGGGGCTCCACCGGACGCTGGTGGGATGGGCGATGGGGATGCCCGCGGTGCAGCGTCGGCTGCTCGAGGCCGAGGGCCGCATGCGCGAGCCGATCGTGGCGTGGCTGCGGGCACACCCCGAGGTGCGGGTACCCGATGTGACGGTGGCCGGTCGCGTGGTCACGCAGGGGACCGATGCGCTGGTGCATCGCTACGTGGAGGATGACGAGGGCATCGAGCCCGACGTGTTCGAGACGGAGGTGACCCGGCTATGGGTGGGGTATCTGCAAGGTGGGTGAGCACGAGCGCATCGTACTCATGACCGCGCCGGCCTCAGCGGTCGCGTCATCGCTCCGCACTCGTTGCACAGCGGCGGCTCGCGCAAGATCCCGATCACCGGGCCCGCGCCGAGCATGTAGATCATGAGCAAGGGCAGCATCACTGCGAAGTCCGACGCGATGATCGGCAGCGCGGGGATGAACGGGACGATGAGCAGCGGGTAGAGCCTCACGAGCTTGCGTGCCTTGGGGTTGCGGTGGGTCGCCTCGACGTCCGCCTGACACCGCTCGCAGTGGGCGTGCATGGTGTCGACAGCATACGCTCAGGGTGGGGCCGGGGCGACCTCGGCGAGCCACTGCGAGAGCTCCTGCTCGAGCGCGGGCTCCAGCCCGACCGCGTCGCGGACCTGGTCTCGGAGCCGTTGGGCGAGCGCCAGCGCGCGGTCGCCGGGCCACAGCGCACGGGCCAGCTCGTACGTGGCCTCGAGGCATACGTTGGGCTCGACCGCCACTGCGTGGCCCTCGCACAGAGCCAGCGCCCGCTCGCTGGCGGCCGCGGCGGCGCCCGGGTCGCCGGCACGGCGAGACGCCGACCCCAGCAGCACCAGGGCATGCCCCAGGTACGGGTGCTCGGGCGCATGGGAGTCGAGCAGCGCGACCGCTCGCTGGGCCAGGGCGCGCGCGTCCTCGTGCTGGCCCCTTCGCAGCACCACCAGGCCCAGGTTGACCAGCGCGGCGATGACTCGAACGTCGTGCTCGTCCAGCGCAGCCTGGTAGAGCGTCAGCGCCTCGCGGTGGTGGGCCTCGGCCTTCGCGTGGTCGCCCCGCGCTTCTTCGAAGGCCCCGAGATTGTTGAGCGAGGTCGCGATCCGCAGATCGTCGGGATCGAACGTCCGCCGGCGCAGGGCGAGCGCTTGCTCCTGCCACACGATCGCTTGTTCGAAGCGACCCAGCCGCGCCTCGGCGAGCGCGATGTTGTCGATCGCGTCGGCCCGGGAAGGATGCTCCTCGCCCAGCGCCCGCGTCCAGAGCTCGAGCGCGGCGCGCTGGTGCTCGAGCGAGCCCTCGTAGTCGCCCGCGGCCGCCAGCGCGGCCCCGAGGTTCGACAGCGCCAGCGCGATCGAGGGCTGCGCGTCGCTCATGTGCTCGCGAAACAGCGCCAGCGCGCGGCGATAGGACTCCTGCGCGGGCTCCGGTCGGCCGAGGCCCAGGTACATCGCACCCAGGGCGGTCTCGATCGCCGCCTCGGCGAAGGGCTCGCCCCCGCGTCGCTCGATGCTGGTTCGCGAGTGCCGAGCCCACTGCAGGGCCTTGGCCTCGTCGAGCTGCCGCGAGCCCGCCAGCCACACGAGCTGGGCGGCGATCTGGGCCGCGAGCGCATCGAGCTCGTGCTCGTGGGCCAACCAATAGCCCTCCGTCAGTATGCGCTCGGCCTCCTCGAGCTCGTCGGTCGACTCGAGCGCGGTGCCCAGGGCCCGCAGTGCCACCGCGCGCAGCGGCGGCCAGTCGGCGGCGTCGGCTTCGGCCATCACCGCGCGGGCCTGCTCGAGTGCCCTACGCTCGCGGCCCACCTCCAGCAACAGATCGACTCGAACCACCGCTTGCTCCTGGCGCTCCCATGCCGCGGCGAGCTCGGGGCTGGGCGGTGTTGGTTCGTCGCCCGCGGCCGTGGCCGGGTCGAGGCACGCCAGAGGCGAGCGCAGCGACGAGGCCAGGGAGACCGCTCGATCGACCAGCGTCGGGTCGGCCTCCTCGAGGGTGGCGATCAGGCCCTCGAGGCGAGCGAGCCGACGATCGAGGCACGCCATGCGTCCATCGGCCCCCTCGTCGGGGGGGCGGTGATCCTCGCAGAGCGTCCGATGGGTCGCCCTCCATTCCTCCGCGTAGTCGTCGATCTTCGTGTGCGTACGACGCCAGGTGTCCTCGGCGTAGCTTCGCCCGGTGGCGGAGAAGGCCCGGGCCAGCGCGTCCTGGCGCTCGGTGCTCCACAGGCGCGCGAGCCGGGCCTCGCCGCTCTGGCACCGATCGCCCGTGCCTCCCGAGCGCTCCACCACCGCGAGACCTCCGGCGAGCACGACCGCGCTGGCCAGCCCCAACCACGCCCACTGCGGTACGCGAGCGGGCGGATCGAGCTGGCCCAGCAACGCGGCCATGCTGGGCCAGCGTTCGCTCGGATCGGCCTGCAGTCCCCGGAGGATCGCCCGGCGTACCGCGGGGCGCAGTCCCTTGCGCGAGGGCAGCTCTCGGATCCGCATCGCATGCTTGGCCCGACCCAGCTCCACGCTGGTCGTGCCCGAGAACGGCCGGTGACCGGCCAGCGCCTCGAACAACGCCACGCAGAACGCAAACTGATCGGTGCGCGCATCCGTGCTGCCGCCCATGTGTTGCTCGAGCGCCATGTAGGCCGGCGTGCCCAGCACGATCCCGGTGCGGGTGATCGGTCCCAGGTCATCGTCTTGGGTGACGAGCTGGGGCTCGCCGTCGAGGGTGTGCGGCGACGGTCCGTGCCCTGCGTCGCTGGGCCCGGTTCCGTGGGGATCGAGCGACTCGGCGTGCGGCCCCTGGCCCTGGCCCTCCACTGCGCGCGCGAGCCCGAAGTCGGTCACGCGTACGCGACCGTCGTTGCCCACCAGCACGTTGTCGGGCTTGAAGTCGCGGTGGACCAGGCCCTTGTCGTGCGCGGCTCGCAGGCCCCGGCCCGCTTGCACGAACACGCCGAGGATCTCCGCGGTGGTGCGCGACTGCTCGCGGAGCCAGCGGGCGAGGGTGCGGCCCTCCACCAGCTCCATGGCCACGAACACCTGTGAGTCCACCTCGCCCACGTCGAACACCTCGACCACGTTGGGATGCACCACGTTGGCCATCGCCCGCGCCTCTCGGATCATGCGCTGGCGGCCGCGCTCGGTCGGCGATCGGCTCACGTCGGCTCGCAGCAGCTTGAGCGCCACTGCGCGATCGAGGCGCGGATCGTGGGCACGGTAGACCACACCCATACCCCCCTCGCCGAGGCGCTCGAGCGGGACGTAGGGTCCGATCGCACGGGGCATCGCGGCCGAGGGCTCCACGTCCCAGGCCCGGTCGAGCGTGAACCCATGGATGGTGGGCGCGTCGGGATGGGAGGGCTCGGACATCGCCGCAGCCACGAGAGCATCGCATGGGTCACCCACCGGAAGGGTGCCTGCTCGGGCCGAAGGCACGAGCGGGTGCTACGGGGCGGTCGTTCCCCGGGTGGGTCCGCGAGCGGTGGTGGGCTCTCGGCCCGCGCGCCAGGCCAGGATCCGTTCGCGGAGCTCTCGCTCGTGGTCGGCGTCGCCCAGCGTGGCCGCCAGGCGAGCCGCCTCGCGCGCGTTGGCCAGGGCATGGTTGCGGGCCCGGCGGCCCTTGGTCCACTGCGCTCGCGCGAGCACGAAGCGCAGCGAGGCGGTACGGAAGGTCTGGCCTTGGCCCTCGGGCAGGCTCTCCAGCGCTCGCAGCGCGTGGTTGCTCGCTTCGTCGGGGCGCCCTTGCGCGAGCGCCACCTCGGCCAGTAGCTCGTGTACTCGGACGATCCGTGCTGCGGGTGCGTCGGGCAGGGCGTGCAGGGTGGAGAGCGCCTTCCGCAGGCTCGCGTCGCTCTCCTCGAAGCGCTCCAGCCGTCGGAGCAGGTCTCCGAGGTCGATGAGCGCCTTCGTCGTCTCGGGATGCGTGCCGAGGTCGAGCACCTCGAGCTCGTGCACCGCCCTGGTCAAGTGCTGCGCCGCGTGCTCGAGCTCGTCGGCTCGTTGCTCGACGTAGGCGAGGTTGATGAGCGCACGGCATCGATTGAGCGGCTGGACGTCGAGCTGCTCGAGGATTTCCAGGGCTCGTCGTGCGGCCACCTCGGCCTCCCCCAGACGGTCGCTCTCCGCCAGCATGACCGAGAGATTGGAGAGGCCATTGCTGAGGGACACGTGCTCGGGCCCGAACGCAGCCTCCAGGATGGCCAGCGAGCGTTGCGCCATGGCGATCGCTCGGTCTCGGTGGGGGCCTTGGAAGTAGAGCGCGGTCGAGAGGTTGCGAAGCGCTTGCGCCACGTACGGGTGGCTCGAGCCCAGGGCACTCTCGACCTTCGCCAGCCCACGCTCCTGGACCTCGATGGATTCGTCGATCCGGTCCAGCTTGCGCAGGGCGATGCCGATGTTGCCGAGCGTGTTGGCGCTCCGAAGCTCGTGTGCGTCGACCTCGGGCTCGAGCGCCGCGAGCGCGCGCTCGAGTTCGCCCAGCGCCTCCTCGTACTTCCCACGCTCCAGCAAGACCAGGCCCAGGCTGTTGTGATAGGCGTTGCGGATCGCGGGGGTCGTGTCCGGTCCGAGCTCGGCTTCGGCGTGCCTGGCCCAGTCCAGGCCTCCGTCATGGTTCTGTCGATCGACACCCACGATCTTCATCAGGCGAATGGCCGCTCCCTGGGCCAGCTCGTGGGAGCCGCTCTCCTGCGCCAGGAAGTACGCCTGCTCCATCAGCTGCTGGGCCAGCTCCGAGGCACCGCGTTCCTCCTGGATCTTCCCCAGGGAGATCAGCGCGCGAGCCAGCAGTGGCGCATGATCCAGCGCTCGCGCGGCATCGACGGCTCGTTCCGCCTCGGCCAGCGCATCGTCGTAGCGGCCCGATCGTACGAGCGCATCGATGCGCTCGACGACTCGTACGAGCGCGTCGTACCGGGAGGCGAGCCGTCGCTCCGCGAATCTGGACGGCCTGATCAGCGCAGGGTCGAGGTCCGTCTCGAGGCACGCCTCGGCCGGCCGCAGTTCGGTGACCGCCTCCACCGCTTGCTCGACCACTCCTGCGTCGGCCCGGGAGAAGATCTCCACCTGTGTTCCCAGTGCACCGTGCAAGCGATCGAGGCACGCCATGCGTTGGTCGAGCAACTGTGCGTCCTCGTGTCCCGCCTCGCACGCCGTGGCGAAGGCCGCGGCCCAGCGCGCCGCATGGTCATCCAGAGCCGGCTCCACGCGCTCCCACGTCTGGGCGGCGTAGCTCCGCCCCGTGGCCGCGAACGCCTGTTGCACGACCGTGCGCTGCGACGGCCCCCAGACCTCGGCCAGCTTGGCCTCCGCGCCCGAGCATGCGAGCGACGGCTCCTGCCTCGACGGTTCGAGCAGCACCCATGCGCTGGCCATGAGCGCCAGACCGGCGGCCGTGCTCACGGCGATCCATCGTCGCCACCGCATCGGTGGCCCGGTGTCCCGCAGCTCTCTCAGCAATGCGTCCATCGAGGGCCACCGCGCCGCTGGATCGGTGGCCAGCCCACGCAGCACGGCCGCGCGCACCCGGGCCGGAACGTCGGGGCGCTCGGGTGGCTGACGGGCCCGACCGAACAGGATGTTGTGCACCAGCTCTTCCATCCGTAGCTCGTCCACGAACGGGTGCTGGTGGTAGAGCGCCGCGTAGAGCGCGACGCAGAAGCCAAATTGATCGCTCTTGGCCGTGACCGGCTCGGTTCCCAGCTGTTCGGGCGACATGAAGGCAGGTGTGCCCATCATCGCGCCCGCATGGGTCAGGTCGTGGGCCCACACACGGGACAGCACCTCACCGGTAGCCGAAGTCGGAGCGGCCGTTTGCTCGCCCGAGAGCAGCTCGGCGCTGGCTCGCGCCAGGCCGAAGTCGAGCACGCGCATCCGGCCGTCGGTACCCACGAGGACGTTGCTCGGCTTGAAGTCGCGGTGCACGAACCCGGCCTCGTGGGCCGCGGCCAGGCCTCGGCCGGCCTGCACGAACGCGTCGAGGATCCGAGGCACGCTGCGGGGTTCCTCCCGGAGCCAATGGTCGAGGCTCTGGCCCTCGACCAGCTCCATCACCAGGTAGGCGTGCTCGTCCACGGTCCCCACCTCGAACACGTTGACCACGTTGGGATGGCTGAGCTGGGCCAGCGCTTGACCCTCGCGCACCAGACGGAGCCGCTGGTTGCGGCCCTGGCGGCGTCCGAGCAGCTTGAGCGCGACGCGACGATCGACCAGCTCGTCATGGGCCTCGTAGACCATGCCCATGGTTCCGGCGCCGAGTCGACGGATCACCACATAGCGGCCGATGCGCTCGGGAACCACGTCGTCGGGCGACTCGCGCGCGCGGGGATCTCCATCGGCGAGGGTCTCGTCCGACGCGCTGCAGAGCGCTTCGTTCGGCTCGTCGTCGTCCGCGGTCTGCCGGAGGGCGTCGAGCCTGTCGTTGTCCGCCATGGACGATCCACTCGGCAGGATATCAGCCGTCGAGCCGCAGCACGGTGAGCGCGGCTTCGTGGAGCGCTCGCGGCTGGGGGGCGCCCGTGAGCACGCGGTCGTCGTCGTGGATCACCAACACCTGCCCGTCGCCCAGGGGGACGATGGCCTCGGCCTTGTGCGCGAAGCGAAGTCGAGAGCCGTCGGCCGCTCGTATCGGGGTGGGGGGTCGCCCGGCTTCGTAGTCGGGCAGCGGCAGGACCCATGCGTAGGCGTCGAGATCCTCGGGCCGCTCGCCCACCTCCACGCTCGTCAGCAGCAACAGGCGCTCGCGCTCTGGATCCCACTCGAGCCCGGAGAGCCCCAGCGGCCGCGCCGGGTCGGGCTCGGCCGGCGTCCACGACCAGCGCAGCTCGATCGGAGCCCCGAGCCGCTGCGGGTGCTCCGGCGACCAGCGCGTCTCCAGGATCTTCACCACGTAGTGCGGGGAGTGCCAGTGCTCACCCTCCTCGCGCACGCCCAGGAGCAAGCGGCCGTCGGGGAGCAGGGCCAGGCCCTCGATCTTGACGTGCGGGGGTCCGAGTGGAGCCTCCGTGGTCGCGAGGGCCCGGCGGATCTGGTCGCGCAGCCCCACCGAGCTGGTCACGCCATCGCGCGTGCTGGGCTCCACGATCTCGGGCACTTCCCCGGGGACCCACGACAGCAGCATGTCGTAGGGGTCGAGTGCCCCCGAGCGGGCGTCGACGCGGTCGAAGGCCGTGATCGCCAATAGGCCCTGCCCGTCGAGCCGCGCGGTGAGGCCCTCGAGCTTGCGCGGCACGAGCCAGGCTGGCTCGCTCGCGAAGTGCGTCGGGAAGAGCGGCGTGGGTCCGAGGCCCCCGCCGGTGGAGTCGTCGAGCTCGACGCTCAGCATCATCATCGGCGAACGACCCGGCAGAGGCTTGTCGTTGGCGACCCAGAGCTCCTCGCCGAGCCGCGCTGCGCCGGAGGGCTCGCAGGTGACGGCCCCACCGTCCTCGTCCCATGCTGGTTGGGTGAGGCAGGCCATGCGCGCTTCGTGGATTACGGTGGCCACGGGTCCCGCGGCGAAGGCCATGGCCACCGGGTGCGGCACGGCCTCGCGATCATCGTGCGGGCACCCGAGCCCGAGCCCTCCGCCGAGCAGGAGCGCCAGTTGCCGCGACCACGAGCCACGCAGGGACACGCCCCATCGTCGATCACCCGGGGATCGTGAGCAAACCGGCGATCGGTCGCCGGGCCGCCATGCTAGGGTGCCCAGGCGGAGCGGATTGGCAAAATGGTGAAGGACGTGCGATGGAGCCTGGTCGGGTCGCTCTTGCTGGTCGCGTGCAACGGGGCCGGCGACGATGGCGACGTGTGGAACTCGGGCACCAGCCCGGTGCCCAGTACGGGTGCGGCCGAGGCCTCGGCCGACGACACCGCGGGCACCGCGGTGATGACCAGCAGCGGCACCACCGAGGCTGCCGACGGGACCAGCAGCGACGACGGCACCAAGCTCGACGTGGGCCCGCCGGGCGGCGGTGGAGGTGGCTGCGGCTGCGAGCTCTCGTACATCTGGGTGGCCAACTCGCCCGCCGGGACCGTCTCGAAGATCAACACCGAGACCATGGTCGAGGAGGGACGCTACATCACGCGCCCCGATGGCAGCGGCGACCCCTCGCGAACCTCGGTGAACCTGGCGGGCGACGTGGCGGTGGCCAATCGCTTCGGTGGCCTGGTCAAGTTCTACGCCGAGGTCTCCGATTGCGTGGAGAGCAACGGCATGCCGGGCATCCAGACCTCCACCGGGCCGACCGACGTGCTGTCGTGGGACATGGAGGAGTGCCGGGCCTGGTACCTGCCCTTCCCCACCAGCAACCAGCGCCCGGTGGCGTGGACCGGCGGCACGGCCGGGCCCAACGACTGCGACGCCAGCGACGCACAGGTGTGGACGGTGTCGAGCACCGTGGCGGGCCTCTTCCCCGGTCTGGGCGGGCCGGGGGGCGTGACCGCCACCCTCGTCGACGGCGACGTGGGGGCGATCGTCGAGCAGGTCGACATCCCGGCCGAGGTGTTCAGCGGCGCACAGTTCGGTGCCTACGGCGGCGCGGTCGATGCGGCGGGCAACCTCTACTTCGTGGGCCTGGGGACGTTCTCTCCCGGCGTGCTGGTGCGCGTGCGCAAGGACGACCTGGGCGTCGATACCTGGCCGATTCCCCAGGGGGTGTCGAGCTATGGCATCACCGTCGATCACGACGGCAACCCGTGGATCTCGAGCACGCTGGGCTCGGGCGCAGCCCGCTTCCACCCCGACACCGCCACCTGGGACGTGATCCAGGGCTTTTGGGGCGGCAGCGGCCTGGCCGAGGGCCCCGACGATCGCATGTACGTCTCCGCCGGCGGGGGCGTGTACTCGGTGGACCTCGTCACGCTCGCCACCGATCACGTGTTCGTGACCAACGAGACCGTCAAGGGCGTGGGCTTCGACGCGATGAGCGACCTGTGGGTGGTGACCTGGCTCGACGACGAGGACCCCACCCCCGAGGGCGGGGTGGCGTTCAAGATCGATCCCGACACGGGGGTGGTGATCGATTTCTACAATGGGCTCGATCACCCCTATACGTACTCGGACATGACCGGCAAGGCGCTGGGCACGGTGACCTGCCCGCCCGCGGGGTGAGCTCCGACTCCGAAGCCGCGTCGCCGAAGGCGCTCACGCCACCAGCTCGCCCGTCTGCCACACCGCGCCGACCAATGGCGAGCCGGCGTGGTAGACGAGATCACGGTAGTCCTCGGTGTCGAGCACCAACAGATCCGCGCTCTTGCCCGGGGTGATCGAGCCCACCTCGTGGTCGAGCCCGAGCGAGGCGGCCGCGTTGTGGGTGGTGGCACAGAGCGCTTGCGCCGGAGACAGGCGGTTGCCGTAGCACGCAAGGCCCAGCACCATGGCCAGGTTCTCGAGCGCACAGCTGCCTGGATTGCAGTCGGTGGCCACGGCCACGGCCACGCCCGCGGCCATCAGCGCGCGGCCATCGGCGTAGGGCTTGCCGAGCACGAGCGAGGTGCCGGGGAGCAGCGTGGCCACCACCCCGGCCTCGCGCAGGGCTCGGCGCTCGTCATCGTCGAGGTAGAGCAGGTGATCGGCCGAGGACGCGCCAAGCTCGGCCGCCAGCTTGGCGCCGCCCGTGCTCCCGAGCTCGTTGGCGTGCACCCGCAGGCCCAGCCCGAGGCCCTTGGCCCGCAGCAGCACGCGGCGCGACTCCTCGGGGGTGAACGCGCCGCGATCGCAGAACACGTCGGCGTAGTCGGCCAGGCGCTGGGCGACCACCGCGGGCAGGATCTCCTCGCACACGTGCTCGACGAACGCCTCGCGACCGCCCGGTGCCTCGCGGGCCTCCTGTGGAATCGCGTGCGCGGCCAGGCACGTGGTCTTGACGCGAAAGCCTGCGGCCCGCAGCCGCCTCGCCACGCGGAGCTGGCGAAGCTCGGTGGGTAGATCGAGGCCATAGCCGCTCTTGATCTCGAACGTGGTCGTGCCCGCCGCCCGCATGCGTCGCAGGCGAGCCAGGCTCTGGGCGTAGAGGTCGTCCTCGGCGGCGCCTCGGGTCTGACGCACGCTCGAGAGGATGCCTCCGCCCTTGGCGAAGATCTCCTCGTAGTCGGCTCCACCCAGGCGCAGCTCGAGCTCGTCGAGCCGATTGCCGGCCCACACCGCATGGGTGTGCGGATCGACCAAGGCCGGGGTGATCGTACGCCCGCGGCAATCGAACACCTCGGCGTCCTCGCGATGCGCAGTGGGAACCGCGTCGCTCGGTCCCACCCACGCGATGCGCCCGTGGTCGTCGATGGCCACGCTCCCGTCCTCGACGATCGCCAGCTCGTCCATCGCCTTGCCGGCACGCGGGCCCGCAGGACCCTGCAAGGTGACGACGGTGCGGGCGCGGTGGAGCAGGGTGCGCTTGGGCATGGGTGGGGTTGTAGCAAGGGGCAACGAACTCGTGAGCATCCTTCGATGGACCCCCGAATTCGTCATCTTTGGGCCAACATGGCCAACCCATTGGCCAAGACCCGGCCAACGGGCGGGCCACGTTCGGCGCATCGACACGCCAAGTGTTCGTGATCCTTCGACCGGCCTCCCGGTATCGAAATCGCATGGGCAGTGGGGATGCGTAGCTGTAGAGCCCCGCGAAATCATCACGACGCGTTCGCTCGCCGTGTGTTCTCTCGCAAGGAGACGGTGGCCATCTTGCTACGTCGCCTCCTGCCCACGCCCTGCCTCGAGCTCCTCGACCTCACGACGTTGCGCCTCGAGCCATCCGCTCACGTCGATCCGGAGCTTGGCACGCGATACTCCGATCGTCTGTTCTCGGTGGCACTTCGCGGAACCGGGCGCCGCATCGGGATCTACCTCGCCCTCGAGCATCAGTCCGAGCCCGAGGCCCTGATGCCCTGGCGCGAGCTGGTGTACCTCGTCGACATCTGGCGGGAGCACCTCGATGAAGCGCCAAGGTCGGTCAAGCGACTGCCGCTGATCGTGCCGATCGTCTTGCTGCAGCACCGGGCACGCTCGACCCCCACCCGTTTCTCCGAGATCCTCGACCTACCTTCCGAGGCACTTGCCGTCTTCGGACCTCCGCTCGAGCTCCGGCTGCTGGTCGATGATCTCAGTGGATCGGTCCTCGACGATCCAGATGCGAGCCAACCCACGAGGGCGTTCGTCGAGCTTGCCCGCGTGCTGCTCCACGCCTACGCCAATCCCCAGGCCCGCATCGAGCAACGCGTCGAGGAGCTCGCTCGACTGTTCGATGACTTACCGGACCCCAATGACTCAGATGACGCGAAGACGATTTGGTCCTATATCGTAGCTGCGTATGGAATCGAATCGTCCATCTTCCAGGCGATTCGCGACACCATCAGCCCAAGGAGCCGAGAGATGCTCGAGATGATCAACAACCAGTGGTTTCAGGACGGCCGTACGCAAGGCTTCGTGGACGGCCGTACGCAAGGCTTCGTGGACGGCCGTACGCAAGGCTTCGTGGACGGCCGTACGCAGGGTTTCGCGGACGGCCGTACGCAGGGCTTCGTGGAGGCGCGAGCGCGTGCCTTGCTCGACGTGCTCGAGAGTCGAGCCCTCCGCCCTTCCACCGCGTTGCGCGAGCGCGTTCTCTCCACGGCCGATCCGCAGCAGCTCGAGCGTTGGTTTCGACGGGCGCTCACGGCGGGATCCGTCGACGAGATCTTCCGCGCGCCCGAACCATGACCCCTTGATGGGCGACTCGCGCCGAGCCCAGCAAACGGGAACTCGAGCGCCCCTCTCACTCGCCCCGCAGCGTCGTCCGCCCCGGCACCCGCACCCCGTGCTGCTCGGCAAACGCCTGGGCTTGCCCGTAGCCGGCATCCACGTGCCGCACCACGCCCATGCCCGGATCGGTGGTCAGCACCCGCCGCAGCCGCCGCTCCGCGCCGTCGCTGCCGTCGGCCACCACCACCATTCCGGCGTGCAGCGCATACCCAATGCCCACGCCGCCTCCGTGGTGCACCGAGACCCACGTGGCTCCGGCCGCCGTGTTGAGCAACGCGTTGAGTACCGGCCAGTCCGCGATCGCATCCGAGCCGTCCTTCATGCCCTCGGTCTCCCGATTGGGTGAAGCCACGCTGCCGCAGTCGAGGTGGTCGCGGCCGATCACGATCGGGGCCTTCAGCTCTCCCCGCTTCACCATCTCGTTGAAGCGCAGCCCCGCCAAGTGACGCTCGCCGTAGCCCAGCCAGCAGATCCGGCACGGCAGCCCCTGGAACTCCACCTGCTCGCGTGCCAGCTCGATCCACCGCCGCAGCGCCGCCTTCTCGGGGAACAGCTCGAGGATCGCATCGTCGGTCTTGCGGATGTCCTCGGGATCCCCGGACAGCGCAGCCCAGCGAAAGGGCCCTTGCCCCTCGCAGAACAGCGGGCGGATGTAGAGCGGGATGAAGCCCTTGATCTCGAACGCATCCTCCACGCCGGCCGTCACCGCCTGGGCGCGGATGTTGTTGCCGTAGTCGAACGCGATCGCCCCTCGATCCTGCATCGCCCGCATCGCGGCCACGTGCCGGCCCATGGCCTCGACGCTGCGCCGCACGTACTGCCCGGGGTCGTCGACCCGCAGCCGCAGCGCCTCCTCCAGCGTCATGCCGTCGGGTACGTACCCATTGAGCTCGTCGTGGGCACTGGTCTGATCCGTCACCACGTCTGGGATCACCCCGCGCCGGACCAGCTCGGGCAGCACCTGCGCGCAGTTGCCCACGAGACCCACCGAGAGTGCCTCGCCCTTGCTCCGCGCCTCGTCGAGCAGCCGCAGCGCCTCGTCGAGGCTCTCGGTCGAGCGCATCAGGTACCCGGTCTCCAGCCTCCGCCGGATCCGGTGCGGGTCGACCTCGACGCAGAGGATGGCGCCCCCGTTCATGGTCGCGGCCAGCGGCTGGGCTCCCCCCATGCCCCCCAAGCCCCCCGTGACCACGAGGCGCCCGCGCAGGTCGCCGCCAAAGTGCTCGCGCGCGCACGCGGCAAAGGTCTCGTAGGTACCCTGCAAGATTCCCTGGGTACCGATGTAGATCCAGCTCCCCGCGGTCATCTGGCCGAACATGGTCAGCCCCAGCGCCTCGAGCCGGTTGAACTCGTCCCAGGTCGCCCACTTGGGGACCAGCAGGCTGTTGGCCAGCAGCACCCGCGGAGCGTCCTCGTGGGTCTTGAAGATTCCCTGCGCTCGGCCGCTCTGGACCAGCAAGGTCTCGTCGGCCTCGAGATCGCGGAGCGACGCCACGATGGTGTCGAAGTCCTGCCAGGACCGCGCCGCCTTGCCGGTACCGCCGTAGACCACCAGGTCCTGGGGGCGCTCGGCCACATCGGGGTCGAGGTTGTTCATCAGCATGCGCAGGGCGGCCTCTTGCGGCCACCCCTTGCAGGAGAGCTGCTGCCCCCGGGGGGCCCGGATCTCGCGAGACATCGGGCGGAGCCTAGCGCGGAGCGGGTAGCGGCGGGCTCGTGGGCACGCGACCGGGCTCACACCCGATGACGCTCGTCGCTCCGAGGGCGGCCTGCACGCAAACCAGGCGCGGGCGGCACTGGCAGGCGGTGCTTCGCACTCGTGGCAACCACCCCGAAGCGGCGTCGAGGCTTGCGCACTAGACGCGATTCCACCGAGATCTTGGCTCTACCAAGGCCTCCCCCTGCGTCTACCACCGTGCCGGGGCTCCCGCCTGCACTCGACCAGCCGCTCGGCAACCAACCATCGGTGCTCGACTTGCGGTAGAGTTCGCCAATACTGCTGCCGTTCGGTATTGCTGAGCTACAAGGTCGACTCGCCATGCACCACGCGTCTCGGTTGCCAATCCTCGCGCTCGCGCTCTGTCCTCTCGTCCTCGGCTGCGGAGAGCCGCTCGATCCCATGGGGGCCGAGGATTCCACGACGACGGGCATTCCGCCTGCCACCACGATGCCCACCACCACGACCACGACGACGACCGGTGAGCCCGAGACGACCACCAGCGGTCCGCCTCCGATGATGACCTCGACCGGCGAGGGCGACTCGACCACCGCGGACGACGACGGCGTGGACCCCCCCAAGTTCGACTACGGCGGCTTGCCCGACTTCATGCCGATCGAAGAGGAGTGCGGCAAGGTCGACTTCCTGTTCGTCATCGACAACTCGGGCAGCATGGGCGACGAGCAGGCCAACCTCGTGGCCAACTTCCCGGCCTTCATCAACGGCATCCAGGCCACGCTCGAGAACGTCGAGACGATCCAGGTCGGCGTGGTCACCACCGACACCTATACGTACAACATCGCGGGCTGCCAGCAGCTCTCGTCGCTGGTGGTGCAGACCGGCGGCTCCAACTCCAGCAACCAGGCGTGTGGCCCCTATGCCGAGGGCTACAACTTCATGACCGACATGGACGACTTGGTCGTGGAGTTCAGCTGTGCCGCGCAGATCGGCACCTCGGGCTCGGCCTCCGAGCGCCCCATGCAGGCGGCCGTCGAGGCGGTCACCCGGGTCCAGGGCGGCGTCGGCCAGTGCAACGAGGGCTTTATTCGCGACGACGCCCTGCTGGTGATCGTGATCATCACCGACGAGTCCGACATCAACTCCGTAGGCACCTCGATGACCTGGTACGACGACATCGTCGCAGCCAAGCTGGACATCCCCGAGAACATCGTGGTGGTGTCGCTCATCAACGTGCCGGGCAGCGCCTGCAACACCTTCGATCCCGCCAACGGGATCGCCGACTTCACCACCATGTTCGGCGACAACGGCTTCATGGCGGAGATCTGCCTGCCCGACTACGGGCCGATCTTCGACGAGGCGGTGGGCATCATCGACGTCGCCTGCGACAACTACATCCCGCCGGGCTAGCAAGAAACCGGATGTCGGAGGCTCGGTCAAGCGGCCGGGCGGAGCTCGACCTCGTAACCCAGGCCCTTGAGGCGCTG
>NZ_JAOVZF010000020.1 GCF_026337845.1 Paraliomyxa miuraensis | reverse complement strand
GGGCGCACGCTGCTGCGGGTGGATGCGCTCAGCGGGCAGATCCTCGAGCACGCCGAGCTGCCCGCGGTCGACCCCGACGACGTCTACGAGCCGGCGTATGGCACCGTGGTCGACACCGCGGTGGCCACCCACTGCCTGTCGCGGCTGTGGGCCGAGGCGCAGGAGGTCTACGTGGCCGACCCCGCCGGTCGTCTGTTCCGCTGGGACCTCGGCCGCGAGACGGC
>NZ_JAOVZF010000112.1 GCF_026337845.1 Paraliomyxa miuraensis | reverse complement strand
CCTCAGCTCGTCTTCCCGTTCCATGGACACGAAGGTCCCGGCCCGATCGCGCGCCTGCAAGACGGGTCAGGGCGACCTCGTACGATTGGGAGCGCATGCTTCGTCGACGACCCGATAGCCCACGCTCGGGACCCCCCTCACCGGCGAGCCCGAGCTCCACCACGACGCCGGAGTAGCCCGTCTCCCGTTCTGCTCCCGGTCTTGCTTACGCACGACCAGGCAGCCGCCGTCCATCCCAAAGCCTAGGTTAGCGTCGGGTGTTCACGACACCCAGGCCTTCGCTGTCGCCGTGATTTGATGCCAATGAACGAAGAACACCCTTACGGGTCCCTGCTCACTGGTCGACATCCGTCTGCTTCACGACGTCCCCTTCGTCCGATGCTGGTCGAGAACTCAGGATTTCCAACGCCTCGGACTTGACTAGTACGAATACTGGACCAAGTTGCCGGAGTTCCCCCTGACGAATGGGATAGAGAATTCGCTGGAGCTTTCCGGTCAAATATCGAGCAACGTCAACTTCCTCGTCTTTGCTGATATCTGCTCCCCATGCCCGAAGGATTGATGCTAGCGCGAGGGCGCTGATTCTATTTGCAATTTCGTTTAGGCGTTCGCTGGGCAGATCCATTCGAACATCGCGAGTTTCGCGTAGCCTGTCGGACAGCCAGCCTGTCGAGAATTCGTACAAGGGACAGCTCACGACCCCCTCGCGAATCTGACTATTCAGTCGGATGTCGAAGGAGAGAATCACCCTTTCTCTTCCATGGACCCATGCCGTGAGTTGCTCGACCGTTACGGGGCCTTCAGACGTATATGCAACCGACGCCCCTTCGAGATCGGAGCGACCAAGTGTGTGACAAAGGAAAGCGAATATCTGTGGCTTCCATTCACCAAGTGGCCCCATCTCGACTTGGCGGCCAAGCCATTCTAGGAACGACGATGCACTTTCATACGTATGCGCCGAATCTCTTACGACGCTAGAGCTTGATCCAAAAAGCACGCCGGCCACATCCATTCCCAAGCTTCCGGAGGCAAGCCCACCGTCAACCACCAAATTTGGAGCATTATTAAAAAACCGGTCACCCTGAAAACCATAAAGCGCAAGTGCCAATCTTCCAACTATCTCACCGTTATCGTTCCGCAGTGGCATCATCCGGCTCGCAACGCTTCTTGCATAATCCGGTCTCGTTAGCTCGTCAAAGTTGCGTAGGCCTAGCAGGCGCAGCATCAGCAACTCGGAATCAATATGCTCCCAGTCGGAGGCTTTGAGCATCAACCTGTCCGTTCCGACTTCCTCTACAATTAGATCTACGTCCAGTGCAGGGCAGAGTTTTGCGGCACCGTATACAAAGCCCGATGCACTGCCAATGGTGCTGTGCCAGGTATCGGTGTCAATGTCGAGGATCTCAATCCGAGTGCCAGGCTGGTGCAGGATCTCACTTGCTCCTGCCAATCGTAGTACGGGACGAGAGGCGACTCCTTCATCCATTTCTAGGACTAGTGTGTCGGAAGGCGCAGCTTCATAGTGTCGAGTAATGATTCTGACATGATTGCTCATTAGGAAAACCGAGAACCATCCGATCCCAAAGCGACCTACCGCCTCGAAGTCGCTCGCTGCCAGGCTGGGCATGCTCTCTGCCAGATAGGGGTCTCGCCACAGCGACCGACCGAACGATAACAAATAGCTTGAAATAACACGATAGGTCATCCCGATGCCATTGTCGGAGATCGAGATCTTGAAACGGTCGTCCGGTTGTGGCTCCGAAACTATGCGAATCTCTCCCCAGTCCTCCGATGTCCGTGTGATCACACGGTACGCGACGACCGCATCTCGAGCGTTCTGGACGATCTCTCGAATGGCCACCTCAGGTTTCTTTCCGTACAGGACCGTTCCTCCGAGCATTCTGGCCAATGATGTTGGATCCTCGACGGTAACCCTTGCATTCAGAGGAATCCACCCTTTGCACTGAATGGTTTTTGCCAGTGCCGAGGGTACCCCGGCTCCCCTTACGCCATGGGCTTTGAGCGTGATATTTCGTTCCGAGCGAAGCACGCTATGGCACTCTCTAAGCTCCTGATCGACCATGCGAAGATAATCGTAACATGTCCACCATGCCGCGGCATCGGCTTGCTCGAATGAGCTAACGGACGTGTACTTAATTAATCCGCTCTCCTCTAGCGTTGGCAGAGACAGCTTTCTCTGGAATGTCCAGTGTAGTTCCGATTCGGGCATAAGCGCGGAGCGGAGCGATCGCTCAAACGCGGATGCTCTTCGGTAATCCACATGCATAGCATCGCAAGCCCTCAGCAAGCACGCGATTTTTAGCAGATCGACTTTCCAGTGCTGTGGAAAATCTGGAGGAGGCGCAATTCTTCCTATGTGCCCGAATTCGGTAATGACGGAGCTGATGTCGTCGTTGTGGGAACGGCATATTTTGCCGATCCACTCCCCGAATGCTTGCCGTAGAGCATGGCTCTCAATCAGATATTCAAACTCGTGCCCATTGCCGGTTGACCACTCTCGAACAGCAATGTCCTCGACGCGCTTGGCGTGTACGCTTCGCAGGAATAGAAAGTTGGTTCGGCGTTCTATGTCCTCTCTTCCGGCGCCAGGAGATGAACGCTCCACTTGCTTTCGGAACGCGCGGTACTCGAGGCTGCTTTTCCATGAGTCTCTGTCGGGTCCATGCGAAATCCTCGTATTTCCGAGATCGTGCAACATGAACACGATGCCAAGGACGAATGCCTCGGATGGATTGATGTCGCCTTCGTGTACTACCAGGTCTGCCATTTGCCACAGCGCGTCAAGATGGTCTACGGAATGGTCCGTTAGGTCTGGATTCTCGACTCGGATCGTGGATGCAATCGCGCTTGCTCGCTTCCGACATTCTCTAAGAGCTTGGTCTATCACCGCCCAGACTTGCTCGTGATGAGTCTTGAGCTCCGATTCGCTTCCCAGCGTGCTTGAGAATAGTCGGGAATTGTATGGCGGATTCATTTCGAGGGGGAATGATACGCGTGAGCCGACGGTTCTGCGAGACCGGAGCGCGATTCTTTGCCGACATGGCGCGAGAGTGCCCCGAAACTTCTTTGGCGAGGAATCGGCTCCACCTCCCGCGGACAGGTGAGACGCCTCGGCGTCAGCAGGTGGCGGAGGCGTGGGTGTAGTTTGGGTCGCAGCTGCGGTGATACGGGAGCGGCGGTGAAGCCCGCTTGCTCGGGGAGTGGCTCGACGAGCATCGGCGCCGAGCGACCGTTGCCCCCCGGCGCCGACCACCTGTGCGACACGCGATGATCTCGACGCCGGGCCGACGTTAGCCGACCGAGATCGGGTGCCAGGCGGTGCCGTCTTGCCTCAATCCAAAGCACCCGTGAGGCCCGAGGATGAGCTGTGGCTGGTACCCGGGTGCCTGGTTTCCCAACCAGATGTGACCATCCTGGGGCTCGAGCACGAAGGGCCCGATCTGAGGATCGCGCCCGACCACCCACGCGTGCGGACCCGTCGGCCCGTCACCGATCGCGACCCATGCCTGCACCCCGAGGCCGAGCAGCAACGAGGCGCCCACGATCGCGTGGTCGTCACAGTCACCCCCGCCACGCGCGAACGTGACGTGGGGTGGGCACCATCGATCGTGAGTGGGCACGTCGGCGATGTAGACGAGCCCGATACTGCGAAGGACCATGGCCGCCGCTTGGGTCCGGGATAGGGCCCCGCCAAGGTGCCAGGACCGAGCCTGCCGAGCCTGCGCTACCAGATGCGAGACCTCGTGAGGACGGACCGCCGCGAGGATCGTTCGGCATCGTGTCGCGGGGTGGAAGGGTCCCCAGTAACACGACGCGTCGGCTCGCGAGCTTCCCTTCTTCTTGGGCCGCGACAGCGCTGCGAAGCCCAGACCAAGGAGACCGAACAGGACCACAGGGTGCATCGGCCCATGGTAGAGCCGATGGCGCTCGGATGCACGCTACCTGCGACTCCCGCGGTGCGCTCTTGGGTACGGGCGGGAGTTCTCGGAGCGATTTCAATCGTCGCACGCTCCTGGCAACCGATCCTTCCGCGCCGAGGTGAAGTGGCACGCCGCCTTTTCCAGGCGCATGCATTCGAGAGAGCCTCCGAAGGAGGCGAGCCGGCTGCTACATTCGTCGCGTCGTGCCTCCCCGCCCCAAGCGCCTGCCGCGGCACTTCCGCGAGAGCCGCCTCCGGCTCGGCCACGCCTTCGAGGCCCAGCGCTTCACCGACCCGGCCCGCTACGCCGAGCAGCTCGCCATGGTCAAGGCCATGGCCGACCGCGCCAACCACTGGCGCTCCCACGAGATCCGCCTCCCTCGCGGCGTCCAGGTGGTCGCGATGCTCGACGACGACGGCCGAGCCGTCTACGCCGTCGACTGGGGCCGCGAGCCGCCGCCCGCTCCGCCGACGTACTTCGATGACCGCTGCATGGCGGTCGAGCTGGCGTGGACCGTCTTCATGCTCCGCCGCCCGTGGGCTATCGACGACGAGCGCCTGCAGGCCCTGGTCGAGCACCCGCCCGCCCCGCAGGCGCGGATCCTCGGCGAGCTGCTGTCGATCCGCTTCGCCGCGTGGGCCCGCCGGGCGTTCGGCGTGATGGCGGACGCGTGCATCGAGACCCCGCCGCCCGACCACCCCATCGACGTGCTCGTGGACGTGTTCCGCGACTTTACCGGGCTCGTCCAGCGCTACGACGCCCGCGCGAGCGTCTCGATCCTCGAGCTGTCCCGGGACCGCAAGCGACTCGAGCGGCTGCTGCGATACGTTGCTCGGCCACCGGTGGCGACCGAGCGTCTTCATCGGAGACCCGATGGCAAGCTGCTGTACCTGTTCCGCAAGCCGTGGCGCGACGGCACGCGAGGGGTCGTGCTCACGCCGTCCGAGCTCATCGAGAAGCTCATGGCCCTGATCCCGCCTCCACAGGCCAACGTGCTGCGGTACCACGGGGTGCTCGCGCCGGGCTCGAAGCTGCGTGCTCGAGTGGTGTCCGATCGACGAGCGTGCACAGGGCACGAGACATCGACGGGGACGGATCCCTGGGGCTGCGCGTCGGCAGTTCCTCCACCGATCGTCGCCGTGAGCCGTGCCACGCTCGACGAGGCGGTCTCGATCACTGTGCCGCGACGGGGCATCTCGGGCATCGTGGGCCCGATCGGCATCGTGGAGAGCGGACGAGCACCTGGCCGACGAACCGCTTCGCGAGATGGCGCCGTGGCGGAGCCGATGAGGCCGGCCATGGTCATCGGTCTTCATGACTCGGCGTGTGCCGAGCCGCGACCACGTCGACGCTCGAGCTGGGCCGAGCTCATGCATCGTGTCTTCGCCCTGGACGTGCTCGAGTGCCCAGTATGTCGAGGGCGGATGAAGATCATCGCCGAGATCACGCAACCCGAGGTCATCGAGCGGTTCCTCGCTGCGCTCGATCTGCCCATCGAGCCGGCGGAGATCGGGCGAGCCCGACCGCCGCCGCAGCTGGAGCTGCCCTTGGACGAATGGCCCGAACAACTGGGCATCGATGCGATGGGCGAGGGGGCTTGAACGCGCCGTAGTGCAGGGCTCACCGTCCGCCCTCGGCGGGCGGCGCCACTGGCCGCGAATGCGGCTCGCCCTTGGGCCGCCCCAATGCGGCTCGCCCTTGGGCCGCCCCAATGCGGCTCGCCCTTGGGCCCTCGACGCTGCTCGGGTGAACACCCTCTCGCCGCTGCGCGGGTGAGCAGCTCGTTTCGCCGAGTATTGGATCTTACGTCAACCTGCGAGGCGTCTGCGGGGGCCGGCGCGTCTCGAGCAGGAAGCTCATGAGGGATGGAACGCCGCGGGTCCAGCCGAAATTCTGCGCCAATCCTCCCTACCCTCCCGCGGCCGAGGCGGGGCTGCTGGAGAATTCCCCGTACAACGAGCTGTTGGTCACGCGCCGCGCCTTCGTGGTCACCCCGGACCTGTGGATGCGCGTCAACTGGCGCACGCTGCGGGTCGAGCTCGAGGCCGCCGGCAGCTTCGGGCGCTTCAACGCGCTCGACGACTCGCTGGCCGCCACCGCGCAGGACGACTCGGGGATCTACGAGTCGGTCGCCGCGTCCGACCTGAACCGCAGGACGCTGGCCAACTTCGGCTACGCGCTGGAGTTCAAGTACGGCTTCTTGAAGGACCGCTTCCACGTGGGCCTGGACCAGGGCTTCGCCACGGGCGACGTGGCCAGCTCTCCCCACGCCCCCGATGCGGGGGCCGCGGTCGGCATCAACGACGACAACGACGTCGTCAGCAACTTCCGCTTCAACCGCGCCTTCAACGTCGACATGCTGCTGTTCCGGGAGATCCTGGGCACGGTCTCCAACGCGGCGTACTTCCAAGCCCTGGGCGGCGTTCTACTTCTTCGACAGCTTCAGCGCGCGGGTCGACGTGGAGTATGCGATGGCCGCCAACCGCAAGGCCACGCTGGGCAACAAGTACAGCTACGGCATCGAGCTCGACGGCGCGTTCCGCTACCACGACGTGCGCGAGCCGATCTTCTTCCAGTACGGCGTGTTGTTCCCGCTGGGCGCCTTCAACCGCGTCAGCGACACCGGCCCCACCGGTGACGCCCGCGCGGTGCAGACCGTGCAGGGGCAGCTCGGGATTAGGTTCTAGTCGCCCACTCGCTGACGCGTACCCCCAAGGATGAAACCTGGGGGTACGCTTGGGGCAGCCAGCGCAGAGGTCGGC
>NZ_JAOVZF010000145.1 GCF_026337845.1 Paraliomyxa miuraensis | reverse complement strand
CCCCCAGCCTTACATTCCCCACGATCCCCCAACCGTCCCCCAACCCCCGTCCCCCACCCCCCCAACCCCATGAACCACCTCAACCAGGAGGGCTCCGCCCGACCGCCGGGGAGGGGGCCCCGGGACGGCTTTGCCGGCCCGGGGGAGGGGCTGCGAAGCCCCTCCAGAAAGACGTAGCGCCTAGTCCCTCCCCCGGAGCAAAGCTCCGGGATGAGGGACTAGTTCGGAAGCTTGCGCCCCCGAACGCGAACCTTGCCCAGCCCCTTCTTGAGCCGCCCGTGCGCCGTCTCGAGCTCGGCCGCCTGGGCCTCGTTGGTGGCGTCGAGCATCATCGACAGCGCGGCGAAGGCGTCGTTGGTCTCGCGATAGAGCTGCTGCCACTCGTCCTGCTCGAGCCGACGGCGGCTCTCGATGATCCCATCGACCCGATCCATGGCGTAGTCGAAGCCCTCGCGGGCCGTGGCCTCGTCGATCTGGCCCGAGCCATAGGGTGCCGAGGGTACGGGCTCGGCGCGCGAGGCCTGCTCGACGTGCTCGACCTGCGCCCCCGGGGTCATCGCCAGCCCTCGCGCGGTGCGACGCAAGATCTCGCGGTTGCGCTCGAGCTCCTCGCGGTGGCCCTCGTCGGCCTGGGCGTCGGCGATGACGTCCTCGACCACCTCGTCGGCATCGGGATTGGACAGCGACAGCACCACCGCATAGCCCACGAGGACGACGGTGGCGAGCAGACCCAGCGCTTGGAGCAGACGATTCATGGCGGTCGGGGACCAACGTGCCGCGCACTGCGCGCTTGCGGGGCTCGTCGGTCCAGAGCATAGGATCGGATGGTGACGTCGGCCAACGACGACGCCGCCATCGCCATGCCCGACGGTGGCCCCGAGCACGAGGCGCTGCTCGATGCGCTGTTTCGAGGGCCGCGCGAGCGTTTCGTGGCCGAGCGCAACGCGGCGGCCAAGCGCCTGGCCGCGGCCGGCGAGAAGGAGGCCGCGGCCGCCCTGCGAGGGCTGCCCAAGCCCGGCGTGTCGGCGTGGGTGGTCAACCAGCTGTGGTGGACGGCGCGACCGGAGGTCGAGGCGCTGCTCGATGCCGGGCGGCGCCAGCTTCAGGCGCTGCGCACGGGCGCGGGCCCGGGCGCGCAGGCGTCGATCACCCAGTCGCGGCGACGCGCGCTGCAGGCCCTCGAGGAGGCCGCCGTCGCGGTGCTGCAGCAGGCGGGGCACGTGCCAGCGACCGGCACGCTCCGCAAGATCAACACCACGCTCGAAGCCCTCGCCGCCCATGCGGCATCGGACGACGGACCTCGGATCGGACGGCTCACCGCGGATCTCGACCCCCCGGGCTTCGAGCTGCTGGCCCGGCTGGCCGCGTCCCGAGCTCCCATCCCCGCGACGGCCCCCTCGCCCGAGCCGAGCGCAATCGAGGACCGGGCGCGAAGCGAGGCCGAAGCGGCGGTGGTCTCGGCTGCGCGCGCGCACGAGGAGGCCCGGCTGAAGATGGAGCACGCCGCCGCGGCCTTCGACCAGACCACCAGGGATGCCGACGAGGCCGAGCTGTCCGCCCAGCATCATGCGCGGCTCCACGAAGCGGCCGTGGCCCGAGCCGAGGCGGCACGTCAGCAGGCCGACGCGGCCGAGCGCGAGGCGCTGCGCACCCGGGCCCATGCCCGGCGCGAGCGCGAGCGCAGCGAGACAGCCCGCGCGGCGCTCACCGATCGCGCCGCGGAGCTGCAGCAGCACGACCAGGCGCTGCTGCGCGCGCGACAGCGCCTGGCCGCGCTCGACTGATCCCCTACCCTGCCGTCGGATCGGAGAAGCGGGGATCGACCAGGAAGGCCTCGTCGGTGAGCGCCTCGAGGAATGCGACGAGGTCGGCCCGCTCCGCGGCCGTGAGCTCGAAGCCCGCGACCAGCGGGCTCTTGTTGGGATTGTCGGCGCCCACGCCCGCCCATGGACCATCGCTCAGCGTGCGGCCACCCGCCGCATAGTGATCGAGCACCCCGTCGAGGTCGGCGATGCTCCCGTCGTGCATGTAGGGCGCGGTGACGGCAATGTTGCGAAGCGAGGGGATCCGATGCCGACCCATGTCGGTGGACTCGCCCGTGAACTCGAACAGGCCCACGTTGGGCGGCGGGTAGCCACCCCCCGCGCCCAGATCGTAGAGCCCGGTGTTCTCGAACCGAGCCGTGGCCTCGGGGTCGTCGGCGCTGCGCATGTCGGACGCGAGCAGCAGTCCCCCGTGGCAGCCTGCGCAGCGGAGCCGCGACGACTCGAACAGCGCCAGCCCGCGCTCGGCGGCCGGGCTCAGCCCGCCCGGCTCGCCGCGAAGGTGGCGATCGTAGGGCGAGTCTCCCGAGCTCAGCGTGCGCTGGAACGCCGCGAGCGCGGCCGCCACGTTGCCCACCGTGAAGGGATCGTCCTGGTCGGGAAAGGCGTCGACGAAGCGGGCCCGGTACTCGTCGGCGGCCATCTCTTCCAGCACGTCGACGATCACGTACTGCGCCCCCAGCTCGAGCGGCACGTCGAGGAACAGGGGCACCAGGGCCTGCGCCTCCAGGGTGTCGAGCACCGGGTTGCCCCACGTCAGCGTGGGCTGGTGGGCCACGTTGGCCAGCGTCATGGAGCTGCGCGTGCCGGCATGGCCATCGGCGCCGATCGAGGTGGCTCGGCCGTCGGTGAAGGCCAGCGCCTGCACGTGGCAGGTGCCGCACGAGATCGTGCCGCTGACGGAGAGACGCTCCTCGTAGAAGAGATGGCGACCCAGCTCGACCTTCGCCTCGCTCATGGGCGCGTCGTCGGGGACCCACGGCTCGGGGAAGTGGGGCGGCAGCCGCCATGCATAGGGCTCCGCCTCGCCGCCGTGGCAGGCAACGACGAGCGGCAGCGCCGCGAGGGCCCAGCGGCTCACGGCGCCTCGAGCCGGACTCGGTTCACACCGTGGCACATGTTGCACGAGCCGCTCGCTGCCGGGTGCCCCATGAACGTGCGGATCACCTCGTCGCTGCCGCGCTCGACCACGGGCCAGAACGGCGGCGCCGCCTCGGGCGGCAGCTCGGTGCTGTAGAAGTTGCCGTACGGATCGGTGACGAGCGTGGCCACCACGTCTTCCTCGCGGTAGGTCCCCACGGGCTGATCCTGGCACTGCGCGCGCTCGTCTCCCTCCTGGCACGGCCCCGCCGCGATCGGCAGCAGCTTGACCGTGGCATCGGTGAGCGGGGTCTCGCCGTCGGCCTCCCACACCGTGCCCGCCACGTCGAACAGGCCCGCCCCCGGCCCCTTGGGCTGGTGGCAGCTCATGCACTGGTTGCCGGGCCCTCGCCGGTGGGTGCGGCTGCCGATCGGCAGCGCGTCTCCCATGGGGTGGGAGCGCGCCACGCCGGCCTCGCTCACCACGGAGACGTCGAGCCGGGGATCGCGATCGAAGGCGTCGCTGCCGGGCTGCGGCACCTGGTCCGACTCGCTCGGCGAGACCAGGTCGGGGGCCGCGTCCACGTCGACCTCGAAGGCGATCTGCTCGGGCGCCGCCTCCTCGCTCATGAAGCGCCGGCCCAGCTTGGTGAAGATCGGATCGCACTCGGGGTCGGGGTCGAACGACATGCAGCCCGCGATGAAGTCGCCGCTGGCGAAGTCGACGGGCGCATCGAGGTCGACCTCGGCCAGCAGCGCGGCCACGTTGATGCGCAGGCCGTCGCGACCGGGCACGAAGTCGTCGACGTCGACGAGGATCTCGTGATCGCCCGCGCACGAGAACCCGTCCTCGACCGACCCCTCGCACGCGGTGGCGCCCACGTGCACGAAGTACGACTCGTGCACCGCGGTGGCGAGGGTGAGCTGCAGGAACTTGTAGCCGCCCTGCCAGCTCCACCACGTGCTCGGCTTGTTCAGCGGGGCGGGAGCGGTGACCGCATCGAGGTGGTTCTGCGCGGGCGGCAGGCCCACGCGAAACGCGATCCCCACGTAGTCCCCGTGATCCGGCGCGGTGCCCACGATGCGCGCGTTGGTCTCCGCATCGCCCAGGCAGGCCCCCGTGGCGTCGTTGAAGTCGAGCAGCACCACGCCCTGGCCTTGCCACTGCTGATCGTCGACCAGCTCGAGGGGCACGCGCTCGCCTCCCTCTCGCACCAGCTCGACGCCGTGGAGGAACACGAGGAAGTCCTTGAGTTCGAAGCTCGCCCCGGTGGTGCCCGCCCCCGCGTACGACGCTCCGCAGGTGACGACGTCCGAGCCGAAGTAGGGGGCCACGGGGATCTCGAACGTGCGAGCATCACCGGATCCACCGGGCTCCGGCTCGTGCGAGCAGCCCGCGGGGGCGAGGGTGAAGGCGAGGATCGCGGTGCAGGAGTAGCGGGAGAGCGAGCGTGGCATGGGTCCGCCCCCCAGGATGGAAGAGCCCAGGGGACGTGGCCATGGGACGAACTGTCGCAGCATGCCGAGGCGCCGGTGCTCGGCCCGAGCGACCGAGAGCCAAGCGGCCACAGGAGCCGTCGGGCGCATCGAATGGCGGGAAGGGGTGCCGGAACACCGTTGGGGCTGCTACAGTCCGCCGCCGAGGACGTGGGGAGCGCAACCAGAACGTCTCGTTGCGGGGTGATGGCGTGGGCGCTTGCGTCCTGGCTTGCCCTACCCAGCGCGCTCGTGCTCGCGGCACCTCCCGAAGGGGCTTCGGCCGCGCCCACCGGTGAGCTTCGCCCTCCGCTCCTGGAGAACACGACGAGCCTCGACTATCCGGCCGACCTCGCCGGACGGCCCGACCCTCCCGCGGGTGACGTGATCATCGAGCTGACGATCGGGACCGACGGCGTCCCCAAGGACCTCACGGTCGTCCAGCCCCTGCACCCCACCCTCGACCAGCTCGCGCTCGAGGCGGTCGGCCGCCTGCGCTACACCCCCGCCACCCTCGATGGCCAGCCCGTGGAGGTGGTGCAGCGGCTGACGATTCCGATCGCTCCGCCGCCGCCCCCCGAGCCCGAAGCCGAACCCGCGACCGAGCCCGCAGCCGAAACCGAGCCCGAGCCCGACTCGGGAGCCGCCGCCGAGGTCGATCCCGACGCGGCCACGACCGAAGGGGGCGACGCGGACGAGCAGGCCGGCCCCGTTCGCATCGCGGGCACCGTGCTCGAGGCGGGCCAGCGCACGCCGATCCCCGGCGCCCGCGTGGTGGCGATCCCGGCCGCCGCCGACGAGGACTTCGGCCAGGTCCGCAAGACCCGCTACGACCCCCCCGGGATCCCGGCCTGGCAGGCCAGCGCGACGACCGACCCGGAGGGCAACTTCGAGCTGCGTGGGATCCCGGGCGGCGGCAAGATCCGCGTGATCGTGCTGGCCCAGGGCTACGAGCGCATCGAGTTCGTCGAGGGGCTCCCCGCCAACGAGGCCATCACCGTCAAGTACTTCGCCCCGCGGCTCGAGACCAACCCCTATCGCACGGTGGTGGTCACCGAGGGGGCGGGTCGCGAGGAGGTCGCCCGTCGCACGATCACCGCCGACGAGATCCGCGTGCTGCCCGGAACCCAGGGCGATGCGCTCAAGTCGATCCAGAACTTCCCGGGGGTCGCCCGCGCCCCGTTCGGCATCGGCCTGCTCGCCATCCGCGGCACGGGCCCCAACGACTCGGCCGTATACCTCGGGCACCACGAGATCCCCACCCTGTTCCACTTTGGTGGGCTCACCTCGGTGTTCAACGGCGACATCCTCGACAAGATCGACTTCGTCCCCGGCAACTTCGACAGCCGCTACGGCGACGCGATCGGCGGCATCATCGACGTCACGCCCCGCGCGGGCCGACGCGACGGCTACCACGGCTACATCGACAGCGACGTGTTCGACACCGGCGTGCTCGTGGAGGGACCGGTGGGCAAGGGCTCGTTTGCGCTGTCGGGCCGCCGCTCGTACATCGACGTGCTGCTGCCCGCCTTCATCCCCGACGACGCGGGCCTCGACCTCACCATCGCCCCCCGCTACTACGACTACCAGACCCTGTTCGACTACCCGCTGGCCGGCGGCACCTTCACCGCGCGGATCTTCGGCTCCGACGATCGCACCAAGGTGGTCGCGGCCAACCCCAACGAGGTCGAGCCCGACGAGCGCGACGCGTTCGAGACCGCTCAGTTCTTCCACCGCTTCGATCTGGCCTACGAAAAGAAGAGCGGGCCGTGGCGCTTCCTGGTCACGCCCTCCTATCGGCTCGAGTACATCCAGTTCGGGATCGGGCAGTTCTTCGACTTCGACCTGCGCACCCACAACGTCTCGCTGCGCTCCGAGGTCGAGCGCACGCTCGGTCGGCGCAGCGGCCTTCGCGTGGGCACCGAGTACGTCGGCACGTGGTTCCAGGTGGACGTGGAGGCCCCGCCCATCCCCACCGGGGGTGGCGGCAGCAGCTCGGGCAGCCTCACCACCACGGTGAAGTCCGCGGCGGCGGTCCCCGCCGTCTACTCCACCGCCACCCTGGGCGTGACCGACACCTTCACCCTCTTCCCGGGGGTGCGCATGGGCTACTACACCCGGCCCGATCCCACGAGCTTCGTCGACCCGCGCATGAACTTCGCGTGGCAGCTGGCCGATCGCACCCTGCTCAAGGGCGGCACCGGCATCTACACCCAGTCGCCCCAGGCGGTCGAGTACAGCAGCGAGTTCGGCAACCCGCGGCTGGGGGTCCAGCGCGGGCTGCAGAACAGCGTGGGGGTCTCGCAGCAGTTCGAGTACGGCATCAACCTCGATGGCACCGCGTTCTTCAACTACATCTGGGACCAGAGCACGGGCTCGTCCGAGCTGGTGCGACGCGAGGACGGCAGCATCGGCCCCGAGGTGTTCGCCAACACCCAGCAGGGCCGCACCTACGGCCTCGAGGTGCTGCTGCGCAAGCAGCTGACCGGGCGCTTCTTCGGGTGGCTGGCCTACACGCTGTCGCGCAGCGAGCGTCGAGCCACCCCCGAGGACGACTGGGAGCTGTTCGGCTTCGACCAGACCCACATCCTCACCCTCATCGGCGTGGTCAAGCTGCCCAAGGGCTGGCAGGCGGGCGCCCGCTTTCGGCTGGTCTCGGGCAACCCCATGACCCCGGTCGTGGGCGCGGTCTACGACGGCGCCGGCGGCTTCTACGTCCCGCTGAACGGGGTCACCAACTCCGACCGCATGCCCGCGTTCCACCAGCTCGACCTGCGCGTGGACAAGCAGTGGACCTGGAAGCGGGCCAGCCTTACGCTCTACCTCGACGTGCAGAACGTCTACAACCGCCAGAACACCGAGTTCCTGATCTACAGCTTCGACTACTCCGACCGCCGCCCGGTGGCCGGCCTGCCCATCATCCCCTCGCTGGGGCTCAAGCTCGAGTTCTAGGACTAGTCATGCCCCCCGCATCCTCCGGTAGGCAAGCACACCGCCAGGTGCCCCCCAAGGGGGGGCTGGTGGGGGCATCGCGTCGTTCGTGCATCGTCGCCCTCTCGCTCGTGGGCGTGGGCTCGGCCTGCGCGATCGACTTGCCGATTTCGGAGCGCATCGCGAGCGTGCGGCCGCTGGCAATGCGGGTCGAGGCGATCGACTTCGTCCCCGATCCCGACCGGCCCCCGCGGAGCGAGGCGCTGCCCGTCGAGAGCATTCGCGCGATCCCGTTCATCGTGGACGACCAGGGCCCGCTGACCCCCGAGCGCATCGAGGCCGAGCTCGAGCCGATCTGGCTGGCGTGCCCCATGCAGCCGATCCAGGGCCTGTTCGCCTGCCTCTCGGGGCAGCTCCCGCTGGCCCTCGACGAGATCGAGGACTGCCCCCCGGTCGACTTCTCCGCGCTCGACCCCAGCCTCGGCACGGAGCTGCCGGCCATGCCCGCGCCGTGCCGCATCCCCGTGGGCGTGGGCGCGAGCACCCCGGCCGAGCCCAGCATGCAGGTGCCGCTCGACTTCAACTTCTTCCTCGGCGGCGACCTCGAGCTGACGATGATCGGCCATCGCACCGACGGGGTGAGCACCGAGCGCTGCGCCGAGGCACTGCTGGGCGAGCAGCCCGTGCCCTTCGAGTGCCTGGTTGCCGTGCAGCGGGCCTCGATCGGTCCCGACGCCGAGATCCTGCGCCTGGCCGCCGACGCCGGCCTGCCGATCGACCAGCTCGGCTCGCTGCCCCCGGACGACCAGATCCCCGAGGCCGACCGCAACACCCAGGTCACCGGCTTTCGCGTGGTGGTGAGCGACGAGCCGGTCGGGCGCGACGATCTGCTGCGAGTGCTCGAGGAGCAGGGCACCGAGGTCGCGGCCGGCGACACGCTGATGGCGAGGGCCGGGCAGACCCTGGTCATCGAGACCACCTCTCCCGAGGACGATCTGCAGACCTACCTCATCTCGGCCGAGGATGGGATGTACGAGGAGCGGCAGGAGAACTACCGCGGCGACTGGTACCGTACCTGGGGCACCCTGCTCAGCAACGACAGCGACGATCCCGTCAGCTACAACACCTGGCAGATGATCCCCGGCGAGCAGGACGACATCGAGAGCGACCTACCGCCCGACGGTCGCGCCACGCTCTACTTCGTGCAGCGCGACGACCGGCAGGGCGTGAGCTGGTTTTGGTTCCACGTGATGGTCACGCCCTAGCGCTTGCGCAGGAACTCGAGGTCGCGATCCATCACCGTCTTGCGCCCGTCGGCCCGGGCGTTCTCCGCCGCGCGCCGAGCCACCACCCGCAGGTGGTCGCTGAGCACGTCGAAGACCCCGTCGGACGTGTTCATGCCGAAGCGCTCCTTGACGTACGACTTGAAGCGGGAGACGACCACCAGCACGTCGCCCGGCGGCTCGGGCGGGGCCGCAGGGCGAGGGGCCGAGCCCACCCGGATCCGCCGACGCGGTGCGTCGGGACTGGCGGGCACCACCGCCGGTGCAGTGGTGGTTGCCGTCAGATCGACCTTGGAGATCTCCGAGGTCGGACCATCGGGCCCCGTGCCCGAAGGCTCCTCCCACTCCGCCCTGGTGGGTGCGGTCTCCTCCACCGCCCACGCCTCGCGGTGGCGCATGAGCGGCAGGTGCTCCTCCCAGCACTCCACCGTGCAGAAGCGATAGATGGTGCGCGCGCGATTGCAGGTGGAGACGCTGCACACGTAGTAGGTGTCGCCAAGGTCGATCGGCCCCCGGCAGGTGCTGCACCGCTTCCAGATCGTCGCGTCGTCCTTGCCGCCCGAGGTCGCCATCGCTGGCAATGGTAGCGCGGGCCGGGCGTGGCATCACGGCCCAAGAGGGTACGGGTCCACGTAGACCACGGGCAGACCACGGGGTAAGGGAGTGTCGCAACGTTGCTGCGTGGGCTATGGTGCGTGCGCGCCATGGCAGACGGTGGAGAGACCGAGTCCCGCGGCTTCAGTCGGACCTTTTGGGTCGCCAACTCGGTCGAGCTGTGCGAGCGCGCGGCCTGGTACGGCGTGTTCGTCGCCATCACGCTCTACCTCAGCCGGATCCTGGCCTACTCCGACGTGGAGGCGGCCACCGTCTCGGGGGTGTTCTCGGCGGGGCTCTACTTCCTGCCCACGTTCTCGGGGGCCTACGCCGACCGCATGGGCTTTCGGCGCGCGCTGCTGCTGGCGTTCGGCCTGCTCACCCTGGGCTACGGGGGCATGTGGCTGCTGCCCACGCTGCTGCAGAGCGCGGGCCTGGTGAGCTACGGCCGCGAGGTCGCGTTCCACGGCCTGGAGCGCAGCGGCCACAAGTGGCTGTTCATCCCCGTGATGCTGCTGGTGATGGTGGGCGGCTCGTTCATCAAGTCGGTGATCACGGGGACCATCGCCCGCGAGACCACCGCCTCCACCCGCGCCCGCGGCTACTCGATCTTCTACGCGATGGTGAACATCGGGGCGTTCGGGGGCAAGACGGTGGTCAAGCCGCTGCGCGAGAGCATGGGCAACGAGGGGCTCGTCGTGCTCAACCTGTTCGCCGCCTCGATGACCGCGATCGCGTTCGTGCTGGTGCTGGTGGCGTTTCGCAGCACGCACGGCGACGGCGAGGGCAAGTCGATCGGGCAGCTGTGGCAGGCGCTGCGCGCCGTGCTCGGCCGCACTCGCCTGCTGGTGCTCATCCTCATCATCACCGGGTTCTGGATGGTGCAGCACCAGCTCTATGCCAGCATGCCCAAGTACGTGCTGCGCATGGCCGGCGAGGGCGCCTCGCCCTCGTGGTACGCCAACGTCAACCCGGCCGTCGTGGTGCTGACGGTGGGGGGCATCACCGCGCTCATGCGCCGCCGCACGGCCCTGACCTCGATGACGGTGGGCATGTTCATCATGCCGGTCTCGGCGTTCTGCATGGCGGCCGGCAACCTGGTGGATGGCGGCGAGATCCTCGGCATGCACCCGGTGGCCTTCATGATGGTGGTGGGCATCGGGATCCAGGGCCTGGCCGAGGGCTTCATCTCACCGCGCTTCCTCGAGTACTTCTCGCGCCAGGCGCCCGCCGGCGAAGAGGGCCTCTACCTCGGGTTCTCGCACCTGCACTCGTTCCTGGCCTCGCTGCTGGGCTTCGTCACCTCGGGGTTCTTGCTCGAGCGCTACTGCCCCGAGCCCACCACCCTCTCCGCGGCCGACCAGGCCCAGCGCCTGCGGGCGCTGGCGGGCGAGGGGCCCATGCCGGAGGCCTACGCCCATGCGCACTACCTGTGGATGGTGTTCGTGGGGGTCGCGCTGGTGTCGGCCGTGTCGCTGGTGATCTACGGCCGGGTGGTCCGACGGCTCGACGCCGGAGACGAGGCCCGGGCCCAGACCAGCCCGCACGATCGCGACGAGCCACCCGCGTAGCGTCGAGTCGACTCGATCACGGGAGCCCGCGGCCGTCGCTCACTCGCCTCGCTTGCCCCGCCGCTTGCGCTTGGGCTCGGTCTTCGCGTGCCACGACGCCGGGTCGGGCCACAGGTCGCCCTCGAAGCGGAAGCCCACCACGAAGTAGGGCACTCCCACGCTCACGTCCTGACCGGTGCGGAAGCGGTGCTGAACCCACCACTGCGACAGCACGATGAGCGTGGGCTTGTTGAAGCGCTTGTCGGGGCGATCGAAGAACGTGTAGAGCATGGCCGGACCCAGGCGATGCGTGGGTCCATTGGGGCCGCTGATGGGCTCGGCGGGCTGGAAGTGCTCGGGGCGATAGAACGCCTGGGTCAGGGTGTAGCGCAGGCCCAGGGTCAAGCCGAAGTCGAACAGGTAGAGCCCGTCGAGATCGTTGGTCATCGCCCAGCCCTTGTTGGGGATGGTGATGTCGAGGGTCTGGTCGTACGAGACGGTGTCGCCGGCCCGCAGGTCGTAGTCGGCCCAGTAGAACTTGAGGTTGTCGCGCACCGCGATCCGCCCCACCTTGGCCTGGAGCAGCGCCGAGAGGGTCACGAAGTGCCCGGTGGTGGCGTAGTTGTCGAGCGTGGGATGGCCGAGGTCGTCACGGCGGTCGAGCTCGGTGTCGGACCAGTCGGCGGTCGGGCTGTCGAACGACTGGAACAGGCCGAACGAGCCGAAGTAGCCGGTGTAGTCGTAGGTGGCCGAGAGGTTGAGGATCGCCAGCGGCTGGATGTCGATCTTGGGCCCGATGCGCCCGTACGCGGGCGTGAGATAGGTGTGCAGCTGCGCGGCGACGAAGCTCTCCTTGAACAGCGTGGAGTTCTTCTTGATGAGCTGGTAGCGGTAGCCCGCGGTGAACTCGTTGACCAGCCCGAGCGGGTTGTAGCGCACCGCGCTGAGGTTGCTGTAGATGAGCCGATGCATCGGCCGCTTGCGACGGGGGCGCTCGACCTCGGGCTCGGCCTCGCCGATGGCCTCGACCCCTTGGACCCCGACGGTCTCCGGCTGCTCGGGCTCGGGCTCGGGCTCGGGCTCGGGCTCGGTCGGCTCGGGCTCGGTCGGTTCGGGCTCGGTCGGCTCGCCCGGCTCGGTCGGTTCGCCCGGCTCGCCTGGCTCGGTCGGTTCGCCCGGCTCGGTCGGCTCGCCCGACTCCGGTGTCACGGGCTGGCCCGGATCACCGGGTGCTACGGGTACCTCGGGCTCGCTCGGCTCGCCCGGTTCCTCGGGCGCGACCGAGTCCGGCACCGGCTCGGGCGCCAAGCCCCGACCCTCGGCTTCACTCGAAACGAGGGTGGCCAGCAGCCAACCCCCCACGCTCCACCCCACTGTCGTGGCCCAGCGAACCGCCATGTTCGCTCGCACGATACACCCATCGCTCGGCGCGGGGCCATCCCCTGCCCGCGCGGGTCGGGCTCAGGGGGGCGACCGCCGTCGCTCCTCGGCGAACATCCGCAGCGCATGCTGGCCGATCCGCGTCTGCCGCATCTCCTCGACCAAGGCCCGGGCCGCGGGCGGCAGCTCGTCCACCCGCCCCAGGTACGCCGAGTAGCCCTCGTCTTGGCTCGGCAGCAGCGCGGGCGCCAGCATGCACGCGAGGGTCAGATCGGCGGCGGAGAAGCGATCGCCCACGAGGTAGCCCCCCTCGCCCAGCCGATCGCCGATCCGCTCGTCCAGCTGCGCAACCTCTTGCCGAAGCTTGGCCGCGGAAGCCTCGGCCCGGGCGCGATCGATGCCCAGGGCCCGTCGCAGCACCCGAGACCACAGGGGAAGCCCCCTCACGAACACCGCGGCCTGGAACGATCCCACGTTGTTGCGAGCCAGCGCGGCTATCAGCGCGCGCTCCGGCAAGAGGTGGAAGTAGGCCACGCGACGGGAGTGGGCCCCCATGCGATCGTGCAGCCGCTGCTCGAGCGCCTCGATCTCCGCGCGGTGCTCCCGGGGATAGAGGGTGCTGGCCTCGTCGCCATGGCGATCGTCGGCGTAGCGCACGATCGCCGACGAGTCGCACAGACGCTCGCCCTCGTCGGTGATGAGCACCGGGGTGGACCAGCGCGTGGACACGCGATCGGATCGCCCTCCACGGAACCGGGTGGTCCACATCACCACCGGGAAGTGCAGCAGCGGCAGGCAAGCGCGCTCGCGGTAGACGACGCCGAAGCGGTCGAGGCCCCAGCGGGCCTTCTCGTTGTAGTGGCTGAAGGCGATGGTGACCAGTTGCATCGAGGACGCCTGGAGCATGCCCCCGGTCGTCCTCGATTGCACGCGAACCTCGCCTGGGCCTCAGTCCTGCGGCCAGGGCTCGGGCGTGGGCGTGCCCGGAGGCACCGCGGCGCCCCGCGCCATGAGGTTGTCGATGAACATCAACACGTAGCGAAGGTCGTCCTCGATGTCGGCATCGGGGTGGGTCTCCAGCCACTGCGAGACGCTTCTGTGGAGGATCTGCAGGAGGTTCAGAGCCGAGGCATCGTCGCCCACCTCGGCCCGCTCGGCCGCCATGGCGAATCCCATGTAGAGGTTCAGGGTGACGAACGCCTTCTCGACGCCGGCGTCGTCGAACAGGCCCTCGGCCGGGGTCTGCCCCGGGGCGAGCGACGAGAGGATCCGCTCCTCTTGGACCACGTCCTCGTCGGTCCCCGGCACGCGGTAGCGCAGGGTCAGCGTCCCCACGCGCTCGTCGTCGGGCACCGCTCCCGGCTCGGCCAAGAGCTCGACCACGATCGCGCCCCCGCCCCCGCGACGCCCGCCTTCGGTGTCTCCGACCGACTCGCGGTGCGCCAGGTGCAGGCTGGGGATCGACAGGTGCGCGGCGCCTGCCCCCACGGTCGCGAGCTTGGTGCCGTACACGGCCCGCAGGCGGTAGCCGGAGGCCACGTCCACGTCGATCTCGACCTCGCTGGCCAGCGGCAGCAAGAGCGCCGCGGCCTCTTCCTCGAACACCTCCTCGACCGCGGCGTGATCCTCGAGGAAGTAGAACGCCCCGCCTCCGCGCTCGGCGAGGCTGCGCATGAGGGTCGGATCGAACTCGAGCCCCATGCCCACGGTGGACAGACCGATCCCCTCGATCGCGTAGTCGGTCGCGAGCTCGACCAGCCGGTCGTCGCCCAGCAGGCCCGTGGTCGCCTGCCCGTCCGACAGCAGCAGCACCCGGTTCTGCTCGGCGAGATCGGCCCGATCGAAGGACACCTCGTAGGCCGTGCGCAGGCCGTCGTAGAGGTTGGTGGAGCCGCTGGCTCCGAGCGATGCGATCGCCACCTGGAGCTGCGCCGAGTCGCCGGGCAGGTCGTCGGCGAGCACGCTGGCCACGTCGCCAAAGCCCACCAGGCTCACGCGGTCCTCGGCGCGCAGGCCCTCGGCCATGCGCAGCAGGCCCTCGCGCACGTGCTCGATGGGCGCACCATCCATCGAGCCGCTGGTGTCCACGGCCACCGTGAGGTGCAGCGGCGGTCGCTCGATCCTCGAAGGGTCGATCGGCGTGTTCATGCCGAGCAGCACCAGCGTGCAGTTGGACCCGCTGAGCATGTTGCCCGCCACCCCCAGCTCGGCGTGCAGGCACACGTCGTCCCCGCAGTCGGCGGCCGGGAGCTCGATCTTGTGCTCGTTGAAGAAGCCCACGTCGTCGAGGGTCTGCGGACCGGGGATCCCCCCCGCCTCGAGGATGGCGCGGAACTGGCCGAAGTCCTGGGCTCCGCCCTGCCCCACGCCCGGAGCCAGCGGCGTCTGCCCGCTCCCCGGATCGGATCCGTCATCGCCCTCGCCGGGCGGGGGGCCCCCATCGGGCCCGCCGCTTCCGTCGTCCCCGGAGCAGGCGGGCAGCGTCGACAGGCACAGCGCGGCCGCGGTGGCGGCGAGCGTGCGGCTCAGCGTTCGAGAGATCGTGGCGTTCATGGTCATGTCTCGTTTCGTGTGCAAGTCGGCAAGGATGGCGAGCTAGCGGGGCCACTGGGCGATCACCACCTCGAGGTCGGGGCCGAGGTCGTCCGCCCCGAGGCTGCATGCGGGGTCGAGTACGAAGCGCTCCTGAGCGTGGAGCAGGGTCACCTCCACGCCGCGGCCGTCACCGCCCTGGCGAGCCGGCGCATCACCGGCGTGCAGCTCCACCGCGTCGAGATCGGGACCGCTGACCAGCAGCTTCATCGGTCGCTCCACCGCACCGCAGCGGGGCTCGGACGTCGGGTCGCAGCCGTAGAGCGGCACCGCTTGCAGCTCGACGTCCGCCACCGTGGGCAGGCCCGAGCCGGCCGAGGCCAGCAGCGACGGCATGGCGAGCGCCTCGCCCTGCTCGTCCCTCGCCACGATCTCGAGCGCATTCAGCTCGGGCTCGGTTCCCTGGGGCAGGCGCACCTCGATCTCGTCCCCCGCCGCGAACGGGAAGCTGGTCTGCGGCACGCACAGATAGAAGGTGCGGGGAGCCAGGCCGTCCTGCGACAGCTCGAGGGCCAGGCAGCCATCGAGGCCCACCTCGACCGCTTCGATGCGCGACGGCCCCCACGGCACCGGCGTGCTCCACCCCAGGCGTCCGGCATCGGGCTGCCAGGCACACTCGCCCGCCTCCAACGGATCGATGGGATCCACGGGGAACGCGAGGCCAGCGGCCGCCTGCAGACCCAGGCCATCGGGGCCCCGGTCGACGAGGGCGAGCTCGCCCGCGCTTCCGGTCTGCCCCTCGCCCGGGACCGTGGTGATGGGCGGCTGCCCATCGAACCACAGGATCACATGGGGCGGCAGCGCATCGGCCTCGACCCATGCGGCGTAGCAGGGCGCCTGCCCGGCCGTGTGATCGAGGACCTCGACGTTGGTGTTGGCGGGCAGGGTCCAGCTCTGCGCGGCGTCGAACAGCTCCGAGCGCAGCAGGCTCCCGGGCGCCTCGGCCACCGTGGCGCAGTCGAGCGAGACCCCGGCGCGCAGCGGTCGGATCCGCACCACGCGACCCTGGGCGGTGGCGTTGGACAGGACCACGTCGGCCTGCAGCGAGGGCAGCGGAAGGACGTCGTCCCCGATGCCCTCGCCATCGGTCTCGGTGCCCCAGTCTTCGTCGTCCCAGCAGCAGTCGTCCTCCTCGTAGGACGTGGCCACGCAGCAGAGCAGGCCCACCGAGGCCAGTCCGGCCTCGGCGCTGCGCCGCGCGTTGCGGGCCGCCGAGCGCCGCATCGCCGGCAGCAATCCCCACAGGCTCAGCGCGAGCACGGGCAGGGCCAAGAGGTCGGTGGCATCGCGCGTGATCACCCACGGAACGCCCACCATCTTCGTCAGCGCGGCAAGGCCCGCGGCGCACGTGGCCGAGAGCTGAATGGCGCAGAACACCGCGCCCACCGCCACGTGGCAGGCCACCCACGGCCCAAAGCCACGCACGCGCAAGAGCACCGCCAGCAGCACGGGTGCCACGATCAAGCCCGCAAAGTCGCTGAGCTTGCCCGTGATCACGGGGGGCAGCAGGCCCGCCCCCTTGAGGACGTGGTCGTTGAGCGCGAGCACGGCCAGGCTGCCGAGCCAGGCCGGGTGCAGCAGCGCACGTGAGGGATGGAGCGTATTGGAAGCCATGATCGTCGTGCCAATCCAGGGACGAGCGGGTAGTGCCCACCACCGGCCCTTCGATCACGACGAGCCGCACGAGCCTGCCAAATCGCCACGAAAACGCCATCGACGCGCGCCCTCGACCCCATGCACCAGGAGCCGATACCCTCGATGGTCGATGACCGTGCGCGACCAGATCCGGGAGCTCCTGGAGCTGCGACCCCACACGACGCTGCAGATCTCTCAGGCCGTGGGCATTCCCCAGGGGGAGGTGGCCGGCCACCTCGAGCACCTCGCGCGCTCGCTGCCGCACCAGGGCCTCGTGCTCGAGGTGGAGCCCGCCTCGTGCATCGCGTGCGAGCTCGCGTTCGAGGGCCGCAAGCGCATGACCAAGCCCAGCCGCTGCCCGAGGTGCCGCAGCGAGAGGATCAAGCCGCCGCGGTTCTCGGTGCGGCCGGGGTAGGCCGCCCAGTCTTGCTCACCGGCGGCGTCGCAGCGCCGGACCGAGGAGCACGAGCATCCATGGCCACGGCCCGCCCGCGCCGCCATGTCGGCACCCGCAGCCCTTGCCGTCCTCGTCCTGCCCTGCACCGTCGGTCTCGCCCTCGGTGCCACCGATCTCGATCACCTCGAGGGTCACCTGCGCGCTCACCCCCTCGTTGCCGTTCTCGTCGACGGCCGAGGCCTGGAGCACGTGGGTGCCGGCGGGCACGTTGGTGATCGCAAAGCCCCACGGCTCCATGGTGTCGAGCATCACCGGCACGCCGTCGTGCAGCAGCTCGACCTGCGTGATGGGGCTGTCGTCGGTCACGTTCACCACCACGGAGAAGTCGCTGCCCGCCTCGAACTCCTGGCCGTCGAGCGGGGCGGTGATGAGCACCACGGGCGGATCGGTGTCCACGATGGCGGGGCCGAACAGCGTGAGCAATTCCTGGTGGGCGTTCTGCCCCGTGCCGTCTGGACAGTGCTGCAGGTGCTGCTGGGGGCACACCGAGCCGCCCACGATGGGAATGCACTCATCGATGAAGGTCGGATCC
This sequence comes from Paraliomyxa miuraensis, assembly GCF_026337845.1. Taxonomy (GTDB): domain Bacteria; phylum Myxococcota_A; class Polyangia; order Nannocystales; family Nannocystaceae; genus Paraliomyxa; species Paraliomyxa miuraensis. Next base: position 218,956 of record NZ_JAOVZF010000145.1, on the reverse strand, counting down.
CCGCCCGCGTTGTACGGGTTCATGATGTCGTTGGGCTCGTCGACGTGCTCGAGCCCGAACGAGTGCGCGACCTCCTGGCCGATGGTGGTCGCCTGGATCGCCGCCGAGAACCCATCATTGGCGCTGTGGAACGCGAACGTGACGTTGCTGTGGGTCTGCAGGTTGGAGCAGTCCACCGGCGCGATGCCCAGCACTCCTCCCCCGAAGGGATTGGTGGGGCCCGTCATGTTCATCACGTACTCGCCCTCGGCCGGGCGCTGGTCCACCACCACCATGTTGTAGGCGGCCCAGTCGGCCATCACCGCCTGCAGCACGGCGTCGCGCTGCGTGGCGTCGCCTCCGTAGGCCTCGAAGGGTCCGGCGAGCTCGAAGATCTGCGTGATGTTCTGCTGCGCGCTGTCCATCCCCGAGGTCAGCGTCTCGCCGTCGAAGTTGACGAAGATGACCCATGGATCGGGATCGCCGGGGCCGTGCGAGCCATCGTCATCGGCCCCGAGGTTGCGCCGGGGGTACTCGGGCGGCACCGGTCGGGGATCGCCCCGCGACTGCCCCAGCCCGATCGCCTGCAGCTCTTGCCGCGTCATGTCCCAGGTCTCGGGCCGTGCGTGCGCCAGGACCGGCTCGGCTGCCCATGCGCTCGCGCTCGCACCGACCACGAGGGGGGCCAGCACGAGGCCCACGAGGCCCCGCGCCCGCCCTGGGGCCACGCGCCGCCAACGGCTCGCGAGCAAACGGCGTTCACTGGGATCGAGCGGGACGGTCATCGGGGCACGCTCCAAGCGGGAACCAGCCGGGACCGTCCCGGCCATCGTTCATGGAGCATGATAGGCCCTGCCCCCACGGCTTGGCCTGGACGAGCCGTGAGTTGCCGCTCGTCGTGGCATGCTCGGGACGAACGTCCGGCCGTGCGCGGCGGACGGGAGGAGGACGATGGCGGCACCGCTCTTGGACATGCTCTCTCGGGTCTGCGAACGGATCGGCGAGCTACGAGAAGACGAAGACGTCGAGCGCTTCGCCTCGGTGTTGCTCGCACGGCGACCCGAGGCCTTCGAAGGCCTTCCCGGCGGCGCGACGGGCTCGGCGGCGCGAGCGATGGCCCCGAGGATCGCTCGCAAGCAGCTCGAGCTCGTGCGCGAGCTTCCGGGGATGGTCGAGACGATCGCGGCCACGCTCGACGTGCCCACCGATCCGCCCGCCCTGCAGCTGATGCAGGTGGCGGCGCTGGCCTACCTGGTCGATCCCGGTGATCTGCTCCCCGACGACATGCCCGCCGGCTATGGCTTCGTCGACGACTCGATCGTGCTGCGCGCCATGGCCGTCACGGTACCGCCGCTCTATGGCATGGACGCGACCGCGGTCGCGCGCGAGCGCCTCGTCATCGACTTCCATGGCCTGTGCATCCCGCGGGCGATCGCCCCCGAGCTCGAGCGCTCGGTGAGGTCCTCGTCCACCATGGTGCAGATGCTCGGGTTGCTGCCCCCGGCCCTGGTCCATGACTCGATCCGCAGGCTCCTCGAAGAGCCGCTGGTCCCGCTGCAATCGCAGCCGCCCGCCGGCACGGGATGGGGCCTCTCGCAGGGTAGCTGGTTTCGCCTGCCCGACGGCGTGCTCGAGGAGCTGCCCGGGGGAGGCGTGCGCTACCGCCTCGATCACGAGATGGGGGTCGCGCTCCTTGGAGATGCTCTCGAGCGACGCTAACGAGCACGAGCGCTGGCGCCGATTCGTCCGCGAGCGGCTCGGCGATCCGATCCGGTTCGAGCCCGTCGGCACCGAGCACGGCGAGGCCCGCGTGTGGCGGGCCACCCTGGCCGACCATCGGACGGCCTACCTCAAGGTGCATCGAGTGCCCGACAAGTGGCGGCGCGAGCGAGCGCTCCTGCAGCGGCTGGCCGAGCCCCCGGCCGCTCCCGTGCCCGCCGTGCTGGCCCACGACGCCGAGGGGCTCGCGTTGCTGCTCGAGGCCCGACCGGGGGTCCAGGCCAGCACCCACGCGTGGACGGCCGAGCAGAGGATCGCCCTCCACGAGCAGGCCGGTCGCTTTCGTCGACGCCTCGACGCGGTCCCGCTCGACGGCGAGGACGACCTGCCGCTCCCCGACGCCATGGACCGGCGTCTACGCGCATGGATCGAGCGTGCTCGGACGGGCCTGGATGCTCCGTTGCTGCGCGCGGTGCAGGCCGCGTTCGACTCGCGCTGCTTCGAACATGCCGACCGCAGGTGGTGCCATCGCGACTTCGGGCCCTACAACTGGATCGTGGATCCCAGCGGGCCGCACCTGTCGGTGATCGACTTCGGCCAGGCACGCCCCGATGCCTGGCTGATGGACGTGATCAAGCTGTGGGACGAGCCCTGGGTGCACGACCCCGCGCTGGCCGATGCATTCTGGCGCGGCTATGGCCGCAAGCCCGCGTCGATCGAGCGCCAGCAACTGCGCCAGCTCGCGCTGCTGCACGGCCTGGCCACCGCCACCTGGGGCGACCGCCACCACCACGCCCACTTCTCCCGGCACGGTCGTGCGGTGCTCGCTCGTGCGCTCGCCTCAGCGGAGCCCCTCCCATGACCGCCGTGGCCTCGACCACGGCCCCCGGCGCATGGCTCGTGCATCTATGGGCGCCGCCCGAGCGCGAGGCACGGCTCTTGCGGCTCTTGTCCGAGGACGATCGCCAGCGCTGCGCCCGGTTCGTGTTTCCCTGGCTCGAGACCCGCTTTGCGGTCGCCCACGCCGCCTTGCGCGTGATCGCGTCGCGGCACGGCGCGGGCCCTCCGTCCCAGCAGCGCTGGACCAAGGGACCCCACGGCAAGCCCGCCCTCGTGGACTCGGCGTTCGAGATCAACCTCAGCCACGCGGGCGACTGGGCGCTGGTCGCCGTGAGCCACGACGGCCCCGTGGGCGTGGACATCGAGGCGCTCGCCCCCGAGCGAGTGAGCCCCGGCATGGTGAAGACGGTGACCTCGGAGCTCGAGCGCGCCGCGTTCGCCACCCTGTGCGAACCCCAGCACTCGGCTGCGTTCTTCCGGCTGTGGGTGCGCAAGGAAGCGATGCTCAAGGCACTGGGTACGGGCCTCACCCGCAGGCTCGGCACCATCGACGTCCCCCTGCAGACCGAGGCGCCGCCCGATGGGGTGGTCCTGCGACCGCCCGTACCGGGTCGGCGCCCCTGGCTGTGGGACCTGCCCGCCCCGCTGGGATATCTCGCGGCCATGGTGGTGCTGCAGCCCGAGGGCGAACCCGCGCGCCCCCCCGGGCCCCTGCAGTGGCTGTCGCTCGACGACCTCGACCCTCCGCCCCAATCAGCGGGGATGGGATGAGCGGGGATGGAATGAGCGGGGATGGGATGAGCGGGGTGATCCTGGTGCGCGCGTCGTCGACCGAGGCCGGGGCCGCTGATAGACTCTCGGGCGATGCGCGTCGCGCTCGCGATCACCGTGCGGTCCACCCTGCCCCTGGCCCTGCTGGCCGCGATGCCGTCGGCCGGCTGCTCGGAGCCGAACCCCAACTTCTCCGTGGCCATGTGGTTCGACGGCGTCGAGGAGTCTCGCCCCACCGAGCAAGGGCTGCACCCGGGACCCAACAGCTCCGCCCCCGGAGAGTGGTCGACCACCACCTCGATGGCCAACAACGGCGACACGGCCTGGCACTTCGGGGACGGCACCACCTACCCGCGGCTCTCCAACGCCTCGCTGCTCACCCCGGAGTTCGACGCCGGCTCGACGAGCTTCCTGCGCTTCTCCTACTACAGCGACATCCAGCCGCTGTCGGACTCCACGGCCACCGATGGCCTGGTCGTCGAGGCCCAGGTCGAAGGGGGCGAGTGGACCAGCCTCGAGCCCCACGGAGGCTTCACCCACACCCTCGATCAGGTGGTGCTCGGCTCCCAGCTCTCGCTGGGCGAGGGAGTGCTGTCGGGCAACGATCGCCAGTGGCACGACGACTACGTCGAGCTCGGTGACACCGAGCCGCGCGACCAGGTGCGCTTTCGCTTCCGCTTCGGCTGCGACATCGACGAGAGCAACAACATCGGCAGCGGCTTCTTCATCGACGACGTGGAGTTCCTCGTCATCGAGTGAGCCACCGCGTCAGTCGTCGTCGTCCACGCCCAGCGCCGCCCGTCCGCCTGCGCTGTAGCGCTCGTAGAGCTCGCGCAGCACCTCGCGCGGCAGGCCATGGCGCTCGGCAATCGTGCGCAAGCCGTCGTCCCCCAGCAGCACGGCACCGATGGCCTGCTCGAGCTCGTCGATGGGCAGCGGCAGTCGCTGCCGCCCGGACGCTCGCGGCAGCCCGGCGATCGCCGGGCGCCGCGGCGGCTCGGCGGCGCGGACCGGCGCCGCGCCGTGGTGCAGGGGAAGGCGCGCCGCGGGATCGCCCAGCAGCACGTAGGCCGACAGATCCTCCCTCAGCATCCACAGGTGACTGCGTCGGGCCACCCACGCGTCGTCGGCCGGGATGCGCCCGCTCTTGGCGTCGCGCTCGAGCGCGGTGAGCTCGGCGTTGGTCCGATCGAAGTAGCGGTGGAGCTCTCGCAGCGCGAGCCCGAAGCGATTGCGCTCGAGCAGGCTGCGCAGCACCGCCATCATCTTGCCCGGGCGCTCGCGGGGAGCGCCGTCGTCGAGCTCGCGGAAGGCATAGGTCCATGCCAGATCCACGTGGCCCACGAACCCGAGCGGTCCATCGGGATTGGCCAACACTCGCTGCGGCAGCCAGGCCACGAAGGGACGCTCGGCCGGGAGCGCATCGAGCACGGCCGCCGGCTCCCCGCCAAAGCGCCCCCGTGCCTTCAACGCCTCGAGCCAGGGGAGGTAGGCGCTGGTCTGCGGGCTGCCGGCGCCAAAGCACGCCATCATCAGCCACACCCCGCCGGGCAAGAAGCTCCCGGTGGCCACGTCCTCCCCGCGCAGCTGCCCGCGACGACCAAAGCTCATGGCCCCCTGGCAGCGGCGCTGGTGATCGGCGCTCGGCCAGCCCGCTCGAGGAGGGCCCTCGCCGTGGCTGAGGCTCAAGAGCACCCCCGGTCGATCCGCATTGGCCTCCACCCGCAGGTCCGAGGGATCCCCGACGCGCGATGGCCCTGCCTCGACGATCCGATCGGCGTTGAATTGGCCGCGCTCGAGCCGCTGGCGCGCCGCCTCGAGGCACGGGCGCACGAGCCCCTCGTAGCCCGCGGTGGTCGCACCCGAGCGATCGTGCACGGTGTAGAAGATCGCCCGCCCCTCGCGCTGGGGGGCCGCCCGTGCCTCCCAGCGCAGCACCTTGTCCACGTAGGCCTCGAGATCCTCGTCGTCGTCGAACGCGACTCGGCCCACGTAGCCATCGGAGGACTGCGCTTGCTGGAGCGTCAGCGGAACCTCGTGCAGATCGCCGACGATGAGCTGATAGCGAGGGACCTCGAGGTCGAGGTCGGTGCCCGGTGCGAACACTTGCTTCTTCCAGCGCAGGGCCTCGGACTGGGTCATCCGGGGCGGCACCCGATGCACGCGGACCGGCTCGCCGTGCTGCTGCGCCCGGCGGAGCGCGACCAGGGGCTCGAGGATCGCCAGCAGGCGATCGCCCCGAGGGCCCTGCGGCGCGATGACCCCCCAGCGCTGGTGGACCAGATCGTTGGGATCTCGCCCTTCGTCCCACAGGTGCCCGGGCTGCTCGTCGCTCGCCGTGCCCACCACGACCGCGTCCTCGGTCATGCCCTCGACCAGCGGCTCGTGATCGTCGGCCCGCACCATCAGCAGGCTCAGGTCGCCCGTCACGGTGCGCCCTCGGGCTCGTCGTCCTCGACCTCCTCCACGACCTCGGCCTTCAGCTCACAGCCCATCGAGCCCATGCACCCCTCGTCGGACTCCGATCCGCACGCCTTGACTCGAGCCTCGTGATCGTCGCGAGCGTGCACCACGATCGCAAACCCGCCCGCGGCCGGCTCGCAGCGATAGTGCCGGAAGGTACGCGAGCGTCGCCGCTTGCCCTTGCGGGGCGCCTTGCGCTCGCTCATGGGTTTGGCGGCGACGCTGGGCTCGGTCGGGTCGCCGGTCGACGCGGTCGACTCGGTCTCGTGGCCGGTCTCGCCGGTCGTGGTGCTCGGCTCCGGCGGGGCTCCGGTCGAGGCACCAGCGTCGGAATCCACGAGCGCGGCGGGCTCGGTCGCCATGGGCTCGGGCTCCTCCGGCGGCAGCGCCTTCGACTCGATCCCCGCCTGCGGCTCGACGGCCCTCGACATCGACGTGGCTCGGGTCTGGGAGGCGGCGGTCCGCACCTCGTCGGGACGCACGAGGACGAGCGCACCGCCCAGCATCGCCAGCAGCAGCAGCAGCAGGCCCAGCCCCAGCTTCTTCTTGTCGAGCGAACCACGATCCGCGGCCGGGGGCGGGACCGGAGGCGTGGGCGACGACGGGGGCGAAGCCGCTCCTGGCCCGCCCTCGGGGGGCAGCGGGGCAAACGCAGGCGTCACGAGCAGCGATTCCACGGGGAACCCGAGGGCCTGCTCGAGCCGACCGTCGTGCCAGGCCTGCAGCAGCCGCTGCGCTCCGTCGACGCTCACGCGCAGGACGATGGGGCGAGCGTCGTCGTCGGTCATCGCCCTGCGCTCCCCTGGGATCCTTCCTCCGCGAGCTCGACCGTCGGATCCTCCGACAGCATCCGCAACGCGGCCAGGAGCATGTCCCGCTGGGCCTGACGCGCCTCGGGGGTGCTGGCGGGCACGATCGTCACCGTCTGCTGCGGGGGCTCGGCCGCCGGGGCCGGGCCCTGCGACGTCCCGAACGGATAGGTGCTCAGCACCGGACGCGCGCCGTCCTGGCCGCCCCCGTCGGGGCCGCAGGCCTCGAGCGCGTGGCTGTAGATCTGTAGGCCATACGCGTCGCCCTCGTGGGTCTCCCCCAGCTCGTCGGCGCGCAGCAGGTGCATGCGGGCGTGCCGAACCGCTCGCTCGAGCGACCACCCCTCGCGCAGCAGCTTGTCGTAGAGCGCCTTCGCCAGCCGCCCCGCCCCGGCGATGCTCAGGCGGTAGCGAGACGACACCACGGTGGGGATCCCCTTCTTGTGGATCTCCTGCGCCATGCTGCCCAGGAACAGCGCGTCCTGGCTGGCGTCGCCGCTGCCACACGCCGACAGCACCACCATGCGCACGTGATTGCGATGGGGCCGCAACAGCTTGGCCAGCGCGACCGCCGTCACGGGCTTGTGCGAGCCATCGCCCCACGAGAGCGTCGCGGGTTCCCCCGGCGACCGGCCCGGCGCGCCATGACACAATAGATGGACCACCGACAGCGGCCGCTCGTCGAGCGCGTCTTGCAGCGTACCCGCGTGCACCCGGGGCAGCTCGTGGAAGGCGACCCCTCCGGCCGTGCACGCGGCCTCGATGCTCTCGCGCATCGAGGCGTGGGGAACCCTGCCCCCCGCATCCGACCAGGCAAACAGCACCCCCGGGTGCTCGGGCGCAGCCGGAAGGGGTCGGGTGGCCAGCCCGGGCACGCAGTGCCGCACCATGACCGATGGATGGTCGGCCAGGAACGTATCGCTGGTGTCGGTCCGCACGATCTCCCACGGCAGCGTGTAGAGCTCGGGCGCCGACGAGCGCACCGTGAACACGACCTCCTCGCCGAGCGCGTCGGCGTCCTGCAGCGCGTCCTCGTCGGGCACCCACTGCAGGCCCGCGAGCAGGCGCGCCAGGTCCTTGGCCATGCGCTGCCGCGCCCCGTCGGCGTCCTCGCCGTGGAAGATGGTCGCCAGATCGGAGAGCTGCCGCTGCGACCACGGGAACCGGCTCGGCCCCCGGCGCTCCGACCCCTCCATGCGAACGTAGTCGCGCTCCTCGAACGAGAACGCGTCCTCGTCCTCCGGCTCGGCATCGGGGATGAACAGCAGCTCGCGGTGCATCGGCTCGGTCCTCTCACCCGCCAACCGTTGGCGCTCGGCTCGATTCGATGATCCACGGCGGCCCTCGGCTCCGCAACCGCCGGCGATTTCGATCGCTTTCGAACGCAGTCCGGAGCAGCGAAACGGGCGTTCCGCGGCGTCGGCCGTGAGACCCCAGGGCGTGGACTCAGAAGCGAACCGAGAGCGAGATCGAGGCCTGCTTGTTGCCCCCGCGAGCACGCACGGTGACGCGCTGACCGTGGATGAGCAGCGCCAGACCTCCCGCGACTCCCAGGCCGCCGGCCGCCGTTCCGATGATCCCCCCCAGCAGCGTGTCGTAGCGGTCGCGGCACTCACCGCGAAAGTCGACGTCCTCACCCGAGCAACCGGCCACGCCCTTCTCGTCGATGAGGATCATGGCAACACCGGCCGCGACCCCGGCCAAGCCGGCGCCCAGCACCACCCACCCGCCGATCTTGAGGCCGCGCCCCGGATCGGGACCGTCGGGCACCGGTTCCTTGGCCTTGGCCTTCTTGCCCTTCTTGCCCTGGGGCTCGGGCGTCGCGAGCGGAGCGGCGGCCAGCGTGGCCTCGACGGGCAGCTCGGCCCCCTCCTCCACCACCACCTTCTGCTCGAAGGCGGCGAACCCTGCCTTCTCGATCGCGATGGTGTGCTCGCCCGCGGGCAGCTCGATGACCTGCGGGGTCACCCCCTGCTCGGCCCCATCCACGCGGACCGTGGCCCCCTCGGGAGTCGAGCGCACCGCCACCCGGCCGGGCGCGGGCGCCTTGGGCTCGTCGAGCTTGGCCGCGGCCTGCTGCAAGAGCCCCTGCATGCGCTCGCCCACTTGATCGAGCGAGCACCCCTCGCAGGCCTCCTGGAGCTCGAGCGCGACGGCGTCGTCGGAGCCCAGCACGGCCAACGAGAGCGCATAGCTGCGCTTGCCCGTGAGCTCGACCGACATCCGGGCCTTGTGGCCGCCGACCCCGACCTTCACCCCGCTCACGGCCGATCCGAACCGCTTCTTGAGGCCCTTGCGTGCGTCCTTGGACAGCTTGCCCGAGAGCTCGAGCGGCAGCGCCTCCAACGGCGTGCCGGCCTCGGACTCGGAGGTCTTGGCCCCGGCCGCGGACGGCTCGTTGCCCGCGGACTTGCCCTCGGGTGCCGCATCCGCGGCCTTGGCTGCGTCGGCCGGCTCCGCCTTGCTCGTGCCATCGCCTTCGGCCGCGCCCTCGGGCTTTGCCGGCGCGCTCTTCTTGCTCTTGCTCTTCTTGCTCTTCTTGCTCTTGCTCTTCTTGCTCTTGCTCTCGGGGGCATCGGACGGCGCGGCGGCCGGTGCCGCGCCCTCGGTCTTCGGCGGCGCCGCCGTGACCGACGACGGCAACACCAGCGCCAGCGAGACCACGGTCGGGACGAGGCCACGACCCAGGGAGCGGATGAGCGTCGACATCGGCAGCAAGGCGCGATGAGTTCACCACGCCCGGTCCCTGGGGCTCAAGGGCGATCGGACGAGGGCCCGGCAGGGGGCCGTGGTTGCTCGCCAGCCAGCAGCAGGTCGGCCAGTCGTGCCAGGCCCGGTAGATCGCGGACCTCATCGTCGAGCCTGGGCACGCGCACGCGATGGCACTCGGAGGGAAGCTCGGCGACCAGCCCGTCGACGATCCGCCCAAAGCGCTGGTTCTCGGCCACGGCCTCCTCCCGCAGGGCTCGCATGCGCTGCGCCACTTGCAGCCCCTCGGCCTCATCGAGCGCGGGGTCGAGCGCGGGGTCGAGCGTGCGCACGAGCGCGCGGACCTGCGCCTCCACGTCGGCCGGCGGCAGCCGCAGCACGAGCTGGTGGGGCGCGCGCGGATCCACGGGCACGAAGCTCTGGTTGAACACCACCGCGTGCACGGGCACGCGCCGACGCAGCAGATCGTCACGCAACCAGGCCGCATCGTCGGCGCTCGACGGGCTGGCCGAGCTCACCAGCACGAACGCGGTGTCACGGTCTCGCAGGATCTCCTGCACCCGCTGGGCCCGCGCAATGAACCCCTCCCGCATCGACGCGAACACGGTGAGGAAGGCGATGATCTCGTCGAGCAGGGTCTGACCGGTGACCCGGGCCAGCAGCCCGGTGGCCACCTCGCCGCCCTTGGCCAAGAGCCGCGCCCCCAGCCCGGAGGGCTTGTCGGCCGAGGGGATGAACCAGCTGACCACGCGGCCATCGAGGAAGCTCGCCAGGTGCCCCGGGGCATCGAGGATGTCGAGGGCGTTGCGGGCCGGCGGCGTGTCGAGCACCACCAGGTCGTAGCCGCCGTGCTCGATGGCGTCGTAGAGCCGCTCCATCGCCACGTAGGCGTGGGAGCGGGACAGCGAGCGCGACACGGCCTGGTACACGCGGTTGGCCAGCACCCGTGCCTTGGTCTCCTCGTCGGGAGCGATGCGCTCGATGAGCGCGTCGTAGCTGGCCCCCGTGTCGACCATGGCGGCCCACAGACTGCCGCCCGAGCTCGACGGGTCGCCCTCGCCCTCACCCTGGGAGAGCCGCTCGAGCGGAACGCGGCGAATGGTGTCGTCCAGGCCATCGAGCCCCAGCGCGTCGGCCAGGCGCCGCGCGGGATCGATCGTGAGGACCAGCGTCTTGCGACCGGCTCGCGCCGCGGCCAGACCCAGCGCCGCCGACACGGTCGTCTTGCCGACGCCGCCCGGCCCCACGCAGACCACGAGCGACCCCCGGCCCACCAGCGCGGTCAGGCTCATGCATCCTCCGTGGGCGTCGAGCCCAGGGCCGCCCGGCCCAGCCGGCGCAGATCCTCGAGCTGCATGCGCGCCGCGGTCAGCCGTGGCAGCAGGACCACGGCCGGCACCGCACCGCCCCCATCCGCGCTCTGACGCCGCAGGCCCTGGGTCAGCCGCTCCACCTGCCGACGCGCCTCGGTCTCGGCCGCCAGCACGCGCTGGGCCAGCTCCGCATCGGCGCGCAGCTCGGCGTCGCCGCCCTGCTGCGCGGCCTGCCGCAGGCGCTCCACCATGGCCTCGTGGCCACGCAGCCCCGAGCGCGGCACCCGGTTGACGAACACCCGCCCAAAGCCGACCGAGCGCGCCGAGGCCACGCGCGCGTGCAGCTCGAGGGTCTCCGTCACGGGCAGCTCGTCGGGCAGCGTCACGAGGTTCAGGCGCGTCCTCTGCGGGTCGGCGAACAGGTCGGCCATCTCGTCGATCAGGCGGCGCATGGGGCCCGCCCCCATCAGGTGGCGCACCACCTCGCGCAGCTCGAGGAACATCAAGGCGTGCCCGGTGGCATCGAGATCGACGAGGATCGGGCTCCAGCGTGGACGCCCCCGGCCGTCTCGCTCGGCCTCGAGGCGGTGCAGCGCGTTGACGGTGGCGATCTCGCCGACCGCCGGCATCGCTCGAAACAGACGCTCGAGCACCTGGTTGCCCACGATCGCCCGGGCCAGGCGCCGCGACGGCACGTGCTGGGCCATGTACTCGACCACCGCCTGGTCGATCTCCACGCTCATCGCATGCACCCCGTGCCCCACCGCGCGCGGCGTGAAGCCGACCTCGTCGACCCCGAACACGCTGCGCATGGTCGCGCGGTGCCCGAGCTCGACCACCAACGGCGACCGGCCCTGGGTGGCCGCCTCGATGGCCAGCGCGGCCGTCACCGTGGACTTGCCCACGCCGCCCTTGCCGGTGAACAGCAAGAAGCGATGGTCGAGCAGCTCCGAGCCGGTCGTGGGGGACGTGGCGTGGGCAGCGGCCGGCACCGGGGCGTTGCCTAGCGCACCACCGACCGAAACACAAACCGAGCCCATCCAGGCGGTCCTGGCGGGGGCGCTCGCTCCCGCGCGGCAACCAGCGCCGCGAGCGGGTATCGTTGCCCCGTGCGACGCTCCGCCGCTCCCCAGTCCACCGAGAGGCCGCACCGGCCCGTCCTTGCCTCGTGGGTCCGTCGTGGTCTCGCGATTGCGCTGGGCACGACCCTGGCCCTGCCCGCGGGCATGGGGCTCGCCCCCAGCGTCGCCAACGCGGCCGCCAAGCCCGGCAAGGGCAAGGCCAGCAAGGGCGACGAGGCCGACGAGGCCGCGCTGGCCGAGGCCAAGTCGCTCTACGACGAGGGCAAGGCTCGCTTCGACACCTTCGACTACGAGGGTGCGGTGGACATGTGGACCAAGGCCTACGCCAAGCTGCCCGAGGACGCCTCGGGCATGCGCAACGCCATGGTCTACAACATCGCCACCGCGCAGGAGAAGGCCTACGACCTCGACAAGGATCTCCAGCACCTGCGGCAGGCCGTGCTGCTGCTCGAGACCTACGTGACGAACTACAAGGCGATGTTCGCCAAGACGCCCGAGACCACCGCCGAGGTCGAGAAGGCGGAGAACCGCATCGCCACCCTCGAGGAGCGGATCGGCCGAGCCGAGCGCGGCGAACCCGAGCCCGTCCCCGTGGAGACCGGCGAGGGTGAGACGACCCCCGAGGAGGGCACCGAAGAGGGCGCCGAGGGGGATGCCGAAGGCATCGTGTGGAACACCGGCCACAACCCACCCGCCGATCCCGCGGTGGTGGACAAGAACCGCCGCCTGGCCGAGGCCGACGCCAAGACCGACAAGATCCTCATCGCCTCGTACGTGCTGCTGGGCGTGGGCGGCTTCATCCTGGTCTCGGGGGCCAGCGCGCTGGCCGGCGGCCAACGAGCCACGGACGCCGAAGCGGAGCTCGGGCTGCGCAGCGGCGGCTACGGCGGGCTCGCCCTCGGAGGCGCCGCCGTGATCACGGGCGCCGTGCTGCTCGGCGTGGGGCTCGATCGGCGCAAGAGGGCGCGCGCGGGCACGTTGGTCGCAGCCACGCCCGTGGTCGCGCCGGGGTTTGCGGGTGCCAGCGTCCGCGTGCGGTTCTGATGCCGCGCCGGCCGCGACTGCACGAGCCTCGCGGGCCTCAGGCGCCCGGAGCCGGGAGTGCGCGCGCGAGCGTGACCACGCTGTAGGCCACCGCCGTCTGCCGCCCGAGGTTGCGATAGGCGTGGGGCTGATCGCCGCGAAACACCACCACGTCGCCGGGCTCGAGGGCAAAGCGCTCGCCCGACGCGGTCAGCTCGAGCGAGCCGGACTCGCACGTGAGGTACTCGCGAGTGCCGGGCGTGTGCGGGACGCCGACCATCGAGGCGCCGGGCGTCAGCTCCATGCGCTCGAGCTCCATCCCGGCGATGGGATCGGGCAGCAGCCTGCGCACCGTGACCTTGCCCTTGCGCCGCAGCGGCAGCTCCTGCGCCCGATAGAGCCGGGCCACCGCACGAGGCGGGCCCACCAGCTCCTCCAGCGTGACCTGCAACGCGCCCGCGACCTTCATCAGCACCGACAGCGTGGGGTTGGCGGCGCCCGACTCGAGGTTGGCCCAGGTCGGCCGCGGTAGATCGGCGGCGCGGGCGATCTGGTGCTGGGTGGCTCCTCGGGCCTCGCGGAGCTGCTTGATGTTGAGGGCGAGGTTTTGGGCAGGGTCGTCGGCCATGACGACAGGATGACCGCTTGTTGATGATTTGTCATCAAGGATGACAACAAAGGGTCAAGGGCGCATGGTCGAGACATGACCGAACGAACCGCAGCCCTCATCACCGGTGCCTCTCGCGGCCTGGGGCGAGCCCTGGCTCGCCGCCTCGCCGAGCGCGGGCACCCCGTCGTCCTCGTCGCGCGGGAGCGCGAGCCCTTGTTGGCCGCGGTGGCCGAGCTCGCGGCCGCCGGCTGCACCGCCCATGCGATCGAGGGCGACCTCGGCGATCCCGACGACGCCCGCTCGATCGCCGCCCGGGCCACTGCCCTCGTCGGCCGGGTGGGCTTGCTCGTGCACAACGCCAGCACCCTGGGCCCGCTGCCGATGCCGAGCCTGGCCGACACCACCCCCGAAGACCTCGCGGCCGTGCTCGAGGTCAACCTCCTGGGGCCGTTTCGGCTGACCCGGGCGCTGCTGGGCGGGCTCGCGCTCGGGCAAGGCGGCACCGTGCTGCACATCAGCTCCGACGCCGCAGTGGAGGCCTACCCCGGGTGGGGCGCGTACTCGGTGAGCAAGGCGGCGCTCGATCACCTCTCGCGGGTGTGGGCGGCGGAGCTCGCCGACGCCGGGGTGCGCGTGCTGAGCGTGGATCCCGGGGAGATGGACACGAAGATGCACGCGGATGCGATTCCCGGTGCGGATCGGTCGACGCTGGCGGATCCCGAGGAGGTGGCGCGGAGGATCGTGGCGTTGCTTCACGATCCCGAGGGGGCACCGAGCGGCGCGCGGGTGGTCGCGGCGAAGTGGGAGGTGGCGGCATGAACGGGCACCAGGCATGGAAGGCCGCGGCGGCGCCGCGGGGAGTGGAGCAGCAGCGCTTGTTGGTGGTGGATCCGCGCGGTGGGGTTGCGTTCGACACCCGGGCGCGAGCGTTGCCGGAGCTGCTGCGGGCCGGGGATCTGGTGGTCGTCAACGATGCCGCGACCTTGCCGGCGTCGCTGCCCGTGCGGACGGAGAGCGGACGAGCGCACGAGCTGCGGGTGGCCACCGCCGACGGGCCCACGGGGTGGTGGGTGGTGCTGATGGGCGAAGGCGACTGGCGCACGCCCACGGAGCGGCGGCCCTTGCCCGAGCCGCTCGACGTTGGCGATGCGATCGCGCTGCCCGATGGCACGCGGGCGCGGGTGGTCGAGCGATCGCCTCGCTCGCCGCGGCTCTTGCGAATCGACTGGGGTCGCGACGATGCGAGCGTGCTCGCGCTGCTCTACCGGCATGGAGCTCCGATCCAGTACAGCTATCTGCGGCGTGACCTGAGGATCGAGGAGGTGCAGACGCCGTTCGGCGTGCGGCCATGGGCGGTGGAGATGCCCTCGGCCAGCCGCCCGCTCGACTGGGCCGCGCTGGCGGCCCTGCGGCGGCACGGGGTGCAGCTCGCCACGCTGACGCATGCGGCCGGGCTGTCATCGACCGGTGACGATGCGCTCGACGCCCAGCTTCCGCTGCCGGAGCGGTACGAGATCCCCGCGCGCACCGTCGATGCGATTGCACGTGCGCACGCGCGGGGCGGACGGGTGCTCGCGGTGGGCACCACGGTCGTGCGCGCGCTCGAGGGCAACGCCATCACCCACGGCGGTCGGCTGCGCGGAGGCACGGGGATCACCGCGCTGCGGATCGACCCCGGCTTCCGCCCCGAGGTCGTCGACGGCCTGCTCTCGGGCGTGCACGAGCCCGGCACCAGCCACTACGACGTGGTCTCGGCGTTTGCTCCGGCCGCGCTGGTCGATGCAGCCCACGAGCATGCGGCGGACCGGGGGCTGCTCGTGCACGAGTTCGGCGATGCCACGCTGGTGCTGCCGGGGGTGGCCGAGCCAGCCGCCGCAGCCGCCTGAGCCACGCGTGGCCGGTCAACGAAGTGCCGCTGCCGGCTCGGGCAGAGCACGGAGCCAGTCGTCGAAGCCCCCCAGCGTGCTGTCGCGCAGCTCGGGCGTCTCGGCGAGCTCTGTGATCCGCTCCTGCAGCAGCTGGCGTCCGCGGCGAAGCCGAGTCTTGACGGTCCCGACCGGCAGACCGGTAATCTCGGAGATCTGCGCGGCACTCTGCGCCTCCCAGTAGTGCAGCTCGAGCGCGACTTGATAGTCGAGCGGGATGTGCCGAAGGGCCCGCAGCAACAGGCGCTGCTCCTGCCGGCGACCGAGCACGGTGGACGGACCCGGCGCGAGCTCGGCCGCCGACCGAGCCCCGGAATCCAGTGGCTGCTCCGACCGATGCCGTCCCCGTAGGTGGTGCCGCAGGGTATTGTGGGCGATGCCGAACAGGAACGTCCGCAGGCTGGCGTCGTGGCGAAAGCGCCCCTGGGCCTCCAGACAGCCGAGGAACGTGCGCTGCACGAGATCGTCGGCCGCCTCGGGCACCTTGCTCAGGAAGAAGCGGTAGATGCTCGCATAGTGGCGCTCGAACAGGGCAGAGCCGGCATGTTGGTCCCCCGCCCGCCAGGCCTGCAGCAGCGCCTCGTCCGAGGTGTCCGAAGGGTCCACGCCACGGTCGATGATACGACCGGCCGGGGTCTCGAAGTGGTTCTTCGTTTCCCCGCCACCGTGAATCCCCTCCCGATGCTCCCGATGCTCACGCGGATCCGGAGATCCGGACTATCGGTGACGCCATGCGGCGACCTCGACGGGCCCCTCCCCTGCCTCTGCCGTCACGCGGGCCTCCACCCGCATGTGCCCGGCGTGCCCCACCGGGAAGCCGTAGCAGAAGCCAGCCCTGCTCACCCGCGAGGGCCCCGCGCTCGCCGCGATCACGTCACTCGCATCCTCCAGCGGCGAGACCTCGACCCGCAGCGGACCCGCCGTACCGTCGATGGCCACGGCCATGATCTCGAAGCACCCCGCTGCACAGTGCCCGTCGATGGGCTCGTGACACCCGCGTGGATCGGGATCGAGCACGAGTTCGAACGCAGCCGGACGTCCGACTGCAACCTCCCCCCGTCGAACCGGCCCCACCGCGACGTACCCCAGCGCCGCCACTGGCTCCCAGGGCGAGAGTGCAGCCACGCCGTCCTCCGGGGCCACCGCGCTCGCTCCTCCCGTCCCCATGCAGACCGGCGCACGAGCCTTCGATCGCAGCGGAGCGGGATCGCTCAGCACCACCGTCGCCCCCAGGCCGCCCAGCGCCACCGCCATCACCAGCTCGATCCGACGCCGATGCATCGGCCCCCGAGGTATCAGACGACGAGGCTCGTGTCCACGACCTGGCGCGGGCGAGGGGTCTCGAGGTCTCCGACTGGTGCACCGGCTTGACCAGGTACGCCGCGCAGCCGGCCGACTCGAGCGCCTGGGGGGGCACCTCGCTGCCTGCTTGCCTACCGCTGACCGCGGGGCGAGCAACCCTCACCGTCACGATCGCCCGCCAATCTTGCCCCCCTTGGGGGGCACCTCGCTGCCTGCTTGCCTACCGCTTACCGCGGGGGGGCATGGCTAGTGCGGACCGTGCTGCCCGGACTCGCGCGCCGTCTCCCGCGCGCGATCCTCCTGCTCCTTGCGCTGCTTCATCCAGTCCCTCACCTCGCGCCAGTCGTCGAGCTTGGCCTCGGACTCGCCGAGCAGGAAGGCACGCAGCGACTGGTTGGGATGATCCTCGGGCAGCGGCGCCAGAGCCACGCGCAACACCTCGTCGAGGCTCTCCACGAACTTGAACTCGATGGCCTTCATCACGTTCTTGGGCACCTCGTGGAGATCCTTCTCGTTCTCCCTGGGGCACAAGACGGTCTTGATCTCGGCGCGATAGGCCGCGAGCACCTTCTCCTTGAGACCACCGATGGGCAGGACCTTGCCCCGCAGGTTGATCTCGCCGGTCATCGCCACGTCCTTGCGCACGGGCGCGGCCAGCAGCGCCGAGACCAGGCTGGTCACGATGGTGACGCCGGCCGAGGGCCCGTCCTTGGGCACGGCCCCCTCGGGAAAGTGCAGGTGGAAGTCGACGTGCTCGTAGAAGTCGGGCTCGAGCCCCAGCGCCAGGCTGCGGCTGCGCACGTAGGTGATGCCCGCGGTCGCCGACTCCTTGATCACGTCGCCGAGCTGACCGGTGAGCGTGACCTTGCCCTTGCCCGAGGTGATGGTGGTCTCGACCGGCAAGAGGTCGCCGCCCATGGGCGTGTAGGCCAGGCCGTTGGCCATGCCGATCATGTCGGTCTCCTCGGCCCGGTTGAACCGGTACTTGCGAGGCCCGAGCAGCTTGTTGGCCAGCTTGGCATCGACCTTGAAGGTCTTCTTCTTCTTGGGCTCCTTGACGTGCTCGCGCGCGAGCTTGCGCAGCACGCTGGCAATCTCGCGCTCGAGCGAGCGCACGCCGGCTTCCTTGGTGTAGTGGTGGATGAGCTCCTTGACCGCGCTGTCGCTCCACTGGATCTCGACACCCTCGAGCCCGTTGAGCTCGACCTGCTTGGGCACGAGGTACTGCTTGGCGATCTTGAGCTTGTCCTCGTCGGTGTAGCCGGAGAGCTCGATGATCTCCATGCGATCGCGCAGCGGCAGCGGGATCGTGTGCAGTGAGTTGGCCGTGCACACGAACAGCACCTCGGAGAGGTCGTAGTCGAGGTCGAGGAAGTGATCGACGAACGCCACGTTCTGCTCGGGATCGAGCACCTCGAGCATGGCGGCCGAGGGATCGCCGCGGAAGTCCATCGACATCTTGTCGATCTCGTCGAGCAGGAACACCGGGTTGGTGCTGCCCGACTTGCGCAGGCCCTGGATGATCTTGCCCGGCATCGCCCCGATGTAGGTGCGCCGGTGGCCGCGGATCTCGGCCTCGTCGCGCACGCCACCGAGCGACACCCGCACGAACTTGCGACCGGTGGAGCGCGCCACGCTCTTGGCCAGCGAGGTCTTGCCCACGCCGGGCGGGCCCACCAGGCACAGGATGGGGCCGCGTACCTTCTTCACCAGCGCCTGCACGGCGAGGTACTCGACGATGCGCTGCTTGGGCTTCTCGAGCCCGTAGTGATCCTCGTCGAGGATCCGCTCGGCCTCCTCGATGTCGATCTTGTCCTCGGTGCGCTCGTTCCACGGCAGCGCCAGCACCGTGTCGATGTAGTTGCGCACCACGGTGGCCTCGGCGCTCATCGGGCTCATCATCTTGAGCTTGCGCAGCTCCTTCTTGAGCCGCTCGGTCGCCTCCTTGCTCATCTTCTTGCGACGGATGCGATCCTCGAGCTCGGCCAGCTCGTTCTTGAACTCGTCCTGCGATCCCAGCTCCTTCTGGATCGCCTGCATCTGCTCGTTGAGGTAGTACTCCTTCTGGTTCTTCTCCATCTGCTTCTTGACGCGAGTACGGATCTTCTTCTCCACCTGGAGGATCTCGATCTCGTTCTGCATCAGCTCGTAGAGCTTCTCCAGGCGAGCGCGCACGGACTCGGTCTCGAGCAGCTCTTGCTTGGCGGCCAGCTTGAAGTTGACGTGGGCCGCGATGGTGTCGGCCAGGCGCGAGGCGTTGTCGATGCTCTGCACGCTCACCGCCAGCTCGGGAGGCACGCGCTTGTTGAGCTTGACGTAGTTCTCGAACGTGGCCTGGACCGAACGCATGAGCGCCGCCAGCTCGGGGTCGTCATCGGGGGTGACCTTGGAGGCCTCGATCTCCTCGGCCTCCACGTGGAAGAAGCGCCCGGTGTCGAGGTACTCCTCGATCTTCGCGCGGCTCTTGCCCTCGACCAGCACCTTGACCGTGCCGTCGGGCAGGCGCAGCAGCTGGATGATGGTACCGATGGTCCCGTAGTCGTGGATGCCCTCGGGCTTGGGGTCGTTGACCTTGGCCTTCTTCTGGGCGCAAAGGAGGATGTGACGGTCGGCCGCCATGGCCTCCTCGAGCGCATTGATCGACTTCTCGCGGCCGACGAACAGGGGCACGACCTCGTGGGGAAAGACGATCAGCTCGCGCAGCGGAAGGAGGGGGATCTTGCGTTTCATCGCGGGTTTCCACGCCGAATTCGGCGTTCGAAGCTTGCCAAAGCTAGCATCGGGGGTATGGGCGGTCAAACCTCGGGCCGGTCGAAGTGCAACCGAAACCATCGCGATCTCGATGACTTGGATCGAGCGCCGCGGCCGCCTCACCCGTGCGAGGGCCCGCACGCGAAGAGACTCCACCGAACCTGGTCGATCGGCTAGGTGGGGGCGTGTCGGATCGACGACCGCAACGACCCATCGGCGGCGGGAATCGGCGGCTGCAAGCGTGGCCGGAGACCGTGATCTTCAGCGGGCCGAGGCTTCGCCGTCGAGCAAGCCTGGGCCCACGTACCAGCGCCAAAGACGGGCCACCGCCACCGTCGCCAGCACCGACCACGGCAGCGCAGCGTAGCCTGGAATCGCCACCAGCAGCACGGTGAGCTCCACCAAGGGCGCCCCTTCGACCCAGCGCGGCATCGTCACGCTCAGCCGCTGCGCCAGCATGTCGAGCTGGGGCATCGCAAACACGTCGGCCGGCCGGTCGCGAAGGATGAGCCGCGCCTGGACCAGCGACAGCAGGGCCGCGGCCCCGCCCGCAGCCAGCAGCACCACCGCCGCGACCGTGGAGCGGTGCGTCTGGGCGACCAGTACATAGGTGAGCGCGACCATCATGGCGGCGTGCGACAGCGGCCGCGTGGCTCGGGCCACCCGCTCGCCCGGTGCGAGCGCCACCGAGTCGGTCCGAGGACCACGCAGCTCGCGAAGCGCCTTCATGTGGAGGCCGACCTGCACCCCCACCAGCATCGCGAAGGCCCCCAGGGGCAGGCCGGCCGCCCCTCCGCCGAGCACCAACGGCAGCGCCAGCAGGGCCACGGCCAGCGCCAGCAGCTCGATCTGGGCCAGGGGGCGCCGGCTGTTGCTCAAGCGCCGGAGGATCGGCAAGGTGATCCGTCGATGCCAGGCCGAGCGCCCGGGCAGACCCACGCGGTCGCCGAGCAGCACCAGGTTCTCGGCCCGGGCCAGATCCTCCTCGTACACCAGCCGCACCACGTCGCTCGGACCCATGCCGTCGGGCCACGGCAGCTCCTCGGTGATCGCCAGCGACGACGGCATGTGCCGCAGCCCGCCGCTGAACACCGCGGTGGGGCGGCCCGCCTCGTCGTACAGGGTGTAGCGCTCACCGGGCTCGAGCGGGTGGGCGACCATCAGCCGCAGCAGCTCCGGGTGCACGCCGCTGCCCTCGTAGACCACCAGGGCCGGACGCTCGATCGGCTCGCCGGTCGCCAGCTCCTGTGCCCCGGGGGGCTCGGCCCGCGTGCCCGCTCCCATCAGCACCCCGCCAAAGCCCGCGTCGAGGGCCGCGCGCGCCAGTCGATCGATCAGCGGTCGTCCCAGCACCGGGCACAGCACGTCGAAGGTGGCCTCGGGATCGGGCAGGATCACGAGCACGGGCGGCGGCACGTGGGGGTGGGCCTCGGCCTCCGCCGTCTCGACGATCTCGAAGCCCTCGTGCATGGCCGCGGGCAAGCCTACCGCAGTCGTCGGCGATGCGGCGAGCGAGGCTCGCTACTGCCCCGTGACCTGCAACCGCTCGAGATTGGTGCAGGCGATCGCAACGCGCTCCTCGCAGGCTCGATGAAGTGACGCCCGCGCCGCCGAGGCATCGCCACGCCCATGGAGCATCACCCCGAGATCGTTGCAAGCGACCGCATCGCCCCCTTCGCACGCGCTGCGCAGCGCGGACTCGGCCGTGGTGGCCAGCGTCTGGTCGGGGCGCAGATGGGCCGCCGCCAGGGCCAGCGCGCAGCCATGGGGCAGGCCGCCCTGGCACGCCGTGGTGGCTCGCTCGAGTCGCCTGGGATCCTCGAACGACAGCAGCGTCGCGTGATGGAGGCAGGCTCGCGCGTCGCCCAGCTCGCATGCTCGACCGTAGAGCATGCCCGCGGCCACGAGATCCTCGGACACCGCGGCCCGCAGCCCTCGCCAGTCGGCGGTGAAGCGCGTGGTGCCATCGGTGGAGAGCTCGAGCGCCAGCGTCACGTCGCCCATGAGCCAGTGATGCAGGGAGCCGGCGACCGCACAGGCCCGAGCCTGCCCCCCGTCGCAGCGCTCGGTGGCGACCTCGATGGCTTGCTGCGACACGCTGGCCTCGCGCCCCAGCACCGCGCAGCGAAGGGCATCGCCCTGCTGATAGCGCTCGACCCCACCGGCCGGCGGGGGCGCGGGCCAAAGGCGCATGCAGGCCTCGAGCCCCGGCTCGACCCGGGCGTCGCGATCCTTGGCGACCGTCGCCGATCCACCGCCGTCGGCGACACCATCGAAGGCATGCACGAGCCGAGCGCGCGTGCCTTCGACCGCCACGTAGGCCACGTGCGAGTGACCGCCGTCGTTGGTCACCAGCCCCACCTCGGTCACGCGTACGCCTTCGGCCACGATCGACGACGTCCAGCCGTCGTCGCCGCACACGGCATGGCGCAGGCGACCCACGGCGGACTCGTCGCCCGCGGGGCGTTCGAACAACGCGACCACCGGCCGGTCGCCGGCCAACGCCAGCGCGTAGGCGTCGATCCGCTGCTCGGGAGCCGCATCGAGCGGCTGGCACGATCGGCCGCTCGGAGGTTGGTGCCACAGGGTCCGACCATCGCGCGAGCGCTCGAGCGTGTGCGTCCCGCCGGCCCCCGCCGCCTCGCGCAGGTCCGCGCGAGGACGAGGGCACGGGCCGGGCTCGGCGGGCCCGGTGCTGATGCCATCCCATCGTACCGCCTCGAGCTCGCCTTCGAGCTCCCCGTAGGTGATCACCACGGCGCCGTCCTCCGCAGCCCGACCGCACGTCCGCCACGATGCGGGCGCCAGCGGCACCTCGACGCGCCATCCCTCGTCACGCCGTCGAGCCAGCGCGATCGATTGCACGCCCACCGTGAACGCCCGATCCACCAGCACCACCTGCGGCCGGCCCTCGTGATCCAAGAACACCGAGGGCGTGCCCAGGGCATCCGCCCCCGTCTCGACCAGCACCGTCTCCACCTGCCACGACCGCTCGACGATCTCGGGTGCCTGCGACCACGGACGGATCCAGCCCTTGCACGAGGTCAGGCCCCCCACGGCGAGGACGAGCAGGGACGGCACGAGGCAGCGGGAGACGATGGAGGTACGCATGGCGACGAAGACGGCGCATGCTAGCCCGGGTCGAAACCCGAGGGAGTCCCTCGAGTCTCTCGCCGCGATTCGTATGCCCCCATACAGGAGCGTCACGAGATTGGCGCCTCGTCGTCTCCTTCTTCAGGGGACGGGGGCCGAAGCTCGACCAGCGTCGCGCCCCAGCTCCCCGCCCCGTGGCCGCCGAGGCGATGGGAGAGCACCCCCGGATGTCGCTGCAGGATCGCATGCACGGTTCGCCGCAGGTTGCCGATGCCCTTGCCGTGGATGATCCGCAGCTGCAGCACGCCCTGCCTGCGGTGCTGCTCGATCGTCTCGAGCACCAGCGGCTCGACCTGCTTGGGCGAGAACGAGTGCAGGTCGAGCACGCCATCGACCGGCATCGGCAGGGGGGCCGGCTCGGGCCCGCGGTCACCGCGAATCCCGGCCCAGGGAGCCCATGGTCGCGGCTCCACGGCGACCTCGTCGACCGGTCGCGAGGGACGGCCGCGATTGCGGCGCTCGATCGACACCGGCCGACGCCACGGTGCCCGTAGCCCCCCACCCTTGCGCTCGAAGGTGAGCCACCGTCCCGGCTCTCCCACGCACACCGTGACTCGCCATGGCATGCCGTCGAGCTGCTCGATCGTCAGCCGCACTCGACCCCACAGCGCAGCTGCAACCAGGTCATGAGCCAGGCCGAGCGCGTCGTGATCGTCGTCCGGATCCTCCTCGCGCGGGAAGCGGCGCGCCCATGCGCCGCCGAGGGTCACCACCACGGCATCGTCCTCCACGCTCACCGCGACCGCGAAGCCGTCCTCGGCCACCGGCTCGATCTCCACCAACGTGCCGTCGGCGCGCACCCCGTAGACCCCCGGGTCGCCGTGCTCCCGTGCCACGCAATCCCGAGCCGTGTCGGCCACCTCCCGCAAGAACGCCTCGGCCGCAGGATCCACGCCCGGCAAGCGTGCCCCACTCTCGTGCCGGCGTGGTGCCGAGCGGGGATGCCAAAGCGGGATGCCAAGCAGGGACGAGTCGGGTTGCGAGCCGGCGCGCGAATTCGGGGGCATCCGCCCCCCGGCGGGCATTGAGCGGGCCGGACGCCCTAGGGCATGCTTGACCCCCACGAGCATGGACTCCCGCGAAACCACGGGCACGCGATCGACGGCGGATGCGGAGACGATCGTCGAGGCTCCCGACGGCCGTCGGATCCTGCCGCAAGAGGTCGACGAGAGCGGACTGACCCCGGGCACCCACCTCGGCCGCTACGTCGTGCTCGAGATGATCGGCTCGGGCGGCATGGGCATGGTGCTCGCCGCGTACGATCCCGAGCTCAATCGCAAGGTCGCGCTCAAGCTCATGCGACCCACCAAGCGCGACCGCCGACGGGAGCGCAAGGGCAAGGGCGGCCGCCTGCTGCAGGAGGCCCAGGCCCTCGCCAAGCTCGCCCATCCCAACGTGATCACCGTCTATGACGTGGGAACCTGGGAGGACCGCGTGTTCGTGGCCATGGAGCTGGTCGAGGGCAGCACCCTCAAGGGCTGGCTGCGGGCCCGCAAGCGCCGCTGGGACGAGGTGCTCGCGGTGTTCGTTCCGGCCGGCCGCGGCCTGGCGGCGGCACACGCGGCCGGTCTGGTCCACCGCGACTTCAAGCCCGACAACGTGCTCATCGGCGACGACGGTCGCGTGCGCGTGATGGACTTCGGCCTGGCGGCTCCCGTCCCCGGGACCGACACCGACAGCGTGGGCAGCGTGGAGAGCCTGGACCTCCTCGAGGCCGCACTGGCCCCGCCCGCCGCCGGAGGTCGCAGCGAGACCTCGCGTCCCGACATGGTCGCTTCGCTGATGTCCCAGACCGGATCGGTGATGGGCACGCCCGCCTACATGGCGCCCGAGCAGCACGTGCGCAAGGCCACCGATGCCCGCAGCGACCTCTACAGCTTCTGCGTGGCGCTCTACCATGGCCTCTACGGCGCGCTGCCGTTCGACGGCGAGGACACCTCCACCCTCACCAGCCAAAAGCTCGCCGACCAGCTCGCCGAGCCGCCTTCGGGCGCGAGCGTGCCCGGCTGGGTCCGCAAGGCGGTGCTCAAGGGGCTGGCCTCCGACCGCGCCCTGCGATGGGCGTCGATGGACGAGCTGCTCGCCGAGCTCGAGAACGATCCCCGCGTCGCTCGTCGCAAGTGGCTGGGCATCGCCGGAGGCGTGCTGCTGGCCGGCGGGAGCCTGGGCACCGTCGTATACCTCCGCAGTCAACGTCCCGAGGTCTGCCAGGGCGCCGAGCAGGAGCTCGCGGCGGTGTGGAACGAGGAGCGCAAGTCGGCGGCCAGCGAGGGTCTGCGCGCGGCCGCCGTGCCGGACACGGATGGCGCCTGGCTCGCCCAGGGGGCCGAGCGGATCGTGACGCTCGTCGACGGCTACGGCGCGGCTTGGGTCGAGATGAGCACCGACGCGTGCGAGGCCACCTACGTGCGAGGCGAGCAGTCGGCGCGCCTGCTCGCCCAGCGCCACGATTGCCTGGATCGACGCCGCGCCGAGCTCGACGTGCTGGCCCAGATCCTGGCCGACGCCACCCCCGAGGTCGTGCCGCATGCTTTCGAGGCCGCATCCTCGCTGAGCCCGCTGTCGCGCTGCGCCGACTCGGAATCGCTGGCCGCGGCGGTCGATCCACCCGAGACCGACCAGGCCCGCGTCGCCGTCAACGAGCTGCGCCACGAGCTGGCCCGCGTGCAGATGCTCGATGCCGCCGGCCGCCACGAAGAAGCCGACACGCTGGCCCAGCAGCTGCTGAGCCAGGCTCAGGCCCAGGGCTACGCCCCGGTCGAGGCCGAGGCGCGCTTCCACCTGGGGCTGGTCAAGCACAGCCGCGCCGATGCCAAGGCGGCCGAGGAGCACCTGAGCGAGTCGCACTGGCAGGCATCGAGCGTCAAGCACGACACGGTGGCCGCGGCCGCCGCCAGCGCGCTGGTCGACGTGGTCGGCATCGAGCTGCAGCGCCGCGACGAGGGACTGGGCTGGGCGCGCCACGCCGAGGCGGCGTTCAAGCGGATCGGCCTGGGCGGCGTCGACGAGGCCGCCCTGCGCCATCGCGTGGGATCGATCCACGCCGCCAACGGCAACCTCGACGAGGCCAGCGAGGCATTCGAACAGGCGCAGGCGCTCTACGACAAGCAACCCCATCGCGCGCTGGCGCTGGCGCGCGTGCTCCACGATCTCGCCGCGATCCGGCGCGACCAGGGGCGATACGACGAGGCGGTGGCGCTGCTCGAGCAGGCCAGGACGCTCGTTGCCACCGCGGCCGGCGAGCACCACCCCGAGCTGGCCCGAGCGCTGAGCGGGCTGGGTCGCGTGGCCGATGCACAGGGCCGGGCCGAGTCCGCACGAGTGCGCTACCGCGAGGCGCTGGCCCTGCTCGAGAGCACGGTCGGACCGCGACATCCGTGGGTCGCCGAGATCTACGAGGATCTCGCGCGAAGCCATGCACGAGCCGAAGAGCGGTCCGAGGCCACCCGGATGCAGGAGCAGGCCTACGACCTGCTGAAGCAAGCGCTGGGCGATCACCCGCAGGTCGCCCAGGCCCTGTTCGACCTGGGCACCCTACGCGCCGAGTCCGGTGGGCGCGAACAGGCGCGCAAGGACTGGGACCAGGCGCTCGCGCTGTGGGAGAGCACCCGCGGCAAGGACCATCCCGCGCTCGCCTACCCGCTCACGCGCCTGGCCGCACTCGACCTCGAGGACGGCCATCCCAAGCAGGCGGTGGAGCGACTCGAGCGCGCACTCAAGGTGCGAGGGCGCAAGGGCCTGGCCCCGATGCTCCTGGCCGCCACCCAGTTCGACCTCGCCAAGGCCCTGCACGAGAGCGGCGAGGACCGAACCCGCGCGCAGGAACTCGCACGCAAGGCTCGCAAGACCTACGAAGACGCGGGCTCGCAGGGCGTGGCCTCCATGGCCGCGGTCGATCGCTGGCTGGCCGAGGTCGGGCCCGAGCAAGCACCGCCGTCGGAACAGTAGCGACGACTCAACCCGCTGCACAGCGATCGGCCGCTTCGGTGGCCTGGGTGCAGGTGTCGCGCCCACGGCCGCACGCGCTCGTGTAGCGCTCCTCACCCGGGTGCTCGTCGGCCAGGGCACACACGCGATCGCTCAGCACACAGATCCGATCGGCGAGCCCGCGGATCCTCTCGCAGCGATCGACCACGTCCCCGGGACCAGCCGCGCCGGCCTCGACCGACGCGGGCTCGCGCGAGTCCTCGAGCGTCCGCAGCTCCTCCCACGAACGATCGAGCTCGAGCTCGAGCGAGGAGAGATCCGCGGCTCGCAGCGAGGCATCGTCGCGATCGCCTCCGGCCGCCGACTCGTCGACTCCTCCTGCGGGAGCAGTGAGCGGCGCCTTGGCGGTGCACGCCGAGAGTCCCAGCAGCGCCCCCGCCCCCATGGCGAGGAGTGCCCGGCGAGGGCTCACTTCGCCCCCTCCTCGGCGAGCTCGCGATCGAGCAGCGCACTGTTCATGTCGAGCGCCTCGACGTAGGCGGCGAGGGCATCGTCGTCGCGGTCGAGCTGCTCGAGCACCTCGCCTCGCAGCGCGGCGAGGCGCGCGGTGAAGGGATTGATGTCGAGCTCGCGGTAGGACTCGCCGAGCCCCTCTTCGGCGATTCGCAGCAGCGCCTGCGGCTCGACCGGCAAGACCTCGGGGTGATCGAGCCGTAGCCGGAGCAGGCGGCCATAGACATCGTGGCGAAGCTGCATGCCCACGTCGCCACCCGCTTCGTGATCGGGCCACGGCTGCTCGCGCAGGGCCTCGAGGGCTTCGATGGCTCCCGCCATGTCGCCGCGCTCGAGCATCAGGTCGACCCGGCGGTGCTCGGCGTCGAGCAGCTGGCCCAAGGCCACCACCGTCTGCGGCTCTCGTGGCTTGAGGCGACCGGCCTCGGCCAGCCCCACCAGCATCGCCAGTGCCCCGAGCACCATGCCCAGCGCGAGCGGCAATAGACCCTTGCCACGACGGGTCGCGGGTGCGCGGGTGCTGGTGTCGTTCATGGCGCACCTCCCATGGTGCGGCCATCGGCGTGGATGGCCGCGGTCAGAAGATCGCCACGCAGGCTGCTGCGCCCCTCGTCGACCGAGCGATCGACCTCCGCACGAGCCCCCGGCTCGAGCATGGCGAATTGGGCCTCGATGGTGGCTGCGAGCTCGTCGTGACCGCTCACCGTGGCGAGCTGCTCGCCCGTGAGCGACTCGCCGCCGCCCGGCTGTGGTCCGGGGCCGGACCACACCACCACCAGCACCGCGGCCGCCGCCGCGGCCAGGGTCGCGCTGCCACCCCACAACCACAGTCGCTGAGAGCGGCGCAGCCATCCTCGCCATCCGGTGGATGCGGCGGACTCGGCCAGCGAAGCATCCACGTCGTCCCACAGGCGCTCGAATGCGGCATCGTCGAGGGGCTGCGGGGCGCGGGCGTGTCGCAGCAAGTGGATCACGGCGAGCTCGCCCTCGACGCTGCCCTGCTCGTCTTCGGCCGCCTGCCCCGCTCGCAAGGCGACCTCCCAGCTCGGGTCGAGCACGCCGCCGGGGCGGGTCTCGGTCGCGGAGGTGTCATCGGCGGACATGGTGGCTCCCTCGTGCTCGAATCGATCGGTGATGGCCGGCGGCCCTTGGCGGGGGCCTTCGCCCCCATCGTCTGCCGGGCGGGGTCCGCCCGGTCGCCGGCTGGAACGCGCCCCACAAGAGGGCTCTTACACGGGCCCCAACGAGGCCCTGCGGCGCCGCCACTCGGCCCTCGGCCGCCGTCGACACGGAGTCCTTCATAGCTCACCTCCCAGGGCCATGCCGTGCTTTTCGCAGGCTTGCTTGAAGCTGCGGCACGCCCGAAACAGCAGCACGTCGAGCGTGCCGATCTTCACGTCGAGCAACGCCGCGCACTCGTCGCGGCCACGATCCTCGAGCAGCCGCAGGCGAAGCACCTGGGCGTAGCGCGGATTGAGCGTGTCGAGCACCTGCTCGATCCGCCCGCGCAGCTGCTCGCGCTCTAGTTCTTCGTCGCCCACGGCGCTGGCCGTGCCCCCGCCGAAGGCGTCGACGTGCTCGGCAAAGGCGCCCCGTAGACGCTGACGACGACCCGAGGCCCGCAGCAGATCGCGAGCCTTGTTCTTCGCGAGCACCTTGAGCCAGCCGTAGATCCCCGGCGGCTTCCACGTATAGTTGGGCAGCGCGCGGTTGGCCGCGAGAAAGGTCTCGCGCAGGCAATCCTCGGCGTCGTCGGCGTCGCCGAGCATGGGGATGAGCACGTAGCCGAACAGGGTGCGCGCATAGGCGCGATAGATCTGTTCGAAGGCCCTGCGGTCGCCACCACGGGCCCGCGCGACGATGCGTTCCTCGTCGGGCAGAGGCTGCGGCCGACCGCTCACTGCGCCGAGAGTATCGCCTCGGGCCCGCGACGGCCTAGTGCGAACGAACCGCGACTTGGGCACACTGGCATCCCGAGCATGCCGCGGCTGGACGCCCTGATCGCCCGCAACCTCGGGCTCTCGCGCCGTCAGGTGACGCGCCTGCTTCGAGCGGGGCGGATCCACGATCCGGGGGGCCTGCGGCTCGACGATGGTCGGATCCCTTGCCTGCCCAGCGAGGGACCGCGGCAGGTCGTGGTGGACGGCGAGCCCCATACTCTGCACCACCGCGTCAGTCTCCGGCTGCACAAGCCCGTGGGCGTGGTCACGGCCCACGACGACCCGCGCCACCCCACCGCCCATGCGCTGCTGCGAGAAGCCCCGCTCTTCCGCGAGCTTCGAGCGGTGGGACGCCTGGATCTCGACACCAGCGGCTTGCTGCTATGGACCACCGACGGCACGCTGCTCCATCGCCTGACCCATCCCCGCTACGGGGTGCCACGCGAGTACCACGTGGGCTTGGCCGGTGGGTTTCGCGACCCACCGTCCGACCTACGGCTCGACGACGGCCACGCCCCGCGAATCGTCGCGCTGGAGCGCCGTGTCGTGACCAGCATGCACCCGGGATTGCGACGCTCCCCGGATGCCCGCGTGCACGCGACCATCACCCTCACCACCGGCCGCTTCCATGAGGTCCGCCGGATCTTCATGGCGCTGGGTACCGAAGTGCTCGACCTGTGCCGCGTACGCTTCGGCGTGGTGGAGCTACCGGTGTCGCTGCCGGCGAGCGCCCACGAGCCAATCGATCTCCACGCCGTGTTCCGGGGGCTGTCACCGCAGCCCGAGGCTTGATCGCCACCGCAGGATGGCGACGCCAGTCGTCCCATGGCCAGTCGTCCCATGGCCAGTCGCTTGACAGATGGTTGGACAGCCTCGCGACCGTGGGCGTAGGCTCTGCGGCCATGCCAGATCTCCGCGGCCCCGTGCCGGTCTCCCTGCTGGCCTCTCTATTGGTTGGGCTCGTTCCCATGGCGTGCGGTACCTCCGCGGACCCAGGGCCATCGGACGCCAAGCCCGAGACCGAGCGCCCCAGCTCCGACTCGGCTGCCGCCGCCGTGCCGCCCACCACACCGCCATCGGAGCCCAGCCCGCAGCCCGAGGAAGCCACCCCGAGCGATCCGCTTCCGCTGCCCCCCGAAGGGCCGCACCCCTTCGGGGCCCGCGATCTCATCGCGATGGACCGCCTCGGCGAGCACGCCGTGTCGCCCGACGGCAAGACCGTGGCCTATGTGCTGCGCACGCTCGACCATGCCACCGGCAAGAGCCGCACCGATCTATGGTCGGTGTCCACCGACGGCGGCGAGCCAAGCCAGCTCACCGACGACGAGCATGCCGACGGCAACCCGTGCTGGTCGCCCGATGGCAAGACGCTCTACTTCGTCTCGTCGCGTGGCGGCACGAGCCAGGTGTGGCGCATGCCCGCCGGAGGCGGCGCTCCCGAGGCGGTCACCGAGCTCCCGCTCCCCGTGGCCAACCTCCAGCTCTCGCCCACCGGCGATCGGATCGCGTTCACCACCGAGGTGTTCGTGGACTGTGAGGGCCTCCAGTGCACGGCCGAGCGCCTGGAGAAGCAAGAGCGCGATCCCAGCACCGGCCACGGCTACGACGAGGGATTCGTGCGGCACTGGGACCACTACCGCGACGGCCGGCGCTCGCACCTGTTCACCCTGGCCCTCGACAGCCAGGCCGGCACCGAGCCCGTCGACCTCACGCACGGTCAGGACGCCGACGTCCCCAGCCAGCCGTTCGGCGGTATCGAAGAGTATGCATTCTCGCCCGACGGCGGCACCATCGTCTATACGGCGCGCGACGTGGGAGCCAGCGAGCGCTGGTCGACCGACTTCGACCTCTACGCGGTCTCGACCGACGGCCGGGGAACGCGACGCGAGCTGACGGCCGACAACCCCGCCTGGGACACCCACCCCGTGTTCTCCCCCGACGGCACGATGCTGGCGTACGCATCGATGGCCACGCCGGGCTATGAAGCCGATCGCTTCGCGATCAAGCTGATGGCGTGGCCGGCGGGTGAGGTGCGCACGCTGGCGGCCGACTGGGATCGCTCGGCCGACGAGCTCTCCTTCAGCCCCGACGGCAAGTCGCTGCTGGTCACCGCCCAACATCTGGGCCAAAGGGCAGTGTTCCGGGTCGCGGTCGAGGATGGCGCGGTGACCGAGCTGCTCACCGAGGGACACGTCCTCGGCGCAACGCAGGCCGGCGGTCGCATCGTGCTGGCACGCGACGACCTACGCCACCCCGCCGACCTCTGGATCATGCCGGCCGGCGGAGGTGACCCCGTACAGCTCACCCGCCTCAATGCCGAGCGCTTGTCCGACGTGACGATGGGCGAGCCCGCACAATTCACCTTCGAGGGCTGGCGAGGGGAGACGGTGCACGGCTACGTGGTCGCGCCCGCCGAGCGCCGCGAGGGCGAGCGCTACCCGGTGGCCTTCCTGATCCACGGTGGGCCCCAAGGCTCGTTCGGCAACCACTTCCACTACCGCTGGAACCCACAAACCTACGCGGGAGCCGGCTATGCAGCGGTGATGATCGACTTCCACGGCTCCACCGGCTATGGCCAGGCGTTCACCGACTCGATCCAGGGGGACTGGGGTGGCAAGCCGCTGGTCGATCTACAAGAGGGCCTGGACGCTGCGCTCGAGCGCTATCCGTGGCTCGATGGAGATCGCGTGTGCGCACTGGGGGCTTCGTACGGCGGCTACATGATCAACTGGATCGCTGGCCGCTGGCCCGAGCGCTTTCGCTGCCTGATCAACCACGACGGCGTGTTCGACCAGCGCGCGATGTACTATGCGACCGAGGAGCTGTGGTTCCCCGAGCGCGAGCACGGAGCCCCGCAGTTCCAGGATCCCGCGGCCTACGAGGAGCACAACCCGGTGCGCTTCGTGGAGCAGTGGCAGACCCCGATGTTGGTGATCCACGGCTCGCTCGACTACCGCGTACCCGAGACCCAGGGGCTGGCCGCCTTCACTGCGCTACAGCGGCGCGGGATCCCAAGTCGCTACCTGCACTTCCCCGACGAGAACCACTGGGTGCTGCGTCCCGCCAATACCCTACAGTGGCACGCCGAGGTCGAGGGCTGGCTCGAGCGCTGGCTGGCCGAGATTCCCAACGCCGACACCCAGAAGTCACCCGAGCAACGACGTCGCTAGCCAGGGCGCAACCTGCGACCACGATTGAGGCGCCATCGTCTTGCGCCAGCGGGATCTCCGCTTCGGCGGGATCGGGCTCGTGATGGCCCCCGTGGCTACGCTATCATGACCGTGCATTCCTCCGCGCACGGCCGCGAGCCGTCCACGCGCGCAAGGGCGCTTGCGAAACTTCGCGTCCCGGTCCGTCGTTGGGCAGGGGGAAGACGACCTGGGTAGACCGCCGTGAAGCCCGAGAAGGACAACGCCCTCCAGGCGATCATGAAGGATCTCCGCCGCGAGCGGCGGGTCCGCCGGGCACACTTCCTCCCGGCCTTGCTGCTCGCCGCGGTGGTCGTGATCGGGGTGTTGGTCTCGGTCGAGGTGAGGCCCGATCTCCTGCAGCAACCGGCGGGTCAGCTCGTGCTGCAGGCCGCGCTATGGGTGATGTGTTTGCTCGTGCTGCCGGCGGTGGGAGTGGGATTGCTGTTCCCGGGCCGCTGGACGCGAGTGCTCCTGGCCACGAGCGCGATCCTGCTGGCCGCCTCGGCCTCGACCGGCTGGCCGCTGGCCGGACTCGAGCACGGCGGAGAGTCCGGTGAGGACGCATGCATGATGCTGGTGCTCGGCACCGGGGTGATGCTCGTGCTCATCGGCTTCCTCAGTGGCGCGTTCGTAGAGCGGCGCGGCATGGCCAGCGTGTTCTGGGTGGCGGCAGGGTTGGCCCTGGTCGCCCTCAACGTGGTTACCTGGCACTGCCCTGCCTCGGGCATGTGGCACGTACTGCCCGGACATCTGGGCGGAGCGGTGCTGCTGATGGCCGTGGCGGTGGTGGTGGGGCTGCTCAGCCGCCGCAAGCGCGAAGGTTCCGAGGGTTCCACGAGGTGACCGATCGTGAACCGCGGCTGATGCTCGCAGCCCGAGTTTCGCTGACGACCGCCGAGGGCCCAGGCCGACGGTTCGCAGTCTGGGTCCAGGGGTGCACGCTCGGCTGCCCGGGATGCTGCAACCCAAGGATGCTCTCCCCTCGCGGCGGACCGACGATTCCGGTGCGCGTGCTGGTGGACGAGCTGCGGCGAGCTCGTGACGAGCACCAACTCGAGGGGCTGACCGTCCTCGGAGGGGAGCCACTGCAACAGCTCGCCGGTGTGACCGCGCTCTGCGAGTCTGCGGCGGCGCTCGGTCTGGGCGTACTGGTGTTCTCCGGCTATCGGTTCGAGGAAGCGCGAGCGAAGCCGGGGTTCTCGACCCTTTGGGATGCCATCGACACCCTGGTCGATGGCCGCTACGACGCCCGACGGCCGGAGCCCTCGGCGGACGACGGAGGCCGGCGCTTCATCGGGTCGAGCAACCAGCGGCTGCACCACCGCACCGACCGCTATCGAGATCCCGCGCTCTGGCACGGACCGCCGAGGGTGGAAGCCCATGTGGGCGAGGATGGCCAGCTCGTGCTCAATGGCGAGCCAGCAGCCCTTCAGGCGCTCCTGGATGCGCTTGGGACCAAGGTGGTGCATTCGCGAGCATCGGTGGGCTGACCCCATGTGATTTCCCCGACGCTCCCGGGGTCCGATGATGTGACCTTCAGTAGGATCTTGTCGGGCAAACGCTCCAACGAGGCCCGACGTACCGCTCGGGTCGACCGTCCCGGAGCGAACCCTTCGCCTCTACGCTCTCGGACTCGAGCACCCGCGGCGAACCCTTCGCCTCTGCACTTTCGATTCGGGACGCCCAGAGCGAACCCTTCGCCTCTGCACCCTCGATTCGGGTACCCGGAGCGAACCCGAAGCCTCTACGCCCTCGATTCGGGCCGCCCGGAGCGAACCCTTCGCCTCTACACCCTCGCTTCGGGGCACCCGGAGCGAACCCGAAGCCTCTGCACCCTCGATTCGGGCCGCCCGGAGCGAACCCTTCGCCTCTACACCCTCGATTCGGGCCGCCCGGAGCGACCCCTTCGCCTCTACACCCTCGATTCGGGCCGCCCGGAGCGAACCCTTCGCCTCTGCACCCTCGATTCGAGCATCCCGGGGCGAATCGTGCGCCCGATCCGCTCGGGGAGATGAGCCCAGACCAGAACCGATGAGCCTCCTCGAGAGAGTGGGCATCCCAAGCTCGCCTTCGCGAGGCACATCCGCCACGCTCGCCCTGCATGACCGATGACCTTCCACGTCCGCGCTCGTGGCTGCTCAAGAGCGAGCCCGACACCTATTCGATCGACGACCTGCAACGCGAGGTGATCGGGCACTGGGACGGCGTCCGCAACTTCTCCGCGCGCAACCTGATGAGGGCCATGGAGGTCGGAGAGCTCGCGCTCTTCTACCACTCGAGCACGAAGGTCCCCGCGGTCGTGGGTATCTGCCGGGTGCATCGCGTGGCGTACCCGGATCCGACTCAATTCGATCCCAAGAGCCAGTACTTCGATCCCAAATCGAGCACCGAGACCCCGCGGTGGTCGATGGTCGACGTCGAGTACGTGGGGCACTTGCCGCGCGCGGTTGCGCTGCAGGAGATCAAGGCGACACCGGAGCTCGGCGAGATGGTGCTGGTCAAGCGCTCGCGGCTCTCGGTGCAGCCGGTGACTCGGGCGGAGCTCGAGCACATCGTGGCCATGGGCGGGGGAACGCTGCCGACGACCGGGAGGACGAAGAAAGCCACCATGAGGACGGCGTCCCCCAAGGAGAAGTCCGGTACCAAGAAGCCCTCCGGTACCAAGAAGCCCTCCGGTACCAAGAAGCCCTCCGGTACCAAGAAGCCCTCCGGTACCAAGAAGCCGGCCGGCACCAAGTCCTCGCGCAAGGCGAAGCGCTGACTCACTCGGGATCGGGTATGGCCGCCAGCGCGGCTCGCATGCTCGTTGCGCGCTCGGCGGGCATGAAGGCGTGCTCGATCGACGCAGCCGCCAACGCCCGCAGCCTGGGCGGCCCCCACCCGAAGGCCTCGGCCACCCGCAGGTACTCCTGCACCAGATCCGTCCCGAACAACGGTGGATCATCACTCCCCAGACTCACGGCAACTCCGGCCTCCATGATCCGCGGCAGCGGATGCTCGGCGATCGACCCGCACACGCCGAGGCATACGTTGCTACTGGGACAGACTTCGAGCGGGACCTCCCGCTCTCGTAGGAATTCGACCAGCGCAGGATCGTCCAGACAACGGACCCCGTGCCCGATCCGATCCGCCCCGAGCTTCCGTAGCGCCTCCCAGATCCGCTCGGGCCCCGCGAGTTCGCCCGCATGGGGTAGCGAGCGCAGTCCCTCGGCCCGTGCCCGTGCAAACGCCTCCACCAGGGGCGCCACATCGTGCGGCCGGTCCTCGGGCCCCGCCAGACCCAACCCTACCGTTGCCCCGGGATCCACCCGTTCCATTGCGAGGGCAAACGCCAACGTGGGCTCGGCCTGCTCGGGGAAGATCCGCACCACGTCGAACACCCAGCGCAGCAGCACGTCGTGACGCTCGAGCACGGCCCGGCGGCCCGCAACCAGTCCCTCGATCATCATCGCGTCGTCGATGCCCCGCGAGCGATGCAGGGCGGGCGTGAACGTGACCTCGGCATAGCCAACCCCTTGCTCGTGGAGCCGCCGGCCGAGGTCCTCCGCGATCTCGGCAAAGTCTCCCGCCTGCTGCAAGCACCGGGCGATCGCCAGGTAGAGCCGCAAGAACCCGGCAAAGTCCACGAACGGAAACGCCTGGCGAAGATCGAGTGTCTCGCCCAGCCCGGCCCCGGGCATCTCCACCCGATGTCGACGCGCGAGCCTTCCGGCCATGGCCGGTGTCACCGACCCCTCGAGGTGCAGGTGCAGCTCCGCCTTCGGCAAGGCGCGAACGAACGCGTCGAGGTCGACCATTGCGCACCGAAGGGTATCAGCCCGTCCGCAGCCTGATACCCTGCCCCGCATGGCGGACGACGCCCCCTCGACCCGCGAGCCCCGCGAGATCCCGGCCGGGTGGGCGTTGGTCCCCGTGCTCGCCCTGGTGGCCCTGCTGACCACGGTCCTCATCGTCCTGCCGCGACTCGAGCCGGGCTTCGAGGGGACGGGGCACCTGCCCCTACTCGCAGCCGCCGCCGTTGCCGCTGCGGTCGCCCATCGCTTCGGCCACGACTGGAACGCGCTCGAGCTCGCGGTCGTCGAGGCCATCCGCATGGCGATGCGCGCCATCCTGATCCTGCTGGTGATCGGCATGCTCATGGGCACGTGGCTGGCCGGTGGCATCGTGCCGGCACTCATCCACTGGGGGCTCATGCTGCTGTCCCCCGGATGGTTCCTCCCGACCGCCTGTGCGGTCTGCTCGATCGTGAGCCTCGTCAGTGGCTCGTCGTGGTCGACGGCGGGCACGGTGGGCCTTGCCATGATCGGGATCGGCGGCGCCATGGGCATCGACCCCGCCATGACGGCCGGTGCAGTGGTGAGCGGAGCCTACTTCGGAGACAAGCTCTCGCCGATGTCGGACACCACCAACCTGGCCCCGGCCATGGCGGGGACCGAGCTGTTCACCCACATTCGCCATCAGGTGCTCACCACCGGTCCCGCATGGGCCATCGCGATGGTGGGCTACACGATCCTGGGGCTGACCCTCGACCCCAACACCGCGGCCGCGGGCATGGGCAGCATTGGAGCGACGATCGAGGCCAACTTCCACCCGGGTCTGCTGCACTTGCTGCCCCCGCTGGTGGTGGTGGGCTTGGTGCTGCGTGGCAAGCCGGCGCTCCCGGTGCTGCTGCTGGGCGTGGTGCTCGGTGCCGTGGTCGCGGTGGCGGCCGAGGGCGCCACCGTGGGGTCCACCCTCAGCGCAGCCATGAGCGGCTACGTGGCCACCACCGGTGATGCAGCCGTGGACGAGCTGCTCAGCCGCGGCGGCATGTCGAGCATGGGTAGCACCGTGTTCCTGGTGCTGTGCGCGATGAGCTTCGGCGGGATCATGGAGGGTACCGGCATGCTGCGGGCGCTGGCGGCCCGCCTGCTCCGTGCCGCCACCAACACCGGGAGGCTCATCGCCACCACCGTGCTCACCTCGGTGGGCATCAACGTGGTGGCCGGCGATCAGTACATCTCCATCGTCGTCCCTGGCCGCATGTACGCCGCAACCTATCGCGAGCGTGGCCTACATCCCAAGAACCTCAGCCGGGCACTCGAAGATGGCGGCACCATCACCTCGCCGCTCATCCCCTGGAACACCTGCGGCGCGTTCATGGCCGCGACGTTGATGGTGCCCACCGGAGCCTACTTGGGGTATGCGTTCCTCAACATCGTCAACCCGCTGATCTCGATCCTCTACGGCGTGATGGGGTGGACCATCGCGCCCGCCGATCCGCCATCGGCGGGGCCTCACGAGGACTCGAGCCGCACGCCATCCACGTAGACCGCCACGGGGCGCGCGAGCGTGGTGGGGTCACGCAACGGATCCTCGTCCAGCACCAGCAGACTGGCTGCCTTGCCCGGCTCGAGCCGCCCCAGCCCGGGCAGCCCCCAGAACGTGGCCGGGATCTCGGTCATGGCGTCGAGGATCTCGGCCGAGGACAGCCCCGCACGTGCGAGTTCCTCGAGTTCCTCCGGGTCGATGCCCACCACGGGCGAGTTGCCCAGATCGGTACC
Organism: Paraliomyxa miuraensis; assembly: GCF_026337845.1. GTDB lineage: Bacteria > Myxococcota_A > Polyangia > Nannocystales > Nannocystaceae > Paraliomyxa > Paraliomyxa miuraensis. Next base: position 181,393 of record NZ_JAOVZF010000145.1, on the reverse strand, counting down.
ATAGAGAACCGTCGCTCCCGCCTCGTGCAGTCGGCGGAGGTTGTCCACCGCGGTGGGACGCGCCCCAAAGGCCATCAACGTGCTCACCACGGCGCGCCCCCGCCACGCCGCCACCGTGTCGTCGGTCAGCGGCTCGACCGGAGCATGGGCCAGCACGTCGACGCCCACGTCGGCGGCCAGGGCCACGTCGGCATCGCCCAATGCGTGCGCGGCCACCTTCAGCCCGCGAGCATGGGCGTGCTCGACCAGCTCGTGGAGCACCGAGCGACGCAGCGTGGGCCCCTGCCCCAGCGGTATCTTCACCACCGACGCCCCCGCGTCCACGAGCACATCGACGGCCGCACGTGCATCCACGCCATCGTCGATCTCGAGCCCAAAGCCCTGCGAACCCCAGCTTCGGGTGGGGTAGCCGCGGCGGGCCGTGAGCATGGGGCCGGCGGTCAGCCAGCGCTCGCGATCGAAGGCTCGCATCGCAGCCAAGGGCGCCGCCAGATCGACGCCCGCCACCACCCCTGCCGCGGCCAGCCGAGCCCGACCACGCTCGACCCCGTCGGCTCCGAACCGATGGGCGAGGTGCACGTGGCTGTCTACCGCCCCCGGCACCACGAACCGCCCCTCGAGATCGATCACCGAGGCCACGGCGGGCGGCTCGTCGTGGATGCCCACGAGGAGACCATCGCGGATCTCGAGCGCAACCGAGCCGGATCCGGGGATGCGTGCTCGTACCAGCACGAAGTGACTCGAGCCCACAGGCACCCGAGACCCGGGTACCTCGTCCACGCCAACCGGCGACGCCGGCGACGCCGACGACCGCGCAGCCGGCGGCGACGCGACCGGCGACGGCGACCCGGACGCGGGCGCAACCCCACATGCACATCCCAGCGCGATCAGCAGGCCACCTCGACCAAGCACTCCGACGGTACGAGACGGGGGCGACCGCGGATCAGTGCTGCTGACGTTGCTGCTGACGCTGCTGCTCTTGTTGGGTCTTGGCCTCCCAGACCGCCGCGAGGGCCTTCTTGCCCTCGATTTCCTCCCCGCCTGCGAAGAACCGGGCGGTGCCTCGCAGCACGTGACTGACGCGCTGCGACAACGGCAACGCGAGGAATTCCTCCACCGTAATCGACTGGGGACCTTCGGGCGTGGAGATCTGGATCTCGTCGGGCAGCATGGATCACCCCTGCGGCAGGCACAGCACGTCGCCGTGCGTGGAGGCCACCAGCTCGATGGTTTGCTCGATGAGATCGGGATCGATGCCGAGCTCGGTGAGCGTCTGTTCGAGGTGCACCAATATGGCATCGAAGTGGGGCTCACCCAGGCCATCGTTGACCAGGCGCTGATGAGCGGACCTCAGATCGCGGCCCGTGTAGCTGTGCGGGCCGCCGAGCGCCATGGTCATGAATGCGATGAACTTCTTCACCTGCGCGTCCATGTGCAGCCCCCTGAAGTAGGGCGCCAGGGACGGGTCGGCCATGACCTTCTCGTAGAAGCCAATGGTTGCGGCCTGAACCGCAGCCTCGCCTCCTAGGAGCTCGTAGAGCTTGCCCACGGCCCGAGGGTAACGCGGCTTGGGGCGGCACGTCAGCCCCGCGGACCGACGAGGCGCTCCGACGGCCTCGCCCCCCCAATTCCGACGCAAGCAGGCGAGATCGCGTCTGCCACGGTCAGCGGGGCTCTACGACTCCACAGGGGTCTTCGGGGGTCGGCGTGCACCCCTGGCAATCCCAACCAAAGCCGTCGAGCAACACCAGGGTATCGAGCTGGTCGTCTCCCATGTCGAACAAGGCCAGGGTCAGCTCGAGCATCTCATGGGGTGCGGCCGACCCCTTGAGTCGAAACCAGCCGGTGCCGCCGCCCTCGCCCAGGGCATGCTCGCCAAACCCGGTGTCCTGCAGCTGTGGCGCAACCCCCTCGTAGGGCACGGGCCACAACGCGGTCACGGTGCATGGTTGCTCGTCCACGAAGCAGAGGTTGCCAACGTAGGTCTCGCTGCTGCTCCACACCACGAACATGTCGTTGAAGGTGGTTCCCACGGACTCGGGAAACTCCTCGGAGAAGAACGCCAGATCGAAGGCGAATCCGTGCGTGCCCCCGGGGACCTCCGCCCGTAGCTGGAACCACAGCAGGTCGTTGGCCGCGCTGCCGCCGGCCAGCCACTGATCCCACAGACTGTCGGAGCAGTCGGCCACCCCGTTGCACCCCATGAACGGGGTCCCCCCGCTGCCCGGTGCAGGCACCATGGGCGCAGGGAGGGGCTTGTCATCGGGGTTGTCGTTGGCGTCCTGCTCGAGGGTGGCCATGAGCACGCGGCCCGTCGCGTCCGGTGGAGCGATGAACCCGCTCGAGATCATCAAGAGCTGGTCGCCATGAGTGGGACCCCAGGTGGGCATGCCCATGGCATCGACATGGGAGCCAAGCTGGGTGCCAATCTGCCAGGCATCGGCATCGGCGGACTGAAACGTGGAGCTCACCAGGGCGATCGCCTGGTCGGGACCCCCGGGGCAATCCAAGCCGATGGCCTGGAGTGGAGTGGGAGCATCGCCGAAGCCGTCGCACGGCACCACCGCCACGGGAGCCTCGCACAGCTCCTGCCCCGTGCTGCTCTCCCCGTCCGTGGTCGAGCCGCTCGTCGCATCGACCGCGGTGCTCGAGCTCGTCGAGCCTTCGAGTCCGGTCGAGACCCCCTCGCCCGTCACGCTCGTGTCGGCGCCGCCTAACGTGGCCGGGGTGCCCGTGCTCGGGGTGCCGGTGCTCGCATCGGTCCCGGGAGGCAGGGGCGTCGCGGTCTGGTCGTCGGCGCACCCTTGCAGGGCGACGACCAAGGCCAACATGGGGCGTGCTCGCATGGGCTCCAACCCGACGGTATCAGCGATCGGCACGCAACGCCGCGCGGCACCGCGCCGGCACCGCCCTACCTATGGTGGAAGGCCGGAAGGATTGCCCGCAGGATTGCCCAGCCCTCCGCGGATTGCCCGCAGAGCCCGCCGACCGCGGGATGGTCCCGCCCTCGCTCGCGTTCGTCCCTTGGTGCTTGGCGACCGCCCCCGAACCCCCTAGGGTGGAGGCATGCGCTGGTGGACTGGGTCGTGCATTGCCTTCGCCGCTCTCGCGGGGTCGCTCGTCGTCCCCTCTTCCGCTCGAGCGACGTCTCCGAACGAAGCCTCCGCTCCGCCGACCGAGGATCCAGCGCCTCGACGCAAGCGCGAGCGGGTCCGCGCCATCGAGGTCCAGGGGCTGGCCATGACGCAGGTCTTGCCTCGGCCGGGCTTTGGAGCCGATGCAGCGTTCGTAGTCGGCCATCCCAACTTCCAGGCCCGCGTGGGCGCGATGCTGGTGGGCATTCCCCCGTTTCGGCTGGGCGAGGGCTCGATCGCCAACGTGCTGCAGGTGGGGACGCTCGATCTATGCGCGGCCAAGCAGGTCTATCAGCATCAGATCCGCATGTGCATGGGCGGCCAGGCCGGTGGCATGGCCCACCTCTGGAAGGGCTACGCACGCCCCGGTCGTGATGCGACGGTCTGGGCCGCCGGCACCCTCAAGGGCGACTACCAGCTCCGGCTGACCTCGCGTTTCGGGGTCATCGGTGGCGTGGGCATGGTGCTGCCGGTGGTCGGGCCTTCGTTTCGTGCCTTCGATGCCCATGGTTCGCCCACGCCGATGGTGTTCCCCGGTCCTGCCGCGGCATACCTGAGCCTGGGCACCACCTTCCACTGGTAGCCCGAACGCGCGGCCCGGCCGGCGGGGCTGGAACTCAGGGCGACGGGGCAGCAAGGCTCGCCAGCAGTGCCTCGGCTGCGGCGCGTTGCTCCTCGAAGCCGCTGCCCAGATCCCGGTAGGCCGCGCGCGCCTGCTCGGCGAGCGAGCGCGCCTGCGATGTCGAGCCGAGCACGCGCGCATGCCCCAGGCGGCACGCCGCGAGCTCGGGCTCGGTGCCGTCCATGATCGCGGCCAGCCCGGTGCAGGCCCGTTCGAACGCCGCGCGGGCCTGCTCCGCACGTCCCTGGACGGCACGGAGCTCGCCTTCCAGACGCAGCACCTGGAGGCGATGGATGTTGTCCGGGCCATACCCGGCGTCATCCTGTACGCGGTACGTTGCCCGCACCACTTCCTCTGCTCGCGCGAGCTCTCCCCGGGCCAGATACACCTCGATGAGCGGAACCGACTGCCGCCCCACGGTCGAGCCCCCTCCGGCGCCGAGCCCCTCGTAGATCGTCCAAGCGCGCTCGAGCTCGCCGCTCGCCTCGTCGAGCCGCCCTGCCCGATGCAGGGCCCGTCCCAACCACCAGCGTGCATTCGCGACCAGCTCGTTGTCGGGCCCGACCCGTTGCTGCTCGCGGGCAACCGCATCCCGCAGATCCTCGAGTCCCCGCTCGACCTCCTGCAGACCGCCCGCCAGGCCCACTCTGGCAAAGCCGCGCAGCGAGAGCCCCACCGCACGCATCGGATCGTCGGGCAGCTCGGCCTCGATCAGCATCAGCGCGGCCTGGGCATCGGCGAGCGCGGCCTCGTTTCGACGCACCGTGGCGTGGAGATTGGCGCGCTCGAGCAGGAAGGTCGCCCTCGGATGGACATCCGAGGGCGGCAAGCGGCCGAGCCCTTCGTCGAGCTCGACCTGCGCGGCCGAAGGCCGTCCGGCCTCCACCAGGTTGGCTGCGAGCCGGGCGGTGAAGATCGCGACATGAGGGTGCTCGGGGCCCAGCAGTGCCTCCGCCGCGACCCTACCGGAGCGCAGCTCGTCTGCCGCATCGGAGGGGCGCCCCAGGCCGGTCGACAGCAGCATGGCCAGGTTGAAGCGCGTCGAGATCTGCTCCACGGGATATGCGTCGGGGTCTGCCTGCTCGATCACCGCGAGGGCCTCGCGATACGAGCGCTCGGCCTCGACCAGCGCTCCGCTGCGAAACAGCGCCACCCCACGATTGTTGAGCAACAGCCACTGCAACCGGGTTGGCCGCCCGAGCTTGTGGGCGAGCGCATCGGCGACCTCGTCGTCCCTCCGCCCTTGGCTCGGTTGCCGCAACGGATCGGCCACCACCCACATGCGACGAGCCAACGCCTCCACCGCGACCTCGTCGTGGCCCGAGCGCAACGCCGCCGCGATGCTGCGGGTCAGTGCCTCCCGGGCCGCCTCGTGCTGGTACACTCCCATCAGCGCGGCTCCCAGCCCGAGCTCGGCCTCCGCCACCAGCGGCTCGTACGCCAGCGTCTGCGCCCGCTGCAACGACGCGAGCGCGCGCTCCCTCGCCGCTTCGTACGCTCCCGCCAGCACCAGCGATGCGGTGCTCGCCAGGGTCTCGCGCTCGCGCTGGACCTGGGCCGCCACCTCGGCGTCCTCGGGTGGCGCCACGGCGGCGGTGAGCGCCCCGGTGTCGCCGCAGGGCGCCACCCCGGGCAAGCTGGCCACGGCCCACGTCGCATTCTGCACGGTCGCGGCATCGGCATGCTCGAGCTCGGTCAACAGCTCATCGAGCCCGGCGCGGCGCGCATCGAGACATGCCGTGCGCAGGTCGAACAACCGCAACGACTGCATGCCACCTCGATGCGACTCGCAGACCTCGTGCCGCATGTCCCCCAGCTGCCCCACGTAGTCATCGACGCGGCCGCTCACCCGCACCAACGTGTCGGCCGCCAGGAGGCTGTCGCTGGCCTCGAATGCGGCGCCGATCCGCTCGCGACGAGCATCGGGCCACAGCGCCTGGCGCTCGGCATCGGCGGGAGGACAGGAGGCCGCCTCGTCGGCGCGAAGCTCCGCCAGTCCGAAGCCACCAAGCCCGGCCAGGATCCCCAGGCCCAGGGCCATCATCCACCGCCGCCGCGATCGCGTGGGGTCGCGCTCGAGCGCCTGCACGAGCGCGAGCATCGACGGCCAGCGATCGGAGGGCTTGGGGGACAGCCCGCGCAGGACGATGCGGTGCACCCACGAGGGCACGCGACCATCGGTCGGTGGAGGCTCGACGTCCCCCGAGACCATGCGATGCGCAATGGCGACCGGGGTGCGAGCATCGAACGGACGGCGGCGATGGAGGGCCTCGTAGAGCGCCACGCAGAAGCTGAACTGGTCGCTGCGTGCATCGGCGAGCTCGCCCCGGTGCTGCTCCGGCGCCATGTAGGCCGGGGTCCCGAGCACCGCTCCCGTCCGCGTCAGGTCGACGGCCAGGGCCGAGCCGCCGCTGTCCGAGCGCACGAGCGCTTCATCGAGCTCGTCCGAGGCCTCGTCGCCCGCCGCGCGCGCGAGCCCGAAGTCCAGCACCTTCACCACCCCGTCGTCGGTGCGCATGATGTTGTGGGGCTTGAGGTCACGGTGGACCAAGCCGGCCTGGTGGGCAGCGACCAGGCCTCGTCCGGCCTGGACGAATGCGTCGAGGACCTCGCGCCAGTCCGGCTCGTCGTTGATCCACTCGGCGAGGCTCTTGCCGCGGATGAACTCCATGGCAACGAAGACCTCGCCGTCGGTGTTGCCAACCTCGTAGACGGTGACGACGTTGGTGTGGGTGAGGCGAGCCATCGCCTGGGCCTCACGCTCGAGCCGCCGCCGTGCCACGTCGTCGGCAAAGTCCGCGGAGCCGATGACCTTGATCGCGATCTTGCGGTCGAGCTGCTCGTCGTACGCGGCGTAGACGGTACCCATGCCCCCTCGGCCGATGCGCTCGAGCACCGAGAACCGTCCGATGCGGAGGACCTCCGGCTTCTGCTCGAACAGCCGCTCGAACACCAGCGCCCCGATCCGATCCTGGGTGACCGCCCCCACGCCTCCGCGGCCCGAGTCGCGGGGCGAAGGGAGCGACACCGAGTCCCCATCGAGGGGCGTCGGCGCGGCCATTCCATCCAGCGCCGCGCGCTCATCCAAGGGGTCGTCGAACGTGGTCATCGCGCCAGGCAAACCCTACCGGTTCCACGCACGAGGTTCCCCCCTCCTCTGCGAGCCACGCAAGCGGGTCCCCCTGCCCCGAGCGCCGCCAGCAGAGCGCGAATGCGTGCAGGCGCTCGGCCCAGCGCCGAGGGCTCATGCCGTCGGCAGCATCCGACGGGGCACGAGCTCGCGCGAGAACTGCCGGAGCGTGAGTTCCTTGCCCTCGTCGTACCTCCCGTGCGCCGACTGCGAGCGTACGTGCAGATTGGCCGGTTGACGCCAGCGAACCATCTTGCGCTGCACCCCCGTCCACAGCCGCGCCCATGCATCCAGTGCAGCCGCAGTGCCCTCGTAGATCTGCGCTTGCGCCTCGTGGCCGTCGGCACAGCACACCAACGCGTGCTCGAGCCAGGCTTCCTGCCGCTCGGGCCGCCGCACGCAGCGGTGGAAGTAGTCGAGCTCGTCGCTGGTGAAGCCGACCCGTGACAGTCCCCGCACGACGAACGAGAACATGGGAGGAACGCTCCACTCGTGGCCGGGGCCCACGGCGCCCAAGCCCACGAGGAAGGGCTCGTTGGTGCACAGCTCGAGCTGAGCACGCACGAACGCCGTCACGTGGGCGTGCAGGGGGGTGTCGAGCGCCTCCGCGTCGCTGGCACCCGCTGCGAGCAGGTACTCGCGATGCCGCGCGACGTGGACCTCGCGACCGGCCCCCTCGTGCTCGTGGAGCAGCGCCTCGAGGATCCAGACCCTGGCCTCGCTACCGCAGGCACGAGGCAAGAGCTGCTCCAGGCATCGGGTGTGCAGGCCCACCACCGCGTGGTGCTGCAACCCCAGGATCTTGTGGTCCTCGCGGGTGAACGGCACGTGCACCAGTCGGGTCAGCAGCGGATGATTGACCGCGGGGTGGCTGCGAACGAACGCGCGTAGCCGGGCGAGGAACTCCCGGGGATCGTCGTGGAACGGAGCATCATGCACCTGCCGCTTGGACCGGGGGCTCGACGCGCTGGGGATGACCACGACCGGATCGGCCGCCGTGACCGCCTCGGACACGGAGAGCACGTGCTGCGCCGGACCCTCGGCACGAGCCACGCGCAGCTGCACGAGCGACGGCGATGCACTCAGCGGTACCGGTGCCGCGGGCCCGGGCCGGGCACGAAGCGGCGCGTTCTCCACGGTGATCCCCACGGGGATCGTCCCGAGCTCGTCGCGAAGGTGCGAGCCGGGATCTCGCACGATGCTGAAGTAGGCGCTGCGCTTCTTGAGCCAGCGCAGCGCCCCCCCGAAGGTATGGAGGAAGAACGCCGGCCGCTTGCGCACCGCCGGCAGCGCGCCCTTGCGAACCGACGCCCACACCGAGTCCCGCTGGGCGGCGAACTTCTCGTAGAAGCGCTCGCGGGGGAGCTTGGTGGGGAGGACGGAGTGCAAGAGGTCGAAGAAGCGGGCGTCGGTGGTGAGGAGCTCTTCGTAGCGCTCGCGATAGAGCTGGGTGCCGGGCAGCGGGGTGAGGATCGAGACCAGCGGAATCGCGACGCCGAGCTCGTTGATGTGGGCATAGAGCCGATCGAAGTCCTCCTCGGAGAAGTCCTGGCGCACCATGAAGATCCCGGTGGAGATGATGCCGAGCTCCTGCATGATCTCGGCGGCCCGGCGGTTCTTCTCCACCGTGGTGCGCTTGAGCAAGTACTCGAGCCCGTGCTCCTCGTTGGACTCGTAGCCCGACAGGACCATGATGAGGCCGGCGTCGCGCAGGCGCTTCATCAGCTCCGGGTTGTCGGCGATGAAGTCGGTGCGCCCCTGGGTCGCGTAGTACTTCTTGATCCCTCGCCGCTCGATCTCGTCGCAGAGCTGGCCGAGGCGGGTACGATTGGTGAGGAAATTGTCGTCGAGGAAGAAGACCACCCGCTCCTCGATCTGCTCGAGCCGGTCACAGATGGCCTCGGCGCTGAGGAACCGGGTCTTGCGCTCGTAGAATTCCCAGATCGCACAGAAATTGCAGTCGAAGCTGCACCCACGAGACGTGCTGATCGAGGCCATCGGCCCGGCGGTCATGAAGAAGTAGTCGCCGGGGCGCCGGCGAACGAGGTGACGGGCCGGAGGCGGGAACGAGTCGAGGTCCCGGTTCTGCTTGCGCTTCTCGGTGGTGACCCAGGCGTTGGTGGCGTCGCGAAACCGCAGGCCATCGATGGCATGCAGCGCGTCGAACGGCTTGCCCGCGGCGAGGTGGGCGACGAGCTCCTCGAACGTCTCCTCGCCCTCGCCGAGCGCGATCGCGTCGACGCAGTCCGCCTCGAAGTCGGCGGGGGACAGCGTGGGGTGGTGCCCACCCACGATCGTGAAGCAGCCCGGGCCCAGGGTGCCCTTGGCGGCCTCGAGCACCGCCTTGGCCTGGTAGCAGTCGGTGGTCATCGACGTCGTGCCCACGAGGTCGGGCTGGAACTCGAGCAGCACGCGATTGAGCTCGACGTCCTCCTCGAGGCGCATGTCGAGGATGCGAACCTCGTGGTCGGGCACCATCGCCGCGAGCTGTGCCAGCGCAACGGGCTCCGACATCCAGATGACATTCTCGAGGCCGAGGCGGCCGGGCTCGAACGGAGCGGGTTGCACGAGCAAGATTCGCATGAATGCTCACGACACGGGCTGCTCGATGGCAGCGTGCTGAGGGCAACGTGTTGAGGACCGTTCGTTGACTCGGCCTGCGAGCGTAACGCAAAATCGGGTGCGTTGGCAGGTCTCACGGCTGCGAAGGACGCCCTCCCCCGCCGACGATGGCAGCACCGAAGCCTCGTTGTGGTGGGGGTTGCGGTGGGGGTCCTGGTCGTCGCGACGGCGGGACTCGGCGCATGGGTCTACGGCGACTTCGCCCCCGCGCTCTACGAGCCGATGGAGCCCGCCGCCGGGGTCGGCAGCCTCTCGGCCCAACAGTGTCGGGTATGCCACGCCGAGATCCATGACGAGTGGGCGAGCAGCGGTCATGCGCGAGCGTTCGACGATCCCCTGTACCAGGCGGAGCTGCGACACCAGCCCACGACGTTCGTCTGCCATCGCTGTCACACCCCGCTCAGAGAGCAGCGCCCATCGGAGACGCACGGGCTGTGGATGGCATGGCCGGCGATCATCCCGCTGTCGTGGCCCAACGATGGATTCGACCCGGCGCTCCAGCGCGAGGGGGTGACCTGCGTCTCCTGCCACCAGGTCGACGGCCACATGCTCGGCCCCTTCGATGACGCGGCCGGGGCCCCTCACCCCACGCGCAAGGCGGAGCTCCGGGCGGTGGAGACCTGCGCCCGGTGCCATCAGTTCGGGTTCGAGCGCATCGGACGACTCGACCGGCCGATCATCGACACGGTGACCGAGTGGCACGAGTATCGCGAGCGGGGCGGTCGGGAGCGCTGTGCCGATTGCCACATGCCGACGGAGGACGCACGTCCCGCGGCCAACGGGGGGCGTCTGCGCCCCCACACGAACCACCGGCTGTTCGGTCCCTTCGATCGCGAGTTCGTGGCCAAGGGGGTGATCGTCGAAGATCTCGAGCTCGTGATCGACGAGCCCAATGTGGCACGGGCATCGCTGGTGCTCGTCAACGGCACGGGGCACCGCCTGCCCAGCGCGGAGCCGGAGCGCTACGTCCGGGTGCACCTGTCGGCGCGCGGGGCCGACGACGAGCTCCTGGCCGAACGCGAGCTCCGCATGGAGCGGCCCGTCGACGTCGCCCGGCTGCGCGAGCTGGGCCCCGACACCACCCTCGCACCGGGCGAGCGCCGGCGGCTGACCCTCGAGCTGACGGACCTTCCTCCCGATGCGAGCACCGTCCGCATCGCGGTGGACTTCCACCTGTGGCGCAACGGCGAGCTCGCCCGCGAGGCCGGCCTGGATGGCGACGACCTCGTGCACTCCATCGTGCAGCGCTCCGCATCCCGAGCCCCATGAGCACGCGACGAGCGAACCTCCTCAACTTGGGGCTGCTGCAGCTCGGCTGTGCAGTGCCGCTGCTGGCATGCGCGCTGGACAGGCGAGGCGCGGGCGTGGTGCTGGCGTGGTCGGTCCTGGTGCTGGCGGTGTCGATCTCCGAGCACCGGGGTCGCGACCTGCGGCTGCTGCTCGCGGGAGCGATCCTCGGCACGCTGGGAGAGCTGGCCGCCGTGCTGGTCGGGCTGATGAGCTTCGTGCACCCGTCGTCGCCCCTCCCGTTCCCCGGGTGGCTCCCCCCCTCGTGGGCGCTGCTCGGAATCGCAACGGCCCATGTGCTCAGGCCCCTGCGGGGGCGCATGCTGGGCTCGGTGATCGTCGGGGGACTCGTGGGCATGCTGGGGCTCTACGGCGCGATGGCGGCCGAAGAGATCGTGGTGACGCACGGGTGGCACGTGGTGGTGATCAGCGGGTGGCTGGGCGTTCTGGTCGCGCTGCTGATCTTCGTGGCGCCCTGGCTGGAGCTCGCGCCTCGATCACGAGGCCGGTTCCCCATCCACGTGCCGCGCCGCTGACCCGAAGGCCCTCGAGAGCAAATTCGCTCACCGCGGCGGCGTCGCTTCAGCGCGCATGCGCGCCCCCACCGAGCGGCTCGAGCGGCTGCTCGCTCCGCAAGAGATGCAGCTGCACCAGCGCACCGGGCTCGAGGTGCGTCTGCTCCCGCAAGAGCGCCTGCAGCACGTTCACCTCGCGCGCCTCGACGGGGATCACCAGCAGCGGGTGCTCGCTCCGCCCCCGCACCACCGCGCGCAGCGCCCGGAACGCCTCGTCGCCGGGCGAGAGCCGCAGCGGCTCGCCAAACCCCTGCGCCACCAGCTCGGCGATCCGGGCCGGGTCGTGCTCGTCGACCTCGATCACGGCCAGCAGTCGCTCGGGGCCAGCGTCGCCGGGCTCGTCGGCCCGCGAGAACGCGCGCTCGGCCGTGCTCACGGCGGCCACGACCTCGTCCGCGTGCGTGGCCGCGCGAAGCCGATCGAGCAGCCCCGCGTGGTGGCACAGCCGGCCCACGTGCGCCAGCGCCCGCAGGTGCGCGTGGTGGTCGTGCTCCGGGGCGAGCAGCACGAAGAACACGTCGGCTTGGTCGCCGTCGACCAGCAGCGGCGACGCGGTGGTGACCAGCGCCACCATCGGCTCCTGCAGATCCTCGATCGGCGCGTGCGGCAGGCTCACTCCCTCGCCCAGGCCCACGTGACCCTCGGGGCGCTGCAGGAGCGCGGCGACGAGCCGGTCCGCCGGCTGCCCTGCGTGCGGAGCAAGCAGCTGCGATGCAGCAACGACCACGTCGCGCAGCTCCTGGGCCCGCAGGCCCACGTGCACGCGCGAGGGCTCGAGCCAGCGCTCGGCCAGCGCCGGAGCGGCGGCCGCAGCCCGGTGCACGCGCTTCCACTCGCCCCACACCAGGTGCAGCATCGATCGGGGCGCGACGGGGCGCGCTCCGGTGAGCGCCTCGCGGTAGCGGTCGGTCAGCTCGTCCCACTCCACCACCATGCCGGGCGCGTCGTTCTTGCGGCGGCGCTGGTTCCAGCTCGACAGCAGCTCGAGGCACGCGTGGTCGATGTGATCGAGGTGGTCGATGTGCACGTGCAGCTCGCGGTCGGTCGGCACCCCGTCGAGCACCTGGGCCAGGTACGGCAGGCGCAGGAACGTGGCGGAGCCGGCCAGGTGCAGGTGGTGCACGTTGGAGTCGCGGCTGGGCTCGCTGCGGACTTGGAGGCTCGTGAACGTGTGGACCAGCTTGGCGACCGCCGCCACGAGCCCGGCCACGATCCCGACGAACAGGTCGAGGAACACCACCCCCAGCAGCGTGATGAGGCAGATCACCAGCTCGGAGCGGCCGCGCCCGTAGAGCTCGCGCAGCGCCCCCACGTCGACGAGCTTGTAGCCGGTGTAGACCAGGATCGCGCCGAGGCTTGCGCGGGGGATCAGCTCGAGCACCTCGGGCGCCGCGACCACGAACACCAGGATCCAAAGCCCGTGCAGCATCGTCGACGCGCGGGTGCGGGCGCCAGCGTCGACGTTGACCGAGCTGCGCACGATCACGCCGGTCATCGGCAGCCCTCCCAGCAGGCCCGTGGTGAGGTTGCCGATGCCCTGCGCCTGCAGCTCGCGGTCGAAGTCGGCCTGCGAGTGCGTCTGTCGCTGATCGATCGCGGCGGCGGTCAGCAGGGTGGCGGCGCTGGCCACGAACGCGAACACCAGCGACCGACCGACGAGCGAGGCATCGAGCAGCACGCCCAGGCTGGTCACGCTCACCGGCTCGAGCCCGTCGAAGAAGCTCGGCGAGATGTCGAGCACGCGGGTCCCGGTCCCGAGCGCCACGGTGACCGAGGTGACGACGAGCAGCGACACCAGGTGCCCCGGGACCAGCTGGAGCCGCGCGGGGCGCAGCGCGTTCCACCCGATCAGCATGGCGATGGTGGCCGCCCCCACCAGTGCGGGGGCCAGGCCGGCCATGCCCCTCGACAGCATGCCGGCGAGCTTGCCGGGCAGGGTGAGGACGTTGTCGACGAACGACGAGCTCGGATCGGCATCGATCGCCACGTGCAGCTGCGAGGCGAAGATCAGCACCCCGATGCCGATGAGCATGCCCCGGATCACCGCGGGGGCCACGGCCCGAAACCACTGGCCCAGGCGCAGCCGGCCCGCGATCGCCTGCCACACACCCGCCAGCATCACCACCGGCCCGAGCATGGCGATGCCGTGCTGCGAGACGATCTCGAACACGGGCACGATGAGGCTGGCGGCCGGGCCGCTGACCAATAACGGTGCGCCCGCGATCGAGCCCACCACGATCCCACCGACGATGCCGGTCACCAGGCCGCGCTCGGGCGGGACGCCACATGCCACCGCGATTCCGATGCACAGCGGCAGCGCGACCAGGAACACCACCACCGACGAGGGGAGATCGGCGAGCCACGTGGAGGCGCTCGGCTCGCGGGGCGAGCTCTGCTTGCGCGCGTGGGTCACAACGGCGCCGAGGCGCAGTCCTCCCTCGAGCACCTCCCGCGACGGCGCGGCGCGAAGACGATCACTGCCCGACGATAGCGATTCGGAGCACGATCCGTCGCCCCGGAACCGGCAGACGCTGGAGGTCGTCGCTCGATCACGACGAGAATTCAATGATTTTCAATATTTATGTCCTCGAGAGCGATTGCATGAACAAATCCCCCCGTGGAGCCGACTCCCGGGGCGGGCGTGACCTCCAAGCAGGGGCGCGCCCGCGGGGGAATCATGATCGACACGCACGGCACGCTCTCGACCCTGGCTCTGGCAACCCTCCTGGGAGCGACGGGTTGCGATCAAGCCGGTGATGGTGGCAACGACTTTCGCGCGGGGGGCATCGGGACGGGCGGCGGCCTGACCCTCAACACCAATCAGTGGGTCAGCTCCAGCGCCCGCGACGTGTACGAGTTCAACCGCATGGGCGAGTGGCACACCAACAGCTACGGCTACGAGACCAGGCTGTCGCAGATCCACCTGCCCAACTCGCCCTACGGACCGGTGACCACCACGGTCGGCGCGGCCGCGGGTGGCCAGCCCAAGGCGACGATCAAGCCCGGCGACGAGCTCGAGATCCGCGTGAGCGGTCCGGCTCCGACCGATCCGAAGTACGTGCTCGAGGGCGATCAGCTCATCGGCATGCAGCTGACGTTCACCGTGCGCGCCTTCGACGGGATCGATCACCCCGCCATCATCCAGGTCGTCGATCACATGGACTTCGAGGGCGTGGGAGCGTTCTACGAGTTCCACAAGGTCGACCCGATCTCGGGCACCTTGCTGGCTCCGCTGTGCGAGCAGGATTCCAACGAGCTGCGAATGGCTCGGGTCTTCGACGGGCTGACCGTCAACGGGGACACCGGCGCGATGACGTTCACCGGGCAGGCCGTGCACCACATCGCGTGCACGTCGAGCGCCCCGGGCAAGGCGGCGCTCTACGGCTATGGCCCGGCCGAGCTCGCTCCGGTCGACCCCATGGCGTTCGCGCTCGCCAACCGGGTGATCCGAGCCGACTACTGCGCCGACGGCTACCCCTACACCTATCCGGGCAACCTCTTCGGCCTGACCGACAACGGAAGCCCGGGCAACGAGGGCACCACCCTGCCCGACGTGCTGGCCAGTCTCGACGAGGGCGTGGTCATCGAGGCGGTGTGGGACGACTTTGGCGTGCTGTGCATCGGCAGCCCGCGCAACACCAACATGGGCCGCGAGGACATCGTGTGCCCCACCAAGCGCTTCCCCAATGGCTCGGTCGCCTACAACTGGCGCCCGCCCACCTGCGAGACCTGGGCCGACCCCGACCCCACGAAGATCCGCTTCTACTCGACCACCGAGGAGTAGCGCCCGGAACGAGCACCGGAGCAAAAACCGAACAATCAGAACCGGAGCAGGACCCCCGGCCCCGGCTCGAGCCTCACGCGCCCGTGCATGCCGTGGCGAAGCCGCCACTTGCGGTAGCGCTCGCGCTGCAGCAGCCCCAGCACGAGGATGGTGCCGCCGCTGGCCAGCATGAGCGCCCCGTAGGCGGTGCGAATGGCGTTGAACGTGTAGAGCCCCTGGCAGCGACCGGCCGTGGTCTCGATGCCCAGCGGACGCAGCCGCTCGGCGCAGTGGGTCGGGACCGTGAGCCACAGGCCCACCGCGCTGGTCACGGTGGCCAGCGTGCCCAGCGGCACGAGGATGGAGCCCACCACGATCCGATTGTGCCCGTCGGGGGGCGGCCGCTCGAGGATGGTGCCATGGCCGTAGTACCCGCCCGGCGCCAGGCCAGGCTCGGATTCGAAGTCGTCGGCCGGGACGTCGTGGGTGGTCGGCGCGGGCTCGGACTCGTCCACTTCGCCCTCGTCGATGGCGACCGGCGCCACCGCCTGGGGCTCGGACTCGTCCACCTCGCCCTCGTCGATGGCGACCGGCGGCGTCGCGGGCTCCGCCCGTGCGAGGCCTGGCATCGAGCCCAGCACCGCCGC
This sequence comes from Paraliomyxa miuraensis, assembly GCF_026337845.1. Taxonomy (GTDB): domain Bacteria; phylum Myxococcota_A; class Polyangia; order Nannocystales; family Nannocystaceae; genus Paraliomyxa; species Paraliomyxa miuraensis. Next base: position 165,613 of record NZ_JAOVZF010000145.1, on the reverse strand, counting down.
CACCCCGATGGCCACGGCTCGGATCATCCGCCGTGCCCTCCGCCGTGGGCCCGACCTGGCTGGCCACCCGCCGCGGCCTGCTCGAAGCGCTTGACCTGACGTCGATAGAACGCGGACTTCGGCTCGATGGCGCTGGCCTTCTGGATCGCCGTCAGCGCCTCCTGCTGGCGATCGAGCAGGTGCAGCAGCTCGGCCTCCACATAGCGAAGATCCGCGTCGTCGGGCGCGAGCTCGATGCCCTTGCGCACCGCCGCCAGCCCGGGCTCGAGCCCGCACTTCTCGCGAAAGGAAAACCACCCGTAGCTGCTGGCCAGCGTGGGATCCTCGGGGTTGGTCGCGACCATCGCCTCCAGTGCGGCCACGGCCTCCTCGGCCCGTCCGAGCCCGCAGAGGATCCGCCCCTCGTGCCGCCGGCTCCGCACCGCCTCCTTGCTGTCGGGGAAGCGTCGCTGCAGCGCACGAAACTCCTCGATCGCTCGCTCGGGCTCGCCCTCGAGCTTGAAGGTGAGGAACAGCGCTCGATCGTAGAGCGCCTTGCTGGCCAGCCCCAGCTCGTCGACCGGGTCGGCCAGCAACACCGCATCGAGCTCGGACCTGGCCGCGTCGGCCTGGGCCGCCAGCAGGTACGCATGCGCCAGCTCGTAGCGCTTGGCCACGTCGTCGGGATCGGTCTCCACCGCGTCGATGAGCTCGGCGAGCACGTTGCCGCCCTCGGAGATCCGCCGCAGCGCCGTCAGCAGCTCGTCCGCGGGCAGGAAGTCGACCAGGCGCCCCTTCTCCACCCCGGTGGCCTCGAGCACGAGCATGGTCGGATAGGCCTGCACGCGGTAGCGCTCGACCAGTTCGGGGCCCTCGCCCTTCTCGGCGTCCACGTGCACCGCCACGTAGCCCTCGCCGAGCGTGCGCCCGACCTCCGGCAGCACGAACACCTCCTCGTCGAGCCGTTGGCACGGGGGGCACCAGTACGCGCCCACATCGACGAAGACGAGCTTGCCCTCGGTCGTGGCCTTGGCGAGCGCCTGCTCGAGCGATCCATGGAACCATGCCACGGCCGATACGATCTCTCCGTCGGGCCGGACCCCGGGCTCGGGCGGGCGCGTGGGCTGCGGTGGCGTGGAGGCCTTGGCCTCGGACGGCTCGTCGACGGCGGGCGCGGTCTTGGGCTCCTGCTTCGGCGGCGCCTGATCACCCCCGCAACCGACCACACCGACCACGAACCACGAGCACGAGGCGGCGAGGCTTGCTCTCGAGAGGCCGAAGAATCTGCGTCGTGCCGCGCTGCGATCGATCATGGATGCGCTCACCCTGCCGCGACCGCCTCGCCGATGCAATGAGGACCGCCGGTCACGCACCGGGGGGTTGCCCAGTCGCGACCCGGGCCCATATTCCCCCGGCGCTCCGGAGAACCGAGCGCGGCCGTCACCAGCATCACCGTGCCCCCGTCGGGGCATCCGGCGTCATCGCCGGCCCTTGCCCGACGCATCACCGCGCATCACCGGCTTCGACCCGTGCTCGCACCGCCCGTCCTCTCGATGGCCCCGGTCGCGCAGGGACGGTCGTACCCCCACGGACAGGAAGCACCACCATGCCCGCCTTCAGCCCCGAATCCGCCACCATCAAGACTCGCCATGCGCTCGCTCACGCACAGGCCATGGCCAAGGAGCTGGGGCACCCCGAGGTGACCAGCCTGCACCTGCTCACGGCCGCGGTCCAGCAAGACGGCGGGCTGGTCGGCCCGCTGCTCGAGCGCGCGGGGGTCCACGCCAACGCGGTCTCGCGCGCGCTGGCGACGGAGCTGTCCAAGCTGCCGCGGGTCAGCGGCGCCGAGCTGCGGGTGGCTCGCGAGCTCGGTGATGCGCTCGAGCTCTCGGCCAAGGAAGCGGCCGAGCTCAAGGACAAGTTCGTCAGCACCGAGCACCTGCTGCTGGCGCTGGTGTCCGATGCGGCGCGTCGCAAGGAGGTCAAGGCGGCCCGGGTGCTGCACGAGCTGGGGGCCAACCGCGAGCTGCTGCTCTCGGCGCTCCGCGACGTCCGCGGCACCCAGACCGTCGACACCGAGGACCCCGAGGGCAAGTACGAGGCGCTGCAGAAGTACGCCCGCGATCTCACCGCGCTGGCCAGGCAAGAGAAGCTCGATCCGGTGATCGGCCGCGACGCCGAGATCCGGCGAGCGCTGCAGGTGCTGGCGCGGCGCACCAAGAACAACCCGGTGCTGATCGGCGACCCCGGCGTGGGCAAGACCGCGCTGGCCGAGGGCATCGCCCAGCGCATCGCCAGCGGCGACGTGCCCGAGAGCCTGCGCGACCGCCGGCTGCTGCAGCTCGATCTGGCCGCGATGGTGGCCGGTGCCAAGTACCGCGGCGAGTTCGAGGAGCGGCTCAAGGCCGTGCTCGCGGAGGTCTGTGCCGCCGAGGGCAAGATCATCCTGTTCATCGACGAGCTGCACACGCTGGTGGGCGCGGGTGCGGCCGAGGGAGCGCAGGACGCCGCCAACATGCTCAAGCCGGCGCTGGCCCGGGGTGAGCTGCGCTGCATCGGCGCGACGACCCTCGACGAGTACCGCAAGCACATCGAGAAGGACAAGGCGCTCGAGCGGCGCTTCCAGCCCGTGCTGATCGACGAGCCCTCGGTCGAGGACACGGTGGCGATCCTCCGCGGGCTGTCGGGCAAGTTCGAGGCCCACCACGGGGTGCGGATCCAGGACGCCGCGCTCGTGACCGCGGCCCGGCTCTCGCATCGCTACATCCCCAGCCGCTTCTTGCCCGACAAGGCCATCGATCTCATCGACGAGGCCTCGGCCCGCCTCAAGATGGAGGTGGAGAGCGTGCCCGAGCCGATCGACGAGCGGGAGCGCAAGATCACCCGCCTGCAGATCGAGCAGACCGCCCTGCGGCGCGAGAAGGACGACGCCTCCAAGCAGCGCCTGCGCGCGGTCGAGGCCGAGCTGGCCGAGCTGCGCGAGGAGGTCGCCGGCATGCGCTCGCGCTGGCAGACCGAGCGCGACCGCATCGCCGAGATCAAGCAGCTCAACGAGCAGATCGACCACATGAAGGGCGAGGCGGCCCGGGCCGAGCGCAGCGGCGATCTCAACCGCGCGGCCGAGCTCACCTACGGCACCCTGCGAGAGCTCGAGAAGTCCCGCGAGAGCGCCCGCGAGGCCCTCCACCGGGCGCTGGCCGGCGGCGGCTCGTTCCTGCGCGAGGAGGTCACCGACGAGGACGTGGCCGAGATCGTCGCCAAGTGGACCGGGATCCCCGTGGCCAAGATGCTGGAGAGCGAGCAGAGCCGCCTGCTGCACATGGAGGACGGCATCCACACCAGAGTGGTAGGGCAGGACGAGGCCGTCGCTCGCGTGTGCGCGGCCGTTCGCCAGGCACGGGCGGGCCTCGCCGACGAGGGGCGTCCGGTGGGCTCGTTCCTGTTCCTCGGCCCCACCGGCGTGGGCAAGACCGAGCTGGCCAAGGCGCTCGCCGAATTCCTGTTCGACGACGAGCGTCACGTGGTGCGCATCGACATGAGCGAGTACATGGAGCGGCACGCGGTCTCGCGGCTCATCGGAGCCCCGCCCGGCTACATCGGCTACGACGAGGGTGGTCAGCTCACCGAGGCGGTGCGGCGCCGTCCCTACTCGGTGGTGCTGCTCGACGAGATCGAGAAGGCGCACCCCGACGTGTTCAACGTGCTGCTGCAGCTGCTCGACGACGGGCGGCTCACCGACAGCCAGGGACGCACGGTGGACTTTCGCAACACCATCGTGCTGATGACCAGCAACATCGGCAGCGAGCTCGCGGCCGCGGGCCTGTCCGGCGAGGCGCTCGAGCGCGGGAGAGCCGAGGCTCTGCGTCGGCACTTCCGCCCCGAGTTCCTCAACCGGCTCGACGGGATCGTGCAATTCCACAGTTTGGGTCGCGATCAAATGCGCGGGATCCTCGACATCCAGCTGCGCCGGCTCGAGCCGCGGCTGCGCCAGCGCGAGCTCGGCTTGCAGGTCACCGAGGCCGCCCGCGACGCCCTGGCCCGCGGCGGCTACGACCCGGAGTTCGGCGCCCGACCGCTCAAGCGGCTGATCCAGCGGGCGATCATCGACCGGCTGGCCCAGGGCATCCTCGAGGGCAGGTTCGGCGCCGGACGGACGGTGGTGGTGGACCTCGAGGAGGGCGCCTCCTACGACCCGGCCACCGACGACGTGCCCCCGCTGACCCTGCGCACGGCGTAGCGTAGGATCGCGCCCGCCGTGCGCTCCCCGACCTGCATCGCGCTCGCCTCGTCGCTGGCGCTCGCCTGCACGCTGCCGGGCTGCCAGCGCGCTCCGAAGCCCGAGCCGGTCGGGGCGACCGCCGCTCCCGAGCAGCCGCCGGTGCAGCGAGTCGAGCGCGTCGATGCATCGCGGTTCGAGGGTCGCTGGGAGGGCACCGTGGGCGGCATGCGAGTGCGCTCGCCGACCGACCAGACCTCGCTCGAGCCCGGCGACGAGGTGAGCCTGTGCTCGTTCGGGATCGGCTGCCGAGTACCCTACGCGCCTTCCGAGCTCGGACCCGACGGCGGCACCATCGAGGGCAAGCCCGGCATGTGCGTGCTCGCGCTGCTGACCGAGGACGGCCAGGAGTACGCGCTGCTGTTCGCCGAGCCGCCCGATGCCACGATCACCGTCACGAGCGACGAGCTCGTGATCGAGCTGCGAGGCGTGGAGGACGACACGGGACGGGCGGTGGCACTTCGCTTCTCGGGGCGGCCTGCGGCACGATCCCTGTAATCGAGTGAAATCGCGACGAGCCGGGCTGAGTGACCGCAAGATCCGGGTCGCTCCCCCACCCCCGCGGGCGTAGGACCAGGCACAATGAACGCGCCCGTTTCCATGACCGACGCCGGCACCAGCGACTACGCACGCGTCGCACGCGTCATCCACTACCTGCGCGAGCACGCCCACGAGCAGCCCTCGCTGGCGGAGTGCGCCGCGCAGGCGGGCCTGTCCGAGTTCCACTTCCAGCGGTTGTTCCAGCGCTGGGCCGGCATCAGCCCCAAGCGCTTCCTGCAGTTCGTGGCGCTCGGCGAGGCCAAGCACGAGCTCGCGCAGGGGAGCAGCCTGCTCGAGGCCAGCCTCGCGGCGGGGCTGTCGGGCGCGGGCCGGCTGCACGACCTGTTCCTCTCGATCGAGCGCATGACCCCGGGCCAGTACAAGGCGCAGGCCGACGGGCTGACCGTGCGCTTCTCGGTGGAGCCCACCCCGTTCGGCCCCGCGCTCTTGGCCGCGCTCGATCGAGGCCTGTGCGGCGTGTCGTTCGTGACCGACACGGGGCAGGCCCATGCGATCGCCGAGCTCACCGCTCGCTGGCCCCGCGCCACGCTGCTCCGCGATCCCAGGGCCATCCGTCCCTACGCGCAGGCCCTGTGCGCACGCATGCGCGGCCAGCAGCCCCGACCGCTGGGCGTTGTACTCAAGGGCACGCCGTTCCAGCTGCAGGTGTGGGAGGCCCTGCTGCGCGTGCCCGAAGGCGCGGCGGTGGGCTACGGAGCGCTCGCCGCAGAGCTGGGCACGCCCACGGCGGCACGCGCGGTGGGCACGGCGGTGGGGCGCAACCCGCTGGCGTTCCTGATCCCGTGCCATCGCGTGATCCGAGCCTCACGGGTGCTCGGCGACTACCACTGGGGCGCCGACCGCAAGCTGGCGCTCCTGGGCATCGAGCACGCACGTCACGCCGCGGGCAGGCAGAAGTAGAACGTGGAGCCCTCGCCGGGCGTGCTCTCGAGCCCCACCGAGCCCTGCATGCGCGACACCACGCGCTTGACGATGGCCAGCCCCAGCCCGTGGCCGTCGGTCTTGATGTGGCCGAGTCGGGTGAACTCGTTGAACACCACCGCCTGCTCCTCGGGCGCGAGCCCGCGGCCGTTGTCGCGCACCATGTACTGGATCATGTCGTCCTCGGAGCGCTTCCAGTCGATCACGATCCGCGGCGGTCGCCCCCCGTACTTGATGGCATTGGTGATGTAGTTGATCCAGATCTGCTCCACCCAGGGCCCGTAGCCGAGCGCCCGCGGCATGTCGTCGGGGACCTCGATGTGCGCCGACGAGGTGGCCAGCACGTGCTGCAGGATCTGGCGGGAGCGCTGGATCAGGACCCGCATGTCCAGCGGCTCGGACTCCACCTCCTGCTTGTGCAGCTTGGACAGCGTGAGCATCGAGCGCACGATGGTGTGGATCCGATCGGCCGAGGCCTTGACCCTGACCATGTCCTCCATCGGCAGCCCCCCCGTCATCAGCCCGGCGTCGACCTGCAGGATGATCTGCGTGAGCGGGTTGCTGATCTCGTGGGCGACCATGCGACCGAACGCCTCCTGCTCCTTGCGGGCGTACGACAGCGCGAGGTGGGTCCGCACCCGGGCCAGCACCTCGTCGGCATCGAACGGCTTGGTCACGTAGTCGACCGCACCCGCCGAGAACGCCTTGATCTTGTCGAGCTTCTCGTCGGCCGCACTGATGAAGATGATCGGGATGTCGCAAAGCCGCGGATCGAGCTTGAACGCGGCGCACACCTCGTACCCGTTCATGCCGGGCATGTTGACGTCGAGCAGCACGAGATCGGGGAGCAGCGCCAAAGCCGACTCGAGCGCCGCCGTGCCGTCGAGTGCCGGCCGAACGCGATGACCTGCCCGCGTGAGGACCTTGGCCAGCACCTTGAGGTTGGTGGGCACGTCGTCCACCATCAGGATGCTTCCGTGGAGATCCTCGTGCTCGGGCAGTCCTAGCGTTCCAGCCATTGCAGTACCCTCCCGAAGTGGAAGTCGCCCACCGCAGGCCCGGGGCTCGTCACTCACCAAGCGCTCCCCGGGAACCAACCGAACGCATCACGCCGGCGTCGTGAAAGCCCAGGGTGCCGCCCCCCTGCGGGGATGGGTGCCGAAAATGGGAAGAATCCATCGAAGTTCGAGGGTAGCCGGATCCTCGCCGCGCCTGAACAACGTAAATATTCAATGATTTCAAATAGTTGAAATCGCAACGCAGTTTCGTTGGCTCGGATTCGCGGAAATGACGCGGTGGTACCCGATGATCCAGCCGGGCTGCAGACGCTCACCCGGGCATCGGGCACCCCTCGTCGACAGGGGGCGGATGCCGTCGAGATGGTCAGCGCCATGACCCGGCTTTCTCGATGCGTCGACCGGGTGACGCCATGCGAAGTCCCCATGGCACCGTGATAGCGTCGGCCCATGCTCGCTCGACGCTTGGCCTTGCTCTCGTTGCTCCCATCGATTCCGTTGCTGCCGGGTGGCTGCTACGGCGGAACCACGGGCAACGACGCGGGCGGCGCGGCGACCGACACCGAGGCGACGTCGGAGGACTCCTCGGGCCCCACGCCACCGACGACCACCACGTCCCCGGCCACCACCGAGCCCGGAGGCACGGGCACGGGCACCACCGCGGGCTCGGCCGACGGCGAGACGGGCACCGGCCTCGACACCGGCGGCAGCAGCGAGACGGGCATGGAGCCGGTGGGCAGCCCGGGGTGCATGGCGATGCAGAGCCTCGAGGAGGGCGAGCACCAGTTCATGCTCGATGGCCACGACCGCCGCTACATCCTGCGGCTGCCGCAGAGCTACTCCGCCGACCAGCCGTGGCCGCTCGTCTTCGCACTCCACGGCAACGGCGGGAGCCCCGACTACTGGGATCAGACCGGCGGCGATCGGGACATCCGCACCGCGTTCGCCGACGATGCGATCATCATCATCCCCGAGGCCATCGACAACCAGTGGCGCGACTACAGCGCGCCTCCCGATACGTGGCCCGAGCGCATCGAGCTCGAGCTGAATTTCTTCGACACGGTGCTCGAGGAGGCGCGCAACGGGCTCTGCATCGACGACGCCAACGTGTTCTCGATGGGCTTCTCCGGCGGGGGCTCGTTCTCCGGCGTGCTCGGCTGCCGCCGCGAGTACATCCGGGCGATCGCGGTGGGAGGCAGCGTGATCTACTTCGAGCCCACCGAGTGCATCGCGACCCCGGCCGCGTGGATCACCATCGGCGACGGCGAGCTGAACGCGGGGCGCGAGGAGTTCCGCGACTTCTTCCGCATGCTGGCCGGCTGCGCCGACACCTCGACCGACGGCAACCCGATGGGCTGCGTGAACTACGACAGCTGCAACGCCGACACCCCGGTGACCTTCTGCTCGCACCCGGCCGGCCACGTGTGGCCGTCGATCGGCACCGACGCCACCAAGGCGTTCTTCGAGCAGTTCTACGCGGCGGGCTAGCCCCTCGCGCTCACGTGGAGCCGGGGTCGAGGTCCGAGGACCACCGGAGATAGCCGCCGAAGCGCTCGGCGATCGCCTCGGATCGCAGCCCGAACCACTCCATGCGGTAGTGGTGGCGCCCGGAGTGCCCGCGCGGCTGCTCCCGTAGGTAGCGCCGGATCCGCTCCGCCATGCCCGACGGCCACGAGAGCGCCAGCGCCTCGTAGATCCGCTCGACCTCGGCCACGTGCTCCTCGACGAGCCTTCGGTGGACCATGTCGTAGAAGCGGGCCCCGACCGGGACTCGCTGGCGCGCGGCCATGCCCCGCTCGATCCCCTCGGCCGACAGCGGCAGCCACTGGGCGCCGATGCGGAGCGGATCGACGCGATGGTTGAAGGCGCTCTGGATGATGGCGGTGAGGTTGCAAAGCGACGGCAGCGCCCGGTCGAGCGCGCGATGGGTCTGGATCACGCACGCATCGGGAAACACCTCGAGCAACGACGAGAGGTGCCACAAATGGAACGGCCACTTGAGCACCAGGCGGCGAGCCGCGCCCGGAGGCCGCGACCACAGCAGCACCTGGAGCTGCTGGCGGTAGCTGCGATAGAACGCAGCGGCGTCGGTGCTCAGCATCCATCGCCCGTAGTCGTCGGCCTGGAAGGCGATGAACAGCGCGGTGAACACGTCGTTGTCGAACAAGAACTGGCACTCGTCGGGCATGTCCGCGTGCATCGGATGCGCGACCGTCAGCCCGGGGGCCAGCCGCCGGCCGATGACCACGGCTCGGTCCCCGAGCTTGCGCCGCTCTCGCTGCTCTCCATCGATGCGCATGCCGGTGGGCACGGGCCGCCGCAGCTCCCAGAGGCATGGAGCGTAGAGTGCCGGGTCCAGGCTCATCAGGTCGTGGAGCGCCGTCGTACCCGTGCGTGGCCAACCCACGATGAAGATCGGGCGCTCCACGGGGATCCGCTCGATCTCGGGGTGTCGCCGCAGGACCTCGGTCAGCTGCAGTCGATTGCACGTGGCCTCCTCGAGGAACGAGCGCATGGTGAGCCGCCCCAGGGAGGTCAGCGAGGCCTCGCGCTCGAGCGACTCCACCAGCCGATCCATGCGCTCCTGGTGACCGGGCATGCCCAGCGCGTGCAGACCGGTCCGCTGCCGGGCCCTGGAGATCGCGAGGCTCGGATCGAGCCAGTCACGCCCCAGGCCGAGCCGCTGTAGCCCCCCAATGACTCGGTCGACGGCACGCGAAGGCCAGGGCGGCCGCGGGGACACGAAGGGCTCGGACATCGCATGCATGCTACTTCAACCGATCGCACGACACCGACGACGAGGAGACGCCGGCGCGGGCTGCTCTGGCTCCGCCCTCCCCGGCCCGGGTATGCTTGGGTGCGTGTCGGTCGTGCTGACGCTCGAGCCGCTGGTGTTCCTGCGCGAGCACCCGTACGGCGCCTGCTATGCGTTCCCGATGGCGGCACCCAAGCAGCTCGCCCGCGGCGGCACGGTGGACGCCGCGCTCGAGGAGCAGCGCTCGTTCCTGACCAAGTACCTCGCGCGCTGCCCCGCGGGGCTCGTCGCCAAGTACGTGTACCCCGAGCAGGCGCGCTTGCTCGAGCTCCCGGTGGTGCTGCCACGGGGCGATCTGCCGCGGCGGCTGAACGTGCAGGCCCCGGTGACCGTGCCGTGCGTGGTGGTGCCCGAGGGGCGAGCGCACTGGGTGCACGTGGTGCCGCTCGGCCACTCCGTCTACGTGCGGCCCACCGAGGAGCTCTCGCGGCGGGTCACGGCCGAGATCGAGCGCATGGCGTGGGCCCAGAACCTCGACGCGAGCGAGTACCTGCGCCTGCTTCCGACCCCGGCGCATCGCCTGGTGCGGCTGCCGATCACGGTGGAGCGCGACGATGCCTCCGACGCCAGCCGCCGCGCGGCCGACCGCCGACGGCAGCAGGGCGAGGCCGACGAGCAGCGCGCGCGGGAGCGACTGGCGAGCGTGGGCACCGAGCTGCTGTCGAAGCATCGCGGGCGTCGCGAGGGGCCCCCGGTGGTCGGTCGCGATCGCGAGATCCGGGCGCTGGCAAGCCTGCTCGACGGGCGGGAGCGCATGAGCGTGGCGCTGGTGGGCGAGCCGCTGGTGGGCAAGAGCGCGATCGTGGAAGGGCTGGTGAGCCAGGCGCTGGTGCGGTTCTCGTCGCACCCGGTGTTCGCCACCTCGGGGGCGCAGCTGGTGGCCGGGCAATCGGGGTTCGGGCAGCTCGAGGAGCGGGTCGACGCGGTGATGAAGGCGGCCGAGGCGATCGATGCGGTGCTCTACTTCGACGATCTCGGCGATCTGTTCGCGGGGACCTCGGGAGGCATCGAGGACATCGCATCGATGATGCGCCCGTGGCTCGTGGATGGCCGCGTGCGCGTGGTGGGCGAGCTGTCCCCCGAGGTGCTCGAGCACCACGAGAAGCGCCACGTGGCGTTCTTCGGCGCGCTGCAGCGCATCACCGTCGAGCCGCTCGACGCGGGGGCGACCCGCGCGATCCTGCGGGCCCGCATCGGGCACCAGGCGGCGACGCAGCGCCACCGCCCGCGACTGCTCGAGAGCTGCGTGGATCCGCTGGTGGATCTGTCGGAGCGATACCTGCGCTACCACTCGTTCCCGGGCAAGGCGGTGGTGCTCGCGGAGGAGCTGCGGGCGATCCACGACGGCGAGGTGGACGAGGACGGACGACCGCGAGCCATCGGCCCCCACGACGTGTACCGGGCGTTCTCGGTGCGCTCGGGCATCCCCATGTTCTTGCTCCGCGAGGAGCAGGCCATGCGCCACGCGGAGGTGCTCGCGTTCTTCTCGCGGCGGGTCATCGGGCAGCGCGAGGCGATCGAGCGCGTGGCCTCGGCGCTGTGCACGGTCAAGGCGGGCCTGCAGCCGCCGAGCAAGCCGCTGGCCAATCTGCTGTTCCTCGGACCCACGGGGGTGGGCAAGACGGAGGTGGCCAAGACGCTGGCGCGCTTGCTGTTCGGCGACACCAGCAAGATGGTGCGCTTCGACATGAGCGAGTACGGCGATCCCCTTGCGGCCGAGCGGCTCATTCGAGGCACCGAGCGCGAGGACGGCGAGCTGACCCGGCGCGTGCGGCAGCAGCCGTTTTGCGTGGTGCTGCTCGACGAGATCGAGAAGGCTCACCCGGCGGTGTTCGACCTGCTGCTGCAGGTGCTGGGCGAGGGACGCCTGTCGGATGCGCGCGGGCGCACCACGTGGTTCCACAACTGCATCATCATCATGACGAGCAACCTGGGGGCGAGCCACCGCCGGCCGCGCTCGGGGTTCGGTGGCGCGGCCGACTCGGCGCGGGCCGAGCACCAGCACTACCTCGACCAGGTCGAGCGCCACTTCCGGCCCGAGCTGGTCAACCGCATCGATCGCATCATCCCGTTCTCGTCGCTGAGCGCCGCGGAGATCTCCGAGGTCGCCAGGGTGGCCCTGCGGGGCCTGCTCGAGCGCGAGGGGCTGACGGTCCGGGGGATCGAGCTGGTGGTGTCCGAGGCCGCGCTGGCGGACCTGGCCTCGGGGGGATTCTCCGACGTCTATGGCGCACGAGCGCTGCGACGCCACCTGGAGGACCACCTGGTGACTCCGATCGCCCGGCTGGTGTCGGAGGCCGGCTCCGATGCCGAGGGCGGCACGATCCACGTTGCCCTGCACGAGCAGGAGCCGGCCCCGGCGATCCCCAAGGGGCACGCGCTGGTGGCCAAGCGGCACTCGGGCGCGCTCGAGGTGGTGCTGATGCGGCGGCCCGCTCGCGAGGAGCGCCGGACGAGCCACGCGCTGCAGTGGATCGCGGGCCTGCGCCGGTCCGCCGCCACGTGTCGCGGTCTGGAGTCGGTCGTCGAGCTTCGCGATCGCCGAGCCACCTTGGTGGCCGAGCTCGCAGGCGCCCGGCATCGCTCCTCGCCGGCGACGCTGGCGTTCGAGCACGCACGGCTGGACACCCACCTGCGGGCCCTCGACGATGCCATGGAGGCACTCGAGGGCGCCGAGGATCTGGCCATCGCCGCGCTGGCGGAGGGAGAGTCGGCCGACGCCTACGTCGACGATGCGGCGCAGGCCCATGCGGGGTTCGAGCGCGCGTTCGTGCAGCTGGTGCTGGGAGCCCACGCGCTCGATGCCATCGTGCTGAGGGTCAAGGCGCACACCGACACGATGCGGCTGACCCGGTGGTTGCTCGGGCTGCTCGAGGCGGCGCGGCAGCGGGGCTGGCGGGTGCTCGTGCATCGCTGGGAGGATCGCGAGCGCCCCCCCGAGTGGCCCCCGGCGCTGCCGTGGGGGCCTCCGCGCGAGCCGGCGTGGGTCGAGCAGGCGCTGCAAGGCGCCGAGCCCGAGGCGATTGCCAGGGCCTTCCGCGGGGTGCTGGTGCGGATCGCGGGGCCGCTGGCGGGCTCCTCGATGGCCTACGAGCTGGGGCTGCACCGCTACTTGCCGCAGGCGCCGGGGGAGGAGCTCGAGCACGTCGACATCGGGGCGGTGTCGATGGCCTTCGACGTCACCGAGGAGCAGCTCGGGTCCGAGGCGCTGGCCCTGGGCAAGCCCGAGGAGCGCGGGGTGCTGGCCCGAACGCCGGCCGTTCGCGAGCACGACCCCACGGCGGGCGAGGTGCGAGCGCCCAGGGCCAACCAGGCGTTCTCGGTGGATCCCGCGGACTACTGGTCGATGCACGAGCGGATCGTGTTCTCGCTGCTCGCCGACGCCCTGGTGCGCGGTGAGGATGCGATCCCGGGAGACGGCACGTGGAGCTGACCTTCACCGTGTTCCAGCGCCGCCGCGGGCGGCACTACGAGTGGTTCCCCCTCGGCCTGGGTCGGCTGGGTCGCGCGTGGCAAGGGGCCAACCTGGCCAAGATCGAGTCGTCGCTGACCGAGGCGCTGCGCAAGTCCCTGACGGATGCGATGCCCGCCGTGCTCGAGCCGCTGGAGATGATCCCGGGGCGACGGCTGGAGCTGGTGGATCTGTCGCTGTCGCTCTCGTCCCGCGGGCGTCTCCACGGCAAGTTCCCGCTGGTGGTGGAGCCCCGCCCCGGCGGGCCCGCGGCGGACGGTGAGCCCTTGCGATGCGTCTACCACCCGCTGCGATCGACCGAGTGGTTTCCCTGGCCCGAGGGAGAGTCGCTGGCCGAGCGAGCCACCGCGTATCTGCGCACGCAGTGGAGCGAGCTGGGCGAGGACGAGCTCGAGGACCTGCGCGCCCACAAGAACGATCGCCTGCGCGTGGTGTCGATGTCGGTGACCACCAAGAACCTGCGCAACCAACTCGACGACGACGACGACAAGAAGCGCAAGGAGGGCGGCTCGCTGGTGGGCGGCGGGCCCCGGCTCCGGGGCAGCGCCCTGCTGGCCCAGCTCGCGGTCGACGAGACCCGACGGGCCATCGACGGGCGCCTGCCCTGCGGCATGCCACGCCGACCGCTGCGCGATCGACTGGCGCAGCTGGTGGCGGGCAAGCGCCGGGTCTCGGTGCTGCTGGTGGGACCCTCGGGCTCGGGCAAGAGCATGCTGGTGCGCCAGCTGGTGCACGACCTGCTGCAGGTCGACGACTACCCCAGCCACCGCAACTACGATCGCCTGCATCCGGTGTTCCGGTTGGCGGGGCGCCGCATCATCGCCGGGATGTCGTACCTGGGGCAGTGGGAGCAGCGCTGCGTCGACGTGGTGGAGGCGGGCCGCAAGGTGGGCGCGGTGCTGTGGATCGAGGATCTGCACGCGTGGGGACGGCTGGGCGAGACGCAGCAGAGCGATCGCAGCCTGGCCAGCTTCTTTCGCGGGCCGGTGGCACGCGGCGAGCTGGCCATGGTGGGCGAGGTGACGCCCGAGCAGTACCAGCAGCTCCAGGACGATGCCCCGGCGCTCGCAGCCGCGTTCACCACCCTGTTCGTCGAGCCCAGCGATCGAGCCGAGACGATGCGCATGCTGGTCCACGAGTCGCGCGCGCTCGAGCTGCGGCACCGGGTGTCGTTCGACCCCGCGGCGCTGCGCACGATCTACGAGCTGGGCCATGCGCTGGGCTCGGGCAGCGCCCAGCCGGGCCGGGCCATCGAGCTGCTGCGCAGCATGGCCGCGGCCGACGACGTGGGGAGCCTCGACCTGCGACAAGTCGAGGCCGCAGTGCGTCGCGGTCGCAAGATCGACGCGATCAAGCTCTACCGCTCCATCTGCGGCGAGGGCCTCAAGGACTCCAAGGATGCGGTGGAGCAGTTCATGAGCGCCGGGCACTGGCCGCTGCGGGGCCTGGCCGCCGAGCCCCCGCCGCTGCGGATCCGCAGCGAGCGCGCCACCGACTTCGGGCACCGTCCAAGGACCTCGGAGATCGATCCCGCAACGGTGATCCGACGGCTGGCCCGGCGCACGGGCATGCCCGAGGTGCTGCTGTCGCCCCAGCGCTCGCTGTCGAGCGTGCACCTGCGAGAGCAGCTCGCGGCCCAGATCATGGGGCAGCCCGCGGCGGTCGACGCCATGACCGCGCTGGTGCTGCGGATCAAGGCGGGCCTGACCGATGCCTCACGGCCGTGGGGCGTGCTGCTGTTCACCGGTCCCACCGGCACCGGCAAGACCGAGATGGCCAAGTGCCTCGCCGAGTACCTCTATGGATCCACCGCGCGGCTGCTTCGCTTCGACATGGGCGAGTTCGCCGACCCGTATGCGCCCGCGCGGTTGATCGGCGACCGGGCGCGGCCCGAGGGCGCGCTGACCTCCCGGGTGCGCGTGCTTCCGTTCTGCGTGGTGCTGCTCGACGAGATCGAGAAGGCCCATCCCTCGGTGCTCAACCTCATGCTGCAGCTGTTCGACGACGGACGGCTCACCGACGCCGCGGGCACGCTGGTCGACTTCACCCACACCGTGGTGGTGATGACCAGCAACCTCGGCGCGCGGGCCATCCCCCCGGCCGGCTTCGGCGGTCGGATCCACGGCAGCGCCTCCGAGGTGGAGGCGGCGGTGCGGGAGTTCTTCCCCCCCGAGCTGTTCAACCGCATCGATCGCGTGGTGCCGTTCGAGCCGCTGGAGCGCGCGGCGGCCACCCAGATCGCGCGGCGGGAGCTCGATCGCCTGCTGACCCGACGCGGCCTGACCGAGCGCAACGTGTTCGTGCGCTTCACCGACTCGGTGGTGCGGGGGGTCGTCGACGAGGCGTTCGACGCACGCTACGGGGCGCGCTCGCTCAAGCGATGGCTCGAGGATCACATCGGCGCATGGCTGGCCGACGAGATCGCGGGACAGCCCTCCGCGGGCCTGCGGGTGCTGTGGCTGCACCGCGGCCCCGAGGGCCTGCGCCTGCACGCCGAGCTGCTCACCGAGGCCGAGGCATGGGGCGAGCCCGGCCCCTTCGAAGCGCTGCTCTCCTGGAACGCCAGCCGCCTGCGCACCCAGGTGCCCGGAGCGCTGCAGCGGCTCGAGCGGCTGCTCGAGTCCCCGCGCGTGGAGGCGCTGGCACGGGCCCTGCGGCAGCGGCTGGCCGCCTCCGTGCACGGCGATGCCGACGCAGCCGATGCGGTGTTCAACCTCGAGGGCCTGCGCAGCGAGCTGACGGGCCTCCGCGAGCGCCTGCGCACCCAGGCCGAGTACGACCCCTTGCTGCTCGCCCGCTCCGAGCTCGAGGAGCGGGCCGATCACGAGGGCGAGCTCATCGAAGCCGGCCGCTTCGGTCGCCTGCGCATCGGCGGCGATCGCTGGACGGGGGACATCATGGTGCGCGTGCTCTCCCCCAATCCCCTGGGCCCCAGCCTCCCCATGCAGCGCCGACCCGACTTCGTGGGCGCCCTGGCGGATCTCTACTTCATGGAGCTGGCGCTCGAGCACGCACACGAGCCCGAGTACCACGCGGTGCTGCTGGAGCTGTCACGGGTGAACCGACCCGAGCAGTCCAATCGCTTCCTCGAGGCCGGCCCGGGCCTCGTGGAGCAGCTGGCCCGGGCCTACGTCGAGCATGGCCGCGGAGAGCCCGACGCCTGGGAGGCGGACGGCGGCACGACCTCGACCCTCGACGAGGCGCTGGCGCGTGCCAACGAGCGCCTGGTGATCCGCCTGGTGGGCCCAGCGGTCCGCGCGTCCTTCGAGGGCGAGCACGGCAGCCACGTGCGCCACGGCCTGGGCGGCGGGAGCGAGGTGGTGCGAGTGCGGGTGCTCGACGGATCGATCACCCCGGCCGAGCACGTGCGGCGGCTCGAGACCGAGCGCGAGGCGTTCGTGGCCGGGCTCGAGTCCGGGGCCGTCCCCCTGCCCGACAATCCCGATGCGGTGCTGCCCATCGTGCGGCGCTATCGCTTCGATCCGCCGCGCCCCGGCGAGCCGACCTCCATCGAGATCGAGGACTACCCCCTGGCCCATGCCGTACAGACCCGTGCGCGCGGCCTGGCGGACGTGCTGCCCTCGCTGTGGCTGCTGCGGGTAGGACGACGATCGGCCGGGCTCCCGCGGGCGTCCTCCCCCGCGGAGCAGGAAGGGGTCGAGAGCTGATGGCGCGCCCGAGCTTTCGCGTGCACCTGTCGACCCACCACGACGGGCGCATCACCGGGCGTCTGTTGCCCTCGTCGGGGCGCGAGGCCCAGCCCCCCGCGGGCTACGGAGAGACCTCCGAGCAGGTGCTGTCCCAGATCGCGCTGGCGATCGAGGAGCGCAGCGCCGAGATCCCGAACTACCTGTGGGAGACCCCCGTCGAGCTGCATCAGGTGCGGGTGTCGGTGCACCCCCAGGCCGTCGTCAAGCAGCGCCACGTGATCGGCAAGCAGGAGATCGTGCTCCCGATCACCTATGCCTCGTCTCGACAGGAGGACGGCGGCCATCGGGTGCTGGTGCCTCGCTTCGACTGGTGGTTCCAGCTCGAGGACGTGGACATGGCGCCCGGCGTGATCAAGCAGGCGGTCAGCACCGCGCTGCTGGGCGAAGGCGGAGCCTCGCTGCTCGAGCTGCGGGCCGAGTCGCACGAGCAGGTCATCGAGTGGTCGCCTCGGCTGCCGCGGGGCGCCTCGCGAGCCCGGAGCGCGCCCGAGTCCAGCCGCACGCCCACCCTGCACGCGGTGGCCGAGGAGCTCGTGGCCCAGGCCAAGCACCGCCGGGGCCGACCGGTGGTCGGGCGGATCGACGTGGAGCGCTGGCTACCGCTGGTGCTGCGCGAGTCCCCGCGGTCGCTGCTGCTGGTGGGCCCGACCGGGTGCGGCAAGACCACGTGGGTGCGGGCGTTGGCCCGGCGGCTGTCGCAGCTCGACCCCGCGGAGCACCCCTACGTGCCACGGATCTGGAGCACCAGCGCGGATCGAATCGTGGCGGGCATGGCCTACCTCGGCCAGTGGGAGCAGCGCTGCCTCGACCTCGTCGACGAGCTCGGCGGGGAAGGCGATCTGCTCTACGTGGGAGGCCTGACGGGGATGGTCCGTACCCGCACCGGCCGCACCTCGATCGCCGACATGCTGCTGCCGGCGGTCCAAGACGGCGAGCTCTCCCTCGTGTGCGAGTGCGACGAGGCCACCCACGAGATGCTCAGCGCGCAGCACCCGGGGCTGCTGGGGCAGATGGTCATGGTGCGCATCGACGAGCCCTCGACCTCGGCGATGCCCCACCTGCTCGACGAGTACCAGCGCCGCGTGCTGCGGGGCCTGAGGATCGAGCCCGCGGGGCTGCGGCGGCTGGTCTCGCACCTCGATCTGTTCCAGCGCGACATCGGCTTTCCGGGCAAGGGCATTCGCTTCATCGACTGGCTCGGTGCCGAGCAGGGCGCGACGGTGGGGCCGGGGCGCACCGAGTCGGCCACCGAGCCGTCCGTCGAGTCGGCCACCCCCACGACCGAGCACGACGCCGAAGCGGTTCGAACGCTGACGGCCGACGAGGTCAGCGAGGCTTTCGCCCGGGCCACCGGCCTGCCCCTCGAGATCATCTCCGATGCCCGCACGGCGAGCCTCGAGACGATCCAGCGCCGCCTGGAGGCGGGCGTGATCGGGCAGCCGGAGGCCTGCCGCGTGGCGGCACGGGTGATCACACGGCTCAAGGCCGGCCTCGACGATCCGCTGCGACCGGTGGGGAGCCTGCTGCTGGTGGGTCCCACCGGGGTCGGCAAGACCGAGCTGGCCAAGCAGCTCGCGCGCTACCTCTTTGGCGACGCCGAGCGAATGATCCGCCTCGACATGAGCGAGTACATGATGCCCGGCTCGGCCCCTCGCCTGCAGGCGGTGGGGCGCGGCGTCCAGAGCCTCGTGGAGCGGGTCCGCAGCCGCCCGCTGTCGCTGGTGCTGCTCGACGAGATCGAGAAGGCCCACCCCGAGGTCTTCGACCTGCTGCTGGCCATGTTGGGCGAGGGGCGCATGACCGACCTCGACGGACGCCTGGTCGACTTCTCGATGACGATCGTGGTGATGACCAGCAACCTCGGGGTCACCCGCACCGCCGCGCCGGGCTTTGGCGGACGGCGGGCCGAGGGCGCCGAGCTGGTGGGAGAGGTGCGCAAGCACTTTCGACCCGAGCTGTTCAACCGCATCGATCACGTGGTGCCGTTTGGCGCGCTGTCGCCCGAGGACATCCTGAAGATCGTGGAGCTCGAGCTGCACAAGGCCGGCGGCCGCGAGGGGCTGCAACGGCGAGGGCTACGGCTGGTGGCCGACACCGCAGCGCGGGCGCGGCTGGCCGAGCTGGGCTTCCATCCCACGCGCGGGGCTCGACCCCTGCGGCGGGTGATCGAGGAGCGGGTGATCGGGCCGCTCGCGGTGCGGTTGGCCGCGGACCGGGCGCTTCGCGATGCTGCGATCCACCTGGTGGTGGAGGGGTCGGAGCGCGCACGCGAGCTGATCGCCCGTGGCCGCGTGGTCGTGGAGGTTTGAAATCGTCCCCCCGAGGGCGGGCGCGCTCGCGGACGCGAGCCCGTGGTACTCTCGTTCCTGCCATGGCCAACGACCACGACAGCTCGGTGCTCAAGCTTCCCGTCGGCCCCTCGGCGCCTCGCCTGGGCAGCCATGCGGTCACCGTCGTCCGGCTCGAGCGCGATGGCACTCCCGTCGTGGAGGTCGATGGGCAGCCGATCCGCGCGCGGGCCACCGTTGCCGTGGCGCCCCAGGACGTGGGCGGCCAGGCGATGGTCACGTTCCTCGAGGGGGATCCGAGCCAGCCGGTGATCACCGGGCTGTTCGTCGAGCCGAAGGCCCCCCCGCGTCGGCGTCACCTCCAGCTCCGCGCCGACGAGCTCGATCTCCAGGCCGCGTCCAAGATCACGCTTCAGTGCGGCAAGGCCAGCATCACCCTGCATCGCGACGGCAAGGTCGTGGTGCGAGGGACCCATGTGCTCAGCCGGGCCACCGGGGTCAACCGCATCCGCGGAGGCTCGGTCGAGCTCAACTGAACGAGGCGAGCATTCGAGCCTCCCACGCACGAGCATTCGAGCCGTGAGCCGACGATTCCTTCGATCGCTGCACGAGGAGCACCTCGAGGAGATCGGCTCGCTCTACGAGCGTCGGATCGGCTTGCTCGACGACGTGGAGATCGACCACGACGACCTCGTGGACCTCGAGTCGCGGCTCGAGGCCCACCTCGATGCGCTGGTGGTGGGGGCCGAGCCGGCCCTCGAGCTGTGCGCCGAGCGAGCGCTCGAGGCCGATCCCGGCGAGCTCTTCGGGGCGCTGTGCGTGTTCCTTCGGCAGGGGCGCCAGGACCTGTTCGAGGCCGCGCTCGCTCGCTTCGAGGACGGGGACGACGACGAGCCCTCCCCCGCGGACGACCCCGACGATGACGACGAGCCTCCCATGGAACAGCTCGTCGCCTCGGCCAAGGCCGAGCTCGGGGTGGGCGACCCCGACGACCCCGACGCCAACGACGACGAGGCCGTGCCCTCGGGCGAGGACGACGACGAGGTCGACCCCGACGCCGCCGCCGCCGCCGACGACGACGACGACGACGAGCCATTCGCTCCCACGCCGGCCCAGGCCCTCGCCGATGCGCTGTGCGCCGACGGGCCGCCGTCGTGGCAGCCGTTCTTCGAGCGCCTGCTCGAGCCGGGCAACCCCGCGGTGGTCGCCGCGATCGCGCGGATGATGGCGGTGCGAGGCCTTCGCGTCGGGCCCAAGGTGGTGGCCGCGGCCGACCGCCTGGAGCCGGGTCCTGCCCTCTCGACGGTGCTGTGGTCGCTGGGCCGCGCCCGGGAGCGCACCGCGTCGCCGCTGCTGGGTCGCTGGGCGCAGCGGCTGCGGGGAGACGAGGCTGCGATCGCGACCCTCGGCATGCTGCGCTCTGGCGATCCCTCCATCCTCGACTTCGTGCTGCGGTTGGTACCAACCCACGCCTGGGCCGTCTCGCTGCTGGCCATCACGGGGGGCCCGGCGGTCGCGCCCGTGCTCCAGTCGCGGCTCGAGCGAACCGAGGTGAGCGCCGAGGACATCATTGCCGCGGGCTTGTTCGGCGAGCCCTCGATGGTGCCGCGGCTGCTCGACCTGCTCGAAGGCTCGCCCGAGGCGACCACCCAGGCGCTGTACCTCATCACGGGGGCACCGGTCGTCGAGACCGTGGTCGAGCCGGTGGAGGAAGCGGGGGTGCTGGGAACGCTCGCCAACGGCGAGCCCGACCCTCGCGATCGAGTCGAGGTGCAGCGGCTCGCCCACGACCCGGCACCGTGGCGCCAGTGGTGGAGCGCCAATGCCAACGCGCTGCCCTCCGGCCGGCGCCATCGCCTGGGCAGGCTCGCCTCCCCCGAGGTCCTCGGCCAGACCCTCCACCGCTTCGTGCTGCGCCGCTTCGTTCGACAGCTCGCGGCCGAGGAGCTCGGCCTGCGCTACGCACCGCAGCGCGATCTCGACGTCGATCAGTGGGTCGGGCCGCAGCGGGCGGCGCTGGCGGGCCTGTCTGCATTGCGCCAGAGCCACGCGGTCATCGCTCGAGCCGACGGCGCGTGGGTGCTGGGGCAAGCGTTGCTGCGCTAGGCGCTGCGTGGAGCGTCGGAGTGGCTGCCGGCACCCGCCCCGCGGCTGCTCAGCGTGAAGGCGCCATCGCGATGTCGGTCATCATCGAGGGCAGCGCGGGTCGCTTGGGCTGAGCGACGATGGCGCCCGCACCCCCGAGATCGTCCGGCTCCATGACCAGCACCGTGGTCTCCGGATCGGCGACGGTCGCCATCGAGAGTTCGGGCTCGGGGGACGGCTCCTCGGGCTCCTGCGGCTCATGGGTCACCGGATCGTTCGGGGCGGCGGGGGCCGAAGGCGAGGTTGCGGGGGCGTGGCCGCACGCCGAGGCCAGCACGGCGGCGAGGATGAGGAGCTTGGACCTGCGCATCACCCAGGTCCTTGTCCGGGTCCCGGGGCTTTCGTGATCGCGATCGACGAACGTCGTCCCGCCTCGCGGCTCCTGCTCCTCGGGGCGGGATCGCGGCCTGTCCGCGGCGCGCGCTCGGGACGACACACCGGCGCCTTGCCCGCGAGCCACGGCTCGCGAGCTGCCATCGAGTAGGATGCCCTCGTGGTGGACCCTGCCGGGAGTCGGAGCCCGCTGGCTGCGACGGTCATGGACTCGCAGCTCGGGATCGAAGACTCGGCCGACGCCGAGGAGTCGACCAGGGCCGGAGCCGGCCCCGTGCTCGAGGCCAGCCGGATCGGCCGCTACCAGATCCTCCGCGAGCTCGGAGCCGGTGGAATGGGCATCGTCTATGCGGCCTACGACGAGTCCCTCAACCGCCGCGTGGCCCTCAAGCTGCTGCTGCGCGAGACCCCGATCACCACGGCGCGGCTGCGGCGCGAGGCGCAGGCCATGGCTCGGATCTCCCACCCGAACGTCGTCCAGATCTTCGAGGTCGGCGAGCACGACGGGCAGCTGTTCGTGGCGATGGAGTACATCGAGGGCATCAGCCTCACCCGCTGGCTGGCCGAGCAGACCCTCACGTGGACCGAGATCATCGACGTGTTCATCCGGGCGGGGCGCGGGCTGCAGGCCGCACACGAGGCCGGCGTCGTGCACCGCGACTTCAAGCCCGACAACGTGATGATCCAGCGCGCGGGCGCCGATGGTGGTCACAGCCCGCTGCGGGTCAAGGTGCTCGACTTCGGCATCGCCATCGTCGATCCCGAGGCCGCATCGCTCGCCGACGAGCTGCCAGTCAGCGCCAAGGACGTGCCCTCGCACCTGACTCGGGCGGGCGCGCGCGTCGGCACGCCGATGTACATGTCGCCCGAGCACGCGCTCGGCCAGACCACCGATCCGCGCTCGGATCAGTTCAGCTTCGCCATTGCCCTCTACGAGGCGCTCTACGGCCACCGACCGTTCGAAGGCGAGGACGTCGAGCAGCTGCTGGAGGCGGTGGTCCGTGGCAAGCTGCGCCCGGAGCCCAGGGACACCGATGTGCCGGCATGGGCCCACGAGACGCTCGCGCGGGCCCTGGCGGTCGACCCCGGCCAGCGATGGGGCTCGATGGACGAGCTGCTCGTGGTGCTCGCCGAGCATCCCGAGCGCACCGACGATCCGGAGCTCGACCGCACGGTGGCCCTGCGCCAGCGACTGTGGATGCTCTCGGTGCTCACGCTCGGTGGGCTCGGCCTGCTCGGCACGCTGCTGCTCGTGCGCGTCAGCGCCAGCGGGTCCGGGTTCGACGAGTACGCGTTCTGGTCCAAGGTGCTGTTCGGGTCGAGCACCGGCGTGGCGCTCGTGGCGACCAAACACGTGTTTCGGCGCAACCACTACAACCAGCGCGTGTTCGCCATGGTCATGGCCCTCGCGCTGGCCACGGTGGCCATCACGATCTGCTCGCGGCTCATCGAGCTCTCGGCCGAGCAGACCGATCGCTTCATGCTCGTGGTGGCCGCGGCGATCTTCGGGCAGGGCAGCGCGAGCGTGGGCCGGTGGCTGGGCATCGTCCCCGTGCTCGCGCTCGTGGGTCTGGCCGCCAGCTTCGTGTTCCCGTTCGCGGCACCGCTGACGCTGGGCATCTGTGTGGTCTGCGGGTCCGGCATGACGGCGTACTTCTGGAGCCGCCGACGGCCAGTGCCGGGCGCGGGCTCCCCCATCATGCGCACGAGCGCGGCGTCCACGGATGGCGACGGCATCGCTCGCGGCCAACTACCGCGGCTCACCCGATCGACGGGGTGACGGGGGCGGCACCAACCACGTTCGCGACTCGAGAAGTCTGCTCCATCCCTCGTCTACTCCTTCTCGACCTCGGTGCCCTTCTCATGGGGTAGGAGGTTGTCGAGCAGCCTGCGACTCACTCTCTCGCGTGTGGTCGCCGAAGAACGTCAGCCTGTCTTCTCAACCTTGGAGATCGGACTCGCGCTGCTCTCGGGCCAGGTCAGCGGGGATAGCTTGCGCTTCCACTCGGGCCACTTCTCCACCCGATCCTCCGCTCGCTTCGCCCCCTCGAGCACCTCCCGCAGGGTCAGGGTGATCGGTTGCGAGTTCTCGGGCTTGGTCGTGGTCATCGGGTGCTCCTGCGGCGGTGGCTCCGGGCAATTCAGAGCTTCCCATCGCCTGGTTGTTGGCGTCTATAGTATTTCGCACAAGCGTCCTCCCGCTCGAGATAGGATCGGGAGTCCAAGGGGAGCCGCGGTAGCGATCCCTCACCGCGCTCCCATCCCTCTCGCGCACCGTCCGCCCCCTTTTTCTTGCGACGGACCGGCCTACCGCTCCCCAGTGTGAGGGAGAACAGATCTACGAACCGCCGAGGACCAATGCCCTCGAACGCCCTGAATTCCACCCGCCGCTCCTGAGACTCCCACCTCCTCTCGTCCTCAAGTGGAAGGACGATCGCGTCGGTATGGAGATCCTTGGCCTTGCTCTTGGCGTACGGCTCGACGTAGACGACCCGCGTGATTCCCGACGCGATGATGTGCTTCGCGCAGTTGTGGCAGGGGAACGTCGTGCAGTAGAGCGTTCCCCCCACGGGGGTGACGCCGGATCGAGCACACGACATCAACGCCGCCATCTCGGCGTGTACGGCTCGGCCGAACTCCGTGAGGTCGAGGATGCCCGTGCCCTCGAGGCGGTCCTTGTACTTCGCGATCAAGGCGCTGCGCGCTCCTGGGCTCAAGTCGTCGATGCCATCACCGGATGCCTCGTCTCGGGCCTCCTCGGGAACGAGCTTGGTGATCACCCGCGCCAAGATGCGGTTGCGCTCGCGCTCGTTGGAGTCGTAGCCGCGGAGATAGTCGGGACCCGCCAGTTCGTCGGTCGACCCATCGAATTCGACTCTCGAGGGCCAGTACGTGCCGCCGTTGGGAGCCGGCGCTTCATTGGCCCCGGATGCAACCACATCGCCAAGGCGATTGGCCACCACGGCGCCCACCTGACGCGAGAGGTCGCTCGAGCGGAGTGCAGCCGCGTAGGCCATGAACATGGCGTGCTCCTCGGGAGTCGGCGGGTGGAACGGGCACGAGAACAGGAGATCCAGGATACGGCGAACCTGGTGCCCGATGCGCTGGCCATCATCGCCATCTACCCACAGGTAGGCATCGGCCAACTGAAAGGTCTCTCGCGTTTGCTGGCCGATCTTCTCGTCTTCGGCCGCGTCCTTGTCGAGCAGCCGGTTGGCCTCGTCGAGGGGGAAGTTCCTCTTGATGAGCGTCTCGCACCGCAGGCTCCGCGGAGCGGAGACCCCGAGCAAGAAGAAGCCCTTGCCATAGACGTGTCGGAGCCGAGTCACCTCGTCGGGGTGCTTGAGCGAGCGGATGAGGTGACCTCGGCATTGATGGGGCAGCACCTCGTCGTGCTCGTCGATCTCTCGTGTCGCATTGATGTGCGCAATGGCCATCAACGCAAGGTAGTCCCCTCCGTGCTCACGGCGCAGATGGGTGCCCGCTTCCATCAGGCGTTCCTGTCGCGCGGCTGGGCGCTCGTCCTGTGGTGCCTGCCGCATCTCGTCGAGGTGCTCCGAGATGCGTACCAGTACCTCGAGGCCATAGCCATGCTCGCGGAGCCCATCGGACAGTGCCTTCTGCACGCCGTCGAGCGGTGTGCCCAACGGTGAGACGAAGGCCAAGACGAGCTCCGCGTCCCGGTTCTCTCGAGCCAGCGCACCAACGTTCTCGATCACGAAACTCGTGGTACAGGATCGACGGCGGGCTGTCACGGATCGCGCGACGAGGATGGGCTACGAGGAACCACTCTCGAGGCAATCGATGGCCCTACTCCGTCCTCGCTTCGGCCCCCGAGCAAGGCAAGCTCGCAGTGCACGACGTGAGCAGCTTCGAGGCGTTCTGGTGCTGCACCAGCGGGGCTTCGACCCTCTCGGTGAGCGCTTCCGCCTGCCGCCCGACGTGTGGGACGGACTGCCCGCCGACACGGACTCCGGGCTTGCCGTCTCGAGCCGCGGAACGATCGCTCGCGGTTGGGCAGCCCCTCGGGCCTCGGCAGCGCGCTACGGCTCCACGCCGTCCTTGGCCCCCCTCGAACGGCGCTGGGCCGCCGCGCGCTCCGCGACCGAGGGTTGGTGAGCGCTCGAAAACGGGAGGATCTTGGACGCGTGCCCTTGGCGTGGTACGTCTCCAATGATTCCGAGCCCTTGAGCGGTCGATGAACGACTCCTTCAAGATGTTCCTCATCGCCCTCGTGACGGCGGTGGCCACCCAGCTGCTCCTTGGGCCGTACATCTTGCAGCTCCAGGGTCTGTTGCCCGCGGGGCCGGCCGGCCCGGCGGGTCCGACTGCGCCGTCCGACCGCGCCACCAAGCTCGAGCAAGGCCTCCCGACGGCCCCGGCCCCGACGCCCAAGCTGAACGCGCCCAACCTCGAGGGCATGTCGGTCGAGGCGGCCCGCGAGCGCTGGCGTGACAAGGGGCTGGTGATCATCGAGGACGGAGAGAAGGTCGACAGCGGCGCCGAGCCGGGGTCGATCATCGAGCAGCGTCCGGCGGCAGGATCACCGCTGGCGTCCAAGGAGATCCGGGTCACCGTGGCCAAGGAAGCCCCCGATGCCGAGATCCCCGACGTGATCGGCAAGCCGGTCGCCGATGCACGGCTGGTGCTGCAGGACGCAGGCTTCGAGGTCCCCGAGCCCACGATCGAGCCCTCGCGCGAGGCTCCGGGTACGGTCATCCGGCAGCTCCCGGCGGGGGGCGAGCGCGCCAAGGCCCCCTCGATCGTGCGCATCGTGGTGGCCGAGTCGCCGTCGATCGAGGTCCCCAAGGTCGCGGGTACCTACCTCGGCAAGGCCCGCAAGACGCTCGAGAAGGCGGGGCTGACCGTGGGCACGATCCGCCGCGTCGAGCACGAAGAACGCGGTCAGGACTACGTGCTGCGCCAGGATCCGCAGCCCGGCGCCTCGGTCCCCCCGGGCACCGAAGTCGAGCTCACGGTGGTGGCTCCCAACTAGATTGGGGGCACCGGCTGGGGGCTGGCCGGATGCTCGGCTGCCCAGATGTCGGGGCAAGAGACAGTTAATACGACCTGCGCCGACGCGGTTTGGGGTCTACGCTACCCAGGAACGCAGCGGTCGATCGCGGCGTCGTCGGTCGATCGATCGTCGGGTCGATCGTGCCAGTGGTTCGTCCGTGGGACGGGTGCATCGACATGGAGGCACGCACGCAGCAATCGGGACACCTCGAGGACGTCTGTGCGCTCGATCTGCTGCAGAGCCTGGGCATCTACCGCCGCTCGGGTCACGTGCGGTTCTTCCATGCACACGGCACGAGCACGCTGTGGTTCTCGGCGGGGCAGATCGTCGATGCGCAGAGCGGAGCGCTGCGAGGCGCGGCCGCGGTGTATCGCATCGTGACGCACGACCGCGGGGAGTTCCGGGTCGAGATCACGGCCGAGCCCCGGCCCCGCACGATCGAGCTCCCGACCACGGCCCTGATCTTCGAGGCGGCTCGGCGGCTCGACGAGGGACAGCGCGTGCGGCAGCGGCTGCCCGCCCCCGACGTGGTGCTGACCTGCCGCGGTCCGATGCCGTCGCTCGCCGATGCGACCGAGGCCGAGCACCGCCCCACGCGATCGCGGTTCGACGGCGGCGCCACCCTCGGCGAGGTGCTCGAGCGATCGCCGCTGGGCGAGCTGGAGACCCTGCTGCAGGTCGATGCGCTGGTGGAGGCCGGTGAGCTGGAGCCCACCGGCGCGGTTCGGGAGCCGCCACCGCCGGCCCTCGATGCCCTGCACGCGGTCCTGCCGCGCGCGCTCGAGCGTCCGCAGCCGATCGCTTCGCTCGCCGATCCCGCCCGGGTTGCCGTTGCGATCGAGCCCGTGCCCGCGCCGACTCGCCGCTGGTGGATCCCCGCGACGCTCGGCGGGGTCGTCTCCATGCTGGTCACGCTCGGGGCGATGCACGGTGGAGACGATCGATCCGCCTCGTCGATGGATCGGCAGGGCTCCGCGGCCGAGCCGACGCCGCTGGCCGTGACCGGTCGACCGATTGCGGGGTTCGGGACCGAGCCGGCCGCGGCGAGCGTGGCTCGGCGCATGCCCGAGCCCTCCGTCACGAGCGACCGGGAGGTCGAGCCCACCTCGGCCGCGGACGATCGCACGGCGAGCTCGCGGTCGCCATCGGCCGCGTCGAAGTCGAGGAGCCGCAGCAAGCACGAGCCGAGAGCGAGCCGAGCTCGCTCCACCCCCACGCTCGATCCCAAGGACACCCGCACACCACCGCCAGCGACTCGCACCTCGACCGCGGAGGACCCCAGCGCCCTCATCGTGGACGCGCGACGAGCCTACACCTCCGGTGACGCGACCACCGCCCACCGCCTGGCTGGCCGAAGCCATGCGCTGCGCCCCAGCGCCGACGCAGCCGAGCTGATGGCCCTGGCCGCGTGCTCGCTCGACGAGCCGGACGAGGCCGCCCAGGCCCTGCGAGACGTCCCGTTGCTGCGGCGCGCCAGCGTGCGCGCCAAGTGCAAGCAGGCCCATGGCGTGCGGCTCAAGCCAGGACGCGGAGCACGGTGAGCGTGGCCCCCTGGTGACGCGCGCACACCGATGAGCGGTCGTCCGCGGGAAATCCGTTCGCCGACCGTATCCCGCGCCTGGTATGGAAGATTCACGGCGTTTGCTACGCTCCGCCTCGGAGACCCGCCGTGAAGATCGGCATCCTCACCCACGACCCATCCAAGTACACGATCCGTCGCCTCGTGGAGGCCGGGGAGTCACGCGGCCACGAGGTCGCGTGCGTGGACTACTCGCGCTGCTTCATGACGATCACCTCGCGCGAGCCCCAGGTGCTGCTCGAGGGGGAGCCGCTGCGGTTCGACGCGATCATCCCCCGCGTGGGCGCGGCCCAGAACTTCTACGGCACGGCGGTGGTGCGGCAGTTCGAGATGGCGGGCGTGATCTCGGCCAACGGCTCGCTGGCCATCGCCCGGGCCCGCGACAAGCTGCGCGCGCTGCAGATGCTCGCGGGAGCGGGCGTGCCGCTGCCGGTGACCGGCTTCACCCGCACGTCCGAGGACATCGGTGCCGCGATCCGCTTCGTGGGCGGCGCCCCGCTCATCGTCAAGCTGCTCGAGGGCTCGCAGGGCGTGGGCGTGGTGCTGGCCGAGACCGACAAGGCGGCCGAGTCGGTGATCGCGGCGTTCCGTCAGCTCGAGGCCAACATCCTGGTGCAGGAGTTCATCGAGGAGGCGCAGGGCGCCGACCTACGCGCGTTCGTGATCGACGGCAAGGTGGTGGCGGCCATGATCCGCCAGGCCGCCCCCGGCGAGTTTCGCAGCAACCTCCACCGGGGCGGCAGCGCGGAGAAGGTCAAGCTCTCGCCCGAGGAGCGCTCGATCGCGGTGCGCTCGGCCAAGGTATTGGGGCTGCGCGTGGCCGGGGTCGACATCCTGCGCAGCAACCACGGCCCGCTGGTGATGGAGGTCAACGCATCGCCGGGCCTCGAGGGCATCGAGAAGGCCACCGAGAAGGACGTGGCCGGCAAGATCGTGGAGTTCGTCGAAGAGCTGGTGCGCCGTGGCAAGAGCCGTGCGGAGGGGTGAGCCCGAGCCATTCGAGCTCGAGGGCACCGCGGTCGATCCGGGCACGATGACCACGGTGGACCTGCCGATCGCCAGGCTTCCCACCGGCGACTGGGTCCACATGCCGGTGGTGGTCTCGCACGGCAAGAAGCGCGGGCCGGTGGTGTGGCTGTCGGGCGCGGTGCACGGCGACGAGCTCAACGGCATCGAGATCGTGCGCCGCGTGGTGCAGCTGCTCGATCCCACGCTGCAGTCGGGCACGGTGCTCGCGGTGCCCATGGTCAACGTGTTCGGCGTGACCGCGGGCTCGCGCTACCTCCCCGACCGCCGCGACCTCAATCGCTCGTTTCCGGGCACGCGCCGCGGCTCGCTGACCGGGCGGCTGGCCCACGCGTTCTTCGAGCGGGTGGCCAAGCGTGCGGAGCTGGGGCTCGACTTCCACACGGGCTCGGGCGGACGCACCAACCTGCCCCAGATCCGCTGCGATATCTCCGACCCCAAGACCCGCCGCCTGGCGGTGGCCTTCGGTGCACCGCTGGTGCTCGACACGCCCGCCACGCCAGGCACGCTCCGCGCCGAGGCCGTCAAGCGCGGGATCCCGGTGCTGCTGTTCGAGGGTGGCGAAGCGGGCCGCTTTCACGAAGAGGTGATCGAAGCGGGCGTCAGCGGGGCCCGACGGGTGCTGGCCCGACTTCGCATGATCCCGGCCGTGCCAGCCGCCGAGGCGCCTCCGGTGTTCACCGAGGGCAACCGCTGGATCCGCGCCGGACGCAGCGGCTTTTGCCGGGTGGAGGTTCGACTGGGCGAACGCATCACCCGCAAGCAGCGGGTCGGGGTGGTCTGCGACGCGGTGGGGCAGAGCGAGCGCGTGCTGCACGCCCCCGACGATGGCGTCGTGATCGGGGTGCTGCGGACGGCCGTGGTACACCGGGGCGACCCCGTGGTGCACATGGCCAAGATCCGCGGCAAGGGGGCGCGCAAGAAGGACCGCCCCGCCGGCCAGACCGAGGACGTCTCGACATGAGGATCGCGATCCTGTCCCGCTACCCGGGGAGCTACTCCACCCGCCGCATGGTCGAGGTGGCCAAGCGACGCGATCACGAGGTCGAGGTCGTCGACTACAGCCGCTGCACCATGAACATCACCTCGCGTCGACCCGAGGTCCGGCTGTCGGGGCGGACCGTGGAGACCGACGCCGTGATCCCGCGGATCGGCGCCTCGCAGACGTTCTACGGCACCGCCGTGGTGCGCCAGTTCGAGGCGATGGACGTGTTCACCGCCAACCCCTCGCAGGCCATCGCCCGCTCGCGCGACAAGCTGCGGGCGCTGCAGCTGCTGGCCGCCCGGGGGATCGGCATGCCGGTGACCAGCATCGCGCGCAACCCCGAGGACATCGCCGAGGTGATCGAGCAGGTGGGCGGTGCCCCGCTGGTCATCAAGCTGCTCGAGGGCACGCAGGGCATCGGCGTGGTGCTGGCCGAGACCCACAAGGCGGCCGAGTCGGTGATCGCAGCGTTCCGCCAGCTCGACGCCAACATCCTGGTGCAGGAGTTCATCAAGGAAGCCGGCGGCGCGGACGTGCGCGCGTTCGTGGTCGACGGCAAGGTGGTCGCCTCGATGCTCCGCCAGGGTCCCGAGGGCGAGTTCCGCAGCAACCTCCACCGCGGAGGCTCGGCCGTGCAGGCCAAGCTCACTCCCGAGGAGCGCAGCACCGCCGTGCGCTCGGCCAAGATCCTGGGGCTGCGGGTGGCGGGCGTCGACATGCTGCGCAGCAACCACGGCCCGCTGGTGATGGAGGTCAACAGCTCTCCCGGGTTGCAGGGCATCGAGACCGCGTCGGGGGTCGACGTGGCCGAGCGCATCATTCGCTTCGTGGAGGAACAGGTGCTCCAGGGGCGCAAGTCCGATCGCATCGAGGGTTGAAGATCCGGTAGAGTCGCCCACGAGGCCCCATGACCGACGCCCCTGCGCCCCAACGAACCTCCGTGCTCGCTCCCCTCGAGGGCCTGTCGCTTCGCACGTGCCTGGCCATCGGAGCGGCAATCGGGCTCGTGTGCCTGGCGCTGGTGGCGGCGTTGGGACCCGAGGACGGCGCCAGCCCGTCCGGCTCGGTGGCCACGGCGGGCGCGGTCGGGGGTGGCGCGGGCGCTGCGTCCGGAGCCGATGGAGCGGGCGACCGAGCCGCGGCCGGCGAGGGCGCGAACGGTGACGACGCGGCCGGCGAGGGCGCGAACGGTGACGACGCGGCCGGTGACGACGCGGCCGGTGACGATGCGACCGGTGACGACGCGGCCGGTGACGATGCGGCCGGTGACGATGCCGCGGCCGGTGACGATGCGGCCGGTGACGATGCCGCGGCCGGCGGCTCGGGTGGCGACGAGCCGGCCATGGCCGACGAGGGGGCCGATACCACCGCGGGCTCCGCGGACGAGCCCGTGCTCGACGACGAGGACGGAGGAGCGGCCAACGGCGGCGGGAACGACGGCGGGCGCTCGACCAGCAAGGCTCCGACCGCACCACCCTCCGATCCGGACGCCGAGTCGGCGATGACGGCCGACGAGCTGCTCGAGGAGGCCAAGAAGGCGCTGTCCGAGAGGCGCTACCGCGACGCCTACCGACTGGCCAATCGCAGCGTGTACAAGAAGAAGTCGGGCGAGGCCTACGAGGTCAAGGCCAAGGCGGCGTGCGGCATGAAGGACGAGTCCGCAGCCAAGGACAGCATGAAGTCGCTGCCGCTGGGTGACGATCGCCGCAAGGAGATCCGCAACTACTGCCGCGATCGCGGCATCCGCCTGGGCCTGTGACGAACGCGGAAGGACCCGAGGCCGGCGCAGCGGTTCCGGGTTGGGAGCCAGGCTCGAGTCCACGCGAGCCCGACGACGCAGCGAGCGGGCGAGGCAGCGCGTTCACGACCACCGATCCTGCGCCCCGGGAGCCGTCCCGAGAGCCACCCTCGGAAGACGAGGCCCTCGACGTGGAGCGCGCCCATGCGCGGGCCAAGCTCAAGGCGCAGCTGTTCCAGGTGGAGAGCGAGCCGCTCCGGATCGGACGCTTCCCCATTCTGGGGCGCCTGGGTCAGGGCGGCATGGGCACGGTGTTCTCCGCCTACGACGAGGAGCTCGATCGCAAGATCGCGGTGAAGGTGATGCGAGCGGTCCCGGGGTCCGGCGGCACCCAGGGACGCGAGCGACTGCGCCGAGAAGCGCAGGCCATGGCCCGGCT
Source organism: Paraliomyxa miuraensis (assembly GCF_026337845.1). Taxonomy (GTDB): domain Bacteria; phylum Myxococcota_A; class Polyangia; order Nannocystales; family Nannocystaceae; genus Paraliomyxa; species Paraliomyxa miuraensis. The sequence goes on along the minus strand of NZ_JAOVZF010000145.1, from coordinate 133,313 downwards.
CTCGCATCCGAACATCGTGGCGGTGCACGAGGTGGGCGAGGTCGACCGGCAGGTCTTCATCGCCATGGAATTCGTGCGGGGCTCGAGCCTCGATGCATGGCTCATTGCGGAGCCCCGGCCGCTGGCGACGGTGCTCGAGGTGTTCCTCCGCGCGGGTCGGGGGCTCGCGGCCGCGCACGAAGCCGGCCTGGTCCACCGCGACTTCAAGCCCAGCAACGTGATGGTGGGCGACGACGGGCAGGTGAAGATCCTCGACTTCGGGCTGGCCCGAGATTCCAACCAGCGAGGGGGACGCTCCGAGCCGCCTTCGTCGCGCGAGGACGCCTTCGTCGAGCCCCATGATCGCTCGCTGACCAGGACCGGCGCGATCGTGGGCACCCCCGCGTTCATGGCCCCCGAGCAGCATCGCGGCGAGCCGGCCACGGCCAAGAGCGACCAGTGGAGCTTCTGCGTGGCGCTCTACTCGGCGCTCTACGGGATCCATCCGTTTCCGGTGCAGACCCTGCCCGCGCTGGTGGCCGCGATCTGCGACGGGGCACCGGTCGAGGCACCCAAGGACACCCCGGTGCCGGCGTGGGTGCGGCGCGTGGTGCTGCGAGGGCTGTCGCGTGCGCCCGCGGAGCGGCACCCGTCGATGGCCGCGCTGCTCGAGGCGCTGGCGGCCGACCCCGGCGCCCGACGGCGACGGTGGGTCGTTCGCGTGGCCGCGCTGGGGGTGCTGTTCGGGGGTGGCTTTGGCGTGGCGCAGCTCACCGAGCGAGAGCCCTGCCCCGATGGCCGCGAGGCCCTGCTCTCGGCGTGGGACGATGCCCGGCGCACGCGGGTGGCCACCGCGCTGCGGGACGGCGCGCCGCATGGCGACGACACCTGGGCTCGCGTGGAGCCGGCGCTCGACGCCTATGCGGATGCGTGGGTGAGCTCTCGGCACGAGGCCTGCCAGGTGCATCGCTCGGGCACCGTGTCGGACCTGCTCTACGAGCGCCGCCTGGCCTGCCTGTCGCGCAGCCGCAGCGCGCTCGATGCTCTGGTGGAGGTGTTCGAGCAGGCCGACGCGACCGTGGTGGAGAAGGCCGTGAGCGCGGTGACGGGACTGCCCGCGATCGCGCGCTGCGAGGATGCCGAGGCGCTGCTGGCCGACGTCGAGCCGCCGTCCGAGGCGATTGCCGCCGAGGTCGCGTCGCTACGCGACCGCCTGGCGCGGGCGCGCTCGGTAGAGGACGCGGGGCGGCTGCAGGAGAGCATCGCCGCGGCCGAGCAGGTGCTCGCGCGGGCCGAGCAGCTCGATTACCCGCCGCTGGTGGCCGAGGCACTGCTGCGGCGGGGCACCGGCCAGCTGCTGGCCGGCGAGGGGGCCGCGGCCGACCAGAACCTCGGGACGGCGGCCTGGATCGCGATCGATTGCGGTCACGACGAGGTCGCGGCGGAGGCGGCCACGCGCAAGATCTACGTGCGCAGCGAGCAGCTGGGCAAGCCGGCCGAGGCGAAGCTCGAGCTGCCGTGGGCACGAGCGCTGGTGGAGCACACCAACGACGACGCGCTCCTGGGGCTGTTCCTCCACAATGCGGCGGCGGTCGAGATCCGAACTCCCGATCTCGACCAGGCGCGGGCCCTGGCCCGCCAGTCGCTGGAGACCCGGCAACGCTTCCTCCCCCACGCGCACCCCGAGATCGCGCTCACCCTCGCCAACCTCGGTCACATCGAGCGCGACATGGGTGATCACGCCAGCGCGCTCGAGACCCTGCGCGAGGCCATGCACGTCACGGAGATCGCACTGGGTCCTCGGCATCCGCAACGCGCCATGATTGCGACCATTCGAGGCACCACCCTGCTCGATGGCAGCCGCCATGCCGAGGCCAGGCGCGACCTCGAGCTGGCGGAGACGATCTACCGCGAGAGCCTGGGCTCGCAGGCGATCCCGCTCTATCACGTGCTCCATGCGCTGGGGCGGCTGGCCCTCCTCGAGCGACGCTGGGGCGACGCTCGTCGGCTCTTCGACGAGGCGCTGGCCCTGGCCGAGCCCCAGGTCGGCACCGACCACCCCATGCTGGCCAACACCCGGCTCGCCCTGGCCGAGCTCGAGGCTGCAACGGGCGATCCCACGGTCGGCGAGGCCATGGGCCGCGCCGCACAGCAGCAGCTGGAAGCAGCCCTCGGCCCCACGCATCCCTACGTCGCCAGCGCGTGGCTGCGGCTGGGCCGTCTGCTGCTGGCGGCGGGCGTCCTCGATCGCGCCGAGGAGTGTGTCCGGCACGCCGTCGAGATCGAGAGCTTGCGCGCGGCGACGTTTCCCTCCGGAGTCGAGCTGGCCGGGCTGTGGCTGGCACGCATCCAGGCGGCCAGGGGCGAGCACGACACGGCGATCGCTCGGCTCGAGGGCCACCTCGAGGCGCTCGCCGCCTCGGTCCCCAATGACAGCGTGTGGGTGCTCGACGGTCGAGCCGCCCTCGCGGATGCATGGCTCGAGGCCGGAGATCCGCATCGAGCCGCCGAGCTGCTCGGGATCAACGAGACGATCCTCGCCGGGATCCGGAGCGAGGGCGATCCCGAGTCGACGTGGCTACGCGCCCGGCGGGCGCACCTGCGGGCTTCGATCGACTCGCCCGCGTCGACGCGGGCGACCCTCGAGCACGCCACCGCCGTGCTCGAGGCCCATCCCGCCTATGCGGCCGAAGCGCAAGCAGCGCGAGACTGGCTCGCGGAGATCGGGCGCCCATCGCCCTGAGAACGCCGTTCGAGCCGCTGACCACTTTTTTTCTGCGATCGCGGTGATCGAACGCGGTGCCACCCGGTCTAGCGCCACCGACTGGCACGACGCCAGCAGTACCGACCGCCCTTCCACTCGGGAGATCACGATCATGCCTTCGATTCGCACCGCTCTGTTGTCACTTCCCCTGCTCGTCGTGGCCTGCGAGCCCGAGGGAGGCCCCGACTCGTCCGCCTTCGAGCCCATCGACGTGGAAGCCCGCTGCCTCGGCTGCAACTGGGATCCTCCGGTGACCAACACCCACGGCCTCAACGGCCTGTCGGTCGCGGCGCTCGACACCACCGGGCAGATGTACGACGGCTGGCGGCTCGAGTCGGTCGAGATCATGATCGATCGCACCCTCACCCCGGTCTACGACGTATACGTCAAGGACGGGATGCTCCACGGCGTCGACGCCTCGAGCACGGAGCACTCGGGCGCCGCATTCGTCGACTCGGTGTGGACGGTGAAGCTCGAGGCGACCGAGAGCACCGCGGTGATGACGATCTCCGAGTTCACCGATGACCACGGGGCCTCGCGCTACACCTTCTTCGGCGGCACCGGGACCCCGAACTCCGAGACCTATACCTGCGCCGAGGACCCCGACACCGGCGAGTACTCCGTGGTGCTGTTCGAGAACATCGACGTCGACCCGGAATCGGGCACCCACTTCGAGCGCAGCGACACGATCTACTTCGGCTGCGTGTCCGGGGCGGTCGGCAAGGCCGCGGTGTGGGGCTACAGCCCCTGGAACGCCAGCGACGACGCCCACCAGGCGGCCTCACGGGCCGTGAGGGCCGACTACTGCGGAGACGGGACCCCGCACACGGTGCAGGGCACCGCCCTGCAGCTCGCCGACCCGTTCGACATCAACGAGTTCTCGGACCTCACCAAGGACACCGAGTCGTTTTGGACCCCCGACGGTGCCACCTGTGTGCTGACGACGCGCATCGCCGACTACCACGAGGGCATCGAGTGCGAGGGCGTGATGCTGCCCGAGTGCGACCCCGCCGACGAGCTCGCCGACTGGCCCGATGCACTGCTGTGGACCAAGGTCTTGGTCACGCCCTGATTGGCGACTGGCTCGGTCGCTGGTCCGACTATCCCTTGGGCCCCAGCACCTGCTCGCGCAGCGCCGCCGCCCAGGACTCGAGGTCGGTCATCGTCGACTCGACCGCGGCGGGCGAGCGCAGCAGCGTCTCGAGCTGCTCGCGCAGGAGCTCCCGCCCGCGTCGCAGGCGGCTGCGCACGGTGCCCTCGGGGACCCCGAGCACCTGCGCCAGCTCGGGGCCGCGGATCTTCTCGAAGTAGAACAGCTCGAGCGCGACCTGGAGATCGATCGGCAGCGAGCGCAGCGCCACCAGCAGCATCCGCTGCTGCTCGTCCTCGGCGATGATCCCGCTGGGAGACACGCCCAGATCGGCGCACGAGGTCACGCCGTAGTCGATCGCCCCCTCGCGATGCCGACGCTCGAGCTGGTTGTAGAGCTTGCTGCGCGCCACCGTGAACAGGTAGGTGCGAAAGCTGGAGTCGCCGCGAAACCGGTCGCGGCTCTGGACGCAGGCCAGGAAGGTCTGCTGCACCAGGTCGTCGGCCCCGTCGGTGACCTTGTTGCGAAAGAAGCGGAACAGGGCGTCGAAGTAGCGATCGAACAGCTCGTTGCCGGCCATGCGATCGCCGGCTCGCCAGGCATCGAGGAGCTCGAAGTCGGTCTTCACCTGCGGGCCGACTCTACCGCGATCGCCGGGGCCCGGGCCAGCACCGCGCCCCGGAGGCCGCGGCGGCGGACGGGCGCTCGGGGATCGGCACGGCCCCGAGTCCTAGAAGCGCGCCAGGACCACGGTGACGTTGTCGCGCCCGCCCGCCTCGTTGGCCGCGTCGACGAGGCCGCTGACCACCCGCTCCACCTCGCGATCGGTGCGTCGCAGGTGCTCGGCGATCACGTCGTCGCCGAGCATGTCGTAGAGCCCGTCCGTGCACAGCAAGAGCTGGTCCTCGATCTCGAGCTTCACGCGATGCAGCTCGACGTGGAGCTCGTCGCTGCCTCCCCCCACCGCGTTGACGAGCACGTGGCTGAGGTGGGAGCGCGCGGCCTCCTCGGGGGTCATGGCCGAGCCGTCCACGAGCATCTGCGCCAGGGTGTGATCGCGGGTCAGGCGATGGAGCGTGCCCTCGCGCAGCAGGTAGGCCCGGCTGTCGCCCACGTGCACGAGGTGGAGGTCGGGCCAGGTCACGTACGCCATCGTCAGCGTCGTGCCGAGATCGGGCGAGACGTTCTTGCGCCGCGCCACCCGGCGCACCCGAGCCTGGGCGCTGGCCACCGCGTCGCGCAGGCTCTGCGAGAGCTCCTCGAACGAGCGCTCGTCGGATCCCACGGCCCAGGGCATGGTCTCGAACGCATAGAGCGCCATGGCATCGATGGTGATCGCCGAGGCGAGCTCGCCCCCGCCGTGCCCCCCGATCCCATCGGCCACGATGAGCAGACGCCCTTGCGGCGTGTCGGTCAGCCGCGTGCCCGCCTGCGCCGGCAGGCTCGAGCCCTCGATGAACAGCGCGCGCTCGAGCGCGGCCACCAGGAATTGATCCTGATTGCTCGCACGCGTGCGTCCCACGTCGGTCGCCCCGTAGATGTCAGCGATCACGCCGGGGTTGGCGGCGATGGCCGCGGCGTCGGCCAGGCTGCGGTGCCCCCTGCCCCCGGCCGCCAGCAGCTGCAGCGTGCGGTTCTTACCGCCCCGGGTGCCACCCGCGGGCTGAGTGTCGCCGGCCATGGGGCGATCGTCTTGGTCGCTCACTTCGCTTGGATCGCCGGTGCGGGCCCGATTTGCAATCGCCTTCGCCCCGGGGCCCCAGGGGCTCGCCAGGGCTCGTCAGGGCATGGAACGCGCCTCAGGGGTCGCGGCCCAGGCGAGCCACGAGGGAGGTGGCGAGGAAGCCGGCCACGATGAGACCGAGCGCCCCTGCGATCTGCCCCGCGCCGGGATCGAAGAACACCGTGGGATAGTCCTTGGCCGGCAGCTCGGCGAGGCTCTGCGCGGTGAGGACCCTTCCCTTGATCACGTCGCCGACGGCGGGCTTCTCCCCGCGCTGGAACGGCCAAAGCCCCACCACCGCGCCCACCAGCAGCCCCAGCAGCACGCCGAGGGTCGCCTGCTCGTAGCGAGCGAGCAGCCACTTGAGCGCGTTGCTCACCAGGGCCACGCCCACCACCACGCCCAGGCCCACCGGGATCACGATGCCGAGCAGCGGATCCGAGAGCGCGGCCATGTCCCCGGCCTTGAGTGCGAGCTTGACGTCCTCGATCCCGCCCAGGATGGTCACGTAGACCCCGAGCACCAGCAGCAGGTAGCCACCGCTGACGCCCGGCAGGATCATCGCGCTGGCCCCCGCCACGCCGGCGAGGAACATCATGACGAACCCGACGTCGTCGGCCCCCGTGCCCGCGTGGCCCTGCGCCTGCGAGATGCCCAGCGCGGCCATGCCCCCCAGACCGCAGAGGGCGGCGATCCAGACTGCGGGGGTCAGCGGACGTCGCATGAGCCTCCAGATCACCGGGACCCCACCGAGGGTCAGCCCGATGAAGATGCTGTAGGCGACCCAGCGATGCTCGACCACGAAGTCCTTGACCAGCCCCGCGAAGCCCACGATCGCCACCAGGGCCGCCGAGACCACGATGCCCAGCACCAGGAGCGACTGTCGCCGCAGCTTGAGGGTGGTGACGTCGGCCACCGCCCGGATGAAGTGCGGGTAGATCCCCGCCGCCAGCAGCATCGTGCCGCCGCTGATCCCGGGCACGAGGTTGGCCAGGCCCATCAACACGCCTCCCATGCCGCCTCGGGCGAGGAGGGTCGCGGTGGGCAGGGGCGGGGGAGCGTCGTCGTCGTGCTGTGCCAAGGGTCCTCGGGAGCGCCGAGGCTAGCTCACGAAGGCGGGCGCGGGTAAGACCGACGTCAGAGCACGGTGAAGACCACGATCACCAGGTTGCGCCCCCAGGCGGCTCCGGGGGGACGGAAGTGGCTGATGGTGATGGCGGCCGCCACCTGCGGGTCCGTCACGATCGGCCCCTCGAGCGCGGGGTTCCAGCCCTCGAGCGAGTGCGGCAGGAGCACCATCCCCTCGAAGCTGCGGTGGGTCTGCTCGGCAAAGTGCCGCAGCAGCTGCCCGACCGCGTCCTCGGGCATCAGCTCGCCGTCGCGCACGCGCGCCGCCACGGCGGCCATCGTGCGCACGTCGCCCGGAGCCATGACCCGCACCAGGGGGTCCAGACCCGCCGCGGCGCGCTGGCGATCGATGGTCTCGAACAGCGCCACGATCTGCGGCGTGTAGTCGCGATCGCGCAGCTCGCTGTAGCTGGCGATCACGGACACCCGCATGGGCTGCGCTGGATCGGAGATCTCGGTGTAGGCCACGGTGTTGGCCTCGGGATCGAACAGGCGAGAGCGCGAGTAGGGCGAGAACAGCTCGGCCGCCAGATCGCGCTCGAGCGGCCAGTTGCTCGGCGAGGTGCTGGTGGAGAAGCTGCCCCAGCGGATCGCGGTGCCCACCTTGCGGCCCGCCATCATGCCCAGGGCGATCTGATCGGCCAGCTCGCCCTGCGAGGGATCGGCGATCGCCACGAGGAAGTGCGGCAGGAGCTGCGCGAGCACCTCGCTCTGGCCGGCGGAGGCGATGACGGGCTCCATGCCCGCCTTGCGCCGCAGGGCGCTGACCGCCGTGGCGAGCGCGAGGTCGTCGTGCTCCTGCGGGCCGATGGGCAGCGAGAGCCGCGGCGACTGGTAGTGGGTGGGCACCGGGCCGCGCGACGAGACCAACAGCCGCAGCACGCCGCGCCCGAGCAGCCGCCCCTTGGGGGAGGCGTTCAGCTCGATCACGGTGAACGCATCGTCGATGGCCACGGGGCAGCGCAGCGCGAAGCGAGGGGCGGCGATCGGCTCGTGGGTGATCGGGCGACACGGCAGCGCCCCCAGCTCCCCGCGCGAGGCATGGCCGCTGAGGTTGTCGAAGTCCCAGCGCATCCGCCCCCGCACGTCGACCTCGTGCCGCCCGTCGAGGACCAGCGGCACCGGCTCGAGCTCCACGTCGGGCACGCCGAACGCCAGGCCGAGCACCGCCTCGTCCTCGCCACGACCGATGAAGAACCCCGCGCTGGCCTCGGCCGGGACGTCCTTGGCCAGCGCGTCGAGGAACTGGCGATCCTTGACGGGGTGCAGCGGTCGCCCCGGCAGCTCCTCGACGGGCAGGCGCTGGATCGCGACCGCGGGGAAGCTCACCGGCGTGCCGCAGCGCGCGACGATGAAGCCGCGAAGGTCGGCCGCAGGCTCGTCGCCATGGGCGAGCACGAAGCGGCTCATCTCCTCGGCGACGCACTGCATGCCCTGGGTGACGCGGCGTCCGTCCTTGCCCTCGGCCAGCACGGCCGCCAGCGCCCGGGCATTGGGGTCGTCGCCACGATAGGTCACCACCTCGGTGCGCTGGGCCACGGGCCGTTGGAGGTCCCACGCATCGATGGGCGCCACCGACTGACCGAGGAGCCGCGCCGCCTCGGGGTGCGGACGAGCGGAGATCTGGTCGAGCTCGGCCTGGGTGGGGAAGGGATCGGGGATCGAGGACACCGGCTCGTGCTTGGCCGGCACGGCGGCGGCCGGCTGGGGCGGCGCCACGGTGCCCTCGGGTGCCGATCCCGAGGGCGCCTTGAGGCAGGCGCTCACCAGCAGCACGGACAGCGGGGCCAGGATGCGAACCGGGCGACGATCGGCGGTCGGCATGGTGCAGCCAATCATACCCCTGGGCCCGGCCCGCCGTGCCGCCGTCGATCGGGCCCGTCAGCCGTGCGCGGTGGCCAACAGCACCGCCCAGGCCACCAGCAGCACCACGGCACCGAGGCCCCAGCGCAGCGCCAGCCGTGGCCGCAGGCGTCCCTTGGGCCCGATCCCCCGCAGCACGAAGGCCACGACCGACAGCACCCAGCCTCCGAACGCCAGCGCGGCCAGGTGCCCGCGCACGGGTGCCGGGCCGGGCTCGCGCGAGAGCAACGCGAGGTGGTGGGCCGTCCGATCGCCGCCCGCCGAGCGCTCGATGCCCATGGCCTGCTCCTGCTCCGCCATCAAGGCGGCGATCCGCTCGTTGGCCCGCTCCCACCGCTCGCGGTGCGGGATGCCCAGCACCCGCGTGGCCAGCAGGCCCCGACGGATCTCGCGATGAGCCGCCAGCGCCACCTCGCGGCCGGGCGGACCGAGGGCCTCGTGCTCGGCCGCGATCGCCTCGAGGCGATCGAGCGCCACCTCGTCGGCCCCCCCGAGCGGCAGGCGCCAGCGCAGCGCCCGACCGAGGTGCTCGATCCGTGCGTCGACGTCGGCGCGAGCGCGGGCCTGCTCGGCCGCCGCGAGCTCGTTGCGCCCCTCGATGGCCACCCGCGCCGCCACCGGCACGAGCACCGCCGCCACCACGCCGACCACCATCAACGGACGCCGCGCCCACGCCGGGAGGCGCGATGCGGGGGCCGGCGGGGCCGGGCCAGGAGCCTGCTCCCCGACCTCGTCGGGCGTGGATGCGTCGTCGCTCACACCAGATCCCGCCGGGCGAAGAGCACCATGGCCCCCACGAGGCACGCGGCCGCGTAGAGCAACCCGTAGAGGCTGGCCTCGGCCACGTAGCCCCAGCTCACGAAGCTCTCGTGCACGCTCACCACCGTGTCGCCACCGGGCAGCTGCGACCCGGAGACGTAGAGCGCGTGGAAGTCGGGCACCACGTCGGCGCACGCTTCCAGCACGGTGCCCAGCGGAGTGCCGCCCAGCTTCTTGCCGGTGGCGAACGCGAGCAGCTCGGCCCGGTTGCGACCGATGACCCACAGCGCCCCCGTGAACATCGCCGAGAGGTAGGGCGAGGAGAACGACGAGAACAGCATGGCCACCGCCGTGAGCAGGCACAGCTCCACCAGCACCAGCACCTCGGCGCGCACCATCACCACCCCGTGGCTGCCTCCCTGCACGAGCACGAAGATCGCGAGGATGGCCGCCATCAAGGTCACCAGCACGGTCAGCGTGAGCACCTGACCGAGGTACTTGCCCAGCAGGAATTCGAAGCGACGCAGCGGCTTGGGGATCACGAAGTAGACCGTCTTGCGATCGAGCTCCTTGCTCAGCAGGTTGACCCCCAGGAACAGTGCGATCACCACCCCCACGAAGCTGATGCCGAACAGGCCCAGATCCTTGATGACGCGGATCTCCTCGTGCATCGACAGCTCGCCGAGCACCACCGAGAACGCCATCAGACCCACGGCGAACAGGGCGAGCACGTAGAGCACCCGGTTGCGCACGGCCTCGCGGAACGTGTTGAGGGCCACGGCCCACACGCGTGGCCCCATCGCAGACCGGACCCGCCCGGCCTCGTCGGATCGCCCGCTCATCGGCGCGCCTCCCTTCCATCGGCGGCCCCGCCGGGCGGCCCCTCCCCGCCCGGGTCGTCGTCGGGTCGCTCGACCTCGCTCATCAGCAGCGCCTCGAGGCTCTGACGGTGCGGCTGGAGCTGGAGCAGCCGCCCGCCCGCTTGCAGCAGCGCCCGCACGAAGGCATCGGCCTGGTCGAGGTCGGCCACCGACAGCAGGTGGCCCTCGGCCGCCTCGCGATGCTGGCCTTCGAAGCGCCGAAGACCGTCCACCGCATCGGCGGGCGCCTGCCACACCACGTCGACGCCGAGCAGGCGCGGGTCGAGCAGCTCGGCCTGCGAGCCCACGTCGCGCAGGCGCCCTCGCACCAGGATGCCCACGCGATCGCACAGCGCCGAGGCATCGGCCAGGATGTGCGTGCAGAAGAACACGGTGGTGCCCTGCTCGCGCAGCTCGAGCACCAGATCGCGGACCTCCTTGCGCCCCACCGGATCGAGCCCGCTCATCGGCTCGTCGAGCACCACCAGCTCGGGCTCGCCGATCAGCGCCTGGGCCAGCCCCGCGCGCTGCAGCATGCCCTTGGAGAACGACCGCAGCGGGCGATCGGCCGCATGCGACAGCCCCACCCGCTCCACCAGGGCATCGCCGCGCCGCCGCCGGGTCGCCGCGGGAAGGCCGTGCAGCCGCCCCACCATGTCGAGCAGCTCGCGAACCGAGAGGTAGTCGTAGAAGTAGGGATTCTCGGGGAGGTAGCCCACGCGGGCCTTGGCCGCGGGGTCGCCCGCGCGCAGCCCCAGCACCTCGGCCTTGCCTCCGGAGGGGAAGATGAGCCCCATCAGGATCTTGATGGTGGTGGTCTTGCCCGCCCCGTTGGGGCCCAGGAAGCCGAAGATCTCGCCGCGCTCCACCGTGAGGGTGATGCCCCGCAGGGCCTCGGTGCGACGACGGAGGAAGCCCCGGGTGAAGGTCTTGCGCAGGTCGCTGACGTGTAGGACGGCCACGGGGGTGACGAACGGCGCCCTGGGCGGCGCCCAGGCGGTGGATGGCGGACGGCAGGAGGTCGGCGGCCGAGCCGCGTTCGCGAGCGGGGTCCGCCGGCTGGGCCCGGCTCGGCCTCGAATCGGCGCTAGGATACGATGTCCGACGCCACCGATGCGACCCGTCGATCTCACGCGCCGCACGCTCCTGACCGGGCTCGGCGCCGCCGCCCTGGTGCCCGTGGCCGGGCTGGCACGCTCGGTCGCCTCGGCCCCGGGGGGCTCGGGCTCGCGGGCTTCGTTCGATCCGATTCCCGCCGCGCCGCCGGGTCCGGGTGTCTTCGATCCCACCACCCCGGACTGGGATGACCACGACCCCGCGCCCTTCGATCCATTTACGGGCAACCTGCACGGGGTCGACTCCTCCACCATCACCATCGACCTGCCGCAGCTGCGCTACGAGGGCAACTGGAACCCCCGGCCCGGCGCGATGCGGGTGCTGGCCCGCGAGCTGCGGCTGCGCACGCGCCTCGAGCCGGCGCTCGAGCCCGGCGAGGTCGCGGCCGATGCCGACGCCCTGTTCTCGACCCCGTTCCTCTACGTGGCCGGCGAGGGCGAGCTGCCGCCGCTGCCCCCGGGAGGCGAGGAGGCGCTGCGACGCTTCATCGATCTGGGCGGGCTCATCCTGTTCGATGCGGCCGACGGCGGCACCGATCCCGGGTTCGTGCGCGACGTCAAGGCGCTCTTGCAGCGCATCGCCCCCGCCAGCGAGGTGGCCCCGGTCGGTCGCGACCACGTGCTCTATCGCAGCTTCTACCTGGTGGACGCCCCGATGGGCCGCACCCGCACCCACGACCACGTGCTGGGGGTGCAAGACGAGGGCCGGCTGCGCGCCCTGGTGATGCGCAACGACCTGGGCGGAGCCCTGGCCGAGACCAACGACGGCTTGCCCGCCTATCCCTGTACCCCCGGTGGCAACGTGCAGCGCGAGTGGGCCGTGCGCTTCGGCGTCAACGTGCTGCTGTACGCCACCTGCACCGACTACAAGGCCGACCGGGCCCACGTGGAGACCCTGCTCCGGTCTCGTCGCTGGCGATGAGCGAGCGCATCAGTCTCGCGGCCGGGTACGTGCCCGACCCCTTGCTGGTGAGCGTGCTCGCCTGTGCGCTGATCCTCGCCGTGGGCGAGGGCCTGACCGCGTTCCGTCGCCGGCGTCCGGGGGTGCCCCGACGGATCGCCGCGGGCCTGCTCGCCCTGCGCCTGCTGGCGTTGGCATCGCTGCTGGCCGTGGCCTTCGAGCTGACCCTGCGCATCGAGCAGGTCACCGCGTCGGGGCGTCGGCTGGTGGTGCTCGTGGATCGCTCGGCGAGCATGGCCCTGCCCGACGCGCCCGACGAGGACACCGCGCCCACCACCCGGCACGCGCGGGCGATCACCGCGTGGCAGGACGGCGCCGACGCCCGGGTGGGCTGGCGCGACGACGGCCTCGTGGTCGACGTGCGGGGCTTTCATCTCCACTCGCAGCCGTTCACGGGCGCGCTCGCGGACACGCTCGAGGGGCAGTCCGACGGCGCGGGCTCGGACCTCGCCCGCGCGCTCTCCGAGCTGACCCAGCCCGAGCCCGACCGCGCCCCGCTGGCCGGGGTCGTGGTGATCTCCGACGGCCTCGTGGCCGCGGACGCCGCCACCGAGGGCCGCCTGGACACCGTGGCCGCGTCGCTGGGCGTGCCCATCACCACGCTCTTCGTGGGCGCGCCCTTCATCCGCGATGCCAGCGTGGCCGAGGTGCGCGCGGGCGAGTTTGCGTTCGTCGAGAACGTCACCGAGTTCGAGGCCACCATCGTCGCCCACGGCCTGGCCGGGGCCGCCACCGAGGTCCAGCTGCGACGCAACGGCGAGGTGGTCGCCACCGAGCGCCTGCGGCTGCCCGCCGACGGCCTGCCCGCCGTGGTGCGGTTCGAGGTCGCGCCCGATCGAGTCGGCCAGTTCGTCTACGAGATCGCGGTGCCGCCCCAGCCCGGGGAAGCCACGAGCGCCAACAACACGCGGGCGTTCGTGGTGAAGGTGCTGCGCGACAAGGTCCGCGTGCTGCACGTGGCCGGCCGCCCCGACTGGGACGTCCGAGCCCTGCGGACGCTCTTGCGGCGCGACCCCAACGTGGAGCTGCTCAGCTACTACATCTTGCGCGGCCTCGACGACATCACGCGGGAGGACGACACCGCCCCGCTCAGCCTCATCCCCTTCCCCACCGACGAGCTGTTCGAGGAGGAGCTGGGCTCGTTCGACCTGGTGATCCTGCACAACTTCGACGCCGTTCCCCACCAGGTCGAGCAGTACCTCGACAACATCGCCCGCTACGTGGAGGAGGGCGGCGCGCTGGTCCTCATCGGGGGCGATCTCGCATTCACCGATCTGGGCTACGGGCTACCCGAGCTGGCGGGGCTGTTGCCCGTGGACACCCGTCGACGCTCGCCGCTCGAGCATGGCGCCGTGCGTCCGATCCTCACCGAGGCCGGTCGCCGGCATCCGATCACCGCGTGGCTGTCGGCCGCCCACGAGGGCTGGTCGCAGCTGCCCCCGCTCGACGACCACAACCCGCTGCCCCTCAATCCCCGGGGCGATCGGATCGGCGCGACGTCGCTCTTGGTACACCCCGACGGCGCCGATGAAGAAGGACGCGAGCGCCCGATCCTGGCCGTGGCCGAGCCCGGGCGGGGGCGCATCATGGTGCTGGCCACCGGCTCGACCTGGCGGCTGGGCTTCGCGCCCGATCTGCCGCTCATCGACGGGGCCCGGCCCTACGATCTGCTGTGGCTCGGTGCAGTGCGGTGGCTGCTGCGCGACGACACCTCGGGTCGGCTGACGCTCGAGACCGATCGCCCGCGCTACCTCGTCGGCGAGACGGTGGAGCTGCTGGCCACCACGTGGTCGGCCAGCTACGCCCCCGAGCCGGGCATCGCGGTGGACTGGGCCCTGCGACCGCTGGCCACCATGAACCCTTCGCAGGCTCCCGCGCCCGACGGCGCCGCCCCCAAGCCCTTGCTCGAGGGCCAGTGGACCACCGACGGCCTGGGTCGCGCCCGCCACACGCTCGAGGCGCTCGAGGTGGGCGCCTACGTGGCCTGGGCCCGCCGCGAGCTGGCTGCGGGCGACGGCACCGGTCTCGCCGAGCCCAACCTCGATCCCGACGTGGACGCCATGGGCCAGCACGAGGTGCGCCGCGTGTTCATCGTGGAGCCGCCCGGACGCGAGCTTTCGCGGGTGGATGCCGATCCGGGCCTCGCTCGCCTGGCTCGACTCGCCGAGGCCACCGGGGGAGAGGCGCTCGTGGCCATCGAAGGCGACACCCTGCCGCGGAGGATCGCGCTGCGCGAGCCCGAGGACGGCCGCAACGGGCTACGGGTGGATGCACGACGCGACGTGCCGCTGTGGAACGGCTGGATGGCGCTGCTCTTGCTGCTGGCCAGCTTCGGCGGCGAGTGGCTGCTGCGACGCCGGCAGGGCGAGGTGTAACGACGGGCGATGGAGCGACGGCTCGCCTACCCCTCCCAGGCCATCGCCCCCGTCGCCGGATCGTACGCCCGCAGGTGCGACCAGTACTGCAGCACCACGTAGCGCCCATTGAACGCCATCGCGCTCAGGTTGTCGGTCACCATGCCCTGCAGCGGCACCGCATAGCGCTCGGCGCCCGTCTTCGCATCGAGCCCGATCAAGAGCCCTTCCTTCTCCTTGCCGGGCCGGGCCCCGAACACCACGACTCGATCGCCCGCCACCGCCAGCCCCGAGGCGAAGGTCGCCGCCGCATGGGGCAGCTCCTGCTCGAGCACCTGCTTGCCACCCTCGCGCACCCGCAGCGTGAGCATGGGCGTGCCCTGCCGGCGCTTGGAGAGCGCGTACTCGCGGCCATCGACCGTCAGCGACGTCGACTCGCCCGTGAGCCCGATGAGCCCCGGCGTGTCGAACGGCCCCGGGAACCTGGCGGGACAGTCGGTGACGCTCCCCGAGGGCAGCGCGACGCCCATGACCGAGCCATCATTGGTCTGCACGGCCACGCAGTCCTTGCCCATGGCCGCGGCCCTCAGAACGTCACGCCCCCGTAGCGACACGGGCGTGCCCGGCGAGCGCGCGTCGTGGAGCCACACGCCGAAGTCGGCCTTGCCCACCACGAACCACTCGCGCGAGGGACACGAGAGCCTCGCGCCCTCGCCCGCATGCTCGCCGCGCCACAGCGCCTCGCCGGTCGCCCCGTCCACGATCGCCGGAGTGAAGCTCTCCCCCGGCGGACCGACGAGCCCGACCACGTCGTCCACCCCGTCGCCGTTGGCATCCACGAGACAGACCCCGGTGGCATTCCAATGGTTGGCGGTCAGGCCCCCGAGCGCATCGGAGAAGAAGCCATCGACGTCGGTGGCGCTGCCGATCGCCAGGAAGACCGTCACCGCCACCCCCACCAGCGAGAGCACGAGGCTCATGATCACCACGGTGCGCGCGCCCGAGGCCACCGTGCGGGCCGAGCCCTCGAGCGCGAGGCCACTGGGCACCTCGGGCCCGTGCGCCGACACGCGGTTGTGGGCCTTGCAGTAGGTGCACGTCACCACGACCGCGCCCGAGGAGACGTCGAGCGGAGCCCCGCAGGCCTTGCAGTCGATGACGGCCACCTCCCACGAGGATACCGGGTCGCACGACGGGGGCGAATCCCCCTGCGAAGGATCCGGCGCTGCGGGAGCAGCACGGGCCGGTGGCGATCGAGGAGCCCCGGGTGTCACGATGGGTCGAGCCCACCGGGCCGGGGCGCCCGCTCACGGCGGAGGCGCTCGAGTCGCTGTAAGCCGCTATCCCTTCGCCATCGCGGCCTTGAGCGTCGGCGGCAGATCATCGATCGAGCAGGCCAGCCGCGCCTTGCCCTCGAGCAGCTCGAGCTGCGGCGAGCACGGCAGCACGTCCATCGACGGCAGCGGGAACACCAGCGGCGGCACCCCTGCCATCGGGACGGCGAGCTGCACCAGGCGCCCTTCGACGCGGGCCTTCACCTCGAGCTCCTGGCCCTTGTACACCCCCTTGGCCTTGCCGGGCGAGAACACGATCTTCGCGACCCCGACGTTCTGCGTGGCGATCACCCGGCTGACGTCGTCGTCGGTGACGAACGCCTGCGCGGTGGCCTTGCCGATGTCGGTCACCACCAGGCGCTGCTCGTCGATGAGCGCGTCCTTGTCGAGCGAGATCGTGTCCACGTCGAGGCTGACATCGGTGGCCGAGAGCCCCGCCTCCTCCACCGCGCCGATCCTGACGTGGAGCGCCTCCACCTCGCCATCGAGCAGCACCCCCAGCGTGAACGGAAAGCCGTCGAACTCCACGTCGATGCCCTTGGCCTGGGGAAGCGCCTTGGCCAGCTGCTGCTCGGCATGCTCCTCGGCCAGCTCCCGCACGTGCACGTCGGCATAGGCCAGACCGCCCACGATTGCACCGAGCACCAGGAGCACCACCACCAGGATCACGAGCTTCTTCATGGCTTGGACTCGCCCGAGCCAACCGGGCGAGCGCCAGTATGCCGCACGCGGCGCCTTCGCGTCGCCCGGGCCGGCTCATGCCGTAGGGCCGCATCGCGTCGCCGCTCTCCGTCCCCTGCACCGGATCCGCGCACGATCGGCGCTGCGATCCCGTGGACGCAGCGCGAGGCGCTCTCGAGATGCCTCGTGCGCGGTCGTGGCTAGGCTCTCCCCGCGATGATCGAACCCGGAACCACTGCCCCGACCTTCACCCGCACCGATCACCTGGGCCGACCGCTCGACACGGCCGCGCTCGGGGGCAAGCGTCACCTGCTGCTGCTCTTCTACCCGCTCGACTTCACCCCCACGTGAAGCTCCGAGGTGCCAGCGCTGGAGGCGCTGCAAGACCGTCTTCGTGCCGCCCACACCACCGCGTGCGGCATCTCCATCGACACCACGTTCAGCCACGCGGCCTGGGCCGAGCAGCTGGGCGGCGTCTCGTTCCCGCTCGTCTCCGACTTCCACCCCAAGGGCGAGCTGGCCGAGGCGTTCGGCGTGTACCTCGGGGACGATGGGATCTGTGATCGCGCCACGGTGATCGTGGATGCGGCGGGCACCGTACACCACTGCGCCAGCGTGACCCCGGCGGGCAAGCGCGACGCCGAAGCCCTGGTGAAGGTCTGCGAGGATCTCGACGCCGGCTGGTCGGAGTCCCTCCCGGACGCGGTCGCGCCCAGGGGATTGCCGCCGGGGGTTCGGCTCTACGTCAAGGATCGCTGCATGTTCAGCCGCTGGGCGCTCTACGCCCGCACCAACCTGCACCTGCAGGATGCGCTCCCCGTCGTCAACGTCTCCCGCGACCCCGAGGCGCTGGCCGAGCTCGAGCGCCTGGGCGGCAAGGGCCAGGCCCCCGCGCTCTACATCGACGATCGCATCGTGTACGAGTCGGCCGAGATCGCCACGCTCCTGGCCGAGCGCGCCAGCTGGAGCTGACGCTGCCCACCTTCACCCCGGCCGCCTCGGGCTCGGCTTCAGGCCGAGATCACGCCCTCGACCGACTCCCCCACGGTCCCCGTGCGGGCCGAGCCCAGATCGAGCAGGGCCATCACCCGGGTGCTCTGCGACTTGCCGCGCAGCTGGATGTCGTAGGGATCGCTGACCACGGCCTCGTCGCCGAGCAGGTCGCGGGTCGCCTCCGAGATCAGGATGTCCTGACCCAGCACCTTGCACGTCGACTCGATGCGCGCGCACACGTTCACCGAGTCGCCGATCACGGTGTAGTCGAGCCGCTGGGGCGCACCGATGTTCCCGGCGATGGCCTCGCCCGAGTGCACGCCGATCCCCATCTGCAAGGTGGGCATGCCGTCGGCCTCGAGCTTCTCGTTGAGCGCGACGAGCCGGCGGCGCATGCCCACGGCGGCCCGAGCGGCGCGCAGCGCCGACTCCCGTGCGGGCAGGACCACCGGGGCGCCGAACACCACCATGATCGCGTCCCCGATGAACTTGTCGATGAACCCACCCTGGGCCTCGCACTCGTCGACCATGGCGGTGAAGTAGCGGTTGAGCAGGCGCACCAGCCGGCGCGGGGGCAGGCTCTCGGTGAGCAGCGTGAACCCCCGGATGTCGGCCATGAGCACGGTGACCTCGAGCAGCTCGCCGCCGAGATTCAGGCCCCCTTGCAGCACGGTGTCGGTGACCTCGTGGGTCACGTAGCGCGACAGCGCGTCCTTGATGAACTCGCGCTCCTCGAGACCGTCGAGCATCTGATTGACCGCCACCATGAGCTGCCCGGCCTCGTCGCTGTTGCGCGGCAGGGCTCGCATCCCGTAGCGCTCGGGGCACAGCTCCGCCAGCATGCGCGTCAGCTCCTCGACCGGGCCGGTGATGTGGCGAGCGACCAGCAAGCACCCCGAGAGCGAGACGGCCAGGCCCGCGGCCGTGACCACCAGGAGCTCGAGGGCCAGGCCCGAGATGTCGCCGCTCTGCACCGCCTGCTCCGCCCCGCGGTACGCCAGCGTGCCCGCCACCACCGCCCCCACCACCGACACGCCCACGATCACGATGGCCATCTTCGCGGCCAGACCCAGCGACACGATGCCGCGGCCGGACACGGGCAGCAGCGGATTGCGAGCCGCCATCGCCCGCAGCACCTCCGCCATGCAGTGATCGGTGTAGAGCCACACGAACACGGCATCGAGCAGCGACGCGAGCAGGCCGCCGACCGCGATGTGCATGCCGATCGAGAGGCTCTCCGCGTAGAGCCCGGTGACGCTGGCGGCCAGCAGGCTCACGCCCAGCGCAGCCATGCCCACTCCGATCGAGATGAACACGGGGTAGTTCAGCGCCTCGTGCCAGGCACCGAGATCGACCATGTCGTCCGGATCTTGCAGCCACGCTCGCAGCGCCCGGGTGAGGCGCCGGTGCAAGAGGTAGGTGACCCCGATCGAGAGCCCGACCAGGACCCCCAGCCCCGCCAGGAAGAACGCCAGCACCCCGGGGGGGAACACCACCGAGAGCGTGATGTAGTAGGCGCCCACCGCCGCCGCGGTGGAGCCGATCGCGATCGCACCCGCATAGATCGCGGACACCCGGCGCGGAGACGGCAGCGCGACCTCGATCGGGCGCGCCCGCAGCTCGGGTCGCACCAGCAGGCTCACCGAGGTCGCCCCCGCGATCGAGTCGGCCGGCGTGGGCCGGATCTCCGACGGCTGCGGCACCAGACTCACGACGTCATGGCCTCCGCAGCAACCTCGCGTGGTAGTCGGCCGCCAGCGCGAGGGGATCGCTCGCCTGCTCGTACACGTTGGACGGGGTCACGATCGTCTGCGCCCCCAGCTCCAGGGCCCGCGCCGCTGCCCCGGGCGACAGCTCGTCCGACACCACCAGGTGCATCTCGGGCAGCTCGCGCAGGGCCGAGACCAGCTTGTGATCGATGGGGACCCGCGGGTCCTCGTAGTCGAGCGCCAGGTAGCGATAGCCCACCATCCGCGCGTACATCGCGTAGCCCATCAGCACCTTGGTCGACGGAAGCTTGAACGCATCGAAGTACCAGCGCGCGGTCGAGTCGCCCAGGATGAGGTAGGCCACGGGCAGGAACGGAAGCCCCTGCTTCATGATGTTCATGGCCGTCGCCACCGCGCCCGAGCCGAACGGCCGTGCGAAGTGGGAGTTGGAGTTCATCACGTCGGGCATCAGCACGATGTCGGCCTCGCAGACCGCATCGGGGCCCGACGGGTAGAGCACCACCGACAGCGAGGTCTCGCGCCGAATGGTCGGGATGAGCTCGTGCATCGCCGCCGAGCCCGTGCCGCCCATCAGCACCTGCTCGTAGCCGATCTTCTCCAGCTCGCGGTAGAACGCCGGGTCGGGGAAGGCGTCCGGATCGAGCAACGGCACGTAGGACGCAAAGACGTAGCTGAAGTCGGGATCCATCGGGATTGCGGGGCCGCAGGGACGCCCCGGCGTGGATCCTAGACTACACGAGCGGCCGAGTGTTTTCGCGCAGGGGTCGGGATCCGCGCAGTTTCAGCCGTCGCAACCGGGCAGAACGGGCAGGACGGGCAGCGCCCGGGTGCCAAGGGCGACGCGCTGGGCCGGGTCGAGCCCTGCACCGGGATCGGGCGCATCCAGGTCTTCCTCGACCAGCGCGAAGCGTCCGTGGTCGAACGGACGTCCCGGTGCACGCTGCAATGGGACCAGGCGCTCCCGTCGACCGGCCGCCGCCAGCGTACGCGCCCGGAAGTGGCAGTACGGATTGTTGCCCGGCCGACCGAGGATCGAGTGCGCGGTGAAGGTGCACCCTCCCATGCAGGTCCGTGCGAACGCGCAAGTGCGGCAAAACCCCCACAGATCCTCGACGGTACGGCCGCGCAGGGACCCCACGCGAGCATCGTCGGCCCAGATCGTGGCCAGCGGTGCCTCGGCCACGCTACGCCCCGCGTAGGCGTGGGTCTGCAGCGAGGGGCAGCCCTTGATCGCGCCATCGGACTCGATGCCCATCACCAGGCGACCCGCCTGGCAGCCCGCGAAGTGGTCGTCGCCATCCTCGGTGGGCGAACGCAGGAGCGCCTCCTCGGGGCCGAAGTAGCCGAGGTTGTTGCCGGGCATCAGCCGGATGCCATCGGCGAAGGCTCGCCGCTTGAGCGCGACGATGCGGGGGACCAGCTCCAGCAAGTCCCACGGCTGAAGGATCATCTCGGGACGATCGGCCGCGCGCCCCAGCGGCGCGGTGAGCTGCACCTGCCAGGCCACGATCCCCTGCGCGCGCAGGTGCTCGTAGAGCGGCTCGAGGTCGGCTCGATTGAGCCGGTTCACGTTGGTGTTGGCCGCCGTTCGAATCCCGGCCGCCCGCAGGTGCCCAAGCGCCGCCGTGGCTCGATCGAAGCTCCCATGGGAGGCCCGCATGCGATCGTGGGTGGCTCGAAGGCCGTCGATGCTGACCGAGCACAGGCGCAGGCCCGCGGTGGCCATGCGCTCGGCGAGCGGGCCGGTGATGCCCTTGCCGCCGGTGGTCATGGTGGGACGCACCCCGGCGCGTGCGAGCGCCGCGACGATTTCGAAGAAGCCCTCGTGCAGGTAGGCCTCGCCGCCGATCAGCACCACCTCGCGGGCACCGAGCGCCGCGAGCTCGTCGACCACCCGCAGCGCCTGCGCGGTGGTCAGCTCCACGTCGCGGGCCACCGCGGCTCGCGATCCGCAGTGGGTGCAGGCGTGATCGCAGCGCAGCGTCAGCTCCCACACCACGTAGGCGGGGTGGTGAGGCTGCGCGAGCACGTCGAGGCGACGCCGAGACATCGCAGGCTAACGGGGTGCCGCGGGGGGATCGGCCGCGCCCGCTCCGGTCGACTCGGCGGAGCCCGTCGACTCGGCCGCTCCGGTCGACTCGGCCGTGCCCGTCGACTCGGCCGCGCCCGTCGACTCGGCCGCGGCGGTCGATTCCTCCGTCGCGGTGCCGGCCGTGCCCTCCGTGCTGCCAGTCGGATCGGTGTCGGTGGGGTCATCGGGATCGTACGGCACGCCGTAGCAGGCCATGAGGGTCATGGCTACCGATGCACCACCGGCAGCCTTGAGCCAGAGGCCAATGCGACCGCCCACGCTCGAGGCGCTCGCGAGCGCACCGCAGTGGGGGCACGAGGAAGCACGCAGCGGCACGAAGCCGCGACACGAAGGACAACGGGGCAAGGAAGCCACGAGACGCACGATATCACGGGCCGGGGTGCGGCAACGCGCATTTCGATCGCCGCTCCCGAGCAAGCCGCTCTGACCGCTGGCGCGGCACAGCCCGCGCCCCCCGGGACTCGAAGGATTCTTCGGGGGCTGGGGGACGAGCGCTGGGCACCCTCGACGCTATGACTTCTCGGCCATCGGCTCGCGGATGATCTCGTACTCGTCCATGATCGTCCCGTTGATCGTCTTGACGTAGCCGCGCGCCTTGTAGGGATCGCCGTCGACGTAGAAGTCGATGAACAGGGCGCCCGGGGACTCGTCGCAGTCGTCGATCACCCCGCCGTTCATCTTGCACAGGTTCGAGGTGTAGAAGGACGCCCACCAGGTGTCGTCGTCGTGCTTGTCGGCCTCGTAGTCGCGCAGGCCCCGTCCGCCCGTGCCGACGACGCTGACGAACGTGCTGCCCTCGCCCACGGTCACCAGGTCGAAGACGCCGGTCGCCCCGTGGCCATCGTCCCCGTTGCCGAGATTGGTGAGCGTGAGCGTGCGCGAGTAGGTGTGCTCGTGCCCGGTGATGATGATCGCGCCCTCGTCCTGGCAGGCCTGGTACACGCCCCAGCCCGCGTCGTTGGTCTTGCTCCCGAGCTGCATGTCGGTCTGGTTCTTGTGCCACAAGCAGATCGACCAGATCGCGTCATTGGCCTCCAGCTCGGCGCGCAGGTGATCCTCGCTCTCGGCCTGGCCGTCGGTCACGTCGACGCCGGACATGGCCATGAACAGGCCCCGGTAGGTGCAGGCGCTGTTGCCCCCGATCTCACCGGTGCAGGCGGCTCCGTCGGCGAGCGCGTGTTGCAGGCGCTCCACCAGCTTCTCCTGATAGCCGTCGAACTCGGCCTTGTCGTGGTTGCCGACCACCGCGAAGATCGGATAGTCGGATCCGAACCCTTCGACGTTCTCCTCCTCCCACAGGTTCGGGTCGTCCTCATAGTCGAAGTCACCGGCGATGAGCACGAAGTCCGCCCCCTCCGACTCGATGAGCTCGCGAACGGCCACGGAGTCCTCACCGTTGCCCTGGTCGCCGATGAAGGCGACGCGCAGCCCCTCCTGGGTCGGGGTGCCGATGAGGGGAGGAGCTCCGTCTCCGCCTCCCGTGGAGGCGCCGTCTCCGGCTCCGGTGGTGTTGGCATCTCCACCTGCGGTGCTGGCAGCACCGCCACCGGACGATGCGGCACCGCCGGGCACGTCGACGGTACCGGGGCTGGTGTCGAGGTTGCCCACGGTGGCAACCGAACCGTCGGGCCCGACGCCGGACTCACCGAACGGAGGATCCGCGGGTTCCGCCGAGCATCCGACGACGAGCCCAAGCGAGAGGGAGAGGGAGAGAGTGGTGTAGCGGGTGGCAGGAGTACACGGTGTGTCCATCGAGCACGACCGTGTCACGAGCGCACCAGCAGCAGGAGGACCAAGGGAAGAATCACTCGGAGAATTTGCATAGTTCGTTCGATCGATCCGAACCATGCATGATGATGAATACCCGGGTTTCAGGGCACCGTTCGAGCGGCCGATGAGTCATGACGACATGGCCGACCGATCAACGAGGAACTCGTGCCAGCAGCTGGTGGCCTCACCATCGCGTCAGCCCGCGCGGTCACTCGCACGGAGGCGGCGGCGTGCCGTCGCACCACTCGAACGTGAACGTGCAACCGTCGGGGCCGGTGACCTGCGTGCACACATCGCCGCGGTGGTAGTGACTCTCGCCCCATATCATCCCCTCGACGTCGAAGTAACGGATGGCGATCGTGTCGCAGGACTCACCGGGCTCGACGATGACCTCGGACACTCGATTGCCGTTTCCATACGTGAACACACCGGCAGGGGGCTCCGTTTGGACGCTCAAGCTCCCGCCATCGTCGGCCAATGTCCAACGGAATTCCTGATGTTCTTGTCGCTCCGAGCAGACGTACCAGTCGAGAAGGAACGTCCCCGACGCCATGATCTCGATCTTGCCCCACCAGTAGGGGTTGTTCGAGAACGACATTCCGACATCATCGGCCTCGCTGCTGAAGACACCGAGCGCCCACTGTGGAAGCGACTCTCCCATCGTCTCCCTGGCGCCGTTCTCCGAGCCGCTTTCACTCGTCGTCGAGGGATCTCCGTTCGATGCCTCCGTCTCCGTGCGGTCCGTAGGGTCGCTGCATGCCTGTGCGACCAAGCCCGTGAGCGTCACGACCAGCGCGTTCGCGCGAGCGCGACGACGACGTCGCACTCCAACGAGCGCGAGCAACCCGAGGACCGCCGGGGCCAGGTCTCCGCGAGTGGAGCCCGTGCTGCATTCACAGCCGCCGCCGTCATCGATCACACCACCGCCACCCGTGGCGTCGCCGTCGGCCGCTCCAGCCCCGGTGACGTCGTTGCCGACGTCCGTCGCGCCCGTAACGTCGGCCCCCTCCGCAGCATCACACATCGACGTGTCGAGCATGCACGAGGCGTCGCACGCGAGCAAGCCGCCACTGAACTCTAGGCCGGCGCAGCTCGCTCCGCCAAGGTCGTTGCCATCGCAGATCTCCGAGCCTTCGCGTACACCGTTGCCGCAGGTCTCGCAGATTGCTGGAGGTGGAGCACCGCACGCTCGAAGGTCGTGATGGCACAGCACGTCGTTGACCTCCTGGTAGACCGCAGCGCCGAGGTTACACGACACGTGCGTCGCGAATGCGTCGATGAATTGGCGGAAGGAGTTCGCATCGATGCGCAAGGCATAGAGGAACGCGGGCATGAAGGCGTCGCGCGCCGACAGCCCCGGCGGAAGGTTCATCGGCGTGCACACATAGGGCGGCGTCGCAGCGCAGCTCTCACCGTGGAAGATCTCCCAGAACCCCTGGTGAAGGCTGTCGACCCGGTAGCCTCTCGACTGAGCGCACAGCCCCGTTGGCGGGTCCTCCTGGGCGACGAAGTCGTGATCGCAATGCGCTCCCACTGCGCAGGAAGCCGGGTCGAGAAAATGCGAGTAGGGCTCACCGCCCGGCCGACACGCGTCATTGTGCGGGATGCCGTCGCCGCCGAGGCTGATCGCGAGTAGCGGGTCGCAATCGTCGAAGGTCGCCATGGGGAAGAGCTCGCTCGTCGCCGCGATGGTGAACACCTGAGCGACGGCCTCCCGTAGCGCCGGCGCTTCCTCCGAGGTGTCGGGCTGGCAACTCGGCATGCACCCGGGAGCGCCCGTGCAGCCCAAGCCGGCACCGACGAAGTACGGCGCCGCGAACAGATCGACGATGTGGCCGAATTCGTGCGCGAGCACGTGTGCCGACGCGCCGGGGAATTCGATGGCGATGCTCGAGCCGTTCTCCAGCGTGGGGCCACCGAGCGGCTGCTCGTACTCGTCTGCGACGAGAGCGGGATCAACCCCTTCGAGCGAAACGTAGTTGGCGCAGTAGCTCTGCGTCGGACACAGGTCGAAGCCGGGCTGCACCCACAGCATCACCCTCGGCTCGAACTGACCGGGCGAGACCCCCGGTACGACGTTCAAGGAATCCCAGACGCCGGCCATGTACCGATCGACGAATGCGTAGAAGCTCTGGACGCGAACGTAGTGATTCTGAACATCGTACGCGATGGTCCCCGGCAACGCATCGAAGTCCGTCGTCACGCTCACCAGCGGCGGCACGGGACCGATGTCCATGAAGCTCATCGCCGAGCTGAGATCGTAGCCAACCACGCGCTCCGTCCCGACGATCACCTCGCCCCCGCGCGTCGAGCCTCGCAGTGGGCTCGCGTCGAAGAGCTGCGCCAGGCTCGCCGTATCGTCCGGTGGGCCGAATACATCCGATGCGGGATCCTCGGCCATCACACTGATATCCACCTCGTCGACCAGCCCCGCGGCCTCGATGTGCTCGGCGTGGATGATCGGCAGCGGAACGCTCGCCTCGGGGTCGGCGTCGACCACGATCGTGGTCACGGGCGAGAGCCCGGAGCGCACCGTCCCCGCCCAGCCGATGCGCTGCACCCTCGGCACCGCGACCAGGCGCACGCTCGCGATCTCCAACTCCTCGACGGGCAGCCCCGAGCGCTCCGCCGCGTGCGCGAGGATCGACCGTCGAGCCACCGCCTCGCTTGCGTGCTCCTCGACATTCGCCCAGTCCTGCCGCCCATCGACGATCGCGCCGTCGAACGCGATCGCTCCCCTCGGCCCCAGCGTCACCCGCACCGTGCCGTCCGGCCCGTACACGGGAATCCCACGGTACCGCTGCTGCAACCGCAGCACCTCGAGCCTACCTGCGGGTCCCCGAAACACCGGAGCCGGAACCAGATCGAGATCCTCCGGCGACACCCCCGCCGTCAGTCCCACGTCCTCGGGATGCTCGACCACGAACTGCTCGAACGACGCATGCAGTTCCTCGTCCGTCGCACCCGCGGTGGCCTCGAACAGCCGTGCCCCGAAGGCCGCGAGCCCCCATGTACGCCCGTCCCCGTGGCAGTACGACGCAAAGCTGCACTCCGCACCATCACAGGGCCAGTCACACGCAGGCCCCGTCCATCCGGGTGAGCACGTCGGGAGGACCTCGCCGCTGCAGGCCATCGAGTTCGCTCCTGCCGCCGCCGCAGTCTGTTCGGGCCCTTCGCCGCACTCGTGGGTCACGACCCGCCCGCTGCCTTCGCGCACCGACGCGAGCTCGTCCGGACATCCGGCCACCGCAATGCCCACCACCGTCAGCCCCCCTGCCACCAGAACTGGCGAACGATCCACTTGCCCGGACTAGCAACCGACCTCGCTGAAGCAACGACCTCGGCCGAATCGAGCTCGGCCTTTTCGTGCCATTTCCCATTCCATCGCGCGCCAGGCTCGCCTCCGCGAGGCTCCACAGCCCCTCACCCGCGACGTGCTCGCCCGCGACGAAGCAGCTTCCCCGGCATGCTCCACAAGAGCTGCGCCCCGGGATACCCCAACGCACGCAGCACTCCGGCGTAGGTGAAGAACCCCGCCCCGATGATCACCAGCAGCACCGGTGCGAGCACCAGCACGGGCCACGTCGTCGACCCAGCCCTCGCGGCGAGCTGCTGCGCCAGCCACCAGCCGCCCCATGCCACCGCGGCCAGGATCGCGTTGGCCACCAGCAACGCTCCCAGCCGTCGCGCTCGATCGGGCACCGGCAGCGGTCCGATGATCCGAGCGAACGCCACCCGCAGCACCAGCACGTTCGCCAGCGCCCCCAGCCCGGTGCCCAGCGCGATCCCGGGCGCGCCCAGCCAGCGGTAGGTGAGCGCGTTGAACACGATGTTGACCACCACCGCCGTCATCGAGGCCAACAGCGGGATCCGGGGCTTGTCGATGCCGTAGAACCCCGGCGCCAGGATCTTGACCAGGCTGTAGGGCAAGAGCCCCAGCACGTAGGCCTGCAGCACCAGCGCGATGGCCTCGGCGTCGGCCATCGACGTCTGACCGTGGCGATACACCAACACCGTGACCGGCACCGCGAGCACCAGCAAGCCCACGCTCGAGGCACTGACCAGCATCCAGCCCGCGCTGGCGCTCTCGGCCACGCGCTGGGCCAGCGCGCCGCGATCCCCTCGCGCCGCCTCCTCGCTGACGTGGGTGGTGGTCACCGTGGCCAGCGCGACCCCGAACACCCCCAGCGGCAGGAAGAACAGCCGAAACGCATAGCCGAGCTGGGCCACCGCGCCGTCGCCCAGCACCCCCGCGAACCCGGTGTTGACGAAGATGTTGATCTGCACCGCGGCCAACCCCACCGCGGCCGGAGCCATCAAGCGTGCGATCCGACGCAGCCCCGGGTCGTGCCACGCCCCCCGCAAGCGCAGCCCGGGGCGATAGCCCATGCGCCACAGCGACGGCAGCTGGGCCACCGCCTGCGCCACCCCGGCCAGCAGCGTGCCCACGCTCCACAGCATCACCCCGTGCTCGATGCCAGCGCCCGAGAGCCACACCACCACGCCCGCCACGATGCTGACCACGTTGAACACCGCAGGGGCGAGCGCGGGCACCACGAAGCGGCGCTGGGCGTTGAGCATGCCCATCCACACCGCGCCCAGGCTCACCAGCGCGAGGATCGGCATCATGATCCGAGTGAGCTCGGCGGCCAGGGCGACCTTCTCGGCGTCGCCCCCGAAGCCCCGCGCCATCGCGATCACCAGCGCCTCGCTCCACATGATCCCGAGCAGCGTCAGCAGGCCCGTCACGAGCAGCAGCACGCTCAGCACGAGGTTGCCCAGCGCATGGGCCCGGTCGCGTCCCTCCTGCTGCAAGGTCGAGGTGAAGGTGGGCACGAACGCGCTGGACAGAGCGCCCTCGGCCAGCAGGTCCCGCAGGAGGTTGGGGATGCGAAACGCCACCGTGTAGGCGTCGGCCACCGCCCCCACCCCGAACAGCGCCGCGAACACGACCTCGCGGCCGAGCCCGAGCACGCGCGACGCGAGCACGGCCACGGACACGCGACCGGTGGAGCGGAGGGCGTCGGGCACCATCGGGATGGTGGACCGGCGAGGGCCCCAGGTCGAAGAAACGTGCACGACCGGAGCCGCACGGGCTTCCTTGCGGTCATCGCGGGCGCGACTGCGGAAACAGCGCCCGCGCGCGACGCCCTGGCGAGTCCACCGCTACGGCAGCCGCGCTCGCGCTTCCATCAGCGCGAACCCCAAGAGGTTCAGCCCACGCCAGCGCGCGGGATCCTCGGCGCGGGGATCATCGTGCGCCAGCCCGATCCCCCACACCCGATCCACCGGGCTGGCCTCCACCAGCACGCGCCGGGCGGTCCCCAGCAGGAACTCGAGCAGCGCCGGGTGCTGGGAGAACTTGTGCACGTTGCCCTGGACCACGATCTCGAAGCGCCGCTGCGCCCACGTGTCCTCCGAGAACCCGCTGATGCGGCGGCCGTGAGCCTTGGCGTCGCCCGGACCGTGCACCTCGAGGATCTTGGCCCGCCGTGTCTCGTCGCCGAACAGGCGCGCCTTCTCGGCCATCATCCAGTGCTCGGCCGTGCGATAGAGCTGGCCGTCCACCGTGAACGGCGAGGGGTACCACTGGCTGAACACCCACGAGCCGATCGCCCCGTCGACCTTGGCGGTGTGGCCCCAGAAGAACACGTACTTGGCGCGAGCCCCCGCCGCCACCGCGGCGGCAAGGGTCTCCACGTCGCGGGCGTCGGCAGGATCGGCCATGCCCCCCGATGGTAGCCGAGACGGACCGCCGCGGGCAGGCGTCCCCCGAAGGTCTCGCTCACCACTGCGGTCCCGCGCCCGCGGTCCCCGGCCAGCGCACCTCCATCAAGGTCAGTCCACATGCAGGCGCGGTCGGGCCCGCCCTGGTGCGATCGGGGATCGACAGCAGCTGCGCGATCGAGTCCACCGGCCGTCGTCCCAGCCCCACCTCGACCAGCGTGCCGACCATGATCCGCACCATGTTGTAGAGGAACGCGCTGCCGTGCACGTCCACCTCGATCACGTCGGGGCCATGCCCGGGCGCGCCGCCATCCGCCACCGCGTCGAGCCGTCCCGGATCCCCGAGCGGACCGCGAGGGTCGGCCCCCCAGCGCAGGGTGACGCGATCGATGGTGCGCTCGGTGCTCGTGGCCTGACAGTGCGCGCTGCGAAAGCTCCCGAAGTCATGGGTGCCCTCGAGGGCACGCGCCGCCGCTTGCATCACCGAGGGATCGAGCCGTCGCCGCAGCGACCACTCGCCGTGCACCGCGAGCGGGTCGCGGGCGTCGGTGCACCGGATCCGATAGCGGTAGTGCTTGCCCGCGTTGCCGCGCCGCACGTCCACGGGAGCGCCGTCGTGGCCGTGCTCCTCCCAGGCCGCGAGCACGGCCACGTCGGGCGGCAGGCGGCCATTGAGGGCACGGGCCACGCCTCGCGGCGGGATCGCGCGTGGCCCCTCGAACGCGACCAGCTGCCCCCGTGCATGCACCCCCGCATCGGTACGCGAGGCTCCGCGGGTGGGCACCGGCGCGCCGTAGAGGCCCGCCAGCGCCGTCTCGAGCTCGCCCTGCACCGTGCGGATCGGACCGCCGGGACCGGCTGCCTGGCGAGCGAACCCGTGAAACGCGGATCCGTCGTAGGCCACGCGCAGGAGCGTGCTCATCGGGGCGAGCATAGCCCGGGTCGGCGACGGCGTCGGAAGAGCCCCGCGCCCAGCACGATCCACAGCGGCCCCCACGGCGAGCGTCGACCCGTGCGGCAGTTGCAGCTCGAGTCCACGCTCCCGACCCCGGCGCTCTGGCCGTCCTCGGTCTCGGTCCCACTGCCGCCGGCCGTGCCCATGGTTCCCCCCGTCGCGCTCACGCCATCTCCCGCGCCCGAGCCACCACCGGAGTCGCCCTCGGCCGAGGCATCGCCCACGGTGGCGCTGCCCACCGTCCCCGCCGTGTCGTCCAGCCCCACCGTGCCATCGCTCACCGTGCCGGCGCTCGCGCTCATCGTACCCGCGCTCTCGGTACCCATGCTCTCGGTACCCATGCTCTCGGTGCCCATGCTCTCGGTGCCGCTCGCCGATGCGCTCGCCGACCCCATGCTGTCGGTACCCATGCTGTCGGTGCCCATGCTGTCGGTGCCCCCGCTCGCCGATGCGCTCGCCGACCCCATGCTGTCGGTGCCCATGCTGTCGGTGCCCCCGCTCGCCGACGCGCTGCCCGACCCCATGCTGTCGGTGCCCCCGCTCGCCGATGCGCTGCCCGACCCCATGCTGTCGGTGCCCCCGCTCGCCGATGCGCTGCCCGACCCCATGCTGTCGGTGCCCATGCTGTCGGTGCCGCCCACCGGGACGATGGTGCAGTCGTTGGCGCACCCATCGGTCTGATCGAAGTTGCCGTCGTCGCACTCCTCCACCCCGGCGTGCACCACCCCGTCGCCGCAGGTCGCAGCCTCGCAGCTGGTCAGGCAATCGTCGGTGTCGTCGAGATCGGCGTCGTCGCACTCCTCCACGCCGACCTGCACCACGCCATCACCGCAGGTGGCGACGATGCAGCCCACCAGGCAGGCATCCGAGTCGTCGAGGTTGCCGTCGTCGCACTCTTCCACTCCGGCCAGCGGGAAGCCATCGCCACAGAACGCCACCTGGCACGTCGTGGGACACAGGTCGGTGTCGTCGGGGTTGCCGTCGTCGCACTGCTCGAACGGATCGATGATGCCGTTGCCGCAGCACGAGGCCGGCAGCTCCACCATCGCCTCGGTCTGGCTGAGCCCATCGTCGAGGCCCAGCGTGACGTAGACGTACGGGGCCTCGCCCAGCAGCCGGGTGGGCGTGTTGGGCGGCGCGGTGAGATCGACGATGTCGAAGTCGGCCGCTCCGTCGCCGTCGACGTCGAGATCGTCCTCGAACGAGGTCACGATCGCCCGGGCCGTGCCCACCAGATCGGCCGCGTCGCACGCGAGGAACACCGTCTTGCGAAAGCCCACCGCGAGCGGGTCGTAGCCCCACATGAACGCGGCCTGGCCCAGGTCGTTGATGCCGATCGCACGCACCGAAGCCGAGCTCTCCAGGGTGATGCCCGCCACCACGTCGCCCTCGCGCAGCACGATGGAGCCGTCGTAGGCGATGAAGTCGTCGCTGGTATCGGGGCCGTCGGTATCCCCGCTGAACAGGTAGTGCCCAAAGTCGTTGATCGCCACCAGATCGAAGTTGTCCCAGTTGTCGCCGGCGCCGCTGGGATCGAGCTCGCGAGCCACCAGCGCGCCATCGACCCACAGGAAGTTGTCGGTGTCGGAGGGACCCTCCATGTTGAGGACCGCGATCCGGTGCATGCCGCTCTCGGCCACGGCGTAGTCGCCGTCGATCCCCTGGGCGTTGTCGTCGATGACGAATGCACCGATCGGCTGACCGGCGCGCAGCACCACCTCGGCACTGGCCAGCGTGCCATCGGGGGCACGAAACAGCCCGAAGCCGTCCTCGATGCCGTCGCCGTTGGAATCGACCCCCGCCCGCCAGTAGATCGCCCCGGTGCTGGTCATCGAGGGAAACGAGAACGAGACGTAGGTCGAGCCGGGGATGAACCCCACCGCGGGATCACCCACGAGCGCGAAGATCCCCGCGTTGGTGTAGAGCGCATCGACCCCGTTGACGTCGGGCGCATAGACGAACGCCCCCATGCCGTTGCTGTCCATGTGGGGATCGATGCTCGAGAGCACGTCGATGAGATCGTCGCTGCCCTCCCACACCACGGTGTCGTCGATGAACACGAAGTGGTCGCCGTTGTCGTAGAGGCCGACGAACGCGACCTCGTTGCTGGCGTTGACGTACGGTGCGTGCACGTCGACCACCGCGGGCCCGCCGGTGGGCGTGTCGCCCTGGCGCAGGACGATCGTGCCGGACACCACGGCCGCCGAGGCCGGAGCACCGACCGACCATACACACGAGCACGCGCAGACGAGCGACGCGCCGACCCGAGCGCGCGAACGTCCAACGCAGGAACGGAATCCCACGAGGCCAACCATGGCCCCCCGACGATAGCGCGGCTCGTTGCGGCGAGGGCGAAGTTCCGCCCCGTGACCATCCCGAGGTCGTCGCGAGCCCCGCGTGTCACCGACCGCGACGCGGCGCTTTCCCTGGCCCGCTCGGGCCGCCCATTTTCTCTTTTGATTTCAAGTCACTATGCCTCGATGATCACTCCCTGCTAGGGTCCGCCGCGGCTGGGCTCGCGCTCGGTCTCACCCCAAGGGAGCAGTTTTCCATGCCCAAGGTCCTCATCATCGGCGCAGG
This sequence comes from Paraliomyxa miuraensis, assembly GCF_026337845.1. Lineage (GTDB taxonomy): Bacteria > Myxococcota_A > Polyangia > Nannocystales > Nannocystaceae > Paraliomyxa > Paraliomyxa miuraensis. Next base: position 100,855 of record NZ_JAOVZF010000145.1, on the reverse strand, counting down.
CGGCGTGGGCGGCGTGGTCGCCCACAAGTGTGCCCAAAACCCCCAGGTCTTCGAGGAGATCGTCCTCGCCAGCCGCACCAAGGCCAAGTGCGATGCGATCGCCGATCAGGTCAAGCAGATCCAGGGCCGCGAGCTCACCACCGCTCGCGTCGATGCCGACGACGTGGCCGAGACGGTGGAGCTGATCGAGCAGGTGCGCCCCGACCTGCTCATCAACGTGGCCCTGCCCTACCAGGACCTCCCGCTGATGGACGCATGCCTGCAGACGGGGGTCGACTACCTCGACACCGCCAACTACGAGCCCAAGGACACCGCCAAGTTCGAGTACCACTGGCAGTGGGCCTACCGCGAGCGCTTCAAGGACGCGGGCATCATGGCCCTGCTCGGGTCGGGCTTCGACCCGGGCGTGACCAACGTGTTCTGCGCCCACGCGCGCGACGAGCTGTTCGACACCATCGACACCATCGACATCCTCGACTGCAACGGCGGCGATCACGGGCACGCGTTCGCGACCAACTTCAACCCCGAGATCAACATCCGCGAGATCACCCAGAATGGACGCTACTGGGAGGGCGGCGAGTGGGTCGAGATCGAGCCCATGTCGCAGAGCATGATGTTCGACTTCCCCGGGGTCGGCGAGCGCAAGGCGTTCCTGCTCTATCACGAGGAGCTCGAGTCGCTGGTGCAGAACATCCCCGGTCTGCAGCGCATCCGCTTCTGGATGACCTTTGGCGAGGAGTACCTCACGCACCTGCGGGTGCTCGGCAACGTGGGCCTGACCAGCATCGAGCCCATCGAGTTCCAGGGCCACAAGATCGTGCCGCTGCAGTTCCTCAAGGCGCTCTTGCCCGATCCGGCCAGCCTGGCCCAGGGCTACACCGGCAAGACCTCGATCGGCTGCCTGGTCCGGGGCACCAAGGACGGCAAGCCGCGCAAGGTGTTCGTCTACAACGTGTGCGACCACGCCGAGACCTACCGCGAGGTGCGGGCGCAGGCCGTCTCGTACACCACGGGGGTGCCCGCGGTGGTCGGCGCCGAGATGATCCTGACCGGCAAGTGGCGACGCCCGGGCGTGTGGAACATGGAGCAGCTGCCCTCCGAGCCGTTCCTGTCCCGACTCGGACCGGCGGGGCTGCCCTGGCACGTGCAGGAGCTGTAGGAAGGCCGTGTCCACCGCGCTGCAGCTGCCCCATCCGGCCCCGGATCTCCCCCTCGAGCAGGTGCCCACGCCCTGCTACGTGGTGGACCTGGGCTTCCTCGACAAGAACCTCGACGTGCTCGCCGACGTGCAGGCCCGCAGTGGGGCCAAGATCCTGCTGGCCCTCAAGGGCTTTGCGATGTGGAGCGTGTTCGACCGGATCGCCAAGGTGCTGCCCGGGATCACGGCCAGCGCGCCCGACGAGGCCCAGCTCGGCCGCGAGCACTTCGGCGGCGAGGTGCATGTGTGCTCGCCGGCCTACAGCGAGTCGGACCTGCGGACGCTGCTGCCGCTGTGCGATCACATCGTGTTCAACTCGCTGTCGCAGTGGCGGCGCTTCGCTCCCACGGTCCGCGCCCACGGCGAGCGGGCTGGCCACCCCCCTGGCAAGCGCATCGAGCTGGGGCTGCGGATCAACCCCGAGCACAGCGAGGTGGAGGTTCCGCTCTACGATCCCTGCGGGCCACGATCGCGCCTGGGGGTACGACGCGCGGAGCTCGAGGGCGTGGAGCTGCACGACCTCGACGGCCTGCACTTCCACAGCCTGTGCGAGCTGGGCTCGGACGCGCTGCAGCGCACGCTGGCCGCGGTGGAGAGCGAGTTCGCGGCGTTCATCCCCGGGCGCAAGTGGGTCAACTTCGGCGGGGGTCACCACATCACGCGGCCGGACTACGATCGCGAGCTGCTCGTGCGCCTGGTGACCGACTTTCGCGAGCGCTGGAAGACCGAGGTCTACCTCGAGCCCGGCGAGGCCATCGCGCTGGGCACCGGGGTGCTGGTGGCCTCGGTGCTCGACGTGCTGCACAACGAGGTCGACATCGCCATCCTCGACGCCTCGGCCACGTGCCACATGCCCGACGTGCTCGAGATGCCCTACCGGCCGCGGATCGTGGGCGCGGGCGATCCCGGCGAGAAGCCGCACCTGTGGCGACTGGGCGGACCGAGCTGCCTGGCGGGAGACGTGATCGGCGACTACAGCTTCGACCGCCCGCTGCGCGTGGGCGACAAGCTGGTGTTCATGGACATGGCCCACTACACGATGGTCAAGAACACCACCTTCAACGGGGTGCGGCTGCCATCGATCGCGACCTACGACCCGAGCACTCGCTCCGTCATCGTGGTGCGGCGCTTTGGGTACGAAGACTACGCGAGTCGCCTGAGCTGAGCGCACGCACGGCGCCGCTGGCATCGCACAGGCTCGCGAGCAGGGCCACCAGCTCGAACGGATCGACCGGCTTGGCCGTGAACGCCTGGAATCCCGCCCGCAGCGCGTGGACCCGGGCGCTCGGCACGGTGTGCGCGGACACGGCCACGGCCGGGGTGCGCGAGCGATCGGACTGCCGCTCGAGCCTCCGCAGCTTGCGGATCAGCGTGAACCCGTCCTCGTCGGGCATCTCGAGATCGGAGAGCACCGCATCGAAGCGCTGCGCGCCGAACACCTGCTGGGCCCGGGCCGAGCCCTCCACCCCCACCACCTCGGCGCCGTGCGCCCGCAGGATGCCCTCGAGCAGCTCGCGGGCGTCGCGGTGGTCCTCGACCAGCAGGACCCGCAGCCCCAGCAGCTCGTCGCCGTGCACCTCGCCGACCGCCACGGCGGGCAGCGTCACCGCCGAGGTGCGGCGAAACATCGGTCGAGGGAGGCTCACGGTGAAGGTCGCCCCCTGCCCTGGGCCATCGCTGTGGGCCATCGCCACCCCGCCATGGAGCTCGACCAGGTGCCGCACGATCGACAGCCCCAGCCCCAGCCCCCCGCTGCGTCGTGCATCCGCATCGTCGGCCTGGCAGAAGCGATCGAACACGAACGGCAGCAGCTCGGCCGTGATGCCCCGCCCGTTGTCGCTCACCGCGACCTCCACGTGCGACGTTCCCCGGCGCACGGTCACCGTGATCCGCCCGCCGCGCTCGGTGTGCTTGGTCGCGTTGGAGATCAAGTTCCACAGGATCTGCAGCAGCCGATCGGGATCGCCCCGAATCACGTGCTCGCCATCGTCGGTGCACAGCTCCAGCCCGATGCCCTTGGCGTCGGCGGCAGGGCGGCCTGCCTCGAGCGCCTGCCGGGCCACCAGCGCCAGATCCACCGTGCGCACGTCCAGGCGCATGCGTCCGGTGATCGCCCGCGAGACATCCAGGAGGTCCTCGGTGAGCTGGGTCTGCGCCACGATGGCGCGCTCGATCACGTCGAGACCGCGGCGCACCAGCTCGGGGTCGCTCAGCTGGTGACGCATCAACGCGACCCAGCCCGCAATCGCATGCAGCGGGGTGCGAAGCTCGTGGGACACCGAGGCGAGCCACTCGTCCTTGAGACGACACGCCTGCTCGGCCTGCTCGCGAGCGCGTCGCTCGAGCGCCAGCAGTGAGCAACGCTCGCGCTCGAGCTCCTCGCGGCGCTCGATCTCCTGGTGCAGGTGCTCGAGCTTCGCGCGGAGCTCCACCGGCACCGCGTCCGCCCGCATGCGCAGGTGCAGCAGCACCAGCGTGCCCTCGGCATCGGCGCTCGAGGCATCGACGTTCCAAGAGGTCGATCCATCCCGCCGCGTCATCACCGAGGGCACGGGCTCCACCGAGCCCGCAGCGAGCCGCAGGTAGCGTCGAAGACCGCCGGGGACCTCCATTCGGTCGAGCAGGCAGGCGCCCTCCAGCGCCGGCCCCAGCGCCGCGCCGGCGGCCCGATTGGCCACGATCACCTCCCCTCCTGCACGCACGAGCAGTAAGGGTTCGTGGATTCGCTCCGCTGCGATCCTAAACGTAGTGCTCGGCACTATGTCGGCCTGTTTCCTTCCGCGCCCCTCCCACTCGACCTACATGGGAGCAGAAGAGCGCCCAATCACCACGCGTCTCCTGGGACCCCAATTCCAAGCCACAATGGACCTCCTCGGTGTTGGTTGTGACACGCGGTCTGTCAACTACGAAAGCTCGAGCTTGCGGTTGCTCGTTCATGGCGTAGGCCGTCGCACGCGCCTACTCATGTCTCCTGCGTCCACCACGCACGACCTCGCGTCCCTTTCGCGCTCGAGCACGTCGTTGTCGGTGTCGGCGCTGAGCGTCCGGCACGGCGATGGCATCCGGCCCCCGCCGAACCTCGATTCGGTGGTCCGAGGCCTCGCCGCGACGTGCATGGCAATCGGCCTGATCGTGCTGGTCGGCTGGGTGAGCGGGTGGTCCTGGCTCACGTCGTTCATCGGCCACGGGGTCCCGACCAGGCCCAACACCGCGGTCGGCCTGGTGCTGGCCGGAATCGGCCTTTGGACCATGGCCCGCGATCCCACCGGGTTGTCCTCGTTCCCCGCCACGCTCGGCGGATTGGTCGCCGGACTGGGGCTGGTCACCGTCGCCGGGCACCTCGTCGGGCGCGGCCTGGTGCTCGACCAGCTGCTGTCCGCGTCGAAGACCGCGGACCCCGGCCCGATGGCGCTGGGAACGGCGCTGGGGCTCGTGCTGGCCGGGGTCTCGATGCTGCTGCGCCGCTTCCACGCGGGCGCAGCCAGCGTGACGGGCCTGGGCGTGCTGCTGGTCGGCACCCTGATGACCATCGAGTATCTGCTGGGCATCGAGGTCGTCTACGGCGTGGAGGAGTGGCGCAGCGCCGCCATGGCCCTTCCCACCGCGCTGGGCTTGCTGGTGCTGGGCGGCGGACTGCTGCTCACGCGACCGCGCCGGGGCTTCACGGCCATGCTCACCGGCCATGGGCCAGGTGCGACCCTCGCCCGACGCATGACCCCCGTGGCCGTGCTGGTCCCGGTGGGGGTGGCGTGGCTGTCGACGATGGGCGCTCACCCCTCGACCCGAGGTCACGAGGGCCTGTCGTTCGGGGTGGTGACCGGCATGGCGATGCTGCTGGCGGCCACCCACTGGACCTCGGTATGGCTGCAGCGGACCGAGCTGTCTCGCCAGCGAGCCCGCGACCGCCTCGCCCGGCGCGAGCACCAGCTCGAGAAGGCGCTGCTCGGCGAGCGCGAGGCCCGACGTCGAGCCGACTTCGAGGCCGCCACGCATCGCACCCTGCGTCGGCTGGCCACCTCGTTCTCCCAGCATCGAGAGCAAGAAGCGCTGGTGCAGCACATCATCGACGAAGCCACCGCGCTGGTCGATGCGACGGTGGGTACGCTGTGCGCGGATTCAACCGGCGAGGCCGGTGTCGTGGTGAGGCTCCATGCGTCGAGCGGTCGGCAAGCGGCCGCGACGCCCATCGAGCCCAATGCCGAGCCCGGCCCGCCGCTCGCTCCCGAGCCTGGTGATGTCGCCGAGGCTCCCGCGCCACCGGCCACCCCGTCCATGCCGCGGTTCGAGGCCGACGTCGTGATCGTGATCGGCGACACCAACAACAACCCGGAGGCGGCGAACTGGCTCCCGCGTCCGCTCGATCACCCACCCGTGCGCAGCGTGCTGGGGGCCCCCGTCGTCACCAGCAGCGGGCAGGTGCTGGGGGGGCTGCTCGTCGGGCATCCCGAGCCCAAGCACTTCGACGACGAGGACGTCAACCTGCTGCGCAAGATCGCCGAGATCGCCGCCACCGCGCTCGAGACGGCGCAGCTGATGGCGGCGCTGCGTCGCAGCGAGGCCCAGGCCCACGAGGCCGATCGCCGCAAGGATCAGTTCCTCGCGATGGTCGGCCACGAGCTGCGCAACCCGCTGGCTCCCATCGCGGCTGCCCTCGAGATGCTCCACGCCCAGGGCAGGCCGGGGCAGGACACCATGTGGTCCGTCGTCAACCGCCAGATGCGACACCTGCGTCGACTGGTCGACGACCTGCTCGACGTGGCGCGGATCGGCCGGGGCATGTTCGAGGTCACACCACACGCCACCGCGATGACCGACGTGGTCACGCTGGGGGTGGAGATGGTGCGCGACCTCGTGCACAAGCGACGGCACACGCTCACGGTCGACGTGCCCGAGCAGGGCCTGGCGATCGTGGTCGACGAGCATCGCATGGCACAGGTGGTCGCCAACCTGCTCTCGAACGCGGCCAAGTACACCGAGCCCGGAGGGCACCTGGAGGTCGCCGCCCGGCGCAACGACGACTCGCTGACCGTGACCGTTCGCGACGATGGGCCCGGCATCGACGACCACAGCCTCGCGTCGTTGTTCGGACCGTTCGTGCAGGGACCGCGGACGCTCGACCGCGCCGACGGCGGGCTCGGCCTCGGGCTGACGCTGGCCCGCGCGATCGTCGAGCGGCACGGAGGCACGATCACGGGCCGTCGCCTGCGTCCCCGGGGCACCGAGTTCACCGTGGTGCTGCCGCAGGCCGAGCTCCCGGCCGCCCCCATTCCCATCAAGGCTCGGCGCCACCACCACGACCGGGCCCTGCAGGTGCTGGTGGTCGACGACAACGAGGATGCGGCCCAGATGCTGTCGATCCTGATGGGCTCGTGGGGCTATCAGTGCAGCACCGCGATCCATCCCAACGAAGCGCTCGCGCTGGTCGAGCGCGAGCCTCCCGACGTGGCGATCGTCGACATCGGGCTGCCCGACATGAGCGGCTACGAGCTGGTCGGACACCTACGCAAGATCCTCCACCACGACGCATTGATCGTGGCCCTCACCGGCTATGGTCAGTCGCGCGACCGCGAGCAGGCGCTCGAGGCCGGCTTCGACGCGCACTTCACCAAGCCGGTCTCGTCCAAGGACCTACGCACCATGCTCGAGGACTTCGGGCGACAGCGCGCGCATGGGTAGCCTGGCGAAGCCGTCCCGCGTGAGCTACTTGCGACCGACTGCCACCAGCCGTAGGGCGCCGGGGCCGTAGGGGCGGCCGTCGAGGCCCCCGTAGAGCTCGACCCTGGAGAGGCCGGCCCAGCTCATCAGCTCGCGTAGCTCGCGACCCGAGTAGAGCGTGTGCTCGAAGTGGAATCGCTGCACCTCGCGGTCGCGAATCAAGAGCCACTCGCTGCGCGCGCGGCCCCAGTCGTCGTGGATCTCCACCCGCTGGATCAGCAGCGATCCGTCGCGCTCCTGGGTGGGCTGCCGGTTCAGCGGCAAGCGCTCCGCCAGCGCCTCCTTGCCGACCATGTCGAGCACGATGACCCCGTCGTCGTGGATGCTCTCGACCATGTTCTTGAGCACCTTCATGTCATCGGCCTGAGCCGGGAAGAAGCCGAACGAGGTCGCGAGGTTCACGGCCAGATCGAACGCTCCGGGCTCGACGAACTCGCGCATGTCCTTGCGGACCCAGTCGATCGCGACCTTGGCCTCGTCGGCCCGCTCGCTGGCCTTGCGCAGCAGGTAGTCGCTGAGATCCACCCCCGTGACCTGCAGGCCGGCCCTGGCGAGCGGAACCGCGTGGCGCCCCGGTCCGCAGCACAGGTCGAGCACGCGACCCGAGCTCACCCCCGACAGCTCGAGCAGCTTGAGCACCTCCTCGTGCGCGCCCTCGAAGCTCTCCGGCGAGAACATCACGGGGTAGATGTCCGCCCAGAAGCCCTCGTCGGTGAACCAGTCCGCCATGGTGGCGATCATGCCACGACCTCCCGCCCGTTGGGGTACCGTACGCCGGAAGGAGCGACAAAGAGCCATGGGCAACGGACGCGCGACGTGGATGTGGACGACGATGGCCGCGTGCTGTCTTGGTTGCAGTGGCTGCGGCGACAGCAGCGGCGACGGCGACGGCAGCACGGGGGGGACCGCGACCACCGAGATCACGGCGCCGTCCACCACGCAGCCCGACCCCACCAGCTCGACCAGCTCGGGCGCCGACTCCACCAGCACCACCGTCGACCCCGACGGCACCGGCACCGGCGACACCGACGACACCGGGGAACCCGAGCCACCCGAGGGCACCTTCTGGGTGTTCGTGACGGCCAACCAGGGCGTGTCCACGTGGTCGATGGATCCGGTCACCGGCGCGCTCACGCTCGAGCGCGAGCTGCCCATCGGCGCGGACGTGGGGCCGTTGGCCTCCGATCCTCAGCACCGCGCGCTCTACGTGGGGGTCACCGGCGCGCAGCGGGCCGATGCCTTCGCGATCGATCCAGTCACGGCCGACCTCACCCCGCTTGGGCAGGTGGGCCTGGGACTCAACCCCGTGTACCTGTCGACCGATCGCACCGGCCGGCACCTGCTGACCTCCACCTTCGGCGGCGACGAGCTGGCGATCTTCCCGATCGAGCGCGACGGCTCGCTCGGCGGACCCGAGACCCAGCGCCTGGACACGCCGGAGGAGCCGCACTCGATCATCGTCCATGCGAGCAACCAGTGGGTGGTGGTCCCGCATCGCACGCCCGATCTCATCGGCCAGTATGCGCTCGACGAGGCCACGGGCACGGTGAGCGCCGGCGCGGTCCCCCAGGCAAGCGCACCAGCCGGCACGGGTCCGCGCCACCTGGTGTTCCATCCCGACGGCGGCCACGCCTACGTGAGCGACGAGTTCTCCGACAGCGTCAGCGTGTACGCCTTCGACGCCAGCAGCGGGCAGCTCACGCACCTGGCCACCGAGAGCACGATCCCCGCGGGCTTCGACGGATCCAACAACACCTGCGCCGACGTCCACATCACGCCCGACGGGCGCTTCGTCTACGTGAGCAACCGGGGCCACGACAGCCTGGCCATGTTCGCGGTGGACCCCGTCACCGGTCTGCTGACCTCGCTGGGGCAGGTCTCCACCGAGCCCCGCCCGCGGGAGTTCGAGGTCTCGCCGCGCGGGCGCTACGTGTTCGCGGCCGGGCAAGACTCGGGCATGGTCGCCAGCTACGCGATCGACCAAGAGACCGGGGTGCTCACGCCCGGGCCCGTCTACGACGTGGGGCCCACCCCGCTGTGGGTGCTGGCGATCGAGCTGCCGCCGGTCTAGCGATGTGCCATCCGCAGGGCGCGACGCCGTGGGGCAATGTCCTCGTCGTAGCGCGAGCGCTGATCCTCGGGGATCGGCTCACCCACGCGCTCGGCCCGAGCGCTGCCCTTGGCTTGCAGGCGCATGGGCTCCATGGTCCGCGGCTCACCATCGACCTCGTGCCACAGCTCGAGCCGTAGGCGGTCGTGCGGCGTGCGCCCCGAGTGCCCGGCGAGCGCGATGATCTGCCCCTGCCGCACCTCGCTGCCCACGTCCAGCGCCCCCACCGTACGCAGCAGGTGTGCGTAGCGAACCCTCGTGCCGTCGCGGAGCTCGATGTCGAGGAACTCGCCGCGATCGCCGTCGTGATCGAGCTCGACCACGATGCCATCACCCACCGCCGACAGCGGCGCGCCCTCGGGCAGGCGATAGGCCGCACCCAAGCGCCCCTCCACCACCTCGAGCGAGGGCGGCAGCATGCCGCGGGCCTCGGGCGAGACGTGGTGCCAGGCCACGGGCGAGCGCAGCAGCGCCCGGCGCACGGGCTGCCCCTTGGCGTCGAAGTAGGCGCTGTGTCCCCCCTCGGGCTTGTACAGGAAGGACTCCACGCGGGCGGTGGCTCCGTGGTAGCGCAGCGCCAGGATCGCCCCGTAGCGATGGAAGCTGCGGCCCAGCCAGCGCTTCTCCACGATCACCCCGAGCTGATCGTCGGGGCGTGGCTCGGTCATGAGATCCACGTCGTGGGCCAGCACCGCGGCGACCAGCCGCGCCAGCTCGGGCTTCTCGCCGGCCTGCTCCACGGCCGCCCGCAGGTCGGCGTTGCGTCCGAGGGTCAGCGCCACCACCTCCACGTCGGCCCGCAGCGGATGCTGGAGGTTGCGCACCGAGAATCCCTCGGCCGCATCGCCATCGCGACAGGCCTGGAGCACGTGGCCCTCGGCCAGCTCGATCTCCAGTGCCCGCACCCCGCCCAGGCGATCCATCGCCACGCGCACGGGAGCCCCGCTCCCGCCCAGCAGGGCGAGGTCCACATGGGTGCGCACGTTGGCCTCGACGCGATCGATCTCGGTGCCCTCGACCCCGAGCTGCAACAGCGCCAGCCTCAGCGTGAGCCCCCGCGAGAGCGTCGACTCGAGGTGCACCAGATCGTCGAGCCCCTCGAAGATCCGCACGGGATCTCCGGTGCAGGCGCGCTCGGGAGGGTCGGCCACCGGAGGCAGCGGGCCCCCGTGGTGCCCGATGGCCGCGACCGGAGCCCCGCCCCACAGCCCGGTCAGGGCGCCCTCGCCTCGCCACAGGAACACGTACGCGTTGACCAGGGCCAGCACCGCCATCAGCAGCACGGTGCGGTTTCGGGCCTTGCGCTCCGCGGGATCGAGCGGCGCCCGCGGTCGTCGGCGCAGCGAGAACGATCGCGTCGTCGGCCGAGCGTTGGCGTCGACCCGCCGGTTCGAGCTTCGGCGAGCTCGCTTGCGCGGACGGCTCGCGGCCAGCCGCTCGGTACGCGGCTGCTTGTGGCTGCGGGGGCGCTTTGCGGAGCGAGGCACGGCAACGGCGGAGGGAGCGGGCAGCAGGGCCAGCAATCCCAGAAACTGGCTAGCACGGGGGTGTCGCCCCCCAAACTTTTCGGCGAGTCGGTCCCGGACCGAGCCCACGCGACCGGCCGGGACCCGCGCCCTCCCCTCGTCGGGCGCTTCCTGCTATGCGTCCCGGGTCGTGGACCCCACCTACCGCAGCGAGCAGAACCGCGACGTGCCGCCCGCACGCCCCGGGGAATTCGCCCCGATCCCGCTGGGGCCCATGGCGGTGTGGCCTCCGGTGGTGCTCGCCCCCATGGCCGGGGTGACCAACTACCCGTTCCGGAGCCTCTGCCAGCGCTTCGGCGCCGGGCTCTACGTCAGCGAGATGATCACGGCCCGCCCGCTGGTCGAGGGCAACGCCAAGACCCTGCGCCTGGCCGGCTTCGGCCCCGACGAGCACCCCAGGAGCTTGCAGCTCTACGGCGTCGACCCGCACTACGTGGGGCTGGCGGTGGAGCGCCTGGTCGGAGAGGGCGCGGTCGATCACATCGACATGAACTTCGGGTGCCCCGTCCGCAAGGTCACCCGCAAGGGAGGCGGCGCCGCCATTCCCATCAAGCCCAGGCTCCTGCGCAACATCGTGCGGGCCGCAGTGCGGGCGGCCGGCACGGTGCCGGTGACCATCAAGTTCCGCATGGGGATCGACGACCAGCACCTCAGCTCGCCGCAGGCCGGCATCATCGGCGAGGAGGAAGGCTGTGCGGCCGTGGCCCTGCACGCCCGCACCGCCGCGCAGCTCTACGACGGCCAGGCTCGCTGGGAGGCGATCGCCGAGCTCAAGCAAGCGGTGCGCACGATCCCCGTGCTGGGCAACGGCGACATCTGGGAGGCCGAGGACGCGCTGCGCATGATGAGGCAGACCGGCTGCGACGGCGTGGTCGTGGGCCGCGGCTGCCTGGGTCGACCGTGGCTGTTTCGCGATCTCGCCGACGTGTTCGAGGGCCGCGAGCCCGCCGATCCTCCGCGGCTGGGTGCGGTGGTCGAGATCATGCTCGAGCACGCGCAGCGGCTGTGCGCATGGGTGGGGCAGCCCCATGGCGTTCGCATGTTTCGACGGCACGCGACCTGGTACACCAAGGGCTTTCGCGGCAGCGCTCGGCTGCGGCAGCAGGTGATGCAGGCCGGCACGCTCGCGGAGCTCCGCCAGGCGCTCGCGGGGCTCGACCCCGAGGAACGCTTTCCCCCCTCGGCGATGCGGGTGCCCCGGGGCAAGACGGGCGGCACGCAGAAGGTCGCCCTGCCCGACGGCTACCTCGACGACCTCGAGGACGACACGCCCCCGCAGGCCGAGGAAGACAGCGACGGCGGCTGAGCTGGCCCCCGCGACCACGCCCGGCTCGTCTCGCGCTCCCCGAGCGGCTCCGTCGAAGACCCGGCCGTCATGACGCCACCAATGCCATGACGCAACCATGACGAAGCCATCGACGAGCCGTGACGACGATTCGACCCGTGGTGCGTCCCAGGGGCTACGCCGAGCCAGGCGCGCTCAGGAGCCCACCATGTCGAAGACTCGCGTTTCCTTCCTCCTCGGCCTCAGCGGCCTGTTGCTCATCGGATGTGACTCCGCCTCGAAGGAAGAGGCGAGCGCTCCCGCGCGGGCGGCAGAGGCCAAGGCCGATGCCCCTGCTCCCATCTCCGCCGCCGACCGAGGCAGCGAGGAGTTCCACGCGAAGGCAGGCGAGGCCCCCCCGCCTCCCGCCGCCAGGCCCGAGCTGGCACCGCTGGGCGATGCCCGCAGCGACGACGGCGAGGGCGACCGTGGAGCGGAGCGCTTCGCTCGAGCCCCCCTGCCCACCCCCGGTCAGCTCACCGCGGGCCGCTGGTCCGATCGCGACGACTGGACGCGCTGGCAGCTGCTGCTCTCGCCCGGCTCGAGCTACGCCTCGATGCTCGACTCCTGGTTCCAGGGCCACCTGCAGCGCGTGGCCGTGACCCTGCGCGACGCCGATGGCGCTGCGGCCGACACGACGCTGGTGCTCGAGGACGACCACGGCAACCGCTTGTGGCAGGCCCGCACCGACAACCACGGCCGCGCCGAGCTCTACCTGCAGCCCGGCCAGAGCGGCCGCCTCTCCGTGCGTACCCCCGATGGCCGCACCCTCGCCACCCGCCGCGTACACGCGGGAGAGCAGCACGAGCTGCGCGTGGGCGAGGACGTGCCCGTGGCCGCCGCCCTCGACCTGATGTTCGTGGTCGACACCACCGGCTCGATGGGCGACGAACTCCACTATCTACAGACCGAGCTCACCGACATCGTCGGCCGCGTGCGCCGTGACTCCGCGCAAGCGCTGCAGGTCCGCACCAGCGTCAACTTCTTCCGCGACGAGGGCGACGACTACGTGGTGCGCAGCTACCCCTTCACCTCCGAGCTCTCGGAGACCATGCAGCAGCTCCGCGCCGAGCATGCCTCGGGTGGTGGCGACTACCCCGAGGCCCTCGACGCCGCGCTCTCCGACGCGGTGGAGCAGCACCAGTGGAGCGAGTCTGCGGTGGCCCGCATCGTGTTCGTGGTCACCGACGCCCCGCCCCACGACGGCTTCGCGGTCGGCCAGCGGCTGCAGCGAGTCGCGGCCGCGGCTGCGGGCAAGGGGATCCGCATCGTGCCCATCGCCAGCAGCGGCATCGACAAGCCCACCGAATTCGTGCTGCGGCACCTCGCGGTCAGCACCGGCGGCACCTATGTGTTCCTCACCGACCACAGCGGGATCGGCAATGCCCACATCGAGCCCACGGTCGGGCCGCACACGGTCCAGCCGCTAGGCGACCTCATCGTCGACATCATCGACGAGCACACCCGCACCGACGGCCTGCGCCTGACCGTGCCCGCACCGATCGCCGCATGGACCCCCGAGCAGGAGCACGAGCATCCCTGCGGCTACGCGATGGGTCGGACCCATGACCGCGACTTCGGCGGCTGGGGCATGCTGGGCGCCGGCCTGCTGCTGCCCGCGCTGCTGGGGGGCCTTTGGTGGCATCGCAGCCGCCGCGCGCCCCTCCCCGTGGCCGATGCCCGCGTGGCCCGAGCCCGCCGCATGCTCGACGCGCTGCTCCGTGCGCGGGCCGGGCGAGGCAGCGAGACCAGCTCGTGGGCGATCGAGATCCGCGAGGTCGTCGAGGGCATGGAGCAGCTCGCGCGCCAGCAGCAGGCCATCGATACGTCGCTGCGGGTCGCTGGTGCACAGCCCGGCGAGGCCGATCCCACGGGCATGCGCACCGCGCTGCGGGCCGAGGTCGCGCGGCGACGCGCGGAGATCGACGCCGAGCTCGAGGCGGGCCTCGTCTCGGTCGAGGCGGCCTACCTGCACGTGCTCGGTGGCGTGGGCGAGCGCTCCGCCACCCAGGCCAGCCTCGACGCCGCCCGCGAGGCACTGCAGACCCGCATCGAGCTCGAGCGCGAGCTTCGCGTCGACGGCTGATCACCAGCGGTGATCCACGAGCGGCCCCAGGCGCGCGTCGTAGAGGCTCTCGACGCGCGCCATCGACTCGTCCGCGAGCGGAGCCAGCCGCATCGCCGCTGCGTTGTCGCTGACCTGGGCGGGACGCTTGGCGCCGGGGATCGCACAGGTCACCCCCTCGTGCATGAGGATCCAGCGCAACGCCCACTGCGCCATCGTGGCACCCGGAGGCACCTCGGCGCGCAGGGCTTCCACCAGCTCGAGCCCCAGCGCGTATGGCACTCCCGAGAACGTCTCTCCCACGTCGAACGCCTGGCCCTCGCGGTTGAAGTCGCGGTGGTCGTCGGCCTCGAACCGGGTATCGGGGCGCATCTTGCCGGTCAGCAGGCCCGAGGCGAGCGGAACGCGAGCCAGGATCCCCACCCCTCGCGCCGCGGCCACGCCGAGCAGCTCCCGGGCCGGCCGCAGGCGAAACACGTTGAAGATGATCTGGATCGTCTGCACACCGGGGTGCTCGATGGCCGCGAGCGCCTCCTCCACCGTCTCCACGCTGACCCCGTAGGATCGCACCTTGCCCGCCGCCACCAGCCCATCGAGCGCCGCGAACGTCTCGGGTCGGCGGTAGACCTCCGGGGGCGGACAGTGGAGCTGCAACAGGTCGATGCGCTCGCGCTGCAGATTCCTCAGGCTCCGCTCGACGAACGCCCCCAGGTTCGCTGCGTCGTAGCCCTCCGCCGTGTGCGGCTGCAGGCGTCGCCCCGCCTTGGTCGCCACGAACACCTCGTCGTGCGGACGCTCGCGCAAGACCTTCGCGATGAGGCGCTCGCTCTTGCCGTCCCCGTAGACGTCGGCCGTGTCGAACAGGTCGATGCCCTCGTCGATCGCACGGTGCAGCGCCGCCTCGCTCTCGCGATCGTCGACGCTGCCCCACGTGCCTCCGATCGCCCAGCAGCCCAGGCCGATCGGCGACACGCTCACCCCGGTACGCCCCAGCGGTCGTCGCTCCATGCGGGCGAGGTTACCAAGCAAGCAGGCCGCTCCGAGCACGAGACTGGCGCGAATGCGCGTTGGCCTCGCCCGGGCTGCGACCGGGATGCACGAGGGAGGATCTCGTGGCACCTTTGATGGGCCACGATGGCAAGCCTCCCACGCCTCTGCTCGGGCCTGCTGGTGCTGTGTCCGCTCGCCTGCGAGGACCCCGGCCCCCCGCCCGAGCCCGAGCCCACCGAGCTGGTGGAGCTGACCGCCTGGGAGCGGGTCGCCGATCCGGCCGATGACGTGTTCGGGGCCGAGCGCCCTGCCGATCTGGTCTGCGACGAAGTGCTGGGCGTCATCATCGAGCTGCTCGGCGGTGAGCCGGTGCTCGAGATCGACACCGACTTCTGCAACTACGCCACCGTCGAGCAGCCGTCGCTGCGGACGCTGCGGCCCGGGGATCGGATCGCGATCTCTGTGTGGCACTACGACCTCACCGCCCCCGAGCCAACCCAGGCCCACCTCGCGCTGGCGATCGACGGCGAGCTCGTCTGGGAGCAGCACCTGCCGGTCCCGACCGCGCCCGCGCTCATCGAGGACGAGCTCGAGATCGACCGCGAGATTCCAGCGGGCGCCCCGCTGCAGTTCCACGTCCACAACCACGGCGCCAACACCTACGACCTCGTCTCGCTCGAGGTCGTCGACGACGAGGCCACGCCGCCGTGACGCGAGCGAGTCACGCGAGCCGAGCCCCGTGGGCCCGTGTGCGTGGCGCAATGCTGGGCGCCGCGCTCGTGCTCGGTGCCTGCATCGACCCCGGCCCCTGCGAGTCGATCCCCGGCCACGTGTGCGCGGTAATGGGCACCGGCGAGCTCGGCTTCAACCGCGACGGGCAGCCGCCCGCGCAGACCGACATGTTCCTGCCGTCGGCCGTACGCCGTGGCCCCGACGATCGCATCTACGTGATGGACTTCAACAACCAGCGCCTGCGCGTGATCGACGACGACGGCCTGGTGCAGACCGTGATCGGCAACGGCTTCCATGCCATCGCCGACGTCGGAGCTCCGGCCGACGCGACCCCGCTCGAGAACCCGATCGACTTCCGCTTCGATGCCCAGGGGCGCATCGTGTTCGTCTCGTACCACGACCCCCGCGTGCTGCGGCTCGACGACGACGATCGGCTGAGCTCGCTGGCCGGGGCCGCGGACGGCGTGGTGGGCTTCACCGGCGACGAAGGCGATGGTGGCCCCGCCACCGCTGCCCTGTTCATCCAGCTCGACGGGATCGCCCTGCACCCCGACGGCACCATCGACGTGTCCGACAGCCTCGCCAATCGAGTGCGACGGATCACCCCCGACGGGATCGTCGACACCATCGCCGGCACCGGCGAGGCCGCCTACTCGGGCGACGGCGGGCCGGGTGTCGATGCGGCGATCCACTGGCCCTCGGCCCTCGAGCTCGACCCCGAGGGCAACCTCCTCATCGCCCAGACGCGCAGCCACGTGGTCCGTCGGCTGCGGATCGACGGCACCATCGAGACCATCGCCGGCACCGGCACCGCCGGCTTCTCGGGCGACGGCGGGCCGGCGACCTCGGCCCAGCTCGACCAGCCCTACGGCCTCGCGCTCGACGACGATGGCACCCTCTACGTGGCCGATCGCGCCAACTTCCGCGTGCGCCGGATCGCCCCCGACGGCACGATCGACACCGTTGCGGGCACGGGCACCGAGGGCTTCACCGGCAACGGCGGTCCGGCGCTGCAGGCCGACTTCGGCTACCTCGGGCGCCTCGCACTCGACGACGACGGCCTGTTGGTGGCCGACCAGAGCAGCTCGGCGATCCGCCGCATCATCTTGTCGTCGCGCTGATTGTCGCGCTGACGCTCACGCCCCGGCCACTCGCACCTGCTTGCCATCGAAGGCCACCGCGAAGCCGTGCACGGGGCTCACCCCGGCGGCACGCAGCTCGCGGCCGTAGTCGCGGTCGCGAATCTGGTCGAGCCCTTCGGACAGCGCCTGCTCGAGCGTCTTCCGTCCCGCCCTCGCCACCTTCAGCTCCAGCACCACCCCCGCCCTCCCCGGCTGCTTGGGCCGGAGCATGACATCGGGGCGCCCCTCGCCGGACTCTCGGTTCGACCGCACCTCGTAGTCGGCGTCCAGCGCGGCGAGCAAGCCGATCACGAACGCATGGTAGACCTGCTCGGGACGGGGTGAGGCATCGCGACCAGCCCCAGCGTCCCGCCCCGCCGGGAAGTCCCGCCCCGCCGGGAAGTCCCGCCCCGCCGGGAAGTCCCGCCCCGCCGGGAAGTCCCGCCCCGCCGGGAAGTCGTAGTAGCTCAGCACGTTGCCGGTGAATGCCGACAGCTCGTCCTCCAGGGCCTCCGCGTCCCCCTCGACCAGCGCGCGCTTGAGGCGTTCCATCGCGCTCTCACCACCCATTCGGTCGGTCATCCACTCGCGAAACGTCGACGTGTAGACCCGCTTGACCTCTCGATTCGGGATGGTGAGCAGGTAGTGGGGCTCGTCCTCGGGATCGACGACACGCTTGTCCGCCTTGAGGTAGCCCGAGAACGTCAGCAAGCCGAACAATGTGTCGGCGCGCGTGTCGAGATCCGAGAGTGCCACGTTCTCGTCGAGCCGGCGCAGCACGCCACGCCCCTCGAGCAAGGCGGCAATGTCATCGTGAGCGGTGGCTGCGTGTCTGACCAGCGACTCGCGAACCAGCTCGTTGGCACTGGTCGAGACCCAGAACGGTCGGGGCTCGGATTCCGCACCATCGATGTAGTTGATGATCGACCAGGGGTTGTAGATCACCTCTCCACCGAAGACATAGCCGTTGTACCAGGCCCGTACCGCGTCCATGCGGCCACGCCGCCCCACGCGCTCGAGCAGCGCCATGACCTCGGGCTCGGTGAAGCCGAAGCAAGTCGCGAAGTCCGGCCGCAACAGCGTGTAGACGGCCAGGTTGTTGAGCCCCGAGAAGATGCTCTCCTTGGCGACGCGGAGGATCCCGGTGAGCACCGCCTTGAATAGGTGCGGGTTGCCCTTGAGCCCCTGCGTCAAGAACAGGCGGAAGAAGTCGAGCACCTCGCGCAGATAGCCGCCCGCAACACCGGCGTGGATGGGCGCATCGTACTCGTCGATGAGGATGACGACCTTCTCCCCGTGGACCCGGTGCAAGTAGTTCGACAGATCGAGCAAGGCATCCGCGTAGGCCGAGAGCTCCGCGCTGCCGTCGAGCACCTGTCGATAGCGCCGCACTTCCTCGTCCGTCATGCGACCGCTGTCGAGCAACGCACGGTGCTCTGCGAACAGCCCGGCCAGTCGCTTGCGGATCACGTCCCACGCGAGTTCGAACGTCTCGAGCTTGATGCCCTTGAGCGTCAGGAAGATGACTGGATACCGCTGGAAGTGAGCGCGATATCGTTCGCCGGAGTGCCAGATCGCGAGATCGGCGAACAACGGGGTGAGATCGTGGTCCTGCTTCTCGAAGAAGCAGCGGAGCATGGTCATGGCGAGCGTCTTGCCGAACCGCCGCGGACGGGGAAGCAAGAGCGCCTGCGCTCCCTTGTCCAGGATTTCACGAATGAGGTGCGACTTGTCGACGTACTCCATGCCCCGCTCGCGTAGCGTCCGAAAGTCGTCGACGCCGATGGGGATCGGGCGAGGCATTCCTGCGACAGGGTAGCGCCACGCTTGCCGCGGTCACAAGGCGGCGCAAGACGGCGATGCAACCGCCGGCCCGGAGCTTTCACGGAGGGATCGAGCAGGTCCCGTCGTAGCCATCGGGCGGGACGCCGCAGCCCGTGTGGCACGCGATGCAGCGCTGTCCATCCTCCTCCACCACGCGGCGGTCGAGGTCGAGCTCCTGCCACTGCCAGCCCAGCGTCGGCTCTCCGCTGCCCTCGGCAAGCTTGCGCATCACCGTCCACTGCACGATCTCGCCGCTGCACGACACGTCGCCGAAGTCGTACTCCTCCTTCATCACCACCGAGCCCTCGGGGAAGGGCTCGGCCCGCCCCTCGTAGGCGGCCAGGCCGGAGGGATCGACGAGGATCCGGATGTTGTGGAGATCGTGGTCGCCGCTGCCCCGGCAGTTGCGGACCTCCACGTAGCTCGCGTCGTAGTCCTCGGGGAACAGCGGCGCGGGGCCACCGTCGTCACCGTCATCGCCAGGGCATGCACTCAGCAGCGGGACCACCCACAGCACGAGGACCCTGGACCAACGTGCCGGCCCATCGGGCCGGCACGCACGCCGATGGCTCATCGGAGCAGCACCGAGCGGATCACGTTGTTGCCGGTGTCCGAGAGCAGCAGCCGTCCGTCGACGTACTCGATCCCGAACGCCAGGTTGATGAGCGCCTCCTCGGGAGGACCGCCGTCGCCCTCGAAGCCGTGCTCGCCACAGACTCCGATCGCCGTCGAGATCGTGCCACCCGGGTCGATCGCCCGCACGCAGTGGTTGCGCACGTCGGTGAAGTAGAGCGTGCCGTCGTCGCCGAAGGCGAGGTCCACCGGGAAGTCGAGCAGGGCCTCGGTCGCAGGACCACCGTCGCCCCCGTAGCCGCTCTGCGGCACGCCGTCGACGGGCGGGATCCCGGCCACGCGGCGGACGATGCCGTCGGTGTCGATCATGCGGATGAGGTGGTTGCCCGTGTCGGCGAAGTAGAGGTTGCCCTGGGCGTCGAACGCGATCCGACCGGCCGGCGGCGCCGACTGGCCGAACGGCTGCGCCATCCGCAGCTCGGTCGCGGGGATGTCGTCGCCCGAGTACCCCGGCGTGCATGGCTTGCCGCAGGTCTCCATGGGATCGCCGCAGGTGAACTTGCCCGAGGGCCCGTTGTCCCCGTCGGGGCACGGCACGGGGTCGACCCCCGGAGCGCAGAGCCCCGGGCCGTTGGGCGCCGGCGCATCGATCACGCACTGCCCCGCGCGCAGGCGGATCATGCCCTCGCCGTCGATGTGGCGCAGCACCTGGTTGGCCTGATCCATGATCACCAGGTTGCCCTGCGGATCGTAGGCGATGCTCGCCGGCAGATCGAGCGACGAGGTGAGCGCGGGTCCGTCGTCGCCGAAGTAGGCGCGCTTGCCATCACCGCAGCTGTCGGTGACATCGCCCGTGAGGCGGTTCACCATGCGGATCTTCGAGTTGTGCCAGGCGGCCATCACGATGTTCTCGCCGGTCTGGTCGAAGATGATGTTGGTGGGGTGGTTGAAGTCGCCGTTGGCCGGATCGTCGAGGCTGCCGCCGAGCTCGCCGCGACCGGCCACCCACCGCACCTGCTCCTCCTCGAGCGCACGCAGGCGGTGGTTGTTCCAGTCGAGGATGTAGACGGTGCCATCGGAGGCGGTCAGGGTGTCCTGCGGCAGCGAGAACCGGGCATCGAGCGCCGGCAGCGGGTGCTCCTCGGCGTCGCGGTCGTAGCCGTTCTCGCCGCTGCCGGCGATCGTGCAGATCGTACCCACCACGTCGGGATCGCACGGCGGCGGGCCTTCTTCTTCGCAGCCGGCGGCGAGCAGCACGAGGGTGGCCAGGGCGGTGGTCGAGCAGAGGGATTTCATCGGGCCACCTTCACGATCCGGCTGTTGAGCGTGTCCATGACGTAGAGGTTGCCGTCGGGATCGAACGCGATCCCGAACGGGCGACGCAGCTGGGTCTCGGTGGCCGGCAGGCCGTCCTCGCCGAGGCCGAGCTCTCCGGTGCCGACCACGGTGTCGATGATCCCGCTGTCGAGGTCGATCGCCCGCACGCGACCATTGTCGGTGTCGGCGAAGTAGAGGCGACCATCGGGCCCGATCTCGAGGTCTCGTGGAGCGCTGAGCCTGGCCTGCAAGGCGGGGCCCCCGTCGCCTCCGTCGCCTTCCTCGCCCGTCCCGGCGAACGCGTCGATCTGGCCGCTGCCCAGATCCATCACGCGAATGACGTCGGCCTCGGTGTCGGAGATGTAGAGCTTGCCCTGGTGGTGCACGATGCCGCCCGAGGGGTTGGGGTTGCTGCCCACCGCCCACGAGAACTCGGCCTCCAGCGCCGGCCCCCCATCACCGCTGTAGCCCCGGCTGCCGGCCCCTGCGATCGTGTCGATGTCGCCATTGGCGTCGATCTGGCGGATGCGCTGGTTCTGCTGATCGACGAGGTAGATGTTGCCGGCCTCGTCGACCGTGGCATCGTTGACCTGCTTGAACAGCGCCCCGGTCGCGGGACCACCATCGCCCGCGAACCCGGCCCCGCCGCCGCACATCACCGTCACGTGGCCGTCGTCGGGATCGACGGTGAGCAGCTTGTGGTTGTGCCACGCCACCACGAGCAGCGAACCGTCGGGGGCGGGCACCAGGTTGGTGGGGTGGTTGAGCATCCACTCGCTGCCATCGGCACCGCCGGGGGCCACCCCCGTGAGCGGACCATCGCCGGGGAAGATCGGATCCTGCGAGCCGACCATCGTCTCGACGGTGTCGTCGGTCAGCACGCGCCGGATGAGGAAGTTGTTGAAGTCGGTGAACCAGGCCGTGCCGTCGGGCATGAACAGCAGATCCTGGGGCTGGCTCACCAGGGTCTTGCGCCGATGGAGGCCATCGCCATTGAAGCCCTCGTCGAGGGCCAAGCCCGCCCAGGTGCAGGCCTCGCCGGACTGCAGCGCCTTGCACGAGCGATCGACGTCCTCCGCGTCTTCTTGCTCACAGCCAGCCGCGAGCACGACGGCCGTCGAGGGGAGGAGCACCGCGAAGAGTCTCGAACGTAGTCTCATATGCCTCCAGTGGGGACCGAGCCCCCGTAGTGTAACAAGATCCCATCGGAGAACGGGGGCGACAGCGTCTGCCCACCGGCCAGCCAAAATCCGCCTTCGTCGTCGATCCACGTTCCGTGGAGGTTCTGCCGGGTGCCCGCCTCGTCGAGATCGGCGAGCTGCCAGCCCGCGTCGTCGCGCACGTAGACCGCCCCGAACAGCCCGACCGCGACCCCCGTGCCGTCGGGCCCGAGCGACACCCCGGACAGCCCCATCGGCGGTACATCGGTCGGCGTGACGTTGGTCCATCCGCTGCCGTCGTGCTCGACGATGAAGCCGGACGCGAGGCCACCGACGGCGGCATAGTGGCCGTCGCGCTCGTGAACGGTGAACAGCGAGGTGCCCACGCCCGTGTCGCCCGAGGTGAACGCGCTGCCGTCCCAGTGCAGGGCGACGCCGTTGCTGCCCACGGCCCATGCGTCGCTTCCCGACGCGCCATACATCTTCCAGATCGCCGCGCCCATCGCCACATCGGCTGGCACCGAGGGCTCGGGCATCCACACGTCGCCTCGTAGGCGCCACGCAAAGCCGCCCGCCGACTCGGATGCTCCGCCCACGGCCCACACGTCGTCCGGCGACGCGCCCCAGATCCCGAACACGGTCTCGGTTCCCGGCGTGTCCATGAGGGTGAAGCTGCCGGGGCCATCGCCAGGTTGGTGACGCAGGATCACCCCACCATCACCACCCATGTAGATCGGCCCGTCCTCGAAGCCGAACACCCACCACAGATCGCCCTGGGTCTGGCCGGTCGCCACGCGCTCCCAGCCCTGCCCGTCGAAGTGCAGCACGGTGGGCCCCTGACCATCGCGCGCGTCCGCGCCCACCACCCAGACATCGGAGCGGCTGGTGCCCCACACCGAGAGCAGCGCACCGGGGACGTCCTCGGCCACGATCTGCCAGACATCGGGCTCGGGCTCGGGCTCGTCGGGCACGCAGCCCATGACGACCACGCTCACTGCCACCGCGAGCCCCCACGGGCGCTTCCAACCTCGCACGGGTTCCTAGCTAGCAGCGGGGGCTGCCTTCCACAAGACAAGGGCGGTACGACGCCCATGGCACGCGAGCCTCGTGGCGGCCGATCGTCGCGGTCCGCGACTGCGCATTCATCGCAGCTCATGGATCCCGTGTTCCACCACACGGGCGGTATCCTGGGCGCCCATGGTTTCGCTCACGGCTCGGCTCGTACTCCTCGGCGGGCTCTGGTGGACGAGCGTCGGCTGTCGCCCTGCTTCGGGGCCGGTGGTTCCGCAGCCGCCGGTCTCGCCAACGCTCGAGCAAGACGGCGGGACCGTGCGGTCGCTCGAGCTCGGCCTCGAGACCCGCTATGCCTGCATGCGCCGCGGCAAGACCCTACAGTGCTGGGGCAAGGGCGTGCTGCTGCCCAACGGCGAGACCGCCTCGCCCGAGGATCGGATGTCGATGCCCGGCAGCGACATCGAGGGCTTCGCCGTCGGCTCCGATCGCATCTGCGTCGTGTCCAGCGGGACGCTGCGCTGCTGGGGTCACGACGAGGACGACATCACGCCCGCCCTCGATCGCGAGACCGTCGAGGGGCCCATCGAGGAGGTGCCGTCGCTGCTCGACGTGGCCGAGGTGCGGATCCACGGCACCACCGTCTGCGCCAACGAGCGCTCGGGCTCGCTGGTGTGCTGGACCTACGAGGAGCCCCTCGAGGATCCCTACGAGCACCACGACGAGGCAGAGGAGGATCCACCGTGGATGGAGCGCCACGAGGTCGCCCACGAGGTGATCGCCTTCGATCCCGGCGAGGACTTCGTGTGCGTGGTGATGGCCGGGGGGCGCTTGGCCTGCTCGGGCTCCGATCCCATCCACGTCGATCGTGCCGATCGGGCCCAAGAGCAATGCTACGACGAGGTCGAATGCGACGAGGGCGACGAGGACGAGGACGAGGACGAGGACGAGGACGACTACTGCGACGAGGAACACGGCGAGTTCGAGTGCGATGCGGCGTACGAGGACGACCTCATGACCGCGTGGACCGACCTCGTCGACATCGACGGGGTTCCCGAGCCGGTCGAGGTCGCCGCGGGCGATACCTTCGCCTGCGCACGTACCAAGCGAGGTCACGTGTTCTGCTGGGGTGACGGTGACCAGGGACAGCTCGGGCACGGAACCACGCGCAGCTCGCTGTCTGCCGTGAAGGTGCTGGACATCGACGGGGCGGTGGCGATCGACGCCGGGTGGGCCCACGCCTGCGCCGTGCTCGGTGATGGGCGCGTGGCCTGCTGGGGCAGCGACCGCTTCGGGACCGTGGGCAGCGGAACCACGGCCGTGGCCACTCCCCGCGTCATCCCTGGCATCACCGAAGCGACCGACGTGGTGCTGACCCGCGATCTGTCCTGCGCCATCCTCCGCGATGGCACGGCTCGTTGCTGGGGTCAGGACCCTGCGGGGCGGGTCCGCGGAGGAGGCCCACCCCCGCGCGGGATCCCTCCGGTGGCGACGCAGGGCGTGGGGCGGCTGATGCCGTTCGGCCAGGACACCTGCGCGGGTCGAGAGGATGGATCGATGGTCTGCTGGGGCCAGCACGAGCTCCCCAACACCCACACGGTGACCGCCTTCGCCGAGCCTCGCCCCTCACCTCACGCCGGGCTCGTGCAGCTGCTGACCGTGGGTCCCTGCGCCCGCACCTCGGGCGACGAGCTCCGATGCTGGCGCTCGACCGCGGAGATGCACGAGGTCGGACCGACCACCCTCGTGGTCTCCAAGGCGGTGGCAGCCGATTCGAATGCCTTCGCCTGTGCCGTGACCAGCGACGGGCACGTGCACTGCTGGCGGCCGGTCTCGGGCAAGGCTCCCGCGCCAATCCTCGTCAGCTCGATCTCCGAGGCGGTGGACGTGGCGGTGGGCAAGGAGCACGGCTGTGCCGTGCGACGCGACGGCAAGGTGGACTGCTGGGAGCTGTCGGCCACCCTCAGCGCGCCTGCGCGACGCTTGCCCGCCCTCGACGATGCGGCACAGATCGCCGAGGGCGACGGCCAGCTGTGCGTGCGCACCAGGGCCGGCCGCGTGCGGTGCTGGAAGGAGAAGGAGCTCGACGAGCCGTCGTTCGACCATCCGCTGGAGGAGGTGGAGGCGATCACCGCCGGCACTCACCACGCCTGCGCGCTGACCAAGGGCCAGGTGTGGTGCTGGGGGAACAACGGCAACGAGCAGCTGGGCTCGGCCGCGGCGGGCAAGAGCTCGGCGGGGCCGCGGCGGGTGCCGGGTCTTCGCGAGGTGGTCGAGATCGCCGCCGGTGATGCACACACCTGTGCGCGTCAGCGAAGCGGCAGCGTGCGGTGCTGGGGGCGCGGGAACGAGGGGCAGCTCGGGCGCTTGCCCACCGGGTGGCTGGCCGAGCCAACCCCGATGCTCGCGCCGCAGTGGCTCGAGCCGCGAGCGACCAAGGAGACCACGGGCCGACGCGCACGGTCAGGCCCGCCATGATCCAAACAGCGCCACGACCAACAGCGCCACGATCAGCGCCCAGAACATGATCCCAAAGCCGGCCCGGGCCACGCCTACGGATCGTCGGCGCGCACGTGGGCGAGGTCGACCCCCTGCTCGACCATCCACTGGCCGAACGCGGACATCGCCGCCTCGTCGGTGCTGATGATCTGGGCGAAGGCGGTCGCATCCTCGTCGCTCGGTGGGGCGTCGATGGGGCGCTCGAGCACCGCAGCGAGCCGGGGGAAGCGCTCGACCAGCTCGGGGTGGTCGCGCAAGAAGTCGACCGCGTTGTCGCCCGGCGTCCCCACGGTATAGCGGAACACGAATTCGTCGGAGACGGGCTCGGTGGAATCTGCCAGCTCGGCCAGCGGGGCCGACTCGAGGATGCACTCGCGGAATTCGTCGACCGCGATCGTGTCCTCGAGCACCTCCACCGAGTCGACCACCGACCCGAGCTCGGGATCGGCGAGCACCTTGGCCGAGAACCGCGCCTTGCCCTGGGCCCGTGGCGGCAGCAGCTCGCGGCAGCCCTCGATCGCACCGGCCAGGCGCAGCTGAAGCTGCAGCGAGCCCCAGCACTCCTCGGTGCAGTGGCCGACGGCGTCGGTCTCCTCGTCCTCGTCGGCCGCCGCCGGCTCGGCCCCGCGGCCGTGCCAGGCGGCGCGGATGCGCTCTCGCTTGGCTCGCCAGGCCTCCTGCCGCGTGGGCGGGGCGGGAGTCGGGGCCGCCGCCTCGGCCACGGGCGTGGGTGCGGCAACCGGCGTGGGCTTGCCCTGGTCGGGCGCAGCATCGGGCCGGGTCATGAGCCACGCCGCCACTCCACCGCCGAGCAGCACGGCGACGGCCAGCACTGGAAGGAGCCCCTCGTCGTTGGTCGCCATGGTCGCGTTGGACACCCGGGAACCCCGCGGGGTTCTTCATCCCGGCTGGTAGGCCACGAAGGCGAACGCGTCGATCGGCAGATCGCAGCTGCCCATCTGGGGATCGAGGTGCCGGGCCCCCAGCACGAACAGCGACCACGGGCCGAGCTGGCCCGAGGTGCGATCGAGCAGGTGGATCCCGTCGTCGCCAATGAGGAAGTCCACCGCGAGCCGCGTGAGCTGGGCGGGGCACGGCTCCTGGATGAACATGCCCGGCTCCTCGTAGGGCTCGGGATCGCAGTCGCCGAACGCCAGCGCGTAGGTCAGCGGGGCGAACCACGGGTCGACGTCGACGCCGAGCATGGGAGGAATCTCGCCGCCCCCGTAGTAGCCCAGCAACAGCTCGTCGGTCTCGCTGCGCACCACGATGTAGGTGAACCCGCCGTAGTCGATCGGGAAGTCCTTGGCCACCCGCAGGTGGATGGGCGTACCCACCGTCATGGGTAGATCCAGCGGGCCGTTGCCGTGCACCACCTCGAGATCGTGGGGGACCATCATGCCGTCCTCGTCGCACTCCAGCGCGAAGGTGCGAACATCGCCCTCGTCGGTCACCCCCTGCACCACGCAGGCGGCATCGATGGTGAGGAAGAAGGTGCCCTCGGGAGGCTCGTAGGGCGAGATGGAGACGTAGAAGGTGAGGTCCTCCGGCTGCGGCTCGCACACGGAGCCCGCGGTGGGATCGATGCCCGTACCCGAGCTGGTCTCGTCGGCCGAGCCCACGGTCGTGGCATCCGTGGTGGACGTGACACCGGAGGAGGACGTGCTGGTCGTGATGGGCTCGGTGGTCTCCGAGGTCTCGGAACTTCCGGAGGACTCCTCCGAGGGAGTGCCCGGGCAGGCGGCAAGCAGCACGACGAATACGAGGGACGCAATGCGCATGTGAAGTCCAATCCAGACGAGGGATTCATCGTAGCCGATGCGGCGCGCCGTCGCCTGCCGTGAGCGCGCCGCCGGCGAGACGCGACAGCAACGCGCCGCTCATGCTCGCCAGCGTCCCGCTCTGCTCGTCGAGGGCGCGGATCTCGTGGAACAGCGCCTCGACGATGCGGCCGAAGGCCGCTGCGACCGGCTCGCTGGGGAGCACCACCGGGTACGCCCCCAGCGCGGCGGCCGGCACCCGCTGGCGTCCCGTGGTGCCTTGCATCCGCTGGATCGCGAACTCGCGAAAGCTCGGCTCGCGGGCCAGCAAGTACGCCCACACGGGCGGCAGCGGGGGACGGGCACGCAGCACGATGTACTCCGTCGAGCCCCAGGCGATCTGGCCCGGCGCCAGGAAGTCCACGAAGCAGGTCTTGCCGTTCTCGAGGCAGGGGGTGATGCGAGCGAGCAGCGCGTCGCCGTTGGTGAAGCGCGCCCCCGAGCCGACCGCTCGCAGCGGCCACGCCGACGCGCGATGACCCACGGTGGGGATCCGCGCCATCTCGACATGAGGCGCCAAGGTCCCTCTGCTCAGGGGGCGCGAGGGATTGAGCGCCGCCGCGTCCCGGAGGCGACCGGGCGTCCATCCCTTCGGGATCGGACCGAGGGTCGAAGCCTCGAGCGCCGAGGGAAACAGCGCGGCGACCTCGGCATCCATGCCCGCGGGTGCCCTGCCCCGGGCCTTGGCGCGGACGGGCTCGAAGTCGACGAACCACGCGCGAAACAGCGTCGAGGCCATCGCCTCGAGCGTGTGGCTCGTGGCGCGATTCAGCTCGATCTTGGCCTCGAGGTCGTCGAGCAAGCGGACCGCGGTGCGCCTCACGGCATCGAGCGGCGGAACGGGGTAGGCCAGCAGGTCGTGCCGGGACAGACCGACGACGGCGCTCCCGGTCGCGTGCCCCTCGCAGTACGCTCGATACTGGGGCGTGCGCAGGGTCCAGTACAGATGGCTCGCCACGATCGGGTCGGGATCGAGCAGCTCGAGCTTGGCCGTGTCCTGCGTCAGGCGACCCGAGGGCACCGCCGACGGGACCCGAGCCACCGATCCGATCATGGTGCCGTCCTTGGTCGCGCCCTTGAGCGCGACATACAGATCGCCGGGGGCGAGCATCAGGTGCTCCGGGCAGTCGCCTCCGTAGGTCTTGGGATCGCATCGAAAGCCACCACCCGGCTCGATCGACCCCAGGCCCAGCAGCGCCGGTCCCGGCCGCCCCACGAGCATGCCTTCGTACGTCGTGCCGCGCTGCAGCGTCGCGTGGTCGCCGACCGTCGAGCGACGCGTGCTACCGGCCATGACCGAGCTCCGAGAGCGCCTCGAGGATGGAGCGCTCGAGCCGCTTGCCTGCTCGCAGCTGCTCCTCCAGCGTGGCCCGAAGCCGCGCCATCTCGTCCTCGAACGCTTCCCCTTCGGTCGCGGGTGCGGCCTCGACCCCCACGTAGCGCCCGGGGGTGAGCACGAACCGCTGCGCGGCGATCTCCGCGGTCGCGACGCTGCGGCAGAACCCCGGCACGTCTCGGTACTCGGCCCCGGCGTCCCCGCGCCACCGGTGATAGGCATCGGCGATCCGCTCGAGGTCGTCACCGGTCAGCTCCCGGTGTACCCGGTCGAGCATCGTCCCGAGCTTGCGCGCATCGATGAACAGCGTCTGCGTGCTGCGATCCCGCATCGCCCGTCCACGCACGCCCCGGCCGCCGTGCTTGTCGCGCGCGAGCACCCAAAGGCACACCGGGATCTGCGTCGAATGGAACAGCTGCCCCGGCAGCGCCACCATGCAGTCGACCAGATCGGCCTCGACGATCGCCCGGCGGATCCTCCCCTCCCCCGACTGCTGCGACGACATGCTCCCGTTGGCGAGCACGATCCCCGCGATGCCGGCCGGCGCGAGGTGATGGATGATGTGCTGCACCCATGCGAAGTTGGCGTTGCCGACCGGCGGTACCCCGTACCGCCACCGCGGGTCCTCGCGCAGCCGGTCCCCGCCCCAGTCGCGGTCGTTGAACGGCGGGTTCGCCAGCACGTAGTCCGCCCGCAGGTCGGCGTGATGGTCGTGATGCAGCGAGTCCCCCCACCGCGGCCCGAGGTCCCCGTCGATCCCTCGAATGGCCAGGTTCATCCTCGCCAGCCGCCACGTGGTCGGGTTGCTCTCCTGCCCGAAGACGCCGATGTCCTCGAGCCGGCCGCCGTGGGCCTGCACGAGCGTCTCGCTCGAGACGAACATCCCGCCCGACCCGCAGCACGGGTCGAACACCCGCCCCTCGTAGGGCGCGAGCAGCTCGGCCAGCAGCCGGACCACGCACTGCGGCGTGTAGAACTGCCCGCCCCGCTTGCCCTCGGCCGAGGCGAACTGGCCCAGGAAGTACTCGTAGACGTGCCCGAGCAGGTCGCGAGAGCCGCCGCTGGCCTCGCCAAGCCCGATCCCACCGATGAGCGCGACCAGCTCCCCGAGCCGCCGCTGGTCGAGTCCGGGCCGGCCGTAGCCGCGGGGCAGCACGCCCGCGAGCACGGGGTTGTCGCGCTCGATCGCCGCCATTGCGGCGTCGACTCGCTTGCCGATGCCCGGCGCTCCGGCCCGCGCCTCGAGACTCGCCCAGCGGGCCGTCGGAGGCACCCAGAAGCTGCCCTTGGCCCGATACGCGCCCGGCGACTCCGGGTCGGTGCCCGCATCACGCGTGGCCTCGAGCCGAGCACGCCGATCCTCGAAGACATCGGAGACGTACTTGAGGAACACGAGCCCCAGCACCACGTGCTTGTACTCGGCGGCGTCGAGGTTGTTGCGGAGCTTGTCGGCGGCCTGCCACAGCGTGGACTGCAAGTCGAGGCTCATCGCCCGCGTTCCCTCTCGAGCTGCGCCAGCTGGAGGCGGGCCTCGTCGGCCGCCCCCTTGGCGTCGGGCAGGCGCTCCAGACCGCCCAGCGCCTCGCGCAGCAGCGCCTCGGCCTCCTCGGGCCGGCCCGCGCGTCGCTCCAGCTTGCCCAGGGCGAGCAGGGTGTGGGGCAGGTCGATGTGCTCGCGTTCCCCGAGGATCTCCCGCGCCCGCGACAGGCCGACCCGCGCCTCGTCGAGCTCGCCTGCATCCCGCTGGAGGTTGCCCAGGCCGGTCAGCGCGGCCGCGAGCTCGCGATCGGCGTGCCCCCCGGCCTCGAGGATCGCGATGGCTCGAGCGTAGTCGCGTCGAGCCACGTCGAGCGCACCGAGCTGGACCTCGATGTCGGCCAGATCGATCAGCGGCGAGGCCAGCTCGGGGCTCTCGTCGCCCATCCGTCCCTCCACCGAGCGCACCGCCGCCCGTCCCAGCTCGCGCGCACGCTCGAGGTTGCCTCGCCGCTTCTCCACGTTGGCCAGGTTGATCAGGCACTGACCCACCAGCGAGTGATTGGGACCATGGACCTGCTCGACCACCTCGATGGCGCGCTCGTAGAGCGCAGCCGCCTCGTCGTAGCGGCCCTGCTTCTTGTACACCACGCCCAGGCTGACCAGCGGGTAGGCCAGCTTGATCGTGGGCTGGCTCGGGCGTTCGAAGCTCTCGATCGCGCGCAGCAGCAGCGCCTCGGCTTCCTCCCACTTCTGCTGCTTGGTGAGCGTGTTGCCGAGGTTGAGCGCCGCGACGCCGATCGCGGGATGGGTGGGCACCAGCATCTCTTCGCGGATCGCCAGCACCTGCCGCTGCTTCTCGGCCGCAGCCTCGAGGTCGCCCTTGTGCTGCAAGGTGATGGCCAGGCCGCCGAGCAGCACGGTCAGCTCGCCCGGGTCGGGCTCGGTGCCGGCACCGAGGATCTCGATCGCGCGCTCGTACTGGCGGATCCCCTCCGCGTAGTTGCGCTTGTTGGCCTCGATCCCGCCGATGGCTCCGTGCAGGCGCGCGAGGGTGCGGGGTGGATCTCCCGCGCGGTGGACGAGGGCCAGCGCCGTCTCGGCGAGGCGCAGCCCCTCGTCGTGACGCGACAGGCCGTTCCCCACCACGAACACCAGCGCCGACGCGGCCTGGGCCGCGATCGCATCGTGGCCCAGCTCTTGGGCCTCCATCAGCGCGCGCTCGAGCAGCTCCTTGGCCGGCTCGAACCGGCCGTCCGCCAGCGCGCGGTTGGCCCCTTGCACGATCAGCTCGACCACGAGCGGTCGGTAGCCGAGCCCCTCGGCCCGGGCCAGCGCCTGCGCGTGCCGCTCGGCCGCCTCTTGCGTGCGCCCCATGTCGTCGAGGCTCTCCACGCGGCTCATCTCACCACGGAGCTCGTCGACCGCCGCGGCGACCTCGGGATCGGACGGCGGCGGCAGCTGCTGCGCGAGGCGACCGTCGTCGTCGCAGTCCGCGACGGGACCGAGCCCTGCGATGGTGTCGAATGCCTTGTCGGGGGTGAGGGTCTCGGACTCGGTGATGATGGCCAGCGCTCCTTCCAGGGCGTCCGAGGAGCGGCGCAGGCACGCCACGCGGCGATCGAGCCCCGTGGCATCGAGCGTCCCGTCGCGATGAGCCTCGCAGGCGCGCACGAAGCCGTCGACGATGTCCGTGGCGCGCTGACTGGCGCGGGCCTCGATGAGGGCCAGCTCCTGCGCCGAGGCGCTGGTCGACAGCCGCCGCTCGAGCGCCGTGCGGACCTCTGTGGTGAGCGGGCCCTGGGGCGCATCGCAGCCGCTGCGATCGCCCATGCCCCACGCCACCGCGAGGCCTCCCACCGCGGCCAGGCCTCCCAGCAGCGCCAGCGCTCGCGAGCGAGCGGAGCGACGAGACCGTAGCGCAACCAGCAACGCGGGCATGTCGGGCCAGCGCTCGGCCGGCTCGGGCGACAAGCCCCGCTGGAGCACCGGCACCAGCCCCGCGGGGGTCCGGTCTTCGGTCGCCGGCGCCCATTGGCGGCGAAGCTTGGACCGCGCGAGCCCATCGAAGGTGTTGCTGCCGAACACGGGCTCGCCGCGCAGGGCCTCCCACAGGCTCGCGCAGAACGCATACTGATCCGCCGCCGGACCGATCGACTCGCCCGCGTGCTGCTCGGGTGCCATGTAGCGTGGCGTCCCCAGCACGATCCCCGTCTGGGTGACTCGCGGCGCCACCATCATCACCGCGCTGGAGCTGCTTGCGCTCCCCGACGGGTCGGTGCCCCGGAGCGATTCCCAGCCCGGCTGGGCGATCAGGGCGAGGCCGAAGTCGACGACCTTGGGGATCCCGCGGGCATCGAGCACCACGTTGGCGGGCTTGAAGTCGCGGTGAACCAGGCCGCGTCGATGGGCCGCGGCGAGGCCTTCGCCCGCGAGCCGGAACACCCGCAGGATCTCGCTGACCGGGGGAGTCGTGCCGAGCCACTGCGAAAGCGACGGTCCCTCGAGCAGCTCCATCACCACGAACACCCCCCGCTCGCCGTCGCCCAGCGCGTAGGAGCCCACGTCGAACACCGAGACCACGTTCTCGTGGGAGAGCTGCGCCAGCGCCCGGGCCTCCAGCAGCATGCGGTCGGCGGCCCGCGAGCGCTCGTCGGCCACGTACGCGGCGGCGCGGATCAGCTTGATCGCCACCCGTCGCTTCAGCTGTCGATCGAGCGCCGCGATCACCACGCCCAGGCCACCGCGGCCGAGCACCTCCCCCAGCGCGTAGCGCTCGCGAAGGACCTCGGGGGTCTGCTCGTGCAGGCTCGCGGCGTCGTCACCGGGCAGCGACGCCTCGCCGTCGCCGACCGGTACGGTCATTGCGTCGTCGCTGTCGGTGGTCACCATTGCGCGGGCATCGACGCGCGTCCGCGGGCGTCGGCTCGCGAAGGATACCGCGTTCGAGGGGCCCGGGAGGCCGCGGTGCGCATTCTACGTGCCGACGCCTTCGGGGCGCTACGGGGGGCAGGCGTCCATGCCCCCGACCTCCAGGCACGCGGTGTCCGAGTCGACGAAGGGGGCACAGCTGGGAACGAGCTGCGCCTGGAGCTCCGTGCAGTCGGGCTCGTCCAGCACTTGGGCAAGGGGCGGAGGGTTGCCCGACAGCACCTCGCATGCATTGGTGGCGCCCGAGTCGTCGAGGTTGGTCCACGTCGTCGTGGTGCAGCAGTCGTCGTAGGGGAGGATGTCGTTGTTGTTGCGCATCGCCGTCGAGGCCAGGCACGCCTCGTCGATCAGGACGTCGATGATCGAGGTGTCCTGCGTCCCGCTGTCGAGGGTGATGCCGAAGTACTTGGCCCGCGACCAGCCGTCGGCGATCGTGAGGTTCACGTTGTCCAGTGCATCTCCGTGGTGGTTCCACTCGGCGTGTACACCCCGGCGCACGTTGGGCCCGATGCAGAACTGCTCGAGCGTGGTCCCGTCGGTGCCCGCCTCGAATCCGATCCCGGAGCCCCAGCCGTCCTCGTTGGAGCCCTGATCGTCCACGTCCACGTCGCGCAGCGTGACGCGGTGGATCGGATCCTCGTCGTCGCCCACGAGGATGCCGGTCCAGGCGACGTCTCGGATCCGAGCGCGATCCACCTGCGTGGTCTCGCCGATCCAGATCCCGTGCTCCTGCGTCCCGGGACAGTACGCCCCTGGCCCGGCCCCGTTGCCACACAAGGGATCGACCTCCTGGCTCGACCACTCCGGGTCACCGATGCCGTGGATGGCCAGATCGGACAGCCGTGCCGGATCCCCGACCACCACCGGGGCGGGACCCGCCGCGCAGACCTCGGGGGGTGGCCAGCCGAGCTCGACCAGGATTCCGAAGCGCTCGAAGTTCAGCACCTCCACCCGCGCGATCTCCAGGCCATCGGGTCGCAGCGCCGAGATCGCGCGGTCGACCGCGTCCCAGCCGCGAAACCAGCAGTCGTGCACCTTCATCCCCCGCGAGTGGCCCCAGGCCATGAGCGCCGACGTGGGCGCGTTGGGCTGCGCGTTGAGCGGGACCGCGTGCTCGGCCTGCATGATGTCGAACACGAGGCCGTGGAACTCGGGTCCGTCGAACTTCGCCGCGATCGCCGGGTTGCAGTAGTTGCCGCCCGCGACGACGCCGAACGTCAGGATCGCCTGGCCTGCGTCCTTGGCCCACAGGCGGTGCGCCCGTGCGAGCGACAGGTACGGCGCCGGGTGGGGGACGAGGTCGTCGAGGCCGCTCTCGAGGTAGTAGCCATCGTCGAGGATGATGTCCATGTTCTTGCCGGGATCGAGGAGCGCAGCCTGCTGGAGCTCTGCGGCATCGTGCACGACCCGGCAGTCGTCGTTGGCTTCTTGGAGCGGGGTGCAGCTCGGCACCACGTACGGCTGCGGCGGAATCGGTGGGTCGATCCCCAGCTGCTGCGCAATGCCTCCGCCGGTCGGGTCGGGCTCCACCCCGCACACCGGCTCGTCGAAGGTCCACTGACCCGGGACCGCATAGGGCGGTGGGAACACCTCGCCGGGACCACCGGGGAGGCCTTCGCTGCTCTCGCCGCCTTCGCTGCCGCTCCCGGTGCCGTCGCGCCAGGCCAGCGGCTCGGTGGTGGCGGTGGGATCGCTTGCGTCCGTGCAAGCCGCGAGCGCCAAGGGGAGCAGCAGGACGCACCGAGGCAGCGCCTGCGCCTGTGGGGAGGAGTCGTGATGATGGGGCATCGACGGGAGAGTTCCCGCGGCCCGGCGATCGGATCACCGCAGCGCCATCACGAACCGCCGCAGGGCCAGGAGCAGCCGACGACGGCGGTGCTACGCCCCGTCGAAGACCTCCGTCGCGGTGGTTGCCGTAGCCGCACGGCGTAGCCACGCATCGAGCCGTCCCATGTCGCGACACGACTCCACGCGCTCGAGTTGCTCGGTGGTGAGGCCCATGCCGCGCGTCTCCAGGATCGTCAGCAACGCGCGCGCCTCTCCCTTGGCCTCGCCCTCTCGATGGCCGTCCTGCTGCCCCTCTTCGTAGAGCCTCCGCCCCCAGTCACTCTGGGGCTTCCAATTGCTCAGTTCCATCTCGATCGTCCTCCTCAACTCCGTGTCGATGAACGAAATGTATATATCCCAAATCAGATCGCCATGCTCGTGTTCCTTCGATGCCAAGGCACGCCACAACGCACGTCCCACGTCCGCGGCGATGGGTGAGTCGCGATGGGCCATGCCGGAGATGAAGGCCAGTTCGATGGACTTCCGCGCCTCATCGACCGAGGTGATGGGCTCGATCTGCTCAGGGCCGATCACCCACGGACGCAAGGTCATGTCACCGATACAGAAGGGTCCAGCGGCCCACTCGGCCACGGTGCGGTCGAGGGCGAGCACGACCACGTGCACGGGGCAACGCAGGCGATAGTGAGCCCAGGCCGCGTAGAGGGCCCAGGTGCGGGCCTTGGCGTCATCGCGGGCGAGCTGGACCTCGATGACCAGGGCGCACAGGAGGTTGCCGTTGCGGTCGAAGACCTTGAGAACGAGATCCTTGCCCACCTCGATCACATTGCTGCCACGATTGTGGTCGGTGTCGAACGTCAGACCCTCGTCGGCAAGCGGAGGAAGGCGGTCGCCGAGGTAGTGACGCAGTAGACCCGGCGAGCGGCGGAGCAGCTCGACCAGGATCTCGTGCAGCGACGACAGCACGAAGGGCTGATCTGCGGATCCCGTGCCAGTAGGTCGGGTGAAGGATTTCGCGGGGATGCACGACCGATGCGGGTGGAGAGTGGCCCACGGGTTGGCCAGGTGGTTCGCCGGTGGGCCACTTCGAGGGGCTCGGGTGGGGTGGATGCAGGGGCGTAGATCGGCGATGGGAGGCGGCTTGGAGGGGTTTCGCGGTGGAGAGTGGGTGCCTCTCGAAAGGGTGGTCCGCCCGTTGGCCATCGTGTGTGGGTGTCGATCTTCGGCCGCCTGCGCGGGGGTTTGCGCGAAGACGTGGGTCGTGGGGACGAGGGTACGGCGCGATGTTTGGCCAAGTGCCCGACCTCAGCGCTGGCGCAGGAATCGTCGCTCGTGGGTGGTGCCGTCGCCATGCCTCGTCGGCCTCGCAACTCTCGCGACACTCGCTCACGGGCCGCCCCTGGAGGAGCGGCTCGCAGTCGTACCAGAAGGTGCAGTGGTCCTCGCACCACTGCGCGGCGAGGTGCCGTCGGCTCGGCTGTTCCTCCTCGATCTCGCGCGCGGAGCAGGCGGCGAGCGCGAGCGGGCAGGAGCGGGGCACCAAGGACAAGCGTACCGATGGCGAGGCGGTGGTGTCGACGGCGGGGATGGCGGAGGGTGGCGGCTTGCAGGGCCGGCGGCCGCGACCCAACGCTACGCACCGTCGAAGATTTCCGTCGCGGTGGTTGCCGTAGCGGCACGGCGTAGCCACGCATCGAGCCGTCCCACGTCGCGGCACGACTCCACCCGCTCGATCTGCTCGTTGGTGAGGCCCATGCCACGCGTCTCCAAGATCGTCAGCAACGCGCGTGCCTCGCCCCGGGCCTCGCCGTCCTGCTGGCCCTCTTCGTAGAGCCTCCGCCCCCAGTCACTCTGGGGCTTCCAATTGCTCAGTTCCATCTCGATCGTCCTCCTCAACTCCGTGTCGATGAACGAAATGTATATATCCCAAATCAGATCGCCATGCTCGTGTTCCTTCGATGCCAAGGCACGCCACAACGCACGTCCCACGTCCGCGGCGATGGGTGAGTCGCGATGGGCCATGCCGGAGATGAAGGCCAGCTCGATGGACTTCCGCGCCTCATCGACCGAGGTGATGGGCTCGATCTGCTCAGGACCGATCACCCACGGACGCAAGGTCATGTCACCGATACAGAAGGGTCCAGCGGCCCACTCGGCCACCGTGCGGTCGAGGGCAAGCACGACCACGTGCACGGGGCAACGCAGGCGATAGTGAGCCCAAGCCGCGTAGAGCGCCCAGGTGCGGGCCTTGGCGTCATCGCGGGCGAGCTGGACCTCGATGACCAGGGCGCACAGGAGGTTGCCGGTGCGGTCGACGACCTTGAGAACGAGATCCTTGCCCACCTCGATCACATTGCTGCCACGATTGTGGTCGGTGTCGAACGTCAGACCCTCGTCGGCAAGCGGAGGAAGGCGGTCGCCGAGGTAGTGACGCAGTAGACCCGGCGAGCGGCGGAGCAGCTCGACCAGGATCTCGTGCAGCGACGACAGCACGAAGGGCTGATCTGCGGATCCCGTGCCAGTAGGTCGGGTGAAGGATTTCGCGGGGATGCACGACCGATGCGGGTGGAGAGTGGCCCACGGGTTGGCCAGGTGGTTCGCCGGTGGGCCACTTCGAGGGGCTCGGGTGGGGTGGATGCGGGGCGTAGATCGGCGATGGGAGGCGGTTTGGAGGGGTTTCGCGGTGGAGAGTGGGTGCCTCTCGAAAGGGTGGTCCGCCCGTTGGCCATCGTGTGTGGGCGTCGATCTTCAGCCGCCTGCGGGGGTTTGCGCGAAGACGTGGGTCGTGGGGACGAGGGCACGGCGCGATGTTTGGCCAAGTGCCAGACCTCAGCGCTGGCGCAGGAATCGTCGCTCGTGGGTGGTGCCGTCGCGGAGCACGAGGAGCGTGAGGTCGTCGAGATCTTGGGCCAGCGCGAGGGCATCGAGCAGCTCGGCCTCGGTGGTCAGGGGAAGGTGGGCCACGCGGAGGACGAGGTCACCGTCGTGGAACCCGAGCCGACCGGCGAGATTGTCGGGCTCCACGCCATGGAGCCGCAGGCCGAGCGGTGGGCCGCCGGTGGGGAAGAACGAGAGGCTGGTGCCCTCGGCGAGCACCGCCTCGGGCGAGGAGAGCATGGCGTCGATGAGGGGCTGGCCGATCCGGCAGGTGGTTCCCGAGCAGGAGACCTCGGCGTAGAAGGGCTCGAGCGAGGACATATCGCCGGTGCTCGAGTCGGCGGCCGCGGTGGTGTCGGCGGTGTCGGGGGCGGTGGTGACCCCGCCGCCGGTGGAGGGCTCCCCGGCGGTGGCGTCGTCGTGGCAGGCCGACTGGCCACCGCACTCGGTGCTGAGCAGAGAGCAGCAGCCGTCGTGGAAGACGGTGGTGACGGCCTCGTAGCAGCTTGGCTCGAGCCATTCGTCGAACGGATAGGGCGGGTCGGGCTCGAGCCCGTTGGCAATGGCGACGTCGAGGCACGCTTGCCGGGTGGCGTCGATGATCTGGGCGCGGAGCAGCTCGTACTGGAGCTGTGGCGCGCCGGTCTGGAGCACGGCGTCCTCGGCGGGAGTCATGCAGATGCAACGGGTGACCCAGCCGGTGGTGCCGTCGGACTGGGTCTCTTGAACCTGAACGATGCTGTCGTTTTGGAGAGCTTCGGCGAATTCCGCCGTGGCACACCAGCGAGCGCCACAGTAGACGGATCCGACGATTCCCTCGTCCGGGATGATGCACGAGCTGCCCAACAGGCTGGCTACGAGCAAGCCCACTACGAGGATGCTGGGCAGGAGCCGCACGGGCTCACCCCTCGTCGGGATCGTCATAGCTGCACCCCTGGAGCGCGAACTCATCGTAGTAGGACTGGCAGGGATTGTCTGCGCCAGGGATGTCGGGATCGTCGCGCATGTCCTCGCAGGACTGCATGGTGACGCACTCGTGGTATCCCCAGATGATGTCACCGCACTCGTCGGTCCAGTCCCAGGCCTCGTCTGCCTCACACCGCTCGCGGCAGCCCTGGGTGGACATGCCCTCGAAGAAGGGCTCGCAGTCGTACCAAAAGGTGCACCAGTCCTCGCACCACTGCGCGGCGAGGTGACGTCGGCTCGGCTGCTCCTCCTCGACCTCGCGCGCGGAGCAGGCGGCGAGCAGGAGGGCGAGCAGGACGGGGAACGAGCGGGGCACTGCGATCGAGGATAGCGACGAGGAGCGCGAGAGGTCGATGGCGGCGATGGCGACCGAGCGCAGGGAGAAGGGACGGTGTTCGAGGGCGACCGAAGGGCCGGGCGCGCCCCCACTTCACCCCCAGTGCAGCCGCGGCCCCAGCCGCCGCAGCGCTTCCTTGCGCGCCTCGTAGTCCGGCATCACCATCCCCAGGCGCGCCCAGAACGCGGCCGTGTGCTCCCGGTACCGCAAGTGCACCAGCTCGTGCGCGACCACGTAGTCCACCAGTCGCATCGGCGCCTGGATCACCCGCCAGTTGAACCGCAGCACCCCGCTGTCGTCGCAGCTCGCCCAGCGCTTGCGCTGGTCCCGAACGAGCACGTCGGCGGGCTCCACCCCGAGCCGGGCCGCCCACTGATCCACCCGCTCGGGCAGCCGCGCTCGCGCATGCGTACGGTACCAGTCCCCGATCGCCCCGAGCACCACATCCCTACGTTCGGCCTCGGCCAGACCACGCCGCACGGGCACCTCCAGCCACCCCCGCACGAGCTTCGCCGCCCCGTCGCAGCCCGTCTCCCGCACACGCAGGCGGTACGCCCGCCCGAGGTACAGATACGACTCCCCGCTCACGAGCTGCCGCGGCGGCACGGGGGTCTCGACCTGCCCGACCGTCCGCAATCGCTCCACGATCCACCGCGCCTTGTCTCGCACGACCTCGTCCAGCCGCCCCACCGCCACCCCCTGCGGCGCCGTGAGCAGCACCCCCTGCACGGGGTCCACGGCCACCGCCACGGTCTTGCGCCGGGTGCTGCGGCGGATCGCGTAGTCGATCCGCGTGCGTCCCCACTGCACGCGCGAGGTCTCGAGGTCGGCGGTCATCGAGGGGCGTAGCGGGCCTTGGCGAGGTTGACGATCTCGGCGGCGATGCGCTTGGCCTCGTCCGGCTCGCGGCCGGCCACGCGGAGCTGCTTGCTCACCCGTCGTCGCATCTCGCGGAGCACGTCCTCCTTCTTGGCCCAGTCCACGTACTTCGTAAAGGGGTCGATCGCGTCGTCGATGACGCTGGCCAGGTCGCGGAGCTGGGCGAGGGCGGCCCGCTGGGTCGAGCCATAGCCGGGCGAGGCCTCGCCGGCGGCGGTGGCGGTCTGCGGGGATCCCTGGCGCAGCACGCCGAAGATCGCGAAGCCCCGTCGGCTCAGCTCGAGCTCGTCGGCGTCGTCGGCCTGGCCGCGGCGCAGCTCCGTACGCAGCTCGAGCTCGAGCTGCAGCCGCTTGGCGGCGTCGATGCGGCCCTGCTCGTAGTCCTCGATGATCCGGTCGAGCCGCTCGCGTAGCGACTCGTAGAACGCGGGGTCCTCGTCGAGCTTGACGTGGATCTCGTGGCGGATCGCGTGCTCCATCTCGCTGGCGCGGGCCTCGTCGGAGCCGAGCGCCTCGATCTTCTCGTCGAACTCGGGCGAGAGGATCGGCACCTGCATCACGAGGATCTGGATCCCATCGGCGACCACCGCCTCCTCGATGAGCCGCTGCACCTTGGCCCCGCAGTCGCTCATGTCGGGGCCGGCGCGGTCGGCCCGCGAGCGGGCCGCCTTGCGGACCTTGCCCAGCCACTTGGCGTCGGGCACGAAGCGCAGCGCCCGGCGGTCGGGGTAGAGCATGTCGAGCGATTGCGCGAAGGCGCGGAACGCCTGATCGAAGTGGGCGAAGACGTCGTCGTCATCGAGCACCCGCAGGCACGCGGTGAGGCTGGAGGGATCGCGCAGGCCGGAGAAGAACCGCAGCACCGCCTGGTGGCGTGCCTCGAGCCGGGGCAGCTCGTCGGCCTTGGGAGTCATCGCGCCCTGCACGTCCTGCGAGGTGAACAGCGAGAGCGCGGTCTGGAGGTCGTCGGACACCCCCCAGTAGTCGACGACCAGGCCATGGGTCTTGGTGTCGGAGTAGCGGCGGTTGGTGCGGGCGATCGCCTGGAGCAGGTTGTGCTCGCGCAGGGGCTTGTCGAGGTAGAGCACCTGCTCGACCGGAGCGTCGAAGCCGGTGAGCAGGCGATCGCAGACCACGAGGATCTTGGGGTCGGCGGTGCGATCGAGGAACTTCTCGATGAGCTCGTCGATCTCGTGGTCGGTCTTGGCGTAGGGGGTGAACTTGGCCTCGTCGTTGTGGCGGGCCGAGATCACCAGGGCGGACGAGGGGCCGTTGAGACGGCGGAGCACCTCGTGGTAGGCGAGCGCCGCGTCGCGGCTCGTGGCGGCGAGCTGGGCCTTGAAGCCGTTGGGGGCGATGTGGGTCTCGAAGTGGTCGATGATGTCGAGGACGATCGCCTCGATGCGCCGCGGAGCCTCGGCCAGGGCCTGCTCGGTCGCGTGCTTCTTCTTGATCGCCTCGCGCTCCTCGGCGGTGCGATCGGCGAACTCGCGCTCGAACAGGCGGTCGAGGCTGTTGCCGATGATGCGCAGCTCGGGCAGGCGGCTCTCGTAGAGGATCGGCACCGTGGCCCCGTCGGCCACCGCTTGCTCGATCGTGTACTTGTCGATGTAGGGCCCGAAGGTCTGGAGCGTGCTCTTGTCCTTCTTGTCGATGGGCGTGCCGGTGAAGCCGACGAACGCCGCATTGGGCAGGGCCGCGCGCATGTTGGCGGCCAGGCCCCGGTACTGGCTGCGGTGGGCCTCGTCGACCATGACCACGAGGTTGCGCGCGTCGTTGAGGACCGGCATGGGGGTGCGATCCTTGCGGCGGTCGCCGGTCTTCTTGCTGGCGTTGGTCTGCTCGTCCTCGGCTTGGTCCTTGCTCTGGTCCTCGGCCTTGCCCGCACCCGACCCGGCCACGCTGTCGCGAAGCTCCTGGAACTTCTGGACGGTGGTCATGATGGTCTTGCCGGGCGCGTGGCGGAGCAGCTCCTGCAGGTCGCGGACACCCTTGGCCTGGTCGACCACGTAGCCTGCGTTCTTGAATGTGCCGGTGATCTGCTTGTCGAGCGAGGTGCGGTCGGTGACGATGATCAGCCCCGGGTTCTGCAGCCGCGGGTCGCGGCGCAGCTTGAGGGCCAGCCACAGCATGGTCAGCGACTTGCCCGAGCCCTGGGTGTGCCACACCACGCCGCCGCGCTCGCTGCTGCGCTTGGCCTCGGTGATGCGGCGGATGGTGCGGTCGACCGCGATGTACTGCTTGTAGCGGCAGAGCTTCTTGACCAGTCGGCCCTCGTCGGTCTCGAACACCACGTAGTTCTTGACCACGTCGAGCAAGGCCTCGGGGCGGAGCAGGCCGTGCAGGAGGATTTCCTGCGGGCGCAGGGTACCGGCAATGCGGCCGATGTCGTGCTCGAGCTGATCCCGGTCGGCGGGGTAGGTGTCCTTCCACTCGAAGAAGAAGCGGTGCTCGGTCTGAGTTGTGCCGTAGCAGGCATGCTCGCCGCAGGTGGCCACGAGCACCTGTACGGTGTTGAACAGCCTTGGGGCGCCCTCGCCGAGGAACTTCTCGTCGGCCTCCTGGTAGCGGCGCATCTGGGTGATCGCGTCGTCACGCCACTTCTCGCCGAGGGTCGGGCTCTTGCACTCGATGACCGCGAGCGGGATGCCGTTGACGAACAGGACGATGTCCGGCTTGATCTTCTTGCGGCGCTGGCCCTGGACGCGGTACTGGCGGACCGCGAGGAGATCGTTGGCGGCGGGATTCTCGAAGTCGATGTAGCGGAAGGGGCGGCCGTGCTGGCTGGCGGTCTGCTTGATGGACTCGCCGTAGGTGAGCAGCGTGTGGAGCTTGTGGTTGGCGTCGATGAGCGAGATGGACTCGACGCGGGTGAGCATGGCGATCGCCTTGGCGACGTTGGCGTCGGTCATCCATGGGTTGAGACGACGGAGGGCGGCGGCGAGGCGGGTGGTGAGGATGGGCTCGCGCAGGGACTCGCGCTCGGAGGGAGATTCGAGGGCGTCGGCGGGGATGGTGGTGTAGCCGAGGCGCTCGAGGAGGGCGATGGCGGGGTCCTCGGAGAGGGAGAGCTCGTTCCAGTCGCGGGTGGTCATGGCGCGGGCTCCGGGGCGGGGGTGGGGCGGACGCGGATCTCGCCGGTGAGGAGGAGGGACTGGAGGGCGGACTTGAGGGAGAGAAGTCCTTCTCGATGGCGTCGCTCCTCCCGAATGCGCCCCTCGAGACTACCGAGCGTATCGGCAATCGTGACCTGTTCATCGATAGCTGGCATGGGAAAGAGCAGCTTCTTTAGAACCGGGGAAGATATCACCTTGCGTCCCTCGCCGCCCGAGAGTTGTTCTATCTGGCGAACAACCCGAGGGCTACCAACGAGCAGATACATCAAGAACCGACTGTCGATTCGGGACCGATCCGGTGAGATGCGCATTAGATTCGACGATATTATCCAACCGTCAGCGCGCTCAGGAATGACGACCGAACGACCAATGTCAGCAACCCTGGAGAAGACAAGATCGCCTTGACGAACACGGTAGTCACGAAGCTCTTTGGCCTTCGCATCATTGACAAAGAAGAGCCCCTCGTCGGATATCTCACCTTCGCCGAGGCTCTGTATGGTGAGCACCGGCACTCCCGACGGCCTAAAGTGTTCCGTTTTCAGGGACGATCCGAACGGACCTGTGCGCAGCACAGGATCTTGCCCATTGCCGATATCGCTGAGCTCAGCAGTGCTCCACTCTCCCGGAATCCGGCCGATCTCGGTCTGTTTGAAGGTCTTGTGGCGGCCGGGGAGGCCCTTGGTGAGCAACTCCTGCATCAAGCCCTTCTTGACCACCTGCACCTTGTCGATGACCGCCAGCGTCTTCTCGATGGCCTCATCCACCGAGGACAAGATCGCCGCGATCTTGCGCTGCTCGGCGAGTGGAGGTAGCAAGATCTCAAAGCGCTCTATGATATCCCTGTTAATTTTGACCATCGACCCGCTCGTACCGCGGGCCGATGTCTGAAAGTACTCTCTCCCAACCGAAGACAGCACGAATGCTTCGAGATAGCCAACATGAACCCGTTCTGCGTTCACTCGGAGTCGCACCAAGAGATCGGGGTACGCACACCACTCTGGTATGCCGGAGTAGACTCCGGCATAACCAACACGGTCCCTGGTGTTCGATCTACTGATCAGAAGTTCGCCCGGACTGAGACGAAAATTCGCCACCTTCTCGTCCTCAGGTGGGGCGGGCTTGATCGCAGACGCAACGAACCCTCGCTCGGAGACTGCCCCCAATGAGAGTATCCATCGCCCATTGGGCTGATTGGGGCACTGCGGGGAATATCCATTCCTGGGTCTTTCCCTCAGCACACTGGCGAGCGAGGTTTTTTCCCAACCTTCCGGCTCACCCATATCCCAACTCCTCCAGAAACGCGTTCATTCGCCCCTCCGCCTCCGCCCGCTCCTTCTCGAGCTCCCGCAACCTCGCCACCGCCGCCTGCAGATCCACCCGCTCCTCCTCCTCCGACGTATCCACATACCGCGAGATGTTCAGGTTCCAGTCGTTCTTCTCGATCTCCCCGACCTCGACCACCCGCGCGTACTTCTCTACGTCCTCGAACCCCGCCACACACTTCGCGATCCGCCCCACGTCCTCCTCCCGCAGATAGTTCTGATTGCTCCCTTCCCGAAATTCCCGCGACGCATCCACGAACAGCACCTTCCCCCGCCGCTCCTCCTCCTTCCCTCGCGCCAGCACCAGCACCGCCGCCGGGATCCCCGTCCCGTAGAACAGATTCGGCGGCAGCCCAACCACCGCCTCGAACAGATCCTCCCGCAGCATCGCCTCCCGGATCTTCCCCTCCGCCGCCCCTCGAAACAGCACCCCGTGCGGCATCACCACCCCGACCTTCCCGCCCTCCTTCACGGTCGCGACCATGTGCTGCACGAACGCCAGATCCCCCTTGCCCTTGGGCGGCAGCCCGAACCGAAATCTCCCGAACCCATCCCGCTCGGCCACTTCCCTCCCCCACTCATCCAGCGAGAACGGCGGGTTCGCGATCACCCGGTCGTACAGCACCAGCTCCCCACCCTCGAGCAGCTTCGGATCCCGGATCGTATCCCCCTTCTCCACCCTCGCGCTCGGCCGCCCGTGCAGCAGCATGTTCATCTTGCAGATCGCCCACGTCCCCAGGTTCTTCTCCTGCCCGTGCAGCGTCAGGTTCTGCGGATCCCCGCCTCGCCGCTCCACGTGCTTGGCACACTGCACCAGCATGCCCCCCGATCCGCACGTGGGATCGCAGATCCGCATCCCCTCCCGCGGATCCAGCAGCTCCACGATGAGCCGCACCACCATGTT
This sequence comes from Paraliomyxa miuraensis, assembly GCF_026337845.1. GTDB lineage: Bacteria > Myxococcota_A > Polyangia > Nannocystales > Nannocystaceae > Paraliomyxa > Paraliomyxa miuraensis. Next base: position 55,941 of record NZ_JAOVZF010000145.1, on the reverse strand, counting down.
CGGCGTGTAGAACTCCCCGCCCTTCTTCCCGGCATCGTCCGCGAACTTCTCGATCAAATACTCGTACGCCCGCCCGAGCATGTCCGGCTCGCTCAGATCCCCATTGCGCAGCCGCAGCTTCGAGAAGTGCTGCACCAGCCGCCCGAGCACCTGATCGCGATTCTTCGTGTCCCCCAGCCGGTTCGGGTCGTTGTAGTCGATCCCCGCCAGCACACCCTCGAGCGCATCGGGGTTGGCGTCCTCCAACGCCAGGCACGCCTTGTTGAGCGCCTCGCCCACGTTGGTCGCCACCTTCACGATCTCGCCCCACCGCGCCCGGGTCGGCACGAAGAACTGGTGCTCGTCGGGGTCCTCCCACGCGATCTCGGGGTCCTCGCCCTCCTCCACCAGCTTCTCCGCCTCCTCCTCGAAGCGATCCGACAGCCGCTTCAAGAACAACAGCCCGAAGATGTAGTTCTTGTAGTCGCTCGAGTCGATCGACCCCCGCAGGATGTCCGCGGCCGACCACAGATAACGCTCGAGCTCGGCCACCGATCCGAGGGCAGCTCGATCGCCAGTTGTTCCGGCTCGTTCGCCCGCGCCGACGTCACTGTCCGCTCCACCGCTGCCTTCCGCTCGGCCCGCGCCCCTGCCTTCGCGCTCTTCTTGCCCCGCTTGCGCGGCGCGGGCTCGGTCGACCCGCCCGCGCCCGCGCCGTCCTCATCACTGGCCTCGCGCCCGAGGATCCTCTCCACGATCCCCGCCTTCTGCTTGCCCTTGTCGCTCAGCCCGTGGGCCCGGCAGATCTCCTTGAGTTCCTCCCGCCCGAGCGCCCCGAGGATCACCTCGTAGCTGGCCCGCTTGCTCCGCGCGAGCGCATCGATGAGCTCGTCCTTGTTGCTCCGCGCATTCACGTCCAGCTCGAACCCCTGCGCCAGCTCGATGAGCCGGGCCCGGGTGAGCACCTCGAGGGCATCGCGTTGGTCGACCTTCGACATGAGGTGGGTCCGAGGATACCAACCCCTGCGGACCTCCCGCGACCACCTCACCCTTTGCGCCCTGCTCCTGGTGGCGCATTGAAATCGACATGGACCTCGAACGCTTCGCCGGGCCGCTCTCCATCCGACCGCTCCCCCTCACCGTGGCGCTCCTGACGTCGAGCATCCTCGCGTGCGAGGACCCTGGCATCCCGCAGTCGCTCCACTACGACGGCGACCACCTCGAGGTCTGGGCCAGCGACGGCCTGCAGGCCTGCGAAGGCACGTTCCCGTACATGGAAGCCTGGCTCTCCGCCTTCCGCGAGCGCGTGGGGCGGTCCGACAGCTCGGTGCGGCACACCTTCTACTGGCTGTCACCCGAGGAGTTCGAAGCCTCCCCGTGTAGGGACGATGTCGCGGCCTGCGCGTTTCCTCGATCGGACGTCATCTACTCGTCCGTCGCGCCGATCGAGCACGAGCTGGTCCACACCGAGATCGAGGGCTCGCCGAGCTCGCTCCTGCGCGAGGGCGCAGCGGAGGTCTTCGGCAGCGCGGGCTACTACGACGTCACGAGCAGCGCCTCCATCGAAGACTTGGCCGACGAGCGCCAGATCCCGGGCCTCGACTATCAGACCGCCGGCCGATTCTCGCGCGTGCTCATCGACCGCTTCGGCGTCGACGCCTACCTCGACCTCTACCTCGGCCTCGATGGCGTCGAAGGCCTCGCCGGGCTCGAGGCCGGCGTCGCCGAGATCCTGGGCGCCGACCTCTCCTCCCTCGTGGCAGACTTCGACCAGCATCGGACGTGCCGGCAGGAGGCGTGGCGCTTCTACGATCTCGAGTGCTCCGCGCTGCCGCTCGTCCCCTGGCAGGACCCCGATCGCTGGTCGACCACCGTGGATCTCGCCTGCGACGCCCCCGACGTCATCGGCCCCCGGAGCGACACGGTATGGGCTCGCCGCGCGCTGCACATCCCCGAGACCGACCGCTACACGATGTCGATCGAGAGCGACGACCCCTCCGCCGTCGTCACCATCTCCTCGTGCAACGCAGCCTGCGTGCCCGCGGATGAACCGATGGTGGTGATGATCCCCGCCGCCACCGTCACCCGCCCCACCACGCTCGAGCTCGCCCCCGGGCGCCACTGGCTGCGGATGAAGCACTCGGCCGACACCGATGCCCCGGTGACGATCCGCATCGAACGCTGACCGCCGTGCCACAGGCCCCACTCGTGACCACCGCTCACTCACACTGCTCGTCGAGTTCGACGGCCACATAGGGCTCACCATCGACCTCGACCGGCGTGGAGTATCGGACATTGGTCACGATCATCAGGTAGGCCACCGCCGCCGGCATCAGCTCGGGCTGGCAGCACTCCCAGCTGCACTCGAAGGGGCTGTGCTCGAAGCCCTCGATGTGGATCCACGCTCCCGGACGATCGCACTCGAGCACATCGGGGTCATGGTCGTAGTCCACGCTCGGATCGAGCTCCGAGATCGTGCCTTCGATGTCACCAAGAGCGCGATCGGTCAGGGCTCCGCATTCACGGCGGGTGCCTTGCTCCTCCTCGAGAAGGATGTCGACACGCCGGCCCTGACGGTAGATCCGCTGCTCGTCGGGCCGCTCGTACTCCAGCGTGCCGGACAGCTCATCGCCGTCGCCCGACTCCGGTCCGCAGCCGAGGGTGAGAGCGATTGCGATCGAAGCACCGCTCGACCTCCACCCCCTCCTCGATCCACTACGCACGTACACGATCACGCCCCTGGCTCGCGATGGTACCACCTCAGAATCCCCAGTGCATCCCGACCGGAGCGGCATCCGGCGGCGTCGGAATCGTCATTCCGCAGTCGAAGTCCCGCGCGTTCGCCAGGCCCCGCCACACATTCAGCGTATCGCCGACCGAGTCGAACCAGGCGATGTCGTGACAGCCATCGGCGTCGAAGTCGCCCACGTACGGGCTGTAGTCTGCATCGAGCGCGAATGCCTTGGCCTCGTGACCGCCCGTGTCGTCGAAGTACCACACGAAGCTCGGGCCGGTGGACCAGGCCGAGGGCCCGTCGGAGGTCATGCCCCAGCTGCGGTGCCAAAAGATGTCGTCGATGCCGTCTCCGTCGAAGTCGCCCACGAACGGGCGATAGGTCTGCCCCACGCCCTTGGGGATCGTCGCGAACGCGATCTGGTTGGCGGTACTGCGCGAGAGCCACAGGACGTCCACGATGTCGGGCAGGCCCGCCGGGAGGTTGGAGACCCCATGCCACATGATGTCGGCTCGACCGTCACCATCGAAGTCTCCGATGGCCGGGATGTGCTCTCCGGATACGAGCCCGAGCTCGCGCTGCCGCTCCCTGGCGGTGCCCACGACCTCCAGGAGACCGCTGTCGATGCGCCACGTGATCACTCGCTCCCCCAGCGGATCCAGCCACACGATGTCGTCCGGGAAGCCTGGCCCACGATAGGGTGCCGCGAGGGGATACGCGTAGTCCGATTGCTGCTCCACGTCGGTCGAGACCGAGATCACCCCGCCCGACGCAGTCACGACGGCATCATCCCCGGCTCCCGGCCGGTAGAGATACACCACGTCGCGGTCGAGGTCGTCGGCGTCGAAGCGACCTACCACCGGCGCTGCGAACGAGTCATCCGGCCATGGCGCTGCGGTCGTGGTCACTCCGGAGTTTAGGACCATGAGATCGGCGACGTTGGGTCCCAGTCCGAAGAACATCAAGTCGAACGTCGTGGGGCCGGCCGTGAGCTGCAAGGGAATGACGACCTCGCTCTCGTTGGGAAACCATCCCCCAGGAGGAGGTGGCTGCGGCGACGAGTAGGGGAACGGCTCCTCGATGAACGAGATCCCACCGACTCCCACTTGAGGGCGCCACAAGAGCCCCTCGGTCGCGCCCTCGCTGTGCCACAGGATCTCGGCACCGCCGTCAAGGACAGCGCGAAACCGGTAGCCAAGCACGGGCGACCGGGTCTCGAACCGCGCGCGCGGGGTGTGCTGCAGGAAGAACGCCGAGAGACGATCGCCAGGCGAGAGATGACCGGCGTCGGACATGCCATCGCAGCCGGGCGTCGAGAGCACGGACGCGGCATCCAGCGGCACAAGAGTACGAGGATCCGGCTCCGTGCAGTTTGGATCGGTCTGATTGGGGATGCTGGACTCCTCGTGAATGAACCCCATCGTGTGCCCGAGCTCGTGTCGGAGCAACTGGAGGAGCGCTGTGTCGTCGAAATTCGTGATCAGATTGGTCCTGATCTGCAGCAACCGGCCGAGCGCTCCTCCTCCGAGTGGCTGCAGCTCCGGATCAGCCCAATTCTGCGGCACAACCGTCGTCTGCCCCTGCGTCGAACCGGAGTCGAACGAGAATACGCCGAAGTACGCCTTCGTATCTGACGCGCACTGTGGCTGCACCGAAACGCCCCCTTCTTGCCATGTAAAATTGGGATCTTCGTCGGGCGTGTCATCCTCGGGGATGTGGATGTAGTTCGATCCGCTGACCCGCTCCCACTCCGACATCGTCGAATGGAGCGCTCGGATCGTCTTGTGGTAGTTGGCTTCCAGCTCTGCATCCTCGCCTGGCATGAAGTTGATGCAGTACGAGAGCTCCAGCTTCCGCGATTCCCCCCACCGCTCGTGGATGTGAGGTCCCTTCGTAGAGGCCCCCATCGGTCCTCGATCCGCAGCAAGTGCTCCCACGGCGGGCACCTCGGCTTGGCTGGTCTCCGGCTGATGGCGGGGCATCACGACCTCCGAAAGGCCCACGATCCGATCCACGACCGCCGGCTGCGACACACCAGCCATATCCTCCGGCGACCACCCGGGCGGCTCTCCGATCGGCTGCGCGCACCCGGGCCCCGACGGGCCAGGATTCGAGCCATCCGGCATCTCGTCGTCGCCCCCCGTTCCCGAGCCCCCAGCGTCATCTCCTGCGCAAGCTGCGACGAGTAACATGGTGCTCACAGTCGCGAGAGCGAAGGTCCACGATCCCAATCCCGATGCCCACCGACCCATCATTCGATGGTGGGTCGGTGGGGACGTCCGCGTCAAGCAAGAACCCGGGTATCGGAGCGCATACGGACACAATCTCACTCCGTTCGAACGAATTCGCTCGACCCCACGATGCACGGGCCCATCCTGAGAGGCCGCCCTTACGCCCGTCGCCGCCGTGGCCTCCGAAGCGCCATCACGAACAGCGGCAGGGCCAGGAGCGGCGGCAGTAGCCGCAGTACCTCGAGCACCCACTGCTCCACGTCGCGCGTGGTCAACGGCGTGGGCTCCAGCTCGCTCTCCTCGACCTCGCCCCCCTCGAAATCCCCAACCCCGCGCACCTCCCTGGTCGGCACGAGCTCCCGCTCCACCTCCACCTCCCCCTCGTCCACCTCCACCACCACCCGCTCACCCACCACGCAGCGCATCGGCTCGGTCACCACCTCCCCATCGCCCGCGAGCATCCCGGCCTTGCCCACCAGCTCCACGAACCGGTGCCGTCGACAGCTCGGGTCGTCGCCCATGCTCTCGATCGCCAGCGACTGCACCCCGGCCCACGTCGCCTTGCCCTCGTGCTCGCTGCCCCGCAGCAGCATCCCGAACGACGCCACCGCGGCCGAGAAACGGAAGTCCTCGCTGGTCTCCGACAGCGCCCGCGCCTCCGCCACCACCGGCAGCGTCAACAGCGAGCTCTCCTCCCCCTTGGGCTGCTTGTAGCGTAGGTTGAGATCCATCCAGTGCCCCGGCCCCTCCACGCCTTCGCGTGGCACCACCTCGTAGATCGCCGTCACACCGTGCCCGGCCCCGATCTCGCCGGCATCCTTGGTGTCGTCGGCGAAGTCCCGGTGCGCCAGCCGGCGGTTCTCGTAGCCCACCAGCCGGTAGCTCAGCACCCGCGCCGGATCGAGCTCCACCTGGATCTTCACGTCCTTGGCAATCGTCACCAGCGTGCCGCCGGCCTGCTCCACCAGCACCTTGTGGGCCTCCTCGGGCCCGTCGATGTACGCATAGTTGCCGTTGCCCTTGTCGGCCAGCTGCTCCATCGTGTGATCGCGGTGCCCCATGCCGTAGCCGAGCACCGACAGCTCGATGCCGCTTCGGCGCTGCCGCTCGATCATCTTCACCAGCTCGTCGTGCGACGACACCCCCACGTTGAAGTCGCCGTCGCTGGCGAGGATCACCCGATTGACCCCGTCCTCCATGAATGCGTCGCGCGCCTGCGCATAGGCCAGCTCGATGCCCGCGCCTCCGTTGGTGCTGCCGCCCGACTCGAGCTGCTCGAGCGCGCCGAGGATCGCCCCCTTCTCGGCCCCCGACGTCGGCGGCAGCACCACCCCCGCCGCCCCCGCGTAGACCACCAGCGAGATCCGGTCCTGCGCCCGCAAGCCCTCGGTGAGCTGCGAGAGCGATCGCTTCACCAGCGGCAGCTTGTCGTGCACATCCATCGAGCCCGACACGTCGACCAGGAACACCAGGTTGCGCGGCGGCAGCTCCTCGGTGGCGATCTGCTTGCCCTGCAGCCCCACGTGCACCAGCTTGTGCTCGGGATTCCACGGGCACTCGCCCACCTCGGCCGTCACCGAGAACGGCACGTCGCCCGCAGGCGCGGCGTAGTCGTAGTCGAAGTAGTTGATGAACTCCTCCACCCGCACCGCGTCGGGCTCGGGCAGCCGGCCCGATTGCAGCGCGCGGCGCATGGCGCTGTACGACGCCGTGTCGACGTCGATCGAGAACGTCGAGCGCGGATCATCGGCCACCAACGTCAACCCCGTCTCGCCCCGGCCCGCCGGGGGAAGCTCGTGGGTGCCTCCCTCGGGCTCGACCACGGGCTGCCGAGGCACCCCCTTGCCGCGCTGGCCGAGGCCCACGCCAACCCCCCGACCGTAGCCCGATCCCGTGCGACCGCCCCCGCCCTTGCCGATGAGGCCGGTGTTGCCCAGTCCGATCGTGCCCTCGCCCGTCCCCCCACCGCCGCGACCGTTGCCCACCAGGCCCAGGCCCCCGACGCCGAACGCCTCGCCGACCTCGGTGCCGTTCAGCCCGGCCCAAACATCGTGCGAGCCATCCTGTGGGCCGCCTTGGGGGCGGGCCATCTGCGGCGCGACGCCCTTGGGACCCTTCATCGCGTAGAGCCCCGACTTCTGCTTCGCGGTGGGCTTGCCCATGGTGCCCTCCTCGCCCATCGCGGACACCTCGGCCCGGGCCGCGAACTTCGGCCCGTCGTCGCTCGCCACCGTCGCAATCGCCTGGAAGCTGCGCTCCTCCGGCCACAGGCGATCGACGTTGACCACCACCCCCAGCGCCAGCAGCGAGGCGCTGCCCAGGAGCAAGCGCCGGCGGCGACGGGCGAAAGCGAGAGACGAATGGACCTCGGCGGGCGCGGGCTGCGTCATCGGGGGCCCATGACAGCCGGCAGCACCGAAGGTTCTCGGCCGAGCGCAGGTTCGCGGCGCCCGTGCCATAGTCTCGGGTCTCGCGAGCGCCTCGATGGACCTCCATCAGCTCAAGACGTTCGTCACCGTGGCTCGCGAGGGCAGCATCACCCGTGCATCGAAGCTGCTGCACCTCAGCCAGCCCGCGGTGAGCGCTCACATCAAGGCGATGGAGGACACGCTCGGGCTGAGCCTGTTCGAGCGAACGCCTCGCGGCATGAGCTTGACCCACGACGGACAGCGGCTGCTCGCCAAGGCCGAGCTGACGCTCGCCGCCCATCAGGAGCTGATGGCCGAGGCCACGCGCAGCCGGGGCGAGCTGACGGGCAAGCTCCGCATCGGCGCCGGCAGCAACTCGAGCCACGAGGCCGTCGGAAGGCTGCTCACCACCCTCTCGGCGCGGTTCCCCGGCGTCGACCCGACCCTGCGGCACGGCACCTCGCAGGAGATCCTCGCCGGACTTCGCAACGGGAGCCTCGACGCGGGCTTCTACAACGAGCCGGGGCAGGCCCCGCCCGACCTCGACACGATCGAGGTGGCCGAGTTCACCATCGTCCTCGTGGCGGCTCCCGGGGTCGTGGCGGCCTCCGATCCACCGGACTGGGAGGCGATCGCCGCGCTGCCGTGGATCTACCCCACGCAGAGCGCCTGCTGCAGCCGCGCCGCGCAGGACCTGTTCACGACGCATGGATTCCAGCCCAAGCGAGTGATCGGTGCCGATCGCCAGGACGTGACCAGGACCCTGATCGCCAGCGGGCTCGGCGTGGGCCTGCTGCACGCCGACACCGCGAGGGATGCCCAGCGCAAGGGAGAGGTCGAGCGGCTGCTCGAGACCGACACCCGCGTGCGCATCCTGTTTGCATGCCTCGAGAGCCGCGCCCAGGATCCCCTGCTGGTCGCGGCGTCGTCGATCATGCGCACGAGGCCGGCCGACTGACCGTCACTGCGGGGTCCGCTGCCCACCCGACTGCAGCACGGCGGCGACCAGCAGCGAGCCGAGCGCCATGATCGCGCCCACGGCGAAGGCTGCGTCGTAGCCACCTGCGCCCACCACCACGCCGAGCAACGGCACGCCGACCCCCATCGTCACGTCGAAGCAGGCCGCGTAGGCACCGAGCGCAACGCCGCGATTGTGCGGCGGCACGCGCCGGATGGCCTCGACCCCGAACGACGGAAACGCCAGCGAGAAGCCGAGCCCCGTCAGCGCGGCCGCCCCGACCGCCATGGTTGCCGAGCTCGCCAGCCACATGCCGAGCTGGCCCACCATCGTCACGGCCGCCGAAGCCATTGCGACCCGGGCTCCACCGATCCGGTCGGGGAGGCCGCCCAGCAGCAGCCGAGCGAGGACGTAGGCCACACCGAACGCAGTCATGGCGAGCGCAGCATGGGACCAACCCTCCTGCTCGAACCGGAGCGTCGAGAATGCAGCGATCGCACCAAAGGCGAGCGCACCGAGCATCAGCCCCAGGCCGGGCAGCCAGATCGACCCGATCACGCGGTGGAAGGGGAGCCGCGCCCCGCCCACCGGTCGCACGGCTCGGACCAGCACGACGAGGCCGAGCGCCATCAGGGGCGCCAGCGTCGACGACAGGGACATCCCGGCGAAGCCGTGGCGCGCGTGGAGCAGCGAGCCCAGCGGTGCTCCCGCCGCGAGCGCGCCGTACATGGCGACGCCCACCCACGACATCACCAGACCCGATCGCTCTCGCCCCAGCAACCCCACGCCCCACGCCAGGGCCCCCGTGATCACCAGGCCCTCGCCCAGACCCAGGAGGGCTCGCCCGACCAGCAGGACCCCCAGGCTCGCCGAGGGCTCGGCCACGGCGCACGACAGCACATACGCCACGCCGGCCAGCACCGACAGACCAAGCCCGAGCACGGTGGCGCTGCGCGGTCCTCGTCGATCGGACCACGTCCCCGCGCCATGCCGCGTGAGCAGGGTCGCCCACGACTGGACGCCGATCGCGAGCCCCACCACGAACGTGCCGAACCCGAGCGTCCCGTGGACGTGGCCCGGCAACACCGGCAGCGGAAGCCCCATCGCGAGGAACTCCATGAAGACGATCCCACAGATCGGCGCGAGCGCCCTCCAGGGCGAGATCGCCAGCGAGCCGGGGGCCATGGGCGTGGTGGTGGGGGATGACGGACCTGGAAGGTTCGAGGAAGCATGTGTGGTCATGGGAATCAACATCCTTTCGGGGTGACGCGGGACCGACTGGCTCACTGCCCCGCCGGAACGAGCCAGGCGACGACGCGCGCCGCGAGGTAGAGCCCGAGCCCGAACACGGTGTGCGTGATGAGGCTCTTGAGGCAGTTGAAGACGGGCGTGGGGGTCTTCGACGAGGCGATGCCGGCCCCCAGCGCAGGCTGCAGCACGAACAGCGGTGCCACCACCGTGACCAGCCCGATGACGAGCGCAGGCAGCGGGGTCGGCGATCGTGCCCACTGCAGACCGTGCACGGCGAGCAAGAGCACGGCGAAGGCGATGCCGATCGAGTAGTGCGCGCCCCAGCCGAGCAGCAGCTCGCCCCGAACCGGGGCGGTGCGGGCGATGCTCTCGTGCAGCCACTGCCCTCGCGGCATGTGGCCGATCCAGCGCCCGAGGAACGCGAAGTTCAGCGACGGTACGCCGAACTGCCGCAGCACCGCGGCCCACACGTCCATGGCCATCGTGGCCCCCGTGCCGATCAACATGCTCCGTACGACGAATTCGAGGGTATTGCTCACGGTCTCGTTTCCACCTCTCTCGATGACCAAGCCTTCCTCGTCGGGCGGTGACGATCCAATCGTTCTTTTCGAGGTCGGCCCTCGGAAATGCCGAGGACCCCGTCGCCGGTGGCCAGCCGCGACGGGCAAGGGTGGCGGGTCCGCGGCAGCACCCCCGGCCATCGAGGCACGGCCGGGCTCCAGCGGCCCGATCCCGGGCCTCGAGCCCGGCCCGATTGTGTCGATGGCCCCGGCTCTCGTAGAACCTCCGGCCGTGCGCCACGTCGCCCTCGTCGCCCCCCGCTTCTTGACCAACACCCTGCGCTACGTCTCCGCGTTCCTCGAGCTGCCCGATGCCCGCGTGTCGCTGATCTCCGAGGACCCCGAGATCAACCTGCCACCGGCGCTGCGCGAGCGGATCGCGGGGCACTACGGCGTGGACAGCTGTCTGCAGGCCAGCGAGCTCGTGCGCGCGTGCCAGGCGATCCACGAGGGCGTGGGCCCGATCGATCGCCTGTGCGGGGTGCTCGAGCAGCTACAGCTGGCCATGGCGCAGGCGCGCGACGAGGTGGGCATCGAGGGCATGAGCCTCTCGGTCGCCCGCAACTTTCGCGACAAGGATCGCATGAAGGAAGTGCTGCGCGGCGCGGGCGTGCCGGTGGCCCGCAGCGCGCTGGTCACCTCCCCCGAGCAGCTGCATCACTTCGCCGACCGGGTCGGGTTCCCGATCGTGGTCAAGCCACCGGCGGGGCTCGGTGCAAGGGCCACGTTCCGCATCGGCTCGCCCGAGCAGCTCCAGGGCCTGCTCGCGCTGGGGCTCGCCCCCTCCCCGACCGCGCCGGCCCAGGCCGAGGAGTTCGTGGTGGGCCGCGAGTTCACGTGCGAGACGGTCACCATCCACGGCAAGCCCGTGTGGCGCAGCGGCACCCGCTACTTCCCGGGGCCGCTCGAGGTGCTCGAGAACCCGTGGATGCAGTACGTGGTGGTGCTGCCGCGCGAGGCCGACGATCCCACGTGGCGCGAGTTCGACGCGATCAACGGCGCGGCCCTGGAGGCGCTGGGCATCGGCACCGCGCTGACCCACATGGAGTGGTTTCGGCGTCACGACGGCTCGATGCTGGTCAACGAGGTCGGGGCCCGCCCGCCGGGGGTGCTCATCATGCCACTGATGAGCGTGGTGCACGAGACCGACATGATCGCCGCATGGGCCGAGCTGATGACCTTCGATCGCTTCGAGCCCAGGCCGCGCAAGTGGGCCGCGGCGGCGGCGTTCCTTCGCGGCCAGGGTCGGGGCGATCGCGTGGTGGCGGTGCACGGCTGGGAGCAGGCGCGCGAGCTGGTGGGCGACGCGCTGGTCGAGGCGAGCCTGCCCGCGATCGGCCAGCCGCGCGCCGAGGGCTACGAGGGCGAGGGCCACGCGATCGTGCGCCACGCGACCACCGAGGGCGCGCAGGAAGCGGTGCGTCAGCTGATCACACACGTGCGCGTGGAGCTGGGCTGAACCCACCCCCTGGCCACGCCCGGCGACGGCGGCCGCGCCCGTGGTGAAACGGGCTGGCGTTCGCGCCCGCGTTCTTGCACCCTGCCCCCGCATGGCCGACCGCCAACAGCTCACCGTCTCCGATCTGCACGCGCGCCTGCGCGAGCGCGGCGACGAGGAGCGCGCCGCGATCGAGCAGGCCCTCGAAGACACCGAGGCCCTGCACTCGCCCGCGGCGCTCGAGCGCGCGCTCGACGTGGCCATGCTCCTCCTCGATCTACGCCTGGATGCGGCCACGGTGGTCGCCGGCATGCTGCACGGGGGCGTGGCCGCCACGGCCGAGCCGGGGCCGCTCGAGGAGCGCCATGGCTCCGAGGTCCGCGGTCTGCTCGAGGGCGTCGGCCGCCTCGACACCATCGAGTGGGACCACCTCGAGCGCGAGGCCTCCGAGAACCTGCGCAAGATGTTCCTGGCCATGGCGTCCGACGTGCGGGTGGTGCTCATCGCCCTCGCCGGGCGGGTCCACGACATGCGCTGGCTCGACGACCGCACCCCCAAGGAGCGGCACACGCTGGCGCGCGAGACGATGGACGTGTTCGCCCCGCTCGCCAACCGCCTGGGCATCTGGCAGGTCAAGTGGGAGCTCGAAGATCTGGCGTTTCGCGAGCTGGAGCCGCAGACCTACCGCGAGGTGGGCAAGCTGCTCGCGGAGAAGCGCGCCGCCCGACGGGCCATGATCGACGAGGTGATGCGGGTGCTCGAGGACGAGCTCGCGAAGGCCGACATCCCCGCCGACATCATGGGGCGGCCCAAGCACATCTACAGCATCTACAAGAAGATGAGGCGCAAGGGCCTGACCATCGACGAGATCTACGACGTCTCGGCGGTGCGCGTGTTGGTGGAGGAGCTCGGCCAGTGCTACGCGGTGCTGGGCCTGGTGCACGGGCTGTGGTCGCCGATTCCGGGCGAGTTCGACGACTACATCGCCAAGCCCAAGTCCAACTTCTACCGCTCGCTGCACACCGCGGTGGTGGGCCCGGGGGGGCGCAACCTCGAGGTCCAGATTCGCACCCGCGAGATGCACGAGCAGAGCGAGTACGGCATCGCGGCCCACTGGCGCTACAAGGAGGGCGGCAAGTCGGCGTCGCGGCGCTTCGACGAGAAGATCAACTGGCTGCGCCAGCTGATGGAGTGGCAAAAGGAGGTCACCGACCCCGCCGACCTCGCCGAGTCGCTCAAGACCGACGTGTTCAGCGAGCAGGTCTACGTGTTCACCCCCACCGGAGAGGTCCTCGACCTGCCGCAGGGCGCCACGCCGATCGACTTTGCCTATCGGATCCACACCCAGGTGGGGCATCGCTGCCGCGGGGCCAAGGTCGACGGGCAGATCGTACCGCTCGACCACGAGCTGCACACCGGCGAGCGGGTCGAGATCATCACGGCCAAGAACGGCAAGCCCTCGCGGGACTGGCTGAACCCCCACCTTCGCTACGTCAAGTCCACCAGCGCCCGGGCCAAGATCCGCTCGTACTTCCGCGAGCAGGCGCGCGACACCTCGATCGCCCAGGGCCGCGAGATGGTGGAGCGCGAGGTCAAGCGCCTGGGCATGGACGCCACGCTCGACTCGGTCGCGCTGCTGTGCGGGCACGAGGACACCACCGACTTCCTGGCCAAGCTGGGGTTCGGCGACCTGTCGATCCAGGGCGTGGCGGGCAAGCTGCTCGAGGCCGAGCGCGAGCGCAAGAAGGCCGAGTCTCCCCCCGTGCCCCCCAAGCCGGCCCGGCCCCCACGGGATCGGGTGAGGGGTGGGGTGAGCGTGGGCGGCGTCGACGACGTGATGAGCAGCCCCGCCAACTGCTGCCACCCGGTGCCGGGCGACGACGTGCTGGGCTACATCACGCGAGGGCGCGGGGTGGTGATCCACCGCCGCGACTGCCCCAACGTGCGCAACCACCCCGAGCCCGAGCGGCTGATCGAGCTCGACTGGGGCCACAAGCTCGGCGACGTGTATCCGGTGGAGCTGCAGGTGGTGGCGCAGGACCGGGCGGGGCTGCTGCGCGACATCGCCGACGTGGTGTCGCGCGAGGGGGTCAACATGCGCAGCGCGACCACTGGAGGATCCGGCGGACGGTCCAGCGGAGGGTCGAGCAGCGACGGCGCGGCGGTGCTGCACACCACGCTGGACATTCGCAGCACGGAGCAGCTGCTGCGGGTGATGAGCCGGCTCGAGCAGCTGCCCTACGTGCGATCGGTGCGGCGGCTGGCGGGGTGAGGCGAGGCCCGCCCGCTCGTCACCCGTCGCATGCCGCCCCCTCGTCCCCCAGGCACTCGCGCACGAACTCGGTGCACCCGGACTGGTCGAGGTCCGGCGCCGTGCAGGCATGGGCGCACGAGGATCCGTCGAGCCCCTGCGCCCAGCACACGTTGGTGAAGTTGCACCCGGCGAAGCACCCGTACGTGCAGTAGGCGTTGCGCGTGATGTGAACCCCGACCAGATCGGCGGCCGCGATCGACTCGGCCGGGAGGAACCGACCGTGCCCATTGCACACGGGCTCGCCCGCTTGCTCGAGATCGATGATCACGAGCTCCTCGTCGGGCGGCCCGCCGTGGAACAGGAACCCGAACCCGAACGGGCATGGCGTGACCATGGGCTCCCGACAGGCTTGCATGGCCTCGTCGTCCGGCGGCGGCTCCCCCTCGTCGCCTCCATCGTGTCCGCTCTCGCTCGGCTCGACGGAGTCGTCGTCGGGGGTGCAGCCGAGCATGCAGGCAAGCAGCAGCAGTCGTCGCATGGGCTTGTTCCTCTCTACTGAATGAGCACGGTGGTCACGAATTGGTCGCTCCCACGTCCCACCAGGAGCGTGAGGCCGGACGGAATCCGGCCGTACGAGAACCGCTCCTCCACCGCGAGCATCACCGCCTCGAGGCCCTTCATCGTCTCCCCGTCGACCGCGAGGATCACGTCGCCCGGCTCCAGGCCCAGCGCGGCCAGCAACCCCTCGTCGGAGCGACGGGAGATCTCGAAGAAGCCATCCGCACGCAGCCGGAATCGGGTGTCATCGCAGGACGACAGCGGCTCGCCCTCGAACATCACGATCGCCTCGACGAGCGCGACGTCGACCGAGAGCACTCCCGTTCCGACCTCGCTCACGCCTTCGCGCGGCTCCCACATCGCACAGTCGTACGGCGGCACCTCATCATCGGTGACCCCTTCCGATCCCGTTGCGTCCGGATCGTCGTCCTCGCCGCTGGTCGGGTCCGCGCCCGTCTCGTCGAGCCCCTCCTCCGAGCATCCCGTCAGCGCGACGATGCAGGCCTCGGCCGCATTCGGGTCGTCGAACGGCAGGCACGCCCAGCAAGTCGGCTGACCTGCATCCGTCAGCCCCCCGTGGCACAGGTGCTCGCCCCGTCCACACCAGCCGCATCCCATCTCGCAGTCGTCGCCGCCATGGTGGTAGACCCCGACGTAGTCCGCCGCACTGGCCACGTGGACCAGCCACGCGCCGGGACCGACGCCCACCGACGCGACGGGGTCGTCCACGAGGGTCATGGAGCTCGTGCCCCCCGAGTAGTCGACCCAGAACTGCAGCGGATACTCGCAGATGGACTGCACATGGACCGCGGCCTCGATGCACGTCAGCTCGTCGCCATCGGTCATGCCGCCCATGGTCGTGGTGGCGGGACCGACCGGCGGCTGGTCGTCTTCCAGCAGACCGCAGCCGGATCCAGGCGGCCCGATCACCAACAGCGCCGCGACGGCGGCCGTACACGAGATGAACTTCATGCTCCAATCCTCCTCGTGTCCCCTCTATGCAACGTACGCAGCGCGTCAAGGCGAGCGGATGCGATCCCCATGAATTTCGTGGCAGGGCCTCCAAGAAAACGGAAGCGGTGGGAAGCGACGTCTCAGTACCGGACGCATGGTCGTCGGATGTCGGCGAACCGTGGAGTCCTCGCGCCGTCGATCTCCTCGAGCGAGGCCACCGCAGGCTCGGGCCTCGGACGCGTATTCGCGCTCGAGCCCGCCGCGATCGACCTTCCATTTGGACGCGCACCTGCGGTCGCGATCGGGCTACGATCCCGAGGACGACGGTGGCGCTCGTGCAGCCGTCGAGTCACCAACGGGAGCACGCGATGAGCTTCGACTTCGACACGATCCTCGAGAAGATGTTGGCGAGCCTGTTCGAGAGCGACGATCCGCTGGCGCCGCTGCGCAGGAACGCGGCCAAGCGCACCGCGGCGCGGCTCGGCGTGGGGCTCGAAGGCACGGAGCTCGACCCCGGGCTGCAGGCCTACGTCGACAAGGTCGGCAAGGAGCCGTTCAAGGTCGTGGACGAGGACATCGAGGAGCTTCGCAAGGCCGGTCTGTCCACGACCGAGATCTTCGACGTGACCGTGGGGGCGGCCGTGGGTGCCTCGCTGGCGCGCCTCGAGCTCGGCCGCAAGGTCATGGCTGGGGGTGCCCCATGAGGGTAGACCTCGTGTCGGGGCTCTCGCCGCTCCAGCGCTTGGTGGGCGGCCTGATGCGCGCCGTCATCGGTGCGTTCCCGGGGCCCATCCAGGTGTTCTCGTACCGCCGACGGTACTTTGGCAAGCACGCGGCGCCGCTGTTCCACGCGGCCATGCGAGGTCCATCGTCGTGGACGGTGGCCGAGCGCGAGCTGTTCGCGGCATTCGTGTCCAAGAAGAACGCGTGCGCCTATTGAACGGGTGATCACACCGCGGTCGCGGTGGCAGCCAAGCTGGATCGCGCGTTCGTCGAAGCGGTGCTCGAGGATCACCGCAGTGTGGAGCTCTCGGCTCGCCTGCGAGCCACGCTCGACTTCCTCGAGAAGCTGGTGCTCGACCCGGAGTCCCTCGGCCCGGCCGACGCACAGGCCATGCGCGACGCCGGGGTCGACGAACGCGCGATGGACCAGGCCCTCCAGGTCGCGTTCGTGTTCGGCATCATGGACCGCCTGGCCGATGCCTTCGACTTCGAGCTGTCCACCAAGCGCACCTCGCGATGGCTCGGACGGATCCTGCTCCGGGGAGGCTACTCGAGCGCGAGCATTCCCGGCTGACGCACCGAGCCGGCTATCGGCGATGCTTGCGGATCGTCGCGGGCTTGCGGTTGAGCAACGTCGCGAGCTCGTCGTCGGTGGCACCGGGGCGGTGGCCGAGGATCTCGGTGATGAGCTCGGGCAGGGGCTTGTGCTCGATGCTCGGCTGCTCGCGCTTGCCGGCGGGCACGTGGTAGTTGCGAGCGACACGGATGTGGTCGCAAAGCGTACCGGGCAAGCCATCGAGACCATCGAGCGGGGGCACGGCTGACCTGGAGGCCACGCCACGCTCGACCCCGCCGACGCGGAGAATCGGCTTGTCCAGCATCAGGTCATGCTCGTGACGCCAGTGGTCGGGATAACGAGCGTCGAGCCAGTCATAGGTGAGACCGAGCAACTCCTCGTTCGGAGCGAAGACCTCGGCGCAGAGTCCCTTCCACGCCTCCAGCAGGATCGCAGCTCCAGACGCGCACGCCGCATCGAAGGCATGCGCACGACTCTCGAGCCTCCTGATGCGCCGGTCGTAGGCCGTCAGGAGCGCGGGACTCGAGTCCAGTCGAAGCAGCGCGATCGTCCACGCGCCTCGGAGACTCCCGTCGCGCGGTGTGGGGATCCAGCGATTGTAGACCCGGCGATACTGGACGTGTTCGATCGGATCCTCGGTCGAGTCCGCGGGATCGAGCAGCAGCGCATCCTCGCCGCCCGGCGGCACCTCGTGTTCCTCGAGCACGCGCGCGGTCCTGGCCTGCGGGAAGCGGCTGTGCTTCACGCCCGAATTGCAGCCCGAGCAACCGAACACGAGGTTCTCCCAGGTCCACGCCAACCACCAGTATCCAGGTCTCGACGTCCACCGGACTCGGTCGAAGCCATCGCGTACCGGCGGGAGACCGCGAGCAAAGCGTGCGTCGTCCTCGAAGTCGGTCGTCTTGGGTACCTTCCTCGCGGTGAGACCACCCCAGTCGACGTCCTTGGCCTCGACCTTGGGGCGATAGTGCTCGACGGGTGCTGCCTCCTCACGCGTGGTCAGCTCACAGTAGGCACACTTGTAGAGCTGACGTGCAGCGAGTGTGCCTCGAGCGGCCTCGTAACCGCGAAATTCGACCGGAGGGCCTCCACGCAACCTCGCCCTGGCGAGGTGCTCGTCACGCGCCAGGACCAAGCCCTCCGGCTCGTCGCCTCGATCGATCCGAATCATCGTGCGCGCTACCCGACCTGATCCCCGCGCCTGCGCAGAGCCATCGGAACCCCGGGGTCGATGTCCTCCCGGCGCAGACCTTCGAGCAGACGTCGAGCGGTCTCATCCTCCACGTCGGTGCGGTACGGATCGGTTGCAATCCGCACGTAGCGCTCGAGCTGCTCGCCGAGCTCGGCCGGGTAGAGCTTGTCGATGCCGAAGAACAGCTCGTAGAGCTCCGAGCCGGTCAAGAGCCGTGGGTCGCGGGGGGTGTCGACCTGCACGACGTTGCCCTCGTCGTCGAAGTCGAGCATCACGACCTCCTCGCGGTGGAAGGCGCTGAGGAGGATCGGCGAGTGCGTGGTCGCGATGAACTGCATGCTGGGCAGCGTCTCGCGGAGCGCCTGGATGAGGCCCACCTGCCACCTGGGATGGAGGTAGAGATCGATCTCGTCGATGAGAACCAGGCCTTCGATGCCCTCACGCGGCGTCTCCGGCCCTCCTTCGAGCACGATCTGCCCCACGAGGTCCGCGACCCAGGCAAGCGAGGACTGGTAGCCGTGGGAGAGCCACCGCGCAGGGAGCTTCAGATCCTGGCCCTTGACCCGCTGCAGGAAGCGGTGGCCGTGGACGAGATCCTCGGGCTTCGAGACCCCGCCTCGTCCACGCAGCTCGATCTCCTCGATGCCGGGTACGATCTGCTTGGTGTACATCAGCACGTCGCGCAGGAGCTGTGCGTACTTCCGCGCGACCTCGGGCTCGAACAAGGCCTGGAAGTTGGGACCGATGAGCTGACGCGGGCCGAACAGGGGTCGCAGGCGATCGACGGATGCACGCTCGGGACGAGTGACCGTGAGCGCGTCCTCGGGCAGGTCACGCTGCACTCCGTAGCCCGCCACGAACCACAGAGGGAGGTCGTCCTCCCGAGCCGCGACCAGCGGGTCGGAATCCCGATCACCGCTTCGCTCGCGCCGCATCGTAGGGTCCTCGGCGTCCTCCGTACCCAACGGGAACGCGGAGGCGTCGACATAGTCGGCGTTTCCAGCCACCGAGCGATCGGGGCTCACCCGGATCCGACTGCGAAGCACGTGGTCCACGCCAAGCTCCCGTCCATCGCGCAGCGGATGGACCTCGGGCAGCGAGCGACCGGAGGGGCCGAACACGAAGTCGGCCGAGATGTCGACCTCGGCGTACTTGAATCGTCGGAGCGGAGACCCGACCTTCATCCCCGCTCGAAACGGTATGTCCTGCCGCAGCCGCTCGTCCGGCAGCGATGCCCGGATGTCCTTCACCAGGTCGTCGGCCCGGAAGTTCCCCGCCGCCGCCAGCGCGGCCGCCTGCAACAGCGAGGTCTTCCCCGTTCCGTTGGGCCCGATGAGCACGGTCCACTTGCGCGGCTCTCCGTCCGCCCCCCGCAGCTCGAGCGTGAAATCGCGGAGGCGCTTGAGGTTCTTCACCCGCAGCTCACGCAGCCACATGACGACTGGGACGGTAGCCCGGGGTCCCTGTCGTGTCGAGCCGGAGCAACGTTTCCCATCCCACCGCCAGCCCTCCAACAGGATCACTCGGACGGTACGCGCGCCGCCCATCGCCAACGCCCGGCATTCCTCGTACGATGGTGACTCGAGGAGGTCATCGCGGCCATGCGGACGCGTAGCAGGACGATCGCGGTGCTCATGGCCCTGGGTGGCACCGTGGGCTGCGGCGAGCTGCTCTTGCCTGCTCCCGCCGACGAGGACCCGAGCACCTCGACCGGCGACGCACCGGCCCTCCCCGACGCCGGATCCCCACCGCCCAGCCGCCGCCCGACCGTCGACGACGGCGAGCCCCCCGATCCTCCCGAGCCCCCCTCGGTGCTCCTCGACGTGGGCTCCGCTCCTCCCCCTCCCGAGCACCCACCGCCGACCCAGCGCTTCGTCGACGTCACCCACGAGGCCGGTCTGCACGGGCTCGACCCCGGCGCGTTCCAGATCCCGCCGTTCTGCCTGCTGAGCACGATCCACGACCCCCCGGGCGATCACGACTACTGCATCCCCGAGCGCTTCCTGGGCGCGGCCGCGGTGGGCGACTACGACGGCGATGGCTGGCCCGACGTCTACCTCGGCCGCATGGACGGGCCGGGCCACCTGATGCACAACCGCGGCGACGGAACGTTCGAAGACGTGGCGATCGAGGCCGGCCTGCACTCGCCTGCGCCGGCCGGTGGCGCCGCGTGGCTCGACACGGAGGGCGACGGGGATCTCGATCTGCTGCTGACCAGCTTCGGCGGCACGCGGCACCACCTCTACGTGAACCTGGGCGACGGCACCTTCCACGAGCAGGCCCGTGAGCGCGGAGCGGCGATCGAGTCGCCCCATGTCCACGTGGGCATGGGGATCGCCGTGGGCGACTACGACCTCGACGGCTGGGTGGACGTGTTCGTGGCCGACTGGCGCAACGAGCTGCTCCTGGGCCCGGCGCCGGGCCTGAACCGCCTGCTCCACAACCGCGGAGGCGTGGCGGCGGGGAACTTCGAGGACGTGACGGATGCCATGGGGATCGATCTGAAGGCGGTGACCGCCGGGATCGCCATCACCCCCGGCGCGTTCGGGTTCGCCCCTGCGTTCGTCGATCTCGACGACGACGGCTGGCCCGAGCTGACGCTCGTGGCCGACTTCGGCACGAGCCGCCTGTTCTGGAACGACGGCCCGGCGGGCCTCCACGACGGCACGGAGGCCGCGGGCGTGGGCACCGAGACCAACGGGATGGGCTCGGCGTTCGGCGACCTCGACGGTGATGGTGACCTGGACTGGTTCGTGTCGTCGATCTGGAACCCGGGCACGGAGGACGACGGCAACCGACTGTATCGCAACGTGGGCGCTCGCAGCTTCGCGGATGCGACCGATGCGTTCGGGGTGCGCGAGGGCGGCTGGGGCTGGACCGCGACCGCATTCGACGTGGATCTCGATGGCGACCTCGACCTCGCCCTGGCCGCCGGGTGGCCCTCGATGCAGTTCGTGGGCGATCCGTTGCGGCTATGGATCAACGGGGGGATCAACCCAGAGTCCCCATGGACCGAGGAGTCCTCGCTGCGCGGGCTCGACTACCCCGGGCAGGGCCGCGGCTTGGTGGCGTTCGACTACGACCGCGACGGTGACCTCGATCTCCTGGTCGCGGGCAACACCGAGCCCCCGGCCCTCTACCGCAACGACGTGGACGAGGGGGCGGCATGGCTCGAGGTCCAGGTGCGGGGCGCGGGCGGCAACTCACAGGGGCTGGGCGCGCGGATCCGGGTTTGGACCGAGCCGAGCGCGCCTTGGCAGGTGCGGATCATCGGGGTGGGCGGGCACCTGTTCGGTCAGGGCGAGGCGATCGCCCACTTCGGCCTCGGGGACGTGCGGGCGCCGCTGCACCGGGTGGAGGTGCACTGGCCAGCCTCGGGCCAAACGGCGATCCTCTACGACGTGCGTCCCAACCAGCGCCTGGAGATCTTCGAATGAGAGCACCCGTGAGCATCGAGCTTCCCGTGGCCTGGGGCGACATGGACGCCTTTGGCCACGTCAACAACACGGTCTACTTTCGGTGGTTCGAGTCGGCGAGGATCGCCTTCTTCTACGACGCCCAGGTTCCTCACCAGCGCGTGGAGCTGACGCAGGCGCCGATCCTCGCGAGCGCCACCTGCACGTTCGAGCTGCCGCTGACGTTCCCCGACACGGTGCGCGTGCTGGCCTCGATCGTCCGCGTGGGCACCAAGAGCTTCACGATGCGCTACGAGATCCACAGCCTCGACCGAGGCCGCCGCGCTGCCCACGGCGAGGGCGCGGTGGTGTGGTACGACTATGCGAGCGGCCGCTCGACGGCGCTGCCCGACGAGCTGCGGGAGCGACTGCTGGCATTCCTGCCGACCGATCCTGAGGGCCAGGGCTCGGAGCACCGCGACCAATCCTGAGTCACCAACGGATTGCCGGATGCATGGGAACCACGCGACGGGAGGCTGCTACGTCTTCCTCGGACCCAGCCTGCCGATCGACCAGGCCCGCGCGGTGCTGCCCCACGCCCACTTTCGCCCTCCGGTGGCCCAGGGCGACGTGGCCGGGCTGCTCCCGCTTCGCCCCGAGTGGATCGGCATCGTGGATGGCCTGTTCGAAGCGGTGCCCTCGGTCTGGCACAAGGAGATCCTGCTGGCGCTCGAGCAGGGCGTACGCGTGGTCGGGGCTGCGAGCATGGGTGCCCTGCGAGCCGCCGAGCTGCATGCCTTCGGCATGGAGGGAGTGGGATCGATCTTCGAGTCCTATCGTGACGGTCGCTTCGATGGCGACGACGAGGTCGCCATCCAGCACGGCCCGGCGAGCACGGGGTACCGCGCGCTGTCCGAGGCCCTCGTCAACATCCGGGCCACACTCGATGCCGGCCACGACCAGGGCTTGCTCACGGCACGCGAGCGCGACGAGCTGATCGGCGCCGCCTCGGCGCTCCCCTACATGCGACGCCAGTGGCCCCGCCTGCTCGAGCACACGGCGGCGATGGGGCTCGACGCCGCGACGATCTCGGCGCTGCGTACCTTCGTGCGGGAGCAACCCGTCGACCAGAAAGCTGCCGATGCGCGAGCCCTGCTCCGCTACATTCGAGCGCAGCCGCCCGCCCCGGACCCCGCCCCGGGGCCGGTCGCACGCACGACGTTCCTGCACGACCTTCGGTACCGCGATGCGCCGATCCTCGGCGATCCCACCGGGCGAGCTCGCGTTCAGGACGTGCTCGATCACGCCCGGCTGACCATGCCGGGGTTCGAGAGCCTGCTCGACCGTGCCGCGAGCCACGAGCTGGCGGTCCAGCTCGGGATTCGGCTCGGGCTCGAGCCGTCCCCGGAGGACGTCGAGCGAGCACGTCACTCGCTCGAGCAACGGCTGGGCTGGCAGTCTCCGGAGGACGGCGCAGCGTGGTGTGTGGACAACGACCTCGATCCCGACCAGCTCGAGGCATTGATCGAGCGCTTTGCGCTCGTCGAGCTGATGAAGCGCAGGTTCCTCGACCGCCCCAACGAGTGGTTGCTCGCGGAACTCAAGTGGTCCGATTGCTACGCGCCCCACGCCCGCGCCGCGGCCTCGGAGGTCCATGCCCGGCGTGAGGCAGAGCCCCCAGGGCTCGACGTGCTGGTGCAGAGCCACTTCGACCGGCTCGGCCAGCCCGTGCCCGACGACCTCGACGCATGGATGCGCCGCCGCGGCATCGACGGCCGACGATCGCTGCATCGTCTGCTCGCCCGCGCATGGCTGGCCTCGGCGTCCTGAGCCCAACCGGAGCTACCGCCCGAGCAGCGCACGCGCACGCCGGCCGATCCGCCGCGCCTCGCCGCCATCACCCAGGTACTCCAGATCCGGGACGACCACCCGCACCACCGCAATGCCCACGGAGGGACGCTCGAGACTCACGACCACCACGCGATCGATGCCCTCGGTGCGCAGCGCCGCCAGCACGGTGCGCAGATCCTGGGCCAGGTCATCCGAGGCGAACGCCGGGACGTCGCGATAGTCGCGGGCCACGGGCAGCCGATAGACCTCGGGCAGCGGCGCGTCGGAGGCCCGCGCGGGGCCCTGCACGTCCCGGTAGTCCCGCCAGGGCATGTCGTCGCGAGAGCCCGCGATGCAGGTGAGCCGGCTCTGTGCCGCCTCGTGCAGGGCCCGTAGCAGCGCGACGCCGCGATCGAGGTGACAACCCGAGCCCGCGTTGCTGGGCAGCGGGTTGGCCCACGACAGCGGCTCGCGCTCGTAGATGCTGCAGCCGAACGCCGGAATTCCGAGCGACGAGGTCTCGTCGAAGATCGCCGTCTCGAAGCCGGCCGCATCGAGCCGCTCGAGCGTCTGCCTCGCGCCCGGGTCGTCGATGGTGCCCGGGTCGACCTTGGTGGCCGCCGCGTTCCCCAGCAGCTGCCGGCAGAGCCAAAGTGCGCTCGAGTCCCGCTCGACGACCTCGAGCAAGCCGTGCAGGCTCGCCTCGAGCAGCGTGTTCCCCGACGCCAGGCCGTTGGAGCTGACGTGGAAGCACGGGGCCGGGCGGGTAGCCGTGACGCGACAGTCGAGGTCCAGCAGCTCCCACGGGACCCAGACCGGCTCGCGCTGCATCAGATCCCATCCCTGCGTCCAGCGTAGCGGCAGATGGTGGTGCCAGGTGGTGTTGGGCAGCAGCGAGAGCCGCGTGGGGCCGAGCACGGGACCACGCTCGAGGAGCTCGGCGTAGCTGGCCACGACCGAGGGCCGCTCGATCCGCTCGGCGTGCCAGGTCTCGATGGACTCCATCGCGGCGGAGACCCGGGCTTCCTCCCAGCGGCTGCCCTTGCCCTGGGCCACCGACAGACTCCACGCGTTGGGACGAATGGCCAGGGCGACCGGAATGCCGATGTGATCGAGCCGCGTGACATCGGCGATGCGGGTGATCCCGAGCATCGGCAAGTGCGGCCGCACCCGAGCCCAGGTGGCCTCGGGATCGACGGCTCGGTGGGTACCGAGGCGATAGCCCTTGGGCTCGGAGCCGTCGACGTCGAAGGGTGCCTTCACCGCAGCCGCTCCCCGCCAGCGCTCACGGACGACAGGCACCTGCGAGTGACCTCGGCCTGGGCCGCGATGGTGGAGCGATCGAGCGTCATGATGCGCTGGACGCAAGCCTGCCAGGCCGACGAGGGGAAGCAATCCTGGATCGTCGACCCATCGGACAGGATCACCCCGCGCTCGCTAGCTCGCGCACGGAGCTCGGGCGCCTCGGCCCGCTCGAGCGCGGCCAGCTCGGCATCGACCACCCGCTGCAGGGCACCGAAGCTCGAGCCGGCCAGGGAGGCCGCATGGAGCTCGTGCAGCTCGCGACGACGCTGCTCGGGGTCGACCAGCGCCCGCGGGTGCAGCGAGTGCTGGATGAGCACCTGGTAGAGGTCTCCGGGGCGAAGCACGAAGGCGGTCTGCGCCTCGGCGAGCTCGGCGATCGGCCCGCTGCACGACAACAACGCCTCGCGTTCACCCATGACGGCCTCGAGCGCTTCCACGAGCCCATGGACGACCGCATCGACATGCTGCACCGCACCGACCGGGGTTCCATCGAGGACCGGCAGGTTGTGGTAGCGAGGGCTGATGCCGGGCGCCCGACGTAGATCGATCGCGTCGGTCCCCACGTGGACCCACTCGAGACCGGGGCGACCGGTGAGCACGCCGGGGCGCGCGGTGAGGCCCGCCGCATCCGCGCCCAGCCCGTCGTGAGGCAGCAGACCCGTGCGTCGTACGTCATCGGGCCCGGTCTCCTCGGCGGCTCGCGGATGCAGCAGCGTCTCGAGGTCCACGAGCACCGGGTGCTCGCCGTCGGCCACGAGATTGCCGGCGTGCAGATCGGTGGCTCCGAGCAGCCATGCAGCCCCGAGCAGGACCCCTGTGCGTCGATGGTAGCGCCGAAGCTCGTCGGCGCCGTGACACGGGCGATGAGGCACCCACGCCTGCCAGCCGTGGTCTCCCTCGTCGTGCACCGAGGCCGCCCGCGGCTCGGGGACGTCGGCTCGCTCGCCGATCCAGTGCAACAGCCGGGCGAAGCCACGATCGAGCACGAGCCCCCGAGGGCGGTGCACCACCCGACGACCGCTCGACAGCTCGATGAAGCGAACGAGCCGCGCGTGGGCCCGCCATCCATGTCGAGGGGCCTTCACACCGACGACGTGCTCGTCGGCACGTGGTCCGACCGAGCTCGCCGCAGATGCCGAGCGCTCCACGTGCTGCCATAGCTCGACCATCGCCTGCTCCCAGTCGTGAACGCTTCGATGAATCAGCGGCTCCAGGCCAGGCACACGCCCGAGCACGTCGGACCAGCCACCGTCGCACAGCCAGGCGATCAGCGCGTCGTGGCGAGCGCTGGAGTCGGGCGAGGGCTCCTCGAGCGAGCCCGCCGACCCGAGCGCGAGCTCGACCAGCAGGCAGCGTGAGCCGAGCGAGGAGAGTCGCCGCCTCAGGTCGCCGCCCACGGCGGCTGGCTGGACATGTCCCGCGCGGAGCTCCAGGCCTCGGCGCGCATCGTGAACGAAGGGCTCGAAGGCGTCGCCGAAGGGAATCGCGGGCACCGCTTCGCTCCACCCGCTCGCGGCGCGGACACGCCGCTGGCGATGCGCTAGGGGTCCACGGCCTGGCGCCGCAGCGCGGCACAGCCAGAGCGGGTCCCGATGGGGAGCAACGCCTCGATGTCGTCGGCGGAGAGCGTCTCGACCTTCACGTGCCCGGTGTACGGCAGGACGATGTGGCGCACGGTGTCGGTGTCCTCGAGGACCTTGATGGTGAGGCTCGCAGAGATGGCCTTGCCGCGCGCCTCACCGAGCACCTTCTTCGGATCCTTGAGCAACGCGGCGCGATACTTCGCATCGACGACGGCCTTGTGAATCACCTTGCTGACGGCGACTTCATCCTTGCTGATCTCGGCCTTGCGTTGCACCATGGCGCCTCCTATTGCGTGACCAATCGGGTGGACACCGTAGCAACCGCGCTCGAATGGTGTCAAGCAACGCGACTACCCCCTCGCCCGCGTCGGAACACGATCCTCTGCGCGATGCGACGTGCTTCATCGTGGAGGAGCATGGCGGCGTGCTGCCCATCTGGTATCGGCACGCACTGCGAGGCGCGACCATCATCACCCTCGATGCTCACCTCGATCTGCGTGCCATCGATCCCGAGCGCATCGAGGCGCTGCATCGCTGCCGCGATGCGGCTCGGATCGAATCACGGCAAGCGCCGGTGTGCTGGGCGTCGTCGACGGCCTGGTCGTACGACCTCGAGGACTTCCTGCTGGCCGCGTGGTCGCTGGGCCTGATCGGGCGCGTGCTACGCGTCGCCCGTTCGTGCCCCGATCCGCTGCGCTGGGCCGAGCACCTGACGAGCGTCGATGGGGTCGGGCCATGCGACCTCGACAGCCTGGAGCCCGGCCCTCATGGCCCCTCGATCGAGCTGTTCGGGGTTCCCGTGGTCGCCACCGCGCTCGTCCACCTCGCCAGCCTCGACGCCCGTGCGCCCCGTGTGCTCGACATCGACCTCGACTACTTCGTGGATGGCCACGGAGTGCCCTGGATCGAGGTCGAGGACGTGCTCGCCCAGCTCGATCCGCTGCGCCCACGCCTGCAATTGCTGACGATCGCGCGCTCGGTCGACAGCGGTTTCCACCCCCTACGCTACCGCCACCTCGCCGAGCACCTCGCGGCGTGGTGGAACGGCGACGACGAGGCTCGCGAGCACTACGTGCGTCTCGCGGACCTCGATGCACGAGCGCGCCGGGGCGAGGCGGTCGTGGGTTCGCTCGCGCGAGAAGCCGAGCGCTGGCCGAGCTGCGCCGCCACCCGCCACTTGCTGGCGCTGTGCGATGCCCCGCACGCATCGATGCACCACGAGGCGGCCGCCCGGCTCGATCCCGCCTATCGCGACGACCCCGCACGGGATGCGGCCGTGCTCGTCCAGCAGTCCCGCACGCCGCTGCCCGAGCAGCTCCATCGGCTCGCGTGCCGGCTGGAGCACGAGCGCGACGTGAGCCGGCGGGGTTGGGGTCACGTGGCGTTGGGACTGCTGTGGGTGCGCGCCGGATGCCTGCCCGAGGCCGCCCACCACCACCTCGAGGCACGGGCTCGCGTGGGTCGCAATGGCTTGCTGCTCCATGCGCTCGGGGACGCATGGCTGCGCAGGGGCGAGCGCTCGCGGGCGCGTCCGTGCCTGCGGGCCGCGCTCGATGATCCGCGCGTTCGGGGGCGAGCCGCTCTGCTGCTGGGCAACGACGAGGCACGTGAGGGCCGGCTGAGCGAGGCCGAGGCGCTCTTGTCCGTGGCTTGCGATGCATTCTCGCTCGCAGAGCGACCGTGGCGTCTCCTGGCCCAGCTCCGCGCCGCAACGGGCGACGAGCCGGGCGCGAACGCGGCATCCGAGCGCGCCGACGCCATCGCCGAGTGCATCACCCGGACCCACGCACGCCTTGGAGGTCACCCATGATCATCGACATGATCGGACACGCCACCGTGATGGTGGAGACCGTGGACCGCCGCATCCTGTTCGATCCCGTGCTGTTCGATACGCACCACGACGGCCTGTTCGCCGCCCATCCCCCACGGGAGCTCGAATTCGAGCGGATGCCTCCTCCGGACACGGTGGTCGTGAGTCATCAGCACCTCGACCACTTCGACGTGCGCTCCCTGGCCATGCTGCCGCGAGCGGCGGAGGTCCTCGTGCCCGAGGACGGGCTGCTCCGCAAGACCCTGGCCGAGCTCGGCTTCGCTCGCGTGCACGCGCTGCCGCCCTTGAGCCGCGTCTCGCTCGGCCGGACCGGCATCTTCACCACCCCATCGCAGGCCCCCGTGGTCGAGATCGGGTTCGTGGTGAGCGACCCCGGCGGCACGTGCTGGAACGCCGTCGACACCGTGCTCACGCCCGAGACCACCGGCATCGTGACGCGCCTCTTCGGTACGCTCGATCTGATGCTCGCGGCATGGCAGCCCTTGCTCGAGCTCGAGGCGGTGAGCGCAGGCGCACCGGGCTTTCCCCTGCGGTCCTACGGGGGGCTGCTGCAGCGGGTGATGGAGACGAATCCACGCGCGGTGATCCCCTCGTCGTGTGGTTTCGCGTACCGGGGGGCGAGCGAGTGGCTCAACCATCGGGTGTTTCCCGTGACCCGGGAGCGCTTCGTCCACGATCTCGAGCAGGCGCATCCTCCCCTGCGCGATCGCGTGCTGACGCTCGATCCGGGGGATCGCGTGGTGCTCGAGGATGGCGTGGCCCGCCGCGTGGTGGGCGGGTGTCCATGGGTCGAAGGACGACCGGCCCCGCCCGACGCGCTGGACTTCTGGCCGGTTGGCGAGGGTCCGCTGCTCGACGCCCCGCCCGAGTGGGGAAACGAGGCCGAGGTGGCCGCCGCGGTCGAGCACACGCTCCACTCGGCGCTGCCCGAGGCCATTGCCGAGCACTCCGGGCTGGCCACCACTCTCGCGCGCTGGGGGGCTCGCTACCAGCTGCAGGTCGTGGGGGGCTCGCCCTCGCACCCACGCACGTGGTGGTTTTGCTGCGAGTTCGCTGAGGACGGACCGCGGATCCACCATCGACGCGATCCCCTGGCCAACGTGCTGGCGCGCATCACCGCCTCGGGCCTGGCTGGCCTGGCCCTGGGCCGGCACGACTGGGATCGCGTCCACCTCGGTGGTCACTATCAGGCATTCGATCGGCTGTACCGAGCAACCCCGGCTGGTTTGGCCCGCCCCGAGGGCGTGCACCCCCCCGAGCCGTTGATGCTGGTGTTCCCCGCCCGCTCGACCTTTGCCGCGATGCGCTCGCACGAGGTGCGGCGATGGAGCACCCGCCCGCCCGAGTGACCCAAGCGCCGTGCGGCTCGTCGACCGCGTCGGTCACCCGAGCGGCACGCCGGGCTGGATGCGACGCCCCGCCGCCCACGCGGCGGCCGGCATCCTGCGCTTGCCGGCCGGCTGCACCACGGCGATGCACACCACCCCGTCGAGCGCCGCCACGTGCACGCCGTCGTCGTCGACCGCCACCACCGTCCCCGGGCCGTGCTCGCCCCGCGGGTGCGTCGAGGGCCGCGCGTCGAACAGCTTGAGCGGATCCCCATCGCGCACGCAGAAGGCCACCGGCCACGGGTCCATCCCGCGCACGTGATCGACCAGGGCCGCCGCGCTGCGCTCCCAGTCGACCCGCCCCTCGTCCTTGCGCAGCATCGCCGCGTGGGTGATGCCCTCGGCGGGCTGCGCGATGGGTGAAGGCACGTCGGGAAACGCGGCCAAGAACTCGTCGAGCGCCTCGGCGCCGAGCTCGGCCAGGCGCTCGAACAGCTGGCCGCTGGTCTCGAGCGGGCCGATCGGCGTGTCGATCATCCGGTACACGGGGCCGGTGTCGAGGCCCTCGTCCATGCGCATGATGGCCACCGCGGTCTCGCGATCGCCCGCGAGCACGGCGCGCTGGATCGGCGCCGCGCCGCGCCAGCGCGGAAGCCTCGAGGCATGCACGTTGATGCAGCCGTGGCGCGCGGCCGCCAGCACGTCGGGCGGGAGGATCCGGCCGAACGCCACCACGACGATCACGTCGAGCTCGAGCTCGCGAAGGCGCGCGGCAAGGCGGCCGTCCCTCATCTTCTTGGGCTGATCGATCCGATCGGCGGCCAGCCCCAGCTCGAGCGCGGCCTGCTTGACCGCCGGCGGGGTGAGCTTGCGGCCGCGGCCGGCCGGGCGATCGGGCTGACACACCACCAGCCGCAGATCGCAGCGCCGATGCACCGCATGGAGACTGGGCACCGCGAACGCGGGAGAACCCATGAAGGCTGCACGCAGACGGCTCATCGGGGTCAGGGCTCCTCGAGGTAGGCCAGGTAGGCGCTGCGCAGGCCTTCGTCGACCAGGACGTCGCGGGCCTCGTCGAGCAGGTCCCGCAGCTCGTCGAGCTCGGCCCGCAGCTCGGTCCTCACCGCGGGCGGCAGCTCGGGATCGGCAAAGGTACGGCTCACATCGGCGTGGGCTCGACGAACCTCGAGCGCCTCGGCGTCGCGGGGCAAGCCCAGCGCCGCGAAGTAGTCGCCCTCGCGAGCGAGCCGCAGGCGGTCGCGGATCCGGGCGGTGGCGAGCGCGACGGGATCGACGTGAGGCGGAGAGACCAGCGGCGCATCGAGCAGCTCGAGGTGCTCGATCACGTGGAGCAGGTAGACCAGCGCCAGCAGCTCGTGCTCGTCGGTCCCCGGGCGCGCCAGCAGCTCGCGCAAGGGGGTCGTGCCATCGAGCCGCGGGAGCCAGGCCTCCTCGGAGGGGCGCAGGCGCAGGCGCTCGGCCAGGTGCGACGGTCCGCCGAGCACCATCGCCTCCTGGCGCAGGCGGGGGCACCGGTCCGCCCCGTCGAGCCATGTGGTGAGCCGGGCGCTCGACAGGCGCTGGCGCACGCCGTGGGCCAACACGAGCACCACCGGGGCATCGGCCAGCCCGGCGCCCTCGGGCGCCTCGTCGCGCACGAGCTCCCACTGCCCGTCGGGCCAGCCGAACGTGGCTCCCACCAGGCCCGTGAGGTGGTCGCGGAACGCAGCCGGGAGCTCGGATGCATCGAGCAGGCCCGCGCGCACCAGCCGAGCCCCGGCGTTGCCGGGCTCCTCGGCCACGAGCCGGCCCGCGACGTCCCGGCGGTCGCGGGTGATGAGGCCGCGGTGGAGCAGCTCGTCGACGAACCGCTGCGGCCCGTGGGAGCTGGACGCATGCACGAGCTCGCCATCGCGCCACCACACGCGCTCGCACGTGGTCCCGCGCTCGAGCACGAGCACGCCATCGAAGCGCGCGCGGTGGAGCAGCCACAAGAGCCGCGGCACCTCCACGCGATCGAGCGGCCCGCGCTCGTCGATGGGCAGCGGCGCGTGCCGACGGGGGCGCTCCTCGCTGGCGGCCACGGCCGTGGCGTCGTCGATCCGCGCACCGGTCCCATGCCGTGGCCCGTCGTCGTCCCCCAGGCGCTCGGTCGGCTCGCGACGGCCTCGGGCGTGCGCGCCACCCGAGCCGGATCGCAGCGCAGCCTCGGTGCGTGCGAGCGGCAGATCGAGCCGCGCGGCCGCGCCCGCCTCCGGGGCGAGCAGCTCCGGTGGCGTCGCGGGATCGGGCGGGCCCCCGAACGTCCCGCCGCGCTCCTGCTCGACCGGAGGCAGTCCCAGCGCGTCGAGATCGAGGTCGTCGGCCTCGTCGTCGTCGCGCTCGCGCAGGCGCGCCTCGAGCAGGTCGAGCGTGCGGTGGAGCTGACCCAGGACGGCCTCGGTGCCCCCCGTGCGCTCCTCCACCGAGGCGTCGCTGGGCTCGCGCCGCCGAGGAGCCACCGCCCCCGCGTGGCCCGGGGAGGATACGGCGGGGCCTCCGGGGCCGAGCAGCTCCTCGAGCGCCGCCGCGAGGGCCTGATCGGTCGCGGGGGCCTCGAGGAAGTGGTCGGCCCCCATGTCGAGCACGTCGGCGAGATCGCCGGTCGCCCCCGAGAGCGGTCCGTAGAGGGTCACGGGCACCCCCGAGCCGCGACGGGTGCCTCGCAGCGCCACCATCAGGCCGCGCGCATCCACGTCCTCGGCGCACACGACCACCGCCCCGGGGACCTGGCCCCGTGCGATGCGTTGCTCGAGCGCCGAACGGCCAACCACCGCCGCGTCGTAGCCGAGGACCTCGACCCGCGCGAGCAGGTCGGCCCTGCGGGTCGCGTCACCGACGATCAGCACCTCGGGAGCCACGGCCGGCGCAGTCTACAGCATGGTCTGAGGATCCACGTCCACGATCGCCATGGTCTCGCCCTCGCCGCTGCCTTCCACGCCCAGCCACGGGCGCAGCTCGCCCAGCAACCACCGCAGCGGTCCGCGCTGCCGGGCCCGCAGCAGCAGCTGGTAGCGCACGCGACGGTTGATGCGCTCGATCGGCGAGGGCAGCGGCCCCAGCATCATCACCACGGGCGGCGCCGCGGGATCATCGGAGGGATGGGCCGCCCGCACCTGGGCCATCCGGGGCCGCAGCCCGGCCGCCAGCCGCTTGGCTCGCTGCTCGACCGCACCCGCGTCGGTGCCGTGGATCCGTACGAGCGCCAGGTGCCCCGCGGGCGGGTTGCCCAGCGCCTCTCGCCGGGGCAGCTCGTCCTCGGCGAAGCCGAGGTAGTCGTGCTCCGACGCAAACACGATGGCCGGATGCTCGACCTGCCACGCCTGGACCAGCACGCGCCCTGCCACCGCGCCTCGGCCGGCCCGCCCGGCGACCTGCGTCAGCAGCTGGAAGGTGCGCTCGCTCGCGCGCAGATCCGGCAGGCCCAGGCCATGATCGCCCTGCAGCACGCCCACCAGGGTCACGCCGGGAAAGTCGTGCCCCTTGCTCAGCATCTGCGTCCCCACCAGCACGTCGGCCTGGCCGGCTCGGAAGCGGGCCAGGGTCTGCAGGAGCTGGCGGCCGCGGGCCGCGTCGCGGTCGAGCCGCAGCACCCGTAGCCCCGGCAGCGCCTTGGCCAGGGCCAGCTCGACGCGCTCGGTCCCCACCCCGCCGTGCACCAGCTTGGCCGAGCCGCACGAGCGGCACTGCTGCGGCGCCGCCTCGATGTGCCCGCACAGGTGGCACATCATGCGGTGGCGCGACAGGTGGTAGGTCATCGAGGGCGCGCTGCAGTCGGGGCACTGCTGGCGCGA
Organism: Paraliomyxa miuraensis; assembly: GCF_026337845.1. Taxonomy (GTDB): domain Bacteria; phylum Myxococcota_A; class Polyangia; order Nannocystales; family Nannocystaceae; genus Paraliomyxa; species Paraliomyxa miuraensis. Next base: position 23,019 of record NZ_JAOVZF010000145.1, on the reverse strand, counting down.
GCCGCAGTCCTCGCACAGGAGATCGGTGGTGAAGCCGCGGCGGTTGAGGAACAGGATCGCCTGCCCGCCGCGGCGCACCGCCTCGTCGACCGCGTCGCGCATGCGGCCGGTGAGCAACGAGGCGGGATCGGGGCGGTGCACGGTGAGCGGAACGAGCTCGACCTGGGGCAGCGGCCGCGGGGTGGGCCGCGACCGCAGCTGCAGCCAGCGATGCCGCCCCTGGCGCGCCAGGGCGAACGTCTCGAGCGCGGGCGTGGCCGAGCCCAGCACGACCGGGATCGACAGCCCCTTGGCGCGCACCAGCGCCACGTCGCGGGCGTGATAGCGCACCCCGTCCTCTTGCTTGAACGAGCCGTCGTGCTCCTCGTCGACCACGATCACCCCCAGATCGGGCACCGGGGCGAACACGGCCGAGCGCGCTCCGATCACGATCGGGCGCCCGCCCGCGCGGATCTGGTGCCATGCATCGAGCCGCTGATGGGGGGTGAGCCCGCTGTGCAGCACCGCCACCTCGTCGCCGAAGCGCGCGCGAAAGCGATCGGCGAGCTGGGGGGTGAGCGCGATCTCGGGAACGAGCACGATCGCCCCCCGCCCCTTGGCGCGCACATGGGCGATGAGCTGGAGGTACACCTCGGTCTTGCCGCTGCCGGTGATGCCGTGCAGCAGCGCGCTGCGAAACTCGCCCGTGTCCACGTCGGCCGTGAGCGTGCGGAGGGCCGAGGCCTGGTCCTCGGTGGGCACCTGCGGCCGATCGGGCGCGGGCGCGGTGGCGAACGGATCGAGCCGCCGCGGGCGCTCTTGCTGGGCCACGAGCGCCGCGACCACCAGCGGGGCGAGCAGCTCGCGCGCGCGGGGAAACGGACCTCGCAGCTCGCCGATGGGCACCCAGCCGTCGTCGTCCGGCGTCCCGTCGACCGCGTCGCGCTGGCCCTCGAGGTAGTCGAGGATCGCTCGCCGCTGCTTGCTGCGCCCGATGTGCTGCTTGAGCCGCTCCTCGTCGGCGGCGCCGCCCCACAGCAGATCGGTGCGACGAAAGCAGCTCTCGGTGCGCATGGGCGAGGCCTCGGCATCGGCCCACGCCAGCGTGCACAGGCCCTGGTCCTGCAGCTCGGAGAGCAGCCGCAGCGGCACGCGCGGGCGCAGCCGCGACAGCCGGGCCACGGGCAGCCCCGACGGCCCCGCCTCGATCAGGGCCTCGAGCACGCGCCGCGCCGGGGCGGTCAGCGGCGCCGCTCCTCGCGACAGCAGCGGACCGGCGAACGCCAGCGCCCGGCGCCCCTCCTCCGTCACATGGGCGGTGCGCGCGTCCGCGTTGCCCAACAGCCCCGGCAGCGCCAGGCGATACGCCTCCCCCACCGGCGCCACGTAGTAGTCGGCCAGCCACTCGCACAGGGTCAGCAGCTCGGCGGTGAGCGTGGGCTGGTCGTCGTCGAGATCGGCCAGCACCTCCTTGAGGCGCTCGGGTGGCGAGGGGTCGTGCTCGCTGCGCACCACCCCCACCAGCGCCCGACTCCCCAGCGGCACCAGCACGCGTCGGCCTGCCGCCGGCGGCTGCTCCCAGTCGTCGGGGACGGCATAGGTGAGCGCACGGTCGAGAGCGACGGGCACGGCCACCGAGACCCGACGGGCGCTCACCGGGCCTGCCCCTTCACCGGGCCCCCGCCATTCGGGCCTCGTCGCGTCGCTGCTGCGGGGTCTGCCGCAGGCTCGCGGCCCGCTCGCGGCGATCGAGCCACAGCTCCACGACCGCTCCACCGAGCAGCACCAGCGCCACCGTCACCGTGCCCCGGCGCGCCCAGCCGAGCCACAGCGCCCCGAGCGACGCCTCGCTGGCATCGATCGCACGGGCCGAGCCCGCCACCACCCCCGCGAGCGCGAGCACGAGCCCCACGCCCACCACTCCCACGAGCAGCAGGCGCGCGATCGAGGACGGACGCCGCGGTGTCGCGCCCAGGCGCCGCCGCGCCACCGTCGAGACCCACCCGAGCCGTCGCGCCAAGGCCGTGACGAGCACGACCAGCAGCCCGGCGAGCCCCAGGCATCCCGCGAGCCACCCGGCCGCCGCCTCCAGCCAGGCCGTCGGCGCGATCGCACCCGGCCGCACGTCGAGCCCGAGCGAGGATGGACCCGCCTCGTGCACGCCATCGAGCCCCGCGGCGAGCAGCAGACCCGCCGCGGCGGGCCAAAGCCACTGCGCCCGCGGCCGCAGCCCAGCCGCCCAGGCGCGACGCCAGCGGGCGGGGCCCGGGGCGAGGGTCCGATCGTCGGCCACTGGCCTGCCGATCTAGCGCAACGCCGTGCGCCCCGCCAACAACCGCCCCAACCCCGTCCGAGCCGCGCCGGGGCCCGATCATCGCGGCCGGCCTTGCGGGTTATCCTCGCGCTCCATGCCTGCGTCCGTACCGCCGTGGTCTCGCTGCCGGTCTCGCTGGTCTCAGTGTCGGTCTCGCGTTGGGCTGGTGCTCTGGTCGTGCTCGCTGGTCCTCCTGCTCGGCTTGGCCCCGGGGCTGGTCACCGGCTGCCGCTCGGGCCCCTCGTCCGCTGGGGGCGGAGGCACCACGCCCCCGGGAGGAGGCGGCCCGACCACGGGGGCCGGCAAGACCGAGGGTCCGGTGGTCGAGGTGGCCGCCGGAGCCGGCCACTCCTGCGCGCGGCGATCGGGCGGCACCGTGTGGTGCTGGGGACGCAACGACTTCGGCCAGCTCGGCGACGGCACCACCACCGATCGCCCGACACCGGTCGCCGTGCTCAACCTCGACGCCGCCATCGCGCTCGCCGTGGGCGACGACCACTCGTGCGCGCTGATGGGCACCGGCCAGGTGATCTGCTGGGGTCGCAACGACTTCGGTCAGCTCGGCGATGGTCGTGGCAGCCCCGGCAGCCCCCGCGCCCCGCGGCCGGTCTCGGTCCGCAACCTGGTCGACGCCACCGCGCTGGCCAGCGGCTCGCATCACGTGTGTGCCGCCCGCAAGACCGGCTCGTTGGTGTGCTGGGGCGACAACCGCCGCCGCCAGCTCGGCAATGAGGGGCGTGCCTCCTACGTGGCCCCGGTGGGCGTGCAGGGCATCAGCGGAGCCCAGCAGCTCGCCGCCGGCGAAGGCCACACCTGCGTGCGTCGGGCTCAGGGCAGCGTGCTGTGCTGGGGTGACGCGCGCCAGGGGCAGCTCGGCGACGGCAGCGACGGCTCGAGCGCGGAACCGAGGGCCGCCGCCGGAACCGAGGGCGCCGTCGATCTCGCGGCCGGCAAGACCCACACCTGCATCGCTCGACCCTCCGGCGAGGTGGCCTGCTGGGGCGCCAACGGAGCGGGCCAGGTCGATGGCAAGCCGGGCAATGCGCTACGGCAGCCCACCAAGGTCGCCGTGGGCGGCATCGTGGCCCTCGCGGCCGGCGAGGGCCATACCTGCGGCCGAGCGGGCGATGGCTCCGTGCGCTGCTGGGGCAGCAACCAGCAGGGACGCCTCGGCGACGGGACCACCGAGGCCCGCTCCGGCCCGGTCAAGGTTGCCGGTCTGGGCCAGATCCAGCAGCTCTCGATCGGCCGCGGCCATACCTGCGCCGTGGCGCGCAACGGCAGCGTGGCCTGCTGGGGTCGCAACGACGGAGGGGCACTGGGCACCGGCGCCCCGGGCCCCGACACGGCGGGCGGAGCCCTGCTCGCCCTCGACGTGACCGACGCGGTGGAGGTGGGCACCGGCCAGGGCTTCTCCTGCGCCCGCCTCCGCTCGGGCCGCGTCGTCTGCTGGGGCGCCAACGAGCAGGGTCAGCTCGGCAACGGTGGCCAGGGCGACGCCCGCCGCCCCGTCGAGGTCGCCGGCCTGACCGATGCGGTCGATCTCGCGGTGGGCCGGGCCCACGCCTGCGCCGTGACCAGCAAGCGCACCGTGTCGTGCTGGGGCGACAACGCCAAGGGGCAGCTCGGCGACGGCAACAAGGCGCCAAGCCGCCGCACCCCGGTGGTGGCCGACGTTCGCGACGCCGTCGAGGTGGCCGCCGGGCGCGAGCACGTGTGCGTGCGGCGAGCGTCGGGCGACGTGCTGTGCTGGGGCAACAACGAGTTCGCCCAAGCCGGCGCCGCGGCGGGAGGCGAGCGCCGCAGCCCGGGGGCGGTCGCCAACCTGCGCGATGCCAAGCAGCTCGCGGCCGGCGGCTCGCACTCGTGCGCCGTACGGCAGAGCGGCAGCGTGGCCTGCTGGGGGCACAACCTCTACGGCCAGCTCGGCAACGGCGCCGGTGCCAAGGAGCTCAACACGCCGCGCCCCGATCCGGTCGCCGTCGCCAAGCTCACCGACGCCGCCGAGGTCCAGCTGGGAGAGCGGAGCTCGTGCGCGCGCCGGCAGACCGGCCAGGTCGTGTGCTGGGGCCGCAACGACGTGGGTCAGCTCGGGGCCGGGACCGAGAGCGACTGGAGCACGCGCGTCCCCGTCAAGGACGTCACCTCGGCCATCAGCCTGGGCATGGGGCCGCAGCAGGGCTGCGTCGCCGCCAGCGCCGGCATGGCCCAGTGCTGGGGTCGCGACGACGTGGGGCTGTTCGGCGGATCCCCCGGCCGTACCCTCCGCACCCCGACCACCGTGCCGGGCATCAGCAAGATCGTGGAGATCGCCCCCTCCGCCACGCACGGCTGTGCGCGGCTCTCCGACGGACGCGTGGCCTGCTGGGGCGACAACAGCCGCGGACAGCTCGGCGACGGCGGGGTCGATCACGAGCCCCGGCCCGTCACCGTGGTGGGCCTTTGATCCGCACCCGCCCGCAACGACCCGGCCTCAGTCGATCGTACGCGAGCCCGCCCCCAGCCCCAGGCGCGCCCACTCCGTGAAGCGCCGCGGGCTGCCGTGCTCCAGGCTCACGATCGAGATCGTGTCCTCTCGCGGATTGGACACATAGGCCTGCTGCCGCGCGGCATCCACCACCACCTCGAATGCGCCCTCACCCACCGCCACCGAGGCCACCTGCCGAAAGCTCCCCAGCGCCACCACGGCCAGCCGCCCCTCGCCCGCACAGGTCACCAGCGCCAGCGCCTCGTCCCCCGGCGGCCGATGGATCGCCAGCACGTTGGGTTGATCGCACAGCGGCTCGGTGTCGAGCAGCGCGTCGACCGGTCGAGCGTCCGGCCCCAGGCGGGTGTCGAGCCGTAGCAGCGCCGCAGGCGTGGTCTGCACCACCAGCAAGCGGTCGCCCACCGCGGGATCCTCGAACGCCAGATCCCCCATGAAGGGACGCCCCTCCACGACCTTGGGATCGAACGCCGTCAGCGACAGCTCTCGCCCGGGCAGCACGAGGTCGAGGCCCGGAGCCACCGTCAGCGCGCGCACGCCCGGAAAGTAGCGCTGCGAAGCGTAGAGGAACGGCCGCGTGCACTCGCGGCTCTCCTGCGAGGGCAGATCCGGATCGCAGGCCCGCACCGCCGCGCCAAAGCCCCCCGCCGGATCTTCGTCCTCGAACGGCGCCTCGCGAAAGAAGCCGCCCTCCACGTCGGCGAGCTCGGGCCCGCGCGGTCCATCGAGGTTGAGCAAGGAGAACGCGCCCCCCAGGATGTGCGGCACGTAGGCGAAGCGAGCGCCCTGATCATCCACGATCACCCGCGCCGGCTCGCCCGGGAGGCGGTCGGAGACCGACGCCCGGATCTCGTGGTCCGCTCCGCAGCGCCCATCCTCGCCCTGGCCGCACTCGAGGATCGGATGCTCGTCACCCGGCAGCACGTCGACCCATGTCACCGACGCGGGGCTGCGCGTGGGCACCAGCAGCCGCAGCGGTCCGTCCGTCCCGGCCGGGCGATCCATGGCCACGTTGCCTGCACCCGTCCCCAGCCGCACCGTGGTGCGTGGGTCGATGAACGCCGCGGGGTCGCACTCGATCGTCGGATCGCCGGCCGCCACCCGGCGACAGGGTCGCGATCCATCTCCGGGCTCTCCCGGCCGCGCCAGCTCGACGTAGAGCGTCTCGAGGTCCACCGCCATCAGCGTCGAGTCGGTCTGCTCGCGATCCCAGTTGCCGTTGGTCACCAGCAGCAGCGGCCGATCGGGAGCAACCGCGAGCCCCGTGGGCTGGCGCAGCGCATCCAGGCTCGGCAGCGCCCCGGGGTCGGGCTGGCAGGCGCTCGCCAGCACGAGCGCCCAGCCAGCCGAGCCGGCACCACGGACCCCGAGCGGACGACCTCGTCGCACGTCCCGCAGCATTGCACGGCCCTGCGATCCTTCGCGACGCCGCCCCTCCATCATCGACCCAGCATCAACCCAGCGGGCCCAGCCCAGGATCCGTTCCCAGCGCCCGCGCGGCCCAGATCGCCTCGTAGGCCGCCCACGAGGCCCCCGTGGCCACGAGTGCCGCCGCCACCCGCAGCCACGGCGCCACCGCCACGGCGGCCGGCCCGGTCACCGCAGGGCCTGCCCCCCATGCACGCGCGCCCAGCTCGGCCACCGCCGCAGCCAGCAAGACCGGTGTCGCCATCGTGAGCGCGAGCAAGACCAGCGCATGGATCAGCCGCCCCGGTGCGGGCATCGCCCCCAGCGACCACCCCAGCGGATCGCCGACCGGCCACGCCTCGAGCAGCCCATGCGCCCCCCGCAGCAGCGGTTGGTGCAGCCCCAGCGAGATCGCGGTCGCCCCGACGAACGCCAGCGTCAGGGCTCGCCATGGCCCCGGAGCGGCGCCCAGCACCCGCGCGCTCTGATCGGCGGCTCCCAGCGCCGCATGTCCCGGCAGCGCCACCACCACCCCGACCAGCGCTCCCAGGCCCAGCTCCGCCAGCGCGGCGCTCCACGGGTCGACCGCCACGGCGACCGGCTCGGCCGTGCTGCTACCCGCCGCGAGCACCACCGCCAGCCCCATCGAGATCGCCCACCACCAGGGCCCCACCGCGCGCCGCCACAGCACCTGGGTCTGCAGCAGCGCCCACCAGCGCAGCGCGACCAACGAAGAGGACCACAGCCACGCCGTCTCGATGCCGTCCATCTCGACCATTTCAGCGGGGCTCAGCGGGCTGCTCGGCCCACCGCGGCCAGCTGCGACCAGGCCTCGGAGGCCAGACCCCGAGCGCCCGCAGCCAGCCCCTCGGCCAAGAGCACCAACCCCAGCAGCACCAAGAGCCCCCGCAGCACCGTCGCCGCCATCGTGTCCCGCAGGCCGACCCGCGCCATCGCCCAGCCCGCCAGCGCGCTGCCCACGAGCGCCACCAGCATCAGCGGCAGCGTGGCCAGCACCGCACGCCCCAGGGCATCCTGGACCAGCGCTCCCAGCTCGCTCACGCGTAGCCCTCCACCAGGCCGCCCACCACCACGTCGAAGCCGCCCACCGCCAGGAACAGCAGCAGCTTGAGCGGCAGCGTCACCAGGCGCCCCGGCGCGTTTCCCATGCCCAGCAGCGTCAGCACCTGTGCGACCACCAGATCCACGATCACCAGCGGCAGCAGGATCAGCACCGCCATGTGCAGCGCCTCGCCCAGCTCGGTCACCAGGAACGCCGGCACCACCGCCCGGGGATCGCCGTCGTCCACCCCCGAGAGCCGAGCGAAGAACCGCAGCTCCTCGGGCGACGCATGGCGCTCCACGAACGAGAGCAGCGGTGCCGCCACGCTCGACCAGCCCGAGCCCTCCGCGCTCGAGATCGCATCGAGCCCCCCGGCCGCGTCGATCGACGCCATCGTCTCCAGCCCCACCGGAGCCATCACCACCCCCGTGATCACCACCGCCAGCGCCGCCGTGGCCGACCACGGCAGCAGCACCTCGGCCCCCAGCCCCACCCGCAGGGCACCGAGCACCACGCTGCTCTTGGTGAACGCCGTCGCCACCACCAGCACCACCGGCATCGCCGCCAGCACCAGCCAGGACTCGGGGCTCACCGCCCGGCCTCCGCCTCGGTGGCCGCGTCCTTCGACCCGGTGGTCAGCTCCGTGAGCAACCGAGGAGCCGCCCCGGGTCCCGTCCCGATGACGAGCCGGCGCCCCTCCAGCTCCACCACGTGCAGCGCCTGCCCGCTCCCGAGCGCCACCGTGTGGCGATGCACGCCCATCCCCGACCGACCGCGCGCCTGGGCCCACAGCCCCAGCAACGCCCCGGCTCCCAGCAGCAACCCCAGCACGGTCAACGAGGTGGCTCCGGCCAGCGCAACGAGCATCACCTCGGACCGTAGGCAGACCCCCGCATCAACGCCAAAAAGCCGCGCAAACGCCCCCGCGCCGGCTCGGAAACAGTCGTCCTGGCGCGCCTCCATCCCTCGCCCGCAATCCCGAGGCCGACCCCAGGCGAACCAAACGCAGCAGGGGCGTCTCCCCGCCGCAGCGGGAAACGCCCCTGTTCGCGCCCATGCGGGCCCGCTCCAGGCCGGTGGCCTACTCGCCCACCAGCTCGATGATCGCCATCCGAGCTGCGTCGCCGGCACGCGGAGCCGTCTTCACGATGCGCGTGTACCCGCCCGCCCGCTCCTTGTAGCGCGGCGCGATCGTGGAGAATAGCTTCTCCAGCACCTCGCGGCTGCGGACCAGCCGGCCCGCCATGCGGTAGGCGTGCACGATGCTCGCCTTCTCGGCCGCCGTGCGCTCTGCCTCGGGCTTGGCCAGCGCTTCCTGGATGCTCAGGCCGCGGGTGATCGTGCGCTCGGCGAAGCGGCGCAGCTCCTTGGCCTTGGCCTCGGTGGTGGTGATGCGCTCGTGCTCGAGCAACGACGTGACCATGTTCCGGTACATGGCCTTGCGATGAGCCGAAGTGCGCCCCAGCGGGCGCCCGGACTTGCGATGACGCATGGCGATTCCTTCTCTCGAAACTCTTCAGTCGGTGGGCCCGGAGCCCAATGCCCCGAAGGGCCTCAATCATGCCCCCTCTGGGGGGCAAGCTGGCTGCCCCGCCACCCCGAGTCGGGGGCGGGCGGCCTAGTCGGCCGCCGGAGGGGGCCCCTGCCAGTTGGGGATCTTCATCCCGAGCGAGAGGCCCATCTGCGCCAGGATCTCCTTGATCTCCTTGAGCGACTTGCGGCCGAAGTTCTTGGTCTTGAGCATCTCGGCCTCGGTCTTCTGCACCAGATCGCCAATGTAGTGGATGTTGGCGTTCTGGAGGCAGTTGGCCGAGCGCACCGACAGCTCGAGCTCGTCGACCGAGCGCCACAGGTACTCGTTGAGCTTGTCCTCCTCGGACGGCTCCACGGCCATGGGCTCCTCGATCTCCTCGCGATTGATGAAGATCGACAGCTGCTCCTTGAGGATCTTGGCCGCGAACGCCACCGCGTCGTCGGGCTTGACCGAGCCGTCGGTCCACACCTCGAGGTTCAGCCGATCGTAGTCGGTCCGCTGGCCCACGCGCGCGTTGGTCACGCGGTAGTTGACCTTCTGGACCGGCGAGAACAACGAGTCGATGGGGATGACGCCGATCGGCGTGCCCTCGGTCTTGTTCTGATCGGCGGTGGCGTAGCCCCGACCCATCGCGACGGTCATCTCCATCTTGAGGTGTCCCTCCTTGGAGAGCGTGGCGATGTGTTGCTCGGGGTCGAGCACCTCCACCCCCGTCGGAGCCTGGATGTCCGAGGCCTTGACGGGCCCCTCACCCTGCTTGTCGATGGTGAGGGTGCGTGGGGTCGCGTCGGTCATCCGCAGGCGCAAGGCCTTGATGTTGAGGATGACGTCGGTGACGTCCTCGACCACGCCTTCGATGGTGGTGAACTCGTGGAGCGCCCCTTCGATGCGAACGGAAGTGACCGCCGAGCCCTGGAGCGAGGACAGCAGCACCCGTCGCAGGCTGTTGCCCAGGGTGATGCCGTAGCCCCGCTCGAGCGGCTCGCAGGTGAACTTGCCGTAGCTTTCGGTGAGCGACTCGATCTCGACCTCGAGCTTCTTGGGTCGAATGAGGTCGCGCCAGTTTCGGGCGATGGTGTTGGGGTCCTGCATGATGCGTGACGCCTCCGAGGACGCGAAGGGTTACTTGGAGTACAGCTCGACGATGAGCTGCTCGTCGATCTCGGCCGCGATGTCCGAGCGGGCTGGCAAGGCGGTGACCTTGCCCTTGAAGTTGTCCTTGTCGACCTCGAGCCACGCGGGGCGCGGGCTCCGATCGCTCTTGGCGATCGCCTCGACGACCTTGGCGACCTTGCGGCTCTTCTCCCGCACCTCGATCACGTCGCCGACGCGCACGAGGTAGGACGGGATGTCGACCCGCTTGCCATTGATGGTGAAGTGGCCGTGGCGGGCGAGCTGCCGGGCCTCGGCGTGGCTGGCGGCGAAGCCCATGCGCAGCACGGCGTTGTCGAGGCGTCGCTCGAGCAGCTGCAGCAGGTTCTCGCCCGTCACCCCCTTCATGCGGGTGGCGCGGAAGTAGTAGCCGCGGAACTGCTTCTCCATCAGCCCATACATGCGCTTGACCTTCTGCTTCTCGCGAAGCTGCTGGCCATAGTCGCTGGGGCGACGACGACGACCCTGGCCATGCTGGCCAGGCGGGTACGGACGGCGCTCGTAGCCGCACTTGGTGGAGAAGCAGCGATCACCCTTGAGGTAGAGCTGCGAGTCCTCCCGGCGGCAGAGGCGACAGACGGGACCGGTGTAGCGAGCCATGAAGAAAGACCTGTGAGGCTAGACCCGGCGCCGCTTGGGCGGACGGCAGCCGTTGTGGGGAATGGGGGTGACGTCCTTGATCGCGGTCACGCGCATGCCCGAGGACTGAACCCCGCGCAGCGCCGACTCGCGCCCCGCTCCGGGGCCGCTGATGCGGATCGAGACGGTCTGCATGCCGTGGTCCTGCGCCCGGCGGCACGCCTCGTCGGCGGCGAGCTGAGCGGCGAACGGCGTGGACTTGCGAGAGCCTCGAAAGCCGCGAACGCCGGCCGAGGCCCATGCGATCACGTTGCCGTTGACGTCGGTCACGCTGACCAGGGTGTTGTTGAACGTGGAGCGGATGTGAACGATCCCCGTGGAGACGTTCTTCTTGACCCGCTTCTTGCCTTGCTGCTTGCTGGTGGCCATGGCGTGGATGAGGGGCTAGCGGACTAGCGCTTCTTCTGCGCCACGGTGGCGCGCTTGGGGCCCTTGCGGGTGCGGGCGTTGGTGTGGGTGCGCTGGCCTCGGACGGGGAGGTTGCGGCGGTGACGAAGGCCGCGGTAGCACCCGAGGTCCATCAGTCGCTTGATGCTCATCTGCACGTCGCGGCGAAGGTCGCCCTCGACGCGATGGCTGGCCTCGATCGCCTGGCGGATCGCGCTGACCTGCTCGTCGGTGAGGTCGTCGGTACGGACCGAGGGACCCACCCCCGACTCGGAGAGGATCTGGGCGGCGGTCGCACGACCGACCCCGAAGATATAGGTGAGCGCAACCTCGATCCGCTTGTTGCGGGGAAGATCGACGCCTGCGATGCGTGCCATGGTCTAGCCTTGCCTCTGCTTGTGCTTGGGGTTCTCGCAGATGATGCGCACGACTCCGCGGCGACGGATCACCTTGCACTTCTCACAGATCTTCTTGACGCTCGCTCTGACTTTCATGGCGGTGACTCGTGGTCGGGATGTGTCGTCGAGTGGAGGCGGCGGGCTTGCTGATTCGCAGTCGTGGGGTGCTTCAGGGGTCGGCCACGATCCCGATGATGGTTCCGCGACCGGGGTCGAGTCGGGCTCGGCGGACCATCACCGTGCTGCCCATGCGAATCGGTCGGGCGAGCCGACCGAGCTCCTCCGAGCGGCCGGCGAGTATCACGGTTCCGTCGGAGATTTGAAGCCTAAAAAGTTGCTGAGGGAGCTCGGCCGTCACGGTCGCCAGGACCGTGTCCAAAGCCGTGGTTCTCATTCCTCTACCCGCCTCCCGGGGTTTGGGAGCCGCGGAGCATGCCACCGCGCGTCGCGTTCGTAAAGGCGCTGGTGGGTTGATCAATTCTCAGTTGGAAAACGCACAGCTGGGGTGTCTTCGCGCGATCCCCGATTTACGGGGGGATGTACGGATGTACGGGGATGCACGAGGGGGAGGTCCGCGGGCCCCGCTACATCACCGCCATGATGCGGGTGAAGACCTCCTCGGGATCGCCGACGCCGTCGACGGCGACCACCACGCCCTTTTGCTGGTAGTGGGCGATGACCGGGCGCGTCTCGCTGTCGAACTTGGCCAGGCGCTCGCGCACCTTCTCCGGGGTGTCGTCGCTGCGCTGGTAGAGCGCCTCGCCGGTCACGTCGCAGCGCTCGTCCACCTTCGGGGGGTTGTACTCGATGTGGTAGACGTGCCCGCTGGGCGACATCCGGCGGCCCGTCACGCGCTCCTCGATGAGCTCGAACGGCACCTGGAGGTCGATGACCTTGTCGATGGTGACCACGGCGTCGAGGGCGTCGGCCTGCGGCATGGTGCGCGGGAAGCCGTCGAGCATGAAGCCCGCCTTGGCCTCGGGGGTCTGCAGCGCCTCCTCGAGCAGGTCGATGACCAGGTCGTCGGGCACGAGCTGGCCGGCATCCATGAAGCCCTTGGCCTTCTGGCCCAGCGCAGTGCCCTCCTTGACCGCGGCGCGCAGCAGGTCGCCCGTGCTGATGTGGGCGTAGCCCAGCTGATCCTTGAGCTTCTTGGCCTGCGTCCCCTTGCCCGAGCCGGGGGCTCCGATGAGGATGATCCCCTTCGATCGATCGTCGCTCATGGCCGGCCTTATAGCGCTGGGCGGGGGTGACATCGAGGGGAGCCCGCGTGCGGATCACAGCGTCCCGTGAACCTCGTGGCGCCGCCGCATGCGCCTCTGACGCACCGCTCGAGGTGTTCCCCTACCCTGCCGGCCGCCTACCCGCGCCGCCCGCGAATCCGAGGCCCGCGTGGCCCTGCGAAGCCCTCGTAGGACCGGGTGACCAGGTGGCTCTCGATCTGCTGCGCGGTATCCAGGGCCACGCCCACCACGATGAGCAGCGAGGTGCCGCCGTAGTAGAACGGTACGTCGAACTTGGTCTGCAGGAACGTGGGCAGCACGCACACCGCCGAGATGTACCAGGCGCCCACGAACGTCAGCCGGTTGAGCACGAAGTCGATGTACTCCGCCGTCCGCTTGCCCGGCCGAATGCCCGGCACCGAAGCATTCTGCTTCTTGAGGTTGTCGGCCACGTCGGTCGGGTTGAACTGGATCGCCGTGTAGAAGTACGTGAAGAACACGTTCAGCGCGACGTAGACCGTGATGTACTTCCAGCCGTCGTACGAGAGCGCGCTCGAGAACGCCTGCAGCCACTCGTTCTGCGTCATCCCGGCGATCTGGTTGGGGAACATCAGGATCGAGCTGGCGAAGATCGGCGGGATCACGCCCGCGCTGTTGATCCGCAGCGGCAGGTAGTTGGCGTTGCCGTCGAACATCCGGCGGCCCTGCACGCGCTTGGCGTACTGCACCGTGATGCGACGCTGCCCGCGTTCCATCACCACGATGAACGCGATCACCAGGATCGCCATCACCAGCAGGATGGCCAGCGTCATCGGCCCGAATGCCTCCGGATCGTCCTGCTGCTTCTGGAACAGCTGGTAGAGCGCCAGCGGCAGGTTCGCGATGATGCCCGCGAAGATGATGAGCGAGATGCCGTTGCCGATGCCGCGCTCGGTGATCTGCTCGCCCAGCCACATCAAGAAGATGGTGCCGCCCGTCAGCGTCAGCACCGTCTCGAGCTGGAAGCCCAGGCCCGGGTCGAGCACCAGGGTCTGGCCGGCCGAGTTCTGCGACTCGAGCCAGCTGGCCATGAAGTAGCCCTGCACCAGCGCCAGCCCCACCGTGCCGTAGCGGCTGTACTGGTTGATCTTGCGGCGGCCGGTCTCGCCCTCCTTGGACAGCTGCTCGAGCCGCGGGATGACCACCGTCATCAGCTGCATGATGATGCTGGCGCTGATGTACGGCATGATGCCCAGCGCAAACACCGAGAGCTGCTCGAGCGCGCCGCCGCTGAACATGTTGAAGTAGCCGAGGAAGCCACCGTCGCCCTGGTTGACGATCTCGGACATGACCTTGCGGTCCACGCCCGGCACGGCGATGAACACGCCCAGGCGGTAGACCGCCAGCATCATCAAGGTGAACAAGACCCGCTTGCGCAGCTCGGGCAGCTTGAAGATGTTGATGATGATGCCCATCCCGTGGTCCTCGTACGTCTGCTGGCCGGAGGGTGGTCGGACCCTCGGCGACGGCACGGCGGCCGCCCTTGGCGAGCACGCGACCATACCCTACGCCGCGTGCGATGACATCTGACCGGCCCGGCGCCCCCGATAGGAGTCCCGTGGAAATGGGGCCGGGCGCGACCGAATGCAAACGGGGGCCGCGCTTCGGCCGGCGCGTCCCCCGCAGGAAATCTCTCGAGCAGCTGCCGACTCCGTGGCCCGGCTCTTGGGCCCAGGCCCCAGAATCCGGCCGAGTCTTGGCCGGACCGCTACTCGGCGTCGGCCGGAGCCTCGGCGCCTTCGGCCGCCTCGGCGATCAGCTCCACCGTGCCCCCCGCGCCCTCGACCTTGGCCCGCGCCGACTCACTGATCCGGTGCACCTTGATGGTGAGCTTGGTCTTGAGCTCGCCCGTGCCCAGCAACTTGATGACGTTGGCCTTCTTGGGGACCAAGCCCAGCTCGTGCAGCAGCTCGGGGGTGACCTCGGTGCCGGCCTCGAGCTTGCCCTCGAGCAAGCCCACGTTGATGCCGTGCACCTCGATGCGATGGATGTTGACGAAGCCGCGCTTGGGCACGCGACGGTGGATCGGGAGCTGGCCGCCCTCGAACGCCGGCGACATCTTGGTGCGCCGCGCGAGCTGGCCCTTCATGCCGCGCCCGGAGGTCTTGCCCCGGTGCGACCCGATGCCGCGACCGATGCGTTGCTTCTTCTTGCGTGCCCCCGGGGGAGGCGTGAGCGTATGGAGCGTGGTGCCCATCTCGGACCTCGTTCGCTTGCTGCTGGTTCGGCTGCCGGTCCCCCGCTACTGGGCGGGCTCGACGACCACCAAGTGCTGGACCTTGCGGATCATGCCGCGGATGGCGTGGGTGTCTTCCACCACCACCGAGTGATTGAGCTTGCGCAGACCAAGACCGAGCACCGTCCGCTTCTGCGTCTGCGGCCGATCGATCGTGCTGCGCACCAGGGTGACCTTGAGCTTGTCCGCCATGGTGGTTCTCCCGTGGGGTCGGCGTGGGATCGGGCCCAAGGGCCCTAGCCCATCATCTCCTGCACGCTCATCCCACGCCGCAGCGCCACCTGCTCGGGGCTGCGCAGCGACTTGAGGGCGTTCATCGTGGCGTGGATGACGTTGAGGTGGTTGTTGGTCCCGATGCACTTGGAGAGCACGTCGTGGATGCCGGCGCACTCCACCACGGCGCGGACCGGGCCACCCGCGATGACGCCGGTACCCGGCGCGGCCGGACGCAGCAGCACGCGACCCGCCCCATGCTCCCCGAGGATCTCGTGCGGGATGGTCGGCCCCGACAGCGGGACCTCGAAGATGTTGCGACGGGCGTACTCGTTGGCCTTGCGAATGGCCTCGGGCACTTCCTTGGCCTTGCCGTGACCCATGCCGACCCAACCGTGCTCGTTGCCCACCACCACGATGGCGGTGAACGAGAAGTTTCGGCCGCCCTTGACCACCTTGGCCACGCGGTTGATGTAGACGACGCGATCGACGAGATCGCCCAGGCTTTCGATATCGACCATGGCCATCAGAACTCCAGCCCCGCCTCGCGGGCAGCGTCGGCCAGGGCGCTCACCCGACCGTGGTAGGCGTAACCGTTGCGGTCGAAGACCACCCGGGTGATGCCCTTGTCTTGGCAAGCCTTGGCGATCGCGGCGCCCACGACCTTGGCCTCCTCTTGCTTGGACTTGTCCTTGAGCTCGTCGGCGAGCGACTTGCTCAGGGTGGACACGACCGCGAGCGACGACGACGACGCGTCATCGATCACCTGGGCGTAGATGTGCTTGCTGCTACGGAAGACGGTCAGCCGCGGCCGCTCGGCCGTGCCGCTCACCTTCTGACGGATCCGTCGCTTGCGACGGTTGCGGGTGTCGATCTTGTCGTTCGACATGGGTGCCTCTCGTTTGGCAACGGGTGTCGCGGGTCCGTGCAGGCCAGGAGCCTACTTCTTACCGCGCTTGCCTTCCTTGCGGATGATCCGCTCGTTCTCGTACTTGACGCCCTTGCCCTTGTAGGGCTCCGGCGGCCGGAAGGCTCGGATGTCGGCTGCCGCCTGCCCCAGCACCGACCGGTCGGCGGCGGTGAGCACCAGCTTGCCTTCCTTGGTCACCTCGGCGGTGACCCCGGCCGGCAGCGGATAGCTGATCGGGTGCGAGAATCCGAGCGTGAGGTCCACGTTTTGGCCCTTGACCGCGGCACGATAGCCGACGCCGGTGATCTCGAGCGTGCGCTTGAATCCCGAGCCGCAGCCGTTGACGAGGTTGGCCGTGCGTGCGCGGGCCATGCCGTGCATGGCCCGGTGCGTGCGGCTGTCGCTGGCGCGGTTGAAGCGAATCTCCGAGCCCTCGTGGGTGAACGAGATGCCCTCGGGCACCGTGAAGCTCAGGCTCCCCACGGGACCCTTCACGGAGATCGTCTGCCCCTGGGTCGTCACCGTGACTCCCTTGGGAACCGTGATGGGTGCATTGCCGATGCGTGACATGGCGCGTTGCCTTCCTACCAGATGCTGCAGATGAGCTCACCACCCACGCCCGCCTTGCGGGCCGCGCGGTCGGTCATCAGTCCCTTGGAGGTGCTCACGATCATGATGCCCAGGCCGTTGCGGACCTTGGGAATGTCGCCGCACCGTGCGTAGCGCCGCTGGCCGGGCCGACTGACCCGCCGCAGCCCCTCGATGGCAGGCTGTCCGGCGTGCCACTTGAGCTTGATGTCGAGAAAACCCTGCGGGCCCTCGTGACGGCGCGAATAGGTGTCGATGTAGCCCTCCTCCTGGAGGATCTCGACGATCCGCTGCTTGACGGACGACGCGGGGACCGCCAGCGAATCGTGTCCCGCGGTCATCGCGTTGCGGATGCGGCTGAGCATGTCGGCGATGGGATCGGTCATGGACATTGCGATGTCTCCGTCAGGCGGCGCGGAAGGGCACTCCGAGCTGGGTGAGCAGGGCCCGGCCCTCCTCGTCGGTCTTGGCGCTGGTGTGCACGCAGATGTTCATGCCCGGTACCTTGTCCAGCTTCTCGATGTCGACCTCGGGGAAGATCAGCAGCTCGCGGATGCCGAGGGTGTAGTTGCCACGGCCGTCGAAGGCCTTGCGGCTCACGCCGCGGAAGTCACGGGTACGGGGCAGGGCCACGGTGAGCAGCCGATCGAGGAACTCCCACATCCGGGGTCCCCGCAGGGTCACCATGCAGCCGATCTTCATGCCCTCGCGCAGCTTGAACGTGGCGATCGACTTCTTGGCCCGCGTCACCACCGGCCGCTGGCCGGTGATGTTGCCCAGGCTCTCGAACGCCTGCTCGAGCAGCTTGGGGGTCTTGAGGGCCTCGCCGAGGCCGATGTTGAGCACGACCTTCTCCACGCGTGGCACCTCGAAGGGGTTCTTGTAGCCGAACTCCTTGAGCAACCAGGGTCGAACGTTCTGCTCGTACTTGCCGAGCAACCGCGGCCGGTCGCTCTCGCTGCGCCGCAGCGGCTTCTCTTGGAGCCGTCGGAACTTGTAGGGGAAGCCGATTTCCTTCTTCTTCTTTTGGGTCGGGGCCCCGCGCTGTGCCTTCGCCATCGGTATACCGAACCCTTCCTCCGCGAATGCGGCAAATTGGCCTGCGGCTGACTAGAGCCTTCGGCAAAAACGGCCAGAGGTGAAACTACTTGTCGATCTGCTCCCCCGACTTCACCGCCACGCGCACGCGCTGACCCGTCTCGAGGGTCTTGATGCGCACGCGGGTCGGCTTTCCCGTCTCGGGGTCGGCGAGCATGACGTTGGAGATGTGGATGGGCGCTTCCTTCTTGATGCGCCCGCCTTGCGGGTTCTGCTGGCTGGGCTTGACGTGCTTGGTGCGGACGTTGACGCCCTCCACCACCACCTTGCTGGCCCCCGGGGACACGCTCAGCACGCGGCCTCGCATGCCCTTGTCCTTGCCGGCCACCACGACGACGGAGTCGCCTTGCTTGACGCGCTGCATGGCCTAGAGCACCTCCGGCGCGAGGCTGATGATCTTGAGGAACTTCTTGGCCCGGAGCTCGCGCGCCACCGGTCCGAAGATGCGGGTCCCGATCGGCTGCTTCTGGGCGTCGATCAGCACCGCGCTGTTGGTGTCGAAGCGGATCAGGCTTCCGTCGGGGCGGCGCAGACCCTTGCGGGAGCGCACGATCACCGCCTTCATCACCGAGCCCTTCTTGACCTTGGAGTTGGGCAGCGCGTCGCGGATGCTCACCACGATCACGTCGCCCACGTTGGCGTAGCGCCGCTTGGAGCCGCCGAGCACCTTGATGCAGGCGACCTTGCGCGCACCGGAGTTGTCCGCCACGTCGAGGACCGACTGAACCTGGATCATACGACCGGTGCCCTTTCCGTGACGGCCTGCAGCCGCCAGCGCTTGTCGCGGGACATGGGCCGCGACTCGATGATGCGAACGGTGTCGCCGATGCGCGCCTCGTTGCGCTCGTCGTGCGCCTTGTACTTGACCCGCTCGTTGACGTACTTGCGGTACTGCGGGTGGCGGTAGCGGCGCATGACCTGGACGACGATGGTCTTGTCCATCTTGTCCGACACGACCGTTCCCACGAGCACCCGGCGGTGTCGCTCGAGACGCCCGCCGTCCGCCTCATTGGCCTGATTGCTGCTGTCGCTCATGCCGTCGCTTCCTCCCCGGACCCGCCCGCTACATCGCGATCGGTATCGCGATGGGAGGCCAGGCCGAGCTTGCGCTCGTGAAGAATGGTCTTGACGCGCGCGATGTCCTTCTTGATGCGGGAGAATTGCGCCGTGTTCACGGCGCGCTGGGCCGCCCGCGCGACCTCGAGCTTGATGAGCTTGTCGCGAAGCTCGCTCTCGAGCTCGTGCAGCTCCTCGTCGGACTTGTCCCTGATCTCGGAGGTCTTCATTGGCCTGCCTCTCGCTTGATGAAGCGCGTGTGGATGGGCAGCTTGTGGTGGGCACGAAGGAACGCACTGCGTGCGAGCTCCTCGGACACCCCCTCGATCTCGTAGAGCACCCGGCCGGGGCGCACGACGGCGACCCAGAACTCCGGGGCGCCCTTGCCCTTGCCCATGCGGGTCTCGGCGGGCTTCTTGCTGACCGGCTTGTCCGGGAAGATGCGGATGTAGAGCTTGCCGCCGCGCTTGACGTGACGGTTGATGGCAATACGAGCCGCCTCGATCTGTCGCGCCGTCAACCAGCCGCACGAGGTCGCCTGCAGCCCGAAGTCACCGAAGCTGACCCGGTCACCGCCCTTGGCGCGGCCTGTCATGCGGCCCTTGTGGACCTTGCGGTACTTGACCCTGGATGGAGAGAGCATCGTTCGTTTCCCGTGGTTCTAGGGAAGGAAGGGTGAGAAGGCCCCGCGGCGTGGATCCGGCCCCCTTGGGGGCACCTGGTCGGTCGTCCGGCTACCGGTGGATGCGGGGGATGGCGCAGTGCGTCAGCGCTGCGGCACGGGGCGTGGGAAGCGGGCGTCGCCAGCGTTGCCGCCGCGGTGGTCGTAGACCTCGCCCTTGAAGATCCAGCACTTGACGCCGATGGTCCCGGCCGAGGTCAGCGCCTCGTGGAAGCCGTAGTCGATGTCGGCGCGCAGCGTGTGCAAGGGAATCCGCCCCTCGCGGTACCACTCGCGACGCCCCATCTCGGAGTTGCCCAGGCGCCCGGCCGCGTTGACCCGGATGCCCTTGGCCCCGAACTTCATCGCGGTCTGCACCGCCCGCTTGAGCGCGCGGCGGAACGCGATGCGACGCTCGAGCTGCTGGCAGATGTTCTCCGCCACGAGCTGCGCGTTGACCTCGGCCTTGCGCACCTCCTGGATGTTGAGGAACACCTCCGACTCGGTCATCTTCTGGACCTTCTTCTTGAGGCCCTCCACGCCGGCGCCACGCTTGCCGATCACGATGCCCGGGCGCGCGGAGAAGATGTTGATCTTCACCTTGTTGGCGGCGCGCTCGATGGTGATCTCGGAGATGCTGGCGTTCATCAGCTCGCGCTTGAGGAAGCGGCGGAGCTTGAGATCCTCGTGCAGCCACTGACGGTACTTCTGGTCCTCGAACCACTTCGAGTTCCAGGTCTTGACGATGCCGAGGCGAAACCCGACCGGGTGCGTCTTGTGAGCCATGGTGAGTGAGTCCTGAGGTCTAGCCTTCGGCGGCCGCCAGCTCCACGAACACGTGGCTGGTCTTCTTGAGGATGCGGGTGGCACGGCCCTGGGCGCGTGGGCGCCAGCGCTTGAGGGTGGGCCCCTGGTCGACGGTGACGGTGCGAACCACCAGGTCGTCGACCTCGGCATCGCCCCGGTCCTCGGCATTGGCGACGGCCGAGACGAGGAGCTTGAACATCTCCCGCGAGCCCGACTTGTTCATGAACCGCAGGGTGTTGATGGCGTGGTCGACCTTCTGGCCGCGGACCAGCTTGGCGATGACCCGCAGCTTGCGCGGCGCAATGCGGACGTGGCTGAGGCGTGCGGTGGCCATGGTCTATCGCTTGCCCTTGCGGTCGGCGGCATGGCCACGGAAGGTGCGCGTGGGCGCGAACTCCCCCAGCTTGTGACCGACCATGTTCTCGGTGATGTACACCGGGATGAACTTGTTGCCGTTGTGGACCATGATGTTGGCGCCCACGAACTGCGGCAGGATGGTGGAGCGGCGGGACCAGGTCTTGACCGCGCGGCGCCCCTTCTCGGCGAGCGCGGCCTCGACCTTCTCGAGCAGGTGGGCGTCGACGAACGGGCCCTTCTTGACGGAACGGGGCATCGCTTACTTCCTCCCCCGACGGGTGACGATGAAGACCTGAGTGCGCTTGTTCTTGCGGGTCCGAAGGCCCTTGGTGGGCTTGCCCCACGGGGTGCGGGGGTGACCGCCGCCCGAGGTTCGGCCCTCACCACCGCCCATGGGGTGGTCGACCGGGTTCATGGTGACGCCGCGGTTGTGCGGGCGCCGGCCCAGCCAGCGGGTGCGGCCCGCCTTGCCGATCTTGATGTTGCCGTGCTCGGAGTTGGACAGCGAGCCCACCGTGGCCCGGCAGTCGGCGTGCACCTTGCGGACCTCGCCCGAGGGCAGGCGCACCATGGCCCAGTCGCCGTCGCGAGCCATCAGCCGCGCCACCGCACCCGCGGTGCGCACCAGCTGCCCGCCGCCGCCGATCTTGAGCTCGATGTTGTGGATCTCCGTGCCTGACGGCATCGCGCGCAGCGGCAGCGAGTTGCCGGCGGTGATGTCGGCGTCGCGGCTCGAGATGATGGTGCTGCCCACCTTCACGCCGTTGGGCGCGAGGATGTAGCGCTTGTCACCATCGGCGTAGTGGACCAGCGCGATGTAGCAGGTGCGGTTGGGATCGTACTCGATGGAGGCGATCTTCCCGGGCACCCCGTACTTGTCGCGCCGAAAGTCGATCTGACGGTAGAGCCGCTTGTGGCCGCCGCCGCGGAACCGCGAGGTGATGCGACCATTGGCGTTGCGACCCGTGGCGCTGTGCCGGAAGCTCACCAGCTTCTTGAGCGGACGCTCGGCCGTGACCGCGGCGCGGTCGCTGGCCGTCATGTTGCGCCGGCCAGGAGAGGTCGGCTTGTACTTCTTGATGCCCATGGCCTACTCCTCTCCGTAGAGATCGATGGAGTCGTCGGGATGGAGGGTGACGACGGCCTTCTTCCAGGAGCGCTTGCGGCCCCAGAACTGACCCACCCGCTTGAGGTCGCCGCGCACCACCTGGGTGCGGACCGTCCTCACGCGAACGCCGAACACCATCTCGATCGCCTTGCGGATCTCGATCTTGTTGGCGCCCTTGGCCACCTCGAAGGTGTACTGGTTGTCGTTGGCCTGCTGGTCCGTGGTCTTCTCGGTGACCACCGGCCGCAGGATCACCTGCTGCGGAACGCTCATGCCGCACCTCCCTCGGAGCTCTCGGAGATCTCCGCCCCAGCGGTCGCCTTGGTCAGACGAGCCTCGACCGCACGCAGGCTCGCCTCGGACATCACCAGCTTGGGGTGGCGAAGGATGTCGTAGACGTTGAGCCCGCGGACGTCGAGGAAGTTGGCGTCGGCCAGGTTGCGGGAGGACAGCTGCAGCCAGCGGTTGTCACCGCCGTCGACCAGCAGCGCCTTCTCGGCCTGGAGCTTGGACAGCGCCTGCGCCAGCGCCTTGGTCTTCACCTCGGGCCCGGTCAGCTCCTTGACCACCACGAGGTCGCCGGCCTTGGCGCGAAGGCTGAGCGCCGAGCGCAGCGCACCCGCACGGGCCTTCTTGTTGACCGACAGCACGTACTTGTGGGGCTTGGGTCCGTGCACCACGCCGCCGCCGCGGAACACGTTGGCGCGCCGCGAGCCGTGACGGGCGTTGCCCGTGCCCTTTTGCTTGTAGAGCTTGTCCTTGGTGCGGGCGATCTCGGCGCGGCCCTTGGTGTTGGCCGTGCCTGCGCGCTTGGCCGCGCGCTGCATCCGGACGACCTCCCACAGCAGGTGCTCCTTGACGTCGGCCGCGAACACGTCGTCGGCCACGTCGAGCTCCCCCACGGGGGCTCCGGTCAAGTCCACTACGCTCAGCTTCGCCATGGGTAGGGTCCTCAGCTGGTCTTGATCTCGACGTCCACGCCCGCCGAGAGGTCGAGCTTCATCAGGGCGTCGAGGGTCTGCTTGTTGGGCTCGAGGATGTCCAGCAGCCGGGTATGGGTGCGGATCTCGAACTGCTCGCGGGACTTCTTGTCGATGAACGGCCCGCGAAGCACGGTGTACTTGTTGATCTTGGTCGGCAGCGGGATCGGCCCCGCCACGCGCGCCCCGGTGCGCCGTGCGGTGTCGGCGATCTCCCGCGACGACTGATCGAGCAGCTTGTGATCGTAGGCCTTGAGCCGAATCCTGATCTTGAGGTTGTCCACGGTCGTTCCCCTACTCGATGATCTTGGTGACCACGCCGGCGCCGACGGTGCGACCGCCCTCGCGGATCGCGAACTTCAGCCCGTCCTCGCACGCGATCGTC
>NZ_JAOVZF010000107.1 GCF_026337845.1 Paraliomyxa miuraensis | reverse complement strand
CACGTTGGGCACCCCGGCGCCGCGCAGGCCCCGGGCGTACTCCTCCACCTGGTAGCGCGACAGGGCTCGATCCCGCGTCCGCGGCACGCCC
Source organism: Paraliomyxa miuraensis (assembly GCF_026337845.1). Lineage (GTDB taxonomy): Bacteria > Myxococcota_A > Polyangia > Nannocystales > Nannocystaceae > Paraliomyxa > Paraliomyxa miuraensis. The sequence goes on along the minus strand of NZ_JAOVZF010000107.1, from coordinate 3,434 downwards.
CACTTGCGCAGCGACCGAAACCACCGCCACCTAGGGTGGGCCTTCTTGACGGCGTCCTTGTGCGGGTAGCTATCGCCTTCGAGCAGGATCCCGTCGGCGTAGCGGTACCTCACCACCACCTCGGCCGGCTTGGTCTCGGCAGTCGCGGAGGTCGAGGACTCGACCGGGGAGTCGGTTGTGCTGGTCTCGTTCATCGTTCACCTCTGCGAAGGCCCACACCGCGGCCGAGCACGCCTCGGCCGCGGCGTGGAGCGTCAGGTCCGTTCGTCGTCCCTGCCTCCACGCCGCAGCAGCGTGGCCAGGCGCCGGTTGGCTCGCGTGCGTATGCGAAGGAGTAGGTCCAGCGGCCCCCGCCGCGTCAGCTGCTCGCCGATCGCTTCGAGTTGCTCGATCTGCTCGGCGATCACTGGATCGACCAGGTCGGACGGCCCCCGCCCTCGCCACGTGCGATACAAAGGGGTTGGAGGAGGCTCCGGAAAGGAGGCCGCCCGCCTGGTCAGGAAGAAGTCGAGGAGGTCGAGACCCGGCCGCGCATCCTTGGCACGCGATCGACCCCGCGAAGTTCGGGCGTCACGCGTGGCCATGGTCTCGCTCCCTGGCATCGCGCCCATGCTTCGGCCGGGTCTCGGTGGGCATGGCTCAACTCATGCCGGGGACCACGTCGGGCGTGGGCTCGAGGTCATCGTGCTCGGCAGCCTCGGCCGCGTTGGCCGTGGCGCCGTACTTCTGGGTTTCGAGCCAGCGGTAGAAGCCGATCTCGCCCAGCGCATCGACCAGCGAGTGCAGGTCGATCTCGATGGTGCCGTCGTCGTGGTTCGGCGGAGGTTTGGGGATGCACCCCACGCAAGGCGCCGCGAGCGGGTCGGGCGGAGTGGGAAGGCTCTGGCGGCCGAGCCAGTGCCCGACGAGCGCCGTACCTGCGGGGATCAGGGCCTGGATCAGCTCGCGCTGACTCCGTTCACGGGTCACCCGGTCCTCGAAGGCCATCTCGCGCGACTCCTTGTCGAGCGCCAGCACCTGCTGCTGCGCCTTGGCGTCGGTGACCGATCGCCACAGCGTGGCCACCCCGTACAGCATCGCGGCGATGCCCAGGAGCACCAGCGCGGCCGCGAGTCCTTGATCGAGCGTCTCCATCACACACCCCCTTCCGCGGTGACGATGGGCAGCGGCTCGAGCAGCTCCATCACCAGGTGCACGCGCTTGCTGGCGCCACCGCTGTGGAAAACCTTGCGGTCCACCAGGCGATAGCCGTGTGCGGCCTGGGCCTCGAGCCAGGCCGCCTGGGCGGCCTCGTGCTCGGGGCCACCCACGGCAAAGCCCTGGCAGACGTAGATTGGTTTGGTCGGGTTGTTTGGTTCGGACATCGTTCGTTCTCTTGGTGTGCAAAGGGTTTGCGGCCCGAAATCGGGTCGCATTGGAAGGAAACCTGTCGGGTGAGCCTGCGCGATCAGCCGCCGCGCACTTCCTCGATGAGCTGGCCCAGAGCGAGCGCCTGCATGCCGAGTGCGTCGAAGAGCCCGGCCATCAGCTCCTGCGTCACGGCCTCGCCCTTGGCCGTCCACGACTCGCCGAGCTTGGTGAAGATCGCCGCGAACTCGTCGTCGGTCGCCGCGGCACGGGCGGCCTCGATGAGCGCCCAGTCGTCCTCGGGCAGCAGCGCGCGAGCCTTGGCCATGCCGCCCTTGGGCACCTTGGCCAGCACCCGTTCGAGACGCTGGGCGTACTGCGAGGGCTCGGTCGCCGTGGTGTCCACGGTTGGCGATGCGGCGGCCTTGGCCTTCGCCTTGGCCTTGCCGCGCGGTGGCTCGTTGGCGGCGGATTCGGGCTCGGCCTGCGCCCGGGCCTGCTGCGTGGTGGCCATCTCGATGACCTTGCGCAGCAGCACCATCAGGTCGGGACCGGCGATGTCGATCGACTTGCCGAACATCTCCGCGCGCTGGCTCGAGCGCTGCTTGAGCAGCTCGTGCTCGAGCAACCGCTGCTCGCGGGTCGACTCGTGCTCGAGGATCGACAGCACCTGCTGGAGGTCGTGCTGCCGCCCCCCGCCGAGCTGGTCGCCGAGCCGCTCGAGCAGCTCCGTCGACTTGCCCAGGATCATCGGGTACTGCCGCACCACGTCCATGAGCACGCGGAACAGCCCGTCGTTCTGGCGCTGGAGCTGCACCACGGTGGACATCATCGTGTCGTGGTGTTCGCGGAGATCCGTGCCCGTGCCCAGCTCGTCCCCGGCGCCGCCGAGCAGCGAGGCGGGCAGGAGGAACTGGAAGCTCACCTGCTCCTCTTCCTCCTCGCCCTCGTCGTCCATGACGCGACGCAGGCCCACGATGCGGTAGTTCTTGCGCTCGCCCGTCTCTTCGACGTGCTGACGCGCGGCCTCTATGATCTCGTTGGCCAGATCGGTCGGCGACGTCCCGCCGATGAGGACGATCGCGCCGTCTTCATCGGTGAGGTCCTCTCCGTCGCCGTCGCACTCCCAGCGGTGCGGTGTGGGGACATAGCCGTTCTTTCCCATGTGCCGACGTAGCTCGAGGGCATCCAGGCCATCCAATGCATGGCGAGAGAGGACCTTCTCGAGCAGTCGGGTGCGTGTGTTGGTGTGTGTAGAGTGGGGGTCGTCGGTTCTTACATGCTTGAGTGCCATGAGGCGCTCCTATTCGGAGAGCCCCTCTGTATCGCCTGGTCAGTGAACACCAAAACATGGCCGGACGCAAACGGCTTTGTGTCGGATTCATTCGACCGAATCGGGGGAGATACGGGCAAACTGCACGAGAGAGCCCCGAAACGGCCCTTCACCGAAATTCGGCGTAGGGGTGACACCCATGATCCGTCACTGTCTGTATCGGGTACGAAACCCCCACCTGTTTGCGCTCGCATCCGCTCTTGCCTCGAGTCGAACTGTTGCAAAGTGCACGGATTCGAGGAGCTACGGGCAAGTGTTCGAAGTCGCCCCGTAGTGGTACTGGCCAGTAAGTGGTTCCACTCGACTCGATACGACGAGCTTCGTCCATGATCTTCGCGCGAAGGAATGCCCGACCTCGCGGTGTATGATGCTGTCGGAGTCGAGCATCGTCGATCGGCCTCGGCCACTGTCCGTATCGGATACTTTCGAATCACATCTTTTCGCGCGTGCCCGACGTCGGCCCGAGGCGGATCGCCGCGAAACGCGGGAATTCGAGGAGATACGAGCCGTCGCCCAGGCTGATGCGCAGTGGCGGCCGCGAATTCGTGGGTAACGCGAGACCCGATACGTGGACTCTCGGCGATGATCGCTCGTGCGAGGGATTGCCCGATCCTGAATCGTAGGTCGCTGTCGGATCCGCGCGTCGTCACGGGTGCAATTCGGTCCATACCCCCGTCGACGATCCCCGCTCCCTCGGACCTCGAAGTCGATAACTGCCGCGGTTCCGAATCGATTCGGAAACCATTCCGAATCG
>NZ_JAOVZF010000124.1 GCF_026337845.1 Paraliomyxa miuraensis | reverse complement strand
CGAGCGTGCGGTGGTCGGACACCGGACGTGCGGTGCACCAGAGGTCCGGCGCGCCTGCAAGACGGGTCAGGGCGACCTCGTACGAGGCGGGATCAGGGCCATGAGCTTCTCGATGAGCTCGGACGGCGTGAGCACGACCCCCGATCGGGGGTCGGCCAGTTCTTGACCGTCCCCCACCCGTTCTTGACCGAGGGTCAGCCACTTCTTGACCTCCCCCACTCGTTCTTGACCGGGGGCCAGCCACTTCTTGACCACCCCCACCCGTTCTTGACCGGAGGTCGGCCACTTCTTGACCTCCCCCACCCGTTCTCGACCGGGGGCCAGCCACTTCTCGACCCCCACCCGTTCTCGACCGGAGGGTCGGCCACTTGTCGACCACCCCCACCGACCTCGTCCCAGCAAGTCGCACGGGTTCACATCGGAACCCTGCCCACCACGAAAAACACCTCGTCAATCGAGAAGGATCCCGAACACTGACCCCGGCGAGCGTGGCCTCGCCAACGAGATCAGCACCAACGAAGGACCCCCAAGATGACCAGTGAGCTCGATACCCTGCGCCCGATCCTCGAAGCCATCGCACCGGACGACATCATCAACCCCATCACTCCGATCGCGGTCGCCCTCCAAGAAGCCAGCGACCTCCATGCTGCGATCAAGGGCGACGACACGTGGGAGCGACTGGTCGAGGTCGGCGTCGATCCAGCGGCAATCGACGCCATTCCGCTCGCGGTCGCGGCCACGCGGCAGGCCCAGTCGCAGTGGGTGGTCGCTCGCGATCGCGGCAAGGCCGAGGCGCAGCGCGAGCGCGAGCAGTCGGGGATCGAGCTGCGGGCCGACATCGTGGCGGCATGCCGCTGGAACCTGCGCAACGAGGCGGCCGCGCTCCGGGTCGTCGACGAGATCGTGCAGGGCGAGGGCATCGCCGATCTGGTGCAGGACCTGGTCAACCTCGCCGCGCTGCTCGGCAAGCACCCGTCCGCGTTCGACGGTGACGACACGTTCGATGCCCCGGAGCAGGCCGAAGCGGCCCGCAGCGTGGCCGAGGAGATCACGGCCGGGCTGGCCGAGTCGCGCACCACTGGCGATCACGAGGCCGCCAAGGTGCTGCGCGACCGGGCCTACACCCACCTGGCCAAGCGGGTCGCCGACCTGCGCGAGGCCGGGCGCTATGCGTTCCGCAAGGAGCCCCGGCGAGCGGCGGTGTTCGGCAGCGCATACATGCGCCGGGCCAAGGCGCGGTCGCGGCGGAGGGCCGCCGAGGTCGGCCACGGCAGCGAGCCCGAGGCCGCCGTGGCGTGAGCCGGGCTCACCGGTGTGAACGAGGCCGGTGCGGGAAGCAGCCGAAGGCGGGCCGAGAGGTCCGCCTTCGGCGTTGGTTGAGGACGCGAAAACGTTTTCGCATGGACCGCCAGAACAGAGTTTGGACGACCAATGGCACGTATACCGGCTCGACGCACCGAGGACCCCACCGACTGGACGCGCAACCGGGAGGTCGCGCGGCTGACCAAGGAGATCCTGGCGCTCCAGCGAGAGGCCGGCGCCAAGGTGGTCGCCACGGTGGTCGCGATGGGTGACCGCATGCGGCAGATCCGGAAGCAGCTCGAGCCGGGACAGTGGCTGTCGTGGGTCGAGACGGCCATGCCCTTCACGCCGCGTACGATCCAGAGCGCCATCCGCCTGTCGGAATGGGCCGAGACCGAGCCCCGCGAGCTCACGCGCCTCGAGCACCTCGGACCCTCCAAGCTCTACCACCTGGTACCGCTGGCGCCCGACATCCGCCGCAAGCTCACCGGTCGGGTCCCGATCGTGATTCCCGGCCACGACCGGCCCAAGACGATCGAGACGATGACGGTGATCGACCTCAAGAAGGTGATCGGCGACCTGACCGACCGCCCTGCTCCTCCCAAGCCGATCGGCAAGCTGGTTGCGGGCCTGCGCCATCGAGTGGCGGGCCTCGACGTGCTCGCCGACGAGCTGGTGCGCCGCAAGGACGAGGTGGATCCCGAGCAGGTGGAGGAGGTGCTCGAGGGCCTCGAAGAGGTGCTCGAGGCGCTGCGCGGGGCGTTCGAGGAGTAGGGCACCGCAACGACCCAGCGCCCCCGCCCCCTACCCCACCGGCACGTTGGCGCACGCCTCCGCGATCGCCCCCGCCAGCGCATCGCCGAACACGTTCGCATACCCGCCGGTCAGCTCGATGTCCCCCCAGATCGGCTCATCCTCATCGAACAGGTTCATGAACTGCCACAGCTTCTGGTTCACGTCCACGATGCACGGTGGCACGAGCCCGCTGACGAAGATGCACGCATCTCCGCCGCACTCGGCCTTGGCGTCGCGCACCATCTGGGCGTAGAGGTCCTTGCTCTCCACCGACTTGTCGGGCTCGTCGGTGAGGTAGAAGATCACGAGCAGCGCGTTGGCGTCGCGCAAGAACCCCTCGTTGGCGGTGGCGTTGGCCGGGTGGGCGAAGAACCCGGTGGCCGCCACCGGCATCTCGAACGAGCACCCGTCCTCGCCCGCGGCCACGGCGGCCTGCGAAAACCACGTGCTCAGCTGCCCCGGGTCGTCGTTGGAATTGGTCTCGAAGTACGTGCGCCCCCCGAACTCGAACAGCCGCCCCTGGGTCCCGTTGCCGCCGTCGTTGGTCTCGTCGGGTCGCAGGTAGTGCGCCTGCACCTCCGGCAGCGTGGCGGTGCTCTGGCAGTTCATCGTGGCCTCCTGCGCGTCGCAGCCGTCGTCGAAGTCGGTGGTGGTCAGCCCCACGTGCACGTCGATGTTGGGCGGCAGCGCGTCGTACATCGCGGTCACGAAGTCGGGGAACTGCTCGGTCAGCGCCATCTGGAACGTCTGCATCGACTCCGAGTTGTCGATCACGAACAGGAAGTCGATGTACTGACACCCGCCCAGCATCGGCGGCGGGGTGTCGAGCTTGCCGTCGTCGAAGGTGTCGTCCACGCCCTCGGTGGTGGTCGACGTGGCGGCCGTGCTCTCGTCGTCGTCGGTCGGGCCGTCCGAGCCGAACGACGTGGGCGGCGGCGGAACGATGGGATTGGGGTCGCTCGGCTCCACCGTGCACGCAACGCCCATCCCCATCCCCATCCCCATCACCAGCACCGAGAGCGAGAGCCCCCCCGCTGCCCACGCGCCTGCCAACGTCGCCATCCCTCGCCCCCTGTGCCGCGCTCGCATGTCGGGGCAGTGTACGCCAATCCCGGCTGCGTTACGCTAGCGGATGATGAGCACCTCGCGACCGCGGTCTCGGCTCGACTCGGTCGAGCGCTTGCCCCAGGCGGCCGCCCTGTTCTTCCGACACGGCAGCCCGCGACTCCTGGCCGCCTACCTGCTGGTGCTGCTGGCGCTGCGCTCGTGGCACGGAGACCTCGCGCTCGGCGACCTCGGGGCCGTGCTCGGAGTGGTGATCTACTGGCCGTTCCAGGAGTGGGTGCTCCACATCCACGTGCTCCACATGCGTCCGCTTCGCTGGCGCGGCCGCACGATCGACCCGCTGGCAGCCCGAACCCATCGCGCCCACCACCGCGAGCCCTGGAACCTCGACTTCGTGTTCCTCCCGCGGTCGGTGATCGTGGCGCTCATCCCGGTCAACACGCTGGTGTGGTGGGCGATCACCGAGCGCCTCGGGGTCGCACTCACCGGCATGGCGGCCATGGCCGCGGCGGCGCTGCTCTACGAGTGGATCCACTATCTCACGCACACCCCCTATCGCCCTCGCTCGCGCTACTATCGATCGATCTGGCGGGGCCATCGCCTGCACCACTTCAAGAACGAGCGCTACTGGCACGCGTTCACCGTGCCGTGGGTCGACACCCTGATGGGCACCAATCCCGATCCCGGCACGGTCGAGTCGTCGGCGACCTGTCGCAATCTCGACGGCCGCCAGTGACGACGCACCACTCGATGCCCGCTCCATGCCCGCTCCATGCCCGCTCTATGATGGGCACGCCTCGTCGACGGTGAAGCTCTGCTCCCATAGCGCCAGTGCCTCGGGGGTGCTGCCCAGCACCAGCGGCATGCCGCACGCATCGTGGAATGCCGCCGCATAGGCGTCCGCATCGGCCATCTGCGAGATCTCCTCCACCCCCGGCAGCACCACGAAGTAGGTGGTGCCCGTCTGCAGCACCGTGCCGTGGACCCCCTCGTCCACGAAGAACGCGATCCGGCCGAGGCTGTCGTCGCCGAGATCGAAGTCGAGGCAGGGGATCGCCCCGGCCGCGACCTCGGCCGGGCTGGCCTCGGGATCGCAGCCCGGGCCGCCGGCCACCACCGGCCCGTCGGGGTCTCCGGCCCGCAGCTCGAGCTTGTTCAGGTTGGCGGCGCTGGGATCGGGACGATTGCTCAGCGCGAGCTCGAATCGAGTGCAGCTGTCGATCACGAGATTGTCGGTCGGAAACAGCGAGTCGGGCACGATGCGCAGCTGCGGGGTCTCGATCACGTGCTCGGCCCGCCCGTCGAGGGTCCCCTGCCCGGCCGAGCGCACGTGGTGCTCGGCGTCGGACCCGGCGAACACCAGGCGGTAGGTCGAGCCGGAGCACAGCGCCAGATCGTGGTCGGCCAGCCGCTCGGGAATGAAGACGGCGTTGGCCATCCAGCCGTCCGCCACGCTGCGCCCACGTACGAGCCCACGCGCCTCGGCGCAGGCCTCCACGTCGGCCCGAGACACGTGCCCGAGCGTGGCCAGGCGCACGTCGAGCAGCGCGCGGTCCTCGTCCCAGCGCAGGCCCCCGCGGGCCTCCACCAGCGGCAGCGCATGGTCGCCCGCAGGCGAGGCGGGGCCGGGATCGCTGGCCGTGCCCAGCGGGGCCTCGCACCAGGCGTCGAGCGCGTCGGCGCACGAGGCCGGCTGCCCCGGATCGCACAGACACGCGGCGACCGGGTCGAGCGAGGGGTGCCGATCGTAGGCCGACACCGCGACGAGGTCCTGCTGATCGGTGGGATCGCAGCCGGGGGCTCCGCCGAACGCCGGGTCGCAGCACGCCGCCTCGTCGAGGAGGCCATCGCCGTTCGCGTCGCACTGCGACAGGCGATCGCCCGCGCTGCCGTCGGCGAAGTCGGCCTGCGCCACCATGCACGCGCCGGCCGACCGCGGATCGAAGCGCTGGTCGACGCACCACCCCTCGAACGCGGTGACGCTCGAGCAGGTGCCGAACCACTCCAGGCGACACACTCGATCCACACAGTCGTCGCCGTCGGTGCACGCCCGTCCCGCCGCATCGTTGCCCACGCACTCCTGACCGTCGTCGCACTCGGTGGAGTGCGCACACGGGGCACCGATGGGCTCGAGGCCAAGCGGGCGATCGTCGGGGTGGGTCTGCCGCAGCTCGTCGTAGAGCGGCAGGGGCCACGCCTGGGTAGGGCCGTCCCACGCATAGGTGTAGGGCATCGCGGGGCCGCGCTCGACCTCGAACACCAGCTCGCGACACTCCACCATCGGGTCGTTCTGCGGGTTGCACGGGATCGCGGTGCCGTCGTTGGCCGAGCGCTCCACGCCCCCGGGGCCCACGCCGTAGCGCGCCACGGTGGCGGGGCTGAGCAGCCGGTCGCACGCCGAGCAGCAGGTGTCGGCCCCCGCCTCGGGCGTGTCGCACGACGATCCCATCCGGGTGCTCAGCAAGCCCTCGGTGGGCGAGAACACCACGTCCGGATCCATCCGCAGCGGTCGCAGCACGCCCCCGTCGTCCCAGGTGCCCACGCACTGCGTCTCGAGCTGGTCCTCCGTCCACGGGATCCCCAGCGCGGTCAGCCGCGCGGCGCAGGACTCGTTGACGACGCGGGTCATGCGATCGCCATCCCCCGCACTGCCCTCCACGAAGTCCCCGCGCAGCGCGGTGCCGGGCCCTTGCAGCACCATCACCTCGGGGAACCAGAGGTAGGGCTCCTCGCGGGTGGGATCGGCCGGGTCGGGCCGCACGCGCTCGAACGAGCCGCGCTCGACGGGCGTGGCAAAGCCCACGTCGAAGCGCGTCCCCAGCCAGGCGGGCGAGAGGCGACAGGCTTCCTCGATGCCCAGCGGCGAGTCGGCCGCCTCCTGGGTGTCGGCGCAGGCGACGATCGCCTGCCCCTCGACCGGCGCCGGGCTCACCGACGCGGGGCACCGCGGACCTTCGCAGGTGTCGCTGCCCAGCAGGTGGATCGGGCGCAGCTCGAAGCCAACCGCGGACAGGTGCGTCACCGCGAACTCGAGATCGCAATCCTCGGTGCACTGCGGCTCGCCGCTCGAGGCCGAGTCGGCGCCGGTGTCCGAGGAGGATCCGGTGCCGGGATCGGTGTCGGTGTAATCGCCCAGCACGCCGGTGCCGATGCCACACGCGGAGACGGGGAGCAGGAGGAGGGCGGCGGCGATCCGACCACCACGACGGATGGGATTGCGAAGCTCGTGCATGACGTCTGCCCCGCTCTTCCCGGCACGCGCCCGATCCGTGCCCGCGAGGCCGCGCCTTGGGATGGCTCGGCGATCGAGCGCGCGCCCGTCACTGCCGACAGCTCTGCCGCACGCGCACGGCATGGGCCGAGCGGGGAAAGTCGCGCAGGAACGCCGCGATCTCGGCCCGCCCCTGCGGACCCTTGCCCGCGGCACACAGCGCCTCGATGCGCAGCACCAGGCGGTCCTCGAGCATCTGCCCCGCGGGAAACGCCTTGGCGTGGGCCTCGAGCAGCTCGAGCGCGCGCTCGGGGTGCTGCTCGCGAAGCGCCTCGCGAGCCCGACGGATCATGGCCAGCTCGAGCTGCAGCTCGTCGACGGCCTCGGTCGACGACGGCGCCATCGATGGACGCGCGGACGCTCGGCTCGGCTCGGGCGAGGCGACGCGACGCCGCGGCTCGACCGTGGGATCGCCCTCCTCGGCCCTCGGAGGCTCGCCCGGATGACCGGCGACCGAAGCCTCGGACACCGCCGCCGGCTCACCCGGCTGCACCGCCGCCGGCTCGACCGGCACGGCTCCGTGGGGCGCCGCCGTGGGCTCCCCCTGCACGCTGCGGCTGGCCCTCCACCCGGGGACCAGCGAGAGCGCCGCGATCACGGCCGCCGCCACCGCCATCGAGACCATCGCAGACACCACCCACATCGGGGACGAAGGCGCGGCCGCGGGCTCCACGGGCGGACCGAGGGCCCCCTGGTCGAGCGAGGACTCGATGCGGGACCACAGCGCCCGTTGGTCCTCGGGGGCCTGCGCCTTGGCGTTGCGATAAGCGCGGAGCATCGCCCGCGCGTGGGGATCAAGCCGAGACATCGTCGTCCTTCTCCCCCTCGGCATCGCGCTCGAGCTGCTCGAGGTAGTCCGCAAAGGCTCGTCGCGCCGATCGCAAGCGGGCATGGGCGGTGTTGACGTTGATCCCCAGCGAGCGCGCCACCTCGACCGCGGGCATGCCCTCGATGTCCACGAGCGCGAACACCAGGCGCTTGCCGGGGGCCAGGCGCGCGAGGAAGTGCTCGATGTGCGTGATCACCCGGCGCCGAGCCACCTCCTCGTCGGGACCGGGCTGGCGCGCGGGCGAAGGCACGACCCGCAGCCGCCGCTGGTGCCGGGCCGTGGCGCGTCGGTGATGCATCGCCACCCGCTTGGTGATCCCGAACAACCAGCTGCGCAGGCTCCCTCGCGCCTCGTCGAAGTCGGGCAGCCGCCGGTGCGCGATGATGAACACGTCATGGGCCACGTCGCCCTGGTGGGCCTCGGGAACCCCCAGGTGGGCCGCGCAGCGCAGCACGAAGTCGGCATGGGCACGGTAGACCTCGGCCAGCTCGCGGCGCCAGGGATCGGGCTCGGCGTCGGAACCGGCGTCGGGATCGGCATCGGAACCGGCCGCACCCGAGCCGCACTGGTCGATGGAGGCCACCGACCCCCCTTTCCCGGCGCGGCCGCGATCCGTGATCCGACGCCAAACACTCACGGCCATCGCAGCTCGATCCCCCCCAGGCCCTCCCCGCGCACCGGTCCCAGCCGGTGCACGACCCCCAGGCCCGTGATCGAGAAGTCCTGGCGCATCAGCGGCACCCCGACCGCCCCCCGCAGGGTGAGCGCGAGCCACGGGCGCACCGGCCACGCCAGGCCGGCGGCCGCCACCGGGGCCAGCCAGGGCTGGCGCGTCGTTCGAGGCGAGAGCAGTCCCACGCCACGCCCGATCGTCTGGCCCGCCTCGAGGCCGAGGCACAGCATCGGCTCCACCGCGATCGTGGCCGGACGCAGCACCCCGCAGCCGCGCACGCCCACCGCCCACTGCGAGAATGCACCCCCCGCCCGAGGGTCGACCTCGGACGCGCGCCGCGTCGCGAAGCGATGGGCCCCCGCGAGCTCGGCCCGGAAGTGGCGACGCTGGGCGCCGATCGTCGCCGCCAACCCGCCGCCGGGCCCGGGCAGCGCACCGCCGTCGATCGAGCCCGCCACCCCCACCAGGGCCTGCCACGACGGCAATGCCGGCTCCGTCGGGCGATCGGCCGCCACGATCGGCCCGAGCGCGACCGGCTCGAGCGAGTCCGCCTCGTGCGTCTCGGGTGGCGGCACCGACTCGGGCCCCGGTGGCGGCGGCGCTGGCTCGGCCGCCGGTTCGGCCGGCGGTTCGGCTGGCAGCTCGGCTGGCGGTTCGGATGGCAGCTCGGAAGGCGACGGCGGCAGGCCCTCGAAGCGATCGAGCGCGGTCGGGTCGACCGCGAGCACGATCGCCAGCGCGGCCGCCTGGGTGACCGTACGACAGCTCAAGGCACGGAACGTGCGCGAGCCCGACCGCCCCGGGCCCGCCTCGAAGGTGGTGACGATGCGCCAGTCCTCGCCCGCGGCGTCCGCGTGCGCCTCCACCTCTGCCTCCACGAGGATCGCGTCACCCGCAGGGGCGCCCTCCAGCAAGCGGCGCATCGCATCGCCCAGCGAGGACGCCGGGCAGTCCTCGGGTCCGGTCCACCGAAGCTCGACCCGGGGAGGCTCGCTCGCGGCTCCTGCCACCGATTCCTCCACCGCGACGGGCTCGGACGCCCTGGCGGGCTCGGCCGCCCCGGCCGCGGTGGTCAGCCATGCGCCCGCGAGGATGCCCAGGCTCCACCATGACGGTGCGCGCACGGGCCCATAACTCCAGTTCCTCACCTGGCTTACAGGGACCGCTCGTCCCTGCGCATCACCGTAAAGACTTGGTGAAGCCGGCAGCGCCCGTCTTCGACCACGGGCACCATGGTCTGCGGTGTCGGCGGCACGAACCACTCGGATCGGCGCGCTCGCGTTGCTCGCGATGGCTTGCTCGGGCACCGAGCGTCCCAGCGAGCCTCCATCACCGACCCCCACCCCGCTCGCCGTACGGGCACCCGCGGCCGACCCCTTGACCGCCGTGATCGCCGAGCACTGGCGCACCGCCGGGGTGGAGCCGGTGGGCGAGGTCGACGATCCGGGGTTCCTGCGGCGGGCGAGCCTCGACCTCGTCGGCCGGATCCCCACGCTCGAGGAGCTCGACCGCTTCGCCGCCGACCCCCGCCCCGATCGCCGCGCGGTGGTGGTCGATGCCCTGCTGGCCAGCGACGAATTCGCGGCTCACTGGAGCGAGCTGCTCACCGACACCCTGCTCGAAGGCACGAGCGATCGCCCACGCCTGCGCCAGGCGCTGCAGGACTGGCTACGCGACCAGCTACGTGCTCGAGCGGGCTGGGACGAGATCGTGACCGACCTCGTCACCGCCCAGGGGAGCGAGGACGCCGGCGCGGCGGCGTTCCTCGCCGCGCACGGGCGCGGCAACCAGGTCGAGGCGCTCACGGGACAGACCGCACGGGCGTTCCTCGGTCTGCAGCTCCAGTGCGCCCAGTGCCACGACGACCCCGACGGCCGCTTCACGCAGCCGGAGTTCTACGGGCTCGCGGCCTACTACGCGCGCACCAAGGTGCGGCTGGAGAACGTCGACGGCGCCCGTGTACCGAAGATCGTGGACCGCCGCCGCGGCGAGATGCACCTGCCCACCGAGCACGACGCCCCCGGCGATCGCAGCGGTCCCCGCGTGGCCCCCGGCTTTCCCGGGCTCCATGCCACGCCGCGCGAGGACGAGACGCGACGCGACGCGCTGGCACGAGGGCTCGTGACCTCGGCGCTGCTGCCCCGGGCCGCGGTCAACCACGCCTGGGCTCGGCTGTTCGGCCGTGGGATCGTCGAGCCCTGGGACGACCTCGGCGCGCCCGTGGGCACCGAGCACCCGCCGCTGCTCACCTGGCTCGCCGACGACTTCGTCGCCCACGATCACGACCTGCGCCACCTCGTGCGTCGCATCGTCCTCAGCCCGGCCTACCAGCGTCGCGCCGAGGGACCCGAGCCGGGGGGGCCGGACGCGAAGGCCCGCCAGCAGGCGTTCGCCCAGGCCGCCGTCCGCCCGCTGCCCGCCTCGCCGCTGCTGCGCAGCCTCCTCGTGGCCACCGGGCTCGACGACGTCCACGGCCGCGCCTTCGCCAAGGGGGTGGATCGGCGTCGCCAGCAGCTGCGCCGCGACTACGCGCAGGCGTTCGACGACGACGAGGGCGCCGCCATCGACGACTTCGGCGGCAACGTGCCGCAGGCGCTGCTGCTGCTGAACGGCGAGCTCACCAACCAGGCCGTGGGTGCCTCGGCGGGCGCGCTGCAGCTGCTGCTGCGCACCGAGCCGGATCCCTCGGTGCGGATCGATGCGCTCGCGCGGCGGATCTACGGCCGCCCCGCCTCGCCCGCGCAGCAGCGTGCGCTCCGCTCGTTCCTCGACGAGCGCGGCCACGACCGAGCCGCCTACGAGGACGCCATGCACGCCATGCTGCTCAGCAGCGAGTTCCTCACCAACCACTGACGCTCCGCCATGCCCATCACGCGACGCGACGCGATCCGACTCGGCCTGCACCTGGGGCTGCCCCTGGCGCTCGGCACCCTGGCCTCCATGCGGGTCCCCGGCAGCGCCCGCGGTGCCGCCTCATCCCGCGAGCCGCCGGCGCCTCGCTCGGGCCGAGCCACCGCATGCATCCTGCTGTTCATGCACGGCGGGGCCAGCCAGCTCGACACCTTCGACCCCAAGCCCGGTCGTCCCACCGCCGGGGGCATCACCGCGATCCCCACCGCGATCCCCGGCGTACGCGTCAGCGAGCACCTGCCCGGCATCGCCCGGCGCCTCGATCGCGTGGCCCTCGTTCGCTCGCTCACCGCCCGCGAGGGCAACCATGACCGGGCCCGCCATCTCATGCACACCGGCCAGCCCCCCCAGGGGGGTGCCCAGCACCCGGCCTTCGGCGCGTGGGTGGCCGATGCCCTGCCGTCCGCGTCGTTGCCCGGCTACGTGGTCATCGGCGCTCCGGGTCAGGGGCCGGGTCTGCTCGGCGCCTCGCGAGCGCCGTTCGTCGTGCCCGATCCCCTACGTCCGGTGCGCAACCTCGAGCCCACGCGGGCGGTGGCCCACGAGCGTCGCTCCGATCGCGCGGCGCTGTGGCGCGCGTTGCAGGCCGACTTCCAGCACGCGCACCCGTCCTCGTCCGCGGGCGACCACCGGGCCGTCGTCGAGCAGGCGCTGCACATGATGGAGTCCTCGGCCACCGAGGCGTTCGAGCTCTCGCGCGAGCCCGCCTCCATGCGCGAGCGCTACGGCGACTCGCGCTTCGGCCAGGGCTGCCTGATGGCGCGACGCCTGGTGCAGGCCGGGGTCCCGTTCGTCGAGGTGGGCCTGCGCGGCTGGGACACCCACGAGGACAACTACGATCGGGTGCGCCGCCTGTGCGGCCCCCTCGACACCGCGCTGTCGGCCCTGCTCGACGATCTCGGCGCCAGCGGGCTGCTCGACCAGACGCTCGTGGCATGGATGGGTGACTTCGGTCGAACCCCGCGGATCAACGCCCGGGGCGGTCGCGATCACTACCCGGCCGTCAGCAACGCACTGTTGGCCGGCGGCGGGATCGAGGGGGGGCAGGTGATCGGTGCCACCGACGAGGACGGCCACGCGATCGTCGAGCATCCGGTCACGGTACCCGACCTCATGTGCACCATGGCCACCGCGCTGGGGATGGATCCCACCAAGACCCGCATGAGCGGCAGCGGGCGGCCGATCTCGATGGTCGACGGCGGCTCGGTGATCGACGGGCTGCTGTGATTGCCCCCGGGGCGAGCATCCGCTCCACGAATGGCGGTAGTCTGACCGCCATGCACCAGGCCCCCTCGCGCGCATGGATGATGGTGTGGCTGCCCGCGCTGCCGCTGCTGCTCGGCTGTGCCGAGCGCAAGGCGAGCACCGCCGGCCCCGACTCGCCGACCCAGGGCGGTACCGCGTCGTCGACCTCGTCCTCGTCGTCGCCCCAGTGCCCCAGCGGCGGGCCCTCGGTCTCGGTCAACGTGCGCGGCTACTCCGGCGGCCCCGAGCTGCCGCGCGAGACGCTGGCCACCACGCTGAGCTGGATCGGAAGCTTCGCCCAGCCGTGCCTCGAGGCCTCGCCCGAGGCGCCCCAGTTCAAGCTGGCGATCACGATCCCCGAGGCCGGCCAGGCGCCCACCTTCGAGCTGGTGGATCGCGACTCGCTGCCCGGCCTCGCGGCTTGCCTCGACGAGCACTTCGCCAGCGCCGCCGCCCCGCCCCCCGAGCCGATGCTGGTGGAGATCACCATCCCCTGGGGCTGCCCCACGCTCGGCCCGGCCTAGTCTTGGCGGCAGGCTCGCCCTTCCTCAGGGGATCGCGTACCCGCCCCCCACCGGAGGCAATCCCGGGATCTCCGTCAGCTCGGGCAGCGCCCGCAGCAGCGTGACGATCACGAACACCAGCGTGGGCTGCAACGCCACCAGCCACCCGCGCAGCATGCCCATCTGGTGGGTCTTGGCCAGCGCCATCCCGAGCAGCACCCAGTGCACCAGCGCCAGCGCGCCCAGCACCCCGAAGTACACGATCCCCGGCATGTAGCCGAGGTAGAGCGGGATGTCGACCAGCCCCACCACGGCCAGCACGGGCGCCAGCACGTAGCCGCACGCGCGCATGCTCGCGCCGATCGATCGCGAGGCGCCCCCGGTCAACGCCACCCATACGTGCGCCACCAGGCCCTCGTTGAAGTAGAGCAACGGCAGCCCCACCGGGACCATCAAGAGGATCCACAGCGAGAGCACCCGGGCGAGCGACGGATCGACCATCACGTGGATCGCCCGCACCGGCACCCCGGTGCCCTCCATCGCCGTCACGTGCCGCACGGCCAGCAGCACCACCAGCAGCAGCCAGGCCGGCAGCCGCACCGTGGCCAACAGGCGCATCACCCGGCCGTGGGCGATCGGCTCGGGGCACACCCGAAAGCTGCGCACGGGATGGCGCACGACCGACAGCAGCGTGCGAGCGCAGCGGCTCCACCAGCGGCCCGCCTGCGGGTCCTCCAGCGGGATCGGACGCGGTCGCTTCGACGTCCGTTGCGGAGTCCGTTGCGGATGGGGGGCAGCGCGGGTCACGGAGGGCCGAAGCATAGCCTCGTACGGCGTCAACGTCCCCCGCCCGACCTCCACCGCGGGCCCAAGTCCCCGAAAACCGCCCCATCGCGAGCAACGGGGCCGTGGTGCGCCACCACGCCCCTGTGATCCGCTCCGCAGTGCGGATCCTCGTTCCCCGTCCTGCCCTTCACACCCGGCCCCCACCCGTGACACCCTGGCCGCATGTCGTCGTCGCCCCGCCCGCCCCCCGGACGACGCGCACGCGCGTGGGCCCTGCCCTGGCACGTCCGGGATCTCGTGTCCCGCCTGGCCTCCGCGGGCCGCATCGCGCCCGTCGCTCCCGTCGCCCTGGCCCTGGCCCTCCCGCTCCTGTCCGGGTGCCCCCCCCGTGGCAGCTCCGGACCGCCGCAGCACTACGACGACCCCAAGGCGATGATCGCCGTGTTCGAAAGCTCGGACCGCGACGTCTGGCAGCTGCCCGATCGAGTCGTGCGTGCCCTGCCGCTCTCCAGCAAGCACTCCACCGTGGCCGACATCGGCGCGGGCTCGGGGTACTTCACCCGCCGCCTCGCCGCCGCGGTCCCCGAGGGTCGCGTGTTCGCGGTCGACGTGGACGGCGAGTTCGAGGACTACCTGCTCGAGCATCGCGAGGCCTGGGGCACCCCCAACATCCAGCCCCACCTCGCGATCTACGACGATCCCATGCTCCCCGCCGGCGAGATCGATCTGGTCTTCGCCGCCAACACCTATGCGTTCATCCGTGATCGCGTGGGCTACTTCGCCAAGGTCCGTACCGCCCTCACGGCCAACGGACGCCTCGCGGTCCTCGACTTCCGCCCCGACGCCACGCCGCCCGGCAACATCGCGCCCGCACCCGAGCATCGGGTGTCCCGCGACGCGGCCCTGGCCGAGCTGCAGCAGGCGGGCTTCTCGCTCGAGCGCGAGGAAACCTTCCTTCCGCACCAATGGTTCCTCATCCTCGCGCCCAAGCCCTAGCGACCGACCTCGCCGCGCCCTCCCTCGCTCGACTCGACGATCCGGCTCCGTCGGCCGGGGCGACGCTCCGCGCGAGGGCCCTTCGCGGCTACGCGCGCGCGGTGGACTACCTCGGCACCCGCCAGCACGCCGATGGCCGCGTGGCCGGCGAGGTGGTGTGGAACTCCATGCTGGCGAGCCAGTACGTGATGCTGTGCCACATGCTCGGGCGCCCCATCGAGCCCGGGCGCGCCCGCCGGATCCGCCGCGCGCTCGAGGTCCAGCGCCGCGACGACGGCGGCTTTGGCATGCACCCCCAAAGCCCGTCCTACCTGTTCCACACCGTGCTCGCCTACGTGGCGCTGCGCCTGCTCGGTCACCCGCCCGGCGATCCCATGGTCGCGGGCGCGATGGCCTTCATCCGCGAGCGCGGGGGCGCATACGAGGTGCCCACCTGGGGGCGGGCGTGGCTGGCCATGCTGGGCCTCTACCCCTGGGAGAGCATGCAGCCGATCCTCCCCGAGCTGTGGCTCTTGCCCGACCGCACCCCGCTGCACCCGTGGCGCCTCTACTGCCACATGCGGCTCATCTACCTCGGGATGTCGTTCCTCTACGGCAAGCGCTTCGTGTGTCGCAGCGACGCGAAGCTCGACGCGATTCGCCACGAGCTCTACCCCGAGGGCTACGATCCCGCTCGCTTCGCCCGCTGCCGCGACACGATCAGCGAGGGCGACCTCTACGAGCCCCTCAGCCGCGGATTGCAGGCGGTGTTCTCCCTCATGCGCGCGGCCGAGCGCCTGGTGCCCTCGCGCCTGCGCCAGCGGGCCCTCGACGTCGCGCTCGATCACATCCTCTACGAGTTTCGCAGCACCGACCACGTGTGCCTGTCGCCCGTCAACGGCATGCTGTTCTGCCTGAGCCTGCACGCCACCGATCCCGATCACCCCGAGCTGTCGGCGGCCCTGCGCGGACTCGAGTACTGGGTGTGGGAAGACGAGGAGGAGGGCCTGCGGATCGCGGGCGCCCGCAGCGACATCTGGGACACCTCGTTCATGGTGCAGGCGCTGTGCGAGGGGCCGGCCCTGCCGCGCGCGGTCGAGCTCGTGCGCCGTGCCTGCCGCTGGCTGCCCACCGCCCAGATCCAGCAGGAGCTGCTCGGGGGCGCCCGGCACTACCGCGAGCCGGCCCATGGCGGCTGGGGCTTTGCCAACGAGCGGCACCCCTGGCCGGTCAGCGACTGCACGGCCGAGGCCCTCGAGGCGCTGATGCGAGCCGAGCACCGCGGCTTTGGTGACGAGGCCGGACGGCTGCAGCTCGGGCGCAAGCTCGCCGCCATCGAGTTCGTGCTGCGGCGCCAGAACGAAGACGGCGGCTTTGGCAGCTACGAGCCCCGGCGGGGGCCCATGGTCCTGCGGAACTACAACCCCGCCGAGATCTACGGCAACTGCATGCTCGAGTACTCCTACACCGAGTGCACGGGCAGCTGCGTGCGGGGGCTGGCCGTGGCCGAGCGCGCGCTGGGCGAGTCGTTGCCCGAGGGTCTGCCCGAGGAGCTGCGCGGTCGGGTGCGCCAGGCGATCGAGCGAGGCACCGCGGCGCTGCTGCGCGCCGAGCAGCCCCAGGGGGGCTGGCCGGGCTTTTGGGGCATCGACGTCACCTACGGCACCTTCTTCGCCGCCGCGGGCCTGCGCGCGGCGGGGCTGTCGGCCATGCATCCCGCGCTCGTTCGCGCTGGGCGATGGCTGGTGGCCGCGCAGCGCGACGACGGCGGCTGGGGCGAGGACTACACCGGGCTCATGACCGGCACCCCCACCCCGCTGCCCGAGGACGAGCCCAGCACCGTCACGCAGACCGCCTGGGCGCTGCTCACCCTGCTCGAGGTCGCGCCCCACGAGCGCGAGGCGATCGATCGCGGGGTGGCGTTCTTGCTCGAGCGGCAGGAACAGCACGGCGGCTGGCCGCAGGAGCGAGCGACCGGCGTGTTCTTCAACACCGCCGTGCTCGACTATCGGCTCTATCGCCAGGTGTTTCCCGCGTGGGCGCTGGCGCGGTACCTCGGGCCGACCGAGGCGTGAGCGAGGACCGACCGAGAGCGAGTCCCGTGGCCGCCCAGTGGCCGCCCAGTGGCCGCCCAGTGGCCGCCCAGTGGCCGCCTGCGGCCCAATCGATCCATTCCGATGCTCCATTCTGATGATTCATCCTGACTCGCTCCCTCGGATGACCTCATCGTTCCCGTAATTCCACCGGGAACCCGGTTCGAGGACGAACGTACGTTTTTCATTGAACTCACCGGCCGAGTCATCTACCAATGATGATTCGCATGATGGACACGAGGATCGTATCCCTCACCCTTCTCGCCACTGCCTCGCTGGGAGCCATCGTCGGGTCCACATCGGCCGTAGCGGGTGGGAACAGTGTTGCATGCGAGAACTCGCCGGACGAGGTGGACCTCCTCGTGTGTGGCCAGGGTCCGAGCGGTCCGAACGGTCCGAATGGTGGGAACTCGTCGTCCCCGCATGCCGTCTCGAGCATCCAGG
Organism: Paraliomyxa miuraensis; assembly: GCF_026337845.1. Classification (GTDB taxonomy): domain Bacteria; phylum Myxococcota_A; class Polyangia; order Nannocystales; family Nannocystaceae; genus Paraliomyxa; species Paraliomyxa miuraensis. Next base: position 37,588 of record NZ_JAOVZF010000124.1, on the reverse strand, counting down.
ACCTCGCATGCGACGCGGCGGCGGATCTGATGGACTTCATCGCCTGCGTGAAGTCTGCGGCTCCCGCCGCCACCACCGAGCTCTACACGTTCCCCGGCGTGACGGAGTCGCTGGAGTTCGGCTTCGTCGTCGAGCAGATGATGAGCGACATGGACGATGGATCGTTCGATTGCGACGCCACCATCCCGGCCGGCCTCGACGAGCACTATCGCGTGTCGACGCTCGCGTCGAACGGGCGCGTCTTCTGCGTCTTGCACGAATTCCTCGATGCCGACGTCGACGGCTACGCCGACCTCGGCTGGGGTACGTTCCTGTACGCGCCCGACGCGGTCAACGAGATCGATCTCCAAGCGCCGCACGTTCGCGTCGATCTCTACACGGAGACCGAGGTCGTCGATCTATTCGAACGAACGCGCTCGCGCTCGGCCTTGATCGCGGGCTCGCATCGCTACGCCAACTCGGCGCCGAGCATCTGCCAGGGCCACATCACCGGCTCCGACGGCGATCCGTACTACGAGGCCGACGCGGCCCACAACATCGACACCTTCTACGCCGCAGGCAAGGCGATCGCCGCCCACTACGGGGTCGAGGAGGTCGACGGAGTCTCCGACTTCTCCAGCGTCCATCCGGGCTTCTACGCGCTGCAGTTCCATGCCATGGGGGTCTCGACCTGCGGCAGCGACCACGTGTTCATGAGCAACGGCGACGGAAGCCCGGTGCTCACCAACGACGGCGCCGCGCAGCTCGCCATCGCCTTGCAGCAAGCCCACTCCAACTGGTCCGTGACCTACCGCGGCGACGGGGTCACCACCTGCAACCGCTACGGCAGCCACAATACGCTCTCGCGGTACTACAACGGGGTCACCGACAATGGCGACAACGACATCGCCAACCCGATCTGCAGCCACGATGGCAACCACCCGGCCGTGTCCGCACGGTTCATCCACATCGAACAAAAGCGCTGCATCTCGGGCACGGGCTGCCACTACGGCGACCCCGACAGCATCCGCACCGCGGCCTACTGGGTCTCGGCCGTCTCCGAGACGTTCGACGCACCGACCTGCACCAACGGGATCCACGACGGGGACGAAGGAGACGTGGACTGCGGAGGCTCCTGCCCTCTGCCGTGCGGCCCCTCCTGCTTCGACGGCATCGCCAACGGCGACGAGGAGGGCATCGACTGCGGCGGCTCCTGCCCCGACGCCTGCCCCACCTGCTTCGACGGCATCGCCAACGGCGACGAGGAGGGCATCGACTGCGGCGGCTCCTGCTCCACCGCCTGCCCCACCTGCGTCGACGGCATCGCCAACGGCGACGAGGAGGGCATCCACTGCGGCGGCTCCTGCCCCGACGCCTGCCCCACCTGCGTCGATGGCATCGCCAACGGCGACGAGGAGGGCATCGACTGCGGCGGCTCCTGCCCCGATGCCTGCCCCACCTGCTTCGACGGCATCGCCAACGGCGACGAGGAGGGCATCGACTGCGGCGGCTCCTGCCCCGATGCCTGCGGCGGCGGTGCCTGCCTGCTGCCCGACGAAGGCCTGGGCTGCACTGCCTCCACGCCGTGCTGCAGCGGCACCGGGAACTGCTCGCGTGGCAAGCCGTCCAACCGCGTGTGCCTGTGAGTTCCGGGCCGAGCCGTCGCCTCGCGGGAGTGCGCGCTCGGGCCGAGCCCGGCGGCTCGATCCGCTCAGTCGATCGCGAAGCAGTACAGCCGCCCCGCGCCCCCCGTCGATTGCAGGTCGCCGGCGCGGCAGCCCCCCACCGTGTGGGCCGAGTTCCACGACGGACTGAACATCGGGTTGCCGGGGATGTCGGAGTGCCCCACCCGGGCCTGGTCGCCGCCGCCGCTGGAGGTCCAGTCGTCGCAGGTGGCATCGGGGAAGTAGGTCCCGTCCTCCTCGGATCCCGTCAGGATGTCGTGCTCGTTGCCCGGCACCTCGTCGCCGTTCTCGTCGAGGACGTGCTGGGGATCGCCGTTGGACAGCCCGTTGGTGTGCAGCGCCTCGACGTCGGTCGCGACCATGTCGCCGGCGGCGTTGTACCAGGGGCCGTCGCCGATCCGGTCGCGGGCGTCCACCGTGCTGGTGCTCAGGTAGGCGTGCCAGGTCCGCGCCCCCTCGCCGACTGCATCGGCCAAGGCCTGGCAGGTGGCGTCGGCCCCCTCGAGCCCGCCCAGGTCTCCGCCAGCGTCACCGCTGCCCACGCTGGTCGCGAAGAACGAGAGGCCGTCGGGATCGATGCCGACGGTCGTGGACCCGTCGCCGGTGGTGGGCTCGGCCGTGGTGGAGCCGGAGTCGGCCGAGTCGTTGGTCGTGCTCGAGCCCGCGGTGCTCGAGCCCGCGCTGGTCTCGTCGGACGTGGTGGTCCCCGGCGCCGTGGTGCTGCCGGTGGACGTGGCGCTCGAGCCCGTACTCGACCCCTCCGCGCCGGTCGTACCGCCGTCGTCGCCGCAGGCGAGCGTCAGGGTCAGGGTGAGGTTCAGGGTGAGCAGGCGCGGAGCAATCCAAGGTCGTTCGATCATCGTGCTGCCTCGTTGGGCGAGCACGCTATCAGATCGGCCGGCCGAGCGCGTCGTCGGCTCCGTCCATCGCGCCCCAGGCTCCGTCGAATCTCGCGATCGTAGCGACCCCTCGTGCGTCCGCGGGGATCCCCGCCCCGGGGTCCCCCGCTTGGGGCGTGGTCGGACCTCCGCTACCGTGCAACTCGATGAAACGCTCGGTGGTCGTGTCGCTGTGCCTGGTCGCGTGCCGCGACGACGTGGTGGATCCCGCCGATGTGTACTTCGAGCCGCAGTGCGATGGACAGGGACCCGTGGAGTTGCTGCGGCTCGAGGACGACGAGCAGGTCGTCTTCACCAGGCCCGTGATCGACGGTGGGGATCTCCACGTGATCGTCAGCAGCATCGATGACGTGCAGGGCCCTACGACGACCGGACGACACGGCTTGGTGATCGATCGCTGTGGTGACCGAAGCACCGTGCTGCCCACCGAGCCCAGCTACGTGGGGCGCTGGGGCGATGCCCTCGTCGCGTGCGTGGACTGGGACCTCGTCCGACTCGCGGGTTACGACGACCCCTCGCCCACCGTTTTGGCCCGACGAGGCTGCGGCGCGCGGAGGATGGGCGATCAGTGGGTCACCTTCCACGTCGAGACCGAGGCCACCGTGGGCCGGCTCATGGCGCTCGACGTCGTGGGCTCCGATGTCGAGGTGCGCACGCTCGTCGACGACGTCCTCATCGATCACCTCGCGAACGGGGTCTTTCCCAGGGCACTCGAGGATCGGGTGTTCGTGCAGACCGCCGACCTCGCGGTCCGCAGCGTGGAGCCCACCACGGGCACCGTCACGCTGGAGCTCGAGGAGGCCGGATCGTGGAGCGCCTCGAGCGACGCCATGGTGTACCGGGGCCCCGTGCTCGATCCCGATGCGCTCGCACCACTGGTGCTCCACGACCGACGAACGGGGGCCGAGCAGACGCTGGATCTCGGGCTGCCTGCCTCGTGGTGGTTCGGGTTGTGGGGCGGTGATCTGCTCGCCACTTCGTCGTTGGGCCCTTCGGCCGTGCAACGGTGGTTTCGGCTGGACCCCGTACGGGAGCTCGTCGCCCCCGAGGGCATGCGCATCGAGGTGGTGCGCAACGACGGGCTCGTGTGGCTTGGCCAGCTCGATGAGAGCAACGGCTCGTACACGTGGTCGCGTTGGTACGAAGGCGAGACGCCGCAGCCGGTGTGGAGCTGCTGGAATTGCTTCCTCTATCCACATCCAGACGACGACTCCGTGCACGTGCTCGTGCAGACGCCATATGATGGTGGATTCGAGCTATGGCGGCTCGACGACGCCGGAGGTCCGGCACGGCAGCTCGCCGACCGCGTGAACCACGACTACTTCGTGCTCGACGACGGCCGCGTGCTCACGACCCAGGTCGGCACGAGCATCGAGTACGGACCGCTGTTGCTGTTCGACGGCACGGGAGGCCCCGCGGTGACGCTCGCCCCCCGCGTGCACCGAAGCGCCAGCCTCTTGACCCAGCTACACGACGCTCCCGACGAGATCATCTACGAGGCCATGCCCGAGAACGGTGTGCATGCGCTGTACCGCGCTCGGCTCGCGCCGTAGGCCAGGGGGAGCCGGTGATCGTGGCAGGCCACGTGGGGATGCACCGTGTCCAGCGCGCTACCGCGGCGTACGCCCGAGCTGCTCGCGGGCGCGTTGGACGAGCGCCACCATTTGGGCTCGCACGGCACCGGCGTCGGCGACGGGCTCGGTGAACGCGATGCGGACCGGGCGAGGGCCCTGCGGCGTGACCACCGACATCTCGAAGCCATAGCGGTCCACGCCGGTCATCGTCACCTCGTCCACCGCGCCGGCACGGCTGAACGCCTCGCAGTAGAGCCGCATGGCATCGCGGTGATCCTCGTTCATGTGCGAGAGGATCCGCGCCGCGGACCCGATGAGCGGGTCGGGCTCGGCCGCGTACCAGCCCTCGGCGTCCACCCACGACATGCGGCCGAAGCCACCGATGTAGCGGACGCCCGTGACCTGCACGCGCCAGAAGTGGAAGTCCTCGAAGTCGGCGTAGTACCCGGCCTCGGGGTGACGCTGCAGGAACGCCTCGCGGGTGGCGGCCTCGCGCTCGCCCGCGGCCCTCGCCACGGTGCCCACGAGCGTCACGCGACCGAGCGCGAGCGGGTTGTCGGGCCCGGCCTCCACCGCCAGCAGCGAGCAGCGCGGCGAGGCATGCAGGTTGCGGGTGTGCTCGGCCATCTCGCTGATGAGGAGCACCGGCGAGCCATCGTGCAGGGCGAACAGCACCAGCGACCCGTAGGGATGACCGTCGAGTTCGGCCGCCGCGGTCGACAGCGCTCCGCTGCCCACGCCCGCCACCAGCGTGCGCGCCCGCTCGGGGTGCGAGGGGGTTGGAATCTCGAGATCGTAGAGCGGCTCTTGTCGCGACCGGGCCGACCCGCCGCGCTCGCCGTGCCTTCGGGGTGCGCTCATGGGAGGCCGAGGGTACCTCGGTTCGCCCTGCCTCGACCCGAGCACCGGCCGCGGCTGCCGCTCGATGGCACGGAAGGCCCCGCGGGGATCGATCCATGGGCTCGCGCCCAGCGGCCGGGACATCGACACCGCGGCCGACGCCGACCACACGAAAACGGAGCACGCCGAGATGCCACGTGCCAACCATGGTGCAGGCTCGTGTGGCGAGAAATGAGCAGTGGCAGCTCGACGGATGAGGATGTCGCGGTGGGCCGGGGTCGCCGTGTGCTGCGGCATGGCCTGTGCCCCCCCGCAGGACGAGGCCCCACCCATCGTCTGGAGCGGCGAGCATCTCGACATTGCGCCGCAGGACGACGCCGCCGAGGTGTGCGCCGGTACGCTGCCCTACATGGATCGATACATGGGTCTTGCTGGTGCAGCGCTCGACGTCGAGGTTCCACGTACGCTCTACGTGCTCGGCTCGGAGGAAGAACCGAACCCGTGCAACGCCATTGCTTGCCAGCTCGGTGACACGATCTACACGAGTCAAGCCCCGCACGAGCACGAGCTGATCCACGCGGCACGGCAATCCGAGCCATCCGCCCATCGATTCTTCGAGGAGGGCGAGGCCGTGGCATTCGGGGGCGATGCGAAGCGGGCCTTCAACGACCCGACCACATGGGGGTCCATCCGCGACGGGCTCGAGTCATGTGCCGGCGGCGTGCCGCTCGCGGACCGCTGGTACCCGCGAGCGGGGCACCTCCATGCCCATCTGCGCCGCCGCCACGGAGCACACGCCACCGACGAGTTGATGCGAACGGTGCCACGCAACGCAACCCAGGACGAGGTCTTCGGCTACGTCGCAATCGACATCCCCACGGATGGCGACTACCTCATTCAAGCGGCCCCCACGGGGGACGCCCACGGCATGATCGAGATCAAGGAGTGCGCGCTCGGATGTTCGTCGCGCTTCGTCGCCTTGCCCTACCGTGAGCTCGACTTCGAGGTCTGGCTGCCCGCCGGCCGCTACTCCCTCCGATTCTCGCGCGATGCCGATGGGGACGATCCTTCTCCCATGGCCGTCACGATCGCAGGCGATTGCCCATGACTGGGCGCGAAAGCCAACCTCCGCCCCGGAGCTGATATCATGCCCACGATGTCAGGGTCGGACGCGAACCACGGGCAGGCTCCGCCGCCCCGGATGCAGAAAGCGGCAAGCGCCGGCTCGATGGCGGTCGAGGATGTCATCAAGCTCGCAGCCGAAGGTCGCTTGCGCATGCCGGCCTTTCAGCGCGCATTCAGGTGGGAGCCAAAGGACCGGCGAGACCTGCTCGACAGCATCTACCGCGGCTACCCGGTCGGCACCTTGCTCCTGTGGAAGAACCCACCACCCTCCACGGAGACGGGGCGACCGCTCGGCGTGATGGACGTCGCCAATCCGCAGGGAGACCGATACCTCGTCATCGACGGGCAGCAGCGGCTGACGACCCTCTGGGAGGGGCTCGGGCGCGCACCTGTGCCAGGTGAGACGGCGCTCGTGTTCGACATCGAGCACGAGGAAGTCGTCAGCCGCCCGCTCACGCCCGACGAAATCGAGGGTCGGCCGCCGCCGCGTGGGGAGCGGGACGACGGAGGCCTTCCGCAGGTGCCGCTGCATCTGGTGCTCGATGCAGCGGTGCTGTCCGCGTGGGTCCCGTCGTGGATGTCGCTCGCGGACAAGCGCCGCTACTTCGAGCTCGGCAAGCGCATTCGAGAGCACGAGCTGGGCCTCTATGTCGTCGAGCACGCCGACATCGACGCGCTCCGGCACGTATTCGACCGCATCAACTCGACGGGCAAGCCCATGCGCCGCGACGAGGTGTTCGATGCGCTGATCGGGTCGCAGATCGCCCAGGATGGCAACACTGCCCTCGCGCTCGTCAACGCGAAGCTCGCCGATCTCGGGTTTGGGCCGATCGAGCCGACCACGATCCTCGAGGCCTTCGAAGCGATCCGGGGCGACGAGGTCGGCAAGCTCGACCCGCGGACGCTCGATGTCGCCGACGCCGAGGCCGACCTCATCCGCACCGCCAGCGCCCTACGTGCCACCGTGATCTTCCTACGCACCACCGCCCACGTTCCCCACGTGGCGGTTCGCCCCTACGAGCTGCCCATCGTCATATTGGCACGCTTCTTCGCGCTCCACGACCACCCCAGCAACCGGAGCCTGATCCTGCTGCGCCGCTGGCTGTGGCGCGGCTCATTCGGCGAGCGCCTCGGTGGCGCGTCGGGCTCGATGCAGCAGCATGTGGACGATGTGACAGAGGACGAGGCCGAGTCCGTGCAGGCGCTGCTTCGACGTACGGGCTCACCCGAGGGCCTCTCACTCGACGACGCTCAGTGGGGCGGGACCATCGCGGCCAGCATGGCGAGCGCCCGCGGGAAGGCCATGATCTGTGCGCTCCTCGCTCAGCGTCCGCGGAGCCTCGTGACCGGGGAGCTCCTGGACGCGAGCGTCCTGTTCCGTGACCGAGTGACCGAAGCCCTGCGACCGATCGTGCGCGGCTCCACCAGCGGAGTCCATTCCAAGCCCGGAGCCATCAACAAGCTGCTGCACCCGTCGGGGTCCGCCGCGAAGTCCCTCATCCTCGAGTGCACCGACGATGCCGCGCTGTTCTCTCACGGGATCGATGACGATGCACGCAAGGCGCTTCGCCGGGGCGATGTCGAGACATTCTTCGAGCGCCGCGGTGAGTCGCTCCGGCGCTCGACCGAGGCCTTCTTCGCCCGTCACATGGAGCTCGAGCGAGACGACGCTCCTTCGCTCGCTGCGCTCACGAGGCGTACCGCATGAGCGCTCGCGTGCTGTTGGGAGACGTCGTCGTCGGAGACCTTCGCCCGGACACCGCCGCTGGCCAGACGACTCTCGAGTTCGACGCATCGTACGCCACGTCCGCCTCGCGCCCCGTGCTCGGCCGATGGTTCGAAGACCAACTGATCGAGCCACCACGCAGGTTTCGTGGCACGCCGCTGCCCAACTACTTCCGAAACCTGCTCCCAGAGGGAGCGTTGCGCAAGATCGTCGAGCGGCGCCTCGGGACGTCGGAGATCCCCGAGTATACGATGCTCCTTCGGCTCGGGGAGAACCTCCCCGGCGCGGTGCGGGTCATCAGTGATGAGCTCGACCTTCACCCGCTCGAGGCCGGTGAGCGCCAGCGACGGGATGCGAAGGACCCGTTTCGCTTCGCACTCACGGGCGTGCAGCCCAAGCTGGCGCTGTCCGAGGTCGACGATCGACTGACGATGCCGGTCGAGGGCGCCAACGGACACTGGATCGCGAAGCTTGGCAGCCCTGCGTACCAATGCCTGGTGGACAACGAATTTGCGATGCTGGAATGGGCACAGCGGTGCGGACTCGACGTGCCCGAGCATCGCATCGTTCGTGCGTCCGAAATCGAGGACATCCCGGCGGACTTCGACGAGGACCAGGATGTCCTCCTCGTTCGTCGTTTCGACCGGGACGGTGACCGGCGGATCCACCAAGAGGACTTCGCTCAGGTCTTCGACATCCCGCCGGAGGAGCGGTACGCGTGGGAGGTCATCGAGCTCGAGTGGGTCCACTATGGGAGCATCGGGGCCGTCATCCATGCACTGTGTGGCGAGCACGATTTTCAACGATACATGCGGCGCCTCGCGTTCATGGTGCTCTCGGGCAACGCTGACGCGCACCTCAAGAACTGGTCGCTTCTCTATCCCGATGGCGTGAACCCACGGCTCGCGCCGGTCTATGACGTGGTCTCGACGGTCGTGTACCCGTCGATTTACACGTACTCTTCGCTGCGGTGGTTGGAGCCACTGCAACCCACGTTGGAGCCACCCATGCAGCTCGCCGACGTGACATTGGACAATCTGCTGGAGGTTGCATCCCTTGCGCCAGCCGACACCTCGCGGGTGATGGATGACCTCGAGGCATTCGTCCGCGACGCCCGGGATGCGTGGCCCGACATCGCAGCTGCTGCACCGCCGGTGGTGAGCAACCGCGTCACGAAGCACCTCGCCATGTCCTCACTCCGATAGGTCATGACTGGCGAAAGGCACCCCTCGCGCTCCACCCGGACGCTGGAGTGGCCCCACCCCGCGACCGCCCCCGATCCCGCGCGCGACCGTGCGCATGCACATGGTCGCTTGACACTCCCCGACCTTGCCCGTAGCTTGAGCGCCAAGGATCTCGAAGAGGAAGGTGCTGGGCCTCAGGTCGACGAACGACTCCGGACACTAGACGAACCCTCCCGCTGTCACGGCCGCCCTGGTCGTGCCAGGCCCGAGGCTCGTCTCGCCGCTTCGTCGAACGCCCAGCCCCCCACCGAGACCCTCGTCCATCCCACTGCGGGGTAGTAGGAGTAGCTCCCTACGCCGGGACGGCCTCCCGGAGACGTGAGTGCGATTCTCACCCCCGCTACCGTCCAGCCGAGCGTTCACGCGAGCGTTCGGACGAAGGGAGGTGCCCATGAGCTGGGCCACTTCACACATCGAGCGCCTGCGTGCCGGGTGCTCGGTCCAGTTCCGGCCCCACGGCAATTCCATGCGGGGTCGGATCGAGAGCGGGCAGCGGGTGACCGTGGTGCCCGAGCCCGATCGTGAGCCACAGGTGGGCGACGTCGTGCTGTGCCGCGTGCACGGCCGCGACTTCCTCCACCTCGTCAAGGCGATACGGAGCCACGGCCCGCACCGCCGCTGGCTCATCGGCAACAACCGCGGCGGCATCAACGGATGGATCCCCCGCCACGCCATCTACGGCCGCTGCGTGGCCGTGGAGGACTGAGCTCAGTCGTCCTCGTCCTCGAACTCGATCTGCTCCGCGCTCACGCGGATCACCCGTCGGTCGTTGGCCGCGAGCACCTTGTAGCGGATGCCCTCGTACACGAACACGGAGCCCGGCGTGGGCATCTGCCCCGCGAGCTGGGTGAGCAGGTCACCGATGCTGTCCACCCCTTCGAGCTCGTCGAACTCGACCTCGAACTTCTCTTCGATCCGCGTCAGGCTGGCCTGACCATCGAGGTGCAGCACCCCCGCGTGCTCCACCGCGGCCCCGGCCGGCGCATGGTCGCTCTCGTCGAAGATCTGACCCACGATCTGCTCGAGCACGTCCTCGAGGGTCACCACCCCCACCGTGCGCCCGCCGTCGTCGACCACGATCGCCATGTGCACCCGCTGCTCCCGAAATCGCTGGAGCAGATCCTGGATGAGCAGGCTCTCGCTCACGAACATCGGCGCCCGCATCAACCGCTTGATGTCGGCGCGCCCCGGGTGCCGAAGACCCACGAGCTGCTTGATGTGCAGCACGCCCTTGATGTGGTCGAGGTCGCCCTCGTAGACCGGCATGCGGCTGTGTCCCGATCCGTGGGCGCGCTCGATCACCCGCTGGATGTCCCAGTCCAGATCGATCGCGGTGACCCGATCGCGCGCCACCATGATGTCGCGAACGATCTTGTCCTCGAAGCGAAAGATCCCCCGCAGCAGCGCGGCCTGATCGGCCGGGATCGACCCCTCGCGCTGCCCCACCTTGACCAGGTAGTCGAGCTCGTCGGCCGTGACCTTGGGCGCGGACTCCTCGGGATCCACCCGCCGCAGCATCAGGTCGGTGAGCTTGGCCAGGGCCCAGGTGATGGGCGCAAGGATCCGATCGAGCACGTTCAGCGCCGCGAGCACCGGCAGGGCCATGCGCTGCGAGTAGAGCCGCCCCGCCGCCTTGGGCAGGATCTCGCCGAACACCAGCAGCAGCGCGGTGGTGAAGAACACCGCCACCGGCACCGCGTACTCGCCCCAGTTGCCGCCGCCGAGGTGCCGAATGGCCAGCGCCGTGGCCACCGAGCCCATCAGCGTGTTGGCCACGTTGTTGCCCACGAGGATCGTCGACAACACCCGCACCGGTCGCTCCACCCACGTGGCCACCGTCTTGGCGTGCCGCCCGCCCTCCTCGAGGATCTTGCGCGCCTGGTGGGGCCCGAGGCTGGTCAGCGCGGTCTCGCTGCTCGAGAAGAACATGCTGCCGCCCAGGCACAGCAGGATCGTCAAGATCCCCAGGGTGTCCGCGTCGCTCACGACGCACCTCCCTCACCACGCCCGAGCCCGCCCGCGCCCGCCGAGGGCTCGCGCGGCCCCGCGCTCCGGTCGGCCTCCTCGGCCAGCATGCACGCCAGCGCCTGCGTGCGTCGGCGCAGGCTCGACAGGCTGCTCCACTCCTGCGGGTTGTGGAAGAACGCCCCCGCGGGCCCGAGCCCGTCGATGCACGGCACCCCGTGGGCGGCCAGCAGGTTGGCATCGCTGCCCCCACCCTGCCGGGGCGCCTCGCCCACCCGCAGCCCCGCCGCGGCCGCGTGCGCCTCGTAGCGCAGCCGCAGCGCCTGCGTGCCCGGCCGCACCTCCATGGGCGGGCGGCTCACCCCTCCCCGCAGCTCCACCCGCGCCTGCCGCAGCCGCGCCGGGACCTCGACCCCCCGGGCCGTCTCCTCCGCGAACGGATCCGCCGCCAGCGCCTGCATCCGCGCCACCACCTCCTCGGCGTCGGCCACCGTCACGAAGCGCGAGTCGATCACGCAGCGCGCGAAGTCGGGCACCGTGTTCTTGGCGGTGCCGCCCGCGATGATGCCCACGTTGACCGTGATCCCGCGATCATGGTCGGTGATCGCCTCGGCCCCGATCACCAGCCGCGCCAGCACGGCGATCGCGTTGATCCCCTCCGCATGCTGGTTGCCCGCGTGCGCCGCCTTGCCGTGCACCACGAACTCGAACCGCGCGCTGCCGGCCCGAGAGGTCACGATGCGATCCTCGGCCCGCCCCGCCTCGGCGACCAGGGCCCCCGTGAGCCGGGGCGCCAGCGCGGCGAACAGGGGCGCGCTGCTCGGCGAGCCCACCTCCTCGTCGCTGACGCACACGAGCCGCAGCCGCAAGCGCGCGTAGAGCCCCGGGTCCACCGACCGCAGGGCCCGCAGCGCGAACAGCATCGACGTCAGCCCCGACTTCATGTCGAGCACGCCCGGCCCACGCACGACGTCACCCGTCTCCGGACCCTCGGGCCCGTCGTCGCGGGTCATCGTCAGGAACCCCATGCTCCGCGGGAACACGGTGTCCGCGTGCCCGACCAGCGCCAGGCTCGAGTCCTCGGGCCCGGTCGCCGGCGTGCGGTACACCCGATGATCGGCATGGACCCCCTCGGGATCGGCGAACCGCTCGATCTGCAGACCCAGCCCCTCCGCCTGCTCGTCGAGGATGCGAGCCACCGCCTCGACGTCCTCTCGCGCCTCGGTGTGGCTGGGCTGATCGACCAGGCGCCGCAGCAGCGGGACTTGAAGCGGCTCGAACGCCTCGCTCACCGCACGGTGGAGCGCCTCGTCCCGCGAGCGTGCGTGCGAAGCAGAAGGACTCGATGGAGGTTCGGCGTCTTCGTTCGAGGGCATGGCGACTGGGATCGGGTCGGGTCGGGTCGGGTCGGGTCGGTCGGGGGTCGGCTCGGGCTCGACGATCACGCGTCGTCGGGAAGCAAGGCCGTGCCCTGCGTCCCGGGTCGGCGCGCCGCCTGTTCCAGGCAGCCGGCGCGGGGTCCGATGATGTGCACGGCCCCGATGCCGTGCCGGAGGTTGTCGAGCGCTTCTTCGATCTTGGGAATCATACCGCCGACGACGGTCCCATCGGCGATCGCCTGACGAGCCTCGCTGGCGTGGAGCACGGGAATCCGGGTCGTGGGGTCGTCCTTGTCCCGCATCACCCCCCCGATTCCCGTCACCAGGAACAGGTGATCCACGCGCAGCGCCGCCGCCACGGCCGAAGCGACCGTATCGGCGTTGATGTTGTAGACCTGCCGGGTGGCTCGCTGGGGATCCGTCGAGCCGTCCAGGCCCAGACTGTTGAGGACCGGAACGTAGCCCCCCGCCCACAGGTGCAGCAGCACCGCCGGCCGGATCTCGTCGATGTCCCCCACGAACCCGAAATCGACCGGCGCGTCCCCTCCCCCGCTCACCCTGGCGGGAGGACGGCGATGGGCGGTGACCAGGCCGCAGCTGACCCCCGACAGGCCCACGGCCGGGAGCCCCGCGGCCACCGCAGCGGCCACGAGATCCACGCTCACCTCGCCCGCGAGCACCTGCTTCATGATCTGCAAGGTCGGCGGATCCGTGACCCGGCGACCGCCCACCTTGACGGTGGGCACGCCGAGCCGCTCCTGGAGCGCCCCCGCCTGGGGGCCGCCCCCGTGGCACAGCACGAAGCGCCAGCCGGCCTCGCACAGCGCCCGCACGTCGGCCAGCACGGCCCGCAGGGCCGACTCCTCGGCGACGACCTCGCCACCGAGCTTGAGCAGGGCCGTGGTGGTGGCCGTGGTGTTCATGGCCAAAGCGCCGGGGCGTCGATGCCCAGGGTCTCGGGCAGACCGAGCATGAGGTTCATGGACTGGACCGCCTGCCCCGCGCCGCCCTTGACCAGGTTGTCGAGCGCGCTGGTCACCACGAGCTGCCGCTGCCCCGCGACCACCTCGCCCACGGTCCACGACACATCGGCCCACATGCTGCCCTTGATCGCCACCACCTCGGCCTGGCGCTCGGTGCCCAGCAGGCGCACGAACGCGGCGCCCTCGTAGAACTCGCGGTAGAGCGAGTCCACCCGCGCCGCGTCGACCTCGGGCGGCAGCTGCACGAAGCTGTTGGCCAGGATCCCGCGCGGCAGCGGAGCCGACACCGGCACGAACTGCAGCGACACGCTCGCCTCGTGCCCCCCCCGCGCACACGCATCGCCAAGGGTCTGCTCGATCTCCGGCGTGTGCTGATGCTGCAGCGCCTTGTAGATCTTGAGGTTGTTGGCCCGCAGCGGGTGATGGGTCCCCGGCTGCGCATAGGCACCGCTGCCCGACGAGCCCGTGGCCGCCACCGTGTGGATCGGTCCCCGCAAGAGCCCCGCCGCCGCCAGCGGCAGCAGGCCCAGCGCGATCGTGGTGGCGAAGCAGCCCGGCGAGGCCACCCGGCGGGCCTTGGCGATCGCCTCGCGGTGCAGCTCGGGCAAGCCGTAGACGAACCCCCCGAGGTGCTCGGGGTGCGGGTGCGCGCCGCCGTAGAAGCGCGCGTAGGCGTCGCGATCGCGGAGGCGGAAGTCGCCCGAGAGATCGATGACCCGCGCCGAGACCTCGGCCAGCTCCGGCGCCAGCGTGGCGCTCACCTTGTGGGGCAGCGCCAGGAACACCACGTCGACCCCCTGCGCCGCCTCCCGTGGGGGGATGTTGCGGAAGCAAAGGCCCGTGCGATGCAGGTTCAGGTGCACCGCCTCGAGCGGCTCGTCCACGTGATCGATGCTGGTGACCCGCGACAGCTCGACCCCGGGATGGGCGAGCAGCAAGCGGCAGAGCTCCGCGCCGCCGTAGCCCGTGCCTCCTATGATCGCGATCCTTGGTTTGCTGCCCGGCTGTGGCACCTCGTCCCTCCTCCTTGGCCGGGCGTGTAGCACGACCCGGCACGCCCTTCACGGGGCCGCCCCGGCCCAGGCGCGGACCGCATCCGGTGCGTCGGTTCGAGCCCACGCACGACATTGGTGTCGTAGCGGCCCCGCGCGGGCCAGCGCCGACTCGGACATCCGCGTCATACCTGGGGCCAACGCCGCGCCCTCGGCCCGGTGGATGACATTTAGGCGCCAATGATTCCAACCGTTTGGCGATTCGATTGCCAAGTTGGCCCAGCACCTGCTTGGACGGGGGCATCCGCCGGGCCGAGCGACCCCGGATCAGCAAACGTCCATATCCTTACGTCGCTCACCCCTCCTTGGATTACCCCTTCGCTTGCTCTGACCTTGGCTTTGCCTGATCTCGCTTGGTCTACGAGCCCGCTGGCTCGACCCAGATCCTGGCTTCGCTTCTCCTACCTTAGTCCTTGAATTACGGTAGCTTGGCCTGTCAATGAACGTGCGCGCTCCATGGCGCGACTCGGTCGGTGCTGTAACAGAGAGATTTGACTGGGGGGGACCCGGAGGCGCTTGGTCAGCGACTCCGGGTCTTCGTTTTTGCGCCCGTGCAACCGGCGACACGCCCCGTGCCCAACGAGGGTCCGCGCAACGGCATGCGCACCGCGACGTGGCTGTCATGGCGTGGGCTCGTGCAGGTGATCGTCCGGCTCGATGACGCGCTCGCTGAGCCGCCAGACCGCATCCGGAGCGATCCGCCGCTCCAGCGCATCGAGCATGTCCTCGGCCGGCAGCTCGGGGGGCAGCAGCAATCGATGCCCATCGACCACGAAGTGCCCGCGTGGCGCGCAAGCGGGTCCAAGGGGCATGCCATGGTGGGCGGGCGCCCAGCCATCGGCCACCACCGCCTCGGGATCGAAGCGCAGGGGGCCTCCGCACCGGCCGCACCGCTGCTGACCGTGGGGTGACACGGCCACCGACGGCAGCGGATCCCGGCCGTGCTCGGCTCGGGACTGGCCCCACCATCGGGCATCGAACGAGAAGATCCCCGGCCCCGGGGCGGGCAGCAGCCCCTCGGACCCGAGCCAGCGCGCGCTCAGATAATAGGAAGGCGCCGCGCTCCCGTCGGCCCGCTCGCGCGCCTCCACGAACAAATCCGGCTGGTCGAAGTGGGGATCGAGCGACCACGAGCGAGCCAGCCGCGCTCGCACTCCGCCTCGCAGCCCCCACGCCCGGGTCCCCACCACCACCCGCGTGAGCCGGTCGGCGAACACCCACAGCACGTTGGAGAGCTTGTGCCAGGGATCGACCGCGATGTCGCTCACCTTGAGCTTGTCGCAGACCACCGCGCCGGCCCGCAGCCACACCGAGACCAGCTTGATCTCGATCCGGTCCTCCCAGTCGAGCTTGGCCTCGGCATCGTGGGACGCAAGGCCCAGGTGCCACTGCAGCGCGTTGCCGTGGCGCCCACGCGAGCGCCCCGGAGCCACCAGATCGGCCGCGGGCCCGAGCGGCAGGCCCACGGCCGCGGCCGCCAGCGCATCGAGGTGAGCGCAGCGCCGCGGCGGCGGATCGCGATCGGGCGGAGGATGACGGAGCGGCAGGCGCATCGAGAACGGCGCTCAGCTCTTCTTGTCGGTCTTCTTGTCGTCCTTGCCGCTGCCGTCCTTCTTGTCGGCCTTCTTGTCGTCATCCTTCTTCTGTCCGGGACGCTCGGCACAGCCGCTGGCGCACAGCGTTGCGATCCCGAGACCCAACAGGGCGAGGCGAAGCGTCTTCATGGTGCCCAGGGTACCAACCCTCGCCGGGCGGGCGAGCCGAAGACCTTGCACCGCGTCGCGAGCCCACCGAGGGGCCACCCGGGGCGAGCCGGGCGAACCGGGCGAGCCGGCCGAGCCGAGCGGGCGGGCGGGCGGGCGAGCCGGCCGGGCTACTCGTCCCTGGGCTCCACGAGATCGAGCGGCAGCGGCCGCCCGTGCTCGTCGACCTGCACGTAGACCGCCTCGGCCTCGGTGACCTCGCGCGGGGACACGCCCCGCGCCCGCGCCGTGGGGCTCTCGGCCACCACGCGCACGCACGTGGTGATGGAGGTGCGCCCGCGCCGGATCACCCGCGCATAGCACGAGACCGCATCGCCCACGTGCACCGGGGCCTTGAACTCCACCTCGCGCATCGCCACCGTGACGACCTGGCTGGCCCCGGCGCGATGGGCCGCCACCGCGCCCGCCTGATCGATGAGACCGAGCACGTAGCCGCCGAAGATGGTGCCGTGCGCGTTGGTGTCGGCCGGCATCGCCATCACGCGAATGGCCAGGATCTCTCCCTCACGGGTGGTGCCGTTGCTCATGATCGTCCCTGTACTGCCGCGATGATCGCCGCGCGGATCGTCGCCGCGTCGGCGTAGTCCGGGCAGTAGCGCAGCGCGGGGTCCTTGGCCGACAGCGCCCGGAAGCGGCGCTCCTCGGGGCCGAAGTCGTAGCTGAGGATCACGGGCCCCACGTAGCCCGTCTCGCGAAGCGCCCGCAGCACGAACAGCCCCTGGTTGTCCTGCTGGAACCGCCGGGCTCGAGCCACGTCGCCGTTGAAGCGCGCCGACAGCTCCACCAGGTTGCCGAGCAACGCCTCCTCCGGCGTCCGGTCGAAGCGCATGTCGAGGTAGACCAGATCGGGGCGACGCTGCGCGATCATCTGGCAGGCCGCCTCGCCGCTCTGCGCCTGCCGATAGGTGAAGCCGTCGGCCACGAACGTGGTGAGGTTGGTGAGGTACTCGTTGCCGTCCTCGACGACCAGTACGTCGATGGGCACGTCGTTGGGTCGTCCGTTCACGCTGCGACTCCAGTGATGGCTTCGTCCTCGACGGTGAAGAATCGCAGCACCACCGCCTTGCTCCACCCCGGTGCGCTCTCGACCGAGATCGCGCCATCATAGCGCGACAGCAGGTCGACGGTGATGCCCATGCCGCGCTCGACGTAGCGACCGCGGAGCATCTCGGTCGACAGCGGCTCGGGCGAGCGATCCATCACCCGGATCACGACCGAGGACAGCCCCGTGATCTCGTCGACCTCGGCCCCGAGATCGATCCCCAGGCCCACGGGCGGGCGGGCATAGAGCACGCTGGAGCGCAGCGAGTTGCGCAAGACGTTGGCCAGGATGTCCTCGAAATCGGTCCGGAAGATCCGCACCGTCCCCCCCTCGCCCATCACCGTGAGCGGAGCGAGCTGGTGGCCCACGAACTGCTCCTCGCCCGCGACCTGGTCGTAGACCTCCTGGACCAGCACGCCGTCCACGTCGACCACGCACAGCTCGCGGATCACCCCCGAGAGCCGCTCGAACGCCTGCCGGCCCAGCACGTTGCCGGTGCGGCCCAGCACCTTGGCCAGCTCGAGCTTGTCCCCGCTGCGCAGCCGCTCGGGGCGACGGAGCTGAGCGCTGCGCGACGCGAGCTCCTCGAAGGCCTTGATCATGGGGCGGAAGATCGGATCCTTGCGATAGAGGTTGAGCGTGACCCGGTGGGCCCGGGCGACCTGCTCGAGCTCGCTCACGTAGCCCAGGAAGCGCCCGTAGATCCCCCCGGCCACCCGCCCCCGCCGGTCGCGGGTGTCTCGGCGCCGACGATCGTCGATGCCGCTGCCGTCGCCGAACATGCGCTGGGCCAGCACCGCCGCGCGCTGATCGGCGTCGGGCGCATCGAGCTCGAGGGCGCGGCCCACGTCGGCGAGGAACGCGGTGTTGTGCTTGAGGATCTCGTGGCGGATGAGGCTGAGGATCCGCGCGACCTCGGGGAAGCTCTTGGGCTCGCGCTCGAGCAGCTGGGCGAGCGACGCTCCGCGGTAGTGCCGGTGGATCCGCCACGCGGGCACCACGATGATGAGCGTGAGCACCACCCCCGCCGCCAGGTAGAACTGGAAGAAGCGCGCGTCGATCTCCTGGCGCAGGGCCTGCGCCCGATCCCAGTGCAGATCGTAGTCGCCGGCCTCGGCCAGGTAGAGGTCGAGCTGGCGTGAGGCCTCGAGCGGCTGGTTTTGCTCCCACAGCAGCTCCGCCAGCGCGAAGCGAGCGGTCAGCGAGCGCAGCTCGGCCGCGCGCTCGAGGTGCGGGATGGCCTCGTCGGGCAGCGCGCTGCGGAGCAGCAGCCCCAGCCGCTCGTGCACCTCGGCCTGATCCTCGCGCTTTTGCAGGCTCTGCTCCCAGTAGCGCCGCGCGTCGCCCTCGCGCTGCTGCGCGTAGACCACCCGCGCGAGCTGGTTCAGCACCTCGGGCTCGTCGGGGAACTCGTCGCGCGCCCGCAACAGCACCTTCTCGGCCCCCTTCCAGTCCTGGTGCTCGGTCCCCTGCAGGTACGCGGTGTTGATGAGGTGCTGGAGCTTGGGGTCGAGCAACAGCAGCGACTTCTCGGGCGGCGGCGGAATCGCCAGCGGCTCGTCGCGTCGGATCTCGCGCTCGAGCTCCGCCAGCGCGCGCGCGGCCTGCTGCGCCTCGGGGTCGTCGGCATCGGAGAGCTCGAGGAAGTCGCTGTAGTGCTCTCGGGCCAGCTCGCGGTCGGTGCGGGCGTAGAGCTCGCCGAGCAGCAGGTGCAGCCGGTGCAGATCGGGGCGCAGGCGCAGCGCCGCCTCGAGGTGCTCGATGGCCTGCTCGTCCTCGGCCCCGGCGAACTCCTTCTTGTAGATGAGCCCCAGCGTCATCTGGGCCTGGTAGTCGGAGCGATCCATCTGGATCGCCCGCTTGAGATCCTCGACCGCCTCGAGGAAGCGACCGGTGCGGGCCAGCACCACGCCGCGCAGGTGATACGCCCGCGGAAACCACGGTGACTGCTCGATCGCGACGTGCAGCTCGCGCTCGGCCGTGGCGAGGTCGCCGGCCCGCAGCGCCGCCTCTCCGCGATCGTAGGCGGCCTCGGCCACGGCGTCGGGCCGAAAGCCCTGCGTCTTCTCGAGGTCGCGCAGGCTCGACTCGAACTCGAGCTTGTCGATGATCTCGCTGGCGCCCTTGGTCTCGGGCGCCCCCGCATGGGCGGCCAGCAGCGCCTGATAGGCCTCGATGGCCCCCGCGATGTCGTCGTTGGCGTGCAGGATGTCGGCCCGCAGGCGCAGGGCCCTCGCCACCGGCGCACGCTCGTGGGCCTCGCACTCCTTGCGATAGCGCTCGAGCTCGGCCAGCGCCTCGGCGCGCAGCAGCTCGCGCTCGCCGTCGTCCTTGCTGCGCTCGGCCGCGGCGACCTGCAGCTCCGCCACCACCGCCCGCACGTCGTCGGGGCGTCCGGGTGCTCCGGGATCCTCGACCGCCAGCACGGTCGCCAGGGCCAGGCGCTCCTTGGCGTGGCTGCTGCCGCACAGCCCCATCCACTGCAGCGCGACCCCGCGCTGCTCGATCCACGTGCCCTTCGGATCGTAGGTCTCGAGCGCCATCAGGTCGCCGAGCGCCTGCCGGGGGCAGCGACCCGGAGGGGTCTTGGCCTTGCGCGACTCGGCGCGCCCGAGCAGCGCCGCCGGATCACCGGGCTGCAGCTCGAGCGCCGCCGAGAACTCGCGCAGCGCCTCGTGGTGACGATCCTTGCGCTGCGCCGCCTGGGCCTTGCGCAGGTGCTCGTCGAAGATCCGCTGGCGCATCTCGAACTTCTGCTGCTCGGTGAGCTGCGGCTCGCCGCCGTCGGTCTCCGCGCCCCCGTCGTCGTCCGCCGCGTCCGGCGGTCGCGGCAGCGTTCCCGACGGCTCGTCGTCGACCCCGGGCAGCCCCTTGCCGTCGTCGGGAGGCGGCGCCGCCACGGCCGCCGCGCCGCCGCCGGCCCACAGCCACCCGAGCAGCAACCACCCGCACAGCGGGCTCACCCACGTGATCACCCACGAGCCCCTCATCGCTGCGTCCGTCGCTTGAGCTTGCGCAGCTTGATGCCGAGCTGGTTCATGCGGAGCTGCACCTTGCGGCCCCCCGAGGGATCATCGAGCAAGATCTTCGCGATACGCGCGAGGTCTCCCTGGTATTTCTCGTAGAGCGCCTCGAGGTACTGGCGCTCGACCGCGCAGCTGACCGCGTTGAGCGAGTCTCCCGGCTCGAGCTTGACCCCCAGGTGGTGGCTGCCGTCCTCGGCCTCCACCACCCCTTCGTGCGACGTCGCGCTCGCCACCTCGCGGACCTCCATGGGGCGCAGCAGCTCGCGAACCGTGCGCGGCTGGATCGGCACCACGTCGGGTCGGCTGGCCTGGCTGGGATCGTCGGGCTCGACCAGCTCGGCCCGATCGACCAGGTCCACCAGCGTCAGCGCCACGAGGTTGCTGAGCATCATCTCGAGCTGACGGAAGTTGCCGGGCCACGGGAACTCGCGCAGCAGCTTGAAGCTCGACGGCTGCAGCAGCAGGTGGATCCGTCGCGGATCCACCTTGGTGGGCACGTTGCGCCCCACCGCGATCGGCATGGTCTGCCCCGCATCCGGGACCCACAGCCCGCGCTGCTCGGCATACTGCGCCAGCAGGTCGCGAATGTAGGGATCGGACGCCACGCGGTTGAAGAACGAGCGCATGAGCTCCTGGAAGTCGTCCTTGCGCGCGCGGAGGCTGGGCAAGGTGACCGCCGTGGCCGGGTTGAGCCGCATGTGCAGGTCCTCGCGAAAGCGACCGTCGCGGACCATCGCGCCCAGATCCTCGTTGGTCGCCACCACGATCTTCACGTCGACCTGCCGCTCCTCCACCGAGCCCACCGGGTGGTAGCGGCTGTCCTGCAGCACGGTCAGCAGCGACTTTTGCACGTCGAGGTTGAGGTTGCCGATCTCGTCGAGGAACAGCGTGCCCTCGTGGGCCCGCGCCAGCACGCCGTCGCGGGTGGCGGTGGCTCCCGTGTAGGCGCCCTTGACCACCCCGAACAGGTGCGCGGCCATCAGGTCGCGAGGGATGGTCGACAGGTCGACGGCCACGAACGGGCCCTTGCGGCGCGAGCGGTGGTGGATGAACTCGCGGGCGAGCAGCGTCTTGCCGGTGCCGGTCTCGCCCAGCAAGATGATCGGCAGCCGTCCGCGGGCCAGGATCGACAGCCGCCGTCGCATGGCCAGCATCGACGAGGTCTCGCCCCAGTAGAACGGCTCGTTGGCGGCCGCGGCCGCGCGGCGACGTCGCGCCAGGATCCCCTCGATCTGCAGCTTGAGCGAGCGAGCATCGAGGTAGTCGTCGTCGAGCAGGTAGGTGTAGTCCTCCGCGTTGAGGCGCTCGGCATCGGCCTCGAGCGGCAGATCGTCGCGAGAGGTCATCACGATGACCGGCAGGTCGGGGTAGTCCCGCCGCAGGTGATCGAGGATGTGCAGCCCCTGCCCTCGCCGCAGCCGCTCGAGCACGCGCGCCGGATCGCCCTTGGCCATCAGCGAGGACTTGTCGGCCGGCAGCAGATCGGCCTCGGGGATGTCGAAGTGCACGTCGAGCAGCACGAGGTCCACGCCGTCGCCGTGACGCCCCAAGAGCCGCGCCGCCTCGCGATAGTTGCGAGCGGGCGGCAGGAACACGTGCTCGGGCATGAAGCGCTTGCACAGCTCGAGGTACTTGTCCTCGTCGTCGACGATCAGGATCGAGGACATCGCGGGTCCTTCAGCCCTCCCTCATCAGGCGACGGTGGAGGTCGCGTAGGGCACTGCGGATCTCGTGCTGGGCCTGGCGCAAGGCGGGTCGCGCGGCCGCGAGCCGCCCCCGATCGCCCGCTCGCAGGGCGGGCTCCTGCTCCCGCAGCACCTGCACCGCCGCCGCCACCGTGCGCAGCTCGGGCTCGGGCAGCGGGGCGGGCAGATCTGCCGTATGCGCCTCGAAGACCTCCCACGCCGTCAGGTCTCCCTGGGGAGTCTCGCGCGTGCGCAACAGATCGGCCTGCAGCGCCTCCACCAATGCATCCGTCATCGGCCCGGTCCACGCGTCGTCGTCGAAGTTGGCGCAGCGCCAGGCGACGTACTTGCCCAGGTCGTGCTTGAGGGCGGCCGCCCGCTCCAGCAGGGATGGATCTCGATCGGGGCTCACGGCGTGCGCAGGGGGAGCACGCGAGCATACCCGACGCCCAGTCTCGAGCGAAAGGACGACGAGGCCAGGCTTCATGGTACGGGCTCCTGCGGCGAGACCTCCAACTCGTCATAGGGGCAACCGCCGAACGATCTCGGTTTCTGCATCCGGCCAGCGCGAGCAGGAGCAAGGCGCTGGCGGCGTGCTCACTCCGCCGGGGTGAACTCGGCGACCGCCCTGAAGGACCCGTGCCCGGTCGTCGGCGAGTCGTTGGTCTGACCGCGGTATTCGAAATCCGCGTGGAGGTTGCCGGTGTCGTAGGCCCACCGCATCCAGGCGAAGATGGCCTCGACGTCGTGCTCCTCCATGGGAACCAGGCCCGGTGCGAAGTCCTCGATGGGGGTGATCTCGGCCTCGCCGTAGTACTGCCCGAATGTATCGTCACGGAACACGGTGACGGGCACGACGAGCTCGACCCCGCCATCGTCGAGCCTGACGAACGAGACCACGGCGTCGACGTGCAGGCGGTCCGGCTCGCACGGTCCCGGTCGCTCGGGATCCTTGATGTACTCGTGCATCCTCGCGGACGCCAACTCGATTTCGACGTTTGCCTCGACCTCGACCGTTTGACTGGCCTTGGGGACAGTGATGACGTCGTCGCCGTCGAGCCAGGAGAGCGTTCCTGGAAAAGGTCCCGTGAGCGCTTCCATGTCCTCTTCGAGGATGGTGTCCCATGGGGTGACGAACTGCGGCGAGACCTCTACTTCCTCGTAGGGGCAACCGCCGACGGGATTTCGAATCTTGCAGCCGACGAGCGCGAGGAGCAACACGGCGCTAGCGGCGCACGGGACGGGCAGGGGCTTCATGTCGTAGGTCTCCGAGATCGTCGGTTGCACCGTCTGGATCGGCTCGCAGCATGGGAGCGGACGGAGCGATGAGAGAGAGCGACACGGGTTGTCGCCTCGACACGGCGGGCGTGGTCCCGTTTCCGGGATACGCCACGACGTAGTCTGCGAAGAGCTCGGGGGAGGCGAGAGCCGACGACGATGATCCCGAGGGAAATGCGAGCCCGACGCGAGCGGCCGTGATCTCGTATTGGATCATCTTCGGATTGCTGGCCTCGATGTCGCGCTCGAGCGTGCGCAATGCCTCCTCGGGGGAGCGCGTGATCGAAGCCGAGGAGATCTTGCTGACCGCGAGCGCCGAGACGGCGATGCGGCTGAGCGTTCCGTGGCGAGTGATTCCGAGCTCGAGCCGCGCGTCGAAGACCGGATGGCTGGCGAACACCCCGAACGTCGAGAAGATGTACTCGAAGGGAATCGAGCCCGTGGTGGAGGTGCCCCCGCGCTCGATGAGGCCCGCCTCCCGGGTCGTCAGCGAGAACGTGGGTTCGGTCGGAAGGCCGACTAGCGCGCTGCCCATAGTCGCGCTCAGCTTGCTGAGCGCTTGGTCGCGGGCCTTGCCGGCTTTCTCGAGCTCGGTGCCCTTCTTGCCGTCATCGACTGACTCCGACGCACTAGGCCGCGCTGCGGCTCGGGCGTCGAGGTCATCCACTACCAGCCGATCGATCGATGGCTCGTAGGCGACCTGAATCGCAGGCTTGCCCGGGAGCGTGGTGACGGTGACGTCCTGGCTGGCAAGGATGGCCTGCGCCCACTCCTCGAGCCTTGCTCGCTGCACCGATCTCACCGGCTCGCCCTGCAGCACCGCGACCAAGGTGGACGCGCGGTCCACCAGAGCCTCGGCCGACCGACGTGGCCGCTCCATCCCAACGATGGG
Source organism: Paraliomyxa miuraensis (assembly GCF_026337845.1). Taxonomy (GTDB): domain Bacteria; phylum Myxococcota_A; class Polyangia; order Nannocystales; family Nannocystaceae; genus Paraliomyxa; species Paraliomyxa miuraensis. The sequence continues at coordinate 13,451 of NZ_JAOVZF010000124.1, read as the reverse complement.
AATCTTGGCGCCGACGAGCATGCTCGGCACCTCGGCCGGGGCGACACGCGAGCATCCGCCACACAGCGCCGTGCACCCGTTGTTGAGCCACTCGAAGAAGAACGCATCCGCGGGCTCACCTACGTTGTCGATGAAGCCCGCCCCGCTCGCCAGGTTCGTGGCGCCATGGGCTTGCATCGCCTCCATGCCGGACACGCCCGCCGTCAAGACGACTGGGGAGTTCTTGCCCAGGTCGGCGTTCTGCTCCATCTCGTCGAGCCACGCGTCCTTGGTCGACTGGCCGTCCTCCGTGCGCTTGAAGACGCGGCGAGGCTCACCGCCGCCGATCCAGGGTGAGTTGTGGTAGCCGAAGAACTGGCGCGCCGCGTTGAGCTCGAAGTTGTCCCACAGCACGTCGGTGCGGAGGGTGCACGAGGTCATGAGCATGACGGCTGCCGCCGTATCGCCCGCGAGTTGGCCGAGGCGTGAATGAACCGGGATGGTGGCGAAGCACTCTCCGTGATCCGAAGGCCGCCCCCACTGGAGAAAACCGGGGCCGCCATGGCCCGCATAGATGGCGAGGCGGTGGGCATCACCGAAGGTTCCGTCGGCTCCATTGGGATGCATCGACGCCTCCCAGAAATCCTCCGGCCAAGCGTTGTCGTCGACGAACCGCAGCCCAGTCCACCCGGCGCCATCGAGCCGGGTGCGGAGGCTCCTCGTGATCGTGTTGAGGTTGTCGTTGTCGCAGTCCCCGCCGCCGTCGAACTTCACGCTCTCCCCGATGAAGTACGTGCGGTGATCGAATGGCTCGCCCCCGCCGGTCCCGGTCTCGTCGACGCCCGCTTGGCCGCCCGAAATCTCTGCACCCTGCGCACCGTCGGTTGCCGAGACGTCGGTCGTCCCACCCGTCGTGGGCGGCACCCCCGGGCACCCGAAGACTCCGAGCGATGACAAGGCGGCGCTCACCCACCACCACCCGTTACGCCTTCCGCCGCTCATCGAGCCACGGTGCACCGCCCCTGCACAGTCGTCAACCGACCAAGCGGCTCGTGAGCCAATCCCGGCCGAGCAGAACACCATTTCCGTCTCGCCGCCGTTCTCGCCATCCCTCGATTCATGCTCGCATCCCGTAACTCCCGAATGACACGGTGAACGTTCGATGGTGATGCAGCGAGTGGGTGGCGAGGCCCGGTGCCGGAGGCGGGCCTGCGGGCTGGCTCGTCGGGCGCTCGCATGCGGGCTGGTCGTCGCCGCGATCGGCTGCAGCCGTCGCATCGAGGAGGACCCTCCGATCCCCGAGCACCGCTACGACGCGTGCGAGAGCTGGTGCGCGCTGATGTTCGACCCCGTGTGCCCGGCGCAGGAGATCGAGGCGCCAGAGGAGGAATGCGTCGACGTCCCCTCGCGGAGGACATCCTGTGGGCGCCGGTCAGCGACGGCGTGGACGCCTGTGCCGAGACCCACGTCGCCTACGTGGACTGCCTCGAGACGCTGTCGTGCAGCGAGATCCAGCAGCACTTCGCGCTGATCAACATGGCGCCGACCGACGACGGCTCTGCTCACTTGAGCAGCGATGATGGCCCGTCCGCCCGCTACGAGCCGTCGCCGATCGCCCAATAGAGCGACATCAACTCGTCGACCCATGCCGGCTGCGTCGGCCCCTCGGCGCCAGCAGCCAGCGTCGCCAAACCGCGCAGCATCCCAGGGTCGGAATCGACGGACGACCAGCCCCAGAGCCGGTTCGAACCACCAGTCGGGCCCCAGTGCCGTGCCTGCGGCGTGGGCCAATGCCCGGCAGCCGCCTAGGCCACCCGATACCGCGTCGCCCGAGCGCGGCCGCTGCTGACGACCTTGCCCATCTTCTTCATCCAGTTGAGGTAGCCCCGCAGCTCGGTCACGTCGATCTCCAGGCGCTTGGCGAGCTGACCGATCGTCAGCGGCTCCGTCGCCATCGCCTCGAGGATCCGCCGATAGATCCGCTCTTCCCGGCTCTCGGGCCAGACTTCATTCGAAGCCGCGTTCGAGGCCGACCCCGCCGCGGCCTCGGTGCCTGCGACCACGCGCTTGCGGGTCGTGGCCCGCGTGCCTCGCGAGGTGGGGGTCGCCCGCATCGAACCCTGGGAGCGGAAACCCGCCTCGCGCAGCGCCTGGGCCAGGTCGCGCAGGCTGAGCGCGCGCACGGCCGCGCCGGCATCGCTCTCGAGCAGCTCACGCAACGTGGTCTGCGGCGGCATGCGAGCCACCGTGCTCATGGCGGCCTTGGCTTGGTTCTGTCGGAGCGCCGACTCGAACAGCTGAGCAATCTCGGTCATGGCCTACTGTCTGCAACTTGGTCCGCGAGGGGCCAAGGGCCCGTCCCGCGTTCTTTGGCGCGGGGGACTATGCCACCGGAGCCCGGACGCGTAAAGGCGGCATCGTTGGCTCCGAACGGGCCCTCACGCTCGTTCCTCCGGCCCGTTCGGGAATTCCCGCACGCAGGAGAGCCACCGCACGGGCCCGTGGCCGCCGCCCCATCGAGGGTTCTCACTCACACCCGAACGCACCGAGATCGACGGGCTCCTCGGTGCAATCGAAACAGCACGCCTCGCACTGCCCGCGACCGTCCAGCCCCACCCCCCAGGAGAGACCCCCGGCGGCCGCCCCCACGCAGACCAGCTCGCCCTGCAGACACTCGATCTCCTCGTGGCTGGGCAGGCCCACGCCGTCCGACACGAACGTCTCTTCGGGTCCGGGCCACGCCCAGTCGCGATCGCGAGACCACAGGCGCCAGCGGACATCCAGGTCATCGTCGCAGTCGTCGACCAGCGTCCACTGCTGGACCTTCTGCTGCGCGCACGTCTGCGCCGCCTCGTCGTTGCCGTTGGCGCAGTCGGGGATCCCGTCGCACAGCTGCCGCAGCGCGAGGCAGTCCCCGGTGCCGCACACCGCCAAGAACCCCTGCTCGCACACGCAGGCCCCGGCATCGCAGTAGGCATTGAGGCCGCAGGTCGTCGTGCAGCCGCTGCCCGGGTTCATCGACTGGCAGCCGTGCTGCGCATAGGCGTTGCCGAGGAAGCCCGCGCTGCAGTAGCACGCACCATCGCGACAGTAGCCGTTGTCCGAGCACCGCACGTCGTCGCAGGCGCTCGGCGGCGGACCGTCGTCGGGAAGGTCGACCACGCAGGCCCCCAGACCCAGACCCAGTCCCAGTCCGAGCCCTCGCACCGCTCCCGAGAACCACCGCCACCCGCTCGCTCGCATCGCCGCTCCGCCGTGCGCTCGCCTGCCCCGACCGCTCATGTCCCGACGCACCATGCCCCATGGTAGCGCGCTCGTCGTGGCTGTCAGGACGGGGGTCCCCTCGGCGGGTGGCCCCGATCACCCGGGGAATCCCGCGGTCGACGGCGGGAGACCTCGGTTCGGCGACCGCCGTGCACGACCGAGCCCACGGCCGCCAACGGCGGGGTTACAACCTAGGCCCATGAGCCCGGCCCTCGTCGCGCTGTGCGCCTTCGTCGCCTACTTCCTGGGCTATCGCCTCTACGCGCGCTACCTCGCGCTCGACGTCTTCCGGCTCGACGACGGGCGCCCCACCCCCGCGCACACGATGCGCGACGACGTCGACTACGTCCCCACCCGCCCCTCGATCCTCTTTGGCCACCACTTCGCCTCGATCACCGGGCTCGCCCCCATGCTCGGCCCCGCGGTCGCCGTGATCTGGGGCTGGCTGCCCGCCGTGCTGTGGGTGGTGCTCGGGGCGATCTTCGTGGGCTGCATGCACGACTTCTCCGCCATGGTGCTGTCGGTGCGGCACCGCGGCGCCTCGGTCGGCGAGGTCGCCCACGACGTCATCAGCCCCCGCGCCCGCACCCTGTTCCACCTCGTCATCTTCTTCGGGGTGGCGCTGGCCATGGGCGTGTTCGTCTACGTGATCGCCCGGCTGTTCTCGCTCGAGCTCGCGCCCGGCCACCCCGGCTATCCGCAGGCCGTGCTGCCCTCGGGGCTCTTGATGGTCGTCGCCATGGTCGCCGGCTGGCTGCTGTACCGACGCGGGGTCTCGCTCTTGTGGGTCACGGTCGTGGGCTTCGCCATCGAGCTCTCGAGCATCCGCCTGGGCATGGCGCTGCCCACCCTGGGGCTGCCCGAGTCGGCGTGGCCGAGCCCCACCACCTGGACGTGGATCCTCCTGGGCTACGCGTTCGTGGCCTCCGTGCTGCCGGTGTGGGCGCTCTTGCAGTCGCGTGACTTCCTCAATGCGCTCCTCCTCTATCTGGGCCTGGGCCTGGCCTACCTCGGCCTGCTGCTGGGAGGCCACGAGTTCGTGGCCCCGGCCACCCGCTTGGATCCCGAGGGCGCGCCCTCGATCCTCCCGTTCGTGTTCATCGTGATCGCCTGCGGGGCCGCCAGCGGCTTCCATGGGCTGGTCAGCTCGGGCACCACCGCCAAGCAGCTCGACAAGGAGAGCCACGCGCGCCCCGTGGGCTATGGCGCCATGATCGGAGAGAGCCTGCTGGGCCTGCTGGCCACGCTCGCCTGCACCGCCGGCCTCGCCTCCCCGGCCCTGTGGGACCACACCTATCACGACTGGGCCGGGATCCAGGCCCTCCCCAAGACCCTCGACGTGTTCATCCAGGGCACCACCGCGTTCCTCACCAGCCTCGGCCTGCCCGCCGATGCCTCCGCCGCGCTCATCGCCATGGTGGTGGTCTCCTTCGCGCTCACCACCCTCGACTCCGCCCACGCGCCTGCTGCGATTCAACATCGAGGAGATCGGCGCATCCCTTCGCATCCCCCTGGTGAGCAGGTGGTCGGGCAACCGCTACGTGGCCTCCGCCGCCGCCTGCGGCGTGATCGCCCTGTTCGCCTTCTACGAGGTCGACGTGATCGGCCCGGACGGCGCGGTGGTCTCGCGCCCCGCCGGCCTCGCCCTGTGGCAGCTGTTCGGCACCACCAACCAGCTGCTGGCCGCGCTCACCCTCGTGATGGTGACCCTCTATCTGCGCAGCCGCGGATGGCCCAGCTGGCCCGCCGCCATTCCCGCCGTCGGCATGATCGGCTCCACCCTCGCCGCGATGATCATCAACCTCACCGAGCTGCGCGACCCCCTGCTCCTCGGGGTCGGCTCGGTGCTCCTCCTGCTCGGGACCGGCGTGCTGCTCGAATCGGCGCTCTCATGGGTACGAGCCCCCAAACCCAAGGCCCAATCCCAAGCCCAACCCCAATCCCAAGCCCAAGCCAGTCCCGAACCGGGCGCGGGCTCGAGCCCCGAACCTCCGTCCCAAGAGTGACAATAGTCACATTTGCCCGTATACGAGGACTCTCGCCATCGCGACCGTCCGTTTGCGCTCGCCCCGAACACCCTGGTCGATCTAAAACGCGTGGCGTGATCTGGGCGCGAAGCGCCGCGGAGGATTGATGAGCAAGGCCACCCTCAAGCTGGACGACAAGGACATCGAGCTTCCCCTCATCACGGGGAGCGAAGGCGAGCAAGCGATCGACATCGCCCAGCTCCGCGGGCAGACGGGGCTCATCACCCTCGATCAGGGCTTCGTCAACACGGGCTCGTGCCAGAGCGCCATCACCTTCATCGACGGTGAGAACGGCATCCTGCGCTATCGCGGCTATCCCATCGAGGCATTGGCCGAGCGCTCGTCGTTCCTCGAGGTCGCCTACCTGCTGATCCACGGCGAGCTGCCCACGCAATCGCAGCTCGACGAGTTCAAGCACTCGATCACCCGCCACACCATGCTGCACGAGGACTTCCGCAAGTTCTACGGCGGCTTCCCCAAGTCGGCGCACCCCATGGCGGTCGTCGCGGCCACCACCGCCGCGCTGTCGACGTTCTATCCCGACTCGCTCGACACCGACGATCCCCTGGAGGTGGAGATCTGCACCAAGCGCCTGCTGGCCAAGCTGCCCACCATCGCGGCCTATGCCCACAAGCACTCGATCGGGCAGCCGTTCATGTACCCCGACAATCGCCTGGGGTACGCGGCCAACTTCCTGCGCATGATGTTCGCGACCCCGTGCGAGGACTACGTGGTCGACGAGGTCATCGCCAAGGCCCTCGACGTGCTGCTCATCCTCCACGCCGATCACGAGCAGAACTGCTCCACCTCCACCGTGCGCGTGGTGGGCTCGTCGCAGGCCAACCTGTTCGCCTCGATCTCGGCCGGCGTGTCGGCCCTGTGGGGCCCGCTCCACGGCGGCGCCAACCAGGCCGTGATCGAGATGCTCCAGCACATCGAGAAGGAGGGCATCAGCGGCCGGGAGTACCTCGACAAGGTCAAGGACAAGAAGTCCGGCATCCGCCTGATGGGCTTTGGCCACCGCGTCTACAAGAACTTCGACCCGCGGGCCAAGCTGATCAAGAAGACCTGCTCCGACGTGCTGGCGCGGCTGCACGAGCAGACCCGCCTGCTCGATCTGGCCATGGAGATCGAGGACATCGCCCTGCGCGACGAGTACTTCGTGGAGCGCAAGCTCTACCCCAACGTCGACTTCTACTCGGGCATCATCTATCGCGCGATCGGCATCCCCACCGAGATGTTCACGGTGCTGTTCGCCATCGGCCGCCTCCCCGGCTGGATCGCCCACTGGATGGAGATGCACCAGCAGGGCTTCCGCATCAGCCGGCCGCGCCAGATCTACACGGGCGCGACCGAGCGGGACATCACGCCCATCGGTCAGCGCGGCTGATGGAGCACGCCTCCCCGAGCCCCTCTCGATGGATCTGGGTCGATGGTCGACCCGGGTCCATCGACCCGGGTCCATGGGCGTAGGCCGCTGACGGGTGTGGATGGGATGGACGACTGGCTCGCCCGCGACGCCCGCGTCCTGTGGCATCCGGCCACTCACCTCGACGATCTCGACCGCCTCCCAATCTGCCCCATCGAGGCCGCGCAGGGCGTGTGGCTCGTCGAGGCGGGTGGACGTCGGATCCTCGACGCGATCGGCTCGTGGTGGACCTCGATCCACGGCCACGGGCACCCCCGGATCGTGGCCGCCATCCGCGAGCAGGTCGGACGCCTCGACCACGTGATGTTCGCGGGCTTCACCCACGCGCCCGCGATCGAGCTGGCCGAGGCGCTGGTCCGAGCCGCCCCTGCCGGCTACGGCAAGGTCTTCTTCGCCGACTGTGGCTCGGCCGCGGTCGAGGTGGCCCTCAAGCTCAGCTTCCAGGCGCACCAGCAGCGCGGGGAGCCGGGGCGCACGCGCTTCGCGGCGCTGACCCACGGCTACCACGGCGAGACCCTCGGCGCGCTCTCGGTCTCGGGGACCGATGCCTACCGGCGGACGTTCGCGCCGCTGCTGGTCGAGCCGATCTATATGAGCGCCCCCGAGCTACCCGATCACCGCGTGTCCGATCTGCCCGAGGACGGCGGGGGCGAGGCGGGCGCCGACACTCCCGAAGCCGAGGCCGCGGTGGCGCTGCTGCACGCCCACGCCTCCGAGCTCGCGGCGCTGGTGGTGGAGCCGCTGGTGCAGTGCGCCAGTCGCATGCGCATGACCGGCGTGGGCTTCTACCGCCGCATCACCCGGGAGGCGCAGCGCCTGGGGATCCACGTGATCGCCGACGAGATCGCGGTGGCCTTTGGCCGAACCGGACGGCTGTTCGCAAGCGAGCACGCCGGGGTTCGTCCCGACCTGATGTGCCTGAGCAAGGGCCTGTCCGGGGGCGTGCTGCCGCTTGCCGCCGTGCTGGTCCGTGCCGGGTTCGAGGACGACTTTCGCGGCTCGCCCGCGCGGAGCTTCTTGCACAGCCACACCTTCACGGCCAACCCCATCGCGTGTGCGGCGGGTCGGGCCAGCCTGGCGGTGCTGCGAAGCGAGGGGACGCTGGCGCGCCTGCCCGAGCGGATCGCCGCGATGGCGCGCCGTCGCGAGGCGGTGGCCGAGCGCTGCCCGGCCGTCGTCCACCACCGTCAAGCCGGCATGATCGCGGCCCTCGAGGTCGGCCCCCGGCCGGGCCGCGCGGGCGTGGCCGATGGACGGCTGGGCCTGGCCTTGCGCGAGGCCGCGATGCGCCGCGGCGTGCTGCTGCGCCCGCTTCATGACACGATCTACTGGATGCCCGCCCTCGACATCGACGACGAGGCGCTCGACGTCCTCGCCGAGGTCACCGCCGAGGTGATCGAGGAGGTCCTCGGATGAGGGCGCGGGCTCGCCTAACGGTGGGGCCATGCGCGCTGCTGGGGCTGCTCGGCTGCGGCGAAGGCCTGCCGCCCATCGAGCTCGAGCTGTCCAAGAACTGCAACCGGGTCGAGGTCCACTCGCTGGCCTCGACCGTGGGAGATGGGGCCGAGGTCGTGGACGTCGCGGCCGACGGGGTGCTCGGCGACACCGCGTGGATCCTGCTGCGCCGTGAAGGCCCCACGGGAGCGACCGAGACCGTGGTCCAGCGCATCAGCGCCACGGAGGTCCTCTACGAGCAGGTCATGCCGATCTCCTCGCCGTCGATGACACTGCAGCCCGCGGCCGAGGTCGGGCAGGTCTGGGTGGTACGAGACGAGCAGGGCGTGTCCTTCGCCGTGTGGAGAATCGCGCCCGACGATCCCGTGCGGCCGCTGCTCGACTCGGAGGAGCTGTCCTCGTTTCCCACCGACTCGCTGTGCGAGGAGTGTGAAGGGTTTCGGTGGCCGCGTCGGCTGATCATCTTGCCGAGCGGCCCGGCGTTGGTGTCGATGCCTCCAGCGACCGACGACGCCACGCTCGAGGTGTGGGTGGGCACCCTCGACGATCGTGGTGCGCAGATCCGCCTGTCCCGTGAGCACGAGCTCAAGTTCGAGCCGCCCTGCGATGGTGACACGCCCGAGGCCCAGGCCCTGTGCGAGATGGATCGCATGAACCTGCGGTACCCCGAGGTCTCGCTGCTGGGCGTTCAGCAGGATCCCCGCCAGCCTCGGACGGTGCTGTTCGGACACCGTACGCGGCTGCGAACCTACGACGGCGAGGACGATCCGCTCGAGTCCGCCGACGTGTTCATGGTGTTGGTGTTCCTCGACGACGACAACGATCCCGCGGGCGAGCTTCGCTCCTACTCCGGGTTCTACGACGGCAACGCGCCTCCGGGTGGTGTGCCACCGCTGCCCACGGCCGATCCTCCGTACGGGGTGGCGATCGATCGCCATGCGGCCTACGGCTTGTTCAGCAACGGCGGCCAGATCGCTCGCCTCATCCAGCTGCCCAATGCCGACCCCGAGTTCGAGGAGCTCAGCGCCCGGGTGTCGCTGGAGGTCGAAGCCTCGCTGCTCCAGCTCGATCGCGATCTCGCCGCGGGCCGCTTGGTCGATGGCGCATGGGAGCTCACCAAGCTGTTCCCGGATGACCCCTCGCAGTCGGAGGTGCAGCGCTACGAAGCCGATGAGCCGATCACCGAGGTGGTGTCGGGAGGGATCGGCACGTTCCTGCTGCACAAGGCGGCAGCCGAGCCCAGCGTGGTCCGCGTGCGCTGCCCCAATCTCGAGCCCGATGCACCACCATGAAGGAACGCCGCGTCGTGGAACGACGCGGCGTTCCCGAGGGCACCGGGCCCGATTCAGCCGGCCTGATCCACGGCCACCGCGAGGTCGTACAGGCCCTCGGGCGGGAAGAAGGCCGTGGCCGGGATGGGCTCCTTGGCCCCGCCGTCCTTGGCCCACGTGAGGCTCAGACCGGCCTCGGTATCGGCACCCTGGTAGTAGAGGAGATCCAGGCCGTACTCCCCGGGCTCGATGAAGAGCGTCTCGCAGACCTCGCGGGCCGCTCCCGCGCCGTCGTTGTCGATCACCGGGGTCTGATCGAGGAACAGCAGGGCGCCGTCTCCCGCGGTCAGGCACAGCTCGTACTCACCGGCCTCGACGATGTTGAGCGAGCCCTGGAAGTGGATGCCGAAGCTCTGGCTGCGACCAGCAACGCCCGCCGGAGCCGCCCCCGCCGGGATGTCGAGGTCGTCGACCGCCACCAAGGCGACGGGGTTGCCGAGGTCGTTGAAGTTGGGGACCTCGGCCGCGTCGGCGGGCGCCTCGTAGACCTTGCCGAGCAGGCCATGACCGACGACGGTGCGGGGTTGGTTGAAGGCGCCATCGGCCGCGGTGGCGGTGAAGGTTCCCTGGGTCTTGATCCGCGTCCCTCGACCGATGCGGCCGGTTCCCTTCCCGACCTCGACGACTCCACTGCTGACGGCGCCGACCTTGGCGACCACGCGATCGGGCGTGACCTCGACGATCTCGAGTGCCTTGCCGCCGACGAAGACCTTCACGGCCTTGGCATCCTCGGGGAAGCCCGAGCCATAGACCTCGATGAGACTGCCCACGGCGGCGCTGGTGGGGAACACACCGTCGACCGCGAACTCGGGCCTCGTGGGGCGGGTGACCTGGGGCTTGTCCCCGGAGACGGGCGGCTTGGTGGGAACGAGGGCGATCGACTTGCCCTTGGCCTTGGCTCCGCCTCGAGTGCCAGTGGAGGCGCGAGCCTTGGGTCGGGGTCCGGTGGGAGACGTGGTGTTGCCCTGATCGGTCCCTCCCGCGGTGTCACCGTTCTCGGAGTAGTAGCCGTCGTACTGACCGGCGTCGGGATTGTCCGACCCCTTCGACGACGATGCGCAGCCAAGGCCAAGCGAGAGACAGGCGAGCAGGAGGGAATGCGAGCGAATCATGGCGTTCTGTCCTTGCCCCTTGCGGGCGGCGCTGAGACGGAGGTCGCTCCGGGGGCATTCAGGCGACCAAGCGCGGCGCCGACGCTGGAGCGCAGCCCTGCGGGGCTGACGCAGCGAATCATCCGGCAACGCCCGGGCGCACGCAACCGGCCAAGCGCGATCTGGCCGTGATCTGGGCGCGATCTGGCCATGAATCTGGCCATATCAGGGGCTATTTGGCCCCAGCAACCGGGCGGGCGCGCAGCAGCACCTTGCCCTTGACGGTGGAGACCTCGAAGGCCACGGGGCCGCCGTGCTGCTCGCGGAGCTTGGGCAGCTCGCGCGAGAGCTTGCGCGCGAGCGCTCGCTCGGTGAGGCCGGACGTGTCCTCGCCGATCGCCTTCTTGGCCGAAACGAGGTCCTGGAACAAACGGCGCACCTCGGTGCCCTTCATGCCCGGCACCGGGACCGGCGGCGGAGGCGGGGGGCGAGGCGATCCGGGCGGAGGCGGAGGCGTGGGTCGAGGCGCGCTGATCTCGGTGACCCGAGGGCGAGGCGCGTCGGAGGCCGGCTCGACCCTCGGGGGGGACGGCATCGGGGCGGCATCGTTGGCCTCCGCCTCGGATTGCTTGGCGTCCTGCTTGGCCGGTGGGGCCGGGGCGGGGACTCGCCGCTGGGCTCGCATCTGGAGATCGCGGCGAAAGGTGCCGCGCTCGATCTGATTGAGCACGCGGGTCCAGTAGTACTCGTAGGTCACCAGGCGGGCCTTGAGCCCCGACATGCGGAAGCGCAGGGCCGTCTTGCGCATGTGGAGCCTCTCGAGGCGCCGCAGCTCGGCCTTGACGTCGCGGTGCCGCGAGGCCGGAGCCTGGCGCTCGATGCCCACGAAGTACTTCTCATAGAGAAGCCGCAGCTCCTCGATGGCCTCCTCGAAGGCATCGAGCACACGCGACACGTCTGCCGCGGTCACCGCGTTGTCGCCCTCGGCCGCCAAGGCTCGACCGCGATGCTAGCACGCACCCGGGGGCCTGCGGTCTCGCCGTCGAGCGCTCACGGCCACAGCGGCCGAGCCCGCGCCGCAGCGCCCGGGGCGTCGATCCCGCGGCTGCCGCGCACGGCCGCATGGGTCCGACTGGTCTATGCTGGGGGCTCGTGGGCAACTTCTGGGCCTTCATCCTGCTCATCGGACCGCTCATCTTCATCCACGAGCTCGGGCATCTGCTGGCCGCAAAGCTCGTGGACGTGAAGGCGCCACGGTTCTCGATCGGGTTTGGACCGCCGCTCTTGCGCTTTCGGATGGGCGAGACCGAGTACTGCCTGGCTCCGATCCCCCTGGGCGGCTACGTGACGTTGCTGGGCCAGGCTCCAGGAGAGCGGATCGCCCCGGGCGATGCCGACCGGGCGTTGTCGGCCAAGCCGCTGTGGGCCCGGATCTTCGTGCTGGCGGCGGGTCCTGCGGCCAACCTGGTGCTGCCGCTGCTGATCTACTTCATCTACTTCCTCACGCTCGCTCCGACCTCGCTGCCGCCCGCGGTGATCGGCACGGTGGTGGATGGCTCGGCGGCCGAGCAGGCCGAGCTGCGGCAAGGCGACCGCATCGTGGCGATCGACGGCGAGGACGTGCGCTCGTGGAACGACATGGGCAAGCGCATCGAATTGGCGCCCGGTCAGGAGCTCCGCGTACAGATCGAGCGCGACGGCGAGCGCATCGACCGGGTGGTCACGCCGAGCGTGGAGCTCGAGCGCGGCCCGCTGGGCGTGACCCAGGTGGGTCGCCTGGGGGTGGTTCGGCGGTTCTATGCACCGCAGGTCGGGGTCATCGACGAGGCCTCGGCGGCCTACGTGGAGGGGCTTCGGACGGGCGACGTGATCACGTCGATCAACGGAGAGCCGGTCCGCACCATCGAGGAGCTGCAGCGCATGCTCGAGAGCACGGGGGACGGGCTCGTGCGCCTGACCTACCTGCGGGCCGAGCCGGTGGCGGGTCCCCTGGGCACGTACCTCTTCTACGAGTCGGCCCATGCACAGCTGCTGCCACGCAAGGGACCCGATGGGAGGCCTTCGACGGGGCTGCGCCCGGGCAACACGTTCGTGCGCGCGGTCGATCCGGGATCCCCCGCGGAGCGAGCCGGGATCCGGCCGGGAGATCAGGTGCTGGAGGTCGACGGCACTCCGTTCTCCACGTGGCACTATCTCATCAACGTGCTGGGGGCCCGGCAGCAAAAGCCCCTCGTGCTCACGGTGCAGTCGCTGGGCGAGCGACGCCCCAAGACGGTGGAGGTCACCCAGGAGATCCGCACCTGGGAGGACAACACCGCCAGCAAGAACGAGCACAAGGAGCTGTGGTTCGGCGCACACTCCTACGAGAAGTGGACGCTGGCTCCGCCCGAGCCGATCCGCGGGCGCTTCACCTACGCGGTCTCCTCCGCGGTGGAGGAGACCGGCTCGAACATCTCGATGATATGGACCGCGCTGCGTCAGATGCTGACGTTCCAGCGTGGCCTCGAGGATCTCTCGAGCGTGGTCGGCCTCTACCACGCGGCGGGGGATGCCGCGGATCAGGGGCCGTCGAGATTCATCACGCTGATGGCGCTGCTGACCATCAACCTGGGGTTCGTGAACCTGCTGCCGATCCCGATCCTCGACGGGGGACACCTGCTGTTCTTCACCATCGAGGCGATCCGTCGGCGGCCCATGGGGCAGCGCGCCCGGGAGATCTCCAGCGCGGTGGGCTTGGTGGTGATCTTGCTGCTGCTGCTCATCGCGACCCGCAACGACATCATGCGGATCTGGTTCTAGTCGCCCACTCGCTGACGCGTACCCCCAAGGATGAAACCTGGGGGTACGCTTGGGGCAGCCAGCGCAGAGGTCGGCC
>NZ_JAOVZF010000023.1 GCF_026337845.1 Paraliomyxa miuraensis | reverse complement strand
CCCTCGGCCACGAGGCGCTCGTACTCGTCGGGCTCGATCAACGCGGCCACGTAGCCCTCGGCACGGTCGGCGTGCTCGAGCAGGTCGACCTCCGTGGCCAGGCGCTCGAGCGTCTCGGGGGTCTGATAGTAGATGTGGACGAGCATGGTGGCCTCGACCGGAGCGAGGCCGAGCGGCGCGCCCCCGCCCGAGGACTCGGAGGAGCCCTCGTCGGATGGAGCATCACCGTCGGTACAAC
>NZ_JAOVZF010000019.1 GCF_026337845.1 Paraliomyxa miuraensis | reverse complement strand
GGGGTGGCCCGCGTACACCGACGACGCCACCTGGCGCGAGCGGACCGAGGCGGCCACGCGGCTCCAGGTGATGACGCTCGCCCCTGCCGTCCACGAGCGCGCGCAGATCACCTTCCTCGGCTACGTCGAGGACAACCCCACCGACTGGCCGTACCTCATCAACACCTTCGCCACCAACTACAGCAAGCCGCACAACCGCGTCACGACGATCACCAACGGGCTCG
>NZ_JAOVZF010000068.1 GCF_026337845.1 Paraliomyxa miuraensis | reverse complement strand
GACGTGGGCTCGTCCGGCGCTGGCCTATCACATTCCGTCGGAGGTCTCGACGCAGGCTCCCGATGCGTTCTTCGTGATGGGCACGGGCTACCCGACCTCGGGGGGAAGCTCGGAGCAAGGGCGCACGCTGCTGCGGGTGGATGCGCTCAGCGGGCAGATCCTCGAGCACGCCGAGCTGCCCGCGGTCGACCCCGACGACGTCTACGAGCCGGCGTATGGCACCGTGGTCGACACCGCGGTGGCCACCCACTGCCTGTCGCGGCTGTGGGCCGAGGCGCAGGAGGTCTACGTGGCCGACCCCGCCGGTCGTCTGTTCCGCTGGGACCTCGGCCGCGAGACGGCACACGAGGCCGACAGCGGCGGGCCGTGGGGCACTGCGGCCACGATGGCCCTCTCGGCGCCGATCCCTGCGTGCGAGGGTGCGGGCGACACGTGCACGGTCGGCGCGAGCAATCGAGCGGAGACGTTCACCTTTGCGCCCGCGGTGTCGTCC
>NZ_JAOVZF010000081.1 GCF_026337845.1 Paraliomyxa miuraensis | reverse complement strand
AGTCGTCTTCGCTGCCTCGCGTGAGGTGAAGATCACGTCGTGGACGAGCTCGGTCTTCAGCGTCGCGAAGAAGCTCTCCGCGACGGCGTTGTCCCAGCAGTTGCCGCGGCGGCTCATGCTGCACGTGATGTCTGCTGCCTCGAGGGCAGCTCGGTAGTCCTTGGCCGCGTACTGCGAGCCTCGATCCGAGTGGAACATCAAGCCGGCCTCGGAGGGCTCTCGCTTGCCGAGGGCAGCTCGCAACGCATCGAGGACCAGCTCCACCCGCATGTGCTCGGCCATCGACCAGCCCACCACGCGACGGGAGAACAGATCGAGGACCACGGCCAGGTACATCCAGCCCTGTAGGGTCCAGATGTACGTGATGTCAGCGACCCACACGCAATCGGGCTCCTCGACGTCGAACTGGCGAGCGACGAGGTTGGGGGCGATCGGCTCGTCGTGGTTGGAGTCCGTCGTCCTGCGAAACTTCGGTCGCCTGCGACCCACGATCCCTTGCTCTCGCATCTGTTTCTCGACTCGCTTGCGGCTGACCTTGAACCCCCGCTCGAGGAGCTCTGCGTGGACACGTGGGCTGCCGTAGGTCCTGCGGCTGTTCCTGTGGATCTCGACGATCTCGGCGGCGAGCTTCACGTTCTGCTTGGCTCGTTCCGAGGGCTCGCGATCCCGCCACGCGTAGTACCCCGAGCGCGAGACCTCGAGCACCTCGCACATCATGGCCACGGGGAAATTTGCCTTCTCCGCCTCGATGATCTCGAAGACCTCGATGCCTATCCCATCTGCTTGGCGAAGAAGGCGCTGGCTTTTTTTAGGAACGCGTTCTCCATCTCGAGCTGCTTGTTGTCGCGACGGAGCCTCGCGAGCTCCGCTCGCTCCTCCGACGTCATCGGGCCGTTGGGATCGGCGGCCTGGTCGATCTCCGCTTGCTTGATCCA
>NZ_JAOVZF010000064.1 GCF_026337845.1 Paraliomyxa miuraensis | reverse complement strand
GAGGGCCTGTCGGGGCTGGTGCGCAACGAGCTGGGACGCGACCCGCTGACGGGCGAGCTGTACCTCTTCACGAACCGCAGGCGGAAGCGTGTGACATTGTGCGGATCTCCTTCATACGCCTGGGAGGCGAAGTGTCTTCAAGTCTTGCAGGACCTGCGAATTCGCGGGCCTTCGGTCGACGATTTTCTGTACACCTATCCGGACCTGCTCGCTGGACAGGGCATCGGGCGGGATCTCCCATGGCGCCCCTGGGAGAATCTGAGAGGCCGGCAGCAACCCACTTCGAATGAGAGTCTTGACAGAGGCGACACAGACCCCGAGGTGCTCGGCAGCTTGCGTGATGGTCACCGTCGCTCTAGGCCTGAACCAAGCGCTCGAAAAGCACAATAGGCGGGATTTCACCTGAAGGGCCGGTTGTTGAGGGGTTTGCGTCAGGCAA
>NZ_JAOVZF010000136.1 GCF_026337845.1 Paraliomyxa miuraensis | reverse complement strand
CGCCGCGTTTGCGGTGGGCAATGACGACGAGGACGTGTGGGGCGGTCTGACCGGCACCGAGGTCGGCGAGGCGTTCGGCGTCGGCGGTCTCGGTCTGGTGGGCACCGGTCGCGGTGGTGGTGGTACCGGTGAGGGCACCATCGGCCTCGGCAACACCGGCCTCATCGGCAAAGGTGGCGGCGGCGGTACGGGCTCGGGCTACGGCCGTGGCTCGGGCGCCGGCTTCGGCGGCCGCGGCAAGCGGGTGCCTCGCGTGCGCCAGGCCAAGGCCACGGTCAAGGGCGCGCTCGACAAGGACATCATCCGTCGCGTCGTCCGTGCGCACATCAACGAGGTCCGCTACTGCTACAACCAGGGCCTGGCCCGCGATCCCAACCTCAAGGGCCGCGTGGCGATCCAGTTCACCATCGGACCCACCGGCTCGGTGCCGGTGGCGGTGGTGGCCGACAGCTCGATCAAGGACAGCAACGTCTCCAACTGCGTGGCCAAGGCGGTCAAGCGCTGGAAGTTCCCCAAGCCGCCCGGTGGCGGCAACGCGGTGGTGACGTACCCGTTCGTGCTCGAGCCCGGCTGAGGCCGGCCGGGGCTCGGCCCCGAGGCGCGTCGAGGTCGTCCGAAGACCGGTCGACCCCCAGCCGACTCGCCACCGTCCCTTCCGCCCGCGGGGGTTCGCTCCCGCGGGCGGTCGCGCGTTCGGGGGGAGGCTCCGGGGCCTCGCGGATCGCGCACTTTGCCCGACGTGATCGTTTTCCCCGCCCGGGGCACTCCCCGACCGTGAGCCTCGCCCTTCGTTCCTGTCTCGTCCTTGGCCTGCTGGCCACCAGCGCCTGTGGCCAGGAGGTTCGTTTCACCGACTCGATCGACCTGACCTTCGATCTGTTTCGCCAAAGCGACGCCCTCCACACGCCCTACGTCGTGGGCGCGGAGTTCCGGGTCTGCGCCGATGCCCTCGACGACCATGCACTCTCGGGCATGACCCTGCGCTCGTCCGACGACTCGACCCTCGAGCTGGGTCTCACCGACGAGAACGAGGACGGCGATCGCCTGTGCACCTCGGCCACGGCGCGCGCGGCCGGCGAGGTGGAGATCCTGGTCATGGACGCCGATGACGAGGTCGCCTCGGCCCTCGTCGAGGTCCGCGCTCCCGATCGCGTGGAGCTCTACGCGGCCGGTCCGCTCCTCGTCGACCGCGACGACCTCGATCCCCGCGTGGATCGACCCAAGGTCCTCGCCGGTGGCACGGCCACCTTCGAGGTCCGCTACTTCGACGGCGACACGCGCTTGCATGGTCAGGGCGCGCTCGTCGTCCGCGGCGGTGCCGACGTTCGGGCCGAGGCGGTGGGCACCGTCGTGTTCGAGGACCGCGAGTGGCTCCGCCTCACTCCCAGCGAGGAGGGCGAGCACGAGCTCGGCCTGGCCACTCCCGCCGGCGACCTGCCTCCGGTTCGCATCGACGTCGTCTCCGAAGACGCCATCGCCGACGTGAGCCTCCACGGCGGCGACGAGGGGCAGCGCTCCGAGGGCGATCCCATGGTCGTCTACGCGCAGGCCTACGACGAGGACGACGCCCCGATCTACGGTGTGGAGTACGAGTGGAGCCTGGGCGGCGTGCCCGAGCCCGGCACCGGCGATCTGTTCCGCTACGACCTCGACCTCTCGCAGCGCAACGAGCTCACCGCTCACCTCGGTGAGCTCGATGCGACCGCGCAGATCCACGCCGGCGAGGGCGAGGTCGACTCGTCCAACGAGATCGGCTGCACCATCGGCGGCCGCCGCGGAGGACCGTGGGCGCTGCTGATGCTGGTGGCGGGCATCGCCGCTCGCCGGCGCCGCAAGGCTGCGGCCTGACGGATCCCGCCGTGCTGGCTCCAGTCCGTCGGGGCCCGGCACTGCTCTCCGTGTGAGCCGGAGCGCAGCAAGAACATCCATTCTCGCCCATGCAGCGCTCCCAGCATCGAGTGAAACGGCTTATCATCACGCCCCATGTCCGGCGCCGTGATCAGGATCGGCCTGTTCATTGGTGCACTCGGGCTGGGTTTGGCGTGTCGTCAGCCCAACCCCGAGTGGCTCGGTCCCGCCGTCGAGCACGACAGCGACGAGGCCGAGACGACGGACGGGGCGACAAACGGGACGACGGCCGAGACGGCCGGAACGACGAGCGGAACCGCCGGGACGGCCGACACGGGAACGACGGGCGAGACGGGCGTGAGCGGGACCGAGGCGTCGGGCGATGACACCACGCCGCGGGTCTGCAGCGACCTCGGATCGCTCGGCACCGGTGCGTGCCCGGCGGAGTGCACCGAGTGCATCGACGGGGTCTGCCACATCGCGTGCCCCGACGGGGCGTGTCGAGACGAGCTGGTGACGTGCCCGCAGGGCTGGCACTGCACCGTGGTCTGCGACGGGCGCAACAGCTGTCGCGACTCGACGATCGCCTGCCCCGGCGACGCGGCCTGCACCGTGAGCTGCGCGGATCGAGATGCATGCCGGGAGGCGACGGTCACGTGCGGTGCGGCGGCCTGCATGCTCGCCTGCTCGGCCGACGACAACACCTGCCGGAGCGCGGCGGTGCTCTGCGGCGAAGCCGACGCGCGGGTGTCCTGCGAGGAGCCCGTCATGGACCTCGAGTTGATCCCGGGGCCCGGTTCGTGCGCCTGCGAAGCGCAGGGGTGTACGTGAGCCCCGAGCATCGGCGTGGCGCTCACCCGTGTCGATCGTTCGGCGCTCGATGATCGAGATCGAGCGCGCCTCGGGGCGAGCAGCGCACGGAACCTGCTACCCTCACTCCCACGATGCCGCGCATCCTCATCGACGTCGACACCCAGCACGACTTCGTCTCCCCGCAGGGTGCGCTCCACGTCCCCGCCGACCCCTCCGTGCCCGAGGCCATCGCCAGCCTCCTGCGTCAGGCCGAGACCGCCGGCGATCCGATCCTCGGCTCGGTCGACTCGCATGCCCATGATGCGTGGGAGTTCGCCGACAACGGCGGCCCGTTCCCCCCGCACTGCGTCAAGGGCACGCCGGGCTGGCTTCGCGTCTTCCACGATCGCCCCACCAGGACCCGCTTCATTCCCATGCAGGTCGCGACTTCGGGCGTGGCCAACCTCGTCGGCGAGCGCCACCGCGGTGCGGGCCCGCGGGTCCTCGATGCCGCCGCCCTGGCGGCCGAGGCCCGTGCGGGCATCGGCCTCTACTTCGAGAAGGAGGTCTACTCGCTGTTCTCCAACCCCACCGCCGAGGCGGTGCTGGCCGAGCTCTGCGCCTCGCTCGGTGGACCGCAGGCGGTGACCTTCGACGTGATCGGCTACTGCACGGGGGGGTACTGCGTCGATGCGGCTGCGCTCGGCCTGCGCGAGCGCGGCTATCGAGTGCGCGTGATCGCGGCCGCCACCGCGGCGATCGGAGGCGAGGAAGGCCAGGCGCGGTCTCGCGAGTCGCTCCGTGATGCAGGGGTGGAGTGGGTGGCGAACCGGTGACCCCCCGGCCGGACGGCCGTATCATCGCCCCCGTGCCGGGCTCACCCGCTCGCCTCAGCCTCGATGCGGTCCCCTCGGTCCTGCGAGCCCGGCTGCCCGAGCACGCGGTCCTCACCGCCGCTCGTCACGGCCAGAGCGCCTCGGTCGCGTTCGTCGACGGGATCGAAGGAGAGCCGCTCGTGCTCAAGCATGCGGCCGAGGCCCCCTACGTGACCTGGCTTCGGGCCGAGGCCGAGGTCCTGCGTGCGCTGGCCGACTCGTCGCTGCCCGTCCCCCGCGTGATGGGCGTGCACGGTGACGAGTCCGAGGCGTGGCTGCTGCTCTCGCGTCTGCCCGGCGAGCCGCTGGTCGAGGTGCTCGCGGCCACGCGCGAGGCGGAGCGCCCCGCGTGGTTTCGCGAGCTCGGGCGCCTGCTCGCGGCGATCCACACCACGCCCGTGCCCGGGTGCCTCGTCGAGCGCGACTCCACCCCGTGGTGGCAGCGACCGCGGCCGCCGCTCGATCCCGCCCGCAGCGACGACATGCTCAGTGCCACGCGGCTCCACGGGGCCGAGGCACCGCCGGCCGTGTTCGTGCACGGCGACTTCACCCTCGACAACGTGCTCGGCCGAGACGGCCGCTCGTCGGGGGTGGTCGACTGGGGCGGAGCTGGCCGTGGAGATCCCCGCTACGACGTCGCGCTGGCCCTGACCTCGTCCGCCGAGGGTCGGGTGCAGCTTCCGAGCCCGGCGTGCGTGGCCGCGTTCTACGATGGCTATCTCGAGGTGGTGGCCGACGCCGACGCCGAGCTCCACGCCTACTTCTCGGCGTCGAGGTAGGAAGGCCAAGCCTGCCGACAGCGTCGCCAGGCCCGGCTCCTCGAAGGGTCCGCCAACGACGGCCGAGCACGCTCTAGGCGCAGGTGCCTTCGCCGCAGGCCGCCTCGGCGGGCTTCTTCTTCGCGGGCTTCTTCTTCGCGGTGGGCTTCTTCTTGGCCGAGGTGGTCCCGGTGCTCTCGCGAGCCTCGCTCGTAGGCTCGGTGGCGGTCTCGGGCTCGGCCTCCGCGGTGGGGGCCTCGGCATCGGCAGCCGCCTTGGCACCGCCGCAACCACCCTCGCCGCACTTGCCCTCGGCCTTGGCACCGCCGCAGCCACCTTCGCCCCCGCACTTGCCCTCGGCCTTGGCGCCGCCGCAGCCACCTTCGCCCCCGCACTTGCCCTCGGCCTTGGCACCGCCGCAGCTGGCTTCGCCCCCGCAGCTCCCCTCGGCGGCCGGTGCCGCACCGTCCGAGGCGGGCGGCGTCACCTCCTGGGCATCCTTGGACTTGGCCGCACAGGCGGCCAGGGAGAGCCCGCTTCCCAAGAGCGCGAGCGTACGTGTGATCGACTTGAGATCCATGGTGTGATCCTCGTGGTGCGTTCGCATCGGTCACATCGGTGCGATGCGTTGCGGCCCGGGCCGATGCTAGCATCGAAGCGCCGCCACCGGGCGGGCAGGCCGTGCACGGAAGGACGCGGGCCCCCAACCAATGTTACGGGCCCGCCGCGCCCCGGGCCGCGCGCTCAGGACCCCTGGCCGGCGTCGAGCTCGAGCCGGTAGCCCACGCCGCGCACCGCCTTGATGGTGTAGCCGCAGCCCGCGGTCCAGCCGAGCTTGCGCTTGAGGTTCGAGACGAAATTGTCCACCGTGCGCGGGTCCACCACCACGTCGCTGCCCCAGACCTTCTCGAGGATGGTGTCTCGCGACAGCGCCTTGCCCGGGTTGTCGACCAGGAACACCAGGAGGTCGAATTCGGTGCGCGTCAGGTCGATGGCGCGCCCCCCGGCGCCCACCTCTCCCGAGCCCGCCACCGTCACCGTCCGGGCGTCGCGGTCGATGGCCAGGCCGGGCAGGGCGGGGGCCGACGTGTCCGCCCGCGGGGTGCCGCGTCGCAGGAGCGCGCGGACGCGCGCCAGCAGCTCGCGCAGGCGGTAGGGCTTGGCCAGGTAGTCGTCGGCGCCGGCGTCGAAGCCCTGCACCACGTCGTCCTCGAGCGTGCGGGCGGTCAGCATCAACACCTTGGCGGTCAGGCCCCGCTGCCGCAGCGAGCGGCACACCGCATAGCCGTCGACGTCGGGCAGCATGATGTCGAGCACTACCACGTCGGGGCGCTCGTGCTCGACGGCCTCGAGCGCCGCCCGTCCGCCGTCGACCGCCCGCACGCGGTAGCCCTCGTCCTCGAGGTTGTCGGCGAGGGTGATGCGGAGGTTCTCGTCGTCTTCCACGACGAGCACGAGCGGGTCACCTGGGCTGACGGAGTCGGTCATGCGCGCGCGGTCGCCATGGTACCGGGAAATTCGAGGGCGAACCGCGTGCCCTCCGGAGTCGAGCGCACGATGCGGATGCGACCGCCGTGGGCTTCCATGGTCTTGCGGCAGATCGACAGCCCCAGCCCGCTGCCTCGCGCACGGGTGCCGGCCACGCGTCGAAAGTCCTCGAAGATGCGGGCGTGCTCCTGCACCGGGATCCCGATGCCGTTGTCGGCAATCTCGACCACGAAGCAGTCACGAGCCCATCGGCCCTGCACGCGCAGCTCGATCGGGTGGCGCTCGTTGTAGGTGCAGGCGTTCTTGACCAGGTTGCGCAGCAGCAGCAGCAGCAGCTCGCGGTCGCCGTGCAGCACCACGTCGTCGATGCCCTCCGCGTCGAGCGAGACCTCGTGCACGCCGTACTGCGGCAGATCCTCGAGCACCGCGTCGAGCAGCGGGCGCAGCTCCACGTCGGTGCGCCGCGGCTGCCAGCGCCCCTTGTCGAGGCGGTTGAACGACAGGATGTTCTCCACAAGGAACGACAGCTCGTCGATGTCACGGACGATGCGCTGGGGGTAGTCGCGGGCCGCGGGCACCGCTCGCGTGCGTCGCTCCAGGGTCTCGGCCATCAGCCGAATCGACGCCAGCGGCGTGCGCAGCTCGTGGGACACGGTGGCCACGAAGTCGCTCTTGAGCTCCACGAAGCGGTAGCGGCGTCGCTGCAGCAGCAGCGCGAGCACCACGATCGACAGGGCCAGCGCCGCGCAGGCGGCCACGAACCCGGTCTTGAGCCAGAAGCGCTCCTCGGCCCGCTCCCACGCCGAGCGCAGCCGCGGAGCGTCGACCACGAACGGCAAGGTGTCGAGCGGCGTCGCCTCGTGCAGCGGCGGCAGCGTCACGCGGTCCTCGGGCTGCAGCAGCCCGCGCCGCCGCATCTCCTCCTCGAGCACGTCGACCGCCGCTGGCAGGTCGGCCATCACGCCCCGCACCGAAGAGGCCGAGTGCGGAGCCACGTAGAAGGTGCCGCCCTCCACGCTCACGAGCATGGGCTCGGTCACGCGAGGGGGCAGGGGCACCGGGGCACGCGCGGGTGTCGAGGCGAGCGCCACGAAGTCGTCCACGGGCACGCCGGCCCCGCGCGACAGCGCGGCGATCCGATCGGCGAGGAAGCGAAAGTCCGAGGCCGTGAAGCGATCGCGGCGACGCAGGAGCGCGCGCTGCAGCGCGGCCATGCGCGCCCCGGGATCGCGGCCGAAGCCCTCGCGCAGCAGGCCCATCATCAGCTCGGGCGCGGGCGTCTTGCGCGAGGTGAAGTCGTCGAGCAGCGCGATCATCAGCGGCAGATCGAAGGTCGAGTCGAGCACGAAGCGGTTGCGGTGGCGCAGCACCGCGCGCATCGTCTCGCCGATCTCGACGACCTCGGCCCGCTCGAGCGCGTCGCGAAGCTCGAGGTAGAGCTCGACCCGCCGCTGGGGCGGCGAGCCGGGCTCGAGCTCGGGGGGGATCTCTCGCCGTCGGAGCTGATCGTAGAGGGCGCGAGCCGGCCCCTCCTCGCCGGGCACGAACGCGGTACGCCGCGGCAGGCGCTGGCGGCCATCCTCGATGAGCAGCAGACCCTCGGCCGGGGCCAGCGGATCCTCGGCCGCCTGCTCGATCGCGGGGTGCTGCTCGAGCAGCTGGGCCTGAAGCCGCTGCTCGAGCGTACGGCGGGCGTACTCGGCCAGCACCGCCTCCTGGCTCGCGATGCCATCGCGCGCCTGGTGGCGCTCGTCGATCACGATCGACTCGAGCGCCGCCAGCCCCCACAAGAGCGCCACCAGGCCCACGCCGAGCGCAATCGCGAGCGGGAGCAGTCGACGCATCGAGGGCATGGCAGCAGGCCTAGCCCCCCTGGGGGGGCGTCAGGAGGTTGGCTTGGCCGAGCCGGGTGCGGGGCATGGCAGCGGGCATTGGCGTCCTCTATCGGAGCACGGGGACGCGGTCGAAGTCCATCTGCGCCACCGGAAGGTCGCGCTCGAACTTGTCGCCGCGCTGATCGAGCTCGGCTGCGCGGTCGATCAGCCGGCCGAGCTCGCGCACCTCGGGCCGCTCGCGCAGGCCCTCGTCGATCTGCTGGTAGAGGCGCTGAACGTCGCTCCAGCCGAGGTTGCGGACCCAGTACGACCCGCGCAGCTTCTCCGCGTAGGCGGCCGCCACCACCGACAGCTGGGTCGGCGGCGCTGCATCGGTCCAGGCCCCGCGCACCAGGCTCATCGGCAGATCGCGCTCGATCGCGGTGGAGGTGTCCGAGCGCGGGGTCTTGTAGCGCACCCGCAGCGTGCCCAGGCGCGGGTGCTCGCCGGGCTGCAGCTTGATCTCGTAGAGCGCGGTCACGGTGTGGCCAGCGCCCAGCTCGCCCGCGTCCTTGCGGTCGTCGTCGAAGTCGGAGCGCGACATGCCGCGGTTCTCGTAGCCCAGCAGGCGGTAGCGCGCCACCGCCCGGGGATCGAGCTCGAGCTGGAGCTTGACGTCCTTGGCGATCACCTGGAGCGTGCCCGTGAGGTGGTCCACGAACACGCGCCGCGCCTCGGCCCGGTCGTCCACGTAGGCGTAGTTGCCGTTGCCCTTGTTGGCCAGCTGCTCCATCAAGGTGTCGTTGTAGTCGCCCATCCCCACTCCGATGGTGGTGATGGTGATCCCGCGCGCGGCCTCCTGGGCCACCTGGCGGAGGATCGCCTCGGCCGTGGTCGCCCCGGTGTTGGCCACCCCGTCCGAGCACAGCACGACCCGGTTGATCCCCGCGCCCAGGTTCTGGCGCCCGACCAGCTCGTAGCCCAGGCGCAGGCCCGCCTCCACGTTGGTCGAGCCCTCCGTGTGCAGCTCGTCGACCGCCGACGAGATGGTGGCGTGGTCCGAGCCCGGGGTCGGCGGAAGGATCACGCGGGCCGAGCTGCCGTAGGCCACGATGCCCACGCTGTCGCGCGACTGCAGCTGCTCGATCAACAGGCGCAGCGAGTCCTTGACCAGCTGCAGGCGCCCCTGGCTGCCCATCGAGCCCGACACGTCGATCACGAACACGAGGTTGGCCGCAGGGCGCTGCGCGGCCGCGATCTCCTTGCCCTTCACCCCCAGGTGCAGCACGTGATAGCCGGTGCGCTGGGGCGAGGGCACCACCTCGGCGTGCAGGCTGAAGTCCCCCTCCTCGGGCGGGGCGTAGTGGTAGTCGAAGTAGTTGACGACCTCCTCGACCCGGATCGCATCCTCGTGGGGCAGCTGGCCGCGCTCGAGAAAGCTGCGCGCCATCACGTACGAAGCCGTGTCCACGTCGACGCCGAACGTGGAGAACGGGTTCTCGCGGGTGTCGATGGTGGGGTTGACGCCGTAGTGGGTGAAGAACTGGGCGCGATCGCGGGCCGCCTTCTCCTGCGCCACCGGGTCGGGCTCGGGGTGTGGCGGCTCGGCCTCGCTGGCCTCGGCCACGATGCGGGCCGGCAGGTCGTCCTCGGCCTTGGTCTCGGGAGCCGGGGGCATCGCCCCTTCGGCCATGCGCTCGCCGCCTTCCTCTCGCTTCGCGTCGTCCTTGGCGGCGCGATCGGAGGCCAGCGCCGGGCTCGCCGCCCCGGCGGCCTTCTCGGCGGCGGCCTCGTCGGCATGCTTGGCACAATTGGCCAGCGACGAGAGCGCGAGCGCGGACGCGAGGGTGAGCACGAGCGGACGGGGGGCATGGCGGACGGGCATGGCGGCTCTTGGCGGGGTTGGCTCCTCGTCATTGAACGCGGTGGTCCGAGGGATGGGGAGCACGGGTCGGTCACGCGTTCGTCATCGATTGGTCATTCCCCTCGACGCCACCAGGAACAGCGTTGGAAGGAGGATCCAAGGGGTGTAAGGCGGCACCGGGTCGCGTGCGTTCTTCGGCCCGCATGATGACACATCGGCGCTCTCGTTCACTGCGGCTGGCCTGGCTCACCCTGCTCGTGCTCGGGGCGCTGTCGAGCGTGGCGAGCGCCGCGAGCCCGCAGGCGCCGACTCGCAAGGAACGCATCGAGGAGCTGTGGCTCGACGCGGCGGGCGACTCGGGCTTCGTTCGCACCGTGCCGCTCTACCTCGATGATGCGCCGGCCCACCTGCACTTCGGGCCCGCGTTCTGTGGTCGCAGCCATCGCCTGGGTGAGACCACGCTCCGTGCCCTCCAGGCCGCGCTCGCCAGCGGCCAGCCGGTGCGCATCGATGCCGAGACCTTCGGTGCGGGCGAGGCCCAGCGACGCTGCGTCACCGGGGTAGCCTTGTTCGCGCCCTAGCGGCCTCGGCCGCGGGCGCTACGGCTCGTCGTCGCCGCCGGGATCGAGCCGTCCGGGCGCCCGCGGCGGCCAGGCGAGACCACGACGAAAGTCGGGGGTGTCGTGGTTGGGCGTTCGATCCTTGATGATGGGCTGCCACAGCAAGCAGTCCTCGGGGATCTCCTCGCCCACCATCGCCCCCGCGAGGCGACAGCTCGGGCCGCGCACGGTGTCGAGCGTGGCAACGACGGTGGCGTAGGGCACGTCGGATTCCGCGGTGATCGTGGCCACCGTCTGGTGGGGGAAGCTGCGCTTGAACTCGCGGACCCGGGCCTCGAGCGCCTGATGATCGTGACCGGCCGACGACGCACCGATGCGCTGCCAGGCGGGCTCGCCGGAGGTGCGGCTGAAGAAGCCATCGTAGGCGATCGCGATCTCGAGCTCGGTGTCGCGGCCACAGCGGATCACCCCATCGTCGGGCCCGTCACCGCCGTAGAGCGGCGTGCTCACGAAGATCGCCGCGTACTCGAGCACGTGGGCCATGAGCACCAGCGCGGGCACCAGCACCAACAGCACGCTCAGGATCCCCAGGTTGGCGGTCTCCATCGCGCGCTCGTCGAACTCCACCTCGCGTCGTCGACGTTGCCTCGTGCTGCTCACCTCTCCTTGGAAACGGCAGCATCCCGCTCGGTTCGTCGCCCGTGCCGACGTCGTCTCGGAGCCCACGGTCTGGGCGCGACATCAGCCATCGAGCGATGTGCTGGCAAGATGGCAAACGCCGATTTCAGTCCCGTAGAACGCCATTCGACCCGTTCTTCTGCATTGCGGCTGCACCTGGGTCCGGGTACTCTGATGTAGGATGATGGTGCAGGGGGACCAAGGGTGGGGCCAACAATGGGTTCGGGGGCGGGCCTGCCTAGGGGCGCTGCTGCTGGCCGTGGCCAGCGGTTGCTACACCGGTCTCGACGACGGCCGGCTCGGGCAGGACACCGAGAGCGGGGGCTCGGTCGACGGCGACGGCGACGGTGATGGCGACTCGGGTGACGATGGCGTCGCGGCCCAGTGCGCCGAGCAAGGGGGCCCGTCGGTGGGCGTCTCGGGCATGCGCCTGCTGACCGGCTACGAGTACGACAACACCGTTCGCGAGCTGCTGGGCGACGACACGCAGCCCTCGCTGGCGTTCCCCCCGGAGAACCAGACCACCGCGTTCGAGAACAACTACCTCGACCATCGCGCCAGCAAGGATCTCGTGCGGGTCTACATGGACGTGGCCGAGGACGTGGCCGCGCGGGCGGTGAGCGAGCGGCTCGTCGCGGTGCTGCCCTGTGATCCGCTCGCCATCGGCGAGACCGAGTGCGGGCACGCGTTCGTCGAGCGCCACCTGCCCCGGGCGTTCCGCCGCCCGATCGAGCCGGCCGAGCGGGCCTCGTTCGTGGCCCTGTTCGACGAGGCTCACGCCCAGCACGGGTTCTCCGAGGCGGTCTCGCTGGTGATCCAGGCCAGTCTGCAGTCCCCGCAGTTCCTCTACCGGGTGGAGCTCGTCCCCGACGACGCCATGCCCGGAGACGTGCTGCCGGTCACCGGCTACGAGATGGCCTCGCGGCTGTCCTACTTCCTCACCGCCTCGATGCCCGACCCCGAGCTGCTCGCCGCCGCGGCCGAAGGTGGCCTGGCCACCCGCGACGAGGTCGAGGCTCAGGCGCGGCGCCTCTTGGACAGCGACGGCGGCCGCGGGGCGATCCGCGAGTTCCATCGCCAGTGGCTCGATCTGTCGGGCCTGACCTCGGTCTCCAAGGATCCGGCGATGTTCGCCGGGCTGCCGCCCACGGTGGGCGACGACTGGCGCCAGAGCGTCGAGCGCTTTGCCGAGCACGTGTTCTTCGATGGCGGCGGCACGGTGGACGATCTGCTGAGCTCCGAGCTCGCGTTCCTGCCCCCCGCGCTGTCGGCATGGTACGAGGTGAGCGAGGTCGACCCCGAGACCGGCGCCGCGATCCTGACCGGCGACCGTGCGGGCCTGCTGACCCAGCCCGGGCTGCTGGCCCTGCTGGCCTACCCCAACCAGAGCTCGCCGGTGGCGCGCGGAGTGTTCGTGCGCGAGCGCATGCTGTGCCAGCACCTGCCGCCGCCGCCCAACGACATCCAGATCGAGCCACCCGATCCCGATCCCAACGCCACCACGCGCGAGCGCTTTGCCCAGCACACCGAGGATCCCTCGTGCGCCGGGTGCCACTCGCTCATCGATCCGCTCGGCTTCGGCTTCGAGCACTACGATGCCATCGGGCGCTGGCGCACCGAGGAGAACGGGCTGCCCGTCGACGCCTCGGGCAGCCTCGAGGCCATCGAGGACGCCGAGCAGTCCGGGGCCTACGACGGCGCGGTGGAGCTGGCCCAGCGACTGTCCGCCTCCACCGATTTCAGCGACTGCGTGACCCATCAATGGGCGACCTTCGCCCTGGGTCGCGAGCCCACCGAGGACGACCTGTGTGCCATGGAGGAGATCCGTCAGACCTTGGCCGACGCGGATGGTGACCTGCGAGAGCTGCTGGTCGCCATCACCACCTCGGACGCCTTCCGCTTCCGCACCGTAGAGGGAGGTGGCCAGTGACTCGCAAGCACTTGCGGCCCTCGTTGGCGGCCTCCGGTCGCCGCTCGTTCCTGCGCGGCGCCGCCGGGGCTGCGTTCGCCTTGCCGCTGTTGCAGATGCACCAGCGCACGGCCCACGCCGAGGCCGGGATCGCCGAGGACGGCTTCCCGCTGCGCTTCGTGGTGTTCTTCCATCCCAACGGCGTCTGGCCGCCCACCTGGTGGCCGCAGGGCAACCCCACCGAGAACCAGTTCGAGCTGGCCAGCAGCCTGCAGCCGCTGCAGCCGTTCAAGGATCAGCTGCTCATCCTCGACGGGGTCGACATGCCGGCCGCCGACGCCGGGCCTGGCGAGGATCACCAGCAGGGCATGGGCGCCGTGCTCTCGGGCATGGCGCTGCAAGCCGGCGGCTTCGTGGGCGGCGACGGCTCGCTCGCGGGGTGGGGCAACGGCATCTCCGTCGATCAGGTCATCGCCCAGCACATCGGCGGCACCACGCCGTTCGGCAGCCTCGAATTCGGCGTGCGGGCCAGCGCCTTCGGCGGCTCGGAGGTGCGGACCCGGATGGTCTATGCCGGCCCCGCGCAGCCCATCTCGCCCATCGACGATCCGGTCGCGATGTGGAACCTCTTGTTCTCCGAGCTGAACCTCTCGCCCTCGGAGATGGCGGTCCTGCGGGCCAAGCGGGTCTCGGTGCTCGACACCGTGCAGGGCCAGTTCGCGGCGCTCGAGGCCCGCGCGGGCGCGGAGGATCGCCTGCGTCTGCAGCAGCACGCGGCGCTGGTGACCGAGCTCGAGACTCGGCTCTCCACCGAGCCCGTGCTCGGCGAGTCCTGCGTCATCCCGGCCGCTCCCCCCGCCCTCAATCCCGACAGCGCCGGCACCATGGACCAGATCTCCACGCTGCAGCTGGACATGATGGTCATGGCCTTCGCCTGCGACCTGACGCGGGTGGCCAGCATCCAGTACAGCAACGGGATGAACCACACCCAGTTCCCCTGGATCGGCAGCTCCACCGACGGCCACGCGCTCTCGCACGCGGGAATGACCGACGAGGCCTCGTGGGCCGAGTGGTCCATGCGCGAGCGCTGGTACGGCACCCAGTTTGCCCACCTCATGCAGCGCATGAGCGAGATCCCGGAGGGCGACGGCACCATGCTCGATCACACCGTGATCCTCTGGGTCAACGAGCTGTCCCAGGGCAACACCCACAGCCACGAGCGCATGCCGTTCGTGCTCGGGGGCAACCTCGCGGGCCACTTTCGCACCGGGCGCTACCTCGCCTACGACCACCAGCCGCACAACAACCTCTTGCTGTCGCTGGTGCATGCGTTCGGGATCGACCAGGCCACCTTCGGCGATCCGGCCTTCTGCACCGGTCCCTTGCCCGGGCTCACGTGATGCCAGCGGAGGCCTCGGCGAGGGGGTTGGGCCTCGGGCTCGTGGCGCTCGCGCTGCTCGGTGCGCCGGGCCGCGCGATGGCGGCGGGCCCGGTGGGCACGCTGGTGGTCGACTGCACCGGCATCGAGGGATGGGCGCAGGAGCCCGACATGCCCGATGCCTTCATCGACGTGCACCTCTACTTCAATGGCCCCGCCGGAGATCCGGCCGCCTCCGCGATCGCCGTCCATGCCGGCGAGGTGCTGGCATCCGGCTGCATGGGGGCCGAGTGCATGCACGGGTATCGATCGGAGCTGCCGATGGGCGTGCTCGACGCTGGCGATCACGCCGTGCATGCCTATGGGATCGATCTCACCGGCGATCCCAACCTCGAGATCGGCTCCGGGGTGCTCTCGTGCCCGCCGCTCCCGATCGTGGGCGGGGAGAAGCGGCACATCGTGTCTCCGGAGATCCTCGGCGCCTGGCAATTCTCGGTGTTCTTCGATCGCCTGATCGTCCCCGACACCACCATCGCCAGCCTGCCGCAGGCCGGCTCCATCGACGTGGGCCCCCAGCTGCGGGTCGACGGGACCGGAGGGCTGTGGCTGGTCGACGCGGGGTTCCTGCGCGAGGTCCCGGCCGAGGTCGCCCCGGCGTGGCGGCTCGATCCCGCGGCGGCGGTGGCCTTGACGCCCGAGGAGCAGGCGCTGCCCGAGGGCACGCCGCTGCGACCGCGCCCGATCTTGCTGCAAGGGACCATGCCCGAGGTCTACCTGCTCGACGACCACCAGTGCGGGGCCGATGATCCACACCCGGACTGCGTCCCCGACGAAGGGACCACCACCGACGGCGGCGAGCCTCCGGCGGATGGATCCTCCTCGGGCGAGGCACCCGATGGCGGCACCCAGGGCGAGACCGGCGGGGGAGCGGGCGAGGACACGGGAACCGGACCGAGCGTGCCCGGAGCAACGTTCGGCACCGAGGACGACCCGGCGGCCGAGGGTTGTGGCTGCCGGTCGTGGGGGCGCTCCGGAAGCGCGTGGGCGTGGCTGGCCCCGTGGCTCGCGGTGCTGCTCGCCCGCCGGCGCCGCGGTCATGGTCTACCCTCGCACCCATGACCGACGCGCCCGAATACGCCGACCCTGCGCGCTACGCCGAGCTCACCGGCTTCGTCGGCGAGTGGCGTGATCTGTTTTGGAATCGGGACTTCCTCGAGCTGATGGCCCGGCGCTGGCGGCTGCACGAGGCCCGCGAGGTGCTCGACGTGGGCTGCGGTGCGGGGCACTGGGGGCGTACGGTCCTGCGCTTGCTCCCCGAGCACGCGACCGTGGTCGGTGTCGATCGCGAGCCGGCGTTCCTCGAGATGGCGCGCGAGCAGGCCGAGGCGCACGGGCTCGCCGCGCGCATGTCGTTTTGCGAGGGCACGGTGGAGGCGCTGCCGTTCGATGACGATCGCTTCGATGTGGTCACCTGTCAGCTCGTGCTCATTCACGTGGCCGACGTGGAGGTGGCGCTGCGCGAGATGATCCGCGTGACCCGGCCCGGCGGGCTCGTCGTGGTGGCCGAGCCCGACAACCGCGCGGGCAACCTGGCCCTGCTCAATGGCCATCCTGCGCTCGAGGACGACGAGATCGCCGCGCTCGTGCTCTTGATGATCGTGTGCGAGCGCGGCAAGCAGCAGCTGCACGAGGGCAACCAGTCGGTGGGAGGCCTGCTCCCCGGTCTGTTTCGCGCGGCCGGCCTGCACGACGTGCGCGCCCATGCCAACGATCGCTGCATCGACCTGGCACCCCCCTACCAGGAACCCGCCATGCGCGTCGCGCTGGAGCAGGAGCTCGCGTGGGCCCGCGAGGGCATCAGCAACCTCATCGGGACCCGCGCCGACTCCCGCCGCCTGTTCCTCGCCGGAGGCGGGACCGAGGCGGCGTTCGAGTCGGCGTGGGGGGTGATGGAGCGGTGGATGCAGCTGTTCACGGAGGGCGTCGACCAGGGCACCTACCACGCCGCGCGTGGCTTCTTGTTCTACCTGTGCTCGGGTCGCAAGCCCGGCTGAGCCGGGCAGGGGTCTTCAGGATGCGCGCAGCCCGAGCGCGTCGTCGAGCATGAACTCCATCTTCCCCGTGCTCACGTCGTAGAGCACGCCGACCACCGCGATCCGGCGCTCCTCGACCAGCCGGCGCATCGTGTCGCTCTGATCGACGATCCCCCGTACCACGCTCTTGACGTTGCTGCGCGCGACGGCGTCCACGAACGTCTCCTTGCGTTCCTTGGGCCACTTGGCCACCGGCTCGCCTTCGGGCAGCTCGACCAGCTGCTGGATCTCGTCGAGCACGTGATCGAGGTGCTGGCAGCCGGTCTTCTCCTGGGCCGTCGCGCTGACCCCGGCCAGGTCGACCGCGGCCGTGACCGCGCCACAGCGGGTGTGGCCCATCACCACCACCAGGCGCGACCCCGCCACCGCACAGCCGTACTCCATGCTGCCCAGCACCTTGGGGCTGAGCACGTTGCCGGCCACCCTCACGCTGAAGATGTCGCCCAGGCCCATGTCGAACACCAGCTCGGCGGGGGTGCGCGAGTCGATGCAGCTGAGCACCACCGCCAGCGGATGCTGACCGCGGGCCGTGGCGCCCACTTGTCGGGCCAGGTCGCGGTTCAGCCGTCGGCCCTCCACGAAGCGCTGGTTGCCCTGGCGCAGGATCTCCATCACCTGCTTCGGCGAGACCTCGTCCTGGAGCTCGCGCGTCGAGTAGTCCACGAACTGGATCTCGTCGTGCAGCTCGTACGCGTCGTGAAAGCCCGTCATGCTCAGCTGGATGCCGCGGGCCGGGGCCGTCACGTCGCGGTACTCGCGGATGAGCGCCAGGATGTCCGGATCGATGTAGTCGGTCGCGGTGGCGTCGAGCAGCACGTGACCTCCCCGGGGGGCCTCGTGGAGCGCCCGCTCGAGCGCGCTGAGGTTGAGGAACGTGACCAGCTCGGGCAGCTCGATGTGGAGCACCTCGTTGGCGAGGTGCTTCTCGGAGATCCGCCGCAAGCGGCGACGCGAGTGTCGGCTGAGAATGAAGCCCAGGCTCACCGCCATGCCGATGCCCAGGCCCACCAGCAGATCGGTGAACACGATGCCCACCACGGTGGCTGCGAACGGCATGAATTGATCCCGACCGCCGGCCCACATCTGACGCATGAGCTTGGGGCTCGCGAGCTTGAAGCCCGTGACCAACAGGATCGCGGCCAGGCACGACAGCGGGATGCGGTTGAGCAGGGTGGGCAAGAACAGCACTGAGACCAGCAGCAGCACGCCGTGCCAGATCGTCGAGAGCTTCGTGGCCGCTCCCGAGTAGACGTTGACCGATCCGCGGATGATCACCGACGTGACCGGGATGCCCCCGAGCAATCCACTCGCGATGTTGCCCGCCCCCTGCGCCACGAGCTCGCGGTTGGAAGGCGAGACCCGCTGCTCGGGGTCGAGCTTGTCGACCGCCTCGAGGTTCAGGATCGACTCGAGCGAGGCCACGATCGCGATGGTCACCGCCGCCGTGTAGATCGCGGGGTTGCTCCACTGCGAGAAGTCCGGGAAGCGCAGCAGCGCGGCCATGCCCGCCAGGTCCTTGGCCACGGGCACCTGGACCAGGTGGCTGCCGCCGACGGCCCAGGTCTCACCCATCGAGTCGAACGCAACCTGCAGGACCAGCCCCAGGACCACCACCACGAGCGGGGCAGGCACGCGCGAGCCCGACAGTCGCTTGTTCTTGGCCCACACCGCGAGCACCACCACCGACAGCAGCCCGATGACCGCCGCACCCACGTGCAGGTCCTGGGCGATCTCCAGCAGCTCCGAGAAGGTGTTCTCCTTGTCCGGCTGCTCGAACGCCATCTCGCCCTCGGGATCGGTGTCGTGGCCGAGCACGTGGGGGAACTGCTTGAGGATCAGGATGATGCCGATGGCCGCGAGCAGGCCCTTGATCACGCTGGTGGGCACGAAGTCCGAGAACGCGCCGGCCTTCGCGAGCCCCAGCGCGATCTGCATGACGCCTGCGATCGCCACCGCCAGCAGGAACGCATCGAACGAGCCGAGCGTCGCGATCTGGGCCAGCACCACGGCGGTCAGGCCCGCCGCCGGGCCGCTCACGCTCGTGTGAGAGCCGCTGATGGCACCCACCACGAGGCCACCCATGATGCCGGCCACGATCCCGGAGAACAGCGGTGCGCCCGAGGCGAGCGCGATGCCGAGGCACAGCGGCAGCGCCACCAGGAACACGACCAGCCCGGCGGTCAGGTCGCGGCCAATGGTCTCCTTGGAGAACAGCGGGATGTCGACGAGGGAGGCGGAGAGGCTCTGCTGGGGGGAAGGGGAATCGGAATTGGTGGACATTCGAGATTACGCGCAAGGACGAGACGGGTGAACGAACGATGGCCGGGGATCCAGCGCTCACACCCTCACGGCCCCCCTCCGCACGGGAGGCGCGAGAGGGGCACGTGACCAGAGCGAGAGCGCTGCTCAGGCGATCGCGTCGTCGTCGTCGTCGGGCGGCGGCCTTCGCCGAGGTCGAGGCCAGCTCGTGGCCTCGGGCTCGCGGGCCTTGGGCCCGAGCTGCGTGGGTGCGCGCAGCTTGGCCAGGGGGCGGCTCGGCAGCGGGCGCGCGTGTTCAGAGCCCCGCGGGCTCACGCGAACCTCGGAGCGGTGCCGGGTCAGCGACTCGCCGGCCTCGCCGAGCTCGATCTCGAGCTCGATGTTCGTCTCGCCCTCGCCCTCGCCTCGAGCCGGCGTGATGGTCGCCGAGGCGAGCGTGCCGAGCACGAACACCATCGCGAGACCGAGGCGGAGGAACCACGCCCGACCGGTACGCGAGGAGGGGAGCCAGCTCCACCCGGAGCGGGCGGTGGGCGACGGAGCGTCCACGGACCGGGAGCCTAGCATGGGCCCGTCGCGGTCGACGAGCCCACGGGACGAACTCGCTACCGAGCGTCGGTCGCCACGCGGAAGTCGTGCAGCGTGGTGTCCTCGTCGTGCTTGGCCTGCCACCCGGTTGCACCATGGAACGCCGAGCTGTCGATCACGACGGGATGCTTGACGTGCTCGAGCGCACCGGGGGGCAGGCGTGGCAGCCCGAAGCGACCGAGCAGGAGGTTGAACGCCAGCTCGGGCAGGGGGACCGCGACCCGGCCGGCCTGGCGGATCATCACCGACAGCGGAACGGGCGGGGGCCCGGCCACGTTGAACACCCCACGCAAGCCTCTGCCGTCGTTGCCGCCATCACGGTGGCCGAGGGCAGTGCAGATTGCATCGGCTGCATCGAGCTCGTGCACGAATTGGAACAGGGGATCGAATCCCAGCACCATCGGCACCCGAGGTCCTCGCAGGAACGACGCGAGCGTTCCCTGTCGTAGCGGACCCAGCGTGTAACAGATCCGTAGCACCGCGGTGTCGACCTCGGGGTAGCGCCACAGCGCCGAGCCGGCGTAGAGGTCGGCGGCGACCAGGTCGGACAGCTCCGGGAACGTGTGCACCGCCATCGGAGGCTCGGACTCGGTGTGATAGAGCGCCGAGTCGGGGCCGGCTCCGTAGTACGTGTGACGACCCACGAAGATCGCCCGCTTGACCCCATAGGTATGGCAGTGATCGAACACCGCCTGGGTCCCGCCGAGGTTGATGCGAAAGCGGTCCTCGCTGCGGTGGGTCAGGTGGGTGACCGTGGCCATGTGGATCAAGGCCTCGGGCAGCTGGGTGCGGAACACGTCCTCGGCGGGCCGCTTGCGGATGTCGTGCTGGAACACCCGAATGCCATCCGGTGGGTGGTACCAGGGGCGACGATCGATGCCGATCACCTCGTGACCGGCATCGAGCAGGCGGGTGGCGACGAGGCGCCCGATGGCGCCGGCGATTCCGGTGACGAGGACCTTCATCCGAAGTCGATCTCCGTGCTCGACAGGCGCCCCTCACGGAGGGCACGACCCTGGGTGAGGAGGCTGGCGATGCGGTTCTTGATCGCGGCCACGTGCCCTGCGATGACCTCGTCGGAATCGGAGGGGCTGCCCTGCAGCATCATCGGTCGCCCGTAGACGAGCTTGAGCGAGACCGGCAGGGGCACGGGCGCGACGTAGGGGGTGACCGGCAGGTAGGGCACGCCAAGCAGCTTGCCCGCGCGGTAGAGATTGGCCACGGTGGGAATGGCCTCACCACCACCCACGAACGCGAACGGCACGATGGGGGTGCTCGTCTGCAGCGCCAGGCGCACGAAGCCGGTGCCGAAGCCCACCAGCGAGTCGCGCTCGCGGTAGAGCTTGGCCGTTCCACGGGCGCCCTCGGGGAACACCAGCAGCAGGCGCTCGTCCTCGAGCAGGCGCACGCAGTGCTCGGGAAGGCCGGTGAGCTGCCCGATGCGGCTGGTGAACCAGGCGAGGAACGGGACCTTCTGGATGAACTTCTCGACCATGCCCTGGGCCAGCCGCGGGGGCTCCAGCTCGAAGAACGCCGAGGCGATCACCATGACCGCATCGAGGGCCACGCCCCCGGAGTGGTTGCCCACCAGCATGGCGCGACCTCGCGGCGGGACGTGCCCGGTCCCGAGCACCTCCACGTCGAAGTAGCGCCGGTAGAACCACCCGATGAGCGTGTAGAGCCGGGCCAGCTCGCGCTTGTCGATGCCGTAGGGATCCACGCCGTGGCGATTGAACGGCAGCTCCAGGGCGTCCACGCGAGCGGCGACCTGGGGATCGATGGGGAGCGGGATCAGACTGGCGGGGATCATCCGCGGCCTCACGATCGCGCAGGGGCGCCGCGAACGCAAGGCGCGGCGCCCCATTCCGTCGTGCACGCCGTTGGGATATGAAGGATGCATGCGTGGAGCCGGTCGTGTCCGAATCGTTCTCGGTCTCGTCCTCACGGCGGGGGCCCTCACGGCGGGGGTGGCCTGCGGTGCACTGCGGCAGAACCTCCGCAGTCAGTTCGTGTCGTACCGCGGAGCGTGGTCGTGCGCCGCGCCCGGCTGCAGCAGCAGCGACGTGGTGCAGTCCAAGTCGGGCGACACCAAGGGCGAGCTGCGGATCAACGACGTCGAGCTCCAGCCGCACGCCGGCCTGGTGTTCTATCCCGGCGTCCCGGTCCAGGGGATGACCGCCACCGTTCGCGACTGCAAGGGCAAGAGCAAGGACGTCCCCGACGACAAGGTGCAGCCGCCGGGCCGGCATCGGATCAAGTCGGAGCCCGACAGCTGGGTGATCTGGCTCGACGAGAAGCTCGTGTCCGAGCTCGAGGTGGGCACGGGCGACTGCGCCGTGCTCGTCGTCAAGACCCACTCCACCTGGGACGACGGCAGCGTCTACGACGCCGAGGGAGCGGTCTCGATCGGGAAGTGATGGGCGCGGGAGCGATCGCCACGAGGCGCGTGCTGGGCATGCGCGTGCTTGGCATGCGCTTGTTTGGCATGCACGTGCTGCGTGTGGGGGTGCTGGGCATGGGCGTGCTGGGCACGGGCTGCGCGCGGGGCACGGGGGCGAGCACCCAGCCCCCCGTTTCGCACGAGGCGGAGCGCGGTGCGACCGAGGCGTTCGTCGAGGGCGGCCGGGACTCGGAGCCCCCGCTCGATCCTCGTGCGGTGCTCGCCCAGGCCGAGGTTGCGCTCGGAGCCGACGAGGCCGCCCGCGCCGTCGCGTTGTTCGGTCGGGCACTCGCGTCCGAGGGGCTGCCCCCCGAGGACGCGGCACCGGCATGGATCGGTCTGGCGCAGGCTCACGAGAAGCTCCGCGATTGCCTCGCGGCGGTGCGCGCCTACGAGATCTATCTGCAGCGCTTTCCCCAGGGGGAGCACGTGGTGCTGGCGCAAGCGCGGCGCGGCGCCTGCGAGGCCGAGCTCGAGCAGTGGGACCGCTCGGTGCTCACCTATCATGCGATCGCCGAGCGATCCGACCAGCTCCCGAGCGTGAAGGTCGAGGCGCTGGCCCGCGAGGGCTACGCCCTGTTCATGCTCGATCGCATGGACGAGGCCGATGCTCGGCTCGCGCTCGCCGACGTCGTCCATGACCAGGCCGTGGAGCAACACACCGAGCGCTTCAGCAACACCTACTTCGTCGGCATGGCCCGTTTCTATCGCGCGGCCATCCTCCATCGCCGCTTTCGCGACGTGGAGATCCGCCTGCCCGAGAAGGTGATGGAGGCTGCATTCAAGGCCAAGCTCGAGCTGCTCGTGCAGGCCCAGGACGCCTACAACCGCGCGATCTCGGCCAAGCACATGTTCTGGGTCTCGGCGTCCGGCTACCAGCTCGGCCACCTGTTCTCGGAGCTCTACGACGCCCTCATGTATGCGCCGGTCCCCGAGTGGCTCGACGAGCGCCAGCGCGAGATCTACTTCGAGGAGCTCAAGAAGCAGCTGCGGCCCGTGGTGACCAAGGCGATCTGGGTGTTCGAGAAGAACCTCGAGACCGCGCGGCGCCTCGGCTACGAGAGCGACTTCATCGAGCGCACCGAGACCAAGCTCGGCCACCTGCAGGCGGTGCTCCTGTCCGACGAGGCCACGCTCGGCCAGCCACACCCGTACCTGACCCGGGAGTCATCGGAGGCGATCGATGCGCCGGGCGGGGGTGAGGGCAACGAGTCGGTCACGGCCTCCGACCGCAAGCTGTTCGTGCCCCGACCGACGCCGCTCTGAGAGGGGCAGGGAAGGGGGCGGGGAGGGAGGATGCTGGGCCATCCACGCCGATGCCGGCCGGGCATCCCGGTTGACACCATCCCGACCCAAGGCTATACACCGCGCCCCGAATGCCCGTTCGGCGCCCCTTGGCGCTCCGCGGGGCCAGCGCATCGATCCAAGGGTCGACGACCCTCGCTTCCTTTCTTAAGCTTCCTTTCCGTACGCAGGAGGAGACCCTTCAACAGCGCTGGCGTAGCTCAACGGTAGAGCACCGGTTTTGTAAACCGGGGGTTGCGGGTTCGAATCCCATCGCCAGCTCCACCGCTCCTCCGAGCTTGCCTTTCGAACGACGAGCCCACGGCTCACCATGGATGGGTGCCCGAGATGGCCAAAGGGAGCGGACTGTAAATCCGCCGCGTTATCGCTTCGTAGGTTCGAATCCTACCCCATCCACTCTACTCCCCACCGCGGCCCGCCGAGGTGGGATCCTTCATGCTCCTGCGGGAGTAGCTCAGTTGGTAGAGCGTCAGCCTTCCAAGCTGAATGTCGCGAGTTCGACCCTCGTCTCCCGCTCCCCGAAAAAGCCCCGAATAGGGGCTTTTTCATTTTGGCGGGGTGGCTACCGGGCACATACCGGGCACAGCGGAGGGGGAGTGCCTGGCCGGTGGAGCGAGGGCTCGCCGACGGCACGGCCCTGTCGGATGGGTCGAGCGCCAATCCGGTAGGTGCGGATCTTGCGAGCGGGTCGTGGTGGAACTCACCCGGGTGGGGGCTGAAAGGCGACACGCCCGGTCGACTTGGCTGGCCTGGCCCCGAGAGGTCCGCGCTAGGCGCGAACCGTCGGCTGTATCACTCGCCGTGAGCACCTGCACGTCCGATGGGGGACCCGCTCGCTCGCATCCTGGTGCGCGTCAGCGACGGAGCGTAGCGCTCGGCGGTCGTACGAGCAGCCTCGCCCTCCAGTGGGACGCACTGGTGCGCGAGCAGGCGGGCCCACGAGCGCGCCGCCCATGGTGCGCTCGTGGGAAGTGGGAAGGAACTCCATGCTTCGCAGGCTACGTCAGCGCTCGCGCTAGCGTCTGCCAGATGGCCGTAGGCTCGGCGGTTCCCCGCACCCGCTCGAGGGCCGACCGCAACAGCTGCGTGCCAGGCCGCTTGACCACGATCGAAGCCTGGCGCCAGGCCGAGCATCGCCGACGAGACCCGAGCATCTCGCCGGCCCCGAGCCTGCCTGCCGCGTGCTCGCCGCACACCGCCGAGACCTCACCCTCGAGTACGACCGCCAACCCGCGCACGCCATCGTCACAGCTTCGCGACGAGCCTGTTGGGGAGCGGGTCGACCTTCGAACGGTGCAGATGCTGCTGGGCCATCGAAGCATCTGCTCGACCGTGGAGTACATCCACATTGCCATGGGTCAGTTCCAGTGGGCCAAGGGCGATCAACGCAAGGCATGCTATCTGGCGATCAATGCATTCGACGGCCGTTGTGCCACGCGTCCAACGGACCTTCTATGGGCTCTCAGGACAGTTTCCGACACCAGAAATCTTGCTGATGCTCGGATATGCCGTTCCGTTCGCAAGAATGGTGAATTCGACATCGCATACGAGGCCATAGCCAGTTGCCCGCACCCACACATGCGATGTGTAGAACGTACCTGTCACGTTGGTCTGCTTCCACGACCAGTTTGCGGGATAGTTCCAACTCTTGCTGAGTACATTGCCGTTCGTGGCTGATACGCCCACCCTGAACTTGATGCAGTTGGAACCCCAGCCTGTGTTTCGGATCTTCGAATATGCCTCACCAAGGTAGTTCCCGCGCTGGATCTGAAAGCCGCATCCCATGTAGCTGGTGCTGACTGCGACGTTCTCGGGAAACGTGGCCGGAAAGCTCGCTGCGTTCGCAGTACCCGCCCAGGGGAGAATGCTCGTGAGACTGAGGAATGCAGTAAAACGAAGACGCGCCTTACTTGACATGAATGCCTCCGATACAATTAGTGGGTACCCCTCGACGAGGAGATCATCTTGCCAAGGCGCATCAACTCGACACCAAGGCTCAAGGACCAACCATATCCGCCCACGGCGACATGTGTCAAGGCGCGGGAAAGTAAAATTGGCGCAAAATTCGGGCTGAACTCTCGGCGTTCGAGCCTTCATGTTCACCCCCGCCCCCAAGGCGGGGCGACCCAGTGTCCAAGGCGGAAGGGAACCGCATCGGCCCCCGAGGGCGGCCCATGTCGTTGTTCGCGACCATGGCCCCGCGTGGGCCACGCTGGGCAGCCCGTGTCAAGGTGATCGATGCTCTGAATCTGAGATCAACCATCGCCGCCTCGCGCCTCGCCTGACCCGCCCGTGACATGTGTCCGAGCATACGACGGTGCGTCGCGTGGCCTATGGTCAATCGTCGAGTCCTGCTATTCTTGGGCCGCGGCAGGTTTTTGATCGGCATATCCGTTAGCATTCAGCTCTTGTTGACGACGTGCGCCCTCCAAGTTGGACTGAACATTGCTTATTAGGCTATCAAGCGTTTCCGCGTTGTGCCACCCGATGCCTCCGCAATTGTCAACTATTCCGGAGGGAAGAAACCGCTGCAACGTCTTGCTGCCTTGAGGTGGCTTGGCATCCTTGCCTTCCTCGTTGATCTTTGATTGCAGGTACTTCTCCCACTTCTGGTGCGCGGTGATGCGTCGCCAATCCCAGTAGATAAAGTTGCTCTGAGCTTCAAGCGCCACGCAGGAAGGAATTCCATGTTTTACCAATAAGAATGCCATGGATGATTGGTCTAGTACATAGTCCATGGAGATGTAGGGGCATTCAAGATCCTCAATCTTTGTTCTGGATCCCCAGGAGTTGACACCGCCAAAGCCTCCCGCTTTCCATCTGGCGATTTCCTTGTCTGCGCTCTTGAGGTATTCGCTCCTTTGACCAAGGGAATCGACTGCTAGCATGTTATCAATAATGGTAGTAGTGCAAATGGCATTGCTTGTATATTTCGATGTGACTGCGTCCTCTCTTGCTTTCGCGGTCTTTCGAGCGACCAAGCCTGCGCTCCTTCTTACCTGCACCTTTGCCGGATTGTCGATTCCGCCAGTGCTATAGTAGTGTGTTACCGCTACTGAAATGACAATGGAGACAGCGCTGGTAATTACTGTAATCATCGCACTTTGAAGGCTCGGCTTCCGAAAGAGCTTTCGTACGACCTCCTTGTAGCTCTCCTTTAGCATATCACTTGTTGCAGAATACTCATGCCTCAAATGACCAAGCGTAACAGTTTGCGCCTCGATCTCCTCGCGTTGTACCTTTGCTTCCGTCCTCAGTTCCTTTACTTCTCGTTCCCAAGCGGATGCCTGCTGTTCTGCCACTGTCAGCTTGTGCTGGAGATCCCTGATGCTGCGCTGGAGGTCGCTTTCCATCTCGCCTCTCCATCATGGCCAAGTACAAGGGAACTGTACAGGCTGCGCCTTATGCGCAAAGTTGAACTTGGGGTTCTATGCCGATGTCTCGCATCGCGCAGGGCTTTCATCAGATGCCTCCTCGGGCCCGACATTCCCGCCTACTCCGCAAGCTGAAGGCCCACCTCGCCGCCCTGGGCTAGCCCTTCGGCGCTGCCGACGCTGCTCTAGTGAACCACTCGCCACAGCGCAGGTGAATGTGACAGCTCGGGCTATGAGATCCGGGCCAGTTGGGTCGCTCGGGGGGAGATTGCTCCCCCGGACCGGGTTCGTCGGTCACCATGGAAGGTCGCATTGCGCAGCATTAGGGGTGGCGTCTCAAGACGCGCCCCCTGGCCAGACGTCTCTCAAGTTATTGATTTGTTGTGGTTTTGTGGCGGCTCACCCGAGTAGCCCAAGGTGAGGCGTCGCATCGGATGCGCAAGGGCGAGCCGCATCGGGTGCCCGAGGGCGGCCAAGGTGGGGCGCCCATCGACGCGCTCAAGGGCGACTGTGGTCGAGGTTACCCGCGCGGGGCTGAAGTCGAGAGGCCACCCACCCCCTGATCCGCTTAGGCGAGCTGGCGTGATCCGTGATGCCGGTCCTTGGCACCTTAGCTGCCCTGGCCCGCGTGGAGCACGCCGGGCACGAGCCTCGGCCGAGTCACTCGCGGTGGGCACGCACACGGTTGCGCCCAGCGATCTGCCCAGGGTGTGGAGCCCCGGGGCCGGCGACCCACAGCCTCGTCCTGTCGGCGTGGACGGTTAGGCGTCGTCGGCGTTGGCTCGTTTTCGCGGCAACCTCGGCGGTGCTGCTCACCACGCGGTCGGCCATCCACTTCTCGAGGTCGACCACGCGGTAGCGCACCGACTTGTTGATCTTCGCGAACGGCGGCCCGCCTCCCTTGGTGCGCCAGCCGTTGAGCGTCGCCACGGGGAAGCCCGTGATGGTGCTGGCGCCGCGGACGTCGACGGCGATCGGAACCGCGACGCTCGTGCTCGTGTGGCCATCGCCTTGGCTGGCCGTGGTGCTCTCCCGGCCGCGGTTGGTGCGAGTGCGATTCGTGCTCTTGGAAATCCTGGGCATGACGTTGCTCGTGGGGTTGGGGTTGGTGCGGCGGTCGGTGGTGCTCTTCTTCGCGGCAGTCGGCCGGCCTTCGTTGGTGTTCCTGGTCATGGGCGATGCCTCCGGGCTCGAGGAGCTCAACCATCGCCACCTCGTCTGACTCGCCGGTGGCACGCGTCCGAGCACACGATGGTGCTCCGTGCTTCTGCTCCGGCAGCGTCGACCCGACCCTACGACAACGGCCACATGTGCCCTCCGAATTGCCCCGCTCTGACCTTCGCCGGCTCACGACTCCGTGTCAGGCTCCGGGTGTGCTAGACTGTCGAGCGTATGCTGG
Source organism: Paraliomyxa miuraensis (assembly GCF_026337845.1). Lineage (GTDB taxonomy): Bacteria > Myxococcota_A > Polyangia > Nannocystales > Nannocystaceae > Paraliomyxa > Paraliomyxa miuraensis. Next base: position 115,833 of record NZ_JAOVZF010000136.1, on the reverse strand, counting down.
CAAAGCGTCGCTCCGTCCTGCTCTCGGTCGTGTTGTTGCTCGGTTGTGTTGCCGAGGAGGAAGAACTCGCCACCGCTCGGCGTGACTACGAGAACGTCGGCGCTCGGATTCCTCATGATGTCGCGAATCGGTGGCTTGCTCGGCACAATCAGAGTGACACCCAGTCCCACGACGAACCCGTCCCCTATGCCACCGCCGCGGAGCTGACCGAGGTGCTCACTGCCGTGCCTGAACGCTTCGGTGTTGTCTTCCATCATGCGCTCGACGATGCAGGGGCCCACCATCTTCTGGTCATGGCCGTCGGCGATGACGTTGGCCTCTGGGAGTCGCCCATCCTCGACGCGACCGCGCATAGAATTCTCGAGGATACCGAGGCTCGGATGTGGGCCGAACGTTACGTCGCGGCCCACTTCGGCGAGGTCGGCTACTTCTTCTTCGGCCGCAGCGTGATCGACGAGATCGTAGGCACCCCCGGCTTCGAGCGCCTGGACTTGCGCTCCGCCGTCGGAGACGACGGCGCTCCCAAGCTGGTGTTGATGGCATGGAACGACGAGGGTGCTTCGGGCTTCCGCTCCGGCAGCATCGACCCGACCCCCTATGACAACGGCTACATGTGCCCTCCGACTTGCCCCGCGCTTTGATCTGACCTTCGCCGCCTCACGACTCCGTGTCGGGCTCCGGGTGTGCTAGACTGCCGGGCGTATGCTGACAAGGCGTCGCTCCGTCGTGCTCTCTGTCGTGTTGTTGCTCGGTTGTGTTGCCGAGGAGGAAGAACTCGCCACCGCTCGGCGTGACTACGAGAACGTCGGCGCTCGGATTCCTCATGATGTCGCGAATCGTTGGCTTGCTCGGCACGATCAGAGCAACACCCAGTCCCACGACGAACCCGTCCCCTATGCCACCGCCGCGGAGCTGACCGAGGTGCTCACTGCCGTGCCTGAACGCTTCGGTGTTGTCTTCCATCATGCGCTCGACGACGCAGGGGCCCACCATCTTCTGGTCACGGCCGTCGACGATGACATTGGCCTCTGGGAGTCGCCCATCCTCGACGCGACCGGGCATAGAATCCTCGAGGATACCGAGGCTCGAATGTGGGCCGAACGTTACGTCGCGGCCCACTCCGGCGAGGTCGGCTACTTCTTCTTCGGCCGCAGCGTGATCGACGAGATCGTAGGCACCCCCGGCTTCGAGCGCCTGGACCTGCGCTCCGCCGTCGGGGACGACGGTGCTCCCAAGCTGGTATTGATGGCATGGAACGACGAGGGTGATCCGGGCTTCCGCTCCGGCAGTATCGACTCGACCCCCTACGACTCAGGTATGCCGTGTCCCCCGGATTGCCCCGCGCTCTGACTTCGCCGGAACGCGACGTCGGCGTGCAACGATAACTCGATGCCCTTTATGCTGCCAGCGGGACCGCAGGGACGCCCGGTCCGCCCTTTCTCGAGCAGAAGCACGCGACGACGGAGGGGAGCTTCGTGGCTCTGCGAGCGCATCGACCTCGGTTTCCTGGTCTAGTCGTGGACGGTCAGGCATCGTCGGCGTTGGCTCGTTTCGCCGCAACCTCGGCGGTGCTGCTCACCACGCGGTCGGCCATCCACTTCTCGAGGTCGACCACGCGGTAGCGCACCGACTTGTTGATCTTCGCGAACGGCGGCCCGCCTCCCTTGGTGCGCCAGCCGTTGAGCGTCGCCACGGGGAAGCCCGTGATGGTGCTGGCGCCGCGGACGTCGACGGCGATCGGAACCGCGACGCTCGTGCTCGTGTGGTCGTCGCCTTGGCTGGCCGTGGTGCTCTCCCGGCCGCGGTTGGTGCGAGTGCGATTCGTGCTCTTGGAAATCCTGGGCATGACGGTGCTCGTGAGGTTGGGGTTGGTGCGGCGGTCGGTGGTGCTCGTCTTCGCGGAAGTCGGCCGGCCTTCGTTGGCGTTCCTGGTCATGGGTGGTGCCTCCGGGCTCGAGGTGATCGGTGATCGGAACTCAACCATCGCCGCCTCGCCTGACCCGCCGGTGGCACGCGTCCGAGCACACGACGGTGCTTCGCGTGGCCCATGGTCCTTGCGTCCACAAGAGGACTCGCCACGGCGGTCGCAGTCGCCCCACAGCGTTGCACGCGAGGCATCGCCACCGCGCCACCCCATGCGGATCGGGTCGCGCCCGCTGCTGCGCTGCCGTCGTTGGCGAGCACTCCGTAGGCTTGGAGCGCTGCGCCGGCGTGGCGTCGGCGATCAGGACGTAGCCCCGGCTTCCGCTGGCATCCAGGTGTCGCCGTCGCACCGTCGTCGTGTGCCCGGTGCTCCACGCCAGCGTGATGCGATGCGTATGCAAGCGCACGACGGTGCCCACGCGCTCGCCTCGTCGCGGGTCGAGGTCCTGATACTGCTGCCCCAGCTTCACCGGCACGTGCTTCACGGCGCCCCCTTCGGCTGCCAGATGAATGCGTCGGCGGGTCGAAGGAGACGCTCATGGCCTCCTCCGACGGCGACGCCTGGTCCCACGCGCGGCCCACAAAAGGCCCAGCACGCCGAGCCCCAAGGCCAAGCCCTCGCCGCCGCCTCCGCGGGGACCGGGCGTTATTTCGGCGACTACGTGAAAGGGGGCGCCGCCCTGGGGCGGCGTGGGGGGCTCGGGCGCGGCGTCGGTTCCCCCGAGCGAGGTAGGGTCGGCCGGTGTGCTGGGGCCCGTGGGCGCCTTGAGCTGGTCGGCGATCGTCGCGTCGAACAGCGCGGTGCGGTACTCGGAGTCGATCACGTCCCGCTGATCGACCTGATGCCGCGCTGGGTGCTCGAGCAGCAGCGCCCGCATCTGGTGCAGCTTGTCCCGGAGCTTGGCGCTGCGTGCGAACGCGGCGCTCTTGGGATCGGCGTAGGCCACCGCGATCGTCTCGAGGTACCGGTCCTGCCGCTTCTCGAGGCGGTCGCACCACGGGTCGACGAACGCCTCCACGATGTCGTCTGGCGGGTTCTTGGGTGTCCAGGAGTTGGCGGCCAGGATCCCGCGGTAGAGCTTGCCGTCGAGCGTCGCCACGTGGAGGGGAGCGACGAGCTGCTGCACGATGATTCGGCGGTGCTCCTCGTTGAGCTCATCGATGCCGGTGCCCTTGATGCCGCGGCCGAAGTACGCCTCGTAGGCGAAGCTCTTGAGAGCATCGACGTGATCTCGCCACGCGCTGCGGACCTCGGACGGCACCACCGCCCACATCGCGGCCCCGGGCCGCTGCACGTGCTGGTCGATCGCCGTCATGAGCTGGGCCGGGCCCGGATAGAAGTCCCCGACGTCCTGGTGGGACGCCAGCGATCCTCCCGGGCGGCTCGACTTCTTGTGCCAGAAGGCTTGCGTGGCGCCGCTCACCTGCTGCGTACCGGGGATGAAGCCAAACCCCAGGCCACCCTCGAGCGAGTCCAGTAGCCAGCCGTTTTCGATCTCGATGATCCGGGGAGCGTTGCCCGTCCTGGGCAGGAAGAGGCGGGTCCAGTCGTTGGTCGACAGCGCGGGCAGGAGTTGCGTGTTCATCACGTACTCCTCTTCATCTCGCTCGTAGACCTGCGGTGGAGGTAGGTACTCCCGCGCCTGCTCCTGTGGTCGATTGGACAGGTCCCACAGCATCAAGCCCATCTGGCCGATCGCGCGAGCGATGGCCCCCACCACGGGGATCGCAGCGAGCGCGTCGACCACGATGCCCACCGCCGTCCGGGTGAGGCGGTCGAACAGCTCTTCGAGGTCGTCGGGCGGCTGCAATATCAGCGGGCCGAGGGCGTCGACCACGGAGGTGAGGCTGTCGGCGGGGAGGCCGAGCTCGCCCGTGCCCTGGTGGAACATCGCGGTGCGCTCAGCCGCGGCCCAGGCCCGGGCGCCGACGAGGGCATTGCTGTCGAAGCCAGAGATCCGCGGGCCCATGTCCGCCCACAGCGATCGGTCACCCCGAGCGGCGTCGAGCAGGGCAGGGGAGATCACCCGCGATGTCCAGGAGTCGTCGACGGTGAGCCACATGTCGTCGTCTTGGAGCAGCACTGGATCACCGACTCTTGGCAAGGGTGGCGGCCTCGGCCTCGGCTTTCTTGGTCTCCTCGAGCCGCTTGGCGGCCACGGCCTCGCGTCGTCTCACGCGGCCGCGCGCCCGCTCGAGCTCGGTCTGGGCACGTTGGTGGTCGCGCTTGCGCTGGCGCAGGGTGCCCTGGGCCACGCTGAGCTGGCAGCGAGCCTCGCGGACCTTGCGGCGCGCAACCTCGCGATCCATGGGGATGGCCTTGCGGTTGCGCATGACCGCGTCTGCCTCGCGTATGGCGGCCTTGAGGTCGCGCTCGTGGTGCTTGACGTGCTCCTCGGCCTTCTTGATCGCGGCGGCGGCGTCCTCGACCCGGCGGCGGTAGGAGGTGGTGTCGATCGCCTCGGCTTGCTTGACGGCGACTGCGGCCGAGCACTGGAAGCGCTGGGCTCGACGCTCGGCGGCGGTTTGCTTGCGGCGCTGCTCGGCCGCCTTCTTGCGCTCGGCGAGGGCCTTGCGGCGCTCGGCGGCGGTGAGCTTGCGCTTGGGCGTGGGCTTGGTGGCGGTGGCCTTGGGTGCGGCCTTGTGTGTGGCCGAGCGCGATGCCTTCTTGGCCGTCGAAGTCTTCGTGGGTGGCTTGCTGGTCTCGCTGGAGGGCTTGCCTGCCTTGCCCGAGTGCTTTGCGGGTTCGGGCGCCGCCTTGGTCGTGGGCTCCTTGGCGGTCTGAGCGTCCGTGGCCGTGTCTGCCTTCGGTTCTTCCTTCAGCCCCGCCGCGATCTGGCACACGGGTGCGCTGCAGACCTCCTCCTTGGGTGTCTCTCGCGAGCAGCACGCCTTGGCCGACGCCGTCCGCGGGGGTAGCTCCTCGTCCTCGCCGTGGCTGGTGTCCGGGAAGCCGGGCGCGCCTTCCTTGCTGTCTTTCGCCGCCCAATTGGGGTCGTAGGCGTCCTCGCAGGACTTGCGGAGCTGGCGGAGCTCGCCGGCCACGGCGGGGTAGTTGCACAGGTAACCCGCGGTCTCGGGATCGGGCTCGCAGGCGTAGTCGGGGATCTTCGAGGGGTTGTCGACCCACCGCGACCACTCGGCGACCCGTCGCTCGATCACCCGCCGGAGGTCATCCGGCAGGCAGTCCTTGGCGCGCTCGTAGGCTTCCTTCAGCTCGTCGAGCTGCTCGCCGATCTCCTTGACGCTCTCCTGCTCGCGGATCGACGCTCGCTGGTCCGGCGTCATCACGTCGAGATCCTCCGCGCGCACCTTGCCCGCGAACGGGCGCCAGTAGAGTCCCGACATCGACGGCTCCGAGGCGCTCGGTTCCTCGAAGTACCGCTGGAGCGCCTCGCCCAGGCGCTCGATCTGGTCCCACGGCACAGCCTCCCAGCGCCGCCCCTTGGCCTGGCCCATGAGGTAGGCCAGCGCGCCGCGGATCGCCCGAGAGGCGTGCTTCTCCTCGAGGATCCGCTGGCCTGCGGGTGTCTTGGAGAGCTTGCGGTGCCCTCGGCCCACGCGAACCTCGATCCCATCCATCCAGTCGCGCAGGCCATCCCACGGGTCGACCACGTTCTCGAGGAAGTCGATGTTCTGGTCGTAGAAGATCTTGGCTGCCTTGGCGGGCGAGTCGAACGTGGCCCGAAGCCCGGCCACGGCAGCCTTGCCCTTCTTGCCCTTGCCGTTCTTGGTGCCCGCGGTCTGCTCGGCCTCGCGCGCGGTCCTCTTGGCCTTGGCTTGCCCGGGGTAGTCGGCGGGGCTGTCGACGTCGAACCGATACCGTCGCTTGCGTGGATCGGGATCGGTGCCGCGGCCGATGAGATCCTCCTCGTCGACCTCGACCGTCTCCCCGTCGATGTCCGCGACGATCCGTCCGGTCGACAGCGTGCCCGGCTCGCCGGGGTCGGTCGGGACCCCGGTCGCCACGTCGACGTACTCGAGCCGTGCCAGCGGAGTCGCGCGGTAGCGGTCCTCCTCCGTCTTCTCCACCAGCCCGCGACCCTCCATGCCCTCCAACGCGCGGGCTTCGTCGGCGTTGTCGGGCTCGATCCCGTCGTCCCCCTGGTCGAGCAGCGACCGCATGAGGTCCTCCTCGAACGAGTCGAGCGGCGGAGGGCTCGACTCGCTCGTGCTGCCGTGGCTCGACGGACTGGGCGGGTCGTCGCTCGGTTCCCTCCTCCCGCCACCATGGGGTGGACCCGAATGGGGTCCGAGCTCGGCCACGATCTGCGCGCGGTCGTAGTGGCCGTCGATGGTGACGAGGGCCCCGAGCGGCTCGGTGTGATAGCGCGAGAACACGTCCGGTCGCCGACGCCCCTCCCACGCGACGACCACGACCGGTCGGAAGCTCGGGTCCCCGTGCTTCGGCAACGTGTGGAGCTTGGCCTGCTCGGCCCTCACGCGGCGGGCCAGGGCGGGCGACAGATCGATCGGCGCGATGGTTACCGGCGGCTCCGGTGGCGGCGGTCGGTTGTTGGCTGCGGGGGCATTGTTGGTCAACCCTGCCGCCTCGGTGGCGACCAAGTCCTTGGTCGTCGCGGTCCTCTGCCGCTCGGTCGCCGTGTTCGACAGGTCGGGGCTGCCCTTCCGGTCGAGCAGGGTCTCGTCTGCGTCCTCATGCCCCAGGGGCGGAAATCCCCAGGTCGGCCCCTCTGGCCCCCAAATACGCTCTTCCTCAGCGACGCGCCTCTCTCGGTCGAGGCGTTGCACGTGCTCGCGACGCTGTTCCTTCAACCCCCTTCGTGCGGCCCATTCGTCGGGGTAGGCGTGCTCGTCGTCCCACTCGGGATCGTCGTTCAGCGGGCCCATGCTGAAGCCGTCGAGCACACGCCAGCTTCCGAAGTCGTCATGGACCACGACCATGCCCACGGGATAGCCGCGGCTCTCGTCGGTGGGCTCGAAGGTCTCCTCGAGCACGTAGAACCAGACGTTCTCGTCGGGCCCGCCCAGATCCTCGCCGATGGGAAACACCGGCCCCATGTTTCGGTGGCGCGGGGTCACGTAGACACGCGTCGCGAGGTTGACCGCCGCGGGATCGAGGCTCGCGAGCACCTTCTGGCCGAGGTCGGTGGGCTCCACCACGAAGGGCGGGCCCGGCCAGTCGCCGTCCTGGCCGCCGAGGTCGACGTCCTTGTTGCGGTGCATGAGCCCGAGGTTGCGCAGGGCAACGAACGCATCCCACGAGGGGCCACCGCCCACGGGGCGGAGATCGACCCAGTTCTTGGTCGCGCGCTTCATCAGGCGCAGGCCATCGGGTCCGATGTCGCTGGGAACCGGTGGCCGGACGTTGGTGAGCTCGTCGAGGTAGTACCGCTTGAGGCTCGGGTTGAACTCCGGATCACCGCCAGACTGGACCGCCCGGATTCCAGTGAGCGGGAACCACTGGGGTGCGTGGATCTCCGCAGCACGATTGCCGGGGAGCACGCGAACGACGAGGCCGAACCGCGTCGTCGAGCCTGACTCTTCGTGCTGGAAGGCGACGATGCCTCCCTCCCGGATCGTGGTGTTGATGGCATCATGCGGCGAAGTGGCCTTCGGAGATCGGGCGGCCTTCTGCTTCGATCTCGACCCGCCGGCCTTCTTGGCCGTGGGCTTCGGTTTGGCTGGTGGCTTCGGCTTCGGCTCCTCCGTCGCTCCCCACTTCGGACCGGCCATGATCCGCACGTACCCGCGCGGTGCCTTCACGAGCTTGACCACGCCGCGCTTGGCCATCGCCTTGATGACGCGAACGTGGCGGGGCTCGTGCTTGGTGGAGAACTCGGACACCCCGTTGGGGCCGTCGTCGGCGATCCGGTTGGTCAGGATGGCGCGAACCTGACGCTCGATGACGCCTGGGGCGAGCCGCTGGGTGGAAGGCAATGGCTCGAAGGGGTGTCGGCGACCGGCGGGGGCGGGCTGCCGTAGGGGCGGCGTCGCCTCGATCACGTGCAAGGTGGCGTTGCCGTCGCGGATCTCCGACTCGCGCGCGAGCTCGGGATCCATCGGCCGGTTGGGATCGGCCGCATGCAGGCGCAGCAGCCCATCGCGGTTGGCTCGCACCAGTCGTGCCTTGAAGGCATCGAGGGATGGGCCCGCCAGCAAGGGCTGGTCTTGCACGGCCTTCCACACCGCGGAGATGAGCACGAAGTCATCACCGTGCCGCCCCTCGTCGCCCATGCGGTTGGCGACGGTTTGGATCTCGCCGACCCAAGGACCCATGCGCATCATCGGCGCGGCCGGTGTCTGGTTCTCGTCGGCGGTCGATGGAGTCGGGCCTGCGCCAGCGGCGGACGGTCGTTCCGGTGGTGCTGCCCGATCCTCGTCGGCGGCCGAGGGCTCGCTCGTGGCCTGGGCGAGCAGCGGATCCGACGTGTCCGGGGGTGGGCGCTTGGCCCTCCGCTCGGCCAGCTCGTCGGCGCGCATCCGCTCGAGCACCGCGGGATCGGGCTTGCCCACGTCGAACAATGCCGGCTGATGCCCCGTGGGCACCTGCACCCGCTTGCCTTCGCCGGGGGGCGCCGTCAGGGCGAAGCCCTCCTCCTCGACCGACCACAAGCTGCCCGGGGCTGCCTCGCCCCGTGGCGCGTCGTTCTCATCCGCCGTGGGTTCCTCCTCGATCGCGTCGGCGACCGTCGTGTCGTCGGGTTGGTCGGGAGCGGGTTTGGGTTCGGGTGCCGGTTCTGCGTTGGCTGCTCGGGCGGGCGCAGCTCCCTGGTTGGCCACCTTCTCGATCTCCCGCATCGCGGCAGCGATCGCCTCGGGCTCCGCGGCATCCGGCTGCACGGGAATGTGGAACCCCTGCTCCCTGGGGCCACGCACGATGAGCTCGGCCTCGCCGCGCCGCGTCCTGATGCGCAGGGCTCGGCTCTCGCGCTGCGATGGGCCCAGGTCCGGGTGCTGCCGCCAATAGGCCAGGTTGAAGCGCTTGCGGCTGACCTCGCCGAGCTTCTGCGCCGTGCGGTAGACGGCCAGCAGGTCGCGAGCATCGGCCTCGCGCTCGGCCTGCCGCGCCGCTTCCCGTCGCTCGATCTCCTCGTTCCTCGCCTTGGCCTTGCGGCTCACCTCATCGATCGACGTGTCGCCACGACACAGCTCGAGGGCTTCGTGCCGGTCCTCGAACCTGAGCCCGAAGACGTCCATCATCACCCACCGTGCCGATTCGAAGTCGATCTTGCAGAGCCTGGGGTAGACGGCTTCGGGATCGGACTTCGGGTCGTAGAGCGAGGGATCGAGCGCGTCGCGGAGATTTCCGAGCAGCTTCTCGGCGTCGCGCAGGGTCGCATCGCGGATCTCGAGGACGAGATCGGGCGTGGGTGTGGTGTTGCCGTTGCGGATCTGGTGGAGGGGGACGTCGAGGTGATCGTGGACGACCAGCCGCGCTTGCTCGACGAGCTTCGGGAACCAGTGGCGGGCGCGATCGTCCGTGATCGGCGCCATGCGCTCGGCCCACGTGCTGGCCTCGCGGTGGAGCTCGACGACCAGCGGGTGGTCACCGAGGCTGAGGATGAGTCCCTCGAAGTCGTGTTTGCCGTACACCGCTCCGCGCAGCGGCGGCGGTGGCCATGCGTCGTTCTCCTGGGCCACCGCACCGCGGGCGCGGCCGAGGTCGATCTTGACCTGATCGGGATACCGCAGCTCTCGCTTCGCGATGAGCTGGGCCATCTGTTGTCCCACGCCCTGGCGCTCGGCCTCGACCAGGATCGGGTGGATCTCGTGGCCGTTGAGCTTGGAGTCTCCGAGCCCGAGCTTCTTGGCGAGCGCCTCCACGTCGACCTTGGTGGTGCGCTCGGCCTTCGCAGAGGACTTGGCCTTGGTGGAGGGCTTGCCCTTCTTGGTGGTCTTGCCGGGCGTTGCGACCTCGCCCGCCACGGCCTCGCCCGCCACGGCCTCGCCCGCCTCCTGCGCGACCTGGCGCATGAGTGCCGCGATGGCGGCCTGCTCGTCGGTCCCGCCCGGCAGCCTCACGCCAAACGCCATGTCGATCGGACCGCGGACGACCGCCACGACCTTCCCGTCGCGCTCGGTCATCATCAGCGCTCGGCGGCTGCGTGCGGGTTTCTCGAACCCGGGATGCAGTCGCCAATAGGCCGCGTTGAACCGTCCTTTGGTGACCTCGCCGCGCGAGGCCGCCTCGCGGTGCACCTTCAGCAGCTCGCGGGCGTCGGCCTGCCGCTGGGCTCGCTCCTGCTCCTTGCGCGCCCGCTCCTCCTCCGCCCGCTGCGCAGCCCCCTCGGCCAGGGTCTCGAGCGTGATCTCGCCCTTGCAGAGCTCCGCCGCTTCGTCCTCCTCGTCCTCCGGGTGGAAGTCGATCTTGAAGACGTCCACCAGGATCTTCCGCGCGGTCTCGGAGTCGATCTCGCAAAGCCGCGGGTAGACGTCCTTGGGGTCGGACTTCGGATCGTAGAGCGAGGGGTCCTGCACCAGCCGCAGCTCGTGGAGCTTGTGCGCAGCCTTCGCCACGAGAGCCTCCATCGCCATACGAGCAAAGTCGGGCGTGGCGGCCTGCCCCTGTGCGACCTTTCGCTCGTACTCGTTGTGGTGGTTGCCGAGCAGGTTGGCCGTCTCGCGAATGAGCGTCCGAAACCAGTTGGAGTGGCGAGCTCCCGTGATCGGCTGCATGCGCTCGGGGAAGGCCTGCAGCTCGGCGAGCAACTGCGCGACCGTCGGCTCGTGGTCCAAGCTCTCCAGGAGCCCGCCGAAGTCCTGCGCACCGTAGGTCTGACCACGCAGCGGTGACGGAGGCCAACCGTCGCGCTCGAACGCCACGATCCCCCGCGCCCGGCCGTAGGCTCGCTGCACGTCCTGGTCCTTGAGTGTCGCGCGGAAGTACCGAGCGAGCTTCTCGCCCACGCCGAGCCGCTCGGCCTCCACCAGCGCGTCGATGATCTGCTGGACGGTGTACCGCTTGGCGGCGTCGCGGTGCTTGGTCACGAGCATGGTCAGGGGCCCAGGTGAGCCCGCAGCAGCGCCCGAGCTCGCCTTGGGCGCCTCGGTCGACGAAGAGGACCCCTGTGCCTGGTTCCGCTCGACGGTCGCCTTGGGCACCCACACGCGGGAGTAGACGGCCCGCTTGACGTATTGCGGACCGCTCGTCCACCGCACGGCATGGTCGAACCGCAGCTCCACGTGCTGCGACAGCGGCTTCTGCACGACGGCGCCGCCCTTGTCGGTGAGCACCCGGTCGCCCTTGCGCAGCACGGCCTGACTGCTGGGCATGTACCCGGCCTCGTCGAGCACGCGGCGGTAGTGCGCCATCTTCTGACGGTTTTCCTCGGCGAACGTCTGCAACTGCGCGAGCCACTCGCCAGTGGCCGGGCCGCCGGGGTCGTGACCACGCCAGCCCGTCGGCACCTCGCCGGTGATCTTCACCTGGAGCTCGCGCGCCTCCTTGCCCAGCTCGACCACGCGCCGCAGGGCGAACCCCGGCTTCTCGTGTTGGGCGGCCCCATGCTCGGCGGCCTTGGCCTGGCGCCGGGCATCCTTCGCGCCCTTGCTGGCTTCGACCGAGCGACGCATCGACGCATCGGCTCGCTCGAGATCCCTGCGGTGCCGTCCCTCGCTGTGGTGCCCGACGAGGATCGGCTGCCCAAAGGGGATCCGGTCGAGCACGGCGCGGTGCTTGCCGTACTCCGCCGCGGCCTCGCCTTCGAGCCGGTCCGCTCGCTCCTCCAGTCGCTCCGCGCGATCGAGGGCTCGCTCCTTGCGTTCCTCGACGACCTCGCCGAAGTCCCGCACGTGCTCGGGCATGGGCTCTTGGTAGTCGACCCGCACGTTGGGCACCCCGGCCGCGCGCAGACCCCGGGCGTACTCCTCCACCTGGTATCTCGACAGAGCCCGGTCCCGAGTCCGCGGCGCGCCCCACTTGCGCAGCGACCGAAACCACCGCCACCGAGGGTGAGACTTCTTGACGGCCTCCTTGTGCGGGTAGCTGTCGCCTTCGAGCAGGATCCCGTCGGCGTAGCGATAGCGCACCACCACCTCGGAAGGCTTGGTCGCGGGCTTTGGCGTGGTCATCGGCTCGCTGCTTGATTGGCTGGTCTCGTTCATCGCTCACCTCTGGCAGGTCCACGCCACGGCCGAGCACGGCCCGGCCGTGGCGTGGGGCGTTAGGTCTGTTCGTCGTCACCTCCGCGCCGCAGCAGCTTGGCCAGGCGCCGGTTGGCTCGTGTGCGTATGCGAAGGAGCAGGTCCAGCGGCCCGCGCCGCGTCAGCTCCTCGCCGATCGCTTCGAGCTGCTCGATCTGCTCGGCGATCGCCGGATCGACCAGGTCGGACGGCCCCCATCCCCGCCGTTTGCATATTCGAGGGTTCGGGGAAGGCGGAACGAAGGCCGCCCGCCTGGTCAGGAAGAAACCGAGGAGATCGAGACCCGGCCGCGCCTGCTTGGCACGTGACCGGCCTCGAAACCCCCGGGCATCACGCTTGGCCATGGTGCCGCTCCTTGCCGCTCAGTGCCTCGGGGACGTCGATGAGGTGCAGGTGCAACGCGAGCGCGAAGGCACCGAACGGGCAATGCCTTCGGTCCTTGGCATCACGCCCACGCGCCAGCCGGGTCTCGGCGGTCATGGCTCAGCTCATGCCCGTGGGATTGGGGTCGTCGTGTGCGAGCTCTTCCTCGACGAGGACCGTGGCCTTCCGTACCTGGACGGCGAGCCAGTGCGCGAAGCCGGCCTCTTCCAGCGACTCGAGCAGCTGGTTCCCGTCGATCTCGACCGTGCGATGGTGGCCCTCCTCTTGCCGAGGGGACGGAGTCGGGCGCGGCGGCTTGGGGATGCAGCCCATGCAGGACGCCAGGGGATCGGGGCCCTGGCGGCCGAGCCAGTGCCCCACGAGCGCCGCGCCGGCGGGGAGCAGCGCCAGCAGCAGGTCGTCGCGCTCCTTGTGCCGCGCCGCGTGCTCTCGGACCCGTTCGGCGGCCCGCGCCCGCGATTCGACCTCGAGCTGCAGCTCCTGCTGCTGCGCCTTGGAATCGGTGACCGACCGGTACAGCGTGGCCACCCCGTACAGCACCGCCGCGACACCCAAGAGCACCAGCGCGGTCGCGAGTCCTTGGTCGAGGGTCTCCATCACACACCCCCTTCCGTGGTGACGATGGGCAGCGGCTCGAGCAGCTCCATCACCAGGTGCACGCGCTTGCTGGCGCCACCGCTCTCGAACACCTGGCGGTCGATCAGGCGATAGCCATGCGCGGCCTGGGTTTGCAGCCAGGCCGCCTGGGCGGCCTCGTGCTCGGGACCGCCCACGGCGAAGCCCTGGCAGACGTAGATGGGTTTGGTTGGCTTGGTTTCTTCGGACATCGGTTCGTTCTCTTCGTGTGCAAAGGGTTTGGCGGCCCGCCACCGGGTCGCATTGGTGGAAGAAGAGCTGTCGGGTGAGCCCGGACGATCAGCGCCTACGCACTTCCTCGATGAGCTGTCCGAGCACGATCGCCTGCATGCCGATCGCCCCGACGAGCCCCGACATCAGGGCCTGCGACGCGGTCTGGTCCTTGGCCTGCCACGACTCGTCGAGCTTGGTGAAGATCGCCACGAACTCGTCGTCGGTCGTCGCCTTGCGGGCCGCCTCGATGAGCGACCACTCGTCCTCGGACAGCAGCTTGCGCGCCTTCGCGATGCCCTCCGCGGGCACGCTGGCCAGCGTCTGCTCGAGCCGCTGGGCGTAGCGAGACGAGCGCTCGGTGGCCGTGGTGTCCACTGGCGTGCCCTTGGTCCGGCCCCGGCCCAACGGAGGCTCGGTTCCCGGTCCCCCGGTCTGCTGCGTCGTGACCATCTCGATGAGCTTGCGGACCAGCGCCATCATGTCGGGGCCGGCGATCTCGAGCGACTTGCCGAACATCTCGGCGCGCTGACTCGACCGCTGCTTGATGAGGTCGTGCTCGAGCAGCCGCTGCTCCCGGGTCGACTCGTGCTCGAGGATCGACAGCACCTGCTGGAGGTCGTGCTGCCGCCCCCCGCCGAGCTGGTCGCCGAGCCGCTCGAGCAGCTCCGTCGACTTGCCCAGGATCGTCGGGTACTGCCGCACCACGTCCATCAGCACGCGAAACAGCGCGTCGTTCTGGCGCTGGAGCTGGTTGTTGGCGGCCATCAGCGCGTCGTAGTGCTCGCGGTTCTCCGACCCCGTGCCGGGCTCGTCCACCTCGGGACCGAGCAGCGACGCAGGCAGGAGGAATTGGAAGCACACCTGCTCCCCCGTCTCCTCGCCGTCCTCGTCCATGACGCGATGCAGGCCCACGACGCGGTAGTTCTTGCGCTCGCCCGTCTCCTCGACGTGCCGACGCGCCATCTGGACGATCTCGCCGGCCAGATCGCCCGGTGGAGTCCCGCAGATCAGGAGGACGGAGCCGTCGTCATCCGTGAGGTCTTCCTCGTCGTCATTGAGCTCCCAGCGGTGCGGCGTGGGGACATAGCCGCTCTTTCCCATGTGTCGACGTAGCTCGATGGCATCCAGATCCTCCGCAGCATGGTGCGAGAGAACCTTCTCGAGCAGGCGGGTGCGTGTGTTGCCGTGTGTAGAGTTGGGGTCGTCGGTTCTTACATACTTGACTGCCATGAGGCGCTCCTCTCGGAGGCCCCTCGAACATGCGTTGTCAGTGAACACCAAAAAGTGCTCCGACGCAAACGGCTTTGTTCTGGAGAATTCGAGGAGATACGGGCAACGTGTACGAAGGCGCCCCGAAATGACCCTTCACCGAGAACCGGTGTAGGGGTGACCGCTGTCTTTATCGGGAGACTTGGACCCACCACTTTTCGCGCACGGTCGATGTGGGTTCATCGTCGATGGGCCGACGACGCGTGGATTCGGGGAGCTACGGGGATGTGTTCGCGGTCGCCCCGAAGCGATGCTCGCTCCTGAGTGGGTTCGCGACGCCCAGTCCTCGTAGTCGACGATGATCGATCACACGAAGGAATGCCCGATCCCGAAATGTGTGTCGCTGTCAGAATCGCGCATCGTCGACTGTCGAGGTGACGCCACGCTCGTGTGCGTTCCATGGTGGGTCCCGAACTCCCACGTCCCGCGCCCGTCGCTCTCGCTCGACCTGCGTTCGAGGCGAACTGGGCCCAAACGTGTGAATTCGTGGAGATAGGGCCCCTTGCTCGGAGCAGCCCCGAAACGGTGCTCGGAAGTAAGTGGTCCCATGAGGCTCCTGAGTCGCCTTGGAAATTCTCGCGTGATCATGCGTGAAGGAACGCCGATCTCGAGACACTTGGCGGTATCGAAATCGCGCGTCGTCGCCACATCGATCCCCGCTCGATCGAGCCGCGGAATCAATAACCGCCGCGGTTCCGAATAGTCTGGGGAACCATCTGTAATCGATTCCAAATAGATTCTGCTGTCGAAATTCGCAGTATTAGCGCGTTGCTCGCGGTCTCGTTGCCCCTGCTGCGATTCGACGATTGGACATCTGCGTGGCTCACTGCCTGGGAACCCGCGGTTGCATTCGTGACCGCACATCCGAGAGGAGACGAAGCCATGAAGTTGGCGGTGATCAACCCACACAAGTACGACGACAAGACGCGGCCGGAGCTCAAGCAGCAGCTCCAGAAGCGCGATGCACAGGAGCTGCAGAAGGTCCAGGAGGCCAAGGCGGTCGAGAATCGAGCCCTCCGGATGGGCACGACCGCCGCGGTCGCGCTGCTGACGGGCCTCATCTACCAGAAGAAGCCGGCATTCGAGTCCCTGTTGGGGACGCCCGCGAGCCTCGACCACATCCTGGCGCTCGGCGGCTCGGCGGTGGCGTTCCTGGCCGAGGACGAGACGCTCGTGCAGGCGGCCGAGGGAGTGGCGAACGCGAGCGTGGTGCCGCTGCTGCGCGCGGCGGGGCGCAAGCTCGGAGGGATCTCGTTCGCCTGATGCCCTGACCGGCGGGCTCGAGCCGGGGACGAGGCGTCCCGAACCCGAGCACGCGGTGGCGCTCAGGCCGTGGGGGAAATCCTGCCTCCGAACGTGGGCACCTTGCTCGACCAACCCCGACAAGTCCCGGTGGCGCTCAGGCCGTGGGGGAAATCCTGCCCCCAAACGTGGGCATCGACTCGAAAGGACGACAAGACATGCAACGACACAAGATCCGAACGAAGAGACAACTCGATGCCCAACACGCAGCCGACCGGGCGGTGCTCGCCTCTCGGGCCCAGCGGGCCGAACGGGCCAAGGCGGCGGCGAGCGATTCCCCGACCGTCCGTCCGCCTTCGCCCGAGGAGATCGAGCGGTTCGCGGTGGGTGGGTGCGGCACGGGCTGCCAGCCGACCGCGAGCTCGCCCAACGCGTGCCAGCCCGTGGCCACCTGCGCGCCGCAGGTGCCGATCTGCCGGCCCACGTCGATCAACGACTGCTACCACGAGGTCGCCAGCAAGCACGGCTGCCCCCTCAAGGTGACGTCGGGCGGCGTGCTGCGGGTGGACGGGCAGAGCCGCATCGAGTTCCGGGTGGAGCCCACCCAGAGCAACTACTTCTTGCCGATCGCGGTGCGGCTCTCGGGGCGGGGGAGCACCGACCCGGATCAGATCCGCGTGTGGCTCTTGACCGCGGTGATGGTCAAGAACCATCCGCAGGAGAACTACCACCAGCCCAACCCCGACGCGTCGACGGTGGTGGGCGTGGAGTCGGTGGCGTACGACGGCAAGACGGCCGGTGACGTGCCGGCCTTCGAAGTGGCGTGGGGTCCGTTCTCGCGGGCGGCCCAGGCCGACAACCTCGTGCTGGTCGGGTGGAACCCGTACGCGGCCGGCATGTTCCTCAACGCTCGCGCGGAGCTTTGGGGATACGAGATCGAGGCGCTGCCGCAGGGATGGAAGTGCGGGCACCACCCCGGACGCCTGCCGCAGCCGAGCTCCGATCCGTCGTCGGTGCCCGTGCCCTGACGCGGGGACGACCGAGCGAACAACGACGGCCGCGCGCGCTGGTGCGCGCGGCCGGGCCAAGAGCCGAGCCGAGCCGAGCACCAACCGCTGCCGATTGCCGATCCGAGGACCCAAGCCATGAGCCAGATCCACCACGAGCATCGAGACCCACGACTGGGCACCGCCTATGTCTCGCGCCGCACCGCGCCTGGTGCCGAGGTGTTCGGGGTGGTGTCGGACGACGGAACCGCGGCGGGCCTGCGCCCCATCACCACGCGCGTGGGCTCGTGGTCCAGCGAGTGCCCGACGGGCGAGCACCTTTGGATGGTGGGTAGCACGGTGCAGGAAGCCCTGCGTTGGTCGCCTGCGCCTGCGGGGCCCGCTGGTGTGTCGGGGCTGGATCCTTCGCGGCGATCGGTGATGCGGCTGCGGATCACCACGACCGACTCGGCCCGCGGCACCACGTACGAGATCGATCTGGGGCAGTCGCTCGAGCTCTACGCCGAGGCGTTGCAGGTCGAGCTGTGGGCGCCGCAGGGTGCGGTACTGTTGGGCACGCAGCAGCCCGTGGCCCCGCAGCAGGGCCTGCTGTTCGAGAGCCAGGCGCTCGTGCGGATGATGCGGCTCGAGGTCTCGCGCGGGGCCTGCTGCGCGCTGCTGACCGATTCCTTCTACATCCCCGCCGGTCAACCGCACGTGCAGCGCGTGCCCGCGGGGGCGCGGCGGCTGACGGCCTATCCGTCCGCGCTTGGCCTCGGATCCATGTGGTGGTGGCTCCGAGGCGACCCGGCCACGGTGGCGGTGCCGCTGGGCCTCGTGGCGTGGTCGAGCGACCGGCCGCGCATGGAGATCGACGTGCCCTCGGCCGCCCACCTGCGCATCGACCCGGCCGCGGTGGCGCGGCTGTTCACCATCGTTTGGACCATCACCCCGTGAAGGAGCGGACGTGTACCAAGTATCACTACGGCTGGCCGAGCTCCCGAGCCAGAGCGTGCTCGAGGGGTTGCTCGACGTGCTCGCCGAGCACAACTGCCGCTGGTACCTGCGTCAGTGGGCGGCGTACCGCGATCCTCCTCCGAGCGCTGCGGCGGCTGGAGTGCGATGGCATCCCGACGCGCCCGCGATCGAGGCTGTGTTCCAGGACGCGCCGCTGGTCTTTGCCCGCAAGTGGGCATCGTGCGGGCCGATCGCCGCGGTGTCGGTGGGGCATGCCCGCGCGCTCGATCAGATCCGCGGAGTCGCGGCCATGCGTGCCCGCGACGAGCACCGCGTGGTGCTGCTGGCCCAGAACCCGCTCGGTCGCGGGCGTCAGTGGCACGCGTATCACCTGGCCGGTCATCGGCTGATCGACCCAACCGAACGAATGAGGCGGATATGAGTAGGCGAACGAAGCGATGGGGGTTGCTCGGCCTGATGGGCTTGGGCGGCGGGTTGTTGGCCGTTGGGGCGCTGGCCTCGGGCAGCAGTTCGGGGGGCAACGGCTCGAGCGGTGGCGGCTCGGGCGATGGGCCTGGCAAGGGTGGCTCGGAGCCGGACGACGGCGGCGGGTCGAGCACGGGTGGTGACGATCTTCCTCCGCCGCCCGAGCCCGACAACCCCTTCGGGGACCTCCCTCCACCACCCCCGCCGATCGAGGACGAGCCCGATCCGGAGCCGGAGCCATGGCAACCGGGCAAGCACATCGGCGGCGCCAAGGGGGGCGGAGGGACGACGCCCACGCCCAAGCCCACCCAGCCCGGTACCACCGACGGCCCCAAGCCGCCGATCGACACGCCCGAGGACGACCCGGTGATACCGGAGCCGGAGGAAGAGCTCGACCCGCCGTGGTCCGAGCTGCTCGACCCGGATCCCCGCGGCGGGTCCTTCTATCCGGTCGTCGAGAACGACCGCTTCGGGGGTACCAACGCCACCTACTCGATCGCCTACCGGTATCTGCTCTCCGAGGCGTTCCTCGCCGCGAGCGAGGTGGGCGGCCTCGATGATGAGGACGCGAGCGTGTGGGCGCTGGCGATCGCCAAGCAGGACAAGCTCCGGCTGCGGGTCATCGACCTCATCCAGTGCAGCGGGTGGAACGATGCGATGTACGGGGCGTACCCCGTCACCGTCTCGCACGCGAGCAAGCATGGGCGCTCGATCTTGTTGCGGCCCGTGCACGGTCCCAACGCCGAGCGGATCGAGAACCGTTGGGCTCCCTTCCGCAACATCACCATGGCGGGCAACCCCGCCGATCCGAGCTATCGGGACTACGAGCTTCTCTGGCTACCGCCGGTCGACCGCGAGGTGCTGTGGGAGTCGGCCGGGCAGGTGCTCACGACCACGGGGATGGAGTGGGACGACGGGTCGTCGATGGAGAACCCACCGCCTTGGGTGATGTGGCAGGGCATCGACGATCTGAGCGGCGCGCTCACGGGTGACTTTGGCTGTCCAGGCTCGGACGGCGAGCTGGAGGTGGAGTGATGGCCTGTGGAAGCACATACGCGCATCTGTTGGCGACCGAGGACGGCAAGACCCCCGACGACCCCTGGGACTGGCGCGCCGGGCCTGGCGACTACGACGAGTGGTACGACGTCGCGCATGTCGTCGGCCGGGAGGTGTTCCGGCGCTGGAATTGGCTGCTGTCCATCGAGGACAAGCTCGCCAAGCTCGACGAGCCACCGGTCGATGGCCCGTACCCCGAGCGCGACGCGCTGCTGGCCTCGCTCCAGGCATTCGCGACCAAGCTCGAGGGGCTGCCGCACGTGCTGCTCGACCCGAGCGCCGTGTTCGAGCTGAGCTGGGAGCCCGGGATCAAGAATGCGATCGCGGTGGCGCGCGAGGGCACGTGCGTGCTCGAGCAGCTCGACGCCGCCGCGGCCTACTACAAGCGCCCGCCGCTTCCCGAGAGCCGACCCAAGCGTAGGCCCGCAGCCGCCGGGCGAGGTTGGGGAGCGGTGGTGATGACCGGTGCGCTGGCGATCGGCGGGGCCCTGTGGTGGCGACGCCACGCCCGGAGGAGGGAAGTGCGATGACCTGCGGAAGCTCGTATGCACACTTGCTGGTCACCGAGGACGGCAAGACGCCTGCCGATCCGTGGTCGTGGCCGCCCACGATCTTCGACTACGACGAGTGGTACGACGTGGCGCAGGCGGTCGGGCGCGAGGTGTTCCTGCGCTGGGATTGGCTGCTGGCGATCGAGAACAACCTCGCCAAGATGGACGAGCCGCCCGTTGACGGGCCGTACCCCGAGCGGGATCAGCTCCTGTTCCTGTTGCAGGACTTCGCCGCCAAGCTCGATGAGGTCAAGCACCCGCTCAATCCGTTCGATGTCGACGGGTTGTCCTGGGAGCCGTCGATCCGCGAGGCAATCTCTGCGGCCGAGGACGGCACGTGCGTGCTCGAGCATCTCGACGCGGCTGCGGCCTACTACCAGCGCCCGCCGCTTCCCGAACGCCACCCCGAGCGCGAGCCCGATACGGGCGACGACGGCTCGGGCGACGACGACCAGGCCGGCGGCGACCTGGGCGGGGTGCTGATGACCGGAGCGATGGCCGTGGGCGCCGTGCTCCTGTGGAGACGACACAACCAACGAAAGGGACGAAAGGCACGACGATGAAGAAGCGCAAAGGCAACAAGGGACTGGCCATCGCGGCCGGAGTGGGGGCGCTGTTGGCCCTCGGAGGGCTGGCCTCGGCGGCCGAAGCCGGCGGCGGGCTGGTGCCCGGTGGCGGCGGGCCGGGTGGCGGTGGATCGGGCGGCAGCGGTGGCTCGGGTGGCGGTTCGGGCGGTGGCTCCGATCCGTGGACGCCCGGGCCCGGCGGCAAGGGCAAGGTGTTCAGCGGTGGCTCGGGTTCGGAGTCGTGGACCGACTTCGACTTCAGTGGCAACGGCCTGTGGATTGCCCCCGAGTGCGACGGCGTGGTCGAGGGCGCCCTGTTCCGGCCGCGTGACGACGCCTTCGACGTCTACGCGATCGAGCCCAGCGAATACGAGAGCTACGAGGTGGGCAAGGAGCTCGAGGCGGTCTTGAAGGTCCACTACGAGAACACCGTGGCGGGCTTCATCGACTGGTACATGAATGGTCGCGAGCTGCCGTCGGTGCCGATCTTCGATGCGTGGGTGGAGTCGTACTGGGCCGAGCGAGGGTGGCCCAAGCCGCTGCCGGCCGCCCGGCGGATCACCGCCGAGCTGCTGCGCCAGGCATCGACGATGTCGCTCCCGGATGCGCCCACCTGCATGGACGTCAACCCCGTGGACTGGGGCGACGGGCTCGTGGACTGGGTCGCCGACTTCATGCTCTGGCTCGACCTCTACCTCCACGAGTGGTGGTCGGACGAGATTGCCTTCGAGCCGGGAGTGTGAGCGCCATGGTTCCGATCTGGATCTCGGTAGTCGGGCTCGGGGCGCTATGGCTTGCGCTGTCGAAGCGGCCGGGCTCGAACCTGCCCAACGGCGGCAGGATCGTCGATCGTCGCAAGTACGCGCGGCTGACCGACGAGGCGGCGTCGCACACGACCACGCGCAAGGCATCGGACGTGCGCGCGCTGGTGCTGCATCAGATGGGGTTTTCCCGTGGGAACGACCCCAAGCGCTACGACGGCGTGACCGCGCACTACGTGGTGCTGCCCGACGGGGGCATCTACTGGTTGCACGACCACACCACCCGGCTGCCGGCGTCGGGTGGGCTCAACTCGCAGAGCGTGGCGGTGGAGTTTGCCGGCAATCTTCCGAGCCGCGCCGGGAGCACGAATCCCGATGCGTTCTGGGGCGGGGAGAAGTTCGGGATGGACCAGCTCGAGCCGGCGCAGATCGAGGCCGGGCGGGTGCTGGTGGATGCGCTGAGGCGGCAAGGGTGGCTCACGCACATCTATGCGCATCGGCAAGGCGGGCCCAACCGCGAGAACGACCCGGGGCCGGACGTATGGCGGGAGGTCGCCGTGTGGGGGATCCGCAAGTATGGGCTCGAGTGGGGCGGCGAGAGCTTCGCCGTCAACAAGGGCAAGCCGATCCCGGCGCATTGGTGGGGGGCGGTCGCATGACCCGGCGCAGCGGTAGCCCCGTCATTTGGGGCACGGCGATCGTGGCGGGCCTGGTCGCGGTCGTGTCGATGTCGGGCACGGCGAGCGCGAGCCAGGGCGTGGCGCCTGGCGAGGGCGCGTATCGGGTCGCGGCCGTCCGTGGGCTGGCGGCCGAGGCCGGGCTGCCCCCCGCGTGGGGGGACTTCTTCGCGCTGGTGGCCTGGCGCGAGAGCAAGGGCAACCCGCAGGCCGTCAACGACTCGACGAGCGAGGCCGCGGCGGCGGCCAAGGCGTTCGACCGGAACCGCGAGCGCTATGAAGGATGCGGCCACCCGGAGGGCGCCTACACCTTCGGGTCGGGCGGATGGTTCGGGATGCTCCCCGCGAACGGCCTCGCTCAGCTCGGCGAGGCGCTGTACTGCCTGCCGCCGTCGTCGGTGCTTGAGCCGAGGGTGGCCCTGGCCATGGCGGTGGGCTTCGCCCGCGGGCTGATGCGGTGGGACGGTTTTGGAAAGGTGCCCACGTGGCTCAACCTGCGCGCCATGTGGGGCTGGCCGGCTAAGGGTGGCGATCTGGCCTTCCTGGCCAAGGCACGGGTGGAATTCGCCGGAGACGCGGCCGAGGTGGGCCTCCCCGCGTCGTGGCTCGATGGACGGCCGCCGCCGCTTTCGGTGACGGGGGCCGAGGTGTTGCAACGACTGCAAACGGTGTGAACGAACGGAGGACGACATGAAGACGAGCGTGAAGTGGGGAATCGCTGCGGCGGCGCTGCTGGGCGTGGGTGTGCTCGCGATGGGCACGGCCAGCGCGGCGACTGAGGAGGAAGAGGACCCCAACGCAGGCAAGGGCTTGAAGGACAGCGGCGTGCGGCACGGGATCCGCTACGAGGGCTGCGATCACTTCGATGTGGTCGACCCTGACGCGATCGAGGCGTGGGGGATCGAGAACAAGTGGAAGTTTGCCAAGTGGGCGCTCAAGCTCGACGAGCTGCGGGCCAACCCCGAGCCGGCGATCGTCGAGGCGCTGACGATGCTGTTCCCGGAGTGCACCTGGCCCGCGCCGAGCACCACGACCTTCGGGCCGGAGAAGATGGGGTGGACCGAGGCGATGGCCATGGCCAAGGAGGCGGTCGCCAACCTCGACCTGGCCGTGAGTGGTGGGGCCGACGGGGCGACGGCGGCCGCGGGCTGGCTGCTGCGCCTGGGGCTACAGCGAGCGCTGGGGTTCGGGCAGGGGGTCCGCTCGCGACGGGGAGCCAGAAGGGGGCGGCGATGAGCACCCAAGACGACGGCGAGGGTCTCGCCGAAGTGTTCGTGAAGGGTGTCGTGTTCACCTTCGGTGCAGCGCTGGCCGGGCTCCTCCTGCGCAAGGTGTTTCACCAAAAGCCCGAGGTAGTCGTGGTCGCCGTGTCGGCCGACGAGCTCGAGCGTGCGGCCGAGGACGGTGCCGAGGTGGGCGAGCTCGATGGGGTCGACGTGGCCGAGCTCGACGACCTGGGCGAGGAGGGAGACCGGTGACCCTACTGACCGGCACCGTCGTCGGCGTGGGGCTCACCCTGGCCGTGCTCACGCTGGCGCGTGGGTCGGGACAGGGAGCCGCGGTCGGGGCGATACGTCCCGCGTGCGGCGTGTCGATCGTGCTGTTCCAGCCCGATGGGGTGGAGTCGACGCTGCTCGACAAGGCGACGGGCGGGCACGGGTTCTCGCACGTGGCGCTCGACGGGTGCGAGGCCGACGACCAGGGGCGAGCGCTGCTGATCGACTGCCGGCCCGGGCTGGGGGTGGCGCGGGTCCTCGAGACCGAGTACGGCGAGCGTGGGCGGGTGCGGGTGTGGCTGCCGCTGTGCGAAGGGCGGGAGCTCTATGGGTGCGTTCGCGGGCGCGTCGGGCAGCCCTACGATGCGCTCGGGTTGATCGTCCCCAAGGAGGGGCCGGTGGGCGGGCTGGTGTGCTCGCAGTTGGTCTACGAGTGCCTACCCCAGACGCTGCGCGGGCGAGTGCCCGCGTGGCCGAAGGGGCGGCCGGTGGCGCCGAACGACCTCGCACGAGGGTTCGGAGCGGTGCCGGGTGGAAGTGACGTGGTGCTTTGAAAAAGGACGAGGTACGTGATGAGCAAGTGGTTGTGGTTGATGGGGGTTGCGGGAATCGGCACGGTCGCGCTCGCGGCCGGGAGCTCGGCGAGTGCAGCCGGCGATGGTGGCTCGAGCAGCGGCGGCGGGAGCGGTGATGCACCTGCGCCTGGCAGTGGTGGAGGGACGCCCACCCCCGAGGGCGGAGACACGCCCGAGCCCGGCTCGACGCCGGAGCCCACCGAGCCGAAGCCCACCGGGCCCAAGCCCACCGAGCCGTGGCTCCCCAAGCCCTACGACGAGTACACGCGAGGGCCGTACACCATCGACCTGACCGGGCTCTCGACCGGGATCCGGTGGCGAGTCTATGCGACCGCCGCGAACCCAGCCACCGAGGCGGCGAAGGACACGGTCAAGCTGGGGGCCGGGATCGAGCAGAGCGACGAGGATGCCCGTGTAGCTGCCAACGCCTACGTGGACGAGCTCGGCCTGCTGCCCGTCGAGCCCTTCCCCCTGCCTCCCAAGCCGCAGCCCGACCCGCCCGGGGCTGAGGCCGGGCTCGAAGGAATGGCGCCCGAGGCCGGGCCCGCCCCCGGGCCGCTGTTCGTCAAGGGCAACGGCGACGTGGGCTTCGAAGTGGGCTCGTCGGCGATGGTCCAGCGCCACGGGCTCAACGTGTGGGACGACTGCACGCGGATCACCGTCGACAGCATCGTCTCGTGGATCGCGTGGGCGGAGTCGTGGATCCGCAACCGAGTGAGGACCACACCCCGCGTCAAGCTGGTTCAGGGCCTACTCGAAGCGAGCTTCCCGGGGTGCTCGTGGGACCTGGCCCGGGTTCGTGTGGCCAATGGGCGGAGCCTTCTGCAGCAGCTCGCGGTAGTGGACGCCAAGTACTTCGCGCCCGTCCGGGCCGGCAAGCCTTGGCCGCCGCTATCACCGTGGGAGCCGCTGCTGCTCGAGCGAGCGGTGGCCGAGCTCGTGGGGGAGAAGGCGCCCCCCGTCGTACCGCCGGAGTTCCCATACCTCGGATACCATGTCGAGGTCGAGGAGACCCCGGTGGGGTGGGTGTGGAGGGCGTGGGGGCGAGGCAAGCACGAAGGCGCGGCGGAGCTTCAGGGGGGACCGGAGATGGCATGGCAAGCGGCGGTCATGGCCGCCAGGGCGAGTCTGGCAGCACGATTGGGGTAGGTCGGCTGCCTGAGCGCGAGGATCAAGTTGTGGTGGTGGAAAAGCACACCTCAAGCACCACGAGGATCACGACCATCCGCGCATTGACGGATTCTGCTGCGCCGGACGCGCGCCTCGCCGAGCCCAGGGCCAGCCGTTCTCACGCCGTTTGGCGTACTCCATTCATTGGTTCTAAGCTCGCCCCCGATGTTCATCCGAACACCGCAACAATTCGAGGCACTCGTGTTGCCCGGCCCCAATGGTCAAGGTGGGGAAGAGGGGACGCATCTCGATTTCAAGAGGGAGCACCACCACGGTCCGAGAGGCCACCGCGACACGGCGCTTGATCTCGCGGCGTTCGCCAATGCATTGGGTGGCGTCCTGGTCTTCGGAGTTGCCGAAGACGGACAGCGTCCGAAGTTTGCCGGCAGCCTTCACCCGATCGACGTAGAAGCCACCGTGAGGCATGTTGAAGACGCAATCACGACGTGGACCTACGGTTTCGAAGAACGCCCTCGGCCGGAGCCGATGGACGTCGCTGGCCACCGTGTGGTGATCGTCAACGTGCCGCCGTCTGCTCGTTTGGTGAGCGTGCGGGGTCACAATGACCCCTCGATCGCTTATCCGTTCCGCCACGAGCACGGGAACCACTACTTGAAGGCCGAAGAGGTCGCGCATCGCCTCGACACGAGGCGAGGTTTCGCGGCGAGAAACAAGCTCGCAACCTGGTTGCGGAGCTCAAATGAGAACGGATGTCTAATCTATCTATTCTATCTCCAGCCTTCGACCGGCGAGCTGCCGATTGTCGCACAGTGGAAGGAAGACACTGCCGGCGGCGTCCAACTCATGGACGTGACACCTCACGGTGCCAGGCTGAGTTTTTGGTCTGCGAGTCTCGGGGTAAAAATCGCGTTTGAAATTCCGTACGAGTGGATCATCTCGGTGTGGTGGAACGGAGATCGGGTGGCAGTCCACGTGGCGGCGAATATTTTCCTGCACGGGATGTTCATCAGAGCAGTTCCGATGCGATGGTAGTTCGTGTCCAACCACCGAAAGATGTCCCAGAGTGGATGCCGCGAGTCGGTCGCGGGCACCACGTGGGTGTGTTCGAGCCCACCATGAGGACAACCGCGAACACTGACACGCGATTACAACTGCCGGCCCGAGGACTGCGAGCCGAGGCGCACGACCACCCGCACCGCGCCAAGTTTCACGGCGAGACCGGTGTCAAGGACCGCGGGCAGCGATCAACCCCAGCTAGTGTAGTGAGTCGAGCTGATCACGGGCGCCCGCGGCCGTTCGTCCCACGTCCCACGCTGACGTAGTGATCCCGGACCAAGCCTCATCTCCGGGACAAGTCGAGATCGATCAGCGGGGCGGCCGCCGCAAGCAACGGCAGCCAGCTCGCAGTAACCGCGGTTGAGCACGGGAATCCTCGGTGCCCCCGCGAGGCGGGACTCCCCGGCGAGGTGGAGACAACGATTCGCGCGTTCGATGATGTCCAGCCCTTGGAGTTCGGTGTTCGGGCTTGCCCGCGGCCACATAAGCGACCGCCGTCGTTCCTCTGTGATCCCACCGCGGCACTTTTTGGGCGGCCTAGACGGCGTAGACCAACACTGGACACGGATGTCCCTATCGTGCAACCTTCGCACCAAGGACGACCTGTGCCCGCGAGGTTCTGATGATCAGCATCACTCACCGAGACGAGGTCCTGCGCCGGTCCCGCGACGCGACCATGAGTGGGGGGGAGATGAACGTCTCCGGGCTATGCGGACGCCTCCTGGGCGCTCACGGAAAATACTCGACTGCCTGACCATCCAAAGGCCACGCCATTCGGGTCCCCATGGGGAGCCGAGCTCGTAGCGATGCACTGCGGCACTACCAGACGAGCGCGAACAAGTGTCGCCGGTGGTACCACCACCCGAACTACCCACCAGAGTAGAACAAACTCGACCATGGACTGGCATCTCCCATAAAGCGTAGGCTGACATACGCACGACTAGACGTTTTGAGGGCGAAGTGACGTTTCCACCCATTCTCCACATCTCGGACCTCCATTTCCGGGCAGACGACCCAAAAGCGGATCAGCGTCACATCGTGTTGCGTGGCGCACTCGATATCATTCGCACCCTCGCCGATGCCGAGAGCCTCCGACCCGGGATCGTTTGTGTGACCGGGGACGTCGCTTGGGGAGGAAGGCAGCAGGACTACGACTTGGCAGCTCAGTGGTTCGAGGACGTTCGCTCGGCGTTAGATTTGTCCTTTGAGGACTTCGTGGTGTGCCCGGGCAATCATGATGCCGAGCGACGTTTTGCGGTGGAGCTTGAACGGCCAGAGGAAGTCTCCTCAGTAGACAGTGCATTTGAACGCTTTCTTGCGAATAGCAACGAGCTGTCCTGCCTGAGTGATGCGGGGGGCTCGGTGCATTTGCGCATACGCCCATTTTGCGATTTCATCCGATTCTGCCATCGCTTAGGACTCTCTCTTCTTGATCAAGGGAAGTCACAGCAAGGCTATCTCTGGGGTGTTCGTGTTCACAAGGGAGCGAGATTCGTTGTCCTGAATTCGGCATGGTTATCCAAAGATCGCTATGATGAGAGAAAGTTGCACATAGGATCGTCGTTGCTGGAACGGATGATTAGCCAATGCGGACTTGCCCCTCTGGAGCCAGGCGGTACTACTCCGCTCACTCTGGCCATGGTTCACCATCCCCGCGACTGGCTGGCTGAGGCATGTAGGTGCACATTCCCACCGCGGGTCGCAGAATGGGCGGTGCTCTCTCGGTCGGTGCATGCGATTTTGCACGGCCACACTCACGAGCCGCGCGGTCCGATGACACGTGTCCTGAATGAGGCAGTTGTGATTCCTGCAGGATCTGCAGAGGCAGGGATACGATTCCCAAACTGCTTCCATTTGCTTAAAGTTGATTCTTGTGGCCAGTTGAAACGTACGTCATGGACCCTAGATAATACTGATCCGGCCTACGCATGGCACCAGGATCCTGATGAAATTCCAGCGTCGTTGCCCGGATTATGGCGACGTGCGTTAGAATCCCCTGCCTTCGATACGGTGGAGGCTCTGACTGAGATTCGAAAAGAAGTGCTCACGTTCGTCCGCAGGAAGCAGGATGCGCTCCCACATCGTCGGGAACTTCCGCTACCGAAATCGCGCCTCGTCACCGACATCCCCGCGGATCACCTTGCGAACGTACGACGTAGCCCGACTTGCGAGCGTCCTTTTCCGCTCGCCGCAGCGGTCGATGCGTCACGCCTGGTGTTGGTCTTGGGGGAAATCGGCGCTGGGAAGAGCACCCTATGCGGCCAGTTGGCTCTCACAGTGATCGACGAAGGTCGCCCGGCCTTGGTGTTGCCGCTACGGGGGCTCGCTTTCCCACGCGGAATTGCACCCGGAGAAGTGTGGGAGCGCCTGGTGGCGGCCGTTATCGAACGATCGCTTGCCTTCGCCGCGATACCGAGACCGATTGCGGACGAGTTCATCGCCACGTCTACACTCATCCTAGACGGATTGGACGAACTCGCAGCGGACGAGGTGGATGGACTTCTTGGAGGCTGTGAGGCTGCGGTAAGGGCGAAGCCTTCAGTCCATATCGTGGCGAGTGGTCGGCCCGACCGAGTGGATCCGTTTCGCTACCGCCGGTGGCGCACTGTTTCGACGCGAATGCTCGACCCGAGCGAAGTGGATGCGATGGTCGAAGAGGAACTCGGGAGTGGTAAGGAAGCGGACGCTCGCGCAATCATCAAGAGGATTAGCGAAAGTCCCGTACTTGCTGCCTTGGTTACCACACCGCTCCTGGTTCGCCTTCTCACGCGGAGCATGATGCAATGTGGCGATTCGGAACTACGAACGTCCGGAGATCTGCTCCGCCAAATATGCTTAGAGCGATTGGGGGAGTGGGACCGTCGCGAGACTCGTCTGGTTGGCAGCGACCTGGCCGGTAGTTGGCCCGACGCAACTGCGCGCATGCGCTCGTTGGCTCGCGTAATCGTCCTGGCTCGTGGGTCGAATGCTGACCGTGTGGTGTTCATTGACCGACTCGCCGGCGACGCGAGTGCAGCCCCATCGCCCCGGGCGGCGGCGGCGGCCCTTTTGGAGTTTTCAGTAGGGGTCAGCCTGCTGACATGTGAACCTTCTGTACAGGTCGAATCGCATCGTCTCTCGGAGTTCCTATGCGGCGAAGGGATTGCTGAACTGCTCGTCCGTGGAGAGACAGTTTCAGTCACGCCGGATGCCTGGCGAGAGTGGTCGTATGCGAGCGCGAGCCTTCGGCACCGGGGGGTGCTGCCCGATCATCGCGACGTCCTCACTGCTGTCATTCAAGCACTCGTCAAAGCGGGGAATCCCGCCGGAGCTGCGTATGTAGTTTGGGAGAGCCAGGATCCGCAGATTGCCGAGTCCTTGCTGGGCCTCTTGCGCGAGCTTGGCCCGCGCCCCATGACATTGTGGATGGAAGAACGGGCAGATTCAGCGCGGGCGGCGGCTGGAGCAGTGCTTCTTGCCGGGGAGATCGGGTTCGAATGGTTCGTAGACACGTACCTCAACCCCTTCCTTCCGGATCCGTGGGCTGGAGGCGCCCATGACTCTGCCATCATCGCATGGTGGTGCCAGCTCAATGACTCCCGGACGCTTGGTCCGGAACAGATCCAACGTTTGTGGCAATGGGCGTCTCCCCGCCTGGCTTTCTGCCGTCCATACCACGACATGAACCTGGCCGCTGTCTGCTCGTTGATCCCTGCGGAATTCCCTGTCCCAGCACGAATCAACTTGCTTCGCGACTTGCTTGACTCTGGTACGCTGGGTGCACGCGCCGAGAAACTTCTTCGATATGAGTTCGATGGCGTGCATGACGGCATTGTGCGAAATGCGCTTGCGGCACGGGCTGGTTCCCGCGATGCGCCTTCATTCGCAAGCGCTCGCCTCTGGCTCGCACTCGTACCAGAGGAACTCGAGCCCTCAGTGGTCGACGGAGTCCTCGGTGCCGGCGAGCGCGGTGACCAAAGCTCGCGTTGGCTGGCTGCCATTCAAGAGTGCCGACGTCGAATGGGAGAGGCTACCTGGGGGCGCTATCTACGTTGGTCGCTCTACGGTTGGAGTGACTGTTCTCGCGGTGCTGCGGTGGCCCTTTTCTGGGAGGGTGAACGATCGATGGCGGTCCTGGGGTGGCCCTTGTTGAATGCCATGCACGATGGTGCTCGAACGTCGGGTGCCGAAGCCGCATTTGCGACGGTGCTTGAGGAGTCAGGGGCTTCGGGTTGGGCTTGGTTCCAAACGCGAATGGTCGAAGCGGCAGAGGGCGGGCGTTTCGAAGGACCACATGCCGGGTGGTGGAGAATCTTTCTTCATCGTCTCAGCGGAATGGGCTCGGACGGGGTGCAGCTATTCATTTCTGCCTTGCGAGGGCTCTCCGAGTTCGTGCTTCCACGGAATGCGGACCTGCGCGACACTATTGCGGCGTTGTTGAACGGGCCTGATGGCACCGAGTATCGGGAGCAGGTGACAGCCTGTTTGAAGGCGTTCGACCCCTCCATCAGGGTTGCAGCGGCGGCCACCCTGGCCATCTCCGGGCGTGAACCTGACCTGGAGGTGCTCATCCCGCTACTGCTCGCGGTTGGTGGAGGAGTCGATAGTCCTTTGCAGAATCACTGGGAGTGGGTCGATATGCTCGGCGGGCTCCACTGGTCCACCGGTGCGGTGTCCAGGCTCCGGCCGGCGCGCCATAACCTTCCCAAAGGGCCCAGAGTACTCGCGCTGTTCATAATGGACCTCCATGGCGTCGCACTTTCCGCGTCTGAGAATCAGGAGTTGGCACTCGCGCTCCTGACTGGGGAGGTTCGCGGCGAGCGGATTGGCAGGGGGCACCCCTGGTTCGCTGGCGAAGCAGGTCGCACTCGTCTGCTCGATTTGGCAAATGGTGAAGGCGAAGGCCAGCGGGAGGCGGCCAGTGTACTTATACGACTTCATGCCGACTCTCTTACTACAGACCACCGAGCTCGAGCGGCTGTTACGGGATTAAGTTGGAGTACCTGGTCGGCGAGACTGCTGCGGAGGGAACTTCGCGTAGCGCAGATCGATGACACCTATGCAAAGGCGATTGTCGAGCAAGACAGTCAACAAGTGGCCGTAGCCGGCGCTCCCTCACCACTGGCCAGACTGCTCAGTGCCGTTCGTACAGGTGAAGGATGGCGTGAGATCATCTCCCGAATGTACGGCCTCACGGACGATCGGTCGAACTCCGGCGAGGTAGGAGCCGCAACGTTTTGGCTCCTCGATCTCGCCCGAGATGGGGGGACCGCGGCGCGGATCGGCGAAGCCGCACTTGCCGTGATCGCTATGCCGGCGCCTTCGAGCCTCTGGGATCGCAGCGCTCGGCCTTGGCTCGCGATCTTGGCCGATGAACTTGCCCCTACCGGCGATCTGAGTTTCCTGGAAGACGAGCTTCGACACTCAGGTGAGCGTGGGCTGGATGACCCTCGACCTGCTCTGTTGGCTCGGATTCGTCGTCACGGTCGGTTGCTTCATACCTCACACAGTCTTCCCCCCGTTCCGACCCCCGCTGCACCTAGATCGTTCGGTGGAGGTTTGGATCCAGCGGTGTCGACCCTACGATCGCTGGCAAATGATGCTTCATCGAAGTGCATCGGTGCCCGAGAACTCCTTCGGCTTGCGGCCATCACATTCAAGGATGGTGACGAAGATCCGGTGCCGTCCATCGGCGACGGAAGGAACCATGCTCTACTGCGAGGAGCCACGCAGTTTATCCTGTTCGGCCGAGTGGCGCCCGAGGTTGTCGCGCAGGCTTTCCCAATCCATCTGTACAACATCGAACAGGACCATGACCTGAAGTACCTGGCTGAGGTTTGGAGGCATGTTCTTCGTCGCGGGTTGACCGTGACGCCCGGAGCCCGCGACCAAATAGAAAACGTCCTTCGCGGTCGACTTCGTAGCGACCATCTCTACTCGCCAGAGATCGGATATCTCCTTTTGGACCTAGGCGTACCCCTCAGTGAGGATGACCTAGAGATCGTCCTCACTGGTGTGGCGTCGTGGTCCTTTCGCGATGATTACGGTCTCTTGCCTCGCCTCGCAGATTCACTCACGCGAGACCCAAGGCCGGATGTCACGATCGGGATCCTCGCACGTGCCCTGGCCTTGGCGGACGGGGCGAAGGAATCCCACAATAACTCCTCTGACATTGCTACAGGGCCGCTATTTCTCGCTGCGCTGTATTGGGTGCTCGGAGGCAGTGAACGGGAAACTACCGCACGAGTAGTTATCCGATCTCTGGGGGTGCTGTGGAGGCCGCAACGAGCCTGGGGAGACCAGGCGGAGAGTCCAGACCCGGCGCTCCACTTGTTGCGTAGAGTGTCACCGGAACTGCTTCGAGATGTGCTACGTCGCGGTGTGAAAGAAGGAACTCCAGCGACTGAGGCTATGTGTAGCTTCATTCTTGCAGCGTTCGCCGCTCCCGCAGTCCGCAACGGGTAACCTCTCTTGACGTCAGGCCGCTGCAATCACTTCTCACTTCCGCTCCCCGCAACCACGTGGCCTCAATCCGTCCCCTACCAGAATCGGTGTCGTTGGTTCGCTTCTCCGGCCAACCGAATTGTGCGCCCTGCTCCTCATCCTCCAGCTCGAACAGCTTGAGCTTCTTCATCCGGTTCCGCAGCCCGTTGGGACTCATGCCCAGCACCTTCGCCGCGTGGACGATGATCCCCTTGCACTTGCGGAGGTCGCGGTGCGTCGAGGCGATGACTCGTGCATCGGCGGTGCGCGTGCGGTTGTCGCCCACGCGCTTGTACTCGCGGCGGTCGAGCACCCGCAGCAGCTTGACCTGCTGCTCCATCGGAAGCTCGCCGACCTCGCCGATGAAGATCGTGCCCCCGTTGGCCTGCTCGAACGCGCCGGCCTGATCGACGACCGCGCCCGTGACCGCCCCGCGCACGTGCCCAAGGAGCGCCGACTCGACCAGCGTGGGCGGGAGGCACCCGCAGTCGAGCACGACGAACGGGCCGTCGCTGCGGGTCGAGGCCGCGTGCATCGAGCGGGCGATCTCCTCTTTGCCCCTGCCCGTTTCGCCCGTGACGAGGACGGTCAGCGGGGTCGGGGCGAGCTCGTCCAGGCGCCCGAACAGCTCCCGCATGATACGGCTGTGGCCGGGCACGTCGCCGAAGTGGTCCTTCGGGTAGAGCGCGACGTCGGGCTCCTCTATGCCCACCAGCTCGAGGACGCAGCTCCCCAGGCGGATCTCGTTGACGGGTCTGCCGACTGTGGAGTGGACCCCCTGTCAAGCGATTGGTCTTTGGGATCGTCGGCTCACTCGCGCCCGCACGTCGGGCACGGCCCGCCGCCCTCAGCCTGTTGACGCTCGTACTCGTTGCGGCCCGCGACGCTGAGGCGCAGCGAGTTCGGTGGGTTGTCGAGCCAGCCGCGATCGATGAGCCACCGGATCTCCCGCTCGTCCTCGTCGTCGAAAGTGTCTAATCCGAAGCTTATGCAGGACTTCGGGCTGTCCATGTAGATCTCGTAGAACTTCTTGAGCCACTTGTTGCGAATGTCGGCGGGGGTTTCCATACGGCAGAGTCTATCAGACTCGGGTTTCGCCGTCATGAGACCCGAGAAAGTCGCGTAGCAGGGGCCCTGGGCCGGATGCACGGTGGTGGCTGCAAGTACGCGTAACCATGGAGCAGATCAGAAACGTCGAGTGTGCGGAGGGCGAGTTGGGCGGCGCGGAGGATGTCCTCGAAGGAGTAGCCCTGCTTGGTGCGGTACCAAGGTCGGTGAACGACGGCGGCTCGACGGTCGCGCTTGGACAACGAGGTGAACCAGAGCACGAGCAAGGTGTAGAGGTAGCCGGCGAACGGAGTGATCCGCTCGACCGCGGCACGCTTGCGGGCCGAGGAGTCGCCGAAGCCGAGGTGCTGTTTGATCTCACGGAAGCAGACCTCGATCCCCCACCGCGACGCGTAGGTCTTGATGATGGTCTCGACGTCGAGACTCGGGTCGGTGGAGAAGAAGACACGCACGGGGAGGTCTCCTCGCAGGACGCGGACGAGGATCATACGAAGGTGGCGATCACCCGCGACTCGATACCACTGCACGTCGTAGACCTTGATCTCGAGCGTGGTGTCCTGGCCATAGATGTGGACGTCGACGGATCGCCAGCGTTGGCTGGGAGCCTTGGCGAGATCGGAGGGAATCGGAAGGCGCTCGCCTCGCTTGCGACGCCGCCCCGTGGGCGACCGATCTTCGGGCAGCGGCAGCGCAGTGATCGCCGCATCAGGACGCATCGCGCCGATGAACACGACGTTGGATGGGAGCTCGGCGAGCACCGTCGAGTTCGCGTAGGCCGCATCCGCGGTGACGCGCAGATGCCTTCCAGATGCCCACTGCGACACGATGGCGAGCATTTCGTGGGCGAGCTGGGTCTTGGTCTTGAAGGGTGGCTGGCCGCGCTTGCAGGTGGACTCGGTTCGATACAAGCGGAAGAGGACCGGCAGCGCCCACGTGCGCTGAGAGAAGGGCACGCGCACGCAGACGGCGAGGACCACCCAGACGTGGCCGAAGCTGAAGACGCGGAACAAACGGCTGGAGCGCACCGCGTCGACGTGGCTGCCGAGCCCGAAGATCTTGGGCCCCTTGTGAGAGACGAGGGTGTCGTCGATCACGAGGGTGAGGACGTCGTCGCCGAAGTGCTCGGCGATCTTGGCGAAGAACAAGCGGCCGATGTCGTCGGTCGACCAGGCGCCGCGAGAGAAGAAGCGATGCAGCCGCTCGTGGTGGACCCGCCCCTGGATGCCGAGCTCGACGAGCGCCTGCGTGACGGCGTGCGTGCCGCGGGTGAGGACCCAGCCGCAAAACACCAGCAGAGCGTTGATGCTGCCAGGTTTGGTGAAGGCAGGCGCGAGGACTTTCGTCCAGGCGACGAGCGTGTCAGAACTTCGGTGGCCATCGGATTGAAGGCCCGTCGGGACGACTGCCTGCAAGCTGTGCCGTCCCGCGCGGGTCGGCCCACCTACTCGGTCGGCAGTCGAGAAATTCCGTCGAAAATGGTCAGCCCGTCAGCCGAGATTCAGGCTGCGAAAAGGGCGAAACCCGAGTCAGAGGTGCGGCGACTGTGCATGCGTCGGGCGATCGTGAACGCTGAAGTCGTTGCCAGGTGAACGCTGAAGTCGTTGCCAGGTGAACGCCGAAATCGGTGCCAGTGGTACGCGCCGCCGTGCGGCCGGAGGCGGCGGCGACGACGAGGGGCAGTGGCTCGACCGCCTCCGCGCGGGGGCGAGATGGCGAAGCGACTGATGATGATGAAGAAGATGGATGCGTCTGCCCGACAGGGAGAGTGCTGCGCGCCTCGGGCAGGGTCGGTGGTCAGCAGGAGGGATGGCACTTGGAGTGCCCCCTCAGCACTACCCGGGCACCCAACTCCCCTACTCCTCCTCATCCTCCAACTCGAACAGCTTGAGCTTCTTCATCCGGTTCCGCAGCCCGTTGGGACTCATGCCCAGCACCTTCGCCGCGTGGACGATGATCCCCTTGCACTCCTCGATCACCATCGGCAGCAGCCACTGGTCGACCGCACGGTGCACGTCCGCGTACTCCCTCTTCAACCGCAGCGCTTCCTCCAGCTTCGTCGCCCGATCGCGTCTCTCCTGGAGCAGCAGCTGCGCCCGTGAGATCGTGCTCCCCTTGACCGTGAACGCCGCCTGCTCGATCACCGATTGCAGCTCCCGCACGTTCCCCGGCCAGTCGTGCTCGCGCAGCGCCGCCCGAGCCGAGTCCTCCAGCGTGAGCCGCTTGTCGTGCCGGTCGAGGAACGCCCGCGCGAGCACCTCGATGTCCTCGTCTCGGCTGCGCAGCGGCGGAACCACCACCGTCGCCCGCGCAAGCCGATAATACAGATCCTCGCGGAACGTCCCCGCTTCGACGCGCTTGCGTAGATCCCGGTGCGTCGCGGCGATCACCCGCGCGTCCGCGGTCCGCGTGCG
The DNA here is from genome assembly GCF_026337845.1 of Paraliomyxa miuraensis. Classification (GTDB taxonomy): domain Bacteria; phylum Myxococcota_A; class Polyangia; order Nannocystales; family Nannocystaceae; genus Paraliomyxa; species Paraliomyxa miuraensis. Next base: position 79,820 of record NZ_JAOVZF010000136.1, on the reverse strand, counting down.
GTTGTCCCCCACGCGCTTGTACTCCCGCCGATCGAGCACCCGCAGCAGCTTGACCTGCTGCTCCATCGGGAGCTCGCCGACCTCGTCGATGAAGATCGTCCCCCCGTTGGCCTGCTCGAACGCGCCGGCCTGGTCGACGACCGCGCCCGTGAACGCCCCGCGCACGTGCCCAAAGAGGGCAGACTCGACCAGCGTGGGCGGCAGGCACCCGCAGTCGAGCACGACGAATGGGCCGTCGCTGCGGGGCGAGGCCGCGTGCATCGAGCGGGCGATCTCCTCCTTGCCCGTGCCCGTCTCGCCGTTGATGAGGACGGTGAGCGGGGTAGGGGCGAGCTCGGCCAGGCGCCCGAACAGCTCCCGCATGACGCGGCTGTGGCCGAGCACGTCGCCGAAGTGGTCCTTCGGGTAGAGCGCGTCGTCGGACTCCTCGATGCCCACCAGCTCGAGCACGCAGCTCCCCAGGCGGATCTCGTCGCCGGGCTGCAGCGCCACGCGCCAGACGGCGCGACCGTTGAGGTACGTGCCGTTGTGGCTGCCGAGGTCGACCAGCTCGATGAAGCGCGAGCCCACGCGGATCTCGGCGTGCAGCGCCGAGATCGACGCGTCGTCGATCGAGAGGTCGGCCGTTCGGCTGCGGCCAATGGTGATCACTGGCCCCTTGACCGACTTCACGGGTGCCGACCCGGTCTCCTTCCGAATGCGGAGCAGGAACCGACCGGGACGCCGTGGCGGTCCTTGCCCGGCCGTCTTCGTGTCCTTCGTCGAACCTCTACCGCCATCGTCCGCCATGCGACCGTGCTACCGCGTGGACGTCGGGACGGGCAAGCACCACGCCGAAGGGATCGGCTCGCCTTCGTTGGCTCGCCGCTCGAGCCATGGGCACGGCGTGCCTACCTCCTCGGGCCCGGATGGACGGCGATCCGCCCGCCATCGAGAGGAAGATCTCGATTTTCGGCGGGATCCACCGTTCGGAGCCTGTTACGAGCGTAAGCACCAACGGCGCCCACCCCCCGCGTGGGCACGCCGTGCCCACTCGAGCCTCGAAGTGGGCACGCTGTGGCTACTTCCCCGTGGCCCGAAAGGTCCTCGCGCCGAGACCCGCGAGACCCGGTGCCGCTGTCTCGCACGCCAAGCTGCGGTAAATACGAGCGTCATCCAACCTGGAGGCTCCGTTGGCACTGCCCTTGCTCAATGGTGACGCGACGACGTCCGACATGGGAGAGTCCTTCAAGAAGCTCGGCAGGTTCGACCTGGTCGAGCTCATCGGCCGAGGTGGCATGGGCGAAGTGTGGCTCGGGATCGATCCCGTGACCATGGAACGCCGGGCGCTCAAGGCCATCCAGAAGGACGTCGCCGACAACCCGAGCATCATCGCGGGCTTTCGGCGCGAGGCAGAGGTCGGCAAGCAGCTCTCGCTGCACGCGTCCATCGTGAGCGTCCACGGGCTCCACGAGGAGCTCGTCGGCGATCCGGCGTGCCCCGAGCGCTTGCTGTACCTCGAGCTCGACTTCGTCGATGGGGTCAACCTCCGCCAGCTCGCGGAACGCTACTACCGGACGCACCGCAGGCGCCTGCCGATCCCGGTCGTCGTGCACATCGTGCGCGCGATGCTGCGAGCCCTCGAAGCCGCCCACAACCACTCGATCGGGACCAATCCGCTGCCGGTCGTGCACGGGGACGTCAACCCCGGCAACGTACTCGTTTCGTCTCGCGGTGAGCTGAGGATGACGGACTTCGGGATCTCTCGGTTCGTGCTCGAGCCCCTCTTCATCTCGCGGCCGGTCGGCACGCTCCCGTACATGGCTCCCGAGCAGTACCTCGGCCGCATCTGCCCGCAGAACGATCTGTACGCGGTGGGGGCGGTGCTGCACGAGCTGCTGACGGGATCCCCACCGACTCCCATCGCCGGCACGCCCATGACGATCGAGCGCCGGTTGCTCCAAGACCCCGTCCCGCCCCTGGGCCGCAGCGACGTGCCGGAGCTGCTCGACCGGCTGCGCAAGGCATTGCTCGAGAAGGACGTGAGCCTGCGGATCCAAACGACCACCCAGGCGCTCAAGATCCTCTGGGACGTCGACAAGACCGATCGGCAGGACGAGATCAAGCTGATCTATCGGCGCCTGTTCGGACCGTCGCGGTCACGGATGACCCGCTACCTCGAGGCGCGCGGCGAGAGTTCCGACTCCTTCGTGATGCAGCTGCTCTCGCGCCACGAGCGACCGGTCACGACGGACGTTCCCGCGCACGCTCCCAGCGAGACCGAGGCTCCACCGCGCCCCGAGCCCGCGGCCACGGACGACGACGACGACGACGACGGTGGCATGCCTTGGCTCGCCGAAGACGACGAGGATGCCGAGGACGCGATCAAGACCCAGATCCACCATCGGTCGGGGCCGAAGATCAGCCCGACGGTTCGCCTCGACTTCCCGGTCGGGGATCTTCGGCGGCTCTTCGTGGCCTCCACGTCGACGGTGCCCGAGCCATCCTTCGCGGGCTCGGATGGCAAGCCGGCGGAAGGGCTCTCGCCGAGCCCGACGGAGGACAGCGACGCGCACGCAGTGACCACGACGCCCTACAAGGCGCAGGGCCCGGCCAAGAAGGAGCCCACGCCGGACCCGCAATACCCGCCTCGGCCGGCCCACTTGGCGGACGGCGTGCCCTTCCAATTCCGTCGGCCGAAGCGTGGAGCCAGCCCGGTGGAGCCTCACCTCGACGGCGAGCCCCTGGCCAGCCCGTTGCGCCCTTCCGCCGACGTCGACCCCCCGGTCCAAGGGGTAGACCTGGCGCAGGATGCGTTGGAGCCCGAGCCGATGGAGGGAGGGGACCCCGTCGGAGCGAACCCCGCAACCGGTCCACAGTCGACGTCGCAACGCTACCCAGACACGCAGCCGGACCCCCTCCCGCGTGTTCGTGTGCCCCAGCCCCGACGCCCGCCGAAAGGGTCCTCCGACCAGCGGTTGCGCTCGGTGTTCGCCGCGGTGGCCGCCCTGCTGCTGGTCGCGTGTGGGGTCGGCGTGGTAGCGCTGGCGTTCCGCGAGCCCGATTCCGCGATCGCGTCCCCCCCTGACCCCAAGCCGGCCGCCATGGCCACCCCGGATGCCACGACGGACGGTTGACCCATGGTGTGGAGCGGACCCATGAGGATGATCGAAGAGGAGGAGCAGGCCGAGCTCGAAGCGGGCACCGAGCTCGACAGGCGCTTCCGCATCCGCTCGCTGCTCGGCGTCGGCGGCATGGGGCACGTGTACCTGGCCGCGGATCTCCAGCACGGTCGCGACGTGGCGCTCAAGATCCTGATCCCCAGGTATCGCGGCCGCCCGGAGCGAGAGCAGCGCTTGCTCAACGAGGCGGAGCTCGCTCGCCTCGTGGGGGCGCATCCCGGCATGCCGCGGCTCTACGGCGCGGGGCGTCTGCGTGACCTCGGAGGCTGCCCGTTCGTGGCGTGGGAGGTCGTGCACGGGCGCGATCTGAATGCCGTGCTCACGCTGCGCTACGTGATCGCGCCGCGCGTTGCGGCGGAGTGGGCCCGGCAGCTCGCCGATGCCCTGTGTGCGTTGCACCGGGCGGGGGTCGTGCATCGCGACGTCACGGTCACCAACGTCTTCATCGAGGATCCCGATGGTGATGCTCGGGTCAAGCTCATCGACCTGAGCCATGCGGCGGTGATCCCCCAGCCGGGCACGCCGATCCGTCGGCTCACGCGCGAGATCGAGATCCCGGGGGCCGCCGGCTTCATGGCGCCCGAGCAGACCTTGTCGCGCCCACCCCACCCGAAGATGGACGTGTTCTCGTTCGGGGTCGTGCTCTTCGAGATGCTCACGGGAAACAACCCCTTCGAGCACGTCCGAGATCGCGACGCGTACATCGAGATGCAGCGCGCGGGCAAGCTCCACGTGCCTCGCATCGACCGCCGCGCGTACCCCAACGTGTCCGAGTCGCTGGTCGAGCTGGTGGAAGGCTGCACCCGCAACGACGTCGAGCAGCGGCTCGACATGGAGGAGGTGCGGCGCCGGCTCGACGACGTGCTCCGGCGGATGAGCGCTCCCATACGGCTGGTGACCGACGAGCCGGCTGCGGTCCCCGTCGAGCCGGCTGCGATCCCCATCGAGGCCCCTTCGGCGGAGGTCGTCGGCGCGTCACCAGTGGAGCCGATCGAGGCGTTGCAGGAGCAGCCAATCTCGCGGCGCATCGTGGTGGTGGTCGCCCTGGCGTTCGTGCTGGTGACGGCGGCCGTGCTGGCGATCATCTGGCCGCCCGAGCGACCCGTGGACGTGCCCGTGTCTACGATGCCAGCGCCCGCGGTCCAGCCTGGGCCCGAGGCGGTCGAGTCGACGGCGAACCGGTCCCGAGTCGAGCCCGGCCCGGAGACACCAACCGCGCCCGTGCCTGCCCCGGCGGCGCCCACCGGTCCCGCGCCCGTGAAGCAGGCGGAGCCAGAGGTGACCTCGCCGGACCCCGTGCAGCCCACGGAGCCCGAGGAACCCGAGACCAAGCCGCCCAGTGACGACGGCAAGAGCAAGCCGGCCGCGGCCAAGGTCCCAGCGCACGAGACCGACCCGTGCCGCCGGACGGTGGCCGAGGCCCTGGCCGCCCACAAGGCCCAGGCATGGAGCCGCTTGGAGTCGTTGACGCGCAAGAAGAAGTGCTTTGGGGACCGCACCCAGTGGGCGCGGCTGCGAGTGCACGCGCTCTCGGAAACCGGGCGGTTCGCAGAGTGCGCCGCGCTCGGCGCCAAGCTCGAGGATCCCGTCGTGAAGCAGTATGCGAGAACCTGCAAGGCGCAGGAGGCCAATCACCAATGAACCGAACGACAATCATCGCGGGGATGCTCGCGGGCGTGCTGGCGACGCCGACCGGTGCCCTCGCCGAGCCGGTCGAGGAGACGCCGGTACGCATCGAGGTGGACGTGTCGGCACTGCCGAAGGCCGACTTCCCGGAGAACACCCGGCAGTGGATCGTCGACAACCAGACGGCCGTCCTCGGGCGCGAGGGGTTCGTCGTGACGAACGATGCCATCCATGCGATGCGGATCGAGGTGAGTCGCTACGGCGAGGACGGCATTCACCTCAAGGCGCGGATGCTGCTCGTGGGGGACCCGGGCTCGGTGCGCGAGATCACCTGCGAGGCGTGCTTGAACTCGCAGTTCCTCAAGAAGGTCGACGAGGAGACGGCGGTGCTCGCGGGCGAGCTACGGCAGAAACTCGCGACGGCGGAGCCCGAGCCGGTGGAGAGCGAGCCCGAGCCGGAGGCCGAGCCCGAGGCTGATGACGAGGGCGAGACGGGCGCGGAGGGCGAGGACGGGGCCGCGAGCGACGAGCCGACCGACCGCGACCCGAAGGCCATCGGGCCTGCTGGCTTCGCCGGGATCGGAACGCTGGCCGTCGGGCTCGGCGTGACCCTCGGCGGGATCATCGTGCTGGCGCAGGGCCCCGAGGAACGGCTGCAAGCCTCCAGCGCGAGGTTCATCGAGACCGTCGACCGCCGCCCCCTCGGCCGTTCACTCACGGGCATCGGAGCGGGAATGCTCGCGACGGGCGTGGTGCTGGTCGTGGTGGATCAGACCGTGCTGCGCAAGCGAAGGGCCCGGCGAAGCGGTGCCACATCGCTCGCTCCCGCATTGCTCCCCAACGGCGCCGGTTTGTCCTGGGCCGGCCGCTTCTAGAGGCATGAATCATGGCACTTCGTACGACGCTCATCACCATGATCCTCCCGCTGCTCGGGAGCGCATGCCAAGTGATCTCGGTCAGGGAGAACCTCGACCACTGCACCTACAACGAGGGCGATCGCTACTGCGCAGAGATCGACCCGGACCGACCCTACTGCACGCAAGGGGACGACGAATGCCGACTCGGTGGCTACACGGGATGCGTGGCGGAGGTGGCGCCCGAGTGCCATGCACCGTGCGGCACGCTCTCGGACGCCGAGTGCATGGGTGGCAGCAGCTCGGGGACGGATACGGGCCCGGCAAGTGAGAGTGGCAGCGAGAGCGGGAGCAGCAGCGGTAGCGAGAGCAGCACGACGGGGCCGATGCCGTGCGTGGGGAACGAAGACTGCCCGGATGCGGCGGCGCCGTTCTGCGAGCCGGTGAGCGGGGAGTGCGTGGCGTGCGATGCGATCGGGGCCGAGGGGGATGCGGCATGCGCCGGGCTCGACCCCATGGCGCCGCTGTGTGTGAACGGGGAGTGCGTGGCGTGTACGCCCGAGAACCCCGCCGTCTGCGACGAGCAGCTCCTGCTGTGCGACGAGGATTCCAACACCTGCATCCAGTGCACCGAGCACGCACAGTGCGGCAGCGGGGCATGCGAGCTCGCGATGGGGCGGTGCTTCCCCGAGGACTTCGTCGTGCACGTGGACGGCGACGGGGGGCAGGACTACATGACGATCGCCGCGGCCGTGAACGCGGTGGACGATGGGACGCACGGGGTGATCGTCGTGCACGAGATCGACGGTAGTGGCTCCTACCAAACGGCCGGAGGTCTTCTCATCGACGGAGGCAAGACCATCGCGTTGTTGGCTGCGCCTAGTGAAGAGCCCGCCATCCAGGGTACCGGAGGCAATCCCGGCTTGCAGGTGACGGGAGCGGGGACGAGCGTCTACATCGATGGGCTGAGCGTCGCCGGTAACACGATGGGGCTAGGCCTGCGGGTCGACGGTGCCTTCGCGTGGGTGGATCGCAGCCGGCTCGTGCAGAACACGGGCGGAGGCGTCGTGGCGCAGAACTCTGCGGAGCTGACGCTGCGCAACTGCTTCGTCGGCGGGAGCTTCGACGACGCCCGCGCACTGGAAGTGAATGGTGCTACGGCCAACGTCCTCTACTCCACGCTGGGCGGCGGTACCTTCAACGCGAGCGCGCTGACCTGCACCGCTCCGGTCGCCGTCGACGTTCGAAACTCCATCCTCGTGACCCGCGGCGGCTCGCCTCCGGACGAGGTCGCCTGCCCCGCAGCCAACGTCACCTACAGCGCCGCCGAAGGCGCCATCGGTGGTGCAGGCAACGTCGCGGTGGGCATGTTCCCCGGCGGCAGCCCAGGAGATTGGTTCGCGGGCTACACGACGGGCGACCTCCACCTGCAGAACAGCGGACTCACGCTCTTCGCGGACATCGCCCAATGGCAATCCGGCGATCCGATCACCGACATCGATGGGAACCTACGTCCCAGCGTCGACGGCACGGCCGACCATGCCGGCGCCGACGTGCCGTGACCTCGACCGATTGATTTCGAATTCCGCGAGCCTTGCCGGTTCTCGCCGGCCGACCATGGCCCTCGGGCGATGGCTCGGCCATCTACGCCCTCGAGCACCACGAGGACGGCGGAATGTGTCCTCTGTACGACCATCCAACGACGAGTAGACCGCAATGACCTCCAATGCTGCCAACCCGGCCCTCGGGACGCTCCAGAAGCCGCTCGTCGTCGCGGGGATCGACATGACCGCCGCCGTCTGCGACTGCGCCGCGAGCGTGACCTACAGGGGGGTCGAGAGGATCCCCGTCCCCGACTGGGTGAAGTGCTGCATCCTCGGTCGCAAGCGGCAGAAGTGCGTGGAGGAGAAGATCGCGCAGGCGCAGAAGGATAGGGGGCCGTACGAGGAGAGGATCCACGCGCCGGCCGGGGCTCGGTACCAGTCGACCAAGCTCCCGCCTGGGCAGAAGTTCTGCCTGCCCGACTTCGTGGTGGGCACCGGGGACAAGCCGCTGTCCGCATCGCAGATCAAGGCGATCTACGAGCTCAAGACTCCCTGCAACAAGGAAGGCGATCCGCTGCCCTCCATCCAGGACTGGGATCCCTACACGCTGCTGGGGCGGACCATGAAGAAGTGCTACCAGAAGGCGCATCTCGAGGGCGAGAAGCCAAGACCAGAGGGCATCCCGGTCAAAGCCATCGGACCCACCGCGGAGAGCTGCACATGACCACCACCTACGATGGCGTCGACGTCGACCGCTTCGCCCACGACTCCTTTGGCAAACCTGCCATCCGCTTGGAGATCGGCATGGAGCTGTTCTTCGGGCGTCCGATGGCTGCATACCGCGAGCAGGTGCTCGAGATCTGGAATCGCTTCCTCGCGTGGCGCGGGACCGAGGTGATGTCCTGGGCGCGGCTCGGGGGCGGCAACAAGAGTCGCAAGATGAACACGGCCGCCTATCGAACCATCGAGTCGTGGCTCGGGGGCAAACGGCCTTACGGGCCGATCTGCTTCATCACGGTGGAGAGCGGCGAGTGGGAGCAGCTCGGCGAGGAGTCGTTCCGGGTCGAAGGCGACGACGAGGAGCTGAGCGAGGAGGAAGGAGAGACCACGCTCAACTTCGTCCAGGTGTTCGTGCCGCTCTCCACCGCCGATGATCCCGACGCGCTCGCTGCCAAGCTCATCGAGCTCGCCGCGCCGCTCGAATTCGTGTGCGGCAGCGCGGGCCTCATGCTCCACATGACCCCTTTCCACAATGAGCAGTGGTGGAAAGCTGTGCGGGGGCTGGTCACGCGCTTCGAGGGCGTCGAGCCCGATGGAGCGGAGCGGAGCCAGTGGCGGGCTCACTTCGGCCTGACCGGGATCAACTGGCTCACCTTTGTGGGTCCTCATCATCTCGGCAAACTCGGGGGCATCGAGGCCGTCGAGGCCAAGGCCACGGTCGCCCCCGGTGTCACGGCCCAGCGTGTCGGTCAGGGCATCGTGCTCCGGGCAGGTCCGCGACCACGATTGTGCGACCGAAACAAGCCCTCGCCTGCCGTCGAGCCCTATCGGGCGGTTCACCGCATCGTTGGCTCGGCGCTGTTCCTCGACGAGGACTACTCGATCGGTTGGGAGGACTTCGACGGCGAGGCCACCGTCGAGTGGCTCCAACGTTTTGGCCGTTCAACCCCGTGAGGACCACGAGCATCGCTCCCGCCACACCCGTGCGTCGTAGGCACTCCTCCCGTAGATAGTCGTCTCTTCCAAGAGTGCTGCTCCTTGCTCGTAGCCATTGCGTGTGGCTGCGCGGGGTCCTTGCGTCCTCGAATTCGATCGTCACCGACCACCCATGACCCTCCACCCAGAACACGTGCACCCCGCCACAGGCGTGTGGGACGTCTTGGTCGACCTCGTCCAGGCGATACGGCTCGCCGTGCGCTTCCGGGGAAGGAAGCGGAGAATCGTACGCAGCCGACTTTCTCACTCGCTCGAGTGGCTCGACGACGACCGAGCCGGGCGCCTTCGGGCGTTGCTCGAGCCGGTCCTGCGGGATGCCGCACGATGCACACCCGTAGCGGGTCGGCCTCGGCCAGCGAGCGAGCCGGCGGCGTTCGAGTTGCTCGCCGACCTGACCGAGCGCCCGGAGCATCTACTCTCGCTCGACGTCGACGACGCGGAGTGGTGCTTCGACGGGAGCGCGGGCGGGTGCCTGGAGCAGTGGAACCAGATCGTCTTGACCCCGGCGGCCGGGTTCGCGGCGCGGGTCGGTGACCCGATGCTTCTCGGCAATCCGATCGCGCCCGGCCCGGGCAGCCCCAACGTCTTCATTGGCGGTCGGCCAGCGTTGCGAAGCTGCGACAGCCTCGTGCGCTACCGGGCCAAGCCCGAGTCGTACGCGGGGGGTGGGTTCGTGGCGACGCAGACCACGGTGGAGATCAATGGCTTCCCAGCCCTGCGGGTCGGCGACTACGTGAGCGAGGGGCCGCACGGGGTCGACGCGATCGCGGACGGCTGTCCTTCGGTGGTGATCGGGCGGACGCCGGAGCCTCGGGTGGGCTGGTGCTCGGATGAGAACGAAACCCAGCCACCGCCCGGCGAGCTTCCGTTCTCGTGGCGCCGTGTGGAGGCCAAGCCGAGCGAGGGTAGGGGAGTCCTCGGAATGGTGCTCCTGCGCCCCCGAGCGCGAGCCTGGGGCGTGGCTCGGCCGATTCGGCTCTGGGCCGAAGTGACAGGGGAGGGCGACCGACGATGACCACGTTGCGAGCCCCGCCCTTCTGCGACGCGTCGCACGTGCTGAAGCGGCTGGAGACCACCCACCGGCGGCAGACGATCGTGCCCAGCAGCGATCCAACCCTGGCCTACGCTCTGCCGGTCCCCAAGGGCTGGGGGCGCGTGCAGGGCCTTGGTGCCCACGCCGCAGCGGGCCACCCGGAGATCCTCGGGATCTTCGCGCCCGACCCCGACATCGAGGGGCCGCGGATCATCGTGTCGGCGACGCGGCTGCGGTGGGATGTCGACCCGGCGGAGTGGGTCCGCCACGGCTGGGAGCTCGCGGGTTGGTCGATCGCGATGGCTCGTCCGCTCGATGCTCGCTGGCACCCGCGTTTCGAGGTGGGCGGGCTCAAGGTGATCGACGGCCGCGTGGAGGTGCGCCGCGCGACCGGGTTCGTCGACAACGGGCGGCTGTTGCGGGTCGACGTGGCTGGGCCGTCCTCGACCTGGGGGCGCATGCACGACGTCCTGTGGCCGTGCGGCCCGCTCATGGCGTTGGAGCGACCGACGTATCGCCGTGAGGTGGAGCCCCAGGTGCACCGCGGTGGGCCGCACATGGAGTTCTGCTTGCCGGAGTCGTGGAGCGCCCGGCCGAAGCCGCCGCCGTGGCTGGGTACGACGCGATGGGTGGCCGAGCCCATCGATGGCGCGCAGGGCTCGGTGGGCCTGCGGATCGAGGCCACGCGCTGGCCGCTCGATCGCCCCGAATCGATCGAGGTACGGCAGCACCGACTGCATCACGAGCTGTGGACCGACGGGATCGCGCTCGCGCGCCAGCCCAAGCGGATCTCCTCGGGCTCGGCCCTGGGCACGGCGGGGCTCGTGGGGATCTACGTCGCGCACGCCCATGACCGCGAGCAGACCTTCGAGCTCCGCTTCGCCCACCGCGACGTGAACGGCTGGAGCTTCGATTACACGGCGGTGATCGCCTCGCCCGAGCGCTGCCCGCTCGACCGCATGCGGGCGATCCGAGCGCTGGAGATCGCCGTGGCCACCACCCAGATCCGACCCAAGGAGCACACCACTCATGCCGCATGATCTCCTGGCACGCCACGCGCTCGCGGGCGGCCTCGACCAGCTCTCGCCGCCGCGCGTCTGCATGTACCTCCAGCTCCGGGACGAGCCCGACGAGCACGAGTGGGCGGTGCAGTCGTTCACGCTCGACGAGCGGCTGCATGCTCCCTATGCGCTCGCAGTGGTCGCCCGGGGGGCCTTGCCCAAGGCGGGGGTCGAGGGGCTGCTCGGGGGCCGCGTGGTGTTCGAGCTCGCCCGGGGCGATGCCGCGCGGACGGTGCACGGCGTGGTGCTCGAGGCCGAGATCCTCCGCGGGGTCGAAGCCCTCGGTGACGAGCCGGCGGTGGAGCTGCACGTGGTGCCTGCGTTCGCGCTGCTCGGGATGTCGCGGCGCAGCCGGATGTTCCAGGGGCAGAGCGTGGTCGAGATCGCCCTGGCGGTGATGGGCCCGGTGCTGGCCGAGCACGGCGGGTCGGTCTGTGTGGATCGGCTTCGACGGATCCAGCCGCCGCGGGACTACTGCGTACAGTACCGAGAGACCGACCTCGACTTCGTGCTGCGGATCCTCGCCGACGAGGGGATCACCGTGATGTTCGACCACGACTCGGGGATCGAGACGGTGGTGCTGGTCGACGACAACGAGGCGCTGCCCAACGCGGGACGGGAGCCGCTCGAGCCGGACGACCGCCCACCGCCGCAGCTGCCGTTCGTGGGCGAGTGGGTGGACGCGATGCCGCTCGAGGGCATCGCCGCGATGGGCCAGCAGAACCGACTGCGACGGCAACAGTGGGAGGCGATGGGCTGGGACTGGCGAGCCAGGGCAGGGGCGCGGCTGCCCTCGACCTCCCGGACGGACGACCCGGCTTCCGTCGGCGGCTGGTGGGAGACCGACGAGGGGCGGCCGTGCGAAGCCGAAGAGACCGCGGAGGCGGTCGCGGATTTTGCGGGCGGACGGGTTCGACTCCAGCGGTTGCGCGACCACGCGACCGCGACGCGCCTGCGCGCGTGCTCCAACGCGACGAGCCTTCGCGCCGGGTCGGTGTTCGAGCTGCTCGCCGACCCGGACGAGGAGATCGGCGACCGGTGGGTGGTCACCGCCGTGCGGCACGAGGGGCGCGTCGAGGGACCATGCGAGCCCGAGGGCGGAGCCGTCGAGGAGGTCGAGGACCTACTACGAGTCACCGACCCTGCGGGGCAGGGGGATGCGCCCGTCTTCGTGTACGGCAACGACATCGAGTGCCAGCCGGTGCGATCGCCAGTGGTGCCCCCTCGGAGCCCGAAGCCGTGGGCGGTGGGCGTGCAGTCGGGCGTGGTGACGGGGCCGCCGGGCGAGGCGATCCACACCGATCGGTTCGGCCGAGTCCGCGTCCGCATGCTGTGGGACGACCAGGAGCACGAGGGCGAGCCCTCGTCGTGCTGGCTGCGGGTGGCTGCACCGTGGGCGGGCGACGGCTTCGGTGCGGTGCTCATCCCGCGGGTGGGCACCGAGGTGCTCGTGTCGTTCGTCGATGGCGACCCGGATCGGCCGATCTGTAGCGCCTGCGTCTACAACGGCGCTGCGGTGCCGCCCTACGGTTTGCCCGGGCACGCGACACGCATCGTGCTCCGCACCCGGACCGTGGGCGGCGAGGGCTTCAACGAGCTGTCGTTCGAGGACATGGCCGGGGCCGAGGAGGTGTTCCTCCATGCTCAGCGCAACCTTCGCGAGCGGGTGCTCTCGCACCACTGCACGGAGGTGGGGCGCAACCAGACGCTCGCCGTCGACGGCTCGCGGATCGCCAGGGTCGGCAAGGACGACACCACGATCACCGCCGGCGAGCACCGCCATATCGTGAGCGGCCAGACGACCGCGCGTTACCGCGGTGGCTACGCCCTGCACGTTGGTGACGTCTCGGCCGACGCCGGTCCTTCGGGCGCTCCCAAGGACGCCGAGCCCGACGCGCCCGCGGGTGGCTTCGTGGTGCGGTCGGCCGAGCCGATCGTGCTGTGCTGCGGTGACAGCCGTCTGGAGATCCGGCCCGACGGGATCGTGCTCCAAGCCCCGCGGATCTCGGCCGAGTGCCCCAAGACGTCGCTGGTGCTCGAGCAGGGGGCGGCCACGCTGCGGGCAGCCAAGAAGGTGGAGATCGGGGCCGATGTGCTCGTCGCCGTGACCGCGAGCATTACGGCCATCAAGGGCCCGACGACCGAGATCGAGGGCATGAAGATCGGCATCAAGGGTCCCAACGTCGAGATCGAGGCGGCGGGGCGCATCAGCGTTCGAGGTCAGCGCGTTGGCATCGAGGCCGAGAAGCGCATCGACATCGTGACGGCGGGCGAGGTGGACATTCGTGGCACGGAGAAGATCAAGCTCAACTGACGAGTGAGAAGGAGGCAGGACGACCATGCGGAGAGGAGAAGGGCGATGAGCAACGAATCGGCAGCATGTCACGACGATTCGACGCGAGAGGGCGTCGAGTCCAAGTTGGTGATCGGGACCCTCGTCGAGCTCCTGACGGACGGCGAGCCCGTGGTGGAGCTCGATGGGCCGGACGGAGAGGAACAGCGATGCACGGCGATCGCGTCCATCCAAATCGAGGCCACCATGGTGGGACAGCCGGTGGAACTGACGTTCGTCAGCGATCTGGCGCGGCCAGTGATCGTCGGAGTGATCGACGTCCGCGCCGTGCTTCGGGCGCGGTGGGACGACCTCGGCCGCAGGGTGCTGGGGCTCGACCCGGTCCCGTCCAAGCTCTCCGCGATGGTTGGCGAGCTGCGGGTGCTCGCATGCACCGTCGCGTGGCTCGATTCGGAGGGGGTCATCACGCACGGCGCGGTACGCATCGGCACGAGTCGGAAGTCGCTTCGGGAACACGTCCGGCGATGGAAGCGGCTCTACCCCCGGCTTGGGCCGCCGCTGAGCGCCGAGCAAGCCACGGACGAACCCGACGGGTCGGAGGAGGCCGGGGCCGAGTCGATGACGTTGGATGTTCCGGCCGATGCCCCGGCGGCTGCCACGGAGTGACCGCGAGATGACCAAAGCGTTGGAGAAGCAGAGCAGGCCGAGCATGCAGGACGTGCTCGTCATCGATCGCCACAAGCTCGTGCGCTTGGTCGAGACGATGAAGGTCTGGGAGCTGGCGCAGCTCGCCGGGACCAGCGTCGACGGGATCGTGTCGAAGGTCGTGAGCCGGGCGTCCCCCCCACGAGCAGCCACACGAGGCTTCGGTGCTCGACGAGCCCGAGCCCGAGCTCAATCGGATGCTTGGGCGAGCGACGCGAGGCGAGATCATGGTGGTCGTGGATCGGTGGGTGCTCGGTCGAGTGCTGGAGGCATGCGAGTGGAACATCACCCACGCTGCGAATCGGCTCGAGACCAATCGCAGGAGCATACGCGAGCGCTGGGCCGCGGTGCGCGGTCCTCGGGTCGGGGAACGGGTCGCGAAGCTGGCGAGCGCCGACCCACCGAGGAGCGAGCCCGCAGGACCCTCGCTGGCCGAGATGCTCGACCGAGGCGCCACGCTCCGGCAGATCCACCGTGCTGTCGATCGATGGCTCGTCGATCGGACCCTCACGGCCGAGGAGGGCAACGTGTCGAGCTCGGCCAGGAGCGTCGGGGTCTCACGGCGATTCCTTCGTGGGATCCGCGACTCGGGAGCGATGAACGGTCGAAGATCCGCACGGTAGGGATCCCTCGCGGAGGTTCTCGAGTGAACGTTCGACTCGTCGAGACGTGCTCGGACGACCAGCGGCATCGATGGAGGCACGTGGTGGGGCAAGAGGTCTATCGAGAGCACCTTCGGATGGTGGGCGAGCTATACGACCTGCGGCAGCGGTGGCTGTGCGGCTGGGAGGCCACGCTCGACGATCTAGCGGAGGTCGAGGCGCGGATCGACGGACAGCTGCGGGCGTTCGGTTGTGGTGGGGACGGTGCGCTGGGGGTCGCGTTGATGGAGGCGGTCCCGGAGGACTCGTGGAGCTTCTACGCGCTGGTGGCGTTGGCGTGTCGGCTCCACCGTTTCGCAATCGTGCGGGTCGCGTTGAGCGAGGTGGAGGTGTATTGCGAGGCGTCGACCGACGAGCGGGCCGCGGCCTCGCTGCGGCAGGCGGTCGCGGATGCCCTGGTGCACCACCTGGCCAGCGATGCGGCGGAACTCGTGGCGGAGGCGCTGCGGGATGCCGGGCCGCACGTGGCGTCGGTGCTGGCGACGTGCGTGGGGGCGCGGGGGTGGATTCGGGCCGCCGACGAACTGCGGGAGGCGGCTGGGCGGGCGTGTGCGGATCGGGCGGCGGTGCTGCGGGCGTTGGGGCAGCTGCCCGGGACGGTGCCGGGCGCGGTGCTGGCCGAGGTGCGTTGTGGCGATCCGGTCGTGGCCCAGGCGGCGGCCGTGGCAGCGCTGCGGTGCGGGGAGGCGTCGGTGCTCGATCGGCTCGCCCGTCGCAAGCGCGCGCCGTGGGCCGCGTTGCCGGTGGCGATGGGCGGCGGACCGGCGACGGGGGCCTGGCTGATGGAGGCCGCGCGGGGCGAGGAGCCGGCGCAGGCGTTGCTGGGGTTGGGCGTGTTCGGGGATCCGCGGGGGCTCGAGGTGCTGGTCGAGCAGCTTCGGACGGGGGCGCATGCCGAGGCGGCGGCTCTCGGGCTGTTCATGATCACCGGGGCGCGCCTGAAGACGGAGGACGACGCGGAGCACGAGGCGATCGTGGAACGGGCGTGCGATCGGGCATGGACGGCGTTGGACGGATCGGGGATCAGCATCGACCCGGTGGTATGGGAACGGTGGCTGGCGGAGCACGGCGAGCGGCTGCGGCCAGGGCAACGGTATCGACTCGGGAGGCTGGCAGGACCTCACACGGATCTCGAGGTGCTGTCGATGGGGCTGCCGCTGTGGTTGCGGCGGTGCCTCGCGGACGAATTCGTGATCCGGTACGGCGTGCAGTGGAGCTACGAGCCGGATCTGCCGGTGGTGCAGCAGCGGGAGATCATCGAGCAGGTGCGGTCGCGGCTCGATGATCCCCGGATGCGGTTCGTGGATGGGGAGTGGTACTTGCACGGGCGGCTCGCCCCGGTGGGAGAGAGCGTGGAGTGGAAGGACGCTGGACGACGGGTCAAGGCGTGAGCACGAGCTGGAGTCATCCATCCCCATGTTCGTCGTCGACAATCGAACCTCCTACGCTGCCGAGCGCGCGTCGTTCACCGACGGGCGCGGCGCGGTGCTGTGGGTCGTGGTCGTCAAGGGCACCTATGACGTCGCGGCGGACGGGAGCACGAGCCTTGCGGCCGAGCAGATCGCTCCGGTCGTCGCTCCCGTCCACCACGGTGACCCGGCGCGGTCGAGCCTGCTGTACGAGACTGATCTCGTGCCACCCAAGCCTGCGACCGACGTGCTGGTCTGCGGCTTTGGCCATGCTCCGGGCGGGCGGCCGTCGGTCGAGTTCACCATCGGCTTGGAGCTCGCCGGCCTGCGCAAGGTCTTGACCGTCCGTGGGGATCGCCGCTTCGAGCGATTCCTGGGGGCCGTCGTGCGGCCCGGGCCCACGACCCCGGTGGTCCGGGTGCCTCTCGTCTACGAGCGAGCCTACGGGGGTCATGACGACCGCGATCCCGATCCCGCCCGCCAGCGCCTCGACCCTCGCAACCCCGTCGGCTGCGGTGTGGCGGCTCGAGCCGAGCACCTGGTGGGCTCGCCCGCCGCCAACTTCGAGTACCCGGGCGCGGACCTCGCCCGCGCAGGCCCGGCCGGGCTCGGTCCGATCGCCTCGCACTGGAAGCCCCGCAGCGACTACGCAGGCACCTACGACGCGGCTTGGGTGCGAAGCCGCAAGCCCTTGCTGCCCGAGGACTTCGACGAGCGCTACTTCAACTGCGCCCCAGCCGATCAGCAGCTCCGCGCCGGCCTGCCTCGCGATGCTCGCCTGCTGCTGCTCAACCTCTCCCCACGCGGCACGCTGAGCATCGCGGTCCCTCACGTACACCTGCGCTACACAACGTTCTTCACGAAGGCCGCTCGCCAGCGCCACCTGCATCACCGCGGCAAGCTCAACACGATCCTGGCCGAGCCCGAGCTCGACCGCCTCACGCTGGTGTGGTCCACCGTGCTCGACTGCGGCCGCGACGTGGACCACATCGAGGCCACGCGCATCATCGAGAAGGAGGCCATCGTCTGATGGGCCCGGTTCATGTGATCTCGTGCGGCGCGGTGACGCCGGTGGGCATGCTCGCCGCGACCTCGGCCGCCTCGTTGCGCGCGGGGATCTCCCGCCTGCAGGAGCACGACTTCATGGTCGACCGCGCGGGCGAGCCCTACGTGGGGGGCTGGTGCCCCTGGGTCGAGGCCACGGGCCGCGTCGAGCGGCTGCTCGCGCTGGCTCGCCCGGCCATCACCGAAGCGCTCGCCGCCCTTGGCCAGCCCGTGCCGCGCGTGCCGGCCATCGTGGCGAGCAGCGAGGTGCCCACGGCCGACGTCGAGCCCTTCGCACGCAGGGTGGCGGCGCGGCTCGAGCAGGAGCTGCTGCCCTTCGAGCTCGACGTGACGGTCGTCCCCCAGGGCAACGCCGGGGGCTTCTCCGCCCTGCGCTCGGCGGTCGACCTGCTGGAGCAGCGGCGCTCCCCGGTGTGCGTCGTGGCGGGCGCCGACAGCTTGCTCGACGCCGACGTGCTCGACGACCTCGACGAGAGCTCGCGCCTGGCTTGCCCCCGCCATCGCTGGGGATTCCCTCCCGGCGAGGCCGCGGCTGCCCTCGTGCTCGCGTCGGCCGAGGTCCAGCGAGGCTACCGGCTGCCGTCCATCGGGCAGCTGCTCTCGGTCGCCGTCGGTCACGAGCCCCACCACGCCCGCGCCGAGACCCCGTGCACGGGCGAGGGCCTGGGCGCGGTGATCTCCGAGGCCCTGCGCGCCTCGGGCACCCGGGGCATCGCCACCGCTCTGTGCGACCTCGATGGCGAGCGCTATCGCGATCGCGAGTACACCTGGGCCACCCAACGGATCCCACCCGAGCTGCCCTTCGACCCCACGCGGTACGAGACCCTCGTGCCGAGCATCGGGACCGTGGGTGGAGCCACGGCGATCGTGGCCCTGGCCATCGCTGCGTGCTGGGGCACCCGCGGGCATCACAGCGAGTCCGACATCCTCACCTGGGCCGGTAGCGAGCTCGGCCTACGCGGTGCCGCCGTGCTTCGCACGGGGCCCGATCGACGCTGGAGCACACCATGAAGGTCGCGATCAACCCTCCCAAGACCCCGCTCACCGAAGGCAGCAACGGCGTGTCCATGGCCACCGTGCCCAACGTCTGCAAGATGCCCGGCCCGCCGGCGCCATTCGTGCCCACGCCGCTGCCCAACATCGCCCAGACCGGCACCAAGCCCTCGGGCTTCACCAAGACGGTCAAGGTCCAGGGCAAACGCGTCGCCGTCAAGGGAGGCTCGTTCAAGAGCACGGGCGACGTCGCGAGTCAGGCCACCGGGGGCGGCATCGTGTCGGCCACCACCCAGGGCCGGGCGAAGCTCATCTCGCCCGGCTCGATGAACGTGCGGATGGAGGGCAAGGCCGTCCACCTGCTCGGCGACATGACCACGAACAACGAGTAGCTCCATGCCCACGAACATCATTCCCCACGTTCCGCTCTCCCCTGACCACCCCATCGAGGTCATCATCGGCTTCGGGGCCGACGTCCCGGCCGACGCCGACTGGCCAGATCCGCTCGACCTGTTCGCCCGCTTCGTGACCGCGGGCGGCTTCGTCGAGTCGTGCCCGCAGCTCAACTGGAAGGTGACCGTCTTGCCCCACGGCCTGCACGTGACCTACGAGCGGCTGCCGGCCGACCCGTCGGTGCTCGCGGTACTGGTGCGGATGCTCCTGGCGCTGGCGCTGCCTCCGAGCACGATCCACGTGCAGGGGACGCCGGCCGCCTCGGGGGCGCGGTCGCTGCCCTCCACCCCCGCCGCGCTCGATCTGGTGCCCAACGTGCGACCACAACTCGCCTTCGGCCTGGAGATGGAGACCGGTCTCTCGTGGCTCTGCATCGAGGTTTCGTGCAGCACCACCCTCGACCCGGCTGCCGCGGCGCTCGTCGACCAGCGGCTCGAGCTGTGGTGCAAGGTCTGTCGAGCAGGCGGGCTTTCGAAGGTGGGCGCCGACCAGACCGTCGAGCCGGGCCAGGCGGGCAAGTACGAGCCCTCCGTTGGAGAGGACTTCCTCGCGGTGGAGATCATGTACGGCGAGGTCGCGATCGCAGCCCCGGGCGCGCTGCCCAACCTGCTCGACGAGCTCGCCCGTGGGGGCGTGCCCATCAGCGGCGTGTCGATTCGATAGCCGGTGTTCGCGACGATGGGCGGGGCGGCTCGGCCGGTGTATCCGCCGTCGTTGTGTCGTGGGTAGAACCAGAAACCGAGGAGACTCCCGGCGAGCGGCCCAGCACGCTGCTCACCGGGGGTAGGGATCAACTCGACGTTGCCGCGGTCGAGATCGCGGCAAACGACCGAGCGCTCACTCGCTTCCGAACACGAGCCCGTAGCTCCACGACGCGCGCCCAGCCGGGTCGGAGACCCGCAAGGCCAGCGTCGACGGTCCCGTGCCCGGCGCGGGGGTCAGCGTTGCTCCCTCGCCGACGAGGCTGCCGTCGATGTACCACTCGAAGGACAGCGGATCCCCATCGGGGTCGAACGAAGGCGACGCATCGTACATGGTCGTGGTCTCGAGCGACTGCTCGAAGAACGTCGCTCGCGGTGAGTGATCCATCGCCACCAGGTCGCCGAGCGCCACTTGCATCGTCCATGTGCCGTAGCCATCGCGGTGCTCGACGGCGAACGGATCGATCGTCAAGGCGTGGCTGCCGTCGTAGAGCGGGGTCACGGTGCCCGTGATCAGCGTGGTGATGGGCACGGCGGTCTCGAGCGGCACCCCATGCACACGACCCGCGAACAGGAGCTCGACCTCCCCCGCCGGGATCTCGAAGCGCTTCACGCCACCCTCGTCGATGAGGGGTACGGACCACGGGTGCTCGAGCATTGCGTGCATCCCCTCGACCGTCAGTCGCATGCCATCTTGCTCCCACTCCATCGCGGCAGGGGCCACCAGTAGCACGCGCTGCAGCTCGAGCCCTTCGTCCGTGACCCATGCATCCACGCGCGAGCACTCACCGCGCGGGCAGGCGTCGCCGAGACCGAGGACGGGCGCCGTTCCGCTGGCCTCCACGCCGAGGATGGTGGGGCCTTCGAGCTTCATGACACCGCCCGTGGGGGCGAACGTATCGAAGCCACCCATGCTCGAGCCCCCGCTGCCGAAGGGGTCCTCGTCGTTGTTGTCGTTGATCCCGGTGCATGCTTGCGGCTCGCCTTGCTCGGGCAGGTACCAGTCGGACACACTGCAGCTACCGCGAATGGACATCTCGGTGATGTCGGGCCAAGCACCGTTGTTGGGGAGCTGCCATTCGCCACCGACCTCGTAGCTGCCGAAGATCTCCTCGATACCCCCGGCTCGCAGTGCGGTGTAGCACTGCCCATGATTGGCCGCGATCCAGTTGGCGAGATCTCGTAGCTGATTGCGGTAGGACGGTCCAGCGAGGGGAACGCCTGCGGGGATCTCGGCCGCGAGCTCGCGAAGAGTCCTGGGCATCTCACGGCACATTTGATCGACGCAGTCGTCGGTGCATGCAGCGGCGGCCTGCGGGATGTCGTTGTCCGGAGGGGGCGCTCCTGTCTCGTCCGCCCCCTCGCCATCGTCATTGCCGCCGCTCTCTGGCAAGCAGCATGCATCGATGCCGGGATCGTCATAGGTCTCGGAATTCCAGGGACCGAAGCTCTCATGCCAGTCGATCCGACCAGCGTCGATGGTCGCCTGAATGATCTCGCCATTCTCGAGGTCTTCAGGAACCTCGATGTGGAGAGTGGCGAATACCGCCGCCTCGGCGAGGCCCTCACACTGCCAGCGTACGGCGTTGGCAGGAGCACCACTCGACCAGCACTCGTTGGGGTCACCTCCGTCGGCTTCCGTATCACCCGTGCCTCCGTATCCTCCGTCGGTCAACTCCACCACGTCGGGCGGTTGTACCTCACCTGCGTTGCACCCCGCGATGAACGCCAAGGCGATTACGGTGGGGGCCATGGAACTCTTGAGTCTGTCTTCCATTGTTCGACTTCTCGGTCAGATATCGATGAGGACCATGTGTCCTCATCGATATCGTTTCCCGACCGATGTCTTCGTTACGGAAAATTTCGATCGTCGAGGAAGAAGAGCGTGGGCGGCGTTCGAAGGATCAAAGCATGGACGCGGAGGTTGGCTGATCCTGATTCATCACTGGAGCACGACCTCGAAATCCCCCGCGCCTTCGGTCGTCGGCCGACTCATGCGAAGGAAGTACTCCCCAGGCTCGAGCGTTGGCAAGCCGTTCAGGATCGAACCTACATCGTAGCGCCCACCGATGTACGCGAAGCGACCGGGGCATCCTCCGTAGCAGCCTACGATCTCGAGCATTGCGTCCTCCGGCATGTTAATCTGATAGTCGATCGTGCTCGTACTACGGTCCAGTCGGAAGTGTCGGAACGTCCACATCCAGCCCCCTCGTGGCCCTCTTACATCCTCTGCCGCACAACTCAAGTCTCCGCGAAGCACGAGATCGTCCGTTGCGGGGTCCGCGACGATCGGTTCCCCCTCGCACTCGAGCAACGGGACCCACCATTGGCTTTGCTCGCAGACTGGCTCACCTTCTGCCGCTGCTGCAAACTGCTCCTTCGATTCGCCGAAGGCTTCGATGAACGCCTGGTCTTCATCCATCGAGGCGCTCGAGACGTCGAAACGTCGGAATGCAGCAGCGCCGTGCCGATCGCGCAAGATAGCCATTGCATGACCTGCGCGGAAGTACTCCTCACGACCCCCAACATGCGACGCTGTGAGGATGTCCATCACCTCCAGTGGACGGATGTCATTGTCCAGATCGTCGGAGCCAAAGAGCGTGGCGAGTCCCTCTTCGAAGGCCGAGCTTCGATATTCGAGCTCGGGGTCGAGGGCTCGAACCGCGTGAACGATCTCGTGTTGATGCAGCGGTAATGACGTAAACACATTGCCCGACGTGGCCTTGGTGCAACCGAGTGGACTGCCATCGCATCCCGCGTCCACGAAGTCCTCGTCGCCAATCGAGTACTCCACCACCCCATCGCCCTCGAGCAGCAGGGCCTCGCGGACGAGCTCGACGTGGCGGTCCAGGCCCTCGAACGAGCCTCCGCAGACCTCGATCGACGGGTCCTCCATTCGCACGCGTACCGACGTGCCCTCCCACACCACGTCCGGCAGCGGGAAGTCCTCCTCCTCCGGGCTGCAGCCAGCGGCCAGCAAAGACCCAAGGGCGAGGGCAAGGGGTCGCCGGGTCTTGGGGATGCGAGACGGCGATTTCATGCGGCGGCACGAGCCTATCATCGGCCGGGGTCTCCTCGTTGGCTCCCGATCTCGGGTCGTCGTTCTTGGTTTCCCGATGGTCACGGACGTCACCGAGAAATCTTCGGTGGTGACCTTCGCTCGCCGTCGGCTGGCTCACTTGACCTCGATGAGCCACGTGCTGGGGGACGGCCAGGAGATAGTGCCAAGGGCGCGCTTCATCTCGTGACGGGCGCGATGCAGCCGGGTGCGAACGGCTCCTGGGTTCAGGCCGAGCTCACGGCCGATCTCGGTGGCGTCGCGATCCTCCCAGTAGTGTAGGCGCAGGATCCTCGCGCTCGCTTCCGGGAGGCGGCGAAATGCCCTCCGCAGGCAGTCGGACGTATCTTCGCGGAGGACGTGCTCGACCGCGGACGAGTCGCTCCCCGGGCTCGCATCCGGCTCCACGGTGTCATCGAGCCGCCCCCGCATTCGCGCGGCGTCTCGGCGGTGTCGGAGCAGGAGCTTGCTCGCGATCGCACGGACGAACCGGGAGAAGGGAGTATCCTCCCGAAACCGCGGCAGGGCCTCGAGCGAGGCCAGTAGGGTGCGCTGTACGAGATCCTCCACGTCGGCGCGACACGGCACTCGGCGGGCAAAGTAGCGGCGGGTTGGCGCGACCTGCCGGCGGAGGAGGAGCAACCCGGCTCTCGTGTTGCCGCTTCGCCATTGCGCCAGGAGCGCAGCATCATGTTCGGGGACGGTGGACCTCGGCTCGGAGCACATCTCGGTGCGTCTATCGGCCACTCTCGGAGAGCGTTGCATCGCGGTGGCATTTTTCGGGGGCGAACCTGTGTGCGTGTCGTACATGCGGACGATCCGTCGCCTTCGCGGACGCTCGATTCCCCGATGGAAGCTGGACGCTTGCGCCACTGCGCACGGCCGCACCGGTTCTCGGAATGGCCGTGCCCTGGCGCTGGCGCTGGTGAAGATCCACG
The DNA here is from genome assembly GCF_026337845.1 of Paraliomyxa miuraensis. GTDB lineage: Bacteria > Myxococcota_A > Polyangia > Nannocystales > Nannocystaceae > Paraliomyxa > Paraliomyxa miuraensis. Next base: position 56,548 of record NZ_JAOVZF010000136.1, on the reverse strand, counting down.
AGCGGGCAAAACGTTTCGAAGAATCGCAGGCTCACCGGCGCTCATCGACGAGCAGTCCCGTGTACTCCTCAGCGCCGGTGCCGAGCACGAACTCCCCGAGACGCAAAGGCGGGTCATGCGCAGAAACGGGCTGACTCCGGACTTGACGTCGCCAGCGAGGCTCCAGGCGACCGACGGAGACGGGCGCTTCGAAGTCGTCTTGTAGTGATCGAATCAAGAGCTCGTTCTCCGAGATCGCTGTTCGATGCTCTCCTCGCCGTGTCTGCATGCTCGAGCCTCGAGATTTCTCGTAACGAGGACCTCGGTTGGGAAACCACTACCAACGGGGCGCGGAGTCCCCACCGAACTGGTCAAGGAATCGGATGATGACGGACAAGCTCGCGAAGGCGATTGGTAAGTCGAGTGTGATCACCCTGGCGTTCATCGCGGGGTGCAATGCAGACGAGGTGAAACCGCCCGACGTGGAGGAGTTGACCGACGGAGGATACGGAGGCACGGGTGACACGGGCACAGACGGAGGCGACGCCAACGAATGTTGGTCGAGCGGGGCCCCTGCCAACGCTGTTCGCTGGCAATGCGAGGGCAGAATCTCAACTGTCATCAATGGGACTCTTCATGTCGAGGTCCCGGACTGGATCGATGGAGCCGAGACGATTCGAGAGATCATCGAAGACGGGCGTGTGTACTGGGTCGATCACTTCGGTCCGGCAGATGGCGAATCGTACGACGATCCTGGAATCGATGCGTGCTGCTTGCCGGAGATCAGTAGCAACGAAGACGGCGAGGGAGCCGACGAGACAGGGGCCGATCCGCCACCCGACGGCTCGATTCCACAAGCGGCAAGCGCTTGCCTTCATGATTGCTTCGATCAGGCTTGTCGGGCGATCCCGCGCAATCTTCGGTTGGCAGCGGATGAGATCCCGGCAGGAGTCCCAGTCGAAGGGCCAACATACCGCGACCAGCTTCGCGACCTGGCAAACTGGGTAGCTCTTCATCATGGCGATTGCTTCCACGCCATGATCGACGGAGGTGTCGAAGAGGTCTACGGTAACTACGAGGTCCGTGGCAGGTGGGATGTCCCCAACAGTACCGATTGGCCCGATGTGACGGATCTCTCGACTGCGGCGAGTTGCGAGGTCTACGATTGGTACCTGCCGGAGGTTGGAGAAGCCCATGCGTGTCATGGGATCAATGACAACAACGATGAGGATCCCTTCGGCAGCGGCGGCTCGAGCATGGGCGGCTTCGACACGTTCGCCCCCACGGGCGGCGGCATGAAGCTCGAAGGCCCCACCATTCTCGGCGTGGAGGCCAGCGGAACGGCGCCAATCCTCGGCTTTGGCGATGCCTGTCCACGTGGGGAGTGCTCTCGACTCGACGCGTGGGTCGGTGAGGATGTGCTGGAACTGCAGCGCATGCTCTTGGTGACCCCCTCAGCGATGATGTGGGAGCGGGACGGCCTGAGATTGACGGTCGAAGACCTCCACGTCCTCGTGGAGCAACCGCAGTCGGTTCCGTTGCTGACCCAGGGTGAAGTCTCGACGTTCGAGATCCCCGCAGGTGAGCTCGATGTGATGTTCGCAGGTAGGGTACATGGAGTGCCGATCAAGGTGACGGTGCCGAACATGGTGCCCGTCACGGGCTCCGTAGTCTCCCTGTTCGATGGGAGTTACGGCGTGGTGATGGATCCATTCACGGTGGAGCACCGGGATGATTACGGGGTCTGGACCATGGAGCTCACGCTCGGCGACTTCGTTGCGATCGACCAGGCTCCGCGAGCGTCGTTCGTCACGCAGCGGGTCGACGGCACGTCGTGGCTCGACGCGTCAGGGTCGTTCGACCCCGATGGAGACCCGCTCACCTTCGAGTGGTTCCTCGATGATGTGATGATCGGTGATGGACCCACGGTGGCCCCGACGCTTCCTCCTGGCCTCTCCACGGTCGCCGTGCGGGTGACCGACGTGAGCGGGCGTAGTTCGTGGAGCTACGGGCTCACGGCGATTGGTGAGTGACACGCCCCTGCGCGTCCGGTGGCACCCTGCGACGACGTATGGGTGCCGTGCCCTGGCCGGTTTTCCCAGGCCCTGATGCCTACCACGCGAACGGGCCCATCCCGTCGACGCCCAAACCTTATTTATGCGCCACGAGCCCACCGCGTGGACCCAGCCCATACTGCGAGCGTGAGCAAGGCCGGCCCGGAACTTGAGCGGCCAGAGCGCATGCAGCACGCTCGACCCTCGGGCGGCCCCCAAGCACGATCGTGGCCGTCGCACAGACACTACGCCTGTCTGTCGTTGAACGAGAGGGCTTGGTTCGAGCCGCCGCGGCCGCTACTTGGTCCGGGCTTTCGCCCGCTTCGAGCTCCGCTTCGACCCGACCCCCTGCGCTCGCGTCGGCAGGCGCACCACGTTCGCCCCTGCTGCCATGCTGGCCGCCATCGCATCTCCCGTGCGCTCCACTGCGGCCCGGAGCGCATCATCGGCGATGTGGGCATAGCGGTTCGTCGTCTGCTGGTTCTTGTGGCCGAGCATCGCGCCCACATGCGCCAGCGATACGCCAGTATTGAGCGCCACGGATGCGAACGTGTGCCGCAGATCGTGGCGCCGCACATCGGTGAGACCAGCCGCAGCTCGCACGCTTCCCCAGTCGCGAGACAGGTTGCGCAGGGGTTGGCCGTTGCGGGTGCTACAGACCAACGCATCGGGGGAGGGTGGGGCGGGAAGGTCCGCCAGCGCCTGCCGCAGTAGATCCACGGCGGCCGAGACGAGCGGCGTGACCTTCGCCCCGCTCTTCGAGTCGGGCAGACGCAAGCACGCGCCTTCGAGGTCGACCATGCCCCACCGAAGGCCGGTGATCTCGCTTGCCCGGGAGCCGGTCCACACGAGCAGGCGCAACGCGAGCGCCGTGGACGGCGTGATCGATCGGGGCCGTGGCGGTGCCTGCTTGCGGCCGGACGTCCGTCCCTTCGAGGGGGGACGCGGGACGACCATCTCCCCGCGCTCGCCCGCCGCGATCGTGCTCTCGAGCGCCGCGAGCTCTTCGGCTCGGAGGTACCGCTCCCGGGCTTCCTCCGCGACGCGTTCGACCCCGACGCAGGGGTTGGAGCCGCGCGGCAGTTCGCCCCACCGCTCCGCGGCGCCGCAGATCGCCGACAAGAGGGCAAGGGTCCGGTTCACCACTGCGGCGGCGGCTTGCCCGTGGCCCCGCCCCTTGCCGATCCGCTTCCGCGTCGCGAGCTTCAATCGCTCGACATCCACCGAGGTGATCGCATCCACCCGTGTCCGGCCCAGGGCAGGGGCGATGTGATCACGGAAGACCTGCCGATAGAGCGCGACGGTCCTCGGCTTGCGGGGGCGCCCCCGCTTGCCGGGCTCGTCCACGAAGCGCTCGAATGCGTCCACGAGCAGCAGGCCTCCGCGCGCGGCGACCTTGGCGGCCTGCGGGTCCTCGCCCTTCTCGACCGCACGGCGCAGCGCGGCTGCCTCGCCGCGGGCCTGGTGGACGGTCAACGCTGGCCAGCGCCCGATCTTGAGCCGCCGTTGCCGGCCCGCCACGCGGTAGCGGTACTGCCACACGGCGGAACCCGTAGGGTACACACGGCAGCAGAGACCCGCCTCCGTCGTGTCCCAGAGCTCGACCTCTTCGCCCGTGTCCTTGGCCGTCCGCACGGCGGCCGCGATCGCGTTGGTGTCCAAGCGCTTGCGCATCGGAAGGAGCCTACGCGACCGGGCACAACCGGGCACATACCGGGCACACGGCACCGCGAATGCCAGGTCAGTCGAGGTGATGCGGGCACACCCGAATCCCGCGAAAACGGCCTGCGCAGGCCCCGAACGCCACTCGTGCCCCGTGGATCGATCCATGACACTCTGCCTTCCAAGCTGAATGTCGCGAGTTCGACCCTCGTCTCCCGCTCCCTAAACCGCCTTCTGGGCGGTTTTTTCGTTTGGCGTCGCCAATTCTTCGTCAGATCTTCGTCAAGTCGGGGAGGCACCGCACCGCGTCCGCTACGTGGAGCGGCGACAGGTGCGTGTAGCGGGCGGTGGTCCGCTCGCTCTTGTGGCCGGCTAGCATCTGGATCGCCTTGGGCGGGGCTCCGCCCTGCGCCAGGTGCGAGCAGTACGTGTGCCGCAGGGCGTGGACCCCGAGGCCCGGCCGGTAGAGGCCGGCGGCTTGGAGGATCTCGGGCACGGTGTCCGAGAACGTCGGCGGCGGGATCCTCTCGCCGTCGAGCGTCACCACGAGGTCTCCTCGCTTGCCCTGCGCCTCGCGGAGGGCGGCGACGAGGTCGTCGGGGATGGTCACCGTCCGGGCTTCCTTGCCCTTGCAGGTGGACACCACCCAGTCTCCCGCGTCGGTCTTGCGGAACGCTCGGCTGACGCGGATCCGCCGGTTGTCGAGATCCACGTCTCGCCAGCGCAGCTCGACGATCTCGCCGCGCCGGAGCCCGGCCCGAGCGCCGAGCATGATCGCGAGCCGCCACTTCCCGGCGTGCTCGAGCAGGGCTACCAGCTCGTCCACGGTGAGCCACTCGGCCTCCGTGATCGGGAGCTTGGCCAGCGGCACGGAAGCGGCGGACCGCCAGCCCATGCCCGCGGCGAACGCGAGGATCCGGTTCGCGTCCTTGCAGATCGAGCGCACGGTGGCCGGACCAAGGCCCTCACCCTTGCGGCGGCGCGGACGTCCCTCACGTTCGGGGCGTCGCGCGCGGCTTCGCTCCGAGGCACGAGGACCGAGCGGCTGGCGGAGCTTCGCCCCGAGGCCGACGATCTGTTCGTGAGTTAGGGATGCCATGGTGGTTTCCTCACCCCACGCGAGCAGGATCCAGTCGATGTGCCGCTGCTTGTTGCAGAGGTCGGTGTCCTGCGTCGCGAGCCATCGCTCGCACGCGACGCGAACGGTGATGGCCGTGGGGCTCGTGGGCTCGGGCTCGGGTGCCTTGTCGACGGCGAAGCCGGCGAGCAATTGCGTCGCCCATCGCCGAGTCTCGGCCTTGCTCTCGTGAGGGGAGAGCCGCCGGACGTTGCGTGGTCGTTTGCGCTCGGGTTCGTGAACGTAGAAGTTCACGGACCAGCGCGCCTTCCCGTTGGTGCACGGGAGGATCGAGAAGAAGTTCTTGTCGGTGGTGCATTCTGTTGTGTTGGTCTCCATGACGGGCTCCGTTGAGAGCCCGCGCAACCCACTCGATGGTCCCGCGTCGGGTTGCGGCTGTCGACCGATGGGGCCCGTGACCGCTTCGACGGCCCTGCGGGGGACCAGGACCCGCTTTCCATCGCGGACGGCGGGGAGGGTGCCGCGGCGGATCCGGCGGTAGATCGCGTCGGGGGTGGAGCGCAGGACCACCGCGGCCTCCTTGACGGTGAGCATGGGGAGCGCGTCGGTGGGCTTCTCGCGTGCGTCGACTGCATCACCCGCGGGCGGTGGCGGTCGTGGCGGTCGGGAGCGGGGCTTGGCAGCGATGGGGGCTCGAGGAGGAGGCCGAGCGCCGGGCGATCGTCGTGCCCGTAGGTTGGGTGCCGGGCGGGACTTGGGCCCTGGCGGAGCTCGACCACCCGCGGGTGGTGCTCGTTGCTCATGAGGATCCGGTCGGAGGCGTGGGTTGGCGTGCGCCGCCCCGCGTGACGGTGGCCGTGTGTCCATCGCCTGCCCAACACCCTGGCATTCGGCCGCAACCAGAACGGGCTCGACCTCATCACTGGTCGGCGCGTCGGTGCCGACGTCGTGCTTCTTGGCGAGAACCTCCACGTCGATGTTGGTGGTGCGCTCGGCCTGCGAGGTGGGCTTCGTATGCGAGGTCGACTCGGCCTTCGAGGCGGGCTCGGCCTGCGAAGGCGGCTCGGCCTTCGAAGCGGGCTCGACCTTCGCGATGGGCTCGGCCTTCTTGGGCTTGCGGAGCCTCGGGGCCTCGGCCGTGCCGACCTCGCCGGCCTCCTGCTCGATCTGGCGAATGAGTGCTGCGACGGCGGCCTGCTCGTCGGTTCCACCCGGCAGTCTCACGCCAAACGCACTGTCCATCGGGCCGCGAACGACCGCCACGACCTTCCCGTCCCGCTCGGCCATCATCAGCGCTCGCCGGCCGCGGGTGGGCGTCTCGAAACCGGGATGGAGTCGCCAGTAGGCGGCGTTGAACCCCGCCTTGGTGACCTCGCCGCGCGAGGCCGCTTCGCGGTGCACCTCGAGCAGCTCGCGGGCGTCGAGCTGCCGCTGGGCTCGCTCGTGCTCCTTGCGTGCCCGCTCCTCCTTCGCTCGCTGCGCGGCCTCCTCGGCAAGGGTCTCGAGCGTGCTCTCGCCGTTGCAGAACTCCGACGCTTCGTCCCCCTCGTGCTTCGGGCGGAAGTCGACCTTGAAGACGTCCACGAGGATCTTCCGCGCGGTCTCGGAGTCGATGCCCTCGGAGCCGGATTTCGGATCGTAGAGCGAGGGCTCCTGCACCTGCCGCAGCTCGTGGAGCTTCCGCGCAGCCTTCTCCACGAGGGCCTCCGTCGCCATGCGAGCAAAGTCGGGCATGGCGGCCTGCCCTTGCGGGGCCTTTCGCTCGTACTCGTTCTGGTGGTTGTCGAGCAGTTTGGTCGTCTCGCGAACGAGCGTCCGAAACCAGCCGGAGGGGCGAGGGCCCGTCGTCGTCTGTCTGCGCTCGGGGAACGCCCGCAGCGCGGCGAGGAGCTGCGCGACGGTCGGATCATGGTCCAGGCCCTCCTGGATCCCACCGAGGTCTCGCACGCCGTAGGTCTGCTCCCGCAGCGGCGACGCGGGCCGACCGTCGCGCTCGAACGCCACGATTCCGCGCGCCCGGTCGTAGGCACGCTGCACGTCCTGACCCTTGAGCGTCGCGCGGAAGTACCTCGCGAGCTTCTCGCCCACGCCGAGCCGCTCGGCCTCCACCAGCGCGTCGATGATCTGGTGGACGGAGTACCGCTTGGACGCCTCGCCGTGCTTGGCGACGAGCCTGGTGAGGGGCCCAGGGGAGCGCCGAGGAGTGCGCGGGCTCGCCTCCGGCGTCTCGGTCGACGGCGAAGGCTCGTGCGCTTGGTCCCGCTCGACGGTCGCCTTGAGCACCCAGACGCGGGAGTAGGCGGCTCGACTCACGTACTGCGGACCACTTGTCCACCGCACGGAATGGTCGAAGCGGAGCTTCACGTCCTGTGACCCCGGCTTCTGCACGATGGCGCCGCCCTTGTCAGTGAGCACGCGGTCACCCTTGCGAAGCACGGATTGGCTGCTGGGCATGTACCCGGCGTCGTCGAGCACCCTGCGGTAGTGCGCGGTCTTCTGACGGTTCTCCTCCGCTGCCGCCTGCAACTGCACGAGCCACTCGCCGGTGGCCGGGCTGTCCGGAATGTGGCCGCGCCAGCTCGCCGGCGCCTCGCCGGTGATCCTCACCTGGATCTCGCGAGCCTCCCTGGCCAGCTCGACCACGCGCCGCAACGCGAAGCCTGGCTTCTCATGCTGGACCGCTCTCTGCTCGGCCACCTTGGCCCGGCGCCGCCCCACCACCTTCGACGGCTTGGTCCGTGCGCCCGCGACGGTCGAGGGCTCGACCGGAGAGTCGGTGGTGCAGGTCTCGCTCTGCAGATCGATCATCGGAATCCTTCCGATGAAGACGGGCTCGTCGGTGCTCACAGACTCGAGTGCCATGGTGCCTACCATGCGACCATCCATCGTCGCTTGGACAGTGAACAACATATCGAGGTGGGGCGCAATCGGCCCAAATCCCGCGGCAGTCCGAGGATACGGGCAATATGTACGAATGCGCCCCGAAATGACGCATCACACAGACTCGGTGTCAGGGTGACTCGCATCGATTGATCTGGAATCACCTGGAATCACCTGTGACTGTCCGTATCGGGTACGGAATGCCCACTCTCTCGTGCTCGCGTCCGAGCGCTGCTCGGGACGGAAGGCGTCTCAGCGCGTGAATTCGAGGAGATGCAGGCCCGTGCTCATGATCGCCCCCGGCATGAGCTGCGCGAAATCGAGGATCTGAGCGAGCGTCGTTGGTTGGAAGCAAGTGGCCCAGTTCGACCCGGTCGTCGTGCTCGCGTTTGTTGGTAAATGTCCCGATTTGGAAGGGCGCGTGGCCGTCGGAGCAAGTGTCGGCGCCCGCGACATTCAGACCTGACCCGTCCTCGGCTCGAGGTGAATGGTCGCCTCGAGTGGGGCGCTCCGAAAGGATACGCTCTGCCGAGCATTCCCCTACACGCTGGGCTCGATCGTGGACACTCCTACCAGAGAATGCCCGAGCATGAATCGTATGAAGATGTCGGTATCGCGCATTCATGGAAGTGGTCGAGCCCCGCTCGATCGGGCCTCGACCACTGACCACTGTAACTGCCGCGCTTCCGAAGGGCCTTGGAACGGCCTTTGAAGGGACGCCAAATAGTGCTGGCTGTCGAAATTCGAAGAAACTGCGTGGTCTTCGCGGGAAAGTGCTCCCCCAATTCGACGATTGAGCTTTGGACAATTGCGTGGCTCACCGTCGACGCTCCGAGGTCGGGGCTGGGATGATCGGCCCCGATCTCGGAGTCCATCGCGGCGGGCTACGGGAAGAGGTGTGCTCCCCCTCACCGAGATCCGAGGTCCGGTGTCAGAGTGATGCCCACCTCGACATCGATCGATGGTCATGATCGCACGAAGTTCCAGAGCTGGGATTGTCAGTAGCGGTTGTCGGGGAACGACTGGCCTCTGCTCTCGGTCACCTTCGAAGAATCAATAACCGCCGCGGTTCGGTAATCGATTCGGAACCAACCCGAATCAATTCCAAATAGCATCTGCTACCGGAATTCGTGATATCCGCGGGTTCTTCGCACTCCTGTAGGCCCTCGCGGCTTGCGTTCTCGGCATTGCGTGGGCTCGCTCCGCTTCTTGTCAGGACCAACTCGATGACGGACGCTCGGAATCCGTCGCGAGACCGGGGCCGGCATTGGGTCGCGAGGTCGAAGCCGTGCTCGGTGCTCGGGTCGAGGCCTCATCGGTGCTCGCATGGTCGATGGCTCGGTCGCGCACGTCGGGGACATCGTGCGCGGGGAGCGTCGGTACGACGGCCCAAAGTGGGCTCGCCCCATGGGCACCCGATGCGAGTCGCTGGTCGAGTCCGGGACGTGTCGTGGCTGGCCCAGCCACGCCGAGCTGCTCCTGGTTCCACAGCCCGCACACCGCTTGCGTGGGCGGGTCGCACTCGCAGGTTCCGGTGCAGGTCCTGAAGACCGTGAGATCGACCGTGTAGGGGCCCGCGGGCGCCTGGTCCGGCCGCAGGCAGGTATCTGGACATTGCTCGCCCGCCACGCACCCTGTGACCACCCCACGGGCCTGTGACATGGTGCAGGGATGCGCGGGTGGCCGATGCTCCTGCTGTGCATCGGCTGCGCGTCGACCGATGCTCCGTCTCGTCCGGTGCCGAGCCCTCGGGTCGAGCCAGAGGCGAGCGCCCCCCGAGCCAACGCGGCGAGCGAGCACCACGAGGTTCACGACGAGCGTGACGACCGGACCCGGGTGGCCGGCAGCACCGTTGGCGTGGTCGAGGGGGTGCGGATTCAAGGGCGGGGCGAACTTGCGATCCACACCCACGGCGGTGACGCGGCCCAGATCGCCGGCGCGAGCTTCGAGGTCGTCAACGAACGCGAGGTGCCGGTCACCATCGAGCTGGTCGGGGCGAGGTGGCTCACCGGGGTCTCCTGTGAGCCGCCGCGGGAGGAGCGGGCGCCGCTGAAGCTGGCCGGCATGGCGCTACGGCCGGGGCTCGTCGAGGGCGCGACGACGGTGGAGATCCCCGCGCGCAGCACCGGGACGATCGGCGTCGGGCACGAGGCGCGGGAGGCCTATCAGGGCTGGTGCGAGCGCTTCGCGACCGCGGTGACCTTCGCGGTTGGTGGGCAGCGGATCGAGGTGATCGCCGAGCACGAGGTGCAACGAGAGGAGCCGCTACGAGAATGAGCGACCCACGAGGACAGGGACTGATCGAAGCGCTCGCGCGCGGGGAGCTGGGCCTGACGCTACGGTTTCCCGAGGCGTGGTCGGTGCGCGAAAGCGATGCTGGGCATGCCGCCGTCGACGACGTCGAGGGCGGGGTTGGCTGGTGGGTCGGGATCTTTCCCGACGTGCACCTCGAGCCGAGCGAGCGCGAGCTGCCGGGGCTCTTGGCTGCCGCCCATCATCACGCGCGGTTCATGTTCGAGTGGATGCATGCGCGGGACGAGGGGAACGACCAGCCTCCGAGGACCGCGGATCCGGAGTGGTCGCCGCTGGTGAGCTTCGAGCGCGACGTGCTGCAGGGCTCGGAGGTCGTGTGGGCGGTCCACCGCATGCGGTACCGGCCCGGCCACGAGCTCATGATGGGTCACTTGCTGGTGCCGCGGCCGTGGGGGTTGTTCGATGCACGGGTGATCACCGTCGATCGCACCACCGGATTGCGCGAGAGCCTGACGGTGGAGAAGCTGGTCGCCAGCGGCATGCTCGAGCTCGGGCCTGGGATTCGGATCCCGCAGTCGACCTTCGACGATCCCGCGCTCGACGACGTCTTTGCGCACCACTGCCTGAGCCGGGCTCGGACGGCGCTGCGGTGGTTGAAGGAGGAATCGGGCCTCGTGCTCGATCCCGTCGAGCTGCCCCGGGTGCCCGAGGAGGTCACCGTGCCGCCGCTGGGGTGCGCGCTTCGGCTGCCGCCTCGCTTCTTCCCCCTCCCGCGAGCTCCGGGGTGCTTTCGGCGGACCTCGTTTTGCGGCACCGACGGGCTCGAGCACCTGTTCGTGCAGCAGGAGGCGCGGGCGCGGATGGAGCACGGCCTCTCGCACTACGCAGCCGAGTCCACGCGGGCGAGCCACCAGTCGCAGGGCGTCACGGACATCGAGCTGCACGTGGAGGAGCACCTGCTGCGCTCCGGGGTCGCCGGGGTCGTGGTCGTGGTCGACGGCCAGGGCCACCAGGGGGCGCTGCGCAACGCGGTGTGCTGGTGGCTCGACGAGACCAAGCAACCGTGGTCGCTGGCGCTCATCTCCACGCAGGCGATCGCGCGGGAGACGTTGGTGGCGGAGCTGGTGGCGTCGGCGCGGAGCTGGCGGAGGGTGGGGTGAGCCATGAAGCACTCTCGTGAGCAAGTCCCGGCCCTCGAGGCGCTGATGGCCAGCGCGCCGCCGCCCGGCCCTTCAGCGTCGAGCCCTGTGGAGCGAACCCGCCTGCGGTTTCAGCTCCGCCAGCGCGCTGGTGGCCTGCTGGTGTCGCAGCGCCAGGGTCCGCACTGGCCAGCGTCCCGCGCCCTGCGAGCGTGCCACGACCTCGCGCGCCACGACGTCCACCCGGCGGCACGACAGCAAGGGCAGCGCCCATCCAGGGCCCTCGCGGCCGACCTGCTTGCCGAGGATGTACCGCTGCCCCGCCGTGAAGCCGCCGCGTAGCTGCTCCCAGCGTTTGCGGATCGCTGCGGCGTTCGGTAGCGGCAGCTCGTCCTCGGGCGTGTCTACCAAGTCGGCGCCGAGGTCGTCCTCGTTCTCGCCGGGTGCGTCGCCGTCGGTTCCGGGCGCGGGCGCATCGGGGTCTTCCTGCTCCCACAGCGTGTCGTCCTCGGGGTCGAGCCCGATGATCGCGGCCACCGCCTCGCCCGCGAGCCTTCGCGTGGTCTCGTCGTCATCGTCGAGCCAGCGCAGGCACGCCTCCACGGCGGACGCCCGTCCCGAGAACCCCAGCGCCCACAGTACGTCATGGCGCAGGGCCTCGTCGTCGAGCAGGGGGACCAGTGCCTGCGCGTGCCGTTCGTCACCCAGGCACGCGAGCCATAGCCGCATCGGGCCCGCGTTGGGGGCCTTGTAGGTCTGCTGGGCCAGCTCCCAGGCTGCGCGGGAGCCCCAGAGCATGGCCGTCTCGAATGCGGCGGGCCGTACCAGGGGCGAGCGGTGCTGAAGCTGGGTCTCCACCATGGCGAGCAGGCGCGGACGCTCGCCGAACGCAGCGGCCCGCAACGCGGCCTGCACGACGACCGGATCGTCGTGGAGCAGGCCCCGGTCGAGCGCAGGGCCAGGGTGCAGGCCCCGGTCGGCGCAGGCACCCAGCAGCAGCCCGAGCGATGGCCCCTCGGCCTTGGCGGCGCGGGCCCGGATCCGATCGCCGAGCTCCGGGTGGCTCGAAAGTGCGAACGCGAGCGCGAGGCCCTCGATGCGCGGATCGAGCTCGGGCTCGCGGGCGGGCTCATCGGCGGCCTCGGCCTCGGCCACCGGCTCCGGGAGATCCTCCGCATCGGCGACGGCCTCCTCCTCCAGCACCAGCCGCAGCCCTTGCAGCCGTGCGCGCTCCTCGTCGTCGGTGGCCACGGCGAGTTGCTGCTCGATATCCTCCAAGTCGGCCGCACGCCGCTGTGCTCGCTGCTCGGGTGTCAGCGCGGCCCACTCGGGCGGCAGTTCCTCGTCGACGTCCTCGACCACCGCCGCCGCGCCCGGGGGCGCGTGGCCCGAGAGCAGGACGCGGATCTCTCCCAGCTCCATCAGTCGCGCTTCGTCGGTCTCGCTGGCGAGCTGCCGGGCCACGCGGTGCAGCGCCAACTGCCGCCAGGTCTCCGGGCCCAGCTCGACCTCCTCGACCGCAGTGCGCTCGGCCGGGTCGGGCTCGAGCGCGTCGAGGCGCTCGGCGAGCTCACGCAGCCCGGCCAAGCGGACGGGCTCCTCGTCCACGGGCTCCTCCTCGGCCTCCTCGGTGCTGGCCCTGGGCTCGTCGAGCACCTCCAGCACCCGAAACTCTCCGGCGTCGAGCAGGGTCAGCGCCGCGGCGGCCACCCGATCGAGCTCGGCGCCGTCCTCGATCACCGGCCATACCACCTGCTCGAGCGCCAGCGGGCCGTTGCACGACAAGCCGTCCACGTGCGCAGCGAGGCGTGCCTCGATCCCCTCCGCGAGCTCGCTCAGCGTGTGCAACGGAGAGCGCCGCGCGTTTCGCCACTGCTCCACGAGGAACTCGGCCTCGTCGAGGTGCTCCTCGACGATGGTCCAGACGATCTCGTCCCCGTCCGGCATCGGCCCTCGGCTCAGTTGATGGGCCCGAGCTCCACCGGGAGATCGACGACATCGGCGATGTCCTTGGGCTTGGTGTCGTGGGTCATCGTGTCCAGTGGGGAGTCTCGACTATAGCCGTGCCATCGACTCCTGCGCGAGCACGGCTCGAACTCACGGAGCACGCTTGGCGAGGATGGCACGGTTGGGCCACGGCCAGTGGCAGGGACCGCGAGCCATGCGGTTCTGAACGACCATCGAGCCCCACGCTTCGCGGCTCTCACACTTCTGGCCCGATCGTGGAATACTCCTCCTCCCCATGCCCCCTGCGCACATCGTGGCGCTCGGAGCTCGCACGGCCGTTGGGTTGCTGCCCGAGACCGCCGCCGCGGCGATCCGGGCCGGGATCTCCCGCGTGCAGGAGCATCCCTACTTCGTCGACCCTCGCGGGGAGCCCCTGCGCGCGGCCTACGATCCCAAGCTCGACGAGGATCTGCCGTGCGTCGACCGGTTGGTCGCCCTGGCCGAGGGCTGTCTCGAGCAACTCGCCAAGCGCTTGCCGGCGCACGGGGAGCTGTCCTTGCCGCTCTTGCTCGCCGCGCCCGAGCCTCGGCCCGGGTTCTCGGCCGCCGAGCAGCAGCAACTCGAGCGCCGGCTGGTGCGTGCGTACGGAGCCCTGCGGTTGCAGGCCGTTCGTACGGTCGCCCATGGCCATTGTGGCGGGCTCGAAGCGCTCCAGATGGCCGTGCAGGTCGTCTCTGGTACCAGCGTGAACGCGTGCATCGTGGGGGGCGTGGATAGCTGGTTCGATCCTCGGGCGATCGCGTGGCTCGCCGGTGATCGCCGGCTCGTGGGCGGCGATGCGCGCTCGGGGTTCTTTCCCGGTGAGGGGGCCTGCTTCGCGTTTGTGCTCTCGCATGCGGCTCGTCGCTCGCTCGGGGTGCCGTCGCTCGCCGTCATTCGCAGCGGTGGAGTCGCGACCGAGCGGTGCTCGCGGCCAAGCGGCCTCGACAACCTCGGGCACGGGCTCACCGAGGCCGTGGGGCAGGCGTGCGCGGGGCTCGGCGGGTCCGCGGGCCTGGTGGATCAGGTCTACTGCGACATCAACGGCGAGAGCTACCGCGCGCAGGAGTGGGGGCTGGCGATCCTCCGCACGAGCCAGTGGCTGCGCGATCCGGAGGGGTACATCGCGCCCGCGGATCGATGGGGTGACCTCGGCGCGGCCACCGGTACCGCGCTGGCGATGCTCCCGATCGCCGCGTGGCAACGGGGGTATGCTCGGGGCCCGCTCGCGCTGCTGTTCGCGGGCTCGGATGCCGGCCGACGTGCCGCCGTGGTCCTCGAGCGTCCCTCGACTTGATCGTCCTGTTCATCTCGGAGCCTCCCATGGGAACCGTTGGCATCAACCCACCCAAGACCCCCGTGACCAAGGGCAGCAACGGCGTCGCCGCAGCCACCGTGCCCAACGTGTGCAAGATGCCCGGGCCGCCCGCGCCGTTCGTCCCGACGCCCCTGCCCAACATCGGCAAGAGCGGCGACTCGCCCAAGGGCTACAGCAAGAAGGTCAAGATCGATGGGCACACGGTGGCGATCCGCGGGGCCACGTTCAAGAGCACCGGGGACATGGCGTCCAAGGGGACCGGCGGCGGGCTGGTGTCGGCGAACACGCATGGGCCCACGAAGTTCGTGGGGCTCGGGTCGCTGGACACGAAGATCGAGGGGAAGAACGTGCAGCTCTTGAGCGACCCGATGCTCAACAACTGCGGGCCGAGCGGGAGCCCGCCCAACTCGGCCACGCTGGCGGGGGTGCTGCAAGAGGCCAAGGCGAAGAACCCCGCGAACGAGGATGTGTGCGGGCCCGGGAACCATAGCGAGAGCATCCAGTACCCCGAGGTGCCCAAGAGCGAGTGGCACCCCAAGAAGCGGGTGGACGCGATGCGACGGGTCGCGCGGTCGCAGGAGGATCTGTTCGAGATCAGGGCGGCCGAGCACAACATCGCCGACGGCTCGATCACCCACGGTAGTCAGCTCTCCCGGAACCTGACCCCAGAGGAGAAGGCGGCCGGCGTGGACCCCGACGACCAGAAGGTCTGGGCGGTCTGCAAGGCGTGCGGCTATCGCCGTGAGATCGACCAAGCACCCGACAAGAACAACACCGTGGAGGCGAAGTCCTCATCCAACGCCCTCAAGAGCAGCGATCAGAAGACGAACAACCTCGCCCGGGTCGCGCAAGGCAAGGGGGTCACGTACAAGGCGCCACCGATTGGAGCGCAGCAGCTCCAATCGCTCACCGACTCCGGCTTCAAGTTCATCGCGATCACATAGGCGGAGACATGGCCACCCCCACCTTCATCACCTTCTCCCGCTTTCGAGGCAACCTCCTCGAAGCGGTGGAGCGCGTCGAGAATGAGGTCTGCCCCCAATGGCACTGCCGGCTCGACCGAGCCCTGTTCCTGCGCCCGTCCAGCGATCCCTATGATGGAGGCATCACGACGGACGGCGAGCTCGAGCCCTGCACGAGCGTCGAAGCCGTGGCCGAGCTCGCGCGCACCGGGAAGCCCCTGGGGCTCGCCTACATCGCGTATCCCACTCGGGCCAACTTCTACCTCGAGTTCTTCGATATCAGCGAGGACGGGTACAGCCTGGCCGCTTCGATCGAGTCGAGCATCCTCTACCACAAGGACGACGAATACGAGAGCTGTCGCTGGTTCGAGGGCTGGCTCATCTCGCTGGTCGTGGCGCTGCGGCCGAGCGTTTGCGCCTACGGCAACACCGAGATCATCGATCCGAACATGGAGTTCTCCAAGGTGCTCGAGGGCTTGCGTCGCGTCCGCTACAAGGCCCTCGACCCGGCGCAGATCCTCGAGCGTCTGCGCACCGGTGACCTGCTCGAGCTGCCGGATCCCGTCTTCCATGCGATCAGCATCGACCTCATCGAGACTCCCGAGATCCGTACGCTGATGAAGACTCGACCACAGGCCCCCGGTCTCGAGTACAAGGTCGCTCCGGGCTATCACGTCTTGTCCAATCTTCGCGGATTCTAGGCAGTTGCCGCCCGTACGTCACGCGGCGCACCAGACGAGCGTACCGGACAGCCATGGCGACACCGACGTTCATCAAGTTCTCGCGCCTGCGTGGCTCCGTCCTCGATGCGGTGGAGAGGATCGAGGACGCGGTCTGCGTGCCGTGGCACTGCCGCTTGCAGGAGTCCGCGCTACTTCGGCCCTCCTACGATGCCTTCGATGGCGGTCTCGAGCTGGATGGTGAGCTCGAGCCCTGCGAGAGCATGCGAGCGGTCGCCCAGGTGGCCAAGGCTGGCAAGCCCTTTGCGCTCGTGTATCTCTCCTACGATACGCGGGCCAACTTCGTGGTGTACTTCTTCGATGTTGCGGAGGATGGCTTCCGCGCCACGGTCTCCGTCGAGTCGAGCTACGTGTGGTTTCGGAACGACGAGTACAGCCCGGGCCGGTGGTTCGAGGGGTTCTTGATCTCGCTGGTGAGCGCGTTCGGGGCGGATGTCTGCGGGTACGGTCGGGATGATGCCTACGGCCTGAAGCACGAGTCGATCGAGGTGGCGGATATCCTCGAGCGCCTGCGCACTGGGGATCTGCTCGAGCTACCCAACCCGATCTTCCATGCCATCAGCGTGGAGCTCATCGAGCGCTCGGAGATCGTCTCGTTGATGAGGAGTCGGCCGTGCTCTCCTCGTCTGGAGTACAAGGTTGCACCGGGGTACCACGTGCTGATGGATGTGGCGCAGCCCAAGTAGCTGCGAGGCTGGCGCTCACGCGCTCTGGGTCTCGACGATCTCTGTCTCGTCGAGGTAGTCCGCGTCCGGGGCCGCGACCCGCAGGGCGCTTTGCCAGACGAGGGAGAGGCGGCGCTCGTCGGGCTCGGCGAGGACCGTGGCCAGCATGGGGGGCTCGTGGGGCACGGTCTTGCGGCCGAAGCGGCTGCGGAGCTCGAGGCCGATGCGCGGTAGCTTGAGCACGAGCGTGCCCTCGGGGCTCAGGTTGAGCAGGCCGATGCGCTCGCCACCACGCAGGGGGTGAGGCAGGTGCTGGTCGGCCGGGGCGCAGAGGGCAAAGCGGGGGTCGTAGTCGTCGGGTAGGAGCGGCTTCTTGGTCTTGACCCACTGGGCATCGTAGGTGCCGGCGAGCAGGCGACGTGGGAGCCACCCGGGCTCGATGGGGCCGAAGCCGGCGGGGCCGGGGGAGGACGGATCGCCGGTGGGGTACTCGATGGCGTGGGCCGGGGTGTTGACGAGGTCGGCGTTTCGGCGCGCGAAGCCGCGGCCGATCGGGTTGCGCTCGTCGATGCGGTGACGGGTGGGATCGGGGTCGGAGGTATCGCCACCGCCGAAGGCGAGCTCGTACTGGATCGGGCGGGTGGTGAACGGCCGCGGCGCGGTGGTGGCGAGGCCCGCGAGGCCGTCGTAGTAGACGCGCTCGCCGTGGACGAGCAGGGTCTTCTCGAGCGGCCCCAGGCGCAGCACCACGGGCACGGTGGCGGCTGGCTTGCCGTGCGGGGCGTGGGCGCTGCCGAGCACGAGCACGTCGGTGCTGGGCTTGCGGGCGAGGAGATCGGAGTCGTAGCGCAGGCTCGACTTGCCCGGCTCACCGTGGTGCTCGGGGGCGAGGACCGGGGGGAGCTGCTCGTCAGCGAGGGTGAGCTTGGCGTTGGGGGCGATGGTCAAGGTGGCGCGGATGGCCACCAGCCACCAGTGGGCGCCGTCCTTGTCGCGGGTCCAGTTGCGCTCAGCGGCGTAGGGGGTGCGGTTGGCGAGGGACCACACGGGGGGACGGTAGCATGGAGCGGTTCAGCTCAATGCCACTCTCCCTAGCCATTTCGACTTCTCCTCCGAGTGGCCCAACCGGCCCTAGGGCCTCACGCGTGGCCTCGGAGGGGCTCGCACTCACCGGTATCATAGCGCTGGGGGGCTTCGTCGTCTCCAACCCATTCTTGACAGCCTCATTGCCATCGCCCCGGGGGCGAGTCAGGTGGCGTCGTGCGGTCCTTCACCACCGACTTTCGGTCCGCTACGATTCGGCGTGCTGCACTCGCTGCATATCCTGACGCCCGGGGAAAGGTTCCTACAGGTTCCGGTCGACGGCGTGGCCTGGGCGGTCACGTACGTGGAGGACCAAGGGCCGCTCTGGTTCTTCGAGACGACCGACGGCAGCCGGGAGCGTAGGAGGATCTACCGCAGCCACGAGTTTTCGGGTGGACCGACGCCCGATGTGGTTCCGGACATCATCATCAAGCGGCTGTCGGATGCACTTCGGCCCTCGTACTGGAAGGTGAGTTCGACCGCCCAGAGCATCCTAGACTTGATGGCGGAGTCCCTCACCACCGACGCCGAGATGACGGGTCGGCTCCTGCGGCAGCAACTCGGGTTCAACCGCGAGCAGACCGACGCAGCGTTCCGGACGCTGGCGCCGCGGTACGTGGATGCCAAGAGGGATGGGCAAGGGCGCGACTACTACGTGCTACGCCTGCCGGGGCTGCTGCACAGCAAGAAGGGAGCAGAGTTCACGAAGTTCGTGGAGGATGTCCTCGCCTTCTATGCAGCGGAGTACGGGCGCGACGCGAACATTGGGACCACCGACATCAAAAAGCTGTGCGCCGCGACTTCGGTCGGGGAGGTATTCCGCGCGAAGCACTACCTCGCGGTCGCGAGGCTGGGGCCGCTGGCACCACCACGGCCGGAGGTGGGCGCGATGGTTGTGAGTGTGACTCTCCCACCCGACATGGAGGAGCTGTCAGATCTCCGCACGATGGCGGAGTTCCTCAGGTACGTCCGGAACGGGGATCGCAGCGACCTTTCCCCCAACGCGCCCTTGATCGAGACGCAGAGTGCCAATGTGGCCGTGGCCGTAGGCGTCAGTCCTCTACGGGCAGCTTTCGAGCGGCCCCCGGCCGTCACACTGGACAGTGGTGCCGACAGGCACGCAGTCGCAGCCGAGCCACTCCGCGGAAAGACCAAGAGGAAGACGAGGACGTACGAGACGGCGTTCCGGATTTACACGCGGGTAAAGCAACTCGGCCAGGGGGGGAATGGTGTTGTCGAGCTGGTTCGTGACGAAGCGGGCCGAGAATTTGCGTTGAAGCTGGTGCGGACCGGCCGGCTCAGCACCGAGCAGCGCCAGCGGCTGAGCAACGAGATCGGCGTGGGTTGGCGGCTCAGACACACCAATATCGTCACGGTGCTCGACCACGGGTTCTTCGACGACGATGGCGAGCGAGTGATCTTCTACGTGATGCCCTACTTCCGGGACGTCCTCCGGAAGCGAATCGGTTCGCTGCAGCCAGAGGAGGCCTTTAGCATCGCAAAGGGGTTGGCCGCGGCGCTCGCCCATGCACACGGAGAGGGGGTTTGGCACCGAGACTTGAAGCCCGAGAACGTCGCGATCGCTGCAGACGGCGTCCCTGTGCTGCTTGACTTCGGGATCGCCCACATGAGCGAAGACCTATTGATGACGCCCGTAGAGACTCGGGAGACCACGAGGTTTGGCAACCATCAGTACGCGGCGCCCGAGCAACGGGCGAAAGGGAAGCCAAGTGACCATCGAGCCGACATCTACGTGTTTGGGATGGTGCTCAATGAGCTGTTCACCGGGGAAACACCGGAGGGCAAGAACCACAAGCTCATTGGCGAAGTGTCTCAGGCCCACGCGGAGCTTGATCCGTTGGTGGACAGGATGATGTGCCACGACCCCGCCGGGCGCCCCGACGCCAACGAGGTGATGGCCGCGCTTGCGGCCATGGCTGGCACGCCACTTTCGGAGGCGGCCGTCGAGAACACTCCCTCGGAAACGAATCCACAGGTCGAGCTCTCCTGGGAGTACACGATGCTGTACGAGTGCATCGCCGCGGCGCTGGATGAGCACAAAGCGGACCGCAAGGACCTGGAGTTCAAGATCCCAGGCGCGTCGCGGCCGACACCACCTCGCGAGAAGATGCTCAGCGTTATTGGTTCCGAGCTCGCGCGATTGACCGGATGGATTCAGACAATCGAGCCGCTGATCAACAACCTGGTGGGGAAGGCGCTCGGGCCACCCGGCCAGCCCGGGGACAAGGACGAGATCGAGTATCTCGCGAGCCGCCTCGGGCGTGCCTACGGCGAGTTCATTCAGTGGGGGAAGAACTGGCGCGCGATGGGGCTCGCTGAAGAGTGGAGCGGCGTCGTCGAAGCCTTCGCTGCCGCCGCGCTCTCATTGGCGATGGACGTTGAACGGTTCCGTGACGATCTGGCCAAGGCACTCGACGCAGTTCGGGCGTACGATGGTCAAGAGGAGGTCACGTACAAAGTCACGCTCGAACTGCGTGCGCCTCACGGCCTCGATCGTGTGCATAAGGAGGCCGCGCGGATCTTGGGCGTGGAAGAACTGTTGAAGTAGCGTACGAGTACCCCCTGTCGGGTCGGTGCACCGACTCGTCGGACATCGTCCTGTGTTTGAGATTGTCGGCGGGATGCTCTCGGCGCTCTACGTTTCCCAAGAGCACACCGTAGCGGGTAGGCAACCGGGGTGTTCCACCGGACAAAAGGGCATGTCTGCGACGACTCCCGCGCCTGCAGGTCGGCGAGATGTCCTCGATTTGCTTGGGGCTCGTGCGTAGCCGCCCGAGCCACCGCAGCGACGCGATGACCTACGTCGCATGTCCCATGCCCATAGACGGATCCGTGAAAGTAGGCTACCGTACTGTCAAGCATGGATGCAGACTGGCTCCCTATCTCACTCCCAATTCGTCTTTCGCCCTGCGGATACGATGATCTCGATCTTGTAAGGGTGGGAACGCTGGGGCCAGAACCAAAAATTCGGTCTATCACAATAGACCGGTCCGGCGATCACGATCTCAAGCTCTACGTATTGCTCGACGGCTGCTGTGAATCTCGCCCTCCATCAACTGTCGCAGGCCAAAGAGTCAAACACAAAAAGCTCTCGCTATACACTCTATATGGACAGATGGTTGATATAGAAGGGTATATAGTAGTCGACTGCATAATAAATTCAGGACCAGACGGCATCCCTACGACAACAGTGCAAGCAGACTTGCATTCTGTCGTCATAGGCAACGACACAGGTGAGCAGCCTGCATATATTACTGAATGGATCGAGAACCTGCCGAGCCGAGGCTGGCCCGCCCAAACGAAAACCAAGCAGACTATCACAACTGTTCGTACGCGCGATGGGAAGACGACAGAAAAATCCTCCACATCCAACCGGGGCGGGTTTAATCATGTGACGGTCGAAATTGGGCATCCCACACTTCAATCCATCGTTCTTGGAACTGCCGGAACTCAGGACGGCGCATACTCCCGAAGAGGATTCCTCGAGTTCCACGCCGGAGCGGAGGGGCTCCCTGCAGCAAGTCAGCGACGAATTGTTCGAAGATCTATCGAATTTGCCCTTGGCACGAGCATAGCGGCAGTGGGATGGACTGAATACGACAGGGAAAACGAGTCCCTAAGAAGCTCGATGAGTCACTCGTACTTGCCGAGTCGATCGCATCACGATATGCCCCCGGCGCTGTTTCATCCTAGATACCAGGACTACATTGATGAGGGCATTTTTGGCGCCTATGTGAGGTCGTTTTTGGAGAAGAACTCCGACTATGAGCTAGACAGGGTGGTATGGCTTTACTTTCACGCGCAAAGTGCACCGCTTGACATGGCCGCTGTCTATGTCGGAGCCGCATATGAAGTTCTCAGACGTGCTCACTACAAGCGACCTGAAAACGAACCCCGGTCTCGCCTCCTTCCCAAAGACCAATGGCGCTCGCTATCCCGCGCCATGAGGGATGCTGCGATGTCGTCCCCCGATTATGATGAAAGTCATCGGGGCGAAGGCGGCGCGCTGGGGGCGCTCTTGTCGAAGATCGGGATCCTAAACGAAGTAAGTGGAATAAAGCTCAATCTGCTTATGTTGGACGATCTGGGATTAGGCCACGGAGAAATTGAGAAGTCAGCGCTGGCTGCCCGAAACGATGCTGCCCATGCAAATCCCATCGCGCCAGGGGAGGAGCATGATGTGCTAAAAAGATATCGGGCGCTTCATACTTTGGTCGCTCGTGTTTTGTTTTCGATACTTGGCATGACGGTGAACTACCGTGACTATTCCAGCGCGGGTTTTCCGTTTCGTCGTCTTGCTGAGGAACAAGGAACAACAAGAGCGGGGTAAGACCGCGTGCATCGAGCATCAGGCGGGCGATCTGCTCCTTGACAGTGCCCGTCTCCCGTCTCCCGACGTCGTCGACGTCGTCGACGTCGGACTCTTCGATGGCCAAGGGCCAAGGGGATCTCGTCGCCGGGCTGCAGGGCCACGCGGCAGTCGCCAGTCGGCGCGACCGTTGAGGTAGAGCGCTACGTGGAACGTGGACGGCAGATCGCAGATCGTAGAAGATGTCAGTTCACCGCCCCCCGAGATAATCCTCCGCCTTGATCCCAAGCTTGTTGAGCATCAACTGAAACCCCCGTGCCGTAAACCCAGCCGTCTTGGCCGCGGCGGCCATGGTCGGTGACTCGGCGAGCACCTCGCGGCAGTACTTCCGCTTGAACTCGTCCACCTGCGGCCGCAACTTCCCGCGCCCGCCCCCTCCATCCTCGCCTTCCGCCTCCCCCTGCTCGAGCGAGTCGTCGTACTGCGCCAGATCCTTCACCGCCAGCTCGCCCCCGTCGCACAGGTACGCCGCCCTCTGCATCGTCTGCCGCAGCTCCCGAACGTTCCCCTCCCACTCTCGCCGCCGGAGCTCCGCCTTCACCTCGTCGCCCATCTCGATCGTCTGCCCGATCTGCTCGCACACCTCCGTCAAGAACAGCGACGCCAGGAACGGGATGTCCTCCCGCCGATTCCTCAGCGGCTGGAGCTTCACGGCGATCCCCGCGAGCCGATGATACAGGTCCACGCGAAACCTCCCGCCGCTGACCTCCTTCATGAGGTCGCGGTTGGTCGCCGCCACGATCCGCACGTCGACGGTGCGCTGGGTGTTCGACCCGAGCCGCTGCACCACCCGCTCGTCGATCGCTCGCAGCAGCTTGGGCTGGAGCGTCAGCGGCAGCTCGCCGATCTCGTCGAGGAACAGGGTCCCCCCGTCGGCCTCCTCGAAGGGGCTCGGCTGGTCGGAGGTTGCCCCGGTGAAGGCCCCCTTCATGTGCCCGAACAGCAGCCCGTCGGCCATCTCGTGGGGCATGCGGGTGCAATCCACGGTGACGAAGCGGCCCTCGCGTCCCGAGGCCCGATGCACGGCCCGTGCGAGCTCGCCCTTGCCGACCCCGGTCTCCCCGGTGACGAGCACGGGCAGCGGCGTCACGGCGGCCCGCGCCAGCAACGAGAAGGTCGATCGCATGTGCTCGCTCCGCCCCCGCATGCCGAAGAACTCGTCCTCGCGGCTCACCGCAAGGGGGGCCGTCTCGATCTCTCGTAGCTGCATCCGCACCATCCCCGCCCGGAAGCGGGCCCCGGGCATCAGGTGCGCGCGCTCCACCTTGGCCCGTCCGAGCCACAGGCCGTTGGAGCTGCCGAGATCTTCCAGTAGCACGTCCTCGGTCCCTGGCGTCAGCCGGAAGTGGAACTGGCTCACCGAGGCATCCTGGAGCGTGATGTCGCACAGCGCACCACGTCCCACGATGATCTCCTCGCCGCCGACGGTGTAGAGGCCCTTGTCGGCGCTGTCGAGGATCTCGATCGCCAGCGCGGCCGGCCGGGGGCGCAGCTCCTCGTTCGCCTGGGCAATGCGCATGGTCGCCGCGATGGACTCGACATCATGTTGGTGGGGCTGCACGCAGCGAGTCTTACGCCAGGCTCGGCCAGGCGCCAATTGGAAGGGATGACACGAGTGGTCCGTATGCGCCGATCACGGGCAATGCGAACAGGTGTACCCGAGCACGAACCGTTGTAGCGGCAAGCGAGCGCGGAGCCCCACGCGAGCCAGAACGGAGTACACGAGGGCATGAGAGGGAGGCACACGGGAACGATGAACGGGCGCGCACGCCAGCGAGCAAGCCTCGGTGTGTACTCCTGTTCCGTTGGGGCCCATCGGCGCACCGAGGGTCGAGAGGCCGGGCATGAAATTGCAGCGCGTCGCCTTGCCAACGAGCCGCGGCATGGGCTTTGCTATCCGGGTCGGCTCCCCCACCGATGACGAGCTTCACCCCATGCCTGCTCGTGGCGCTGGCCACGGCCACGCCTGCGATTGCCTTCGCGGGTCCGGCCGAGGTCCAGCCCGCGGCGGTCGACGAGCCTTCGCCCGCCGACCCCCTGGAGTCGCTGCTCGTCGTTCGGGTGGAGGTGGAGGGCGGCGAGGCGGTGGCCGAGCTGCTGCGCGGGGAAGTGCTCGCGTCGCTTCGGAAGGCCGGAGTGACCCCCGAGCTTCCCGAGGGAGCGCCGCTCGAGCTGGTGGTGTCGACCAACAAGGAGGCCGGCGGGGCCTATGAGATCGCCTTCCTGCACCGTGACCTGCCGCTCGACTCGTGGACGTGTGCCTGCGCTGGCGAGGAGCTCCGTGCTCGCCTGCAACGAGCCGCGCCCACGATGTGGCAGGCCGCGATCGCAGCCGCAGCGCCGCCCCCTGAGCCTGCACCCACCACCGCCCCGACCACCGCCACCGAACGGAGTCCGGCCACCAGCGAACTCGACCGAGAGGTCTGGCTCTCGGGCGTGGTCTTCACTGCCGTTGGCACGGGCATGGTGGTGAGCACGTCGGCGCTCCTCATCGTTCGCGCGGCCGATGGCGAGAAGACCACCGGAATCCCCGTGGCGCTGCTCTCGGCCGGTGCGCTCGTGACGGCCATGGGCGGCACGCTGTGGGGCATCGCCAATCGCAATCGCAAGCGCGCCCGGCTGGGCCTGAGCGCTGGCAGGGGCGTGGTCGTCACCCTCCGAGGACGGTTCTAGCGATGCAGATCGGTCCCTACACCCTCATCCGCGAGCTGGGCCGCGGCGGCATGGCGCAGGTGTGGCTGGCCCACCGGGTGTGGGAGGACGGCGAGCGGCGGCCGTGCGTCCTCAAGTTCCCGCGGCGCAACGCGGTCACCGACGAGGGCATGCTGCGGCAGTTCCTCGAGGAGTGGCGCCTGGCCATCCGCCTGCGCCACAACAACATCGTCAGCGTGTTCGATGCGGGCGTGCACGAGGGGCTGCCCTACCTCGTGATGAACTACGTCGCGGGCAAGGATCTCGCCGAGATCATCAAGACGCTGTCGCGACTGGGGAAGCGGTTCGACGTGAAGACCGCGGTCTACGTGCTGCGGGAGCTCGGCCAGGGGCTGCTGGCCGCGCACGAGTACGACGACCAGGGCGTCCCGCAGCAGATCGTGCACCGCGACGTCGCGAGCAAGAACGCGATGATCGACGGCTGGGGCGGCGTGCTGCTGATGGACTTCGGGGTCGCGACGTCGCTGATGACCCAGACCTCGCGCGTGCACGTGAAGGGCACGCTGGCCTACATGGCCCCGGAGCACTACCTCGGGCAGGCGAGCGCGGCCTCCGATATCTACGGGCTGGGGACGGTATTGTGGGAGATGCTGGCGGGGCGGCCGTTCCGTGGCGGGCTGGCGGGCGAGGAGCTCATCGCCGCGATCGTGGCCGGGACGGTGGAGCCCGTCGGGCGTGAGCTGCCCGAGCTGGTCCAGCAGGTGCTCGACGGCATGCTCGAGCCCGTTGCGGCCAAGCGGATGAAGCTCCGCGAGGTGCTCGTCGCGCTCGAGGAGTTCCCGTCGCGGCGGCTCCTGCTGCAAGAGATGATGACGACGTACTTCGGCCGCGCCGGCAAGCGCACGGGGCTCAGCTCAGTGCACTTCGCGGCGAGCAAGGAGCTCACGGACACGCTGGCGGTGGTCAAGGTCTCCGGGGTGTCGTTGTCCGAGATCCGCCGCCGCAAGCAGCGGGGGCAGCCCCGGGAGTTCCCCCGGGGGTTCGTGCCGGAGCGGACGGACGACACCGCGAAGGTGGAGCAGCAGGTGCTCACCAACGGGGCGGATGACCTCGACGAGGACATGGACGGTGTGCCCGTGTTGCCGGCGGAGGTCGTGTGGTCGGAGGCCGAGCGGGCGGAGGCCGAGCGAGCGGCGGCCGAGTGGGCAGAGTCCGAGCAAGCGGAGGCCGAGCGAGAGGACGATGCGGCCGGTGCCATGACGAGCCGATGGCGGATGCCAGCGGGGACGGAGCGCACCCCGAGAGAGCCGGTGCCGGCTGCGGTCGCACCGCCCGTGGAGCCGACTCCAGGCGGGACGGTACGCATGGAGCAGCCCCAGCCTGCTCGAGCGCCCATGGCCGCGGAAGCAACGGAGCAGCCCGCGACCGGCGAGGCGGACGAGGGTGGCCGGGTCCCGCCGGGCGATACGTTGCGCACTCCAGGGTCGGGAGATCCTCGGCCAGCGCCACCGGCCACCGCACGGCTGCAGACGCCGGTCCTCGCGGACGTCGAGGAGGCGGGACGCACCGAATTCTTGTCTCCACCGGTGGTGGAGCCGGTCGAGCCCCCGCCATCGTCGCCGTCCGTGCGCGAGCAACCGCGCGTTGCATCGCGGCCCGCTCGAAGGACGCTGCCGCTGCTCGTCGTGCTCGCGCCGCTGATGCTGCTGGCCCTCGGGACCGCTTGGTCACTGTGGCAGGGGGGTGCTCGGAACGAGGGCGGTCGCAAGGCCGAGCCGGTGGCCTCCTCGATGGTCGTAACGAACGAGGCACCGGCTGTCGTGACTGCGATTGCCGATCCAGCTCGGGGCGCTGGGCTCGACTCTGCCGAAGACATGGACGAAGCTCCCGCGCGCCCTCAGGGGCAGCAAGCCCCCGTGTCCGTCGCCCAGCCCGCGCCCATCGACGTGCCCACGTTCGAGCCCGAGCCCGACCCGCTCGACACGACGGCGCCCGCTCCCCAGCCCGAGCTGCTCGATGCACCCGCGGCCGAGCCCGTGTCCCCGATCGCGGAGCCCTCGGCCGCCGTCGCTCCTTCGCCTGCGCCACCCGCCCAGCCCGAGCCCGAGCCGCGACCCCAGCCTGCCGATGCCGGCAAGGATACCGCCGTCAAGAAGGAGCCCCCTCCACCCAAGCCCGTGCCCAAGCTCGAGCTGGTCGTGCGTCGCGGCCTCATGGTCGACCATGCCGAGGTCCGCGTGGATCGAGGAAGGATGGAATTCGTCCCGGCCAAGGGGTGGGCGCTCTTCCGCGTCGCGCCGGGGACCCACACGCTGCGGTATCGCACCCAGCCCGACGGCGAGTGGAAGGAGAAGCGCCACACGTTCTCCGCCAACATGGCGTACTCGGGCTACGTGGAGCTCAGCGGGCTTCGCATCGACGGTGCACCCGCGGGGGGCAAGTGACCGTGACCACGCAGATGCCGGCGTTCCACGACGCGGACGAGCTGCCGCCGAACACGTCGCTGCTCGGCGGTCGGCTCGTGATCGACGTGCGCATCGGTGGGGGTGGTGCCGCCACCGTGTACGCAGCCACCACGGACGATGGGCGCGACGTCGCGATCAAGATCATGTCGACCGCCCATGCGGAGCTGCCCACGTCGCGACAGCGGTTTCGCAACGAGGTCATGCTCGCGCAGCAGCTCGCCGGGCACCCGGGGGTGGTGGTCCCATACGAGCTGGGCGAGCTGCCCGAGCTCGATGGGCTGCCGTACATCACGATGCCGCTGGTCAAGGGGGCGCCGCTGCTGCTGGAGGCGGGGCGGCTTCCCGTGGTGAAGGCGGTGACGGTGCTGCGGGATCTGGCGCGAATCCTCGCCGACGTGCACGAGCAAGGGATCGTCCACCGCGACATCAAGCCCAGCAACGTGCTCGTGCGCGAGCACGGCGGCGAGCTGGTTCCGTATCTCATCGACTTTGGGCTCGCCACCAGCACCGGCGAGGGAGCCGCACCGAGCACCGCAGGCTTGACGGCCGCGCACGAGCTGCCCGGGACCAAGCACTACATGGCGCCCGAGCAGATCCTGGGGGCGAAGCTGGACCCTCGGTTCGATGTGTATGCGCTCGGCGTTACGATGTTCGAGGTGCTCACGGGCGTCCTGCCGCTGCACGAGCTTCCGCCGGCCGAAGCGGCGCGACGCAAGTGCGATCCGAACCTGCCGCCGCTTTCCATCGCGGGGAAGGTGCCCGGCTTGCCCGAGGAGCTCGAGCGGGTGATCGATGCAACGCTCGAGCGAGAGCCAGGCCGGCGAACGCCAACGGCGGCGATCGTGGCGGAGCAGCTCGACGGCGTGCTCGAGGTGCTCTCGCGGCGGCCGAAGCCGCGCGTCGTGCCGGTCGTGCCCGAGGTGCCGGAGCGGACGCTCACGCAGGCGATCCCGCCGCAGATGGTGGCGGCGGGGCTGTACGAGTACCGGGCGCGGGAGCGGGAGGGCGAGCTCCAGCGGGCGACGGTGGTGGCCGAGCGAGTCGCGACGCGATCCTCGATGGAGATCCCGGTGGCGGCCGCTCCGCGCGTGTCGGTGGAGAGGCAGGGGGTTCAGGCCGGACGCGAGCCGCGGCGGAGTCGGGCTGCGGCGTGGGTCGTGGGGGCAACGGTGCTGGTGTTGGCGGTCGGAGTCGGTGCGGCGTTCATGGCGACGGGTGGCGACGGCTCGGGCGCGGACGGTACGACGCAGCAGCAGGTCATCCCCGCGGCAGGGACGGGGATCGCTGCATCGGGGACCGGGCTCGTGGGGGAGGATGCGGCCGAGGAAAGGTTGGCACCCGCGGACGTGGGGACGACGGATCCCGGCGACGAGGGGGGCGACGATGGCGAAGCCAATGCGGCGGCCCCGGACGTGTGCCCGGCGTGCCCCGAGTCCGATTCCGATTCCGATTCCGAGCCAGCGCCCAAGGGCGACGAGCCGCGCAAGATCAAGAAGCCGCGCCAGCCTCGGCCCACGCCAGAGCCCAAGCCCACCCCGGCGGTCGAGCCGCCCTGCACCGACGTCGATGCGGAGGCTCAAGCCGCGAACGACGCCCGGCAGTGGAGCCGCGTGCTCAAGCTGACCAAGTCGCCGCGTTGCTGGAAGGATGACGGCACGAGGGAGTGGCTGCGGGTCCGCGCGTTCTCGCAGACCGACCGCTACGCCGAGTGTGCCGAGATCGGAGCCGCGAGCCGCAACCCCGAGGCCAAGCGGCTCGGCAAGAGCTGCGCGAGCCAACTCGATCAGGAGAAGAAGACGCCATGACCCCGTCCCTAACCCTCGTCGCGTTGCTGGTGGCGGGATCGCCCGCGGGCGCCGATGCGAGCCCGAGCGAGAGTACGGCCTCGAGCACGGCCGTCGATGCGGTTCGCTTCGAGGTCGATCACAGCGCGCTGCTGGACCAGCAGATGGCCGAGGCGGCCGAGGCATCGGCGAGGTTCGTTCGGGAGGACGCCGTCAAGGCGCTCGGCGAGCAGCACGGGGTCGCGGCGGTGGACGATCGCGATGCGCCCGCGGTGGTGGTGCGGCTTTCGTGGAAGGACTACGAGAACTCGGTCTACCGGATCGAGATCCTGGCGCAGCGGCCTGGCGAGTCGCTCGGGACGGTGGAGGCATTCGAGGCCAACTGCATCAACGACACCGCGCTGGCCGAGGCGGTGGTGGGGAAGCTCGGAGCCGCGCTCGCGGTGCTCGAGGAGCCGGAGCCGCAGGCGGAGGTCGGCGAGCAGGAGCCGAAGCCGGGTCCCGGCACTGACCACGGGCACGAGACTGCACCGCCCGAGACGCCCGATGATCGCCCCCGCAAGCCGCTAGGGGTACTCGGTCGCGCGGGCATCGGGGTGGCGGTCGTCGGGGTCGGGACGCTCGTGAGCGGGGGGATCCTGTTCGCAGTGGGTGAGCGGTTCGATCCGTCAACCCGGCGCGTGCCAGATCTCGACGGCCGCAACTTCGCGCCGCCGGGCGTGGCCTTGATGGTGACGGGCGGTGCAGCACTGGCCGCAGGGGCCATTCTGCTCCTCGTCGATCGAACCCAAGCGAAGCAGCGAACCGCCGCGCTCTTGTTGCCTTCACCCGGTGGGCTCTCCATCACGGGGCGTTTCTGAAAGGGGCCTTCATGCGACGTTTCGTCCTTCCTTGTTCCTGTCTTGCGCTGGGCCTCGCGCTGCCCGGGGGCTGCGCCATCACGAAGCCCGATCCGCTGCACTGCACCAACAACGATGGCGATGCGTACTGCGCCGAGCAGTTTCCCGATGGGAGCCGACCCTACTGCGAGCTGGGGCTCGGGGAGTGCCTTTCACCGGGCAGCGAGATCGGTTGTGCGGCGGAGCGGCCGGTGGACGAGTGCTACAGCGCGTGCGGAGGGCGGAGCACGGTGCTCGACAATGGCGAGTGCTTGATGGGGGAGTCCTCGAGCGGGTCGAGCAGCGGCGGCACGGAGACCGAGGAGAGTAGCAGCGGAAGCGAGAGCAGCGAGAGCAGCACGACCGGGCCGATGCCGTGCCTGGGGAATGAGGACTGCCCGGACACGGCGGCGCCGTTCTGCGAGCCGGTGAGCGGGGAGTGCGTCGCGTGCGATGCCTTCGGGATGGAGGCAGATGCGGCGTGCGCTGATCTCGACCCGGCAATGCCAGTGTGCGTCGGCGGAGCGTGCGTGCAGTGCACAGCGGAGGCGCCCGAGGCGTGCACAGGGATGACCCCGGTGTGCGACGACGCGAACACCTGCGTGCCATGTACAGAGCACGAGCAGTGCGGGGAGGCCGCCTGCAACCTCTTCACGGGGGGATGTTTGCCCGCGGATGCAGTGGTGCACGTGGGCGGGGCGATGCCGGACTTCGCGACCATCGCCGCCGCGGTGGCGAGCTTCGACATGATGATGGAAGGGACCATCATCGTGCACGCGGGGAGCTACAACGAAGCCCTTACCGTGAACGGCGGGCGAGTGCTGGCGTTCCTCGTCAACGACGGGGATCTCCCCGAATGGGACACGCCGGCCGGCAATCCTGCCACTCCGCAGCTGACGGTGATGGATGCGACGGTGCTGATCGACGGACTGCAACTGTCGGGCAACGGATCTGCAATGGCCCCAGGCATGCGAGTGGATGCAGGCCAGGCGTGGGTGGACCGCAGCCGCATCGTTGGCAACGACGGTGGCGGGATCGTTGCGCAGAATGCCGGAGAGCTGGTGCTGCGCAACTGCTTCGTCGGGGGAGATCGAAGCGACGTCGCTGCGTTGCGTGTTGACGGAGCCGACGCGACCATTCTCTATACGACCTTGGGAGCTGGCTACGGAACGGCGACAGCTCTCTCGTGCGGTGGCGCCTTCAATGTCCAGGCGCGCAATTCGATCTTCGTGGCGCGAACCGATGGTAGCGAGATTCCCTGTGTGGGCGCGACCATCGATCATTGCGCAGCAGAGATGGCGTTGGGGGGCACCAACGCCTCTGTCGGGCCGCTCGACATCATGTGGTTCACGGGCTACGCGGCGGGGGACTTCGACCTCTCCGCCTCGGGCACAACGACATTCGCCGACATCGGGCAGTGGCAAACCGGCGACCCAACCATCGACATCGACGGCGACCTGCGTCCTACCACCGACGGTGCCTCCGACTTCGCGGGCGCCGACGTCCCGTGACCTCCGACGACTGACCAACTTCCACCCTCGCGAGCCATGCCGGTTCTCGCACCGCCGACCATGGCCTTCGGGCGATGGCTCGGCCACCTACGGCCTCGAGCGGCCCGGAGCAATGACCATGCTCGTCCCCGCACTCCTCATCGCCCTCGCCACCTCGCCGCCGGAGCCCGCCGCCGCCCCCGCTGCTCCAATCCCTCCCGCCCCCGTCGCCGAACCCGATCCTCGACCTCGACCGCTCGGCCCCGTGGGCTCCGCGGGAGTCGTCGTCGGCGGTGCCGGCCTCGGGCTGGCCATCGCAGGGATCGTGCGCATGGCCCAGCCCAACCAGACCATGCCCGATCCCACCAACCACGAGATGCTCATCGTCACCGACACTCGCATCCAGGGCGGCATCGTGCTCGGCGCGGGGCTGGCGGTCGCCACCGCGGGCGTGGCCATGCTCGTCGTCGACCTCACCGTGCTTCGCAGGCGTTCTGCACGGCACCTTGCCGTAGCCCCGGCCTTGTCCCCCTCGATGGCTGGTCTCGACCTGCGCGTCCGGTTCTCGATCGGTCGCGCCGGCTTGCCGTAGCTCGGCACGACTCCCTCGACGCCGGCGGTCGACCCTGGGACGCCGACCACCGCGACCCCTGAGTTCGGGAGGTTCTGGGCCGTTCCCATCCCCGGGCATCGACGCAGCGATGTAGCTCTGCGTGTGCTGCAAAGGAGGGCAGGTCTCTTGCGATGCTTGGCCTGGGAAACGCCTGTCTACTCCCGCATTAAGACCTGTTCGCACCGACGCCCGCCGATGGACCGAACAGCCTGAAATGCGTAGGTCCACTTTGATGGCATGAGAGTTGCTCTTGGTGAGCGAGTCCTTCTCCTGCAACCAGTGATCGCCGAGTAGCCCACGATGCCGTCCAACGCTGCCAACCCGGCCCTCGGGACGCTTCAGAGCCGCCGCGAGCGTGACCTACGGTCGAGTGGCTCCAACGACTCGGCCGTTCCACCCCGTGAACCACCACGAGCATCGCATCCGTCACCCCGGAACCTCGTAGGCACTCCACCCCAATAGGCGCCGCCTCCAAGGCGTCGTTCCTCGCTCGTGGTCATTTCCGGGTGGCTGCGCGGGGTCCTTGCATCCTCGATTGCGACCGCTCACCGACCGCTGACGAACACCCATGGCCCTCCACCCCGAACCCATGCACGCCTCCCCAGGATTGCGAGATGCCCTGGTCGAGCTCATCAAAGCGGCACGGATCCCCGAGCGCTTCCGGCGAAGGAAGCCTCGACCCGAGCGCAGACAACCGATTCACGGGCTGGAGTGGATCGACGACGATCGAGCCGAGTTCCTTCGGGCGTTGCTCGAGCCGGCGCTGCGGGATGCGGCTCGATGCTTGCCCGCGGGCGATCGGCCTCGGTCGACGGCTGCCGCGTGGGGCTTCCAGGCGCCAAGCGAGCCGGTGGTGTTCGAGCTGCACGGTGACTTGACCGAGCGGCCCGAGCATCTGTTCGCGGTCGACGTCGACGACGCGGAGTGGTGCTTCGACGAGAGTGAGCGCGGGTGCCTGGAGCAGTGGAGCAAGGTCGTGCTGACGCCCGCGGCCGGGTTCGCGGCGCGGGTGGGCGATGTGATGCTCCACGGCGATCCGGTCGCCCCGGGCTTGGGCAGCCCCGACGTCTTCATCGGTGGGCGGCCGGCGTTGCGTAGCTGCGACAGCCACGTGTGCTCCCGGGCCGAGCCCGAGCCGCATGCGGGGAGCGGGTTCGTGGCGACGCAGACCAAGGTGGAGATCAACGGCTTCCCAGCCCTGCGAGTTGGCGACTACGTGGACGAGGGGCCGCACGGGCTCAACGCGATCGCGGTTGGGTGCCCATCGGTGGTGATCGGACCCACTCCACGGCCGGTGGCCGGCCGGTGCTCGAACGGGGCCAAGCCCTTGCCACCGCCCAGCGAGCATCCGTTCGCGTGGCGCTGCGTAGAAGCCGAGCCCAGCGAACGCAAGGAAATCCTCGGGATCGTGCTCCACGGACCCCGAGCGCGAGGGCAGGGGACGGCGCGGCCGATTCGGCTCTGGGCCGAAGCAACACGGGAGGGTGACCGGCGATGACCAAGCTCCGAGAGCCACCCTTTCGAGACGCGTCGCAAGTGCTGAAGCGGTTGGAGACAACCCATCACCGGCAAACGATCGTGCCGAGCAGCGATCCAACCCTGGCCTACTCCCTGCCGATCCCCAAGGGGTGGGGCCGTGTGACGGGCCTTGGTGCTCACGCTCCGGCTGGGCACCCGGAGATCCTCGGGATCTTCGCGCCCGACCCCGACATCGAGGGCCCACGGATCATCGTGTCCGTAACGCGGCTGCGGTGGGACGTCGACCCGGCGGAGTGGGTTCGCCATGGCTGGGAGCTCGCAGGCTGGTCGATCGCAATGGCGCGCCCGCTCGAGGCCCGCTGGCATCCGCGCTTCGAGGTGGGCGGGTTGAAGACGATCGACGGTCGCGTGGAGGTCCGCCGCGCAACCGGGTTCGTCGACAACGGGCGGCTCTTGCGGGTCGACGTGGCCGGGCCGGCCTCGACCTGGAAGCGGATGCACGACGTCCTTTGGCCGTGCGGTGTGCTGATGGCACTGGAGAGGCCGACGTATCGCCGCGAGGTGGAGCCCCAGGTGCATCGCGGCGGGCCGCACATGGCCTTCTACTTGCCGGAGTCCTGGATCGCGCGTCCGCAGCCGCCGCCGTGGCTGGACACGGCGCGGTGGGTGGCCGAGCCCGCCACAGCCGCGCAGGGCTCGGTGGGGCTGCGGATCGACGCCACACGCTGGCAGTACGACCGCCCCGAGCCGATCGAGACGCGGCAGCATCGGCTTCACCACGAGCTGTGGACGCATGGGATCGCCCCCGGCCGCCAGCCCAAGCGGATTCCCCCAGGGTCGGCCCTGGGCACGGCGGGGCTCTTGGGGGTCTACGTCGCGACGGCCCGCGATCGCGAGCAGACCTTCGAGCTCCGCTTCGCCCACCGCGACGTGGATGGCTGGAGCCTCGACTACACGGCGGTGATCGCCTCGCCTGAGCGCTGCCCGCTCGATCGCATGCGAGCGATCCGGGCGCTGGAGATCGCCGTGGCCACCACCCAGATCCGACCCAAGGAGCACACGCCTCATGCCGCATGACCTCTTGGCCCGCCACGCGCTCGCGGGTGGCGTCGACGAACTCCCGCCGCCGCGCGTCCGGTTGTACCTCCAGCTCCGGGGCGATCCGGGCGAGCACGAGTGGGCGGTGCGGTCGTTCACGCTCGACGAGGCGCTGCATGCTCCTTACGCTCTCGCGGTCATCGCACGAGGGCCCGTGCCCAAGTTGGGGGTCGACTGGCTGCTCGGGGGTCGAGTGGTGTTCGAGCTCGCCCGTGGGGATGATGCGAGGACGGTGCACGGGGTGGTGCTCGAGGCCGAGCTCCTCCGTGGGGTCGAAGCCCTCGGGGACGAGCCGGCGGTAGCCCTGCACGTGGTGCCCGCGTTCGCGTTGCTCGGGATGACGCCGCGCAGCCGGGTGTTCCAGGGCCAGAGCGTGGTGGAGATCGCATCGGCCGTGATGGGGCCCGTGCTCGCGAAGCACGGCGGGTCGGCCTGCGTGGAGCGGCTGCGGCGGATCTACCCGCCGCGGGACTACTGCGTTCAGTACCGAGAGACCGACCTCGACTTCGTGCTGCGGATCCTCGCTGACGAGGGGATCACCGTGATGTTCGACCACGACTCGGGAGTCGAGACGGTGGTGCTGGTCGACGACAACGAGGTGCTACCGAACGCAGGACGGGAGCCGCTCGAGTCGGACGACCGCCCGTCGCCACGGATCCCCTTCGTGGGGAAGTGGGTGGACGCGCTGCCGCTCGAGAGCATCGCCGCGGTGGGTCAGCAGAGCCGACTTCGACCGCGGGAGTGGGAGACGACGGGCTTGGACTGGCTGAGCGACCATGCGACGGCGACGCGCCTACGCGCGTGCTCCAACGCGACGAGCCTTCGCGCGGGCTCGGTGTTCGAACTGCTCGCCGACCCGGACGAGGAGATCGGCGAGAAGTGGGTGGTCACGGCCGTGCGCCACGAGGGACACGTCGAAGGGTCGCGCGAGCCCGAGGACGGAGCCGTCGAGGGGGCCGAGGGCCCACGGCCGTTCGCCAACGATGCGGGCAAGAGCCGAACGCAGACCTTGGTCTACGTCAATGACATCGAGTGCCAGCCGCTGAGATCACCGGTGGTGCCCCCTCGGAGTCCGAAGCCCCGGGCCGTGGGCATGCAGTCGGCCGTCGTGGTGGGCCCACCCGGCAAGGTGATCCACACCGATCGCTTTGGCCGCGTCCGCGTCCGCATGCTGTGGGACGAGCAGGAGCACGAGGGCGAGCCTTCCTCGTGCTGGCTGCGGGTAGCCACGCCATGGGCGGGGGAGGGCTTCGGCGCGGTGCTGATCCCACGAGTCGGAACCGAGGTGCTCGTGTCGTTCATCGACGGCGATCCGGATCGGCCGATCTGTAGCGCCTGTGTCCACGACGGCGCCGCTGTGCCGCCCTATGGCCTGCCCGGACACGCCACCCGCACCGTGCTTCGCACCCGGACCATCGGCGGCGAGGGGTTCAACGAGCTGTCCTTCGAGGACACGGCGGGGGCCGAGGAGGTGTTCCTGCACGCCCAGCGCAATCTTCGGGAGCAGGTGCTCTCGCACCACTGCACCGAGGTGGGTCGCAATCAAACGCTCGCCGTCGACGGCTCGCGCATCGCGAGGATCGGCAAGGACGACACCACGATCACCGCAGGGGAGCACCGCCACATCGTGAGCGGCAAGGCGACTGCGCGCTACCGCAGCGGCTACGCCCTGCACGTTGGGGAGGTTTCGGCCGACGATGGTTCGCCCAGCGCTGTCAACGACGCCGAGTTCGACGTGCCCGCGGGAGGCTTCGGGCTGCGGTCGGTCGAGCCGATCGTGCTGGGCTGTGGCGAGAGCAGGATCGAGCTGCACCCCGACCGACTCGTGCTGAGGAGCCCGAAGATCGAGGTCGAGGGTCCGAAGGCATCGCTGGTGGTCGGGGACGATGCGATCACGCTGCGGGCCAACAAGAAGGTGGAACTCGGCGCCGACGTGCTCGCGGCCGTGAGTACGGGCATCACGGTCATCAAGGGCCCGAAACTCGAACTCGGAGGCTCGCGCATCGCGGTCGAAGGCGAGCGCGTCAGCGTCGAAGCAGCAAGCCGCATCGAGATCGTGACCGTGGGCGAGGTGAAGATCCGTGGCACGGAGAAGATCGAGCTCAACTGAGGCTCGAGGGAGGCAAGAGCATGGAAGTGGAGATCGAGGCTTGGCGGGTGGAGGTCGAGCGCCAGTTGAAGGCCATCGAGCAAGACGTCATGGGGCACGAGCCGAGCGGGCGAAAGCTGGCGCAGTTGTGGGAGGAGTTGAAGATCCTCGCCTGCGTCGTGGCCTGGTACCGCGAGCAAGGGAGCATCACGAGAGCCGCAGAACGCCGTGGCACGAGCCGCAAGGTCTTGCGCGCCCATGTCAAGATCTGGGCGCAGCGTCACCCGCAGCTCGTCCCGGACCGGCCGAAGCATCCGAAGCGACCGCGTGGGGTCCACTTGTCGGCCGAGCAGGAGGCGAAGCGGGCGGAAGCTCGGGAGAAGGACAACGCCAGGCACCGAGCCAGACGGGCCAAGCTGCGTGCAGAGAGGTCCGAGCGTGCCGCCCAGGGCGGGGTCGAGGCAACGGCAGCCAAGGGCGCGGGACGGTCGTGAGCGCGTCTCCAACCATCATCGGGCTACTCGCGGCAACGGCCATGCTCGTTGGCTGCGAGAGCAAGGGCGGATGCTTCCAGGTCGACCACCCTCCCGTGACCGACGAGGACGCGCCGCTCGTCATCGGAGTCACCTTCGGCGAGATGGTGTCCACAGTCGTGGGCGAGCGCTCTGGCCCACTGTGGTGGGAGCCGAGCGAGCCATACATCTGTGGATTGCCTCCGCCCGGGCAGACGCGGATCTCCGTGACGGTACACGAGCCGACCATGGCTCAGGAGATCGACCTCGAGCGGGTGATCGACTCGAGGTTCCCTTGGAGGAACGATCGCGTCGTCTGCTCCGACTGGGTCGAGGCCGACCTGGAGATCACCCTACGGACCGACGACGGAGTGCTCGACACGACCATCATGGCCGGAGCGCTCTTCGACGAATTCGGCTCGGTCACGATGACCGGCGAGCTGGACGACCTCGACGCCCTGGGCGTGGAGCCGGTCGACCCGAACGCCACGCTCTACGTCCGGCTCTCCCATGACGCCGATCGCCCGGCCGAGGGCACGCTGGTGCTGCGCTCGGGTTCCTCGGACGGCAACGGCGGCGGGATATCCGTCGAGCTGGCCACCTGGACGCTGGAATAGCCCCGTCGGAAACCGCCAGCCACATCGACATCGTGGCGGCAGGCGAAGTGGGCATTCGTGACACGGAGAAGATCGAGCTCGACCGACGAGCGGGAAGGGGATGACAGCGTGGCTACTGCGATCTCGATGGTGAGGAAACTACTCGGCGATGACGCCAAGACGACGGATCCGGTACTGGGACACGACTGGCATGCCGAGCTGAAGGGACGCTGGGAGGCGCTCGGCGAGCGGGTGTTCGTTCACGAGCCCCAAGGCCGTGCCCCGCTTGCGGAGGTCGTCCGCGAATCTGCGGTGCTGACCGTCGTCTGGGCGTTGGTCGAGAGCAAGGGGAACCTGACGGCCGCGGCGATCCAGCTGGG
The DNA here is from genome assembly GCF_026337845.1 of Paraliomyxa miuraensis. Lineage (GTDB taxonomy): Bacteria > Myxococcota_A > Polyangia > Nannocystales > Nannocystaceae > Paraliomyxa > Paraliomyxa miuraensis. The sequence continues at coordinate 18,323 of NZ_JAOVZF010000136.1, read as the reverse complement.
GTGCAGCCGGCGGATCGTTCGCGTTCGACTGCACCAGTGGCTGGAGTCGAACCCCAAGCTGATCCCGATGCCGGCGGTGGTCTTCCTGCATTGGTCGAAGGACGAGGGAGGTGAGGCATGAACGCGGAGTCACCCGAGGACCCGAACGCAGCGAGGGAATCCGACCCTTCGCTGCAATTCGAGCCGCTGATGGGCACCGTGGTCGCGGTCTCGCAGGACGGCGAGGTCGTGGTGAAACTGGTCGCGCCCAACGGTCAATGCCTACGAGCCAAGGCGCTTGCGACCATCCCGATCGAGCCCGGCATGGTCGGGCAGCCGGTGGAGCTGACGTTCATCGAGGGTCACCTGGACCGGCCGGTGATCACGAGGCTGGTCGACTTGCGGGCGGAGCTTCGGGCGCAGTGGGATGCGCTCGGCCGCAAGGTACTGGCGATCGACGCGGACCCGCGCAAGCTGGCCGAGCTGCTCCGCGAGACCCGAGCGCTCGTGTGCACGGCCGCGATCCTCGATGCAGTAGGGAACGTCACGTACGGCGCCAAGAACGTCGGCATGAGTCGGAAGTCGGTCCGTCAGTACGTCGATCGATGGAAGCGGAACAACCCCCGTCTCGCCCCCGTGCTCGAGGCGTTGGTCGGCAGGCAGCGCGCGTCGAGGACCAAGATGCGATCGACGCGGGTAGAAGGGGCGCGTGCTCGCGACCAGCGGCGAGCGGGAGGCGACGTGACGGGAGCACCATCGGTGCACGAGGCCGATTGCGCCGCCAACCGGAGTCGTCCGGGGTCGCACGAGGAGGGGACGCGATGACGACTGCACGACGCCACCCCAGCTCGCCCAACGTGCAGGGCGAGATCGTCATCGACCTCCGCAAGATGGTGCGGTTGGTCGAGGGCATGAAGGTATGGGAGCTGGCGCAGTTCGCCGGGACCACGGTGGAGGCGGTGGTGTCGCGGGTCGTGATCGCCGGGAACCTCCCTGGGGTCCCCGAGATCCGAAATCGCAACGTCGCCCCACGACGAAGGGGCCCCGAGGAGAAGGTGGCGGCCACGGTCGAGGCGTCCAAAGAGTCCGAGCCCGAGCCCGAGGTCGCACGAGAGCCCGAGCCCGAGCTCGGCCGGTTCCTCGGACGAGCGACGCGGCGAGAACTCAAGGTCATCGTCGACCGGTGGGTGCTCGGGCGAGTCCTCGTCGCATGCGAGTGGAACATCACCCACGCCGCCAACCGGCTCGAGGTCAGCCGCAGGATGCTTCGCCAACGGTGGGCGGCGGTGCGTCGTCCGGCGGTCGGAGCCTTGATGGCGAGGCTGGCGAGCTCCGAGCCGGTGCGGGGCATACTCGCGGGACCGTCGTTGGCCGAGCTGCTCGAGCGACGGGCGACGCACCGCGAGATCCACCGTGAGATCGATCGATGGGTCGTCAGGATCACGCTCGCAGCCGAGGGAGGCAACGTGACGCAGGCGGCCAAGAACCTCGGGACCACGCGAAGGGCGCTTCGTGGAATCCGAGATTCGAAGGCGCAGGGCTCGTGAGCATGGGCGGGATGATGGAGCCGTATCGCGAGCACCTGCGGTTGGTGGGCGAGCTGTACGACCTGCGGCAGCGGTGGTTATGCGGCTGGGAGACCACGCTCGACGACCTGGCCGAGGTCGAGGCGCGGGTCGACGGGCATCTGCAGGCGCTCGGGCGCGGTGGGGAAGCGGCGCTGGGGGTGGCGTTGATGGACACGGCCCCGGAGGAACCGTGGACCTTCTACGTGTTGGTGGCGTTGGCGTGTCGGCTCCACCGGTTCGCGATCGTGCGGGTCCCGTTGCTCGAGGTGGAGGTGTGGTGCGAGGAGTCGACCGACGAACGGGCCGCGGCCTCGCTGCGGCAGGCAGTGGCGGATGGCCTGGTACACCACCTGGCCAGCGATGCGGCGGATCTCGTGGCGGAGGCGCTGCGGGACGCCGGGCCGCACGTGGCGTCGGTGCTGGCGATGTGCGTGGGGGCGCGAGGGTGGGTTGTGGCGGCCGACGAGCTGCGCGAGGTGGCGGGGCGGGAGTGCGCCGATCGGCCGGCGGTGCTGCGGGCGTTGGCGCAGCTACCCGGGACGGTACCGGGTGCGATGCTTGCCTCGGTGCGTTGTGGCGATCCGGACGTGGCTCGAGCCGCAGCCGTGGCAGCGCTGCGGTGCGGGGAGGCGTCGGTGCTCGATCGGCTCGCCCGTCGCAAGTGCGCACCGTGGACCGCATTGCCGGTGGCGATGGGCGGCGGGCCGGCGATGGGGGCATGGCTGATGGAGGCCGCCCGGGGCGAGGAGCCGGCGCAGGCATTGCTGGGGTTGGGCGTGTTCGGGGATCCGCGGGGGCTCGCGGTGCTGGTCGAGCAGCTTCGGACGGAGGCGCATGCGGAGGTGGCGGCTCTCGGCTTGTTCCTGATCACCGGGGCGCGACTTGGGTTGAAGGACGACGCGGAAGGCGAGGGGATCGAGGAGCGAGCGTGCGATCGGGCATGGACGGCATTGGAGGGCTCGGGGATCAGCACCGAGCCGGTGGTATGGGAACGGTGGCTTGCGGAGCACGGCCAGCGGCTGCGACCCGGACAACGACATCGGCTCGGGAGGCTGGCAGGACCTCACACGGATCTCGACGTGCTGTCGATGGCGCTGCCGCTGTGGTTGCGACGGTGCCTCGCGGACGAATTCGTGATCCGGTACGGGGTGCAGTGGAGCTACGAGCCCGATCTGCCGGTGGTGCAGCAGCGGGAGATCATCGAGCAGGTGCGGTCGCGGCTCGATGATCCGTGCCTGCGGTTCGTGGAAGGGGAGTGGTACTTCCAGGGACGGCTCGCCCCGGTGGGAGAGAGCGTGGAGTGGAAGGACGCTGGACGACGGGTCAAGTCGTGAGCACGAGCTGGGGTCTCCCCCGACCACCACATCGAGGTCATCATCGGTTTCGGGGCCGATGACTTGGCCGATGCAGACTGGCGAGGCCGGCTCGACCTGTTCGCGCTTCGTGACCGCCGGTGGCTTCGTCGAGTCGTGTCCGCAGCTCAACTGACAGGCGATCGTCTCTCGCCATAGCGTGCACGTAACCTACGAGCGGCTGCCGGCCGACCCATCGGTGCTCGCGGTGCTGTTGCGGATGCACTTGGCGCTGGCGCTGCCCCGGCCACGATCCATGTGCAGGGGACGCCGGCCGCCTCGGGGGCGCGGTCGCTTCCCTCCACCCCCGCCGCGCTCGAACTGGGCCCAACGTACGACCGCAGCTCGTCTTCTGCCCGGAGATGGAGCCCGGCCTCTCGTGGCTCTGCATCGAGGTCTCGAGCCGCGCGACGCTCGACCCGGCTGCCGCGGCGCTCATCGACGAGCGGCTCGAGCTGTGGTGCGAGGCTTGCCGAGCGGGCGGGCTCTCGGAGGTGGGCGCCGACCAAGCCGTCGAGGTGGGCCAAGCGGGCGAGTACGAGCCCTCCATTGGAGAGGACTTCCTCGGGGTGGAGATCATGACGGCGAGGTCGCGCTCGCGGCCCCGGGCGGGCTGGTCAACCTGCTCGACGAGCTCGCGCGCGAGGGAGTGCCCATCAGCGGGGTGTCAAGTCGATAGCCGTTATTCGCGACGAAGACCAGATCTTCTCGCCGCGAAAGGCGACAGCGAGCTTGCCCCGCGTGTACCCTCCATCGTTCTGCAGCCCTTCGACGAAGACGACATGGATGCTCCTTCCCGCTTCCGAGCTGGGACATTTCTCGCTGCCGGACTCGATCGCATTCCCGCTGCTCAGTTGGCCCTCATTTCTCTACCCCGAGCCATCACACGGTGAGCAGGGCCAGCACTCCTCGACCTCGCTTCGAGCGCTGCGGGTAGGGAAGTCACGAGGTGGCAGTCCACAACGTGATGTTGGGCGAAGCCACGACGCACACGGCGGAAGGCGGAAGGCGACATTGGAGCTCGTTCCGCAAGAGACGCAAGGATGTCCTCGTTGACGCTCTGGTATCCGTATGAAACAGTCATCCGGCAGGTGCAACCCGGCGAACGGCGACGTCATGGCGAAGCGATCGGAAGGCCAGCGAATCGGGTCGAGCGGGCAGCGCCTCGTGGAACTTCTGATTGAGAAGACCGGCGCATGGATCTCGCGTCGGCAGGACGAGGACTTTGGCATCGACCTTGAAGCCGAGCTGGCGGATCCGCTCGTGCGCGGGGAGATCTTGAAACTCCAGATCAAGGGGACCACCGAGCCAGAGGTCACCCATCAGGGCGTGAAGGTCGTGCTGGAAACGAAGTACCTGCGGATGGCTGAGGGCTTCCGCGTCCCGCTTGTATTCGTCGTGGCCGACATCACTGGCCACCAAGCGTGGTACATCTGGCTGCAGGGATGGCTCGTCGAGCAGCGGCGTGTCGGAAAGACGCTCGCGTCGTTCAAGGACCACGTCACCGTCTACATCCCAGAGACCGACACTCTCACTGCGGGACTACAGGGACCACTAAAGGATGTCGCACGTTGGGGGCACGAGAACCAGATGGTTCTTTCTCTGATGGATACGATGCGCACGGCGGTCGCGACCCGCAATGAGAAAGTGTTGCTGTCACTTGCGGAACTGATCGGGAGCGTGGATGCAGCGTACCAGGACTTCCCGCTCGAACAGCTCATCGATACCATCGTCGATATGAGCACGCAGCCACGTGCCATGTGGGAGCTGTCAATGCTCGGTCGATTCCTGGCGATTGTTGGTCGGAGCCATGGCGGTAAGATCAGCAAGGAGAACGTGATGCGAATGGTCGTCCCAGGCGAAGGGGCGTCGCGGGCAGGACTGAACGGGCTCGGGGCACTCTACGACGCGCATGAGGAGCACATCCGCGCGATGAACCTGTCTGTCGCGTTCGAGGCGGCGGGACATCGTGAAGTCTCCTACTACTGTCGCCTCCGCGAGAAGTTTCCCGGTGTTAAGGCCATGGATCTGGCGTTCGGCAACTATGACTATACTGTCGGAAATTTTACCGTTGTTGTCGATGATAAGGGATCATTCGTGAATAAATGGGCGAATCGGGGTGAGTCGGCATACCTCGACTTCCTTGTGCTCGACGAGTCACCTCCAGACAACGCGCTTGCTCTACCGCCGGCCGAGCAGTCCTCTGCCTCCTGAGGCTCCCGCACCATAATGATGAGGCTGGTTCCTTCGCCTGGTGGTGCGCCAGCAACGAGCAACACACCGCCGTTCGGCTCCAGCTCTCCCCCCGCATGCAGCCACCCGTCCGGTTGCGCCTCGCCGGCCTTGGAAGCAGTGAATGGGCAGAGCTACTCGCGATGGCCCTGGGCAGGTCGAAAGCCAACAATGCGTCTGCGTCCGTCTGGCGGGACTCTGAGCCGGTAGGCTGATCGCGCGCGGTCGCCCCAGTCGTCGAAGTCGCCACCCCGCATCACACGGATGCCAACGCCTACTGGTTCGACTCTTAGACCATCGGTAGGTCGATGCTCTGCGCCCTTATAGTCATTCACCCATGTGTCCTCGCACCACTCCCAGACGTTCCCGTGCATGTCGTGCAGACCCCATGTATTCGGTTTCAGCCCTCTTACCACATGCAGCCGTCCGTCCGAGTTGCCCTTGTACCACCCCACTCTTGCAAGGTCCTCCTCAGCATTCCCCGAGCAGTACCGTGTCGTGGAACCAGCCCGACACGCGTACTCCCACTGCGCCTCCGTCGGCAGCCGGAGCCCTGCCCACTCGCAGTATGCCTTCGCCTCGTGCCACTGGACTCCTGTCACCGGTTGATCGTCCTGATTGGACCGGCGATCGCCCCAGGATCTGGGCTCTCTCGCCTGCGGGTTCGCCTTCATGTACTCACGGTACTGCGCATTGGTTACCTGGGTTCTCGCCAGCCAAAAGCTCGATAGCTCCACCCCGTGCTGTGGTCCCTCACGGTCGAGCCGACCCTTCTCGTCCTTTGGCGATCCCATCAGGAATCGCCCCCCCGGCACCAGCACCAACTCCACCCCGTGGACTACCTTCGTCTCGAGCTTGGTTGCTTGCTGCGCACGTGCCTGCCACCAACGGCGGACCTCCGTCGCCGGATGCTCTCGCAACAGCTCCCCGAGCTCGTCGAGCGCCGCGGGCATCCTTCGCGCCAGCAACTCCACGGCCGCCAACTGTTGTCCCCCGAGCGTCGCATCACCGTCCCGCTCTCGTAGTAGTTCCACGAACGGCTCCGGGCTCACCCCGAACGCTTCGGTCCAGCAAAGCCCCATCAGCTCTGATTTCGCCCACTGCGGAAACTCGGTCTGCCTCACCAGCTCGTCCATGAGGCGCCGAAATACCGGCGGGTGGTCCTGGGCGAGCAACAGCAGGATCACCTCCTGCCACCAGCTCTGGTCGAAGCGCTTCACCAACTTCGCCAAGACGTTGGGGTGATCGAATACTCTCGCGTGCAACCCCCGCGCTACCAGGTACTCCTGGAATCCGAGGTGCATGAACCCGAACTCGTCCACACCCCACCCGGTGAGCAGCCCGCTCTCGTCCCGGATGGTCTCCAAGAACTTCCGTGCGGGCACGTCCGCGTGGCCGATTGCCCTGAGGCCCTCGGCCACGGGCACTTGGAGCTCGTCCACACTCGCACGGATGCGTCCACTCTCTGCGTGCATCCACCCCGCCACTGGCATCAACACCTGCATCGCCTCGCGTGCTGGGAACGTGACGCCCAGATCTTTAGTCACCTTGCGCCAGCGCTCGAGCAGCACCGACACCGCCTCCTCGTACAGCACCACGCGCTGCTCCGGCAACGAGCCCCGGTCGCGATGCACCAGGCAGATCGTCGTGAGCAGTAGAGGGTTGTGGGTCATCGTGTAGACCCGAGCTGATCGCATTTCCGGCTTTCTTAGCGTTGCCAGCAAGGCGTTGGCGCCAGCCTCGGCCTTCACCTGGGCCTGTGCCGGATCCGAATTCGTGGCCTGCTCGACGATCCCATACCACCTGTGTACGAAGCTCTCGACCTGTGCAGGGCTCATCGGTCGCAGGTGGAGCTCGAGGAAGCCTTCGTCGAGTTGGGCGTCGAGCGCATAGCCCGAGAACCGGCAGCTCACGACGAAGTAGTTGTCGGAACCAGCTCGCCGTGCTGCCTCGATCCACCGCGCTACTCTCTCTCGGTCCTTGGCGCTAGCCACCTCGTCGAGGCCATCGAGTAGGAACAAGAGCTTGCCCCGCTTGCACAGCCGCTGGCCGAACCCATCGTCCACGTCCAGCAATGGATCCCGCAGCTCCTGCTCGATGAACGCGGGCAACCCCGCTTCGAGATCGCGAAGCCTCCGCAGCGGTAGAAATACGGGCACCGTCCCTGCCGGCAAGTCGATCGACTCGGCCCCGTCTCTCACCACCTTGAGCAGCACCTGCTTGAGATGCGTGGTCTTGCCCGAGCCCGGGTCGCCCAGAAGCACGACCCCCCGCCGACCATCCTTGCGCGCGACCTTGAAGGCTCTTGATAGCGCGATTTGGGCATCGTGCCCCCGGGCCTCTTCGCTGGTTCTGAATACCTGCTTGCGTTGGACGCTGCGGTTCACCACCGCATCGAGTGGTTCGTAGAGATCCTCAAGCACGATCGGAACCCGCACCTTGGTCTCGAACCCCGCCAGCAGTAGCTCGCGGTGCAGCGACTCGATCTTGGCGAGATAGTGCTTGAGCTCGGAGCCTTCGGAGCGCTCGTCGCTGGTCCCTCGCGTATGGCCGTCTCGGCCAGCGTCCTTGGTCCGTCGCTCCTCGGACCCGAACACCCCCGCGACCCAGAACCGCTCGCGCGTCTGGTCGGTCAGCGTGGGTTTCGACCTTCGATACTTCCGGTCGTTCTCGATGGCCTTTGCTACCAGCGGAAACCCCTTCGCGAGCGCCGACTCCGGCCCATGTCTACGTTGGACCCGGTCGAAGCTCTCCGTTGTCTCATCTGCGTACTGCACCACCACCCCGGTCCCGTCGGGCTCCACGTTCTCGACCTTGAACGGGACCCGCTCAAACCTCCCCGCCTTGTAGAGCTGCCCGGCTAGGAAGCGGTTGAGTGGTGACGCACCGCTGGTCAGGAAGTCCGCGGTCGGTGCGGCGAGCTTCACCTCGAAGCGCGGCTTCTGGGCCTGCATTTTCTCGATCACCCAGGGGGCATCGAGCGCCTCGTAGGCGTCGTGCAGCTTCGCAGGATCATCTTGGATCTCCGCGTTGCCCTCGATGCGACGAATCTCCGCGCAGATGCCCTCCATCCTCATGTCCTGGGTGTATTCCTCGAGCATCCGGTCGTGTTGGTAACCCTCGATGCATAGCCGAAACAGATCCGTCAGCGCCCCGTCACCACAGCCGGATACCAGCCACTTGAGACGCTTGCCGTCGACCGGAGCCGGATGGTCGAGCTCATCGCCCTCCCAGTACCGATGCTCGGTCGGCAGCAGCGAGGGCTCGAGCCCGAAGCCCACCGCGAGCACCACGGTCTTGGTTCGTTGCTTCCCGCGCTCGACCCACGTGACTGTCCGTTGTTCTTCGCCCTCCGCACCGATCCTCACGTCGCGCACACCGAGACGCACGTCGATCCCTCGACCGACCTCGGCCCACCCCTCCTCAAGCCGAGCTCGAACGGCGTCGACCGTGCCATGCTCCCAGTCGAGCAGCGGAAGCCCGGCACGGCTGCGGTCCCACCCGTCGAGCGGCCAGTCATACACCCCTGGATGGAGCCATCGCGTAGACCCTCCGCGAAACAGGCTCAAGATCTGGTCCTGGGCCTCGAGCACGACCACCTTGGCCCCCAGCCGGCTCAGCCCGGCCGCACACGTCAGCCCAGCCGCCCCGGCTCCGACCACCACCGCCGTTTCACCGGGCTTCACCCGTCCGCTGGCCACCAGCGCCGCCGCGAGGTTCAGGGCCCGCACCTGCTGGCTGTAGATCGTCACGCGTCGATCGATGCAGCCCAGCACGTACACGCCTGGCCAACGTTCGACGCTCATGCCCTCTAGGATCGTGCGGGCCTGCATGGCCTCCATCGGTGCGGTCGGCACCCTGAATTCTTACCAGACCCGACACCACGAGAAGGTCGCGGCCTAAATCGACCAGAAGACGTAGCACGAAGGTGCCATCTGCGGCCTGTTGCCGGGTCTCGGCTGAGCATCGAGTATGCTTGGACCGTGGGCACGGGGCCGGGGGAACACACGCTCGAGGCGCTCATCGACGAGCTCGCCCGGGTGCTCCACGATGCCGGCGAAGCGCGGGAGCTCGTGTTGCGGGCAGGCTTTCCTGTCGGGGACCTGCCCGAATTCGACACGGCCGTGGTGTTCTGGAGCCGCGTGGTCCGAGCGGCGGACGTCGGCAAGACGGTCGGCGGGGTCGGAGCGATTGTCGAGCTGGCCAAGACCAAGTTCCCGGGTAATGAGTTCTTCGCTGCCCGCGGGTCCATGACGTCTAAGTCTGTATCCGCGTCGACGCCAATGGTGCCTCGCGGCGCCCCACCGATCGACAACCACAGGGCCAACATCGGCCAGCAGATCATCGTCCGGGGCAACGCGACCTTCGGGGCGATGACGGTGAACATACCCCGCTCGGGTGGGTCGTCACAAGCCTCGACTATACCCACCTCCGACGATCCCGATCTCGAGTTGCTCTCGAAATGGCGTGGGGGCGACCGCAGGGCGGGCGAGAGACTGATCGAAAGATACTTCGGAGGCGTCCGCCGATACTTTCTGCTCAAGTTCCCCGACGTCCACGAGGATCTCGTCCAAGAGACGTTCTCGCGTGTCGTGGAGGCCCGCGACGTCTTCCGTGGCGAGTCCACCTTCAAGACCTACCTGTTTCGGATCGCACGCTATGTGGGTGCCGAGTATTTCCGCCAGCGCTATCGACAGGGTACCGACGTCGCTCCCGTCGAGGACACGCTGGTCGACTTCAGAATCCCACTATTATCGTCGGTGCTCATTGGCCGAGAAGACCATCGTTTGCTCCTCGATGCGCTCCAGAGCCTAAGCCTCGAACAGCAGGAAGTGATCGTCCTCTACTACTGGGAAGGTCTCACGGTCAAACAGATCAGCGAGTCGATGGAGCAGTCAGAGGCGACCATACGAGGCCGCCTTCGGTCGGCCAAGCGACACCTAGCCCAGCTGCACCGTGAGCTCGGGCAGCAGGAACACTCTCGCGAGGCGACCGAGGGCGATGTGGAGCACTGGTTGCACGCCCTGCGGCAAGAGCTTCGCGTCGCGCCCGAACGGGTGGAGCGATCTCCAAAACCAATCGATGTCGCCAGAGTCGACGACGCTTCGGATCAGAGAAATGCCATTCGTTTGGGGCAGGTCGCGGCCGATGGCACCCGCCATCGCCTGTCGATCTTGCACATCTCCGATCTGCACGCGCGAAGCACGAATGTGGACGGTCTGCCCGAGGGAATACGGGAGCAACGACGAGGACAAGTCCAGCGCGAAGCCGTCAGCCGGGCGCGCGTGTTGGGTGACGCATGGGACGAGAATCTCCGCGAGCTCTATCCGAGGGGCGAGCGGCCCGATCTCGTGTGCCTCACGGGCGACGTGGCCGACTGGGGGCTGGCGGCGGAGTACGACAAGGCATCGGAGTTCGTTGAGCGGCTCGTGAGAACGCTTGGCATCACGAAGCGGCAGATCTACGTGGTCCCCGGAAACCACGATGTGGACCGGTCCGTCAACGTGGACGCATGGCAATGCCTTCGCGAGCTTGCTCCGCAGGAGGCTCAGGCCATCTCGGATTGGCTGGCGCGTGGCAGGCCGCCCCGAGCTGTGGACGACCACCTCGCCACCGCCGTCCTCGAGCGGACTGCAGCGTTCTGGCAGTGGGTCGAGCACGGTCTCGGCCGCCCCGAGTTGCTTCCGTCTCGAAGCCATCATGGCCGCCTGGGCTATCACCACCTTGCTTCGGTCCCTTCCGTCCCGTTCGATGTTCACGTGATTGGGCTGGACTCGGCGTGGCTGTCGGGTGACGACAACGATCAGGGCAAGCTGTGGCTCACGGCACATCAGCGCGACATGCTGCTCCACGACACCGAAGCTCGCCCGTGGCCTGGCTTTCGGCTCGTGCTCGTTCATCATCCGCTCGAGGAGCTCGCTTCGTCCGATGCCGGTGCTGCGCGGATGAGGCTTGCGGAGAGGGCCGACCTACTCCTTCACGGTCACCAGCACGACCCGGTGGGCAGTAGCTCGATCGACCTCGACGGTCGCACGTTGCGTCTGCTCGCCGCGGGATGCCTCTTCGAGGGGAACGAGGGGAGCGAGTGGAAGAACGGTTGTCACCGCATCGATGTCATGCTGGACGAAGGGGGGCGACCGATCAGCGCCGAGATTCGGTTTCGGGCGTGGTCGAGGCGCGGTCACTGGCACGCTGACAGCTCGATCTATCGCCAGGCGACGAACGGGACGATGGTGTGGAGTGCTTGGAGCGGCGAAAGCCGGCAATCCAGGGCCGTACGACCGAGAACTCCCTCATCCGAGGCGGCGTCGACGACGGGGACGATCACGGCGCCGAGTGAAGCACCTATTGGAGGGCCGTCGAAGGTCGAGCCCGACGTCATTCGCGAGCCCACCGTCCCCGTCGAGACCCCAGGAAGCCATGGCGAGCTCACTCTCGGGGCGGTGCAAGGGCTCCGTTCGCCTGCGGAACTCACGTCACGGCCGGACGTCGTGGGTGAGAAGGCAACGGTCGCTGCGAATGCCGTGCCCACGCCGGTGCCGGCGGAGCCAAAGGAGTGGAATGCCGAGTCAGCGGTTCGTCGCGTCTTGGGGCGTGGTCCTACGACCCTCGTGCAGGCGTTCGACGACGTCCTCGGATCGACGAGATCCACGATCGAATCTCCGGTCGCACGCGTCGCAGCGGCGATCGTAGCGCTCGGTCTGGGGCCGGCCGCCACACTCGAGCTAGTCAAGGCGTGCTACGACGCCCTCTCTGTGGTCGAGGAGGAGCATGCCGAATGCCTCGGTCGATCGACGGATACAGTGCGAGCGTTGCTCTGCGAGTGGCTTCCGCGGCGCTTGCCCGATGGCACCCAGGTCACGCTTCGGCATCGAGCCGCCCCTGTAGCGGACGGGTGCCCCGATATGACGGCGGCGACCCTCAATGCAATCCTCGTCGACGCGTACGTCGGCCATGCGGACGACATGCCGCTCTCCGTGGCTTCGAAGGTCGACAAGGACGAGGGGGGTCGCAACATCCACACCATCGTGGGGACCCGCCGCCTGCCCGTACCCCCGGCGCTCGGCGCCGAAATGAGCACGGTCGAGGACGCCAGCGACGAGTTGGCCGATGCGATCGCCTCGCAGTTCCCCGGCCAGTACGATGATGATTCACGGGATGGCCGGCGAAGGTTCGCGCAGCGCCGCTTGGCGTTTCTGCGCAGGCCGGGGTTGCGTCGCGCACCGCGATACATGGCCTTGAAGACCGGGGCGATCCCCGAGGACGTCCTCGTTGCCCTCAAGGGAGTTTATCCGGCGCTGCGTTTCGTTTCGCTTTCTGGGGCAGACGGCGACGTAGAGCAGGAGATCGTGCAATATCTGATCGGGATCTTCTCAGACGACGATGGAGCCGAAGGGTCCTGAGCGCGACGAGCAACGAGACGAACCTTCCATGGCGAACACCAGGATGCAAGACCAGTACATCGACGTCGCGACGTGGCAGACGCGCAACGAGCGACTCGATGCGATCGCGGGCATGCCCGGGACGGCGCATCAGCACGACCGGCCCAGTCTCAACGCGATCAATGCAGCGCTCGCGGCGGGTCGTCCGCTGCTCGTGCGTGGCGAACCGGGCACGGGCAAGAGCCAACTCGCGAGAGCGGCCGCGCAGCGGCTCGGGCGGCAGTACGCGTGGCGCGTGATGGATGCACAGACCAAGGTCTCCGACCTGTTCTACGACTTCGACGCGGTGGGAAGGCTTGCTCGGGCTCAGATCGCCGGGGCACTGTGCCAATCGGGGGCCATGAAGCCCGAGCGTGTCGAGGCATTGCTCGATGAGCGGCAATTCGTGCGCCCCGGTCCGCTGTGGTGGGCGTTCGATGCCGCGGGAGCAAGGCAGTGGCTCACAGACGCCAAGGCGGTCGAGCGAGGCGCGGCGAGCGAGCCTCCCTCTACGGTCGATGACCGACCCTACGTCGTGCTGATCGATGAGATCGACAAGACCGACCCCTCCGTTCCCAATGGGCTGCTTGAGGCGCTCGGTCAGGGGACGTTCTCGGTGCTGGGGGACAAGGCCGTGGTCACGCTTCATCACGCAGACGGGCCATCGCCGCTCATCATCATCACTTCGAATGATGAGCGAGAGCTGCCCGGAGCGTTCGTGCGCCGCTGCTTGGTCCACTACATCTCCGTACCAAAGGACGAGCAAGGACTCGCGGAGTGGCTGGTGGCCCGTGGGCGTACGCACTTTCCTGAGCTGGAGCAGACGGTGCTGACGACTGCAGCGGCGTTCGTGCATTCGGATCGCACCATCGCGCGAGAGTTGGGGCTCGTCGCTCCGGGTCAAGCGGAGTACCTCGATCTGCTACGTGCCGTACAAGAGCTCGCAACGGATGCAGATGCCCAGCTTGGGCTCTTGCGCGAGATCAAGGATCTCGCGCTCAAGAAGCATCCCGATCAACGAGATCGAGAAACGAGCAAGGTACCATGAGCCTCGCGCCGCGAGGCATCGTCGGCCGAGCCGATCTACTGCGGGTGCTCTCCGTACAAACCGCTTGGGGAAACGCAGCGATGAGCCTGGCCGAGCTCGCCGCGTTGATGGATCTCGAACTCACCGAGCCGGCAACAGAAGATGAGCGTGTGGCGGACCGTGCAGAGTCCACCGATACGCCATTCGACTTGCCCGGTACTGTGCCCCTCGCGGTGCCGGCGTCGCGCAAAGTCGCGTTCTGGCAGCCACGAACGCTAGTGTATCGCGACAAGCCTACCAGGGCTACCAGGGACGATGAAGAGGGAGCCCACGGATCTGGGTTCTCTGAGCCTAAGGCATTGGATAGGGAGCCCGTGCGCCCACGCGTTGCTCTCGTGGCTCCGCTCTTGTCTACGCGTCGTCGCCTCTTGCCAATGCTCGAGCGCTCTCTGGTAGGCGAGCTATGCGGAGAAGAGGTGGACGTGGACGAACTCGTGCAGCGAGTGGGTCGAGGGGTCCATGTTGCCGAGCTCCCGCGACTGCGTCGGCGCGGTTGGCCTACGCTCGTGTTGGTCATGGACCGCGACTTCGGGCTGGTGCCGTTCTGGGGTGATCAGCGGGCGCTCGAGCGGTGGCTCCTGAGCAGCTTGGGCCGGTCCGCCCTCGTGGTCCGCTACATCGACGAGCTTGGTCCTGAGGACGGTGTGCTCGATTCTCGTGGTAGGTCGGTGTCGCTGCTCGACGGTGCCATCGCGGGGCTTCCCGTGCTCGCATTGACGGATCTGGGGTGGTATCGGGGACTGGCGCACCAGAGGGCATGGCTGCGCGTGGGTCGGCGCCTGCGGAGGGCAGGGCAGCGGATCCACGCTCTCGTACCCGTGCCTGCCGCCCGCTGGACGCGAGCCCTTGCGCGGGTCTGGAGCCCCATGCCGTGGGAGCGGCCCACGGCCGACCAGGGCGGCATTGCGAGCGGGCCCAATGGCCGGCGGGCTCGGGTCGAGCGACTGCTCGCGATGGCCGCGTGCGCGCATCGGCTCGAGCCCGGGCTCCTGCGGGCGCTGCGGCTATCGCTCCCGCGAGAGGCAGCGGACTTGGGTACCGAGGCCGACGCATGGCTTCATGAGGACATGGCTGGGTGCTTTCCGTCGGCGACGGCGGTGCGCAGCGAACGAGTCGAAGCATTGCGTGCCAAGCTGACAAGGGACGACGCAGCGCGCGTGCGCGACGCGTTGCGGGCATGGCACTGGCATCGCAGTCGCCGGCCCGAGCTGTGGCACTCCGAGGCGCTTTCGCTCGAGCGCACCATGCCGGGGATCATGGACGAGCGCGAGCGAGAGCGGGCGGAAGTGTTCGTCGAGCAACTGGGCGAACGAGCTCGGCGGTCGGTGCTGCGAGGCGATGAAGCCCCTGCGCGCCTTCGCGAGTGGCTCGACTACGTGGAGGCACGAGCGCCTCGACAAGTATGGAGCACCGACACTCGAGCTGGGCGGGGGCTCCAGATCGCATGGTGGGCGACGCATGGAGACCGGGCGCCGCCGGATCCTGACCCATCGCTGCGGGCGTTGGTGCGACCGATGAACGTGATCATTCAGCAGCGCATCGAGCTGTGGCATGTGGGTCGTCGACTTGGTGCGGCGTCTGGCTCGAATGGGGGGGGCAGCCCTGTGGCCATGATCGAAGCGGCGGACGAGTTTGCCTATGTCGTGCAGGGCAATGGGACATCATGGCCCATCGACGTGCGGAGGCCGGAGTGGATCGAGGGCCGACCTCGGCCGGATGTCGAGGTGCGGACGGATCGGATGACGCTGTGCCTTTCGGCGCTCGAAAGGCCGAGGTGGGCCCGCGCAATCGGACGCGATCGGTTCGGGCTTTGGGCGGAGCTGCGGGCGGGGGAGATCGCGCATCGGATGCGGTGGATCGCGCCAGGAAGGTTCGTGATGGGGTCGCCGGAGGACGAGCCGGGGCGATACGACTGGGAAGGGCCGCAGCACGAGGTCGTGATCACGCGGGGCTTTTGGATGGGTGAGACGCCGGTGACGCAGGCGCTGTGGCGGGCGGTGACCGGAGAGGAGCCGAGCCATTTCAAGGGGGCGGAGCGACCGGTCGAGAGCGTAAGCTGGGAGGATTGCGAACGGATGCTCAAGCGGCTCAATGAGATGATCGACGAGGAACGAGGAGAACGCTTCCGTTTGCCGACGGAGGCCGAATGGGAGTACGCATGCCGGGCCGGGACGGAGACTGCGACGTATGTGGGGGAGATCGAGATCCGAGGCGATCACAACGCGCCCATACTAGACAAGATCTCCTGGTACGGCGGCAATAGCGGGGTTGACTATGAATTCGACGATGGAGTTGCATCGTTGAGTTGGCTGGAGAAACAGCATCACCACATTCGAGCAGGGACGCGACGGGTAGGGCAGAAGCTCCCAAACCCATGGGGGCTCTACGATATGCTGGGGAATGTTTGGGAGTGGTGCGATGACTGCTGGGACTCGAAGGGTGGATACAGTGGTGAGTTCCAGCAGGACCCTGCCGGCCCTGCTTCGGCCGAGGGCCGGGTCGTTCGCGGCGGATCCTGGGACGAACTGGCCGGGGGCGTCCGTGCGGCGTGCCGCGACGGCAGCCGACCAGGTTCCCGTGGCCGGATCCTGGGGCTTCGCCTAGTCCGAGCGCAACCACGAGGCAACGCCCATGCCTGATCCGCTCCGTCACCGGTCCGCGGAGCCATGGCTCCGCGGCAAACAGCCAAGGGACGCCGGCGTGCTCGTAGCGCGGGTGGATGCCCGAGCGAGCGCTTGCCGGCGTCCCGCCCTTCGACCGACGCAGAGGTGAGAGCGATGGTCGACGGAACATCGCAGCCTTTGGCCGATGGCAGCCCGGAGGACTGGGCCAGCTCGTGGGGGGAGGATGACCACGGAGTGTTCATGGGGTTCACCGTGGGCGGCGTGGAGCAGCGCCTGCGGTGGGTCGGCCCTGGGACGTTCTGGATGGGGTCACCCGAGGGAGAGCTCGGTCGCATGGACGACGAGGGACCACGGCACTCGGTGGGGTTGACGGGTGGCTTCTGGATCGCCGACATCCCGGTCACGCAGGCCCTATGGATGGCGGTGATGGGCAAGAACCCGAGTCACTTCGAGGGATATGACACCAGACCGGTGGAGAACGTCTCATGGGACGACTGCCAGGCGTTCTGTGAGGAGCTGAATCGGCGCATTCCTGGACTTGGCGCTCGCCTTCCAAGCGAGGCCGAGTGGGAGCATGCATGCCGGGCGGGGACGACCACGGCGACCTACGCCGGAGACCTGGATGACATGACCACCGCCACCGCGCTCGAGTCGATTGCTTGGTACACTGGCAACAGCGATGGCGAGACGCATCCGGTGAAACAGAAGCAGCCGAATGCGAGAGGGCTCTACGACATGCTTGGCAACGTATGGGAGTGGTGCCAGGACTACGCCTATCGTCGGTACACCAGCGAACCCCAGGAGGACCCCAGGGGCCCTGCTACGGGCGGGCGCCGGGTCATCCGCGGCGGCTCCTGGCACGGGCGCGCCGGGTACGTCCGCGCGGCGTGCCGCCTCGGCAACCACCCCGGCTACGGCGACCAGGCCGTGGGGCTCCGCCTGGTCCGAGATCAGGCCAAGCCCGACTGAGGGACTCTGCCGGGGCGCCCAGCAAGCCGCACGACCCAGCCGACGTGCCGGGAATACGGCGGGCATGCGAGCGCGGAGCGCTTCCGCGAGGGGACCGAGTGACTGCCCGGCCCTCGCCCTCCGGGTGATCTCCGCCGAGACCCGGTTCCAGCGCGCCGGCTTCAGCTGGAGGCCCACGGCTCACGCGCGCCGAGATCGAGGCCGCGCTCACGGTCCACGGCCTCCCAGGCCCTGACGCCAACCACGCGAACGGGCCCATCCCGACGACGCTCCAAACCTTATTTACCCTCACGAGCCCAACGCCTGGCACCGCGTGGACGCCCCGCCCACTCAGCGAGCGTGACCACCGCTGGCCCAGCATCGAGCGAGCAGCGCGCCTTCAGGCAGCGCGCCCGACCGCTCCTCGGGCCGCCCGAGACCAGCCCTGGCCGGCCCCAATTCTTCGTCAATTCTTCGTCAAACTCGTCCAGACCCGCCTACTGGTGCCCACTCGAGCCCCTCCCGCGCCCCCCAACCCAACCCCCTTCAAACGCGCGTGAGCCCTCGAATTCCACCGAATTCGAGGGCCCAAGGGGTTGCGCGAGCGGTTGGGGTTGATGGTGTGCAGAGCGTTAGGGCGAGCCTTCCAAGCTGAATGTCGCGAGTTCGACCCTCGTCTCCCGCTCTCGAAGACCCCGCCTCGGCGGGGTCTTCGGTTTCGAAGCCCAGGCGCGGCTTCGATCTCCAGATGGGCCGCCCGAAACCCTCGTTTTCTCACGCCCCACAGGCCAGGGGGCCGCGAGTTCTCGGGGTGATGCGCTTGTCCTTCGCGCCGGACCGGTCTAGAAACTCGCCCCCGAACCGACCCCCCTTCGCATCTTTGCCCTCGTAGCTCAGTTGGTAGAGCGCGTCCTTGGTAAGGACGAGGTCTCCGGTTCGAGTCCGGTCGAGGGCTCCAAGTTTCGCGAGCTGCCGGGGGGTGGTCGTCACCCTTCTCAAGCAACCCCCATCACTCGAGCAAAGCTCATCCCATCAAGAGGTAAGGCGCCATGTCCAAGGAGAAGTTCGTTCGCGACAAGCCCCACGTGAACATCGGCACGATCGGCCACGTG
>NZ_JAOVZF010000083.1 GCF_026337845.1 Paraliomyxa miuraensis | reverse complement strand
CGAGCGTGCGGTGGTCGGACACCGGACGTGCGGTGCACCAGAGGTCCGGCGCGCCTGCAAGACGGGTCAGGGCGACCTCGTACAGAGCCGGTGTCGGGGCGATACCGACGCTCGGCTCCGCCGACGATCGATGATCGCGAGCCCAAGAAAATGCCCGAGCGCGAGTCGTGGCGATCGTGTGCGGCTGTGGGTCGCCGGTTCATACCCCCCGGTCGCCGACCCGTCGATCCACGGTTCCGAATCAATAACCGCCGCGGTTCCGAATCGATTCGGAAACCATTCCGAATCGATTCCAAATAGATTTGGCTATCGAAATTCGGGACATTCGTGCGTTCTCCGCACTTCGTATGGCCTCGCTGCTTGCATCCTCGACGTTGCTGGGCCGACTTCCTCTGCTGCAAGCCGCGGCACGAGGAGAGAGGCTCGGAATTCGGCGAGCGGTGGATGGAGATCGTGGCCGGTGTCGAAGCGGTCCGTGGTGCTCGGGGCCGCTCCTCCGTTGCTCGTGTGGTCGTCGGCTCGGTCGCCCACGTCCGCAACGCCGGACGCGGGCGGGGGACGTCGGGACGGTGCTGCTGGCTCGCCTGCGGGAACCACCGACGCCGCGCGTGGCCTCCGCTCCACGTCATGGTCCCGACTACGCGCCGATGTTACGGTCGCCCCCGCTTGCCCGCCGGAATCGGTGCCCAGGTGCTCCGGAATCGGTGCCCAGGTTCGGCCGGAATCGGTGCCCAGGTGCTGCCGGAATCGGTGCCCAGGTCAGAGCGGAATTCGCAGCCGGCTACACCGTTCCATGCATCGAAGCCGATGGTGACGTCGTTCGGTATCTAGAACCCGAGCCGGAGCAGGTGGTCGAGACCGAACCCGAGTCCGAGGAAGTGTAAGCCCGTGACGGACTACCTCCGCCAAGGCGCCGGGCCCCTGGGGTATCCTCTCCGGCTGCTCCGCCCCGGCCCTACCCGGC
>NZ_JAOVZF010000158.1 GCF_026337845.1 Paraliomyxa miuraensis | reverse complement strand
TCGTGAACAACCCGCCCCCAGGGTGGGCCATGGTCGTGAACAAACCCCGGCTACGGGTGGGTCATGATCGTGAACAACGACAGCTCTCGGCTCGCCATCAACTGCCCGCGCTCACCTGAACTCCAGGTGAACTCCAGAGCCTCGGCCGGCACCGATCCTCGCCAACTCCGCCAAACGCAAAACGCCCCCTAGCGCTTGCTAGGAGGCGTTCTGGACGGTGAGCCCGGTAGGAATCGAACCTACAACCCGCGGATTAAGAGTCCGCTGCTCTGCCAATTGAGCTACGAGCCCGTCGGAGGGCGGCGTTTATAGTCGATCCGCGCGCGATCACAACCCCCTGAGCCCGAAAACCTCGCGTCGTCGCCACCCGGCGCATGCGAGTTCCCTCCATCCCTCCCGTCACGAAATCGGCTCCTGAGCCCAGAATCCAAGCAGATCGGCCTCTGCCGGGCTCTCGGCCTTCCAACGGCACGGGCCTTCCCTGGGCACCATGAAGCGATCTCTTCGATCACCCGACGCCCGCGTGAACAACGCCGAGGGCATTCGAGGCGAGCGTACTCACGTGTCGGCTCACGCGAGACCACCACCTCCATCAACACCTCGCCACCTCGCAAGACCGCAGCAATCGCTCCACCTCCGCTCCGTGCTCACCCCACCCGCCCGCGGCACCCCCTGGTGCATGCCCAGGCTCCACGAACGGCCTGTGTATCCTGCCGGTCGTGTTCCCCCGCTCCCTCGTGCTCGCGCTGGCCGCCTCGATCCCGAGCGCGTGCATCCAGCCGCCGCCACCGCTGGCCCCCGATGCGGCCGACGATCCCGATGAACCCCCCGCCCGCTCCCAGGTGGCGTGGGACGGCCTGCCGGTGGGCGAGCTCTACGCCCGTGGAGAAATCCGTGGGTTCGAGCTGCGCCAGGGCGACCGCCTGATCGGCCGCACCTGGGGACGCTACGTGGGCACCGAAGGAGAGGGCCCCTCGCTGCGCCACCGCTTCGAGACCCGCACCGAGCTGCTGCTTCCCGGTCGACCTCCCGCGCGCGCCGAAGGGCTGGTGCTGCTCGACGACCAAGGCACCCTCGTGTCGGGCCACGAGCGGAGCGATGCGGCGGAGCTTCGCTTCGAACGCAAGGGCAACCTGCTGCACCTGACCGACGGCGAGCGCGAGGACGAGGTGCTCTACGAGCCCGAGCGTCGCGACACCGCCTTCATGGCGCACTCGGCCGTGTTCCACGAGGAGCTGATGCTGGGCCTGCGCCGCCTAGCCGAGGGCTCGATGAGCTGGCGCGTGGTTTCGCTGTCGGGCGGCGTGCCGGTGGAGTGGGAGGCCTCGCTGGTCCGCGCCCCGCGACGCTCGGGCGAGCGTGCGGTGATCCGCACCAACCTCGGCGAAGAGATCACCATCGAGCACGGTCGCCTGCTGCGCTCCGCCGTCGCGGCCTCGGGCCTCGAGATCGAGGCGATCAAGGGCGAGGTCACCTGGCCGGACTGGGTCATCACCGGCCCTCCGCGTCTGCGCTACGAGCCCGCCGCCGATGCTCGCTTCGGTCGGCGAGAGTTCGAGCTGCCCGGTCGAGCCGGTGAGCCCGCGTTGTTCGGCGAGCTGCTGATCCCCGAGGGCGTCACCACCCCAGCGCCGGCCGTGCTGTGGATCTCCGGCACCGGTCGCGAGGATCGCCACGGCTTCGCCGGACCTCCCCCGGTGGATCTGGGCAGCCACGAGATCACCGATGCGCTCGCCGAGGCCGGGGTGCTGGTGCTGCGCTTCGACGAGCGCGGCCATGGTCGAAGCGAGGCCGGCTCCCTGTCGTTCTCCGACCAGCTCGAGGACGCACGTCGAGCCTTTCGCACGCTGGTGGTGCAGCCCGAGGTCGATCCCGATCGCGTGGTGCTGGTGGCCCATGGCGAGGGCGGCCTGCGGGCGCTGTCGTTGGCGGCCCAGCAGGGAGCGGCCATCACCGGAGTGGCGCTCCTGGGCAGCCCGGGGCGCCCCCATGTCGAGGTGCTGCGCCACCAGGGCGAGGCGGCGCTGGCCGATGTGCCTCCCGAGCTGCGCGAGCACGCACGGGAGCAGCAAGCCCGCATGATCGCCGAGCTCGCCGCGGGTACGGTGCCCCCCGAGCTGCGCGATCACGAAGCCTGGCTGCGCGAGGTCCTGGCCCTCGATCCGGCCCGGATGATCGCTCGCGTCCCCGCGGCGCTGTGGCTGGCCCAGGGCGCTCGCGACTTCGAGGTCGACCCGACGCTCGATGCCCGGGCGCTCCACGATGCGGCCAAGGCCCGCGGCAAGGGCACGAAGGTCGAGCTGCACCGCTACGAGCAGCTCGACCACCTGTTCAAGCCCGAGCCGCTGCGATCGACGCCCGCCCGCTACCGCGAGCCGGGACGCAAGGTCGATCCAACGTTCCTGTCCGACCTGTGCACGTGGGTGGTGTCGATCACCAAGCCGGCCCCGCCCGCGAGCAAGCGCCGTCGTCCCTCCTGACCTCGAACGGGACGAGGCCGCCCCCGTGCGAAGGGACGGCCTCGGTCGGGGGCCAAACCCCGCCCCTTCTCGGGGCGAGCTGATTGATTGCTGGCCAGCAATCGGTTGCGGGACCAGTCCTAGAAGTCCGCCAGCAGTGCGGCGCGCTTGGCCTTGTACTCGTCCTCGGTGATGAGCTCGGCCTCGTAGGCGGCCTTGAGCTTCTTGAGCTTGTCCTCGAGCGGCGAGCCGCCGCCACCGGCCGCCTGGGGAGCCGGCTGAGGCTGACCTGGCTGCTGGTAGCCCTGCTGCGGTTGTCCCTGCTGTCCTTGCGGCGGATAGCCGGGAGGCGCGTAGCCGGGCGGATATCCGGGCGGTGGTGGGTATCCGGGCGGGGGCGGGTAGCCGGGCGGAGGATAGCCCTGCGGGTAGCCCTGCTGCGGGTACATGGCCTGGCCCATGACGTTGCCCATCATGTTGCCCATGCCCATGCCCATGCCCAGGCCCATGCCGGCCTGCATGATCGGGCTTCCGCCGCCGCCGGGCTGCTTGGCCACGTCGCGCATGGCCTGCATGCCCTCCCAGGCGAGCGTGTTGTCGACGCCGCGGGCGCTCTGGGCGGCGGCGGCGTCGAGGGCCTTCTCGACCTCGGGGGGCAGCGAGATGTTCTCGACGATGAACGAGGTGAGGGTGAGGCCCAGCTTGGCGAAGTCCTCGGCGATGCCCTCCTTGACCGCGTTGGCGAGCACGTCGTAGTGGCCGGCCATGTCGGCCACCGACAGCTCGCTCTTGCCGGCGGCCTGCGAGAACGTGGAGACCATGCGCCGCCGCAGGAAGCCCTCGATGTCGTCGGTGGACACGAAGCCCTGGGTGCCCACGATCTCGTCGAAGAACACCTTGGGCTGCGTGATCTTGAAGTTGTAGGAGCCGTAGGCGCGGATGCGGACGCGCCCGGGGCGATTGCCCACCGCGAACTCGGGGTCGCGCACGAGCACGGGGTTGGCGGTGCCCCACTTCTGGTCGAGGTACTGGCGCAGGTTGATGAAGTAGATCTCGACCTTGTAGGGGCTCTCGAAGCCGTACTTCCAGCCGCGCAGGGTGGAGAGGATCGGCACGTTCTGGGTGCTGAGGGTGTGGGTGCCCGGGCCGAACACGTCGGCGGCCTTGCCCTCGTTGACCAGCACGCAGGCCTGTCCCTCGCGGCAGATCAGCTTGGCGCCGTTCTTGACCTCGTTGTCCTCGTCGGGAAAGCGCCACACCAGCGTGTAGTTGGTGTCGTCCTTCCACTCGATGATGTCGATGAGCTGGGACTTGATGAAGCTCATGATGCCCATGGCAGCGTGTTCCTCGTTCTTCGGTGCGGCGTGCGTGGTTGGGGTGCGCGGTTGGATACGGTACGGAGTGCGCGGTTGCTACGGCGGCGGCGGGCTACCTCGACTCGCGCGTGGCTATTTCAAGCGGGAGGCTCAGTCATCGAGGCGGATCTTGGCCGCCTCTTGCTCGATGTCGCCGAACTCGGCGTTGCTCATGTCGAAGGCGTCGGCGAGCTCGCCGACGGCATGACGCTCGGCGTCGCTATAGACGCCGTCCGCCTTGACCATGGCCACGGCGGCCTTCACGAAGGTGCGGCGGATGTGCGACGTCTCGAGCACCATGGCCGCCTCGTAGGGCGAGAACGAGGACCCCGGCAGATCCTCGAACTTGAGCTCGCTACCCGTCTCCGCGAGGAACTCGCGGATCAGCGTCTCCTCCCGTTGATCCATTCCGTCGACGCTGGCGAGGTGGTAGAGCCCACGGGCGAACACGTCGATGACTTCGGGGCTCAGCCCCCCAGAGGATGAGGTCGCGTCGGTCATGCCGCCGCCAAGCGTACGCGCCCCGCCCAGCCGAGACCAGCCGCCCCCCAAACGCCCCCGAAAGGCCACAGAACGGCGCACACCAACCGCCGGCACTCGAAGGCCACAGAACGGCGCACACCCAACCAACGGCGCTCGAAAGGCCACGGAACGGCGCACGCCCAACCAACGGCGCGCGAAACGACACAGAACGGCACACCCAACCGACGGCGCTCGAAAGGTCACAGAACGGCCGCACGCCCAACCGACGGCGCTCGAAAGGTCACAGAACGGGCGCACGCCCAACCGATGGCGCGCGAAACGACACAGAACGACGCACGCCCAACCGACGGCGCGCGAAACGACACAGAACGGCGCACGCCCAACCCGAGAGCGCTCGAACCGGCAAAGAGAATCCCCCCGCTTGCGGGGGGAACCCGCGCGAAGCGCTTAACGTGAAGCCCGAGCCGCCCGCGGGGGGTAAAAAAAGTCAACGCCCGCGGCCCCACACCGCGGGCGTTGCACAACGATCCGACGACCACCGGGTCGTCAATGCGACGGAACGAAGACTTCGAATTCGCGCTCGAAGAGCACGGCGGGCTCGGCACCCGAGGTCGGTGCCCCGAGGATCTCGACCCGCCAGGGGCCGATCCGCTCGGGGTCGATGGGAAAGCTGTTGGCGAGAGCGAGCGTCTCGCCCGGCGAGAGGACGCCGTCGACGAGCGCTGCATGACCACGGTGGGTCCAGCGGAACACCACCGGGCGGGGCCCGTCGATGCCGTCGGCCCGCAGGTGCAGGTTGACCTGGCCGACGTCGGCGGGGAAGCGGTTGGCGTCGGCCAGCGGACCCTCGGCCTGGGCCGCGAGCACGGCCGAGATGTGGGCCGCGCGCAGGGTGGTGTCGCGCTCCTGCGCAGAGAACGCAGACTGCTCGAGCGCAGGGGCGCGGAGCTGACCATCGGCCTCGAGCTGGTCGGGCGTGATCGGAGCGTCTACGCACGCAGGAACCAGGATCGCGACCAGCGCCAAGGGGACGAGGCGAGGGAGCGTCAGCACGGAGTCGAGTCGGTTAGCGAAACCCATGCCAGTCCCAGGATCGACGAAGATCATGATCTTGGCCGCGGGCATACCCCGAGCTTGATGCAAAAGGGAGCATCAGCGCGACAATGAGTAGAAAGAGGCTGTGTGGGCCCGGGTGGGCCGCGCTCGATGCGTGCGACCGCTATGCTTGCCGGACATGCTCGACCGACGCTGCCTCGCGTTGCTGCCGTTGCTGTTCCTTGGGTGCAGGGACCGCGGTGACGCGCCGGCCCCCTCCGCGGATTCCACGGCCAACGAATCGGACACGGGAGTGGTGCCCGATGATCCGCTGGCGGATCTCGAGGACCGGGCGTTCCCGCTGCTGGTGTGGTCGGCCTATCGGGTCGAGCAGGAGTACTTCGACAAGGAGCGCTTCGATCCACGCGAGCAGCTGCTGTCGGCGGTGCAGTTCCTGGGGCTGCACAGCCCGGAGTTCTTCGCGGAGCCCAACGCGGGGGGCGGCCTGGTGGTCAAGGTGCGCTCGCGGTCGGCGTCGTTCGGGCTCGATGACGTGACGTCGCTTCAGAAGGCGGCCGACCGGCTCGAGGAAATCCTGGTGTTCACGCAGGACGTGCTCGACCTCGATCCCGAGCCGCTGCACGAGCTGGAGTACACGGCCATCAACGGGTTGTTCGCGCCGCTCGACCCCCACACGATCCTGCTGTCGCCCGAGGAGCACGATGACCTGGGGGTGCGCACGCGCGGGCACTTCGGTGGGATCGGGGCGCAGATCCGGGCCGAGGATCGCCGCATCATCGTGGTGCGCGTGCTGCCCGGAATGCCGGCCGAGAAGGCGGGCATGAAGGCCGGCGACGTCGTGCTCACCATCGACGGGGCGGCGACGGTGAACATGCCGGCCGAGGATGCGCAGGCGCTGCTGCGCGGACCGGTGGGCGAGGTGGTGGTGGTGGTGGTGCGGCGGGGTACGCAGACGCTCTCGCTGCCGATCACCCGCGACACGATCCACGTGGACAGCGTGGAGAAGGCGATGCTGCCCGGCAAGGTGGCGTACCTGCGGATCTCGACGTTCCAGGAGAACACGGGCGAGCAGGTGCAGGCAGCCCTGCAAGAGCTCGCGGGCGAGCAGGGGGCGGGGGGGGTGGTGCTGGACCTGCGCGGCAATTCGGGCGGGCTGCTCACGCAGGCCACGGCGGTGGTGGACACGATGGTGCAGCGCGGCGAGCTGGTGATCGTGCGCAGCGCGATGGGGCGGGAGGCCGAGGACGCCACCGATGCGATGGCGCTGGCCGATGGCACGCCCGTGGTGGTGCTCCTCGACGAGGACTCGGCGAGCGCGGCCGAGATCGTCGGGGGCGGGCTCAAGGCGCTGGGGCGAGGCGTGGTGCTGGGGCGCTCGAGCTTTGGCAAGGGGACGGTGCAGATGGTCAAGCCGGCCTCGCCCTACGGGCGGGAGCTGGCGCTCAAGCTCACCGTGGCCGAGTACTTGGTGGCGGGCGATCGCACGATCCAGAGCCTGGGGGTGCTGCCCGACCTCGAGCTGCTGCCGGTGGAGATGACGGCGATCCCCGGGATCGCGCGGTTCTTCGACGAGGAGCGGTTCGAACGGCAGCGCGAGCGCTCGCGTACGGCACACCTGCCGTCGGCCAAGCACCATCCTTCGCTGCCGCCCGATCACGTCGCGCTGTCGCGGCTGCGGTACCTCTACAGCGGCGAGGTGCCGGCCGAGCTGCGGGCGCTGACCGACGACGTCGAGGTGCTCGACCGGCTGCAGGATCCAGAGATCCGCATCGCGCGAGAGGTGGCGCTGGGGCTGCAAGGGACCGGCGATCGCGAGCAGCGGGCGGCGGCGCTGCGTGCGGTGGCGGGCCGGCTGGCGGCAACCGAGGACGACCGGATCGAGGCGGCGCTGGCCGATGCGAGCGTGGACTGGTCGGATTCACCGAGCCCCTCGAAGGCGGAGCTCGCAGTCGAGGCCTCGCTGGTGGAATCGGGTCCGGTGGCGGCGGGCGAGCCGTTCGTGATGCGGGTCGAGGTGGAGAACCGTGGCAAGGCGCCGGTGGAGCGGGTGCACGGGATCACCGATTGCGTGCACGACGAGCTCGACGGGATCGAGCTGCTGGTCGGCAAGATCGATCCGGGGCAGACGGTGGTGCGCGACCTGAAGCTGCACGTGATGCCGTGGCACTCCGATTTCACCGACGTGCTGGCGCTCGACGTGCACGTGGGCGAGCCCGATGAGCAGCCCGACGCACGCACGGAGGTGCGGTTCTCGGTGGCGGGGGCGTCGCGGCCATCGCTGTCGTATTCGTGGTGGATCGTGGACGACCCCGCGCTGGCGGCCGCGGCCCCGAAGCGGCCACAGACGCCGCTGCTCAAGGGCGAGGTCCCGTTCGAGGTGAAGGGCAACGGCGATGGCATGCTGCAGCCGGGCGAGCGGGTGCTGCTGGCGTTCGAGGCGCGCAACGACGGGCCGGGGGTGAGCCCCGACGTGCGTGCGGTGCTGCGCAACGGGAGCGCGGCGCAGGGCTTGCTCGAAGAGGGGGCGGTGACGCTGGGGAAGATGCCGGCCGGGGCGCGAGCCCGGGGCGCATTCGGGATCACGGTCAACGAGAGCGCCGATCCGGCGCAGCCGTTCGAGGTGGAGCTGGTGATCGGGGACGCGCAGGTCCGCGAGCGAGCGGGCGACGAGCTGCGGCTGCGGGTGCTCTCCGATGTGCCGACGGTGGTGCGGAAGGAGGCCTCGGTGCGCGTGGGGAAGGAGCCGCTGCGGGTGTACAACGGTGCGCACGCCTCGGCTCCAGTGGTGCTCGAGCTGCCGGAGGGCTCGGTGGTGAGCACGGTGGGCGAGGTGGGGCCATGGCGGGTGCTCGAGCTGCCCAACGATGGCCGGCGGCTGTTCGTGCCGGCCGATCTCGGCGAGGTGGCCGGGTCGGTGAAGAAGCGACCCAAGGGCGATCCGCTCGATGCGGTGCGCAAGGAGGCGCTGGTGCTCCCGCCGGGGCTGCAGCTCGAGGCGGTGCCGCGGGTGGTCGAGGACGCGCACGTCAAGCTGCGCGGAACGGCCACGCACCCGCGACGGGTGCGGGACGTGGCGGTGCTGGTGCGGCCGCCGGGGGCGTCGCAGATCGATCGCAAGGTGAGCTACACGGCGAGCCCGGACAATCAGGCGGGGGCGCAGTCGCTGACGTTCGAGGCCGAGGTGCCGCTCGAGCCGGGGGGGAATCGGATCACGATCCTGGTGCGCGACGGTCGGAAGGTCGAGCGGCGCGAGGACGTGTGGGTGTTTCGCGAGGGGCCGGGGTAGAGGCGCGCTAGGGGCTTGGCCGCCGCGGTGGTCAGGCTGCGCCCCGCTCGTCGCCCGCGAACGGCAATTCGGTCACCGTCTCGTCGGCGATCGCGGGCTTGGTGCGTCGCGTGCGGCGAGGCGGCGCCTTCTTGGCCGAGCGCTTGGGGGCGGCCGCCTTGTCGCCGCCGAGGTCGATCGTCTCGAGCTGCTGTCGCAGCTCGTCGTCGTCCTCCGCGAAGATCCTCGCATAGGCCAGGCCGCGCTCGGCCCGGGTGCGCAGGGCCCTGGTGCGCTCGTCGAGATCGTGGCGTGCCGCGGCGAGGGCTCGCTCCTGGCGGTCGACCTCGGCGGCGGCCTGGCGCAGCTCGGCGGCGAGATCCTCGAGGATGGGGTGATCGACGTCGGGAAAGCACAGGGACCCTGCGTGCTCGCCAAATACGGTGATCAGGGCGGCCAGAGGCTCCGAAACGGGGTCTCGAGCGGGGGTGATGCTGCTCATGTGTTCAGTTTATCCGGCATTCGATCTCGCGCGTCAAGCCTGGCGTTGGCGGCCGACGTGGCGGGTCTCCTTGGTTGCGCGCTCGGGTCGGCTCTTGGCAGGCTCAGCCGTTGCCGAGCCTCGGCACATTCAACATCCGGCTGTTCCCCGATCGAGGGGCGGAGCTGGAGGCGGTCGCGGATCGGGTCGTGGAGCTCGACGCCGATCTGTTCATGGTGCAGGAGATCCGCGAGCCCGAGGTCTTCGACACGGTGCTGCTGGAGGCCTCGCGTCGCCTCCATCGCGACTATGCGGTGCGGCTGGGTCCGATGTGCAAGACCAGCGAGCTCCAGCTGGGGGTGGTGTACGACCGGCGGCGGTTTCGCGAGGTGGAGCATCGGATCCAGGCCGAGCTGGATCCACAGGCGCGCTGCTCGTGTCGCGACGGGCACCCGCCGGCGCTGCTGGTGGTGCTCGAGGAGGAGGACGGCGCGCGCCGGGCGGCGATGTCGGTGCACCTGCAATACGGAGGGCGTCGCTGGATGCACCGGGCGCGCCGCGATCAGTGGGATCACCTGGTGGCCTCGATCGGGCGCGTGCGCGCGGAGCTGGGGGTGCCCTTGGCAGTGGCCGGCGACTTCAACAGCACCGGCTTTCCCGACGACGACCGCGGTGAGCGCCGCCTCATCATGGAGATGACGGCGCGTGCGGGGATGCACCTGGCCACCAAGGATCTTGGCTGCACCGCCTACTGGCGGCCGAATCGACGCAAGCGGGACTACGAGCCCTCGATGCTCGACCACATCCTGCTCAGCACGCCCCCGCGCGGGCCAGCCGAGGCGCTGGGCATGTGCAGGACGCTGGGAGGGCGGCGGGTTCCCGGGGATCAGAACGTGGCGGACTTCCACTGCGTGTCGGACCACTGCCCGGTGCGCGTGTCATGGTGAAACGCATCCAATTCGTGATGGAACGGTGTACCGTAGGGGCAGGGCATCTTCGAGAGCGTTGCGGCTCGGGAGTACGAGCGGTCGGTGAATCGCAGTCACGACGAGTTCCCGGGGAGATCCGTCATGTTCACCGAAGGCGGTGGACCCCCCGACGAAGAAGCTCCGGATCAGCGGCTCGAGAACCTGCTCGAGGTCGTCACGTCGCTGGCAGATCTCGATTTCTCGCGCCGTGCGAAGATCTACGGTGACGGCTCGTTCCTGGATGGGATCGCCTATGGGCTCAACGTGCTCTGCGAAGAGCTGCGCGCGTCCACGATCTCGCGCGACTACTACGACGGCATCATCCGCTCGATGGCCGAGGGCTTGGTGGTGGTCGATGCCCACGGGCTGATCTCCGACGTGAACCCGGCGTTGACGGAGTTGCTGGGCCAGTCGCGCTCGGCCCTCGTCGGTACGCCCTGGTCGGACCTCTGCCCGGAGCTGTTGGCGGAGGACCCCGCGGAGGGCTCGTTCGGATCTTCGCCCGGATCTTCAGTGGCCTCCTCGGATGCCCGCGCAGAGCGACGGGTGGAGACCGCGCTCGTTCGGGCCGACGGCCGCGCGATCGAGGTGGCGCTCTCCCGCTCGATCCTGCGCCGCCCCAACGGAATCGACGGGTGGATGTACGTCGTCCAGGACATCACGGCGCACAAGGAGCTGGCGCGCACGCTGGCCAGGGCTCGAGATGCGGCGCTGCACTCGGCCCAGGTGACGGCGTCGTTCCTGGCCAACATGAGCCACGAGATCCGAACCCCGCTCAATGGGGTCATCGGCATGGCGTGGTTGCTCCTGGAGGACGAGCGGATCGCGGGCTCCGGCGCCGATCCGGCGACGCACGCCAAGCTCGAGGCCATCCACGACTGCGCGACGCTCCTGCTCGACATCGTCAACGACATCCTCGATCTGTCGAAGCTGGAATCGGGGGCCGCGGCGCTCGACGTGGGAGAACTCGAGCTCGCGGTCACCGTCGAGAACCTGCTCCACGTCTATGCCGTGCGCGCCGAGCAGAAGGGGGTCGAGCTGGTCCCGGTGCTCGAGCCCGAGCTGCCGCTGCGCGTACGGGGCGATGCGGGGCGGCTACGGCAGGTGCTGGGCAACTTGGTCAGCAATGCGGTCAAGTTCACCGAGCGCGGCGAGGTCGTGGTCGTGGTCGAGCCCGTCGACGAGCCACCGGGCTCGCCGGAGGCGCGCGAGGGCGTGGTGTGGCTGCGCTTTGCGGTGAGCGACACGGGGATCGGCATCGCGGAGCATCTGCAGGAGACGATCTTCGAGGCGTTTGCCCAGGCCGAGACGGCGACCGCACGAAAGTACGGCGGGACGGGGCTGGGCCTGACGATCAGCAAGCGCTTGGTGGCGCTCATGGGGGGACGCATCGGCTGCACGAGCGAGCTGGGGCGGGGGGCGACGTTTTGGTTCGAGGTGCCCCTCGAGCGGGTGGTCGACGAGCGCGCGCCGTCCGAGCGAGCACCGCTCATCGGGCAGCAGGTCCTCGTCGTCGAGGACAATGCTCGGCTGCGCACGGCCCTTGCCGACTCGCTTCGACACTGGGGGGCGCGGGTGCTGCTGGCGAGCCACTGGGAGGAGGCGAGGACGCTGATCCGGGGTGCAACGGAGCCGCCGTGCCTGGCGGTCGTCGACTGGGACGGCGCGGGGGCGGCAGCGGGGCGCGAGCTGCTCGACCCGCTCGTGAAGGCGGGCACGCGGGTGGTGCTGCTGACTCCGCTCGCGTCGGTCGAGGCCGTGACCGAGTCGTGGCCACGGGAGCGGGTCGCGACCCTGCCCAAGCCGCCCAAGTACAGCCGCTTGCGGAGCCTGCTGCGGGGGTCGTTCGATGGGCCCGGGCGCGACCCCGGCGGGTCCCGGGCCGCGCTGCTTCGGTCACCGCAGTGGGTGCCCGAAGCGCCCGTGCTGGTGGTGGAGGACAACCCGATCAACCAAGCGGTCATTCGGGAGCAGCTGCGTCGCCTGGGACTCGCGGTGTGGGTGGTCGGCGATGGTCGCCAGGCGGTCGAGGCGGTGGCGCAGCAGCGGTTCTCGATCGTGTTGATGGATCTCCACATGCCGGTGATGGATGGCTACGAGGCCACCGAGCGGCTTCGCCGACACCCCCATGGGGCCGACCTGCCGATCGTCGCGGTCACGGCGAACGCCACCGACCAGGTGCGCGAGCGCTGTCTGGCGGTGGGGATGGACGACTTCCTGTCCAAGCCGCTGCGCATCGAGATGCTCTCGAGGTGCTTGTCGCGCTGGACGCGGTGCACTCCGAGGGAGCTTCCCGCACCCGAGGCGGCCCGAGCCGGGGGGCCAGCGTGGGGGCCCGGCGACGGCCCGGGACGCGCGGGCACGGACGAGCAGGCCCCGGGCATGTCGAGCGCGTTCTGGTCGCGGGCGCGGGTGCTCGTCGCCGATGACGACCCCATCAACCGCCGCGTGCTCGTGGGCATGCTCGAGCGCATCGGGATCGCGGCGGACGAGGCCGAGGGCGGCGACGAAGCGGTGAGGGCGGCGTCGCAGCGGCGCTACGGCGCGGTGCTGATGGACGTGGAGATGGCGGGCGTCGACGGCTTGATGGCGACGCAGCGGATCCGTGCGCTGGAGTCGACCGAGCGCACGCCGATCATCGCGGTGACGGGCCACGACAGCGCTCGGGAGCGTGCACGCTGCATCGAGGCCGACCTGGACGACTTCTTGACCAAGCCGGTGCGGCGGGCCGAGCTGGTGATGCTGCTCCTGTTGTGGCTGGGGCCGACGCTGCGTGCGGATGGTCGGCCCTGGGCCGATCGGCTGGCGTCGGCGGAGCTTCCGGGGCTGTCTGCGGTGGCGGCCTCGAGCGCGCTGGGCGTGGGCGCGGAGCTCGAAGCCGAGCTGCGGGAGCACTTCGTCCGCACCGGTCGCGATCGCCTGGAACGCATGCGCCGGATCGCCCTCGCTCGGGGATCGAGCGCCGGAGCTGCGGGCGATCCCGGCTGGTCACGCGACGTCTTCGGGCTGGTCACGTGGTCGGCCAACCTGGGCGCGATGCGACTGGCTGGCCTGGCGGCCGCGCTGAACGCTGCTCGCGTCGAGGACCGAGCGGCGCTGTTGAATGTGCTGGACCACGAGCTCTCGGCATTGGCACTCTCGTGATCGCGAACACCGGACCGTGCGATGAGCAAGACGCTGTCGACCGAGCACGCGGACCTCGAGCTGCAGGACGGCATCCTGGTGTATCGCTATGCGCCAGGGTCGGTGGTCGACCTCGAGTTCGCGCGTGCGATCGTGCGGAGCGCGGCCGAGCTGCTGGGGAGCGACGCCCCGGTGCCCTCGCTGGTGGAGCCTGGCAACATCAAGGAACTCACCCGCGAGGCCCGCACGTTCTTCGCGCAGAGCCCGGAGAATCAGGCGGTGTCGAGCAAGGTCGCGCTGATGGTCGAGTCGCCGGCCGCGCGCATCATCGGCAACGTGTTCCTCAAGGTGAGCAAGCCTCGGATCCCGACCAAGATGTTCCAGGACCGCGACGCGGCACGGGCATGGCTGCGGGGAGGCTGAGGCGACTCGAGTGGCCCTGCATCGCGCCCATCAACGACCCGGTACGTCCCCCGCCTCGCACTCACCCACCATGGCCGCGGAGTAGCAGCACTCCGCCTCGCCATTGGCGTCGATCTCGGGTGCAACGCAGCCGCGCTCATAGGCCAGGATCGCGCGATGATCCACGGGACATCCCCTGGAGTCGAGGTATTGGTCGTAGGACTGGCGAATTAGCTCGTCGATGTCCTCGCCGACGCACTGCTCGCAGGAGGTGCCGGGAACGCAAGCGCTCCAGGTGTTGATGTCCTCCCGGGCGTGCTCGGGGAAGATGTCGCCGATCTCGTCGGGACCGTATTCACAGAATCCGATCGCCCGGAGCATGCGATCGTACTCCTCGAGTTGGAAATCGCTGCTCATGGAGTACTCGTGGGCTGCGTCGCGCTCGTCCTTCCAGGGATCGAGTGAGAAACAGTCGTCGTCGATGGGGACAGGATCGTTGCAACCAGGAGAGAGCAGGAACCCCAGCAGGAGAACCCGAGCGGATGAACGATGCAACGTCGACCACGCTAGGGGAGACATGCGAGTCCTTGATCCGTGACTGTGCAGGTGAGGCCCGTTGGGCAATTGTCGGGGATCTCGGTGCAGCCGACGTGGCTGAAACCAGGAGGCCGTGGAATGTAGGCTCGCGGGGAAACAGGGTCCATACCTCGTACTGTTTGTAGGGTACGGGAGGGTTGACGCTATGGTCGATCACGAGCGAATCGTCGTCCTCGCCGAGCAACGGCACGGGACCTCCGCTGTCGTTCATGAAGCCATCGATACCATTGTGCTGCGCCATGTCGTGGGCCAGGCCATGTGTGTGTCCGAACTCGTGAGCGATCCTCCGGCCCATGATGATTGGGCCTCCATCACCAACGACCCATGCTTCGTGGACGACCGCTCCGCCGATGTTCGTATAGTCTGCACCCTCGAAGTATGCCAAGCCGATCGTGGACGTCGGCTCGCTTGGATCTTGGTCGAAAGCGATTACTGCGACGTTTTGCAGCGGGTGGGCAATTTCGGGGGTGTTGGCGTTGACTGCATCCGCGGCCCAAGCATCGGTTGCACTCCATACATTGCCGAGGTAGCTGGGAGGGCCGCCGGACCATTTGTTCCCTACGCCGGCAAATGGATAATCTGAGGCGTCATTGGGACATGTGCCCTGGTCGTGGCACGCAATTCCGACGTTGGCGTCAAGGAACAACCAGCAATAGACTCCTACGAGGCGAAACGGTGGCACTCTGGGGCCTGGAAAAGCCGCTGGTGCTTCGACCCAATTGAGCAGTTCCTCGGCTTTGCGCCCATAAGCATGCAGAAGGTCCTCCCAGTCGGTGGGGTGAAACATGCACCATTCAGCGTCGCCAACCACGGCAAAGGGCCGGCCGTACTCCCAGATGGGAAATATTCCGGGGTAGAGATCAGTGCCAAAATCGGGGTGCGGCATGCACGAGAAGTCGCAGCCGTCTGCGTCGTCGTTGATGTCAGGGGCATTGTTGAGCCCATCGGTACATTGATTGATGGGTGCTGGCGCTCCGCCTGATACCGGCTGAGTGGGAACAGCAAGGGATGTGGGAACCGCCCCCTGCTGGAGGATGTGGGCGGCAACGTCGTCATCCGAGAGCTGTGCTTGGCTCAGGGGTGGACCATGTTGAGTATGGAGCAGAAATGCCTGATGCCCCGCCGGGGGCTCGATTTCGATGATGAGTAGGTCGCGAAAGTCCTCCTTGGGACCCTCGAGCCAAAACGTTCGCCCATAGGTGGCTCCAGACACCACGATGCCGCCGTCGTCCTGGGCAAAGAGATGAACGGCCGTATCGTCGATGTTGCCCCAGTCGAGATCCTCCTGGACATAGGAGTGGAAGAAGGGGCGGTCGGTGTGCACGATGGATGAACCGCTGGCGGTGATCGCATGCTCTACGACGCCCGCGAAGTCTCGACTCGAATGATGCGTGAGGGGAACGGAGATGATGGGTAGATCCTCTTGGAGGGACCAAGGATGTGCATCTGCGAGGGGGAGGTCCAGGGTGACCTTGCCAACGGCATTCGAGACATCGGCAATGAACGAATCATCGAAGGCTACGAGGAGGAGGTTCCCCTGCCAGCCATTGTTTTGGATCTCGAGGTCCGTGAGGCGCCGGTAATGAAGCCCGGATACGGGATCCTCCTCCCAGTCGGTGACGCCCGGGGCCGGGATATCCGGTAGATCCAAGGTGGTGTCCCAAACGTCTAGCTTTTCACCGGCGGTGTCATCGGCGCCTGGCATCGGCAACTGGAAGCCAGGCCAAGGAGGGCCATGGTCGCCCCCCGAGGTCGCGGGTGCGGGTCCTTCCGTGTCGCAAGGATCGATGGCTTCAGGATTGGCCGCTCCCGAGTTGCACGCGGCTGCCAAGCAGACCAGTTCCAGGCGTACCCCGGCCTTGGTGGTTCGATTGCAGGGGCGCCTCGTCAAGTGGTCCTCGTTGCGGAGGATATCAACGAGGATTGAGTATTGTCCATGTCGGTCTGGTAACCACAGGGACGGATTCGCGCGGCCATAGCGGATCGTTCGGGCCAAAGGTGGCCGGGCCAGACCAGGATCGAAGACTACGACGGACGCATGCGTGGCCAACCGATGGCCATGAGCACGAGCCCCAGCAATGTGGCGGCAACGCCTCCGAGGAACAGCAGTCGTGGCCATCGCGGCGAGCCCGCGGTCTCGGTGGGCGAAGCGAGCGCCGAGGCGTCGAGCAGCGTTGCCTCGGCGGTGAGGTAGGGCTGCTGGTGCTGCTCGAGCTCGGGCAGCAGGGCCTCGGCCTCGCGGTGCCAGACCACGGCCGGACGGCGATCGGGCGCCATGGCGACGACGGAGACGGTGGCGCCGTCGCCCGAGGGGGGCGGGAGCAGCCGGATCCGGCCGTCCTCGTCGGGGGCGGCCAGGTAGCCGCCAAAGCCCGAGCCGGACACCATCACGGCGAGGGAGGCCTGTGCTGGCTCGACCGTGACGGACATGCGCAGCGCGGCGGGCAGGGCCAGACGATGGCGGGGATCGAAGGCCGGCCAGGCCTGGGTGTCACCGTCCACGCGTACCGTGCGGCCGGGATGCGAGGTGAGTCCCGGAGCCTCGTCGGCATCGTGCTCGTGATCGCCGTCGGGATCGGCGTGGAGGCCGTGGGCCACGAACAGCGCATCGACTTGGTCGCCAAAGCGGCCGTGCAGGGCCTGGTGGAGATCGGCCACGTCGAACAGGCGGCCGTTGCCCTCGGGTCGCTCGCCACGCAGCTCGACCATCGCGGTCCACAGCTCGCGCGGCTCCACCTCGACGGTGTCGTCGTCGGGGACGGCGGGGACGTCGACCGCACGCAGCTGGAGGGCGGTGCGCAGATCCTCGCGGTCCGCGAGCTCGCCGGGCAGGGGCACGGCGAGCCAGCCATCGGCGTTCGGAGCCAGGACGGCGGGGGCGACCAGGGCGGTCCCGGACCAGCCCGGCAGCTCGACCTGGACGCGGACGTCGTGCAGGGGCTCGGCGGCGGGGTTGCGCACGCGGGCCACCAGGAGGGGCGGCTGGCCCTCGTCCCGCACGAGATCCACGCCTTCGACGAGCGCAGGCGAGGGTCGAGCATCGCGATCGCCGTCGATCATGTCCCACAGGAGGCCCGCCACGGCGATCGACTCGGTGCCTCGGAGGTCCCACGGACCATAGTCGAGCTCGAGGTCGAGCCATGCCCCCTCCACGCGGTAGAGGCCGGCGCTGGGACGCTGCTCGATCTCGCGGGCGACCAGGGCGGCGAAGAAGATCGCAAAGCCCTCCGAGAGCGCTCCGGCGCTCGAGGCATTGCGATGGTAGCCCCCGCCGTCGACGTGGTCGCGCGCCCGCGGCAGGGCTCCGAAGGCGGTGGCCAGGGCGTGGTGTCCCAGCTCGTGGTACTCGCGGTTGTCGGGGGCTCCGGAGTCGTCGCGGTTGGTGGCGGCGGTGCCCAGGACCATGCGAGGCGGCTGCACGTCCTTGGGGTTGAAGCTCATGGTGCCGGTCCAGTAGGTGGCGTGGGGATCGGCGATGGCGTCGTCGGCCTCGACGCGCAGGGTGGGGCCCTGCGGGATCCCGAGCGCGGCCATCATGGCGAAGCCGCGGTGCAGGCCCTGGTGCAGCGCGAGCAGGTCGGCCGCGCGCGGGTGGGCATCGAGGGTCAGCGCGACCTGGCAGCTCCCCGAGGGGTCGACGTTGGCCCGTGCCTCCACCGCGGTGCCGCCATCGACGATGACGAAGCGGGGGGGCTCGTTGCCCTCGCCGAGGGTGGCGACCACCTCGACCGGGGCGGAGACCCCGGCGAAGCGGAAGCGGCCGTCGGCATCGGTCGTGGTGGTGCGAGGGGTCTTGCGTGCGCTCGTGGCCTTGCCTCCGTCGAGGCGCACGGGGAGCTCGGCGAGCGGCTGACCGTCGGGTCCCACGACGGTGCCGATCACGTCGCATGGGGCGGCGGTGGCCAGGGGGGACCACGCCAGCAGGGCCAGCAGGGCCATGGCGGCGCGGATCATCGCAGGCCTCCGGGAATCCAACCGATCAAGGTGCGGAGGTCCTGCGGGTCGAAGCCGGATGCGAGCCCGACGATGATGGCGACGATGCCTCCCACCAGGAGTCCCAGGCCCAGCCATAGCGTGGGACCGGCGGCGCGATGATGACGTTGGCGACGATGGGACGGGGTTGGCTCGGACCACTCCCACGACGATGCCGCGCTGTGTTGGGGGCGAGGACGGGGGGCTGGGGCCGGGGCCGGAACCGGGATGAGAGCCGGAGCGGGAACGGGTGCGGGCGCCGGGATGGCCATGGCCGCCGGAAGGGCACCGGGTCGGGGCGGCGGTGCGCTCAGCTCGGCCGATGACGCCGGGCCCGTCATGGGGAGATCCGGGCCACGTGGAGACGGCGTGGGGACGTCGCCGAGGGAGTAGACGGAGGGAGAGGACGCGGGCAGCTCGAAGCGATCGGGCTGCGGGGCGCGAGCGGAGGGGTCGTCGCCGAAGGAGTAGACGGAAGCAGAGGACGCGGGCAGCTCGAAGCGATCGGGCTCGCGGGTGCGAGGGGAAGGGTCGTCGCCGAGGGAGTAGACGGAAGGAGAGGACGCGGGCAGCTCGAAGCGATCGGGCTCGTGCTGGCCTGGGGTGGGCTCGGAGCCCAGCGAGTAGACCGAGGGCGTGCTGCGATCGGGCACGCCCAGCGCGTGGGGTCCTTCGTCTCGGGCCAGCGTGGGATCCGAGCCGATCTCGTAGGCCGACGAGGAGCGCTGGGGCGCCGCCGGAGCGGGTACGGGGGTCGCCACCGCAGCCGGACCGGACGCGGGAGCGGGCATGGCGGCCGGGACTGGTCCAGACGGAGGCGTGGGGATGGGAACCGAGACCGTGGGCTCGAAGGCGACGTCCTCGTGCACGGGCGGCGTCTCGTTGGTGACCTCGGCCCGCACCACGGTGGGCACGGGGCCCGAGCCGTTCGAGCGGTGCCCCTCGCTTCGAATCAAGGTGGGCTGACGATGGGGGTTCAGCACCAGCTCGATGGTGGTGTCGCCGATCTTCACCGCATCGCCGTCGTGAAGGACCCGGGAGCCCTCGACGCGCTCGTCACCCACCCAGACTCCGTTTGCGCTGTCGAGATCGACCACGACGATCTGGTCGCCGCGTTGCTCGAGACGGGCGTGGTGACGCGAGGCGGCCTGCTCGAGCAGCACCACGTCGCAGGTCTCGTCCCGGCCGAGGGTGATCGGGCGCCCATGGCCATGGCCATCCCAGGCGAGCACGCGCTCCTCTTGGCCGATCACCGGGGCGTGGATGCGGAGAACGACCACGGCGGCGACTCTATCAGGTTGGGCAGGGAGGGGCGGTCTCGACGACCACTCGTCCGCGGCCGGCGGCCTTGACCGCGTACATCACCCGGTCGGCTCGCCGCAGCAGCTCGTCGACGTCCTCGGGGGGGTGAGCGAACGCCACTGCGCCCATGCTGGTGCCGGCGACCTCGCAGTGGCGCCGCACGCCGTCTTGGAGCTCGTGATGGAGTCGCTCGAGCACGTGTCGTGCGCCGGCCTCGTCGGTCTGCGGCAGGACCAGCGCGAACTCGTCGCCTCCCAGCCGCGCCGCGAAGTCGCCCCGCCGCAGCCCCGCGGCCAGGATGCTGGCGGCCTCCCGCAGCACGTCGTCGCCCGCCGCGTGCCCGAGGGTGTCGTTGACCTGCTTGAAGTTGTCGAGGTCGAGATAGGCCACTGTGAGGGGCTGCTCGTGGCGGTGGGCGAGGGCCAGAGCGCGGGGGACTTGATCGAAGAACCCGCGGCTGTTGAGCAGCCCGGTGAGCGGATCGGTGTGCCCGAGTGCTCGCTCGCGGGTATAGGCCGAGTGCAGCCTCGCGATGAGCGCGCCCACCAGGGCGAACGAGCCCAGCTGCATGCAGAAGTTGATGGTGTCGATCCAGGGCCCGGTGCGCTGGCCGGCGAGGTCGTTCGAGGCGAGCCAGGCGATGGCGCTGAGGGTGGCCACGCCGAGCGCGGCCCGATGGCCCGACCACCAGGCCGCAATGCTGATGGGGAGGTAGTAGAGCGGAAAGACGCGGATCTCGATGCCGGTCGCGTAGTCGACCACGCCAATGGCCGCGACGCCGAGGATCGCCGCCAACACCACGGTGGGTGTGAGCCGCGAGCGAGGGAGCGGTTCCGACACGCGCACAGAGCCTACCTCAGCCGGCCATCCACGAGCGCCGCCGGGGCCGGGCAGACGGGCGGCGAATCGTGGATCACACGCTCAGCGGGCCGTGGCGGTCGCGGTGACCGCGCGTGGTCGTAGCGCCAGGCGAGTGACGAGGGGAAGGAGCACGAGCACGCTCGCGGTCGCGATGCCGACCGTTGGGCCTGCGAACGTGCTCGCGAGCCATCCCGCGGTTGCGGCCACCGCCACGATGCGCAGCCCGTCGACCACGCCGGCCCAGGGTTTGTCCTCGATCAGGGCGTTCAAGGCCACGTGGCCGAGGATGAGGGAGACGGCCGCCGCTGCGATCTGCAGCCCCGACAGCGAGTGCCCCACGAACACGAACGGCCCGGCCAGGCTCACCACCAGCAGCAGGTTGAGCACCACGTAGGTCGCGAGGCGGCGCGAGAGCTTGGGTCGGTACTTGTCGTAGGCGGCACGGTCGGGCTTGGTCTCGGGATCGGTCACCCCCTGGGGCAGCCAGGCCGGATGGGCGAACCACACCCAGACCTTGTCCGACCATCGCGAGGCGGCGCGACCCAGGTGCCAGCAGCGGACCAGGTGCTGCACGTTGCCCCACAGCGGGTTGTAGCTGCGCAGCGGCACCGTGGTCCCGTAGTGGGGGCGCTGCTTCTCGGGCTGGAACGTGCCAAACAGCTTGTCCCACAGGATGAGCACGCCGCCGTAGTTGCGGTCGAGGTACTCGGTGTCGACGCCGTGGTGGACGCGGTGGTGCGATGGGGTGTTGAGCACCGCCTCGAGCGGGCGCGGGAGCTTGTCGACCAGCTCGGTGTGGATCCAAAACTGGTAGAACAGGTTGAGCCCGAAGCTGATGACCATCACCAGGGTGGGGACGCCGAGGATGGCCAGCGTCCAGGCGAGCATGACCCAGGTGACGGGCTCGAGCAGGGGCTGTCGCAGGGCCACGGCGAGGTTGTAGTCCTCGCTTTGGTGGTGCACGCCGTGCACGGCCCACATCACGTTGACCACGTGGCTGATGCGGTGCCACCAGTAGTAGATGAAGTCGACCCCGAGCAGGCCGATCACCCAGGGCCATGGGCTGCCCTCGGGCCAGGTGACCAGGCGCGCATGCTCGTAGATCCATCCATAGGCGGCGAAGGTGGCGACGGTGAGCAGGACCTCGGCGGCCTGGAAGACGGCGCCACAGCCGATGTCGGAGATGGCGGTGCCCAGCGAGAACAGCTCGCGGAGCCGCCCGCGTCGGCGTGCGACGAGGACCTCGGTCAGCAGCGCGGCCAGGAAGATCGGCAGCGCCAGGGCGGCGTAGTTCGGTTGGTCACCCATGGGCAGCGAGGAGCGCGACGAGGGGCGGGCGCGGCGGCCGGCCCCGGTCGATCCTCGAAGTTAGCACGCGGCCCGCGGGCCGTCCGCGAGGTCCGGGAGTTCGGGTCGGTCCGCAGGCTCGGCGCCGTGGGTCCTCGAAGGGCCCGCGATGCTCGATCGGCTCAGCAGGCGGGGCACGAGCACACGATCATGCCGTCATGCTCCTCGCACAGATCGAACGGACTCTCACAGGTGTCGGGGGGCATGCATGCGCAGGTCGGCACGCCGGCGCACTCGTCGGGCATGGCCTGACACTCGTAGATGGGGCCGAGCTGGGTTTCGAGCGCGACGCAGGCTTGCCCGTCGGTGCATGCATCGCAGCCCGGAACGCTGTCGCAGGCCTCCACGGGGACGCAGGCGCCGGACCAGCAATCGCCCGAGGGCGTGACCCCGGGCAGCGTGCCGGGGGAGCAGCGCGGCGGGATCGCGTCGCACACGATGCGGTCGGGCGTGCAATCGAATGGCACCAGCTGGCAGCTGCCCTCGAGGCAGGTGGCCTCGGGGTCGAAGAGCCCGAGCGCATCGCACATGGGCTGCAGGCAGTTCATGGGGCACTCGGGGAACACGTCGTCGACGTGGGCGGCGGCGCACCGGCAGCAGTCGTTGATGACCATGCAGTCGTCGGGGCTCTCGCAGGCGTTGGCCGGGCCCCCGGTGTCGGTCTCGTCGGATTCGGGGCCGGTGGTGTCGGCGGTGTCCGTGGTCGTTGGCCCGGGTTCGGCGGGGCCGGTCGAGTCGGAGGGGCCTTCGGTCCCTTCGTTGGTGCCGGTCGAGGCCGAGGCGGTGACCCCGGTGACGTCGGTGTCCTGCGGCGGCGGGGCGAGGCCGTCGTCGGAGCAGCCGGCGAGGGCGAGCACGAGCGCGAGCAGCGGGAGGTACGGCGAGGGCAGGGTACGATCAAGGCAAGTCATGGGGCGACGATAGCACGACGAACCTCGTTGGAGCACGGGCCCGGGGACGCCCTTGCCCGAGGCCCTCGAGCGTCGTGGGGCGTGGGTCGTCAGCGTTCGAACACGTCACACCCGGGAAAGGTGGCCGAGAACCCGTACCAGCGCGTGAAGATCTGAGGGACCAGCTCGAGCGGGTGCACGGCGCCCTGGGGGTCGACGCGCTGCAGGTCGCGAACGACGTCGCCGGTGTCGAGCACCAGCTCGTCGCCGTTCCAGTGGTGCTCGTGGGCGTCGAGACGGACGGCCACCGGTGCGGTGGAGCCGGGATCCACGAACACCAGGATGCGCCGCCCGCCCAGCCCGTCGAGCAGCGCGCGGTCGCGCCCTCGCAGCACGTCCATGGGATAGAAGCGGCTGATGCCCGGCCACCACACGCCGAGCCCCAGCTCCATGCGGGGGCGTCGTTCGTCGTCCTTGGTCATCGACGGGGTGAACACCGACGGCAGGTGTCCCTCGTCACCGAGCATCTTGCGAAGCACCATGCGCTGGAGCACGCGCTGCCGCACGCTCGGGCGCGAGAGCGCGAGCCGGGCCCGGGGGAAGCGCTGCACGGCCTTGGCGGCGGGGTAGTAGCGCAGCGGGGTGACCTGCGGGAGCTGGGCGCCGCGCATGGGCCCGTGGATGCACTCGCCGGTCACGTGGTCCCAGTACGAGCGCGTCTGCAGATCCTCCATGAGGGCCAGGCCGTTGTGGAGCGCGGCCACGCGGAACTCGAGCGTCGTGCCATCGACCGTGGGGCTCGAACTGATCCCCGTGTTGCAGGCCACTCAGAAGAACACGAGCCAGGGCTTGCCCTCCACCGTGCCCTGCGCCACGTGGTGGTAGGCCATCTGCTGGCGCGACAGCGCGAGCACGTGATCGTCGTCGTGCGTGGCGAGCAGCAGCTCTGCGTCGGGGGGGACGGTCTGGTCGGCGAGCGCGTCCGCGAGGGGAGCCGTCCGTTCGATCGTGAACGGGGCGAACATCAGGGTCTCGCCCTGGCGCTTGATTCGGCCGGGATCCACGGTCATCCCCGTGCTGGTGACGTAGAGATCATCGGGCATGGGGTGATGATATCCTCGCCTTCGCAGTGGCCGACTGGAAGAAGCTGTTCGACGACGCGGTGGAGCAGATCGGCGAGGTGGCCCAGGCCGCCGGCCAGGGCTTGCGGCAGGCGGCGGGCGAGGCCGGCAAGGTGGTGGGCATCGGGGTGGGCAGCATCGAGCTGCGGCCGGTTCGTGCCACCTACTGGCTCGGGCAGACGATCCGCGGCACGGTGACGCTGGCGCTGCAAGAGCCCCTCGTGGCCGAGCGGCTGGTGGTGACGCTGCGAGCGACCCGCAAGCGAACGGTTCGTGGCAATGGGCACGTTCCGTCCACGGAGACCGAGGTGGTGCACGAATTCTCGGTCGAGCTCGCGGGCGAGCAGACCTACCACGGCGGGGACCACGAATTCGAGCTGCCCCTGCCGTGGGCGCTCGAGTCGCGACCCGAGGTGGGAGGGCTGCTCGGCGATGCGTTCGAGGTCGCGCGGGCCTTCAAGTCGATGACCGAGGGACGGCTGCGCTGGCGGCTGATCGCGACGCTGGAGATCCCGTGGAAGCGCAACCTCTCCAAGGCGATCGATCTGGACGTGCGCGAGGAGGCCCGCGACGACGTGGAGGACGAGCCGCCGCCGAAGGCGGAGCCCAAGGCCGACGCGGCACCGCCTCCACCTCCGCCTCCGCCTCCGCCTCCACCGAAGGCCGAACCACCTCCGCCGCCGCCGATCCCCGAGCCCATCGCGTTGCCGGAGGGATGGGGGCAGGCCCTCTCCCGCACCTTGTGCGCGCTCCAGGGCCGGGGCTGGGTCGTCATTCACTACTGGGCCGGGGCGCCCGTGCGACCCGAGGCGGTGCGTGCGGTCCTCGCCAACCATCCCGATGTCGACCCGGAGATCCTCATGTTCTACGGGGTGATGGATGGCTTCGAGCTGGTGGTGGGCAGGCCGCTGGCGCCGCGCAGCGACTACGCGTCGGTTCGTCGGGCGCGCGAGGTCGCGGCCGAGCACGGCGGACCGTTCGGTACCCTGGGCGAGATCT
Organism: Paraliomyxa miuraensis; assembly: GCF_026337845.1. Taxonomy (GTDB): domain Bacteria; phylum Myxococcota_A; class Polyangia; order Nannocystales; family Nannocystaceae; genus Paraliomyxa; species Paraliomyxa miuraensis. The sequence goes on along the minus strand of NZ_JAOVZF010000158.1, from coordinate 464,934 downwards.
ACATGAGCCGGGGCCTCGGAGACTTGCTCGAGGCCGAGTTCGTCTCGACGGGCCCCGAAGCGGTGCGGGTGTTCGAGGTGCCCACGCTCGAGTGCCTGCTCGACGACGCCGAGGACTTTCCCCACCGTGGTGATCACGACGCGATCTTCGGCGCGATCGTGCGGGGCTACGGCGACTACTTCGGGATCACGCGGGCCGACGAGATCCGTTGCTGGCGCGAGCCGGCGAGGGGGGCGGTGGGGCGCGACGGCTACTTCGATCACTGCGCGCGCCCCTACCAGGAGCGCCTGCGCGAGCGCGAGCGCGAGCACCCCGGCCAGACGTGGTGGGTGGTCCGGGGCGAGGACCACGGTGCGACCCTGCGCGAGCCCGCCGTGCTGCTGCGGTGGTCCGAGATGCTGGCGCTGTGCTTGCACGAACTCGAGCACGGAACGGGCGACTGAGGCGGCTGCCGGTGCATGCGGGCGTGACGTCGTACCCTTCGAGCCACCATGGACGCGGTGCTGATCGACGAGGACCTGCTCTCCCCCGAGCGCCTGCGGCAGCTCCAGCAGCGCCACGATGGTCCGAGCGCGCGCAAGCTCGCCGCGCAGGGGCTCGCGTATCTCGCCAGTGCGATCGCGCTTGGCCTGGTCGACACGCCGCTGGCGATCGGGGTCCTCCTGCTCGTCAACGCCACGATCCAATTCGGCATGTTCGGCATGCTGCACGAGAGCTGCCACGACACCGTGTTCACCAGCCGCCGGCTCAATCGCATGGCCGGGTGGATCGCCGCGCTCGCCCAGCCGATGAGCCCGGCGCTGATGCGTGCGTTCCACTTCCAGCACCACCGGCACACCCACGAGCTCGCCCACGATCCCGAGCTCGGAGGCCTGGCGTTCATGGTCCGCTGGCCCCGTGGCGCGATGTGGCTGGGGACGATGTCCGGGCTCCCGATCCTGATGGCCCGCGTGGGCTGGGCGCTGTTCGCTGCCCTGGTGCCGACCGGATCCAAGGCCTGGGACCGGGTGCTGCCGTTCGTGCGCGCGCCCAAGCGACGGCGCGTGGCATGGGAGGCGCGGATGCTGCTGGCCGTTCACGGAGCTGCGATCGCGTGCGCGGTGGCATGGGTGCCTGCCCTGTGGCGGGTCTACATCGCGATGCTCGTCAGCCACGTGCTACTGTCGGGGTACACGACCTGCGAGCATCGCGGACTTCCCGAGGGCGGCTCGATCCTCGACCGCACCCGCACGATGGTGGTCCCGGCGCCGATCCGCTGGCTCTTGTGGAACATGCCCTACCACGCCGAGCATCATGCGTGGCCGGCCGTTCCGTGGCATGCGCTTCCCACCGTGCATGCGCTGGTTCGCCCACACCTGCGGCACGTGGAGCGACCGCTGGCCCTGCACCTCCACGGCGGGACGCAGCCACCACCGCATGGGCCCGTGCCTCGAGCACCGGCGGGCGATCCGTGAGGGAGCCCCGGCGCGTCGCGCTTGAAACCAGCGGGTCGGCGGCGGTCTACTCCCGAGCATGGTCCATCCGCTCGCCGGCCAGCCGGCGCCTCGCTCCCTGCTCGTCAACGTGCCGCGGCTCGTCAGCGCCTACTACACCACGGTGCCCGATCCCTCGGTGCCCGAGCAGCGCGTGGCCTTCGGGACCTCGGGCCATCGCGGCTCGTCGCTGCACGGGGCGTTCAACGAGGCGCACATCCTCGCGATCGCGCAGGCGGTGGTCGAGCATCGTGCGGCACGGGGCGTGGACGGGCCGCTGTTCGTGGGGCTCGACACCCACGCGCTGTCCGAGCCCGCGCGCAACTCCGTGCTCGAGGTGCTCGCGGCCCACGGGGTCGAGGTCCGCATCGACGAGCGCGACGGCTACACGCCCACGCCGGCGGTCTCGTTCGCGATCCTCGAGCACAACCGCGGGCGTGCGAGCGGGTGGGCCGATGGCCTGGTGATCACCCCCAGCCACAACCCGCCCGAGGACGGCGGCATCAAGTACAACCCGCCCCACGGTGGCCCGGCCGACAACGACGAGTCGGGGGCGATCGAGCGCCGCGCCAACGAACTCATGCAGGGGGGCAACGCCGACGTGCGCCGCATCCCCCTCGCTCGTGCGCTCGGGGCCCAGACCACGCGCCGTCACGACTTCATCGGTCCCTATGTGCGCGCGCTGCCCGGGATCGTCGACATGGCCGCGATCAAGGCGGCCGGCCTGCGGATCGGCGTGGACCCGATGGGGGGCTCGGGTCTGGCCTACTGGGCGCCCATCGCCGAGCTGCACGGCCTCGACCTCGACGTGGTCAACGATGCGGTCGATCCCACGTTCTCGTTCATGACCGTGGACAAGGACGGCAAGATCCGCATGGATTGCTCGTCACCGTGGGCCATGGCCAGCCTGGTCGGGCTCAAGGATCGCTACGACATCGCGTTCGGCAACGACACCGACTACGATCGTCATGGCATCGTCACCAAGAGCGCCGGGCTCCTCAATCCCAACCACTACCTCGCGGTGGCCATCGAGTACCTGTTCGGCCATCGCCCGCAGTGGCCCAAGGAGGCGATGATCGGCAAGACGCTGGTCAGCAGCAGCATGATCGATCGGGTGGCGTCCGAGCTCGGGCGACCGCTGTCCGAGGTCCCGGTGGGCTTCAAGTGGTTCGTGGAAGGGCTCGGCACCGGCCGCTATGGCTTTGGCGGAGAGGAGAGCGCGGGCGCCAGCTTCTTGCGCATGGATGGCACCTCGTGGTCGACCGACAAGGACGGGATCATCATGGACCTGCTCGCGGCCGAGATCACGGCGCGCACGGGCAAGGACCCGGGGCAGCGCTATCGGGCGCTCACCGAGCGCTTCGGGGCGCCGGTCTACGAGCGCATCGATGCGCCGGCCAACCCCGCCCAGAAGGCGGTGCTCAAGAGCCTCTCGCCCGCCCAGGTGCCCGGTGACACGCTTGCGGGCGAGCCCATCGACGCCAAGCTCACCACCGCCCCGGGCAACGGGGCCGCGATCGGTGGGCTCAAGGTGGTCACCAAGAACGGCTGGTTTGCGGCGAGGCCCTCGGGGACCGAGGACGTCTACAAGATCTACACCGAGAGCTTCCTGGGAGCCGAGCACCTGGCGCGGATCCAGGAGGAGGCGCAGGCGATCGTGGGCCAGGCATTCGCGGCGGCGGGGGTCTAGCGATCGTGAGCACGTGGCTGTGTCCGGCTTGCCTGGCCTCGAATGCCGAGGCCCACGCGGAGTGCTCGAGCTGCCGGGCGCCGCTGGTGCTCGGCGGGCGCTTCGTGATCGTGGAGGTCCTGGCCTCTCGCGGATCTGCGCGCACTCTCGGCGGTCTCGAGCGCGACGGCGGCGGGCCGGTGATCGTCAAGACCCTGAGCCTCTCGGGTCTACCCGACTGGAAGCAGCTCGAGCTGTTCGAGCGCGGCATCGGGGTGCTGCGGGGGCTGTCGCATCCCGGAATCCCCGCCCACCTCGGCGACGGGCGGATCGAGCGAGGGGGCGAGACCATCGCGTACTGGGTGCAGGAGCGGATCCCCGGGCGTACGCTGGCGGAAGGGCTGGCCGCTGGCCAGCGCTGGACCGAGGCGCGGGCGCGGGTGATGGCCGACGCGGTCCTCGAGATCCTCGAGGTTCTGCAGGGCTTCAGTCCGCCGATCCTGCACCGTGACCTCAAGCCCTCCAACGTGATCGAGCGGCCCGACGAGGGTGGGTTTTCGATCATCGACTTCGACCTGGTCAAGGACACGCTCGATCCCGAGGGCGGGGAGACCACCGCGCTCGGGACGGCCGGCTACGCGCCGCTCGAGCAGCTCATGGGGCGGGCCGTGCCCGCCTCCGATCTGTATGGCCTGGGCGCGACGTTGGTGGCCGTGCTGTCGCGCAAGTCACCCGCGGATCTGCTCGATGCCGATGGCCACCGCGTGGACTTTCGCCCGCACGTGCGCGTGTCGGAGGCCTTTGCGGGGTGGATCGAGGGATTGCTCGAGCCCAAGGCCAGCCAGCGACCACCCGATGCCGCGGCTGCGCGCGCGCGGCTGCGATCGGCGAGCGAGCCCGCGGCATCGAGCAAGCCCGCGGCATCGAGCGAACCCGCGGCATCGAGTGAACCCGCGGCATCGAGCAAGGAGGACGGCGAGGGCTCGTCGGACCAGAGCACCGCGCTCGAGCGCCTGGCGGCGGCGGGCGAGGTCATCGCCACGGTGGGCCCGAGCGAGCAGCCGGTGGTCGTCGTGAAGGCCCCGCTCGCGCAGGCTCATCCCGCGCCGCGATGGGTGATGCTGACGCGGCTGGGGATCCTGGCCGGCTCGATCGTGGCCCTGCCCGCGAGCGGGTGGGTGTTGTTCGTCTTGCTCGCGGCGATCTGGATCACGAGCGGCCTGCTGGTGCGCTATCCCGTGGAGCTGGCGCCGGGGCGCGCGATGTTCCTGGGCGGGCTGTCCAACACCGACGTCCCCGGCCGCTACTGGCTGCGGCGGCGGTGGCTCGACAAGCCGTGCTCGATCCCGCTGCAGCCGCTCTACCTCGACTGGCGGCCTGCGCCCACTCGGCTCGAGCAGGGCACGCTCCACCGGTGGCTCGAGCTTCGGTTGGAGCTATGGGTCCGGCCGCGAGCGGACGACGTGGGGCAGTTCACGGCGCTCTTGCAGTACCAGACATGGACCGACCATCCCCGCACGGCGGCCACCAAGCTGCGCGACGAGATCGTGCGTGCGCTGGTCGAGCAGCTCGGGTCCCAGGGGCTCGCATCGGCCGGAGAGCAGGCCGTGGTGTCGCTCCCGGCCGCGCTGCAAGTCGCCCTCGATGCAGGGCTGTCGCGCATGGGGCTCGAGCGCGTGCACGTGGCGAGTCAGCGGGCGGAGCTGCGGAGGCGGACCGAGGACCTCAGCGGAGAGGATCGGCTGTGGATCGATGCTCGCCCGCTGCCGGATGACGCCGGCTGAGCGTCGTGCACTCGACGGGTGAGGTGCGAGCGGTCTTCGCCTATCGTCGTCGACCGGGCAGCGGCACCTCCACGCCAACCTCGCATCGGGCCGGCTCGGGGGGCTGGGTGGAGCCCGGGGCCGGGCTGCCACCGGTGCAGTCGGGCTCGGGGAGCAGGGGGGAGATCAGTGGCTCGTAGGGCGCGAGCGGGCCGATGCAGGCGGGACAGAGGGACAGCAGGAGCAGGGCTGGAACGAAGCGAAGCAGGCGCATGGCAAATGGCAGGCCGGCTCCGACGCAGCGCGGTCGGGGAGGCTTCGATTGGTTCGAATTTCGAGTGTGAGTGGGCTCGGAGCGGGTCCATCCCGTGCGTGCGGGTCCCTGCGGATGTGGCTTCGGGACCCGGTCGGAAGCGCGCCAGGGAGATCTCATTCGCGCCCGATCCGCGAGCTTCACGCAGCTCCTCGGGCGCACCCGCGCTCCGGCGCTCGGGGTCGCCCCCTCATCATGGTTGATCCACCATAGTCCCTTGGAGGACATCTGTTCCCTCAGCTCCCGTCCGGATTCGAACCAGGTACCCTCGGTCCCATCGCGAATTCGCCCCAAACCTTGGTGAATCCGCGCGGACGGTGGATATCAAAACGAACCGCGGTTCCCGCGCTGGAATTCATGAGACAACCTCTGCACGCATGAGCAGTGAGAAAACCTCGCCCTGTGCGTGGTGTCGAACACCCCTTTATGGCTTTCCCACCAGCCTCTGGTCGCCTACGCTCAGCGCATGCCGATTCTCCTTGAAGACCTCGATCTCCGCAAAGCCGAGCGTTTGATGTGCCAGCAGGCCCTTTCCCGCGGTGGCAGCATCGTGGAGGCCGCCCGACTCCTGGGCATCACGCGTCACGCGCTCAAGCGGCGGATGATCAAGCACCGGATCGAGTGGCCTGCATCCGGGGCCATTTCTGCGCCAGAAGCGCGCGACCACCGCGTCACGATGCCCGTGACGGCCGAGAGTCGCTGAGCGCTGGCTCACAATCGAAGGGGAGCGCCCGGGTCGCCATGATGGCCGCCCGGGCGCTCTCGTCTTTTGGGGCTCACTCCCTGGGGACGATGATGATGGGGCCAGCGTCCGGGTCGGGCGGAGGCTCGGCGGTGGTGAACACCAGGCGAATCTGGAGCCTTGCACTCGGACCCATGGCGATCGCCGATTGGGTCGAGTTGCTGTTGCCGAGCATGATCTCGAAGCTCGTCCCGATGCTCGGCGGACCGCTGATCGTGATCACGGCGTTGCGTCCCTGCACCTGGGACGGCGTGGTGTTGCCTTCGGCGTCCTGGTACTGCGCGTCGATGCCGTAGGACGAGCCGACGGGCTGGAAGATCAGCGCCACCGAGGTCTGCTGCGGGGCGAAGGCAAACAGCAGCGTCTGCCCCCACATGCCGATCACGCTGCCGTCGTTGCGGATCAAGTCGAGGGTGGAGCTGCTCTCGTCGAAACGGAACGTCAGCGAGCTGCCCATGAAGATGGATGAGGCAGGAGAGGAGGAAGCGGCCATGGTCGTAGTCCTTGGGATCCGGAGATGGGGGTTCGGGGGATGCATGGGTCGGGGAGGAGAAGGGTCAGGGGTCGGGAGAGAGCGCGGGAGCACCAGGGCCTGGCAGCCCCAGCGTTCGTCGCTCGTCGTCGGTCAGGCTCACGAGCGTGGCAATCCAGGCGAGGTACTCGTGGTGCACGTGGGTTGGATCGTCGAAGGCTGCACGCAAGGACGCGCTGCTGGTGGTCGAGGGCCGGCCGCTGCGAAGTCGCACCAGCCGCTCGAGCAGCTCGTGCACGAGGTGATCGTCGTCGTCGAATTCCTCGCGGAGCTCGGCGGCGGCAGCGAGCTGGGTCCGGGCCGCCTCGAGGTCTCCGTCGTGGATGGCTGCGATCGCGAGGGCGGCGCGAGCCATCCGCATGTGCCGTCCGGGATGCTTGGAGACGAGCAAGGCCGAGAAGTGCTCGCGCGCCTCGTCGTAGCGCTGGGCTTGCAGTGCCGCGACGCCGGCGTTCTCGTGCACGTCCACCAGGATTCGTGCGTCGGCGCCCAGGCTCTGCTCGTAGTGCGCGGCCGCGTGCTCGAACTCGGCGAGTGCAGCGGGCAGATCACCGCGCTGGGCCGCGACCGCGGCCAGGGCCATGCGGGCGTCTCCGTGGCGGTGGTGCACGGCGGGGAGGCTGCGGGCGAAGGTCGCGGCCGCGTCGTGGGCCAGTCGGTCCGCTCGCTCGAGCTCGCCGGCCGCGAGCGCGAGCTGGGTGAGCGAGAGCAACGCGGTGCCGAGCTCCGGATCGGGGGCACCGGGTCCGCGCAGCCACAGCGAGGCCGCGCGCTCCAGCGGAGCGATGGCCTCGTCGTTGCGATCCATGGCCTGGAGCGTTTGGGCCAGCGCGAACGCATGAGCGGCGACGCCGGGGTGATCGGGACCGAGACCGCGCTCGGCGGCCGCGAGCGCCTCGCGGCGCAGGGCCAGCGCCTCGTCCATGCGGGCGTCCTCGGCGACGAGCTTGGCGAGGTGGCCGAGGTAGGCGGGGCGGATGAGTCGAGCCGCGCGCGGCTCGGCGTCCGGGTCGTCGAGGGCGGCGAGCGCAGCCCGCATGGCGATCTCGGCCGCGCCGCGATCACCGGCGAGCCACTCGAGCATGCCACCCACGAGCTCGAGACGAGAGCGCGTGACCGGCCCGGCCTCGATGCGCTCGCTGGCGGCTCGCGCCCGTCTCAGCTCGGAGCGGCCGCGGGTCTCGTCTCGCAGCTCGCTGGTCGCCTCGAACACGAGGTCGAGCCACACGCGTGCGGCGAGCTGGTCGTGGTGGCTGGCCTCGGCGAGATCGACCGCTTGCTGGAGCAGCGCGAGGCCCTGATCGCGCTCGGAGAGATCGAGCGCGATCTCACCGGCCTCGGTCAGCGCCTCGGCGAGGAGCGGTCGATAGCCGAGCGCCTGCGCGGTGGCCAGGGTCGGAGCCGCCAGCGCTCGGGCCCGTAGGGGATGGCCGGCCAGGCGCTCGGCCTGGCCGTGCGCGAGCGTGCGCCGGAGCTCGGCCACGGCCTCCGCCTGGTCTGCGGGCGGTGGTCGAACCCCCAGCAGCAGCAGCTCGTCGTTGCTGCAGGCGGTGGGGACGGGCAGGTGGGCGAGCTGTTCTTGCGCTCGGGTCACGGTCTGGGCGTCGGCCCGCAGCAAGACCTCCACCGTGGCCGCGAAGTGCTCGCGCTGGCGCTCGAGGCAGGCGCCGCGCAGACCAAGGACCTCGGCCGGGGCCCGGGCGCTCGCGGTGGCCTGGCACAGGTGCTCGCGTTCCTCGAGCCAGCGGGTGCGCCAGTCGTCGAGACCCTCGCGCGTCGACTCGGCGGTGGCGGAGGCAAAGGCGAGCGTGGTGGCCTCGAACCCGCGAGCGAGCGCCTGCGCCTGCTCGGGACCCCATAGCGCGTCGAGTGTGGCTCGTGCCTCCGCGCAAGGATCGATGGCCTCGCGCTGGTCCGCCGACGAGGCGCGTCCGAGGGCGACGAGCAGCCCGGCCGTGGGTACGAGCACCGCGGCGAGCCTGGCCAGACGGCGCCGGCGTGGGATCGCCTCCAGGGCGTGGAGCAGGTTCTCCATGTCGGGCCAGCGCTGCGCGGGAGCGCGGTGGAGGCCGCGTCGGATCACCGTCCACAGGCGGCGGGGCACGGGGCCCCGCGGCGGAGGCGACGGGGCGTCGCGATCGAGGGCATCGAGTCGCTCGGCCATGTTCGTGAGCGAGAACGGGGAGCAGCCCCAAAGACCCTCGTAGAGCGCCACGCAGAACGCGAACTGATCGGCGCGGGCGTCGACGGCCGCGCCTTCGAGCTGCTCGAGTGGCATGTAGCGGATCGTGCCCGCCACGGTCCCGGCGGCGCTGATCCGGTGCTCGGCTCGGTTGCCGAGCCCGTCGTCGAGCCCGTCGTCGAGCCCGTCCCCGAGCCCGTCCTTGGCTCGGGTCGGCGAGTCCGACGAGCCCGACGAGTCCGACGAAGGTGCGGCTCGGTCCTCGACCGGCTCGCCCGTGAGCGCCAGCCCGAAGTCGGCCACGCCGATGCGACCGTCGGAGGCGAGCAGCACGTTGTCGGGCTTGAAGTCGCGGTGGGTGATGCCCGCCGCGTGGGCGGCCGCGAGCCCGCGCCCGGCGGCCACGAAGCGCTCGAGCACCGACGACCAGGGACGAGGCTCGGCCGCGAGCCAGCGCGACAGCGAGCCCCCCTCGAGCAGCTCCATCGCGAGGAACGTTCGTCCACCGTGCTCGCCGACCTCGTAGATCTGCACCACGTTGGGGTGCGAGAGCCGGGCCAGGGCACGGGCTTCCCGGCGCAGGCGCGCCGTGGCGCGGGCTCGGCTGAGGTGCGGCAGCACCAGCTTGAGGGCGACATGGCGCTCGAGCTCGGGGTCCACGGCCTGGTAGACCTCGCCCATGCCGCCCGCGCCGATCCGGCGGCCGATGCGATAGCGACCGATCGTCAGGGGCTCGTCGGCATCCTCGCCGAACAGCGCGCGGCGAGCCGCCGAGCGGGCTCGTGCGCGCTCGAAGTCGACGACCGGGCCCGTGGTCGACGATCCCTTGCCCCGGGAGCGCTCGGTCACCGAACCCTGCCCTGACATGCCACCCGAGACTATCAGCTCGAGCTCGTGGGTTCGGGAAGAGCCCGAAGGCTCGGGGTGATGGGGGAGCGGGAACACGGCGGGCCGGGGGTCTCTCCGGTAGACCCGCGCGCGGCCCGTTCGATCACGGGCGTCTACTTCACGACGTCGACGTCCAGCGTCATCGGCACTCCCTTGCGCTCGAGCTCGATCTCCAGCGAAGTGGCCCGGCGTAGCTTGATGTACATGTTCATGGCCTTCTCCATGGAGTCGAGCTCGATGCCGTTGATGGCGACGAGCATGTCGCCGTTCTTGAACCCGAGCCGCTTGGGCAGGGAGTCGGGGCGGATGCCGTAGAGCTTGTAGCCCACGATCCGGCCGTCGCGCTGCCCGGGCACGATGCGGGCCTGCTTGGACAGGAGGGCCGGCGTGGCGAGCAAGTGCTCGAGGAACGCACGGTCGATGGTGCACTCCCAGCGATCGCCGCTGGGGGCCTCGCACTGGATGCCCTCCGCGGCGCCCTCGATGGTGCGGTCGCTCGGGACCGGCGCGTCGGCGTCGAGCCCCGCATCGTCGAGGTCCTCGCCATCGACACCCAGCGCTTGCAGGCGCGCCCGAGTCTCGGCGAGCCGTGCGTCCCGCTCGGCCACTCGCTCGGCGCGCCGGGCCTCGCGCTCGGCCTCTCGCGCGCGCTCGCGCTCGGCCTCCTCGACCAGCGGGGCCAACGACTGCACGGTCTGGTCGAGCTTGGTGCCGACGGCATCGAGCTTGGCCTCGATCGCCGACAGGCGCTGCTCGTTCGAGTCGAGCTTGGCCATCAGCGCTTCGGATGCCTCCGGGTCGGCCGCTGGCTGGCAGGCCACGAGGGCGAGCCCCAGCGGTAGCATCGGTGACAGCAGCACCAGGGGCAGCAGCATCGGTGGGCGAAGCTCGCGGGGCACGAGGGCGACTTTGCCATGCCGTCGTTTTCGTTCCAATCGCCAGGGTGTACGCGCTATCGTGGTGGGCCTGCCATGAGCCTCGGGACCAAGCTTCGTCGCCTGCTGGTCGACGACGACGACGGTGTGGTCGAGTCCACGCTGCGGCGCTACTTTCGGCCTCAGCCGCGCTTCACGGCGCCGTTTCGCTACGACTGGATCCCCATGCCCGATCTGCAGGCGGTGCTCGGCGACGCCGAGCCGGGGCTCTACGACGCGGCCGCGCGGGGGGTGATCGACCTGGCCAACGCGGCCGAGGACGCGCTGCGGCGGCGGCGTTACGCCCAGCGTCGCCGGCAGCGTCCGGAGTGGCCCGTGGTGGTGTGCGAGGGTGATTCGTGGGTGGCTCACCCCATGGTCGACGACATTGGTGATCACCTGTTCTGCGACGCGAGCAATCACTTCAACGTGCTCAACTGCGGGGCGGCGGGGGATCGCCTGGTCACCATGGAGCGCGAGCGCGAGCAGGAGACCCTGGTCGACCAGGTGGGCGCGGCCGGTCTGGTGCTCAGCGGCGGCGGCAACGATCTGCTGGTGCAGTTCCAGGAATTCCTGCAGGCGTGGGAGCCGGGCCAGCCCGGCGAGCCCTCGGCTCGCATCGTGACCGCGGCACTCGACGCTCGCCTCTCGCATGTGATGGAGATCATGCGACGCGTGCTGCTCGGTGTGCGTGGGCGCGACCCGGAGCTGCCGATCATCGTGCATGGCTACGACTACCTGCGCGTGGGCGACCCCGAGCAGGGGCCGTTCCTGGCGCTTCACTTCGATGCCGCTCGCATCGAGCGGGCCGAGGAGCGCCAGGCCACCCTCGACGCGATCGTCGATCGCTACAACGATCGGCTGTGCGAGACCACGAGCGAGATCGAGGGCGTCGACTACGTCGATCTGCGCGGTACCGTGCCCGATGACGAGTGGTACGACGAGATTCACCCCGACTCGCGGGGCTTTCGCCGGGTGTCGGACCGGATCGGTGGGGTGCTGCGGCAGCGGCTGGCCGAGCGCTGAACTCACTGCTCGGGGCAGAGCTCCAGATCATCGATCCACTCGTGCACCACCCACGCATGGGGATCGGGGACCGAGGTGGCGACCGGAGGCATCTGCCAGGGCCCGCGTGTCGACAGCCGCAGCCAGATGAGCGAGTCCTGCGGGGCGCCGGGGGCAACCCGGTGGTCGGCATCGAAGGTGCTCGAGTACTGCGGCGCGACCCCACACAGCCGGGTCTGTGCGGTGGGGGTGGTCCAGCGCATGTCCATGTCGAGCGCGGGCGGAGTCCAGCCACCCGGACGATGACAGTGCCCGCAGTTTGCGTGCAGGTAGGCGCGGGCTCGATCTTCGAGGGGAGCCTCGGGATCGGTGTAGTCGGCGATGGGGGGCGGCGCGGGCAGCGGGCCCTCGAAGAGATCGATGTCGGCGAGGGCATCGAGCTGGGACGCGAGCACGCCGTCGTAGTCGACCCAGCGATCGAGCTGATCGAGGCGGGGCCCGAGGGCGCGTACGTCACCGGTCCCGTGACAATAGCCGCACTCGTCACGCGAGGGGAACGTGTGGTCGACCACGGTGGGGGCACCCTCGAGGCTGGTGAGCATGATGCGGGACTGGCCGCCGTCGAGCAGCTCGGCTTCGGTGCCGTCTTCGTTCCACGCGTAGCCATGGAATTCCCACGCCCAGCTTCGTCGGATCATCACGCGGGTCTCCACGGGAGTGAGCACGTCCGGCGCGAAGGGATCGAGGGCGTAGGAGAAGGTCTTGAGGATGGTGGTGCCCACCGGAAAGCGCAGGCTTCCGTCGTCCTGCACCGCGATCCTCGTGCCGGGCGGCAGCACCAGGTGGCGCTGCTTGTGCGAGCCATCGGTCCACAGCGGAGCGTTGAGGGTGTAGGGCACCAGATCGGGAGCCGGCGAGGTCACGCCGCCGCCCGCGAAGCAGCCGCTGGCCGACAGGACGGTGGGGAACTCGCCCGGGGGGCGCTCGACCACCAAGCGGCCGAGACGACCGTCGGCATCGATGGCCCAGATCCCACCCGAGGGATCGGAGGCGAGTGCCGCCGGGGCCGGGTCGAGCTGGCCGACCACCGCACGCGTGCTCTTCTTGCCGCCCTGCGCGGGGCGGGCCGCGAGCAGCTTGCCCGAGCAACGGTCGGCGTAGACGAGCGCGCCGTCGAGCTCGGGATCCATGTCCTCGGCGGGCGCGGGGAAGGCCGGTCCGCAGTCGCCGTCGGCATGGCGATGGGTGGCCTGGGGCAGCTGGCTGTCGAGGTTGTCGCAGCCGCCGAAGACCTGGCAGTCGTTGCCCTCGAGGCGGGGCCAGCCGAGGAAGGCGGCGGCGGGGACCAGGCTCACCTCGGAGACGTCGGCCCCCACGTCGGCGCACCAGATGCGATCATGGGTGGAGTCGTGGACGCAGCCCGCGGGGTCGCGCAGGCCGAAGGCCCAGGTCTCGGCCGCCACGCCACCCTCGCCCGCCAGTGGGTTGTCGGGAGGCAGGTCATAGCCATGCGGCACGGCCAGGGTGGAGACGTCGAGGCGCAGCAGATTGCCGGCGCGCAGGTGGGGATCGTCCGCCGGGCCCACGTCGTCGCCCTCGCGATCGTCGCCCAAGGGGATCCACAGCAGGCCCTCGGTGACGAGCAGCCCCGCGCCTCGACGCACGTCGGGGCCGTCGTGGTCGATGGCGATCACCTCGAGGGCCGATGCGGGGTCGAGCCCGTGCGGGTCGGTCAGGGTGAAGCGGGTGATCCGGGTCCGCGCGGGGGCGTCGGTCTCGCTGCGCACGAAGACCGCGTCGAGCCCGGCGGTCGAGGCGAGGGCGAGCCCGGTGATGCGATTGCCGTCGGCGGGCCGTAGCTCGGCCATGGGCTCGAGCGCGTCGGTGGGATCGAGCACCACCAGACGGCCGTCGTCGGTGCCCACGAGCACGGTGCCCGCGAGGCCGGCCGCGAGCGCGCGAGCCCCCGGTACGCTGGGCACGTCGGTGGGGTCGAACGAGAGCGGCGGGAGCAGGCCGGGGGCCCACCCGTCGAAGCGACAGCTCTGGGCCTGCGGGCGCGGGGGGAGGGGAGGGCCGGAGGGCGGGGCCTCGGTGGCCTCGTCGCTGCCGGTGGCGCTCCCCGTGGTGGAATCGTCGGCCGGCGTGGATTCGGACGGGTCCTCGCGGCATGCCGGCGCGGCCAGCAGCAGCAGCAGCCCCCACGTCTTTGCCCTCGTGGCCATCGACGGCCGCAGGATAGCAACGGAAGGCTGATCGTTTCCGGGAGTCGGGGCACTATCGCCGGTGATGCTCCCCACCGTCCTCGGGTCCCTGCTGTCGTCGTTGCTGCTGTGGTCGGGCCCACCTCCGCTGCCACCCGATGCCGCGGTACCCGTGGCACCCGCGGAATCGAGCCCCGACGGGCCCGCTGAGCCCGAGGCCGTGGCGGGCGAAGCGTATGGTCCCGAGGCCGAGTCGGCATCCGAGCCTCCGCCGCAGCCCGAGCCCACGGCCGCGATCGCCCCGGTGGCGCCGGCCGAGTCGGACCTGCCGACGTTCGAGCCGAGCCCCGAGCCCGAGCGACTCCGCGATGGCGTCCCGCCTGGCTACATGGTGGTGCGGGCCCCTCGCTGGCGCGGTACGGGTCTGTTCGTGGGCTCGGGCGGGCTGCTGGCGGCCGCGCTGATCTTCCAGCTCACCGATGGCTTGGCCTGCGGCAACTGTGCGGTCGGGGCGATCGAGCGCTCGTTCCTGGCGGGGGCCATGGGCTTGGCCGCGGGTGGCGGCGTGGTGCGGGCTCGCGCCGATGCCTACGACGACACGGCGCTGCGCCGGGGGCCCCGCGAGACCCGGCGCGCGCTCATTGCCGGGGCGGTGCTCACGGGCACGGGGGCCGTGCTGGGGCTGGTCAACGACGGCATGTGGTGGCGCTGCATCTTCAACGCCTCGGGACCCTACGCGACCGAGCCGCCCGCGGACGAGTGGGACTTCGGGGGGTTCGACTGTCGCTACGGGCTGAGCCGAGGCTTGCTCGACGTCGCCTCGATCTCCACGGCCACCGGGCTGGGGCTGCTGAGCTGGTCGCTGGTCTACCGCCGCGATGCCAGGGCCTACGAGCGCGCTCGCGTGATCGGCCTGCGACCGACGATGGGTCGCGAGCGCGTCATGCTCGGGGTGGAGGGACGCTTCTGATGACTCGGTGGGCGCTGGTGGTGCTGGTGGGCGTGGCCGCCTGCCGACCCGAGAGCCATGGGCAGGGGCGGCAGGTGCTCGTCCCGCCCACGGCACCGGGCGCGCAATGGTTGCGCTCCGAGCCGGGCACCATGCCGCGGGTCGCGGTGCCCGAGGGCGACGCTCCGCGGGCCCTCGGGGAGGACACCCACCGAGCCACCGTGCTGGTGCCCATCGACGACCAGACCCGCGTGCTACGGGCGGAGCCGGCCGAAGCGGTGGTGGCGGTGCCGGCCGACCAAGAGCTGCCACCCGCGATGCGACGGCGCGTCGCGCCCTGAGGGCGTCCCGCGCCGCGAACACGACGATGGGGTCGAACGCCGGCGATCGGACTACTTGCGCAGGCCCTTGTAGTCGAACTCGACCGTGAGCGGCTCGTCGAGCGCCAGCAGCTTCTCGAAGAACACGGGCTCGCCCTGCACCGGCAGGCTCACCTGCACCGGGACCGCGCCGGTACCCAGGCCGCCGCTGTCGCTCTGCATGACCGCCTGCTGCTCGTACATCGGCGTGTCGGTCTCGATGTAGTACTCGTCCTCGCTGGGGATCGGGTTGCTGGGGTACTCGACCATGCGCAGGCTGCCATCGGCGCTGCGCTTCTTGATCTTGGTGCCCTCGGGCGAGTGCACCCGCCACACCACGTAGGTGCTCGGGGCGTCGGCCTGCGGGAGCGTGCCGGCGAAGTGACCGCGCCCGTTGTCCGGGGTGGCATCGGTGCTCTCCACGTAGACGACCTCGACCTCGAACGCGGCCAGCGAGCCCCCGGTGGACTGCGAGCGCAGCAGCGGCACCATCACCCGGCCGTCGGAGGCCTTGGCCGGCTGCACCGCGCGGCCGCCCACCGAGGCGCTCCACAGCTCGGCGCCCTCGGGTAGCGCAAGGCGCAGGAACTGCCGCCGGTTGTTGCGCACGCGGTACTGCACCGAGGTCAGTCGGCGTCCCTGCTGGGTCCACATGGTGCGCGCCTGGGTCTCGTCGAGCAGCGTGACCAGCACGTCCACGTCGTCGTGCTGCGCCACCGTGAGCGGGATCGCCGGCTCGGCGCCGAGGTACTTGTAGCCGAGCAGCACGGGCTGATCGGTGATGCCGAGGATCGCCGCCGGCAGCGAGCGCACGTCGACCGCGGTGGCGCCCTTGACCTCGCCGGCCCCGACCTCGAGGTTGCCGCGGGCCTCCACGCCCACCCAGCCCTTGGCTCGCTCCACGCCCAGCGGGACCACCACCGGTGCCTGCAGGTCCTGGCTCTTCTCGCCGACCACCTTCTCCATCTGCAGCTGCAGCGAGTAGGCCCCCTCGGCCGCGTAGTTCAGCACGACCTCGAGCGTGCCGTCCTTGAGGTTCCAGTCGCGGATGCCCGAGCCGGTGACGTCGAGCAGGGTCATGTCCTTGGGCAGCGAGAAGCGCAGGGTGTTGACCCCCGCGAACAGGATCGTGTCCTGTACGGTGGTGGTAGTGCGCAGCAGGCCGTCGCCGATGCCCACCAGGGTGTAGACCTCGGCATAGACCCGCGCGTCCTGCTTGGCCGCCTCGGGGATCTCCACCTGCCAGCTCACCGACAGCGAACCCGTGGCGGGCAAGGTGGCCGTGACCACGCGGTCGCTGCCCACCACCTTGTCCGACGACAGGCGGGCGTTGGCCACGGTGAAGTCGAGGTCCTGATCGGCCGGTACCGCCAGCTCGAGCTCGGTCGCGCCCGAGGGGGCCAGGTCGAACGCCAGCGAGCTGCGGCCCTGGGCGGTGGTCACCGCGGCCGCGAACTCGAGCTGGAGGTCGAACGCTCCGCGGCGCTCGGTGACCAGGGTGTAGTAGCCGTCCTCGATCACGACCGCGGCCTCCTTGCCGTCGATGGTGGCCGACTGCAGCGCCACCGTGGCCGGCAGCACGGGCACCCGCGCCCAGCCCTTCTTGCGCAGCACCTCCACGTGGAGCTTGGCCTTGAACGTGGCGGCGTGCGGGCGCCCGTCCTCCACGAGCACGCGGCCGCTGTAGCGGGCGGAGGCCAGCGCGTGGTCGCGGGGAGCCTCGGCCTCCTTCTCCTTGGTGGCTTCGTAGAGCTTGAGGAACTCGTCGAGCTTCATCACCACGCGCTCGGGTTCTTCGGCGCCGGCGGTGGTGGGCAGGACGAGCAGCGCGGCGAGGATGGTGGCAGGCAGTCTGCGCATGATCATGTCTCCTGGGCGTGGGGTGGCGGCCTAGCGGCGAAGCCGGCGTCGGGCGTGGATCTCGATGACCTGGGTCTGGTTGGCGTCGATGAGGAGCTGTTGGTAGCGCACGGCTTGCCCGGTGGCCGGGATGACCACCGAGAGCGCCGATGCGGTGACCGTGGGCGCGGGCAGGGAATCGTCGGGGCGCGAGCGCGTCTGGTCGTCCACGGGCTCGCGTGTCGGCTCGGCCGAGGGCTCGAACACTGCCTCGGCGGGGGCGAGATCGTCGGGCGTGGCCAGCGTGGCGGGCGTCGTGATCATGCTCGCCGTCTTCGAGTGTGCGCGCGACGAGAGGTTGGCGCCCTCGGGGCGGAGGATCTCACCGTCGACGTTGTCGTCCTCGAAGTCGTACACGGCCACGGCCGTCGCGTCGCCCCCACCGTCCGTGTTCTTGCTGCCGCCTCCCCGCAGGCCGCGAGCGAAGCGGCTGGGGGCGCGCTTGAATTTGACGCGTCCGCGTCCCCGACGGGCGAAGCGGCTGGGCGCGGGTGCCTCGTCGGCGACGTCGTAGACCTGGTCGTAGTCCTCGTCTGGCTCGGGCATCGGCTCGGGCTCGGACATGGGCTCGTCCTCGAGCGCGGCCATGGTGTCGGGCTCGACCGGCGTCTCGTCGAAGCCATGCGCGGGCCTGCCGTCGTCGGCGTAGACTTCCTCACCGCCGGTCGGGCCATCGAGGCCTCCGACGGCCCCGTTCGCGTTGCCGAACGTGGCCGTCGCCACGGGGGCCTCGCTGGAATCGCCCGGGTCGTAGAAGCTCTGGCCCTTGCTCCAGTCCGCCACGGTCTTCTCGCGTCGGCTGGCGAGCTGCTTGCCCTTCTTGCCCTTCTTCTTGCTGACCGTCTCGAGCTCGATCTCGACATCGGCGTTGCGCACGTCCTGCTCGACCGACTCGGTCTGCTCGAGCTTGGCGAGCTTGCCCCCGAGATCGAGCGCCGCCTGGTACTGGGCCTCGGCTTGCGCGTAGTCGCCGGCGTCGGCGGCCTTCTCGGCCTCGGCGATCAGCGACTCCTGGCGACGGAAGTCATCGCTGGCGCGCGCCTTGGCCTGCTCCTTGACGCGCCGCTGCAGGGTGAGGTCGCCCTTGTCCTTGGCATCGGCCTTGCCCTCGATCACATCGATGTTGGCCTGCAGGCGCGCCATGTTCTCGCTGCTCACCCCGAGCTCCTGCAGCTGCGCGAGCTTTTCCTGGGCGGCCTCGAAGTCGTTGCTGAGATAGCCCTCCACGGCCTCCTCGAACAGCGCATCGGTCACCCCGGTGTCGTCCATGCCCACGCCTCGGCCGTAGGCGAGCCCCTCGCCCTCACCGAACGCGCCCACCACGTTGTGCTCGCCCTCCTCGAGGCGCGACTCGTAGCGGGGGGGCAGGTACACGGTCACGCGCGAGGCGGCCACCGGGGCATCGAGGGTGGGCAGCGCAAGCTCGCGACGCTCGCGACGCTCCCAGGGATCCTGCTCGCCGAGTAGGATCACCTCGACCGGGAAGGACAGCAGCCCGTCCACCGTCTCGAGCGAGCGCCGCAGCGGGATCCTCCAGGCATCGTCGTCGCCGCGGCTGGGCAGCGCGGTGTCGTTGCCCACCCGCGCCCCGATGATCCGCAGGCCCGGGGGCGGGCGGACGTTCAGGTGGGCCCCTCGATCGTTGCGCAGATCGAAGTGGGCCTTCATCAGCACCCGACCCTCCTCGGTGGTCGCGATGGTGTACGTGGCCACGTCGATCACCGTGGGCGGCCCGGGTACCGGGACGAAGCGCAGCAGATCGAGGTGCCCCTCGGCGGGGGCGCCCGCGCGCTGGTACGCCGCGGTGGGCGTGCCCTCCACCAGGCCCTGGCCCCATGCGGGCAGCGAGGCCGCCGAGATTGCGGTGCCCTCGGTGATCTCGGGGATCACCTCGAGCTCGCCGTCGCGCGCCAGCTGCAGCGAGGACTCGCTGCGCCACGCGTCGGGCTCGATGCGCGGCAGCGTGAGCCGTGCCTCGTCACCGGCGGCGATCGCCTGGGTCCATCGCAGCTCGAGATCCACGCGCGTGCTCACCGGGGCGCTCAGCTCCACTTCGAGCGCATCGCCACTGCGAGACCATCGCGCGACATCGGGCCCCTCGACCGTGAGATCGTCGCCGATCCCCGCCACCGAGGCACGCACCCGGGGCAGGGCGCCATGGCGGAGCTCCCACTGCAGGTGGGCTCGGCCACGGACCTCGGCGTCGCCCACCGTCAGGCCCACCCCCGCGTGTGCCACCGCCAGCACCTCGCGAGCCGGTGGCGCATGCTCTGGATCGCGCAGCTCGAGCGTCAGCGTCGAGGCCCCGGACCACACCACGTCGCCGCCGGTCTTGGTCGCCCCAAGGGCGCGCGCGAGCACGGGCGCAGCCTCGCCGGTCGCCTGGTCGACGACCGGGACTGCAGCTCGTCCCGGGATCGCCACCCGCAAGCGGCCGCGCGTGGCCGGCAGCAGGCCCAGCTCGAGGCGGTCGAGCGCGCCGTCCGGGATGAACGCGCGGACCGAGAGCTCCACGGGGCGCTCGACCCACGCGACCAACATCGTTGCCATCGTGTGGCCCGGGAGCGTGATCACGGGGGCCGGCTCGGAGCCCAGGATCGCGCTGCGCAGCTCGATGCCGGGGCCCAGCAGCGTATCGGCGATCCACCCGGGGGTCTGCACGTCGATCTGCCAGCGGCCATGCAGCATCAAGCCACCCTCGACCGCGATCAGCTCGATCTCGCGTTCCCGTGCCCAGGGTCCGAGCAGCGCCGGCTCGGCCTCGAGCGCATTGCGCATGGCCTGGACCCGTGCCCACGACAGCTCGACCGCATCGACCTCGGTCGGCGCGAGCTCGGTGGGCATGGGATCGCTGGCGAGCAGCCAGAGTGGAACGAGCAGGGGAGACACGGTGGGTCAGGTGGTGGTCGGCCCCATGGGAGGGTGGGGCGAAAACGCCGCACGGAGCGGATGACTTACAGCTCAGGGTACGGACGGACCGAGCGGGAGGTGGTCGCACCGTCACCGGGGCAGTCTGGGCGAGGCAGAGCGCACGAAGCTCCGGGTAGGGATACGCAGGGAGGGTCCAACGAGTTCCATTGGCCGGGTGAACCGGATTCCGTGACCCTGCCCCATGACGCAGCAAAAGGGGGCCGCCCGCTGGACTGGCCCCCCGATGGTGTTCGTGGTGAAGGGTGCCTCGCTACTTGGCGACCTCGACCTCGATGTCCCACTTCTTGGAGATGGTGTCCTCCTCCACGACGATGCGCGGGCTGTCGCTGAACACCAGCAGCTTCTTGCCGTACTTCTCTTCCTCCTTGGGCTCGCCCCACTTGGCCTTGATGAGGCCCAGGATCTCGTCCTTGGCGGCCGGGAACGGCTCCCAGGCGATGCCCACGCGGAAGCGGTTGATCTTGCCGTCGTCGCCGAAGCTGGGATTGACGCGCGTGAACTGGCTGCCGAACTCGGTGGGCAGCAGGTCGATGTTGCTCGAGGCCGCCGCGGGGCCCAGGGCGGAGAGGTCCTTGCCCGCGAACTTCTCGAGGTCCTTGCGCCGCTTCTCGGCTTCCTCGGCCGAGACGTTCTCGATCACGTCGGCGTAGGCCGTGTTCAGCTCCTCGGCGGTCGCACCGAGCAGCGGCCGGTCGGGCTTCTCGAAGCCCAGCAGCTCCTTGCCCTCGCCCAAGAGCTCCTTGGCGGGGAGGTAGGCCTCGAACTGGACCTCGTCCTCCTTGCCGTAGCCCTCGGACACGGTCGCGCGGATCTTCTTGGCCTCGTTGAACCAGAAGTACTTGGGCTTGCCCAGGTCCTCGCCCTTCTTGGGCTCGCCCCACGCCTCGGTGAGCAGCTTGGCCATCTCCACGCCCTCGATCTGCAGCGAGGCGCTCTTGAGCTTCCCGCTGTCGTCGGGCACGTAGTAGCTGAAGTACGCGCCCTTGTACTCGTCGAGGAACTTGCCGCCGTCCTCGAGCTCGGGCGCGGCCTTCTTGGCGTCGTCGGCCGACATGCCGAACTGCAGCGTGGACAGCGGCCCGGGCAGCTCGGGGGTCTTGGAGGCCTTGAGCAGCTCGGCCGGATCCTTGGCGGGGGTCTCGGCCTTGGCATCGGCCTTGGCGTCGGCCTTGGCATCGCCGCCCTTGTCCTCGGACTTGTCGCAGCCCGCGGTGGCGCCCATGGCCAGCGCCATCGCCACGGTGGTGGTGAGAATCGTCGTGAGCTTCATCGGCTTGCTCGTCGCTTGGTGTTTGCAGACGAAGGGGCGATCGCGCCCCGGGGTGATGGCGGGATGATCGGATCGGCTCGCGATGCACCCAAGGGCGTGAGCGCGATCGCGATGTGTGGGGGCGCACGCAGCCACGAGCTTTGCCGGTTTTCGCGGACGAGCGTCCCCGATGGTCGTGTCCTGGCCCACCACGCGCGAGACCCGAGACGATCGAGGCGGTCGCGGCCGGTGAGGAGTAGGATGCCGCCGACCGATGTGGCGTCTCGACAACGCGATCCAGCGCTACGCCTGGGGCTCGCACGTGGCGCTGGCCACCTTGCAGGGGAGGCCCGTGCCCACGGCCGAGCCCGAGGCCGAGCTGTGGATGGGAGCGCATCCGCGGGCTCCCTCCGCGCTGGTCGGGGACGGGCGTTCCTTGCTCGCGGCAATCGAGTCCGAGCCCGAGGCGATGCTGGGCGCCTCGGTGCTGCGGCGCTTCGGGTCACGGCTGCCGTTCCTGCTCAAGGTGCTGGCCGCGGAGCAGCCGCTGTCGCTGCAGGCCCATCCCGACGCCGAGCGGGCGCGATCGGGGTGCGCCGAGGAGGACGCCGCCGGCATTCCGCGCGAGGCTCCACACCGCAACTATCCCGATCCCCACGCCAAGCCCGAGCTGGTGTGCGCCCTGGGTCCATTCGTGGCGCTGTGCGGATTTGCCGACGTCGAGCGCACCAAGGGGCTCATCGACACGCTGGGGGTGCCGTCGCTGCGTGCCATCGCCGATGGGCTGTGGACCAAGGCCCCGTCGGAGGCCCTGGCCGAGATCGTGCGACGTCTGTTGACCATGCCCGAGCCGGGGCCCCTGGTGGATGCGGTGGCTCGGGCGGCGGCTCGCCCCGGGGCTGGGGGGGATCGCTGGCAACGCGAGCGCGAGTGGGTGCGGCGCCTCGCCGAGCGACATCCCACCGACGCCGGCGTGGTGGTGGCGCTCTTGCTCGAGCTGGTGGAGCTGCGCCGCGGTGAGGCGCTCTATCTCTCGGCGGGCAACCTGCACTGCTATCTCGAAGGGACCGCGGTGGAGATCATGGGAGGCTCGGACGATGTGCTGAGGGGCGGTCTGACTCCCAAGCACGTGGACGTGCCCGAGCTGCTGCGGGTGCTCGATCTGAGCGCGGGGACCACCCGGCGCGTCCTTCCCCGGGCGGTGTCCGACCACGAGGCGGTCTACGACACGCCCGCGCTCGAGTTTGCGCTGTCGCGCATCGAGCTGCCCGCGGGGAGCTCGTGGTCGGCTTCGTCGCAGGGCCCCGAGGTGCTGCTGTGCGTGGAAGGACGGGTGCGCCTCGAAGGCACGCCTGACCCCGTGCTGCTCCTGAGCCAGGGCGACAGTGCCTTCGTGCCCGCGTCGCAGCCCGAGTACCGCGCACGGCCGATCACCGACGCGACGTTGTTCCGTGCAACCGTCGGCACCCCGACTCCGTGACGCCGTCCGCACCCGACGCAGCAACCGGAGGGCGACGTCGTCGGCGCTGGCACCCGAAGCAGCGACGCGAGGGGCGAAGCCGCAGCCCCCAGCCCTCGAAGCAGCAACCAGGAGGGCAAAGCCCGACCGCGGGGTGGGGGACCCGCGACGGCTTCGCCGACGCGGGGCGGGGCTGCGAAGCCCCGCCATACGGACGTAGACCCTGGCGAGTGCCCCTTCGGGGCACTAGCCAGGCGGCGGCGGGTAGCAGCAGCCGAGGTAGCAGAAGTAGTCGGTCGGGCAGCTGGGGTTGTCCGGATCGCACGGATCGCCCACCGGGCACATGTTGCCGCCGCACCCCTCGGGCGGCTCGGTCTCGCCGAAGCAGATCTCGCACTCCGCGGGCTCGCAGGTGTTGCCGCAGTCGTCGATCTGGCTGGTGCACGGGGTGCATGCATCGAGGTTGTCGAGCGAGCAGTCGGGGTGCGAGTTGAGGAAGATGTCGACCGTGCCTCCGCCCGGCAGTTGCACGGTGCAGCAGCCGAAGCAGTCGCAGCCCGGCGGCACGTAGGGCTCGCAGAAGTCGATGCAGTCCTGATCCTGGTTGGGTGGGTTGTTGTTGCAGCTCATCCCGCCCGTGTACTCGCAGTTGATGAACTCGCCCGGGTTCTCCGGATCGCACTTCAGATCCCAGATGCAGCCGTCATCGCCCTGGCCGCTGTTGCCGTCGAAGAAGCAGTCCTGCTTGCAGTCCATGTTGTCGCCGGGGATGCCGGTCTGGAACGAACTCTCGTCGTCGTCGCAGGGACCGGTGCACTCGGGATCGACGAGGTCGGTGAAGCCGTCTCCGTCGTTGTCCATCCCATCGCCGCACTCGTAGATGGTGCCGCCGCAGTCCACCGGGTTGGTGGGGTCGTTGCCCGTCGTGGTACCATCGGTCGTGTCGGCCGGACCGTCCGAGCCCGTCGAGTCTGCGCTGGTGCCGCCCATGGATGTCGTGCCCACGCTGGTCTCGTTCGACGTGGCCGTCGCGGTCGAGGAGCCGTCTTCGGTCAGCGTGGTCGGGATGCCGGACGTCGGGGCGTCGGTGTCGGTGTCCCCGCTCGGGGTCTCGCCGGGGCAGCCCGTGCCCACGGTCAAGGAAAGACCACTGACGATCAGGAAGCGAAGGGCGGACCTCATCGAGCCATTGGACCACGCGCGGCGACGGGATTCCAAACCTTCACTCATTGCGGGGGCATTTCGTCGTACCGCGAGTGTCGTCTGCCTCGGCCCGCTGCTCGCGGCACCCAGCGGTTGCACGCAGCAGATCCTCGATGCGTCGGGGGACGAGGGGCTCGAGGGGCCCTGTGCCGCGCAGAGCGAAGGCGAATGCGCGGATGGCTTGGTGTGCGAGCCGGTGGTGGGCGAGGATCGGAACCTCTGTGCGGTGGGGGTCGAGATCCGCGGCAGCGTGATCGACGCCATCGACGAGGGGGCGATTGCGGGGGCGCATGTCGTCGGGGCCGACGAGTCGGGGGCGCCCGTGACCCGCGTCGTGCAGACCGATGCCAATGGGCGTTTCGCGCTGCCCGTGAGCGTGGGCCGCGATGCCGACGGCGCGCTGGCCGAGAGCCCGCGCTGGACGCTGCAGGTCTCAGCGGCCCGCTATCTGCCGTTTCCGGGCCTGCTGCGGCCCGCGTTGCCGATCGACACCAGCGCGATCGTCGAGGGCTCGAGCGCCATGGTGATCGACGGCGCCTCGACCACGGTCGCCCTCGTTGCGCGGCAGAGCGGAGGGGCCGTGGTCTCCGGCGTGGTCGAAGGCGCGCGGGCGGCGGGGACGTTGGTGGTGGCCGAGGGCGTGGTTCCGGCCCCGGTGGCCGTGGCCGACCTCGATGGGGCGTTCAGCCTGTTCGACGTCGGCGCGGGGCCGGTGGTGATCCGAGGACACCGAGCGGGGGTCGAGCTCGCACCGGTCCCGCTCGAGATCGGGGCGGACGACGTCAGCGACGTTCGCCTGCGGGTCATCACCGAGGACATCGATGCGATGGCGGTGGTGCGGGGCTCGGTCAACATCGTCGACGGCGGGGGACAGCGCGCGACCAGCGTGGTGCTGGTTCCCAGCAGCGTCTACGTCGAGGGCTTGGAGCGGGGCCCGGTGCCGCTGGGCCTGCGGGCTCCCGCTCCGCCGCAAGCGCCGAGCATCTCGTCGAGCTTCGAGATCGTGGGGGTGCCCGAGGGGCGCTACCACGTGCTCGCGGGGGTCGAGAACGACATGCTGGTCCGTGACCCCGACACCTCGATCGCAGGCACGCAGGTCCCAGAGATCGAGATCGTCGCCGGGCAATCGTTCGATCTGCAGAGCAGCTTCAAGATCACCGAGGCGCTGACGGTGCTCGAGCCCGGGGCCGATGCGCTCGAGGAGGTGGGCGCCTCGCCGACCTTCGCCTGGGTGGACGACGCCAGCGAGGATCGCTACGAACTCGTGGTCCACGATGCCCTCGGCACCGAGGTGTGGCGCGACGACCAGATCCCTCGTGGAACCAGTGGCGATCGCCTGGAGGTCCCGTATGGTGGTCCCACGCTGATCCCGGGCATGGTCTATCGATTCCAGGTCACGTCGTGGAGCGACGGCGCCCAGGGCAGCACGGCGCTCTCGCGGACCGAAGACCTCCGCGGGGTCTTCATCGTGCGGTAGCCCGCGCCAGCCATCACCGTGCGGACTTCGGGGCGAGTCCGTCGCACGCTGGTCCGTCTCCCAGCGCGCGCTTGGCTCGAAGCACGTCACCGGTCAGTGCGTGGCCGGGCCATCGCTCGAGGAACTCCGCGTAGGCGCAGCGGGCCTCGTCTTCGTGGCCGGCGGCCTTGAGCAAGCGCCCGAGATCGATGAGTCCCGCTTGCGCGGCGGCCGAGCGCGGGTGCTTGGTGACCAGCCGCCGAAGGCTGCGAATTGCCCCCTGACGGTCGCCGGCCGCCATTCGTTGCTCGGCCTCGCGAGCCAGTTCGGCGGCGCTCTGGCTCGCCGGCCGTGCGGGTGGGTTGGACTCCGTCGGGACCGATTCGATCGGGCTCGCGACCTCGAGGCCGCCGAGATCTACGCGATCCACTGCCTCGCGAAGCACCGTCACGTGCACCTCGTGGCCCGCGATCTTCACATGGAGGGCGCCTCCACGGACTTCGATCGGGCCATCGGGCAGTTCCACCGTCACTGGCTCGGCCGACTGGCTGTCGATCGACCATCGACCTTCGGGCAGCCGCAGGTGCCGAGGCCCGAGGATCTCTGGCTGCGCAACGTTGGCCGCGAGCGCCTGGACGACGATCGTGGTCGCCAGGACGGGCCCCCTGGGCTCGACCGGGGCGCTCGTCTCCCCTGGCGGAGTCGAACGCGTGGTGTCCATGACCTCTGCCTCGCTCACCGCGACCTTGGGGTCGTCGATGGGAGCCGCGGAACCCCGGACCTCGTGGTCCTCATGGTCCTTCCACAGCTCGGGTGTGCTCACCACGAGCACGAGTGCCGCCGCCATGGCCAACGCCGCGACGATGCCTCGACGTTGCGTCGCTCGCCGTCGTTGCCAGCCCTCGAGCACCGTCTCGGCGCGCACCTGGACCGCGGGGGGCTGTTGCATCCGCGCCGCCTTCACCAGGGCTTGGAGGCCGGGGTGCCGAACCGCGGGCTCGCCCGGATCGGTCGAGCGCGTTCCCACCCGGAAGTCGTGCTCGCTCATCGGGCTTCCTCCGGATCGAGGCCGAGCAACGTGCACAGGCGCTCCTCGGCCTTGCGGGTGCGGTACGAGACGGTGCTGACCGGTACCCCCAGTCGCTCGGAGGCCTCTTGGAGCGAGAGATTGTCGATGGCGCGGGCCGTGAACGCCTCACGATACTTGTCGGGGAGCTCCCCCAGCGCGGCGTAGAGCCGCCCGAGGTGCTCGGTGGTGGTTGCCTGATCTTCGGGAGTTGCGACGGGCTCGGAGGGGCTCGTTGCCACCCGATCCTCCCTCCGCAGCCTTCGTCGCTTGGCGTCCCACCAGTTGCGTACCTTGTTGACCGTGATGCGATACAGCCACGTGTCGAGTCGAGCATCGCGACGAAACCCGGGCAGGGCCGAGAACGCCGAGATGAACACCTCCTGGACGAGGTCGTCCACGATGCTTGCATCTCCGGTCATGCGCTGGATTTGCCGTGCCACGTCGTCCCTGTGGGCCGAGAACAGAGCGCTCTGAGCCGCCGGATCTCCCCGCTGCGCGGCGATCAGCACGGCAATCGCGTCCGCTTCCCTGGCCCGGGCCATGGGGCTGGATGGTAGCGGATTCAACCCTTGGACCGGCACGCCCGCGCCGATTCCAAGCCCCTGGGTACGGAAACGTGGGGGATCACGATCGCTCAGCGTCGGGGGCTCGCCGTGCGTCGCGGCGGAAGGCGCAGGCCTACGTGGGCCGTGACCATGGGTCGCACGATCCCCCAGCGGAGCGCTTGGCCGTCGCCACGAGCCAACAGCGGCGGCAGCATCAGGTCGGCGCCGAGCCACGCGCCGACCACCAGGAGTGGTCCCCGGTACTGGAGCCCGCCCACGATGGCCGGGTTGGTGCCCCAGCCGCGGGCGGATCCCTCGGCCGTGGCTTTGGCATGCTGCACCCGCATCAGCGCTCCCGCCCCTCCCCAGACTCGGCCCCCCAGCCCCGACGCGCCTCCGAGCACGCCCGCGCCCATGCGCAGGCCATCGAGGCGGAGCGCCCCCCTCGTGCTGCGGGCCCAGGCCAGCTCGGCGATCGGCTGCACGTGCTCCTTGGCCAGCCATGCGCCTCCGGCCACGCTGATGCCACCATCGATGGCCGGCGATCGTCGTAGCCCGACCGCCAGGCGCGGCCCGAGCCCGATGAAGCCCGACGAGGGCGATGGTGCGGGCTCGGGCGGCCGGGGGAGTGGCTCGGGCTCGGGGGTGCCTTGCTCGAGCTGCTCGACGAGCAGGGCCAGCGCCGCGGCGAGCTCCCGACTACGCTCGTCCGTCGAGGCGCCGTCGAGAACCAGCCTGCGGGTATGGAGGTGCCCCGCCCGGTCGCGGAGGGTCACGTTGACGTGCTCGGGGGTGCTGCCGTCGCGGATCTCTATCTTCCATCGCCGCCAGTCATCGCCCACGCGTAGCTCGAGGCCCTGCTGCACGGCCGCGGCTCCTACGCGATCGGTGTGGACCTGCAGCTGGGAGGCGTCATTGCTTCGCTCCGTGTCCACCTCGAGCGTCGCGGCCTCCGGCTCGCTCGTGGAGGCTTCCAAGGCGGGTTCGGCATCCCTCGACGCAGACGGCTCCATGCTCGCGCTCGCGAGCCACAGGCGCGCGAGGGGAAGCAGCATGGGGCAGAGCAGCATTCGTCGCGAGCATACGGTGTCTGCTCGCGGCCCAGGATTACAGCGAGGTCTCCCTCCCCCCTCGAAGACACCAACGTGGCCCCGAGCGAGGGTGATCTCGCTCGCGTCTCGGACTCGGGGCCGTGCCTCGCAAGCCGCCCAAGAAAGAGCGGTCATCCCCATGGCAAATTGCACGAGCGTCGTACGCAAGTCGCCCATTCGATGTCTCCGCCATAAGCGAGCGCACGGTCGTCACCGTGCGCTCGGTTGCCCTTGCGGCGAGTCGGAACTGCCAGCATGGGAGGCTTTTGACGTGGGATGAGAGGTTGCGGGCCCCCAGGCCCGTCCACACCGTGTAATCCGGGTGAGGTTCACGGGGGACATGCTCAAAAACCCTGTAGCTGCCCGAATTCTGCATCGGATAGGCAAATTGTCCTTGCCCACCCCCGGCGTGTGTGCAAGTCTCCCAATGTAGGTTCTCGTCGTCAAAGGGAACCAATGACGCACACGGACCCCGACCCAACCGGTCGGGTACACGGCTGACGGAGCTGCCATTGGGGCGCATCTCCGGGTCGTCTCCGCGGTGCGCGCGGGAGGACGCATCATGGTGAAGGGCATCGAGAGCGAGGCGCGACGTGGACGATGGGCTTTGGGCGCGCTGGCCGTATCCTTGATGATGGCGGGCTGCTACCAGGGGGGGCCGCAGATCGCCGACGAGGACGATCCCGAGGAGGAGGAGGACGGCCAGGCCAACCTGGTGGGTCCCGGGACCTGCGTCGATACCGACGAGTTCTTCAAGGAGAAGATCTGGGCGCCGGTGCTCTCGCAGAGGTGCATCGCCTGCCACAACCCAATGGGCGTGGCCGGCCACACCGATCTCGTGCTGCAGATGTCCGACTACCCGGGCTACCTCGAGGTCAACAAGCAGACCGTGGCCAACGTGGCTCGGCTCGAGATCGACGGCATGCCGCTGCTGCTCGCCAAGCCCAGCGCCGCCGTCGAGCACGGCGGTGGCCTGCAGATCCAGGACGACAGCGAGGAGTACGCGCTGCTCGGCGAGATGATCGACCGCTTCCGGGCGCCCACCCACTGCCGCCACGACGGGGACATCAACAAGTTCTTCGCCGGCATCCAGCAGCTCGACGAGGAGGAGACGCTGCGCAAGGCGACCTTCCTGCTGGCCAGCCGCATGCCCACGGCCGAGGAACTCGACGCCGTGCGCGGCGGGGGCATCGACGCCCTCGACTCGGTGCTCGACACCGTGCTTCGCGAGGACGAGTTCTACGTGCGCATGAAGGAGATCGTCAACGACATGCTCCACACCGACGCCTACCGCATCGGCGACGACGCGGTGGAGACCGTCGACCTGGAGATGTTCCCGATGGCGTTCTGGTTCGACGACATCGAGGATGCCGACACCCGCAACCTCATGCGGCGTCGAGCCAACGATGCGATCGCCCGTGAGCCGCTCGAGGTCGTCGAGTACGTGCTGCGCAACGATCTTCCCTTCACCGAGGTGTTCACCGCCGACTACACCATCGTCAACCCGTTCTCAGCGCGCAGCTACGGGCTCGACCTCGGCATGTTCACCGACCCCAACGACGAGAGCGAGAAGCTGCCCTGGACCTTCGAGGGCATGCCGCAGTCGGGCATCCTGACCACGTCGGTGTTCCTCAACCGCTACCCGACCACGCCGACCAACCGCAACCGCGGCCGGGCCCGCTACTTCTACGAGTTCTTCCTGGCCACCGACGTGATGCGTCTGGCGGCGCGGCCCATCGACGCCACGCAGATCCAGACCCACAACCCCACGCTCAATGCGGCCGCCTGCAACTCGTGCCACAACAACATCGACCCGATCGCCGGCGCGTTCCAGAACTGGGATGACAGGGGTCGTTACCGTCCGCTGAGCGAGGGCTGGTACGGTGACATGGTGGCCCCTGGGTTCGGCGACAAGGAGCTGCCCTACGAGGAGACGCCGCGGGCGCTCTCGTGGCTGGCCGAGGAGATGCTCGCAGACCCCAAGTTCGCGCTGGCGATGGTCCACCTGGTCTACACCGGTCTCACCGGCCAGGACCCCCTCGAGGAGCCGATGGAGCTCGAGGACGTCGACTACCTCGCTCGGATTCGGGCGTTCGAGGCGCAGGACTTCGTGTTCAAGCAGGTCGCCGAGAAGTTCGTCGGCTCGGGCTACGACCTTCGCGTCATCGTCAAGGAGCTGGTCAAGACCCCGTACTTCCGCGCGCTCGGGTCCGACGAGGCCCTCGACGAGCAGCGCTACATGGAGCTGGCCGACATGGGCACGGCGCGCCTCTTGCCCCCCGAGGCGCTGCATCGGCGGCTCGTGAGCACGCTGGGGGTGGGCTGGCAGAAGGACGGCACCAACGTCCTGCTCTCGGGCAACTACTACAAGTTCTTCTACGGCGGCATCGACTCGGTCTCGGTCACCGACCGACTGACCGAGATGAACGGAGTGATGGCCAGCGTGGTCGACCGCATGTCCAACGAGATGGCCTGCACCATCACCGCCGTCGACTTCACCCGGGCGGCCGAGCAGCGCGTGCTGTTCCCCGAGGTCGAGCTGACCGACCTCCCGGGTGCTCCCGGGGCCGAGCAGGCCATCCGCAGCAACCTCGTCTACATGTACGATCGCCTGCTGGGTGAGTCCCTCACCCCCGACGATCCCGAGATCGACCGCGCCTACGGGGTGTTCTCGGCGGTGTGGCAGGACGGCCAAGCGGGCCTGCTGCTCGAGGAGAACCCGTACCCGGTCGCGCTGCCCAACCAGTGTCGTGCGACCACCGATCCCGCCACTGGCGAGGCCATCCCGGCCGACCTGCAGATCATCGAGGATCCCGACTACACCGTGCGCGCCTGGATGGCGGTGACCACGTACCTCTTGGGCGACTTCCGCTTCCTCTACGAGTAGACCAACGAACCGAGACGAGAAGGAGACAGGACGATGAATCGACGAGACTTCCTCAAGCTCACCTCGGCGGCTGGTCTTTGCCTGGGCGGCTCGGCTCTCCTGGGGAGGGCATGGGCCGACGGCGAGGTCGACCCTGGCAACCCCGTGACCTACGCCGGTCCGCTGTTCGTGATGGTGCAGGCGACCGGCGGCTGGGACCCCACGCTCCTGTGCGACCCCAAGCCGAGCCTCAACAACACCTATAACTCGCCCATGATGGCGGGGTCGATCCCGTACGCCCCCATCGGTGTCGATGCGGATGCCTTCTTCAACGATCATCACGACAAGATGACGGTGATCAATGGCGTCGACACGGCGACCAACAACCACGAGGCCGGACGCCGGCACCTGGCGAGCGGTCGCCTGGGCTCGGGGTACCCCAACCTCGCGGCGTTGGTGGCGGGGGTCAAGTCGCCCGAGTCACCCATGGCGTTCCTCACCTTCGGCGGCTACGAGCGAACCCAGGGGGTGGTGGCACCGGTGCGCGACGGCAACGGCAGCCGCCTGGCGGAGCTGGCCTACCCCGACCGCATCAACCCCACCGACGAGGCCTCGGCCACGTATCACAGCGCCGCGGCCCAGGAGATCATCAAGGCTGCGCGTGAGGAGCGGGCCGGAGCCCTGCTGGGCAACCAGGAGCTGCCCCGCTACCAGCACTCGCTCGACACCCTGATGACGGCGCGGGCGGGGGCCGGAGAGCTCAAGCTGCTGCAGGAGGTACTGCCCGAGCCCGATGCCAACGCCGACTTTCGCAAGTGCCAGCTCATCGTGGCCGCCTACAAGGCGGGGATCGGCGTCTCGGCCAACCTCGCCATGGGGGGGTTCGACACCCACAGCTCGCACGATGCCGATCACATCCCGCGGATGCGCACGTTGCTGCGGATGGTCAGCTTCCTGTGGGCCGAGGCTGCACGCCAGGGGGTCGAGGACAAGCTGGTGGTGTTGATGTCCTCCGACTTCGGTCGTTCGCCCGGCTACAACGGCAACGGTGGCAAGGATCACTGGTCGGTGTCGTCGATGATCGCCATGGGCAACGGAATCCCCGGGGACCGTGTGGTGGGGCGCACCACGGATGCGCACAGCTTGATGGATCTCGATCCGACGACGCTGGCCGAGCCCGCCGCGGACGGTACCGATGGGGCTCGGATCGGGCCGATGCACGTGCACCGGGCGTTGCGCAAGATCCTCGACGTCGAGGGGAGCGATCTCGACTCGGCGTTCCCGCTGGGGACCGACGAGGACGACCTGCCGATCTTCGGCTGAGACGCTCCAGGGGAAGGGACGAGGGCGCCACGGCACTGCCGGGGCGCCCTCGCTCGTTGCCTCAACGGGTCACGATGGACGTCTCGGCGAGCACGAGCGTCTCGATGGGGCGACGCGCGGGCATGGACGTGGGGGGATCCAGCTCGGGAGGAGCCGCTCGTGGTCCGCGCTTGGGATACAACGACGGCACGAATTGGTCGGCATCCCCCTCGTGCCATCGCAAGAAGGTCACGCCGCGGCGGCACTGGTCGTAGACCTCGCTGAAGAGGGTGAACGCGCGGGCGCGGGTGCGACGAGGATCGTCGGTGGGCTCGATGGGGTGTAGACGCGAGACCCCGAGCTCGGCATGGAGCCGAGGCCCGAGGGCCGCCGCTCGACGGATCATCGCCCGAGTCACGGCCGTTCGACCCTTGAGCTGGTCCCAGCGTTCTTCGTACAGCGATGCGAGGGCGGACAGGGCGTTGGCGGTATCGGCATGGCCGCGGCCCTTGCGAATGGTGGCCACCTGGTCGGCATCCATGGACCCGACCGCGACGAGGGCATCGGCGCCCGCGAGTAGGCAAGCCCGGAGAGGTACGGCATCGCGAAGGATGGACTGGAGGCGAGGGAGCCCTCGTTCTGGTTGCTGGGCTCGGAGATGGGCGTACAGGGCAGCCCCGGCGTACGTACCGAGCTCCCGGACCCGTGGGAGGTCGTAGTCGGGGAGCTGTGCGAGGTCGGGAAGCAACCCTCGGATGCGGTCGAGCACGCCGAGCCCGATCTGGACGGCAGAGGGGATGTTGAGGTTGATCCGTAGCAAGCGGTCGTCGGGTACGGCCGCGATTTCGTGTTCGAGGGCTCGAAAGGCCTTGACCAGGGAGGTTGGGGTGGGGAACTCGGACTTGGGGGCAGGAATGATGCGGAGCATGATGCTCTCCTTTGCATTGCTCCTATCGGCCACCGTCGCGAGTCGTTGCATGCTTCGAGCGATTTTTTTCGAAGCGGGCTGGGCGGTGAGGGGATGGGGCGAAGGATTCGCCCCCGAGGCGGCCGGCGAGGGCGTGGAGGCGAAGGATTTGCCCCTCGAGGCATGGGGTGAGGGTGTTGGGGCGAAGGATTTGCCTCTCGAGGGAGGCGGCGAGGGTGTTGGGGCGAAGGATTCGCCCTCGAGGTAGGTGGCGTGGGTTGTTGAGGCGAAGGATTCGCCCCTCGAGGCAGGCGGCGAGGTGTGGGAGGCGAAGGATTCGCGTCCCGAGGCAGGGGGCGAGGGTGTTGAGGCGAAGGATTCGCCCCTCGAGACTGGCGGCGAGGGTGTGGAGGGCGAAGGATTCGCGTCCCGAGGCAGGGGGCGAGGGCGTTGAGGCGAAGGATTCGCCCCTCGAGACTGGCGGCGAGGGTGTGGAGGGCGAAGGATCCGCCTCCGGCGGCAGGGGGCGAGGGTGGGAGGCGAAGGATTCGCCCAGCGAGGCAAGCGGCGAGGGTGTTGAGGCGAATGATCCGCGTCTGCAGGGAGGACGGTGCGGATCGAGCATTCCGTTGCGGTCGGGTCCAAAGCCTTCGGTCGGCTGAGCGAAGGCGAGCTCATGGCCCGGCTCGGCCTGTGCTATCAACGAGTCCATGTCCGACCTGGGGGACGCCGCAGCACGGGTCGGGGAGAAGATCACCGAGCTGCTCGACGTCTTCGACCTTTCGTTCTTCATGTCGGGGTCGCTGTCGATGTCGGCGATCTTGTTGATGTTGCCCGAGTCGATCCCCAATCCCGTCCGCGGCGATGCCGTCTCCGGCGCCGTGATATTCGGGCTCGTGCTCGGGTCGTATGTGCTGGGGTTGCTGTGCTTTGCCCTGGGCCGGCCGTTGCGCGGGGTGCTCGGGCTCCCGATGTGGCGCGTGATCAGGCGGGCCTTGCGACGCCAGCCGACCGAGTCGACCACCGAGTCCGGCTTCGTCGAGCACGAGGTGGTGCTCGGTGCCCTCCGCGCTCAGTGTGTGACACCCGCGGAGCTCGAGCGCTACTTCTCGTTCCCTCCCTCCGCCGCCAAGGACCCGCGGGCCGTGATGGCGCTCTACACTCGCATGTGGGTCCACGTTCGCAGCTATTCGTCGATGAGCGCGTCGTTTGCTCTGCTCAAGCGCTACTGGATGCTCTCGGCTGCCTATGACGGCATTGCCATTGCGGCCCTGGTGTGGCTGCTCCCGGTGTGGGTCGTGTTTGGTGACACGTCTCGAATCCATGCCCACCCCGCACTCTTGACCGGATTGATCCTGCTCGCGACGTTGTCGTGCTGGCACCGCGCCCAGGCCTACAAGCGCTACCAGATCGAGGAGATCGCGGCCACGGTGGCTCACTGGTTCAACTTGCTGGGCAAGAAGGAATTCGAAGGAGGCTCCGCATCAGCGATGGCCGAGGGCGGGTCGATGCCGGACGCTCAGCAGGCGGCTTCGTCGGAGCCGCTCGGCTGATTCGCGTGCCAGGAGCCGGCTGGCTATTCAGGTTGCGATGCTGGCGTCGGAGAGGGGGCACCTGTGTCGCCCTGCTTTGCCGCACGGGCGAATTTGTCGAGCACGATGGGCATCCAGGCCTTGTGGAGCGCGCCGCGAAACTTGCGTCCGTTGACGAAGAAGGTGGGCGGAGCATCGACCCCCAAGAGGATTGCTCGCGCGATGCTCCGGCGGACCTCGAGCTCGATCTTCGGGTCGTCGAGGCATGCGGAGAAGGCCGCCTGGTCCAGGCCCAGCTCGGTCGCATGGGCGAGCAGATCATTGCGCTCGAGGGCGTGCTGGTACGCGAACATGAGGTCGCCGTACTCCCAGAACTTGCCGTCCCGGCGCGCGCACTCGGCTGCCCTCGCGGCGAGGCAGGCATGAGGGTGAATCTCCTCCATCCCGGGATTGCACTTGCCATCGAGGGGGTAGTGCACGAAGGCCGTGCGGACCGAGAACGTGGAGTGCTCGCCATAGTCGTGCACGCTCTGCCACAGGCGTCGGCAAAATGGGCACTGGAAGTCCGCCACCTCCACGATGGTGAGGGTGGCGTCCTCGGGGCCTCGTGATGGAAGACCGGTGAGATCGATCTCGACGGCGGGCTCGGTGAGCCTTTGCTGCACCATGAGATCCATGACGGTCTCGAGCTCGGCGCGAGTCCTTGCGTGGCGGTCGGCGTACAGCCAGTAGGCGGTCGAGAAGCTGGCCAGGAACACCACCAGTGCCACGGCACCGGGCGGTCCGATGGTGTCACGGAAGAGCCGGCCGAGCGAGGCATCCTGGTCGTCACCAAGGGCCATCCACGCCGCCACCCCCAGGCCGAGGTTGATGCCGTACCAGATCACGCAGAACGGACAATAGGAGCCCTCGAGCGCAGAGAATGCGGCCATGGCCAGCGAGGCGAGGACGCTGATGGCGGCGAGGCCAAAGGTCGTCCCACGCCAGGGATCGTGGTGTTGCCCGCGGTGGCGCCAGGCCACGGC
Organism: Paraliomyxa miuraensis; assembly: GCF_026337845.1. Taxonomy (GTDB): domain Bacteria; phylum Myxococcota_A; class Polyangia; order Nannocystales; family Nannocystaceae; genus Paraliomyxa; species Paraliomyxa miuraensis. The sequence continues at coordinate 429,408 of NZ_JAOVZF010000158.1, read as the reverse complement.
GGCGACGACGGCGGTGGCGGCCGCACCCGCGAGCCCCCACAGCGACACCGGGATGCCCAGCAGCGAGCCGAAGCGACCGGTGGTCACCACGCACCCCTGACGCGCGAGCTTGCTGCAGACCTCGGCGAGGTCGGAGGGCTTGCCCAGCTCGTAGTCGATGTGTACGAGGGAGAGGTAGGTTCCATCGGCCGCACCGAGCACGGCCAACAGCACGACGAACAGCAGCAGGAGCCCGCGGCGTCGGGCCTGTCTCGCGTCGTAGTCCGAGGGGGTCATGGCCCCGAGCATACCGTATCGGCGTCTCTCGATTGTCGCCGCGTCAGCCGGTGCGAAGCAGGCGAACGAAGCGCCATGGTCCACTGTTCTCCTCCACGACCTCGCCCTCGTGGCGTCGAGGGAACAGACGCTCGAGGGTACGCTCGGACGCGAACGGGTCGCCTCGAGCATCGGTGGGTATGGTGCCCTCGAAGACCGACAGCATCAGCTCGTCGACGAGGCACGGACCTTCCTCGTAGAGGGGACGGGTGGTGGCGGGACCGGCTTCGATCGTGATGGTGCGGGCATCGAAGCGGCGCTGCGCCCACTCGATGAGGGTCTCGAGATCGGGCGAGGGGACACCGGCCAGGCCCACGTGCTGGGGCAGGCGCCCGTGCAGCGCCTTGGCGGCGTCGACGTTGGTGAAGATCCACGGCTGGGCCCAGCCGTGGAGGGTGGGGTGATCCAGATCGATGTCCTCCCGGCCGGTGAGCACGACCACCAGGGGCGGGGTGGGGCGACCCAGCTGATCCATGCGCCAGGTGTGGAGGGCATCGGCTCGGTCGCTGGCTAGCTCGTAGCGCAGGCCGGGCTCGGCGCGGAGGATGGCGCCCGTGGTGACGATGACATCGGCCCGTGCACGGGCGAGGTCGAGCGCAAAGCGATCGTGGAGACTGTGCGGGGTAGACTGATTGATCTTCAGCACGACCAAGCCGCCATCCGGCTCGCGGCCCACGGCTGCGACGTGCACCACCCCTGCGGGATCGCTGAGCGACTCGTCGCCGTAGAGACGACGTACGCGCTCGGCCACCGCGACGGCGGGGGGGAGGTGTTCGATGGTCGCCATGTGGGAAGCGAGAAGAGCTAGAACGCGACGTCGACCGCCTCGCACAGGAAGCGCAGGTAGTCCCGAGCCGTCACGAATCTGCGCGCGATCTCGTCGACGGCGGTGGGACCTTGGACGAGGGAGACGTCCATGGTTGCGACGGCGATGTGATCCTTGCGCTTGAGGTCCTCGACGTGCGGGTGCTCGGGGTCGATCCCTCGAGGGGGGCGCTTGAGCGCTTCGCCTTGGAGCTCGAACACGCCACGAAACGTCGGGTCGTCGCGGATGCGCTGCCAGGCATCGGGTCGATCGAGGATGCGCGCGCGAATCTTGCTCAGCGCCTCGGGCTCGGGGTGCCATAGACCCACGGCCAGGAAGCACTGACCTGGTTCGAGGTGCAGGTACAGGCCCGGTGCGTGCACGTCCTTGCCCGTCGCGTGCCGGAACTGGATGCCCACGTTGGTCTTGTAGGGGCTCTTGTCGCTCGAGAACCGGACGTCGCGGTGCACTCGCATGAGCGAGCCGCCGACCTTCTTGTCGATCGCCACGAAGTGCGTGGAGATCTCGGGCAATCGCGTACCCATCGCCCGAATGAAGGCCAGGGCCGGGCCGCGCACCGAATCCTCGTATCGCTGCTTGCGTGGCTCGAACCACTCGCGCTCGTTGCTCAGGGCCAGCTCGGCGAGGAATTGGAACAGGTCGACCGGGAAGCCTGCGAATCCGGTCGCTGCGGGCGCTGCCTTCGACTTCGACCCGACGGTTGCCTTGGTCTTGGTGGCCTTGGTCTTGGTGGCCTTCTTCTTGGGAGCGGCCTGGGTCCTGGGGGAGGGCGCGGACTGCTTCTTGGCGGCCTTCTTCTTGGCGGCCTTCTTCTTGGGAGCGGCCTGGGTCCTGGGGGAGGATGCGGCCTGCTTCTTGGCGGCCTTCTTCTTGGGAGCGGCCTGGGTCCTGGGGGAGGACGCGGCCTGCTTCTTGGCGGCCTTCTTCTTGGGAGCGGCCTGGGTCCTGGGGGAGGACGCGGCCTGCTTCTTGGCGGTCTTCTTCTTGGATGCGGCCTGCTTCCTGGTGGGTGATGCTCCGCGAGTGGGGGCCGCCTTCGACTTCGTCATGGGTCTGGTGTCAGCGTGACACAACGAGGGGGCCGCCCTCAATGGACCGTGAAGCCGTCGAACGTGGGTGGAAAATGGCCATTGTGGCCGGCGCTGGACGTTGGCGCGGAGCCCTGGTAACGAGGGGTTCAGCGCCATGACGTCTCCGTTGCCCGTTCTTCCACCCCACGGTCGCCCGGCCGCGGAGGTACTGGAGGCGATGGACGCCGCAGCGGTCGAGGATGCCCGGTGGCGTGACGGCAAGACCATGAGCTTGGTGTTCGATCCCGGCGAGGAGATCGCCGCCTTCACCAAGCAGGCCTACACTCGTTTCTTCTCGGAGAACGCGCTCAACCCCAGCGCATTTCCCAGCCTTCGCCGCTTCGAGAACGAGGTGGTGGCGATGACCGCTCAGCTCCTGGGAGGGGATCGTCGGGTGGTGGGAACCATGACCTCGGGTGGCTCGGAGAGCATCCTGTTGGCGGTCAAGGCCGCCCGTGACTGGGCGGCCGCAGAGCGGAGAGTCCGCGGTGTCCCACAGATCGTGCTGCCGCGAAGCGCCCACCCGGCGTTCCCCAAGGCATGCAGCTACTTCGGGCTCGAGCCGGTGTTCGTTCCCGTGCGCGAGGACTTCCGAGCCGACCCCTTGGCCATGCGTCGGACGATCACCTCGCGCACGATCCTGGTGGTCGGCTCGGCGCCCGCGTATCCCCAGGGAGTGGTCGATCCGATCGACGAGATCGCCGACCTCGCGCGCCGCAATGGCCTGTGGTGCCACGTCGATGCGTGCGTGGGGGGCTTCATGCTGCCGTTCGTCCGAGAGCTCGGGTGGCCGGTTCCCCCGTTCGACTTCTCGGTCCCCGGGGTGGTCTCGATGTCGGCCGATCTCCACAAGTACGGCTACTCGGCCAAGGGAGCCTCGGTGGTGCTGTTTCGCGACGCTCGGCGACGTCGCTACTCGTTCTATGCCTTCACCGACTGGCCAGGGGGGATCTACGCGTCGTCGACGATGACCGGCACTCGGCCCGGAGGGGCGATCGCAGCGGCCTGGGCGGTGATGCAGCACCTGGGGCGCGACGGGTATCGCAGCATCACGCGCGAGGTGATGGACGCCACCCAGGAGATCCGCCGCGGGGTGGCCGAGATCGAGGGCGTGGAGGTGCTGGGAGAGCCGCACATGAGCGTGCTCGCCCTGGGGTCGCGCAGCCTCGACATCTACGCGGTGGGCGACGAGCTGACGGCCCGAGGGTGGCACATCGATCGCCAGCAACGCCCCGCGAGCCTGCACCTGACGGTACAGCGCGGGCACGTGGGGCGAACACAGGCCTTCCTCACCGACCTTCGTGCAGCCGTGGGAGCCGTGGGGCACGAGCCGGGGCGGCGCTGGCTCGAGCGCTCGGCGCTGGCGGTGACGGGGGCGGCGCTGCGCATGCTGCCCGGACGAGTGACTCGAGCGTTGACCCTGGGGGCAGCGTCCCGCATGGGGATCGGCGAGGGAGGCTCGCTTCCCGCCCGCAGCGCCCCCATGTACGGAATGATGGCGAGCCTGCCCAACCGGGGTGACCTCAAGGAGCTGGTGCTCGACGCGCTCGATCGCATGACCCGGCTGGACGACACCTGAGCCCGTCGTCGGGTCGAGGACCTGGCGACGGCTCGTTGGACCGCGCTGCTGGCCGAGCGGGGAGCTCGAGAGCAGACGTTGACCCGGACCCGATCCACGCCGAACCTTCGCCCGTGGACGTCCCCCACCTTCGCCTCGGGCGCTCCCTGGTCCGCACGATCCGGCGCGGACATCCGTGGGTCTATCGCGACGCGCTGGAGGGACGCATCCCCGCTCCTGGTCTGGAAGTCGCCGTGACCGATGGGCGCGGGCAGGTGGTGGCGAGGGGCCTTTGCGAGGCGGGGCCCATCGGTGTGCGGCTGTGGACGGTGGGGGACGAGCCGGTGAGCGATGCGCTCATGGGGCGCCGGCTCGACGCGGCCATCGAGCTACGCCGGAGCATCACCCCGCGAAGGACCGATGCGCTGCGCCTGGTGCACGGTGAGGGCGATCGCATGCCTGGTGTCGTCGTCGATCTCTACGGCCCGCACGCGGTCCTGGCCCTCGATGGTGAGGCGGCCGTGGCCCATCGCGAGCGCCTGGTGTCGCTGTTGATGCCGCGGCTGCGGGCGCTGGGCGTGCCGACCCTGGTGGTGCGCTCCGGGCCGCGAGGCGATCGCACCATCGAGCACGTCCAGGGGCCGCCGCCGCCCGAGGTGGTGGAGGTCCTCGAGCACGGCATGGTGCTGTGCGCCGATCTCATGCGCGGCCAGAAGACAGGCCTGTTCCTCGATCAGCGCAGCTCCCGAGCGATGGTGCGTCGCCTCGCCAAGGGTCGACGCGTGCTCGACCTCTACGCGTATGTCGGCGGGTTCTCGGCCGCCGCTGGCAAGGGCGGTGCGTCGTCGGTGGTGACGGTGGATCTCGCCAAGCCGGCGATCGCGATGGCCCAGCGCACGTGGGCCGCCAACGGCCTGCGGCCGCAGCGGCAGCGGGTGGTGGCCGCCGACGTACCCGAATTCTTGGCCGGGCTCGAGGCCAACGGCGAGCGCTTCGATCTGGTGATCGCCGACCCTCCGAGCTTTGCACCGTCGGCGGCCAGCCGTGACAAGGCACTGCGCTCCTACGAGCGCCTTCACGGTGCGTGCCTGCGCGTGCTGGCCCCCGGTGGGCTGCTGCTGGCGGCCAGCTGCAGCAGTCACGTGGATCGTGCCGCGTTCGAGGACGCGCTGGCCGGTGCGGCACAGTCGCAGCGGGTCGTGCTGCAGGTCCTCGATCGCTGGGCCGCGCCGCCCGATCATCCGCGCTTGCTGGCGTTCCCGGAGGGGGACTACCTCACGGTCACGCTGGTGCGGATCTTGCCGTAGGAGCCGCGATCGCGACGCCGCGGCACGCGAATCGTCGTGACGCACGGTCCTGGGTCGTCCTACAGTGCCGCCGATGTCCTGGGATCGAGAGCTCGAGGTCGCGGCGGCGGCAGTACGGCAGGCGTCGCGGGTCTGCCGGGCGGTCCAGCGCGACGTGGATCCGCTCACCTTGGAGAAGTCCGATCGCAGCCCGGTGACGGTGGCCGACTTCGCGAGCCAGGCGCTGGTGGCCCGCGCGCTGCTGGAGGCGTTTCCCGACGATCCGCTGGTCGGCGAGGAGGATGCGGCGGCGCTTCGCGATCCCGCCCACGCGTGGCGTCTGCACGAGGTCTCCGCGCGCGTGAGCGCAGAGGTGACGGCCGATGTCGGCGACGTGCTGCGGTGGATCGATCACGGCGGCGCGGCGGCGGTGGGGCCCCGGGCGTGGGTGCTCGACCCGGTCGATGGCACCAAGGGCTTCTTGCGCGGTGAGCAGTATGCGGTGGCGCTCGCGCTGCTCGTCGATGGCGTGCCGACGGTGGCGGCGCTGGCCTGCCCCAACCTGCCGCTGACGGACGCGCCGGGGGCAGCGGTGGGGACGGTGCTGCTCGCGGTGCGGGGGGCCGGGGCCCGCGTGGCGCCGCTATTCGAGGCAGGGCCGGCCCGTGCGGCGCGGGTGAGCGCGCGCGACGATGTCACGGGACTGCGTCTTTGCGAGTCGGTCGAGTCGGGGCACACCGCGCACGATCGCTCGGCCGCGCTCGTGGAGCGCCTGGGGATCACGGCGCTGCCGGTGCGACTGGACAGCCAGGCGAAGTATGGGGTGGTGGCCCGCGGCGATGCGGAACTCTACCTGCGCCTGCCCACCCGCCCGGGCTACCGCGAGAAGGTATGGGACCATGCCGCGGGGGCCCTGGTGGTGCAGGAGGCGGGCGGCACGGTGACCGACGTCGACGGTCGGGCGCTCGACTTCGGTCGTGGTCGCGAGCTGTCGGCCAATCGCGGGGTGGTGGTGAGCCACGGGCGTCTTCACGACCGCGTGCTGGCCACGCTGGCGGCGCTGGGGGTGTGAGCGTGGCCGCGGTATGCTGGTGAGGGAGGCGGCGGGCGTAGGGTGGCGACGCAGGACGGCCAAGACGAAGAGGACCACGACATCGCGCTCCTCTACGCCTGGCGCTCGGGTGATCGCGCCGCCGGTGATCGACTCACGCGGCAGTACTACGAGCGCGTGCGGGGGTTCTTTCGCCTGCGGGTGCCGATGGTCGCCGACGATCTCACGCAGCGCACGTTCCTGGCGTGTACCGAGAGCATGGAGCGCGTGCGCACGACCAGCTTCCGGGCGTTCTTGTTTGGCGTGGCACGCAAGATGCTGCTCAAGCACTTCGAGGCCGAGTCGCGCAAGAGCCATTCCTTCGAGGAGTTCGAGGTGGGTCGCCCACAGAGCATCCTCAGCCCCAGCGGGGTGGTCACGCAGCGGCGCGAGCACTGGTTGCTGCTTCGCGCGCTCGACCGCCTGCCCGACGAGATGCAGACGGTGATCGCGCTGTTCTACGTGGAGGGGCTGCGCGCACGAGAGATCGCCGACGTTCTCGACGTACCGACGAGTACGGTGACGACGAGACTGTCGCGGGCGCGGGAGACGTTGCGGCGCGAGGTGGAGGGCCTGCGCGCGCCCGCCGAGGTCCGACGCTCGTTGCTCTCGGACATCGAGACCTGGGCGCGCTCGCTGGGAGCGACGGTCGGACCGCTGCGCCCCTTGCGTTGAAGCGGCCCGCCCGGGGAGCATCCGGGCCTGGCGCACCCGCTTTGGCCTGGTTTGCCCGCGGGGACGTCGGGCGCCTTCGGCGTCGCAGCGAGCCCCGCCCCGGCGACGCCTGACGGTGTTTGCGCCTATCATCACGGAGGCTTTCCATCGTGGACCTTCCCGATCACCGCCAGCAGACGATGCGTGGGCTCGCGCCGGGCACCCGGCTGGGGCGCTACACGGTCGTGCGGCGTCTGGGGAGCGGCGGTATGGCCGAGCTCTACCTCGGCCGCCTCGACGGCCCCGAGGGCTTCGTCAAGCCGGTGGCGCTCAAGCTGATGCACCCCTATCTGTCGGACGAGCCCCAGTTCGCGCAGATGTTCCTCAAGGAGGCTCGCATCGCCGCGACGCTCGAGCACCCCGGGATCGTGCAGGTGCTCGACGTGGGCGAGCTGGGGGGCGAGTACTTCATGGCGCTCGAGTACGTGCACGGGGCAGACCTGCGAAAGGTGCTCGCCGACCTGCGCGGTGAGCTCATGCCGCTCGGAGCGGCGCTGCGCGTGTTGATCGACGTGGGACGAGCGCTGCACTACGCGCATGGCCTGCGCGACCCGGGGGGGCGCGCGCTGTGCATCGTGCACCGCGATGTCTCGCCGAGCAACGTGCTGCTGTCGTTCCAGGGGGTGGTGAAGCTGGCGGACTTCGGGGTGGCCAAGATGGCCGAGCAGACCACCGCCACCGCCACCGGGTCGCTCAAGGGCAAGCTCGGCTACATGTCGCCCGAGCAGTGCATGCAAGAGTACGTGGATGCGCGCAGCGACGTGTTCTCGCTGGGGGTGCTGCTGTACGAGTCGACCACCAGCCGTCGCGCGTTTCGGGCGGATCAGCCGGTGGCGGTGATGAACCGCGTGATCGATGGGCAGTGGACGGCGCCGTCTCGGTTCGTGCCCGACTACCCCTATGCGCTCCACGAGATCCTCGCCAGGGCGCTCGAGGTCGACGTGGATCGACGCTACGCCAGCGCGGAGGCGCTGTGCGACGCGCTGGAGGCATTTGCCGCCAACGCGGGGATCGATGCGCGGACCGAGGTGCTGACCGCGTTCTTGCAGGAGCGCTACGGTCGGCCCGCGCTCCCCGATCTCGAGGTGCCGACCCTCGAGGTGCCGCGCCTGCACACCACGGCCCTCGATCTCAGCGAGGAGATCACCGTGGCCGGACCCGTGCGCGAGCCCGCTCGCCCGCGCCGGTGGTCGACCGCCGCTGCGCTGGTCGGGGTGCTGGGGGTCGGGGGGCTGCTCGGATGGCAGGTCGCACGCACCACCGCGCAAGGGGCTCGACCCGCGTCCTCCGTGGCCCCGGTGCAGGACGCGGCCGTGGCCGCTCCCCGTGCCGCGTCGCCCGTCGGGGTCGAGCCCGTCGAGCCGAGCAGGGCCCCGGATGCCGAACCCGCGCCCGATCGCGAGCCCGAGACGGCCGAGGGTGGGTCCGAGCCCGAGACGGCCGAGCCCGAGACGGCCGAGGGTGGGCCCGAGCCCGAAACGGTCGAGTCCGAGACCAGCGAGCCATCCTCGTCTCGCTCCAAGCGTCGTCGTCGTCGCAAGCGCACGACCACCAGCGACAAGAGCGACACCGAGCGAGCGCGCGAGATCCTGTTTCCCAAGTCCTCTCGATGATCCCGTCGTCCCTGCCACTGGCCTCGCTCGCCGCCCTTGCCTTGGCCGCCCCCACGTCGGACGCCGACGCGGGGGTCGAGGCGTTTGCCGAGGGGCGCTACGAGGACGCCGCCGAGATCCTCGAGCGAGCCTACGCCGCCGATCCGCAGCCCGATCTGCTGTTTGCGTGGGCCCAGGCCGAGCGCTACGCCGGCCACTGCGACGTGGCGGTGTCGCTCTATCGCGACTACCTGGCCAAGGCACCACCGGCCGACGTGGAGGCCATGGCACGCGAGGCGATCGAGGCCTGCGGTGAAGAGCCCGAAGCCTCGGCGACCGACCCCGAGCCCGACGCGGCACGGCCGTCCGACGAGCCGACCCCACCCACCAGGCCCGAGCACCCCGAGGATCGCCCACCCTCGCGAGCGGCTCGCGATCCATGGGGCCATGCGCTCACGTGGTCGGGCGTGGCGGTGGCCGGGGTGGGGGCGGGCCTGCTGGGCGAGGCTCATCGCCGTCGCCTTGCCGGAGATCGCGCGGCGGATGAGCAGGGCTATCGCAACGCGCTGGAGGGGGCGCCCGTCCTGAGCCGAGCGGGGATCGCCGTGCTCGCTGTCGGGGGAGGGTTGTTGGCCGCGGGGGTGATTCGCTTCTCGGTGGTGGCCGCCCGCGGCCGCACGGACCACGCGCGGCTGCGGCCGAGCGGCGCGGGGCTGTGCTGGGCGTTCGAGCTTGCCCCGCGACGCTCGCGGGCCCTACGGTGATCGACATGCGGAGGCGGTGGCCGATGATCGGGATCGCGGGCGGGGCCCTCATGGGCGCCTGTGTCGATCTGGGCGTCTATCAGTGCTCCGACGACGCCCAGTGCAGCAGCGGCGGTACCCGGGGCTGGTGCGAGGACGCCGGCTTTTGCAGCTACCCCGATCTCGATTGCCCCTCGGGTCGCCGCTACAGCGATCTGGCCCACACCCTCGCGGGGCACTGCGTGGGCACGGGACAGGCCGAGGGCAGCAGTGGATCCGACGAGACGTCGAGCACGAGCACGACCGACGCGAGCACCGGGCCGGCCCCGACGACCGGCGATGGAACCAGCGAGGACACCACGCTTCCCGAGCCGATCTGCGGCAACGGGGTGGTCGAGGGCGACGAGGAGTGCGACGAGCTCGATGCCGAGGTGGGGGACGGCTGCAACCCCGACTGCGTGCGCAGCGGCTCGGTGCGATGGAGCGCGGTGGTGGCCAGCGACGGAGGCGGCGACGATCGCCTGTTCGGCCTCACGCAGCTGGTGTCGGGCGACGTGGCGGCGGTGGGGTTCATCCAGGCCGCGTCGCGCGACATCCTCGTGACCCGCTTCACCGTGGACGGGCAGGAGGTGCAGCGGGTGGTCCACGATCTCGATGGGGGGACCGACGAGGCCGAGGCGATCGTGCAGGGCGGAACCGGTCGGCTCTACGTGTGCGGTCGGGCCACGATCGGCGGGATCTCCCGCCCCTGGGTGGGTCGCTGGGATGCGCCGCTGACCGAGCCGCCCGCCTACAGCGAGACGCTCCCGGCCCCCGCCTCGGGCCTGTGCCACGACATCACGTACGTCAGCAGCAGTCAGATCGTGGCCGCCGGGGGCAACGGGAGCACGGCCTGGGCCTTCACGTTCGGCGACGGCAACGTGGCTTCGGGCACGATCGCCACCGCGATGGGGCCCAGCGCGAGCCGCTTCAAGTCGGCCGTGCGCGCGCCCGATGGGCTCGCCTACGTGGCGGGGCAGGTCGGCGACCCAGGCGTGGTGTATCAGCCCGTGTCTTCGTCCGACCTCGGCCTGCCGCTGGTGGAGACGGTCGAGGTGGTCGATCTCCAGACCATGGCGGTCACCAACGACACGATCTACGTGGGCGGCCTGCTGCGTGAGGTGGAGACGCTCGACGATCTGTGGGTCGTGGCCTACGAGCTCGACGGCAGCGAGCGCTGGCGCTTCGCCCCGCCGATGCCGGCCATCGACGAGGTCGAGGATCTCGCGGTCGACGGTGCCGGCAACGTCTACTTGATCGGCCACGTGGTGGACGAGTTCCCCGATCGCTTCGTGGGCAAGCTCGATCCCGCCGGTGAGCTCGTGTGGTCTCGCCGCGACTACGCGGGCAGCGAGGGCGACGACCGCGGTCGCTCGATCGAGGTGCTGCCCAGTGGTGATCTCGTGGTAGTGGCCGAGATCACGGGTCCGGGGGGCGACCTCGACGGCTGGATCGCTCGCCTCGCCCCCTGAGCCGCCGCGCGATCGCGTCGGCCGGTCTCATCGCAGAGGCACCACGCGACCGCCCTTGGGCTCGGGGTCGAGCGGCGGCAGCTCGAGCACCTGTCGCTCGACGATCGGCAGCGCCCGTCGCAGCACGCCTTCCACCCGCAAGGGTGAGAACGGGCGTGTGAACACCAGCACCACGCGGTAGAGGCCGCCAAAGCCCTTGCTTGCGAGTCCGGGCTCGTCGCCCTGCGGCAGACGGGCCGCAGCATCGAAGGCGTCGTCGAGCACCATCAGGGTGCGGATGGTGGCCGCGAGCTTGGCGGCGCCGCCGGTCTGCATGCGCTCGGCGGCCATGAGGGCGCGGCGAGCCGAGCTCTGCGCCGAGGACTCGGGCTCGGGCTCGTTGGGGTCGCGCTCGGAGCGGGTCGTGCCCAGGCCCGTGGTCGACGCGAGCGCGGCTGCCAATGCGCGGGCGGCCGGGCGGTCTCGCAGGCCGAGCGCAGGATCGGAGCAGCCCCAGATCACGGGCGATTGACGATCGATGACCAGCGCCACCGCGGCTCCGGTGGCGTCGCGAAGGTCGGCCAGGGTCTGCGTGAGGACGGGTCCCACGGTCGGTCGACCCATCACGCCCTCGAGCGACTCGACCGCATGGTCCACCGTCCCGGTGAACGCCTCGGCGAGCTCGGCCAGGCGTGCGGCCGCAACCTCGGGTCGCGCCGGGGGCTCGGCCATGCGCACCACCAGGCAGCAGCCGGAACGCAGCGCGTGGGCGAGGAGCCGGGGATCGTCACCGTCTTGGCCCCCGAGCCTCACGTAGGCGTCTTCGGCCCCGAGCTCGCGGCGCACGAGCTCGAGCAGGCGGAGCAGGTCGTCCACGCAGGGAGTCTACCAACGTTTGCTCGCCGGCCCGCAGACCCCCCCGGACCCAGGGGGCCGAGCGGGGGGTGCACGGGCCGGAGGCGCTCGAGTCAGGCTTTCCCTTGTCGAGCGGTGGTCAGCCGATGGGCTGGCAGATCTCGAGCGGCCCGGTCTCGTTGTTGTCCTCGATGCACTCGTTGAAGGCGCCCGCACCCGCGCCGGAGTCGTCCACCACCACCGTGATCTCGAAGGGGGCGTTGCCCGGGTTGGGCAGGCTCAGCTGGATGGTCTCGGAGCCGCCCGCGGGGATCGGTCCCTGGGTCTGGACCGTGGCGAGCAGGCCCTGGTCGCTGTCGTAGAACGAGACGTTGACGCCCGGACCCACGCCCAGGCAGCCCTGGTTGAGCACCTTGACCGAGATTTCGAGGTCCGGGCACGGGACGGCCGGGATGTTGAGATCGGCCGCCACCAGGTCGGGCGCACAGAGCTGCTCGAGGTCGCCCTGGCCGTTGCGCCGATAGCTGTTGTAGGTGGCCCAGTTGGGCGGCTCGACGGCGGGGATCGAGCCGTCGATGCCCACGTTGGTCACGTGGTACGTGTGCTGGTTCCAGATCGGTCGCGTGCCCACCCAGTTGTCGAGACGATCCTCGAACACCTCCACGCCGGCATCACCGATGGCGCCCTGGCCCGACTCGTTGTTGGTGCTGATGACGATCTCCGCCTTGAAGTCGCCGTCCACGTCCGCGATGATCGGGTACTCGCTGCGCGTACGCGACGAGTTGATGTCGATGAAGAGGATCTCCTCGTCGGTCATGATGCCGTCGCACAGCGGGCCGCCCACGGCGCAGTCGGGCTCGGTGCCGGGATAGATCCGCAGGTACCACTCGTCGCCGTAGATCACCTCGGAGCGCCCGTCGCCGTCGAAGTCGAACACCGACGAGCCCGTGCGCTGGGAGGAGCCGTCCTTGGTGTCGGCCTGCCACAGCTCGGTCAGGCCCATGCCGGCGGTGTACTGCGCGACCACGTAGCGATCGCCGCCCGCGGTGCCGATGTCGGGGAAGCCGTCGCCGTCGAAGTCGGCGATGTTGGGCGGACCACCCGCGCCGCCGCCCGCGATGGGCAGCGTGGCCAGCGTGGCGCCGGTGAGGCCGTCGTAGACGCGGATGTTGTTGCTGATCACGTCGATGACCTCGGGCTGCCCGTCGTTGTCGAGGTCGGCCACGCCGCAGTAGCCATCGGCCGACTGCCCCGTCCACAGCAGCATGCCCATGAAGTCCACGCCCACGGTGCCGGTGAAGGTGTAGACGGTGCCCCCCGCGATGAGCTCGGGACGGCCATCGCCGGTGAGGTCGGCCACGCACGACAGCGGCCCCACGCTGCCGTTGGCCCCGGTGGCGCCCGAGGCGATGTTCCACGCGATGTTGCCCGAGGCGTCGTAGATGTTGCGGCCGAACGCGATCTCGGGCAGGCCCGTGTTGTCGAAGTCGGCGATCGACGGCGAGCCGCTCTTGCCCCCGCCGCTGTAGGGCTGCGAGATCCACAGCGGGGTTCCGGTGGCTCCGGCCACCGCGATGAGGGTGTTGCTCTCGCTGGGCACGATCACCTCGGGCATGCCGTCGCCGGTGATGTCGCCGATGGCGGGGTGCGAGCCGGGATCGGTGCGGTAGCCATCGTCGGTCAGCGTCCACACCTTGCTGCCGTCCGAGCCGCTGATCGCCCGGAGGATCCCGTTGGTGGTGTAGTTCGAGCCGGTATAGGAGTTGAAGATGATCTCCGGGGTGCAGTCGGCATCGAGGTCGGCGACCATCGGCGACATCACGCACTGGTAGTGCGTGGGGAAGTCGTCGTCGGCGATGGTCACGTGGTTCCACGTGGGCTCGCAGAAACCACCGTTGCAGAGCTCTTCCTTCTGGCACCCGAGGTCGCAGGACCGCTGCTGTCGCACGCCCCAGGTGAAGCGCGGCACCGGATCGAACACGCCGATGTCGGGCTCGAAGGCGCAGGAGGGATCGGCGAAGTTGGGCACGCACAGCCCCAGCTGGGGATCGCAGATCTGGCCGTCCTCGCAGTCCGAGGTGACGGTGGTGGCACACACGGCGGCATTGCACGCGCCGCCCGGCACCACGCACTGCCCCACGTAGCAGATCTCACCGTTGCCGCAGCACACGTCGCCACACGGGGGCTCGATCCCGCAGTCGAGCACGCACTGACCGTCGTCGTTGCAGACCTCGTCCGCCGCACAGCAGGTGTCACCGCACACGAGCGCGGTGGGGCACTGGCCTCCGGTGGTGGCCGACCCGGTCCCGAGGGTGTCGCCGGTGTCGTCGAGGGTGGAGCCCTCGGTCTCGGTGCCGGTCGCCGGGGGAGGCGGGATGCCGTCGTCGCTGCCTCCATCGGCCTTGGTGTCATCGCCTCCGGGGCACGCGGCCAGGGCGAGCATGGCTCCGAGCCACGGGATCGGGCGGAGCAAGCGGGAAATCGAGACAGGGGAAGCCGACGAAGCAATGGCCATCGGACCGATTAGACCCCGTTGTCGTCCGTTTGTCCGGCCCGAGCCCACCAAGCCGATGGCGCGCGGATCTGCGCGGAAGCACCGGGTTGGGGAAGGAGCAGGCCCGCGCTTTGCGCTGGGCTCGGCCTCCGAGAACCGTTTGCTTGCCATCGGGCGGTGACCCTATCGTTGCCGGCATGGGATGGAAGGGCCTGGCAGGGGTGGGGTTTGGCCTCGCGCTCGTGGCGTGCACCGACGGGTCGACCGTCGACGGGGGGGCGGGCGCGGACGAGAGCACCGGATCCACGTCTACGGGATCCCTTGATTCCTCGGAGGGTGGTCCGGGACCGGGCACGACGGGCATGACCGGAACCACCAGTACCACTGGGTCGGTCGATGGCACCGGGACCAGCATGGGCGACGAGACCAGCACCGGCGAGGGCTCGGAGTCGAGCACGGGGGGCGAGCCGCCGAGCACCTTCGAGGAGTGCTTCGAGGGGCAGTTCGTCAACGAGGCCACCGTGCTGCCCGACTACGACCAGTACGAGCCGGTGATCGGCAGCCACTGCGTGGGCACCAACCATCAGGACATCGAGGGGATCGAGCGGGTGGTGTTCCTGGGCGACTCGATCACCGTGGGCTCGCGGCCCACGCTGCCGGGCGACGTCTACCGGGCGCGCCTGGGCGACATGCTGCGCGATGCCTACGGCCTGTCCTACGGCGACGCGATCTCCGAGGCGCTGTGGAAGGCTCCCAACCCGTTCTCCGGCGAGGTCGCGCAGATGACCGCGGGCGACTTCACCAGCTGCTCGCGCTGGGGGGCTCGCAACGACGACCTGCCGGTCGGCGTGGGCAACCAGCTCGAGGATTGCTTCGGGCCGCAGACCCTCGACCAGCGCACGCTGGTGGTGATGACCTCGGGCGGCAACGACGTGTCGGCCCTGGCCCAGGACGCGATCGATGGGGTTCCGCTGCCCGATCTATGGATGGCGGCCGAGGACTTCGTGATGCTCAAGCGCGAGGCGGTGGAGTGGATCACCGCTCCCGGGCGCTTTACCAGCGGCGTGTTCGTGGTGTTCGCCAACATCTACGAATTCACCGATGGCACCGGCGACGTGATGTCGTGCGACGTCTCGGGGCTCGCGGGCTTCGATCAGCCGGTGCCCAACCCCATGGAGCTGACCGAGCTGGTGGTGTGGGCCAACGAGCAGTACATGTCGATCGCGGTCGACACCGGGACCGACATGCAATTCCTGCTCGAGACCTTCTGCG
The DNA here is from genome assembly GCF_026337845.1 of Paraliomyxa miuraensis. Lineage (GTDB taxonomy): Bacteria > Myxococcota_A > Polyangia > Nannocystales > Nannocystaceae > Paraliomyxa > Paraliomyxa miuraensis. The sequence goes on along the minus strand of NZ_JAOVZF010000158.1, from coordinate 414,103 downwards.
GGCATGGCTTCGCCAACGACGACCCGACCTCGCCCTGCTACCGCGGGCCCGGGACCCCGCGGTGGTTCGACCTGACGTGCATTCATCCCAACCCCGAGGGGCACGGCGTGATCGCCGATCAGTTCATGGCGATCATCGAGGAGTAGCGGTGGAGCTGCGGGCGGGCTCGGGGGCCCGCGATGCCGTGCAAGAATTGCGTGGGCCCCGAGCACCGGGCGACGCAAGCTCAGGGCATGCAGGCGCAGGATCTCATGACCGAGGCGCTCATCACGATCAAGCCCTCCGACACCGTGCGGGTGGCCCTCCGGCTGATGGAGGATCAGGACGTGCGGCACCTTCCGGTGGTGGAGGGCACGAGGCTGGTGGGTATGGTCAGCGATCGCGACCTGCGGGAGTACCGGCTGCCGGTGATCGAAGAGATCGAGAACCCGGAGTACGCCGATGATCTGCTCGAGACCCCGGTGTCGGAGCTGATGAACACCGACCTGGTCACGCTCGAGCCCGGCGAGGGGATCAAGACGGTGATCGACGTGATGCTCGAGTACAAGGTCGGCGCGCTGCCGGTGATCGACCAGCACGGCGACGAGCTGCGCGGAATCGTGTCGTACGTGGACGTGCTGCGGGCGCTGCGGGACACGCTGGACTAGCCTTCGGCTGGACCAGCCCTGCGTTCGAGGGGCTGTTTCGCCCGCGAGCGTGGGGGTCGCGTGGTCCCGCGAGTCATGCCAGGATCCCGAGGGGCTCTCTGCCCCCCCCAACGTGATGAGCGAACGCTCCCACTGGGCCTCGCGCCTTCGTTCGTTCGTGGCCGCCGGGCCGCGGGCAATCCCGGCGCCAAAGGGGCTGCACGCGCAGAACGCCGCGGACGTGACGGAGGTGATCCTGCCGCTGGTGGCTCGACGCACGCTCAAGCGGCTGCTGCGGGCCAGCCTCGGTCTGCGCGCGTCCGCCGACGTCGCGGCCGAGCGGGATCGGCTGCTGGCGACGCTGCTGGAGCTGCCGGACCGAGCCCTCGAGGGGCTCCTCGTTCGGCCCGAGGTCTGCGGGCTCGTGGCCGGCATGGAGAACGATCCCGAAGGCGGGGCGGTGCTCGTGCCATGGCTGGGCCAGATGGTGGTGGGGGCCGTGGCGGCGCACGGGGGCGATCTGGCGCCGACGCGCGTGGCCCGAAGCACGCGGCGCATGGTGACGTTCCCGGCGGCGTTCCTGCTGGGCGAGCTCGGTGAGCGCGAGCCGTCGGGCACGGGGACGGTCACGGTCTCGGTTCGTGCCGGCCAGGTGTCGGTGGAGGGGATGGCCGTCGGCTGGCGACCCCTCCCGCGGTTCGACGAGCGCGTCGGGATCTCCACGGGCCGCGACGACTGGCTCGACCGCGTGTTCCCCGGGGTCGAGCACGTGGCCTCGCTCGACGAGGTGCGGACCGAGCGATTCGTTCGAGCGCTGGACGAGGCGGCGGCGGTGCTCCGCCGCGTGTGGCCCGAGGCCCACGACGAGCTGCTGGCGCTGCTGCGCTGGATCGTTCCGCTGGCCAATTGGGATTCCTGGTACGTGCCGGGCATGCACGGCCTCATCGCGCTGAGCGTCCACGATGGGCGTCGCATGGTGCGCGACCTGTTCCACGAGACGAGCCACCACAAGCTGTCCAGGGTGCTCGAGCTCGCCAGCGCGGCCCGCAATCCCGACCACCGAGTGTTCTCTCCGTTCGCGAAGGGCAAGGAGCCCGTCATCAGCCTGCTGCAATCGTGCTGGTCGTTCTCGCGCGAGTACGCGCTCATCCAGCGGCTCAAGGCCAGCGGGTACATCGTGCCGGCCGAGGTCGCGCGCGAGGAGCTGAAGTTCCGCGTCCTGTTCGACAAGGGCATCCCCGTGCTCCGCCGCGAAGCCCAGCTGACCGAGGTGGGGGACGCCATCTTGACCTCCATCGAGGAGTCGATTCGATGAGCCATGAACGCGCCGACCTCGGAGCCCGTGTCGCGGCTGCAATCGCCCGCCTGGGTCGCACGGATCCCAAGGTGCTGGCGCTGCGCGCTCGGTGGGCCGACGCGCTGCTCGGTCGCGGCCTCGAAGACGAGGGCTTCGCCGAGCTCGATGCCCTGGTGGTGGATGCCGAGGCGGCGCTCGGCCCACGTCACGAGACCACGCTGGTGCTGGCCAACAACCGCGCGATGAAGCTCGCGGAGCGGTCGCGGCCGGAGGGTCTGGAGCAGCTCGCGGCCCTCGTCCCGGTGGCCACCGAGGTCTTTGGTCCGCGGGACCGTCGCACGGTGCTCGTGCGCAGCAACCTCGCGGCGGCCACGGGGATGGCGGGTCGCTTCGGCGAGGCCATCGCTCGGATCGAGGCGCTGCTGGCCGAGCGCGACGACCTCGACGACGAGGTCGTGGCGACGCTGCGTTCGAACCTCGCGTCGTGGCGCGAACGGAACGGGTCGTGACCATGCAACCGCCGAGAGGACCCGCATGAGCACCGACCTGCTGCTGCTGTTTCCCGGCGTGACGGAGGCCAGGTTCTTCCCGTACCTGAGCCTGCCCACCCTGACGGGGTACCTGCGGGCTCGCGGGCATGCGGTGGTCCAGCGCGACCTGAACATCGCGTTGCTCGAGCGGTTGTCGGTGGCGCCCGCGGGCTCGACGGCGAGCGCGTCGGGTCGAAGCCAGGTCACGCCGGCGCTGCAGGCATTCGTGGCGGACCACGGCGAGGAGATCCGGCGCACGGCCTTTGGTCGGGAGGCCTCGCGATTCCCGTGGAACGTCGCGGCCAAGCTGGCGTGGACCCATGCCTTGCGGGCGATGGATGGCTCGACGCTCACGCGGCGCCTGCGTCGGCTTCGTGACGTCGTCGACCATGCGTTCGTCCCGGTCGAGCCCTCGGACCTGGCCGACCAGGTGCACACCGAGCTGGTCGGCGAGGCAATGGCCGAGGCTCGGCCTCGCGTGGTGGGGCTGTCGGTGGCGTACTTCAGCCAGCTGGTGCCGGCCCTGCGGATCGCTCGCTTCGTCCGCGAGCACCACCCGGGCACCACCGTGGTGCTCGGCGGCGCTCAGATCACGATGCGGGCAGGGGAGCTGGCGCGGGATCCTCGTGTGCTCGAGCTGGTCGACGCGCTGGTCGAAGGGGCAGGGGAGCCGGCCCTCGACGCGCTGCTGTCGGGGGCGACGACGGTGCCCGGGGCGCTCACCCGCGCCGGATCGGCGCCCGCCGCTCCCCACCACCTGCGCGACAATCCTACGCCCGACTTCGATGGCTTGCCGGTGACGCGGTATCTGACCGAGGAGATCCAGCTCCCCGTGGTCGGCACGGTGGGGTGCTACTGGGGGCGGTGCGTGTTCTGCAGCTATGGCAATCGCACGCTCGAGGTGGGCTACCAGCAGCTGCGGCCCGAGCAGCTGGCCGACGTGTGCGAGTCGGGGCTGCGGTCGACCGGCGCTCGCTTCATCGTGTTCGTGGACGAGAACACCAACCTCCGGCTGGTGCTGGGCGCCGCGCGACGCCTGGCCGAGCGTGGACGCAGGGTGGAGTGGGCCAGTCGCAACCGGCTGGAGCGCGACCTGGCCGAGCCGGCGTTCTGCCGCGCGCTCGCGGAGGCCGGCTGCCGGATGATGAGCGTGGGCTACGAGACCAACGTGCAGCGCTTGCTCGATCTCATGGACAAGGGGGTGGACGCGAGCCTCTACCAGCGCATCATCGACAACCTCCACGAGGTGGGGATCAACCTGCGCTTCTCGGTCATGGGCGGGTTGTTCGACGAGACGCCGCAGGAGGCCCGGCAGTCGCGGGAGTTCCTCATCCGCAATGCAGACAAGATCGGGATCGACGTGGCCCAGATGATGATCGTGGAGCCCACGTCACGACTGTCGGCCGACCCGGAGGGGCATGGCCTGGTGGTGGACGCCGACGAGCAGCAGCTGGTGGCCAACGAGTCGTTCTCGTACCTGGGCGGCCGGGTGGGGGTGCGGCACGGCTTTGCGAGCGGCGAGGGCTGGGACGAGCGCACGGCGCAGCTGGCCGAGCTGGTCGACCGCGTGCTGCCCGAGAAGAACGACGACCGACACCCGCGATTCCTCAAGGCGCCGCCGGTACGGCCCGGCGGGGTGACCGCGCTGCGACTGCACCCGTGGGTGGTCCGGGGGGAGCAGGGACGGCTCGTCGACCTGCGGCAGTCGCTGGTGCTGCGACCGTCCGACGACTGGGGCTACGATGAAGCGACGCACGTGCTGTCGGCCGCCACCGAGCGCGGTCGGGTGGTGCTCGATCGGCTGCTGCATGCCGGCTTGGGGGAGGCTTGAGATGGGCACGGACACGAGCATGGACACGAGCATGGACACGAGCATGGACACGAGCACCAGGCGGCTCGGGCTCGGGGTGGGCGTCGACATGCCGTGGGGGAGCACGTCGATCGGGTTCGACTCGGCGACCGGTGGCCCCACCGAGCGCCTGGCGAGGTTCCTGGGGCGGGAGCGCTACGCCTACCTGATGTTCTCGTTCCAGCCGCGGGGGCACGTCGCGCTCGACGTGGACGCGTACCTGCCGGCGTACGAGCGGCTGCGCGACTGCGCGGCTCCGGGCACGCCGCTGGTGTTCCACCAGACCACGCTCAACTTCGGGGCGGCGCACGCCTACGACCGCACGGCGGTGTACGACTTCACCAACGCGCTGCACCGGCGCCTGGGGTTTGCCTGGGTCGTGGAGGACGTGGGGATCTGGTCGCAGCGCGGGATCCCCATGCCGTATCCGCTGCCGCCGTTCCTGACCGAGGCGAGCCTCGAGCGCACGGCCGAGGGCCTGGCCGAGGCCCGCGAGGCGCTCGAGCCCCGGCTGCAGCTCGAGTTTCCCGGGTTCACCGACGGCTACTCGATCGTGGTCGGCGCCATGGATGCCTACGACTGGTTTCGCGAGGTGGTCGAGCGAGCGGACGTGGCGGTGACCCTCGACGTGGGACACCTGCTGTCGTACCGCTGGCTGTGCGGGCACACGGGCGAGGCGCTCTACGAGGGGCTCGAGCGCCTGCCGCTCTCGCGGTGTCGCGAGATCCACCTCTCGGGGTGTGCCGTGCGCCGGGGGCGGTTCCTCGACCTGCACCACGGGATCCTGCTCGACGAGCAGCTCGAGCTGCTCGACCGGCTGCTCTTGCGGTGTCCGAACCTCCAGGGGGTCACCTACGAGGATCCGGCGATCGACTCGGGGGGGCGCCTGCCTCCCAAGGCGGTCCCCAACGTGGAGCGGCTGCGCGAGCGGGTGGAGCGATGGGCGAGCTAGAGCGGCACGACGAGGTGTTCGGGCGGCTGCTGTTCGATCCCGACCTCCGACGGCGGCTGCGGGATGGCGACTGGTCGGACGTGGCCGACGTGGCCGATGCGTTCTCGGGCATCGATCTCGACGAGCTCGAGCAGCTCGCGGTCGCGGTACGGGATGGGCTCGTGCGGGGCAGCCTCGGCGGGCTCGGGATCGGCCCGGCCTTCCCACACACCATCGCCGCGCTCGGGGGAGGAGCGCAGCCGGTGGTCGAGCGCTTCCTGGCGGCGACCAGGGGAAGGGCCCCCGACGGTCGGGGCATCGATGGAACGGGTCGGCGTGCGGGGATCAGCGTGCTCGAGGCGTTCCATGGCTGGGCCGAGCTGGAGCTCGCCGACGATCCCTCGGCGCGGTGCCGGGCCCAGCACGAGCTGGCGTCGGCGCTGCTGCGGGCGCTCGCGCGCACGCCTCGTCCTGGGTTCGTCGTGGGCTGGCCGCTGGTGCACACGGGGCCGCAGGGCTGGATCTGCGCGCTCGATGCCTCCTCGCCGCTTGCGGGACCCCACGAGGTTCCCGAGCAGCCGATCGTGTACGTCACCCGCGGGGGACGCCATGCGACGGGGCGCGTGTCCCCGGGGCTGGCCGCGGTGCTGCTCGGTGATACCGATGCGCCGCCACCTTGGGTGGTGGAGCTCCTGGCGCGGCTCGGGTCCGACGTGCTCGGGGCTGCGAACGAGGCCCTTGCCGCGCGGGGGCTGCGATGAGCTCGCCGGGGCCGATTGCCGGGGAGCACGAGAGGCACTCATGAACCTGCTCGGACTCGACGAAGCCTTCTTTCGCGAGCACTGGCGGCGCCGGCCCGTGGTGCTGCGTGGAGCGGCGCGGGCGCTGCTGTCCGAGGTGCCGTCGGCCGACGAGCTGCTCGAGCTGCAAGCCCGCGCCGCTCACTGCTGCACCACCGACGGCAAGTCGGTGTGGTTCTACCAGCAGCTGGTCCACGAGCTGCCGCTGACCGAGCGCCTGAGCCTGGCCGGCCGCGAGCGGTTCGAGTGGCAGCACGTCGCGTGCGATCTCGTGCACACCGTGGGGCCGGCCTCGATCGGCTGCCACTTCGACGAAGACGACAACTTCAGCCTCCAGCTCGTCGGCGCCAAGCGCTGGCGCCTGTCTCCGCCCGACACCCTGGCCTCGGACCTGGTGCGGCTCCGCCTGCTCAAGGAGCCGGACGTGGGGCGGGCCACGCTCGGCCCCGAGGTGACCGAGCTGCACGTCGAGGCCGGCGACGTGCTCTACATCCCCCAGCTGTGGATCCACTGGGGGGAGTCGGAGGGCGACTCGATCAGCATCTCGTTGGTGGTCAACGGCCGCACGTTCCATGCGACCTTCGCGGGCTCGGTGGAGGATGCGCTCCGCCACGCGCCGGGATGGGCGCGCGCCGTGCCCGTGGGACCCGGCTCGACGCTCGCGCGCGAGCGGACCCTCGATGCACTGGTGCAGCAGACCTTCACCCCCGAGGCGGTCGAGGGCGTACGCCCGTACGTCACGGCCCATCGGCGCCCGGTGCCGCCGCTGTCGCTGGACATGGCGCGAGCACGAGCGTTCGTCGATGCGGCGCCGCCCGTGCCCACGGCGGGGTTCGTGCTGCCGGCCTCGGACTCGGAGACCCACCGGGTGCTTCGGGCGCTGCTGGCCCGCCGCACGCTGCGGCGGCTGCTGCGAGTGCTCGCCCAGCGCTCGTCCTCCACGCGGTGCGCCGCCGATCGGCTCCTGATCCAGCAGTGCATCGATGCGCTGCTGCGGCGTACCGACGCCGAGCTGGAGCGCCTGTGCACCGAGCCCGAGCTGGTGAGCCTGGCCGCGATCGCCTCGAGCGGCGAGTCGCGATACGAGGATCCGCTGGCCGCGGAGCTGGCCAGGGCGCTGCTGCCCGAGCTGGCAGCGCTGGCGGCCGAGCCCGTGCCGTTCTCGCTGCTGCCGGATCTCGACGGTGCATTCACGCTTCGCCGGGCTGGCGTGCGCCTGTCGCCCGAGCGGCCGCGCCACGAGCTGGTGGTGCGCTGCGCCGACGGGGCGTGGCAGGTCTTCGTCGACGGGCGTGCATGGGATCCGCACCGGGCCCCGGGGCTGCGCGTGGAGCCGCTCCCGCGTCTGCTCGGGCGCGGGCCTCACCTGTCTCCGGCGCCCACGGCTTGGGTGGCTCGCAACGTCCGCGATCAAGAGCTCGCGACCGCCGATCCGACCGCGTTCGAGGCGTTTCGCGCCGCCATGGGCTCGGGAGCCGAGCGGCTGGCCGCGGCGTGGCCGGCCGCATGGGACGAGGTCGCCGATGGGGTGCGGTGGCTGCTGCCGCTCCCCGATCGAGGTCTCGACCCCCACAACTACAGCGTGCATGCACTGCGTGGGCTGGTGGTCAGCAGCCCCCGTCGCGACCATCGCTGTGCGCAGACGCTGGCGCACGAGGCCGGGCACAACCGGCTGTCCACGATCCTCGACCTGCTGCCGCTGTGCCGCGATCCCGGGCAGGTCGTGGTGTCGCCGGTCGTGGACGCCGAGCGCCCGATGTCGTTCGTGTTCCACGGCTGCTTCGCGTTCGCCCAGGACGTGGCGCTCACCGAGCGGCTGCTGCCGCTGGCCGCGGCGGCGGAGCGGGCCTCGATGGAGCGCTACCTCGACCAGTGCCGCCGCAAGGCCGGCGCTGCGCTCGACGTGCTGCGCCGGGATGCCCGGCTCACCACGGTGGGGAGCACCGTGCTCGAAGAGATCGCCCAGGTGCTGGACCGATGAAGGGAGACGCAAGGAGCACGCGAAGCAGCACGTATCGCTCCGACCTGCCGGCGCTGGTGGAGCGAGAGCACGGCCCGGCCGAGGCCCTGGGGCTGCCCCCCTTCGCGGCGCTGCATCCCGCCATCGAGCGCCTGCGCACGGCGCTGGTCGGGGTCGGCAGCGAGCGCACCGAGATCTCGCTCCGCGCCTGCGCGCGGCGGCTCGAGGGCGGCCGCCCGAGCGTTCGCTTCGGCGCCACGGTGCGGCTGGTGATCCGCGGGCCCCACACGCTGTCGCCCGTGCAGTGGCAGATGGGCGGGGTCGCGGTGGACCCGGACGCATGGGCGGAGGACCTCGCGGCCACGCTGCCCCACGAGCTGCGCGCCGTGGAGCAGGGCCACGCGCTCGGCGAGCCCTGGACCGGGACGGTGGTGCTCGATCCATGGGTGGCGGCGCTGCTCGTGCACGAGTGCGTGGGCCACACGTCGGAGGCCGACAACTACCTCGACTACGTTCGACCTGCGGGCGCATCTCCCGAGGAGGCTCGGCCCGACGGTCCGGCCCTGGGTCATCGCTGGACCCATGCGGCACTGACGGTGATCGACGATCCCACGCTCCCGGATCGAATCGGCAGCTACGTGGTGGACGACGAGGGCCGGCCGGCTGCACCCACCGTGGTCGTCGATCGGGGCGTGTGGACGGGGCTGCTCCACGACCGCACCAGCGCGGCCACGATGTCGGCGCTGCGATCGGGGAACGGGCGGCGGGTCGTTGGCGCATCGACGGTGATGCCCCGCATGTCGGTGCTGACCGCCTTGCCCGGCGACCACGCGCTCGAGCACCTGCTGGGGGAGATCGACGATGGGTGGTACTGCAGCGGATCGTGGGGAGCGGGCTCGATGGGGCGTCGATTCATGCTGCGTCCCACGCATGCCCGTCGAATCCGCGAGGGTCGCTTGCAGGATCAGTACCTGCGTCGATTCGACCTGCGCGGAGACAAGCTGGCCACGATCGCGGCCATCGACGCGGTGGGCGACGAGGCGCGGGCCTTCGATCCGGCGTTCGGCTGCGACAAGAACGGGCAGAACGATCTGCCCGTGTCGTTCGGGGCGCCGCACCTGCGCCTGCGCGGCATCACGCTCGTGCCCATGAAGGCACCCCGGTCTCGTCGCTAGCTACACCTTGACGACCTGGAACTTGTCGTTCTCGTTGTACGCCATGCCGGTGACGTTCGCGCCGATGTCCTTCACCACGGCCGCCTGGACGTCCTGCGCATCGACGGCGTTGGGATCGAAGAGGATGCGGAGCTTGTTGCCGTCGGCGTCCATGAGCGTCGCGCCGTTGGGAAGGTTCACGTTCAGGGCCAGGGCCCCCGCTTGGGCGTTGACGAAGAACGTCATCGCCTCCATCTGGGAGGCCGCATGGAACCTGAAGGCATGGAAGGCCACGCCTTCCTGCAGCTCCTCGGCTTCGAGGACGTCGAGCTCCTCGATCTCGTCCAGCAGGCTACGCTCGGGGTTCACGGGATTTCGTTCATTGGTCATGGTTCACCTCTACTGGTACTGGAGGGGTAGGGCATCCCCCTTCCCCATGGTCGCCCAGTGCTCCGCCATGTACCAGTCCACGAGATCGCCCGAGCGCGAGCGAAACCGAGCGCACCACGGAGCATCACCGTCGAGAGTGTGGTCTCCAATGCGAGCACGTCAGGTGCTCGACGAGATCGCCCCGAGTTGGATCACGCCGCGACTAGCAGCTGTTGTCGTTGGCTCGCGTCGACCAGTTGTCTCCGGGCTCCGCCGGGTTGGTGATGCCCACGCCCACCTGGTTGACGCTCGAGATGCACAGCGAGGGATTGTGGGTGACCGCGAACAGGGTGCCCAGGGTCCGCAGTCCTCGCAGCCCGTCGATGTGGAGCAGCGAGTCGTTCTCCCGGATGGTGAGCGCACCACCGATGGTGTGCACCGAGGCCATCCCGCTCAGCTCCTGCAGCCGTGCGTTGCCCTGGATCACGAGGCTGCCGTCGATCTGGGTGAGGGCGCCGATTCCGGACAGCTCGGTGATCGCGGTGTTCTCGGAGAACACGAGGCTCGCCCCGGCGTGGCGTAGCCGGTCGAGCCCGGAGACGTCGATCAGCGCGGTGTTGCCGAAGATGGTCAGCTCACCGCCGACCTCCTCGATGCAGCCGAGGAAGTCGAGGTTGGTGAAGTTGGTGCGGTTGACCTGGAGCTCGCCCTCGACCGCGCGCACGCCGTCGAGCGCGCTCAAGTCGGCCTCGCTCTCGATGACGAGGTGCCCGGGCAGCGTGGCGCTCCCGCACTCGATGTTGGTGCCCCCGCTCGGCTCGGGAGCGTCCTCGCCCGACCCGGTGTCGTCCCCACAGGCGGTGCAGAGCACCACGGCAAGCACCCCGCGCGTCCAGCCTCGCATGGCGCGTAGGGTACCGCGGATCGCGACTGGAAGCTGGGCCGGTGCCCTGGCCGTGGGGCACGGAACCGGGCAATTCGCCAGGGTCCCTTGCGCTCGAGCCCCGGACGATCGCCCAATTGCACCCCGTCGTGACCCGTTCGATCGCCCTCCCGTTGTTGCTGCTGCTGGCCTGCGCCCCTCGCGGTGGCGCGGTCCCGCCGTCCGATGCTCCCGTGTCGGCTGCGTCGCCCCCCGCTGCCTCGACCCCGACCGCGCCCTCGGTGGTGACCCCTCCCGCGGAGCCTCGATCCGAGGCGAAGCCCGAGCCCGTCTCGCTGCGCGTGCAGGGTCCCGGCCCGCTGTCGGACGCGCAGCTCCGGGTCCTGCACGGCTCCCCCGAGGACGACGTCCCCGAGCGCCGCAACGGGATCCTCAAGGTGCACGAGGAGGAGCACTACATCTCGGGCAACGAGCGCACCCTCGACCTGTTCCACTCCACCATCGCCGACGTGGGCGGGGGCTACGTGGGGGTGGGCACCGATCAGGGCTACCTGCTGGTCGACTGGGCCCGGTCGGACATCGCGTGGTTCATCGACTACGACCCCGAGGTGCTGGTGGTGCACGAGATCTACCGCCGCTTCTTGCTGGGGGCGGCCTCGCCCGAGGAGTTCCTGGCGCTGTGGGAGCGCGACGGTCGTGACCGAGCCGAGGCCCTCTTGCGCGCCGAAGCGAGCGATCGCGAGGCCGAGCAGCTCGTGGAGGCCTACCGCTCCTATCGCGAGGAGATCCGGCGCAGGCTGGGCAAGGTCAAGGCGCGCATGGAGCACGAGGCGCTGCCGTGCTACCTCGGCGACCTCTCGCGCTACGAGCATCTGCGGCAGATGGTCGAGCAGGGGCGCGTGCGGTCGATGCTCGCCAACCTGCTCGACGACGAGGCCCTCGCTGGCATCGCCGAGGCCGCGCGCACGCTCGAGGTGCCGATCCGGGTGCTCTACCTCAGCAACGCCGAGCAGTACTGGAAGCGCTACTCGCCGCAGTACCGCAGCAACATCGCCAGCCTGCCCCTGCACGGGGACGCGGTGCTGCTGCGAACGCTGCTGCGGGTCTCGATCGACAAGGACTTCCACTACGGCACGCAGCCCGCCACCAACTACGTGGAGTGGCTCTCGGCGCCCTACGTGCGCAACGTGTACGACATCACCGGTCGCCCCGAGTACGTCAAGGGTGAGCTCAGCTTCTTCACCTCGGAGGGCGACCCGAGCAAGACGTGGCTGGCCAAGCGCTGGCGGAACGAGCACCCCGACGAGGCCGAGGGCGCGGCCGACCAGTGAGCATGGGAGGCCGCCTCGCCGGCCTCCCCCATCCCGGCGGCGCATTGCCGCGGCGCCGTTCGTGGGCGGACCGGCCGGACGAGTCTCGATTCGATGCGGCCGCGGTTGCGCATGCGGCTCGGCGCGTCAGAGTTGGTTGCAATGGCCAGTGCACGCTCGATGAAGGGCGTCGCGGCTCGGCGCTCGCGGATGATCGCGCTGAGGGTCGCGGCCATTCTCCTCCTGGGCGGGATGGCCTGGATCCTGGTGACGGACGTGCTGCTCTACTCGATCGTGAACGACCCCGGGCTCATTGCTCGCGTCGAGACGGCCAAGGGATGGTTCTTCGTCGCGGCATTCGTGCTCGCGGGCTTCAAGCTCACCAGCCGCTTGACCCACGAGCTGGCGCTGTCGGAGGCGACGAACGCGGCGCTCGTGGCGAGCATCGCGGATGGCGTCCTCTTGCTGGGGCCCGATCGCACGATCGCGTCCGCCAACCCCTCGGCGGCGCGCATCCTCGGCGTCGAGCGCTCCGATGACCTGACGGGCATGGGCCCCGAGGAGTTCTCGCGGCGGTTCCACCTGTCGTTCCCCGACGGGCGGATCGTCGCGCCCAGGGAGTACGTCTCGCAGCGCGCGTTCGATGGCGAGGTCCCGCCGCCCTACAAGGCGCTGCTCTACCCGCCCGGGCGGCCGGAGGTCGTGATCCGCTCGAGCGCGGCACCAGTGCGCGCGGCGCCCGGTGGGCCGGTCGAGGGGGCGGTCAGCGTGATGTGCGACATCACCGAGATCGAGCACCTCGAGCGGACCCGCAATCAGTTCTTTGCCTCGGCCGCGCATGCGCTCAAGACCCCGATCTCGGTCATCAAGGCGCAGCTCTACCTGCTGCGATCGTCGCTGAGCCCGATGGAGCACTCGCTCGCGATCCTCGAGCGACAGTGCGGGAAGATCGATCGCCTCTCGGACGACCTCCTCACGCTGCTCAGGATCCGGACGGGCGCGCTCCGCCTGCGCCCCGAGGAGCTCGAGCTCCGGGAGCTCGTCGACGAGGCCGTACGGGCGATGGAGAACGCCGAGCCTGGCCTGGTCGCCCACTACCGTGCGCGCCCGCGCGTGTTCGGTGATCCGGAGCGGCTCGGGCAGGCGCTTCGCGCCCAGATCGACATCGCGTTCGTCCGTCGGCGCCCCGGCACCGACGTCGAGCTCGTCCTCGACGAGGTCGCGGACAAGGCCGCCATCTCGCTCACCTACGAGCCCATCGTGGACGACGTGGAGGCCGACCACCTCGACGACGCCGGCTACGGTGGGCTGGGCGTGGGGACCCACGTCGTCGAGTCGATCATCCACATGACCGGGGGGGTCGTGCGCACTCGGACGATGCCCGGCCCGCGGCGCACCGACACGCTCGAGCTTCCGACCATCCCAAGGGGAGCCGATGACGAGCGCTGACTCCTACGTGCTCGTGGTGGACGACGAGCCGGACGTCTCGGTGACCCTTCAGATGATCCTGGAGGCCCACGGCTACGAGGTCGTGGTCGCGGCCAACGGCGTCGAGGCGCTCCACCGGATCGTCGAGCGTGTGCCCGCGGTGATCCTGCTCGACATGCTAATGCCGGTCATGAATGGATGGGAGCTCGTCGCGGAGCTGTCTCGTCGCTACTCCCATCGGCCTCCGATCATCGTGGTGACCGCGGCGGAGAACGCACGCGAGCGAGCGTTCGAGGTCGGCGCCGAGGACTACCTTCGCAAGCCGTTCGACGTGCGCGCCCTGCTCGACAAGATCGCGGCGCTCGTGACGACGACGTCCCCTCAGGAGCCCGGGGCGCAGTAGGGCAGGCCGTTGGGAGGGTCGTTGGGGGGCTCGGCGTAGCCGACCGGCGGCACCTCGACGAAGCAGGTCTCCATCGTGCCCGCGTCATCGTCGAACGTGAGCCGCAGGTATCCGTAGCGGGGCACGCCCGCGCCCTGGTAGGCACCGCCGGTGCCCACGATGATCTCGCGCAGCGTCACGTCACCCACCGGGACGTCGGAGAAGTCGTGCAGCGCGTGGTTGTGTCCGGCGACCACCAGGTCGGCCTCCTCGCGCGCGAGCTCGGCCAGCAGCGCCTGGGCTCGATCCTCCTGGGACCAGCCGGCACCCGTGCTCCCCGGGTAGGGCGGATGGTGCATGCCCACCACCAGGAACCGCGAGTCGCCGCGGTGCAGCAGCTCGGGCAAGCGCGCCTGCACCGAGCGCGCGAGCGCGCCGCTGCCCGTGTCGAGCAGGGCCACGTGCACGCCGCACACGTCGAAGGCGTGGTTGCCGGGTCCGAAGCTCAGGTTGTAGTAGGGCCGATTGGGCCGATAGATGTCGTGATTGCCCGCGGTCACCGCCACCGGGAACGGTACCCGCGCGAGGAGCTCGAGGATCGTGTCGAGCTCCTCGTCGCGCGAGGCCTCGGTCAGGTCGCCGGCGATGAGCAGGCCCACCAGCGGCTCGTCGATCCCCGCCGAGTGCTGCGATTCCTCTTGGAGGCGATCGATGATCCGCTCGAACTGCGTGGGGTTGGTCTGGATGTCGGCGGTGACGGCGAGTCGATAGCGCGACGGGCACGGGCGCTCGCCCACGAGCCACTGGACCTGTCCCTCCGCGAGCGTCACGTCGATCGTGCGGGTGGAGCCGTTGGAGGGGTCGAGCGGTTGCTGCAGCTCGAGGCCGCGGATGCCGATCCCGAGCACGGCCTCGGGATCCACGTTGGTCACCGTCAGCGGGAAGACGACGTCGTGATCCTCGGGCGCGCGCATCGAGAGCGAAAAGCGCCCGGCTCCTGCCACGCGGGCACGCACCGAGCCATCGGGCAGCTCCTCGAGCAGCCCCCGGGCGTCCCAGGTGGAGTCGTCGGTGGCCTCGGGATCCTGGAAGCGCAGCTCGACCCCCACGGAGGTGCGCAGGCGGGCGCGCTGGTTCTCGGCGATGACTCGGCACTCGGCCTCGCTGTAGAGCGGGGAGGTGCAGTGCGGCTGCACGCACCCGGAGGTGCCCGGCACGGCGAGCATCAGCGCCAGCACGAGCGGCGCGCGGAGGGTCGAGCCGGGAAGCGGCACGGCCAGCGCTCGCGGTCGGGTCATCGCGAGGTCCTCCCTCGCGCATGGAGGTCGGGCGCCACCACGCCGAGCTCGAGTCCCAGCGTGGTGCCGCTGCCGATCCGAGCGAAGGCCCCGAGCTGGGCGGCCACGGGGGAGCCGACCGGGCGCAGCCGGGTGGACCAGGCCAGGTGGAGCGGGCCGAGGAAGCCGACGACGGGGCCGAAGTCGAAGCCTTGACCATCGAAGCCGCTGTGCACGTAGCCCAGGGTGAGCTGGCCCGTGGCGTGGAGTGATCGCACCCGGTCGTCGCGGCGAGGGCGGGCGGTCAGCGGCACGTCGATGTCGTACCACGCCTCTCCGTACAGCAGGCCGCGCTGCGGACCGCCGCGATGAAGGCGGTCCGAGCCCCCGGCCGAGGCGGGATCGGAGAACGCCACGAAGTCGAAGCGCGGGCCGAAGTACACCGTGAAGCGCTGGCGGGGTGAGAGATGCCAGCGCACGCCCGCGGTGAGCGGCAGCAGCATGGTGCGCTCGAGCACGGTCGACTCGGGGGTGTCGGGAGCGAAGCGATCGCGGCGGATCTGCACCTCGGGGCGATAGCGCAGCTCGGCCGCACCGAGCTGGGCCGAGCGCCTGGGCGCGAGCACGGGGTAGGGGAGGTTCACCGCGAGGTCGATCCCCACGCCGATGCTGACGTGGCGCTGCTCCAGCACGCGCGGGGCGGTGCCCTGCTGCTCGGGCAGCGCCTCGGTGAGCTGCGGCCGAGGATCCACGTCGCGCGCGGGGTTGAGCCACCCGCCCACGTGGCCGAACAGGCGCGCGCGCCCGTGACCGTGGGGCAGGAAGAGGTTGGGGGCGATGCGCAGGGTCAGCGAGTGCGGGCGCGTCTCGTCGAGGATCTGCGGGCCCGAGTAGGCGTGGGCGAGCGAGAGGGTGGGGGGGCGGAGGCGATCGGGCGCGGCTGGACCGTCGGGGCCGAGCCGTCCCGCGAGCATGCCCGCGAGCGCGCCCGCGCCCGCGAGGCCGGACAAGCCGACGAGCAGCGTGGCGGGATCGCCCGGAGCGAGCCGATCACCCAGCCCGAACAGCAAGCCCGCTGCGAGCGCGCCTCCGGCCATCCCCAGCGACAGCAGCAGCGCGCGAGCCGGTCGCGAGCGCACGCACGGGGCCGCACCGTTGACGCAGGCGATCCAGCTTTGGCGGCGCACGGCATCGGGATCGTGGGGAGCAGCGAGCACTGAGGGCTCGGTGGTCCCGGACTCGGTGGTCTCGGACTCGCTCGCATCGGGGGTCGGAACCGACTGATTGGCCGGTGTCGGAGGCTCTCGTGCGTGGGCGTGCGCGGAGGCGAGCAGCACCAGCGCCGCGACCGAGATCGATGCTGCGCGGACGCGGCGTGGTCGCGGCGGTGGGGCGCCGGTGCCCGCAGTTCGCACGCCATGCCAATAGCATGGCGGCCGCAGGCATAGAAGCACGACAGCCGCTATGATCGTGGGCTCCTCCCCATGCTCGATCTCAAGTCCAAGCTCGCGGCAGCCGGTCTGGTCACCCAAGAGGACGTCGATCGCATCGACAAGGGCAAGGCCGCCAAGAAGAAGCCTCGTCGCGACCACGGCGGGGGCGGCAAGGGGGGCAGCGCGGGGGCGGGGCGCGGCGGCGCGCCTCGGCTGGCCTTCGCCAAGCTGCGCTCGCAGAGCAAGGGCGAGCAGTACGATGCGGTGCGGCGCTTCATGGAGCGGGCCCGGCTCGACGACCCTGGCCGACCTCCCACCGAGCAGGCCCAGACCTTTCACTTCGCCACCGCCAAGGGGCAGGTCGGGCGCCTGGTGCTCGAGCCCGAGATCCTCGGCTGGGTGCAGGACGGCACCGCGGGGGTGGTCGCCTACATGAGCAATCACGGCCTCGCGCACGCGGTGGTGCCGGCCGCGGCCGCACGCGAGCTGGCCGAGCTGTTCCCGCTGTGGCTGCGCGTGCTCAAGGGGCACCCGGGCGCGGGGCGGCTCGAGGCCGAGGTCGAGGCGGCGAGCGAAGGGTCGCCGGCGTAGGGCGGCTCGATATGCCTCAGCCCGGGGCGAGGCAGGCGGCCTACGTTCGTGCGCTCGGCGTTCGTGGCCGCAGCAGCCACCCGTAGGCTGCCAGTCCCAGCGCGCACAGCCCCGCCACGCCCATCATGAACGCGGCGAAGCTGGAGTGCGGCTTGCCGCACACGGTGTACCACTGCGCCATCGCCTCGGGCCGTCCCTCGACGCAGTCGAACGTGTAGTCCTCGTCGAAGTCCTCCGCACACACGTACTGGTAGCGGGTGAACCCCATGATGTCCTTGGCCTCCACGTGGCAGGGGCCGTAGGTCTGGTGCATCGAGGCGCTCTTGTGCGTGGCTGGATCGGCGAACGCCATGATCGCGGCCAGGGTGCAGAAGTAGAGGATCGCGAAGCGCCGCAGCGTGCGATCGTCGGCCTCGAACCCGGGGGGCCGGCGCTTGCCCCAGCCCCAGGCCACGAGCCCCACGTAGATCGCCAGCAGCACGCACAGCCCCCGTGGGCCCGGGATTCCTCCGTCCAGCGGCTGCATCGCCTGGACCTGCACCACCATGAGCGCCGAGCTCCCCGCGACCGCGAAGCCCAGCGCCCGCCAGGAGGTGGCGCGCTGCTTGGCCTCGGGATCCTTGCGCAGCCCGAGTCCCAAGAGCAGCGAGAACGCGAACACGAACGTCAGCACCCACATCGAGCTCCCGATCGGCGCGCCGAGCAGGCGGTTGGCGATCGGCATGTCGGTGTCGTGCCACGTCCACCACAGGAACTTGGCGCCCACGATGTCGTAGGGCCCGTAGAACACCTCGGCCAGCATCCCGGTGAGGGCGGCCCGGGGCAGGAGCGGCAGCCCCGTGCGCCACGCGGTGACCGTGGGGAAGTACATGAAGCACACGTACACGCACGGGATGTAGAGCGGCAGCCGCGGCGTGAGCATGATGGTGGCCTGCGCCTGCCAGAAGTTGTCGACCATGGGCAGCGCCATGAACAGCACGTCGTTGGCGGTGCCGGCCAGGAGCGCGGCGAGGAACACGAGCAGGTGCGCGCGCCCATGGCGGCGGGCGTGCACGAAGGCCGCGATCGTGCACGCATAGAACAAGTACTCGCCGATCACGAACGTCGGTTGCACCGCCCACTTCTCGAGCGGGCTTTGTAGTGGCGTCCACGGCAGGTGCCGCGCCAGATCCCAGGGCATGCTGGCCAACATCGGCCGTGACCCTATCGCAGCCGACGGACACGGGGCACAATGAGCGCCGAGAAAACCCTCCCATGTCCGTACCTCGTTGCCGTGCGCCGTCGTACGCCCCCCACCGGATCGGCCCTGGCTCCGCCTGGCGCCGCGTTCCGGCCCTGGCGGGGGCCCTTGCCTTCGCCCTGGCCCTCCCGTGGGTCGTGGCCTGTCGCCCCGAGGCCGACATGGCCAACCCCGAGCCGGACACGATGGAGGCCGCCCCTGCACCCGCGGCCGAGGCTCCCCTGGCCACGCCCGAGCCCGAGCCCCCGCCGGTGGCCGCCGAGCTCGAGCCCCCCGAAGACGCCGAGCCCGAGCCCCCGCCCGGCACGTGGCGCCCGCTCACCGAGGAACAGATCGCGATCCTGTTCTCCACGCAGGAAGACGACGTCCCCGAGTATCGGCAGGGCATCACCGATCGGCAGGCCAACTTCCACTATACGTCGGGCAACGAGCGAACCCTCGACGCCTACTACCCCAAGCTCACCGAGCGGATGGGAGGCGCCTACGTGGGGGTGGGCACCGATCAGGCCTACCTGTTCATGAGCTGGGCCCGCGTCGAGATCGCGTGGCTCATCGACTACGACCCGGTGATCCAGGAGATCCACGAGCTCTACCGCCTGTTCTTCACCACGGCCCAGACCCCGACCGAGCTGGTGTCGCTGTGGAGCTCGTCGGGCAGCGAGCGGGCGCTCGAGGTCATCGCCGCCGCGCACGACGAGGACCGGGCCAAGAAGCTCTCCTACTGGTACAAGGGCTCGCGGGCGCGGATCCACCGTCGGCTCAAGGCCCTGACCAGCCGCTTCGAGCGCGAAGACGTCCCCACGTTCCTCACCGATCAGGAGCACTACGACTACGTCCGCATGATGCTCGAGCAGCGTCGCGTGCGCCCGCTGCTGGTCAACCTGCTCGACGACGAGGGGCTCTTGGCGCTCAGCCGGGCCACCGAGAAGCTCGGCGTACCGGTCCGCGTGCTCTACCTCAGCAACGCCGAGCAGTACTGGAAGCGCTACTCGCCGGAGTTTCGTCGCAACATCGGGTCGCTGCCGTTCTCCGACGACGCGGTGGTGCTGCGCACGCTCTTGTCGCAGGCGATCAACGAGGACTACCGCTACAACCTCCAGCCGGCGACCAACTACGTGCAGTGGCTCTCGCGACCGTTCGTGATCAACGTGTACCAGATCGTGCGCGGGGGGCCAGCGGCCAAGCCCGAGGGCATCACCCTGTTCGAGTCCAACCGCGATCCCGACCGGTCGGCGGCGGGCAAGAAGTGGTACGAGCGCCATCCCAACGCGGCGCCGCCCGAGGCCACCAGCGCCCCGGCCGCGGCTGCGCAGTAGCGCCTGGGGGCCGCGGCGCTCGGGCTTCGCCGTCGACCCGCGCCCGTGGGATTGGGCCCGCGCATTGCTCGCGGTGCTCGCGATCGGCTACGGTTGATCTGGATCCAGGCCCCCACGGGCCAAGGGGACGGCAGAGCGGGCCATGAAGGAGGGCGGGCGGCGCATCGAGCTCGACGAGGACGGCGAGGAGATCACCGCCGTGCACTCCGACGATCTCGAGTCCCGCCCCACGCTGCCGCCCCAGCTTCGAGGAAGCTCCGCGCCGGTCGAGGGCACGGTCGCCCTGCCGAGCGCTCGCGTCCTGCCGCCGCGTGACGAGCACACGGTGCTGCTCGCCGCGGACGGGCTGCCACCCGAAGAGGAGGATCGCAGCTGGGCCACCGTGGTGCTCCCCGGGGGCGGCTATCCGGCGCACATGGCCGATCGTACCCAGCTGCTGGCGGTCGACGAGCCAGGGGCGCCGCAGGCCGTCGATCCGATGATCACCGAGAACCTCCCGGGCATGGGCGCGTCGTCGCTCGACCCGCCGCGATCGATCACGGTGCCGGCAGTTCCGGTGCTGCCGTCCTCGCGCCCTGCGGCCGGTGAGCCGTTGGCGGCTCGCTTCGGCCATCCACCACCGGTCACGCCTCCGACCGGTGGCTATCCCACGGTGGGCACCGGTGGCTATCCCATCGTCGATGCGGTCTCGAGCGGCGGATACCCGGTGGTGCCCGCCCGTGGTCGGCCGGCTGCGCCCGGCAGGCCGCGCCCCATGACCACCTCGACCGGAGCCGTGCCCGTCGTCGCCGCGCGGCCCGACGAGAGCACGCGGCTGGCGTGGGGCTTCTTCGTGGGCGTGCTCATCGCGATCGCCATCGTGGGCAGCGCCGTCGCGCTGGTGATGCTGGTGATGCAGTAGGCGGCCGACCATGGCTCGCTCGGCTCGCCTCCCCGTGCTCGACCCCACTGCCCTCGGCGCGGCCACGCCTCGCACCATCTGCCTCGTCAAGCCGCCCACCCTCACCGCTCCGCGCAGCCTCAGCTACTTCGGCAGCGTGCCCAGCCTGGGGCTGGCCTACGTGGCGGCGGCGCTGCGCGAGGCGGGGCATCGGGTGTCGGTGATCGATGCGCCGGGCGAGGCGTGGTCGCAGACGTGGACGTTCCCCACCGCGGTCGGTCCGCTGGTGGCCCATGGGCTGCGCCTGGAGCAGCTCGTGGAGCGCCTGCCCGACGACGTGGACGTGGTGGGCGTGACCCACATGTTCCTGCACGAGTGGGGGCTGCTGCGCGCGCTGCTGGCCGCGATCCGACGGCGGCATCCGGAGGTGCTGCTGGTGGCGGGCGGCGAGAATGCCTCGGCCTACTGGGAGCACATGCTGCGGCAGTGCCCGGCCCTCGATGCGTGCGTGCGAGGCGAGGGCGAGGCCAGCATGCTCGAGCTGGTGGCGGCATGGTCGGAGGGCCGCCCGCTCGAGTCGGTGGCCGGGGTGGCCGTGCGCGTCGACGGCCGGCCCACGCAGACCCCCGATCGCCCGCGCCTGCGCACGCTCGATGCCTGGCCGCGCCCGGCGTGGGATCTGTTCCCGCTCGAGCCCTACCTGCGGCACCGTGGTCACGGGGGGGTGGCGCGGGGCCGCTCGCTGCCCCTGCTCACCAGCCGCGGCTGCCCCTATCGCTGCACGTTCTGCTCGTCGCCGTCGATGTGGACCACCCGCTACGAGCGTCGCGATCCCGCGCGAGTCGTCGACGAGCTCGAGGACCTGGTCGCGCGCCACGGCATCGACAACTTCGATCTGCACGACCTGACCGCGCTGCTCACCAAGCGCTGGATCCTGGCCTTCTGCGACGAGCTGCAGCGCCGCGGCCTGCGGGTGACCTGGCAGCTGCCCTCGGGCACGCGCGCCGAGGCGATCGACGACGAGGTCGCGGCCAGGCTCTACGACGCCGGCTGTCGCAACTTCTGCTATGCGCCCGAGAGCGGCTCGGAGGCCACGCTCGAGCGGATCGGCAAGCGCGTGCGGCTGCCCGTGCTGCTGCGGTCGCTGCGGGGAGCCGTGGAGGCCGGCCTGCGCACCGAGGCCAACATCATCATCGGCTTCCCCCACGAGCGCGCGGCCGACCTGCTCGCCAGCGTGGGCCTGTGCCTTCGGCTCGCGACCGTCGGCCTGCACTCGCTGTCGGTCATGGTGTTTGCGCCGTATCCGGGCAGCGAGGAGTATCGCCGGCTGTGCGAGGCAGGGCGCATCACCCACGACGATCTCTACCTCTATGGCTCGCTGCTGCGCTCGGCCGGATCGGCGCGCAGTCATCATCCCCACCTGAGCGCCCGGCAGCTGCTGTTGCTGCAGCTCGCGATGCTGCTGTCGTTCTTCGCGGTGCAGTACGCCCTCGAGCCCCGGCGAGCGCTCGAGCTGGGTGTCAACCTCGTGCGTGGGCGCGAGCAGACCGTGGTCGACCAGTTCCTGGCCACCAAGCGGCGCCAGCTGTCCCGGAGCCTGGGCGAGGGCCTGCGCAGGCGGGTGCGGGCGGCGCTCGCCTTGCTCCCCGGCGGTCGTGGGGTACCATCGCGGCCGGAGTGTCCATGAAGCCAACGGCCACGATCGCCACCCTCGCGCTTTTGCTGCTGCTTCCCGCCTGCGACGACGAGAAGAAGGAGGCCACGCGTCCCGACCTCAAGCCCATCCCGGCCAAGAAGGTCGACGATGGCAAGGCCGCCGAGGGGCACGTTGCCGGTCGCGGTGCTCCCGGGGCCCCGGCCGGCCGCGTGTTCTTCGTGGCCCCGGCCGACGGTGCCAAGGTGAGCGAGCAGTTCGAGGTGGAGTTCGGGCTCGAGGGCAAGGAGATCGAGCCCGCGGGAGCGACCGAGCGCGATCCCGCCAAGGGCCACCACCACCTGCTCATCGACACCGGAGCCATCGCCGACATGCAGATCGTTCCCAAGGACGAGGCGCACCTGCACTACGGCGACGGGGCGACCAAGGCCACGGTCAAGCTGCCGCCGGGCAAGCACCAGCTCACCATGCAGTTCGCCGACGGCGCGCATCGCTCGTATGGCCCCGAGTGGGCGGCCACGATCACGGTGGAGGTGGAGGCGGGGGGCGAGCCCGCGGCCGCGGATGCAGGGCAAGACGGCGCGGGCGGTGGCTGAGCCGGGCGCGTGAGCGCTGCGCGGATCTGGTCGGGGCGAAGGCGCCAGGGCGCCACCAAGGACGGCCGCATGGGGTTGCGCCGGAGCGGGGGCTTTTCTCCCCTGGCAAGTCCCACTAGCATCCGCCGCATGAGCACCAAGATCTCGACTCTCCTGTCGGTCGTCTCGCTGACGGGCGTGCTGGCGATGGGCGCGTGTGACAACGCCGCGAAGAATGCCGGCGAGGACAAGAAGGCGGAGACCAAGGACGGGGCCCAGGTCACCGTCGAGGGCAAGGACGGCAGCGTGGCCGTCGAGGGCAAGGACGGCGACGCGAAGGTCGTGGGTCCCGATGGCTCGAGCGTGACCGTGGATGGCAACGAGGTGACCGCCAAGGCCAACGGCAACGAGGCCACGGTCAAGACCGGCGATGGCACGAGCGAGGTGGCGGCCAAGGCCGCCGACGGCACCGAGGCCACCGTCAAGACCGACGCCAACGGCAGCGTCGTCGAGGGCGGCGGTGGGGTCGTCAAGACCGACGCCAGCGGCACCAGCGTCGAGAAGGGTGGCGACTCGGTCAAGACCGACGCCGACGGGAACACCAAGATCAAGTCGGACGGTCACGAGGTCGAGGTCGGCAAGGACGGCAAGATCAAGATCAGCGGTGTGCCTGGGCTCTAGCGACGACGCCCGCGCGCGAGGTCCCATGCGACCTCGCGCAAGCGGCTCGGGCTCGCTCGATGGTGGTGGTCGTTCAGCTCAGCACCGTCAGCGAGGACAGCAGGCTGGCCGGCCCGGCGCTGAACCGCAGCAAGCACAGCCCGCGCGTGGCGCAGGGCTCGCGATGGATCCGCACGGCGACGTACACGTAGCGGCCCTGCCGGGTGCGGTCGGGCAGGATCTCCGCGGTGAAGCCGGCCCGCGCCACCGTGCACTCGATGTCTTCGGGCCGCAGGCCGCTGCAATCGATCTTGGCCACCACCACGCGACCGCTGCGAAGCGTCGCGGTGGAGAACGAGATCGAGCGGATCTCGGGGCGCGCATGGAGAGGTGAGCCGGCGGGTCGGAGGGGCGCGGGATTGGGGGGAAGCATGGGGCTCATGGCTTCAGCAAGATCGGCACCAGCCTCCAAGACCTTGAAATTACGAGGATCGACCAGTCCCTCCGGCGACGGGAAGCAACGGCCCCTGCCACCGGGTGGCTACGGACCCTGCCAGACTTGCAGCCGGGTCCGGGTCGCCGGTTGCGCGATTTGTACGGCGTGGGGCCTTGGGGCGATCATGAGCCGCCTCGTCATGACCCGCTCACGTCTGCGTTCCTCGTTCCTCCTTTGTGGTCTCGTCGCGCTCGGCGCGACCGCGTGCTCGTTCAGCTTCAAGGCGGGCGGCTCGGCGTCGGGCGAGACGGGCAAGCCTGCGCATGTCCACGACGGTCCTGCCGAGGGCTCTTCGCCGAGCTCCAAGCCGATCGGCAAGGCTGGTTCCGCGGACCCGACGGACGAGACTCCCTCCGAGCCATCCGAGACTCCATCCGATCCTCCATCCGATCCGGGTCCGACTCGCGTACCGCCCTCGGGAGAGGAGACCCCGCCGGTGGTCGAGCCGCAGCTCACCGCGGTGTGTCGTACGACCGACGACGCGCTCGAGGCGTTGTGCCATCGAGGGTTCGATCCCGTCGCGGCCGATGATCTCGGCGCTTGGGCCTCGCAGCTCGCCAAGGGCGTGGTGCTCACGCGTCCCGCCCACCAGCAGGACATGCAGCGGCTGCAGGGAGCCGAGCTCGTCGAGGCGCTGGCCGAGGGCTCCGGTGGCTTGCGCTCGCTGATGCACCTGCGGCCGACCGATCGCCTCGTGGTCACCGTGTCCAACGACTGCCGCGCGTGCCGGCGGGCGTTCGTGGCCTTCGAGGCCAACACGCGCTCGGGCACGGTGGGGGTGATCTTCGAGATGACGCAGCCGCCCACCATCGCCTCGGTGGATATCTCCGCCCAGGCGCGGCGCCGTCATCTGGGCAAGGCCCGCAATCCGCCGCCGGCCAGCGCTCGAGAACCAGCCCCGCAAGAGCCGATGAACGAGGACGAGCCGCCCACCGTGGAGGCCCCGCCGGCCCAGGAGATCGTCACGCCGCCCTCGTCGAAGAAGGACGAGCCCCGACCCACGGTGAAGACCCCGAAGTCGAAGGAGCTCGTCACGCCGGGCTCGTCCAAGAAGGACGGGTAGCGCCGAGCGTCATCGACGGTCGCGCCAGTATCCCGGTGCGCGTCGATGATGCGCCACCGCCAGGACCAACTCTCCACACCATTGCTGGATATGCGGGGTGACGCTGGTACGGGGACAATCAGTCCGTCAGGAGGCGAGCCTCTACCGCTTCCCATGGGATCGGGGTGCGGTCACCGGCTCGGATCCCCGCAAGTCGACGCTTCGCCTCCTCGACCCAGGCCCTTTCGACGTCGTCGCACTGGTCGCCGCCCTCTACGCTGTCGGAGAGGACGAGCATCAACTGCACTTGCTCACGGTGGGGAAGCTGCAGCACTGCTTCTAGAAGACGCTCGGCCTCGGCGCTCACGAAACCCACCATAGCGCACGTACGCTCGACCAACCACCCTCTCTGTGCGGCGGGGCGCCGTTCGATGGCTACGGGTTCAGACCGACGGCGCGGGCGAAGTCGGAGAGCGCCCGCCGGCCCTTCGCGCCGCAGCCGGCCCAGGGCCGGGCTCGTCGCGCCCACCGTGTCCGTCAAGAAGGGGGATCAGCACGGAGCGAGGTGGTCGACGTCGGCGCCTCGATCGGGCACGCTGGGCCCGTGGAGACGACGTCTCACATCCATCGTTGCGCCCGCGTGCTCGTGCTGTCGACCCTCGCGCTCGGCTGTGGCGACGACCAGGGGCAGACCCCGGAGGGCTCGAGCGGCACGACCACTGGCGCGAGCGCCGAGGGCACCGCGACCGCCTCGACCGATCCCACGGGGAGCTCCACCACCGCGGTGAACGACGACTCGACGAGCACCAGCTCGGGTGACCCGACCGGTCCCGCCGACACGACGGCCGCCGACACCACCGAGACCACCGGGACGCCGAGCGACTGCGACTACGAGGTGATCGACGGGCGCATCGTGATCGAGGCCGAGGAGCTGCCCATCACCGAGGACTGGCAGATCCAGACCACCGAGCCCGACTACTACGCCGACGGCTACATCGGCTGGACCCGCGGCAGCTTCAACAACGATCCCACGCACGGGGTCATCGAGGTGACGATCCACGTGGCCGAGCCGGGGCGCTACCAGCTACGCTGGCGCAACCGCATCGGGATGGGCGCCAACACCACCGAGCACAATGACACCTGGGTGCGGTTCCCCGACGCCACCGACTTCTACGGTCGCCAGGCCGCCGGTGCCAACGAGCGCCGCCGCTATCCGCGGCCGCTGTGCGAGGACGCCGATGCCATGGCCGCGATCGAGGCGCTGCCCAACGTCGACGAGGCCGCGTGCGTGCAGGGCTCGTCGGTGGACGGCTGGCTCAAGGTGTACTCGTCGGGCGCGAGCGACTGGAGCTGGTCGACCCGCACCAACGACAACGATGCCTACGACGTGATGGTGGAATTCGGCAGCCCCGGCGACTACGTGTTCGCGCTGGCGGCCCGCGGCGACTGGCACCTGATCGACCGCATCGTGATCCACCAGGAGGGGCTCGACGATGCGATCGTGCAGGACCCGAGCGCCGTGCCGACCACCTGCCGTTGATCCCAGCCGAGTGCGGTCATGTCCACGATCCCCCCGATGATCCAGCCCTCGCCGGCGAGCACCGTGGCGTTCGTCGCCGTGGTGCTCGCGGTCGCCGTGATGATCGTGCTCGGCGCCCGGGCGGCGGCTCGCGGCTCGGGCGAGTCACCGGCCGCCATCCGGCGAACCACCGTGATCGCGGCGGTGGCGGTGGTGGGGTGGATGGCCGTGACCGCGGCCGTCTCCGGCTCGGGCGTGCTCGAGCACCCCGGCCTTCCGCCGCGCGCGTTGTTCTTCATGGCCGGCTGCAACCTCGTGGCGGTGGTGGTCACCTTCTCCCGCGTGGGCACGCGCTGGGTCAGCGGCCTACCGGTGGCGGCGCTGGTGGGCTTCCAGGCGTTTCGGCTCCCGCTCGAGCTGGTGCTGCACCGCTGGTACGTCGAGGGGGTGCTGCCCGTGCAGATGACCTACGCCGGGCGCAACTTCGACATCGTCACCGGCATCCTCGGCCTCTGCGTGGGTCTGTGGCTGTGGCGGCGGCGTCCGTCGCCCGCGATCACCCGGGCGGCGGTGGGGCTGTTCACCCTCGTGGGCTTCTCGCTGCTGCTGGCCGTGGCCACCATCGCGGTGCTGTCGAGCCCGGTCCCGTTTCGGGTGTTCACCAACGAGCCGGCCGTGCTGCTCGTCTTCCACGTGCCCTACGGGTGGATCGTGCCGATGTGCGTGGCACCGGCCTTGCTGGGTCACCTGCTGGCGCTGCGCTGGCTGTGGCGCGCGCGCTAGTCCCCAAGCCTAGTCTTCGCTGGGCTGCTCGCTCTCGAGCCAGTTCTGCAGCGGGGCCTGGTCGTCGAGCACGTGGTCGATGTAGTCGCCCAGGTCCACGCCCGCCTCCTGGATCTCGGTGCCGTCCCAGGTGAGCCCCACCATGGTGCAGTGGCTGTCGTTGAACGCGCGCCAGTAGGGGATGTAGTACGAGAGGTTGTCGCGCGTGTCGAACTGCGCCATCAGCTTCTGCGTGTCGTCCCACCACATCGCGAGGATCTCGTCCTTGTCGGGGGTGGGCTCGTAGAAGCGCTCGTACGAGTAGCGCGAGTAGTTGAAGTCGCGGCGGAAGAACGCGAACCCCAGCCGATCCTCGGGGAACGTGTCGGCCAGCACCGTGTTGATGAGCCCGAAGTCCGACATGATCTCGGCGAACGCCGGCTGCTCCTCGAGCACCTCGTCCACGCGCCACGACCCGTTGATCTCGTCGTGCAGCGGCTGCGAGAACGTCGAGTCGGGGAAGATCGGCCCCGAGTCGGCCAGCAGGTAGCCCTTGTCGATGTTCATGCCCGTGCGGATGAAGTAGTAGTTGGCGGTGGCCCCGGCTCCGCCCGCGCTGCACCCGGTGACCAGCATTCGCGGCACCTGGGGGAACTGCACGTTCATCCACTCCACCGCCGCGACCACGTTGTCGTGGCCGTTGTGGTGGTACTCGAGATCGGGCTGGATCCCCGCCGGATCCTGGTACACCGTGACCGCTCGACCCGTGTGCACGTCGCCGGTGCAGTAGGGGATGAACACCATGTTCCAGTCGGCCACCGGGTTGGTCGGGTATTCACGGTTGAGCAGCGGGGTGTGCACGCCCAGGAATCCGTTGAGGTGGTGGTCGTCGATGCCGTTGGGGTTGGCCGCGCCCAGGTCGGTCTGCCCGCTGCAGCTCTCGAAGTCCCAGCAGCCGCCGCCGGGTTCGAAGATGATCATCACGTCGTCGGAGGTCTCGGAGTAGTTGACGAAGAACTTGTACTGCGACCCGTTGCCACACACGGTCCCGGGGATCTCGACCTTCTCCCACTGGTAGTACGACGGCGGCTCGGGCGGGAGCTGGGGGCCCGTGGTGCTCTCGTCGGCCGCGGTGGTGCCCTCCGCAGTGGTGCCTACGGGGGTGGTGGTGCCGTCGACCGACGCCTCACCGGTGCTCGTGCCGTCCTGCGGCCCGCTCGTGTCGTCTGCCGAGTCGGCGGAGGGGGAAGGGTCGTTGCCGCATGCCGTGGCGAGCCCCATCATCAATGACCACCAAGCCCCCCAAGATCCCAAGCCCGCTCGCATGCGGGGGATCCTCGCGCGAGGCCCCGTGGTCCGCAAGGACGATTCGAGCGCGTCTCCGGTCTTGACCAAGCCGCCACCGGCTGGGTACCACCGTGGTCGCGATGGGCGCACGGGGGGCAGAGGGGGCCGCAGCCGCGGTGCCCGTGACGGTGGTCGGCGGATTCCTGGGGGCGGGCAAGACCACCTTGGTCAATCATCTGCTCGCCAGCGCCGAGGGCCGCCGCCTCGGAGTGATCGTCAACGACTTCGGCTCGATCAACGTCGATGCCGCGCTGGTGGTGGGGGTGGAGGGCGACATGGTGCAGCTCTCCAACGGCTGCATCTGCTGCTCCATCCGCGACGACCTCGTCGAGGGCCTGCGGCGGCTGCTCGAGCGCCCGCAGCCACCCGACCACGTGATCATCGAGGCCAGCGGGGTGTCCGACCCGCGCGGCGTGGCAGCCACCCTCCAGCAACGCGTCAGCCGCGACGTGGCCGAGATCGACGCGGTGGTGGTCGTCGTCGACGTCGAGCGACACCTCGAGCTCGGCCTCCGCGAGCGCATCGTGGCCGGCGGGCAGCTCGCGGCGGCCGACATCCTCGTGCTCAACAAGATCGACCTCGTCGACGAGGCCCGGCTCGAAGGGCTCGAGGCCAAGCTCCAGCGCCGCACGCGAGGCGGTCGGGTGCTGCGGGCCACGCGAGCCCGGGTGGCTCCGGCGCTGGTGCTCGGGGTGGGGGCCTTCGATCCCGAGCGGTTGGCCGAGGCCGGAACTCCCCCGCAGGTGCACGTGCACGAGGCCGGGGAGGTACCCGAGCCCGATCATGCGCACCTCCACGATCATGCGGCCGAGTTTTGGACGTGGGCGTTCCAGACCGAGCGCCCGCTGTCGGCCAAGCGGCTCCGCCGTGCGGTCGACGAGCTCCCCGCATCCGTCGTGCGGGCCAAGGGCACCGTGCACCTCGCCTCGCACCCCGATCAGCGCGCCGTGATGCACGTGGTGGGGCGTCGCGCCGAGCTCTGCCTCGATGCGCCGTGGGGCGACCAGTCACCGACCACGGGCCTGGTGGTCATCGGAACCGGCGAGCCCTTGCCTCCACAGGAGCTCGAGCAGCGCTTTCGCGCCTGTGAGGTGGTGGAGTCGAGTCGGGGCGCTGGAGGAAGCATCGTCATGCGGTGGATGCGAGGCATGCTGCCCTCCCGTCGCGCCGGCTGAGCCGGTGTGGGATCCTGCAACGCCCCGCGTGGCAACCTGCGACGCCTCGGCTCACCGATCCGCGATGTTACGGTCCTCTTCCCTCGGCATCCTCCCTGCAAGCGACCTCTCCATGCGCGTGCGCTCGCTCGTCTCCGGTCTGGCCTCGGTGCTCCTGCTGTCGCTGGCGGCCTGCCCCGGCGACGACACCTCGGGCACCGGAGGCACCGAGACCAGCACGGGCACCGGCACCGGCACCGAGACCACCGAGGCCGTCGACTCCACGGCCGACGAGAGCACGGGCGACACCACCGGAGAGCCGGCCGGCGTGCAATTGGTCCCCTGCGATCCGAACGACGAGGCCTCGTGCGAGGAGGGCGTGTGCTCCGGTCATCCCATGAGCGGCTTCTACTGCCGACCCGGATGCTCGAGCATGGCCGAGCCGGGCACGCCCTGCGGGGCCGACGACGTGTGCCTGCCCGTGCGCCCTGGCGCGACCCAGACCGCATGCTTCGACGTGCGGACCTGCGACGTGGTCACCGGCGATGGCTGTAGCCTCGCGGCGGGCGACGCCTGCGTGGTGATCGGCCTCGATCCCGAGCGCACCGCATGCGTCCCGGTGGGGACCGCCGGGGCGGGCGAAGACTGTGCGCCGGCCGGCATGCTCGAGTGTGGTCCCGGCATGGGCTGTGTGGGCAGCGATCTCGACGCCGGCCTGCCCGGCATCTGCACCGGCTGGTGCGTGCTGGAGGCCGCGCTGCCCGACGGCTGCCCCGCCTGCGCCCCGCTGGGGCAGACCCTGGGCATCTGCTCGGAGTGCACCGTGCTCGACGATCCCTGCCCGGCCGGCAGCCAGTGCCAGCTCGCCAACGAGCTGCTCGGGGGCGTCTGCATCGACACCGGACCCGGCGGCCCTGGCTCGCCATGCGCCCCGCTCGAGCCCGCGCAGTCGTGTCAGGATGGGCTGTTGTGCGTCGACCTCGACGCCGGTGGAGAGACCCCACCGCTCTGCCTGGTGCCCTGCGATCCGCAGAGCCCCACCTGCACGGGTGAGGGCGAGTCGTGCCTCGACCTGAGCGTCCTCATGCCCGGTGCCCCCGCGGATCAGCTCGGCGTGTGCATCAACGCGGGCGTGCTCCTTTGCGATCCCACCGCCATGCCACCCACCGGGTGCCTCCCCGGCGACAACTGCCTCGACATCGGCGGTGGCCTGGGCATCTGTGGGTCGACCTGCGATCCCGCCCTGGGCGATGGCGCGTGCATGCCCAACGCCGCCTGCTTCCCCAGCGATGGCACGCAGCTCAACGCGGCCCCCTTCGTGGAGGGCAACGGCGCCTGCGGCCTCCCCTGCACCACCGACGTCGACTGCGGCGGCGCCACCTGTCTGCACCTCGACGGCCTCGACGCGGCGGGCCTTTGCGGTGCCACTTGCGTCCCGGGGATGGCCGGCACCTGCCCCGGCGGACAGACCTGCGTGGCCACCCCCGAAGATCCCATGGTGGGCGCGTGCATGACCGGCGGTACCACCTGCAACCCGCAGAACCTCGGCTCCTGTGGACTGGGCGGCGCCTGCATCCCCATGGAGGGCGAGATGCTCGTGGGCATCTGCCAGCCCGCCTGCTTCGCGCAGGACCCCAACGCCTGCGGAGGCATGCCCGCCCTGTGCCAGGGCAAGTCCGATCCCATCTGGCACGAAGGGACCTGCATTGGTGGCGGCCCCGCGTGCGATCTCATCGAGGACGACTGTGGGCCCGGACGGGCCTGTGGGGTGATCGGCGGCCAGGCCTTCGGTGGCCAGGCCTTCCTGTGCGACGACGCCGGCCCGCTCGGCGAGGGTGGCGATTGCAGCATGGACGACTCCCTGTGCGGGGCCGGGGTGGGCTGCATCGATGGGGTCTGTCGGGTGTGGTGCGATCCGCTGGCCGGCGCCTGTGTCACCGGGACCTGTACGGATCTGAGCGCCGGCCTCTACCTCCCGGCGGGCACCATCGGGGCCTGCCTCTAGACTTCGCCCGCTCCGTTCGCGGCCCGGGGTCCAGAGTCGCGCCCCGTCCTCGCTCTCCCCGTTCCCGTCTCGAATCTGGTAGCGTGAGCCCGTGAGCGAGCGAGAGGATTCCGAGGCAGGCTCCTACGTCGATCTCCAGCGCGAGGTCGACACGCACTTCGACGGAAGCTGGGAGGCCTTCCTCAAGGCCGTCCGCAATCCGGCCGAGATCCTCTACTTCGTGCTCTGGCGCCACTGCGATGGCAAGGCCCACAAGGTCGAGGCGTGGGCCAAGGACAAGAAGCTGCCGCCCGACTGGCTGCCGCGCTTCTACGGCATGCTCACCCACGACGGTCGCTTCCGTCCCGACGCCGTGACCAGTGCCCCCGCGCAGCCCGAGCCCGTCGAGCCGGCCGAGCCCGCGACCGACGAGTAGCCCGCCTCGCGCGAGCCCCGAGCTCGTCAGCGTTCGAACAGCTCGAGCAGCGCGAGGTGCAGCTCGTCGCGACCGAGCTGCTCGAGGCGGGCGACCAGCTCGCGGAACGCGTCGCCGTCGCGCAGGCGGGTCCGGGTGGTTTCGAAGCTCTCGCCGGACGCGAGCGCGGTGTCGAGCGTGCGCAAGAGCTCGAAGGTCGCGGCGTCGCAGTCCTCGTCGCGCGACTCCGGCGACCTGAAGATCGCCCGCTGGATCTCGACCAGCGCATCGAAGTGGGCCGGCCAGGGCTGCTCGTGACCGACGACGATCTGGCGGAAGGGCTCGAAGTCGCCGCCCGCGGCCAGCTGGGCCACGAGGGCCGAGAGCGCGGGGTGGAGCAGGTAGTGGCTCGAGCGGGGCAGCTGGCGCTGCGAGCCCGCCACCGCATCGTGCGGCTGGCGAAAGCGCTGGCTGCGACGCTCGCTCGATGCATCGCGCACGACGATGCCCAGCAGGCCACAGTCGTACAGCTCGCGAAACGGGTGGTAGACGTCCTCGGCCTCGCGCCCGTGGAGCTCGTAGTAGTCACGGTCGACGCCGTGGAACCGACACCACAGCTCGACGACCTCGTCGTGCGGCAGGATGTTGTAGGGCAGCGAGGCCAGGAACTTGCCGCGTGGGCCTCGCTCGCACAGCACCTCGAGGAACACGCGCATCTCGTCGAACACGTTGGAGACCAGGATGCTCGCGCTGGTGTCCTGGACCAGCCGCTTGAACGTGCGCTCGTCGAGCGACTCGCGGTGGCGAGAGATCTCGGACGCGATGATCACGAGGTCGCGCGGACGGCCGAGGGTGTGGCGAAAGATGAAGTCGAACGCCGGCTCGCTCCGCGACGACTGCGTGCTGACCGTGTCGAGGATCACGAAGTCGCGCAGCGGGAGCCGCTCGTAGAAGAACGTCAGCTTCTCGAGCAGCTCCTGGAGGTCGCGCTTGGTGTAGCGCAGCGTCGAGGTCGCGCCGTAGAGGTTGGTCTTGATGTCGGACTCGTAGCTGGCGAACGCCTCCTCGCGGATGGTCGCGAAGATCTTGATGTGCGTGTTGGTGTTCATCAGGTCCCACGCGGCCTCGATCATGCCGGCCTGCATGTGGACCCACGCCTCGCGTGGGAGCGAGCGCAGCGCCTGGTCGAGCTTGTCGACGAAGATGAACATCGGGCTGTGCAGCGATCGCAGCTTGTACTCGAGGAAGCTCTCCGACTGGTCGATGAGCCGATTGAGCTGCGCGTAGCTCAGGCCCAGCAGCTCCTTGACGACGATCGTCGGTTCGGCCGCGCCTCGCCCCCGCAGCATCGCCTTGAGCCGGCGTGGGAACTCGTCGAGGTCCTCGGCGTCCTCGGGGCCCAGCAAGCCCGGCTGATGCGAGATCGCGCAGACGCGGAACCCGAAGCCCCAGATCCGCTTGCAGCGGGCCAGCGACGACATCAGCTCGATCTCCGCCTGGCTGACGCTCGGCAGGTCGCCCATCAGGTCGAGGTAGGGCCGCCCCTCGGGCACGAACTTGATCCCGGCCGGAGACCGGCCCTCGCTGCCCTGGTACTGGGCGCTGAGCAGGAAGCGCTTGTAGGTCAGCAGCAGCGTCTTGCCCAGGCCCTTGCTGCCCGACACGAAGTGCTTGTTGCCGCTGTCGAGGAACTCGCTGACCACCGCGTTCTTGAACGTCAGGTCCTCGAGCAGCCGAATGTCGAGCTGGCTGGCGTCCGAGGCCCAGGTCTCGAGCTGGCGCAGCGGCTCGCCGGACCCGACGCTCGGGCGGGTCGTCCGTGGCTTGCGGGGGCTCGGCTCGCTGCTGAGCGAGCGGAACCCATCGAGCAGCTCCGCGACCGACCCGAAGCGCTGCTCGCGATCGCGGTGGGTGGCCCTCGCGAACCACGCATCGAAGCCACGCGGGACCTCGGCGATCTGCGACGGCACGGCCGGCTTGGCCAGGCAGATCTGGTGGATGAGCTCGATCGTCGAGTCGGCCCGGTAGGGCCGCTGGCCGGCCAGGCACTCGAACGCCATGATGCCGATCGACCACAGGTCGGCCCGATGGTCGACGCCGTGCGGGCGGTCGATCTGCTCCGGGCTCATGTACGCGAGCGTTCCCAGCTTGGCGCCCGCCAGCGTCAGCGGCTCGCCCGCGGCTCCCGTGGCCGGGGCCTGGTCGACCGCGAGCTTGACCACGCCGAAGTCGAGGACCTTGGCGACGGGCCCCGGGTCGCTCTGCACGAGGTAGACGTTGGCCGGCTTGAGGTCGCGGTGGATGATGCCGGCGCGGTGCGCCGGGGCGATCGCCCCGCAGATGTCGGTGATGATCGACAGCGTCTGCAGGTAGCCCAGCGGTCCGCGAGCGATGCGGCGGGCGAGGTCTTCGCCCCGCAGCAGCTCCATCGCCATGTACGGCACGTGTCGAATCGCGTCGACGTTGAAGTCGAACACCTGCACGACGTTGGGCCCGCGCAGCTTGGCGGCCGCCCGCGCCTCTCGCATGAAGCGCTCGCGCGCGTACTCGGTCGCGACCAAGCCTGGATCCATCAGCTTGATCGCGACCGACTCGTGCAGGCGCAGGTCGGTCGCCCGCCACACGTGGCCCATGCCGCCGGAGCTGATGAACTCCTCGAGCCGCCAGCGCTGCCCGAACACGTCCCCGCGCACGAACTCGCCAGGCTGGCGCGAGGTCTCGTCGAGGCTCATCGGCGGACGTCGCGTAGGGTCGTCCATCGGCGGCGACAGCGTAGCAACTCGGGCTCGAACGAGACACGGCCCGGCGCGGCCCACGAGCCTGCCGTCCGCGGCTGGTCTCGCGGGCTCGGTCTCCGGGCCCGGGCCGTAGCCCGGTCCCACGTCCGCCTGCTACCCTGGCCTCATGTCGTCGCGGATGCTGCCGTGGATCGCCGCCTGCCTGTCCCTCGCGCTGGTCCCCGCATGCGGTGAGCCGTCGCCTGCCACCACCGACGATGCCAGCGAGTCCGCCAGCAGCACGGGCGAGCCTTCCGACACCACGGGCACCACGGCCATCGCCGATTCCACCGCCGACTCCACCACCGGCGTCGAGTGGGAGGCTCCGCTCGCCCGCGGTGGCATCGTGGTCGACTGGGTGCAGGCCAACCAGGGCGTGGGCGTGAGGATCGGCGCCGACGGGGGCGAGGTCGGACCCACCGAGCGCGCCGCTCCGCTCATCCAGAACCGCGTCACCCTCGTTCGTGCGTTCTGGACCGTGCCCGACGACTGGATCCCGCGCGAGCTCGAGGGGCGTCTCATCGTTCGCTACCCCGACGGCATGGAGGAGGTCTTCTCCAACATCGCCTTCGTCGAGTCCGATGCCTTCGAGGGCGACCTGCATCGCACCTTCTACTGGGGATTGATGGCCGACCAGACCGTCCCCGGCATCAAGTACCGGGTCGAGCTCTACGAGACCACGCCCGACTACGATGATCTGGCCGAGTCCGATCCTCCCCCCATGCTGCCCGTCGACGGCAGCACCGCCTACGTGGGCATCGAGGACAGCTATCTCGTGCTCAAGGCGGTGGTCGTCCCGTTCGTCTACGACAATGGAGCCGGCTGCTCCACCACCCCGGACACCTCCCCGGAGACGATGCAGCTGTTCAAGGACCTCATGTACCAGCAAAACCCCATCGACCGGCTCGACTTCGAGGTCCACGAGCCCATCGTGTGGGACACGCCGCTGGCCAACTTCGGCGAGCTGCACTCGTTCCTCGTGTCGCTGCGCATCGACGAGGACGCTCTGCCCGAGACCTACTACTACGGCCTCGTCGACGTGTGCGCGGGTGGTCTCAACGGGGCGGGGGGCCAGGCCAACGGCATCCCCAGCGATCCCGTCGATCCCGGGCAGGCCTATGCACGCGTCTCGGCCGGCCTCTCGCTCGACCCCGACTGGTCGGCCGAGACCTTCGTGCACGAGATCGGTCACTCGCAGGGGCGGCGCCACGTGGCGTGCGACGGCGAGGGCGGTCCCGATCCCACGTACCCGCACGACGGCGGTGACGTCGGCGAGTGGGGCTTTGGCGTGATCGACTTCGGGCTGCGCCACCCCACCTTCTACAAGGACTACATGACCTACTGTCATCCCACGTGGGTTGGCACCTGGGGATGGAACAAGGTCTATCCCGTCATCCGGGGGCTGAGCGAGTGGGACGCGGGCTTCCCCGGCGGTGCACCAAAGCCCGAAGGTGGCACCTCGGCCGCCGAGCGCACGCCGGGCCTGGTGGCCGGCGACGTCGACGGGGGTCCGGGGACGCTGATCATGGGCACGATCGGACCGGACGGCGGCGAGCGGTGGATCACCATCCCGGGCCGCCTTCCCGATGCGGCCGAGCGTGGTCCGATGCGGCTCGAGATGCGCGCCGGGAACACCGTCGTCGCCAGCATCCCCGCGCACGTGCAGAGCCTCCCCGACGGCGACGGCGGTACGTTGGTCGTGGCCCCCTTGCCGAGGGATTGGTCGGCCGTCACCGAGGTGACCCGCGTGGTGGGATCGTCTCGGTCGACGATCCCGCGCGCCATGATCGGTGAGCACCACCGTTCCCGCGAGATCCAGCGCGTTCGCGCCGCAGCCCCGTAGGAACGCGTTTCGCCTCCCATCCTCGCGCCCCCGCGATTTGCGCGGCGCCGGGGCCCACACCCGACCCAATCGAAGGCGATCGGGTAACATCCCGGCGCCCGTCGGGTCTCCCGCCGGGAACGTTCGCCCCCATGCACGACCCCCAGCTCGAGGCCACCATGGCCGAGATCCGCGGCTTCGATCTCGGAGACGACGCCGAGCTGCTCGCGCGTCTCGATGCTCGGCTGCCGCAGGGGCTGACGGGCGAGGAGCAGCTCTTGCGGGGGGCGTTGCTGCTGCGGGCCGGCCAGCTCGACGACGCGGTGCGGTGCTTCGAGGATGCAGCCGTGCAGGGCCATGCACGGTCGCGCGCGCTCTATCTCGAGTCGTGTGCCTTGCGACGAGCCGAGCGCATGGACGAGGCCCGACGGGCCCTGGACCGGGCCCGCGAGGCCGCGGCCTCCGATGGCCTCTCGAGCCCGGGCGAGCTCGAGCATGCGCGGGCGCTGCTCGAGTGGCAGGCGGGCGAGCGGGAGCAGGCGCTCGCCATGATCGATCGGGCTCTCGAGCACGATCCCGGATCGGCCGCGCGATGGTTGCATCGCGGTCAGCTGCTGGCCGAGCTCGATCGCGTCGACGAGGCCCGGAAAGCGCTCGAGCGGGCCGTGCGCGAGGAGCAGGACCTCGATCTGGCCATGTACGAGCGTGCGGCGCTCGAGGCCAAGGTTGGCGAGGTCGGTGCGGCCGCCGACTGGCTGGCCAAGGCCTGTCGGCTGCGGCCGTCGCATCGTCGTCGTGCCAGCGAGGATCTGCGCTTCGAGCCCGTGCGCGCCGAGCCGGCGCTCTCCGAGCTGCTGGTGCGGGTGCGTGCGCCCGCCGAGCTCGCGTGGCTCGACGACGTGGCCCCGTGGATGGGCGCGCTGCGCCGCGACCCCGATCTCGCGGCTCTCGGCATCGAGTGGCTGACCGAGGCGGAGAGCGAGCGGATCCTTCCCATCCTCCTGGTCGAGCACGAGAAGGGACCGGTGGGCACGATCCACACCCAGGTCACCTTGCGTCGCAGTCGCTCGATGTTGGCCACGCGTCGGGCGGTCGCGTGGGGTCCCGTCTCGCGCAGCCGCGAGCGGGTCGAGGAGCGGTGCTTGTTGTTCGTGGACGCCGTGCGCCAGCAGGATGGCCTGTGGCTCGCGCTCTCGGAGAGCTACCCGCCGTTCTTGTGGATCCGCGTCGAGCCGCGTCCCGGGGGGCTGCGGCGGGCCCTGGGCGAGTACTTCCCGCCGCCTCGTCTGCGTCGCGTCGACATGCCCGGCCGCGCCCGCGGCTTCGTGGGCTATGGCGGGCGCTTCTTCATACCCAGTCCCTACGCCCGGGGGGTCGAGCCCGCCACCATCGCCGAGCTCGATCGCCACTTCTCGATCAACCCGTTCGTCGACTCGTGCTCGTGGGGCAGCGCCTTCGACGACGACCCCTGGCCCGACGAGATTCCCGAGCAACCGGGTCTGACGCTCAAGGTCGGTCAGCGTCAGGCGGTGGTCGGCCAGCAGGGCCGCGGCCACGTGTGGTCGCTGACCCGGCGCACTCGCCACTCGCGCTCGTACCTCACCATCGAAGTCCATGGCTCGGTTCATGGCTCCGACACCGGCGACGACATCTACGTGGCCGAGGTTCGCTACCGACCGAGCCCCCACACCTGGGCCGTCAAGGCCATGAACACCATGTTCGGCTGCGACTATCCCATCGATCTTCCCGTCGACGTGGTGGGCGCGCTGATGGGCTTTCAGTTCGCCGGAGCGGGAGACTTCGAGGCCGAGCTGGCCAAGGCCACCGACCCGGAGCAGATCGCCGGTCTGCTCTACGTGGTGTCGGCCCTGCGCCACGACGATCTGGGGGCATTCGCGCTCCTTCGCAAGTGTCTCGAGCACCCCTCGCCCGTGGTGCGCGGCACCGTGGCCGACATCGCCATGGCCTACAACTACGAGGTCTTGCTCGAGGAGATGACCCTGCGCGAGCCGGATGCCGAGCTGCAGGCCGAGCTGCAGGAGGTGCTCGACGAGGGGATTCCGATCGTCGAGCACGATCCCTTCGATGACGGAGAGGATGTCGAGTACCAAGAGGACGATGCCACCGAGCTCGAAGACGCCGACGTGATCGTGGAGAGCGACGAACCCGTCGAGGTCGACGAGGTCGACGTGATCGAGGATGGCTCGGGGGCCTACGGGGGGGCACGGTGAGCGAGCACGTCCTGGTGTTGCGCGACGAGGTCAGCCTGACCGTGGTGCATGCGCTCGCCGAGCTCGAGGCATGGGAGCTGCGCGAGGAGACCGGGCGTGCGCACCTGCTGCTCGCCAGCCGCCGCTGGTCGACCCCGATGGGCGAGGAGATCACCTACGTTGCCGATCACACCAGCGGTGCGCAGTCGCTGCGGGTGTCGGGGCCGGGGGCTGCGGCGACGGCGGATCGCCTGCGCGGGAGGATCCTGTGCGAGGACGAGGGCGAGCTGCTGGCGATGGCGATGGAAGGGGAGCCCGGGCCGTGCGTGAGGGTTGCCGGCAAGCTCGCGGCATGTCGACCCGAGCGGGCGGAGGAGCGGCACCTCACCGCGCTGCGGCGGTTGCTCGAGCACCCCGAGGTGGCGGTGCGGAGGGCTGCGATCCGCAGTGCCTACGGGTGTCGGTGGCCGGAGCTTCGGGACGTGGTGGAGGCGCGGCAGGGTGAGGAGAAGCGGCTGCAGGAGCAGCTCGAGGGGCTGCGAGCGTACCTGGCCGAGCCGGGGTAGGGCGGCTGGGCGGGCAGGGATCGCTGCGGCTGGGCGGGCAGGGATCGCTGCGGCTGGGCGGGCAGGGATCGCTGCGGTTGGGCGGGCGGGGACCGGTTGGAGAGGCCCTGGCCGCACGATTTCGCGGGTAAGCCGCACTCGTGATGGTCGAAAAGCGCGCAGCGGCGGTGGGTTTCGGCTAGCATGCGCGCATGCGGCTTGGAAGAACGACGTCTTTGAGGGCTTTGCTCGCAGTGGTGGGTGGTTCGCTGGCGCTCGGCGCTTGCGGTGACGATGGGTCGCCGGGGACCGGCGATGGAACGACCTCGTCCATGGACGGGACCACCACCTCGGCGATGACCATGACCACGAACGAGAGCGTGGACACCACGGAATCACCGGGGACCACGGTGGATCCGACGACTGGGTCGAGCTCGAGCGACTCCGGGCTGGACAGCTCCAGTTCGGGGGATCCGACGGGGGAGGAGAGCTCGTCCGGGGATCCGCCGAGCGACTGCGCAGGGATGTCGTTCGCGACGCTGACGTCGACCAACAACGACATGATCACGAACCTGTCGGTGCAGGGGATCGTGTCCTGCAACATGGACATCACCATCACCATCACGGGAGGGGCGATCTGTGCTGTCGATGACGGGGCAGGGGGGTACTTCTACACCGTGGAGAGTATGACCATGGAAGACATCCCACCGATGCCTTGTGGACTGGCCAGCGTAGCCCTGACCAATGTCAGCATCGTCAATACCGGTGATGGGATGGAAGTCGTGGTGCCACAAGCCGGTGGCGCAATGACTGGCAACCAGTCGGTCGACGTCCTCGGCGATGTTGAAGGCATGTCACCGTTGGGGCCGATCGGCCCCGCACCTTTGATGGACTTCTCAGGGGTGCTTCCCGAGGGCGACGTGGAGTTCGGTGGTGGTGACACTACGGTGACCTATGCGGACAACAGCACTGTGATCGCTACTGCCATGCCGGAGGTCGCCCCGGGTGTGGTGGTTACCGTCACACTCACCGGTCTCGACGGCTCGGTCACTTTCGAAATGTAGTGGGAGCAGACGAGAGCAGTTTCGTTGGTGTCTAGCGAGGCGGCTGCGCAGCGAACGAAGAGAGGGGCGGCCGATGCGGCCGCCCTTCAGGTTCTCGCCTGCGCGAGTGGATCGCCCTCGCTACGTTAGAGTGCGAGTTCGGCGACCCAACCGTGTCCTGAGAAGCCGAAGAGATCATGGTCGAACGAGTTCTCCCAGCCGACTGCGTAGGCTTTGCCAGTTGGCGTGGCCGTGATTCCCGTGATCCCATGATCGACATCAAAGGAATAGACTTCCAGCCAGAGTAGCTCGCCATTCTCATCAACTCGGGCTGCCCATGCTTCGTCATCGGTGTCATCAGAATCAGTTCTGTGATGGCCGGCGATGAGAAGCGAGCCCTGCGGGTCGTAGCTCATGTCCAGTGGTAGATAGATGGAATCCTCGGCGACGATCTCGTCGGTGACCGTATCTCCCACGCGGTCGAGAACGAGGAGCCGCAATAGGTCGTCCTCGGTTCGAGTGGAAAGGGCAAGATGGCCATCGGGAGACATGGTCGCGGCGGCTGCCGAACCTTCCATTGAGGTGATAGGGCGCGTCCAGAGCACCATGCCGTCTTGTGAGAGCCTCTGGGCACATTGCATTGCCATGGGGGCGCAGTTCGCTTCGAAGAGGGTGATGACGATATCGTCGCCGTCGGTGAATGCATGGAAGACCACTGCGTTTCCGTCGCCGATAGGGATGCTCCAGCTTGGCATTGCATTGGGAGTAGGGCGTTTGTCAAGGGTGCTCGTGCTGGGAGATAACACTACGTTGCCAGAGAGGTCCGTCGTCACCGGGGTCGGGACGAACTCATTGCTCGGACCGACGGGGAGAACATCCGAGATGCTCTGGCTGACCTCGTCGATCGAGAATACCGCTCGTTGACCCATGCCGTCGCCATACATGGCACCGCCGAGGAGCCATCTGCCCGGCATGGTGACGCTCGGAGCAGGCCCATCCCCGTTGAGGAACGAACCATGGGTTCCTCCGATCATCGGGAGAAGATCATCGGACCACTGACGACTCAAGGTGTCGCTATAGGAGATCGCGGTGATTCCATAACGGGGATCGAGGGGGACATCCTCACGGAATGAGGCGGTTATGAGCAGGTCGGTGGGGGCCGAGGCCGAGATACGAGGAAAAGTGACAAGAGGAGGAGTAACGCGGAAATCCGCAATGTCCTGCCGCAGCTCCAGGATCTCCCCCCCGATCACGTTCACGCTCATCGGCACCACGTCGCTCTCGTCCGTCTGCCCGACCGTGTCGTACGCCACCGCCGTATAGGAGTGGCTCCCGTTGTCGGCGCTCGAGACCAGGATCTCCGTTCGCCACGGCGAGCTGTCGAGGGTCGCGATCAGCTCTCCGTCGTCGTAGAGCTCCACGTGGTCGATCCCCACGTCGTCCACCGCATCGACATCGAAGATCACCATCCCGGCCACCTGCTGCTCGGCGGGCATGATCGAGCCGTCGACGGTGAATGCGGTGATCTCGGGCGGGGTGTCCGTGGCTCCCGTGCTGTCCACCGCACCGCTGCTGCTGCCGTCGGCGGTGGTGTCCGTGCCCGGACCCGTGCTCGACTCGCCGGGATCCGTAGCGCTGGATGAGGCCCCCTCGCTGTCGAGCGGCTCGACGATGGGGGAGAAGCAGGACGGCAGGGCCAGGGTCGCAAGGAAGGCGGAAAACGCGCGGTTTGCGTTGGGCATCGGTTCTTTCCGTTGGGTTGGGTCGACACGGCCGCTCGAGGGCGCTTGGGTGCGCCTGCGGCAAGAGAAGGCCGGGTCTCTGCGCCTTCTATCGGCCACCAGTGCGACTCGTTGCGTGTTTGCGAGGACGATTTCTTGTGAGAATGCTCCGTTCCGGTCCTTCGCCCACCTCAGGGTCGAAATGCGACCAGGGATTCGGACTGGCGCCCGGGCTCGGAGCCGCGGGTGGTCACCAGAGGGTCGGCATCTCGATCCCGGCTCGCGCGCGTCCCGGTGATACGAATTCCACCGCCCCCGGATGACCATCGCCAGCAAGTGGCTCGATCTCGTCATCGGCGTCGACCTCCACCTGGAGCTCGTCCCGGGCGCGCCGTCGCCGATTCCGTTTCCGCATCCGTTCATCGGGGTGGTGCTCGATCCCGCGGGGGTGGTGGTCGAGGAGATGGTCGCGGCCATGATGGCGCTGACCGGCGCACCGCCGCCTCCGGGACCGGTGCTGGTGGGGGGCCTGCCGGCCACGGCCACGGGTGACGAAGCCTCGATGCCCATCGGCCATGTGCTGATCCCTCCGGGGGTGTCGTGGGCACCCGTACCGAAGGTGCCGATCCCGGGCGGTGGCAGCGGCAAGCCGTCGCCGCCCGAGCTGCCCATGCCGCCCCCGGGCGATGCGATGGTGCTGTTCGGGAGCCAGTCGGTGGAGTGGCGCGGCGGCAAGGCGGTGCGCATGGGCGACCCCGTGCTCTCCTGCTCGGATCCCGTGCGCCTGCCGACGTCGTTCGTGATCTCGACCGGCCCTGCCAACGTGCTCGTCGGCGGACCGCCCACGCTCGACTGGGGCTCGTTGCTCGCGACCGCGGGCCTCGGTGCGATCCGCACCCGCTGGGCCAGCACGCTGGCGCACTCGGCCGTCGACCGCTTCGTGCCCAGGCGCTGGAACCGAGCGCGCGACTTCCTGCACGACACCGCGTGCTTCGTCACCGGGCACCCGGTCAACGTGGTCAACGGCAGCCTGTTCACCACGTGGACCGACTTCGAACTGCCGGGACCGATCCCGCTGTCGTTCACCCGTCGCTATCGCTCGAGCTTCTGCAACCGCGACTCCGTGCTCGGGCACGGGTGGGCGCATGCGCTCGATCAGCAGCTGTGGCTCGAGGAAGGCCGCGTGGTGCTGCTGACGGAGGACGGGCGCGAGCTGGAATTCGACACGTGGGACCGGCCCGATCGCGCAATGCGGCGGGGAGACGAGATCTTCGACCCGGTCAGCCGCCTGACCCTGCGCGCGCTCGGGCAGCTGCGCTGGGAGCTCGCTGGCGCCGATGGGCTCGTGCGTGAATTCGGGCCGATCGCGGGCGAGTCGCCGCAGAACAAGGACCGCGGGCTGTCGCGGCTGACGAGGATCCGCAGTCGGTCGGGCGATGCGATCGAGCTGCACTACGATGCGACCGCACGGCTGCAGCACGTACGCGACAGCGGCGGTCGTACGATCGCATTCGAATACGATCGCGAAGGTCGGATGTCGACGATCTGGCTGCCCGCCAGCAACGGCGAGGGCATGCGTCAGCACGCCGCGTTCCGCTACTCCGCCGAGGGCGACCTGGTGGAGGCCCACGATGCGGTGGGCAAGATCGTGCACTTCGAGTACGACCGCCACACGCTGGTCAAGGAGACCGACCGCAACGGCCTGTCGTTCTACTTCGAGTACCAGGGCTGGGGGCCGTTCGCCCGCTGCACGCGGACGTGGGGCGACGGCCGGCTGTACGATCACGTGCTCACCTACGACGTGCAGGGGCGGCGCACGATCGTCGAGAACTCGCTGGGTCACGCCACGGTGTACGAGCATGGGGCGTACGGGGTGGTCACCAGGGTGATCGATGCGCGCGGCGGGGTCACGCAATACGAGTACGACGAGCTGCTGCGACGCACGGCGGTGATCGATCCGCTCGGGCATGCCACGCGCACCACCTACGATGCGCGCAGCAACCCGGTGATGATCGTGGAGCCGGATCGTGCGGTCACCAAGATCGCGTACGACGAGCACGACTCGCCGATCTCTCTGCGAACGCCTCGCGGAGGGGAGTGGCGATGGACCTACGATCACGCGGGGCGGCGGCTGACCGAGACCAATGCGCTCGGCTCGACCACCCGGTACCACCACGAAGGTGGTCGTTTGGTGGCAGTGGAGGATGCGGTCGGGGGGCGCACGGCGCTGGTGCACGACGCCACGGGCAACGTGGTGGAGCTGCGGCATGCCGACGGGACCACCGAGTGCTGGCAGCACGATGCGCTCGGGCGGGTCGTTGCCGAGGTCGACGCCAAGGGCAACGCGCGAAGGATCAC
Organism: Paraliomyxa miuraensis; assembly: GCF_026337845.1. GTDB lineage: Bacteria > Myxococcota_A > Polyangia > Nannocystales > Nannocystaceae > Paraliomyxa > Paraliomyxa miuraensis. The sequence goes on along the minus strand of NZ_JAOVZF010000158.1, from coordinate 369,763 downwards.
CCGCGATGCGCTGGGCCGACCGATCCGGATCGACGAGCCCGACGGCAACGTGAAGGCGTTCGAATACGACGGCGAGGGCAATGTCGTGCGGGCGGGCGACCGTCTGCGGCAGATCGCCTTCACCTACCAGGGTCTCGGCAAGCCGACCTCGCGGACGATCGCCGGTACCACCGTTCGCTTCGAGTACGACACCGAGGAGCGGCTGACGGCCTTCGTCAACGAGAAGGGGCACGCCCATCGCTTCGAGCGCGATCCGGTGGGCGACGTGCTCGCGGAGTTCGAGTTCGACGAGGCGCGACGGCTGTACCAGCGGGACATCGCGGGTCGAGTGACCAAGGTGCTGCGGCCGGGGATCGGCCAGTCGACGACGTACGAGCACGACGCCGCCGGGCGCGTCACCACGATCGATCACGGCCGCGGGCTGGTGGAGACGTTCGCGTTCGATGAAGACGGTGCACTCGTCGAGGCCGGCAATCCCGATGCGAGCGTTCGCTTCGAGCGCGACTTGCTCGGGAGGATCACCAAGGAGCATCAAGGCGAGCACTGGGTGGCATCGCACTACGATCACCGCGACCTGCGGATCGGCATGGAGTCGTCGCTGGGCGCCAGGCAGACGATCACTCGCAACGCGATGGGCGACGTGGTTGGTCACCTCGCGCGACAGGGGCAGCAGCGATGGGAGGCGAAGATCGTCCGCGATGCGATGGGGCTCGAGGTCGACCGCCAGCTGCCCGGCGACGCGCGCTCGTACTGGTGGCGCGACGCGCTGGGGCGGCCGACCCAGCACTGGGTTGGCCGCGACAAGCAGCTCGCCCGAGGCCGGCGCTACGCCTGGGAGCTCGATGCACGCATCACCGAGATCCACGAAGAAGGCCAGGGCGCGCTGCGTTTCGAGCACGACGCTCGCGGGTATCTGACCTCCACCACCTACCCCGACGGTCGCGTCGACCTGCGCGTGCCCGACGAGGTGGGTAATCTCTTCCGCACCGCCGCTCGGGAGGATCGAGAGTTCGGCCCGACCGGTGAGATCCGAAAGGAGCACACGCCGCAGGGGGTGCGGACGTATCGCTACGATCCCGAGGGCAACCTCGTGCGGAGGGAGGAGCCCGACGGCAGCGCATGGACCTACGCGTGGGACGGCGCGGGGCGGCTGCACGAGGTCGTCCGCGCCGACGGTCGGGAGATCACGTTCGCCTACGATCCGCTCGGCCGGCGGGTGAGCAAGACCGCGGAAGGCCAGACGACGGCATGGGTCTGGGACGGCGACGTGCTGCTGCACGAGCTGCGCGAGTCGGTCGCTGCGGCAGCCGACGAGGACACGGCCGACGACGCTTCGGCCCCGAGCGCTGAAGCCGGCCCCACGGTCATCACCTGGATCTTCGACCCCGAGCGCTTCGCTCCGGCCGCCCGGCTCGGACCCGAAGGCACCCACAGCGTGGTCACCGATCACCTCGGCAGCCCGCTGTGTCTGCTCGACGAACACGGCGCCCCTCGCTGGCAGGGCAACCTCGACCCCTGGGGCCGCATGAGCATCGCAGGCGACGCCGGGCTCTGCCCATGGCGCTTCCCCGGCCAGTACGAAGATACCGAGACCGGGCTCCACTACAACCGCTTTCGCTACTACGATCCGGGGCAAGGCGCCTACCTCGGCCACGACCCCATCGGCCTGCTCGGCGGCAGCGCCCTGTACGGCTACGTCCGCGATCCACTAGGCTCCGTCGATCCACTAGGTCTTTCGCAACGGCGAGATTACTCCGGCGGCCCGAAGAAACGAGATCTCAGGCTCTCATCACCCAATCCAATCCCAAAATCGATCAGGATTCAGTATGAGGAGATCTTGCTTGGACGCGGTACCCCCAGGTTCGACGAGATCGGGCGCCAGAAGATCTTCCAGGCTCGCGAGTTGCGCGCAGGCTCGAGCGATCGCAATGTGTGGGCTGGATCCCGTGAGTTCGACGTGCCAGGGACGAAGCATCGAATTCTGAGACGGACCGATCAGCGGCTCGGCTATGTGCTCGAGCACGACTATGCGACCCCCCGCCTCTTTCCGGCACCATGGTATCCGGATGGAGGTTGAGCGACTTCATCATGCAAAGTACCTCTGAGCCATTGGTCCTCCTCGAACTCGAGGATCACCCGGATATCTACTTTTCCGACGTGGAAGGACTAGAGGGGCAATTCAGGCTCTTACACGGTGACGGCGGTCATCTCCTCGCATTCATGGGTAGTCGCTCCATGAGCGAGGAGCATCCTTGGGTCAACTCGTGTCATGGGCGCCCCGTCGCCAACAACGCCTCGCTCGTGTTTCGCACAGTGAACGGGGATCCGTTCTTTCGACACTTCCTCGGACCAATGGAGCCGATCCGTGTGTTTGGGCCCAAGTCAGACGGTTCGGTGGCAGAACTCGTGGTACGAGCGAGTTGCTTGCATCCCTTGCCTCCAGGCACGGCGACCCTTGCGAGGTCATGGAGACAAGGGCTTCCTGCCGAGCTGAATCGGTGGGCGACACTCACCTTCCATGCGCGACGAGCCTGGTTGCGGCTCGTGACAGGTGCCTCGACGTTTCGTCGGCCCGAAACCTCGCCGACCAGGTCATCCTTCGTCCTCGATGGCCGCTACGCGACGGACTACCCTGGGGTTCTGCTCGCCCTGGGAGAGGCCGTCAATGGGCCCTGTGGCTACTACGGCGCCGACCTCGATGCGGTCGAGGATTGCCTTTCCGGCGGCTTTGGTCCGACCCCGCCATTTACTCTGGTCTGGAAACACTTTGGCCGCTTTCCCTCCGAAGGATGGGCCCGCGAGCAGTTTTGGCGCCTGGCAACGGACTTGGTGGGTGTCGGTGGAGATTCGTTTCCACCACAAGACATGGTCGCTGATCTACTCGAGTTGCTTCGTGTTCACTCGGTAACCGTCCTCCTCGAGTAGATTCATGATCGCGCTGCGACACCCCGGCGGGACCACCAAGCGCTGGCAGCACGATGCGTTCGGGCGGGTCAGCGCCGAGGTCGACGCCAGGGGCAACGCGCGGAGGATCACCCGCGACGCCCTGGGCCGGCCGATCTGGATCGGCATGGAGTCCTCGACGGGGGCCAGGCAGACGATCACTCGCAACGCGATGGGCGACGTGGTCGGTCACCTCGCGCGACAGGGGCAGCAGCGCTGGGAGGCGAAGATCGTCCGCGATGCGATGGGGCTCGAGGTCGACCGCCAGCTCCCCGGCGACCGGACATTTTGTTCGCCACACCAGACTTGCGTGCTGGCTTTGCACTTGATGTGGGGGAGCATGACGAGTTGCTCACCTGGTGGTGCGAGGAGAAATGAACGATGGCCCCTGCGGGAAGGCGACGCCGCAGCCGTTGGGCCCGACAACCTGCGCAACAAGGGCGAAAGATTCTGATCGGATATCGCAAAGACTCTCCGAGGCTATTCGGCGATGAGATCCGCACCGAGACAGAAGCTCGGCGATGGGGTGCCGCTCGGCGATGGGGTGCCGCTCATCGTTGGGGTCACGCAAGTGCTCCTCTCAGTCCCACGCGCAGATCGGCGTGCCGAAGTCATCGCCCCCATCGGAGTCGCACTCCATGCCCCATGGACACTGGTCGTCATCGTTGCACGGCAGCACGCACACGCCCGGGCTCGGATGCCCCGATCCCAGCACACACGCCGGTTCGATGCTCGAGTCCAGCGGTCGCGGGCATTGCTCGTTGGTCTCGCAGCCGGGCGTGCACACGGACGAGAACCCGAGGTCGATGCAGTCCCCGTACTCGTACGGGCAGTCGTCGACGTCCGAGCAATCATCGTAGGGATCGCCGTCCACCGAGCCGCTGCTGCTCGATCCCGGCTCACCTCCAGAGGAGCCAGCCGAGGAGGCCGCCGTGGTGTCCTCGGGCCGCGGTTCCGTCGATGCCCCGTCGGCCCCGCTGCTGCCGCTCGAGCCGGTGCTGCCGCTGGTGGCCTCGCCCGAGGTCCCATCGCCCTCGAAGCACGTGCCGGCCAAGCCGTTGCCCACGTCGTCGCCATAGCGCTGGCCTGAGGGGCAGGTCTCGTCGGGGAACGTGCAGGTCTGGCTGGCCTGGCAGACGCCCTGCTCGCTGCCGTTGACGCACTGCGCATCATCCGAGCAGCGAAACCCGGGGGTGCCGCACGACCATCCGAGGGCTGCCCCTACGAGCACTGCGATCGCGCACCCCCGCATGGCCCAAGCCTACCCCAATGGCGATGGCGAGGAGGATCCGGGCGCGAAGCGGCTGCACGAGGTCGGGGAGCGGGTCCGGCTCGCGACGCGATCCGGACGAGCATGCCCGAGCCGCCCGCACGGCGGGCTGTCTCCATCCGACGCGAGCCCCCGGCCGCCCCCTGGGCCCGCTCCCTCGGCCCGTGCTAGATCCCGCCGACCATGTCCGAGCCGATCGCCGAGACCGACCTGATGTCCAAGCTCGTCTCCCTGTGCAAGCGCCGGGGCTTCGTGTTCCAGAGCTCGGAGATCTACGGTGGCCTGCGCAGCGCCTACGACTACGGGCCGATGGGCGCCGAGCTCAAGCGCAACCTGATGGCCGAGTGGTGGCGCCAGATGGTGCACAGCCGCGAGGATGTGGTGGGCATCGATGCGTCGATCGTGATGCACCCGCGCGTGTGGCAGGCCAGCGGCCACCTGGCCAACTTCGCGGACCCGTTGGTGGACTGCAAGGTCTGCGGCGAGCGCTTTCGAGCCGACAAGGCCCCGCGAGCCGAGCCCGGCAGCGATGCGGTGATCGAGCTGGCCGACAAGGGTCGCGCCAAGGCGGCGCTCGATCGGGTGGCAAAGCTCGACGAGGTCGTGCAGGCCGGGTTCACCCTCACCCGCGACGGCAAGTCCTTGCGCGGGGCCAAGGCGGGCGAGCGCGGCTACGTGTGCCCCAACTGCGCCTCGCCGTTCCTGAGCGAGGAGCGGCAGTTCAACCTGATGTTTCGCACCAGCCTGGGACCCGTGGATCCGGTGGGGGACGTGATCTCGGTGATGCGCGAGGCGATCGCGGCGGGCAGGGACGATGGCGAGGTTCGCCGAGCGATCGAGGCGGCCATGGCGAGCAGCGCGGTCTACCTGCGTCCGGAGACCGCACAGGCGATGTTCGTCAACTTCCTCAATGTCCAACAGACCACCGGGGCCAAGATCCCGTTCGGCATCGCCCAGATGGGCAAGAGCTTCCGCAACGAGGTCAAGGTCGAGCACTTCATCTTCCGCTCCTGCGAGTTCGAGCAGATGGAGATGGAGTACTTCGTGGAGCCGGGGCAGGGCCCCGCGTCGCTCGAGTACTGGAAGGAGGAGCGCATGCGGTGGTGGCGCTCGATCGGGCTGCGCGAGGAGAACCTGCGGCTGCGCGCCCACGGCCCCGACGAGCTGGCCCACTACAGCGACGGCTGCTTCGACGTGGAGTACCGCTTCCCGTGGGGCTGGGACGAGCTCGAGGGCATCGCCAGCCGCACCGACTACGACCTGCGGGCGCACAGCGAGGCCTCGGGGCGCAAGCTGGTGTACTTCGATCCCGAGGCCAACGATCCGGAGACGGGCAAGAAGGGCTGGCGCTACCTGCCCCACGTGATCGAGCCGGCTTCCGGAGCGACCCGCGGGGTGCTGGCGGTGCTGTGCGATGCCTACGCCGAGGAGCCCGGCGACGCCGACGGCAAGGGCGCGCGTACGGTGCTGCGGCTGCATCCGCGGCTGGCCCCCGTCAAGGCCGCGATCCTGCCGCTGGTCAAGAAGGACGGCATGCCCGAGGTGGCGCGCAAGATCGTCGAGCGCTTCCTGTCCGAGGGCATCAACGCCAAGTACGACGAGCAGCATGCGATCGGTCGCCGGTACGCGCGGCACGACGAGATCGGCACGCCCTACGCGATCACGGTGGACACCGAGACGCTGCAGGACGACACGGTCACCGTGCGCTGGCGCGACACCAAGGAGCAGCGCCGGATCCCGGTGGCCGAGGCGGTCGACGTGGTCAAGGCGGCGCTGGCCGATGCGTGATGCGAAGGTCAGGGCTCGCCGGTGAGCGCGGGTGGTTCGGACCCACAGACCTCGGCCAGCCCGTCGGCGAGCGCTCGTAGCTCGGCATCGCGCTGGCGGACGATGGTCGTGAAGATGGTCCGCGCCAGCAGGAACGACAGCCCGCCCCAGGCCACGAGCATCACCGGGATCATCACCGGCATCGCCAGCACCGCGATGCAGATCGGCAGGATGAAGCCCAGGCCCGCCGCCGTCATCGGCAGCGCCATCCCGAGGAACAGGCCGCCGCCGAGCTCTCCCACGCGCTCCTCCACTCGAATGAGGCGCCGGCCGGCCCGCACGACGATGGACACCCGCACCTTGCGACCGAGGCCGCCATGCCAGGAGAGCCGTCGATCACCGGTCTCGAGGCGGCCGGGCACGTCGAGCCGTCGGTTGAGCTCGGCCACGACCTCGTCCCAGTGGCCGCGGCCCTCGCCGGCCACCACCCGCTCGTGAACCAGGTGCAGCGGGGCGCCCAGGGCTCCGCCGTGCACGGGCGCGGGCGCGGGCGGAGCCGGTGGTGGCCCCTCGATCGCCACCTCCTGCGCTGCGCGCCGCACGAGCGCGGCGTCGATGCCCGCTTCGGTCGCGGCTGCCTCGAGCTCGCGCAGCGACAGGCTGCGCCCCTCCTGCGCCTGGAGCTCGGCTGCCCGGCGCAGGATGAGCGCCGATTCCTCCTCGGAGAAGCCGGGTCTGCCCTCGGACATGCCCTCGCGTGATAGCACGGGTCGAGTGCGCGTGGGTTTGGCATCCACGGCTCGTGGTCGCTATGCTCCGCGCCGGACCGGAGGCCACCCGATGAACGGACCGCGCATGGTGTTCTGCAAGAAGCTCGGCAAGGAAGCGCCCGGGCTGCCCTTCAAGCCCTTCACCGACGATTTCGGCCAGCTCCTCTACGACAACGTGAGCATGGAGGCGTGGCAGATGTGGCTGCGCGAGTCGCCGCGCTACGTCAACACCTACGGCCTCGACCTGCAGAGCGACAAGGGACGCGAGTTCCTGCGCGACCAGATGAAGGTGTTCTTCGGGTTCGAGGAGGGGAACCTGGCCGATACGGCCTGGGTGCCGCCGTCCAAGGAGTAAGAGTAGGCAGGCGAAGCCTGCCGGCAAGGCCCTGCGGCGCCGGGAGGCGACGCTCCCGAAGGGGCCGCCATGAAGAGCGACGGCGAAGCCTGCCGGCAAGGCCCTGCGGCGCCGGGAGGCGACGCTCCCGAAGGGGCCGCCATGAAGAGCGACGACGATCCCTACGGCGGCAGGGCGACCGCGGTGCCGGGGGCCGGGCGTGCGGGCACGCGCACGCGGTGAGCGACCTCGCGACGCCGCCAGGCGAGCACGAAGGGGGTGACCCCGAGCCCGGTGAGGAACCCGCCGAGGTGGGCGAACCACGCCACGCTCTCCGCCCCTTGCCCGGTGCCGAACAGCCCCATCACCACGTGGAAGGCGACCCACACGCCCAGATACATCCACATGGGGACCTGGAGCTGGATCCACAGGATCACCTGGAACAGCCGCTGTCGCGGGAACGCCCAGAGGTAGGCACCCAGCACCCCGGCGATGGATCCGGAGGCCCCCACCACGGGCAGTGCCGTCTTGGTGGTGAGCAGCGCTTGAGCCACCGCGCCCACCAGCCCCGCGGCGAGGTAGAACGCGAGGAAGCGCCAGCGCCCGAACAGGTGCTCGACGTTGTCGCCGAAGGTGTAGAGGAAGTAGGCGTTGCCCAGGATGTGCACCCAGGTGCCGTGCAGCAGGATCGAGGTACCCAGGGTCCACCAGTCGCCATTGGCCTGGAGCCGCCCGGGGACCAGGGCCCAGGTATAGGTGTCGATGACGCCCTGCACCTGCAAGAGGAACAGGCCGAAGAGCCCGACGAGCAACGAGAGCACCACCCATGGGGTGCCACGCGCCGGGTTGTCGACCTCCACCGGGAGATGGGTGAGCACCTGCGCGGCCCAGATGGCACCGCGTCGGAGCCAGCGCTCGGTCTTGGTGCCCTGTCCCTCGCGGGTGCTGGCCTTGGCCAGCTTGCGGCGCTCGTGACCGTCGAGCCAGATCCCACCGCATCGCTGGCAGCGGTCGACCGGAGTTCGAATCAGGCCAGGGAGCTGCTGCTCGACCATGAGTCCGTGGCCATGGGGGCACGGGCGTTGCGCACGTCCGAGCTCGGGCGCGAGGACCTGCTCGACATCTCCAAGATCCCCCGAGAGGACATCGAGCTCGCCACGGTCGAACCAGGCCCCCATGCACACGGGGCACACGTCGATCTGAACGGTGGTCAGGACGGGGTCGGGACGGGTCCCCGGCCGTGTGCGCCGTCGCCAGCGATCCAGGAAATTCCCCGTATTCTCGACCGGTTGCCACGCCCCTTGGGCGCTTCGAGCGAGCACCACCGACACCAGCTCGTGGAGCCCGCACGATGAGCACTGGGCCGAGACTTCGGCCTGCGCACGGAGCGGGGTGGACATGTCGCAAACGAGTGTAGCGGGAACAGCGCGCGACCGAAACGTTCGATGATCGATTAACGTCCTAGGCGCCCCCCTCGGACGAGACCCCAACTCGGAGCCAGCTCGACATGCACACCCCCAAGTCGTTCGGAGCCCTTGCCCTCACCGTACCCGCCCTGGCCCTGGTCCTGGCCGCCGTTGGCTGCAAGGATCCGGAGATCAAGCAGGCCGGTCGCTCGACCAGGACCGTCAAGGCCAGCATCAGCACCTTCGATCCCAATGCCGACGTGGCGATCGACTTCGAAGGTGGCACGCAGCGTCCCGACGACTACGCGGTCCAGATGTCCTTCAACCAGGCGTTCGCGCCGATGGATGCCTGCGTGGTGGCGGCCAAGGAGCGCAAGGGCATCGCGGCCGACCAGGCGCTGCCGGGCGACGTGGACCTCGCGGTCAAGCTCGAGCCCAAGACCGGCAAGGCGGCGGCGGTCAATGCCACGCTCTCGGCGGGCAAGCTCGACAAGGACACCGTGCTCAAGGACTGCATCCGCGAGGCGGTGGCCACGGTGCAGTTCCCCAAGTACGACGGGCCCCCGGTGGTGGTGGAGCTGTCGACCCAGCTCGATGCCGGGTCGGCGTGGGAAGAGGAGTAGCAGAACCGGCTATCGCATGCGCCCGTCGTCGTCCACCCGCCGCACCTGCTCGAGCGACTCGGCGTACTCGTCGACGAGCGGGTGGGTCGGCAAGGCGCGGGCGGCCACGAGCAAGGCGTCGTAGCGCAGGATCTGTGCCTGTCGGCCGCGCTTGAGCTGAGCCCAGGGGTCGCCGAACTCGAGCGCACACACGACGATCGATCGCAGGTTGTCGATCTTGTCGGCCAGCGTGATCGCCTGGGCGTCCCATGGCTTGTGCGGGAAGCGGTCGAGGTACTGCTGCTTGCGCTCTTCCCAGGGCAGGGTCTTGTCCTCCTCGGAGACCCACTGGACGAGCTGGGCGATCCTCCGACCGAAGCGCGTGCGCAGATCCTCGAAGGTGGCCGGGGTGTCCTCGAGCACGTCGTGCAGGGCGCCCGCGGCCTGCACGTCCTCGGCAAAGCCGTGGCGCGCCAGGATGCTCACCACGCCGGCCGGATGGCTCATGTAGGGGACGCGCAGCCCCGGGTACTTGCGCACCTGGTCGGCGTGCCACACCGCGGCGTGGTCGAGCGCGCGCTTGAGGAGCAGACCGGGAGCATCGTCCATGAGATCGAAGTAGCAGCCGGCCCGTCCGCCGCCAAGCCCCGAGCGGGCTAAGGCCGAGCCGAGGCGTGGGGCTTTGGTGGTGCACGGGGGCCGGCGACGCTATCGTGACCCCCGATGCGCCTGCCCGGACCCGGCCCCTCGGACTTTCGCCAGCTCCGGGAGGAAGGTCGCTTCTATGTCGACAAGACCGCGTGGATCGCCGAGCTGCTGCATCGACCCGAGCAGGTGGTGCTGCTGCCCCGGCCCCGCCGTTTCGGCAAGACCCTCAACCTCAGCGCCCTGCGCTACTTCATCGAGCGCTCCGAGGAGGAGCGCCGGTCGCTCTTCGAGGGGCTGGCGATCGCCAGCGCCGGGCCGGAGGTGCTCGAGCACCAGGCGCGTCACCCGGTGGTCGCGCTGAACCTCAAGGACGTGGGGCTGCCCGATCTGGCCGGCAGCATCGAGGCCTTGCAGGGACGCATCGCCGAGGTCTGCGGCGCCCATCGCTCGCTGCTCGACAGCGCAGCGCTGTCTCCCGAGGACCACGCGTCCTTTGGCCGTCTGCTGCAGGGGACCGCCTCTCGCGCCGAGCTGCGGACCAGCCTCCAGCGCCTCACCCGTTGGCTTCACGCCCACCACGGCGAGCGCTGCGTGCTGCTCATCGACGAGTACGATGCCCCGATCGAGGCCGGCTTCGCTCATGGCTACTACGATCAGATCGTCGACGTGCTCCGCGGTGTGCTCGGCGGTGGGCTCAAGGACAACCCGCACCTCTACCGCGGCGTGCTCACGGGGGTGCGTCGGGTCGCCAAGGAATCGCTGTTCTCCGGGCTCAACAACGTCGTGGTGCTCAGCCTGCTCGCCGACCCGTTCCGCACCAGCTTCGGCTTCACCGACCAAGAGGTCCGCACCGTGCTCGAGGCGGCCGGCCACGTCGAGCACCTCGACGAGGTGCGGCGCTGGTACAACGGCTATGTCTTTGGTGGAGCGGTCGTCTACAACCCCTGGTCCGTGCTGAGCTTCGCCGCCACGGGTCGGGCTCGCCCCTACTGGGTGGCGCCCAGCTCGGATCACCTGCTGCGCACGCTGTTCCTCGCGGGCGGCATCGATCTCGCCCGGGAGGTCCCCGTGTTGCTGGCCGGCCAGTGCCTGCGCCGCGCCCTCGACGAGCACGTCGTGCTGCCCGATCTCGAGCGCAACCCCACCGCGATCTGGAGCTTCTTGGTCTTTGCCGGCTACCTCAAGGCCGAGGTCGTCGAGGACTCGCCCAAGGGGGTCGTGGCCGACGTGTCGATCCCCAACCTCGAGGTGGATGGCCTGTGGCGCGAGCTGTTCGTGCGCTGGCTCGGCGAGCGCATGCACGGGATCGGGCAGGTCGACGCGGTGGCCCGGGCGCTGCTCGAGGGCGACGCCTCCACGATGGCCGCGCTGCTCGGCGACCTGGTACGAGACGTGCTGTCGGTGCACGACACTGGCACCGGGCCCACCGCCCCCGAGCGGGTCTATCACGCGTTCGTGCTGGGCCTGCTCGCCCACCTCGAGCCCGAGCATCGCGTCCGCTCCGAGCGCGAGTCGGGCTACGGGCGCAGCGACGTGCTGATCATTCCCCGCCGGCCCGGCCAGCCGGGAGTGGTGCTCGAGCTCAAGCGGGTGCTCGAGGACCGCGGCGAGTCGCCCGATGCTGCGCTCGCGTCGGCCCTGCAGCAGATCGAGGCGCGGGACTACGCGGCGGAGCTGCGCGCGGCGGGGGCGGAGCCGGTGCGCAAGGTGGCGATTGCGTTCGCGGGCAAGCGGGTGTGGGTCAGGGCCGAGTAGCGCCGTGCTCCAGCCCTAGTACTCGAGCTTGAGCCCCAGCGAGGGGATGATGGGCAGCGACGGGATGTTGCTCTGCGCCGAGTAGTCGTAGGCGTAGTTGACGAACTCGGCATTTTGGCGGTTGTAGACGTTCTGCACGTCGAGGTAGGTGGTCAGGACGACTCGCTTCCACGTGAAGCGCTTGTCCACGCGCAGATCGAGCTGGTGGAACGCCGGCACGCGGGCCGAATTGTAGGGGCCGGCGAGCGGGATGTAGCCGCCGCCGGACGCGTCGTAGGTGGCGCCGACCACCGGGGTGTAGGGATTGCCCGAGACCAGGCGGAAGCGCGCGCCCACCTGCCAGCCCTTGGGTAGGCGGTAGACGCCGATGAGGGTGAGGATGTGGGTCTGGTCGAGATCGAACAGCCGCCAGTCCTCGTCGGGGTCGGGCCTTCGCTCGCTGCGCGAGAGCGTGTACGAGAGCCACCCGAACACGTTGCGAGTGAGCGCCTTGCGGACGAACAGCTCGCCGCCGTAGATGCGGCCGAGCCCGCGGCTGTCGAAGTTCTCCAGGCCCACCTCCCCCTCGTCGCGCAGCACGAGGTCGGAGGAGGGCGCGGCCAGATCCCACAGGGTCTTGTGGAAGCCCGTCACCTCGATCCGGATGTCGCGCACGAAGTCGCGGCCCACGGCGAGGCTGCTGTGCAGCGCCTTCTCGGTGAGCACCTCGGGGTTGCCAAAGCGCGGGTTCCACTCGGGGAAGTCGGGGATCTGGGAGTAGAGGCCCACCCCGCCCTTGATGCTGGTGCGGTCGCCCACCTGCCACAGGAAGCGAACCCGCGGATCGGTGGTCGTGCGCTGGAGCAGCAGCGCGTACTCGGTCAGCCGCACGCTGGGGTAGAGCACGAAGCGCTCGCCCAGGTTGATCACGAACGTGCTGTAGATCGCGGGCTGGAGGATGGGCTCGTTGGACTGGATGCGCAGGCGCGTGTCGTTGGAGCCCGCGCCCGGAGTGGGCACGGGGACCGACTCGGCATCGATCTCGAGCCGGCCGGCGAGCACCTGCGTGCCCACGGTCCAGTAGATCGAGGGGCTTGCGCGGTAGCCGAGCTCGGCGCGACCCGAGAACGTGTGCGCGATCAGGCGAAAGCGAAACAGCCCGCCCGCGCCCGCGCCCACGTCGTCGTAGCGATAGGACGGCGTGATGAGGAAGTCCCACGGGCCCTCGCGGCGGGTGTAGGCCAGATCGGCGCGGTGGAACGTCAAGGACGTCTCGAACTGGTCGCGATCGCTGGGCTCGATGTCGTTGGGGTTGGGGGCAATGAGCCGCGTGCGATCGTCGGAGCCGAACACCTTGGCCGAGAGGTTGCCCTTGGACACCGGATAGTCGAACAGCACCTGGTAGTCGTAGTAGCGGGGAGCCACCGAGATCGACAGGCCGGCGTCGTCGGGGATGACCGCGGGCAGGATCACGTCGATGTAGCTGCGGCGGCCGCTGACCACGAACGAGCCCTTGTCCACCGGGCCCTCCGCGAGCACGCCGGTGTCGAACAGGTCGCTGTCGATGTAGCCGTGGTAGCCGTCGCGACGGCCGGCCCGCGGCTTGACGTCGATGACGCCGCCGATCGCGTCGCCATAGCGTGCGTCGAAGTTGCCCGGGATGAAGTCGATCTTCTCGAGCACGTCGGAGTTGAACACCGAGGTGATCCCGCCGAAGTGGAACAGCTGCGGGATCTCGTGCTCGGCGAGGAACACGGCCGAGTCGGTGGGATCCGATCCGCGGATGACGATGAGGCCGATCCCGAGCGGCGCGCGGGCGATGCCGGGGAAGTTCTGGATCGACTTTAGCGCGTCGCCCTGGGTGCCGGGGAGGTTCCTGATCTCCTCGGTGCTGATCGTGCGGCGGGCGACCTCCTCGCGCTCGATCCGCTCGCCCTCGACCACGGTGCGGTAGGGGTTGTCCTCGAGGCGCTTGGCGTAGTAGCGCACGTCGAGCGCCTCGCCGGCGGGCAGCGCCTCGACGACCTCGAGCCGATCGTAGCCCTCCTGGAGCACGATCACGCGGATCTTGCCGCTGCCCGCATCATCGGGGATGCCGGCGATGGTGAAGCGGCCTTCCTCGTCGGTGAAGGCCCGGACTTGCCAGGGCGGGGCCGGACGCTGGCGGTAGTCGGTGCGCCGCACGGGGCCGACCTCGTCGTCGGGCTCGGCCGGGATCACGACCACCCGGGCGTTGGTGATGGGCGTGCGGTCGCCGGCCTCGAGCAGCTGGCCACGCAGTCGCACGGGGCCGGTCTCGGCATCGGGCGCGGTGGCGTCGTCGGTGGGCTCGGTGTCGTCGGGCTCGGTGTCGTCGGGCTCGGTGTCGTCGGGCTCGGTGTCGTCGGGCTCGGTGTCGTCGCCGGGCTCGGGCGCGGGCTCCGGGGGCGCGAAGTCGATCGGAATCGGCAGCACGACCTCGATCTCTCGCCCCTTCCAGCGCGCCGCGGTGTAGCGCAGGCCGAGCACGGCGCTCGCGGCCGCCTCGTCGAGCAGCGGGTGCACGCTGGTCACGACCAGCGGGTCCTTGGGGATTCCGTCGACGCCGATCGTCACCTCCACCACCACGCGCCCGGCCGGCGGAGGCTCGAGCGCCTTGGCGGCCTCGGGGTAGTCGATCGACACGCCCTGCAGGAGCACGGGCGGCTGCACCTCGTCGGCCGACACCTCGGGGGCGGGCCCGACCGTCCTCACGGCCGCGCGCGCGAGATCGGGCAACGCGAGCACGCCTGCCCCCAGGGCTCCGAGCAAGGCCGCACGCGTGACTCGGTGCATCACCGCGCGCGGATTATGCCGTAGCCGCGCGCGGGGTGGTACACGCGCCGAACAGGACTCTCGTGGCACGGGGTCGGCTCGGACGGGATCTCGGGCTCGGACGGGAGCACGGGCTCGTCGGGAGGCTGACGGGCGCGGAGACTTCGAACGTCGCCGTCTACTCGCCACCCAGCCACGCCTGCCGCAGGCGCTGCTGCTCGGCCGACAGCTCGGCCTGCGGCCGTAGCGACAGCGCGATCGTGCGAGCGGTGCTCTCGGCCACGGTCAGCGTGCGCTCGAGCAGCCGCTCGCCGCGGAACAACGCGATCCGCACCGACTCACCGGGCACGTGGTCGGCCAGGCGGGCCTCGACCGCGCTGCGGGTGGAGGTCCGCAGCCCGTCCACCGCCACCACCACGTCGTGGAGCATCAGCCCCGCTCGATCGGCGGGCGAGTCGGGCTCCACGTTGCGCACCTCGGCGTTGCCCGAGAGCTGCAGCCCGGTGTGCAGCCGCTCCAGTCGCTGGGTGCGGCCGAGCACGTCGAGGACCTTGCCGTCGTCGTCGAGCCAGGGGGCGGAGATCTTCACGTCCACCCCCACGCGGGGCAGGAGCTCGGGCAGCGGCAGCTCTTCGGTCCCGTCCACGTAGCGCGCGAAGAACCACGCCATGTCCTCGCCGGCCTCGGCGCTGGTGGCCGCCACCACGTCGTCGGCCGAGATTCCCCGGCCCTTGGCCCCGTGGCTGGCCATCAGGCGCCGAAACAGCCCCGCGAGCGACCCCTCGTGCCCATGCGAGGCGGCGCGCAGCCGCAGCTCGAGGTCGAGCGCGATGCCCACGAAGTCGCCCTTTTCGTAGTAGCTGATGGCCACGTTGGGGTGGTTGTCGGCCGGCATGTAGGCCTTGGTCCAGGCGTCGAACGACAGCGACGACAGCGGCGCGTAGTTGCGGCCTGGCTTGCCCAGGTAGCTGCTGAAGCGCTGGCCGAGCTCGCGCACGTAGTCGTGGGGCTCGACCAGGCCCGCGCGCAACAGGCTCTGCGCCTCCATCGTCTCGGTGAAGCCCTCGTGCAGCCACAAGAGCCGCGAGTGGTTCTCGCGCCCATAGTCGAACGGCCCCAGCGCACGGTCGTGGATCCGCTTGACGTTCCAGGCATGGAACAGCTCGTGGGCCGCGAGCCGAGCCGCGCGGGCGTAGCCGTCGTCACGGTCGAAGTCGGCGCGGCGCATCATCATCGAGGTGCTGCTCGCGTGCTCGAGCCCGCCGCCCCCGACCTCGGAGACCCGCAGCAGGAACACGTAGCGGGAGAAGGGCAGGCCTCCCATCAGCTCTCCCTGTGCCTCCACCACGCGCCTGGCGTCGTCGACCAGGCGGCGCAGCTCGATCGCCGTGCCCTCGGCGCCGGTCAGCACGTACTCGATCTGGGCGCCGTCCACCTCGAAGCGCTCGACGGCCGGCGTGCCCAGCTCGATGGGCGAGTCGACGAGCGTGTCGTAGTCGGGCGCCGTCAAGCGGACCACGCCGTCGCTGGCGGTGGGATCGGCCGCGAGCGCGGTGTGAGCCGACCATCCCGCGGGCAGCATCACTTCCACCTCGGACGGCCGGCTCTGCTCGCCCATCACGTAGAGGAACAGCGAGGCGCCCACGAGGCTGGCGTGTTGGTCGTCGACGTGGCTCGTGCGCACGCTGGGCTCGGCGGCAAACACTCGGTAGCGCACGGTGAAGGGGCGACCGCCGTGCTCGACGCGCCAGGTCTGCTTGTCGAGGCGGCGGGTCTCCAGCGCACGGCCGCGGTCGTCCTCGGCTCGCAGGTCGTACACGTGCCGGGCAAAGTCGCGGATGAGATAGGAGCCGGGAGTCCAGGCGGGCATCGCCACCTGGGCGTGGCGCCCCGAAGGGGAGGTGACGTCCATCGCCACGTGCACGTACTGGCGATGGGGCGCGGGGATCTCCACGCGGTAGCGAACGGGCGCCGAGCTGCCGGGGGGCCTGGCCTGGGCCCGACGGGGCAGGGCGCAGGCGGTGAGCGCAGCCGCGAGCAGGACCAGCAGCAGCCCGAGCGTGCCTCGATGGATCGTCGGAGCGAGCATCGCGGGCAGGATACGCCGGGCCCGGCGGCGGCTTGGTACCTGCAAGCGAGATCCGACGGCGGCCGAAGAAGCAAGGAGGCGGAGAGCCCAGGGCTCTTCCGCCTCCTTGCTTCGGCGTCCGTGACCGCCGGGTTAGGCTCGGCTCGCGCGCAGGTATCGGAGCATGGGGCGACCGTAGATGAGCGGCACCATCAGCAGGAAGATGGCGGCCATCAGCCCCCCCAGCGGGCCGTAGATGATGGGCGAGCCGGTGGGGGTGATGAGCAGGTAGCTCGTGACCGGCACCCCCAGCCAGCCCAGGCCGTCGGCCAGCGCGATGAAGCCCGCGCCACCCAGGGCCAGCACGCCCCACGTGCGCCCACGCACCAAGCCCCAGAGGCCGCCCACGCCCAGGGCCAGCGCGACCAGCTGCAGCCCCTCCGGTTGAGGCGCCAGGGCGTAGAGGATGAGGAAGGGCAGGGTGGTGCCGGCGGACTTGACCGCGCGGCGCATCAGGATGAGCGACTCCTCCTGGAAGTTCCAGCGCTCGGCCGTGGCCTCGGAGTGCTCGTAGCGGGCGGCCATGCCCTCGCCCAGCAGCAGCAGCCAGATCGCCAGGTGCGTGAAGCCGAAGAACGCGATGAGCGGCTCCATCCCCACCTTGATCAACACCAGCAGGATCAGCGAGCCGAAGTTGCCCACGCCGATGGCAAACCACCGGGCCCAGAACCACTCGGCCGCGAGGCCGACGAACGCCAGCCCGTAGCACAGGGCCAGGCCCAGGTAGGCGGCGAAGGTCTCGTCGGGTCCGAGCCCCGCCGTCATCGCGAACTGCGTGACGTAGAAGCCGAGGAGCAGGAGGGCGAATGCACGTCGAATTCCGACCATCGGGGGACCTCGTTTCGTGTCCCAGCCTACGATGGCACCCACGCCCGTGCAAAGGGCGGTGGCCCGACCCGCGGGGTCGCCGTTCCCGCGGGTGAAAGACCTCCCGCGAGGCTCCGTTCTCCCCGTGCGAGTCCGGTCATCGCTGGACGTGCCCCTCGAGCCCCGGTAGCGTGGGAAACGGGGTCGGCGATGGCAGTGGCCCGAGGAGCGTCCGCATGCGCACCATCGAGAGAGCGTCGCTGTTCGTCGTGCTGATGCTTGGCTCGGCCTGTCGGGCCCCCGCGGCCCCCAATCCCCCCGCTGGGCCCGGTCATCGGGGGGGTGTCACGTTCGTACGGGCTCGCTGCGCACAGACGAGCTCGTGCGTGCTGGGGCAGGTGGTCGCGGCCGAGACGGCGGCGCCGCTCTCGCGCGCCACCGTGTTCCTCGAGCGCGAGGACGGCGGCGGTGAGGCCGTACAGATCACCACCCTGACCGATGATCAGGGGGTCTGGAGCGTCGAGGAGCCCCCCGCGGGCAGCTATCGCCTGCGGGTGTTCAAGCGCGAGCGTCGGTTCGAGGTTCGGGGCCTGACCCTGGGCCAGCCGGGGACGACGATGGTCCCGGTGCGCTTGCCCCAGAGCTGATGCGATCGAGGCGGACTCAGCCATCGAGCTTGCGCTCGAGGGCGTCGAGATCCTCGTGCGCCACCGAGGACTCTTGCTGGAGCTTGCGCTTGAGCGCCTCGAGCTCGGACTCCACGATCTCGTCGAGCTTGGCCTTGCGATCGTCGGGCCGATGGTCCTGCCGTGGAGTCGAGGGCTCGGTCGTGCGGCCGGGGTCGCGCTTGGTGATCTCGCGCGCCCAGTACCCGACCTCGGCCTCGAGCGGATAGGTGACGACCCGCCGGGTTTGGCCCTCGTCGTCGAGCAGTGCGCCCACCACCCCCACCTTGCGAGCATCGGGGTAGACGCACACGTCGGGGACGACCATGGTCGAGATCACGAGGTAGCGCACCACCTCGACCCCGGTATTGGTGAGCTGGTGCGCATGGTCGGCGCCGGTCGGAAACGCCACGTAGTCGCCCGCTCGCAGCGGCATGCGCTCGGTGCCCAGGCGCAGGGTGGCTTCGCCGTGCAGCACGTAGATCGCCTCTTCGTTGGCGTGGTGATAGTGGAACGGCCACGCAGTCTTGCCCGGGTCCAGCTCCATCATGCTGCAGCCCAGGCCATGCCCACCGGCAGCCATGGCCAGCCGACGTCGACGATGGGCGAACAGATCACCCTCTCCGCCCGACTCCCAGGGCAGATCACCGCTATGAACCACACGCGAGCCCGACATGAGCTCTTGTGTACCGAGCCCGAGACGCCATGGGTAGACCAAGGCGTCTCGGGGACGAGCGCGAGGCGAGCCCTACTCTTCGGCCTCGGCCTTCGTCCCCTCGGCCTTCGTCCCCTCGACCTTCATGTTCTTGTACTGGCCTGCGAGGCCGCCGTCCTCCGGCTTGGGCGTGACGGCCCCGATGATCGAGAAGATGATCAGATAGAGGAAGACGCCGCAGAAGCCGGCCATGAAGATCAGCTGCATGATGCCCCCCGCGCTGCCCAGTGGCGGCTTGGAGGCCTGGAGCTCCCACTTGTTGTCGGCGATCTCGGATGCGGACATGTGACTTCCCCTGAGACCGTGGTCTTGGTGAGCGCGAATCACCCCACGGGTCGAGCCAGAACGCTATCACGCGCCCCCAACGGGGGACAACTCGAATGGCTGGGCCGCTGAACGAATGACCTCCGCGGTGGCGGCGGCCGGCTACTGCAGGTCGATGCCGTAGGCCGGCAGGATCTCACCGTTGAGCGCCTGAAGCTGGACCAAGGCCTTGAGGTAGCTGATCTGCGCGCTGAGCGCTTGTGCAGCGGCCTGATCGACCTGGTCGAGCCGCTGGAGCACGTCGTAGTTGGTGGAGCGGCCCACGTCGAAGCGCGCCTGCTCCGCCTCGAGGTTGTCCTTGGCGAGCTCGAGCGAGATCTCCGCCACCTCCATGACCTTGGCCGCGGTGCGCAGCGAGTTGGCGGACTGGATGGTGCCCGCCGCCACCTGCTGCCGCGCCTGGTCGAGCTGGAGCTCGGCCTTCTTGATCTGCAGCCGCGCCGCCTCGTGCTGTCCCTTGGGTCCGCGGTTTTGTACGTCCCAGGTGAGGTTGATCTGCCCGCTCAGGGTCCAGTCGGCGAGGACGCCATCGCGGATGTCGCTGCTGAAGATGTTGCGGAACGCCTCGGGCCAGCTGCCCTGGGTGCCGGGTTCGCCGGTGGTGGTATCCGGGACGCTGTCGACGCTGCGGCCCTGCGGGGTGAAGCTGCCGCTGACGTCGAGCTGGGGCAGGCGATTGTTGGCGGCCACCAGCTCGTCGATGCGGCGGCTCTCGATCCCGAGCTGGAGCTGGCGAATCTGGGCGTTGTTGGCCAGGGCGTTGTCGAGCTCGGACTTGATGTCGACGGGACGAGGCTGCACCACCGGATCGGTCATGGGCAGCACGCCCAGCGTGCTCTGATCGGCCAGCGACTCGCCCATCAGGGTGCGAAGGTTGAGGCTGGCCACGAGCAGGCCGTTCTCGGCGTTGATCACGTCGCTCTCGCGGGCGGCGAGGGCTTGCTCGACCGCCTTGGCGTCGACCGGCGACTGTCGCCCGGCGGCGACCAGCGCCTGGGTGCGCTCGAGCTGTCGCTGCGCCAGACCCACGCTGCGGCGCTTGTTCTCGAGATCGCGATGGGCGAACAGGAGGTCCCAGTAGGCGCTGATGATGTCGCGCACCATGTTCTGGGCGGTGATCTGTCGCTGGGCCTCGGCCTGGCTCACGGCGATGCGGGCGCGATTGATGTCGGCCCGGTTGACCCGCAGCCCGGCCCCGCGCAGCAGCGGATGGCTGACGGTGAGCGTGGGCACGAGCGCATAGCTGGCGAGCTGATAGGAGCCCGCGTTGGCGTCGAAGAAGTTCAGCGGCTGCTCGGTGAGGGTTCGCGTGGCCCGAACCGTGAAGTTGACGTTGCCGCCGGTCTCGAGATTGCGCGACACGCCGAAGTTGGCCCCCACCGAGCGCGAGCCGAGGGCAAAGGCGAATGCCGAGCCGCGCTGCGGGGACTCGGAGATGCTGCCGTTGACCCCCGCGGTGATGAACACGTCGAAGGCTCCGAGGGCGGCGCGGACCTGGGCCTCGGTGATCTGGATGTCGATGGCGTTGCCGGCCAGGTCGAGGTTGGTCTCGAGCGAGCGCTCGAGCACCTCCGACAGCTCGAGCGGATCGCTGTCGAACGGGGGCACGTAGTCGTCGGACAGGCCGGTCATCTCGACCGGCGGCAACTCGATGGGAGCGGGAGCCGCGGTGGGGCTGGTGGTCGCATCGTCGGCGGGTGCATCGGCGATGGGAGCGGGGCCCGGCGCGGGCGTCGGGGCGGAGGCAGGAGCGAACAGGAGTAGAGCGGCGATGTTCGTGAGAAGGTGCACGGCTAACCCCTCGTTCGAGACCCGGTGACCCTGTCGAACGCACCCGGCGGATACCGCCGTGCTCCACCGGGGTCAAGCGCATGTAGGGGAGGCCCGCGGGTGCGCCGTCTTGGACGCCATGGAGCGGATCGCTGTTTCGTGGCCGCTCGCCGGCGGCCGGGGCCGGGGGCCAGGAGAGGAGCGTGTAAGTCGCGGGGAGGGACCCCGTTGCTTGGGCCGAGGAGCGATGTTTCCCTGTGTGCCCTGCGCCCATGGCCTTCGAAGTGGCGCTTTCTTGCGCAGGCGCCGCGACGATGAGGCCGGCCGAGCACACCCACGTGAACACCACCCCCAGCGATGAGCAGCAGCGAGAGCAAGAACGTGCCCTCGTGGTGCGTGCCCAGGCGGGCGACACCGCGGCCTTTCGGGCGCTGTACCAGCGCTTCGCTCCGGCCGTGCATCGCTACGCGATCCTTCCGCTGGTCCACGATCGCGTGCTGGCCGAGGACCTGCTCGCGGACACGTTCGTGCGCGCGCTCGAGAACATCGGACGCTTTCAGTGGCAGGGCAAGGGCGTGCTGCCCTGGCTCATTCGCATCGCCAAGAACCTATGCCTCGATCACTTGCGAAAGTCGGGGCGCGTGGGCAGCTGGCCCACGGAGTACGAGCAGCTCGTGCCCGACCCGGGCGAGTGGAACGGGGAGACGCTCGCGGCCCATCGAGAGCTCACGGGCCTCATGCGCGAGCGCATCGATGCATGTCTCGAGGAGATCAATCCGCGGTATCGCAGGGTGCTCGAGCTGCGGCTGGTCCAGGGCATGGCTCGCGATCGCGCAGCCGAGGCCATGGAGGTCTCGATCGGTACCCTCGACGTGCTGCTGTTCCGCGCTTGCAAGGCGTTTCGCAAGGTCTACGTTTCGCGCTACGGCGACGGTCCACAGCGCGAGCTCGGATTCCCATGACCAACCACGACCCTGATCTCCAGGCGGATCTCCAGCCGGATCTCCAGCGGGCGCGCATCGATGCCGAGCTCGCCGCGTTGGGTGAGGACCCGGCCGACGACGAGGAGTTCACCTTCGTCGCCAGCGATCCATCCATGCACGACGACGTGCATGAGGCCGACGTGCGTACGGCCGACGTGCGTACGGTCGCGACGCTCGTGGGGCTGTCGCGCTGGGATCCGCCCGCCGACGGGCTGTCGGCGCTCGAGCGTCATCGCGTGTGGCGGCGCGTGGAGGCCAGGATCCCGGCGCTGCCGACGATCGTGGCCGAGCCCGGGCCGGCCGCGGCCAACGACGCCGCATCCAGCGGCTGGCGCGGCGTGGTGGCGAGCCTGGCGTTGGTGGCCAGCGTGACCCTGGTGCTCCACGTGCCGGTTGCGCCGCCCTTGTCGCCGGAGGACCGCGACGATCTGCGGAGCGCCGGTGAGCTCGCCCGTGCGCAGCTGCAGGGCGCGGCCGCACCGAGCGACCGAGCCCGCGAGCTGGCGCAGCGCTACGAGGCGCGGCTGCGGGCCGCACGAGGAGCCGAGTGATGATCCGACCCATGAGCCGCCTCATGAGCCGAGTGGCCAAGGGACGCCGCACGTTGGTGGTGTGGGCGCTCGGTCTCGCGGCCTGTGATCCATCCACGGGTGGAGGCAACGCGTCGCCGCGGGCCGTCGAGCGTGGAGGCCCCGACGACACCCTGCGCACGCACATCATCGAGCCCAGCACGCCCACCGACGAAGGGCTGGTGTACCTGCGGGCGATCGCCGACGTGCACGAGCGGGCCGATGCGCTCGCGGGCGAGGCCCGCGTGGACGCGCTGCGAGCAGGTCTGGGCGTGCCCGTTCCTGCGGGCCTGGCCGAGGCCGAGATCCTGCGGCTCGATCTGGCCGCGCGTTTGGGCGAGGAGCTGATGCAGGCTCCCCGCGGGGCGGCGGCGGCACGCGAGCTGCTCGGTCCCATGCTGGCGGTGGAGCGCTCGCTGCCGCTGGATCGCGCCACCGCCCGCGCGCTGATCGTGCTCGGCGATGCGGCCGTTCGGACCGGCGACGATGCCCTGGCCGCGGGCAGCTATGCGCGGTCGATCGAGGTGATGTCCCTGCTGAGCCAGGAGTTGCGCCAGGAGCTGGAACCATGAAGGCGAACCGACGAAGGGGTGCTTCGCAGGCAGCATGGTCGCTCGCGCTCGCGCTGGGCTCGGTGGCGCCGCTGGGCTGCAATCCGAGTGCATCCGGAGGCGGCACGGTCCCGCCCGGAGGCAACGGCAACGTGCCCGACGGGGCCGAGCCCGAGGGGCGCGACGAGGGCGACAACATCGGCGACCTCGCGGCGCGGCTCGATCGGTTGACGGTGGAGCAGGCGCAGAAGGCCAGCACCTCCAACGCCAGCTTCGAGGTCTGCGAAGACCTGTGCTCGCTGGCCTCGAGCATCTGCACGGTCAAGGAGAAGCTGTGCGAAGTGGCCGACCGGCACCCGGGTGAAGAGGAGTACCAGGGGCTGTGTCGCAAGGCCGAGCTCGAGTGCGGCGAGGCCGAGGACTCGTGCGTGGCGTGCGTGGAGGCGCGGCAGAGCAAGAGCGCGACGGCGGGAGCCAGCGAGCCCGAGCCGGCTGGGTCGCCCGAGTCCAAGCCCGAGTCCAAGTGAGCAGGGCGTGGCGCGAGGGACTCGGGCCTCAGCACCCCACCACGTGGACCCGCTTGCCGTCGTGCTCGACCTCGCGCTGGGTGATCTTCTCGTCCCAGCTCGGGCCCTTGCGTAGGTCGAACATCACGAGCCATCCGTCCGAAAGGCCCAGTCGATCGAGATAGCGGGCCACTTGCTCGAGCGCTCGGTCCTCGGTCGTCGGTCCCCGCCTCAGCTTGACCTCGATGGCATGCCGCTGCCCTCGCCACTCGATGAGCAGATCCAGCGCGCCGCGACCGAGCCCGTACTCGCGCACGATGGTGCCTCCGCCGTTGACGATGCGCTGGAGGAACGCCATGAGCATGAGGTGCGGGCCAGCCTCGCGGTAGCCGAAGGCATTGGCGGCGAGGTGGCCATCCTCGCGCCAGAAGTCCTGCCAGTCGGCCATCAGCTTGGGGACGTCGAGCGAGCCGTCGGGACGCACGTACCAAGCGGGTTCGTTGGCGATCTGCCCCTGCTGCACATACGTGAGCGCGCGCGGGACGACCTCCTGGTAGATGGGATTGGCCATGACCCAGCGCCCTTCCCGGCGGCGGACGAGCCCGAGCCCGGCCACGTAGGCGAAGTCGTCGTCGAGCACGTCCTCGGTGGTGCGGTCTCCCGCCAGCATCGGCGCCACGATCCGCCGCACTCGCTCCTCGCGTAGGCGTGCCACCAGCGAGTCGATGTGGGTGCGTCGCTCGAGGATGATCGTCTCCTTGGCGGCGTCGACGTGTTCCGCCGTCACCTCCACGGCGCGGTCCTTGACGTCGCGGCGTACGATCTGATCGGCGAGCGCGTTGGTCAGCCACGGGTGGCCCTGGCCGAGGTCGTAGATGCGAGCGATGGCCGCGGGGGCGAAGCGCTGGCCGGTGGCCGAGGTGTGCTGGTCGCACAGCTCGCCCACCTCGGCCTCCGCGAAGGGCCCCAGCGTGGCGGCCTCGGCGGTGATGTTGAAGGGGGAGGTGGTGCCGAGCCAGGCGAGCACATGCCGATCCTCTTGGCGCAGCACGTAGTCGCGGACCTGTCGCATGCCCACCAGCGCCACGCTGGCGGGGAAGGGCACGCGGTCGCGGTCGATGTAGCCCTGGCGAAGCTGCGTGAGCAGAGAGACCATCGCCTCGCCGACCAGTCCATCGACCTCGTCGAGGAGCACCACGAGAGGCCGGGGGGCGCGGGCCGCGAGATCCTCGAGGTAGCGGCGGATGGCGCTGCGCGGGGGGTGGAGCTCGCGGGCGGGGCCGGTGGGGGCCGCGAGATCCGGCAGGTCGCGCCGCACGGCGCGGTCGAGATCGTCGAGCACGAGTTCGAAGGCGCGGACGGGATCGCTCAGCTCGCGAGCATCTTGGACGTCGACCCACAGTGCATGGAAGAGACCGCCGCGATTGAGGTGCTCGACCAGCCATCGCGCGCTGGTGGTCTTGCCCGTCTGCCGCCCGGCATGCAGCGTGAAGTAGCGGTGGTCCTCGATGAGCTCGAGCACGTGGTGCAGCCGCCGCTGCGGCGGGAGCATGTAGTGCTCGTCCGGGATGCAGGGGCCGCTGGTGTTGAAGCGAGGACGCACGGCGGGATCGTAGCGTCGCTGGGGGGAGGGCGGGAGTGGACTGGTGAGGCCCGCAGGCTCATCGGGTCGTGTCGGGATCTGGCGCGGACGCAGCGGGCACTCGGGTCAGGCGCCCGAGAGCACCCGCGCCGGCTCCATGTGGGCGGCGCGGCGGGCGGGCAGCAGGGCCCCGAGCACGCAGAAGCTGATCGAGAACCCGAGCGCGGCGACGATGAGCCACCACGGAAAGTCGAAGTAGGTGGTCGGCTTGTAGGGGAAGTCGGGCACGTAGCGCGCCGACACGTGATCGAAGATCGTCCCGGCGGTGACGGCGAGGACGATGCCCGCGGTGCCGGCCATGGTGCCGAGCGAGGCGGCCTCGCCCAGGATGATGCGGCCGATGTCGCCGCGGCTGGCTCCCACGGCTCGCATCACGCCGATCTCGCGCTGGCGCTCGTACACCAGCATGAAGAACACGTGCATGATGTTGACGGCTGCGATCCCCACGATCACGGCGCTGACCAGGCCGAACACCATCATGAACACGGCGATGAGCAGCGCGGCTTCCTCGGCCCCGCTGTCCTTGACCTTGAGGTCGAGGTCCTCCACGCCCTTGGCGACCGCGGCCACGTCGTCCTTGACGGGGATCTCCAGGATCACGGAGTGGTAGCGCTGGGCGGCGTCCTCGCCGTTGTAGCGCACGTTGTAGCGCTGCACGTAGCCCAGCGGCAGGGTGATGCCCAGCGGGATCGCCTTGTCCGAGAAGCCCACGAACATCCCGCGATCGTGGATCACCTGGTCCTGGTTGGAGGTCTCGACCATCGACTCGCCGATGATGAGGTCGAAGGTGAAGCCGCGCACCGCATCGGGGTTGAGCTGGGGAAACCCGTGAGCGCGGCGCAGGGTGCCGTTGTAGAGCTCGACCACGTGGTGGGAGACGATCACGGGGACGAAGTGACGACAGACCTTGGCGGGCTCGGGCTGGTCGGGCTGGCCGTCGGGTCCGGGCTTCTTGCGGGTTCCCCGGCGCGGGGTGGTGGTGCCGGGCGGCTCGCCGCAGTACATCTTGTCGCCGCACTCGGCGTCGGCCGTGCACGCCTTGGGGGGCTCGGCGGCGAGGCGCTCGGGGGTCTCGTGGTCGACGAACTGGTAGCCGTCCTTGTTGATCTCGCTGGCCAAGAGCGCGGGGTCGATGCCGTCGGCGACGATCTCCGAGCGCAGGTCGGCCCCGAACAAGGACTCGCCGCCGTAGGCGATGGAGCCCACGGTGAGCTTCATCTTGGGGTAGACGGCGGTGACCCCGGGGAGCGCCCCGAGCTTGGCCGCCATGGCGTCGTCGAGCGCGTCCTGGCCCAGGCCCATGCGCAGCGGGCCCACGTCGACCTCGAGGCTGCGAGGCACGACCTCGAGCTTGTCGAGGGGGAAGATCTTGCCGAGGACCACCGCGCGCACGCCCAGGCCCAGCGCCAGGAAGAACGCAAAGGTGGCGATGCCCACCACGATGCCGATCGAGGCCAGCAAGAAGTGATTGCGGCTGCGCCGAAGGTTGGCGAGCACCAGGGCGAACAAGCGGGCGCTCCTCATGCGAGGGCCTCCTGCGCCGGCGCGTCGGCCGGGTCCTCGGGCACGTCCGCGCTCTCGGGGTCGGCCGAGCCCTCGGCGCTCGCCTCGGCGTCCGCGGTGTTGCTCGAATTCTCGGCCGCGGCCGCTTCGGCTTCGAGCGCGTCGCCTGCCCCCTCGAGCACCAGGCCGTCCTGCACCCGAACCGTGCGCTGGGTCGAGGCGGCGATCTTGGGATCGTGCGTCACCACGACCAGCGTGATCCCGTCTTCCTCGTTGAGCCGCCGGAACAGCTCGATGATGGCCTTGCCCATCACGGAGTCGAGGTTGCCGGTGGGCTCGTCGCACAGCATCAGGCGCGGGCGATTGAACAGCGCCCGCGCGATGGCCACGCGCTGTCGCTGGCCGCCGGAGAGGGTGGTGGGCAGGGCGTCGACCTTGTCGTGCAGATCCACCCGGCCGAGCACCTCGCGGGCGCGGTCCAGCGCCTGCTCGCGCGAGAGCATGCCCTCGCCGCGGGCGAACAGCGCGGGCAGGGCCACGTTCTCGACGCAGGTCTGGTGGTGCAGCAGGTTGAACGCCTGGAACACGAACCCCACGTGTCGATTGCGATAGGCGGAGAGCTCGACGTCGGACATGGCCCGGAGGTCGCGGCCGTCGACCTCGATGGTGCCCTCGTAGTCGCGGTCGAGCCCGCCGATGGCGTGCAGGAGCGTGCTCTTGCCCGACCCCGATGGACCCACGATCGACACCATCTCGCCGTCGGCGACGTCGAGATCGACCCCGTGCAGCACCGGGGTGACGAGCTTTCCCGTGCGGTAGCTCTTGTGCATACCGCGAACGCGGATCATGGCGCGCGACGATAGCCCCGCACCCGCGCACGCGTCAAACACGGGCAACCGCGGTCCGCGGGTGCACCGTCTCGGCTCATCGGGCGCCGCAGCTCATCGGGCCAGCTTCATCGACCGATGGCAGCGTAGCGGAAGCCCATGCCCTCGAGGCGGGCGCGGTCCCACTGGTTGCGACCATCGATGAGGATCGGCTGCGCCATCAGCTTCTTGAGGCGATCGAAGTCGGGGCTCCGATACTCGCGCCACTCGGTCACGAGCAGCAGCGCATCGGCGCCCTCGGCCGCGGCGTACTCGTCGGTGCAAAGCTCGACGCGGTCCGCGTTGCCGTTGCCGAGCGCCGCCATGAAGCTGGGACCGGCCTCGGGGTCGTGCAGCCGCAGCTTGGCGCCGTCGTTGAGCAGCGAGCGGGCGACCCGCAGGGCCGGAGCCTCGCGCACGTCGTCGGTGTTGGGCTTGAACGAGAGCCCCCACAGGGCAAAGGTCTTGCCGGCCACGTCGTCGATCATGGCCCGCAGCTTGCGGATCATGACCAGCTTCTGCGCCTCGTTGATGCGCTCGGCCGCGGCCACCAGGCTCATCGAGAGGCCGTGCTCGCGCGCGGTGTTGATGAGGGCCCGGGTGTCCTTGGGGAAGCACGAGCCGCCGTAGCCGACCCCGGGGTAGAGGAACTTCGGGCCGATGCGGGGGTCCATGCCCATGCCTTGCCGCACCGAGCCCACGTCGGCCCCCACCAGATCGCAGAGGTTGGCGATGTCGTTGATGAACGAGATGCGCGTGGCCAGGTAGGCGTTGCAGGCGTACTTGGTCACCTCGGCCGAGCGGGCGTCCATGAACACGATGCGGTCGTTGGTGCGGAAGAACGGCTTGTAGAGCTGGCGCAGCAGCTCGCGGGCGCGGGTGTCGTCGGTGCCGATGACCACGCGATCGGGTCGCATGAAGTCCTCGACCGCGGTGCCCTCCTTGAGGAACTCGGGGTTGCTGGCGACCACGAACTCCTGCTGGGTGTGCTCGCGAACGATGCGGGCCACCCGCTCGGCGGTGCCCACGGGGACGGTGCTCTTGTTGATGATGACCGTGTAGTGCTCGAGGTGCTTGCCGACCTCGGCCGCGGCCTGGAACAGGTAGCTCAGGTCGGCGGAGCCGTCGGGGGCGCTGGGGGTGCCCACCGCCATGAAGATCGCGTCGCCGTGTCGTGCGGCCTCGGCATTGCTGGTGGTGAAGCGCAGGCGGCCCGCCTTGGTGTTGCGCTCGACCAGCTCGTCGAGCCCGGGCTCGTAGATGGGGATCTCCCCCTGGCGCAGGCGCTCGACCTTGCCCTCGTCGATGTCGGCGCACACCACGTCGTTGCCGTGGTCGGCAAAGCCCGCCGCCGCGACCAGGCCCACGTATCCCGTTCCAATGACGCTGACTTTCATGAAGGGCGGGACGATACGATAATCGTGCGCGCTCCGCCACGGCCGCCGTGCCCGAGCGTGGTCCGGCGCCACCACCGGCTCTGCCAGTTGGCCATACCGGCTCTGCCTCTTGGGCCACACCGGCTCCACCTCCTGGGAGGTCCCTTTGTCCAAGGAAGAAATCGAGCTCCTCACCTCGCCCATCGAGCGTCCGCTCGTCGGTCGGTTGTTCGTGATCGGGGGCCCGCTGGGGCTGGCGGTGGCGTTGCTCCTGAGCCTGTGGGTGTCCCAGCAGCAGGTCACGCATGCGGTGATCGTGCAGGGCGAGCCGCAGTGGGTGGGCGGCGAGACGCTGGCGATGCGGGTGCAGGTGACCCCCGAGTCGCCGACCAAGGTGGGCGAGGCATCGGTGGCGATCGCGGTGGAGCAAGGGGGCGTTCGCCACGAGCTCGGTGCGCTCTCGCGCGTGCACGGGGGCGGGATGGCACAGGGGCGGGTCGTGGTGCCCTCGCTCACACCGGGGGCGGCGATCCTCGACGTGAACGTGGAGGCATCGCCGTTCCCTCCGCGGGTGGAGCGGATCCCGATCGAGGTGGTGGCCGAGCGCACGCCCGTGCCCGCGCGTCACGTGGTGTCGACGTCGATGTCGCAGTACGCCGACGACAGCGACCCGCAGCCCGAGGCGCTGAAGATCGACGTGCGGCCGCGCCGGCGGGTGCTCGCGGGCTTCGAGAACGAGCTGATGGTGCGGGTGACCGAGCCCGCGGGCAAGCCGTGGTCGGGGCCGCTCGCGCTGCGGCTGGTGGACGGCGAGTTCGCCGAGCGACGCGGCAACGCGGAGGATCCACCGCTGGTGTGGGAAGGGCACACCGACGCGGCGGGCCTGGCCCTGGTGCACGGCCTGCTCAGCACCGAGGTGCTGCGGGTGCTGGTGCAGCTGCGCGCGCCGCAAGAGGCCGCGGCCGAGCCGGCCCCCGAGGACCCTGCGGTGAAGGACCCGCCCGATCCGCCGGTTGAGGGAGAGGCCGCGGTCGAGCCCGTGCCGGCCACCCCGCCGCCGCCCAAGGTGCTGCACGAGCGGAAGATCCGACTGGTGAGCTTCGCGGGCGCGGTGCTGCTGACGACGGAGCCCCTGCAGGTCGAGCCGGGCGGCGAGCTCGAGGTCCTGGCGCTGGGGCTGTCGGCCAAGCGCCCCGTGTTCGTCGACGTCTACGATCCCGACGGCGCGTGGGTCGACACGTTCGATCCTCCGATCCAGGGCCGCGAGCCGGCGCGGCCCTGGAGCACGCCGGCGCAGCTCTCGGGTCTGCTGCAGCTCGAGGCCTATCACTTCACCAATGCACCGGGGGAGTCGACCGCGGTGGCGCGGGTGCTGGCACGGAGCCCGGCGTCGCCGCCGTCGCTGCGTGAAGGGCTCGAGCAGCAGCGCGGTCGCCTGTCGCTGCCGCGCAACGATCGCACCTGGGACGAGAAGCGCGAGCGCGGGTATCTCGACGCGCTCGAGCAGGCCGAGAAGGCGGGCACGCTCCCGCCGCAGGCGCGGGCGATGGCGCAGCGCTGGGTGATCGACACGCTGCCGGTCGAGGTCCACGGCCCGCCGCTGCTGCTGTCCACGCGCGAGCGCGATCTGCTGGCGATGCGCGAGCACAAGCTGCGCTGGATCTTCGGGCTGCGCCTGTTCGTGTTCGGCGGCGGCGGCCTCTATCTCGTGGCGATGACGGTGCTGATGCTCCGCAGCCATGCCCGCGACGGCGAGGCCACCATCGCCGAGCTGCGGGCCTCGATGCCCGAGGGGGAGGAGCGCGAGCTGCTCGAGGCCGACGTGCGTCGTTCGAAGCACGCGGGCATGATGAGGGGCCTGCTCGTGGTGGCGGCGATGGCCGCGGGGCTGGTCACCGCCGTGTTGCTGCTCGAGATCCTCGTGTGGGAGCTATGACCATGAGTGCCGTACCCCCTGCTCGCGCCATGATCCTCGCCGCCGGCTTCGGCACCCGCCTGGGGCCGATCACCGAGCGGCGTCCCAAGCCGATGCTGCCCGTGTGCGGCAGCCCGCTGGTGCGCTGGGCCGTGCGCTGGCTCGCGCACCACGGGATCGAGGACATCGCGATCAACCTCCATCACCTCGGCGAGCAGATCGAGGCGGAGCTCGGCGATGGCTCGGCGCTCGGGGTCCGCATCCGCTACTCGCCCGAGCACGGCCAGATCCTCGGCACCGGGGGCGGGCTGCGTCAGGCCCGGCCGCTGTTCGATCCCGGGGACGGGGCGCCGATCGTGGTGGTCAACGGCAAGATCCTGCTCGAGCTCGATCTCCACGCCGTGCTCGCGGCGCATTGGGCCCACGGCGGCGAGGCCACCATGGTGCTGCGGCCCGATCCCGAGGGACGCTGGGGGCGACCGCTGCGCCTCGATGCCGACGCGAGGCTGGTGGAGCTGGTGGGCGAGCGCAGCCCCGTCGTTCGCGAGCCGCTCGGCGGTCCGCTGATGTTCACCGGGGTGCACGTGCTCGAGCCTCGCTTCCTCGATCGGATTCCTCCCGAGGGCGAGCAGTGCGTGGTGCGAACCGCCTACCGCGCGGCCGCGGCCGAGGGGCGGGTGTTCGGGTTCGTCAGCGAGCGCTACTGGTGGGAGCACTCGACCCCCGAGCGCTATCGGCAGGGCGTGTGGAACGTGCTCGATGGCGGCATCGACCTGCCGCATGCCGAGCATGCGCTACGCGGCGTCCACCCCGAGGCGATCGTGGAGGACGGGGCGGAGCTCGTGCCACCGGTGTGGATCGGTGCGGGGGCTCGGGTGGGGGCAGGGGCCCGGGTGGGGCCCCACGTGCAGCTCGGCGAGCGGGCCACGGTGGCCCGGGGGGTGAGCCTGCGCCAAGTGGTGGTGTGGGAGGGCGTGGCCGTGCGCGAGGACGCGGAGGACGCGGTGCTCGTGGGTGACGACGTCCGGGGTTGACAGCCCGAGGGACGTCCCCAGGATGTGCACCGACCCGGGGGCGACGAAACTCCCGGGCCGCCAGCGACCCTCGGGCCCGGTGCTCGAGGCGCTTGGCACCAACCAACCATCGAACCACCCAAGCGGTCCGATCGAATTCGGGCCGAGACTTCGGGTCGGCCGCATCGCCTCCCTGCGATCCACGACTGGGGCGTGCGCGTCGACCAGACGAGGAGATCATCATGTTCAGCCAGCTGTTCCGTGTTGCCGATCCGTACCATGACCTCCACCAGCTCCAGCGCCAGGTCGACGCGCTGCTGTCCGACTGGGCGCGACCGCAGCGTCGACCGACCGCGGGCCTGGCGTTCGACGTGCTCGACGATGGCGAGCACTACCGCCTCGTGGCCGACGTGCCGGGCCTGCGCGCCGAGGATCTCGAGGTCGAGGTCACCGAGGATGCCGTCGCGATTCGTGGCGTTCGCAAGGTCGCGGTGCCCGAGGGCTTCTCGGTGCATCGCCGCGAGCG
The DNA here is from genome assembly GCF_026337845.1 of Paraliomyxa miuraensis. Lineage (GTDB taxonomy): Bacteria > Myxococcota_A > Polyangia > Nannocystales > Nannocystaceae > Paraliomyxa > Paraliomyxa miuraensis. Next base: position 337,637 of record NZ_JAOVZF010000158.1, on the reverse strand, counting down.
CGAGAGCCTGCAGCTCGCCCGCTCGTTCACCTTCCCGTCCAAGCTCGACCCCGAGAAGGTCGAGGCCACGCTGGAGCAGGGCGTGCTGACCATCACCCTGGCCAAGCGGGCCGACGCCAAGCCCCGCAGCGTGACGGTGCGCAGCGTTGCTGCGTGAGCCCGGTCCAGCTCCGGTCCAGTTCCACACCAACCATCGGATTTCCCCAGGAGACGAGAATCATGACCAACCCCAACGATGATCAGATCGACACGCGTCCCGTGCACGAGGTGGGCGGCGAGCGGCCCGTGCTCGCCCCCGCGGTCGACATCTTCGAGAACGCCGAGGAGTATCGCCTGGTCGCCGACCTTCCGGGCGTGCGACGAGAGGACGTGGGCATCGACCTCGAGCGCGGCGAGCTGACCGTGTTCGCCAAGCGCGACGTGATCCGCGAGGGCGAGGCGCTGGCGCTGTCCCGACGCGAGGGCGACTTCCGCCGGGTGTTCCGCATCCCCGAGGAGGTCGATGCGGGGCGCGTGGAGGCCTCGCTCGACGACGGCGTGCTGCAGGTCCGGCTGCCCAAGTCCGAGCGCGCCAAGCCGCGGCGGATCTCGGTGAAGGCGGTCGCCTGAGGCCGCGGCCCGCCCCTCGTTCGTCCACAGGGGGCGGGCGCGCCCGCGGTCGCCCGCTATACTCGAGGTCGGCCGCGTTCCCGGCGCCTTGGAGGTCGACATGTCCCACCGTCTCGCCCCGTCGCTGCTCCTCGTGCTCGCCCTCGGCGCGTGTCACTCCCGTGGTGCGCCTGAGAGCACGGCCCCCGACGAAGCCGTCGCTCGCGGCGACGGGCCTCAGGCGGCCGCGCTGCGCGCCCCCTCGCTCTCGCCCGAGGAGCTGCCCGCGCCCGAGCCCTCGGTGGCCGATCTCGAGCTGGCGTTCGAGCGTGCGGCGGAGGCCATTGCCCCCGCGGTGGTCTCGGTGATCAACGAGCAGGACACCTCGGCCGAGCTGCCCGAATTCCTGCGCCCGCTCGCGCCCAAGGGCGAGGCCCGCGGGATGGGCAGCGGGGTGATCATCGACGAGGCGGGCTACATCCTCACCAACAACCACGTCGTCGAGGGCGCGGGCACGCTCAAGGTGCAGCTCCACGACGATCGCGAGCTGCACGCGGAGCTGGTGGGCACCGACCCCAAGACCGACCTCGCGGTGATCCGCATCCGGGCCGAGGGGCTGCGGGCGGCGTCGCTCTACGAGGGCTCGGGGCTGCGGGTGGGGCAGTGGGTGCTGGCGGTGGGGAGCCCGTTTGGGCTCTCGCGCTCGGTCACCGCGGGGATCGTGTCGGCGGTGGGGCGCGGCAGCATGGGGATCACCGACTATGGCGACTTCATCCAGACCGATGCGGCGATCAACCGCGGGAACTCCGGGGGTCCGCTCATCGATCTGCGCGGTCGCGTGGTCGGCATCAACACCGCGATCTTCTCCCCCAACGGGGGCAGCAGCGGGATCGGGTTCGCGATCCCCTCGGGCATGGCACGCGCGGTCAAGGATCAGCTCATCAGCCATGGCGTGGTGCGTCGCGGCTGGCTGGGCGTGGTGATGGGCGAGCTGTCGTCCGATCTCGCGCGCTCGTTCGAGTACGAGGGCGATCACGGGGTGCTGATCGACGACGTGGATTCCTCGGGTCCCGGGGCCGCGGCGGGCATTCGCGCCGGTGACATCGTGGCCAACCTCGACGGGCAACCGGTGCGCGACATGGCCGACTTTCGCAACACCGTGGCGCAGGCCGGGCCCGGAGCCGTGGTGACGCTGGAGGTGTGGCGCGAGGGCCAGAGCCACGAGCTCTCGGTTCGCCTGGGCGAGCTGCCCGGCGACGGGTCCGACGGGCGGGTCCGCGTGGCGCCCAAGCCCAAGCCCACGCCGGCGCCCGCCGTTCAGCCGCTGGGGCTGCGGCTCGAGGAGCCGGACGCCCGGGTGCGTCGCACGCTGGGGCTGCCGCCCGATGGCGGGGCGGTGATCACCTCGGTGGAGCCCGGGTCGGTGGCCGACGAGGCCGGCCTGCGGCGGGGCGACGTGGTGGTGGGGGTGGGGGAGCAGCCGGCGGGCTCGGCCTCCGAGGCCCAGCGCCTGCTCGAGCGCGCCGATCTCGACCATGGCGTGCGAATCAGGGTTCAGCGCGGTCCCTACGGTCGTTTTGCCGTCCTGCGCCGCCGCGCCGAGCCCTGATCGGTGCTCGTGTCCTCGGTGAGACCGGCCCGTGACCGGGCCCGGGCATCCCGCTCGAGTGACCAGAAGGCTGTCGATCCCACGCGGTTTTCAGGCCATTCGGGGTTTTGGGGCCGGCCGGCCCGTTGATCTATAATTTCGAGCCCGCACGCCGTTTGCGGGCCTCCCCCATGGCCGACGCTCACTCCGATGCAGATGCTGGCGCGCCACCCGTCGCCATCTGCTGCGCGGCGTCGGACGAGGCCGCGGTGCGGGAGACGGCCGAGGCCCTCGAGACACGCGGCCACGAGGTCCGGCTGGTGGTGGGCGTGGATGCCGACGCCGAGATCCTGACCCGGGCGATCTCGGCGCAGCAAGGGCGTGGCCTGTTCGTGCTGTGCCGCAGCCACTCGCTCGATCGCAACGCCGTCGATGCGCTGCGCGAGGTCTTGCGATCCCACGACGTGCCCTTTGGTCGCACGCTCACCTTGGCGGTCGACACCCAGCGTCCGCGCGAGGTGGAGGAGCGGATCGTCTCGGTGCTGCGGCGCATGGTCACCGGGCGCGCCGATGGTCGACCGCGTACCTGGGGCATGTCGGTACCGGTTCCGCACGTGGAGGACACGACCATTCGTCGTCCGCGCAAGGGCCCGGGGGGCTCCAGTCCCGAGCAGCTGCTGGTGGGCCTGGGCACGGAGCCGGAGAATGCGGATCCCTATGCCTCGACCTCGCAGATCGAGATGACCCAGGCCGCGCGCGAGGTCCCGCCGGTGGAGTACACGGGAGCGGACCACACGGCGGTCGCGCACGAGGTCCCGCCGGTGGAGTACACGGGAGCGGACCATACGGCGGTCGCTCGCTCACCGCTGGCCGACCCGCGTCCGCCTTCGGCCATGGCGCCGAGTCCGCTGCCGCCTACGCCCGCGCCGGCCAACCCGCTGCCGCGTCCGAATCCGGCGATGCCGGCCGTGAGCCCGCCGATGCCGGGCGCGAATCCGGCGATGCCGGCCGCGAGCCCGGCGATGCCGGCCGCGAGCCCGCCGATGCCGGGCGCGACGGCCCTGCTCGACGCGGAGGGATCGAGTCCGCTGCCGCTGACGCCGGTGGAGCTCGGCAGCGATCCCGGAGGCAGCCTGGGCTTTGGGGAATCGCCATCCATGTCGGATGCAATGGCTGGCTATACGCCGGCGCCGGTCTCGGCCGACGAGTCCGCGACCGATTTCGAGTCACCGCTGACGGTGGGGGGCCGGATGGGACGGGCCCTTGGAAGCCCCGCCGGGCTGGCGGTCGTCCTGGGAGGTGTGGTGGTGATCATTGCCGCGGTGCTCGTGATCTCGCTGGTTGGGGGTGACGAAGGTGACGACGAGAAGGTCGCGAGCGCTCCGGCGGCTTCGTCGGCCAAGGACGAGGCCGACGCGCCCGAGCAAGGCGTCGCGGACGTCGATGCCAAGGCGGGTCCGGCCGATGCCGAGGCCGAGGCCGATGTCGAGATCGGGGACCCACCCGCCGGGGACGAACCCGGCCATACGGGCGATGGGCCGGGCGATGGGCCGAGCGACGGGCCGAGTCCGTTGGCCGTGATTGCGCCCGGCGATCCGCCGATCCCCGCGCGGACCTTCGATCCCGGCGACGATCCTCCCGAGGTGGCCGAGGCGCTGCAGGCCCGCGAGGTGCGGGCGCTCGACGTGTTCCTGGTGGCACCCGAGCGTGCGGGCAACCTCGGCTTCGATCGAGCGGTGGCCTACTGCAGCGAGCTCGAGGTCGCCGGCCTGAAGAGCTGGCGCGTGCCGACCATCGGCGAGCTCAACGCGATGGCGAACGCCAAGATGCTGGGCAAGTCGATCTACTGGAGCTCGACCCCGGGGGACTCGTTCGGCGACGAGCGGCTGGTGATCAACGGCAAGAAGAACAGCATCTCCGCGGTGAGCAAGACCTGGGATGGGGCGAGGATCGTCTGCATCCGCCTGCGGCAGCCCTGAGGCGTGGCGCTAGGCCGAGCGACCGCCGCCGAACGAGCGCAGCGGCACCGCGGCCCTCGTGGGCTCCTGCACCTCGTCGCCGTCGATGATCACGGTGACGTCGCGCGCCTCGTCGTCGGCCTCGGACGGTGCGGCGGCGAGCTCGTCGAACAGCGCGTCGTCCTTGGAGCTGAAGTCCATGGGATCGGGCACCAGGCCCAGCGGTGCCGCGATCTTGGCGGTGATCACCCAGTCCCACAGGGTGGCCATGGGCACGTGGGTGACGATGGTGGACATGGGCACCATCTGGAACAGCAGGTCGTCGGTGAAGGCCACCCCGGCGCGGCCGTCCTCGAGCATGCGCTCGAGCAGGGTGGCCAGCTCGGCCCGCGGCAGGCGCTCGACGAGCGTGGGCACCGAGATCGCGCTGATGATGTCGCGAGGACTGATCAAGCCCTCGAACAACGCCTGCTCGATCACGAAGCTGGTGTGCTCGCGGATGGCGGGGATCCGCTCGCCGTGCTCGGCCGCGCCGCTGCCATAGCCCGGCTCGACGACGAACCCCCACAGCTGCTTGCGGTCGAACAGCCGCACGCGATCGTCGGGGGTGAGCAGCGAGACCACGGCGGCCGCATCGGTGATGCGCTCGTCGAGCGCGATCTGGAGATCCTCGGCGGCCGAGTCGAGCGACTTGCGGATCGCGATCCGCTGACGCACGCCGGTGGTGGCCTCGAGCAGACGACCGCGACGCTCGGGGTCGTTGGCCAGCGCGCGCATGATCGAGCGCGGCGGGAAGCTGCGCAGGAAGTCCCGCGGCCGACGCAGCCCGATCCGCAGCGAATGCTCGACCACCGCCGCCAGGAAGCGGGGCCAGCCGGGGGGCAGCCGTGACTGCAGCTCCCCCGGCGCGAGGCGGGGCTGGGTCGACATCGGCTCGATCATGACGATACCGAAAATCGAGCGCGGAGATCGTGTGGGTTTTGCTCCGACCTTGTGCGCCCCAGGGGATCGCTCGGTCTCGTCAGTCGGCGGCGGCCCGCGGTGCCCGGGTTATGATGGGGCCGCGATGAAGCGGATCGTCCTCTCTGCCGCGGTTGCGGCGTGCCTGCCGGGGGGCTGCGGGCGCAACGATCTCGACTTCCAGCTCGCGGGCACGGGTGGCTCGTCCTCGGAGGGTACGTCGACCGGGCCGGCCGACAGCACCACGGCGCCCACGACGGTCGGTCCGCTCGATACGACGTTTGGGCCCACCACCGTCGACCCGAGCACCTCGTCGACGGGCCCGGGCACGACCACCATCGTCGACGAGAGCACGAGCACGAGCACGGGACCGGAGGGCTGCGATCCCACGCCGTTCCAGGGCAACGTGCTGCTCGACACCGACCAGGAGCTGCTGGACTACCCCCGGCACAGCACGATCACGGGCGACCTGGTCATCTTCGACCTCCAGCAGGCGCTCGAGCTGTCGACGCTCGAGTGCCTGCGCGAGGTGGGGGGCAACGTGGAGCTGCGCCACAACCCCACGATCGAGCGGCTCGACGGGCTGCACAACCTCGAGACGATCGGCGGGCACCTCTACCTCATCGACAACGCCTCGCTGCAGACGGTGTCGGGGCTCGAGTCGCTCGAGCAGGTGGGGGACTTCTTGTTCGTGGAGGATCACCCCAGCCTGTTCGAGCTGTGGCTGCCGAGCCTGCAGACGGTGGGCGGGCGGTTTCGCGTGTGGAACGCCGACGAGCTCGGGTTCATCGAAGTGCCGCTGTTGCAGGGGACGGTGGGGGGGATCGAGCTGGGGCTGAACGACAGCCTGCTGTTCGTGGATGGCCTCTTGGGGGTCGGGGGCAGCAGCGGCGACATCGTGATCCTGAGCAACCCGTCGCTCATCGATCTGTTCGGGCTGTCGGGGCTCGGCGGGCCCACGGGGAGCATCTTCATCGTCGACAACCCGAGCCTGTTCGACATCGGCGGCCTGGCGGGGCTGAGCGCGGCGGGGGGCGACGTGCGCCTCGAGGCCAACCCGCAGCTGACCTCGGTGGCGGGGCTGTCGGGATTGCAGTCGGTGGGAGGATCGCTGTGGATCCAGGGCAGCGCGTCGCTGCCGTCCATCGATGGCTTCGGCAGCGTGACGGCGGTGGGGAGCAACCTGGTGCTGATCGACAACCCGCTCATCCAGCACGTGGATGGGCTGTCGGCGCTCGGCAGCGTGGGCAACTTCCTCGTGGTGGAGAACAACGACGCGCTGCTGCACGTGGACGGCCTGTCGGGGGTGTCGGGGTTCCTGGGCGGGGGGCTGTGGATCGACGGGAACGCGTCGCTGCTCGATCTCGACGGGCTCGCGGGGCTGACCGGGGTGGGCGGGTTCCTGTCGGTCAACGACAACGACGATCTGCAGCACGTGGACGGCCTGGCCGGCATCACCAGCGTGGGCGATCTGTTGCGCGTGACGACCAACGAGGAGCTGGTCGACATCGACGGGCTCATCGGCGTGCAGACGGTAGGGGCGGATCTACGCATCGAGCTCAACCCGAACCTGCTCGACATCAACGGCCTGTTGGCCGTGCAGACGGTGGGGGGCAAGCTCGTGGTGGCGCACGACCCGGTGCTGCAAGGGCTGGGAGGGCTGAGCAACGTGACGGCGGTGGGCGGGGACGTGATCATCCTCGATGATCAGGCGATCACCACGCTCATCGGGCTGGGGTCGATCACCAGCGTGGGCGGGGGCTTCCAGGTGCGAGAGTGCCCGGGGCTGCTCGCGGTGGGACAGCCGATGAGCCTGCAGTCGACGGGGGCCTACTTCTACTTCAGCGACAATCCCGGGCTGCAGAGCGTGGAGGGGTTTTCGCTGCTGCAGACGGTGGGCGAGCAATTCGTGATTCGCGACAACCCGGTGCTGAGCACCATGGGGGCGTTCGGGTCGCTCGGCTCGGTGGGCACGGACTTCTTCGTCAAGGACAACCCGCTGCTGCCCACGTGCCAGCCGGTGGCGGTGTTCGGGCAGCTGGGGGGCGTGCCGGGGAGCGCGGAGATCAGCGGCAACCTGCCCGACGCATGCGGCGGGTGAGCGCGTGCGGCGGGTGAGCGCGTGCGACGGGTGAGCGCGTGCGTGGTCGCGCACGAGGCCATCGCGAGCCGTCATCGCGAGCCGTCATCGCGAGCGGGGCGGCGGAGGCCCGAGCAGGATGGCGAGCGCGCGCTCGACGTGGATGTCGCGCAGGCCGCTGATGTGGTTGGTCTCGACCAGCCACGGCTGGAGGTGCTTCATGTCGTGGCCTTCGTCGAGGATCACGATCCCGGCCACCTTGGGGTGGGCGTCGAGCCACTGCTGGATCTCGTAGCCGCGCGGCCAGGCCCCGCCCGCGCGGGCGACCTTGGTCTCGCCGAGGCGCTCGAGCACGGCGGGATCGTGCTCCTCGCGCAGGGGGATCCGGTCGCGGACCGTGCCCCGAAATCCGTTCTCGGCCAGCCGGGCCTGGACTTCTTGGGGGTCGACGGCCTTGCGCCACGCCGAGGACAGCACGACGGTGGCCCTGCCTCGCTCGAGGATCTGGTCGAGGCGCGCCACGGCCTGGGGGTCGAGGTCGCGCCAGCGGCCCTCGCCGAGGGTACGGGACCTCGCGGTGTTGAGCACACCGTCGACGTCGAGGAAGATGACTCGCTCGGTCATGCGAATCCCGGAGGGCGCGAGCATGATAGTCCGGGCAAGACCCTCTATACTCCGGCCAATGAAGCGGGGCATGTGGTTGGGGCTGATCTTGCTAGGGGGGTGCACCGACGACGGCACGCCGGAGGCCGAGGGCTCGACGGGCAGCGGTGGCTCGGGGGACACGGTGGCGGCGACGTCCACGGGAGGGCCCTCGGACACGGGGACGCCGCCGGGCAGCTCGAGCAGCGGCGGGACCTCGAGCGGAAGCAGTGACACGGGGGTCGACTCGACGGCCGACTCGACCGGTGGCGGCGACGACGGACCCAACGTGGATGTCAGCGACCCGCAGCTCTACGAGTTCGAACTCGATCCGGTGGAGCTCGACCCCACGGTGGTGGAGAACCTCGCGCTCCAGTACGCCCACCTCGACACGCGCGTCGAGCCGCTCGGCAAGCTGGTGTTCTTCTTGCCCGGGTTCACCAACACGCCGTCGAATTGGCGCAACCACAGCATCCAGCTCGCCGGGCACGGGTTCCACGTGATCGTGCCCGACTACTCCAACGACTGGTCGTGCGGGGGCGCGGGCGGGAGCTGCAACGAGGACACCCGCTGGGAGGCGCTGGTGGGGGAGGACGTCTCGGGCGTGATCGACATCGGCCGGGCCGACAGCGCCGAGGGGCGCGTGGTGACGATCTTGCGGCACCTGGACCAGATCCACCCCGGCGGCGACTGGGGCTACTATCTCGACGACGACGACATGCTGCGGGGGGAGGACCTCATCATCGCCGGGATCTCCCATGGAGCGTCGAGCACGGGGCTCTATGCGTCGCGCCGCTTCACCCACCGCGCGGTGATGCACTCGGGTGGGTGGTGGAACGTGCCTCCCGATCCCGCGACGCCCGTGACGGAGTTCTACGGGCTGACGCACGTCGATGACGACCAGCACCAGGGGCACCTCGATGCGTGGGAGTCGGCGGGGATGGTGGGCGTGCCCACGGTCATCGAGGACGTGCCGCCGCCCTACGGCGACTCGCACCGACTGATTGCCACCACCCCCAACGGCTACCCGCACTGCTCGGTCTGCGTCAGCGGCGACTCGCCCGTGGATGGCGATGGCGAGTACGTGTTCGATCCGGCGTGGCGCTACATGTACGGGGCCCCGCAGCTACCGTAGCCGCCAGTAGCGCTCGGCCCGAGGTGCATCCGTGTGGAGGCGCTCGGCGTGGGTGCGGGCGAGGTCCCGGTAGCGCTCGCGGGTGTGGAACAGCGCCGGAGCCTGGCTGGCGTAGTCCCAGATCGCGTCCTCCGATCGTGCGGCGGTGGTGTGATCGAGGCGCTCGAGCTCGGCATGGAGGGATCGGGTCGGGCTCGACGCTGGCCACTGGCGCAGGCGGGCGAAGCTGCGGTCGCGGACCGGCCCGGGCGGCAGGTAGCTCGCGATGTAGGGCGTGTGGGCCAGCGCGTCGAGGTAGGCGTCGACCTGGCCGGGGGGGACGTCGTGGCTCGACCACCCCAGCGCATCGAGGCGCCGACGGGTGGCGTGGAGCACCATGGCGTAGGGGACGTCTTCGTAGTGGTAGAGCGCGGGGCTGTCCTGGGGCTCGCGCTCGGCGAGCGCGAGGGCAGCGGCCTCGTGGGTCAGGCGATGGTCCACGTGATCGCCCACGCCGAGCGGCACGTAGAGCGCGGCGGGCCGCTCGGCGTCGAGGTGCTCGCACAGGCGTGCGGCGAGGCGCTCGCGCCAGGTGGCGTCGCCGGGGGCATGGTCGCCGGTGAGTGCATCGAAGTCGACGTAGCTGGGATCGCGAAACGGTGCGTCGGGCAGGCCGAGCCACCGCGCCTGCGCATGCAGCCGCGCGGCGGCGGCCTCGTCCTCGCGGCGGCGTGCGGCCCAGCCGGCGACGTCGTCGGGGTCGGCGTGGCTGAAGACGGTGAGCAGCACGACCCGATCGCCGCGGGCGACGTGGCGCTGGATCCGGCCGGCGCAGGAGAGGATCGCGTCGTCGAGGTGGGGGGAGAGGAACAGGGCGAGGGTCATGGCAGCAACAGCGCTCCGCCTGCTCCAAAGCCTAGCGTGAGCACCAGGGTGACGGCGTCGCGGCAGCGTGGATCGAGGCTGGCCGCGGCGGCTGCGAGCTCGGCGTCGTTGAGCACGAGCACGGTGCGGGGGGTCCAGCCGGCGGTGGCGAGCACGTCGGCGACGAAGCGAGAATCGCCCTCGAGGCCGGGATAGGAGCAGGAACCCGGCGTGGGCGTGTCCGCCAGCGCGCAGGGCAGGGCGATGATCACGGCATCGGTGGGCCCTCGAGACCTTCGGAGCTGGCGGAGCTGGCGGATGCGGGCGCTCGCGTCGGCCAGGGCCTCGCTCACCCATGCACGCAGTCGGGCGCGGCCGGCCGCGGGATCGATCACGGGGGCGCCGGGGGCGAAGGGGTCGAGCGGCGCGAGTCGATCCCACGGACGCTCGTACACGAAGCGCTCGCCGCTCAGGAAGATCTTGAGCCGGCTCTGGCCGAGGTCGATCACCGCGGGCGCGGGCGCCTCGGGCAGCAAGGCGCGGGCACCATGCTCGGCCACGGCGGTGGGCTCGTCGGCGCGCCAGACGGGGAGCCCCAGGGCTGCCGACAGCGGCGAGGGATCGAGCGCCACGGCGTGCCCGCCCGCCAACCACACCGCGGTCAGCTCGCGACATCGTGGGGGGATCGGCACCCGCGAGCGGGTGATCGCGGTGCCACGGCGTAGGTGCTCGATCGCCTGCACCAGCGCAGCGGGCAGCGCTTCGGTCCCCATGTGATCCCACAGGATTCCATGGCCCAGCTCCCCATGGCCCAGCTCCAGGTCCCACAGCTCGACCGGAATCACCCCTGGCGGCACCACGCGCCGGATCACGGGGAGGTGCGGGCGCGGACGCGGGGTCATCACGAGCCCACGCCGTGTCAGCAGCCGCTGCGGAACATGCCCTTGAGGCCGCGGCAGCGTGCGCTGCTCTTGCTCTTGGGCTGGCCGTGTCGCTGGGCGAGGGCCGTGCGAACCTCGGTCAGCAGCGCCTTGTGCTCCTTGCAGGCCTTGGGGAGCTTGGCGTCGTGGACGGGCTGCAGATAGGTCTGGTCGAGATCGAGCTTCATCAGCATCAGCGCGCCGCCGAAGGTGGCGCACGGGTCGTCGGAATCCGATGCCTGCAGGAGATCGGCGGCGATCTGCCGCCGCGCGTCGAGCAGCGGAGCGCACGGCTCGTGGGCCTCGATGGCCTCGGCGGCTCGCTTGCGCTCGGCCCACGGCAGGGGATCGTCGAGCTGGTTGAGCCGCCCGAGCAGGAACCCGTGCCCGGCGTGCCCGAGCTGCTCGATCGCCACCGTCACTGCCGTGGTCTGCAGCTTGGGCTGCCGCAGCAAGCGGTCGAGCTCGGCGAAGAACGCGGGCTCTTCCAGGAGCGCGGGTGCCTGGGTCGCGACCGCGGCATAGGCCTGCAGGGCCTCCTCGGCCTGGCCGTTGGCCTTGGCCAGCAGACGGGCCCGGCGCCACTTCAGCTGGGGATGCTCGGGGTGCTCCTCCTCGAGCGCTTCGAGCTTGGTCCGGGCCTCGTCGACTCGGTTGGCCACGATCGCGTCGTCGATCGCCGTGAGCGCGTCGGGGTCCGGGCCGTCGTCTCCCGATCCCGAGAACAACCCGTCGTACCAGGCCACCTCGCTCGGGGTGCCGACGGCTGCGGTCCCGGGCTCGCCGTCGTCGCCGGCGATCCACGAGCAGGTGACGACGAGGGCGAGCAGACCGCCCACGGCCGCGCTCACCAGCTGCCAGCGCGGTCGCTGGGCAATGCGCACGCGCAGGGTCGAGGCTGCCATGGGCCTCATCGTGGGCAGCGAGACGGCGTTGTGCCCCGCGTAGGTGGGGTGGCCGTGCATCGGGATCATGGTGGAGCCACCGACGGGCGGGACCGACGGCGAGGGCAGCGGCGCGAGGGTGGGGCCGAGCGGCGCGAGGGTGGAGCCGAGCGGGGCGAGGGTGGGGCCGAGCGGGGCGAGGGTGGGGCCGCGCGGGGCGAGGGTCGGCACCGGCGCGCCGCTCGGCGTGGGCGATGCGGGCACGGGCTGGAACGCCTGGTAGGCCTCGAGCGCCTCGATCACCGCCGTGGCGCTCTGCAGGCGATCGTCCTTGTCCTTCTCGAGCAGGCGCTCGACGATGGCCCGCAGCGCGGCGGGGACGTGGTCGGGCAGGGGAGGCGGTGGCTCGATGATCTGCTGCCGCAGCACCTTGACCAGGTCGTCGGAGTCGAACGGCAGCGTGCCCGTGAGCATCTCGTAGAACAGGATCCCCGCCGAGTAGAGGTCGGCGCGGTGATCGATGTCCCCGCCCGCGGCTTGCTCGGGGCTCATGTAGCGCGGGGTCCCGAACACCATGCCGGCGCGGGTGAGCTTGGGGGAGGCGCCGTCGAGCTCGCCCTCGAGGACCTTGGCGATCCCGAAGTCCACCAGCTTGAGTAGCTCCTGGCCGTCGTGGTCGGTGGTGACCAGCACGTTCTCGGGCTTGATGTCGCGATGCACGATGCCGTGCTCGTGCGCATGCTCGAGCCCCCGCACGATCTGCAGCATCAGGGTGACCGCGCGCTCGGGGGGCAGCGCCCGTCCGTCGAGCTCGTCGGTGAGCTCGTGGCCGGACAGCAGCTGCATCACCATGTACTTGAGGCCGTCGCGGGTGGTGCCGAAGTCGGTGACCTGCAGGCAGTTGGGGTGGTCGAGCCGCGCGGCGCTCTGGGCTTCACGATCGAAGCGGGCCGCGACCTCGGTGTGCGAGGTCAGCTCGGGTCGCAGCACCTTGAGCGCGAGGTTGCGGCGAAGCCCCAGGTGCTGGACGCGGTAGACCGAGCCCATGCCCCCCTCGCCGAGCAGGGCGTCGACGCGGTACTTGCCGTCGACCACGGTACCGACCATCGGGTCGTCGGAGCTCGGGTCGGCGCTGGACTCTGGGGCGGCGGTCATGGGACGAGGCGGCGGTTGGACCCGCCGTGGAGTGATGCATTCTATGAGCCGACGAGGGATGCGAGAGAAGCACCGTCATCGAAGCGCTGAAATGGTTAGCATGCCTACGAGCAGGACTGGAGGTGATCACCGCGCACCGGATGCACGCGCGGCCCATCGCTCCAGGAGGTCGCAGCAGCGCTGGGCGCCGTCGCGGGGCAGGCAGCCGACCACGCGCGCGCGTTGCTCGGGTGAGAGCAGCGCCCGGACCGCCGCGCGACACTGCTCGGCGGTGGCGGTGTGGAGATCGAGCGTGGACCCCAGCCCGGCGCGGGCGACCAGCTTCGCCTGATGGAATTGATCGTTGCAGATCGGTGACACGAGCACCGGCACGTCGTGGGCGAGCGCTTCCATCACCGAGTTGGCGCCGCCGTGGGTGATCATCGCGTCGCAGCGGGCGAGCACCTCGAGCTGGGGGAGCCACGGCCGCACGATCGCACCCGGCGGCCAGGGGCCCAGCGACGCCGGATCGAGCTCGCCGACGCTGGCCACCAGCTCCACGGGCAGCTCGCGCAGCGCCTCGATCACGGTCTGGAACATGCGCGGCTGGTGGTAGACCTGGCTGCCCAGCGACATCAGCACTCGCGGGCGCGAGCGACCGACGCCCCAGTCGATGCCGCTGGGCGGCTCGCGTGGGTGGAGCGGGAGGCTGGCGCCGACCAAGTGTACGCCGGGAGGCGGCTCGCCCACGAGGGCGCGGCTCGAGAAGCACACGGTCAGGGTGGGGGACAGCAGATCGCAGCCGCGGAAGCGCGGTGCCATGCCATGCGCCTCGAACCGTGCGGCGCGTCGGGGTGAGAGCCACGCCACCGTGCGCAGCAGCTCGGAGTCGAGGTCGTCGGGCAGGACGGGGTTGAGCGAGTTCGACACGGCCGCCCACGGGAGCCCCGTGCGATGGGCTGCGATGGCACCCGCGTAGACCATGGGGTCGAGCACGAGCGCGTCGGGGCGCAGCGCCGCGATGGCGGCCTCGATCCGCGGGACCTGGGCCTCCACGCCGTCGAGCAGCACGCCGGCCACCCACTGCCGCAGCCATGCGTGGTCGCGAACCCGGGCCGAGAACTCGGCGCCCGCATGGCGAGCCTCGGGGGCGGGGTCGGTGGGCGGCCAGCGGGGCAGCCCCTGGGGCTCGAGCACGGGCTCGAGCGGCCCCTCGGCGTAGATCACCACCTCGTGTCCGCGCGCGCGCAGGCACGCGGCGGGCCCGAGGTAGGGGTGCACGTGGCCGCGCTCGGGGATGACGACGAACAGGAACCGGCTCATGGCGGGGCGACGTCGTAGGCCCGCTGCCAGCTGGCCAGCGCGGCCACCCGGAACAATACCGCACGCTCGCCCTCGTCGAGCCGTCGGTCGGGGCGGAGCAGGGCTCGCAGCTCGGCCTCGTCGCACAGGGCGGTCAGCAGGCCCGGATCCTCTCGGAGGTGCTCGGACACCAGGGCCTTGTAGAGCTCGGCGGTGCGCTGGTCCTTGGGCAGGGCCGACTTGCGACGGACGCGGATCTCCTCGGGCAGCAGGCCCTGCACGGCGCGACGCAGCAGGGCCTTGTCCTCGCCGGACGCGAGCGCGCGGCGGGGGTCGACGCGCAGCGCCAGGTCGCACAGCTCGGTGTCGGCGAACGGCACCCGGGCCTCGAGCGAGGCGGCCATGGTGTGGACGTCGCCGTTGTGGAGCAGCCGCGGCAGCCAGCGTCGCAGCACCAGCCACGTGGTGGCCAGCACCCGCGCGCGCGCGGCGTGGGGGGCTCGGTCGTCGCGATCGTCGGGGTCGTGGCCGTGCGCTCGCAGCAGCCGCTCGTAGTCGCGAGCGAAGCGGGCCTGGACGTCGGACCCGAGCGCGGGGTCTCCCCAGTCGGGATGGATCGGCGCGCTGGGGAAGCGCCGCAGCAGCGCCAGCGGGGAGCGGTTGGCCCGGTCGTCGAGCAGGAAGTGATAGCCGTAGTGGGTCTCGTCGGCGGCGTCGCCCACCAGCACCGCCTTGTCGTGTAGAGCGGCGGCATGGGCCAGGTGATGCTGCGCGAGCTGCTGCTCCCACGCGGGGACGGCGTCGTCGATGCGGGCGAGCTCGGGCAGCGTGCGGGCGATCGAGGCGGTGGGCGCATGCACCCAGGTGTGGCGCAGCCCCAGCCGCTGCGCGGCGAGGCGAGCGAACGGGGTGTCGTCGGAGATCACGATCCGCGAGCGGGCGTAGTCGTAGGCGTGCTGGCCATCGAACGCGATGGTGAGCGCACGCGGGGGCTCGGAGGCCTCGGCGGCCGCGAGCGCGGCCACCAGCGTGGAATCGAGCCCGCCGCTGAGGAACACGCCCACGGGCACGTCGGCCCGCAGGGTCCGGCGCACGGCGAGCTGCATCGCGGCGCGCAGCTGCGGCTCGAGCTCATCGTCGTCGCGGTCGGCGAGCACGCGCAGCGGCGCCCAGGGGTGGGCCTGCATGCCGCGGCGATCGATCCGCAGCAGCTCCCCGGGCTGCAGGTACTCGAGGCCCGCGAAGGCCGGCGCCGCGACGCCGCTCATGCAAGGGGCGGCCAGCACCTCGAGCAGCGCGTTCACGTTGGGGCGCGGGCGCTGCGGCATGACGGCGACCAGTGCCTTGGCCTCCGACGCGAACCGCAGGCCGCCCTCGACGCGCTGGTAGGCCAGCGGCTTGACGCCCAGGCGGTCGCGCGCCAGGAGCCCGCGCTGCTCGTGCTCGTCCCACCAGCACAGCGCGAACATGCCGTTGAAGCGGGGCAGCGCGTCCTCGCCCCATGCGGTGAGGGCGGCGAGGACCACCTCGGTGTCGGAGCGCGTGCGAAACGTCCAGCGCTCGCGGAGCTCGTTGCGGAGCTCGGCGTGGTTGTAGACCTCGCCGTTGTAGACCAGCACGTAGCGCCCGCTGACGTCGAGCATGGGCTGGGCTCCCCCCTCGCGATCGAGCAGCGAGAGCCGCGTGTGACCCAGCACGGCGTGGCGGCCCTGCCAGCTGCCCTGGTCATCGGGTCCGCGGTGGCGCAGCACGTGGACCATGCGCCGCACCGCGGGCTCGTGCAGGTGGGCCGGTCGCTGCGGGTCGATGATGCCTACGATGCCGCACATGGCCGGGTCTCGCGTGACAGCGCGTCCCACAGGAGGGCCAGCGTGGTGTGGCCGCATCGCGCTCGTGGATCGTCGAGTCGAGGCGGAGGCAGGCCGAGCCGCTCGGCCTGGTGCACGAGGATCGCGGGGTCGAACAGACGCGCGATGCCGAAGTCGGGGGCGAGCCGCCGTGCCTTGGGAGCCCATGCGATCGACGAGGGCAGCCACCGTGCGGCCAGCTCGCGCAGCACGGGCTTGTCGGGATCGGCGGGCAGCCGGGCCGCGTGGGCCAGCACCCGGGGATCGAAGAAAGGGGAACACGGCTCGACGCCCTGGCTGCGGAGCAGCCGGCCCACCAGCGGGAGGTAGTCGTGCCCGAAGGCGCCGCCGAACACGTTGTCGGCCGCATCTCCGGTGAGCACCGCGTCGAAGCCCTCGCGGCGCGCGGCCTGGGCCAGCAGCAGCTTGGAGACGGGATGGGGATTCCACAGGGGAACCTCGGCCAGGCGCACCGCCTCGGGGAGCTGCGCGAGGAAGTCCCGTGCGGACACGTGGGCTTCGTGCACGGCGGCGCCGAGCGTGCGGGCGGTGCTGCGCGTGGTCTCGAGCTCGCCGTAGTGGGGCACGTCCACGGCCAGGGTGATCACGGGGGGGTCGAGCCCGAGCTCGCGGCGTGCGATCGCCAGCACCAGCGCGGAGTCGAGTCCGCCGCTGAGGGCGATCGCGGTGCGGCGCGGGGCGGCGAGGAGGTCGGCCACCGCATCCACCATCGCGTCGTGCAGGGTCCCTCGCGGCTCGGGCAGCGGGGGCGGTGGCTGCAACTGCCAGCCGCGCTCGCGCCACGACAGCGTGTGCCCCGTGGGGACCAGCCCGATGCCTTCGATGCAGCTGTGTCGGTCGTCGGGATCGCCCGCGAGGTAGCGTGCGATGGCCTCGCGGTCGGGGCGGAGCGCGGGCGAGGGGCTCGCGCGCAGTAGCTCCGCGATCGTGCCGGCCACCGCGGGCTCGTGCTCGCGGAAGTACAGCGGGTGCACGCCGAGGCGGTCGCGAGTGGCGGACACGGGCGCCAACGGTCGCGAGGGTAGCAAAGGGCCGGTCACTCCGTCGGGGAACGGTCGGCCTCGACTCTCGGCGGGCGGGAGGCGGCCTGCTGGCCGCCCGATGGTGTCTCGAAGCCGCCGAGCGTCCACGCACAGGCTGTGACTCACTCGCGCGTGCGCACGTGCACCTCGGCTCCGTTTCGAGCGCGGGCTCGTGCCCCGCGTAGGCGTGGGTGATCGTTGCCACGCTCGTGGTCACGCATGCTTGCGACGAACGACGAGGGCCGGCTCGAGTGTTCGAGCCGGCCCCTCGCCGGTTCATGCCGCGGCGTCGCGGCCGTCGATCCTCACCCGCAGGTGGGCTCCGGACTCGGGCACTGCGTCGGGCAGTCGTCGCCGACACAGAACGCGCAGCCGCTGTCGATCGCCGGATCGCCGGATTGATCGTGCGGCACGGTCACCACGCACGTCCCGTCGGTGACGTTGTTCGCTTGGTCTTCCACGCCGAAGTGGAGCTCGTACCAGCGCCCGTTCCTCGGTCCGGCGCGCTCGGCTCGGAGCTGCACGAGCGTCGGATCGTTCGGGTCGAGGACCATGTCGTCGCAGGTGTTGCCCGAGCCGGTGGCCAGCTCACCCTCGTCGGAGGTCGCGGTGTGCACGCTCCAGGCGGTGGCGGGATCGAGCACCCCGTCGCAGTTGTCCGAGATGCTGGCGATGCACTGATCCCCCGAGATCACGTGATACATGTGATTCGGCGGCCACAGCTCCGGCGACACGGGCTCCAACTCCACCACCGGCGGCGTGTCGTCGATGACCGTCACGGTGGCCTCGCACTGCGAGGTGTCGAGCCCGTCGGAGCAGGTCAGCGTGACCGGCGTATCGCCCAGCGCGTAGGGCCCGGGCGGGTCGGCCTGGCACTCGAGCGGCCCGGGGCAGCCGTCCGGGTCGAACGAGCCAGCATCGACGTCGGCCTCGGCCTGGCACATGGCATCGGCCGACACGGTGACGTCCTCGCACTTGGCGACGGGCGGCGCGTTGATCTTGAAGGTGCTGCACTCCTCGGGGGCCGCGCCGCCGAGCACGTCGGTACAGGTGGCCTCCACGCAAACGGTGTACGTCCCGGCCGCGAGTCCGTCGAGCGTGTGCTCGTAGTTCACCGTGACCGGCCCGTTCAGGGGGGGCGGTACCACCGGGTCGACCACGTCGATGGGGTCGATGTCGATGGGACCGAAGGGCGCGCCGCCGACGAGCGTACCGCTGATGGACATGTTCAGGTCCGTCAGCCGAGTCATGATGATTCCAGGAAGGATGCCCGGCAGGCTCCCCGTGTCGGGCACGGGAATGCACGTGCCGCCGGTCGCGTCGGCGATGTCCTGCAGGCTGCCGAAGCTGCCCGGGTTGGTGCAGCTGGCATCGTCCCCCACCGCGAATGTGAACACGGTGGCATTGGACGGAAGATCTCCAATGACGTCTGCCACGGCCGGCGGTTGATTGTTCAGGCCGTCGGAGAGGTAGACCACCAAGATCTCCGGTTGCGTGCTGGCGTTCGCAATGGTCGCCGCAGCCTCGAGCCCCGACCCGAAGCTCGTCAGTTGGCCGACGTTGCGAGGAGAGAACAGGTCCAGGGTGCCGGAGCCGCCGCTCTCGGCCGAGCGAAGCACGTCGATCACGTCCGGGCCGGGGGGGCCGCCGAGATCGGCCGCCGGAGCGGTGAGCAGGTCGTTGTTGGTCATGCCCGGGATCATGTCCGCCGTCGCACCGGTCGAGGCGAACACCGCGATCCCGGTGTCGGCGATCGTGCCGAGCGCGGTGGCTTGGGTGTGAAGCAAGGTGAGCGCCGCGATCTCGCAGTCGAGCGTGGTGTCCGAGCTACCATCACCGTTCGGATCATCGCCACAGCCGCCCCCTGGGTCGTTGGTGCTGCCCGATAGATCCATGACGTAGATCAAGGTCGTGACGGGCACCGGAACCGCCTCGCCGACCGCGGCGGTGCCGTTGACGGGGACGGAGGATCCGGCGGGAAACACCTGGATGGAGTCCGGACTCGGCTCATCGATGTCGACGCTGCAGATCGGACCCGAAGGCAGCGGCTCGTCGATCCGCCACTGCGCGTCGTCGCCGGGCTCGTCGCCGGATCCCGTGCACGACGGGAGCGACGCCATCGAGGCAGTGCCGAGCCACGCGAGCAGCGTCGCCGATGAGATCGAGAGTGCGTTGGGGGGAGGTTTGTGCATCGGGGCGCCCCTCGATGCACCCTCCATGCCATCAGGGATCGACCGAGGCGCTCAGTTCGCCCAGATCACCGCCGCCCGCTGCCTCACCGTCATCACCACCGGGGCAAAGCCCTCCCTCGAGCGCAGGTCGCCGAGCACGGGGCAGTGCGCCAGCCAGTCCACGTCGACCAGCACGTCCCGGGCCGCGTGACGCAGGAACTCGAACGCCGCCTCGGTCTCGCCGCGGGCCGCGAGCACCTCGGTGGCCAGCTGGTGGATGCTCGAAGCAAAGCGCGGGCTGGTGTCGCGGGCCATGGCTTCGTCGAGCGCATCACCGAGCTCCTGGACTCCGATCCTCCCCAGGTAGACCCCACCCAGCAGATCCAGCAGGCGCTTGCGCGGAGCGTCGATCATGCCCCAGGTTCGCTGCTGGGCTCGCACCTGATCGGCTCGTCCCCGCCACAGCGACATGCGCAGGCGGATGATCGCAATGGCCCCCCGCGTGGTGGGATCGGGGTCGCCGAGCCGGTCGAGCATGCCCTCGGCCTGCGCCAGGTCGCCGCGCTGCGCGTGGTAGCGGGCGGCGCTGAGCAGCGACAGGGGATCGTCGGGCTCGAGCTCCACCGCCGTGGTGAGGTGGCGGTAGCCCTCGTGCGAGCGCCCCGTCTCGCACTGGAGCGCGCCCAGCGAGGCGTGCGCGGCCGCATACGTGGGGGCCAGCCGCAGCGCTTCCTTGAGGGCCTCGGCGGCCGCGCGGTAGTGGCCGTGCTCGCAGTGCATGCGGCCGGCGGCGAGGTGGGTCTCGGGTTGCTCGGGCGCCTTGTCCAGCGCGAGCGCCACCGCATCGCGGCAGCGCTGCGGCCAGTTGGCCCCGTCTTGTCCCTCGCCGTGGATCGACCACAGCCGCGCCAGCACCAGCGCCAGGGAGGCCAGCGCGGGGGGAAAGTCGGGGGTGATGTCGAGGCAGCGCAGCATCAGCTGCTCGGCGCCGTCGGGGCCCAGCCCGCCCAGGTCGTAGCGCCGAGCCTGGCCGCGCGCCCGCATGTACAGCTCGACGGCCGGGGCCGGGATCGCGGCGGTGTGGCGATGGGTGTCGAGCTCGAGGCGCAGGGCCTCGGCCACGCGGTTGGCGATGGTGTCCTGCAGCTCGAGCACGTCCTCGAGGCGCCCCTCGAAGCGCTCGCTCCACACCTGCACGCCGTCGGCCGTGTTCACCAGGCGCGCCACCACCCGCAGCATGTCGCCGTGCCGCTGCACCGAGCCGTCGACCATCACCCCCACGCCGAGGCGCTCGCGCACCACCACGGGATCGCGGTTCTCGCCCAGGCGGGCGCTGGCCGAGGCCGACAGCACCTTGAGGCCGCGGGTCATCGACAGCAGATCGACCAGCTGCTCGGTGATCGAGTCGGCGAGGTAGGCCTCGGACTCCGGGCCGCGGTAGCGCATGGGCAGCACGGCCAGGCTCTGCGTGCCCATGCGGATCGACACGAAGCTCGCGGAGATCGGCACGTGCGTGGGGATGAGGGTGTCTCGCGTCAGCCCCTCCACGAGCGTGCTCTCGCCGATGTCGTGGAGGAACGGCGCGAGCAGATCGGCGAGCTCGCGGGTTGCCGCGGGACGCCTGGCGGGATCGCGAGCCAGGCAGCGCAGCACCACCTCGCACAGCTCGGGGGGCAGCTTGGCGTGCTCGCCCGGGTTCTCGGGATCGTGGCGCACGCGGGCGAACGCGGTGGCCATCGGCGTGGCCTCGCGGAACGGGACCCGCCCGGTGAGCATCTCGTAGAGCACCAGCCCCAGCGAGTAGATGTCGGTGTGCGCGCCCAGCTCTCCCGACGTGATCTGCTCCGGCGCCATGTAGGCCGGCGTGCCGATCATGATGTTGGGATCGCCGGTCAGCAGATCACCGGCCGACATCATGCAGGCCACGCCGAAGTCGGTGATCACCACCCGGTTCGTGCGGCGCTCGATGAGCACGTTGCCCGGCTTGAGGTCGCGGTGCACGACCTTCTCGCGATGCGCTGCGTCGAGCCCGGCGCAGATCTGCATGGCGATGTCCACCGCGCGGTGGACCGGCAGGCGGGAGCGCTCGCGGAGCACGTTCGACAGCGTGGTGCCCTCGACGAGCTCCATCGTCAGGTAGTGCATGCCCTCGTGGAAGCCGATGTCGTAGGTGCGCGCGGCGTTGGGATGGGCGACCTTGCGCGCCAGCCGAACCTCCCGGCGGAAGCGCTCGATCACCACGCCGTCCTCGGCCGACAGCGGGCGCAGCACCTTGAGCGCCACCACCTCGCCCAGCATCATGTCGTGGGCGGCGTACACGGTGCCCATGCCGCCCTGGCCGACCTCGCGGCGCACGATGTAGCGGTCGGCGAACTTGCTGCCGAGGATCGCGGGCGCCGGTCGGATCGATTCGGGCAGCGAGTCGCGCGTGACGTCGTCGTCGATCATGGCCGAAGGCACAGCCAAGACACAATCTAGCAAGCCATCGCGCTCGAAGGTGAGGAGACCCGTCGCGCAGGGGCGACGATCTCGATCCGTCCCAAAATGACGCTGAAGGAAGTGAGCGAGGTCTACGCCTCGCGCAGCCACGCGGGGAGGCTGGTGACCGAGGGGAGCACGTGTGAGACCGGGTGCTCGTAGGGGAAACCCATAGACCGCTCGGGACCCGTGCACACGGCCACGAACTCGATGCCGGCGGACTGGGCGGCCATGCGGTCGTCGTCGCGGTCGCCGACGTACACGGGGCGAGATGGCGCGCGTCCGAGCGCGTCGGCGATGGGCTCGAAGCAGCGTGGGCTGGGCTTGGGCTCGGGCACGTCCTCGTTGCAGAACACGCCCTCGAACAGCGCGATGGGGAGCTCGGCCTGGCGCAGCCGCTGCGCCAGACGCAAGCGCTCGCGCTTGGTCACCACCCACAGGCGGTGTCCCTGGGCTCGGAGCCGGTGCAGGGCGGCCACGGCTCCGGGCACCGAGCGGTAGGGGAGGTCGTCGGCCAGCTGGTCGTAGCGGGCCATGAAGGGGGCGAGATCATGGTCGGGCCACATCCGCACCAGCGTGGCCTGCCAGGTCGGCCCATACTCGACGAGCTCGTGGCGGGACGGGATTCGCCACCCCAGCTCGACCGCGATGCGCGTGTGGAGCTGGACGTAGCTGGGAAAGCTCTCGATGAGGGTGTCGTCGAGGTCGAAGATCAGATCCCGCGGCATCACCCCCGGCAGCATAGCGTGCCCGTCGCCCCGGACGTGCCTGGACCCGCCTCGTCCGTTCTGGGCACGGGGCACGAGGGGCATGGGTGCCTGCCCGCGACATGCGAGAGTTGCGTAGACTCCCCCGCGTGACCTCCGACCCCCGCCCACGGCAGTGGCCACGACATGCGCTGGTGTTCGTGGTGGCGTTCGTGGGCCTGTGCGTGCTCGCGGGCGAGCGCCTGACCAAGCCCAGCCGCGACAACCACTTCGTGCACCTGGCCCAGGGCTGGACCGAGGGGCGCATGGCCCTGGAGGGCAAGCCGCCGGGGTGGTGCGCACCACGAGATCAGGCGCGCAAGCGCTGTCGCGGCCATGCCTTCGACGACTACGCCGTGCTCTACACGCTGACCCTCGCCGACGGCAGCACGGTGCGGGGCTACCCCTGCCGCACCAAGGCCTGCCAGAGCGCCGAGCGGCAGGGCGAGCAGACCTACTGGGTGGTGGGCCAGGGGTGGCGCAACTTCGAACGCGGCCAGGTGCGGCGCGGCGACGACACCTGGTACATCACCTTCCCGCCCGGGCCGGCGGTGATGATGCTGCCGTTCGTGATGGTGTTCGGGCCGGCGACCTGGGACGTGCTGCTCACCTGCCTGGCGGCGGCCCTCATTGCGCTCGTGCTGGTGCGGATGCTCGACCGCGAGCGCGGCACCGAGGACGGGCGTGGTCGCGAGCACCTGTGGATCGCAGCCGCGTGGACGTTTGGCAGCCCCGCGTGCTTTCTGGGGGCCAATGGGCGCGTGTGGTTCACCGCGCAGATCTTCGGGGCGCTGTGCCTGATGCTCTACCTCGACGCGGCCTGGCGAGCGCGACGCCCCGGCTGGGCGGGGCTATGGCTGGGTCTTGCGGTGGCGTGCCGCCCGATCAACATGCTGCCCGCGATCGTGGTCATGGGGCTCGAGCTATGGCGCCTTCGAACCACCGGCGAGCGTCGTGCACTCGTGAACGCGGCGCTGCGCTTCCTCGTGCCGCTCGGCGCGATTGGCCTGGCGCTGGCCTGCTACAACATGGCTCGGTTCGAAAGCCCGCTCGAGTTCGGGCATCGCTTCCTCGAGATCCGCTGGCAGGCGCGCATGCAGGAGCTCGGGATGTTCTCGCTCGAGTACCTGCCGCGAAACCTGCGGTGCCTGCTGTGGTTGGCGCCGCAGGTGAGCGCCGAGGTGCCGTACGTGAGGGTCTCGATCCACGGCATGGCGCTGTGGCTCTCGAGCCCGTGGGTGCTGGCGGTGGCCGCGGCCCGGGAGCGCTTCCCCCAGCGGCTGGGCCTCGGCCTGGCGATCCTCGGGGCAGCGCTGCCGTCGTTGCTCTACCAGAACAGCGGGCAGCTCCAGCCCGTGTATCGCTTCGGGGCCGACTGGCTGCTGCTGCTGCTGCTGCTGCTGGCGTTCGGCGGCGCGGCGCGGCGGCGGTGGTTTCCCGCGCTGGTGCTGGTGGCGGTGCTCGTCAACGTGGCCGCGGCCTGGCAGTTCGCCCGCAAGCCCGGGTGGTTGTTCGTGGTCGACCCGATGGGCTGGCCCTTTCAAGAAGAGCTCGAGCCCGGGTAGCCTCGGGGTCGTGAAGTCCACGGTGATCCAGCTCCATGCGCACGGCGGGCCCGAGGTGTTGCAGGCTCGGGAGCTCGCGCTTGCGCCCCCCGCCTCGGGCCAGGCCCGGGTGCGGCACACCGCCATCGGGGTCAACTTCATCGACACCTACCACCGCACGGGCCTCTATCCGGTCGAGCTGCCGTCGGGGCTGGGCATGGAGGCCGCGGGAGTCGTGGAAGAGGTGGGCCCCGACGTCGACGAGGTCGTCGTGGGGCAGCGCGTGGCCTATGCCGCGGGGCCTCCGGGAGCCTACGCCACCCATCGCAACGTTCGCGCGGCGGTGCTGGTGCCGCTGCCCGACGGGGTGAGCGACGAGGTCGCCGCGGCGGCGCTGCTCAAGGGCATGACGGTGGAGTTCCTCGTGCGTCGCACGTTCCCCGTGGAGCCGGGGATGACGGTGCTGTGGCACGCGGCGGCGGGCGGGGTGGGGCTCATCGCCTGCCAGTGGCTGGCCCACCTGGGGGTGACCGTGATCGGCACCGTGGGCTCGGACGACAAGGCCGAGCTGGCCCGCGCCCACGGCTGCACGCACCCCATCGTCTACACCCGCGATGCCTTCGAGGCGCGCGTGCTCGAGCTCACCGGCGGGCAGGGGGTGCCGGTGGCGTACGACTCGGTGGGCCGGGCCACCTTCGACGGCTCGCTGCGCTGCCTACGACGACGGGGCATGCTGGTCGGGTTCGGCAATGCCTCGGGCAAGCCCGACCCCTTCGACATTGGGCGCCTGGCGCAGCACGGCTCGCTGTTCCTCACGCGTCCGATGCTGTTCGACTACGTGGCCACGCGCGAGGAGCTGCTGGCCAGCGCCGGGGCGCTGTTCTCGGTGCTCGAGTCCGGAGCCGTAAAGGTCGAGGTGCGTCAGCGATGGCCGCTCGTCGAGGCCGAGGCGGCCCATCGCGCGCTGGAGGACCGCCGGACGCAGGGGTCGACGGTGCTGATTCCGTAGCGTCCTTCGCGAATCGCGCGATCCTTGCATGGGGGCCTCGCGTGGCGAATCGGTGCCGACCGTGATCGTTGGCGGTACGAGGGGCACTATCCAACGGGCTCCTTTGGGGGAAGAGGCATGAGGCGAAGCGTGGCAGGGGCGACCCGAGGCTCGACGATCCGGGCGATGGTGTTCTGTGTGGGGTTCGTGGCGGCATGCACCGATGACACGCCCGATCCCGTGGTCGAGGAGGCCACGGGCGAGCTGGGGCATGGGGTGTTTCGCTGGCGCTGCGTGGATGGCTCCGATTCCACCTGTGGCACTGGCGTGTTTCCGACCACGGTCGCGTTGGGGTCCCGTTTCGATCTGACATTCATGGGTAGTGCGCTGCCCGACGAGGTTGGCATCCCCGCGCTCGAGTCGGTGAGCCCCTCGCGGCTCGATGCCGATGCGAGCGCTCTGGTGGCGTTGCGCTCGGGTGACGTGAGCGTCCTGGCCACGGCCGGCGGTTACGGGGTCGACTTCGTGTCGCTCTGGATCCTGCCGGTCGACGGCCTCATCGTCGGCGAGTACGACTCGTCGATCCCCGAGCCGTGCGACGACATCGATCACGATGAGGCCTGCGATGGCTCGGGAGGCGTGGTGAACGACGCTTCGGTGGAGCTGGTGGTGGGCGAGGTCACCGAGCTGCGCGCACGCGCCATGGGCCGGGGCTACGATCTCGCCGGAGCGCTGCCGTACTCGTGGGAGAGCCTCACCCCGACCCTGCTCGAGATCGTTCGCGCCTCGGGCCGCAGCGCTCGGGTCGAGGTTCGAGGCAAGGGCACCGTGAGGCTGTCGGTCAAGGCGGGCGACTACGAGGAGATCTTCGAGTACGAGGTGCAGGAGTCTTCGCCCGAGCCCGACGACACCACCGGTGGCACGATGGATGGCTCGGGCAGCGACACGGGCTCGGGCAGCGGCACGGGCTCGGACACGGGCTCGGGCAGCGACACGGGCTCGGGCAGCGACACGGGCTCGGGCAGCGACACGGGCACGGGCAGCGATACCGGCGCGGGCTCGGACACCGGCACGGGCACGACCACGGGGGGCATGTGATGAACGTAGAGCGCATCAGCCAAGGACTCGTGGCCGCTTCGCTGCTGATCGGCGCGGGCGCATGCAGCCCACGCTACGACTCCGTCGACATCCAGCGCGTGGCCGGTCACGCCGACGCCAGCGGCTCGGAGGATGGGTTCGTCGTGCCCGAGGGAGGCGTGTTCGTGTTCGAACTCGATCCCGACTCGGTGGCGGGGCGACGGGACTACGAGGTCACCGACGTGCTCGAGCTGGACACGCGACAGCCCTCGGTGGCTCGGATCGAGCAGGGGCTGGCCACGGGGACCTGGATGCTCCTCGGCGTCGAGCAGGGGCAGACCGACGTCGAGCTGTGGATCAACGGTCGGCTCGAGCTCGTGATCCCGGTCGACGTGCTCGCCCAGGAGGACTCGCCATGAGCCACGCGATCATGGCCGCCCTGCTGGCGACGACCCTGGCCGAGCCGCTGGCTCCGGCGACCGAGCCGGCGCCATCATCCAGCGCGGCGTCGGTTCCCGCGACGCGGCCGGCGACCGAGGTCACGCCCGAGCCCGAGCCCGAGCCCGAGCTCATCGGTCCCCTTGCTGCGCGCGAGCGGGAGATCCAGCACGATCCCGAGCTCCGTCGCGAGGATCGCCAGGCCACCAACCTCGTGATCACGGGCTCGGTCGGCGTGGGGCTGGGCCTGGGCACGCTGCTGCTGGTCAGCTGGCCCACGCATGGTCTCTATCGCGCCTCGCTCGAGGAGGCCGAGGAGGCGCGCTGGGTCACCTCGCAAGCCGAGCCCATCGCAGACGCGCTCCACCGGCGCCGGATCTCGCTGATCTCGGCCGGGGTGGGCGCTGGGCTGACCACCGTGGGCGCCGTGATCCTGGGAGTGGGCCTGCACCGACGCGCTCGGCTGCGAAGGCCCCGCGATACGCTGTCGCTTGCGCCCACGGTGGGCGGAGGCCACCTGGGGGTGGCCGCGTCGATGCGCTTTTGAGCGGTGGCCTGCGCAGCGGTGGCCTGCGCAGGCAAGACGCGCTCCTCAGTGCCCCTGGCTCAGCAGCACGGTGACCGTGTCGTCCCCGAAGTCCACCGAGGCCACGTCGTCGTAGCCGTCGTCGTTGAAGTCGGCCACCGCGATCTGGCTGGGCTGCGCGCCCACGTCGAACTCCTGCGGGGCCGAGAAGCTGCCGCCGCCGAAGCCGAACACGATGCTCACCGTGTCGCGGTTGCGATTGGCGGTGGCCAGGTCGAGCTCGCCGTCCCCGTCGAAGTCGCCCACGCGCACCGCATAGGTGTCGGCGTCACCCGGGGCGAAGGTCACCGGGATGATGATCGGCGGCATGTAGATCCCGCCGCCGGCGTTGGTCATCAGCGACACGTCGTTGGAGTCGGCGTTGGCCGTCATCACGTCGAGCAGACCGTCGCCGGTCACGTCGGCCACCGCCATGAAGATCGGGAACTGCCCCGAGGTGCTCTGGGCGGTGGTGTAGCCGGTCGAGCCCGCGAAGCTGCCCGCGCCGTTGCCGGGGTAGATGCGGATCGTGTCGCCGCTGCTGCTGGCGCTCACCGCGTCGAGCAGACCATCGCCGGTCACGTCGAACAGCTCGACCTCGTAGGGCAAGGAGGTCCCGGCGTAGGGGGACAGCGAGGCGTAGGCCCCCGTGCCGCTGTTGAGCATGCGGGAGACCTCGTGGTCGTTGTAGGCCGCGACCATCAGGTCGAGATCGCCATCACCATCGATGTCGCCGAGCGCGATGCCCTCGACGCCGTCGTCCGAGAAGTAGGTGGTGGGGAAGAACTGACCCGAGGGCCCCAGGGTCGCGCGGGTGACCTGGTCGAGGGAGAACAGCGTCGCCACCCAGTCGAGCTCGCCGTCGCCGGTCACGTCGCCCAGCGCGATGCCGCGCGGGCTCGAGGCGGCGGCCAGCGCCGTGGTCTGGGCCGGGGCCAGCAGGCCCGCCCCCAGCCCGGGCACCACCGTCACGTCGGCCGTGTCCTGGTTGGCGACCACCACGTCGGGGATCCCGTCGTCGTTGACGTCGCCCAGCGCCAGCGCGCGCGGATCCTCGCCGTCGTAGCCGTTGCGTGACTCGTACACCGCGGGCGCCGACAGGCCTCCCGCGCCGTTGTTGAGCAGCACGGTGACGTCGTCCGAGATCGTGTTGGAGGTGACCACGTCGAGATCGCCGTCGCCGTCCATGTCCATCAGGGCGATGCCGCGGGGGCCGTCGCCGGCCTGGCCCAGCGGGCTGGCCACGTCCACCGGGAACACCTGCGCGGGCATGAAGGTCGCCCCGCCGCCCACGCCGACCAGCAAGGTGACGTCGTCGGTGTTGAAGTCGGCCGTGACCACGTCGGGCTCGCCGTCGCCGGTCACGTCGCCCACCGCCAGGCCCTGCGGGCCATCGCCGTTGGCGCCCGAGAGCGTGAAGAACCGAACCGGCGCCTGGAGGATGCCACCGGCCGCGACCAGCACGACGATGTCGTCGGAGGTCGGGTTGGCCGTGATCACGTCGGGGACCCCGTCGCCGGTGACGTCGGCCAGCGCGAGCGCCTCGGGGTCGTCGCCCCCGGCCCCGATGCGGGTGGTGAACGTCTGCGCCGCGCCGAAGTTGCCCATGCCCAGGCCGGGGAGCAGCGTCACGTCGTCGGTGCTGGGGTTGCAGGTCACGATGTCGAGCTCGCCATCGCCGGTGACGTCGGCCACCTTCACGTCGATGGGTCCCATGCCCGTGACCCCCACGAACGTCGGCAGCGAAGCGGCGGCCGCCAGCCCTCCCGCCCCGTCGCCATCGAGGATCGTCACCGTGTTGCTGTCCTGGTTGGCGGTGACCACGTCGAGATCGCCGTCGCCGTCGACGTCGGCCACGGCCAGCCCGCGCGGGTCGAAGCCGACCCCCATGTACTGCACGGAGTAGTCGGTGCCCGGCTGCAGCGCCACGCCGCCGCCCAGGAACACCGAGACCGTGTCGCTGCTCTCGTTGGCCACGATCGCGTCCAGGCGCCCGTCGCCGTTCAGGTCGGCCAGCTCCACGTCGTGGGGCGCCGAGCCGGTGGTGCGCAGGTGCGGGGCCCACATGCGCCCGTCGCCGAAGCCGTAGAGCACGGTCACGTCGGCCGAGTTCTGGTTGACGGTGGCCAGGTCGGGGCGTCCGTCGCCGTTGAAGTCGCCGGTCTCGATCCCCCGCGGGCCGTCGCCGCGGGTCTGGGTGTCGAGGTCGAACACCAGCGGCGGATCGAAGCCCACGTCGATGAGCAGGCACGTGGTGAAGCAGTCGTTGCCCGGCGTGCCGTTGGCCCCGCCGTCGTCGCACTGCTCGGCCCCGTCGATCACCCCGTTGCCGCACAGCTCCGACACGCACGCGGCCGAGCACCCGTCGCCGTCGGCCACGTTGCCGTCGTCGCAGGTCTCGTGGCCCACCCACACGTTGCCGTCGCCGCACGACGCCTGCACGCAGTTGGACAGGCAGCCGTCGTCGTTGGCCGCGTTGCCGTCGTCGCAGTCCTCACCGGGGTCGAGCACCCCGTCGCCGCACGTCACCGCGATCTCGTCCTGGCACGTGGGGCTGCACCCGTCGCCGGCGTTGGTGTTGCCGTCGTCGCACTGCTCGCCGGGGTCGAGCATCCCGTTGCCGCAGGCCTCGGGCATCTCGAGCTCGCAGATGGGGCTGCACCCATCGCCGGGGTCGTTGTTGCCGTCGTCGCAGTCCTCGCCGGGATCGGTCACCCCGTCGCCGCAGCTGGGGGGGATGTTCTCCGCGCCACAGTTCTCGTCGCAGCCGTCGCCCGGCTCGGTGTTGCCGTCGTCGCACTGCTCGCCGGGCTCGAGCTCTCCGTTGCCGCAGATCGCGTCGGGCTCGGTGTCACCCGCCGTGGTGTCGGCCGAGTCCGTGGCCGTCTCGGTCGCCGTGGCCGTCTCGGTCGCCGTCTCGGTCGCGCTCACCGTCTCGGTCGCGCCCACCGTCATGGTGCTCGGGCCCGAGGTCTCGGTGCCCTCGGACTCGCTGCCGCTGCCGTCGACCACCTCGCCGCCTCCGGGACACGCGGTGAGGGTGGGGAGCAGCGAGCAAAGAAGGATGGGTAGTCTGGATCGCATGCGGTGTCGTCCGGCCACGAGGGTAGGCTGGGCCCGCCGGCGTGACGAGCACGAAGCGACGCGGTTGCAGCCCCACGGGCGCTCGAGCATGCGACCAGGCTCACGATGCTGCGCGGTGACCCGCGAGCATGCCGCAGGCCGCATGCCGGGCCGCGCCGCCCGAGTAGCGCCGCCGGAACGGGATCCCGGCCGCGCTCAGCCCATCGATGAACGCCGTGCGCTCGGCCTCGCCCGCGCGGGCGAATCCGTCGGGTCGCGCATCGTTGACGTCGATGAGGTTCAGCACGAACGGCACCCCGGCGAAGGCGCGCCGCAGGCCCTCGATCTCCGCGGGGTCGGTGTTGACCCCGGCCATCATCACCCACGCGATGGTCAGCAGCTTGCCGGTGGCTTCGGCGTGCTCGCGCAGGGCCGCCACCAGCTCGTCGAAGGGCAAGCGCGAGGCCACCGGCAGCAGGTGCGTGCGTCGATCGGGCTGGGTGGTGGTGATCGAGGCGATCAAGCGGTAGGGCTGTCGCTCCGCCGTGAAGCGCCGGATCTGCGGCACCAGCCCCACCGTGGAGACGGTGATGGCCTTGGCTGCGACGTGGGCTCCGCACGGATCGCACAGCACCCGCGCCGCCTTCATCACCGCGTCGTAGTTGTGCAGCGGCTCGCCCTGCCCCTGGAACACCGCCCCCGTCACGCGACCGGGGGCCTCGTTGCGCAGCAGCTCGAGCGTGGCCACCATCTCCCACGCGTCGAGGTGGCGGCGCAGGCCCAGCCGTCCCGTGGCACAGAACGCGCACCGCATGGCGCAGCCCGCCTGCGACGACAGGCACACGCTGAAGCGGCCCGGGGCGTGCAGGGGGATCCGCACCGCTTCGAACACGTCGCCATCGCGGCCGCGCAGCAGGTACTTGACGAAGCCATCGCTCGGATCCGTGGCGCGCTCGAGCACCTCCAGCGAGTCGTGGCGCGTCAGCTCGGCCACCGCGGCTTGCTTGGCCCTGGCCACCGGCTTGCGTCGCCGCTGCTGCCCCGGGGGCGCGTGGGCATCGACCAGGATCCGCCGCGCCTCGTCGAGCCGCAGCGCCACGCCGTGGGCGTTGGCGTGGGCGACGAGCTCCGCCGGGAGCAGCTCGAGCAGGTGCGGGAGCACGGCGCGCAGGCTAGCACGGGCCCGGCCGCGGGTCGTCGCGACCGTCTGCGGGCGAGCCGCTACTGGTAGTACATCCGCCGTAGCACGTTGCCCTCGCTGATGAACAGGTCACCGGTCGTGGCGTCGTAGTGCATGTCCAGCGGCTTGTCGAAGCCCGCGCCCACCCCCACGCCCTCCACGTGGTTGGCGTTGCCCGCCATGCCTGCGATGGTGGTCACCTCGTCGGTGCCGAGGTCGATCTCGCGGATGACGAAGTTGTCCGAGTCGGAGACGGCCAGGTGCCCCGCGCCATCGTGGGCGAGCCCGCGGTGGCGTCGGAACAGCGCCGCGTTGCCGTTGCCGTCCTGGTGGCCCGCCATCATGCCGTAGGGGCTGCTCACGTCGCCCACCATGCCGTTGACCAGCATCAGCCGCACGCGGTGGTTCTCGGTGTCGGCGATGTAGAGCTCCCCGGGGCCCGTCGCCTCGATGTGGCGCGGGACGTCGAAGCGCACGGCGCCGCCCTGGCCGTCCATGAAGCCGTTGGTGTTGGGCTGCCCGGCCACCGTCACCACCGCCCCGCTGCCCGGGTCGATCCGTCGGACCACGCCGTTGCCCTGCACCAGGTAGAGGAACGAGCCGTCCCACGCCAGGTCGCGCATGGCATCGAGGGTGGCGCCGCCCATGCCGTCGTTGTTGCCCGCGTTGCCCACCTGACCGGCGATGGTCGTGACCTGGGCCGTGGTCACGTCGATCTCCCGGATGACGGCATTGCCGGCATCGGCCACCCAGATCACCGCGCCATCGGTGGCGAGCCCGGAGGGATTGGAGAAGCGCGCGCCGGTGCCCATGCCATCCATGTGGCCGTTGGCGCCGCTCTGGCCTGCCCACGTGGTGACCTCGGCCGTGTCCACGTCGATCCGACGGATCGCATGGTTGGCGCCGACGTAGACGAAGTCGTCGACCGAGGTGATGCCGGCGATGTTGTCGAAGCGTGCCGCCTGACCGATGCCATCGGTGCTGCCCCCCTGGCCGAACTGTCCCAGTCCACCACGCAGCCTGACTGCGTGCCGGGGCAGGTTCCGGGATCACCGGTCGTGTCCCCGGAGCTGCTGTCGCCGGTCGAGCCCGTGTCGAGCGAGGCCGCGGTGGTGTCGCTGCTACCGGTGCCGTCCATGGTGCCCACGCTCGTCGGCGCGGTCGTGGTTGGATTGGTCGTGGAGGTCTCGGTGCTGCCGGTGCCGGTCGTGCCGGTGCCGGTCTCGGTCTCGGTGGCACTGGCACCAACGCTGGAGTCGTCGCCGGGGCATCCCGAGAGCCACGCCATGCAGGCTCCGAGTGCCAGCCAAGTTCGAATGTGAATGGAAGTCATGGGGGGATCATAGCGGTGGGGCGGGTGGGGTGGGGTCACCGCGCTCGTCGGAATTCGAACACGTGTTCGAATTTGCCGGAGGGTTCGCGCGGTCGTGCGGCGATGCGAGCGGGTCTCGATCCGGCGCATGGCGTTGGTGATCGTGCGCATCCACGACAGCCACTGTCCGTGCTCGAGCGTGGAACTGGATGGTGGGGTCCGAAGAGGGTGGGGGTGAAATCGGCAAACGTTTGCCGATTTGGCGCAAGAAGCGCAGGACGTTGGGGGCTCTCGAAGGATTTCCACTCGGGCCCATGACCAGGGGCGGGTCGTCCATCCGGTCATGGGCGGGTGGAGGTGGTCATGGGACGGGGGACCCCCGGTCATGGGCGGGTGGAGGGGGTCATGGGAAGGGCGACCCCCGGTCATGGGCGGGTGGAGGTGGTCATGGGACGGGGGACGCCGGTCATGGGCGGGTGGAGGTGGCGTTTGCGGGGGGGTTGCTGATCAAGGGGATCGCTCCGGGTGCTCGACCGTCGCCGGAGACGAGCGGCCGGCTCCGGCGGCGAGCGAGGCCCGCGATCACGACGAGCAGCGCCATCCATCTCCCGTGACGGTGGGGCCCGCTCGTGCACCCGCACCCGCCGCCATCCTCGCTCTGTGCTCCGCCGCCATCGGTGCCGCCGGACTCGGCGTCGGGGCCCGAGTCGGCCCCAGGACCCACGCCGGTGGCCGCGGTCGCCGTGCCCTCGCCGCCCTCGCCCATGCCCCCGGTCTCGTCTGCCGCACCCGTGCCGCCGGTCTCGTCACCACCACCGGGCACGTACAGCGGCCCGATGTACGAGGTCGCGGCGACCACGTTGTCGTACCACTTCTTGGTCTCGCCGTTGGGGTTGCTGCCGATGTGGAACGCGAGCCCGAAGTGATCGATGGTGAGCTCGGGAACGTCGCGCAGGCGAAGGTTGCCGAAATCGGCCACGAGCTCACCATCGAGCCAGATCGCAATCCGGCCGTCGCGCTCTCCGGGCGTGTTGGCCTGCACCATGTACTCCCAGCAGTACCAGCGATCGAGCTGCGGGATGATGTCGGGGCGGCTCATGAACTCCGGACCGAAGTCGAAGGGCTCGCTCGAATTGGGCAGCACCACGCCGGTGGGAAAGAAGTGGTCGCCCCACTGGCTGCGCTGCTCGGGGTGATAGATGTAGATGTTGAGCTGCCCCGGCGACGCCGTCTCGGGCTCCCCGCGCCAGGTCTCGAGCCCGGCCAGGAACTTGTTGGTGCCGTCGGCCGGGACTCCAGGGGTGGCCTGGCCGTCCATGAAGTAGTGCGCGGAGATCATCGCGCCGTTGTGGCTGCTGCCGACCACGTCGAACGGAGGCTGGTACTTCGAGTAGTAGCGCAAGAACAGCACGTCGAGCTCGGGCGAGACTTGCTTGTCGGTCGCGTTGCTGAGCTCGGCGTCCTGCTCGGGCACGGTGAATTCCAGGGCCTGGTTGCCGGCGAAGACGAGGTCCGGCTCGGTGGCAAAGCGGATCTGGTCGAGCTGATAGACGTTGTCCCAGCGGTCCCATAGATCGTCGGCGATGGTGTAGCCCTCGAAGTCGTCGGCGAAGATCACGGCGGGGTCTTGGTCGATGCCCGCGTCGCCGGGGTAGCCGGCGGCGATCCCCTGGTCGCCCTCGGGCAGCGGCTCGGCCGCGGCCACGGTGCTGCCAAGCGCCAGTGATACGAGGACCAGGACCATCGGGATGCGCATGAGTCCTTCGATATCACGACTCGAGCACGGCCTCGAGACCGAATGGACCTGCTCGTTGCCGTCCATCGGGAACGACCTTCGACGTACGCAGCTTCGAGGCAGGGTCGTAGCGCCAGCACCTCCCTCACCACCCCTCGACCACGACCGGCCGAGCGTCATCTGCGAAATTTCCGAATTGCGTTGGTTGCCACCCCTGGGGGGTGGGCAACAATGGGCTCCATGGAGGCGACGGGCAGCCGCAGGAAGCCGACGCGCAGCGAGGTGGCGCTCGCGGCGTTGGTATCGGCGCTCGGCACGAGCGCCTGCGGGGCCGATGACGAGGTCGCGCTCGGCTCCTCGGTGCTGCCACCGCCCTCGCCGAGCTCGACCTCGATGAGTGACAGCGAGGATGTGCCACCGGACGTCGGTGAGCCGCTGCCCGAGGGGTGCGGGGATGGAATCGTCGATCCTTCGCAGCTCTGCTACGCCAAGCAGCGCGTCGTATGGGCCGATCTCGACATCGGGGTGCTGTCGGCCTCCAAGATCTTGACGACCGACCTCGATCAAGACGGTCGTGACGAGCTGCTCGCGCTCGCCAAGCCGATCGATGACCCGTTCGCAGACATGATGCTGATCGCGTACGAGGACGGGCGATTCGTGAAGCGCTGGCAGACCGAGCCGGGGGTTGGCAGTTTCGGGGTGGCCAGCGCCGATCGGGATCTCGATGGCGATGGCGACCCGGACGTCCTCTTCCAGTACGGCCCGGGGATTGTCTCGTACCACGAGAACCTCGGCGGCACGCTCGCCCCGGTCACGCACCTCGCGAACACGTGGTACGGAGATGACGACTGGCTGGCCAGCGGGCTGCCCGTGCCGATCGATGGCGACGGAGACGGCGAGCTCGAGAAGATCGTGGCGACGATATGGATGCCCGGGGAGGTCCGCGGAGGGTGGATCTTCGAGCGGGAGGGCGATGGTTGGCAAGGAATTGAGGGACCCATCGAACTCTCCGGGTGCCAGAGCTTCGGGGAGTCGCTCTTCGGTGACTTCGACGGGGACGGTGTGGATGACTTCGTGGTTCGAGAATTCGGAGACGTCTGCGACCCGTACGTTGCGGACTACGACCCTCAGTGGTGGCGCTTCTACGTGTTCCTGACGCGGCCGAGCCTGCAGACGGTCGAGTACGTGGGCTCGTTCCCGGCCGGAGGGACGCACGCCATTGGCATGTACCGGGTCGACTTCGACGACGACGGGAACCTCGATCTGATCTTCAGCATCTCCGCCGGCGTCGCGTTCATCCGTGGGAACGGTGACGGCACGTTCGAGGAACCGATGGTGCACCATACCGACGCCGTGGGGAGGGACGCCTACAATCTCCGAACGATCGCAGAATTCGACGGAGACGGCCGGCCGGACATGCTCGTGAGGGTCGATGGCAAGTATGTCGTCGCTCCACTCGCACCCGAGCCGGACCCGGCTCGAATCAGTCAGTTGGACGACGACGAGACGTTGACCGGTGCGAGCACGATTGCGGTGGGTGACTTCAACGGTGATGGTCTCGAAGACGTGATCTTCAAGGACGACAAGAGCGATGCGAAGCCTCGAGATGGGATCGCCTTGCTCTCCGCGCCATAGATCATAGACAGCCTGGGGGGACGGGGACGCGCTTGCATCGTGGCAATGCGCGTGGACGTGGTGACGTGCCTGGGGCGAGACGAAACATGAAGAAGCACAGCACGAGCAACGGAGAAAGTACCCGGTTCCTCCTGGCGGTCGCGCTCGGGATGGTGTTTGCTTGTGGTGGTGGCGATCCGGGTGCACCGGGCAACCACTCGACCTCGGTGGCCGACGGTGGTCCTACGAGCGGTTTGGAGGATGCCGGCTCACCGGACGATACTGCGGGAGTTGATGAAACAGGCGGATTTCCACAGGTAGAGGCACCGTGCCAAATGGCCGGAATGTACGACGTCTATGACGCTCATTTCGAGGAGACTCGATACGAAGTCGTTGTCGAAGAAGACTGCGGACCAGAAGGCATCCTGTGGCAAAGTGGTTTTGGGCCGAAGCTCAACGGTGACAACGACACCGATAACTTCGAGATCGTCGTCCATCACCCCGCGCCGCTGGTCGGCGCCCCGCCCGATGAGTGCAACCCGCAGAACACCCACGACAACCCGCCCGACACGTGGCCCCCGAGCGACGTCGGGTTCCCCAGTGCGTTCCTGGGGCCCGGGAATGGCTTGAATTCCGTGTTTCCGGAGGCCATGCCGCCGCTGTCTCCCGGTCAGCATTTCTATGACGTTCTGGCCGAGGATCTGGCTCGCCGGGGCATGGTGGTGTTCAGCGTCCAGCCTCCTCCGAACTCGAACTGGAGCTCGGAGAAGCGCGAGAAGGCATTGGCGTGTGCAATGCATTGGGCAAGGGATCCCAGTGCGACCAGTCCCTGGTCGGGCGTCGTCCACGATCCGCCTCGGCTCGCTCACAGCACGTTCGTGGTCGGCCACAGCCGCAGCGGCTCGGGGGCGTACTTGCTGCCCGCGTCGTTCGAATCCTACGCCACGTCGCTGTCGACGACGATCGGTGAGTACGAGCTGTGCAGCCACGCTGCGATCGCGCAGCGCTATGGCGACGGCACCATGGTTGGCGCCGGAGACCCCACCGACGTCGGGCCCATCACCGACGTGAGCTCCCCGCCGTTCCTCGGGCTGCTCGGGTCGATCGACGACGACACGCTCGGCGATCAGGTCGCCGCGTATGACAATCGTCTCTCCGACGATGCGTTCACCGAGCCCCGGGATCCCGCGGCCGCAGCGGAGAACGACGCCGTGTTGGCCAATGTGTTCGGCGTCACCCACACCGACTGGGGTGGTGTGGTCAGGACAGTCGGCTCGCACTATGGACGGGCGATCGGCGACGTCCTCGGCCCGTTCTTCGTGGGGCGGTTCGCGGCATGGACGATCTTCCAGGACGCCACCGCGCGGGAGGAGATCCTCCGCTCCGCCGCGCTCCCGCCCGAGGGCGGCAACCCTGCGGATGGCTTCCACTGCGCGCTGACGGGCGTCGACTGGCAGGGCCACCTCGTCGACTTCCACGACGTCGTGCAGCAGCGACCTCTGACGTTCATCGACTATACGCAAGGCCACGCGCCGCCCGGCGCGGACCGGTTCATGATCGACAACCTCCACCGCCCGATCTTCGGGTGCGGCCCCAACCTGGGAGCCTCCACCTTGGGCGGAGCGGTGACCGTGTCCGGCTCGGGGGGCAACGCCTGCACCAACTTCGGCGCGGCGCTCTACGACGACCTCTCGGACAGCAGCTACTTCTCGCACGACACCGCGGCCCTTCGCGTCGACTATGGCGGCAATCCCATGGACGAGCTGGTGGTCGAGTGGTCGCTCGAGGACGACGGCGCACCGCTTGCGGGAATCGGCGGCTTCACGCACCTGAGCCTGCGAGCGGGCCGGATCTACGAGAACCTCGACCCGGAGGAGTGCAAGTCCGAACATGCGGCGCTCTCGTTCGCGATCGATCTCGTGGACCAGAGCGGCGTGGCACAGGCGAGCACCGTGATCACCGAGCCGATCCTCGAACCGCACGACGAGCTGACGAGCTACCAGGGAAACATCAACTGTCGTGCGCACCACTTCATGCAGACGATCCGCATTCCGTTGACCCGCTTCGCGCCGATCGCCATCGAGGGTCTCGGTGCCATCCGGCTGCGGTTCTCGTCGGATCAGGCGCAGCACGTACTCGTCGACACGATCGAATTCACCCGGGATCCCTCGAGCATGGGTCTCGTTGCGCCCGGCTACCAGGACACGGCGTGGAACTGTCCCGCGACGGCCGGGCTCGCTCCCGTCGAGAAGTCGTGCCTGGCGGAGCCCGACGACAAAGGGAGCTGCGGCTCGACCTCCATCTCTCCCGTCGCGGTGCCCACCGTCCACGGGCCTCCCGGCGATGCCTTCGAGGGCTGGGTCGTCCACGCACCGAAGGGCTGGGTGCTCGACCCGAAGCATCCGACCATCGAAGAACTCGACCTCATCACGCAAGCCTGTGTCGAGGCATGCAACCTCGAGTGGTCGGACGATCGCGACATCCATGCGAACTGCGATGCTCCTGGCGCCTTCGCGATCCCGACCTCGAGCCCGATCTCGGCCATCGGACCCACCCAGCACATCCCCGACTCGCGGGCCGACGGCCACGGCATCTTCCCGGGCCAGGCGCTCGCATGCGATCTCGAAGACAGCTGCTGCGAGATCTTCGACGAGGCAGTCTGCGCGGCAAGAGCCAAGCGCACCACCGAAGCGCGCCAACCCTTGCACCGTGGAGAGGAGCACCTCCTCGAACTCGGCGGAGACGACGGCACCAGCCGGGTCGAGTTCATCACGCCCAACGCGATCACCTCGATGAACCTGAGCGGCGAGCTCGGCTACTCCATGTGCCCCGACGGGGAGACCGGCACCACCTGCCCGTTCTACCTGGGCTCGCTGTTCCTCACGAGCACGAACCAGGCAACGATCGCCGACACGTGCCCGGACGGCTCCCCGCTGTCACTGACCGTCGGCGACCTCGACATGCAGCTGCTACAGCCCGCGATGGGCATCGCCGACGCGAGTTCCTACACCAAGGCATTCCCGGCGGGGGCGTTGCTGCTGCAGGCCGATCTCACCGTCGAGGGCGTCCCGTACACCGTTCGCGGGGTCAACGAGGAGCTCCTCACGCTCACCGCGGGCCACGCCGGCCTGTTCGCGGCTGGCATGGACGTGGCCGTCCCCATCCCCTGCGGCGACGAAGTACTCCCGCTGACGATCCGCTTCGACCTCACCACGCAGTCGGTGCTCGGCGAGCCGCCGATCGCCGCGATCACCACACCCGCCTCGGTCCCATGCCCCACGATGCTCCCGCTGACCTCGAGCGTGGCGGACCCTGACGACGACCTCGATCACCTGCGCTGGTACGTCGACGACGTGCTCGTGCACCCGGACGTCACCGCGCTGCCGATGACCCGAGACCACGAGCTGCGGCTCGTCGCCCATGACGCACGAGGGGCGGCCACCACGGTGACCAAGACCGTCTCGTGCAAGTGACCCGCAGGCGAGGCAGGCCCCGGAGTCGGGGGCACCAAGCTCGATCGAATTCCGAGAACGAGGAGTCGCTCGGCAACGCGGGTCGTCACCGCTCTGCCGACGGCGTGCGCCGCGGGTGGCACGTCAGTGCTGGTAGGTGCCGTGCACGATCGCCCGCGCCAGCGTCTTGAAGGCGAGGTTGAAGCTCATCAAGGCATTGGAGGCCTCGGGGTCGATGCCGAGCGTCTTCTCGCTCACCGCGTGGACGACGAAGTAGTAGCGGTGCGGCTGGTCGTTGGGGGGCGGAGCCGCGCCCAAGAACTCCGCGCCGCCGCCGTCGTTGCGCAGCATGAAGGCGCCCTTGGGGAGGGTGCCGCCCGCGGACCCGGCCCCGACGTCGAGCGAGGTGGTGCTGGCGGGGATGTCGACCACGGACCAGTGCCAGAAGCCGCAGGGGGTCGGAGCGTCGGGGTCGAAGCAGGTGACGACGTAGGACTTGGTGTCCTCCGGCGCTCCCGACCACGACAGCTGCGGCGAGCGGTTGCCCGCGGAGGCGACCTGGTCGCTCTTGAGAGGCCGTCCGTCGATGACGTCGTCGCTGGTGACCGTGAAGGACGGGCGCGATGGGAGCAGGTCGTAGGGGTTGGGGGAGACCGGGCGTTCGATCGTGGTGTCCACACTCATGACCCCGACCTTAGCGAACGACCACCTCGGGGAGAATGCCCTGCGTGAGCGCACCGATCGAGCATCCGCCCTACCCCATCGGGCTCCGGCTCACCGGACGCCGGGTGCCCCTGGGGGCCCGATGCGGTTCGCGCTCGGGCTCGAGCCCGCTCGGGACTCGCCCCAATGCGGCCCCGCCGCCCTTGGGCTTCGCCCGCTCGCTCCCCAACCCTCGAGGCCCTCGGCGCTGCTCGGGTGAACACCCTCCCGTCGCTGTTCGGGTGAACAGGCTCGTTTCCCCGAGTCTGGATCTCGGGTCGACCGGCGGTGACCCGACCGCACGCTCAGCCCGACCGTCTCATCACCGCGACACGAGGTCCGAGCTCGACTCCCGGCTGGCTGCGCCGGGCGACCTCCCGACGAAAGTGTGCAACCGGAAGATCCGCCGGCACGAGCCGCTCGTCGTGCACGTGGGCGGTGGGCCCAGGCGGCTGAGTGAGCACGACGCGGAGATCCTCGCGCAGGATCCTTCGGCTATAGAAGTTGTGATACATCCCGATCAGCCGCGCCAGACCGGGAATCGCCGTCTTCTGTACATAGCTGCGAAAGTACACTCGAGTGTGCACATCATCGACTGGCGCATATGCGATCAGCCCGCAAGCTCGCTCGCTCTCGAGTTCGTAGGGCATCATCCAGAGGCCAGGCAGCAACAAGCGCAGCGAGAAGGTCGGCTTGCCCTCCCCATCCGTCTGGTCCCCTCTCCAGGTGGTCAGCAGGTCGCCCTCGACGGCAGAGTGGATGTCCAACACTCGGGGAAAGGTGGCCCCGAACGACTTGCGATGCACGAACGGTACGTGGGCCCAATCGAGCTGCGCTTCGACGTTGCGCATCCAATTGACCTCGGTATCGAGCTCGAAGGAGACGAATTCGTAGCGGCCATCGAGCACCTCGAACCAGGGAGTCGGCGGGTAGGACTCGCGGGGCTGCCCCCACCACAGCCACAGCAAGCCCTGGGCCTCGCGGATCTCGAAGGCCCGGGTGTCGAGATGGCGGGCGCGGGGAGCATCGGGGCCGTTGCAGGGCACCTCGACGCAGGCGCCGCGGCCGTCGAAGACGAACCCATGAAAGGGACACTCGAGGCAGCCCTCGCGGATCTTGCCGGCGCTCAGCGACGCGCCTCGGTGGGGACAGCGATCGAGCACGCAGCGCGCCCGGCCCTGCTCGTCACGCCAGAGCGCGAGCTCGACCCCGAGACGCCGGGCGTACAGCGGCCTGGCACGTCGGAGCTCGCGCGCGTCGAGGATCGCGTACCAGCAGTCGGTCGGAAACATCGAGCTAGTCTCGCACACCGGTCTTCGGGACGCAGGTGAAAATGACACATGGTCTCCTATCATGAGCTTCACTGCGACCGAGTTCTCAGAATCGCGCGATCTCTGCCACGGTCGTCAATGCTCGGGGATCAGAGACTCGAGCTGCTCCCATCCCTCGAACACCAAGTACTGGAGCTGTACTTGGGTGAAGTCATAGGAGGCGAGCACTGTCTCGTTCGTGAGCAACACCCGCGGTCTCTCCTTGGCCCTCACCAGCTCGTCGTGCGAGGACAGGATTCCCGCTCCCACGACCTTGGGTGCTCCCATTGCTCCGGTGACGAAGCCGAACTCGACCGTCCAGAGGTAGAGCTTGCGAAGACGGGAGCGCAAGGACGAACGCACGCGGCTGCGCTCCTCGATGGCTCGTACGAGCATGCGGGCGTCCTCCAGAGCCCGGTCGCTGGCTCCGCGCTCGGCCAGCGCGCTCTCCTGCACCTGGGCATCGAAGATCTGGTCTTCCACGGCGCACGGAGGAGCATGCAAGTAGCTCTCGGCCAGCCTCGTGACGAAGCGGGCATGGGCCCCGACGTGAAGCAAGGGGAGATGACCGAGCACGTCGTGGATGAAGTCGGGGACCGGCGAGTACCCGACTTGCTCCTCGGTGCGAATGTGCATGATCACGGGAAAGCGCCGCATGGACAGGTGCTCGAAGAACACCCTTGGAGACAGGAAGGCATCGACGGGCACGAGGCTCCAACCGGACGGCATGAGTCTGGACTGGAGCTCATGGATGCTCGGGACGCGAGCGCTGGTGAGCGACAGGTGTGAAAGCCCCTCGAGGTAGTCGTCTGCAATTTCATGCCGGTGCTCATCGAGCACCCGCTGATGCAGCTCGAGAAATGATCCCCACACCCCCACCGCGGATTCGTGGTCGAGGGTCGACCCACCGGAGCTGGCCCTCGCTCGCTCGAGCGGGACGGTCGTGATCGAGCCTGCTCCCATCGTCATCCCCCACGGATCCTCGCGGGGCCGGCTTCTCGTGCGGCGGGAATGACTCGGCCCTCGCCCTGGCTCGGATCGGCTCCCAACGACCTCACGAGGAGCTTGCAGGCACGCGCCGGCATGTGGACGAACGGCCGCCTCCCGGCGTGCTCGTAGCTGTCGTAGACGATCTCGGCCATCGGCTCGAAACCGTGGCGCTCGAGTACCCGTGCCGAGCCATCGTGGGTCGCCTCGGCGAACACCCGTGCATAGCCGCGCCGCTCGGCGAGCCACAGTGTGTCCCGCACCATGGTGCTTGCCAAGCCCATGCCCTCCAGCCCGGGCACACATCCCATCATCAGGAAATGAACGGCGCGATTGTCAGCGGCATGAAGGCGATCGAACTCTGCTTCGAGCTCTCCGAGCAACGCATGGATCGGCGCGAGCCGCTCGGGAGGCTCGCTGCCCTTGGTCGAAGGCCAGGGCTCACTAATGCGAAACCCAACGACGTTGCCGCCTCGATCGCGAGCGATGATGCCAAGACCAGCCTCCGCCGCGACCTCGCACAGCATGCGACCGACCGGGCCGAATTCGGCCGGCCCGATCGACAGGGTCCGGGTCAACGGCTCCTGGGCGCAGAACACTTGCGTCAGCACCGCGGCACTCTCGGCAATGTCATCCGGTCCAAGTACGAAGCGACGAACACCGTGCTGGCGCAACCGCGAGTAGCCTGGGTACTCGGTGGTGATCTCGTGGTCTCGTGTGATCATGTCACTCCGCTCGTTCCATGGGATCCCGCGAGGGCGAACCGGGCGTGCCCTAGACATGGGCCCGGGGCGTGCCGAACGGGATCAACCTGACCTCGGGCGGTGTTCGCTCCGAGATTTCCCGGTATGCAGGCAGCGTGCGCGAGTCCGTGCCACCGGTGGGATCGAACGAGTCGAAATAGGCCCGTAGGATCTCCAGGTATTGCGCTCGCGAGATCGAGCGAAAGGACTCTTGCAGGGGTCGCATCATGGCCATGTAGTGGCGTACATCGGCCTGGCCGGGGCTCAGGGACGGCTCGATGTACGGTGCGTCGAATGCCAGGAGCCCCTTGTGCGCCCAGTATTCGAGTCGGTCCTGCGGGTTCATGGTGGACTGCTGCACCTGCTCATCGGTCATCAGCCGGGGATCGGCGACCGTGCTGAGCTCACCCAGGAGATCTGGATGGCCCGCGATCGCAGCACCGAGCACGTGGTCGATCATGTGGGCGGCCAGCCCTCGGCCTCGGAACCGACGATCGACCCAGACCAGTCCCCCGGCATAGAAGTGCCTGCCCGAAGCGGTCTCGAGCACGGCCCAGTGACAGCCGCCCAGGAGCTGGTCACCCGAGCAGAGCATGGCGATCTCCCAGGGTCCGGGATGGGTGCTGTAGGTCTCGTACTCTTCCAGGGGGACGAGGTCGTCCGGATCGGGAAATGCCGTGCTCGCCGCCGCGTGATAGCGTCGAAACCACGCGCGAGCGCAGCTCTGATCCCGAGCGTAGAGCTCACGCATGCTCGTGATGATCAGCGGGGATTCGCTCATGATGGCTGCTGCTCGTGTCCGGGGCCGTGGCGGAAGAGCTGGCCAGAGACCAGGCTCACCTGGAGCGCATCGCAAAAGCCGTCTTCGATGCGCTCCAGCTCCGCCAGTCCCAGCAAGTCCGAGCGCCCACACAGGTGCAGGCGGTATTTCCCCGCTGCGACCTCCGTGGCCAGCACGGAGATGTCTGCGGTTTCTTCGAAGTCGATCTGATGGGCCTCGGCATAGCGATGGGCCGGCACCAGCTCCCAGGCCAGGCCTGCGCTCCGTAACGGCGGCATCGGGTCGGCGCGATTGAGCACGAAGTACCCCTGAAGGAGCCGACGCCCCTGCTCGGCCTCGAGCTCGTCCAGACACTGATTCGAGAGCGGCAGCTCATCGTCGGCGAGGACGCACTCGAGCCAGGCATCGCGGGCCCGAGTGATGAAGCTCGGCACCGGCTCTTCGATGGGTCCGGTCGAGGTGATGATCGCGTGCTCGGTCAACAGCGGCCCCAGCACGGAGGCCCACGCCGGTGCACGGTGTCCGCTGGCGGCGACGATCGTGACCATGCGCGGGTGGCCGCTCCAGCGGTGCAACGCCCACTGAAAGCAGCCCAGCAAGGCCTGAAACACCGAGAGTCGGCCGTCACGAAGCACCGGTTGGTCCAAGGTCATCGAACGCCCGAGCATGGTGGGCTCCGAGCCCAGGTGAGCGTCGGGCAGCAAGGGGAGCGCCTCGCCGATGCGCGCGCGCATGGCCCGTCGCGCCTCTTGGGCGGCAGGTGTCGTCCGAGCACGAAGCTCGGCCCGCACGATCTCGTCGAGCCCAGGGACAGGCGAGGCCGCCCAGGCGATGTCGTCGTAGGCGCGCGCGAGCTCGCTCACCAACAGAGCCACGCAGTTGCCATCGAACACCATGTGGTTGATCGCCATGAGCAGCAGGTGCTCCTCGGGCTCCACCCGCACCAGCCGGGCACGCATGAGCGGCGCCCGGGAGAGGTCCATGGCCCGAGACATCATGTCCAACAGTCCG
This sequence comes from Paraliomyxa miuraensis, assembly GCF_026337845.1. GTDB lineage: Bacteria > Myxococcota_A > Polyangia > Nannocystales > Nannocystaceae > Paraliomyxa > Paraliomyxa miuraensis. The sequence goes on along the minus strand of NZ_JAOVZF010000158.1, from coordinate 292,816 downwards.
GCCAGTGCCTCGGCAGGGCCGCCCGCTGGGCAATCGTCCACATGCATGTCCACCGCCGCCGCCGGTACGATCCTCTGCCTGACTTCAGCGGCTGGCCTTCCCACTCCCACGAAGCAGGTGCGCAGGGCCGCGTGCCGTGTGATCACCCCCTGCATCGCTGCACGCAAGCGTTCCACGTCCAATGAACCCACGAGGCGCACGGCCACGGGTATGTTGTGGCGCTCCACCGTGCTCCCCGCCCGGCGGGCCCATGTATGGAGCTGGCACTGCATCTCCAGGAGTGGCAGCTCGTCGGTCGGCTCGGCGCTCTTGGTGGCTTCCGGGAGGCGGCTGGGTGGAGCACCGTGCTCGCGTACCCGACGGGCAAGCATGTCGATGGTCGGTGCCCGTAGCACGTCGGTGGGGGCAATCGGGATCCCCAAGGAGTGAGCTCGTTGCGCGAGCCCCAAGAACCGGATGGAATCACCGCCCAGCGCGAAGAAGTCGTCGTGGACTCCGATGTCTTCGGCGGCCAGGTCGACGGCCTCGGCCCACAACCCGGCGAGTGTGCGCTCGAGCGCGTCGCGTGGCGTCACCCAGGGTGCGCTGCGCAGCAGCGTCTGCCTGGTGGGTGGGGGCAGCGCCTTGCGATCGGGCTTGTTGTTGGGAGTCGACGGAATGGCCGGGATCGACACGAGCAGCGATGGGATCATGTGCTCGGGCAGCTGCTCGGCCAGCGCGGTGCGTAGCTCGGTGGCGGATCTCGGTGTGGACAGCACCAAGTAGGCCACGAGCTGCACGGGCGTGCCTTCGCTGTCTCGCGCCACCACCAGAGCTTGCTCGACCCCGTCGAGTGCCAGGAGCACGTGCTCCACCTCCGCCGGCTCCACCCGGAAGCCGCGAATCTGGACCTGGAAGTCACGCCGGCTCAGGTAGCGCAGCGCCCCGCTTGGCAGGAAGTACGCCAGGTCGCCGGTCGCATACAGTCGCCGGCGGGTACCGTCCGCGAGCATCAGCTCGTGGTAGCGCCCCTCCCCGAGCTCCCGGTGAAGGTATCCATCCGACAGGCATGCGCCGCCCACATGGATTTCTCCGGGCACGCCGACGGGAACGGGTCGTCCGCTCTCATCGAGCAGGACCATGTACGAATTCCATACGATCTGGTCGAGCACCACCGGGCCCGGGCCGTCGGCTCGACACGTCGAGCTCAGCACCACGCACGCAGCCTCGGAGATGCCATAGGCATGGCACAGGGTCGCCTTGCTCAGGACCCGGTGGAAGTGGTCACGGAGCGCGTCGGGTATGATCTCGCTACCCACGAGCACTCGCTGCAAGGTGGTGCAGCCACCGATCGCCGGCTCGTCGAGCAGAGCCCGCAAGAGCCAGGGGGCCATGAGAGCATAGCTGGCATGGTACTTCTGGACCGCAGACACGATGGCCTTGGTGTCACGGAGCACGTGAGGATCCGGCAGGACGATCCGAGCACCCATGAGCAGGGACAGGAACAGATCGAAGAACGAGCTGACCGACCCGATTGGCACATTGGAGAGCACGCGCTCGTCCGGGCCACCACCGGCCTGCTCGAGGATCGACCGTGCGCTGTTGCAGAGGCCACGTTGGGTGACCAGCACCCCCTTGGGTTGGCCCGTGGAGCCCGATGTATAGACGATGGCCACGGACGCGGCTGGATCCACGGGCGCCCACGGAACCTCGCCTCGTACATGAGCGGGGTCGTCGCTCATGCGGTCGAGCACCAGTACGTGGGGCTGCGCAAATCGTGGCGCATATGTGTCGTGGGAGATGACATGAGTGAGACCCGTGTCGGCGACGATGAATCCAAGCCGGGCATCTGGGTGGGCAGGATCCAGAGGCACCACCACGCCGCCCAGTCGCATCACCGCCAGGTACGCCACCACCAGCTCGAGCGTGCGGTCCAGGCACACGCCCACGCGGGTGGCCAACGTCACCCCGCGCTGCCGGAGGAGCCCGGCGAGCCGAGCGGCCGCGCGCTCGAGCTGAGCGTAGGTCGTATCGCCCGCCGGGGTCATCACCGCCACCCGATCCGGATCGGTGGCGGCGAGCCGGGCCACGTGCTCGGGCAAGGTCATGGACAGGACGTCGTCCCGGACCACCGGCTGGTGCCAGCGTTCGGTGATCACCCGGTCTGCCGACGAGCGATAGTCCACCGCGTCCAGCCGCGGCTGCGAGTGGGCGACCGCGTGCTGCAGCATGACCAGGATCCGCTCCGCCATCGCCTGCGCAAGCCACTGTGCGCTCGTCGCATCGACGGCCGCTGCGATCACCTCGGCCTCGGTCGCGGCGACGACCAGGTCGGCACAGGCATCCCGGGGTGGATCGGCCATGGCGATGGCCACGCTCGGCCGGCCGGTCCGCGGGTTCACGAGGCCCTCGAGCTCGCGATCTGGCACATCTGCCGGTGCGTGTCGGATGGCCTCCATGATGTCCATGGCCATGCTCAGCGCGGCGCGTATCGGGATATCGGATGCCAAGGACACGTGCATGGGCACGAGGCGTCGAGCCCGTCCATGGTCAGTATCCACCGCAGCGACGACATGAGCCTTGTTGTCGTTCATGCGCAGCAGCACCGCGAGGGCCGCTGCCCGTGCCAGCTCCGCCACGGACGTCTCAGCAAAAGTGTCGTGCAGGCAGTCTTGCAGTGATGCCGGGATGGCCAGATGGCAGCATGCGTGCACCCCCGTTCCACTCAGCACCAACGGTGGAATGCGCACGATTCCTGACTCACTGGACATGTTCGGCACCACGGTCTCGAGCGGCAATGCCTCGAGACGGAGGAAGAGTAGCGGGGAAAGTACCGGAGGGAAAGACCGCTCCGAGCGACGAAAACGAGCACTGATCGAAATCGTCCGAACGATTCTGCACATGAATCATGCTCGATCTCGCAGCTTCTTGCCTCCCGCGGATGCGATGGCATTGCGAGCCGCCGCGTGCGACCTTCGGGGCGGAGATCGATGTCCAACCAAAGCACCCCCAAAGCCATCGTCAATTCGCACAATGAATGGGATCCACTCGAAGAGGTCATCGTGGGTCGGGTCACCGGCGCTGCCGTACCGCCGTGGCACGTATCGCTCCGATCCACCGCGCCTCGTCATGCATGGAGCCTCCTCGAGGGCATGTCGGGGCGCCCCGCCCCCGAGCCCCTGGTCGAGGCCGCGCAGCGCGACCTCGATGCGCTGCTGGGGATTCTCGAGTCGAGTGGAATCGAGGTTCGACGCCCGGATCCGCTACCCCAAACCGGCGCCTACTCGACCCCCGACTGGCACTGCGCGGCAGGCTACAGCCTCGCCAACCCGCGCGACCTGCTGATGGTCCTCGGCGACGAGATCCTCGAGACGCCCACGGCTTGGCGTTCGCGATACTTCGAGACCCACGCCTATCGCTCGTTGCTGCACGAGTACTTCCGCACGGGCGCCCGCTGGACCGCCGCGCCCAAGCCCCGACTGACCGACGACTTCTACGACGAGGGCTACGTGGTTCCCGGCAAGGACGAGCCCGTTCGATACTCGGTCTCCGAGCGGGACTGCACCTTCGATGCGGCCGATTTCGTCCGTTGCGGTCGCGACATCTTCTATACACGGAGCAACGTGACCAACGAGTTCGGCATCGAGTGGCTGCGCCGACACCTCGGCGAGCGGTACCGGATCCACCGAATCGAGAGCCGCTCGCGGCAGCCCATGCACATCGACACCACGTTCATGCCGCTGGCGCCGGGCAAGGCGCTGATCAACCCCGACAACATCGTGCGCGAGCAGCTGCCCGCCGCTCTCGACGACTGGGACTGCCGCTACGCACCACCGCCGGTGATCAAGGGGGTGCTCGAGCTGAGCAGCGTATGGCTGACGATGAACGTGCTCATGCTCGACCCTCAGCGGGTGCTGGTCGAGGCCACGCAGGAGCCGCTGATGGAGATGCTCGACGCATGGGGCTTCACTCCCGTGCCCTGCCCGTTCATGGGCTACTACGTCTACGGCGGGGGCTTTCACTGCGCCACGCTCGACATCCGTCGGCGCGGCGAGCTTCGGTCGTACTGCAAGTGACGCTCGCCCGCGTGGATCCCCATGGGTGCCACGAGCTCGTCCGATCGCGCTCAGCCGTGCCGTTCGACCGTCCGACTCATCGCTCGGCTCGGCTCGTGGACCTCGCTGGTCAGGCGGACGAGCCCGAGCGAGCGCTCCCCGTGCCCACCACGCGCGATCTCCATGATCTCGGATCGGCTGGCTTCGAGCTCGGTGGCCAGCATGGAGTGCGCCCGCGCCGGGTCGCACCGACCGCATGTATAGAGGTCAGCGGCCACGTAGCCCACCTCTGGCCAGGTGTGAATCGAAAGGTGCGACTCGGCGAGCACGGCCACCCCTGCGAGGCCTCGCGGCTCGAATCCGTGGATGTGCACGGCGAGGACCGTCGCGCCCGCCGATTCGGCGGCGCTGCGGAGCAACTGGGCCATCGTGGCATGATCGTCGAGCAGGACGCTACGACAGCCGTGATACTCGACCACCCAGTGGCGGCCGCACGTCGCGACCACGGGAACCGACGAATTCGTCACTTCGATGCGCCCTTTCGATCTACGGGTCCGAACAGGGGATCCAAATCTGCGGATCCGAGCATGCGGACCCGAGCATGCGGATCCGAGCCAGCCGAACACCAACCAGCCCGACGCGGATGTTACCCACGTCGCGACAAGTATTTCAAGCGTCGAGGGAAGCGCCATTCCGCGACTCCCGTCTTCGGCATGCCACTGCCAGGCGCGTGCGACCCCGACGCATCCCCACCACCGCGATGCGCACCGTTTGGCTTCCGCTGCACCGGTTCCGCGAAGACCCCATGGCCACCCAGAACCTCCGCAGCAGCCGGCCTGAATGACGGCCGCTCGGACCGGAGACGGCGAGCGATCCTCCGTCGGGCGAGGCGCTCGAATCGAGCGTTTGCCGACTCGAGCACTTGATCCGCTCCTCAATGGGCATCCGGTCCGGGTGCTCGTGCTAGCGTGGCCGTGCAGTCACGCTGCGTCACACTCCCATGTACCGTACCCAACTCGAAGCGCTGATCGCTTCCGGCCGGATCTCGTTCGACGCCGGTCACGTATCCACGTTGCGTGACCAGCTGCTCGACGAAACGCGCTGGCCGCTGCGAAAGCTGGTCGTCGAGCTCGTCACCAACGCCGGCCCCATCCGCATCAGCTCCGTCACGGGAGGCAGTCACTCGCCCACCAGCCACCACTACCTGGGGCGAGCCATCGACATCGGGAACGAGGAGCGAGCCGACGAGATCCTCCCGTACCTGGGTGACAACGTGGTGGTGCTCCAGATCGACCAGCTGATCTTCCATGGACACGATGGCAACCTGCGTGAGGGCAAGCATTTCGAGTACTCCCAGGCGGTGCTCGACGGTCACAAGGATCACATTCATCTTTCCGTCCTTCCCGAGCGTGCCGAGCGAGAGATCTTCCTGGCTGCGGTCGAACCGACGGCGCCACACGCAGATCCGGTTACCGACGCCGCCAGGGTCATGCACGCTCCCGCGACCGACGGGCTCGCTGGCGCCACGACCATGGCCTTCGCTGCACGCCCCTCCCTGTTCGACGAGGATCGAGCGGCGGTGCTCGACCTGCGCTGGGCCGCACGCGGCTCCAAGGGCGCGCGCCTGGCCTTGGACATCGTCGCCGGCGGCGACCAGGACTCGAAGACCACGCGTCGCGTCGCCGCTGCGCTGTATGACGCCGCCCTCGCTTCGGGTGACGATCGGCTCCGCGCATTCGGGGCCGCGCTCGGTCCGGAGGGGCGCGCGGCCTTGACAGGCCCTGTCGTACGAACCCTGGAGCGACTCGGTCTCGCCCCCGCCTCCGTCGATGCGTTTCGTCGGCTGATGACGGGGATTGCCCAGCCGCAGGCGGTGGCGCTCGACCTGCTGCGCAACGAGGTTTCCCGGCACGTGCCCGAGAAGTTCGCGCCTCTGCTCGACATCGGCGCATCGCTGCTGCTGGGACAGGGGGACGCGGCCGCAGCCTCCGTGGCCACGGCCGTCTTCGGTGGGCGCAACGAGATCGCTGGCATCATCGGCGCCGTGGCACTGGGCATGGGCCCGGGGGTCGCCGTGCAGGGGGCGTTGGCGGCGGGCATGCGCATCTTCGGGGCCACGCGCGGCAGTGACGATCCCCGGGTGCTGCGCGCTCTCGACGAGATGAAGGAGGATCTGCGGCAGATCAAGCGAGACATGCGGGAGCTCAAGCAGAGCGTCGCCGCGCTTCGACAGGAGCTGCGACTGTTCTCGCAGCAGACCCAGCGCAACTTCGATCGGATCTTCCAGGCCCTCGACAGTGGCTTCGATGCGATCCTACAGGACACGAGCGACATTCGCACGCGTCTGGGAGGTATCGAGCGCGAGCTCGATCAGCTCGCCGAAGGACTCGGGCGCATCCTCCACGGGCAGGACGTCATCATCGCGGTCGAGCTGCAAACCGCGCGGGACGAGATCGAGACCGAGCTCGCCCGGACGCTGCAGTCGACCTTCGATTTCTTCCAGGAGGCTCGCCCGCAGCTGTCGGACACGGCCGAGCTCAAGCTCCGCGAGTCGATGGCCTTCTTCTTCGTGCACGCAACCCGCAGTGCATTCAGTGCGGCGATGAGCTTGGGCTCATTGTCGCCGGTCCCGGTCGCGAGCCTCACCGACGCCATGCCGCTGCTGAGAGCGGCGCCGTCGGTGGAGTATGTCTTCGGGCTCCTCCCGGCGCTCGTCCGGCTCTCGGGCAGGACGCTCGGGGACTGGCACGGTCCGTCGCTACCACGAGCCAAGGACGGGCTGCCCAACCCCGTCGAGTTCGCGCGCGGAGCCGATGCGTTCCTGCAGTTGCTCGTGATGGCACCGTCGTCCATCCAGAAGCAATACGTGGACGAGATCGACACCCTCCTCGCCGTGGCTGAGCGATTGCGGCGTTTCGTCGTCCAGTTGCGCACGCTGCAGTGGCTGAGCAGTGTGAACATGCAGCGCTTCATCCTGGCGGCGCGCGAGCAATACCGTCACGAGCATGACCTTCAGGTGCCGCTCGTCGACGACGGTCGCGAGTTCCGGCTGGTGATCGGCCCGAAGGAGGGCTGGGCGGACTGGTTCAACTACGTGGACCAGCACGGAGAGGTCGTGGCCATGCGGATCCATGCGCCCGAGCGATACGCCCCATGGACGAGGAGTCACGATCCGATCGATCTGCTCATGGAGCACGGCCTGCTCGAAGTCACGGCGACGCAGACGATCGACTTGTACGAGACGCGCGTGCCCGCCCTGTGGTCGGATGACGAGACCCCAGCCGCCGCGACCGTCTCCCGTCTTCGGACCCGACCCCCGGCCGCCCCCGCGACGGCCTTCATGGTCGAGTACCAGCCCCAGTACTTCAAGCCGGACGCCCGGGCCGTCATCCGCGTCGACGAGCTGCATGATCTCTCGAGTGCCCAACACGCCGACACCCAGGAATTCATCACTTCGGTGATGGACGCGCTGCCGCAGTGGCACCGCCGACACGTCGTGGGGTTGCACGCCCACATCCGCGAGGCCTTCGCCCGAGACCAGATCACCGTGCCCCAATGGGAGGCGTCGCGCCTGGCCAACCAGTTCGTGGCTCGTGTGCGGCTGCACGACGAGCGGCTGATTTCCGACGATGTGCTCAGGCACTTCATGACCCCCGCCGAGGGCGGCCCAGCGATGACGCGGGAGGACCTGCTGCGGTGGTGGGACGGCCACGACTCCGCCGACGAAATCGACTCGAGCGCCCCGATGCCCTCCGAGCCGTGGAACCCGTGGATCGGCAAGGTCCATCCTCCCGACGGCAGGCTTCCCCACGATGGCCGGCTCGCGCTGGTCGAGGCCTGCGCCAAGCGCCTGCGCGCGGTTGCGTCGGCGCTCGACGGTCAGCCCCGCCCCAGCGGCTGCCCCACCGGTCTGCACCCCGACGAGGCGATCGTGCTACGCGTCGGCGACAGAGTTCATGTGGAGGTTTACGAGCAAGGCCACGTGGACCGACGTTGGCGCTACTGGACGGTGGGCTTGCGCCAGGGGCAAGCCCTGACGCTCGAGGTGTCGAACTACGAGATCGCCAAGCCGACCATCTCGTTCTTCGGGCCGGGGCTCGAGCCCCGCACGATCGAGCGCACGGAGCCGGGCATGTTTCGCGACGACCGGAACTTGCTGCTCGAGCCCGCGTCCGCGGATGAAGTGCTGCTGATTGCGGCGCGGGGGCACCGAGATTTTCGCCTGCACATCAGGCTGCGCGACTGAGGACGAGCTCGGTGTCGACCAGCACGCTGCGTCGGCCCGAAGACTCTTGGGGGAGGGGATCGGGGGCTGGCTTCGGAGCCTGGACGCCCTTGGGCCAGGTCGCGACAACGAATCGTAGATGACCTGCATGTTCGTCGTCCGGCCCGCGAGTGAGGGCCCCCAGTAGACGATCTTGCAGTTGAACACCGGAGCCGCGTTCGCCCACGCGAGCATCTCATGGACTTGGATGCGGGTCTCGATCGTCGCCGCGTCGCGCGTTGGCTTGGTGAGCGCGATCCTGTACTCTGCGTTGGCACGAACGAGTGATGCGTCGCCCAGTCCAGGCCTTGCTCGCGGTTCTCGCCCCGCTCGCCGTGGGGTGCACGACGTCTCGCGCGGTATCGGGTGGCGCGCAGATCGAGGTGCCGGCTGCCTCGCCTCGCTCCGACGACGAGGGGGGCCCCAAGACCGAGGGCGCCGAGGAAGCCGAGCCGCGGGTCGAAGCCGAGCCGCGGGTCGAAGCCGAGCCGGTGGTCGAAGTCGAGCCGCCGCCCCCCGAGATTCCCGAGTGGGCCCAAGCCGTGCTCGACGGTCAGGCGCTCGAGCTCTACCCGCAGCGGGCGTATTTCTGGAGCGGTGCCGATCTGCTCGAGAATCACGAGGGGGACGTGCTGGCCAAGGGCGATGGAGAGCGGCGGGTCGCGTCGCCCGACGTGGTGATCGAGGACGATCGCACGGCGACGCCGCGACGTCCTCGGTTGCTGTGTCGGTCCCGCAACTCCGCCGTGGCGGCCTACGTCGAGGCGACCGCGCTCGAGGAGGTGATCGCCGTCCCCGATGCCTTCGCGTCGCCGGGCCCCACCGCACCGTCGACGATCGACCCCACGACGGTCGGCTTTCGCCCCAAGGTGGGGTGGCTCATCGAGCGCGTCGAGGCCGAGGAGGGGCGCGCCGCGCTGCACTACCACGACGAGGCGGTCGACGTCACCGGGTGGGTCGACGACAGTGCGATCGACGTCGTGTACTCGAGCACGGAGGCGTCGCTGCCCGAGCTGCCCGCGGGGACCCACGTGCTGGTCCGAAAGACCACGCTGCGCACCGCGCCCGGAGGCAAGACGTTCGGTCGTCTCCGTCCGACCGATCGTGGGCCTACACCCGCCGTGATCATCCACGAACGTCGCGGCCAGTACGCTCTGGTCACGCTGGACCGCCGCACGGTGCACGTCACGGGCTGGGTGTCGACCAGCGCGCTGCGTCGACCCGAAGACTCTTGGGGGAGGGGATCGGGGGCTGGCTTCGGAGGCTCGAGACCCAACCCTGCCGTCGAGCTTCGCCGAGGAACGCGGTTGCGGTCCGCGTCGTCGTCGGAGGTGGTGGGGGTGGTCACCAAGACCAGCGCGTTTCGGTGCACCGAGTGCGAGGGCACGCGACCGGTGGTCGAGGTGTGGGCTTGCGACACGCTCGTGTCGCTGGTGGCCGAGCAGGATTGAGCCCACCACCTCGGAACGCCTGGAATCCGCGTCGATCGTCTCGACCCCCGATTAGTAGTTGCAGCTATTGCGCGGTTCGAAGCGTCCGTAGAAGTTGTTGCCCCAATTGCTGTCCCACTCGCCGTTGGCCTCGGCGGCCACATCGATGTCCCATGCGTTCTGGTTGCCGTACTGGTCGTGCGACCAGGAGAAGAGGTACTGCTCGGTGGGGGTGGGGTCGCTGCAGACCCACTGGCCGCTCGAGTACGGCGGGAACGTGATGCCCTCGCACGGCGAGGGCACATAGCCGCCCTGCTGGCCGTTCGCACACCATACGCAACTGCGTGGGCCATTGTCGAAGAACGCGTAGGCGTCGTCGTGGGTGCCAGCGGCGGCAGGCACGAACACGTCATTTCCGTTGAGCCGGATCCACAAGGAGATCTCGTCGTCGGCGTACCAGTTACGGAGGTAGCCGCGGTACGCGACGGTGAGACGCACGTGCGTGCCGTGATCGACCGTCTCCTTGATGAGCTCGAACGGCCCCGTGGTGACGTAGTCGTCGATGCCGCAGGTGGGATAGTCGGGCGGGTAGTTGGAGGCCGCGGCTTGCGGGATGGGGAGCAGGGCCGCCGCGAGCAGGGCGGGCGCCAGGATCGAGCGCATGATCGTCATCGACATGAATTCCTCGTTCTCGTCGCGCGAAGGAATGGGCCGAAGCGCGGGCGTTGTCAACCAGTGGGTGCGCGACTCCGCACCGCTACGCATGGGTTCGATCACGGCGGCGATCGTGACCCGATTCCTCTGTACCGTTCGGCACGTTCCCCGAGACACTCTCGTCGCCGTCGAGGCTGATGGGGCTGGACCTGCCGCTCGCCGCTCGTCAGGGTGCGTCGGCTCCGCAGTAGCGGAGCTGGCAGGGACCGGTATTGGGCAGCGAGTACAGGTAGAAGTCGCTGCAGTTGACGACCTGGACGTTCGTACTCCACAGGCAGGTATTGCCCGACCAGTGGAAGCAGACCTGCCGGGGGACCACCCCATCCTCGACGCCTGGATGCACACCATTGAGCCAGCCGGGAGCGTCGGTTCCGCAGGCGTAGAGCGGCGGCGCCGACTCGGGCATGAGGGTGCCGGCCGCTCCGGTGAAGCGATACCAGGCCAGACCTTGCCACTGACCATCGCCCGCACCGTTGTCGCAGTACTCGATGCCCCCGTCGCCGTCGTTGAAGGAGACGTGCCGGTCGGCGAGGCTGAGCTCGACGTAGGGCTGTAGGCACTGCGGGTCGACGTTGGGCTCGCATGCGTTGCTGCACGCGTCGTTGTCGATCAGGTTGCCGTCGTCACACGCCTCGCCCGCCGTCGCATTGACGAAGCCATCGCCGCACTCGGCCGGCGTGCAATCGGGATCGCAGGTGGCCGACTCTCCCGCGTCGTCGCACTGCTCGCCCGGATCGACCGCCCCGTCCCCGCACGCGTAGCAGCCGCTCGCGTCGAAGTTGCAGTCCGCGTCGCATGCCAGGCCGCCGCCATCGAAGCCCAGTGCTTGGCACGTGGCCCCTCCCACGACGGCTCCGTCGCACTGCTCGCCGGGGTCGATCACCCCGTCGCCACACTCGTAGCAGCCCGCGGGATCGAGCATGCACGCGGCGTCGCAGGCCAGGGTGCCGCCGTCGTAGCCCTCGCCGAGGCAGGTGGCCCCGCCCAGATCGGCTCCCTCGCACTGCTCACCGGGATTGATCACCCCGTCGCCACACTCGTGGCAGCCCGCGAGATCGAGCATGCACGCAGCATCGCAGGCCAGGGTGCCGCCGTCGTAGCCCTCGCCGAGGCAGGTCGCGCCCCCGAGGTTCATGCCGTCACACTGCTCACCGGCGATCGCGTTGACGGTCGCGTCGCCGCACTCCACGACGGTACAGTCCTCGTCGCAGCCGAGCGAGGGACCCATGTCGTCGCACTCTTCCCCCGCGGTGACGTTGGTGACGCCGTCCCCGCACATGGCCGCGGTGCAGTCCGAGTTGCATGTGACCGATTCCCCGGCGTCGTCGCAGACTTCGTTCGCGACCATGTTCGTGACTCCGTCGCCGCACGACACCACGGTGCAGTCGAGATCGCAGGCGCCGCTCCACCCCGCGTCGTCACACTCCTCGCCGGCCAGGGCATTGAACGTGCCGTCCCCGCACACGGCCGGCGTGCAGTCCACGTCGCAGCTGGCCGACTTGCCGCCGTCATCACACTGCTCTGCGGCGGCCTCGTTGACCAAGCCATCCCCACACATCGAGGGCGTGCAATCGTCGTTGCACTCGCTCGACTCGCCCTCGTCGTCGCACTGCTCGTCACCCTCGACGATGCCGTTCCCACACTGCGGCTCCAGCCCGGTGTCCGAGGTGTCCGAGGTTCCCGAGGTGTCCGAGGCCCCCGTGGTGTCCGAGGTTCCCGTGGTGTCCTCGGCCCCCGAGGTCGATGAGTCGAGCGGCCCAGGGGACGTGGTCCCGTCCTGGGTGTCCGAATTCAGGTAGTCCCCCGCGTTGGGTGGTGTCGCCCGGCAGGCCGCCAACACCAGGGGGACGAGCAGCACGTAGTGCGTGCCGAAGGTGCAGAGGCGAGAGCGCATCGAGACCAATAGACCGCAGGCCCGTTTGGTTGGCAATGCACGATTCGTCCGTGAGGCGGTCGCCTCGACCACGTGCGCCTTCATCGAGGGCACCACGGGCGCGACAGCGGCTCACCTCTCCCCACGCGACCGCCCACGTGCTCCGGGCCGCCAATCGCTGGCCCTAAGGCCGAGCCCGAGGGTGCGTCGGGGTGACGTGAGGGTCGGACGCGGAGGGCTTCGTCGACCTCCGCTGGGGCTGACACGGCGGCATCAGCCCTCGGGGGCGCGGAGCGAGCGGGCCCAGTATCAGCGCCGCTGGTCTCGATCTCTACCCTTGCAGCAACCCGAGGCCGCGCTCGATCGTCCACGCCGCCGCCACCGTACCTCCCGCATACGCGGCCGCGATCCTCCACCGCTCCGGCCGCGGCAGCCGTCGTACCACCACCCCCACCACCCCCGCGGCCGCGATGATGCCCAGCTGCCCCACCTCGACGCCGAGGTTGAAGCCGAGCAGCGACAGCCACGCGCGATCGGGCGGCACGCCGATCTCCTGCAGCGCCCCCGCAAACCCAAACCCGTGCAGCAGGCCGAACGCGAACGCCACCACTCCCGGCAGCCGCCGGGTGAGGGTGGGGCGCTCGTGCACGAGCTCGGCCGCCAGCAGCACGATCGACAGCGCGATGCAGACCTCCACCGGCCCCTGCGGCAGCGCGGCCACCCCCAGCGTGCTCGCGGCCAGGGTGAGGCTGTGGGCGAGCGTGAAGCCGGTGATCGCCGCGAGCAAGCGCCGGTGCCAGCCCACCAAGAGCAGCAGGCCCAGCACGAACAGCACGTGGTCGATGCCGATGAGGATGTGCTCCACCCCCAGCGCGAGGTAGGTGCCCAGCAGCCCGGCGCTGGTCTGGCCCACGCTGCCGTCGCCGAGCACCAGGTGATCGCGCTCGCCGTGCAGCACCGCCGTGCGCTCGCGCTCGTCGCTCCAGCGCACGCGGACCACCACGTCGACCGGGTGGTGCCGCAGCCCGGCCACCGACAGCTCGCCGAGCCCTCGCCCCTGACAGTCGAGCTCGTGCGTGGACACCCACGGATCCGCGGCCGCCTCGCTGCCCAAACCCACGGGGACGAGCTCGCAGTGCTCGGGAAACACCGGGCGCACGTCGTCGAGCGGCCGCCGCTTGGCGTCGAAGGCCGGCTGCCAGCGGTAGGCGAAGCGCCCGGGCTCGAGCTGCCGCAGGCTGAGCACGGCGGGCCGGAACTCGTGGGCGGCCGCCGTTGCTCCGCCGAGGGCGAGCAGCGCGAGCAGCACGAGGGCCAGCCAGCGGGTGAGGCTCATGCGCGGAATGATAGCGCCAGCTCGGACCCGACTAGCCCGGGGGCGCGAGGATCGACGCCAGGCGCTCGAGCACGGCCGCGTGGGCATCGATGGCGGTGCGGACCGTGAAGCCCAGCACCAGCCGCGATGCCGTGAGCTCGGCGTGCTCTTCGAGCCTGGTCCGGGTGGCCTCGGGGGTCATCGTGTAGCGCACGTGAACGTGGACCCCCATGGGGGCCCACGCATGGGCAACGAGCGCGTGCTCCGACTCGGCCCGCACCGTGGCGAGGTACCAAAACCGCAGGGGAATCGGTCCCAGCTTCAGGCGCTCGTACAGGCGGCAGCGCTGCGCGTCGGGCTCGGCCGGATCGCGCGGCAGCTCCACGACCTCGTGAATCAGCGGGTTCAGCCGGGTGTGATTGCGTAGATCCGCCAGCATGGCGCGAACGCGGGGCACGGGAGCGTCGACCAGCACCGCCAGCGAGAAGCCGATCGTGTTGCCGGCCATGCGCCGCAGCGGCTGGCGCTCGACCACGGGGAGCACGCTCGCGAGCCTACCCTACCCGGCGATTCCCGGCAGCGCCTCGCCTTCGCGCGCCACGAACGTCACCGCCGTCACCGGACCGCCGTGCTCGTCGCCCTCCACCACCGAGGTGAAGATCGCCCCCTTCCACAGCTCGCGGTCCGAGCCCAGGAGGGTGTCCTCGGCGTAGCCGCGAAACGAGGCCATGTCGTCGTGATCGCTCTCGATCCGGCACACGGTGCCGTTGCACTCCACCGAGGCCACCGCGGTGCGGCCGTCGAGCGCCTGGTGGAGGCCGTCGCGCAGCTGCTGCTCCGCCCCGCGACTCCACGCCGGATCGTCGTCGCCCTCGTCGAACACCTGCTCGAGGCCCTGCTGGAGCTGCTCGGTGGTGGGGGGAGGCGGCGCGGGCTCGGCCGTCGCGACCCGAGGGTCGTCGATCGAGCGCTCGGGCGCGGAGCCCGGGCTCGATGATGCGCGAGGCCGAATCGCCACGCCGCGGTCGGGGGCCGCCGTCGCCGAGCGCGTCTCGTGCCATGCGAGCGCGCGCTGGTCGTCACGCATGCGGACCTGCTCGTCTCGTAGATCGCGGGTCTGCTCGGCGAGCGCGTCGCGCTCGCGCTCGAGCGCGTTCAGCCGACGCTCCATCGTGCGCCCCCGTGGGGTGCCCCACATGCGATCGGCGAGGTTGAGACCGCCGAACGAGACGGCGACGAGGACGATGATTCCGGTGCGTAGGTTCGACATGATCCACTCTGGAGACGGTGAGGGCTTGGAGGCGATCGCGGGTCGGTCCATCGGATCGCGACCCGCGTGGGTCGTTGTTCGCAGTCGGCTACTGCGCCCACTCCATCGAGATCAGGGTGGCTCCGTCATCGACCTTGCAGCGCATGTAGGCCGCGCCGTCGCCTCCCACGTGAAGGTTGCCGAGGCTGACGTCCTGCACGCTGCCGAACGCCGGCATCGAGGTCCACGCGGTGGCCCAGTACCCGGTGTGGGCGTCGTTCATCGCCTGGCCGCGGCACTCGACGTCGTTGTCCGACGTCGCTCCACTGCCGCGAAAGCTCAGCGCCTTGTTGCCGCTGGTCTCCACGGGCAGCGGGGTCGTATAGGTGATCGTGCTGCCGCAGTTGTTGGTGAGCGCCGCGTAGCTCAGCGCCGTGCAGCTCTCGTCGCTGCTCGAGATGATGGCGGCGTGCCCACCGACCCGGACCGCGTGGGCGGTGTCACTGCCCAGCAGACCTGCGGCTCCGGTGATGGCGACGACTGCGAGGATGATGCGTGCGTTCATGGTCTCGACTCCTGGCTTCCCGAGGGCCGCCGTGGCCCTTCGCGGGGAGGAGTCCCTTCCCTCGACGGTTTCATTCACCTCGCTCGGGAAAAAAGCGGGCCGGCACGAGGCCGGCCCGGGGTCGCTTGCCCTCGCGCACGCCGTGCGAGGGCCTCGTGCCGCACGCCTACGCGTGCTTCTCGATGAGCGCCCGCAGGCGCTCCTCGAAGTACCGCATCGTCCCATGCCCGAGCGTCAGCGGTATCGCACAAACCAGCGACCACACCAGCGGATAGGAGGCGATCCTCCCCCCCAGCGACTGCGCCATCGCCCAGTGCTCGGAGGGCACGGTCTGCAGCGCCATGTTGAGATCGATCCACCCGAGCCCGGTGCCGAGCAAGCCGGTCATCACCATCGCAGCCACCAGCGAGGGCGTGAGCACGTCGCCGCGACGCAGTCGACCGAGCTGCTCCTTGGGATCGCGGAACGTACGGCGAATGGTTCGAATCCGTCGCACCAGCATGCCGCCGACGAAGAGGGTGAGCAGAGTGATGACGTGCATGAACACGCCACCGTCCTGGTAGAATTGACCGAAACTCATCGTTGGATCCTTCCTCCGGACCCGGCTGCTGGCCGACGAGCCGCGCCGTTCGTCCCGAGCACCAGGTTTGTGCCGGCAGCGTCCGAGCAGGTTTCCGAGCCGCACCAGGGCCGTCCCCCCAGGCCGTCCCCCCAGGCCGTCCCGGTCCCCCTGCTATAGTCCCCTCGATGTCTCCCCACCCGCCCCGGGAGCGCCCACGGCCCGCTTTCGCGGGGTGGATCGCGGCCGGCGTGGCCAGCCTCGCCGTGTCGACGGCCTGCCGCGGGGATGCCCCGCCGCCGGGGGTCACCGACGTCGTGATCGAGTCACCGCGCGAGCACCACGTGCGCGAGGGCTTCGTCCAGCTCGTGCCCCCCGTGCACCTGCCGTCGTCGAGCCCCGATCGCGATCAGGTCGAGATCTGGGTGAAGGTCCCGCAGGGATCCACCATCGCGCTCGCGCTCGACGACGCCGGTCGTCCCACGCTCGAGTTCCCCCCGGGGACGCTCGCCGATCGGGTGGAGTGGATGGGCAAGGGCGACATGCGCCGCATCGTCGACATCCGGGGAACTCGCATCGAGGCCGACGGCTCGCAGACCTTCTACGTCTACCGCCCCTCCGCGCCCGATCCCCGCGCGCCGTTGTTCGGCCTCGAGTGGGCGCGCGGAGATGCGAGCGTGCAGGAGGCGGCGACCGAGCACCTCGTGGCGAGGGTCGCCGCCCATCCGCCGGTGGCCCAGATGCCGGCCGCTCGGCGCGAGGCCGTGCTCGAGGGCGTTCGCGTGCGCAATGGATGCGCCGCCTGTCATCCGCTGTCGCGCCCCGAGAACCAAGCACCACGCCAGCACGGGCTGGTCGATCGCGGCACCGATCGCAGCGGCTTCTTCACCCCCCAGACCGTGCTGTGGGACGAGGTCCCGCTCGAGGCCTACGGGGCGCACGATCGCTCGTGGCACGATCCCTCGATCGAGGTGCGATGTGGGGGCGAGATCGTGGCCGCCCCCGAGGGCGAGGTCCCGCGGCGCTGCTCCGACGGCACGATCGCCCGCGGGAGGATGCGGTGGGATGTCGCCGAGCCTGCCGCCAGAGCCCATCGTGCGGCCGTTTGCGACGGACGGCGATGGCTTGCCGCGCATATGACGCAGGCTGACGGAGCAAAATTGTCCTCGGCCCTGCGGCCGTGTGAGAAAATCTAGCGGTTCCCGGTAACCGTTTCGGTCAGCCGAACGCATCGCAAGGGAACCCCGGCCCGGCCGGGAAATTTCGATCGCCTGCACCGACCCGAGCATCACCATGAAGAAGAACCTCACGACCGTCCTCGAAGCCGTCGCCTTGTCCGCCGGCCTTGCCTTCGTTCCCGCCTGCCCGGGAGACGACGACGGGGGCAATGAGTCGACCACCTCGCCCAACACCTCGACCGCAGGCTGCCCCACCGCGGGCTGCCCGACCGCAGGATGTCCCACGCCGACCTCGTCCACCGCGGGCTGCCCCACGGCGGGCTGCCCCAGCGCCACGACGGCCGGCTGCCCCAGCGCCACGACGGCGGGCTGTCCCACGGCCGGCTGCCCCACGGCCGGTTGCCCCACCGCCGGTACGACGGGCGCGGGCTGATCCAACCCAGGTCCTCGATGACCACCACCCAGCCCACGGGCGTCGGCATTGGGCTCCGCCGCGAGCACTTCGCCGCGATCGAGCAGTGCGAGCGCCGTGTGGGCTGGCTGGAGATCATCCCGGAGAACTACGTCGCCCACGGCGGGCACGCGCTGGCCAACCTTCGCTGGTGTGCCGAGCGCTGGCCCGTCGTCGCGCATGGCGTGTCGCTCTCGGTGGGGGGTCCCGACCCGCTCGACGAGGACTACCTCGTGGGGCTCCGCCGGCTGCTCGATGAGCTGCGGGCGCCCTTCTATACCGACCACCTGTGCTACGCGACGATCGGCGGGGTCAACTTCTACGACCTGTTGCCGCTGCCGTTCTCGGAGGAGGCGGTGCACCACACCGCCGCCCGCATCCGCCAGCTCGCCGACCGGCTCGAGCGCCCGGTGGCGGTGGAGAACATCAGCTACTACGCGACGATGCCCGGCGGGACCATGAGCGAGGGACAGTTCGTCTCGGCCGTGGTCGAGGAAGCGGACTGCGGCCTGCTGCTCGACGTCAACAACGTCTACGTCAATGCCCAAAACCACCGCGAGGATCCCCGGGCCTCGCTCGCCGCATTGCCGCTGCATCGCACCATGCAGATCCACATCGCCGGCCACGTGAAGGAAGGCGAGCGCATCATCGACAACCACGGACGCCCGCTGATCGAGCCGGTCTGGGCGCTCTACGAGCAGGCCCTGCAGGCCGTGGGCCCCGTGCCCACGCTGCTCGAGTGGGACACCGACATCCCCGCGCTCGATCGCGTGCTCGACGAGGCCGATCGCGCGCAGGCGATCTGGGAGCGCGTGGCCAGCTCGTGGTCGCCGAGCCATGCTCCCCGGACCGCGAGGTCGGCATGAGCCCCGACGACCACGGGGGCGCGCTGGCGGCGTTCTTCGCCCAGATGAAGCCCTATCTGCTGGGGCAGCAGGCGCTCGCGCCCACCCTGCGCGCGCTCGGGCCCCCGCACGGCAGCGAGGACGACTTCTCGTTCTACCGCGTGCTGGCCGAGCGCAACCTGTTCAAGGTGATGCTCGAGCTCTACGGCCCGCTGCGCACGCTGTGGCTGCGCAGGCAGGACGAGCTGCCGGCCGCGGTGGGGACGTGGCGCGCGATGGTGGACGAGTACATCGCCGCGCACCCGCCCGCGGGCCGCCACCCCAACTGCTTCGGCGAGGCGCTGCCGGAGTTCCTCGCGGCCCGACGCGAGCGGATCCCCGAGCAGCCGGTCGTCTACGAGGAGCTCGCCGACTTCTGCTGGATCCGCACGCGCGCCCACCAGGCGCCGGACGACGAGGGCGACGGGTTCGACTCGCGCCTGTTCGTCCGACAGTACTCCTACCCGATTCCCGACTTCGTGGCCGCGCTCGGTCGCGACTCCCAGGCACCGGTGCCCGAGCCGCAGCCGAGGGTGTTGCTCGTGTATCGCCACTGGCAGCAGCTGCAGGTGCGCCTGTTCCATCCCTCGGCCGCCGGCCTGGTCGCGCTCGCCCGGCGGCAGGGCGTCGAGGTCCCGGCGCCGCTGCAGGCGGTTCCGAGCGATCACGTCGAGATCGCCGACGCTGCGCTGGTCGAGCACGGGGTGCTCGGCCCGCGGGTCACCGCCCCTGCCTGACGAAACGTTCGAAGCCCGCGACCGTTCGACCCCGAGGAGCATCGCGCATGACCGCATTCCTTCATCCGCTTCGCATGCTCGCCTCGGTGAGCCTCGTGGCGTCGGCCTGCCTCCTGCCCGGGTGCGGCGACGACTCGGGCTCGGTCGACGGCAGCACCACGATGGACCCCCCGACCTCGTCCGACGGTGCCGACTCGACCGGCGAGCCGCTGCCGTTCGACGAGGCCGAGGTGATCGAGCTGGCCGGGCAGTACGCCACCGCGCTGGTCCAGATCAACGATCAGCCGTTCACCTCGCAGCACGCGCTGGCGGCCGCCGTGAACGTGTTCGTCGATCCCGCGGCCGCCGATCTCTACCGCATGCTCGATCCCGTCGCGCCCGTCGAGCTCGCGTTCCCCGAGGGCACGCTCCTGGTCAAGGAGCACCTCGACGGGGATGGGGCCTTCATCGGCTACAACCTGATGTATCGCGGGCCCGAGGGCTTTGCGCCCGACTCGAGCGACTGGTACTGGGCCCGGGTCACCGCCGCGGGCGTCGCGGCCGAGAGCGGGGCGATCGACTACTGCATCAACTGTCATGCCGCGGCGCCGGGGCACGCGTTCGGGGTGGCCGTCGACAATCGGCGGTGACCTGGCGCGGCTCGGGGGCGCTCATGGCTCGAGCGACACGGCGTAGCGCGTGCGCAGCTCGTCCAGCCGCTCGCGCAGCGCCGTGCCGCGCCGCGAGGCCTTGAAGTCCAGCAGCACCCGATTGCGGATCTTCTCGAACGGCAGCCCCTCGCCGGGCTGCACCGCCTCCACGTGCACCAGCGTCCAGCCTCCCGGGTTGGGCAGCATCGCCCACTCGCCGGGCGGCAGCTCGGCCACCGCGGCGCCGATCTCGGGCCCATAGGTGCCCATGAGGTTGGCGGCCGAGAAGCCCTTGCCGCTGGCATGGCGGCCCCCCACCGACTTGGGATCGGCCCCCGCCCGCAGGCTCTCGAGCGCTTGCTGGGCGCGCGCGTCGTCGGTCTCCTCGGGCAGGCGTGGCAGCGTGAGCACCATGAAGTCGTAGCGCGGCGGGCCGGCCCAGCGCTCGGGTGCTCGTGCCATGAACGCGCGCAGCGTGGCGTCGTCGGGCTCCTGCGGCACCTCGAGGTTGGTGCTCACGAACTCCATCTTCTGGATCACGCGCTGCCGCACCATGGGGTCGTCGCGATCGAGACCCAGCGCCAGGCCCTCGCGGTAGAGCAGCTCGCCGTCCACCCAGCCGTCGATGGCCTGGGTGCGCTCGGCCTCGCTCGGCGGACGGCCGAGCTTGGCCTCGAGGTCGGCGACGATCCGCTCCTGGACGTCGCGGCTCACCACGAGGGTGCGGTCGGGCTCGTCCGGATCGTTCGCGAGCGTGCCGAGCCAGAAGACGCCCGCCCCGAGGATCGCGAAGTGCAGCAGCGGCTCGCGGAGCACGCGGCGGATCGAGGTCCAGGGACCGGTCATCGGGATCCGGACGGGCTCAGAGCGTCGCGGTCAGCTCGTGATCGAGGTTGCCATCGAGGTCGTAGAACGTCGCGGTCAGGTCGTGCCCGGCGATCTGCACCCACAAGAAGCCCTCGCGCTGGTCGTCGCCCCACTGGGTGGGGTTGTCGTCGCGGAACACGAAGTCGCTGGTCTTCGACGACGCTCCCGACACGAAGAAGTAGGTGCCGCATACCGGATCGAAGACCTGGCGGTTGTGATCGTGCCCGCTGATGTAGACCTGGGCATTGCCGCACACGAAGTCGTCGACGAAGTCCTTGACGTCCACCCCCGAGATGAACGGCAGCCCCGGGATGCCCTCGTAGTTGCCCGCGTTGCCGTGCTCCCCGTTGGAGAGGTAGGGGTGGTGGGCCACCGCGATCTTCCAGTACGCGGTGCTGGCCGCCATCTCCGTGGCCATCCAGTCGCGCTGGTCGTTGACGTCGTGGTTCCACATCATGCGCGCGCTGTCGAACATGAAGAACTGGGTGCCGCCGGTCTCCGAGGAGAACGTGTACCAGTAGTGGGGCATCACCCATCGATCGCTATAGTTGGTGTACTCGATCTGATGGGCACCCCGGGCCCAGTCGTTGGCCAGCGTGCCGTAGTCGTGGTTGCCCAGCACCACGTAGAACGGCATGGCGAGGCCCTCGTAGGGCAGCTCGAACTTGTCGACGAACTGCTGGTCCATGGCCGAGGTCACGCCCACGTCGTAGAAGTTGTCGCCGAGCAGCAGCGCAAAGTCGCAGCCCCGATCGGCGCACACCATCTCGGCCGCCGTGGCCACCATCACCTGCGCCTCGTTGCCCTCGCCCTGATCGCCGAACGCCACGAACCTCACCACCCCGGACTCGCCCGTCGGCTCGCCGGTGGTGGTGTCGGGGCCGGCGGAGGAGTCCACCGCGCTCGTGGTGGTGTTGCTGGCGCTGCCGGTCTGCCCCTCGGAGCTCGTGCTCGGATTCTGCGTGGGGTTGGGGGTGGTGGACGAACTCGACGCACCGTCGGCCCCGGAGCCCGAGGCGGCGGTGCCCGAGCCTTCCTGCTCCGGCGTCGGGTTCGACGACGTGCCACAGCTCGTCAGCAAGAGCGCCAGCGTCAGCGTGGTTCCTCGTGCGATGACTCCCCCGGACCGATTCGGCATGGCGGCAACCCTAGCCCAAAATCGCACGCGATGGGGGGCGAGCTTTCGACGTCACGCACCCGTCACGAGGACGAGCCCCTCGCGCGGCTACCATCCCGGGTAGCCGCATGCGGCCGGGCCACGGGTGAGCGTGGTCTCGCAGGTGGTGCCGTTGCACACCAGGCCGGGCCCACACGCGAGCGTATCCTCGCAGCTCTCGCCCTCGGCCGGCGCCGGCTGGCAAAAGCCGTTGGGGCAGTAGCGGCTTTGGCACTGGGGATGGCCCGCGCACATCTGTCCGTTCTCCTGCGGCGCCATGCACGTGCCGATGGGATCGTCGATGGTCGTGCTGCACCACGCCCCCAGGGCGCAGCTCCCGGAGATGCAGGCGGCACCAGCCTCCGGCCGCTCCACGCAGCGCACCTGGTCGGGGTCGCAGACGGAGTCGTCGCTGCACAGCACGCCCCACAGGCACGACTCACCCACGCCGGGGGCGACCACGCAGCGCGAGTAGTCGTTGCAGTGGAGATCCTGCGCGCACGGGCGCTGGTCGCAGGGCTCCCCCTCCGTGGCGAAGCGCTGGCAAGCGGTGGTGCCGCTCTCGTAGGACCACTCGCAGTAGAGGCCCTCGGCGCAATCGAGGTCGTCGCAGGGCTGCCCCTCGCCGGGCGGAGCCATGCAGGTATTGGTTCGCCAGCTGCACTGAAGGCCCGCCGCGCAGGATCCGTAGTCGCACGACTCACCCAGCTCGGCCGCCGGCTCGCAGCGGCCCGTGGCCCAGCTGCACCAGAGCCCCGACGCGCAGTCGTCGTACGGGCCGAGCATGTCGTTGCCACAGGTCTCCCCCTGCGCACGCCCTCCGAGCACGTCACAGGGCGCCGCGCACTCTCCATCGTGGCACGCCAGCCCCTGCGCGCAGTCGGAGATCAGCGGGTCGTCGCCCCCGCAGGGCTCGCCCTCGGCGCGGCTGCCGTGGAACACCGCGCAGAAGTCGGTGCACAGCGGCGTGCTGCCGCCAGGCCAGTAGCACGCGTAGCGCTCGATCGTCTCCGTGATGAGGGCCATGCACGCGGGGTCGTAGACGAGCTCCCGGCGCTGGCCCTCGGACAGCCGCGCCTTCCACCGCGTCTCGAGCTCGGGCACGCAGGCATCCTCGTCGTACCCGGTCCACCCGCAGCTGCACGCGGTGGCGCTTTGGCAGTGGGACTGGATCAGCGCATAGAGCTCGGTCGAGGTCGGCCCGGCATCCTCGTAGAGCACGCAGCCCGTCGCGCTCGCCAGCCATCCCACCAGCATCGCGAGCCCTCGCCCTCGCCTTCCCCCATCGAGCCTGCCGTCGACCATACGAGAGGCTCCAAGGTCGCCCATGCGGCGGCGGCGGGCAAGCCCCCCGCCTCACTCGCGCTGCGGTCGCGCCCCGGTCACTCCGGGCCTGCTCCCCGAGCGGTGGCATGGCCCATCGGCGGGCTCAGGGCACGCACTCGGGCTCGTACGGCCCGCATCCGAAGCGCACGTGGAGGTGCTGCTCGTGACCGGAGCTATGGCGCACCAAACCGCGCGCCGCCTTGCTGCCGCGCGGGTACTGGATCAGCGCGCCGAGCTGGGCCTCCGAGGCGCCCGCGGCCTTGGCGGCGCGATACAGGCGACGCTGCGCCTTGTAGTCGAGGAAGATCACCATCGCGTCGACCTGCGAGAACGCCAGCACCAGCTGCCAGACCGCGTCCCACTGCACCCGGCTGCCGCGGGGTTCCTGCCAGGCCGGCACCTCCGGCCGCCTCGGCAGGCGAAGATCCACGTCGCGCCCGCTCTGATGCGACTTGTGCTCGCCGATCGGTCCTCCGCGGGGGCGGCTCATCGAGCCCACCCCGAGCGGCAGCGGATACGAGCCGTGCGCGAAGAACGAGTCGACCGCCAGCACCAGCTGCTCGACCGCATGCGAGGTGCCATAGGCCGAGCGGGGCAGGCGAAGCTCGAGCCCCTCGTGATCGGGGATCCGCAGCCCATTGAGCAGCACGCCATCCGCCGGGGACCCGACGCTCATGGCCCCGCGCCGCATCCCTCGACCGAGATCGGGGGGCAGGGGATCGGGGCCTTCGGAGATCCAGTCGTACACGACCGGGTCGACCCACACCTGCAACGTGGCGCCCGGTCGCATCTTCTTGCTGTAGGGATAGTTGTAGGCCCGCAGATCCCGACCATCCACGCCGTGCCGCAGGGCCACCGACCACCACGTGTCGCCCTCCTGCACCGCGTAGTCGATGCGCTGGCGGGGTGGCGGCAGCCGGCGGGCGCGGACCCGCAGACGCTTGAGCTTGCGGGGCATCGGCTCGTCCGGCCCCAGCCCGTTCCACTCCCGGACCTCGTCCTCCCTCACGCCGTAGCGCAGCGCGATCTGCCGCACCGACTCTCGGGGCACCCGTCGGTGCTCGATCCACCGTGAGCGAGGCAACGGCAGCAGCGCGGGCGCGAGCACGGCCCGGCCCTGGCCGATGGTGGACGACTCGAGGTCATCCACCCCCAGCTCCGCCGCGGCCGTGGGAGGCTCGTCGAGGGGCGCGGGGGTCACGGGACCTCCGTTGGGTGTGGCCTCCGGTGCCGCGACATCCGCGGGATCCACGCTCTCCGAGGCCACCATCCGTGCCCTCGACCCAACCTCCGCATTGCGCGCGCGTGCATATGCGCCAATCGCGGGGCGGTGGTTGGGCGCTTCGTCCTCCCCGTGGGAGACCGCGCAGGCGACGAGGATGCCGAGCGCGAGGGCTCCCTTACCCCTCGTTCTCGACGCTACGGCCCGTTTGGGGCCCGTCTGCGTCCCTCCCACCGCGGCCATGGTACCGCGCGGAGCGCTCGAGTGGGGGGCGATCCGCCCATCGAATGGGCATCCCGCGCAGATTGTGATCGAGCCTACGACCTCGGCAGCACTTCCCTCAAAAAAACCGAATGGGGTCTCAAGTTTCAGGTTTACCTACACCCTCCGACCTCGTACCTTGGTCTCGAGGTTGGATGAGCGTGGGGTCCAGGGCACCCGGAAGGGCCCGACCCCACCCTGGCTCGAAGCGGAAGATGTGGGGGTGCAAGCCCTCAACATGGGGATGACAGGAGAACGAGATGCGCATTGCACACGTAGGTTCCGTGTTGGTGTTGCTCGCGATGGGGCTGCCGGGCTGTGACTCGGAGCCGGAGGGTCGCGACCCGCTGATGCCCACCATCCAGGACGTGGAGCCGCGCGATCTCAACGCGCAGTTCGACGCCGCGTCGGAGGAGTTCGACGTGCCCGTCCCGATCCTCAAGGCGCTCGGCTACGCCGAGACCGGCCTGATGATGGTGGTGGCCGAGCCCGAGTTCGAGGGGCGTGCTTCCTACGGGGTGATGGCCTTGCGGCACGACATCGTCGAGGAGGCGGCCTCGCTGGCCGGGCTTCCGCTCGAGGACGTGGCCGGCGATCCCGGGGCCAACATTCGAGCCGCGGCCGCGTGGCTGTCGGCCGAGGCCGACCGCCTCGGTCTGCAGGACCGCGCCGACCTCGGTGCATGGGCCGATGCCACCGCGAGCTACAGCGGCATCGACGACGACGTGGCGCGCTCGGCCTACGTCTACCAGAGCGTCTACCAGACCATTCGCGACGGCTTCGAGGTCAAGGACGCCGAGGGCGTGGTGCGAGCCAGCCTCGAGCCGACCGACGCGTGGCCGGCCTTCACCGTGCCTCCGCCGGCTCCCGCCGTCGAGGCCGGGCCCGACTACGCGGGCTCGCTGTGGCGGCCCTCGCCCAACTACAGCAGCCGGCCCGGGGGCACCAGCGGCAAGCCCACCATGGTCATCATCCACACCTGCGAGGGCTCGTACAACGGCTGCTGGAGCTGGCTCAAGAACAGCGCCTCGGGCGTGAGCGCCCACTACGTCGTCAAGGAGGACGGCAACGAGATCACGCAGCTGGTGCGCGAGAACAAGAAGGCGTGGCACATCGCGGCCTCGTACAAGTGCAACCTGAACTCCAACAAGGAGTGCGGGCTCAACGGGGTCTCGGGCAACAACTTCACCATCGGCATCGAGCACGCCGGCTTCGCCAACCAGGCCAGCTGGAACTCCAAGCTCATCAACGAGTCGGCCAAGCTGGTCTGCGACATCACCCGTGACAACGGGATCCCGCGCGACAAGTACCACATCGTCGGTCACGGGCAGCTCCAGCCCAACAACCGCGTCGACCCCGGTCCCAACTGGCCGTGGAACGACTACCTCGACAAGGTCGATTCCTACTGCAACGGCGGCGCACCGCCGCCGGCCGAGCCGCCGCCGGCCGAGCCTCCTCCCGCCGAGCCCCCGCCCGGTGGCGGCGGTGGTGGTGGCGACACCATCATCATCGACAGCAACAACGCCAACAACGACCCCGAGCTCGGCTTCATGTCGGTCTCGAGCAACTGGGTGGCGTCGAGCGGCTCGAGCCAGCTGTACGGCAGCGGCTACTGGTACGCGACCACCGCGGCCGTGTCCGATCCCGCGACCATGTGGTTCTACTCGCCCGAGGGCGGCAACTACAAGGTCGACACCTGGCACACCGAGGGCACCAACCGCTCGGCGGCGGCACCCTTCGTGATCTACGACGCCTCGGGCTCGACCACGATCGTCAACGTCGACCAGCGCACCAACGGCGGCCAGTGGAACAACCTCGGGTCGTTCGACTTCGCGCCGGGCTGGAACAAGGTGCAGCTGTCGCGCTGGACCTCGAGCCCGACGGTGGTCATCGCCGACGCGATGCGGGTGACGAAGAACTAGCGTGGCGCTGGGCCAGCGAGTCACGAGCACGGGCAGAGCAGGCCGCGGATGCGGCCTGCTCGCGGCATTGGTTGCCATCGCCTGCGGCGGCTCGTCGGCCCCCGCCAAGGGGGACTCGCCGGTCGACCAGGCCAAGGCCAAGGCCGGCGAGCCCAGCTCGCCCCAGCTCGCCAACGCCCCGTCGCTCGACGCGAGCACGCTGCCCGGCTCGATCCTGTTCGTCTCCGAGCGCGACGGCAACCTCGAGGTCTACCGCTGGCGTGCCGGCTCCTCGCCGCAGCGGCTGACCGACGATCCCCGCAGCGACTTCATCGCCGACGCCGCTCCCGACGGCTCGGGGTTCTTCCGCGTGGCCACGGTGGAGGGCGAGGTGCCCGAGGCGCATCGCGAGCAGCTCTACTGGGTGCCCACCACCGGGGAGCCGGTGGCGATCGGCCGCGAAGGTCGGCGCGGGCGCGCGGCCAGCTGGGCGCCCGATCGCAGCTTCGCGGTGTTCGAATCCGACATGTCGGACGCGAATGCAGGCACGGCCGGGCCCACGCCGGAGGTCTTCAGCGACCTTTGGCGCTGGGAGCCCGGAGGCTCGTTGGTGCGGCTCACCACCACCGAGCACGGCGCATTCGAGCCGGCCGTCTCGCCCGATGGTGCCTCGATCGCCTACGTCTCGACCCAGGACGGCAACCCCGAGCTCTACGTCATGGGCTCACGCGGCGAGGCGCCGCAGCGCCTGACCGACTGGCGCCGCGACGACACGGCGCCGCGATGGTCGCCCGACGGTCGCCAGCTCGCGTTCTTGCGCCGCGAGCAGGGGGGCGAGCGCCTGTTCCTGCTGCCGCCCTCGCCCGGCGCCGAGCCTCGCCGCCTGGTGCCCACCGCCGAGGGCGAGAAGCTCGGCCACGCCGATCATGCCTGGGCCCCCGATGGCGCCCGCCTGGCGTACACCGTCCATCGCCCGCAGCAGCCGCCGCAGGTGGTGGTGACCGAGCTCGCCGACGGCCGCACCCGCGTGATCTCGCCCGACGGCTTGCGAGCGACCACGCCCCGCTGGTCCCCCGACGGGCAGTTCGTGGTGATGACGGGGACGACGGGCGATCCCGCGGCGCTCGATCTCTATGTGGTCAGGGCCTCCGATGGCGCGTGGGCGAGGCTGACCGAAGCTCCGGCGCCCGACTGGCTGCCGTACTGGACCGCGCGCTGAGAGCGTGCACGAACGTCCCGGGCGGCGTTGGATCTGCCGAGGACCGGCCGTGAACCCCCCATGGGCCCATGGCTGCGTCGGCCTCGCAGGTGCGCTACACCTGCGCCGATCCCCGGGCGGTCGTCCGAGGGCCAACGGAAAGCAGAGTCCCCGCCGTGACCCAGCGACAACAGAGCCTCGACGCGCTCGACGAGCGCGAGCTCGACGTGCTCGTGGTCGGCGGTGGGATCAACGGGGCCGTGAGCGCTGCCGCCCTGGCCGCCCACGGCGCGCGCGTGGGACTGGTCGAGCGGGGCGACTTCGGCGGGCAGACCAGCATGCACTCGTCCAACCTCGCGTGGGGGGGGATCAAGTACATGGAGACGCTCGAGCTGGGCCTCGTGCGCAAGCTGTGCCGCGCCCGCAACGAGCTGATGCGCGCCTACCCCAGCGCGGTTCGGGAGACCCGCTTCTTGCTCACCGTGGCCCGCGGCTCGCGGTGGGGCCGCTTCGGCCACCTGCTGCTCTACGTGGGGGCGCTGCTCTACTGGGCGATCGGCGGGTTCTTCACCCGGCGCCCGCGCCTGCTGACCCGGGCCGCCATCGCGCGCGAGGAGCCCACGGTCGCCATCGACCGGGCGGTGGGCGGCATCGAGTACTCCGACGCGCGCTTCGTGGACAACGACGCGAGCTTCGTGCTCGGGTTCATCCGCGATGCGGCGGCCCGCGGGGCGGTGGTGGCCAACTACGCCGCTTCGGAGGGCAGCACCTGGGACGGGGAGCGCTGGACCACCGAGGTTCGCGACTTGTCAGGCGATGGGGCGGGCGATCGGGTGCTCACGGTGCGCTCGCGGGTGGTCGTCAACGCGTGTGGGCCGTATGTCGAGGAGCACGATGCCCGCAGCGGGATCAAGACCAAGCATCGTCACGTGCTCTCCAAGGGCGTGCATCTGGTGGTGCCGCGGGTCACCGAGCACGAGCGGGTGCTGGCGTTCTTCGCCGACGATGGCCGGCTGTTCTTCGTGATCCCCATGGGCGAGCGCTCGAGCATCGGCACCACCGATACCCGCGTGGACAGCCCGAAGGCGCAGGCGACCGACGAGGACCGCCGGTTCATCCTCTCCAACATCAACGCGCGGCTGCGGCTGCCCCGACCGCTGACCATGGACGACGTGATCGCCGAGCGCTGCGGGGTGCGGCCGCTGGTGGTCTCGGCCGTGGATGATGGGGAGCAAGACCAGGAGTGGACCGCGCTCAGCCGCAAGCACGAGATCGAGGTCGACCGCGCCCGCAAGCACGTGAGCATCTTCGGCGGCAAGCTGACCGACTGCGTCAACGTGGGGCGGGAGGTGGTCGAGGAGGTCATCGGGCTGGGGGTGGAACTCGAGCCCGCCGCGGGGGGCCGGTGGTACGGGGAGCCGGAGCCGCAGCGGCGGGGCGAGGTGGTGGCGCGGGCCATGGGCCTGGGGCTGTGCGAGGCCGATGCCGAGGGTCTGTGGCGGCGGCTCGGGGTGCGGGCACTGCGGGTGCTCGAGCGGATCGAGGCCGACCCGGCGATGGCCCGGCCGGTGATCGAGGGCGGCGAGGTGCTGTGGGGCGAGGTGGCGCAGGCGGCCGAGCACGAGCGGGTGGTGCGGCTCGAGGACTTCCTGCGCCGGCGCACGAGGCTCTCGCAGGTGGTGCCGGCGCCGGAGCTGGCAAGGGTGTTGCCCGAGCTCGCGGCGGTGCTGTTCGGGGATCGGGCGCAGCAGGAGCTGCGGGTGTACGACGGCGGCTGTGGCGAGGCGGCGCAGGACGAGGGCGCCTCCGAGGGCTTGAGCCGCCGGCTGGGGTGACGATCCTACGCGCAGCTCGAGGGCGCTACTCCTCCTCGCCCAGCGGCAGGAACTGGCTCGGATCGATCCCCGCATCGTGGCTCACCACGATTCCGGCAATCGCCGCCACGTCCGTCCCGCCCACGCCGCCTTCGCGGTTGCGCACCACGATCGAGTGCGTCCCCGCTTCGACCTCGTACCACAGCGGCGTGTGCGTGCACCCGTTGCCCGCCCACGTCTGCACCGGGAGCCACCACCACGTGTAGTCGGCCACCGTGCTGCATCCGTACAGCCACGTCGTCTCCTCGCTCCCGTCGACGCTGAGGTAGAGCGAGTCGGCGTTGTTCGGCTCGTCGCCCGCGCTCTCGTCCCAGACCAGCGCCCACAGATAGAGCGGCCCCTCGCACGTGGTCGTGACCTCCACCGTCACCGTGCCCATCTCGTCGGCGCCCGAGCGGGCGACCTGGATCCCGAGCACGTCCGCGTCTCCGAGCGTCATCGGCTCCATCAGCACGCCGTCGCGCGTCCATGCCACCTGCGTGTTCGGCTCGGCCGCGCACGCGGGGGTTCCGCTCGAGCCGTCGGCCGTGTCGGCCTCGGTGGCCGTCCCGGTGGTGTCGTCGTTCCCCGTCTCCGCACTCTCTCCGTCGGCGTTGGGTGTGCACCCCGGACCGAGCATTGCGAGCGCGGTGAGCGCAAGTGCCGAAATCGTCGTCATCCGCATGCGAATTTCCCCGGATCATGGTGCCCACCATGAGAGCCTCGGATCAATGGTGATTTGCGGGGTCCAACCACCCATGGGCTTGGCCATGAGCGTGGGGCGAAGGGCGTGGGGGTGGTGCGCGGCATCGAGCCTCGCGCTGGTGCTGGGTGGCAGCGGCTGCAACGGGGGCGGAGAGGACGGTGATGGCAGCACCACCACCGGCATCGACCTCGACACGAGCGACACCGAGTCCGCGACCATGGGGACGGCCACCGACACCGGGGTCGACGACCTCGACGGCGGCTCCTCGGAGGACGGCCCCGCGCCCGAGTGCCTGACCTCGGCCGACTGCGAGGGCGGGGCCTGCATCGACGGCATGTGCTGCGCGGCCGAGTCGGTCTGCGGCGACGTGTGCTGCACGGGCGGCAGCGAGCTGTGCCTGTTTGGTTCCTGCGTGGTCCCGGGGGCCGACTGCACCACGGCCGACGACTGCGCCGAGGACGAGTACTGCGAGCTGGCCCTGGGCGAGCCGGGCGGAGGCCAGGGCGTGCCGCCGCCCGGCTTGGTGTGCACCCAGTCGCTGCCGCCCTCGGGGGCCTGCATCGCCGCGCCCACCGTGTGCGGCGAGCCGGGGGCCGACCCCGAGACGTGCCTCGAGTCGTGCGAGATCCAAAACGAGCCCGGTCAGCTCGACGCCACCATCAAGTGGCAGTGGGGTCTCATCGATGCGGGGCAGTTCCCCGAGCACAGCGACGTGTGGGCCACCCCCACCGTGGCGCGGCTCTACGACGCCAACTGCGACGGCAGCGTCGACGACAACGATCCGCCCAACATGGTGTTCGTGGCCGGCGACACCAACGAGACCTGCTGTTCCTGCGGCGGCGAGGCGATCTCGACCTGCAAGACCGGCGTGCTGCGGGTGCTCGACGGCACCAACGGCGAGGAGATCTGGTCGCTCGACAAGGCCAAGGACGGCCCCGAGGGCTTCGCCGGGCTCTCGGTGGCGCTCGGCGACATGGACGGCGACGGCTTCGTCGACATCGTGGCGATGACCGGCGACGGCTACCCGGTGGTGATCGATCGCAACGGCGGCGTCATGGCGATCGCCGACACCCCGGTGCCCAACGTGAGCGGCACGTTCGGCTGGGGCGGCGGCATGGGCATCGCCGACATGGACGGCGACGGCACCATCGAGGTCGTCTACGGCCGCAGCCTCTACCGCTACCAGCCGGGAGGGGGTGCGGGCGCGCTCACCAAGCTGTGGGACGGCACCGGCGGGCAGGGTGGGGGGCACAACCAGGCCCTGTCGTACATGGTCGATCTCGACGGCGACGGCGTGCTCGAGGTGCTCGCGGGCAACACCGCCTACCGCCTCGACGGCACCATCCTGTGGTACCGCAACACGCTCGGCGACGGCTTCACCGCGGTGGGCGACCTCGACCTCGACGGCGACCCCGAGGTGGTGATGGTGGTCGGCGACGTGTGGGTGCTCGACGGGGCCACCGGGGCCACCGTGCTCGGCCCGGTCGACATCCCGTTCGAGACCACCCGCGGCGGGCCGCCCACCATCGCCGACTTCGAGGGCGACGGCGTGCCCGAGGTGGGCGTGGCCGGGGGCACCGTCTACGTGGTCTACGAGCCCAACTTCGCCACCGGCAGCCTCGACGTGCTGTGGCAGCACGAGACCAAGGACACCTCGAGCGCGCGCACGGGCTCGTCGCTGTTCGACTTCGAGGGCGACGGGCGGGCCGAGGTGGTCTACTCCGACGAGTGCTTCCTGCGGGTGCTCGACGGGGTGACGGGGGAGCTGCGCTTCGCCGCGCCCAACACCACCTTCACGGCCACCGAGGCGCTGATCGTGGCCGACGTGGACGGCGACGGGCACGCAGAGATCGTGCGGGTGTCCAACAGCGCCAACTGGGACTGCAATACCTCGCCGTGGATCGACGGCGATCCGGCCACCGGCCTGCCCCCATGGGAGCCGCCGGCGGGGGCCGACTACTACCAGGGCCTGACCGTGTTCGGCGACGCCGCCAACTCGTGGGTGGGCACGCGCAGCGTGTGGAACCAGCACGCCTACTTCGTCTCGAACATCTGCGACGGCAAGGACAGCGCGTGCAACCCGGGGCAGTACTACGGGCAGATTCCCGCGGGACCCAAGGACAACTGGACCCTAGGCTGGCTCAACAACTTCCGCCAGAACGTGGGCGAGGACGACATCTTCAACGCCCCCGACGCGGTGGTCTCGCTCGAGGTGGACTGCACCAGCCCTCCAACGGTGCGCGTCTCGGTGCGCAACGAGGGCCTCGCTCCGCTGCCCGCCGGGGTGGTGGTGGGCGTGTACCGGGTCGACGGCGACGTGCAGCTCGGCACCGTGATCACCAACCAGGCGCTGCTGGCCGGGCAGACGCAGGTGATCCCGTTCGACGTGCCCGCGGGGATGGCCGACGGCACCGACGAGTTCATCGGGAGGATCCTCGTCGATCCCACCATGCCCACCTTCATCGAGTGCCGGCCGGACAACAACGAGAGCGAGCCGGCCCACGCGGTGTGCGGGCCGGGGTAGGGGCGCCGCCGGGCGCACGAGCCGTGGTCCGGTCGGCCCACGCCGCGCGCTCGACCGCTGCAATCGTCGGTCGCGCTCGACATGGGAGCGCGTGCCTTGCTTGCGCAATTCGCCACCGGTAGCAGCGACGTGGAGTCCGTGCTTCGTCGCGCCAGGGATCACGAGCTGCCGGCGCTGGCCTTGGCCGTCACGCACTATCCCGATCGCTTCGTGATCGTCCTGCGGGCCGCGTTCATGGCCACCGTGAACTTCGAACTCGATCCGCGCGAGCAGCAGCTGTTCGAGGATCTGGTCGAGCTCATGGCGCTGACCCGCGAGGACCGCGAGCTCATCCGCGAGGAGGCCAGCAAGCTGGCCGTGGGCGAGCCGGGGCCCGTGCACCCTCGCGTGGCGCTGATGCAGCGCGAGTCGTCGTTGTCCCCGGCCGTGGAGCGGCTCGGTCGCGAGCGGTGACGGCTGGTGCCCACGCCGGACCCGGTCCATCATCGCATCGATGCAGCGCTCGGTGGCGGTGAGAGCTCGGGGAATCGTCGTGGCGATGCTCGTCGGCGCGTGTGGTCCGTCGCCGCGGCCGACGTCCGTGCCGGACGGGGGTGGGAATCCCTCGGCCCCGTCGAGCCCCGGCGGCTCGTGCCCGGCGATCGACTACGCCGCGCTCGAGTCCGACGATCGCAATCCCGACACGCGCACGATTGCGCTCACGCGCGTGTTCCAGCGCGAGGAGGCGCGGGCCGACCTCGTGATCGCACCGGCGCCGTTCGATCTGGACGTGATGCGGATCGCTCGTCCCGGCCCCCCGCCGGGCAAGATGGGGGGCGGGTTCGGTCTGGGGTGGGAGGGCTTCGATGCGCGCTGGGTCGCTGCGGCGACCAGCCCCGAGGTGGAGGCGCCGCTGGCCGCCTGGACCGCCGCGTGGAAGGTGCTCGCCGATCATCAGCGCGGGTCCTACTTGCTCGACCAGCGCGTGCGGTTCGCGGGCTCGGTCGAGCCGCCCGCTGCGTGGGGAGGGCTGCGCTGCGTGGAGGAAGCGGCGGCTCGGGCCGAGCGCGACGAGACCAAGGCCGGCGAAGAGGTCGAGCGTACGGAGCAGGCGCTGCGAGGGGTGCTCGAGGGGTTGCCATCGCTGCGGCCGGGGGACGAGCTGCTGCTGGGAATGCTGCTCGCGGATCGGCTGCCGCATCCGCACGACCCCAAGGACGCCGAGCGGCCGATCGCGTTGTTCACCAAGGTCGTGCGCGACGAGGCGAACGGTCGCGAGCTGCGGGCTCGCGCGGCAGAGCAGCTGGCGCGGGTGCAGGGGCCGGGAGTCGAGAGCTTCGGGCCCGCGCTCGAGCAAGTGCTCGCGCTGACCGAGGACCCGGCGCTGAAGGTCGAGACGCTGGTGAAGCTGGCCGACGTCGCCGAGTACGGGGGCGACGATGCCCGGGCCGAGTCACTGCGCATGCAGGTGATGGAACTGTTCGAGCGGCCGAATGGGGCGCTCGAGCACCAGGCCTGGCGCAAGGCTCGGATCCTGGGCGAGCTCGCCGAGGCTCGGCTCGAGCGTGGGGCGTTCGAGCAGGCACGTGCCGATGCGGCTCGCTGCGCCCAGGAGACCGTGGCCGACTTCCCGCGCGAGCCGGATCCGTGGGGTTGTGCGCCCACCCTGGCCGAGGCGATGGCCGAGCTGGCCGAGGCGCCCGCGGGGGTGGAGGTGCCGCTGGCGTTCCTCGGACCGCTGGCGATCGCCTCGATGGACAGCGCGCTGGCGCGTCGCGACCACGAGCAGGCCGAGCATGCGGGGATGCTGCTGCTGTCCGCGCTGCCCCAGGCGGCGCAGGTTCCCGAGGCCATCGCGATGCTGATGGGGATCGTGCAGACCGAGGAAGAGCGGGCCAGGCTCGCGGAGAAGAAGCTGGCCGAGTACGCACGCGAGGGCCAGTGGACCGAGGCGCAGCGGCAGCGGCTGGCGTGGGACCTGTCGCCCGCGGCGGTGGAGGAGGAGCTCGCGGCGCTGATGAATCCCAGGCGATCGCCCGTGGTGGTGCGCCTGCCCCAGGCGCCGATCGAGCTGACCGAGGATCTGCGCACGCGAGCGACGCTGGCGGGCGAGGCCTGCGCCGACGTGCTGGGCAGCCGCAGGCGGCCGGTCCAGGTGAGCGTGGACACCAGGGGGACGACGCCGGTGGTCACGGTGAAGGGGGCGAAGACCGCGGCCGAGGCGTGCCTCCTGCGAGCGACCGCCTCGCGGTTTCGCAGCGTCGGGCCGGTGCGGACCAGCTTCGGGGTGGCGCTGGAGTAGCAGGTCGGCCAAGCTCTCGGCCATGCGGATCGCCACGCTCTGTGCACTCGTCCTCGTCGCGTCGCTCCCTGCCTGCACCCACGGCAGCGGCGTGCAGGCCAACGAGGAGCGCACCGTCGAGGCGTTCGAGGCGATCGACGTCGGCGGCCCGTTCCAGGTGAGCGTGGAGCTTGGTTCGCAGGTCCACGTGGAGGTCGGGGGCGATGACAACGTGGTGCCCAAGGTACGCACGGTGGTCGAGGGCAAGACGCTCCACGTCGAGCTGCCGGGGTCGGTCTCGCTCGAGCTGCCGTTGACGCTGCGGGTGACCGCGCCGTCGCTGCTCGAGCTCGAGCTCGGCGGGGCCGCGACCGCCGACGTGGGTGGCATCGAGGGCGAGCGCTTCGAGGTCGATCTCGGCGGGGCCAGCACGGCCACGCTACGAGGTCGCGTGCAGTCGTTCGAGGCCGACGTGTCGGGGGCCTCGACCCTCCGGGCCGCCGAGCTCGCCGCCGAGGCGGTCGAGGTGGACGCCAGTGGAGCATCGAAGGCCGAGGTCAGTGCGGCCGAGGCGTTGAAGGCCAACGCCAGCGGAGCGAGCACCATCCGCTACCACGGACAGCCCGGCGAGCTCTCGCGGGATGCGAGCGGGGCCTCGACGATCGAAGCGGCGGGGTAGCGGCAGGTCCCGGCAGATCCCTCGCATCCTGAGTCTCGCCGACGCACGCGAGCACCCAGCCCTGGCGACTCTTGCGGTGATGGTCCACGGCCGTCATCGACGTGGGTCGAAGCGTCTCGGTCGAGTTGCGCTCGAAGCCGTGATGGAGCGTCTGGACGATGGTCGAGAGCGCGATACATTGTTGCTGGAATTGATCCTGTCCTTCTTGGACGAGAGCACCCGTCACGAATTGGAGGAAGAGATGGAGCTGCAGACGACGAAGTGGTTCAGCAAGATGACCAGGCAGAGCTACGCAGATGGACTCGCCCGCGGCCAGCGAGAGGGAATGAGGGAAGGGCGACGCAAGGGCCTGGAGGAAGGCATGCGTTTGGGGGTGGAGGAAGGGCTGCGCAAGAGCGAAGCCGACGGCCTCTGCAAGGGCCGACGCAAGGCGATCGTGCTCCTCCTTCGTTCGCGGGGCCTCGAGCCGACTCGCGCCCAGCGTCGGCGCCTCGATCGCTGCATCGACCTGAAGACCCTCGATGCGTGGCTCCGACGCGCCGCCTCGGTCGACCAGGCTTCGCAGCTGTTCGCGAGCTGAGCCCTCGAGCGCTGGCTTCGTGCATCACACTCGACGCACCCCGCGATCGCGTGCTACCCGACCTCTCCCATGGTCTCCCCTCGCGGCATCTTCGAGCAGTGGACGGTCCTCGAGCATGGACCCATCCAGCCGCTGGCCGACGACGTCTGGTACGTCGAGGGCACGCTGCCTCCTCCGTTTGCGGGAGGCAAGCGCGGCATGACGATCGTGCGAGACGGTGAGGGCAGCCTGCTGCTCCACAACGCCGTCGCCCTCGACGACGCAACCATGAACCAGCTCGAGTCCCTCGGAGAGATCCGCACGATCGTCGTGCCGAGCCGCTCGCACCGGCTCGACTGCGGCATCTTCAAGCAGCGCTATCCCAACGCCAGGCTGCTCTGCCCGCTGAGGGCCCGCCCGTCGGTCTCCGAGGTCGTGGAGGTCGATGGCACCTACGAGGACTACGCCGGCACCGACGCCGTCTCGCTCGACTACCTCCCCGGGGTCCATCCGCACGAGGGCCTGCTGCGCATTCGGTCCTCCGACGGCCTCACGCTGGTCTTCAACGATCTCCTCCACAACATCCTGCGGCACCTGCCCGGCGTCTTCGCTCATCTCTACGGTCGCCTCGCCATCGGCACCGGTCGGCCGGGGGTCCACCGCATGATCGGTCGCACGATCGTGCACGACCGTCCCGAGCTCGCCGCCACGCTACGCACCTTCGCCGAGACGGCCGGCCTCCGACGCGTGATCGTCGCGCATGGCAGCCCCGCCATCCTCGACGACCCCCGCGCGTTCCTGCTCGAGATCGCCGAGCGGCTCGCTCCCGGCCCAAGATGATCCCAAACGATCCCAAACGATCTGCGGACGCGAAGTCCAATTGCCCCCCGCGCCCACGACTGGGCGTACTTCCGCTTCTTCTCGGAGTGATGGTGCGGGCCCTCGCGTGGTCCGGCGGGGTGCTATGGTCGGGTGGCCGTGCGCTGCCCGATCTCTCGTTTCCCCGTGCCGCTCGCCCTCGCGTTGCTCCTGCCGGCGTGTGACTCCCCCAAGCAGGCCCCGCCTGCGACCGCATCGGCCGAGGCCAGCTCGGCTCCGGCCAAGCCCGAGCCGGCGGCCGCCGAGGGCAAGGTCGCCGATGCACCACCTTCGATGGGGCCCGCCGCAGAACCATCGGCGGCGGGAGAGCCCGCGGTGGTCGATGAGCCCACAGCCGCCGACGGACCCGCGGTGGCCGGTGACCTTCCCGCAGCCCCAACGCCCGCCAAGCCCTCGCCGACTCCCGTCGCGGGCGAAGGGGCCAAGGAGGCAGCCGCCCTCCCCGACGCCACCAAGTCCCCATCGCCCGATGCCGCCGACGCCCGCTCCGGCGAAGGCCGTCCGGTCGCTGCCTTCACCGATTGCAGCAAGTCCGAGACCTTCGCCAGCGGCCGCTGCTACGGCTCTCGTCAGGCGGCATGTGATGCGCTGGCCTGCGGCAAGTGCATCGATCTGCGCAGCATGCCGGCCCAGGTCACTTGCGGCTGAATCATCGCCGGCGACTCACTGCGCCATCGAGCACGTCACGTAGACCGTCTCGGGCAGCTCGGCCAGGCTCACCACCAGCACGGTGCGCTTCATGGGAACGGCGCGTCGCCCCAGCGAGGCGTGTCGCACCCACAGCTTCCGTTCCCTGGTCTGCACCGAGAATCCGCCCGTGGCCTCGTTGAGGACCACGGCCCGCACCGCAACCGCGGGCTCGTCTCCGTCCCAGGCTCCCTCGGTCAGGCGCTCAGCCGTCTCGGTGTCGATGGTGACCGCGGGTGCCTCGGTCACCAGGGCGATCGCCTCGTCGACGCGTGACGATGCGACCGGTGCGAACTCGACGTCCTGCCATTCCTCGAAGACGTCGTCGTCGATCGCGTGGTACCAGGGGTCCGCTTCCGTCCACGCCCGGCCTGCGTTGGCGCAGCCCGCATGCAGGATCAGCATCGTCCCGAGCACGTGCGCCCAGCGCATGGCGCTCATCATCACACGCCGTGGCGGTCGTAGGCGTGCTCGTGGGTGCCCTCCGCTGGATTCGCCTGGCAATGGCGTCCACGGGAGTCTAGCGTCGCTCACCATGCTCGACGCGCTCATCCCCTACATCCCCGAGCCCGAGCTGACCCTGACCGACGTCCCGGTCGTCGGCAAGCTGCAGCTCAAGACCTTCGGCCCGCTGGTGGTCGCCGGCCTGCTCGTCGGACGCAATCGGTGTCGCGAGTACGCGCGTCGCAAGGACCTCGACCTCGAGTTGTTCCACCAGTACTTGCTGTGGATGTTGATCATCGCGTTCGCGATCTCCCACTGGGTGTCGGCACTGCTG
Source organism: Paraliomyxa miuraensis (assembly GCF_026337845.1). Taxonomy (GTDB): domain Bacteria; phylum Myxococcota_A; class Polyangia; order Nannocystales; family Nannocystaceae; genus Paraliomyxa; species Paraliomyxa miuraensis. Next base: position 254,078 of record NZ_JAOVZF010000158.1, on the reverse strand, counting down.
TACTTCCCCCACGAGGTCGCCAAGCGTCCGTGGGTGATGCTGCAGATCTGGAACGGCCTGTCGAGCGTGGGCGGGTTCTTCGGCGCCTTCGTGGGTGGTGTGTTCTTCCTGCGCGTCTACTGTGCGCGCCGACCCATCGGCGCCCAGCCGGTGCTGGTGTTCTCCGACATCTCCGTGTTCGGACTGCTCGCCGGCTGGTGCTTCGGTCGCGCCGCGTGCAGCCTCGTGCACGACCACCCGGGAAGGGTCGTCGCCGAGGGCACGTTGCTGGCGGTCGGACCCTGGCCCGACGGCACCTGGCGCTACGACCTCGGGCTCATCGAGCTGATGTTCGCGATCGCGCTGATGCTGCTGGTGTACCTCGTGCTGCGCTGGGACCAGTGGCCGCCCGGGCGCCTGACGGGGCTGGCGCTCACCGCCTACGCACCGTTTCGCTTCTTCCTCGACTACCTGCGCACCGACACGGCCGTGCGCGGGGTGCTTCCGATCCCGGACGAGCGCTACCTCGGCCTGACCCCGGCGCAGTGGTTCACCATGCTGTTCCTCGCGATGGGGCTGTGGCTCCTGGTGTGGCGCAAGCCCTCGGAGGACGATCTGCGCTACGCCAGGCAGAGCGATCGCGTGCGGAACGAGCCGCAGGCCAAGCCGGCCGACGCACGTCCTCCCGCGGAAGAGTCGATCAATTGATCGCCGCCAGCACCCAGATCGCGACCCCGCCGGCGAGCGCGAGCAGGACCAGCACGATCGCGACGGTCATCGGCGCGGAGGAGCGCGGCGAGGCGGTGGTGTGCACCGTGGTGAACGCGGCGCGGCTTCGCGGTCCCAGCTCGTTGACCGCCATCCACCCCAGCACCACCTCCCGGCCGTGTCGCTCGATCGCGATCTCCAGCTCCTGCCGTGCCTCGTCGTCGCGGCCCAGGCTCTCGAGCGAGTCGATGCGCAGCTGGGCTCCGAGGCTGGCGCTGGCACCCGTGGCCTGCTGGGCCGGCGGCACCAGCTCGAGCACCCGCGCGTGGTGACCGGCCGCATTGGCCAGCGAGGCCTTGGTCACGCGGATCTCGTCGGCCACCACCTCCGCCAGCCCGGTCGCGTCGCACTGCCCGAGCCACGCCAGCGCGGCTTCGCGCTCGCCGAGTCGGTTGGCGGCTCGCGCCAGGTGGCACCGCAGGATGCAGCGGTGCCCGCGGTCGGGCAGCAGCTCGACCGCCGTCTCGAGCACGGCCCGGCGCGCGAGCTGATCGCCCTGCGCCCCGTGCCCGGTCGCCAGCATGGCCGTGGCCCCGTACAGCCGATAGCCGCCCTCCACTCCGGGTTGGCGACGGGCCTCGTTCCACGCGGCGCGGAACACCGGGAGGGTCTCCGACCAGGGCTTGCCCTCGCAGCCGGTCGAGCGCAGGAACGCCTCGAGGTCGTAGGCCGAGGCCGGCAGCGGCGCCGGCTCGGATCGCGTCGACTCCACCCGACGAGGCTCGATCACCAGCGCGGAGCGGCAGTGACCGCACTCCACCGTGCCTCCGCCCGGGGGCACGCGCTGGGGGGCGCCGCAGTTGATGCATGCGATCGCCCGCACCGCGAAGTCGAACACGGGGCTGGCGGAGGTCATGGTGAGGAACTCGACCCACCGTAGCGCATCGAGGCCTGGGTTGGCCAAGGGCGGTGAGGCGGTCGATCTGGTCTACCATCTCCTCACCATGCCCTTCACCATGGCGCCGCTGCATCTGCCGCCTCGGGTCACCGTGACCCTCGAGGCCCCGCGCGGCACCTTCACCAAGCGCCGCGCCGACGGCTCGCTCGACTTCGTCTCCCCGCTGCCCTCGCCGTTCAATTACGGCTACCTCGAGGGCACGGTGGCCCCCGACGGAGACCCGCTCGATGCGATCGTGCTCGGCCCCCGGCGACGCCTGGGCGAGCGCATCGACACCGAGGTGCTCGCCGTCTATGGCTTCCTCGATCGCGGCCAGCTCGATCCCAAGCTCGTGTGCGGCCCGCCGCCGCTGCGGGCCGTCGATCGTCGTGCGGTGGAGCGCTTCTTTTGGGCCTACGAGCGGCTCAAGCGGGTGATCCAGCGCATGCGCGGGCAGTCCGAGCCCACACGGGCGCTGGGGTGGCTGCCGTTCACCACGCGCGGATCGAGCTAGCGTACGCGCCGAAGGCCCCGGCGGCGGCGCCAGCCCATGCCCAGAACGCCCAGCAGCATCAGCGCCCAGCCCTCGGGAGCCGAGCGATCCGCAGCGGTGCAGCCGCACCCACCCGCGGTTCCCTCGTCGTCGGCTCCGGGATCGCTCCCCGTGGACTCGTCGCCGGTGGCGTGTGGTGGAGGCGTACCGCTCGTGCCCTCGGAGGTGCCACCCGAGTCGTCCACCCCCGTCTCCGAGCTGGTCGAGCCCGGCGCGCCCGTCGTGCCCGTCGTGCCCGTGTCACCCGTGTCTCCGGGCTCGCCCGTGTCGGTCCCGCTCTCGGAGCCCACACCCACCCAGCACCCTTCATAGAGCTGCATCTCGCACTCGAGGAACAGCTCGTCGTTGGACAGGCCCGCCCACGCGCCGCCCCCACTGCTGTTGATCTCGGTCCCGTCGGTGCAGGTGCACTCGAGCAGATCCTCGGGATCGTTGTCGATGATGCACTCGCCGAGGCGGCTGCTGCACTCGACCCAGGGCGGAGGAGGCAGCGGTCCCCCGCACAGGCCCACGAGCTGCGTGCCGCACTCGGTATGGAGCTCCAGCTCGGAGTAGCCGGCCCACATGTTGCCCCCACCGAATCCACCGCCGTCACCATTGGCGCACTGGCAGGCGAGGAGGTCGGAGGGGACGTTGGCGATGGTGCACTCGCCATTGCCGTTGTTGCACACCACGCTTCCGGGCGGCGGTACGCAGATCATGTCGAGCTGGGCCTCGCACTCGGCGGCCAGCTGCACGTCGTCGTAGCCGGCCCAGGCCATCCCGCCGGCCACTCCCCCGGAGCTGCCATCGAGGCACCAGCACTCGAGCGAGTCCTCGGGCTCGTTGTCGATGATGCAAGAGCCCAACACGCCCCAGCACTCGACGTAGTCGGGGGGCACGAACGGCCCGCAGAAGTTGGCCAGCTGATCCTCGCAGATCGGCTGCAGCTCCATCTCGGTCAGGCCCGCCCACATGTTGCCCCCGCCACCCCCACCGCCGCTGCCGTCGGCGCACGTGCAGTCGATCCAGTCGAAGCCGTCGTTGCTGACCGAGCACATGCCATCGGCGCTCATGCAGTTGGCGGTGGCGGCCGCGGCCAGGCGCGGAGCGGCCAGGATGACCAGGCACGAGGCGAGGAGGGGGAGCTTGCGGTGGAGATCCATGTCGTTGGTCCGATGAAGGGGGCAGGGGGCGGGGCCTCGCCCATCGAGGCCCCGCCCAAACATCTCCACCGCGGGCTCGATCCGTCACGGGCTCGGGGATGAATCTGCAAAAAGGCTCGTGTCGCGCACCCGCCGCCCTTGGCAGCCCGGCGCGATCACAGCATGCTCGCCCCGCGCGCATGTCCGACGACGCCAAGCTCCCCACCGGCCGTCTCGGTCGCCTGGCTCGGCTGGCGCGCGCGGGTGCCAGCAGCGGGATGGCGCTGCTGCGCAGCACCGATGCCACCAGCGCTGGTGCCGACAAGGCGGCCCAGATCCTCGGACAGCTGCGGGGGGTCGCCACCAAGGTCGGCCAGATGGCCAGCTACGTCGACGGGGTGATCCCCGAGGAGCGCCGCGAGGTGTTCGAGGCCAGCATGGCCAAGCTCCGCGCCGCCGCGCCGCGCTCGTCGACCTCGCAGATCCGCACATTGGTGGAAGAGGAGCTGCGGGCCCCCATCGACCAGCAGTTCTCCGAGTGGGACGACGAGCCGATGGCCAGCGCCTCCATCGGTCAGGTCCACCGGGCCCGCACCATCGAGGGCCGAGTGGTCGCGGTGAAGGTGCAGCACCACGGCATCGTGGAGGCCATGGAGGCCGACCTCAAGAACGCGGGCCTGTTCGACGTGATGGCGCGGACCTTCGGGCTCGGCAAGATGGAGGTGGGTCGTCTGGTGCAGGAGGCTCGCACGCGCTTTCGCGAGGAGCTCGACTATGCGCTCGAGGCCAGCCGCCAGGAGGCATTCGCGCAGCTCCATGCCGACGATCCGCGGATCATCATTCCCCCCGTGGTGCGCTCGCACAGCACCCGCCGCGTGCTGACCACCGCCTTGATGGACGGCATGTCGTTCGAGCAGGCCTGCGAGGCCGACGCCGAGCACCGGCGCCGCTGGTGCGAGACGCTGTGGCACTTCGTCTACGGCTCGATCATGGTCGGCGGCATGTTCAACGCCGACCCGCACCCCGGCAACTACCTGATGCAGCCCGACGGACGCGTGGTGTTCTTCGACTTCGGCTGTGTGGAGACGATCTCCCTCGAGCGTCGGGAGCTGATCCTGCGGGCCCATGACGCGGCGGGTGATCGCGATCAGCCGCGCTTCGACGAGGCCGCGGCGACCATGCTGATGGTCGCGCCCGGCCGCCATCGCGAGCGCGTGCTCGAGTACATGCACTTTGCGCTCAGCCCCGTGTTCCGCTCGCCGTTCCACGTGACCCGGCCGTTCGCGGCCGAGGTGGTCGAGCGCTTCAAGGGCATGGCGGTCGAATTCGCCAAGCTGCCCAAGGGGCAGTTCGTGCAGATGCCCCCGGGAATCCTGTTCCTCAATCGGCTGCAATTCGGATTCTTCTCGATCCTCGCCCGGCTCGATGTCGAGGTCGACTACGCCGCCGTCGAGCGCGGGTTCGTACCGCGCGGCTGGGCGGCGCTGCGCGAGGCCCAGCAGCGCGGACCCTGAACCCGGGCGCGCGCCTCCGCGCCTCCGCGCCAAGGCCTGCAACGCCACCCGTGGGGGAGCGGTCGAGCGCGGGCGTTCCGCCTCGCAGTCGGCTCGTCGGCTCGTCGGCCCGTCGGCTCGATCCCGGCGGGCCGATTCTTCGTGGTGGCTCGCGGGTCGCTTGCCGTTCCTGCGCCGCGGACTAGGAAGGCGCTGAGAACGAAACCACTGCGAGAGGAGCACACCATGCAAAAGCCCATCATCATCGCTGCGTTCGCCCTCGGATTGCTCGCCTGCAAGCAGCACGACACCACCAAGTCCCCTGCGGAGGGCGAGCATTCTTCCGCCGCCGTTGCGGACGGCCAGTCGGTCGACGCCTACGGCGACGAGTCGTACGAGGAACCCGCGACCCCCAAGGAGGTGATGAAGGATCCCGACTACGGCGAGCGGGTCACGCTCGAGGGCGAGGTCGACGTCGTCTACGACCCGCGCACCTTCTCCATGAAGGCGGGGATCTTTCAGGACGACCTATTGGTCGTCGCCCCCGCCGAGCTCGTCGCGGAGGCGCTCGTCGCTCCCGACAAGGTCCGCGTGACCGGCACCGTGAAGAAGATGGTCGTCTCCGAGGCCGAGCGCGAGTACTCGATCGACTTCGACAACGCCGTGGAGGTGAAGTGGGAAGACCGGCCCTACCTGGTGGCCGAGTCGATCGAGAAGCTGCCGGACTGACGACGAGCAGGCGCTCGGCGCCGAGCCCTTCGGGAGCGGGGAGCACCGGCGTCAGCCGTCCTCCCCCTCCCGCCGTCGCAGCCCGTCGCGGATGAACCGCACCATGTCCTCGATCACCGCCTCCGACGGCAGCTCGTTCTCCCACAGCACCCAGCGCATGCCCACGAAGTCCAGGATCCCCATCAGCATGTAGACCAGCGCCTCGGGATCGAACCGGCGGATCTCGCCCTTGTCCATCGACTGCTCGAGCCCGCGCCGGTACCCCGCGGAGAGCTCGCGGTAGTACTCGCGAAACAGCTCCTCGTCGACGAACTCGGCCTGCCGCACGATGCGGTAGAGGTCCTTGTGCTCCTGCACGAACCGCAGGAAGGTCAGCGCGCCCACGCGCTCGAGCTCGAAGCGGTCGGGATCCACGAGCGCGTCGGTGGCGGCGCGAAGGCTGCGGCGGAGCTTGCGGTTCAGCTCCCACACCAGCTCCACGAACACGGCCTTCTTGCTGGGGAAGTACACGTAGAACGTGCCCTGGGCGACCCCGGCGGCGCGGGTGATCTCGACGATCGAGGCGCGCTCGTAGCCCATGTCGCCGAACACGGTCTCGGCCGCGGCAAGCAGCTTGTTGCGGGTCCGCTGGCCGCGGGCGGTGGCCGGTCCCGTGGCGGGGGCGCTGGAGGAGGACGACACCGATCAGGGCTCCGAGGCGGCGGGGACGGGCGGGCGCACGAGCAACGCGACCACCGTGAGCATTACGCTGCCCAGGATGGCCCAGCAAGCCGAGACCGCGGGGTTGTCGATGCCGCCCACCAGGTGCAGGCCCAGGTGCAGGATCAACCCCGTGGCCGCCGCCGCGCCCATCAGCTTCGCGGGCACGGTCCCACGCACCATCACCCCGCACACGATCGGCACGAACGATGCCGCAGCCAGCCCGTAGACCCCCTTCTGTGCGAACAAGCCCACCAGCTTCGGTGGGTCCACCGCCAATGCGAATGCGAGCAAGCCCACGCCGACCAGGACGTAGCGGGACAGGCGCAAGCCACCTGCGGCGTCCTGGGGTCGCAGGCGCAGGTAGAGGTCGTGGGTGACCATGGCCGAGAGCGCCACGAGGATCCCATCGAGGGTGGACATGCCCGCGGCGAGCAGGGCCACCAGCACCACCGTGGTCACCACCTGACCCGGCAGCCCCCCGCCGAACGCCTGGGCCACGTACTTGGCCACCACCGTGTCCTGGGCCTCCACCGGCACCTCGAGCCCGTCGAGGCGCGCCCACAGGCCCACGAACAGGCACAGGGTGTAGATCGCACCCATGCCGATCGAGGTGGCGAGGAAGCGGTTCACGTCGCGATCGCTTCGCAGGTAGAGCACCTTGGTGAGGATGTGCGGCTGCATCATCAACGCGAACGTCACCACGAACGCGCTGATGAACACCGAGAACACGCTGTAGTAGAGCGAGCTCTGCGGGTTGATGGCGCCGGCGTAGCTCTCCGAGACCGAGCGCAGCGCGGGCAGCAGGCCTCCCTCGAAGTGCGACGCGCCGCTGCTGAACAGCATGAGCGCCACCGCGGCCATCAGCACGCCCTGGACCGCGTTGGTGTAGGCGTGCGCATAGGTGCCGCCCATCAGCACGTAGCTGAACACCACCACGAGCACGGCCACCAGCGACCAGACGTAGGACAGCCCGCACAGCTGCTGCACCAGGATCGCGCAGCCCACCATGATGAGCACCACGAAGGTGACCGACAACAGGTTGATGAGCGCGAAGAACAACGCGAGCGCGGGGCTGCCGAAGCGAGCGCGGATCCAGTCGGGGATCGTCAGGCACGCATGCTTCTCGCCCACGCGCAGAAAGCCCTTGCACACGACGACCAAGCCGAACGCCACGCCGGCCTGGGCCGCGACCCCGTAGTGGAGCAGCGCCGACAGCCCGTGGGTGTAGACGAAGCCGGGGTTGATCACGAAGGTGGCGGTCGAGGCGATCGACGAGGCCATCACCACGCCCACCAACCCCGGGCTCATGTCCTTGTTGCCCACGCTGAAACCCGCCAGCGTGGTGGTCTTGCGCATCCCCACCCACGACAGCCAGTACACGACGCCCAGGTAGAGCCCGAGCAGGCCGTACTTGGTCAGCGCGATGGACGTGGTCTCGCTCATGGCCGACGTTCCTGGTGGAGGGCCTCGGCATCCGGACCGGTGACCGCGGGGGTCGTCGCTTCGTCCGATGCAGAAGGATCGGAGGCCGGGTCGGAGGCCGGGTCGGCGTTCGGGTCAGAAGCCGGATCAGCGTCCGGATCGGAGACCGGAGCCGTGACATCGGCCGGCTCCTGCGGCTCGCCCGGCTCCTGCGGCTCGGTCACCTCCTCGACCGGGGCGGCCGGGGGCGGCGGCAGGGTCGACAGGAACGTCATCACCGCGTCGTTCCACGTCTCGGCCTGTTCGAACTGCGCCATGTGGCCCGACCGCGGCAGGATCACCAGCTCGGCGGTGGGCAGCTGCTCGACCGTCTGCTTGGCCATCCGCTCGGTGCTGCCCCCGTGCAAGAACGGATTGGGGATGAGCTGGTCGTACTTGCCGAACAGCACCAGCACGGGCACCTCGATCCGGGGCAGCTGGTCGTAGACGGGCTCGTCGAGCATCGCTCGCACCGAGCGCGAGACGGCCCGGCAGTACTGCGGGAAGTCGGGGCCGCCGATCACCTGCACGCGGTCGTCCACCATGAAGTGGGCGCCCTGGGGCATGCGGTGGAAGTTCTGCGTGTGCCGGGTGTAGATGGCCTCGGGCGTGGCCTTGCAGGTGAACTCGTCGGTCACCGCGTCGGCCAGCCACTTGGCCTCGCCGTCCTCGAAGGTCTCGAGCCCCGCGGGCGAGGCCAGCACCAGGGCGCGTGCCTTGCCGGGGTAGCGCAGCGCGTGGGTGAGCGCGATCTGGCCGCCCATGGAGTGGCCCACCAGCACCGGGTTGGACAGCCCGAGCGCCTCGATCACCCCCTGCACGGTGGTGGCGAAGAACTCCATCGAGTAGGGGTAGGCGTCGTCCTTGCTGCTCTTGCCGTAGCCCGGCAGATCGATGGCGACGACCCGATGGCGCCGAGCCAGCGCGGCCACGTTGTTCTTCCACGCGGGCATGTAGCTGCCCAGCCCGTGGATCATCACCAGCGTGGTCTCGGCGTGACCAGCGTCGGGACCAGCATCGGGACCAGCATCGGGACCATGCTCGCTGTACGCGACCTCGACCTCGCCCACGCGCACGGTCTTGGTCACGGCCATGGGCTCGGGGTACGACAGCTCGGCGAAGGCCAGGCGTGCGGGGGGCTTGCAGGCGAACATGGTGGAGCACCAAAGGACGGCCAGCATGGTCATCAGGATCGAGCGAAGCGGCGAGCGCCGCGGGTGGGAATGCCTCGACATCGGGACCTCCAAGAGCATCGTCGAGCCCATGGGCTAGATCATCAGCCAGCGCAGGGTGAGGAAGGCCGTCCAGGGGTTGCCGGGCACGGGCTGGGGCGTGGCGTTGGCGAAGTCGTAGTCGTCGTCCTCGGGGGCCACGATCTCGGGGCTGGCGAAGTAGTCGCCCAGCCACAGGTAGGCGGCATGGGCCTCGAGGGCCACCAGCGGCCGGAACCGCCACGTCAGCCGCCCGTTGAGCTCGGCACCGATGAACTCGTCGCCGGCGATCGGCCTGATGTTCGAGCGCGCCACCCCGGTGCCCAGCTTGAGCTCGAGCTGGTTGGGCAGGATGTCGACGCTGGCGTTGAGCGTGCCTGCCGTCATGCCAAAGCCCATGTTGCTGAGATCGGTGACGGCTGCGTAGTAGCGATTGACCACGAACGCATGGGGCATCAGCAGGTAGGTGCCGCTGCTGCTCAGCAGCCCGCCGGGGGCGCCCCAGGTGTTGCCCGTGATCACCCCGGAGTACGTGCCGTCGGTGATCCCGTTGGCATCGCCCGTGGTGTAGGTGCCCTCGAGCGCGATCATGTCGCGAGCGGTGCGACCGTAACGGAACGCCAGCCGCGCATTGGCGGCCAGGCCACCGATCTTGGCGAGCTGCTCGAAGGTCGTGGGGGCCTCGGCGGTCGACGTGGAGATCTGGCCGAAGTTGCCGACCACGTAGGCCGACGCGCCCAGCCGTCCCGCCGCGAGCAAGGGGTTGTAGGACGCATCGACCCCCGTCCACGCCACGTGGGTACGGTAGCGCTCGGCCTCCATCGGGATCGGGAAGCGATGGACGCCGTTGTACTCGGTCAGCGCGCTGCTCGGGCCCTGGCCCAGCACGCTCACGCCACCGGCGCCCGACGAGGTGTCGCGGAGGTAGCGAACGTGCCCGCCCACGTGGAGGGTGCGGCCGAGGTGACGATCGGTGGCCAGCTCGAACAGCGAGACGTCATCGTCCTCCTGGATCAGGTTCTCGTAGAGCTGGTAGGCCCCGAGCTTGAACTTCTGGCCCCACGAGTGGCCGTGCACGGTCAGGCCCACCGCGTCCGAGCCCCAGAAATTGAGGCGCGTCCCGGTGTACTGCATCTGCTCGAACACCGTGCGGTAGGGGTCGTACGTGGTGTCGTAGAGCCGCTGCAGACCGAGGTCGACGTACCAGCCGTCGAGCCGGGGGATGTCGAACTCGACCTGCACGTTCTGGGTCTGCAGGTTGACCTGGTCGGCGGTGAAGGCCGAGCCGAAGTTGCCGCCGGTCGAGTTGTTGACGTCGCCGTAGGTCCAGTCGAGCTCGAACGAGGCCCGCAGCCGCGCGTGCTTGGACAGGATCTTGGGCTCGTAGATGAAGAACGGGATGAAGCGCTGCTCGAGGAACACCGCGCGGTCGTCCGACGTGGTGGTGGTGTTGGGCCCGAACAGGCGTCCCACCACCTGCCCCTTGAACAGGTCGTTGGCCGGTGACACGTTGGTCGACTCGGCGCGGGTGAAGAAGTACCCGAAGAACGTCAGATCCTTGTCGGGACGGCGGGTGCGGCCGAGCTGCTCGGGACTGGCGCTCTCCACGTCGCCCGCCGGGGACACGGGAGCGGGCGCGGTTGCGGGTGGCTTGAACGCGAGCAGGGCTCCCGTGAGCAGCAAGGAGGTGGCCATGAGCGATGATCCCGGAGCAGAGCCGAGGCCTCGCGTGGGCGTCGCGAGGCCCCGGGAGGTGGGGCGAGGCGAGCGAGCCTACTGGCGGACGTAGACCTGGGTGTTGTCGGCGCCTGGATCCACGGTCCCGAAGTCGTCGTCGCACGTGGGCGCCACGAAGCCGATGTCGGGCATCACCTGGATCACCTCGTAGCGCATCATCGCCGGGTCCATGCAGGGATCGATCTCGTAGATGCCCTCGGCCGTGAGCGCGCTGGGGGCGGTCTGCTCGAGCACGATGTGGAACTTGTTCTCGGTGCCCGGGCACGGGTCGGCGGTCCATGTGCCGGTCTGCTGGTACATCGATCCACCCGCGTCGGCGCTGTTCACCTCGTAGGTGACCTCGTCGAAGATCGCCTGGATGCTGACGAGGTTGAAGGGCGCGCCGGCCAGCAGCGGGGCCACGTTCTCGCCCTCGCTCAGCCACTCGCCCACGAGCTCCACGTCGGGGCACTCGCCGGTGGTGGTCGCCATCGCGGTCTCCTCGCCAGCGGTGGTGTCGGCCTCGGTGTCGCCGGTGTCGCTGCCGACTGCGGTGGTGCCGGTGCCAGTGCCCGGCGTGGTGTCGGTCTGCGGGCCCGTTTCGTCCGGCGGGGTGGTGTCGCTGCTCGTGCTGCCGGTGTCGGCCACGGTCTCGGCGGCGGTGGTGGACTCGCCACCGCCGCTGCAGCCGGTGATCGCCAAGGCAAGGATCATCATTCGTCGCATCATCGTCTCGGTCCCCTCTGCGAAGACGCGCTGTTGTGCAGTGCAGCACTCATCGGGCGCGCCAAGGCCAGCGTCGGCTCCCCGCCCCCCGGGTTCGCGTTGGTGGGAGGGTGGATCGGAACCAACTTGGTTCGTGGTTCAGGTATCAATATGTAGTCCGAACCCCCCCGGGCTCGTCAAGCGCGATTTCGGGGATCGAGCGAATTTCCCGGCCTAGCGTGGTGGGTGCTCACTCACGCGCGGAGCCGAGCGCATGGGTCATCCGCCAGACCGAGGCGCCCATGGCCAGCCCTCCGCCGGTGGCGCAGAACAGCACGTGACCTCCCACGGGCGGGGCCTTGCCGTTTTGCACCGCATCATCGAAGGCGGCTGGAATGCAGGCCGAGCCGAGGTAGCCCCACTCCTTCATGATCATGTGCGTGCGCTCCATGGGCAGCTCGAGCACCCCCATGACCTGCTCGATGGTCCTGGCGTTCAGCTGAGTGAAGACCAACAGGTCGAGCGCTCGCAGGGGCAGCCCGGCGCGCTCGAGCACGGCGCGGATGAGCGGGGGCCACTGCTCGCTGTTGAAGGTGGCGGGAAACTGCTCCACGAACGCCACGTGCGGCTTGCCCCCGGCCGTCACGCGCTCGGGGGTCGCGGGGTGACGTGCCCCGCCGGTGTAGATCCCCAGCGCGCCGTGATAGCGACCGTCGGCGCGCAGCTGGCCCGCGAGGAAGCCCGGCTCGTCGCCGGCCCCCAGCAGCACCGCGCCCGCTCCGTCGGCGAACAGGGTCGCGGTCCTCTTGTCGTCCCAGTCGAGGAAGCGGGTCATGGCATAGCCGCCGCACACCAGCACGTGACGCACGCCCGGCTCGGTGGCGATGTACCGCGCCGCCAGGTCGAGCGCGGTCACCCAGCCCGCGCATGCGGCATTGACGTCGAACGTACCGGCGTGCAGCGCCTCGAGCTTGGCCTGCACCACCGACGCGGTGGCAGGGCTGAGCTGGTCGGGCGTGTCGGTGGCCACGATCAGCAGATCCACGTCGGCGGGCGTACGACCGGCGCGCTGCAGCGCCTGCCGGGCCGCGGCGACCACCAGATCGGAGGTGGTCTCGTCGTCGCTCATCACGTGGCGAGCCTCGATGCCCACGTTGTCCACGAGCCACTGCGACACGGGTCGGTCCCAGCGACCATCGAGCTCGGCGTTGGTGATGCGGCGCGCGGGAATGTAGCGGCCGGTGGAGAGGATCTGTGCGTAGCGGGTCATGGGCTGTCGTTGGCGGCGCCGGGCAGGTGCGCGGGGCCATCATTGGCGCAGTCGTGCTCGATCCACCACGCCGAGAGCTGGGGCCACAGGGTGGTGGCGGCCTTGCGAGAGACCACCGCGCCCACGTGGCCGCCGCGGAGCCGGATCGAGCGCTTGTCGGCGCTGCCCACCAGATCGAGCAGCACGCGACCGCTGGCCTCGGGCACGATGTGGTCGCCCTCGAACGTCACCGCGAGGGTGGGGCAGGTGATCCGCTGCAGCCGCACGGGCTGGCCCGCCAGCGAGAGCCTCCCGGTCACCAGCGCGTTGTCGCGATAGAGCGCCTCGATGTAGCGGCGGTAGCACGCGCCGGGAAACGACACGTTGTCGTTGCTCCAGCGCTCCACCGCAAAGAACCCGTCGAGGAACTCGTCGTCCCACGCGCGCTCGACCAGGCTCACCGCTTTGGTCAGCGGCAGGGTGGGCCGCAGCAGGTGGAAGGCGGCCTGCATCAGGGGCCAGGGCACGTTGCCCATGGCGTCGACCAGCGCGCCCACGTCGAAGCTCTTGGTCCGCACCCAGCGGGCCATGATCCCCGCCTCGTCGAAGTCGATGGGGGCGGCCAGCGCCACGAGCGAGGCGATCCGCTCCGGGTGCGCGGCCGCATGGATCACCGCCAGGGTGCCGCCGAGGCAGTAGCCGAGCAGGTGGACCTTGCCCCCGCTGCCGTCGCCCTCGCGGTCACGGACGCGCGCAGCCACCCGCACCGCGCGGCCGATGTAGCGATCGCAGATCTCGTCGAAGTCGACGAAGCGGTCCTCCGCCGCAGGGGTGCCCCAGTCGATGATGAACACGTCGTGCCCACGCGCGACCATGGCCTCCACGAAGCTCTTGCCCGGCGTCAGGTCGAGCACGTAGTGGCGGTTGATCAGCGAGGGCACCAGCAGCACGGGCGTACGGTGACGCGGTGCGTCGCCGGGGCCACCACCGGTCGGCCGATACCGAAGCAGGCGCCACTTGTTCTCGCGGTGGACCACGTCGGCGGGCGTCAGGCCCACCGCCGGCGGGGTCCGCCGCGCGAGGCGGGTGAGCCCCAGGAGCCTCTCGATCATGCGTAGAGCGCCTCGAGCTCGGCTCGGAAGTCCTCGTAGATTCGCGTGCGGCGGACCTTGAGGGTGGAGGTGAGGTGGCCGGCGTCGACCGTCAGCGGCCGCGGCATGATGCCGAAGCGCTTGATCTGCTCGAAGCTGGCCAGCGCCGCGTTGGCCTCGTCGACCGCGGCCCGACACAGGGCCATGGTGGCCTCGGCCCGCTCGTGCTCGTGCTCGGTGCCGCGCTCGTCCAGCGCGGCCTCGAGGGCGGGCTGGTCGAGCCACAGGCCGGCCACCAGGTACTTCTTGCCGTCGCCGTAGACCACCACGTGTGCGATCCATGGGTGGTGGGCCAGCCGCAGCTCGATGTTGGCGGGAGGCACGTTCTTGCCGCCCGCGGTGACCAGGATCTCCTTCTTGCGCCCGGTGATCTGCAAGAAGCCGTCGTCGGTGAAGCGGCCGAGGTCGCCGGTACGAAACCATCCGTCGTGGGTGAAGGCCGCCGCGGTCGCCTCGGGATCCTCGTGGTAGCCCGCGAACACGTTGGGGCCCTTGGCGAGGATCTCTCCGTCGTCCGCCAGCCGAACCTGCACCGAGGGGAGCGGCTTGCCCACCGAGTCGAAGCGAAAGTCGTCGGGGCGGTTCAAGGTGAGCGTGGGCGAGCACTCGGTCAGGCCATAGCCCTCGATGATGAGCAGCCCGTGGCGATGGAAGGTCTGCTTGACCGGCAGCGGCAGCCCGGCCCCCCCGGACAGACAGAACCGCAGGCGCCCCCCGGTGGCCTGCAAGAGCGCCTGTCGCTGGGCCTCTTGCTCGGTGTGCGCCAGTGCCTTGCCGGCCAGCTTCTCCCAGTACGCGGGGACGCTCATGAACACGTGGGGGCGCACCGTGGGCATCAGGTCGAGCGCCGACTTGGGGTCGCACAGGTAGCTTTGGAACCCGAGGTAGTTGCCCGCACAGGCCTCGCCGAAGCCGAAGATGTGGCTCATCGGCAGCCACAGCAGATCGACGGCGTCGTCCTCGATGAGCGGCGCGTTGCAGCGCAGCCAGTCGACCCAGTTGGTCGCGATGTTGGCGTGGGTCAGCGGCACGCCCTTGGGTCGCCCGGTGGTCCCGCTGGTGTAGAGCATCTGCGCCGTGTGCGACAGCTCGACGGCATCGAGCAGGGTCCTGAACCGGCGATCGGGCGCCGCCTCGGCCAGTGCACGTCCTCGCCGACGCAGCTCGGGCCACGTGATCACGGCGCGCGCGAGCTGGTCGGCCGACACCGTGTCCTGGTCGCTGGCGCGCAGCCGGGCGACGGCGTCGCTCGGCGAGGCCTCGTCCATCACCACCAGCAGGCGCAGGGCCGGGGCCTGCGGCCACAGCTCGAGCGCGCGCTGCAGCAGGTCGTCGCCGGCCACGAACAGGATCGCGGCGCCGCTGTGCGCGATGATGTAGGACGCCTGATCGGTGGTGCTGGCGGGGTAGATCGGCACCATCACCCCTCCGGCCGCCTGGATGCCCAGGGCGGCCGACATCCACTCCACGCGGTTGTGGGCGAAGATCGCCGCACACTCGCCTGGCCGCAGGCCGGCGTCCGCACACAGGAGCGCGACGTCCTCGATCTCCCGGGCGTGCTCGCGCCAGGTGATGGGTCGCCAGTCATCGCCCTCACGAACGAAGAACCGAGGCCGGTCGCCGCGCTCGTCGAGGTGATCGAAGATCGGCCGCGGTGCGGGCCGTGGCTCGAGGTAGGGGGTGGCGTCCATGATGACCGGCTCGCGGGTGCGGGTGCTCAGGGCCGCTCTGCGCCCTCGAGTCGCTCCTCGAGGTCGAGGATGCGACTGTGGAGCTGGTTGATGAGGTGGAGGGTGCGCTCCTGGTCGCGCTTGGTGGGCAGCCCCAGCGCGCCCCACCACCCGGCGGCCATCTTGTCGCTGGCCGTCTTGAGCTTCATCATGCCGGTCAGCCACGCCCCGCCAGGCTCGAGCACGGCGGGGCTACGGAGCACCTGCTCCATGAAGTCGGCCGTGGTGCTCTCCCACGCGTCGAACATCTGCTTCCAGAGCTTCCAGGCGGACATCATCGACCTCCTCGGGGGCCCTCATCGGTCCTCGGCCCCGGTTTTTGCGGTGCAACAATCGCGAGCCGAACCTACTGCGGGGCCCAAGTGGCGTCAAGAATGAAATTCGCGGGGTATCGCACGGCATGGGAGCCCCGGAAGGGGTATGGTGCTGCGGCGCAGCGCGAAGGCCTCGGGCTCGCGGCTGCGCAGGACGCCCCCATGATCGTCGTCAAGAAGTACAGCAACCGACGGCTCTACGACACCGAGGACAGCCGTTACATCACGCTGGACGAGCTCGCCCAGAAGGTGAGGCGTGGCTCGGACGTGCGCGTGATCGATGCCAAGTCCGGTGATGATCTCACCCAGGCCACGCTCACCCAGATCATCCTCGAGAGCGATGCGGCTCGGCTCCTGCCCGTGCCCCTGCTCACCCAGCTGGTGCGGATGAAGGACGATGCCCTGGCCGAGTTCTTCGGGCGCTACGTGTCGCTGGCGCTGGAGATGTACAGCCAGGCGCGGTCCGGCGTGCAGCAGGTGTCGCCGTACTTTCCGTTCGCCCAGATGCCGCTGCAGGCCGCCGATGCATTCTTTCGCATGTTCTCCGGCGGGGTGGCGGCGAGCCCCCGCGCGGCTGCTCCGCCGCCACCTCGCGAGCCCGAGCCTCCACCGCCGCCTGCGGCGGCGGTACGCGACGACGTGGCCGATCTGCGTCGCGAGCTCGAGGAGCTCAAGCGGGTGATTCGCCAGGCCGCGGCCCCGAGACGCGAGCCCGATGACCCGGACGAGGACGACGAGTCCTGATTTGTGCATCGCACAAAAATCGTCTTGACAGGGCTGGGGGCCGACCTTAGCCTGCGACCCAGATTCGCCGGCAGCACTGTCTCCTGTCGGCAATGGGAGCCTTCGTCATGTTCGAGAAGATGTTTTCGCAGTCGCAGCAATTCATGGCCGGATGGGGCAAGCTCTGGCAGGACCAGCTCGAGCGCTTCGATGCCGTGTCCGAGGATGCGATGAAGCTGCAGGAGCACGGGGCCGCGCGCACCAGCCAGGCCATCGACGAGCTGGCCAAGCTCGGCAAGGCTTCGGTGGAGTATGCCAACCGCCTGAACACCGAGTGGCGGCGCGTGGGCATCGAGGCGTGGCGTCGCACGGCCGAGATGATGACCCCCGACACCGTGGCGGCTCCGTCGGCCACGCCCCGGGCGGAGGCCTGAGGCCATGGTCGAGCTCGCGCCCACCCCGAGGGATGTGATCCTCCGCGACGGGGGCGCGCGTCTGCTTCGCTTCCGACGCGGGACGGACCCCTCGAGCTCGTTGCCGCTGTTGTTGGTGCCCTCGCTCATCAACAAGTGGTACGTGCTCGATCTGCGTCCGGGGTCGAGCGTGGTGCAGGCCCTGGTGGGCGCGGGCATCGACACCTTCTGCCTCGACTGGGGCGAGCCGGGCGACGAGGATCGCTACCTCGAGTGGGACGACGTGATCGCCCGGCTCGATCGCATGATCCGTCGCGTGCTGCGGGTGACGGGAGCGCCCCGCGTGGGGCTGCTCGGCTACTGCATGGGCGCCACCCTCACCGCGATCGAGGTCGCGCTGCGACCCGAGCGCGTGGCGGCGTTCGTCAACCTCGCGGGGCCCATCGACTTCTCGCAGGGTGGCTTCTTGGCTCACATGACCGACGCACGGTGGTTTCACCCCGAGGCGATCGCGTCCGCGGGCAACATGCAGCCCACGCAGATGCAGGCGGGCTTCACCATGCTGCGGCCGACCGCTGCGATCGCCAAGTGGGTCACGCTGCTCGACCGAGCGCACGATCCGGCGGCGCGCGAGGCGTTCGAAGCGCTCGAGACCTGGGCCTCGGACAACGTGGCGTTCCCGGCCGCGGCCTACGTTCGCTACATCCGCGACCTCTATCAGCGCAACGAGCTGGTGCTCGGGCAACACCACGTGGGGGGCAAGCGCGTGGACCTGGGCAGGATCCAGTGCCCGCTGCTGACGGTGGTCGCCGAGCGTGACACCATCTGCCCGCCCGCGGCCGCCCTGGCCCTGGGGGACCGCAGCGGCAGCGAGCGGGCCGACGTTCTCTCGATCCCTGGGGGCCACGTTGGAGCGGTGGTCGGATCCCGGGCGGCGCGGAAGCTCTACCCCGCGCTCACCACCTGGCTCCGAGACACACTATGCAACTGAGCGATCTCAAGATCATCGTGACGGGCGCGGCCCGGGGCATGGGGGCCTACTTCGCCCAGCAGCTGGCCGAGGCCGGGGCCGCGGTCGCGGCGGGCGACGTGGACGAGGCAGAGCTGGCCAAGCTCCCCGAGGGCATCCACCGGCGTCGGCTCGACGTGTCCGACTCGTCGGCGTGCAACGAGTTCGTGGCCTGGGCGCAGGAGGCGATGGGCGGGCTCAACGGCCTGGTCAACAACGCCGGCATCATTCGCGATGGGCTGTTGGTCAAGAAGGATCGCGAGACCGGCGAGCTCAAGGCCATGAGCGACGAGAAGTGGCGGGCCGTGCTGGCGGTCAACCTCGATGGGCCGATGTTCATGACCCGCGCGGTGGCTTCGCGCATGGTCGCCGCGGGCTCGCGACCCGGGGTGATCGTCAACCTGTCGAGCATCTCGCGGCACGGCAATCGCGGCCAGAGCAACTACGTGGCGAGCAAGGCCGCGCTGGCGGCCAACACGGTCACGTGGGCGCGCGAGCTGGCCCCGTTCGGCATCCGCGTGGGCGCGGTGGCGCCGGGGATGGTGGAGACGCCGATGACGGCGGGCATGAACCAGAAGGCGCTCGATGCCTTCGTGGAGCAGATCCCGGTCGGTCGCATCGGCACGCCCCACGACATCTGGCTGGCGGTGCGGTTCGTGCTCGAGTGCGACTACTTCACGTCGCGGACCATCGACGTGGACGGCGGGATCGGCTTTTGAGGCGGGCGCGGGGCCGCGGTGGCTGGCGGTGGTCTTGCGGTGGTCTTGCGGTGGCTTGGCGGTGAGCCGCCAGGGAACGCCGTCCTCGCCCCGTTTGCACCCCGTGCCGGTCGATGCGATCGACTCCTCGGCACGAGGCTGGCACGATGGCTCGGTGAAGACGGCCACGCTCGTGCTTCGTGCTTCGTGCTCGTGGTTGGGAGGCTGCCTGCTCGGCTGCACCGTCTCGGGCTACGATCCCGGCACGGGCTTCGGGACCGGCGACGATCCCCAGACCAGCGGCACGGCCAGCGCGGTCGATTCCGGCTCGAGCTCGAGCTCGGGCGGCACGACGGAGGACACGGGCATGCCCGTCACCTCGTCGGTCGATTCCGGCTCGAGCGGGAGCACGTCCACCGACGGTGACGGCTCGAGCACGGGCAGCACCAGCGCCGGCAGCTCGTCCACGGGCGAGGGTGGCAGCTCGAGCGAGTCGACCGGGGAGGCCACGGGTGAGGGGCTGCCGTGCGTGTTCGACAGCGATTGCTTGGCGACCGCCCCGGTGTGCGGTCCCGACGATGTCTGCCACGACGGTGACGTCGGCGATCCTTGCGTGTTCGACAGCGACTGTCCGGCCTCGTTCGCCTGCGTCGACGACGTCTGCTACGACGGCGTGGCGGGCGATCCGTGCGTGTTCGACAACGATTGCGCCGGTGGTCTCGATTGCCCGCTCGGCGGCGGCGTCTGTGGGTGAGCCGCCGCGGCGAGCGCTCGTGTCGGGGCTCGGCTCGTGCGGTGGCTACTGCAGCACCGGCTGCGGTGCGAGCTTGGGTCGCGGCCATCGAGGCCGGGGCGGTGCTGCGGCCTCGGTGCAGGTGACGGGCCGACGCGGGAGGCGAGCGGTGGCCGAGCTCGCGAGCTCGACCTGGCCCGAATCACGAGGGGCGAGATCTAGCCGCGCGCGCGCCATGCCAGCCACCTCGCCATGAAGGCTCGAAGATCCTCGGTTCCCATCATTCGCAGCTTGCCCAGGCTGCCCTGGCTGGTCTGCGGGCGACTGCCACGCGTGGCCGGATCGACTCGCTCCCATCGGATCCACATCACGGTCTCGCGTCGCTCCGCGAACACGCGCAGCTCGTGTCCCTTGCGGACGCGCATCCACACGCCCTGGGACGGCCACACCTCGACCGACAGGCCCGCCGCTCGACCCTCGGGCGTGGTTGCGAGCTCGAGCGCAACTCGGCCGGCGATGTCGCGAATGAAGTCGTTGGCGGCCTGGATCTCGGCACGGGTCTGCGGGGTCTGGCCATGCGCGTCGGTCTCGGGCTGAGCAATCATGGGCGGGCTTTCCACGGCGTCGTCGTCGTCGTCGTCACGACCGCCGTCGGACATGGGAGGCATACTGAACATATATACAGTGCCGATCAAGCGGTTCTTGGCGGTTCCGCGGCCGTTTGCGCGTTCTCTGGGTTGCGCGAAAACGAGCGGTTGCTTGCGCGCGAGAGCCCCATTGCTCGTCGCGAGTGCACGCGGTGGTGACGAACACCGCGCCTGATACGACGACGCGTGGGGTTCGCTGTTCGCATGATACGCCCTGGCTGCTGACAGTCGGCGTCAGCAGGGCAGCCCGCTTCATCATACCGCCAAGGCGCCCGCGGGAGAAGCGATCGATGCGACGGGGCACCGCCGGACTCGGGCATGCCGCATGGGGCGTGGACCTCGCCGCCGTCGTTGGGATCGCCCTGGACCGCGTTGGCGTCGGGCCGATGGCCCGCGCTACCAGGTATGCGCTGCCAGGGATGCGCTACCAGGTGTAGAAGCCCTGACCGCTCTTCTTGCCCAGCGTGCCCTCGGCGACCATTCGTCGCAGCAACGCGGGTGGCTCGAAGTGCGCACCCATGGGTAGCGCACGGCTGAGGTACTCCGCGATGTGGAGGCGTACGTCGAGGCCCACCAGGTCGGTCAAGCGCAGCGGTCCCATGGGGAAGCCGTAGCCGAGGGTCATGGCCTTGTCGATGTCCTCGGGGCTGCCCACGCCTTGCTCGACCATGCGGATGGCCTCGAGTCCGATCACCAGGCCGAGCCGGCTGGTGGCAAAGCCGGGGAAGTCCTTGATGGTGATGGTCTCCTTGCCCAGCGCGGCCCCGAAGGCGCGCGTGCGCTCGAGCGTGGCGTTGGAGGTCCGTGGCGCCACGATGAGCTCGAGCAGCTTCATGATGTGCACCGGGTTGAAGAAGTGCGTGCCGATCACGCGCTGCGGTCCCGGCAATCCCTCGGCGATGGCGTCGACCGAGAGCGAGCTGGTGTTGGTGGCCAGGATCGCGTCGTCGGCCACGTGGGGGGCGACCCGTCCCAGCAGCTCCTGCTTGAGCTCGAGCTTCTCGGGCACCGCCTCGATGACCATGTCGGCCCCCGTCACCGCGGCCGTCAGGTCGGTGTGGGCGTGCAGATTGGCGAGGGCGGCGTCGCGCTGCTCGGCGCTCACCTTGCCCCGCTGCACGCCCTTGTCGAGGTTGTCCTGGACGCGGGAGAGGCCCCGCTGCACGAGCTCGTCGCTCACGTCGTAGAGGCGCGTGTCGAGGCCGGCCGCGGCGGCGACCTGGGCGATGCCGTGGCCCATGGTGCCGGCGCCGAGCACCGCGACGGTACGGATGGGAGAGGTCTGCGGCGACGTCATGATGCGCGTTATGCCACTTTTTGCCGCGTGAGGGGCGGGGGCCGGTGGCGCGGCTGGGGCGACTGGACGCGGCTGGCCGGTTCTTGCGACGCGGCGTGGGGTTCGGTCCCGGGGAGGGGACGAGGGCCGGCGGTGCCTTCCGTGGGCGGGGTCGGTGTCATACCCTTTCCGCCGTGCACGCGTGGACGAGCTCCAGGAGCGCGCGGTGAACGACGCGAGCCGGCTGCCCATCGTGCTGTGCTGCGCCGAGGAGTCCGAGGTCGTCCTCGTCGAGGTCGTCGACGCCTTGCATCGCGAGGGCTTCGCCCCGGAGGTGCTCCCCGGAGTCGAGCTCGATGCGTCGCTGGTCACGGCCGCCGCGGATCGAATGCGTGGCCTGGCGTTGTTCGTGCTGTGTCAGAGCGACGATCTCGATCGCTTCCAGGTACGTCGCCTCGAGGGGTTGTTCTCGGCGCGCAAGGGCCCTCTGCACCAGATGATCACGGTCGAGCTCCCGCAGCGCCACCCCACGGCGATTGCCGGCGAGATCCGCAAGGCCGCCCAGCAGATGATCCGGGGGAGCGCGCGGGCCGATCACGACGATGCGCACAACATGCGCGACGTGGTGATGCCGACCTCGGTGTCCGCGGTGCCCGGTGCCGTCATTCCGCCACGGCAGCCACGCACGCGGGAGCCGGGTCGCGACTCGAAGGCCGCGGCCGCGGCCGCGGCCGCTCCTTCGCCCGAGGCTCGCACCAATGCCCGAGCCGAGGCGGGTCCCGTGTCCGTCGAGGCGGCCGGCGATGCCGACAAGGCCGTGGTCGATCTCGACGAGCTCGAGCGACTTCGGCCCCAGCCCGCCACGGGTCGGCCCGTCGACTCCGCGCCCGAGGTCGACTCGTGGAGCCCGGGCTCGCAGCTCGGCGATGGAGTGCCGCTCGAGGTGCCGGAGGACTTTCCCGTGGTCGGGGAGTCGAGCCAGGACGTCGAGGTGAGGCGTCCGCGACGGGTGCGATCCGAACGCAGCGGCCCCATCGACCACGGCGAGCGCCCCCGGCAAGTGGATCCTCGGGCCGAGACCGACGATCGCCCGCTGCCCTCGGCGAGCTCGCCGATCGACATCGGGGACCCGGCCGCGTACGTGTCCAAGCCCCCGAGCCGTCCGCGCGGGCCACGAGTGTTGCTGTTGCTCGTGGCGGCAACGGGGATGACGGCCGTGGTCGGGATGGCGGTGCTGCATGCGACCGCGCCGATGCGACCAGGACCCGCCGAGGTCTCCGTACGCGGCGTGCCGCAGGATGAGGCGGAGCATCCAGCGCCGGGCGGAGCCTCGGGCGCAGAGGCGGACCGCGAGCCGAGCGCTGGTGATGGCTCGATCGCCGGCTCGATGGGCGACGCGGGATCGGAGGGCTCGACCAGCGGAGGCGAGGGGACGACGGCCGAGGCAACGACCGGAGCGGATGTCGCATCCACCGAGCCGGCGGGCTCCTCGGGCGATGGCACGGAGGGGACGAGCGACGACGTCATGGACGGGACGAGCGACGCCGGTGCGTCGGGCCAGGAGCTCGGGGTCGGCGAGCCGATCGAGCCGACCGAGCCCGGCCTTGCCAAGGTCGTGCCGCCGCCGCCGACGGCGGGGACCGTGCGTTTGCAGCAGCAGGCGGTGGTGGATGCGGCGCTGGCCGACGGTCGTCTCGTCGCGCTCGACGAGCTGCTGGTGCTCTCGCTCGGCCCGGAGACCACCACGTGGGACGAGGCCTTCGGGCGCTGCAAGCGACGCAAGCTCGACGGCGTGATGGGGTGGCGGCTGCCCAGCAAGGCGCAGCTCGCCAAGCTGCACAAGGCCAAGCTGCTGGCGGCGGGCAGCTACTGGTCCCGCTCGGAGGTCGGAGGCGACGAGGTCTACGTGCTCGACTCGACCACCGGACGGATGAACCAGTACCTCAAGGTCGAGCCCAACGCGCGGGTGCTCTGCGTCCGCAAACGTCCCTAGCAGGCTCCGTTCATGCCGCTCCACCCCCTGGGCCGTGCGTTGCTCCGTGCTGCGGCTGGCATCACGGTGGGGGTGCTCGTCGATGCGGCGCGGGTTCGTCGACGCTCGCTGCGGCCCGACCCGCGGCGGTTTCCCCCGATCGACGACGAGGCCGAGATCGACGAGGTCGTCGAGCGGCTGCTGGCGCGCATGTCGGTGGACGACAAGCTCGAGCAGCTCTCGGGCGACACGGGGCTGCCGCGCTTCGTGTGGCAGTACGCGCTGCGCCAGGCGGTGGGGCGCGGGGCGCCGCACGTGTACGCCGGGCACGACGAGCGCCTGGGCATACCACCGCTGTGCTTCGCCGACGGTCCGCGTGGGGTGGCGGTGGGGCGGGGCCCGACGTGCTTTCCCGTGACCATTGCGCGAGGGGCCAGCTGGGATCGCGAGCTCGAGCGTCGCATCGGTGAGGCGATGGCACGCGAGCTGCGGGCGATCGGAGCCAACTACTCCGCGGCCGTGTGCGTGAACGTGCTGCGCCACCCGGGCTGGGGACGCGCGCAGGAGACCTACGGCGAGGATCCCTACCACCTCGGCGAGCTGGGGGTGGTGCTCACCGAGGGCCTGCAGCGTCACAACGTGATGGCGTGCGTCAAGCACCTGGCGCTCAACAGCATCGAGCGCTCGCGCTTCATCGTGGACGTCCGGGTCGACGATCGGACGCTGCACGAGGTGTACCTGCCGGCCTTTCGCGCGGTGATCCAGCGCGGGCGCGCGGCCTCGGTGATGAGCGCATACAACAAGGTACGTGGCGAGCACTGCGGTCACAGCCACCTGCTGCTCACCGAGATCCTGCGCGAGCAGTGGGGCTTCGAAGGCTTCGTGAGCAGCGACTGGGTCCACGGGATCCGCGATGGCGTGGCGGCGATCCGGGCCGGGATGGACGTGGAGATGCCGGCCCGGCGGTGCTATGGCGCGGCGCTGCGGCGTGCGATCGAGCGCGGTGAGGTCGAGTCGGCCCAGGTCGATCGCTGCGTGCGTCGTGTGCTGCGGACGCGGCTGCGCTTTGCGTTGGCGCCCGATCCCGAGGAGTATTCGCGTGCGTGCGTGGGCAGCCCCGCGCACGTGGCCCTGGCCCGCGAAGCGGCGGAGGCCAGCGCGGTGCTGGTGCGCAACGACGGCACGCTGCCGTTGCCCTCGTCGCTGCGCCGCCTCGCCGTGGTGGGGCGGCTGGCGAGCATGCGGGTGACCGGTGATCGAGGAAGCAGCGTGGTGCACCCACGCCACGTGATCACCCCGCTGCAGGGGCTGAAGGCCGCGCTGCGCGAGCGGGGGGGCACGGTGCTGCGGCCCTCCGATCCCGGAGTGGATGCGGCGGTGGCCGCCGCGCGCTCGGCCGAGGCCGCGGTGGTGGTGGTCGGGCTGAGCCATCGAGACGAGGGCGAGCTGCTGGTGCTCGATCCCGAGGTCACGCCGGCGCGGGCGCGACGGGTGCCGCGGTTCGGAGGCCCCGGTGATCGCGTCGACCTGGGCCTACGGGCCCGGGACGTCGCCCTGGTGCGCGCCGTGGCGTCGGCCCAGCCGCGCACGGTGGTGGTGGTGATCGGCAGCGCCGTGGCTCCATGGGGATGGCTGGAGGATCCGGGCGCGGTGCTCTACGTGTTCTATGCGGGGATGGAGGGGGGTCATGCGCTGGCGCGGCTGCTGCTCGGCGAGGTCTCGCCCAGCGGCAAGCTGCCGTTTGCGATCCCGGCCGATCCGGCCGACCTGCCCCCGTTCGATCCCTACGCGGAGCAGGTCGAGTACGGCCCCTGGCACGGCTATGCGCGGCTCGATCACTTCGAGCGGCCCGCGCTGCTGCCGTTCGGCTTCGGGCTCTCGTACACGACGTTTGCGTACGACCACCTGCGGGTCACGACGCCGGTGGTGGGCCCGCTCCAGCCGCTGCAGGTCGAGGTGCGGGTGCGCAACGCCGGCGAGCGCCCGGGGGCCGAGGTGGTGCAGCTCTACGTGGGGTTCCCCCAGGCGGTGATCGAGCGACCGCGCAAGCTGCTGCGTGGCTTCGAAAAGGTGATGCTCGAGCCGGGCCAGGCCCGGCGCGTGCGCTTCGAGGTCCCCTGGGAGGCGCTTGCGTACTGGGACCAGACCGAGCGGACGTGGCGGGTGGAGGCGGTGACCCACGAGGTGCACGTGGGGGGCAGCTCCGAGCCCGATGCCCTGCTCACCGGACGCTTCGAAGCTCGCGAGTGAGGCCCCTTCGCTACCAAAGGTGCTCGAGCGTCGAGCCCTGGTAGTAGTGGGCGAGGATCTCGTCGACGTCCTTGCCCTGGCGGGCCATTCCCATCGCGCCGTGCTGGCACAGGCCCACGCCATGGCCGTGGCCTCCCCCCACGAGCTGGAAGCGGCCGTAGCGATCGCGGTCCTTCTCGACCAGGAACATCGAGCTCTTGAGGCCGCCGAGGGCCCTTCGGATCCGCAGCTCGCCGTGCAGCTCGTAGGCACCCGACGAGCCGCGGAGGCGCAGCGTCGTGGCCCGCCCGCTGCGGCCGCGTGCGAGCACCTCCATCGCCGCGATCGGGCCGAGGTCGGCGGGGACGCCTTGCCGGCCCGCGATCTCGGCGGGGTCGACGGTTGCGGTCCAGCGGTAGCCCTGGCGCCCGGCGTCGTCCTCGGGAAGGCTGTAGCTGCGCGGGGGCTCGCGCAGCCACGCGCTCAGGTCGCCCTTGCGCAGTCCGTCGGAGAAGCGCGCGGGCAGCAGCGGATCGGGGCGGCCGCGCAGCTGAGGATCGGGCGGGCTGGGCCACACCTCGTCGTTGTCCTCGCTGTGACCGCCGCAGTTGGCCGAGTAGACGGTGTCCACCAGCTGGCTGCCCCCCGGGCGCATCAGCACGCGGCCCGCGGTGTCGCGCACCGCCTTGGTGGTGCGCGGGTGCTCGTGGCCCTTGCCGGCGTAGACCTGGCAGTGCTGGTGCGCGCACAGCAGGAACGGATCATCGAGGTGGCGCGTGCCCACCTTGCTGACGAGCTGGCCGCGGGCCGCCACCGCCTGGGCCCGCAGCGCGTGGTGCGGTGCGCTGGCGTAGATCTCCGCCGGGACCAGGCCCGCGAGCAGCTCGGTCTCGCTCACCAGGTTGACCACGGCCAGGGTGCCATGGCGATCGACCGCCACGTACACGCTGCCCCAGTACTGTCGATCGACGCGTCGCTGCGAGCCCATGGTGGTGTCGGCCAGCACGTCGTGCACGGTGATGGGTCCATCGCCGCGGGGCGAGAACCACAGCACGCCGTCGGCGTGGATGGTGGTGCCGCGATCGAGATCCTCCACCATGATCCGACCGTGGCCGCGCGCGCTGACCCGCGGGTGGAGCTGGCCGAGCGCTCGATGGTCGCGCACGAGGACCTCGGCCTCCTTGCGAGCGGCGGCCGGGCTGGCGAAGTCGCCGGTGGTCAGCAGCACCGAGCGGGTGTCGAGCACCTTGCCCTCCACCCCGAACACGGTGCCCACCTCGTGCTCGGCGGGCACGAGTCCACGCGCCTGCCAGCGCTCGGCGGCGGGCCCGAGCCCTCGCACGTTGCTGGCCGGGAGGCTCTCGAGCACCACGGTGTAGCGCTGGACCGCCGCGTGCCCCTCGACCAGGCGCACGCGCAGGCGGGTGCCGGCTTCGATCCGGGTGCCGCCGTCGCCCGAGGGCAGCACGTCGAGGCCCCCGGGCGCGCTCACCACGACCTCGCGCTGATCCTGCATCAGGCCGACCGTGATCTGGGGCTCGCCCCGGCGATTGAAGTGGAACTGATTGCTGTAGAGGAGATCGATGCGGTCCGAGAGGCTGAGATCGGACGCGCCCACCCAGCGGGGGGCCCCCAGGTGGGTGATGCTCACCGCCAGGCCGGCGCCCAGCCCCTGGAGCAGGCGACGGCGGGAGCGACTGACGAGCGGATCACGGGCCATGTGGCCATATGGGCCCGTCGGGCGCCGATGCCCAAGTTTCTTGCGTTTGCCCGCCGGCTCGACCTACCGAGGAGCAGGATCCGCGGGGCGTACGGGGCCCCGCAGCGCCAGCCTCGGCCGGTTGCGGGTCACGTAGGCCAGGTTCTGAAGGTTGATCACGAAGTGGGCGGCCACGGCCGCGCCGAGGTTGCCCGTGATCAGGGTGAGCAAGCCAAAGCCCAGGCCCATGACGAACGCGCTCATGGTCCACGGCCACAGCGAGGCCCGCGGGGGGATGTGCAGCAGGGCGAACACCAGGCTGCTGATCCACAGGCCCCAGGCATCGAGCATGGCCCCGCGAAACAGCACCTCCTCGCCCAGCGCCGACGCAGCGGCCAAGAGCACCAGCTCACCGCTCGCCGGACGACCAAACAGCGACGAGAACTCGCGGTGCAGCTCGCCCAGCCACATCATGCGGCCCTGCAGGGCGCGAAACGCCTGCACCGCGAGCATGCCGGCCACGACGCCCACCGCGGGCGTCCACAGCAGGGTCACCAGATCCTGGTGGGGGTCGAGCCGCCACACGTCGTTGGTGTCCTGCCCGACGCCATGCCAGAAGAAGCCGACCAACAGCACGCCACCATAGAAGGTGGCGACGGTTCGGGCCCGGGCTGGCGCCGGCCGGGGCGTCATGGCCTGGTCGGCCCGCACGGTCGTGAGCATACCCCAAAGGAGAGCACCCGAACCCCCGTTGGGCCTACCCCGTGCGAGCGCGTTCGGCGACCGGGGGCGCTGACGCCCCCTTGGGGGCGAGCTGGCTGCATGCTTGCCTGCCGGCGGCTGCGGGGGGCCAAACAGCAAAAACGCGAGCCACATGGGCTCGCGTCGTGCGAAGGGGGGGACTCGAACCCCCACAGGTTGCCCCACCAGATCCTTAGTCTGGCGCGTCTACCAGTTCCGCCACCTTCGCGGGGGACGGGAGAGCTAGCACGCCCCGTCGGCCGATGTAAAGGGTCCCGTCGTGCAAAAGGACCGTGCCTGCGTGATTTGCGCTGGCGCGGTCTCGTGGGCGCCGGGGGTCACTCAGGGACGCTGCTCGAGGGTCTCGCCCACCTGGTGGAGCTTGAGCAGGTTGACCGACGAGCCTTGCTTGAGCGGGTGCGCGTGGGTGATGACGATCCGATCGCCGCGCTCGAGGAACCCCCGTCGTACGATCGCCTGATCGAGGTCGATGAAGATCGTGTCCTCGTGGCTGGCGGGGGAGAACAGCACCGGGGTCACGCCCCAGTAGAGCGCGAGGGCCTGGTAGGTCTCGGGGTTGGGCGTGAACGCGTAGATCGGCACCCGCGGCCGGTACTCCGACACGAGCCGCGCGATGCCGCCGGTTCCGGTGTACGTGACGATGGCCTTGGTGCCGGTCCAGCTCCGCGCGGCGCTCACGGCCGCCCGCGCGATGGCGTTGGTGGTGTGGCCCAGCGCCAGATCGTCCTGGCCCCGGTTCCACGCCCGGGGTGCTCGCTCGGTGCTCCGGATGATCTTGTCCATCGTCTCCACCGCGCGCACCGGGTTGACGCCGGTCGCGGTCTCGCCCGAGAGCATCACCGCGTCGCTGCCGTCGAGCACCGCGTTGGCCACGTCGGAGGCCTCGGCGCGGGTGGGGCGAGCGTTGCGGATCATCGAGTCGAGCATCTGCGTGGCGGTGATCACCAGCTTGCCGCGGCTGTTGGCGGTGTCGATGGCTCGCTTCTGGATGATGGGGACGGTCTCGGGACCCATCTCGACCCCGAGATCGCCGCGCGCCACCATGATGCCGTCGGCGACCTCGACGATCGCGGCGAGGTTGTCGATGGCCTGCGGCTTCTCGATCTTGGCGACGATGGGGACCACGCGGCCGTGGTGGCGCATCTGCTCGCGGCAGTGCTCCACGTCCTCGGGGCGGCGCACGAACGAGAGCGCCACCGTGTCGACCCCGAGCGACAGGGCGAAGCGGAGGTCTTCCTCGTCCTTCTCGGTCATCGCCGGGATCTGCAGGCGCACCCCGGGAAGGTTGATGCCCTTGCGGGAGGTGAGGGGGCCGCCCTGGTCCACCGTGGTGATCACGGCGGAGCCCTCGATGCCCTGGGCGACGAGCTCGAGGTGCCCGTCGTCGAGCAGGATGCGGTCGCCGTCGCGGACGTCCTCGACCAGGTGGGTGTAGTTGGTGGTGATGCGCCAGCCCGCGTCGGTCTTCTCGGGCTGGGCGTTGGGGTCGACGTCGATGAGCACCGTCTGACCGGGCTCGAACAGGAAGCCGTCGCCAGGGATGATCCCCACGCGGATCTTGGGGCCTTGCAGGTCGGCGAGGATGGCGATGGCCACGCCTCGGCGGCTCGCCTCCTGTCGGACCATCTTGTAGACGCGGGCGTGGTCCTCGTGGGAACCGTGCGAGAAGTTGAGCCGGACGGCGTTCATCCCCGCATCGATGAGGGCGCCCACGAGTGCAGGCGTGTTGCTCGCGGGCCCAAGGGTGCAGAGGATCTTGCAGTGTCGCGGGTTGGTGGCTGCGATCGCCATGGAGCGAAGCATGGCGTCTTTCGGGCGTGAAGGGGGAGCCCCCCCGGTCGCTTTGTGTGGTCGCTTCGTGGCGATGTGCTGGGGGATCACGCAGCGTGCGGACTCTCGCGCCATGCTCGCCGGGCGCCTCGCGGAACGAACCTTGCCGGCGATGCGACGCCTGCCATCGCCATCCGTGCCCCCCACGGCCTCTCTACGATGCCGTCCAAGCGGTTGTTCGACGGCGTTGACACGGCTGTGGCGCTACCGAGATGATCACGGATGGGCGGTGGATCTGCGAGAGCCGGGTATCCGGGGAGGGATGAATCGAATGAGCCTACGACTCTGGACGAAGGGGGTGATCGCCGTCTGCTTGTGCGTGGCCGGGTGCGCAAAGGACACGGGCAGCGACGAGGGTGAGGGTCCCGATGACGGCCCGCTGGTGGCGACGACGGCCGAGATGACCTCGGCCGAGACCACCGTGGCGTCGGCCGAGACCGGCGTGGGCAGCACGGGAGGCACGAGCGTCGGCAGCACCAGCGTCCCCGGAGCCGAATCCTCCGAGGGCGACGACGGGCCGCCGATTCTGCTCGACGTGGGCACGATGCCCGACGGCGGCAACGGGGGCGGGTGCTTGGCGCCTCCGCAGGTCCACTGCGACCAGATGGACAACGACCCGTGGCATGCCATCGGGCTCAATTGTCCGGGCGGCCCCCAGGTCAACGGCAGCGTCGACTACTCGGCCGCCAGCCAGCTCTACGTGCACACGGGCAACCTCGGGACCTTCGTGCCCCCGCCGTTCCCTCCGCGCGAGGGCAACAAGTTCGTGATCCTCTCGAGCGGCGAGGCCCAGGACCTGACGGTGGCCGGCCTCTACGCCAGCACCGATGTCGGTGGCTTCGGGTCGACGCCGTTGCCAGCCCCGATCCAGACCAACATGGTCTCGGCCACCGAGGACTGCTTCGACAACCCCGGACTGGTGGGGTCTGGCGATTGCTCCAACACCATCCAGGATCAGTGGGATCAGGGCAGCGGCTCCTACGACTACGCGGAGATGCGCTTCACGGCCACCGTGCCGGGGGGGACGTTCGGGTTCACCTACGACTTCGCGATGTTCTCCACCGAGTATCCGGTGTTCTACCAGACGAGCTTCAACGACATGTACATCGCGTGGCTCGAGTCGGAGAATTGGACGGGCAACGTCTCGTTCGACGACATGGGGCACCCGATCTCGCTCAACGCGGGCTTCCTCGACTACAAGGACGCTCCCAACCCCTACGACTGTCCCGCGCCCTGCCAGGCGCCCGAGCTGCAGGGAACCGCGATGCAGGGCCATGCCGGCACTCGGTGGCTCACCACCACCGCGGGGGTGGTCCCGGGAGAGACCATCGAGCTGGTGCTCGGGGTGTTCGATCTGAGCGACGGCATCCTCGACACCGTGGTCATCCTCGACAACTTTCAGTGGGGCTGCGAAGGCGGTGCCCCCGTCACGATCCCCGGTTGAGGCGGTCTCGTCGAGTTCGGGGCGTTCCGTGGCGCCCCGGGCCGAGTACGAGGCGCGGATGCGGGC
The DNA here is from genome assembly GCF_026337845.1 of Paraliomyxa miuraensis. Lineage (GTDB taxonomy): Bacteria > Myxococcota_A > Polyangia > Nannocystales > Nannocystaceae > Paraliomyxa > Paraliomyxa miuraensis. The sequence continues at coordinate 222,815 of NZ_JAOVZF010000158.1, read as the reverse complement.
GCGGCTCGATGCGGTCGCCGCCCGGCAGCGAAGCGTGGACCGGGTCTCGAACCTGCGCGTGCTCACGGTCGTCGCGGGCTTGCTGCTCGGGGTCGGGGCATGGCGCGACGTCGTGCCCGGCGAGCTGCTCGCGCTGCCGCTGCTGCTGTTCGTGGCGCTGGTGATCGTGCACGAGCGGCTCTACCGCGCGCTCGCCCAGGCGGAGCGGGCCGTGGAGCACTATCGGGCGGGCCTTCGGCGCATCGACGACGCGTGGGCTGGCCACGGGGAGACGGGGCAGGCCCTCGCGCCAGCCGATCATCCCTATGCGGCCGATCTCGATCTGTTCGGGCCCGGCTCGTTGTTCGAACTGCTCTGCACGGCTCGGACCATGGCCGGGCGGCGGACCCTGGCCGACTGGCTGCTGCGGCCCGCGACGCTCCACGAGGTGCGAAGGCGGCAGGCCGCCGTCGAGGCGCTGCGACGAGCCCTCGACCTCCGCGAGACGCTCGCGCTGGCTGGCGGTGAGCTCGATGCCTCGATCGAGCACACGCGCCCGGGGACCGTCCGTGCAGGACCGCTGCCGCTCGTCGAGTGGGGTGGGGCCCCCGCGGCGCTCTCGGACGTCGTGGCTCGGCGCCATGGCTTGCTCGCGTGGGCCGTACCGGCGTCGACCCTGGCGGTGACCGCCGCGTGGCTCTGGGGACCGCTGCCCCCCTCGAGCGTGCTCGCGATGGTGCTCGTGACGTGGGTGGTGTCGCGCGCGACCGGTCGCTTCGTGCAGCGGGCTCAGGGCGCGGCCGAGCGCTCGGCGCGTGAGCTGCAGGCGCTGGCCGAGGTGCTCGCGTGCCTCGAAGGTCAGCGCTTCGAGGATCCGAGTCTGCGTCGGCTCCATGGGCTCCTGGTGGCCGACGAGGGCTCGGCGTCCCGCAGCATTCGACGCCTGGCGCAGCTGCTGGCATGGGCCGAGATCGCACGCAGTCAGCTCCTCGCCCCGGTGGCCTTCATGCTGCTGTGGAGCCTGCACTTCTCGCTGGCGATCGAGCGCTGGCGACGACGCCACGGGCCCGCCATCGAGCGCTGGCTCGGGGCGCTGGGCGAGCTCGAGGCGCTGCTGGCCCTGTCGGCGCTCGCCTTCGAGCATCCCGATGATCCGTTCCCCGAGCTCCACGAAGGCGAGCCGGTGCTCGAGGGCGAAGGGCTGGGGCATCCGTTGCTGCCCGCGGCCACGTGCGTGCGCAACCCGGTGGCGCTCGGCGTCGACGTGCCCGCGCGGATCGTGAGCGGCTCGAACATGTCGGGCAAGAGCACGTACCTTCGCACGGTGGGGATCAACGTGGTGCTGGCCCTGGCCGGTGCCCCCGTTCGTGCACACCGCATGCGCCTGTCCGCGCTGCGGATCGGAGCCACGCTGCGGGTCCAGGACTCGCTGCAGCGGGGGGCCTCGCGGTTCTTCGCGGAGATCGTACGCCTGCGCGAGATCGTCGCGATGGCCGACGAGGGCCCCGGGGCGCTGTTCCTGATCGACGAGATCCTGCACGGGACCAACTCGCACGATCGCCGCATTGGGGGCCATGCGATCGTGCGTGGCCTGCTCGACCGCGGGGCGCTGGGCCTGGTGACCACGCACGATCTCGCGCTCGCGGCCGGGACCGACGACCCGCGCGTGGACAACGTCCACTTCGTGGACGAGCTGCGCGACGGGTCGCTGCGCTTCGACTACCGACTGCACCCGGGGGTGGTGCGCACCAGCAATGCGCTGGCGTTGATGCAGGCGGTGGGCCTACCGGTGAGCGAGGGCGCGACGGCGTCGCCCGAGCAAGACCAGCAGGGGTAGCCCGCCGAGGAGCCAGCCTGCGGAGCCCCGGGTGCGTCCTCGTGTCACGCATCCGCAGCCCGAGGCCCGCTCGTCGTCGGCGCCTACCGTTGGGGGCAGGGCGCTTCCGCTGCCGCCGAGGCTGGTGGTTCCATCGAGACCGCCGCCATCGTCGGGGCCTCCGCCGCTGCCGGCCGAGCCTCCGTCGTCGTCGCCGCCGTCGCTTCCGCCGCCTGGAGGCGGCGGCGGCGGCTCGAGCTGCACCGTGGCCACCAGCTTGAGGTCGAACGACAGATCGTCCGAGGCTTCGTCGCTCTGCTTGACCATGGCGGTGATGACGTTGTGGCCCGAGTGCAGCGCGCCGAGGTCGACCGGCGTGGTCACCGGCTCGTCGTCCTCGGTCTCTGCCGATGCCCAGGCGCCATGGTCGGTGCCATCGTCCACGTTGACCGCGAGGACCTCCTTGCCGTTGATCCACACCGCGATCCCGTCGTCGAACCGCGCGGTGAGCTCGGCGTCGAGCATCTCCCCCTCGGGCAGCTCGATCTCGGTACGAAAGTATGCGCTGGGGTGGTTGGGGTCGGCATCGAGCAGCTCGGTGGCCTCGTCGCCCTCGCCATAGCCGAGCTGGCCCGGGCCCTCGGACCACTGCGAGTCATCGTAGTCGGCCGCGTGCCAGGCCTCGCCGAGATCCTCGCCCTGGTCGTGGTAGCGCCACACGTGCCCGAAGTCGACCGGCGTCAGCGTGACGGTGCTCGAGATCTCGAAGGTGGCGTTGCTCTCGTCGCTGCGTGCGGGCACTTCGGGATCGGAGACCCGCACCAGCGCGTGCTCGGTGTTGGCCGCCGGCACGGTCCACGTGTAGCTCCCCGTGTTGGGGATCGAGTCCTCGATCACCGTCCACGTCGCCCCGTCGTCGACCGACAGCTCGAGCTCGACCTTCGGAACGTTGCCCACCGTGGTCCAGCGGATCTCTCGGGACTGGCCGGCCTCCAGCGCCTCGCCGCCGTCGGGGCTGGTCACGATCATGCCGTCGCCCTTGATGATGGCGACGCGATCGGTCACCTCGCCGTCGTAGCGGATGTTGACCAGCGAGAGGCGGTTGCCCTGGATGTCGAGCACGCACGAGCCGTTCTTCGCCTCCGCGAAGTACATCAAGGGATGCTCGTCGTCCTGCGAGACGCCGGTGCCGCCGTGGCCGGCCACCACGTACACCGCGCCCTGGTGTCCCGTGAGCCCCGGGGGCTTTTGGTAGGGCCCGTCGCCCAGCGGGCTGCCGTCGAGGTCGTCGAGCACGCCCACCCCGGCCTGCGACGGCGTGTCGTAGGCACCGTCGAGCAGGAACGAGCGCTCGTAGATGTGCGAGTGACCGCCCAGCACCAGATCCACGCCGCCCGCCTCGAGGATGGGCAGCGCGTTCTCTCGCATGTCGATGAGCTTGCTCTCCGAGTCGGAGTCGTGACTGCCCTTGGTGTAGGGCGGGTGATGCCAGTAGGCGATGATCCACTCCTGCTCGGTGGCCAGCAGATCGTCCTGCAGCCACGTCAGCATGGGTCCGTCGGGAGCTCGGTTCGAGTCGTGCGAGTCGAGCACCACGAAGTGCACATTGGCGTAGTCGAACGAATAATAGGCTTCGGTGCCAGAGGCCAGACCGCCGGCTTCTCCCGCGGTGGGCAGCACGTAGCCGTCGTAGTAGGGCCCCGACTCCGAGCCCGAGTCCGAGGATGCCCCCTCGTGGTTGCCCAGCGTGGGCCACACCGGGGTGTTGCGCAGGATGTCCGCGTAGGGGGCGTAGAAGTTGTCGGTGAATTCGTCGTACTTGCCGTCGTCGTAGGCCATGTCGCCCATGTGCAAGTAGATGTGCGGCTGAGAGCGCCCGACGTGGGCCAGCATGGCATCGCGGACCTGGAGCTGCTTGTCGTTGCCCTTGCCCGAGTCCCCCACGATCCACGCGCGGAACTTGGTCGGGGTCCCGGGGGGCGGCGAGGTGAGGAAGGTATGGGCCTGGTCGCCGCCTGCCAGCGGTGCGTCGTCGCCGATCACCCGGTAGTAGTAGCGGGTGTCGGGGGTCAGGCCCGTCAATAGGACCTCGTGCTGCTTGCCGACGCCTGCGCTCGGCACCACGGTGGTGAGCTGATCGGGCGAAGGGCCCACCTCCACCGCGCCGGACGAGTCTTGCTCGGTGGTCCACACCACGACGATCGAGGTGTTCGTGGCCGATTGCAGGTAGGGGTGACGCTCGAGCTCGGCCGCATGACCGCGGCCCGGCCAGAGCAGCAGCGCGGCCGTCAGGGCCGCGTACGACGGCGAGCGGAGGGGGGAGAGGATGGGGGGCGTGTTCATGGTGGTCCTTGGGGGGCGAGTGACTCGTCGAGATGAGCCTTCATGGTTCGGGCTTCGGGGAGCGCAGGGGCCTGCTCGAGCACGAGCGCGAGCTGCTTGCGAGCGCGCTCGCGCTGCCCCAGCGCGAGGTGGGCCTTGGCGAGCACCAAGCGGTGCAGCGGGGTGGGTCTGCGCTGGACCGCTGCGTGCGCGAGCACCAGCGCTCGCATCCGCTCCGCCGTCGCGGCCTCGGAAAGGCCGGCGTCCTGGAGGACGTCGGCCCGCCGCAACACCCAGTCGGCCCGCGAGGGGTTCTCGGCCAAGAGTCCGTCGAGTACGGCGAGTGCCTGTTCATGAGCACCTCGACGCCGCTCCACGTCGGCCAGCGCCAGGCGCAGCAGAACGGCTGGACCAAGGGCGGCGAGCCCCTCGCGGTAGCCGGCCGCGGCCGCGTCGAGGTGATCCAGGCGCTCGTCGATGTGTCCGCGGGCCAGGTAGAGGTCGAGCGCCTGGTCGACGGCAATGGCAGCGTCGAGGTCGTGGCGCGCCAGCTCGAGCCGACCATCGGCCTCGCGCAGGTGGGCGCGCTCGGCCAAGGCCCGAACATGGGGCGGACCCGCCTCGATCACGCGTGTCAGCTCGCGCTCGGCCGCCTGCGGCTTGCCCAGGTCGATGAGGGTCAGCGCATGCTCCAGCCACACCTCGCGCTCGGTCGGGTCGAGCCGGCTGGCCACGCGCAGATCGGCGAGCGCATCGCGAGGGTGCCCCATGCTGCGGCGCAGCTCTGCTCGGCGTAGCCGCAGGGCCACGTCGTTCGGGGTGGCCGCGATGCGCTCGTCGAGCGACCGCAACGCAGCCGAGGGTCCAGGATGGGCGAGCGCCGGGGATGCGCCCACCAGGATCGATCCGAGGAGCAGCCACCTGCTCCATTCGAATGGCATGAACGAGAACGTAGCAGCCGCGGTTCGAATCGGCGGCGCGATGATCGATGAAGTGGCGTCGAGACCAGGGAATCAAAGTGGTCCAGACGACATCACCATCGCGAACGTGATCATCGTGGATCGAGCAATCGTTCGATCGTCGATCTCGACCGTGCTGACGCGAGTGGTGTGTCGTCGCGTCGATCGGCCGATTCGTACGTCACAGTGCGTCGATCAACGTGGCGAGCTCGGGCTGAGTGATCGTTCGATCATCGGTGCGGTACATCGGCGTTGCGCTCACCTTCAGCCGTCGAGCGGCCATGGCTTGCCGATCGGCCCACTCGTAGGTCGCTGGATCCTCGAGGCACATCACGAACGAGGGTTCGTCGAGGCCGAGGGCGCGGGCGCCCTCCATCACATCGAGATCGCGGTGCCCGGGCATGTGGGCGAACAGCCACGCGTCCATCTCCCAGAACTTGCCCAGCTGCCCCGCGCAGTGTGCCGCTCGCGTGGCGATGCAGCCATGGTTCTTGTCGTTGCAGCGCATGCGGGGCTGGTGGCGACGAACGATGCGCAGTCGATCGCCGTGCTTGGCGAGCCGTCGTCGGGTGAGGTTGGTGGCCACGGCGCAGTGCGGACAGGCGTAGTCGACGAACTCCTCGACGACGAGGGTGGGCTCGGGCGCCCCGACCCACGGATGCCCCTGCTCGGTCACCCCGGTGGCATGCGGAACGTGCTCTTGCCAGGTGAGCGGGGCCCAGTAGGGCGGGATGACGAACATCGCGATCAGCACGATCGTCGCGGGCACCGACAGCACGCGGGCCCAGGTGCGAGGACTGGCCGGGCGCCCGTGCCGGCGATGCGATCGCCAGGCGACGATCGCCAGGATCACCGCGAGCACGTGGACCGCTTCGCACATCAAGCACACCGACCCGACGTGCAGCAGCTCTTCGAGCAGTAGGCCCACCGATGCCAGCGCGGCCACGAGCGACAGCGGCCACAGCAGGCGCAGCCGAAACCATCCGGCGACGAGCATGGCCACGAAGCCGGCGGCACCCCACAGCGGCAGCGGCACGCCGAGCACCACGGAGAACCGAGACAGCGCGACCTCGGCACAGTCGAAGTTCTGGTCGATGGTGCAGAAGCTGTCGACCGAGGGCAGCAGATAGGTCTTGACGTGGATCCACTCGAGCACGCCGCTGACCCACAGGCCCAGCGCACTGAGCAGCACGGGGATGGTGCGGGAGGGCAGGGGAGGACCGGCGTCGGGCTCGGACATGACGGAGGTCAGGATGAACGGGCGACGACGAGCCGTCGACCCAAAGATGAACCCCCCGGGGTCCCGTGGGACTTCCGAGGGGTCGATCGTGGTCCGTCCTCCCTTGGGGACGGTCGTCTCGCCGGGCTAGCCGCCGATGGCGAAGATCTGGGTGCTGAACTCGGCCTGAGCCGCGATGGTGCCGCCGGTCTCGGTGGCCACGGAGCCGAGCACCTGGACCGCCTCCTCGAGGGCCGGGACCACGCATGCGATGCGTCCCGGAGCGATGTCGATCTCACCCGAGGCCGCGAGGTCGATGACCGCCGAGAACTGGGTCTGGATGCGAGCGAGCGGCGTGGGGTTGAAGACCACCTCGCCGTTGACCTGGCCGTTGATGAGCGCACCGAGCTGCGCGAAGCCCTGGAGGATGGCCACGCCGCGGGTGCGGAGCGCGGTCATGCGAGCCTCGAACTGCGCCCGAGCAGCCACCTCGGCCGAGCCGCTGCCCTGGAGGTTGGCGGCCAGGTTGAACTGGAACTCGAGGCTGGGCGGGGTGCACTCGATGTTGGCGCTGGCCTGGGCCGAGGCCGAGGCCTCGCAGTTGGCCGAAGCCTCGCAGTCGGCGGAGGCGCTGGGCGGACGGGCCTCGCCCTCGCACGAGCCAGAGCAGGAGCCCTCGCACGAGCCGTTGCAGGTCGGGGGCGAGCCGTTGCAGTCGAACTCCGCATCGGCCTCGCAGGTGCCGTGGCAGGTGCCCTCGCAGGAGCCACCGGCCGTGAGCTCGCACGAGCCGGTGCACATGCCGGAGCAGCGACCCGCACACGAGCCGTCGGCGTTCTCCACCTCGCAGCCCGCGGAGCAGTCGCCGTTGCAGGTGCCCTCGCAGGCGCCGCCCGCCGACAGATCGCACGAGCCGGAGCAGGTGCCCGTGCACGCGATGCCGGCGCTGGCCTCACACTTGAAGCCGCCCGAGCAGCTGCCCTCGCACGAGCCGGAGCAGGTGCCCTCGCAGCTGACCGAGACCTCGCCGGGATCGACCTCGACGTCGCAGCCGGCCTGGGCCTCGCACTGGGCCGAGGCCTCGACGGCCAGGTTCACGTTGGCGCTGCAGCGGGGCGGAACGTAGGCGAGCGTGATGCCGCCCTCGATCGAGCCCATGATCTCGCCGCGGATGCGACCCATGAGGTCGCCCACCACGCTGGCGTCGATGGTGGCGGCGCCGGCGATGTCGGCGTAGCCCCACGCCTCGGCGAGGCCGCGAATGTTGGCGTCGAAGTCGGCCTGCACCGAGCCGGTGATCTTGCCGAGGTCGGCCACCGCCGAGAAGAAGCCGTCGACCTGAGCGTTGCCCGAGATCGAGACGTTGCCCTCGATCACGCTGCCACACGGGCCGCAGAGGTTGCCGCCGGGGGCGTCGTCACAGCCCTCGAGCGTGACCATGCCCGCGGTTGCGCCGATGAAGAGGCCCACGCTCGCGAGAGTGAAGCCCTGTTTGCGAATGGTCTTCATGATGTCCGATTCTCCTGAGTGATCACCGATGGTGTATGGCCGAGGTCGTCGTGGGGCTCGGCGTGCTACTGAGCTTGGTTGTTGTGTTCGAGCCGGGGACTTGCCTGCTTGGCTCGCTGGGAAGGCGCCGCGGATGGTCCCATATCATCCTCGGCCCTCGCAATGGTGGCGCGAGTGCAAACACCACGCCGATTATCATGATCCCCCGGCTCGGTCGACCGCGCCTTGGACCCCGTCCCGAAGGGAATGTTCACCAAGCCCCCCGCGTTGGGTCTTCTTCGCGTTCGATTTCGGTCTTTGCATCATCGCTCGTCGCCCGAGCCTGGTCCGAGCCGTGGACGGGTGGTCGCGCGAGGGCAGGCGTGGATCCACCGGACCATCGTTTTGCTCGATGAGGGCGGCCGAGGTGTGGCGCGGCATCTTGCCCCACCGGACGGCTCTGCCCCAACAATTCGGACGAGGCTCCCAGGCCGGACGCGCTCGGAGGCGGCCCGTCATGGGTCGTGATCGCCGAGGGGGAGATCGATCACGATCGGACAGTGATCGCTGATCCCATGCAAATCGGGATCGGGATGGTGCTCGCTGGCGCTGAAGGGCGCACAGGCGTGGTGTGCACAGTGTGCGCCGGACCACGCTCGGTGCCGTTGCTCCGGTAGGTGGGCCAGGCCGGCAGACCACACCAGGTCGAGGCGCGACGGCTCCCACCAGCGATCCCGGCGAGATCCGTCCCAGTAGGCGGTGCAGCCTCCCGTGGTCTCCCACAGGTGGAGCCCGGTCGGCGCCAGGGCATGGCGCAGCGCGTCGAGCTCGTCATCGGCGGAGTGCTGGGGGCCGCCGGCCACGTTGAAGTCGCCCACGACCAGCACGTCGCCGTCGGTTCGGACGCGGTCCTCGACGACGCTGGCCAGGCGTGGCCACTGTTCCCTGCGTACGGCGTGGCCGCTGCGCGTGGCCTTGAGGTGCACCACCACCAGGTGGAAGTCGGCGCCCGAGCCGTGGGGCTCGACGTGGCCCGAGAGGGCCGGGCGGACCCGGCCACCCATGGCGAGCGCCTCGTGCTCGATGAGCTGCTCGACGTCGACCCGCTCGGGGTCCCATCCGATCACCAGGTGCTGGCCGTTGCGTCCGCCGGCTGCGGACGCGTGCCAGCGAAAGCCAGGAAGGAGCTCGGGGAGGGCCGAGGGATCGAGGACCTCCTGCAATGCGAGCACCGAAGGGTCGAGCTGCTCGAGGCGGTCGCGAAGGTGGGGGCGGTCGTGGCCGCCGGGAAAATTGCGGAGGTTCCACACCACCACGCGGAGCGCCCGGGGATCGGGGCCCGGGTCCTGCCCGCATGCCAGGGGGCGCAGCGCAGCATGGGCACAAACGCCCAGGGCGACGATGACGGGGGCACGAAGGCGAGCGATGAAGGATGCCACGTTCCCTTCATCGGCCACTTCGACCTTTGCGTTGCAGCTCGAGCGCGATCGCGGTGCAACCGGGTGCATTCGGCAACCCGGGGCGCGCAACCAAGAACGATGGCGAGCGGCCCAACGTGGGCACGCCCGCCATGGTGTTGCGGACCGGGCTACCGGCTAGCGCTCTTGGGTCCGCTTGCGCTCGCGACGCTTGCGCCGACGCTCGGCCTCACGGAGCTTCCGCTTCGACTTGACGCTCGGCTTCTCGTAGTGGCGGCGGCGCTTGATCTCGCGGAGCACTCCCTCGCTGGCCAGGAGCCGGCGAAGCTTGCGGATCGCTCGCTCCACTCCGCGGTCGTCGACGCGGACCTCGAGGGGCCGGCCTTGCACGGGCTCGTACTGCACGACTTGCTCGGCGGCGTTGACGGTGGTCTCCGGGGTGGTCTGCTCGGGCGTCGACATCGAAGGAGGTGGGACGTATAGAAGGCAGCGCCCGGGCGGTCAAGGGGGCTGCGGGGGGATCGCCGAACGAATTGATCGGCCAAGCCCGCACGGAGATCGCGCGGGGGACGGCCGGCGGCTCCGGGGACGCGGGGTCGGGCTGGCCAGGCCGCGTGGGGGCCGCAGGACTGGCGGCGCGTACATCGATTTGACAGCGCCCGCGGCAGAAGGCAGCGTGCTACGCAGGGAACGCGCGGTGGCAGAGCGATACCTGACGCTCAAGGACATGACCCAGGGCGGCGGTTGTACGCCCCGCACGGTCCGTTATTACGAGCGTGAGGGGCTGCTGCGAGCGGCCCGTAGCGCGGGGGGGCATCGGCTGTTCGCGGCCTCGGAGCTCGAGCGGCTGTTGTTCGTCGTTGCCTTGCGCGAGGCCGGCTGGGCGCTCGAGGAGATCGAGGAGCTGCTCGGTGCCCGCGAGGCGGCCTCGAGCGACCGAGCCGCCGTCGAGCACCTCGGCGGTCTGCTCAAGGCCCAGATCGATCGGCTCGAGAAGAAGCTCGCGGTGCTCGCCCGGCTGCGCGAGGATCTGCGGGGCACGCAGCAATCGCTGCGAGTGTGCCAGGATTGCACCACGGTGCACGAGGAGGTCTCGTGCGAGGCCTGCGATCGCTTGCCCGGGTTGGAGGCGCTACCCCGCGGGTTTCGGCTCACGTGGCGCGCGCGCGAGCTCGGCGGCCCGCCGTTCGACGAGCTGGGCGCCGATGGTCTCGACGAGCCCGGGGCCGCCGAACGATAGTTCGACCGCCGATGAAAGGATCCTTCGGATCCTAAGGAGATCCGAGGGGAGCCCCGACGAGGACGCTCGGGACCACACGGGCGTTCGTCGGGGCAGACGAGCGATCGTGGTATCCACCCCGGGTGAGTCACGAGGCCGATCCATCCTCCGCGATTGCGGATGCCGTTGCCGAGTTCTTGCGCGCTTGCGAGCAGGACATGGGGCACAAGGATCTCGCCACCACGCCGACGCGAGTGGCTCGGCTGTGGAGCGAGCAGTTCCTGTCGGGGTACGCCATGGATCCCACCAAGATCCTCGGTGACCCGGTCGAGGGTGAGGCCGCGACCGAGCTGGTGATCATCCGAGATCTTCCCTACCACGGGATGTGCCCGCATCACCTGCTGCCCTACGTGGGGCGGGCCACGGTCGCCTATCTGCCGGGCACCCAGCTGGTCGGGTTTGGGCGCCTGGGGGATCTCGTCAACTGCTTCACCCGCCGGCTCACGCTGCAAGAACGCGCATGCAACGACATCGTCGACGCGTTGATGGCCCATCTCGATGCCCGCGGGGCGGGCTGCGTGATGGTGGGCGAGCACATGTGCCTGCGGATTCCCGACAACCGTCATCGCGCGCAGGTGGTGACGGCCTCGTTTCGAGGCGATCTTCAGCAGCGCAAGGAACTCCAGGATCGCCTGTGGTCGTGACGCGTGATGCAAGGGGTCGGCGCAGGCGGGTCCGTGGGCGCGGGCAGCGGTTCGCAGCGTCGGATGGAAGCGCCGCCCAGCGAACCCCGTGAAGGCCACTGCACGGTCGGTTGGCTCGCACGTATGGCAGGGACCCGCTAGAGTCTCGAGGGACGAGCCTTCCATGCTCGACGACGATCGCAGACCCCGGGACGAGGTGCTCGCCGCCCTGCCCGTGTTCCCGCTACCCAATGCGGTGCTGTTGCCCGGGATGGTCCTGCCGCTCAACGTGTTCGAGCCGCGCTACCTCGAGCTGGTCGATCACGTGCTGGAGGAGGGCGGGCACCTGGGCATCCCGCTGCTGCGCCCCGGCTTCGAGCGCAACTACGACGGTCGTCCCGAGCTCGAGCGGGTGTTCGGCCTCGGGCGCTTGATCTCGCACCAGCGGCTGCCCGACGGACGACGCTTCATTCGCGTCGAGGGGCTGGGGCGGGTGCGAACGTCCAGCGAGCTTCCGCCGCGCGCGGGCTTTCGCGAGCTGTGCGTGGAGCTCCTGCCCGAGCACGGCCCCAGCGATGCGCATCGGCTCGAGGTGCTCAAGGCCCAGCTCGAGCGGATTGCCGCCACCCTCGATGGTGACGACGAGCAGATGGTCCAGTCGGTGCTGCGGATCCCCGACGCGCGGGTGATGCTCTATGCGGTCACGGCGATCATGCCCACGCTGGGATTCCTGGCCCACGGCGATCGCATGAGCGCCGGTCGCCCCACGCTGCTCGAGCTCCAGCAGCGCTGCCTCGCGGCCGCGGATGGCGATGAGCGGGTCGATGTGCTCATCGAGTGTGCGGCGGGGATCTGTACGGAGCTGGGGGACAGCAATCGGTGGCCTCAGCGGATGTGGAACTAGCGGGAGTCCTCAGGCGTCTCGGGAGTACGCATGGATCTGGGGTTTCGTGAAGACGAAATGGAAGACCGTCCGACGCACCTCGAAACCATGCAATCGTAAAAGCGCTGCTCACCTCACTTCTTCGTCTTCTTCCCGCTCAGCTCGGCGTAGAGGTCCTTGGAGAATATGCCCGTCGCGGGCTGCAGGGTGAGCTGCTGCAGGACGACCGTCAACACCACGATGTCTTCGACGGTCGGAGCCTGGCCGTTCTCGGGATGCTCGTCGACGATCTCTCGGAAGAGCCCCAGTTGCGCCGAGCCCAGGGTGCGGCGCACTGGCTTGGATGAGTCGTACGACTCGCTGGGCGCCAATGCCCCCAGCTGAGCCTCGATGGCTCCCTTCAGCAGGCCCACGATCTCCTCGTGGCCGAGCTTGCGTTTCTGAATGTAGGCGGCGGTCTCGGTCAGCGCCTTCGCCTCCTTCTTTCCCTGCTTGGCGGGATCGGTCTCGAACCGCAGCAACTCGTCGGCGGTCTGCGCCGGGCGGTTCTCGTCGCCGGCGCGCATGATCGTGACGATGGCCTGCGTGCTCTTGTCCTTGCTCGACTGTGGGTAGCCGAGCTTGTATGTATCATCGTACTTGGAGCCGCCACCGGGCGTACCGAATTTACCAGGGTCCCCCTGATGGAACACTTTCGCCATCCGATGGTGCCCCTGCCTCGGTCCGTTCCAGCCGGCAAAGAAGATGCTGTGTGTGCCCGTTGCGTTGCCGTTGTACACCACGAGCCAGTCGCCCGGGAGCAGAGTGCCATCCTCGAGCAGGTCGCGCCCCTTGAATGTGGTCAGCGCCTCCTTGCGGGCCCTCGTCTTGGGCACCTTGCCGGCCGCCACACGCTCCCAATCTTCATATTCCAACTCATTGATCTCCTCCGCCCGCTTCTCGTCGATCTTCAATTCCTCGGGGTCGTAGATCATGGACATGCCGCCCGATTGCAGCGGGTCACTGCAGGACTCATTGGTGTTCCCGCACAGGATCTTGGCCACCAGTTCCTCGTCCTCTTGCAGCTTCTTGGCGGTCCGTAGCTTGCGGTGGGTGCCAAGGGGGTCGAGGGCGCTATCCTCAGTGCTATTTTCCATGATCCGGGAGCCCACTCCGAAGGTGATCCTGCCGGTCGGGTCGATGATGGCCAGCTTGTGGTCCGATCCGCCCACGTAGGACTGCATGGGGCTCACCGCGGCGTAGGTCCAGACCCAGCGCACCCAGTGGCCACAGAAGGCAGCACGTGGTTTGTCCTCCACCAGCTCGGTCGACCTGCGGGGCAGGTCGCGAATCCGACCGGTGCTCAGGATGTGGGCGGAGAGAAGCGTGCGCTGTCCGGTCGAGAGCGGGGTCGTCGGCTCGTCCGTGAAGAGTCCCACTGGAATCAGGCGATCGCGCATGAACCCCCTGAGCAGGGCGATCTGCCGCTCCGAGAAGAGATCGTAGATCTGCGCATGGGTCATCGGTGCGCCACCGAAGCACTCGTCGATGATCTCCTGGAACTCGGCACGGAACGAGTCGGCAAAGATGCGACGCTTCTCCCTCTCGCCGAACGCCATCGCAGCGTCCGGCTCGGCAACCACTCGCTCGGGGATGAGGCTCGGGTAATACGCCGCCCTCAGGCTCGACGACGTCTCACGCGATTGGGAGGGGGAGCGCGACGCCTCATGGAGTCGCGGGAGCCGAGGAGCGAATACCCAGTCCAGGAACGCCTGGTCGATGACGCCGGTCACCAGGCGGAAGTCCAGCTCCTCGAGGAGTGCCGCCAGCCGCGAGAGATCGTAGATGGTGACCCCATCGGGCCCCTTGGGCTTGCGGGCGTCCGCGAGGCGAGCCTCGAACCTGGCCCTGTCGGCCGCCGCCAAGTCGAGGCCCGCGAGCAGCCCCTCGGCCTTGGCGATGAAGCGCTCGTTGAGAGCCTTCACGTCGTACCGTCCATCGACGATCGTCGCCAGACTCGTCTCCAGGCCCTGCCGGACCCTCTCCCGTTCTTCCGGGGTCGCGCTCGGTGCCGCGGGCGACCCGAGCGTGGGATCGAACGACTGCGGGCCCGTGGCCGTCGCGCCCATCCGCTGGATCGAATGGATCTTGTGGACGTCCTCGCCCACTTTGCCTTCGCGCCCGCTCAGCCAGTAGAAGTCCATCACCGCACCGCCGCTTCGCTCGCGGCGGTAGACCGCGGCCTTCCTCGGCTTGGCCTTGCTGACCTTCTTGTCCGTGAAGCCGCGCCAGCCGGCAAACATCACGCTCTCGCGGGGCTCGCCGGGGAGCGAGACCATGAGCCAGTCGCCGACCTCGAGCCCCTTGAGACTGGAGCCGACCTCCACGTCCACCTGCTCGCCAGCGCCAAAGTGGAGCCGCCCGGTCGGGTCCTCGGCCCCGGAGCGACCTCCGCCCCGGGCCGGCGAGAGGTCCGCGTAGTTGTGGATCTGCTGCATCAGGTCGTCGCTGTCGATAGAGCTCACGCCTGTGAGCGTCTGCCCGCCAGCGGTACCGGCCTTGCGCACCTGCGCGCGCGACACCATGTACGCCGCGAGCTCCAGCCGCTGGCTCACGTCGAGCTTGCTGCCTTCGTCGGAGAAGAAGTCCGGGGGCAGGACATGGTCGTCGAGGAAGGTCCGCAGGGCGGCGCGCTGCCGCGGGGACAGGTTCTCCACGAGCTTCTTCAGCTCCCCCTTCCGCTCCTTGGCGAGCTTGCCGCTGTCGCCCTCCTGGCTCCGGAGCAGCTCGGGGATGAGCCTCGCGGCCAGCTCTTCGCTGTCGGACGGCTGCCCATCGGTCTTCTTGCGGCTCTTGCGTGGTGACCGCTGGATCGCGCCGGTGTTCTGAAAGGTGTGCGCCAACTCGTGGAGCATGAGGTGACGTCCGTCGCGAGTGCCGAGCTCGGGATTGCTGTTGGCGAAGAAGATGTCGCGATTGAGGGTGAACGCGCGAGCACCAATCGACTCGCTCAGCGCGGCTGCGCGCTGGTTGGTGTGGATCCTGACCGCGGACAAGTCTCGGCCGAGATCGCGCTCGAGCTCGGCCCTGGGTTTCGTCGCGAGCGGCACCCCACCCGTCGCGCGAGCGACGTCGAGCGAGCGCGCGAAGCTGCTCGAGGAGGGGATCGCAAACTGCGACTTCGTGGCGGTGCCCCCGTGCTCGCTGGAGCTGCGGACCCGAGCGGACGGTCGACCAGTGGTCGAGCGCATGAACGTGTCGGCGATCCGCTCGGCCTCGTGCTCGGCCGGATCGTCGGTCGCTGCGACCTTCACCGAGTTCGCGTCGCCGTTTCCTTCCGGCGCTCGGGCCCGAGCGACCGGGCTTGGCGCGGGGATGGCCCGCTGGGGAGTGGCGGAGGCCGAGGTGGCCCTGGCGGGCATTGCGTAGGTGCTCACGAGTCCAGCCTCCCGCCCGGCAAGGCCGTTCCGTCGTTCGTGGCAAGCGCCTGGGGTCCGTGGAGGCTCGGCTGGTCGGACGAGGTGAGGTGCATTGGATCCTCCCGAAGGCTCGGGCTCGTGCAAACGTGCAACGAAACACGGCCCGGCCCGTGATCGATGTCGCGCAGCCGATGACCGAATGCCTGCGGGCCCGACTGGCTCTGCCAATCCTGGGCGTAGCACCAGATCGGTCTTCGGTCATTACCTACATGACGGGTCATCTTCGCGCGCGCAATGGCGCGAGGATGATCTCAATGCTTGGAGCCTGCTTGCGTGCCCCCGGGAGGGGCCTCACTCCGCCACGATCACCACCGCCGCCAGCAGCACGAACCAAAGTGGTACGTAGGGCGCGACGATGCGACGGTAGAAGCGGCGTGGACCGGTCATTTGAATGCTGGCCCAGTCGTTGCCCGGTGAGTCGCGCGTGTGGGCTCGTGCTCGCAGCCGTCGCACGTAGGGCGGCAGCCCCAGCAGCAGGCCCGCCAAGAGCCCGCCCGCGTGGCCGATGTTGGCGATCGGTCCGAACATCCCGGTCGCACAGGCCAGAAACCACAGCATGATGAGCAGCGAGTCACGGTCGTCGATCGCATAGTGGTGGCGACGGTCGTAGTGGGCATGCATCCACACGAACCCGAACACTCCGTAGACCACCGATATCCCGCCGAAGTTGGGCCGACCATCCAGTACTGCCCCAGCGACCCGGGGAGCTCCGAGAGCACCACCACCGCGAGCGGGGCCAGGCTGACTTCGATTGCGAGAACTGCGCGAGCGCCCGGATCATCGGTCGGGGTCCCAGGGTGCGGGTGGGGCTCGAAGTCGCGGCGCTCCCTTGACGACAAGTGGAGTCATCATATAACATCATTAGTTACATGAGGCGGGACAGCCGGTTGTCGGGCGTGCTCCACATCCTGCTGCACATGGCGCGGCAGGACGGGCCGACGACGTCCGAGGAGATGGCGAAGGCCATGGACACCAATCCCGTCGTGATACGGCGGCTCATGGCCGGCCTTCGGGACCACGGATACGTTCGGTCGGAGAGGGGACATGGAGGCGGATGGACGCTGGTCTGTGACCTTTCCACGGTGACCCTGCGCGACATCTACACCGCGCTGGGCTGCCCTTCACTGCTCGCGATTGGAAACCGGACGGAGGCACCGGGGTGCCTCGTCGAAGCGGCGGTCAACTCGGTCCTCGACGAGTCGTTCCGAGACGCGGAGTCCCTGCTGCTCTCGCGCCTCGGCGAAGTGACGCTGGCGATGCTGAGCGCCGACGTTCGTCGGCGCCTCGCCGCCCGCGGGCGCTCGCGTCGTGGGGAGAAGGGCACGCGTAGGCCAACATGACCGAATTCTGGGAAACCGCGTTCACCGACAAGCAGCTCATGTGGGGCCTCGAGCCGACCGCATCCGCCGTACTTGCGCGGGATTGCTTCGCGCGAGCGGGTGCCAAGGAGATCCTGATACCCGGCATTGGTTACGGAAGGAACGCCAGGCCGTTCCTCGAGTGCGGGATGTCGGTCACCGGGATCGAGATCTCCGAGACGGCGATCGCCCTCGCGCGAACGCGGCTCGGCCTCGAGGTCCCCATCTACCATGGCTCGGTGGCAGACATGCCGTACGACGGCAAGCAGTACGACGGCATCTTCTGCCACGGCCTCGTCTACCTGCTCGATGCCGATGGGCGGCGCGAGCTGATCCGAGGCTGCTACCGCCAGCTCGCGGTCGGCGGGCACATGATCTTCACGGTCATCTCGAAGAAGGCCCCGATGTACGGCCAAGGAAGGCGGCTCGGCGACGACTGGTACGAGCGCCTGCCGAACCTGGGCATGTACTTCTACGATGCCGACTCGGTGGAGCTGGAGTTCGGCTCGCACGGGCTGGTCGAGAGCGCGGAGGTCGATGAGCCGGCGCCGAACGGGGGCGCTCTTCCGTTCATCTACGTGGTCTGCAAGAGGACATGAACGAATGCCGCGCCGACGGCGGGAAGGGACGACGAGGCCTGACGGAGTCCGCCGTGCAGAGGGTTCGTGCTGCCTCGCGGGACGCGAGTCAGTCGACCGTGCGCAGCAGGCTGCTGCGCTTGGGGCCGGTGGCGCTGCGCTGGCTGGCGCGCATGGCTGCGGCGGCGGCCAGGGTGAAGAACGCCTGGGCGTGGGGGCTTTGGGGGTTGCTCTCCACCACCGGCGTGCCCGCCTCGCCACCGAAGGCGATGGCGGGCTCGATGGGGATCTGGGTGAGCAGCTCGACGCCGATCTCCTCGGCCAGGCGCTTGCCTCCCCCCGCCCCGAAGATCTCGTCGTGGTGCCCGCAGGCGGGGCAGCGATAGTGGCTCATGTTCTCGGCCACGCCGAGCACGGGGACCTCGAGCTTGCCGAACATGTTGACGGCCTTGCGCACGTCGATGAGCGCGACCTCCTGCGGAGTGGTCACGATGATCGACCCGGTGAGGGGAATGAGCTGCGCCAGCGAGAGCTGGGCGTCGCCGGTGCCGGGAGGAAGGTCGACCACGAGGTAGTCGAGGTCGCCCCAGCGCACGTCCTCGAGGAACTGCGTGAGCAGCTTGTGGATCATGGGGCCGCGCCAGATCACGGCGGCACCGGGCTCGACGAAGTACTCCACGCTCATCACGGCGATGCCGCGGTAGAGCGCGGGCGCGATGCCGCCCCCGTCGGCCGCGGTGCCGGTTGGGCGCTCGGGTTTGCCGAGCATCTTGGGGACGCTGGGGCCGTAGATGTCGGCGTCGAGGATGCCGACCTTGGCCCCGAGCTGGTGCAGCGCCAGGGCCACGTTGACGCTGACGGTGCTCTTGCCCACGCCCCCCTTGCCGGCCGCGACCGCGATCACGTTCTTGACGGTGGGCAAGCGATTGAGATCCTGGCGCGCGGGCTTGTGGGGCACCCGCAGGCCCCACGACAGCGCGAGCCCGGGCAGCTCGAGCGACTCGAGCGCGCCCACGACGGCGGCCTCGAGCTCGGCCCGCAACGGAAAGCCGGGTGAGATGAGATCGATGCGCAGGGTCACGGCGCCGTCGTCGGCAATCACGACCTCGGCGAGCTGACCGCTGGCCACGATGCCGTGCCCGGTGGCAGGGTCGAGGACCGATTGCAGCGCGCTTCGAATGGACTCCACCGTGATGCTCATGAGGACCCCTGGGCCCGCGCATGTAGCACTGGCCGAGGCGACAGGCTACCCTTGCGTCACCTCGAAGCGGGCCGGGCATCGGCGTGCATTCGAACGTTCCCCGTCGCGGGTGGTCGCGCCCGCCTCTCGACCGATCCCATGGCCGTTCTCGACATCGTCACCTATCCCGACCCCCGCCTGCGCGAGCCCACCTTCGAGGTGAAGGAGATCGACGACGGCGTTCGCCAGCTCGTGCAGGACCTCACCGACACGATGTATGCGCTCGATGGCGCTGGCATCGCGGCGATTCAGGTCGGGCGCTTCGAGCGCATCTTCCTCATCGATGGTCGGGTGGCCACGGGTCGCGAGGATGCCGACCCGGTGGTGTTCATCAATCCCGAGGTGGCGGAGACGGGCAAGGGCCTGGCGATCGCCGAAGAGGGTTGCCTGAGCTTTCCGGGGGTGTTCGTGGAGATCAAGCGCCCGCGCTGGGCCAAGCTCCGTGCGATGAACCTCGAGGGCGAGACGTTCGAGTGGGAAGGCGAGGGCCTGCTCGGTCGCGCGCTGCAGCACGAGCACGATCATCTGACGGGCAAGCTGATGATCGACCTGGTGGGCATGGTCAAGAAGGAGATGATCAAGCGCAAGATGAAGCGGTACCATTCTGGCCCCCCGCAGGCGTGATCGAGCAGGCGGTGCGGCGAGCTTGCCCCCCAGAGGGGGGCTTGGTTGGTGGGCAACCGTAGGGGTGTACTGTGCTCGCCCCGCAGGCGTGATCGGGCAGGCGGTGTAGCGAGCTTGCTCGCCGGATCGGGCGTGGCGACCGCTCCGGTTCACGCTAGGCTGTTCCTGCCATGCGGATGCGATCGATGGTCCTCGCTTGCGTGCTGTGCCTCTTGCCCGGTTGTGGCTCCGAGGGCTCCGATGACTCGGACGGGGACGCTCCCGAGCACGACGTGGATCCCCCGGGCGAGCCGGCCTCCGATGCGCTGTCCGACGAGTTCGACGATGCGTCCACCCGCTCGCGCTGGCGGCTGTGGCAGGAGGTCGTCGGCGAGGATCCGCGTCACGAGCTGCTCGACATCGACCAGACCAACCCTGGGATGCTCACCATCCGACCACGAGCCGGCGGCTGGTACGCCGAGCATGAGGGGCCGCTGCTCTACAAGCTCGTCGAGGGCGACTTCCTGGTGGAGACCCGGGTCACCGCCTCGAAGATCGGCAACCCCGATGCGCCACCCGATCAGCCGTACAACTCCGCGGGCCTGCTCGTGCGCGACCCCAACCACGCGCCGGGTCGCGACAACTGGGTGATGTACAACGTGGGCCGCCAGGACGGCCGCGTGGCGTCCGAGGGCAAGACCACGGTCGACTCGCAATCGGTGCTCGAGCTCGTCGAGGGCGCGCGCCAGGGCCGGCTGCGGATCTGTCGGCTCGGCAGCCAGCTGGTGCTCGCCCGCCAGCTCGAGGGCGAGGCCGCGTTCACGGTGACCCAGCGCTACGATCGCAGCGACCTGCCCGCCACGCTGCAGGTCGGTGCCATCGTCAACGGCTGGAACTCGCTCGGCCCCGAGCCCGACCTCGGCGTTGCGCCCGACCTCGAGGCCAGCTTCGACTACGTGAGGCTCTCGCGGCCGACCACCGAGGCCGACTGCATGGCGCCCTGACGACGTCTGCCTGGGCTGAGCATGCGGTGGGATCGGAGCGAACGGTCAGCCGGTGACCGTGTGCTTCTCGACCAGCTCGGCGACCTTCTTCTTGGAGCCGGGGTTGCCCACCAGCTTGTCGACCAGCTCGCCGTCCTTGAACACGAGCAGCGTGGGAATGCCACGGATCCCGTACTTGGCGGGGGTCTGCGGGTTCGAGTCGATGTCCAGCTTGACGACCTTGAGCTTGCCGTCGAACTCGTGAGCGACGGCTTCCACGTGCGGGGCAAGGGCGCGGCACGGACCGCACCACGTGGCCCAGAAGTCCACCAGCACCGGGAGGTCGGAGTCGAGCACCTCGCGCTGGAACGCGTCGTCGGTCGTATCCGGGATCTTGGCCATTGGGCGGAGGGTAGCGCAGGACAACCGCCGTGCTCCGCGCGGGTGCTTGCGCAAGCGCACTTGTCGGGTTGGCCCCCAGCGGCCGGGAGCGGGTGGGTGGCCAACCCGATCCATGGGCGATCTACATGAGGTCACCCGCGCAGCACGCTCTCCTCGTCGACCTCGTCGACCTCGTCGGGCCCGAGGGGGCGCAATCGGTCGCGGCCGGAGCGGCGCTTGATCCGGTGTTCGATCCTCTGTGCACGGCCTCGGGTCGCGTACGGTCCAAAGGTCGCGCCCACCGACCACGGGCGACCGGGGCGGGTCGCCTTGGCTCCGCCCGGGCGGTCGCCGTTGTGCTGGGCGAGGCGTCGGTCCAGGTCGCACGTGATGCCCACGTACGTTCGGCCTCCGCTGGCGGAGACCAGCACGTAGACGTGCCACGAGCCCATCGTGGCAAGAGCCTGCCCGGTCTGGTCGTCGGTTGTCCAGCCGTGTGCCCGAGCTTGGTATCGTGCTGCTGGCGTGGCGATGGAGCAGATCCTCGGGCCGCTGCTGCGGCGGGCTGCGGCCGAACTCGGTGGTGCGGAGCTGCTGCGCCGCGTGTTGAGCACGGTGCTCGAGCGGGCGGCTCGCCGGGTGGTCGGCTCCGATGCGGAGCTCGAGATCGAGCTTGGGGACGATGCGATGACGGTGCTGGTCTTCCGCCGGGTGGTCGAGGGCGCCCCGGGTGAGGACGAGATCGAGCTGCAGGAGGCACGAGCCATCGATCCCGAGGCCGAGGCCGGCTACGAGCTGGGGTGCGTGCTTCCGCTGGATGCGATCGCTCCGCAGCTGCGCGCGGCGCTGCTGGTCCCGGCCGAGCAGTATCCGGTGCTCGAGGCGCTGCTGGCCGATCTGCTGTGGGATGTGGAGGTGGTGCGGTCACTGCCCCGCCGGTCGAGCGAGCTCGACGAGATCGTCGACCGCCTGCTGCAGACCTTGCACGAGGGCTCCTTTGGTCCCCTGCTGTGCCGCGGCTGCGACGAGGTCGAGCTCCAGGCGCACGAGTTGATGCTGGGCGGCTTGCTGCCCCCGGCGCTGCGTCAGCTGCTGAGCGGCACGGCGGGAATGAAGGACCGACCGGGCGCTCCGCGGCTCGGGCTGGGGCGGCAGGGCTTTCGCCTGCTGTCGCCGCTCGAGTCCCAGGAGGAGCATGCGGCGTGGACCGAGCGCCGCGAGCAGGTGCGCGAGGGGGTGCTTGACGATGGCCATCCGGCGCGGGCATGGAACACCGACTGGCTGCCGCTGGCGGTGGGCTCGCGTGGAGCCGAGGCCACCGAGCTGCTGGTGGTGGATCCGATCGGGGCCGCGGCCGACCTGCCGGGCGAGCTGTTGTCCGTGTCGTTCGAGGAGCCGGGTTGGTGGGCGCTGGGGATCGACGTCGCGGGCCTGGCCCACGTGTGGCTGACGCTGCACGAGCACGGGCTGCTCGAGTACGTGCCGCCGGGGGTGGATCCGATCGCATCCGCCAAGGCGGAGGTGCTGGTGCAGCACCTGCTGCCCCGTCGGCGCTGGGTCGACGCGGGCTAGGACCAGCCTAGCGAGCCTCGAAGCAGTCCCGGCCCTCGTGACATGCCTCGGGCACGCACAGCCCCTGGTCGGGCCCGGTCACGAACTGGGTGCGCAAGCACGTATAGTGGCTCGAGCGGCTGGTCACGAATGCATCGGGCGTGTCGTTGCCGTAGACGTGCAGCGCCTTGGTTCGCAGGTGGCGACAGACGGCAGCGCCGGAGTCGAGGAGGGCTTGGCTGTGCTCGTCGAAGGTGGGCATCGTGTCTCGCTCCTGGTGCCGGTCGTCACTCGGGGAGGGGGATCTGGGCGGCCTCGTGCAGCGCCTGCCGCAGCACGCCCTGACAAAGCGGCACCTTGTAGGCGTTGCCCGGCAGCGGCTTGGCCGGGCCGGTGGCGGCCTGGGCCGCGCGGGCGAACAGCTCGGCGCTGGGGGCCTGGCCCTCGAGCGCGGCCTCGGCTTCCTTCGAGCGCCAGGGCACGGGCGCCACGTGACCCAGGGCCACCCGCACGTCGCGAAGCTTGCCACCGTCCATGCGCAGCCGCACGCTGGCTTCCGCCAGGGGCCAGTCCTGCGATTGCTTCTCCTTGGCCATCGCGTGGGCCGAGCGCTGACCGGGAGCGGGGACGGGCAGGGTCACCGACAGCAGGATCTCGCCGGGGGCCAGGCAGTGCTCGCGCATGGGATCGACGGTGGGTCCCACGAACAGCTCTTCGATGGCGATCGTACGGACGGTGCCGTCGACTCCGCGGACGTCGATGGTGGCCTCGAGCGCCACCAGCGGCCCGGCGAGGCTCGACGGGTGCACGATGTAGCTGGGTCCTCCGCCGAGGATCGCGTGGTAGCGGTGATCGCCGGTCTGGGCCAGGCACATGTCGCCGCCCTTCTTGAGGCACACCAGATCGACGTGGCGGTAGTACCAGCAGCGCGGGCGCTGCAACAGGTTGCCGCCGAGGGTGGCCGCGTTGCGGATGCCGGGGGTGGCCGCGTGCGCGGCGGCCTGGGCCAGGGCCTGGTGTCCTTCGAACAGCTCCTCGAGCTCGGCGATCTGAGCCAGGGTGACCAGCGCGCCGAGCCTTCGCCGACCATCGCCGTGCACGTCCATGCTGCGCAGCTTCATGCCCTCGTCGCCGCCGATCGCGTGCAGCTCGACCAGCTCGCTGGGGGCCTGCAGGCCCTCCTTCATGTGATCGAGCAGATCGATGCCACCGGCGCGCAGGACCGCGCCCTGCGTGGTGGCCACGCGGTTGCTCGCGTCCTTCAGCGAAGGGATGCGTACGATGGTGAAGCGGTTCATGCGGGCCTCCCGGGGATCATGCCCAGGGCCTCGAGCACCTTGGCGGGGGTGATGGGCAAGCTGCGCACGGGCACGCCCAGCGCGTCGTAGACCGCACAGGCGATGGCCGCCGCGGTGGGCACGGTGGCCGGCTCGCCGATGCCCACCGCGCCCGTGTTGTTGGCCCCCGTGTGGACCTCGGTGAGCATCACTTCGATCTCCGGGACGTCGCGGGCCCCGAGGATCTTGTAGCTCTCGAGGTTGGGGTTCAGCATGCGACCCAGGTCGCCGTCGAGCACGCGCTCTTCCATGAGCGCATAGCTGGTGCCCTGGATCACGCCTCCATTGATCTGGCTGCGTAACGTCAGCGGGTTCATCACGCGCCCGCAGTCGTGGACGGCGAGCACTCGCGTGGCACGGACCACCCCCGTCCAGGTGTCGACCTCGACCTCGGCGAACTGGGCCCCTGCGATCTGATAGAACTTGCTCCCCGGGAAGGCCATGGGCTCGTGGCCGTAGGTGGCGGGCCGCGTGGCGGTGGCGACGATCGCCTCGCCGTCGATCTTCTTGCACAGCTGGCCGAAGGTGATCGAGCCGCCGCCTCCGTGGGCGGTGCCGTCGCCATCCCAGCGCACCTCGCCCGCCGGGACCTTCAGCTGCTTGGCCGCGAGCTCCTGCAGCGCCACCCGGGCCTGCTCGCATGCGTTGCGCACGGCCGGCGTCACGCTCGAGGTGGTGGTGGAGCCACCGCTGCCCACGCTGGGACCGTAGTCGCTGTCACCGTAGCGCACGCGGATCGTGGACAGCGGGCGTGCGAACACCTCGGCGCCGACCTGCGCGATCACGGTGGGGATGCCCCCGCCGATGTCCTGGACTCCGTTCTTGAGCTCGATGGTGCCGTCGCGGAGCACCGAGCAGGTGGCCACCGCGGCGTTCGCTCGGCCGAAGTCACCCCACAGCGACGAGGCCACGCCCACGCCCTTGCGAACCCGCGTGTTGCGGCTGCGCAGCTGCGCCGAGCGCTTGCGCAGCTCGTCCCAGCCAAAGCGCTCGGCCCCCTGGCGTAGCTGCATCGAGCGCAGCGGGTGCTCGTCGTGGTCGAGCCGCAGCTTGAGCGGATCGACGCCCATCTTCGCGGCGAGCTCGTCGAGCGCCAGCTCGAGCGCGAAGGCCCCCTGCGGGTGTCCGGGCGCGCGCATGGCCGTGCCGGGCCCGCCGTTGGTGAACACGTCGTGCGCCCGCACCCGCGCGTTGGGGCAGCGGGTATAGAGGCTGAAGGCGTTGCGACCCACTCCGGCTCCGGTGCCGATGCCGGCGGTCCCGTGGGCGACGACGTCGATGGCGTGGAGCTTGCCCCGGCGGCCACCGAGCGCGACCGCTTGCCGAGAGTCGGGACGGTTGCCCGTGCACACGTGCTCCTCGTGCCGATCGCACATCAGCTTGACGGGCGCCCTCGCCAGTCGCGAGAGCTCGCCGGCGATGAAGCCGAGCCGGCTGCCCGGGGCCGAGGCGCCGAACTTGGCCCCGAAGCCGCCGCCGAGGTACTCGGTGATCACCCGGACCTTGCTGGGGGCCAGCCCGAACACCTCGGCCATCTCGTCGCGCACGCTGAAGATGCCCTGGGTCGAGGCCCACACCGTCATGGACTGGTCGCCGTCCCAGCGCACGAGCACGCCATGGGTCTCGAGCGCCGAGTGGGTCTGCACCTGGGTCACGTAGGTGGCCTCGTGCACCACGTCGGACTCGCGCAGGGCCTTGTCCACGTTGCCGCGCTCGTTGGGCGGGAGTGCGCGGACGTTGCCCTGCATGCCGCCGGCCTTGGCCTTGCCCGGCTCGTCGCCCTCGGTGCGGCGCTCCGTGATCGGAGCCTCGTGCACCCGCGGCGCCTTGTCTCGCATGGCCCCCTCGGTGTCGACCACGAAGGGCAGCGGGGTGTATCGCACCTCGATCAACGCCAGCGCATCGCGAGCCTGCTCGGGTCGCTCGGCGGCCACCGCGGCCACGTCTTGGCCCGCGAACCGCAGCGTGTCGCCGGGCTTGGCCACCGCGAGCACGGCCTTGACGCCCGGCTGACCCTCGGCCTTGCTCACGTCGATCGACTCGATGCGTGCGGCGGGGTGCGGGCTGCGGAGCACCGCGGCCCACAGCATCCCGGGCAGGGCCACGTCGAACGTGTACTTGGCGCGGCCGCTGACCTTGAGGTGACCATCGAGACGCGGGACCTCGGTGCCGACGATCTCGAGCTTGGAGTCGGCGTCCCACGGAGTGGCTTCGGTCGCGGGCAGGGTGACGTCGACCTTGCGCAGGTGACCTTCGAAGCCGAGGCGGAGGGTCTGCTTGCGATCGGCCATCAGGCACCCGCCCTCTCGGTCTTCCCGCTGGCGACCTCGAGCACCGCCGCCACCACGTGCGGATAGGTGCCGCAGCGGCACAGGTTGCCCGCGATGGCGTCTTGCACCTGCGTGGCCGTGAGCGGCTCGCCCTTGGGGCGGCGACGCAGCAGGGCGGCGCAGGAGATCAGCATCCCCGAGGTGCAAAAGCCACACTGGAGCGCGTCGTGGCGGACGAACGCGTGCTGCAGGGCGGACAGCTCGTCGCCCTTGGAGAGGCCTTCGACGGTGGTGACCTCGCGTCCCGCCACGTCGTGCGCGAGCATCATGCAGCTGTTGCGGGGCAGGCCGTCGACGAGCACCAGGCAGGCGCTGCACGAGCCGCGATCGCACACGAGCTTGGGGCCGGTGGTGTCGAGGTCGAGGCGTAGCGCATCGAGCAGGGTGGTGCGTGGCTCCACCGCAGCCTCGACCGACTCGCCGTTGAGGGTGAAGCGCACGGGGACGCGATCGGGCCCGAGCTCGGCGGGCGCCGTTGCGTCGTCGACCACCGCGTGGCCACCGGGGTCGGTGGTCGAGGTTCGATCGACGCAGCCACCGAGCAAGGTGGCGGTGCCCACGCCGCGAAACAGACCTCTCCGGGTCAGACCCCCCTTGGGGGCTCCCCTTCGATTGGCTGGCTCCGACATCGGGCCGGAGGATAGCGCGACGGCGGCGGATCAGTCGATCGCGAAGCAGTATACGCGCCCGATGCCCGTATCCTCGATGAGATCGTCTTCGCTGCACCCGTTGGTCGCGTGGGCCGAATTCCACGACGAGCTGTACTCGGGGTCGTTGGGCGGGCTGCTGTGGCCGACGCGGGCCTTGACGTCGGAGGTGTCCGACGTCCAGTCGTTGCAGGTGCGCTCCTCGTAGTAGGTGCCTTCCTCGGTGGAGCCGGTCAGGATGTCGTAGCTGTCGGCCACCTCGACCTCCTCGCCGTACTCGGTGAGCACGTGCTGGGGATCGTCGTTCGAAAGCCCGTTGGCGTGGAGGCTCGCGACGTCGGCCGCGATCATCTCGCCCGCGTAGTTGTACCAGGGCCCAGCGCCGATGCGGTCGCGCGCGTCCTCGGTGGTGGTGCTCAGGTAGGCATGCCAGGTCAGGTCGCCCACGCCGGCGGCGACGGCGAGCTCCTGGCACCACGCATCGGCCCCGGCCAGCCCCCCGAAATTGCCGCCGCGCGCCCCGCTGCCCTGGCTGGTGACGAAGAACGACATCGTGCCGGGCGCGATGCCGGAGGTGGTGTCGCCCTCGGTCGGTCCGTCACCGACCGTGCCGTCACCGGGACCGGTCTCGGTGGCCGCGGCTCCGGTCTCGTTGGTCGAGCCATCGTCCCCGCACGCCAGCACGAGGAACGCAATCGAGCATGGGACGAGCCACTTCGTTCGCATCGGTCGTCTCTCCCTTCCGTGGGAGCCACCATAACAGACCCCACCCACGGCGATCCACGATGATGCAGGGCGTTCGTGGCATGATCGCGCGATGCAGAGCCCTCGCCGATCCACGTCCGTGTTGGTGATCGCCCTCGTTTCACTGGCGTGTCAGTCCGGCGCCGAGGAGCCGTCGTCGACCACGGCCGGGAGCAGCAGCGGTGGCGAGCTCACGGGATCGACGGGGGAAACCATGACGGAGTCGAGCGGGTCGCTCGACGAGACCATGGGCGAGGACTCCAGCAGCGGCGGGGACGGTCCCTCGCTGCCCTACGACGATCTCGCGCTGTGGTTGTGCCATGCCGACAAGGCGGAGGCCGACGACTACTGTCGCAGCAGTGACCTGAGCGCGACCGAGATCCTCCCCGATGGCACCACGCAGGTCCACGAGCATGCGGTGGCCGAGGACCCACCCTACGACTGCTTCTACGTCTATCCCACCGTGGACATCCGCTTCGAGCCGGGTCAGACCGAGGACTTCGACGACGTGAGCGAGGAGCTCGATCCGCTGCTCAACCAGGCCGCCCGGTTCTCGGGGCAGTGCCGGGTGTTCGCTCCGCTCTACCATCAGGTCACGTTGGGGACCTTCGGCAGCCCGCAGGCGCCCGAGCTGCTCGACGCGGCCTACCAGGAGGTGGCGGCGGCGTGGGCGTCGTATCGGCAGCATCACCTGGGCGATCGTCCATTCGTGATCATGGGGCACTCGCAGGGGACGTACATGACCACGCGGCTGCTGCAGGAGGTCATCGAGCCCGACGACGCGCTGCGCTCGCGGCTGGTCGTCGCGCTGATGATCGGGGGCTCGGTGAGCGTGCCCGACGGGGACGATCGCGGAGGGACGTTCGAGAGCCTGCCGCTGTGCACGAGCGCCGAGCAGGTGGGGTGCGTGGTCGCATATCGGACGTACGCGGCCGAGCTGCCGCCGGGGCCGGGGGCGCAAGGGGCCGACGCGCCCGGACGGCACGTGGCGTGCACGGATCCCGCGGCGCTGCTGGGGCACCCGCGGCTGTCCGGGGCGTTCCTGCCCGCGTTCAGCAACCAGCCGCTGGTGTTCCCGCTCATCGACCACGGCATGCCCATCGACACCCCGTTCGTGCTCTATCGCGATCTCTATGCGACCGAGTGCCTCACCGATGTCGATGGCCACCAGTACCTGGCGCTCACGGTGGAACCCGGGCCGGGTGACATGCGCAGCAATCCGGTCGACTTCGGGCTGCCGCTGCTCAACCCGGCGTTCTTGGGGCTGCACGTGTACGACTACGACTTTCCGCTCGACGAGCTGATGGAGCTCACGGCGATCAAGGCGGCGGCGATGTAGCGCCCCGCGGCCGTCGACGAGCCGCAGGGCCCGTGCTAGCGTCCCCGCCCGCGCGTCGAGGACAGCCGCACGTGATCGAAGACCCCCAGCCCAGCCGCTTCGAGCTGCCCATGGACGACGCACGGCTGTCGCCGTTTGGCCTCTACATTGCGGGCAAGATCACGGCCCGGCGCCTGGTGCGAACGCTGTGGCGGCGCCGCCCCTCGGAGGGCCCGGCGCTGGCCCGGGCCGAGTACTGCGTGCTGTCCCAGCAGGGGGAGGACGGGATCATCGACCACCTGCTCGAGGCGGTCGGGGTGGGCCCCGGGGTGTTCGTGGAGTTCGGGTTCGGGAAGATGGAGTGCAACTGCCTCCACCTGGCGTTCGCCCGCAATTTCTCCGGGCTGCTCATGGACGGCTCGGCGAGGGGCTGCAAGTACGCGCGCGATGCCTACCGCTGGCTCGGCAAGCGCCGGATCCAGGTGGTGAACGCGTTCGTCACGGTGCAGAGCCTCGATGCCCTCATCGAGGGGCGGGGGATCGAAGGAGAGATCGACGTGCTCTCGATCGACGTCGATGGCGTCGACTACTGGCTATGGGAGTGCCTCGAGGTCGTCTCCCCGCGCATCGTCGTGGTCGAGTACAACGCCAGCCTGGGCGACGAGCGCTCCATCACGGTTCCCTATGCGGCCGACTTCGTGCGGTGGAACGAGCACGACAGCGGGCTGTACCACGGGGCCTCGCTCCTGGCCCTGGAGCGGCTCGGCGAGCGCAAGGGCTATCGCCTGGTGGGCTGCGACAGCATGGGCGTCAACGCGTTCTTCCTGCGCAAGGATCTCGATGCCCCGGGCGTGCCGACCCTCACCACCAAGCAGGCGTTCTACGAGCATCGCAGCCGCATCGAGCGGCTCGGGCTGACGACCCCGCAGCAGTTCGCCCAGATCTCTCACCTTCCGTTCGTGGAGATCGAGGCCGCCCAGGACGGCGCATAGGCCTGGTCGCGCTCGCGGGTGATGTCGGCCAGCAGCGCCTCGAGCCGCTGTCGGCCCTCGCCGTGGGCCACCGTCTCGAAGTTCTTGCGGGCGATGTCGGCCGAGAGCGACGAGTCGGGCTGCACGCTGTGCTCGAGGATCCGGCGCAGGCGTGGGTCGAGCTTCTCGGCCTCGGCCATCATCTTGGCGTGGGCGGCCTGCTGGGCCTGCCAGCGCACGCGCTCGAGCACCTGCGCCCGCACGCACTGGATCACGGGGTCGGGCGTGCGGCGCAGCAGCGGCACCAGGCTGTCGGCGGTGAGCCTGGGCGGCGCGTCACCGGGGTCGGGCTCTCCGCTCGCGGGGTGGAAGCCCACCATGAAGAACACGGGGCCGCGAAGCGGCTCGTAGGCGGGGCGGACGTCCTTGACGAAGTCGTCGAAGTCGCGCGCGCGCTGCCACTGCGGGTGGAGGCCCGGGCGCGGACCCGGGGCTGGACTGGCGGCGGCGGTGATGAAGGTGATGAGCACGATCTCGGCGTCGGGGTGCTCGCTGACCACCGCGTGCAGGCGCGCGGCGACCTCGGCCGGCGTGGGCCTTGGGGAGTAGCACAGCGGCCGGTGCACGCGGGCCTGCTCGCGGCTGCGCCGGGCGAACGGGCACAGCCCGAGCTGCTCGACCACCTCGTGCAGGAATCGATCGTGGATCCGGTGCACGACCTCGGGCGGCGGGGCGCCCGGCGGTGCGGGCGGATCGTGGCGAACGGCGCCTTCCACGGCGGGCGCGAGCTTACGATGGTTGGCGCGACGGCGGCCGACGGCTCGCCCGAGTGGCGTCCAGATCGGCCAGGAAGCGATCGAGCACGTCGCGCGTGGCGTGGGGCATGACGATCACGTGCGCATGCGGGATGCGCTCTCCGCCGCGGTGCACGCCCATCGTGGCCAGCACGTAGGTCGAGACCACCTCGTCGCTGGGTTGCTCGAAGTAGATGGTGTTCGACAGCGCGTTGGCCCGCACCGGGGCCAGCTCGGAGAAGTGCGTGCGGAGCTGCTCGTGGAGATAGCTCGTGTCGCTCAGGATCTGGGCGGCGTCGGCCCGCTGGCGCTCGAACGCCTGCGCGGAGCTGAAGAAGTGGAACTCGGCCGGCTTGACGGCGTCGCGCGAGCACGTGATGGTGCCGGGCACCTGCAGCAGGTACTCGGGGTCGTGGACCTGGCTGAAGCGCGCGTGGAACTCCTCGAACGCCGCGCGCGTCACCACGTAGATCCCGGCCGGGGAGGGGAAGCCGAAGAACTTGTGGCACGAGACCGCGATCGAGTCGTAGCGCTTGGTGCCGGTCGGCGAGCCCCGCGCGCGCTGGTGCAGCTGGTCGGCGAAGGTGGTGTGGGGCAGGTAGCCGCCGAACAGCGCCGCGTCCAGGTGCAGGTACGACTCCCGTCCTGCGAGCCTCGCCCCGAGCTCGTCGATCGAGTCGACCGCGCCCTTGAAGGTGGTCCCGATGGTCGCCACGACCAGCGCGGGGTGGTCGGGGTGCTCGGCCAGGCGCTGCGCGAGATCGTCCTCGTCCATGCGCCCGTCCTCGTGCGTACTCACGTGGATCCACTCGAGGCCCAGCAGGTCGGCGAGGATCTGGATCGAGTAGTGGGCTTCCTCGGTGAAGTAGATCTTGGGCCATACACCGGTGCGCGCGTGCAGGATGGTGCGCCCCATGTAGAGGCCATGCATGTTGCTGTCGGTGCCGCTGTTGGACAGGAACCCCCAGGCGTCGTCGGCGGGGAAGCGGTAGAGCGCGGCGAAGCGCATGATGAGCTCCCGCTCGAGCGCATGGCTGTTGAAGGGGATGTGGCTGTGCTCGAAGGGATCGCCGACGTTGTTGAACGCGAATTGGTCGAGCCCCACCGCGGCGAGCTCGCGGCGCCAGTCGAAGAACTCCCGGGGCGGGGTCCTCATGTTGACGGGGTAGCCGAGCAGCAGGCTCTGCTGCGCGGGCAGGCCCGCCATCGCCCGAAGCTGGGGGATGGCCGAGGCCGCGCCCGGGGGGACGGCGGTCGCCATGCCGCGCCGGCGAGCGGCGGGATAGCAGCTCGCACCCATGGCGGCGGCCGCGACCCCACCAAGCCCACCAAGGAAGCTGCGTCGACGAAACACGATGGACCTCTTGCTCCACGGCCTATGGGATGACGTGCACGGGTGCAAGCATCGCGGCGCGGGCGAGGCTGCTGCCTGCCGCGGCGGACCGCGTTGCTCGCCGTTGGATGGTGGGAGACGATCCTTGCCATGACGCCGAGTGACGAGTCCGAGCCCGCGCCCGTGCCGGCCGTGCCGTCGCTTCGCGAGCGGCTGCCGCGGTGGCTGGTGGCGGCGCTCTTGGCCCTGGTGATGCTGCGGATCGCCTACCACTGCGCCTACCTGGTCGAGGTGCCGTTCTCCTTGGCCACGTTCTCCGACGGTCGTCTCTACGAGGAGGCGGCTCGCGATCTGCTCGACGCGCCGCCGTGGGGCACCGAGCCGTTCTATCTTCAAGGGCTCTACGCGTACCAGCTCGCGATGCCCATGCTGATCCGTCCGTGGATCTCGCTGGCCTTGCTGTTCCAGCTGGTGCTCGCCGGGCTCGTGCTCTGGGGACTCCATCGGGCGCTCGCACCGGTGCTCGGGCGTCGCGATGCAGCGCTGTCGCTGCTGGTGCTGCTGCTCTACCCGGGCCTTTCGTTCTACGAGAACAAGATCCTCACCGCCTCGCTGGCGGTGGGCACGATGGTGCTCATGCTGCTCGCCCTCGCTCGTCTGCAGGCGCGGCCGGGTGTACGCGCCGTCGTGTTGCTCGGGTTCGCCACCGGCCTGGCCGTGCTGGCGCGGGGCAACATGCTGCTGGCGGTGCCCGCCGTGGCGGTGGCGGCCGCGCTCGCATGGGCGCCCACCGGGCGGCCGCGCTGGCAGGGGCTCGGCTGGCTCGCGCTGGGTCTGCTGCTCGCGCTCTCGCCCATGGCGCTGCGCAACGCGATCGTGACCGGGCGACCGTCGATCATGCCCGTGCACGGCGGAGGGACCTCGTTCTACATCGGCAACAATCGCCACGCGCGGGGGGTGTGGAACAGCGCGGGGGGCCTGCTGAGCGGCGAGGTGGTGCACGAGCAGCAGGAGCTGGCGGCCACGCTCGGCGTGCCCGAAGGGCCGAAGGCCGAGCAGGCAGCGGCGATCGGCCGCGCGCTCTACCGTCGGTCCTTCGACGAGATCGGGCAGGAGCCCGGCCGCTGGCTGTGGCTCGAGCTGCGCAAGGGCTGGCTGCTGATCGGCAACGACGAGCTGTCACAAGACTACGACGTGGCCGGCGAGCGCGAGCTGCTGCCGTGGTCGGGCATCGGGCTGCCGTTCTGCGTCGTGTTGGGGGTGGGCCTGGTGGGCGGGTGGGGGCTGTGGCGTCGGGCGAGGGCCGAGCCCGAGTTCTGCACGCGCCTGCGACCGTGGGCGTGGCTGCTGGGGGGCCAGTTGCTCGCAGTGGTGGCGGCGAACCTCTTGTTCTTCACCTCGGCCCAGCACCGCCTGCCGCTGGTGGTACCGCTGGCCATGGGCCTGGGACCAGGGATCTCGTGGCTCGCTCGCGGGCGGAGCATCGCGGGCACGCGGGCCGACCGGCGCGCCTGGGGGTATGCGTGGGCGATCGTGGCGCTCGTGGTCGTGCAGGGGATCTGGCCGCGGCAGCGGGTCGAGGGCCCCACGCCCGAGCACTACTACAACCTCGCGATCGCATACGTGCAGATCGGCCAGCCCCACGAGGCGATCGTGGCGCTCGACCGAGCGGTCGCCCGTCGGCCCGATCACCCCGTGATCCTGATCGAGCGCGCCACCCTCGAGCGACGCATGGGACGCTTCGACGAGTGCGAGGCCGATCTCGATCGGCTCTCGGCGCTGCCCAACCTGCCCCCGTGGATCGCCGGGCGGGTGGACGAGGAGCGACGGCGGGTCGCCGCGCTTCGCTCGCTGGTGACGGCGCCCGAGTGACGAGCGGTCGCTCGCGCGCTTGCGTGCGGCGCCCCGACTGACGCACGCTCGCGGGCGTGAGCCGCTCGCCCGCCACCGTCGCCGAGGCCCAGGAGCTCGCCCGAGCGTTCGGCCTGCACCCCCACGACGTGGCTCCGCTGGGTCGCGGGCTGATCAACGACACGTTCGCGGTGGAGTCCGGCGAGGGGTCGTTCGTGCTGCAGCGGGTGCACCCCGTGTTCGCGCCGCAGATCCACGACAACATCGAGGCCGTCACCGCCCACCTGCACCGCCGCGGGATGATCACCCCACGCCTGCGCTCCGCCCCCGACGGGGCCCGCTGGATCGAGCGCGACGGTGCCGTGTGGCGGGTGCTCACTCGCGTGTCCGGAGTGACCTTCGATGCGGTGGCGAGCCCGGCCCAGGCCCATGCCGCGGCTGGACTCCTGGCCCGCTTCCACTCGGCGCTCGGCGACCTCGAGCACCGGTTCGTGGGGCTGCGCAGCGGCGTGCACGACACGCCCGCGCACCTGCGGCGGCTGCACGAGGCGGTGGCCGAGCACCGTGAGCATCGCCTGTACGCGCCGGTGGCTCGACTCGCCGAGGCCATCGGCGCGCGTGCGACCGAGCTGCCGACGATCGACGCGCTGCCGTCGCGCGTGGTCCACGGTGATCCCAAGCTGAACAACGTCTTGTTCGAGTCGGCGCAGTCACCCGGCGCCGAGCGTCCGGTGTGCCTCATCGACCTCGACACCGTGGCTCCGATGCCCTTGCCGCTCGAGCTCGGCGACGCGCTGCGCTCGTGGTGCAACCCCCGGGGCGAAGACGAGCACGAGGCTCGGTTCGATCTGGCCACGCACGAGGCGACGATGAGCGGGTACCTCGGTGCGTGCACGCTGTCGCTGCGGGCCGACGAGCGCGAGGCGTTGCTGCACGGGGTGGAGTGGATCACGCTGGAGCTGTCGGCTCGCTTTGCCGCCGATGCCCTCCACGAGCGCTACTTCGGCTGGGATCGCGCCCGCTTTCCCGCCGCGGGTGAGCACAACCTCGTGCGTGCCCGGGGCCAGTGGTCACTGCACGAACAGGTGCTCGCGACCCGTGGCGCGCGCGAGGCCGCGCTCGCCATGGCCCCGCGGGGCGGATGAGATCGAGCCCCAGCGGCCCCGCGTGCTTGTCCGGCCCCCCTTCATCGGTGTACCGTGGCGTCGTGGTGCTCCGCATCTCGCCCCAGCAGATGCAGGCGATGCACGAACGACGGGCCGAGCCACAGGTGGACGCGTTGTTCGACCACGTGCAGGACCGGCTCGGCCTGACCCATCCCATCCAGCCCCAGCACGGGCGCGAGGTGCTGACCGCGGCCGTGCTGACCGCGCGGCGGCACGGCCTGAGCGATCCCGCCGCGCTCGAGCGCTACGCGCTGCTCGTGGTGCGGGTGGGCGACGACCTCGGCTACGGCCCGGCGGACGCATGGTCGGGCCCCATCCTCGATGATCCCTGGCTCTCGGATGCCGAGAAGATCTCGCTGCTCGAGCAGGCTGCGATCGAGCGCGGCTTGCTGTCCCACCCTGTCTAGACCGGGAGCACTGCGTCTTGCCGTCGTTGTCCGTCAAGTCGGTCAGCAACCAGACCCTGGTCGATGGTCAGCCCTACGCCGAGCGCCTCGTGGCCCGCGACGCGGGGCCCAACGTTCGCTGGATCCTCCAGCTGCATCCACCAGGTGCGCGCATCTCCGCCGATGGAGTGGTCTCGTGGGTGGCGCGCTTCGGCGACACTCCGGCCCACTTCAGCGTGACCGCGGCCGACGACGCGGGCGGGGCGGGCGGTCGCAGCTGGGTGGTGACGGTCAAGCCGGCCCCGGTGCGGCTGGCCGTGGTCGGCCAGCGCCTCGATGATCAGCACGAGCTGGTCTACACGCCCCAGCGGGTCGAGGGCACCGGCCCCGTGGTGTGGTCGCTGTCCAAGGCGCCCGACGGGATGACCATCGATCCCCAGTCGGGCGAGATCCGCTGGCCGGCGGTGTTCACCGGCAAGACCATCACGGTCACGGTCAAGGCCAAGGGCCCGGCGGGGAGCACCAAGGCGAGCTTCGCCGTCGACGTGGTGCCCGCGTCGCCGATGATCGCGGCGCTGCCCGAGGCGAGGGTGCGCGACGGCGATGCCTACCGGACGGTGGCGCGGATCTCGTATGGCTCGGGGGACATGCGCTGGTCGGTCGAGTCGGGGCCCGCGGGCCTGGCCATCGATGCGCGCACCGGGGAGCTGACGTGGGCAAAGGCGGTGTGGTCGGCCGTGCCCTACCTCGTGCGAGTGAAGGTGGTGGGCCCGGGCGGAGCGGCGACCAAGGCGTTCCAGCTCACGGTCGATCCGCTGCCGCCGGTGATCGTGGCGCTGCCCCCCGCCCGGGTCGACGAGGGCAAGCGCTTCGAGGCCACGCCCACCCTGCGCCAGGGCTCGGGGGAGATCCGGTGGCGCCTGGTGACCGGCCCCAACGGCATGCAGGTCGATGCGGGCACCGGCGCGATCCGCTGGGACGCCACACCGTCCGACCAGCTCGTGCCGGTCGAGCTCGAGGCCGAGGGACCGGGGGGACGCGAGCGCAAGGGCTTCGACATCACGGTGGTGAGCCCACCGGTGCTGGCTGCGATCCCCAACGTGCGGATCACCGAGGGCGAGCGCTACACCCAGGTGATCGAGCTGTCTCGCGGGACCGGGCCCATCGACTTCGAGGTGACGGGCCATCAGCGGGGGATGTACATCACGCTGCCCAAGCGCACGATCGCCTGGCGGTCGACGCCGACCTCCGCGCCGGTGCGGATGAAGGTGAAGGCCAAGGGACCCACGGGGGTCGTGGCCGAGCGCACGTTCACGGTGGAGGTGCTGCCGCGCGACGACGGGCTGGTGCAGCGCTGCCCTCGGCCGGCCCGGGCTCAGCCGGTGGTCGTGCCGCAGTGCTGCGACTTCCAGCTGAAGCTCCACTGCAAGCACGTGGTGGGCACCAGCCCCAACCACGAGAACCAGGACATCCGCGCCGGCTCGCACGGCTGGGCGGGCTTCCACGGCACGCCGTTCGCGTTCGTCAACCCGCGCTCCTACACCATGCTGTACCCGCCCGCGGGCGCGCCCACGCCCAACGAGAAGCGACGGGCCGATCGCACGCGGGACGACCTGAAGAAGTTCATCGTGGGCGGCGACACCGAGTGGCCCGTCTATCAAGTGCTGGCCGGACGCGTGCAGCTGGCCGATCTGGTCACCTCGACGGTGAAGCACCAGCCGGGCTGCCCCGGCGATCGCGTGGTCTCGGTCTGCATCTTGCGCAAGGGGCAGTCGTCGTCGGCCAAGGCCCTGTCGTGGACGGAGGTGCGGCCCAAGGCCACCGAGGCCGAGCAGTACGGGCTGGTGGCGGGGGCCGAGGCGGAGTTCTCCAACGTGCCGCTGCAGGGCGAGTGGCGCTCGCTGGTGCGCTACAACCCGTTTCGCTGGAAGGGCCTGCCGCGCAACCAATGGGACGTGGCGGTGGTCGACGAGTCGGGGGCGATCGTGCGCCGCGGCGACGTGCCCCTGCGCGTGACGGTCGAGGCCTGCTCGGACATCCGCTGGGAGGTCAACGTGACCCTGTCGCGGTCGTCCTCCACCGTGCAGGGCGCCCAGGTCGACCGCCTGCCCGGGGAGGACGGGGGCTTCCAGGCCGAGTTCCGCCACGATCCCGAGGATCCCACCAAGCCCGAGACGATCCAGACCGACAGCGGCTGGGTGCTCACCGGCATCGCCAAGGTCGCCTACGACCAGTACGTGCACTCGTTCGAATACCAGCTGGCCGACAACCTGCAGGGCGCGCTGGGGTTCCTCAGCACGCTCGACTCGGCCTTCGACTTCCTCGACAAGGCGCTGTCGTTCGCGCCCGTCATCAGCGGCAGCGTGCGCAAGCCGTCGCTGTCGGTCTACTTCGCGGCCGAGCCCTACGAGCAGGACAGCGTGGCGCTCGTGGGCTACCAGTGGAAGCTGGGCTTTGGCGCCAAGCCGCTGTTCGGGGTGCAGATCGAGTTCAACCTGCTCGACTTCATCCTGCTGTGCTTTCCGCTCACGTCGGCATTCGTGCCGTTCCTCAAGGCCCTGCGCGCCGGGGTCGGGGTCAAGGGCGTCGCGCGGGTGCGGGTGGACATCGGCATCTACCTCATCGCGGGCGGAGAGGTGGGCGTGGAACTCGAGTGGGCCTACCAGCAGCCCGACGGCCACGCCGCCTATGGCCTGATCGACGCACGCATCGACTTCAAGATCGAGGGCCGGGCCGAGGCCGAGCTCGAGGTGTTCATCGTCAGCGGCGGCGCCGGGGTGAAGGTGGGGGCCAAGACCGCGGTGGGCCTGTGCATCAAGGCCGCCTCGGGTGATGGTCCCCGCGTGCAGGGCCAGACGCGCTGGGAGGGCGTGGTGCTCTACCTGATGATGTACTACAAGGCCGGCCTGAAGATCGGGCCGTTCACCAAGGGCACGCAGCGTACCAAGACCAAGGTGCTGGTGGTGGCCAAGCCCCGCTACTGGCCGCGGGCGCCCGTGCCCCAGTGACCACGGAGCGAAGACCGACCATGGCGGCACCCAAGAAGGACGAGACCCAGGGCACCGAGGCCACCGGAGATGCCAGCGGCTTTGCGGGGCGCTTTCCGCTGCAGGACATCGACATCTTCGCGGGTGGGGGCACGCGCGGCGAGGAGGTCGAGCTCGACGAAGAGGCGCTGGCCAAGCAGGCGGGTCTGGACAAGGGCGCGAGCGACACGGCTCCCAAGGACACGACCAAGAAGAAGAAGCGCTTCGGCTTCGGGTGAGCGCATGTCGAACCCCAACAACCATCGTCAGCCCATGGCCGGTCAGCCCGTGTTCAAGCTCGGCATCGACGCCGGGTCGTGCCGCTTCGAGGTTCGCATCAACGACGTGCCGATCCTGCGCTCCGACGTGGCGCTGCCGTTCGACGTGGAATTCCCGGTGAGCGAGTGGATCGTGCGGGGACCCAACCGCATCGCCGCCCTGGTCTTGCCGCCGCCGGTGTGGGACGACGAGGGCAACGAGCTCGAAGAGCGCGAGCGCTTCGATCCGGCCGAGAGCGCGCTGCGGCTGACCTTGTGGGTCAAGCAGAACGGGGCGCCGCGCGAGACCCGGCAGGCGATCACCACGCTGAACTTCGTGGCGCGCGACGTCACGCCCTCGCCCTCGGGAACCGAGCCAGGGGAGGGGGGCTGGCACGGCAGCGCGCCCGCCGGGCGCTTCGACTCCCGCCGCGAGTTCATGCGCGACGATCAGGGCGGCGACGTGATGATCTCGGAGGTGAGCTTCGAGCGCAACGACGAGCCGCCGCACGAGGCGTTCCTCTACCGCGACGTGGGCATGCGCTCGCCATTCCCGTCGTGGGCATGGGAGCGGGGGCAGACGATCACCGCCGACGATCAGACGCACGCTGCGTTGGTGGCGGAGTACGAGCGCGTGTGGGGGCTCTTGCAGGCGCGCGACGAGGCGGCCATCGAGCAGCTACAGGCGACCAAGGCCGCCGAGTATCGGATCGCCTATCACCTCGACGACGCGGGTCTGCGCGAGGCCTTGCCGCTGACGGACCTGATGCAGTCCGAGGACTTGCAGCTCCAGCCGCTGGCCAAGGACGACCTCGAGCTGCGGGTGTTCGGCGAAGGCCGGCTGGCCAGGCTCGCCGACGGCGATGGCGACTCGCCGATCGTGTTCGTGGGTCCGGGCGAGGTCGGCTACTTCGTGGAGCTGACCTACTGCCGCACCGATGGCGGCTGGCTGCTGGTGCGGTAGACGGTCGGGATGCGGGCCCAAGGAAAGACGGGCACACCCCTGAAGGGGGGTGTGCCCTGCAGATGACGGGAGTCGAACCCGCGATCTCCGGCTTGAGAGGCCGACGGCTTACCAACTAGCCTACATCTACGAGGCCCAATTGCTCATGGGAGGGAGGTGGCTCGTGGAGACCGTGGATCACGGTGCCCTACCATTGGACGACCGGGTTTCTGTCGGGGGGGATTCGAACCCCCATCTCCGTGTGATCTCCGGAAGAGGTCCTCCCCCGTGCGAGAGCAGGCCCGCTTGATCAGCCTTCGGGTGATAGCCTGATGGACGATGCACCCGCGGTCATGCGGGGCACCGCCGTGGTCAGCCTGAGGATGAGGAGCAGTCACAGCCTATACCCATCGCGGACGGTAGCACCGGGCAGGCAAGGCGTCCACGAGCGTCCCCGCCCGAGCCCGACCTCGGCTACCCCCGCACGGGCGCGAGGAGGTGATCGATGAGCACCTTGGCGACCGCACGGCTCCGATCCACCTCCACCGTGTTGGCCCGCGAGCGCGCCTGCTTGACCGCAGCGATCAGCCGCTCGACCTGTTCCATCACGGCCTCCTTGCGCCCGGTGGAGATCATGCCGGTCCAGTCGTAGGAGCGGATCTCACCCACCGGCTCGTCGACCTCGACGATGTCGACCTGAGCGGGGTGCTCCTTGGTGGCCTCGACCATCACGTTGTACTTGCGGGCTCGCTTCTTGCGGATGGTGACCACCGGCTCGGCGCGCAGTACGTGCTTCTTGTCGGCCGCCGGATCCACGCTCCAGATCCGCACCGGGTCGAAGCACGGGATCTCCTTGAGCACCGCCTGCACCTCCTTGAGGCGCCGCTCGAGCTGCAGGAGGAAGGTGGCGGGGACGTTGGCGAGCAGCACCTGGCCATCGACCTCGATGTCGGCCTTGGCGCGGGTGTTGGCCTCGTCGACCTGCATGCCGAGGTCGAGCGCCTTGCCGACCTCGCGCAGGCACTGCTCGAGCTGCTCGGGCACCGTCTTGGCGAGCTGGGTCTCGGCCTCGAGCCGCTCGCCGCCCTCCTCGCCAGCGGCCTCGTCGACCGAGAACGGCCGGAAGGTACGGCGCATCCCGGTGAAATGGCTCTGCTTGGTGCGGAACGTCTCGATGAGCTGGCTCCGCGCTCGTTCGGCGTTGGCCTTGACGTCTTGCTCGACGGCGAGGATCTCGTGCAGCAAGGGCTTGTTGTCGCTCATGGTCGTGCTTGCGTGCCATGCGGCGCCACGGAGGGCAAGCAGGAACCACGAACCCCATTTTGGCCCCGCTTCCGCCGTGCACGTCCGTTTTGCGTATACTCCCCGCGTGTCCGACGCAGAGCCCCGGCCGTCGCACGAGCCGATCATCGCGGTCTACCCCGGGTCGTTCGACCCGATCACCGTCGGCCACCTCGACATCCTCGAGCGCGCGGTCAAGCTCTTCGACCACGTGATCGTGGCGATCGGCCAGCACCCGACCAAGCCCGGCTACTTCTCCGTGGAGCGGCGTGCCGAGCTCATCCGCCGCAGCGCCGAGCACCTGACCAACTTCGAGGTCTCCGCGTTCTCGGGCCTGGTGGTCGACTTTTGCCGGGAGCGCGGGGCCAAGGCGATCGTGCGTGGCCTGCGAGCGGTGAGCGACTTCGAGCCCGAGTTCCAGATGGGGCTGGCCAATCGCGATCTCGACCCTGGTGTGGAAACGGTGTTCTTGATCCCCCGCCCCGATCGCATGTTCGTGAGCAGCTCACTGGTCCGAGAGATCGCCGGGCACGGAGGGCACTACCAGCGCTACGTGAGCCCGGCGGTGGCGCAGGCGATGGCCGAGCGCGTGCGCGAGGGCTGAGATTCCGATCGTGGCCACGCCCAAGACCCCCGATGCCGAGG
Source organism: Paraliomyxa miuraensis (assembly GCF_026337845.1). Taxonomy (GTDB): domain Bacteria; phylum Myxococcota_A; class Polyangia; order Nannocystales; family Nannocystaceae; genus Paraliomyxa; species Paraliomyxa miuraensis. The sequence goes on along the minus strand of NZ_JAOVZF010000158.1, from coordinate 181,648 downwards.
GCTCGGAGCCCACGGCCCTCGCTCGTCGCCGCGGCTCGGCCGCGGTCCCGTGGCGGGGCGACGAGCACGTGCTGGCCGTGGAAGCGGCTGCCGAGGCCGGGCTCGACCGGGGCGACGTGGAGCTCGATCTCTATACCCAGGGCTTCTCCTCGGGAATGACGGTCGATGACCCCCTCGACGGCGCGATCGTGGCACGCGGCCGCACCGTGCTTCGCGAGCGCGAGCTGCTCCGCAGCCTGCGGCCGGCGCTGCAGTACCTCGGCGTCCCCGCCGACGCGGTGAAGCTGCGGATCCACGACGGCAGCTTCGAGCTGCGCGTGTCCAAGCACGCGGCCGAGGCCAGCCGGCCCGCGCTCGACGCGGGCAAGCAGGCGCTCAAGCTGTGGCTGGGCTTTGGTCTGCTGGGCCTGGCCGGCTATCAGCTGCTCGCGCCGTTCGTGGCCGCCATCGTGTGGAGCGCGGGCCTGCTGCTGGGGGGCTGGCAGCTACGCCGGGGGATGGCGAGCGGTCGCGCCATGCTGGCCGGCCGACTCGCCATCGGCCTGGGCATGCTCGCGCAGGAGGAGAAGATCATCCTCCCGCCGGTGGATGCGCCCACCGAGGATCTCTCGTGACACGCGCGGTCGACCCGGGGCTGTGCGGACGCTGCGAGCACGCCCGCGCGGTGACCTCGGCGCGCGGCTCCACGTTCTGGAGGTGCAGCGTGCACGATCGCGACCCCCGCTGGCCCAAGTACCCGCCGCTGCCCGTGCGGCAGTGTCCTTGGTTCGAGGAGGGCGGCTGAGCTTCCGCACGCGGCTCCCATGGAGGCCGCCACGCGGGGCGGGTACAGTCGCCGCGACCGATGGCCGAGACCGCGAGCATTCCGCAGCTCATCTGCGAGCTGTGCCGCCAGTTCTATGAGCTGGGCTGGGTGTCCGGCACGGGCGGCGGGATCTCCATCCGTGGCGACGAGGGCATCTACATGGCGCCCTCGGGGGTGCAAAAGGAGCGCATTGCTCCCGAGGACGTGTACCTGCTCGATGCGTCCGACCTCGGCCAGTGTCGCGTGCTGCGGGCGCCCGCCGCCGACGGGCTCAGGGTCAGCGAGTGCCAGCCGCTCTTCTACAACGCCTACCGCGATCGCGGGGCGGGAGCGGTGATCCACAGCCACTCGATCTGGGCCGTGCTGGCCGCCCGCCTGTCGGTGCCGCACGGCGGTGCCGGCGTGTTCGTGACCGAGGGCCTCGAGATGCAAAAGGGCCTGCGCGGCAAGGGCTGCTTCGAGCGGGTCGAGGTGCCGATCATTCGCAACACCCCGCGCGAGGCCGAGCTGACCGACTCGATGGCCGAGGTCATGCGGGCCTACCCCGACGTCGACGCCGTGATCGTGGCCGGCCACGGGGTCTACGTGTGGGGCGAGACCTGGGTGCAGGCCAAGACCCAGGCCGAGTGCTACGACTACCTGTTTCGCGCGGCGGTGGAGGCCCATCGCCTCGGGTTGCCGCTGCAGCTGCCCGACGAGCCCACCTCGCCGATCAACATCGACTCCGACGACGGCCCCGAGGATCCGCCGAGAGGATGGCGCCGATGAAGCTCGAATGGCTGGAACCCTCCGCGGGCCGAGCACTCTGCACTCTCGAGGATCTGCGCGCGGTCGGGGCCCTCTACGAGAGTCTGCCGGTGGATCCGATGGCCTACCAGCCGCCGCTCGATCGCCTCAAGGCCGAGCGCGGCTACGTGGAGCAGGACGTGATCGAGCTGAGACCCGACACGCCCGGTCTCGATGCGCTGTGCGCCAAGTTCATCGACGAGCACCTGCACACCGACGACGAGGTACGCTACGTGCTCGAGGGCGAGGGCATCTTCGACCTCCGCTCGACGGACGACCAGTGGATGCGCGTGACCGTGGAGCAGGGCGACCTGCTCGTGGTGCCCGCCAATCTCCACCATCGCTTCATGCTCACCGAGCGCAAGCAGATTCGCTGCGTGCGGCTGTTCAAGGACAGCGCGGGCTGGGTCCCGCACTATCGCAGCCGCACCGACGCCGCAGGACCCGCAGAGGACCAGTAGGACACTTCGACATGGACCAGAGCACCACCAAGAACCAGGACTTCAAGGTCGCCGATCTCTCGCTCGCCGACTGGGGCCGCAAGGAAATCGCGCTCGCCGAGAAGGAGATGCCGGGCCTGATGGCCTTGCGCGCCAAGTACGGCGAGAGCAAGCCGCTGACGGGCGCCAAGATCGCCGGCTGCTTGCACATGACCATCCAGACCGCCGTGCTCATCGAGACGCTCATCGCGCTCGGGGCGCAGGTGCGTTGGTCGTCGTGCAACATCTTCTCCACCCAGGACCACGCCGCGGCGGCGATTGCTGCGGCCGGGATCCCGGTGTTCGCGTGGAAGGGCGAGACCGAGGAGGAGTACTGGTGGTGCGTGGAGCAGACGGTGAAGTGGCCCGACGGCACCCCGCCCAACCTGCTGCTCGACGACGGCGGCGACCTCACCATCGTGATGCACCGCGATCACGCGGCTGCGCTCGAGCAGTGCAAGGGCGTCTCCGAGGAGACGACCACCGGCGTGCACCGGCTCTACCAGATGGCCGAGCGCGGTGAGCTCGAGGTCGCGGCGATCAACGTCAACGACTCGGTCACCAAGAGCAAGTTCGACAACCTCTATGGTTGCCGCGAGAGCCTGGCCGACGGCATCAAGCGCGCCACCGACATCATGGTGGCGGGCAAGACGGTGGTGGTGGCCGGCTACGGCGACGTGGGCAAGGGCTGCGCCCAGAGCATGCGCGGCTTCGGCGCCCGCGTGCTCATCACCGAGATCGACCCGATCTGCGCGTTGCAGGCCGCGATGGAGGGGTACCAGGTGGTGACCATGGACGAGGCCGCCCCGCTCGCCGACATCGTGGTCACGGCCACCGGCTGCAAGAGCGTGGTGACCAAGGAGCACATGGCGGCCATGAAGGACGAGGCCATCGTGTGCAACATCGGCCACTTCGATTCCGAGATCGAGATCGGCCGGCTCGAGGCCGACCCCGGGATCGAGGAGGTCAACATCAAGCCGCAGGTGGACCGCTTCGTGTTCCCCGACGGCCACGCGATCATCATGCTGGCCCGCGGTCGGCTGGTGAACCTGGGCTGCGCCACCGGCCACCCCAGCTTCGTGATGAGCAACAGCTTCACCAACCAGGTGCTGGCCCAGCTCGCGCTGTGGCAGGACGGCGAAGCCGCCGGACAGCCGGCCCAGTACGAGCGCGGCAAGGTCTACGTGCTGCCCAAGGCGCTCGACGAGGAGGTCGCCCGCCTGCACCTCGACAAGCTCGGTGCCAAGCTGACCACGCTGACGGCCGATCAGGCCGAGTACCTGGGGATCCCGCAGCAAGGGCCGTTCAAGCCGGAGAACTACCGGTACTGACGATCCGGCGTCGCGGCCAGACCGCCCGTGACCGCCCGCGTGGCACGTGCACCCTGGCGAGCTTCGAGCATCTCCTGGGTCACCAGCTCTTGACGTTGCTTCCGGATCTCGCGCTCCTGCTCGGCGATCCGGCGATCCGCGGCCTCGTGGGCCCGGTTCATGGTTCGCCAGCGGGCCTCGGTCTCGCTTGCCGCGCTGCGGGCGAGCGCGGCGAGCAGCCGCGCATGGCGGGTGAGCGAGGCCACCGCCGTCGCGGTGAGCTCGGGTTCCACCAATTCGAGCAGCGGTCGGGGCATGGCGATGGTCGACTCGGGCTCGTTCCACGCGGTGACCTGGGGCCGACCGTCGGGGTCGATCCCCGCCGCGAGCACCAGCACCAGCCGCGTCTGGTCGATGCTGGCCTGGGACAGCAGCAGCTCGAGCTGAGTGGCGAGGTTCTGGGCCTGTTCGAACGAAGTCGCCGCCGGTAGCACCAGCGCGCCGGCCCCCATGTGCGCCCGAAGACGCTCACCGACCACCGCGCATGCGAGGAATCCCCGGCTCTGCTCGACGGACAGCCGCTCCGCCACCGCGCGGTTGAACGGCCCGCACAGACCCAGATCGGAGCCCAGGCCCACGAGCAGCCGCGGGGCGTCGGTGGAGGGTCGGGACCCGGGATACGCATCGCGCAGCGCCAGGCAGCGTGCGAGGTGGGCTTGGGCTCGGCGTGCCACCTCGACCCAGTGCATGCTCTGCGCCGCGGCCAGCGTGCGAGTCGCCCCAGCGATGCCGCGAAAGCTCTGCCATGCTCGCAGACGATCCTCGAGCTGCCGCAGCGTGGTCACGACTCGCTCACGATCCGATCCGCCGCCCGGCGCAGGCCCTCGAGCACGACGGGATCGACGGAGGGGGCATCGACCAGCGCGGTCCCGAACGCCGGGTGCCGCCGAATCTGCTCGCAGGCGCGCTCGATCAGCGCGTCGACGTCGTCCGTCGGCAAGCGTGCGAAGCCCTCGGCCTGCACCGCCAACAGCCGTGCGACCGTGTCTTCCCAGCTCCGCGACACGCCTCGCCCCTGCCGCAGCGCTCGCCTCACCCGTCGACCCCAGTCCACCACCGCCTGCGCCGATGCTTCCAGGCGCGTGCCGAAGCGGGCGAACGACTCGAGCTCCAGGAACTGTGCATAGCGGTTCTTGAACGATCCCGAGAGTCGCCGCAGCAAGGGCAGCTGGGCCTTGCCACCCACGCGCGAGACCGACATCCCCACATCGACGGCCGGCACCAGGTCGGCCGCGACCAGCCCTGCGTCGAGGCGGATCTGTCCGTCGGTGATCGACACCAGATTGGTGGGGATGTAGCCGGTGAGGTCTCCCGCTTGCGTCTCCACGATCGGGAACGCCGTGATCGAGCCGCCGCCGCGGGCGGGCCCGAGCTGGGTGGCGCGCTCGAGCAGTCGGGCGTGCGCATAGAACACATCCACCGGATGCGCCTCGCGTCCCACGGGTCGTCCCATCAACAGCGCCAGTGTGCGGTGGGCGTGGGCATGGGTCGTGAGGTCGTCGTAGACCACGACCACGTCGTGGCCGCGCTCGGCCAGCTCTTCGGCCATGGCGGTCGCGGCGTAGGGTGCAAGGTGGATCAACCCGACCGGGTCGTCGGCATCGGTCACCACCGCGAAGCCGTGCTGGAAGAAGCCCTCGTCGCGCAACCACCGTATGTGGGCGGCAGCGTCGGAGCTGCGTCGGCCGATCGCCACGTAGACGCCGATCGTGTCCGCATCGAGCCCGGCCAGGATGTCGAGGCACAGCTCGGTCTTGCCGGTGGAGCGATCGCCGATCACCAGCTGCCGCTGTCCCCGACCGATGGGAAGCATGGTGTCGATGGAGAACACGCCGGTCCGCAACGGACGAGAGACGGGCTCGCGCTCGATGAGCGGCGTGGGCAGGCCCTCCGCGCGGAGTCGTCGGCGGGTGTGGAGCCGGCCCCGCCCGTCGAGCGTGCGTCCCAGCGGATCGACGACCCGGCCGATGAGCTCGGGACCCGCCGGGACATCGACCGGTCGTCCCAGCGGCCGCACCGAGTCCCCTGCCTCGACGCCGTCGACATCGCCGAGCAGCACCAGGCGTGTATGCTGCTCGCGCACGTCCTCGGCCACGCCCAACACTCCGTCGACGTCGACGAGTTCCCCGGCGAACGGCTGATCGAGCGCCACCGCGGTGGCGACCCCGTCGGCGACCGTGGTGATGTGGCCTACCCGTGCGGATACGGTGATGGGCTCGAGGGTGGGGAGGCAGTCCCTCAGCGCGTCGAGGGCATGGCGAGCCACGGTACGAGCTCGGTCCTCCCACCAGCCCGAGTCTTCGGTGCTCACCGGATGGCCTCCGGTCCGGAGGCGTTCTCACCCAGCTGCTCCTCGTACCAGCGCCGTAGGCTGGCGCTGGCGCTGGCCTCCACCTCGTAGCCCTCGGCCTGGAGCCGGGCCCCGGCCACGATCCCAGGCTCGACGGTGAGCACGAGCTCCATCGTGGGCCCGAGCACCGCACGCAGCTCGGCCTCGACCGCGTCGGGATCGGTGTCCTCACCCACCGCCACCCGTATCGGTCCCACGAGCTCGCCGTTCTTCGCCTCGGCAAGGCCGTGGGCGGCCCGGCGCGCATAGGCCCGGTCGACCGCGGGGGCGCCCATGTGCTGCACCACCCTCGTGGCCGCGGCGGCGGCCAGGCGCAGAACCTCGAGGCGCAGCTGCTCGAGTGCCCGGCGGCGCGTCGACTCGACTTGCTGCTCGGCTGCGGTCACCGCGTTCCGTGCCTGCTCACGGCCCTCCGCCACCAGCGCCTCGGCACGCTCACGGCCCTCGGCCAGGGCCGACTCCAGGCGCTCTTGCGCTCGGTCGTCGAGCTCTTGCAAGCGGTGCTCGTACTCGTAGGCCTTGTGCGTGGCGGCCTGCTCGCGCTCGACCAGCTCGTCGTGCAGCTTCTCGATCTCCGCTCGACGCACCTCGATCGTGCGCTGCACCGGCCGGTAGAGGAAGCGCTGCAGGAGCACCACCAATATGCCGAAGTTGACGACTTCGAACGCGAGGACGGTCCAGTCGATGTCCATGGGAAGCCTGCCAGTCCTCGGGCTAGAGGAGCGGGTTGGCGAACAGGAGCACCAAGGCGACGACCAGACAGTAGATCGCGGTCGACTCCACCATGGCCATGCCCACGAACAGGGTGCGCGTGACGGTGGAGGCGGTCTCGGGTTGGCGAGCGATGGCGTCGAGGGCGGCCACCACCGCGCGGCCCTCGGCGAGGGCGGGGGCGATGCTGCCCCCCATCACGGTGATGCCTGCGGTCACGATCGAGACCGCAGCGAGCAGGGTGTGGCTATCCATGGGTCGGCTCCGGGGTGGGCAAGGACGGAGGGGGTGGAGGCTCGCTCGCGGGGGCGGGGGACTCGGGGCCCTGCTGTGCCTGAACCGCGGCAGCGATGTACACGGTGGCGAGGATGCCGAAGATGTAGGCCTGCACGAGGCCGGTGAGGATGGAGAGCGCCATCAGCGGGACGGGGACCACTGCCCCGGCGATCACCAGGAGGATGGCGCCCACCATCTGCCCGCTCATCACGTTGCCGAACAGGCGCACGGCCAGGGCGAGGGTGCGGGTGAGCTCGCCGAGGACGTTGAGCGGCATGAGCAGCGGATGGGGCTCGAGGTACTTGCGCAGATAGCCGCGTACCCCGTGGCGGCGGATGCCGTAGTAGGGCACGGCAAGGAACACCACCAGCGCCAGCCCGGCCGCCGTGTCGAGGTCGGCGGTGGGCGGGCGGATCACGGGCACGATCGTCAGCAAGTTGGACAGCGCAATGAAGCCCACCAGGGTGCCGATGAGCGGCACATAGGGAGTGGGGTCCTCGCCGAGCAACTCCCCGACAGTCGAACGAACCCAGCCCACGTAGGTCTCGAGCGCGGTCTGCCAGGCGCTCAGGCCATGGGCTCTCAGGCGCCGAGACAGCGGCCACGCAACGGCCACCAGGACGAGCGTCAAGCCCAGCGAGACCACCACGGTGTCGGGGATCTGCAGCCCCAGCACCCTGAGCACGAAGACCTCGTTCACGCGTCCTCCCGTGACAGTCGTCGGCGTCCGGCGAGCACCTCCACCGAGCCGAACGCCACCAGCGCCGCGACCATGGCGACCGGGCTCCATTGCGACAGCCCCACGAGGACCAACGCAGGCAGACCCACCCGCAGCGGTAGTCCCGCCAGAGCCGTACTCGTCCGCTGCGATCTCACCAGCGCCTGGCTGGCTCGCCACGAGGCGTGCTGGTGCCACAGCGCCAACGTGGCCCCCACCAGGGTGCCCGTGAGGCCGGAGACGATCGTCATGGTGCGGCTCCTCCTCGCTCCTGGTGCTCGGCGGTTGACTCGGAGGCCCGTTGCTCCTGTCCTTCGTCTCCGAGGGTGTCGAAGGACAGCTTCCACAGCGAATAGCCGGCGATCAGCACGCCCAGGAACATGAAGGCCATCGCCCAGGTGATGCCCGAGCCCAGGTAGAGGTCGAGCAGGTGACCCAGGAGCGCACCGAGCACGATGGGCACCGCGATGAGCCACCCGAGGGTGCCCACCGCGGTGGCCTGCGCCCACAGGCTCCTGCCTCGGCGGCTGCGTGCGTGGGCACGGCGTCGGGCGAATCGGGCGATGCGATCGTCGAGCTCGTGCAGGTCCCGGTCCGCCTGCGGGGGCGGGGGTGCTCGCTCCGTCACGTTGGCACCTCCCGCCGCAACCCCGCCAAGGCGCGGCGCGTGGCGACCTCGTGACGGTGGGCCAGCGCGCGGGCTTCTTCCTCGGCGGCGCTCCGCTGCGCACGACGGGCCAGCACCTGCTGTCGCAGCTCGTCCAGCGAGTCGGCCAAGGACGCCCAGCGACACACGAGCAGCACACCATGCGGATCCAGCTGGGCCACGCCGCCCTCCGTGGCCAGGTAGCACACGCGCTCGTCGTCGGGTGGTCCTCGTACCAGCTCGATGGGTCCTGCCGCGAAGGCCAGCCGGGCGCGTTCGTGGCCAGGCAGGATCCCACGCGAGCCGTCGGTGGCCTCGAGGCGCAGCCGTCGAACGTTCGTGATCGTCCGCAGCCCCGCCGGGGTGCTGAGCTCGACCGTCATCGTCCGGCTCATGGCCCACGCCTCCGCGCCAGCAGCTCCTCGAGCGTCCCTCCCATGTACAGCGCATCCTCGGGCACCTCGTCACACTCCCCTCGCAGGATTGCCTCGCATCCTGCCAGCGTCTCCGGGGTGCTCACATGGACCCCGCGCTCCCCCGTGAACTGCTCGGTCACCGACAGCGGCTGGGTGAGGAAGCGTCGCAGCCGGCGGGCTCGCGACACCGCGCGCTGATCCTCGACCGACAGCTCGTCGACCCCCATCAGCGCGATGATGTCCCGCAGCTCCTCGTACTTGGCGAGCACACGCCGCACGCCCGCGGCGATCTCGGCGTGGCGTGTTCCCACGATCTCGGGCTGTAGCAGCGACGACGTGCTGCGCAGCGGGTCGACGGCGGGGTAGAGGCCCTCGGCCGCGGCCTCGCGCGAGAGCACCAGGAACGCATCGAGATGATTGAACAGCTCGGCGACCGCGGGGTCGGTGATGTCGTCGGCCGGGACGTAGACCGCCTGTACGCTGGTGATCGCCGCGTGCGGGGTGGAAGAGATCCGCTCCTCGAGGCTGGCCACGTCGGTGGCGAGCGTGGGTTGGTAGCCGACCCGCGAAGGAGGCCGTCCCAGCATCCCGCTGACCTCGTTGCCCGCTTGCACGAAGCGGAACACGTTGTCCATGAACAGCAGCACGTCCTGGCGGGCATCGTCGCGGAAGCTCTCGGCGATGGTGAGCGCCGCCAGGGCGGTGCGGAAGCGGATCCCCGGGGTCTCGTTCATCTGACCGAACACCAGCACCGCGCTGGGCAGCACGTTGGCGTCGGCCATCTCGAGCCACAGCTCGCGGGCCTCGCGAGAACGCTCGCCGATCCCCGCGAATACGGTGGCGCCGTGGTGGCGGTGCACCGTGTTGTGCATCAGCTCCATCATCAAGACCGTCTTGCCGACTCCGGCGCCGCCAAACAGGCCCGAGTTGCCGCCGCGTGGGATGGGGGCGAGCAGGTCGAGCACCTTGAGGCCGGTCTCGAACACGGCGCGTGCGGGCACGCGATCGATCAGCGGCCGCGAGGGGCGACAGAGCGGCAAGCTGGGCTCGCCGAGGGGCTCGCCGCCATCGAGGGGGTGGCCATGCATGTCGATGATGCGGCCGCGAACCTGGTTGCCCACCGGGATTCGCAGGGGCCCGCCGGTCGCCGTCACCGCCGCCCCCAGTGCCAGGCCCTGGGTATCACCCAGCGCCACCGTGCGGATCTGGTCGCGGTCGAGGTGCCCGACCGTCTCCAGCATGATGGGCTCGCCGCGGACGTTGCGGACGCGCAGGGCATGGCCGATCGGCGGCAGGGTGAGTCCTGCCTCGAAGCGTGCGTCCACGACCGGCCCAGCGATCGAGGTGACCTCGCCTTGCACGGATCGAATGATGCGCACTCGTGCACGCGGCGCAGGCGGCAAAGACGACCCTCATTCAGGACATGCGGCGCAGCAATTGCGCGTGCGCGCACGGGTCGGTGGTCCGCCGGGACGGCGGCGCGATCAGTGCTCGATCGGGGTGGGAATCACCACCGCCTCGAGGCGCGAGGCGTGCTCGGTGTCTCGCCATACGCGGTGCGTCGCCTTCACGAAGTCCTCGTCACGGGCCTCGAACACGTTGTCGACCCACCGCTGAGGGTTGCGGTCGACCAGCGGGAACCACGTGCTCTGGATCTGGATCATGACCCGATGGCCTGGCTCCCACGTGTGCAGCACGTCTTGCAGCGGCAGCCGCACCCGCGTCGGCTTGCCCGCGGCGAACGGCTTGGGGGCATCGTAGCCGTCGCGGTAGCGCCCGCGGATCACCTCGCTGCGCACCATCATCTGGTAGCCACCCATGTGCTTGCCGCGGGCGAGGTGCGGGTGGTCGGGAGCGTCCTCGGGAAATACGTCGATGACCTTGACCACCCAGTCGGCGTCGGCCTCGCTGGTCGAGACCCACAGGTCGGCCGTCAGAGGGCCGGCGAGGGTGAGGGGCTCGGTCAGGGGGTTGCCCACCCAGGTGAGCACGTCGGGCCGCCGGGCCGCGAAGCGCTGATCGTCGGTCATGTACTCCTTGGTCATGCCGATCGCGACCTCCTCGGTGTAGGGCACGGGCCGGGCCGGGTCGCTGACGAACTCGTCGAAGGCACGGCGCTCGGCGGGTGCTTCGCCGAGCAAGCGGTGACCGGAGCCCAGCCACAGCGTGCGCGGCCGCCCCGCGGGGGGCCAGGCGTCGAAGCTACGCCAGCGGTTGCGCCCCGTCTCGAACACGGTGGCCTCGGGCAGCGAGGGGGGCGTGGAGCCATCGCCCTCGAGGTAGTGCTGGAAGAACACCGCCTCGACGTGCTGCTGGTACCACGCCGAGTGCTCGCCCTCGAAGTCGGCGTTGCCGAGGTGATCGCCCGCAGTACGGGCCCAGCCGCCGTGCGACCACGGTCCCATCACCAGCACGTTGAACGCGTCGGGATCCTGGGCTTCGATCGCGCGGTAGATCTGGAGCGGTCCGTAGAGATCCTCGGCATCGAACCACCCGCCCACCGTCATCACGGCAGGCGCCACGTTGCGCAGGTGCGGCAAGAGGTTACGCTCGCGCCAGAACTCGTCGTAGTCGGGATGGGCAGCCAGCTCGTCCCAAAAGGGGATCTCGTGGTGGAGGTGGTGCTCGTTGGCGTTGCGCAGCGCACCCAGGCCGAGGAACCAGGCGTAGCCATCGGGCGTGCCATGGTCGAAGCGCGGGCCCCACTCGCTCACCAGACCCTTGCGAGGCCGGCCAAACCCGGAGAAGAAGTTGAAGGCGTGGGGCAGGAAGAACGCCCCGTGGTGGTGGAAGTCGTCGAAGTACCAGTCGGCGATGGGAGCCTGGGGGGACACGGCCACGAGGGCCGGGTGCGCGTCGATCATCCCGGCGGCCGCGTAGAAGCCGGGATACGAGATGCCCCACATGCCCACGCGACCGTTGTGCCCTGCCACGTGGTGGACGAGCCACTCGATCGTGTCGTAGGTGTCGCTGCTCTCGTCGATCTCGGGGCCGCGCTTGGTCGGACGGTGCGGTCGCATGTTCACGAACTCGCCCTCGGACTGGAAGCAGCCGCGCACGTCCTGATAGACGAACACGTAGCCGCGCTCCATGAGCGTGCGGCTGGGACCCAGCGCGTCGCGATGGGCGTCGGGTCCGTAGGGGCTGGCGCGATAGGGGGTACGCGTGAGGAGGATCGGGACCTCGCGGTCGGGATCGCGCGGCCGGTAGATCGCGGTGAACAGGGTCGCGCCATCCCGCATCGGGATGCGCACCTCCTCCTTGACGTAGTGCGCCTGCACCCACGCCGCGCCGTCGTCGGGGGTGAGGGGGGGCGGAAGTGAAGGGTCGAGATCGGCCGTGAAGGCCGAGGGCTGGAGATCGCCGGGCACCGGACGGTCGGCGAGCTCCGGGCGACAGGCGGAGGCGAAGGCGAGGGCGACTCCCCAGACCACGCGATGCTGCATGTCGCGCACGATACCCGCTGCGCGAAGCGCTCGTGTGGCCCCGGTCGAAGCTCTCGAAAGTGGATTACCAGGCCTTCGAGCCCTACTTTTGAGGTGCATTCCGTAAGCGAAATTGCCTAGAATCGCAAAATGAACCGGGGTCCGGTTTTTTTGCCGAGGCGCCGGAAACGAATCCGACATGTGTGTCTGACCAGGTGAGCGTGTGAGGCAGGGGTACTGACTCATCGCGGCAGAGGGAGCTGACGGTCGATGAAGAAGACGGTCCTATGGAGCGCGGTAGCGGGGCTGATGGTCGCGGCAGGTTGCCGAGGGGACGTCGTGGGCGAGCCCATCGACTTCGGTGACGACAGCACGGGCATGGTGCCGGACTCGGACGGCGAGAGCACCACCGGAGGCGAGATGGCCGACGAGAGCTCGGGCACGGGCTCGGACACCGGCGAGGAGGTCACCGCCTGCGACGAGATGACCTTCGACAACGTGGTCGACGAGGCCGCTTGCCCGTTCATCCAGGATCTCGGCGTCAGCCCTTCCGAGGCCGACTCGGTCGAGTTCTGCCGTCGGGCCTACATCGATCTGCTCGGGGAGTCGCCGACCGACATCGAGTACGAGGCCGACTGCAAGTGGTCGACCAAGGACGAGATCGTCGATGCCTTCATGGCGCGGCCCGAGTACGTGCTGGTGTCCCAGCGGATGTGGGGCGACGTCTTCCACTACACCAGCGCCATCACTCATCACCAGTACATCGCCGACCTCGATGCGCTGGTGGCCCAGCTCTACCAGGGGACGATCAGCTACGGTGTGTTCGCCGAGCTGGCGGCCACCCACCCGGCCTTCCTCGGCCGCTGGGATGGTCTGGATCTGGTGGGCTACAGCTTCCTCGCGTTCCTCGGCCGCGACGCCAACCCGGCCGAGCGCCTCGCCCTCGAGCCGCTTTGGCACATGTGGGGTGAGCGCGACATGCCGCACCCAAACCAGAGCAACGCCCGCAACGTGGTGCTCGACACCCGTCAGTGCGCCGCGCCCAACGAGGCCGACTGCTACAGCGACTACTGGGGCGAGCACACTGTGATCATCCCGCCCCCGGTACCGGGCGACGTCACCCCCAACGGGCCCAACGTCCTCGACCAGGCCAGCCTGACCCCGGAGCAGTGGAACCAGCTGCGCTTGCCGGGTCGGCTCATCGCCGAGCGTCCCACCTTCCACGAGGCCTATGTCGACCGCGCCCTGCGGCGCTACCTGGGCTACGACGCGGGCGCCGAGCTGCCCACCGTGCGGCAGGCCCTGGTCGACATGCTCGATCAGAACGGCGGTGACATCCGCGAGATCGAGCGCGAGATCCTCACCTCGATCCTCTACACCTCGAGCAATCAGTTCGACGAGGGCGAGGTCGACAACCCCGACGACTGGGCGCCGCCCTACTGGCACGGGCCGGTCAAGCAGATGGACGCCGAGGACTGGCTGCGCACCGCGGCCAAGCTCACCGGGGTCGAGCTCGGGAGCTGCGATCACCGCTACCCCGAGGTGCAATCGGGTCCCTCGGGTCTGCACCCGCACAACTACCCCACCATGGGGGCCGGCAACGCGCCCAACTACGAGTTCCGTGACAAGGCGCAGCTGCTCGGCGGCTGCCCCGACCACTCGACCCAGTTCCGTGAGCGACGCACGGGCCTCATCGCGGCGCTGACTCAGGCCACCCTCACCACCGAGCTGTGCGAGGCCGCCGATCTCGACTCGCCGATCTACCCGCTCCAGTTCATCGAGGATCCGATGGACAAGAGCGAGGAGGCGCTGACCACCGCCGCCAATCAGGTGTACTCGGCCGCGATGGTGCGACCGATCCCGGAGGCCGCCACCGACGCGCTCATGACCGGCGTCAGCGGCTGCCGTGACGACCTGGCCTGCACCCCGGCCGACTTCGCGGTGGAGACCTGCCGCCTCACCCTCAAGGCCGCGGACTTCTTGTTCTACTAGTCGCGCCCAGCACCGAAGCTGCCAGAGATCGCGAGGACTCATCATGTCGAGCATCACCAAGAGCAACCGTCGTAGCTTCCTCAAGCTGGGCCTTGGCGGGATCGCCACCGGGGCCATCGCCCCCTGGGTCTGGACCCCGCGCATCAGCAAGGCCGGGCTGGGGATCCCCGCCAGTCGCCACAATCACCTCATCGTCATCAACCTCGATGGCGGCGCGCGCTCGGTGCCCATGTTCAACGGGGCCCTGGACACGCGCTGGAACCCGATGGGCACCCAGCCGGGCGCCGCGGGGACCGAGTGGGGCGTGGGCATGGTCTTCGACTCTGCGCCCTACGCCGACACCCAGGTTCCGTTCGGGGTGGCGATGCCCTCGCTGCCGATGATCAGCAACGAGGTCTGCGTGCTCGGTACCCTCGATCACACCCCTGGCGCCGCAGCGGGCGTGGGCGATCACAACGTGGCGCGCGACATCATCTCCGCTGGCAAGACCGGTGGCGGGCCGGGCATGATGAGCCTCATCTACGCCCGCCACAAGAACTACACCGAGGGCAGCGCGGGCCTGGTGTTCCCGCCCGTGGTCATCGGCTCGGGTGCGGCCACCACCATCTTCGGGATTCCCGAGGGCTCGATCACCCCGGTGATGGTGCCGTCGTTCTCGGAGTTCGCCAGCCAGAGCGGCGACGATGCGGGCGGCCAGCCCGAGTGGGCCCGGGACTTCGAGGCCGGCCTCGACGGAGCCACCGCCGCGATCCGAAGCGCGCGTGACCGCCAGCTCATCGAGCGCATGTCCAACGGCAAGCAGAACGTCGAGGCGTTCCGCAACGTGTTCCTCGACCCTGCGCTCAAGATCGCGACCGAGCCCAACGCGGGCGTCGACCTCACCAACGCCCAGCTCGCCGCCATCCTGGGCACCTCGCTGCTCGGGCGCAACATGGCGCTGGCCCTGCGCTTCCTCCAGTATGGCTCGGCGGCGGTGACCGTGGGCGACAACGGCTGGGACACGCACTCGGCCGAGATGGGCGCCTACTCGATGAGTGCCAACACCCTGGCGCGGGTGCTCGCCGGGCTCAACTTCGCGCTCAAGCGCATGAACCACCCCGAGGGTGGCACGTACTGGGATCGCACCCTCGTCATCTTGCAGAGCGAGTTCGGTCGCGACAACCTGGGCTCCAACGGCTACAACTCGGGCGGCGGCTCGGATCACACCGGTGGTCCCGGCTCGCGCTACCAAGCGTTTCCCTACATGGGTGGACAGGTGGCGCAGGGGGGCAAGTTCTTCGGTCGCACCAACGCCATGACCATGGAGCCACTGGCGGGCGAGCCCATCTACGGCACCACTGCGCACATGGCGATGGCCCTGGCCTATCTCGACATCACGACCGAGGAGATCTGGCCTGGCATCGATCCGGTGGCGGACATCTTCTAGCCGACGGCGCTGCGAGTTACGATCACACCTTCCCCGTGCACCTCAGGAGCAACACCGTGTCTCGTACGCCCGCCCTGCTCGTCCTCGTCGCTTCCAGCCTCGCGCTCGCCTGCACCGTGGGTGAGGGGGGAGGGGGGAGCTTCGGTGACGGAGGCAATCACAACTCCGGGGGCGACACCGACACGGAGACCGGTGGTGAGACCGACGGAGACACCGAGGGCGAGACCGAGGCCACGCCCGACGCCCCTGATGATGGCAAGGAGTTCGTGGAGGAAGCCAAGAAGGAATTCCCCACCTACCTCGATCTCCACGAGAAGGTCATCACTCGCACCTGCACCCCGTTCCCGAACGTCTGCCACAACAACAAGGAGTACCCGGACCTCCGCACGCCGCAGGCGATGCTGGGGATGCTGGGCAGCCCCTGCAACCTCGACGTGGAGGACCCGCTCAACACCTACAACGGCTGCGAGCCGGTGGGTGATGTGGTGCGCTTCACCAACGGCGGCAACAACGGCTGGCAGACGCGGGTGGCCTATGTGACGTTCGCCACCGATCCCATGGGCGTCGTGAATTCGGCCGTGCTCTACCTCGCCGACCCGGTGCCCGCGGCCATGCTCGATCCCATGATGCCCGAGAGCATCGAGGTCGTACGGACCACGGAGGGTGGAAGCATGCTCACCGTGGGCGCGGTGAACGGCGCCATCACCTACGCAGGCGGACAGACCGCGATCCAGGTGACGGGCTACAGCAGCCTCGGGGCCGAGGTGCACGCGCTCATCGAGGAGGATCTGCGCATCGGCGACCCCAACCGCGATGGCGTGTTCGGAGCCGATGGTGAGCGCCTGCTCGAGCTGAAGGCCGGCGATCCCTGGGGCTCGTACCTGCTGCAGCGCCTGCAGGGCAACGTGCCGGGCAGCCCCATGCCGCTGGCCAACCAGCCGCTTTCGGCGGCCGAGGTGGTGGCCATCGCGTGCTGGATCGAGGGCACCGCCGCGCCGGGCGGCGACAGCCCCTACGCCGAGATCGACTACGACGGCTGTGACTATGCGGCCGAATTCGGCGAGCCCGATCCCGACAGCGGCGCCACCTTCTCGGGCCACGTCGTGCCCATCTTCGAGGCCCGCTGTGCGACGGCCGGCTGCCACGGCGAGCTGGCCCCCGCGGCCGGGCTCGATCTCACCCGAGAGCGCGCCCGCGACAACCTCATCGAGGTGCCGTCGACCCAGAACCCGGACATCCCGCTGGTCACCCCGGGCAACCCCACCAACAGCTACCTCATGACCAAGCTGACCGGTGACGGCTTTGCGGGGCAGCGCATGCCGCTGGGCGCGGCTCCGCTCTCGCAAGACGAGCTGGACGTCGTGCGTCTGTGGATTTCCTACGGCGCGCCGGACGACTAAGCTAGGGCTCCTCATGCAGGCCGACCCACCGCGATTCGAATCGGCCCTCTCGTCGGAGCTTGGTATGGATCTCGGGGTGGCGCTCTCGGTCGGCGTGGCTGCGTTGCTGCTGGGTGGTCCGCTCGCGTGTACCGCGGGGGGGAACGACGACGGCTTCGACTTCTCGACCGATTCCAACGGCCCCGGGGGTCCGGGGACGGGCAGCGGCACGGTCGACGACACCGCCGGTTCCGGGACCGACACCACCTCCGGTGGTACGGCTGCCGACGCGGGCAGCACCACGGGCTCGGGCACCGACGACGGAAGCTCGAGCGACGATGGGCTGCCGATCGAGCCCTGCACTTCGGTCGACATCCTGTTCGTGGTCGACAACTCGCAGCCGATGCTCGAGGAACAGATCCGGCTGCGGGCGGCCGCGCTGGCGTTCGTGCAGCAGATCGGCGCCAGCATCCCGACCCTGATGAGCGACATGCACATCGGGGTGATCACGACCGACGACGAGCTGATGGTGCAGCAGACGGCCGAGGTGTGCGGTCCCTACGAGGGCGGTGACAACTGGATGGCATCGTCGAGCACGACGCTCTCCGCCGAGCTCGATTGTGCGCTCGCGGTGGGGGTGGCGGGCTCGCCCAACGAGCGCCCCATGGACATGCTGTTCTCGGCGCTGTCCGACGAGAACCTCGTGCCCGGGGCGTTCCACAATGGGTTCCTGCGCGAGGAGGCGCTGCTGGTGGTGGTCATCGTCACCAACGAGGAGGACGAGCACGAACTCGACACCTCGTGGGGCTCGGCCGGCGAGCCGGCCGACTGGGTCGATACGCTCGCCGGGCGCAAGGGGGGCTACGCCAAGGACGTGGTGGTGCTGTCGCTCATCGGTACGGACAAGCCCAATGCGTGTCCCGACTTCCAGTGGGACGGGACCGAGGGTGCACAGCTGTCGCCGCGCCTCGAGGAGTTCACGACCTCGTTCCCGCAGGGCGCGGTGGGGGACATCTGCGCGCAGGAGTACGCGACCTTCATGCTGGGGGTGGTGCCCGGGGTGACGTCGGCGTGCGCCAACTTCACCAAGCCGTAGGTCCTGGATGGTGAGCATGGGGCGGGCGTGAGATCGACCCCGCCGATGTGCCGGTCATCACTGCGCAGGTCGCACCAACCGCGTGACGTTGGGTCCACGGGCCGCCCGGCCTGCTAGCGTCTTGGGCAGCGCCATGGCCCTGCACTCGATGCTCCTCATCGTCCTTCTGATCTCGGGGGTGCTGCTGCTCGCGGTCAAGCTCGCCTACCACTGGGCGCCGCTCTCCTCGGCGCGGATCAATCCCGAGCCGCGCCGCAAGCTCTGGGGGTGGCGGCTCTACCCACGGGTCGTCGCCAACATGGCGTTGTCCGGCTCCCTGGTGTTCGTGCTCGTCTACGCGACCCGGCCGTGGCTCATCGTGGAGGGCGAGCCGAGCTGGGCGCGCTTGCTGCTGGACGCGGTCGCGGTCCTGCTGGTCTACGACTTCTTGTACTACTTCATGCATCGGTTCGCGTTCCACCGGTGGCCGCTTCGCAAGGTGCACGTGGTGCACCACGCCGTGCGCCACCCGCATGCGATCGACAGCCTCTACCTGCATCCGCTGGAGACCTTCTTGGGGCTGGCGTTGCTCGTCTCGTGCAGCGTCGCGCTCGGGCCCGTGCACCCGGCGACGTTCTGTGTGGTGTTCGCGGTCTACTCGTTCCTCAACATCCTGGTGCACAGCGGCCTGAACCTGCCGTTCTTTCCGTTCCGAGCGCTCAGCTACCTCGCGCGCAAGCACGACGTGCACCACACCAGCATGAAGGGAGGCAACTACGCCTCCCTCACGCCGATCTTCGACAAGCTGTTTGGTACGGCCGAGTAGACCGGCCGCCCGGCGGGTACCGCACGCGGCGTAGATCGGGCAGGGCTCCCGGGTGGCACCGAACGCGGTGGTGGTTGGGCTTGGCGACGTCCTGTGGGCACCGCAGGCGGTGGAGGATGGGCTTGGCGACCGCCCCGAAGGCACCGCCGGCGGTGGAGGATGGACTTGGCGACCGCCCCGATATCACCGCAGGCGGTGGAGGATGGGCTTGGCGACCGCCCCGAAGGCACCGCCGGCGGTGGAAAAGGGGCTTGGCGACCGCCCCGAAGGCACCGCAGGCGGTGGAGAACGGGCTTGGCGACCGCCCCGAAGGCACCGCCGGCGGTGGAAAAGGGGCTTGGCGACTGCCCCGATTACACCGCAGGCGGTGGAGAACGGGCTTGGCGACCGCCCCGAAGGCACCGCAGGCGGTGGGGACCGGGCACTGAGAAGGCCTTCCTTTACCGGCGCCGGTGCAGAGCGAGCCCCTGCGGTGCCAGGAAGGGCTGAGGACCTCTATCGCAGTCCCATGAAGCGCTCGGTCAGCTCGCGCAGCCGCAGTACGGTTGGAAAGCCATCGGAGCTCTGGAACACGAGGTTTTCGTCGAATTTCACGTTGTCGGCCGCTTGGTAGGCCACGTAGGCGCGGCCCGCCACGCTGTCGAGCAGCTCGTTGATGCGGCTCTCGTAGGCGCCGCGGACGGTGGCCAGCGTGGCTTCGCCCTCGGCGGAGAGGCGCGCGGAGACGCCGTCGGCCTGCATGCGCACGCGTTGGTCGTACTCGAGCGTCTCGGCCTGGATGTTTTGGATCCCGAGCAGGTACTCGTCGGTGATCTCCTCCGGGGGCAGGTCGAGCGCCTCGGCTGCCTTGGCCACCAACTCGGCCCGGGTCAGGCCAGGGGCCGCAGGCACCGGAGCAGGCGCCCCTTCGGCGCCCTCGGGCGCTGCTGCGTCGGCAAGCTCGCCGAGAAGCCGCCGTGCCGCCCCCGGAACGGTGTCGGCCCCGGTGTCGATGAAGCCGACCTGGTAGGCGCCCTCGAGCCGGGCGATCTTGCCGGCCCACTCCTGCTCGCGCGCCGCGGCCAGGGCGTTGGTGCCCTGCACGTACTTGTCGAGGTCCTGCTGCTTGGTGGCCACCTTCTCCCGGGCTCCGTCGAGCAGCTTGTTCTGCTCGTTGAGCTGGATCTGCTGCAGCTGCTGCTCGTACTCGGAGCGGAACGTCACCGCGCGGATCAGGACCGCCTCGGCCTTCACGTGAAGATCGGCCAGCGAGGTGTTGAGCACTTCGAGGGTCTGATCGGCCACCGCGAGCCGCTGCGCGGTGTCGTACCACTGCGCCGAGGTCAGCTCGGCCAGATGCTCGCGCAGCACGCTGACCGTGGTCTCTTCGGCCAACCGCTGGAATCGCAGCAGGCCATTGCGGTCCTCCACATGGTTGCCCGCCTCGACCACCAGGTGCCCCTCGCCGGGGATGATGTGGTAGGGCACGGAGACGTCGACGACCACGATGTTGTTGTCCTGGGTACGGATCTGCAGCGATTCCTGCGGACCCGTGTCGTCGTTGGTGTAGTCGAGGAACTCGAAGCGCCGGGGTACCTCGATGATGCGATGCACGCCGGGGATCCGCAGCGCCCAGCCGGGCTCGAGGTCCTCGGGGTATACCCCCGAGAGGTTGCTCTGCCGCACGCCGATCACATCGGGGGCGACGGTCGAGAAGCAGAACTTCGGCGAGAGCCACAGCACGATCACGCCAATGACGAAGACACGGAGGATCCGGACCAGTCCGTTCGTTGCGCCGCTCATTGGACCGCTCCCGTCTGCTCCACGCGGAGCCGTGAGGGGGTCGAGTCGTCGGCCCACGGCTGGATGTCGATGGTGACGCCATCGAGCTTCTCGCCCAGGCGCTCCATCACACGCTCGACCGGCTGGGTCTTGAACGCGTCGATGGTGGCCCGCTTGGCCTCGTAGTCGGCGGCGAGCTGGCCCTCGAGCTCCTCGGCCTGGCGTTCGGCCGCCGACTTGGCGGCCTGGCCCTGGGCCACGGTCTGGATGCGGTAGGTGTCGGCCTTGCGCCTGGTATCGGCCTGCACCGCCAGCGCCGAGGCCAGCGCGGCCTCGAGCCCGGCGCGTTTCTCCTGAATCACCTTGTTCTGATCGCGGTCGACCTCGGCCAGGGTCCGCTCGCGGTCGGTGCGCGAGCGCTGCAGCTCCGATTCGATCACGGTGAGCTGGTTCTCGGCCTCGTTGCGCGCCTCGATCAGGCTCTCGTACTGCTCGTTGAAGCGCGGGCGCGGGGTCACGATCTTGGTGACCGAGATGCCGTGGGGCTCGAGCAGCTCGTTGAGCCGGGAGCGGGCGCGCTCGGTCGCCTCGCCGAACTTGGCCGGGTTGGACACCGAGATCGTGGACTCGCGGCCGAATTCGTCGCGCAGGATGGCGCGGGCGAACGGACGCATCCAGCGGCGGAACTCGCCCTCGGGGCCTGCGTCGCGGACCACCTCGATGGCGCTGGCGCCCAGCACCTGGAAGATGATGGTGGTGTCGTTGAACAGGAAGTTGCTGCCGTCGCTGGCGCGGACGGTCAGCTCCTCCACGTGCAGCGCATCCACGTTCTTGTTGCCCTTCATCACGAAGGTCTGGGGGCTCGCGTCGATGATGTAGACCGAGTGGATCCCAAACGGCGCACACAAGATGAGACCCGGCTGGGTGCGCGCCTCCTGCTCTCCGGTGATGTTGTTGACTCGCACGGCCACCTGACCGGGCTCGATGGTTCGCCAGGAGCTGAACAGCAGCACCATCGAGATGACGAACGCGAGCACCAACCAGATGACGGTTCCTCCGGAACCGCCCCGCAACTTCTGTAGCAGGCCATTGGCCGTGGAGCGCACGGCCCTGCCGCCCTTGATGATCTGCATCGACGAGCTCTCCTTTGGGAGGGCAGGCTATCAGATGCATGCGCTCGGGCGGCGTAGGGTCCGAGAAACGGCTCACGGGCCGCCACACCTGCGGCCGCGGGGACGCAGGCGCGCTACGGCGAGGCCGCCTCGGGCAAACCGAGCGTCTCCTTGGCCTGCTGCACCGCTGCTCGAAGGCGCTCGACGTCACCCTTGCGCTCGAGATGACCCAGGTATTCCTGCCACACCCTGCGCTCCTTTGGAGCGCGCTCGAGCATGATGGGGAAGACGTGCTCGGCCAGATCGTCGGATGCACTGGCGGCGCGGAACAGCGCTCCCCGTGCAGGGACGAGTCGTGGCTCCGTTCGAAACGCTCGAAGGTAGTGGGGGGTGGCCTCGACGTAGGCCGTGGCGGTGGGCGCGTCGGCCAGGGTCGCGTCGAGGAGCACCGACTCGCCCTGCAGATAGTGCTCCACCGCTTCACCAAAGACGCTGACCTCGTTGCGGAAGGCCGGCAACGAGATGGGCCCCGTACCGAAGAGCAATCCCTCGGGCAACGGACGTCGCGCGGCCAGGATCTCCATCAGGTTGTCGCGACCACGGGTGTCGCTCTCCTCGTAGGCACTCTTGGGGGCCCGCGTGGCGACCACGGGCACGAGGTCGAGGTTTTGCGGGCCCGGGCCCACGAACGACGTCAACCCGTCGCGGTCGAGCAGGTACGAGCCCAGCAGATCCTGCGGGCCCGTGAACAGCTCGCGGTGCACGGGGGTCTGCATCCGGCGCGTCAGCTCGTCCACGTCGATGACCAGGCCGCCGTCGTCGTTGCCGCCGTCGTACCCCACGAGCACGATCGCGGGGACCCTCACGTTGTACTGCCCCAGGAGCACGTGGACCTCGCCGAAGACCTCGGCGAACGTGCGCATGACCACGCGTAGCGTGGGTGCATCGAGCTGATAGAGCGGCAGCCACTGCGCGAACAGACCGCCGGGGTGGAGGCGTGCGCGCACGTTCTCGAAGTGCTCGCGGGCGTAGAGGTTGCCCGCGCCGTCGCGACCGGGATGGAACAGGTCGGCCACGATCACGTCGTAGCGATCGTGGCTGGCCGCCACGAAGCGGCGAGCGTCGGCGGCGTGCAGGTGCACGCGTTCGTCCTTGGTGAGCTCTCCGTTGATGTCGTTGAAGTGATGCAGCATGTCGAGCACGGCCGGGACGAGTTCCACCGCGTCGATGTGGGTGAGCGAGGGGTGGTGCCGGACCGCACTGAGGGTGGCGCCCGTGCCCACCCCGAGGAACAGCGCTCGCTCGGGCGCGGGATGCAGCAGCAAGGGGATGCCACCCAGGCGTTGCTCACCGACGCCGAAGCCGCCTCCCATGTAGAACTTGCTGCCCACCTGGAGCCGCCTTGGAGGGGAACCGCGCTGCGGCTCCTTGGCGGCGCGGGGGTGGAATTCACTCACCACCACTGCGCCCAGCAGGGTCTCGCGGCTGTCGATGATCTCCCACTCCATGGCCTCGTCGACGTAGCGCCGGATGTTCCTTCCGTTGGCGTTCTTGGTGTTGGCGTCGCCCTTGGCGTCATCGTGGTCGGCCGGCTCCTGGTAGCGAGCCACGAGCAGCAAGGACGCTGGGGACAGGCCGGTGAGCGCCACCACCCCGAGGATTCCGGCGATCTGCGGGATCGGCTTGAAGCGCCGAAACCAAGTGAATCCCCCGAACAGCAGCAGGTAGACCCATGCCACCGAGATCAGTGCATCGCGATAGCCGAGCGACTCGATTCCCCATACCCCGAACACGAACGGAGCGAGTGCCCCACCGAGGGTGTTGAGCGCATAGGCCCGGCCGATTCCGCGGGGAGCGAGCAGGCCCGCGACGTGGGAGAACAGTGCGCCCATTAGCATGGTCGCGGGTCCCAGTACCACGAGGGCGGTCACGGCCTCGGCCACCATCTCGGTCGCCATGCGGGCATCGCCGGGGGGGGCGATCCACTCGAGGAGTTCGAAGCTGCTCGCGAGCGCAGACGTTGCCCAGATCGTGGCCACAGCGTGGGCCAACAGCAGCCCGGCGGCCACGGTGGCCGGGCGCCCCGCCACCGCGGGCGCGGCGTAGCGGGTGTAGAGCGCGGCTCCGGCGGCGGTACCCAAGAGGTACACGGCGAGCACGTGCGCGAACGTGTAGATGGTGTTCTCGAGGACCTGCGAGAGCACGTGGATCGCAACGACCTCGAGTCCCACCCCCGCGAGGCCCGTACCGGCCAGGAGCGCCAGCAACAACCATGGCTCCCGCGCGACGTCGGGGTCGGGATCACGGCTGGCGTCGACCTCGGGCTCTTCGTGGTCGACGTGCTTCCGGGTTGGTCGAGGACGGTGACTCAGTGCCGCCCATCGCCGTGCCACGATCGCAGCCGCAAAGCCCAGGCACGACAGCGCCACCGCACCACCCACCACGCCCATCAGTGGCAGCAGCACGTGCACCGTGCCCAGCACCCCGAGCACCGCGCCTGCCGTGTTCGCGGCATACAGGCGCCCCAGGCCGCGGCCGTCCGGCTCGTTGGGCTGGGTCCGACGTCGGGCCTCCACCAGCGCGGGCAGGGTCGCACCCAGGCAGAACGTGCCCGGCAGCAACGCCAACCCAGCCACCCCTACCGACAGCGCCAGCGCGACCCCACCATCGTTGGCGCCCGCCCACGGTCCCAGCGCGCCCGGCAGCCAGCCAGCCAGCGCATGCAGCCAAAACGGGCTGAGCACGGCGAAGCCGGCCGCACACAGCTCGAGCAGCACGAACAGCCGCACGGGGTCCTCGGCCCGTCGCGCGTGCCCATGCAGTGCGGCGGCCCCCAGCGCCATGCCTCCGAAGAATCCCGCGAGCACTCCGAGCACCCCGAGCGTCTCGCTACCGAGGGCCAGCGCCAGCAGGCGCGTCCAGAGAATCTCGTAGCCCAAGCCAGCGGCCCCCGAGAGCACGAAGGCGATGAGGAGCGTGCGGTCGGTCGCCCGAGCCATGCGTCCGGAGGATACACGCAAGCTCCGTGAAGCTTCTCACCGAGCCACCGGTGGCGACGTGAGGGCACGCCTTTGGGGGCGCCGCCGGGCCGTGCCTACCATCGGCGCGCCGGCCGTCACCGCAAGCGCACCGACGGCCCCTCTCGGAGGAGTGCATGAAGATCTCGGTCATCGGCGGCGGCCCTGGGGGCCTGTACTTCAGCCTGCTCATGAAGAAGGCGCGGCCCGACTGCGAGATCGTCGTGTACGAGCGCAATCGTGCCGACGACACCTTCGGGTGGGGCGTGGTGTTCTCCGACGAGACGCTCTCGCACTTCCTCGAGGCCGACCGACCCACCTGCGAGCGGATCACCGAGGGCTTCGTGCATTGGGATGCCATCGACGTGATCTATCGGGGGCAGACCATGCGCTCGGGGGGCCATGGGTTCTCGGGGATCGCACGTCGACGCCTGCTGCAGATCCTGCAGGAGCGATGCGCCGATCTCGGGGTGGAGCTGCGCTTCTCCACCGAGCTTCACGGCCACGAGGCGCTGCCGCCCTCCGATCTCGTCGTGGCGGCCGATGGCGTCAACAGCCGCACCCGCACCGAGCTGGCCGAGCACCTGCGGCCCGACATCCGCGAGGGCAAGTCCAAGTTCATCTGGCTGGGCACCAACAAGGTCTTCGACGCCTTCAAGTTCTTCTTTTGTCGCAACGAGCACGGCTTCTTCCAGGTTCACGCGTATCCGTTCGATGCGAACACCAGTACCTTCATCGTGGAGACCGACGAGGCTTCGTGGCGGGCGGCGGGTCTGCACGAGGCCAGCGTGGAGGACGGGGTGGCCTACTGCGAGCGGATGTTCGCCGAGCATCTGGATGGGAATCGACTGCTCACCAACAAGTCGGAGTGGATCAATTTCCGGCGTGTTCGCAACGAGACCTGGCACCACGGCAACATCGTGCTCATCGGCGATGCGGCCCACACCGCGCATTTCTCGATCGGCTCGGGCACCAAGCTGGCCATGGAAGACGCCATGGCGCTGGTGAGCGCGCTGCAGCGGCACGAGGCGATCCCGGCCGCGCTCGCGGCCTACGAGGAAGATCGCTGGGTCGATGCGGCCAAGCTGCAGAAGTCGGCCGAGACCAGCCAGCGGTGGTTCGAGGAGATCGGGCGCTACGCCGACGATCCCCTGCCGCAGCTGGTCATGAGCCTGATGACCCGCAGCAAGCGGGTGACCCACGAGAACCTCGCGCTGCGCGATCCGGGCTTCATCGAGGGCATCGATCGGTGGTTCGCCGACCAGGCCGGCTGCGAGGACCTCCGCCCCGCGCCGCCCCCGATGTTCACCCCGTTTCGGCTGCGCGAGCTGACCCTGGACAACCGCGTGGTGGTCTCGCCCATGTGCCAGTACTCCGCGGCCGATGGGAGCGCCGACGACTGGCACTTGGTGCACCTGGGCAGCCGGGCGATCGGTGGTGCCGGCCTAGTGATGGCCGAGATGACCGATGTGACCGCTCAGGGGCGCATCAGCCCCGGCTGCACCGGGCTCTACGAGGACGCGCATGTGAGCGCGTGGCGTCGGGTCACCGAGTTCGTCCACCGTCATAGCCGCGCCAAGATCGGCATCCAGCTCGGTCACGCCGGTCGCAAGGGCTCGACAAGGGCGCCGTGGGAAGGCTACGACCGGCCGTTGCCCGAGGGCAACTGGGAGCTCATCGCCCCATCGCCGCTGCCGCTGCATCCGGGGGTGAGCCAGACGCCGCGGCCGATGACCCGTGCCGACATGGACGAGGTGAAGGGCGCCTACGTGGCTGCGACCGAGCGGGCCCTGGCGGCGGGCTTCGACCTGCTCGAGGTCCACATGGCGCACGGCTACCTGCTGGCAAGCTTCCTCTCGCCGCTGACGAACCTACGCGACGACGAGTACGGTGGGTCGCTGCCGGGGCGCTTGCGCTTTCCGCTGGAGATCTTCGATGCCGTGCGCGCGGCATGGCCCGACGAGCGGCCGATCTCGGTGCGGATCTCCGCTGTCGACTGGGCGCCCGGCGGCACTACCGAGGAGGATGCGGTGGAGATTGCCCGTCAGCTCAAGGCCCACGGCGCCGACATCATCGATGTGTCCTCGGGCCAGACCGTGCCGCATCAGCACCCCGAGTACGGCCGCATGTACCAGACGCCGTTCTCGGATCGGATCCGTCACGAGGTCGGAATCCCGACCATCACCGTCGGGGCCATCCAGGGCTGGGACCACGTCAATACCATCCTCGCCTCGGGGCGTGCCGATCTGTGCGCGATGGCCCGGCCCCATCTCTACGACCCGTACCTCACGCTGCATGCGGCCGGGGAGCAGGGGTACTACGACGCATGGTGGCCCAATCAATATCGCAGCGGGGCTCCCAGGCCGCCCGATCCCGATGCCAACAAGCGGCGGTGATGACCGCCGCGGGGTCGCGCACTCCCAGCCGGCGGGCTCGGGCCCGACGAGATCACAGCTGGTCGCGAACGCTGCGGGCCCACGCCTCGAGGTTGCGCGCGGTCTCCAGGGCCACGGCCGGGGTATGGGCCAGCGCTTCGATCGCAGCCTCGAGCAGGGCCCGGGCGCGTCGCAGGCGGCTGCGGACGGTGCCGGCGGGCAGCTCGAGCGCCTCGCCGATCTCCGCGCTGGACATCGACTCCCAGTACGAGAGCTCCAGCACCACCTGCAGCTCGAGCGGCAGCCGCCGCAGGGCCGCGAGCAGCACTTGCTCCTGCTCGCGCCGACCCACGCGAATGCTCGGCGAGGTGCCCAGGTCGAGCACCGAGACCGTGCCGAAGTCGATGGGGTCCTGCTTGCGACGGCGCCCCCGAAAGTGCATCAGCAGAGTGTTGTGGGCGATGCCGAACAGGTAGGAACGAAAGCTGGCGTCGCCCCGGAAGCGCTCGCGAGCCTCCACGCAGCCGAGGAAGGCGCGCTGGACCAAGTCGTCGGCCTCGGTGGAGCTGCCGAGCTTGTTGTGGAAGAAGCGGTGCAGCGCGCCGAAGTAGCGCTCGAACAGCGCCTCGCCCGACGGTTGATCCCCGCCACACCAGGCTTCGAACAGCGCCTCGTCGTTGGTCATGCGAAGGGATGAGCGTACCACGCGGGGGGGTGGGCGCGGTTCGTGAACAGCCGACCGAGGAGGAGCAGTTCCACCCCGGCTCGGAGGTCGGGCAACGTCGCGGATCGGTTCTGCTGCAGGTGCAGGGCGATCTCGACGGAGAGGACGACGGCGTACTGCTTCTGACGGGATCGTCCGGCCTACTCGTGTGCGTCCTGCCAGGCCTCGATCTCGGCGAGGTCGTGGGCAGCCCAGCCTTCGCCGGCGTGCCGGAGTGCGTCGCGGGCCTGGTCTGCCAGGGCGGCGGCCCGTTCGCGGTCGCGTCCCCCGTCCTCGGGTGCATCCCATAGCGCCCGCGCGAGCGCGAAGCGGGCGCTGGCCAGCGTTCCGGTTGGAGCGCTGGCCAACTGCTCCAGCGTCGCCACCGCGCGTCGGGCCAGCGTCACCGCTCGTTGCGGGTGCCCTTGTGCGAGCGAGAGGTCGGCCAGGAGCACGACGCAGTAGGCCACGTCGGGGTGGTCGGCCCCGAGGGCCTTCTCGAGGAGGGCCAGGGCTTGCTCGTAGAGCGGCCGAGCCTCGTCATGGGCGCCTTCCAGCTCGTAGAGCATGCCCAGGTTCACGAGCGTTGGACCCATGCTCGGGTGCTCGGGGCCAAGGGTCCGCTGCTGGATGTCGAGGGCCCGAAGGTACAGCGTCTTCGCTTCGTTGCGGGCGCCCATGTCTTGGTGAATGGCGGCGAGGTTGATCAGGGCTGCGGCCACGTCCGGATGCTCGGGCCCGAGCACCTTCTCGAGGACGACCGCGGCACGCTCGTAGTGGACCCTGGCTTCGCTTTGCTGGCCCATCCTCATGCACAGCGTGCCGAGGTTGCCGAGGAACGCGGCCACGGTGGGGTGCTCGGGTCCGAACGCCTGCTCTGCGAGGGTGATCGCCCGCTCGTAGAAGACCTTGGCCTTGTCGTGCTCGCCGAGGTCTCGGTAGACGTTGCCAAGGTTGTTGAGGTTCTTGGCCACGCTGGGATGGTCCGGATCCATGACCTCCTCGAGGATGGCCAGCGCGCGCTCGTGCAGCGCCTTGGCCTCGGCCAGCTCACCGGTGAGCTGATGGAGATTGCCGAGATTGGTGAGATCGAAGGACACGGTGGGATGCTCGGGCCCCAGTGCTTGCTCGTCGATTGCGAGCGCTCGCTCGTGGAGCCCGAGGGCGGTCGAGTAGCGGCCCGCGGCGTGCTCGACGAGGGCGAGGCTCCGGAGGGTGCTCGCGATGGTGGGGTGCTCGGGGCCGAGGGATCGTTCCTGGATCGCGAGCGCTTGCTCGAGCCGAGCGCGTGCATCGTCGTGGGCACCGGTGAGCCGCTCGATGGTCGCCCGTTGAGCGAGCAAGCGCGCGTGGCCGAGCTGCTCTCCGTCGCGGACGCTCACGAGCGCAACCTCGGCGTGTCGACCCCAGCGCCGGGCCTCGTCGTGGCGCGCCCCGTGGTACCCCACCACGAACACGAGCAGCGTCGCGGCGTCGAGGGCGGTCTGCGGGGCCACGCCCTTGGCAGCCTCGAAGTACGCGCCCTCCAGCGTCGCCTCGGCCTCATCATGCGGTCCCGTCTGCTCGAGCAGGCGCCCCAGCTGCAAGCGAGCGGCGGCCGTCAGAGGCGGCCAGTCAAGGGCCTCGGCACGCTCGAGCGCCGCACGGGCCTGCACGAGCCCGGCGTCGAAGCGCCCCGTTCGGAGCAATGCCTCGACGCGGGTCACGTCCGACCGCGCCTCGGCGATGGCGGCGCGCTCGTCCGCGTGTGGCAGGGCGAGCATGCCCAGCGTCCACTCGTCTCGACACGGAGCGACGCTCTGCAGGCTGGCTGCGGCGGGCACCGCTTCTTGCAGCACGGCCGCGTCCGCCCGGGTCAGCTCGTCGACCAACGATTGCAGCTCCATCCTCCGTTCTTGCAGGCACCAAAGCGAGCGCGCGAGTCGATCGTCATCCCACCGCTCCCGCACGCTGGCGTCGAGGCAAGACTCGATCCGCGCCTGCTGCCAGGCGGAGGCCTGCCGGTCGAGCCACGGCATGGACCTGTCGGCGGTGGTCGCTGCATGGCTCGCCCCCGTGGCCACCAGCGCGTCGCGGAGCGCCTGCTTGCGCGCGGGGCTCCATGCGAGCGCAATCTCCCGGCCGCTCTCCTCGCAGGCCGCCGTGCGCTGCGCGACGTCGTGCATGCGGTAGAGCTGCCCACCGCCGGCGATCGCGGCCAGGCCCGCAAGGGCGACCAGACCCGTTCGCACCCGGGCCCGCCGACGTCCCCTGGACAGCGCGTCGAGCAGCGCGTCCATCGACGGCCAGCGCGCTTCGGGATCCACTGCGAGCCCTCGTTCCACCACGCGCCGCAGCCAGCTCGGAACGGCGCTGCCCCTGGGCGCCGCACGTCGGTTGCCCTCGAGCACGTTCTCGAACAGCTCGGCGGGAGCATCGCCTCCGAACGGTCGCTCGCCCTCGAGCGCCTCGTAGAGCGCCACGCAGAACGCGAACTGGTCCGCGCGCTCCGTGGCGCTCTCGCCCCTCAGCTGCTCCGGTGCCATGTAGGCCGGGGTTCCCACCATGGCCGTGCGGGCGCTCGAGCCTTCGATCGCATGCAGCAGCGCATCGGGCAGGGTCGGGGGGGCGAGCTTGGCCTCGAACACCCGCGCCAGGCCGAAGTCGCAGACCTTGGCGCGCTCGTCCTCGTCGACGAGCACGTTGTCGGGCTTGAAGTCGCGGTGGATCAACCCCGCGCGATGGGCCGCCGCCAGACCCTGACCGGCTTGCACGTACATCGCCGTGATCTCGGCGGTGGCCCGCCGTGGTCCGTGGCGCTCGCGCGCCCGAGTCTGCCACTGGCGCAACGTCGTGCCCCGAACCAGCTCCATCACGAGGTAGCGCTGCCGCTCGTGCTCGCCCACTTCGTACACGTGCACGACGTTGGGGTGCGACAGGCGGGCCATTGCCCGGGCCTCCTGCTCGAGCGCCTCGAACCAGCGGCGCGTGTCCCCCTCGGCATCGTCGCGTCCGAAGTCGTGCAGCAGCTTGATCGCCACCGTGCGGTCGAGCGCGGGATCGTGTGCGGCGAACACCGCCCCGGTGCCGCCCTCGCCGAGCTTGCCCAGCACGGTGTAGCGATCGAGCCGAGCCCCGGTGGTACGGCCGAACAGCCGCGCCTTGACCGTCTCGAGGTGCAAGCGCGCGGCGAGGTCGGGCACGGGGTGGGACTGGTCACTCATCGGGGCGTGCTCGATCCTTCGCGATGGGTGCGCCGGGCAGAGTCTAGCGCACCCAACGACGACCTCGCGCGAGTGCGCGGCGTCCTACTCGACCTCGATGCGAACGTGAGTCTCGGGTAGCGTCCGGGCCTTGGGTACGCGACCCCGGGCTCGTGACGGGCGGAGGCCGGCCTTCGTGACGCGCTGCTCGGGGAGCCGATCCAGCGCCTGCTCGGTCCGGACACCGGAGGGGGCCAACACCTCTTCGATCACCATCCCTCCGTGAAGGAAGCGCGCCACGTCGCCCGGTCGAACCCGGCGATTGGTGTTGCGGTTCAGATCGATCTTGCCGCAGGTGGGGCACGTCTCGGGATCGAGCTCCAGCGCGACGTCGAAGCCCTTGGGTAGGCTCAGACCCTTGCCGTCACTCCTGGCGGTGGGGCACTGATCGACCGTCGTGGCGTTGGCCCGGCCGAGCGTGATCGCGGTGGGGTTGCGCGGCGTGCCCTTGGCATCGAGCAGCAGCGGCAGGCCACCGACCGTGGCGTAGAGAAAGCGCGCGCGCAGGTTGGCGTCGAGCCCCTGGATCGGCATGCGCTCGGCGAGCGCGCTACCTGGCTCGATCCCGAGCTCGAGGATGCTGGCGTTCGCGAGCTCGGCGACCTCGAAGGCGCACTCGTAGTGACTGCCCTTGTCGACCACCGAGCCCTTGCTCGTGACCGTGCCCATCGTGCTCCAGTTGGGTAGTACGTCGGCCGGGTCGTTGGTGCCGAGGCGGACGTGAGGGCTCTCGCCGAGATAGGCCACCCGGCGCAGCTCGGAACCGGAGATCACGGCCGAGCAGGCCTTGCCCGCCAGGTCGGCGTTGATGGTCTCGATTGCCTCGGGCAATCGGGTGTAGCCGATCGTGTCGTTGCCCACGGGCGGGCCATAGGTGCACTGGGACTTGGGCAAGCGGATGGTGCCAGCGAGCTTGCGACCCGCCGGCTCTGGATCGAAGCGCGTGGTCGCCACCGCGAGCACCTCGTTGCCGACTGTTCGCGTGCGCAGGTCGATGGAGATCCCCGCGTCGTCCATCAAGTGCTGGAGGCTACGCCCCACCTTGGGGATCGACGTGGTCATCAATCGATCCTTGATCGCATCGGCCTCGGTGAGCGTCGGCGTGACGATCTCCGTGGCCAACGCGGTGAGCCTCGCATTGGCGTTGGCGATCTGCTTGGCGATGGCGGCATCGACCGCGGCCTTGATCTTCGAGCGGCCCTTGCTCACCCCGAGCGCGGCCAGGGCATCGTTGAAGAGCAGCACGGTCTCCTCGACGACGGTGCCGCTACCGATGGTGAGGTTGCCGCCAGCCTGGGTGAGCGAGACCGTGACATCCTTGGCTTCGAGCTTGGGCCACAGCGAGAGCGTCGCTCCGGCGTGGATGCCCACGATCGCCGTCACCCCCAGCGGAATCGAGGCCGACGACCAGACCCGGTCTCGGTCTCCACGAGCAGATCGACCCCGACCGCGACCTGGGTATCGAGTGTGATCCGAAACGTGTCGTGGGAAGCCGGGCCAACGCTCTCGATCTTCGGCTGGTTCTTCTGGGTGAACGAGAACGTCGAGAGGATCGTGACGTCGACGTCGGTATCGGGGCACAGGACGGTCTTGCACGTGATGTGGAAGTGACGCACACCATCGACCGCCTCCGCGAGCTTGCTCGCGATCAGCGGCTCGATCACGTCGTAGGGGATCGCGAAGCGATCGGCGTAGACGGGGTCGACGTTCTGCGCGTGGAGGCGGTCGAGATCGAATCGAACCAGCAGCGACGGGTCGAGCTCGTAGGGGGCTTGCACATGGACCTTGACGTCGACGGCGTGGGCCGGCGCGCTCACGAGCAAGGCCCCCGTGACGCTCAGCACGGCACCAGCGCGACGAAGGGAACGACGCGGAGTCTTCATGTCTCTGGGGTTGCCGCGCTGGCCTGGGCTGATCACCGGCTGGCCGAGGAATTTCGCGGAGTGGCCACGAGTGCGGCCACCCGCGTCCTCCCGCAAGGGGTCAAACCGGAACCGCGGGCCCGGTCAGGCGACCTTGGCATCCTCGGCTGCCGCCACGCCGCGGCGGTGCGCCACGTGCATCCCGTCGTCGACGGGTCTTTTCTAGACCGCGCCCGAGGCCTTGGCCTCGTCCTCGCGCCGCGCGTGCTCCATCAGCAGATAGGTCAGCGGCGTGGCGGGCTGCTCGTTGGTTTGCTTGGGCAAGGGTGCATCGGGGACGAGGGCGAACTCCCCTTGCGTCCAGCTCAGCAGCTCGAACACCCGATCGTGCTGATGGTCGTAGCGGCCGAGGCCCTCGACGTACTCGAGCGTGCCGCTGGCGAGGTGCAGCGTGGCCGTGTCCGTGCCGCGAGTCAGGTGCAGCGCTCCGCTGCGTCGCTCGGACTCGAGGAACGCCAGCAAGCTCCCGAGGCGCACGTGCTCGAGCCTGCCTCGCAGACCACCACCCGCGTTGCTGTTCGTGCCGTCGCCGCTGGCGACCACCTGCTGGCGTCGCGCCAGCACGCCCTGGATGCGCGCGATGATCTCCTCGGGCGCCATGGTCTTGGGCAGGTAGTCGTCGACGCCGAGGCGATAGCCCTTGAGGCGCGAGAGGTCGTCGCTGAGGCGAGTGAGGAACACGATGGGGATCGCCGTCAGGCTGGGACGAGAGCGGACCGTTCGTACGAACGTCCAGCCGTCCATCTCCGGCATCTCCACGTCGGTGAGGATCACGTCGGGCGGACGCTTGAGCGCGGCCGACAGCGCGACCAGGCCGTTCTCGGCCACGCGCACCCGCAAGCCGCGCTCGCGCAGCGCGTCGCCGAGCTCGATGCGCATGCTGACCGAGTCGTCGACCAGCAACACGCTCATTCCGGTCGGATCGTCCTCTGCATCGGGAACGGGCGTGCCTCCATCCGCGGGCGTGGGCTCGTCGGTGCGCATCAAGGCCTGCACGCACGCCTCGAGCTGGGCCCGTTGATCCTCGGTCATCGCGAGCCGTACTGGCGTCGCCCCGCTGGTGCTGCGCTCGCGTCGAGCCGGTGCGATGGCCGAGCCGAGCAGGTACAGCACGGATCGATCGGGCAGCTCGACCTTGAGCCGCACGGGCGTACCTGGGGGCAAGGGCTTTCCCAACGGCAGCAGCGCCCGTCCATGACGAAGACGGTCGGTGTACTCGACCAGGAAGTCGTCCTGACTCTCGAAGCGAACGCTGAACGTAGGGACGCCCATGGCTGGGTCGAAAACCGTACTCTACTTTACGGATCTGTTGGGCAATGATCCAAGGAAAGAAGGGGCCGGATCCTCGCGCATCGGGCCCGAACCGGTCCGAAGCGGTCGGAATTGCACTGAGCGAAAGCGAACGAGGTCGCCGCCGAACCCGGGGGCAGGCCGCTCGAACGTGCGGGAACGCAGGATGGGCGAGGCGCATGAGCAGTAGTGGCCGTGACCAGGGCTGCATACGTGGCCCGACCTTCCATACCCGCGACGCCATGCCGTGCGGACCAACGATGCTACCATCGGAATTCGTGACTCCAGCGGCCCCTCGCCCCGGCTCTACGCCGGATCCGTCACTGCGAGCGCCACGGCGACCTCGGCCCCCTGCGCCTCGTGCTGGGCGCTCGCGCCGCAGGGTGAACGGCGCTGCGCGATCGGTGCTCATGGCACTGACGTGGGTGCTGCTCGGTCTGGGCTCGTTGGCGAGCCTGGTGATCGCGCTGTGGATCGCGGTCTCGATGGCACGAACGGCCGCGGTCGAGCGTGGTGGCTTCACCTCGAGCTCGCTGTGGATCTGGTTCGTCGCGCTCGTGATCACGCTGGGCGTGCCGTTCGCAATCGCGGTGTGGAAGCACCAGGGCGATGCGCGTCGCATCACCCTCACCATGGCGTGGCTCCCGATGCTGTGGAATGCCGGGGGGGTGCTGGTGGCGATGCAGATGATGCCCGACATCGTCGCGACCGCGCTGCGAGGTCAAGGCGCATGGGTGGCCGAGGATCGCTTTGGTCCTTCGCACTCGGCCACCCGGGTGATGTCGGCGGCGGCTCACCACGCGGCCGACTTTGCCGCACCGGACACCGAAGAAGGGGTGGACGATCGCGGTACGCTTCCGCTGGTCGATCGTGGCGAGGTCGATCCCTCCAAGACGCTGTCGGTGCCGTTCGCCGAGGAGGGGACGGCGATCCTGATGGACGTGACGCTGCATGGCCCCACCGGTGCCGACCAGGCTGCCTCGGTCACGCTGCCCTACCTGTTCGACACCGGGGCCTCCTATACGACCATCAGCAGCCACACCGCGGCCGAGCTCGGCATCGCCGTTCCGGAGGATGCGCCCACGCTCACCTTCAACACCGCCAGCGGGCCACGAGAGAGCCGCATGGTGCACCTGCCGGCGCTGCAGCTGGGGCAGGTGATGATCCCCGGCCTGCTCGTGTCGGTGTGCGACGCCTGTGTCAACGAGCGCACCGAGGGCCTGCTCGGTCTGAACGTCATGCGCGAGTTCTTCGTGCAGATGGACTACAAGAACCAGCGCATGCAGCTGTTGCCCCGCCTCAGCGAGGCCGACCCCAACCGCGCCTACGACATCGAGCCGGTGGTCGAGCTCAAGGTGGAGGGAGCGGCCGAGGTGTGGCTGGGGCGCGTGCGCTGGATGGTGCTGGTGCGCAACCGCGGCACGGTGCCGCTGCGCGGCATCGTACCCGTGGTCGAATTCACCGAGGGCCCGACGCTCGCCGGGGCCACCATCGCCGAGATCCAGCCGGGGCAGGTGGGTCGCTCGCTGGTGGAGGGCAAGGCCAGCGTCGACGGCAGGTCCGACACCAAGGGGCACTACACGCTGGGCCTGGCCGAGGCGTACTGGTGATCGCGGGGGGGTCGTGGGTGATGGCCGTCGCGCTCGCGCCGGCGCAGCTCGAGGGCGGGGCCGAGGATCCGTTCTCGATGTTCTCGGGCTGGGACTCGGGGCAGCTGCTGTGGCTCGCGTTCTTGGTGCCGCTGGCGGTGCTGGTGTTCTTCGTGGGAGCGCGGCGTCAGCGCGCACAGCTCGGAGCGTCATCCATCGTGCCACGCGGGCGTGATCGCTTCGTTCGCTTCGGGGCCGGGCGACGGGACGCGGCGTGGCGGGCGACGGTGGAGCGGCTCGAGCAGCGCAAGCCCACGGCGATCGCGAAGGCCCAGGCAGGGCCGGTGCGCATCGAGGCCGTGATTCAGAGCGCTTCCGGCAACCTCGGGGGAGCTCCCGGGCACGAGTGTGTGTGGCGCAACCGTGCGGGTGCGGGCCCCCAAACCGCGGTTGCGGCCGACCTGCTGGTGGTGTCCGATGGCACGGGGTTGTGTGGGGTGGAGGAACTCGAGGGGGCCCGGGTGACCGCGCCCACCGACAAGGTAGGCGCGCACTACGAGAGCGTATCGCTGCGGATCGGCGACACCATCGAGGTGATCGGTACCTTCGAGGCCGACCTCACCGGACGGCACGAGGATCCCAGTCAGTTGGTGTACGGTACCGTCGGCGCCGACGGCCGGCTGGAGATCCGCGTGCTGCATCGGCCCGACCCGCCATCGGCCTCGCCACTGGCCGAGGACGACCTCGACGGCCAAGCGTCCCAGGCGTCCGCCGACGATTCCACCTCCGACTCCGATTCCCCAAGCCCGAAGCCCGAGCCATGAAGCCGACCATTCCCACCCTGCTCGCCTTGCTCCTGCTGGTCCCCGCCTGCGGCAAGCCCAAGACCGACACCACCAACCCCGGCGACACCACGGCCTCCACCACCGATGGCGGTGATGCGGGGGCTGTGACCGATGAGCCTCAGCCCGAGCCTCCGCCGGCGCAGGATCCCGATCCCGCCGAGCTCGCCCAGGGAGTGCACCAGGTGCTCACGGGCAACTACGAAGAGGCGATCGCGACGCTCGAGCCGATCCACACGGGCATGCGCGAGCCGTCCCAGATGCGGGCCAGCGGCCTGGCAGGCGGGTGGCTGGCGGTGGCGCATGCACAGATCGTGTTCGAGAACGCCGAGGCTCCGGCTCAGTACGGGCTGGAGATGGCCAGCAAGCTACAAGACCCGGAGGTCGAGGCGGCGGCCAAGCTCGGGCGTGGTGCGTTGCTGTTGGCCCAGGAGGACTACGACGCGGCCAAGCAGGCGTTGCAGGCCG
Organism: Paraliomyxa miuraensis; assembly: GCF_026337845.1. Classification (GTDB taxonomy): domain Bacteria; phylum Myxococcota_A; class Polyangia; order Nannocystales; family Nannocystaceae; genus Paraliomyxa; species Paraliomyxa miuraensis. The sequence continues at coordinate 144,647 of NZ_JAOVZF010000158.1, read as the reverse complement.
CGGCTGCGGCCTCGCCCGCCAGCGCCCAGGGAATCCTCGCCCAGGTCCTGCACGCGCAGGCACTGATCGGTACCGCGTTCGGCTCGGCCGAGAGTACCGAGCTGGCCAAGCCCGAGGATCTCGATGCGGCCAAGCGCAGCTACGAGGCCGCGCTGCAAGCCGCGGGTGGGACCGGGGCCGAGGCCGACATCCTCAAGGGGCGTGCCAACGAGGGGCTCGCCGCGGTGGCCAAGTACAAGCGCGACAAGGCGGCGCTGTGCGCCGCTGCGTTCGCGGCCGTCGACCAGTACAAGGCCGCGGGTGCATCGTCGTTCCTGCTCGACGGACCGTCGCGCATGGCCAGCGACGAGAAGTGCAAGAAGAAGTAGCGGCCCGCCCTTGCGGGAGCGCGCTCGGTTGGGCCAAAACCGACCTCCCCATGGCCAATCCGAGCGCTCCCGATCCCCACCTCAACCACTGGGCCGACCAGGCGGCCGAGCGGACCCTCCGTGCCCACCCAGAGGCTCTGTCGGGGAAGGGCGATGGATCGCAGGGCAAGCCCGAGTCGATCGCCGTCGCGGCCGGCATCACGCCTTCGGGGGTGGTGCACGTGGGCAACTTCCGCGAGGTGATCACGGTGGACCTGGTCGCGCGGGCGCTCGCCGATCGCGGAGTGCCGGTGCGCTTCATCTACTCGTGGGACGACTTCGACGTGATGCGCAAGGTCCCCAAGGACGCGCCGCAGCAGGAGATGCTGCACCAAAACCTCCGCCGCAGCATCGCCGACGTTCCCGATCCATGGGGCGAGCACGACAGCTATGCGTCGCACCACATCGCGGCCTTCGAGCAGAGTCTGGCCCCGCTGGGGATCGCGCCCGAGTTCATTCGGCAGCACCAGCGCTATCGCGCCGGGGCCTACGCCGAGGGCATTCACGAGGCGCTGGCCAACGCCGATCGGATCCGCGAGATCTTGAACGATGCCCGTCGGGCCCACGGGGCGCGGCGCCTGCTGGCCGACGACTGGCTGCCGCTGGCCGGCTTCTGTGATGCGTGCGGCAAGGACGACCTGCGCTTTGCCTGGGACGGGGAGTGGTCGGTGCACTACGACTGCGGCCAGTGCGGCCACGCCCACGATGTGGACCTGCGCAAGGGCGGCAACCTCAAGCTGCCGTGGCGGGTGGACTGGCCGATGCGCTGGGCCCAGGAGCGGGTGGCATTCGAGCCCGGCGGCAAGGATCACAGCTCGGCTGGCGGCAGCTACGACACCGCCAAGCGCATCGTGGCCGAGATCTACGGGTGGAGCGCGCCGCAGTACGTGGGCTACGACTTCGTGTCCGTCAAGGGGCAGGGCGGCAAGATCAGCAGCTCCAAGGGCGGGGTGGTCACGGTGGCCGACTGCCTCGAGGTCTACGAGCCCGAGGTGCTGCGGTGGCTGTTCGCGAGCTATCGGCCCAACACCGAGTTCCAGATCTCGTTCGACCTCGACGTCGTCAAGCTCTACGAGGACCACGATCGGGCGTTCCGGCTGGCCCACGAGGCCGACGACGGCGGGCGCAACGACAAGAAGCGCCAGGCCGCGCGGCGGACCATGCAGCTGGCCTCGGTCGATCACCATCACATCGAGCCCGGTACACCGGCTCCGTTCTTGCCGGGCTTTCGGCACCTGTCGGTCAACCTGCAGATCTTCGACGGCGACATCGAGCGGACCCGTGCCGTGTACGCGGGCGAGGCCGAGCTCGCGGACCCCGAGGTCCGGCGCCGCTTCGATCAACGGGCGCGCTGCGTGTGGAGCTGGATCGAGCAGTATGCCCCCGAGGACTTCCGCTATCGCATTCGCGCCGAGCCCGTGGGTCGGGTGGTGGAAGGCGAGTCGCGCATGGCACTCCAGCGGGTGGTCGCGGTGCTCGAGCAGGACCCCGAGGCGGACGACGCCACGCTCGGTGAGCACTTCAAGGCGCTCGCGGGCGAGCTGACGACGCCGCTCAAGGAGATCTATCCGCTGTTCTACGATCTGCTGCTCGACCGCGATCGCGGTCCCAAGCTCAGCACGCTGCTGGCGACCATGGGCGCGGCGCGGGCGCTGCCGCTGCTGAAGGCGTCGCTTCAGGAGGCGTAGACGGACTCCGTCACGGGATCACCGGACGAGGAACACCGGCTGCTCCCAGCCGAACGCCACCCCGCCGCCGCTCTGGACCACCAGGCGCACGGCGTCGGGCAGCACCTCGCTGCCCACCCCGGAGATGTCGGAGAGGCCCGTCACGCCGTCGACGGCCGAGCCCCCTGCATCGTGGGTCCACAGGTAGAACGCCGACTCGGTGTCTGCGATCGGCCACGCGCCGGGACTGCCACCGCAATCACCGTTGGTCCCGGGGGTGAGCAGGATCCACGTACCGAGGGCGCCGCGCACGTAGACCTCGTGGCCATTGACCATGTCGGCGTCCCAGTCGGCGCCGTCGTCGTCGGCGGTCACCGCCACCATGCGGGTCGAGGTGGCCAGCTCCGATACCACCGTACGCAGGGCCTCGACCTGGGCCGACGAGTAGGTCGTGCCATCGGCCGGGTTCTGGTACGAAAGCTCGACCTCCTCGTCGAGGAATTCACCGGGGCTGAAGTCGGCGGAGATCGTGCCCTCGTCGATCCACGAGAAGTGCTTGGCGGCGTCGTCTGCACACTTGTGCCATGGGTTGTCGGCGGCGTTCTGCGCCACGATCACTCCGTCGCTGTGCTGCAGCGACAGCCGGATGAAGCCCCCGCCCTCGCTCGTCATGTCGCACGACACGGAGAACGGAGCCACGCCGCCGTCACCGTCGGGATCGATGGTCTGCACCCCGTCGGGGGTGCCGGGGACCTGCTCGAGCAGCTCGCGGCAGCTTCGCGGATGGGCGCAGGTACCGTCGATGCACACGCCGGCCTCGCAATCGCTGGTGGTGCGACACCCGCCACCGGTGCAGGCGGCACAGCTTCCGCCGCAGTCCACGTCGGTCTCATCGCCGCTCTGGAGGCCGTCGTCGCACGAGGGGGCGGCGCACAGGCTGGTGCAGGCGTCGGTGTCGTCGTCGTTGCCGTCGTCGCAGCTCTCGCCTGCCTCGACCTGCCCGTTGCCGCAGACCGGCTGGCCCTCGCCGCTGTCGGCCGAGTCGATGGGAGTGATGGTGCCGTCGTCGGACGAGGCAGGACCACCCGACCCCAGGCCAGGGTTGGTGTCGCTCCCCTCGTTGCCCTGGCCCACCGCGCAGCTCGGGCCGGCCACGCAAGCCAGGCCGAGCGCAACCAGGGCGACGACGGTCTGGCCTGGGGAGCGCTGTGGTGCCACCGAACGATGGTATCAGAGCGAGCCGAGCACCTGCCCTGCCACGACCAGCGAGCGGTCGGCTGCGCGTGGGCGCCCTGGCGGCGCTCACTTCTGCAGCGCCGCCAGGATCGCCTCGACCAGGGGCGGTGGGGCGGGGTCGTCGAGGGGCTCGGCATGGCTGGCTGCGCGGGCCAGCGCCATCGTCTGGCGGTAGGTCTCGAGGTAGCTCACGCAGGCGGGGCACTGGCCCAGATGCTCGTCGAAGCGGTCGCGGATCTCGGGCAGCAGCTCGTCGTCGACGTAGGCGGCCAGGAAGTCTTCGATGAGCTCGCGACAGGTCATCCGCTGTGTCATCCCAATTCCTCCCGGTGGAGCTCGTGCTCGAGCATGGTGCGAAGAACTTGCCGGGCTCGATGGAGCCTGGTCTTGACCGCGTTGACCCGCACCCCGAGCAGCTCGGCGGTCTCCTCGGTCGACAGCTCCTCGAAGTCTCGCAGCACGATCACGGTGCGGTGGGGCTCGGGGAGCGACTCGACCATCCGACGCACCCGCTCGCACAGCTCCCGGCGCTGGGCGAGCTCGTCGAGGGGGGTGCTCCACGTCGGCAGCGGCCCGATGCGGTGGCCATCGTGATGGTAGCGGGGCAGCAGCGAGGCCAGCGCGTCGTCCTCGTGGTCCGCGTCCATGGTCCACGCCTGCGGCCTGGCGCGCCGCAGCCGAGCCAGGCACACGTTGATCGCAATGCGGTGGAGCCACGTCGAGAGCCGGGCATCGCCACGGAAGGACGACAGACCACGCAGCGCGTTGAGGAAGGTCTCCTGGATCGCGTCGTCGGCGTCCACGTCGTCTCGGAGCAGGCGCCGGCAGGTTCGCCGCAGGGGCGCCGCGTGGGTTCGGATCAGGTCCACCATCTCCTCCACGGACGGCCGCCGCGTCGGATCCGGATCCAGATCCTGGGGCGGGGGCGAGGTCGTCCGGGACGAGCGCAAGCCATGGCAGCGTAGCAGTGTGGCGGTCGAGCGCGCAGGGGAACCGCCGAAGGGTGTTTGGACCGGTAACCTTTTCCTCCGTCGGTCATCGAAGCGGGCAAGACCCCCGCCGTGGCGCTTGCGACCGGCCGAGCCCTCTCGGTCCGGTTGCGTACCCCGCGGCCAGGGACGAGCATGCCCATGGTACCCCGCCACGCTTCCTCCATCCCCCAAGAGCCCCTGGTCGCCACGATGACTCGCTACGTCGACGACGATCCGCGGGCGTTCGTCGCCCTCTACCGCGTCCTGCAGCCGCGGGTTCGCGCCCGGATCACCGCCATCGTGGGGGTCCACGGTGCGGTCGACGACCTCGTGCAGCTGACGTTCTTGCTCGCGCATCGGTCTCGGCATCGTTGGGCGCCCAACGCGTCGGTCGGCGATGCCGTAGTGGTCTCATGGTTTCGAACCATCGCGCGCAACGTGGCGCTCTCCGAGCTTCGCCGCGGCGGTGTCCGACCGGTCTGCTCCCTGGAAGCTGCCGATGAGCATCCCGGGCCGCAGCTCGATCCCGAGCAGATCATCGAGGAGCGAGAGCGCACCCTCTCGCGTCACCAGGCGCTTTCGGACGGGCTCGAGCGGCTGGCGCCGGCCGAGCAAGAGCTGCTTCGCCGTGTCCTCGATGGGGCCTCGCTATGCGACGTTGCGCGCACGCTCGGGCTCCGACCAGGAGCGGTGCGCGTGAGGGCGCATCGTGCTCGCGAGCGCCTGCGGAGCCTGGTCGTGGGACGAGCCTCGTCGCCTGGTCCCGCCGGTCGTGCGAGCCACGAGTCGCTGGCCTGCGCTTCATGAGCGACCCGTGCGCTTCGATCCACCGGCTGACGGGCCGTGGCACGATCACACCGTGCCCCCCAGTGACCCCGAGACGCCGGGCTCTGCCACCGGCGTCGAGTCCATCGTCCGGCCCGGTGCGGACGAGACGCTGGCCGACGACGATCTGTGCCAGCCCGAGCGCTCGCTGCTCGAGCCCGGCGCCAGGCTCGACCGCTATCACGTGCTCGAGGCGGTGGGGCGTGGAGGGATGGGAGTGGTCTATGCAGCCTACGACGCCGACCTCGATCGCAAGGTCGCGCTCAAGGTGCTGCACGAGCGCGACGCGCTCGCCGACGAGCGCGCACAGCAGCGGCTGCTTCGCGAGGCGCAGGCCATGGCCAAGCTCTCGCACCCCAACGTGATCACCGTGCACGAGGTCAAGGCGGTGAACGGGCGGGTGTTCGTCTCGATGGAGTTCGTCGAGGGCGGGACGCTCACGACCTGGCTCGAGCACCATCGAGGCGATCGCCCGCGGGTGCTGGCGATGTTCCGAGACGTGGGCCGCGGGCTGGCCGCTGCCCACGCGGCGGGCCTGGTGCACCGCGACGTCAAGCCCGACAACGTGCTGATCGGCCGCGATGAGCGGCCGCGGGTGACCGACTTTGGCCTCGCCCGTCCGATGGACGACACCAGCGAGCCGGTGGTCGATGCCGACGGCCGTCCGCTGTCGGGCGAGACGCGATTGCTCGACGCCACGCTCACCCGCGCCGGTGCGCTGGTGGGTACGCCGGCCTATATGTCCCCCGAGCAGTTCCGTCGCGAGCCACCCACGGCCGCATCGGATCAGTATGCGTTCTGCGTGATGCTCTACGAGGCCCTGTGGGGCACGCGGCCGTTCAAGGGGCGGACGCTGGCCGAGCTCGCCACCCGGGTGCTCGCCGGCGACATGGCGGAGCCCGACCGCGATCCGGCGGTGCCCCGGTGGTTGCGCAGCGTGGTGATGCGCGGGCTGTCGCCGCGCGCCGAGGATCGCTTCGACTCGATGGATGCGCTGGTCGAGCGGCTCGAGCCGGGCATGCGGCGAGCCCGACGACGCATGTGGGCGCTGGCGGGGCTCGTGCTGGTTGGCGCAGGTTCGCTGGTGGGCGGGACCTTGCTTGCCTCGGTCGATCCATGCGCCGGGGGTGACCGCCTCGTCGACGAGTTGTGGACCTCCGGGGCGCGGGCCGAGGTTCGCCGCACCCTGGCCGAAGGCGCCACCGAGTACGCCGAGGACACGTCGACGCTCGTGGTCGAGCGCATCGATGCCTACGTCGGCGATTGGGCTCGGGGGCATCGCGATGCGTGTGAGGCCCACCATCGTGGTGCACAATCCGACGAGGCCCTCGATCTGCGCGGCGCTTGCCTCGACGAGCGCCTTCGTGAGCTGCGGGCGCTGGTGTCGGTGCTCGAGCAGCCGACGCCCGAGGTACGACAGCACGCCATCGAGGCGGTCGACGATCTGAGCTCGCTGGCCCCGTGCGCAGACCTCCCGGCGCTGCGTGCTCGCGTGCCGCCGCCGAGGGATCCCGGGGTGTACGAGCGCGTCGTGGGGCTGGAGGACGACCGGGCGCAGGTGCAGGCGCTCAGCCGAGCGGGTCGCTATCGAGATGGTCTGCAGCTGTCCGAGCGCGTGGTCGAGGGGGCGCGCGAGACCGGCTACCCCCCGTTGTTGGCCCGGGTGCTGCGCGAGCGGGCGCGGATGCTCGTGCTGCTCGGACACGGCGAGCAGGCCGCCACCGAGCTGCAGGAGGCCTGGTCGCTGGCGCTGGCGGCCGGCGACGATTTCCTGGCCGCGGAGACCGCCGTGGAGCTGGTCGACATCCTCGGCTACATGCTGCTGCGCTACGAGCAGGCCGAGCTGAGGAGCGAGGATGCGCTGGCGATGCTCGAGCGCGTTCGTCGTCTCGACGCGCGCTTCGCCGACGAGCTGGAGGCGCGGCTGTGGCTCGCGCGCGGTCGCATCGAGCTTCGACACCATCGCTACGCCGACGCGGTGGCGTGCTTTCAGCGAGCGCTTCCGATCGCGCAGAAGCAGGCGGGGCCCGACAGCCTGCGGGTGGCCCAGATCCTCGGGGCTCTGGGCACCGCTCGCACTCCGCAGGGCCAGCTGGACCAGGCCCTGGCCCTTGGCCAGCGCGTGCTCGAGATTCGCAGCAAGCACCTGGGTCCGTCCCATCCCGAGACCGCGTTCGCCCACAACAACGTGGGTCTCGTGCTGAGGCTTCAGCGGCGATATGACGAGGCGATTGCGGCCTTCGAGCGGGCGCGGGCGTTGCTCACCGACGCGCTGGGCGCCGAGGCCTCGCTCGTGCTCATGGTGGAGGTCAACCTCGCCGAGGCCTACTACGTGGTTCGCCGGTATGCCGATGCCAACCGGCTCTACGCAAGGGCCTACGGTTCACTGGATCCAGGGCAGGTCGTCCACGAGTTCGCGCTGCGTCGCGTGGTGCACTACGGCAACAGCCTCACGCAGGTCGGTCGGTTCGAGGACGGCCGTCGCATGCTGGAGTTCGCGCGGCAGCGGGCGCTCGCGTTCGATCCTCCGCAGCCGACACTTGGAATCGAGCTCGGCATGACGCGGGTGGAGTTGGGAGAGGGGCGACCGGATCGGGCGCTCACGAGGCTCGAGGCGTTGCCTCCGGAGATCGTTGGCGAGGGCGACGACCTCAACGGTGAAGCCACGCTGCTGCGAGCCGAGGCGCTCGCACGGCTCGATCGACGTGACGAGGCTCGTGCCTTGATGCCCTTGTTCGAGGTGCTCGAAGACCTGCCCAATCCTCCCGTGCCCGACGAGGTCGATCGCGTGCGGGCGCTGCTCGAGCCGTAGCGGCCCTTGGTGGAACTGGTCGGGGCACCGACTTCGAGGCCGAGCGCTGCTGCGAGTAGGCGCTCGGCGTACCTCGAGCCGCCAGGCTCACTCGCGAGACCGGGTGGCCCAAGTTAGACCCTCGCCGATTCGGCGTAACGGCGTACGCTGTAGTGCGAACCATGACGATGCCCCTTTGGGTGAGGAGCGCGCTCATCGAGCCGGTGCCCGCGATCGAGTCGCGCAAGAACGGTCCGCTGGGGGTGCTGCTGGTGGAGGACGATCATCTGAACCAACGGGTCGCGTGGTCGATGCTCCAGCGCCTGGGGCACCAGGTCGATGTGGCCGAGGACGGTCGCGGGGCCCTCGATGCCGTGCACCGCCGACGGTACGACGTGGTGCTGATGGACGTGCAGATGCCGGTGATGGATGGGCTCGAGGCCACGCGGCAGATTCGACGGGACGCCAGACTGGCGCAGCCCTACATCGTGGCGGTGACCGCCTACACGCAGAAGGGCGATCGCGAAGACTGTTTGGCCGCGGGCATGGACGAGTATCTGGGCAAGCCATTCGGGCTGCGGGAGCTCGAGCGGGTGCTGACGGCCGGGCGCGTGCGGGTTCGGGTCGGCGCGGTGTCGTAGGGGGAGCCGGACGAGAAGGCCGCCGCGGCCCCAGCGGGTTTGCGGGTGTTCACGAGCTCGGTCCCACGAGCGCCGTCTCGATTGCATCGAGCACTCGCATGGCCGCCTCGCACAGCTCGGTACCCGGCCCGAAGATCTCCGCCACTCCCATGCTCCGCAGTGCCTCGTGATCCTGCGGCGGAATCACCCCTCCCGCCACCACCACGATGTCCTCCCGCCCGAGCTTGGCGAGCTCGGCCCGTAGCTTCGGCACCAGCGTCAGGTGCCCGGCGGCCAGCGAGCTGATGCCCACCACGTGCACGTCGTTCTCCACCGCCTGTCGGGCGGTCTCCTCCGGGGTCTGGAACAGCGGGCCGATGTCCACATCGAAGCCCATGTCGGCGAACCCGGTGGCGATCACCTTGGCGCCGCGGTCATGCCCGTCCTGCCCCATCTTGGCGACGAGCAGCCGCGGGCGTCGGCCCTCGGCCTGCTCGAAGCGCTCCACGCGGTCGAGCACCTCGGCCAACGCACCGTCGTCGGCGCGCTCGGTGCGATACACCCCCTGGATCGAGCGTTGCTGCGGCACGTAGCGTCCCCACGGTTCCTCGAGCGCGCTGGAGATCTCGCCCACCGTCGCGCCCGCGCTCGCGGCCTCGATCGACAGCGCCAACAGGTTGCCTTCACTCGACTCCGCGCAGCGGGTGAGCGCTCGTAGGGCCGCTTGGACCCGGGTGTCGTCGCGCTCGGCTCGGAGCTGCTCGAGGCGGGCGAGCTGGGCCCGCCGCACCGCCTCGTTGTCGACCTTGAGCACCTCCACCGGGGGCTCGTCGTGCACCCGCCAGCAGTTGACGCCCACCAGGGGCTGCGCTCCCGAATCGATCCGCGCCTGGGTGCGGGTGGCCGCCTCCTCGATCCTCCGCTTGGGCAGCCCTTGCTCGATGGCCCTGGCCATGCCGCCCATCTGCTCGATCTCCTCGATGAGCGCCCACGCCTTGCGGGCCAGCGCATCGGTGAGGGCCTCCACGTAGTAGCTTCCGCCCCACGGATCGATGCTGCGGCACACCCCGGCCTCGTGCTGCAAGAGCAGCTGGGTGTTGCGGGCGATGCGAGCCGAGGCATCGGTGGGCAGCGCCAGCGCCTCGTCGAACGCGTTGGTGTGCAGCGACTGGGTGTGGCCGCAGACGGCGGCCAGCGCCTCGATGCAGGTACGCGCCACGTTGTTGTAGGGATCGGCGGCGGCCAGGCTCCAGCCCGAGGTCTGACAGTGGGTGCGCAGGGCCAGCGACTTGTCGCTGCGCGCACCCACGCCGCGCATGAGCTTGGACCACAGCATGCGACCCGCACGGAGCTTGGCGATCTCCATGAACGGATCCATGCCGATGCCCCAGAAGAACGAGATCCGCGGGGCGAAGTCGTCCACGGAGAGGCCCGCCGCCATGCCCGTGCGCACGTACTCGATGCCGTCGGCCAGCGTGTAGGCCAGCTCGAGGTCGGCCGTGGCCCCGGCCTCCTGCATGTGGTAGCCGGACACGCTGATGCTGTTCCACTTGGGCATGTGCCTCGCCGTGTGGGCGAAGATGTCCCCGATGATCCGCATCGAGGGCCCCGGTGGATAGATGAAGGTGTTGCGGACCATGAACTCCTTGAGGATGTCGTTCTGGATGGTCCCGCTGAGCTGGGCCGCGCTCACGCCCTGCTCCTGCGCCGCCACGATGAACAGCGCCATCACCGGGAGCACGGCCCCGTTCATGGTCATCGACACGCTGATTCGGTCGAGGGGGATCTGGTCGAACAGGATCCGCATGTCGAGGATCGAGTCGACCGCCACTCCGGCCATGCCCACGTCACCGGCCACGCGCGGATGGTCGGAGTCGTAGCCGCGGTGGGTGGCCAGATCGAACGCCACCGACAGGCCCTTTTGGCCCGCGGCGAGGTTGCGGCGGTAGAACGCGTTGCTGGCCTCGGCGGTGGAGAAGCCCGCGTACTGTCGGATCGTCCACGGTCGCTCCACGTACATGGTGGGGTAGGGCCCACGCAGGTACGGCGGGAAGCCGGGCATGGTGGAGAGCTGCGAAGGATCGGGAAGCTCGGCCGGGGTGTAGCGCGAGCGGATCTCGATGCCCTCGGGGGTGGTCCATGCAGGGGCACCGGCCTCGGGCTCGGACCCCGCGGTGGGGCCGACTTGCGGGAGCTGTGACCCTTGCACGAGCTCTGAATAGCTCAGCGTGGAGAAGTCCGGGAGCGTGCTCATGCCAGGCCCTCCATGACGGTGGGAAGGAGCTCGAGCTGGAGCGAGCCCAGCAAGGCGATCACGTCGCGGCCGCGATGCACGAAGTCGTGCACGCCCGCGTTGCGTAGGGCGGGGGTGGGGCGTCCGGCCACCAGCACCCGCCGTACGCCTGCCTCCCGCAGGCGGAGGGCGACGGCGGGGCCGTGTGCCTCGAGCGCATCGGGAGGTGCGCACACGATGGCCAGGCCGATGTCGGGGGGAGGCTCGGCGTCGTCCTCGAGCACGATCGGCTCGAAGCCTCCCACGGTCACGAAGTTGCGAGCGAAGTCGAGCTGTGGGCGAGCCTTGTGGGCATCGCCGGCGGTGATCAACCCCGCGCGAGGTCGGCGACCTCGACGGGCAATGGCATCGTTGCGATCGCGCAGGGCCTCGAGCGGCTCGGTGAGCCGGTGTCTCGCCAGCGGGGGAACGGCGATCGACGGCGTGGCGTCCACCCCCGACGTGGGGACGGGCGTCGACGTGACGGGGGGTACCGGCTCGTCGAGCTGGGGGTAGAGATTCGTGCCCACGAATGCCAGGCGGCCGGTCGCCAGCTCGGAAGACCGCACCGCGGCCCGCTCCGCGATCCGTGCCTGGAGCATGCCCTGCTCGATCGCGGAGGCGAGCCCGCCATCGGCGAGCCATTCCTGGACGCGCTCCCATGCTCCCCGGGCCAGAGCATCGGTGAGCGCCTCGAACGTCCAGCTCCCGGCGGCCGGATCATCCACCACTCCCAGGTGGGACTCGCCGCGCAGGATGTGTTGGGTATTGATCGCCCAGCGTCGGGCGTTGGCGTCGGGCTCGCCGAGTGCCTCCGTGGCCGGCTGCACCGCGATCACCGACGCACCACCCACCACCGCCGAGAAGCCGGCCACGCTGCCGCGCAGCAGGTTGACCCACGGGTCGCGACGCGTGCCGCTGCGCCACGAGCTGCGGACCCACAGTGGTGTGGGAGGCGGGGTCGGGGAGCCCGCGTCGAGGCCCGCATGGGCGCGCACGCGAGCCCACAGGCGCCGAGCCGCGCGTAGCTTGGCCACCTCGACCAACAGATCGGTCCCCACCGCCATGCGCACGGCCAGGTGCGGGAGCGCATCGGCGGGGGCGAGCCCGTGGGCCTCCAGCTGCCGCAGGTGCTCGATGCCCCCCGCGATCGCATAGGCGACCTCTTGCTCGGCCGAGGCGCCCGCGTCGTGCAGTGCCACGGCGTCGACGAAGATGGTGCGCAGCGCTCCCGGACCGGGTCGTCGCCTCGCCACCTCGCGCGTGAGCTCGGCCAGCGCCGCGTAGGCGTCACCGAGCGTCGTGCCCAGCCCTCCGGTGCAGGCCAGGGTCGTGAGCGGATCGAACAGCACCGCGTCGGCCGGCCCATCGTCGCCCCGCGCGGCGAGCAGCGCGCGTGCCATCGCCGGGGCGGCGAGCCCCGCGTCGAGGTGGAGCGCCACCGTGGGCCCGAGCGCATCGACGAGGCCCGCGAGCTGCTCGGGCTGCAGGACCACGCCCGATGCCGGCCCGTGGATCGCATGCTGCGCTCGCAGCTCGTCGTGCAGGCCGACCCACGCCACCTCGAGTCCGCGGCCCACATCGTGGCGGACCACCTCGGCCAGCGCCGGGCCGTGCGGTGCGGCGTACTCCAGCGCGATGCGCCATCCGGGCGCTCGTGCGGGCGGTCGGGGACCGGGCTCGCCGTCGTCGGCCGAGCGCAGCGCGGGGATCCGCAGCTCGAAGCCCTCCACGGAGGGCGCGTCGAGCTCGTCGACGGTTCGGCCCCGGGCCTGCTCCACGCGGGCGCGCCATGCTTCGCGGGAGATCGCGGAGAACTCGGAGATCAGGGCAGGGTCGTCGTGGTTGGGCACGGGGCTGGTACGAGGGTAGCAGGGGCCACGTGCGCGGGGCACGTTGGCCTATCTCGGTCTGCACATCGTGCGTATCATCGCTCCGGCCGCCGGCCGCTTCGGAGATTCCATGAGCCTCAATCTCGCCTCCATCCTCCGCAGCTCCGCTCGCACCTGGCCCGATCGCACGGCAGTGATCATCGGGCAGACAGAGCTCACCTACGCCCAGCTCCACGGCATGGCCCGAAGATTCGCCTGGGCCCTGCAGGGCCTGGGGGTCGAGCCCGGTCAGCACGTGGCGCTGATGCTGCCCAACGTCCCCCAGTTCATCGCGGCCTATTTCGGTGCCCACTATGCCGGCTGTACGGTGGTGCCGCTCAACGTGCTGCTCACCGGGCCCGAGGTCGCCTATCACCTGCGCGACTCGGACGCGGTGGCGCTGGTGGTGTGGGAGGGCTTCCTCGAGCATGCCCATGCCGGCGCTGCCCGGGTCGACGACTGCAAGCACTTGATCGTGGCCAAGGCCGATCCCACCGACCTCGACGAGCCCGCGGGGGCGCGGTCGTTCAATCGCATGCTCGCCACCGCGACTCCGGTCGAGGATCTGCCGGCCACCAATCCCGACGACACCGCGGTCATCCTCTACACGTCGGGCACGACCGGCCAGCCCAAGGGGGCCGAGCTCACCCACTTCAACCTGTTCTACAACGCGCTCTACTCGCGCGACAAGCTGTGCGACATGAGCGTCGACACGGTGGCGCTGGTCACGTTGCCGCTGTTCCACAGCTTCGGCCAGACCGTGCTGCAGAACGCGGTGCTCGGGGCCGGGGGCACGCTGGTGCTGCTGCCCCGCTTCACCCCGCAGGATGCGTTCGCGCTGATGCAGGCGCACCACGTCACGCTGTTCGCGGGTGTGCCCACCATGTACTTCGCGCTGCTGCACCATCCCGAGGCCGATCGCTACGACCTCTCCAGCCTCCAGCGCTGCGTCAGCGGCGGGTCGGCCATGCCGGTCGAGGTGATGAAGGCGTTCGACGACAAGTACGGGGTCGACATCCTCGAGGGCTATGGGCTCTCGGAGACCTCGCCCGTCGCCAGCTTCAACCGGTCCGATCGACCCAAGAAGCCCGGCAGCATCGGTCTGCCGATCGAGGACGTGGAGTTCCGGCTGGTCGACGACGACGGCCACCGCGTGGAGGAGAGCGGCAAGCCCGGTGAGATCTGGATCTTCGGTCCCAACGTGATGAAGGGCTACTACAACAAGCCCGAGGCCACCCACGCCTCGATCCAGCACGGATGGTTTCGAACCGGCGACGTGGCCACCCGCGACGACGACGGCTTCTACTTCATCGTCGATCGCAAGAAGGACATGATCATCCGCGGTGGCTTCAACGTGTATCCGCGCGAGATCGAGGAGGTCCTCTACGCTCATCCCGCCGTGGTCGAGGCCGCCGTGATCGGCATGCCGCATCCCAAGCACGGCGAGGAGGTGATGGCCGTGCTCGCGCTGCGCGAGGGGCACACGGCCACCGCCGAGGAGATCGTCGAGTACTGCAAGCAGAACCTGGCGGCCTACAAGTACCCGCGCCTCGTGGAGTTCCGCGATTCGCTGCCCAAGGGCGCAACCGGCAAGATCCTCAAGCGGGTGCTTCGTGACGAGCTCGTCGGCGCCGGCTGAGGCTGGCCGCCGGTTGCCCAATTTCGCGTTCTTCGGCCTCCGGTAGCCCGATTGCCGGGCGGATCGAATCGTTCCGCCCGAGCGCGTGAGCACCCGCGCGAGCGCGCTCACACGCCGCCGTCGCGGCTCGATTCGAGCCGGGGATACATGGGCTGCGTGTTCCTCTAGCCTCGATCCCCGATGGCAGGCTCGTCGTCGTCGCTGGCACCGGTTCGCTGGGTCGTCACCGCGTACCTCGCAGAGGGCATTCCATTCGCGATGGTGATCTGGGTGGCCGGCACCATGTTCAAGGATCTCGGCCACACCGACAGCGAGATCACCATCGCGACGGCGAGCGTGGGCCTGGCGTGGTCGCTCAAGCCGCTGTGGGCCGCGTTCCTCGACATGGTGCGCACCAAGAAGTTCTTCGTGCTGGCCATGGAGGCGCTCATGGCCGCGGCGCTGCTCTCCATCGCGTTCGCGCTGCCGCTGCCCAACTACTTCCAGGTGACCATCGGCGTGCTGTGGGTGCTCGCGTTTGCGTCGGCCACCCAGGACATCTGCATCGACGGCATCTACATCACCGCGCTCGACGAGGCCGGGCAGGCCCGCTTCGTGGGTGTGCAGGGCATGGCATGGAACATGGGCCGGCTGTTCGGCACCTCCGCCGTCGTGTACACGGCGGGCTGGCTGCAGAGCGGCGATGGGCTCGGTCCTCGCGACGCCTGGACGTGGGCCCTGGTACTCAGCGCCGCCACGATGGCGGCGCTGGCCGTCTACCACCGCATCGTCTTGCCCACCGGCTCGGTCGCGCGCCGACCCGAGAGCGCACGCGAGGTCGGCTCGATGTTCTGGGAGGCGGTCGTCGCGTTCTTCCAGAAGAAGTCGATCGTGGGGATGCTGGCGTTCGTGTTCCTGTTTCGCAGCGCCGAGGGCCTGCTGTTGGTCGAAGCGCCGCTGTTCTTGCAGGCACCGATCGAGCAGGGCGGCATCGGACTGTCGCTCGAGGACAAGGGCACGATCGACGGCCTCATCTCCACCGCGGTCACGATCGTGGGAGGGCTGCTCGGCGGTGTGTTCGTGTCGCGTCACGGCCTGCCACGCACGCTGTTCCTGCTCGCGCTGTGCATCAACCTGCCCAACCTGACCTATGTCTACCTCAGCCAGGTGGCCGAGCCGGGGGTCCAGGTGCCGTTCTGGACGGTCGCCAGCATGGCTGCGATCGAGAAGTTCGGCTACAGCTTCGGGTTCGTCGGCAACATGCTCTACATGATGCAGCAGATCGCGCCGGGCAAGCACACCATGACGCACTACGCGTTCGCCACGGCGCTGATGAACCTGGTGCTCGTGCCCACGCAGATGGCCAGCGGTCCGCTCGCCGACTGGCTGGGCTATCGCACGTTCTTCCTCGTGGTCATGGTGGCCACGATCCCGTCGCTGGTGGCCGCGTGGTTCGCTCCGTTTCCCATTCGGCCCGGCCAGGGCGGGTCCGGGTCCGAGGCCGAGCCCGCGCCCGGCCAAAAAGATTCATCGCCCACCGGTCCGCCGGTTCCCCAAGACGATGGAGGCGCCACGTGAGAGTCGATCCGCTCGTTGATTCCACTGCGACCGGGAGGTCGCTCGTGATGGCCGTCGCGCTCGCATCGTTGACCGGATGCACGAAGGACCCGGAGATCGGGGACTTTGGCACCGGCACCGGCTCGGCCTCGCTCACCCAGGCCGACGAGACCGCCGAGGGGGCCGACGACACCGTGGGGACCGAGGGCGGCACCGGGGCCAAGCTCGACGTGGGGGGCTCGGGGGAGCCGCCCGAGTGCGGCGGCGAGGGCGGAGGCATGGGGCTCGAGGAGGTGGCGTTCAGCAACATCTGGGTCGCCAACAGCCCGCAGGGGACCGTCTCGCGCATCGATACGCGCACGGGGGACGAGATCGCTCGCTATGCGACCGGGCCGACCAACGCGACCGACCCCTCCCGCACCACCGTCAACCTGGTGGGGGACATCGCGGCGCTCAACCGGGGCGGCGGCGGCTCGGTGATCAAGATCGCGGCCGAGCAAGAGCGCTGCATCGATCGCAACGGCGACGGTGCGATCCAGACCTCGCAGGGCCCGAGCGACGTGCTGCCGTGGAACGAGGACGAGTGCGTGGTGTGGAGCAAGGACCTCCACGCGGGGGCGCGTGCGGCCGCGTGGGACTCGGGCAGCGATCCTCAGGCCGAGGATTGCGCGGGGGAGCCGAGCCTGTGGGTCAGCGCCATGGACCCTGGCATGACCGTGCACGTGTGGCGCCTCGCCGGCGACACCGGTGATGAGGAGGGGAGCATCAGCATCCCCAGCTGGGACGGCTCGGCCGAGTGGGGCGGGCTCTATGGAGGGGCGGTCGATCGTGGGCGCAACTTCTGGGCGATCGGCAAGGACAACGCCGCGCTGTTCCGCGTGGACTTCGAGACCATGGACGTGCAGCGCTGGGAGGCACCGGGGGTGGAGCGCCTGTACGGCATCGCCATGGACAAGGACGGCAATCCCTACGTCACCGCCGAGTTCGACAACCGCCTGCTGCGCTTCGACGTCGAGACCGAGAGCTGGGAGGACCTGGCCACGATCTCGGGCATCCTGCGCGGGCTGGCGGTCGATCGCAACGGCGATGCCTGGGTGGCCACCAACCAGACGTGTGGGCTGGCGCGCTACCACCACGGCAGCGGCGCGGTGGACACGATCAACCTGCCCGAGTGCAACATCCCGGTGGGGGTGAGCATCGACGTGGACGGGTTCGTGTGGGTGGTCGATCAGTGGGCCGGCGCCCCGCCGTTCGGCCGCGCGCACAAGCTCGACGCCAGCTCGTATGCCGTCGAGCTGACGGTGATGGGGCTGGATACGCCGTACACCTACTCGGACATGACCGGGGCGGGGCTCGATCTGGTGTCGTTTCCTCCGCAGGGGTGAGCAGGGGTCCACGCGGAGGCGAGGCGGAACGGATCATTCCGCCTCGCAATCGAACGCCTCCGGAACGCCGTCCTGGCCCAGCGCGTTGCTGCCATCGCCTGGCCGCCACCCGGTCCCCGCTGCCCTCCGCGCATCTTCGATCCGCGTTGAGCCGATGTCGTCGGGCGGTGTATGGTGGAAGGCATGCAATGGTGGTGGTCGGCCGCTCGGTGGAGCGCGGTCTCGTTCGTCGTGTGCTCGCCGGGGTGCACCAACGAGGTTCCCTTCGATGGATTCATGACCAGCGCGACGGGCACGGCCAGCGCGACCAATCCGACCGAGCCCACCGCGGGACCGGGGGGGACGATGGGCACGGCCGATGGCACGGCCGACGGCACGTCGCTCGACGGCACCGCCGAGGGCGGCCCCAAGCTCGACGTCTCCAACGATTCCTCGGGCAACGGCTGCGAGGGCGGGGGAGGGGGCGGTGAACTCGAGTTCAGCTACATCTGGATTGCCAACTCGCCCGACAGCACGATCTCCAAGATCGACACGATCACGGCGACGGAGGTGGGCCGCTACACGGTGGCCCCGGCGCCCGCGGGCACGGTGCTCATCGGCCCTTCGCGCACGTCGGTGAGCGTCTACGGCGACATGGTGGTGGCCGATCGCAGCGGCGGCCTGGCCAAGGTGTGGGCGCGCCACGAGGACTGTCCCGATCTCGACGGCGACGGCATGGTCGACACCTCGACCAACTCGACGCCACTGCCGTTCGGATCGGACGAGTGCCTGGCCTGGAGGATCGACATCCCGCGCGCCGAGGGCATCTGGGAGAACCGCCGGGGCCCCCGCGCGGTACAGTGGACCGGGCCGCTGTCGTGCGACTACGAGGACTCGGACGTCTGGGTCGCGTTCTGCAACGAGCTCGACGACGACGTGACCGTGTGGCTGGTCGATGGCGAGACGGGCGACGTGGAGGTGGAGATCCCGATCCCCAACTTCCAGTGCGAGATGATGGGCCCCTACGGCGGCGCGATCGACCCCGACAACAACTTCTGGTTCGTCGACGGCGACACCAACCACCACCTCTATCGCGCCGACATCGGGTGCGAGCCGGGTCCTGGTAGTCCGTGCTGGGAGCGGTTCGAGAAGCCCGACGCCAACATGGATGCCTATGGGATCACGGTCGATCGCATGGGGCGGGTATGGATGGCGGGCCAGGGCAACAGCCTCTACTACTACTGGCCGCAGACCGGCCAGTGGGAGAACTTCAAGCCGGAGCTCGATCAATTCTTCGGTGGCCTGGCCGATGGGATGGAGAGCAACATCCTGCGCGGCCTGATGATGGACGCCGACGATACCCTGTGGATCGCGACGGTGCAGGCGTTCGGCGGCGGCCCGTTCCCTGGCGTGCTGCGCGTGGACACCACCACCACTCCGTTCACGTACGACTTCTACGGCAAGGAGACGCTGGGCAACGAGCTGCAGCACGCAGCCGGCATCAGCATCGACGTGGAGGATCACGTGTGGCTGGTGGACACGTTCAGCAACGCGGCCTACAAGATCCCGCCCGCGGTCCCGGCCAGCTACGTGCGCGTGGGTGGGCTCAACCAGCCCTATACCTACAGCGACATGACCGGCTTCGGCCTGCTGCAGGTCTACACCCCACCGGCCGGCTGACGCATCCACGAGCCCGACGCTTCGAGGGGCCCTTGCGAGGGGCCCCTCTGAAAGACACGAGCCGTTAGGCGAGCGTTTGGGGTGAGCTGCGGGGGCTTTGCGAGAGCCCCCCTTTGAAAGGCACGAGCCGTTAGGCGAGCGTTTGGGGTGAGCTGCGGGGGCTCTGCCCCCGTAGCGAGGGGGCTTTGCGAAAGCCCCCTTACAGACTAATAGAACCCGACGTCGTCGATCGAGAATTCGAAGTCGGTGCTGGCCGAGACCTGGAACTGGACTGCCATCATCGTTCCGGCATCGAACGCCGCCGCGGCACCCCAGCCCTCCTGGAACACCTCGTCGAAGCCCACGGTGTACTGCACCCAGTCGTCGGACAGCGGCACGATCTTGCCGTGGGCGTCCTCGCAGTCGGCGGCGCAGCTGCCACCGGTCTCCGTGGGGACGATGGCATCGACGAGGAGCTTGACGCGAACCGCCGTGTTGCCGCGGGCACGGAAGACGATGCCCTGGTGCGCGCTGGCGTCGTAGGGCATGCGCACGCCGGGGCCGCCGTCGGGGTCGCCCTCGTTGTTGAGGTCGACGCCGAGGCCAGCCCCCCACAGCGTGAAGCCGCTGCCGCTGGTCAAGGCCATGAACAGGCTCGTGCCCGGTCCCCCCGCGGTGGGCTCGAACGGGGTGGGCGGATCCTGCACGGCCCCCTCGGTCTCGTCGTTGTAGGTGTACCAGGCGCCACGTCGACCACTGGCGGCGAGGATCAACGCATCACCGTCCTCGAGGTCGTCGATCATGTTGGCTGGCTCGATGTCGATGTCGCCCTCGGAGTCCGAGCCGGAGTCGCCGGTGGGGGGATCGGCGGTCCCGTCGGCGGTCTCGTCACCGGTTCCCTCCGCCGTGCCCTCGCCCGCGGTGGTACCACTGCTGGGGCCCGTCCCGGCGTCGGCGCTGGTCTCCTCGCTGCTGCTGCCGGCATCGCAACCCCACGGGGCGGCGCCCAGCCCCAGCGTGCAGCAAGCTCCCAAGAACAGTCTCAGCTTCGTATTGGACATCGTCTCCTCCAAACCTTCGTCGTGCGTTGATCGAGCCACCGGCATGAGCTGGTCTAGCCGCCCGCCATCAGGGCGGTGCGGACGACCTGCCCGACCTCGCTGGGCGTGGCGGCCCAGTCCGTGATGAGAGAAGGAAAGCCGCAGCCGCCGGGATACCAGGCCCAGGCAGTCCACGAGAGGTTGCGTTGTGCGGCGTAGTCGATGAGCGCCGAGGCGTACTGGCTTCCGCACTCGAAGCTGCCGAACTCGGTCACGAGCACCGGGTGCGTCGCCGTCAAGAACCCCCAGTCGGCCTCCCAGGCGGCCGGCTGCTTGTTGCCGAAGTCGTAGGGATGCGTGGCGTAGGCGATGTTGTAGCCGCTCAGCGGTGTACCCGGCACGCCCGATAGATCGTAGGCGAAGTCGAGCCCGCCCACGATCACGATGTTCTCGGCGCCCGTGGCCCGCACCGTGTCGTAGAGCGTCTGCATGCCCACCACGGTGAAGCCGTCGCCGCTGTCGCCTCCGTCGCGCCATACCTGCCACGGCACGTCGTGGGGCTCGTTGTAGAGCTCGAACAGCACCCGGCCGTCGTCCTTGTAGCGGTCGGCCACTTGGTCCCAGAACAGCACGCTGTGGTTGTCGGCCATGCGCTGCTGACCGGGGGTGACCCCGTAGTCTCCGCGATCGGACCAGTGCAGGTCGAGGATCACATCGAGCCCGGCCGCGTGGGCCCAGTCGATCTGTTGATCGACGGTCTCGGGGTAGCCAGGGGCGTACGCCACCGAGCCCTCGAGCCAGAAGCCCTGGTTCAGCGCAATGCGAACCACGTTGGTCCCCCAGCTGGCCATGAACTGGTAGTCCTGGGGGTTCAGACCCTCGCCCTGGTTGTTCCACTCGAGCGAGGGGCGGGCGACGCCACGAAACACGTGGACGTTGCCCTGGTCGTCGTAGATCGCGTTGCCCTCGACGTAGTAGCCGCCCGGGATCACGGGAGGCACGTCGGGAGGCATGCCGTCGGTGGGGCCGCCCTCGGCGGTCTCGTCGGCGGATCCCTGGGTCTCGCTCTGCGAGCCGTCGGTGGAGGGCTCGCTGGCGCTCGAGCTCGGCCCCGAGGTGGCGGTGATCGTGTCCGAGCTCAGCGTCTCGTCCTCACCCGAGCCTGGAGCCGTGCAGCCCCCGCCGATCGACGAGCCGACCAGCGTGCCGAGCAGCAGCGGCGCCAACGCTCCGAGCCCACGTCGTGGGCGCGGGCTGGCGTCGGATGTTCGGCATTCGGAGCGCATGTCCACGACTCGGAAGGGGGCGGTGAAGCAGATGGATCGATGAAGGTTTTTCACTCGGCCGGCACCGCGTTGTCGGCGATCACACGGCGATAGAACAGCGCGCTGTCCTTGAGCCGTCGTTCCTGGGTCTCGTAGTCGACCCACACGATCCCAAAGCGCTGCGTGTAGCCGCGATCCCACTCGAAGTTGTCGAGCAGCGACCACACGAAGTAGCCGCGCAGGGGCACGCCGTCCTCGATGGCTCGGTGAGCCTGCTGGAAGTGCGTGCGCAGGAAGTCGAGTCGCAGCACGTCGGGCACCGAGCCGTCCTCGGATGGCCCGGTGGAGTAGCTCGCCCCGTTCTCGGTGACGTAGAGGGCGCTGGGGGCGTAGTCGAGATGGACCCGCACGAGGGTCTCCCACAGCCCCTCGGGGTAGACCTCCCAGCCCATCTCGGTGCGCTCGGAGAGCGGGGCCGAGGGATCCCACAGCTCCTCGTCCTCCGGCTCGGGGAACGACTCGGTACGGACGACGTTGCGGCGATAGTAGTTGATCCCCAGGAAGTCGATGGGGACCGCGATGGCGTCCTCGTCACCAGGAAGTACCGCTGGCAGGCCCGATGCGGGCACGACCTCGCGCTCGGCGAAGTGGCGGAGCATGTCCCGTGGGTAGCCGCGGCCGAACACGGGATCGAGGAACCATCGATTGAAGTGTCCGTCGTGGAGCCGGCGGGCCTTCTGGTGCTCGGACGCCGCGGTGGCGGCGTGCATCGGGGCCAGATCGAGCGTGATTCCGACCTCGGCCTTGGGCACGAGCGCTCGGATCTCGGGCACCGCCCAGCCGTGCGAGAGCAGCAGGTGATGGCTGGTCGTGAGCGCTCCCAGAGCATCCTGGGTGCCGGGGGCATGCCTCCCCAGGTGGTGGCCCACCATGCTGGCGACGCGGGGCTCGTTGTGGGTGACCCAGTGTCGAACTCGATCGCCGAGTCGCTTGGCCACGATCCGCGCGTAGTCGACGAACGCCTCGGCGGTCGAGCGCGCCGTCCAGCCACCTTCGCGCTGCAGGGCCAGCGGAAGATCCCAGTGATAGAGGGTCACGAAGGGGGTGATCCCGGCGGCCAGCAGGCGATCCACGAGACGGTCGTAGAAGTCCAGCCCCGGCTCGCTCAGCTGACCGCGGCCCGTGGGGAGCACGCGGGGCCAGCTCACCGAGAAGCGGTAGGCACCAAGGCCCAGCTCGCGCATCAGAGCCACGTCGTGCTCGAAGCGCTGCACGTGCTCGCAGGCTCTACGGCCATCGGAGCCGTCCTCGATGGCGCCGGGGCGCCGACAAAATTCGTCCCAGATGGACTCGCCTCGGGAATCGGCGGCACCCTCGATCTGAAAGGCCGAGGTGGCGGCGCCCCACACGAAGCCGCCAGGAAAGGCGCGGGTCTTCATCGACTTGCCCACTCAGCAAGAATCGTGCGCAAAGTGATGGGGCGGATCTCGACGCGATTTCGTCCGCGTCGGGCGTGGACCGGATCGATTGCTTCCGGGTCGTGGGCTCCGGCCGCGTTGCATGGCCCGTCGTGGGGAATGATCGCGTCCGGGCGGAAAAGAATCATCAATTTTTCGAGGTGCGGTTCCCCATTTGTAAAGGAGAGCAAAGACGCATGCAGGAAGAGCTCAACGCGGTAGCGCGGTGGTCGGGGGACTCGCTCCATGCGAGCGTCTTGTCGGGTGCGCTGGCGGCCGGTTCGCCAATGATTCCAACCCATTCACCGGCATCCGAGAGCCGAGTCGAACCGGTGCCCGAGCGGATCGATGCCTCGACGGCAGGCTCGTTTGGACGGGTGGTGGGCCGCAGCCAGGCCATGCAGCGGATCTACCCGCTGTGCCGGCGGCTGGCCGACTCCGACCTGCCGCTGGTGATCGGCGGCGAGACGGGCACGGGCAAGGAGCTGCTCGCCGAGTCGATCCACGAGGAAGGGCGGCGTAGCAAGGGCCCCTTCGTGGTGCTCGACTGTACCTCGATTCCATCGAGCCTGGCCGAGGCAACGCTGTTCGGGCACGAGAAGGGCTCGTTCACGGGCGCGACCGAGGCGCGCCGGGGCCTGTTCGAAGACGCCGACGGTGGCACGCTGCTGCTCGACGAGATCGGCGATCTCGACATCGAGCTGCAGGCCAAGCTCCTGCGGGTGCTCGAGCGCTCGGAGGTCACGCGCGTGGGATCGACCCGGCGGATCAAGGTGAACGTGCGCTTCATGGCCGCCACGCGTCGCGACCTGCGCGAGATGGTTCGCCAGGGAAAGTTCCGCGACGATCTCTACTATCGTCTGGCGGTCACCCGCATCGAGCTTCCGCCCCTGCGGGAGCGCCACGGCGACCTCGAATACCTCGTGCGCACGTTCTGGGAGCGCGTGGCCGGCGACGGCTCGGAGCCATCGGAGCGGCTGCTCGAGGCCTTCACCCGCCACGACTGGCCCGGCAACATCCGCGAGCTCCACAACGCCGTCGCGCGTTGCTTCGCGCTGGGCGAGGATGCGTGGTTCGAGGATGCGTCGCGACGCGATCGCGTGGCGCCCCCGGCCATGTCGAGCGTGGTGACCACGCAGGACGGGGACGGGGGGATGTTCGAGGAGATCCTCGAGCTCGACCTGCCGCTGCCCAAGGCACGCCGACGCATCCTCGCGGAATTCGAGCAGCGCTACGTCCAGCGCGCGCTCGAGCGCACGGGGGGCAACCTCACCCAGGCCGCACAGTCGTCGGGCGTGGGCAGCCGGTACTTCCGGCTGATCCGGGCCCGGGGACACAAGTCGCAGAGCTGAAGGCTGGGATGATCGGCTGAGCGAGGCCTGGGGCTCGAGCTGCCCGGGCCGACGCCACCCGAGCCGACGACTCGGGTCCGCCTGCAAGCGGGCCTGTCGTCGGCATCGTTTCGTGGTCCGTCTGCCGCTCACCACCAGAAGGTCGCGCGGATCGACACCACGTTCTGATCCGGCACGCGGGTGGGGGCCCCGCGATTGCCCATGTCTTGGTTGCCAGGCGTGGCGCCGAAGCCCGCGGGCGGCACGGGGGCACTGGGTGGCTGCGCACACAGCAAGGGGTCGCCCATGGGGCTGCACTCGCGCTGGTTGTAGATGTAGCGCGAGTACTGGACCGAGATCTCCTCGCGCGTGATCCAGTTGGTGCGGAACAGGAGCCGCGGCGACACCACCGAGAACGACTGCTCGGGAATGTTGGAGTTGGGCTGTACGCGATCGTAGCGGGTCGCGACTCCGAACCAGCGCAGGGCGTCGAAGCGCGCGTCGATGCCGTACTTGATCTTGGTGATCCCGTCTGCGTCGGGGTCGTCGCTGCGGATCTTGTTGAGCATGCCGTAGAGCTTGATCCCGAAGTCCATGCCCTCGCCCCACCACTGGTCGCCCTTGCGGATCCGCTGCACGCTGTTCTCGGCCTGGACGATCACGCTGGAGATCTCTCCGTTGCCGCCGCTTTGCTGGGTGGGGCCCTCGAGGTAGTTGTCGATGATGCCGAACGTGAACTGTCCGGCGCCCTTGGAGTGGATCACCTCGATGCTCGGCCCCACCGAGCGGGCGTGGCGAGCCTGGATGTAGGAGAACGCGGCGTAGTAGTAGCCCAGCCGTCCCCAGTTGATGCGCAGGTCGGGGCCCAACACGGTCATCGAGCCATCGGGAGGGTTGGGCACGAAGCTCGCGTCGGCTTCGGCTCCCAGGCGGTCCTCCTCGCGCGCGATGGCCTGCAGGAAGTGCCCGCCGAGCTCCACCTTCTTCTGGTAGGCGAGCCCGAGGTGGGCGTGGTGGAAGAAGGTGAAGCGCGCCGCATTGAACACGCGGGGGTCGGGCCGGGTGGTCCCCAGGCCATGCTCGACGCTGATGGTGAAGTCCCTGACGAGGATGTCGAGCTGACCCGCCTCGCCCATCCCGTGGGTACGACCGAACGCGTAGGTGTCGAGCTCTCCCGCGTCGTAGCGCCCGGCCTGGCCGTAGCGATTGTCGAACGAGCCGACCTTCCACGACAGCCGCAGCGACTTGGCGGGCAGCTTGGGGGTCAGCGACACGAACGCCTGGGCGATGCCGAACTGGGCGTTGTTCTCCTTCCACGCGGCATCGGTGAAGTTGAAGCCCTGGATCGAGACCATGCCCGCCGCGACCTGGTTGCCGTAGCCGAGGTAGAGCTCGGCCCAGTCGCGCGGGTTGTGCAGGGTGTACTGGTAGCCGAGGTACTGGTCGTCGGGCACGACCGCGTTGTGCAAGGTGGTGGCGTGCTGGCCCTCGGCCGGCATCTCGCGCTCGCCGAGCCCGATGCGCATGGGTGCGCGCAGGTAGCCGTTGAAGATGAAGCCCCAGTCACCGCCGCCGGCATCCGGACCGCCGCCGCGAGACGACAGCAGCCGGCCGCCGCCCTCGCCCTTCTTCTTGCGCGAGCCGCCCGGCCCCGGGAACGTGCCGGGGCGCGAGGCCGGGAGCGCCGATCCTGCGATGTCGTCCATTGGAACCACGGGTACGTCGCCGGCGGGTGACGCACCGGAGCCCGCCTCCACCGGGGGATCGTCCACGACGGGCTCGGTGTCCACGGGGTCCTCGGGGGACGCGAGCTCCACCGAGGTCCCGTCGGCGGAGGCCTCCGGCGACGGCTCGGCGGTGGAGTCGGCGGCCGCGGTGTCGGCCGGACCGGGGCTCAGCAGGAGGGCAACGGAGACGAAGATGCTGGACATGACAGGTGCTCTGCCGCCTCGAGCGGCTCAGCGCGCGCGCTCGTCGAGGAACGCCGTCACCCAGAACAGCGGGGCGTTCCAATTGATGGTGATCTCGTTGGTCGACCACGACTCGATGTGATCGACGAAGCACTTCTGTGGCGGGCATCCGGGCAGCCCGACCGACTTGGCGTAGGGATCCTCGAGCCGTGAGTTGGGCCCGCCCGAGACCGCGCCGGGGTGCGGCGGCGGGTAGGACTCGTCCTTTTGGCGGGCCCAGAAGCGATGGTGGGGGTTCTCGAGCGGGTTGGCGCCGTAGCCGGTGACGTACGATTGCCACATGGGGTTGCGGCCCATGATGTAGTCGAACGCGTCGATCACCCCGTGCAGGAACAGCGCCTCGCCCGTCAGGTCGTGGGCCAGACCCAGCAAGAGCGCGTTGTTCAGCACCAGCGAGTTGGAGCCCCAGGGGTAGGTCCCCCCGGCATCGGCCTGCAGCGGCACGGAGTAGCCGGCATCGTCGATGCGACCGGCGTGGGTGCGGGCGATCTCCACGACCTTGGCCCGGGCCTCGTTCACGTCGAGCGGGGTCGAGCCCGGAGCCACCGTGGCCAGCGAGATCGTGCCGAGCGCCTGCACCAGCTGCCAGTTCATCGGCGACTGCTGGCCGCCCTGGTCGGGCCGTGGACCGGGGATCGCGAGGTAGTGCTTGGAGCTGCGTGCGGCCTCCACGAAGGCTGCGTCGCCGGTGGTGAGCGCCAGCTCCACCGCGGCCCAGTAGCGCTCGTCGCTGACGTCGAGGTCCTCGTAGGGCCCGCCGCCCACGTTGTCGCTGCCCGGGGCGAGCACGTTGGGGTTGGCCTCGGCGGCCGCCCAGGCGCGGCGGGCCGCGGTTTCGCAGCGCTTGGCGAACGCCGGGTCCACGTCGCGCCACAGTCGGGCGGCCTGGGCCGCCACCGCGGCGAGGTTCAGGGTGGCGGCGGTGCTGGGCCGATGGAGATAGCGCGGGGCCTTGGCCTCGTGCGGGGCAAGCGGGAGGTCGGACCACTTTTGCTCGTGCAGCTTGTGGAAGGCCATGCCCTCCCACTTCTTGCCCTTGGGCACCTGCAGGCGCAGCAGCAGCTCGAGCTCCCAGCGCACCTCGTCGAGCAGATCGGGCGCTCCGTTGGCGCTCTCGGGGATCGAGAACGTGCCATCGGCCACGGCCGCCGCCTTGCCGCCGAGCTTGGTCGTGCGCTCGTAGAAGTGCAGCAGGGTCCACACCGAGATCCCACCGTTGACCACGTACTTGCCGTGATCGCCGGCGTCGTACCAGCCGCCGGAGGCATCCACCGTGTAGTCGCAGCCGAGCTCGGGCAGGCACTCCACCTTGGCATCCGAGGGGTGCCCCGCCGGTCGCGTCCACTGGGGGTCGCCGGCGTACGGCATGGTCAACGCGATGCCGCTGCGGTTGTGATAGAAGTAGGCGGCCGCGTCGTACTTGAGCGCGTGTGCGATGTCCTCGGCGATCGCGAACGGATCGCTCTGCTCCTCGCCGATTCGCAGGCGGAAGCCCGAGCCGGTGGCGGTGGCCGAGGAGAAGTCGATGCGGTGCACCGGGTCGCCCGAGGGCTCGTCGTCACCGAGCGGCTGGGTCTTGCCGGTGGCGACCACCGCACCGGCCGCGTCGACCAGCTCCCAGGTCGCGGGCTCGCGATCGGGGCTGCGATACACGGCGCGCTTGCGCTGCCGCGGGAAGTAGCCGATCTGGTTGACCCGAATCGTGGGGGCGCGAAGGTAGTCGGGAGGAGGCGGTGGCTCGAATTCGGGGTCGGCGAGCACCACGTCGTCGATGCAGACCTCGAGCGCTCCCTCTCCCGCGAGCGGTCCGCCGAGGTGGATGGTCAGCTCGGCGCGCGAGTCGTCGTCGCCGCGCATTTCGAAGTGACCCGTGTAGCGCTGCGGCGTGGTGGCCAGCTCGATGGTGCTGGCCCAGTACTCCTGGTAGGGAGGGCCCACCTGCGCGACGCGTGGGCGCGCCTTGACGGCCCGACTGGCGTGGGCCGTGAGCTCGACGAGATAGGCGTGCCCGCGCTGCAGCGGCAGTGCGCGGTGGCGTAGCTGCAGGTCCCACGAGATCTCGCCTGCGGCGTCGGCCTGCATGCAGTAGGCCCCGTCGCGCACGCTGGCCTGGCCGCGGGCGGCCCCCGACACCGAGGCCTTCCAGGGGGTGGCGCTGCCGTCGTCGAAGCTGGAGTTGCGGATGAGGTTGTGATCGCCCTCGATCACCGGAGGTGGACCGTGAGCGATCACGGCGGGTGCATCGCCTTCGGGAGCGGTGGAGGGCTTGTGATCGCCGCGATTGCACGCGAGCGCCAGCAGGGCCAGCCACAGCACGGCGCGTTGGTCCAGCACGTTGGTCATTGCTTGCACCCGTAGAAGGAGACGTCGTCGACCCAGATGTCGAAGCTCGCGCCCGGAGAGTTCACCTGGAATTGCAGGCCGTAGATTGCGGACGCGTCGATGGAGCCGGGGCGAGGCGAGCCCCACCCGGCGAGCTGGCCCAGGCGATCGAACGGGAACACGTACTGCTGCCACTCCTCTTCGAGCTCCACGTCGGCCCCGAAGTCGTTGAAGCACTCCGTGCAGATCCCTCCGTCGGGATCGGTGCTCGCGTCGGGCACCTTGAGCCGGATGGTGCTGGCGGAGTCGGGGCCCCGGCGGGCGAAGAACGCCACGCCGTCGTAGGCCGAGGCGTCGTAGGGACCCTTGGGATCGACGAAGTTCAGGCCATAGCCCGCGAAGGTGATCGAGCCGTTGGCGAGGGTGCCGTGGACGCGGGCCGCGTACATCGAGCCGTTGGCTCCGCCCTCGGCCTGCGAGAACGTGCCCCCGAGGCGCCCGGCCACCGGCTCGACGGTCGAGCCCGCCTCGTCGAGGAACGCATAGACGTAGCCGCCGCGTCCCGAGCGCTCGAGGATGCGGTGGTCGTTGTCCTCGGAGTCCTCGACCACGGCCTCGAGCGTGCAGCCGCCGAGGTCGAAGGCACCGACGGCGTTGGCCTCGGGGGCCTGCGAGCCCCCGAGCTCACAGCCCCCGCTCGACATCGCCAGCAGGGTGTTCAGGGGAAGCGCCCAGCGTGCGTACGGACGTCTCATCGGTCGACCCATTCGAAGCTCCCGAGCAATCATCAGTAGAGGACGCAGTAGCCGAACATCGCCTGCGCGCCCGGATCGATGGTGGCGTTGAAGGCGACCCCGGTGAACACCCCGGAGCCAGGCATCTCCACGACCTCGGCGTTCCAGACCTGGTCGATGGTCCCGGGCAGGGGCAGCTCGACCTCCCAGGTCACCGACATGGCGGAGATGTTGGTGACGAACACGTCGTCGCACTGCCCCTGCATGAACATCGACTGGTTGACGACCTGCACGTCGAGCGTACCGTCGTTGAAGGTGTCGCCGTCGTCGCTCGAGCTGCTGCTGCCGTCATCGATGCCGGTGGAGCCCCCGCTGCTGTCGGTGCCCGGATCGACGCCCGCGGTGGTGTCGTCCTCGCCGGTCGTCGTGGCGGGTGGCGGTGGGGGAGGGGGCGGGGCATCGTCCTCGCTTCCCGTCGTCCCGGTGCTCGAGCCGGGCGGGTCACCGTCGTCGAGCGTGGTCGGGTTGGGCATCCCGTCGCCGAACAGGCCGGCATCGTCGGCCCCGTCGTCCTTGCAGGCCCACCCGAGGGCAACGAGCACCAGCGCAGCGGTACGGACCCGTAACATCGTCATCCTCCGCGATGGGCACAAGCACAGGCCATGCCAGTCCCGGTTTGGTGCACCGAGGGGCGACTCGGTTGCGCACCCCCCCGAACGAATTGGCCCGCGACGGAACGAATGCTTCCCGCGAGGGCCGGATCGTTCCCCGCTGGAGGCGGGTTTCGAGTCCCAGCCCGGCAACCCCAGGGATCGCGGGGTGGACCGGCGCTTGCTTGCACGGAGTGCTCGATCATGGATGTCGTGATGCTCGGGTCGACGGCGCTGGGAGTCCACTCGATTGGTCGCGCGTTGGGGCGGGCCATCGATGCCACCGTGGTCGACGGCGATCGCCTACGGTTTCGAGTCGGTGACGATGCCGATCCAAGGCTGGGGATCTCCCACGATTGGCTGGATGCGCTCCGTCTCCAGCTGCCGGAGTCGCGGACCCGTCCCCACGTCGTGACCACGTGTACGGTCCTGACGCAGCCCGAGCGAGACGCGATTCGACGGCAAGGGATGTGCTTGGTGTACCTGTGCGGCCGTGAGGCCGGGGAGGACGAAGAACCCGAAGAGCCCGACGTGCGGGTCGAGATCGACGGCTGCTCGCAGGTCGAAGGGATCGCAGCCCGGGTGCTCGCCGGCCTGGTGCCACGCCTGGAATCCACCACGAGCAGCGCGTCGCGCGATGGGGGTGTGCCGGTTCGGGGTGACAGCGTATGCTCGGGACCCCGTGACTGAGGCGTGATCCAGCTCGTCGCAGCGATGGTGGCGCGGTTGCTCGCGCCGGAGGGGGTACAGGCGGAGGTTGATCCCCGATCGCCGGCAGGCCCGGATGAGGCGACGCCGGCCGGTCCGGACGAGACCACGCCGACGACTTCGGAGGGGACCACGACCTCGGACGAGACGACGCCGTCGGGCACGGTCGAGGTGACGCCAACGGGCCCCAAGTCGACGCCGACGCCCCTTCCCCGGATCGAGGTGGTGGTGGGCATCGCGAGCGACGATACCTCGATCGAGCGCGAAGCCCTGACTCAAGTGCTTGCGGGGCACTTCGCCGACACCGGGCTGAAGTATCGGGTGGCCACCTTCGAGGAGGTGGAGCACCCCAGCGAGCGGCTGAGCTGGGCCTCGACCTTCGCCGGCGCGCCGCAGGTCCTGGCCGTGTTCTGGATCGAGGGCGCAGACGAAGAGCGGCGGCTCTACCTGTTCGAGCCCCGTCGAGGCACGACCTGGACCCGCGAGCTGCCGCCGTTTGCCGATCCCGACGAGCTGCTGGAGTCGCTGGGGACGATGCTGCGCGGCATCAGCCTGTGGATGGGGGACGGCGCTCCGCCGGGCATGGATGCCGCCGAGGTGACTTCGCCTCCGGAGCCGGAGCCGGAGCCGGAGCCCGAGCCCGAGCCGGCCCCGGCGGAGCCGGAACCGGAGCCCGAGCCCACCCCGCCTCCTCCGCCTCCGCCACCGCGGCCTCGGTGGGGACTCTCGCTGGTGTACGCCGGGGGCGACTTGGCCCGCGAGGCACCGTGGCAGAGCGGAGCGGGCCTGGGGCTCGAGGTCGAGTGGCCGGTGCACGTGACCACGGAGCTGGGCGCCAGCCTCTCGAGCCCCGCCGTGCTCGATGAGGTCCCCGTGGCCACGGTGTGGCGACTGCCGCTCCACGTGGGGGCCGGCTATCGCTTTCGTCCGGGGCGTAGGCTGCGGCCGCTGCTCGATCTCGCGCTCGTCCTCGAGCCGATGTGGTGGCGGGTGGAGAGCACCCCCGAGGTCACGGGTCGCTCGGGAAGCGCTATTCGCGCTGCCGTGGCGCCAGGCGCTGGCCTGCGGGTGGCGGTCTGGCGCGGCCTGGGACTCGTGGTGCACGCACGTGCGGATCTAAGGGTTCTCAACGCCGACCTCGTGGTATCCCAGGACGGCCGTCGTGTATCCCGCCTGTCCCCCCATGTGGTCGCCGCGTTCCTTCGGGCCGGCTTGTCCTACGTGTTCTGAGCGTGGACGCACGTGCGGACTTCGGAGTTTTTTCATCAACTCGTCGACGGTCGATCCCCCTGGAAACGCGAGTGACGGCGCTCGCCAATGCCACATGGGAGTCACCCGTGAGTGACGCCCGACCTGCACCGCACCAGGCCGACCTGGCTCTGGCCGCGGCGGCGGGCAGTGGTGATCCGGCGGCGGCGGAGCGCTTCGTTCGTCGGGCGATTCCGGTGGTGCGCAAGGTGGCCCGGGCCATCGCTCACGATCCCGTGGACCAAGAAGATGCGCTGCAGCTCGCGCTCATCGACGTGCTCGACGCCGCGCCCACCTATCGCGGTACGGGAGCGCTCGATCACTGGATCCGCAAGGTGGCCAGTCGTGCGGTGATTCGCTACGTCCGCAAGGCTCGCAACACACGAGCCCGCAGCCTCGACGAGCACGACGACACGCGCCAGACCACGATGCACACCACCATGCTCGAGTCACTGCCACGACCGCTCGAGCACTATCTCGGTGAGCTACCCGACAACCAACGACTCTCGATCATCTTGCGACATGCGCTCGGCCACACCATTTCGGAGATCGCCGAGCTCACGGAGGCGCCAGTGCCCACCGTGCTGTCTCGCATCAAGAAGGCCCGGCAAGAGCTCCGCCGATTGATCCAGCGAGACCTCAACCTTGGGACCAAGCCCGTGGCGAGGACTTCATGAACAAGAACGCCGCAGACTTCGATGAAGCACGCTGGCGCCGGCTCACCGACGCCGATGCGGTCGAGGAACCGCTGTCGGAGGCCGACCGCGAGTTCCTCGAGGGCTTCACTCCTCGTTCCGCACCGGCCAAGGCCGAAGCGGAGCTGTTCTCGACCTTGGCTCGGCTCGGCGAAGGTGACTGGCAGGACGAGGAGGCTGCCAACTCCCCTCTCGTCGACGCGACCGTCCAGCACGTCTTCGCCGCCCGCATCCACGCGACGGCAGCCCGAGGGTCCGCGCCGACCTCGGCCAAGAGGCGGTGGACGGTCACGGGGTTGGCCGTGGCCGCGGCGGTCGTGATCGCAACGTGGCTGGGCACGCGAGCGAGCGAGCCGGTCAGCGAGGGTGGCGGCGCGCAGGTCGTGCAGGCCCAGGGCGTGCAAGAGACCGCGTCTCCCTCGCGCCCTGCCCCCGCGTCGACGGTCGCCGAGCCGGAGCCCGAGTCCGTGGTGGCGCCCGAGCGCGTGCGGGTCGCGTCGGGAAGCCTCTTGGATGCCGAGGGTCAGTCGCTGGTGGCGGAGGCCGCGGTCAGCGGTGTCGTGACGGTGGATTCCGATCGGGGATGCGTGGGCGTGGAACGAACGACCGCGTGCTTTCGGCAGGGGTCTCGGCTCGACGTCCACGAGCAGGAGCCGCACATCACGATCATGGAGGGCGAGGGCACGATCGATGCACCGGGGCCGATCGTGGGCGGGGCGCTCACCGTGGAGATCGCCGGCGAGCGCTACGACGTGTCGAGCCCCGTCACCATGGAGACCGCGGTGTACGACCTGAGGCGCGCACGGGTCGAGGTCACCCGGGGCGAGGTCGAGGTTCGCGATGCCGAGGGCGCGGCCCACGTGCTGAAGGCAGGCGCCGTGCGTGGGCGAACCAAGCCCGCTGCGGTCCAGCCGCCCGACGCGAAGACCTTGCTCGCCAAGGCCCGTGCCAGCCGCTCCGCAGGTGATCGCGCGGCTGCGATCTCCCACTACGAGAGCCTGGTGCGTCACCATGCCGACCTGCCGGCCAGTCACGCCGCGATGGTCTCGCTGGGCGACCTCTACCTCGACACGCGCAAGCCGGCCACCGCGCTCGAGTGGTTCCAGCGCTACCTCGATCGGGGAGCAGGAGCCCTGGCCCAGGAAGCGTACATCGGCCGCATCAAGGCGCTGCAGGCCCTCGGGCGCGAAGCACAGCTCCAGCAAGCGATCGAGGCGTTCCGCGAGCGCTACCCCTCGAGCCGCTACGCCGATCAGCTCGGCAAGCCCACGCCGTAGGCTCGGGTGCGAGCGCTCTAAATCGCTAGCACCCGACGTTCTCGCACGAGCACGCGGCGCATTCGAAGACGTCCAGCGTGCCGGCGGTGCCCGAGCAGCTGACGCTGCACGCCTGGGGCCCGCAGACGACGGTGCTGGCGAGGCACGAGTTGAGCCCCGCGCAGGTGACCTGGCAGCCGCTGTCTCCACACTGGATGGTGGAGTTGGCGCAGCTGTTGTCGGCGGTGCAATCCACGACGCAAGGCCAGCCGTCGGGGCAGACGACGGTCCCCGCGTTGCACTCCGCCTCCGCGCACACGATGGTGCAGATCCCCGCCAAGCAGCCCCCCGTGCACTCGGGTGGACACGCCCCCATGCCCGGCGGGACCGGAGGGCACTCGGCGGGGCCGGTGCTGTCGCTCGCGGTGCTGTCCGTGGAGCCATCCGTGGAGCCATCCGTGGAGCCATCCGTGGAACCGGTGGAATCGACGGCCAAGGTCTCGTCACCGGTGGAGCCGGTGGTCGTGACGTCGCTTCCATCGATGGAGCCCGATCCGGCCGTCACCGACGTGGTGTCACCAGACAGCCCCGTGCTCGGCTCGTCGGTGGCCGTCTCCGTGGTCGCCTCGCTCGAGCCGTCCCCGAACACGCCGATCACGAACTCCTGGCTGCAGCCCCCGCCGACGAGGGCCAGCCAGCCGGCCATGGCGACGTCGTGCGCCGCTCTCAGCAGCCCATGTTCTCGCATGAGCAGGCAGCGCAGTCGAAGTTGGCGAGGTTGCCCGCGGCCCCCGAGCACGATGCGCTGCATGCCTGCGGCCCGCAGTGCATCGTGCTGTTGAGGCAGGAATTGATTCCCGCACACGTGAGCTCGCAGCCGCTGTCTCCGCACTGGATCGTGGCGTTGGCACAGCTGTTGTCGGCGGTGCAGTCGATGACGCACGGCCATCCGTTGGGGCAGGTGATGCTGCCCCCGCTGCACTGCGCCACGCCGCAGAGGATGGTGCACGTTCCCCCTGCGCACCCCCCCGTGCATGCCGCGGGGCAGGCTCCCATGCCGGGGGGCACCATGCCGCACATGCCCGGGCCGGTGTCACCGCTGGTGGAGGCGTCGCTGGTGGAGCCGGTGGTGGGATCGCCGGTGGAGCCGGTGGTGGGATCGCCGGAGCTCTCCATGCTCGCGGTGGTCGAGCCCGAGTCGACCGAGGACGTGGTCTCGTCGACCACGGGCCCCGTGGTCGAGGTGCTCACCCCGCCCGTCTCACCCGTGTCGTCGGTGGTGCCAGCCATGGTCGTGGGGCCGGCCGTGGTCAGGCCGCTGCTGGCCGTGGTGCTCGTGGCCGAGACCCCGAACAGCCCGGCATCGTCTGCTCCCTCGTCGCCGCAGCCGATCAGCACCCACGCCAGGACCCACCCCGCTCGTCGTGTCTTGGACTTCATGCCTCGAACAGCTCCTTTGGCCAGCCAACCTCGCGCACCGTCCCGAGCTCGGCTCCACCCCTGGCCTTGGCTTCGTACAGGGCTTCATCGGCGGCTCCCACCAGCTGCTCCACGATGGCGTGCACGAGCCGGGAGTCGAGAGGAGTGCCGATGTCGGTCAGCGGATCGGGCGGGCGCACCAGGGTGGCCCCGCCCAGGCTGCACCGGAGCTGGCCCACCCCCTCGATCATCTCGATGCTCGCGTTGCCCAGGATCCGTCGCGCCACGATGGTGACCCCTTCGCGATCGCCGTCGGGCAAGATCAGGGCGAACTCGTCCCCGCCATAGCGAGCGATGACGTCGTGGTCACGGGTGGCGCTCCGCAGCACCCGGCCCACCGCCATCAGGGCGCGATCCCCCGCCAGGTGGCCGCCGTTGTCGTTGATGCTCTTCATGTCGTCCATGTCGACCATGAGCACCCCCAGCGGGCGACGGGTTCGCAGCGCGGCCTCCACCTCGCGCGGCATCCACTGATCGAAGAACCGCCGCGCGTGGACCTCGGTGAGGGGGTCCTGGGCGGCCATCTGGTAGAGCCGCGCGTTGTTGATCGCGGCGGTGGCCTGGTTGGCGAACGTGCCCAGCAGCTCGAGATCGTGGGTGGTGACGTCGCCGCTCTCCACGTAGACCACCCCGAGCGCCTGCTCGCCGGCCACCAGCGGCAACACCACGCCATCCTCGAGGCGAGCGCTCTGGTGGGTACGAACGACCTCGTGGATGGCTTGCCGTAGCGACGGAGGCAGATCGTCCACCGCGCGCTGGTCGGAGAAGCGGCCCGAGCGGGCGAATACGGTCAGCGATGGCGAGCCGGCCTCACCAACGAGCACGGGCGCGTCGAGGAGCGACACGCGCTCCGCGGCGGGCAGCAACGCGATGAACGCGTGCTCGCTGCCCAGCAGGCTCGCCAGCTGCCCCAGGATGTCGGCGTAGAGCTCCGCGAGCGGGCGGCAGCGCACCGACATCTGGCCGAGCGATGACATCGACTCGGAGACCAGCATGCGGCGCTGACCTTCCTGCAGCGCCTTGTAGGCGCGCTCGAGCTGTCGCGCGCGGGCCTCGAGGTCCTGCATCAGTCGCTGGCGCTCGCGATCCTTCTCGAGCACCTCCTGGACCAGCAGCGCGCCCTTGAGCGCCGCGCTGATCTGATCGCGCAGCGCCTCGTAGATCACGCCCTCTCGCGGTCCGAACTCGAACAGGGCCAGACCGAGCTGCTCCTCGCCGAAGAACAGGTTCTCCACCACGAACGTGCGCGGCTCGACGCCGAGCAGCCCCGGCGGCACCAGGTCGCGGGCGTCGAACTCCGGCTGACCCTCGACCTTGAGCGTGGGGCGGAAGGCATCGAGCGCGAGCAGCAGGCGAGCCCGCTTGGTGCCATTGGTGTAGAGCGACAGGTAGCAGCTGTTGATGCCGAGGCGGGGGAACTGCTCGGCCACCCCCTCGACCAGCGTGACCACGTCGAACGTGCTGATGAGCGCGGTGATCGTCTGGCCCAGGCTGCGGGCCCAGGCCTGGACCTGGAGGCGCTGGTGGGCCTGGGCGTGCTCGACCAGCTCGGCGATGGTGATCCGAGCCTCTTCGCACAGGTTCTCCACCTGCAGCCGCTCGCGATCGCTCGCCGCGATGCACGACAGCGTCTCCCGTCGCAGGATGGAGATCACGTCCTGGAGGCTCGCCCCGTCGGTGTTGACGCGGAGCGCGTGGCTGGCCACCTCGCGCACCGTCTGGGCGAACGAGCCGGGGGCGTTGCCGGTCAGCTCGTGGGTGAAGGCATCGAGCAGCCGCGGGGCCCACGTGGCGCCCACGCTGTGCACGGGGGTGACGAGGGCGTGGCGCATCTCCGCCAGCGCCTCCTCGCGGCGCGTCGTCAGCGCTTCCTCGATCGCGGTTCCGAGCGCCGAGATCGAGGCCTCGGGCTCGTCGCCCCGGGCGATGTGCCGCAGCCCCGACGAGCGACGCTTGACCAGCTCGGTGGCCAGCACGATCCGGCCCGACGGGGGGTCGCCCCGCAGGGTGGCCAACAGCGCCAGCGCAGCGCGCTTGCCCTGCTCGTAGAGCGGCTGTCGAATCGTGGTCAGGGGCACCGAGGCGAACCGCGACTCCTCGATGTCGTTGAACCCGACGACCGCCACGTCCTCGGGCACGGCGATCTCCCGGGCCATCAGCGTGTCGAGCACGCCCATGGCCATCAGGTCGTCGGCCACCAGGATCGCATCGGGTTGCGCGCCCGAGTCGAGCAGCGCTTGGCCCGCAACCGCGCCGGAGGCCCGGGTGAAGTCGCCGCGGACGACGAGCGCCGGCTCGATCGGGAGCCCCAGGCGCGCGACGGCGTCGAGGTAGGCACGGTAGCGGCTCTCGGCCTCCGCGTTGGTCGCTGGCCCCCGCACGAACGCCACGCGGCGGCGCTGGCAGTCCTCCACCAGGTGCCGCATGGCCGACCACACCCCGCCCTCGTTGTTCACCAGCACGCTGAAGGCGTTGGGCAGCTCTACCGCAACGCTGCAGATCGGCAGCGAGCGGTAGGTCCCCAGGTAGTCGTCGAGGGCCTCGATGCCCACCTCGTTGGCCAGCGCGCCGGCCATCACGATCAGCGCATCCACGTTGTGGGGTCCGACCATGTCCAGCAGCACGTTGCGCTGGGCCGAGGCGGGCAAAGAGGAGCGCAGCACTCCGGTGGCGAAACAGCGCAACCCCGCTCCGTGCTCGCGGGCTGCCTCGGCGGCGCCCCGGAGCACGGTGCTCTGATACGTGGCATCCAGGGCATCGGTCAGGAGACCGAGCACCACGTGCTGCCTGGAACCACTGGACACTGGACCTCCATTGGGCGCGGCTCCTTCATGGTTCCGTGCCGTGACTTCGTGGACTCGCGTGCGTTGCAAGAAGTCGACCAGCTTCGGGTCGGACCTGTAACAGAGTTTACTGGGCGGTGGCGCCGGGAGCGGGTTGGACCGATCCCTTCCGTGCGGGTCGAATCGATCATCCCCCGGAACGGGCCCCCCAAGCGTGGGATCGAGCGTTCATGAAATTTTCATCGATTTTCCTACGACTGGCGCCCCGTTGCAACGCCGTCATGCAAGCCTCGTCGTTGCGCACCGTTCCTGCCTCCGTTGCTGGTCTTGGGTTTGGCCTCGCCCTTGGCCTCGTCCTTGCTCTTGGTCCCGCATGCACGCTCGAGCCCAGTCTCGACGGCTTCGGAACCGGGACCGAGGGTCCGACCACCCTGACGACGGGAGGGACGGACACCGAGGACTCGACTTCGGCGGACGAGACCGCGGGCTCGGAGACGGGCTTCACCCCGGGGACCTGTGGCAACGGCAAGCTCACCGAGGACGAGGCCTGCGACGACGGCAACACCGAGGACGGGGATGGGTGCTCGGCCGACTGCCAGTCGGTGGCCCCCGGCTACTCCTGCAACCCCCCTGGGCAGCCGTGCCATCAGGTGGCGGTGTGTGGCGACGGCTTCGTGGTGCTGCCCGAGCTGTGCGACGACGGCAACTTCGAGGACGGCGACGGCTGCTCCCACCTGTGCAAGGTGGAGATCGGCTACAAGTGCGAGGGCGAGCCGACCAGCGTCTGTACCGAGACCACCTGCGGCGACGGGATCCAGGAGGGCGCGGAGAGCTGCGACGACGGCAACGACCACCCCTTCGACGGCTGCGACGAGCGCTGCCAGCAGGAACCGCAGTGCCCCCCGCAGGGGCCGTGCAGCTCCGAGTGCGGGGACGGGCTGGTGCTCGGTGAGGCCTGCGACGACGGCAATGCGATCGACGGCGACGGGTGCTCGTCGTCATGCGAGGTCGAGGCCGGCTTCACCTGCGGGCAGAGCGACGATTGCGAGATGATCGGCGACCAGTGCGTGCTGCGGGTCAACGCGATCT
The DNA here is from genome assembly GCF_026337845.1 of Paraliomyxa miuraensis. Classification (GTDB taxonomy): domain Bacteria; phylum Myxococcota_A; class Polyangia; order Nannocystales; family Nannocystaceae; genus Paraliomyxa; species Paraliomyxa miuraensis. The sequence continues at coordinate 105,762 of NZ_JAOVZF010000158.1, read as the reverse complement.
ACCGCGACTTCTCCAGCGCTCACGCCGACTTCGAGCCCGGCAACGGCTACGGCTGCATCACCGACGGCGCGCCGCCGGTGAGCGCGGCGACCAAGGCCACCATGGGCATGGTCGGCTCCCTCCTCGACGCCGAGATCAAGCCGGTGTGGGCGGCGGCCAACTGTGCCACGCAGCCGAATTTCGACCAGTGGTACCGCGACGTGCCCGGGACCAACACCACCGTGTACTCGTCGATCCCGCTATTTCCCAACGGAAGCGGCGGCTTCGTCAACCGCTTCGGCCCCGAGGGCGAGCAGTTCGTGGCGTACTCCAACTACCAGTGGGTCGCGCCGACCTACCAGGAGTGCGAGATGATGGGCTGCGTCCCCTGCAACTGGGACATGACCTCGGGGTGCTCGGTCACGATGACCGAGTACGACGGCACGCCGCTGTTCTTCCCCGTCGACGACGTCGGCGCCGAGAAGTCGGCCGCGCGCATCCCCGAGCAGTACGGCTATCCCGGCTGGCCATGGGAGAGCGAGGTGCTCGGCAACAACGTCACCCACAACTTCCACTTCACCAGCGAGATCGTCTACTGGTTCATCTACGACGAGGACGAGCCGGCCGTGCTCGACTTCACCGGTGACGACGACGTGTGGGTGTTCGTCAACGGCACCCTCGCGGTGGATCTCGGGGGCATCCACGTGCCGATCGACGGCACGGTGACCATTGGGCCGGCGACCGCGGCGACCCTTGGGCTCGAGCACGGCGAGGCCTACCGCGTCAACGTGTTCCACGCCGAGCGCAAGACCGAGGGCTCGTCGTTCCGTCTCACGCTCTCGGGCTTCGACACCTCGCGCAGCGAGTGCCTGCCCACCTGCGGCGACGGCATCGTGTCGCTGGGCGAGCAGTGCGACGACGGCGTCAATGACGGAGGCTACGGCGAGTGCGACGAGGGCTGCGTGCTCGGCGAGTACTGCGGCGACGGGATCGTGCAGGAGGAGTACGAGGATTGCGACGACGGCAACTTCATCGACGATGACATGTGCCCCGCGTCGTGCATCATCGTGTACATCCCCTAAGCGACATCGCCCCCCGAGCGATCGCGGTCGACGGGGGGTCGTTGGGCTCCATCGCATCGATTGCGTATGCCCGACCACTGCCGTTGCGGTTCGACGCCCCCACTTCGAAGGCGATGAGCCCGTAGGGCTTGCGCGACGTGTTGTCGGGCGGTCGCGGGGCGTGGTCTACTGGCCGTCCGATGCGACGCTGGGGATTCGTGGTCGTGGTGGGGGCGATGGCGGGCTGCTACGTGGGGCCGCTGGACGTGGGCGATGGCTCCACCGGCGACGACTCGACCGGCACCATGGCCAGCTCGGGCTCGCCTTCGGGTCCCGGGGATGCGTCGGCGCCGGGTGATGCCAGCAATGGGTCGACCTCCGACAGCGGCCCCATGAGCACCAGCGGCCCCATGGGCTCGAGCGGCGATTCCGTGGACACGGGCACCGTGATGGACGACTCGAGCGGTGGGGACGAGACGACCACGGGAGAGATGTCGGGCTGTGAGATGGGCCCGCTGCCCGAGCCGATCCCCGGGTGCGCGCCAGCGCCTCCGCCGAGCACCGGCGACATCCAGCAGGACTGCGTCGACCGCATCAACCAGTTCCGCTGGGAGTGTCAGTGCCTGCCGCCGCTCGTGCGCTGGAACGCCGCCGAGGCCTGCACCGACGACCAGTCCGCGGCCGATCAGAACGGCGGCGGTCCCCACGGCAACTTCGGGAGCTGCGGTGAGAACGCGCAGAACACCTGCCCGAACTGGGGCTCCGAGCAGCAGATCATCAGCGGATGCCTTCAGGCCATGTGGGACGAGGGCCCGGGCGAGCCGTTCTCGGCCCACGGCCACTACATCAACATGTCGAGCACCAACTACACCAAGGTCGCCTGCGGGTTCTCGAGCAACGGCGGCGGGGTGTGGTCGAATCAGAATTTCGCGCCGTAGTCCGCAAGATCCGAAGCTCCGGAGGAGCTTCGGATCTTGCGGACTACTACTACGTTTTAGGGAAGGGCTTCGCAGCCCTTCCCCCGGGCCGGCAAAGCCGTCCCGGGGCCCCCTTCCCGGCGGTCGGGCGGAGCCCTCCTGGTTGGTGGCTTCGGGGGGAGTCCTTCTGGTTGGTGGCCTCGCGGGGGGAGTCTTCTGGTTGGTGGCCTCGGGGGGAGTCCTTCCTCTCGGAGTCTTGGTTAGGGCAAGGGGATGAGGCCGTGGGGGTTTTCGAGGGGGAGGGCGTCGCGCATCCATAGCTGGAACAGGTCCTGGCCGGTGGCGTCGTTGAAGGTCAGGTGACCGTAGGCGGTGAGCGAGTTGATGAGACCGTCGGGCTGAGTGTCGGTGCGGTACTGCTGCCGTAGCTCGCGCAGCGTCTGGGCATCGGCACCCTCGACGAGGATCGAGTCCCCTGCCTGCGGCGCCGGGTCGACGTCGCCGTCGAGGGCCAGCGACCAGGGGTCGACCGTGAGCGGCCACGTCGCACCGAGCTCGTCGACGGTGGAGTCGCTCCATCCGATCACGGACACGCGCATCGCTCCGTCGAGCGGCTCGCCCTGCTCCCACAGCGCGTCGATCCAGCCGAGCTCGCTCCACAGGGCCTGCACGGCCGGCGGGCCATCCCCGCAGCCGGCCTGGCAATGGGCGGTGTGGGTGCCGTCGCTCACCGACAGCGTCGAGCCATCGGCCACGTCTGCCGCGCCCCACGAGCCAGCGACGTCCGCCAGGTGCCCGTAGTCGATCGCCCGCGAGAGCTGCTCCTCGGTCTCGGCGTCGAGCACTCCACGGTGCGCATCGGGCCACGGCACGTTCGCGTGGGCCGGCAATGCAAAGTACTCGCAGGTACCCAACACATAGAGGTAGTAGAAGCCGAGCTCGCGCTCGAGCTCGTTGGCCACCAGGCCGCCGCCGCCGAGCACCATCGCCAGGCGCAGCCCCTCGGAACCATCGCAGATCTCGGTCCAGTCATCGTCGCCGCCCGAAGAATCGGGATCGACGGTGTCGTCGGGGGTGGAACCGGTGGCGGAGTCCGTGGCGCCTTCGGTCTCGGTGTCCTCGGGTGAGGTCGCAGAACCCCCGAGACCTGGAGCATCGGTGTGGCAGGCAGACCCCAACAGCAACGACAGCGCAAGCAAGGAGCGTGAGTGACAAGGCATATACGAACAAAGGTGACCTCGGTCGGCCACCGAGGCAAATCCCGAGCCGGGGGGACACGGCTGGCCGTCGATCGGCTACTGCGCGACGCTCGTGGTCGACTTGGCTCGAGGCGGGTCGGGCGGCGTCGATGGAGCCTGCTGGTGGCGGAACGACTCGTAGCCGGCCACCAGCGCCTGGTACATCAGGTTGCCCATCAGATCGCGACCACGTCCGTTGAGGTGCTTGAGGTCGGGCTCGGCCAGCGTCGGCGATCGCTGCCGCCACTTTCGCAGCGAGCCCGAGCCACCCATCGCAGCCACCGTGTCGAAGAAGGCACAGCCATGCTCGAAGGCGATCTTGCGCTGGGTCTCGATCATCGTGTCGACCACGGCGGGGGCGACGTCGTAGCTGCCCGAGCGGCCGTGATCGATCACCCCGACCAGCAAGCAGGGCAGCGGCTGCTGCGTCAGCAGTCGCTGCAGGCCCTCGCCGTACTCCTTCTCGTAGCCGGCGGGCGAGACCTGGTTGGACACCATGCGTCGCAGATCGTTGCCGCCGAAGTTGAGCACGAGCAGATCGGGGGCCCGGTGGGCGAGCTGGCCCGCGATGTGGTCGTGGTCGAACCCATGCAGGCGCTTGGTGAACGCGCCGATCATGCTGACCGACTCCCACACCACACCGGGGCCATCGGTCTCGAGCACCAGCCCATAGGCCCGGGTCTGGCCGCCGCCCGCGGCGGAGATCGTGATGGAGTGCGCTCCAGGCTCCACGTCGATCGCATGCCAGCGATCCTCCACCGCATCGGCGCGAGTGGGGACGACCTCGGCCGGGTTGCGATCGATGCGGACCTTGAAGCGCCCGCCGCGGGGCTGCGCCATGTACCACAGCTCGATGTGCGAGGCGGTGGTGCCATAGGCGCCGTGGTTCATCGTGGCGACGGTGCTGGTGGCTTCGCCGTTGGCCCAGAACGTGTGGCCGCCCAGGCCATAGTAGCCATCGCGCTTGCACAGGTTGGTGAGGAAGCAGGTCTCCCACGGCTGCGCCGTGGTGATGGTCGCCACCTTCGAGCCGTAGTTGGTGTCCTCGGTGCGATCGATGAGCACGAAGCCCGCTCCACCGTCACCAAAGCGATCTTGCATGCGGGTACGGATCGCATGCGGCAGCCCGTCGTGACCGATCGAGGAATCGCCCAGGTGGGTCACTCGAGTGATGGCGCCGGGCTGCTTGGCGTCGGTACGCGCGAGCGCCTGGTAGAACGGCACCAGCACGCCCTTGGGATCCTCGACGGGCTGGAAGGCGCGCGGCTCGGCATGCGGATGATCGGGGGGCAGTCCGGGGCTCGTGTGCGAGGCGTCGGTGAATGGCTTGCCCTCGGCGTCGTGGGTGAGCACGACCACGAGCGGGGCGGAAGCGACGGCCGCGGGATTGGACCCGTCCTCGTCGCTCGCTCCGGACGTGGCGCTGCGCTCGGCTCCGTCACCGGCCCGACGCATCGCGAACGCCGTGGCTGGTCCGCGTGGCTCCTGCGCGAGCGCGCGCCGAACCGCGGAGGGTTGGCTCGGCACGGGATCGACGGGCTCGGTGCCCTCGGCCTCGCCACATCCAAGCGCAAGCGACAGGAGCCCCCCCGCGGTCCACCGACGGGCGGCCTCGAGACGAGCGGTGGGAGACGAAGAACTCAGCAAGGCGGCCACGGCGAGACCACCATCAATTACCGGCATCCGCGGCGTCCGCCAAGCGCGACCGAAGGACCCGTTCGGTCCGGTCCCGTGGGGCTGGTCGTGCTCGCTCGAAGAGCCCGGGGCCGCGGCCGGATTCGCGCGCGGGCGCCCAGTGGGGCCCGGCCTGGGGCCGGCGCATTCATCAAGGTTGCGTGGGCACGGTCGAGGGCAACGCGTCCGTGGGGCCTCCGGCCAGCACCACGTCATCCTCGGTCTCTAGCTCTAGCAACGGCAACGGCTGGGCGTCGAAGCGGTACATCAGCGCGTCGGCCAGGGCCATGCCCTTGCGGACGCCACCTCGACGGTGGAAGTGCAGGTAGTCGTTGCGTGCCAGCGGAGGATCGGTGCTGACCCAGCGCTCCATCGACAGCTCGCCCCCCATGAAGACCACGCCGTCCCAGAATCCGCAGCCTTCTTCGGCGGCGACCTGGCGCTGGACCTCGATGATCTCGCGGAGCACGGGGCGCGGCAGCAGCTGGCCATCCTTGCGGATCGGGAAGTCGACGGGGCCGAGGAGCACGCAGCTGGCCTGCGGCAGCGCGCGTCGGAATCGCCGCAGCTGCTCGCGCAGATCCTCGGCGTAGAGCGGGATCGACAGCGCCTCGTCGACCGACTCGTTGGTCCCGTACGAGAGCGTATAGAGGTCGGGGGCTCGGCGGCGGAGGTTGTCGGCCCACAGCGCCTCGTTCCAGGTGAGGTGATTGGTGCCCCGCGTGCCGTCGATGCCCAGCACGTCGACCACCACCCCGGGCTCGCGTCGCTCGAGCACCACCCCGAACACGCGAACCTCGGCCTCGTCGACCGTCTCGATGCGTACGGAGTGCGGTCCGGGCGGCATCGAGAGCGTGTGATAGCCCGGCTCGATGGCATCGGCGGCCGTGCTCACCGACTCGGGGGGGCCATCGTCCACGCGCACCTGGAACGAGCCACCGCCCGGCTGGCGCAGGTAGAACAGCTCCACCTCGGCGATGCCCTGGCCGGAGGTCGAGCCCTTCTTGGGACCGACCTCGGTCCAGCGCTTGGGTGCCGTGGCGTAGAACGAGGCGCCGAGCAGGCCGTAGTGGCCATCGAGGCGACCCTTGCGGATCTGGGCGTGCTCCTTGGTCCACCCCTTGGAGGACTTCACGGCGAGCTCGTTGTGGCGATACCACTTGGTGAGCGGAACCAGCGGCACGAAGCCCGGACCCCCGTCGCCGAAGCGGGCCTGTAGATAGGTGCGCAGGTAGCCGACGGAGATGTCGGCGGCGGTGCCCGAGGCGCCATACATGGCCACGCGCACCTTGCCGTCGGGGTCGCGCCCCTCGGCCAGGGCCCGGAGGGCGGCGTGGAACGAGGCGAGGGCGTCACCCTCGTGGGGCTCGGTGAGGGGGACGAACCAGCCGGGCATGGGCTCGGCGGAGAACTCGTCCGAGGTCGCAGCGGGATCGGTCGCCGCGGGAGGGTCGTCGGCCATGGACTCAGCGGGCTCACCGAGGGAGTCGGGGCCCACGGCCGACGCGCCCACGCGCACGATCGCCGGCGCGGGCGGCAAGATCTCCGGAACCCGCTCGAGCGCGGGAAGCCGCTCGTCGCCGATCATGCGCTGCTGGGCGAGGTCATGGGCACGGGCGCTCTGCGACGTGACGATGGGGCCGGCGGGCAGCGGCGGTGGTTCGGGCGCAGGGGGCTCGGCCGTCGTGATCTCCACGGGCGCGGGCTCGGGGGGGACCGGGGCTGGCCCTTCGGCCGGCGCCGGCGCCTGGGAACAAGAGCAGGCCGCGACCCACAGACCCAAGAGGCCAGTTCCCAGCCGTTGCATCCTCGCCATCCCTTCCATCGTTGGTCGAGCCTCGCGAGCGGTCAAATTCTCGGCGCTTGACCGGCCACGAGCCGCATTGGCCCGATCTCCGCGACGGCTGCGGACCCCACGCGGCGTGCGTCGAAGGCGCGCGGGTCGGCGCCACGCTCTCGGCCTCGTTCTCGTGCCGAGGTTCCTGGAGCATGCTCACGTGCCGTGTCGAAGGACAAGACCCCGGTCACGGCGGCGGTTCGGGTGCTGCGGCAGCACCGGGTCGAGCACACCCCGCACCTCTACGACTACGAGCCTCGCGGCGGCACGCGTCACAGCGCGGCCAGCCTCGGCGTGGACGAGCACCAGGTGATCAAGACGCTGGTGATGCAAGACGACGCCGGGCGCCCGCTGGTGGTGTTGATGCATGGTGACCAGGAGGTCTCCACCAAGGCCCTCGCCCGTCGGCTCGGCGTCAAGTCGATCGTGCCGTGCGAGCCGCCGGTGGCCGACCGGCACAGCGGCTATCAGGTGGGCGGTACGTCGCCGTTCGGTCTGCGGCGGGCGATGCCGATCTACATGCAAGCCAGCATCGCCGAGCTTCCCGTGCTCTACGTCAACGGAGGCAAGCGGGGCTTCCTGGTCTCGATGGCGCCGTCCGAGCTCGTGCGAGTGCTCGAGCCGGTGCCGGTCGACGTGGCGACGGCACGGGGCTGACGGGAGACCGCGGGGTCGGGTAAGACGCGGCGGTGCGCTCGCCCTTCGTCCTCGCCCATGGTCGCGTTGCTCTCGTGCTGATCGGCATGGCCCTTTGCCTGGGAGGCGGGGGGTGTCGGCGTGGCGGGGACGAGTCGACGCCGCCCGTCGACGCCGGCCCGTGTCCCTCGACGTCCGAGGTCGTCGGGCCCGAGCCGGGGGTCGGCGTGCTCGAGCATCAGATCCGCATCTTCGACGCTCGAGGCCATGAGCGCTCGCTGTCGTCGATGCTCGACGAGCTGGCCGAGCGCGAGGTGGTGCTGCTCGGAGAGACGCACCTCGACGATGTCACGCACGGAGTCGAGCATGCGGTGCTCGAGGGGCTGGCCCGACGGCGTGACGATCGCGTGGTGCTCTCGATGGAGATGTTCGAGCGCGACGTGCAAGGAGTGCTCGACCGCTACCTCGCCAAGGAGATCGACGAGGCCACGCTGATGTCGCAGTCGCATCCATGGGGCAACTACGTCACCGACTACCGGCCGCTGGTCGAGACGGCACGGGCACGGGGTCTGCCGGTCGTGGCCGCCAACATGCCGCGCGCGGTGATGCGCCGGGCGGCGTCGGGCCCCGAGGGCTATGTGGAGGCCCGCGAGGCGCATCCCGACTGGCTCCCCGAGCAGGTGTTCCCCGCCAGCGAGGCCTACTGGGCCCGCGTGGATCGAGCCATCCGTGGGCACGGCCCGCCACGAGCTGGCGATCGGACGTATGCGGTGCAGAACCTGTGGGACAACACGATGGCCGATGCGATCGTGTCGGCTCGACGAGCGCACCCCGAGCACGTGGTGCTGCACGTGGTGGGGGCGTTCCACATCGAGCGGCACGACGGCACGGTGGCCCAGGTTCGCAAGCGGGAGCCGCAGGTCGACCTGATGACCCTCACCGTGGAGCCCACGTTCGACCTGGCGCGGGTCGAGCCGGCGCCCGAGCGGGCCGACTTCGTGATCTACGCCCAGGCCCAGGCCAGCGGGCCCTCGGGCGATCGGCTCGAGGTGGTGATGCCCACCATGCTGGGCTACCAGCTGCACCTGCCACCGGGCCCGGTCCCGGCGGAAGGTTGGCCGCTGCTGGTGTGGCTGGCGGACGACGAGACCCGGGCCGACGATTCCATGCTGCGCTGGCGCATGGCCCTGGGGCAGGAGGCGGCGGTGCTCGTGGTCGAGCCGCCGCACCTGGCCACCGCGCGGGGTGGCTGGCAGGTGGAGCGCTGGTCCTGGCCGCGCACCCTCGACGAGGACCTGAGCCGGGCGTCGGGCGGGGTGGGGCGGATCCTCGAGTATGCGCGTCGTCGCCTGCCCGTGCGCGGCGAGCCGGTGCTGGTGGCGGGAGAAGGGGCAGGAGGCACCCTGGCGCTGTGGTCGGCCCAGTACGGCGACGAATGGGACGGGGTCGCCGTGCTGGCGATCGAGCCCGACCTGCCTCGGGCGCTGCGCTCGGCCTCGATCCCCGAGCGTCGGTCGGCCGTGCACCGAGTCGAGGTGCTCGGAACGCTCGATGATGGCACCCGGGCGGGGTTGGAAGGGGCGGGCCTGCGGCCGAGCGTGAGCGTGGCTCCGGCTGTCGGGCGCGGGCGCGACGATGCCGTGCGCCGTGTCCTTGGATTGGCGGCCGAGCCCGAGATGGCCGGCCCGGCGGCGGTCCCCGATCCCGCCGCACCCATGGCCGAGCCGGGTCGACCGCTGGCGGTGCGCGTGCGAGAGCCGTCGATGCTCTCGCAGCAGTGGGGCGCGCTCTATGCCGGGATGCTCCGACGCCGTGGCCACGATGCGCGGCTCGTGCTCGGCGACGCCGCCGTTCCCGCGAGCGCGCGCGTGCTCGACTTCGATGCGGGGGCTGCTGCGCAGACCGACCTGCTGCTGGGATTGATGGGGGAGGGCGAGGGCCTGCCGCGCTCGCCCGATGTCTTCGGTGGCGCGGTGGTGGTGCTGGTTCCCCGTGCGGCCGGCAAGGGGGCGCTGTCGCGGTGGACCGATGCGCTGACCAAGCACGAGGCGACCCAGGGCGGGTTCAAGACCCCGTATCGCGCGGTGCAAGAGGGCGATGACGCGGCGTTGCGCGTCGTGCTCGACGAGCTGCGCGACAAGGGGCGCACCGATGTGCTCGTGGTGCCGGCCGAGCTGTGTGCCACCGGCGGCCGCATGCTGGGCTACATCGATGCGGTCGAGCCCCTCGCGGAGGGGCTCGACCTGCAGTGGCTACCCGGGATGGGGCAGCGGGTGGTGGAGGTGCTGGCAGAGGCCGACTGAGCGCTCGGCTGGCCGTTTCGCATCACTTGGCGAGCGCGCAGCGCCCGTCGACCTTCCACACGCCGTGGGCTTCGTAGGGCTCGGTGTACAGGATGAAGAAGTCGGCGCCGGCCTTGCCGCAGGCCACCTGGGCCGCGTTCATCGCCTCCTTCACCGTGGGGGCGTGGCCGCGATACGTACCGAGCTCGGACCACTCGGTCTTCAGATCGTCGGCCGACTTGACCACCTTGACCTGCTCGGCCGCCACCGGCTTGGGCTTGGTCTGGTGATCGGTCTCTCGATAGAACGACTTGTAAGCAGAGGCGCAGCCCGAGAGCAGGCTGACGGACAGGACGGTGACGAGGGCGAGGCTGGGTCGCATGAGTGATTCCTCGGATGAGTCTCTTCGTGGCGATTCGGATCCCGTTGCGGGCGATGGGCGCGGTGGCCCGGCTAGCGGTGGGGGCCTTCGACGGCGGCCTGGGGCTCGGCATTCTCCGTGCGCGATCCCGCACGCGGTAGGATGACCCGAAACACGGCGCCAGGCGAGGACTCGGGCCGTAGGGGCGGCCTGGCGCCCGAATCCAGGCACGACAGGTGTCCGTGCATCCCTTCGACCAGGCCGCGGGAGATCGCCAGGCCCAGCCCCGTACCTTCGCCGGCTCGGGCGGTGGTGACGAATGGCTCGAACAGACGCGGGCGGATCTCATCGGGAACGCCAGGTCCGGTGTCCTGCACCTCGATGGCAATCGCGTCGGGCTCGGTGTCACCGTCGATGCGCAGCTCGACCATGGGCTCGGTGGCGGACGGCTCGGCGCTCGCGGCCCGGCAGGCGTTGACGACCAGGTTCTGTACGACCTGATCGAGATGCGCGGGGTCGGCCAGCGCCTCGGCGGTGCGGTCTCCCGAGAGTCGGAGCACCACGTCGCGGCACCGAGGGTCGTGACGCAGCAGCGACAGCAGGCGCTCGATCGCCTCGTGGACCACGACCGCCTGGGCCCGACCCTCGGCAGGACGGCTGTAGTCGAGCAGCTGCCCCACGATGCTCTGGATGCGCTCGAGCTGCGTGCGGCAGCGCTCGAGCAGCGCGCGCTGCTCGGCGCTCGAGGCCGGCTCGGAGCGTGCATCGAGCAGCAGCTCGACGTAGCCCAGCACTGCGGCGAGCGGATTGCCGACCTCGTGGGCCACGCCGGCCGACAGCCGGCCCACCGAGGCCAGCTGCTCGGCGCGCACCAGCGACTCGCGCTGCGCCACGTTCTGCTCGATCTGATCGCGCAGCGAGGCGGTCATGCGGTTGAACGCGTCGGCGAGGGCCGACAGCTCGGAGGGCCCCTGCGCGGGCACCTCGACGTCGAGCCGGCCCCCGGCCACCTCGTCGGCCGCGCTGCGAACCGCTCGCAGCGGTCGCAGGGCCTGGGCTTCCAGCAGCACGCCGCCGAGCACCACCAGGACCAAGCCGACGCCGCCGGCGAGCAAGAACGTGGTGCGAAAGTCGCCCAGGCGTGACCACGGCGAGGGGCGAGCCACCACGCGCAGGATCAGCGCCACGCGCCCGCGCTCGGGTCCGAAGACCCGCAGGCCCTGGTCCACGATCCGAAGCCCGTCGTCGAGTGCGACCGGTTGGCTGCTGGCGTCGGGGCGCGGGGCGGGCAGCGGTGGCGGGAGGCCGACCGAGACCAGCACGTCGTGGCGAGCACGGGCGTGATCGATGCGATGGATCTCGATCGCCTCGATGCCCATGCTGCCCACGCTGGGGCGCAGCACCTGCTCGACCGGGCCGCCCTGCAGCCCTCCGAGCGCGCCGGGATCGAGCAGCGGTGCCACGATCGCGCCCAGGCTGCGGGTGTGCTCGGCCAGGAGCGCGTCTTGCTGGGCCTCGTGGCGCCAGCGCCCGAGCAGCTCGCCCGTGAGCGAGAGCGAGACCACGGCCATCATCACCACCACGGTGAGGGTGGCGATGAGCTCGAGCCGCAGCGATCTCGGCCTGCCTGCCATGCCGTGAGCTTGCCTCGAAACCGAGGGCGCGGTCGAACGCGAGGGCGTGGCATTCGAGCCTCACCTCGTCTGGCCGGTGTGGGCTCCGGGCAACACCGAGCGGCCCCGTTTTGCCCTCGGACGTCCAGAATCGCGGTGGCGCCGATCGTGCAAGGCGGTGACCCGTGATCCATCGTGCGGTGCTGATGTCGATGCTCGTGGGCGGGCTCGCGCTGGGTCCGTGCCCGATCGCGTGGGCCGGGAAGCTCGGCGACATGCGGTCCGAGACGCAGGGCAGCAGCAGTGGAGGCGGTGGCTCGGGCGGCTCCTCGGGCAGCGCCTCGGACTCCTCGGACTCCTCGGAAAGCGGCTCCTCGGGCGTCTGGTCAGGCGCCCTCGGCGAGGCCATGATCGAGGCCTATCAAGAGACCATCTGGCGGCTCTACACCCGCTATCCCTATGCCGATGGGGAACGCGGGTTCGTGCGGATCATCGATCCCGAGGACGAATCGCCGAGCGGGCAGCGCCTCTCGGGGACCTTCACCCTCGATGGTGCGGCGTACAGCCCGGCGCTGGGGCGTGCCGGGGCCGACTTCGAGCTGGTCCATCGCCGCTTCGGGTTGGCCTTCGATCTGTCGCCGCACCTCGAGCTTCGCCCGCTCGATGCGCTCTCGCTGGGCAGCGCCAACGCCCTGATCGCGGTGCTGCTGCTGCCGCGGTGCCAGGTCTACGGCGGAGTTGGAGCCAGCTTCATGATCGACGGGCGCGTCGGGGTGGGCGAGGAACGCGTCGATACCGCTGGAGTCAACGGCACCGCGCGGATCACCGTCTTGCCCGCGCGTCCGGTGGTCCTGCGCGGACGGGTGGACTTCGGGCGCCTGGGAGCCGCCCCCGCCGTGATGATGCGGGCCACCACGGGCGTGATGATCCGCCGCTTCGAGGTGTTCGGCGGCTACGAAGGCCGCCGCGTCGGCGACGTGGTGCTGCACGGCCCCACCGTGGGCACGCGCGTGTGGTTCTGAGGCCGCCCCACCCGCGCATTCTGCGAACTCGGCTGGGCTCACGAGCCTCGTGCCGGTTCGACCGAGGCATGCTCCAAGGGCTGGCGAGCGGAGCCGTAGCGGCTAGGATTGCCCGCGCGAGGTGCTCCCATTCTTCTTCGACTGGCATCGATCTCGACGCTCGGGCTCCTGGTGGGGACCACGGTCCACGCCGAGCCGCCCAAGGCCACGCCACCTGCCGAGGCGTCGTCGCGGGTCCTTCCTCCCTCACCCCCGGGCTCTGTCGCCGAAGCGCCGGCATCCACGGGCAGCCCCCATGCGCTCGTGGAAGCCTGCGACGGCTCGCGCCGCGCTCCCACCCAAGACGTGGGCATGCTGTCGTGTCGGCGCTGGACGATCGCGTGGCAGGAAGGCGGCACCCCGTGGGGGTTCGTCACCGCCGACTCCCACGACGGGGTCATTGCCGCCCGCGAGCGGCAGCTCGGGTTCGCCCGACAGTATGCCCGCTTCTTCGAGGTGCCCATCGACGAGCGCTACACCGATCCCAGCCCGCCGATCTGCGAGACCTGCGAGCTGGGAGCGGTGCCCGCGGGTCGCTTTGGCACCGGTCAGAAGTTCGGAGACTCCGCGGCGCGCCAGGCCCTGGCCGACGCCGAGGTCAAGCTCGCCGCACTCGATGCGGCGCTCGACGAGCACATGCCTCGCCTGACCGACGCCGCTCGGCTCGCGCACGATTCCTCGGTGGGCAAGTCGGCGAAGGCCTATGCCAAGCAGCTTCGCCTGGCCGTGCTCGACGTCGCCAAGCTTCGGCTCGCGCTCGACAACGCGTCCGTGCTGCGCTCGGAGAGGGCGGCCAAGAGCGCGGGGGAGGCCGCGGCGGCCCAGCTCGAGTCGCTCGCCGCGTCGCTCGGCACGTTGCGCACCGCGGTGGCCAAGGAGGTCGCCAAGGCTCACGGCGGTCGCTACTACGAGGATGGTGCTTCCGGGGCCGATCGCCCCTACCTGCAGGTCGAGGTCGATGGCTTCGAGGTCACGGGCACCTACTTCGTGGGCAAGGCCAAGTCCACGTGGTTTCACGGGCACGTGGATCTCGACGGCAGCATCACCGGTCGTTCCTTGCTGGCTCCCGAGGGCAGTCCGCTCACCTGCAACCAGCACTCCGAGGAGTGCGGCTACGTCTACATCCCATCGGTGCTGCGCTTCACCGAGCGGGCCCCTGCCGCCAGCGGCCAGCCCGACCCGAAGGCTCAGGGAGAGACGGTGCAGACGGCCGAGCTCTGGTTCCAGCGCAGCACCTGGGTCATGGCCAAGCCGTTCACGCGATCGCACGGATCGTGAGCACGCTCGGCCTCGGCCACCACGACGCCTACGCCTAACGGAGCACCCGCAGCGATCGCGGTCGCACCCCGCGTTTCGGCGGGGTGGCGAGCGCCTTGGACCCGCAGCGCTCGCAGGCCGGCGCGGAGCGCCGTCCTCGGCGCCAGCGCACCAGCAGCCACCCTCCCGCCAGCGCCACCGCGGCGTACGCGAAGAGCTCCTGCAGCAGCGGGCTCATGCCGTCGCAATCATACGCACGGCCACGGCCATCGACCACGACGCCAAACCACGGCGCGGTGCGGCGCCGGTGGCTCGCTTCCCCTAGCTCGTTCCGTGATGGGCGGCGCGGGCCTCGTCGCCCGGGCACGAGCCACCCTTGATCCCGCGCGCGCGCGGGCACAGTCCATAGAGCTCGTGGCGGTGGCGGATCACGGTGAAGCCGAAGCTCCGGGCCACGCGCTCCTGCTCGCGCTCGATGTCCTCGTTGTGGAACTCGAGCACGTGACCACACTCCACGCAGATCAGGTGATCGTGGTGCTCCAGATCACCCGCCGCCTCGTACATGGTCTGCCCCTCGCCAAAGCGACGCTCTGCGGCCAAGCCGCACTCGGTGAGCAGCTTGAGCGTGCGGTAGACGGTGGCGTAGCCGATGCGCGGATGGTCCTGGCGGGCAAGCCCGAGCAGCTCCTCGATGCTCACGTGTCCGGTGTGAGAGAAGAACCTCTCGGCGATGATGTCGCGCTGACGGGTCGACTTGAGGCCCTTCTTGGTGAGGTACGACCGGAACTGGCCCATCAGACCCTCGACGTCGCCCTCTTCCCGCACATGCGGAGTCATCGGGCGAGCACCGTATCCCGGGGATGAGATCCCCGCAAGCGGGGAGCGGCCGAGCCAGGGGTCGACGTTTGCCGGGGTGTGAGGCCCCCCCTATACTCCCGCCGCTCGTGGCGCGAACGAAGAAGGGCTCGTCGGGGCAATCGACCGACGCCAAGAAGGCCGGAGTCCACGGCGAGGAAGCCATGGGCATCGACGAGATCCTCGACGGGCTCGAGGCCGTCGTGCACGAGCTCGAGGCAGGCGATCTCCCCCTCGAGGATGCGCTGCGGCGCTTCGAGCACGGGGTCGAGCTGGCCCGCCGGGGCAGCACGCTGCTCGATGCGGTCGAAGAGCGCGTGGAGCAGCTGCTGGCCGATCGTGACGAGGCCGTCCCGTTTTCTGGCGAGGAATCCTGATGAACGAGACCGACTTGATGGCGTACTTCGAGGAGCGCCGGACCCTGGTGGACCGTGCGCTCGACGAACTCCTGGCGATGCCCGCGGGCGGCGAAGACCCTCTGCGCTTGCGCGAGGCCATGCGCTACGCGGTGCTCGAGGGGGGCAAGCGCATGCGACCGCTGCTGACGATCGCGGCCTGCGAAGCGGTGGGGGGCACCGCGGCGCACGCCATGCCCGCCGCATGTGCGGTGGAGCTGGTCCACGCGTACTCGCTGGTCCACGACGACATGCCGGCGATGGACGACGACGCAGAGCGACGCGGCCGTCCCACCGTGCACGTGGCCTTCGGCGAGGCGGCGGCCGTGCTCACCGGCGACGCCCTGCTCACGCTCGCATTCGGGGCGTTCGCGGGGGCGCGCGGGGGTCCGGGGCGGCCGTTCGAGGCCTCGCTCGAGCTGGCCACCCGCTCGGGCATCGACGGCATGGTGGGCGGCCAGGCCATCGATCTGCACGACGGACAGGACATCCGCGAGCTCGAGCGGCTCGAGCGGCTGCATGCGCTCAAGACCGGCGGCCTGTACCAGGCGTCCGGGGCCATGGGGGCGCTGCTCGGTGGAGCCGACGATGCGCTCGTGGCTCGCATGCGCCGCTTCGGCCTGGCCTTTGGCATCGCGTTCCAGCACGCCGACGACGTGCTCGACGGTGATCAGCCCGCGCTGCGCGAGCAGGCGCTGCGCCGCGTGGACGAGCTGGTCGCCGAGTGCACCGAGCTCACCTCGGGCCTGGGCGCGGCGGCCGATCCCCTGCGAGGCATCGCACAGTGGGTGGGCGACCGCGCCAGCAAGGCGATGGCCGGGACGATCGCCGACTGATCAGTCCTCCACGCGGAGGATCTCGATCGTCTCGAACACCGGCATGCACAGGTCCAGCGGGCCGGGGACCGTGGGATCGCAGTCGAACGGGAGCCCGTAGGCGCTGTGATCGATGTGGCGAAGGACGGCCGTCAGCTCGGCCGCCTGCGCCCCCGACGGCGGCAGCGTGACCTCGGTCGTTCGCGACTGACCGATGATCCCGATGTAGCCTCCGTCGCAGGCCGGGTTCTGCAGGCACATCGGAAAGCCCTCGTCGTAGTGGATGTGGGCGTGCCCCTGGCCCTCGACCTTGGTGTTGCTGGGATCGACCAGATCGAAGTTGAGCGTGGCGAGCTCGACCTCGATGGTCTGATCCTCGGGTCCGAACGTCGTGCCCGGCCAGGGCGACTTGACGGCCACGAACGGGCGGCGGGTGACCGGGCTCTCCAGCCAGAACAGCCGGGTCGCGGTGGCTTCGGGGTTGTCATAGGGGAGGCCGTCGTTGCGAACGGCCTGCAGGACGAAGCGGTGCGCACCTGCGACGGGGGGCACCTGTACCTCCACTGCCATCGTTGCGCCAATGTCCCCCGAGTCGATGACGAGACGCTCGTCACCGTCGACGTACACGACCACGTGGCCCTCGCCGAACTCGTGATCCTCGCCCGGGCTGCTGAGCTCGAGCGAGCCCTGGAACGACAGGATCACGTCGATCGCGGGCCCCTGCGGCATGCCCATGAGCACGTCCGACACGTTCTCGACCAGGCTCTCCTCGTCCTCGGGGGCGAGCACCGTCAGCGAGGGCAGCGCGTCGGCGTTCTCGCAGCGATGGTTGACGCAGGTCTGCCCCGAGGGGCACGGCGTAGAGGCCTCGTCGTCATCCTCGTCGCAGGCGAACAGGCCGGTGAGCTCGGGATCGAGCTCGGCCGTGTAGCACCCCCCGCACAGCAGCAGCAGCCCCACGGTCAGTCGCTGCGACGCCGTCCGATGATTCGTGTCGTGCGTGCGCATCGCTAGAACCTCCCCGTGAGCACCACGCCCGTGGCTGAGGGGAGCAATCGGGCTCGAGCCGCGCTACCGTCCCCATTCATGGCCGCGCTGCGCTTGCGCAGGCCCAGGGCCAGCAGCACGGCGCCGGTGACTCCGACCACCGCCCCTGCCGCCACCAGCCCGACCTGGATGCCCTCGAAGCGCTTGCCCTCGTCCTCGAGCTGCTGCAGCTCCGCGAACGACAGCTCGTCGGGGTTGCCCTCGGTCTGGGCGCGCTCGACGTCCAGGCTGCGCTGCCGGGCCAGCACACCCAGCGCGATGCCACCTCCGAGCGCCAGCACCCCGCCGACCCCCGCCAGGGCCGAGCCGCCGAGGATCAACGCGCGGCCCGGCGGCGGTCCCGTCTCGATCACGACCGGCGGCTCCTTCGCCCGTGCTGCTGCGGCGCGGGCCTCTTCGGCGGCGCGGGCCTCTTCGGCGGCACGGGCCTTCTCGGCCTCGCGCGCCTCCTCGTCCTCGCGCTGCTTGCGGTCGCGCTGGACCTTCAGCTGCTCGATGCGGTTCTCCACGTTGGGCCGATCCTCGGCGCTGGGCTTGGCCCTCAAGTAGGCCGTGAATGCACCGATCGCCTCCTCGTACTTCTCGAGCTTCTCGTAGCAGAGCCCGATGTTGTACTGGAAGTCCGGCGAGGCGTAGAGGCTGGCCGCCTCCCGAAAGTCGGCCAGGGCCTCTTCGTACCGGGCGTTGTTGTAGTTGTCGGTGCCGCTCCGATAGGCCTCCATGGCGCGCTGCACCGGGTCGTCGGGCGAAGGCTCGCCTTCGGGCGGCGTGGCGTCCTCGGGCGGCGGCGTGGCCTCGGGGCCCGCATGCACGGGTAGCGGTGCGAGCACCAGGGCCCCTGCCATCGCCACGCCCACGGTGCGGCCGCGGAGCAGCCGCGGGAGCATCGCCATGGGGTCGAAGGCAGGGCCACGACGGTCGTACGAGGGGTTCGTCATGGCAACGAGCCAGCCGATGATACGCTCGACCCCCCATCATGGCCACCGCTGGGGCCATCGCAGGGCCTCGGCGGGCGGCGTCGGTGGGTTCCTGCCCCGTGGCGACCGCTTCGCGGGCCTGGTAGCATCGCTCGTCGAAGATGACGAACTCGACGATTCGCCTGGAGCCGGACTCCGTCGAGCGCATCCGTGGCGCCGAGAAGCGAGCGTTCGTCGTCGTGCTATCCGGAGATCGCATGGGCGAGATGTTTCCGCTCAAGGACGATCGCACCACCATCGGTCGTGGTTTGCAGACCGACGTGCGGATCAACGACGAGGGAATATCGAGGACCCACGCGGTCGTCGAGATGGAGAATGGGGACTACCTGCTCAGCGATGCAGGCTCGACCAACGGCACGTTCGCCAATGGCAACAAGGTCGATCGCTACAAGCTGCAAGAAGGCGACAAGATCCAGATTGGCGCCTCCAGCGTGCTCAAGTTCACCTACCACGACGATCTCGACGAGGACTTCCAGCGCACGCTCTACGAGTCGGCGTTGCGCGACCGGCTCACCGGGATCTTCAACCGTGGCTACTTCTCCAACCGGCTCGAGAGCGACGTGGCCTTTGCCCTCCGTCACGGCAAGCCGCTGTCGCTCGTCATCTTCGACGTCGACGATTTCAAGCCGATCAACGACGAGCATGGCCACCCGGTCGGTGATCAGGTGCTCTCGGCCCTCGCGCATCGCGTGCTGGGGACCACCCGCAGCGAGGACATCTTCGCGCGCTACGGCGGCGAGGAGTTCGCCCTGATATGCCGCGACGTGGATGCCATGCGGGCCGCCAAGGCCGCGATCCGCATCAAGGAAACCGTGGCCGACAAGCCGTTCGATGTGGGCGGCAGGTCCCTCGCCGTGACCGTCTCGGTGGGGGTGGCCGATCTCTCTCAGCTCGTCGAGCCCAAGGCCGAGGCGCTGGTCGAAGCGGCCGACGCAGCGCTCTACGTGGCCAAGCGTGGCGGCAAGAACCGGGTCGAGGTCTACGATCCGGAGAACGAGCCCACTCGCTTGGTGTGACGCGGGGTCCCGGTGTAGTCATGGCAAGGCCGAGGATGCGGTGGTGACCGAGCGAGCCGAGCCAGCCCGACTCGTCGGGCGTCGTCGCGGTGGGGCCACGCGCTGGATCCTGACGGGCCTCGTGCTGATCGGCTGTCGTGGGGATGGGTCGGCGCCGGCCCTGCACACGGCTGCCGTGCCCGTGCCCGAGGCCGAGCCGGTCGCCGAGGCCGGGGTCCCGGCCGAGGCTCCCGCCGCCCCGGGGCGCAACCTCTGGTTTGCGAGCGGTCCTGGGCGCGAGGCGATCCTCGCGCGGGAGCGGCGGGATCACGACGCCGCACGGGCTCTGCTCGATGCCTTGTTGGCCACCGAGCTCGATGCCGATGCGCGAGGAGCCGCCGAACTGCTGCGCGCGCTCGAGCACCTCGAGCAGGGCGAGCACGCGGCCGCGGCCGAGCGCTTCGAGGCCGCACGGGGCACGGCGGGGCTGGCTCCGATCGAGCTGCGGCTGCGACGCTGGGAGGCGCAGGCGAGGCTCGACGCGGGTCAGCCCGACCAGGCGCGTCGCCTGCTCGGTGCGGTCGACTCCGCGGTCTGGGCTGCCTCCGCGGTCGGTGGCGACGTGCGGCTCCTCGAGGCCGATGCGCGCGCTCGGACCGACGACCCCGCCGGGGCCGCCGACGCTTACCGTGCCTACCTTCGAGAGCATGCCTCGGGTCCCCGGCGCTTCGAGGCACGGGCCAAGCTCGCCCGCCTGCTCGCGACCCAGGAGGATCCCGCCTCGCGGCGCGAGGCGCTCGCGCTCTACGACGAGCTGCGTGCCAGCGTGCCGTTGTCCGACTATGCCGACGAGGCCGAATCCGCCATCCCTGCGCTCGAGCGCGAGCTCGGAACGCTGCGCACGGGGGCCGAAGCCGCGGCCCACGAGCGCGAGCTGGCGGTGGCTCGTGCCGAGGCGCAGCTCGATCGCCACCGCCATGCCACCGCGATCAAGGCGGTCGATGCCCTGGTGGCCAAGGGCAAGCTCGACCCTTCGCAGCGCTGTCGCGTCTGGTACGTCAAGGGCTCGGCGATCTTCAAGCAGCGCCGTCGGGCCGACGCGCGGGGACCGTTCGAGCGTGCCGACAAGGAGTGCGACAAGGCGATCAAGGGGGCCATCAAGACCCCGGCTGGCAATCGAAAGCAGCTCGAAGACCTGCGGGTCAAGGCGCGCTATCAAGCCGCGCGCGGACTCTATGCCGAGGGCAAGTACACCAAGGCTGGCCAGGCATTCGAGGCGATTGCGGCCGAGCATCCCAAGCACAGCTATGCCGACGACGCGTTGGTGCTGGCGGGTGAGTCCTGGGAATCGCACGGGGACGCCGAGCGTGCGGCCACGGCCTACCGGCGAGCGCTCGAGGAGCATCCCGGAGACATGCAGCACGAGGCGCGCCGTCGGCTGTTGGTGATGCGCTTCGCCGCGGGGGCCACCAACGACGCGCTCGCGCTCATCGATGCCGCGCTGGCCAAGGACATCGATCACCCGGTCGAGCGGTCCAAGCTGCTCTACTTTCGTGGGCGTGCCCTCGAGCGGCTGGGGCGATCCGACGAAGCGACCACGGCCTGGATCGAGGCGCTCGACGCGGCACCGCTCGACTATCCGGCCTTGCAGGCGCTGTCTCGGCTGCGCGAGCGCGGGTCCGAGGCGCTGCAGCGGGGGCTGGCCCGGCTCACGCTCGCCTCGTCGGCCCCCAGCCCCGCCGATGAAGGGAGCAAGGGCAGCGAGGCCATGCGACGGGCCGAGGTGCTCGCGCGGCTCGGCCTGGGCGACGAGGCTCGCGACGAGCTGCGCCACGGTGGAATCGACGGCTGGCCCTCGATCGCGGTGCTCGACCAGGCCGGTCTGCATCCTGCCGCTCAGATCGAGCTGGCCAATCTCGGCCTGCGCTGGCGCTCGACGCCGCCCGGCGACTGCAATCGCTGGCGCTGGACGCACGCACACCCGCGACCCTTCCTCGAGATCATCGGCCCCAAGGAGCCCGAGCACCACGTGCCGTCGCTGCTCACCTACGCGATCATGCAGACCGAGAGTCGCTTCGATCCCGGGGTGACCTCGTTTGCGGGGGCACGAGGTCTCGTGCAGCTGATGCCCTCCACCGCGCGCGGCTTGGCCAAGGGTGCGGGCGTGCATCTCGATGGCGACGATGCCCTCTACGATCCCTCGCTCAACCTGGATCTCGGCATGCGATACCTCGGCCGGCTCACGGCTCGCTACCGAAGCGAGGACGCCGACGGCGACGGCGCCGTTGCCCTGGCCATTCCCAGCTACAACGCAGGCGCTGGGGCGGTGGATCGCTGGTTGGCCGAGCGTGGTTCGTGGGACCTCGATCTGTTCATCGAGTCCATTCCCTACGACGAGACCCGCAAGTACACGCAGTCCGTGCTGGGGCGGTGGCTGGCCTATCGCTGGCTCTACGGCGAGGGTGAGCCGAACGACCGATTGCCGTACCTGCCGCTCACCACGCCTCGCAAGCAGTGAACGAGGCGACCACCCTTCCAAGAGACTAGGTAGACGGCTTGGGCGGGAGCTGGCCCGCGGTCGGAGGGGTGGCCGGGCCGAGCGCGGCTTCCTTGGCCAGCTTGCGCTCCATGCTGCGGATCTTGGCGGTGAAGAACGCCTCGGCGCCCGCATACAAGCACACGAAGGTCCACACGGGAGACAGCTGGGTGATCCACGCCAAGCTCCACACCGCGAACACCAATGATGCTCGTCCCACGTCGCCGTTGAGGAGCTGACCGGTGCCGGGCAGGAACATGCTCAGCAGGCCGGCGGTGACCGGGAGTCGTGGCTCCTCGGCCTCGTCGTCGAGAGGCGCCAGCGCGTCATCGGGTGCCGTCTGGACCAGCACGCCGTGCTCGCCCAGCTCGTGCGCACTGTCGCGGAACAAGGCCTCGAGACGCACCTTGTCCTCGGCGGAGAGGTGATAGCGCTTGGGCACACCGCCCACGCGCATCAGCTCTCCGGCCTGAGCCATGGCGTCGAGCGTGGTCTCGACATCGGGGTGCGGCAGCCCCAGCGCGGATGCGGCCGCCGAGGCGGTGATCGAGGACGTGCGCGGATCGGCCAGCAGGGACAGCAGCTGCGCGCGCACATCATCGGTGCCGAGCGCGGCCGACGGCAGCGCGTGGGTGGTGCTGCGCACCGTGTGGTCCCACCCGACGCCCGCGGGAGCCGACTCCGGAGGCGGTCCCTCGTCCTCCAGTCCGAAGGCCGGGGACCTCGGGGCCTCTTCGCGGGCTCCCCACCGATTGCGGCGGGCCCGCTCGAGCAACCGGCGGCCTCGGGAGCGGGTGCTCATGGACGAAGATCTCCCGTTTGGACCGTCGATGGAGAGGGGTGGGTCATCCGCGGCTCGGCCATCATCCTAGCAGAGGGGACGGCCTCCAGCCCGTGGGCGTTGCCAGAGGCGGCCTCGCGGCTCATACCGGAACGTCGAACGTGCGAAGGGCCTCATTGAGGCTCGTGCGTTGGTCGGTGCTCTCCTTGCGACGGCCGATGACGAGCGCGCACGCCACCTGGTACTCACCCGCCTCGAAGCGCTTGGTCCGAGTCCCCGGGATGACCACGCTGCGCGCAGGCACCCGGCCCTTGAAGGTCACGGGCTGCGAGCCCGTGACGTCGATGATCGGCGTGGACGCGGTGATCACGACGTTCGCGCCGAGCACGACCTCGCGCTCGAGCCGAACCCCCTCGACCACGATGGCGCGCGACCCCACGAAGCAGCCGTCCTCGATGATGACCGGAGACGCACCCGGCGGCTCGAGGACTCCTCCGATGCCCACACCGCCCGAGAGGTGGACGTGCTCGCCGATCTGAGCGCAGCTTCCCACGGTCGCCCACGTATCCACCATGGTGCCGCGGCCAACGTAGGCTCCGATGTTGACGTAGCTGGGCATCAGCACGCAGCCCGGCTCGATGAAGGCTCCATAGCGAGCCGTCGCCGGCGGCACCACCCGAACGCCCGCCTTCGCCCAGTCGCGCTTGAGCGGGATCTTGTCGTGGTACTCGATTGGGCCCACCTGCTCGATCCGCAGCGCCTGGGTCACGAAGTAGAGCACGATCGCCTGCTTGATCCAGGCGTGCACCGTCCAGTCGCCACCGGGCTCTGGCGGAGGTGAAGCCACGCGGAGCCGGCCGGCGTCGAGCAATGCGATCGTTCGGCGCACGGCCGACCGGTGCTCGTCGTCCTCGAGTCGCTGACGGTCCTCCCATGCGGCTTGCACGCGATCGCGCAGAGTGCTCAGCTCAAGGTCGTCCATTTCGGGCATCCACCGCCCTTTCTCACACTCGCAACCGGGCTCGCAAGCGCTGCGGCTCCCATTGAAATCGCGAGAACGATGTAGATCTCCCGAGAAATGACGGTATGCGTCAAAGGTCGTGTCAAGGGAGAGCAATCAGCCGCCAAAGGAATGACGATTTCGGTGTCCTGGAATGGGTCCCTCGGGTGGCCAAGTGTCCCAAAGCGCCATCCCTCTGACGGTCCTCACAGCGTTCAGACCGCCCCAAACTGGGCCCACGCGTACTGAAATCCCGTCCATTGTTCGCAAATCACGCAAGGTTGCACGACCTCTGCAACGAGCCTTCACCGAGCAAGGAGGCTTACCAAGATGCAAGTCGCCGATCATCTCGCAGCCCCATCATTCTCCGACTCGATCGCCGAAGCTCGCCTCCGGACCCCGCCCCCCAGTTTCATCGGACACTCCCCCGCGGCTCGCCGCGTTCAGGCTCTCATCCACCGCGCCGTTCGCACCAACCTGCCCGTCCTGCTGGTCGGTGCAAGCGGTACCGGACGAGAGACCATCGCGCGCGTGCTGCATCACTTCGGCGGAGGCGAAGCCCCCGCGCTCGAGGTCGTCCGTGCCAAGGAGCAGACCTCGCGGTTGGTCGGGTTCGGAGCGTTCACCTATCTCGCGGATCTCGAGGACCTGCCGCTCGAGGAACAAGCCCGCCTTCCCGCGCTGACCGGTCTGGGTCGCATCGTGATCGCCACGCAGCTCCGGCCGGAGAGCGAGGAAGGGCGCGGTCGCCTGCACCCGCAGATCGTTCGCTGGGCGAGCGGAGTTCGGATCGACATCCCCAACCTCGGCGAGCGAATCGAGGACCTCGACATGCTCGCGATGGACGTGCTGCGGCGCATCCCCACGCGGCGCCCGATCGGGAGCATCGCCGACTCGGCACTCGATTGCATGCGCACCTATACGTGGCCGGGCAACGTCGACGAGCTCGAGGAAGTGTTGACCCACGCGATCGAGGCGGGCTCGTCCGAGCAGATCGAGCTGAGGGATCTCCCTGCCAAGCTCCGCGTTCGCGACCTCCACCAGGCTCGCAACGAGTCTCCCGAGCGGCAGCTGTGCCTCGAGGAAGCGGAGAAGCAAGCCATTCGCCGCGCTCTGAACTACGCGCGCGGCAACAAGCGCAAGGCGGCGCGTCTGCTCCACATCGGCAAGACCACGCTCTATCGCAAGCTCAAGCAGTACGATCTCGAGTAGAGTCCCAAACCGACTGCAAACGGCGCGACTCCCATCGCGACCCCATCGCGACTCCCGTCGCAACCAAGCCCGCTCTCCTCATGGGAGGCGGGCTTGGTTGCGTGAGCCGTCGTGGCGGTGGGTTTGCCGCCACGCTTGCGCGGGGTGCCCCGGGGGCGCTACGCCTGGACCCGCGTGCCCACGCTCGACAAGACCCCGCTGTCCCACTTCTTGCCGCAAGGCGGCAAGGCCATCGGCAATGGCGACGAGATCCTCGAGGGCTTCCTGTCGTGGGTCGGCGAGCAGGACCTCGAGCTCTACCCGGCCCAGGAGGAGGCCGTGCTCGAGCTGATGGCGGGTCGGCACGTCGTGCTGGCCACGCCCACGGGCTCGGGCAAGTCGATGGTGGCGCTGGCGCTGCACTTCAAGCTGCTGTGCGAGGGGCGTCGCAGCGCCTACACCAGTCCGATCAAGGCGCTGGTCAGCGAGAAGTTCTTCGACCTGTGCCGCCAGCTGGGGGCCCACAACGTGGGGATGATGACCGGCGACGCGTCGATCAACCCGCGTGCACCGGTGCTGTGCTGCACGGCGGAGATCCTCGCGAACCTCGCCCTGCGCGAGGGGGCCTACACCCCGATCGACGCGGTGGTGATGGACGAATTCCACTACTACAGCGACGTCGAGCGGGGGATCGCGTGGCAGCTCCCGCTGCTCACCTTGCCGCACGCGACGCTCCTGCTGATGTCCGCCACCCTCGGTGACGTCGGCGAGTTCGAGCAGCAGATCACTCGCTTCACCGGGCGCGAGGTCGCCGTGGTGCGCTCGCGTGAGCGTCCGGTGCCGCTGCACTTCGAGTATCGCGAGACGCCGCTGCACGAGACGATCTACGACCTGGCCATGGCGGGTCGCGCCCCCGTGTACGTGGTCAACTTCACCCAGCGCGAGGCCGCCGAGCAGGCACAGGGGCTGACCAGCGTCAACCTGTGCACCAAGGAGGAGAAGCGGACCATCGCCGCCGCGGTGGGCGACTTTCGCTTCGACACCACCTACGGCAAGGACATCAAGCGCTACGTGATGCACGGCATCGGCCTGCACCACGCGGGGCTGCTGCCCAAGTACCGGACCCTGGTCGAGCGGCTCTCGCAGCAGGGGTTGCTGAAGATCATCTCGGGGACCGACACCCTGGGGGTGGGGGTCAACGTGCCCATTCGCAGCGTGCTGTTCACCAAGCTGTGCAAGTTCGACGGAGAGAAGGTCCGCATCCTGGCCGTGCGGGACTTCAAGCAGATCGCGGGCCGAGCCGGACGCAAGGGCTTCGACGACCGCGGTTGGGTGCTGGCGCAGGCGCCCGAGCACGTGATCGAGAACAAGCGCCTGGAGGCCAAGGCGTCCGAGGGCAAGGGCAACAAGAAGAAGCTGGTGCGTCGCAAGCCACCCGAGCGTGGCTACGTGCCGTGGGACGAGAGTACCTTCGAGCGCCTCATCGAGTCCGAGCCCGAGTCGCTCGAGTCACGCTTTGGTGTGACCCACGGGATGCTGCTGACGGTGCTCGATCGCGAATTCAACGTGGATCAGCCCCACGGTGGCTATCGGCGTCTGGTGGAGATCATCGAGCGCTCCTACGAGCGCCCCGCCGCCAAGAAACGGCATCGCAGGCAGGCCGCGGTGTTGTTTCGCTATCTGCGTCAGGTGGGGATCATCGAGTTCGACTTTCCAGGAGGGGGGCCAGGAGGGGGGCCAGGAGGGGGGCCAGGAGGAGGGCCAGGAGGCGGGCCACGGGCCTGGCACCGGCGCTGCGTACGGGTGAGTCCCGAACTCCAGCGTGACTTCTCGCTGCATCATACGCTGTCGCTCTATCTGCTCGATGCGCTCACCAAGCTCGAGCCGTCGTCGCCTTCGTTTGCGCTCGACGTGCTGAGCCTGGTGGAGTCGATCCTCGAGAGCCCGCGCGTGGTGCTGTTGCGGCAGCTCGACCACGCCAAGGGCGAGCTGGTGGCGCGTCTCAAGCAGGAAGGGGTGGAGTACGAGCAGCGCATGGAGGAGCTCGAGCGGGTGGACTATCCCAAGCCCCTCGCCGAGTTCGTGTATCGCACCTTCGATGCGTTTCGGATCACGCGCCCGTGGGTTCGAAACGAGAACGTGGGGCCCAAGTCGATCGCTCGGGACATGGTCGAGCGGTATGCGAGCTTCAACGAGTACGTCAAGCTATACGGCCTCGCGCGCAGCGAGGGGGTGCTGCTGCGCTACCTGAGTCAAGCCTACAAGACGCTGGTGCAGAACGTGCCCGTCGACTACCGCAACGACGAGATCGACGACGTGATCGCGTTCCTCCGGGCGACCTTGGCGCGCGTGGATACGACGCTGGTGCGAGAGTGGGAGCGCATGGCTGCGGGGGGAGGCAGCGCGGTGGACCTGATCCTGGCCGACGAGCCCGCGCCGGAGCCGACGGCGATCGACGCCGATCCCAAGGCGTTCGGGGCGAGGGTTCGGGCCGAGCTGCATGGGGTCGTTCGGGCGCTCGCGCTCGGCGATCTCGAGGAGGCGCTCGCGGGCCTGGCCGATGATCCCGAGGACCCGTGGTCGGTCGAGCGGCTCGAGCAGGCGCTCGCGCCCGTGCTCGAGGAAGAGGGCGAGCTGATGCTCGGAGCCGAGGCGAGGACCCCGGGCCTCACCCGTCTGGTCCTGGGGGATGAGCGTCGCTGGGGGGTGGAGCACACGCTCATGGGGCCGCAGGGCCCGTCGCCGTGGCGACTCGTTGGCGAGATCGACCTGCGCGATCCGGACGGCACCGATGGTCCGCTGGTGCGGCTGCGACGAATCGAGGCGTGAGCGCGCTCGCGCCCGACGCCGAGGCCTCAGTCCAGCGAAGGTGGCCGCTCGCCGTAGCGCAGCGCGACGATCGTGAACCATGCATCGCCTCGCGGCCGTCGGACCTCGACCTCGTCGTCGACGTGCTTGCCGAGCAGCGCGCGGCCCATGGGCGAGTCCACGCTGATGAGGCCGTTGTCGGGGTCGGGCTCGTCGGGTCCCACCAGGCGATAGCACGCGCGCACGCCGTCCTCGTCCTCGATGGTCACCCACGCACCAAAGCCCACGGCGTCGCCGGCCGCTGCCTGTGCGGGCGGGTGCAGGACCTGCACCTTCTCGAGGCGGCCCGACAGGAACTTGAGGCGGCGATCGATCTCCCGCAGGCGCTTCTTGCCGTAGATGTACTCGGCGTTCTCGGACCGGTCGCCAAGGGCCGCAGCGGCCTCGACCTCGGCCGTCACGCGGGGCCGCTCCTGCTTCCACAGGTAGTCGATCTCCGACTTGAGCTTGGCGTAGCCCTCGGGGGTGATGAGGACGGGAAGCTGAGCCTTGGCCATCGCGAGCCGCCGAGTATGGCGTAGTCGCTCCTGGGGTGCGAGCGACTGGCGTGGCTGGCGCAGTCTCGTCTGCCGCAGCGCTGTCGCCCCGGTGCCAGGCGCGGACCGATGCGCGGCGACGACTTTGGCCCGGGCCAAGGCCGCGAGTTGCTAGAGGGCGGCCGGCGGGGGCTCGCGCTCGGCCTCGCCCTTGCGGGGGCTGCTGGTGGGGCTCGACGAGGTGTCGTCGTCCTCCTCCTCCCAAGCCCAGGTGCCACCGAGCAGCGCGTCGAGGGTTCGGATCGAGGGGGGTGCGAGCGGGGGCATGCCTGCACCGTGCCCCAAGGGGGGCTGGATGGCGAGTTTTCGGCGGTTTCTACCGTCCGGCCCGCTGTGCCATACTCCCCCTCCGAGCGAGGCGTCCATGGCTCAGCACTGGGGAACCGGACTCATCGAGACGCGTGCAGAGCTGCGCATGCCCAAGCTCGAGAAGGCGCTGGACAAGGTCTTCGCGAGCCTGGGCTACCAGCCGGTGTACAAGGGCAAGGATCCGCCCGAGCAGGAACCGGAGGAGAACCTCACACCGGTCGACTTGCTCGAGAACGGCGACGGCGTGCTCGGGGTGCGGGTGGCCGAGGATCAGGTCGTGCGCGATCTGGCTCGCTTGCTCAACGAAGAGGTCGACGTTCCGCTGCGGGTGCTGCTGACGTCGGTGTCGCTGTTCCATCGCCGCAACGTGCGCGTGGAGTGCCGCAAGTTCGACGTGGATGGGGGCACGCTCGAGGAGCAACCGGTGATGGCCCACCACGACGCCGACATCGGCGACCTGGAGCACAACGAGCTGCGCCAGCTCGACAACGCGGTTCGCTCGCGCCTCAACGACGTGGTGCAGTCGTTCACCTCGGCCGAGGGCACCCAGGGGTTCAAGGTCAAGAAGGTCTGTCGCTACAAGCGCGAGGTCAAGAAGCCCAAGTTCACCAATCCGCGCATGGCCCGGCTGATGACCCAGCTCGAGCGCTGCGAGTCGTTCGAGATCGGGGAGGATCGAGGCCAGCCGGTGGTGAAGCTGGAGCTCCCCGGCGGGGCCAAGAGCATGAGCTACGTCAAGCCCGAAGACGTGGAAGAGCTCGAGAAGGCACTCGACGAGCGGCCCGAGCTCAAGCGGCGGCGCATCGACGACGACGGGTGATCCACGACGAGGGGATTTCCCGCGGGGGATGGCCGCCGCTGCGGCGACGGCACCGGTGCGTGTCCGCGCCCGTTCGAGCCCCGGAGCCCGTTCGTGCTCCCGAGCCCGTTCGAGCCCCCGAGCCCGTTCGAGCCCGTTCGAGCCCGTTCGAGCCCGTTCGAGCCCGTTCGAGCCCGTTCGAGCGTTGGTGCGCACGGACGAGATTCGCCTTGCGGATCCGACGACGCTCTGCATCCTGGATACTCACGATCATGATGAACGCCATGCCTTCCTTCCTTGGACCCCTCGTCGGTGCGCTCGGGCTGTGCCTGCTGTCGGCCGGCTGCATCATCACCACCTCCGAGGACGGCGACGGCTCGGTGGGCTCCGACAGCGGTGATCCTCCGCCGACCTCCGGGCAGCCGTCCGACTCGAGCGGTACGTCGGGGGGGTCGATCGGACCGACCACCGATGAGCCGACGACGGGAGGGCCCCAAGGGGAGTGCACCGACAACCTCGTGCTCGACCCGGGGTTCGAAGCAGGCACGCCCAGTGAAGCATGGAACGAGGCCTCGGAGCTGTTCGGGACGCCGATCTGCGATGCGAGCTGCACCGACGAGCCAGGGGCGGAGCCCTACTCGGGGAGCTGGTGGGCGTGGTTCGGCGGCGATGCCGACGAGCCCGATAGCGCGAGTCTGTCGCAGTCGATCACGATCTCGCCCGAGACCGCGCACCTGAGCTTCTGGTTCCAGATCCGCAGCGGGGCGAACACGGGAGACGACGTGTTCATGGTCAACCTCGACGGGCAGACCATCTTCATGGCCAACGATCTCGAGATGCCCGACTTCGTCGACTACACGCGGGTCGAGCTCGACGTGAGCGACTGGGCCGATGGCGGTACCTACGAGCTGAGCTTCGAGAGCACGCACCTCGGGACCGGGCTGACCAGCTTCTTCCTCGACGACGTGAGCCTGGTGACGTGCACGATGTCGGAGGGCACGGGGAGCAGCGGGGCGACCGAGGGGCAGGACGAGACGGCGGGGTCGGGCACCGATACGGGCACGACGGGGTCGGGCACCGATACGGGCACGACGGGGTCGGGCACCGACACCGGCACGACGGGCACCGGTAGCTCGGGCTGAGGGCGTTGCGGTCAAGGGCGGCCGTACTGGAGGTCGGCCATCACCTCGAGCAGCTCGCGAGATGCGGCGGAGGGCCATCGCGTGGCGCCGGTGGGGAGCTCGGCGGCGTCGGTCAAGAACTGCACCGCTTCCGGCCAGAGGCGCTCGATGGCGGTGGCACGGAAGGCGCCGAAGTGTCCGACCTCCGTGAGGCCGACCTGCTCGGGGCGAAGGTGGCGGTGCTCCACTGCGGCGCGCTCGAGGCGGGCGAGCATCCACTCGACTGCGGCGGGGGGAGCAAAGGCGTCGTCGCTGAAGCTCAGGGCGAGCACGCGACCCTCGTATGCGGCGAGCCGCTCGCGGATCCACGGGAGCTCGGACAGGAAGTAGTCGGGCGAGCGGCACCATCTCGACCACTGCCGCGCGACGCCGGCGGGGAGGTCCTCGCTCAGGCCCGTCCACCCGGGCACGTAGCCGAACGCGCGGCTGAGGCCCGGGATGAGGAGCGCCCAGGTGAGCCACCGGCCGGGCTGCCGGGCCGGGGGATGGCCGCGCCAGAACCCAGCGCCCGAGCCCACCTGCAACACCGCGCGTGGAGCTCCTGCATCGAGGGCGGGCGCGATCTGGCCGCCGAAGCCATGACCGATCGCCAGCAGCGGGAGCTCGGGCTCGCGGTCGACGAGCCAGCGCTGGGCGGCGGTGGCGTCGTCGATCCAGCCGGCCATGGTCACCGTCTCGCGGCCGAGTGGCTCCTGGCGAGAGCGGCCAATGCCACGGTAGTCGTAGGTGAGCACCCGGAATCCGCGCCAGGCGAGGTGGCGGGCAAACGAGCCGTAGTAGCGCTGGTGGACCGCGGTGGCGCCGTGGATCACGACCTGCGCACGGACTGGACCGCGGGGCTCGTGACGGACCGCGCCGAGGATGCGGTCGTCGCGGGTAGGGATGCCGATGTCGAAGGAATCGCCCATGGAAGGAAGCGTGGACCGGGAATCCAGGGGGAACCGCCCTCAATGGTGCAGGGCTCGGCTGCACTTTTTCCGGTTGCGTTGCGGGCGCCCCCTGCAAATATGCAGGGGTGTTCAACTGGGACGATGTCCGGTTCTTCTTGGCGGTGGGGCGCGAGGGCACGCTGGCGGCGGCGGGGGCGTCGTTGGGGCTGGACGCGACGACGGTTGGGCGTCGCATCGGAAACCTCGAGCGCGAGCTGGGAGCGCGGCTGTTCGATCGCACCGCGCGCGGGTTCGTGCTGACGGCCGCAGGTCGACGGCTGTTGCCGCGGGCAGAAGGCATCGAGCGGGAGGCGCTCGCCGTCGATCTCGATCTCAGCGGAGAGGACCAGAAGCTCGAGGGGCTGGTGCGGCTGACGTCGACCGAGATGATCGCGACGCGCTTCATCGCACCGTTCTTGTGGCGCTTCCACGAGCGCTACCCGAGCATTCGTCTCGATGTGATGTGTACCAACCAGGACGTCGATCTCGCCCGCCGCGAGGCCGACATCGCGCTGCGACTGTCTCGACCGCGGCAGGACGACATCGTGGTCAAGAAGCTGATGTCGATCGAGCTGGGCCTCTACGCCTCGGAGGGCTATGTGGCGCGCCACGGGATGCCTCGCGCGGGAGGACTGGCCGGCCATCGCTTCGTGCTGTTTGCGGACACGCGCCCGTTCCAGCGGGAGAACGCATGGCTCGCGCAGCACGTGGGCGATGGCGAGGTGGTGCTGCGCTCCGACAGCGTCTCGTCGCTGATGTCGGCGGCGCTGGGGGGGCTGGGCATCGCGCTGCTGCCCTGCCACGTGGCGGAGCGAACGCAGGGATTGGTCCGCACTCCCCTCGAGGGCTCACCCGAGCCGCGGGTGATGTGGCAGGCGGTACACCGCGAGCTGCAGGGAGCGGCTCGCATCCGCGCGGTGCTGGAGTTCCTCGATCGACTGTTCACGCCGGGTCGGGACGGGCCGGCGGCTCAGTCGTCGACGGCGATGGGCTTCGCCACCACCACACGAGCATCAGCGCCGCCGTCATCCCCACGCCGATGATGCCCAGGGCAATCCTCCAGGGTCCGGGGTGGCCGTGCTGGGCGAGCCGCCACGTCTGGACCACGAGCACGTCGGGAGGGAGCGAGAAGAAGCCCACCAGCGGGCTCGTGCTGGGGATCCAGTGCGAGCGGGTGAGGTAGTCCATCCGCGGGGTTCCGGTGGTGGTGAGCCGCAGCATCCATTCGAAGATGCTGTGGAGCGACAGGTGGGCCTCGATCGCCACGCAGGCGAGGAGGGCGGCCGCCACGGCGAGGTGGCGGCGACCGAGCGGGCGGCCGGGGGTCGGGCGAAGGTCCTCGAGCACCTCGCACAGCGGCAGCATGAGCAGGGGAATCACGGGCACGAGGTAGCGAGGGCCGATGCCCCAGCCGCCCCACCAGTCGCTGCGGGTGGAGACGAAGATCCACCGGGCGACGAACACCGCGAGCACCATCAGCGCGGCGGCCCGACGGCGTGTGAGGGCCCGACGCCAGCCCCAGAGCCCGACGATCAGGGCGGGGGAGTAGAGGAGGATGCTGCGGCCCGGACCCACGAGCTGGCCGACGAGGCCGGGGAGGGGATCGACGAAGTAGCCGTAGTGATCGTAGCGGCCGGTCTCCCACGGGCTGCCGAAGCGCAGCGCCTGGGTCACGCCCAGCAGCACGGGGCCGACGCAGCCGAGCGCGACGGCGATCGAGACCGACGTGCGCTGGCAGGACCACGCGCGCTCGCGATGGATGGGGACCACGGCGTAGCCGAGCAGGCAGGGGATCGCCAGCAGGTTGAGCACGTGCACGTGCACGGATGCACCTGCGACGGCGCCGGCCATGGCGAGCCACCGTCGGGCGACGCGGTGCTGGCCGAGCTGGCGAAGGCGGTGGTAGCGAGCCACGCCCCACGCGCTGGCCAGGAGCACCACGGCCGACAGGGGCTCGGACAGGAACGTGCCGCTGTAGGGCCACGCGCTGGTGCCGAAGGCGTAGAGGAGTCCGGTGAGCATCGCGACGCGATCGCGATGCCCGAGCGCGCGCAGCCACTCGACCAGGAGCAGGGCTGCGAGTGCGGTGATGAAGCAGTTGGTGAGGCTGGTGGTGAGGCGAGGCCAGTCCTCGGTCGGCGAGCGCCGGTGCATGAAGTAGTGATCGGAGCGGATCATGTGCCGCCACGCGGGCGGGGCCTGGGTGATCGCGGCGCGCCCGAGGCCATGGAGCGGCAGGGCCACGACCGAGAGCCCATGGCCGAAGAAGCCGTAGCGGCGACCGTCGACGCCGGTGGCCCAGCCGAACGTGCCATCGGGTCGGTCGGGAGGCTCACCGGTGCGCTTGGGGATCCCCTCGATGGCGAGATCGCCTCGCTCCCACAGGGCGCGGGTGGTCTGGAAGACGATCTCGTCGTCGGGATAGAGGATCCGCCCCGGGGCAAAGCACAGGTAGACGGCCGCGCAACACAGCCACAGGGCGAGACGCGGTCGCCAACCCACGGGCGCTAGCGGGGCACGAGCCAAGGCCGACGAGCCCAGGCCGCGAAGGGGTCAGCCCGACGTGCCACCCGTGGTCGAGCTGCACATCGAGGTGTCGAACGTGCACATCGTGGCATCGCACGCGAGGGTTCCGCCGTTCAGGCCGAGGCTCTCGCAGTTGAAGCCCTGCAGGTTGGCACCATCGCACTGCTCGCCCATGTCGATGACCCCGTTGCCGCAGTTGCCGTTGCCGCCCTCGGCGACCGGTCCCGTGTCGGCGGGGCCGCCGGTCGAGTCGGCCATGCCGCCGCCGGTGGTGCTGGTGGCGCTGACGTTGCCATCGGCGACCTCGGTCGTGCCGCCCTCGGTGCCCGCACTGCCGCTGGACGAGCCGGCGGAGTTGCCCTGGGAGTTGCCCACGGTGAAGTTCGCGGGGTCGTCCACCGCCTGGGTGCACGCCGCGACTGCCACGATTACGAAAGCCAATGCCCCCTGACGCACCATGGGATCACTTTGGACCGGTTTCGAGCACGCGGTCAAGCGTTTGGTCAGGCGTGCGCTCACGGGCCGGGGCACCGGTCAGCGGCGTTGCTTCATGCCACGGATCTGCCACAGCGCCAGCGCCCCGCCGAACAGCACTCCGAAGCAGGCCCCGAGGATTGCGCCCCAGCTCGGGCCCTCGCTCGACGGCGGGTCGTCGACCACGTCTTGGCTCGCATGAGCGGTGACCGAGGCGATCTCGAGGCTCCCGGCGGTCGCAATCAGCAGCAAACCCATCAGGGCGGCACGGGCGAGGGGGTTGGCGCGGGGCATGGGTGCAGAGGATAGCCGATCGGTGGACATGACGACGACGGTAGTTGGGGGCTCGAGCACCCAGACCGACCGGCTCGACCCTCGAACTTCCCCAGACCGACCGACCCGTCCGCGCCCGGTGCGCTTGATCATCGGACGAACCCCGAGCTAGAGTCGTCGCCCGTGCTCGGGGGTGCACAAGAGCTGTTGCCCATGGCATCAGCGGTCTCGGGGTCGCTGGTTGGCAAGTACCAGCTGCTTCGGCGCATTGCGACCGGTGGCATGGCCGAGCTGTTCCTGGCCCGGGCCACCGCGATCCACGGCTTCGAGAAGCTGGTGGTGCTCAAGCGGATCCTCCCTCAGCACGCGGAGAGCGACGACTTCATCCGGATGTTCCTCGCGGAGGCCCGTCTCGCGGCCACCCTGCACCACCCCAACATCGTCCAGGTCTACGACATCGGTGAGGAGTCGAACAACGTCTTCTTCACGATGGAGTACGTGCAGGGCCAGGACATGCGCAAGCTGGTGCGCGCCGCTCGGAAGGCCGAGAAGGCGCTGCCGCTCGAGCACATCCTCCACATCGGGATGGGCATCGCGGCCGGCCTGCATCATGCGCACGAGAAGATTGGCACCGACGGGCGACCGCTGGACATCGTGCACCGCGACGTGTCGCCGTCCAACGTGCTGGTGACGTACGAGGGCGGGGTCAAGATCGTCGACTTCGGCATCGCCAAGGCCACCTCGATCCAGACCGCGACCATCGCCGGCACGCTCAAGGGCAAGATCCCCTACATGTCGCCCGAGCAGTGCCGCGGCGAGCGGGTCGACCGGCGCAGCGACATCTTCTCGATCGGCACCTTGCTGTGGGAGCTGACGACCGGCGTGCGCCTGTTCACGGGGGAGAACGAGTTCGCCGTGATCCAGCGGGTGGCGGCGGGGGAGGTTCCGCTGCCCACGTCGGTGCGGCCCGACTATCCGCCGGAGCTCGAGGCCATCGTGATGCGGGCGCTGACCGCCGATCGCGAGCAGCGCTACAAGACGGCGCTCGACCTGCAGATCGACCTCGAAGACTTTGCTCGAGAAGCGCGGCTTCCGGTGTCCTCGGCCCGCATGGGCAAGTTCATGCGGGAGCTGTTCGAGGAGGAGATCAATCAGAACGCAGCGCTGATGCTCCAGATCGACAAGCTCGAGGACCAGCCCACGACGCCGCAGCCGGCGCTGTCGCGCGACGAGGTCCTGGGGCTGGCTCCGGCCCCCGGCTCGGCGGAGCCCGAGTCGGCCGAGCTGACTCCGAGCGAGCTGCGGGCGGGAGATGCGGGTACGCCGATGAGCCAGGCGAGCTTCGCCGCCGGCTCGGCCACCGACATCCACGTGGAGGACGTGCCGGCGCCCCCGGCCAGCAAGCTGGCGGTGGGCTTGGCGATGGCCGTGGGTGCGCTCGTGGTGCTGTTCATCTCGGCGACGATGTTCCTGTTCTTCTACGAGCCCGAGGCCAAGCCGCGCCAGGACGTGACGCCGGCGGTGATCGTGGAGACTCCGGCTCCGCCCGAGCCCAAGGTCGAGCCCCCACCCGAGCCTCCGCCCACGGTGTTCGAGGACGACGAGAAGGTGGTCGGGGTCGCCGGGGAGTCCGAGTCGGGCTCGTCGTCGGGGGGGGACACGGGGGAGGCCAACCCGGCGGTCGACACCGCGGCCGAGGCCGCGGGTGAGGGCGACCCCGTCGAAGACGACGGAGAATCCTCGGAGCCGCCGAAAGATGATACTACCGAGCCGAGCACGGGCGACTCGGGGCGCACCTCGACCAAGCGCTCCACGGGCAAGCGGACCAAGAGCTCGTCTGGCGGCAAGAGCAAATGGGATCCCAACTCCCCGTTCCCGATCTAGAGGAGCCCGCACGCCCCGGGGGTGTGCTGCGGATCGGCGTTGGAGCGCACCGGGGCGGCCTGGGACGCCTCCTGGGCCGGTTCGGGGCGATCGTCGTGGCGCTGGCGCTGGGGTTGGGCTCGGGAGCCGCAGGCGCCAAGCCACCTCCGATGCCCAAGGACAATGTGGCCCGCAAGCACTTCGACGCGGCGGTCGAGCTGTACAAGGCGGGGGACTACGAGGCCTCGATCGTCGAGGCCAAGGCGGGCCTGGTGCTCGAGGAGCACGAGTCGCTGCTGTTCATCCTCGCCCAGGCCGAGCGCCAGTCGGGCAAGTGCATCGACGCGGTGGACACGTTCTCGCGGTTCATCGCGCTGACCGAGAACGACGACATGCGGCAGAACGCGCTGACGGCCAAGGCGATGTGCGCCGAGGAGCTGGCCGAGCGGGCTCGGCTGGCCGAGCTCGTCGCGAGGGAAGCCGCAGAGCAGGAGCCGGAGCCCGAGCCGGAGCCCGAGCCACCGCCCCCACCACCGCCCAAGCCGTTCTACTTCGATCCGCTGGGCGACGCACTGGTCGGGGTGGGGGGAGCCGCGGTGATCGCAGGCGGAGCCCTGCTCATCGTGAGCGCGACGATCCATCCCGAGGACGAGCCGCTCTACGGTGACTTCGAGAAGGCCAGGGCGCGCCAGCAGACGATGCTGCTCGCGGGTGGCATCACCCTGGGCGCGGGGGTGCTGGTGGCCGCGGGCGGAGCGGTGCGCTGGGTCTTGGTGGCCAAGAAGAACAAGAAGGCCCAGACCACTCCGGCCGCGGCGCGGGTGCAGATGGGTCCTTGGCTCGATCCTCGCCGGGCGGGCGTGGTGCTCCGGGCTCGCTTCTGAGGGCGCGTTCGAGTGGGCTCGTCGCGAGACGAGTCGCGCTCGTGACATCGTGCCGGTGCAGGCGGGGTGCGTGAGCGTTCTCGATGTGTCCCGCGACGGAACGGGCCGGGTGGCGGATCGGCGCTACACTCACTGACCGGTGGGGGCACCCGAGCGTGGGAGCACGACGATGAGCGCGGATTCGCCACCTGCCTCACCGAAGCGATCGTGGACCGCCGCGCTCATCGAGCGCTTCGTGCATCCGCGGTGGAAGAGTGAGGACGTCGTCTCGCTGGGGCAGACGCGCATCCTGGTGGGCACGCTGTTGCTGTTCAGCTCGCTGACCCCGTTCGCGCTGGTCCGCCACCTGCTCGTGGGCAACTACGAGGGGGTCGCTGCGGTCTGTACGGCGGGGCCGTTCCTGGCGGGCATGCTCCTGCTCCTGCGGCGGGGGGTCTCGCCCCGGCTTCTCGGGCAGGTGGTGGGAGTCTTCCTCTCGCTGGTGTTCCTGTTCGAGGTGGCCGTCACCGGCGGCATCGAGGGCACCTACATCTTCGTGCTGGCGATCATCCCCGTGATGGTGATGTTGTTGGCGGGAACCCGGCACGGATGGTGGTGGTGTGGGGCGATGGCCGTGGTCGATGTCGTGCTGGTCGCCACCAGCGATGGCGAGCCGGCGGAGGTGGTCGCTCGCGGGATCTTCATCCTGGTCAGCACGATCTTGCTCACCGGCTGCGTCAAGATCTTCGACAGCCTGCGGGAGACCGCGGTGGCGGCGGCGGTCGAGGCCCGCCACGAGGCCGAGGCGGCAGCGGAGGCAAAGTCGGCGTTCCTCGCCAACATGAGCCACGAGATCCGCACGCCCATGAACGGCGTGCTGGGGATGCTGGGGATCTTGCGCGACACCAAGCTCGATCGCGATCAGCACGACTACGTGGAGACGGCGCACGCCTCGGGAGAGGCGCTGCTCGAGCTGCTCAACGACATCCTGGACTACTCCAAGATCGACGCGGGACAGATGAGGCTCGAGCCCCTGAGCTTCGATCTGCGGGGTCTGGTCGAGGACGTGCTCGATCAGGCCGCGCCGGCGGCCGACGCCAAGGACGTCGAGCTGGTGTCGCGCTACGTCCCGGGCACGCCTCGCCACGTGGTGGGCGACCACGGGCGCATACGGCAGATCCTGGTCAACCTCGTCGGCAACGCGGTCAAGTTCACCGAGCAGGGCCATGTGCTCGTGACGGTCCGGCACGCGGAGCGCGATGAGGACCTGCTGGTCTTCGAGTGCTCGGTGGAGGACACCGGCTGCGGGATCCCGAGGGACCAGCAATCGCTGATCTTCGAGCAGTTCCAGCAGGTCGACATGTCCACCGCGCGAACCCACGGCGGCACGGGCCTGGGGCTGGCGATCGTCCACCAGCTGGTGACGATGATGGGCGGTGAGATCGCGGTCGACAGCGAGCCGGGGCGGGGCTCGACGTTCTGGTTTCGCATCCCGCTCGCGGTCGACGAGGGCGCCGTCGCGAAGGAGGGCACACCCGTGCCGCTTCGGGGCCTCGGTGTGCTCGTCGTGGATGACGACCGGGTCAGTCGGTCCGTGCTGTGCGAGCGGCTGACTCGCTGGGAGCTGCGTACCGACGAGTGTGCGTCGGGGGCCAGTGCGCTGGAGCGGCTGCGCCAGGCGTGCGCCGAGGGGCGGCGCCATCAGCTCGCGATCCTCGACCAGCACATGCCGGGGATGAGCGGGCTGGAGCTCGCTCGGGCGATCAAGTCGGACCCCGAGCTCGAGCCCACGGTGCTCGTCCTGCTCGCCTCGGTCTCTCGCCGCGTGACGACGGCCGAGCTCCAGCAGCACGGAATCGCGGCCTACCTGGTCAAGCCCGTGCACCATGGCGACCTGATGGACGTGCTCGGCGAGGCGTGGGCGCGGTATGGAGCCGCCGACGAGCACTCGCTCGTCACCCGCCGCCGGGTGCCGCGTGGCGGGTCGGATCCACACGCGGGTCGAGGCAAGCGGGTGCTGGTGGTGGAGGACAACGCCATCAACCAGCGCGTCGCGGCGAAGATGCTGCGGGATCTCGGGTGTACGGTCGACGTGGCCGGCAACGGCCGGGAGGCGCTCGAGCTGGTGGGCTCGGTGCCCTTCGACCTGGTGTTCATGGACGTGCAGATGCCCGAGATGGACGGACTGGAGGCGACCCGGGAGATCCGCCGTCGCGAGCAGGACCAGGGCTCGCGGCTGCCGATCATCGCGCTCACGGCCCACGCCATGGCGGAGGATCGACTGCGGTGCGCGGAGGCGGGGATGACCGGCTACATCAGCAAGCCGCTCCGCAAGCACGACCTCATTCGCGAGCTTCGTGGGGCGGTGCCGTCGTAGGTCGGGGGCTTTGGTCCTGGTCTTGGTCTTGGTCCTGGTCTCGCTCGCGGGCGAGGGCACCGGGCGCGGCCCATAGCCACGGGGCCACGAGCGGAGCGAGGCTGAGCAGACCCGGGAGTCCGAGCAGGAGCCCGAGGTTGGTGGCGCGTCCCGGCGCGGCGGCCTCGGCTCCCAGCGCTCGGGGCCATGCATGCTCCCACACCGGGTTTCCGTGCTGTGGAGCCTCGGGGGTGGCGGTGGCTCCGAGCAGCATGTGGAGCACACCGATCACGGCGAGCACCACGAACACGCGCGGGGCGGCCCGCAGGGCCGGCACGCCGCCGAGCATGAGCAGGCCGAGCATGGGGACCATGTGGCGAGGGCCGAATGCAGCGCCACCGTCCCACATGTAGTAACCGGCGTTGAGCAACACGTAGTAGAGCACGATGCCCACGGCGGTGAGGAGGGCGGCGCGGGGGAGCCCCGCGGGGGCGGAGGGCTCGCTCGACTCGCGCAGGGCGACCACCAGGCCCCACGCGGCCAGCATGAGCGCGGGGGCGAGGTAGAAGAGTCCGCGGTAGCTCCCGAACAACGACGCCCACAGCGCGGTGGGATCGGGCATGGCGATCCCGTAGCGCACGCGCATGCCCTCGGCGAACTCCTCGAGGTAGACGAAGTCATAGCCGGTGCTCAGCGGGTGGCCGAACGCGGCCCAGTGATGGGCCCCCAGGGCCAGGGCCCACGGTATGCCGGCGAGCGCGACGCGGAGCGCGAAGCCTCGACCGTGGCGCCAGGCGGCGAGGGCCATGATGGCGAGGGTGGGTACGGCCGCCGGGTACTCGGTGACCACGGCGCCGCCGAGCAACGTGCCCACGACCAGCGGCGCTGCGATGCCGCGCTCGCCGGGCTCGCGCAGGGCGACGAGGGCGAAGGCCCACAGCAGCAGCGCCCCGCACAGCGTGTGTCCGTAGAACACGGTGGCATAGGGCAGCACGGGGGTGGCCAGGCCGAACGTCAGGGCGACGACGAGGGCCGGGCGTGCGTGGCCTCCGGCCTGGCGCAAGGCCAGCAGGAACATCGCGGCGGCGGCGGCCACCGAGGGCAGCACGCCAGTGAACAGCCCGCACAAATAGAGGGCGATGCGGTGGGCGAGGTTGTAGACCAGCACGTCGCCTGGCCCGCGCTGGTCGGGCTCGGGCACGGGGCTCCGGGGATCGAGCGGGCGCACCTGGACACGGGGAAGCTCGCCCCCGGTGGCGCGGCGCAGGAAGTGGAAGAGCGCGTAGGGAGGGACCGCAGCCCACGAGGCGCCGGGAGCCTTGTCGCAGTAGAAGTGTCCGTCGCGCCGGCTCTTGTCGCCGGTGGTGAAGTGATGGCGATCGATGATGGTGGTGCGCTGCTCGACCAGTGCACGCGTGAGGGCCAGCCGCGAATTCTGGTTCCACGCGGGCTCGCTCACGAAGTAGCCGTAGGTCAGCAGCAGCGCCACGCCCAGCGGGAGCACGCGTCGGCGATGCTCGTGCAGGGGGGCGAGCACGGACGACCCGCTCACGTGTCGGATGGGGGGTCGGATTGGGCGTCCGACTCGACTTGCAGCCCCATGGCCTCCTGGACCAGCTGGGCGAGGGCTCGTCGCGAGCGCTCGGCGGCCGCGGCCTCGGGGGCCTGGGCCAGGCGCTGGAGCATCTGGTAGGCGTTGAGGTAGCGGCGCTCGGGATCGCGGTCGAGGTTCTTGCGCACGATCTCGCCGAGCTTGGGGGACAGGCCGGGCACGCGACGACTGGGCTGGCTGATGTCGAAGCGCTCGATCGCGTCGCGGGTGGCCGCGTCGTTGGCCCGCTGGAACAGCCGCTCGCCCCGCAGGCACTCCCAGAGGATGGCGGCCAGGCCGAACATGTCGGATTTCTCGGTGGCGCTCGCGCCCGGCAGCAGCCGCTCGGGTGCCTCGTAGGCCAGCGTGCCGGCGTCGGGCTCGTCGTGCTCGGGCAGCAGCCACTCGCTGCGGGTCAGCGCGAAGTCGCAGAGGATCACGTCACCGCGTCGCGAGACCCAGATGCAGTGCGGGCCGAGGTCGCGGTGCACCACGCCGAGCGGGGCGGGCTCGCCGTCCTCGAGGTACTCGAGCGAGTGGATGTGGCGGACGGCGTCGATGAGCTGTCCCATCGCGTAGACCCCGATCTCGCGCCCGAGCGCCCTGGGCTCGCCGGCCTCGTGCCCGAGCAGGGTGGCCAGGCTCACCCCATCGACGCGATCCATGACCATGTAGGCCACGCCGTCCTGCTCGCCCGAGGCGTGCAGGGTGGGGATGCACGGGTGGTTGAAATTCTTGAGCAGGCGGACCTCGTGGTCGAACTGCCCGCGGCGCAGACCGGCGTCGGGGCCTCGGCCGGGCTCGAGCAGCTTGACGAGGTAGCTGGGGGCGTCGCCCCGGGTCTGGCCGCTTTGGGGGTCGGTCTCGACGGTGGGCTCGTCCTCGTGCTGGGCCCGGTAGTAGCGGGCGTGAGGGCAGGGGCCCGGCACGCGGTCCACGAGTCGATACCGCCCGAGGCCTCGAAGCTCCATGGTGATGGAGTGTGCATGCCGAGGATCCGGCTGTCCAGGCCGGCTGCGGCGCACGTCGGGGCGATCGGAGCCGCCGTGGTGGCCGTTGCGCGGCCGCTGGTGGCCGCCGGGAGGCACCCCGCCCGAGGGTGCCTGCGATCGGGAGGCGCCGAGATCGCGAGCACGGACCACTGCCGCGTTTCGATCGTCGACGAACGCGGGTATCGTCGCCCTCGTGACGTCGGGCGACGGCCGTCCCGTGGTGATCCTGGGCGCAGGCCTGACGGGCCTCTCGACCGCTCTGCACCTGCGACGATCGCCGTTCCTCGTGGCCGAGCGCGAGCAACGCGTGGGCGGCAAGGCCCGCAGTGAACGCCGTGACGGGTACACCTTCGACGTGACCGGGCACTGGCTGCACCTGCGCGACGATCGAGTCAAGGCGCTGGTGCGGGGTCTGTTCGAGGCCGGTCAGCTCGTGGAGATCGAGCGCCGCACGGGGGTCTTCACCCACGGCGTGATGCTGCCCTATCCGATCCAGGCCAACCTCCACGGCTTGCCGCTGCCGCTGGTTCGCGACTGCCTGGTGGACTTCGTGCAGGCCCAGGTGACGGCGGCTTCCCCCGGGGCTCCGGCGCCCCGCACGTTTCGCGAGTATGCGGAGCGCCGCTTCGGCCGCGGCCTCGCCGAGCTGTTCTTCGTGCCCTACAACACCAAGCTGTGGGGCGTGCGGCCGGACGAGCTCACGCCCGACTGGGGCTCGCGCTTCATCCCGCTGCCCGAGCCCGCGCAGGTGATCGGCGGCGCGCTGGGCTTGCGGCAGGAGGGGCTGGGCTACAACGCTCGCTTCCTCTATCCCCGCGCGGGAGGCATCGACCACCTGCCCGAGGCGATGGCGGCGCGGGTGCGGACGCGTCGTCCCGACTCGATCCGGATCGGCTGTGCGGTCGAGGAGGTCGATCCCGAGGGGCGGCGCGTGAAGCTGCAGGGCGTCCCCGACTGGGTGGAGTACCGCGCGCTGGTGTCCACGATCCCGCTGCCGCAGCTGGTGGCCCGCATGCCCTCGGCGCCGGCGGAGGTTCGCGAGGCCGCGGCGGCGCTGCGCTGGGTCTCGTGGAGCTATCTCGACATCGCCACCCGTCGCGCGCCGCCGATGCACGAGCACTGGGTCTACGTGCCGGAGCTCCACATCCCGTTCTTTCGGGTGGGCGTGTACACCAACGCGCTGCCCGCCATGGCTCCGCCGGGAGCCGGCGCGCTCTACGTGGAGCTGGCCGATCGCAGCGGGCACGTGCGGCTGCGGGACATGATCCCGCATCTTTGCGCGATGGGGGCGCTCGCGGGTCCCGACGACGTGGTGTTCAGCGAGCTGCGCCACGAGGAGTGCGCCTACGTGCTGTTCGACGATGCGTGCCACGAAGCCACCACCACCATCCACGCGTGGCTTGGTCGAGTGGGGGTGCGCGCGTGCGGTCGCTACGGCGCATGGACGTACAATTCGATGGAGGACAGCATCATCCAGGGCATGGAGGCGGCGGCGTGGGCGGAGGCCTGAGAAGAG
This sequence comes from Paraliomyxa miuraensis, assembly GCF_026337845.1. Lineage (GTDB taxonomy): Bacteria > Myxococcota_A > Polyangia > Nannocystales > Nannocystaceae > Paraliomyxa > Paraliomyxa miuraensis. The sequence continues at coordinate 62,178 of NZ_JAOVZF010000158.1, read as the reverse complement.
AGTCGGACGGGGAGCCGGACGGGCAGTCGGACGGGCAGTCGGACGGGCAGTCGGACGGGGGGCCCAAGCGCGACGACGCAGCAGAAGCGCCCGAGCTGTCGGTGGTGATTCCGGTCTACAACGAGGAAGCGATCCTCGAGGCCAGCCTGGACGAGCTGTGCGATCGCCTCGACGCCGAGGGACTGCGCTACGAGGTCATCGTGGCCGAGAACGGCAGTCGCGATCGCACGGTGGAGCTGGCCCAGGCGATCGCCGCGCGCCGCGAGCAGGTGCGTCCGTGCTCCTACCCCGAGCCCAACTACGGCGGAGCGCTGCGCGAGGGCATCTACCGCGCGCGAGGGCGCTTCGTGATCTGCGAGGAGATCGATCTGTGCGACGTGGGGTTCCACCTGCGGGCGCTGGAGCTCCTGCGCCGCGACGAGGCAGACGTGGTGATCGGATCCAAGGCCATGCGCGGGGCCGAGGATACGCGGCCGCTGTCGCGCCGCCTGGCGACCCGCGTGTACAATGCGGCGCTGCGGGTGACGCTGGGGTTCTCGGGGACCGACACCCACGGGCTCAAGGCGCTGCGCCGCGAGGCGATCCTGCCGATCGCGGCGCGCTGCGTGGTCGAGCACGACGTGTTCGCCAGCGAGCTGGTGATTCGGGCCGAGCGCAGCGGGCTGCGGGTGCGCGAGCTCCCGGTCACGGTGGAGGAGAAGCGAGCACCCTCGATCCACCTCGTCCGTCGCGTGCCCCGAGTGTTGCGCAACCTGGCGCGCCTGATGATCTCGATCCACCTGTCCTCGAGCGTGACCTCCGACGAGCCCGATGCGTCGCGGACGAGCGCCTCGCCCGAGCCTCCCGATCCTTCGTCCTAGCCCCGCCGCCCTGGCCCCGCCGTCCGATGCCCGCGCTCCCGGCCACGCTCATCAGCGTCGATCTCGATGACGTCGCGTGCTACCACGCGATCCACGGGCTGCCGCCGCCATCCCCTTCGCAGTGCGGCGTGGGGCTGACCCGCTGGTTGCCGCGGTTCCTCGAGCTGTTCGCTCGCACGGGGGTGCGGGCCACCTTCTTCGTGATCGGCCGCGATCTCCAGCGCGACCTCGAGGAGGGGGGCGAGGGCGCGGCGCTGCTGCGGCAGGCGGTGGAGGCCGGGCACGAGCTGGGCAACCACAGCTTCTCCCATGCCTACGACCTGGTGCGCATGCCCGCGGCGGCCCAGCGGGAGGATCTGCGCGCCTGTGATGCGTTGCTGCGCGGGCTGGGGGCCGAGGTGATGGGCTTTCGCGCGCCGGGCTACACCCACGACGCGGGGCTGCTTCGGCAGGCGGCGGCGCTCGGCCATCGCTACGACAGCTCCTGCCTTCCGTCGGCACCGTACTACGCGGCCAAGCTCGCCGTGATGGGCGCAATGGCGCTCCGAGGCGAGCGCTCGTCGTCCCAGTGGCGGGGGGCCGGGTCGTTCCTGGGCTCGCGCCTGCCCTACTGGCGCGAGGACGTGGCGCTCTGGGAACTACCGATGTCCGTGTCGCCGGTGACTCGGGTACCGCTCATCGGCACCACCTTGCTCGCCTTGCCGGCCGTGGTCGCGGGCGCACTTCGTCGCACGGCGCTGGGTCTTCCCCACTTCCACCTCGAGCTGCACGGAATCGACCTCGGTGATGCCGAGCGCGATGGCCTCTCGCCAGGGCTGGCTCGTCGTCAGCCGGAGCTGCGCGTGCCCTGGCGGGTTCGTCACGAGCGGCTGCGGGAGCTGCTCGTGCTGCGTGGGGGCGGGACCGCGCTGCGCGACGCGGTCCGGTAGGCTCGATCGAGCGATCGGCGCTGTGAGCCCACGGGGACCGAGTCGGGCCACGAGTCGGCCGGATCACCGTCGCCGTGGACGAACGCGCGGCTCGGACGAGGCCTCGCGCCGCGTGGCCTGGGTGGCGAGGCGATCGGCTTCCTCGTTGCCTTCCTGGCCCGAGTGCCCGCGGATCTTGAGCAGCTCGAGGCGCGGGTACTTGGCCATCTCGACGCGGATCTCCTCGATCAGCTCGAGGTTGGCCTTGGCCTTCCAGCCGCCCACGAGCACCCCGAGGCTCCAGCCACTGTCGGTGTAGAGGTGGATCGAGCGCTGCGCGTCTTCGTCCCGCAGCATTCGCAACCCCTTGAGGATGGCCGACAGCTCGGCGATGTTGTTGGTTGCGCTGCCCAGGAACTCGGAGATCTCGATGGTCTGGTCCGGGCGCTGCATCAGCACCCCGATCCCGGCGGGACCCGGATTGCCCGAGCAGGCGCCATCCGTATAGAGGATGATGGTCTCGTCGTCGGCGGGCGTGCTCGGTTCCTCGCGGAGCGCAGCCATCGCCGCCTGCGTGGTATCACCCGCACCACTACCGCTCATCTCCGCATCGGTGATGATCTCTGTCTCATCGGGTAGTTCCACGAGGTTGTCGGGCGCGGCCTTGTAGGATTTGCGTGCTCCGAGCTTGTAACGCAGCTCAACTCGACCGCGGTGGACGATGGGCTTGCCCGTGGCAAGCACGCGCACATACACCGTTTGTCCCTTGAATTCGTACTTTTTCCACGGCATCGGACTCTTTGGACCCTACCGTCCGCAACCGAGCCAGCCAAGGTCCGTCTCCCGTGTGCTCGGCCACGAGGTGGCCATCCACCACGAGGAAACCGACATGTTCCCACTCTTTTCGGCTTGCACCGCCACAAACCGTCGTGTAGAGACCCCCGCTATGAAACGGACGTTTGCCACCACCACCTTCGCATTCGCCCTGCTGGGCGTGGCCGCCTGCAAGGGAGGCGGCGGCGACGCTGCGAAGCTCATTCCCGAGTCCGCCACGATGGTTGGCGGTGTCGACCTTGCCGCGCTGCAGAGCACCCAGTCCTGGAAGGACAACAAGGGGATGGTCGAGTCGCAGGGCAAGGAAGTGCTCGACGCGATGTCGGCCTGCAACCTGGGCCTCGACAAGTGGAAGAGCCTGACCTTCGGAGTCGACCCCTCCGGCGGCGAGAAGTTCGCGGCCGTGGTCGTGGCCGACGGCCTCGGCAAGAAGGAGAACCTCGACTGCGCCGCGGGCAAGATCAAGGAGAAGTCGGGCAAGGATCCCTGGACCGCCGAGGAAGAGGGCAAGGTCCTCAAGATGGACGGCGACAAGGGCGTGGCCTACGTGGTCGACGACAACACCATCGCGGTCGCCAGCAAGGACTGGGCCGACGCGGTCAAGGGCTTGACCAAGGGCGAGGGCAAGAACGCGTTCGACGGCCCGCTCAAGGACGTCATCGGCCGCACCGACACCGGCAAGCACGTGTGGTTCGCGGGCAAGATTCCCGACGACGCCAAGGGCATGGCCAAGATGGCGGGCGACATCGGCGAGCCCCAGGACGTGGCCGGCTGGATGGACCTGTCCGGCGGCATCGAGCTGTGGGTTGCCGTGGGCCTCAAGGACGCGGACCAGGCCACCAAGGCCAAGGACACCATCCAGACCCAGTTCGACGGCATGAAGGCGATGGCCGGCCAGTTCGGCGTGCCCCAGGGTGTGGTCGACAGCGTGAAGTTCGACACCAAGGACAACGCCTTCACCGTGACCGCCAAGGCCTCCGACGCCGACCTCAAGACCATCCAAGAGAAGGTCATGGGCGGCATGATGGGCGGCATGTAGCCCCGGATCCTTCGAGATCACTTGATCGGACGTGCCCGGCACGTCATCATCCGCGGCCCGGAGGGAGGAAATCCCCCGGGCCGTGTCGCATTCGGCGACACGGAGACTCGTAGCTGCTGATGGCGGCGAACATCGAGGAGAAGACGAAGACGATGGCCAAGAAGACCCCGCTCCAGCTCGTCAAGGAGAAGTATGGCTCCAAGGCGCAGCTCATCGACGCCGTGGCGTCGCTCGTGGATCGTGACGACGGCGAGTCCGAGGACGAGCACAAGAAGCGCCTCAAGTACGTGTCCAACGCAAAGCTCCTGCACCTGGTGGCGCTGGCCGAGAAGGCCAAGGCCCTCGGTGGCCGCGACGGCATGATCGCGAAGATCCTCGAGCTCAAGGGCCAGACCAAGGATCACGAGTACCGCGACAAGCTCAAGAAGCTCTCGCTGGGCCGCTTGGTCGACATGACCAAGTAGGCGGGCGAAGCCTACTCGACGGTGGCGAGCACCGCCGCCGTCTCGAGGTTGCCGAACGAGTCACGCGCCCGAACCACGATTCGGTGCGTCCCCTTCGTCAGCCCCTCGGGGCTGACGTTCACGACCTCGACGGGCTCGTCGAACATGCCGTCCGCGGCCGAGAGCGCGCGGAACGGGCCGTCGTCGATGCTGTAGGCCGCGTCGTGCACGTAGCCGCCGGTGTCGCGGATGGTGGCGGAGAGCTTGCCGGCGCCCCAGCGCAGGTCCTCGATGCGAGGCCGCTGCCGGTCGACCACGAACGGGGCCGAGCGCAGCTCGTCGGTGCGGGCCTTGCCGGCGCCGTTGCTGGGCTCGTCGCTGGCCACCACCTCGATCTCGTACACGCCGTCGGGCACGGTCGAGAGATCCCACTGCAGCTCGCGCTTGGTCACGGGATCCTTGGCGTCGTGCAGCGGGATCCACTGCGTCTCGCCGGTCCCCTCGGGACGAGCGCGCACGCCATAGACGAGGTCGTCGTCGTCGCGGGCGTCGACCTTCCAGCGGATGGTGACCTTGGGGCTGGGCTCGCGCTCGCCGTCGTCGTCGAGCTCGGGGCGGTTGACGTCGACGCTGGTCAAGAGCGGCGCGAGGTTCTCGGGCGCGTAGAACTGCTCGAGCTCGCGGAGCTCCGCGTCGGGGGTGTCGAGGCCGACCTCGATCTGTAGATAGCGACGGCGGGGAAGCGAGGAGAGGTCGCCACGAAAGCCCGCGCCCGGCTCGACCGTCAGCGTGATCGCGCTCCACGGCGACCAGCGATCGTCGGCCTCGGCGCTGGGGCCCACGCGGGCGCGGACGGAGAGCGGCCCCTTGCCGCGCAGCGCCAGCGCCCCGAAGTCCGAGGGCTGCTTGGCGTCGAGCACCTTGGTGCGGTAGAGGGCCTTCTTGGCGGTGGACGCCTCGAGGTGATAGGCGCCCGCGCCCTGGCCCACGGTGGCGAAGATCGGACCCTTGGCCGCGCGGCACAGCGCCGTGCTCTGGCGCTCCTCGAAGTCGGCCACGGTGGCCACGTCACGAGGGCCCCGCAGGCGGTAGATCTTGCCGTCGGACGACGTGGACAGGAGCACCGTGCCCACGTCGTCGAGCGCGAGCATGCCGGTGAAGTACTGCCCCTCGCGCGAGAACCACTGGTCCCACGGGGCCTCGCTGGCGCGGTCGAAGTCGCGGCCAGTCCCGGGACCGGTCCCGAGGTCGACGTGGTGCACGGTGGCGTCGGCCTTGGGGGGGCGGGCCTGCTGGAGATCCCCCTGCGGGGGGTCGCCCACCAGGCTCGTGCGCTGGAGGTTCTTGGTGAGCGCATCGACGGAGCTGAGCGAGCGGTCCTCGAACGTGTTGACCGCGGCCAGCAGGCCCTGGCGGGTCAGCGCCAGGGCGCGCAGCTCGTCGCCCTCGAGGTCCTTGAGCAGCACGCCCTTGGGATCGTCGGAGAGCCGCAGCAGGCGCGCCGAGGGAGCCGTGCCGACCAGCAGCGCATCGCCGACGGACAAGAGGCTCATCAGGTGCTTGTCGACGTCGTCGAGCACGACCTTGGGGTCCTTGCCCGCGAGGGTCATCGCGAACAGCTCGCCCTTGGGGCCGGTGCCGGCGTAGAGCTTGCCCTGGTGCACGGTCAGCGCCCAGACCTGCTCGACGGGGAGCTCGGCGAACTCGGAGACCTTGCCGCGGCCGTCGAGGCGCCAGAGCTTGCCGCCGGGGAGGGTCGCCACCACCACGTCGCCGCCGGGGAGCTCGGCCATGGCGGTCACGACCACGCCCGACAGCTCGGCCACGCGCTCGACCTCGACCTTGCCCTTGTCCTTGCCGCGCTTGGCCAGGCCCATGCGGAACACGGCCGCCTTGTCGGCGGTGCCCACCAGCACGTCGTCCTTGCGGCTGAGGCACGAGAACGCCGAGGCGGCGTCGGGCAGCTCGCCCTTGGCGGGCACGAAGCCGGTGGTGACGCGGCCGCTGTCCTCGATGGCCGCGCCCTCGGTCTCGCCCGCGTCGAAGTCGGAGTGGTCCTCGAGGGTGAAGGTGCGGGTGCCTCCGGCCCATGCCGACGACGGAGCCACCAGGGCCGCGCCGACGGCCCCACCCAGGGACAAACCCAGGGACAGGCCCAGCGACAGACGCAGGGTCCGGGGAGCGCGCGGGAGGTGTCGCACGGCGAGCGGGAGGGATGGGTAGCGCGAGCGCATGCGGGCCGTCATGGTGCGTCGTCGAAGGTCTTGCGGGGGAGCACGTCGAGCTCCAGCGTGTGCTGGCCCTCGATGATCGTCTCGGTGGGGAGCACGCGGCGGGCCATTCGCTTGAAGCGCACGGCATCGGAGGTGCTGCCCCGATCGACGAGCGTCTCGAGCACGCTGTCGGGCAGGTCCTCGATGAGCCCGTGCTTGGTCGACAGGCCCTCGCCCTGGCGGTAGATGCTGGCCACCAGCGAGCGCGAGGGATAGCTCTGCTCGATGGTCTGCAGCAAGGTGTCGAGGGAGTCCGGCCGCGGGCGGTAGGGCGTGGCCCCGTCGCCGCCGCACAGCTCGACCTTGATCTCCTCGCCGCCCGCATCGTCGGGGATCCGCAGCGGCACGATCATGGTGCGGGTGTCGCCCTTGAACGCGCGCAGGGTCACCTCGAGCCGGACCACGTCGCCCTCGCGGATCTCCGAGTCGAGCAGGCGGACCTGGTCGATGGTCTCGATGGGCGCGCCGTACTTCATGCGGATCTCGTGGCGAGTGCCGCGGATCGTTGCCACCTCGAACTCGTTGTCGAGCGCGGCCATGATGGTCAGCACGCCGCGGCTACGGGCCAAGAGGCGCCCGATGAGGCCCTGCGGGAAGAACACGTCCTCGTCGAGGGTGAGGGTGCGAGGCCCACGACTGGTCTCCAGCGAGATCTCGTGGTGGATGGTGATGACCACCTCGGTCGCGTCGCGTCCGGCCTCGTCGACCGCCTCGGAGAGGATGCTGGCCACCAGGTTCGGGGTCAGGTCCAGCCCGAAGGCGACCTCGTTGCGGTAGGTGCGAGCCGGCAGGTCGGGGTCGGGGCCGATCATGGTGACCTCGACCGGGATCATCGGGGCGAAGAGATCCGTGCGCAGCGCGATGGCGGGCTGGCGATCCTGCACCATCGTGCCCTGGATCGTCAGCGGGCTCGACATCTTCACCGAGCGGTCGACGCTGTTGATGATGGTGTGGACGCGGGCATCGGCGAACGGCAGGTTGCTGGGCCCGTCCTCGAACATCGAGTGCCCGAAGGCCAGCAGGCGATCGCCCTTGGGGCTCACCCAGGTCACGGTGCCGTTGCTCGCCGCCGAGCTGTCGCCGCGGATGAGCACCACCGAGACCGAGTCGCCGGGCTTCCAGACCTTCTTGGGCGCCGATGCCGACTTGGCTCCCTCGGCGCCCGCGCCCGGGCCGGAGCCCCCGCGAACCGGCACCATCCCGAAGGTCTCGCCGAGCATGCGCGCGGTGCTGGTGCCCAGGCCCGAGACGGTCAGCGGCAGCGGCAGCGGCTCGAGCGTCGCGCCGGCCTCGAGCTCGTCGGGGCGACGACGTGCGGGCAGGGGATCGGTGCGCAGGCCCAGCATCTGGTCGGCCCAGGCGCGGCTGCCCTCGCGCGCGCGCCCGCGCCGCGGACCGGCGGGGTGGGCGATCACGTCGGGCCGAAACGGCAGCTCGCCCACCTCGAGCATGTTGGAGATGGGGGTCAGCGCGCCCAGCGGATCCTTGTTGAAGCGCCAGCCGTAGGAGAGCGCGCCCACCAGCTTGCCGTCGAGGAAGATCGGCGAGCCGCTCATGCCCCCCACGATGCCCGAGTGCTCGAGCCGGGGATCGCTCGAGCGAAACAGCACCGCGTCCTGCTGAGGCAGGTAGTTGCGGATGGTGTCGACCACCTCGATCTCGAAGCGATCGCTCTGCTCGCCAAAGAACACGGTGACCGCGTGACCGCGCATGCCCGGCTTGATCTCCGAGACGGGCATGGTGGGCAGGGGGCCCCCGGCGCGGGCGGTGGCGGGCGGCAGGACCGACGACGTGGCCAGCGATCCTGCACACAGCCATCCTGCATGGAGCAGGGCAGCACCACAAAGGCCCACGGCCCAGCGACCCGAGGTTGTTCGGCTACGACTTGCCATGGCGTCCGAGGGCTTTCTCCATCATGGCCGGGAGGTCGTCCTTGGGCCCATAGTAGTAGTGGTAGCGCTCGCGCTCGGGGTTTTGGAGCTCCGCGTCGGCGTTCCCCGTGGTCGGGTCGATGAACAGCACCCGCGGGATGTACGTGCCGTCGGGACCGTAGGCGAGCGCGGCGGGCGTCTGGTCCTGATCGGCGTTGACCATCACGAATTGCTCGGACAGCTCGGTCAGGCGGTGGTCCTGGAACGAGGGCTTGAGCTCCTTGCAGCGCTCGCACCAGCTGGCGTGGACCACCAGCATCAATGGACGACGCTGGGCCTTGGCTTCGGCCAGGCCCTCGTCGAGGCTCCGCCAGGCGATCGCGTCGTTGAAGCCGTGGGACGGGGCGGTGGCCTGGCGGGTCGCGGCGGCGGGGGGGCGAGCGTCCTTGGACGGAGGGGGGCGGCGGTCCTCGTAGACCTCCACGCATCCGGTCATGGATCCGGTCATGGATCCGGCCATGGATCCGGCCATGGATCCGGCCAAGGTGATCACCGCCAAGGAAGCCAAGGGCAGGGGAGCCCGGGAGCGGTTGGACGTGGGACGCACGAGCGGTGAACGATACCACGCACTCGGCGCGACGCGGTCCCCGGGCCGGATGGCCCTGGAGCGGCCTCCGGAATGGCCCACGGATTGGCCGCCTTGGCCGGGAATTGGCCCACCGGTGGGCCGGCGCTGGTGGCGAGCCCAGCCGTTTCGCCTACTTGTCCGCGGCACGGCCCTGGCAAGGCCGGAGGGCATGTTGTTCGAGATCCCCCAAGAACGTCCTCGGGAGCGGATGATGCTGTTCGGTCGCGAGCAGCTGGCCGACGTGGAGCTGCTCGCGCTCATCCTCGGGGGTGGGCATGCGGTCAACCGAGCGCTGGCGCTGATGCAAGATGCCGGTGGCTTGCTCGGGCTCGACCGCGCCAATCCGCAGCAGCTGTGCCGCACCTCGGGGGTGGGCCTGGCCGGCGCCACCGCGATCTGTGCGGCGCTGGAGCTGGGCCGACGCGTGGCGCAGCTCCAGGTCCCGTACGCGCGCTGCATCGAGGGTCCCGACGACGTGGCGGCGTTCCTTCGCGCGTCGATCGGAGCCGCCTCGCAGGAGACGTTCCTGGTGCTCGGTCTCGACGTGCGTCAGCGGCTGCAGATGGTCCGAACCATCGCCGTGGGCTCGCTGTGCAGCGTTCAAGTGCACCCGCGCGAGGTGTTTCGCCCGCTGGTGCAGGCGGGGATGCATGCGGTGATCCTCGTCCACAACCACCCCAGCGGCGAGGCCGAGCCCAGCGACGCCGACGTGATGCTCACCCATCGCATGGCGGAGGTGGGTCGATTGCTCGGGATCCTGGTGCTCGATCACCTGGTGGTCACGCGCGAGTCCACCGTCTCGATGGTGGAGCTGGGGATTCTGGAATCGCCACTGGGGTGACGTGGCCCGTCGACCGCGGTCCGGGTGCGCGGACGGCGAGACCGCCCCGGCCGTGCAGTGGTGGGCGTCACCGAGCCGGGCCACGAGGAAATAGCTCGGGGAGGGTCGGACTTGTGGGGGCTCCGCCCTATACTCTGGGCTCCCCCATGAACCGCAAGCGCATCCTCGCGATCGCGAAGCTGGTCCTGTTGTTCGGGACCCCCTTGGCGCTGATCTTCGGCTTGTTCAGCTGTGGCGTCTACTGTGGGGTCCAAAACCGCGCCGGGATCACCCACTTCGAGCGCGACTGGCTGGGTCTGGACGTCGAGGTCCCCGACGATGCCACCGTGGCCAAGGCGCCCGAGACCAAGGCACCGGAGACCAAGGCGCCCGAGACCAGGGCTCCGGAGACCAAGGCGCCCGAGACCAAGGCGCCGCCCACCACTGCGGTCCCACCGAGCACGCCATCGACCACCCCATCGGTGACCCCACCCGCGACTCAGGTTCCGTCGACCACGCCGCCGACCACGGGGGGGCCCGAGCCGTTGCCCCCGCCGCAGACCAAGGTCGATCCTCTCGACGGCAGCTTGGCGGCGCGCTTGCAGCTCCCGGTCACGGTGCGCATCAAGGTGCTCGTCGATCCGCCGCTCATCGAGGATCACCCCGACTGGATCGACTACTTGCAGCGCACGGTCAGCCGAGCTTCGCAGGTCTACGAGCAGCAGTTCGGGATTCGGCTCGAGCTGTCCGGAGTCGGTCGCTGGATGGTGGCCACCGAGGGCATGGGGGCGTCGGAGCTGCTCGATGATCTTCGCGGTCGACCGCGCGAGGGGGCGGAGATCCTGGTGGGCTTCACCAATCGACCCTTCGACGACACGACCGCAGGGCAGGCCGACACCCCGCTGCCCGACAGCCCGTTCAATGGGGCCTACGGGGTGGTCTATGCCACGCGGCATCATCGTGAGGCGCACCTGCGGACGCTGCTGCACGAGGTGGCCCACATGTTCGGCGCCCTCGACATCACCGATCCCGCCAACCCGGCGTACCAGGCGGGCAGCTGGATGAGCTACGCCGCGGTGCCCGAGTCGCGCGAGCCGTGGATCGACGTCGACAATCGTCAGCGAGTGCTCATGCGCAAGGATCTGCCGTTCGCGCCCGAAGCGTTGCCCACCCCCTCGCCCGCGGAGATCGAGCCATGAGCAAGGCAACGGACGACAAGGCCCTGCACAAGGCTCCCAAGGTCGATCCCAAGGCCAACCCCGAAGGCGAGGGCAAGCGCGGTGGTTGGACGTCATGGGCGCTGGGCTGGGTGCTGGTCCCCGGGCTGATCATCGGCCTGATCTTCGGGTCCGGTGCTCTGGTGGGCGCGCACTTCCACGACGCATGGTTCGTGGAGGTGATCGTCTGGTTCGTGGGGCTGTTCACCTAGCCGCTCGCGAGCTTGCTCGTACCGCGAGGACCCGGGCACGGCGCGGCCGGGAGCCCGTGGCCACGGTGCTCGGCCCCCTCCGGTCCATGGCCGTCGAAAGGCCGTCCGAGCCGGAATTCTCCGGCATCCGCCGCCTTGGCGACTCGGGCTCGAGAGGAGCGGTGCCGAACCGGCACGACCCGAGTTGCGCTAGGCGGCTGCCATTTGGGATGCTCCCGGGGCCCCAAGCGAACCAGGAGCCTCATGGCGCTGTACACCCTGTACGTCCAGTACGCGGGACGCCCCCCAGAAACCAAGCCGTTCGACAAGCAGACGATCGTGATCGGTCGCGACGTCGGCGACATCGCGCTCATGGACGCGCAGGTGTCGGGCCGTCACGCCGAGATACGGTTCTCCAACGGCAAGCTCGTCTTCCAAGATCTCGGCTCGACCAACGGGTCGTTCCTCCCCAGTGGAGAGAGGATCACCGGCCCCGTCGAGCTCGGCATCGGCAATGCGGTGCGGCTGGGCCAGTCGACGATCACCGTGCAGCACATCGACTTCCCGGGTGCGGTGCAGCAAGGGCGCACCATGTTTGCCCCGGGGGGCGCGCCGCCGCCTTCGCCGAGTCCATCGGCTGGTGGTCCGCCGCCGCCGATCCCGGGGCTCAATCAGCCGATGGCGCCGCCGCGGCCGGCAGGTCCTCCGCCGGGTCCGGCCCCGGGCGGCTATCCTCCCGCCGGCGCCGCGGCGCCGTCGCCAGGCTATCCGCCGTCGCCGGGGCAGCCCGGCATGGCGTCGCCGGGGATGCCGGGCCAAGCTCCGAGCCAACCTCCCGGACAGCCGGGAGGATTCGGCCAACCGCCGGGGCAAGCGCCCGGCCAAGTTCCTGGCCAAGCTCCCGGACAGCCCGGAGGGTTCGGCCAGCCGCCGGGTCAAGCACCGGGCCAAGCACCGGGACAGCCCGGAGGCTTTGGTCAGCCGCCGGGCCAAGCACCGGGACAGCCCGGAGGCTTTGGTCAGCCGCCGGGCCAAGCACCGGGACAGCCCGGAGGCTTTGGTCAACCGGGTCAAGCCCCGGGGCAGCCGGGAGGGTTCGGGCAGCCGCCGGGACAGCCGGGTGCATACGGGCAGCCGCCGGGTCAGCCGGGCTACGGCCAGCAGTTCAACCAGGGCATGCAGCAGGTCGGACAGGGCTTCGATCAAGCGTTCGCGGGAGCCGATGCCTCGGGCCAGGGCTTCATGGACGACATCAAGCACGGCATCGGGGTGTTCAAGGACAACCTCGTGCCGGCGGTGATGCTGCTGGGCGTTCCCACCGTGGGTGGGGCGGTGCTCTCGGCCCCCTTCATCATCCTCGACATCGCGGTCGGGGTGGGGAGCCTGCTGGCGTTGCTGCTGTCGCTGCTGTCGCTGGTGGCGGTGCCGGCCACCTACTACTTCATGGCCCAGGCACACATGGGCAATCGGGTCGGCTGGCTCGACGCCTACAAGGCGGTGCTGGGCCGAGGCGTGGGTGACCTCGTCAGCTTCTGGGTGTCGTTCATCATCGGTGCGATCGCGCTGTTCTTCCCGCTGGGGTTCTTCGTGGGCCCGGTGTGGATGTTCGAGCCCGACAAGAAGTTCTTCGACACCAACATGCGCAGCCTCGAGGTGTGGAAGCCGGTGATCGTGCGGACGATCGTCGCCACGCTCATCATGGCGGTGGCCGTGAGCGTGGTGCTGCAGATCCTCAGCCGCATCGTGCTGGGTCTGTTCAGCGCGGGCTTCATGCTGCGCCTGTTCGTCGCGCTGTTCGGCATCATCAACGCGATGGGCAACGCGATCTTGTTCCCCATCATCGCGGCGATCGCCGTGAAGGTGTACTTCGAGGTTCGCGAGCAGATGGAGGGCGCCGATCCCAAGCCGGCCGCCAAGCAGATGCTCGAGCAGATGGCCGCGGGAGCGCCCGATCTTCCTGGTGTGCCCGATGGCTTTGGCCAGGGGCAGTACGGGCAGCAGCCGGGTGGGTATCCGGGGCAGCCCGGCATGGCGCCCGGGCAGCCGGGAATGGCCGGGCCGGGCGGGTACCCGGGGCAGCCGCAGCCGGGCGGGTACCCGGGGCAGCCGCAGCCGGGAATGGCCGGGCCGGGTGGGTACCCGGGTCAGCCAGGCCAGCCTCCGGGACAACCGGGTGGGTACCCAGGCCAGCCGCCTGGGATGGCGCCGGGCCAGCCGCCTGGGATGGCGCCGGGCCAGCCGCCTGGGATGGCGCCGGGCGGGTATCCGGGGCAGCCGGGCCAGCCGCCGGGGATGGCTCCGGGCCAGCCGCCGGGTGGGCCGGGAGGATACCCGGGACAGCCGCCAGGGCCGCAGCCGGGCGGATACCCGGGGCAGCCGGGCCAGCCGCCGGGAATGGCGCCGCCGGGACAGCCGGGCGGATACCCGGGGCAGCCGGGCATGCCGCAGCCGGGCGGGTACCCGGGACAGCCGGGCCAGCCGCCGGGAATGGCGCCGCCGGGACAGCCGGGCGGTTACCCGGGGCAGCCGGGCATGCCGCAGCCGGGCGGGTACCCGGGGCAGCCCGGGATGGCGCCGCAGCCGGGAGGGTACCCGGGGCAGCCGGGTCAGGCGCCCGGAGGATATCCGGGACAGCCCGGCCAGGCGCCGGGAGGGTACCCGGGGCAGCCTGGCCAGGCGCCGGGCGGGTATCCGGGGCAGCCCGGCGGACCGCCGGGGCCGGGCGGATACAACCCCTACGGTCAGTAGGCGCTCGAGGCCAGCTCCGTGGGATCGGGCCAAGCCCGAATTCCCCGGGAATCATCACGCGGCGGGGGCCTCTTGGGGCCCCCGTCGGCGTTGTCGGGGTCGGTGCCTTTCGCATAGGCTCGGCGCGTGTCGACGTGGCCGTGGGGGCCGCAGCCGACGCATGAAAAGGAGCTCTGGCCCATGCCCGACGCCGCCTCGCCCGGCCGGTCGAAGTACGACCTCGGCCGCCTCGACGAATTCTCCGAACTGACTCCGGACCTGCTGCGACTGGCGTACCGCGAAGCGTGCATGGCGCGCCTTCACGTGGAGCGCGTGGTCCAGGAGTGCCTCAAGGGTAGGGTCAAGTTCGCCATCTGGGGCCCTGGCGAGGAGATCCACGGGACCGCGGCCGCCCTGGCCCTGCACCAGGTGGTCGACCCCGACGCATTCGCGATCGCGGGGCACTACCGGTCCGCGTCGCTGCTGGCGATGTGGAGCCGGCTTCGGGGCTACCAGGACTTCCACCTCGATCACATGCGGCAGCAGCTCTCCCGGGCCACCGATCCCTGGAGCGGCGGTCGCCAGATGACGGCGCACTTCAACGACATGCGCCACAACACGCTGCCCGTGCAGTCGGCGCTGGGCATGCAGATCTCCAAGTCGGTGGGCTACGCCCAGGGCCTGCGCCACAAGGGGCACGCCAACGCGGTGGTCAAGTGCATCATCGGCGACGGCACCTGTGCCGAGGGCGATCTGCACGAGGGCATGACGGGGGCCTCGATCCTCCAGCTGCCGTGGCTGCTCACGATCACCGACAACGAGATCGCGATCAGCGTCGAGCCCGAGGACGGCCGGGGCATTCGCGACTTCGAGGCCTACGCCAGCGCGTTCGGGTTCGCCTACTTCACCTGTGACGGCAACGACTTCCTCGACGTGTTCGAGGTGACCCGGACCGCGGCCACCTACTGCCGCGACCAGCAGCGCCCGGCGCTGCTGTGGGTGCGCAACCTGTCGCGGCTCAACGATCACAGCTCGGCCGCCGACGTCACGTTCAAGTTCCACGAGTACGACCCGCTGATCGACTTCGGGCAGGCGCTGTGCGACCGCGGAATCCTGCAGGACGGCGACGTGATCCGGCGCCGCGAGGGCGAGAGCAAGGACTACTACGCGCGCCACGAGCTCGGCCGCATGGGCGCGGAGGCCGATGCGTACATCGTGCACACCATGGAGGTGGCCGAGTCCGAGCCGCACCCGAGCTATGAGCGGACGTTCGACAACATCCGCGATCCCTACCCGGCGGTGGTCGAGGCGCCCCGCACCGGGCGGCGCACCATCATCTCGATCAACGGCGCGGTGCGGGCGGCGATGGGGGCGATCCTGCGCAACAACCCCATGACGTGGATCTACGGCCAGGACGTGGGGCGCAAGGGCGGCGTGATGCAGGCCACCAAGGGCCTCATCGAGGACTTCCCCCGCCAGGTTCGCGATGCGCCGATCAACGAGCCGTTCATCCTGGGCTCGGCGCTGGGCTTTGCCCTGCACGAGGGTGCCACGGCGCTGCCCGAGATCCAGTTCTCCGACTACAGCCTGAACACGCTGCACTGGCTGGTGCACCTGGGCAACCTCTTGTGGACCTCCGACTCGACCGTGCGCGCCAACGTGATCGTGCGGCTGCCGGTCGAGCCGCTGCACGGCGGGGCGGTCTACCACTCGATGTGCATGGAGGGCCTCTACGGCGCGATCCCGGGGCTGACGATCGTGGCGCCCTCGAGCTCGCGAGACGTGTATGGCCTGCTGCGCACGGCCGCGGAGTACACCGGCCCCGTGCTGTTCTTCGAGTCCAAGGGGCTCTATCGCATGACCCTGGGCGACGCGTTCCCCGGCGAGCCCACCGACCCCGAGCAGATCCGCAAGCTCAAGCGCGCGATCGCGTTCGAGGGCCATGCGCCCGAGCTGCCCGAGGACTTCCGCGTGCCGCTGGGCAAGGCGGCGCGGCTGCAGGAGGGCAGCGATCTCACCATCGTGACCTGGGGGCGCTGCACGCTGTTCTGCCAGGACGCGGTGCAGCGGCTGCAGGCCGAGGACGGGGTCTCGGTGGAGCTCATCGACATGCGCACGATCGTCCCGCCCGACATGCCGGCGGTGCTGAGCAGCGTGGGCAAGACGGGGCGGCTGCTCGTCGTCCACGAGGATCGCGTGTTCTCGAGCCTGGGGCGCGAGCTCCAGGGGGCGGTGCACGAGCACTACGGCGAGCGCCACGTGATCACGCGGGTGCTGGGGCAGGATGCCGTGCCCGGGATCCCGCAGAGCGTGCACCTGGAGGACATGCTGGTGGTGTCGCCGCAGAAGGTGGTCGACGCGGCACGCATCGTGCTGAGGACTCGACTCCAATCGGCGGCTTCAGCGGTCTCGGCGACCACGGCCGCGCCGCCGCAGGTGCTGTGGACCCCGAACCGGAGCTTCGTGGCCTGAGCCGGGGTGGCCCGGTCTTCGGCTCGAACCCGCGGCTTGGACCCCGAACTTGGACCCCGATCTTGGACCCGTTCTTGGACCAGGGCGAAGACGAGCTGCACGTGCAGGGCCTCACCCTGCGGGGGGTGACCCGAGGGGGCATCTGCACGTGCTTGATGGTTCCCGAGCTGGGGTTGATGTTCGACGTGGCCCCGCGCATCGGGGGCCAGCTTCGCTACGACACGATCTTCGTGTCGCACGGTCATCAGGATCACCTGGGGGGCCTGCCGTACCTCGTCTCGCAGCGGCACATGGTCAAGCAGTCGCCTCCGGAGGTGCACGTGCCGATGGAGGTGCTCGATCCGCTGCAGCGGATCTTCGCGGCGTGGCGAGAGATCGAGGACTTCTCGATCCCGGTGGACCTGCACGGTCATGCACCGGGGGATGCGGTGGAGATCCGCGAGGGGCTGGCCCGCTGCGTGCGCTCGGTGCATCGGGTGCCCTCGCTGGCGTGGATCATCGAGCGCCACACCCAGCGCCTGCGTCCCGAGCTGCAGGGGCGGCCGGGGCCCGAGCTGGCGGCGCGGCGCAAGGCGGGCGAGGACATCACCGAGACCCACGTGACGCCCTTGCTGTGCGTGACCGGTGACACCCAGATCGAGCTGTTCGATCGCGAGCCGCTGGTGCGAACGTGCGAGGTCCTGGTGCACGAGGTGACGGGCTGGGACGACCGGCGGGGCCCGGAGGACGTGCGCGAGTGGGGGCACACCCACGTCGACGAGATCATCGAGCGTGCCGAGCAGTTCGAGGGCCAGGCGCTGGTGTTGGTGCACCGCAGCCCTCGGCACACGCGCAGCGAGGCCGAGCGGATCGTACGAGAGCGCTTTCCCGCAGCGGTACGGGACAAGGTGCATGTCTTCGGAAGCTGAGGGAGGGAATGAGGGCGGCGGTGGCGATCTGCCGCGGCGCCGCGACGGGGGCGTGGCACACCGCTGCGACGTGGTGGTGCTGGGGGCGAGCTTCGCGGGGATCGAGGTGCTCCTGCAGCTCCAGCGACGCAGCGGGAAGGCGCTGCAGGTGGTGGTGGTCGACCGGCAGGAGCGGCACGGCTACATCCCGCTGGTGCACGAGCGGCTGTGCGGGCGGATGCCGATGGAGGCGACCGAGCTTGCCACCGCGGAGTTCGTGGGCTCGCTGCCGGGGGCGCGCTTCATCGAGGACGAGGTGGTCGCGTTCGACCCCGTTCGAAAGTTGGTGACGCTGGGCTCGGGCACGACGATCGTGGCGCGGTTCGTGGTGGTTGCGCTCGGCTCGACGCTCGCGCCACCGCCCTCGCTGCCCGGAGGGGAGCGGCTGCTGCGCTACAAGCAAGGTGACGAGCTGCAGCGTGCTCGCGAGCGGCTCGACCGGGTGCTGCGGGTCGAGACGGGCGATCCGCCGCGACTGGTCGTGGTGGGTGGCGGGATCTCGGGGGTCGAGCTGGCGGGCGAGCTGGCGCACTTGCGGCGGCAGCGACCCGATGGGTGGCGGGTGCCGGCGGTGACGCTGGTGAGCGCTGGCGAGCGGCTCTTGCCCGAGCTGGCGGCGGGGGTCGGGCGCAAGGCGGCGGCGGTGCTGCGGGCCGAGGGCGTGGAGCTGCGGCTGGGCACGCGGCTCACGGCGGTGGAGCCCGGTGCGGTGCGGCTGCGGGGGGATTCCGAGGAGAGCCTGCCGTGCGCGGCGGCGCTGTGGGCCGGGGGAATCCGGCCGGCGCCCGTGCTCGAGCACCTGGGGCTGCCACGGACGGAGGCAGGGTGGCTCGAGGTCGGGCCCACCTTGCAGTGCTTTCCCCTGAGGGAGCCGAGCGCCGAGGTGTTCGCGTGCGGCGATGCGGTGCGGGTGGTGGGAGGGACCGGGGAGTGGCCGACGATGCAGCGGGCGATCGAGTGTCTGTGGCAGGCCAAGCTGGTCGCGCGCAATGTCCTGGCGCTGATGCGCTCGCCCGAGCAGGGGCTGACGCCGCACGTGCTGCGACCGCGGTTCGCCTACGGGGTGAGCCTGGGGGGGCGGTCGCTGGTGGTGTACGGGGGGGCGCGGGTGGAGCTGCCGGGGATCAACGTGTGGTTTCGGCGGTGGCTGATGCGGCAGTACTTCGATCGCTATGCGCCGTGGGGGTGAGGGGCGATGGAGCAGGGGGAATGACCATGACGATGAACGATCGCCACGAGTGCGCGCGTGCAATCCTTCCGGTGGCGGCGATGGTCGCATCGCTCGTGCTCGGGTGTGCTCCCAAGCTCGTGGCGACCGGGGAGACGCTGGGCACTGCGGCGCAGATCGACCTGGGGCACGGGCAGGCGGCCAGCGATGGCTCGTGGATGGTGATCAGCCAGTCTCCCGCGGTCGATGGCCCGCCCGTGAGGGATGAGAGGTCGCTGCACGATCCCGCCGCGTTCCCGCTCGTGCTCCTGGTCGGGGACGCGCCGGGGGTGATCATCGAGCGCTACTGGGTGTCGCCGAGCGAGCGTCACCTCGTGGTGCTGCGCAGCGGCCAGCTGCAGGTGGTGGACGTGGCGGCCGGGACGTGGACCGAGCTGGTGGCGTGGCCGAAGGGCGCCGTGGGGGACGCAGAGCCGCTACCGACCGGGCCCGACCAGGCGGCGCTGCTCGGCTCCGATCCCGATTGCTTCGTGAGCTTCGCGGCCGATGGAGGCTCGGTGTTGGTTCCCGATGCGACGCCCGAGGGCCCGCGGCTGGTGCTCCAGCAGCTGACCGACGGCACGCGCCAGGTGATCGATCCCGGGGCGGGGGGCCTGTCGTGGGCCCGGCTGATGGCGGGCGGTGATGCGGTCGCGGTGGGGATGACGGTGCACGATGGTGGCCCGGCGGCAGAGGCGGGCCAGTGGCGCTACGAGGTCGATGCCTTCCTCTCGTGCACGGGGCCGGAGGAGGTGCCCGATGGGGCCCGCAACGTGACCCGGGTGCTGCGGACCGACGGTACGGAGGTCGGGCGGCGCCCGGGCGACTACCAGCCGATGGGCGCGAGCCTCGTCCGTCCCACGCCCGACTGGGGGGCCACGTGGTGGACGCCCGCGGAGGATCGCGACGTCGAGATGCCGTCGTGCGAGGGCACGCCGCTGTTCGTCGATGCCGAGCGCAGCCGCATGCTCATGTGGTGCGAGGAGCCCGGGGCCGAGCTCGGCGCGGGCCACCTGCGCCTGGAGACACCCGCACCCGACCGGCGCATGGACCTGGGCCGGTTCGAGTTCGGCTCCTCGGTGGCGTTCCACGACGACCAAGGCCGGCAGGTGGCGGTCCACATGGACGGCGGCCCGCTGCTCGTCGACATGGACACCGGTCGGCTTCGCCGCTTGCCCGAGGGGGCCTGGGTGGTGGGGATCGTCACCGATCGAGTGCTGCTGCATCACGACCAGTCCATTCGCCGCAGACTCCGGAAGATCCGGGTGCTGGATCTGGCGTCGCTGGATCCGGTGGGATCGTTCTGGACACGCGTGGCGATCGGTCAGTTGCCGTACGGGCGGGGGCCGCGGGTGATGCTGGGACCCAAGCTCGTCGACGTGTCCTCGGGGACGGTGCTGGGGCGGACGTCCAGGCATCCGCTGGTGGTGACTCCGGAGGGCCGGGTGCTGCTGCTCGATCCGCAGGACGAGCGACGGGGCGAGAACCTGCTGCCGCGCGGGCCGCTACGGTGGTTCGGCCCGGCCGCGCTACCATGATCCCGTGTCCGATCGCGGTCTTCGGCTCCGGGAGCTGGTCCAGGCGTTTCGCAGCCGCAACGAGCGCGGGCCGGAGGCCGTCGACCCCGAGATCTCCGAGGGCGTGCGCGAGGTCGACACCTGGCGCGCGGGCATGCAGGCCATGGGCATACTGGGGCGCTTGCTGGCCTCGCGCGGGCCCGATCGGGTGACCGCGGCGGGCGAGGTGGTGCACCTGCTGACGCCGATCGATCGCGTGGCGCGGCTGCGAGCGGAGCGCTGGCGGGTGCGGGTGGGGCACGAGGTCGTGCTCGATCGGCCGCTGCGGCCCGAGGACGACGGGGTGGTGATGCACCGCGCCGACGCGCCGGGGCTCTACGAGGTGCACACCGAGCTGCTCGATGCCAACGGGGTGCAGGTGGGCGGCACCAGCGGGGAGATGCCGCTGCTGTTGCAGGTGATCGGCGATCGGCCCACGTTCGCGGTGGACGTGGAGCTCGTGCTGGAGCGGCCGTCGGCGGCGCCCGTGCTGAAGGCGCTGCGAGACGAGGGCTGCGAGCTGTTCTACTTCGACCTCGCCGAGCGCGATCGCACGGTGGAGCTGCGCGCCGAGCTCACGCGCCTGTCGGCACCACCGGCCGCGATCATGATCCACAGCAAGGACACCGCCGAGGTTCGTACGCTGGGGGTGGACTTTCGCGCGGTGTTCCTGGCCGTCACCCTGCGACGGCTGCTGGGCGGTGGGGTGCCGCTGCGGGCGCTGGTCTCGGAGAACGAGGCGGCGGTGGCAGCGGCGCTGCGGGCCCGGATCGAGTGCTTCGAGGAGCTGAACCCCGCGCGCAGGGCCAGCGCCCGCTACCTGCGAAGGATCGAGCCGCGGAGCGCAGCGCTCGGGACGAGGCTCGATCGCATGGGGCGCGCGCGGGTGGTCGAGGGCAATGCGTGCCACGTGGAGCTCGACAACCGGCGCGCGCGGCAGCGGCTGTTCGGGATGATCGAGCA
This sequence comes from Paraliomyxa miuraensis, assembly GCF_026337845.1. GTDB lineage: Bacteria > Myxococcota_A > Polyangia > Nannocystales > Nannocystaceae > Paraliomyxa > Paraliomyxa miuraensis. The sequence continues at coordinate 41,222 of NZ_JAOVZF010000158.1, read as the reverse complement.
GGCGCGGACCTCGATGCACCTCGAGTACTACCAGGTGGACGACGGCCCGTTCAGCGATCGGCTCGCGGCGCGGCTCATCGGGGCGGCGCGTCGCGGGGTGCGGGTGCGGGTGCTGGTCGATGCGCTCTACTCGGTCGATGGCGTGGCCGGAGCCACCAACGCGGTGGCGCGAGGGCTTCAGACCGAGCCCGGCATCGAGGTGGTCTCGGCCCAGCCGATCAGCTCTCGGGACGATCTCGAGGCCATGATGCTCAAGCGTCGCGACCATCGCAAGGTGGTGGTGATGGACGGCGCGCTCGCGCTGGTGGGGGGCCGCAATGCGGCCGACGTGTACTACACGGGCTTCGACGAGGTCGCGATCACCGACTGGACGCCGCACGCCCGGATCCCATGGTTCGATGCGCACGTGGAGGTTCGGGGGCCGCTGTGCGGTGCGATCGAGCGCGCGTTCGTGGCGCGATGGATCGAGGCCGGTGGCGAGCCGCCCCCCGGGGGCGTCGAGGCGGTGGTGACTCCAGCGGCGGCCGGGCCCTCGCGCGCACGCCTGGTGCTGCACGACGGGGTCGATGATGCGGCGGCCATGCTGGCCTACGAGGCGATGATCGACGGGGCGCGCTCGCACGTGTGGGTGGTCAACGACTTTCCGGTCCTGCCCAGCCTGCAGCTGGCCCTGCGCCGCGCGCTGCACCGCGGGGTGCGGGTGCGCATGCTGACGGGCAGCGCGATCCCGCGTCGGCGCGACGGGACGTTCTTCGATGGACCGCTGCATCGCGAGGCGTTCGAGTACATGACCAAGAAGCGGCTCGAGCCGCTGCTGCACGCGGGGGCCGAGATCCGGGAGCACGTGGTGGCTCCGCATCCGCTCATCGTGTGCCGCGGAGGGGTGGTGCGGCCGTACGTACATGCGAAGCTGATGACGGTGGACGGCCTGGCGGTGAGCGTGGGCTCGGCCAATCTCGATGCCACCGCGAGCTACTGGGAGCGCGAGGCCAACGTGGTGGTGGAGGACCCGGTGGTGGCGCGCGCGGTGGAGGCCGAGCTCGAGCAGCTGAGCGTGCGGGGAGTGCCGCTCGATCCCAGGGACGAGCAGTGGCGACGCGAGGGGTTCTTGCGCGAGCTGGCCTCGCAGCTGTGGCCCGAGACGCTGTACTCGTGAGAGACGAGGGAGGGTATGATCGCTGCGTGGTGCGTTGGCCCCTCACCGTGAGCCTGGTCGTCGCTGCCTGTGGCCCCTCGGTTGCGGGCTCGCCGGAGGCGGGCTCGTCGACGGGGGAGGTCTCGACCTCGATGGTCGACCCGAGCGAGCCGACCGCGAGCGGGGTGCCGCCGGCGGAGGACACGACCGGGACGACCGCGCCGACGTCGACCTCGGTCGTGGACGACACGGGCTCGGACAGCGAGACCACGGGCGGCCCTCCCACCCGGGAGGGGCCGTCTCGGATCCTCGTCTTCTACACGCCGCATGGCTTCTACCAGGACCAGGCGTGGAGCGGGACGGGGCAGTCGTTCGTGCTGGGCTCGATGCTGGAGCCGCTCGAGCCCTGGAGCGATCACCTGCTCATCGTCGAGGGCATCTCGAGCCATGCGGTCGACCCCGAGGGGATCGACGTGATGGACAATCACAGCACGGCCAGCGCGGGCCTGCTCACGGGGGGCCTGCTGGGCACCGGAGTCAACGGTGAGGCCACCGACTTCAACCCCCACTACGCCGGTGGTCCATCGCTCGACGTGGTGCTCGGCGAGGCGCTCGCGGGTGAGACGCTGCTGTCGTCGGTGCACCTGGGGGTGCGCGATCCTTCACCGACGTCGCTGCCGCTGGGGGTGTCGTACCTGGGGCTCGACCAGCCGAACCCTCCCTGGCTGGATCCCTCCACCACCTTCGAGCTGATGTTCGGAGGCCTCGAGGATCCCGCGCTCGACTCGCTGCACGACGCCGTCGCGGGGATCGCCGCGGACGATCCGGTGGGGCTGCTCGACGCGCAGCTCGCCCTGGCTGCGGCGGCGTTCGGCCATGATGTCACCCGGGTGCAGCTGGTGACGGTCGACGTGGGGATCCCGAGCATCCGCTGGACCGAGCTCGGCCTGCGCCTGCCCTTCCACGAGGTGTTGGTCAGCGAGCCGAGCCTGCAAGCCGAGCCGGTCTACGTGCGGTGGGGGCAGAGCCTCGCGGCGCTGGTGGGGCAGCTCGAGGCCACGCCCTCGGCTTCGGGAGCGAGCCTGCTGGACTCGACCCTGGTGGTATGGCTGAGCGAGCTGGGCAGCGTGCCCGCGGCGCACTCGCGCAATGCGGTGCTGGTGGTGGTGGTGGACGTCAGCGGAACGATGACGACGGGCCGGGTGGCGGAGGTCGACGCCGATCAGGCCGATCTGGCGGCCACGCTGGCGGCCGCGCTGGGCGTGGAGCTGGGCGCCTTTGGCCACCCGAGCCTGGGAGCCGCGCCGATCGCCGAGCTGCTGGAGGTGTCGGGCCGGCACCGAAGCGAGTAGCGTCTACCCCATGCTCGACGACGCACACCTCGCCCTCTTGCCACCCCGTGCCGTGACCGACGAGCTGCGTGCGCTCGTTGAGCACGACGCCACGATCTCGCAGCTCGCCCATGCTCCACCCGGCGCGCCGGATCCCGCGGCCATCGTGACGCTCGAGAACGAAGCGGGCGAGATCACCTTCCAGATGGTCGAGGTCCCGGTGCCGGGCGTGTCCGGGCGGCTCTTGGTCGGCCAGCTCCCCGGGCGCGCCACGGCGCTCGAGGGGGAGCTCGACGCGCTCGTCGCGTTCGGAATCCGCCACGTGCTCTGCCTGATACCTCGCATCGACCTGGCGGAGCCGTACCGCGTGCCCACGTACGTCGAGGAGGGGTCGGCGCGCTTCGGGGAGCGGTTCCGGCTCGTCGACGTCGTCGACTACGAGGTGCCGCCGGACGACGCGGCCTTCGAGGCCGCCCTCGACGCGGTCGAGCAGGCGCTCGTGGCGGGCGAGAAGGTCTACGTCCACTGCGGAGCCGGCTGCGGGCGGGCAGGGGTGTTTGCCGCGTGCCTCCTGGTCCAGCGGGGCGTCGAGCCGCTCGAGGCCATCCGTCGGTTTCGAGCGATTCGTGGCTGCGGACCGGAGACGCCCGGGCAGGTCGCGTACGTCGTCCGCCACGCGCGGCGCCACGGCGAGCACGGACCTGCGTGACCGGATCCGCCGTGCCCCGCTGCCGGGTCGGCCACGCCTCAGCTCGCGTCGACCAGCATCTCGTACGCGTCGACCGTTCGCCACGCGGCGGGCTCGCGGGCGGGCTCGAGGACGGCTGCCTCGATGCTCGCTCCTTGCTCCAAGGGACGGGGGCACGGGCACGGGAGGTGGCGAGGGGAGGTGCAGCGGGCTCCGGGCTCGTCGACGGGCAGCGCTCCCGCCCGGGCGACGAGCAGCTCGAGGGTCCAGTGTCCCGCACCGAGGCCGAGGGTGTCGCTCACCGTGCCTCGCACCTCGAGGATTCCATCGGTGGACGTCCGCGCCACCACTGGCCGGGCGAGGCACGCCAGATCGTCGTCTCCGCGGACGATGGCGGCCAGCTCCACGGCACCGGCGATGGGGGCCTCGGGCTGGATCGACCAGTGCACCTGGGAATCGGATCGATACCGGGGCGGCCCCTCGGCGGGGCCCTCGTCGGCGCCACGAACCTCCCGCGGCAGGTCGTTGCGCACGAACAGCGAGAACGAGGGCAAGGGCTCGGGCGTCGTCTCGAGGCCCCGAGGCACCGGCTGGACCTGGATCCACAGCACGAGCGCCGCGGCCATGATCACCAGGGTCGACAGGCCCAAGAGCCACGCCCGGCGTCGCTCTCGCTCGCGGGCCAGATCGACGGGGGCATCGGGCGCGGCGGACTCTGGCTCGGATTCGGGCTCGGGCTCATGTTGGGGAGCATCGTCGTGGGGCTCGTCCTCCGCGTCCTTGGCGAGGGCGGCTCGTGCTCGCCGAGTCCAGGCCTTGCGCTCGGTCTCGGAAAGCGGCGCGCTGGCGCGGGCCCGCGCCTCGAGCTCGTCGGCCTCCTCGCCCCGGGCCCGGCCTCGCTCCACCGCCTCGAGGGCGGTCATGCGACCCTCCAGGACCTCGTCCCACTCCTCGGCCGGTCGGCTCTCACGCTCGACGCGGCCGAGCCGTTGCAGTAGCTCGTCGCTCATCGTTCCCCCACCGTCCTTCCGGTCGGCTTCCCGGTTGGCGCTCCGATCGGCTCCCGATCGAGCGCGTCGGCCAGCTTGCGCACGAGCTGGCGCAGCCGCACGTTCCACTGATCGACGGCGGCACGGGTCATGTCCATGGTGTCACAGACCTCGGCCACCGGGCGCTGCTCCACGTAGAGCAGCTCGAACAGCAGCTGGCTGCGCTCGTTGAAGCGCGCGCGGAGCCGGGCCATCAGCTGCTCGAGCTGCTGTCGCGAGAGCACCCGCGCGAACAATCGCTCGGGCTCGACCGCTCGTTCCTCGACCAGATCGGCCTCCTCGGCGGCGCCGCCCTCCCAGGGGTTGCCCCGGTAGCCCTCGAGGATCCGCGAGATCCGGCGTCGGGTCAAAAGGCGCACGAAGCTGCGAAGCGAGCGGCCCCGGTCGGGGTCCCAGGCGCGGAGTCGGCGACCACCACCGGCGAGCAGGGACACCAGCACATCCTGGACGAAGTCGTCCACGTCCTGTCTCGCGTCGCGGCCGTGCGAGGCAGCGCGGCGCTGGAGCCCGTAGGTGACCTCGAGCCGGATCACGGGGAGCAGCTCTCCCACCAGTCCTTCGAGCAGCTCTTCGTCACCCTCGCAGGCCCGGGTGATCTCGGCCGGCGTCATGGTGCCGGTGGAGGGTAACACCCCCGTCCCCGCGACATCGAGCGCGTGCATGGGTACGCCAGGCATCGTCGGCTCCGCGCGGGCTCAGTCCGGGCTCGACTGCTCGTCGAGGTCGAAGACGTCGATCTCGTTGCCGTAGAGCTGCGTGGAGCGGTCTTCGGTCACGTAGAACGACAGCGTGGCTGCGCCGACGTCGGACTCCACCACGTAGTCCGAGAGGGTCTTGGTGCCGTCGCTGGGGTGTGCGTACCTCGAGAGCTTCACATCCGGGCATGACCGCAGGTTCAGGCCTTCCTGCGGATTGGAGCAGGGGTCCTCGAGATCGAGGCTGACCTGGGTGACGGACCCCGAGGGCAGGTGCAGCTCGAGCACGGCGGTCGTCGTGATGATCTCGAACTCGGGATCGACGGCCACGTCGAGCGTGGCGCCACCCGTCGCGGAATGGCTCAGGTCGCAGGTGGGACAGATCGGCGTCTGGGGCTGCGGGGCGAGCTCGGGCCACGGCTCGTCGGTGGTCGACCCCGCGCCCGCGAAGGCGTAGCTGGTGCACTCCCGGGAGCCGCGGGTCACTCTCGCGATCTGGGACAGCGAGAGCTGGGTGGGGTTGGGGTTGGGGTCGGGGTCGGGAGTGGCCGGCTGGAACGCGATCGACGGAGGCTCGTAGGTATTGGACGATCGGGTGTAGAGCCCGGAGAGCATCTGGTCGGCTCGGATCACGGGCACCTGCGCCGAGCTGGACTGCGCGGCCGAGCCCGAGTCGATGGTCGAGGATCCGTTGGTGATGGCCTCGATGACCTGGGCCGGGCGGAGCTCGGGGTGCATGCCCCAGTACTGGGCCGCGATCCCGGACAAGGCCGCGCTGGCGACCGAGGTCCCCGTCAGCGGCATCGAGTAGGGCCGTGCGGCGTCTCCCGTGGGGACCGAGACCATCGATGCGTAGAGCACCCGCTTGGGCTGGCTGAGCGGACGAGCATTGACGATGGGCTGCTCGTTGGCATCGATGCCGCCGGCGGAGTAGACCAAGCGGTTGGCCTCGAATTCGTCCCTCGTGCCGAGCGCATCGTGATCGGCGGGGTCGAGCAGCGCTTGGCACTGGTCGAAGCTCGGCGGCGTCAGGTCCTCCCAGGCGGCGGGCGCCATCGGTCCCTCCTCGGCACAGGCACCTCCGCGGGTGTTGCCCGCCGCGGCGATCGCCAGCACGCGCTGGCACGAGGCCCACGACAGGGTCAGCAGCAGCGCCTCCTCGGACGGCGTCAGCCACTGCCCGCGCATCCTGCCGGACAGGAGCGACTCCTGGCGCTCCTCGAGCGCCCTGGACTGGTTCTCGTCCCACGGCCAGCCCACGCTCATGTTGAGCACCAGCGGGGCGTCGTCGTGGAGGTCGCGCCAGTGCTCGATCGCCTCGAGCACGGCCAGGTTGAGCGACCACACGGTTCCTCGGGCCTCGAGCGCGGTGGGGTCGTGCTCGATCGAGGGGAACGCCTGCTCATAGAAGACCCGCCCGCTGTCGCAGCCGGGCGCGTCCTCGGGGCAGCGGATCTCGCTGACGATCCCGCCCATGATCAAGCCGTGCTGCTGGGCCTTGGTGCTGCCGGGCCATGCCGTGTCGGGGTCGGCGGTGTCGACGATCGCCACGTAGGGTCGGTCGGCATCGGCGACGTTGGTGGCTCCGTGGACGAAGCTCACGCCCATGCGCTCGCGAAACAGGGCTTGGCGGGCCTCGCCGGTCCCTCGCACCACCGTGGCCTGGGGCAGCACCACGGCGTAGTCGGCCGCGATCCGCTCGATGGCCCCGGGCGGTGCGCTCAGGGACGGCATCGATCCTGGGTGGGGGACGTCGGATGGCAGCTGGTAGGCGCAGTAGCGGGCCAGCAGCTCGGTCAGGCGGGTCGACGACACGGTCGGAGGTGGCGAGAGGTCCCATCCCGGTGGAGCGGTGGGGCAGCTCTCGCCCGGGACGATCTTGGCCACGAAGGAGCGGGGAAGGGGACGGCTCGGGTCTCGATCCAGCTCGAGGTCGGGGATCGGCGGCGCGGGGATGGGGCCTCCGGTCGAGCCACCGGCCGTGGTGCTCGTGCTCGGAAGGTCGGGCACGGGGCATTCGCAGCTCTTGGTGGAGCATGCACAGAGCGCGAGGGCAGTGAGTACGGCGAGACGGCGGGGGGACGGCATGGCTGCTCGTACCCATCGTGGTCCTTGCTTCCAACGCGGCCTCCAGAACGAATGGATGAGATCGGGAGCAACAGCGCAAGTGCCGCAGTGTGGAGGCCTGCGCATAGTAGGATCAGCCCGTGGTGCGTCGACTCGCAGTCGCCTCGTGGATGGTGTGCGTGGGGTGCGAGGGGGCGGACGCTTCGAGCCCGACGATGCGATCGCTCGAGGTGGTCTCGCCCACGCCGGTCTCCCGCCCGCCGTCGCGACCCTTGCCGCCGCCGCAGGTGCTGTTTGGCGGGTGTGAGGAGCAAGGGCCGGGTCCCACGTGTGTCCTTTCCACCACGCAGCGCACGCTGACGCTGTGGGTCGACGTGCCCTCGGTCGATGCGATCGCGGTGTCCATCGATGGGGTGCCGGTGCAGGAGAGCCCGGTGGTGGTCGAGCAGGGCCTGCGGTGGACGATCGTCGACGTGCCGGTGGAGGCGACGAGGCTGAGCGTTCGGTGGGCAGACTCGCAGGATGGTGAGGCGTACGCGCTGGTGCTTCGAACCGCGGAGCCCGCGGTGCTCGCCGAGCGTGAGCGGCTCGGCGAGGAGATCGGTGCGGCCGCGGATGCGGCGGCGTTCGACGAGCTCTACGAGCGAGCGCGCCGCTCGGGCCACTGGTCGCTTGGCACCAAGTTGGCGCACACGCAGGCGTTTCGCCACATCCATGAGAAGCGAGACCTGGCGGGTGGTCGCCGGTGGCTCGAGCGCGCGCGGGTGCTGCTGCCCCACGAGGACGGGATGCACCTGTTCCATCGCGGGCTCCTGGCCGAGACCCGCGGCGATCTGGGTGAGGCCCTCTTTGCCTACCGGCGAGCCATTCACCAGGGGCGGGCGATCGGGGCGATGCCCCTGGTGGAGCTCGCCGTGCTCGGTCAGGCGCTGACCATCATGACGCAGATGGGCGACCGAGACGGTGCCGCCGAGGCCTTGCGCGAGGGCCTGCGGCTGGCTCGATCCCCGTCGATCGACGTGTTCAACCACGCCACCTTCCTCGACACCGCCGCGTGGGCCGTGCTGATGTCGCGCTCGTCCCCCGGGGGGGCGCTGTCGTCGTACCAGCCTCGCGAGCTGCTCGATCGGGCGAGGGTGCTGCTGGGAGACGAGCCCGAGGGCAGGGGGGCGTGGTTCACCGTTCGGCTCAACCTCGCCTACGATGCCCTCGAGCGCGGGGAGACGGCCGTGGCTCGTCGCTGGCTCGACACGCTGGACGGCCGGCGCCTGATCCGGTCCAACGAGCTGTGGCATCGACTCTTGAGCGCTCGTCTCGAGCGCCTGGAGGGCGAGCTCGAGCCCGCGCGCCGTCGCCTTCGCGCCATGGTCGACGATGCCGAGCGACACCAGGACCACGGCCTGCGCTGGGCGGCTCGGGTGGAGCATGCACGGGTGCTCGAGCAGCTCGGCCGCGTGCCCGAGGCCCTGGCCGAGTACGCCCAGGCCGATCTCGTGCTCGAGCAGCAGCTGCCCGTGCTCGCCTTGGTCGATCGCGAGCGCTTCCTCATCGGGCGCGATGCGGTGACCCGACATCGCGTGGAGCTGCTGCTGGACGAGGGCCAGCCCGCCGCTGCGCTGTGCGTGGCTCGTCTGGCCCGGACGCGGGCCCTGCGATCGCTCGATCAGCGGATGCGTCGCGATGCCGACGATGACACCCGCCGGGCGCTCGACGAGTACCTCGGCACGCGGCTGCGGCTCGACGAGGAGTACGACCGGACGTTCTGGACGGCGTCCTCGGCGGCTCGGGCCGCCCGTCGACGCAAGGACATCGAGCGCGAGCGCGAGGCGAACGAGCAGCGCTTCGAGGCCATCATGCGAAGACCCGGGCAGGGGAGCCCTTCGATTCCCGGCTGCGAGGGATTCTCCCGACCCGAGCCGGGCGCGATCGATCTCCACTACGTGCAGCTCGATCGCGGCTGGGTGGGGTTCTCCATGGACGAAGCGGGTACGGTCGTCCACCGGTGGCTGGAGGATCCGAGCCCGGGGCTCGAGGGGGGTGATGCGCAGCGGCTGGGGGCGGTGCTGCTCGAGCCATTCGCGGACGCGCTGGTGACCGCTCGCCGAGCGCGCGTGATGGCGACCGGGCCGCTGTTCGGGGTGGCGTTCCACTCACTGCCGTTCGGGCCAAGTGGACGGCTGCAGGACGAGCACACGGTGGTCTACGGGCTCGACCTGCCCCGGGCTCCGGCGCGCACACACGCCCAGGGTCCGGCGCTGGTCCTCGCGCCGCCGAGCAACCTGCCGCGAGCCCACGACGAAGCGAGCCTGAGCCGGGCTGCGCTCGAGCGCCTCGACCTCGCGGTGGAGGTGGTGGGCGGCGCGCTCGACGGTGGGGGCGACGAGCCGCCGCTGTTCGCGGCTCGGGTCCTCGCGGCGCTGCCTCGTGCCTCGTGGTTCCACTACGTGGGGCATGCTCGCTCGGATGGGCTCGGTGGCTGGGACAGCGAGCTGGTGCTCGCCGCCGACGGCACGGCGGTGCTGCGCGTGCCCGACGTGCTCGCGCTGTCTCGCGTGCCTGCGACGGTGATCCTCAGCGGCTGCCAGACCGGGGTGGTCGATCCGCGAACGTCGGGGGGCGGGATGAGCCTCGCGCATGCCTTCGTGCTCGCGGGGGCGCAGGTGGTCGTTGCCACCACCGAGGAGATCGGCGACGACGAGTCGGCCGCACTGATGGGCATGCTCTACGACGGCCTCGATGGGCCCGACGCCGATGCGGCCGCACGCGCGCTGGCGAGCGCACAGCGGCGAGCGCGGGCCGAGGCCGAGGGCAGCTCGGCCTGGCGTCTCGTTCGAGCGTGGGTGCCCTGAGTGCGGGGAGCATGGTGACGAGCGCGAGGGTGCTCGTGCACTCGATCGCGTGCGTTGGATCGGAGCCCGGCTCCGGCAAGGGACACGACGTGGCGCCATGAGGGCGCCGCATCGACCCCCAACACGACCTCCAGGAATCGAAGATCATGACCGCACCCACTCTTCTCGGTGACGACCTCACCTCCAACCGCTTCAGCGGTCTGCCCGCCAATCGGCTGCAGATCGTGCTCTTCTACGACGGCCAGGGCGAGGCCACGTTCGGCTTCGAGTACAAGGACCCCTCGGGGACCGTCGGCTGGATCAACATCCCGGGCATCCCGACCTTCAATCGCATCATCACCAAGGAGTACGACCTGCGAGGCTGCACGCTCACTGGCAACTTCGTCGTCGAGGGAGCCGTGCCCAACGGGGTGGTCGACGGCCTCGCGTTCGGCCTGCTGTGGCGCGACGACCAGCAGGGCTATCACATCCTCCGCAGCAATGCGCCGCACACGGTCACCACGGCGCCCTTCGTCAGCGCGTGGCCGCTGGGCATGAATCACTCCACCTTCGCCTCGCGGGCTCCCCAGCTGACCGACTGGTGTGCGCGGGAGACCGCGTTCGCGGTGGTCAGCGGGGCCAAGCTGCTGCCGAGCGGCAAGTATCGCATCGACGTGCTGTGATCGGATGCCCCGGGGCGCGGCGCCATGACGGCGGCGTCGTGCCCCGGGGCCGCCGGCTCACGCCTTGGTGGCTACCGCACGCTGAAGCGCGTGCTGGTGCTCGGCAGCGGATCGCCGCCTCGGACCCTCGCGTGCACCTCGTGATCCCCGGGCGCAAGCCGGACCAGCGCGCGGTAGGGCCACTTGGTGGTGGCCACCACCTCGCCGTCGACGATCAGCTCGATCTGCGGCGCGAGCTCCTGCGGATCGCGGCCGGTGCCCTGCAGCTCGGCGCGCAGCTCCACCGCGTCGCTCTCGTGCCCGGCCCACAGCACGGCTCCGTCCGCGGGCTCGACCATCGCGAGCCCCGGGCGCTCACCCTCGCTCGCGCAGCCGGGCACGCGCTCGCTGGCCAGCCACGGGGTGCCCCAGGGATCGTGCCCGGGTGCGCCGGCGGTGCGCTCGTCGAGCCACGACGTGTAGGGCTCGGGGAACACGGCCACGATCTCCGGTCCCTCGGGATCGCACACGAACGGGGAGGCGCTCGCGGTGCGCACGGCCTGCGTGCGCGCATGCACGTGGAACGGGCACGGCTCGTCGGGCACGTTGCCCCTCGCCAGCCGGCGCGTCACCGTGTGCTCGCACGCCGGCCCGGGGCGATGGCCCGAGAGCGCGCAGACCTCCACCGGCTCCAGCAAGCCCGGATCGAACAGCGGCGCCCGCGTGGGCACGTCTCGCATGGCGCGACGCATGACGTCGGCGAACAGCGGCCCCGCTCCCCCGGCGCCCGTGACCTCGTGCATGGGGCCGTTGTCGGCGTTGCCCAGCCACACGGCCACGGTGCGCTCGCGGGTGTAGCCCACCGTCCATGCATCGCGGTAGCCCGAGCTGGTGCCGGTCTTGAGCGCGACCGGAAAGCCGATGTCGAACGGGCGGTGACCGGCGGGCAGCAGGCGGGTGCGGGCCAGCGGATCCGAGAGCGCCTCGGTCACCGCGGCCGCCACCGCGGGATCGAGCACCTGCGTCGTGGTGCCGGCGGGCTCGCCCATCACCGTGCGCAGCGGCAGGTGCTCGCCGCCGCGGGCCAGCGCCACGTAGGCCTCGGCCAGCTCGCGCAGGCCGACCTCGCCGCTGCCGAGCGCGAGCGCGAGGCCGTAGTGCTCGGCCGGCTCGGTGAGGCTGTGCAGCCCCAGCCGATGCAGCGTGTCGAGCAGCCGGCCCGGCGGAAGCTCGGCCGCCAGCCGCACCGCAGGCACGTTGAGGCTGGTCGCCAGCGCCTCGCGGGCCGACACCGGACCCGTGAACTCGCCGTGGTAGTTGTGCGGCGCGTAGACGTGCCCGGGGCCCTCGCGAAAGCGCGTGGGCACGTCGGGCAAGAGCTCGAGCGGCGAGCGACCGGCCTCGAACGCCAGCGCATACACGAACGGCTTGAGCGTGGAGCCCGGCTGGCGAGGCGCGCGGGCCATGTCGACCTGCCCCGAGATCGCGGGATCGTGGAAGTCGGTGCTCCCCACGTAGGCCAGCACCTCGGCCGTCGCATTGTCGATCACCAGCACCGCGGTGTCGCCGGCCCCCAGCTCGACCATGCGGGCCATGTGCGTGTGCACCAGGCCCTCCACGTCGCGCTGCAGCGGCAGGTCGAGCGTGGTGGTGGTGGTGGCCCCCGGCGAGAGCCGCCCCTCCGTGCGCAGGGACTCGACCAGGTGCGGGGCGAGGAACGGGCGCTCCAGCGGCCGGGGCGAGACCGGCTCGAGCAGCGCGCGGCGAAGGTCGGCCTCGCTCAGCTCGCCGGCCTCGTGCAGCGCGTGGAGCAGCGCCTGCTGGCGCAGGAGCACGCGCTCGGGATGACGGTATGGATCGAGCATCGAGGGCGCGCGCGGCAGCACGGCGAGGTAGGCCGCTCGAGCCCACGACAGGTCCTTGGCCGCCACCCCGAAGTAGCCGCGCGCGGCCGCCTCGGGCCCCATCAGGCCGTGCCCGTAGGGCAGGCGATCGAGGTAGGCCTGCAGGATCTCCTCCTTCGCGAGCGCCTCGTCGAGGTTGGCGGCCCGGGCGGCCTCGCGCAGCTTCACCCACGGCGTGCGCGTCCCCGGCTTGCCGCGGGTGTCGAGCAGCTTGACCAGCTGCTGGGTGATGGTGCTCGCGCCCGAGACCACCCGCCCGTGCCGGAGGTTCTGTCCGGCCGCGCGCACCATGGCCGCTTCGTCGATGCCGTCGTGCTCGAAGAACCGAGCGTCCTCGCTGACCACGGTGGCGGCCACGATGCGATCGCCGAGCTCCGACAGCGACACCGCGCGCCCGCGGCGGCCGTCCTCGCCCGGCAGCTCGCGCAGCAGCCGGCCCTCGCGATCGAGCACGCGATGCCCCGAGTACCAGTCGTCGGCCAGCGCCTCGTCGGGCCGCCCGACCTCCTGCCGCAGCCACGCCCACAGGGCGGCCCACGAGAGCCACGCCACGCCGACCAGCAGGACCAGGGCGCCCAGCACCACGCGGCGTCGCCGACGACGGGAGGCGCGGGGATGGAGCGAAGGCGCGAGCGGGCGTGGCCTGGGCATGGTCGATCCTACGGTTCAGGGTGGTCGGTGAGTCCTACGGCAGCACCGTGAACGACTTGGCCTGGCTGTAGCCCGCGCTGTCGGGCTCGTACATCAGCTCGGCCATGGCCGGTGGCGCGGTGAAGGTGCCCGGCGTGGTCGCCCGCATCAGGTAGGTGGCGTGCACCCACTCGCCCCAGAAGCGGTCGAAGTAGAAGTGGGCTCGATCGTCGCGCAGCTCCACGTGGCTGGCCGTGCTGCCGGTCCAGCGCAGGGCATCGTAGAGCGGATGGCTCTGGTCGAGCTCGGGCACCGAGGCCACCGTCCACAGGTCGGGCTGCATGGCCTCGAACCCGGCCGGGAGCCGGTCGGTCAGCGCCAGGTAGCCCCGTCGTGCATGCGGCAGACCCTCGGGCATCCGGGCCAGCAGCACCACGCGCAGCACCTGCCCGGGGACGATCCGGTCGAAGTCCACGCTGCGTCCCTTGGCATCGGTGATCACGCGGTAGAGGTCCGGGCCGTTGTCGGTGGTGGTGGCCGCCCGACCCTCGTCCTCGTGCCCCTGGTCGTCGTTGACGGGGGCGTTGGACCGTCGCCAGCGCGCGCTCACCATGAACGCCTGTGCGCGGTCCGACTCGCTCTCGAGCACGAGGATCGCCCGGCGGCCCTGCACCCGCGACAGCGGGATCCGGTAGCGCCGCGCGCTCGGGCCCAGCGCCACCGCCGAGGCGAGCTCGGGCAGCAGCTCCACGTCGTCGAGCAGCGCCCGCTGGCGCGCGCCCGAGCCCTCCTCGGCGGCGAGCCGCTCGGCCAGGGCCAGCAGGCCATAGGCCGTGGCCTGGGTGGTGTAGTCGCCGGTTCGCCGCATCAGGTTGCTCACCAGCGCGGGCAGCACCGTCGACTGGGGTCGCAGCCGCGACAGCGCCAGCGTGGCCTGGGCGATGCTGCGCTGATCGGAGCCATACCAGGCGAAGTCGTCGTCGTCGCGGGCCCTGGCCAGGTTGCCCTCCTCGTCGAACGAGGACTCGAGGGTCTGCACGAGCGTCGCCACGCGATCGTCCTGCTCGGGCAGGCTCGACAGGGCCAGGGCCAGGGTGGCGGTGCCAAAGGTGCCCTGGGCGCTCGCCGTGTCGAAGAGCGAGTCGGCCACCGAGGGCGGCAGGGCGTCGAGCTCGGCCAGCGCCAGCGCGATCGAGGCGCGGACCTCGACCCCGTAGCCGTGGGGCAGCTGATCGGCCTCCACCATGCGCAGCAGGTACTCGCGCATGCCGTCGATCATCCCCTCGGGGGCCTCGATGCCCAGCCGCTGCGCCCGCGCGATGGCCAGCGTGGCGTAGGCGGTGCCGAACGGGTTGGGCTCGTAGCCGCCGGGCCAGTAGGCCAGGCCGCCCGTGCTGGTGCGCATGGTCGACAGGCGCTCCACGCCGGCCTCGATCATGTCGCGCAGCTGCTGGTCGGTGTAGCGGACCAGACCCAGCCGCGGGAGGATCTCGCGCGCGGCCAAGAGCGGCAGCGTGCTCGAGGTGGTCTGCTCCACGCAGCCGTGCGGGTAGCCCACCAGGTACTCCACGCGCTGGCCGAGCTCGGGCCACAGGTTCTCGCCCACCGTCACCGTCAGGTGGTCGTCGCCGGTGGCATCGGCGAACACGTCCGCGGGGATCTCGAGCGCGAGCTCCTGGCGACCCATGAACGAGCCGTGCAGGTAGGGGCGCTCGTCGATGCCCGGCGCCTGCACCGGGACCCTGGCCTGCACGCGGTCGCGTACGGTCCCCGAGCCATCGGCCACCACGAACTCGAGCTGCAGCGGCACCGCGCGGGTGGGCGCGCGCTCGAAGGCCACGCGGGTGCGGCCGCGGGCCGGGAGCTCGACCTGCCGGCTGTCGCCGCCCAGGCTCACCGTGGCCGTCTCGGCGTGGTCTTGGTTGTTGTGCACCAGCACCGCGGCCTCGAAGCGGTCGCCGAGCGCGGCGAAGCGCGGCACCGCGGGGATCGCCATCAGGGGCTTGCGCACCTCGAAGTCGTCCTCGTGCACCCCGCCGCGGCCCTCGGCGTCGACCACCACCGCCATCATGCGGAAGCGGGTGAGGTTGTCGGGCAGGGTGAAGTGCACGTGGGCGCGGCCGGCCGCGTCGGTGCGCAGCGCGGGCTCCCACACCGCGGTCTCCACGAAGTCCTTGCGGGTCGACACGAGGCTGTGGCTGCCGGCTCCGCTGCCGTCGCCGGCCACGTGGCTGCGGCCGAGCTGCTCGGCCAGCAGCCGGCGGCTGTCGTCGATCCACAGGTCGAGGCCTTGCCCGGGGTAGAGCGCGGGCACGGGATCGGGGGCGTGGAAGTTGGTCAGGCGCAGCACGCCCTCGTCGACCACCGCGAGCACCACCTCGGCGTTCGCCACCGCGGTGCCGCCACGGCTGACGTCGACCACCACGTCGACCTCCTCGCCGGGCGCATAGTGATCGCGATCGCTGGCCACCACCACGTCGAGCCGTGCATCGGAGAGCTCCACCGGCAGGCGGATTGCGCCCAGCTTCCAGTCGACCCGCGCCTGGCCGGACAGCTCGTCCGCGGCCCCGACCTTGCCCTTGCCCTCGCCCTCGCCCTCGCGCGGCAGGATGGTGACCGTGGCGTACGCATGCGGGGTGTGCTCGTGGGTCAGCGGCACCGAGAAGCTCGTGGCCGACTCGGTCACGGTGCGGCTCTCGTGGTGCAGGATTGCGCCCTGCTCCACGGTGAGGATCATGGTCGCGGCCGGGAACGGGTTGCGCACCATGATCTGCGCCGTGTCGCCGGGTCGGTAGCGATCGCGATCGGCCACCAGCTCCACCCGGCGGCCCGGCGAGGGCGCCTCGGCCCCGCCGCCGTGGCCCCAGGCCCAAAGCCGCATGCCGCCGCCGCGACGACCGTCGACGAAGGCGCTCACGCGGTAGCTGCCCGAGCGCTTGGGCACCAGTCGGCAGTCCTCCGCGGTGCGAGCCTCGCAGCGGCCGACCTCCTGCCCCACCTCGTGCCACTCCTCGTCGGCGAAGCCGCCGGGGCCGGGACGTCGTACGCGCTGCCACTCCAGCCGCTCGAGCCTGACCTCCACCGCGGCATCGCTCACGGTCGCGCCCTCCTGGTCGACGACCCCGACCTCGAGCGGCAGCGCCTTGCCCACGTCGACCCAGCGCTCGGCCAGTCGCAGGCCGGCGTAGCGCGGGGCGGTGTGCAGCACCACCGAGGCTCGTCCCGCGATCGCGCGGTGCGACTCGTCGGTGACCTCGGCCTCGAGCACGAACCGCTGCGGGCCGGCCTCGGCATCGAGCTCCACCGCCGGGCTGAGGTCCAGCCGCCCCTTGGTGTCGAGGCGACCTTCGCCCGTGCGCAGCCACGCCTCGTCCTCGTCCTCGTCCCACCAGCTCGGCGCCTCGCGAAAGTGCAGGCCCTTGGCGGTCAGCGGACCCTGGGGGAACGGGGCGTCCTGCCGTCGCAGGGTCCAGGTGACCGGCGCCTCTTCCATCGCCGCCCCGAACAGGTAGCGCCCGTCCACGCGGGCCGAGAGCCGCTGACCACCGTCGATGGCCTGCGCCTCCACGTCCACCGTGAACCGCGGCGGCTCGAACTCCGCCACCTGGATCCCGTAGGAGGCCAGCACCGCGTCGTCGCGCAGCGGTGCCACCAACTCCACGCGATAGCGTCCGATCTCCGCCGAGCTGGGCACCTCGAAGCGGGTCGAGAACCCGCCCATGTCCGAGGTGAGCCCGTCCTCGGAGTGCACCAGCTTGCCGGTGGGCGCATGGATCCGCAGCCCCACCGGCATGGTGCTCGCGGGGCTCAGGCGGCCCCGGTCATGGGTCTGGTCGCGGAACTCCACGATGCCCTTGAGACCCACCGACGAGCCCGGTCGGTAGACGCCCCGATCGCTGAGCACCAGGGCCCGGATGTCACCGAGCGGGGTCGCGCCTCCGCCGAGCTCGGGCGCGAGGTCGCCCTCGTCGAGCGAGCCCATGCCCATCACCAGCGTCGCGCGTGCATCGTCGCCCTCGACCTCGAGCACGTGGTGGCGCGAGCCGCCCGGCGCAGCGAGCGAGCGCGGCACCACGGCCAGCCCGTCGGCGCCGGTGACCACCCCGGGGACCTCCTCGCCGTCCACGCGAACGCGGGCTCCCGCCACCGCGCGACCGTCGTCGAGCCGCGCCACGTGGACCAGGGTCTGGTCGCGGCCGCCGTGCACGTGCACCGCCAGCGCCCGGTCGTCGTGGGGCGTGAGCAGGGCGGTGGCCGGCCGCGCCGCCATCGACCACTCGGGGTACGACGGCGGCTTGGCCCCGAACGCGGTCGTCTCGAGCCCCAGTTGCGCCAGGTAGGTCTTGCCGGGGGTGAGGACGTCGAGCAGGTCGAGCGTGGTGGTGACCGACTCGTCGCGCCTGGCCCGGGGCCGAATCGGCACGCTGAGGTCGGGCGCCTCGCTGGGGCGCTCGCGCGCGCTCAGCTGGCGCCGCGCCTGCTCCCACGCCTCGGTGCTCGGCTCCACCTCCCAGATCTCGATGCGAGCGGCCTCGACGTTGCGGGTCTGCACCGCGAAGCGGCGGCTTGCCGCCTCGTCGAGCACCTGCTGCCCCTCGGGCATCGAGACGCTCGCCGACTTGGGGGCGGCCTCCACCGAGAAGCGCACCGGCTTGCGCAGCGTGGAGCCGAAGCGGTCGCGCACGCGGCCGATCTCGACCTCGTAGTGGGTCGACGAGCGGAAGTCGCCCGAGATCCACAGCGCCCCGTCGGAGCGCCAGGTGTCGCTTTGCACGTGCAGGTCGTCGACCCGTGGCGTCACCTTCACCTGCTTGGCCAGGGCCGCGTCGCTGCCCGCGATGGTGTTGTTCCAGCGCACCATGAAGCGGCGACCCTCGAGCCCCAGCGTGCCGTCCTTCCAGGTGCACTCGTGCTCGTCGTAGTAGCCGCCATCGCAGCTCACCTCCTCGAACGCGAGCGGCTCGGCCACCTCGTACTCCTGCTCGACCCCGGCGCTGCCATCGGGCTCGGTCACGGCGAGGGTGAGCTGCTGCCCGGGCCCGGGGGCGGGGACGGGCTTGGCCACCACCACGTGGTGCCGGTCGATCGCCACGCCCTCGAAGCGGTCGTCCTTGGCGTGGTGCAACTCGAGCCTTCGGGGGTGGCCGTCCACCGTGGCGGTGATCCGTCGGCTCACCTCGGCCAGGCTCACCGGCTGGTCGAACAGCACCCGCGGGGCCACGCTGCGGCTCACCTTGGGCACGTACTCGGGTCGCACCGCGACCACCCGCGGCTCACCCGGCGTGGGCAGGTAGCTTATCACCTTGCCCGCGATGTCCACCCGGGGCTCGGCCGTGAACGTCCCCTTCCAGCCCTCGGCCACGCGCTTGCCGTCGGCGTCGTGGAGCTCGCCCAGCGCGGCCGTGTACTCGGTGTCGGGGTCGAACGGAGCGTCCGCTTGGAATTGCAGCACCCATGCGCTCGGCATCGAGGCCTTGCCCGCGATCGCGGGCTCGATCGTCAGGGCTGCGTCGGGGTCCGCGGGCGGCTCGATGGCGCGGTTGAAGTGGATCCGTAGGGTTCGCCCCGCGATCTCGAACGTCCCGTCGTCGTCGAGCTCGGGCCACTCCACGTCGGTCTGCGCTTCCTCGGTGTGCTCGGCCTCGGCCAGGTGCCGCGGCAGCACGCGGCGGGGGTGGAGCTCGGCCTGCGGCGGGAACACCAGCAGGTCTGCTCCGGTGGCCGAGGCGCGAAATGGCGAGTCGGGGGTGGCGGCATCGTCACCACCGCCGGTCGCAGTGGGCACGGGCTGGCAGGCGAGGGCCTGGATCAGCAGCAGGGCGAGCGCGGCGCGATTGCGGGGCATGGCGGCCTGCCCCCGTTGCACAGGGCTTGCCACCTCGGTGGGCGCTCGGACATTGGCGCGCTTGGGTGAGGCGCGAGGCGTGGCGTTGCGGCAATCGATGTCGTCCACGACATCGAGCGTCGCGATCGCCGGCCGGTTGGGACGGCGGGAATGGAAGGCGCACGGTGGACGTCGAGCGGGGTTTCGGCCGGCCGCCTCCCCACCTTTACAACGATTTGCCGGTCCGGATGAGAGAATTCACAGCCCAGCCAACCTTCCTCCCAAGGGGCCCCCGGACGCAAAGTTAGGCCCCATGGTCGAGCGGAACTACGAGCGACTCTTCAACCCCACCGAGGAGCACGCCCTGCTGCGCCAGACCGTGGCCGAGCTGGCCCGCCGCGAGGTGGAGCCGCAGGCCGCCGAGCACGACGCCAAGGGGCAGCTCAACGTGGCCCTGTTTCGCAAGCTGGGCGAGATGGGGCTCCTGGGCATCACCATCCCCGAGGATGCGGGCGGGGCCGGAATGGACGCGGTTGCCGCGGTCATCGTGCACCACGAGCTGTCCAAGCACGATCCGGGCCTCTGCCTCGCGTACCTGGCCCACTCGATGTTGTTCGTCAACAACTTCTACCACTGCTCCAACGCCGAGCAGCGCGAGCGCTACCTGCCCCGGGTGCTCAGCGGCGAGTGGGTGGCCGGCATGGGGATGACCGAGCCGGGTGCCGGCACCGACGTGCTGGGCATGAGCACCACCGCCGTGCGCAAGGCCGACCACTACGTGGTCAACGGGACCAAGACCTACATCACCAACGCGTGCGAGGGTCACTGCTTCCTCTTCTACGCCAAGGTCGACGGCCGGGTGACCGCGTTCGTGGTCGATCGCGACTGCCCGGGGTTCTCCACCAGCCAGCACATCGACAAGCTCGGCATGCGCGGCTCCACCATGGCCGAGCTGGTGTTCGAGGACTGCCGGATCCCGGCCCGCAACCTGCTCGGCGCCGAGGGCGACGGCATCACCCACATGATGCGCAACCTCGAGATCGAGCGGCTCACGCTCGCGGCGATGAGCGTGGGGATCGCCGATCGCTGCGTGGAGATCATGGTGAGCTACGCCAACGAGCGCAAGGCGTTCGGCCAGCCCATCGCCAACTTCGGACAGATCCAGCGCTACGTCGCCGACGGCTACGCCATGACCGAGGCCGCCAAGTGCCTTGTCTACAACGTGGCCAGCGACATCGGCCCCGACATTCGCAACCGCGTGGGCTCAGACGCGGCCAAGCTGTTTGCCGCCCCCGTCGGCAAGCAGGTCGCCGACTGGGCCATGCAGGTCATGGGGGGCGCGGGCTACTGCAAGGAGTACCCGGTCGAGCGGCTGTGGCGTGACGCCAAGCTGCTGGAGATCGGCGGCGGTACCATCGAGGCGCACCAGAAGAACCTGTCCAAGGATCTCTCCCGGCGCTGGTCTGCTACTTAGCCCCCCAGCGACCAGCGAGGGCAAGCGGTACAGCGAGCTGCCCCCAAGGGGGGCGTAGGTGAGGTCGAGCGTGGGGCTCTGCTCTGATCGTCCCCGCATCCGGCTTGGAGCTGGCGGTGCAGCCAGCTCGCCCCCCAAGGGGGGCATTCGTTGGTGGCCTTTCGCGGCGCTGTACTCTGCTCGCCCCGCAGGCAGCGGTAGGCAAGCGCAGACCCGTTCTCAGGAGTGCGCCGATGCGGGGCTCGCCCGGGTGAGCAGCCGCAATCGCCGATATACTGGACTCTGCAAACTACGAATCGCACCGCTGGGGAGTGCGTCTCGAACTCAGGATGACGGATCGAGTACTTGGGTCCACCTGCTCATACGGCCTATCCGCTTGGTAATCTCATGTGAGATAGTCCACGGAACATTCCTGCCGTTTCCTTGATTCGGAACAATCGCCATGATACAGGATTCCCTTACTCGGTCTCACCGAGGTTCGCGAGTTGGAGCATCCACGAACCATTCTTTGGGTGTGGCGCCGCCTGACGACCATTGCCTCGTCCCGCTTTGTGGACCAATCGATTCCAATTATGACTGCCCGAGCGGGGTCTGCGCCTTCTGCTGAGTTCCCATGGGCCGCGGGAGCAGCCACCCAGGATGGAAGAGGTCCGGCAGGGCCCGCGATGTGGAGGTCCCAGCGAGCGTGCTCGATGGGAGAGGCCGGCGCGACCTCCATATCTACTTGTTAGAGCTTTGAATGCCCGTTCCAGAGAATAGGACGAATACAGATGCTGAAACGACGACGATTCCATGGATTTCTCGCGTTGCTTGCGTTGGTCGAACCCCTCGGGTGTGACGTCGAGTTGGCAGACGGCGAGAGCGCGGAGCTCGATGACTCCGATGAAGTGGATCCGGTTCTCGAGATCATCGAAAACCTCCGAGCTGCCGGCTATCCCGAAGCAGAGATCCAGGTTCGCGAAGATGGGGTGGTCTTCGTCGGGGGCGATGCCGAAGTGAGCCTCGAGGCATCGCGAGAGATGGTCGGCTTCACTGCATCGGGTGAAGGAGGCCACGATGATGACATCGAATTCCGCCAGTACCATTCCACCAATCTCGTGAGCACGATCCATGACACGATCTGCGTCAATGGCTCTGCATTTACGGGCTCCTTGAGCACCGCGCTCGACAATGCGATTGCCAACTACACGAACCTCGACCTCTCGTTCAACCTCGTGCGAACGAGCGGCGCCACCGCGGGCTGCGACGCGACGATCACCGCGGTCTTGATGAATGGCACGGGCGGGTCGGCGGGGTTTCCTTCGGGAGGCCTACCCTACGGCACCATCACGATCGGTGACGACATCGTCTCGAACTATGGGCTCAGTGTTGCGACACACGTCATCACCCATGAGATCGGTCACTGTTTCGGGTTTCGCCACAGCGACTACTACGATCGCTCCATCAGCTGTGGTGGGGGGGTGTATGATGAGGGCGGTGCCGGTGTTGGAGCGGCCCGTGTTCCAGGAACCCCCGCCAATGCCGTGAACAACGGATCGGTGATGAACTCTTGCTACAATGGGGGCAGTACGGGACAGTGGACGTCCACCGATCTTACTGCGCTCAATGCCTTGTACTCACCGCGGGTGACCTCGCGCATCGACAAGAACGGATCCATCGTTCCAGGTCAGGGAAACTGGGGCACCTGGCATCCGACGGTCTACTGCAAACCGGGAACGTACGCTGTCGGGTACCGCATGCGGGTCGAGTCGTATCAGGGTGGTGGCCTCTGGTTCGGAAACGACGACACCGCGCTCAATTCGGTTCAACTGCTCTGCAAGGATCCCGCGACAGGGAAGACGTCGTTGATTTCTTCCCATGACGGGCTATGGGGCTCCTGGTATGCGACCTCATCTTGCCCAGGCAGCAACAACTACCTGAAGAGCGCGCGAATGCGCATCGAGTCCTCTCAGGGCGGTGGAAACGAAGACGACACCGCGGCCAACGACGTACAATTTGGCTGCTCCCAGGGGGAGACCATTCATGCTCCGGGGGGACAAGGTTGGGGTTCATGGAACAGCTGGAAGCAATGCCCAAGCGGCACGGCCGTTTGCGGATTGAGGTCGAGGGTCGAGTCGTATCAGGGGGATGGTGATGATACCGCCATGAACGGCCTGGATTTGAAGTGCTGCAATCTCGATGGTTCGCCGCCTCCTCCGCCTCCGCCTCCCCCACCTCCAGGTGGCGGCGGGTGCCTCATCGAGCCGTGTGGCGGCGGGTGCCTCATCGAGCCGTGCCCCGCCGAGCCGTAGATCCGCAACGGAAGTCCGCATAAGCGACATTTCGGGGCGGGCGGTCCACGGCGCTGCGTCGCCCTTCGGCGCCGCTGCGGCTCACTCGCTCGGGCCTTCGTTCGCGTCGCTCGGCACGGGCCCTAGCATGGCGACGAATGCCCGCAGCGCCGCCGGGTGGAAGATCGTCGCGTGGGTCTGCTCGGGCATGGGCTCGTAGCGCACGGTGAGCCCATCGCGTGTGTGGCCGCTCAGGGTCTCGACCAACGACGACGCGAGCGTGGCCAGCTCCGGCTCGCTTCCGCTGGCGATGAACAGCGACTTGCCGCGGAGCACGTGCTCGCCAAGGTGCGCCTCGGCGGAGCCCAACAGCGCTCGGTCGGCCCACCAGAGGCTCGGGTCCACGGCAATGTAGGCGTCGAACAGCTCGGGTCGAAGCAACAGCGTCTCGACCACGAACAGCCCTGCGAGCGACTCACCGACGATCGCGGCCTCTCCGGTGACACGATGGCGGCGTGCGACCGCGGGCATCAGCTCGTCGGCGAAGAAGCCGCGAAACGAGGCCGAGCCACCGACCACGGGCGCGATCGCCAGATCGTCCGGGTTGGTCGTGGGGCCGGTCATGTCCCGACGGCGCTCCGTATTCTCGATGCCCACCACGATCCGCGGGCGCATGCTGCCGTTGCTCACGAGCACCTGCACGAGCCCGGCCACGTGCAAGAAGTCCTCGTAGATCCCTCCGTCGAGCACGTAGAGCACGGGGAGCGGCTCGTCGATCGCCTCGCCGTAGATCGTGGGCACGAGGACGTTGATGCGCCGCGTCTCGTCCAGCACCTGCGAGTCGATCGTCCACGTCTGGCCGATCACCAGGGGCTCGAGCGTCTCCTTGCTAGACGATGTCGGCAGCACGGGGGCCGCGGCGGGCGCAGGTTTGGGGGCGCACGCGCTCACGCAAACAGCGAGGCAGACGAGGGCTGCTACACACCGCATCGTGCCGCCCACGGTAGCACCCATCGAGTTCACCACGAGGCTCTCGCTCGGCTGGGGCCTCGACCCAGGAGACCGAGCGTCGACCAGGGGCTACCGCAACCGGACCGTCCAGCTGTCGAACGACCTCAAGCGAGCCTTCGAGCAGCACCGGGGGGTCCGCGGATCCTCTATATGCGATGCGGCGCAAGACGCCCGCACGGGCGCAGGGCATCCGGGATTGGCTGACCGCAGTCCAGACGGAGGCGGGGTTCCCGATCAAGGGGCCCCACTTCCTACGGCATACGTTCTGCAGCCATCTCGCCATGAAGGGCGCGCCCGCGCGGGCGATCCAGAAGTTGGCCGGGCACCAGAGCGTCGTGATGACCCCCAAGGGGGCCTTGTTGGTGGCCAATCGTGGCGGTTTGCTCGGTTCGGCCCGCGGCAAGCGGTACAGCGAGCTGCCCCCCAAGGGGGGCCTACGCTAGCATGCGGCGTCGTGATGCGAGCAGCACAGCGGATCGTGGTGGAGGGGGTGGAGGGCCTGCAGCATGGGCAGGCGCGGACCTTCGTGTTCGAGGATGGTGGCTACGAGGGACGTGGCTTCGTGATGATGCTCCGCGAGCCGGACGGCGAGACGCTGGTGGCCTATCGCAACCGCTGCGCCCACGTGTCCTTCGACCTCGACATGGGGACCGGCGAGTTCTTCAGCGCCAAGCTGGGGCGGATCTACTGCCGCACCCACGGGGCCGCCTACGAGCCCCACTCGGGGGTGTGCGACCGCGGTCCGTGCGTGGGCAAGGCGCTCGAGAAGCTCGAGGTGGAG
Organism: Paraliomyxa miuraensis; assembly: GCF_026337845.1. Lineage (GTDB taxonomy): Bacteria > Myxococcota_A > Polyangia > Nannocystales > Nannocystaceae > Paraliomyxa > Paraliomyxa miuraensis. The sequence goes on along the minus strand of NZ_JAOVZF010000158.1, from coordinate 16,873 downwards.
CGCCAAGGCCGGGATGCGGTGGTGTCGATCCCAGCCCTGGGCCAAGCAGGGGCCCTGGGCCAAGCAGGGGCCTCGGGGCCTGCGGCCGAAGCGGGCGGACCCTCGGGCGAAGCGGGCGGCGCGTGAGCCGTATCGCGTGTTTTGCCGCAGGCTTGGTTGAAAAGGCGCTTTACTTGGCGCCGGGCTTGGCGCGAGGATGCCCCCACGAGAGGCCGGCGACCACGCCGCGCCGCGCTTGGCCGCCCAGATCGCGGCGAGACTAGAGGGAGATCTTCGACATGAACGACAAGCTTCGACTGCTGACCGGGTTCTCGTTGGTGCTGGCGCTGGGTCTTGCCCCCGCGTGCAATGGCGGCAAGGAGGACGACACCACGGACGACGGCTCGAGCACGAGCGACGATCCGAGCACGTCGTCCGACAGCATGACCTCCATGCCCACGACGACGACCGCCGACACCGGTGACTCGTCCACGACGACGACCACCGCCACCACCGACAGCACCATCAGCACCACCGACGAGCCCACCACCGGCCCGGTGTGCGACATGGCCGAGCTCGGGGCGGCGTGTGCCGATCCGGAGTGCGACTGTGCCTCGGGCAACTGCTTCGTGGTCGGCCCGCTCGGCGGCGTGTGCTCGGAGTGCGACGAGGATGCCGACTGCGCCGACACCACCGGCTTCGGCTGCAACTTCGGCAACCCGCTGACCATGACCCCGGCCGTGTGCAGCACCACCGGCGACATCGGCGAGAGCTGCGAGTCGGCCGACGTGTGCGCCGCCGGCCTGTTCTGCCCCACGCTCATCGAGGTCCCGGGCATCCTGTCGGCGTCCACCTGCAGCGAGTGCGAGTCCGACGGCGATTGCACGGGCGGGCAGATCTGCACGCCCACCTACGACATCGCCAACATCGGCGGCTTCTACCAGTGCGTCGATCCGGGCTCGGTCCCCGACAACGAGGGCTGCAACGCCACCGGCGACGGCTCCGAGTGCATGTCGGGCAACTGCGCCCCGGCGGCGCTCATGGGCATCCCCGTGGTGGCCGTGTGCTCGCCGTGCAACGAGGACTCCGACTGCATGCCGGGCGAGACCTGCACGCTGCCGGAGATCGCGATCGCCGGCAACACGCTGGAGGTCGTCCCGGGCATGTGCGGCTGACGGCCGCTTGCCAGCCGCGGGCCCACCACGAAGGGCCGTCGAGGGCCGCTCCTGCCTGGCGGGGGCGGCCTTCGCCCTTGGTTGGCTCTCGTTCGGGCCGTGCTAGCCTGCGGCCTCATGAGCGGCCCAAGGCTCGGAGCTGCGGCGCTGATGGCCTCGCTGCTCGGGTGCTTCTCGGGCGAGTCGACCCTGGGCGCGAGCTGCCGCGAGCATGCCGATTGCGGGGCCGAGCTGGGCTGCACCAACGAGGTCTGCGGCCGCTGCGGGGATGGGCTCGCGCAGCGCGGCGAGCTGTGCCTGGTGAGCGCGGCGGAGGTCTTCGGCGCGCCGCCGATGACGGGCGAGCTACGGGCCGGCGACCTCGATGGCGACGCCACGCCCGAGCTGCTCGTGCGCGGGGCCGACGGGTCGCCACAGGTATGGGCGCGCGACGGGGACGGCTGGTCGGTGCTCCAGGCCCTGTCCGGCGGCGGCCTCCGGGGGCCGCTGCGGTTCTCGTTGCTCGACGACGACGAGCGGCTCGACGTGGTGGCCGTGGACGAGGACGCGCTTGCGGTGAGCCTGGGGTTTGGCGACGGCACGAGCTGGGCCTTCGGGGCGGCGACGATGAGCACGAGCCCCATGGTCGATCTGGCGGTGGCCGACGCGGGATCCTGGGCCGGCCCGGCGTGGCTCTCGTGGGTCGATGCCGAGGGGCTTCGGCAGGCGGTGGTCGATGTGGCTTCGCGGACCCTGGCCGAGCCCGTGTCGCTCGAGGCGAGCGGGACGTGGTGGGTGAGCGAGGCGGCGCCGCTCGATGCCGACGACGCGCTGGACCTGGCGGTGGTCGACGGCGAGGCACGGCAGCTGTGGATCTGGCTCGGTGACGGCGGCGGCGGGCTGGTGAAGGGCGAGCCGCTGGTGCTGGAGCAGCGACCCGCCGAGGTGGTGGCGACCGACGTCGACGGCGACGGTGACTTCGATCTGCTCGTTCCCGACGAGGACGGCGGCGTGACCGTGCTGGTGGGCGACGGCGAGGGGCACTTCGTGGCCACCGAGCGCGTCGAAGCCTCGGGGCGGGTTCGTGCCGTGGTGGTGGCGGACCTCGATCGCAGCACCGAGCGCGACCTGGTGGTGCTGACGGACGCCGAGCCCGCGCTGTGGGTGTTCCTGGCGCGCGGGAGCCGGCACCCCGACGGGATCGCGCTGCCGGTCGAGGGCGCCGTCGGGTCGCTGGTGGCGGTCGACTTCGATCGCGACGGGCTCACCGAGGTGCTGCTGGGGCCGGCGCAGGGCGTGGGAGCGCTGCGGGTGCTGGAGGTCGAGCCATGAGACGCATCGCGATTGCAGGGGTGATGGTGGTGAGCCTGGTGGCGAGCACCACCGGTGCGCGCGCGGCCGAGCCCGCTCCCGCTCCGCAGGCTGCTCCCGAGCGGCCGGTGCGGCTGCCGGGCGACCGCATGGTCGGGGCCGGGGTCGGCGTGGTGGTGGCGGGAGTGGCGGGCTACGGGCTGATGGCCGTGGGTCTGGGGATGGGGAGCCGGGCCGAGAGCGATCTGCAGGCGCTGGTCCTGCGCGACGACATCGAGACGCGTCGCGACGTGCTGGCGCGCGGGCGGCTCGGCAATCGGCTGGCGATCGCGGGCGCGATCACGGCCACGGTGGCGGTGGCGGTGGGGATTCCGCTCGTCGTCATCGGGCGCAGGCGCCACGAGGCTGCGGCCGCGCGAACGATGGTGCTGATGAGCGGAGGCCCGGGTGGCATGGCGCTGGGGCTGCGGCGGAGGTTCTGATTCGACCGTGGGCGATCATTTCGACCCGGGCACGCGCAGGATCGCCCCCGGTGACGTGGCACCATTGATCCTCGATGAACGCACCACGCCATCCACCTTCTCGTTGGAGCCATGGTCGGGTCGGCATGGTGGTCGCCACTGTCGCGGTCCTGGGGACCCTCTCGGTGCGACCCGCCGATTCGCGGGCCAACGAGGCCGCCATCGTGGGCGCTCGCATGGGCCACGATCTACGCGCCCTTCGAGGTTCCATCTGGCTCATCGCCAACGGGCAGCTCGCCAAGAAGAAGGCCACCGGTGTCTTGTACGACCCCGAGGGGTTCATCTGCACGGGCACCCAGGTCGAGCGCTCCGAGTGCATCCTGTCCGCGGCCCACTGCCAGACCAAGCCCCGCTGGGCCGCGCACGAGCGCAACGAGTGGGAGCTGGGGCTGCCGGTCGAACAGCCCCTCAGGTCGGCACGCATCACGAGGGTTGTTGCGCTGGGTGCAGGCACCGATACCACCCCGGCTCAGCAGGCGCAGGATCTGGCGATCTTCAGGCGCGAGCAGAACGAGCGACTGCCCGCTGAGTACGTGAAGCTGAACCTCAGGCCCCCGCCTCCGTTCAAGGAAGGTCGAGTCTGGCGGCTGTTCGGGCGCGGCCCCACCGAGGTGGATGCGAACTCGCGCGCGATGGTGTCGGAAGCGTGGATGGCAGAGTCCGCGCTCCACGACGAAGACCCCGAATTCGGCGACGGCAACGGTGCGTACTACGATCTCGTCCCGTGGAACAATGGTGATGGGGCCCCCGATGTAGCGTGCAGAGGCGACAGCGGCGGACCGAGCTACCTGGGGGAGGGGATTCGCGGGGTGATCAGCGGCGGCACGAACGGCTCGCTCGGCTCGTGGTTCACCGGCATGCCGTGTGGATCGGCGACCTCGAATCAGATCACGTCGACCTCGCTGAACGGCAATGGTGACTTCCTGACCTACGCGATCGCCGAGCAGTGCTGCGTGTGCATTCCGCCCGAGCGGTCGCCGTTTTGCCACTTCGAGCTCGAATCCGGCAATGCCAAGTATGCGTGCTGGAACGGCGCCAAGTGCAACGTCGAGGGCGCCCGCCCCAAGGACCCCGACGGCAAGCCCATGCCCCTGTGCCATCACGAGGGCTGCTTCGACGAGGCCACGGGGAAGGTGTTCGAGATCCCGACGGGAGCCGCGTGCGGTGGAGGTGGCGGAAGACCGCCTCCGCCACCTCCACCGGGTGATCCCGTCCCGCCGCCGACACCAGCGGATCCCGTGCCGCCGAAGTCACCGGGCAAGGGGGGGCACGGATCGTGACCTGGCATGACCGTCGGCGCTCGGCGGGCGCCGGGGGTGTCTCGGCGAGTGGCTGCATGCGTCGGCGTTGGTGGCGGGACGTCGAAGGAAGAGCAGCCGCGGCCCCTGAGGGCGGCCAGCAGTAGGCCGGGCGCGAGCCGGTGAGGCTCATACCGCTTGGGGGCAAGGGATGGTATCAGCGACCCGTGCCCCGCAAGCCCAAGGCATCGACCTCCCTCGATGCCCCTGGCGAATTGCTCGTCTACATCGACGACGAAGGGGTCGCGCGGGTGCACGTGCGGCTCGTGGAGGGGACGGTATGGCTGACGCAGCGGCTCATGGCGGAGCTGTATGGCAAGGACGTGCGCACGATCAATGAGCATCTCGTCAACATCTACGAGGAGGAGGAACTCGATCCCGGGGCAACGATCCGGAAATTCCGGATCGTTCGAACTGAGGGAAATCGCAGGGTTTCTCGGCTCATCGACCACTATGCGCTGCCGGCGGTGCTCGCCGTCGGGTACCGCGTGCGGTCGACGCAGGGCACGCGCTTCCGGCAATGGGCAACGGCGCGGCTGGAGGAGTACCTGGTCAAGGGCTTCATACTCGATGACGAGCGCCTGGCGTCGGGGCGCGGCAACCTGGGGGTGGACTACTTCGAGGAGTTGCTCGAGCGAGTCCGGGCCATCCGCGCATCCGAGCGGCGGTTCTACCAGAAGATCACCGACATCTACGCGCAGTGCAGCGCGGACTACGACGCCAAGTCGGACATCACGCAGCGGTTCTACGCGACGGTGCAGAACAAGCTGCACTGGGCCATCCACGGGCACACGGCCGCCGAGCTCATCCGCGAACGGGCCGACGCGAGCAAACCGAACATGGGCCTGACGACGTGGACGCGCTCGCCGAAGGGGTCGATCTGCAAGACAGACGTGGGAATCGCGAAGAACTACTTGAAGGAGGACGAACTTCGGGAGCTCGAGCGGATTGTGGGGATGTACCTCGACTATGCGGAGGACCAGGCGCGGATGCGGCGGGCGATGACGATGGCAGATTGGGTGGCCAAGCTCGACGGGTTCCTGAAGTTCCACGAACGGAACGTGCTCGGAGACGCGGGGAGAGTCAGCCGAGAGCTGGCGCTCGAGCACGCCGAAGGGGAGCTCTTGCGGTACCAGGCACGGCAGCAAGCGTTGGAGGAAGAGAGAGGAGGGATCCGGTCGGATTTCGACCGGTTCGTGGCGCGGGTCAAGGAACTCGGAGAAGGCGAAGGATGAGATGTGGTACGGCTGTCGGCGCTCGAGCGCTTTGCGGGCACACGGTGCCATGAGTAGCGGTCGGTCTCGATCGCTGGGCTCGACCGCTCGGCATGAGAGCATGGGAAGCTCCGGTGACGCACATCGCCGGGTTTTCTCCCCGTGATCGCCTTGGGATCGCGCCTACCGGCACGTCCAGTTCTTTGCCTGCCGAGCCTTACCCAATGCGCTGCGTCGCCTCCGTGGAGTGCATGCTAAGAACGAGCGATGAGGATCGTCGTTCGCGTCGGGGCGTCGTGGGGACTTGGGCTCTTGCTCTCGCTCGCGGGCTGCTCGGGCGATGGCGAGTCCAGTCAGGCATGGGATCCTGGCACGAGCGGGGGCGACGGCTCCAGCGCGGCGGGTGACGATGCGGACACCGCCCCCGAGGACGACGACGAGGGCGGTACGACCGGGGGCGCCGACGACGGCAGCACCACCACGGGCGAAGAGCCGCCGCAGGAGCAGGACTGGTGCCTCTACGTCGTCCTGCCGAGCGCCGACGACTCGCTCTTGAACGTCTACGCCGAGCCCGATCCCACCTCGGAGATCCAATACTCCATCATCGCGGGAGAGACCCTGTGGGGGGCCCCCACCGTGATCGACGGCTACCGCGATCTCGACCGCTGGCACGACATGCCGCAGTGGGCGGAGATCGGGAGGCTCGAGAACACCGGCGTGTGCGAGGACGAGGACGAGACCCCGCCGGAGGAAGAAGAGGTGCAGATCCCCGAGGGCCTCCAGCTCCCGTTCGTGTGCGGGGACGCGTGGCGGCTCGACACATGGGGCCATGCACCGGCGCTCGACATGGTGCGCGAGCCCGATCAGCACGGCACCGAAGGCGCGCCGCTCCTCGCCCCCGGCCCCGGCATCGTCAACCAGTCGTTCTTTCACGCCAACGCCGGCAACCTGGTGCAGATCGATCACGGCGGCGGCTACTTCACCACGTACGTGCACATGCAATCGCGAGCGGTCGAGGTCGGCGACGTCGTGGAGCTCGGCGACGGCATCGGTGCCGTCGGCAAGACCGGCCCCACCTCGAACAACCATCCCCACCTGCACTTCGAGCTCGGCTTCGACGCCAACGGCGACGGCGAGGCGAGCTGGGGCTTTTCCGGGGCCGAGCGCATCCTCCCGTGGTTCGATGGCGTCGAGTATGGCCAGAGCAACAGCCAGACCTGGCGCGACGTGGTGAGCGGGAACTGCCCGTGATCCGACGGGCCACGGAGATCGCACGCTCGCCGACGCTCGCCGATGGTAGGCTGCTCGCCGATGGACCCCCACTCGCCGCGAGCACCACTGGGCATGGCGACGGAGGAGCGCACCTCGACCGAGGCATCGTGGGACGATGCCAGCGGCGGGTTCTCGGATCCCTCGCGCCCGTCGCCGCCCCGCTCGCGAGGGCGCTTCCGAATCCTGGGCCTGCTCGGCGAGGGCGGCATGGGCGAGGTGTATCGCGCTCGCGACCTCCGCCTCGATCGCGAGGTCGCGCTCAAGCGACTCAAGTCCTGGGTGCTCGACGCACGCGTGCGGGCTCGCCTGGTCCGCGAGGCGCAGGCGCTGGCCCAGCTCTCGCACCCCAATGTGATCGAGGTGTACGACGTCGAGCTCGAGGACGACTTCGTGCTGGTCATGGAGCTGGTCGAGGGACCGACGCTCGCCGAGTGGATGAAGCCGGGTCCCCGACCGTGGCGCGAGGCCCTGCCGCTGTTCCTGCAGGCGGGCCGCGGGCTCGAGGCCGCTCACGCGGCCGAGCTGGTGCACCGCGACTTCAAGCCCGGCAACGTGATCCTCGGCAACGACGGCCGCGTGCGGGTGATGGACTTCGGGCTGGCGCGCACGCCCGATGCCTCGCTCGACCAGCGCGCCGAGCTCTCGGACGATCCACCGCCCTCGGCCTCGGCGAGTCACCCGCTCGACGACGCGCTCACGGCCACCGGCATGGTGGTGGGCACGCCCGCCTACATGGCACCCGAGCAGTTCCAGGACCTGCCCGCCGACGGCCGCACCGATCAGTATGCGTTCTGCGTGACGCTGTGGCAGGCACTGTGCGGAGCGCGGCCGTTCCAGGGCTCGTACATCGAGCTGGGGCGGGCCAAGGTTCGCGGGCCTGGGTCGTGGCCGCGGGAGATCGACGCGCCCCGACGGCTGGTCGCCGCGCTCGTGCGAGGCATGGCCCCCGAGCCCCGCGATCGCTGGCCATCGATGACGGCGCTGCTGTCCGAGCTCGAGGCGGTGAGCCAGCCCGTCGCGGCCCGGCGGCGCGGGTGGGCCCTGGCCGCCGGGGGTCTCGCGGTCGGGCTGGGCGCGGTGCTCGTGCTGCTGCCCTCCCCCGAGGAGGCGCTGCCGGGCTGCGAGGACGAGGGCGCGCTGCCGCCTGCGCTGTGGACCGACGCGGCGCGCAGCGGGGTGAAGGCCGCGATCGAGCGCACCGAGGCCGCCCATGCGCCCGAGACCTGGGCGCGGGTGAGCACCGCGCTCGACGACTATGCCAGTGCATGGGCCAGTGAGTGGGCCAGCGCGCGGCGAGCCGCGTGCGAGGCCGCCAACGCCGAGCCCACGGGCGACGCGGTGCTCGAGGCCCGCGTGCAGTGCCTCCGGCGGCGGCGGCGGAGCTTCGAGGCGCTGGTGCAGGCGCTCTCGGAGGCCGACGACGAGGGGGCGACCAAGGCCATCGCCGCCGTCGAGCAGCTGCCGTCGCTGGCCGCGTGCGCCGAGGCGCGCGACGGGGACCACGAGCCCTTGCTCCCCGACGACCCCACGCTCGCCGAGCGCGTGACCCTCGTGCGCGGGCGCCTGGCCCGGGTCGAGGCGTTCGAGGGCATGTCGCGCTGCGACGAGGCCGGCGAGGAGCTGCGCGCGGTGGCCCCCGAGGTCGACGCGCTCGAGCACGCGCCGCTGTACGCCGAGCTGGCGCTGCTGAAGGGGCGCGTGGCCACCTGCGTGGCCGACTTCGCCGCGGCCGAGCAGGCCCTTCGCGACGCGTACTTCCTCGCCACCGAGCAGGGCCGCCCCGACGTCGCCTCACAGGCCGCGCTCGAGCTGGTCCACGTGGTGGGGGTGGAGCAGGCGCGCCACGAGGAGGGCTTGCAGTGGAGCGAGCACGCGCGCGCCGAGCTGGCCCGCGCCGGCGACCAGTCCATGCAGGTACGGCTGCTCGAGCACCTGGGCAGCCTGCACCACGCGGCCGGGCGCTACGAGGACGCCGAGGCCGCCTACGCGCAGGGCCTCGAGCGCCTGCTGGCGGCGGGCGGGGCCGAGACCACCCGGCACGCGCTCTTGCTCAGCCGCCTCGGCAGCACCTCGCGCGTGATGGGTCGGAGCGACCAAGCGGGTCGTCACCACGAGCAGGCGCTCGATCTCACCGAGCGCCTGCTCGGCAAGGACCACCCCAGCGTCACGCTGCACATGGTCAACCTCGCCAACGTCGCCAATGATCTCAACGACACCGCCCGGGCCGAGCAGCTGCTGCGGCAGGCCCTGGTACGCAGCGAGCGGGACCACGGCCCCTCACACCCGCAGACGCTGCGCATCGTCGGCAATCTGGCGCTCACGCTGTCGCTGCGGGGGGAGATGCGCGCCTCGATTCCCCTGCACGAGCGCGCGATCGCGGGCATGGAGCAGACCTTTGGCGTCGACCACCCCAACGTGGCCATGGGGCTGAACAACCTCGGGATCGATCAGCTCGCCGTGGGCGACGTGGACGGAGCGCTCCGCAGCCAGCGGCGGGCGCTCCAGATCCGCGAGCAAGCCCTGGGTCCCGACCATGCGCTCACGGCCTCGTCGATCATCAACCTGGCCGAGGTGGAGCTGAAGGCCGGCCACGTCGAGCTCGCGGCCCAGGGGTTCGCGCGCGCGCTGCCCGTGCTCGAAGAGAGCCTGGGCCCCGACGCCTTCCAGGTGTCGTATCCGCTCGTCGGGCTCGGGCGGGCGCTGCTGGCCAAGCACGAGCCCAGCGCCGCCGTGCCCCCGCTCGAGCGGGGGCTGGTGCTGCGGGCCCCCGAGCACACCCCGCCACCCGAGCTGTGCGAGGTGAGGTTCGCCCTCGGTCGGGCGCTCTGGGAGTCGGGAGGCGATCGCAAGCGCGCGGTGGCGCTCGTGCGCGACGCGGTGGCCGCGGTGGTCGGGCTCGATGGCGAGCTCGCGCAGCGGACCGAGGCGGAGGCGTGGCTGCGGGAGCACGCGGACGACGGAGCGGCAGGGGGGTGAGCGCTCGTGGCCGGTGCGTGTCGATCGCCCACGCCCGGCCGCATGGTATCGTTCGCGCATGCACACCCGCGTCGTGTTCGCCCTCGTTGGATTGCTCGGTTGCACCAAGTCGGGCCCCAAGACCGTCGACGAGGTCGAGCCGAGCGCACCGCCGCAATCCGTGGTCGAGCCGGACGAGCCGCCCGAGGGCAGGTCGGATGGCGAGCCCGAGGGCACGGTGGCTGCGGCCACGATCACCGTGCAGATGACGGCTGCCACGCTCGCCGACGATTGCGGCGGGGGCCCGAACACCCCGCCCCGGGAGCCGCCGATGAAGGCCAAGCGCAGCAAGAGCGACGCGGGCCTCAGTGCCAAGTCCAAGGCCAAGCGTCGTTGCGAGCAGAGCTCGATCCAGCTGGCAATCGTCGCGCCGGAGGGCGCAAGGCCGGCCGCAATGGCGGTGAGGTCCGTCGAGCTGATGCTCGAGTCGGGCACGTCGCTCGGCATGCTCGAGGCGCGCGCGCCGAGCGTGTGGTCGGATGCAGACGGCTACCTTCCGTGGGATCAGAAGGTCGAGCCGGGGCAGGATCTCTCGGTGAGCTACGCGCTGACGCAGCCCGACTGGTCCAAGGTCGAGGACCGCTGGAACCAGACGTACACGGTCAAGGCCGTGCTCTCGGTCGATGGTGACGACCAGACCGTGCAGCAGAGCGTCGAGGTGGATGCCCCGACGAGCCTGCCGCCGAACGTCAAGACCTAGGATCCAGGCCTAGATCGTCTGCTAGATCGTCTGCAAGAAGGCGAGCAGCGCCTCGCGGTCGTGGGCCACGAGCGCCGTGCCGGCAGTGTGACCGGGGATCGGCCCCGGCCCGAGACGTCCGGCGGTGTAGTCGGGCGAGAGGCGTGCGGGCGACAGCAGCTCCTGCAGCGACGCGACGGAGCCATCGTGCAGGTACGGCGCGCCGGTGGCGACGCGCAGCAAGGGCGCCACGCGATAGGTCCCCGTGCCGCGACCTCGGCCCGTGGCGAGCGCGGGATCCGTGCCAATGCGGTCGGCCGCGATCACGCGACCGCCGTAGCCCTCGTTCGCGTGGCACCCCGCGCACTGGTCGGCGAATACGGCTGCACCACGGCTCGCGGTGTCGATCGTCGTCGCGGTGGGTGGCTCGAGCGAGTAGACGTACATCGCGAGCGCCCACGCCAGCGCTCGCGGAGGGCGGACCATCGCGTGGTTCGAATCGGTCAGCTGCGTCTCCTGCCGGATCGCGAGGGCCAGCGGGCTGTCGTGACGGATCGTGCCCGCCTGGGTGAGCCACCGCTGCGCGCGAATGCCCCATAGATCCGGAATCGCAACCGGATCCTCGTCGTCGTCTTCGGTCACGTCGGCGCGACCGGGACCCCAGGTCGCCATGCGGCGTGCGAGCCCGGGCTCGACCCACTCGCCGGTGTCGGCGAAGTACGACAGCCGCAGCCGGCCGTAGTCGAAGCTGCGTCGTGCGGCGCCCTCGACCACCACGCCCTCATCGTCGACCGACGAGTGGCAGATCGCACACGTGATGCCGACGCGGACCTCTCGATCGACGTCGCGAAACACCACCAAGCCCGGCACTCCGCCCTCGGCGCTGCGCTCGACCCCGACCGCGGTCGCGAGCGCGGGCTTGGTCAGGCCCCATTCCATGTAGACCTCGGCCCGCATCGGATACTCGAAGAAGACCCGCCGACCCAGCGCCACCCAGCCGTCCATCGTCGTCGGCTCGTTGCCGTCCCACAGCGGCTCGCTCGGCTCGCTCGGCACCTGCCCTCGCTCGAGCTGGGCGGCGAGCTCGGCGGTCACCGGCTGCGAGCGGGGATTCCACACCGGCAGCCGATCCCAGCGGCGCGTGCCCAGGCCATACGAGGCCAGCCGCTGCCGCGAGTACAGGTTGTTCGGGTTCACCAGCGAGTGCTCGAGCGCCGCGCGTCGGTAGGCGGTGTCCTCGAGGAAGCGCTCACCCTCGCGGAGGAGCCAGGCGTCGGACCAGGGGGTGAGGGGGCTCGAGGGGGTGGGGGGGCGTGCGGGGTCGGGGGTGCGTGCGGGGTCGGGGGTGCTCGAGGGGGCGGGGGTGCGTGCGGGCTCGGGCTCGCTGCACGCGACCACGCACGTCAGCATCGCGAGCAAGCATGCACGGTGCACCATGCGGGCAATCCTAGCGCATGATCCGAATGATTCGGATTGGATCGCCTCGTCGAGATCGCGCGGCGGCGGCAGCTCGGTGTGAATGGCGACCGTGCGTCGACCCGCCCGTTGCGACGAGCGCCTCGGCCCCGCGCCCTGGCCTTGCCTGCAAGGCCAGGAAGCGGCGAGCATGGGGGCGTCGGGTCGCCGTCGGCGTTCGGTGCCGCTTTGCCTCCCTGGAGTCCGTGATGAGTCCCCGTGGAACCCTTCACCTGTTGATCGGCCCGGTTGGTGCCGGCAAGACCACCTACGCCCAGCGACGCGTGACTCGTTCGCCGGCCGTGTTCCTCGACCTCGACGTGTGGATGGTGCGGCTGTTCGGCGCCGATCCGCGACCTCCCGAGGGCGTCATGGCCTGGTATCTCGAGCGCCGCGAGCGATGCCGCGGCGTGCTGTGGGACCTGACGCTCGGCGTGCTCGCATGCGGCACCGACGTCGTGCTCGAGATCGGCCTGCTCGGGCAACAGGAGCGCCAGGCCTTCTACGAGCGAGCGCGCAGCGAAGGGCTCGAGCTCGTCGTGCACCTCCTCGACGCCCCGCGGGCCACCTGTCGAGAACGCGTCGCTCGTCGCAACCAATCCTCCGGACCGTTCACCCAACGAGTGCCGCCGGAGATCTTCGAGCGGGCCTACGACGCCTGGGAGCCGCCGACCGAGGAGGAGCGGGCCGCCTGGGCCATCGTCGACGAGTGATCCGAGCCCCTGTCCACGAGGTCGTGCTCGCCCGCGCGTGCGACCTCGAGTCCGGTCATGGGCTCGAGGCCGGCCACGTTCCACGGGAGCACCTCCGCTCGAAATCGCTCAGTTCTTGGACATCCCGCGCGCGACCGCGTGCTGGAGCAGCGCCGCATTGGAGGCGACCCCGAGCGCCTCCATGATGCGGTACTTGTGAAACGCGACCGTGCGTGGGCTCAAGCTGAGCGCGGCTGCGACCTCCTTCATCGTGTGACCCTGCACCAGCAACCGCAGTACCTCGGTCTGTCGCTCCGTGAGCGGCTCCTTGCCCGAGAGGTGCGACAGGGTCCCGCTCACCAGGGTGTGACTGATGTGCTTGTCGCCCACGAGCGCAGCATCGATCGCAGCCACGAGACCGGTCGAGGCATCGGTCTTGAGTACGTAGCCGCGCACCCCCATGCGCATCGCGAGCGCCGCGAGCGCGGGGTCGTCGCTCACGGTGAGCAACACCACGCCCACGCCGGGCACGAGCTCGAGCAGCCGGCGTGCGGCCTCGAGCCCATCGCCGCCAGGCATCGACACATCCGAGACCACCACATCCGGCTCGAGGTGCAGCGCGGCCTGGACCAGCGCCTTGCCGTCGGTGACGGTTCCCACCACGTCGAAGCGCGGCTCGAGCAGGCTGCGCAGCGCCTCCAGGAATACCCTGTGATCATCGGCGAGCAGGATCCGTGCGCGCTTCATGAGTCGCTCGATTCGAGCAGGGGGACGCGAGCCGTGATGCACGTGCCCGCCCGAAGGCTCGCGGTGACCTCGAGCCGACCGCGCACGAGGTGCATGCGCTCTTGCATGCCCAGAAGGCCCAGCCCTGGCGGATCTGCGGGGTCGCGCGCGGCCATGCCCACGCCGTCGTCCCGCACCGAGAGCACGAGCTCGTCGCCCACTCGCGCCAGGCTCACCGCGGCCGTGCGCGCGTGGCCATGCCGGGTGACGTTGCCCAGTGCCTCCTGGGCCACGCGGTAGAGGCACAGCGCCACCTCGGGCTCGAGCTTCCCGGGGACGTCGCCGGGCTCGAAGCTCGCATCGACCTCGGAGAGCATCGTCGTGCGCAGACACAGTGCCTCGAGGGCGTCGGGCAGGCCGAGCTGCTGCAGCATCACCGGGTGCAGCGCGTGGCTGAGCCCGCGTGCGACCGCAGCCACGCCGTGGGCCGATTTCCCCAGCGCCTGCACCCGCGACCGCAGCGCGTCACCGAGCGTGCCATCCGCGGCATCACGGCCCAAGAGATCGATCTCGAGCTTGAGCGCGGCGAGCCGTTGCCCGAGGTCATCGTGGATCTCGCGGGCGAGCCGGGCTCGCTCTTCTTCTTGTGCGCGGATCAAGCGGTGGGTGAGGGCGGTCAACGCGACTTCGTTGCGCGTGCGCTCGACCTCGTCGAACTCACCGTGTCGGCGCGCCTGCTCGCGGTCGTTGCGTCGGCGCAGCAGCGCCACCGCGAGCGCATTGTGCAGCGGGTGCAGGGCCTGCGCGAGCGACTCGTGGGGGGCCCCGTCGATCCCGTGGGCTCCCAGCGTCGCTCCACCCACGCGGAGCGGGATCACCCGGTGGGAGGGGCCCGGCGGGGCAGGCACGCGCGAGGACTCGAAGCCTTCATTGAGCTCGAGCTCCAGCCGGCGCTCGCACCCCGCAGTGGCCCAGGACTGCCAGGCCCGAAATGCTCGGCGATCGTCGGCGCGCTCGTATATGGTGGTGCATGCTGCTCCAAGGAGTCGCCCGAGATCGGCCAAGAGCGATGCGACCAGCAGGTCGAGCCCCGCGAGCGGCGCCTCGACCACGGCGGCAGAGAACGTGGCGTGAAGGGACGCGAGCTCGTCGAGCAGCCAGCCTGGCGCTCCGTGTTCGCGCCTGCGTCGCCGCTCGGAGACGGCCCTCCACTCGAAATGCCGATTCCGCGCCCGCCTCTGCCTCTGCTTCGATGTCACCGTCGCTCCGTGCATTTGCGGTCGGACAGGGCCTCGATCATGGAGTTGCACGCGGCCGTCGACGGATGAGGAAATCTGGCGATCCATCGTCCGTGCCCTCCGCGCGCGCCATCGCGCGTGCGGAGACTGCGCTGGGTCTGGTAATTCCGACAGGTCCCCCTGTTGGGTCTCGACAGATCACAACCGGTAGTCGCTGACAGGCGACAGGTGACCAGTCACTTCGCTAAGAGGGGGCCACCACGATGTCCATGCCTCACCAAGCCTCCCTTCCAAGCTCTGCTCGTCTGCGCACGCTCCTGGGCCTCGCGGGCCTCATGCTGCCCACGGCGCTCTTGGCGAGCTGCCTCAGCGATGACCTCGACGGCGAGCTCATCACGCTGCGCCCCATCGACTTCGAGGGTCCCGCTCCCGGCTTCGCGGTGGCGATCTCGCTCGGCGGCGAGGACGTGGTACTCGACTGGTCGGGCGCCCAGGGCACCGCGGTGAGCGTGTTCCGCTCGAGCGATCCAGCGCTCTTGGCCAGCCTGCCGCTCGGCAACGCGCTGCCGGCGGGTGTGGTCGAGGTGGTGCTCGATCCGAGCGCCACCGACTACACCGACGTCGGCGCGGCCGACCACGACGACCTGACCCCGCACTACTACTACCGCGTGGGCATCGAGACCGGGGACGCGCGGGTGCTCTCGCAGATGGTGATGAAGACCACCACGGCGATGGCCCAGGGTTACAACAAGCTCGCCGTGTGCATGGTGGGCGGTCCGGAGCGTGCCTCGGACGTCGTCGCTCGCCTCGGGAGCTCGGTGGTGAGCGTGTGGGGCTGGGATGCGGTCAACCAGAGCTACATCCACTGGACGCCGGCGTACGGGGTGGGCAGCGCAGCCGACTTCACGATCGGGCTCGGCGGTGTGCTCATGGCGCAGGTGGACGGGAGCACGCCTGCGTACCAGTCGCTGGTGGGCGCGGTGCCGACCAACGAGCCATTCGAGGTGACGGGACGGCCGGGTAACAACTGGTGGACGCTCCCGGTGGGCTACTCGGGTCCCGCGATGGCCTCGTACTGGGTGGATCAGGTGGGCTACTGGGGCGTGGGTCGGTGGGACAACCTCACGCAGAGCGCGAGTTGGTACTGGAACAGCGACTATGCCGATTTTGGCCTGGAGGCATGCCAGCCGTACGATATGTACCTTCCGGGCGATGCGTGCACGAGCAACGCAGACTGTGGCGAGGACACGTTCTGCCACTTCGTGGACGCGGCATCGTGCGGCGACGTGGCGGCGGGCCTGTGCAAGGCGCAGCCGATCGGCTGCGAGGAGGCGCCGCAAGGCGAGGTGTGCGGCTGCGACGGCGTGACGTACCCGAGCGCGTGCGAGGCCGAGCAGGCGGGCGCCTCGGTGGCCTCGGAGGGCGCGTGCGAGTGCCCGCCGGGCTTTGCGGGGGCCAACTGCGACACCGAGATCGACGAGTGTGAAGCGAACCCTTGCGTCAACGGTGACTGCGAGGACCAGGTGAACGCCTACGAGTGTGCCTGCTCTCCGGGGTGGACGGGGACCGACTGCGAGATCGAGATCGACGAGTGCGAGGCGGACCCCTGCGACAACGGTGTCTGCGTGGACCAGGTGAACGGCTACGTGTGTGTTTGTTCTCCGGGGTGGACGGGGACCGACTGCGAGATCGAGATCGACGAGTGCGAGGCGGACCCCTGCGACAACGGTGTCTGCGTGGACCAGGTGAACGGCTACGTGTGTGTTTGCGCTCCGGGGTGGACGGGGACCGACTGCGAGATCGAGATCGACGAGTGCGAGGCGGACCCCTGCGACAACGGTGTCTGCGTGGACCAGGTGAACGGCTACGTGTGTGTTTGCGATCCGGGGTGGACGGGGACCGACTGCGACACGCCGGACGCACCGCCGGAGCCCACGTGACCGTGCGCCAGCATGCCGTTTTGGATCGATGCCCTCTCGATCGAGCCGCTGTACTGCCAAGACTATGCGGGCTTTGGTTTTGGGGAAACCGGGCTACAGGTGAACATCCCATACGCCGGGGGCGGCTACGACGTTGCAGGTCTCTATGCGGGCGACTTTGGTGTTCCCACCTGCGGTTGGGAGCACTTCCCACACGTCGCGGAGGACGCCATGAACATCACGCAGGACGAGCTCACGGTCTGCATGGAGATCTTGGAGACCTGGGCCAACTCGTACGGCGTCGCCTGCATCTAGCCCTAAAACAAGCGCTTGCGGTAGGCAGTCCGCCCGCTCACGACGCCGGGCTGCTGAGCGCGTGAGTCCCCTTCCGAAGCCTGGA
>NZ_JAOVZF010000001.1 GCF_026337845.1 Paraliomyxa miuraensis | reverse complement strand
GCGATCACCTGCGCGTAGGGCCCCTCGACGGTGATCGTCTCGAGCCGCTCGGTGCGACCCTGCACCACGCCCGCCACGTAGCCCCACGAGACATCGGTGCGAGCGACATAGTCGAAGCGAACGTGTCGTCGGCTCGCCTCCGAGCCCTTGCCCGCGTAGGCGATCTCGTCGAGCCGCAACGTATACGCATCGGAGCCCCCGG
>NZ_JAOVZF010000137.1 GCF_026337845.1 Paraliomyxa miuraensis | reverse complement strand
GAGCGTGCTACATGATCCAGGTGTCTCGGGGTCCCTGGGCCATGATGGTGAACATGCCTGGGCCATGGTCGCGAACAACGACAAGAGCGGGTCTCGAAAGGTCTCGAAAGACCTCCCATCTTCCACGAGCCGAATCCCCGGAGACGGACGCGATCGGCACGAACGCCCTGGGATCGTTCCCCC
This sequence comes from Paraliomyxa miuraensis, assembly GCF_026337845.1. Lineage (GTDB taxonomy): Bacteria > Myxococcota_A > Polyangia > Nannocystales > Nannocystaceae > Paraliomyxa > Paraliomyxa miuraensis. The sequence goes on along the minus strand of NZ_JAOVZF010000137.1, from coordinate 143,519 downwards.
TGCGTCGCGTACCTCCCCATTGGCAGCGGCGACCATCCAGACCGAACGCTCCCCTCCCATGCTCGACCACGCCCATACGCCGTCCCATTCGCCCCCCGTCGTTCTGATGGACGTGGCGCGCGAGCACTTCGACGAGGGCGTGTCCATGCTCTCCCGCTGGAACCGGGCCCTCGAGCGCTTCGACTACTCGTACGAGTCCATCGCCCGCGGCCCGGAGCACCGCTTCGTCGCCCATGTCGAAGGCCTGGTGAGAGGCGGCCGGCCCGTGCTGGAAGCGCTCGTCATGCCCGCTCTGCACCCGTACGCTCCCAATGACCTCGTCGACCCCAACGGACCTTGCACGCTCGCCGCCCTCGTCGCTCTCTTGGAAGCGACCCCGGATGCCCCCGACCAGGTGGTGGAGGCAATGCAAGCGCTGACCTCGGAGCAGCGGCGCGCAGTGCTGCGGGCGTTCACGTTGTGGGACGACCCCCGAGCGTCACCATGGCTCGAAGCGATGGTCCGGCGCGCCGACCCCAGCTCGCTCGCAGGCTGGCTCGGCGTGGCCGCCGATCGTTGGATGAACGTGCCCGAGTCCGTACTCGACCGCGCCCTGCAGCAGGACGAACCCGAGCTGGTCGCCACCGCAATGCGGATCCTCGCTCGCACCAAGCATCCCTTCGACCCTTCCGCGATCGAAGCCCGACTGAGCCACCCCCACCACGCCGTGCGTAGCGCCGCCCTCGCGGCCGGCCTCGTACGCGGCAGTCGTGTCGCATGGCCCCTTGCCGTCGAGCAAGCGCTCGACCCGACCACACCGATCGCGGGCGAGCTGGTCGCCATGCTGGGCGCGCCGAGCGAGCAGGCGGAGCTGATCGGCTGGGCCGCGCAGCCCGACGCCCCCGAGCACGCACTCTGGTGCCTGAGTCTCATCGGTCGCATCGAGGCCGCCGACGTCGCCGCAGCGCGCCTGTGTGACCCACGTCCCCGGATCGCCAAGCTCGCTTTCACCGCGCTACGGCTCGTGTGCGGTCCAGCGCTGGACGAGCCACGCTTCGTCGACCGCTTGCCGCTCCCCGAGGGCACGAGCCCACCCGAGGATCCCTGGGCCGACCCGGTCGACGCCCTGCCGCTCCCCGACGTCGACGCGGTCCGCCGCCACTGGCAGCGACATCGCGCGCGGCTCGAGCCCGAGCGGCGTTGCCTCCTGGGTGGGTCCTACACCACGGAGAGGATCGCATACGTGCAGCACGAGTGCCCCGCCGGGTACCGCCACGCGCTGGCGCTCGAGCTCGCAGTGCGGAGTCGAGGCGCATGCCAGATTCCCACCCGCACCTGGACGTGGATCCAAAGGGACGCGATCCAGACCGCGGGGTCCTTCCGATTCGACTTCGACCGCCCCTACCAAAGTCCGTTCTCGACGCTGGATTGAGGCAACGGCGTGAGTACCAACGTCATCTCGATCGTGGGCGCAGGACTGTCGTGCCCCCTCGGCCTACGGCTCGACCAGGCGATCAGCGCAATCGATGCAGGTATCGTCCGCTTCGCCGATGTCCCGGCGGCCTCACCCGGGCCGCGGCCCGATGCGTCGTCGTCGACCACCACCAAGCTGCAGCGGGTGAAGGCCTCGATCCTCGAGGATCCCGACCCGGGCAGGACTCGCACGGAACGAGCGCTGTTCTTCGCTCGCCACGCCCTCGCCGAGGCCGTCACGGGACTTCGACGCCTCTTCACCACCAAGCCCGTCCCGTGCCTTCTGGCGGTGCCCGAGGCCATCGGGCCGTCGACACCCGATCTCGCGGCCATCAAGCGAGCCCTGGCCACCGTCGCCGCCGACGTGGGCGGGCTGCAGCTCTCGCTGCGCTCGACGTGGATGTTCTCGGAAGGGCGGGCCGGGGTCTTCCAGGCGCTCGAGGTCGCGATGCCGCTGCTCGGCGCGGGGTACTGCGATCTCACGGTGGTAGGAGGCCTCGACTCGCTGGTGGCTCCCGACGTGCTGACGGCGCTCGTCGAGCTCGAGCGGGTGCGAAGCGACCGAGCGCACGACGGCATCGTCCCCGGAGAGGGGGCCGCCTTCCTGGTGCTCGCCCACCCGCGCGTGCTCGCGGCCGAGAGCACGCTGGCCACCCTGCACGCAGTCGCGGTGGCCGAGGAGCCACGGCCGGTGCTCGATCCCCGGCCGCGCCAGGCCGAAGGTCTGACCAGCGTCTTCCTTCAACTCAGAGAGCAGCTCGGAACCCGCGTCGACGAGGTGATCTCGGCGCAGACCGGCCAGGGATTCTACGGGCGCCAGCTCGCCCATGCCCATCTACGCAACACCACGCTGATGCCCGACCCCCTCGAGCTGTGCGAGCTCGGGCCCCGCCTGGGGGACGTGGGAGCCGCTGCGGGATCGATCGCCCTGGCCTGCGCGGTAGGTCGCATGCGCCCACCGATCTTCGTCAATCGCGCCCAGCCACCCCGCTCTGCGCTCGCCTACGGCATGTCCGAGCACGGGGCCGTCGGCGGGTGCGTCGTCACCCCTGCCCAGCCCTCTCCCTAGCCTCCTTCCTTCCGAACCCCGATCCCATGCCGCCGGCGAATCTGCTCCTTGACTCGCCGGATGCGGCTGCGCACCGCCCCTTCCGTGACCCCGTGCATGATGGCGATCTCGGCCGCCGTGTACTCCTCGACCTCGTACTCGATGAGCACCTCCATGTACTCCTCTTGGACCCCTTCCAGCAGCTGAGCGAGATGTAGCGATCTCATCCCCTCGTCGGGCGTCGAAGCCGGTGTTCTGTCCTCGTCGAGCTCGACCATGACGGATCGACTCGAATGCCGCCACTCGCGCGTCAGCTTGTGCTTGGCCGTGTTCAGGAGAAAGGGGAGCAATCGCGCGGGGTCCCGCAGCGTGCCCTCGTGCTTGACCTCGAGGAGCCTCATGAAGACCTCCTGCTCGATGTCTTCGTCACCGCCCCCGCCCTTGACCCTACGATGGATCCTCGGCCACACGAGGCGCACGATCTCCTCGATGGCCTCGTCGTCACCGTCCCAGGCCACGTACAGGACCTGGAGCTGCCGAGCGAGCTCGTCGTCGGCCTTGGACGACTTCCGTTTCGATGTACCCATGACGAACTCCATGGGCGAAATCCGTGCCAACCCCACATCGACGCTTGGGCCACGAGGATCACTCGGCATCCCGAACATGCCGTCACTTTCGGGCCATTTCGTGGTTCCAGATCGATCACCGACTTCGATCACAATCGATCCTCCGAAGATCAAGTGATCCGATCGGACCATCGTACATGCTCCCCTCTCCGTACGGCTGACCCTCCTGGGCAGAACACTCGCTCTTCCACTTCTTCAGCCACCGCCGCAGCGTCACGGGGGCCACACCGAGGGCCTGTGCCGCGCGCTCGACGTTCCGCTCGAACCTCTCGTAGGTGACCAGGGCATGGTGCTTCTGGACGTCGGCCGCGGTGGGCCAGGGCGCGGGCTGGTCGGACGCCGCCTCGACCCCCGAGCTGCCCGAGGCCCGCGGTGAGCCGGCGTCGGGCGCCACGAGCTCCATGATGTGCTCCGCGGGGCGCAACGCATCGAGCGAGCCATGGATCATCGCCCGCTGCAGTGCGTTCCGCAGCTCCCGGAAGTTGCCGGGCCAAGCGTGCCTCGAGAGTCGCTCGTGCTCTCCAGCGGCCAGCCGGGCATGGGGCACGCCGAGCTCGGCGAGCAGGCGCCAGACGGCGCTGCGGATGCCGTCTTCTTGCTCGCGCAGCGCCGGCAGATGCACGCGCCCCACATCGAGGCGGTACAGCAGGTCCGCTCGGAAGCGGCCCTCGCGCACGGCACGACGAAGATCGACGTGGGTTGCCGCCAAGATGCGCACATCGACCTTCGTCGACTCGTTGCTGCCAATGCGCCGCACCTTCTGCTCCTCGATGGTGGACAGCAGCTTCGCCTGCGCGGGCAACGGGAGGTCTCCGATCTCGTCGAGCAGCAACGTTCCACCGTTGCACGCCTCGATGAGGCCCGGGCGGTCGGTCGCTCCGGTGAACGCACCGCGACGCGTACCAAACAGCTCGGACTCCGTGACCGATGGAGGCATCGCCGCGCAGTTGACGCACAAGAGCGTTCGCCCTGCGCACCGGCTCAGCATGTGCAGCATGTGCGCCATTCGTGTCTTCCCCGTTCCCGTCTCCCCTGTGATGAGCGCGGGGGCGCTGCTCCGAGCCACCTGGATCACACGCACGGCATCGACGACCGCGGCCGCGACGGCAGCCGGCCCGGCATTCCGACTGATGATGTCGATCGGCAGCTCGTGCCTCGGCATCGTGGGGCATGAGTCGCCAGTGACGAGAATGCCCCAGTATTGGGCATCAGGGGGCGCAATCCAGGGCAGAGCGCCCCACTCCTCGAACACCACGACCGAGACCTCGTCTTCGACTGGCGCACCCGAGTCGCTCCTGGCTTCGATCCAAGACACCTTCGGGTCACGATCGCCGAGGCATGGCTCGAGCGCACGACGGAAGATGCGGCTACCAATCACGTACACCGACACCCCCATGAACCGCGCACACGACCATTCCTTCGATGAGTGGGTCGGAGCGGAACGCCGGGGAGAACGGCGTTCGGCGCCGTCTGGGGTCTGATTCGTCATCGAGGTGCAGCGTGACGGCCGAGTCGATCTTGGCGAGGCCCAATGTGTCCAAGTTGAACGCACCTGGTCGATTTGCCCCGATCAGGAATTTCCTTCGGTGGCTTATCCGTGTCCAGGTTGGACGAGAAATCCACGCAGCCATCGTGCCAGCACATCAGCGCATGTTGCGCATGCTCGACTGCATGCTTCTTTGCGCATCGAATGGAAACCAAGCGCGCATGGCCGAAGTCCTCCAACCACTTGGGGACCCAGTCACGGACGGCTATCGTCCCGATGTTTCGTGGACCGACCAAAGCACCTTCGAGCCTGTCCCGTCGCGGTCGCCGAGCTATTGCAAGAATTCGGCAGACCCACGGGTCGCGCGTCGATCAGCAACTGGCGACGAGGCCGACATACGGTCATGCGTCGAACGTTGCAGCGGAAGTTGGAAGAGCTGAGCTGCGCAAAGAGCGCTGACGCGCTGGAGGACGAAATCTGGGACGATACCGGGCCTGGGAAGCGGTGGCAGATCTGTTGTCATGTCGACAAGAACATCGCTGGCTGTCCGAATGTTCAGATCAGAGAGGACTCGAGCGGAGCTCCACCAACGAGCCAGTCTCGGCGGACCGTAGATCCCCCGCCCCGTGAAGTCCCCGCACCGCCTCTCGATCCCTTGGCCGCCCGACTCGACGCCGCGTACCAGCGCCGTGAGTCGCTGGCCATCGAAGGGGAAGACACCACCTCGATCGACGACGAAATCCTGGACCTGCGACGACGACTACGGCAGGGGCCGGTGCTCAATGCCGGCGAGTTCCTCGGCGAGGGTCGATTCCGACTCATCACCGAGATCGGACATGGCGGCTTCGGAACCGTGTGGAAGGCCTACGACCGGCAGGCGCGCTACTTCGTTGCGGTCAAGGTCCTGCACGGCCAGCACGTACGAGACACGAGCCTCCGCGAGCGCTTCTTCCGCGGCGCACGGAAGATGGCCGAGCTGAGCCATCCAAACATCGTCCGAGTCATCGTTCCCCAGGGCGAGGAGGAAGGCTTCCACTACTACGTCATGGAGTATCTCCCGGGCATGGATCTCCATCGAGCCGTTCTCGAGAAGGAGATCGACGTGGGTCAGTCGCTCGTGATCATCGAGTCGATCGCCAGCGCGCTCGAAGCAGCCCACGCCAAGGGGCTCGTCCATCGCGACGTCAAGCCCCAGAACATCCTCCTTCGAGAGGACCGCAGACCCGCACTCACGGACTTCGATCTGGTACTGGCGAGAGGCACAACCGGAGGCACCAGGACCTCGCCCATGGGCACGGTGATCTACGCAGCACCCGAACAGAACGACGATGCCAGCCGGGTCGATCATCGAGTCGACATCTACAGTCTGGGAATGAGTGCGATATTCTGCATCTACGGCAACAGGCTGCCTCAGCGGTCCATGTTCCAGCGCAGTGCATTCCTCGACGAGCTCGAGTGCAGTGAAGACCTTCGGCTCATACTGAGTCGAGCCGTGGCGATCGACGCCAGCGAGCGCTTCGAGAGCATGACGACCTTTCGCGCGGAGCTCGCCGCGGCAAAACGGCGCTCCGCCGCTCCCCGGAGCGTCTCGCCGCTCCCGCTCCAGCTCCAGCTCCCACTCTACCATCGATGGGCCCAGCGCATCGATGACGAGACGGGCGTCCCGACCTCTGGGGCGATCATGCTGTCGGCACTGGTCACTCTGCTGCACTCGATCCCGCTCTGGATCTGCCATCCACGACAGACCCATGCTGCGCCGAGCCGATGGGAGATCATGCTCTGCGCCACCATCTTCGTGTCTCAGATCAGTCTGTTCCATGCAACGAAGCTCACCGCCGAGACCCTCCACGCCATCGCCGGACGAGCGGCTCGAGATCGGCGATCGACGCCCGACCGCCTCGACTCGATGCTGCGCATGCACGTCTCCGATCGACGACTCGTCACGTCGGGCCTCGTGTTCGCGCTGGTCAACGTGGTGATCGGCCTCGCGCTCGGCGTCGTTCGCCACGAACTCTCGGGAGCCGCGCTCGCCGCGACCCTGGGTGCATCGGTCGTGGGGTTCATCTGCGGAATGGCTCTTGCCGGCCTCTACGGACTCGCGTCCGTCCTGCGCGCGCTCGCTCTCGAGGGTCTCACGGACGCGAGTGCGGAGCATCCCGGACACGAAGGAGGGTTCGACCACATCGGCAGCGCTTGCATGAGCTTCGCCCTTTGCACCTCGATCACGGGCGCCGTGCTCTCCATACTGACGACGGTGGATGCGACAGGACGACCCCATGATGGCATGGCATGGTTTTTGAAGTTCGCATGGATCGTCTGGCCGCTTCTCGTAACGCTGGCCGCCTTCGGCCCCGCATCACGATTCAGCGGGCTACTGCACCGCGCCAATGCGAGCACCGACGCCGAACTCGGACGGAGACTCGAAGGACTCACACTGGAGTTCACCCTGCGGCGAGTGCAGGGCGTGAACGACTAGCGCCAGACGGGCAGCCGCTCGATTCGCGCGTGCCAGGGTGCGCGTGGCCGCGCCTTCGTCTACGATCGTCCCCTCGTGGATCCGCGCGCCCTTGCCTCGCTCTTCGGACTGGTCTCGATCGCTTGCACGCCCGCGAGTCCACCCCACCGTGAAGAGCCTCCGGTCCCCGAGGTCCTCGAGGTGCCCGCGCGCCTCGATGCGGGGACACTGCAGACCACTCCCCGCTGCTCGCCTCGCTACCCGCAAGACCCGATGGCGATCGAGACACCACCCGTCGAGCCCGGCCCACCGCCCGTGCCCACCCGACTGACCGCAGCCGCGGCATGGTCGCGGAGTGTCGACGCGCTCGGTGCCTACGCCCATGGCGTGGCGTTCGATGCCGGGGGCCACGTGATCTGGGCCCACGACACCAAGAACATGCACTTCGCGGTGGAGCGCTTCGATCGCGACGGCCAGCAGCAGTGGCAGCGGATCCTCGAGCCCCGCCAGCTCGAGCCCCAGGCGCTGCATGCCAACCCCGATGGAACGATCGTGGTGGCTGGCACCTCCTTTGCCGACGGCCCGGCGGGCGGACAGCGGATGGTGAAGCTCGAGCCCACGCAGGAGGAGCGCTGGCACCAGCAGACCCCGCGCGTCTCGGTGCACGCGCTCGCCGGACTCCCCGATGGCCACACGCTGATGCTGGGCTCGTCGGGCCGACAGGAGGTGACCCTCGGCGGCCACGTGCTGCGCAACGAGTGGCTGCCCCGCGGTCACTCGATGGACGTCGTGGCGCGGCTCGACGACACGGGCGAGTACGTGTGGAGCACCGCGTACTTCCCCGGCGCGCTGGGCCTGGCGGTCCAGGGCGATGCGTTCTACCTCGCGGGAAACTTCGGCCGCGAGGCGGTCGACTACGGCACGAGCCTCGGCCCCACCGAGGGACCGGGGGTGCTCGCACGGTTCGAGCTCGCCAGCGGCCACGCCACCTGGGCCGTCAGCCTGCCCTCGGGGCTGCGAACGGTGCTCCCGCATGGCGACGACGTCCTCGCGGTGGGCTTCGGCGCGGGCACCCCGGCGGCATGGTTCGACGCCAGCGGCTGCTATCGCGGGAGCGTCTCCCTGGGCGAGGGCATCTCGCGGATCGTGGCCGGCCCCGACGGCTCGCTGGTGGTCTACGGCATGACCCCCACCTGGCCCGAGATCGTCGCCATCGGCGCGATGGAATTCGAGATCCTGCCGTCGCACTGGTTCGTGGCTCGGATCGATCCCGAGCTGAAGCTGAGCTGGCTCCACGAGCTGCGATGCGACGGCCTGCAGGCGGCGGCGGGTCCCCACGGACGGGCGGCCATCAGCTGCTACACCGACGAGCACCGCATCAACGGCAACCTCGTGCGTCGCTATGATCTCTACGTGCTCGGGGAGTGAGTCGACGCGCGGGCTCGGGCTCGACGGTCGTCTCGGCTGGCTCCCTAGCCTTCGAGCGACGCAGCGGTCGCCAGGAACTTCGCCAGGCCCTCGCGATCGTGGATGCCGTAGCGCTGCGGCGCGTTGGTCTCGTGGAGCTCGGGGCCGAAGCCCGAGCCGTCCTCGCCGAGGTACCGCTTGCCCATGTGGGCCTGGTGCTCGAGGACGAGCTGCCGCGCCCGCGGCATCTGGACCCCCACGATCGCACCGAGCCCGAGGACGACGCAGAGACCATGGGGGATGTCGTCGAGCCAGAACCGCGAGCCGAAGTTGGGCCGCAGGCCCTCGCCTCGGGGTCCGGGGACCATGGGGATCATGGCCTGCTCGAGCCGCCGGTTGTGCCGGATGCTCGTCGCAACGCAGAGGTCTCGCGCGACCTCATAGGGCCGCCAGCCCTCGAAGTGTCGCCCCAGCCACCGCCGAAATTGGAGATACATCCACACGCCGGGATCGGCCCCGATGTGCTCGACCAGCGAGATCCCCGTGAGCGGCTCGAGCCGGGCCGCGACGGCGATGATCTCGTTGGCGAGCGCGCACATGTTGGACGCGCCCTCGAGGTCGATGCTGCCGTAGAGCGGCACGGGCTCCGAGAACACCGCCCCCGGCGGGCGATGGCGGAGTACCGGGGAGCTGATCGCGGGGTGCAGCACCTGGTTGCTGATGTTGAGCGTGCAGTTGAGGAAGCTCGGCACCTCGACGACGGGCTTGCCGAACATCCTCCGCAGCAGGGTCTTGGCCTCGGCACGCCGCGGCCCGTGGAGGGCGGCGACGATCTTGGGGAACCGCCCCATCAGCCGCACGGAGCGGCCCGGGTCGACCGCCTTGCACAGGTAGGGAAAGCGCTTGAGCCCAAACCACGTGTGCTGCGGCCGCGCGAGCCCGAGCCGCTCGCACACATCGCGCACGAGCCAGTCGAAGCCTCCCTGAGCGTAGAGCGTGCCCACGATCGTCGGCCGCGACAGCGCGGGGAGTACCCGCTCGAGCACGTCACGGTGGGCGTGTACGGGACAGGTGAGCACGACGATGTCGGCGCCGTCGCAGGCTCGGTCGACCTCCTCCCAGGGGAAGATCGCAGCGATGGTGCCCTCGCGACGCTCCAAGCGGGTGTAAGAGGAGAACGGGAGCGCATCGCTGAGCACGTGGGTCTCCTCGCACGCGATGCGCCGGCTCCACGACGCGGCCCGAGAGCTCACCAGGCGGACTTCGAAGCCGGGATCACGGCCGAGGTCCGCGGCCAACACGTGGTTTCCAGAGCTCCCGGTGCAGAGGACGATGACGGTCTCGTGTCCCATGTCGTCGCCTTGCTACGAGGGCAAGAGCGCCAGCACGCCGTCTCGCACCGCTCGAGCGACCCGCACCTGGAACTGACGCTCGTGCTCGTGCGTGACCGGCTCCTCGAGCGCATTGAGCCGCCCGTAGAGGGTGAGCAGGAGCCAGGCGAGCGCAGAGGGATCATGCAGCGCCTCCTCGGAGACCTTCGCGATCAGAGGATGCATGGGGTTGACCAAGAGCGCCGACACCCCGCCCTCGGCGAAGAATTCGTCCCTCTCGCCGTAGATGAAGTGGATGCCCGTGGGCCCGTGTTCGTCGGGGCGAAGCTGGGCGAGCCAGTGCTCGAGGCTGCGGGCCAGCCGTACGTGATCCTCGATGACGTAGTCGTGATGGGTTCCCGGCAGGCGCACCGCCGAGTCGGCGCTGCGGGCAGGCGCTCGTCGGATGTTGGCCGGAGTGAGGACATCGGTGACGAACGCTCGCAGCGGCGGCGCGGCGTCGGAGGTCAGCTCACCGAGGACCTCGGTCGTGGGCTCGGAGGCCCGGCCCGCGGCCGCGGCACAGAAGCGATGGACCAGACGCCAGCCCGGGGCTCGTCCTCCCACGCGCATGGGGAACAGGGGCAACGAGAGGATCTCGTCGCAGAGCCGTCCGATCGGGTGGGCCGTGATGCGTCCGTCGGGATGTGCGTGCAGGGCCAAGTGGGTCGCGGCATGACCGAGCAGCGCCTCGACGCGCCGCGCCACCCCGGAGGCATCGTGCTCCACGGTCGTCAGGTCGGCGATGATCTGCTGCAGGACCGCCGCGGCCGCGGCATGAACGATTGCCAGTAGCTCGTCGCTCCAGTCGCTGGCCACGCGGAGCAACCCGCCGATCCCGTAGCCACGCGAGAGCTCCACGAGCGCAGCCCGGCGGCCGTCGGCGAGCACGACCGCGAGCCGAGCGTTGGCGGGGTCGAGGGGCACGCCGATGCGACCGCGGAGCCGCGCGTCTTCGATGGTGGTCGATGCGACCCACGCGGTGCTCGCATCACCGGCCGCGCCGATGGGGAATTCGAAGACCGGGACCAGACCCAGCGATCGCCGCAGCTGCAGGAACGACGAGGGGTCGAGGGCGAGCACATGGCTGCGCGACGCAGCCGCGGGTTCCTGGGCGTCCGCGATGGAGCCCAGCGCCTCGATTCCGACGCTTGCGCCGTAGAGCACGCCGTAACCCCGGCGACCCACGCCGTCGACGAGCTCGTGGTAGGAGCGCGGGGCCCCCTCGGCGTCGGCAAACAGGGGGCGCCGGGCGACGCTGGCGTGGAGCTCGACGAGCTCGGGGCTCGGCGAGCGGGTGACGAACCAGCGAAGGTGGCGGATCGCCTGGCGTCGGCACTCCTCCCAGTCGCCCCACGCAGCCGGATCGCTCGGCCGCGGCGGGGCATGGCCTGCCGCACGCTGCAGGAGCTGATGGACCAGGTCGAACGCGCAGGCCGTGCGCTCGGCCGGCGGCCACGGGCTCGGGTCGACGCCCTCCACGAGCAAGGGAAGATCCGGGAAGTGTCGCAGGCCCAGGGCGAAGTCTCGCACCAACACGCCGCGATGCTCCGCGAGGATCTCCCGGCGATCGATCCGAACGTAGGCCCCCTCGCCGAGGAGGTCGACCAGCAAGCGCTCTTCTCCTGCGCCCAGCTCGAGGATCCGCGACGGATCGAGCCCCGTGAGGTCGGCCGCAACGTCGGGAACCGTGCCATACGCGATCCCTCCGCCACGGGCGAGCAGCGCCGGGAGCTCGTCGATCCCGAGGGATCGACCGGTGTGCGTGCGTAGCAAGGGGCGCGACAGCAGCTCGCGCTCGCGCGGAGCGATGCACACGATCTCGATGCAGGGCTCCTCCTGGGCCCCCTCCAGAGCCCCTTCCACGGCGGGCGGCGTTCGCAGCCGTGCGACCGATGTCCGTACGATCGCGGCCAGGGAGAGGCTCGCAGCCGCGGTGCGCGGGGCAATCTCGGAGCGCATCAGCGTGTCGATGGCGCGATCGCCTGCCTCGGCGAGGGCAGGCATGGCATGGGTGACGGCGACCGCGGCCAGCGCCTCGGCGACCAGCGGCGCACCGGGGTCGTCGGTCAGCAGCGCGGTCAGTCCGGCCGGCAGCGCATCGCGAGTCTCCACGACGAGGACGTGACCAGGATGTGCCGAGCCCAGGCGGCCGTGCCAGGCGAGGCGCTCGGCGGTGCGGATCTCCACGCTCAGCGTGTCGGCCTCGGACGCTTGCAAGGGCGTGTAGACGGTCAGCTCGATCGGCGCCGTCCCGAGGAAGTCGGCCAGCTGCACCACCTGCTCGTCGGAGCGGTGGCGACCGAGCACGGCCGTGGCGGCATCGAGCGGCGGGAGAGGGGCGGCCTCGACCGGCGAGATCAACCAAGGACGCGGAGGGGGGCTGGCGGCCGGGCGCGTGTAGAAGGCGGCGTCGGCCGGGGTCGTGAGGTCGGGACGCACCGCCGTCACCTTGCCGCCCGAGAGCGCACGCAGGGCCGCGACGTCGGGATCGTCGATGCAGAGCACCGGCGCCCCGAGGGCCTCGCCGATCGCCTGGGCCCGCTCGCCCTGTGGGGTCGAGAGGCGCGTCTGGCCGGGCACCAGCACCAGGCGGCGGACTCCCGCGAGACGCCGCCGCAGCTCCGCGGGGCTCGCCGGTTCCGTCGTGCCCAAGAAGGTGGCGACCCACGGTGAGGTTCGCTGCCGGCCGTCGGCGAGCATCTCCGCGTAGGGACGCAGGCGCGACCACAGCTGCTCGAGGATCTCGTCCTCGACGATGCCCGAGTGGTCGACGGTCTTTCGCAATCGGTCGTAGCAGATGATCCCGCCCAGCTGCGCCCCTTGCACGAGCTGGACTTCCTTGGCCTGGATCGAGACGCCATGGGTGAGCAAGGTGAGGCTCGGGTTGGGAAACGAAGGCTCGATGCCCAGCGCACCGTAGAGGTCGCCCTCGTCGATCGCCACCACGGCGCGATAGCCGAACAGGCCCGGCGTACGCTGGCTCGAGTAGCCGAACAGCGGCGTGCCGTTGACGATGATCGGGATCGGGGACGCCAGGCAGCGCTCCTCGATCGCATCGAGCTCTCGCAGGCGCCCTCCGAGGCGCAGCGCACTCCACGGGCCCAGGGCGGCGCGGCGGTTCATGCCCTCGATGTGCACGTAGGTGCCGCTGAGCGCCTTCTCGGGGCGGCCGACGTCGATCGTCTGTGCCCCGTGGTGCATCACCATGCGGGTGGTGCCCGCGTGGGTGCCGTTGCCCGACTCCACCGTGACCCGCGAGGGCCGGAACAGCAACGCGGCGTTGATCCCCAGCGCGAGCTCCCGGACGTGCCCGATGTCGGTGCGATCCTTGGATGCGAACAGGAAGTCGAACAGCTGACCGAGCTCGTGCTCGTGCAGCCCGCCACCGATGTACGACATCGTGCAGTGATCGTCGTGGAGCGCCAGTGCGATGTTGGCGGCTCCATTGGCGATGGCGGCCTGGATCAGCTCCAGCACGTAGAAGTGCGGATCGGCGAGCGCGAAGCGCCGCATCTTCTCGATCGCGCGGGTGCGCGCCACCGTGAACCGCTTGCGCTCCTGGAACTGCCCCGGACGGCGCGCTCGGGCGATGACCTGATCGATCGACGCCATCAGTGGTCTCCTCGGGCCGCGGCGGCCAGCATGGGATCGCACTCGAGCGACTTGGTCCGATCCTCGGCGAGCACCAGCGCCTTGGCCAGGCAATAGGCCGCGAGGGCCGGATCGACGCGGTGGAGATCGAGCATGGCCACGAAGTGTGGATGCCGGCGGTTGACCAGCGCGCGCGGGCGCTCGAGGAACCCTCGCCGGTAGCTCCCCCGCGGAGGTCGCTGCATGAGCTCCTCGATGCGGCGGCCGAGCACGAACAACGGAGGATCCTGGTCCTCGCCCTCGACCGTACCGATGACCAGCTCCTGGTAGCCCAGGTCGGCGTCGCGCAGCGCCCGGTGAGCCTGCTCCACGAGCCTTTCGTGATCCCGCAGCGGCGGTGCATCGAGGCCGACCCTGACGAACACCGCCTGGGGATGCACGACCCGATCGCGTGCGAGCTCGACCGGATCCTGCCCGAGCCGGCGTCCGACCTTGCCGACCAGGCTGTGGGTGCGGCGGGCCGCCAGGAATCGAACCAGCAGGCGGGTCACCGGGTCCGAGGTTCCGTCGTCGAGGGTGCTGCGACGATCACCGAGCAGCACGGGCACGTCGCCGTGCTGCAGGCGCTCGGTGAGGGACGAGGGCGAGGCGGCGACGAAGATCCGGCCGTCTCGCTCGAGCGCCTCGACGACGCCGCCCAGCGAGATCACGCGATCGTGGACCGTGCGCAGGATCGGTCGCTCGAGCAGCTCGTCGGCAAGCAGCAGCTCGTCGGGCTCGACCGCGAGGAACGCCAGCAGGCGGCGGTGGTGGCTCGCCGCGGCCAGCGTCCAGGGATCCGCCGCCGCAGCAACGACCAGCGCGTCCACCAATGCGCCGTGGAGGGGACCATCGGCCGCCTCGCGCAGCAGGGCCATCGCCTTCTCGAAATTCTCGTCGCGCATCACCGTCTCGCGGCTGAGGGTGTGCTCGAGCCAGCGCGACTTGATCTTGAATCCGATGTGGGGGTACCGCGACGCGTGGGCTCCCATCACGTCGTTGCCCACCGTCGAGACCGCCAGGGCGAGGCCCTTGTTGTAGAACCCGTAGACCGGCTGCTCCTGGAAGGCCAGGGCGATCTCGGTCTCGGGGTACTGCACGGTCCGGGCGCAGAGGCCAGAAGCCACGAAGGGCTCGTTGATCACGCGGCTCTCGGAATCGGGAGCGGAGCGATCCTCGAAGGAGATCTCGGTGTCCGAGCAGGCGCACCAGCGTCGCAGCGTGGCCTCGGCTCCGGCCACGAGCTCGCGATACTCGGCGCCGTCGCCCTCGACGAACAGCGTGATCTGGGTGCCCTCGATCGGATCGTCGATGCGCGTCTTGGTGAAGGAGCGGTCCTCGTGGAAGAACACCTCCCAGTACTCACCGCTGCGCCCCGTGTGCAGCAGCACGCCCTTGGGCTTCATGGCGAACACGGAGACGAAGCCGATCCCGAACTTGCCGATCTTGGTGAGGTCGTTCTCCTTGGACGACGCGAACAGGCGGGTGAGCTCGTTGTCGATGATCGACTCGGTCATCCCGTCACCGAAGTCGTCGACGTGGATCTCGATGACGCCGTCGTCCTCGGTGCCCACGCGCTGCATCCACACGTCGACGGCGGAGCTGCCGGCGTCGATGCTGTTTTGGACCAGCTCGCGCAGGAAGTCGAGGCGACGCGAGAACTGGGTGACGAGGTTCTCGACCGCTTCCAGGCTGAGGCGCTCGTCCATGGGAGACATCCAAGCGCGATCTCGGAGGTCGTGCAAGATGGGCCGGCGGGGGTCGTGCCCTCGCGTTGCCGCGAGCCACCACGCACGCGATGGCTCGTCACGGCCACAGCACCAACGCGGCGACGGCCGAGAGCACGAGCCTCGAGACCTCGAGCGGCCACGCCCAGCGCTTGCGCTCCATCAAGCCTCCGGCCGCGAGCGTTGCCGCCACCAACAGCGTGACGGCCACGAGCAACTGAGCGCCGCTCCAGTCGCGGTATCCGAACAGCACGAGCACCGTACCCAATGCGGTCGTCACCAGCTGCAGCCCCACGTATGCCTTCATCGGCCACGAGACCGGAGGGTCGTACTTCTCCCGTGCCACGCTCGGCTCGGGCGTCGCCGCCGGCGGAGCCCCGGCCGGGACCCACGCGGGCGGAGCAAGGGGCGCCCACAGCCGATCGCGCCAGCTCGTGGCCGCACGCATGCGAGCGCCGATCTCCACCCAGTGGTGGACGTTGGCCCACACCGGATTGAGGCTGCGCAGGGGCTTGGTGATGCCGTAGATCGGCACCTCGTGCTCGGGGGCAAAGCTCCCGAACAGGCGGTCCCACACGATGAAGATGCCCCCGTAGTTGCGGTCGAGGTAGCCGGGATTGATGGCGTGATGGACCCGGTGGTGCGAGGGCGTGTTGAGCACGTGCTCGAGCGGCCCGAGCTTCCCGATGAGCTCGGTGTGGATCCAGAACTGATAGAGGGTCACGATCCCGTTGGCGATGGCGTAGGGCACCGGCGGCACCCCGAGCACGGCCAGCGGGAGGTAGAACGGCAGGATCGTGATTCCCGTGAACCACGCCTGCCGCAGCGCCACGGCGAGGTTGTAGTCCTCGCTCTGGTGGTGGACGACATGGGCCGCCCACAGCACGTTGACCTCGTGGCTGAGGCGGTGCCACCAGTAGTAGATGAAGTCGAGCGCGACGATCGCGAACACCAGCGTCCACCCCGAGTCCTCGGGCAGCGTCAAGAGGCGCAGGTGTTCGAACACCCAGGCGTAGACGAGCAGCTTGGCGGCGACGAACAGGAGCCCCACCACCTGGCTGCTGATGCCGCAGCCGAGATCGGTGATCGCGTCGTTGAACCGCGTCACCCGCCGACCCCGACGGCGCGCCACCCATAGCTCGACCCCGATCAGGATGAAGAACGCGGGGATGGAGGAGGCGATGAGGTTCATGGGCGCACCACCTCGTGCCCTCACGGGATCGCGTACTCGGCGAGTTCCTCGGTGGCTCCCGTGACGAGCGACTCGTGCTTGACCTTGCCCACGCCGCGGGCAAACCAGTAGCGCTTGAGGTCACCATTGTCGATGCGCGCGCGCAGGAGCTGCACGCAGTCGAACGTACCCGCCGGCACGGTCACCTCGGTCGAGCTCGACTCGATGGTGAAGACCATGTCGCGCGGAGCCTGGCCGACGAGGACCCCCGCCGCATCGTACTCGGTGCGCTCGTAGCTCCACATCGACACGTCTCCCTCCTGCCAGGCCTCGTCGAAGCGCAGAAAGCCCGGGTCGTAGTCGGCCGATCCCGTCGGCACCCCGCCCAGGCTCACGTCCTTGTGGACGCGGAGCGTCATCGTGCCGTCGCGAACGAGCACGGCCAGCGTGCTCTCGTCGTCGGTGTCCTCGTTGTCCTCGATCTCGAAGGCAGCGGTGCCCTGGTAGTCGAGCTCCCGCATCTGCACGATCTCGTCCCAGACCACTCCCCCCACGTCCGTGTGTCGGTAGGTCCAGGTCGCGCCGTCCACCAGCGGGTAGTAGTCGCCGTCCGGCGGCGGAGGGCCGGACTCGTCGCTCGGATCCTGGTCCGAGTCGCTGGTCGTCGACCCCATGGGGTCGGACTGATTGCAGGCCAGCGGCCCGCAGCACAGCGTACCCGCCATCACGAGCATCGAGGGAAAGGAGCCGTCGCGCATGATCGAGTCTTCATCGTATCATCGAGGCGATGCCAAAGAAGCGCTTCCCCCTCGGCCCCAGCTCCACCGTCGACCTCGAGTGGCGCGGAATGTGGAAGGACTTCACGGTCCGCGTCGACGGCCGCGAGCTCGGCCGCATGCAGGGACAAAAGGAGGTCGCGCGGGGCGGCTCGTGGCAGCTCGAGGACGGCTCGACCCTACAGGTGAAGCTCGAGACCGGCTTCGGGGGTGGTGGGCTCAACGTGCTGCGCAACGGCGTCCCCTTGCCCGGCTCGGCCGCCGATCCCAAGACGGCCATGAAGTCGGCGGCCGGCATCGTGTTCTTCATCGCGGGGCTCAACCTGGTGCTCGGGCTCGTCGCCGAGCTCGGTCGGGTCGAGTTCCTGCTCGCGCTGGGGCTGGGCTGGATTGCGGTCGCGGTCGGCGTGGTGTTCGGCGCGCTCGGCTTTGCGACGCTGCGCGGCTCGGTGGTCGCGCTGTGGATCGCCATCGTGCTGTTCGCCATCGACGGGCTGCTCGGCGTGTTCGCAGCAATGGAGGCCGGCGGCACGCCCCCCATGGGTGGCATCGTGTTCCGCGTGTTCATCATCGTTGCGATGGTCAAGGCCGCGATCTCGGCGAAGGCGAGTTCGAGCGCGTAGCACGGGGCTGGTGCTCGCGGGGCTCGGCTTGGCCCGACGCACTCGAACCGGCACCATGGAGGGGTCGTGACCACCTCGTCCACGTCGCTCACGTCGTCCGAGGCGGTCACGACCATCGACGGCCCCACGGAGCGCGCCAGGCCGCCCCGACCCGCGCTGGAGACCCCCGCCGTGGGTACCGAGCTCGGCCGCTACGTCGTGCTCGACACCCTCGGCTCGGGCGGCATGGGGGTGGTGCTGCGCGCCTACGATCCCCGGCTGCAGCGGGAGGTGGCCCTCAAGCACCTGCGCTCGGACGTGCTCGACGACGGCGCGGCCGAGCGGATGGTGCGCGAGGCTCAGGCCATGGCCCAGCTCGCACACCCCAACGTCGTGGCGGTGTACGACGTGGAGCGGCACGAGTCGACCGTGCTGCTGGCCATGGAGCTGGTGCAGGGCACCACCCTGGGCAAGTGGCTGCGCAAGGAAGCGCTCGGGTGGCCCCGAGTCCTCGAGGTCTTCGTCCAGGCCGGCCGAGGCCTCGCCGCGGCACACGCGGCAGGGTTGATGCATCGCGACTTCAAGCCCGACAACGTGCTGGTCGGCACCGACGCTCGCGTGCGGGTGACCGACTTCGGCCTGGCCCGACCGATGGGCGAGCACGTCGGCGCCGACGAGGGCTCGGGCGTGCGGGCGTCGATCTCCGGCAGTCACGGCAGCCTGCGCGCCACCGTGACCGCGGCCGGCACGGTGATGGGCACGCCGGCCTACATGGCGCCCGAGCAGCAAATGGGCGAGGAGGCCGATGCCAAGGCCGACCAGTATGCGTTCTGTGTCTCGCTGTGGGAAGCGCTGACGGGCAAGCGCCCGTTCGTCGGCGACTATCGCCAGCTCGCCGTCGCCAAGACCCGCGGGCCTCCCCAGTGGCCGTCGGGCTCGGCCGTTCCGCGCAAGATCACCGAGGCGATCCTTCGCGGTCTCGCCCCCGCGCCGAGCGAGCGCTGGCCCTCGATGGACGCCCTGCTCGAGCGCCTCGATCTCGACCCCGCGCGCAGCCGACTGCGGTGGATCACCGCGGGCGCGATCGGAGTGGCCGTGCTCGCGACGACGGGCGCGATCGCGGGCTGGTGGACCCGCAGCCCCGCGGTGTGCACGGGCGCCCGTGATCACCTGGTGGGTGTGTGGGACGATGCCCGGCGCGAGCAGGTGAGCACGGGGCTGCGCTCCACCGGGGTGGAGTACGCCGAGACCACGCTCGCCGAGCTCTTGCCGCGCCTGGACGCCTACGCCGACGAGTGGGCCGGCATGCACACGACGGCCTGCGAGGCCACCTCGGTGCGCGGCGAGCAATCGGCGGCGGTGCTCGATCTTCGCATGGGCTGCCTGCGACAGCGCCTGCAATCGCTCGCTGCCACGGCGGAGGTGCTCGCCGGGGCCGACGCGGTCGTGGTGGAGAACGCGATCTCGCTGACGGCGGGGCTCCCCTCGCTGGCCGGCTGTGCCGACGTGGACGCGCTCCAGACGGGGGTGGCTCCGCCCGAAGCCGCGCTGGCGCCGGCCGTCGAGCAAGCGCGCGGCGAGCTGGCACGCGCCCGCGTGATCGGGAGCGTGGGGCAGCATGCCGCGTCGATCGAGCAGCTCGACGCGCTCTCCGAGCAAGCGCTCGCCTACGAGCCGCTGCGGGCCGAGGTGGAGGTGTGGCGGGGGCACATGCTGCTCGACCTGCGGCGCTACGAGGAGGCCGAGCGGGTGCTCGAGGACGCCAGCTTCGCGGCCCTGCGCACCAATCACCGGGAGTACGCGATCGAAGCCCTCTCGGCGCTGGGCTTCTCGTTGGGCGCCCGCCGCATGCAAGAAGCCGAGGGGCTGCGGCTCACCCGAACCGCGCTGGCCATGGTGGAGCCGCTGGGCATTCCGAAGCTCCATACGCTGGTCCTCAACGATCTCGCGGGCGTACTCCAGACCCATGCCCACCACGACGAGGCGATCGAGGTCTTTGGCCGGGCGCTCGCGCTTCAGCTCGAGCAGTTCGGCGAGCAGAGCCCGTTCGTGACCACCACCATGACCAACCTGGCCCACTCGATGGAGAGCCGCGGAGACCTCGAGGCTTCGTTCGAGATGCTCGAGCGCACCCTCGAGCTCGAGCGCCGGCTCCACGGACCGGAGCACCCCCGGGTGGCCACCGTGCTGAGCACCCTGGGCAACCGGCTGCACCAGCGGGGCGACTACGCGCGCTCGGCCGAGTTCTTCGAGCAAGCGCTGGCCATGCGCCGCGCCCTGCTCGGACCCGAGCACCCCGACACCGCGCACACGCTCTCGGGCCTGGGCCTGGCGCTCTCGGGCCTGGGCCGCAACGCCGAGGCCGAGCAGCGCATTCGCGAGTCCTTCGAGATCCTCGAGCGCGAGGTCGGCATCGAGAACCTCGAGGTCGTCGACACCCTCAACAACCTCGCCATCGTGGTCGACGCCCAGGGGCGCTTCGAGGAGGCGCTCGAGCTCTATCGGCGCGTTCACTCCGCCGTCGAGGCCAAGCTCGGACCGGACCACCCCCGCACCGCGCAAGCGCTGAACAACGTGGCCAGCGAGCTGGTGACCCTGCATCGCTTCGAGCAAGCCCTGCCCATGCTCGAGCGCGCGGTCGCGGTGCTGCGCAAGGTGCTGGGACCCGAGCACCCTCACGTGGGAGTCTTCGAGCTCAACGTGGCCGACTCCCTGCTGGGGCTGGGCCGACCGGCGGAGGCCGAGGCTCGCTACCGGGTGGCCTTGCCGATCATGGAGGCCGGGTTCGGCCCCGATCACATCTATGTGTCCTATGTGGTGGTGGGCCTCGGGCGGGCCCTGCATGCGCAGGGCGCGGTGGCCGACGCACGCGAGCAGCTCGAGCGCGGGGTCGCCTTGCAGGCCGGCGGAGGCGTGCCCGATGACGATCGCGCCGAGGCGCTGTTCGCCCTGGCCAAGGCGCTCGACGACGACGAGCGTACGCGGGCCCGTACGCTGGCCCAGCAGGCGCGCGAGCGCTTCGTCGAGGCCGGCATCGGGCGCCGCCGCGAGCTGGCCGAGGTCGAGGACTGGCTGGCGTCGCACCCCGCTCCCAAGCCGTGATCGGGGTCGACTCCGCCATGTCGATGAGGGAACCTCGGCCATGCCGAGATGTCGGGCTGCCGCATGAGAGGCCTTGGCGCGTGGCTGGGAGGAATCGCGATGGTCGTGGGGTGCTCGCGAGGCGAGCCGACTCCCACGCCCGAGCCCGCCGTCGAGTCTGCCTCGGCCCCCGTCGAGGCTGGCCCCGAGGCCAAGGGGCTCCCGCCACCGCGGCTCGGGAACGGCGAGGCGCCCTCGAGCGGGACCACGGGCGAGACCGACCCCGCCCCGAATGCCGGCGCCACCGACCCGGACACCACCACGAGCGACCCCACGGGCTCGCCCACCGAGCCGGCCCCTGCGCAGCCCGGGGCCGACGGCAAGACCTTCACCGTCGATGCCGTCTTGGTCGACTCGGGCCAGCGCACGTCCCACTGCGGGGTCATCCACGCCGTAGGGGTCATGAAGCTCGAGGTCGTGAAGGTGCTCGACGGTCGCTACGATGGCGACACCCTCTACGTGTACGTGAGCTGCCCCGAGATGTGGTTGATGGGCGACCCCCGTCGCTTCGAGGTGGGCGCCGTGTATCGCTGGACCCTCGACACGCGGATCGAGCAACGAACGGCGGGGACCAAATTCGACGCATTCCGCGAGGTGAAGGCGCCGCGCTACCGGCTGAAGGAGATCATGCGGCCGCTCCCCCCATGACGCCGCTCTCGCCTTTCACGATCCTTGCCTTGGATTCGGCAACCGGGGATGGCTCGCGCCGTCTCCCAAACCGGGAACCTCCCGTCGTGCGTGCAGTCGGAGACGGTCGACCCTCCGCCGTCCAACCTGGAGCAAGAGCCTGATGTTCACCCAGCAAGTCGACTCCCTCCCCCGTTTCTGGGGACTTCGTGCCGCCCTGGCGGGCACCCTGGCTTGCGGTCTTGGCGCGCTCCTCGGCACGTCTCGCTACCTCGCCCTGCCTGGCGCGATGCGTCTTTCGTGGAGCTGGGACCACATGCCGCT
The DNA here is from genome assembly GCF_026337845.1 of Paraliomyxa miuraensis. GTDB lineage: Bacteria > Myxococcota_A > Polyangia > Nannocystales > Nannocystaceae > Paraliomyxa > Paraliomyxa miuraensis. The sequence continues at coordinate 121,674 of NZ_JAOVZF010000137.1, read as the reverse complement.
GGCCATCGCGCTGTTCGTGCTCGTGGGTGGGGTCTCGGTAGGCGTGTGCGTGGGTGGGGCCACCTTGCTGATGCAGCGTCGTGACCCGCTGCGCTTGATGGGGGCCGGAGCACTCGGTGGAATCCTGGCTGGCGTCGCCCCCGGCGTCCTCGGCGTCGCGGGCTTTGGCTCGCTCGATGCCCCGTACGCCGGCACGGCCAACATCCTCGGCTCGTGCCTCGTGGGCGCGATCGCGTTCGTGGCCCTGTGGTCACCCCAGCTGTTCCCGCGCCGAAGCGAGCGATCGCTGCTGCGCCAGCTGGGGACCGCCACGGTGGCCTCGGTGATCTCGCTGGGCGCGTTCGGCATGATGGGATGGACCCTGATGCGCATGCTGAACGTGGTCCCCACCCTCCATGGCATGACCGCGCTCGCGCGAGCGATGGGGCTCGTGCCGTTCGCCGTCGTGTGCGGGGTGGTGCTGACGGCCGTCGGGGGCGCGGCCATCGGGGCCGCCTGTGGATTGGTCGGACGCATGAGCCGCTAGGAGCCGGGCCGCGGTCGAGGCACCGGCTCACCTGGTGCGACGCCGACTACGGGCACAGGCACGGCGGTGCGTCGATCAGCTCGCGACCGGTCTCGGTCCCCATGTACATCCAGGACGTGGTCGAGTTGGCATCCATCTGGATCACCGTCTGCTCCATCGTGAAGCTCGACAGATCGCCGCTGAACACGAAGTCGGAGACCGGCTGATCGCTGACCTCGTCGACTGGCACGGGCTTGCCATTGGGCAGCCCGCCTGCCCCGCACAGGGCTCCCTCGCACAGGATCTGTCCCATGGAGTGGTGACCGACGATCGCGGAGGGCATCCAGGCCACCGTGTCCCCGGCCAGCATTCCGGTGGTCACCCCGCACTCCTCGGGCCCGGCGTCGGTCTCGAGGTCGGTGCTGACGGTGGTCACGCCCGAGTTGACCACGAAGTGCAGGCTCGCCTGATAGGCGGCCATCGCCGCCATTCCGCCGGGCTCTCCACCCATGTCCTGGAAGCGCAGCACGAACGTCCCAGGGCCCACCGTATCGTCGGCATCGTAGGGCATGGTCAGCACGTTGACCTGGTCGCCGGCCATGAAGGGGGTGCCGGAGATCTCGAACTCGCTGCCCTCGAGGTCGTAGGTGATCTCCCAGACCTGGCACGCCCCCGCCGTGTCGGTGGTGTCGTCGGTGGTGTTGGTGTCGCTGGTGCTGGGATCGGGGCCCGTGTCCGCGGTGGTGTCCACGCTGGTGGTCGGCATCACCGTCCCGGCCGTGGTGGGACCCTCGGTCGTCGGACCGGACTCGTCGAGGGTGGTGTTGGTCGTGGTGCCAGGATTGCCCGTGTCCGACGAGTCCGTCGGGTCCGCGGGGGCATCGTCCGCGGGGCAGCCGGCGAGCGCAGTGAGGGAGAAGCCAAGGAGGAAGGAGACCAACAGCCGATCGTGCATGGGGCGCATGATGCTCCCGAGACCGGCGCCGATGGTGTGATCTGGATCAACCCTACGAGCGAAACCGCTCATGCCCCGAGGTCCTACCGCACTCCGTACCAGAGGGTGCGTTCGGCCTTGCGCGGGTCGTCCACCGCCTCGGATGCGAGGCCGAGCCGCATGGTCGTCCGCCGCGGGAGCTCGTACCGCGGCCACCCCGGGTCGCCGTGCACCGCGAAGCGCACCCAGGCCGCGTGCATGGCATCGGCCAGCGCCTGGGGAGGATGGGGACCGAGCAGCGGCTCGGTGCCCTGCCCGAGCGTGTCGAACACGAAGGGGATCTCCAGCCCGTGGCACGCACCCAGGCGCCCGCCGAGCTGCGGCGAGGGCCACGTGAACTCGTACATGAACGTGGCCCCGGGGTGCGGCGCGTGGGCCTCGGCCAGACGTAGGGCGGGAAGCCGCCAAAACCAGTCGGTCTGCACGATCGCGAGCAGATCGCCGGGGCTGGCCCGAGGATGGGCGGCGCGGTACGCCGCCAGCGTCGGCTCCGGCGACAGCCCGTAGGCCGCGATGACGTCGGCCACCGCCTCGATGGTGACCTGATCGATCGCACCGCTGGTCACCAGGAACAGGCGATGCTCGTCGACGTTGGTGCCCAGGAGGAGCTCGACGTCGGCGCTCGCCCCGGCCGCAATGCGCTCGAGCGGGGCAGCGGGTACGAGGTCGCCATCGATCACCGGCTGCCATGCCATCCCAGTGAGCGCAACCTCCGGCCCCCAGCGCTGCGGATCGGGCCAAGCCGCCAGCTCGGCCTCGAGCTGCACCTGGGTCTCGAGCAGGCGATCGATGGGCACGGCCGCCACCGCCTCGCGGGTGGCCGGCACGCCCAGGAGCTCGGCGAACCTCGTCGCCACCCGCTGCGCGGTTGCGGGTGAGATCACGTGGTGGGCCGCGCCGCTCTGCGCGATCGCCCGCGAGAACAGGCCCCGGGCGCGCGGCGAGGCCAACAGCGTGGCCACGCTCATCGCTCCTGCGGACTCGCCGAAGATGGTGACCTGGTCGGGATCGCCACCAAAGGCGGCGATCTCGTCTCGTACCCACCGGAGCGCGGCGAGCTGATCGAGCAGCCCGCGGTTCGCGTGACCCTCTCGCAAGGAGAGGAAGCCGTCCGCACCGACGCGATAGTTGATCGTCACGCACACGACACCATCGCGAGCAAAGCGGCTGCCGTCGTACCAGGGCGAGGCGCCCGTGGCGTGATGGGCGAACGCACCGCCCGGAATCCACACCATCACCGGTCGGGCCGCCCCGCCGCCGAGCTGCGGAGTCCACACGTTGAGACTCAGGCAATCCTCGCCTCCCATCGTGAGCTCGGGCAGCAACCGCGCCATCGCTGGCGGGTAGACGGGCTGTGGTGACTTCGGGCCGAACGCGATGGCGTCGCGAACTCCGCTCCAGGGGGCGACCGGCTGCGGCGGCCGAAGCCTCGCCGCGCCGAACGGCGGTGCCGCATAGGGGATGCCCAAGAAGGCGCTCACACCGTCGACGAGGCGACCGCGCAAGGCACCGGGTCTGGTCCATACGATGGGGTCCACATCAGCCGATCTAGGGTTCCCCGGCAGACTCGCATGGCGTCGGTGATCACGCCGTCCTTGCCAGGCCGCGAGTCAGCGGGCGGCGGGCTCATCCTTCGACGCATCGTCCTTCGAAGCGCTGGCCCTCGGAGCGTCGGCCTTCGGGTCATCGGCGCAGCGAAACCCCACGTAGTGATAGCTGTTGTGGGGACTGTCGCGCTGGCGATTGGAGGTGAGGATTCGGTTGTTGCCCGAGAACCAGGATCCGCCTCGAATGATGCGAGTGCGACCCGAGGGGGCGGTGCTGGTCCACTCCTCCACGTTGCCGCCCATGTCCTTGACCCCCTCGGGCGTGGAATCTCGCGAGGCCGCCCCCACCGGCCGCATGCCGCCGCAGTCCTTCTTCACCGTCATGTCGCAGCTCGGCTGCGGTTGGTTGCCCCAGGGGTAGCGATGAGCCTTGGTGCGCCCCCTCGCGGCCCACTCCCACTCCCACTCCGTGGGCAAGCGCTTGCCCACGAACTGGCAGTAGTCCTTGGCCTGAAACCACTCGACGCAATTGATCGGATGCGCATCGCGGTTCGCCCGCTGGGCGAGGTGACAGTTGGTGTCGAGGGCACCATCACCGGGCTTGCTCGTGGTCTTGATGCGCTTGCCTCCGCCCAGCGTGCAGCCAGGCTTGCCCCGCTTGCCGACGTCGACGCAGCGCCGGTAGTCGGCCACGCGAACCTCGGTCACGTCGAGGCAGAAGGGCTTGACCGAGTGCTTGTTGCCCTGGGCACTGAACCTGCCCCCCTCGATGAGGACCATGCCGCCGGGGCAGCGATCACTGCCCGAGTCCGAGGGGGACACGGAGGAGACGACCGAGCCATCATCGCCGCTCTGCGTCACCACGCCGCCGGTGGCGGAGTCGTCGGGCGGGATCGCATCGTACGAGTCCGTCGAGGTGGCACCCGAGCTCGAGGTCTCGTCGGGGTGGGCTCCCATGTCGCCCGCGCCAGTCGTGTCGCTCGGATCGCCCGAGCCGCTGGAGTCATCGAGGCCGTGCTCGGAGCCCAGATCGAGGTGCAACGTGCCGAGCGCCTCGGAGTCGTTGGCGTCGGCCACACTGGCCGGCATCGGCAGCCAACGCGACGCGAGGGTCATGATCACGACCATCCCCACCGCCAGCTCGATGCTGGCGAGCGCGCCCCGGCTCATGGCGCCCGGCCTGGTGACGCGCTGGCTTCCGGGCCACAGCCCCGCCCCACGCACCGCGACGAAGGCCAGCACGGGCACGAACGACGCCACCCACAGCGCCGAGGGGTGACCCGCGCCGAGGACGACCACCCCCCCGGTGAGCAGGCCCGCCGCCCAGGATGCGGCCGGCGGCAGGGCGTCGATGCGCGCGAGCATGCGATCGAGCGACCGCTGCCGTCGCCGTGGGGTCGACGAGGGCATCGGCTACCTCGCCTCCTTCTCGAGCCGGGGCTCGGGCACCGGGCTCTCGAGCGAGCGCTGGACGGGCGGATCGTGGACCTGCTCGAAGACCCAGCTCTCCTCCTGGAGGTCGCCTCGGGCCGTGCATCGCCGCACGTGCTTGACGAGGCGCCCGTCGAACCCATCGATCGAGAGGGTCTGCCTCTCCACGCAAGGCGCCCACAGGGTCCTCCACTCCACCCACGGCGAGAGCTCCGGCCGGAGTCGCCGGCTGGTCTTGGTGAAGCGAGAGCTCGCTTCGCACCTCCACCATCCGTCGTCGGCAGCGGCACACCCTCCCCAGCTCTCGTCGGGCTGCGGACCGACCCAGCGGATCTCGGGCGCCGCGCCGCTCGAGCCGGGCATCATCATCTCCACCATGCCCCGCCCCAGCGCCGTCACCCCCAGCCCCAGGCAGAGCCCCAGCCCCCAGCCCCAGCGCCCCGCTCGCTGCACCCGCGCCACCGGGTGACGCACCGCAAACCCCATGCGCCCGAGCATCACCTGCACGTCGACCGACCGCTCCTCGTACCTCCACGGCAGGCGCACGCGATCCTCGTCGCCATCGACATCGGTGTACTGCGCCACCAGCTCCCGCACCACGTCCCCGAGCACCTCGGTCTGGAACAGCGCATAGAGCCCCTCGTCGCCGCGCACGACCTCCTCGGGCCGATCCCACAGCCCGAGCACGAGCCGCTCCACCATCAATGCGTCGCGCGTGCCCGGCTCGAGCGTCGGCTCGGCCAGCGCCTGGGCGTAGTACTCGTGCCAGAACGCCAGCGCTCGCCCCAGCAGCGTCTTGCGCTCGATCGCATCCCACCCCATCGCCCGGTAGCCGAACGCACGATCGTAGTCGGCCAGGATCGCCACCCGCTGCGGCCGGCTCCACACCAGGTGCTGCCCCCGACCGTGCCGCTGCCGCAGCGCGTCGACGGCGAAGCCCTCGATCCGAAGCCCCAGCGCGTTGCGCAGCGCCAGCGCGTCCTCTTCCCTGATCCTGCGAGGCGCCAGCGCGCACGCGGTCTCCCAGCGCAGGAGCTCCCGCTCGCGCTCGACCGCCCCGCCCTCGCGCAGGGCTCCCGCGAGGTGGGCCACCGCATCGGCCGGTCGCAGGCACGCGATGCCATAGGGCTCGAGCATGCGCTCGACCTCCGCCACCCGCTCGCCGAACACCACCACCGCCAGCGCGTGCCATCCCTGCAGGCGCCGCAGGAGGTCCTGCACCTGCGCCCCCTCGCGGGCCGTGCGAGCCTGCAAGAGGCCGTGCCCGTCGGTCAGCACCACCCCCCGCGTGGTGCGGCGCTGCTCGTCGAGCTCGGCCGGGCTGAACGCAGGGCCATCGACCTTCTGCAGGCTGTCGGGCACCCGCGCAAAGGTGGCCACGTGCACGGGCAGCTCGGCTTCCTTCAGGGTGCGCACGATCTCCGCCTCGAGCCGCTTGGCGTCGGCCTGGCCCGACTTCATCCGGCGATCACGCCACAGCCACACCCCGCGGTGCTCGAATGCGGGCTGGAACCATAGCTGCGGCAGACCACCGCGCCCGATGGTCTCGTCGACGGTGCGCTCGGCGTCGAGCTGCTCGGTGAGGCGCTCGGACACCTCGCGCCCGATGCCCCAGACGAGCGTCTCCTGCTCCGAGCGCTCCACGAACGCGGGCAGCTTGCCGCGATCGAGCTCGGGCTGGACCCGTCCCCCCCCGTGCCGCGCGGGTCGAGCCGCCGGCGCGGGCAGCAATCGCTGCCGCCGGCTGCTGCGCCACGCCACGACGAGCACCACCAGCGACAGCCCGCCGACCCCCCACGACGACCACGGAATGCTCGAGTCGTCCCATGCCCGGGGAATGGCAACCATCACCGGCCACGGCACCGCCACCTTCACGCGGGTCAGATCGAGCGGAGGTCGAACGTCCTCGGCTTCGTTGGGCGCCGCCTCACCCGAACCATCGTCGCCGTCCGCCGCGGACTCGCCGTCCGTGCCGCGCTCGTCCCTCTGGGGAGCATCCCGAGCCCCCGTGCTCTCCTTGGCGTCCGTCGCGGTCGCACGCTGACCATCCGCCCCACCGTCGAACGGAGCGAGCATGGACCACCCCCCCCAGCCGATCAGCACCACCAGCACGAGCAGCGGCCCGATCCACCTCGCCGCCCCTCGCGATGACGAGGCCTCGTCGGCCGAGACCCCGGGCGTCGCGACCCTGCCCCACGCGGTGCTCGCCTCGACCCCCCCGCCCCACGACGCCCTGGCCTCGCGGGGCAGCCCGACCAACCAGCGCGCGTACCCTCCCTCGACCAGCTCGCGCTCGGCCGGTGACTTGGCCAGCGTCGCGCACAAGAGCCGCCGCAGGCGCTCCGGCTCCGCGTCGACCCACGCCACGAAGACCGCGTCGCCGCTCGGTACGCCGGCATCCTCCAGCACGTGCTCGAGCCGCACGCGCTCCATCACGCCCATGGCCAGCCCCTCGCGGGCCAGCTGCTGCTGCAGGCGCTCGACGTGTGGCCAGCGCGAGTGAGGATCAGGTCGCACGGAGGGTCTTGAGATCGTCGCGGTCCTTGATCAACGCCGAGAGCAGCGGAAGCTCCCCGACGCTCCCGGTCAGCTCGCTCGCCTTCACCCCGCGGGTGTCGAGCGCAGCCATCCACACCAGCAGCTCCGCCGTGGCCGGCAGCTTGTGCAGCCGCGGCACCCGACGCACCCGCATGAACGCCTGCACCGCGGCCTCGTCCGTCGGCCCGAGCGAGGGCACCTCCCCGGGTCCGATCCCCTCGGGCCGCCCCTTGGCGGGCCCGCCGTCCCGCTGGAAGTCCCGCCACGCCGCCACCGCCCGGCGCACCAGGGTCTCGTCGAACTCGATGTGGTGGAAGATGCAGCGCCGCAGGAACGCGGGCGGCAGCCGCTTCTCGCTGTTGCTGGTGATCACCACGATCGGCAGCCGATCCTTGTGACCGCTCAGCTCTTCACGGGTCTCCTTGCAGCGGATCTCGAACTGATCGAGCTCGCGCAGCAGGTCGTTGGGAAAGTCGCGCGGGGCCTTGTCGATCTCGTCGATGAGCACCACCGCCGTCTTGCCCGACTTGGCCACCTCGATCGCGCGCCACAGCGGCCCCTTGTCGCGGTACTGCTTGGGGTCGAGCTCCTCGTCCTTCCGCGACTTGCGCTGGGCATCGTAGAAGTACTGCACCGTGTCGAACGTGTAGAGCAGATCCCTCCACACCGTGGTCGACTTGACCGGCAAGGTGAAGGGCTGCTCGCGCTCGGCCTCGGGCACGCCTGCCTCGAGGCCGAAGTACCACGTGAGGTAGTACGCCAGCTGGCTCTTGCCCGTGCCCGGCTCGCCGGTGAGCAAGAGCGGCGCCCCCACCGAGAGCGCCACGTTGATCGCGGTGGCCAGCTCGGCATCGAGCCGATAGAGCGGCGCCCCGGCGCGGAGGTCGTGCAGCCGAAGCTGCGAGCGACGCCGCTGCAGGGCATCGGGGCCCAGCGGCTCGGTGCGAAGGTGATCGATGATCTCGAACTCGCTCATGTGAAGTCGATCTCCAGGTCGAGCCCGGCGGTGACGGCCCCGAGGCTCGCCTCACCGGCCAGCGCCGTCCAGGTGCCTCCGCGCTCGGTCCTCTCGATGAGCGCGATCACGTCGTCGAAGTAGCCGCCGGTGCTGGCGATGATCGCATGGGCTGCAGCCGGGATCAGGGCCTCGGGGCACCGTGTGAGCCGGCGGTCTCGCAGGTAGCGATCGAGATCCTCCTCCTTGACCTTGCCCAGCTGCGGCAGCAGCTTGATCGTGGCCTGGTGGCTCTGCTCGACGCGCGCGAGCTGGGCCATCACCTGCTCGAAGCGAGCGAACCGCTCGGGTCGCAGCCGCACCGTGAGGGTGGAGAGCACCCGCACCCAGGGATGGCCGTCGCACAGGTGCGGCAGGTCCTCGGCCGCCATGCGCAGCCAGGCCTGCAGCTCACCGGCCCGAACGTGCTCGTCGGCCACCCCCCAGTCGAGCCACATCACGAACATGTCGGTGCCCACGTCGTGGAAGTCGGCCATGCGCTGCACCGCCGCCGCCAGCTCCTCGCCTTGGCGCGCGTCGAGCTCCTCGCGCAGCATCCGTCGCAGATCCTCGCGCATCGCCTCGGTCGGGCGCCCCAACGCGGGCAGGGGCACGCCCTGACGCACGACCACGGTGCCGACCAGCTCGCGCTCGTCGAGCTCGTGCTCGAGCTGCCGACTGAGCAGCTCGGGCAGGTCGCGCTCGCTGCCGAAGCACACGATCGATTCCACCCGCCGCGACGAGTCGCGCACCAGCTCGTCGAGGTGCTGGCGGAACAGCGCGCGCTGATCCTTGCGGTCCACCCGCAGCTCGGCCAGGCCGTCGAGCGGCAGCGCCAGCGCGTGCGCCGTGGACCAGCTGAAGTAGTCGGTGTGCGCCCGCATCCCCGCCCAGCGCCGCGAGGGCCCCGCCGCCGGCAGCTCGTGCATGGCCTCCACCGGATCGAGCGCCTCGATGAGCAAGCCGTGCAGCCAGGCCATCATCACGTCGACCACGTCGTCGGCGTGCCCCGGCACGGTGGGGCCGATCACACAGGGCAGCCCACCGCCAGCCACCGCTCGCAGGGGCAGCGGCAGATCACCGAGCGTCGCGAGGTAGAGCGCCCTGACCGGGCCGCGCAGCCGCTCGGCGATCGCGGCCAGCGGCACCCGGTCGACGCTGCCGGCGCTGCCCAGGCGCAGGGCTGGCGTGCCGCCGATCACGTGGTGGGCCAGCGCCAACACCACGTGCGGCCGCAGCAGCTCGACCTTGCGCGTCAGCTCGTCGAGGCTGCGTGCCACCGCCAGGTGTCCCCCGAGATCGTCGCTCAGCCCGGGCCACGCTCCCATCAACAGCTCGCGGATCATCAGCTCGACCCGCGGGGCCCGGCGTCCCAGCGCTCCCCACGTGGGGGCCAGCAGCACGATCGAGCACGGGTTCGGTAGCTGGATCGCCGCCTCCGGAGTCGCCGAGCTCGCCAGCTCGAACGTCCAGCCGTCCTCGGTGAGCCAGTGCCCGCGGTCCGCAGCGAGCCGCCACGGCACCCCGGCCACCTCGTCGTCCTCCACGAGCAACCGACAGCGCACCGGGCCCACCGCCGGCCCCGGTCGCTCGTCGCGCTCGGTGACGAACAGGCTGCGGAAGATCTCGTGGAATTGCTCCTGCCCATGCCGCCCGAACAGCAGCTCGCCGATCCGCTCGCCCAGACCGCCGAAGTCGTGCCCATCGACCAGGGTCGTGAGCCCCTCGGTCGACCATGGATCGACGACCCGCTCGCGAAAGGGGCTCGGTCGATCGGGGGTCCGAAAGCTCCACTGGATCCGCGGACCCTGACGCGTGCCCATCACGACGAGCTCGCGCCGAAACCCCCCGCGCCTCTGCGCCCGACGGCGGCGCCCCGGAAACGGATGCAAGGTCTCGCGGGTCCGTGGCGGCACGTCCTTGGCCACCGCGGGCTCGGGTGGCTGCGTCGGACGCTGCCCCGGCAGCGGCACCGTGCCCTCGTAGTCGGGCGAGTGGGCAAACAGCTCGGTGTCGAGCGTCCAGGTCGACTGGCTGTCGACGTGGCGGATCGGACGCAGTCGCAGCTGCTGGCCATCCCACCGGGCCAGCAGTGCGCGGTTGGGCCAACGCGATCCCTGATAGCTCGCCCCCGCGGCGATCTGGATGCAGCCCCCCGCATGGGTGAGCACCTGCTCCACCTCGCTCTCGTGCAGGTGTCCGCGCAGCAGCACGTCCATGCTCGCACGGAGCTTGCGCTGCACCTCGCCGCGCTCCTCGTCGTGGAGCCACTCGAGCGGATGGTGCATGAGCGCCACCCACAGATCGGCCGGAGTGTGCTCCTTCAGCGCCTCGACGCGAGCCAGCGCCCCGTCGAGGCAGCGCCTGCCCACCCACAGCCGGCCGTGATCGTCGTCGCCCTGCGAGAACCACGCGGTGTCGATGGGCAGCACGCCCACCCGCGCCCGCGGCAGCGCGATCACGTCGACCGGACCACAGGTCGACGTGGCCTCGAGGCGACGGATGCCCGCGAAGTAGTCGTCGTACCATGCGCGATAGGCATGGAGCTTGCCCGCATGGTCGTGCGTGCGGTCGGGTGCGAAGTACTGATCGGCCTGGGCATTGCTCGCCAGGCTGCGCAGCAGGTACTCGCCCTTGTCGCGATCGACGTCGTGGTTGCCGGGCACCACCCACAGCCGCTCGCGCTGCCCCGACAGGCCCGCCGCCGCGAGCAAGCCATCGAACAGCTCGGTGGCCCACGCGTACTCCTCGGTCTTGCCGCGATTGGCGATGTCACCGGTCACGAACACGAGCTCGGGGCGCCAGCCGGCCTCGGCCTCGCGCTGAACCGCGGACAGCAGCGCATCGAGCACGCGATTGGCGTCGTAGCGATCGCCACCCCGCAGGTGAAGATCGGAGACGTGCAGCCAACGGAGCTCCCCCACCCCTCCTTGGTCGCCCATCCCCGCGCCGCGGTCAACCACCACCCGTGCTCACGACCGCTCGGACCGCCTCGCTGCGCGAGAACACCCGTCGGTTCCGCCACGCAGCCCCTCTCGTGCCGAGGCCCGCCTGGGTCTGCCTCGGGTCCACCCGAAGATGGCCGCTTCGTCAGCCGCTCACGTGCGCGTGTGCGGGACCTTGCCCTCGACCACCAGGCGCTCGGCCTCGTGCGCCAGCTGCCCCACCGCGCGCTCGCGATGCGGGGACGCGCCGAAGCGCACGAGCGCCAGGATCGGCAGCTCGGCCCACGCAGTATGTTGCAGGCGCGCCGCGACCTCGAAGGCCACACGCGCCACCTTGATCGCGTGCGCCACCACGATCGGGCGAGTGTAGAGGTCGCGGAGCGGCAGGTCCTCGGCCGCATGCCGCAGCGCCTCGTCGGGACCGTGCGCCGCGAGGTAGCCGGAGGCCAGGGCCACGGCCGCCTCCGGATCGCGCGCGGTGATCGCAGCGTCGAGCGCCTGCAGCGTCACCGGCTCCGCGCCGGGCGTGCACCCACGCTCGAGGCCAGTTGGCGCCGGTGAGGCATCGAGCGTCCGCGCATTGTTGACGAAGCGGGCGGCCTGGAACAGCAGGCGCAGGACCGAGGGATCGTCGTAGCGCCCCACCGCGTGGTGCACCGCGGCCGCAAACGTGAGCGTGTGGCTGACGTCGAGCCAGCCCTCCTGCACGGTGGGATCGCGCTCGACCGCGAGCTCGAAGCGAAGCATCCGCTCGGCGGCCGCCGCTGCGATCACGTCGGCGATGGCGGTCGGGGCCGCCCCCTGCTGCAGCGCCTCGGCGATCGCATCGAACGCCTCGTCGCGCTCGCCGTCCACCAGCGCGCGCCACCACGCCTCACGCTGCGATCGTGGCAGCTCGGCCGCCGTCCCCGCTCGGGGCGCCGCCGCCCACCACCGCGGCAGCGCGTCCTCGTGCTCGGCCAGGCGCCGCACGAACGACTGCCAGCGCGGCAGCGTGTCCTCGCGCGTGGCATCGACGATGCCGCGCAGGTGGGCCGGCAGCAGCACCTGCGCGTGCTCCCAGCCCACCGCCTCGAGCAGCTCGAACAGCTTGCCTTGATAGATGAGCGGATGCCCGAACGACAGGAAGTGATCGCAGCACGGACCGAACAACCACGGCTCGAGCTCGGCCCGCCCCCAGCCCTTGGCCAGGGCACCGCGCAGCAATCCCTCGGCCTGCTCGCCCTCCTCCTGCTCGACCAGCGCCCGCAGCCGTCGCCCCGCCGCGACGGGGTCGTCACCCGGATCGATCGGAGCTGCGACGGGCCGCAGCGGGCGTCGCACGTGGCTCTCGCTGACCAGATCGAACACCTGCATCAGCGGCAGCACCGCCCGGGTCCCGGGGTAGCGGGGCAGCAGCGGCAACAGATCGGTCGCGACCGCGAGCGCGTGCGTGGTGCCGTACTCGGCCCGCTCGGCGTCGAAGCGCGCGGCCTCCAGGGCCAGCATGCGAGCATCCATCCCGGCATCGAGCAGCCGCGTGAGCTCGCGTGCGATCTGTCCGAGCCTGCGCTCCAGCATGCCCTCTGCCAGCCGCTGCAGCCCTCGCGCCTTTGCGCCTTCGTCGGCAGGGGGACGAGCATCCACCTGCACACGCCCATCGACCACCCGCACCGGGTACACCGCGACCGACTCGTCCCCCTTGAGACAGCGACCGTCGCGGAGGTCGAACTTGAAGTTGTGCCACGCGCAGGTCAGCGTGCAGCCTCGCAGCTGCCCCTGGGCCAGCGGATAGCCCTCGTGCGGGCAGCGATCGTCCACGGCCCACAGCTCGCCGGCCTCGTTGCGCAGCACCGCGAGCCGGCGGCGCCCCTGGCGAAGCACCACCGGATGCGAAGGGGTGATCTCCGCCTCTGCGGCCACGTCGACCCAGACCTCGTCACTCATGGCAGCCATCATGCCAAGCGGCGGCGCACGGCGCTCGAGTCGTGTCGGTGCGACGAGCATCCTGCCAATCCATCGTCACGCTGCGTGGACGTCCGCCCGCAACCCCCACGGGGTCCCCTGCGCCAAGACCGCCATCTCGCGCATCCCCATGCGCCACGGGTGCGCTACCCTTGGCGACCATGATGGGGCTCATCGTGCTCGTCAGCGCGATCTGGATGGCCGTCGATTCCTCGAATCTCGGCTACGACAAGCGCGACCTCAAGGGCTTGGCCGCGATTGGGCCCATGGGCTGGTTCTTTTGCGGCTTGCTGCTGTGGATCATCGCGTTCCCGCTCTACCTCATCAAGCGCCCCGAGCTGAAGGAGGCGGGCGAGCGCCGCCGCCGAGGACTGGGGGGAACGACGCCTCCGGCCGGCTACTTGCCACCGCCCTACGGCCAGCCTCCTCCGCCCTACGGTCAAGCGCCCTACGGCCAGCCTCCACCGCCCTACGGGCAAGCGCCCTACGGCCAGCCTCCACCGCCCTACGGGCAAGCGCCCTACGGCCAGCCTCCGCCCTACGGCCAAGCGCCCTACGGCCAGCCTCCGCCCTACGGCCAAGCGCCCTACGGCCAGCCTCCCTACGGCCGACCACCAGCGCCCCCCTCGCCCCCGACTCCGCTCACGGCCGAGGAGGTCGGCGATCAGATCTACAAGCTCTCCGAGCTGCGCGACGCCGGCATCCTCACCGAGGAGGAGTTCGAGCAGCAAAAGGCGCAGATCCTCGCTCGCATGTAGCTCGCGATGGATCCCTCTCCCTGGCGCCGCCATCGAGCGCTCGCGGTGCTCGCCGAGGCCTGGCCGCCGCTCGCCGCCCCCGATCCACCCTCACGGGACCAGCTCGATCGTTGGCTCGCCGCCAGCGGCTCGCGCTGGCGCCTCGCCGGCCCGGACGAGGCCAAGGCCAGCGCCGGCTACGAAGCGGCCGTCGTCGCCGGCACCATCCCCACCCGCGAGGGCTCGTGGCACGACACCTTCAACGTGCTGTCGTTCATCGCGTTTCCCCGCACCAAGCACGCGCTGCATCGGCGGTACCTCGAGCTGCAGCACGGCCGCCGCGATCCCACCTCGGGTCGCCTCGGCAACCGTGGCCGCGAGGAAGACGCGCTCGCCTTGCTCGACGAGGCCTCGATCGTCCTCGCCGCTCTGCCCGAGGCCATCGAGCCGCTCGAGCGAGCGCGCCGCGAGGGTACGCTCGAGCCGCTCGATCACGCCGTGCGCTCGCATGGCGCCCGCGCCTACGTGCTCGGCCACGCCCTGCTCGAGCACCTGGTCCTCGACCGCGGCCCGATCGGCGCCGGCGTCATCACCCTCGCGGTCGGCGCTCTCACGCGCTCCGCCGTCGACCTCGCCCTGGCCCGCCGGATCGAGGCTGGGGGCTTTCCACACCCGCAGGTCTCGCCCACCGTGCCGTGGCCGAGCGACACCGTCGACGCATGGATGACCACATGAGCTTCATGGCGTGAGCGCTCCCGCCTGCATGCGAGCCCGCACGAACGGCGCGTGACCAAACAGATACTCGCTGGTCCAGCCGCCCGACAGCGGGGCATCCGGCTGCAACAGGCAGCTCGAGTCCCGGCCACAATCATCGAGCTTCCACGCGGTCCACCCCACGTGGTTTTCGTTCATCCACTCGTGCCACGCGGTCGCCTCCTCCAGGCACACCTCGCCATCGAGTCCGCCGTCGGCGTGGGTCGCCCCCCACTCGGTCACGAACAGCGCCGCGCCGTCGCCGAGCGCACGCGTCCCCAGGTTGCGCAGCTGCGCCCCGTGGGTGCAGGCGTAGAAGTGGAGCGTGTACATCAGGTTGTCGCCATCGAGGGGATCGGCCGCCGCGTGGTGCACGTACTGCGACCAATTCGGCGTCCCCAGGATCACGACGTTGTCGGGATCCTCCTGCCGGATCGCCGCGACCACGGCCTCGTGGTAGGGCTTGAGCACGTCGCTCCACGACACCTGCAGCGGCTCGTTGTACGGCTCGTAGATCACGTTGGGCACGTCGCCGTAGGTCGCTGCGATGCTGCGAAAGAACTCGACCGCCTCGGCCTGGTGCTCCTGGGCCTCGTGATCGTGCCAGTCGATGATCACGTACACGCCCGCCGCGATCGCATTGTCGACGATGGTCTGCACCTGGGCCCGCGCGTGCTCTGGATCCTGGAGGTAGGCGCCCTCGGGCTCGATGCCCATCGACGCGCGGATCACCGACAAGCCCCAGTTGTTTCGCATCCAGCGCAGCGCCGTGGGATCCTCGGCGTAGCCATCGTCCTCCCAGTTGAGCCACATGCTGCTGACCCCACGCAGCTGCACCGGCTCGCCGCTCTCGTCGCGGAGCTTGCCCTCGGCCACGTGGAGCTGGCCATGGCGCTCGACCGGCGTGGGGCCGAGCTCCCCGGCGCCCCGATCCTCGTCGGATCCCTCGTCGTAGGGATCGATGGCCTCGATGATCTCCTCGTCTTCGAGCTCGTCCGGAGCCGAGCTGCGGCCCGCGTCGCACCCCCCGAGCACCATCACCACGCCGAGCCACACGTGGAGGAGTGTGGATCGCGCCCATGCCGGCCACCGTGCCATGCTTCTTCCCCCCAGGGGCCACACCGCGCAGACCTCGATGAAAATAACTGCCGTGGTCACCGGGGGGAAGACGAGCGGGCGCAACTTGCGTATATTGCGCGCCCGTGGACGACGAGCCCGGGAACCTTTTACCTCCGGCTGGCGTCCGTGAGGCGATGCCGACGTCTCGTTGGGCCGCCGGGTTGCTCGCGTGTCTCCTCCTGGGCTGTGCCCACCAGGGCGTGGCCGCTCCTGCCGAGCCCGCGGCTCCCCGCGCGCCGGCTCGCGATCGCGCCACCACCCCCGAGGAGAACCTCGTCGCCTTCGCCCGGGTGTACGGCTACGTTCGGTTCTTCCACCCCACCGACGCCTCGCAGCAGGCCGACTGGCAGCGGCTGGCCGTCGCCGGGGTGCAAGAGGTCCACGACGCGCCCACCCTCGACGTGCTCGCCCAGCGGCTCGACGCGTTGTTCCGCCCCCTCGCGCCCTCGCTGCAGCTGTGGGTCGACGGCGAGCCCCCGCCACCGCTCCCCGTGGCCCCAACGCGACGCGACGGCCTGGTCTACTGGCAGTATCAGGGGTTTCCGGGCTCGTGGGTGTCGCTGCATCGCGCGCCCTACGTCAAGGCGCGCGTGCACCCCGACGAGGCGTGGCGCCGCCGCTTCGCCGAGTCGCCGTCGCCCGATGCACGCGTCGAGGTGCAGCTCGCCCCCTCGCTCCACCTGCGGCTGCCCGTGGTGCTGAGCGCCGAGCAGGCCGAGCGAGCCGCAAGGGCCCCCACGCCCGCGCTCGATCCCTCGCTCGATCTCCAGCGCGACCACCACGTGCTCGCCGTGCGCCAGGCCGCCGTGATCGAGGCCTGGAACGTGCTGCGACACTTCTACCCCTATCAACAAGAGCTCGCGCTCGACTGGGACGCGATGCTGGTGTCGAGCCTGCGCGACGCCGAGGACGACGGCGACGTCGCGTCGTTCCGCGACACGCTCCGTGGCCTGCTCGAGCCCTTGCACGACGGTCACGGCTACGTGGGCCACCGGCGCCACGCGCCCGACGCGGCGCTGCCCGTTCGCATCGAGCTGGTCGAGGGCCATGCGGTGGTCACCGGTACCCACGATCCCGATCGCTTCGCGATCGGCGACGTGATCACCGAGATCGACGGGCGACCGGCCATCGATCGGATCGAGCAGATCGCCGCCCGCCTGTCCGGCACGCCGCAGTGGCGCCAGTTCCGGGCCGCGGCCTGGGAGGTTCCACGGGCCGCGCTCGGCGACGAGATCGAGCTGGTGCTCGAGCGCGATGGCCAGCAGCACCGCATGAAGGCGCAGGCCGAGCGCGGCAACGTGCCCATCCCCCCGCGTCCGCCCCCGCTCCACGCCTTCGAGGACGGCGTGCGCTACGTCGACCTCACCCGCGTGACCGAGCAAGAGCTGGAGGCCGAGATCCCGCTGCTCGCCGCTGCCCCCGGCGTGGTGTTCGACATGCGCGGCTACCCCACCGAGAACGACGTGATCATCGATCACCTGCTCGACGAGCCCGAGGACACGCTGTGGATGCACGTGCCGCGCTTCGTCGAGCCCGACGGCCGCGTGGTCGCCTGGCACGACATCGGCTGGCATCGCCGCCCGGCCGCGCCCCACATCGAGGCCCCGGTCGCGTTCCTCACCTCGGCCGAGGCCATCAGCTACGCCGAGTCGGTGCTGAGCTACGTCGAGGCCCACGAGCTGGGCACGCTGGTGGGCACCCCCACCGCCGGTGCCAACGGCGACATCGTCCGCTTCGACACCCTGGGTGGCTTCTACCTCGTGTGGAGCGGCATGCGGGTGACCCGACACGACGGCAGCCCGTTCCACCACCAGGGGGTGCGGCCCCACGTGGAGGTGCATCCCACCCTCGCGGGACTTCGGGCGGGCCGCGACGAGGTGCTCGAGGCCGGGCTCGACGTGGTGCGCCGCCCCGCGGCCACGATGGCCGCCCGGGGCCAGGGCCAGCACGGGAAGAAGCCGCGGGCAGCGGCGCGCTCACGAGCGTCCACGCCGTAGGCGAGCCGCTCGCGCCGCTACATCATCGGGGGCGGCGGAGGATCGCCCTCGAGGCACACGAGCACGGTGGTCGTCAGCTGGCAGACGTTGTCCTGGCAGCGCAGGTCGCCCAGGCAGGGGATGGAGCCGTCGCAGGCCTCGCCGGCCAGGGGACGGGCCAGGCACATGTCCTCCCGGCACACCGCCCAGCCCGCGCAGCGGCCATGCACGCACGCCTCGCCGGGGCCGGGTGCCGCCACGCAGGTCGACGACGACGGCGAGCACACCTCGTTGAGCCCGATGCACGAGCCCTGCTGCAGGTCCGGGTTGCACATCTCGCCGGAGGCCGCGAGCTTGTAGCAGTTGCCCGAGCCGCTGACGTTGCAGCGCTGGCCGTCGAGGCAGCCGTCGACGGCATCGCACGGCAGGCCGTTGTCGACCCGCGCCTGGCAGGTGCCCTGGGTGGGCGGCATGCCGCTGCCATCGTCGGGCGGCACCTGGCAGTAGGCGAGGTCCTCGCAGACGGCCGAGATGCGCACGCCATCCTGGGGCAGCGGACACGTCTGGCCCACCGAGAGCACGCGCCACTCCACGCACTCGCCCGTGCAGCACACCTGGTTGCCCGGGCACGCCGAGCGATCGCAGATCGCCTCGCCCACGCACTCCTCGTCGGCGAAGCACGAGTCCCCCACGTCGATGCGCCCCGCGAACACGGGAGCGCGGGCATCGGCCAGCATGCGCACGTTCTCCACGGTCGCATCGCAGCTGAGGTCGCGCAGGGTATCGAGCCACACCGCCGCCAGCTCGGGGTCGTAGCCCGCGCGATCGAAGCTGGTGACGCCCAGCGCCTGCACCAATCCCTGGTCGTAGGACTCGGAGGCGAGGCACACGTCGCGGCTGGGCATGAAGCCGCAGCGCACCAGATACTCACAGCGAGCATCGCGCTCGTCCACGCGGAGATCGGCGCTCTGCACCGCCGGTGCCTCTTCCGTGTCGCAGGCGAGGACCAGCAAGCATCCGAGCGCCACGCCACACAGCGGGCGCCACCAAGACGACGACGAGGATCGCAGGCTCACAGGGCTCATGTCGGGCAATCGTATCAGCGACGACGCCCATGCGTGCGTGGGCGTTCGTGGGCCTGCCTGGGGGTGCCGACCCTCGCTCCGGGCGGGACTAGAGCCGGCCGCGGAGCATCACCGGGCAGTGGTCGGAAACGTCGAAGTAGTCCGAATCCATGGCCTCCGGGGCGGTCGGAGCACATGCGAGCCTTTCGCACATCCCGCGCACCTCGGCCGTCCACTCGCCTCGGGTGACCACCGCATGGTCGAGCGCCGAGGGGCGGTAGGGCCCAGGGTCGCCGCGGGGTCGCCAGTACTCGGTGCAGGCCAGGTCGGCGGTGGGGAGCCGCAGGCCCGCCGTGGCCACCGTCTCCTCCACGAACGAGCGCTCCTGCGCCGGCTCGCCGCGAAAGCCCGTGCTGTTGTAGTCGCCCAGGGCCAGGATGGGCGCATCGTAGCGCTGCTGCAGCTCGTGCAGGCGCGCGACCACGCGCGACCACTGCTCGCGGCGGAGGTCGAAGCGATCGGGGAACGGGTGCAGGTGCACCGACAGCACGCCCAGCGGGTGGCCGCGGCGATCCTCGAGCACCGCCAGCGTGCCCGGCAGTCCCGGGCCGCACGTGCCGTCGGGTTGGAGATCGGGGTAGCCCGTGTGCTCGAGCACCGTGAACGTGCTCGCATCGTAGACGACCCCGGTGGTGATCATGCCCGGGTCGTCCCCGTCGGGACCCTCGCCTCCGCAGGGCCCGATGAGCAATTGGTAGTCGCGGCCGCTGTGGCGCGAGGCGTCCTCGAGCACCAGGCCGAACGCACGGGCGTCGCGGATCTCTTGCACGGCGATCACCGAGGCATCGAGCTCGACCAGGCGCTCGGCCACCCGACCACGGTCGGTGGTCTGCTCGGGGAACATGCGGATGTTGAACGTGGCGACGGTGACGGGGGCCGAGCAGCCGAGGGCGAGCGCAGCGACGGCGGCGAGGGGGCCGAGCACGAACCGTTTCATCCGTGAACGCGCGCGCGGATCGAAGCGGGTCGTCTTCGCGGGTCGGGGCTCACGGGGTGGACTCATGCCCCTTGGATCATCGCCTCACGAATCGCCGCCCGCCAAGACCTCGGGGTCTGCTTCGTGCCGAGCGCGCCCCCACCCGTCACCCGGCCACGCCGATGAACGACATCATCTGCCCGATCCCTCCGCCGTCCCGGCGGAAGGAGAAGTAGCGCTCGGGATGAGCGTGGGTGCACGCACCCACCCGCTCGATGCTCTCCTCGGGCACGCCCTGCCCCCGAAGCTGCGCCCGCACCACGCCCACCAGATCGACGTGCGGCTTGGGCCAGCGCTCGCGCTCGACGAACGCTTCGTCGAACTGCGCCGCGACCTCCTCGCCCACCTCGAACGCGTCCTGCTCGATGCACGGACCGATCGCGGCCACCAAGCGCTCGGGCGGAACCCCGGCCTCGGCCAGCACTCGCACGGCCCTCGCGACCACGCCGGCCACCGTCCCCCGCCACCCACTGTGGATCGCCGCGACCGCCTCGCCTTGCCGATCCGCGATCAACACCGGCACACAATCGGCCGTCAGCACCCCCACCACGCACGGTCCGTCCTCGCGATGACACCACAGCGCATCGGCCTCGCTGCCCTGCCCCACGTCGCGCGCCCGCAGCACGTCGGCCCCATGCACCTGCCGCACGCACACCAACCACGCGGGATCGAACCTCGACTCGCCAGCCACCGCCTCGAGGTTGCGCCGCACCGCCTCGGGATCGTCCCCCCACTTGCGACCGAAGTTGAGCGAGGCATACCGCCCCTGGCTGTGCCCCCCACGTCGATCGGTGAAGCCGTGCACGACGGACGGCGCGAGGGCGGACAGAGCAGCGGCACACTCTAGCATCACCCCTACATCGCACAGCCGCGACGAGGGTGCCAGCGAGCCCGCGACCTCATTCCCTCCGCAACGCCTCGATCAACGCACGCAGCGCCGCGGGCAGCTCCGCGGTCCAGCATGCCACCCGGCCGTCTTCGGGGTGCCGTAGCTCGAGCCGCTCGGCGTGGAGTGCATGCCGCCCGAGCCCCTCCACCGCCGCCCTGACCCGTGCATCTCGCGGCGTTCGTCCGTAGAGCGCATCGCCCAGGATCGGCATGCCCAGCCACCGCGCGTGCATGCGGATCTGATGCGTTCGTCCCGTGTGCAGCGAGAACCCCAGCACGCTCGCACCCGCAAGCCGCTCCACCACCTCGATCTCCGTGACCGCCCGCCGCTTCGCGTCCTCCCGTGCACAGAAGCGCCGCCGATCCGCGGGATCGCGACCGTGCCCCGTCTCCACCCGCTTTGCATCCCACGAAGGCAAGCCCTCGACCACCCCGAGATAGCGCCGCCTCAGATCGTGCACGCGAAACTGCGCGGCCAGGGCCTCCTGGGCGGCGGCATGCTTGGCGATCACCATCACCCCGCTCGTGTCGCGATCGAGCCGATGCACGATCCCCGGGCGCGTCGCGTCATTGCCCGGCAGCACCGGCAACCCCTCGGCCGAACACCCGAGATGGTGCAGCACGGCGTTCACCAGCGTGCCCCGCGGATGCCCCGGCCCGGCGTGCACGACCATCCCCGCGGGCTTGTCGACCACGAGCACCGCCGCGTCCTCGTGGATCACCTCGAGCGGCAGCGCCTCGGGCTCCGCCCGCAGCGGCTGCCGCCGAGGCAGCCGCACCTCCACCGCCAGCGATCGCTCGATTCTCGCGCTGGGCTTGAGCACCCTGCCCTCCGCCCGCACGTCCCCCTCGTCGAACGCACGCGCCAGCATGGATCGCGTCACCGCATGCCCCGCCACCTCGAGCGCCTGGACCAGCGCGCGATCACATCGCAGCGGCGGCGACACCGGCTCGAGCGCCACCGTCACCACCTCGGCCATCGCCTCGGCCACCATCCTCGGGGCCACCGCTCGGGGGCAGCGGCGCTACCAGATGTCCGTCTTGAGCGCTGCCATCGGCTTGATCACGCGATCGACGATGGCCCGGTCGAAGTAGTTCTTCTTGAACAGCTCGGGCGTGACGCTCGAGCGGAACAAGTCGCGCCCCTCGGTGATGAACTCCGACAAGTCCTCGAAGAAGCTGTCGCTCTTGAGCGACTCCTCGATCTTGGCCTTGTTGTAGAGGTAGATGTCGGACGCGATGGCGCGAGCCTTTCGCTGCGCCCGCTTGTCGTCGTCGATGATCGCGGCCATGGGTCCCCAGCATGCCACGGCCTGCGGGCCGCCGCCAAACCCGGGACCCAAAGCCCCGTACGAGCCGCGCCGGAGGCCACGGCGCCCCTCTCACCGTATCCCACCCGCCATGGACCCCGGGGGGACGCGTATGATCGCCCCCGGTGGGAAGCGAGAGCCTCAGCTCACTCCTCGCGGCCACGGTGGCCTTCGCCATCGGCACGAGCGTGGTGCTGCGCGATCGCAAGCGCACCCAGGCGGTGCGCCTGGCCGTGTTCTGCTTCAACCTGGGCCTCTACCACGTCGCCCGCTTCTTCCACGGGTTCTCGGGCGCCGAGCTGTTCGCCTGGTTCGGCCAGACCATCGCCCTGGCCCTGCCCTGGACGGCCGACCGACTGCTCGCCAGCTTCGTGCCCTCGTCGGGCAATCGCCGCTGGCAGCCGGGCAGCGGCCTGCGCACGACCCTCGGCGTGGGCCTCGTGGTCGCCCAGACCATCTCCCTGTTCTTCGACGTCGAGCACTACGGCTGGTGGGAGATCATCCCCGTGCTGCTGACGGTCTACGTGGTCGGCGGCCTGTGGTTCGCGAGCATGCGGCTTTGGTGGGCCGCCCGCGCCGCGCGGCAGACCGCCCTCGCCCCCCGGCTGCGCTACCTCTTCTATGCGAGCCTGGTGACGCTGGCCCTGGGCTCGCCGCTGGCCCGCGGCGTGGGCCCGATCGTGACCGCGGTCTACCTCTACTTCGTGGAGCAGACCCTCCGGCGCGAGCGCCTGCTCGACCTGCCCGAGATCGCCACCCGCATCTTCAGCCTCAGCGTGCTGGTGGTGGTGGTCACCGGCCTCTACGCGGCCCTGCTGGTGTGGATCGACCAGGATCCATCGCTGTTCCTGTTCAACGCCGCCGTGGCCTCGTTTGCGGTGGTGATCCTGCTCGAGCCCGTGCGCCGCGAGATCGACCACCGCATCGAGGGCTGGCTGTTCCACGACCGCCCCGTGCTGCGACGCATGCTGGTGCGCCTGCGCCAGCGCCTGCTCAACGTGATCGACGTGGACGAGATGGCGCGCCTGGTGATCGAGTCGCTCGAGTCGTCGGGCCGCGTGACCCAGGCCAGCCTCTACTTGCTCAATCGCGAGGGTACGGCGCTGCTGCTCCAGCGCTGGACCTCGGCCAACGAGGACGCCCCCACCCCGTTGGTCCGCCTCGATCTGGCCACCCGACGACCCATGCTGGAGCGCCTGCAGAGCCACGGCACGGCGCTGCGCGACGAGCTCGAGCGCGAGCGCGAGCGCGCCGGCCCAGAGGAACGCGCCGAGCTGCAGGACATGCTCGACACGCTCGGCGCGCTCGAGGCCAGCCTGGCCCTGCCGATCCTCGGCCGTCCCTCGGGGGTGCCCGACGAGGATCCCGATCTGCTCGGCGCGCTGTTCGTGGACGACCAGCGCCTGGTGGAGCCGTTTGCTCGCGAGGAGGTCGAGCTGTTCGAGGGCGTGGTGGCCCAGGCGGCGACCACCGTGCAGAACTCGGCCGTCTACGAGGGCCGCAAGGAACGCGAGCGCCTCGCCGCACTGGGCGAGATGGCCGCGGGGTTGGCCCATGAGATCCGCAATCCGCTGGGGGCCATGAAGGGCGCGGTCCAGGTGCTGCGACCACCCACCGGGGCCAGCCCAAGCGGTGATGGCCCGCAGGGCCCCGCGATGGACGAGCAGACCCGTGAGTTCCTCGACATCATCCTCGAGGAGGTCGATCGGCTCAATCGCGTGGTGACCCAGTTCCTCACCTACTCGCGGCCCTTCAAGGGCGAGCTGGGTCCGCTCGATCCAAGCGATGTGGTCACGGCCACCTTGCGGCTGGTCCCCGAGGCCGCCCGCAGCCGCATCACGGTGCTCCCCGCTCCCGACGATCTCCCCCGCGTCCGCGGAGACTCGGACGCGCTGCGCCAAGTGCTGCTCAATCTGGTGCTCAACGCCCTCGATGCCATCGGCGACGCGGAGGAGGGCGCGATCGAGATCTCGCTGAGCGTCCGCCGAAGGGGCCTTCTGCGGGCCGATGCGGTGGCGCTCAACGTGTGCGACAACGGTCCCGGCCTGTCGGCGCAGACCATGACCAACCTCTTCGTTCCGTTCCACACCACCAAGAGCGGCGGGACGGGGCTTGGCCTGCCGATCAGCCAGCGGATCGTGCAGAACCATCAGGGGACCATCGAGGTGGGCCGCAGCAGCAACGATGGAGCGCGCTTCACCGTGCTGCTGCCCGTGGACGAGGCCACCTCCAGCGGCGGGCCCAAGGGTGGGACATCCAGCCTCCCCTCGACCGAGGCCCCCACGGCCCCCTCATCGGATCCGCCGACCCAACCCGGGCCCGAGCCGGTGGAGGATGCCCACGGCCCTAGGGCCGCGGCCCGGGTTGCGATACCGTAGGGCGCGCCCGTTATGTCCCGCTCGCGAATCCTTCTGTGCGACGACGAGGTCAACATCCGCAAGGTCCTCGGGACCCTGCTCAAACAAGCCGGCTATGAGGTCCACGCCGAGGAAGACGGCAAGGCTGCCCTCGCTCGCGTGCGCGCGTACCCCTCGGGCACCTTCGATGCCGTGATCACCGACATCCGGATGCCGAACATGGACGGCATGCAGCTGCTGCATGCGCTCATCCAGGAGGATCCGCAGCTCCCCGTGATCATGCTGACCGCCCACGGCTCGGTCGACACCGCCGTCGAGGCCCTCAAGGCGGGCGCGTTCGACTTCCTCGAGAAGCCGTTCGAGATCGAGCAGATCAAGACCGTGCTCGGCAAGGCCATCGCCACCCGCGAGCGCACCGGTGCCTCGGTCGGCACGGGCAAGACCAGCGCCGCCGAGCCGGGAGCAGCCAGCGATCCCAGCCAAGAAGTGGGGATGATCGGCGACTCGCCGCAGATGCAGAAGGTCCGCGAGATCGTGCGTACGGCCGCGGCCAGCCCCACCACCGTGCTGATTGCGGGGGAGAGCGGCACGGGCAAGGAGCTGGTGGCGCGGGCGCTCCACGTGGGCTCGCCACGGCGCGAGGCCCCGTTCATTCGGGTCAACTGCGCCGCCATCCCGGCGGGGCTGACCGAGAGCGAGCTGTTCGGCCACGAGCGCGGTGCCTTCACCGGCGCCGTCTCGAGCCGCCAGGGCCGCTTCGAGCTGGCCGACGGCGGCACCCTGTTCCTCGACGAGGTCAGCGAGATCCCGCTGGAGATCCAGGTCAAGCTGCTGCGCGCGATCCAGGAATCGGAGTTCGAGCGCGTGGGGGGCACCAAGACGGTCCACGTCGACGTGCGCCTCATCGCCGCCAGCAACCGCAACCTCGAGGCCGAGATCAAGGCCGGTCGCTTCCGCGAGGATCTCTTCTACCGCCTCAACGTCGTGCCGATCGAGCTGCCCGCGCTGCGCGAGCGCATCGGTGATCTGCCCGCGCTCATCGAGCACTTCGTCAGCCGCTGCAACCAGCGCCTGGACAAGAAGGTCTCCGGGTTCTCGTCCGCCGCCCTCGAGGCGCTGTCGCGGTACGCATGGCCGGGCAACATCCGCGAGCTCGAGAACCTGGTCGAGCGCATGGTGCTGTTCGCCTCCGGCCCGGTGATCGAGCGCGACGCGCTGCCCGAGACCTTCCTCGAGACCCCCTCCAGCGCGGATCGCGAGGCCGATGGCGACGAGCCAAACGACGAACCGGACGACGAGGATGCCGACGAGATCGTCGGGGGCGAGCCCGTCATCGAAGGAGCCGAGGGCTCGGTCCCCGGCCCCGAGGGCGAGCGGCTCTTGCGCTTGCCGCTCTCGTCCCTGGGGCTCGATCTCAAGGAAGCGGTCAAGCAAGGCTCTCGGCTGGTGGAGACCGAGCTCATCTCGGCCGCCCTCGAGCAGACCCAGGGCAACGTGACCCGCTCCGCGCGTTTGCTCGGGATCAGCCGCCGAAGCTTGCAGTCCAAGATGAAGGAGCTGGGCTTGCGAACGCCCGCCGAGGACAGCACGACCAAGGGCATTCCGCCCGTTTGAGCGGCCGCCGCAGAGCCATCTTACGGGAAATATTGACGGAACCGACCGTGCGCTGGTAGCGTGCCGCGTCGCGCTTCGAGGTGAACCGCATGCGGAAGCCCTACCTAGCCTCGCCTGGGACCTTGCTTGCTCCCCTCTTGGGAGCGCTCGCGATCGCCGGGGCCAGCCAGTCCGTCCATGCGGCGGAGGTCACCCGGGTTGCCTCCTCCTTCGAGGAGGGCAACCAGTTCGACATCCACTTCGGGGTCGCCTACGACTTCAACTACAAGCAGGCCGCCGTCCTGCGCGAGTGGAACGCCGGCGTGGACGACGACAGCACCCGGCTGGTCAAG
The DNA here is from genome assembly GCF_026337845.1 of Paraliomyxa miuraensis. GTDB lineage: Bacteria > Myxococcota_A > Polyangia > Nannocystales > Nannocystaceae > Paraliomyxa > Paraliomyxa miuraensis. The sequence continues at coordinate 95,590 of NZ_JAOVZF010000137.1, read as the reverse complement.
GACCTGATCTTCCGTCAGTTCCGCCACACCATCACGCCCACCGTGGAGATCGGGCTCTGGCACGACCTGGCGATCTACGCCACCGTGCCCGTGGTCCTGGCCGATACCCGCACCTACGAGTTCGACCAGCGCGCCGACGACTGCGTGTTCGGTGACTCGCGCGACGCCAACTGCGTCAACAAGGCCAACAGCACCACCATCCGCGACGGCATCATCCCCAACGGAGGGTTCGACGCCACCAACAACGGCGATCCCTTCGGGCAGTACACCGGCGACTCCACCGAGCTCATCTTCAGCGGCCCGGCGCGGCGTGGCTTCGATCAGCTCCACGTGGGCCTCAAGTACGGGATCCTGAGCCAGCGAACGCGCTCGCACATGCCCAACTGGCTCATCGGCCTCGAGGGTCGCTTTGCCGTGGGCCGGGCCATGACCTTCACCCGTGACATCGTCAACGGCCAGTCCGACGGCAACGGTCGCGTGGGTCGCCGGATCCACGAGCTGGGAGCGTGGACGGCGTTGTCGCGGCGCTACCGGTTCCTGGACCCGTACTTCCTCGCCTTCTGGCGCCAGTCGATCCGCGCCTCGGACAGCCTGTTCGAGGACTACTCGAGCGTCGGCTCGCAGGGCAACGTCAACCCGCAGTCCACCGCCGGCCTGCTGTTCGGCACCGAGATCGTGCCCTGGGAGCGCGCGGCCAAGGGCATGAAGGTCTCGGTCTACCTCTCGGGCAGCGCCATCCTCCACTACGGCGGCCGCGGCTACAGCGAAATCTGGGAGCTGCTGGCCGACAGCCCCGCGCTCGTGGGCAGCAACGATCCCACCCAGACCGACCAGTGCAGCCGTACCGACGCGATGGCGTTCGCCGTCGAGAACCCCGGTGACCCGGGCTACCTCGCGGCCGGCGGCTCCTCCTGCAACAAGTTCGAGGGCGTCACCGACCTGCAGGACTTCGGGACCTTCGGGTTCGACGGCGGCCTCAACCTGCACCTGGGCAAGCACGCGCGGATCAACCTCGGCGTGCGCGGCAACACCGACACCCGGCACTTCGTGACCTTCACCAACCGCGGCAAGGCCGACGCCAGCAGCGGCGGCGACCCCGATCGCGTCGATCCCAACACGGTCGAGGTCAATCCGCTGCGCCGCGACGTGGTCGACAACGTGGGCCGGCGGTACATGATCGACGACGTGGTCGATCTGCACGGGTACCTTCGGGTGTTGCTGACCTTCTAGCCCCGCAACCGGCTTTCGGCTGGCGCTGCAACCAGCTTGCCCCCCAACGGGGGCATTGGTGGGGCCTCATGCGACGCTCTGCTGGCCCCTCATCGAGGCGGGGTCGTGTGCATCGGGGGGGTGCTGCCCTCGCGAGGATCTGGGTGCACTCTGGGCCGGCGGCCGCTCAGCAGCGCATCGATGCTGTAGGGACCGGCCCCCCGCATGATGAAGAACGCGGCGACCAGCGCGATCGTCAGCGGGTACTCGTACCCTCCATCCTTGGCCAGCAAGCCGTGGCCCAGGTGCACGGTGGCGATCGCGGTGATCATGGTGGCCAGCACTCCGAGTCCCGCCAGCGGAGTCAGCAAGCCCACGACCAGGCCCGCGCCGCCGAGCAGCTCGCCCGCGATGGCCAGCCACGCGGTGAGCTCGGGAGCGGGCATCCCGAGCTGGACCACCTGATCCTTCCATGCGGCCGCATCGGTGAGCTTGAGCCAACCATGGACGACCATGATGGAGCCCACGCCCACGCGAAGGGCGGTGAGCGTGATGGGCGAGTCCGATTGGCCCGCCTTGAACAGGGGATGGGGCTCGGGTCGTTCCGCGGGCTTGGTGGGATCCATGGCTCCCGACCTCATGCAGGTCTCGCGCCAGGCAACGCGTCCATGCAGCCGGCTTGCAGTCGGAGACCACCGCAGGAGCGGTCGCGGATTGACACCTCGGGATGGCGGTGAAGGGTGCACTCACCCATGTCAGTCGCCAGAATCACCGAGGTCACCGCGCAGTCGTCCGAGAGCTTCGAGCATGCCATCGCGCATGGGATCGAGCGCGCCGCCAAGACCCTCCACAACATCCAGGCCGCCTGGATCAAGGACCAGGAGCTGCTCATCGAGAACGGTCACGCCAAGCTCTACCGGGTGACCATGAAGATCACGTTCGTGCTCGACGAGTCGCGGTGAGTTCCTGGCGCCCGTGGTGGGCGGGCAAATGCGCACACCCGTGGCGAAGCTTCCCATGCGCGCGCTGGCCATGCGCGCGCTGACCTTCGCGGATCGCCTGGCCGACCACGAGTGGAACGAGGCTCGTGCCGAGCAGGAGGAGCCAGCCGTCGGGACCGGGGGACTCGGTCCCGAGCGTGCGGGACAGAGCCGGGACCGCGATCGCGGCGGTCAGCAGCACCGTACACAGCGCAATCGCAGCCCACACCCAGCGGTTGCGGGTGATCTCGTTGCGCACCAGCCCCGAGCCCGGGCTGCGCAGGTTGAAGGTGAACCAGAGCTTGCCAAAGCCGAGGGTGAGGAACGAAATGGTCACCGCCTCCGCCACCGGCAGCTCCAACACGTGCTCCGCCATGAGCAGCCCGCCCAGCACGCAGGCGCCCAGGAGCGCGGCCCAGCCTCCGATCTCGAGCCAGCACGAGCGCGTGAGCACCGACTCCTGCGGATCTCGGGGCGGCTGCTCCATCTCGTCGCCGCTGCCCGAGCCCACTCCCAACGCGAGCGCGGGGAACACGTCGGTGAGCACGTTGAGGTAGAGGATCTGCAGCGGTCGCAGCGGCAAGGTCCAGCCCGCGAAGGTGGCGATCGACACCGCGAGCACCTCGGCCACGTTGGTGCAGAGCATGAACATCACCGACTTGCGGATGTTGGCGAAGATCACCCGCCCCTGCTCCACCGCAGCCACGATGGTCTCGAAGGCATCGTCGCCCAGCACCATGTCGGCAGCCTGCTTGGCCGCCTCGGTGCCACGCCGACCCATCGCCACCCCGATGTCGGCCTTCTTGAGTGCGGGCGCGTCATTGACTCCATCGCCGGTCATGGCCACGACCTCGCCGTGCTCCTGGTACATGCGCACGAGCTCCAGCTTCTGCTCGGGGCTGACCCGGGCGAAGATGTTGGCGCGAAGGATCCGCCCGCGCCCCTCGTCGTCGCTCGCATCGGGTCCGCAGAGCTCGCCACCTCGCATCACCACCGCCTCGGGGTCTTCGGGGTCGCCCACGATCCCCACCGCATGCGCGATGGCCCAGGCCGTCTCCGGCTGGTCGCCGGTCACCATCGCCACCCGAATGCCCGCGGCCTGGCACCGATCGATCGCCGCCTTCACCCCCTGCCGTGGCGGATCGAGCAGGCCGACCAAGCCCAGCAACACCAAGTCCTCGTAGGGCTCGGCATCCGGCGAGCCCACGCGCTTGTCGGCCACGGCCAGGACCCGCAGGCCTTCCCCGGCCAGCGCGCGGGCACGCCGTAGCCACCGCTCGCGAACGTCCGCGTCGAGCGGCCGAGGTTCCTCGTCGGGCCGGCTCGCGGCAACCCGCGTACACACCTCCATCACGGCCCCGGGCGCGCCCTTGACCGCCACGTGGAAGGTGCCGCCGAGCTCGTGGACCGTGGCCATCATCTTCACGCGCGGGTCGAACGGCTCGATCCGAACCTGGGGCTCGTCGTGCAGCAGCGCACCGCGCTCGACTCCCAGCGCCAGACCACCGGTGAGCAACGCGAGCTCGGTGGGGTCACCACGAGGACCATCTCCGGGTTCGTCCCCCTCGAGCGTGGCAGTGTTGCACAGCGCGCTCACTTCCATCACTCGTCGCAGCAGAGGATCCTCGACGGGCTCCTCCTCGACGCGGTCGTCTCGCACCACGTGGTCAGCTGCGGGCGTCACCACCCGCTGCAAGCGCATGCGGTTCTCGGTCAGGGTCCCCGTCTTGTCGGAGAAGATCACCCGCGTGGCGCCCAGGGTCTCGACCGCGGTCAGCCGATTGATCAGGGCGTTGCGCCGAGCCATGAGGAGCATGCCGCGCGCGAGCGCCATGGTGGCCACGATCGGCAGGCCCTCGGGGATCGCCGCCACCCCCAGCGCCAGGGCGGTCTCGACCACCAGCTCGGCCGGCTGGTGTCGCAGCAGCAAGCCGGTCACCGCGACCACCGTGGCGATCCCGATCGTGAGCCAGGCCAGGCGCCGCCCCAGTCGATCGAGACGCTGCTGCAGCGGGGTTGCGGCGGCCTCGGCTCGCTCGGCGAGCTCGGCGATCCTCCCCAGCTCGGTGCCGGACCCGGTCGCCACCACCACCCCGACCGCCTTGCCGTCCGCGACGCTGGTGCCCTTGTAGATCATGCTCCGGCGCTCGGCGAGCTCGGCGTGCTCGTCCACCGGGTCCACGAGCTTCTCGGCCGGCACCGACTCGCCGGTCAAGGCCGCCTCGTCCACCCGCAAGTACTCGGCCTCGACCAGACGAAGATCGGCCGGAACCACCTCGTCCGCTTGCAGCAGCACGATGTCGCCCGGGACCAGCTCGGGTGCGTCGACCTCCTGCTCTCGGCCCTCTCGGCGAACGCGGCAGACCCGCTCGCCCCGCTCGCGCAGCGCGGCCATCGAGCGCACCGCCCTCCACTCGGTCACGAAGCCGATCGCCGCATTGATCACGATGACCGCGACCACGGCGATGCCCTCCGGCCAGCGCTGGGAGACGAACGCGAGCAACGCCGCGCCCGTCAGCAGATGGACCACGATGCTGCGGAACTGAGCCAGCAGCACCTTCCACCAGGGTCGGGTCTCCACCTTCCGCAGCCGATTGGGCCCGTGCTCGCGGAGCCGCCGCTCCTCCTCCTCGCGGTCGAGCCCCCGCTCGGGTTCGACCTGCAGCGTCTCCAGGGCCTCGTCGATGGTGCGTGCATGCCAGCGCTCCGTCACCCGGTGTCCCTAGCCCGGCGGACGGCCGCAGCAAGCACCCACCCAAGGAACGTGGGGCATGATCGCCGGCCGGAAGAAGCGTCACAGGCCGAAGTAGCAGCGCGCGCCCGCATCCACCGTGCAGCCGACGAGGTCGTCGCAGTTTGCGTCGGAGCACTCGTCGATCTGGTTCTGGGCCGCCTCGCGCTCGTCTGCCTGACAATTGGCGAGGGCGGAGAGGCATCGGTCCTCGCACTCGCCCTCGTTGACCTCCTCGTTGCACTCGTTGGCGCGCGCGCAGTACCGACTGCAGTCGAGCTCGACCCAGATGCCACCGTCGGGCTGGTCGGAACAAGCGATGCCCTGAGAGATGAGCACGAGCGTGGTGAGAGCGAGCACTGACTTGATGATCGTCGACGCATTCATGCCAGGGGCGACAAGCACGAGGCATGCCAAGGGTCGAACGACGGTGAGAGGGCCCACCATCCGCGACCGGGTAGCCTCTCGGCGAGCGCAACGGCCCGCACGAGCGGCCTCGCACATCGAGCATTCCATGAGGGTGACTCCGGGCGAGGTCGAGGCGCCGGGCCCTCGCGGTCGCGGCGCTCCGCCTCGCTTGCACGCCCCCCCATGCGGGTCAAACAAGAGGGAGAGAGGCACCCATGAAGACCACATCCCACTCGCCCGCCCGCCTGGGCGCGGCACTGTTCTCACTCGGCCTGCTCGGCCTGCTCGGCGCGAGCGGCTGTGGCGGCAACGGCTCACACGCGACGGCGCAATTGCTCGACACCAACGGTGCCGAGGTGGGCACGGCGAGCTTTCGAGCGATCGATGAAGGCGTGCTGGTGACCATCGATGTCCATGGTCTGCCTCCTGGTGACCATGCAATGCACATCCACGAGCATGGCGAGTGTACGGCTCCGTCATTCGAGTCGGCAGGCGGGCACTTCAACCCGCTCGGAAAGGGCCACGGCCTGGCCGATCGGAACGTGGATGGCGCCCACGCCGGTGACCTGGTCGACCTGATCGTCGACGATGCCGGGAACGCCCATGACTACCGAGTGGTGGAGGACGCGACCCTGCGTCGCAGCGAGGCCAAGGACTCGCCCTCGCTGCTGCGGGACGGCGGGACGGCGATCATCATCCACATGGATCCCGACGACGACCGCAACGAGCCGGCCGGAAACGCGGGCCCGCCCATCGCCTGCGGGGTCATCGAGGCCGGAGCCCGCGTGTAGCTGGGCCTCACCGACCGCGAAGCGGAGGGGGGGAGGCCGGCGACGACGGCCTCCCTTACTTGCCAGCTGCCTGGTGGCTTCACTGTCAGCGAGCGCCCGCGACGGAGTGGGTCGACGTCTTCTCCCCGACGAGAAAAATCCGCTTGCTCCCGCCTCCCGGCGATTCAGAACGGAGCTCGAGCCACCCCAGAACTGGAGATCATCATGGTCATCGAGAAGATCAAAGCAGCAGCCAAGCAAGCCGCATCCGCACTGAGCGGGAGGGCCGGCATCCTCAATACCCTCGAGGGCGAGCATGCCGAGGTGACTGCGCTGCTCGACGAGATCCTGTCGGCATCGTCGATCACCAAGGCCGCCGACGACCACTACGCGGCGATGCGCCGCAAGCTCCTGATCCACCTCCGGGCCGAGCAGGAGGTGCTGTACCCCGCCTGCGAGGCGCGTCCGAAGACGGCCGTGGCCGTCGCGGGCAGCCGCTCCGAGCACCAAGCGGTGGAAGACGTCGTGCAGGAGCTCGACCGCACCTCGATGGACTCGCCACGCTGGCGGGAACAGCTGCAGCAACTTCGACAGCTCGTCCAGGCGCACGTGCGCGAGGAGGAAGACGTCCTGTTCGCTCAGTGCGAGGAAGCGTTCGAGAGCCGCGAGCTGCGGGACCTCGACCGCGCGTATGACGAGGCCAAGGATCGCCACCACGCGACGATCTCCGACGCCGGCGTGAGCCACGGGCCCGGCGCCCGCCACATCCCGCCGCCCCGGGCGTAGCGACCGGTCGTGATGGCGGGGAGTCGTCGACGACCCGTCCCCAGCGCCAGCAAGAAGCTCGTCGCGCGGTCGACCATGCACGATGACGACGCATCCGATGACCACCCACCACGTGTGTTCCGTCATCGAGTCCTGATCGTCATCGGCTTGGTGGCGCTGGTGTCGGTGACCCTGGTGATCATGGGGTTGGCCTGGGCGACCATGCTCACGGTCTTCGGAGGCGTGCTCATCGGTGTGCTCCTCGATGGCGTGGCCCAGCGCATCGCCGGCCTCACCCACATGCCGCGCAAGCTGGCGCTGGCGCTGGTACTGCTGCTGTTGCTCGGCGCCGCCGTGGGGCTGGGCTCCTGGCTGGGACCCGCGCTGGTCGGGCGCTTCGAGGGCCTGCAGCAGCAGGTGGTCTCGGCCTGGGACGGCCTACGCACGTGGCTGGAGGCACGGACATGGGGGTCTCGATTGCTCGAGGAAGTGACCGGGCTGGAGCTCACCTCGCTGCTCTCGCCTCGCTTTGGAGGGCTGCTCAGCACCGCCGTGGGAACGGTCGCGTCGTTGGTGTTGGTGGTCGTGTTCGGCATCTACTTTGCCGCCAGCCCCGATCTCTACCTACGCGGCTTCTCGAGCCTGTTTCCCCCGCCTCGCCGCGCGGAAGTCCGCTCGCTGCTGGAGGCCATCGCCCAGGCGCTTCGCAGCTGGTTCCTCGGCCGCTTGCTGTCGATGGCGGTGGTGGGGGTGGGCACGGCGCTGGGTCTATGGATCGCCGGGGTGCCGCTGGCGATCCCGCTGGGCATCATCGCCGGGGCGCTCTCGTTCGTGCCCAACCTCGGACCGATCATGGCGGCCATCCCCGGGGTGTTGGTGGGACTGGCCATCGGCCCGAGGACTGCCCTGTGGGCGCTGCTGGTCTACGCCGGAGTGCAGGTGCTCGAGACCTATGCGATCACGCCTCTCATCGACCAAAGGGTCGTCTCGATGCCCCCGGCGCTGCTGCTGGCCTTCCAGATCCTGCTCGGCCTCTCTGCCGGTGTCATCGGCCTGTTCATGTCCACGCCATTGCTCGTGACGCTGGTGGTGATCGTCCAGGTGGTCTACGTTCACCATGTGCTCGGTGACGACGTCACCATCATCGGTACCCGCGAGTGAACCTCACCTGCCACGCCCCTCACGGCGCCCGAGCTTCAGCTCGACTTCGTGGCGCCGCGGACCAGCAGCCGTGACAGCTCGCCCAGGTCGGCCGGCTTGGTGAGGTGGGCGTCGAAGCCGGCAGCCGCGGTGCGGTGCTTGTCCTGCTCCTGGCCCCACCCGGTGAGGGCGACGACGACGATGTCTCTCCCCCATGCATCGCCGCGGATCGCCTGACAAACATCGGTCCCATCCATGTCGGGCAGCCCGAGGTCGAGCAGGATCACCTCGGGCCGAAACGCGGCGGCCTCTCGCAGCGCGCTGGTGCCGTCGTAGGCGATGCGGGTGTCGTGGCCTCGCCGCGCGAGCAACAGGGCCAGGGTGTCGGCTGCATCGATGTTGTCGTCCACCACGAGAATGCGGCACCCCCCGGCGGGTGCCGCCGCCGGGGTCGCGCCGGAGGTGGCCGAGGCGGGCTCGTCCGCCTGCACCTCGCAGGCGGGCAGGCGGATGGTGATCGTGGTGCCCTGGCCAGGCCCCTCGCTGGCCGCGGTCATCGTGCCGCCGTGCATCTCCACGAGGCGACGCGACAGCGTCAGGCCGATGCCCAGCCCGCCCTCGCCGCGATCGGCCCCCTCGACCCGTGCGTACATCTCGAAGATCGCCTCGAGCTTCTCGGGCGGGACGCCCACGCCGTCGTCGCGGATCGTCACGACGACGTCGCTGCCATCGCGGCCGACGAGCAGCTCGATGTGCCCCCGGGGGTCGGTGTACTTGCACGCGTTGCTGAGCACGTTGCCGAACACCTGGATCAATCGGACCGCGTCGCCGATCACCTCGACCGGTTCGGGCGGCTGCAGCACCGCCACCGCGTGCCCCTTCCGCTCGATCCAGGTGCGAGCAGAGTCGACCGCTTGCTCGACGAGCGACATCACGGACACCCGCTGTGTGCGCAGCTCGAGCCGTCCATGGCTGATTCGGTTGATGTCGAGCAGGTCGTCGATGAGCCGCACCATCAGTGACACCTGGCGCCGGACGATCGCCATCACGCGCTCGAGCGGTGCGGGTTCGTGCCGGCCTTCGTCCACCAGCAGATCGGTCGCAGTGCTAATGGCGGCCAGCGGGTTGCGCAGCTCATGGGCCAGCGTGGCGAGGAACTCCTCCTTGTGTCGATCGGCCTCCTGCAGCGCCCTCTGAGCTTGCTTCTGCTCGGTGATGTCCTGGTTCAGGACGACGACGCCGACGATCGTGTCGTCGTCGGTACGAACGGGCACCGCCGAATTGAGGATCGTCCGGCGTGCGCCGTCGAAGCCGACGATGTCGAGCTCCTCGTTCATCGAGGTCTCGCCGTGCCGCGCGGCCCGGAACGTCGCCCAGTCCTCGGAGGCGAGCCGGCGGTCGGTGCCGTGCCAGTACGCCTCGTAGACTGCGTAGTCCTCGGGTCCCACGAGCCTCACTCCGCCCCAGATCCGCTGGCCGGCCGCGTTGCCGAACAGGATCTCGCCGTCCTCGTTGGCGAACCATATGCCGATGGGCAGGTGCTCGAGGTACGAGCGCTCGCGCGTGCGCGTCTCCTTGAGCGCACGCTCGGCCCGCTTGCGGGCCGCGATGTCGCGGTCGATCTTCGACACGCCGATCACCTGACCCGAGCCGTCGCGCAGCGGTGCCATCGTGACCGAGACGTCGATCCTTCGGCCGTCCTTCGTGCAACGTACCGTGTCGTATGGACCGACCACCTCGCCCTCGCGCACCCGCTCGAGCCTTCGCCGCTCGGCGACGGGCAGCTCGGGCGGGAGGATCAGATCGATGCTCTGGCCCACCGCCTCGCTCGCGGGGTAGCCGAACAGCCGCTCGGCGCCTGCGTTCCACGTCAGTATCTCGCCGTCGAGCGAGAGGCTCGTGATCGCATCCCCCGACGACTCGACGATTGCGGCGAGCTGGGCCTGAGCCACCTCGGCCCGCTCGTGACCGGTGACGTCGTTGACGAGCGCGTAGATGCCGGCCACCGTGCCGTCCCGTCTGATGTCGGGCACGTACTCGGCCATGACGTGCCGCGTCCCCCCCTCGCGGTAGGGCAAGGTGGCCTCGAACCGGCAGCGACGGCCGGCCAGGGCCGCCCTCACATGAGGCTCGATGTGCTCGTAGGCCGCATCGCCCAGGACCTCGCGCAGCTCCTTGCCCATGATCTCCTCGGGCCGACTCCCGAACCATTCATGGTAGCGCGCGTTGGCGAAGCGATAGCGCAGCTCGTGGTCGACGTACGAAATGAGCGCGGGTACGGCATCGGTGACCAGGCGCAATTCCTCGCCGCGCCGTATGAGCTGCTCGTGCGCGAACCGTCGCTGGTGCTCGACGCGGTGCGACAGCCAGGCGGTGACGCATGCGGCTGCGCCGGCGAGGCCGAACAGCGTGGTCTCCCAGATGTCCGTCGAGCCCATCGTGGCGACCGTGATTCGAGGTCGCACGAACAGCACCAGGCTGCCGCCCCACGCCACCACCGTCGCAGCCAGGAACGGCCCCGGCCGCACCAGGAGCACGAGGATCAGCATGACGGTGAACACGGTGACGAACGGAGCCGCATCCCCGAGCACGGGGTCGAGCAGCCAGCGCACGACGAGCGCCAGCACGATGGCGCCGACCGCCAGCACGTACTCGAGCCACAGTGGCCGGTTCCAGGGTGAGCCGGTGGTGTTCGTGGCCTCGAGCACGGTGCGAGCACTCCTTGGTTACGGCCGCCTTGGATGGAGAGCGCTGTCCTAGCCTCGGTGACCGTGGGGCTCAAGCGGCGCGACCGGCTCCGCAGCCGCGGGCAGTGACGACGCGCCACGTCGTCGAAGGGAGCGCGCGACGCCGGCCGGCCGGGCCCGGGCGAGAACAGGTCGGGGCGCTCGGGGTCGTCGCGCCGTGCCGTGCCGTGCGCTGCGAATCGCAGCCGTTTCGTGCTGAGCGCAGGCAGGTGCACCACGCTCAGGGTGGCCCGCCCCACCCCCGCCGCGGCCCCGTGATCACGACCACTCGGTCCTCCCGTCGAGTCGTCTCACGCGAGCCTCCACCAATAACCCAGGAGCCCCGCCGAGGCGGGCAAGCGGAGCGTCCGGAGGGCTGAATGTGGTGGTCTGCTCAGTGGTGCTGCTCCTCGCCGAGCTGCGCGGACCGGTCGGGCGGCTCGGACGCTCCCGCGGTCGAGTGGCGCTCGGAGGAGGCCGCGATCCTCAGGTTGTTGTGGCAATCGCGAACGCCATGGACCTCGCACACGATGTCCTCCACGTAGCGCTTCTCCCGACGGCTCCCCACGGTGCCCTCGAGCGTAATCTCGCCATCATCGACCGTGACGGTCACATCACCAACGTCGATGTCGCTGTCGGTGAGCATGTCGCACGCATCCTCGAGGATGCGATCGTCCGAGCGCCGGTAGCCGCGAGGACCCCGGCCTCGAAACTCACCATGCTCGCGGGACGGCCCGAGGTCTCGACCACCGTAGCCCGGACGCGAGACCCACGGCTCACGGCGATACCAACCCGGCTCGAGCCCATGGGCCTCCCAAGGGCGGCCTCGGTGACCGTACTCCAGCGGCTCGTCGTATCCCGAGTAGTAGTACCCCTCACCGCCCGGCTGCTCGTAGTCGACGCGACGCTCGAACCCCGGCTCGCGACCATAGCGCTGCTCCCAGTCTCGGTTCCGGCCACGCCGTCGCTCTTGTTGGGGAAAGGGTTCACGCCGCAAGCCGCCGCGGCGCTCGAAGTCCTCGTCGTGACGGCCGAAGGGGTATTGGTGAGCAAATTCCGATCGTTCGTACTGCATCGTCTCTTATCTCCCCGCATCGTCGAGGATCGACCAGCTCGGGCGAGTCCGTCGCCTCGTCGCATCGCGATCGCACCTCCCACCCCGTACGACCCTAGCCCTTCGACCGAGCGTGGCAACCAGCACCGATCACTTGCGAACGGCTCGGTGGCGCCTACAACGAAACATGACCTCCTCGCCAGAAGAACACTCGGGGCACGGCCCTCCGGTCGAAGACCCATGCCGCAGCCCACCCCCACGCAAACCACCTCCCGGCGACGACGAGGGCCCGCCGGTGGAGGACCCCGACACCGGCGACGAAGCACCGAGACGAGACCCCGACGAGGGCTCCGAAGCTCCGATCGAGGACCCCGAACTCGAGGATCCCGGCCCCATGCGCGCCCCGCCGCGGAGTCCCCGATGACAGCCCGCCACGCCGGGACGTCCCGGGATCTATTGCTCGGACTGCTCGACCACCAGCTGGTCGTCCACGCTGACGGCGCCTCCTTCGTAGGCATTCTCGATGGCCGCGTCACGCTCGGCCCATGAGTCGACCTTGCCACGCAGGATCGCCTTGCCGTTCTCCACGGTGACTTGGATCTCGTCGCGATCGACGAACGGGCTCCAGAACAACTCGTCGCGGATCTCGTCGGCGATCCGCTCGTCAGCGAGCGTGGTGGCGAGCGTTCCGTGCCACCGCCCCGGCCACAGATAGGGGTGAAACGGCACCACGTACGGGTCATATACGAAGGCCTCGGGGTCGACCACCGAGAGGCGGTTGTCCACCGCCACCACGCCCTCGATCCCGCTGGCCACATAGGTAGCCTCGCCGAACTCCGCGTAGTCGTCGACCTGGCCGCTCAGCACGGCGTGGCCGCCGTTGACCGTGACGTCGATCTCGTAGGCCTCGGTGACCGGATTGCGCAGCAGCGCCTGGTCGATGCGAGTGGCGAGCACTTGGTCGTCGACGGGCTTGCTCGGCCGAACCTCGATGCGATTGTCGACCTTGGATACGCCCACGGTGTGGGCGGCGATGCGCTCGGCCGTCGCGCGTGCGTTGGCATTGTCGACCGTGCCGGTCAGCGTGACCAGGCCGCCGATCACCTGGGGCTCGACGCGATGGGAGGCCACCGTGGGCTCGAGCGCCATCGCCAGCACGATGGCCCGGGTGATCTCCTCGCCCGTGGGACCCGAGCGCGCCGGGTCGCGGTGCACCGCCTCCAGACAGGGCTCGATCTGCAGGTCGGATGCATCGACGTCCACGACGCCGGTGACCCAGCCGTCGCCTCGAGCGCGTCGGCGCTCGGCGGCACTGCCCACCGTCCCCACCAGACGCACCTCGCCGTCGTCCACGAATACGTCGATGAGCGAGTCATCGACGAGCGCATCCCAACGCAGGCGGGCCTGCACGTCCTGCAGGACCTCGGAATCCACACGTGGGGCCGGCGGCTTCACCGTGAGCTGGCTGTCCACGGATCGCACTCCGCGTACGCTCATGGCCACCCACTCGGCATGCTGCGCCTCGACCCACGAGTCGACGGCACCGCGCAAGGTCACGCGCCCATCCTTCACGTCGATGTCGATCTTCCAGCTGTCGGCCGTCGGATCTTGGAGCAACGCCTGCTTCACGTCCTGGAGCAGCGTCGGATCGTCCACGGTCTTGCCTGGCTCTCGAGCCTCGAGCTCGAGGTCATCCATCACCACCTTCACGCCGCGCACGGTCTCGGCCAGCCGGAGTGCCCGTTGTTCGGCCAGCACGCTCGGGACCTTCCCCGACAGAGTCACGACGCCATACCGGTTGGTGACCGTGACGTCATCGGGCACCACCGCGTCGTCCCTCAGCTCGCGCTCGATGGCTGTGACCAGCCCGCGCCCCACGACACCCGGGCACTCGTCGATCGCGCTCGGCCGAGGCTCACGCTCCGGCATCGTCTTCTCCTTCTCCGCGTCCCTCGCGTGAGCTTCGTCGTCGCGCGGTGCCGACTCCGCCGTCTTCCCGGCGGCGACGGGCTCGGGGGTCGACGACTGCTCCTGCGGCGCCTTGGACACGCTCGTAGGCTCGTCTGCGTCGGCGGCATCGCGTTCACACGCGACCGCGACGACCGCCATCGATGCAGCGACCGTCAGCGAGCTGCGCCACCATCTCGATCTCCTTGAGGCTTGCATGGGCTCGATTCCTCCGGTGGCTGTCTTTACTCGCGGGCGCAGTTGTCAACCCGAGGTCGGCACGGCGATCACCTTCACGACCATCGTGCCCACGCCGCGCACTTCACCCGCGTCCGTTCCCCGAGGTGCCGCGCCCCACGCCCCACGCACGAACCCGCTCTACGAGGAAGTCCGAGGTCGTCTTCGACCATGTCGGCCCGGGCCGCTCGGCCCGCGGGCTAGGGAGGCTCGTGCCCCAGCGCGATCTGGACCGCGTCCCCGAGTTCCGCCTGCAGGTACTCCCGCAGCCGCAGCACCAGCCGCTTCTCGATCTGCCGCGCACGCTCGCGCGAGACCCCCCAGCGGTCGCCGAGGTCCTGGAGCGTGATCGGTTCGTCGGACACCAGGCGATCGCGGAAGATCTCCAGCTCGCGTCCGTCCAGCCCGGCCCCGAAGGTCAGCAGCTTGTCCTGCAGCAGGCTCTTGAACTCCACCGAGTCCACGTTGTCCTCGGGATCGGCGAAGTCGTCCTCGATGAGATCGAGGCGGGTCCGCGTTCCGTCGCCGTCGTCGTTGCCCAGCGGAGCGTCGAGCGAGACATCGGGCGCTGCCATGCGCCGCTCCATCTCCACCACTTCCTTGGGCGAGACGTCGAGGGCCTTGGCGATGCGCTCGGGCGTGGGATCGACCCCCGCCGCCACCAGGGCCTCTCGCTGCTTGCGAAGGTTGAAGAACAACTTGCGCTGGTTCTGCGTGGTGCCGATCTTCACCAGGCGCCAGTTGTTGAGGATGTACTTGAGGATGTAGGCGCGGATCCACCAGCCCGAGTAGGTCGAGAGCTTGACCCCGCGGTACGGATCGAACTTCTGCACCGCCTTGACCAGCCCCACGTTGCCCTCCTGCACCAGGTCGAGCAGGTTCTGGTAGGCGCGGCGGTACTCGTGGGCGATCTTGACGACCAGGCGCAGGTTCGAGGTGACGAGCTTGCGCGCCGCCTCGCGATCACCGTGCTCGAACCAGCGCACGGCCAGCTCGTACTCCTCGTCGCGGGTCAGCAGCGGGTGCTGGCGCACCTCGGCCATGTAGGCCGCCATCGGATCGCGCCGTGCGAGCGCGGTGGAGCCCTTGGGGGCCGCCCGGGCCCGCCGAGCGAGCTCGGACTCGATCGCATCGAGATCGGCATCGCTGACCTCCACGTCGGCGAGCGCCTCGCGTCCCGTGT
The DNA here is from genome assembly GCF_026337845.1 of Paraliomyxa miuraensis. GTDB lineage: Bacteria > Myxococcota_A > Polyangia > Nannocystales > Nannocystaceae > Paraliomyxa > Paraliomyxa miuraensis. The sequence goes on along the minus strand of NZ_JAOVZF010000137.1, from coordinate 80,440 downwards.
CCGGCTCCGTGCCCCGCTCGTCCAGTGAGTCGGGCTCGGTGCCCTCGCCATCGTCGGGAGGCGGAGCGTCGAGGACCTCGACCTCGACCGCCTCGTCACCGGGCCCCTGCGCGCGCACGAGGGCATCCCCCTTGCGCGACTTGCTCGAGTCCCCGACCGGGGTACGGCTGGGCTTGGCCCTCGCCATCGTCCGCGGCAGTGTAATCCCCGCTTCCACCGCAGGACCACCGTCGCCGCCTCCAACCGTGTTTCACGGGCCTGGAGCGCGCGGGACGCCCTAGGCGCCGGGGGTCCTCATGCCATCCCCCACGCCGAACCGGGAGCCACCCCTCCGCCCGGCCCCACGCCATGGACGCGCCAGGACGGCCGCCTGCGGGCCAGGACACCCCAAGCCACCGCGCCAGGTGTCAACGAGTGTGGCCCGGTCACCACCCCGCGGTAGACTCGACGCTGTGACAGATACCGGCTCTGGGCGCCCATTTCCCCGCAAGGGACGTACTTCGGCTCCGATCATCGTGGTGGGCTCGCTGCTGGCGGCCCTGGGCCTGACGGCGATGGGTGACACCTACGCCCAGACCCAACGCACCGACCCTCGCAAGCACGCGCGGCTCACCCCCGACCACGACGCCACCGAGCTGCGGGTGCTCGACTGGACGCTCTGGAACGTATCCAAGTACTACGTCGAGCCCGATCGCATCGATCCGCAGGCCATGACCCTCGCCGCCCTCGAGGCGCTCGAGCAGGACATCGCCGAGGTCCTGGTCGAGCCTCGAGACGGAGGCAAGAAGGTCCTCGTGCGCGTGGGCACGGCCGAGCGCGTGTTCGACATCAGCGACGTCGAGGCGCTGTGGGCCGTGGGTCCCCACGTGCGCGAGGTGTTTCGCTTCGTCAACAAGAACACCGACCTCGACGAGGACGAGCAGCGCAACGCCGAGTATGCGGTGGTCGGCGGCGTGCTCTCCACCCTCGACCCCCACACCACGCTGCTGCGCCCCGAGGACTTCGAGGACATGCGCACCAGCACCAAGGGCAGCTTCGGCGGCCTGGGCATCGAGGTGGGGATGCGCGACGGGGCCATCACCGTCATCCGCGTGATCGAGGACAACCCCGCCTCCAAGGTCGACATGCGCCCGGGCGATCGCATCGTGCAGATCGATGCCGAGTCGACCGTGACCATGAGCCTCAACGATGCGGTGGGGCGCCTGCGCGGGCCAGCCGACAGCGTCGTGGCCGTCTACGTGATGCGCGACGGCCTGCAAAAGCCCAAGCGCCTCGACATCACCCGCGCCACCATCCAGCTCGACTCGGTGATCGGCGACGTGCTCATCAGCACCGACGACCAGGGCAAGGGCCACAAGGTCGGCCTGGTGCAGATCCCCCGCAACTTCTCCCAGAACACCGGCCAGGAGCTGCGGGACAAGCTCGTCGAGTTCGAACGGCAGGGCGTCGAGGGGGTGGTCCTCGACCTGCGCGGCAACCCGGGCGGCTTGCTCAACGCGGCCGTCGACGTGGCCGATGCGTTCCTCTCGTCGGGCACCATCGTGGCCACCGTGGGCGTGGCCTCGCCGCGCAAGGAGACCCGCGCCGACGATCGCTTCGACTTCCCCAACCTTCCGCTGGTGGTGCTCGTCGACCAGGGGAGCGCCAGCGCTTCGGAAATCGTGGCCGGCGCCCTGCGCAACCAGGGCCGGGCCGTGCTGCTCGGGCGGCGTAGCTTCGGCAAGGGCTCGGTGCAGGAGCTGCGCGATCGCAAGGTCGCCGACAAGGAGCTCGCGCTCAAGCTCACCGTTGCGCAGTACCTCACCCCGGGCGACGTCTCGATCCAGTCGGTGGGTGTGGCGCCCGACGTGGAGACGATCCCCGTGTGGATCGCCAAGGAGTACGTGGCGTACTTCGGGCGCGAGCGCTTCGACCTGCTGCGCGAGGAGTCGCTCTCCGATCATCTCGAGTCCGACAAGGCCGAGGAGCTGCGTCGCAGCCCCTTCACCCTGCACTTCCTCGAGCAAGGCTCGCTCGATCCCGCCCACCCCGGCGCCACCACCGACGAGGAGGCCCTGGCCGAGCGCCGCAGCGCGGCGGCCCCCGTGCGCGAGGCCGACAAGGATCCCGACGCCGACAAGCGCACCGCGATGCTGCTCGAGGATCCCGAGGTCCGCATGGCTCGCGACCTCGTGCTGTGGGCCCCCAGCAGCAACCGCGACGAGCTGCTCGGGCGCATGAAGGAGTTCGTCTCGCAGCAGCAGGAGATCGAGCAGCACCGCATCGTGGGCAGCCTGGCCGCGCGCAACATCGACTGGTCGGCCGGGCCCAAGCCTTCGGGCGGCACGGCCAAGCTGAAGCTGTCGCTGTCGTGCGACAAGGCGGGCAACACCATCAAGGGCGGGGAGAAGGGCACGGTGAAGGCCACCGTGACCAACGTGGGCGACGCCCCTGCCTACCAGGTACGTGCCATCACCGACAGCGACTACCGCTACTTCGACGAGCGCGAGCTGATGTTCGGCCGCATCGACCCGGGTGCATCCAAGAGCTTCGACATCGAGCTGTCGGTGGGGGAGAACGAGCTGTCGCGCACCGATCGCATCGATCTGCACCTGTTCGAGCAGCACGGGGCCAAGCTGGCGGCGGGCTCGCAGTCGTCGATCGACATCAGCGCCGAGGGCCTTTCCCGACCGCAGTTCGCGTTCGGCTACCAAGTCCTCGACATGCCGCGCAAGGGCACCACGATCGACGGCAACGGCGACGGGGCCTGGCAGGTGGGAGAGCGAGTCACCCTGCGCGTGCACGTGAGCAACAAGGGCGAGGGCCCGGCCCTCGACACCTGGGTCAGCCTGCGCAACCTCAGCGACGACGCCGTGTTCATCCACGAGGGCCGCGAGCGCATCAAGAAGCTCGACGTGGGGCAGACCCGGGTGATCGACCTCGACGTCGAGCTACGGGCGGCCCCGCCCGGCAGCGAGGCTCGCGTGCAGCTGTCGGTGTCCGACACCAAGGTGGGCGAGGCCCTGGCGGAGAAGCTCGTGTTCCCGGTGCTCGAGGGGGTGGGGTGGATCGAGAGCGACGACCGCGTGGTGATCACCCGCGACGTGGTCGATCTGTATGCGAGCCCCTTGCAGCCCGACCGCGTGATCGCACGGGCCCCCGCCGGCGAGCGCTTCAAGGCCGACGGTCGCACCGGCAGCTGGGTCCGCGTGGAGCTGGGTGACGGCGGCTTTGCCTTCGCGCGGCGCGAGCAGGTCGAGGACGACCGTGGCACGGGCGGGGCCAAGGGCAAGGTCAAGCGCCCCGGCAAGCACGATCCGGTGCTCGAGGTCTCGCCGCCCAAGATCACCCTGCAGGGCGCGATCACCCAGACCGACGGCACCGAGCTCCGGCTCGACGGCAGCATCACCGACGAGAGCCGGGTGCAGGACGTGTTCATCACCGTGGCCAACCCCTCGCGCGACCTGTTCGCCAAGCGCGAGAAGGTGTTCTACGAGGCCAGCACCACGCCCGGCAGCGGTACACTCGACTTCGGGGCCAGCGTACCGCTGACTCCGGGGAACAACCTCATCGAGGTCTACGCGCGGGAGAACGACGACGTGGTGGCCACCAAGCGAATGTGGGTGCTGCGGACCAGCGGGCTGGCGGAAGCGCGAGCGAAGGAAGCCGAGTTCGCCAGCAACGGGAAGCTGGCGGTGGACACGTTGAAGTAGCCGAGGCCAAGCGGCGGGTGTTACGTCGGCGTTCCACACCGCCGGGGACGGCAACCCGGCCGCCTCGTCGTCTTTTGCACACCGGCGGGCGGGTGGGTACACTCGGTCGATGGCCAGGCCCCAAGACGGCGCGGAGAGCTTCTGGCGGGCCGTTCACGAGGCATTCGACCCCATCCGACCGGTGACCGACCCTGCACTGCGCGTCGAGCGGGAGGCCCGGTACAACCCGATGGTCGAGCTCGATCGCCGGCTCCGCCTGCCCATCGGCCACATGTGCTACGGCGTGGCCGGAAGCGTGGGCAGTGGCAAGAGCACCGAGCTGCTCGCCGCGGCCGACAAGCTGACCGACGACGCACTGGTGGTGTTCGTCGACCTGTGGCGGCATTTCGAGTCGAGTGTGCGGGATCCGGGCGCGCTCAATCACCTGCAGCCGTGGGAGCTCATTGGGCTGCTGGGCCTGAGCCTGGTGCGGGCGGGAACCGATCGGTTCGGCCACAAATGGGAAGGTCGGGAGGAGCGCTTGGCCGAGGCGCTCGGGGCGTTCACCACGGCGGATGGAGCCGATCCCTCCGTGGACGTCGCACGGCTCGCGGGTGGCTTGGCCGTGGCAGCGGGCGGCGCAGTGGGAGCGATCGCGGGCACGGGGCTCCAGCTGCTCAAGGCTGCGACCGACTCGTGGACGTGGAGGATCGGCCTGCGTGATCGCAAGCGGAGCTCCGATCAAGAGCCGCGGGTGCGGCGCGTGCTCGTGGCGACCAACGAGGTGATCGAGGCGCTGCAGAGCGCCTACGACCGCAAGCTCGTCCTCGTGGTCGACGGTCTCGATCGCGTGCAAGCCTCCGAGACTTTCAAGGATCTGTTCGTCGAGTCCAACCTGCTGCCCGAGCTCGCATGCGACACGGTCGTCTGCGCCGAGCTGGGTCTCGTGCAGCGCTACCGCTCCCGGCTGCGCTTGTCCAAGACGTTCGAGCTGACCAACATCCCGGTGGCGAGCGCAGGGGATCCGTGGTCGGAAGGGCCGGGCATCGACTTCTTCCACGACGTAATCCGCCGCCGACTCGCGTCGCTCGACGTACCGGTGCCGAGCGACGCCTTCCCCTCCGAGATGGTCCGGCGCATCGCGTGGTGCTCGGGCGGGCGCCTTCGCGACTTCATGAGTCTCGTCCGTGAGATCGCGATCCACGGCCTCATCAATGGAGTCACCACGACCGCTCCGGAGACAATGGAAGCCGTCATCGATGTCTTTCGACGTGAGTGCGAAGGAGGCCTCAACGCCAAGGAGATCGCGCAGCTCCAGCACGTGCTCGACGATCCCAAGCACCGCCTTCCGGACGGAGATGTCGCTCTCACCCTACTCGACAAGCACCTGCTGCTTGCCTACCCCAACCAATCCACGTGGTACCTTCCCCATCCAGTGCTGATGCTGACGCTGCTGCAGCGCCCCCAAGCACAGCGTGGCTAACGAGGCTCCGCGCGATCCTCGGCGTCGGCCACGGTGGCATGATGGTGCTGCTGCGGGGCGCCCATCCGGCCGCAGTGAGGCCACTGATGCAGACCCTGCTCGAAGGGCACGCGCCAGGGGATCCAGAGGCGCCGTGCGTTCGCGTGTGCTTCACGCCGCACGAGCTGCTCGATGCACCCGTGGGAGCGCGCGTGGTGCTGGTCGGGGCAGAGCACGCACCGGAGTGGCTGAACACTCACCGCCCGGTGGTATGGGAGCGAGAGCTGGTGCTCCTCTTGTGGGTGAAGGACGAGGCGCTCGAGCTATTGCGGCGCAACGCGCCAGACTTCCTGGATTGGGTCTCGCATAGGATCGAGGTGCCCTGGTTCGCACCCGAGGACGCGATGTCCGAGCTGCGGCTCGCCCTGACACGGGTGAAGTGGATCGCGGTCGCGGGGGTCGAGCTGGTCGCCTTCGCCGCGGAGGGACGGACCGAGATCGAGGCAAGTCGACCCTATGATGAGCTCGTGAGCGCCATGGATGGCGGCGATGTGCTGGTGCGGGGGCTCGAACACGATGACCAGCTTTGGCGCCTATTGATCGCTCATGCGGAGCTCCGCTGGCGCAACCGCATCGTACTGGCGGAGCCCTGCGTATTGCCTCCCCTTTCCTGGGTCATCGACGCGCGGATCGGAGACTGGAAGGAACATGCCCACCGGCTCGATTCGCTCGGAGTAGAGCACGCGCGGCTGATCGCGGCGCTCACAGGCAGAGGGGAAGGAGTGGTTCCACTCGCAAGGGGACTCTCGATCGACGAGGTACACATGGAGTTGCTTGGTCGCGTATCACGAGAACAGCTCGATGGTGCCACCGTGGCCTGTGCACACGACCTTGGGCTGCACGACGTCGCCGAAGCGCTGGACCTACGGACCTGGTCCGCCGACCAGATCACGAGCGAGCGGATCGAACGATGTCTCTTTGGCGGTCTTCGCAGTCGAAGGGCGCTCGCCCGCTACGTCATGGGCGTGGTCTCGCGAGGCATCGTCGATGAGCAGCGGAAGCATGGGGACGAAGTCAGACGCATGTGGCCCGAAGCCGTGGATCTTGCTCTCGATGCGCTCTTTCGCGACGACGGCCGAGCACTGAGAGCCTGGGATCCCGCCACGGATCCGTCGTTCGAGCACTACGTCGCGCTCCTGACCCGGCCGATCATCGTTCGAAACGAAGAACGCGGCCCCTGAGGCCGCGTTCTTCTCTCCGCCGAGCAAGGTCCGAGCCGCGCTCAGCTCGCTTCCCCTCGCGAGCTGCGTCAGCTCGCCTCCTTCGCCTCGTTCCGGTACACGATCACCGGCGGCTTGTCATCGCGGATGCACTCCTCGTTGATGACCGCCTCGGCGATGTTGTCGACGCTGGGGATGTCGTACATGACGTCGAGCATCGCCCGCTCGAGGATGCTCCGCAGGCCGCGAGCGCCGGACCGCTGTAGCTTGGCCTTCTTGGCCACCGCCGCGAGCGCCTCCTCGGTGAACTTGAGCTCCACCCCGTCCATGTCGAGCAGCCGCTTGTACTGCTTGACCAGGGCGTTCTTGGGCTCGGTGAGGATCTGGATGAGCGCCTCCTCGTCGAGCTCTTGCAGCGGTGCCACCACGGGCAGGCGACCGATGAACTCGGGGATCAGCCCGAACTTCATCAGGTCCTCGTTCTGCACGCTCTGCAGCAGCTCCCACTGCCGCAGCTCCTTCTTCTTCTGGATGTCGGCGCCAAAGCCCATGGTCTTGGCGCTCATGCGGTGGTCGATGATGTCCTCGATGCCCGCAAAGGCACCGCCGCAGATGAAGAGGATGTTGGTGGTGTCGACCTGCAGGAAGTCCTGCTGCGGGTGCTTGCGGCCACCCTTGGGGGGAACCGAAGCGATCGTGCCCTCGAGGATCTTGAGCAGGGCCTGCTGCACGCCCTCACCCGACACGTCGCGGGTGATGGACGGGTTGTCGCCCTTGCGTGCGATCTTGTCGATCTCGTCGATGTAGATGATGCCCCGCTGGGCTCGGTCGACGTCGTGGTCGGCGTTCTGCAGCAGGCTGACGATGATGTTCTCGACGTCCTCGCCCACGTAGCCGGCCTCGGTGAGGCTGGTGGCATCGGCGATGGCGAACGGCACGTCGAGGATGCGCGCGAGCGTCTGGGCGAGCAGCGTCTTGCCCGAGCCGGTGGGCCCGATGAGCAGGATGTTGCTCTTTTGCAGCTCGGCCTCGTCGGGCTTCTTCTTGGCCGTGATCCGCTTGTAGTGGTTGTAGACCGCGACCGAGATGATCTTCTTGGCGAGGTTCTGACCCACGACGTAGTCGTCGAGGATCACCCGGATCTCCTTGGGCTTGGGAACCTTGCCCTGGCCCTGCTGACGCTCTTCCTTCTGGACCTCCTCGGCGAGGATGTCGTTGCAGAGCGAGATGCACTCGTCGCAGATGTAGACCGACGGACCCGCGATGAGCTTCTTGACTTCCTTTTGGCTCTTGCCACAGAAGGAGCAGCTCAGGTTCCCGTGCCCTGTATCGCGCTTGGAGGAGCTCATGCGTTCGATGGTGGGAGGTCAGGGGGCTTGGGGAGCGCCAAGAGCGACCGCGGCCGGGTCTAGGTCCCCTTCATGGCGGAAGCCTTGGCAGGACTTCCGGGTCTCGCCAGGACTTCGTCAACCAAACCGTAGCCTTTGGCCGTCTCTGCGTCCATGAATTTGTCCCGGTCGGTGTCCCGCAGAACCTGCTCGACGTCGATGCCACAGTGATACGCCAGGATCTCGTTGAGGCGAGCGCGCAGACGCAAGACCTCCTGGGCCTGGATCTCGATGTCGGTGGCCTGACCCTGCGCCCCGCCATGGGGCTGGTGGATCATGATGCGCGCGTTCGGCAACGCGGTGCGCTTGCCGGCAGCCCCGGCCGCGAGGATCACCGCAGCCATCGACGCGGCCTGGCCGATGCAATACGTCGCGACGGCCGGCCGCACGTGCTGCATCGTGTCGTAGATCGCCAGGCCCGCGGTCACCACGCCGCCGGGCGAGTTGATGTAGAGGCGGATGTCCTTCTCGGCGTCGTCGGACTCGAGGTAGAGCAACTGCGCGATGATGACGTTGGCGACCTGATCGTTGATCGGGGTGCCCAGGAAGATGATCCGATCCTTGAGCAGCCGGCTGTAGATGTCCCAGGAACGCTCGCCGCGGTGGGTCTGCTCGATGACGAACGGGATGTTGGCGTAGGCATCGGCCACCGAGGAGGTGGGCGACGCCACCGCGCCCGGAGGGCCAAAGGGGGAACCGGCTGGGAAGTAGGGATCGAAGGGGTCGCCGTGGCTCATCGGGGTGGTGTCCGTCCTTCAGGCAGGAGGCTGGGAGAGGGCTTGGCTCTGCGTAGGCGACGTCACTCCACGCCCGTGGGAACGAGCACGAAGGAATGGTCCGCACGGGACCGATTCATGTGCCCGGCATGGCTCCGCCGCCTCGCTATGGTGTACGCGCCGGCCTGGTGATGCAAGTGGCCCGCGGTGGGGCCGACTGGCCTGAATCACCCCAAGGAGGGCCTCGAACCGTGTTTCTCATGAAGAAGCCGGATCGCGGCCGTCCGGCTGGGGAGGGCGGCCCCGCCCACATGGGTAGGGCAGTGCGGAAGCTCGCGGATCGATCACCTCCCGTGGCCCACGAAGCACCCGTAGGCCCGGACGACGAGGGGCGCCAACCCCGGGCTCCGGGCTCTACTCGCTGCCCTTGGCCTCGCCCTCGGCGCTTCCCTCGGCCGCCGCCTCACCACCTTCAGCCGTCGCCGCGCCTCCGTCGGCCGTCGCCTCGACCTCGGACGCATGCGCGTGGTCGTGGTGGTCGTGGTCGTGGCCGTGGTCATGGTCATGATCGTGGTGGTGGTGATCGTGATCATGATCGTGGTGATCGTGATCGTGATCCTCGGGCGGATCTTCGGCCTCGGTGATCTCCGCCTTGCCCATCAAGAAGTCGAGGATCCTCTCCTCGCGCATCTGGGCGCGCATCAAGATGAGCTGCCCGTTCTTCTCCATGCTGGCGCGCATGCGGGCCAGGTTCTGCCCGCTCTCCTCGGCCTCCTTGGCCAGCTCGGCCTCGAAGTCCTCGTCGGAGACCTCGATGGCCTCGGTCTTGCCGATGGAATCGAGCAAGAGGTACGCCTTGACGTTGAACAACGCCTGCGGACGAAAGCGCTGGGCGAGCTGATTCTCGGTCATGCCGAGGGCCGACAGTCGCAGCCCCTGGTTGGCGAGCTGCCGCTTGGTCTGCTCCACCTGCGCCGCCACCTCGCGGGCCACCATCGAGGGCGCGGGCTCGAACGCGTTGCGCTCGAGCAGCTCGACCACCAGGCGGCGCCGGGCCTCGCGCTCGGCCTCCTCACCGTCGGCCTCGCGTAGCTTGGCCTCGATCTTGTCGCGCAGCTCCTGCAGCGACTCGGCATCGCCGGTGTCGCGGGCGAACTCGTCGTCGAGCTCGGGGAGCACCTTGACCCGAACCTCGCGCAGGCCGAGCTGGACCACGGCCTCGCGGCCCCGAAGCTCCTCGCGCATGCGCTCGGCCGGCGGGGTGAAGCGCAGGGTTCGAATCTGGCCCACCTGATCGAGCCTGGTGTCGAACATCGCGGCCGAGAGCCCGGGAACCACCTCGTTCTTGGTGGAGCCGATCTCGACCTGCACGTCCTTGCGGTTGATCCGCTGGGCGCCGATCTGAGCGTCGACGTCGACGGTCCACACGTCGAGGGGCTGGGTGATCTCACGGGTGGTTCCCTCGGGCAGCTCGCGCAGCTCGGCGAGCTCCTCGCGCTTGCGACCGATCTCCTCGTCGACGAGCTTGGGATCGGCCTTGGCCGGACGCCGTCGCACGGGCACGCCCGTGTAGTCGTTGGGCTCGATGCGCGGCGGGACCTCGAAGCGCGCCTCGTAGGTGAAGGGCGCGCCCTTGTCGAGCTGACTGGACTCGAGCACCGGCTGGGTCAGCGGCGTGGTGTCGTGGCGGGTGACCGCGTCCTGGAAGGTCTCCTGGACGATCTCGTGGGCCAGCTCCTCGCGCACGCCCTTGCCGAACATGCGCTCGAGGACGGCCGGCGGCACCTTGCCAGGGCGAAAGCCGGGCAATCGGGCGCGCCTACGCAGCTCGCTCATCTTGCTGGAGAGCCGGCTCGAGACCTCCTCCCAGGGGATCTCGACCTTGACCCGACACTCGACCTCGCTGATCCGTTCGATGCTGCTTTCCATCGCTCGTGCTCGAAAGTTGGGGGGGAATAGCAGTGCCCGCCACCAGGCACAAGTCGACCCCCCGCGGTCCGCAGGTGGCCGTCGGGGTGCCGCCATCGGGCCTCGCGGCGTGTGCGCGGGTTGCCGCGGGTCGACGGGCCTACCGCGGCTCGAGCCCAGGACGCCGTGAGCAGAGCCGCGTCAGCCCTCGCGCAAGGCCGCCAGCGCATGGCGTAGGTCGGCCTCGAGGTCCTCGGGATCCTCCACGCCCACCGAAAGCCGCACCAGGCCTTCGCCGATGCCGATGGCCGCTCGCTGGTCGGGGGACAGCTCGAAGAAGCTCATCAGCGCCGGCTGTTCCACGAGGCTCTCGACCCCACCGAGGCTGGGGGCGAGCTTGGGGATCCGCAGGGCATCGACCAGGCGCGTGCCAGCGGCGAGACCTCCGTGGAGTTCGAACGACACGACGCCGCCGCCGCCCGAGAGGTAGCGCGTGGCGTTCTCGTGGTCCGGGTGATCGGGCCGCAGCGGGTACCACACGCGCGCGACCGCGGGATCCTCGGCCAGCACGTCGGCGAGGCGGCGCGCGGTGGCGTTTTGGTGGCGGACCCGCAGGGCCAGGGTCTTGAGGCCACGCAGCAGCAGGTAGGCGTTGTGCGGATCGAGCACGGCGCCGGTCATCCCCAGGAACTCGCGAATCGCCGCCACCAGCGGAGCCCGGCCCACCACCACCCCGGCCAGCAGATCGTTGTGCCCGCCGAGGTACTTGGTCGCGGAATGGATCACCAGATCCACGCCGTGGGCCAGCGGCTGCATGTTGATCGGGGTCGCGAAGGTGGCATCGATGATGGTCTTGACCCTACGGGCGGACGCGGCCTTCACCACCGCGGCCAGGTCGAGCACGCGCAGGTAGGGGTTGGTGGGGGCCTCCGTGAGCACGATGCGGGTCTCGTCGCGCATCGCGTCGATCACGGCCTGGGCCGAGGGCTCCACGATGTCCACGCCCACGCCGTAGCGCTCGAGCACCGAGCGAGCGAACACCCGGGTCTTGCGGTAGGCATCGCGAGTGAGCACCACGTGCTGGCCCTGGCGCAGCATCGCGAGCAAAGTGGTGGTGATGGCCGCCATGCCCGAGGCCATGAGCACCGCCGCCTCGCCGCCCTCGAGGGCGGCGAGCTTGGCTTCGGCTCGCTCGACGGTGGGGTTGCCGTAGCGTCCGTACTCGGCCGGACGCTCGCGACTGCCCTCCATGTAGTCGACCAGCTCGCGCGTGTCCTCGAACGGGTAGGCCGTCGCGTGCACCACCGGGGTCGTGAGCGAGCGATCGCTGCGCACGGCCGGCTCACCGCCGTGCACGGCCAGGGTGGAGGGACCGCGGCGCTCCCGAGTGTCGCTCATGGCGGTTAGAACCCGAGCGCAGCCAGGCGCTCGTCTCGGTCGCGATAGCCCGGCGCCACCGTGAGCAGCTGCTGGATGGCCGCCTCGGTGTCGCCGACGACCTCGTAGAGCACGCCCAGCTCGTAGGCAGCCTCCGAGGCCTCGGACGGGGTCGACGCCAGCTGCACCGCTTCCTGGAGGTCGGTGATGGCTTGGTCGGTCTCCCCGCGATGCAACCGCAGCGCCCCCAGCAAGGTCAGCGCCCGGGCCCGCCACTGGGGATCGCGAGCGGCTCCTTCGAACTGTGTGATGGCTTGATCGACCAGGCCCATCTCGCGGTAGGCCACCCCCAGGTCGAAGGCGGTCGCGGCATCGACCGACTGACCCTCGGCCAGGTTGGCACCGGGCGTGGACTCATCGGTCCGAGGCTTGGCCTTGGGCTTGGATGGCTCGGCAAAGATGGCCGAGAGGTAGTCGTCATCGTCGTCGTCGTCGTCGAAGCTCACCAACGGAGCCGCGGCCGCGTCGTCTTCCTCGTCGAGCGCCACCAGATCGTCGTCGTCGTCGAGGGCCTCGGGCAGGTGCGGCTCGGGCTCGGGCTGCGACGCCAGGGGTTCCGGCTCGGGCTCCCCGAAGTCCGGCATGAGATCCAGCTCCGGCTCCGGTGCCGGCTCGGGCTCCCCGAGGTCCGGCATGAGATCCAGCTCCGGCTCCGGCTCCCCGAGGTCCGGCATGAGATCCAGTTCCGGCTCCGGTGCCGGCTCGGGCTCCCCGAAATCCGGCATGAGGTCCAGTTCCGGTTCCGGCTCCAATTCCGGCTTCGGCGTCGGCCTGGGGCTCGACGTCAGCCCGAGCTTGGGCGTCGGCTTGGGTGCGGGCGTCGGCTTGGGTGCGGGCGTCGGCTTGGGTGCGGGCGTCGGCTTGGGCGCGGGCGTCGGCTTGGCAGGCGCCGCCACCGGCTTGCCGCGGAACTTGGCGATCTGCGGATGCCCAGGATACTGCGCCTCGAGATCGTCGAGCGCGGCCTCGGCATCATCGTCGAGGCCCTGATCGACGTAGAACCGAATCTCATCGAGTTCATCGGCAAGATCCGGCCAATCCTGGGCGGCCTCGGGCTCCGGCTCGAGTTCGGGCTCCGGCTCGAGTTCGGGCTCCGGCTCGGGTTCGGGCTCCGGCTCGGGTTCGGGCTCCGGCTCGAACTCCGGCTCGAGTTCGGGCTCCGGCTCGAACTCCGGCTCGAGTTCGGGCTCCGGCTCCGGCTCGAACTCCTGCGCCGACGCACCGAGCCGGACCGAATCGGTGAGATCGGGGTCGAGGTCGATCGCCTGCGTGGGCGCGCCATCCCCTGCCCGCTGTGCGGGCTCGAGGTCGAGTTCGCCGTCGAATCCCTCGTCGAGATCGACCGGCTCGAGCTCCTCGGCGGAGTCGCCCAATGGAGGGATCGGCGTCACCTCGTCCTCCATCGGCACCTCGATCGCAGGGCCCAGGTGACTCGCCACCGGCACCGGCTCGTCCGCCTCGAGCTCGATCGGCGTGAACGGCTGGGTGCTCGGATCGACCTCGATCGCATCGTCGTCGTGGGCCGACACCAGGTTGGCCTTGGGCTCCCCCCCGAGATCGAGCGCAACCCCAGGCGGCGACCCCCCGTCGTCGAAGCTGGTGAGCAGATCGAAGGCCCCGCTGTCGCCATCCTCCTCGGGGGGCGCGAGCCGACCGGGCGTAGCCGGGCGCAGGGTGACCGCGGGCTCGGGCAACGCCGCGGCCAGCGTGCGCTCGAGCGCCGCCACGCGCGGATCGTTGGGCACGAGGCTGCGTGCGCGCCCGAGGTGCTCGCGCGCCAGCTTGGGATCGCTGGGCGTGACCTGCTCGACCACGTTCAGATGCACCTGAGCCGCCTCGCCCTCACGGCCGAGCTCGGTCAGCGCCTGCGCCTCGATGGTCAGGGCTCCCACGTGATCGGGCTGCTGCAGCAGCGCCGTGCGCACGTGATCGAGCGCGTGCTCGAACAAGCGGTACTTGATGTAGACCTTGGCCTCGAACAGGATCTTGTCGAAGTCGGTCATGCCCTCGGTATCGGGCATGACCACGTCGGCCTCGACCTCGGAGAGCACGCTCTGGGTGAGCGACGGCTCGGTGGAGGGCAGCGCCTCGACCTCGACCGTGCGCCGCACGCCGGGAGCCGAGCTCGCGGCACCGGGCAGATCGACCGGCCCCCTGGGCTCGGGCTCGACGTCATCGACCTCCTCGACGACGAGGTCGTCGTCATCGAGCTCGACCAGATCGTCGTCGTCGACCTCCTCGACCTCGCCGATCGGCTCGGGAGGCGCGGGCTCGGGAGCCGGCGGGGGCTCGGGGGCCGCCCTGCGCGGCTTGCCCTCGAGCGCGGTCAGTGCCTCGCGGAACTCGGCGTGCCCCGGCCGCCACTCGAGGCCGCGTCGCAGGATGCGGATCGTGTGCTCGCGCGCCTCGGGACCCTGTGCACGCAGCGTTCGCGCCAGCTCTTCGAGCGCGCTGATGGCCTTCTCGGGCTTTTGCAGCACCATGAAGGTCTCGGCGAGCAGCTCGATGCCCTCCGCGTCCTTGGCGTTGTTGCGCAGCAGGCCATTGAGCTTGACCAGTGCGCGACGAGGATCGCCGAGCTGGAGATAGACCCGAGCCAGCTCGCGCACGGTGGGGAGGTCGCCGTCGTCGTGGTAGAGCAGCCGCTCGGCCACGCGTACGTAGTCCTCGGGACGCCCCAGCAGGCGCAGCTGCTCCCCCGCGGCGCGGAACGCCTCGACGGCATCCTTGGTGCGCTTCTCACGGGAGTAGAGCTCCGCCAGACGCAGCCGCCGATTGACCGCGGTGGGATCGGCGTCGGCCACCAGCTTGTAGGTGGCCAGCGCTTCGGGGATGCGACCGGCCTGGATCTGGGCATGGGCCACCCGCTCGTAGATCGCGATGCCGTCCTGGGTGTGGCCCACCTGGAGGTTCAGCTGGGCCATCTTGGCCTGGATGTCGAGGCGCGTCGGATCGAGGTTGACGACCTGGCGGTAGACCGCGAGCGCCTTGTTGTGCTCCTTGGCCTCGACGTAGTACTGCGCGACGCGAATGTAGCGCTCGACCGCGCCTGGCTTGTCATCGCATCGAACCAGGCAATCGGCCCACATCAACCACGCCCGAACGTCCTTTGGATCGTTCTCGACGATCGCCTGGTACTCGCGCGCAGCCTTGTCGTGCTGCCCCTTGGCGGCATATCGCTCCGCCCGCTCGTGCGCCTTTGGCTTGCTGAACGCCACCGAACCTCGCGTACTCTAGTTCTGATCCTCCGCGACCGCGAGGATTGCGTCTGGATCGAGGTTGGATTCGAGGAAATGAGTGTCGTAGCGGCCGCCCACGAAGGCGGGCTGCCTCATGATCCAGCGGTGGAGGGCGGTATTGGTCCGGATCCCCTCCACGACCAGCTCCCCCAGCGCGCGCCGCATCCGCGCGATCGCCCGCTCCCGCGTGGGGGCATAGGCGATGAGCTTGGCCAGCATCGAGTCGTAGTGCGCAGAGACGCGATAACCGTGGTAGACGTGGCTGTCCACGCGCACCCCGTAGCCCCCGGGGAAGTGGAGTGCGGTAATCACCCCCGGCTGCGGCACGAAGGTGACCGGGTGCTCGGCGTTGATCCGGCACTCGATCGCATGCCCCCGTGCGCGATGCTCGCGATGCAGGTGCGCCAACGGCTCACCCGTGGCCAGCCGGATCTGCTCCTGGACCAGATCCACCCCCGTGATCATCTCGGTCACGCAGTGCTCGACCTGGATCCGGGTGTTCATCTCCATGAAGTAGAACTGGTCGCCGTCGAGCAGCATCTCGACGGTTCCCACGGAGTGGTAGCCGATGGCTTCGGCGGCCTTGACCGCCGCGGCGCGGATGCGGCGACGGGTGTCCTCGTCGAGGTTGGGCGCCGGTGCCTCCTCGACGACCTTCTGGTGCCGCCGCTGGACCGAGCACTCGCGCTCGAGCAGGTCGACCACGTTGCCGTGCTTGTCGGCCACCACCTGCACCTCGATGTGACGCGGGCTCTCGACGTAGCGCTCCACGTAGATCGAGCCGTCGCCGAAGGCGGCCTGGGCCTCTGCCTGGGCCATCTCGACCATGGCCGGCAGCCGGGACAGGTCGCGCACGATCTTCATGCCGCGACCGCCTCCACCGGCCGAGGCCTTGAGGATGACGGGCAGCCCGATCTCCTCGGCCGCGGCCACCGCCTCGTCGGCGCTGCCGAGCACGCCCGTCCCGGGCAGCACGGGAACCCCGGCCGCCTGCATGGTCTCGCGTGCCTGCACCTTGTTGCCCATCAGCCGCATGTGCTCGGGCGAGGGGCCGATGAAGTTGAGCCCGCACTTGCCACAGACCTCGGCGAACTCGGCCCGCTCGGACAAGAAGCCATAGCCCGGGTGAACGGCGTCGGCCCCGGCCAGCTCGGCCGCCGCGATGAGGTTGCGGATGTTGAGGTAGCTGTCGGTGGCCGCACCCGAGCCCACGCACAGCGCCTCGTCGGCGAAGCGCACGTGGAGCGCGTCCTTGTCGACCGTGGAGTAGATGGCCACGGTGCGAATGCCCAGCTCGCGGCACGCTCGAATCACCCGCAGCGCGATCTCGCCGCGGTTGGCCACCAGGACCTTGCGAATGGGCTGAGTCACGGCTTGCGCACCCGGAACAGCTTGGTGCCGAACTCGACCGCTTGCGCGTTGCCGACCAGCACCTCCTCGATGATGCAGGCTTCCTCGGCCTCGATCTCGTTGAAGAGCTTCATGGCCTCCACCACGCACACGGTGGTCCCGGCCTCGACTCGATCGCCGATGTCGACGAACGAGGGCGCATCGGGCCTCGGCGCGCGATAGAAGGTGCCCACGAACGGCGAGGTGATGAACGCCCCCTCGGCCTCGAGCTCGGGCTCGGGCTCGGGGGTGGACGGAGGCGGGGGCACGGACGCCGCGGGCTGGCTCGCGACGGCGGCCGCCGGGGCGGGCGCCGCCGCGGGGGCCCCGGTCACCACGGGGGTGGCGGCCACCATGGGCACGGTACCGGGGGCGAGATCACCACGGCGAAGCAGCACCCGCTGGTCGCCGCTCTCGATCTCGATCTCATCCAGCTCGTAGCGCTTGAACACCTTGGCGAGCTCGCGGATGTAGTCGAGGTCGGGCAGGTTCTGGTCCCTTGACTTGGACATGAAGGCTCCGTGGACGGGGGCAAGAGGAGTCAGGGAAGCTCGGGGAGCGAGGAAGAAAGGGTGCTCGGCCCCAGCGTGGGCTGGTCCGAAGGCCGTTCGGACGCGCGACCGGACAGCAGCTCGGCCAGGTGACGCAAGGCCAGATGGTACGACGACGGGCCCAGGCCCATGATCACCCCCCGGCATGCCGCTCCCGTGAGCGAGCGATGGCGCAGGGGCTCGCGCGTGTAGAGGTTGGAGAGGTGGACCTCGACGGCAGGGACGGTGAGGGCCCGCAGGGCATCGGTGATGGCGACCGAGGTGTGCGTGTAGCCGGCCGGATTGATGACCACGCCGTCGCAATCGCGACGCGCCTCGTGCAACAGGTCGATGATCGCCCCCTCGCCGTTGGCCTGCCGGCACCGCACGCGCAGGCCAAGACGCTCGCCGAGCGCCACGAGCGACGCATCGAGGTCGGCCAGCGTCTGGCGGCCGTAGACCTCTGGCTCGCGGTCGCCCAAGAGATCGAGGTTGGGCCCGTGGACGACCAGCACGCTCGCAGCGGAGGCGGTCATGAGTGCGGCGGTATTGTGGAGAGGATCGCGCAGCGACGCCAGCCCCTGGGGCACCCCCATGGGGACGAGGATTTGCGCATAGTGCGCAAGCACGCACGTCCCCCGCGTCGGGGGTCGGATTGGGGACGGGCGGGCCAGCCAGGATCACTGAATGCGAAGCGACGAGATCGTCGCAACGCTCACAGCTCGGAGCTCAGCTCTGCCGCGTTGCTGCGAAGCAACCAGCGGCCCTTCCCGAAGTGAGCCCCGTCGTGCATCACCACCGCGGCGAAGTACTCCTCGGAGAGCACACGACACAGCACGGTCCCGGCCTCGGCCTTGACCGTGATGTCGCTGACCTCGCCCATGTCGAGGGCCTTGGCCGCGCGGCGCAGCTCCATGAAGCGATACGAGAATTCCATGGCCATCTCTTCGATGCCGGACTGCTCGTGCCCCTTGGCGAGGTACTGCATGACGGCGATGCCGTCGAAGCCCATCAAGATGGCCCCCGTCGCACCGGGCGTCTCTTCTACGATCTTGCGGAGGGTGTCGAAGAGCATGGGATTTGGTCGAGCTCGGGCGCCGGGCTCGCGGGGCGATCTTGTCAGACCCGGGGGCAGAAGGTCAAGCGCTGGGGGCGCATGAGGCCCGGAAGGCTCGAGAGGCCCACGTTCGGGGACCTCGCGCCGAAGGGCTCATCCGGGCCCGTCGATCGTGCCCGAAGGGCCGCTCGAGTCCGAAGAGCCGCTCGAGTCTCCGCCGCCGTCGGAGGAACTCGAGGCGGGCGGTGCACCGCAGATGAATGGTTGGGGCGGGACGTCTTGGACCCCCAGGCAGTTCCCGGCGTAGATCTCCGAGCCAGGCTCGCACTGGTCGTTCGCGTTGCAGACGCAGGACCGCACCAGGCATCCGTTGCACAGCCGCACGGGAAACGAATAGAGGCGGGAATCGATCACGCCCACGTTGCCACTGGCGTTGCCGGTGCGAGTGGCGTGGAACACGATGTCGAACGTCACGTCGTGGAAGCCCTCGGTTGGGACGGCGGCGGGCAACGCCTCGACGAGCTCCGCGGACATCAGCTGGACCTGCGGTACGTACAGGCCGCCCGGCCCCAGCGAGTCGGTGGCGATGGGCAGCGAGTAGGACAGCTCCAGATCCGCCGGCAGGCGATCGAGGATCTCCTCGGGGAAGTGCGCGGTGATGTCGATGTCGGGCTCGAGCTGGAGCTCGGACGGCTCGACGCCGCTGTTGCTCCCGCCGCTGCCCTGCGCGACGAGATTGTTGCGCAGCACGGGCAAGAGCGTGTAGCCGTAGCCGCTGCTCGCGTCGGCCAGACCACGCACGAGGATCTCGTCGCTGCCGGCGTCGATCATGCACTCGTCGTCGTCGGCCGCGATCGCCAGCGAGTTCAGGACGATCAACGATTCCTGCTCGATCCGGCAGCCATCACCGCCACAGCCCGCGAACAAGCCAGCGACCGCCAGTCCTCGTACCAACCGCTTCATCTGACGCCAAAGCGTATCAGCGCGGCGAAGCATCCCGCAACAAAGGCAAGATCTCGGCGGGCGGCAGCGGCAGGGTGCGGGGCTCGCCGAGGCCCGCGAGCCCAATGAAGGTCACCGTGGCCCCCGCGCGCTTCTTGTCGTTGCACAGCACCCGCTGCACCGCCTCGCCCTGCTCGCCATGGAGCCATGGATCGAGCTCGGTGGGCAGGCGCAGGGCGGTGAGAGCCGCGACCACCCGCTCCTCGAGGCCGGGCTCGCACAGGCCCTTGGCCACGGACAGGCGCGCGGCCGCGCGCAGGCCCAGCCCCACCGCCTCGCCGTGACGCAGCGCCAGGCCGGAGGCCGCCTCGATCGCGTGCCCCACCGTGTGGCCGAGGTTGAGCACCACGCGGCCCTTGCCGCCACCCGCCAGCTCGAGCGGATCTCGACTGACGCACGCGGCCTTGAGCGCCACCGAGATCGCCACCAGGCGAGGCAGCAGCACCGGGTCGCGCGCATAGAGGGCCTCGGTGTGCTCGCACAGCTGCTCGAAGTGCTCGACCGAGAACAACGCCCCGTGCTTGAGCATCTCGGCCAGGCCGCAGCCGAGCTCGCGATCGGGCAAGGTCTGGAGCACGTCGGTGTCGATGAGCACCGCGCGGGGAAAGTGGAACGCCCCCAGGAGGTTCTTGCCGCCCGGCAGGTCGACCGCGACCTTGCCTCCCACGGATGCGTCGACCTGGGCCAGCAGCGAGGTGGGGCACTGGATGAAGTCGATGCCGCGCATGAACAGGGCGGCGACCAGGCCGGCGAGGTCGCCCACCACCCCACCCCCCAACGCCACGACCACGTCGCGGCGGCCCAGGCCCGCGGCCACCAGCTCGCCGACCAGCTCGAGCAGCACCTCGGGGCGCTTGCTCGCCTCGCCGGGCTCGACGGCGCGGGTGATCACCGACAGGCCGGCGGCCTCGAGGCTCTGCCGGGCCACCGTTCCGTAGAGCTTGATCACGTTGGTGTCGGAGATGAGGGCCGCACGCCCGGGCTCGCGGCCGCGAGTGGCCTCGGTGCCGAGGCGCGCGAGCAAGCCCGAGCCCACCCTCACCTGGTAGCTCAGGTCCTGCGACGGCACGCGCACGTCGAGCACCAGCGGCTTGGTCGAGGACGAAGGGGATGTGGTCATACCGCCTCGCTGTCGGGGAGGGGCGTGGCGCCGCTCAGCCCCGCGGCCGCGCGCACGCGAGCCGCCACGGCAGCCGGATCGCCGTGACCGTCGACGCGCCGGGCCCCCGCTCGGTAGATCGAGCCGCGCGCGGCCAGCAGCTCGGCCACCCGCTGGCGCAGGCCCCCGGGCTCGCCGTCGGCATCATCGGCCAGCAGCGGCCGCGCTCCCTCGTCGGCCGAGCGCTCGACCAGCAGCCGTCGCACCAGCTCCTCCACGCTCACCTCCAAATAGATCCGTAGCCCCACGCGATCCATGGCCTCGCGGTTCTGCCGCCGTAGCACCGCCCCGCCGCCGGTCGAGACCACGACCGTGCGCTCGGCGAAGCCCGGCTCGGCCAGCAGCGAGGCCAGGGCCTCGGACTCGGCCTCGCGAAAGCCCGCCTCGCCGCGCTCGGCGAACAGCTCGGGGACCGTGGCTCCGAACAGCCGCTCGATGCGGGCATCGAGGTCGCAGAGCGATGCCCCGAGCTCGTCGGCAACGACCCGACCGACCGTGGTCTTGCCACAGCCCATCATGCCGGTGAGGAACAGCGGTCGCTGCATCCGCTTCAAGCCTGCGACGACCGGGCGTCGCGGGCAAGGGGGTCGGGTCCCTCCTCATGCCCCGGACCGCCCTCGGGATCTCGCTTCGGTGCTCCGGGGCCTCGGCGGGGCCTCGCGAGGCCGCCGTCGGGCCCTCGGCCGGGCCGCCCGTACATCAGCCGCCGATGCTGCTGGCGCGGTTGACGATCTTGGGCGTGAGGAAGATGAGCACCTCGGAGCGCGTGTCGGCCTCGTTCTTGTTCTTGAAGAACCACCCGACGATCGGGATGTCGGCCAGCCACGGCACCTTGGAGTAGTTGACGGCGCGGTTGCGGGTATAGATGCCGCCGATCACCGCGGTGTCGCTGTCGTTGACCAGCATGCGGCTGCTCGCCTGCTTGGTCAGGATCGTCGGATCTCCTCGCGCGCCGGTGTTGATGAAGTCGGCTTCGTTCTTCTGCACCTCGACGTCGAGCAGCACCGCGCCCTCGTTGGTCACGTGCGGGGTCACCCGCAGCGCCAGCGTGGCATTGACGAAGCGCGTGTTGACGCCCTGCGCGCTGACCTGCGAGATCGGAATCTGCACGCCCTGCTCGATCTGCGCCTCGCTGTTGTCGAGGGTGACGATCTTGGGGGCGCTGATGATGCGAACCTCGCCGGTCTCCTCGAGCTGCGACAAGCGCAGGTTGGTATTGAGGTTGCCGCTGATGCTGCCGAACGAGAAGCCCAGCGCACCACCCGAGCCGGTGCCGACCGGGGCGGGGAGATCGACCACGTAGTTGGGATTGGCCGCGGCCGACGGCAGCACCAAGCCGCGAGCGTCCGCCGGGGTACCGGTGGCACCACCGGCCAGGCCCACCGAGTTGGGGAACAACAGGCCCGTGGGGTTGCCGGTGCCGGGGCTGGCCGTGAAGTCGAAGCCCCACTGGATGCCCAGCGTGCGCTGGAAGTTGGTCCGCGCCTCGACGATGCGCGCCTCGATCAGCACCTGCGGGGTCTGGGCGTCGAGGTTGGCGACCAGCTGCTCCGCGAGCGCGATGTTCTCGGCCACGTCCATGATGATGAGCTGGTTGGTCCGCGAGTCGGGCGTGACCGTGCCGCGAGGCGACAGCACGCTCTGGACCTTGGGGATCATCTCGTCGACGGTGGCGTAGGAGATCGGGACGAGCTTGGTCTCGAGCGGCTTGAGCTGGATCCGCGCGTTGGCCTGCTCGATGGCCTGGCGGCGCTCGTTCTCGAGATCCTCG
Organism: Paraliomyxa miuraensis; assembly: GCF_026337845.1. Taxonomy (GTDB): domain Bacteria; phylum Myxococcota_A; class Polyangia; order Nannocystales; family Nannocystaceae; genus Paraliomyxa; species Paraliomyxa miuraensis. Next base: position 58,491 of record NZ_JAOVZF010000137.1, on the reverse strand, counting down.
GCGGTGGCCACCCGGATCACGTTGCCCTCGCGCACCATGCCCAGCTCGAGCGAGCGCAGGATGATGTCGAGCGCCTGATCCCACGGCACGGCCGTGAGCTTCATCGTCACGCTGCCCTCGACGTTGCGACCGGCGATGATGTTGACCCGGCCGATGTCGGAGAACAGCAGCAGCACGTCCTTGATCGGCGCGTCCTGCAGCTCGATGTCGATCCGCTCTCCCCTCCAGCGGGCGCTGTTGCGGGTCGGGGTCTGCGAGGTGGTGGGCTCCGAGGGCCCCAGGCTTCGCGAGCCCGAGGGAGCGGGAGCCATCATGGCGGCCAGCGGAGGACTGCTGGCAAAGCCACCGACCTTGGGGCCGGGCAGGCTGGCGACCTCGTGCGCGGGCGGGCCCTTGCGCGGCCGGGCCGCGGCCATCGCGTTGGCGTCGCGCGGGAAGTGCCACACGAGCTTGCCGTCGCCCTGCTCGAGCCGAGGTCCCACGGGGCCGCGGGTCGCCACGATGACCTTGGCGCCGCCGTCCTCTGCGAACGAGGTGATGCGCTCCACGGGACCTGCGTAGTCGCGGGCGTCGAGGCTGCGCTCGAGGCTGGGGTCGATGTGAACCCCCTCGAGCGCCAGGAGCTGGATGTCGGGCGTGAGGGTGCGGCCCTCGAAGCGCACGGGACCGTCGATCTCCACGATCACGCGCGACTCGTCGTCGTCGTCCTCGAAGCGAACGTCGCGGACGAACGAGCGCAGGGCCTCGTCGTCCGAGGGCGCCTTGGATCGGGACCGGGATCGGGACCGTCCCTCGGGAGCCGCGGCGTTCCCCGGAGCCGCGGTCTTGGCGAGCTGCTGGCGCGCGTCGGCCACCTTGCGCTCGAGGCTGGCGAGCTCCTCGCTACGCTCGACGATCTCGTCGGCCAGCGCCTCGCTCTTGGCCTGCTGCTTGGCGAGCGTGCGCTCGAGCGCGTCGCGGTCGTCCTCGAGCTCGTCGATCTCCGCCTTGGCGCTGGTGAGCCGCGCATCGGCCTGGGCCTTGGCCTGCTTGGCCGCGGCCAGCGAGCGCTGCAGCTCGTCGGAGACTCGTCCGCGGGTCTCCGCCTCGCCGATCTCGCGCTCGACCCGCGCGAGCGCCTTGTCGGCCTTGGTCCGCGCCGAGGCGGCGGCCCGACGCTCGGCCTGCGCCGCCGCGAGCTCGCGCTCGGCCTTCGCCAGCGCCGCCTTGGCCTGCTCCTCCAGCGCCGCCACGCTCTGGTGCTTGCTCGCCGCGTCGGACTTGGCGGCCGCGAGCTCGCGCTCGGCCTTCGCCAGCGCCACCTTGGCCTGCTCCTCCAGCGCCGCCGCGCTCTGGTGCTTGCGTGCCGCGTCGGCCTCTGCCGCGGCGAGCTTTTGCTCGGCCTGCGCCAGCTTGGCCCGCGCCGCCGCCTCCAACCCCTCGGCCTGCTTGCGCGCCTTGGCCAGATCCTCGTCGACCTCGCGCTGGGCCTTGGCCTGCGCCTTGGCCACCTTGCTGGCGATCTCGGCCTCGCTGCGAGCCCGCACCTGGGCGAGCGCGCGCTCGGCCTCCCGCACCGCGCTCTTCTCGGCCTGGGCCTTGGCCTGCGCCAGCTCGCGCTCGGCCTCCGCCTCCGCCGCGGCGAGCTTGCGCTCGGCCTCGAGCTTGGCGGCCGCGGTGGCCGCGGCGACCTTCTGCGCCGCGTGGACCTTGGCCTCGGCCACGATCGCATCGGCCTTGCGCCTGGCCTCTGCCTCGAGCTTCTCGGCCGCCGCCACCTTCTTGGCCGCTTCCTGCTCGGCCCGCGCCTGTGCCTCGGCCTTGCGCTTGACCTGAGCCTCGAGCTCGGTCGCCGCGGCCAGCTTCTGCGCCGCTTCGCGATCACCACGTGCCCGAGCTTCGGCGAGGATCTCCTTGGCTCGCGTCTCGGCCGCCTCGGCCGCCGCCAGCTTCTTGGCCGCGTCCTGCTCGGCCTTGGCCAGCGCCGCCTCGGCCTTGGTCCGCACCTGCTTGGCCGCCTCCTCCGACTTGGTCGCGTCGGCTCGCGCCTGCTCGAGCCGAGCCTCGGCCTCCGCCGCCGCCTGCTCGAGCTTGTGCTTGGCGGCCGCATCGGCGGCCCGGGCCGCCGCCGCGGCCCGCTTGGCATCCTTCTGGGCACGGGCCAGCTCCGCATCGGCCTTGGCTCGCGCCACCTTTGCGTCGGCCTCGGCCTCGGTGAGCTCGGCCCGTGCGGCCGACAGCAGCTTGGCCGCGTCCTGCTCGGCCCGCGCGGTCTTGGCCCGTGCCTGCTGCAGCTTCGCCGCGGCCGCGACCTCGGCCTGCTCGGCCCGCCCGCGTGCCTCGGCCAGCTGCTTGCGCTCGACCTCCGCCTGACCACGCGCCTTGGCCAGCTGCTCGCGCTCGGCCTCCACCTCGGCCCGCGCACGGGCCAGCGCTCGATCGGCTCGCTTGCGCTCGGCCTGGGCCTGCTCGCGCTCGGCCTGGGCCTCGGCCCGCGCCTGCTCGGCCTGCTTGAGCGCGCGCCGCAGTCGGAGCTTGCCCCCCGAGGCCTCCTCGAGGGACCGCCGCGCCTCGGCCTCCGCCGTGGTCGCGCGCCGCTCCGCCGCGGCTGCCCGCTGCTCGGCCTGCTGGGCCGCCTCGGCATCGCCGCGCGCCTGGCTCACCTTGCGCTCGATCTCTTGCTGCTGTTGCCGCGCGTGGCTGGCCAGCGCTCGGGCCTCTGCCTCCAGCGCCTTGACGTCACGGGCGCTGCGCTCGATCTCGGTGCGGCGCTCGTGGGCGCTCTTGCGCGCGAAGTAGGCCTCGGGTGCCATCTCGCGGGGCGTCACCGTGATCACCAGCTCCTCGCCCTTGGGCAGCACGATGTAGCTGGCCTCGCGTCGCAGCTCGATCACCAGCCGGACCAGGTTGGTGTCGCGCTCCTGCACGCCATCCACCGTGACCCGCCCGCAGGCCCAGGTATCCAGGGGAACGTGGGGCACGACCTTGCCAGGCTCGCTCCCGGCGATGTCGACCACCAGGCGCTCGGGACCGGACAACCGATACACGTTGAACGTGGGCTTGCGGCTGCCCTGGACCCGGAGCACGGTGGTGCCGTCCTCGAGCTCCTCGACCGACAGACCGTCGATGCGATTGCGCTGCTCGAGCGACCCCATGGTCGCCATTCCGAACAGCGGGGGCGAGGGCTCGACCAGCGGGACGGGCCCGAGCCCCTCCAGGATCGCAGCGTTGGCCACGGCCGGGACCTGGGTCACGAGCACCAGGGCAAGGGGCGCCGCCAAGCGAGACAGGGACATGGAGTTGGGCTGGCTCATGAAAGGGCGGCTCCTGCTACCGGGGTGCCGTGGCACCGGTCACTCGTTGCGGAGGTACAGCGCACGACGCTCCCCGCGTTTCATGCCGAGGCTGCCGGCGAGTTCCTCGTCGACGACCTCGATCTCGACATAATCCCGATTCACCGCGACGAGCAAAACTTCGGCGCTGGAGAAGTACTCGCCCTGCCTGACGGCCCCCGAGAACCCGTCGCCGGCCACGAACAGGGCCCGTGGTCTCACGCCCGATCGCCGAGAATTTGCGATCGCGACCAGCTTGAGGTCGTCGAACGAGTAGCGTCGCAGCTCCACCGCCCGCTCGGCCCGGATCGGGTCGGGCTCGGGCTGCACCGGCTCGGCCGCCACCAGGCCCTGGAAGGGATCGCGGCGGCGCACGAACGAGGTTGCATCGAGGATGGGCGGCGGCCGCTTGGGCGTGTCCGCCTCGGGCGCCTCCATCGCGATCGGAGCGGCGGCGTCGGGCGTGGCACGGCGGCTGGCCGGCGCGGCCTTGCCGTCCTTGGCGTCGCCCTTCTTCTTGTTGTTGGCCCCGGGCACGCCGCGCGACATCGTGTTCGGGAGTTCCTCCTCGCCGCAGGCCGCGGCCAGGAGCACGAGCGCGAGCGCGAGCCGTGAGGGCGCCACGAGTCGATGGATGCTCACTTGCTGCCTCCCCCGCTCTCGCTACGGCTGCGGCGCGATGGCTGGCGTGCACTCTGAGGAGCGCTGAGTTCCTCTGCACTGAGGGCCCGGTAGGTGGCCGCCTCGAACTCGAGCGCGAGCATCGGCACGTCGCTGTCTTCCTCGCGCTTGGCGGTCTGCAGCTCGAGCCGCACGTTCTCGATCGACAGCGGTCGCCGCAGCTCGCCGAGCTGGCGGAAGAACTCGCCGATCTGGGCCCACGAGCCCCGCGCCTTCACCTTCACCGGCATGCGCGCATAGACGTCCTGGCGCTGCTCGGGCTCGTTGGTCCAAAAGTCGAACGACACGCCCACCTGGCGCGCCTTCTGCTGGAAGGTCTCCATGAGGTTGTCCACCGCCGACGAGCTCACGGGCACGATCTCGAGGTTCTCGCGGGACTTGGCCTTGCGCTCCTCGTGCTGGCGCTGCTCCTCGAGGAAGTTCTCCTTCTTCTTCTGCAGCCGCTCCAGCTCGGTGTTGGCCTTGGCCAGGCCGCCCTCCGCGGCCTCGCGAGCCTCCACCGCGTCCACGTAGAAGAGGAACCACCACACCGCCGCGAGCATGGCCGCACCCAGCACCCACACGATCAACCGTTGCCATATCGGCAGGTTCTCGATGCCATCGAATGCCGAAGCCATTACGTCCTCACCTCCTCCGGGCCGACCCCATCACCACGCTCGATGACTAGTCCCACTGCTTGACCTCGACATCGAGCTTCCAGGTCAGGTGCGGCTCGTCCTTGCCCTTGGCGTCCACGCGCTCGAAGTTGGGGTGCGACACCCGCCCGAAGCGCGCGCTGGCGCGCAGCCGCCGGGTGAACTCCGACAGGTCGGTCGCGTCGCGAGCCCCGCCCTCGATCACGAGCAGCCCCCCCTTCTCCTCGACCTTGGTCAGCCACAGCCCCGTGGGATCCCACAGCGGGTTGGGCTCGGCCTGCGCATCGGTCTTGGTCAGCTGGCGCAGCTTCTCCTTGTCGATGTCGGGGCCGCCGCCCTCCCGTGCGTCGGTGAGGATCATCGCCAGCTCGTACATCACGTACACCGGCGTGCGCCGCTTGGACTCGAGCTTGTCCTTGATGGCCTCCTGCATCGCCAGCTCTTGCTTGCTGGCCTCGAGGCCCTCCTCGTCGATGTCTTGGCTGATCTTCTCCGCTTCGGCGGTCTTCTGCGCCGCCTGCTGGCGGACCTCGGCCGTGGCCTCCTCCTCCATCAGGAGCAACCACCACCCCGCCCCGCCCAGGAGCAGCCAGCCGATGAGCCAGCCCATCACCCACCACTGGCCGACACCAGCGCGCGCGGACCCCCCCTTGGCCGCGGCCAGGGCCCGGGCCGCCTTCTTCTTGGTGGGTAGGAGGTTGATGCGAATCATGTCGAGTCTCCCGGTCGGCGCAGGGACAGGCCGAAGGCGATCGATGCCACCGGGGCGTTGGCCCGCAGGTAGTCCACGTCGAAGCGCCGCGCGTCCACCTCGACGCGCACGAAGGGGTCCAGGATCTCGACCGGAATGCGGGAGCGATCCTGGATCGCCTTGGGCAGCTGCGGCACCAGCGACGACCCCCCCGCGAGGTAGATGCGGGACAGCTGCGTGTCGACCGCATCGTTGATGTAGAAATCGAGCGAGCGCTGGAACTGCTCGGCGACCTGCTCGCTGACCTGGGCCAGGATGCGGTGCACTTCCTGCGGCACCACGTCGGCCCCCGCCCCGGCGGCCGCAATCGCGCCTCCCACCTTGTATGCCTCGGCGCCGTCGATGCTCACCGCGAGCCGCTGCTGGATCGCCGAGGTATAGGTGTTGCCCCCCGCCGAAATCTCGCGGTTGAACGAGGGCATCCCGTTGTTGACGATGGACAGCGTGGAGTACGAAGCGCCCACGTTGATGATGGCGACCGCCTCACCGGGCGCGTAGCCGATGCCGCCCTCGACCGCGTTCTGCAGCGCGAACGCGGCCGTATCGACCACCAGCGGCTGAAGCCCCGCGTCGCGCACGGCCTGGTTGTACTGCTGGACCACCTCGCGCTTGGCGGCGACCAGCAGGACCTCCATCTGGCCCTGCGGCGTCTGCTGCACCAGCACCTCGTGGTCCACCACCACGTCCTCGCGGGAGAACGGGATGTTCTGCCGAACCTCCCACTCCATCTGCTCCTCGAGGGCCGGCCCCTCCATGGCCGGGATGGAGAGCCGCTTGATGATCACCGCGTTGCCCGAAACGGCGATCGCCGTGCCCTTGCCGCGCAGGTGGATCCGCCGGGTGAGGTTGCGAATGGCGTCCACCACGGCGCTGTGGTTCATGATGACGCCGTCCACGATCGCCTGCGGTGGGATCGGCTCGATCCCGAAATTCATCAGCGCGACGCCTCGCCGCCCGATCTTGAGCTGCACGAGCTTGATGGCGCTCGACCCGATGTCGAGGCCGATGCACTGCTTGGCCATGGCCTAGGACTCCCTCCTGGCCCCGTGGCTCGCCCGCTCGGTATCGAGACGAAGCGAGAGGACCCGCGCGGGGGTCAGGGCAGATCGAGATCGGGGAACACGTCCTTGGCGGCCGACGGCTGCAGGCCCAGCGCTTCGAGGATCTTGCGCTTGGTGTCCATGCGGCACGGGCAACCCGCCTCGACGCGATCGATCGTCAGCGGGCTGACGCCGGCCCGCCGAGCAAGCTCGGCCTTGCTCATCATCGCGGTCTGTCGCAGCTTGCGGACGTTGTTGGGGTGAGACCCCGCCTTCGGACGCGTACGACGCGACTTCCGTCCGCCCTCCGCTGGACTGGCCACGGGAGGGGCCGACTCGCCCGAGCCCGCGGCCTCGGGCCGCGTCGAGACCCGCGGCGGTGCCGAGACGTCCTCGACCACGGCCGAGATGCTCTCGACCGCAGCCGCAGCCTCTCCACTCGCAGAGGCCTTGCCTCCGTGGTTGCCTTCCGGGTCCATGCGTACGAAGCACGGTCATTGTCGACGCCGATCGAGAGTCCGTCAACGCGAAGATTGCGCGTCAGAGATATGTAAGTGAGTGATAGTGATAGGGAATTGATAGGTCATTGAAGTGATCCAAATGACCGACCGAGAGGCTCCCCACCCGGGGTGGAGAGGGACAAGTCCTTGAGTTTGTTGGGCAAAGCGTCACCGTCGCACACCACGCCAAGGTCCAGCCTCGGAAGTCCGGACAAGCATTTCACGAGCACCCCCACCCAGCCCAAAAATTGAGGGAATTCCACCGCGCTAGCCCCGCAACTCGGGATCCGGCGGGGACGGCCCCGGGGCCCGGCGCCGCGTGCGGGCCTCGTGAGGTCGGCGTCACTCTTCCGGGAGCGGCGTCTGGCGGCGGCCCAGGCCGCCGACATTTCTCGACTAGAACCCGAATTCCTTGATCTTGTAGAGCAGCGCGCGGTGGCTGAGGTCGAGCAGCTTGGCCGCGTGGGTGCGATTGCCCGAGGTCTGCTCGAGCGCCCGCAGGATGAAGTCACGCTCGACCGCTCGCTGGGCTCGCTTGACCGACAGGTCGTCCTTGGGAAAGCGCAGCTGAAACCACGCGTCGTCGTCGCCGACGTCACGACGGGCTCGAACGCGCTCGGGCAGCGCCTCGGGTCCGATCCACGGGCCCTCCGACATCACGGCGGCATGCTCGATGGTGTTCTCCAGCTCACGCACGTTGCCGGGCCAGTCGTAGGCCAGCAACGACGCGATCGCACTGCGGCCCACCCCCTCGACGTGGGTGCCGAGGCGCGCGTTGGTGGCGGACACGAAGTGCTCGACCAGCGGGGGGATGTCGTCCTTGCGCTCTCGCAGCGGGGGCAGCTCGATCGGCATCACGGCCAGCCGGTAATAGAGGTCCTGCCGAAACTCACCGTCCTCGACCATCTGGCGGAGCTCGCGGGAGGTCGCGGCCACCACCCGCACGTCCACCGCGATCGAGTGGTTGTCGCCCACGCGCCGGATTTCGCCCTCCTGCAGCGCGCGCAGCAGCTTGACCTGCAGCGGTGGCGGCAGCTCTCCGATCTCGTCGAGGAACAGGGTGCCGCCGTGGGCCTCCTCGAACAGCCCGCGCTTGTCGGCGGTGGCATCGGTGAACGCCCCCTTCTTGTGACCGAACAGCTCCGACTCCAGCAGCGTCTCGGGGATGGCGCCGCAGTTGACCGCCACGAACGGCCCGGCGCTGCGCGGGCTCTCGTCGTGCAGGGCACGGGAGGCCAGCTCCTTGCCCACCCCCGACTCGCCCAGCAGGAGCACCGTGGTCTTGTACCCGGCGACCTTGCGCACCATCCGCGCCACCCCGCGCATCGCCGCGGAGCCGATGAGCAGCGCGCCCAGGCGCTCGGTCTTGGCCAGCCGCTCGCGCAGCCGAGCCCGCAGCGCCGAGTTCTCGCGGCGCAATCGCTGCCGCTCCTGCGCCTTGCGCAGCGCCAGCACCACCTCGTCCTGCTTGAACGGCTTGCTGATGTAGTCGTAGGCCCCGCGGTGCATGGCATCGACGGCCAGGGCCACGCTGCCGAAGGCGCTCATCACGATCACGGTCAGCTCGGGGCGATGGGCCGCCGCCCACTCCACCAGCCCAAGGCCCCCCATCCCCGGCATGCGCACGTCGGTGAGGACCACGTCGAGCTCGGGCGTGGCATCGTCCTGCAGCCGCTGCACGGCCGTTTCGCCCGACTCGGCCGTGACCACCTCGTAGCCCTCGCGACGCAAGAGCAGCTCGAGCATGTGGCGCATGGGCTCCTCGTCGTCGACGACCAGGACGCGGGAGAAGGCGGGGGGTACGACGTCGAGCTCGAGGTCCGGTGCGGGATCCGGCGGAGCGGAATCGGGCGAGGGATGCTCGGCGGGAGGACGCACCACGACGGGAGGACGCACCACGAGAGGATGGTACCAGGGCCTTGCCGTCGATGACCGAGGCTGGCCGACCTCCGTCCGGGGTGCGACGCTCTCGGGATGTTCTTCGACTGGCTGCGGCGGCGACGACGCGAGCGGATCCTGGCCGAGCCCCTTCCCGAGGGCTGGCGGGAGATCCTCGAGCGCAACCTCGGGTGCTTTGGCGAGCTCGACGAGGAGGAGCAGGCGCACCTGTGCCAGCTGGTGCAGGTGTTCGTGGCCGAGAAGCACTGGGAGGGCCTGGGCGGGCTTGAGATGACCGATGAGATCAAGGTGACCGTCGCCGGGCAGGCGTGCGTGCTCATCCTCGATCTCCACCACGACCTCTATCGGCAGGTGGAGAGCATCCTGGTGTATCCGAGCACGGTGGTGGCCCCGCCGCCGTCCCAGGGCTTCGGGGCCGTGCTCACCGCTCCGCCGCCCGCGGCCATGCCCGTGCTGGGGCAGGCGTTCTCACGCGGGCCGCTCATCCTGGCATGGGACGCCGTGCGGCGCGGCGGCGCCGATGCTCGCGACGGGCACAACGTGGTGTTCCACGAGTTCGCCCACAAGCTCGACATGCTCGGCGGAGCGGCCGACGGCGTGCCGCCGCTGGCCGACGACGAGACCTATGCGCGCTGGGTGGAGGTGTTCGAGCGGCACTGGAACGAGCTGCACGCCCAGCAAGCGCGCGGGCGCAGGACCTTCCTCGACGCGTATGCCGGCAAGAGCCCCGCCGAGTTCTTCGCGGTGGCGACCGAGCAGTTCTTCGAGCAAGGGGCGACCATGAAGAGGAAGCACCCCGAGCTGTACGAGGTGCTGCGGGGGTTCTATCGCCAGGATCCGGCCGCGCGGCAGCGACGGCGGTCGAAGGACGAGGGCGAGACTCAGACGCGGCGCGGGAGACGCTCGACCAAGCGGTAGACGTGGCTGCCGGACTCTTGCGGCCAGCGCTGGGTGCGGTTGGTGTCGAGGGCGCGGGCACGGGCGATCGCGAGGTCGACGGCCTCACGGGTATAGATCTCGGGCTGGAGGCGGGCCTTGTTGTAGGAGCCGATGATGGAGCGAATCGCGGCCTCGCACTCGGCCTGGGTTGGCTTGGGCTCGTCGGAGAAGTGCAGCAGGAGCCAGACCTCGAAGGCCGGGTTGCTGATGGCGAGCTGATAGCCAGCGTCGAGGGCTTCCTTGCAGGCTCGGGCGAGGTTGGGGGCATGGCGGCCCGTGGCCCAGTGATCGACGTCGAGGCAGAGCCACCGCTCGTCGGCGTCGACCCTCTCGTCGAGCGCCCGCTCGACCTCGGCGAGGCGCAAGCGGACCGAGGTGGGATCGGATCGACGAGAGTCATCCGTGCTCAGCACCCTCACCACGACTCTGCGGGTGTCGAAGACGCCATTGGCCCTCAGCGCATCGAAGTACTGCTCGACGGCAAAAGTATCCTCGCTCGCGACCAGGAATACCCCCATGTCCCGAAAGCGCTCGTTGGCGGGCGGCAGCAAGCCCCGCCGCCGAATGTGGGAAGGGCTCACGACGCGTTCTTCTTGGTCGTGGCCGCAATGCGTGGGTTGCGGAGGAACGGGGTACCTCCGAAACGGCCAAGGAGGTACCCGCTCTCGATCTTGTTGCCGAGCTGCTCGAGTTGCTCCGCCTTGAACTCGGCGAGCGAGTAGATCGAGGAGCCTCCACCCAGATCCTTCTCGACGAACCGAATCGAGTCCTGCGGGAGCAACTCGAGATCGAGGAGGTTGGTGTCGTGCGTGGTGAAGATGAGCTGACCAGAGCTTGCCGAATCAGAAGCCAGGAAGCGTTCCAGTAGATTGCGAGACAGCAGAGAGTGCAAGCTTCGATCGAGTTCGTCGATCACGATGGTCGCGTCGGTCTTCTCCAGCAAGAACCAATTTGGCGCGAGCTCAACGAGACGACGTGTGCCGTCCGACTCCTCTTCCTCCTCGAAGAAGACGTCCTCGGTGACACCTCGTGTCTCGTGTAGAAATCGTATCTTGGGCTTGGCATTCTCCGTCCTGCGCGCGTGCAGACCCGCCAGGGACTCCACGGAATCGAGATCTTCAGCCTCGTTCCTCGGAAGAACCACCTCGAGACCCGCAACCCCTGCTCCTGCTCCTCGAAGCAATTCGGCCGCGAACGAGGTGACATCATCCCGTTTCGCGAAGACATTCGGGGCCGTGAGAACAAACCCCCAAAGCCCCCAAAAGAACCTCAGCAGCGGAGCCAACTCCTTCACGTTACGCTGGCTCGCCTCGGCCAAGAACAGCTGTTCCGGTCGCGTTCCCTCCGCTACGAACTTCCAGAACTGACGGCGATCGACATCGAATCGTAGCGCGTCTCCGATCTCGACCGAGACGTCGTCGCCGTCTCCGGTCGAGCGCAGAAAGACGTTGTTCTCTCCATCCCCGGCATCACGGTAGAGCCACTCAGCCTCGACTCGAGCCGCCGTGCAAGCAAAGCCATACGACCAGCGGAAACCGTCAGCCCATATCTCGAACTCGAACCGCGAAGGCTGGCGCCATGCGTCGGGAGCCAGCTTGAACGGCGAGACCCGAATTGGTCTTCCTGGAAGAGTGCCCACCAACACGAGCGCCGCCGCCATCTGCAGCGCCTTCACCAAATTCGACTTCCCCGACGCATTCGCCCCGTAGAGCGCCACCACCCGCAGCACCGGCCCGATCCCCGGCACCTCGATCACCTGCCCCGGCGCGTGCTCCACCCCGGGAACGGCCAGCAGGCTGAGCACCGTCTCGTCCCGAAACGACAGTACGTTCTCGACGGTGAATTGCAGCAGCATCGGCCGGCCTCTTCGCGAAAAACGTTGCTCCGTAGGAGTACCACGCCCTCGCTCCCTCCGCAGGGTGCCGCCCCTGCACCACCTGATCTAAGCTCGCCTCGCCTCCCCGCGATGTCCGCCCCCTCCTCCACCGGCTCGGCCGATCCTTCATCGGCACTGGCCGACCCGCGCCCGATCCACCACGGCGACGGGGCGCATGCGGTGCTGCTGCTGCACGGGCTGACCGGCACGCCCTACGACGTCGCGCCGTTCGCCGACGCCCTGTCCGCCCGCGGCTTTGCCGTTCGTGCCCCGCTGCTGGCCGGTCACACCGATCTCGCCACGCTCGAGACCACGTCGTGGCGCGACTGGTACGCCTCGGCCGAGGCCGCGTTCGACGAGCTGCACGCCGAGGGTCGTCGCCGCGTGGTGGTGCTGGGATTCTCGCTGGGCTCGCTGCTGGCGCTGCGCCTGGGGGCCCTGCGCGGCTCGGAGATCACGGGTCTCATCGCGATCTCCGTTCCCCTCGAGGTCCCGAGCTGGCAGCGCATCGGGATCAATGCCCTGGCCCGGCTTCGCACCACCCCGGGGCTCGGGCGCATCGTGGGCATGCTGCCCTCCGAGGGCCCCGACGTGCGGGTCGAGCGGGTGTTTCGCCAGAGCCCCAGCCTGCGCGGCTTTCCGTTCCCCTCGCTCGCCGAGCTGGTCGCGCTGCAAGACGAGGTCACCGATCTCCTGCCCTACGTGCGCCCACCGCTGTTGCTGCTGCACGGTCAGCACGACCATCGCGCGCCCGTCGAGCTGGCCGATCGCGTGGCCCAGCGCGTGGGCAGTCGCACGGTGCACAAGATCATCCTGCCGCGTTCGTTCCACATCATCGCGCACGACCTCGACCGGGAGCGCGCCCGTGACGAGATCGTGGGCTTCTGCCTCTCCGTGCTGGGGCGCCCCGTTCCCCCGCCGACGACCAACGAGACCAACCCCGAGACGTCCTCATGAGCGCCGACCTCATCCTCGCCATCGATCAAGGCACCACGGGCAGCACCTGCCTGCTGGTCGACACCGAGCTCCGCGTGCTGGCCAAGGCCAACCACGAGTTCCCCCAGCACTTTCCCCGCCCCGGCTGGGTCGAGCACGATCCCGAGGAGCTGTGGGCCTCGGTGCTGCACTCCATCGTCGACGTGCTCGGGCGCGTCGATGCGCCGGTGGAGCGCATCGCCGCCATCGGGATCACCAACCAACGCGAGACGAGCCTCTTGTGGGATCGCAAGACCAGCCAGCCGCTGCATCGCGCGCTGGTGTGGCAGGACCGTCGCACCGCCGACACGTGCGCCCAGCTCGAGGCCGCCGGGCACCAGGCTCGGGTGCGCGAGCTGACGGGGCTGGTGCTCGATCCCTACTTCTCGGCCACCAAGATCGCGTGGGTGCTCGACCACGTCGACGGCGCTCGCGCCAGGGCCGAAGCGGGGCAGCTCGCGGCCGGCACCATCGACACCTATCTGCTGTGGCGCCTCACGGGCGGAGCGGTGCATGCCACCGAGCCCAGCAACGCCTCGCGCACGCTGTTGTGGCCGCTTTGCGGCGGTGGCTGGAGCGACGAGATGTGCGAGCGCATGCGGGTGCCCAGGGCGCTGCTGCCGGAGGTCCGTCCCTGCGCGGGCGAGTTCGGCCGCACTCGCGGCGTGCCCGGGCTCCCCGACGGGATCCCGATCTGCGGGATCGCGGGCGATCAGCAGTCGGCGCTGTTCGGCCAGGCCTGCTTCGAGGTCGGTCAGGCCAAGTGCACCTATGGCACCGGGGCGTTCGCGCTGCTCAACACCGGTACGCGAGCGGTGCCCTCCGAGCACGGCCTGCTGACCACCGTGGGCTGGCAGCTCGGCGACGTGACCACCTACTGCCTCGAGGGCTCGTCGTTCATGGCCGGCGCGGTGGTGCAGTGGCTGCGCGACCAGCTCGGCCTCATCGCTCGCGCCTCCGACGTGGAGGCGCTGGCGCGCAGCGTGGACGACAGCGACGGCGTGGTGCTGGTGCCGGCCCACGCGGGGCTGGGCGCGCCGCACTGGCGACCCGATGCACGCGGACTCATCCGCGGGATCACCCGAGGCACCGGGCGGGGACACCTCGCTCGCGCCGCGCTCGAGGGCATCGCGCTGCAGATCGCCGACCTGCTCGAGGCGATGGCGGCCGATCTCGGCGCACCGCTCGAGCTGCTGCGCGTCGACGGAGGCGCGGCCGCCAACGACCTGCTGATGCAGATGCAGTCCGATCTGCTCGGGATCCCGCTCGACCGGCCCACCATGCTAGAGTCCACCGCGCTGGGGGCGATCTCGCTGGCGGGCTTGGGCGTGGGGCTGTGGCCCGACACCACGGCGCTTCGGCGAGCGTGGCAGCGAGACCGGCAGTTCACGCCGGCCGGGGATCCCGCGAAGATGGATGCGCTGCGCAAGGCCTGGCGGGCCGCGCTCGCATGCGCATGACCGCCGCGAACGGACACGAGAGCCCATGAACGACGACGCGCTCACCCCGGTGACCGAGGGCGTGTGGCTCGGGACGGCGCCCGTGCGCTTCCTCGGCCTGCGGCTCACCTCGAACATGACCGTGCTCCGCCTCGGCGACGGGAGCCTGCTGCTGCATTCGCCCGTCGCGATGACTCCCGAGCGTCGTGCCGCCGTGGAGGCGCTCGGGACGGTGGCGCACCTCTATGCGCCCAACACCTTCCACCACCTGCGGATCGGCGAGTGGGCCGCCGCGTTCCCTCGCGCACGGCTCCACGGCCCCGCGGGCCTCGCCAAGAAGCGTCGCGACCTGCGACTCGACCGGGCCCTCCCCGGACCCCCCGAGCCGGCCTTCGAGGGCGTGCTCGACGAGTTCCACATTCGCGGCTTTCGACTCGAGGAGCACGTCCTCCTCCACCGACCGTCGCGCACGCTGGTGCTCGCCGACCTGGTCCATGACATCGGCCGTCCCGAGCACGGGTGGACCAAGCTCTACACCAAGATGATGGGCTTTCACGACCGCGTGGCGCTCAGCCGCATGATCCGCTGGACCGGATTCCACGACCGCCGGGCCACCCGCGAGTGCCTCGACCGGGTGCTCGAGCTGCCGTTCGACCGGATCGTCGTGGGGCATGGGGAGCCGATCACCGAGCAGGCGCGCGAGCGCCTGGCCGACGCCTACGCCTGGCTGCCCCGCCGCTCGGCGTGATCGCGAGACCTCAGCCCACCGCCCGCCGCACGATCGTGACGACCACGTCGGCGGGCTCCACCGTCACCCACTGCTCGGGCGCGAATGCACCGCGCTCGAGCCACCGTCGAACCCGCTGCGCCGTCGCTTCCCGCAGCCGGCGCGCACGCACCCAGGGGCGCAGCAGATCGCCAGCACCTCGACGCCGGGCCGAAGCGAGCTCGATCAGCGTCCCTCCCGGGCGCAAGGCACTCCACCCCGCCTCGGGCAGCTCGACTCCGGGCTCGGGCAACGGCGACAGCACCACCAGCACGTCGAGCGAGGCGGGCAGCGCAGCATCGTCCAGCGCAGCAACATCGGCCCGTGCGAGCAAGCGCAGGAGCCCTCGCGAGGGCCTCCAGCGCGACTGCGGCGGCGCCGACCACACGGCCGCCCTCGCGCCCTCCCACCCGGGCACCAGCCAGCGGCGCAGCGCCGGACACGGCAGGTGATCGTCGAAGGGCGACACGAGCCCGCAGGCTACCGCAGCCGCGCGAGCGCTCCTATGCTCGGGCTCATGATCGAGGATGGGCTCGACCGCGAAAGCGGCGATGACCAAAGGCCCTGGCGTGGCTGGGACGACACCTGCCCCGCGACCGGCGACGCCCGGCTTCCCGCCAAGGCCCGCCGCCTGGTCGCGCTGGCGCGGGCCGGCTTGCCCGTCCCTCCGGGTGTGGTGGTTTCACCCGAAGCCACCGCGCTCGACGATCCAGCGATCCTCGCCCACGTACGCGCGCTGCTCCGGCGCGGCCCCGTCGTCGTTCGAAGCGCCCTGCACGGCGAGGACGAGCTCGAGAGCAGCGCCGCCGGGCTGGGCCGCTCGTGGCTCGGGTGCACCGACCTCGATTCCATCGCCACCGCCCTCGCCGACCTCGCGACGCAGCGACAGGACCCGTGGCTCGTCGCCTATCGCACCCCCACCACCACGTCCGGCCGCGGCGACCATGTCCTCGACCGCGCGATCGTCCAGCAGCAGGTTCCTCGTCGGGCGCTGCTGGTCCTCGCGGTCGATCCCGGAGGCTCGGTCGAGGTCGAGGTCCACACCGCCGACGGGGAGGCGCTCGCCCAGGGCCGCACTCCGGAATTCGCCGGCCTGCTCGACGCCTGGGACGACCCCGCGTGCGATGCCGTCCGTGCCCTCGTGGCGCGTGCGATCGACGTGCTGCCCTCCACGCCCCATGGTCACGATCTCGAGGTGGTGATCGACCCCCACGCTCGCGCACACCTGGTCCAGGCTCGCCCCCTGGTCGCCCCGCTGCACCCCGGCTGGTCCGAGTTCCATGCCGCGCTCGTGGCCGAGGGCCAAGCCGACGAGCTCCACGGCGTGCTCACCCTCGATGCCGAGCACAACCCGGTGCCGCTTTCGCCAGCCCATGCATGGCTGATGGGCTGGCTACGCACCCAGCGACCCAGGGCCGGCGATCCCACGGTGCTGGCCGGGTGGCTCTACGTCCGTACCTTGCCGCGCGACCTCGGTGGGGATCACGCCAAGCCCTCGTCGAGCCCCTCCGAGCGCCCGTCGGCCCGAGCCGTGCTCACCGAGCTGCAGGAGCACACGCTTCCGCGGGCTCGCGCGCGGCTGCACGCGGTCGAACGCGCGCTGTCCACCCACGATCCCCACGCCGTCGCGGGAGTCTTGCCCGTGGCCCAGCAGGCGTTCCTCGCCATGATCGACACCTATGTCGGCGTGCTGATCCCCGCCCGCACGCTGGCCCGCCGCGCCCTCGGTCCCACGATCGTCGCCGACCCACGGCGCCCGCTGTCCACCCGCGGCCGCGAAGGCTTCCTCGACGTGCTCCCGGCCACCTGGGACCTCGCCAGCAAGAGCCTCGCCGAGCTCGGCGCGCACATCGACCCTTCGGACCCGAGGGCCGAGCCCGTGAGCGAGCCGCCGGACGAAGCCACGGCCACCATCCTGCTCGGAGAGCACGACGATCACCTGTTCGCGCTGGGCCTGGCGCCCTTGCGGGCGTGGCACCTCGCCGCCGCGCGCGGCCTGGGCCTGCCCGAGGACGACGCCTTCATGCTCGAGGCGCCCGAGCTCGCGACGGCCCTCACCACCCCCACGGGCTCACCCCCCGACCTGCGCTCGCTCGTCGCGGCTCGTCGCGCCCAGCACGAGCGCCGGGCCGCACTACGCCCCCCCTTGCGGATCCACGACGGGCGCCCCGTGTCCTTTGGTCGCCGCGCTCGTCTTCGCGGAATCCCGCTGGGTCCCTCGTTCACCGGAGTGCTCGCGCCACGCCCCGACCTCGCCGCACTCCTGGCCGAGCCTCCCGGTCCCGACGCCATCGTGGTCCTGCCCTCCCTCACTGCCCCCGCCGCCGTCGCCCTCGAGCGCCTGGGCATACGCGCCGTGTGCTGCGAGCACGGAGGCCCGCTCAGCCACGCCGCCCTGATGGCACGCGAGCTGGGCCTGAGCGCCCTCATCGGCTGCCGCGACTGCACCACCCTGCCCGCTGGACAGCGCGCCCGCATCGACACCCGAGTCGGCCGCCTGATCCTCGACCCGAGCTAGGCGAGCCATCGGGTCCACCCTTGCGGGTCCAATGCGCGTCGTCGATAATCCGAGCGGTGTCCAACGACGAGAGTGCGTGGGCCTGGGCCGTCCCTGGGGTGGGGCTGCGGCCGCTGCTGCTGGATGCCGCGCAGGCCCATCGCTCCGGTGCGATACGCTACCGCGAGGATGCAACGGCGATCCTGCGCCATGACTCGACCGGAGAGCTCGAGATTGCCCCGAGCGCCCAGATTCCGTGCATCCGCGCGACGTTCGACGATCTGAACAAGTCGCTGTCCCGCCTGGCCAACTCCCCGCTCCTCCCCGGCGGCAAGACCCTGCGCGAGCTCTACGACGAGGCCTACGCCGAGTACGAGGCCCTGTGCGCCGAGACGATGGCCAGCGGCGGGGTCGAGCCGGACTACGGGACCTATGTCTTCGATCCTCGCGATCGATTCCTCTACCTCGTGGCCCCGGTGCAGTGGCACCGGCTCGGCTTGATCACGAGCAACAGCAAGCTGATCCAGGACC
Organism: Paraliomyxa miuraensis; assembly: GCF_026337845.1. GTDB lineage: Bacteria > Myxococcota_A > Polyangia > Nannocystales > Nannocystaceae > Paraliomyxa > Paraliomyxa miuraensis. Next base: position 40,651 of record NZ_JAOVZF010000137.1, on the reverse strand, counting down.
CCGAGGGCAAGCTCTCGTGGGCCGAGATTCGCGCCCGGCTCGAGCACGCCGTCATTGGCTTCGCCGGTGCGAGCGTGGGCGGCAACGTGCTGGAGGGATGGCTCAGAGAGGCCAGGCCGAGCCGGGTCAAGATCGCCGATCCAGACTGGGTGGAGCTCACCAACTTCAATCGCGGAGAGCGGATGTCGCTGCGCCACCTCGCGCTGAGCCGAGCCGCGCGCTTCGATCCCCGCAATTCCTACGATGTCCCCCGGATGTCGAAGGCGGCCTACATCGCCTACGAGGCGAGCCTGGTCGATCCATACATGGAGGCATTCGTGTACGAGGAGGGTCTCACGGACGAGAACGTCGAGCGCTTCCTGCTCGGCGATGGAGGCGACGAGCCGCGGCTCGACGTGCTGGTCGAGGAGACCGACGACATCGATCTCAAGATCTCGCTCCGAGAGGCCGCGCGGCGCCACGGGATCGACGTGCTGATGCTGAGCGACTTCGGACATCGTGCGCACGTCCTGTGGAATCCGTTCCGGACCGATGCGAGCGCGGCGATCGGTCACGGAGCGTCCGACGAAGAGCTCGCCGCGGCCGTGGCCAACGTGAAGAAGAACGGACGCAGCCACTTCCCCCGCGTCGTGACGGCGCTCTGCGGTCACGACTCGCTGGGCCCGGAGTTCGACGACTGGTTCGCCGGCGTCACCGAGCAGCCCACGGGGAGCCTCCCGCAGTCGGGTGCCACCGCCATGGCCTCGGGTGCGATCGGAGGCAAGGAGCTCGCGCTCCACGTGCTGGGGCACTCGCTACCGCCCGGCAATCGAGTCATCTACGATCTCGGGCACCGCACGTCCACGCTCGGCTAGCAGGGCATCGGAGGCTCGAGTGATCGACGTCGATGGCTTCTACGAGTCCGAGGGCGAGGCCGACGTTCCGCCCGGCCAGGCGTGGCAGGCGTGGCGGGTGAAGATCCTCCCCGAGCCGGCATTTCGGGCGCTCGGGGGCCACGAGGGGCTCTCGGGCGCTCAGCTGGCCTATCTGGCCGCGTTTGGTCTGCTCGCCCCCACCTCCCACAACACGGTGCCGCAACGCTTCGAGCCGATCGAGCGCAGGTCCGAGCTGCGGGTGTGGCTGGATCGTCGCGCGGTGCTGCCCGAGTCCGATTCCTGCGGTCGCCAAGCGACCATCAGCGTGGGGTGCGTGGTCGCCAACATCGAGCACGCGGCCCATCACTATGGATTGGCCGTCGAGCTCGAGGTCCTCGACACCCCGCTCGAGCACACGCACCCCGCTCGCGACGGGGAGCCGACGCTCGTGCCCCTGGTCTCCATGCGCTTCTCGAGGGGGAGCGAAGCGCCCCCCCGAAGAGCGGGCGCTGGCGCGGACCTGCTGGCGCTGATGAAGCGACGCAAGATGGTCCGTGCGAGGTTCGACGAGGCGGTCGCGCTTGGGTCGGAGGTCGCCGAGGAACTCCGTGCCATCGCGCGGGAGCTCGGAGGGCTCGAGCTCCACCTGCTCACCGATGCTCCCACGCTGCTGTTCCTGGGCAAGTTCCAGGAGCTCGCCGACAGCACCGTGTTCAACCGAGCCGGGTTTGCGCGCGAGCTCGGACAATGGACGCTCGCCAACGACGATCCCTCTGCGGTGGGCATGCGAGGCTGGGAGTTCGGGCTCTCGGACGAGGCGGCCCGCCACTTCAGTCGAGGCCTGCGCGGAGAGGCCACGCTGCTTCCCGACGAGGTGGCGGGGATGGCCAAGACGGCCAACATCGGGATGCGCTCTGCGTCGGCCGTCGGCGTCATCACGGTCGAGCGCGACGACCTCGTCCACCGCATCGCCGCGGGGCGAGCCTATGAGGGCATCGCGCTGTGCTCGTTGCGCCACGGCTTGGTGGCCTCCATGCACGCAGCGATCACCGAGGTCGAGGCCCCCAACATGGCGCTGCGCGGTCGGCTGAGGACGCGCCGTCGTCCCGAGGTCGTGTTCCGTCTGGGCCGCCCCAAGCTGCCCGAGGACGGCATGCGGCCCCATGCCTCGCGCCCGCTGCTGTCGTCCTTGTTGCTCCCCGAGGGCTGACGGTCGACCGACTTCAGATGCCGAGTCGGGTCTTGAGCACCTCGAGGGCCTCGCGGACGGGATCGAGCTGCCCTCGAGGCACCCCGAGATACGTGCACGCTTCCTCGAGCTGCTCGAGGTTGAACGCCTTGATTGCGGGGTTGAACCAGCTCAGAGCCGTGACGATGCCGCGGGTCATCGCGGAGTTGAGCATCACGGCGACCTGCTGGGGTCGATCTCGGAATGCCTCGTTGGCCTTGTTCCTCTGCAAGGAGTTGGGGCCACCGCCGATGCTGTAGACCAGCATCTTCACCGAGCCGTGAACGTTCATGACCCCGTTGGCGACGTCCCCGTAGCGATCCCAGTCCTCGTCCGTGGGGTTCTCCTTCGTGTGAACCGCGATGACGACGTCGTCGACGACCTTGCAGGCAAACCGAGGAGACGCGTACTCCATCGCGAATAGCGCGCATGGTAGCACGGTGAGTTGGGCGACGGAACGCATCCGTCGTCATGCATCATGCTCAGCGCAGATACCGCACGGAGCTCGTGGTATCGCGCATGCGGCCCTCCTACTTGGGAGCCGCCAGCTCGCTGATCCGCTCCAGCATCTCCGGGATTGCGGTGCGAGGCAGCAGAGCCACCATGCCGGCGCCGAGGCTCACCGCGCCCACCGAATGCATGATCTCCGGCAGATCTTCTTCCTCGAAGCACACGAAGCTGCTCTTGCCCATCGAGAAGAACCACTCGTGGGCAGCGAGCAGGAGCGACGCGTAGTGCTCACGACCGCGAGGATCGAGCCCGTAGAGGCGGATGGTATCGAGCAAGCCGTAGAGGTGCAGGCCATCATCGACCGCGTCGAGCACGGCGGCCGCCACCACCTGGCCATCCTCGACCGCGACGAGCATGGTGCGTTCCTTCATCAGTCCGTAGAAGGCCCACTCCTCTCGTAGATGCCGCTGATCATACGTCGCGGGCACGAGGTCGTGCGCCTCGAGGTACTGCCACGGACGCTTGCCCTCGAGCCGGCGCAGGACATCGTCCACCTGCTCGGGCGTCGCCTCGCTCACCCCGGGCGCGTGCACGTCGTCACGGACGTAGACGCTCAGCTTCCACACCTCGAACGGCACGCCGCATCCGTTCGGGATCGTGAGCATGAAGTCACGAAGCGCACCGCTGAAGCCGGCGTCGTTGCGCACGTAGCCCACCAGCCAGTCGATGTCGGGATTGCCCCCGGCGCGCTCGTAGGCATGGAGGTGGATGTCCTTGAGCGGAGAGCTGTCGGAGTTGACCAGGTGAGGTCGGTTGGCGTTGCGCGCCATGTGGAAGCCGAACCAGCTCCGGCTCCACGCCCGTACCGCGGCCAGGGCCGCTTCCACCCGCGTGGGGCTCTCGCAGGAGACCAGGCACCCCAGCTCGGGCGCGGCGGCGAGCTTGCGGTAGGAGGCCTCGAACGCGTCGCGCAGCAGCAAGAAGTCGAGGGCCTCGCGTCGATTGCCGGAGAGGTCGAAGTACCCCGAGGCTTCGAACAGGTCCCAGATCGACTGGTAGTTGTGGCCGTAGCTGCGCGTGGTGGGATAGAGCATGCTCTCCACCTCACGGGCCCAGCGCTCCCGGAGCGCTTCGGAGCTCGGGGTCAGCCGCAGCCCGATCATGTCGCTGCTGCGATCCCGCGATGGTGAGCGATGGCGAATCTCTCCCACGAAGCGCAGCTGCGGCCCACCCCTCCAGGTGACGATGACGTCCTGGATCGACATTCCCGGCGCGAGCAGCTCGTCGTCCTTGCTGACGCGGGCTCCGATTCCTCCGAACGAGACGTCGATCATCGCGAGCTCGAGCGGCTGCTCGGCCACGCCGTGCAGCAGCACGCGAGCGCCCGACGGAGCCGACACGCGTCGCGTCTCGCGGCGGCGGGTCAGCGTGACCTTCTCGGGCTGGGGTCGGGTCCAGCGCAGCGACTGCTCCTCGAACTCGAGGGTGGAGAAGGGTCCTTCCACCATGATCTCGTACGGGGGCTGGAGCTCGGACCACTGCGGGTCCCACTCGAGCAGCACGCCGCGCTCGGGGTCGAGCCGACCCGGGATCGACAGTCCGGAGCCTTCGCTGGCCCGCGAGCGCACCTGCACGCGCGAGCGATCGGCGACGAGCGAACGCAAGCGGCGGTCGATCCGATCCTTCGGCAGACGGACGTCGGGGGCGCCCAGGTAGGGCGCGGAGGGGAACGTGAGAGGGCCGAGGCGGCTGACGAGCTCGCGCCACCGAACCGCGTCGTCGAGCACCCACAGCAGCAGATCCTGGCTCAGCTCGTAGCGGACCAAGCCCACGACTCGGGCGGCGCACGAGGCCAGGGTTCGCCGGCGATCGTGGAGCTCGAACGACGTGGTCTGAGCCACCGACAGTCGTGCTTCGAGCGGGATGACCAGTCGCACGCCCCACTCGGCCAGCTCGGTCACCCGGGCGGGGGTGCGATCGGAGAGGAGCGCCCACACCTCGGGTGCATCCGGGAATCCACTCGGCTCCGGTTGCGGGACACGCGGCACCGTCGTCCGCCGGGAGCCCGCATCCGCGCCTTCGCTGTGCCGGTCTGCTCGATCTCGTTCTATTTCGGGCCGAAGCATCCGTTCCCCCGCGTGTTTGCCCCTGCCCGCCAACGCTCGCCTACCTCCTCGAGCCGTGGCCTTTGCAGCTCGTGAAGAGCGACCGCTGAACCTGCGGGCGATATCGTGCGCCTCCTGGTTGTCTCGCGTCGTGGTGCTCGTGGCAATGGATTTCATGACCCAGCCAGCCGGGAGGACGACGTTCACTCGCCCTACGGCACGATGGAGACGAAGATCGCGGTGCCCGAAGGTGCGATCATGTCGCAGATTTCAGCCCTCGCGCATCACCCACGGATTTCGCTGCACCGGGGACTGCACCGCCTGCTCCAAACCAACCGCGAGCCGAGCAGAGCAGAGCGAAACGCCACCCCAATGCCCCCCTCTGGGGGGCAACCTCGCTGCACCGCCTGCTCCAAGCCGAGCAGAGTAGAACGCCCCGAAACGCCACCCCGATGCCCCCCTCTGGGGGGCAACCTCGCTGCACCGCCTGCTCCAAGCCGGCCGCAAGCCGAGCAGAGTAGAACGCCCCGAAACGCCACCCCAATGCCCCCCTCTGGGGGGCAACCTCGCTGCACCGCCTGCTCCAAGCCGGCCGCGGGGGGCCAAACTAGATCACATCCTCGGTCATCCCCGGATCGGGCACCACGCTCGGCTTGGGGCTGCTGACGCTGCTCGTGGCAGCCGGCTTGCTCGACTCGGGCCGCCGAGGTGGCGGGGCCGGCCGCTGGCCATTGACCCGCAGCCGGAGATCCTTGCCCACCTTGAAGAACGGCAGACGCTTGGGCGCCACGTGGACCGCATCACCCGTTCGCGGGTTGCGACCCTCGTAGGACTTGTACTGACGGACGGTGAAGCTGCCGAAGCCACGGATCTCGATGCCTTCTCCGCGCTGCAATGCCTCGACCATGGCCTCGAAGATGGTGTTGATCACCATCTCGGCGCGTCCCTTGGTGAGATTGGCCTCCTGGGCCACGACCTCGATGAGCTCCGACTTCGTCACGCCTCACCTCGAGCCCCACGCTCGCGAGTTGGCATGGTAGAGCCAAAAACCTAGGGATTTCAAGGCTCACCAGCACGTGGCGCTCGGCCGCCAACGGCGTGGGGCTACGGGCCGGATTCGGCCCCCTGGCCGCGGCCGCTGGCGGCTTCGGGCCGGCTCGCCGGCGCGAGCGGGCACGGAAGTGCGACCTACGCCGGGGGGCTCACGGGCAACGAGGGCAAGGGCTCCTCGGCCCGCCGGTACCCCGGGAAGAACTGGAGACGATGGCAATCGTGGCGACTGTAGAAGTCGACCACGTCGGCCCACGTGGCCGTGCCCGCCTGTAGATAGGCCGCGATCGTCTTCGCATCGAGATCGACGCACCCGGACACGGGCACCTGCGGCTCGTGAGCAGCGGCGGTGGTTGCGTCGCGACCGAGCGCGAGCGGCGACAGCTGGCTGAGGTACCAGTACCCGAGCTCGGTCACCTCGAGCACCTCGACCTTCTCGACGCGCACGTCGTCGCGCCCGGCACACACCACGATCTCGGCGGACTCGCCGGGCGCGAGCGAGATCGCGTTGTGCTCGCGAGCCCCTCGCACCTCGCACTTGCCCGCCGCCCCTCGCATCACCACCGAGTACGCGATGGGACGCTTGGACACGTTCTCGACCCGTGCGATGGCGTGCACCGAGCTCACACGAGCGCCACGCTGCATATAGGCGACCTTGTCGAGCCTCACCTTGATGCGTACGTGCGGCGAGTCCCACGTGCGACCCGCTCCCAGCGTGATGGGCTCGCGCAGCTCATCGAAGTACGCGTTGGGAAGCGCGAGATCCTGCGCGGTGATCGGCGTGAGCCCAAAGCGCTCGAGGTCCTCTTGCAAGAGCTGCTCGAAGCGCCTGGGATCGAGCTCTGGCGACGGGGGCGCCTCGGCTGCGACGGCCCGGCTGCGCTCCACTCCCGCACGTAGATCGGTGATGCGCTGCTCCGCGTCCCGCCGCGCCTTGCCCGAGAGGTACAAGCCCGCCGCGAGGGTCAGCGCCAGCACGATTGCGGCGATGATGCGCAGCGAGGTGTTCGTCACCGCGTTCACCATGCCGCCGGCGGCCACGACGGCGCAAGACCACCGGCCCCTCGAGTGGTCAGGTCGAGGGCAGCCCCAACAAGCATGCGCGCAGTCGCGGCCGGTCCCAGCCCGCTCGGAGGGCGAGGCAGGCCTCGGCCAGGCCCGCGCCCACCGAGCCGATTCCCAGGGCGAGCACCGCCGACTCCTCCGGCCATGCGGCTCGAAGACGGGGATCGCGTTGTGTGAGGTCACGCAGGAATGCCGCCGGTCCCCCCTCGCCCGTGGCGCCGGAGCGCCATGCCAGCGCCTCGGCCGTGCGCCGATGGAGCTCGCTCCACAGGCAGATCGCCGCGTGGCCACGCGTCAGCCATGCGGAATAGGCGCAGTCGGGCTCGGCCAGACCCTGCTGCGCCCACGCCTCGCGCTGGCGATAGCGCGACGGACTGACCCGCTGGTGCTCGCGCAACGAGCCCGGCCAACGCTGCGCCGCATATCCCAGCGCGTCCTTGCGCATTGCCGCCTCGAGCGCCACCCGGCGCAGCCACGCGTACTTGGCGGCCATCGAGCCCACTTCGTGCGCCTCGAATACGGTGTTCCAGAACGTGCTGGACATGTGCTCACCACCCCTGCACCGCGACTGCGCCATTCGCGAGCCCGATCTTCGCCCCCTCGGCGAGGTTCCCGTGGGCCGGATAATGAGGTTAACTCGATCCCAGGCCGGAAATCCGGGCCAAAGTGTTGTCCTACGGTGCACACGACGCCGCGCGAGACGGGCTTGATGCAGAGTGCCGAGAACATTGCGATCGCTCACGTGGGCTCCTCGGAGAGCCCCGAGCTGTCGCAGGAGAGCACCTTCCTCTCGCGAGAGGAGCGGGAGCTGCTGTCGCGCGCCAAGACCGGTGAGCACCGGGCGTTGCGTCAGTTCTACAGCAGCTACCAGGGCCAGGTCCGTGCCCACCTCTATCGACTGCTCGGCCCCGACTGCGAGATCGACGACCTCACGCAGATCGTGTTCGCCCGCGCCTTCAATGCTCTCGCCACGTTCCAGGGCAACTCGACCCTGAGCACCTGGCTCTACCGCATCACCGCCAACACCACGCACAACCTCCTGCGCCAGCGATTCCGCCGAGATCGCGTCAAGACGGCCCTCAACTGGTTCAATACCAGTCGAGAGGCCGGCGTGCAGACCGGCCGCGTGGAAGCCCGTGACGAAGCCCACCGCATCCTGCAGCGCCTCGCGCCGGATCTTCGCGAGGTCTTCGTCCTCTATCACTACGAAGGACTCACTCTTCAGGAGATCAGCGACATCCTCGGAAAGCCCGTGTCGACGGTAGGGGACCGTCTGACTCGAGCCCGCAAGAAGCTCCGAGAGCTGGTGTCCGCCGCCTGACGAAGCCGACTGGGGTCTACCATGACTGCCGAGACGAACACGAAGCGCTACAGCTGCCACGAATGCCGAGAGGATGCGGAGCTGGTCATGAGTGACCGAGCAACGGCGGCCGTGCGTGGCTTCTACAACGCGCACCTGCGGGAGTGTCGTGACTGCCGCAAGATGCATCGACTGCTCTACGCCCTGTACGAGGGCCCCGTAGTGCCGCCCCCGCCCACCGGCATCGCCGAGGAGAAGGAGTTCCACGCCGCGCTCCGTCGTACCCGCGAGGAGCTGCCCGAGCCCTGGTACCACAAGTGGTCGCTGCGCGCCGGCGTGACCGCGATGGCCGGTGCTGCGGCTGCGCTCACCCTGGCGCTGTTCAGCCCCTCCACCCCCGACGAGATCCCCGGCACCTCGACGAGCTCCGTGGCCACCAACGAAGTGGCCCCGACCGATCCGGCAGCAGCCGGTGGCATCGACCACCCGGCCCAGAGCTACGGCCGAGTGCTCGGCGGCAACGCGGCCGTCACCACCTCGGGCAGCACGGCCGGCCAGCCTCCGGCCAACACCGACACCTTCCCCGTGGGCACCCGCTTTCGGGTCCATGACGACGACGCGTTGCAGGTGGGGATGGTCGGCAAGATCGTCGCCAACTTCACCCCGGGCTCCGACATCGAGTGGGTCCAGGCCACGCCGAGCCTGATCGAGCTCGAGGTCCATCGCGGCATCGCGGCCGTCCGCTACGATCGTCGCCCCTCCGATCCCATCCTCTACGTGCGCACGCCGTCGGCCGTGGTGCGGGTGATCGGCACCGTGTTCACGGTGGAGGTCGACGAGCACCAGGAGACCATCGTGTCCGTGCTTCGCGGCCAGGTCGACGTGCTGCACCCCGAGACCAATAGCCTGCGCGCCGAGGTCGAGTCGGGTGATCGCTACGAGGTCTCCACCTCGAGCCATGGCAACGTGGGCCTCACCGAGGTCGCGGCCGCGCTGCCGCTGTCCAACGAGGTCGACGGCGACTCGGCCGACTTCACCGATGCGTTGGCGCTGGCCGACGGCCACATCCCCAACAGCTGGAACGTGCCGGGTCTCTCGGACGACCCCACCCACCGCACGCTGATCAACATCCCCGCCCCCACCGCCGAGCCCACCACCTTCGAGGTTCCGGTGACTCGTCGCCGTCCGGGGGCCACCAGCCCGGTCGAGCCTGCTCACGAGCAGCAAGCGGCCGAGCTCGTCATCGACGACGAGACGGGCGACCTCATCGAGCACCTGATGAAGGACGTCAAGGCCACGCGCGGCAAGGAGCTCAACGCGGCGCTCGACGCCTGTCGCAACCTCTATGCCTCGCAGCGCACCCGCTACCGCGCCGCTCGCTGCCTGAGCGACTTCATCTCGCAGTACGGCCACGAGCCGGCCGCCGTCGAGGGCTACCTCCTGGTGGGCATGCTCCGCATGGACTACGCGCTCGACTACCGCGCGGCCGACAAGGCCTTCGAGGAGTTCCTGAGCCGGGCGCCTCGCAACCACCCCAGCGCCGAGCTGGCGATGTATCGCCTGTGGCTGTCAGCCACCGAGGACGGCCGCATCTCCGAGGCGCTGACCCGCGGCCGTCGCTACCTGGCCCGCTTCCCCAACGGCAAGTACGTGGGCAAGGTGCTGCAGCGCTTCGACGAGCTCAAGGCCGAGTACTGATTTAGCCCCCCGCGGCCGGCTTGGAGCGGGCGGTGCAGCGAGGTTGCCCCCCAAAGGGGGGCATGGTGGAGGCCGACCGAAGGGCTCTACAACGCTTGGCCCGCGGCCGGCTTGGAGCGGGCGGTGCAGCGAGGTTGCCCCCCAAAGGGGGGCATGGTGGAGGCCGACCGAAGGGCTCTACAACGCTCGCCCCGCGACCGGCTTGGAGCGGACGGTGCAGCGAGGTTGCCCCCCAAAGGGGGGCATGGTGGAGGCCGACCGAAGGGCTCTACAGCGCTCGCCCCGCGGCCGGCTTGGAACGGGCGGTGCAACGAGGTTGCCCCCCCGAAGGGGGGCATGGTGGAGGAAGCAATCACTTCGAGGGCGCGAGCAGGACGAGCCCAAACGTCTCGTAGGTGCTCGCGTCCGGCGGCAGCTTTCCGGCGGACCACGTCACCGCGCTGCCCGACACCGCGTACTCGCCCTCGTCGGTGACGAGCCTGCGTGCTCCCTCGCTCCGCTGCACCATTGCGGCCGCATCGCCGCGGGCGACGACGAGCCAGCGGCTCTCCGGACGCGCGCCGCCTCGCATGTGCGGACGACCGCGCTCCGCCACCCCCTTGGCCTCGACATACCAGCCCGGCGCGAACGTGATGTCGCCGTTGCCCGAGCTCGCGTAGATCACCCGGTGATTGCGATCGACGAGGCCGATGTCACTCACGGTGTGTATGCCCATGTTCGCCGTGCGCCACCGCGCCATCACCTCATCGCCGACTGCGACGGCGAGCCCTCCGGATCCGCCGAGGCCGAGCTCGAGCGTGCGACCATCGTCAGCCGTGATGACCAGCAATCCCGTGGGCTCGCGCAAGACATCGTCGGGGGCGGGCATCGTCCCCGGCGTGATCGCGGTGACCTTGCCGCGCACCTCGCCCTCGACCGGCTCCTTTGGCGTCGCGATCCACACGTAGCTCGTCTCCCAGGCCGGGAACGCACGCGAGTCATCGCCCTTGGGCCGCCCCGGCTCGACCGCCTTGCGCGACAGCGAAGGCACGCGCGCCTCGAGCGTCGGCCACCCGGCAGTCGACGTGGGCGTCGGCGCACCGTCGGAGGCCGCAGGCGTCGCGCCGATGGGCCGCGGCCCCATCGACGCGTCCATGTGCGTGGACTTCGTGCTCACCTGCGATGCACAAGCAAGGGCGAGCAGGCCTGCGCACGAGAATCGCGAGACACGCATCGCGCAGAATCGTATCGCGCGACACACCGACGGGATATCGGGTCAGCACGGCGGCTCGCACTCGAAGATTCTTCGAAGAACGAAGGCCGCCCCACCCCAGGGTGGGACGGCCTCCTTCGGCCGGTGTGCAAGCTCGCGGCTCAGCGCATGCCGCCGTACTGCCCGGGGTACCCGCCCGGCCCCGGCTGGGGCGGGAACGCCATCTGGCCGGGCATCTGGCCCTGCATCTGGCCGGGCATCTGGCCGGGCATCTGGCCCTGCATCTGGCCGGGCATCGCCCCCATCGGCATGCCACCGCCCGGCGGCAGACCCATGGGCATGCCCGGCATCCCGCTGGCACCCATCTCGTTGAACTCGAGGTTGTTGTACTGGAACTTCCACAGGTTCACGATGAACCAGGGATAGTAGATGTAGAACGTGATCACCGTCAGGATCATCCCCACGATCAGGGTCACGAAGAACTCGCCACCCGTACCGTGGAACTGGCCCCCGAACACCCGCCCTTGGTAGTGCACGCGGGTGTTCTCGGCGATGAAGCTCATCATCTTGACCTGGAACCAGGGCATGTAGATGTAGAGCGTGATCACCGTGAGGATCATGCCGACCAAGAAGGTCACGAACAGCTCGCCGCCCGAGCCCTCGAAGTCGAAGTTGCCCACCCGCTGCTCGTTCTCGAGGATCGCGGTCCGCGAGTAGATCGCCTTGTTCAGCTTGCAGATGAACCAGGGCATGTAGATGTAGACGGTGAGCACGGTGAGGATCGCGCCGACCAGGAAGGTCACGAACAGCTCACCACCCGAGCCCTCGAACTCGAGCCGGTAGCGGGTGCCGTCTTGCGCCACCGCCTGGGTGTTGGCGCAGAAGAACTTGATGAGCTTGACCAGGAACCACGGCATGTAGATGTAGGCCGTGATCACGGTGAGGAAGCCGTGGAGCAGCAGGATGACCAGCAGCTCGCCACCACCCCCGGTGAACTCGAGCCGCAGGTCGCCGCGGCGCGTGGGTCCGATGGTGGTGTTGTCACAGAAGTACCGGGCCATCCGGCACATGAACCACGGCATGTAGATGTAGAGGGTGATGAGGGAGAGCAGCGCTCCCACCAGCACCGTCACGAACAGCTCGCCACCGGTTCCCTGGAAGTTGGGCCGCACCGCACCCGCCGTGCCGCCGGCCATCGGCGCCATGGGGCCGCCCGGTACGGGCAGTCCACCGAAGCCACCGGGTCCTCCGGGCGGAGGCCCTCCGAAGCCACCGGGGCCTCCGGGCGGAGGCCCTCCGAAACCACCCGGACCTCCGGGCGGAGGCCCTCCGAAGCCACCGGGGCCTCCGGGCGGAGGCCCTCCGAAGCCACCCGGACCTCCGGGCGGAGGCCCTCCGAAGCCACCGGGGCCTCCGGGCGGAGGCCCTCCGAAGCCACCCGGACCAGGCGCGGGCGCCCCCGGGTAGCCACCAGGAGCGGCGGCGGCCGGAGCCGCAGGAGGATAGCCACCACCGCCCGGCGCACCAAAGCCTGCGGGCTGGCCGGCCGGCGGATACCCTCCACCCATCGCGGCTGCAGGAGCCGGAGCGGCCGGAGGAGGCGCAGCGGGAGGCGGCGCCCCGGGAGACGCCCAGCCGGGAGCGCCCCCGGGCGGTTGGGGCGGACCCCCCATGTTCATCACCGTCTTGGCCTGCGCCTGCGCGGCCCCCTGGACGGACATCAGCTGCAGGGTGGTCTGTCCGCACTGGAACCACTGGCCGGGCGACAAGGTGAAGTCGGTCAAGCGCTGGCCGTTGAACCACGTCCCGTTGGTGCTGCCGACGTCCCGTACCTGCACCACTCCGTTCTGGAAGTGGATCTCGGAGTGACGACCGGAGGTCTGCGGGTCGTTGAGGACGATGTCACCCGACTCCCGACCGATCGTCGTCGTCGGCGCGCTGATGTTGCGGGTCTCGGGCGGCCGATTGACGTACTGGATCTTGAGAACGAAGTAGCTGCTCACTCGTGCCTCCGGGGGGAGAGGCGCGAGTCTCGCAACGAGCGTGGCGCTTCGCAAGGGCGTTCGCGGGCCGCTTGCAGCCGTCGTCCCTCGCGCACCGAACGCAGCTCCCATGCTCGCAAAGGGACGCCACGAGCATTCCGGCCCAAGAACCGCAGTTCTCGCGTGCGCTGCCCCCAACTCCGTGACGAGCGCGACACGCGGCCGGGCGACGCTAGGTGCGGGCGTTGCCGTGCAGGATGTGCTTCTTCGCCTTGAAGGCCCACGTTCCGCGCAGCCCGGCACGTGGCCGGCGCACGGTGTCGACGGGGAGCTGCATCAGCGAGAACGCCAGCGCCATCAGGTTGAACGGATTGGGTGCATACGACGTGCGTAGGGGAAGGCTCGACAGCACGGCCTCCACCACGTCGGGCCTCGCCCCCGGGCCGTGCATCCGATACCAGAGCGGCCAGTTGGGATAGACCCAGTACTGCACGAGCCGCTCGAACGCAGGAGGCTTGGGCGCAGCGGGCAGGCAGCCGATGAGGCGCGCCACCGAGTCCATGAAGGCGGGGTAGTCCACCAGGTTCGGTGAGTGCTGGTCCTTGACGTAGAACGCGTGCTCGTCGGCTCCCTCCATCGCCGCACGCTCGGCGTGATCGAGCGGCAGCGCTCGAGTCCCGGCCAAGACCATGGCGAGGTAGCGCGAGAGGATCTCCGCGCAAGGAGGGATCCCTCCCTGGTGAGGACGCGCCCAGCCCATGAACGCGAGCGAGCCATCGAAGCCCGGGGGAAGGCAGTGCTTGAACCACGTGCGCGGATTCCAGTCGAGTCCATCCACCTCGAGCCATGCGAAGTCGGTCCGATAGCCGGTGCAGAGCACGGCCACGTCGACGGGGTCGATGACCACGCGCGCAGAGCCGGAGGAGCGATCGCCACGACGATCGTCGATCACGTCGGTGAACTCGAGGCGACGCCCATCGAAGGTCGCGGTGCGGGCCGACACCGCGCGAGCCTTGCCTCGCGCCACCACGGTGCAAAGCCGCGCGCTCTTGGTGGGGATCGAGGCTTGATCGCCGCGCAGCGGCTCTCCTGCGATGTTGTGCAGGTTCCACTCGTCGTTGACCCGCGCGGCCGGGGTCAGCTTGGGCATCACCCTGAAGATGAAGTGCCGGATGGTGGAGTACGCCCACATCGGTGCCGCGTTGGCCATGCGGCTGGTGGTCATCACCTCGAGGAAGTCCGAGATCTTGGTCCGGCTCCAGCGTGCCTCGTCCTTCATGACCTGCAGCTCGTCGTGCGCGGGGTCGAGGTTCAGCATGCCCGGGAACCGCGGGGCCGGAGCCATGGCCGAGCGCGACCACACCACCGTCTCCGCGGCCACCTCGCTGAGATCGGCCGCGATGTCGAAGGCGCTCTCGCCCGCGCCGACCACGAGCACGCGCTGGCCGGCAAAGTCCTCCGGGCGTCGGTACTCGGACGAGTGCACGACCCGCCCCGTGAACCCGGGCAGCTCGACCCTGCGGGGCACGTGGTTGGAGCCCGTGGCCACGACGAGGGCGTCGGCCTCGAGCACTTCGGTGGTCTGCGAGCCCGGGCCGCGGATCTCGATCCGCCAGCGGCCTGCCTCCCGATGGGCCCGGACGACCTCGGTGCACAGCCGGATGTGCCGTCGCAGGTCGAACGCATCGGCGTAGGCCTCGAGGTAGGCCTGGTACTCCTGCTTGGACGAGTACTTGATGCGCGGTTCCAGCGGCGGGAAATCGGAGAACGCCATCAAGTAGCTCGAGATGGTCAGGTAGAGGTTCTCGTAGGTCGGATCGTCCTCGCCGCGAAAGACCCCGCCGATCGCAGGTGCCTTGTCGAGCGCCACCGCCGTGTGGCCCGCCTCGAGCATCTCCTTGAGGGCCGCCAGGCCACAGGGGCCGGCACCCACGATCACCACGTGCTTGCTGATCATTGCTGGTTCCCGCCCCCGCCGTGGGGCTGGTGGCAATCCTGCGCAACGAGCCGGGCATGGCTCAAGCATGGCGAGCGTCGATCGACGCGACCTAGCGCACCGCGAGGTGCATTCGCCTGCATCGGCGTAGGGGTTGGCCGGACGGTCGTGGTCACCAACGATGGTCCGTTGGCACGACCACGACCGAGCGACGTCACGACCACCGGCGATCGCCGAGCACCTTGGCATGGAGCGCCTCGAGGCTGGCTGCATCCAGCATCTCGAGCTGGGCGCGGTGCTTCGCTTCGAGGACGATGCCCAGCAGGCCGCACAACCCCTCGATGGCCACCCTCGACGCCTGCGCACGCCCTTGCTCGATGCCGTCGCGGAGCACTCGAGCCTCCCGGGCCGCGAGCACGGGGTTGTTCTTGGCCAGCAGCGCGGCCGCGACGGCGTCGTCGGCAGCCGTGGGATCGAGCAGGGCACGAACCGGGATCGGCCGCACGAGCGCGGGGTCCTCGATGGAACGCGCGGGATCGAGTTCCACCCACCCATCGCTCACGGCGGACCACTCGCAGACCTGGTTGGTCTTGACGAAGATCGCGAACACGCGGCGGACGCCTCGGCTGGCGAGGTCTTGGGCGCGCTCGGTGATCTCGCGCAGGGACTGCTCCGCCACCACCTCGAAGGCCAGCTCTTCGAGGTGCCGACCGCCGGTGGCGGGATCGATCCCCTCCCGGCAAATGCAGGCGTCCGTCGCGAAGTCGGAGCCCGAACCCGCTCGGGTGAGCATCTCGCTCGCGCAGAAGTAACCCTCGGAGGCCGTCTGCTCGGCCACCGTCACCACCAACGCCTGACGTCGAGCATGCGGCTCGAGAGCGGGGGCTGCCACGATGGCCCGACCCCGCACTCGCTCCTCGCGAGTCTCGGGGCGGACGAGGTGCTCGTCGACCCGTGGAGCACGGACGAGCTCTGGCTCGCCAGAGCAATGGTCGTGGGATGGAAGGAAGGCACGACGATGGGGGGTGGGATCCACGAATCGATCGTACATCGAGGCATGGGAGGATGGAGCTTGGTACGCGATGGTCATTGGGGACTTTCGTCCATGGGTCGATCCGTTGCGAGGACCGAGCAAAGGCGGTTCGAAGGGGAGCAGGTCGGCGTTGAGACTCGAGGTGTCACCTCATGACTCAGGCCTGAGTCACGATGGTCCATGTCGAACGAGGGCGACGGATGGGCGCGAACGAACGCGCCCATCCATCGCCTCGCGAGGGGGGCCTACGCGGCCGCGTCGAGCCCCGGGCCCGACCAG
The DNA here is from genome assembly GCF_026337845.1 of Paraliomyxa miuraensis. Taxonomy (GTDB): domain Bacteria; phylum Myxococcota_A; class Polyangia; order Nannocystales; family Nannocystaceae; genus Paraliomyxa; species Paraliomyxa miuraensis. Next base: position 24,479 of record NZ_JAOVZF010000137.1, on the reverse strand, counting down.
CTGGCACGCAGCTCCTGCACCAGCGTCTCGCGCTCGGCTGGATGCTCGCGCAGCCATGCGATCGCGGCCGCCCGGCCCTGCCCCACGCGGGTGTCACCGAACGAGAACCAGCTGCCCGCCTTGGTCATGCGTCCCAGCGCCAGCGCCCCGTCGAGCACCTCGGCCTCGCGGTCGATCCCGCGGCCGAAGCTGATGTCGAACTCGGCCTGGGTGAACGGGGGCGAGCACTTGTTCTTGACCACCTTGACCCGCGTGCGATTGGCCACCGCCTGCTCGCCCTCGCGCACGGTGGAGACCCGACGGATGTCCATGCGCACCGAGGCGAAGTACTTGAGCGCGTTGCCGCCGGTGGTGGTCTCGGGGCTGCCGAAGGTCACGCCGATCTTGTGGCGGAGCTGGTTGATGAACACCACGGTCGTGCTCATCTGGTAAGCCACGCCGGCCACCTTGCGCATGGCCTGACTCATCAGCCGCGCCTGCAGGCCCAGGTGCTGATCGCCCATGTCGCCCTCGAGCTCGGCCTTGGGGATGAGCGCGGCCACCGAGTCGACCACGATGAGCCCCACGCTCCCGCTGCGCGCCAGCGTGTCGACGATCTCGAGCGCCTGCTCGCCGTGATCGGGCTGGGAGATCAGCATGTTGTCGGTGTCGACCCCCAGCGCGCGGGCGTAGGCGACGTCGAGTGCATGCTCGGCGTCGATGAAGGCGCACACCAGCCCCTGGCGCTGGGCCTCGGCGATCACGTGCAAGGTGAGCGTGGTCTTGCCCGAGCTCTCGGGCCCATAGATCTCGACGATGCGCCCCTTGGGCACGCCGCCGATGCCGAGCGCCCGATCGAGGTGCAGCGACCCGGTGGGGATGACCTCGAAGCTGGGCACCTCGCCCGGCTCGCCGCCGAGGGCCATGATGGCTCCCTTGCCGAACTTGGTGACGATGAGATCGATGGCCTTGTCGATCGCCTCGCGCAGCACGGAGGGGGCGCCATTGGAGGTGAGGTCGGAGGAGGTCTTGGTCTTCTTGTTGTTGGACATGGCTTCTTTCCTTCTGGCTCGGGCGGCCTGCTCGACCGCCGGTTGGTGCCGCCATGCCCTGCGATTCCTGTTCCGGTGACCTGGTTCAATGAAGTCCAATAGTTGGCGCGTCGATGCTTCGAAGGTGGTCCGCCCGTTGGCCGGGTCTCGTCTCACCGGTTGGCCACCGTGGCCCGAGCGGGCCGAAATTGGGGGGTCGAACGCGTTGACTCACGAGTCCCTGTCGCGAGCGACCGAGCTTCGCTCAGCCGGCGTCGGACGGGGTCGTGGTGCAGTCGACCACGACCACACCGGTGTCGGGCTCGAAGCGCCGTAGCGTCTCGCGCGACCGCACCATGCGGGTCGAAATCGAGGGCTCGGGCACGTAGGCTCACCAGCCATGGCATGGGCAGCCGAGCATGCGACGAAGCACGGAGGACGAGCGATCGCCCTCTCGCTCGTCCTCATGGGCGCGGGGTGCCGACTTCCACCGCCCGACGAGCCCGAGCCCTCTCCCCGCGTGACGCTACCGTACGCACCGCGGGATCCGTCGCCGGCGTTCTCCGGCGAGGCGGCTCTGGATCGAGTGCGAGCGCTGATGCTGCACCCGCGCACGCTCGGCGATGCCGCGCGCGAGCGCTCGATCGAAGCACTGGCGCGGATGCTCGCCGACGCCGGGGCGCAGCAAGTCGAGCGTCAGCCGTTCGTGGCAATCGAGGCCAGCACCGGCCGAAGCTACGCGCTGGTGAACCTGTTCGGTCACCTGCACCCCCAGGCTCCGCGCCGCGTGGTGCTGGCCACCCACTTCGACACGCGCCCGTGGGCCGACCAAGAGCCCGACCCCATGCTCCACGAGCAGCCGGTCCCCGGGGCCAACGACGGTACCAGCGGAGTGGCGGTGCTGCTCGAGCTCTTGCCCCTGCTGGCCGCCGCACTGCCGCCCGACGTGGGCGTCACGGTGATCCTGTTCGACGGCGAGGAGCTCGGACGACCGGGCGAGGGTGAGCGCGGGGGGTACTGCGCAGGCTCGCGTCACTTCGCAGCGGAGGCCGCGCGGCAGCCTCCGGCGTGGCTGCGCGGAGCCGAGGCCGGGATCGTGCTCGACATGGTGGGGGATCGCGACCTGCACCTGCCGATCGAGCCGGGCTCGGCCAAGCACGCCCCCGCGCTGGTGCAGCGACTATGGACAGTGGCGCGACGACGCGGGCACGCGCAGTTCCAAGACCACGAGCGCGAGCTCGCGATCCTCGACGACCACGTGCTCCTGACCCAGGCGGGCGTCCCCTCGGTGCTGATCATCGATCACGAGTACGACGCCTGGCACACGCGCCGCGACACCATCGATCGACTCTCGTCGGAGAGCCTCTTCGCGGTGGGGGACACCGTGCTTCACACGGTGCTCGAGCTCCTGACCTCGCCGAAGCCATGAGCGAGGGAGACGGGATCGGGCAGCCCCGCCACCCGCACGCGCATGCCCCCCGGCACCACCCACAGCTCGGCCGGCAACCGACCGGGCTGCTCGCCGTCGAGTTCCACGAGCACCACGTCGCCTTCGTTCCGGGCGCGCAGGGACACGTGGCGGACGCTCTGGGCCTCGACCTTGGGGTGATCGAGGTGTCGACCAGAGAACACCTTGGACAACATCCCGAGCAGGCTGGCCGTGGAGAGGTCACCCGTGTAGAGCAGCTCGAGCTGGCCGTCGTCGATCGCAGCCATGGGGGCGATCCACATGCCACCGCCGAAGAACTGGCCGTTGGTGATGGCCGCGAGCGCGAGGCCCAGGCGACGGGGGGGGCCGTGATCGGCCCGTAGCTCCACCTGGATCTCCTTGCGCGCGACGATCTCCCGCACCGAGTTCCATGCATAGATGCCCTTGGGACCGAGCACGCGTCGGCTCAAGCGGCTGGCGCGGAGCACTCGCGCCACCACGTTGCCGGTCAGGCCCGCGCTGGCCGCGTTGAGGAAGGGGCGCACGCGGGTACGACCTTGGTGGTCGCAGTGGCGCATGACCCCGTAGTCGATGGCGCGTCCGGGCTGCTCGATCGCATCGAGTTGCGCGGACCAGGGCGGCGAGCCGAGCTGGCGCAGGAAGTCGCCGCCCGTGCCTCCCCCGAGCAAGCCGAGCTCGGCGTGGGGAAAGCGGTTCTCGCCCTGCTCGTCCATGAAGCCGCAGAGCACCTCGTTGGCGGTGCCGTCCCCTCCCACGCTCACCACCACGTCCACCCCGTCCTCGAGCGCGCGGCGGGCGAGTTCGGTGGCATGACCCGGATGCCGGGTGTGGTCGATGCGCAGCCTCGGCCAGCGCTCGCGCAGGCCCGGCTCGAGCTCGGCGAAGCGACGCACCGCCTTGCCTCCACCGGCGGCTGGATTGACGATGGCGACGATCCGGTCGACCGCGGGCACGATGCGCACGGTACCCGGACCGAAGCAGCCAGACAACGCCACGCCCCCGCAAGGAGCGAGCACGGGCCGTGCAAGGGCTTGCACGCGCCTCTCCTCCCCGACCCCATCGAACCCCCATCGACCGTGGCCAACCGAGGTATGGTTGGCTCGATGCGCTTGGTCGTCTCCGTCCTCCTGTCGTGCTCCCTGTCGTTCGGCTGTGGTGACCCTGCGGAACCCGCACCCAAGCCCGACGCCCAGACACCCGACGCCCAGACACCCGATGCCAAGGAGCCCGCCGCCGCCGCCCCCGATGCCAACGCACCCGCCGCGGCCGCGTTCCAGATCGTCAACCTTCCGCCCGGTGGCGAGCTGCCCGGGCTCCTCGCCGAGCATGCGGCACTCGCCAAGCAGGCCAACCTCGCCCCGTTCGTGGAGCTGTGGGCGGAATGGTGCCCTCCCTGCAAGAAGCTCGAGGCCGCCATGGGCGACCCGCGGATCGAGAAGGCGTTCGCGGGGGTCTACCTCATTCGTCTCGACTCGGATCAATGGAGCGGAAAGCTCGAGGGCACTGGCCTCGACGCGAGCGCGATCCCGGTGTTCTTCGAGCTCGATGCCCAGGGCAAGGTCACCGGGCGCAAGATCGACGGTGGGGCCTGGGGCGAGGACGTTCCCGAGAACATGGCGCCCCCGCTCGACGCGTTCTTCCACGGCCGACAGGAGTCATAGGCCGGAGGGCACACGCACGAGCCGAGCGTCACCGCGGCAACGACCGTCCTCGCCCACTACGACGCGAGCATCTCGTCGAGCGAGCGGGCGGTGACCGCTCGTCGAAGCCATCGATCGAGCTGATCGAGATCGGTGCAGGCCATGATGCGGCTTCGCAGCGACGGATCGGGCACCAGACCACGGATGTCGAGCAGCTTGAGGATGGCCGAGGCCTCTCCCTTCGCTTCTCCCTTGGCATACAGCTCCTTGCCCCAGTCGCTTCGTGGCTTGAAATCGTGAAACCGCATCTCGAACTTCCTTCGTATGGCCTTGTCGAGCCCGGAGAGGAACGTGTCCCAGTAGAGCGCGCCGACATCGTCCGGGGTCTCGTCGAGCACGGTGGCCAGTGCCTTGCCGATCTCGGCGGCAACCGGTCGTCTCCCGTGCACGATGCCAGAGAGCAAGGCCTGCGGCAACGAGGCACGGGCCTGCTCGGGCGTGGCGATGACCGGCATGTTGGCCGGCCCGAGCACCAGTGGGCGCAAAGTAACCATCCCGGAATGGAACGGCCCTGCGGCCCAGGTGGCAATGGATGGGTCGTTCGTTACCACGACCAAGAAGGTCGGGATCCGCAGCCGATAGTGCTGACCTGCGTGATAGAGCAACCAAGAGTACGGCTTGCTCTCGTCCTCGCTGAGCTGGATCTCGACCGTTCCAGCCGCAATCGGCTCGTCCTGATTGGGACGATGGAGCTCGAGCGTCAGGTCGGCCCGAAGCGGAGGGATCTGGCTGGTGGCGGTCTCCCCCCGACGAAAGCGCAGCGAGGCGTCGCCGAGCCCGGGAACGTGCTCGCGAAGCGTGGGGAGCAACAGCTCCGGATGCTCGGCGAACAGCTCGACGAACATCTCGTGCAGGGGCGAGGCCATGGCGAGCCGCTCACCCGTCCGTGCTCTGCGGCGGCCTCCGCAGGTGCGCCGCCTCGGCCACGTAGACCTCGTCGATCGGGGCATGCGGGTCGATGTCGTCGGGGCACAGGTCCGCCAGCGTCCGCGCCACCCTCCGCAGACGATGCTGCGCTCGCGGACTGAGCTGACGCGTCATCGCCAGCCCTTCGAGCAACCGGCCCGCCTTGGTCGACAGCGCACACAGCCGGTCCACCGCCCCGCCGCGGGCGGGCACCTCGGCATTGACCCGCCACGGCGTCCCGCAAAGGCGCGCCGCCTGTCGCTCACGCGCCCGAGTCACCCGCCCGCGCACCACTGCGCTCGGCTCCCCCGATTCCCGTGACAGCTCCGTCCCCAGCGGAGCCGGAGCGATCGGCACCACCAAGTCGATCCGATCGAGCAACGGCCCCGACACTCGTGACAGGTAGCGCTGCACGGCGGGCGGCGAGCAGATGCAGGCGCGCTGCGGGTGACCGAGGTAGCCGCACGGGCACGGATTCATCGCAGCCAGCAGCTGGAAGCGCGCCGGCAGGGCCACCGCCCCGTGTGCCCGCACGATGCTCACCACTCCGTCCTCGAGCGGCTCCCGCAGCCCCTCGAGACACGAGCGCGACAGCTCGGGCAGCTCGTCGAGGAACAGCACCCCGCGGTGCGCGAGGCTCACCTCGCCCGGCCGCAGCGGTCGCCCCCCGCCGAGCAGGCCCGCCACCGAGACCGTGTGGTGCGGCATGCGAACCGGGGCTCGACGCCGCAAGCCCGACGGGGTCGCTCCCAATGCCACCCCGTGGATCTTGGTCACCTCGAGCGCCGCCTCGTCGTCGAGCGGAGGAAACAGCGCCGCGGTCCGCCGCGCGAGCATGGTCTTGCCCACTCCCGGTGGGCCGTGGAGCAGGAGGTTGTGCCCCCCCGCGACCATCACCTCCACCGCCATGCGACCGAGCGCCAGGCCACGGATGTCCGCCATGTCGATGTCGTCGTCGTCGGTCGACGAGCTTCCGGTTGGCACCTCGTAGGCGCTCAGCGCCTGCTCTCCACGCAGGTGACCGACGAGCTGCGCGAGGCTCTCGGCCGGTACGACCTCCAGGCCCTCGACCAGTGCCGCCTCGGGTGCGGCCGTCCGCGGGACCACCAGCGTTCGAAAGCCGTTGCGCCGCGCACAGTCGGCCACCACCAACGTACCGACCGCCGGCCGTAGGCCACCATCGAGCGACAGCTCCCCCCACATCATGGTGTCCTGCAGCCGCTCCGCAGGCACGATCTCGTGCGCTCCCAGGAGCGCGCACGCAATGGCGAGGTCCATCCCCGGGCTGTCCTTGCGACGATCGGCGGGAGCGAGGTTGACGATCTGCTTGCGGGGGCGAAGCTCGTGGCCGCAGTGGGCCAGAGCGCTGCGAACCCGCTCGCGTGCCTCGGAGAGCGCCCCGGTGGCCTGCCCCACCACGGTGAGCCCTGGTAGTCCCACGCGAGCGTCGGCTTCCACCGTGACCACGTATCCATCGACGCCGAGCAACCCTGCACAATGACTTCTGGCGAGCATGGCCCGCCCACCGTGCACGTGCCGTTCCGGAGGCCACCCCTCGTGATCTCCAGCGCTTGGCGCGTCGATGCGGCGAAGGTGGCCCGCCCGTTGGCCGGGCCTTGGCCCACCGGTTGGCCGCCGTGGCCCGAGGGGGACGAAATCGAGGGTCGATGGAGCTTTCTCTCGTTTTGTTCGAGGCTCCTCCCCAATCACGGCCCCAGGACCCGCAGGCGTGGCCGGGTCTCGTATGCTCACTCCCCGGTGAACCCTGCGTCCGTCCCCCTCGTTCGCTACTCCGTCAGCGTCCGTGTGCCCGCGTGGGGCGAGCACCCGGCGGTGCTCCTCGACGAAGACACGTGGCACGTCCGCGCAATCGAGCTCGACGAGGCACTCGACCGCCCCTACGCGCTCGAGCTGACCCTGGTCACGGAGGAGCTCGACCTCGACCTCGATCCCCTCGTCGGCGCCCCCCTCACCCTCTGCTGCCGTCGCGACGACGAGCGCGAGCGGCTGGTGCACGGCGTGGTCGAGCACGCCTGGTATCTCGGCACGTTCGGCAGCCGCCTCCACCTGCGCCTGACGGTGGGGCCTGCGCTCGGCCGCCTCCGGCTCTCGCGTCGCAGCCGGGTCTTCCAGGGCATGACGGTGGTCCAGATCGTGGAGGCGGTGGTGGCCGAGGCCTTCGAGCCGCTGGGGCGCACGCTCGACTGCTCGCGTCTGCTGCGGAGCTACGACGCGCGCGACTACTGCGTGCAGCTACGGGAGACCGACCTCGAGCTGGTCACCCGCATCCTCGCCGAGGAGGGCATCGGCGTGCTGTTCGAGCATGGCGAGTCGGCCGAGACGATGGTGCTGTTCGACGACCCGCGGGCGTTTGCCGCGATCGGAGCCGACGATGGAGAGGCGGCCATCCCCACGATCGCGGTCTCGACCTCCCAGGCCGACCGAGCGGGGCTCGAGACCATCACCCGCTTCGAATGGCGCCGTCGGGCCCGCCCTCGAAGGGTGGAGCGCTCGGCCTGGGACTGGAAGCCCTGGCAGCCCGAGCGCAACGTCGGTCGCGCCGAGGACGAAGATGTCCCGCCATGGGCGTTCGGCGAGCACTACGAGCACGGCCAGCGACGCATGGTGGAGGAAGGCGGCGACGGTCCACACCTCGATCACACCCCGCGCGCCGCGCTCGATGCCCACGAGGGCCTGCGGGCGCGCTCGCAGACCGCCCTCGGCCAGGGCAACGTGCTGCTGCTGTCGCCCGGTCGCACGTTCGAGCTCGAGGGCCACCCCCTGTCCGCGCTCGATCGCGGCTACGCGCTGGTCCGGGTGATCCACCGCGCCGACTGCCCCGAAGCAGACATCGACGACCCCGGCCGCTTCGCGGGCCCCAACTACGAAAACCGCTTCGAGTGCATCCCCGAGGGCGTGAGCTGGCGCCCCCGCGTGCCCGACAAGCCGCGAGTCCATGGCCACCTGCTGGCCACGGTGGTGGGACCGCCCGGCGAGGAGATCCACACCGACGAACACGGCCGCATCAAGGCGTGGATCCACTGGGATCGCGAGCACGAGCCCGGCGGCGCCGATGCATCCTGCTGGCTGCGCGTGGCCCAGGCGTGGGCGGGGCCGGGCTTCGGCACGATGTTCATCCCGCGGGTGGGCATGGAGATCCTGGTGAGCTTCGCCGACGGCGATCCCGACCAGCCGCTGTGCATCGGGTGCGTCTACCAGGGGCACAACCGGCCGCCGTACCCGCTGCCCCAGGAGCGCACCAAGAGCACGATCAAGTCGCGCTCCACCCCGCCGGGCGCAGGCCGGGCCGAGGGCACCAACGAGCTGCGCTTCGAGGACGCGACCGGCAGCGAGCAGGTCTACCTGCACGCCCAGCGCGATCTCGACGAGGTGGTCGGCCGCAACCACGACCGCCGGGTGGGCGTCGACGAGACGATCGCGGTGGGGAACGACCGCCACGTGCGGGTGAGCGGCTCGCAGCAAGTGACCATCGAGGGCAGCCAGCGGGTGGTGGTCAAGGGCACGTCGCCCAAGGGACTGCCGCTGCCGCCTCCCCACTATGCGATCGAGGTCGAGCGCGAGCTCGTGGTCGACGCCAGCGAGCGCGTGACCGTGCGAGCGCCCGTGTCGATCACCCTCGCGGTCCAGGGCACGTCGCTCACCCTCACGCCCCAGGGACTGGTGCTCACGGCGGGGTCGGGTGCGAGCACTACGATCGACGCGGGCGTGCTGCTGCGCTCGAGTCCGGGCGCGACCCTCGACCTCGACGGCAGCGGTGGCCTGGCCATGGCCGCCATGACCACCGGCGGAACCCCGGGTGCCTCGCTGGCGCTCGACGCCGTCGCCACGCTCGGCAGCCAGGCCGGCGCGGGGCTGACCCTCGGCGGCGACGTCTCGCTCCATGCCCCCACCGCGGCGACGGCCCCCGGTGCCTCGCTCACCCTCGACACCGGCGCGACCGTCTCCGGGCATGCGGTCGCGCTACGGGCCGAGGCCGCCACGGTGACGCTCGACACCGACGCCACCGTGGAGGGCATCGGGGTCACCCTGCGCGGCACCGACGTGACCTGCGAGGGCACCAAGACCAGCCTGCGTGGCCAGCAGCTCAGCGCCCAGGCGATGGCACTGCTGACCATGGCGGCTCCGCTCGTGAAGATCAATTGATGGACGACCTCGTCGAGCTCCACGATCAGGCCACGCGCCTGTGGCGGGACGACCGGACCCGGCTGCTGCACGTGATCGTCCCGGCGACGCGCCGCTCGGCTGCGCTGGAGCTGCTGCGAGGGCTCGAGCACCACCCGCTCGCCCCCGGGCCCGTCGTCATCCTCGAGCAGGCCCATGCGGTGAGCGATCCCGGCTGGGATGCCCGTCGTCAGGCGCTGCGCCAGCAGCACCACGAGCGCAGCACCGCGGCCGCCGACGAGGCGTGGCCGCTGCTGCCCCTCGAGCCGCCCTCGCGTGGGCTGGCCGGATTTGCGGAGCAGCTGGCCCAGCTGGTCCAGGCCACCCCCGACCAGCGCGGCTGGGTCGTCGTGCTGGCCCCCGCTCACGTCAAGGCCTCGGCGCAGTGGTCGCGAGCGCTCGCGATGTTGCTGCGCGGCTCGGCACTGGGGACCGTGCGCTGGGTGGTGGTCGACGTGGACCGCCCCTCCCTGGTGGAGGGCGTGGCCGAAGAGACCGAGCGACGCCGCGTGGAGCTCGGGGCCGATGGCGGCTCGGCGCTGACCGAGCTCGCGGCGAGCCTGACCCGTCCGTCCACCGCGGGCCCCCCGGGTGCGCGTGCACCAGGGCTCGAGCCACCGCTTCGCCCCACGGTCGTCCCGCCGCCTCCCGAGGATCCCGACGAATCCAAGCGGCGCACGATGGCGGCGCTGGTGCTCGGCGCCAGCGATGCGCAGCGCAAGGGCGACGTCGCGGGCGCAGTGGAGCGCCAGCGCAAGGCCGCCGCGCTGTGCGAGGACGCGGGATGGAGCGAGCTGGCCATCCCGCTGCAGCTCGTGCTCGGCGGCTACCTCTTGGCCGCCGATGCGGCCGAGCCCGCGCTCCGCACCCTACGCGACGCCATCGAGGTCGCGAGCTCCATGTCCACGCGCCCCGAGCTGCTGCCGCTTTGCCAGCTCGCGCTCGGCTCGACCCTCATGGCGCGAGGCGATCGCCCGGCCGCCATGCTCGCCTACGCCGATGCGACCCAGAGCGCCGAGCGCTCGGGCGCGACCACGCTGGTCCTCGAAGCCTGCCGGCTCACGGCCGACACCGCCCTACTCCTGGGCATGGAGGCACAAGCGATCGCATTCTGGTCGCGCGCGGTCTCGCTGGCCGAGGCGGAGCCGCTCGCGGCCAGCACCGGCAGCGCGGGCTACAGCGCCCGAGCCATGGCGCTGCTGTGCAACAAGCGTGGGCTCCACCAAGCCTCGCACCGCTACTGGGACGCGGCTCGACGCTTCGACGGGCTCGACGTCGGAGCGCTGCGAGAGGCCGTCGCGGCCGAGCCCCCCCTCGCGGCCGAGCCCACCCCCGTCGCAGTCGAGCCCACCCCCGTCGCGATCGAGCCCGCCCCTCTCCCCCCGCCGTCCGCCATCGAGGACGGGACCGCCGACCTCTCCTTGGAGGAGCTCGCCGCCATCCACTGGCAAGGCATGATCCCCAGTGTCGATCGCATCGGCCTTCCTCCGCCCACCGTGGTCCACCAGTGGACTTCCGCCGAGCAAGAGGCGATCCGTCGCGCCACGGCGTCGGTGATCTCCGACGATTCCACCGGGCTGCTCACCCGCGAGGAAGTCTTTGCCCTGCACGGTGAGGCCGAGCTCCCGCCCGCGCGCGAGGCAAACCCCGCGGCCACGGCGATCCTCGAGCGCGCCACCGCGGTCGCGATGCTCCGGGCCAGCGATCCCGAGGCCGATGGAACCGCGTGGATCGATCAAGAGCAGCTCGCCGCCATCCGGGCCCGCCTCGGTCACTCATTGCTCTCCACGGAGCCATCTCCGCCCTCCCCCCCTCCCGTGCCGGTACCCCCACCGAGCCCACCCAAGCCCGTGCCCGAGGTCTCCCGCGGTCCGGGCGACACCACCTCGATGATGACGCGCGAGCGCTTGGCCGAGCTCGCCCGCGCGCACGCAGAGCGAGCCAAGAAGGACCGCAAATAGCCACGTCCCCGCCGCCGTCCCGAGCGCCGACAACCCGGTTGGCAGCGACCAATCCCCCGCGACGATCCACGGCTCCGTCCCGTTGTCTCCCCACCGCGGTCGGCTCACCGCCCCCGCTTGTCGTCGCTGCCGCAACCTGCAAGGCTCCCGTCCAATGCAAGAGCTGGCTGCATTCGCCTGGACCCCCTGGATCGCGTGGCTCGTGGTGGGCGTGGGGGGCGTGCTGCTCTTGGCGACGGTGGTTGGTCCCGTTCGCGCGCTGCCCCGGGCCATCGCGGCGCTGCGCGGGCGCGAGGTCACCGAAGGAACCAACGGCCCGCTGTGGCTGCCGCTGGCCGCCGCCACCGGCATGGGCGGCATCACCGGCGGCGTGATCGCAGTGACCACCGGTGGCCCCGGAGCCCTGGTGTGGATGTGGATCGCCACCCTCTTGGGCATGGCGATCGTCTTCGCCGAGGCCAGCCTCTCCGCCCGCTCGCCCGAGGACCACGAGCCCGCCGCCGTTCACATCCTGAGCGCCCCCGGTGGCCGACTCCTCGCCCCCATGTACGCGGTGGCCGTGCTGGTCCTCGCGATGGTGGTGGGCGGTGCCTTCCAGACCCATCAAGCCGCCGCGGTGCTCGGCGTCACCCACGATCTGCCACCACTGCCCGTCGCCATCGGCCTGGCCGTGGTCGCCGCTCCGTTCGTGCTGTTGCCCAAGCTGCGCAAGTGGCTGTGGCTGACCGTTCCCGTCGCCATCGTGCTCTACGTGATCATCGCCCTGGGCGTGATCACCGAGGGCACCATGCCGCTGTCGCTGCTGCTCGGCGACGCCGTCAACCAGGCCTTTGGCGTACCGTCGGTCGCCGGCGGAGCCGTGGGCGGAGGCGTGGGCCTGGCCGTGACCCACGGCGTACTGCGAGCGACGCTGGCGGGTGAAGCCGGCCTGGGCTCGGCCGCGCTGCTCGATCTGCGTGCACGCGGTCGCGGCATCGCGGGCGCCGTGGCCATGCTCGTGCCGCTCATCGCCGCCGGCGTCGTCGGCAGCACCAGCGCGCTGCTCATGCTCGAGGCCGCCCCCGCCGATGAGCCCGTCACCGACCCCGCCCTTCCCATGCCGCGACCGCTCGAGGTCATCCAGGGCAAGGGCCTGCGCCCCAGCCAGCAGGTGGGGCAGACGGTCGTGCTGCACGACGACACCACCATGCAGGCCGACGAGCACTACGCCATGATGCTGCGCTCCGATCCGCGCGGCCATGCGATGGGGCGCCTGGTCGACGACAAGAACCACGTGGCCCTGCCCCACTGGGCCGTCGCCCACGCATCCGACACCATCGTGCTCCACGGTCGATCCGACCGCCGCATGCACCCGGGCTGGGACATCAGGATCCCCTGTGAGCGCGAGGTCAAGCAGTCGCCCGATGGCCTCGAGTACCTGCTGCTGCGCCCCAAGGACCCCGAGCTCAAGATCAAGACGCTCGCCATCAAGCTCGAGCTCGACACCCAGCCCTACGTGATCTTCGACGACTTCTCGTTTCCGGGCCGCGTGGGCATCGCCACCAGCCCCGACCTCGGCGAGCACCTCGCGATGTACGAGGCCCCCAGCGCCGACCGCCCGTTCAATCCCAAGCTGCACGAGTTCTTCCGCAACGGCTACCGCGGCCCCTATGCCGACGACGAGGGTCCTCGACCGCCGTGGGCCTTCATCGCCCGCGAGGGCTTCGACGCCGAGATCGGCACCAAGATCCCGCTGCGGATCGTGTCCGACCCGCGCGGCGAGGCGGTGCTCCACACCACCCCCAGCGGCAGCCTCGAGGCACCACCGTGGGACATCCTGCTCGATGCCAAGACCGTCGTGCTGCGCCACGAGTCCGAGCCGAGCCGAGACCTATTGATCCCCGTGACCCCGCGCTCCGACCTCCACCGCGTGCGCTTCACCGTCGACGACGAGCGCTTCGTCGACGCACGCGGGGCCTTGCGCCTGCCCGATCACTACGAGAAGGACCCCTATCTCATCGTCCCGGAGTACACGTTCGAGGCGGAGGTTCACGGCGACGCCCGCCTGCCCGCGACGATCGAGGTCAAGGCCGAGGACGGCACCACCCAGGACGTCCCGGTGAAGGGCCGCCGCACCTTGGTCCCACTGCACCCCCTCGGCGAGGCCCAGGGGCCCTTTGGCGACACCGAGACCTATCACCCCCATCCGGCCGAGCTGATCGCATTCGGCATGCGCGGGCCACTGCTCCCCGCCGCCGAGGGAGCACCGATCGCCGCCGCCCGTCTCCTGCCCGGCGGCGGGAGCGGTCGACGCGTGGTGCTGGCGTTCGTGGTGCTGGTGTTCGCCCTGTCGACCATCGTGGCGTGGGCCGAGCTGGGCGGCCGTGCCGCCACCGCCGTGGTCGGCTCGCTCGGGGCCCGCGTACTCCCGCTCGCCGTGTTGGTCACGGCCGCGGTCGGTACTTCTTGGACCTTCGAGCAGCTCCTACCCGCGGTCGACCTCAGCCTCGCGGCCGTGGTCGTGCCCAACCTCCTGGGCCTCTTGCTGCTCGTGCCCAAGATCAACGCCGCCGCGCGGATGACCAAGGACCTCGAGCCCACCGCCGCGCCCAAGGCCAAGAGCGACCCGGATCCCGAGAGCTGAGCTCGAGGCCCAGCCGTGGCCTGCCGCCGCTCGCCGGGTATGGCCCTACGGCCACTGCGGGAGCCATGGCAACACCCTCTCCGCCCGCTGCCATACCGACTCGAGCAGCCGCTCCGTGCGATCCACCAGGCGATCGCGGCGTCGCCGTCGCACGTCACGGTCGAGGTGCACCGCTTCGAACGCCGCGGCCAGCCCGTCGCGCTCCCCGGCCCGGAGCACGATCTCGGCGGCCCGCGCGTTGGCCCGCACCTGAGCCGGCGAGCTGCCCCCCACGATCACCCCGCTCACTGCCGGCTGATGCAGCAGCCACGCCAGCGCCATCTGGGCCGAACTCACCCCATGGCGCCGCGCGAGCGGCTCGAGCGACTCCTCCCGCGCCGCCTCCACCCGCGCCACGTTCGTGGGATGGAAGAGCGGATCCCAGCGCCGATGATCGTCCAGCCCCAGCCGTCGTCGACCCTCCATGCGGCCGGCGAGCAATCCGTGCAGCAGCGGCGAGTAGGCCAGCATCCCCACCCCGAGCGCCCGGACCACCCCCAACAGCTCGCGCTCCACCCCGCGTCGCAGCAGGCTGTACTCCGACTGCACGCTGGCCAGCGGCACGTCGCCCAGCGCCGCCACCGCCTCGAGCACCTGCGCCCCCGAGTAGTTCGACACCCCGATCGCCCGCAGCTTGCCTTCCTCGCGCAGCCTCGACAGCTCGCCCATCGTGTCGGCGATCGGCACCAGCGAATCGGGGTGATGGACCTGGCACAGGTCGAGCGCGTCGATCCCCAGCCGGCGCAAGCTCTGCTCCACATCGCGGCGTACCGAGACCGGACGGCTGTCACGCCGGATCACGCGAGCCCCGCCGTCGGGCCGGGTCGTGGTGAACAGCACCTCGCCATGCTCGTCGTCCCAGCGCAGGCCCACCTTGCCGAGGATCTGCACCCGATCGCGTCGATCAGCGATCGCCTGACCCACCAGCCGCTCCGACTCTCCAAAGCCGTAGAGCGGTGCGGTGTCGATGCTGGTGATCCCCGCGTCGATGGCGGCATGGAGCGTACGCACGCGCTCCACTGGCGCACTGCGACCAAAGCCCATCGCGCCGAACACGATGGGAGTGATGGAGAGACCCGAGGAGCCAAGCGAACGCATGCGCATGATGACCAGGGATTCCCCGAGGACCAATTCGGGCCTCGGGTCGAGCGGCCAGACGATACGGCGGAGCGACATCACCTGCTAGCGTTGCGACATGTGCCCGTCGGTGGTGCTTCACCCCACCCCATTGACGTTCCTCGATCGCGCCGGTGTGATGCTGATGCGTCACGAGGCCGAGCACTCCCTCTTGCTCGGCATCGCCAGCAGCTTGCCTCCCCAGAGCAGCGGAGCCCTGCTCGCGACGGTCGAGGAGAACGGCGAGGTCATCGCCGTCGCCCTGCGAACGCCCCCACGCAAGCTGCTCGTCTCCGATGGGCCACCGGGGGCGATCGATGCGCTGTGCGACGCCATGCGCCGGCACGCACCCGACCTTCCGGGAATCACCGGGCCGGCCGCCGCAGTGGAGCGCTTTGCGATGCGCTACTCCGACCAGGCCGTGCGCGAGCTCGAGATGCGGCTCCATCGACTCGATGCAGTGACCGCCGTACCCCGCCCGCCCGGTCACGTTCGCGTGGCCACCCCGGCCGACGCCGAGAGCCTCGCACCGTGGGCTCAGCGCTTCGTCGACGACAGCGGCTCGGACGAGACCCGACCGGGCGCCGAGCTGCTCGCGCCCTACCTCGCCAATGGGACCCTCTACCTCTGGGAGGACGGAACACCGACCAGCATGGCCGGCTGGTCGCGCGGGACCGCCCACGGAGCCTCGGTGAGCATGGTCTACACCCCCTCCGAGCACCGCGGTCAGGGGTACGCGACCGCGCTGGTCGCCGAGCTCAGCCGCACGATCCTGGCGCGGGGCAAGCGCTTTTGTGTGCTCTTCACCAACCTCGCCAACCCCACCGCCAATGCGATCTACGCGCGGATCGGCTATCAGCCGCTCTGCGACCACGGAAGCTGGAAATTCCCCAAGTCGTGATCCCCCTCACCCCATGAGGTCGACGAGCTGGAGACATGGTGGAATCCCCGAGGGGAAGATACGTCTGACTCGCCCCCGTGACCCCCCCCCGTGACCCCCACCGTGACACGGATCGCTCGCAGCCGCCGCCGTGTCCCCTACGCTGGAAGGCAAGGCCGGCCGTGATCACCAAGCTCCTCCTCAGCACGCTCCTCTTCGGCTTCTCCTTCGCCCCGCACGTGCCCTGGGTGGAGACCGACGTCGCCCACCTCGCGCCCGAGGGCTTGCTGCACCAGGAGGTCTTGCGCATCGATCCCGACTTCGGCAAGGGGCACCACGACATCGTGGTCGACTCGTGGATGCCTGCCGATGCACCGCAGACGCTGTCGGAGGTGCGGATGTGGTGGCTGCACAGCCAGGAGAACGACGAGCGCAGCCCGTTTGGCAAGGGCGTGCGCCGCTTCGTCGACCTCGAGTACGAGCGCAAGGACGTGCGCCGCTTCGGGGTGACCCTTCGGGGCGATCGCAAGGAGTGGAGCTTCGACGTGGTCCTTCGCGACGGCGGCCGAGCGGTCGCCATCGCCGACGTGACCACCAGCGACGGCTCGGTGATCCCTCAGTGCGAGGCCGAGTCGGCCAAGCTCCTCGTGCGACGCGTCATGGGGATTCCGGCGGGACTGCGAGGGCTCGAGGTGATCTGCCACGATGCCGAGGGCAAGCAGCACCGCGGCACGCTGCCCGAGCACAAGCGCAAGCGTCGGTAGCGGGCTCTCCATTTCGTTCGCACGCGGCTCGAGCCGGAGCCCGACTCGTCCTCATGCGATCGCCGCGATGCCGTAGCGCTCGCGCAGCGCGTCGATCGACTGCTACAGTCGGCGCCCCAACTTCGTCCCCGGGACGGGAGGAGCACCCCGATGAAAGCCACCGTGATGGAGGTCTTCGAGAAGACCGCCAAGAAGCACGCCGACCGGCCCGCTCTCAAGGCCAAGCGCAACGGCAAGTGGGTCACCACCACCTGGGGCGAGTACCGCACCCAGGTTCGCGCCGCCGCCAAGGCGCTCATCCACCTCGGGCTGCAGCCGGGCAAGGGCGTGTCGATCATCGGCTTCAACTGTCCCGAGTGGTCGATCTCCGACGTCGCGACGATCTACGCGGGTGGCTGCCCCGCCGGCATCTACACCACCAACACGCCCGACCAGTGCCGCTACGTCGCCGAGCATGCCGAGTGTCAGGTCGCGATGGTCGAGAACGAGGCGCAGCTGGCCAAGTTCCTCGAGATCCGCGACGCGCTCCCCGAGCTGCGGGCGATCGTGATGTTCCAGGGGACTCACGAAGCCGAGCAGGCCTCCGGCGCCGAACGCGACCCGCAGGATCGGCCCCCCGCGAGGGTCTACTCGTGGAACGACTTCCTCGCGCTCGGCGACGAAGTCGACGACGCCACGCTGCAGGAGCGCATCGACGCCCAGAAGCCCGACGACACGTGCACGTACATCTACACCTCGGGCACCACGGGCGATCCCAAGGCGGTGATGATCACCCACGACAACATCACGTGGACCGCCCGCACGGCGCTCGAGTCGCTCGATGCCAGCGACGGCGATCGCATGATCAGCTACCTGCCGATGTCGCACATCGCCGAGCAGGTCGTGTCGCTGCACGGGCCGATCGTCGAGGGAGCCTGCACCGCGTTCGCCGAGAGCCTCGAAGCGCTCGGTGACAACCTCAAGGAAGTGCGCCCCACCATCTTCCTGGCCGTGCCGCGCGTCTGGGAGAAGATCCAGGCCAAGATGCAGGCGGCGGCCGCGGGCAACTCCGGGCTCAAGAAGAAGATCGCCGCCTGGGCCCGCGGCATCGGCCTGCGGGGCGGCTACGCAATGCAGCAGGACAAGCCGCTGCCGCTGTTCTGGAGCGTGGCCGAGAAGCTGGTGTTCTCCAAGGTTCGCGACGCGCTGGGGCTCGACCAGTGCCGCATCATGCTCACCTCGGCCGCACCGATCTCCAAGTCGACGCTCGAGTTCTTCCTCTCGCTCGGCCTGCCGATCATGGAGGTCTACGGCATGTCGGAGTGCACGGGCCCGGCCACCGTGTCGCTGCCCAACGCCTACCGCACCGGCTGGGTGGGCCAGGAGATGTCGGGCACCGAGCTCAAGATCGCGGAGGACGGCGAGATCTGCATGCGCGGCCGCCACGTGTTCAAGGGCTACTACAAGAACCCCGAGGCCACCGCCGAGACCATCGACGACGAGGGCTGGCTGCACTCGGGCGACATTGGCGAGCTCGAGAACGGCTACCTCAAGATCACCGATCGCAAGAAGGACCTCATCATCACCGCGGGCGGCGAGAACATCGCGCCGCAGGTGATCGAGGGCAAGCTCAAGGGCATCTCGGTGGTCAGCCAGGCGGTGGTGGTCGGCGATCGTCGCAAGCACCTGTCGGCCCTGCTCACCAT
The DNA here is from genome assembly GCF_026337845.1 of Paraliomyxa miuraensis. Classification (GTDB taxonomy): domain Bacteria; phylum Myxococcota_A; class Polyangia; order Nannocystales; family Nannocystaceae; genus Paraliomyxa; species Paraliomyxa miuraensis. Next base: position 6,163 of record NZ_JAOVZF010000137.1, on the reverse strand, counting down.
CGACGAGACCAAGCTCGAGGAGCTGCGCCGCGAGTCGGGCAGCTCGGCCGCCACGCTGGCCTCGGCGGCCGCGGACGACAGGGTGCACGAGTGGCTGATGAACCGCGTAGAGGAGGTCAACAAGGACCTCGCGCGGGTACAGACGATCAAGAAGATCAAGATCCTGCCCAATGATCTGACCATCGAAGGTGGCGAGCTGACACCGACGATGAAGGTCAAGCGCAAGGTCGTGAATCAGAAGTATGCGGATGCGATCGAGTCGCTGTATGCGTAGCCCGCCGCGGGTGGCTTGGAGCGAGCGGTGCGTCGAGCTTGCCCCCCAAGGGCGCATTGGGGAGGCTCTCGGGGCGCTCTGCTCCGATCGGCCCCGCACGGGCAGCAGTGGGCAAGCATCGGTCTCTGCTCGGCCCCAAGGGGGCTTTGGGGGCGCTCTACTCTGCTCGAACCGCCGCTGCTTGGAGTGAGCGGATCGATCCATTCCGGCCGTCTGGGGCCGAGAGGGCGCGCGCGGGTGGCACGTGGCCGCTCGTTCTTCTAAGGTGGTGGCGGGTGTCCAGGTTGATCATCGTATCCAATCGCCTCCCGGTGCAGCTCGATGACAGGGGAGGACTGGTGCGATCGACGGGTGGGTTGACGTCGGCGATGCGCGGTCTGGGGGAGGTACCGCACCGCTGGGTGGGCTGGCCCGGGCAGCTGTCGAGCAGCGCAGCCGATGGTCGCGAGGCGCTCACGCGAAGACTGCGCGAGGAGCAGGGCTGCGAGCCCGTGTTCATCGACGACGAGGTCGCGTACGAGCAGTTCTACGAGGGCTACTCCAATGCGACGCTGTGGCCGCTGCTGCACTACATGACCGAGCGCGCGCGCTTCGAGCCCAGCTGGTTCCACGGCTACGAGGCGGTCAACCGGCGCTTTGCCGACGTCGTACTCGAGGTGGCGGGCAGAGGGGCACGCGTGTGGGTGCACGACTACCAGCTCATGCTGCTGCCCGCGATGCTCCGGGCCGCTCGGCCCGACCTGCGCATCGGATTCTTCCTGCACGTCCCGTTCCCCAGCCACGAGGTGTTCCGCGTGCTGCCCGAGCGCGAGACGGTGCTGCGGGGGCTGCTGGGCGCCGACCTCATTGGCTTCCACACGTTCGGCTATCTACGACACTTTCGCTCGGCACTGCTGCGCTCGCTCGACCAGGACAGCATGCCCGACGGCGCGCTCGTCGACGGCCGCCACGTTCGATTCGGGGTCTACCCCATCGGCCACAATCGCGAGGCCTTCGATCGCGTCACCACCCAGCCGCGCTATCAGGCCCAGCTCGAGGAGCTCCAGCGCGACTTCGGCGACCGACGCATCGTGCTCAGCGTCGAGCGGCTCGACTACACCAAGGGCATCCCGCACAAGCTCCAGGCGATCGATCGATTCCTCGGCGAGCACCCCGAGCGGCGCAAGGACACGGTGTTCTTCATCCTCGCGGTGCCGTCGCGGCAGTCGGTCGATGCCTACCGCGAGCTGACCGCACGGGTGCAGCTCGCCATCGGCGAGCTCAACGGACGCTACAGCACGTTCTCGCGGCAGCCGGTGCACTTCTACAACCGCGGGACCAGCCTCGAGCGGCTCGCCGCGCTCTATGCCTTCGCCGAGGTCGCGCTGGTCACCCCGCTCGTCGACGGCATGAACCTGGTGGCCAAGGAGTACGTCGACTGCCGGGGCGCCCCGGGGGCGCGGCCGGGCACGCTCATCCTGTCGGAGACGGCAGGCGCGGCCCAGGAGCTCGCGGGCGCGATCCTGGTCAATCCCTACGACGCACAAGGCGTGGCGCGAGCGATCGCCAGCGCGATCGCCCGCACGCCGCACGAGGCCAGCGCCGCGATGGACCCCATGCGCTCGCGCGTGCGCAAGCACGACGCGGAGGCGTGGGCCCGCTCGTTCGTCGGCGATCTCGAGCTGGAGTCGCGGGTGCCGCTCGATCCCGCGGCCGAGGTCGGTGACGCCCTGCTCGAGCGCATCGTGGGCGCAACGCGGCTCGGACTGATACTCGACTACGATGGCACGCTGCGCCGCTTCGTGGGCAAGCCCGAGGACGCCACCCCCGAGCTCGAGCTGCTCGAGCTGCTCGAGCGGCTCGGCGCGCTGACGGGGACGCGGCTGGGCATCGTGTCGGGCCGCCCCGAGGCGTTCTTGCAGCAGCACCTCGGCCACCTGCCGGCGTGGCTGGTCGCCGAGCACGGCTTCCGTCAGCGGGTGCCGGGCGGCGAGTGGGAAGACGCCAACCCGCGCGCCGATCTCACCTGGCTCGACGTGGTGCGACCCATCCTCGAGCAGGCGGCCGATCTCACCCCCGGCACCCACGTGGAGGTCAAGAAATCCGCGCTGGTGTGGCACTACCGCCGCGCCGATCCGGAGTTCGGCGCGTGGAAGGCGGGCGAGCTGGTCGGGGCGCTCACCGAGGTCGCCGCCAACATGCCGGTCGAGGTGCACCGCGGGCACAAGATCGTCGAGGTCGCCAGCCAGCAGGTGAGCAAGGGCGCAGCGCTCGACGCCCTCGTGCAGAGCTGGGCGCCCGACCTCGTGGTCGCATGCGGAGACGATCGCACCGACGAGTCGATGTTCCACCGCCGCGACGCGTACCCGTTGCTCGAGACCATCAAGGTCGGTCCCGGAGCCACGTACGCGGCGTGGCGTCTGCCTGGCGTCGCGGCAGTGCGGCGCTTCCTCCAGCGAATCGTGGAGCTGCGCACCGGTGAGTGATCTCGATGACAACTACCACATGGGACTGATCGGCAACGGGCGCACCGGCGCGCTCATCGATCGCCAGGGCAGCATGAAGTTCGCGTGCTTGCCAGACTTCGACTCGGGAGCGGTGTTCTGCGGCCTGCTCGACCCGGACCGGGGCGGACAGATGAACGTCTCGATGATCCGTGGCCGGGCGACCGCGCAGGACTACGTGCGGCACACGAACATCATCCGCACGCGCTTCGAAGGGCGCGACGGGGTGTTCGAGATGTTCGACTTCATGCCGCGCTACCGCATCGACGGCGGGCATGACTGGCCCTACACCCCACCCGACATCGTTCGCGTGCTACGCCCGGTGTCGGGCACGCCCCGGGTCAAGGTCGGCTTCGATCCTCGGCTCGAGTTCGGCCGCTTCGGCACCGATGTCCGCGTGGTCCACGATGGCCTGCTCAAGTGCACCACCCGCGGTCGTGATGGCCGGCGGGAGATCTACGAGTCGATCTATCTCTACACCAACGCCGATGCGCGACGGGTCCGCGAGGGCAAGGTGCTCGTGCTCGATCGCACCATGCACCTGCTGCTCAGCTACAACGACAAGCTGCAGGAGCCCGACAGCGATCGCGTGCGACTGATGCTCGCGCAGACCGAGGCCTACTGGCTGGGATGGTCGTCGCGCACCACGGTTCCGCCGCGCTACCGCGAGTCGGTGCTGCGCAGCGCCCTGGCCCTCAAGCTCATGCAGTACGGGCGCACCGGGGCGCTCATCGCCGCGCCCACCACGTCGCTGCCCGAGTCGATCGGCGAGAGCCGCAACTGGGACTACCGCTTTTGCTGGCTGCGCGACGCCTCGATGACCGTGTCGGTGCTGCGGCGGATCGGCCACCCCGACATGGCGCACCACTTCGTCCAGTGGGTGCTCGACGCCACGCCGTCCAAGGATGATCCCCTGCAGATCATGTACGGCCTGCGAGGCGAGCGGGAGCTGACCGAGCGCGAGCTGCCGCACCTGGCCGGATACCAGGGCTCGAGCCCGGTCCGGGTGGGCAACGCGGCGTACAAGCAGCGCCAGCATGACATCTACGGGGCGGTGCTCGACGTGTTCTGGCAGAGCCTCGACCACTTCGCCACACGGCTCGACGTCATCGAGGACATGTGGACGCGTGTGCGGTCGGTGTTTCGGACCGTGGAGCGGATCTGGTCGCAGCCCGATCGGGGCATCTGGGAGTTTCGGGGAGCCAAGCGGCACTTCGTGTTCTCGAAGGTGCTGTGCTGGGTCGCCGCCGATCGAGCCGTGCGCATCGCCGAGCGACTGGGGCGTCATCGGTGGGCCGACCAGCACCGCCACGTCGCCGAGGAGATCCGCCAGGACGTGCTCTCGCGGGGCTGGTCCAACGAGCTGGGCGCATTCGCGCAGAGCTACGGCAGCGACGAGCCCGACGCCTCCAACCTGCTGATGGTGGACTACGGCTTCCTGCCCCCCGACGACCCTCGCTACGTCGCCACCGTGGAGCGCGCCTGGGAGCTGCTCGGGCGCGGAGAGGGCCTGCTGATGCGCTATCGGTCGGCCGACGACTTCGGCGAGCCGAGCAGCGCGTTCACGATCTGCTGCTTTTGGGGGGTCAAGGCGCTGGTGCACATCGGCCAGATCGATCGCGCGCGCGCGGCCTTCGAGCGCCTGCTGGTCGACTGCAACCACATGGGGCTCCTCTCCGAGGACCTGCACATCACGTCGCGACGTCAGCTCGGCAATTTCCCGCAGGCGTACTCGCACCTGGCCCTCATCGACACCGCGCTGGCGCTGGCGGACGCCACGGGCTGGGACGACGTGCCCGCGCTGCTCGAGCGCGTGGCGTACTGAGTCGAGGTCCTCGATGGCCGTGAGCGGCGGTCTCGGAACGGCCCAAGCGGTCATTTCCACTCGCGCAACCGCCGGGAGTACGCTTCGATCCGTCGCGCTCCGCCATGACCACGCCCGAAGACGTCCAAGCCCAAGCCGCTCCCCTGCTCGCGCCCATCGCCGACGGCAAGCCCGGGGGTGACAACGCGTCCTACGATCCCGACTACGAGGCGGTCCGCAACGAGGTCGGCAAGCTCGACTCGCCGACCGGCGGCGAGGTCGACTGGGAGACGGTCGCCCAGCAATCGCGGGAGATCCTGGCCGGCAAGAGCAAGGACATCCTGATCGCGTCGTACTACGCCTATGCGATGTACGAGACCCGCAAGCTGGCCGGGCTGGCGGTGGGCTTGGCGGTGCTCGAAGGCTTGCTGGAGCAGTTTTGGGAGACCATGTTCCCGCCGCTCAAGCGCGTGCGCGGCCGCGGCAATTCGCTGGACTGGTTGTTCTCCCGGCTCGAGGTCGGCTTGCCGACCCTGGCGGTGACCCCCGCCGATCGCCCCGCGCTCGATCTGGTGATCAAGGGCTTCCGCACCATGACCGGCGTGGCCCGCGACAAGCTCGAAGACCACGCCCCGGCCACGCGTGCGGTGAGCGACGCGCTCGAGCGCATCAACCTCAAGATCCCCAAGGCCGCGGCTCCAGCCGCGGCTCCGACTCCGGCTCCGGCGCCCGCACCTGCGCCTGCTCCACCCGCTCCCGCAGCATCGGCCCCCACTCCGCCCGCATCGGTCCCCGCGCCTCCTGCCCCGGTCGCTGCCCCGACCCCCGCGGCCGAACCCGCTCCACCGCCTCCCGTCGCCGCACCGCCCGAGCCCGCGCCTGCTCCCGCCACCACGCCGCCCCCGCCCGAGAAGCCCCCCGAGCCCGCCAAGAAGGACCTCCTGGCGCAAGCCCAGGAGGCCGCCAAGCCATGGCTCGAGCCCATCGGTGATCCGCCGCATGGCAGCGATGCACGCTACGATCCCGACTTCGAGACCATCCGCACCGAGGTCGGCAAGCTCGACTCGCCGTCGGGCGACACCGACGTCAAGTGGGACGAGGTCGGGAGCCTGGCCAGCGAGCTGCTGAAGTCCAAGACCAAGGACCTCCTGATCGGCTCCTACTTCGCCTACGCGCGGCTCGTGACGCACGGCATCGAGGGCCTGGGCGTGGGCCTGTGCGTGGTGACGGGGATGCTCGAGAACTTCGCCGACGTGTGGCCGTCGCGACCGCGCGGTCGCGGCAATGCGCTCTCGTGGTTGACCGAGCAGCTCGAGCGGCAGCTCGCCGCGCTCAAGCTCGAGCCCAAGGATCGCGAGGCGGTGGAGGGCCTGCAGAAGATCGTGCGGGCCTTCAGCCTCGCCGCACGCGACAAGCTCGAGGACAACGCCCCGAGCACGCGTCCGCTGGAGGAACGGGTGCAGCGCATGCTGCTGGCGATCCCCAAGCCCGCCGCCCCGCCTCCTCCCAAGCCCGCCACGCCACCGCCGGCTCCGACCCCGGCGGCGGCCCCGACCCCGGCGGCCGCGCCTCCGCCCGCCGCCGCACCGGCCCCCGCCGCGG
>NZ_JAOVZF010000057.1 GCF_026337845.1 Paraliomyxa miuraensis | reverse complement strand
CCCGTGCCGGGCTCGTGGATCACCCAGCTCTCGTGCCCCGCCGCATTGATCATCGACTCGGGATGCACGCCCTCGGCGTCCCACGTGGTGGTGGTTGTGCGAACGTCGTCCTGGAGGTTGGTCAGGGTGGTCGTGATCACGTTGCCACGGCCGTCGTACCCATACGTGGTGTCGAGCCGCGCCACCGTGTCGTTGGGAGCAAAGGTCGAGCTGGAGACGGCCCCGGTGGCCGGATCGTAGGTCGCGGTGTGAGCACGCTCGACACACCCACCACCCACGCAGCTCTGCTCGCTCCACGCCTCGGCACGGCCCACGATCCACGCGGATTGATCGTCGAGCATCGCATCGACCTCGTAGATCCGCTGCTCGGCGTCGTTGGTGGTCGTGGAGGAGACGATCGTCCCCAGGCCG
>NZ_JAOVZF010000164.1 GCF_026337845.1 Paraliomyxa miuraensis | reverse complement strand
GTACACCGATCATCCCGTGGGAGGGATCCCTTCAGGGTGGCCCGCGTACACCGACGACACCACCTGGCGCGAGCGGACCGAGGCAGCCACGCGGCTCCAGGTGATGACGCTCGCCCCGGCCGTCCACGAGCGTGCGCAGATCACCTTCCTCGGGTACGTCGAGGACAACCCAACCGACTGGCCGTACCTCATCAACACCTTCGCCACCAACTACAGCGAGCCGCACAACCGCGTCACGACGATCACCAACGGACTCGGGGCGATCGTGGAGATCGACTACGAGACCATCTCCACGACGGGCGCGCACGGCATCTCGGGCCCGCACACCTACCCGCGGACGGGCGCCAAGGGGGCGATGGCCGTGGTCACCCGGCATGCGACGCAGGCCAACCCGCAGGCCGACCTCGAGGTCGACCGCTACGCCTATCACGACGCCGTGGTCGACGCGTGGGGCCACGGCCTGCTCGGCTTTGCCGAGGTCGAGCGCTGGCGCGACGGGCAGCTCGAGCACCACACGTGGATCCGCTACGCCTACGATCGCGACGATCAGCACGCCGACTATCCCACGGCCGGTCGCCCGGTGGAGCAGCTCGAGCAGCGCCGAGCCGTCGACGACGCTGGGGCGGTGCAGTACTGGCTCACGCGCACGCAGCAGCAGCTGCAGACGGTGGTCGAGCCTCGCCTGGGTGGCGACACGCTGTTCACCTACCCGGCACGCCAGGACGTGGACGTGTTCGTGCGGGACGTGAGCTGCACGATCGACTGCGAGTTCAGGCCCAGCGAGCGCTTCCAGTGGCTCACGATCGAGCAAGAGCGCGATGGCCTGGGCACGATCGTCTCCTCCACGACCACCAACGACGAGGAGGAGCGCGTCTACGAGGTGGATGCGATGCTCGACGATCAATCCGCGTGGATCGTGGGCCGTGCGGAGGCGTGGAGCGAGCAGAGCTGCGTGGGTGGTGAGTGCGTCGAGCGTGCTCACACCGCGACCTACGATCCCACCACTGGGACCGTCACCAGCTCGACCTTCGCCCCCGACGACTCGGTGGCGCGGCTTCACACCACCTACGCCTACGACGTCCGCGGCAACGTGGTCACCACCACCCTGACCAACCTCCAGGGCGACGTCCGCACCACCACCACCAAGTGGGACATCGAGGGTGTGCATCCCGAGTCGATGACCAATGCGGCGGGGCACGAGAGCTGGGTGATCCACGATCCCAGCACGGGGGTACCGATCGCCGAGGTCGCCGCCGACGGGGTGACCTGGGTGCATCGCTACGACGGCTTCCTGCGACCCACCCGGCACGAGCGACGCGTGTCGCCGATGGGGCTGTCCGATGGGCACGTGACCACGTTCGTGTACGCGCTCGGTGGCCCGGTCCACGATGACACGTTCCAGATCGAGTCGGCGCTGCGCGTGCGGACGACCGCGCCCGATGGCCAGGAACTCACCACCGACTACGGCGCCACCGGTCACGTGATGCAGGAGGCGTGGTGGGGCATGCAGGCGCTCGACGAGGTGCCCATCAACACGGGCGGCCATGGGGACGAGGTCTACGTCAGCACGCTCTACGACGGGCGCGGTCGCGTGCATCGTCGGAGCCTCCCCACCTGGGCCTCGGAGCAGCCGAGCGCCTACACCACCACCGAGTACGACGGCCTCGATCGGGTGACCGACGTCGAGCACCCCGACGGCGACCACGAGTACTTCGCCTACGGACTGCTGGCGAAGGGATTGCAGATCGCCCACACGGACGAGAGCGACGCGACCTCGCTGTTGCAGACGGATGCCGCCTCGAGAGTGGCGGTGAGCATCGATCCCCATGGGACGAGCACCTGCTTCGAGTACGGCGCCTTCGGTGTGCTCGGCGAGGTCCGTCGGGATTGCGCCGATCCGCACACGCCCTGGGTCAGCACGTACGAGCACGACGTGGCGGGTCGGATCGTCGGCGAGACCGATCCATCGTTCGGTACCCGCAGTCGGGTCTACAACGGCTTTGGAGAGCTGCTCGAGCAAAGCGACGGTGCCGGCGAGGTCATCGGGTTCGAGTACGACGCCCTCGGCCGCATGCTCGAGCGCCACGACGCCGACGGCGACACCACGCACACCTACGATGTCATCAGGCCCGGCCGGCTGCACACGAGCGAGGGCCCCGACGACATCCTGACCACCTACGGCTACGACGCCTCCGGGCGCCTGGACACGGTCACGGTGTCCGACCTCATGCTCACGGTGCCCGGGGCGCTGGAGCTGCACTTCGACTACGGGCTCGGCGACAGGTTGCAGACGCTGCACTACCCGTCGGTGGATGGAGACCCTGGCCTGCGCGCTGACTATGATTACGATGGCGCCGGCTATCTACGCCGAGTCAGAGTTGGCGGCGCCACGGTGCTGTGGTCGGCACTCCAGGCCGACGAGGCCGGTCGCCTCACGCTCGAGCGCTTCGGCAATGGCCTCGAAACCACCCGCACCTACGAGCCGCTCACGGGCCTGCCCACCACCGTGCAGACCGCGAGCCCCGGTACTCTGGTCCAGAGCCTGGACTACGACTGGCACCCGTGGGGCGAGCTCGAGCAGCGCTCCGACCTCGTGCACGGGCAGCAGGAGGCGTTCGAGCACGACGACCTGCGGCGGCTGACGCAGGCATCGGTCACCGGAACACTCGGCAGCAGCGTCGTCGACGTCTCGTACGACGACATCGGCAACATCACCCACAAGACCGACGTGGGAAGCTACGTCTACGAGGACGGGCGGCTCTTCGCCCACGGCATCGGCGTACCCGTGCTGATGGGCTACGACGCCCGCGGCAACGTCATCGACCACGGCGGCCGCACGCTCACGTACACGCCGTTCGACAAGGTGCGGCAGATCGTCGACGGCGCCGAAACGCTGGATTTTCGCTACGACGCGCAGGGCAATCGTTTCTCGCGGCACTCGGCGCTCGAGGACGATCTCACGGTGGTGCTGCAGGGTCTCTACGAGCGTCGCGAGATCGCGGGCGCGCGACGGCTGACGTACCGCGTACCCGCAGCCGGGCGCACCGTGGCGCAGATCGTGCGAACGCCAGGGCTCGGGGGAATCACCAAGCTCGGGGAACCGGCGGGATCCGGCGTGTGGAACGATGCGATCGAGTTCCTGCACGACGACCACCTCGGCTCGACCGACGTGGTCACCGACGACACCGGCGCGGTGATCCGCCGCGCCTCGTTCGACCCATGGGGCCAGGCCCGCGACGCGGAGGACTGGACGCAGCCGATCGACGACGACGTGCTCGACCTGCTCGGCGTCGGCTTCACCGGTCACCCCGCGCGGCTCGACGCCGGCCTCTTGGACATGGGCGGTCGCATGTACCACCCCGTGCTCGGGAGGTTCTTCTCGCCCGACCCGCTGGTGGTCTCGCCGCTCGACGGTCAGGCGTACAACCGCTGGAGCTACGTGCACAACCGGCCGCTCGTGGCCACCGACCCCACGGGCTACGCCGGGAGCTTCGGCGCCTCGGACGACGACGTGCGGGCGCTGCCGCGACTGTGCGACAGCGAGACCCACTGCTACCGCCCGATCGTCGTCCCCGATCCCAACTCCCCGAGCTCCGCGCTCGACTCGTGGAACCGCGCCGTGGCGATGTTCGACGCGTACAACGGGATCGGTCAGGGCGGCCCGAGCCACAACCCGCACACGGCCGGCCACACGCGGCACGGTGGCGACGCCGGACAGCCCGGCGGCACACCGGAGTTCACGATCCGGGTGACCCCGGACATGTGCGCCGAGATCTCCGCCTGCTCCGGGGGGGTGACCAAGCGCGGCCCGGTCTACATCTGGGACGCCCCGATCGACGACTTGGCCCGCACCGCGGCGGACATCGGGACCGACTTCATCCCCATCGTGTCGACGCTCAAGTCGGTGTACGATGCGGTCCAGCGGCTCGACAATGGCGAGGACACTTTCGACGTGCTCATGTCCTCGGGGGCGGAGGGACTGCTCAGCCTCATCCCCGGCGGCAAGGCAGGCAAGCGACTCGGGGATGCCGTCGATGCGGTCGGGGACGTCGCAGACGCGGCGGGCGACGTGCGCAAGGCCGCACGGGGGGCCAAGCAGACCGGCTCGTACACCAACACGCACGCCAGCGGCAAAACCTACTCCGGCAAAGGTTCCCGAGAGCGCTCTCAACAGTCGGGTCGGCGTCAGGCCCGTACGAATGACGACCCACACACCGCCACAGACTGGACTCCGGCAGTGAACAAGCGGGATGCCTTCAAACAGGAGTCCCGGCGTATAGATGCTCAAGGAGGGGTCAATAGCCCATCAAACTACAACAAGGTCGAATCGCCCGGAAAGCGGTTCCGTATGGAGGACGGTGAGCTGTGAAAAGTCTAGAACGTGCGGTGGTCGCACTGCTGGAGAAGTTGAAGCGCATTGCGCTCGAGCACGAGGAGGTCACGGATACCGATGTGCGGGAGTCGATGCATCTCGCGCTCAATTGTTACTTCGTGTGGGGACAGGATCGCTCGCGGTTCCCGCGGAGCTTCGGAATGTTCTCTGCGGAGGGGGACCTACTCATCGCACGCGCTATCCGGGAGTTCCTCGATGCGGCTGAGCAATCCAGTGAAATCTCGCGCATCCCCGTCGGCCAGGCGAGGCTCGATGTGCTGCAAGCTGAGAGCGCCGTCACCGCTGACGGTATGCTCTACGACGAGTTCATCGGTCATCGCGATACCCCGCTGCCTGCGGAGCCTCTCCCGGAACACATGTTCGCCGACGGCGACTACGAAGAATAGAGGCTGACGCGTGCCGAATCAGCATCACGATGCGACGCGGGCGGCACTCGAGCGAATCGCTCAGGATGGTTCGGATTTGAACCGCCCGCTGAAGATGGACTTCTTCGTTGCCATTCCTAATGAACGGGGTGGACGCATCATGGCGGCTCGTGCCGCCGAACTCGGATTCGAGACGAGCGTGGAGCAGGACGCCGAGACAGGCGATTGGACGTGCTACTGCACCAAAATCCTCGTGCCGACCTACGAGGCCGTGGTCGCGATCGAGTCGCAGCTTGATTCACTTGCCCGCAACATGGGCGGCCATGCCGACGGCTTTGGCACGTTCGGAAACGCCGACCTGGCAAACGACGAGCGATGAGAGCCGTGGAGCCGATCCCAGTAGGCTCCGGTAGAGCCCGCGGCGAGGGAGCCCTCACTCTTCAACCGCCGCCGCTCCTTCGTACACCCCGTGCCGCTTCAAGCGCTCGCGCAACGCCCTGCGGGTGAACCCCGACCGCCGCGCCGCCTCGCTGAGGTTCCCACCCGCGTCCACCATCAGCCGCTTGAAGTACTCCGTCTCGAACGCCGGAACCGCCTCGGAGAACGGCAGCTCGAAGCACCCTGTCCTCCGCTCCGATGCCTCCACGGAGCTGAGCCGGAGATCGCTCGGCCCGATCATCGGCGACTGCGCCAGCCGAGACACCCGGCGCAACACCTTGTAGAGCTCGCGCACGTTCCCCGGCCAGGCGTAGAGCTTGACTGCCTCGCGGGCCTCGCGGGTCAGCGAGAGCTCGCGTCCAACTTCCTGCGAGAGCTGCGTCAGCATCACCTCGGCGAGGTAGTTGGCGTCCCCGTCGCGCTCTCGCAACGGCGGCAGCCGGATGCTCTCCTCGATCAGCCGGAAGTAGAGATCCTCTCGGAACTGCCCGTTGGCCACCATCTGTCGCAGATCGCGGTTCGTCGCCGCCACCACCCGCACGTCGACCTTCCGCGGCTTCCGCTCTCCGAGCCGCTGGACCTCCCGTCGGTCGAGCACCCGCAGCAGCCGCGGCTGGAGGTCCATCGGCAGCTCGCCGATCTCATCGATGAACAGGGTGCCTCCGTTGGCCTCCTCGAAGCACCCGGGCGCGTCGTCGTGTGCCTGCGTATAGGCTCCCTTGACGTGCCCGAAGATCTCCTCCTCGGCGAGGTTGCGGGTGAGCCACGCGCAGTCGAGCACCGCGAACGGAAGGTGCGACCGCGGCGACGCGGCATGCAGCGCGCGGGCGACCATCTCCTTGCCCGTGCCCGTCTCTCCCTCGACGAACAAGTCGAGGTCGGTATCGGCCAGCCGCGAGAGTCGAGCGAAGACCTCGCGCATCGCCGTGCTCTCGCCGTGCATGCCTTGGAACTCGCTCGCCATGAGGACGGGAACCTCGACCGAGTCGGTCCCGAGGATCTCGAAGCGGTAGGCCCCCGCGGAGAAGGACATCCCGGCGGAAAGCATCAGCTCGGACACCCGACCGCCGCAGAACCAAGTGCCGTTGGTGCTGCTCCGATCCACGACCCGCACCCCGTCCTGCGCCAGCTCGAGCGAGAAGTGCGTCCCGCTCAGTTTTGGGTCGTCGAGCACGATGTCGTTGACCACGTTGCGACCGCAGGTGATCCGATCCTTGGTGAACGCCTCGGCCCGGGCCGAGGCAGACCCATCCGTGATTCGCAGCCGGAGCTGGCCTGGGCGACGCACGAGGATCGCCGGCGGAGGCGGTTGCCGAACCGTTCGCGGGAGCACATGGAGCACCGGCTTTGCCACGCCCAACACGGTACCAAGGCGTCCGCGCAGCGGAAGCCCCTCGAGGGCACCGCGCCTGCCGGTCCGCCGCGTACCGGCGCCGCGACCCTCGACCGAGGTGGACCTTTGGTGCCACACAGCACCTCGCCACCCACCGATGCACCGCCCGTCGACCGGGGGGGTGGTACCTCCGCGGACCAAAGTCCCTCGAAAAGTACCAGTGCGCACCAACCGCACGCGCTATCGCCCTGTTTTCACTGACTCGCAATTCTGGCACGGGACTTGATGAATGCTCGGCCGACCCGCCACGGGATGCACCCGCACCCCGGCGACCTCGACCCTTCCCAGGTCGTTCGCGAGACTAACCGAGCCCCTCAGCCCGTAGCACGAGCCGATGACCGAGATCGCGATCCCAGGACACGAAATCCTCAACCTCATCGGTGAGGGGGGCATGGCGCAGGTGTATGCGGGCGCTCGGTTCGGGGTGGGCAACTCGATCAGGCCCGTTGCGGTGAAGGTGATCCGCCCCGAGCTGTCGGCTGACCCGCGCTTCCGCGAGATGTTCCTCTCCGAGGCGCGGACGAGCATGAAGTTCGACCACGGCAACATCGTGACGGTGTTCGACGTGGGCGAGATCGACGACCAGCTCTACATGGTGATGAGCTGGGTCGACGGGGTGAGCCTCCACCACTTCGCCCGCACGCTGGTCAAGAAGATCGGCAAACCGCTCGATCTCTCGCTGGTGCTCTCGATCGCGATCCAACTGCTGTGCGGGCTCGACCACGCCCACACCTACAAGCTGGGCCGCAAGCGGGTGGGCATCGTCCACCGCGACGTGACCCCCTACAACGTGATGGTCTCCTCCTCGGGAGAGATCAAGCTGCTCGACTTCGGGGTGGCACGCATCGCAGGAGCCAAGACCACGCGCAGCATGAAGGGCAACCTCGTCTACATGCCCCGCGAGCAGGCGCAGGGCAACCCTCGGGTCGAGAGCGACATCTATGCGGTGGGGGCACTGATCTTCGAGCTGATCGAGGGTGAGCGCTTCCGAAGCCACTGCAAGACCGAGGACGACGTCCTCCGGGACATCTTCGAGGGCGGCGTGCCCGAGCTGCGGCGCCCGGACGTGCCCGAGGGCCTGCGAACGCTCTTGCGCGAGATGTTGGCGGTATCGTGGGCGGACCGGCCCGACGCGGCGGTGGAGGTGATCAAGCGGATCGAGGAGCTGGGGATCGAGCTGTTCACTTCGCCCATCCCGATCAAGGAGCTCTATGAGTTCTATTTCGGTGAGGCGCACTCGGGTCTGACGCGGTTCGCCCATCGGGATCCGGAGTTGTGGGCCGACCACATGCGCAAGCAGGGCCAGGCCCGCAAGCATGGGGGCGCCATGAAGAGAACGTCGGACTGCGATGCCCCGGAGGAGCCAAGCGGGGACGGTCGTCCGCCCACCCTCTTGCAGCCGCGAGCCCATGCGGAGGTGCGGCTGCATCGGGCCATGGACGCGGGCTCCGATCCGTTCGAGGTCCAGACAACCGCTCGATTCGGGCCTTGCGGCACGCCGATCGCCAACGACGAGAATCCGAGCGCAGCGGCGGACGCCGTCGAGATCCGTGGCGACGGGGCCATGGGGTACGAGGCACAGCCAGAGGGGGTGGGAGATCGAGGACGTGACGAGCAGCCGGCGGCGAAGGCCGAGCCGAAGCGCGAACCAACTGTTCGGCGCCCTCCGCCTTCGTTCACCGCGACGGGTACGGCAAGAGACGCGGGGCCGAGCGAGCTGGTCCCGGCCATGGGCATGTTCACCCGCATGGGGTGGGTGTCGAGGACCTTCGGCGGCACCATCCAAGGGGTCGTCCCGTGGCGTCACGTCCTTGCCGGGCCGATTGGGTTGCTGCTGCTGGCCACGTTCACCTTCGGCGTGATGATCCCCATCGCATGTCAGGTGAGCATTCCGAAGGCGGAGGTACGGCGATGAGCGCCAGCTCCCAGCCGTTGCCCGTGGCCACCGATTCGGATGCGGCCTCGCTCGAGGGGCGCACGGTCGGCTCCGGCCGCTTCGAGGTGCGGTCCGAGCTCGGGCGCGGCGGAATGGGCGAGGTGTACCTCGCCTACGACCGAAGACGGAGGCGGGAGGTCGCGCTCAAGCTGATCGCCGCGAGGTACATGGGTCGAGCCGAGCGAGAGCAGCGGTTCCGCAACGAGGCGGAGTACGCCCGTCGCGTGGGCACCCACCCGAACGTGGTGTCGGTGATCGACGTGGGCGAGCTGGCCGACTGTGACGGGCGACTGTTCATGACGATGGAGCCGGTACGAGGCCCTACGCTGGCCATGGAGCGAGTGACGCTCCGTCGGCTTCCGCTGGACCAAGTGGCCATGTGGGCCCGGCAGATCGCGCGTGGGCTGGTGGCGATCCATGCCGCCGGCATCGTGCATCGCGATCTGACCCCCTCGAACATCTTGATCCAGTCGGGCACCAAGGTCGCCAAGATCTTCGACTTCGGGCTTGCGGGCGAACTCGACGCTCCCACGTCGACCCATGGAAATCGGTTGACCTTCCTCGGCGAGGTTCCGGGAACCGAGGGCTACATGGCCCCCGAGCAAGCCCTGCTCGCGATACCGGCCGAGACGATGGACGTGTTCGCGTTCGGAGTCGTGCTCACCGAGATGCTCGTCGGATGCAGCCCCTTCGCCCACCTCGATCGGGAGGAGTACATCGAGTGGCAGCAGAAGGGGGACCGCGAGGTGCGATCGATCAAGCGCTGGGGCATGGCTTGGCCCGACGGGCTGGCCGAGCTCGTCGACGATTGCCTTCGCCGCGACCCCAAGGAGCGGCCCCAGAGCGCGACGGATCTGGTCGAGCGGCTCGACCAGATCTTTCCCCCTGCGGTTGCCGAGCTCGTGCCCCTGCCCACGGCTACGAAGCCGAGCGAGGACGAGCTCGATGCTCACACGATCGCGGAGCCGGTGTCCGAGCCCAGCCCGCCCGAGCCCAGCCCGGAACCGCGGCGCTTCTGGTCCACGGTGGCCTTGCTGTCGTCGTTGACGTTGGTGATCGGCGGGATGGTCGGGTGGTGGCTGGCCACCGCGATGGTCGAGCATGAGGGACAGACGTCACCCCCGGTCGAGGAACACGAGGGCGTCGAGGAGCCCGCCACGCCGAAGACCACCTCGCAGGTGGGACCGAGTGATGGGGAGCCGACGGGTCCGGTCGAGCAGACGGCTCCGGTCGAGCAGACGACGGCTCCGGTCGAGTCGAGCGAGACGGACCAAGCGTCGACTGACCCTCCCAGCGAGGTGAAGCCGCCCCAACCCGCTCCCGAACCAGTGGCGCCCACCACGGACACCGACGACACCGAGCCCAAGAAGCCGTCGGACGAGCCCAAGACGTCGAACCAGCAGGCGTCGAGCCCCTCTTCGGTGAGCTCGTGCGAGGCTCGACGTCGACGTGCCCATGACGCAGACCGCCGCCGGGCGTGGAAGAAGGTCCTCGCGGCCACGCAGGATGGGCGGTGCTGGCCCGAGGACGACGAGCGCAAGCGACTCCGAGTGCGAGCCCTCGCCGAGACCGGGCAATACGAAGCGTGTGGGCATCTGGCCAAGGGCTCCAGTGACCCCGAGATCCAGAAGTGGAGATCCGAATGCGAGCAGAACGTGTGGAAACCCTAGGCAAGGGGCGCAGCGCACCGAGCACGCTGTCGCTGGTGGCGATGATCGTGATCACTCAACTCGTCGCGGGCACTGCCTGGGCGGCACCAGCTCCGGTCCGCGTCAATGTGACCGGGGAGCAGCTCGACCCGAAGGATGCAAAGGCACTGGAGCCGTCCGTGCGCAAGGCGGCCGAAGGCACGCTGCGGGACGAGCATGGTGTGGTGCTCGAGGACGATGCGCAGACCGAGGTGAAGATCGAGATACGACCCTTCGGGGACACGAAGCCTCGCGATGCGGTGATCTTCCGCGTCACGGTGTCCACCGACGGCAATGAGGTGTACGCCGGGCATCCCACGAGCTGGTTCAAGGAGGACGACGCCGAGCTGCTCGAGGTGGTGCGGACGCGGGTGACGGAGGCGGCGGAGCACCTGCCCGAGCAACCCGAGCCGACGGCCGTGGAGGCAGCGGCGACGGATGCCGATCCGGGGGTCGAGGAGAGCACCGCGGGTATCGATGACGAGGCAGACACGACCGCGCCGCCGTCCGAGGGCGGGGCGCAGCCGGCCGAGGCTTCCTTGACCCTGCGCAACGTGGGACTGGGGCTCCTGGTCCCGGGTGGCGTCGCGTTGGGCGTAGGGATCGGGCTGGTGGCGGCCGGGACACGCGAGGTGGACGATGGCCTGGCCGTCGAGATCACCGAGCGGAACTACCGGCCGCCGGGGATCGGGGTTGCGGTCCTTGGTGGTGTTGCGGTTGCTGCTGGGATTGGGCTGCTCGTGACCCACGCTGTTCGCAAGCGCTCGAGCGAACGCCTTGGCTGGGGTCCGATGCTCGAGGGCTCGCATGCTGGCGTGGTGCTGCGCGGACGGTTCTGAATCTGGGGAGCTGAGTCATGACGAACACGATGACAATGGCGATGATGCGAAGCACGGGGGTGCTGGTGGGGATGGGCCTTGGTCTCTCCCTCGGCTGCCTGACTGTGCGGCCCAACCCCGACCACTGCGCGAATCTGGAGGGCGATCGGACGTGTGCGGATCGCTACCCTGGCGAACGAACCTACTGCACGGCGTGCGGCGCTACCCCCGAGGATGGATGTGTCGCGGAGAGACCGGTAGAGGACGCCTGCTACAGCCCTTGCGGTGGACAGAGCCGCTTCGAAGACGATGCTGCGTGCTTGGGCGACACGTCTTCGAGCAGCGGTGATGAGTCAACCTCGACCGACGAGGGGACCGGGACGGGAAGTAGCAGCAGTAGCGGTGAGAGCAGCACGACGGGATCGATGCCCTGCGTCGACGGCGAGGATTGCCCGGATGCGGCGGCGCCGTTCTGCGAGCCGGTGAGCGGGGAGTGCGTCGCGTGCAACGGCACCGACGACCCCGATGGTGCCTGCGCGGGGGTCGATCCGGCGGCACCGCTATGCGTGGGTGGGGTGTGCGTGCAGTGCACGGCGGAAGCTCCCGAGGCGTGCCAGGGCGAGACGCCGGTGTGCGACGACGCGACCAGTACGTGCGTGCCGTGTACCGAGCACGGCCAATGCGGCGAGGCGGCGTGCAACCTCTTCACGGGGGCGTGCCTGCCCGGGGATGCCGTGGTGCACGTGGGGGCCGGGGAAAAGTACGGCACCCTCTCAGCGGCGGTGATGAGCTTCGCGGCGGGTGCCGAGGGCACGATCATCGTGCATGCCGGCGACTACAACGAATCGGTCACCGTAGATGGCGGGCGCGTGCTGGCATTCCTGGCGGCGGAGCTGGGCCCAACGGTCGATCCGCCGCGCTGGGTGAGGAACTCGGGGATGACCCCTCAGCTCACCATCACGGACGCTACGGTCGTCATGGACGGCATACAGGTGTCCGGCAACCAGTCGAACATCCCGCCCGGGGTGCGAGTGGATGGTGGTCGGGCGTGGCTTGACCGTAGCCGCATCGTCATCAACCTCGGTGGCGGCATCGTGGCGCAGAACGCCTCGGAGTTGGTGCTGCGGAACTGCTTCGTCGGCGGCGATCAGAGTGACGTCGATGCCGTGATGATCGACGGTTCCACTGCATCGGTTCTCTACACGACCGTTGGTGGCGGGAACGGCTCCTTCGGCATGGCCCGTGCGCTTTCCTGCACTGCGGGCTCTGACGTGACGATCCGGAATTCGATCCTTGCGGCGCTCGACGACATCCCCGAGCTTGCATGCTCGATGGCAACGGTGAGCTACAGCGCAAGCGAGACCGCCATCATGGGGGCGGACAACGTCACGCTCGGGCCCGTTCAGGCAGGATGGTTCGCGGGCTACCCCACGGGTGATTTCACCCTGGCCAGCCCTCCCGTACAGCTCACCAATGCGGCCCAGTGGGAAGACGGTGACCCGCCGTCCGACATCCATGGTGACCTACGCCCCACCATCGACGGCTCTGCCGACTATGCGGGGGCCGACGTGCCATAGAACGACCCGGGCCCTTCCCTCGACTCCTTCTACCGTCGACGTTCCCACGACCGCTGCCGAACGGTGGCGGCGGGAGCGTCATGCTTGCCCCCAGTGATCATCACGAGCCCCCGTAGGTACACCCACCGTAGATAGTCGCCTCCTCCAAGGGCGCCGCTCCTCGCTCGTGGCCAATTGCCGTGGCTGCGTCGGGTTCTTGCGTCCTCGATGCGTCTGCGCCCAGCGACCTTTCAACGAGTACCCATGACCCTCCACCCCCCACCTGTGAACCCAACCCTGGGCGCCTGGGATGCCTTGACCGAGGTCGTGCACGCGGTGCGACTTCCCGAGCGCTTCCGTCGAAGGAAGCCTCGACCCGAGGGCAGGCAACCGACCCACACGGTGGAGTGGCTCGACGACGACCGAGCCCAGTCCCTTCGGGCGTTGCTCGAGCCGGCTCTGCGGGACACCGCACGGCGCTCGCGTGCGGATGGCCGGCCCCGGCCGATGATCGCATCTCGGGATTCCCTGCGAGCAAGCAAGCCGGCGGTGTTCGAGCCACTCGCCGACCTGGCCGAGCATCCCGAGTACCTGCTCGCGGTCGACGTCGACGACGCGGTGTGGTGTTTCGACGGGAGCGAGCACGGGTGCCTGGAGCAGTGGAGCAAGCTGGTGCTCACGCCCGCGGCCGGGTTCGCGGCGCGGGTGGGCGACATGATGCTCCACGGCGGTCCGATCGCGCCGGGCCCGGGCAGCTCCAATGTCTTCATCGGTGGCCGCCCAGCGCTGCGTAGCTGCGACGGCCACGTGTGCCCCCGGGCCGAGCTCGAACCGCATGCCGGCGGCGGGTTCGTGGCGACGCAGAGCAAGGTCGAGATCAACGGCTTTCAGGCTCTGCGGGTCGGCGACTACGTGGACGAGGGGTCGCACGGGTTCAACCCGATCGTAGTCGGTTGCCCGTCGGTGGTGATCGGGCCGACGCCGCGACCAGTGGTGGGCTGGTGCTCGACCGGGACCAAGCCCTCGCCACGACCCGCCGGCCTGCCGTTCTCGTGGCGCCGCATCGAGCCCGAGCCAAGCGAGCGCAAGGAAATCCTCGGGCTCGTGCTCGACGGACCACGCGCACGAGCCCAGGGCGTGGCTCGGCCGACCCGGCTCTGGGCCGAAGCAACGCGAGAGGACGACCGACGATGACCACGCTACGAGCCCCACCCTTTCGCGACGCGCCGCACGTGCTCGAGCAGGTGGCGCAGACCCACCGCCGCCAGGCGATCGTGCCGACCGGCGATCCGACCCTGGCCTACTCCCTGCCGATCCCCAAGGGCTGGGGCCGTGTGCAGGGCCTTGGTGTTCAGGCCCCGGTGGGGCGACCGGAGATCCTCGGGCTCTTCGCGCCCGACCCCGACATCGAGGGCCCGCGGATCATCGTGTCGGCCACACGCCTGCGGTGGGACGTCGACCCGGTGGAGTGGGTGCGTCATGGATGGGAGCTCGCGGGCTGGTCGATCGCGATGGCTCAGCCGCTCGAGGCCCGCTGGCACCCGCGTTTCGAGGTAGGCGGCCTGCGGACGATCGACCGTCGCGTGGAGGTGCGTCGCGCGACCGGGTTCGTCGACAACGGGCGCTTGCTGCGGGTCGACGTGGCCGGGCCTGCCTCGACCTGGGACCGGATGCACGACGTCCTGTGGCCGTGCGGGGTGCTGATGGCCCTGGACCGGCCGACGTTCTGCCGCGAGGTGGAGCCCCGGGTGCGCCGCGGCGGGCCGTACATGGCGTTCTGCTTGCCAGAGTCCTGGACCGCCCGACCGCAGCCGCCCCCATGGGTGGGTACGACGCGATGGGTGGCCGAGCCCACCGACGCGGCGCAGGGCTCGGTGGGCCTGCGGATCGACGCCACCCGCTGGCAGTACGACCGCCCCGAGCCAGTGCAGACGCGGCAGCACCGACTGCACCACGAGCTGTGGATCAAAGGGATCGCGCTCGCTCGTCAGCCCAAGCGGATCCCCCCGGGCTCGGCCATGGGCACGTCGGGGCTCGTGGGGATCTACCTCGCGACCGCCCGTGACAGCCAGCAGACCTTCGAGCTCCGCTTCGCCCACCGCGACGTGGACGGCTGGAGCTTCGACTACACGGCGGTGATCGCCTCGCCCGAGCGCTACCCGCTCGATCGCATGCGGGCGACCCGGGCGCTGGAGATCGCCGTGGCCACCACCGAGATCCAACCCGAGGAGCACACCCCCCATGCCGCATGACGTTCAGGCCCACGACGCGCTCCCGGATGGCCTCGACGAGCTGCCGTCGCCGCGCGTCCGGCTGTACCTCCAGCTCCGGGGCGACCCGGACGAGCACGAGTGGGCGGTGCGGTCGTTCGTGCTCGACGAGCGCCTGCATGCTCCCTACGCGCTCGCGGTGACGGCCCTGGGCCCCCTGCCCAAGGCGGGGATCGAGGGGCTGCTCGGCGGGCGCGTGGTGCTCGAGCTCGCTCGCGGGATCCATGGGCGAACGGTGCACGGCATCGTGCTCGAGGCCGAGCTCGTCCGCGGTGTCGAAGGGAGCGAGGTCGAGCCGATGGTGGAACTCCACGTGGTGCCCGCGTTCGCCCTGCTCGGGCTCTCGCGGCGCAGCCGGATGTTCCAGGGCCAATGCGTGGTGGAGATCGCGTTGGCCGTGATGGGTCCGGTGCTGGCCGAGCACGGTGGCCTCGTCTGCGTGGATCGGCTGCGGCGGCTCCATCCGCCGCGGGACTTTTGCGTCCAGTACCGCGAGACCGACCTCGACTTCGTGCTGCGGATCCTCGCGGACGATGGGATCACCGTGCTCTTCGACCACGACGCGGGGACCGAGACGGTGGTGCTGGTCGACGCCAACGAGGTGCTGCCCAACGCGGGGCGGGAGCCGCTCGAGGACGACGACCGGTCGCCGCCGCGGATCCCCTTCGTGGGCCAGGACGTCGACGAGCTACCGTTCGAGGGTATCGCCGCGCTGGGTCGCCAGAGCCGGCTGCGGCGGCGAAAGTGGACGGCGACGGCGTGGGACTGGCAGGTGCCGGGGATGTCGGTGCGCTCGGAGACCAGCACGATCGACCCCGCGGCCGTCGGCGAGTGGTGGGAAGCGAACGAGGGACGGTTCGACGAAGCCGCGGCGGCCGAGGGCCTGGCCGCGGACCGCATGGGGCGACGGGTGCAGCTCCAGCGGGGTCGCGACCACGCGACGGCGACGCGGCTGCGCGCGTGCTCCAATGTGATCGGCCTGCGTGTGGGCTCGGTGTTCGAGTTGCTCGAGGGGCCCGACGACGAACTCGGCGACCAGTGGGTGGTGACGGCGGTTCGCCACGAGGCTCGCGCAGAAGGTCCACGTGAGCTCGGGGGCGAGGCGATCGCGAGAGCCGAGGACCTGCGAGCGCTCGCCGACGACACGAGCGAGGCCGACGGGCTGCCCTTCATGTACGGCAACGACCTCGAGTGTCAGCCGTTGCGAGCACATGTCGTTCCGCCTCGGCTCACGAAACCCAGGGCCGTGGGCATGCAGTCGGCCGTGGTCACGGGGCCACCCGGCGAGGCGATCCACACCGATCGCTTCGGTCGTGTCCGCGTCCGCATGCTGTGGGACGAGCAGGAGCACGAGGGCGAGCCCACGTCGTGCTGGCTACGCGTGGCCACACCGTGGGCGGGTGACGACTTCGGCGCGGTGTTCATCCCGCGGGTGGGTACCGAGGTGCTGGTGTCGTTCATCGCCGGCGATCCCGACCGGCCGATCTGCTGCGCCTGCGTCCACGACGGCGTAGCGGGGCCGCCCTACGAGCTGCCCGGGCACGCGACCCGCACCGTGCTTCGCACCCGGACCATCGCCGGCGAGGGCTTCAACGAACTGTCGTTCGAGGACTTGGCGGGGGCGGAGGAGGTGTTCCTACACGCCCAGCGCAACCTCCGTGAGCAGGTGCTCGCCCACCACTGCACCGAGGTGGGTCGCAACCAGACGCTCGCCGTCGAGGGCTCGCGCATCGCGAGGATCGGCAAGGACGACACCACGATCACGGCCGGCGAGCACCGCCACATCGTGAGCGGCAAGGCCACCGCCCGCTTTCGCGGTGGCTACGCCGTGCACGTCGGGGAGGTGGCGACCCCCGCCGAGTCCGCCAGCGCTCCCATGGACACGGAGCCCGAAGCGCCCGCGGGAGGTTTCGAGCTGCGGTCGGTCGAGCCGATCGTGTTCTGCTGCGGTAGCAGCCGCCTGGAGCTGCGCCCCAACGGCATCGTGCTCCGAGCCCCGCGGATCTCGGTCGAGTGCCCGAGCGCGGCATTGGTGCTCGAACAGGACGCGGCCACGCTGCGGGCGGCCACGAAGATCGAGCTGGGCACCGACATGCTCGTGGCGGTGACCGCGAGCATGGCGGTGCTCAAGGGCCCGACCACCGAGATCGAGACCATCAAGGGCGACGAGATCGACGTCGAGTCCGCGAGCCGTATCGACGTTCGAGGTCGACGCGTCGGGATCGAGGCGAACGAGAGCATCGACCTCGCAGCGACGAGTCGCATCGGCGTTCGGAGTCGAGACGTCGGGGTCGAGGCGGACGAGCGGATCGAGATCGTGACGGAAGGCGAGGTGAAGATCCGTGGCACCGAGAAGATCGAGCTCAACTGAGACAGGAGAGAGGCAAGACATGGAAGCGGAGATCGAGGCGTGGCGGGTGGAGGTCGAGCGCCAGTGGAAGGCCATCGAGCAAGACGTCCTGGGGCACGAGCCGAGCGGGCGCAAGCTGGCGCAGTTGTGCGAGGAGCTGAAAATCCTGGCCTGCGTCGTGGCCTGGCACCGCGAGCAAGGGAGCATCACGAGAGCCGCAGGACGCCGTGGCACGAGCCGCAACGTCCTACGCGGCCATGTCAAGATCTGGGCGCAGCGGCACCCGCAGCACATCCCCGAGCGACCGAAGCGACCGCGTGGGATCTACTCGTCGGACGAACAGGAGGCGAAGCGGGCGGAAGTTCGGGAGAAGGACAACGCCAGGCACCGAGCCAGACGGGCCAAGCTGTGTGCAGAGAGAGCCGAGCGTGCCGCCCGGGGCGGGGTCGAGGCAACGGCAACCAAGGGCGTGGGGCGGTCATGAGCGCGTCTCCGACCACCATCGGGCTGCTCACGGCAACGGCCGTGCTCGTTGGCTGCGAGAGCAAGGGCGGATGCTTCCAGGTCGACCACCCTCCCGTGACCGACGAGGACGCGCCGCTCGTCATCGGAGTGACCTTCGGCGAGATGGTGGCCGCAGTCGTGGGCGAGCGTTCCGGCCCGCTGCGGTGGGCGTCGAGCGAGCCGTACATCCGTGGATTGCCTCCACCCGGGCAGACGCGGATCACCGTGACGGTGCACGAACCGACCATGGCTCAGGAGATCGACCTCGAGCGGGTGGTCGACTCGAGGTTCCCTTGGAGGAACGATCGCGTCGTCTGCTCCGACTGGGTCGAGGCCGACGTGGAGCTTGCCCTACGGACCGATGACGGGGCGCTCGACACGACCATCGTGGCCGGAGCGCTCTTCGACGAATTCGGCTCGGCCACGATGACCGGCGAACTGGACGACCTCGACGCCCTGGGCGTGGAGCCGGTCGACCCGAACGCCACGCTCTATGTCGAGCTCTCCCATGACGCCGGTCGCCCGGCCGAGGGCACGCTGGTGCTGCGCTCGGGCTCCTCGGACGGCAACGGCAACGGCAACGGCGGCGGGATGTCCGTCGAGCTGGCCACCTGGACGCTGGAGTAGCCCGCCGAAGCGGCCAGCCGCATCGGCATCGTGACGGCGGGCGAGATCAGCATGTATGGCGCGGAGAAGATCGAGCTCGACTGACGAGCAGAAAGGGGATGGGAGCTTGGATGACGCGATCTCGACCGTGAGGGAGATCCTCGGCGAGGACGTCAAGACGACGGATCCAGAGCTGGGGCACGACTGGCATGCCGAGCTGACGGGGCGCTGGGAGGCGCTCGGAGAGCGGGTGTTCGTTCACGAGCCCCGATGCCGTGCCACGTTCGCGGAGATCGTCCGCGAGTCTGCGGTGCTGACCGTCGTTTGGGCAGTGGTCGAGAGCAAGGGGAACCTGGCGGCCGCCGCGATCCGGCTCGGGTGCTGCCGGCGGAGCATTCGCAAGCTACTGCACGAGTGGCTGAAGTCGAACCCCACGCTGATCCCGATGCCCGCCGCGGTCTTCCTGCATTGGTCGAAGAACAAGGGAGGTGAGGCATGAACACAGGGTCACCCGAGGATCCGGACGCCGCGAGTGAGTCCGACCCTTCGCTCCGATTCGAGCCGCTGATGGGCACCGTGGTCGAGGTCTCGGAGGACCTCGAAGTCGTGGTGAAACTGGTCGCGCCCAGCGGTGAATGCCTGCGAGCCAAGGCGCTTGCGACCATCCCGATCGAGCCCGGCATGGTCGGGCAACCGGTGGAGCTGACGTTCATCGAGGGGCACCTGGACCGGCCGGTGATCACGAGGCTGGTCGACCTGCGGGCGGAGCTTCGGGCGCAGTGGGATGCGCTCGGCCGCAAGGTGCTGTCGATCGACGCGGACCCGCGCAAGCTCGCCGAGCTGCTCCGCGAGACCCGAGCGCTCGTATGCACGGCTGCGCTACTCGATGCCGCAGGGAACATCACGTACGGCGCCAAGAACGTTGGGATGAGTCGCAAGTCGGTCCGGGAGTACGTCGATCGATGGAAGCGGAACAACCCCCGTCTCGCCCCCGTGCTCGAGGCGTTGGACGGCAGGCGGCGCGAGTCGAGGACCAAGATGCGACCGACGCAGGCAGAGGGGCCACGCACCCGCGACCAGCGGCGAGCGGGAGGCGAAGTCGGAGCACCATCGGTGCACGAGGCCGAGCGCAGCCGTCCGGGGTCGCGCGGGGAGGGGACACGATGATGGAACCGTATCGCGAGCACCTGCGGATGGTGGGCGAGCTGTACGACCTGCGGTGGGAGTGGTTGTGCGACTGGGAGGGCACGCTCGACGACCTGGCCGAGGTCGAGGCGCGGATCGACGGGCACCTGCAGGCGCTCGGGCGCGGTGGGGAGGCGGCGCTGGGGGTGGCGTTGATCGAGGCGGCCCCACAGGAACCGTGGACCTTCTACGCGCTGGTGGCGTTGGCGTGTCGGCTCCACCGGTTCTCGATCGTGCGGGTCCTGTTGCTCGAAGTGGAGGAGCACTGCGAGGAGCCGACCGACGAGCGGGCTGCGGCCTCGCTGCGGCAGGCGGTGGCGGATGCCCTGGTGCACCAACTGCCCGGCGATGCGGCGGAACTCGTGGCGGAGGCGCTGCGGGACGCCGGGCCACACGTGGCATCGGTGCTGGCGACCTGCGTGGGAGCACGAGGGTGGGCGGTGGCGGCCGACGACCTGCGGGATGCAGCGGGGCGGGAGTGCGCCGATCGAGCGGCGGTGCTGCGGGCGTTGGGGCAGCTACCCGGGACGGTACCGGGCGCCGTGCTGGCCGAGGTGCGTTGTGGCGATCCGGTCGTGGCTCGAGCGGCGGCCGTGGCCGCACTGCGGAGCGGGGAGGCGTCGGTGCTCCACCGGCTCGCCCATCGCAAGCGCGCGCCGTGGGCCATACTGCCGGTGGCGATGGGCGGCGGGCCGGCGATGGGGGCGTGGCTGATGGAGGCCGCGCGGGGCGAAGACCCGGTGCAGGCGTTGCTGGCGCTGGGAGTGTTCGGGGATCCGCGGGGGCTCGAGGTGCTGGTCGAGCAGCTTCGGACGGAGGCGCACGCCGAGGAGGCAGCTCTCGGGTTGTTCTTGATCACCGGGGCGCGGCTTGAAATGGAGGACGACACGGAGGGCGAGGCGGTCGACGAGCGAGCGTGGACGGCGTTGGAGGGCTCCGGGATCAGCACCGAGCCGGTGGTATGGGAACGGTGGCTCGCGGAGCACGGCGAGCGCATGCGACCAGGGCAGCGGTATCGGCTCGGGAGGCTGGCAGGACCTCACACGGATCTCGACGTGCTGTCGATGGCACTGCCGCTGTGGTTGCGGCGGTGCCTCGCGGACGAGTTCGTGATCCGCTACGGGGTGCAGTGGAGCTACGAGCCCGATCTACCCGTGGTGCAGCAGCGGGAGATCATCGACCAAGTGCGACCGCGGCTGGATGATCCTCGGATGCGGTTCGTGGAGGGCGAGTGGTACTTCCAGGGACGGCTCGCCCCGATTGAAGGGGCGGCGGCACCGAGATGCTCGGGGCGCTCCAAGGCGTGACGCGCTCGACGCCCCAGGTTGGGCTATCGTAGCTCGGCGTGAGCGACAAGGACGAAGTCTTGTTCCCCCCCGATCTCCGGGACCCTCGTTGGTACGCGGATTCTCCCGTGGAGGTGCGGTGGGACGCCCGGCGGGAGGTCGAGAGCTCGGTCGTGAGCGCCGTCGGGACGATCATGGTGTGGCGCGACCATCTGCCCGACGACTTGGACGAAGGCGACGAAGATGCGCACTTCGTGAAGGTCGGGAGATCCGCATCGCCAAGCCCTTCTGGTGTGACGAGAACGCGGTCATGGCCATGGACGAGCTGACCTCGGACCACGAATATCTCGCCAGTCGACAGCTATGGCAGCGCCTACGAGTACACGGTGCGGGCCTTCGGCGCGGGACCCATCGATCCCGCGGACACCTACTGCGTGCAGGGGGGCAGCGAGCCGCTGGGCGAGGCGCTCGCGAGCTGTTCCCCGTCGAGGCAGGATGAGCTTGCCAGCGGCTGATGTCCGTCACCGCCGCCGGTCGGGATGCGACGCAGGGGCTCAGCACGGGGTGCAGCCGCACGAGCCCTCGCAGCCGTTGAGTTTCGGGAACGGGTTGCCTCTGCAGGTGGCGGTACAAGCGTCGAGCCCACAGTCGACCTCGGCCCCCGAGCATGCGTCGGCCTCGCAGTCGATCTCGCAGGTCCCATCACCGCAGTCGAGATGGATGTCGCCGCACGCATCGTGCCCGCCGCCGCACGAGACCTGACAGCCGTAGTCAGGCGGACAGTCGATCTTCGCATCGTCGCAGGCATCAACGCCACTGCAGATCACCTCGCATGCGAAATCTGCCGGGCACACGATGGTGGCGTCGTCACACGCTCCGTTGCTCGCGCAGTCGATCGTGCACGTGGTCTCGGAGCAACCGCCAGTGCACTCGGGGGGACAGGCGCCCCCCGGCGGGCTCCTGTCGACCCCGCATACCGGGCCGCCCTCGCACAAGCCCATGTTGCACATCTGCATGGGGTTGCACGCGATGCCACACCCCCCACAGTTGAGCGGGTCGGAGGAGGCATCGGCGCACCCGGTCGGACACAGGATCAACCCGGGCCCGCACCCCGGCTGGCAAGCGCCGTCGCTGCAAACCTCGCCCACCGCACATTGGTCGAAGCACATCCCGCAGTAGTCATTGTTGGAGTCGGTATTGACGCACTGCATACCGCACAGCATCCCCCCACCGGGACACTCGGGCGCGGCCGCGCACTCCTGTGGGGTGGTGCATTTCGAGCAAACGCCATCGAGCGGCAACCCAAGGCAATGACCCGAAGCACACTCACAGTCGTCGGCGCACTCGCTGCCAAGAGGTGCCGGGTCATCGGCTTCGTTGCACCCGATCGGAGGCGAGCCGACGTCCCCACTGGTGTCGTCGACGCCACCATCGTCGGACGACGAGCCGCCGACAGGGTAGTCCGCCGTGATGCCCACGGTGTCGAACAGCCCGGTGGTCAGCGTTCCATCGGGCTCGGCGCTCGTAGAGCCGAGCGGCGGCAACTCCTCTCCCGTCGAGCAACCGGCAACAAAGAACACGAGCACGAGAGCAACGCGGGTGAACGAGGGAGCACGCAAGGGGGTCATGAGCACCACCGTGACATGCCTGCGTGGTCGGAGCGAGGATCAGGAGGAGAGCCGCAGCCAGATCTCGCATGTCCGACCGTTCGATCCGAACCATCCATGACGACGAATACCAACTTCACAGATCATCGATCGAATGGCCATGAAATCGTACGAATGCACTTCTGATCTGGCCCGGCGCGTCCGTCGAACGACTGCGCGCAAGGTTGGCTCGGTCGTTCAATCGACACATCAAACGGCTCGACTCGCCGTTCGATTTCGCAGACATCCGGCACGCGGCGTGTCATGATCGACAAATGCCATCAGTGAGCGTGAAGCAAGTCGGGATGATGATGCTCGGCCTGGGAGTGGCACTGGCTGGGTTGGGCGCATGCGCCAGCGACGACTTGCCATCGGCTGACAGCAACGGCACCGGGATACATCTCCCGAGCGACGCGATCGCGGAGGACGACGGTGGCGGGGTCACGGGCACCAAGCTCGACGTGCTGGCCGGCGGCACCATGAACGCCGAGGACGGTGGAAATCAGGACGGCTGTCGCAAGGTCGACGTGATCATTGCGGTCGATAACTCGGGCAGCATGTCCGAAGAGCATGACGCGCTGCAGGGGCCCGTGTTCGACTCGCTCCCAGAGACGCTGCTGTCGATCAACGGAGGGATCGACGACTTCCACCTCGCAGTGATCGACGCGTGCCCCAAGCCCGCATTCTTCCACGACACCGGCGCACACGGGTTCTGCGGGTTCTCCACCGGCAAGGACTACATGAGCTCGGAGTCGCCTGCGCTAGCCGACGAGTACGCGTGCGTCACGTCGTTTTCGCACCACGGCCACCAGGGGCAGGCGGACATATGCATCGACGAGGGGCCCTTCAAGGACGACGACGAGCAGCCGGGGTTGACCGCGGCCGAGGCGGTCTCGGGCCCTGCCATCATTGGGCCGAACGCGGGCTTCTTGCGCTCGGACGCCATCCTGTTCGTGGTGGCGATCACCGACGAGGACGAGGAACTGGCAGACGTGGCGTCGACACAGGAGATCTTCGATCGTTTGGTGGCGGCCAAGGGTGGCAACGTCGAGCAGGTCGTATACCTGGGGATTGCTGGTGGATCGGACTGCGAAGGACCCTACGGCTCGGCGATCGACGCCACGCAGTCGCAGGCACTGGCGGGTCTGTTCGAAGAGGTCGGGCAAGGGTTGTTCTGGGACCTGTGCATGGGCGAGCTCGAGGCGGCATTCCAGACGGCGATCGAGGGCAGCGTGGACCCTGCCTGCGAGCACTTCGTGCCGCAGGGCTGACTCGCTCACGGTCACTCCCGCCTCCCTGCGACTCTCATTCCCAAGAGGAACGAGCTTGCTCGGCTTTACCCGACCTCACAGAGTCCACGGGTCGGTGAGTATCGGATCGCCGCGCCGGAGATCGACGCTCGACTCATTCACAGGCGCGGCAGGCAAACGCGAACGCTGGTCCCCACCTCGCGCTTGCGGACGAACGCGACCCGGCCGCCACTGGCTCGCACCACGTGACGCACCAGCGCAAGGCCGAGCCCATGGCCCGGTCCATGCGCGCCCGAGCCACGACGAAAAGGCTCGAACAGCTCGTGCTGGGCGGTCACCGGTACTCCGGGCCCTTCGTCGTCGACGTCGAGCACGACCTCCTGCTCGTCCTCCGCCACGGCCACACGCACGGGACCCTCGGAGAACTTGAGCGCGTTGTCCACGAGGTTGTCCAGCATCGCGGCCAGCAGGTGCTCGTCCCCGCGCACGAGAGCGTCGCCCTCACAGACCTCGAGCCGAAGCCGATCTGCGTGCTCGCCGAACCGACGCTCGACGAGATCCTCGACCACCTGCGCCAGCGAGGTGCAGTGATCGCCGGCCAGAGCGTCGTGCGGAGTCGCGAGCACGAGCAGCCGCTCGGTCAGCGTCTCGAGCCGCGCCGTGGTCCGGATGAGGCGTGGCAAGGCGCGCTCGCGGGCGTCGTCCCCCACCGGGGACTCGCTCGCGAGCTCGAGCTCGGCCCGCATCTTGGCCAGCGGCGTCCTCAGCTCATGGGCCGCGCTGGCAGCGAATCGCCGGGCGCGCCCGAGCTCCTCGCCCAGGCGCGTGCTCAGACTCGCCAGCGCCTCCCGTAGCGCATCGATCTCCTCGAGCCCGGTCCGGGGCGGCAGGGCCATGGTCTGCGGCGATGCGGCATCGGCATCGGCGACCGCTCCACGCAGCCGATCCAGGGGAGCCAGCAGCCGCTGCGCCAGCGCGCCTCCCACCCCGCGGGCGACGGCCGCGACCACGACCAGCGCGATGCCGGCCGCGAGCAACAGCGCCGGCCGGTGACCGTGAACACGCTCGGTCGGGACAGCGACCAGCACCATTGCCCCCGGCCAAGCGCTCAGCGGGGCCCCGCATATGAGTTCCGACCCGCTTGCGCCCTCCGACAGCCAGCATCCCTGCCCCACCTCTGCCGGCATCCCCTGATCGCCGTGGAGCACCCGCCCCGCCTTCACCACCGCGACACGGCCGTCGATGCCGAGCACGCGCGCTTCCTCCTCCACGTGCGAGACTTCCTCGGGCTGCTCGTCGAGTTCGACCTGCATCACCCGCGCGGCGGCGGAGACCGAGTCCTCCACGCGCGTGACGATCAACGTGTCGGCCAGGAGCATCGCGGTCACCATCGCGATCGCGACCGCGATGATGGCGACGGCGGTCTGGGTCGTGGCGAGCCGACCGGCGAGGGTCCGGCTATGCGATGGCATGGCCCTCGCCGCGCACGATTCGAATCAGCTCGCGCCCCAGCTTGCGTCGAATGCGGCTCATCAAGACGCCCAGGGACGCATTGGTCGCTTCGCTGACCTCCTTCCAGATCTCCGACAGCAGCTCATCTCGCGGGACCACGCGCCCCTCGGCGCGCGCGAGGATCTCGACGATCGCCCACTCTCGTGCGGTGAGCGCGACCTCGAGCCCCGCCCGGTGGGCGCGGCGGACGTGGAAGTCGAGCACCACGTCGCCGCGTCGAAGGGTGTCGGGCGAGGCTCGCTCGCGTCGACGACCGAGAGCCCGCACACGGGCGCGCAGCTCGGCCACGGCGAACGGCTTGACCAGGTAGTCATCCGCCCCCGCGTCGAGGCCCTCCACGCGAGCGGCCACGTCGCCCGTCGCGGTGAGGATGAGGATCGCCGCGAGGCTGCGGGCCGCGCGGAGCTGGCGGCACAGCGCCAAGCCTGAGCCATCGGGCAGGTCGAGGTCGAGCACCATTACGTCGAGGTGCCCGGCCTCGAGCCGCTTCGCGGCCGTTGCCAGCGAGTCGGCGGTGGTGACGACGTGCTGCTCCCGGGCCAGCGCCGTGCACACCAGCTCGCACAACTCGGGATCGTCGTCGACGACCAGCACGTTCACGGCCGCGGCTCCTGCTCGAGCGACTCGAGCTCGGCCCGAGGGCCTCGGCCGCCCCCGAGCCACAGGTACGCCACGGGGGTGACCAGCAGGTTGAGCACGGTGCTGGTGATCAGACCCCCGAGGATCACGATCGCCATGGGATGCTCGATCTCGTGGCCTGGCCGATCCCCCCACACTGCCAGCGGCACGAGGGCGAGCGCGGTGCACGAGGCGGTCATGAGGATGGGAGACAGGCGCTCGAGCGTGCCCTGCAGCACCAGCGCGCGACCAAACGGCACGCCCTCGTGCTCCAACAGGTGCCGGTAATGGCTGACCAGCATGATCCCGTTGCGCGCCGCGATGCCGAGCACGGTGACCAAGCCTACCAGGGAGCCCAGCGAGAGCACACCGCCGCTCCCGTACGCGGCTGCCACCGCACCCACCAGCGCGAAGGGCAAGGTCGTGACCACCAGCGCGGTCAGGCGCACGGAGCGAAAGTCGACGTAGAGCACCAGCACGATACCCAGCATGGCGAGGGCACCGGAGACCAGCAGCGTGCGGGCCGCTTCGCGCTGGGCGGCGTGCTCGCCGAGCAGCTCGGCGTGGTGCCCTACCGGAAAGGAGAGCCCGGAGAGCGCCGCCTCGATCTCTGCCGCCACATCCTCGAGCGGTCGCCCTCGGACCTCGCACGTCACGTCGATGCGGCGCGAGCCGGCCTCGTGGCGGATCGTGCCGGGCGTGGGCGCCACGACGACCTCGGCGACGTCGCCGAGGCGCACGGTGCCCCCATCGGGGGTCTCGATCCACGAGTCGCGTAGCGCCTGGATGCTGCCACGCACCTCGGGCTCGCCCCACACCACCACCGGCACCGGACGGAGCTCCCGGATCACCTCGCCCACGCGAGCACCCTGCACGAGCGTGGTGACCTGCGCCCGCAGGCTCCCGGGCGACAGTCCGAAGACGCGGGCCGCCATCGGGCGCGGACGAACCTCGATTTGGGGCACCGGCGTCAGCGTCTCGACCGAGGGGTGGTGAGTGCCCGGCACCGAACGCATGAGCTGCGCCACCGCCTGTGCGCGCTCTTGCAGCACGTCGAGGTCGGTCCCGAAGATCCGCACCACCAGCGCGCCCTGGGCCCCGGTCAGCACCTCGTCGACGGTCTCGCGCAGGTAGGTCTGCACGTCGTGATAGATGCCCTCGTAGGGCGCGAGCGTGGCCTCGATGCGCCGCACGGCCTGGTCGTGGTCGACGCTGGGATCGACGCTCACCCAGATCTCGCCGAAGTTGGCGCCCACGACCTCGTCGGCCACCTCGGCGCGACCGATGTGCGCACCCGCGTTGCGAACCCCCTCGACCGCCAGCAGCTCGGCCATCACCCGCTCGGCGGTGCGACGCACCCCCTCGACGGAGGCACCCGGCTTGGCGATCCAGTGCATCAAGAAGTCCTGCTCGCGAAAGTCGGGCAAGAACGCGCGCCCGAGCCGGCCAAAGCCCACCCCGCCCGCGACGAGCGTGAGCAGCGTCAGGCCGAGCACCAGCCGAGGGTGACCCAGCGCCCCCTCGAGCACCCAAGCGAACGGCCGGCGGAGCGCCCGACCGAGCGCGGACTCCCGGGAGCGCCGGGCGTCACCGGGCAGCATGAGCAGCGCGAGGGCGGGGGTCACCGTGAGCGCGACGAGCAACGATGACGCGATCGCCAGCCCGTAGGCGAGCGCGAGCGGCCGAAAGAAGCTGCCCGCCAGGCCCTGCAGCAGGTACACCGGCACGAACACCAGCAGCACGATCGCGCTGGCGTACACGACCGCGCTGCGGACCTCGATGGAGGCCTCGAGCACCACCACGAAGGTCGAGCGGGGGTGCTCGCTGGCCGCGTTCTGGCGCAGGCGGCGGTGGATGTTCTCGACGTCGATGATCGCATCGTCGACCACCTCGCCCAGCGCGATCGCTAGCCCGGCGAGGATCATGGTGTCGAGCTGGCCCCCCATGCGGTCGAGCACGATGATCGTGGTGAGCAAGGACAGCGGGATCGCCAGCACGCTGATGAGCGCCGTCCGCCAGTCACGCAGGAACGCGACCAGCACGATCGCGACCAGCACGCAGCCGATGCCCAGCGCATGCTCGAGGTTGTCGATGGCGCGCTCGATGAACGATGCCGGTCGGAAGATCGTGGAATCGACGCGGACCCCGGGGAGCGCGGGCGCGAGCTCGGCCAGCGCGTCGTCGATGGCCCGGGTGACCTCCAGGGTGCTGCCCCAGGGCTGCTTCTCGACGATGAGCAGGATGCCGCTGCCGCCGTCAATGAGCGCGTCGCCGATCGGTGGGCCGTGTGCCTCCTCGATGCGAGCCACCACCCCCAGCTCGAGCGGAGTCCCCCCGACCACCACGACGGGCGCCCTAGCGAGGGTTTCGACGTCGACGACCGCTGCCGGATGGCTCACCGCCAAGCGTTGGTTGGGCCCGTCGACGAAGCCACCGGAGAGCGGGGACACGGCCTCCGTGGTGGCCTGTAGCACGTCCGAGAGCCCGAGCCCGTGCGCACGCAGCCGCTGGGGATCGACCTCCACCTGCAGCTGCCGGTCGCGCTCGCCCCACACCGCCACGTTGGCGACGCCGGGGATGGCCATGAGCCGCGGGCGGATCGTCCAGCGGGCGAGGTCGCTGAGGTCGAGCATCGACAGCTCGTCCGACACGAGGCCCACCTTGAGGATCCGACTGGTCGACGAGGTGGGCGACAGGATCACGGGCGGCCGCGCCAGCGTGGGCAAGCGCGGAGCGACCGTGGCCACGCGCTCCTGCACCAGCTGCCGCGCCTGCAGCAGGTCGGTGCCGGGCTGGAACCACAGCACCACCGACGACAGCCCCTGCACCGACTTCGATCGCAGCGCGCCCGACAGCGGGGTTCCCGACAGCGCCTCCTCGAGCGGGCGGGTCACGAGGCTCTCCACCTCCACGCTCGACAGCCCGGGTGCCTCGGTCTGGATCTCCACCTTGGGCGGCGCGAATTCGGGGAAGGCATCGAGCCGGGCACGACTCGCGGTGCGGATGCCCAGGACCATGGCGAGCGCGGCGAGCACCAGCACCAGCACCCGCTGACGCAGGCACGCGGTCAGCAGCGCGCGGATCAATGGGACACCCCCAGCTCCGCGCCGAGCAGCTCGAGCGCCCCCACGCCGACGATGCACGTCCCGACCGCCGGCCCGCGATGCAGCACGGCCTGCGTGCCCTCGTAGTGATCCACCTCCACGCGACGGCGACGAAACGAGCCCGGGTCGAGGCACTCGTAGACCCAGGCGCCGCCATCGAAGTCGAGCACCACCGCCGAGTCGGGCACGGCGCTCGCGCCCTCGGGATCGGCCTGCCTTAGCTGGACCACGACGCGCTCGTCGGGACGAAGCTGCGGGCCTGGGTCCGACGAGGA
This sequence comes from Paraliomyxa miuraensis, assembly GCF_026337845.1. Lineage (GTDB taxonomy): Bacteria > Myxococcota_A > Polyangia > Nannocystales > Nannocystaceae > Paraliomyxa > Paraliomyxa miuraensis. The sequence continues at coordinate 770,877 of NZ_JAOVZF010000164.1, read as the reverse complement.
CGGGTCCGGCGAGGGCAAGGAATAGTAGAGATCGATGGTGCTCCCGATCGCCGCGGCGGACGGCGGGGCGTCCACCGGGAACGCCTCCGCACCCTGCGACGGACCGCTGCCCAGCCGAGCCACCCGCACCGGCTGGTCGAGCGCGAGGCGATCGACCAGACCCGGGTACACGGGCACACGGACCCATGGCGAGCTCATGTGCGCCACCTCGAACAACAGCGCGCCTCCCGAGACGAGCTCATCCGGAGCCGCGGCGATCGTGCGGAGCACTCCATCGACAGGCGCGTGGATCGTGAGCGTGGCATCGGCCGCCATCGGCGAGCGACGCACCGCATGCTCGCGTGCCCGTGCGGCTTCGTCCTCGGCCCGAGCGGTCTCGAGCTCGGCCTCGGCCTCCTCGAGCGCGCGCTGGCTCGCGCCGCGATGCTCGAGCAACGCACGGGTACGCTCGACGCGTTCCTGCGCCAGCTCCACGCGGGCTTGGGTGGCTCGCCGCTGCCGCCGGGCTTGCGCATGCATGTCGCGGTCCGCGGGGGCAAACGGCACCAGCCGCAGCAGCACGTCACCGCGCTTCACCGTAGCTCCGGCGCTCAGCGCCCGGTCCCCCGCGCGCAACGTCCCCGCCAGTGGTGCCGTCACCGCGAGCGCCTGGCCCGGCGGAAGCGTCACCACGCCACCGAGCTCGAGCACCCGTCCCTCGACGCTCGGCTCCACCTGCGTGGTCGTGAGACCGAGCTTCGCGATCGATTCCGGCGTGAGGTGTATGGTGCCCAGCTCGGCCTCTACGGGTCGCACGGGCTCACTCCTGGGGGCGGGCTCCGGCTCAGGAGCCTCGTCATCACATCCGCCGAGGGAGCCGAGCGCCGCGACGACGAGGACCGCACGGACCCGGCGACTCACGACGCCGCCTCCTCGAGCTGCACCGTCTCCAGCCGTCGGCCGAGCGCACGCTCGAGCTCGGCGAGCGCCCGGCGAACCTCGGCCTGCAGCTCCACCTCGCGCAGGCGAGCGCTCTGCAGCTGCTGCGAGGCGATCAGCACCCCCGAGTAGTCGATCTCGCCGACCTCGAACGTGCGGGTCACGATCTCGAGATCGCGCTCGCGGGCCCCCACGATCGCGTCGCGATACTCGGTGAGCGAAGCGAGGGCGCGGTCGTACTGGATCCGCGCCTGCGTGACGTCGGCGATGGCCTGCATGCGGAGCTGGCGGTCCGTCCACTGCGCGGCCTCGAGCTGCGCGTGCGCACGCGCGATGCTGGCCTGGTTCTGGTCGAAGATCGGCAGCTCGACCTGTGGCCCGCCCGTGAACGAGGTGCCCGAGCCGCTGCCAACGGCCGCGAAGCGCAGCGCCCCCACCCGCGCCAGCCGAAGTCGCGCCCGTGCGGCGTCGATCGACAGCTGGCTCGCCCGCAGATCGGGTCGCGACTCGAGCGCGAGCGCCTCCAGCTCGGCCGGCCCGAGAGTGGTCAGCTCACTCGTCGGCTCGGGCTGCGGCCGCAAGGGTGCCCCCGTGGCGTCGGTCCAACCCAGCTGCACGCGCAGCCTCGCCTCGGCGAGCTCCACGTCGCCCGTCGCCCGCCTCGCCTCGTCGCTGGCGACCAACGCATCCGTCCTCGCCGCATCGCCTTCCCGCGGCGGCACGTCGCCGGTGAGCCCTCGGGCCTCGACGATCGCCGCCAGCTCGTCGGCGCGCTCGGCCAGAGTCTGCCGGACCTCCATCCGGTCGACGGCGAGCTGCCACTCCACGTGCGCGAGGCGGGCGTCCCTGGCCACCTCGACGGCGGTCTGCACCACGCTGCGTGCCACGGCGTCGAGGTCGGCCTGGGCGACCGAGATCCGTCGCCGCGAGAACGCGAGGTTCTCCAGCGGCCACGTCAGCAGCAGGCCGAGCTGCTGCGGCCCCGCGGGAAACAAGAAGCGCAGCGTCGGATTGCTGGGCCGGCGTGCACCCGCCAGATCTCCCCGTGCCGACTCGAGCCGGGTGAGGTCGGCGCGCAGCCGGGGGCTGTTCCACAGCGCGATCGCAACCGCTTCGTCCTCGGTGAGCCCGTCGTCCACGCGCACGCCCTCGGGCAGGGACGCCGGTTGATCGGGCTCGAGCTCGTCCTGCAATTGGTGGCCGGTGCGGTCCTCCACGTCGCGCAGGACGTCGGTGCTCTCATGGCTCGCCGCGCACGCAGCGAGCCAGAGCAACCCGCAGTGGGCGGCGCTTCGAACCATGGCCTTGCATGGGACTACTGGAGCGCCTGCGGGGTGGCAAGGCGGCTAACTGCCGCCGTTCGGCTCCCGTTAGGTCGCCGAATTTCCGAGGTCCATCAGGTGCGCCTTCGACCAGCTTGGCTTCGTCGACCTCGGGACCGAGTTGGCCATCATTGCCGCTGACGTGGCGGTGGACCGCAGCTTCATAGGCCGTCCATGCGTACCCGCGCTGGGTCGGATGTCGGATGCGCTCGATCTCGCTGCGCTCGGCCATCGCCCTACCTGCATGGCAGCATGACGTAGGTCGATCCGGTACCATCGAATTTGGAGGTTGGACCATGCATGCTCGATCGATGACCTACTGTTCTCTGTTCCTGGCCCTCGCCTGCGGCGATCCGGCGTCCCCCGTCACCAGCGGCAGCGCCGAGGGCTCCGGCACGGGCAGCAGCTCGACCGATACGGCGACCGGGCAAGGCCCTGGCAGCAACTCGGGCACCATGACCACCGCCGGCAGTGGCTCGGCCGAGGGCACGGGCACGGATACGACCGCAGCCACCACCGATCCCGATACGACCGCAGGCGAGACCACGGCCCCCGGTACCGACACCGCCACCACGGGTGGCACGTGCCCGCCCGCTCCCCAGCCCCCGGGTGGCATGTGCCCGCCGCGTTGCGCCAACGGCTGCGCCAACAACGTGTGCGAGATCATCTGCGACATGCCCGATCAATGTGGCGGCACGATCGACTGCCCGCCCGACTTCGATTGCAACGTGACGTGCACCGGCGTCGACGCGTGCGATGGCGGCACGATCAACTGCCCCCCCAACTACTCGTGCGACGTGCACTGCCTCGCGGGCAACGATGCCTGTGGCGACGTGGAGATCCACTGTGGCGACGGCGCCTGCACGCTCGAGTGCAACGGCCCCGACGGCCCCTGCACTGGCGTCGACGTGAGCTGCGGAGCCGGGCCTTGCACCGCCAACTGCGACGACGACCCCAACATCCCGACCTTGCAGTGCGGCAAGGCCTGCGATTGCGCCCCGTGCTGAGCCCGGCCCGACCACGAAGGACCGAGGATGCTCGACCACGGCCGTGCGAGCCTTCGATCGACGATCTAGGCCACCGTAGTGCTCGACCTCGTGGATCCGGTCGACTGCGCGCATGTGCTCATGGCGGTGACGATGCTCACGTCTGCTGGGGTCACGCATGGCACTCCTGCCGCCTAGATGGGCAATGCTCGCGAAGATCCTCTTCATGTCGTTCTCCCTCCTTTCTCCCACCGTGGCGGCCGGCGCGTCGTCTTGTCCATGCTGCGTGGACTGCCCACAAGACTGCCCCTGCTGCTGACATCGAGGTATCGCCCTCGATGAGTCCCGCGGAGCGCATCGAGCTGTCGGCAACGATGGCGCGCTTGGCCGATGGTGACCGTAGCGCGTTCACCGAGGTGTTCACACGCCTCTGGCCCGAGCTCCGACGCTTCGCGGGACGCTGGCTACACGACGACGGTGAAGCAGACGACGTTGCGCAGCGGGCATTGCTGTCGATCATGGCGCGCGCTCACGAGTACGAGCCGCATCGTGATGCGTTGGCGTGGGCGATCGGGATTGCGGCGTGGGAGTGCCGGAGCTCTCGACGTCGTCTGGACCGACGCAGGGAGCAGCCACTGCTCGAGCATTCATCGGTCGAGCCTTCACCCGAGGATGCGGTGATCGGCCTTGACCTCGAGCGTGCGGTGCTCGAGGTCGTCGGGACTCTGTCTCCCCTCGACCGCGTAGCGCTGGGGTTCGGCTCCGGCGAGGCAGTCTCACCCCCCACCGCTCGCAAGCGCAGGCAACGTGCGCTCATGCGCTTGCGAGAAGCTTGGAGCCGGTTCCATGGCGGACGTTGACCTCGACGACCTCGCACGCAGGGCTCGCGCGGCCTACGAACGCGGCCGCTGGTGGAGAGCAACCCTTGATGCGTGGCCGGTCCTCGTGCTCGGGAGCATCGCGTCGTGGTTTGGCTCGATCCCTTGGATCACCATGTCGCTCGCGGCGATATTGCTCGTCGCAGTCGTGATGATGAGCCACCACGGCCGGTCATGGCGACGGGCGGTCGTCCCGGGGCTCGTCGCAGGCTCATTGCCGATGGTGGTGGGCCTGAGCGCCTGTCACTTGCCGCATGCATGCAGCGGCTCCGAGTGCATGACGTTGTGCACACCGCTGGTCGGTGCGTCTGCGTTCCTTGGAGGGTTGCTCGTGGCCCGTCGAACGTCGTCGGGCTCGAGGTCCGTCCATCGGGTGGAGGTGATTCCGACCGCCCTGATCGCAGCGCTCACCGGAGCCATGGGCTGCATTGCCGTGGGTGTCGGTGGTGTGCTTGGGCTCGCGGCAGGGCTTGCGCTCGGAACGATTCCAGCGCTTGCCGCTGGGCGGGCTCGCTAGCGGTGGCAACAGAGCGTGCCGATGGGGAGTGCCTCGGCGGACGAGGTGAGCGAGGGGCCATCGTTGCCATCTCCTCAAGCCCCGGAGCGACCTCCGACCGTCTCCAGTTCGTCTCCACCCGCCCGGCCCACCGGTGTCCAGTCGGGCCCGGTCAGGCCCAGTCGAATCCCCCTCGAAAACCCCTGTGATCCCAATGCCTTGTTCGAAAAGACGGGCGATGTCGCAGCGTTGGAATCACAGGGGTCGAACTCTTCCCAGTAGTGCAGCTCGAGAGCCACCTGCAGGTCCACCGGGATCCTCCGCATGGCCTCGAGCAGCAGGCGGTGCTCGGCCCGGCGGGCCACCACCGTGCTCGGCCGCGGATCGACGTCTGCCACCGAGTTGTGCTCCCCGTCGAACTCGAGGCGGTTGCTCCCCTTGGCGCGCAGGTAGTGCAGCAGCCGGTGGCGCGCCACCCCGTACAGATAGGCCCGGAACGGCGCCTCGCCGCGATAGCGACCGCGACTGCGCACGCACTCGAGCAGCGTGTTCTGGATCAGGTCTTCGTAGTCATCGGGAGCCTTGGGGCGAAAGAAGCGGTAGAGGCCGTCGAAGTGCCGACGGTAGAGGGTCTCGCCCGCGGCCTGATCGCCCCCAACCCATGCCTCGAAGAGCGCCGCGTCGTCCATGACGCACCGAGGATACCTCGATGTCTCGTTCGGGTGCAGCCACGGACGGCGAGGCCTCTCGCGGCGCCTCGCGGTGCCTCCGTCCGTGGCCGCTCACGGAGCACCACGGGAGCCGTTCCATCCGAGTAGGTCCACCACAGCCCCGGCCGGATCACGAGGTCGTCATCCTTGGTGACGAAGCGAATTTTCGTCGACGCCGTGATCCGATCGGGTCTCTTGCGGACCCTAGTCAACAGACGGCCCAACCACTCGTCGGGAGACGACGAACACGGTGGTCGAACCTCGCCAGCAAGAAAAGGACACGAACCATGACCAGCATCCTCCTCGCCACCATGTTCCTCTTCAACGATCCCACCGGTGGGGCTCCCATCTGCGATGATGCCCAGGAGACCATCGACGCCCTCGAGGCCGAGATCGACGAGCACGAGCGGAACGTTCTCGTCCTCGACGATGTCTTCTATGGCTTCTACTTTAGCGCCAACCCCACTGGTGGTACGGGGGCGACTTGCGATACCAAGCCCACCAATCTCGAGAAGGACATCTGCGAGTGCATCCGTGACAACAACAACGGGCACCCCACCCTGACCGATTGCATCACCGCCAAGCAGGGTGGGCCGACGGGCGGGTTGTGAGCCCGATCGCATTCCCACGAAGGCGCTCGAACGCTACCGAGTCGAGTCGAGTCGAGGCGGATCCCGAGCCCGGGATTCGCCTCGACGCGCTTGGTTCCCGATCAGCGGACCCGCTCGAGGCCCATCGGAGATAGACTGCCCTCGCCGCGATGACCGACCTCCCCAATGCGCTCGCGAAGCGTCCTGCTGGTCCGCAGGCGCTCGCCCGCGTGGAGGTGGAGCGACGCGTGGTCTTCGTGCCCGAGTGGTCGCAGCTGGCCTTCCTCGCCGGCCCGCCCCTCCTCTTCGCAGGAATGGGACTCAGCGTGCTGGGGCTGGCTGCGATGATCCTGCCGGGGATGCCCGAGCGCGAGGGTCGCAAGAGGCTGCGCCAGGCCATCGATCCGAGCCGCGGTCGGCCCCCCGGGGAGGTCCTCGCTGCGCTGCGCGAGGTGGCGGGCCTGCGCTGGCTGACCTCGGGCGTTCGTGCCGACACCCTGGGTTGGCTGGCCCTGGGCCACATCGAGCAAGGCGAGCTGACGCCGGCCCTCGAGGCTCTGCGCGACCCCGTGTTCGAGCGTCGATGGCGGCCTCGCCGGGCCGCCGCCGGCATGTTCGGCGAGGGCATCCGCGCCATCGTGGGTCGACTGTTTCCCGAGGCGGGCTGGCCCATCGTCCCCAGCGACGCGCTCGTCGACGATCCCCGCCGCTTGCCCGGGCAGCTGCAACTGGTGGTGATCCGCGCGGTGCTACGGCTGCTCGAGGCCATCGATGCGGGCGATCCCGGCGTGGTGTCCACTCGCTGGGCCGAGCTCCCCCAGCAACCGCTCGCGCCGCTGCCCGTGCTCATGATGCTGGTACGGGCCGAGGCCGCGCGCGTGCAACCATCGCTCGGACTGGATCTCCCGGTACGCATCCGCACCCTCGCTCCGGCCGGACGGGCGCTCGTGCTCCAGCACCCCGCCGCGCAGCGCGACGAGGGCCCGAGCAGCTATCGCATGCCGGCACCCATGCCCGTCGAGCCCTCCACCAGCCTCGCCGTGCCCTCCTCGATGGAGTCGATCCGCATCTTCGGCTTTGGCGGTCGCGAGGGCCTGACGATGGTCTTGCTCGCCGCGATCCTCGGCATCGGAATGGGCTGGCTCGCGCTGTTGACCTCGATCGTGGCGTGGACCGTGCTCTCGCGGCTGGTGGGATTTCCCTCCCCGCTCAAGCGCCGCGATCGCCTGCAGCCGCTGGGGACGCTGGGGATCTACGGGCCGTGGGGGCGCGAGCTGTCGTACATGCGCGCGCGCAGCCACTCGCGGGGCTTGCGAGCGGCAAAGCTCGCCCCCTTCGATCGCGATCACCTGATGCTGATGCTGGGGGTCCATCAGGCCGAGCAAGCGCTGGTGGCAGGAGACCACGCGGCCGCCCGTGATGCGATCGGTTGGTGGCTGGGCAACCTCTCGCCTGCGGGTCTGCGCACGCTCGACCCGGTGGGCCTGGCCGCGGCGCTGCTGCGCCTGGCGGGCCTTCTGGGGTTCGACGAGGCGCTGGCGCTGCTCGAGCGCCTGCCCTCGCGCAGGCGCTCGGGCGTGCCGCGCAGCGGGCATGGGGATGCTCCGCGGGCGATGGCCATGGCACGCGCGCTGGTCCATGCTCGCCGCGATCGCTGGGATCTGGCGCTGACCCACGCCACCGAAGCGCTCGAGCACCGCCGCGTGAAGTGGAATCTCATCGACTTTTCGTTCTACGACTGGCTGCTCGTGGAGCTCGAGGCTCGCGGACACCCGCTCTCACGCAGGGAGCTCGGGGTACCTCGACCGCCGTACCACGCTCCTCTCATCGAGATGCTCAACCGCCCATGACGCGCGCAGCGTCTGGACGGTATCCTCGTGGTCCAAGGTCGCATGTTCAAGGAAGAGCTCGAAGAACGGCTGCGCAAGCTCACCGATGCCCTCGCACCGTTGGGTGCCAAGCTCGAGTCGTTCGGCGATCGCGTCGAGTCGCTCGGCGATCGCGTCGAGGCAAAGCTGGGATCGCTGCGGCCGGGCTCGCGCGAGCGTGACGACGACGTCGAGCTGCACCTGGTGACCCACCCCGATGGCACGGTGGAGTTCGACGAGCCCCGAGACGTCACCCACGAAGACGACGGGACCACACGGACCTCGGTGCGCTTCACCGACCTGCCCGGCAACACGATCCAGGAGGCCCTGCGGGGGCTCGATCACAAGCTCACTCCCGATCAGGGGCTCCGCGTGCTCCAGCCCGACGGCACCCTCTTGCCCGCGACCGGCCGCTTCGCGGGCAAGACCCTGCTCGTCGTGCACGGCACCTTCAGCAACTCCGACAACGTGCTGGCCGGCATGGAGCGGGGCGATCCGGATTTCCTGCGCTGGGCCCGACAGCACTACGATCAGGTGCTGACGTTCGACTACGCCTCGCTGTCCACCCGCACCGTCGCCAATGCCATGGCCTTGCGGCGTGTGATCACGGCCCAGGTCGAGGGCGACGTCGATCTCGTCTGCCACAGCCAGGGTGGGCTGCTCGCCCGCTACTGGCTCGAGCTGCTCGAGCCGAACCGGCTGGGCAGCGCGCGTGTGATCCTGGTGGGCGCGCCGCTGGCGGGCACGAGCCTGGCCTCTCCGGCCAACCTCCGCAATGCGCTGCGGATCCTGGCGAGCGCCGCCACCGTGGTGGGGGTGGGTGCGAGCGTGGCGTCGGGTCTGTCGTTGCTCGCCGCCTGCGGGGGCCTGGCCGGGATCCTGAAGAAGATGGTCGGCAAGAAGACGCTCGCCAGCGTGCTCGATGCGGCGGTGGGGTTGGTCCCGGGCGTCGACAGCATGTCGAGGGCCTCGACCAATGCCGAGCTCGACGAGCTGCGTCGCGGCACCACCGGGGTGCCGCCCGGGTACTTCGTGATCTCGGGGGACTTCGAGCCGCCCGAGGGCTGGACCGAGCGCTCGGTGAAGCAGCTCGGCAAGCAGGCCGGCGTGCGGGCGATGGACGGCGTGCTCGATCGGGTGTTCCCCGGCACCAACGACCTCATCGTCGACACCCCCTCGCATACCGAGCTGTCCGACGCATGCGACATCGGCCACGGCGACCCCGGCCGGGTGTTCCGCTTCACGGGCGGCGAGGTGCACCACCGCAATTATTTCTCGCAGAAGAGCACGCTCGCCTTCATCGCCAGCCGGCTGCAGGGTGGCTGACGATCACTGCGACAAGATCACCACGCTGTAGGGCCCCACCCCCACCGTGCCGTGGTAGCCCAGCCCGTCGCGCCCGCCGTCCCAGGCGGTCACCGCATGGCCGGGCGTGTCGCCGAAGTCCTGGTCGTAGCCCTTCCAGTCGCTGTTGAAGCGCACGTGCCAGGTACCCCCGCGCGGCAGCCCCAGGTCGTAGCTCGTGAAGGTCTGGCCGCTCCAGTTCGCCACCACCACCACGTCGTCGCCCCAGCCGCCGCGGTCCCAGCGATGGAACGCGATCACCTTGCTGCTGTCGTTGACGTGGAACACGTTGACGTGCTTGCCGCGCAGGCCCCGGGTGGTCCCGCGAAGGTTGCGGCGCAGGTGCACCAGGTCGCGCACCATGGTGCGCAGGCCCGCGAAGGTCTGACACTTGCCCCAGTCGACCGGGTCGGTGTCCTGGAACCAGCCGTCTTCGAGGCACTCCTGGCCCTGGAACAGCATGGGGATGCCCGGCGAGGTCATCACCATCGCAACGCCCAGCATGGCGCGCTTCTTGGAGTGCCAGCTGTTCGCATTGCCCGGCCAGATCATCTCGGGGATCCGCGACTTGCCGTTGGCGACCTCGTCGTGGCTCTCGGTGTAGATCACCCGACGCAGCGGATCTCCATCATAGGCGTGAGTGATGGCGTCCCGCACCTGCCACATGTTGCGATCGTGGTCCTCCCGAACGATCAGGTTGTGGGCCATGGGGTGCACGAAGTTGCCGTCCCACTGGGTGTCGAAGCCGGCGCCGCCGTGGTACGTGGGCTTGGTGAGCCACGGGTCGTTCTGCAGGTCCTCGGCGATCATCAGCTTCCACGAGTGGTCCTGGTCGACCAGATCGTTGGTGCGCTGCAGCAGGCTCCAGCCCTCGGGCAGCTCGCTGCCGCCGGCCTTGCGGATGTTGAGCGTGGAGTCCCAGCGCAGACCGTCGGCGCGATACTCGTGCAGCCACATCGCCGCGTTGCTCACGATGAAGTCGCGCACCTCCGTGCGACCGAAGTCGGGGCGTGGGCCCCAGTCGGTCTCCTTGCGCCAGTCGGTGTAGAAGTACACCCCGCCGTTGCCCCAGCCCAGGCACTCGCCGTCGAAGCACCAGGTGGGCAGGTCCGAGGGCCCATAGTGGTTGTGGACCACGTCGATGACGACGCCGATCCCATGGTCGTGGGCCTCGTCGATGAAGCGCTTGGCGTCCTGCGGCGAGCCGTAGGCGCTCTCGGGGGCGAACGGGAACGCCGAGTTGTAGCCCCACGAGAAGTCACCCGCGAACTCGGTGGGCGGCATCACCTCGACCATGTTGACCCCGAGGTCGGCGAGGTCGGCCAGGCGATCGGTGGCGCTCTGCCAGTTGCCGGGGCCCCAGCCGGGCGCGTCGTGGAACGTGCCCACGTGCATCTCGTAGATCACCGTCTCGTCCCACGGCGGCGTGTGGAAGTCGTGGGCCGTCCACTGGAACGCGCCAGGATCCACGATCACGCTGTTGCCGGTGGAATTGGTCATCTGCCTGGCACGTGGATCGGCCCGCCAGATCTCGTCGTTGCCGTTCCAGATCACGTACTTGTACTGCTGGCCGTGATGGGCTCCGTCGACGTCGGCCGAGAAGTAGTCGCTCCCGGGCTCGCGGTGGAGCTCGTCGACGTCGTTGTGCCAGCCGTTGAAGTCGCCCACCACCGCGACCTTCCAGGCGTGAGGAGCCCACACCCGGAAGGTGGTGCCGCCGTCGTAGGTGATGGCGCCCGCCTGGGGGCCGTAGCTGTGCTGCAGCTCGTCGGTCGCGTCGTCGGGGGCTTGCCCCGGCCCGTCGTCGAGCGCGGCATCGCGGCCGTCATCGGCCAGGCATGCGCTCGGCAGCAAGGCCAGGGCGAGCAGGCGAGTGGTCAGGGAGACTCGAGGGAGGCTTGGCGTCGGCATCGGTCCACGCTCGCGCCACGGCCCGAGGCCCAGCGCTCGCGCGGCGCCTCATCAAGAACCGTGCCGATCGTGGGTCGCGAGTCGAGCGAGAGGGCAAGCCGCCGGGATCACGAGGGAAAGACTCCGAACGTCCTCGAGGTGGAACGCTGCGAAGCATCGAGCAACTTGCCCAACGAAATCCCGAACCACGGAGCTCGGATGGGCAATTGGCCCGATCCGCTCAGTAGCTCTGCCCGCTGAAGCGGTGCACCCGGCCCGTGCGGTAGATCCGAGCCTCCCAGTCGGGGATGTAGTACTGGAACACGGAGCCGCTCCCCAGCGCCCGGTTGGCGGTGCACAGACCCACGGCGGCGGGGACGGGCAGGTCCACCACGAACTCGCCAATCGACTGGCGGTAGCCGAGCGCGGGGTTGGGCTGGACCTGGGCCAGCCGCCACAGCGTCTCGGCGAACTTGTAGGGCCGGGTGCCTTCGTAGGCACCGGTGGCCTCGCGTGCATCCTCTTCGCTGAAGAAGAAATTGCTGTGGCCACCTACGCCTTGCCACAGCTTGAGGATCGGCTGGAGCGTGACGTCGATCCACGCATCGACGGAGTACCCACTACCCAGCTGGGCGGATGCAGCCTGAAGGGCGATGCTCATGCGGCCAGCATTGCAGGGGGGCCCGGGGTGGTCAACGCGGATCGACACGGAGGCGCGCTCGCGCGCCGAAGATCGTGGTCCGCATTACCTCGGCATCGACACGTGGAGCTCGGTGTCCTCGAGCACCGTCAGCTCGCGGTTCACGATCTGTCCATCGAGCTCGACTCGCACCCGTCGCTGGCCGTAGCCCACGCGGGCCGTGCACGGGGTGGTGCAGACCTCCTTGCCGTCGACGAACGCGGTCGCGCCCGCGGGCGTGGTGGTGAGCTCGAGCTGCGCGGAATCGTCGTCGCCGAGGGCCGGGGGATCGATCGGGGGAGCCACGGGCACGGGCACGGGTACCGCAGGGGCGATCGCAGGCGGGACGGGCTCGGGTGGGACGGGCTCGGGCGGGACGGGCTCGACTGGCACCACCGCCGGCACCGCGACTGGCACGGTGGTGACGGAGACCGGCGGAGTGCTCCGCTTCATCAACACGAGCCCGAAGCCCAGGCCGGCCACCAGCGCACCGCTCACGAGCACCAGCGCCAGCCGCTGGGGCGAGCGGATCGGCGTGCCGTCGTCCGGTGCGACCGCGCGCGCGGGCGCCACCGCCGGCACCTGCGGCGCATCGAGCTGCCGCAGCGCCTCGCGAGGATCACGGAGCCGCTCGCCGAGCCCGGGCTTGATCATCCCCAGCACCACGCTGCGCACGCGCGGACTCACCCGCGCCAGCAGCCGGCTCGAGTCGACCTGCCCCGTCGACGGATCGTGCGACAGATCGCCCACGTCGCGTCGCTCGGCCACGCACACCATGGTCATGCCCAGGCCGTACACATCGGACGCGGGCTCGGCCCGGCCGATGATCTGCTCGGGCGCCATGAAGCCGAACGTTCCCACCGAGGTCATGTCGGTCTTGCCGCCCACCTTCACCGCCCCGAAGTCGATGAGGTAGGCCCGATCGGGCCCCAGCATCACGTTGCGCGGGTTGATGTCGCGGTGGAGCACGGGAGGCACCCGTTCGTGCAGATACGCCAGGATCTCGAGGCCCTGGCGCAGGATCGACTCGAAGCGCTCGGCCGACATGGGCTCGGGCTCGGCGATCTGCTCGGCCAGGGTTCGCCCCTCCACGAACGTCTGGACGATGCCCGCGGTGCGCTCGTCCTCGACGATGCGGTCGACGAGCCGTGGGATGCCCGGGTGCTCGAGCGCGGCCAGAGTGGCGACCTCGCGCTCGAACAGCTCGACCTGCTTCCAGTCGTCCACGTGCTCGAGGCGAAGCAGCTTGAGCACGTAGCGCGAGCCCGCCTCGCCCTGCCGCTCCACCAGCAGCGTTCGCCCCTGCCCACCCCGGCCCAGCTCGCGCACGACGGCATAGGCGTGGTGCGCGGAGGTGAACGTGCTGGGCGTGGTGGAGGGCATCGGGGGCGCTTGCCGCTGTGCGAGCACCACGAATATAACCTGCGGCGAGGATCTTCCATGCGTTGCTTCGTCGTGCTCTCGCTGTCGACCGTCCTGCTCACCGTCGGATGTGGTCAGGATGCCCCCAAGACCGAGCCCAAGGCCAAGGCCAAGGACGATGCCAAGGTCGCCGCGCCCGCTGCCGCTGCCCCCGAGTCCAAGGCAGAGACCAAGGTCGAGGCCAGCGCGCCCGAGGCCGACGCCCAGCCCGAGGGCGAGAGCTACGGCGGGGCGCTGTGCAGCACCATCATCCCCTGCTTTCAGACCTTCAAATTCACGGGGACGTTCTCGGCCGACGTGACGGCCGACATCGAGCCCGACGGCAGCGTGTCCGCGGTGAGCTTCACCGGTCAGGCGCCCAAGCCGGTCCAGACCTGCATCACCGCGGCGATCGAGCGCACCAAGGTCGAGCCCTACAACGGCAAGCCGGGGCGGGTGCGGTGCCAGAAGAATGGTCAGCTGATGAGCGGCGGCGGGCAGATGGTCATGTCCGATCACGGCTACGAGCTGCGCGATCCCGGCAGCGCCCCGGTCGAGGCCCCGGTCGACGCTCCGGCCGACGCTCCGGCCGAAGAGGCCAAGGCCGGCTGAGCGGGCCGCCATCGTAGGTTGCGCAACAAACGTGCGGGTCGCGGTGATCGAATCGCCGCGGCCGCGGTCTACCCGAACGAGAACGACGGCGGCGCCGACCAGCCCGCCGCGACGAACGGGTCACCGCCATGCACGACGCCTCCTCGATTCCCTTCGGTGCGCTCCCGAGTCCCACCCCGTGCCCGCACTCGCGCGATGGATCGCTCGACGTCGTCCTCGCCTACGAGAACGACGCGATCGTCCACAAGTTCCTCGAGCGCTTCGACATGCCCTTCGAGGAGGCACGCGCCCTCTTCGACGACGTCAAGAAGTGGATGTGGCTCTCGGGCCGCCCCGGGCGACCGCAGGCCATGACGGTCACCGAGGACATCCTGATCCTCGACGAGATGTGGCACACCTTCATCCTCTTCACCCGCGACTATCACGAATTCTGCCGCGACCGAGTCGGACACTTCGTCCACCACGCTCCCACCACGCGCAGCGAGAAGGATCGAATCCTGCGCGAGTACGAAGCGGACCCCGAGGGAGCCTTCGCCCGTAGCGAGCGTCGGCTGGAGGAGGTCCTCGTGTTCGTCGCCGAGCACCTGGGAGCCGGCGCCGTGCATCGCTGGTTCGTCGAGCTGCCCCAGCGCTACGGCCCGGAGTTCTTCGCCCGCGCCCAGCGGCCCACGGCCGTGCGCGACCGACCGGAGCTCCTGGCCGCTCTCGCCGACGTGGACCGCGACTACCGAGCTGGTGCCCACTGATCTCCAAGCATTCGTCTTCCAACCCCAACCCACTCGAGAGAACCCAATCATGAACGACGCCAAGACCAACGTGTCCACCCCCGCCATCGACCCCCGTCACGACGACCAGCAGCTGATCCGCGCAATCATGAAGGCCCGCTCCAAGGTCGGCACGACGCCGTCGGCGGTGCCCTGCGGCTGCGTGTACTGCGACATCTGTCGAATGGGCTAACCCCGCCGAGCCCATTCGCGCAGCTCCGGCCGACCCAGCTCCCCGGCGCCCGGCCGCCGGGGAGGGGGAGGGGGAGGGGGAGGGGCTGCGAAGCGCTGCGAAGCCCCTCCAAGAAGACATGGAACCCAGTCCGGGGACGGGCCTAATTGCGTGAAGGAAAGATCCCCTCGAGCGCGATGATGTAGTTGACCACCAGGTACGGCTGCATGTTGTCGTGCGGCTGGCTGCCGCCGGAGTTGCCGATCATCGCCGGGTTCATCGTGACGTCGGTGCGGCCGTTCTGGTAGGCGCCGGTGGCCTCCTGCGCGAGCACGGCGTTGCTCGGACTCCTGACGTTGGCCATCGTGTCGGCCGCATTGACCACGTGGCCGTGCGAGGGCATCTGGTTGACGGTGAGGGTCACGGTCTCCTCACCCGACTTCTGCCCCAGCGAACGCGGGGTGAGCCCGGGGCCGCTGCCCGCATGCAGCGACGCGCGACCACGCAGATCGGGCAGCGCAAAGGTTGTCCGGCCGTCGCCCCCGTAGGTGGTGCCGAGGATCGAGAACAATGCCTGGTTCTGCGAGATCGGCAGCAGCTGCCCGTCGCACAGCGCCCAGCCCCGCGGCGCGAAGTTGCCCGCGAACATGATGATTTGACCGATGAATGGCTCCATGTCCGCAGTAGTGCCACGTGCGGCGCGACCATTCACCAAAAAAGCCATGCCCCGGCCGATCTCGCTTGTGACCAAGCAAACGGTTCGGCTACCACTGAAGCCATGCGATCGCGCCCGCGGCTCGGCTCGGCTCCACTGCTACGAGGCGCGTTGCGTGGCGTGACGCCGAGCCTGCTGGTGCTCGGTCTGATGCTGGGACCGCTGGGAGGGATGCTCGGCTGTGCTCACCGCGCGCGCGGAGGCGACCCCACTCCACCGTCGCCCCAGGCCGTGGCCCCGCTGTCGCACGCCATGCTCGGCACGGCCACGGGCGCGGGCCTGGCCAGCAGCGAGGCCCTCGACCGCTTGTTCGACGCGCCCGAGGTCACCGCGGCAGGCGAGCGCTTGCTCGCTCGCCTGGGGCAGGACCCGAGCCTCGTTCCCATCTTCGACCAGACCCTGAGCGCCATGATGCAGCATCCGGCGCTGCTGGAGGCGTTCGTGAGGCTCTCGTCCCGCGATCCCAGCGGGTCGGTCGATGCGCTCGGCGAGCGGGTCGAGGCCCTGCTCTCGGCGGGCATCGACGGACCCGCGTTCGATGCTGCGCTCGACGAGTCGCTCGACGTCCTGCTCGATCGCCCCGCGGTCGACGACGCCTTCGGGCGGATGGCCGACGTGATCGTGGAGCGCTCCTTGCTCGGCGATCGCATCGGCTACCTCATGCTCGAGTGGGCCCCGGAGCTCGAGGCCACGCTGGGCGTCCCGATGGACGACGAGCGCTTCGCGGCCCGGCTCGAGCAGCACCTCGACGAGCCCGCGCGCATCGCAGCGCTGTCGAGCTTGCTGTCGGCGCGCCTGGGCGACGACCCCGGGCTGCGCCGCGCCCTGGCCGGATTGCTCGACGACGCGGCGTTCTTCGCTGCCAGCACTCGCTTCGTGCATGGGGTGCTGACCAGCGAGGGTTTCACGACCCACGCCACCCACGTACTGGCGGGCATGCTCGACGAGGTCGACGCCAACGAGCTGCGGATCCGCGTCGAGCGCGTGCTGGTCACCCCCGCGATCGAGCGCGCGGCGGTGATCTGGGTGGACGAGGTTTCGGCCACCCAGGCCTTCGCCTCGATGGCGCAGCAGCTCGGATTGGTGCTCGAAGACCCCAACCTGCAGGCCGAGCTGTTCACCATCCTGGTGGGCGCGCCACCCACGGCCTGAACGCGAACGCGCCGAACGACGGCCGCTCGCGGAGGTCGATCGGCGTGATAGGCTGATCGCCCTGTCCAAGGAAGGGTGGTCGAGAGCGATGAGCGGGCAACGACGATTGGCAGCAATTCTGTGCCTGGCCCTCGGTGCATGCGGAACCGATGGCCGCGAGGACGGCGAGGACAGCGCGGGCGATCTGCCGCCCCTGACCTGGCCGAGCACCGATTCCGCCTCCGACTCGGGCATGGCCACCACCAGCGACACCAGCGTGGGCAGCAACTCGCAGGGTTCGGGCACGGCGCCGACCACCGAGTCCACCGTCGACCCCGACGAGTCGGGCGACCCCCCCAAGTTCGACACCGCGACCCAGCCCGATGGCGGCAACGGGGGCCAGTGCGACTGCGGCGGCGACGTGGGCTGGTCGTACATCTGGGTGTCCAATTCCAACGAGAGCACGGTCAGCAAGATCAACACCCAGACCCTGGTGGAGGAGGGCCGCTACTACACCGAGCCCAACCCCGCCAACGGCAATCCCTCGCGGACCTCGGTCAGCCTCTCCGCCGACGCGGTGGCGGTGGCCAACCGCAACGGCGGCGTGACCAAGGTCTGGGCGCGCTCGGAGTTCTGCGATCCGCTGCGCAACGGGATGCCCGGCGTGCAAACGTCGATGAATTCCACCCCCATGCAGTTCGCCGCGGATGACTGCATCGCGTGGCACGCCGACTACCCGTACACCACCCAGCGCCCCGTGGCCTGGACCAGCGGGGTGCAGAACCAGGCCACCTGCATGTACGAGGACGCCGCGGTGTGGACCTCGGGCTGCTCACCCGGTGCCGATGCCAACGTGTGGGTGCACCTGCTCGACGGCGACACCGGCATCTCGCTGATGGACGTCAACGTGCCCGGCTTCGTGTGCTCGGGCTTCGGGGCCTACGGCGGCGCGGTCGACAGCAACAACGACTTTTGGATCTCTTCCAACTCGAGCTCCTCGCAGATCGCCCGCATCCGACTCAGCGACGGCTCGACCGAGGTCATCAATGCGCCGCACTGGGCCTATGGCATCGCGGTCGACTCGCTCGATCGCGTGTGGCTCACCGCCAACCAGGCCCAGACCGGCGACCAGGCGGCGCAGCGCTACGATCCGGCCACTGGCACCTGGGACGTGGCCATGCTGGCCGGCGGCGGGGTGCATGGCTACTCGGGGATCCAGGAGGGCACCGACGGCCGCATGTGGCTCAACTACGGCTACGGGGGCGCGATCGGCCTGCGGTGGATCGACCGCGACACCTTGATGGTCGGACCCGGCATCCCCGTGCCCGGCGCGGTGAGCTGGCTCAACGGCATCAGCATCGACCCCGATGGCAACGTGTGGACCGTGTCGCCAGGGGCCAACTCGGTGTTCCGCTACGATCCGGTCACCGCCACGTTCGCGAGCGTCGGTGGGCTCAACAACCCCTATACCTACTCCGACATGACCGGCTCGGGTCTGCTCAACGCCACGTGCGGGAGCCCGGTCGGGTAGTAGTAGTGGTCGGGTGAGGGCCGCATCTCATCCGCCCGCCTGGTAGCGCAGCGTGGTGCTCGAGAAGTCCGTGAACACCAGCGTCAGCTTGATGCAGCTGCCGTCGGGCAGCGCGGCGCCGCCCAGCGGCGCGCCGCTGGCCTCGCTCACGTCCTGGGCTCCCTCGGGCAGCTCGCCGTAGGTCACCGGCCCGACGAACCCGGCGGGGAAGCTCGCGGTGGAGATCGCCCAGTAGGTCTCCCCGCCCGTGACCGGTCCTGGCCCGGTCGGGGGCACCGCGTCGGGATCGGTCACGTAGTACCCCAGTGCCTCGACGTCGGTGGTCCAGGCGACCGCCGGGTTGCCTGCGCCATCCATGGTCAGGTCGACCTCGTGCGTGCCCTCCTGACCGCTGCACTCCACCGGGCCGCCGTCGTCGCGCGCGATCGTCCAGCGCACGTCGGTGGCCTCGAGCCCCGGGCTGCGGAAGTAGAGCGTGCTCTCGCCACGGTCGGCGATGCCGTCGCCGTCGTCGTCGACCAGGGTGATCTCGGAGGGGAAGCTGCGGTTGAGGAAGCCGGGGCCCACCGGGAACGCAAACGGCGGCCAGTGGGCCACGTCGCCGTCGATCACCACGTCGTAGCGGGCCGACAGCGTCTCGGTGACCTGCGTGTCCATGGTGGCCCCGTAGGCGCTGGGCGTGGCCTGCATGCGCAGCGGGATCGGGATGATCACGCTCGGGTCGTAGTCGAGGGTCTCGCGATCGAGGTTGGGGTGATCCACCGTGATCACGTAGTCGCCCTCCAGCCGCAGGCTCGGCGCTCCGGCCACCGTGAACGCGGCCACGTGATCCTCCGCCAGGGACAGCTCGCTGAACGACTCGAACCCGGCGCCCACCACCAGCTCGTAGCCCTGTCCGGGCACGAGCGCCTGCGCCGGACTGACCACGAGGTGTCGACCCTCGGCCTCCACCGCGGCCTCCACCGGCTCGCCGCCGGTCGCACGCAGGCTCACGCGCGCCAGGTTCTCCGCGTCGTCGAACACCGGGTGCGACATGGTCACGCGCAGCGGTCCCTCGCTGCGCACGTATCGGTCGCCCGCCTTGGGGGTGGTCGAGAGCACGAACAGCTCGCGCGCCGTGAGCTCTCGCAGGTAGCGCGCCACCGCCTCGATCCCCGGCTCGTCGAGGCTGCCGCTCGACAGCGGGAGCATCGCCTCCACCGCCTCCTCGAGCGTGCGCGCGGCTCCGTTGACCAGCCAGTACGAGTGCCGATACGACGCGACGAGGCTCGGTACCACGATCGGGTGCTCGGTCTGGGTGCCGCCGCCGGGCAGCCGCAGCCCCTGGGTGGTCAGCGGCCCTGCGTGACAGCTCGCGCAATTGGCCTCGCCCACGAACAGCTCTCGGCCGCGCTCCGCTGCTTCGCTGAGACTGCCGTCGCGCCGGGTCCAGCCATTGGCGGGCGGCGGAGGCACGAACGCCGCGAGGTAGTCGTAGAACGCCTGGTGCGCCTCGGTGGTGGCGGTCAGGCCGATCGTGGGTCCGGGGCTGCCCCACAGGTACGAGTAGAGATCCCAGGCATCGCCTTCCCAGCCGATGGGATCGGTGCCCTCCATCCAGAACATGGGGCGACTGCTCGACTCCGAGAAGCCGCCGGCCGACCACACGTTGCCGTCGGTCAGGCCGTCCACGTGGCAGTCGGCGCAGCTGTGGTTCTCGCCCGCGCCCGCCCCCGTGCCCGTGTAGAGCCGCTGGCCCAGGGCCACGCTCTCGCTGCGCGGGTCGCCCGACAGCGCGATCGAGCCGGTCACGGTGCCGCTCGCGCTCGCGGTGGTGACCGCATACGCCTGGGCTCCGTGCACCAGCAGGCCCTCGCCGTCGGCGAGGATGGTGCGCGGGCGTCCGGGCGCCTCGAAGCGCACCGTCTCGGCGAGGGTCTGCGGGTCGAGCCCCACCACCGCGTCGCTGCCCTCGGTGGTCACCCACAGGGTGCCGCCGGCCATCGCCATGCCGAATGGCCGCACGGCCCATCCGGTGGAGCTCTCTTGTCGGCCGAGATCCACGGCCACCTGCTCGGCGAGGGTGCTGGTGTCATAGGCCACCACGGAGTGGCGAAACGCGGTCATGCCCTCCTGCCCCGACAGCTCCTCCACCGCCACCCGGGTCACGGCCACGTAGAGCCGATCGCCGTCGAGCAGCAGGCCGCCAAGGGTGGCTCCCACCTCGGGGATGAAGTCGCGGACCTCCAGCGAGGCGGTGTCGACCACGGCGATGTCGTAGAGGTCGTTGCGCGGGTCGGCGGGGAATTGCAGCCGGTTGCTCACGGCCGAGCGGTAGCTGGCCACGTAGAGCGTGGCGTCGTCGTCCGAGATCGCCATCGCGGTGGGGTTGACGTTGGTCGCCACGCGACCCACCACCTCGCGTCGCGCCACGTCGACCACCACCACGGCGTCCTCGGTCGCCAGCGACACGTAGGCCGTGCTCCCATCGGACGACAGCACGATCTCGGCCGGCTCGTCGCCCACCCACAGCGCGTCCACCAGGCGTCCCTCGGCCAGGTCGACGAAGCCCACCGTGTCGCCGGCCTCGTGCGCCACCAGGGCGACCGGCAGCTCCGGCCTCCAGGCCACCGCGGCCGGCCACGGCCCCACGCGGATCGTGCCCAGCACCCGCCCCGACGCGGGGTCGATGCGGCTGACGTGCGGGTCGAACAGGTGGGCGACCCAGACCTCGTCGCCCACGCGGGCCAGCGACGACGTGGCGTAGTAGTTGAAGTGCTCGTAGGGGCCCTGCTCGACCACGGTGAGCGAGCGGCGCACGTCGGTCCCGTCGATGCGGAACACGTAGTCGCCTGCGACCACCGGGGTGAAGCGCGCGTGGCCGTCGGCGCCCGGGACCAGCTCGTTGGCGTTGCCCTCGGGCGCCTGCTCGACCACCCAGCGGCCCTCGGCGGGCAGCGGCAGGTAGTAGGTCGAGCCCGCCACGAACCGCGAGGAGGGCTGCAACGGCAGCTCCTCGAGCTCGCCCGGCTCGACGCCGAGCTGGCAGCCCGATCCGACCGGCAGGGCCAGGGCCAGGGCCAGGGCCCAGCGTGAGGGGCGAAGTGACGGCGTGCGCGGCGTGCTCGTGGTCATGGGCGTTTGCATGGTCACCGCCCATTCGTTAGCGCCAAACCTGGTTTCGGCCAGTCACGACCGTCGCAATCCCACGATGGGCGGCTCGAGCCGCATCGCACCCGTTCGATGATGCACCGCCGGGTGCTCGCTCACGCGGGTCGGCCCGTGGCGGCCGAGGCAGCGCCGGCCCAGGCCGAGACCGTGGTCAGCACCGCGGCCACCCACACCCCCTGGGCCAGCAAGAGGTGCAGCAGCTGCATCCACCCCGGCGCGGCCAGGCCGATGTCGAGCAGCCCCAGCACCACCTGGGTGAGCACCGCGTGCTGCAGGGCGCGACCGAGACGCGGCGAGCGATCGTCCTTGGCATGCTCGCGGATCCATGCCCCCACGCCATAGACGATCCCCGCGGCCACCACCGCGACCACGGGGTGGATGATCCGCAGGCGCACCAGGAAGTGCTTGGCGGGTGACAGGTCGCCCGAGAGCCGCTCGAGCAGGCCCGCGTCACTGGTGGCCTGCACGGGAAACAGGGTGTCGCCGAGCGCGGTGACGGCCCCCGTCATGCAGGTGGCCACCAGCGCCAGGAGCCCCGCGGCGAGGATCCACGTGCCCGTGCCCAGCGCTCGCGGCGACACGGGGCGCTCGTCGGTGCTCCACCACGCGGTGAGCGAGGCGGCGCCGGTCAGCATCAGCGTGTTGACCAGGTGCAGCGAGATGACGATCGCGCGCGCAACGGAGTCGTCGCTGGCCACCAGCTCCTTCAAGACCAGGCCCGCACCGATCATCGCCTCGAGCACGATGAACACCAGGGTGACCACCGCCGACCACGTCACGCGATGGCGACCGAAGCTGCGCGCAGCCCAGCCCACCAGCACCAGGCCCAGGATTCCGAGCAGGCCGGAGGTGAGGCGGTGGGTGTACTCGATCATCGTCTCGATCGAGGGATCGAGCGGGATGATCTGGCCGTGGCAGGTCGGCCAGTGCGAGCCGCACCCCGCACCCGCGTGCGTGATCCTGACCCAGGCGCCAAAGAGGATCACCAGCAGGAGGTAGGCGAAGAACGCCCACGCGTAGCGTCGGAACCGGGGAGCCCGTGCCATGTCGCGGGGCGGACGCTAGCACGCCCTCGCCAGGGCGGCGCCCATCGAAATCCCCGGCCCGACGGACTAGCCTCGCTGCCACTCCGATGCTCGCCGCGTTCACCCTGATGCTCACGATGGGCTCCTCGGCCGCGCCCGAGCCATCGTGGACGGCCCCGGCCGGGTGCCCCGATCGCGCGCGAGGCACCGAGCTGCTGCAGCGATTCCTCGGGCGCCCACCGCCGGTGCCCGTGCGCGTGGTGCTGAGCGCCGAGGCGAGGGGCTACGCGGGATTGGTGGAGATCGACGGCGCTGCCCGGACTCTGCACGCGAGCGACTGCGAGACACTCGCCCGTGCGGTGGCACTGGTGGTGGCGGTGTCGCTCGATCCCGTGGCGGCCGCGTCGATGACGACCGAGTCAGAGTCAGAGCCCACGCCCGGCCCCGACCCCGGCCGCGGCGTTCCCGAGCCCGAGTCCCGCATCCCCGAGCCCGACCTCGACCTCCGCATCCCCGAGCCCGACCTCGACCTCCGCATCCCCGAGCCCGATCGCACCGCGAGCACCCCGACCCGCGGGCGTCGGCCGGTCCTCGCGAGCGCCGACCGGCCACCAGAGCCCGCCCCCGAGCCCACCACCCACGCCATCGCCCTGAGCGGCGGCGCGGGCCTGGCCCTCCTGCCCGCGCCGACCGGCGCCGCACGCCTGGGCCATGCGATCACCCGCGGCGGCTTCCGCTTGCAGACCGATCTCACCTACGCCCCTCCGCGTACCATCGCCTATCCCGACGAGCCCACCGTGGGCGGTCGCTTCCAGTCGGTGAGCCTGGGCGTGCGCGCTTGTTTCGTACCCGGCTCGGCTCGCGTGGTCGCCCCGCTGTGCGCCGGACTCGAGGGCGGCCCGTTGATCGGCCGCGGCGTGGGGATCGATCAGGCCCGCAACCCCGTGGACGCCTGGGTGGGTGGTCTCGCCAGCGGTGCCGTGGTGGTGCGGGTCCACGCCCGGGTCGCCCTCACCGCCACCGCCGAGGTGATCGCCTCGCTTCGCCGTCCCGCCTTCCACGTCGGATCTCGAGGAACGTTGTTCAGGGTGCCACAGGTGGGTCTGCGAGGCCTCTTGGGGCTGGAGCTGCGCGCGTGGTGACGGAATCGCCGCGCCCGTGGGACTAGAAGGGGCACGCGATGCCCCGGGCTCGACCGCAGCGAACCGACCACATCGGCCACGAGGCTTCGTCGGGCGACGTGCAGTGGGTCGTGGACGCGTACCGCCAGTACTTCCGCTCCGTATGGGCGCTGCTCGGTCGGCTGGGCGTGCCCGAGGCCAGCCTCGAGGACGTGACCCAGGAGGTGTTCCTGGTGCTGCACCGCCGGCGCGGCGAGTTTCGCCAGGACTCGTCGGTGCGCACCTGGCTGCATGGGATCGCGCTGCATACCGCACGTCGGCATCGCGAGAAGCTCGACCGTCGGCGTCGCAAGGCAGAGGCGCTGCCGCCCGAGACCGAGCCGCCCACGCCCGAGGCCGAGGTCGGCCAGCGCCTCGCGCTGCAGCGACTCGATCGCCTGCTGGGCCAGCTCCACGACGAGCAGCGCGAGGTGTTCGTGTTGGCCGAGATCGCCGAGCTGTCGTCCCCCGAGATCGCCGAGCTACTCGGCGTCAAGCTCAACACCGTGTACTCGCGGCTACGCCTCGCTCGCCGCCATCTTCGCGAGGGGCTGCACGCCCTGCCCAACGCCGCCTCGGCGGCCAATGCCCCAGGAGACGATCATGGAGCCGCTTGATCCCCAGCTCGCGAAGCTCGTTCGCGAGGGCATGTCGCAGGCCATCCCCGGTCCCGAGCGCGAAGAGCGGGTGCTGCGAGGACTCCTCGCCCGCTTGCCGGCCGGTCCCCCACCGGGAGGCAACGGCGGACCCGCCGAGGGCGGCCGTCCGCTGATGGAGCCCGGAGCCCCGGCCGCTGCCGCTGCCGCCGGAGGCAGCAAGGCCATGGTGCTGGTGGCGGTGCTCGGGGGAGCGCTCATCGGCGGAGGATGGATCGGCGGAGGATGGATCGGTGATGCCAAGTCGCCCGCGTCCATACCCGCGTCCACGCCCGCGTCCATGCCGGCCAAGGTCGACGCTCCGCCGAGCCCACCCGAGGGCCCGCTGCCACACGCGAGCAACCACGAGCCCGTACTCACGCCCGTCACCACCGACCCATTGGCCGAGGCGGACCGCCGGGCTCGGTCCACCGATCGGCCCAAGCCCCGATCGCGCCCCGAGCCCACGCCCGCCCCCGATGCCCTCGCCGACGAGATCCAGCGCATCGCAGCCGCCGACGGGGCGCTCGCGCGCGGAGACGCCGAGCAGGCGCTCGAGCTCGCGCGCGCACACGCCAAGGCACACCCTCGGGGCCAGCTCGGGGTCGAGCGCACCGCCATCGAGGTCTCCGCTCGCTGCCAGCTCGGCCGACCGGGCGCCGTCGAGGCCGCCACCGCCTTCCTGCGCGCGCACGGCCACACCCCCGCCGCCGCCAAGGTCCGAGCCCGCTGCCCCGACGCCGTCCCGTAGCGTCCGCGGCCAGGCCCAGCCGAGCCCGCAGAAGGAAATCGATCGCAGCGGTGACGGATCACGGGCTCTCGGAGGACTCACCCATCATGATCACCAAGCTTGCACCTACTCACGTCCCCTCCCTCGTCCTCTGCGCCCTGGCCCTGTCGGCCTGTGAACCCGGCTCGCTGTCGCTGGGTCACGACGATCCCACCGACGGCGACACCGAGACCGACACCGATGGCGATCCCGCGACCGAGGGCGAGGTTCGCTGGAGCACCCTGCGGCCCGATGCAACCGCCTTCGATCTCGCGGTCGCGCCCGACGGCTCGTTCTACCTGCTGGGCTTCCTGGGCCTGCACCCCGCGGGCGACGGCCACTACTACGACCAGCTCTGGCTCGGCAAGCACGACGCCGACGGCGGGCTGCTGTGGGAGCTCACCGAGCCCTCGGGCGTCGACGCGTCCGTGTTCCCCGTTGCCGTCACCACCGATCCCCTGGGCAACGTCTACTTCTCGACCGTGGGCTACGACGAGTCCGTCGACGGCGACAACCGGGTGCGCAAGCTCGACGCCAACGGCAACGAGCTGTGGAGCATCTCCATGCCGGGACGCGCCAGTGCGCTCGCCGGGCTGCCCGAGGGCGGCGTGATCGTGGGCGGCAGCCAGGACTCGCTGGCATGGGTGCAGCCCGTCGACCCCGACGGCAACCTCGGCTGGAGCCGCACCTTCGGCGACCCCAACATGCGCTACAGCGAGGTCACCGCGGTCTCGGTCACCGCCGACGGCGGCGTGGCGGTGGGCGGACGCCTGGGCATCGACCCCGGCAGCAGCCGTTCCCAAGCCTGGGCGGCCACCCTCGAGCGCCTCGACGGCGCCACCCGGTGGGAGACCCTCGTGACCGACGCCATCGCCACCGATCGCATCCACGACCAGGGCCTCGCCGCCGACGGCACCCTGCTGCTCGCCGGCTGGGGTGATGCTCCGTGGGTCAAGGCGCTCGCGACCAACGGCAGCGAGCAGTGGACGTGGATCAACGACGCCGCGCCCGGCACCTACCGTCTGGCCGTGTTCCCCGACGGAGGCTTTGCCGTGGGCGACGGGCTCTACCTCGACCCCGAGGATCCCAACGGCTGCTGGGAGGGTCCGGGACCGTGCCCGGTGGCCATGCGGATCAGCCGGCTCGAGGCCGATCGCTCGACGCGCTGGAGCCTCTACCGCGAGGACTGCCGCTCGGCCGACCACCTGCGCCCCACCGCCGACGGAGGCCTCTTGGCCACCGCCACCTGCGAGCTCGACGGCGGTGGCCTCGGGGTGGGCGTGTTCCGGCTCGAGCCGTGAGCCGAGCGTGCATGGAGCCCCGCCGGGACCGTGGGCCCCGAGCGGGGCTCGAGTGCATGGAGCCCGCGCTCATGGCGAGCGCTCCAGGATCAGAACAGGCAATTCCCCGGCGTGCGCGGGAACGGGATCACGTCGCGGATGTTCTGCATCCCCGTCGCGTACATCACCATGCGCTCGAACCCGAGGCCGAAGCCCGCGTGGGGCGTGGTGCCGAAGCGGCGCGTGTCGAGGTACCACTGGTAGGCCTCGACCGGCAGCTTGGCCGCCTCGATCGCCGCCTTCAGCACGTCGTGCCGCTCCTCGCGCTGCGAGCCGCCGATGAGCTCGCCCACCTTGGGCACCAGCAGATCCATCGCCGCCACCGTGCGGTCGTCGTCGTTGCGGCGCATGTAGAACGCCTTGATCTCGCGCGGGTAGTCGGTCACGAACACCGGCCGGCCCACGAGGGTCTCGGTCAGGTGTCGCTCGTGCTCGGCCTGCAGGTTGGCGCCGAAGTACACCGGGTATTCGAACTCCTGGCCGCTCCCCTCGAGGCGCCGCACCGCCTCGGCGTAGGTCATGCGCTCGAAGCTCGCCTCGGCCACCGCCCGCAGGCGCTCCACCAGGCCCTTCTCCACGCGCTCGTCGAAGAACGCCATGTCCTCGGCGCAGCGCTCCAGCACCGTGGTGACGAGGTGCTTGGTATAGGCCTCCGCCAGGTCGCAGTCGCCCGCCAGGTCGCAAAACGACATCTCGGGCTCGATCATCCAGAACTCCGAGGCGTGCCGCGAGGTGTGGCTGTTCTCGGCGCGGAAGGTCGGGCCGAACGTGTACACGTCGCTCATGCCCAGCGCGAACGTCTCCACGTCGAGCTGGCCCGACACCGTGAGGTAGGTGCTGCCTCCGAAGAAGTCCTGCGACCAGTCGATCTGGCCCTGGTCGTTACGGGGCGGGCTCTCGGGGTCCAGCGTGCTCACGCGGAACAGCTCGCCCGCGCCCTCGCAATCGCTAGCCGTGATGATCGGGGTGTGTACGTACACGAACCCGCGGTCCTGGAAGAAGCAGTGCGTCGCGTGGGCCAGGGCGTTGCGCACGCGGAACACCGCGCCGTAGGTGTTGGTGCGGTTGCGCAGGTGCGCGATCGTGCGGAGGAACTCGAAGCCGTGGCGCTTCTTCTGCAGCGGGTAGTCGGGGTCGGCCTTGCCCACGATCTCCACCGCCGTCGCCCGGAGCTCGACCGCCTGGCCCTTGGCCGGCGATTCCACCAGGGTGCCCGTGATCGCCACCGCCGAGCCGGTGGTGAGGTGGCCGACCTCCTCGCGGTTCTCCAGATCCTCGCCGGCCACCACCTGCAGCCCCGAGAGGTTGCTGCCGTCGTTGACGTTGAGGAACGCGACCTGCTTGCTGGTGCGAACGGTTCGCACCCAGCCCTTGACGACGATCCCCTCCTGCGGGGGCGACAGGGTCAGCACGTCGACGATGCGGCGGCGGGAGCCTTGCCCAAGACTCTGCATGGAGGCGGAGCGTACCCCACGGTTGCGGCCGGTCAACCGCCCGGCGCTCGCATCACCCGCGGGAGCCCCCGCTTGGCAGCGGACGCGATCCATGGGACCAACCGAGCGTGCGCCTGCCCCTGACTCCCGCCCCGGCCCCTGTGTCCGGGGACACGCTCCGCATCAACGAGGCATTCGTCTCGTTGCAGGGCGAGGGCCGGCTGGCGGGCGTGCCCAGCACCTTCGTACGGGTGGCCGGCTGCAACCTGCGCTGCGCCTGGTGCGACTCGCCCACCACCTCGTGGGCGCCCACGGGGGAGCACGTGGCGCTCGAGACGATCGTGCAGGCGTGCGCCGAGGGGCCGCGGCACGTGGTGCTCACCGGTGGTGAGCCGCTGCTGTTTGCCGGCATGGTCGAGCTGGCGCGCCGCCTGCGTCGCGCCGGGCACCACGTGACCTTCGAGACCGCCGGCACGGTGGCGCCCGACGACGTCGAGTGCGACCTGATGTCACTATCGCCCAAGCTCTCGCACGGCACGCCCGATCACCCCGTGTGGGGGCCCCGGCACGACGCGCGGCGGTGGCAACCGCAGGTGCTGCGGGCGCTGATGGAGCATCCGTGGCAGCTCAAGCTGGTGGTGCGGGCGCGAGCTCCCAAGACGCTGCACGAGGACGTGCGCGAGGTCGAGGCCATGCTCGCCGAGCTACGCGTGGCCGATCGCGAGCGTCCCCAAGTGCTCCTGATGCCCGAGTGCACCGATCCCACGCGCTTGTCCTCGGACTACGCCGCGCTGGTGCCCGTGTGCATCGAGCACGGGTTCATGCTCGGACCGCGCCTGCACATCGCGATCTTCGGGCACGTGCCCGGCACCTGAGGAGCCGGGATGCAACGGTTGGTTCACCTTGCTGCGCCCGCGCTCGCGGAGAGCGGCTCGTCGAAGATCTCCTCGACCGAGGCAGCGGCAAGCGCCCTGCGGAACCACCGCTCGAGGACCTGCTCGTCCTTGGTGGAGAGGATCCGTTGGCGCGCAGTGGAGGGCAACCGAAGGGACCGCAACTCGAGCACGTCGAGCAACGAGCGGGCCCGCCCCTTGACGAGGCCTTCGCTGAGGCCCTTTTGCATGCCTTCGGCACGACCCTTCTGCAGGCCTTCGGCACGGCCCTTCTGTAGGCCTTCGGCACGACCCTTCTGCAGGCCTTCGGCACGACCCTTGCGCAGGCCCTTGCGCAAGCCCTTGTCGATCCACGGCTTCATCAGGATGTCTTCGTCGGTCATCGGCAGGTTCCCGGGGTTGATGGCACGGTGAAGGGCTGTATGGATCGGCGAACCCTTCTTGAATGCTCCGTTGGTATAGGCCCAAATCGTGATGACGTCATCTGAGCACTTTGGGTCCAGCATGAGCGTCTCGATCAGGGGGACGAGGCTCGCGGCTCGTTCTCTGGTTTGCGCCGGCGGGTTGCGGTGTGCGTGCAGCAGAGCCCGGGCGAGCTCGACGAACGCGACGGTGGAGCGATCGGGATGGGGATCGTCGAGCACCGAGCTGCCGAGATCGTCGGCGATCATCTTCAGCTCCACGGGGGTGTCGAAGGCGGCGAGGATCTCGGGCGGGAGATCGATGATCTCGGAGAGGCGAGTTGGCGAGGTCCAGGCGCGGCGCTGGAGCAGGACGATGGGGAGGATGAACGGGAGGGTCTGGGCGCGACGACGACGGTGCCTTCGATGTCGGTTCCACAGGAGGAGGAGATACTCGAGCTCTCGTAGCGGCAGCAGGCGGTCGCGCGTGGACTGATGTTCGAGCGCAACGTAGAGGCCGATGCGACGGGTGGTGCCACGCAGGCGCGCCGTGAAGAGGAGATCGGAGCTGCGCCGGCCGAGCTTGCGGCCGATGTAGTCGGCGGAGGCGAGCTCGAGGGAACCGAGATCGAGATACGCGAGGCAACGTGGCGGAAGCACGTGCCGCAGCAGGATCGACACCGTGTCGGCGCGAGCGAACACACGCCGAGCGAAGGCATCGTGGATGTCTCGGGGATACCGACGTGTTTGCATGACCTGGTGGCCTTGCGAATTCGGTTCCGGGAGGTGGGTCGAATGATCTCGGTGGGTTGGCGAGGCCATGGATCGAACGTGGTCCGCCCGTTGGCCGGCTCGTGGCCAACGGGTGGGCCGCCGTGGCCCGAAGGGGATGAATTCGAGGGGTGATGGAGGAGGCTCACGATGTGTCGATGGGCTTCTCGGCCGGCGGTGACCGCGAGGCCAGCACGTGGCCGGGAGGCTTGCGTGCCCGTACCCCTCGAACCATCATCGCCAGCGCGGGAGCTCGCGTTCCCGATCCGCGACGATGATCAAGTACATCGGCTCGAAGCGAACGTTGCTTCCCAGCCTGGTACGGATCCTCGAGCAATTCCCGGAGCTGACCAGCGTCGCCGACGTGTTCTCGGGCACCAGCCGGGTCGGCCATGCCTTCAAGCGCGCGGGCCTTCGCGTGATCGCCAACGACCACAATGCCTATGCCCACTGCCTGGCCGAGTGCTACGTGGCGGCCGATCTCGAGCACGTCCAGCGCGACGTCAGCAAGCTCCTCGACGAGCTCGGGCGCCTGCCGGGCCGCGCGGGCTACTTCACCCAGACGTTCTGCATCGACTCCCGGTTCTTTCAGCCCAAGAACGGCGAGCGCATCGACGCCATCCGCGAGGAGCTCGAGCGCAAGTGCCTCCCGTCCCCGCTCCGGTCGGTCGTGCTCACCTCCCTGATGGAAGCCGCCGATCGCGTGGACTCGACGTGTGGCCTCCAGATGGCCTACGTCAAGGAATGGGCCCCCCGGGCCTTCAACCCGCTGACCCTACGCATGCCCGACGTGCTGCCCGCGGTGAGGCACGGGCGCTGCGAGGCCCTGCGCATGGACGCCAACGAGGCGGTACGAACGCTCGACGTCGACGTCGCCTACATCGACCCGCCCTACAACCAACACAGCTACCTCTCGAACTATCACATCTGGGAGTCGCTGGTGCTGTGGGACAAGCCCGACGTCTACGGTGTCGCGTGCAAGCGCCTGGATTGCCGCGAGCGCAAGAGCAAGTACAACTCCAAGCGCGAGCACCAGCTCACGTTCGACGACCTGATCGACGCCGCGTCCTCGCCGCTACTGGTCGTCTCGTTCAACAACGAGGGCTACCAGAGCCGACAGGAGATGGAGCAGCGACTCGCACGCCACGGCACCGTCTTCGTGGTGACCAAGGACTTCAAGCGCTACGTCGGCGCTCAGATCGGCATCTACAATCCCAGCGGGGACAAGGTCGGCACGGTCAGCCACCTTCGCAACGAGGAGTACATCTACCTGGTGGCTCGCCCCGCCCTCTCCGAGCGGATCCCCGATGCGCTCGAGCGGCTCGAGCGGCTCGCGGCTACCGCAGCGTGCGAGGATCGGGCAGCTCGAGACCAATGAAGATGCCGTCGTCGCTCTCGTGTTCCGCCTCGACCGGCTCCGAGTAGTCGTTGCCCGGGAACGGGGCCCCCGCGAACGTCATCTGCTGGGAGACCGCCTGCTGTCGCTGTACCAGCTCCGGCGGGGGGCCGGGCGAGGGCTCGTCCGCAGGCGTCTGCGAGGGCAGCTCCTGCGTGCGACCGGTGCGGGGCCGAGACAGGTCCACCGGAAACGACGACGCCAGCCCGTGGGACCCCGATGCCTCGCGCGGGCGCAAGGCAGGGCCCGCGTCGCGCTCTCCCGTGGGCATGCGATAGTGGCGGCGCTCGAGCGGCGCTCCGCTGTCCAGCGGCGTCTCGTCGCTCATTGCCGGGTGCGGGACCGCCACCGGGTGCGGGGCCGTCGGTGGGCGGCGCAGCGGCTCGTCCAAGCCATGGGCTCGCCCCGTCCCTTCGGTCGACTGTGACACCGACCATCCCTGCCCATCGCCGCCGGTCATCGCGGCTCGCGGCTGGCACAGCCTCCAGAACCGGACCGTCTTGGGAGCCGCTCCCGTCAGCCGCACCAGCTCGGCGTCGGTCAGCCGGGGCAGCAGGTCGGCAAAGCGAGCGAGCGCGCGGTCGACTTGCACGACCTGTCGCCGCAGGTTGTTCGCGATCGAGGCCGGCACTCCGGCCAGGCGCGCCAGCTCGTCGTCCGTCAGGCGCCCGAACAGGTCGAGGTACGGGACCAGCCGATTCATCGGATTGGCGTCGGTGCTGCTCGGTCGGTCTTGCACTTGGCCTCGGCTCACTCGGATCTTGCGGGGAGTAATCCTCGCCAGTCCAACCTGGCTCGGCGCATCGGGCTCCACGGCCGACGACGCACTCGGCGTCGGTGGCCTCATCGAGTGCTCGTCATCATGCACGCGTCGCCGTCCCGCTCCTATCAAGGTCTACCGTACAACACCCGCCCGGCTGGGCCCAAACCCCGAGGGGTCACCATGGGGCCGCGGCTGCGCGGATCCTGCATCGTGACGCACTGCCCCGAGCACCTCTCGCGCGGCCATGCGCACATGCGCACAACGCGCGTTCATCCCGCCTGGAGCGCCGCGCCCGTCCTCGAAGGGGCTGGGGTTCGAAGGTGCCGGGGCTCGGGAGCGCCGGGTCTGGGAGCAGGCGGGTTCGACTCACGCGTGGGCCTGCTACGCTCGCCGGCGTGAGCTACCACTGGCTCCGGGCCCTTCACATCATCGGCGTGGTCACGTGGTTTGCGGGGCTCTTCTACATCTTTCGGCTCTACGTCTACCACGTGGAGAACGCGGGCAAGCGCGAGGTGACCGACCTGCTCGAGGTGATGGAGCGGCGGCTCTACCGGGGGATCTGCACGCCGGCCATGGTGCTCACCACCCTCTTCGGTGTGTGCCTGTGGTCCCGCGGGTTCTCGGGCTATCTCGCGAGCGGGTGGTTCCACGTCAAGCTGACCATGCTGGTGTTCCTGTTCGGCTATCACTTCTACAGCGGCAAGGTGCGCAAGGACCTGGCCGCCGGTCGCTGCACGCTCACGTCCAGGCAGTGTCGGCTCATCAACGAGGTGCCCACCGTCATCCTCATCACGGTCGTGATCATGGCCGTGATCAAGCCGTTCTGAGCCGTTCTCGAGTCGCAAGTGGAGCACGATGATGGAGCGACGACGCGCACGCAGGTGGAGCAGGAGCAGGGCGCTCGCCGTGCGTCGTCTCGGTGCGCGTCGTCTCGGTGCATCCGGGGCTCGGCCGCTCGCTGCGCTGCTCGTGTGTGCCCTCGCCGCGGCCCTCGGGTGCGCCGTGGACGACGGGGAGACCTGTGAGATCGCCACCCAGGACATCTCGGCGGTCGCGCTGGTGGTCGACAGCGGGTGGGACGTGCGGGCGACCATCGACTTCGAGGCCGGCGATCGCCGCGGGGCCAACTCGCCGCTGCGCCTCTGCAGCACCGACCGGCTCACCATCAACGGCCAGGATCCGGTGATGACCGAGAAGGCCGACCGCATCGAGTACGCGCTGTCGCTGCCGGCCGACGGAGCGCGCAGCTTCGACTTCCGGCTCGAGCGCGAGACCGAGGCGGAGGTCATCGAGATGTCGATCGAGCTGCCGGCAGTGTTCGAGGTCGTCGCCCCCATGGACGGCGAGATCTTCGAGACCTCGGCCGAGCACCTCGTGCAGTGGGAGCCGGCCCTCGACGGCGGCATGATGCGGCTGCGCCTGGGCGAGCCGATCGGCGGCGGCGAGTGCCTCGTGGCGATGCAGGAGGGGCACACCTACGAGACCGAGGCCGGCGTGCTCGTGCCCGACACCGGGCAGTGGACGATCCCGGCCGGCGTGCTCACCTCTCAGAGCACCACCGATTGCACGCTCACCTACACCCTCTCGCGGGTCGCCCTCGCGCCCTACCCCGAGGTGCTCCAGCGCAGCGGTCGCGTGGAGGCCCGCACCGAGCGCTACGTCGACGTGACGGTGCTGCCCTGACCCCTCGACCCGCCAACGACGGCCCCAGCCCTTGCGGTACCGAGTCGCGTGCGGCACCGTATCGCCATGCGCTGGCCTCGGCGCGGGATCCTCATCCGTCTCGCGATCTACCTCCCGGTGATCTCCTTCCTGGCGTGGCGCGCCGCGGGCGGCTGCCAGGGTGACGACGCAGCCCAGGCGCCTGCGCCCGCGCCCGACCCCATGAAGCAGCACCGCAGGGTCATCACCATGCCCGACGGGAGCCAGCAGGAGATCGTCGAGCTGTCGCGCGAGGAGGCCGAGCAGATCCTCGGGCGTCCGATCCCCGATCCGGCCAAGGCCGAGGCCGAGGCCACCGAAGCCAAGGCGCCCAACGCCGAGGCCGAGGCATCTGCGGCCGTCGAGCCGACCACCGCGGATGCCGCGGCACCTGCGACGGCTTCCCCCGCCGATTGACGCGCGCCGGGGGATCGCCCAGGCTTGCGCCCGCATGGAGCGCGGACGCTTCCTGAAGCTCTCGGCCGAGGCGCTCGAGCACATCGACGACGTGCTCGGGGGGCTCGAGCACGAGGATCTCGACGTCGATCTCGCCGGTGACGTGCTCACGCTGGCCTTCTCCGACGGCGGCAAGTTCATCATCAACGCCCACAGCGCGGCCGGTCAGATCTGGATGGCCGCCAACAAGGACGCCTGGCACTTCGACTACGACGAGGCTGGTGATCGGTGGGTTGCCCCCAAGAACGGCGACGAGCTGATGGCCACCGTGGCCCGCACCGTGGGCGAGCGGCTCGGTCAGGCGATCTCGCTCTAGGGCAGAGGGGCACGGCATGGCGATGACGAGGCTCCGCGCATGGGCTCGACGATCGGTTGCACTGGCGGCATCGGTGGCCCTGTGCGGCTGCGCCCAGGTCATCTCGCGCTCGACCGTCGAGGTGGTGGAGCGGTCCGAGGCCAGCGTGCTGGTGCTCGGGGGTGATGGCTCGGAGATCACCGGGCGCGGGCTGGAGGCCGAGTGGACGCAAGATGGTGACCGCCTGGCCCTGCGCCTGGCCGAGAGCCGCACCTGCACCGCCGTGCGCCACCTGCCGGTCACGCGGATCGAGCGGGTCGACAAGCGCACTGCTCGCGGGGCCATGTGGTTCGAGTACGGATTCGGGGCCGCCGCCACGGCCGGGGGCTTGGTCGGCCTCATCCGGCCCGAGGCCTACTCCCAGGCCCAGACCGTGACCCCCGAGGGCGAGGTCTTGGAGGACAAGGGCTCCGGCTATCGAATTGGCGGGATCTTCACCGCCATCGGCGTGGTGCTGCTGACCGCCGCCGTCGTCGACACCGTGCGCACGCGCGACGAGGTGCGCTACACCGATGCCTATCGCCGCGACGATGGTGGCGCGGCGCCCTGCAAGGAGCCGCGGGCTCCCTTGCGCGGGCGCACCGTCGAGCTGCTCGTGGGCAAGTGGAGCACCACCGAGCCCACCGCAGACGACGGCGCCGTGCGGTTCCTGCTGCCTGCGGTGGAGGATCTGCCCCAGGAGGCGCGCGACGTGATCGAGGCGACCGCCGCGTGGGACCAGGCCAAGGCCGACGCCGACGCGGCCAGGGTCGCCGCCGAGGAGGCCGCACGCGAGGCTGCCGAAGCCGCGGCCGCTGCGGCTGCGGCGGGCAAGAAGGGCAAGAAGGGCAAGGGAGCCCCGCCGCCCGAGGGCGTGCCACCGCTGTCCGAGGTGGGCACCGCCAAGGCCGGCGACGAGCTGCCCCCGCGGCCCGAGCCGTTCGTGGTCAAGGGCGTGCTGCGGATCGACGGCACGCGGGCCATGGCCGTGAGCTTCATGGTGCCCTACGGCGGCGAGGCGGCCAGGGAGCACCGGGGCAAGGTGGCGATCGAGCCCGGGCCGGTCGGCCCGGCTCCGGGCAAGGCGCGGGTTACGGAGGCGGACGAGGGCGAGGGCGAGCGGGACGAGGGCGAGCGCGAGCGGGACGAGGGCGGCGAAGGCAAGCCGCTGTCGCTCGAGGCCGAAGGGGCTGCGTCGGCCGGAGGCGATCGGGGCGGAGCGAGCGGGGGCAAGCCGCTGTCGCTCGATGCCGAGGGCACCACTGCGGCCTCCAAGCGCGACGAGGCTGGCAAGGCCAAGGCCCCTTCGAGCGCGGAGAAGTGACACCGATGCCGTCACCGGCTGGATCGCACGCAGGCGGCGAGCTACGTGCATTCGTGGGAGTGGGAGGCAACCTCGGCGATCGGCTGGCCACCCTCCGCTCGGCCGTGCGCATGCTCGCCGAGGGCATCGTGCCGCGCACGCGGGTGGTGAGCAGCTCGGCCGTCTACGAGACGCGACCGGTGGGGCCCTCGAAGGGGGCGTTCCTCAATGCGGTGATCGAGCTGCGGACCGAACTCGAGCCTCGGCAGCTGCTCGAGGGGTTGCTCGAGCTCGAGGCGCGGCATGGTCGAGAGCGACGCAAGCGGTGGGATGCACGGACGCTCGACCTCGATCTGCTGGTGGTGCAGCGGGCCGACGACCACGGCGCTTGGCAGGAGCTGCGGGTGGATGTCGAGGGCCTCACGCTGCCGCATCCGCGGATCGGCGACCGGGACTTCGTGCTGGTGCCGCTGTCGGATCTGACCGGTGGCGAGGCCGTGCTCGACGGATGTACGGCCGGCGCGTGGCTCGACGCGATTGCGGAGACGGAGCGAACGATCCTACGGCGGGTACTGGAGGTCGGCGAGCTGCTGCGCTAGCGGGGCTGGTGGGCCTCCGGCGGCCGTGATACGGTGCGCCGCCACGGCAGCAACGGGCCCGTACAGGCGGGTAGCTCAGTGGTAGAGCAGCGTGCTTACACCGCGCTGGTCGCAGGTTCAATTCCTGTCCCGCCTACCAGTCCGCGCCGTCAGGAGCAGTCCTGGCGGCGGGTTCGGCTCGCGTTCCCGACCCTGCACGTCGCGACGCAAGACCGCGCCTATGATGCATGCCCTGTCATGGGCTCGTCACCACGCTCCCCCGCTCCCCGCCCCCCAGACGCCCCCCCACCGTTGATCGAGCCTTTCGACGACGCCCACCTCGAAGCCATCGTGGAGTGCGTGACCGCGGTCTGGACCTCGCACAACGTCATTGCTCGGGCGCTCGGGGTGACCGCCGATGACTACCGCCCGACGGCCGCCCGGATCTGTGCCAAGGCCCTGGCCGACGACCTCGGCCTCATGCTGCGAGAGCCCGACACCGACCGCATCGTCGGCTTCTACACCGCCATCGATCTGGTCGACGAACTCGCCGAGGAGCAGGCCAAGGCTGCGGGCGACAACCCCCGTCTCGCACGCTGGAGCAGCATGCTGTCGCTCGGCCTGAGCTGGTACATCGACACCTACCATCGCGAGCGCCCGCTCGCTCGGGGCGAGGTCGTGTACTTCAACATCGGCGGCACTGCCCCCGAGCGCCGCGGGCAGGGGTGGATCGGGCGCATGACCAGCGTCGCCGCCTCCGACTTCGCGGTTCGGCGCAGCTATCGGCGCGTGCTGGCCATCGCTACGCATCCCCACTCGGTGC
This sequence comes from Paraliomyxa miuraensis, assembly GCF_026337845.1. Classification (GTDB taxonomy): domain Bacteria; phylum Myxococcota_A; class Polyangia; order Nannocystales; family Nannocystaceae; genus Paraliomyxa; species Paraliomyxa miuraensis. The sequence continues at coordinate 733,939 of NZ_JAOVZF010000164.1, read as the reverse complement.
AGATGTCTCGCTCACTGCCGTGGAACGTCGAGCTCCACGAGCTCCCCTTCGCCGACTGTGGTGACCCGGATCTGGCTCGCATCACCGACCCGCCCTGTGCCCTGGTGAGCGTGACCTCGCTGGCCGACGCCGCAAAGACCCCGAGGCGATGAACCCCGGTGACGCCCGAGCTCATGCCCCGCGAGCGCGACGCCTCCCCACCCACCAAAGACCCAACAGCCCCAGCCCCAGGAGCCAGCCCTCCCCCGGCCGCTCGCCCACGGCACAGCCGTTGGGCGACATGCACTGGATCTCCTGGTCGTCACCCCCCTCGCACTCGTTGAACACGAAGTCACAGACCAGGGGGATCGTCTCGTCGCCGTCGTGGTCGTCGTCGGGATCGGCCGTCACGACCTCGCCCTCGCACTCGTTGTCGCGAAGCCGCCGCAGACAGCGGCGCGCCTTGGCAGGGCGATAGTTGCAGCCCGAGATGCACGTGGAATAGTGCGCCTCGATCATGCCCTCGCATGCACTCGTGGCCGGCAGCAGCTCGCTCTCGCCGGGCAGGTGCAGCTCGCGGCCGCACTCGCGGACCATCCGGCACACCTCCACCGCGTACTCGGCCACGAAGTCTTCCTCGTGATACAGGCAGCCCGCGAGCACTCCGGCCACCAGACCTCCGGCCGCCAGGCCCATCACCGAGCCCATCCCCGAGTCGGATCTCGGGCTGAGCGTTGCGCGCAGGAGTCGAGCTCGGATCGTCATCTCACTTCGCCCTCGTCGTTGGTGCCCCAAGCCGTCGGAACGATCATGCACCCGCCAGGTTCGGGTCGAGATCACCCGCACGCTCCCCACGCGAGATCCTACGCTACTCTCCCGCTGCGTTCTCCTCCTACGACGCCCCGATGAGCGACGTGATCAACCTGGGCCGGGCCCGCAAGCGCAAGCGCAAGGAGGCCGAGAAGCGCCAGGCCGACGCGAACGCGCTTGCGCACGGCCGCACCAAGGGCGAGAAGGCCCGCGAGCGCCAACGACGAGACCAGCTCGAGGCCACGCTCGATGGCGCCCGCCGAGCTTCGGCACCCGAGGACGCCCGCCCGGAAGCGGCGAGCCACGAACGCACTCCCGGCGTGCCACCGCTGCACGAGCCCACCATCACCACGGACGAGCTGCGGCCCACGTACCTCGAAGTGGACCTCGCCCAGCTCGAAGCCAACTACCGCGCCATCCAGTCCCACGTGGGCCCGCAGGTGAAGGTGATGCCGATCCTCAAGGCCAACGCCTACGGGCATGGCCTGGTGGCCGTGGGCCGCATGCTCGATCGCCTCGGTGCGCCCATGCTCGGAGTGGCCTACCTCGAGGAGGCCATGCGGCTGCGCCAGGAGGGCGTGCGCACCTCCATCCTCGTGCTCGGAGGGATCGTGGGCGAGCAAATCCCCCGCTTCCTCGAGCACGATCTCGTGCTCACCGCCTCGTCGGTCGACAAGCTGCAGGCCATCGAGGAGCACGCGGCAGCGCTGGGCGTGCGGGCTCGCGTGCACCTCAAGATCGACACCGGCATGGAGCGGATCGGCGTGCACTGGTACAGCGCGCAGACCCTCTTGCAAGCCTCGCTACGCTGCCGCCACGTCGCCGTGGAGGGCATCTTCACCCACTTCGCCAACGCCGACGGGGCCGACCTCGCACATGCACGCGTGCAGCTCGAGCGCTTCGCAGAGGTGCTGTCGTTCTACGAGCGTCGCGGCTTGCCCACCCCCATGCGCCATGCGGCCAACAGCGGCGCCATCGTGCAGCTCCCGGACAGCCACTTCGACATGGTGCGCCCGGGAATCCTGTTCTACGGGGCTCGCCCCTCGCTCGAGGTTCCGGCCATCGTTCCCGTCAAGGGCGCCCTGCGCTGGATCACCCGCGTCGTCTACTTCAAGGTGGTCAAGGAAGGGCAGCCCGTGAGCTACGGGTCGACCTGGGCTCCCAGTGCCATGACCCGCGTGGTCACGCTCCCGGTCGGTTACGGCGATGGCTATGCTCGCGCACTCTCGGGCCGAGCCCATGTGCTCGTTCGTGGCATCCGCCGGCCCGTGGTCGGCCGAATCTGCATGGATCAGCTGATGGTCGACCTAGGCCCCGACGGTACCGCGTACAACGGCGACGAGGTGGTGCTGCTGGGCTCTGCCGGCGAGCAGAGCATCGGCATCGAGGACCTCGCCGAGTGGGGCGGCACCATCCCGCACGAGGTGCTGGTCGCCATCAACACCCGCGTGCCCCGGGTCCATCGGCCGCGGGAGCCTTAGATCCTCGAACCGTCTTGGGCCCTCCGTGCGAGGGGTCGCGGCGCCTTCGGGGCGGTTAAAAGAAAAAACCCTTGGCACCGGGGGAGATGCCAAGGGAGGGGTCGGGGTTCCTACAGCTCGGGGAGAGTATCTGGGCCGAATGCCGGGGGAGACATCGCGCCCGCCGAGCTGTGGATTCTTGTCTTGCGTCGTTCGCTACCAAGTCCCTCGCCAGGGACGCTCCCATTAGTTGCCAGCTACGTGCCACTCACCCAGCGAGGGAATGCCTGACGATTACCCCAATGATTCCACGATCGAGCGTTTTCGACCTCAGGGATACGCTCATGACTTGGGGATGTCATCTTCCTGGCGATGCGATGTTGGTGACGCCGATCGTCATGATCTTGACGAATCGACCACCCGATCGTCGACATGTTGACGCCAGAAGGGCCGAGACCGTCAGCCGACAGACTCGAAAGATCGACCGGGCGCTCGCTGCGTTGCCAGGCCCCGGAACCGAACCGGCCATGGCGACTCCGCACATCGCGCAGCTTCCGGCTTCGAGCATGGCTTGGAGCATCGGCGATGACGCCCGCGGAGCGCAGGCCCCCCGCTGTCTGGCCCATCCCATGCGTACGGCAGATCCATCCGAGCGAACCGACGAGGAGCTCATGGACGAGTTCCGGCTCGGCGACTCCGACGCCTTCGAGGTCCTGGTGACCCGCCACAGCCGGGGCCTCTACAACTTCCTGCTGCGCAGCGTCCACGCTCCCGCCCGGGCCGAGGAGCTGCTACAGGAGGTGTTGCTGCGCGTGATTCGTTCCAAGGACCGCTACCGCCGCTCGGCCCGCTTCACCACGTGGGTCTATACGATCGCGCGCAACCTGTGCGTGGACGAGAGCCGGCGCGCCCGCTTCCGCGATCACGAGTCGCTCGATGCACCGCTGCGCCGTCGGGCCGGGCATGGCAACGCGCCGTCGCTGCTGGCCACGATCCCCTCCGACGACCTGCCGCTCGAGCTCATGGCGCAGTCGCCCCGCCTGCGTGCCCGGATCAACGGCGCCGTGCTGCGCTTGCCCGCCGATCAGCGCGAGGTCTTCCTCATGCGGCTGATGGCGGGTATGTCCTTCCGTGAGATCGGCGAGACGGTGGGCGCCCCCGAGAACACGGTCAAGAGCCGCATGCGGTATGCGCTCGACAAGCTTCGCGAGGAGCTGGCCGACCTGCGTCCCGTGGCCATCGGCGACGCCATGGAGGAGGCCGCCCATGGCTGACCTGGATCTCGGCCCCGCCGAGCTCGATCTGCTCGAGGATGCCCTCGAGGATCTGGAGCTTCCGGGCGCGATCGATCGGTGGCTCGAGGACGGCACGAGCCCCGCGGTGCGAGAGCGCCTGGAGGACTACCGCTCGTTGCTCGTGGCCAGCCGCGAGGCGCTGCCCCTCGAGGACGTTCGTGCGGGCGTGCTCGACGACGTCATTGCCGAGGCGAACCGAGTCGCGGCGGTGGCTCCCGTCGCTGCGGCATCGCAGGACTCGTGGTGGAGCCGAGTGCGGCGGAGCTTCATGATGCCCGCGCTCGCGCTGGCCGGGACCGCCGCGCTGGTGCTGTGGGTGTTCGATCCCGAGGATCGAGCCAAGCTCGCCGAGCCACCCCTCACGCCCACGGCATCGGCCCCGACGGTCGCCGCCGACGAGGCTGTCGACGATCAGGCGCCAGAGGAAGGGGAGCGAGCGCGTGAGCTCGAGCCGCTCGATCCGCCCGAGCAAAGCTCGGCCCAAGCCACTCCCGCCGCGGCACCGGCCCCCGATGCGCCCACCGACGAAGGCGCGATCGATGGCGCGTCCGAGGCCAAGCTCGCAGAGGATGCAGACAAGGACGCCAAGCCCAAGGCAACGGGCATGGGCTCGCTGGGCGACGTGCCCGGTGGCGTCATGGGTGGCTCCAAGACGGCCGAGCCCCACAAGCAGGCCGGCAGCAGCGCCGGGCCGGCCTCGGGGCGCTGGGACATCGTGGCGCGAGCCGATCGGGCACGGCAGTCTGGCGACTGCGTGGCGGCGCGCCAAGAGTACTCGCTGGCGCTCGAGGACGACGATCCCCGCGTGCGAGCGCGAGCGTTCGCGGGACTGGGCCTCTGCGACACGCAGGAAGGCAACGACCCCGGAGCCGAGGCCAACTTCGAGCGCGCCCGCGAGCTCGATGGCGAGGTCGGCGGCTTCATCGACTCGCAGCAGCAGCGCGCGCGTCCGTCCAAGAAGCGCAAGCCCAAGGCGAGCAAGTCCAAGAAGAGCGTCATGCTCGACGACATGAACGATCCGTTCTCGCCCTGAGGCCGAGGCACGGACGAGCGCCCCAGACCGCGGTCGCGAGCGATCAGAACAGCGAGAGGTTGGCGCTCTTGTCGGCGCCCCAGCTGCGTCGTGCCTCGGGCGGCAGGGTGCCGTAGCGCTGCTCGTAGGCGTCGAGGAACCGCTGCGTGGCCGCGTTGGGATAGCCGCCTCCGCGCAGCGGGCCGAACTCCGCGGCGTAGCGCTCGGCGATCACCCCGAAGGCACGATCGCGGGCGTCCTTGGCGACGATCGATGCGGCGGCAACCGCCACGTGAGCCGACTCGCCCTTGTCGATGGCCTCGAGACGAGGGAAGTGAGCCCGCAGGGGAGCGAACAGGCGGGCGCCGTCGCAGATCACCTGGGCGTTGCGAGTGGCCCCGAGCGCATCGAGCAGCTCGAGCACGACCTTGCGCTCGAGGGCGTTGAGCTGTCCGCGAAAGGTGTAGTGATCGATCTGCTCCACCTCGACCCGACGCACGCGGCAGGCGGGCACGAGCCCGAGGATCTGCTGGGCGAGCTCTTCGCGGCGCTGGCGGCCCTCGGCGTCGCTGCCGAAGCGCTTGCTGTCGTCGACGCCGAGTGCTTGCAGGCGATCGGCGGTGTCGGGATCGATCCCGATCACCGCGATCACCATGGGGCCGAGGATCGGTCCGCGACCCGCTTCGTCGGCCCCGAAGACGAGCCCGGGCATGGAGGACGAGCGGGACGAGCGGCGCTCACGAGGGGGTGAGCTCACGCTGCGCCCTCGCCTTCGCCCTGGTGCACGCCCTGGGCGAGCGCATCGATCGCGGTGAGCACCGCACTGCGCAGGCGCAGCGCCTCGGCCCGCGGGGCGCTGCTGGCCTCGCGATCCAGGCGCGCGCGCGCGCGCTCGACCTCGCGGGCCAGCTGTCGCGCACGGCCGGCCCAGGCCCGAGCCACGGGGCGCAGGCCCTCGCGAAAGCCCGCCCGCATCGCAGCCTCGCCCTCGGAGATCTTGTCGCCCTGCTCGCGCAGCAACGCCTCGATGAAGCCCGCGTGGACCAGCCCCTCCACGTGGCCTTGCACCCACGGCACGAGCTGCTCGTCGAGCACGTGGGCCGCCGCCGGATCTTCGCGGCCCAGCGGAGCCAGGGCGCGGCGCAGCGCGGCCATGCCGGCCTCGCGAAACGACGAGGCGAGATACTCGACGTCCTGCGGATCGAGCGGACCCTTGGCGCGGCCCTTGCCGGCCACCAGCACCCCGAGGCTCAGGCCCTCGCGGGTGAGCAGATCGTCGATGCCCAACAGCTGCTCCTCGAGCGCGTCGCCGAAGCGGAGCAGCAGCGGATGGGCGGCCACCCGCTCGCCCTGCATGCCCTGCAAGGTGGCGTCGGCTCGGTGCTCGAGTGCATCGATGGCTGCGACCACGGCCTCGCGGGCGCCGACCAGGGCCTCGCCGAGGCGGCGCGCGGTGAGGCTTCGCTTGAGCTCGCGCGCGCGCTGCAAGAAGTGGCGCTCGAGCGCGGCCTCGACCGCCGCGAAGGGATCGTTGCCCTTGCGCTCTGCCGACCCCGCCTTGGCGGGCAGGGTGGTCGCTCGGTACTCGAGCGCATCGCGGGCGCACAGCGGCACGACCTCGACCAGCACCTCGCCCAGCTGCTTGCGCAGGTAGTCGGCGAGCTCGGTCTTCTCGGAGTCGTCGAGGGTGTCGACCTTGTTGAGCACGCCCAGCACCTGGCGCCCTCCGGCGCGGAGGCTCTGGAGCATGCCGGCCTCGGTGGCGGCCCCGCTGCGCGTGGCGGAGAACAGCCACACCACCGCATCGGCCTCGTCGAGGAATTCGCGGGCCACCTGCTCGTGGAAGGCATCGAGGGCGTTGAGGCCAGGAGTGTCGACGACCGAGGCCTCGCCCATGCGGCCGCCCGTGCGCTCGATCTCCACGTGGCGGATGCGGGCGGCCTCGGAGTCGTCGAGGCCATGGAGGAACGGCTCGACGTCGGTGGGTGCGAGGGTGGCGATGCGACCATCGCGGTAGTGCACGCGAGCACCCGTGCCGGTGCCGCGGCGAAACACGTTGATCGTGCTGGTGGTGGGCAGCACGCCCATGGGGGCGACCGTCTGGCCGAGCAGCGCGTTGACGAAGGTGCTCTTGCCGGCCGAGAACTCGCCCATGATCGCGATGGTGAGCGGTCGGGCCAGTCGCTCGCGGGCCGCCACGACCTGGGCCATCGCGGTCTGCACTCCGGCCAGGGAGATCCCGAGGATCCGATTGGGCACGCCGGCCAGCAGGGTCGTGGCGGCCGTGAGCTGGTCTTCGAGGCGGGTTCCCGTGTCGCCCTGGACGAGCTCGGCGAGCATGCGGCGCGCCCTGGGGAGGCCGGGCGCCTCGATGAGGGCCTCGACCAGGAGGTCCTGCGCGAGCTCGGCCTGCCCCTCGAGCCGACAGCGCTCGGCCGCGGCGAGGGCTCGCTGGCTGGCGAGCACCGCGTTGCGTAGATCGGGATCGCGCAAGGGACTGCACGGGTCCGGACCGGCGGGGCCACCGAGATCGGGATCGGCACGGAACCGGGGCGGCATGCCGGGCTGGAAGTCTTCGTGGGAGCGATCGCCGGACGCAATGCGGTGCCGGGCTCGAACGAGGCGCAGCTCCTCTGGGCCGGTGCCCTCCTCGCGACGCAGGCGATCGAGGATCGGGTCGCGCACCGGAGGGGGAAACCAGTCCAGGCGCAGTGCCACGTGGGCGAGTTCTTGGAGGTAGCGATCGCGAATGGCGACCGGAGCGGCCTGAGCTGCGTCGGACAGGGCCTGCACCACGTCGCGTCGCAGCGAGCCCTCGTCGGCGGTCAGCTCGCGTCCCTCGGCCCGTCGGCGAGTCAGCTCGGCCAGGGCCCAGCGGCGGCGGTGCTCGGGATCGGCGGGTGCGGCCTGGAGGTGTCGCAGCGCGATCGTGGCCAGATCGTCGCCACCATCATCGTGCAGGCCCACCGTCAGACCCACCCACAAGCGGGTCTCGTCGTGGCCGGGGTCGTCGTCGAGCGCTTCGACCATGGCCTGAGCGCCGTCGACGTCACCCTTGGTGGCGAGCACCCGGACCCGCAGCTCGCGAGCCAGTGAGTCGTGCGAGTCGTGCTCCTGGGCATCGTCCACCCAGCCCTCGGCCTCGGCGGCCTGGTCGGCGGCGAGCAGCAAGCCGACGCCGTGGCGCAGCAGCACGTGTCGGAGCGGGGCGCCGAGCTCGGCCGGCAGCTGCGTGCGGGCCTTTTGCAGCTCGCGCAGGGCTCGATCCTGGTGGCCGCGTCGCAGCTGGGCGAGCCCGGTCAGCAGGTGGACGAGCAGACGGGTCTCCTGGGCGTCGCGCTTGGGCACGTCGGAGAGGTGCTGGGTCGCACGCCGCAGCGCATCGAGTGCGGGCTCGGGGCGGCCCTCGTAGAGGTCGTGGGCGCCCTGCAGCAGCTGACGCGGGGCCGAGCCGAGCGCGTCGTCTTGCAGCGCCGCGATCACGTCGGCCAGCGGTCGCAGGGGGCGACCGCCGGTGACGAGGTCGTGGACGAACGTCAGGCCCAGCGCATAGCGCAGGTGGGGCTGGTTGGGGTGGGCTTCCACCTGGGCGCGAAGGATCGCCTGCGCCTGCGAGAGCTCCCCGGACAGTCGCAGCGAGCGGGCCTGCTGCAGCGGCTCGCGGAGCTCGTCGGGCACCGTGGGTGCCCCGGAGACCTCGGCCACCAGCTCGCCCACGCGCCGCGCCCAGCCACCGAGGGCGTCGCCCACCGAGCGCAGCCCACGGGACGGAGGCTTGGGTTGCTCCTGATCGTCGCTCATGAGCGGCGAGCTTACTCGATCTTCGGTTTGCTGCGCTCGGTCGCAGCGGGCGCAGGCGGGGTGATGCTGCGCTTCTCGACCGAAGACTCGTCGGTGCCGGGCATCCGCGAGACCACGCCCTCGTCGTCGTTGCGCGGCGGGGCGTAGGGCACGGCGGCGCCATCGGCCACCTTGCGGGTGAGGTCGGCCACGAGCTGGGCGATGGAGGCCATGCCTTCGCGGTTGATGCGATCGAAGTGATCGGCGGGCTTGTGGTAGTCGTCGTGCAGGCCGGTGAAGAAGAACAGCACCGGGACCTTCTTGCGATAGAAGCTGGCGTGATCGCTGCGAGAGTTGATGGCTCGCTCGTAGACGATGGGCAGCTCGCGGGTGCCGACCTCTTCCAACAAGGGCATCCAGGCGTCGCTCGAGCCCACCCCGCCGATGGCCAGACCGTCCTTGCCCAGGCGTCCCACCATGTCGAGGTTGATCATCGCGACGATCTTGCCGCCCGCGAAGGGAGCGGCCTTGGGGGGCGCGTCGGCGAGGGCCTCGGAGCCGAGCAGGCCCAGCTCCTCGCCTGCGAAGTGGGCGAACACGATCGTGCGAGCGGGGCGGTAGTTGGCCTTGACCATCGCGCGAGCGACCCCGAGGACCATGGCGGTGCCGCTGCCGTTGTCGTCGGCGCCATTGCAGATGGTGTCGCCGTCCTTGGCACGGCACATCATGCTGGTGTCGGAGCTGCCGATGTGATCGTAGTGGGCGCCGAGCATCACGATCTCCTCGGGGTGCTCGGACCCCGGCAGCACGGCCAGCACGTTGAACGAGTCGCGCTTGGGGTTCTCGTGCTTGGCCGACATCGACATGCGGGTGCCCGCGGGGACCCTGAGCTTGGGGGTCTCGATGCCCATCCACGTCTTGGCGTCGGCGGGGGAGAGCCAGGCGATCGGGAGCTCGAGCGCGGCGAGGGGCTCGCGGGCCGCGTTGAGCAGCGCGGGGTCGCCCTCGCCGATGAGCACGAGCCCCGCGGGGCCGTGCTTGGCGAACGCAGTCACGGCGTCGACGAGGCGATCGGGTGGCGGAGCGGGAGCGACGACGACCTTGCCGCGCACTGCGTTGGCCTTGGCGGTGGCGAGGGGGCCGATGCCCACGGCGTCGGCGTAGGCCGGCTTGCCGCCGCCATTGGCGAGGGTGACGAGGCGATCGCCCGCGACCTGGCGGCTGCCGTCCTTGGTGTGCTCGACCCACACGACGACGTCGTCGCTGATGGTGGGGTTGAAGCGGTCCTCGGCCTGGAAGGCGACGCGATGGTCCTCGCCCACCGGCCGAAGTCCCAGGGCACGGTACTGCTCGATCAGGTAGTCGGCCGCGACGCCGAGTTCTTCGCTGAAGGTGTAGCGACCGCGAAGGGCATCGCTCGAGAGGTACTCGAGATCGTCGAACATGCGGGCCGCGTCGATGGTGGGATCGGCAGCGGGCGGCTCGGCGATGGCGGGAGTCGAGCCGCTCGGTTCATCCGGAGGAACCGTGTCGGCGTCGGCCGAGTGACGACAGGCGAGCAGGGTTGCGGCGAGCACGGCCAGCGCGTGCAAGCGCAGGCGCGGGGACGGGCGAAGGGGAGCGAGGCGGGCGGCGATCATCGGCGGGCAGGGCAAGGGTAGGCCAGGCGGGGCGAGCGTGCAGGCGGACGCGACGCAGGCCGCCTGACGTCGACTCTCGGCCTCACGCGCGGGCCGGGCCGCCTCCTCGGGCAGGCCGGTCCATCGCACCGGCCATCATGCGTCCTGGCAGGCCGCCTCGACCACCGACACCGCCTGCTGGAACGCCACCGAGTAGTCGTCGCATATGGGCGCGATGAAGCTGTGCGAGAACATCCCGATGAAGTCGGTGAGCAGCGGCGCCTCGCGGGTGTGTCCCGTCAGCGGGCAGCTCGTGCCCAGCTCGTTGATCAGCCCCACCATCACCACGTTGTCCTCGTGGCCGCCCTTGGCTTCCACCAGGCGGTCGTAGCGAAAGTCCACCGGCCCCGGATCGTCCTCGTCGGTCACGATCACTACGACCAGGAGCGCATCGTCGCGGATGAAGCCCTCGTTGCACTGGCCGGGCCCGCTCAGATCGACCACCGCCGAGGTCAGCGCCTCGAGCGGGCGCTCCTCGGTGCTGCCGGCCGTGCCGACCTGCGCCGCGCAGGGAAACACGGCCTCGAGTTCGTCGAGCTCGGTCATGTAGCGGTGTCCCTCGGCATAGGGGCCGCACGCGGTCTCGCTCGAATTGTAGCCCGCGGTGGTGGTGATGAGCCCGCCCAGGGCATGGCACGAGTCGTCGTGCTCGGAGCCGATGTTGCCCGCGTAGACGTCGGTGGAGACCACCCCCACGTGCACGCTCTCCAGCATGATCTGCGAGCGCTCGACGCCGTCGATGAACACCTCGAAGCTCTCCACCAGGCGCTGCTGGTGGATCAGCATGCTCGCCGAGTCGTCGATGACGAACAGGTAGTCGACCTTGGGGCAGCCGCCGACCACCATGTCGGGGACCTCGTCGTCGTCGTCGAGCTCGGCCTCGATGGCGTCGCGCTCGAACACGTCGAGCGGCGTTCGCCCGCAGCCGAGCCCGAGTCCGAGCCCGAGCCCGAGCCCGAGCCCGAGCCCGAGCCGGCAGAGCACGAGCCTCGACGCCGGGCGCAAGGGACGGGCCACGGGAGCAAATCGCACCACGCGCCGCGATCTTACACCCGGCCGGCGCGACCGATCGTGCGGCGAACGCCGCACTGCACGCCGTGGGCACGACCACGCTCTTTGGCTACCCTCCCCGCCGCCCCACCCATGTCTCGGCCCCGCACCCGCACCCTCGCCGTCGACCGCGACGCGCCCGATCCCGCCGTGCTGGCCGAGGCCGCCGCGGTCGTGCGCCGCGGTGGCCTCGTGGCGTTTGCCACCGAGACCGTCTATGGCCTGGGTGCCGACGCCACCAACCCCGATGCGGTGCGGGCGATCTTCACCGCCAAGGGCCGGCCCTCCGACAACCCGCTCATCGTGCACGTGGCCGACGAGGCCATGGCCCGGCGCCATGCCGCCGCCTGGCCCGACCATGCCGCGCGCCTGGCCGAGCTGTGGCCCGGACCGCTCACCCTCGTGCTGCCCAAGGCTGCCTCGATCTCCGCGCTCGTCACCGCCGGCCTGTCCACCGTGGGCCTGCGCGTGCCCGCTCCCGCCGTTGCGCGGGGCCTCATCGCCGCCGCCGATCGCCCGCTCGCAGCGCCCAGCGCCAACCGCTCCGAGCACGTCTCGCCCACGACGGCCGAGCACGTGCTCGCCGATCTCGACGGCCGCATCGACCTCGTGCTCGACAGCGGACCGACCGACGTGGGCATCGAGTCGACCGTGATCGATGTGTGCGAGCAGGTGCCCCGCTTGCTGCGACCCGGGCCCGTATCGGTCGAGCAGCTGGGAGCACGTCTCGGTCGAACGATCGAGGCCGCACCCTCACACGGCCCCGCCCGCAGCCCCGGACTGCGGCCGCGTCACTACGCCCCCCGGGCGCCCACCGTGCGCGTGCACGCACCGAGCGAGCTCGTCCCGCTGGCGGTCGGCCCGGACGACGTGGTGATCGTGATCGGCGAGCACCGCCCCGCTCCACGAGTGCCCGCGCGGCTCGTCGCGCTGCCAACCCCGCAGCTCGCCGCACGCTCGCTCTACGCCACCCTGCGTGCCTGCGACGCCCAGCACGCGACCCGGATCCTCGTGGTCATGCCGCCCGACGAGCCCGCCTGGCACGCCGTTCGCGATCGACTGCAGCGCGCCACCACTCCTGCGTGAGCGCCTCTTGCCTGCGACTCGAAGATCGCACGCGGCCCGCCGGTCGCAGCGCCGCCGGCCATGCCCAGCCCGCGTCGGCCCTACGTTCCTTCACCCAGCAGCACCGCGCGAGCGAGCACCTCGCCCATCGCCTTCACCAGCGGTCGGGTCACTTCGTCGTACTCGTACTTGTTGTCGTTGAGCACGCCGTTGTCGTTGGCGTAGGCCACGAGCGTCACCGCCATCGCTCGTCCCGACTCGGTGTCCTCCACGTAGGCATTGTCGAGCAGGAACCCATACGCGCGACCGGCCTTGCCGGCGTAGTAGATGCGGGCAAGCGGCATCACGCGGGTCATCCCGTTGATCATGGCGTGGTAGCGCAGCCCCGAGTCGTGGGGATCGGTGTACACGGGATTGGTGCTCGCCAGCGGGTCCTCGACCATCGCGCGCAGCAGGAATTCGCGATCGGATGCGAGCAGGCCGAGGTCGGGCACCCCCGGCAGCTCGGGGCGATTGAGGGCCAGCGTCAGCCGGTGCAGATCGCGGATCGACACGTAGTTCTTGCCCGAGAAGTCCAGCGGTTCGTCCACCCGGGCCCGTAGCTCGTCGTCGATGTAGCCCACCCCGATCTTCATGTCGGTGGCCTCGGTGGGCGGCAGCTTCAGCTCGCTCACCCGGGCGGGAACCACCACTCGCTCGCCCTCGAGGGGCCGCAGCTGCACCTCGGGCGTGGTGCGCTGCACCAGGGGATCCTGCACGCCGTACATGCGGTGGTGGATCCGCAGGCTGCCAAAGCCCAGTGACCACATGTCCTCGTTGATCTCGCGGTGCCCCACGAACTCGTAGAGCCGGTTGAACGACACGTTGTTCGACACGAGCTGCATCTTGCGGATCTCGTGCCCCAGCGTGATCGTGCCGCCCTCGAGGTTCGACCCGTCGGTGGTCTTGCAGCGCTTGCGCCGGCCGTTGCCCTCGCAGTAGGCCAGCGGCGTGTCCAGCCCAACCGCGTGCCCCTCTTGGCGCAGCGCGTCGAGCCTGCGCAGCGCGGCCACGGAGGCGAACGTCTTGATCGCCGATGCGGGATAGACGTACTCCACGTCGACCCGGTAGCGATGCTCGATCGCCTTCGGGCTGGGGGCGCCCTTGGGCGAGAGCACCGTGACCAGCACCTGGAAGCGGTAGCGGGTCGGGTCCTTCATCAGCCGGGCGATGTCGCGGTGCGAGCGGAGTGCGTCCTCGAGCCACGTGGAGTCGCCGTCTCCCGGGGGCGCCCACGGACCGGTGATCGGCAGCTCGTCCGCCGCGTCGGCGAGCGCCTCCACCTCGTCCGTCGCCCCGACCCGGCCGCCGTCCGCTCGCTCGCCCTCGCCACCGACTTCCTGGCTGCCGTCCTCGTGGCCGTCCTCCTGGTTGGCCTCATGGTTGGCCGCGTCAGCCGACGCAGCACCCGGCGGTGCCCCTTCGGCCGACTCGGGGCTGCTGGCCGTGCCCGCCGGGGAGCCCGAGCACCCCAGCACCACCACGCTCCCCAGCAACGTGCGACGCCACGCCATCACCAACGGCTCACTCGGCAACGACTGGCGGGTTCTTCGACGGCTTGACCTCGCCATCGAGCAGCGACAGTCCTTGCACGTCGGTCTTGGTGCGGAAGTGCAGCATCCGCGGCAGGTTGGTCACGCGACTGGTCGCCAGCCACTCCTGGAATTTGGGAGCCGGCTGCACGTTGTAGTGGTACTCCTCGTCGGGCGCGAACCCGAATGCTCCCCAGCCGAGCGTTCGCACCACCACGCTCTTCTCGCCCACCGGCAGCCCGATGAAGTTGCGGCGCCACTGTGGCGTGTAGTCCACGTACTGCTCCACGTTGCTCAGGTAGATCACGTTGAACGAGAGCCCCGACTCGTTCATCGCCTTGCCCACCGCAACCATCGTCTCGTTGGCGGTGAAGTCCCCGCGCAGCGCATACACCCGGCCGCTTCGCGTGAGCTTGCGGATGTGGTCGTACTGCGCCTGGTCGCTCACGAACGTGGCGATGCCCCGCTCGGGGTAGATCTTGCGGACCTTGCGGAGCCGTGCCCACACCAGCTGACGCGCGATCTTGTAGGACTTGCGGATGTTCTTGTGATCGGGCCGCTCGCCCAGCTTCTCGTCGATCAGCGCGAGCCCCTCCTCCTCGCGCTCGGGCGACCAGCGCTGGAAGAAGTCCTCGTAGGTCTCGGCCTCGTCGAAGAACAGCAGGTACACCTGGTGGAGGTCGGCGATCGCGGCGTCGAAGTCGACCACCACCATGAAGTCCGACTTGGCCCATGCCGCCAGCAGGTAGTTCTGGTCGGTGCCCACCCCCAGGTACGCCCCGCCCAGCTCGGCGATGTGCTCGTGCCACAGGTCCTGGTTCAGCTCGTTGGAGATCCAGTAGTGCGAGTTGCGAATCAGCTCGTCGGGCTTGGGATCACGCGGCAGGTTGCTGAAGCGCTCGCGGATCTCGTCGGACACCGGGCCCAGCGGATCGACCACGGGCTCGGGCTCGTCCTCGATCGCGACGACGTCGTCGTCCTCGACCGCATCGGCCTTGGCCAGGGCAGCCGGCTGGGCGGCGGCCTTGGCCGGCTCGGGATCGGCCACGGCCTCCGAGGCCCCGGTGGGAGGCTCGTTCTGCGTTGCCGTGTCGGGCCGGGGCGAGCAGGCGGCCGACAGGGCCAGACAGCTCGAGAACAGGCCAATCGAGGCCACGCGAAGGGGGGCAGAGGTGCAGTCGAGGCGTCTCACGTGCGCTCCAGGGACGTGCGAGGGGCCCGGAAAACGTCCAGGCCGACGTCCGGCACAGCCTACAACCACCGATCGGCGCAAGCGACAAACCCGCGGGGACGGCCGCCAGGAGCGCGTCTCACGCGGTCTGCCCGCCCCACCCGCCGGGGTTCTTGCGCCGCACGTACTTGGTCAGGTGGAAGCGCGCGTCGTTGACGAACTTTCGCAGCGGCCGCTTGCCGCGATCGGTCGGGTGCCACTGGTGCAGCATGGCCGTGCGCGGGTGCACCCACGCGAGCCGCAGGCCGTGTCGCTGCGCGCGGAAGGTCATGTCGGTGTCCTCGAGGCCCCAGAACTTGTAGCCCTCGTCGAAGCCCCGCAGGGTGTGGAACATCCCGCGCAGCGCCATCTGGCAGGCGCCGGTGCCCAGGCGCTCGCGGTAGTCCGAGGCCTGCAGCAGCGTCGGGAAGTCCTCCCGCGCATACGCCCGCTCCTCGACGGTGGAGGGCAGATCGCGGCACTGGCACACCACCAGTGCGGCGTCGTCGGCCTCTTGCTGCGCCTCCACCACGGTCGACAGGAAGCTCGGCGCGAAGATCATGTCGGCATCGGTGCACATCACGTAGCGCCCGCGCGCGGCTCGGATCCCGATGTTGAGCGCGCGCGCCCGGTTCCAGATCTCGCGGGTCTCGTGGAACACCACCCGCACGTCGTGCTCCCGCACCATCGGCTCGAGCTGCTTGCGATGCGCGGCATCGGAGCCGAAGTCGCTGACGAGCACCTCCACCCGCTCGGCGGGCAGGTCCTGCCAGCGAAGCGAGCGCAGGCAGTTGTCCACGCGATGGCCTCCCCGGTTGCGCAGGGGGATGATCACGGTCAGCAGCGGCTCGTCGGACATCGGTGCCTCACGCGTCGGGCGTGCGCAGCACGCAGACCTGGCCCTGCACCCATGGCTCGAGCATCAGCGGTCGACCGAGATCCTGGAGGGTCGGCTGGTAGACCGGCCGCTGGGCGTCGTGCAGCACCACCACCCCGCCCGGGCGCAGCAGCTGGAACGCCTTGCGCAGGCAGTGGATCCGCGCGCGCCCGTCGACCAGCGCCACGTCGAACGGCACCCCGGCCTCCTCGGGCGCATCGACGTAGTGACGCATGTGCTCGGGCTCGTGCTCGAGCTTCAGGCACCAGGCTTCGTGGCGCTGGCCGGTCTCGTGGTTGCGGGGGATGTGCACCGGCTCGGGCAGGTCGGCCGGCGGTGGACGTAGCTCGAGGCGAAAGCGAGGATCGGTGATCGACTCCCGCACCTTCTGCGCCCACGTCTCGTCGTGCTCGACCGAGAACAGCAGCTCGAGGTCGGGGAGCGCCTCGAGCCAGGCGCGGCTGCTGCCGCCGCTGCCCCACTCGACCATGGCCTTGGGCGAGACGGCATGGAGCACCGCGCGGACCTGCGAGAACTCGATCGGGTGCATCCACACCGGCATGTCGGGCGGGCCCGCCAGCTCGGGGGTGGGCCGCTGCACTCCCAGGCGCTGGAGGATGTTGCCGCGGTAGGTCCGGTAGCGTCCGTCGTCGTTCAAGGGGAGCGCCTTCCAGGCTGGGCGTGACGTGCCCTTGGAGCACGGTGCGCCTGGGGGCGGGATTGTTGGTGACGGCCGGGCGCGGGTCAAGCCACGGCGCCGGCCGCCGCGGGTCGCGGCCTTTGCAAGCTGCGGCCTCCGCACGCACTATGGCGGGACCATGACCCATGGGCGCAGCGGCGCGTCGTCCGGAGCCTCCGGATCGCCCACGAGGACGGTGCTCTTGGTCTCTCGGTGGTTCCCGCCCGCGTTCCAGATCGGCGGCAAGCGGGCGTTTCGCTTTGCACGGTATCTGCCCGACCACGGCTGGCGGCCGATCGTGTGGACCGGCGCGCATCCCGATGAGGTGCCGCACGATCGCACCCCGATTGCGCTGCCCGAGTCGGTCGTGGTCGATCGCACCTTGATCCCGCGCTGGTGGCCCGAGCCGCGCCGTCGTCTGGTGGTCGGCGCGGACATCACCCCGGGGCACGGCATGAAGCCCCCGGGGTCGCTGGGTCGGCTGCGGCGAGGGCTCACGATGCCGGTGGCGGAGGAGCTCGTGCTCATGCCCCTGCTGCTGCGTCGGCTCACGACCCTGGTGGAGCGCTACCGTCCCGATGTGCTCATGGCCACGTCGAGCCCCTACTGGACGCTGGTGCTGGGCCGGCTGGCGGCCGCGCGCCACGGGCTGCCGCTGGTGCTCGACCTGCGCGATCCGTGGACGCCCAATTTCCTGCAGGAGCACAAGGCGGGCTGGGTACGCCGGGTGGAGTGCAGCGTGGAGCGCCGCTGCCTGGCCGCCGCCGCGCGCGTCACCTTCACCGCGCCCGCCACCACCGCGGCCTACCAGGCGCTCTACCCCGAGCTGGCCTCGCGGCTGTGCACCATCACCAATGCGTTCGATCCCGATCAGGCTCCTGTTGCGACCTCGCGAGGCGACGCGCCAGAGGGCTCCGAGCGGGTGCTGGTCCACTTCGGCAATTGCTACGGCAAGCGCCGCCTCGATGGCGTGCTGCGGGGACTGGCGACGCTGCGCGACGAGCATGGCGAGTCGCTCGACTCGATCCGCGTGCTCAACCTCGGCAAGCCCGACGCCGAGGACGTGGCGCTGGCCGAGCGGCTCGGGGTTCGCCTGGACGTGCAGCCGTTCCTGCCGCTGGCCGATGGCCTCGCGCTGCTGGCCGGGGCCGACGTGCAGCTGCTGGTCGGCTATGGCGACGAGGAGATGTTCATCCCGGCCAAGCTGTTCGACTATCTGCTCAGCGGCGCGCCGATCCTCGCGGTGGGACGGGCGCAGGAGGTCGGCCGCATCGTGGAGCGCACGGGCACGGGCCTGTCGGTCATGGGCGATGACCCCTCGGCCACGGCGCGGGCCCTGCGGCGCCTGCTGGCGCGCGAGCACGGCCCGCGCGACGAGGCGGCGGTCTCGACCTACGCGGCGCCGAGCACCACGCGGGCGCTGGCCCGATTGCTGACGGACGTGGTGGCGGAGCGGTGAGCACGGCGTCGAGCGAGGCCCGCGACACCCAGGTGCTGGTGTTCGCCAAGATGACCGCCACCGCCGCGGTCGCGCTGGTGCCGTTCGTGATCGCCAAGCTCCTGGGGAAGGCCGAGTTCGGCGCGGTGGGGGGCCTTTGGCTGATCTACGGCACGCTCGGGTCGGCGCTCACGGCCGGCTTTCCGGCTGCGGTGCTCTACTACCTCGCCGATCGAGAGCGCGATGCTCGAGCCGTGGTGGCGCGGCGGCTGATGGGCACGGTGTTCGTGCTGGGCCTGTTGGTGGGCGCGGTGATGTATGCGATCGGGGCCGGCGGACAGGACCTGCTGGGCGAGCTCGGAGCGTGGGCCAGCGGGGCTGCCGCCGATCCGCTCGAGCTGTCGGCGCTGCGCTACTTTGCCTGGTTTGCCGTGCTCGACGTGGCCTCGCGGGTGTTCCCGAACCTGCTCATCGCCGAGAAGCACGCTCGCGGGGCGGCGCTGTTCGGGGTGCTGCGATCGCTGGGCATGACGATCGCCCAGGTCCTGCCGGCCAGCCTCGGCGGCGGCGTGCAGGAGATCATCACGGGCCTGACGATCTACGGCGCGGTTCAGCTGCTCGGGATGGCGTGGATCATCCACCGGCTGTATCGGGGCACCCAGCCTCGATCCCCCGACCCGAGCGTGGGCGCGATGATCCGCTTCAGCTTCCCGCTGGGGATCACCGAGCTGGTGACCGTGCTCAACGCCCAGATCGACCGCTACCTCGTGCTGCTGCTGATGTCGGGCGAGGCGTTCGCCGAGTACACCGCGGGCGCGTGGCAGCTGCCGGTCGTGTCGATCGCCTACACCATGGGCCAGGTCTACATGCCGCGCTTCGTCCGGCTGCTCAACGCGGGGCGGGGCGCCGAGGTGGTGGAGATCTGGCGCGCATCGTCGCTCAAGGGCGCGCTGGTCTCGGTGCCGATCTGTGCCGCGTTCTTCGTGGGCGCCGAGGAGTTCATGAGCGTCGGCTTTCGCGAGGACTACGTGGTGGCCGCGCAGGTGTTCCGCTGCTACGTGGTCTACACCGCGCTGCGCATCACCCCGTTCGGGGCGCTGATCCTCGCGGCGGGTCGGCCTCGCCTGGTGCTGCTGGCGGCGATGTTCACCCTGCTCAGCAACCTCGTCATCAGCGTGCCGCTGGCGCTGCTCATCGGGTTCGAGGGTCCGGCCCTCGGCACCATGCTCGCGTTCGTGCCCACCATCCTCGTCTACGGCTACTTCATCGGTCGGGCCACGGGGACCTCGCCGTGGCGCACGTTTCCGTGGCTCGGCTGGCTGCGCATCGCGTTGGTGGCGCTGGTGGGCTCGCTGCCGGCGTGGGCGCTCAAGCTCGGGCTCGATCTGCATCCCGCGCTGGCACTGGGGCTCGAGGCGGTGCTGGTGGTGGTGGGCTTCGTGGTGGTGGGGAGGGTCACGGGTACGGTGACCGCGGATGATCTGCGCGAGGCCGGAGGCTGGTTGCGCCTGCGCTTCTTCCGGCGTACGACGCCCCCAGAGGCATGACGAGCCCGGTGACCAGAGGCACGACCCCGTGACGAGCGCGAGCGGTGAGCAGCGCTGGGTCGATCCCACGCCCCTGGTGGAGCGGACGCTCGAGCACCTCGATGCGCTCGGGTGTCGTCGCGTGGTGCTCCATGGCTATCGCGGGCGATCCCACACCCACCACTGGGTGATGTGGGCGATCGAGCGCGCGTGGATCCACATCCTTCGGGATCGCCCCGACGTGTCGCTGTGCTGGGCCGACAACCGCAATCCCCTGCCGTTCGAGGCGCTCGAGCAGGCGGTGGTGTGGGGCAACGTCAACGTCGATCGCGTGGACTACACGCTGCCGATCGTGCCCGGGGCCTGCTACGTGATGCACGACCACCATCCCGGTCGCACCTCGACCGCCGACTACGCCGAGCACGTGGCCAGCGGTCGGGCATTGTTCTACGAGGTGTTTCGCGGGCACGACGATCCCGATGCGCGGCCGGTGGACGGCGAGGTGCCCGTGCACACCTGGTCGCCCGCGCGGGGGGTGGCGCGGATCACCTGGGGGACCGATCTGCTGCCCGACGAGATCGCGCACAACCGGGAGCTGGTGGTCGCCGCAGGGCCGCGGCGACCACCGGGCGAGGTGGTGTTCGTGGGCTCGGCGTGGCGCAACAACGCCGACGACCTGGCCGCGCTGGCGCAGGCGGCGGTGGAGCGGGGGCTTCGCTTCGTGCACCACGGGCGCGTGATGACGGACGTGCGCTGGCCCGATCACCCCATGGTGGTGTCGACCGATGGCTCGGTGTCTCACGACGACAACGTGCGACTCGTTCGCGAGGCCCTGGTGGCGCCTGCCTTCCAGGGCAAGGCGCAGCTTCCCAATCCCGACGAGCGGGGCAATTACGTGCCGTGCCGGATCTACAAGAACATCAGCTACGGGGCGCCGCCGGTCACCAACAACGCGACCGTGAAGACGCTGCTCGGCGAGGGCGTGGCGCTGGGGCGGACGCCAGGGCAGATGCTCGATGCGGCGCTCGCGGTGCTGGAGGCCGATCCGCAGCAGCAGGCGCTCGAAGAGCTGATGGCCGAGGTGGCGCGCAGGCACACGTACCTGAGCCGGGTGGAGATGTTGATGCGGTTGATGGTCGAGCACCGCGAGGCGCGGGCGAGAGTGCCAGCGCCCGGGGCGAGACGTGCGGGCGCGGGGCTGCGGCTGCGGAAGCTCGCACACCGGGTGGTCGGGCGGCGCTGGCAGTGAAGCGAGCGCCGGCCCGTGCCCATCATGCCGGCTCGTCGTCGCCGAACAAGACGCCAACCGAGAGCTCGCGCGCCGCGAATGGCTCGGCATGCACCGTCTCGCCCCTCACGGCGACGAGCACCTCCAGGTAGCCTTCCGGGGTATGGCGATACACGGTGAGCATCTCCGCCTCGGGGTCGATCACCCAGTAGTGCGGTATGCGGTGCTGATGGTAGATGCGCTTCTTCCTGACGAGGTCGTTGGCGCGATTGGTCGAGAGGATCTCGCAGACCCAGTCGGGGATCGTCCGCACCGGGACCTCGGCCGGAAGCTCCGGCAGTCGCTCGCGGCGCCACCCGGCCACGTCGGGGCGCAACGTGGTGCGCTCGGAGAACCAGACCTCGACCTCCGATGCGAAGAGCCAGCCCCCCGGACCACCCGCCCCGCCGCGACGAAACGGCCGCAGCAGGATGCCCAGGCTGAGCTGCGCCTCGCCGTGCTTGCCCGAGGCTGCCTCCTTCTCCACCAACACGCCCTCGATGAGCTCGTGGAAGCGCTGCGTCTCGGGGATGGCGAGCAGGTCGTCGAGCGTCGCGAGCCCCGCGGCCTTGTTCCAGACGTGCTTGGTCGCGGTGCTCATGCATCGTGTACCGTAGCAGGCCGACGCCATCCTCGGCCACCGCGGCGGGGGCTCCGGCGGCGGCCGTCCCCGCCCTCGCGGAGAGCTACGAGGAGCAGCCGCTGATCATCAGGCTGGGCGCGAATGCCTCCATTCCATCGACGCTGGATACGATTGCCTCTTGGCCGTCGATCTTCGTGAGGGCGAGGTGGATGACTCCCGGCTCGTCGTTCCAGTCGGCGATGAGGTCGGAGCTCAGCTCGATCGTCACCGGATGGGATCCTCCGGGCCCCATCATGGGTACGGTCTCCGTGCCCAGTGGAACGGTGCCATCGAGGATCACGTCGAACGGGCCCGGTTTACCCTCCATCGCGGCCCATTCGACGGGATGAGCAGATGCCAGCCACGTTGCCTCGCCCAGCATGACGGGAGCGCCGGCTCCATCACCGTCGGTCCAATCCAGGGGAAAGACCTCGCGGACCTGGAGCACCACCTCATCGGGGTGGCCCACGAAGATGGTGAGCGTGGCGTCCAGCGGATCCCCCGGCAGGGTCATCCCGCCGAGGTCGAACTTCATGAGCAGGTAGCTGCGGAAATCCGCGTCCTTGGCGTCGTGGATCCGCCCCTGGGGCGACTTGCCGAAGTTCAGCCCCTGGCAGTTGGTCATTCCCGCACACGCCCCGGTTCCGGTCTCGATGAACGCATCGGCCATCGGCGCGACCTCGACGATGACGCCGGGGTTCATGCACTCGCCCATGGAGTCGACGTCGGGGCCGGTCGTGTCTTCGGAGCCGGTGGCGGAGGCACTCGCGCTGGTGGAGTCGGCGGGCGTGCCAGTGCTCGGACCTCCCATGGTCGTGATTGGACCGTCGTCATCGGGACCATTGGTGCGACCGGTGTCGGCCGAGCCGGCCGAGCTGCTCGCCCCCATTGGAGCGTCATCGTAGGCCGTATTGGGGCGCGTGCATGCCATGACGAGCATCGCAAACAACAGTAGGCCAGGCCGCATCCTGCTAGGGTAGACCCTCGACGGACCGATTGCGACGATCCTTTGCCAACCGCACCCGATCCACCACCCAGAGTACCGCTGGCAACAAGACCACCGCCGCCACCAGGGCCAGTCCCATCCCGGCGACCGCACACCAGGCCATCGACTGTAGCCCGCGGTGGTTGGCGAACAGGATCCCCGAGAACCCACACACGGTGGTCAGCGTGGTCAGGAACACGGCTCCGCCGGTCTCGCGCAGCACCAGGCCAAGCCGCCCCGGGCCGGCCTCGCGCCAGCGCTCGAAGATGTGCAGCGCATCGTCCTGCGCCATGCCGATGAGCAGCGGCAGCACGATCACGTTGAAGAAATCGAGCCTCCAGCCGAGCGCGAGCATCAGGGCCACCAGCCACAGGATCGAGGCGAGCACCACCATCGCCACCGCGAGCATGCTCCCCAGGCTTTGCAAGGCCCTCGGCGCCGAAGGCGACGATCCGGGATGGCCGCCCGAGAACACCAGCGCGGCCGTCAGCAGCATGGCGATCGAGGCCAGCACCAGCACCCGCGGCCCGTCGTGCTCGATCGCCTCGAAGACCTCGGGCAGCACGAAGAACTCGGCCGCCACCTGCACCTGACCCTGTGGGGTCTCCAGCGTGTGGAAGGCGTCGTAGATCTTGCGCGCCACGAGGTAGTCGGCCTTGCTGCCGCGCGTCCAGGCGATCACGAACCGGCCCACGTTGCCGTCGGCATCCTCGAACTGCTGCTGGACCCAGCGCGGAAGATCCTCGGCATCGATCGGCTCGGTGATCTCGAGCTTGGCGTACCACTGGTCGATCTCGCCCTGGGTGGCCTTGGACATGGCGCCGCGCTGCTCGTCGATGCGCGTGCGGATGTCGGCGATGATCTCGAGCTTGACCTCCTGCTGTCCGGGCACGAATGCATCGATGGAGGTCACGGCGCCCAGCCGATCCGACATCGCCATGCGCCGCTCGGGATCGTAGGCGCGCAGCTGCTCGAGGGTCTTCGGGTCGGGGATGGTGCGGGCCGCTTCGGCGCGGGCGATCTCCAGGAAGCGCGGGTCGTCGAGATCGGGCGGACGCTGGCGCATGCCTCCCGCCGCGGCCGTCGTGCCTTCGTTCCAGTCCTCGGGGTCGGCGTCCCAGTCGTCTCCTCCGGACTTGGGCCCGACCCTGGGCGCGCCCTCGACCCAGTCCTCGGGGTCGGCATCCCAGTCGTCACCGGCGGCCACGGGAGGCGCCGTGGGCTCGGGTGCGGCAACGGGCTCGGGCTCGGGCGGGGGCAGCGGCGGTCGGTCGAGCGACTTGGGCGAGACGGCGTCGGCCAGGCTGGGCTCGCGGCGGGCGTCGATCGGCTGGAGCAGCGCCGCCTCGTCGGGGTACATGACCCCGATGGCCGTGAGCTGCTGGTGCACCGCCTGTGCCTGCTCGCGGCTGTCGGTCAGCGCGACCGCGGGTGCGACCGTGAGCGCCGTGCCGATCGCGTCGCGATAGGTCACCTGGTGATAGGCGGCCTTCTCGGCCGCTTCGGCGTCCTTGGGGCCCATGGCCCGAAAGTCGTATTCGAACTCGAGCTCGGTCGCATGGAGCCCCGCGTAGATCGCCGCGGCCACGCCGAGCACCGCCAGCATCCCTACCGCGGCCACGACGATAGTCCTGGCGCCGCTTCCAGGCCGTGGCGTGGTCGTGGCGGCTCGGGTCCGCGTGGCCGGGGGCGGCCAGGGCCGCCAGCGCTCGCTGAGCACGAGCGCGGCGGGCATCACCACCATCGAGGTCGACAGCGCCAGCACCAGGCCAGCCGAGGCCACCACGCCGAACTGGGCAAAGCCCTGGAAGTCGGCCACGGTCAGCGCCGCGAAGGCCAGGCCGGTGCCCAGGCCTCCGCCCAGGGTCGAGCGCCCGGTGGTCGCGAGCGTGATCGCCAGCGCGGTGGGTCGACGATGTCCGCGCGCTCGCTCGTCGCGGTAGCGCGCCAGCACGTGGATCGCAAAGTCGATCCCGAGCCCGAGCAGCACGGCGAAGATGAAGGCGGAGACCAGGTTGAGCACGTCGTAGACGAGCCACGCAAAGCCCAGGGCCCCCACCCCGGCCACGAACAGCGGCCCCAGCACCAGCACCACCGCCCGTGCGCTGCGAAAGTACACCGCGATGCTCAGCAGCAAGGCGGCCACCGCGGCCGCCGTGCCCGCGGCCACCTCGCCCTGCAGCTGCTTGACGCGCACGCCGTGCTGCACGAACGAGCCGTGCAGGGTGATGGTCATCGCGGGGTGGAAGCTCGTGGGCTGCAGCGCGTCGATGCGCGCCTGGAGGTCGTCCTGCAGCCGGCGAGCGAACTCGAGGTTGGTGCTCTCCTCGATCGGTCGCGCCTTGAGCACCAGGAACCGCCCCTCGTCGGTCTCGAAGTGGGCCGAGCGGCCTTCGCCGAGGCCGTAGCGCTCGCGCAGCTCGGTCTCGTCGAGCCCGAGTGCGTTGGGCTCGTCGGTCTCGCCTTCGGGGGACGAGCCCGCGCCCTCGGCCGGGGGCTCGTCGTCGACGAGCGAGAGGTCGCCATAGGCCTTTCGTCGGGTCTCGTCGAAGACCCGCTCGATCACCCGCTGCCGAAGATCGAGCAGATCGTCGACGCCGGCATAGAGCAGGGCATGGCGCTCGAAGAACTCGTAGTCGCGGGTGAACAGCGCCCAGCGAAGATCGGGATGGCCGCGTAGATCGGCGGCCAGCGCCTCGCCGAACGCCACGTTGGCCTCGCGCGAGGGGCCTTGGATCCCCACGTAGATGTCGCTTTGGTTGCCCAGGCGCTTGGTCACGCGATCGGTGCCCGCGACCGAGGGAAAGTGATCGGGCAGGAGCTTGCGCAGCCGCTGGTCGATCCCCAGCTGGCTGGCGCAAAGGCCCGCCACCACCGCGAACGCGAGCGTGAGCAGCATGATGAGCCCCGCGCGTCGCTCGATGAAGGCCGCGAGCTTCCGCGTGAAGCGGGTGCCGCGAGTGGTGGCCTCGCTCACCGCTCACCTCCTCGGGCCTGCCGCGGTGCCCCCGGGCGATCGAGCCCGAGCAGGGCGTGCGCCTCCTCGAGCACCGCGGTGGCCACGTCGGGGGCATCCCAGACCGGGGCGGGGGCGGGCACGGACGAGCGGGCCAGGAACGCGCGCAGGCGGGTGTCGTCGAGCTCGGACCAGGGACCACCGTCGCCCAGGCCAGCCGCGCGCAGCATGACCACGTTGAGCGCCTGCTCGTCGTCGTGGGGATCGTGCAGCGCCAGCATGGGCACGCCCAGCGCCACGCACTCGCCGATGAGCTGGCTGCCCGCGGTGGCCACCACCGCGCGGGCGGACGACAGCGCCCGCACGAAGCGGTCCCGCGCGGGGGGCTCGTGCCGAAGGCCGGGTACGCCAGGGTCGGTGGCGGCGAAGAGGATCACGGGGAGCTCGAGGGCGGCCAGGCGCCGGAGCAGGGGGCGAGGGGCGCCATCGCGGAAGTAGCACACCAGCGGGCCTTCGGGCGTGCGCGAGGTCGCAGCGTGCAGCGCGGGCTCGAGACAGGGCCGCGCCAGCCGACCGCGACGCACGGGCAGGGGCACGAAGCTCACCGCGATCTTGCGCTGCGCGCCGAGCGTGGACGCAGCCGCCTTGATGGCCTCGCGACGCCAGGGGCCCGCCGGTGCCTCGGAAGGCCGCTCGCAGCAGTGGAACACCAGCCCGTGGCCCACCGCGATGCCGGGACGCCCGGCGATGCGGGCGGCGAGCGTGCCGGGGAGATCACCGTCGGAGATCACCAGGTCGGCGCGATCGCGGCGCAGGAGCGAGACCGCCTCGCGCACGCGGCTCGCGATCACCCGCGGCGCATGCCGGCCGTCGCCCGGCAGCAGCGAGCGCACCGGGTGCGTGATCACGTGCTCGCACAGCAGCGGCTCGGCGCTCTCGCCCGCGAACGCGACCACCCGCAGGCCCGCCTGCTGCAAGCGCGTGATCACGGCGCGGGAGCGCGTGGCGTGGCCGCGGCCGCGACCGTGCACGTAGTAGTGGACCATTGGAGCGGCGGCGGGCATCGGGCGAGCGCGCGGGGAGCATACGACGGCTCACGCTCCGCACCGAGGCTCCGACGCTCGGTCTCACCCCCCGTCGGGGATCAGGAAGCCGGGCCGCTGCAGGGTCTTGGTGCATCCAACGTCCAGGCGGGCCGGATCGGGATCGGCGATGAAGCTCCGCACCAGCTGCTCTTCGCACGCGCTCGCATTCGACGTGCCGTGCCCGGTGGCGGGAAACGGCACCACCCGCGAGCGCGACAGCGTGCGCGCGGCGAGCTCGGACGTCGAGGGTGGAGTCACCGGGTCGAGCTCGCCGGCCATCAGCAGCACCGGCACGTCGCTCTGCACGGGCTCGAGGTAGTCAGCGGGCAGCGAGGCCGTGGGCCACTGCGCACAGCTCGACTGCAAGCTGCGCAGGAACTCGCCGCCCACGAACGTCCGATCGGCGGCCACGACGTCTGCCTCGGTCAACAAGGGCACGTCCTCGGCGCAGGTCACCGCCATGAACATGCCGAAGTGGATCTGGTGGGAGATCGCCACCGCGACCTGGGTGACCAGGCCCATGAGCGGCTCGAACTGGCCCTGATCGGCGGCAGCGAGCATGGCCGGCAGCGGCGAGGACCAGCTCGCATCGTAGAGCGCCAGCCTCAGGCCTCCGGCGAACATCCCCGCCGTCAGCTCGATCGTGGTCTGGCTGCCATCGCGAGGATCGGTCACGGCCACGCGGGCGGGAGCCTGCTCGAGGCGAGCCATGATGCGATCGATGGTGGCTCGGCCATCGGGAAGCAGCGCGCGGCAGGGCTCGGAGGTGGCGCAGTCGGCCATGAGGGCCTCGAGCGCCGCTTGCCCCTGGGGACCGAAGGTGCGCAGGTATGGCTGCCCGGGCGGCGCAACGCCCCACAGCACCGCGCTGCGTACGTGCTCGCCGTGCTGCCGCAGGTACGCCAGGCCGGCGCGCGTTCCATACGAACCGCCCCACACGTTGACCTGCTCGTAGCCCAGGGCCACGCGGACGTCGTCGAGGTCGTCCATCGCAGCGGGCGTGGCATACCAGGCCAGGTCGGCCGGCAGCGACTGGCCGCACTTCACCAGCGCCTCGTGATTGGCGTCGTCCCAGGGCCCTTGCAGGATCCCCTCGAGCGTGTCCGAGTCGCAGCGCAGGCCGTTGGATGCGCCCGTGCCTCGCTGGTCCACGAACACGAGATCGCGCGTCTGGTTCACCCCCGCCAGCGAGCTCTTGGCGAGCACCAACAGCTGCGTTGCCGCCTGGCCTGGCCCGCCCGCCAGCACGAACACGGGGTCGGGCTGCGCGGCGCCGGTGGCCGGCAGCACCACGTAGGCGAGGTCGATCGTGCGTCCCGCTCGGGTGTCGCGATTCTCGAACACCGTGACCGTGCCGCATCGCGCGCTCGAGGGCAGCGAGGGAGGGCACGGTTGGTCGGCGGCCGAGGGCGTGGACCCGACCGAGGGCTCGACCGACGGCGGGTTGGTGGTTGGGTGATCGCCACGGCAGCTCCCCGTGAGGAGCACGGCGACCATCGCCCAGGGCTGCACGATGCTTGGATGACCCCGCTTCACGATGCACGGACTACCGCAGGACGATTGCGAGCACCACCGGGCGTCGCGTTCGCGCTGGAGTCCCGCCAAAAACCCGGTACGGGGGGACCGGGTGCCGGGTGGGGCGGGCGGTGTTGCGAGCACGCAGCCGGGCTCGGTCGGGAGCGCCGCGGCGAGTATCATCGCGCGATGAGGACGATCGCTCGTTGGATGACCTCCGCGGGAGTGCTGCTGCTGTGTGGTCTCGGCTCGGGGTGCGACCTCTGGCCGTCGAGCGAGCCGGCACCCGACGTGAAGACGGCAGCGGACCCCGTGAAGGCGGAGCCGACCCCGGCCCCGGCCGATCGGGGAGACCCGCCGAAGCCACCGGCTCCAGTGGGTGATGCGCCCGCCGAGCCCACGCCGACCGCGGAGCCCGCCGAGCCCGCCGAGCCCGACGAGCCCACCGAGCCGCCGACGTCGCTCGATCCGATCCCCTCGCCGGGTCTGCCCGTGCTCACCGAGCTCCCCAGCGGCACGCCCGGCGATGCCGTGATCTCCGACAAGATGCAGCGGCGCCTTCGCAGCAAGCTTCGCGAGCAGCACGACGCGCTCGTCCTGCTCGCGGCCACGGCAGTCCTCCCCGAGCCCGCCGGCGGCGCCACCGTGCTGGCGATCTACGAGTACAGCGAGGTGGAAGCCTGCGTGAGCAAGAGCGATGGCAGTCCCGAGGCTCGCCGCGTCTGCGCCAATGCCCGCACCGACGACAACGATCGCACGCTGCCCGGCCTGCGCAAGTGCACCCTGCGCGGCCTCGTGCGCGCCCGCTTCGGCGCGCCGCCCAAGTCCAACCCCGAGTACGGCGGCCCGCTCGAGCTGCAGGCCACCCATCCGCTCACGGGCGGCTGCACGATCAGCAAGGTTCGCCGCCTCGAGCTCTCCGACGTCGACGGCGATGGCCAGCCCGAGATCGAGGTCGACGTGGTCTCCAAGACCCCCGAGTCCTATTTCATCCAGGACGAGGACTTCGACGAGGAGCGCGGCAAGGCCGAGACCTACGAGCTCTTCACTCGCACGGTGGGCTGGTATCGAGCCGATCTCTCACCCCAGTACGAAGCCGACCTCACCTCCTGGCACACCGAGCTCATCGAGGCCATGACCAACGGCGAGTCCACGCGCGTCCGCCTCCTCGATGCCAACGGTGACGGCCGGGCCGACCTGTCGTTCGACACGGTGCGCTACGATGCCGCCGAGTGTCGATACGAGGACGACGGCTGGCTCATCATGGAGGCAGACCCCGATGATGCCGAGGGCTGCTTTGGCAAGGTGCAGACCACGGTGTGGCTCTACGACGCTGCCAAGGATGCATGGGTGGAGGGGTCCTGAGGCGCGAGCCCTCCCACGCTGGATTCCGGAGCTTCCGCCACCGGTTCCCGTTGCCGCGGTCGGTCGCCCCCGGTTGACCCTGGGCACCGCGTCCCATACCGCCTAGAATTGGTGGCATGCGCTGGACCTTGATCTCCTTGACGAGCCTCGGCCTGCTGGTGCCGGGCTGTGGCGACGATACGAGCCCCATCATCCCCATGTCCCCCATGGCCACGGACTCGAGCACCACGGCGGGCGAAACGACCGTTGGTGATCCCGACTCCACCGGCGACACGGCCGACTCGACCTCGGGCGAGACCGCGGCCGTCGACAGCTCGGGCAGCACCGGCCCGGGCTTCGAATGCGGCGACGACGTGGTCGAGGGCGACGAGGTCTGCGACGGCACCGAGCTCGGCGAGGAGACCTGCCTGACCCAGGGCTTCGACGGCGGAGATCTGGCCTGCCTGGCCGACTGCTCGGGCTACGACACCCGCGGGTGCTTGCTCGCCGTGTGCGGCGACGGCATCGCGGTGGGCAGCGAGCTGTGCGACGGTCGGGACACCGCCGAGTCCACCTGCGAGACGGAGGGCTTCGACAACGGAGCGCTGCTGTGCATGGAGGACTGCGCCTCGTTCGACACCAGCGGCTGTGGCATCTGCGGCAACAACCAGGTCGACGGCGCCGAGGCCTGCGACGGCGTGTGGCTGCAGGGGCAGGATTGCTTCACTCAGGGCTTCGACAGCGGCACCATCGCCTGCGGGGTCGACTGCCTCGCGTACGACACCAGCGGCTGCGGCCTGTGTGGCAACGGCATCACCGACGGCGAGGAGGTGTGCGACGGGGCCGACGTGGGCGGGGTCACCTGCAACTCGCTGGGCTTCGCCGCCATGGGCAACCCGACCTGCCTGACCGCGTGCGATGCCGTCGACGTCTATACCTGCGGCGTGATGCAGTACGACGTGAGCACGCCCATCTCCAGCGCCGGCTCGATCAACCGCTTCCGCGGCAACGGCTACGTCGCCGACGGCAACGGCGTGCTCGTGGACTTCAGCATGTATCTCAACCTGCCGGCCGCCTGCAACGTGGACTTCTACGTGTTCGAGTCCACCATGCCCACGGGCGCGCCCCTCACTCAGGTCGCTCGCTCCACCGTCAACGCAGGGCCGGGCACCGACTACGTCATGGCCGGCATCCCGCTCGTGCCGATCACCACTGGCATGTACTACGTGCTGGGGGCGGGGACCAGCTGCAACGCTCTCTTCTACTGGGAGATCTCGGTGGGTACCGATGTCGGGGTCGGCATCGCCAACAACAACCGCTGGGACAACGCCTATCCCGGGCCTTCCGACATGTACGTGCCGCCCAACACCGGGACCAACAACATCTACGTGCAGCAGGTGTTCTTCGGCGACTGACCCCGCTCGAGCCCGGGCGCTTCTACTTCAACGCATTTCGGGTTCTCGCGTCGGGCCGGCCCGGCTATGGTTTCGGCATGCGCTGGACCTCGAGTTCCTTGGTGAGCCTTGGCCTCCTCGGCCTTGGCTGTGGTGACGACGCTCTGGTGGGAGAGACGACGGGCCCCGTGTTCACCACCGGCGTCAGCGCCTCGACCGGCGATCCCGTCACCGCCAGCTCGGTCACCATCGATCCCTCGGCCGACTCGGGGTCGAGCGATACCAACCCCACTGGTGGTCCCACCGGCACCACCCAGGCCGACACCACCGGCACGCCCGCCGACTCCTCCACTGGCCCCACCATCCAGTGTGGTGACGACGTGGCCGAGGGTGACGAGATCTGCGACGGCACCGACCTCGGAGCCGAGACCTGCGAGTCCCAGGGCTTCGCGAGCGGTGAGCTGGCCTGCCTGCCCGATTGCTCCGGCTACGACACCCGTGCGTGCACCGTGCCCGTGTGCGGCAACGCAGCGGCCGAGGGCGACGAGATCTGCGATGGCGTCGATCTGCTCGGGGCCACGTGTCGGTCGCAGGGCTTCGACAGCGGCACCATCTCGTGCGAGAACGACTGCTCCGCCCTCGACACCAGCGAGTGTGGCACCTGCGGCAACGTGATCGTCGACGGCGACGAGGTCTGCGACGACATCGTGCTGTTCGGCCAGACCTGCATCACCCAGGGCTACGAGCACGGGGATCTCGGCTGCGCGCCCGACTGTCTCTCGTACGACACCAGCGGCTGCGGCCTGTGTGGCGACGGCGCGGTGGGTGGCGCCGAGGAGTGCGACGGGGGCGACCTCGGCGGAGCGAGCTGCGTGTCGCTGGGCGCCGACGGGGGCGTGCTCGGCTGCGCCGCCGATTGCACCTTCGACACCGTCGCCTGCGACTTCCCCTTCACCATCTACGACGTCAGCGCGCCCAACACCAGCTCGACCCAGAACACCTACTTCCGCGGTCACGGCTACACCGCCGACGGCCCCGGCACGCTGATCGACTTCGAGGTCTACCTGGGCCTTGCCGCGGCCTGCAACCTCGACTTCTACGTCCACGAGGCGCCCGGCTTCGGCGGCCCCTACACCCAGGTGCAGCGCACCACCGTCGCCGCCGGCCCCGGCACCCAGTACTACGCCGCGGGTCTGTCTCCGGTGCCCGTGATCGCCGGCAACTACTACATCCTCGGCGTGGCGTGGAACTGCTCGGCCACCTACTACTGGGACGGCACCGGTGCCTACGCCGGGGTCGATGCGGGCATCGGCATCTTCAACGTGAGCCACTGGGACAACGGCTATCCCGGGGCATCGGATCTCTACGTGCCGCCCAACACCGGGACCGGCAACACCGTCTACGTGCACCGGGTGACGTTCGCCGGGTGACGCCCTACTCCAGCTCGTCGCCCTGCCGCCCCAGCGCCAGCACCTTGTGTGCATGCGCTCGGAACATGCGCTCGAACTTGCCGTCGTCGAGCACCAGGCTGTAGTAGAGGCGCTTGGGGTGGAAGCCGGCGTGGTAGCGGGTCATGCCCAGCACGCGCTGCACCCGGTTGGCCAGCTTGAGCGCGGGCCCGGGCACGCGCACGGGCTTGATGCCTCGCTCCTCGAGGAAGCGGCTGAGCGGACCGATGGTGCTGCCCGCCACGTTGAACAGGCCCTTGCCGTGCAGGAAGATCGCCAGCATCAGATCCCGCGCCAGCCGCTCCTTGGTGGTGGGGTTGACCATGGGATCGAAGCCCACCGGCAGCACCGGAGGGTTGCTCTCGAACAGCAGGTTGATGCCCGAGATCACCCCGCCCCCGAACACCCCGCTGGGGCGGATCACCATCACCTCGCACTTGGGGCTGTCCATCTTGGCGCGACAGATGAACTCGGCGTCGAGGGTGTCGCGCAAGATCGGGTGCCCGTCGGGGTCGAGGTTGAGCTCGGCGTCCTCGCGCACCTTGAAGTCGTTGCGGGGCCCGAGCTTGTAGACCGCATCGCTCGACAAGAAGATGTACTTGCCCACCCCGTGGCGCAGGCTGGCCTCGAGCAGGTGCTGCGCCGCGTTGACGTTGAACTCGTGGCTCTGGAAGTCGTAGCCGTGCGGGTTGCCCTGGAACGCCAGGTGCAGCACGGTGTCGAACGGGTGCCCGCGAAAGCGATCGAGCAGGAACAGGTTGTCCACCTGGCGCCGACGGCTGAGGTCGGCCGAGGCGAACACGAAGCGCTCGGGATCGCAGCCCAGCAGGGTGGGGGGGCACGCGCCCCGGTCCACCCCCATCACCACCTCGACGTCGGGATCGGCGATCAGCCGCTCGATGAGGTGCACCGCCACGCGCCGCCGGGCGCCCGCGATGAAGATGCGGCGACGGCCCGCTCGCAGCGTGCCGGGCTCGTGGACCTCGTCGTTGGCCAGCTCCACGGGGGGCCTGCCGGATCGGCTCATCTGGGCGCTCCTTGGTGCTCGCGACGCACCTCTTGGCCGTGGCGCAGCAGCTCCGCCACCGCGTCCTGCACCCGCTCGACTTCGTGTCGCCGCACGTCGATGCTGCGCAGCGCGTCGGGGTCGATGTGCAGCGGCTCGCCGTAGTGGATGAAGTAGCGCGAAGGCCGGGGCAGCAGGCCCAGCGGGCCCAGCCACGGGAACGTGGTGGTGATGGGGAAGTACGGCAGCCGCAGCGCGCGGGCCAGCGGCTGCAGGTCGGCCACCATCGTCTGCTGCTCCTCGGCGCCCACCAGCCCGAACGGCAGCACGGGCACCCGGTGGCGCGCCGCCAGCTCCACGTGGCCGTGGGTGAACGGATGGAGCTGATAGCGCTGCTCGGCCGTCTTGCCCAGCGCGGCCGCGCCCTCGGGGAAGATGCCCACGAGGTGACCCTCCTCGATGAGGCCGTCGAAGTTGCGGCGGGTCCCGGGCATCTGCCCCACCCCGCGAAAGAACGCGCCCACGAACGGCACCTGGTAGACGAAGTAGTCGACCATGTAGCGCACCAGTCGGGGAGGCTCGGTGTAGCGGAACACGTCGGCCGCCACCATCATGCCGTCGAACGGCAGCACGCCGCTGTGGTTGCCCACCACCACGCCGCCCCCCTGCTTGGGGATGTGCTCGTGGCCGCCCGAGACCACGCGGAAGTAGTGGCGGTGGAGCCAGTAGCCCAGCGCATAGCCGAAGCCGAGCAGCTCGCGGCGGGTGCCGAACACGTCGGTGCCAAAGCCCACGTCGGCCACGGGGTAGGCCTGCACGCGGTCCCACTCGCTGTCGGGCAGGAGCGGTCGCAGCAGCTCCATGGACAAACGCTTGGACCGCAGCAGCGGAGGCATGAGAGGTCTCGTCGGGGCGAAGGGTCGGCGGGCGGTCGGGAACGAAGATCAGACGAAGATCATCAGTAGCGTAGGGGAGGTTTGCCGTGATCGACTCGCGTGTTGCGTCGCTCGAGGCGCAGGGCCCAGTCCTCGGAGGAGACCGGGATCACATAGACGGTGGGCCACACGAAGCGGCGGTCGGTGGCGCCCATGCGCCGCGCCCAGTACTCCACGTCGACCACCTGGTAGGGAGTGTCGTCGATGACCACGATCTCGTGCATGCGGGGCACGAACTGCGCCCCCTCGGTGGTCTCGGTGCGGAACAGCAGGCGTCCCTCGCAGGCATACTCGACGTAGGGCATCGGCGGTGGACGTCGATGGTAGCGCCCGGCGTCCCAATTGGCCACGGGCTCGAGTGGCTCGTGGGGACCCTACGCGCTCAGCTCGGCCCGCAGTGCCTCGGGGTCGTGCACCGGGGCCTTGCAGGTCTGCTGCCGGCACACGACGGCGCTGGCGCTGGAGTCGACCGCGAAGCTCAGGCTCACCGCTTGCCGCAGGCGCAGCCGCTGCCCTCGTACCTGGGCCGCCAGTGCGCGCACTTGCGGATCCTGGGGCGATGGTCCACGCACCGTCACGTGCGTGGCCTCGGGGCCGGCATGGCGCGCCGCGCTCAGCAGGCTCGCATAGCCGAACGGCTGCGCGGTGGCGCCCACGAAGCGCCTTGGCACCGCCTCGACCACGTCGTCGATGCCCTCGGGCGCGGCGCCGCAGGCCCGCAGCCGCAGCAGCAGCTCCATCATCACCCCCAGCCCCGAGGGGATCGGCCCGTCGTGCTGGCTCTCCATGCGATCGACGAGCGTCTCGGCGTCGTCGGCGGTGATGTAGAAGCCGTCGCGCTCGGGGCGAAGGTGGTGCCGCACGGCGTGCTCCGCCAGCGTGCGGGCACGCTCGAGGGCGCTCGGCTCGAGCGTCAGCTCGTGCAGGTCGAGGCACGCGCGACCGAGGTAGGCCACGTCCTCGAGCACGCCCCGCGTGTGGATCTTGCCCTCGAACGCTGCCCGCAGGACTCGACCGTCGGCGTCGACGTGGTGCGCGAGCAGGTGTGCGAGGCAGGTCGTGGCCAGCTGCTCGCAGCGCTCGGCCAGCGCGCGGTCGCCCCGGGCCGCGAGCGCCGCGGCGGTGCGGCCCAGGCCGCTGACGAGCAGCGCGTTCCAGCTGGTGAGGATCTTGTCGTCGCGATGCGGAGGCACCCGGCGGTAGCGGTGCTCGAGCAGCGCCGTGCGGGCCCGGCCGAGCCGCTCGTCGAGCTCGCGGCGCGACAGCTCCAGCTCCGCCGCGCGCTCGTCGAGGGATTGCTCGAGCAGGTTGAGGATCGACCAGCCGTGCTCGAAGTTGCCGCGCTCGGTCACCCCGTAGACGGTGCAGAACGTGGACGCGAGCGCTTCGTCGCCCAGCACCTGCCCAACCTCGGCGGGTGTCCAGCAGAAGTACTTGCCCTCGTGACCCTCGCTGTCGGCATCGGTGGCCGCGTAGAACGTGCTGTCGGCCGTGCGCATGTCCGCCTCGAGGTAGTCGATGGTCTCCACCACCACGCGGTGCAGGTGCTCGCGCTCGGGGTGCAGCGCGCTCGCCTCGGCGTAGAGCGGCAAGAGCTGCGCGTTGTCGTAGAGCATCTTCTCGAAGTGCGGCGTGAGCCACACTCGATCGACGCTGTAGCGGGCAAAGCCGCCGCGGAGGTGATCGTAGATCCCACCGCGGTACATTCGCTCGAGCACCAGGGCCAGGGCTCGGCGCGCTCCGGTGACCACCGCGTCGGTGCTCGCGTCGGCCTCGCCGCGGTCCAGCGCCGCAAACAGCTCGAGCGCGGTGGGGTTGGGGAACTTGGGCTGGCGGCCCAGCCCGCCGTGCTCGTCGTCCACGCGCGACAGCAGGCGATCGACCCCCAGCCGCAGCGCGGCGGGATCCTCGAGCGGCGGATCGCCGGCCGCGAGCTCGGCCTCCTGGTCGATCTGCTGCGCGAGCGCGCCAAAGCCCTCCATGAAGCTCGTGGTGTGCTTGGTCACCCGCTCCTTGTCGTGGTGATAGAGGTCGTGGATCGCCTCGAGCAGCTGGGTGAAGCTCGGGCGCCCGTAGCGGGGCGTCGGCGGGAAGTAGGTGCCGCCGTAGAACGGCTCCTGGTCGGGGGTGAGGAACACGGTCAGCGGCCAGCCTCCGCCCTCGCCCATCAGCTGCACCACGCGCTGGTAGATCGCATCGATGTCGGGTCGCTCCTCGCGATCGACCTTGATGTTGATGAAGCGCTCGTTCATCGACGCGGCCACCGCCTCGTCCTCGAACGACTCGTGGGCCATCACGTGGCACCAGTGGCACGAGCTATAGCCGACCGACAGCAGGATCGGCTTGTCCTCGTCCTTGGCCCGCTGTAGCGCCTGGGGACCCCACTCGTACCAGTCGACCGGGTTGTCGGCGTGCTGCCGGAGGTAGGGGCTGGTCGAGTGGGCGAGGCGATTGGGCATGGTGCGGCCGCGATTGCGTCCTACCACGGTTCGGCGCGACTCGGCACGGTTCGGTGGCGGTGGGCGCGAGCGGAAGGAGCGGCGTCGGCCCGCGCGCTCGCTCGCGTCGGCCCGCGCCTCACCCTCGATCGAGCGAGAGCGGGGGCGTCAGCTCGAGGTCGGCCGGCAGGGGATCGAGCGCCGACAGCAGCTCGGCGAACGAGCGCAGGTTGGCCAGGAGCGCCTGGGTGGCCATGCGCAGCGCCGAGCGTAGCGCCGGGGTGACGGGCTGCCTCGAGCCCATGCGTGCGCCCGTGCCCAGGTGAGCGTAGGCGAGCTGGATCGGGCGCCGGGCCCGGAGCACCGCGAGCACGGCCCGCACGCTCAGGTGATGACCGGACTCGAGCAGCAGCTCGTAGAGCGCATCGACGAACGGCTCGCTCGTGCCGAGCAGCGCTCCCATGGAGCCCACGGTGTTCGTGTGGACCAGCTCGGCATCGATCGACTCGAGCAGGGTGAGGAGCGAAGTGGTGAGCGAGACCGCGGAGTCGTGGGTGCCCGCATCGGTGAACGCCACGGCCAGGTCGTGGGCGAAGGCCACGTCGATGAGGGCATACACGCCGTCGAGCAGATCGAGGCCCTGGTCGGCGATGGTGGATTTCGGCGTGCTCATGGCAGCGCCGGCAGTAGAGCACTCGCGTGTCTCATCTACGTGAGACGAGGTGGCGGGCGAGAACGCGCCAACCCACTGGATTCGAGCCACGCGAGTCGCAGTCGCGCTCGCGTGAACACGCGCCTACTCGGCGGCTCGCGAGGCGACCGGGTCGGAACCGCCCGACCCCATCGTCGGAGGCATGGACCCGACGTCGATCGGTGGCTCGCGCCTGCCCCCACCCGTGGGATCCTCGTTGGAGGTGGGGCTCGAGGTCGGGCTGGAGACGCCCTCGACGACGTCGAGCCGATTGATCCCATGCTTCTTGAGCTTGCTCTGCAAGGTCGTGGGCTTGAGGTCGAGCAGCCGGGCGGCTCCGTCGCGTCCGTAGATCTTGCCGCTCGTGTGCTCGAGGGCGGCCAGCAGGTGCAGGCGCTCGGCCTTGCGCAAGGGCAGCAGCGTCGTGCCCAGCGGTGACGCCTCCTCGAGCCGGCGAGCCACCGTCAGCGCTGCGGCCAGGCCATGGCCGGCCGCGGTGGCGGCCGCGGCGTCGGCATCGGAGTAGGCCTTGCCCACCAGCACCAGCGCGCCCAGGGCCTCGTTTCCGCATCGCAAGGGGATCACCAGGCCGGCGTTCGCGTGGGAGGGCATGGCCTCGCCGCCGAGCAACGCCTGGGCCGAGCACCGGAGCGGCGTCCCATCGTCGAGCGCCTGCTGGATCTCGGGATGGTGAGCGAGGTCGATGGGCTGGGGCATCTCGAGCAGCGAGGCCAGCGACCCCACGGTCGAGCGGGCCTCGAGCCGGCCCTGCTTGAGATCGTAGATGGATGCGAGCTCACAGCTCACGATGGCTTTGATGCAGTGGAGCGTCGTCCCCAGGACTCCGGCGAGCGCGTCCGCATGGTCGGTCTTCATTGTTCGGCTCTTTCCCCGAGCGGTTAGCAACGATCCACCGATGTGCACGAACGGTGCCGCCGAAACGCCGATTCTTCGCCCATACGCCGGATCGGCCACGGGCGCCCGTACAACGAAGTTTCGGCGGGACGAGTCGATGCCGCAGCGGTGCGGCGTCTTGCCTCGGCGTGGCACGAAGTCTCGTGGCACCCGGGATCCGCGCATGGTCTCCTCCCCGCGCGAGGCCCTCGGACTCGGGAGTCAGGCGGGCTCGGGAGTCAGGCGGGGCCGGGGGTCAGGCGGGGCTGGGGCTCGCCTCGACGGGCCGTCGAATGTTGCGGGGTCGGGGCGGGCCTGCGCTGTGTCGTGGGCCGGGGGCATGGGTCGACTCGCGTCGTCGCCCGCGTTGGTCGCTCCAGCGCCAGGGGGCGGGGCGACGGGAGATCGACAGCAGGATGCCCACCGCCGCCATGCTGGCCAGCAGCGAGGAGCCGCCGTAGCTCAGGAACGGCAGGGTGATGCCCTTGGCGGGCACGACCTCGAGCACGACGGCCATGTTGACCAGCGCCTGGAGCCCGAACAGGGCGCTGAGGCCGGTGGCCAGGTAGGTGCCGAAGCGATCGCTGGCCTGTCGGGCGATGAGCAGGCCTCGCCACACGAGCAGGGCCACCAGCATCAGCACGATCGCGATCCCCAGCAGGCCCAGCTCTTCGCCGATGGTGGCGAGGATGAAGTCGGTGTGGTTCTCGGGGAGGAAGCCGAGCTTTTGTCGACCGTGGCCCAGGCCCAGGCCGAACGGACCGCCCGAGCCGATGGAGATCAGCGCCTGGTGCACCTGGTAGCCGTCGCCGGCCATGAACTCCTCGAGGCGGCCGCGACGGTAGTCGACCCCGATGATCTGCTGCCACACGATCGGGGCGGCCAGCATCACCGCTGCCACCACGTAGCTCAGCCGGGTGCCGGCCGTGAACAGCATGATGAGGGTGAGCGAGCCCAGCAGGATGGTCGTGCCCAGATCCTTCTCCAGCAGGACCATGAGCATGGTGAAGCCCGCGACGGCCACGACCGGCATGAAGCCGCGCTTGAACATGCGCACGCGCTCGCCCTGGCGCGCCAGGGTGGCGGCCAGGAAGATCGCCAGCGTGATCTTGGCCAGCTCGCTGGGTTGCAGGCCCACGGGTCCCACGCGGATCCAGCGACGGGCGCCGTTGATCTCCTGTCCCACGACGAGGACCACCAGGAGCATGGCGAGGGCCGCCAGCATCAGCTGGGGGGCGAAGCGTCGCAGCAAGCGGTAGTCGATGCGGGAGATCCCCAGCATCAGCACCACGCCCACCACCAGGAACGCGGCCTGGCGCTCGAGGAAGTACTCCCAGCTATGGAAGACCTCGTGGCCGAACCACGCGCCTGCGCTGTAGACCATCACCAGGCCCAGGCACGACAGAGCGATCGCGGCGAAGAACAGCCACGGGTCCATCGGCTGCGGACGCGCGGCCGAGCCGCGACGCTCGAAGATCGGGGAGGCGTCGTCCGGGGACTCGTCATCCCGGTCCGCCACGGGCGGGGCGAGGGGCGCTTCGCTCACGTTGGGAGGAGGTCAACACACATGGGGGCGGGGACGCGAGAAACGGGCGGATCGGGGGATCGGGCGGCCGGGGAGCGGGCCGGCGTCATGGTCGTGCGGTGGTGGGCCGAGTGGAGGTCGCACGGCGTTGGGGCTCGAGCAGGGACGAGGTTGGCTCGTGGGGAACTTGACGGGATTCGCGCAGTAAGTCCTACTCTGGTCGAACCGCCATGCTGCTGCGCGTCAAGAACCTCGGGCCGGTGAGGGAGGCCGAGCTCGACCTCGGCAAGCCCTTGATCGTGCTGACGGGGCCGAACAACTCGGGGAAGACGTACCTGGCGTGGGCGGCGTACTCCTTCGCGCGATTGGACCGCAGTCGAGTTCTGGCTCCACAGGGCTTGCGAGGCTGGGCGGAGCGCCTGCTCGCTTCGCCACAACGCTCGCTCGCGCTGGAGACCCTGTTCGAATGCCGTGGCGTTGCCCTGCAGGCCATGGCCGAAACCGTAGCGAATCAACTCGCCCGGGACTTTGCTGCGCCGCCGGACCGCTTCGAAGAGACGAGCTTCCAACTCGAATCCACCGCCGAGGAAGAGGCTGCGTTCCTGGCGCTCGACGGAAGGATCGTGACCCAGTACACCGGGAACAAGGAGATTTCCTTCGACATCCGTGAGGGACGGCTGCACCTGCTCGAGCGAGCGCGCGAGATCCAAGGCGAGGACGCAAAGCCCTGGGAGCCGGGTGCAACGGTCGATGACGTCGCCCAATTGGCGACGATGGTCTTGCTTGGCAAATTCTCCGAGCGAAGATACGTAGCGTTTCCAGTCGAGCGAATGGCCATCAATCTGTTTGCCCGGGAGCTAGCCGCGTCGAGCAGAGAATTGGTCGATGATCTCCTGAACGACGAAACCAGCGACGCCTCGCCGTCAGCGCGACTGGCGA
Source organism: Paraliomyxa miuraensis (assembly GCF_026337845.1). Taxonomy (GTDB): domain Bacteria; phylum Myxococcota_A; class Polyangia; order Nannocystales; family Nannocystaceae; genus Paraliomyxa; species Paraliomyxa miuraensis. Next base: position 693,464 of record NZ_JAOVZF010000164.1, on the reverse strand, counting down.
AGCTGAGCAAGAGTGCCACACGATACCCACGAGCGATTCATGACGCCATCCAGCGGGCAATTCGTGGCCCCACAGTGGCAGAAACGAGTCGATACGTCGATCTTGCAGCAGAACTCGAGACAAGGGTGCTCGATGGAAGGGTCTCGCTGGACCTCGACGAGCCAAGGTTCGTCTCGAACCGAGACCCCAGGGAGAGGCGGCTTGGTCTCTATGAGTCTGCCTCAGTGGTGAAATCGCTCGTGAGTCTCGTGCTCTACCTCCGCCATGACGCCGCTCCGCGACAGCGCCTCGTGATCGACGAGCCCGAGCTCAACCTCCACCCCGACAACCAGCGCGGCATCACTAGAATCCTCGCCAAGGCCGTCAACCGCGGGCTCAAGATCATGATGAGCACACACAGCGATTACGTGATCCGCGAGCTCAACAACCTGGTCATGCTGAGTCAGGAGTCCGACGAGGCTCGCGAAGTCATGAACGAGCTCGGTTACCATCAAGATGAAGTGCTGAGCCGCGATACGATCGAAGCATACATGGTCAATGACGGCGTATGCAAGCGTCTCGAGATGACCAAGACCGGCTTCGAGTCCGAGACCATCGAGGTCGAGATCGATAAACTCAACCAAGACGCGCAGACGATCTACCTTCGCCTTTTCTGCGGCTAATGGTCACCGTACTGCAAGCGCTCAGGGAGTTGCTGGATCCGCGGGTCCTCCAAGAGGAGGACGGCCCTCTTGTGCTGCGCGAGAGACAACCGGGCGGTACGTTTCCCGATACGAAATTCAAGCAAACCGCAAGACACGAGATTGTCGTTCTTGGATTCGAGCCACGAAGTTATCACAATGGTCTCGAACTCGACGTCAATGAGTGGCTGTTTCCCCTGCTCGACACCAGGCGTGGCAAACCACCGATTTGCCGAAGTTGCGACTACATCGTGTTCTACATGCCCAGGGGGAGCCGCGAAGTCTTCGTGCTCTTGTTCGAGCTCAAGTCGGGCTCGACACACGGTGCACCTGCTCAGCTGAAGAACGGATGGCTGCTGGCACGCTACCTCATCGACGTCGTACGACTGCATGGGGACGCGGAGCCGTTTCCCGAACCGATCTACCGTGGGATCGTCTTGTCGAACGATGTGCTCAGGCGTAAAGGGCGGCAAAGAGCGGCGACTCGTTTGGAAGGAGGGGGGCTTCCCATCATGACAGAGCGAGCTGGAGGTGGCCTTCATTTGCACTCCTTTTGTATGTAGAGGCCCACGTTTCGGTGTGCGCGCGACAAAGACAAGGTTGCGGGCCGGATGGTTTGGCCACTGCGCATTCGGCTGGGCCGGCTCGGTGATCCGGTGTCACTACGACCCTACCGTCGTCGTGCCACGACCTCCCAGCCCGTACGAAACACCCTGAGAACCTCCGGGGAACGCTTCTCGCGGCCGGCGAGGCCGGAAGGCGCCCGAGTGTGGCGTCGTCGCTCGTCGGGTGATGACCTGCGCATGACGGCCAACCAGATCGTCGCGCAACCAGCCCTTCGTCGCTTGCCGACCTCGCTGGGTCGCCCATACCCAGGATGCATCGATGAATCCAAGCCTCGATCGGCCCGCTCGCATGAGCGAGGTGGCCGGCGAGCTTCGAACAGGAAACCAGTCATGTCGCTCATCCACGACTCCCACGATCCTCTTCCTTCCACCCTCCGATCCCGGGGCCTGCTGGCCGTCATCGGGGTCTCCGTGCTCGCGCTCGGTGCCTGTGATCCGGGCACCGACGACTTCGACGACCCCGAGCGAATGGCCGAGCTCGAAGACGCCGAGCTCGACGTCGACGAGGAGGCCGCGCTGGTCGATCCCGCATCGGCCTTGGAGCCCCTCGCGGACGACGAGCCCGTGCCCGACCTCGATCCGGACCTCGACCTCGTCGCGGTCCCCGACGTGCAGGCCTATTCATGGCAGAACTGGATCTCCGAGGAGACCCCGCCCTCCACCTGTCCCACCGGCCAGATCGTCACCGGCTTCGACTGCCGCAACGGCTGGTGCGACGACGTCCGCATCGAGTGCCACTCCTTCGGCGGCACCCTCGGCGGGAGCTGGTGGTCAGGCTGGATCTCCGAAGAGACACCCAACAACTTCCACCAGTGCCCGGGCACGCAGTACATCACCGGGGTGGCCTGCAGCGGCGGCTGGTGCGACAACCTCTCGTTCCAGTGTACCGACACCAGCTATGGCAAGTCCGGCTGCTACTGGACTCCTCCCTACTCGGAGGAGCAGCCGCCCTTCTACGCCCCGGGTGGCAAGGCGATCGCCGGCGTGTGGTGCCAGGGAAGCCGCTGCGACAACAAGCGCTACTGGGTCTGCACGCTCTGAGCCGGCCCCTGCGACGAGCCGGCGATGCCGGGTGCGGGCGATCCCTCGCACCCGCGCACCCGCATCGGCCGGCCGTGCCGGTAGCGCGGGATCAGGTCGCCTTCGCGCCCTCGACCGCGGTGGCCTCTTCGCCATCCTCGGCTTGCGCCTCGACCTCGGCCGCCTCCGCGTCCTTCGGCTCCTTGTCCGCCCGAAGCCGGCTCAGCCGATCCTCCTCGGTCTTCCTCCAGAACTGGATGAGCCCCCAGAAGTGCTCGGTGAACATCTCCACCTCGTGCGCGGGGAACAGCGCCTGCACCTTGGCGAGCACGTAGCCCTTGGCCTGCTGGGTGCCGAAGAACTCCCAGGCGACCTCGTTGAGGTGCCCGAGGTGCGTGTGGCAGAACTCGGTGAAGCGGTCCTGCTCCATGCGCTGACGGGCGATCTTGGCGTACTCGCGCAGGCGGTCGCGGTAGGGCAGGTCCTTCTTGGCGACCTCGAAGAACGGCTTCCAGTCGAGGTTGATCGGCATCTGGCGCTTGGTGGCCGCGCAGAAGATCGACCACCGCACCATGTTCTTGACCAGCTCGGGGAAGTGGTAGTGCAGCGAGGTGACCTGGAAGTCGGGGCACGCGTTGGCGAAGTCGATCGGGTGGAACACCCCGTCCTTGCGCAGCGACTCGCACGAGTTGAACTCCCAGTTGAAGAACGCGTTGATGGTGAGCGAGGTGTCGGTGAGCAGTGACCACTCCTCGCCGTCCACGAAGTGGAAGTCGACCTTGTAGCGGTCGTGCAGCGCGGCGCCGGGGTCGTACTTGACGATGTAGACCTGCGGCCCGATGCCGATGCCGCGCACGAACAGGTCGAAGGGATCGACCGCCTTCTGCAGGTGCATCACCCGGCTGCCGCTGCCCTCGTAGGCCTCGCGCAGCTTCTTCTCGTCGTCGATCCGGGAGACCCCCACCCACGCGCCGCCGTCGTAGGGCTTCATGAACATGGGGTAGCCGAGCTGCTCTCCCACCGCCCCCAGATCGAACAGCCGCGCGTAGCGCTTGAGGGTGGTGCCCGCGTCGGCGTGGTCGGTGGGATCCTTGGGAGGGATGAGCCAGGTCTCGGGCACGGGCATGCCCAGCCGCATCATCGCGCAGTAGGAGGTGTGCTTCTCCATCGACTGCAGCGACCACGGGTTGTTGAGCACGTAGAGGCCGTCCATGATGACCGCCTTCTTGATCCACTCGCGGCTGGTGTGGAACCAGTGCGTGAGGCGGTCGAGCACCACGTCGTACTTGCAAGGCTGCTTGAGATCGAAGGGCTCGACGGTGATGCGCTCGATGGCGAACCGAACGGCTTCGCCGCCGATGGGCAGCTCGAGCTTCAGGCGGTCGACGATCTGCTCGTAGCAGGCGGGCCAGCAAAGGTCGGCCCCGAGCGAGAGGCCGATGCTGCGGGTGGCCGGGGTGAGGTCGGCGGTCATGGGCATCATTCGTAAACCATCCACAGGGGCCCCGGGAACAGCCACGACAAACCGGACTGCAGGCGGTCCCGCCAGTTCTCCCAGTTGTGACCGTCGCGCACCCACTCGTAACGGACCCCCATCCCGGTGGTCTGGAGCAGGGGCACCAGGGAGCGGTTCTCGTAGATGAGCGACTCGTACATCCCGCAGCTGAGGTAGACTCGCTCGCTGGGGCGGCCGGGCGCCTCCCGAAAGGCGTTGACGAACTCGACCACGCGGTCGAAGGCCGGGCCCCGCTTGTGGTGGCCGATGTCGGTGAAGGCGAACGAGCCCGACTGGAGCAGCAAACGACCGAATTTACCGGGGTGCCGCCAGGCAGTGGCCAGGGAGGCGACCGCCCCGAAGCTGGCTCCCATCAGGCAGCGGTTGCGGGCGTCGGGCATCAGCGGGTAGAGCCGCTCGAGCTCGGGCAGCAGCTCGTTGGCGATCATGGTGCTGTGGCGAGGGTCGTCGGGGTATTCGACGAGCCGGTCGCCCGGATGGGTGAGGGCCGCAATCAGGGGGGCGACCTCCAGGCGGTGGATGAGGTTGTCGAGGACCTCCTTGAGGGCCGCGTAGCGCAGGTAGTCGCCCCCGTCGTGGACCACCAACAGCGGGTAGCGGCGCGAAGGCCGGAATCGCGCGGGGAGGTACATGGTGACCCGCCGGGGCTCACCAAAGGGAGTCTCGGTGAGCCATAGCTCCTCGAGGCGGCCCGTACGGGTCTCGGGATCCGGAAGGGACCATGCCGGTCGGGCATAGCCCTCGCCCTGGGCCACCGAGTTGGCACCAAAGGGATCGTGCGCCAGGTGCGGGTTGAAGGGGTCGCGGATCCACTCGTGGTGGCCGTTGCGGATGACCTCGAGCTTGTACTCGACCCGGGATCCCGGCGGCATCTCGTGGACGTGGAACCACAGATCGGTGTCGTAGGCCCGCTCGAACGGCTGCGACGACTCGAGCCCGTAGATCCAGTGCCGCAGGTTGACCGCATCGGCGTGGCCCCGGAACACGAAGGTGGCACGGCCGCCCTCGACCAGGGGGAAACCATGGCTCCGGAGGAACGCGTCGATGGCGCCCTCGTCGGGCCGGCCCTGCTCGAGGAAGGCATGGATGGCCGGCTTCATGAGCGGGCCTCCTGCGCCACGGGTTCCTTGGATTCGGGGAGGTCGGCGATGCACTCGACGTCGCCCGAGGGCAGGAGCTGCCGGGTGCTGGGGCCGGCCGACCACTCGCGACCGTTCCACACCGCCCGGTCGCCCTCGTCGAGGGCCACGCAGCGGTCGGGCTTGAAGCGGCGGGCGAACAGCGAGACCCGCTCGCGGTCGTCGAGCCGGAGGCGACGGCGGGCGTGGGGCAGGACCACGATGCCGGGGAGCAGGCCCAGCCCATGGCCGAGCAGCTCGGCGTTGCCCGGTCCTTGCGGGGGGCTGTCGTGGAACAGGACCACGCGCTCGGTGATCGCCATGGCTCCTGCCGACCAGGCGAACACGGGGAGGGGGCGCGGCAGCGAGGCCAAGAGGGTGTCGAGCTGGAACAGCCGCATCCGATTGAGCAGCGAGGCCACGTGTCCCCCCGCGATGAGCAGCGCGAAGCACTCGCCGAGGATCGATCGCAGCTCTCGGTAGTGCTCGTCGACCGCGGGGCGGCTCGCCGGGTGGTAGGTCAGCTCGAACTGGCGCTGCACCTTGCGGGTGCGGGCCAGGTGCTGCTTGTCGACCAGGCGCAGGGCCAGGACCGCGGCCTCGCGCTCGGCCTCCACCAGGTCGCTGGGGGCGGGCGCCTGCGCCAGCTCGCGGGCGGCATCGAGGGCGTGGGCCAGGCGGCCGCGGTAGAGGTCTTGGAGGTGGCGCAGGGTGTCCTGCTTGGCGCGGTGGGCCTGGAACAGCTCGGGGTCGCGGCCGAACACGTCGTCGCTGCGGGCATGCAACCGCAGGTTCACGCAGCGGTGACCGAGGAATTCCTGGAGCTCGTCGTCCTCGGCTTCGCGCTCCTGCCAGCCGGCGGTGATGGTGGCGAGCTGCCCGGGGATGCCCCAGCGCGACAGCTCCTGGTCGATGGTGGGGGCAAGCCGCTGGGGGCCGAGCAAGACGCCTAGGGTCATGGTGCGTGCGTGGGGTCGTGAAGACCGCTTGTCGGACGGGTCCCTCGCGGATACAAGGGAATCCGCCTTTTAGCCAATCCGCTGCGGCGGGGGCAAGGGCCCTCTGCCGCGCCGTCGTCACCCGCGGACCTGGATCACCATGCACGTCCTCTTCGTTGCCCCCCACTTTCCCGCCTACCAGCGGCAATTCGTTCGCTCCCTCAAGTCGGTGGGGGCTCGCATCACCGGGATCGGCGAGGCCGACCCTGCGCACCTGCCTGGTGAGCTCAAGGAGTGGCTCGATGGGTACGAGAGGGTGGGCAACGTGTGCGACGAGCAGGCGCTACTGGACGCGGTGCGCCGCGTCCAGCGTCGGGGCTGGGTGGATCGCCTCGAGGCCACGATCGAGGCGCACATCTTGCCGACGGCGCGGGTGCGCGAGGCGGCGACGATCCCCGGCCTCACCGTCAAGCAGGCGCTCTTGTGCCGCGACAAGCCGATGATGAAGGAGTTCCTGCGCGAGCACGGGATCCCGTGTGCGCGCAGCATGGGCACCGCGTCGGTGGACGAGGCCGAGCAGTTCGTGCGGGAGGTCGGGTATCCGATCATCATCAAGCCGCGCGCGGCGGCCGGGGCCGCGGGGACCTATCGGGCGAACAATGACGCGCAGCTGGCTCATGCGCTGCGGGAGTCGGGCGTGGGGGCCGGCGGCTCGGTGGCGCTCGAGGAGTTCATCGAGGGGCACGAGGGGTTCTACGACACCATGTGCATCGGCGGGGAGGTGCTGCACGAGTTCATCTCGCACTACTACCCCAACGTGCTCGAGGCGATGCGGACGCGGTGGATCTCGCCGCAGATCGCGGTGACCAATCGGATCGATGCGTCGGGGTACGATGAGCTCAAGAAGCTCGGGCGGGATGTGATCCAGGCGATGGAGCTGGGGACGGTGGCCACGCACATGGAGTGGTTCTACGGGCCCAAGGGATTGAAGTTCTCGGAGATCGGTGCGCGGCCGCCCGGGGTGGGGGCTTGGGATCTCTACTGTGCGGCGAACGAGTTCGATCTCTATCGGGAGTGGGCGCATGCGATCGTGCATCGCAAGGGCTCGCAGCGGCCGTCGCGAAAGTATGCGGCGGGGATGATCGCGCTGCGACCGAGCGCCGACGGGAGGATCCACGGGTACTCCGGCGTGGACGCGATGCAGGGGAAGTTCGGGAAGTGGGTGATCGATGCCCACCTGCCGCCGGCCGGGACGCCCACGCAGCCGGTGGATGCCGGGTTCATGGCGAACGCCTGGGTGAGGCTGCGGCATCCGGACTACGATGTGCTGCGGGAGATGATGGATGAGATCGGACGGACGCTGAAGGTGCACGCGGGGTAGGGAGGCGGCGGCGGCCGCCGGCGCTCCGGCCGACGAAAGAGAGGCACGATGCCAGACAGCAAGATGCAGAACGCACTTACCGACATTGATAGAGTATTGGCGTACAAGCCTGCGATCTCCGAAGGGTCTGGTCGCAACCATGAGCGCTCAGTCCTCATTTGCCAATGCATAGAACGGTGGGCTCCGGCTCAGAGCGCCTATCGGAGAAAGGCTCGGGAACACCTCGAAGATCGCGCGGGCGCCTACAGCCCGCATCTCTTCGAGGCCATACTCCAAGCTCTCCGTGCTGATATCGTGGCCGGGCAGCTATTGGATTTCGAAGCTCTCGTACATGCCAACCTCTTCTCCGACTTCCTCTCTCAAGCGGAGAACCTCAACGCGCAGGGATATAGAAGAGCAGCCGCCGTAGTCGCTGGAGGCTCATTGGAGGAACATATTCGGCAATTGGCGCGACGGAACGGTATTGCCGTTCTTTCGAGCCGCGGAAAACCTAGGGAAGCCTCCGCGCTGAACGCGGATCTGTATTCTTCCGCAAACGCCTACACCAAGGCTACTCATGCCCAGATAGATGCTTGGCAGAAGACTAGAAACGCAGCGGCACACGGGGAGGCCAACTTCGAGGTGAGCTACACTGATGCTGAGGTGAGGCGAATGATCGACGGAGTTCGCGACTTCATCATGAAGTACCCTGGGTAGATTAGGAGTCGTGTGGGACGATGTGCAGGCGTTGCGCCTCGGGCACGCGACACGCATAGCCCGTCCCGTACACATGAGCATGATGGACATGCACCCTGTGGGTTCGCGGACATCGAGATCGAACGTGCGCGTGTGGCTCAATAGTCCGGATGATCGCAACAGCACTGATAGAGGCTGAACGAACCTTCGCCGGAAAATAGAAGTGGAGTATCGCAGGATCCTTCGATGTGCTCGACGGCTGCCCTGACCTCCGGGGTGCTCTCCCCACAGATGCTGAGCGCTTCGAACTCGGTTCCGGGGTATCCAAACGCAGTGGCACCCTCACAACCGTTCGCGGCGCAGACAACGCCCGCTCCCACGCCCTCGCAGACCTCCTTGCACGTTCGTTCGGGGCTCGACTCGATCACGCACTCCATGGGTGTAGGGCTGCACTCGTCGTCGATGCATCGGCCGATGCCCAACGCGCCCGCACATGAACGATCGCCACACGATAGCGGGCACGAACCTTCGTCGCAGCCCCCCGCGGCAACGTCGGGCTGCATGGGATCTTCTCCGTGATCGCCCTCGATGTGTGGCCCGCACGCGGCGGTGACGAGAACGAGCAGGTAAGACTGCACTACGTACGGATTCATGGTTGGTCTCCTCATGAAAATTCCGCCGGTTGTGTCGGAAAGGCGCGGGGGGCAGCAATTATCTCTCCCCAGTGTACGTCGGTCGTAGCCGATAGCCCTGCTTCTGCAGGGCCAATGATCGTGGCGGGTTCACTCGCGACGAGCGCGCCCGACGCTAGGTCGAGCTCGATCTTCACCAGGACGATGGATCCTTGTCCCATGTCCTCGCCGGGTACACCGATCACCATCGCCTTGTCGCGCTCGATCTGCATGGCACCCACGGCTCGCCCAAATTCATCGTTGGGATCATCGTCGTCGGGAACCACCAAAGTCTGCTGTTCGAAGAAATTTCCGAGAGGCGTGCTCAGGCCCATGTTACTGCCTGGAACCAGGTGCACCTGTCCACCACCGTGCCCCGGCGCCCCGATTGCGAGATCGTGAAAACCACCATTGTCGAAGGCGTACCCGACCAGGGCTGCGCCGAACCGATCTCCCGGCGCACGAGCGCCGGGAAGCCCATCCTCCCCTGGACGCAAGATCGGGCCGAGGACCGCCAGGCTGCTTGGATCACCATAGAAGATCTGCACCTCTCCACGAGAGCCGTCCTCATTGGGTGTACCGATGGCCAAGTCCCAGCATGACCAAGGCACCTCCGCGTCCACCCGTCGGCCGTTGAAGTTGCCCACGGTAAGAACCTCGCCGAATCGATCTCCCGCCTCGGGTGTTCCCTCGCTCCCGAACATGCCTTGAGTGAGCACGAGCGAGCCTTCTATCCCGATCCCCATTGGGCCGCCACGGAAGACATAGACCGCCCCTGCGTCTTCGATGAGCTGGCCGTTGCCGATGGCCAAGTCGGCACCCGGAGCACCAACTGCGAGATCATCGTAGCCATCGCATGAGAAGTCGGCGACGACCATGGAACGGCCGAACTCCTCGGTAGGGAAGCCACCCGCCAGCGTACGCAATCTGGGGCGTAGAGCGCCCGTTTCGACGGAGCGGTCACAGATCTGCTCTCCCGTGAGCACGCCGTCGCCGTAACTCGACAACCAAAGTCGGTAGGACGAGACGTCGTAGACATGGACCCCACCGCTGCCATTCCAAAATGGGGCTCCGATCGCCAGCGATTCCGATGAGTTCAGACGCCAAAGGTGAGCACTCTCGATATTGGCGAACTCGAAGACCCCAACGCCGAGCGACGCACCGTAGGCAGTTCCGATCTCGTCCCCGGTGGGCACCAGACTTCCTGGCGAGCTGGCAAAGCTGGCACAGCTCAGGCAGTCACGGTACTGTGCAATCATGCCATTGCTGTCCTCGGCTCGGGGCGCCGAGATGACCGGGATGTTCAGGTAGTCGAGGTAGTCTGCACCGAGATTCTCGCTGTACCAGGCGAAGGCACGCCCGAAGGACCGGTTGGCTGCATGTTGCCACGCAAAACGATGAGTAGGGCTCTCGCAAAGAACCGATGATGCGCCCTCGATGATGCTGGCGTGATACTGTGGATTCGTCACCAACCCTTGCCCGGGTTCCGACGCGAGCACGGATGCTAGCCCGACTCGCGCTGCACCATCCACAGAGGCCGAGGGCGCGCCAACCAGCAACGAGAACCGATCCCCGAACAATGGCAAGCGGAAGGTCCCTTCGCCGAGCCCATCATCGAGGATTGGCGGGGGCGGTGCAGTAGGGCCCTTGCCGGTATCGAGCACGGGGTCACCGTCATCCGCCGGGGCGACGCAAGCGGATTCCACGGTGAGTAGTATGACTCGCGAAATCGCGACGGCCATGCCTCCGGATTTCATGGTCGATGGTCGATGTTGGACTTGGGCCTTCGAAATGTCAATCGTTCTGTGAGCGGCGATGGGCTGCGGTGGGCGGATCTCGGTGTCGCGGCTCAGACCGGTGGAGAGGGACCATTGGGGTCCATCGCATGGCCGAGTCGATTCGAGAAGGATGAGCACGTGATTCGGGCGTAGGAGCCTGCTCATTCCCCGGTCTGTCTCCCGTAGGACATGCTGCTGATCGTGTCGACGCTCGGCGGCATCGCGTGCAGCGGTGAGGGCTGGCGGCCAACTCGCCGGAGGCTCCGGCCGAGCTTGGCGCCAGGACGGTGTGGCACCGAGATGGTGGGTGAGATCGAGCGGACACTGAAGGTCCACGCGGGACAGGGCTCGGCCCACTGTGATCTAGTGTGCAGGCAAGCGCTACCACCGGATGGGGTGCCGACGGTGTTCGTGGAGAGCAGGCTTCAACCCGACTCGGCCGCGGAACGGGAGTTGACCACGTTGGACGAGGCTTACGACAGAGGTGACGTGACCGAGGGCCGGACAAGCAAGCGGCCACGGGGACAAAGGCGGCGCTGCTGGCTCTCGATGGCCGGCGGGGAGGCTGGAATCGGCGATTTTAGGCGACTTCGCGCAGCTCTCTTGCGGAAATCGCCATGAGATTCCATCCTGGATTCAAACGGGGCTCCGATGCTCATCGAATTCCGGGTGGAAAACCACCGCTCGCTCAGAGACGAGCAGGTGCTGACCCTCGAGGCAGGTCGAGTGGGGGATGCGGATGATCCGCGTCCTCGCGCCGTCGAGGGACATGGCACCGCGCTGCTCCCTACGACCGCACTGTATGGCGCCAACGCGAGCGGTAAGAGCAATGTGCTCGACGCGTTAGTGTGGATGCAGGACGCCGTGTCGAGCTCGCACCGTAGATGGGATCCCGCGGGCGGAGTTCGGCGCGACCCATTTGCGTGGGGGGAGCATGCAGCTCGTCCGTCATTGTTCGAGGTGGTGTTCATCAGTGAAGGCGTGCGCCATCAGTATGGCTTTGTCGTCGACGACGAGCGTTTCCTAGAGGAGTGGCTCTACGTTTGGCCGCACGGACGCCGCCAGGTGTGGTTTGAGCGCGAGGGCATGGAATTCAAGTTCGGTGACCATCTGCGCGGTGAGAACCGTCTCATCGAAGCGGTCACGCGGCACAATGCTCTGTTCCTCTCGGTGGCAGCTCAACACCGCCACGAACAGTTGGGGCCAGTCTACCAGTGGTTCGGTTCGATTCGTGGGGACATCTCGGATTCATCCGTCGTGGAGTGGCTGTCGTCCCTACTGCCTCCCCCACCAGGTCGGCACGTTTCCATATTCGAGCGGGTCGAGCCTGACAGGGCAAAGCTAGCTGTCCTGGATGCGGTGAAAGAGTTGTTGCGCGCTGCCGATCTTGGAATCGTTGACGTTCGTCAGCGCGATGTGGCCAATTCCAGGTGGTTGCGCAGGTCACAGGAGATCCAGATCTTGTTGCGGCACAACAGCGAGCATGAGGATGCGTGGTTAACGCTCGAGCAAGAATCTGATGGCACCAGGACATTGCTCGGGCTCGCCCGACCCATGCTCCAGGCGCTGGCCAGGGGTGGTCTAGTCGTCGTCGACGAACTCGAAGGCAGCCTGCATCCTTTGCTGGCCTCGCGGCTCTTGCAACTGTTCAACGACCCTGCGACCAATCCACGCAACGCACAGCTGCTGTTCTCGACGCACGATACCAACTTGCTCGGCACGGCCATGGGTGAGCCGATCCTGCGCCGCGACCAAGTCTGGCTCACGGAGAAGAACCCTCAGGGAGCCACGGTGCTCTATCCGCTCACGGACTACAAGCCACGGAAGTCCGAGAACCTCGAGCGCGGCTATCTGCAGGGACGCTACGGGGCGATTCCCTTCCTCGGCGACCTCGCCGGGCGAGTTGGGTAGGCAAGCGTGGTCAGCAAGCGCCGTCATCGTCAGCGCCGCGCGGCTCGTGGTGAGCCCAGGCGCCGACCACACAAGCGCTTCTTGGTGCTGTGCGAGGGCAAGAACACCGAGCCCCAGTACATCAAGGGTTTCAAGCGCTGGTGTCGCAATCCCCTGGTCGATGTGGAGATCGCTCCCGATCACGGGGTTCCACGCACCCTCGTCGAGCGAGCACGTGATCTGGCGAAGGAGGCCAAGGAGCGAGCTCGACGCGAGCAGGACGACAACCTCTCCTACGACGAGGTCTGGTGCGTCTTCGACCGCGACGAGCACCCCCATGTCGACGACGCATGCCAGATGGCAAGGGACAACGACATCGAGATCGCCCTGTCCAATCCGTGCTTCGAGCTATGGCTACTGTTGCACTTCCGCGAGAGCCCTGGCTTGCAGAACCGCTGGGATGTGGTGCGCATGTTGAAGAAGTTCGTGCCTGGGTATGACAAGCACGTGGACTTCGATGTCTACGCGAGCGGCTACGAGGCAGCGGTGGTACGTGCTCGACGCCTCGACGAGGCGGCTCGGACCGATGGTGAGGAGGACCGCAACCCGACCACTGGTGTCCATCGTATGACCGAGTCGATTCGTGAGGGATGAGCATGCGATGCGGGAGGAGCCCGTGCCGTGTCCATGGCGGACCGCCATGGGGAGCGAGCGTCGCTCATCCGAACGGCGAATCGGTTCGATTGCGGTGGCGCTCATGACCACGCTCGCCCGGGGCGTGTACCATCGACGGCATGATGCGACGCGGCGTGGTTCTTCCTGGTTTCCTGGCCCTGTGCGTGGCGATGCTGGCCTGCAACAAGACCAACCCCGATGCCACCGTCGAGCCCACGCCCGAGACCACGCTGCCGCCGACCGAGCACGCGGGTGACGACGAGCCCGAGCAAGCCACGCCCTCGGACGAGGACGAAGCGCGCGAGCGGGCCCGCAACGCGCCGCCGCCGGCGGGCCTGGCCGCGGGGGTGATCGCCGACTTCGAGAGCGGCGAGCTGCGCTCGGAGTTCGGCGCGGGCTGGCAGCTGGCCACCGATGCGATGCAGGGCGGGGCATCCAAGGTGAAGCTCTCGGTGGAGAACGGCGCGATGAAGATGGTGGGCACCATCGACGAGGGCTCGCTGCCCGACGCCTGGGCGGGCGCGATGTTCTTTCCCGGCGACCAGGCCATGCGCCCGGCCAACCTCGACTCCAAGCCCACGCTGATGTTCCAGGCCCGCGGCGACGGACCGCTGATGGTGATGGTGTTCGCCGAGCAGCTCGGCACCACGCCGGCCAAGACGCAGGTGGAGATCGGCGAGGAGTGGGCCAAGTACGAGGTGGACCTGCGCACGCTGGTGGCCGAGCCCTACGACGTGACCGCAATCTTCTTCGGCGGACCGCCCCGGGCGGGCCAGTTCGAAGTCCACGTGGACGACGTGCGGTTGCGGTAGGATGGCCCGCGCTTTGCGGAGCCCCCCATGAAGGTCCTGTTCCTCTCCCCTCACTACCCCGAGGAGATGCTCGACTTCACCCGCGGCCTGGCCGAGGTGGGAGCGAAGGTCTATGGCGTTGGCGACATGCCGGTCGAGGCGCTGCCCGCCCGGGTCAGGCCGTATCTGCACGACTACGTTCGCTTGCCCAACTTCATGGACGAGGGCCACGCGGTGGGGCCGTTGGTGGACATCGCTCGCAAGATCGGCGCCGACCGGGTGGAGACGCTGTGGGAGCCGCTGGTGCTGCTCGCGGCCCGCGTGCGCGACGAGCTCGGGATGCCCGGGATGAGCCGGCACACCGTGCTGGGCTTTCGCGACAAGCCGATCATGAAGGCGCGGCTGGTGGCGGCCGGGGTGCGAGTGCCCCGCTTCGGCCGCGCCGACTCGGTGGCGGGCGTGCTGCAGGCGGCGCGGGAGATCGGCTACCCGGTGGTGCTCAAGCCAGTGGCCGGGGCGGGCTCGGCCGACACCTGGCGCGTGGACGACGAGGACCAGGCCCGGGCCAAGCTGGCGACCATGGGCCACGTGCCCGAGGTGAGCATCGAGGAGTTCATCGAGGGCACCGAGTTCACCTACGACGCGGTGGCCGTCGAGGGCGAGCCGGTGTTCGAGAGCGTGACCCAGTACCACCCGCCGCCGATCCAGGGGCGCTCGCAGGAGTGGATCAGCCCCGCACAGATCACCCTGCGAGATCCCTACATTCCGGCGACGCAGGTGGGCATCGCGCTGGGGCGACAGGTGCTGCAGACGCTGAAGATGGGCACCGGGTTCGCCCACATGGAGTGGTTCAAGAACCGCCGCGGCGAGGCGGTATTCAGCGAGATCGCGTGTCGCAGCGGCGGCGGTCGCTTGATGGACGCGATCAACTTCGCCAACGACATCGACGTGTACCGCGAGTGGGCGCGGGCGGTGTGCTGGCACGCGTTCGAGGCGACGCCGCAGCGCAAGTACCACGTGGCCGCGGTGTTCAAGCGGGCGCAGGGGCAGGGGAGGATCACCCGCATCGAGGGCCTCGATCGCGTGCGCCAGCGCTGCGGCCCCGGGCTGGTGGTGGAGGACCTGCTGCCCGTGGGGCACCCGCGGCGCAACTGGAAGCAGACGCTGATCGGCGACGGCTACGTGATGATGCGCAGCGTGGACTACCGCGACGTGTGCGAGATGCGGGACACGGCCGTGAACGCGCTGCGCATCCATGCCGGGTAGGAGTGAGCTGAGCAGGGGTAAGGCGGCGCCCCAGGCGCCAGCACGCTTGCGCGTACGCGGGGTCTGGCCGATAAGCCAAGACCATGAAGCTCTCGATGCCGTGGGTGGGACTGGTGACGGCGACGATGCTCACCGTCCTGACGGTGACTCACATCCAGCTCAACCTCGGGGGCTTCGGCGACGGCGAGGGCTTCGTGCGGGGCAAGATGGTGCGGGGCGAGCTCGAGGTCGGCCACCTGCCCGTCACGTGACACCTCACCTGCCCGGTCACCAGTTGGGTGACCAAACACTCCTCGACGGGCTCGGTGTTCAAGTCGCGTCGCTACACCAACTGGCCCGCGATGACCGACGACATCGACGCCGGCAACCTCAAGGTGGCGTTCATCCTCGCGCCGCTGGCCATGGTCATGAAGCGCAAGGGAACCCCCATCAAGATCGTGCACCTCGGACACCGTGACGGGACCGCCATCGTGGTTCGCAAGGACTCTCCGGCCCGCGACTTCGGCGATCTTCGCGGGGCTCGCATTGCCATTCCCCACCGCTACGCCAACCAGCGGATCCTGATCGAGCGCCTCAAGGATCAGCACGGGTTCGCCGACGACGATGTCACCCTCATCGACTTCCCGCCGCCCGAGATGCCCAACGGGCTGCGGGCGGGACAGTTCGAGGCGTACATCGTGGGCGAGCCCTTCGCCGCCAAGGCGGAGATGGAGGGCTTTGGCCGGGTCCTGCACTTCACCAAGGACGTGTGGCCCGACTTCATCTCCTGCGTGATGGTGGTCCACGAGGATCTGATCGAGAGCGACCCGGAGCTGGTCGTGGAGCTGGTGGAGGGGATCCGTGACTCGGGCAAGTGGCTCGACGCCGCGGGCGAGGATCTCGCGGTCGGCGTCGTCCACGAGCGCGATGCACCCCCGGTGGGCAGCGCCGGACGGGCCGACCTGGCCGTGATCCCCGAGGGCTTCGGGGCCACGCATCGCCTCCAGGCGGCCACGATCGCGGCTCGCGAGGAGTACTTCTCCCAGGATCCCGAGCTGCTGAAGTTCGTGCTGACGCGTCCGCCCGATCGGGTGAAGTACACCGACCTCGAGCTGGTGCGCGAGGAGCTCGAGGAGATCCAGGCCTACGCGGAGCGCCTGGGCTTCTTCGAGTTTCGGCCCGTGACCGAGGCCGATCCGTTCGGCTTCGACGACTACGCCGACCCGTCGCTGCTCTCGCTCGGTCAGCGGCGACCCGAGGTGCAGCACCCATGAGCGAATCCCGAGCCTCGAGGGCGTCCCGTGGATCGCGGTGGCCATCGCCGGGGCGCCTGCTGCTGAGCCTCACCGGAGTGCTGGCGTTCGTGCTGCTTTGGCACCTGGCCACGCTGGGCAACTCTCGCACCGACATCCCCGGCCCGTACCTGACCGTGCAGGGGCTGGTCGAGCTGATCGACAGCGGGCAGCTCTTGCGCAACGTGGTGGCCTCGCTGTTTCGCGTGGCCTGGGGGTTCGTGCTCGCGGTCGCGCTCGGCATTCCCCTGGGGCTCTCGATCGGCTGGTATCGCACGGCCCGGCTCACGCTCAACCCCGTGATCCAGATGCTGCGGCCGATCTCGCCGATCGCGTGGCTGCCGATGGCGACGCTGATCTTCGGCGCATCCACCTGGTTCGACGCCAGCGATCTGGCCGCGATCTTCCTCATCTTCCTGTCCTCGTTCTTCCCGATCGTGACCGCCACGGCGTCGGCGGTGGCGTCGGTCGAGCTCAAGTACCTGCGGTCCGCGATCAACTTCGGCGTGCGGGGCCACCGGCTCGTGACGCGCGTGATCCTGCCGTCGTCGCTGCCACAGATCCTCACCGGGCTGCGACTGGCCCTGGGCATCGCGTGGGTGGTGGTGGTGGCGGCCGAGATGCTGGGGGTGCAATCGGGCCTGGGCTTCCAGGTCAACGATGCCCGCAACAACCTGCGCTACGACCTCGTCTCGGCCGCGATGGTGGTCATCGGGGTCACCGGGCTGGCCATCGACGGTGCGATGGCCAGCCTCCAGAGCCACACCCTGCGGCGAATGGGCCAACGAATGGGCCAGCAGCGATGACGGCGGACGACGTGAAGATCCGGCTGCGCAACGCCCACAAGCGATTTCGGGGCGACCAGGGGGACGTGGCCGTGCTCGACGGCGTCGACCTCGAGATCCGCGAGGGCGAGTTCTTCGCGATCGTGGGCCCTTCCGGCTGTGGCAAGTCCACGCTGCTCAATTGCCTCGCGGGCTTCGAGCACCTCACCTCGGGCGAGGTGACGATCGACGGCGCTCCGGTCGGAGACCCGTCGCCCCGTCGTGTGTTCGTGTTCCAGGAGTACGCGATCTTTCCGTGGCTGTCGGTCGCCGACAACGTCGCGTTCGGCCTGGCGGGCCTTCGCCGGCCGGAGCGCGATCGGATCGTTGCCCGCTACGTCGAGATGGTCGGCTTGCAGGGCTTCGAGAGCGCGTTCCCCCACGAGCTCTCCGGTGGCATGAGGCAGCGGGTGGAGTTCGCCCGCGCCCTGGCGGTCGACCCCGACATGCTGTTCCTCGACGAGCCCTTCGGGGCGCTCGACGCCCTCACCCGCATGGAGATGCGGCGCGAGATCACGCGCATATGGCAGGAGACGGGCAAGACCTGCATCCTCGTCACCCACGACGTGGACGAGGCGGTGGAGCTGGCCGATCGGGTGGCGGTGTTGTCGACCCGCCCCGCGATCGTGCAGCGGATCCTCGACAACCCCAGACCTCGACCGCGCGACATCGCCGACCCCGAGTGTCGTGCGCTGCGTACGACGATCCTCGAGGTCCTCGGCGTCGGCTCCTCGCGGTGATGAGCGCCGCGCGTGAGCCTAGGTGATCAGCGACTAGCCGTCTCCGAGATCGAGGTCCGGGTCGATGACCGGTGGCAGTGCCGCCGGATGCGGCAGGGTCTTCGCCTCTTCGCGCTTGCGCATCTGGTCGGGTGCCGCCTCGTCGATCGGCTCGATCGGTAGCATGACGTGTTGGCGCGGGGGCTCGAGGGTCAAATCGATCGACAGCTCGAGCAAGGCGGGCTCGGGCTCGGAGGGTCGCGCCGGCGTCGACGGATTGGCGCGTGCTCGCGCGGGCGGTCCAGCCAGGACGCCGGCGGGAGCGCCCGCGCTGGGTCTCCAAGGCGCTTGGGAAGCGGGTGCGAGCATGGTCGCGTCCCAGCCCGCATCGGCGGGGCCAGAGAAGCTCGGCGCGGACGGGGGCGCGGCCGGGCCCGGGGAGGGTCTCGGTCGTGTGGCAGGACTGACCGGCTCGGGGGTGTGGTCCGTCCACGCGGCCGTGCTCGGCGGTCGACCGTGCTGTTCCAGCCAGGTCACGGGATCGACCAGGCGTGACGGGTCGACGTTCTCGATCGCCAGCGCCTGCTCGATAGGATCGACCGGCTCTGGCACGTCTTGGGGCGGCGGCGGCTCGACGTGCTCGGGTGGCGGCGGCTCGACGGGCTCGATGCGCTCGACCACCAGCGTCTCGCTGGTCTGTCCCTCCGCCGGCAGCTCCATCTGCGGCAGGCGATCGACGAACGCGGCGGCTTGCTGCGCGAGCGTGGCCTGGACCTGCATGCTGCGAAGCAGCGCGTCCAATTGAGCGCGGCTGAACGGATCGAGCCCCTCGAATTGCAGCCCGAGCGTATAGCCCTCGCGCGACTTGTGGCGGCGGACCACCACCGCCTGGAACACCAGGTTCTGCCCGCCGAAGTGGCTCTCGATCCGTGCGCGCTGTCGCAGTCGAGCGGCGCGAGGGCTGATCACCGACATGCCACCCGCGCTGATGTCCACACAGCGGCAGTGCACCGGACCTTCGGGCGTCTGCAGGCGCGCTTCCCCTCGCACGGCCACTCGCTTCGAGCTTCGTCGGTCGTTGACGACCCGCATTCCGCCACGCCCTCCTAACGGAGCGATCCCACGATACCAGTCCCCTGCCCGAAGTTCCGCAGGAACTTCGGATCCACTCGGATCCACTCGGATTCGGGGAAACTAGTCGAGGACCACGGTGACGGCCGACAGCGCCATGAGGCTGGCGGTGACGGTCTGGTCGTCCTCGTCGACGATGTGGTCGGCGAGGTAGGCCCAGTCGGCCTCGCGGTGGGCCACCATCGCGAGCGCCTCGGGGGCCTCGTCGCCCAGCGACTCGTCGTCGTAGTCGAACACCAGCGACACGGGGCGCTCGAAGGTCAGGCCCATGGGCTCGATGACGTAGAGCGGGCTGACCGAGCCCTCGGGGCCATCGACGATGTCGATGGTGATGTCGACCGACTCGTCGAGCGCACCCGCGGGGATCTCGAGGGCCATGCGGCCATCGGGCGACACCACCACGCCACCGTCGGCGCCGATCCCATCCGCCTCGAGCACGTCGCAGCCGGTGGCGAACGTGGAGCCGAGGAGCAGGGCGGCGAAGGCGGTGCGAGCGGTCAGCATGGCGGATGTCCTTCGAGGTGCCGGGGTAAGCTCCGTGCTCGCCCCTTGTGGGATCATCCTGACTTATACCTACACGTCTTACAAGGTGTTTTTCGAAGAACGATCGGTACGCCTCTGTCATGAAATGTATTATTGATTACGATCAAACACTTAGATGAACCCAGGCCCGTGGGATCACCGCGATCCACGGGTGTATGCGCGCTGATCCTCCCTGGATGCGCAGATCCCGGAGCGACACAGGGGCGCGATCGTGTGGAATCGGGGATCACCGGAGGACCACCCAGGGCGTAGAGTCGAGCCTCTCGAGCCTTGGTGAATCGGATGACCTACCCGCGCGCTTTCAAACCCTCCTCCGTCCTCATGACCCTTGGCTGCCTGGCCGGCCTGACCCTGGGTGGCTGTACCGGTGACCCGGTCGCGAGCGACGGGACCGAGGGGGACTCGGACGGCGAGACCACCGAGGCGACCAGCACACCGGCCGACGAGACGGGCATGAGCAGCACCGGAACCGGCGTGGGCACCAGCAGCGCCGACGGCTCCAGCTCCGGCATGGCCGACGAGACCTCGGCCGAGTCGGGCAGCAGCGACTCGGGCGACCCCCCGGGCGTGGAGTGCCTCGACGATCAGTTCGTCAACGGCCCCTCGCCCGGCCCGAACTACAACGACTTCGATGTCGAGCTCGGCTCGCACTGCCAGGGCACCAACCACCAGGACATCACCGACATCGAGCGCGTGGTGTTCGTGGGCGACTCGGTCACGGTGGGCACTCCGCCCACGGGGGCCAACGACTTCTACCGCTCGCTCGTGGCCGAGGAGCTGGCCACGATGTTCGGACTGCAGGCGCCGGAGTTCCTGTGGAAGCAGTACGACCCCATCGGCGGCACCTCGGTGGTGCAGGAGAGCGGCGACTTTGCCTCGTGCGCGGTGTGGGGCGCTCGCAACGACGATCTGCTCACCCAGCTCGAGGACTGCTTCGCGACCGAGGACTACCAGATGCGCACCCTGGTGATCACGACCATGGGTGGCAACGATGCGGCGGCGCTGGCCAAGGACTACATCGACGGAGTGCCGCTGGCCGACGTGCTCGCGGATCTCGAGGTCATGGTGGGACACCACGAGATGGCGATCCAGTGGCTGCTCGATCCGGGCAAGTTCCCCAACGGGGTCTTCGTGGTCAACGCCAATGTGTACGAGTTCACCGACGCCACGATGGATCTGCTGAGCTGTCCCGCGGCCGGCACGGCGGGCTTCAACGGCAACCCCGAGAACCCCGACGTGCTGCGCGGGGCGCTGCTGCACATCAACGAGGAGTACGCGAGGATCGCCGGGGAGAACGGTACCGACGTGGTGTTCATGGCGGAGGGCTTTTGCGGCCACGGATTCCACGCCGACGATGCGTCCAGCCCCTGCTACCGCGGCCCGGGCAACGGCAACTGGTTCGACTTCACGTGCATCCACCCGACCCCCGGCGGCCACGAGGCGCTGGCGGACATGTTCATCAACGTGATCTCGGAGTAGCGGGGCGCCAGGCCCACCACGCGCCGAGCTGCACCAGCTCGCCGACCACCAGCGCCACCGGAGACGCGAGCACCCCGTACCACGAGGCCCCCACCACCAACACCACGGTGCGCAGGGCCAGGCCGACCAGATCCCAGGGCCACAGGCCCTTGGGGTCGGCGGCCACGCGGGCCTGTCGACCCACGGTGTTGGCCAGGCGCAAGGCCGCGAACGGCACCGAGGCGAGCACGAGGGGGGCGATCGCCGCGGTGATGCTCCATCCCGCGGCGGCATCGATGCGCGTGGCCACGGGGACCCAGCCCAGCAGCGCCCACACCAGCAGGACCGCCCCTCCCACCAGCAGGCCGGCCAGGGGGGCCCAGCGCCGCAGGATCGCACGCGCGCGGGCGGGATCGGCAGCCAGGCGCAGCGCGACCACGGTGGCCGCGGCGGTCGGCACGGCGAGCGCCGCGTTGACGAACAGATAGGCGTAGTTCAGCAGCGCCAGGCCGCCCTCGTCGAAGATGTAGAGCGAGAGGCTCGCGTCGAGCAGGCCGAGGTTGACGTAGAGCATGGTGTCGAGCAGCAGCCAGCGCGTGTGGCCCGAGTGGTCGGGGCCGAGGAGCGCATGGCCACGGGCGGCCTGGGTCAGGAACACCACGGGTACCAGCGCCAAGAGCCCCACCAGCAGGCCCGATGAGATCCCGAGGGCGGGGCCCAGCGCGCCGTGCCCCACCCACAGCGCACCCGCGATGGTGCCCAGCGGCAGGGCCCACTCGAGCACGAAGCCGCGCCGCTCGTAGCCGCCGCGCTCGGCGAGGGCCCGCACGGCGCTGCCGAGCACGGCGAGCGTCACGGCGACCGCGAACACCCAGGTCAGGGCGCTCGACCACACGCCGGGACCCAACACCGCGCCGAGTCCCACCAGCGAGGCGACGACGAGCAGGCCGGTGGTGGGCAGCTCGCGGCGCACGAGCGAGAGGGCGGAGGGCCCGGAGCCCAGCGGGATCCACCGCGCGCGATAGAGCGCGAGTCCGAAGTTGCGGCTGGCGTTGACGATCACCAGCCCGCGAAAGAACAGATCGGCCGAGCCGCTGGCTCGCAGGTCGCGTGCGATCACCAGCTCGCGCAGGACGCCCAGCAGCAGCGTGATCACCGAGAGCGCCCCCATCCACAGGAAGGTGCTGCGGTGCCCATGACCGCGCGGGTGGGGCGGGGGCGTGTCGGAGCCGTCCTGGATCTCGGGCTCGCTCACGATTCCTCCCCGGGCAGCACGTCGTGCCGCCACTGCTCGGGGATCTCGGGCTTGGGCAGGCGCGCCTTCATGAACAGCGCGCGCGCAGCCAGCTCGTGGAACAGCTCGCGCAGCGGTGCCGCCCGCTGCGGACCGTCGACGAGGGACACCAGCCGAAGCCCGGCTTCGAAGGTCGAGAGGCCGCGCTCGTCGTGCTGCGTGCGCACGCCCCAGCGCGAGGGCGGGCCGGGCGGCAGCGCCACGCACGGCAGGTCCTGGACCACGGGTACCCGTCGGCTCATGCGCGAGCACTGGTGCCAGGTGCCGTCGAGCAGCACGAAGCCCAGGCGCTGGCCCGGTGCGAGCTCGGCCCGCAAGCGTGCGAGCCCCTCCGCGTCGAGCACGGTGGCGTCCTCGCGGGGAAACAGCACCGAGAAGCGCACGTCGGGTCGTTGCAGCGGCGAGGGGTCGAACGGGGGCTCGCGCTGGCCGAAGTGGGTGAGCACGGTGCCGGGGATCATGTCGGCCAGCCAGCGCCCGGTGTTGGTGGGCTTGAACCGCTCTCGGATGTGCCGCACCACGACCAGCGCGGCGCTGCTCTCCACGGTGGGGAAGCGATCGCACACGCACAGCCCCAGGTGCAGCCCACATCGGTCACAGCGACCCGCTCGCATCTTGCGCTGCGGCATGGTGGCAAGGACCTCAACGAAGATCGGCCAGCGCCGACGCGGCCCGCTCGCGGAGCTCGCCGGGGAACAGGACCCGGTAGTGCACGAAGGTCTCGCGGCTGAGCCCGTGCATCACGGGCGAGGCGTCGAGCAGCCGCTGGAGGCGGCCCCGGCTGCTCAGCACCATCAGCGCCTCGTCCTCGATGTAGGCGTCGATCTCCACCCGATCGACGCACCCCGCGTAGCGCGGGTCGTGCCCGGCCTCGCGCAGCAGCGCGTCGAGCCGCGCCTGGGCCGTGGCCTGCGGCACCTCGGGCGACAGGCGCATCGACTTGAACAGCCGGCGGTCGCGCTGGCGCTGGGCCAGCTCGCGCAGCACGGGATCCCCGGCTTCGGCATGGCGGCGAATGGCCTCCTGGAGCGCGGCGTCGTCGAGCTGCAGGAACTCCCCGGTGGTGACCTGCTCCCCGCGCAGCAGCGCCTCGAGGGCGGGAGGCGTGCCGGGCTGGGGGCCCAGCTCGCGCAGGCGCATGAACAGCGCGCGCGAGACGGCGTCGGCGGCCCGCACCGCCTTGTGCAGGTAGACCTGTCGATACATGTAGAGGCGGTTCAAGAAGAAGCCCTCCACCGCGGTCAGGCCCTTCTCGCCGTCGACCGCCAGGGCGGCCGCGGTGTCGCCCGGGGGCAGGTAGAGGCGCAGGGCGGTCAACAGCCAGTCGAGGTCCAGCAGGCCATAGCGCACCCCGGTCATGTAGGAGTCGCGCAGCAGGTAGTCGCAGCGATCCACGTCGAACGTGCCCGACACCGCGCGCGCCAGGTGGCGAATGGGGCTGCGGCCATGGACCAGGCGCTCGACCAGCTCGGGGGCCGTGGGGTCGAGGCTGCGCAGGGCCGCGTGCACCTCGGTGCCGGGGTCGAGGATGATCGACGACGTCCACTCTTCGTGGGCGCGGCCGTCGGGGAGCACCGCCTCGAAGGTGTGGCTGAAGGGCCCGTGCCCCACGTCGTGCAGCAGCGCGGCCGCCAGGGCCACCTGCGCCATGTCGTCGTCGATGCGGTCCGACGCGGGGATGTCGGAAGCGAGCGAGCGCACCCGGTCGAGGTAGCGCTGCATCACGTGGGCCGAGCCCACCGCGTGGGCGAAGCGCGAGTGCTCGGCCCCCGGGAAGGCGACGGACGCGTGTCCCAGCGCTCGGATCCGTCGCAGGCGTTGGACTTCCCGGGTGTCCATGAGGCGAGCGACCACGCCGTGGGCCTCGAACGAGATCAGGCCGTGGACGGGGTCGCGGAGGATCACGGGGGCTGTCATACCCGGCCACTCCCTCCATGACCACCTCGGGCCCATGGGGCTCCCAGGACGGGCTGGAGGGGCCAGACGACGAGCCCATGCTACCCTTACGCCTCGTTCGACTCCGATGCACTCGTGCCCAAGCTGCGGCTTCGCGCTCCCCGCGGGCCGGCCTCCCCCACCTCAGTGCCCTCGTTGCGGGGCGTCCCTCGAATCGGACTCGGGCCCAGTCGGTCTCGATGCGCCACCGGGTTTTGGTGGCACACCCGAAGAGTCCACCGAGGCACCGATCTTCGGCATGCCCTCCGAGAGCTCGGTGACCATGAAGCGCACGTCGCTGGAGGCTCCGCGACGGCGTCAACCTCCGCCTCGCATCGATCCCATGGCGGACTCGGGCCCTCCCAGCATCGGTCTCGACGATCTCGGCCGTCACAATGAACTCGACCTCGGGAGCGGGGGCGGCAGCTCCCTCGAGCTCGACCTCGCTCCCCCGCAGCCCCCCGAGCCCATCAGCTTTCCCGACGACTCGGGGGCCATTTCGCTCGAGCCCGAGGAGCTCGGCTTCGAACTTCCGGGGTCGGTTGGCGCGGCGCCGGCCACGGTGCACGAGGACTCCAACGCCTATGCGATGGACCTGCCAGCTCCGGTCGCGGGCGGAGGAGGAGCGCCGGCCTTCGGGCGTCCACCGGCGCCCGCTCGCGCGAAGGCACCGCCGTCCAAGCCCGCGGCGCCATCGCGGCCGATACCCCCGTCGCAGCCGGTGGCCGGTCCGCCCGCCGTCGAGTCGCTGTCGTTCGACGATGATCTACCGGCGCCCGCCGAGCTCGACCTGCCGATGCCCGCGAGCGCTCGAGATCCCCGCGTTCCGGCTCCCCAAGACGATGACGCGTTCGACCTCCCCGAAGACGACGATGCGTTCGACCTTCCCACGCCCGTGAGCGCGCAGGCCAACGACGCCCTCGATCTGCCGCTTCCGCTCGATCTGCCTGCGCCGGGTGGCAGTCAGATGGTCACCCCGGTCGACGTGGGCCTCGAGCCCGGCGGTAGCCAGATGGTCACCCCGGTCGACATGGGCCTCGAGCCGGCCAGCCTCGAGGTCGTACCCGCCGATCTGAACGTCAGGCCGAAGCTCGCGGGCAGCGAGCTGGCGCCGCACGACCTGCCCTCGCCGCTGGGGGCACTCGAGGCGGAGCAGCCCAAGGCCGAGCGTCCGCCGAAGCCGCAGACCGCCAAGCCACAGGCCAGGCCGCAGACCGCCAAGCCGCAGACCGCCAAGCCGCAGACCGCCAAGCCGGCCTCGGCCACCGCCGGGGCGTCCCCGCCGCCGAGCCCCATCTCCGCCGCCTCGCGCCCACCCGTGTCGCGCGGTCTGATCATCGCGCTTGGCGGGGTGCTGGTGCTGGGCCTCGCCGGCGCCGGCGTGCTGTTCTCGGGGATCCTCGACCCCGAAGAGCCCGAGCCGGCATCACTGCGCGGCGCTGGCAACCAGCCCCCGGGCAAGGCCACGGATCCGAAGGACCCCAACCCCGATGGCGAGGTCGTCGATGGCGAGCTCGCCGAGCGCTCCGCCGCCGTGCTCGCCAAGATGGCGATGCACACCCCCGAGGCGTACCTCGAGGCGCTCACCGCCTCGCGCGAGGCAGGGGATGGCGTGGGCGTGGCCGAGTCGGCGCTGCTGCTCGCCTTCCACTTCGGGCCCAACCCCGCGCGCATCGACGAGGCCGCCAAGGCCCTCGAGCCCCACGCCAAGAACGCCGCTCCCTTCGTGCAGCGCGTGGTGGGTCTCTCGGCGCTCGTGGCCGGCAACCACGAGGGGGCCGAGGCGGCGCTGGTGGGCGACGAGCCGCGCACCCGGCTGTATCGCGGCTGGCTGCGCCTGTCCCAGGGCCGCCTCGACGACGCCCAGAGCGAGGCTCGGGCCGTGCTGTCCGCCCTGCCCGACGAGCTCGGCGCGCGACACCTGCTGCTGGCGGTCACCGTGAGGCGCGATCCCGATGCGGCGGTGTCCGAGATCCAGGCCGCACTGGCCAAGTCCCCCCATCCCGCGCTGCAGGGTCTGATGGTCACCGCGGCCCAGCGCACCGGGCAGCTCGTGCTCGCGCGGTCGGCCGTCGAGGGGCTCGACCCGGGCGCCACCGACGAGCCGGGGGTCAAGGCCTGGATCGAGGCCCGCATCGCCGACGCTCGCCTCGCGCAGGGCGATGCCGACGAGGCCCTGGCCGCCTACGACCGCGCGCTCGAGCAGGTTCCCGCGGCGCCCTCGCTGCAGATGGCTCGCATCCGCGCGCTGATGGCGGCCAAGCGCTTCAACGAGGCGAGCACGGCCGCCTCGGTGCTCGTGCGCGAGCATCCGCAGGACCAGGAGGCACAGCTGCTGCAGGCCGAGGTCGCGATTCAGAGCGGCGACGGAGACATCGCGCTGCAGCTGCTCGAGACGCTCACCGCCGCGCGCCCCAAGGATCCTCGGGTGATGCTGGCCAAGGGCGACGTCCATGCGATGCGGCTCGAGGTCGACGAGGGGCAGGCGGCCTACGCGGCCGTGCGCGAGCTCGATCCCCTCCACCTCGATGCATCCGTGCACGAGGCGATCCTGCTCGCCGACGCCAAGCGCATGCCCGACGCGCTCCAGGTGCTGCGTGCGGCCCTCGACGCCGCAACCGCGGCCCCCGGTCGTGCGCACGACGTGGCGCGGCTGCTGATCGCCAAGGCCAAGCTCCACGCCAAGATCGGCGAGCGCAATGCCACGCTCGAGGCGCTCGATCGTGCGCTCGAGGCGGCGCCCGGCGAGCCCGAGGCCCTGCTCATGCGCGGGGTCCAGCGGCTCGGCGCCGGCCGTGAAGCCGAGGGGCGAGCCGACCTCATCGCGGCCTTCGAGCGCACGGGCGGCTACCCCGGGCTCGCCGGACCCCTGGGACGCATCTACGTGCGCGACGGAGACTTCGATGCGCTCGACCGCCTGGTGGGCGATCGCGTGCACGGTGAGCGTACGCCCGACGAGCTGCTCACCCTCGGCACGCGTTTGCGCCTGCACCAGGGACGCCAGCAGGATGCTCGAACCCTCGTCGACCTGGCCCTGGCCCGCCGTCCGTCCGACTGGGAGGCGCACATGCTGCTGGCCCAGGTGCTCATCCTCGAGGGCAACGCCGTGCAGGCGCTGGCCGAGATCGAGCGTGCTCGGCCCTCGGTGCCGCAGCCCGAGCTGATGCTCCAGCGCGGCAAGATCCTCGAGTTCAACGGGCGCCACGACGACGCGATCCCCGAGTACCAGCGGGCGCTCTCGATCGATCCCGAGCTGCACGAGGCGCGGTTCCTCTACGGCCGCATGCTCCACTACAAGGGGGGGCACGCCAAGGCGATCACCGAGCTGCGCAAGGTCCTCGATGCACCGCGAGCCAAGGCCGCGCCGTGGTATCCCGAGGTCTGGCTCAACGTCGGGGTGGCCCAGCAGGCCCTGGGCAAGCACGAGGAGGCGATCGCCAGCCTGAAGCAGGCGACCGATCTCGATCCCGAGCTCGGCGAAGCCTTTGCCAAGGCCGGCAAGTTCCACGAGGATCGCAACAAGCACGCCGAGGCCATCGCGGCGCTGTCCAAGGCGGTGGAGGTCGGCACCAAGGACGACTACTGGTATGCCGATGCCTTGATGGATCTCGGTCGTGCCCAGGCCAAGGCCGGCAGGAAGGCCGACGCTCGCAAGTCGCTCGAGCAATTCCTGAAGGTGGCTCCGCCCGACCACACCAGTCGTGCCGAGGCCGAGCGCCTCATGGGCGCGCTGTAGCCCTGCATCGCCAGTGCGAACGGCGGCACGAAATTCCAAGGGTGCACTCGAATTTCGACTGCATCAAAAATCACCATGCATGTGGTCGCTCGTATGCATGAATCCGCTTGATTCCCTCATGAAACCACGTAGTGTTCCCCCCGAACCGCTCAGGGGTAGAGCGGTCGAGGGGACGATAGGATGCTGAAGAACATTGTTGCAGGGGCCGCTACGGCGTTGGTTCTGGTTGGTTGCGTGGTGGAGTCGGACGACGTCGAGGTCGACCGCGAGGCCGTGATCGCCGAGATCGTCGACAACCTGGTCGACGCCGGCTACCCGGAGAGCGAGATCGAGGTCCGTGAGGACGGCGAGGTGTTCGTCGGTGGGGACGCGCATGTGACGCTGGGAGCCTCGCGCGAGATGATCGGTCTGGCCGCCGACGGCGAGGAAGGCGACGAGGAGCACTTCCGTCACTTCCGCACCAACAACCTGGTGGGCGCGAGCATCGACACCATCTGCATCAATGGCAAGGCCTTCAGCGGCACCATGAGCACCGGGCTCGACCTCGCGATTCAGAACTACAACCAGCAGAACCTGCAGTTCACGATGGTGCGGTTCAACACCAACAACGCGCCCGCGGGCTGCGACGCCGTGATCGTGGGCTCCACCAAGGGTCCCGTGGGCGGCCAGTCCGGCTTCCCCTCGGGAGGCCTGCCGTACGACAAGTTCCAGGTCGGCAAGGGCACCGCCAACTACGGCGCCGACGTGGTCGAGCACGTCATCACCCACGAGCTCGGGCACGCCATCGGCTTCCGCCACTCCGACTACTTCGACCGCTCGTACAGCTGCGGCTCGGGCGGCAACGAGGGCGATGGTGGCGTGGGTGCGGTCCACATCAGCGGCACGCCCAACGGCTATGCTCCGGGCTCGGTGATGAACTCGTGCTTCACCGCCACCGAGAACGGCGAGTGGGCCAACAGCGACATCACTGCCCTCAACGCGCTTTACTAGTCAGCCGTCGAGCCACGAGGTCTGCCCGATGGCGGGGATCATCCGCCGCTCGTCGGGCAGGCCTTCGCGTTCCCACGCCTCCCGCAGCCGCCGCGGGGGCTCGCGCAGGTCCTCGTCGGTCAGCTTGAACGTGCCCCAGTGCATGGCCATGAAGCGTCGCGCGCCCAGGGCCACGAAGGCACGGACTGCATCGTTGGGATCCATGTGCTGATACTTCATGAACCAGCGCGGGGCATAGGCACCGATGGGCAGCATCGCCACTTCGATCGGGCCGCAGCGCTCACCGATCTCCGCGAAGCCTTCGAACCAGGCGGTGTCGCCCGAGTGGTAGACCCGCAGACCACCGCGCTCGAGCACGAAGCCGCCCCACCAGCTGCGGTTGGTATCGGTGAGTCCGCGGCGGCTCCAGTGCTGTGAAGGCACGAAGGTCACGCGCAGGCCCTCGATCTCCTCTTCTTGCCACCAGTCCATCTCGACCACGCGTCGTAGGCCGCTGCGCAGGAACCACGACCCCATGCCACGCGGCACCACGTAGACCGGATCAGGGCCCAGCCGGCGTAGCGTGGGGGCGTCCATGTGATCGCGGTGGTTGTGGGTCACCAGGACCGCGTCGATCTTGGGCGGGAGCGTGGGGTAGTCGAGGCCGGGGGCCACGTGGCGGCGGATGGTGCCCGCGATGCGATCGGAGAGGATCGGATCCACCAGCGCGGTGCGCCCCCCGAGCTGCACGAGGAAGCTTGCGTGGCCGATCCACGTGAGCGCGTCGCGGTTGGCCTTGCGCAGGGCTCGGCCGTCGTTGGCGACCGTGGGCACTTCCACCCCGGTGCCGGGTGATCGCGGCTGGCGTTCGTCGTGGAGGCCCAGCTGCCAGCGCATGAGCTCGCGCAGGCCGGCGACGCGCACGGTTCCATCGAGGTTGGCGAAGGTGCGGGGAGGGGTGATGCGGTCATGGTACGGCATTGGGGCGCTCTGCGTTCCCGGCGCCAGTCGAGTCGGGTCGGGGCTCTGGCTCTTCGAGGCCCGATCCCTCATACTTCCGCCCGCCGGAGGAGTGGCCGAGCGGTCGAAGGCGGCGGACTTGAAATCCGTTGTGGCGGCAACGTCACCGGGGGTTCGAATCCCTCCTCCTCCGCTCGCTTCGCTCGCTTCGGGCGTTGGCCCGGGCACGGGTCCTCGCTGGTATCCTCGGGAGGTGCAGCCGCTCGAGGAGCTCGAAGGCCGCTACGACGCCCTCCGCGAGCGTGACCGTACGATCGCCTCGCTGCAGAGCAAGCAGCGGCTCGTCTCCACCTTCGAGCAGCTGCTCGACGACGACGCACGCAGCAACGTGGACTCGCGGCTGTGGGCAGCGCTCGACGTGGTGCGCTCGCAGGCCCGGGCGTTGGCCCTGGAGCTCGCGCGCGCGGTGTTCGTGGAGCTGGCCATCGACGACCTGGCGCGGATCAGCACCCAGCTGCGGCGATTCGAGGCGTTCCTCGATGCCCAGCCCTCGGCCCGACTCGATGCGTGCGGCGATCTGCTCACGTTCCTGCGCGAGCTCCGTCAGACGGCGGCACCACTGCGGCCTCGTCCGCGGCTGACCGATTGACTCGTTCCGCAGCGCCGAGCTCTTCATCCGAACCCGGTTCCAGTCGCGAGAGGCTCGGCGTAGGCGCCGGGCTCGCCCTCCTCGCGTCGACGATGTGGCACACCGCACCGCGGTGGCCCCGATCGCGCATCTGCGTGACCGATCGGGTCCGAGCTGCCATGCTTGGGCGTGCCCTGGGTCCAGATCGGCCTCGGCCTCGCGGTGGTCGCCGTGCTGTCCTGGGTCGTATATCTCGTGGGGCACCGCATGAGCGCGGTGCAGCGCCTGCGCGACGCCGAGGACGAGGCCCGCGAGGCCGAGCACCTGCGCAGCCGTCGAGAGGCTCGCATGCCGGGGGGTAGCCCCGAGCACCCCATCGAGGTCGCATCGGCGGCCGTGATCGAGCCACGGGCCTGCTCGCTGCCCTGCCCGCGGTGCGGCGGCCCGGCCCATGTCGACGAGCACGTGGTCTCCGGTCAAGGACGGCAGCGGCTTCGGGTCACGCACATGCGCTGTGGGACCTGCGGGCACCGGCGCCCGCTGTATTTCTGGGTGCGTCGAGCCAGCGGCCACGAAGCCTGACGCTACGTCAGGATCGACCTCTCGCTCACGATGACCGTTCGAGACCCCACTGATACGATCAACCCCGGCTCGCCTCGCGCGACGATCGGTGATGCAGGAATCGACTCGACGCCCCGCAAGGACCGCGGGCCTCTCGGCGCTGCTTGGTGAGCAGCGCTACCGCCACCGCTTCCTCGACGCCGATCGTCGACAGACCATGGCGGTGCTGATCGTCCTCGCCCTGGCCTTCTACGCGACGGCACGCAACGACTTCGCATTGCTCGAGGGCACGCTGCTCGCGGCCATGCTGGTCAACAAGCTGCTGCACTTGGTGCTGGTGGTGGTCGGGCTCGTGCTGCTCCGGCGTGCCCGCACCCCCTGGCGGTACGACCGAGTCCTCGCGGTGCTCAACATCGCCACTGGTGTCTCCATCGCGCTCTCGCAGCTGACGCGGCTCTCGGTGAACGAAGTCCATGCGCCCGTGATCGCGGGGAGTGCGGTGCTCGCCGTGATCTACTTCGCGCAGCGGGGGCCGCTGTGGGATCGCGTGGTGATGGCCATGCTGATCTCCCTCTGCACGCTCCCGCTCCTGTGGAACCCGGAGGCCAGCCTGTCGTCGGTGCTGCGGACCACCGGCCCGCTGACGCTCGTGGGGATGAACGTGGTGGGCATCATCTCGGCGCGCTCGTTCGAGGAGCAGCGCCGGCAGCGCTTCCTCGCGGAGCACCAGGCCCAGCTCGCCCAGCAGGAGCTCGCCCGGCGGCTGCGCGAGCTGGCGGCGGAGAAGGAGTGGGCCGAGGCGATGTCGCAGGCGCGAACCACGTTCCTCGCCGCCATGAGCCACGAGTTTCGCACCCCGATGAACGCGGTGATCGGGCTGTCCGACCTGCTGCGCGACGCTCCGCTCGATCCGACCCACGCCGAGTACGTGCGCACGATCCACGACAGTGCGCGCGGGCTGCTGGTGCTGCTGAACAACATCCTCGACCTCGCCAAGATCGACGTGGGCCGGCTGGAGCTGTCGTCGGCTCCGTTCTCGCCACGGGCGCTCGCCGCCTCGATCACCACCATGATGCAGCCCGCGGTCGAGCACCGCGACGTGGAGGTGGCCGTCACCATCGAACCCGGCGTGCCCGACCACGTGCTGGGCGACGAGGCGCGGCTGCGGCAGGTGCTGGTGAACCTGGTCGCCAACGCGGTCAAGTTCACCGAGCGCGGCAGAGTGAGGCTGTCGGTGGGAAGCCAGGCGCTCGACGGCGACGAGCACGAGCTGCGGTTCGCGGTGGAGGACACCGGGATCGGCATCAAGCCCGAGGTCGTGTCGCGGCTGTTTCGGCCGTTCGAGCAGGCCGACGTCACCATCTCCCGCCGCTACGGCGGCACCGGCCTCGGGCTCGCGATCAGCCGAGAGATCGTCCAGGCCATGGGCTCCGACATCCGGGTGGTCAGCGATGTGGGGCGAGGCTCGGTGTTCTCGTTTGCGCTGCGGCTGCCGGCGGTTGCGGCACCCGTGGAGGTCGGGGTACCGCAGCATGCTCGGGACGCGTCGCGGCGACCGCTGTCGATCCTCGTGGCCGACGACCTCTCGGTCAACCAGCGCGTGGCTCGGCTCATGCTCGGCCGGCTCGGCTACGAGGCCGATTGCGTCGGCAGCGGGACCGAGGTGCTGCAAGCGGTGGAGGAGCGGGACTACGACGTGATCTTCCTCGATCTACAGATGCCCGACCTGAGTGGAATCGACGTGGCCCATCGCTTGGCGCAGCGGCTCGAGGGCCAGCGCATGCCGCTCCTGGTGGCGATGACGGCGAGCGTGCTCGAAGAGGATCGCGCGGCATGTCGAGCCGCGGGCATGCTGGAGTTCGTCCCCAAGCCGGTCGAGCTGTCCGCGCTCGCGGGGGCGCTGGCTCGCGCGGGCGAGGGGGAGAGCTCACGGTCCGAGCTCATGGCCCGCGATGCTCTTCAGAATGGATCGGTCAGCAGCTTGCTGCGCACCGACGACGAGCACCCCGTGCCGCCGAGTCCGCCGCAGAAATCCTGATCGGCCCAGGCGTCGTCGCCGGGGAAGCCCACGGGGGCCAGATCGGTCAGCCGCGGTGCATCGGGCTCACCCGCGTTGGCGGCGGTGGGGAGCACGTCGTAGAGCGAGGGATCGGCCACGCCATCGGGCCCGCAGTCCTCGTCGAGGCAGGGCACGACCGAGATGCCCTCGCAGATCTCGATCGTGGCATAGGTGGCGTGCTTGTCGGCCGAGGGGAACACCACCCAGCGCGGCTGCCCCGTGCCGGGATCGGGCGTGAACACGAGCTGGTCGAGCTCGTCGCCGGCGAACACCCGACCGTGATCGGTGGGCGTGCCCTCGTGCGCGGCGGTGTAGGCCTGCTCCATCACCACCCCACCCGCGCCCTCGGACGGCAGCGGAGCCAGGGCCAGCGCCACTCGCTCGGAGTCGCCGTTGTGCGAGGTCAGGCCGCAGCTTCCATAGTCGTAGTGGTAGCCCAGCATCACCATCAGGCGGTAGGTGCCGTCGCCGGCTCCGTCGTTGGTGATGGCCACGCGGCCCACGTCGGCCATCACCGCGGCCGGGTCGTCGACGATGCTCTCCTCCTCGTCGAAGCGCCGCAGCGGTCGCAGGAACTCGAGCACGGCGTCCTCCCAGGCATCGACCAGGCCGTCGAGATCGACGTCGTCGCAGGGAGGAGCGGTGAACGGCAAGGCCTGGCAGTCCTCGACTGCGGGCGGCAGGTTGCTGTGGAGCGCGAGGCGACCGGTGTCGGTGAGCAGCGCATGGACGTCGTGCTCGAAGGGAACCCCCGTGGTCTCGTCGGCGGTGGCCTCGGAGGTGGAGGGCTCCGCCGAGGTGCCCGTTCCGGTACCGACGCTGGTCATCGTGGTGTTCGTTGCGGTGGTCGACCCCGACGCGTTGCCTTCGCTCGCGCTGGACGAGTCACCGCTGCCATCCTCACCCACTGGTAGCGGAGCGCCGCCGCAGCTCGCCAGCGCCACGAGCCATGCCATCGATCGAGACCAGGACACCCCTGCCAAGGTACCGCAGGCGGAGCTTCCAGCACCATCGAGATCGGGGCGCGCGCTCGATCGTCGCGGCGCCGTGCCGCGAGCAGCAGCACCAGCATGCCTGCCCAGCCCAGGCCGGAGCCGGGCGCACGGGTGCGACAGCCACAACCATTGGCGCCCTCGTCCTCGGCTGCACCTCCGCTCTCCGAGCCGTCGTCGAGCGCGGTGCCCGAGCCCTGTGGACCGGTCCCTCCCGGCGGCTCGCCGGTGGTGGAGGTCGAGCCGCCGTCGTCGAGCGAGCCCGTGCCGTCGCCGGTCGAGGCCGGACAGGGCTCGTCCCCGCCTCGACAGTCGTTGTCGAGGCCGTCCCCACACACCTCGGCGAGGCCCGGGGCGACCATGGGATCCGCGTCGTCGCAATCACCCGCACACAGCGGGATGCCGTCGCCATCTTCGTCGAGCTCGTCGAACGGCAGCTCGCCATCGCAATCATCGTCGATCCCGTCGCAGATCTCCTCGGCCCCCGGATGTGCGGCCGCGACCCCGTCGTCGCAGTCGTCGCCGCCACACAGCACGCCCACGTACCCGTCGCGATCGGTGTCGTTGCACCCGCAGGCATCACCCGAGGCCAGCCTGCCGTCGAGCACCCCCCAGCCCAGCTCGTTGTCGGGGGCGGCGGCCTGGCTCGAGGTGGCGCGCAGCAAGTCCTGCATCGCCTGGGCGTCGAGCGTGGGGCGGGCCTGCAGCACCAGCGCCACCAGGCCCGCGGCCATCGGCGCGGCCGCGCTGGTGCCCTGGATGCCCTCGTATTGATCGAAGGTCCCGTACGAGATCGAGACCGTCTCCGCACCCGGCGCGGCCACGTCGGGCTTGATGCGACCGTCGGCGGTGGGGCCTCGCGAGGAAAAGCCGGCCACGGCTCCGCTCAGGTCGACCGCGCCGATCCCCAGCGCACCCTGGGCATCGGCGGGGGCGATCAGGGTCATCGGAGCCGGCCCGCTGTTGCCCATCGAGGCGAGCACGATGAGCCCGTTGTCGAACGCGGCATCGACCGCGATGGAGGTGACCGCCGTCTGACCGTCGAGGTCGGCGTACTGATACCAGTCGATGTAGCCGAGCGAGGCGGTGAAGATGTCGGCGCCTTGCTGCTCGATCCACTCGAGGCCCGCGACGTAGTAGTCCTCCTCGATCGGCGTCTCGCTGGTGGCGTCCTCGGTCTTGCTAAGGATCACCGAGACCCCCGGGGCGACCCCCATGAACGTGCCGGGATCGGAGCCGGCGAGCATGGCCAGCACGCGGGTCCCGTGGTTGGCCTGAGACGGTGAGTCGCCCGGCTCGGGGCCCACCACGTCGTCGTCGTCGATGAAGTCGTGGGCGTCGAGCACGTCGAGGGACGCAAACGCTTGATGGGACAGATCGAAGCCGGTGTCCTGCACGCCCACCACCACGCCCGCACCCGTGAGGCCACACTCCTGCTGCAGCGTGGTGGCCCCCATGAGCGCGAGCTGCTCGCCCGCCAGGCCGAACACGTCCGTGCCCGGGTCGCCGGGAGGCAGCGGGTCGACGAGCGCAGGTGGCTCGGGCGCGCGGTGGCCCCTGGCCACGGGGACGATGCCCGCGACCTCGGGCAGGGCTTCGATGAGGGCGAGCTGCTCGGAGGTGGCCTCCACGCTCACCGCATCGAGCCAGCGTGACACCACGCGCACGCGGGCACCGGTGGCCTCGACGTTCGCGACGTAGCTCGGCTCCACTGGCAGATCGCGTGCGTCGACGATCGCGGCTGCCCGCGCCCGGCGGCGACGCGCCACGGTGCGCGCGGGCAGCTCGGCCTCGCGCGCGGCCAGGGCCTCGCGGAGCGCGGGT
The DNA here is from genome assembly GCF_026337845.1 of Paraliomyxa miuraensis. GTDB lineage: Bacteria > Myxococcota_A > Polyangia > Nannocystales > Nannocystaceae > Paraliomyxa > Paraliomyxa miuraensis. The sequence goes on along the minus strand of NZ_JAOVZF010000164.1, from coordinate 657,535 downwards.
CCGCGGGCGCTCGGGCCCTTGTCGGTGAAGCGCACCCACACCAGCACCGGGCGGTCCGCGGGCACCGAGCCGTGTGCAGGCGCGGGTGGCTCGGCCCGTGCGATGGTCGAGAGGTCGGCGAGCAGGACCCCGGCCCCGAGCCCGAGTGCAGCGAGGCGGGCCATGGGGTCGATCATCGTGCTTCGTCCCCGGTCGCGCGCGGGCGGCTCGGATCGGTGATCCACTCGCTCCACGATCCGGGATAGAGCCGCGGCGTGGGCAGGCCGGCGTGGGTCATGGCCAGCAGATCATGGCAGGCGGTCACGCCCGAGCCGCAGTAGGCGATGGCGTTCTCGGGCGAGGTGCCGGCCAGGTGCTCCCGGTATCGGGCGCGCAGGCGCTCGGGGGTCAGGAAGCGCCCGTCCTCCCCCAGGTTGCCCACGAACGGTGCGCTGCGAGCCCCGGCGATGTGTCCGGCCACCGGATCGGTGGACTCGCCCTCGCCGCGATAGCGGGCGGCGGCGCGAGCATCGAGCACCGCCACGTCGGGATCGTCGAGCATCGCGAGCAGCTCGTCGGCGCTCACCGCTGCCACCAGCGGCTCGCCGAGCGCGAACGTGCTGCGCGCTCCGTCGTACGCACGGCCCGGCGCGAGCGCTCCGTCGGCCTGCTCCCACGCACCCAGCCCTCCATCGAGCACCGCGGCCGCGCGGTGGCCCACCCACCGCAGCATCCACCAAAGCCGCGCCGCAAAGGCGCCCCCGATGTCGTCGAACGCTACCACTTGGGTGTCACCGGCCGTGATCCCCCAGCCGCCGAGCGTGGCCGCGAACGCCTCGCGCGTGGGCAGCGGGTGCCGACCCGTGCGCCCTGCGATCACGGGCCCGCTCAGGTCGCGGTCGAGGTGGGCATGGATCGCCCCGGGAATCGTCGCCTGCGCGTGCAGGCGCGCGCCGGCCTCGGGATCGGCCAGCGCGAAGCGGCAGTCGACCACCCGCCAGCTCGCCTGCCCAAGGCTCGCCGCGAGGGTCTTCACGTCGACGATGGTCTCATGGGACATGGCGGGCGAATCCTCAGTGCAGCCTCTCGTTGCGAGAGCGCAGCGCTCGGCCCGAAGTGGCGGTACGCAGCTCGGCGTGGGTGGTGTTGCCGATCGCGATCACGTCGACCTCGGGCTTGGTCTTGCCGAACAGCGAGGGGAACGCTCCCTCGGCCCCGTATGCGTGCCGCACCTGCTCGTAGAGGGTGTGGTCGAACATCTCGCGGAACTCGTCCTCGGTCATGAAGGTGTCGGCGTAGAGGAACGGGTAGCCGCCCACCTCGCGGGTGAAGTGCTCCATGGCTCGCATGGCGAGGGTGGCGTTGTAGGGCTCGCCGCGGCGTACCGCGGCCGGGACCCCGTAGACGCCCAGATCCATGTACATGCCGAAATCGGTGCCCGGCACGCGAGCGTCGGGCCGCGGCGGTCGAAGCTGCCCCGAGTGCTCGCCATGGTCGAAGATCGCGCAGGGATAGACGAGCACGGGGTAGATGTCGAACAGGTGCTCGGAGAGCTCCACCGCGCGCTCGAGCGCCGTCAGCGGGAGCACGATGTCCTGGAACACCTGCTTGGTGAACGTCAGCTCGCGGATCCCCGGAGTGGTGGTGAGCTTGAGGAACTGGATCCTCGGCGGGCACATCCAGCCGAGCGTCCAGCGAAACGCGGGGTGGTTGCCGAACGGAATCATGTCGCGCAGGGTCCAGAAGATCGCGCGGTCGTGACGGTGCAGGTAGTCGCGCAGCGGGATGTACTCCTCGTCGCCGTTGCCCTGGAGCTTTTGGCGCACGTGCTCGAAGAACCACGGCTTGTGCCAGCGGTTGACGGGATTGATCTTGGCGCGCTCGGCGGGCGTTTGGGGCGTGGCGAACTCGCCCGACATCACCACCGCCTCCTCCTTGGAGAAGATGGTGGCTTCGACGAAGTCGGGGCGATCGGGCCCCATCGACAGCTCGCGGATGCGGGCGGCGTACTCCTCCTGCGAGCGCAGCGGCTCGTAGCGCAGGCGCACGTGCGACTGCGTGGGAATGATCTTCAGCTCGACTCCCACCAGGAAGCCGAGCGTGCCGTGGGACCACGGCAGCGCGCGGAACAGGTCGGTGTTCTCCTCGGCGGTGGCCCGCACGACCCGGCCATCACCGGTGACCATCTCGTAGGCGACCACCGTCTCCTGGTAGAGACCGACCTTGTGGCTGTGGGTGGTCATGCCCACCGCCATCGCCAGTCCGCCCACGGTGGCGTCCTCCACCTCGAGCGTGACCGCGAGCATGTAGCCGTGCTTCTGCAGCTCGCGGGTGATCTCTCCCACGGTGACCAGCGGCTCGCAGGTGACCGTCTGGCGCTCGGTGTCGATCTTCAGGATCGAGCGCAGATTCCCGAGCTGGATGCGATGCAGCACGTTCTTGTCCACGAAGCGGGTGCTCAGGCCGACCCACGGGGCGCGATCGGTGCACATGGGCAAGCGCTCCGACTCGGGCTGCTCGTTCCAGCGCTGGACCTGCTGCTGGATCGCCTCGACTCTCTTGTGGTGATCGGCGGGCGAAGAGCGTCGCCGCTGCACCCACTGCCGCGCGCGGTAGCCCACGCCGAACACGGCGCTGGCCGGGAGGCAGAAGCCCACGATCACTCCCACGCGGTGGCGGGTCATGAAGTCGGCAAAGCGCTTGTCGAGGGCTCGCAGCAGGGACATCGACGGGAGTCTACCCCAGCGCCACCGCAAAGCGCGGGCCCGCGCGGGCCGATCGAGCAACGGCCGCGTCAGCTCGCGTTCAAGTGTGCCTGGGCGAGTCCTGCCACCGAACCCACCTCGTCGAGCAAGGCCCGCACCCGCTGCAAGGTCCGCTCGCGACGCATCTCGAACAGCGGTGTCCACTCGTCGAACGGCACCCGGCCGTGCTCGGCCAGAGCCTGCGGATCGGCGCGTGCGATGGTCTCCATGGTGGAGATGGCGTAGGGGATCTCGATCGCGATCGGCAGGCGATCGAGTCGGCTGCGAACGTGCGCGGCCACCCGCGGATGCAGCTCCACGCAGAACCGCAGGATGTCCCAGGCCAGCGCGGCGTGCTCTCGCTCCTCGCGGGCGATGCACGCGGTCAACGAGCGCATGGCGGAATCGCGAGCGAGCGTGTGTGCACGCTCGGCGAAGTCGGCGTTGAGGTCCTCGATGAAGCAGCCGTCCTCCAGGGTCTGCCGGGCCACCAGGCAGGCGAGGCGCACGGGGCCACGGGTCGAGGACGAGCCCGAGACGATCGCCGGGATCGGACCCACGCCGATCTCGGTGTCCAGGTAGGCCTCGGCTGCCGCGAAGCAGCGCTGCGCGTGGTCGATCTCCTGCAGCGCGCTGTGCTGACAGCGGGCCAGCAGCTCGGCGGGCGCCCCCAGGGCCGCGAGCTGCCAGGTGAGCTGGGCGAACGCCGGCACGCTGCCGTGCTCCTTGCTCGCATCGTGGAGCCACATCATCCCCAGCGCATGTCGAGTGGCCTCGTCGAGCGGCTCGACCCGGGGCCTGTGGCCATCGGCCCAGCGGTGGCCCCGCTCCAGCGCGGTTCCCATGGAGGTCCGCAGGGTGGCGCCCACCGTGCGTGACCCCACCCGCAGCGGGCGCCCCCATGCGCCGCCGGCCATGCCCGCGCCTGCGGCCGCAATGAGCAAGACGAGACCGACCAGGAGCAGGCCGCCCAGGACCCCGCAGATGGCGACCACGAGCGAGAAGATCGACCAGCGGCGCAGCGGGCCGGCCTCGGTGAGCTCCACCGGCAGGCGCAGCGCCTTGATGCGCTCGACTCCGCGACGGCCCACGCCGAAGCCCAGCAGGCCCAAGACGACCTGGAGGACGACGCACCCGGCGATGAACAGGAGCGTCACCTCCTCCAAGTCCACGAGCACGAGCGCGACGCCGCCGATCACTCCCAGGCCGGAAACGAGCGCAGACAGGGCGAGGGCTCGGGTCTTGCGGAGCTCCCGACTGACTGCGTCACGGTCGAAGGCGGGCATGTCCATGCGTCCCATCATACGCCCTCGAGGTGATCTCGGTGAGTCACGAGATCATGTCGCCGCGCGATGCTGCCTCGGGGGCGCCCGTCCTACTTCGCCGCGATGATGTAGACCAGCCAGCTCTCCTGGTTGTCTTCCTTCTCGGTCGCGTAGTACTCGCCGGTTCCGTCGCCGTCCTCGTCGGTGGCCTCCCAGTAGACCCGCACGCTGGAAAAGCCCACCTCGTACAGCAGCTCGCGCAGCTCGGGGATGCTCCACAGGCGCCAGTCGTAGGTGAAGGCGCGCTCCAGCTTCGAGCCGTCGGGCAGCACGAAGTGGATGTGGCACAGGGTCTCGTGGGTGATGGGGTTGTACGAGGCCTGCTCCCACACGTACGTGAAGTCGCCGATCGTCTCCGTGGGGTCCTCCACCTCGCGCTCGTCGGTGACCTGCACGATGGCCTCGGTCCCGCCGTAGAGCTCGGTCACGAACACGCCATCGTCGGCGAGCTGTTCGAACGCCACCTCGAGGTAGCGCCGCAGCTCGGCGCGGGTCTTGAACACGCCGTAGCTGAAGTTCATCGCGCACGTGACGTCGGAGCGCTCGCCTCCGCCGTCGAGCACGTTGGCCTGGCGCAGGTCGATCCGCGCTCGCGCCTCGGGGTCGAGCTTGCCGAGGTTGTGCTTGCGCGCCCACTCCAGCGTGGCCGTGTCGAGATCGACCCCCACCGCGCGCCGATCGTCGCCGAGCGCCGCCCAGGTGGTGCTGATGAGCGAGGTGCCGCAGAAGTCCTCGCGCAGCACCACCGGGTCCTTGCCGCGCAGCTCGTGGTAGCGATCGACGAAGAACTCGATGTCCGCCTCGGGACTCTGCACCGAGTATTGATAGAGCAGGTGCTTGTCGACCCTCTCGGCCAGGGTCGACTTCGCCGCCTTGCCCGCCTTGGCCTTCCTGGCGGTCTTCTTGTTGGCGGTCTTCTTGTTGGCGGTCTTCTTGTTGGCGGTCTTCTTGTTGGCGGTCTTCTTGTTGGCGGTCTTCTTGCTGGGCTTGGGCTCGGCCTTGGGCTTGCCCGCCTTCTTCTTCGCCTTGGGCTCTGCTGCCGCCGCGGGCTTCTTGCCGGCCTTCTTCTTCGGCTCCGGCTTGGCCTCAGCTGCCACCGCAGCCTTCTTGCCGGCCTTCTTCTTCGCCTTCGGCTCCGGCTTGGCCTCAGCCACCGCAGCCTTCTTGCCGGCCTTCTTCGCCTTCGGCTCCGGCTTGGGCTCAGCGGCCACCGCAGCCTTCTTGCCAGCCTTCTTCTTCGCCTTCGGCTCTGGCTTGGGCTCAGCGGCCGCCGCGGGCTTCTTGCCGACCTTCTTCTTCGCCTTCGGCTCGGGCTTGGCCGTCTTCGACTTCGCCGCAGCCTTCTTCTTCGCCGTCATCCCGGCGCTGCTCTTCTTGCTCGCGCCCTTCTTGCTGGTCGTCTTCGCCACCGTGTCGTCCTTGTCGTTCGCCTTCGCCATCGTTCACCGCTCCGCCACGATGTAGGTCCACCAGGAGTCCTGGTTCTCCACGTCCTTCTTGGGCTCGTAGAATGCGCCCGTCCCCTCGCCCTTGGCGTTGGTGCGCTCCCACATCAGGTGCACCTCGGAGAAACCGGCCTCGAGCAGCACGTCGCGCAGCTCGGGGCTGGTCCAAAGGCGCCAGTCGTAGTGGAACGCATCCTCGATCGAGGAACCGTCGCGAAAGTCGAAGCAGATCGAGCACACGATGTGATGCGTGAGCGGATCGAAGCTGCGCTGCTCCCAGCGGTAGGTGAAGCCGTCGGGGACCTTGCGCACGTTGGTCTGCGGCTGCATCGACTCCCAGCCGCCGAACACGTCGAGCATGAACACGCCGTCGTCGACCAGCTTGCGCCGCGCCGCCTTGAAGTACGCCAGCAGATCACGGCGTTCGTGCAAGATGCAGTACGAGAAGTTCAGCCCCGCGGCCAGGTCGACCTTGGGGCCCGCTCCGTCGAGCACATTGGCGCGGATGAGCTCCAAGCGCCTGGCCACGTCGGGCCCGTGGGGCTCGATGCGATGCGCAAGGCCCCAGTCCATGGTGGGCTGATCGAGGTCGATGCCCACCGCCGTGCGCCCCTCCTTGGATCGCACCCACGCCGACGACAGCGCGGCGGTGCCACAGAAGTCCTCGCGCATCGACATCGCATCGCGCTTGCGCAGGCGCTTGAACAAGCGAGCCAGCGTGGCCGCATCGGACTCGGGCGCCTGCACGGACAGCTCGTAGAGCTCGTGACGATCGGCCTTGGCCGCCCGGTTGCTGCCGCGGCGGCCCGGCAGGACGCGAGGAGAAGAGGCCTTCGAGGTCATGCGCGGAGCGCAGCCTGCCGTGTGGATCGCCGAAGGGCAAGGGCTCCGAACGCTACCCTCGCACTTCCTACCCCCCCAGGTACCGTGTCAGTCCGTTGTAGGCCTCGGTCAGCCGCCGCGTGACCTCGGTGGCGGCCTTCTGCTTCTCGGGGTCGTTGGCGAACTTGTCGGGGTGATACTGCAGCATCGCCTTGCGGTAGGCCCGGCGCACGGCCTTGAGATCGGCGCCGGGCTGCAGCTCGAGCGTCTTGTACCAGCGCCGGCGGTCGGCCGCGGGATCGGACGGCGGCTCACCACGCACCCCCGCTCGCGCCTTGGCCGACTCGTAGGCGCGCTCCCACGCGTCCTCGGCCGCGTCGCGGATCTTGCGGGCCTGTCGCCCCGCCTTGAAGCCGACGCTCTGGTCGTCCTCCACCTCGGCCGACGGCGCCTGCTCGTCCTCGACCTCGGGCCCACGACGCGAGGTCAGCAGGTCGCGTAGATGATCGCGATCGAAGGCCGAGCGAAAGTCGGTCAGGTTGGACCGCGCCAGATCGATGAGCCGCTTGCCGATGCTCATGTCTCGCTACTCCAAATCCTCGATGGGGTCTTCGACCGGCTGATAGAGCCCCGTCTTGGCGTCCTCGTCGGAGGATCGCATCAGGCCCGGCCCAGGAAGGGGTGGCGGGCGAAACCGCCCCGAGGAGGCCGGGGACTCCGCGGGAACCCGGCCGCGGTCCAAGGTCTGCGCCGCGTCCATGGGATCGGCCACAGCATCGATCGCGTCGGGCTCGCCGTCGTCGCTGTCGAATCCGAGCAAGTCCAGACCCTCGGCCTTGGGCAGGGGAGGCCCCGAGTCGACCGGCTGCTGTCGCTCCATCACCGCGTTGATCCGCTCGATCATGTCCGGTGACAGATCGGTGAACTCGATGCCCATCCCGACCGCCGGCTCGTACTGGTGCCGAACCACCCGCCCCTCGGCCTCCACGATCACGGGGTCGTCGAGCAACACCGTGAAGCACAGCTTGATGGTCGACCCCAACGGCGACGGGGCGGACGTGTGCACGAACACGCCGTACTCCGAGAGATCGGAGATGTAGGTCGCAGAGGGCATCGCGGCGAACTCCGTGTTGATCGGAACCCGCTCCGCCCGGCGCCGCTCGCTCGCCTTGTCGCCGTTGCTCGCCATGCTCCCTCCCCCAGAATCTTACAGCCAGATCGTACAGCCAGATCCCAAGGCCAGATCGTACGGCCAGATCCCGAGGCCAGACCTATGCCTCGCCTCCCAGCGGGACCGCGACCGTGGCGGGGTTCTCGGCGGTCGAAGCGACCACGGGCGTCGCCGTGTCCTCGACCTCGTCCTCGTCCTCTCGTCCTCGACGCCGCCGGTTGCGGCCCGAGCTGGCCTTTTGGCCGGGCTGCTTGCCCTTGATCTCGAATTGCTCGATGTGAAAGCCCTTGCGGGCGTGGATCTCGATGCCGCGGTGGATCCGCTTGACCGTCTCGTCCACGGCCGAGGCCTCCTCGCCCCGCATGAGATCGGCGACCTCGGGATTGGCGTGCACCACCACCGAGTCGCCCGCGATCACCGACGCGTCCCGCCGGATCTGCCGCAGGATCTCGTACGCGATGGTGCTGGCGCTCTTGGTGTAGCCCTTGCCGTTGCAGTAGCTGCACGGCGAGGTCATGTGCCGCCCCAGGCTCTCCTTGGTGCGCTTGCGGCTCATCTCCACCAGGCCCATCTCGGAGATCTTGGTGATGTGGGCCTTGGCTCGGTCCTTGCGCAGCACCTCCTGGAGCTTGCGGTAGACCTTGCGCCGGTTGGACTCCTTGTCCATGTCGATGAAGTCGATGATCACCAGGCCGCCGAGGTTGCGCAGGCGCAGCTGATCGCCGATCTCGGCCGCGGCCTCGAGGTTGGTCTTGGTGATCGTCTCCTCGAGGGTCTTGCCCTTGGCCCCGACGAACTTGCCGGTGTTGACGTCGATCGCCGTGAGCGCCTCGCCCTGGTCGAACACCAGCGAGCCGCCGCTGGGCAGCGACACCTTGCGCTCGAGCGCGCGGTCGATCTCGGCCTCGATGCCGTAGCCGTCGAAGATCGGCTCGCGCCCCTGGTACAGCTCGATCTTGTCGGCGTAGTCGGGCATGAACGTCTTGACGAACCGCGACAGCCGCTCGTACTCGACCCGATCGTCACAGATCACGCGATCGAGCTCGGGCGAGAGGTTGTCGCGCACCACCCGGAGCATCAGGTCGAGGTCGCGGTAGAGCCGAACCGGAGCCCGGTGCAGCTTCTCGTTGGCCTTGATGTTGGCCCACAGCCGCAGCAGGTAATCCATGTCGGCCCGGACCTGCCCGTTGGTCGACGACTCGGCCACCGTGCGCACGATGAACCCGGCCCCCTTGGGGCGCATCTGGTCCACCAGCTTGCGCAGGCGTCGGCGATCGCGATCCTTGGCGATGCGTCGCGAGATGCCGATGTGGCTGACCGTGGGCATGAACACCACGTTGCGGCCAGGCAGGGAGATATAGGAGGTGATGCGGGCGCCCTTGTTGGAGATCGGGTCCTTGACGACCTGAACGAGGATCTCCTGACCGGGTCGGACGAGCTTGGCGATGTCGGCGGGCTTGCCGGTGCGACGAGGGATCGAGTCGCCCACGTGGGGCTTGTCGTCCCTTTCGGCCTCTTCGGCCGAAGCGATGTCGCCGGCGTACAGGAATGCGGCCTTCTCCTCGCCGATGTCGACGAAGGCGGCCTGCATCCCGGGCAGGACCCGAAGGACCTTGCCCTTGTACACGTTGCCCACCGTTCCGCGTGCCCGGTCTCGCTCCACGTAGAGCTCGGAGAGGATTCCGTTCTCGATGAGCGCGACCCGGGTGTCGGGGCCGTCCGCGTTGACGACGATGACGGACTCTGGCACGGTGTCTCGGTTTTTTTCGTTGGATTGAGGGATTCGGTGGAAAGGCGCGGGGCCGAGCCGGCCAGGCCGGGGCTCCGCCGCAGGGCAGCTCGCGGGCCCATCCCGCGAACGCCTGGTCGAGGCACGCCCGCGAGGGGATCGCGCGGCTCGACCGTGCTCGGGCCAATGATCGGCCAAGACCTGGAGTCTGGCCAGCCCGAGGGCGAGCCCAAGGGCCGCCGACCCGGATCTCTAGCATCGCCGGGGGGCCAATGCTATGGCTGCGGGCCGTGGACGTGCGCCCCTCCCTGGCCAGTTTCTCCTTTGATGCCGCGCGGTTCGACGAACTGCGCCAGCGCGTGAGCAGCGGGGTCCTCGATCCCTCGGCCAACCGGCTGGCCACGGCGCCCACCCCCCTGACCAAGCCCCCGGTCGACCTCCGGCCCGGGGCCGACGAGGCACGGACGGCGCAGCGGCGAGCCCGGCTCGGCGCCAAGGGCGAGGCGGCCCTAAGGGCCGGCAAGGTCGGGATCCTCGTGCTCAACGGTGGCATGGCCACCCGCTTCGGGGGCGGAGCCAAGGGGGTCGTGCCCGTGGTCGAGGACCACCCCCGGGCCAGCTTCCTCGCGGTCAAGCTCGGTCAGGTGAGGGTGGCGGCCGAGCGCCTGGGCGCTCGGATCCCCGTGGTGCTGATGCACAGCTTCGCCACCCAGGGGGCCAGCGAGGCACACCTGGCCGAGATCGACTGGTCGGGGGTGAACCCGGGCGATCGCGACGCCTTCAGTCAGTCGATCATGCCGCGGGTGCTGCCCGACGGCACCCCGCTGCCCGAGCTGTCGGGCGCGTCGGAGCTGCCCGACGCCGACCTCTACTGTGCCCCCGGCCACGGCGACACCCTCGGTCGCCTGCGCGGCAGCGGTGCGCTGGGTCGCCTGCAGGCACGCGGGGTCGAGCACCTGCTGATCTCCAACGTGGACAACCTCGGCGCCTCGCTCGATCCGGTCGTGCTCGGGGCCCACCTCGAGGCGGTCGAGGGCGGGGCCGGGGTGAGCGTGGAGGTGGTGCGCCGCGAGGCCGGCGATGCGGGCGGCTGCGTGGCCCAGCTCGAAGACGGCACGGGGGCGATCGTGGAGGCGTTCCGCCTGCCCGAAGGGGTCGACCTGGTCGACTACCCGCACTTCAACACCAACACGCTGTGGGTGACCACCGAGGCGGCCGACCGCGAGGTGCCGCTGACCTGGTTCGCGGTGCGCAAGCGGATCGAATGGCCCGATGCCTCGCGCGTGGGCGCCGACGGCAAGCTCGAGGTCGTGCAGTTCGAGCGCCTCATCGGGCAGATCACCGAGACGGTGAAGAGCGCCTACCTCGAGGTCGACCGCACCGCTCGGTTCTGCCCCATCAAGGTCCGCGAGGATCTGCAGAAGGAAGCCGACGTGCTGCGGACGTTCGCTCGCGAAGCCGGGGTGATCTCCTGAGATCGCACCGCAGCCCTGCACGCGCCCGACCCACCGCACGATCCAGTGTGCTAGCTCACTGTTCTTGGAGGCCCCGGCGCCTGGCCGTGGCCTGGTTTGGCGCCGTCGGGCAAGCCGCGGGCACCGTCCCCTCCGAACCCCGGCCAATCGCCCGAGAACGGCCCTGTCAAGCGATCTGGCGGCTCCCCGAGGGGTTCCCTTTTGGAGGGCTTTTGCTATGCAGTAGCACTTATGCCCAGAGGGAGTCTCTCCGGGGAGATCAACGAGGCAGCCGAGCTGGTCGCCTTGCCCAGTGACGGCCGCCAGATCGTGGCGGACGAGCTTCGCATCCTCGACCAGGTGAAGGCCCGGCTCGCCAGGGAAGCGGCCACGGCGCCCGAGCAGATCGAGGATCTCGACGCTCAGCTCATCGAGCTCCGCGATGCGATCGCGGAGGCCAAGGAGGAGGACGTCCCCTCCCTCATCGACCAGATGCATCAGGTGGCCGCGCTGAGCAAGAAGCGCGGTCAGGGTCGGAGCATCCCCATCGACCCCAAGAACCCGTACTTCGGCCATCTGCGCCTGCGCGAGGCCCGAAGCCGTCGCGAGCGCGACGTGCTGATCGGGCGGCACACCCTGCTCGACGACGGCAGCGGGCTGTCGATCGTGGACTGGCGCAACGCCCCGGTGAGCCGGCTCTACTATCGCTACGAAGAGGAAGACGAGTACGAGGAGGACTTCGACGATCGCACCATCGAGGGTCGGATCCTCGTGCGACGCAGCCTCGCCGTCACCCACGGAGAGCTGCGGCGCGTGGCCTCGCCGCAGGGCACGTTCTCGGTCGATCGCGAGGGCCAGTGGCGGCAGGCCCACGGCTCGGCCCAGCCCACGCTGCACGGCGGCAGCGGCACCGCGATCCGCTACGACCGCCGCGACAAGGCCCCCGACAAGGCGCGGGACAAGAGCCGCAAGACCCAGCTCGGCGTGATGGGCGACGACGCACCGATCCGCGCCGACAAGCACCTGCAAGAGATCACCGCGCTCATCGACAAGCACCAGTTCGAGCTCATCACTCAAGGCGACTCGGGCATCGTGCTCATCCAGGGTGGAGCGGGCTCGGGCAAGACCACCGTGGCCCTGCACCGCGTGGCCTACCTCGCGTTCCAGGATCCCAAGCGCTTCAGTCCCTCGCGCATGATGATCGTGGTCTTCAACGAGGGCCTGGTCGAGTACATCCGCCACGTGCTGCCCTCGCTGGGGGTCGACGGGGTCACCGTCACCACCTACCGGCGCTGGTCGGCCCCGATCATCAAGCGGCTCAAGCTGCCGCTCACGCTGCGCTACACCACCGCCACGCCCGACCCGGTGGTGCGCTTCAAGAAGCACCCGGTGGTGATCCGACTGCTCGACGAGATCGTGAGCGAGCAGCTCGCGGACGTGCGCGAGCAGCTCGTGGAGCGCCTGGGCGAGCGGGCCGGAGGCGAGCAGGTGCTGGCGCAGTGGGACGCGACCGCCGCCATGGCTCCGCTGCCCCGGGCCGAGCGCATGCTCGAGTGGCTGGCCAAGGGCAAGGTGGCGGCCAAGCTGCACCCGCGCACCAAGGCCGCCGCCACCACCGTCCTGCGCGGGGTTCGTGACCAGCTGCGCGAGGTCGTGCCCGACTGGCTCGAGCTCAACACGGCCGAGAGCCGCATCCGCGCCGCGATCCGCGAGCACGCGGCCGAGGACTTCACCGACCTCGACGTCGACGCGATCGTGCGCTGGTGCGCCCGCAAGGCCGACACCGAGGTCGAGGAGGACGAGGAGCCCCCCGAGGAGGCCGCCCTCGACGGCGAGGACGATGCGATCCTGCTGCGCCTCTTGCAGCTCAAGCACGGCGGCCTGTTCGTGGGCGGGCGGCGCATCGACTACGAGCACGTGGTGATCGACGAGGCGCAGGACCTGTGCCCGATCGAGGTGCGGGTGCTGCTCGACTGCGTGACCGCGGGCAAGAGCGTCACGATCGCGGGCGACCGTGCCCAGAAGATGGTGTTCGACAACGGCTTCTCCGACTGGCCGCAGCTCCTCGCCGATGCCGGGCTCCCGCACGTGGAGATCCAGCCGCTCACCATCACCTATCGCTCCACTCGCGAGGTCATGGAGCTCTCGCGCTACGTTCTGGGCCCGCTCGCCGATCCCGAGGAGGCGCTGGTGGCCCGCGAGGGGGCGCCCGTGGGCTACTTCGAGTTCGGCGATCAAGGCGAGGCGGTGGCGTTCCTCGGCGAGGCGCTGCGCGGGCTGATGCAGCGCGAGCCCTCGGCCTCGGTGGCGCTCATCGCCCGCTTTCCGCAGCAGGCCGACCTCTACTTCCAGGCGCTGCGCATCGCCGAGGTCCCCAAGCTGCGGCGGGTCCGTCGCGAGGACTTCACCTTCACCGCGGGCATCGACGTGACCGACGTCCGGCAGGTCAAGGGCCTCGAGTTCGACTACGTGGTGATCCTCGATCCCACGCGACAGAACTACCCGGCCACCACGCCCTCGCGACACCTCTTGCACATCGCGGCCACGCGCGCCGCGTTCCAGCTGTGGCTCATCTGCGCGGGCGAGCGCAGCCCGCTCATGCCACCCGAGCTGGTCAGCCAGCTCGGGTAGACGGGCCCCCTCGGGGGAGTCGGCGCCGATACGGCTCCGGATCGCTGTTCAGCGGATCGACATCGGGTGTCCGGTTGCCCGGTCATCTCCGTGCACGGAGGGTGTGGTTTGCTTGCCCCCATGTCCAACGCAGGTCTCATCGGTCGGTCGCTCCTCGGGCTCGCTTGCCTCCTGTTCGGCGCTTGCGGTGACCAGGATGCCGTGTCCCAGAAGAAGGAGCAGGGCTCGCAGAAGATCGACGCCACCAAGGAGAAGGTGGGGGAGAAGATCGACGCCACCAAGGAGAAGGTGGGGGAGAAGGTCGCCGAGCTCGAGCAGGGCTTCTATGACTGGAGCAACGAGACCAAGCACGACGTGCTGTGCAAGGTCATGGACGGCATGATCGGCAATCACGACGGCGTCCCCGGGCCCGGAACCGCCGGCGCTGCGCGCTGGGGCATTCCCGCCAAGCCTCCGGCCAAGGCCAAGGTCCGTCGCTCGTACTCCTCGCTCAGCGACGCCGAGAAGAAGAAGGTCGTCGATGCGTTCGTGGCCCTCAAGAAGGTCACCACCGGCAGCGGAAGCCCCGGCTCCTCGCGGGCCAACTACGACAGCATCTGCGGTCCCGTCGGCCAGCCCCAGTACGAGCGCAACCTCTACGACTACTACGTCGAGGCCCACATGAACGCGTTCATGTCCATGGGGACCCCGGTGGAGGCCCACCACTCGATGTCGCACATGGGGCCGCAATTCCTGCCCTGGCACCGGTATTTGCTCTTGCGGGTCGAGGCCGACCTGGCCGAGGCGATCGGCGATCCAGAGTTCACCCTGCCCTACTGGGACTGGACCGATTGCCACGCCGACGGCGATCCCAAGACCTGCGCGCCGATCTTCCAGCGCGAGTTCCTGGGCACGGGAGGCAGCTGCAACGACGACGCGCGGCAGGTCGAGGGCTACCTCACCGATCAGGGCTTCCAGCTCAACATCACCACGCAGGGCAACACCATGTTCGTGCCCGACGCGATCGTCTGCAACCAGCCGCGCCCCTTGCATCGGCAGGTGGGCTGCGAGGATCTCATCCCGACCGTGGCCGGCCAGGCCGAGATCGACGCCATGTTCGCGCGCCCGACCTACGATGCCGCGCCCTACGACTCGTGCAACACCGAGGAGGACGTGTCGTTTCGCCAATACCTCGAGGGCTACGACAACGACGACACCAACATGACCTGCGTGGCGGTGGGCTGCGCGACGCACAGCAGCGGCCACATCTTCATCGGCGCCGACATGTACGAGTCCTCGGGCAGCCCCAACGACCCGCTGTTCTTCATTCACCACGCCCAGGTCGATCGCCTGTGGGCCGCGTGGCAGCAGGCCAACCTCGCCAAGGGCGGCGAGGCGGCGGTCGACCACGGCAACCCCGGGTACCCGGAAACGCACCGGGGCTCGCTGTTCGTGTGGCCCGAGGTGCTGGCCTCCGAGATGTTCGACTACCAGGCCCTGGGCTACCAGTACGACACGCTGCCTTCGCCCAAGTGAGGGCCGCCGGGCGGTCACGCGCTCGGCAGCGTGGCCGCCAGCGCGTTGATCGCCCGCGAGTCGAGCACCTTCGCCTCGGCCTTGCCCATGGCCGCGGCGATCATCGCCCGCCCCACTTCCACGGTGGAGGTCGCGCCCCCAAACGCTCGCAGCAGCGGGTAGAACACGCCCATCACCGCGTACATCGTGCGGTAGAGCGCCCCACGGGGGCTGGTGCCGCGCATCGGGCGAATGAAGGCGGGCCGAAACAGCACGACGTCGCCAAAGCCCACCCGGCGCAGCGCATTCTCGGTCTTGCCCTTGACCCGCGCCCACATGGCGCGGCCCTGCTCGGTGTCGTCGGTGCCCGCCCCCGACACGAAGCAAAAGCGCAGGCCGGGGCTGCGCGCGTGGAGGACCTTCGCGGCCGCCATCGTGAAGTCATGGGTGATGCGCGTGTACGTGGCCTCGTCCATGCCGCCCGACGCGGTGCCCAGGCACCACAGGCACGCATCGAGACCTTCGAAGGCGCTCGCGAGCGGCTCGAAGTCCTCGAAGTCCTCGTGGACGATCTGCTCGAGCTCGGCTTCGGCCCGGGGGTGATCGACCGCGATGCGACGACGTCCCACGCTCAGCACCCGGGTGATCTCGGTTCGATCGAGCAACTCGAGCAGCACGCCCATGCCGATCATTCCACTGGCACCGAAGATGACGACGTTCATGTGGCCTCCCGTGCGCGGGGACGAGCCCCGGGGTAGCAAGAGCATGAACCCGAGGAGGCGATCCGTCACTCGCCGACGACGCCGAGGTGACGGTGGAACTCGACCACGACCCGTAGACCCATTCGATCGCTCTCGGCGAGGGTGGTATCGAGTCGTAGGGCGAACTCCTCGCGCGCGTCCGTTTCGTTGGCCTTGCACTCGAGCACGAACGCGCACTACGCTTCGATGGTGGCTGCCCACGCCGTTACCGTGAGTCTCCCAGGTCCGCTCTACGAGCGTTTGGCGCAGCGCGCGATCAGGACGCACCGCACGGTCGAGGCGGAGCTCGTCGAGGCAGTGGCTTCCGTAGTCGAGGAGCCCGACGAGCTACCCGCCGATCTTGCCGAAGCCGTCGATGCGTTGCACTTGCTCGGTGACGAGGAGCTATGGCGGGCAGCCCGCCATGGCATTGCACCCGAGAAGGCCTCGACCATCGAGGAGCTCCACCTCAAGCGCCAGCGCGAAGGGCTCTCCGTCTCGGAGATCGAGGCGCTTGCCACGCTCATGAAGGAGCACACGCGAATCATGCTGGTTCGCTCGCGCGCGGCCGCGCTGCTCAAGCAACGCGGGCACGATGTCTCGGGGCTGTGCGACGAGGATGAGCCGTAGCTACATCCCAAAGTCACTCCGCGAGCAGGTATCCACGGATGCACGCCGTCGATGTGGATACTGCCTCACGTCGGCGCGCATCGTTGGTGCGCCCATGGAGATCGATCACATCGTTCCCGAGTCGCTGGGCGGACCGACCACCAGGGAGAACCTCTGGCTTGCGTGCTCGATGTGCAATGATCACAAGGGCAGCCGGATCGCCGCTGCCGACCCCATTACGGGAACCGTGGTGCGCCTCTTCGACCCGCGACGACAACGCTGGACGGAGCACTTCGAATGGAGCGTGGAGGGAGACGCGATCCTGGGCAAGACGGCGATCGGTCGGGCGACAGTCGGCGCGCTTCGTCTCAATCGCGTCGAACTCGTGGAAGCACGGCGGGGGTGGATCATTGCCGGGTGGCACCCGCCTGCAACCTAGCATTGCAGCCCCGCTGCCCGACGGAAGCCTCGATCCGCGCGTCGAGGCCAGCCCAGCCTAACGCCGGCGGCCGCGGGCCCGTACTCCCAGCAGCAACAACAGTCCCAGCCACCCCGCGCCGCGAGCCTTGCGGGAGTCCACCCGGCACTCGCAGCCGCCGTTGCGTGGGCCGTGGAGCTCGTTCCACTCGTCGAGCCGGGTCTCGCTGTCGTCGAAGCTCAGCAGCTCCATCGGGGCCACCCCGGGCATCGAGAACTCGTCGATGCGACCGGCGGCGCTCATCTCGGGAAACTCGGGCGGCTGGTCCTGGTCGTCGAGGTAGATCGTCAGCCCACCGTCCAGGTCGATGCGATCGTTGTCCTCGCAGTGGAACACCCGAGTGGCGCTCCACTGGTTGCTGACGGTGGGCAGGTCGTCGCGCTCGTGGAACAGCGGGTCGGTGGTCATCTCTCCCGGCGAGATCATGGTGTAGAGCCGGGTGAGGTAGCCGTTCCTCCCCAGCACGTCGAAGGCGTGCTGCGCGGGCTCGACGATCTGCTCCTCGAACGCCTCGGCGAAGCCGGCGCGATCCCAGGTGGACTCGTCGGCATCGAAGCAGCTGGGGCACTCGAAGAAGTCCTCGAGCGCCACGCCGTCGGGCGGCGGCATGTACGTGCCGACCAGCGGCATGATGAGCGAGTGCGTGGGCCCGCACTGAGAGTCGATCGGGTTGCCGAAGTCGTCGAGCACGTCGCCGCACGAGATGAACCCCTGAGCATTGAGCACGGTCTCGAGCGTGTCGTCGGTGACGTCGAGGAACGCGCTGCCGTCCCACGCGGGTGACTTCAGGCCCGCCCGGGTGATGATGGACGAGGGCCCCGCATACTCGGTCACGAACGCGCGACCGTTGGCGCCCTCCTCGTCGATCGCCTCGCCCACCAGCTCGTCGTAGTTGGCCCCGAGACCGAGCCAGTCGAGCTTGAGCGGGTTGATCTCCACGTGGCGGTAGTTGCTGGACACCACGCGCTGGTCGCCCAGGAAGAACGCGCGGACCTTCATGTCCTCGACCGCGGCGATCCGGGTGAGCCGGAGCGGGATGCACGGCTCGGTGCCCTGGTAGCGCAGCACCACGGGGTGGATGTGATCGACTCCCACGCCCGAGCGCAGCTTGAACGCCACGAACAAGAAGCCCTCGTCGAGGTAGGTCTGCAGCACCTCGGGAGCGTCGTCGTCGCGGGCGTAGCCGTTGTCGTCGAGCCACTGGCCCACGCCCTCGGCGGTGCCGCCCTGGAGCACCGCGTACTCGAACGCGCCCACCACCGCTCGTGCGGCCACATGGGGCTGGTTGGAGCCGTTGGGGGGCGCCTCGTCGATGAAGCCCTCGCCGTCGGAGAGGGCCAAGTCGACCGAGGAACAGCCGAAGCCGCTGGGGCGATCGTCGCTGCAGTCGCCCTCGAACGTGGTGTTGAGCGTGAACGTGGGGACCGTGCTCGCGAGCATGCGGTCGAACAGCTCCTGCGAGCCCACCGTGATCTCGGGCTCGGCCATGATCGGCACGATCCACGCGAACTGCTCGGGGTCGCCCTCGTACTCGATCTGCACGTGGGCCTCGACCCAGCCCTCGTCCATCACGAACAGGATGCTCTCGCCGCTCTGGTCGACGGGCATCGACTGCGGACCCGAGTCGCAGAAGGTCCCGCCGCATGCGTCGGCCGGACGGGGGGCGAGGGCCGCGAGGGCAGCCAGGGCGAGCGGGGCGGCGAGGAGGGAGCTGGCGCGGAACGAAGGCATGGCTACGGGTCGATAGTGCCGGGACCCGGGCGAACGATCATGGGGCTCGGAAATTTTCTCGGTCCCTTCACCCTGCGCCGACGGCGCGAGGGCGGAGTTGCCCTTTGACGGAGCCGGGTGGGGCTGCGACGCTGCCCCGGTGCGACGGTGCTCATGGGTGGTGGGTGCGTGGGCGGGACTCGTGGTGCTGGCCTGCGAGCGCGAGCCCCCGACCGAGGCCACGCCGGCGCCACGGGTCGAGGCCCAGCCCGAGGAGCGCGAGCCGGCCGACACCGACGCGGAGTCGCCACGGCGCCGACGCGCGTGGACCCCGTGGGGTCGTGCGGCCGAGGCCGAGGAAGAAGCCCGGCGCGCGATGGAGGAAGCGCAGGCCGAGGCGCAGCGCGAGATGGAGGAGCTCGAGCGCACGCTCGAGGAGAGACAGCGCGAAGCGGAACTGCTCGAGCGCGAGCTGACGGAGCGTCTCGCTCCTTCGCTGCCGGCCGAAGGCGGACCGCTGCCCGAAGGGCCGCTGGCCGCGTCGCGTCCCGAGCCAGAGGCGCGCGCGGTGCCGATCCCCCCGTTCGCCCACACCGTGCGCGCCGAGGCTCCCGTGCCGCGGCAGGGTCCCCGCCCGCGGCTGGAGCAGCGCTCGGCCAAGCGCAACGCGATCATCGACACCGACGCCTGGTTCTTCGCGCATGGGCTCTCGCTGCCAACCTGGGAGCTGCCGAGCGCGGGCGGGGCCTTGCCCCCGCAGATCCCCGAGAACTACCGGGGTCACTCGATCGTGGAGGCGATCCGCGGCGATGGTCACTCGATCGCGATCTACTCCGACCGTTTCGGTGTCGGGAGTCGGCAGGTGGTGGTGTTCGACGACGCCGGCGATTCCCTCGGTGCGCTCGATTTCTCGGCCTGGCCCCACCAACAGGAGGTGCACTGGGCCGGGCTGCACGAGGGCGTGCTCTTTGTGTGCACCTACCACATGACCTACGCCAGCAGCACCGGCGGGCTCAATGCGTTCATCACCGCGCTCGAGCTACGAAGCGGGGAGCTGTTGTGGCAGAGCGAGCCGCTGGTGTGCAACGTGCAGGACTTCCTGCTGCGCGACGGCTGGATCATCACCGGCTATGGCTTCACCGCCGAGCCCGATTTCTTGTTCGTACTCGACATGAAGACCGGCGAGGTGGTGGAGAAGCAGAAGATCAAGAGCGGGCCGGAGGTGATCTTGGAGAAGGGCGGGGAGCTCTACGTGCGGACCTACGACCACGACTACGTGTTCGGGGTGCGGTGAGGATCAGGGCGCTCATCGTCCCCAGGGCGGGTCATGGGCACCGCCCCAAAACCCACCTCGGGCTCCCGCTCGAAGCACCCGCCCGGCTCGTCGCCCACGGCCGGCACCACCACCCGCCACGCGTGCAGCATGAACCGTCCCACCCGGGCATGCTCCCCCGCGGGCGCCCCGTAGCGCTCGTCACCCACGATCGGACACCCAGCCTCGGAGAGGTGCACCCGCAGCTGATGCGTGCGCCCGGTCCTCGGCCGGCACTCGATCAGCGAGCGCCCTTCCCCCGGGCTCTCCCCGGGAACGCCCCCGGAACCTGGGTCGCGCCGCAGCACGCGATACTCCGTGATCGCCTTCTTGCCCCCCGCGCGCACCGATCCCCAACGCGTGTGCCGAGCCGACCGCTCCACCTGCCCGAGGAACGATTCCCACCGTCCCTGCTCGGGCTCGGGAGCGCCGTGCACCAGCGCGAGATAGACCTTGTGCACCGCCCGTGAGCTGAATGCCTCGCCCAGCGCGACCAGGGTCCTGCGATCGCGCGCCAGCAGCAGCACCCCGGAGGTGTCGAGATCCAGCCGATGCGGCACCTGCAAGAATGCGTCGGCCGGAAGCCCCAGCTCCGCCCGTAGAATCGACACCACGCTCGGTCGCGATGGATCCCGCGTGGGCTCGGTGGGCACTCCCGCGGGCTTGGCCACCACCAACAGCGACGACCCCTGGTAGAGGATGGGGACCGGCCCGGGCACGACTGCCCGCCAGAATAGCCGGTAAATCCTGGCAATTCGAACCCGCACGCAAGTCCACGGCCAACGCCCAGCGATCTCCCGTCCGATCGGTCTGGACACGCCCCGGCGTCCCTGTCACGGTTCCGCGCCCGATTCGGAGCCCGAACACCGTGAAGCTGTCCTCCCGCTGGTACTCCCCCCGCCTGAACACCGAGGTCCTCGTCTGCCGCTGGGGCCACTTTGGTCAGCCCGTGCTGCTGTTCCCCACCGCCGGTGGCGACGCCGAGGAGTGCGAGCGCTTCTTGATGATCAAGGTGTTGATGCCGCTGCTCGAGGCCGGCCGCATCAAGATCTACACCTGCGACAGCGTGGCCGGCCGCACGTGGACCGACGGCGAGAGCCCGGGCGCCCATCGAGCGCGGGTGCAGAACGCATTCGACTCGTTCGTGATCAAGGAGGTGGTACCGGCCATCCGTCAGGACTGCCGCTCGTCCGAGATCGAGATCATCACGGCGGGCGCGTCGATCGGTGCCTTCAACGCCTTCGCCGCGATCTGCCGCCACCCCGACGTGTTCAAGGCCGCCGTGTGCATGAGCGGCACCTACGATCTGTCGCGCTGGATGACCGGTCAGCACACGCTCGACTTCCACTACTCGTCGCCGCTGCACTTCCTGCCGCACATGGGCGAGGGGCTGCACCTCGAGAAGCTTCGCGAGCGCTTCGTGATCCTCGCGACCGGCGAGGGCCGCTGGGAGTCGCCCGGTGAGTCATGGCGAACGGCCCACGTGCTGGGCAGCCGTGGCGTGCCCAACCGCGTGGACCTGTGGGGCAAGGACCATGACCACGACTGGCCCACGTGGCGCGAGATGCTGCCCCAGTACCTCGACAAGCTCACCGCGTAGTCTCGCCGCGGGACCACGACGCGCTCGTCCCTCGGCTCAGCGCGACCGCGCCACCCTTGTAGCCTTGGGTGGTGCGAGCTTGGCGAGGACGGCTCGCTTGGCCTGACGCGCCTTCATGGCCTCGTCACGCAGCTCGGCCGCCTCGGCTCTGCGCACGTCGATCTCGGCTTCCTTGTCGAGCAGCTCGCGGGTGAGCGCGTTGCGGGCTCGGCTGCGCACACGCGCCTTGCCCAGCGCCGAGAGATCCTCGCGCAGGCGCGTCAGATCGCTCTCCAGCTCGGTCATCGCGGCTTCGTTGGCCTCCGCCGCACCGAGCAGCTCGACCCGTCGCCGGGCGTGCTCGAGCGCCGTGGCCAGCAGCTCGCGCTGCTCCTGCGGCAGTCCCGGCCGCTCGAGCAAGGCCCGCAGGGTCGCGGGGCCGAGCCTGCTGTGGGTGCGGTGCTCGATCGACTTGGCGACGAGCTCGTGATCGACCGCGGCCCCCGGCTCCACCAGGGTTGCCACCAGCGGCGTCTCGGTGGCCAGGTCGAAGTCGAGCTGCACGCCGGCGTCGCCGCGCAGCTCGGAGTGGCGCGGCACGTCGAGCGCGGCGTAGACCCGCCGCGCCCGCCCGCTGCGGTTCTCGAGGTGCAGCCGGATCTCCGACTCGAGCACGTAGCGCTCCTCGATCGCGCTCGTCTCCTCGTTCCAGCGCAGCCACATGACCTGCTCGCCCAGCGTCTCCCGCTCGCGGTCGAGCTCCACGTCGAGCTCGGACCCGTAGGCCACGAAGCGCCGCTCCTTGGGCTTGAGGCGATCGAGCACCGACTCGCCCACGAAGCCACCATCGGCGAAGAACGACACCACCCCCGGCGGCAGCGTCTGGCTGGTGGTGTTGACGATCCGCGCCGCGCTCAGGCCATCCCAGTCGTCGACCCCGAAGAACGTGATCGACTCGACCTCGATCGGCTGTTGAACGATCGGCAAGAGCGCCGAGTGATGCGCCCCCAGATCGATGGGGTCGGCCACCCGGTAGAGGAACAGCGCGCCGGACTCGGTGCCGTCGGCCTGGGCCAGCTCGGCCAGATCACCCAGCTCTCCGCCCGCCTCGCCTACGATGGTGCCCACCAGACCGCTGCCGATCGCGCCCTCGCCCCGACCGCCGCCGCCGCCACCATGGCCGACGAGGCCCAGCCCGCCCACGCCCCAGTACTCACCGTAGCCATCGCCCCACATCGAGTCGGCGGTTTGGTTGGCCAGCTGGGGCACGGTCGACAGATCCTCGGGCGGAGCCACCAGCTCGCGCGCGGCGTAGCGCGGGGCGGCCAGCGGGTGCAGGAACGAAGCCGGTCGCCCGTTGGCCAGCTCCACCGAGACCGCCCGCCAGTCCTCGTCGGAGTCGTTGTGCACCAGCGCCCACGCTTGTAGCTGCCCCTGATCGCCGCTCGATTCCATCACCACGCGGTAGGTGGTGCGCCACACTGGCGCCTCGGAGATGTAGCCCAGCCCCAGCCGCCCCGGGGCGCTCGTCTGCACCCGCAGCTCGGCCGTCTGCCGGGCGTTCTGATCCGAGAGCGCGGTGGCGGCCACGTCGAGCCGCGTGGCCGTGCCCTCGTCGAGCACGCGGATCGCCTCGACGCGGTCGGTGGTGACGCGTCGGACCGCATCGTCCTCGTCGAGCAGGATCAACACGTAGTGCGGCTCGCCCTGCAGCGCCTTCTGGCTCAGATCGTTCGGGGCGCGCGGCAGCGGCTTGGCTGGCTCCAAGAAGAACGGCCCCTCGAGATCGATGAAGCGCCCGCGGATCTTGCCCGCGTCGGTCTGCACCTGCACCCGCGAGCCCTTGAGGCTCACCAGCAGGTCGTCGTAGGCCAGCGGCTCCTCGCTGTCGGTCGGCAGCCCCGCCATCGCCCGGGCCATGCCCTCGCTGACCGAGCTGCCCCACTGCACTCCCTCGATTCGCACGCCGGTGGTGGCCTCGAGCACCACCAAGGACTTGAGCGCATCGTCGATGTGCGAAGAAGGCACGGGCAGCGCCAGCGACTCGCTCGCCCCCACGTTGCCGCGGCGCTCGAAGTAGCCGACCCCGGTCTCGTACAGCCGCACGCGCTGGAGCGGCAGGGTCGGAGGCGGCACGACGGCCAGGGTGGTGAGCAGGGCGAGCGTGGACACGGGCATGGCGGCTTTGGTTTCCAGCACGCCCCGACAGCGCTCCTCTCGGGAAGTTCCGGGCGCGATGGATCGTAGGGGGCTCGCGTTTGCCCATCGTTCGCCCTTCCGCGCGGCGGCCTGCTAGGCTGCGCGCGTGCGGGATCGTCCGCCCCGACCCCAGGCCGAGGGGCGCCCGCGAAGCTCCGCGGGGCGCCCTCCGTGGAGCTTGGTCGGCTGGCTCGCCCTGTGCGGCGCGCTGATGCTCGGTGCCCCGCCTCCGCCCGAGCCGCCGATGGTCACCGAGGAAGAGGCCGCGGTCATGCAGCGCACCACCGAGCTCGTCGTTCGCGACACCAAGCAGTGGCAGCGCGAGCATGGCGATCGCGTGCTGCCCTGGAGCGAGGCCAGCGGTCATCTCGCCATCGTCATCGACGACGTGGGTCGCGAGCTGCACCTGTTCGAGCAGCTGCTCGCGCTACGCTTCCCGCTCACGTTCAGCGTGCTGCCCGGCTCGATCTATGCATCGGGGGTCCAGCTGCGGCTGCGAGGCGACCGTCGTCGACCGCGCGAGATCATGCTGCACCTGCCCATGGAGCCGCTCGATCCGACCCAGATGCACCAAGGCGACGAAGCCCGCGAGGTCTTCCTGCTGCGCACCGACGATCCCGTAACCCTTCGGGCCAAGGTCGAGGACGCGCTGGCCGCAGTACCCGCTGCGGCCGGTGTCAACAACCACATGGGCTCGGCCCTCACCCCCGACGCGGCCGCGATGGGGGAGGTGATGGCCGTTCTCCACGATCGCACGCTGTTCTTCGTCGACTCGCGCACCATCGCGGCCACCGAGGCCGAGGCGGTCGCTCGCGCGCACGGGGTGCCCACCTCGTCTCGCGACGTCTTCCTCGACCACGACCCCTCGGCCGCTGCCATCGAGGCCGCGCTCGACGAAGCCGCCCGGCGCAGCCGGGAGGCTCCCGTGATTGCCATCGCCCACCCCTCCGCCGAGGTGGTGGAGGTCCTCACCCGGCGCCTTCCCGAGCTCCACGCAGAAGGTGTGAGCGTGTATCCTGTATCACGACTCCTGACCGCACGGAGCGCCCTGGTCGGAGGTACGGATCGCGCCTCCCAGAGCGAGGAATTCGAGGGTATGAACCCGAACGATCCGGCCCCAGGGCGGCCCAAGGGGGAATCGGCGTTCTCTCCTCCGCTCGGGCCGTCTTGACAGGTTTCGGCGCTGCTTCCTAACCTCGGGTTCTTGATGTCCCTCCGCCTGATTATCGAGGACGACGAGGGTTCCACGACCGTGGTGCCGCTTGCGAGCGACGCCATCACGATCGGCCGGCAGCAAGGCAACACGATCCAGCTCACCGAGAAGAACGTCTCTCGGCGACACGCCCGGCTGTTCCCCGAGTCCGATGGTTGGGTCATCGAAGACCTTGGCAGCTACAACGGCATCAAGGTCAACAACGATCGCATCGAGGGGCGCACCAAGCTCCGCGAGGGCGACGTCGTGGAGATCGGCGACTACCACCTCGCCATCACCGAGGACGTCGACAAGAGCCCGCTGAACTTCCGCACGGGCGGTGCCGCCAACGACGGCGCGACGATGGAGCCGATGTTGGTCAGCTCGAGCGCCGATCTGCCGCGGCTGTCGCCCGAGGAGATCGCCGCGCTGCAATCGGGGCAGCAGCCGATCACGCCGCCGCAGCGCATGGGCGGCATGGGGGTCGTCGACTCCGGCCCCATCCCGGCCGGCCACTACCATCCCGGCTACGCGGAGCCCGAGGGCAACAAGAAGACCGGCCTCTACGTGTTCCTCGCCATCGTGGTGCTGGGCGTGGTGGCGCTGGCGGTCTTCTGGGTGATCACGCAAAAGGGTGACGACACCGGCGGGGTTGCGGCTGGCGACAAGAAGGGCCAGTCGGGCGAGCCGGCCAAGGCGGTCACGCCTCCGCCCGATCCCACCGCCGACGGTGGTGGCACGCCCGCTGCGGACGACGGCGGCTCGCCCACCGCGGCCGAAGGCGGCACGCCCGTTCCGGCCGACGATGGAGCGGCCGATGCTGGTGACGACGTGGCCGTGGTCGACGACGGCGAGCCGGTCGAGGACGACGGCGCGGCCGACGACGGCTCGGTCGAGGTGATCGACGACTCGGCCGGAGAAGATCCGCGACCCAAGCAGCCGCGACCCAAGCAGCCCAAGCCCAAGCAGCCCAAGCAGCCCAGCGAGCCCAAGCCCACCGTGGACGCCGCGGCCGCGCTGCAAGAGGCCCGCGACAAGCAGTTCACCGATCCGTCCGCGGCCTACCGCCTGGCCAAGCAGTCGTACGGGGCCAAGCCCTCGAGCGACGCGCTGTGGGTGATGGGCCCCGCGGCCTGCCGGCTCAAGGACAAGAGCAAGGCGCAGTGGGTGCTCAAGCGCCTCAAGGGCGCGGACAAGACCAAGCTGCAGGACATCTGCGCGCAGAAGGGGCTCGAGATTTAGTTTTAGCCCCCCGCGGCCGCTGCGGGCTAGCGGTGCGCACAGCTTGCCCCCCAAAGGGGGGCGTTGGTGAGGCCGACCGGGGCGCTCTACTCTGCTCGCCCCGCGGCCGCTGCGGGCTAGCGGTGCGCACAGCTTGCCCCCCAAAGGGGGGCGTTGGTGAGGCCGCCCCGCGGCCGCGGCGGGCAGGCGGTGCGCACAGCTTGCCCCGCAAAGCTCTACTCTGTTTGCCCCGCGGACGTTCAGGCCGGGGCGATGATCTCGAAGGTGAACAGCTTGTGCATGAAGCCGTTGCAGGTCGCGCTGGCGCCTTCGTCGTTGCCGTCGATCTGGAGGCACAGGTCGTGCTTGAAGTTGATGAGCTGCCGAGCGGCTCGCTTGTAGAATCCGGTGCTCACGAACAGCCCCCCGGTGTTCCATGCGGCGGCATCCCCAATGCCCGTGATGATGTCGCAGAACACCTCTCCCTCGCCGTTCATCTTCAGGTAGATCCCGGTGCCGCCGGCACCGTCGACCTGCTCGAACTGTAGCTCGTCGGTGCCGTCACCATCGATGTCGGTGCGGTGGACCAGCCACGCGTACGAGTCGAGCTCGCTGGGGTTGCTCGTGCCGACGGTGCCGTCGCCGTCTGCGGCACACCCCAGGTAGCCTCGCCACCAGTTCTTGATCATGACGACGTCGCCATCCGCGATCGAGCCGGAGCCATGGACGCCCACGTACTCGTGCACCGTGGTGGCCGCGGTCACGGGGGCGTCCACGTCGGCCACGAGGTCCGTTGCGGCCGCGTGGGCGAGACCGGGAGCATCGGCAGCGTCCTCCAGCTCGGCCTGGGCCTCGAGATCGAACTCGCCTTCGGTGTCGCACGCGGTCCCAAGGAGCAAGGCAGCAGCGGTGAGACCGAGCGCAGCTCGGCGCACGGACGAACGGATGATGGATGAGTGCGTCATGTCGGTGTCTCCTTCGTGGCGCAGCAGCGCCTCCTCGTTGGACCGCCCTTCGGGCCGCCGCATCGTCTCGGTTGGGGGAGTACCCACGGACGCGTTATTCATTCACCGTTCGAAGACTCGGTCCTTGTGTTCACGCACGTGTGTGGCCATGGTAGCTTCGCGGTGGTGAACGGCCTCGGTGCCGCCTCGGACATCGAGCTCTTGCGGGCGTGGCGGGCGGGCGATGCCGCAGCCGCCAACGCGCTCACTCAGCGCCACTACACCAGCGTGCGGCGCTTCTTCGACCTCAAGGTCACCCACCTCGCCGAGGACCTCACCCAGCAGACGTTCCTGGCCGCGGTCGAGGGCGTGGAGCGCTATCGCGCCGAGGCCGGCTTTCGTGCCTACCTGTTCGGGATTGCCCGGCTCCAGCTGCTCCGGGTGCTGCGCAAGCAAGGGCGCCACGAGCACGCGATGCGCTTCGCGGGCGCCGAGACCCCGGGGGTGGCAACCTCGCTGAGCGTGGTCGCGGCCCGCCGCGAGGAGCACAAGGTGCTGTTGATGGCGCTCACCCAGCTGCCCACCGATCTGCAGATCGTGGTGGAGCTGTTCTACTGGGAAGGCATGCCCACGGCGGAGATCGGCGCAGTGCTGGAGACCAACCCCAGCACGATCACCAGCCGGCTCGCCCGAGCGCGCGAGCAGGTGCACCAGCTGGTGCTGGAGATGACGCGGCCGGGGCGACTGCGCGAGTCGCTGATGGCCGACCTCGACGGCTGGCAGCGCTCGCTGGGACCGTTGACCGCCAACGCCAACGCCAACGCACGACGCTAGCTTGCAGTCGCCGTGGCCTGCTGGCTATGGTGGGACCGTGGGGGACGACGCCAACGGCCGGAGCGCGCGCGGCCTGCCGTTCGGCACCCGCATGGGGCGTTACTCGCTGATCCGGCGGCTCGCAGTCGGGGGCATGGCCGAGCTCTACATCGCCCGGCAAGCGGGCATCGAGGGCTTCGAGAAGATCGTGGCGCTCAAGCGCGTGCTGCCGCACCTGGCCGAGGACGCGCAGTTCGTGCAGATGTTCCTGGCCGAGGCCCGCATCGCGGCCACGCTCGATCACCCCAACATCGTGCACGTCACCGACATCGGAGAGGAAGACGGCGAGTACTTCTTCGCGATGGAGTACGTGCACGGGGCCAACCTGCTCGAGGTGCTGCGGCGCAACGACGTGCTGCCGCTGCCGCGCGCCTGTGCGCTCACGATCGTGACGGGAGTGGCCGCGGCGCTGCACTACGCCCACGATCAGCTCGGCCCCGACGGTCGCCCGCTCGGCCTGGTGCATCGCGACGTGTCGCCCTCCAACGTGATGATCTCGTACACGGGGGCCGTCAAGCTCACCGACTTCGGCATCGTGCGAGCGGCGGGACGCACGTCGGTGACGGCCGAGGGGCAGACCAAGGGCAAGGCGGGCTACATGTCGCCCGAGCAGTGCTTCGGCGAGCGGATCGACCGCCGCAGCGACGTGTTCGCGCTCGGCATCCTGCTGTACGAGGCCACCACCGGGGTGCGGGCGTTCTACGCTCCCAACGAGTTCGCGATGATGGGTCGGACCGCGCGTGTCGACTACGTGCCGCCCCAGGACATCGACCCGAGCTACCCGCCTGCGCTGGCGCGCATCGTGGCGCGGGCGCTGGCCAAGGAGCCCGACGAGCGCTACCCCACCGCCGAGGCGATGCACGTGGAGCTCGAGGCGGTGGCCCAGGCCGAGGGCCTGCGACTCTCTGCCGTGGAGCTGTCGCGGCACATGAAGGAGCTGTTCGGCGCGCCCGCCCACCCGCACACCGACCTCGGCACGCTGCCCGAACCCACGGCCACGGCCATGCCCGCGCCTTCGCCTCCGCGCGTGCTCCTGCCGTGGGTGCTCGCGGGAGCCGGGCTGGCCGCGACGGTGGCGGTGACGATCGCGCTGTGGCCTCGACTCGACTCTGCGGCAGACGAGCCCGCCGTGCGCGAGCCCATGACGACGCGCTCCGTGGAGACGAGGCCGACCTCGTTGGCGCCCGCGGGCTCGGCTCACGCCGAGCCTACGTCTGATCCCACCCCCGGGACCGAGCCCACGCCCCCCGAGGCCGTGCCGGCCCAGCCCGCCGAAGCGGCGACGGAGCCCGCGAGCCCCACCGAGCCCGTGCGGTCGACCAAGCGCAAGAAGCGACGCCCCCGCAAGCCCAAGACCACCTCGTCGTCGACCATCGATCGCAACGCCCTCTATCCGCCGGGGTCGCAGCCATGAGCCCCGCGGGTCTGCTCGCCGTGCTTCTGCTTGCCGCGACCGCGCCGCGCAGTGCCGCGCAGCGGGCCGAGGACGCGTTCGCGGCGGGAGACTACGATCAGGCCGCCACAGCCGCAGCCGAGGCCTACGCCGCCGAGGGTGATCCCAAGTACCTCTACGCCCAGGCCCAGGCCGAGCGCTTCGGTGGGCGCTGCGAGCTGGCCATCGAGCACTACCGCGAGTTCATCGCCGCGGTTCCCTCGAGTGCCGCCACGCTCGCGGCGCAGGACAACATCGCCGAGTGCGAGACGCTATTGGAGCGAGCCAAGCCTGCGCCCGAACCCGAGCCCGAGCCCACTCCTCCTCCAGCCACCGAGGCCACCGACGAGCCCGAGCCTCGGGCCCGGTGGGCCCGCGATCCGCTGGGCGGCGCGCTCGTGGGCACCGGAGCGGCGGTCCTGGCCATCGGCGGCGGACTCTACGGCCAAGCCCACCTCGACGAGCGCGCGGCCCGGCAGGCCCATGACGTCGCGACCTATGGCGATCACATCGACCGGGCGTACGCGCTCAGCCGCGTGGGTCTGTCCTTGATGATCGCGGGCGGTACGCTGGTGGTGGGCGGAGCGGTTCGCTGGGCGGTGGTCGCCCGTCGCGTGCGTACCGACCGGGTCGCCCTGCGCCCGGGCTCGGGCGGCCTCGTCCTGCGCTTCTGAGTTGCTTACCCGAGAAGCCCCGGCAGCGGCCCCTGGTGCTGCGCCGCATCGTTGCCGAAGTGCCCGTCGCTCTCGCCGAATGCCTGCAGGATCGACGTATAGAGGTTGTGGATCGACTCGTCGCTCGTGTACTGCAAGGTCTGCGGGTTCCCCTGCGCGTGCTGGTTGTACGTGATGAACCGCCCCGTCGGCAGCACCCCGCCTGCTCCGCCCGCCAGCAGCACGGGCAGGTTCCACGCGCTGTGCCGCGACCCGTTGCTGAACTCGCTGGTGCACAAGAGCAGGCTGTTGTCGAGCACCGTTGCGTCGCCCTCCATGAAATCGGGGTCGTCCAACCCCTCGAGCAGCCGTGCGATCAGGCTCATGCGCCAGCGTCGGTTCTCGAGCGTGTAGGCCATCCAGTCGTCGTAGAGGGCCGACAGCGGCCCGGTCGGCCCGATGTCGCGGGCCTGGTGGTGCAGCGCGTGACCGATCGCGAAGTCGAGCCCCAGGTTGCCCTCGAGCGCCCCCGCGCTGGTCCACGGCGTGAGGATGTCGGCGATCTCCAGGTTGGCCACGTTGGTCAGCCCACAGCGGATCGCGGCCACGATGATGTCGGCCATCAGCGGCCCCACCACGTCTCCGGGACCGCCGTCGGCCTCGATGCCCTGCGGCGGGTTGCAGATCACCGGATCCTGCAGCTGCTGCTCGAGCGCCGCGAGGTGATCGAGATGCGCCTCGATCACATGGCGGTCGCGCGCGCTCACGCGTCCGTGGAAGCTGCCGTAGCCCTCCATCAACCCGTCGAGCACCGAGCCGCGCTTGGTGTTGCGCAGCACGATCTCGGGGTCGGGCTGCCCCCCGCTCACGCCGTCGAAGATCGCGTTGAACGCCGCCTTGGGGCTGCTCTCGCCCGAGACCGCCTGCTGCGACCCCGAGAAGTACGGCGTGCCGTACTGGTGCCCGGCCACCTTGAGATGGATCGCGTCGAACGGCACCGGCTGTCGCGCCGCCAGCCGCTGCGCCAGCACGTGATCGATGCTGGGCCCCTGCGCCAGCGAGGCGCCTCCGGTCTCCGTCACCGACTGGGCCGTGAGCACCGAGCCGTTGGAGATCCCGTGCGCGCCCAGGCCATACTGGTCCTGGCTGATCGCCGACTTGTTGTCGATGCCCTCGATCACCACGAGCTTGTCGCGCCAGGCCTCGAGCGGCTGGTGGATCGGTCCCAGCACCAGCGCCTCGCTGCTCGGGTCGGCGGGCCGCCACAGGTCCTCCCCGTGTTGCGCCCCGGTCCCGTCGTAGCGGGTGGTCTTGTTCATGTTGGAGATCGTCCCGCCGTGGGTGAACACGGTGAGGAACCGCAGCGCGGACTCGCCGTCGGCCGCCCACGCGTGGCCATGGGTGTACTCGAGCAGCGGCAGCGCGAGCGCGGCTCCACCTGCGCCCCGCAAGAAGGCTCGACGTCCCGAGTGCTTGAGAGATGACTTGAGCATGGTCGTGGTCTCCTCGTAGTTGGCGGCCTACTCGCCCTCGGCCAGGTTCACGTGGCGGAAGCCGTCGCTGAGCACGATGGCGGTGACCAGCTCGCGCATGTCGCCGCTGGCCGTGAACGCATCGACCACGCGATCCCTCGCGCACTCGTCGAGCGCTCCGAGCTCGCCGCCGAGCGCCTCCTCGAGCCAGCGCTCGGCGAAGCAGGCCCGCACCTGCGCGCTGCCGGCCAGGGTCTGGCTCAGCTCCACCGCACCGTGCACGGGTCCGTCGACGTCGCTGCCCTGCAGCAGCCCGCTGGCGTCCACGGGCAGGCCGCTGACGAGCTCCTCGTCTTGCCAGCGGCCGATCGCGTCGTAGTGCTCGAACGCGTAGCCCACCGGGTTGATCACGCTGTGGCAGCCGCGACACGCCGCCTCGCCCGTGCGGGCCTCGGTGGCCTCGCGCACGGTCAACACCTCGCTGCCCCCGGGCTGCTCGCCGCCGTCGATCGGGGTGTCGTCGACATCGGGGGGCGGGTCGCCGAGCGGAAAGCACAGGACCTCCTCGAGCGTGAACGTGCCCCGGCGGATCGGCGACTGCGCTGCGGTGTTCGAGAACACCGAGAGGAACGCAGCGCGGGTGAGCACCCCGGCCCGCTGCGTGGCGGGCAGCTCCACCCACGCCCACTCGTCCTCGCCAGCGGACCCGCCCTCCACGCCATAGAGCGCCGCGAGCGGCCCGTTGACGTAGGCCCGGGTGCTGGTCATCAGGCGCTCGAAGCTGGCGTCGCCCTGCAGCACGTCGTCGACGAACGCCTCGAGCTCGATCCGCATCGCCTCCTGCAGCGCGGGGCCGTACTCGGGGTAGAGGTCGGCCCGCTTGTCGGCCTCCTCGAGCGAGAAGTGCAGCATGCCGCCGTCGAGCTGCATCCAGCTCCACAACAGGCGCGCGAGCCTACCGCGGGCGCGCGGGTCCTCGAGCATTCGCTCGGTCTGCGCGCGCAGGCCCTCGTCGGTGTGGAGCTCGCCTGCGTCGGCCGTCTGCCGCAGCGCGTCGTCGGGCATCGTGTCCCACAGGAAGTAGCTCAGGCGGCTGGCCAGCTCGTGATCGGTGAGGCGACGCAGCGTCTGCGGAGCATCGACGACCGCGGTGCCCTCCTCACCCAGGTAGAGCAGCGCGGGCGCCTGCAGCACGGTGGCGGCGAGCACCTCCATCGAGTCGGTGAAGCCGAGCTCGGCGCGAGCATCGAGGTACACGCCCTCGAGCCACTGCTGCTCCTCGTCGACCAGCGGCCGCCGGAACGCCCGTGGTGCGAGCGAGGCGATGAGCGCCTCGGCGCACGCATCGTCGGAGGGCCCCTCGATGTCGCAAGGGAACACGGGGTTGGTCCACTCCGCCCGGCGACCGAGCGCCAGCTCGGCCCCGTCACGCAGCTGTCGCACCGCGCGCTCCGTGATGAGCGGCTCGGTGGCGTCGTACTCGGCGACGAACCCGGGGTCCCCCAGGAGATCGCGCATGGTGTTCTGGTACTGCGCCGGGCTCAGACGCCGCAGCGGTCGGGGTGCGGCCATCGGCGCCCCGCCATCGCAGCCCGCGGGCTCGCCCGAGTCGTCGCCCCCATCGTGGGAATCGCCGTGGGGGCCTGCCGTCTCGCCGTCGTCGTCCGCCCCTGCGAAGCTCGACAGCCCGTCGTAGCAGCCCGTCGTCAGCAGCGCGGCCATGGCGAGCACCCCGGCCCCCCTCAGCGGCGCGCGCTCGCGCCCGTTCGTCTCCATCCGTCTCACACCCGCCAAGTCGCCGCAGCCCGGCGCTCGTCCACGGAATTCTCGTGCTCGTTTCGCGAGGTCCGTTACGGCGGCCACGAGCGGTGAATGCTGGCGCCGCCGGGCGAGGCCTGCTACCAACGGGCTGGCTGCGATGGGTCGCGTCTTGCTCGTGTGCGCCCTTGGAGTGCTCTCGGCGTGCATCGATCGCGCGCCGTTCGCCTGCGAGGAAGACGTGCAGTGTCAGTCGCCCGAGCGCGACGGCCGCTGCGTCGCCCCCGGCTACTGCGCGCACCCCGACGAGCGCTGCCCCTCCGGCCTGCGCTTCGGTCGCTTCGCCGCGCCTGCGCTGGTGGGTCAGTGCATCGAGGTGGAGGACGAGAGCACGGGTGCTTCGAGCACGGGCTCTTCGAGCACGAGCGGAGGCTCGAGCTCGAGCGACGGCGGGAGCACGACCGGCACCACCGCCGGCTCGAGCTCTTCGGGCGATCCGCTGCCAACGGAAGAGTGCGACGGCATCGACAACGACGGTGACGGCTTGATCGACGAGTGGTCGCCGCTCAACGAGGAGTGCAGCGGCTGCACGCTCCTCCAGCGCCAGGGGTACGCCTACTGGGTGTGCGGTGGCGGTCGCTGGACCGATCTGCAGCCACAGTGCTCGAGCTTTGGGGCCAACCTCGCCAGCATTCACGACGCCGAGGAGAACCTGTTCCTCGCGCTGATGGTCCCCGGCGGCGCCACCTGGATCGGGCTCAACGACATCGGCAACGAGACCGTGTTCACCTGGGTCGATGGCTCGCCGGTCGGCTACACCAACTGGACCAACGGCGTACCACCTGGCGAGAATCTCGGCTCCAATTGCGTGGGCATCAACACCCAGGGCGAGTGGTCCGCATTCAACTGCACCAACAGCCGCCCGGGTTTCTGCAAGGCCCCACACCCCGACTGAACCGGCTGGGCTCGGCTTTTCGCTCGTTCACGGCGTTGGTGGCTCGACGACCAGGCTGATGCGGAACACGAACGTGCGATCACGGACGGGGCCGGGATCGACCTTGACCTTGCCCAGGTAGCCCGCGATGTCGATCGCGGCGGCGATCGATGACGCGGTGGCGAGGCGAATGGCCTCGGAGCGTGCAACGACGGGCGGCATCTCGCGCAGCACGATCTCGGTGATGCCACGGGCATCGTCCCGGGCGACCTCGAGGATGCCGCAGTCGCGAATCACGAGGTTCCATCCGCGGGGGAACGCGCGCACCAGCGCGGCGCGGCCGAACACGCGGGCACCGGCCACCGCGACCGTCTTCAGCAGGCGCGAGTGCAGGATCCTGCGCGCAGTCTCCCGGTAGTATGCGACGTAGCGCGGCTTGCCGAGGCCCCAGTAGAGAGCATCGAGCACGTGGATGTGGGTCTCGATGTCGAGCCACTCGAGGGGGTCGAGCCTCCGGATGTAGGCGAGCCGGGCGGGCTCGAGGCGTGGGCGCACGCAGGAGAGCTCGACGTCGCTGAGCCGGACATCGAGACCCTCGAGCAGCATCTGCGTCCACCGGGCCCGAATCGCAGGCTTCGCATCCACCGAGGTGGTCGTCATGGGGGCGGAGGGGATCGAGATTATCATGGACGCTACGGGTATCGAGCCCTCACGGCGTGCTCAGTTGCTCCGCTTGCGCGAGCGACGGCACGAAGGCGTGGAACAACGGGGTCGTTTCGTGGCGCTCGGATCGATGATGACCGGCATGCGCGTCGACTGACGATGGCCCGTCGCATACATCGCTCTGCGGTTTCAATGGGGCCGCCTCGCTCACGAGGCGGAAGGTACTGGGTGAGCCCACCCGGCCCGAAGTGTGTTTGCACGCTTCAATGGGGCCGCCTCGAGCTCGAGGCGGAAGGGGTGGAAGGACGAACTCACCAAGGCCACGCAGGAGTTGCTTCAATGGGGCCGCCTCGAGCACGAGGCGGAAGGATCGAGCTCGCGCCGTCGCCCGTGGCGGGGACGTGGCTTCAATGGGGCCGCCTCGAGCACGAGGCGGAAGGCTGAATCGTGTCAGAGCGTTCGTGCAGCGCCAGGCTGCTTCAATGGGGCCGCCTCGATCACGAGGCGGAAGGACGCCAACGGCGCAGCTGGAGCCGCCGCTGTTCTCGGGCTTCAATGGGGCCGCCTCGATCACGAGGCGGAAGGGAGGGTGCGCAGGCTATTCGCGAGCTGGCTCGTTGATGCTTCAATGGGGCCGCCTCGATCACGAGGCGGAAGGCGAAGTCCCATCCGTGTTGGATGTGACGAGGTACATCTCGGGGCTTCAATGGGGCCGCCTCGATCACGAGGCGGAAGGAGGCACCCGTCGACTTCCGTGCGGTGCGCCGGTGGGGCTTCAATGGGGCCGCCTCGATCACGAGGCGGAAGGCTGAGCCGAATTTCCGCTCCATCAGCGAATTTTCTCGCTCCGACCACCCCCGCCCCACCTCGCGCACCCCTGCCCCCACCTCGCCGACCCGCCGCCCCCACCTCGCCGACCCACCGCCCCCACCTCGCCGACCCACCGCCCCCACCTTCGCCACCTGGCGCCCCCACCTCGACCACCTGGCGCCCCCACCTCGCACCCCGCTTGCCCCCGCGGGGCCCTCGCTCACCGACCGGGGGGCGCCCATCTCCGGACCACCGCCCCTCCCCCGTCCCCGAACGGTCCACTTCCACCAACTCGATGTGCTCCATTGGTGACACCCACCCACTCGATTTCACCCAACCACCAAAACCACTGGCGCATCATCTCTGGTCCCCTACGTTGACTCTCGCTAACAAGGAGGAGGCCCCCAATGGCCAAGAAGAGGATCGGTGACAAGGCCGAGCGCGTGTTGAAGCTGCTGCTCGGACTCCGCAACAAGAAGATCGCGTCTGCGCTCGCATCTCGAGGGTTCGGCAAGGAAGACCTCGAGGAAGGACTCTCTCTGCTGCGAGGCGTCACCGACGTATCGCTCGCAGTCCTTCCCCCACGATCGCCCAACCCGGCCGTCATCGAGCAGCTCGATCGCTGGGAGAACGAGTGGTTCCCCGTCGCCAACGCGACGCTCTTGCGCCACTACCCCGAGATCCACGCTCGCGTGTTCCTCAACCTCTCGCAGACCGCTGGCGCGGCGGTGGTGATCTCGGTGGGCACCTTCGTCGAGCGCGTCGCCGAGCTCACCCGGGCCGAAGGTGGCCACGGCCAGGCCGGCAAGGACGCCCGCAAGCTCCTCCAACGCCGCGGTCTCACGCCTGCGGTGATCGCCGAGGCCAAGGAGCTGCTCGAGCAAGTCAGCTCCATCGAGGACGAGCCCGCGGAGCTCCCCGACCTCGAAGAGGAAAACGCCCGCCTCGCCGAAGCCGAGGATGCCATGTGGGCCTGGTACCTCGAGTGGTCGGAGATCGCCCGCTCCGCGATCAAGGACCGCAACCTGCTCCGCCGCCTCGGGTTCCTGAACTCGAGCCGTCGTGCCCCGTCCACCATCACCGACGAGGACGACGAGGACGACGAAGCCGAGGACGCCGCCGAGCCGACTCCCACCTCGAACGCCGCATAGCCCCATCGCTTCCACCGACGAGCGCCCGCCCGGCCCCAGGCCGCGCGGGCGCTCGCAAGTATAGTGAGTAGAGATCATTCACATGCGACGGTCCTGGTAACCGTGGTGGTCGCCCCTCGTGCGTCGCGGGCGACCACCCTCAGCTCGTGGTCCCTGGTCACCGCGAGGGTGGTGACTTCCGGGTGCACGAGGACGTCGTCGACGTACCAGCGCAGGTGATCGAGGTCGCCATCCGGGTCGACCACGCTCGAGATCAACGGGAGCACCGTCGGGCACGGGACCGAAGTAGGGGTGGTGATCGCGGCGATGGGCGGCTCGCCGAGCACCGACTTCGTGGCGAGCTCGAAGCGGATCGTTAGCGGGAGCACGTCGTCGCCGCACGGGATGGGGACGGTCATGTCGATGGTGGCGGCGAACAGGCCAGCGTGGCCCGCGGTGAGCGTGACGAGATCCTCGTTGACCCCGCGGACGGTGTACGGGACGCCATCGACGGTGAGATCGGCCTGCAGCAGCAGTGCGCCCGCCGGGAATGCCTTGGTGTAGGACTTCGCATCGGCGATGCCCATCGCGGGCTGTAGCAGATGGATGTCGAGGTCGCCGGCGTCCAGCGACAGCGGAGAGCCGTCCGGGCACGTGTGGGCGATCGTTGCCGGGTTCGTGCTCGTGAGGAACAGCGAGCCCAGGTAGAACGGGCAGGTGGTGCCGGTCTCGCCCTCGGGGCATACGGAGTAGCCGAGCTCGCCGCTCAGGTTCATCGAGGTGATCGCATTGGGCGTGATGAACTCGACCCGGCTCCCGTCTTCGCCTCCGCCGAGCTCGAGCAGGTGCTCCTCGCCACGGTGCAGAGGTTGGCGCGCTTCGGTGGTGCGCTTGGCCCTTGCCGCGCAGACTGCTTCGTCGAAGACCTTGCAGCAGTCGCCTTCGAGATCGCATGCGAGCGCTTGGCCGGGGAAGATGCCGTGGCCGTCGGCCAGCGAGTCGGGGATCTGCTGGGTTGGACCGATGGCCGAAGTGAGGCGTAGGGATGGGGTCGCGAAGGTGCCCGGTGCGGTGCAGTTCGCATGCACGTCGTGATCGTCCGACCACTCGATCTCGCATGCTGCGATACAGGCCTGCGTGATGAGATCGAGCTCTTCGACGGTCGGGTGCTTCGGGTCGAGCACCCAGCCCTTGGGTGCGTGGACGACCCAGCCCTCGAAGAAATCACCGGGAGGGCCGTGGACGGTGGGCACCGCGACGGGGGAAATGATGGTCGAGCCGCAAGTCCCTTTGTCGGGCTCGACCAGACACGACTTCTCGACAGGAGCGAGCCCGGCCGTCGCGGGGCAGTTCCACGCCGTGTCCTGGTAGCCAGGCGCAACGAGTCCCATACTCGAGGGATCCCGGGTGAATTCGATCGTGTCGACCAGTACGTGCTGCACCTGATCCGACGAGAACCGCAGCCGGATGGCACCGAGATCCTCGATGGCGATCGGCGCGAAGCGGGTCAACGGAATGCGGATCGTCTGCATGAAGTGGTGCGCACGACAGTTGGTGTTTCCCTGGTAGGTCGTCAGCTCGTCGTGTGGCTCGAGGATCGGCTCGGTGACCACCGTGCTCGCCTGCGCCACGCCGCTCTGGTCCACGAGATCGATCTCGAACGAGAGCGCGGCATGTTCGGACTTGCACTCCTCCGGGTCGAGGTTCTCGTAGAGGCGGCCCGCTCGCAGGCTCAGGTGCGTGAAGCCGCCGATACCCGCAAGCGGTGCGCCGTCGTCCTCGAGCGACCACTCGATGATGAGCTCATCCATGGGGTTGCCGCCGTAGTCGACGCGCAGCGCCGCGGTGTCGTGCGAGAAGTAGCTGCTGTCCGAGAGGTCATCGTAGAGCGCAGGACTAGTGTTGGTGCACGCGTTGCCCCCCGAGCCGGACACGGTCACCGCTCCACCGAGGGTCGAGGCTCCCAGGTTGGGGCCGCACCCGAAGATCGGGCGATGGAGGTTGTCGATCATGAACCGGTCCGCACCTGGCGGCGCATGGCCTTGCGTGTAGTCGATGAACGTCAGAGGTCGCTGCTGCACGACGTCATGGAAGTCGACGAGGTGGCCCTGCCAGTCGACGCCCGTCAGTGCGCAGTGGAATCCATCTGCAGGGTTGCCACCCTCGGGAGGCAGATCGGCGGAGCGGAGGATCTCCTCCCGCGCGGTGGCGTCCTGGAAGATCGTCCATGCTGCGAACCTCCCCACGAAGAACGGGCCGAGGACGTCGCCGAGCGCCCGTCCATAGTGCGAGCCGACTGTCCGGACCACACCACCCCAGTCGGTGTGGGTGACGCCGAACACGTTGGCCAGCACCGCGTCGTTCTCCGCTGCGGCCGCGGGATCCTGGGGAGAGCTGAACGCGTCGTCGGAGAGGCGGTTGTCGTACGCAGCGACTTGATCCCCGAGCGTGTCGTCGTCGATCGATCCGAGCAGGCCGAGGAACGGCGGGGAGCTCACGTCCGTGATGGGCCCGACGTCGGTGGGGTCTCCGGCGCCAACCATGGTGCCGTCGCCGTATCGCTGCGCGATCGCGGCATGGCTGCACAGCTCGTACTCACCGATCGTCGTCGACAACGACGTCGCGTAGGAGTCGAGCGACGCGGGCAGCAGGTACGCGCCCGAGCCGCTGCGACTGTGGCCGACCACGAACGTGCTGTGCGCGAGCCGTGGAGGATCGTCGTCGACGCCTGACCAGGGATTGGTCGCATTGGGATCCCGCGCCCAGTGCATCGCGCACGCCAGGGCCTTCTCTCGCTTCTCGGAGCTCCAGTTCGAGTTCGGAGGAGGCTGAATGCTGAACACCACCATGCCCCGTCGAGCCAGATCCTCGGCGAGTGTGTCATAGAAGTGCTGACCAGGAGACAGCGGCGGCATCGCCTCCGGAAAGACGGAATTCAAGCCATTCCCAGGTCCCAGGAACGCACTGGGGAACCCGATGTCGCTCGGAGGCCACGTGTCGGGCGGGTTGTCGTTGGTATTCTGCGGGTTGCACTCATCGGGCGGGGCGCCGACCAGTGGTGCGGGGTGGTGGACGACGATGTCGAAGTCGTCGATACCGCCGGCCCCGTTGAGCTTGGTTCCAGGACCGGCCTGCCACAGCACGCCTTCGGGCCCGCAGTCGAACTTCACCGCGATTGGATACGGCATCCCCTCGAAATGAGCGTCATAGACACCATACATTCCGGCCATATGGCACGGTACTTCGGCCTGCGGATACCCGCCTGTCTCGTCAGCCCCCGCGGTCTCATCCAGCTGACCGGAATCGTCAGGACTACTCGTAGAATCACTTCCGTCGGCCACGGAGGTCGAGAAATTGCCTGGTGCATCGAGATCGCCACCACCGCACGCGAGCATCATTCCAAGCGTGACCGGCAGGAAGGGCTGAGAGTATCCTCCGTTGTAGTTGCTCATGCTGTGCTCCATGGTTTCCGCCACGGCTTCCAGGCACATCACCACGTCCGCGCACGCCATTTCGACGCGCGCACCACGTACCCTCCTGGAATGCGGTCTACGAGCTACGGGGTGGAAAGCAAGGCGATCCCATCTCGGGGTATTGCGTCACCCTTGAGATCCTCGAGGAGGATGTCCATCAGTCCATCCCCATTGAGATCGGCCACGGCGTAAACATCCAACCCATCCGACCCATCGACGGGGCGAAGTCGTGCGGGATCCGGCACTGGCTCGAGTGAAGCAACGACGTACTTGCCATCGACCCTTGCGAACACGTCCGGTCGGCCGTCTCCGTCGAACTCGGCGATATCGATCAGGATGTATGCATCCAATCCCATGGCGTCCGTATGGTGCACCACGGGCTCCTCGAACATTCCGTCGCCGTTCCCACGGATGAACGCGACGCCGCCGGAGATGCTGAAGATCAGATCGAGGTTCCCGTCCTCGTCGAAGTCGACCCGGTACATGCCAATGGCATGCGTCCCTCCGGCCGGGAACGAGCCCACGTACTCGACGGTCTGCAGGCTCGGCCGCGTCAGGAACACGTAGAAGCGCCACCACTGTGGATCGTAGTCCGCAACGTACGGGTCGCAGACGTCTCCGAATTCTCGAACGACGAAGTCGTCCACGCCGTCTCCGTCGAAATCGCCGAACAGCGACTCTCCGAAGCTCTGGCACCCGGAGAGTTCGATCGGCCCCTCGATTCCTTGCCAGGTCTCCCCCTCCCGCTCGAAGATCCACCCTCCGCGGACCTCCCCGGGCATCCACATCGTCGCCACGATCTTCTCGAGCTCGCCGTCGCCGTCGCCATCGATCGGCACGGGCAGCCCACTGGCCAGCCAGTCGTCGTCTCCGTACCACGTGTTTGCGAGGTGGGTGACCGGGGCGAGCGTGCCGCCGAGGTTCTCGTGATACGAGACGATCCCTGGGCCGTACTGGAAGAGGACGTCCGGGTCACCATCGCCGTCAAGGTCCCGATCGGCGCTGGCCACCCCGAAGCTGCCGACCCCAGGCTCGGTCTGCCAGCGCTTCACGAATCGTCCGTCCTCGTACACGATCGACATCATGTCGGGAAACGGGTCGTCGATTGGCCTGGCGAGCGCGAGCAGTTCGTCGCGACCGTCTTGGTCGAGATCGGTCGTCACGATGCGCGGGGCCGACAAGAACTCGATGTCGAGGTCGGCCCACACCACGCGCTGCTTCGCATAGCAGAGCTGCTCCGGATCGACGATCCCATCCCCGCACCCCTCGGGCAGCGGTTCACCCACGTCCGGCGGCACATCCCCGCTATCGCTCATCGAGGTCGAGCTCGGCGCGGGCGGTGGCAGCACCGAGGAGCCGAGCGCCACCTCATCATCGGAGCCGCACGCGCCCGCTTGGAGCGCCCATGCCAGCGCCACGAGCGCTGTTTCGCCGCGCATCGAAGCTCCGCGGCTGCCCGGCGCCTCCATCGACTCTCAGTCTTGCCACTGAGCCGAGCATGGCAAACGGCAGGCACGAAATACTACCGTCACCGGCCACGCCGTTCGGTACACCGTCCTCCCACGAGTCGAACCTCGTTCCGGGCCGCGACGAGATCGACCTTGCCCAGCCAGGCGTCGCGCAGGGCCCCCCGCCCCGCTACGGCAGGAACGACCCCGTCCATCCCGGCCGTGCCGGTTCGCTGCCGCCATCGAGCGCGGCCCTCCAGTCGCTGTCGGACCACCGATCATACCCTTCGGTCAACACGTCGTAGTAGCTCGAGATCGGCCCCACGTACGCCCGCGGTCCGTCGCACTGCGGCACGGTCAGCACCATCAGCACCGGATGCCCGGTGGCCATGTGCTGGACCCATCCGCGCTCGTTGCCCGCCTCGTCGGTCGGGGCCGTGTGCACATCGGCGATGGTCGGCGCGAACTCGGCCACCGTGTCTGGATCGTAGAACAGCCCGGGATACCAGCCGTCGTAGACCACCTCGCCGCAGCCCACGATCTCCTGCTCGATCGTCCCGCCGAGGAAGGCGATCTCCTCGCCCGACAACAGCTCCTGGTCGAGCTCCTTGACCGCGATCCGCCGCAGCGTCTGCATGGTCGTCTCCCAGCCCTCGAAGTACTGGGTCGCGCTCGGCAGCCCGTACCCGATGGCGTCGAGCTCCTCCATCATCGTGCGCCCCAGCACGCCGATCCTCTCCATGCGGGCATAGAAGGCCGGGACCGGCTCGACGTAGGCATCGGGGTACTCGCAGCCGATGCCCCCGGAGTACGACTGCTTGACGTAGAGCAGCGTGTCGTGGCGCAGCTCGCCCCGCGCGGCGGCACGGGTGTTGAGCGCCTTGTCCTGCCAGGCAGCCGTGCGCATGGCCTCGGGGTACTGCGGGCGCTCGTCGGCGTTGGTCAGGGCCCGGATCCCGGAGAGCCACGCGTTGTAGAAGTTGGCCTCCCAGAAGTCGGCGGGGTGGCTGTCGACGAGGAAGCGCAGCTCGTGCAGCACGCCCTGGTAGGGGTACTGCTGGAGCTGCGGGGCCAGGTGCTGGGCGGCGGCGTTCGAGCCCAGCACGAACTGGGCGTCGAGCTCGTCGGGCAGCATGCGGGTCACCTTGGATCCGCTTCGCAGATCGAGCACGCGATCGTACGTGACGTTGTGGAACACGTAGGAGTCGATGGTGAAGCGCTGGCCCAGGAGCTGATAGACCCGCGGCAGCCGCAGCGGCGGATCCATCGGGTTGGTGTACATGATCTGCGACATGATGCGCTGGATGCCGTAGCGACCCACGATCAGCGCGTCGCGCAATTTCTCGTCGGCGGTCGCGGCGAGCTGCGACAGGTCGGCGATGCCGGCGTCGGCGAGGAACTGCGGCACGTCGGCGGGGCTCATGCTGTCGCGCTCGCCGATGATCCGCCCGAGCACGAAGTCGATGCGATCCCAGCGCGCGAGCGCGCCGCTGTCCTCCATGAGCGTCTGCAGCAGCACGGCGCCCTCGAGCGCGGTGCGATTGAACTGGACCGGCTCGCCGGGCGGGTAGAGCACCA
Organism: Paraliomyxa miuraensis; assembly: GCF_026337845.1. Classification (GTDB taxonomy): domain Bacteria; phylum Myxococcota_A; class Polyangia; order Nannocystales; family Nannocystaceae; genus Paraliomyxa; species Paraliomyxa miuraensis. The sequence goes on along the minus strand of NZ_JAOVZF010000164.1, from coordinate 614,533 downwards.
TGGCTAGATCGGTGCGGCCCAGCCAGATCATGGCCCGGAAGTAGCGCTGGAGCACGGGGTCGTCCTCGTAGTGCCCGCGCGGCTTCATCTGGCTGAAGTCGTAGTCGTAGCTCGCCCCGAACAGCTGCAGGTGCCCGATCCCCTCCGCCGCGACGCCGTCGAGGATCGCCTGCACGCGGTCGAGGTTGCCCACGTCACCGACGGGCTCGATCGGGGTCTCCGACAGCAGCTGGCGCGCCACCGTCAGGTACACGTCGAGGTCGTTGGCGGCCGTGTCGAGGCCAGGCGGCAGCGCGCTGGTGCTCATCGCCTCGCCGAGCGCCACGTGGGTCTCGGCGAGCAGCAGGCGCAGCTCGGGCTCGAGCGCCACGAGCTCGAGATCCATCAGGATCGCATCGAAGGAGCGATGCAATGCATAGAGGATGCTGTCGCTGGTGACGAGCACCGGAAGATCGGCATAGTAGAGATCGTGGTAGCCCGACTCGAACGTGTCGACGGGCGCATGGGAGAGCGCCACGAAGCCCTGATCGGCCAGCACGGCCTGCTGCGCCGGATCGATGCCGGCGAACGCGGTGATCTCGTCGAGGAAGACCGACGACAGCGGGTCGTACGACAGGCTCGCGACCATCTCGGGGGCGGGGTAGCGGGCGAGGAAGGCGTCGACCGACATCTGGGCCGCCTCGGCCTGTACCTCGGCGTACTGCTCGAGGAAGGGGTCGGGCTCGGGCAGGGGGAGCTCGGGATGGGGATCCTCGTCGGGCGTTGGAGCGGGGTCGAGCTCGGGATCGGGACCCAGCGTGGGCGCGGGTCCGTCACTGCCACAAGCCAGCGACAGGGACGCGCTCAGCACCGCAAAACTTATAAACCCAACTTTCATGACCCCAGGCTAACCCAGGTCGATGGGGGAGACAAGGACTGCGTGATCGGCGCGAAGCGCGGAGCGATCACGCGATGTCGCGGAGGGCAATGCGGGCCGCGTTGTAGCCACACATGCCGTGCACTCCGGCACCCGGATGCGCGTAGCTCGAGCACAGATAGAGCCGCTCCACCGGCATGCGGTAGCGGAAGTAGGGGAACACGGGGCGAAACAAGAGCTGGCGGTTCCATGCGTTGGAGCCGCCGCCGAGATCTCCACCGACGAGGTTGGCATCCATCGCCTGGAGGTCGGGCGGGCTGACCACGGCGCGCCCGAGGATCGTGCTGCGAAAGCCGGGGGCGAGCCCTTCGAGCCGTGCCTCGACGCGATCGGCGAACGCCTCGGCATGGGCCGACCACCCCCCCTCGAGCCGCGGCGGGACCCGCGAGTAGGCCCACAGCGTGTGCTTGCCCTCCGGCGCGCGCGTGGGATCGGCCAGGCTCTGCTGACCCACCACCAGGTAGGGATTGTCGGGCAGCTCGCCCCGCCGCACCTGCGCGGTGAACCGCGAGAGATCATCGAGGTCGTCCCCCGCATGCACCACCGAGGCGAGGCGCGCTGACTCCACCGACCAGGGCACCGGCTTGGCGAGCGCCCAGTCCACTTTGAACGTGCCCCAGCCCCGCGGGTAGGACTGGGCGAACTCCACCAGCCGGCCCGGTACGTGCTCGCGCTCGAGCAGGCGCAAGAACAGCGCGCCTGCGTCGGTGTTGGCCAGCACCGCCTGGCGAGCCGTGATCTCCTCGCCCCCGGCCAGCCTCACGGCATGGGCCCGGCCGTCGCGAACCACGATTTCGTCCACGCGCGCGCCCAGGCGAACGCTGCCGCCGTGGTGCTCGAGCACGCGCACCAGCGTGTCGGCGATCGACTGGGCGCCGCCCTCGGGCACCACGTAGCCCCCGGTGGTCGCGGTCATCCCCAGCATGAAGCCCAGCGCCGCGCCGAACCAGTCGTCGGGCCCCACGTCCACGTGGAGCGCCAGGCCCGGGAGCACGCGACGTGCCGCCTCGCTGCGAAACCATCGCCGTGCCAGCCCGCGCCCGCTCGAGAGGAACACCCCGGCCAGCCGCAGTAGGTTCACGGGCAGCAGCCTGAGCATCGGCGCGATCGCGGGAAACGGCTCCATCAGCAGCGGCAGCAGGTGCGGCTCGATGCCCGCATACCAGGTGGCCACGCGGCGCCAAGCCTCGCCGTCCTCGGGGCTGCCGAATCCTCTGGCCGTCACGTCGTGATCACGCGAGATGCAGGCCCAGGTGCCATCGGGTGCGGGGTGGCAGCTCTCGATCTCCGACGAGCACCAGCGCAATCCATGCCCCACCAGATCGAGCTCGCGAAACGCGGTCGAGAGCGCCCCCCAGGGGAAGAACGCTGCGCCCACGTCGTGCACGAAGCCGGGCAGGGTGCTCTGCACCGAGCCCACCGCCCCGCCCGGGCGCTCGGGATGGGCCTCGAGCACCAGCACGTGCATCCCGGCGCGAGCCAGCACGCAGGCCGCCGTGAGCCCGTTGGGGCCCGAGCCGATCACCACCACGTCGGGGTCGCGAGAGGAGGCCTGCATCGGCCGCGACCGTACCTCAGGCACGCTTCGCGTGTCTGTTCTTGGCGGCCCGCTTGGGGGCGTCGCCTGGCGGCGCCGCAGGGCCTGCCGGCACGCTTCGCGTGCCTGTTCTTGGCGGCCTCAGCGACGCCGCTTGCGACCGCCCGAGCTGCTGGTGCCCTTGGACGGTCGCGCCCGATAGGCCTTGGGCACCACGGGGTCGATCCCCGCGAACATCCGGTCGTGCGTGGCACGGGCCTTCTCGAGCTGGTCGGCTGCCCCGGGACACGCGGCGGGCTCGGCGTCGTCCTTGGGAGCCGACCCCGTGGGGACCGTCACCCCCCGCAACGTCCCCACCAGGAAGCTGTCGGGGTGGGCGCTGGCGTCCTCGAGCGCACGGCCGAACGCCGCGCAGGGGTCCTCGGCCTCCGACGCCTGCCACAGATCGAGCGCACGCTGCAGCGGCCGGCTGATCTCCTGCCCGCGGTCGTGCCCCTCGAGGTGGGTGATGAGCGCGTGCCGGGACTCGAACGGCAGCGGCTTGCCCTGCACGTTGAGCCACTCGAGCAGCTGATCGTCCATCCGCGTACCGAGCAGCTCGATCGCCAGCGTTACCGCGGGCTCGCGGAGCTTGGCGTCGTCGAGCAGCTCGCCGAGCTCGGTCATGAAGGTCTCGTCGTCGAGCTGCCCCGCGTCGGCTCGAATCGCAGAGGCGTAGCTCTGCAGCGCCGCCGCGCGGTTGTCGGCGCCCGCGAGCGCGACGAGGACCTGGCCCATGCGACGGTGCAGGCCCGCGTCGTTCGGATGAGCCTCGAGCAGCGGACCCAGGGTGATGCGTGCGGATTCGTACTGCTTGGCCGCGATGAGCAGGTCGACCCCGGTGTAGTTCGCCTCGAGCGAGCGATTGCTGGGCGCGTCCTCTTGGGCGTCCTCCCCGTCGGCGTCCTCCCCCGCCTCGCCGGTCTTCGCCTTGCCCGCCTCGCTCGAGCCCCCGAGCAGCGCCTCGAGACCCGAGCGCGCAGCCTCGGCCTGAGCCTCGGGAGCGGGCGCCGCAGGCTCGTCGTCGCCTCCCCCCGCCGCCACCGCGATGATCACCACCAGCAGCAGCGCCCCCACGCCCCCGGCGGCCAGCTTCGTCGTCTTCGAGGGTGGCCCCCACGCGGGCCCGCCCCCACGCGGCGGCACCATCACGGGAGGACCCGCGGGGACTGGCGACGGTGCCGCCCCGGGCATCGCGGGCACCGTCAGCGTGCCCGGGGTCGCTGCCATTCCACTCGTGGGCGCGGGCTGGGGTGCGGGCTGGGGTGCGGGCGCGAGCGCCTCGCGAACGTCTGCGACCGCCTTGCGGGTCTCGGCCGCGCTGGCATGGCGCTGCTCGGGCTTCTTGGCGAGCAGCTTGGTCACCAGCCCCCGCACGGGATCGGGCACGTCGTCTGGCAGCGCAGGCGGCTCGTCGCGGATCTGCTGGCGGAGCACCTTGAGCGGATCGTCGTCGTCGAACGGCAGCCGCCCCGCGAGCATCGTGTAGAGCACGACCCCGGCCGCGTAGAGATCGGCGCGGGCGTCGATCTCGCCCCCGGTGGCCTGCTCGGGGCTCATGAAGTGGGGGGTCCCGAAGATCATCCCCATCTGCGTGAGCTGCTTGTTGCCCGAGCCCTCCTGCAGCTTCACGATGCCGAAGTCGAGCAGCTTGACCCGAACCTTGTCGCCGTCGCGCGCCAGGAACACGTTGTCGGGCTTGATGTCACGATGGACCAGGCCGTGGCCGTGGGCGTGCTCGAGTCCCGCGAGCACCTCGTCGATGATCCCCAGCGCGCGCTCGGCCGGGAGCGGTTGCTGCAGCTCGTGGCCGAGCGGCGTGCCCTCCAGCAGCTCCATCACGAGGAACTGATACTCCTCGTCGTTGCCGAAGTCGGTGACCCGCACGCAGTTGGGATGGTCGAGCTTGGAGACCGCAGATGCCTCTCGCGCAAAGCGAGCGCGCATCTCCTCGCTGCCCATCAGATCCTTGTGCAGCAGCTTGACCGCCACCGAGCGCTCGAGCCCCGTGTGGTAGCCGCGATAGACCGCTCCCATCGCGCCGATGCCCAGCACCGCATCGAGGCGATAGCGGCCCCCGATGACCTGACCCACCAACGCCTCGGCTCGCGCGTGGATGTCGTCGGGATCGAGCTGCATGGATGACAGGGTTGCAACGTTCGCAGAGCGACGCAAACGGCGGCCCACGCCAAAATCGAGCCCCGAGGGGCACGTACGCGCGCCCGTTCGCTCGGCCCGTAGCGAGCGCTACGAGCTCGGCACCGCGCCACCCGGAGGCGGCGTCTGGATCGCGTCGAGTCGTTCCTTGACCCCCGCGGCATCGAACATGCACCGCGGCACCTGCTTGAGGTCGGTCGCTCCCTCGATGCAGGCGGCCGATCGATCGAACTCCTCTGGATCGTTTTGGTGGAGCGTCTGCATGCGCGTGAGACAGGTGTCGTCGCCCTGGGTCGTCTTGGCCAGGCGCTTGGCCCCCTCGTCACCGCCGGCGGCCGCCTTGGTGGCCAGCTCGTCGATCTTGGCGCACACCTTGGCCGGACCGGACGTGCAGCCACCCAGCACCGCCATCGCGGCCACGAGCAGCAGAGCATTGGATCGGGTCATGGGATCCTCCTCGCTCGGGAGGATACTAGGGTTGCCCCCGCTCGGCATGGGGCCGCGCCTTCGTGTCGGTGGACCGGACGCACAGCCCGCTCGATGCCACCACAGGAGCCCAATTCGTTCACTTTCGCACTTGCTCCCCTCGCGGCACGAGTCAGGGTCAGCGACGGAGAGACATCATGATCACGCGAGCCATCCTTGCCTGCCTCGCGGGCACCATCGTCGGCCTGGGCATGACCTGGGCCCCCACCACGGCGCAGGCCAACCTCACCACCCCACCCCAGCTCGGAGCCCGTGACTGCGGGTACAACAACCTGTTCTGCGAGGCCGACGGGTCCAATAGCTGCATCGTCTGCGGGAGCGGCTGGGACATCACCTGCTACGAAGATCGAACGACCTGTCCCGACCTGACCATCTAGCTGGCTTGAAGACCCGCTGGTCGGAGCGTCGGCCCCTTGCAGACACACTCCGACCGGTGGGACGAGGTCTCGATGAACGACGAGAGACGAATCCTGCTGGGCGGCGTGCTCGTGGCCCTGGTGCTGGGGCTGCTGGTGCTTCGCGCCAGCACCTCGCACCTCGGTCACGCCGAGCTGCGTGCTCACTCGCCCGGCGAAGACGCGCCCGTGCCCGTTGGAGCTCAGGACGGTCGCGAGGGCCGGGGCGTGGGAGTCGTGGTGCGAGCCGTCGATCCTGCGATCCCCTCCGCCGGGTGGCGCAGCAGCGAGCTCGACCCGGAGCTCCTCGACCAGGTGCTCGAGCAGCCGCTCGATGCCGTCCTCCTCGACGTCGACAGCAATACCGAGCTGATCCCATGGCTCGAGGGCCTCGTCACCGACGACGCGTTCGGCCGGGCCGTGGCCGAGTGCCGACGCTCGCACGAGCGACACCAGCGAGGCCGCTGCAATTGGGATCAAGACGTGGTCTTGCAGCGCTCCCCCGACGGGGAGACCACCGTGGTCGCGGTCGAGCCGCGAACCATTCCGGGCGAGCACAGCCCCGAGACCAGCGAGATGGCTTCCGACTGTCGGGCCTGGGCGCGGTGCGTGGCCGCGGCCTGGAAGGAACGTCCGGGCCGGTTTCCCCACGGGGTCGACGATCGCGTGACCACGACCAAGGACGGTGCGCAGCTCGTCGCGCTGCGCTCGGGGGTGCACCACCTCGAGGCGTACGGTCTCGATCCGGCCGCGTACCGAGCCCGCTACGAGGAGGCCATGGCCCAGCTCGAGGCGAAGATGGAGCAGCGAGAGCAGGCCTACCAGCGCGCCGAGGACGAGGGACTTCGCAGCCGGCGGTCGCTCGACAACCTCTACTACAGCCTGCTGCTCGAGCGCGGTCGACACGATGACTACCGGCGCTACCTCGAATACCTGCAGGAGCACGCACCATGAGCTCGAGATCGTCGTCCATGCACAGCCGCGTCTTCATCCTCGGTGCCGCCTTCCTCCTGGGTCTGGGAATCACCATTCCCCTCGTGGACAGCACCCCCTGGCGCAGCGTGCTGCGCACGTTCGACGTGGTGCTCGTCGACGAGGACTGCGGGTTCAGCCAGATCGCAGCCCACTGTCTGCGCAGCGCACCTCGGGCGATGGTTGGGCGGACCGGTGCCGTGGCCGTGCCCACGGCAATCCGCGGTCCAGCCTCGCTTCGAGCGTGTCGCGAGACGCGGGCGGCCGTGGCCGCATCGGGGGATCTGGTGGCGCGCCTGTCGTCGTGGACGCACTCCGAGGCTGCCTGGTGCCAGCGGCTGGCCCAGGGCGCTCGCGAGTGGCTCGTCTCCCGGGCCGGCGGGGAGCAGTGGCCGACCTTCGTCCACCGTGGCGAGCTGGTGGGCGTGGGCCTGATGGCCGAGCATTTCGAAGCCGTGGGTGAGTCGAGCGCGGCGGCCCGGCTGCCCGAGTGCATCGACGATCACTTGCTCGGTCGACGCGATCACTCGGACCGGTGAGGCCGGTCGGGGAGCCAGCCCAGCTCACTCGCTGCGCTCGGCGTGCATGCGCAGCGAGGTCATCAGCTCGCCCCACCAAAGCCCCATCATCCGCACGAATGCGGGCACCGGCAGCTCGTGGCGCGCGGGGTGGTCCGGCCGGATCTCGCTCCAGCCGCGGTGGATCACGGTCACCAGCGTGGCGCTTCCGCCTGCGGCATCCGCCATGTGCACCTCGACCTCGGTGCTCTCGTCCTTCTTGAAGTTCACGTTGCGCCAGCGCAGCAGCAGGCGCTCGGGAGGCTCCCAGCCGATCACCTCGCCGGTCTGCACGACCTTCTCCGTGCCTTGCTTGGTCTCGAACGACTCGAACAGTCGTCCTCCGAGCCCCGGCTCGAGGTGCACGATTCCGCGTCGCGACCCGGCCACGCGGTACTTCAGCCCGCGGCGCCACCACTGGTCGATCTCCTCGGTGAAGATCCGCCACGCCTCCGGCCGCGGAACGGCCACTCTCACGCTGACCTTGGCCTGATCGCCCGGCCGGGGCTGCACACCGTCGTTCATCGCGGGCGCCTCGCCTTCTTGGTGGCCTTCGTCTTGGTGCGAGCGCTCGCTTCTGCGTGCACGCGAAACGCCTCGAGCTGATCGCCCCAGAAGGCCGAGACCTCGTCGACCCAGCTTCGCAGCTCCTGCAAGGGCTCGGGGCGCAGCCGGTAGATCCTGACCCGCGCGTCGTCCTCGTGGGCTTGCTCTTCCACCACGCCCGCTCGCCGCAGCACCCGGAGGTGGCGGCTCATGGCCGGTGGGCTCAGCGACAGCGCCTGGGCCAGGGCGCCCGCGCGGCGTGGTTCCTCGCCCAGGAGGTCCACCACCGCGCGGCGCACCGGGTCGGCGAGCGCGTCGAGGGTCTGGTCGAGCGCGGTGCTCACGAGAGTTCGGGAGCTCCTAGCCGCGCACGCGCTCCATGAACCACCAGTGGTGCCCTTCGGGATCCACCGCGCGATAGGTCTTGTCGGCCCAGTAGTCGTCCCCGTAGTCGTGCACGGCCGGCACGTCGGCGATGACGGCCCCGGCGGCCTTGGCATGCGCGCAGTGGGCCTCGGCATCGTCCACGAACACGCACAGGGCCTGCGTGTTCTTGCCCTCCACGCCCCGGGGGCTGGCGCAGGGGATGCGGTTCGGATCCTCCTCGTGGGTGCGCAGGCCCCCCACCATGACGAGGCCGTCGCCATAGGTCAGCTCGCTGTGCACGATGCTGCCGCCCTCACCCTCGACCTTGAGGCGGACCTCGAAGCCGAAGGCGGTGCACAGCCAGTCGATGGCCGCGGCGGGGTCTTCGTAGAACACGGCGCTGGAGATGCGGGGCCAGTCCTTGGGAGTGGGTTTCATGGGTGTGGGCTCCTCGAGAGAGATGATTTCCGTTTCCGGAAATATTTAACCGATACGTTAATCGATTGCAAGCCCGCGGATCGCCGAGGCTCGTCCTTCGCGACGCGAAGTGGCATGGTCGACCGCGATGAAGGCTGTCGTCTGGACGAGCTACGGCCCTCCGGAGGTCTTGCGGCTGCAGGAGGTGCCAGACCCGGTCGCGGGCACGGGCGAGGTCCTGGTGCGGGTCCACGCCACCTCGGTCTCGACCGGAGACTGCGAGATGCGGTCGCTCGCGCTACCGCTGCTGTTCCGGCTGCCGCTTCGGCTGTACGTGGGCTTTTGGCGGCCTCGGCGGGTGACCGTGCTGGGGCAGGAGCTGGCCGGGGAGATCGTGGAGGTGGGCGAGGGGGTCACGGGCTTCGCCGTGGGCGACCGGGTCTTCGTGGCCACCGATTTCGGCCTGGGTGGCTATGCCGAGCTCCGCCGCGTCCCCATCATCGCCGACGGTGGAGCGATTGCCCGCCAGCCCGCCAACGTCGACCACGCCACGGCCGCGATCGTCCCGCTGGGTGGGCTCGAAGCGCTCTACTTCCTGCGCAAGGCCGAGCTCCGCGCGGGCGAGCGCGTGTTGATCAACGGAGCCGGCGGGAGCATCGGGACCTTCGGGGTGCAGCTGGCCCGGCACTACGGGGCCGAGGTGACCGCGGTCGACCACGGCGACAAGCTCCCGATGCTGCGCTCGATCGGGGCCGACCACGTCATCGACTACACCCGGGAGGACTTCACGCGACGCGGCGAGACCTACGACGTGATCTTCGACGTGGTGGGGCGCAGCCCGTTTCGTCGCAGCGTACGGGCGCTGAGGGACGGCGGGCGCTACGTGCTGCCGAACTTCCGGGTGCTGCTGATGCTGCGGGGATGGTGGGTGTCGCTGACGAGCCGCAAGCGGCTGGTGCTCGGCACGGCCAGCCGTACCACTGCGGAGCTGATCGAGCTGCGCGAGCTGATCGAGGCGGGAGCGATCCGCCCCGTGCTCGATCGCAGCTTTGCGCTGGAGGAGATCGTGCAGGCGCACCGCTACGTCGAGGCGGGACGCAAGCAAGGGGGCGTGGCGATCACCGTCGTGCGGTGACACCTGGTCGGAGCGCCGGTGTTTGGTCGTCTGGCCATGCACCGACGCTCGCTTCCGAGTCCCCCGCTCGTCGTCCAAACCCTCGCGATGCTGCTCGGCTTCGTGATGGTGGCCCTGAGGTTCATCGGCGAGGCTCACGCGGGCGAGCCTCGGGCGGGCCACACGATCGAGGCCGGGACCGGGTGGCAGAACAGCGGGGCGACCCGGGCGATGACATGGGAGCCCGGCGTGCAGGGCTCGCGCAAGGACGTCCCGGTGTTCGTTGGATGGAGCCGCACCGGCCACCGCCGGCTCTACTACGCGCCCTCGGTCCGGTTGCAGTACACCAACACCTGGTCGATGGGCGGCGCGATGAACCTGCTGGGCGTCGAGCTCGGGCTTGGCGGGCTGGGGGTCTATCTCACCGAGCCGCCCCGCGCGGTCGTGCCTCGCATGGGGCGGTGGTTCGTAACCGCGGAGGTCGACCTCGCCAACCTACGCATCGGCGCCAATCTGACCCCGAATCGGCCCGGGCACTCCGAGGTGCCCGATCCCGACGCCCACCGCGACCACATTCGCGAGCTCCAGGCCGCCGACCGCACCGACGAGCTGGACTTCACGATCCAGCACTACCCGTTCGGCAACTATTCGTACGTCGCGCTCGCGTTTCCCGTGCAGATCCGGGCGTGGAAGATGATCCGCGAGGATCTCGGCGTGGGCTTCTTCTTCGAGTCGACGGTCACCGCCCTCGAGTGGCCGCTCGACCGCCCGGTGTCCAAGGCGGCGTTTGGCTACAACGTGGTCTGCGGGCTCGCGATCCACCTCGCGCCTCGGCGACGACGATGAGCAGGAGTCGAGTCGTCGTTGCCAGGCGAGCTCGATCGGCCGTGAGCGGAAGCCCAGTCGGCCTTGGCCTCCCCGGCCGGAGCATCCGCGGTGCGCCGCAGCGCCCGGTGCTCGTCATGAGGTCGATGGAACCGTTTCGCTTGCCGCTGACCCGGCGCGAGGATACCAATTGAGGCCAGATGCTCGGTCCGACGACACGGAGCACGTGGTGCATGGGGCTCGCGCTGGGGCTGACGCTCGCCGCGAGCCCGGCGTGCGCTCCTCCCTACCCCACGTGCAACCACCACAAGCACTGCAAGCTCAACGAGGGCGAGCGCTGCGTCGAGGGCGTCTGCCAGGAGTGCCAGACCGACGCCGACTGCACCGATCCGGCTCAGCCCCGCTGCGAGCAGTTCCGCTGCACCGAGCCGCCCACCACACAGCCCGGTCCCTCGCAGGCGCCGGTGTCACCGCCGCCCTGCACCGCCACGTCCGACTGCAACGCCGGGCTCGTGTGCATCGAGGGCAGCTGCGAGGTGTGCACCGAGGACGCGCAGTGCTCCCCGGACCGCTGTGACCGAGCCGCGGGTCGCTGTGCTGCGGCCGATACGTCCGAGCCGGACCTCACGCCGGCGCACGTCGATGCTCCGGCCGCGAGCACGCCGGCGTTCGCCCCCGAGCTCACCGATGCATACCGGGCCTGGCTGCTCGCACGCTGGGAACTCGCCCTGCGCGGCAACGCAAGGCCCGAGCTCTACGCGCCGTGCCGGGCCGGTCGTCACTGTCGGCTGCGCTGGGACGCGGAGTGGCTGCTGTTCGAGTCGGGCTCCGCCGACGTCCCCACCGATCCCGAGCTGGTGCCGATGCTCGCCGACGGAATGAGCAAGGATCCGAGCGCTCGCCTGCTGATCGTGGGCCACGCCGGGACCGACGAGGACGAGCCGCAGTCCCTTGCCCTCATCCGCGCCGAGCGAGTTCGTGCGTGGTTGGTGAGCGAGGGGCTCGATGCCAGCCGCATCTCGACCCGCGGCGAGGGAGCGTCTCGCCCCGTGTACCGCCCCTCGGCCGAACGCAAGCACCAGCTCGATCGCCGGGTGGAGCTGTTGCTCAGCAGCGACGCGAGCCCGGTGGGGTGGTGGTCCACGCCACACACGGACGCTGCGAAGCGCAAGCCGGGCCGGGGCAAGAAGGCACAAGAGCACGTGCCGACCACCGATCCCACGCCGGAGCCCACGCCGGCGCCCGAGCCCCACCCGGCACCGCCACCGGCACCAGCACCGCGATCCGGTTGACGCAGGAGACGCGCGTCTCGATCTTCGATCCGAGCCACGAGCCCACGAGCCCGGTCGGACACCAACGATCCGCCCTGTTGAGGAGGACGAGCATGGCTCATCGCCGGCTCTCGAAGTAGAGCCTGTGGGCTTCATCGTGCTGTCTCATGCGGTCGGTGGGGCTGAGGGCCAGGTTGCGCTCGAGCAGGGTGGCGCTGCCCCGCCGTCCTCAGCACCCCACGATGTGCACCGGCTTGCCGCGGTGCTCCACCTCGCGGGTGGTCAACCGCTCCTTCCAGGGCAGCGTCGACCGCAGGTCGAACATCACCAGCCAGCCTTCGGGCAGCCCGGCGTGGTCGAGGTATCGCACGAGCTGGTCGAGCGCCTCGGTCTCGGTCTCGGTATCGCGGCGCAGCTTGAGCTCGATCGCGTGTCGATGCCCCCGCCACTCCACCAGCAAGTCGAGCGCCCCTCGACCCAGCGCGTACTCGCGTTCGATCCGCTCGCCCCCGTTGACCACCCGCTGCAGGAACGCCATGAGCATCAGGTGTGGACCCGCCTCGCGGTAGTGGAAGCCGTCGGCCGCGAGGTGCCCATCCTTGCGCCAGAATTCCTGCCAGTCGGCCATGAGCTTGGGCATGTCGAGCGAGCCGTCGGGTCGCACGTACCACGCGGGCTCGTTGGCGATCTGCATCTGCTGGTTGTAGGTGAGCGCACGAGGAAGGACCTCGGCGTAGATCGGGTTGGCGATCTCGTACTTGCCCCCGCTGGCGCGCAACAGGCCCAGGCCCAGCACGTAGGCAAAGTCGTCGTCGAGCACGTCGCCCGTGGCGCGGTCGCCCACCAGCATGGGCGCGAGGATCCGCCGCACCCGGTCCTCGCGCAGCCGGGCGACCAGCGAGTCGATGTGGGTGCGGCGCTCAAGGATGATCGTCTCCTTGGCCGCGTCGACGTGGGCTGCCGTGATTTCCTCCGCGCGATCGGTCACGTCACGGCGCACGATCTGATCGGCGAGGGCGTTGGTGAGCCATGGGTGCCCGCGGCCCAGCACTCCGATTCGCGCCACGGCTTCGGGCGAGAACCGCTGCTCGGTGGCCGCCGTGTGCTGCTCGAGCAGCTCGCCCACCTCGGCCTCGGTGAAGGGGCCCAAGGTCGTGGCCTCGGCGGTGATGTTGAACGGTGACGTCGTGCCGAGCCACGCGAGCGCCTGGCGCTCCTCCTCCCGCACTGCGTAGTCCCGCACCTGCCGCTGCCCCACCAGCACCACGCTGGCCGGAAACGGCACGCGGCTGCGCTCGATGTAGCCATGCCGCAGCTGGGTGAGGAACGAGACCATCGCCTCGCCGACCAGACCGTCGGCCTCGTCGAGCAGGAGCACCAGCGGGCGTGGGTCGAGGGCGACGAGGCGCCGAAGGTAGCGGAGCAACGCTCGGTCGGCCGTGGCGAGCATGGCATCGAGCTCGTCGCGCGGCAGCCGGGGAAGATCCGGACGCCGGGCGGCGAGGACGTCCTCGAAGCTGGCCAGGATCACCTTCATCGCCCGCTCGACGTCGGGCTTCTCGCGCGCGGTCTGGAGGTCGACCCACAGCCCCCAACGGTCCCCCGTTGCGTTGACGTGATCCTCGAGCCACATCGCGCTGGTGGTCTTGCCCGTCTGCCGCCCGGCGTGCAGCGTGAAGTAGCGACGTGCCTCGATGAGCGCGAGCACGTCGTCCAGCCGGCGCTCGGGCGGGAGCATGTAGTGCTCGCCCGGGATGCACGGACCGGAGGTATTGAAGAACGGGAGCATGGCACGGCGCGGCGGGTGTCGAGCGCCCTCGATTAGCCTACCACCTCCACGAGAGGGTCCTGCCATGGACGTCGGAGCTCGGCGGTCGCGAGGCCGGTGGGTCCGCGCGTCCCAGCGGGCTAGGCGTCGTCTACCACCGCGACCTACGCCGCGAGCAGAGTAGGGCAAGCTCGAGCCGATGCTTGCCTACCGCTGCCCGCGGGGGCCGAGGCTAGAATCGCAGCTGCAGCTCGAAGCTCGCCGCCAGTGGCGTCTGGAACGAGGTCTCCACGCCGAAGTTGCCCTGCGGCGCCAGCACGGTGCGCTGGAAGAACTCGGTGGGGTTGCCCTGGTTCTGGATCTTGGTGTGCTTGAGGTCGTTGAGGTCGGCGCCAGCCACCGGGCGGGTGTTCTGGAACGAGTAGATCTCGTCCACTCGGATCACGGCCCGCGAGTTGGTGATGTTGATGACGCGCGCCGCCGCCTCGATCTCGAGGTCCCCGGGCAGGGGATAGGCGTAGCTCATGCTCAAGTTCCAGAAGTAGTTGGGCTCGACGCGACCACCCGCGCCGCGCGGCACCACGTAGACGGCCCCGATGCCGTAGAGGTTGTTGCCGGCCTTGAGCGAGATCGGGTAGCCCGAGGTGAAGCGGAAGCTGGTGCCCAGGGTCAGGCGCCCGGCCTCGCGCAGGTCGAACGAGTAGAAGCCGTCGAGCTTGACGCGGTGCGGGATGTCGCTGGACAGCGGGCCGAAGCTGTTGCGCACCAGCTCGGGGATGTCGTACTGCGCGCTCGCACCGAGGTTGATGGCGCCGGTGATCGGATCGACGAAGCCGTCGTAGTTGCCCACGGTGCGGCTGAAGGTGTAGGAGCCGAGCAGCGTCCAGTTGCGAGCGAAGCGCTTCTTCACCTCGAAGGTGAAGGCGTCGAAGTTGCGGGTGGGACGGTCGAACAGCGAGTTGATCTTGCCGAACGCGTCGGCCAGGAACGAGCAGCGCTGCAGCTCGCGGGCGATCTGCGGCCGCGAGGGGTCGTCCATCTCCAGCGACTGGAGCTGGGCATCGAGCTCGTCGCACTGGGCCTGCTGGCGCTGGATGTCCTCCTGCGCCACCTCGACCCCGGGGTTGGCGATGATGAAGTTCAGGCCGCCGTTGGTCGAGATGTCCTCGACCGCGCGCCCGAGGTTGGTGTGGAGCCAGCGCACCCCGAGCGTGAGGTCCTCGATGACCTCCTGCTCGTAGCCCATCTGGAACTGCTGGTTGTACTGACCCTTGAGCTTGGGCACCACGGCGCCCTCGGTGAGCTGGGTGGTGCCCTGGGCGAAGTCGGGGCAGTACTCGGTGGGCTGCCCGTTCTCCTCGCGCGGGAAGGTCTCGCCGTTGATGGTGACCTGCTGGCCCTGGCACTGGGCGTTGCGGTAGGTGCGGTACACGTCGACGAGACCGCCGAACACGCGCGAGTTCAGCTGGAGCGGGAGCTGCTGGTAGAACCAGCCGTAGCTGGCGAACAGGCGGCTGCGACCCTCGTCGGTCCAGTCGTAGACGACGCCCACGCGCGGGGCCACGTTGTCCCAGATGAGGATGGCGCGATCACCCAGGATGTCGCGCATGTCCTGCAGCTCCCAGCGCACGCCGGCCGAGAGGAACAGGTTGCTGAGGATGGCCCAGCGGTCCTGCAGGAACAACGCGTAGTTCTGCGTGGTGGTGGTCTCGTCGTACCGGGGCACGCGCACGCCGGCGCCCAGCGGGGTCGAGATGGCCCGCAGCTCGCCCTGCTCCTTGCGCACGCGGCCGTAGCCGAGCGACTGGCGCAGGTCGGGGTTGTCGGTGTCGACGCGGATGTAGCGGTGGTTGTCGACCCGGTTGGCGGTGGAGATCACGTAGTCGTTGTTGGCGGCGTCGTAGCACCACTCGCCGCCCTCGTCGTCGGCCTGGCCACCCAGGCCCATCTGCGAGCAGTTGTCGTAGAAGTCGGCGGAGTTGGAGCCCGAGTACTGCGAGATCGTGCGCCGCGCGAGGTGCTCGAACTGCATGCCGTACTTGACCTGGTGCGAGCCGGCGGCATTGAAGAAGTGGGTGAGCGCCAGGCGGCTCTCGACGCGACGGCTGCGGTCGACGCCGAAGGCCCCGATGCCGCCCGAGAGCCACAGGCGCACGGGGCAGGCCAGGCCGGGCAGGTTCGAGGCGTTGCAGGCCTCGGCCACGCCCGGGACCAGGTCGAGACGACCGTCGCGGTCGAGGAACTCGAACAGGTTCTCGCCCTCGGTGTCGGACTCCTGGGTGGTGGGGATGTCCTTGAGCTCGGGCCGGTCGAGCCGCCAGGCGAGCTCGTTGGCGAACTGCGAGTACGACACGTTGGCGTCGATCTCGATCTTGTCGTCGGCCACGCGGCCGAGGTAGCCGAGCGCGGTGCTGAAGAAGTTGAAGCGGTCCCAGCCGAAGTGCTCGTTGACCACGCCGTTGGCGGTCAGCGCGGCCCCGCCGAGCGGATCGGCGGTGAGCGTGGGGTTGAACGGGTTGGTGGCCGAGCGCCGGTAGGTGCGGCGCACGAAGCTGGGGGTACCGCTGACGGTGGCGCGGATGCGGTGCCGGGGATTGATGGCCCAGTCGAGGCCGAACTGGTAGCCCGCCTGCACGCCGCCGGTGAAGAACTTCTGGTTGGCGAACTCCTCGGTGGCGATGTAGTCGCCACCATCGGCGCAGTCGAAGTCGCCGTTCTTGTAGGGGCAGTCCTCGTAGCCGCCCGAGCCGTCCTTGTCGATGCGGTTGTGGAAGGTCTGCACCAGCGAGTTGCGGCCGCCGGTGGTCGAGATGCCGGCCGACCAGAACAGCTTGTCCTTGATGATGGGACCGCTGGCGGCGACCACCCCCTGCATGACGAAGTCGGGGGTCTCGGTGGCCCGGACCGCGTTGTCGGTGCCCTGGATGAAGCGCGGCTCGGCCAGGCGCGGGGTGTAGGTGAAGCGGGCGACGCCGCGCAGGGTGTTGGTGCCCGACAGGCGGCGAGCCGAGACCTGCCCGCCCGCCACGCCGCCGTACTCGGCGTCGTAGCCGGCCTCCTGCACCTCGACCTCCTCGATGAACTCCTGGACGATCGAGGCGCCGACGGTGCCGAACGCGGGGTTGTTGACGTTGGCGCCCTCGACCACGTACTTGCTCTCGGCGCCGGTGGTGCCGGCCAGGCTGATGCCGGCCGCGTCGCGCGAGGCGGTGGCGGAGCTCTCGACCACCTGGGTGAAGTCGCGGCTGGTGGAGTTGCCGATGGGGATGTTGCGGAACTCCTCCATGCTCACGGTGCGGCCCACGGAGGTCTTCTGCTCGACCGGCTGGGCCTCGACCCGGATCACGCGACGGAACTCGTTGTCGGGGTCGATGGAGAAGTTGGCGCGGAACTTGGCGCCGCTGGGGAGGGTGGCGACCTTGGACACGTCGGCCTGGCCGACCAGCACCTGCACCGTGTAGGTGCCGGGGGGCAGGTCGCGGAACGCGTAGAGGCCATTGGAGTTGGTCTGGGTCTCGCGGGCCTCCTGTAGACAGGAGCACTGGAGGATCACGAGCGCGCCTTCGACCGGCTCCTTGGTGCCGGCGTTGGTGACGACGCCGCTGATGGTGCCGCTGGCTGCGTAGGCCTCCGACGGCGCGCCAACGAGCACGGCGGCGGCGGCGAGGGGCGCGGCAGCGAGCGAGCAGATGGACAGCGCGGCGCGGAGGAGGACCCGAGGACGAGGTGGCGTCGACACTTGGATGATCTTTCCCGGGAAGTCGGCGGAGCCAGCCGAGGGGACCGCATCCGCGGCACTGGCACCGTGGCGCATGATCGCGTCCAAGGGCCCTTGGGGCAAGGCCGTTGGGATGATCCTCGGGGCGGATGGGGGTCGGGCGGGGGTCGGCGCTCGAGGCCGGCACTCGGGTCGGCGCTCGGGGCCGGCACTCGAGGCCGGCCCGGCCGGGTGGGAGACGCGGCCGGCTCGAGCCCCCGCCGGCGCCGGCCGACCGCGAATTTGGCCAAGGATCTCCAGGAGATCGACGAGCTGGGCGTGAGCCGGACTGGTCAGGAGGTCAGGGCTTCGCGCACGAGGATCGCGCGGGTATAGAGCAGCTCGAACCCATGGCGCTGGACGTTGTGCTGCGAGCGAGATCCGGGCAAAGTGGTCACCACGGCCAGATCGCAGCCCGCGGACGCGGCTTCACCCAGGCGCGCGGCCAACAGGGCTCCCTGGACCCCGCGACGGCGGTGAGCCGGCACCGTGGACGTGCCGCACAGCTGGGCCACGCCCTCGTGCATGCGCATGGAGGCTCCGCCGGCCGGCTCGCCGTGGCGGCGGGCGAGGTAGCAGCGAAAGCCCTCGGTGCGGGCCATGCTGCCCATCACCGGCTCGAGGCTCTCGCGGGGGAATTCCTCGTGCGACTCGACGCCCTGTCCATCGGGGTGAGCAAAGCCGGTCACCACGGTGTCGAGCCACGCCGCCAGCCCGTCGCCCTCCACCGGGGAGATCTCCACCTCCTGGGCCGCCCCCTGGGCCGCCCCCTGGGCCGATGGGATCGGCGGCCGGTCGGGCGCGGCCGGGGTCAGCCGGCGGCCGAGCACGTTCTCGAAGCCCACCAGCACGTAGCCACGCTCGGTGAGCCGGCGGCCGATCGACGGATCGGCCAGGCACGACAGCTCGATCTGCACCGGCGCTCGCACCCGTGCGAACGCCTGCTCGATCGCCTCGAGCTCGTCCGGCACGAAGGCACCTTGCAAGCCGGCCCCGGCGACCTTGGCGAGCGGCGAGCCGGGGCCGGAGTAAGCGGCCCAGCCACCCGCGAACGGGAGCACGAACGTCTGCTGACCCTCGCGCTCGCGCGCGGCCGTCCGGGTGCAATCCACGACGAGCCGTGCCTCGGCCTGCTCGATGCGAGCTGCGAGCTCGACGCTGCAAAAGAGCATGCGCCGGAGGGTAGCGATGCCGGGGAAGGCGCGATAGCCCGGGTCGGCTCAGGCGGCGAGCGCCGGGTCGAGATCCGCGAGCCGATGCAGCCGGCCCCGCATGCCTCCGCGCGGGCGTAGGGTCACGGCCGGATCGAACCCGATCGACTCGGGGTCGAATACCTCCACCGCGTAGCGCTGGATCACGGTGGCGAGGATGATCTTGGCCTCCATCAGCGCGAAGTGGTTGCCGATGCAGATCCTAGGGCCGGCACCGAACGGCATGTAGGCGAGCTTGTGACGCTCACGCAGGCTCGCGGGGGCATCGGGGGCGAAGCGATCGGGGTCGAAGCGCAGCGGATCCTTCCACAGGGCAGGGTGGCGGTGGAACACCCACGGCGCCGTGGCCACCACGGTGCCTGCGGGGATCCGATGGGGACCCAGGCGATCCTCGGCCAGGGCCTGCCGCTCCACGATCCACGCCGGCGGGTAGAGCCGCAGGACCTCGTCGATCACCTGGCCGGTGTACACGAGCCGAGGCAGGTCCTCGAAGCGAGCCGCTCGGCCCCCGAGCACGGAGGTGGCCTCCTCGCGCACGCGGGCGGCCACCTCCGGGTGCTGATGCAGCAGCATCCACGTCCAGCTCATGGCGGTGGCAATGGTCTCGTGGCCGGCCAGGAACAGGGTCATGACCTCGTCGCGGAGCTGCTGGTTGGTCATGCCGGTCGACTCGTCTTCGGACCTGGCCACCTCGGCCGCGTCTTCGTCGGTGGCGGCCATCAGCATGCCGAGCAGGTCGTCGCGGGGAGCCTCGCCGCGGGAGAGGTCGGTGCGGCGCTGCTCGATGATGCCGTGCACGATCGCATCGAGCGTGCGCTTGGCCCGACCAAAGCGCAGGTTGCTGGGCGTGGGCACCCAGAGCGGGATGCGGACCAGCGACTCGGCGTACTCGTTGGCCTTGTGCATGCAGGTGGTGACGGCGGGACCGAGCGCGCCGAGGTCCGTGCCGAGGTCGGTCCCGAACAGGGTGCGGCCCACGATGCGCAGGGTCAGCTGCATCATCTCCTCGTGCACGTCGACGTTGGCGGGAGCCCGCTGATCCCACTGGTCGAGCCGCTCGCCGACGCACTCGCTCATGGTGTCGGCCAGCGCCGCCAGTCGCTGGCGGTGGAACGCGGGCTGGGCCAGCTTGCGCTGCCGCTTCCAGTGCTCGCCCTCGCTGGTCACCAGGCCGTCGCCCATCACCAGGCGCAGGCCCGCGTAGTTGCGGCTCTTGACGTAGTTGCGATGGTTGCCCACCAGCACGTGATGGGCGTAGTCGGGGTTGGCCACCGACACGAAGCGCAAGGGGCCCACGCGAAAGCAGGTTGCATCGCCGTACTGCTCGCGCGCGCGGGTCAGGTGCAGCAGCGGATCTCGCAGCAACGCGAGCACCGCGAAGGGATTGCGTCCGGAGGGACCCGGGGGCAGTCCGTCGTCATCGAACCCGAGCCAGCGACCGAGAGAATGTGAGGCCGTCCTCATATTTGACAAGAACATGAGGCTTGCCTCAGATTTTGTCGAGCGGTGGGGACGAGCACGAAGACCAGGAGCCCGAAGAAGGCGGCCAAGAGGGCCGTGGAGGGCCATTCGCGGGGCAGTGTGGCCGAGGCCGGAGGCGCTCGGCGGCGGCGCCCCACCCAGCAGCGCAGCCAGCGCAGGCTCGAGGCGATCCTCGAGGCAGCGGCGGAGTCGTTTGCCGAGCACGGCTTCTCCGACACCACGATGGAGGGGATCGCCGCGCGGGCGGGCACCTCGATCGGCTCGCTCTACCAGTTCTTCCCCAACAAGACCGCGGTGTTTCGCGAGGTGGCGCAGCGCTGCATGCAGCTGGCGCGACAGGGCTACGCGCAGCTCCTGGGTCCCGACCCGGTGCGGCAGCCGTGGTCGGAGCTGCTGTCGCGCTTCATCGACGGCTTTCGCCGCCTGCACCAGAGCAACGTGATGATGCAGGCGGTGTGGCGCAACCTCGAGATCTATGGAGAGTACGCCGAGGCCGACGAGGCCTTGCTGCGCGAGCTGGTGCAGGCGACCGCCGCTCTGTTCGCCGGGTGGGTACCCACGCTCGGCGACGAGCGGCGCGAGGTGGTCGCGACCATGGTCGTCAACACGGTGGCCTCGATGATGCTGGTGCTCGCCCGCGACCCCGACCCGGTGCGCGGGGATGCGATCGTGGAGGAGACCAAGCTGATGCTGGTGCGGTATCTGTCGGTTTACCTGGGCGAGCCCGCCGGCCGCTGAGCGAGCCCGGGAGCGTCGGACATCCGTGGCATGATGCTGCATGGAATCGGACGCCCCCGTGCTCGCGAGCGAGCCGCTCACGTCGATCATCGAGCACATTCGGTCGCGCCTGCTCGAGGGGGCCGGGGTGGTGCGCCTGCGGGTGCTCGACCCGGATCGCGGCGCCGGACGCTACGCGGGCGAGCCCGTGGTGGTGGGCGAGCGTGCGCATCGGCACCGGCCGCTGCGCGTGTGGGTCGACCTGGCCGATCGCATGGGTCTGCGGCTCTCCACTCCGCGCCCCGACGGCGAGGGCCTGATGCGGCTGGAGCTGCGGCCGCTCGACCCGACTGCTCGCTGGGAGCCCGGCGACGCGGTGCCGGTGACCGAGAAGTACGGCGCCGGCTCCGGCTACCAGCGGATCGACAAGGCCGAGGATCCGGGTCTGGTGCTCGACTTGGCCGATGCGCTCGAGCGCGTGGGGCTGGGACCCGGGGCACGCGTGCTCGATCTCGGGGTCAACACCGGTGAGGAGCTGCAGCTGCTCGGCACGCTGTGGCCCGAGCTCGCGCGCTCGGGGTGCTTCGTGGGCGTGGACCACAGCGCATCGGCGATCGAGGTGGCGCGCTCGCGGTTCTCCGATTCGACGCGCCATCACTTCGTGTGTGCCGAGCTCGCCGCGCTGCCCGAGCTTCCGCTGGGCGAGCCGTTCGATCTGGTGATCGCCCTGGGCACCCTGCACAGCCCCGGGGTCGACGACCGCGCGGTGCTGCGCCACGTGGTGCAGCAGCGATTGCGCTCCAACGGGAGCGTGATCCTGGGCGTGCCCAATTGCCGCTACGTGGACGGCGAGCAGCTCCACGGTGCGCGCATGAAGAACTTTCGCCAGCCCGAGCTCTCGCTTCTGGTCAAGGGCGTGGCGTTCTGGCGCCGCTATCTGCAGCAGCATCGACGCAAGGTCTACGTGACCGGCAAGCACACGGTGCTGGTGACCGGGGTGCCCTCGGGGCGCGCCGGAGCGGTCGATGTGGCGGCGCCAGAGTGAGGGGCCTTGCCTCCAGGATCGGGCGGACCCGGTCCGACCGAAGACGACCACCGTGCTCGAACGCCGTTGCTCCGGCGTAGCGCGGTGGCCCCTTGGACTCGGTTTTCGGTACGATGGGGATGGTGATCGGGGGACGCTCCGATCGGAACTGAAGAGGACCGATGTTCTGCCTCGACCTGGTGCTCGCCTCGATCCTGTCCGTCCAGCCGACGGACACGACCTCCCCGCCTGCGCCTGCACCCGCGCCCGCTCCGGCAACCGAATCCGCCGCGCCCGCGGGAGAGCCTGCACCGACCCAGCCCGCAGCGGAGGTGGTCCAACCCGCACCCGTACCGGTCCAGCCTGCGCCCGTGCCGGTCCAGCCCACGCCCGCGCCGGTCCAGCCTGCTTCCGGCGGCGAGCTGGCTCCTTCGTCACGCACCGCTCCGGCCGGACCCGAACCGAGTCCCGCCGCCGGCCTCGGCATGCTGGTCACCGGTCCGCTGCTGGTGCTCGTCGCCGTGCCGATGTCACTCGTGGGCAATGCCGCCTGGCGCAACAACTGCGGGCCGAACAGCTCGACCGGGGAGTGTGCCGACGGGAGCATCGGCTCGTTCGCCATGCACACCCTCGCCGCCTCCAGCTATGGACTGGGCATCACCTTCACTGGTCTCGGGGCCCGCAAGCGCGCGCCCTACTCGGTCTACTCCGGCCGTGCGCCCGATGGGGTGCCCATGATCATCACGGGATCGACCTTGTTGCCGCTGGGTCTGCTCGGCATGGGCATGGCCCGGCTGTTCCTCTGGATCGGGACCACCGATTGCCTCGAGTACTCCTGCGTCCAGAACCGCCAGAACCTCTCGACGTTCACCGTGGCCGCGGGGGCGGCGATCTCTGCCGCGGGGGCCGGGCTGCTCATGTATGGCGCTGGGGTCAAGCGTGCCCAGAAGCACCACGAACTCTCGCTCGCGCCCCGCTTCGGGCGCGGCTTCTCTGGCCTCGGCCTCACGGGGAGGTTCTGATGGCGAGCCGCGAATCACTGCTCTTGCTCGTGACACCGCTCGTGCTCGGCGGCTGTGTGCGCTGGGGGATCCCCGACGACGACTACGGCTACGACGACTACGGCTACGACTCCACGACCTACGATTATTACGACGACTCCACGACCTACGATCCCGACGGGACGAGCAGTGACGACGGCACGACCACCGCGAGCGAGCCGGACGTCCACCGCCGGCCGACGAGGGCCTGGCCGGAGCAGCGGCCGCTGAGCCCCGAGTCGCGGCTTTCGGCGTGGGGCAAGTCGGGCATCCCCACCGTCAACCTGGAGCTGATGGCCAACGTATTCCACGATCTGGCCGGGGTGGCTCCGGGCGAGGGCCCGTTGACGATCCTGTGGATTGCCGACTGCGATCCGCGGATCGACGCCGAGGGCTGCGGGGTCGGTGACGTCCAGCCCTTCTTCGACCTGGTCGACAGCCTGGGCACCATCGACTTCATGCCGCCGGAGGCCACCGATCCGTTCGCCTACGACGTGGTGGTCGCGGACTTCTGCGAGCCGATCGATGGCGAGGTGGTCACGGTCTTGCTGGAGGTGGGCATGGGGGTGCTCGCCCTCGGCGATCGCTCGTGCTCGACGCCCACGGGCACCAGCGCCAAGCTGGCCAACGACGTCATCGCCCACTTCGGCCTGCGCTTTGGCAGCCAGACGCTCGACGATCCACGGTTCCTCGTGCCTCCCGAGGCGCAGAGCGATCTGCTCGAGGGCATCGTCAGCATCGTCGCCTCGCACGTGTCGCTGCAGGAGACGCTCGATCCTGCGTTCGTCGTGGTCGAGGCGGCAGATGGCGTGCTGCTCAGCCGGAGGGCGGGGTCGTAGCGCCACTCGAACCCAGCCGCTTGCCCATCAGCAGCCGGGTGCTCTGGTGGTAGCCGAGCCCGCCGTACAAGTGGCGCGCGGGGTCGTTGTCGGAGCGAACCTCGAGCTGCAGTCGCATCACCTCGAGCACGGCGGCCTCGGCCTCGATCATCACGAGCGCCCGGCGGGCGATTCCTCGGTGTCGATGCTCCGGCACCACGTAGAGCTCGGTGAGGAACGCGTCGAGTCCCGGTAGCTCGAGATCGAAGTTGAAGGTGACCACCGCATAGCCGACCGGCTCGCGCTCGTGCTCGAGGATCCACACTCGACCGAGGATCGGCTCGCACAGCAGCCGGTCGAGCGCTCGCGCGTGCGCGTGCTCGTCCACCACGATGCCCTCGCTCGCGTTGAAGTCCCGCATCCACGGCAGCAGCTGCGCCGCGTCCTCGGGACCGGCCTGGCGCAGCGCGACCTCGACCTTGGGCTGGCTCGATGTCTCCACGCCGAGGATCTTGCGACGTGGCGGGGAGCACCGCCACTGACCATCGCGCGCCTCGCCCGTGATACCGTCGAGCCGATGGACGACCGTACCGACGATCCCGATCGCGCCGCCATCCTGGCCCGTCGGCAGCGCTTCATCGCGCTCGCGCTCTCGGGTCTCGCCGTGGCCTGCGGTGACGACGGTCCGTCCCCGACTCCGATGCCGTGCCTCGACGTGGGGCCGGTCACCACGTCGACCGCCGAGGACGACGGCAGCACGCTGGGGATGACCGGGCAGGTCGACGGCAGCACGACCGGGGGCAGCGACGGCAGTGCGACCGGGGACGACGGCGACACCACGGCCGGGAGCAGCGAGGGGCCCAGCAGCTCGAGCGCGAGCGAGGGCGACGCGGGGGCGTCGAGCACGGGCGGTGGCTCGGAGACCGACGAGGGCAGCACGGGGCGGCCGATGCCGTGTCTCGGGGTGATGCCGTAGCGGTCGGGTATCGCGATACCCAGTTGCACCGTCACGGGCATGGCACGCCGGGCCACCCTCAAGGGCATGGCGTGTCGGGCTCGATGGCGATGTAGGGCTCGCCATCGAACACGAGCGGACCCGAGTCCTCGAAGTGCAGCTCGATGAGCGAATAGATCAACGCAGCGCGGGCGAGCTCGGTTCCGCAGCACTGGAAGTCGCACGCGAAGGGGCTGTGCTCGAAGCCCTCGATGTAGACGAAGGCTCCGGGAGCACAGCTCTGATCGTTGGGATCATGGCCGTGGTCTGCGTGGGGATCGAGGGCCGAGAGCGTGTTCTGGAGCTCGGTGTGGGCGCGCTCGCTCAGGATCCCGCACTCGCGACGATCGTCGTCGCCCTTGATGCCGATGATGTCGATGCGGCGATCGAGCCGGAAGATCTGGGTGTGGGGGTGCCCGTACTCGAGGGTGCCGGGCGGCTCGGGGTCGCGCTGGGGCTCGGGCTCACAGCCCACGCCCAGCGACACCAAGACCGCCGCGGTGATGATGACTCTCCTCATGACCTCGTCTCCCTTGTAGCAGGGCTCCCCCGTTTCGTGTGTGTTCGATGCAACCATGGCTAGAATCCCCAGTGCATGCCGACCGGTGCAGCGTTTGGCGGTGTCGGCGCGACGCCTGCGCAATCGAAGTCACGCGCCCCTGGGATGCACCGCCACACGTGCAGCTCGTCACCGACCGCGTCGAACCACCCGATGTCGTGGCAGCCGTCGGCGTCGAAGTCGCCCACATAGGGACTGTAATCGCCCTCGAGCACGAAGGCCTCGGTCGCGTGGCCACCTGTGGCGTCGAAGTACCAGATGTAGCTCGGGTCGGTGGTGAACGCCGACGGGCCCTCGGCGACCATGCCCCAGCTGCGGTGCCAGAAGATGTCGTCGATGCCGTCGCCGTCGAAGTCGCCCACGAATGGGCGATGGGTCCTGCCGACTGCCTTGGGCATGACTGCGAAGACGAGCTCGTTCGCCGTGCTTTGGGAGAGCCACAGCACGTCCTCGATCTCGGAGAAGCCAGCGGCTTGGTTGCTGACCCCCTGCCACATGATGTCGGCCAAGCCATCGCCGTTGAAGTCTCCGATGGCTGGGATGTGCTCACCGGGGACGAGTCCCAGGTCGCCTCGAGCCGTCGTGGTGACCTCGACGAGGTCGAGCAGTCCGCCACCATGGCGCCAAGCGATCACGTTGCCCCCAGCCTGAGGCTCGAGCCACAGGATGTCGTCGGGGTGCTGGACGCCACGGTAGGGGGCTGCCAGGGGGTAGGCGTAGGCGGTCTGCTGCGGAACCTCGGTGACGACCGAGACCTGGTCGTTCGAGGTCACGAGCGCAGTGCTCTGTTCGGTGCCCGGTTGGTAGAGATACACGACGTCGCGCGCGAGATCCGAGCCGTCGAAGCGACCCACCACGGGCACCGCAAAGGCGTCGTGCGACCACTCGATGGCGGTCGTGCTTCCGCCCGAGTTGAGCACGACGAAGTCACGGACATCGGAGCCGGGGCCATGGAACAGCAAACCGAAACTGTCGGGCGCGGCGATGCGTAACGGGATGACGACCTCGCTCTGGTTGGGGTACCAGCCGTCGGGTGGGTTCTTGTTCGGTGACCAGTACGGGAACGGTTGCTCGATGAACGAGATCGCGCTACCCACGACCTGCGGACGCCAGAGCAAACCCTGGATGGACCCCTCGGAATGCCAGAGGAGCTCCGCGCCCCCGCCCGGGATTCCACCGTAGCGGTAGCCCATGGTGGGTGGCCTCGTCTCGAACCGTGAACGTGGAGTGTGATGCAAGTAGAAGCCGGAGAGTCGATCGCGGTGCGTGAGGATCTCAGCGCCGTCGGACAGGCCCGTGCACCCCGGCGTGGTCATGATCGATGCAGAATCGACAGGGGTGACCGGGCGTGGATCTGCGTCACTACAACCAGCTCCCACCGAACCTGGGTGGTTGACCTCCTCGTGGACGAACCCCATGACATGGCCGAGTTCGTGCCGAAGAACGGTACGGAGGAGTGACTCGTCGACGTTCCAAAGCAGATCGCCGTTGAGCAGCATCGCGCGTGTAAGTATTCCCCCAACGGGGTCGAGGTCTGGGTCGTTCCAAGCTTGGGGAACCGGGTTGGTCACTCCTTGCGTGGCACCCAGCGAATAGGTAAGGAAACCAAAATAGGATGGCGTACCCGCGGCACAGTCTGGTCTGAGGATCACGTCGCCGTTGGGTGCCAGGGTAGGATATGGATCAACCCCAGGTGTATCGTCGCCCACAACGTGTACGAAGTTCGCCCCCGTGACGCGTTCCCACTCGGCGGTGGTGTCAGCCAGTGAGCGGATCATTCGGCGGTAGTTGTCCTCGTTCTCCGCGTCGTCGCCAGGGACCGCGGTGATGCAGTACGACAGCTCGAGCTTGCGCGACTCACCCCACCGCTCGTGGATGTGCGGGCCCTGGGTGGTCGCGCCGAAGGGACGGCTCGGGGCGGTCAGGGCGAACGGCTCGGCGTGAGCGGCATGGCCTGAGCTGGGTTCGACCGGGGGCGGGGTGTCGCCGCGTAGGGTGACCACGCGCGTGATCGTCCCCGGCTGTGCGCGGGCCTCGAAGTCGTCGGGCGACCACCCCGGGGGCGGAGCCACCTGTGCGGGGCAGCTCGGTCCTCCCGGGCCAGGGTCTTGGTCGTCGGGCATCTCGTCGCCGCCCGTGCCGGATCCAGCAGGGCCGCTGTCGTCACCGCATGCAGGTGTGACCACCAGGATCGCAACGCCGAGCATGGCGCGTGCGAAGCAACGACCGCCAGCGAACGATCGCACGGCGATCTCGATGTGCGAGCCCACGAACGGCCATGGTGGCATGGCAACTTCGATGCAGGCAATACGGCACGAATGGAACGGGGTTCGCGGCGCTCGAACGTCGAACCGAGCACGATGGCCCAGGAGGACCGGTGCGAGACCGAGAGATGATTGCCCACTCGATATTTGATCGGCCCGTGATCGTGGCAGACGGTTGCCGCCGGACCGCCTGCGCGGTGGCGAGCATGAGCCGCCCGGGTCCGGGATTGCTCGACGTAGGGCATAGGGGCCGCGAGGGGCTGGGCTCGGGCCGGGTCATCCATGGAGCGAGGCACCCAGTGAAACGCCAGCTCCCAAAGGGGCCCTCGGCGAGGTCCTGATCGTGGACCACACCGCAGCCTGAACGGATGATGCATCCAAGCATAGTGCTCGAATGCATCATCTTGGGCCCATGCGCTCTCGTCTCCCGCTCCCTCGCCTACCTCGTAGCCTGGAAAATTCGTGCTTCCTGGGCCCCTCCCAGCGGCTCGTCGCATCCGGGGCGAGGGTCGTGTGACGATCTCCCGGCGCCGGCGAATCACGGGGCGACGGAGCCGAGGACCCGGATGGGAGCGAAGACCCCGAGCCTGCAGCGACGGCAGGCGTTCTGTGCCCTGATCGAACAGCACCGCCGGATCGTGCTGAAGATCACCCACACGTACTGCCGCAACCAGGCCGACCGCGAGGATCTGGGCCAGGAGATCATCGGGCAGCTGTGGCGGGCCTTCCCTTCCTACGATCCGGCGCGCTCGTTCTCGACCTGGATGTACCGCATTGCCCTCAACGTCGCGATCTCGCGGATGCGCTATCAGGTACGGCGGCCCACGGTGCCGCTCGGCGACGCGCCCCACGAACTCGCTGACGGAGCCGACGATGCGCTCGAACATGACCAACGCGTGTTGGCGCTGTACCGCTTCATCGATGCGCTGGACGAGATGAACCGAGCGCTCTTGCTGCTCTACCTCGAGGATCACAGCAACTCGGACATTGCGGACATCCTCGGCATCACCGCGACGAACGTGTCGACCAAGTTGAACCGCCTCAAGAATCGCATGAAGGGCGCATTCGGCGACGACACCGACCGACTGGAGACTTCAGATGGCAACCGATGACATCAAGCTTGCGTGGCAGGAGCTCGACCGCCGGATGGAGCGACAGGAGGCGCTCCTCCTGCGGCAGCTGCGGGACGAGCGTCTCACCAGGGCGCGACACAGCCTGTGGCCGCTCGTGTTCGGCCAGGTCGTACAGATCCTCGTGGGCATCGTGGTGATCGTGCTCGGCGTGGCGGCCTGGCAGCCACACAGCGACGTGCCACACGTGCTGATCGCGGGCATCGTCGTGCACGCCTATGGCGTGATCGTGACCATGCTCGCGGGGATCATGCTGGGCCGGATGTTCCGGATCGACTACGCGGCGCCCGTGGTCGTGATCCAGCGTCAGCTCGCGAGCCTGCGGTTGTTCTACATCCGCTGTGGCATGGCAGTGGGGCTGCCGTGGTGGGTGCTGTGGGTGCCATTCGCGATGGTGTCGTTCGCGGTGCTGCTCGGCGTGGATCTGTACGCCCGGATCCCGCTCGCCGCCAACCTGGGCATCCTGCTCGGGTTCGTGGGTCTGCTCGGCACCTGGCTCTTCCGCCGCTGGGCCCATCATCCAGCGCGCGGCGGCCTGGGGGAGCGGCTCGACGACGCTGCTGCGGGGGGGAGCCTGCGCAAGGCGAGACGCATCGTCGACGAGATGAAGAGCTTCGAGCGCGATGAGTGAGCGCAGCTCTCTCACCCCTCGACGAAGCCATCGCACGTCGGCGCCACCGCGACCCGTCGCGTGCTCGCCGAGAGCTCCGTGCGCGCGATGACGCGGTAGCTCGGGTCGACCAGCCACAGATCGGTACCGACGGGCGCGAAGTAGTCCAGCGACGCGCGGGCCGGGAGCGTGGAGGGTGCGCCCGAGCGCGTGCTCGGGTCTCCGCCGAGCACGACCCGCAGGTCCCGGGCACACTGGTTGTTCACACGCAACTCCACGCCATCGGTGCTCGCTCCGGGAACGACGAGCCGCGCGTGCTCGTCCATGATCCACGAGGGCAGCGCCAGTTCCGACATGCCGGGGTCGGTCGCGGCGCTCGGGTAACCATCGTGGACCACCACCGCGAGGTCGTCATCGACCGGTACATGGTACGCGACGACGGTGGTGTGACCACTGCACGAGCCCACGCGGAGGATGTAGTCGTCGGGGCGCACCGCGAGCTCGACCTGCTCGCCCGGAGCCACGGCCCCGTCGATCCAGCTCGGACCCCACAGGCGCTCGTCACGGCTCGCGACGTGGACCTTGCAGATCGGGGCCGCCGTCGCGTTGACCAGGCGCAGGGTCTGCGTGCCCTGGTGCTCGCGAACGTGATCGCGGGTGCTTGCACAGGCACCGACCGCGACCAAGGCGATCGAGAGGGGGAGCCATGAGCCAATTCGGCGTGGGGCCATGTCGGGATCATGCACGGTGTCCCGCAGGGCTGTCACCCGAGACGGGATGCTCTCGCCGTCGCACCGGCACACGCGCCCAACGGGTGAGGATTCGCAACCGCCTTCACCCCCGGGCCTCCCGTGCCCTGCGGTACACCTCCGGCATGGCGTATTCGCTCGTCACGCTCCCAGGGGACGGTACCGGTCCCGAGGTCATGGCCGAGGGCATGAAGGTCCTCCACGCGGTCTCGCAGCCGCTCGGCATCACGTGGTCGATCGACGAGATCCCCTGCGGTGGCCAGTACTTCCTGCAGCACGGTGACGACGACTGGCCGGCGGGCTCGCAGGAGCGCTGCGCCGCCGCCGATCTCATCCTGCTCGGGGCCGTGGGCTGGCCCGACCCCAAGGGCAGCGGCCCGGTGCTGCGCCATGACGGCAAGATGGCGGGCTTCTCGCCCGTCATCGGCAACCGCATCAAGCTGAACCTCTACGCCAACGTGCGGCCGGTCAAGCTCTACAAGGGCGTTGCACACCGCATCCACGGCGCGCACAAGCAGGTGTGGGAGCCGGGCCAGGTCGACATGGTGTTCCTGCGCGAGAACACCGAGGGCCTCTATGCACCCACCGGCGGCAAGCTCCAGCCGGGCGGCAAGACCGACGTGGCGATCGACACCCGCGTGATCACGCGACGGGCCAGCGAGCAGATCATCCGCCATGCGTTCGAGCTGTGCCGGCGGCGGGGCAAGGGCGCGCCCAAGGACGGCAAGCTGCGGGTGACCGCGATCGTCAAGGACAACGTCCTGCACGGCTGTCAGTTCTTCCGCGACGTGTTCTTCGAGATCGGCGAGGAGTACCCCGAGATCGAGAAGGACACCGCGATCGTCGACGCCTTCACCCAGTGGCTCATCGGCCAGCCCGAGTACTACGACGTGCTGGTCACCACCAACATGTTCGGCGACATCGTGACCGACCTGGCCTCGGTGCTGCAGGGCGGCATGGGCATGGCGGTGGGCGCCAACGTGGGTCGCGAGCACGCCATGTTCGAGCCGATCCACGGCAGCGCCCCCCGGCACGCGGGCAAGGACAAGGTCAACCCGATCGCGATGATCTTGTCGGTCAAGGAGGGCCTGGACTGGCTCGCCGACCGCAAGCAGGACGAGAGCCTGCGCAAGGCCGCGACCGCGATCGAGGACGCCGTGGTCGAGGTGCTCGAGGCCGGGGAGCCGCTGACCTACGACATCGTGGGCGAGGCCAAGGCCGCCCGGTGCAGCGAGGTGGGGACGGAGATCGCCAAGCGAGCGGCGGCGCGGCTACAGTAGTCGGGGAGCGCCGACCATGCTGGGACACCTCGAGCTGACCAACGTCGGACCGGCCCCGAAGCTCGAGATCGACTTCGCCGAGCGCCTGAACCTCATCACGGGGGACAACGGGCTCGGCAAGAGCTTCCTGCTCGACGTGGCCTGGTGGGCGCTCACGCAGACGTGGGCGCGGGAGATGGCGCGACCGCCGAGAGGGGTGCACGAGGCGTCGATTTCGTCTCGGACCCAAGGGAACCTCCGCGGGTCCACGTGGCTGCCCGCTCCGACGATCGAATGGGATCGACGGAGTCAGGGTTGGCATCCTGCGAACGAGTCCGAAGGCGATGCCCGCGGCATCGTGCTCTACGCGCTGGTCGACGGCGGTCTTGCGGTCTGGGACTCGGCTCGCAATCATTGGCTCGCGGAGCAGCTGGTCGAAGGGGAGGAGCTTCCGAGCTTCGTCTTCAACCCGACCGAGGTGTGGCAAGGTCTCACGCGAAATGGAGTCTCGCTCTGCGAGGGGCTCATCCGCGACTGGGCGAGCTGGCAAAAGGAACAAGGACAACCGTTCGACCAGCTCGGGGCCGTGCTCGAGAGCCTCTCACCATCCGCCGACGAGCGACTCGTCCCCGGTGACTTCACACGTCTCGGTTTCCAAGCCCGCGACATTCCCACCCTCCGCATGTCCTACGGCCAGGATGTGCCCGTGGTACATGCGTCGGCAGGCATGCGTCGCATCATCGCTCTCGCGTACATGCTGGTGTGGACCTGGCAGGAGCACGTCAAGGCGAGCGATCTGATCGGCGAGCCACAATCGCTGGCTCACCTCCGAGGTCTTCGACCTCCCCACGGCGCGCTCGCTCGAGGCCGAGGCCGCGCTCCAGCAAGCCGACGCCCTGCTCCGCGAGCCCGCACCCGACCCACCCAAGCTCCGCGAAGCCGACGAAGCCCTCCGCCGCGTGCTCCCCGACGACGATCCGTTCTGGGCCCGCTGGGGCTACTTCCTCGAGCAGCGAGGGGTGCGGTGATCCGCGTAGAACCCCAGCCCCAGCCCTACGACTTCGACGCCAGGGTCCGGCAGCCGGGGCACAGCGCCCTGGCCGAGCTCATCGGTGAATCGCTCACGGTACAGCGTCCCGGCCCACGACGCAGCAAGAAGGCCGATCGCATCGAGGACCTCCGCCACGACGATCTCCCTCCGCTCTGGCGCCGCTGCCTGCCACAGCTCGCCGAAGCATACCGCAGGATCTGCGCCTATTCCTGCCTCTACGTCGAACCCTTCACGGGCACCGACACCGTCGACCACTACGTCCCCAAGTCGCTCGACGTTCGCCTCGCCTATGAGTGGAGCAACTACCGCTTCGCCTGCGCCCGTATGAATGCTCGCAAGGGCGTCGCGGCCGAGGTGCTCGACCCGTTCGAGATCCAAGACGGATGGTTCCGGCTCGAGCTCGTTCGCTTCCAGCTCCATCCGGCCCCGGGCCTTCCTGCCGAGTTGACCGCGCGCATCGAGGCCACCATCGGCCTGCTTGGACTCAACGACGAAGACTGCAAGCAAACCAGAGCCGGCTGGTACGAAGACTACCAAGCTGGCCTGTTCGACCTCCCATACCTCGACCGTCGCTTCCCCC
Source organism: Paraliomyxa miuraensis (assembly GCF_026337845.1). GTDB lineage: Bacteria > Myxococcota_A > Polyangia > Nannocystales > Nannocystaceae > Paraliomyxa > Paraliomyxa miuraensis. The sequence continues at coordinate 581,922 of NZ_JAOVZF010000164.1, read as the reverse complement.
TGCTCGCCCGCGAGCTTCGTCGCCAGGATCGCATCCCCCCATTCGCGCCATCCTGACGTCCCCTTGGTGCACCTCGACCCTCACCCGCAAGGGATTCACCCACCCGATGGGCGCGGGAGCGCTCGTGCGTGTTCGCGCCCTCGCCGTGAAACTGGACGCCATTGGCCTTCGGTGGGATAACCATTGATCCGATGGGTATCAGGGACCTGACCGACACGATCCGCCGCAAGGTGGGCCTCGACTCCAAGCTGGGTGCGGTGCTGAAGTTCGACCTCGGCGACGACGGGGTCATCCGGATCGACGCCACCGAGTCACCCAACCGCGTGAGCAACGAGGATGGTGACGCGCAGTGCACGGTGCACATGAGCCGCGCGGATCTCGACGACATGCTCCGCGGCAAGCTCGACCCCATGGCTGCATTCGGTCAGGGCCGCCTGCGCCTCGAGGGCGACATGAGCGTGGCCATGAAGCTCGGCGACCTCGTCCGCGGAGGCTGAAGGCCTCGTCGTCCTTCGGTCACCCACGGCCCGACATGTAGCCCGGAAACGCCGTAAAATTTCCCCTCTGTTCCGGGCATGGCACGCTGATAGGCAACCATGCGCTCTCCTGCCCGGCTTCTCGCCCTCCGCCTGTCGGTGGGCCTCGTGTGGCTGCCTGCGGCCAGCGCCTCGGCGGGCCCGGACGGCGATGCGAGCGGCAAGGCCAAGCCCGGCAACGAGCCCAAGCCCGGCAGCAAGGCCAAGCCCGGCAGCAAGGCCAAGCTCGCCGAGTCCAAGCTCGGCAGCAAGGCCAAGCTCGCCGACGAGGCCAAGCCCGGCAAGCGCGGCGACGCCAAGGGTCCCCCGCTGAGCAAGCGCAAGGATCGTCCGTGGCTCCAGCGTTGGAGGCCCGAGCGCGGCATGCTCGAGCTCGGCGCCTTCGGCGGTGCTTTCTTCCCGGCTCGTGATCTCGAGCTGTTCGAGCCCCGCCCCGCGATTCCCCACCAGGGCTTTCGTCCGCTCGCCTCCGTGGCCCCCGACGTGGGCCTGCGCGCGGGCTGGTTTCCGTTGCGTGCGCTCGGCGTGGAGGTGGAGGGAGCCTTCATGCCCTCCTCCACCCTCGACGACGGCTACACGGCCAATCTGTGGACGGCACGCGGGCACGTGGTGGGACAGCTCCCGTTCGCGAGCATCGTCCCGTTTGCGGTGTTCGGTGCCGGCGCGCTGGGCGTGATCAGCCATCCGCTGATCCTCGGACGCGACGTCGACCCCGCATTCCACCTGGGCATCGGCACCAAGGTCTTCATCGATCGGCGCTGGTCGATCCGCCTCGACCTGCGCGACGTGATCAGCCCGCGCCGCGGCACCGAAGGTGGAGCCACCAACTCCCTCGAGGTGCTGCTGGGCCTCTCGTTCACCCTCGGCCGCGAGCGCGATCACGATCCGACGCCCGAGCCCGAGCCCGAACCCGAGCCCGAGTCCCCGCGCGACGGCGATGGAGATGGCTTCCTCGACGGCGAGGACGCGTGTCCCACCGAGCCCGGCGTGGCTCCCGATGGCTGCCCTTCGCCCGAGGATCCCGACGGTGACGGCTTCCTCGGCGAGAACGACGCCTGCCCCGACCAGGCCGGCGTGGAGCCCGACGGCTGCCCGCAGGCCGACGCCGACAAGGACGGCATCCTCGTCCCCGACGACGCCTGTCCCGACGAGCCCGAGTCCTACAACGGCTTCGAAGACGGCGACGGCTGCCCCGACGAGGTCCCCGATGCGATCCAGCAGTTCACGGGACGACTGGAGGGCGTCAACTTCCAGCTCTCGAAGGCGACCCTCACCAAGACCTCGCTGCCCGTGCTCGACGAAGCGGTGAAGGTGCTGCAAGAGTACCCGACCATCCGCATCGAGATCAGCGGGCACACCGACAATTCGGGCAGCCGCGAGGCCAACATGCGCCTGTCGGAGAGCCGCGCCATTGCGGTCGAGCAGTACCTGGTCGAGCACGGCATCGACGAAGGTCGCATCACGACGCGCGGCGCCGGCCCCGACGAGCCGATCGACAGCAACGCCACCAAGCAAGGTCGGGCGAACAACCGTCGCATCGAGTTCCGCGTGCTCGAGTAGCCACGCGACCCGTCCCACGGGCCGCCGCGGCAAGGCTTGCGCCGGCCCCGTCGCTGCGTGCCGATTCCTGCGCTGTCGACAGCGTGCTCGTGATGGCTAGCCTCCACTCGGGCGGTCATGCAGTGCCGCTGGGGAGTGTGTTCGATGCTGTTTCGATTGGTGGAGGAGAAGGTGGCGGTGATCAGCCGTCTGGACGTGGAGCGCGACGCGGTGGCGTTTGCCGAGCAGGTGCTCGCCCGCAACCCCGAGCCGTTTCGGTTGATCCCACGCCCGGTCTCCCTGGCGCTGGTCGACGCCGATCCGGAAGCCTCGGAGGTCGATCGACTGGCGGCGCTGCTGCTGGCGCGTGCCCAGCTGCGGCTCATCCTCGAGCTCCCCGCCCACGTCGAGGAGCTGGTCGAGCTGGTCCACGCCCAGGTGTCGCCCCACGTGCGGATGGCGATGCTGGGAGCGCTGGCCTACCTGGTCCAGCCGGCGACCCTCGTGTGCGACGACGCTCCGGGGGGCTACGGGTTCGTCGACGACTGCATCGTGATCAAGACGATGCGCCTGGCGATGGCTCGCATGGGGATGCCGGTGGTGCTCGACGAGGGGCGCGAGCTACGGGCGCTGTCGCTCCTGGCGCTGGCGCTGTCCCCCGAGGACTTCTGCCGCATGCAGACGCTCATGACCCGCATGTGGAACGAGATCCACCTGCTGCACATGATGACGCCGAACGTCGCCGCCGCACGAGCGCAGCGGATCCTGCTGCACCCGCTCGACGTTCACCACGACTGGACCACGCCCATGCCCCCGATCACCCGCACCTTCCCCACCCTCTGCGAGGGCATGTTCGGCGACGCGCAGGACGAGGGGATCACCATCGCGTTCCGCGACGGCGGGACCATCGTCATGACGACCGAGGGCAACATCTGCGGGTATCACTAGAAGCTCTTGCGCAGCTCGTCCGAGCCGCCGCGAAGCTGCTGGGCGATCTCCTCGATCAGCGCGCGCTCCTTGTCGTCGACCTTGGCGCCCAGCCCCAGGAAGCCGCCGGCCGCCGAGGCCACCGTCTGGCACAGGTCGACGATCTCCGCGCTGCGCCCGTCATTGCCCACCAGCTCCCTGAGCACCGCCAGGCTCTGCTGCATGTACTCGTCGCTGGGGCGCTCCTCGAGCAGGCTCTCCATGAGCGTGAAGCCCTCCGAGCCCGGTGCCACGCCGCGCGCCTCGAGCACGCGCAGGATCGCGGCCCGCTCGCCCTTTTGGATCGAGCCGTCGGCCCAGGCCACGTGCACCAGCGGGAGCAGGTCGAACACCTTGGACGACTCGCCCGAGAAGCCCAGCGCCTTGATGCGCTCGGCCACCGACAGATCCTCGGTCTTCACCGAGTCGGCGATGGCCTGCTTGTCCGCCAGGTCCTTGGCGGCCGTCTCGAGCTTCTCTCGCAGCTTGCGCCGCTGCTCGATCTCCAGCGCCTTGAAGTACGCCTCTTCCTCGTCGTTGCGCTCGGTCGGCATCGCGGTGGATGCTAACCGATCGCCCGTGCCCGACAAGCCCCCGAGGACGCACCCCCAGAGGCGCCTTCGAGCCCACGCCGGACGCCTCCGCGCCTCTTGGTGATCGGGTGGGGCCAGGCCCGCCACGGCGCCGGTGCTACCCTGCGCCTTCCGTCATGGACCTCGGCCCCATCGCAGCCCTCCACCCCACCCTCGATTCCCCTCGCCGCTTGCTGGTGCTGCAGCTCGAGCACGGCAAGGCCAACGAGATGGGCAGCGAGCAGCTCGACGCACTCGCTGCCCTGTGCACGCTGCTCGAGGCCGACCCTTCGGTGAGCTGCCTGTGCACCACCAGCCGCCGGGTCTCGAGCAAGGGCAAGCCCATCTTCATCGCGGGGGCCAACGTCACCGAGCGCGTGGGCTGGGACGACGACCGCGTCAAGGCGCACGTGCTGCGTCAGCGCGAGCTGATGCGACGCCTGCGACGTCTGCCGCTGTTCCACGTGGTCCTCAGCCACGGCGTCACGCTGGGCTGGGGGGCCGAGTACGTGCTGACCGCCGACTACGCGCTGGCCACCCCCACCGCGAGCTTCGGCCTGCCCGAGACGGGCCTCGGCATCCTGCCCGGAGCCCGCGGCACGGCGGAGCTCGCCCTGCTCGTCGGGCCCGCGCAGGCGCTCCGCCTGGGCTGTACGGGCGAGACCATCGATGCCGCCGAGGCCCATCGCATCGGGTTGGTCCAGGAGCTCGTGTCCGATGTCGACGCGGGCCTCGCCCGCGTGCAGGCGCTGGCCGACCACCTGTGCAAGCGCTCGCCCACCGCCGTCGCGGCATTCAAGCAAGCCTTGCTCGATGGCCTGGGCCAGCCGGAGGCCGTGCGTCTGGACCTCGAGCGTCGGGCGTACGAGCACACCGTCGACACCGGCGAGGCCGCGATCGGCCGGGCGAGCTTCGCCGCGATCCGCGATGGCCAAGTCCCTGCATGGGGCCCACGGCGTTGACCCGAACGTCCTCGCTCCTGCCTCGATCCCACGCTGTGTTCGCAGGTTCGACCGAACCATCGACCGGCGTGCGCTAAGCCAACAAGCGAGACCGCCCTCGTTTGGAGGAGGCCAAAGGGCGGAGGATGTCCTACCCTGGAAGAACGGCGTCCCATTCGATGCCCGTACCCATCCCTTGCTATGATGCCTGAAATACGGGCAACGCCCGTCACCAACCACAGCCGGCCTCGCCACTCCGGGGCTGCCCGTCCTGTCACCACGATGGTGGTTGTCGCGTTGCGTCACCCTGGTTACCGTTCGGCGTTTTCCGCCCGACCTCCTCGTTCGTCCCCACGCCCGTGAGCCCGATGACATCTGCGGATGGCAACGAAGACGCCGCCCCAGCGATGGGCGAGCCGCAAGACGACCGGCCCATGCCGGAACGCATTGCCGGGCGGTATCGCGTGCTGGGCCTGCTGGGGAAGGGCGGCTTCGGTGCGGTCTACGAGGCCTTCGACGAGCTCGAGCGGCGGCCGGTCGCCGTCAAGCTGATCCGCCGCGACATCACCACCGACCCCAGGTTCACACAAGCCTACGATAGCTCCCAGCACGTGGTCTCCGACCTGAGCCGGGTGATCCGCCGCCACGCCACCCGCAGCTTCGGCCCCCCCAGCTCGCACAGCGGCGACAACGTCGCCCAGGCGTTCAAGGACGAGTTCCGGCTGCTGACGCAGCTGCACCACCCCAACCTCGCCGGGGTCTACGACTTCGGGCGCTGCCACGACAGCGACAGCTTCTATTTCACCCAGGAGCTGGTCGACGGCGTCGAGCTCACCGATTTCCTGCGCGAGGCCACGCGCGAGATGGTGGTCGAGGTCCTGGTGCAGCTCGCCCGCGCCCTCGACTACATCCATGCGCTCGGCCTGGTCCACGGCGACATCAAGCCCTCCAACGTGCTGGTCGTGCGCAACATCGAGGCCGGCGGCACCCCCCAGGCCAAGCTCATCGACTTCGGCCTCGCCCGCATGCTGCGGCAGCCCGACCCCGAGCTCGAGGGCGGCGGTACCCTGGTGCTGGGCACCCCCGGCTTCTCCGCCCCCGAGAAGGTCAAGGGCCTGCCCACCGACGCACGCTCCGACATCTACTCGCTGGCGGCCACCGTCTACGCCGCGGCTCGCGGGGGCCACAAGCCGTTTGCGGGCAAGGACTTCAAGGAGGTCCTCCGCGCGCAGCGGGACTGGCGGCCCGAGCTCGCGGGCGCCCTGCTCCAGCAGACGGGGCCGGTGGTCGCCGAACTCGTGGGGCGCATGCTCCTGCCCGACCCCAACATGCGCCCGCAGAGCGCCCGCAGCGTGGTGCTCGAGCTGCTGCGCCGCGAGGCCACCCATCGCGACCGCCAGCAGACCGCTCGCGATCGCCACGAATTCGCCCGGGTGCTGGTCGAGCACCTGCCGTTCGTCGACCGCGCCCACTACCTCGAGCTGCTGCTCGACAAGGCCGCCGAGATCATCGGGCGTGGCCGCAACGGCGACGACAAGGCCGCCAAGGACCCCGCCACCGTCGCGGGCGTGGAGCCGCTGGCCGACACCACCATCCCCGATGGTCCCGTGATCACGGGAGAGGATCCGGCCGCCAATTCCGGCGTCCTGACCAAGGCGCGGCTCATCCGCACCGTGATCATCAAGGCCCCCGAGGGCATGGGCAAGTCGCGGCTGATGTCCGAGCTGCGCCGCGAGGTGCAGCTCGGCGACGGGCTGTTCGTGCAGGGTAGCTGCTGGGGCAGCGACTCGTCTGCGCTGGGCCCGTTCGCCAACGTCGTCACCCAGCTCGCCACCGCGCTGGGCGAGCGCTCACCCACCGTCCAGCGCTTCGGCAACCTGGTTCGCGCCGCCCACTCCGCGGGGGCCCCGGGGGCCGACATCGCGTCGCACCACCTCAGCGAATTCCTGCTGTCGGCCGCCGAGGAGCGCTCCTACGTGCTGCACATCAGCGACCTGTCGCGCGCGCAGGAGCCCATGCGCGTGGCGTTCGAGCAGCTGTGCCGCGCCATCGACCACAACGACGCCCCGATCCTGCTGTGCGCCACCACCGAGCCGCACAGCAAGATCTCCCCCATCCTCATGGCGCTGGGGCGCGATCAGGTGGCCGAGGTGTGGAGCCTGCGGCCGTTCACCAACCGCGAGATGTACCAGGTGCTCCTGGGGATCCTGGGCGACACGCCCACCCTCAAGGAACTCGCGATCATGCTCGACAAGCTCACCGGTGGCCACCCGCTGAGCTTCCGCGAGACCCTGCGCGTGCTCATCGAGGAAGGCATCCTCGTGCGCGAGGCCGACACCTGGGTGCTGCGCGGGGCCTCGGCCGCGGCCGAGGAGCTGCACAAGACCCTGGCCCAGCGCTCCGAGTCGCGGCTCGATGGCCTGGGCGCCTCGGGCTGGGAGATCGCCAGCATCCTCTATCTGGTCGAGGCACCGCTGCCCGAGTCGCAGCTGGCGTCGCTGTCCGACCTCCGCGCCGAGCGATTCAAGCGCACCCTCGATCGCCTGGAGGGCGAGGGGCTCGTCACCCGCAGCGCCAGCTCGGGCGAGAGCATCGTGCAGCTCGCCCACGAGTCCGTGCGCGAGGCGATCCGCGGTCGCTACGCCGACTCGCTCGACGAGACCCGCATCGACCTCGCCGATCGCATCGAGGAGCTGCAGACCTCCGACCCGCACTACGTGTTCTTGCGGGCGCGCCTGCTCGACGACGCCTCGGAGTCGCTCGAGGCTGCCGACGAGCTCGAGAAGTCCGCCGACGCCCTGTTCGAAGCCGACCAGCCTCAGCTGGCAGCGCAGGTGCTCGAGCGACTGATACGGCGCCTGCGTCGCTTCGGCCGCGCGCCCGCCCTCCCTCGCCTGCTCGAGGCGCAGCTCAAGCTGCTCGAGAAGGCCGCGGGGGCGCTCGAGGATCCGCGGCGCGAGCTGGGCCACTACGAGGCCGGCATCCTGGTGGCCGAGCTGGTGGGCGACTTCCGGGCCGAGGCGCTGTTCTGGCTGGGGCTCGTCGACCGCTACACCAACGCGGCCCTGAGCGACATCGAGCTGTCGCTCGAGCGCCTCGAGCACGCGGCCGAGGCGGCCCGGCTCGCCCATGATCGCGCGCTCGAGCTCCGCATCGACAACCGCCGCGCCGAGGTGCTCCTGGGTGCAGGCGAGATCGAGAAGGCCAGCGAGTGGAGCCGTCAAGCCATGGCCATCCTCGAGGTCGACGAGGCCAGCGTGGTCGACAAGTGCCACATCATGGGCGTGCGCCTGCGGTGCCTGACCCTGTCGGGCAAGCTGGGCGAGGCTCGCCGCCTGCACGAGATCGCGCAGCCCATTGCCGCCCAGGTCCCCGTGGTGCAGCGCCAGAGCTACCTCTCGGGCATCGCCTACCTCGCCGTGCTCGGCGGTGAGCCCCAGCGGGCGATCCCCGAGACCGAGCAGGCGCTCGAGGAGCTGCGGGCGGCCAAGCTCCCCCGCCTGCTGCTCACTCCGCTGCACAACCTGGGCGACCTCCGGCTGCGCAACGACGACCTGCCCAAGGCCGAGGACGACTTCCGCGAGGCGATCCGCCTCGCCGCCGTCTACGGCTTCGACTACCACGTGCACCTGAACCGTGGCTTCATGGGCTACGTCAGGGCGCGGCGAGGCGAGGTCGAGGAGGGCGCGGCCATGCTCGGCGAGGCCAAGGAGGGCATGATGCAGATCCAGGGCGAGCACCTGGCCGTGCAGCAGCTGCGCCTGCTCGATGCCGAGGTCGCCCACATGCTGGGCCAGAGCGCCCGCGCCCGGCGAGAGCTCGAGGAGATGCTGGCCGACTTCCACGCCGCCAACGAGCTGAGCCTGGCCCACTGGGCACAAGAGGCGCTCGCTCGCATCGAGCAGGATCTCGGCACCGCGTTCATCGAGAACCCCGGCGAGTCCGATCCGGATACCGATCCGGAGCAAGACACCGTCCGTACCAAGCCGGTGAAGTAGGCGCCACTGCGCCGAAGGAGCACGGGCGCATCTTGCGCGGCCTGCCCATGGGGGTCGACGGGATCTGCAACGGACCCCACAACACGCTGATGGCCATCTTGGTATGCTCGCCCACGCCAGTAAATGAGCGACGTCCTCGAGAGCCTGCACCCCACCCTGCGGGAGCTGCCGGGCAAGACCATCATGGAGCGCTATCGCATCGACGAAGCGCTCGGCGTGGGTGGCATGGGCGCCGTGTTCCGCGGGCGCCACCTCGGGCTCAAGCGCGACGTCGCGATCAAGGTACTGCACCCCGATCTCACTCGGGATCCCGAGATCTCCAAGCGCTTCGATCGTGAGGCCCACTCGGCCTCGCGTCTCGATCATCCCAACTGCCTGCGCGTCACCGACGTCGGGACCACCGACGAGGGCGTCAAGTTCATGGTGATGGACCTGCTCGCGGGCAGCGAGCTGGCCGATCGCCTCGGTCGATCCCTCCCCGCCGACCAGGCGGTCCTGATGATGATGCAGGTCCTCCGCGGGCTCGAGCACGCCCACGACAACGGCGTGGTCCATCGCGACATCAAGCCGGAGAACATCTTCATCACCAAGGACCACGACAACCACGAGGTCCTCAAGCTCGTCGACTTCGGCATCGCCAAGCTCGCCGGTGGCGGGGCCAACGACGACACCCGCATGACCAAGGCGGGCCTCATCTTCGGCACCCCCGCCTACATGAGCCCGGAGCAGGCCATGGGCATGGAGGCCGACGCACGCGCCGATCTCTACTCGGTGGGCGTGATCCTCTACGAGATGCTGGTGGGCACGCCGCCGTTCGAGAGCGACGACCCGGTCAAGCTCGTGCGCATGCAGGTCAGCCGCGATCCCCCGCCGCTGCCCGAGCACGTGCACCCCTCGCTCGCGGCGGTGGTGATGAAGCTGCTCGCCAAGGACCGCGAGGAACGCTACCAGTCGGCCACCGAGACTCGCGAGGCGCTCGAGGCGGTGCTGCCCCTGGTGGCCACCAGCGACGTCATCAGCGTGATGACGATGTACGGCTCGCGGCACTCGGGGCCGATCGCGGTGGGTAGTCCGGTGACGGGCTCGTTCCCGCTGATACCGGGCGCGGTGGTCTCCGCCGCCAGCTCGTCGGTGTCGGCCCCCATCAGCGTGTCGATGCCCGTGCCGCGCGAGCCGCCCTCGGGCATCTTCTCGCCCGCGACGCTGCCCACCCTGCCCCCGGGCTCCACGGTCCTGCAGCCGCGCTCGAAGCGTAGGATTCCCCCGCTGGCGATCGGTGGCGTCGCGGTGGTGCTGGCGCTGGGGATCTGGGCGGTGGGCCGCGGGGGCGAGAGCGAGAGCGAGGGCGGCGGCGGCGGCGGAACACCATCCGTGGAGGGCGAAAGCAGCCCCTCTGGCGAGAACGACGACGACGGGGACGACGGCGGCCTGCTGTCACTGGTCGACGGGCCCGACGATCAACGGCTGGCCGAGATCGATCGTCTGATCCTCTCCGACAAGCTCCCCGACGCGCAGGCCCTGCTCAAGCCCCTGCTCGACGAGTATCCCGACAACGCCATGCTCGCGTGGCGTCAGGGCCGAATCCTCGTCAAGGGCAAGAAGCGCAAGAACAAGCCCAAGGCGCTGGCCGCCTACGGAGACGCGGTCGACAGCGATTCCCGCCTGCTCCAGGACACCGACTTCTACGCCGAGCTGCACGCGCTGCTCATCGACGACTCGCTGCGCACCGAGGCCCTCGACTTTGCGCTGCGCAAGATGGGGAGCTCCGGGCACAAGTTCCTGCTCGAGCTCATCAACAACGAGAAGAAATCCCTGGGCTACAACGATCGCCGACGCGTGCTGCAAGAGCTGTCGACCGTGGAAGAGAACGACGCTTTGGTCGACTGGAAGCTGCATCGCGTGCTGGACGTGGGACAGGCCAAGGATGCGCTCACCCCCTGCACCGCCTACCGCGACGCGCTCGACAACATCGCGCTGCTCCCCGAGTACGACTTCTTGCCCAAGGTGCAGAAGTCCGAGGTGCCCAAGCCTCGCACGGGTGAAGGGCTCACCGACGAGGAGAAGGCCGACGCTGCCAAGTGCGAGGGGCTCGAGGCGCGGCGCGCCGAGGTGATCGCCATGCTCGAGGCCCTCGCTCCGGTCGAGGACACCGACGGTGACCTCGTGATCATCGACGACGACGGCGGCGGCAGCGGCGGGCAGACCACCGCCAAGAAGCCGGGCGGCAGCAAGCCCAAGCCCAGCGGCAGCAAGCCCAGCGGCAGCAAGAGCTCGGGCTGCAACAAGCCGTTTGGGTGGGTCAACAAGAAGTGTCGCTAGCCCAACCTCCTCCACTGGTGCTGGCGTCGACCTCGGCCGCGCGCCGCGAGCTGCTCGAGCGGCTCGAGCTTCCGTTCGAGCAGGACGCGCCCGACTTCGACGAGGCGGCCCACCGCGAGCGCTTCGACCACATGGACGACGCTGCGTTCGCGCTGATGCTGGCTCGCGGCAAGGCCCAGAGCCTGGCCTCGCGCTACGAGGGGCGCTGGATCCTCGCCGCCGATCAGGTCGCGGTGCTCCCCGGTCCCCCGCGGCGGCTGCTCGACAAGCCCGGCCACGAGGACGTGGCGGTGGACCACCTGATGGCGCTGTCCGGGCGCACCCACCACCTGACCACGGGGGTCGTGCTGCTGCACCCCTCGCGCGGCGAGACGCACGAGGCCGTCGACGAGCAGCGGCTCACGCTGCGTGCCTTCGATCGCGCCGAGGCCGAGACCTACGTGCGGCGCTACCGACCGATCGAGTGCGCCGGGAGCTATCGCATCGAGGACGCCGGCATCAAGCTGTTCGAGCGCATCGAGGGGGCGGACTACACGGGGATCATGGGGCTGCCGCTCCTGGCGGTGGCGCGGCTGCTGCGAGAGGTCGGGGTGCTGTAGCGGCACGCGGCGCACCGTGCTCACGCGACGACTTCACCGGGATCTCAGCCGGCTGCCCGCGCGCGGTCCAGGATGTCGGCCCTCATCCGCCGTGCTCTCGGACGAGACCAACGTCGCGCTGCCGCCATCGATGTGGGCGATACGCCGCTCGGCGCTAGGAACGCGATACCCTCGTCCGTCATGTCACCATTGCTAGCCCAGTCGAGCACGATGCGTGAGCGGGCTAAGCCATTGACTTAGTCCGCCAGTGACGTATGCTCGGTCATGCGGTTCGACTGGGACCCGCACAAGGATGCGCTCAACCGACAAAAACACGGCCTCGGTTTCACGGACGCCGTGGCGCTGTTCACCAGCGGCGCCGACTACTTGGAGATCTTCGATGAAACCCACTCGGACGACGAGGATCGTTTCATCGCAGTGGGTCTCATCGATCGTGGAGTCATTGTCGTGATCTGGACCGAGCAGCCCGCCAATACGATTCGGATCATCAGCGCTCGCCCCGCAACGCAACATGAGATCGAGTCGTTTCGTCAGCACATGGAAGATCCGTCATGAGTGATGAAGCACCCGAGCTCACCAAGGCCGACTTTGGCCGTGCGATGAAGGCGAGCCAGCGACGCAGGATCATGCGTGGCGAGATCGAATCCGGCGAGGACATCGCCGCGCTGAGGAAGTTCGTCGGGCTCTCGCAAGAGGCATTTGCGGCGGCTCTCGGGATCAGCGTGCACACGCTGCGCAACTGGGAGCAAGGTCGACGCAAGCCGGAGGGCCCGGCGCTCGCCCTGCTGCGAATCGCGGCTCGTCATCCCCATGTCGTGAGAGAGAACGTCACGTCGGCGGCTTGATCGGGCACCCGGGGGCGAGCTTCGGTCGCCCCCACTACGCCCCCGCTACGACTCGTCGTCGTCGCCCGGCTCGTCCTCCGCCTCCGGCTCGTCCTCTGCCTCGGCGTGCTCGCTCGAGATCTCCCCCACGCGGGCCTCGACCTCGTCGTCGTCCTCGCGCTTGTCGCCGTCGTCGACCATGCGGGCCACTGCCACCACGCGCTCGCCCTTGCCCATGCGGATGATGCGAACGCCCTGGGTGTTGCGACCCAGCACGCTGATCCCGTCGACCGGGGTGCGGATGACCTTGCCGTCGCTGGTGATCACGATGATCTGGTCGTCGGGGTTCACCAGCAGGTTCTCGACCACCTCGCCGTTGCGCTCGTTGACCTTGATGGTGATGAGCCCCAGCCCCGCGCGGCTCTGCGTCCGGTACTCGCTGGCCGGGGTGCGCTTGCCGTAGCCGTTGGCGCAGATGGTGAGCACCTGCAGCTCGCTCTCGGCCTCCTCGGTCTCGGTCTCGGTCTCGGTGCTCTCGGCGGCCGGCAGGCAGCTCATGGCCACCACGCGATCGTCGTCGCGCAGACCCATGCCCCGCACGCCGCGGGCGTTGCGACCCATGGCGCGCACCTCTTCTTCGTCGAAGCGGATCACCATGCCCTGGGCGCTGCTGAGCATGATGTGCTGCTTGCCGTCGGTGAAGCGCACGGCGATCAGGCGGTCGTCCTCGTCGATGTTGACGGCGATGAGCCCGGTCTTGCGCAGGTTGGCGAATTCACTGAGGTGCGTGCGCTTGATGTAGCCCCTCGCGGTGACGGTGACGATGTAGCGATCGCCGTCGATCTCGTCGTCGCGGTAGGGCACCATCTCGAGCACGCGCTCGTCGTCGCGCATCTCGAGGAAGTTCACCAGCGCCTTGCCAGGACCGTCGCGTCGCCCCTGCGGCAGCTCGAACACCCGCTTGCGGAACACCCGGCCGGTATCGGTGAACATCAAGAGCCATGCATGGGCACCGGCCTCGAGCACCGCGCTGACGAAGTCGTCGTCGGCCCGCCCACCGCCGCTCTTGACGCCCTTGCCTCCCCGCGCCTGCACCCGGTAGTCCTCGGTGGGCAGCCGCTTGATGTAGCCCTGGCGGGTCAGCATGACGACCATGGACTCGTCGGCCACCAGATCCATGGGCTCGATGTCGTCCTCGGCCTCGACGATCTCGGTGCGCCGCGAACCACCCGAGCCCGGGGCCCCCGAGCCCGCATTGCGCCCCTCGGGATCGCCGTAGGTGTGGCGGATCTCCGACAGCTCGTCGCGGATCACCTTCATCAGCAGCCGTGCGTCGGCCAGGATCGCCTCGAGGCGCGCGATCTCGGCGCACAGCTCGCGGTACTCGCCCTCGATCTTCTCGCGCTCGAGGCCGGTCAGCCGCTGCAGCCGCATGTCGAGGATGGCCTTGGCCTGCCGCTCATTGAGGTGGTACGGGCGCCCGCGCGCGGCCTCGACCTCCTGCTCCGGTCGCTCGCAGCGCTGCAGGAACGGCGCAAAGCCGTCCAGCGCCTCGCTCATGAGGGCCTCGCGGGCCACGTCGGGGTTGGCCGAGCCGCGGATGATCGCGATCACCCGATCGATCGCATCGATCGCCACCCCGAGGCCCTCGACGATCTCGCGGCGCTCCTGGGCCTTGTGCAGGTCGAACTTGGTGCGGCGGGTGACGACCGTGCGGCGGTGGTCGATGAAGGCGACCAGCGCGTCCTTGAGGTCGAGCACCTTGGGGCGCCCGTGGAGGATGGCGATCATGTTGACCCCGAACGTGGTCTGCAGATCGGTCATCTTGTAGAGGTTGTTCAGCACCACCTGGCCCGCCGCGTCGCGCTTGACCTGGATCCAGATCCGCATGCCCTGGCGGTCGCTGTAGTCCTGGACGTCGCTGATGCCCTCGATCCGCTTCTCGCGGACCAGGCTGGCGATGCGCTCGATGAGCCGGGTCTTGTTGACCTGGTAGGGGATCTCGGTGACCACGATGGCCTCGCGGCCCTTGGCGTCCTCCTCGATCTCGGCGCGTGCGCGCACGGTGATGCTGCCGCGACCGCTGGCGTAGGCCTGCTTGATGCCGCCGCGCCCGATGATGAGGCCCCCGGTGGGGAAGTCCGGCCCCTTGACGTACTCGAGCAGGTCGCGGACCTCGAGCGTGGGATCGTCGATGAGCGCAATGGTGGCGTCGACGACCTCGGTGAGGTTGTGCGGCGGGATGTTGGTGGCCATGCCCACCGCGATGCCGACCGCGCCGTTGAGCAGCAGGTTGGGCAGCTTGGTGGGCAGGACGGAGGGCTCGAGCTCCTTCTCGTCGTAGTTGGGGACCCAGTCGACGGTGTCCTTGTCGATGTCGGCGAGCAGCTCGGCCGTGAGCCGCTGCATGCGGACCTCGGTGTAGCGCATGGCCGCGGGCGAGTCGCCGTCGACCGAGCCGAAGTTGCCCTGGCCGTCGACCAGCGGGTAGCGCATCGAGAAGTCCTGGGCCAGACGCACCAGGGCGTCGTAGACCGCCGAGTCACCGTGAGGGTGATACTTGCCGATCACGTCACCCACCACGCGCGCCGACTTCTTGTAGGGCTGCTGGTGGGTGTTCCGCAGCTGGTGCATCGCGTAGAGGATGCGGCGATGCACGGGCTTGAGCCCGTCGCGAGCATCGGGCAGGGCCCGCGAGATGATGACGCTCATCGCGTAGTCCAAGAAGGAGCTACGCATCTCGTCTTCGATGTTCAGCGCGGTCTTCTGATCAGTGACCATGGACGTCGGAGGCCCTCGCAGGGGCGAAAAAGGCCGCCAAGGATACCCCTTGACCCCCGTGGGGGAAAGTCGCGTCGAACCGCTTCCAGGGGCCCGAATTCGGGCGAATCGAGCGCCGCGAGGCCGCCCGTCGCGGGGCCCGTGGGCGATCGTTTCTCGGCGGCCGAGGCCATGTCACGCTGCGGGGGTCATGCCCCTGGTCGCTCCTCGTTCGATGTCGTCGTCGGCCCGTGGTCTGGGCATCTGGATCGCGCCGTGGCTCGCCATGCTCGGCTGCCGACCGGCCCCGGTGGACCTGCCCGAGCCGCCGCCTGCGGTGCTCGATGGACCGCTGATGCGCGGCGAGTCCCACGCGGTGGACGGCACCGCCGACCCCGCCGGAGGCGAGCCCGAGCTCGTGCCGACCACCTACGATCCGTCGGCCGACCCTCGCAACCGAATGGGAACGGGTTCGGGTTCGGGCGAACCACGGGGCTGGGACCTCGCCGCCAAGCGTGCACCCGACGATCCGGCCGACGCCAAGAAGGCACCGTTCTCGATCGAGGCGCTCTATCGCCTGGCGAGCGTGGGCGCTCCGGTGTGGTCACCCGACGGCAAGCGCCTGCTGTTCACCGTGACCCACCACGACCTGGCCAAGGGCAAGTCCAACGGCGAGATCTGGCTGGCCGAGCCGACCGAGGCAATGACCACGCGGCGGCTGACCCGATTCGAAGGCTACGACGGCGCGCCCACCTGGGCACCCGACGGGCGGAGCTTTGCGTTCGTCTCCAGCCGCGGCGACGAGGGCAATCAGCTGTGGCGCATGTCGATCGACGGGGGCGAACCCGAGCGCCTGACCTCGTCGTCCACCGGAGTGGACGAGCCCCAGTGGTCGCCCGACGGCACGCGCATCGCGTTCGTGTCGCGGGTGTTCCCCGAGCACGGGGCCGACGACGAGGCCAACCGCGCCGCGCTCGAGGACGTGGAGCGCAGCCCGATCAAGGCCTACCTGGCCGACGAGCTGCTGGAGCGGCACTGGACCCACTGGGAGGATGGCCGTCGCGATCACCTGCTGGTGCTCGAGCTGCGCACCGGGACGATCACCGACGTGACTCCCGGCGAGTACGACTCGCCCGCCTTCCGCCTGGGCGACCCCGGGTTCTCGTGGTCACCCGACGGGCAGGAGCTGTGCTTCTCGAGCGTCCGCGTGCCCGGCAGCGCGCAGGCCTGGTCGACCAACAAGGACCTCTACGTGGTTCCCGTGACCGGCGGCCCGGCCCGCTCCTTGACCAAGGACAACCCCGGGTTCGACGGGCACCCGCTCTACTCGCCGGACGGGCGCTTCATCGCGTACCGCCGCCAGGCCAAGGACGGCTACGAGTCCGACGAGTTCGAGCTGGCCCTCTACGAGCGCAAGACCGGCCGGGCGCGCGTGCTCACGGGGGGATTCCCCAACTGGGTCACGGAGATGCGGTGGTCGGGCAGCGCTCACATGGTGTTCCAGGGCCCGGTCGAGGGACGCACTCCGCTCTTGCGGGTGGGGGTGGACGGCGGCGCGATCGAGCGCCTGGGCCTGCCCTCGGCGGGCGCGTACGACGTGGCGCCGGACGGCCGGCTGGCGTTCACCTTCTCGAGCGTGGGTCGGCCCGTGGAGCTCTACGTGGCCGACGCCAACGGCACCCACGTGCAGCGGCTGACCGGGGTCAACGATGCGGTGGCCCTCGCCTACGACATCCGCCCGGTGGAGGAGCTGCGGGTGCCCGGCGCCGATGGCAAGCCGGTCCACGTGTTCGTGGTCAAGCCCCACGGCTTTCGCAAGGGCAAGCGCTACCCGCTCATCGTCAACGTTCACGGCGGCCCGCAATCGCAGTGGGCCGACACCCTGCGGGGGGACTGGCAGATCTACCCCGGCGCGGGCTACGTGGTCGCGTTCTTCAACCCGCACGGCTCCACCGGCTACGGTCAGGAGTACACGGCCGCGATCTCCAAGGACTGGAACGGCAAGGTCTACGCGGACGTGATGGCGGTGGTCGATGCGCTCGAGCGCGAGCCCTACGTGGACTCCAAGCGCATCGGCGCGATGGGCTGGTCGTATGGCGGCTACATGATGAACTGGCTGCTCGGCCACACCGACCGCTTCGAGGCGATCGCGTCGATGATGGGCATCTACGACCTCAGCTCGTTCTACGGCGGCACCGAGGAGCTCTGGTTTCCCGAGTACGACCTGGGAGGACCACCCTGGGAGCACGGGCCGGCCTACCAGCAGGCCTCGCCGTCGACCTACGCGGCGAGCTTCTCGACTCCGACCCTGGTCATCACCGGAGAGCGCGACTACCGCGTCCCTTATACGCAGAGCCTCGACTTGTTCACCGCACTTCGCCGCCGCGACGTGCCGGCCCGGCTGGTGGTGTTCCCCAACGACGGACACTGGCCCAGCCACGTGCGCTCGATGCCGCTCTACTACGCCGCGCACCTCGACTGGTTTCACCGCTATCTCGGTGGAAGACCGTCACCGTACGACCTCGAGGCGATGATTCGTGGGCGGGCCTTCGACCCCGGGACGCCTGCGAAGAACTGACGGTATTTCGGTGTCCGATCGAGTTGTCACCCCTGCTAGATCGAGTTGACGCTCCGCACGATTTGCGCGCCCCATCCTCCTGAAAGCACGGGCACCGGCTGTTGGCACGGTCGTTGCTCATGGAATGGAGCGGGTCGGAGGAAGGACCTTCCCTGGCAGGACGCCAGGGAGGATCGGGGCGGGGTTCGAGCGGAGCCTTTCCCTTGGGTCTGCGAGGGCGGCAAGGACGGCCGGCCGCAGGCCTGGCGCCACGAGGTTGCCAAGGAGGGTGACCTCATCGGCGCACATACCGGGCCAGGGAGCCGCCCAAGCGCGGTCGGGGTCCGTGCGGTGGGGTTGCCAGGAGGGCGACCTCTCTCGCAGAAGACGGCCGCAGGACGCGGCCCTGAGCTAGGGGGGGGAGGCCGGCGGCAACGGCCTCCTTGCCCTGCTTTGCTAGGATGGCGCTCTCGTCCACGCGATGCCGGAGTTGCCCGAGGTCGAGCGAGCACGGCGCCTGATCGAGCAGGTCGCCGTGGGTCGCCGCATCCGCCACGTGGTCTGCGCGACCGACGACATCGTGCTCGTGGGAATCACCCCGGGCGCAATGGCACGTGCGCTGACGGACCGGTTGGTGGTCGCGAGCCGGCGGCGCGGCAAGCAGCTGTGGTGGGAGCTCGATCGCCGGCCGTGGCCGCTGTTCCACTTTGGGATGACGGGGCAGTTCGTGACCCCGCACCAGGGTCCGCTGCGGCTGGCCGCGCACGGCAAGCGAGCGCTCGATCGCAGCTGGCCGCCCAGGTTCTGGAAGATCATGCTCGAGCTCGACGATGGCACCGAGCTGGCGATGACCAACGCACGCCGGCTGGGACGCATCCGCCTGCAGCAGGATCCCGAGCGCGAGCAGCCGATCGCCGGGCTGGGCTTCGATCCGCTCTACGAGCTGCCGCCGGCCGACGACTTCGCCGCGCGGCTGCGCTCGCGCAAGGGGGTGCTCAAGAGCGTGCTGCTCGACCAGGGCTTCGTGGCGGGCGTGGGCAACTGGATGGCCGACGAGATCCTCTACCAGGCGAGGATCGATCCGCGCCGTCGCGGCACGGAGCTGACGGCGGCCGAGGCCCGGCGGATCCACGCCAAGCTGCGCGACATCGTGGTCCAGGCCTGCGCGGTGGATGCCGACAAGGCGCGCTTTCCCAAGGGATGGCTGTTCCATCACCGCTGGGGCAAGGTCGCCG
Organism: Paraliomyxa miuraensis; assembly: GCF_026337845.1. Lineage (GTDB taxonomy): Bacteria > Myxococcota_A > Polyangia > Nannocystales > Nannocystaceae > Paraliomyxa > Paraliomyxa miuraensis. Next base: position 563,076 of record NZ_JAOVZF010000164.1, on the reverse strand, counting down.
ACGCCCGCACGGCCAAGGGCGAGGCGATCGAGCACCTCGAGATCGGCGGGCGGACCACGGCGTGGGTGCCGGCCATCCAGAAGTAGGGCCAGGAGTCCTACAGCAGCATCAAGTACGCCAGGATGTCGGCCTGGTCCTGCTCGGACAGCGGCATGCCGGCAAAGTCGAAGTAGGCGGCATAGTGGTCCATCATCGCTTCGAGGTCGGGCGCCGAGTTGTCGTGGAAGTACGGCGCGGTGTCCTTGACGCCCCAAAGGGTGGGGGTGCGGAACAGGTTGACGTCGGCCAGATCGCCGGTGATGAGCGCCCGCCCGGGATCGGGTGAATGCACCGTGGTGGTGGTGCCATCGCCGTTGTCGACGAGGAACGTGCGCACGGGCAGGTTGCCCGGGTTGAACTCGGAGACGAACGCGGTGAAGACCCGCACTCCGGCCGGCAGCGGCGGCATGGGGAGGAATCCGCTGGTCTCGTTGAGCATGGGCCCCGAGTGGCAGAAGGCGCAAAGACCATTGGGGCCGGGCAGGAAGAACTCGCGTCCGCGGATCTCCGACTCGGTGGTGCCCATGGGCAGCTCGGGTGCAGGGCCCCCATTGGCCCACTTCTTGAGCTTCTTGTTGTTGAAGAACTTGTTGGTCTGTTGGAACTCGGCGATCGCCTCGAGCTCCTCCTGCGTGGGCTGGCGTCCGGGCTCGGCGTGGGCGTTGATGGCCCCGAGCGCCTGATCCTCGAGGTTGTCGAAGCGCGCGTCGGCCATGAAGATGTCGTCGAGCGACGGCACGTTCATGGTGGTTGGAATCCCGCGCTCGAGCAGGACCTCGGTGGCGGTTGGATCGTCGGCCAGGGACCACCCGGGCGGCAGCGGGATCGAGACCAAAATGGTGGCGTGCTGGAGCAGGCGGTCGTAGCCGAGGCCGAGCTGGTCGTCGCTGTCGATGGCGCGAAACAGCGGCCCGGTGGGATCCTCGGCGAAGGCCGCCTGGACCTGCGCGGGCGACAGCGTGCCCGTGTCCTTGGTGTGGCAGGTGCGACACGTGCGACCGTTGCCCTCGAAGGTCTCCTTCTTGAAGAGCTTCTTGCCGTTGGGCAGCGAGTCGTCGTTCAGGTCGTCATCGTCCAGGTCGTCGTCGTCGTCCAGGTCTCCCCCGTATCTCCACTGCGCGTCTGGTGCGATGAACGAGTCGTTCTCGACGTCACAGGCCGCCCCCACGAGCCCGAGCGCGATTCCGACCACGATTCCCCCGATGGTCTTGGTGTCCCCCATGAATTCAGCCTCCACGAATGGCCAAAGTGAGTCAACCGAAATGATTTCTGTGTAGTGCGCAACAACAAATCGTCAGGATTCCCCTTCGAGCGAAGATGGTCCCCAGTGATGGGCGAAGTGGTCGAAATCGCGACCCAGCGGCCTCGCAGATGGCGATCATGTCGTCGATCACGAACTCGACGTAGGTCCCGTCAATCGAACCGCGTTCGCGATGGACGATGGTCCAGATGGATCAAGCTCGAGGAACGACGCACACGCCGAGATGTGCGAGATCGGGTGGAGGATCCACGGTGAACCACGGCACGCAGATCGAAGCCGGATCTTCGCAAGGCTTGGGGGTGTTCATGTCGCACGGGGCTGCACAGCAGCCCGCGCCCGGCAGCCGCAGGCAGTCGAGGGCGGGATCGAACGAACACAGCGAGCCATCGACGCAGGGGATCGACCAGGGGTGACACATCTCGCCCTCGGTGGCACCAGCGAGGGGCACGGGCTGGCACGTGAGCGCCGAGCCAGCGAAGGTGCACGCCTGTCCCCGAGGGCAGCTCGGGGTCAGCGGATCGCATGGCTCCACGCAAAGCGGCACGAAGCTCAGCTGTGCACAGTCGAGCCCCGAGTCGCATGCAAGGACACCATCGAGGATGTCGCACAGCGAGTGGCATACGCCCTCGAGCGTGGTCGGATCGACCTGCCAGCAGATCGCCCCGCGATCGCAGCTATCTCGGCTGCTGCCAACATGGTCCTCCACCATGCAGGGCTCGCCGGGCAGGTCGGGCTCCTCGGGCACTCTCACGCACACCGTGCCGACCCACTGCAGGTCCGCGTGGTACGTGTACGGGACGCACTTGTGACCTTCGGGGCAGTCCTGCACGAGGAGATCACATTCGAACGGCCAGCCTTCCGGAACGGGAGGCGGGGGCGGCGGGGGACACGTGAAGCTGCACCCCGTGGCCCCGTCGTCCTCGTAGCCAGTTGGATCGAGCGGCTCGGTGGTGGCGTCGGCAGATGTGCCGCTCGAGCCGGTCGCCGTCGTCTCGCTCGACGCCTCGAGTGCTTGCATCGGGCTCGGTGCCCCGCATCCCCCCACGACCATCCCGAGCCCCAAGAGCCACCGGGGCGCTCTCATCCGGGTCTCCGACGCACGAGCCCTCCAAGACCCAAGAGCAGGAGCAGCAATGACCCTGCGGGGCCACCCGAGCGCGTGGTGCAGGCGCAGCCATCACCCGCGGTCTCCTGGGCGCTCGGCTCGCCCGCGCCGCCGGTGCTCGTCGATGTGCCGGGGCCGGAGTCGAGGCCGGTGCCCGTACCCAGGTCCTCGCAGCCAACGAGCCCATTCCAACGCACGAGCACGGCATCGATCACCGCGCCCTCGTCCACCAGCACCACCGGTGCGCCGCCACCGGGCGCGTACTCCTCGATGCGCTCGGCCCATGGCATGTCGTCCTCCCACACGGGCCAGCGGTTGCCCATGTACCACACCAGTCTCCCGCCGGGCAGGCGCATCGCAGTGCCACAGCAATCCCGCTCGCGCGCGGCTCCGTGACGGCTGACCACGTCGGGCAGACCGGGGCTCTCGGCGAACATGGGGTCGAGCGTCATCTCGTGGGGCGAGATGGTGGTGTAGAGCCGCGTGACGTAGGGCCAGGTGTCGAGCAGCTCCTGCGCATGCAGCAGAGGGCCGACGATGCGCTCGTCGAACGCCGCCGCGAACGCGGCTGCATCCCAGGCCTGGGCATCGATGAGACCGGCGTAGCACGACAGGCACGAGTAGAAGAGGTGGTCGCCGAGCTCGGGCGGCGCGGGGAGGAACTCGTGGAGCAGCGAGAGCACCAGCTCGTGCTGCCATCGGCAGCTGTCCTCGTCGCACCGGGCCAGTCCCATCACCTCGAGCACGTCGACCACGTCGACCGGGGGCAGGCCTTCGAACACGCCGGAGTCGAGGCCGGTGGTGTCCAGGAGGCTGCGGTCGATCACCGCGGAGCTGCCCGCGTGCTCGGTGACGAACGCATGACCATCGGCCACGGGAGCGTCGACGGCCATGGTCACCAGCTCGCGATAGTTGGCCCCGTAGCGCAGCCAGTCCAGGCGCGTGCGGTTGGGCCAGACATGGCGATAGTTGGTGGGCACCACGCGGGATTCCCCCAAGAACAGCGCGCGGATGTCCATGTCCTCCTTGGCCGCCACGCGAGTGAGGCGAATGGGGATGCAGGGCTCGCTGCCGGGGTAGCGGATCACCACCGGGTGGATGTCGGTCACGCCCTGGCCATGTCGCAGACGAAAGGCGACGAACACGTGACCCTCGGCGATGTACTCGTCGAGGATGTCGGGGGCCAGCGCGTCCACTGCGTAGTCGTGGTCCTGCAGCCACTGGGTCACCGTCTGAGCGCTGCCACCCTGGAGCACCGCGTACTCGAACGCGCCCACCACGTCCTCGGCGACCACGGTGGGGGAGCCACCGCCGCCATCGGGCGCCAGCAGGAAGATCACGCCGGAGTCGTCGGCTGCGGCCGTTTCCTCGCACTCGGCCTGGTTCTGGTAGCCGTAGACCGGGCGGGTGCTGTCGAGCGCCGCCTGGACCAAGCGCCACGAGCCGACCTCGAGCTCGGGAATCGCGGGCACTGGCACCACCCACGCGAACTGCTCGGCATCGCCGCCGTCGTACTCGATCTGCACGTGCGCCTCGACGTAGCCGTTGTCGATCGCGAACAGGATCGTCTCGCCGGTCTGATCGACCGGCATGGCCCCGGGCCCGCTGTCGCAGAACGTGCCGCCGCAGGCCGAAGCCTCGCGGGGCGCGGACGCGAATGCGAGGCCGACCACAAGAGCACTCGCGAGGAGCCCACCGCGAATGCCACCACCATGAACCGACGAGCTGGCCATGAGCGGTGCCCTCATGGCGTGCAGGCGCCGAGGTGCGCGAGCTCGGGCGGCGCTCGGAACGGAAACCACGGCACGCACTGCGAGCCCGGCCCTCCGCATGGACCCGGAGCGTTCACGTCGCACGGCGAGGCGCAGCAGCCCTCGCCCGGTGCATTGCCGCAGGTGATCGCGGGATCGAAGGCACAAAGCGCCCCGCCGGCGCACGCCTCGGGTGCGCTGCACGGCTCGCCCAGGGGTAGCCCGAGCCCGTCGTGCGGCAAGCAGGTGAAGGCCGAGCCCGAAGGCAGGCACTGCATGCCCATGTCGCAGTCGGGCACGAGCGGATCACACGAGGTCACACACACCGGCACGAACTGGGGCAGCTGCGCGCAGCTGGCTCCTTCGGGGCACAGGCCCTCGTCGATGCCGCCGCAGAACGCATGGCACACGCCCTCGTTGGTGCGAAGATCGACGCCAAAGCACAGGAGGCCATCGTCGCAATCGTCGATGCCGCTCCACGGCCAGCCCTCGACCGTGCAGGGATCGCCAACGTCTCCGGGATCGGGAGCGAGGGGCGAGCACCGCACGGCGTTCCACTCGATGCCGCCGTCGTTGGCCCACGGCATGCACTTCTCGCCCTCGGGACAGTTGAGGTTGCACCACTGGCCCGGAGGAGGCGGAGGCGGTGGAGGATTGGGACACGTGAAGGCGCAGCCGGTATCCACCCCGTCGTCCTCGTAGCCGCTGGGTGGCTCGCCGGTGTCGGTGGAGGCGGTGCCGTCACCCGGGTCGGTGGTCGAGGCCGAGGTGGCGCTGGTGCTCGAGGGCGCAGCGGTGCTCCCGGTACTCTCGCCGCCCGAGGACGAGGACGAGGACGGATCGTCGAGCTCCGCGCCAGGACCACAGCCCAGGATCGCGAGCGCGGCCACGATGGTGAGCACGCTCGAGCGGCTCACCATCGCCTCCGCCGCGCGACCGCGCCCAGGCCCAGGAGCATCAGCATCCAGCCCACGGCATCGGTGCGCATGGGCGTGGTGGTGCAGCCACAGCCGCTGCTGCTCCCATCGAGCCCTCCGCCGCTGCCCGAGGTCCCCGAGGCACCCGCCGTGCCACCCGTGGTTCCGTTGCTACCGCCGTCGGCGTCGCCCGGGTTCCCGCTGCCGTCGTCGAGCCCGGTGTCCCAGCCGCCGGTGTCCTGGCCATTGCAATCGGCGACCTGGTTCCAGTGATCGATCACGGCATCGATGGTGGCGCTCTGGTCATCGAGCACGATCGGCGCGCCCCCGCCGGGTGCATACTCCTCGATGCGCTCGGCCCAGGGCATGTCGTTGCCCCACACGGGCCACGAGTTGCCGGTCATCCACACCAGGCGACCGCCGGGCAGCCGCATCGCGTCGCCGCAGCAATCTTGCTGGCGCTCGGCGCCGTAGCGGCTGGGCACGTCCGGCAGCCCGGCGTTCTCGGCGAACATGGGATCGACCGTCATCTCGTGCGGCGAGATCGTGGTGTAGAGCCGCGTGACGTAGGGCCAGGTGGCCAGCAGATCCTGCCCGTGCTGCATGGGAGCCACGATGCGCTCGTCGAAGGCGGCCGCGAACGCGGCGGCGTCCCACGCCACGGGATCGATGAGGCCCGCGTAGCAGCTGAGGCAGGCGTAGAACGCATCCTCTTCCACGCCAGCGGGTACGGGCAGGAACTCGTGGACCAGCGAGGGGGCCAGCTCGTGCAGCCACTGGCAGCCGTCCTCGTTGCACAGCATCAGGCCCATGGCCTCGAGGGTGTCGATCACGTCGACCACCGGGATCCCGTCGAAGGCGCTGGAATCGAGCATCGAGGTGTCGAGGCGGCTTGAGTCGATCACCGACACGCTGCCGGCGTACTCGGTCACGAACGCGCGACCGTCGGCCATGGGCGCATCGACGGCCATGGTGACCAGCTCGCGATAGTTGGCGCCGAAGCTCGGCCAGTCGAGCTGCGCGCGGTTGAGCAGCACGTGGCGGTAGCTGGTGGGCACCACGCGAGACTCGCCGAGGAACAGGGCGCGAATGTCCATGTCGTCCTTGGCCGCCACGCGCGTGAGGCGAATGGGGATGCAGGGCTCGGTGCCGGGGTAGCGGATCACCACCGGGTGGATGTCGCTCACGCCAGCGCCGTGGCGCAGGCGAAAGGCCACGAACACGTGGCCCTCGCCGATGTACTCGTCGAGGATGGCAGGGGCCTCATCCTCGACGGCGTAGCCGCTGCCGACGAGCCAGTCGGTGACGGTGTCGGCGGTGCCGCCCTGCAGCACCACGTACTCGAGCGAGCCCACCACGTCCTTGGCCACCACCACGGGATCCTCGCCCGTGCTGCCGCCACCGTCGGGTTGCGAGAGGAAGAGGCCGCCGTCGCCGATCGAGGAGTCCTCGCAGACGGCGCGGCTCTGGACCCCGTAGACGGGCACGGTGCCGTCGAGCATGGCCTGCACCAGACGCCACGAGCCGACCTCGATCTCGGGGATCTCGGGCACGGGCACGATCCACGCGAACTGATCCGCGTCGCCGCCGTCGTACTCGATCTGCACGTGGGCCTCGACGTAGCCGTTGTCGATCGCGAACAGGATCGTCTCGCCCGTCTGATCGACCGGCATCGAGGTCGGCAGCGCGCCATCGCAGAACGTGCCGCCGCACGCCTCTGCCGGAGTGGGTGCCAACTCGATCCCGACCGCGAGGCTCAGCGCGGCCAGAGGAAGCCAAGTCTTCGACCGGTGCATGGAGACTTAGCTAACATAAATGTCGCGTCGCTGTCGATTGTTGAATAACAAAACGACTATTGACAACAAGTAGGGGACGGAACCGCGTTGCAGGCGAGTGCGGCGATCGCGGTGACCGCAGGCAGCCGGCCGGTCCCGACCGTCAGCCCGCGGGCGGATTGCAGGCCACGCTGTTGAGCGCGCCGCCGGTCATGTCCGAGTAGGTGTAGGCGCCGACCAACCCGTTGAACTGCTGGTAGCTCAGGTCGTTGGGATCGACCTTGTAGGCGCGCGTCTGCGAGTCGGGCACGGCCCAGATGAAGCCGTCGACGTCGACGCTGATGCCCTTGGACTGGATGGTCTCGCCCGCGAACATCACGGTGTCGAGCAGCGCCATGGTGTCCACGTCGACGGCCTGGATGCCGCCGTTGATCCCCACCCACATGCGAGCTTGCTGGTCCTCGGCCAGGCCCACGCCCACGTTCTGGATCGAGCCCATGATGGTGGTCCAGGTGGCGGTGGCCGGATCCCAGCGCCCCGGAACCCCGGTGCCGCCCCAGATGCGTCCGTTGTGATCGACGGTGATGCCGTAGCCGTAGAACGGACCGACCGTCTCGTAGGTGAGGGTGTCGTAGTCCACGCGCACGGCCCCGGGGCTGCCCTCGAACAGGCGCGTGAGCCACAGGTCGTTGTTGGCGTCGACGACCCCGCCGTACCACCCGAAGGTGGTGCAGCCAAGCGGGATCTGGATCGTGTCCTCGATCGTGCCGGTGTCGCCGTCGAGGCGGTGCACGTAGACCACGGAGTCGCTGCACATGCCGGGCGAGGTGCCGCCACGACCCTCGCCGGTCCAGATCTTCTGGCCCTCCCACTCGCAGGTGGCCTGGTTCAGGGTGCCGGTGGTCCACGCCACGGGGCGCTGGCTGGCCGCCTGGGGAAAGGGCGTGTACCAGGCCACGCAGTCGTCGGTGCCCCAGGGCTTGATGTCGCCGGCTCCGGTGGAGGTGTCGAGGCCCGAGCAGTCCCCGGGGCGGGCCCAGATCTTGACGATGCCGCCGTAGCGGTTGGCCACCGCGACCGCACGACCATCCACGCTCACCGAGGTGCGCGAGGGATTGCCCGGGGTGTCGCGAGTGGCATAGCGCCCCTCCTCGATCATGGTACGGGTGTTGATCTTGCTGACGGTGCTCTGCGTGCTGTTGGCGATCCAGATGTAGCTGAAGTCGGCCGGACCGCAGCAGTCACCAGGAATGACGCCGGTGGTCTCCACCGCCACGTCGAAGATCGGCGGGCTGCTGGTGTCGTCGAGCGGGGTGGTGGTGCCATCGGGGCCCGCGGAGGTCGACGTGGCCGCGCTGGTGCCGGGGCCGGTGGTGCCGTCGGCCGAGCCATTGGAGGTGGAGGTCACCGGATCGCCGGTACCGAACACCTCGCCCTCGCCTCCGGCGTCTTCGTTGCCCGCGCCACCGCAGCCGAGCAGCAGCGACATCCCCACCATCATCGAACGAGCCCGCATCGCCGCCCATCGTACACGTCGCGCCGCGCGAGCGGGAGACGATTCTCGGGCCTCGGGCTAGCAACCGCCGGGCTGCAGCACCGAGTGGAACACCGTGCGCGGACCGGTCAGGTAGATCGCGTCGCCGATCCGTCCCCAGGCCGCGCCCTCGCCGTGGCCATCGCCCCAGTGGACGTCGATCTGATCCTCGGGCAGCGATGGCATGGCCTCCCACGCGCCGAGCGAGCCGTCGCCCGCCACGATCGCGCGAAACACCGCGGACCCGCGCACGGCGAACAGGGCCCGACCCGCCACGAACAGATCGCCGCGCTCGTTGCCCGTGCCCGCGGGGAGCTCGGGCAACGACTCGAAGCTCGACAGCGATCCGTCCATGCCCACGAAGGCACGCCACAGGCCGCTGCCGCCCGCCTCGCCGGTGAAGAGCACGGCCTCGCTCGCACCGGGCGGCACGTGGACGGCGGCCTTGCCCGGGCGAGCGGCGGGATGATCGACGCCGACCTCGGAGAACACGGGACCGAGCGGCACGGCGCTGCGGCGGATGGCCCGGCGATAGTCGTAGGGGGTGAAGCTGAAGCCGCCCAGGTGCAGCACCCACCGCGGACCGCCTTCGAACGCCACGTGCACCGCCGAGTCCCACACGAATTTCTCGCCGCCGAAGGCCGCGTTGGGATCGTCCTCGTACAGGACCACGTCGCCGAGCATGTGACCCTGACCATCGAGCGGGTACTCGGCGATGTGGCCGTTGCGGAAGTGGAAGGCGGTGTCGCCGACCGCGATCGCGGTGAAGCCGTGCGGTCCGCCGCCGTGGTCGCCCGAGGCCTCTTGCCATGGGCCGAGCGCACCATCGGGACCCGGGGTGGCGGAGAGCAGCACGCGATTGCCTCCGACGATGGTGTGCACGTAGTACCAGTCGCCCACCGCGAACGAGGGCAGCGGGTGCGAGTGATCGTCACCCGTGGCGAACTCGGCCGAGCCGCTCCACGCACCGAGCGTGGGACACTCGAGCGCCTCGCCTCCCGTCTCGCCGCTGTCGGTCGGGTCCCCCGTGCTGGTGTCGGGATCGGACTCGGTGGCGTCGCCCATCGCATCGGTGGTCTCGGTGCCCGTCTCGTCGCTTCCCTCGGAGCCCGAGTCTTCGTCGTCGGTGACATCGATCACCGTGGGACCCGTGCCCTCGCCGCGCCCGCCATCGACCACGCAGGCCACCAAGGACCCGGCCACGGCCAACCCCATCATTCCCCGCATCACGCCCGACATGCGCTCCTACCGATGCCAAACCCCGGGCCATGGTTCACGCCCGAGGCTCACGGACCCCAAGGTGAGCCCCGCGCGTTTCCGCGCCGGCCCGATGCGCTCCGTCATCCCGAAGATCCCGTCAGTCGCGGAATTTCCCGTATTCGGCCTACGGCGTTTCTCCTACGATGAAGCCGTGCCCCCATCCACGCCAAGCCTGCTCACGGTCGACGACGACGTCACCGTGGTGCAAGGCCCGCTGCACACGGGCCCCGGCCGGGAGGGGGACGAGCCCGAGGAGGAGGCTCCGCGGTTCCTCGGTCGCTACATGATCCTGGCCGAGCTCGGTGTGGGCGGCATGGGCCGCGTGTTTCGGGCCTACGACCCCGAGCTCGATCGCGAGGTCGCGCTCAAGCAGCTGCGAAGGGTGACCGCCGACGCACGCGCCCGACTGCGGCGGGAGGCCCAGGCGATGGCGCAGCTGTGCCATCCCAACGTGCTGCCGATCTACGACGTGGCCGACGACGGTCGCCGCGTGTTCATGGCGATGGAGCTGGTGCGGGGCCAGAGCGTGCGCGAGTGGCTCGACGTGGGCCCGCGCGCGTGGGAGGAGGTGCTCGAGGTGTTCATCGCGGCGGGCGAGGGCCTGGCGGCGGCGCACGACGCGGGGCTGGTGCACCGCGACTTCAAGCCCGGCAACGTGCTGCTGGGCGATGATGGCCGCGTTCGCGTGATGGACTTCGGCCTGGCCCGCGGCACGGGCGAAGCGATCGACGGCGCCCAAGGGGTGCGCTCGTCGGGGGACTCGTGGTCGCGGGGCTCGGACGACAGCCACAGCGCGATGTCGGTGCGCGGGGTCGCCAGCGCCTACGGCCTGCGCGGCACCGACAGCCAGGACGTGCTCTCGTCGCTCGCCGACGATCTGACGCAGATGGGCACGGTGGTGGGGACCCCGGCCTACATGGCGCCCGAGCAGCACCTGGGGCACACGGCCGATCCCCGCTGCGATCAGTACGGCTTTTGCGTGGCGCTGTGGGAGGCGCTCCACGGGCGTCGGCCGTTCGAGGCCGCGAAGATCGCCGACTGGTACCACGCCAAGACGACCGCGACGCCCAGGACCAACCCCGACCGCGACGTGCCGCGGTGGCTGCACGCGGTGGTGCTGCGCGGGCTGGCGCCGCGCCCGGTCGATCGCTACGCATCGATGCACCAGCTGCTGCGGGCCCTGTCCCAGGGGGCGCGATGGCGTCGCTACCGTCGCTCGGGGGCGCTCGCGCTCGGCGGGGTGCTGCTCCTGGGTGCCACGTTCGCCGCGCTGCACGGGACGCAATCGCTGTGCAGCGGGGCGGACGACAAGCTCGTGGGGATCTGGAACCTCGAGACGGCGGCCGAGGTGGAGCAGGCGGTGCTGGCCAGCAAGGTGAGCTACGCCCCCGACACCTGGGCCCGGATGGCACCCCAGCTCGACGCGTATGCAGCCCGCTGGCAAGCGGCGCACGAGGATGCCTGCGAGGCCACCCACGTGCGCAACGAGCAGCCCGAGGCGCTGATGGATGCGCGCATGCGCTGTCTCGAGGATCGCCGCCGCAGCCTGCGAGCGCTGGTCGAGACGCTGCGGGCGGCCGACGCCAAGACGGTGGAGCGGGCGGTGGCGGCCGTGGGGGCGCTGCCGACCATCGAGCCCTGTGCCGATCCGGAGTACGTGCGAGCCCAGGCGCAGCCGCCCACCGATCCCACCCAGGCCGCCGCCGTGGAGGCGCTCGAGGAAGAGCTCGCGCGGATCAAGGCATTGATCGATGCCGGCAAGTCCAAGGAGGTCGAGGCGGACGCTCGGCTCGCGGTGCAGCGCGCCGGGGCGCTCGGATACGCCCCGCTGGAAGCACTCGCGCACCACCGGCTGGGCGCGGTCGAGGAGAACCTGGGCCACTACCCGCAGAGCAAGGCGCAGCTCGAGCAGGCCTACTTCATCGCCCAGCGCGAGGGCCTCGACGCGCTGCAAGCGAGCGCGGCGATCGTGCTGATCCACGTGGTGAGCGCGAAGATGGGCCTCGCCGACGAGGGTGAGCAGTGGGCACGGTTCGCTCACGCGGCGCTGGAGCGCGTGCACGACCCTGCGCTCGAGCCCGGCTATCTCAACAACGTGGGCTTGCTGGCCAGCGATCGCGGCGACTACGAAGGCGCGATCGCCCAGCTCGAGCGTGCCCTGGCCCTGCGCGAGCAGCTGCTCGGCCCCGAGCATCCAACGGTGGCCACCGTGCTGAACAACCTCGCGCTGGCCCATGATGCCAAGGGACGCTTCGACCAGGCGCAGGCGCTCCACGAGCGAGCCCTGGGCATCCGCGAGGGCGCGCTGGGTCCCGAGCACCCCGACGTGGCCTCGTCGCTCATCAACCTGGCCACGCTGAACCAGATGATGGCGCACTCCGAGGACGCGCTGGCCCAGCTGAACCGCGCCAAGGCGATCTACGAGAGCGCCTACGGGTCGCAGCACCCGATGGTGGGCAGCGCACTGGTCAACCTGGGCAATACCTACGAGGAGATGGGGCAATCGGAGCGCGCGCTCGAGAGCTATCAGAAGGCGCTCCCGATCCTCGAGAAGTCCCAGGGCCCTCTGCATACCAACGTGGCGGGCACGCACATCAACATGGGCAACGTGTATCGCGCGCTGGACCAGCGCGAGCGCGCGCGCGAGCACTACGAGAAGGCGCTGGAGATCCTCGAGAAGATCGGGGGACACGAGTTCGTGTTGGCGATCGTCGAGGCGAACATGGGCTCGCTGGCCTTCGATCGCGACGACCTGGCCAGTGCCGAGGAACACGGCCTGCGGGGGCTCTCGCTGACCAAGGTCACCACGGGCCCGAGGCACCCGCTGACGGCCACGCTCCAGGCCAACCTCGGGCTCGTGCGCACGGCCCAGGGCCGCCACGACGAGGCGGTGTCGCTGCACCGGGAGGCGCTCGATACCCGTCGCGAGGTGCTGGGTCCCAAGCATCCCGAGTCCGCGGCGTCACTGGTCCAGCTCGGGGAAGCGCTGCTCGAGGGGGGGAGGCCGCAGGAGGCGCTCGAGCCGCTCGAGCAGGCGGCCGAGATCTTCGCGGACGCAGATGCGGCGCCCAAGGGCACGGACGACTGGGCGGCGTCGCTGCAGCAGGTCCGCTTCTCGGTGGCGAAGGCCCGGTGGGCGCTGGGCGACGATCGCAACGAGGCCCGGGCCGCGATCACGGCGGCCCGCGATGCGCTGCTGAGGCTGCCGGGCGATCATGCCGAGCTGATCGAGCAGATCGACGCGTGGCTGGCCGAGCACCGCGGGCGCGGGCGCAGCGGAGGTTGACCGCTCGGGTTCACCCCACCCGTCGCACCACCCCACCGCGCCGCGGATCGCCGGCCCCGTGCAGCGCCCCGTCGAACCCCACCGCGTGCACGCCTCCGAAGAAGATGTTGAGACGATCGAGGGCCGTCACCTCGGCCCACTGGCCTCGCAGTGCATCCTCGGTGCCCTCGGGCAGGCCCTGTCGCTCGAGCCACAGGCGATCGCCTTCCACGTGCATGCGCGGGGCGATCACGGCCTCCTCGAGTGAACGACCGTGGGCCAGCACGTGCAGCAGGGTCTGCAAGAGCGCGCTGCGGATCCGATTGGAGCCCCCGGTGCCCAGCACCAGCGAGGGCCGTCCCCGATGCAGCACCGCCGTGGGCGCCATCATGGTGGTCATCCAGGTGCCGGCTGGCTGGGTGTGGAAGCCCCTGGGGTTGATGTCTTCCTCGCCCAGGAGGTTGTTGAGGTGGATCCCGAATTCCTCGAGCGTCACGCCGCAGCCCTCACCGGTGGTCATGGTGAGCGCGGCCACCATGCCCTCGCCATCGAGCACGCTGAGGTGGGTGGTGCTGCCCAGCGGGCGCCGGCGCTCATGGGTGCGTCGGGCAATCTCGATTGCAGCATCGTCGAGCGGATCACCGCGCGTGTGGGCCTTGGCGCGGTCGATCGCAGACAGCAGCGCCGCCACCTCGGTGGCATAGCGGGGGCCCAACCATGGCAGCTCGTGCAGCGCCAAGCCCGACGCGGGCCCCGACGCCAGCCGCAGCCCCAGGGTGACCAGCGAGCCCCCCGAGGAGGGCGGCGGATTGGTGAGCACCACGTCGTCGCCCCATGGCGAGCGCAGCGGCTCGCGCCACACGGGCGCGTAGGCAGCCACGTCGGCGGCGGTCAGCAATCCGCCCCGCTGTGGCCCGCATGCCTCCACCAGCGCCTTGCCCAGCGAAGCGCGCCAGAGCGGCTCGCCCTCGCGGGCGAGCGCCTCGAGGAAGTCTGCCAGGCGCGGGTTGGCCAGCCGCGCGGCCCCGTGCTCGTCGAAGAACAGCGCCGCGGTGGCGGGGGTGAGCGTGATGATCGGCCGGATGATCTCGATGATGCCCAGCATCTTCTCGCTGGGCTGGCAGCCCTCGCGGCCCGCGGCGACGGCCGGCGCCACCATGACCTCTCGTGGCAGCCGCCCGAGGCGCTCGTGCGCCTGCCAAAGACCCAGCAGGATCCCCGGCACCGCCACCGCACCGCGGCCCACGTGGAACACCTGCTCGGCCCCACCGAAGTCGACGGTCACCTCGTGGAAGTGAAGCGGCACGCTGCGCTCGCGGCCGAGGCCGCGGCCGGGCACCTCGGCGAACGCGTCGAGAACGTGCATGCGCTCGGCCGTACCCGCCAGCAGCACGCCCGCTCCCCCGGGCCCGCACAGCGGCGCCTCGGCCACGAAGGCGGTCAGCGCTGCGGCACAGATCGCGTCGACGGCATTGCCCCCCTCGCGCAGCATCTGAGCGCCGGCCTCGGCCGTGCGCTCGTCTCCGGCAGCGATGACCCCTGCGGTCGTGACCACGAGGCGCACGCTACATGAAAAGGCCGACGCGGTGGGAGTGGGCCCGCCCAGGGCCTGACGTCGACGCATCACACCACCACGCCACCGGGCTTCGGACCCGGCCCGGGCGCACCCTCGACGGCTGGCCCTCGACGGTCTAAGAAGGTCTCGTGAGCATCAAGCGCATCGGAATCATGACGGGCGGCGGCGACTGCCCGGGCCTCAATGCCGTCATCCGAGCCGTGGTGCTCAAGGCTCACGCCAAGGGTTGGGAGGTGATGGGCATCGAGGACGCCACCGAGGGCCTGATGGATCTCTCCTACCGGGCGCCCAGAGGCAACCGCCTGCTCACGCCCGCGATGGTCGACGACATCCTCACCCGCGGGGGCACGATCCTGGGCACCTCCAACCGCTCGGATCCCTTTCGCTACGTGGTCGACGGCAAGGAGACCGATCTCTCCGCGCGTGCCGTGGAGAACTACCGGGCGCTCGGCCTCGATGCGCTGATCAGCGTGGGGGGCGACGGCTCCATGCGCATCGCCCAGCGCCTGGGCGAGCTGGGCCTGAGCATCGTGGGCGTGCCCAAGACCATCGATCAAGACCTCGGGGCCACCGACTACACCTTCGGCTTCAACACCGCGGTGCAGACGGCCACCGACGCGATCGATCGCCTGCGCGACACCGCGATCAGCCACGACCGCGTGATGGTGCTCGAGGTCATGGGCCGCAACGCGGGCTGGATCGCCCTGTGCTCCGCCATGGCCGGCGGCGCGCACGTGTGCATCATCCCCGAGATCCCCTATCGCCTCGAGCCCGTCATCGCCAAGATCCGCGGGCGCCGCGAGCAAGGGCAGCCGTTCTCGTTGGTGGTGATCGCCGAGGGAGCGCGCCCGGCCGACGGCGAGCAGTCGTTCGAGGGCGAGCGTCAGCTCGGGGCCATGCCCAAGCTGTTCGGTGCCGGCTATCGGCTCGGCGCGCAGCTACAGCCCAGGCTCGAGCTCGAGGTGCGCGTGACCGTACTCGGTCACATCCAGCGCGGCGGCTCGCCGACGCAGTTCGATCGGATCCTCGGCACCCGGTTCGGAACCGCGGCCGTCGACGCGGTGGAGGGGGGCAAGTTCGGCTGCATGGTCGCGCTGCGGACCCCCGAGATCGTGACGGTGCCCATTGCCGAGGCCTGCGCCAACGAGCGCCTGGTCGATCCCGGCGGTCAGCTGGTCCAGGCGGCCCGCGACGTGGGCATCTGCTTCGGCGACGCCTGATGGTGCGCGCGATGGTGAGCCGCTCGAACGCGCGCCGGTCCTCGGATCATCGCGACCGACGGGCGTGGGTCCTGCGCAGCGGCGGCCACCGTGCCCGTACGAGCCGCGATCGTTGCGTACGCACCCACGATCCACGCACGTCGTTTCAGGACCGCCAGGACATCGATCACTTCGATGTGCATTCGGGAAGATTCTTCCTTGCGCCGACGTCGTTCGGGCGACAAGTTTCCATGACCCTACAGGTCGCTCGCATCCCCTGATGCGACGACACCAAGGGAGAGGCTCCACCCAAGGACGGGTTCGGCTTCTCTCCTTCGTCTGGCCGTCATCCCTGCGCGAATTCGACCAACTCCCCGAGGTCGGAGCACGAGGCAATTCGGCTCGCGTGGTCCGTCCCTCTCGCTTTCACCAGCAAGGATCGCCCTCTATGACCCTCTCCACGCGCCGCGCCCTCGGCGTGATGGCACTGATGTGCCTCGTCTCCGCCCCCTCCGCCTCCACTGTCACCGCTTCCCCCCTCCCTTCCGTCACCGACCAGCCGATCCTCGTGATCGGGGCTTCCTACGCCAACGGCAAGCTCCCCTTCGACGACGACCTGCAGGCACCGTTCGGTGGGCTGTCGGTCTTCTCCGGCAGCTACCTGAGCGAGGGCGATGCCCTCGTGCGCAAGGGTAGCTTCGTGATCAACGAGGCCCAGGCCGGCGCCACCACCTTCGATCGCCCGTGGTGCCTCGACCACGTCTGCCTGGGCGTGGGTTGGCAGGGCTACGCCACCCAGCTGCACAAGGCTGCGGCTCGGGTCGCGATCCCCAGCCCCGTCAATCCCACGCAGGTGCTGGGCTACAACGCCAGCTACGTCTACATCAGCATGGCCAACGACTGCCTCCACTCGGGGGCGGCTGGCGTGCCGCAGCTGGCCTCGGCGCCCTGCTCTCCGGCCGAGGTCGAGGCCTTCGTCGACCGGGTGATCTCGGTGGGCGAGGACGCGATGGACCTGGGACTCGTGCCGATCTTCCCGCGCTACCCCGACTACGACGACGTCGACTTGGCGACGCAGGGCGTGGCCACGGGCTTGACCTGGTGGGTGAGCGAGCCGCAGTGGAACGCGATCTCCACCGCCTACGAGACCCGCATCGCCGACGAGCTGCCCGGCGCGATCCTGGTCGACGTCTGGAAGGGGTTGGAGACCCTGCCCGACGGACTGCACCCCACGCCCAAGTCGGCCCAGAAGGCCGCCAAGCGCATCCTCGACGCGATCGCGGAGTACGAGGGCCACTAGCGTCTGGCCCCACCCGACCGGACCGGTCACGACCGGTTACGACCGGGCCCTGGGCCCGCCCGGATGCCGTCGAGCGTCTGGGCGGGCTCCCGTTGCGATGGCATGATGCGGGCGTGCGAGCGTACGGATCGGTGGTCGTCTTCGCGTGGCTCCTGGTGATGCCCGGATGCGGTAGCTCGGGGGAGGCATCCGGCCCGACGCGGCCGGACTCCACCCCACCGATGGCGCCCGAGGCCCCGCCGGCGCCCCAGACCCCACAACAGCCCGAGACGCCGCCCAAGCCCACGCTGATCCCATTGTCCGAGGATCCCGCGGCAAGGACGACGCCCAGCCGCGACGACATGCGCATGGATCGTGCCGAGGCCGAGGCGCTGATGGCCGAGCTCAAGAAGCTGCCGAAGTTTCCCCTCCCGCTCAGCGAGCTCGAGGCCGCGCTCGGACGGCCGATGCGGCGATACTTCAACCCCGAGTCCCACGATCCGACCTTCGTGCACGACCAGGGCGGCACGGGAGCCAACAACGGCGGAACACCGCTGTTCCACTTCGGCCAAGACCCGGACATGCCGCTGCTGTTCGAGCTGCGATCGAAGTACTACGCGCGCTACGACGACGAGCGGAGGTTCCGCGACCGCCCGCCGTTCGCGGCCGACGATCCCATGATCGACCTCATCTCGATCTCGGATCGCTACGCCAACAGCGAGCCTCCGCTGCCCCCGAGCAAGGACGTGTTCCAGGGCAACTACGCCTACATCGCCGAGCAGTGGTCCGTCGCGCCGCTGCACGACGGCTTCGTCTCGCTGCTCACCTACGATCGGACCATCAACCAGCGGGACGAGCGGTGGGTCTTCCAGCTCACCGTCGATCGAGGGTTCTACAACGACCCGGCACAGGTCGACCAGGTCGAGACGATGCTGCTCGGCTTCCTCGCGACCATCCGCGACGGCAAGGACGTGCCGCAGATGCTCGCGAACCTCGAGCGCGAGCACGCCAGCAACTACGACCTGGGCATCCTGCGGCTCGGGCTGGGCTCGTACAACGTCCGCTTCTTCGACGTCGACCTCACCGAGGGGCCGCACGCGGGCGAATTCCTGCGCAAGGAGGGGCGGGCTCGGGCGCTCTACATCGACGCCTACATCGAGGGCGACGCGAGGGTGCCGCTGCCTCGCTTCTTCGAGGCGCTCGGCTTCGAATCCGTGGCGGTCGATCCCTCGGACATCGAGAACCCCGGCCCCGGGCACGACGACGGCGGCTTCATCTACTACAACGACTTCAAGCTCTCCCGCGATGGCTGGCACGTGCGGGGGTCGGGCTTCTACCCGATCGAGGCGGGAGGCAAGCCCCCGACGACGGTCGACCTCTCACGCTTCCTGGTCCGCTCGCTGACGATCCGCCACGAGGTCCCGCTCGGCAAGAAGAAGTAGCGCCCTCGGCTGGCTGCCTCCGGTGCTACTCGTCCTGCCGGCTCTCCTCGGCCTTGGCCTCTTCGGCTTCACGCTCCTTGGCGCGCTTCTTGTCCCAGGCGCGCTTCTTGTGCTTGAGCCAGGGCCGGTAGTCGACGCCCTCGGGCAGCGGCGGCAGGCCGTGGCGCTCGCGGACCTCGTTGGGGAGCTGGCCCATCACCGTGCGCCGGCAGTGCTCGGTGTGCTCGACCTTCTCGTGGCCGGAGCGCTCGAGCAGGTCCTCGGGCACGTAGTAGCCCTTCTTGGCCGTCTCCTCGGGCGAGGGGATCGTGTACCAGACCTTGACCAGCTCGACCTTGGAGGGGATCTCGCCCTCGTGCTCGAGCTGCCACAGGCGACAGTGATAGCGGGCCCACCACTTGCGATACCACTGGGTGTTGCCCGACTCGCCGCCGATGATGCGGCGGTTCATCTTGCGAATGCGGTCGTTCCAGATCCAGGGGATCGGCTTGCGCTCGGGCGCGTAGACGTCCGATCGCATGTCCCAGACCTCGCCCTCCGCGTCGTAGACGAGCACCTTGAGGAACACGTTGGAGCGCGGCGGATTGGGGGCGAACATGCCCCAGCCCTGATCGGTCTGGGTGACCGTGAGGTACTTGGTGAAGACCTGTCGGGCGGGGTTGCGCCACGACTGCAGGCAGTCCTTGTCGGGGGTGAGCCAGGTGGTCACCGCGCCGAGGTGCCACGCGAGCAGGCCCGAGACCAGGAAGCGCCCCAGCGGTCCGTAGCCCAAGGGGGCCGTGCCCTCGGGCGTCTTCTCGTTCTTGCCCTTGCTGCGCCAGGTCTGGAACGCCACCCCGGCGCCGAACACCGCGGTGCCGATCCAGATGCGGGCCCACCACTCGGGCGCCCAGAACGTCTTGACCAGGATGCCCGTGAGCACCCCGCCGACGGCGATCCACATCGCCCAGGTGGGGAAGCGCGCGGTGTCGTGGTGCAGGTGGCGATGGGGAAGCGAGGGGTCCTCGGGCGGGATCGGCGGCTCGCCGTCCTTGACGCTCTTGGGCACCAACGGCAGCCACCGCAGGCGACGGCCGACCGCACGGCCGAAGCGGGCGAGCTCCTCACCGGTGAAGAAGATGATGGTGGCGGACAGCATTCCGGTCTGGAATTGCCCGATGTTCATCAAGATGAAGATCCCGCCCATCACGCCCAGGTGCCACGGGATCCACAGGCGACGGCCGACGGTCCAGGCCACGAAGAAGTCGCGGTCGATCTTCAGCGGGGTCCGCAGCGGTCGCAGGCGGAAGAGCGTGCGCACCACGAACGGCCGACGCTTCAGGCGGCCCCACAGCCAACTGAAGCCCAGCATCGCCGCCACCATGCCGCCCACGAACGCCTCCTTGGGCACGGTGGGGGAGAAGTGAACCTCCCAGGTGACCCATACCAGGGCCGCGGCCACGAAGCCGATCGCGGCCAGGCATAGACGGATGAGCAGCTTGCGAACGCCGGTGGCAGGGGCGAAGCCCTCGCGGCGCGCCCAGAAGTACATCACGCCCACCAGGCACATGGGGAACAGCGCCTCGCCCCAGTGGGTGGTCCACGTCGCCAGCCGCAGCAGGTTCGTGCCGGTCGCGGCCGTGATCTGCTGCGGGTAGAAGCGATAGAAGTGGTCCATGTTCCACGCGTAGTAGATCGCGTCGCCCTTGGCCCACACGCTGCCGTTCTTGAGGATGCCGGTGACGGTGTAGATGGTGGCCAGCTGCAGCATCAAGAGCCGCCGCGGCCACGCCGGGACCAGGCGGTAGATCGCCTGCAGGCCCTTGGGATGCTCCTCGCTGGGAGCCACGCCCGCCCCTCCTCCGGGACCGCCTGGCTCGGACAGCAGGCCCTGCTTGCGCAGCTTTCGGCAGCGCAGCCAGTTGTCCACGCTGTAGGCGTGCCCCGTCTTGGCGCAGATGAGGTACGCCAGGAACACGCGGTAGACCAGGTCCGAACCCTCCCAGAACAGGTGGTTGCGGAACATGATGCTGTTCATGAGGAAGAACGTGAGCACCCCCATCAGGCGGGTGCGAAAGCCGATCATGAACAGCGTGCCGCACAGCTGGAACGCGGCCCAGTGCCACCAGAAGAAGGTGGGCGTGTCCCAGAAGAAGAGCAGCGAGTACTTGGGCCCCTCGAGGAACTTGAGCACCCCGTGCACGTCGAAGAAGCCCCAGGGGTCGTCCTCGGTCAGGCCGTCGCCGAAGCCATCGAACTGCGCCCGCGCGTGCACCTGCCGGGCCACGTCGGCGGTGAAGATGCCCTCGTCGGTGAAGAGCATCGTGAAGTGCTCCCACAGACCATTGATGTTGCAGATCACGAAGAACCCGAACACGATGCGGAACAACCCGATCGAGCGCGGGTCCTCGACCTGCAGCCACCACCGACGCCAGCGCTCGTGGTTGAGCACGAGCAGCGACACCAGGGCCACGGCCCCCAGCAGCATGAGCCAGCCCGTGGTGGGGCCGAGGGCCAAGGCCTCCTCGTTGGGGACCTTGTCATCGAACGCGAGCAGGGGAAGGCCAAGCATCTAGCCCACGAGTCTGTCGTCCGGGCTTCGCGCACGCAAGGTGACTGGTGTGAGAGGGCGCCGAGCGCCCATGGCCGCGCCGTGAGAGGACGCCGACCCTGACGCCCCGAGAGGCCGTGGAGGGCGCGGGTACCGGGCGTGGCTGGTAGTCTGGAGGGGTGGCGCTCGGTCGAGGTTGGTGGCTGTGGGGGGCGTGTGCGCTGGGGCTCGCGAGCTGCAACCGTGCGGGTGCACGCTCGCCGTTCGCTCCGCCGCCCCCGGGAGCGTCGGGTACGAGTGGAGCGGGCGCGAGTGGGGCGATCTCGAACGGGGCCGGCTCCACCGGAGCGAGCACGGGGGCAGGCGTCGCGGTTCCGCCGACGGCCACACCGGTTCCGGCGCCGGTGATCAGCCGCGGTCGTGGTTCGTGGCGATCGATTGCCGCGCCGCCCCGGACTCCGGTGGGCCGCGAGCCCGCGCGTGGGGTGGCGGTGGGTCGTGAGCTGCTCGCCCATCACTCCACCGATGGCTTCCTCGCCAGCTACGACCCGTGCGCCCGGCGATGGCAGCAGCACGACGACGTGCCGCAGGAGCTGCGGCGCATCGCTCCGCTGGCGCTCGATGCCACGCACGCGTCGCTCTGCTGCGGACCGCCCGACGCCTCGGGGCTGCTGGTCGACGTGACCACCGCCGCGCCGCGAACGATCCCTTCGATGCCGCGCACGCCGTACCCGGGGCGCACCCACCAGGTCCTGGCCGATGGCTTGCTGGTCCCCACCGACAAGCGCTTCGTGAGCGCGGGCGCGAGCTGGCGCGTGGTGACGTTCGACGACGCCACGTTCGAGGCCGCGGGGCGCCAGGCCTCGGCGTGGGCCAGCGGCGGGGCGTTCGTGCTGGCGTTCGGTGGCAGCCGCTTCGAGAACGGGACCACGCGTCTGCCGCCCGGCGGTGCCGTGTTCGATGGTCGCAAGGACGCCTGGCGCATGGCGGCCTCGACCGGGGCCCCCGGCCCGCGGGTCGATGCGGCGGCCGTGTGGACGGGGGCGCAGATGCTCGTCTACGGCGGTCGGGGCCCTGCGGCCGACGGCAGCCTGGTCGCGCTGACCGACGGTGGTCTCTACGATCCCGTGAGCGATCGCTGGACGCCGCTGCACGGTGGGCCCGTGCTCGAGGGTCGGGTCGATGCGACGGTGGCCGGCCACCGCGTGATCCTGTGGGACGCCCAGCGTGGGGCGATCTACGATCTGCGCAAGGGCACGTGGCGCGAGCTGGGCCTGCCGGCCAGGGTCGCGATCCAGGATCGGCCGTTCGGGCACGGGCGCGTGGCGGTGGTCACCGACGCCGAGGCGTTCGTGCTCGATCCCGAGTCGCTCGCCTGGGCCCGCCACGAGCTGCCCAAGGCGCTGCACGGGCGCCACCAACGGGTGCAGGTGATGACGTCGACCCACCTGGTGGTGTGGGCAGGACAGCGCAACGTGGGCGGGGGCGGGTGCGAGAACGTGCCGCGTGATCAGGGGTGCGACCCGTACGTGGAGACCAAGCCGGCGTTCGATGGGGCTGCGCTGGAGTTGGGCTCCTGCCGCTGACGAGGAGCCGCCCGGAGGCGACGAACTCCTGGCCTGGCTCGAGTGTTGGGGCGCTGCGTTCGCCGAGCGTGGACTCGATCGCTGCGGGCGCTGTCTCGGCAGGCCCGAAGGATCCAGTATCCTCGAGGTCGGGCCGCGACGATCTCACGATCGATCGAAGCACTTCCGTCACCGCGTCGTAGCCTGACGATGCTAGGAGTCGACCATTTCGTCGGCTCGTGGATCCATGGATGGACCAGGAGCGAGCATCGCCGCTGGGCACGGGCGAAGACGACGTTTCGCATGGCTTGCTGGCCTCCTGCTGGGCACTTCGAGCTGGGTTTCGCCGGCCCTGGCGCGGGCGCCTGCGGAGTCATCGGCGGGTGAGCAGACGTCGAGTGCCCTTGGCCGTGAGCTCACCGGGCCGCTCCGCATCGTGGTCGCGGGAGAGCAGGACGAGCCCATCGAGGATGCGGACGCGCTGCCGGCGTGGATCCGCGCCCAACACTCCAACGTGGGCGAACGACTTGGCCAGGCCGGTGGGCACGAGCAATGGGTCTACGTGTGGATCGGCGGCAACACCTATGACTATGTCGTGAGAGTGGTGGCGGTGCGCGACGGCGCCGCAGTGGGAGCACCAGAATCGGAATTTCGGTGTGCGTGCAACAATCGCATGCTGCTCGAGGCGCTCGACGGGCGAATCGCCGCCGCCGTGGTTCGGTTGCGCGGCGACTCGGGAACGGAGGTGGCTCCGCCGGTGGTTGGCGCCAACGGGACGGAGGGGACCGCGGCGACTCGCTCGAGCTCGGCGGCGGGAATCGAGCCGGATCGTGAGCACTCGGTATCCAGCCGGCCGACCACCTGCTCGAACGATGGCCGTGAGTGTCGCGTGGGGGCGCTCGGTTACACCGGGATTGGCGTGGGCGTGATGGGGGCAGGCGCACTTGGAGTAGGGATCGGGCTTGCGCGGCAACCGGACCGGTTTCGAGAGTCCGGTGATGTCTTCGAGACACGGTCCCTTCGGGGTGCCGGCGTTGGGCTCCTGGTGGGGGGAAGCGTGGCGCTGGCGACCGGGGCCACCCTGCTGGGGGTGGATCTCGCTCGCGCGCGTCGCCGCGGGTTGACGCTCGTACCCACGTTCGGCGGGAGGCTGGTCGGCTTGGCGGTGGTTCGCAAATTCTGATGGAGCGCTTGACGAGCGTCGCCAATGCCGAAGGAAGGTTCATGATGCGAAGGTATCCGCTGCTATGTTCACTGGG
Source organism: Paraliomyxa miuraensis (assembly GCF_026337845.1). GTDB lineage: Bacteria > Myxococcota_A > Polyangia > Nannocystales > Nannocystaceae > Paraliomyxa > Paraliomyxa miuraensis. Next base: position 539,319 of record NZ_JAOVZF010000164.1, on the reverse strand, counting down.
TTTGCTCTCCGGCGTCGTGATCGGGCTGGGTTGTTGGCACAAGGACCAGCAGCACTGTAGCTACAACGAGGGAGACGACTTCTGCCAGTCGCGGGGATGGGGGAGCTTCTGCAACACCTGCGAGGCCGACAATCACGGCTGCTTCGACGAAGCACCGCCCGCTGACTGCTTGGCGCAGGCATTGGACGACGGGGTGGCGTCGGGCCCGGAATCGGATGGCGATGGGACCGGCGGGGGCTCGACCTCGGGGCCGCCGACCGGGCAGGGGGCGAGCTCGGCGGGGGCCGATGAGTGTACCCCGGGGTGCCAGGGGTCGACGCCGTTTTGTGTCGATGGTGCCTGTGTCGACTGCGACGAAGCTCCGGAGAATGCTTGCGCAGGGCTGGGGCAGGGCCTTCCCTTCTGTATCGACGGGGAGTGCGTGGAGTGCTCGAGTTCGAGTGCGTGCGAAGGAGCGACGCCCGTGTGCGACGACGACACTCATGTCTGCGTTGCATGCACGGCGCACTCGCAATGTGAGAGTGGCGCTTGTCAGTTGATGAATGGAGGATCGTGCTTTCCGCCTGACACCGTGATCGAAGAGGTCCATGGAACTGACGGAGTGAGTGCTCTGAGCGCTGCCGTGAACTCGTTTGCCAACGGATCATATGGCATCATCATCGTACATGGGTGGGACGGCAACTACAGCGAAATCACCGTAGGTGACAACAAGACGATCGCGCTGCTGGCGGCTCAAGGCGAGTCGCCGGTGATCCAGGGAGAAGCGGGTGAGCGCGGGGTCCGTGTGGAATCCGGTGCCGTCCTCTACATGGATGGGCTGCACATAATGGACAGTGGAAAGCAAGGCTTGCTGGTCGCTCAAGGGCGCGCATGGGTCGATCGTGGGCGCATCGTCTACAACTCGGGGGGAGGTGTTCGAGTCACGAACCTCGGCGAGTTGGTGCTGCGGAACTCCTTCGTTGGCGGCGATATCGCCGGTGTCGATGCCGCATCCGTCGAGGGTGCGTCCCTGTCGGTTCTATACTCGACACTGGTGGGAGGGGCCCAGGATGACGATGAATATCCGGCCGCTCTTCGCTGCGCCGATCCCGTCGACATCGTCGTTCGCAACAGCATTCTCGCAACGAACGACAGTGCCGCGGAGGTCGTTTGCATTATCGAACCCGGCGCGATTTCGTTTACTGCCACGGAGAACCCCGTCGCGGGCGGCGGCAACGTGGCGCTGAATGATCTCGATGCGATGTGGTTCAACGATTTGGCCACGGACTTCAGCCTCGACAGTCCCCCCAGTGGGATGCAGGCCGTGGCCAAGTGGTTGCCCGGCGATCCAACCACGGACATCCATGGAGACCAGCGTCGCACCGACGGCTCACTCGACTATCCCGGCGCCGACGTCCCAATGACCGAGTGACTCGTCGCCTCCCGTACGGCTCGGCGGCTACGAGCCGAGCTGCCCGCGGCAGAACTCCACCCTCGCCACGATCGAGCGCTCGCGGATCCCCTTGCCCTCGTCGACGCACAGGGTGAACTCATCCAGCTCCGCGTAGGCCGCGACCCTCAGCTTCTTGCGCTCGAGCTTCTGCTTCCGGGTGGACCAGCAGCTGCGTCGAGCGGTGACCAAGAGCAGCTCCTTCCACTCGCCCCGTCGACGGGCCAGGGCGGCCTGCGCCCGAGTCTCCTCGCACGCCGCGTTTGGTCGACGTCGGTCACGCGACCGCCGACCTGCGGTCGGTTCATGGCCGGCGACCGGTGTTCGACCGCCAGACTCGGGCCCGGAGGTCGCGTCGTCTCCTGCGGCCTCGTGCTCGGCCTCTCGTGCATCCTCCGGCTGCGGCCCGAGGGACTCGCCCGCTTCGTGCACCTCGCTGGTCCGAGCCGTTCGCGAGGGCGACGCGGACGCAGACGCGGCCTCGGTCGGAGAGCTCGCCGTGCTCCGCTCGGACTGACTCGGCGCCGCATGATCTTCTCCGCTCCGCACGCCCCGCCCTGGCGGTTCACCGTCCCCCATCCACAGTCGAGCCCCGAGCCCCATTGCGACCAGCAACGCACCCGCTCCGGCCCAGCGTCGCCATCGAGGGCGTGGACCGTCGTCGACCGCGAACGCTTCGAGCGCGGGCTCGTCCGCCTGCGTGCTCTCCGATCCGCTCGAGCCGAGCTCCGGCCGCGAGAACACCTCGGTTCCGCCCGTACGCACCGGCTGCTCCCCCCGCTCGTCGATCGCGTGCTCGGTCGCATCACCGGCCGCCACGACGCTCGGTTGGCGTACCACCTGGGTTGCTCCCGTACGCACGGGCGTCGTTCGAGCCCCCGCTGCCCTTCGCCAGTTCGCGCTGGAGCGCGCGATGATCCGGACCAACGCCTCGGCCACCGCCGCCGCAGTCGCCGGTCGTCGCCGGGGGTCGGGCTCCATGCACGACCGCACCAGCTCGCCGAGCTCACGCGGCATGCCTCGCCGCAGCGACTCCAGCCCCGGCAGGGACTCGGGCGACCACCCGAACGGCGGCACACAGCGCCCCGAGAGCGTCTCGAACATCAGCACCCCCAGCGAGTACACATCGAACGAGGCACAGGGCGGCTGTCCCGTCGCGTACTCGGGTGGCATGTAGCCGGAGGTCCCGAGCATCACGGTCGAACTCTCGTCTGCCTGCGGGTGGTGTAGATCGGCCGCAACGCCAAAGTCGACCAGCTTGATCACCTCGCCGGCCGCAACGCCCCTGCCCACCATCACATTGGCGGGCTTGAGATCCAGGTGTAGCACTCCGTGCTCGTGCAGCTCCGCCAGACCCCGGGCCACGTCGCGCGCGATCCGGCATGCACGCTCGAGCTCCAGGCGTCGGTCCTGGTTGCGCTCGAAGTCGAGCAGTTCTTCGAGATCCTCGCCGTCGATCCACTCCAACATCAACCAGCGACGGCCATCCGCGAGTGCTCCCGTGTCGAGCAACTCGACCACGTGAGCGCTGCCCCCGATCCGCCGCAGCACCGCGGCTTCGCGATCGAAGCGCGTCCGGATCTCCGGATCGTGAGCCGTGGACGCCAGCTGCAGCTTGAGGGCCACGCGTCGACCGTCGCTGGGTCGATGCGCGCGATGGATGGCGGCCATGCCACCATCACGAAGCCAGCCATCGATCACGCATCCCCCGACCATGAAGCCCTTGGGCAGACGAGCGGGCAGCACGTCATCCTCGGTGACACTCGGTGCGACGTGCATGGTCGTCCTCACTTGCTGCGGATGTTGGGTCCGTGCTTGCCGATGTGGATGACGAAATGCTGGCCCGCTCCGAACCTCACCGACTTCGCGCGCTGCCAGGGCTCACCTGCAGACCTGCGCCACTTGATCGCCCTTCTTCCCGCCAAGATCACCTGCTCGCGCCGTTCGTCCACCCTGAGGACCTTCGAGCCGATGCGAATCTGCGCGCCCTCGAGCCCGGTGCTGCTGGTGACCTTCACGTTGGCCTTGCCGACCGGCTCCTTGGCTTTGCGCGCCACCTTGGCGGCAGGCGTACCCGAGGCGGACTCCACGTCGTCGTCGCTCGTGGGCTCGTCGGGCGGCGCTCGGACCAACGCGAGGGCCGGATTGGGCGCGCCCGCATTCGGTGTACTCTCGCTCGGTAGCGAGCCCTCGGCGTTGGCGGGGGCCACGGCCGTGTCATCGTCGCTCACGTCGGGGTGGTGAGGCCGATCGCCTGGGAGGACCCCGAGTGCGACCGCATCCGCCAAGGTGGCCGCAGCTCGCCGTCCGGCGAACATGAGCCAGGTGAGGCTCACCGACACGGCAGCAACCAGCAGTAGGCCCACACCCAGCGCCGCCATCGCGGAGCGCTTGGACAGCACGATGCTCACCGAATCGGGGCCCGTCGAAGGACGTGGGCCAGAGGCTCGCGAGGAGTCCGAACCGTCACCGGGCACGGCGTTGGGCGCGAGCTCCCGCTCGGTAGCGCTTCCCGAGCCGAGCTCCGACGACATCGTGACCTCGGGGACCTCGAGGACCGTGGTGAGCCCCGAGCGCACGGCGATGGGCTCGGATGCGATCGAGCCCATGGGAGGGGCTTCCGGCCACACGTGGCTCGTGGGTCCCAGTGCGGCGGCGGGATGGGTGGTGGGAGGCATGCACGCCGGCGCGTTCGAGACCATCGCTGGAAAGACGACGACTTCGGTATGCCCCGTGATCGTGGGGAGCGTTCTCCGTTGGTTCTTGACCGCCGTCCGTGAGCCTGTGGGCGTGGATGCACGGCGAGCCGCCAACGACGAGCTCGGCGGGGGTGGAGGCGGAGGCTTCGGCGACGGGCTCACCTTGGGCGGTACCAGCGGCCGTCGCGAATCGCATCGCATCGTGCGTCGATCGTCCGCATCGGGCTTCCACGACCCGCCCGGTCCCGCGCGTGGCCTGACGACCCCGGTGAGGCTCCCGCACAGCTTGCTCAGCTCGTTGCGAGCATCGCCGTAGCCGGCGTATTGCTTGAGCATCGCGAGCGCTTCCTCGGCCGTTCGCAGCCGCCGGCTGGGATCGGGCTCGAGCAGAGCTCGCCGCAAGTCCTCGAGCTCCGGTGGCGCGGGGCGCCTCAACGGGCCCACGTGTCCCGCAAGCACCGCCGTGAACAGCTCTTGCCCATCATCGAGCTCGCCGCGGAACTTGTGGCCGTCGAGCAGCTCGTGCAGCAGGGCGCCCACGGCGAACAGATCGACGCTCGCGTGGCGGGACTGGCCGCGGATCTGCTCGGGCGCCATGTAGCGCACCTTGCCCTTGACGTGCATGCCCGAGCTCTCTTCGAAGTTGTGGAACGCCACCCCGAAATCGGTGAGCTTGACCTCACCGTGGTTGCTCACCAGCACGTTCTGTGGAGAGACGTCGCGGTGGACCACGCCCAGCGGGCTTCCATCGAGCGAGGTGATGCTATGGGCGTAGTCGAGAGCATGCAGCAGCTGCCCGATGATGTAGGCGATCACGCGAAAGCGGCGCTCGTCGTCGTCGAGCAAGGAGAGCACGTCGCCGAGCTTGAGCAGGTTGAGCCCGTCGACCCATTCCATGACGAGATAGCTGCGGCCGTCCTGCTGGCCTTCGTCGAACACTTGAACGATGTTGGCGTGGCTCAGCACTGCGGCGAGCTCGGCCTCGGCGCGAAACATTCGCGCGTAGCGCTCGTCGCCGACGAAGTGCTCGGCGATGAGCTTGAGCGCGACGAACTTGCTGCCTCGTTCACCGAGTGGCCTTCGGGCCACCCAGACCTCGGCCATGCCTCCGCGGCCGATGCGGCGCACGAGCTCGTGTCCACCGATGACGCCACCCGCCTCGGCCACTCTCATCGAGTGCATACCCGCCACGCGATGACAAGCTAGCAAACGGTGGGTCGATGGCTCGCACGGTTCGTCATCGCTGCCGCCGCCGGCGGTTGTCTCGTCGCCGATCTTGCGGCGTGACGAGGAGCCGCCCGGAGGCGATACTCCCCGCCGTGAACGACCGCCTGCGAGCGATCGTGCGGGAGCCAGTGGCTCACTTCGTGCTCATCGGCGCCGTGGCGTTCGCGATCGATGGCTGGGTGTCGCCGCGCGAAGCGGACGAGCCCGCATCGCAGCGGTCGTTGGCCGACGCTCCGCGCGAGCCCATCGTGGTCGACGCGGGCGTACGCGAGCGGCTCGTCGCCCAGTGGACCAACACCCACCCCGCGCCGCCCACCGACGAAGAGCTTCGCTCGCTCGTCCAGGGGTGGATCGATCAAGAGGTGCTCTACCGCGAGGGCCTACGGCGCGGGCTCGACGAGGGCGATCTGCAGATCCGCGAGCGCGTGGCCTCACAGATGGCCTACGTGCTGCAATCGCGGATCACGATACCCGTGCCGAACGAGGAGGATCTGCGGGCGTGGTTTCAGGCGCACGCCGCTCGCTACGCTCGACCCGAGCGTGTCGACTTCACCCAGGTGTTCGTCGATGGCACCAACGCCGCGGCGGAGGCCCGGGCTCGCGAGCTCCTGGGGCTGCTGCAAGGTGGCGCCGATCCGGACGGGCTTGGTGATCGATTCTCGGGTGGCCGACGCTTTCGCGGGCGCAAGCTCGCCGATCTGGCGGTGCGCTTCGGCGACGCCTTCGTCGACGGCATGGATGCGCAGCCGCCCGGCACCTGGGTCCTGCGACGCTCCACGGTGGGAATCCACGTGGTGCGGCTCGATCGCTGGACCGTGGGCGAGGCTCCGCGCCTGCAGGATGTGGGCGACCAGGTGCGTCACGACTGGGAGCAGGCCCAGCGTGCGAGCGCCATCGAGCGCGCCACCGTCGAGCTCCGCGCGGGCTGGGAGATCGTCGAGTCGCCATGAGAGCCCGCGCGCTCGAGCTGCCGTCGTTCGTGCTCGCGCTCGTGCTCGTCTCGGCGTGGTCGTCCGCCGCGATGGCGCACGGCCTGCGCCCGGGCGTGCTCGCGCTGACGGAGGAACGACCCGGGAGCTTCGTGATCGCCTGGAGCGAGCCAGTCGACACCAGTGGCTCCGGGGCGCCCGTCGAGGTGGTGTTTCCCGCGCCGTGCCGTCGCGAGGGAGAGCGCCTCGAGTGCGGCACGCAGGGCCTGCGCGGCACGATCGCCTTCCAGGGCCTGGCCGAGGGCCACGACCGGGTGATGACCCTGGTGCGCTTCCACGACGGCCGCGTGCTCGAGCACATGGTCACCGTCGCGGAACCCCGGCTCGTGGTCGACGCCACCCCGGGGCGCTCGGCCAGCGCGTGGCTCGGACTCGGCCTGCACCACATCATGGGCGGTCTCGATCACGTGGCGTTCGTGCTGGGCCTGATGCTCGTGGTCGGCGCGACGAGCCTGCGCCGGCTCGTCACCACCATCACCGCCTTCACCCTCGCGCACTCGCTGACCCTCGCGCTCGCCGTCACCGGAATCCTGACCCTGGCCTCCGCTCCCGTCGAGGCCACCATCGCCGCCAGCGTGGTCCTGGTGGCGCGCGAGGCCACCCACCACGGGCTCACCCTGACCCGCCGCTCCCCGTGGGTGGTGGCGCTCCTGTTCGGCCTGGTGCACGGGCTGGGTTTTGCCGGAGCGCTACGCGAGCAGGGTCTACCCGAGGGTTGGGTGGGGCGTAGCCTGCTGTGGTTCAATCTCGGTGTCGAGCTCGGACAGCTGGCGATCGTGGCGGCGGTCGTCGCGGCGGCCACGCTCGGTCGCCGCTTCGTGCGGTGGCCGGGCCTGCGCACGGTGGCCGCCTACGCGCTGGGTGGGCTCGGGGCGTGGTGGTTCCTGGCGCGGGCGGTCGCGCTGGTCTGGCCCTGACTTTGGCCCTGACTTGGCCCTGATTCAGGGCTGGGTCGTGAAGCGCCGCACGGGGGTGGTGATCGTGTGCGCGCAGTCGCTGACGGTGGCGTACCACTCGTAGCTCCGTCCCGCCTCCAGCCCGGGGATCGCAGCCGAGACCACGCCCATCGCCGGGTCCACCACTGTCACGTCGGCGAAGTCTCCCCCCGCTCCGAGCAGGTCGACCTCGAGGGTGAACTCGCTGTCGTCGCCGGTCAGCCATTGGTCGAGGCTGGGCGAGTAGGACCTCACGGTGAGCTCGTCGTTGGCCGGCGAGAACTCCCAGATCCGCAGGAAGCCCGAGCCACCGTCGCCATCGGCCTGGTAGTCGGCGAGCATCGAGTGGATCACGTTGCCCTGGTAGGTGTCGGTGCGTCGCGACTCGGCCGAGACATGGCCGCAGGTCATCAGCTGCACGTTGTCGGTGGCCTTGAGGGCCTCGTAGATCGCTTGCCCCTGCGCACTGAAATTGCCAGTGCCGCCGAGGATGTAGTGCGTGTTGAGGATCCCGAGCGCGTCGGGGTGGGCTTCGAACACCGAGCGCCCCCAAGCCAGCACCGCCGGGTCCGGGGTCGTGTCGTACTGGAGGTCGACCACCACGATCTCGAGCTCGCCCACCGTGATGTGGAACCAGTTCTCGTCGTTGTCGTCGCCGTAGTGCCCGCCGTAGTACGAGCGTCCCGCGAAGCGATCCACGCCGAAGTGCATGTTGAAGTCCGTGGTGGAGTCGACCGCACCGTTGCTCTCCTGGTCGTGGTTGCCCACGCACACCCCGTAGGGCATGCCCTCGGGCAGCTCGGGCTCGGGGGTCTCGAGTCGAGCCATGGCCGCGTTGGCGATCACCCACTCCTCGGGCGCGTTGCCGTGGTTGACGATGTCGCCGTTGTGGATCACCGCCCTGATGTCATAGGCCTCGCGGTTGTCCCGGACCCACTGGGTCTGATCGTGGAAGTACTGGGGGTCGCCCGCACTGGGCGAGTCCACGTCGGAGTAGTACTGCGTGTCGGGCAGCACCACGATCGCGAAGTCGTCGGCGTCGCTCACCTCGCGCAGGTAGAAGGTCACCGTGTGCTCGTCGCTATCGGGATCGGCGATCGTCAGCTCGAGCTCGGCGGCCTCGGCCGGCAGCGACGGAGGCTCGGGCGGGTCGTCCACCACCACCGTCGGCGGCACCCCGCGGTCGAGCACCGCGCCGTCGGCCTCGAAGGTCGCGCCCACGATGGTGCCGATCGAGCCGCCCACGCTGTCGGGCGCGCCCCCGTCGGCCTCGTCGAGGGCCCAGCGGCTCACCAGGCCTTCGCCGGCCACGATCGTCTGGAACATGCCGGTGGCGATCTCCGCCTCGTCGAGCGCACGGTTCCACACGCGCAGCTCGTCCACCGCCCCGTCGAGCGATCCCGCCGCCGCTCCGGTCGAGTCCATCGCCGTGCCGATCGCGAAGTGCTGGATGCTGTCGGCGCGCGGGGTGGCATCGACCGTGAGCTGCTCGTCGAGCTGCCCGTCGACGTAGAGGCTCCAGGTTGCGCCGTCGTAGGTCACGGCCACGTGATGCCACGTGCCCCAGGTGACGGTGGTGGTGCCCACCACGGGGTGGTTGGCCCCGGTGGCCGAGTCCTCGAAGTCCGCGCCGAGCACGTTGCCGCGGAACCCGAACGCATAGTTGCAGTTGTAGATCGTGTCGTCGTTCTCGCCGCGGCCCTTGCCGGCGATCGGCACCAGCCGCAGCCCGCCCGAGCCCGTGCCCATCTCCTCGCCTGCGCCGTCGCGGCGCACCCAGGCCTCCACGGTGAAGGTCTCGAGCCCCAGCTCGGGCGCCACGCCCATGGTCACGTGATCGTCGACGCCATCGAAGCGCAGGCTGCTGCGCACGGGCGGGGGCGAGTCGTCGCAGGCGAGCATCGGCGGGGGCTCGCCGGTCGAGTCGGCCGAGGTGCCGGTGCCGTCGGCGGAGGTCTCGGTGCCGGTGGTGGTGACGGCAGGGTCGGTGTCGCCCTCGGTGTCGGCCGTGGTGGAGCCGGCGCTGGCGCTCGCGTCCTCGCGGCCCTCCGAGCCACCCGCGCAGGCGGGGAGCAGGGCGGCGCAGATCCATGGAAGGCTCCGCTGGAGGCTTCGCGCAGAGATCCACGGGAAACGGCGAGGAATCGTGTTCAGCACGGATCCACGGTACGACGGAGGGGCGCGGGCGGGGAAGCCGGGATCGACGGCGTTCGGTGGCATGTGGCGCTCGATTGCTGCTCGGGGCGTAACCCTCCGTGCCGCTCCGTCAGCCCGTGTCTGCGTATTACGATCGAGGGTGCGATGCTCGTCCTCCAGCCCCCCGCCTCCCTCGCGCCGCTCCACGACACCACTGCGCCGTCGCTGTTCCTCGCGGGCAGCATCGAGATGGACGACGCCCCGCGCTGGCAAGATCAGCTCATCGCCGCGCTCGCGGACACGGACCTGGTGATCCTCAACCCTCGCCGCGAGGCCTGGGACGCGACGTGGGAGCAGCGTGCGCGCTGCGAGCCGTTTCGCGAGCAAGTGGAGTGGGAGCTCGAGGGCCTCGAGCGGGCTGATCGCGTGTGCTTCTACTTCGCGCCCGCCACCAAGTCGCCGATCTCGCTGCTCGAGCTGGGTCTGGTCGCGCGCTCGGGGCGGGCCGTGGTGTGCTGCCCCGAGGGATTCTGGCGCCGGGGGAACGTGGAGATCGTGTGCGGGCGGTACGGGATCGAGCTGCTCGAGGATCTCGACGCGCTCGCCCGGCACCTGCGGGGTACGGGCGGCCGCCCGAAGTCCTCCGGAAGCTCGGTCACGTGACCCGCCACCGTACGAAGCGACAAGGAATCTCGCTGCGTGAGTAGCTCGGCCATGGCAGCCCGGAGAGCGACCAGCTCTCGTCGGTCAGTCGCGTGACGAGTGACAGGGCCGCCGGCCCAACGACGGGATCGAAATCATGCTCTCGCGCTCCCAGCGTCCCCTTGCGGAGAACTGCCCGAAGGCGGCGCGCCTCGGCTCGAGCCCTTCGTTCCTCGTCGCTCATGCCCCGTCATCATAGCAGCGCCGCGACCCGTCGCGCAGTGCGCCGCGACCCGTCGTCCGGCCTACCCCAGCGCCTCGCGCCGCAGCGCCTCGAGCTCCTCCACCGCCTTGGGTACCGCCGCCGTCAGCACTTCGTGCCCATCTCCGGTCACCAGCACGTCGTCCTCGATCCGGATCCCGATCCCCTTGAACGCCTCCGGCGTTCGCTCGTCATCCGCCGGGAAGTACAGCCCCGGCTCCACCGTGAGCACCTGCCCCGCCTCGAGCGGCTTGTGCGGCCCCGTGCGCAGGTTGTACCGCCCCACGTCGTGCACGTCGCACCCGAGCCAGTGCGAGGTGCGATGCGGATAGAACGCCTCGTGCTTCTTGTCGGCCACCAGCTCCTCGGGATCCCCGTGCAGCACCCCGAGATCCACCATCCCGCGCGTCAGATCGAGCAGCACCTGCTCGTGGATCCCGTTGATCGACGCCCCGGGCCTGACCGCCTCGATCGCTCGACGCTGCACCCCCAGCACCACCTCGTACGCATCGCGCTGCGCTCCGGAGAACGCGGCACCCACCGGCGTGGTCCGGGTGATGTCGGTCGCATACCCATCGACCTCCGCTCCGGCATCGATCAGCATCAGCTCACCATCGCGGAACACCCCGTCGTTGCGCACGTAGTGCAGGATGCATGCGTTGTCGCCCCCGGCCACGATGCTGGGGTAGGCCCACCCCCACGCGCCGCGGCGTCGAAAGGTGTACTCCACCAGCGCCTGGATCTCGTACTCGTGCATGCCGTGCCGCACCGCCCGCATCGCGGCGATGTGGGCCTCGGCGGAGATCTCCGCCCCGGTGCGCATCACCGCCAGCTCTTCGGGGGTCTTGATGAGCCGCATCTCGGCGAGCAGGGACTCGGGATCGCACAGCGTCGTCGGCCCCAGCTCGGCCTTGCGACCGGTTCGTACCTTGCTCAGGATCCGATGCAGCCGCGCTTCCTTCCTGGTGTGCCGGCCGAACGAGAAGTAGAGCACGTCCACGTCGGCGAGCAGGCGGGCGAGCTGCTCGTCGAGCTCGGGCAGCGGCCAGGCGTGGTCGGCCCCGAAGCACTCCTTGGCCCCGTCGACCCCGTAGCGGCGACCGGTCCAGGTCTCGCGCTCGCGATCGCGGGGCAGCACGAACAGGTGCATGCCCGGCTCCTCGCCGTCGCGCTTGAGCAACAACCACGCATCGGGCTCCGGAAAGCCGCTGACGTAGTAGAAGTCGCTGTGGGGCCGAAACGGAAACGCCGTGGTGTTGGAGCGAGTGACCTCGCCATGGGTGGGCAGGAGCATCGCGCCCCCGGGGGGCAGCTGCTCGAGCAGGCGACGACGACGATCGACGTAGGTCGAGGCGGGGAGCTGCAGCATCGATGCTCTTCCTGGGCCTTTCCTGGGCGGCCGTCCTCGTGATCATCCTCGTGGAAGTCCGAGGCTCGGATGGCGCCCATGGTAGTACGTCGCTGGCGGGAGCGACTATCATCCCCGCGAATGCCGAGCCCAACCGTCCTCGCTCACCGATCTCGCGGTGCGCGTGACTGCTGCATCCTCCCCCGCCGGGGGGCTCGGGCGTGAAGGAGCTCGAGCGCTCGCTGGGTCTGCCCAGCGTCGTGGCGATCTCCATCGGCGCCATGCTCGGCGGCGAGATCTTCCTGCTCCCCGCCGTTGCGGCCGCCATGACCGGCGCCTCGCTGTGGCTGGCCTACCTGCTGGCGGCGGTGCTGGTCATCCCCGCCGCGCTCACCAAGGCCGAGCTGTCGACCGCGATCCCCTCGGCGGGCGGCAGCTACCTGTTCGTCGAGCGCGCCATGGGCCCGATGGCGGGCACCATCGCGGGCCTGGGGCTGTGGCTGTCGCTGCTGCTCAAGAGCGCGTTCGCCCTGGCCGTGCTCGGCTCCTACCTCGCGCTCGCCGTCGACGTACCCACCGCTCCCGTCGCGATGGCCCTGCTACTCGGGGTCGTCGTGCTCAACATCGTGGGCGTGCGCAAGGTGGGCAAGGTGCAGACGGTGATCGTGGGCGCCTGCCTGCTGGTGCTGGTGGCGCTGGTGATGATCGGTGCCCCGCAGATCGAGCGGCTCCACCTCCTGCATGCCACCGCCGACTCGCCCCCGTGGCTGGCGGGCGGCGTGTCGGGGCTCTTGGCCGCGGTGGGCCTGGTGTTCATCTCCTACGCAGGCGTGACCAAGATCGCCGCCATCGCCGAGGAGGTTCGCGACGAGGCCCGCAACATCCCGCTGGGCATCGTCATCTCGCTGTTGGTCATCGCGCTCGTCTATACGCTCGTGGCGTGGGTGCTCGCGGGAATCTTCGATCCCGCCGAGCTGGCGAGCGACGAGACCCCGCTGGCCACCCTGGCCCGGGAGATCATCGGGCCGGTGGGCATTCCGCTGGTGGTGGGCACCGCGTTCGCGGCCCTGGTGTCGATGGCCAACGCGGGCCTGTTGGCCGCGTCGCGCTTTCCGTTCGCGATGGCCCGTGACCACCTCGCTCCCTCGTTGCTGCACCGAGTGCACCGCCGCTACATGACGCCGCACTGGTCCATCGTGCTCACCGGCACCGCCATGGCGGCCATCGTGCTGCTGCTCGACGTGGTGCGGATCGCCAAGCTCGCCAGCGCCTTCATGATCGCCGCGTTCGTGACGGTACAGGTGGCGATCATCTTGTTCCGCGAGAGCAAGATCCAGTGGTACGAGCCGCGCTTTCGGGCGCCGCTCTATCCGATGATGCAGGGGGTCGGCATCGTCACCGGCCTCCTGATCCTGGTGGCCATGGGCATGGTGGCGCTTTGGGGCCTCGTGGCCATCGGGGCGCTGGGCGTGCTGCTCTACGTGCTCTACGGGCGCACGCGGGCCAGCCGCCTGGGCATCCTCAAGCAGATCCTGTGGCGCAAGGACCTGGTGCGCGACCCCTCCCGTACGGGAGCCTACAAGACCCTGCACGAGGGTCGCACCATCGTGGCGCTGGTGGGCGGCGAGCCCTCGGCCGAGGCGCTGGTGCAGATCGGCATGACCCTGGCCGGCCCGGGTGGGCACGTGGACGTGCTGGCCCTGCGCGAGGTTCCCGAGCAGATGGGGCTGACGGCGATGCTCGAGCCCGACGATCGCATGGTGTCGCTCGAGCGGCGCGTGCTGGCGCTGGCGGCCGAGCGAGGCGTGCACGCCGAGCTCGACGTGATCGTGACCCGCGACGTGCGGCGGACCCTCTACGAGCGCGCCAATCGGCTCGACTCGCGCTGGGTGGTCATGGCCTGGCGCGAGACCGACATGCGGGGCCACATCGTGCGCGACCCCATGGAGTGGCTGATGGCGCGGCTGCCCTGCAATCTGGCCGTGTTCCGCGACGCGGGCATCCGCACCTATCGGCACCTGATGGTGGTGGCCGAGCCCGGGCCCCACGATGCGCTGGTGGCCCACACCGCCGACGACCTGGCCTCGCTGTTCCGCGCCGACGTGGCGTTCGTCAACCACACCGCCACCCACGACGGCGACGCCGCGGCGGCCACCGCCTACGGCGAGCAGATGCGGGCGCTGTGCCACAGCGAGACCAAGCTCGAGGTGCTCTCGGGCTCCGACGACGTGGCCGACCTGGTCAAGGCCTCCGCGCGCTTCGACCTGGTGGTGCTGGGGGCTCCCCCGGAGAAGCCCCTGCGCTCGATGTTCGTGGCGGCCCGCGAGGAGCGGATCGTGGAGCGAGCCCACTGTGCGGTGCTGCGGCTCAAGACTCCGCGAGCCGAGGTGCACCGGGCCCTGCGTACGGCCGGAGCCGACCGGACCGGCTCGGTGTTGATCGATCGCCTCGTGCCCGAGGCGGTGGCCGCCTGCCGCTCGGTGGCCAAGAAGGACCGCCTGTTCTCGGAGTTGGCCGCGATGATGGCCGGCACCGTGCCGCACATGAGCGCCGCCGCCATCGAGAAGGAGCTGCGCGAGCGCGAGGCCGTGCAGACCACCGCCATGGGCCACGGGATGGCGATCCCGCACGCCACCGTGGCGGGCTTGCCTCAGACGTTCGTCGGCGTGATGACGCTGACCGAGCCGATCGCCTTTGCCGAGGGCGCCGACGAGGAGCCGGTCGACGTGTGCTTCTGCCTGCTGGGTCCGCCATCGGATCGCGCCTCGCACCTGCGCCTGCTGGCCGCGATCGCGGGCGCGGTGATGGAGAGCGATCTGCTCGAGCGCATGCGAGCCGCCGAGTCGACCGAGGCGCTGCTCGAGGCGCTGTCGAGCCCGGGTCCGAGCGTGGTGCCAGGGTAGGGGGCGTGGCCCGGCGCGCACCATCCTACCCCTTGGCTCGTCGCCGCTCGGCACCTCCAACGTACCCGTGGTCGGTGGTAGCCTTTCGTCCGTCATGGTCACGGCCTCCAAGGCGCACCCCAAGCGGTACATGCGGCCGCCGCCGCAGTTCGTGCACGACTGGTTCTCGCCCCTGCGCTCGTCCGACGTGGTGCCGGGCAAGATCACCAACTTCAGCTTCATGGGCCACGACCTCATCGCGTTTCGCGACGAGGCCGGCAAGGCGGTGGTGCTCGACGCCACGTGCCCACACTTCGGGGCGCACCGCGGCGTGGGCGGGCGGGTGGTCGACGGCTGCGTGCGCTGTCCGTTCCACGGCCTGCACTTCGATGGCACCGGCCAGTGTGTCAAGGGTGACTTCGTCAAGGAGGCCCGTCACCTGCGGCACGTCAAGTCCACGCCGTGGACGGTGCACGAGGTGGCGTCGTCGATCTTCATCTGGCACGGGCCCGACCGCACCCGACCCGATCGTCCGCTGCGCTTTGCCGAGCCCGGGTTCTTCGACGGCTGGAGCGAGCCGGTCACCAACGCCGGGCGCCGGCTCGCGCCCACCAACGTGTTCTTCCCCACCGAGAACATCATCGACATCCAGCACTTCTACGCGGTGCACTTCTGGGAGCTGCGCGGCATCGAGCGGCAGCCGGCCGAGGACGAGGACGGCGCGTTCACGGCCATCATGCACATGACGTGGACCGCGGGCGCGCAGAGCCCCAATCCCCTGCTCCGCAAGCTGGGGCAGATGTACTCGAGCCCGTTCCACTTCGACATCCGGATCCTGGGGCCGGGCATGGCGATCTCGGTCTCCACGCTCACCCCCGAGCAGGGCAACCTGCAGCTGATGAACATCATCTTGATCACGCCGGTCAACGCGACCGACTGTCAGATCCGCGTGGTCAGCTCGGTGCGGCGCACGGTCGATCACCCGCTCAATCGGCTGGCGCGGCGGGTGCTGGGCGTCGGGCTCGAGGACGCGCTGTCACGGGTGTTCCTGGCGATCGCGACCAAGGACTTCGACGGCGACGAGATGATCTGGACCAACCGTCGGTTCCTGCAAAATCCCAAGCCGCTGCCCGACGACGGGCCGATCATCGGGTATCGCAAGTGGTGCGAGCGCTTCTGGCCGCCGGACTACATGCCCGACGACGATGTGGTGTCGGCTTCGATGCCCGCGCCCTCGCTCGAGTCCTCCGTGCTCGACCCCGTCGCCGAGTAGCTCAAGCGGCGTCGGGGGGCTGAAGCACCGCCCCGCAGCGCTCGCAGGTCCTCCGCGGCACATCGGCCCAGAACGCAGCGAACAGCGGCGCCAGCTCGGTGGTGATGTCCCGCAGCGGAAGCTCCACCCGCGAGAGCTCGTGGTCGCACGCATCGCACAGCCACAGGAACACGTCGAGCTCGCCAGCCATGCGCGTGCGCTCCACTACCAGCCCCACCGTCCCCGCCGGTCGCTGCGGGCTGTGGGGCACCCGCGGCGGCAGCAAGAACAGCTCGCCCTGCCGGATCGGCACGTCACGGCGCTTGCCGCCCTCGAGCACGGTGAGCACGATGTCGCCCTCGACCTGCAAGAACAGCTCGGGCCCCTCGTCCACGTGGAAGTCCTTGCGAGCGTTGGGCCCGCCCACGATCATCACGATGAACCCCTGCTCCTCGAACACCCGAGCGTTGCCCACCGGCGGTCGCAGCAGCTCGCGGTGCTCGTCGATGAACCGCTGCAGATCGATGGGCGCGGGCATGGCCACCACGGGATCATAGCCAAGCCGGGCGGGTGCCGCTCAGGCCGCGCGCAGGCCCAGCTCCGCGCGCACCTCGTCGAGCGGCCGCTCCATGTGCGGCCACGGATCCCAGTCCACGAGGCTCACCGTCATCGCCCGGCCCCGCTGCACCGCGGCCAGGAAGCGCTCGATGTCCAGCGCGCCCTTGACCGGCTCGACGCCCCGCATCTTGGCCACCGGCTCGATCGCGAGCTGGAACAGCATGGCGATCATCAAGTACATGACCAGACCATCGGTATCCATGTACCCGGCCTGGAACCCGGCCACGAGCAGCTCCTGGTCGGGAGTCGTGCCGTAGCCCCCGAGCACGTGGCCGATGTCGTGGAACATGAACGCCTTGGGCGCGCCGTACTTCTGGCCGGGATACGCAAAGCCGTTCTCCGTGAAGTGCTGGAACACGGCGCGACCCAGGGTCCCCTCGGGCAGGGTCCCCAGGCGCTCGAACTCGGCGACCTGCTTCGGATCGGTCCGCCCCGCGAGCACGCGCACGATCTGCCACAGCCCCCGCACGCCGCGCTCGCGCCACACGCCCTTGATGAGCTTGGGCATGAACGAGCGCCGCCCGAGGTCGAAGGCCACCAGGCGCGCATAGCCCTGGGAGAGCTGGCGGATGTTGTCGACCGCGCGCTCGTCCACGTCGAGCGCGGCGGTGAACGCCTCGATGGTACGGACCTCGTCCTCGGTGATCTCGCCGTCGAGGGTCGAGAGGATCACGATGCGCTGCACGAACGCCTTGCGCGCCTCGGGGTCCTCGAGCTTCGCCGCGAGCTCATCGGGCTCGATCGGCAACAGCGCATCCACGTCGACCGGGATGTCCATGGCCTCGGCGAGCAGCTCGATCATGCGGCGCTCCTGCGCATGCATGGCTCCGTCGGCGAGCGCGACCGTCGCCATCGCGCGCAGCGTGTCGTGGGCGGTCTCGGGAGGGGGAAGGGTCAGGTTCATCGCGGTTCAACCACCTGACCGATCATAGCCGCCAAGCGGCTACTCCGCCGGAGGCAACCGCGGTCCCGCCTCGGCACCCCCGACCTGCGCCGGCGACCACCCCGGCGGCCCGGACTCCTGGTGCGGCAAAACGGCGTGCTCGTCGACCATGCCGAACAACGCCCGCAGATCCTCGATCATCATGTAGAGCGCCGGAACCACCAAGAGCACGATGAAGGTGGAGAACATTACCCCGAAGGCCAGGCTGATCGCCATGGGGATCAAGAACCTCGCCTGCACCGAGGTCTCGGCGATCATGGGCACGAGCCCGAAGAACGTGGTGAGCGAGGTCAGCAGGATCGCCCGGATGCGGCCCGCGGCGCCGTCGATGATGGCCTGCATGGCGGGCTTGCCGTGGCTGCGCTCGCGGTTGACCGCGTCGATGAGCACCAGCGAGTCGTTGACCACCACGCCCGACAGGGCCACCAGGCCCATCGCGCTCATGATGCTCAGGCCGTAGCCCAGGCCCACGTGACCCAGGATCGCGCCGATGAACCCGAACGGGATCACGGCCATGATGATGACGGGCTGGATGTAGCTGCGCAGCGGCACCGCGAGCAGCCCGAAGATCACGATCAGCGCGAACACGAAGCCCTTGCCGAGCGCCGCGAACGACTCGGCCTGCTCTCGCTGCGCGCCCGCGAGGCCGATCTCGAGCCCGGGGTTGGCCTCGAGCAGCGCGGGGAACACGTTCTTCTGCAGGTCGGTGATCACCTCGCGCGAGGAGTCCACGCCCACCGCAAGCTCGGCCGAGACGGTGATGGTGCGGTGACCATCCTCGCGATAGATCGCGGTCGCGGCCCGGCCACGGTCGAGCTCGGCCACGTAGTGCAGCGGCACCTCGCCCCCGCGCGGGGTCCGGATCATCAGCGTGTCGAGGTCGTGCTCGGAGCTGCGCTGCTGCTCGGGCAGCCGCACCATGATCCGCAGCTCGTTGCGCCCCCGCTGCTCGCGGATGGCCTCGGCTCCGAAGAAGCTCGCGCGTAGCTGCCGGGCGATGTCGTTGGTGGACAAACCCAGGCTGCGCGCCTCGGGTCGCAGCCTGAAGTCGAGCTGGGGCTTGCCCGAGGAGTACTCGTTGTTGATGTTGCGCAGCACCGGGTACTCGCGCAGCACCTCGACGATGTGCTCGGAGATCTCGGCCAGGAGCTCGGTGTCGGAGTGCTCGAGCTGCACCGCCACCGCCTGCCCCGCCCCGGGGCCCACGCTGCTCTGGAAGGTGAGCGCCTCGATCCCCGGCAGCGGCGGGACCCGCTCCTGCCAGCGCGCCGAGAACGCCTCGGAGTCGAAGCTGCGCTCCTGCGAGGGCACCAGCGCCACCTCGAGCGCCACGAGGTGGCTGCCGACCTGGGCATCACCCGCGGCCGGCCCCTGCTGGGGAGCGGCCTGGCCCATGCGCGTGAACACCCCGCGCACGTTCTGCCGGCCGAACTCCTCGATCGTGGCATCGAGCGCGTCCTCGAGCTCCTTGCGGACCTGCTCGGTGCTCTCGATCGCGGCGCCGTAGGGCAGGCGTGCCTGCACGATGACCAAGTCACCCGGGAGCTGCGGAAAGAAGTTGAACGGGATCTTGCCGCTGGCGACGTAGCCCACCGTGAGGATGAAGCCGGCCAGCGAGGTGGCGAAGGTGATGTAGCGGTAGCGGATGAGCAGCGCCGCCAGCGGTCGGTAGACCTGGTCGGTGGTCCACGCAAGGCCCCTCGCCACCGCTCGCCGCACGGCACCGGGCAGCCCGAGCAACCCCCGCCGCGGCAGCCTGGTCCCCGTGGGGCGGAGGTGCCCGAGGTGGGCGGGCAGCACCAGGAACGACTCGACCAGCGACAGCATCAGCACCGCGACCACCACGGTGGGGATCATGTAGAAGACCTTCCCCATGGTGCCGGGCACGAAGAACAGCGGCGCGAACGCGGCCACCGTGGTGAGGATCGAGAACGTCACCGGCATCGCCATCTCGCGCGCGGCGAGCACGGCGGCCTGGCGTGGTGTGTAGCCCTCGTCCATCAGCGAGTAGGTGCGGTCGCCCACCACGATGGCGTCGTCGACCACCATGCCCAGCGTCACGATGAACGCGAACAGGGTGATCATGTTGATCGAGAGGTCGGTGCCCCCCAGCACCAGGAACGCGGCGAGGAACGAGGTGGGAATGCCCAGCGACACCCAGAACGCCAGCCGCATGTCGAGGAACAGCGCGAGCACCACCAGCACGAGCACCAGGCCCATGGTCGCGTTGCGGGTGAGCAGGTCGATGCGTGCCTGGAGGACCTCCGAGTCGTCGTTCCACACGTTGACGTGGAGGCCTTCGGGGAGCCGCTGCTGGAGCTGCTCGGCGTAGGCCCGGACCGCCTTGGACACCTGGGTGGGCGTCTCGTCGCCCACGCGGTAGGCCGTCAGACGCACGGCGGGGTGCCCCCCGAACAGCGAGTACTGGTCGGTGTCCTCGTAGCCGTCGCTGATGGTGGCGATGTCGCCCAGCCGCACCTGGCCACCCTTGGCCGTGCCGCGCAGCACCAGGTCCTCGAGCTCGTGCCCGGCGCGACGGCGGTCGGAGACTCGCACCAGGATCTCGCCCTTGGTGGTGTCGATGCCGCCGCCGGGCAGCTCGAGCGAGGCAGCGGAGATCTCGTTGGCGATCTGCTGGAGGGTGAGCCCGTAGCGCTGCAGCTCCTCGCCGGGCACCTCCACCGCGATCTCGAGCGGCGGCACGCCCTCGAGCTCCACCTGGGTGATCGACCCGGTCGCCAGCAGCCCGCGGCGAGCGTCCTCGGCCAGCTCGTGCAGGGCGCGGAGGTCCTGGTTGCCCGAGAGGATGAGCGACACCACCTGCCGCCGCCGCTTGGCCAGGCTCACCGTGGGCTGCTCGGCCTGCTCGGGGAACGTGGTGATGCGATCGACCTCGTTCTTGACGTCGGCGAGCACCTGGTCGGGCTCGGCGTCGAGCAGCAGCTCGACCGACACCGAGCCCGAGCCCTCGCGTGCGGTGGACTTGATGCGCTTGACCCCGTCCAGGCCTCGTACGCGCTCTTCGATCGCCAGCAGGATGCCCTGCTCGACCTCGGCCGGAGCCGCGCCGGGGTAGGGCACCGACACGGTGATCATGTCGAGATCGAACTCGGGGAAGACCTCCTGCTTGGTGCCGAGCACCCCGAAGATCCCGCCGACGATCATCAGGAACATCAGCAGGTTGGCCGCGACGTGATTGCGGGCCATCCACGCCAGCGCGCCCTTTTCGATCTCGGGCTCGGTGCTGCCCATGGCTCAGCCCTCCGCGCCCTTGGGCTGGCTATTGCTGGGGCCGGGGATGGAGCTGGCCGAGGTGGGGCTCCGGGTGGGGTCGGCACTGGTCTCCTCGACCGGTGCATCGGCGGGCGCGGCCGCGGAGACGCGCTCGCCGTCGGTCGAGCTCGAGGCCTGGACCTCGCTGCGCACCTCCATGCCCTCGAGCGCAGTGGCCGGCGGCGTGACCACCACGCGGTCCCCGTCGGCGAGCCCGTGCGTCGCGTAGACGCGCTCGTCGTCCCCCCAGACCACCCGGAGCTCGCGCTTGCGCAGGCGCTGCTCGTCGTCGACCACCCAGGCTCGTCGCCCCTCGAACACGGCCACGCGTGGCAGCGCGAACACCTGCGGCAGCTCGCGCCCCTGCAGCTCCACCTCGACGAAGGCTCCGGGCAACAGCGGCAGCTCGCCGGGCGGGGGATCGAGCGGTCGCTCGACCTCCACCAGCACCTGCGCCGTCCGGCTCTCGGCGTCGACCTCGTTGACCAGGCGGATCACCCGACCGGCGCGCTGCACCGCGGTGTGGGGCCCCAGGCGCTGCGTCACGGTGGCGACGGCGCCCTGCTGGGCGCCCAGGCCCGGCACGTCGAGGAGGGCGAGATACTCCACCGGGATGGAGACCCGCACCCACAGCGCATCGGTGCCCACCAGCGTGGCCACCACGGCGCCGGGGCTGGCGATCTCGCCGATCTCGACCGACTCGGCCTTCACGGTGGCGTTGAACGGAGCCTCGAGCACGGTGCGCTGCAGGTCGAGCTTGGCGCGCTCGAGCTGGCTGCGGGCCGCGTCCACTGCGACCTCGGCCGCTTCCTTCTGGGGCTCGCGCTTGGCCAGCCGACCGTCGGCATTGGGATTGCCCATCAGCTCCCACTCGCGCTTGGCGACCTTGCCGTAGGCGTCTTCGAGCTCGAGCTCCACCTTGCGCTGCTGCACGGTGGCTCGCTGCTGCCGCAGCGCGATCTCGTAGTCGCGCTTGTCGAGGCGCAGCAGCACCTGCCCCTCCTCGACGCGGCCGCCCACCACCAGGGAGGGGGAGACGTACACGACGCGCCCCGAGAGCTGGGGCGAGAGCGTGGCCTCGCGCGCCGGCTCGACCACGCCGTTGCCCGAGAGGCGCGGGTGCCGGGGCGACGCCTTGGCCTCGACGTGCTCGACCAGCGGCGGGGGCACGGTCGCCGGCTCGCGCTCCGCCGACTCGGCCGAGCGCACCAACACGATGGCGCCTCCCACGGCGGCGAAGGTGATGACTGCGGGCAGCACGAAGCGGGTGAGGAAGCGGTTCATGTCAGGTCTCCTGGGGCGCGGGGGCGATGCCGGCCCAGAACACGTCGACCAGGTTCTGCAGGAATTCGGGCTCGGTCTTGGGGGCGTGCTCGCGCAGCATGTGACACAGCATGTGGCGGGCATGGATGGCGCCGAGGAAGGCCATCGCGGTGGATTGCGGATGCGGCACGTTGGCCCGCCCCTGCTCGTGCAAGCGGCGGAGCCATGCGCTCAGGGTCCGGTGGGCTCGCACCGGGGGCGGCACCTCGTGATGGCGGAGCATCACCTCGGGCTCGATGCCCGCGGCCCGCAGCATCGCGATGCCCGGCAGCATCTGCTCGAAGAACGCATCGATGCGCTTCACCACGCGGTGGAGCTGCTCGGGTACCGGCGAGTCATCGGGTCCGGCCTCGACCTCGGCGATCCAGGGAGGCTGCGCACCAGGCGCTAGCGCCTCGACCATCAGGTCTTGCTTGGTCTTGAAGCGCTTGAACAGGGCGGCCTGGCTGACCCCGAGCTCCTCGGCGATCGCGTTGGTCGAGACCCCAGGACCGTGCTCGAGGAAGCAGCGGCGCGCGGTCTGCAAGAGTTCGTCGTCGGTGAACTGACGCGGTCGCATGGCCAATTGCGTGTCTTGCACGCGAAGAACGGGATTCGCCCGAGAACGCTCGATAGTAAGTGAGCGCTCAGTTACATACCCTGGGACGCCGTTGGAGCAAGGGGTGTTTCGCTCGGATCGAGCGTGATCGTTGCGTGATCGATCTCTCGCTCGTTCGGAGGGCATCCCCGGTTGGGCGTCCAATCGAGCGACGTCACGAGCGCGCGTCTTGGTACAACCACCTCGGGGTTTGCCATGAAGCTGAGCGATCGATCCTGGATTGTCGTGGCCGCGACCGGCCTGTGTTTGACGACTGCGTGTGGGCCCACGGGCGTGGCCGCGGAGACCGACGGCGAGAGCGAGGGCTCGTCGGGCACCACGGGCGACGCGACCAACACCAACCCCACGATGCCGATGACCACCACGCCCACGACGGTGGGCGACGTGACCAGCGACGTGACCACGGACACACCCGATGTGACGACCGATCCGACGCTGCCTCCCGAGGACACCACCGCCGGGATGACCGAGAGCTGCTGCGAGCCGCACGACGCGCCCGGCTGCGACGACGAGGCGGTGGTGGACTGCGTGTGCGCGCAGGAGGCGGCGTGCTGCGCCTTCAGCTGGGACGAGGTCTGCGTGGAGCTGGCCCAGGGCGACTGCATGGCGGTGTGTGACGGGGGGACCACCGAGGGGACCACCACCGGAGCTGGCGAAGCCTGCAGCGAGGTCGTGACCTTCGAGATGATGCCCTCCGAAGCCACCCTCAGCGGCGCCTGGATGCTGGGCATGAGCATGGTGGGCGAGGGCGAGATCTCGGTGAACCAGATGGGCGGGCCGGGCTCGATCCTGTTCGAGCCCGACATCCCCTGCGATGACACCTGGTACATCTGGGTGCGCGCCTTCAACAACGGCAGCGACGACTCCTACTTCGCCACCCTCGACGGTGAGCCGATGCCGGAGGCGATCTTCGAGGGCGACTGCCAAAACGGCGGCCAGGGCTACATCTGGGCCCCGCTCAACTGGCGCGACCAGATGGCCGGCCCCTGCACCTACGTGGAGGATCCCTGGGCACCCGACTGGACCACCGGGGTGCACCAGATCGAGTTCACGTATCGCGAGGCCGCGGCGATGGGGCGGATTCTGATCACGAACGATCAGGATCTCGTGCCGATGTAGCGCGAGGGCGCGCGAGAGCGACAGTGGGCGGGCCCTCGGGTCCGCCCGCTTCGTTTTCGAACGATGGGCTGGAGTACCGGGCTACTGGCTGGCCTTGCCATCGGCAGCGGCCGGAGCCGCCGGGGCGGCGGAATCGGCCGAAGCCGCTTCCTTCTCCGCCTTCTGCCTCTCCAGCAGCGCCCGCGCCTCCTCCAGCGTCGCCGCGCACCGCCACCCGAAGTGGTGGAACTCCACCTTGGGATCGTTGGCCGGGTAGTGCGTGCGCCGGTACGCCCCGGTGGCGTAGGTCTTGTCCCAGTACCACGAGCCCCCGCGAACAACGCGCTTCTCGTGCCCCTTGCACGGCTCCTTGCCGCCGCACGGACCCTTGGGATCGGTGCCGCGGCACTCGTCGCCGCAGGCCTCGTAGCTGCGCGAGTCCCAGTCGTAGACCCACTCCCACGAGTTGCCGCTCATGTCGTAGAGCCCATACACACCGGGCGGGCGGCTGCCGATCTCGAACGGCTTGCCCTTCCAGGGCTGCTCCATCTTCTTTTGCACGCCGCAGCTGCGCCCGCGCTCGTCCATGATGATGGCGTGCTCGCAGGTGGCCTCCTCGTTGCCCCACGGGTAGAGGTTGCCGTCGGGTCCGCGGGCGGCCTTCTCCCACTGCGCCTCGGTGGGCAGGTGCTTGCCCTCGACCTCGCAGTGCTTGACCGCCGCGTACCAGTTGGGACCCGTGATCGGCTGCCGCGGGTGGTTGAAGTCGTTGTAGAGCGGCCCGCCCCGCATGCACTTCTTGGCCTTCTGGCAGTCCTTGTACTCCTTGTAGGTGACCTCGTTGAGGTCCATGTAGAAGGTCTGCAGCCAGATCGTCTCGGCCGGGTGCGTGTTCTTGGGGCCGTCGTCGGTGCCGCGGATGAACGGACCGCCGGGGATGCACGCCATGCCCTCGGGGACCTCCTCGCAGGGCTCGATCACGGTGCCGTCGGGGGCGACCAGCTTCGGCGGCTCGGGCTCGGGCTCGGGCTCGGGTTCCGGCTCGGGGGCGGGCTCGGGCTCCGGCTCGGGAGCCACGACCGGCTCGGGAGCGGGCGCGTCGGCGACCACGGGGTCGGGCTCGGCGGGCGCGGGAGCCCGGCAGGCGGGTACGAGCAGCAGCAGCAGCGAGCACGCAGAACGAAGACGGACGGGGGAAACCGGAGAGCGAGCCATGGCGGGCGGTGGGGGTTGATACCATCGCTTTACACGCCTTGCCCGCCTCGGCCAAGCTGGGGCACCCCGTGGGAGGGACCCAAGGGGCGTGCTGCACCCAAGGAAACGAGCGACACATGAACATCAAGGACATTGCGGCGACCCTTGCGATCCTCGGCTCCGGCGCGCTGGTCATGACCGGCTGCGGCAAGGACAAGCCCGCGACGGAGGTCCCGGGCGGCGATGCCGAGGTGGCTCCGACCGGCGGCGACGAAGCGGTGCCTCCGGCCGGCGAGGCGTCATGCGGCGAGGGGCACACCGAGGAAGGCCACTGCGGCGGCGAAGAGGCAGCGGGCGGCGGCGAAGCCTCCTGCGGCGGCGAGGGCGAGGGCGAAGGCTCCTGCGGCGGCAAGTAGGTCGCCCTCGCTGGTCTTCGGGAATCGAGCGAGCCCGCCATGCGCGTGCATGGCGGGCTCGTCGTTGGCTGGACCCCAAGCTAGTCCTGCGGCCAGGGATTGGGCGGGTTGGGGCTCTGCGGCTCGTCGGCTGCCCCGCGCGTGTCGAGGTTGTCGATGAACTTGCGGATGTACTTCAGGTCGTCCTCGATGTCGGCATCGGGGTTGTCGGCCAGCCAGTCCTCGACCTGCTCGGCCAGCGGCACGAGCACACCGCGCGCACCCGCGAGGTCGCCGTAGGACGAGCGCGTGGCCGCCATCTGAAAGCCTGCGTAGATGTTGAGCATCACGAAGCTCTTCTCCACGCCCGCGAAGCTGAAGTGACCCTCGTCGGGCGTCTGCCCCGGCGACAGCGGGCTGCGGATCTTCACCGAGGTGCTCATGGTCTCGTCGCTGCCCGGCGCGTCCCAGCTCATGGTGATCTGGCCGACCGTTCCCTCCTCCTCGGCGGCGGCGGGGTCGCGGGGCACGACCTCGACGATCATGGCTCCACCACCACCGCGGCGGCCGCCCTCGTTGTCGTCGACCGCGGTGCGGTGGGCGATCTGCAGCGAGGGGATCGAGATCTGCCCCACGTTGCCCCAGGTCTGCGCCTGCTTGGTGCCGTAGATCGCCCGTAGCGCATAGCCCGGATCGACCTGCACGCTGATCTCCACGTCCTTGGCCAGCGGCACGAGGAAGGTCTTGACCTCCTCCTCGAACACCTCGAGGACAGCGGCCGGATCCTCGAGGAAGTAGAACGCGCCCGCGCCCTTCTCGGCCAGGTCGCGCATGAGCTCGGGGTTGAAGCCGTCGCCCACGCCGATGGTGGTCAGGCCGTAGCCCTCGGCGTTGTAGGCGGCCGACATCTCGACCAGCCTGGTGTCGCTCTGGATCCCCGAGGTGGCCTCGCCGTCCGACAGCAGGATCACCCGGTTCTGCAGCGCGGGGTCGGCATGGGCCTCGACCGTCTCGTAGGCGACCCGCAGGCCGTCGTAGATGTTGGTGCTGCCGCCCGCCTGCAGCGAGCCGATGGCCAGGGTCAGCTCGGGGTCGTTGCCGATCACCGACTCGATCACCACCTCGGCCTGGTCGTCGAATGCGACCAGGCTCACCCGATCGTCGGGGCCGAGGTCGTCGAGCATGCGGTAGAGGCCCTCGCGCACGTAGCCGATGGGGTCTCCCGCCATCGAGCCGCTGGTGTCGACCGCGATCGCGAGGTTGAGCGGCGGCCGCTGCAGCGTGCTGGGGTCGATGGGCGTGTTCATGCCCAGCATCAGCAGCGTGCAGTTGCTGCCGTTGATCATGTTGCCCATCACCCCGAGCTCACCGTGCAGGCAGATGTCCTGGCCGCAGTCGGCGGGGGGGAGCTCGAGCTTGTGCTCGTTGAAGAAGCCCACGTCGTCGAGGGTCTCGGGGCCGGGGAGGTCTCCGTCGTCGAGGATGGCGCGGAACTGGCCGAAGTCCTGGGCGCCGCCCTGGGCCACGCCGGCGCCGCCTCCATCGCCTCCGAACGAGGCGTCCTCCGACGCGGCAGCACAGCCTCCGGCGAGCGCAAGGGCCAACAGGGAGACGGGCAGGGCCGTCGAGCGAGCGAAACGGGTGAAGCGAGTCATGGTGAAGGTCCTCTCGAAGGTAGGAAAAGCCAAGGTTCGGATCAGCCGGCGGACGGCTCGACGTAGAGGGCCACGACCTCGAGGTCGAGCCCGAGTGAATCTGGGCCCTCGGCACACTGCGGGTCGAGGGCGGCCCGCTCCTCGGAGTGGGCCAGGGCCACGGTCATCTCGGCACCACCCTCGTCGGTGAGGGTCTGGCGGCCGCCGGGGGCGAGCTCGACGACGCCGAAGGGACCGCCGCCCACGCTCACCGAGGTGGCTCGAATGACGGTGCCGCACCCTTCGCTCACCACGTAGCCGCAGTCGAACTCGGGCACGGCGGCCACCTGCAAGCCATGGAAGGGCGGGAACACGGTGCCGCGGAACGCCTGCAGCTCCACCTGCGGAAGACCGGGGGTCTCGTCGACGGTGAACAGCTGCACGCCGCCTTCGCCCGCGCTGGTGGCACCCAGTCCGGCCATGCGGACCATGCGACCGGGCTCGAGCGAGAGCTCGGTCAGCGGCGCGCACAGGTACCAGCGAAACTCCTGCGAGACCTCGCCGTCGACGTTGCGGGTGCCGAGGTCGAGCGCGAAGCAGCCATCGACGCCGTGCTCGGCGGAGAGCACCTCCCAGGTGATCCCATCGGTGAACTCGCTCCACTCCAGGCGCCCCGCGTCGCTCTGCGGCGCGCACTCGCCCTGAACGGGCGGGGCGGTGGGAGGCACCAGGAACAGCACGTCGTCGCCCTTCGCCTCGTAGGTGCCCAGGGTGTCGGGATCGGTGGTGGGGTGCAGCTCGATGCGGCCGCGCGGCTCCTCGCTGGTCTCGGCGCCCTCGCCCGGCACCTCGTGCTCGGGCACCTGGCCCTCCATCCAGAACGCCACCGCGGGGGGCAGGCCGTCCACGTCCAGGAGCACGGCGTAGCAATCGAGATCGACGGGCTCGATGGGATCACCGTTGTCGTCGAACACGATCTCGTCGCCGTCCGAGTCCCACTGCTCCCACTCGTTGTTCAGCCGCAGGCCGAAGTTCTGGCCGGGGTCGAGCGCGAACGACTGTGCATTGCCGAACAGGGGCTCGGTGACCAGGCGCCCCGGATCCTCGGCGACCGCGTCGCAGTCCAGGTCGACGCCGGGGGCCAGCCGGCGCATCCGCACGACGACGCGCTCGCTGCCGGCGTTGTGCACGTAGACGTCGGTCCACAGTGGCCAGCGGAACGGCTCGCCCGGCGGCGGGCTGGTGGCCGCGCAGCAGAGCAGGCCGGCACCGGCCGCCAC
The DNA here is from genome assembly GCF_026337845.1 of Paraliomyxa miuraensis. GTDB lineage: Bacteria > Myxococcota_A > Polyangia > Nannocystales > Nannocystaceae > Paraliomyxa > Paraliomyxa miuraensis. Next base: position 511,162 of record NZ_JAOVZF010000164.1, on the reverse strand, counting down.
CACCTCGGCCCCCCGTCGCGCACCGAACGAGGCCGAGCGCCGCATGGCGCCCGTCAGCGCCCACAGGCTCAGCGCGAGCGCAGGCAGGGCCAAGAGGTCGGTGGGGTCGCGGGTGATCGCCCACGGAAAGCCGATCGACGCCATCGCTGCGGACCACCCTCCCGCGGCCGCGGCCGAGAGCTGGATGGCCGAGAACACCACGCCCACCGCAGCGTGGGCGAGCCACAGGCCCCGCATGCTTCGCACCCGGCAGAGCGCTGCCAACAGCACGGGCGCGACGACGAGGCCGGCCACGTCGCTGAGCTTGCCGGTCACGACCGAGGGCAGCAGCGAGGCGCCCTTGAGCACGTGGTCGTTGAGCACCAGCACCGCGAGGCTCCCCAGCCACAGCGGGTGCAACAGGGCCCGCGAGGGTCGTAGCGCGGGGGAGGGGTCGTCGAAGCGAAGGGACATGGCAACGTGGCTCCTAAGGAGTAGGGATCGAGGTGGCAGCGTACACGGCCGAGCCGAGCGGTTCGAATGCAGGATCGGCGCGGCTCCAAGCGGCCTCGCAGGCTGGTAGTGCCGCTCGCCTTCGGTTCGATCGTGCGACTCGAAAGTTTTTTCAGCAATGAAATCATGCGGTTGTGCTGGAGCCAGGACTCGCCGGGCGCGCGGACGAGGGCGGCGCGAGGGGAGGTTCGGCGATGGGAGCCGGACCACGACATCGCTGTCGCGCTCGCGACCGGCCCGACCGCACCCGCGATTCGATTGCACGGGGGACGGGACGCGGGGCAGTCCTGCGCTATGGTGAGGGGCATGAGACTTGGCTTGATGGTGCTGATGGTCGCTGCGGTGGGCGGGTGCTCGGCGGGGCTCGAAGACGCATCCGCCGGCGACACCGATGACTTCATCGACCAGGACGTGCCCCCCGGCAATTGCTCGGCCGGCACGACGAGCGACTGTCCCGAGCCCGCCACCACCGGCTCGCCGCTCGGTGGCCCGTGCATCGACACCAACGACTGCGCCGCGGGCAACTGCATCGCACCGTTCATCGACGGTCGGGTCGGAGACTTCACCTGTGTCGAGCAGTGCATCCCCCTGATGGACGAAGGGGTGTGGTGCGTGGACGACAGCGCCTGCTGTGATGCAGGAGCGGTCTGCAGCGCGCGAGGTCTGTGCGTCATCCCGGAGGGCGGGCTCGACGACTCGGGCACGGCGGGCGACAGCGGGACGGGGAGCGACGACACGGGGGGAACCGAGGGCAGCGGGACCGCGGGCGGAACCGAGGGCAGCGGGACCGACGGTGGCTCGGGCACCGGGGGTGCCACCGGAACCACCGGCATGCAATGATCGGCGCCCCCATGCGAACCCTGCTCGCACCGCTGGTGCTCGCGTCGCTCGCTACCGCGTGTGGCGACGACCTTCCCGATCCTCCGCTGGGCTCGAGCTCGAGCTCGACCGGCGTGAGCCCGAGCGACACCACCACCGGCCTCTCCGGCAGCACGTCGACCAGCACGACGGACGACACCAGTGGAGCGTCGTCGTCCAGCACGGGATTCTCGAGCGTGGGCATCCCCGACGAGTGCACCGTGACCGCCGATTGCCCGCGGGGCGAGCTGTGCGTGGCGCCGTTCGATCAGAGCGCGGGGCCCGAGGGCAAGGGCCCGCTCGAGTGCGTGATCGAGTGCGTGGTGATCATGGACGAGGACCGCTGGTGCGCCGATGCGGCCGCGTGCTGCGACCCCGAGGCGGAGTGCACCGATCGGGGCTACTGCGTGTATCCGAGCGACTCGACCGGGGCGACCGACAGCGGCGAGAGCACGGGTGACACCGGTGGCTCGACCGGCACCACCGGCTGAGCTACTCGCTACAGATGAACGAGCCCTTCTCGATGCAGTTGCACTCGGACCAGGCTCCGTTGCGCAGGAACACGCAGTCGAACCAGTCGAGCACGTGGGCGGGCTGGCCCTCGGCCCACGCGTCGAACCCAGGCGCCGTGCCGTCGAGCCACCGATAGTCCTCTTCGGTCTCGCGGTCGTTGAGCCCGATGGCCCAGCGCCCGCCGTCGATCTCCGCGGCCGCGGCCCACACCTGCGCCGTCTGCTCGAGGCTCTCGAACCGCGCGAGCGTGCGTCCCTGTGCCTCGCAGTAGCTGCGGGCCTCGAGCCAGGAGATGCGGTTGTGGCACAGGTAGAAGGTGCGCCCCTCGCTCTCGATCGAAGGGCACTCGCAATCGGGGGAGTCGTCGGCGAAGCCGGAGCAGTCGTCGTCGATCCCGTTGCACAGCTCGGTGGCGCCGAAGTGGACCGAGGGGTCGTCCTCGTTGCAGTCCTGGAAGCACGGCCCGAAGCCGTCGCCGTCGCGATCGGGCTCCTGCCCGTCCACCAGGCACTCGAGCTGGGGCTCGAGCAGGTCGGCGCTGGTCAGGATGTACTCCCTGGCGCTGCCGCGTGCCGACTCGACCGACGACTCCGAGTAGGGCTTGCGCGGGTCGGAGCGCATGGCCTCGTCGGTGAGCGCGATCGCCTGGTCGATCTCCGCCTCGAGGTCGAGCTCCCGCACCCGGGGCAGCGCGTCTCGAAAGGCCAGCACGTAGTCGACGAGGCAGCGCTGGTCGTGCAGGCACTTGTAGCCGAGGTAGCCCTCGTGCTCGTAGGGGGTGACCCGCCGCGCCAGCGCCTGGTCGAGGCTCCACGGCAGGTAGCTCCACTGGTCGGCTCGAGGCTCGTGGTAGACGAAGAAGTTGTGCCCGCCCACGTGGCCGTCGAACTGGCCCACGATGGTCTCGCCCGCCATGAAGGCGAGGAAGCGGGGCATGTCGACCACCCCGTCGGTGGTGTCGTCGCCGTAGAACACGGCGTTGCCGGGCAGCTGGGCGAGCTCGGAGAACGCGAGCAGGTCGGCGCGGGTGTGGTCGGAGCCCTCGTCTTGATCCCAGTCGTTCACGTCGTGATCGAGATCGGCGCTGCGGTCGGACTCGTAGAGGTTGCCGCTGGGATCGTCGTACACGCGCGCGAGGAACGGGTCGTCGTAGGGCTCGAGCACGAGGTAGAGGCCGTACTCCTCGTCGTTGACGAACACCTGCGCGTAGCCGATCCGTGGCGCGGGCACGTCGAGCTCGCGGAACACCCGGTAGCCGATCCACTCGCGCAGCATCGAAGAGTCGACCACCATGTTGTTCAGGGTCAGGCCCTCGAGCCCCAGGAAGCGGGCGCCCTGGACGTACTCGTCGAATTCGAGCTTGAACGAGGGCTTGTCGGACAGCTCGCGAAACGAGTGGTTGCCCTTGAGACGAATGCCCACGTTGGAGAAGACCTCGCCCTCGTACTCGAAGGTACCGGGCGTCCACTCCTTGGGAGCGGCCTCGAGCGCGGCCCACGAGGCCTCGTCGATGCGCAGGTCGAAGCGCGACAGCCGGGTGAGCGAGAGCAGCTCGTCGGCGCTCTGGGCCGGCCCCGGATCGACGATCGTCGGCGCGGGATCGTCCTGGCCACAGCTCGCGGCCGCGGCGAGGATCGCCGCCAGCACCCACGAAGGAGTCCCCGCGAGGGCCGAGCCGAGCCACTGCTCGCTCGCGTGCTGCGTTGGAGCCGTCATGGGCACCCCGACCATGGTACGAAGGATCGGTGCAGCAGGCTCGTCCCCCGCGGAGGTCCGGGCTCGTTTTCTCCCCCATGGTCGGGCTCGCGCTCGCGTGCGGGGGCGCAGGCGAGGACGGGACCGGTGGCGAGTCGGACTCGGAAGACGTCCCGATCCCCGACATGGAGCGTTGCGCGCCGATCTCGATCCCCACGGGCCCGGGCCCGGGCGCCCAGCAGCTGGAGCGGGTGGCAACGCGCAACGAGATCCCCGGGCTCGCGCAGCAGCCCACCGCGCACGGTCGGATCCTCGGCACGGTGTTCGCCTTCGATGGCCGCCTGCACCTGGGCTACGGCGACTACACGGACAACACGGGGCCCATCGCGATGACCGCGTGGGACCCGGGGCAGCAGGCGTTCGTCTCGCTGGGCACGCTGCCGACCGAGGAGGTGCTGTGGTTTCGGTCGGGGCACGGCACGCTCTACAGCCCCGCCGTCGATCCCGATGGACACGAGGAATCGGGAGGGGTCTACCGGCTCGACTGTGGGCAGAGCTCGTGGCAGGTGATGCCGCCGATCGAGGGGGCCGTTCACGTCTACGACGTGGCGGTGCAGGGCGAGGCGATCTACGCCACCACCGGCTCGCTCAACGGTCGGCCCGCGCTGCTGCTCGAGTCCCACGACCACGGCGAGCACTGGACCGAGATCCTGCGGCGCGAGTCGGCGCCCGATCGGTTCTCGCGCTTCTACTTCGTGGGAGCCACGGAGCAGCTGCTGTTCGTGAGCGGCCGCGAGCACCCCGATCCGGGCGAGCCGCTCGCGTGGCTGCGGCGCGAGCGTGATCGAGGCTCGCTCGAGCCGCTGGCCGATCCTCCGGACGGTGCGCTGGTGCCGATCGTGCTGCGCGACGCGATGGTGATCGCGGCGTTCTCGAGCAACCCCGGGCGGGGCAGCCACCAGGGGACCTACCGCATCGAGGGCCAGGCGTTCGTGCCCGACCAGCCCTGGCCCGCGGGCGATGGGCTCGAGCTGGTGGCGTGGGCGCCCCAGCTCGACGCCGATGGCGGCCCCGAGCGGCTGCTGGTGCTGATGCGGGCGACCGACGGCACCACCGGCGTGTACCGCACCGCTGCGCTCGCGGGCGACGCGACCTCGTGGGAGCACGTCGCGGAGCTCGAGGCCCTGCCCGACGGCGACCAATTCGTCTCGATGGCGCTGCTGCTCGGTGACCTCTACCTGGGCACCCGCGCCGGCTCGCTCCACGCCTTGCGCGAGCTCGACGCTCCTGCGCCGTGATCGGGGTGTGGCTGGCCACGGCCTTCCATCGGCCCTGACCGGAGGTAACGTCGATTTCGGTGGGCTGGCAGGAATGGGTCACCGGGCTCGGCAGACGGGCGGCTCGTAGTTCGGTACCCTCCGTCGTGTGAGCGAGCAACCCCCGTTGTCCCTCAAGTGGATCATGATCGGCGCCGCGGTGCAGGGCGGCCTGAGCTGGCTCTTGCCGGCGTTCCTGCTCGAGCCCCTCGGAGTTCCGCTCGTGGGAGCGCTGGGGCCCCTGGGCGGCACGCTCGCGTTCGTGTTCATCGTGGCCTTTGGGGCGTTCTTCGGCGGCGGCCTGCTGGTCGCGTACTTCAGCCCGGGCAACACCATCAAGGAGCCGGCGATCGCGGCCACGGTGGCGATCGGGTTCAATCAGGTCTACGCGCTCACCCGCGAGGGCGCCGAGATCAACGTGCTCGGGATCGTGATCGCGGTGGTGCTGGGGTATGCCTTTGCGCTCGCCGGGGCAAAGGCCGGCGAGAAGCTCCAGGGCGAGACCACCGACAAGATGCGAGAGCGCGGCGAGCTCGGAGGCTGACGAGCGAGATCGCGCGCTCTTGCACGCAATCCGTCCCTCGATGGCCGTCGATTCCAGGTTTCGGGTCGTCGGTTCGGATCTCGCGTGCCATCCTCCGCGGCATGCGTGAGCTTCCTGCCCCCTCGTTCCCTTCGTTTCGCACGCTGCTCCCCTCGTGTCTCGGGCTGATGCTGCTGGCCGGTTGTCCGGGCGACGAGCCTCCCGTCGATCCCGACGGTAGCTCGGGTAGCAGCACCACCTCGGTCACGAGCCTGACCAGTCCCACGACCACGCTCACCACCGATCCCACGATCGACCCACCGTGCGGAACCGGTGGCTGCAGCGAGACGACCACCGGCGGGACCACGGGCCCGAGCGATTCCACGGGAAGCACGAGCTCGGGAGGCACGAGCTCGGGAAGCACGAGCTCGGAGAGCACGAGCTCGGGAAGCACGAGCTCGGGAAGCACGTCCGGCGCCTCGACTTCGGAGTCCTCGGGAACCACGGGCGGCTCGGAGTCCTCGGGGACCACGGGCGGCGCGACCACGGGCGTGGTCTTCATCCAGCCGCTCGACGTGGGCGGCGGCGCGGCGTGCGACCCCTGGCTGCAGGACTGCCCGGTGGGCGAGAAGTGCAACGCATGGGACAGCAGCGGCGGCGGCTCGTGGGATGCCAACGGCTGCTTTCCCGTCGATCCGGCTCCCGTGCCGGTGGGCGCCGTGTGTCAGGTCGTGGGCTCGGGCACCTCGGGGCTCGACAACTGCGAGCTCGGGGCCATGTGCTGGGACGTCGACATCGCGACCAACGAGGGCACGTGCGTGGCGCTGTGCACCGGCTCGCCCGCCGCACCCAACTGTGCGCCGGCCGGTACCTCCTGCGTGATCGCCAACAGCGGCGTGCTCACCCTGTGTCTGCCGGGCTGCGATCCCCTGGTTCAGGACTGCGCCCCCGGCCAGGCCTGCTACCCGGTCGTGGATTCGTTCACGTGCGCGCCGGATGCCTCGGGCGCGGGCGGGTTCGATGGCGACGCCTGTGCCTTCATCAACGTGTGCGATCCGGGCCTGATGTGCATCGACCCCGCTGCGGTCGAGGGCTGCCTGGGCGGCTCCCCCGGCTGCTGCACTCCCTTCTGTGACGTGACCGCGCCCGGTGACCCGTGCCCCGCCGTCACCGAGGAGTGCGTGCCGTTCTTTGCGGCGGGGATGGCCCCGCTCGGCCACGAGGACGTGGGCGTCTGCGCGATCCCGTGACGCAGCTTGGCGGAGCGGTCCACGAGTCGGTCTCGGCCGCTCCGCCCCCGTCATCCCTCGCCGGCAACCCGCGACGGCGATATCCCGGCGATCGTCGCTCGACACCGCCGCAGCAGGGTGCAGACCGGCGACATGGAGCGGCTCGTCTACGCCGTCTTCGACGACCACGACACGGCCCAGCGGGCCATCGATGCGCTGCTCGAGCACGGCGTGCCCGAGGAGGTCGTCGATCTCGCACTGCACGAGGGGCACGTGGAGCCCGCCGATCTTCCTGCGCCGGCTCTTCGGTCGCGTCGACTCGGGCTCACGGGCGGAGCGGCCGCTGCCGCCGTGGGGGCGGTGGTTGGCATCCTGGTCACCGGCAGCGGCTATGGCGCTGGCATCGGGCTGTTGATGGGGGGCATGCTGGGGTTCCTGTTCGCAGCGCTGTTCGGGCACGTGGAGCCCAAGCCCGAGGTCGTGACCCTCGCCCAGAGGGTCGAGCACGGTCGCGTGCTGGTGACCGTGGACGCGACCAGCGAGCTCGCCGGCCTCGACCTCGAGCGCTTCTTCGGCGATCGCGGCGCGCGGGAGGTCGGGATGACCTGACGTGCTCGAAGCCCGAGCCCAAAATCCGCGTCAGATCCGTCCCACGCGTCGGTTCTTGCGGCGCCGGGCCTCCTCGTCGACGGGCTTCTTGCGCATCTCGTCCTCCTCGGACTTGCCGAAGAACACCTGCAGCCCGCCGCCGAAGTAGAAGCCGGTGTTGAAGCCACCGTTGAGGGTGATGCCGACCGCGTCCTTGATGATGATGCGTGCGCTGAGGATCAGGTTCACCACCGGGATCACCGGCGGGATCCCACCCTGCTTCTGGCGGTAGCCGAACGCCTCCAGGTCGTTCTCGTCGCACTCCGTGGCGGTGCAGTTGGCGAACAGCCCGGGGTTGGGGTTGCTCAGCTGGCTCTGGTCGGGCGGGGTCATGTCGCCGTCGTTGGCCGCGTCCCAGCGCGGGGTGCAGCGGGTGAGGTCGGCGAGATCCTCGAGCGTCTGACAGGTCCCCGGGGTCGCCATGCCGTTGGAGAAGCCCTCGGGCGCGGTGCCCAGCGGGGTCTGGTACACGCCGCCGAACAAGATGCCCAGACCCAGGCCACCGCCGCCGCCGATGTCGAACTCCACGTTGGGGGTGATCACCACGGGGGCGCGCGCGATGAAGTCGACCTCCATGGCGATGAGGCCCAGCTCGATCTCGGTGTAGTCGGCGGACTCGATGTTGCCCGCGCCGCCGTCGTAGCGCGCCTTGTCGAGCCACAGGCCATCGGGCACCTTGGCGCGCTGGTACTGCACCGAAGCGGCCACGTCGAGCACGCGCGAGAACCGATAGGCATAGTCGGCGCCCACGTAGAAGTTGCAGCCGTCTTGCTGGGCGAGGCCGCGATCGGCCGCGAACGCGCCGATCGTCGACCCGCGGCACAGCGCGTTGGTGTGGGTCGCCAGCCAGTTCGACAGGATCCACGTGGGAATGACCACGATGCCGCCGTGCGCCCCGATGGCGTGACGATGGAAGGCCGAGCCCGCTCCGCTCAGCTTGCGATCGTCCTCGAGGCTCACGTCCTCGTCGTCCTCGGGCACGGGCTCGACCGCCTCGTCGGGGACCGGCTCGGTCTCCTCGGGCACGGGGGCCGTCGAGGCGGGAGCCTTGGACGACGTGGGCTGCATGGTCGAGGCGGGGGCCTTGGACGACGTGGGCTGCGGAGGCTCGACCACGGTGGGTTCGGGCGTGGCCTCGGGCGTCGGCTCGGCGGTGGGGGTCTGGACGGGCTGCGCCGTGCTCCGCAGCTCCGTGAGCGCGAGGGCCGACCCCTCCGCCCTTGCCGTGGCCGGCAGGCCCACGGCCAGCGTCATGCACATCGTCGCGAATGGAAGCCCACGGGGTCGCATGTCCCAATCATAGGCCGATCGGGGTGGTCGCTGGCCAGTCTTGGGCGAAACCATCCTTGGCGGCGGCCCTTGGCGGCGGCCCTTGGCGGCGGCGCAGGGCCTTGGCGGCGGGCTCCGCCCGACCGTGGCTAGAGCTTGATCTTGCGCCACCCGTGCCCAAGGAACTTGGCGCCCATCACGATGCCCAGCGCGCAGATGTAGAGGGTGGCGGCCGCCCACACCCCCTCCATGCCGTAGCCGAGGGTGGGGCCCAGGAGCCAGGCGCCAGGCACGAACAGGCCAAAGTGGAGCATGAGCTCGGCCACCGCCACGAACACGTTGGCGCCCGCCCCGAACAGGGCCTGCGAGAGCACCAGGCCGATGGCCATCAGCGGCAGCCCGATGGTGATGATGCGCAGCGAGTTCGCCCCGGCCGCGGCCACGCTGGGGTCGTTGGGCGAGACGACGGCGATGATCGGCTCGGGAATGGCCAGGAACAGCAAGCCGATGACGATCATCGCCAGCACCCCGACCCGCGAGGCCTCCCAGCCGTAGCGGGCGGCGAGGTTGGGCTTGCCCGCGCCGAGGCTCTGGCTCACGCAGGTGGCAGTCGCGGTGCCGAACGCGATGAGCGGCATGAAGCACACCCCGGCGATGTCCATGATCGCCTTGGTGGCGGCGCCATACACGTTGCCCGTGCCCGCCTCGGTGTCGATGACCCCCACGAAGCGCATGAACAGGGCGAAGCCGGCCATCAGCACCACCGTGGCCGCGCCCGAGGGCACCATGAGCTTGACGATCCGCCACATCACTCCGGGGTCGAAGTGATGCAGGCGGTAGAACACGTACTTGGTGCGGTAGTGCTTGCGGTGCGCCACCAAGGCGATGATGAGCAGGCCCAGGTAGGTGCTGATCACCGAGGCATAGCCAGCGCCGGCCAGCGCCATCTTGGGGATCCCCAGCGCATCGTTGCCGTAGATGAAGAAGTAGTTCAGGACGACGTTGAACACGTTCATCGCAACGGCGGCCCACAGGTGCACGTAGGTGCGGCCGACCCCGTCGAAGAACGCCTTGTAGGCGAAGGTCACGACCATGCCGGCCACGCCCAGCATGCGGATCTGCGCGTACTCGATCGCCAGCGCCTCTTGCTGCCCGCCGCCCTCGGCCAGGTAGCCCACGCCCTTGGGGCACGCGAGCCACCCCAGCGTGGTGCCCACCAAGCCGGCGATCACCGCGATGCACAGCGCATTGAACAGCACCGCGCCTGCGCCCTTGTAGTCGGCCTCGGCGTAGCGGCGACCCGTGATCGCCTGGGTGCCCGCACCCACGGCCGCAAAGAATCCGCCGAACGCCCAGAAGAACGGCATCGCCACGCCGAGCGCCGCCTGAGAGGCGGTGGCCTCGTCGCCTTGCAGGCGGCCGACCATGGCGTTGTCGGCCACGTTGACCAGGTACTGGGTGACCATCGCCAGCACCACCCACACGCCCAGCCGCACCACGCGACGCACCAGCGGCATCTCCAGGCCGAGCTTCAGGAACCGGGGTGGCTCGTCGCCGAGACTGGTGAGCTCGTCGGACAGCGGCGCAGACCTCTGTGTGCGGGGGCTTACCCCAGCGGGGTGAGCCGAGCAAGTCCGCGACGACGCGGGGACGGCGTTGCAGGGGGCGCCAGGGCCCGCGCAGCACGTGCACGACGCAATTCTCACACGTTGCACGGTCGCGCGGCGGCAACGGCGAACCGCCTCGGCGGCCCCGATCGCGGAGCTCGGCTCGATCGAGCCGGGCTAGACCAGCAGCGAGCGACCGATGGTCTCGGCCTCGGCCTGCGTGGGGGCGAGCTTGCCGGGGATCTCGCGCCCCCGCTGGACCGCGGGTCGCTGGCCAACGACCTCGAGCCAGCGGGCGAGGTGGGGAAGGCCGTCGATCGTGATTCCCGACCACTCGTACGTGCTCGCCCAGCACCAGTTGGCGATGTCGGCGATGGAGTACTCCCCCGCGAGGTACTCGGAGCGGCCGAGCTGGCCGTCGAGCACCTCGAGCAGGCGCCGAGCCTCTCGCTGGTAGCGCTGAGTCGCGTAGGGGATCCGCTCGGGCGCGTAGCGATGGAAGACGTTGGCTTGGCCCATCATCGGACCCAGACCGCCCATCTGGAACATCAGCCACTGGATGGCGCGCGAGCGGGCGGCGACCTCGGTCGACAGCAACGCCCCGGCCTTCTCCGCCAGGTACATCAGGACCGCGCCCGACTCGAACACGGCCAGGTCGTCCTGGTCGCGGTCCACGATGGCGGGAATCCGACCGTTGGGGTTGATCGCGAGGAACGGGGGCTGCTTCTGCTCTCCTGCCTTGAGATCCACCCGGTGCACCGTGTAGGGCAGCGCGAGCTCCTCGAGCGCGATGGAGGCCTTCCAGCCGTTGGGTGTCGAAGCGGTATAGAGGTCGATCATCGGCTCGGCACCAGTCGAAAAGGTACTAGAGGGGCCGCAGCTCTTGCACGTGCCCGGCCTCTCCCAGAGCGTCCCAAGATGGTATCGTGAGGGTTCACTGGAGGACCATGGCCATCGAGCTCAAGATCCGCGATGTCCGCACCGGAGAGGCCCGAGTAGCCTCGTTCGAGTCGGTTGGCGATGCCGAGAATTGGCTACGCGAGCGCCCGCGCTTCACGGAGGTGCTGGGGCCCGCTCGCCATGGAGCCATCCCTCCCGGCGACGAAATTCGGCTGCGGGAGGCCATGCGCCCGCTCGACGAGGAGGAGCGCGCGGCTCAGGTCGAGCAGGACGAGCGCAGCGCCCAGGCCATCCGCAAGATGATGGCCGGCGAGCAGGAGCGGATGCGCCAGGAGATGGAGGCGCGTCGCGAGGCCAACCGCGACGCCGACCCGAACCGGCCCATGGTGGTCGGTTTCGAGCGGGGCAAGGGCATGTCCAACGGCGATCCGGCCGATGACCGCGAGGTGACCGAGGTGGCCCGCAAGGCCGTGCTGGCCTGGGTGGCCGAGCGGGATACCTGGGTGCACTCGCGAGGGCAGTACGTGGCGAGCGCGCAGGTCGTGGTGTGGCCGGGGCCCTTGCCGTCGGGGACCAGCGAGGACGAGCGGGTGCAGGCCGGGGGGCAATTCCAGGTGCTGGCCGGGACGGCGCCCGAGCTGAATTGATCGCCAGCCGAGCGGGCCTACGGCACGTCGGCGCCCGCGTAGTCGTTGGCGCCCGCCATCTCCGGCCGCGGCTCGCCGTCGAAGTCGACCACCGGATCTCCCGGCTGATGCACCGCCACCCCCTCGGGGATCGAGCCGGGCAGCACGTGCCAGTCGGCGTCCATGCCGGTCACGGGGTTGACGAAGATCGTCCCCAGGTCCATCGCGTCGGCCTGCACGTTGCCCATGCCCTGGCCCAGACCCGTGTTGACGACCGAGGTGTGGACCGAGGTGCTGGTACAGTCCAAGCCGGCCTCGAACGGCTGGTGCAGCACGATCGAATTGCGGATCGAGGTGGGCCCTGCCATGCCGCCGCAGCTGAACGTGCCGATGATGGTGGAGTGCACCACGTCGACTGTGCCGCCGTTGGCCACATGGACCCCGTCGTTGTTGTACTGGTTGTAGTAGACCATCGAGTTGACCAGCTGCAGCTCGCCGCCGTTGATCACCTCGATGCCACCCGCCACGTAGTGGTTGCGTACGACGCTGCGCCGCAGCACCGCGCTGCCACCGTCGATGACGATGCCCCCGCTGCTGTTCTCGAAGGTGGTCTGGTCGGTGAGCAGCTCGCCCGCGCCGGTGACCATCACCCCCAGGCCCCCGGTGCTCACCACCGATCGCCGCAGGCGCAGCGAGCAGCCGGTCACGTCCGCGGCCGTGTCGCCGCCCACGAAGTTGGTGTCGGTCGCGAACACTTGCCCGGTGTTGCAGCGGATCGCGGTGCCGCTGAAGCCACGATCGATGGTGAGGCGAGCGAGGTAGGTCTCGGGCGACTGCGCCCAGTGGTCGATGGTGAAGCCCGCAACGCCGTCGAGCGTGGCGGCCAGGCCCGCCGAGGGCCCGATGATCGCCACCGGGCGGTTGTTGTCGGGATCGACGGTGCCCTCGTAGGGGTTGGGGCTGCCGGCCACGAAGATCGCCCACGGCTCGCTGCCCGCCTGTCCATTGAGCACCTCCATGGCCTCGACCACGGTGCAGAACGGGTTGGCCTCGCTGCCCGTGCCCCCGGCGCAGCCACCGAAGGTGTTGTCGACCCAGAGGCGGTTGCTCTGGGCGAAGCACTCGCCCGTGGTGTAGCGACAGGCCCCGGTGGAGCACTGCTCGTGCTCGGTGCAGCCGCTGCACACGCCGACCTCGGCGTCGCACACCGGGGCCGTGGGGTCGAGGGCCATGCACGCACCGTCGGGCAGGCCCGTGCAGTCGACGCAGGTGCCGTCGACGCAGTAGGGCGTGGCGGCATCGCACGCCGGGTCGGGCCCGTCGCCCTCGCAATCGGCCGGGCCCGCGGTCGTGTCGGGATCGGTGGTCGGAGGATCGTCGGTGTCGGGCCCGGTGGTCGGCGTGGTGGCGGTGGTGCTGGTCTCCGTGCCGGGGCTGGTCGCCGTCTGCTCCTGCGAGGTGGTGCCGCTGCCCTCAGCGAGCTCGGTGTCGACGGGGACGCCGGGATCGAAGCACGCCGACAGCACGAGCGCCCCGCCGCCCAGGCCGAGCGCGAGGCCCCGGGCGCAGATCGGGTGAGCGAGCGGATGGCGAGGGCGGCGAAGGGCAAGGGTCATTGGTAGACACTACCACCGGGGCGGCGCGTGCGGCCGCCCCATGCGCGCCCTGACCAGGCCCTCCGAGGCGGCCGTCCTACTTGCCCACGAGCCACGCCACCAGCTCGATGTGCGCGGTTTGGGGCAGCGTATCGAACGCGCGCGTGCGGATCAGGCGGTAGGCGCCGTCGGGGCCGGTGAGCCGGTTGAGATCGTCGCGAAGCGAGCGTGGGTTGCAGCTCATCAGGTGCAGTCGGGAACCGTGCAGCTGGTTCAGCTGGCTGCACACGGTGGGACCCAGCCCTCCGCGGGGTGGGTTGGCCACCACCAGATCCGGATGCCGAGCGGGCCCGCGCGGGTTGCCGAGGATCCGCGCCAGGAACTCCTCGACCAGCTGCGGCTCGATCCCGAGCTGGCGTGCGCTCTCGGGGTACGACTCGCAGGGCAACACCTGGGCGAAGCGCTCGCGCAGCAACGCGGTGGTGACCCCGGCTCCGGCATAGAGGTCCAGCGCCACGCGACCGTGGGGCACGCCTCCTGCGGGCACGTGCACCAGGTCGTGATAGGCCATCGCAATCGCGGTGGGGTTGGGCTGCAGGAATCCCAGCGGGCCGCAGTGGAACTCGACCCCGGCGATGTCGAGGGTGAGGCTCTGGCTGCCCCGTATGGGGCGCAGCGAGGTCCCGCGCAGGTCGTTGCCCCGGGTGGAGTTGACGCCCCAGGCGACCCCGGCCGGCACCGTGAGGCGCTCGGCCAGCGCACGCACGCTGGGGGAGGTCGGCTCGGACGTGATGAGGGTGAGCAGCACCTGGCCGCGCCCGTCGGTCTTGAACCACACGTAGCGGAGGTCGCCGTGCTCGCCCAGCTCGTCGTAGGGCTCGACGCGCATCGCGTTGGCCTGCTCGACCAGCTCCTGGGCACAGCGGACGATGTCGGGATGGTCGACGAGGCAGCCGCTCATGTCGGCCACGTTGTGGGTGCCCCGCATGTAGCTGCCCAGCACCAGGGCTCCCGCTTCACCATCGACCACGCGCTTGGCCGACCAGCGGTAGTGCAGGCCGTCGCCCTCCTCGAGCACCACCAGCCGGTCGATCTCCAGATCGTACTCGCGTGCGAGCTCCTGGCGCTTGAGCTCGTGCTGGCTGGAGAGATCCATCTCCATCAGCGGGCAGCCGTTGCAGCGGCCATGGTGAGAGCAGGGCGCGGCGCGGCGACCGGGGTGGGTGTTGCGTCGGCGTACCGCGTTCCCGTGGGCGCGCGGCCGCTGCTTGCTCACGTAGTCGAGCTCGACGTCACCGGTCTCGCCGGGCAGGAGCCCGCCGACGTGGATCTCGTAGTCTCCATGGTGTGCGACGCCGTCCCCGTGACGGGAGAGCGTCTTGGCCATCACCGTGATGGTGTCTCCCGGCTTCATCGGGCGCTGCTCACGACCATACCGAGCCTTTCGAGCACCGAGAAGTACTCCGGCCATGTTTTGGCCACGCAGCCCGGGTCCCGCACGCCCACGTCCCCCACCAGGGCGAAGGCCATGGCCATGCGGTGGTCCTCGTAGGTGTCCACGGTCACCCCGGCTCTGGGTCCCCCCGAGGGTGGGTGGATGTCCAGGCCGTCGGGATGCTCGTGGACGGTGGCCCCCAGCTTGCGCAGCTCCGTGGCGGCTGCGGCCAGGCGATCGCTCTCGTGGTGGCGCAGGATCGCCACGCCGCGGATCCGGGTGGGCCCTCGGGCGTGGATGGCCAGCGCCGCGAGCGTGAGGGTCATGTCCGGCATTTCGCCGAGGTCGAAGTCCCCGCCTCGAAGCGGGCCCGCTCCGCGGACGGAGGTCTGGTGGGCCGCCTGGTCGACCGCTGCGCCCATCGGCGCGAGCACGGCGGGAGCGAAGGCCACGTCGCCCTGCAGGCTGTCGTGGCCGAGCCCGGCGATCGTGCAGTGGCCGCCGTACAGGGCCGCGAGCGCCAGCGGATAGCTGGCCGCCGAGGCGTCGGGCTCGATGGTGGTGTCGATGGCGCGCAGCGACGAGGGCTCGATCTCCAGGGTGCGCGCGTCGAGCCAGCGTGCATGGCCACCGAACGCCTGCACGGTGGCGAGGGTCATGTCGACATACGGGCGGGCCGGGGTGCCCTGCTCGAGCACGATCCGCGTGGGGGCGGCCGCGAGGAGGGCCGCGATCACCAGGCCGCTGACGATCTGCGAGCTGGCTGGTCGAGCGAGGGTGATCGTCCCCCCGCGGAGCCGAGGTCCGTCGGGGCCGACCTCGACCGGCAGGCACCCGGGCTCGCCCCGGGTGGTGAGCCGCGCCCCTTGGTCGCGCAGCGCGTCGAGCAGCTGGGCCATGGGGCGTTCCCTCATGCGCGGCGTGCCGTCGATGATCGCGTGCACCGGGCTGGCCGCCACCACGGCACCCAGCAAGCGAGCCACGGTGCCTGCGGTGCCCACGTGGAGCGTGGGCGGAAGGCCCGGTGCCGATTGGACGGTGGAGCGCAGCGGACCCGCGAGGCCCTCGACCGCGAGCGTGCCGTCCGCATCCGGAAAATCGAGCAGCTCGACCCCCAGCGTGGCCAGGCAGGCCCGCATGTGTCGAGTGTCGTCGGCCTCGAGGAGGTTGCGGAGGGTCGACGTGCCCTCGGCCAGCGCCGCGAGCAACAGGGCTCGGTTGCTCAGGCTCTTGGAGCCTGGCGGGCTCAGCGTGACGTCGAAGGGCGCAGGGGGCCGCAGGCGGATGGGGTCGGGCAGCGCCATCACCGGGACGCTACCGCAGCCTCGCGGCCGTCATCATGCATTGGCGCCAGGAGCCTGGTTGGGCGTGCGAGGGAGCTCCGCGACGGCGCAGCTGCGCGGGCCGAGCCAGCTCACGCGATGGCCGAAGCCGTTCCCTCGCGATCCTTCCCTGCGCTATAATGCGCGCGTGCATCGACTGGCTTGGCGTTTCCTGATCGCATCGTCCTTCCCGCTGGCTCTGGCTGCGTGTCCCGCTGCCGATGACACGGCGACCACCCTCGACACGGCCAACAACGACACGGAGATGAGCACGGGGGGCTCGACCACCGCGACCACCCTGCCCATGACCACCACCGGGCCCGACGACACCACCACCACCGGTGAAGAGTCGTCCGGAAGCTCGACCACGACCGGTGAGGGAAGCTCGTCCACCGGCCCCGTGGCCGATACCGGAGAGAGCGGCGGTGAGGTGTCGGTGTGTGGCAACAACCAGATCGAGGGCGACGAGGTCTGCGACCTCTCCCAGGTCAATGGCGAGACCTGTCAGTCGCTGGGCTATCAGGGCGGCCAGCTCGGGTGCCTGCTGACCTGCGACGACTACAACCTGCTCGGCTGCTTCATCTGCGGCAACGAGGTGGTCGACATCGCCGAGGATTGCGAGGGCGAGGTCCAGGAGGGGGTCACCTGCGAGTCGCTCGGGTACGAGGCCGGCGACATCACCTGCGGGGCCGACTGCCTCTACGACCTCAGCGAGTGCTCGATCTGCGGCGACGGCATCCAGCAGGGGCCCGAGAATTGCGACGGCATCGACTTTGGCGGCGAGACCTGCGTGAGCCTCGGCTTCGACGCCGGCAACCTCGCCTGCAACCTCGCCAACTGCAGCTTCAACTTCAGCAACTGCAGCGGCGGGCAGTACATCCAGGACTTCGAGGGCGGCGTGATGCCGGCCCAGTTCACCGGGGGTGGCAACGCCAACTGGGTGGTCGACAACATGATGCCGATCGCCGGCGGGTTCTCGGCGCACAGCGGCGTGATCGGTCACAGCCAGCAGTCGCAGATGAACGTGAACGTCAACATGGCGGTTGCCGGCACCATCGACTTCGCCTACAGCATCAGCAGCGAGGCTTGCTGCGACTACCTGCGCTTCTACGTCGACGGCGTGCAGGTCGTGGGGGCGCAGTGGTCGGGCGTGACCAGCGGCATGGCCAGCTATCCGGTCGCTGCGGGCGCGCATACGCTCCAGTGGCGGTACCAAAAGGACGGCAGCATCGTCGCGGGCTCCGATCGGGCCTGGGTCGACAACATCGTCCTGGTCGGCGGGGTTCCGATCTAGTCATGGCCCCCCGCGGCCAGCGGTAGGCGAGCAAAGAGCGAGGTTGCCCCCCGGAAGGGGGGCATGGGTGGGCCGACCGGGGTGCTCTGCTAGGCTCGTGCTGCGGACGGCGGTTGACAGTGGGATCTCCCACTTCGGTGGTGGCTGGGGCCGTTCGAGGTGGGCGCTCTCGACCTGCCCTGCATGCTATACGCGACGCGGCCTCGAGGTACGATCATGCTGCGCAACACCCTGATTCTGGCGTCGTTCATCCTCGTCATCGGCTGCGACGTCGAGCCGTCGAGCTCCATGCGGTTCCGCTCCGCGGCGGAGGACGGTCTGGTGGCGTTCCTCGGCGACCACGAGGTCAGCACCCAGGACGTGCTCGACTTCGACTGTGCGCTTCGCAGCGACACCGCACGGTACATCGACGACTTCCGCACCGGTCCCGACGAGCTCTACGGAACCGCGGACGACCAGGTCATCGACTCCGAGGCGACGCTGGACTCGATCTACTTCGTCGGCCCGGCGAGCATCGCGAAGCTGTACGACTGTGCCGAGCTGTTCGGCTACATCGCGCCGAGCTGCGGCCAGGAAGGCTCCTGGTCGGAGACGCTGGGCAGCGGCGACGACTGGGAAGACGCGGTGCCCCCGGGCCTCGTCGAGGAGATCGAGGACTACTGGGGTCTGTACGACCTGTGCGGCGACTACAACGGTGGCATGGCGCCCTCGTACTTCTCCGAGGTGACGATCAACTACTCGGGCTGCGACGTGCTCACCTACGAGGTGACCTGGGTGCAGGCGGTCGAGCCCGGGGTCCAAGAGGTCCGCGTGCACTACTACGACGCGGATCTCGATCTGTTCGACGGCTCGTGCGAGCCGGGGCCGGCCTGAGCGAGCACGGGCCTTCGGTTCCCGTTGGATCCGGCCGCTCGCAACGCTCCACCGGGCTCGCCTGTTACGCTTCGGGCCGGTGACCTCACCACCCGCACCGCCCTCTCGTCTACGTCGCGTGGTGCGTGGGCTGTGGGGTTGGCTCTGGCGTCCGCTGTTGGTGCTGCTGGTGGCGGGCGCGCTGGGCTGGTGGATGCTCGGCCTGCCTTCGCGCGAGCGGGCCGAGCGACCTGCACCCATCTCCGAGCCCACGACGGCTCGAGCACCCGAGCCATCCCCCGCGCCTCGCGTGTGGCGGCCGCGTCCGGTGGTCGAGCCCGCGCCCGGCTGCATGCCCCGGGCCGAGCGCCGCTGCATCGATGGCGACGCGTGGTGGGTCGACGGCTGCGGAGTGCCCAATGAGGTCGCGCAGGAGTGCGGTGCGGCACCCTGCCGCGCCGGTGCGTGCGAGCCCGGGCCGCCCGGATGCGGCGACGTGCCGATCCTCGGGCGCTGCGACGAGGACGTGGCGGTGGGCTGCGCGGGCGGGCGTCCGTTCTCGGTGGACTGCGGCGCTCGGGGCCAGCGCTGCGTGACCACCGAGGAAGGGCCCGTGTGCAAGCCGCCCTCCGAGCACGCCTGTGTGCCCGCCTTCGAGCCCCCGCGGTGCGATGGCAACGAGCTGGTCGCGTGCGTCGAGGGCGAGCGCCAGCGCCTCGACTGCCGCTCGCGCGGGGCGATCTGCGGGCGCTCGCCCCACGGGGGCGCCGCCGCGTGCCTCCAGCCAAGGCCTCCCGTGATGCCCGATGGCTGCGACGATCCCTGCGGCTGCCCCGACGACACGCGGCGCGACGAGATCTGCAACGGCCTCGACGATGACGCCGACGGCTTCGTCGACGAGTCGGGGCAGTGCCCGCCGCTCGACCTGGTGGTCTTCGTCATCGTCGACGAGGACGGCCAGGGCAGCTACGCCTTCGAGGAGGTGCAGGCCGAGCTCGCACGTCTCCATCACTGGTTCTCGCGCGACGACGACTTCGGGCTCGAGGTGCGTGCGGTCGACGTGATCCGCGTGGCCGAGCCCTCGTGGCTCGAGCTCGACGGCAACGATCTCTCCGCCATCGTGCGCAGCCGCACCATCAGCGAGCACCGCGACGAGTTCTACGTGCCCGTCGTGCTCACCGATCGCATCTTCGTCGACGGCGTGCCGCGCCCCGGCTTGTCCACCGTGCCCAACGGGAGCTGCGGCGGTCAGCGGCGCATCGCCGGCCCGCAGTCGGGGCACGGGCTGGTCGCGGTCGCCAAGGAGCGCTGGGACACCACGCTCGCGCACGAGCTGGGGCACTTCATGGGCCTGTGTCATACGCACGCCGATCACCCCCAGGAGGTGATTCCGGTCGATTCCGAGGCCGGCGGTCGCATGTGCATGGAGGCTTGCGTGCTCGACGGTGATGGTCTTTGCGACACTCCGCCCGATCCCGGTCCCGAGACCTGCCTCGTCGGTCCCGAGTGCGCGCTCGTGTGCGCCGATGGCAGCCAGCCCGATCCCGGCAACGTCATGGGCTACTACCCGGAGTGTCGCCGTGGCTTCTCGGCCGAGCAGGCCAAGCTCATGCGACGCACGTTCGCCCTGCGTCGGCAGTGGCATCGCTGTCTCGTCGGCGATGGCTGCCCGTGCGAGATCGGGGCCACGACCGACGGCGAGGCGTGCCCCGAGGCCATGAGCTGCCGCCGCTTCGCCGGCGACGACGGCCCCTATCAGCGCTGTGCGCTCGACGGTCCGGTGGTGCCCGGAGGCGTGTGCACCGGCGGCCTCGACTGCTCGCTGGGCGCCCAGTGCATCGGCCAGCCCGACGCCGACTCCCGCTGCGTGCGACCATGCGACGACGACACTCCCGGCTGCCGCTGCGCCGAGGTCAGCGGCGTCTCGCATCCCATCTGCGTCGACGACCTGCAACGGGACGACGGGTGAGCACGGCGCGGACGCTCGCCGGGTTGCGTCAGTCCTCGTCTCGTCGGCGTCGGCGTCGGCGTCGTTTCTCCTCCAGGATGAACAGGTCGGTCATCATCGGGTACCACAGCGACTGCATGCCTGCGTACATCAGTCCCGGCACGCCGTCGCGCCAGGCACCGTGGAGGACCACCGTGCGGCCCAGGTGCAGGAATGGGCGCACGAACAGCGGCAGCTTGTTGTAGGCCCAGCGCAGGCCCACCGTGCGGCCGGCCTTGGTGCGCAGGCTGAAGCCCTCGAGGCCGCGTGCCTCGTCGGTGCCGTCCACGTAGTGCTTGGCCTCCCACTGTGCATAGCGGATGTGCTTGCGAAACCACTCGGCCAGCGGCTTCGCGTCGGCGTGGCGGATCTTGTGCCGCAGCCGGATCACCCGCATCTCCCGATCGTCCACCCGCTCGTGCGTGGCCCGGCCAAAGCGCGCCTTCTCGGCTCGCATCAGCCGCAGGTTGCTCGCGATGCCGAAGCTCCCGTGGTGGAGGTCGCGGCCCAGCACCTCGAACACCCAGCCGATGTAGACCCCGTCCACGTCGTCGCGCGGCAGCACTTGCTCGATCTCCGCCCACAGCTCGGGGGTCATGCGCTCGTCGGCATCGAGGAACAGCACCCAGCGAAAGCGGTCGCGCACCAGGTCGAGCGCGTGGTTGCGCTGCGTGGCGTAGTCGTCGAACTTGCGCACGTGCAGCTCGGCTCCGCCCTCGCGGGCGAGCTCTTGCGTGCGGTCGCTCGAGCCGGAGTCGAGCACCAGCACCGGAGCCTTGGTGCCCACCGAGGCCAGCGCCGCCTCGAGGTTCGGCTCTTCGTCGAGGGTGAGGATGATGACCACGAGCTCTTGCATGAGGGACTCACGACACGGGGGCTTGGGGCGCTTGCATGGTACGCCACGCCGTCAGCCAGGAGATGGTGGCGCCGACCACCACCCCGAGGATCCACACCAGATAATAGGTCTTGTAGGCGGCGCAGGTGATCAGGTAGGCGATGACCGAGAGCCCGCCCCCGATCGCGATGGCTCGCTCGTCGCGGCCCGAGGCCGAGAGCTGCCGGCCGATCACGAACAGCGGCATGGCGAGGATGCCCGAGCCGACGAGCCCGAACTTCCACAGGTGATACGCGGCCATGTTGTGCACGTAGGCCTTGTGGGCGCCGTCGACCACGAACGTGGCGCCCAGGCCCGCGCCGAGCAGCGGGTACTGCAAGAACGTGGCCCAGGCCGACTCGATCTCGTCGACGCGGCCCTCGATGGTGCCCGAGGAGCGCAGGCGCAGGTACTTCTCGCCCAGCTCCAGGAACACCGACGAGAACGCCAGCAGCCCCACGCTGACCACCAGCGAGGCCATCAGCACCTGCGACGGGCGGCGGATGTAGGCGGTGAACAGCAGGCCAATCACGTAGCCCAGCATCATGCCGCGGCTCACCGAGGCGAACAGCGCGACCAGCATCAGCCCGTAGGCCACCAGGTGTCCGGGGCGGGTCGCCAGCGAGGGCGACCGTCCATTCGAATCGGTGTGGCGCAGCAGGGTCGAGGCGAACACGCCCACCAGCGGCAGGCCCGCCGTGATCTTGAAGTAGTTGTAGGTCGAGCGAATGCCGGGTTCGAAGCTCGGCATCTTGTAGAGCGAGACCAGGCTGTCGCCCAGGCATGCCACGAGCACCGCCACCAGGATCGTCCGTGGTCGTGCCGCGCCGCGCCCCGCCACCAAGCCGATCATGAACAGCAGGTAGGGCAGGCAGTCCTCCAGCGCCTGCCGCGACTCGCCCTGTCGCATGCCGCCCACGAGCATCGCCAGCATCAGCGCGACCACCCACGGCGACAGCACCATCAGCTCCCGGCGGGCCGCCCGGCGCATCAGCCCCATCATCCCTCCGAGGCCCGCCAGCACCAGGAACAGCCCGATCGAGGGCTCGAACCCCTGGGGGTAGATCGGCAGCACCAGCGTCAGCAGCACGCCGAGGATGACGATGGCGCTCGTGACCATGGCAAGCGCGCACGATAGCACGGGGGTGCCGGGACGAGCGAGGGCAGGGGTGGCGAGGGGTTGCGTGCGGCCTCGAGGGGGCGGGTGGGGCGATCGCGGTGTGGGCGGTGCGTGCTCTGGGGTCGTGGTTCGTGGGGTGAGTGAGTGACGGTGCTGCGCTGGGGGAGGTGAGGAGCGTCGTCGTGCAGGATGGTCCACCGGGAGGGAGCGGGAGGGGACGGTGGTGCGGGTGGGGGTGGTGCTCGCTCGGGTCGCTGGGGTGCGCTCGAGCGTGGTGAAGGGGGTGAGCCGTGAGCCGTGGTCGTGGCGGTGCGGTGCGGTGGATCGGTCGGTCGTGGGGGTCATGGGTCATGCGCGAGTGCTTCGTGGTGTTCGGCGAGTGACACACTTGGGTCGTGGGGTGGAAGTGTCACGATCGTGTCGACTTGGCCCGATCGGCGGTGGTGTGGCACTTTGGGGATCGAAGAATTGTTGCGACTTTGGCCCTCGAGTGACATGAATTCGTGATCCAGGCAGTTCCGTTCGCGGTTGCAGTGATCCATGATGATCGGAGCATGGCGTTTGCGGTGGACTTGACCGGATCGATCCTCGATCGGCGTTACCGAATCACGGGCCTGCTCGGTCGGGGCGGCATGGGCTACGTGTACGATGCCATGCACATGGCGCTCGACCACCGCGTCGCGGTGAAGGTGCTGCACCCGCGCTACGCCTACGAGCAGCGCTTTCGCGAGCGCTTCCTCCAGGAGGCGCGGGCGGCTTCGAAGATTCGCCACCGCAACGTGGTGGAGATCAAGGACTTCGGCGAGACGCCCGACGACTCGGTGTACTTCGTGATGGAGTACCTCGACGGGCACGACGTGGGGTTCGAGCTCAAGCAGCATGGCGTGCTGCCGTGGTCGCGCACGCGTGGGATCTTGCTGCAGGCCGCCAGCGCCCTGCATGCGGCGCACCTCAAGGAGATCATCCACCGCGACATCAAGCCCGGGAACTGCTTCCTCACCAGGGGCGACGACGGCGAGGACGGCGATCGGGTCAAGCTGCTCGACTTCGGGATCGCCAAGGTGGGCAGCGACCAGCACGCCGATGCGCAGGGCAAGGGCCTGACCGGGACCGGCGAGGTGTTCGGCACCGCGAGCTACATGGCCCCCGAGCAGGCGCGGGGGGAGCAGCTCGATGCTCGCTCGGACATGTACTCGCTGGGGATCATGGCCTACGAGATGCTGACCGGAGAGGTGCCGTTCACGGGGATCAATGCGATCCACGTGATCACGCGGCACCTCAATGATCCGCCCGAGCCGCTGCGAAGCCTCGTGCCCGAGATCCCGGCTGCCGTGGAGTCGGTGGTGCTGAGGATGATCGCCAAGGATGCCAAGGATCGCTATCCGTCGATGGCGGCGGTCGAGCGGGCGCTGGAGGGGATTCCCGAGGATGCGGCCGAGAGAGGGCAGCGCAGGACGAGGCTGTGGGGGACGGATCAGGATCTGCGGGCGTTGGTCGAGGAGAAGAAGGCGGCGGCGGGCAAGGGGGTGGTGCCGCCGGTGAGGGCGGGCGCGAAGGAGAAGACGGCCGTGCTCGCGGGGCGAGCGGGGGCGGATGCCGAGCGCACGCAGATGGTGACTCCGGGGACGGCGGGGGCAGGCGGCGTCAAGAAGACGGTGGTGGAGACGACGCGGGGGGCGGGGGATGGCGGTGGCGCGAAGACGGTGGTGGAGACGACGCGGGGGACGGGGGATGGCGGTGGTGCGAGGCCTGGTTCGCTGACGTGGGGATCGGCGGCAGCGACGGTGGCGAGGGGTTCGGGCTTGCCGCTCGAGCCTGCGTGTGTGGTGCCTCCGGTGGAGAGGGCGCCCGTGGAGTCGTCGTTCGTGGTTCCGCCTCCGCCGGCTTTCGCATCCATGGCGGGCGCGCCGACGGTAGTGGAGCCTTCGGTGGCCGCGCCTCATCCCGTGCCGATGGCTGCGCCGATGTCGGCTCCAGATCGGGGCATGGATGGCACGTACCCTCCGCCGGGGCTTGGTGTCGACACCAATCCTTCCGGTCGAATGTGGCCGAGCTGGCAATCGACCAACGCGGGGACCGGACCGCTCGATCGCGTGGCGGATACGGGGAGCGAGATCTCGCCGCAAGTACCCGTGGTGGGTGAGGGCCAGGGGGTCTCGTTGCGGATGTTGTTCGTCGTTGGGGTGTTGGTGATCTTGGTGGGCGCCGCCTCGGTGGGGGGGACGCTGACGGTGCTCTCCTCGCAGGCGGGGGCGAAGGAGGTGCGGGAGGTCGGCACGGAGGACGCGGCCGCGGAGGCGGAGGCGGAGCTCGAGGGGGTGGAGCTCGGGGGCGGTGCCACGGTGCCCGTTCCGGGGGGGATGGTTGTGAGTGAGGGGGTCGGTGAGTCGACGGAGGCTGCGGGGGAGGGGTTGGAGCGGGGAGCGAGCGACGATGGCGAGACGGACGCGATGGTCGGGGTGACGGGCTCCGAGACCGAGACCGAGCCCGTCGCGGTCGACGAGGCTGCGGAAGAGGATCTCGGTGAGATCGTGCTCGACGAGGATGTCGTTCCTCCGCCTGCATCCGGGAAGCCAGGGCCAGCTGCGCCGAAGGTGCCGTCGCATGAGACGGAGAAGTGTGCGCGCGTTCGTGCCGATGCCGATGCGGCGCTCGGCAAGCGCAAGTGGGCCGAGCTGGCTCGACTCGCCGCAGACAAGAAGTGCTGGCCCTCGGCCAAGCAAGTGGATCGACGCAGCATGCACGTGATGGCGCTGCTCGAGGACGGGCGGTTCGAGGCGTGTGTGAAGGCCGGCAAGGGCGCGAGCGATCGGCAGACGGAGAAGATGGTGGGGATTTGCAGGAGCAAGGTGCAATGAGCGGACGGAGCTTGCGGTCGGGTGGGGCTCTCTTCGCGGGGGCGGTGATCTTCGTGGGGATGCCCGGGGAGGCGAGGGCGCGGGGGGCGCTCGGTGGCGAGGCTTTGGGTGGATCGGCCGAGGTCCTGGTGGCAGGCGTGTTGCGTGTCGGCGTTGTCGCGCCGGAGGCGGTGGAACTGGAGGCGTTCGAGCCTCCAATGGATGGTCAGCGGTCGGCCGTGGCGGGTCTGGCCATCTGGGTCGAGGAGACCGTGCCGGAGGCCGGGCAGCTCCGCGGGTGGATCGAGGAGCGGGCGCAGAAGGTGTTCCGCGAGCGGGGGCGGGCGCTCGAGGCCGGGGACTTGATCCACGTGGCAGTGCGAGGTGGCCCGTACGACTACGAGGTTCACGTCGCGCTGGTTCGGAACAAGCGGTTGCTCGTGGAGCAGATGGCTTCGATCACGTGTGAGTGCGGCAGCGACGAGATGCTCGAGAAGGTCGGCGTGGCGATCGGCGAAGGGGCTGAGCGGCTGGCGAAGGTGGCGGAGGCGGAGGCGGAGGCGGAGGCGGAGGCGGAGCGGGCAGCGGAAGCAGAGAGAGCGGCGCTGGACAAGGAGGAGCGGGCGCGACTCGAGGCCGCGGAGGCCGAGCGAAACCGCGGCCGCACGCTTGGTGCGATGGGGTACGCGGGGATTGGGACGGCGGTGCTCGGGGTCGGGATGTTGGCGGCGGGGATTCCGTTGGCGGTACGACCGGATGAGGTGCGAGGTGAGCGAGGAGGATTCACGTTGCTCACCACGGTGCCGGTCGGAATTTCGCTGGCGGTGGTCGGGGGTGTGGGGGTGATCACTGGGGTCGGGCTGCTCGCCGCGAAGCTCGCTCCTCGGCGCAGGGCCAGCTTGACCGTCGCGCCGAGCCTCGGGCTTCGGGGCGCGAGCGTGGCAGTTGCTCGGAGATTCTGAAGATGACGTCGATGCAGGCGAGACGACTGATTCGTACGATCGGCATGCTCGCGGGCCTCGGCTCGGGCATTGGCCTTGGGGTCAGCTGTACGATCAAGCTGCCCGAGCATTGTGGGAACCTCAACGGGGACATCACGTGCACGGAGCGGGGAGACGGGCCGTACTGCAATCTCTGCTTTCCCGACCGCAGTGGGTGCATGGACGAGATGCCCTCGGACGAGTGTCGCTGGGTGGGGGAGCCAGGTTGGGCATCGAGCGGTGGGCCTGGCACGAACGGTGAAGCGAGTGCGAGCGGTTCGGGAGATGCGAGCCTCGATGACGGAGGGACCGTCGGGGTGTTGTCCGCGTCTGGAGACGAGGTCGGGTCGGCCGAGTCGGGGCCGGTCGAGTGCGAGCCGTGTCCAGCCGATGCGCCGAGTTGCGTCGATGGCCAGTGCGTTCCTTGTGACGAAGGAGACCCCCAGGCGTGCGCAGGGCGAGACGAGCCCGTGTGCCTGGGTGGCAGCTGCGTGGAGTGTACGGAGGATGACCTTGGGGCATGCAGCGAGGGCGTCGAGGTCTGCGACCCGGGTACCAATACGTGCGTGATCTTGTGCAGTGCGCACGAGGAGTGCGGTGAGGCAGCGTGCAGCATGTTCGAGGGGGTTTGCTTGTCGATGGATTCGGTGGTGCATGTGGGGCCTGGGCAGACGTTCGGGTCCATCGCGAGTGCGGTCGCGAGCTTTGGTGCGGTCGCGCGGGGGACGATCATCGTGCACAAGGGGACCTATGCAGAGCCGCTGGTGATCGATGAAGGGCAGGTGCTGGGCATCCTGGCCAGTCCGGGAGATCTGCCGAACTTGACCGTGCTTTTTGGAGGGGAGCCTCGACTGCTGGTGACCGACGGTACGATTATCATGGATGGGTTGTCGATCTCGGGGAACGGAGGAGAGCCGGCGGTGCAGGTTCGGGGTCTCGCTGCGTGGTTGTGGGCGGATCGGAACCGGATCGTGAACAATTTTGGCGGCGGGATCTTGGTGGAGGAAGGAGCCAAGGCAACCGTGCGGAATTGTTTTGTGGGCGGAGTCCTAGCGAATGTGGAGGCGCTCGAGGTCAATGATGTTGGCACGGTCGTGGAGGTGTCCTATAGCACGCTCATCGCGGGAAGCGGGCTAGATGGTGGTGACGGCACACATGCGCTGCAGTGCTCCGCGTTTCCGTACAATCCTTCGGTTAGTGTGAAAGACTCAATCGTGCACGATACGAATGACGATGATAGCCACGACGAGTGCGCAGGCGCAGTTCTGAACAACAACGCCCTGGAGTTCGACCGAGCAGGAAACGCGAACGTTGGCCCCTACTCGATCATGTCAAACTGGTTCACAAACCCGTATTCCGACTTCACCCTGACCATGGCAGGTGACTCCGTCTTCGACAACATCGCGGAGTGGAACGAAGGCGATCCTCCCACAGACATCCTGGGCACCCCCCGCCCTGGCGATGGTATGGCCGACTACGCGGGTGCTCACATCCCTTGACCCCATGGGCGACGACCCGCGCTCGACTGCCGACGAGAAGAGTCCCAATGGCCTTCCCAACGTTCAATCATCACCGAGGCATCGTCATGGCCACTCTGGTGGCGATGTCGATGCTCACCGCTGGCATGCCGGCGATGGCCTCTCCTGGCCAGACCGATCTCCCGGCGCCGACAGCGGTGCAGTCCAGCGTTCGAGATACCGCCGATATTCTCCGGATCGAGATCGACGAGACCATCGCAGATGCGGATCTCATCGAGGGTTGGATCCGGTCCCGGAATCCCGATGTGTTCGATCAGCCATCGATGAACGAGGGATACGAGCAATGGATCGCGATCTCCGTCGCCGGCGCCACCTATGACTACGAAGTCTTGGTGATGGCCATTCGTGACGGAGAGCCGATCGGTAAGGCAAGTGCTCCCGCGCACTGCGAATGTACAGTGGAGCAGTTGCTCGAGCTCATCGACCGACACATCGATGGGAGCGTTGTACGGTTGCAGCAAGCGACAGCCGTAGAACACCCCCCCCCACCTCCACCACCACCCAAGCCACGACCCGAGCCAACCCGCCGTCCCTCACCAACGCACGATCGGGTCAGGACGCTTCGAGCGCCGGGCTACATTGGGATTGTAGCGATGGCACTCGGCGCTGGGGCGGTGGGGGTTGGTGTGGAGTTGCTCACCCGACCAGACGCCGTACGACACGGGGCAGGTGGTCTGGAGGCATTCACCGTGAGGCCCCCGGGGATCGCGACGGTGGCGACAGGCGGTGTTGCCGTCGCCACAGGAGTCTCACTGCTCATCGCTGACGTCGTCCGCAATCGACGACGCAACCGCGCGATGGCACTCGTACCCACGCTCGGGGGCTCGACTCGAGGCGGTGTGTCGATCGTTCGTCGATTCTGATCTGGAGGAAGTAGACCCATGCGAACCATACTGCTCACCCTGTCGGTCGGGACCATTGTTGGCTCGTGCATTGTTGCGGCCTGCACCTATTCGGTGCCCAGTCACTGCGCCAACCAAAACGGCGACTTCTCGTGCCAGGGCGGAAGCTTCTGCGACGGCTGCACTCTCGAGAACAACGGGTGTGTCGAGGCGAAACCGTCGCAGGACTGCCACTTTCCAGGCGTCGCGTCGGATGGAACGAGCGGCGAAGGTACCAGCACGGCGAGTACGGGCGAGGTGAGCGGCGTCGGACCCGACGTCACGAGCCTCGATGGCGAGGACACGGTCGGCGTGCCGTCGACGTCGGGCGACGAGGCGCCGGTCGAGTGCGGGCCGTGTCCCGCCGATGCGCCGACTTGCGTCGATGGTGAGTGTGTTCCTTGTGACGAAGGAGACCCCAAGGCATGTGCTGGGCGGGACGAGCCCGTGTGCCTGGCGGGTAGCTGTGTGTCTTGTACGGAGGATGACCTCGGGGCATGCAGCGAGGGCATCGAGGTCTGCGACCCGGGTACCAATACGTGCCTGACCTTGTGCAGTACGCACGAGGAGTGCGGTGAAGCGGCGTGCAGCATGTTCGAGGGGGTCTGCCTGCCGATGGATTCGGTGGTGCACGTGGGGCCTGGGCAGACGTTTGGGTCCATTGCGAATGCGGTCGCCAGCTTCGGTGCGGGGGGGCGGGGCACGATCATCGTGCACCAAGGGACCTATGCGCAGTCACTAGTGATCGATGAGGGGCAGGTGCTGGGGATCCTAGCCAGCCCGGGAGATCTTCCGATCTTGAGCGTGCTTTTTGGATGGACCCCTCGACTGCTGGTGACCGATGGAACGATCATCATGGATGGGTTGTCGATCTCGGGTAGCGGACCACTAGTGCCGGCGGTGCAGGTTCGAGGCAACGGTGCGTGGATGTGGGCTGATCGGAGCCGGATCGTGGACAACGCTGGTGGTGGGATCTTGGTGGAGAAAGGAGCCAAGGCAACTATACGGAACTGTTTCGTGGGCGGAGTGTGGCCGTATGTGGAGGCCCTTGAGATCAACGATGTCGGCACGGCAGTGGATGTGTCCTACTGCACGCTCATTGCGGGCAGTGGCTCGGACGGTGCTGGCGACACACATGCACTACAGTGTTCCGGGATTCCGTTTAATCCTCTGGTTCGTGTGAAAGACTCCATCGTGCTCGATACGCATGACGAAGATAAATACGGTGAGTGTGATAGCGCTGTTCTAAGCAATAATGCTCTCGAGTTCAACCGTACGGGAAACAGAAAAGTTAGCAAGTACGAGATTGCTTCGAACTGGTTCGTGGACCCGTTTGCCGAGTTCACCCTTACCATGGCGGGTGCCGCAGTCTTCGCCGACATCGCAGTATGGAACGATGGCGACCCTCCCACCGACATCCTGGGCACCCCGCGCCCCGGCGACGGGATGGCCGACTACGCAGGCGCCCACATCCCTTGACCCTACGGCTCTCGTTCGTCGATTCTGGCCTGGAGGAAAGTAGATCCATGCGAGCCATACTGCTCACCCTGTCGGTTGGAACCATTGCGGGCTCGTGCGTTGGTGCGGCCTGTACATATCCGGTGCCCAATCACTGCGCCAATCAAAATGGCGACTTCTCGTGTCTGGGTGGAAACTACTGCAACATTTGCATCCTCGAAAACAACGGGTGTGTCGATGCGATGCCTTCGCAGGACTGCCACTTCGTAGGTCACGCGCCGGATGGAACCGGCGGCGAAGGAAGCACGACGAGCACGAGCGAGGAGAGTGGTGTCGGGTCGGACATCACGAGCCTCGACGGCGAGGACACGATCGGCGTGGTGTCCACATCGGGAGACGATGCGCCGGTCGAGTGTGAGCCCTGTCCGGCCGATGCGCCGAGTTGCGTCGATGGCCAGTGCGTTCCTTGTGACGAAGCAGACACCGAGGCATGCGGAGGACGAAACGAGCCCGTGTGCCTGGGTGGTAGCTGTGTGGTTTGCACGGAAGACGATCTCGGGGCATGCAGCGAGGGTGCCGAGGTCTGTGACCCGGCCACTCATACGTGCCTGACGTCGTGCAGCACGCACGACGAGTGCGGCGGTGTGGCGTGCAACATGTTCGTGAAAGGGTGCCTGCCGGTGGAATCAGTGGTGCACGTGGGACCCGGGCAGACGTTCGGGTCCATTGCAGATGCGGTCGCGAGCTTTGACGCGGGAGCGCGCGGCACGATCATCGTGCATCAGGGCACCTATGCCGAGCCGATCACGATCGATGAAGGGAAGGTGCTCGGTATCCTGGCCAACCCGGGAGATCTACCGGTCTTGAGCGACCCTGGAGGCGCGCCTCGACTGCTGGTGACCGACGGTACGCTCATCATGGATGGGTTGTCGATCTCGGGAAACGGCGGAGGAGAACCGGCGGTGCAGGTGCGAGGGCTCGCCGCGTGGCTATGGGCGGATCGGAGCCGGATCGTGGACAACGCTGGCGGCGGGATCTTGGTGGAGGAACAGGCCAAGGCAACCGTACGGAATTGCTTCGTAGGCGGAGTGCTGCCAAATGTGGAGGCGCTCGAGGTCGATGATGTCGGCACGGTCGTCGAGGTGTCGTACAGCACGCTCATCGGGGGCGGCGGGGGTGATGATGGCGACGGCACACATGCTCTGCAGTGCTCCCCGTTTCCCCTCAATCCTCTGATTCAGTTGAAGAACTCCATCGTGCTCGATACAGGTCCTGCGGACAATGGCGCCGAGTGCGATAGCGCGGGCCTGGACTACTCCGCATTGGAGTTCGCCCACGCGGGGAATACCAAGGTTGACTCCTACACCGATGGTCTGGACTGGTTCACGGACACGACGACCGACTTCACCCTGACCGGCGAAGGTGCCGCCGTCTTTGCCAACATCGCGGTGTGGAACGAGGGCGATCCTCCCACCGACATCCTGGGCACTCCCCGTCCTGGCAACGGGATGCCCGACTTCGCCGGTGCCCACATCTTCGTTCCCTAGGGCGTCACCCGACCACCAGCCATGCACGCGAACCGCAGCCACGAACGACTCGCGCATCACCGCCAGGGCGCGCTCCTTGGTGCTCTCGCGACCCCCCTCACCCTTGGGGTGGGTACTCGTGCTAGTGCCGAGCCGATCGCCGATGAGTTCGTCGCGCCTTCGACTCCATCGCCCAGCGCCGATCCTCGTCCGAGCTACCCCAGGCCTTCCCTCGACCCGCCCTCCGGCGCACCTCGACGCAAGCCCCCGACTGGCGTGCTTCGCATCATCGTCGAGCCGACGGTGGACGATGCGAGCTTGCTCAAGAAGTGGATCGACGAACGCAATACTCATGTGACCAGCCGACTCCGGTCCTCTGGCGATCACGAGCAGTGGATCTCGATCGCAATCGGAGGCACCACCTACGCATACGACGTCACGATCGTGGCCATGCGCGATGGCAAGCCGGTGGGAGCCGTGGGCCGGCCGCTGCGATGCGAGTGCAACAACGATCAACTCCTCGACTTGCTCGACCAGCGCATTGACGCGGCCGCAGAGGAGATCGCCCAGGCCACGAACGAACCATCGCCGCCGCCCTGCGTCCACGAGCCCATCGTTCCCGAACGCAGCGATGCTCGCCCGCGTACGCTGAGGCCCCCGCAGTACGTAGGAATTGCGGCGACCGTGCTCGGCGTGACCGCGGTCGGTTTGGGGGTCCAACTCCTCTCGAGACCGAACGAGCGTCGGGGTTCACTCGGTCACGATGGCTCGTACTTCGTGACCACTCGGCCGCCAGGCGTTGCTCTGGTCGTTGCGGGTGGAGCGGCCGTTGCGGGCGGAATCGCCTTGCTCGTTGCGGGCGTCGTTCGTAGCAGCAATCGTCCGCCCACGATCACCCCTGCGGTCGGGTCGAAGCACGCGGGTCTGTCGCTTGGACGTCGATTCTAGGAGTCACCATCGATGCGAGCCATTCAGCCAATCCTCCTGCTCGGCGTGATCTCGATCGGCTGCATCGGGATCGCATGCCGCTATGAAATCCCGAACCACTGCGCCAACCACAACGGCGATCTCAGCTGCGCGGAGCGGCGGGCCGGGCTCTACTGCGACATTTGCTCGACCGTGGACGAAGGGTGCACCAATGAGCGACCGGCACAGAGCTGCCAGTGGACGGGCGTCGGCCAGGGGGAGCTGACCGGCAGCACGAGCGCAGCCGAGGCGACGAGCATCACGGGCCCGGGCGAGCTCGACGAGTCCTCGACGTCGGAAAGCGACGAGCCGATGATCGAGTGCCTCGAACACGGCGAGTGCCTCGATGATCGACCGATCTGCGATGACGGCCGATGCATCACCTGCACCGAAGGTGAGAACGGCGATGCGGCGTGTCGAGAACGAGACGAAGTACTCTCGGTCTGCGTGGACGGGCGATGCGTGCCGTGTACCGGTGACGTGGACTCTTGCGGACGCGAACCGCCGACCTGTCAAGGAGACGACGAGTGCTCGTCGTGCACGGCGCACGAACAGTGCGGCGATGCAGCCTGCAATCTGTTCGACAAAACCTGCCTGCCTCAGGACGCCGTGGTGCACGTGGGAGTAGGCCCGGGCTTGTTTGGAAGTATCGATGAGGCCATGGTCAGCCTCGCGCCGCGAGTGGGAGGTACGATCATCCTCCATGGTGGCTTTCACGTGGAATCCATCAAGCTCACCGACGGCGTCGTGTTGGCAATCCTCGCCCATGACGGCGAGCGTCCGGTCTGGATCGGCCCCTCCGATCCGAGTGCCCCGCAGTTGGTGGTGACCAACGGCACGGTGATCATCGATGGATTATCCATTGCGGGGAGCATCGCCACGGAGCACGCGGTGCAACTCGACAGCACGCAGGCGCACGTGTGGATCGACCGCAGCCGCATCGTGAGCAACGTCGGTGGGGGCGTGCTCGTACGAGAGGGCGCGGAGTTGATGATGCGGAACTGCTTCGTGGGTGACGTTGATACGTACCACGGAGACGATGGCAGCGACGATGCACTCAGGGTCGAGCACGCAAAGGTAACCATCGCGAGCAGCACAGTCATCGCGCGCGAGCAGAGCGACGTGCGAGCGTTGCAGTGTGAAGGCGAGGGTCATGCCACTATCACTGACTCCATTCTCTTGAAGCGAGGTACCGACGACACCCCCTTGGCCCTGAAC
The DNA here is from genome assembly GCF_026337845.1 of Paraliomyxa miuraensis. Classification (GTDB taxonomy): domain Bacteria; phylum Myxococcota_A; class Polyangia; order Nannocystales; family Nannocystaceae; genus Paraliomyxa; species Paraliomyxa miuraensis. Next base: position 477,603 of record NZ_JAOVZF010000164.1, on the reverse strand, counting down.
GGATGCGTTGCGACATTCGACCACTGCGCCTCCGAGCAAGGCGTGATCGGGGTCTACAACGTTGGGAGCGACTGGGAGTCCTGGTTCACCGATCTCACCATCGGCGACTTCACCCTCACCGAAGCCGGCGCCGATGTCTTCGCCAACCTCGCCGAGTGGAATACCGGCGATCCCCCCATCGACATCCTCGGCACCCAGCGACCCAACGTCGACGGTACCCCTGACTACGTCGGTGCGCACGTCCTTGATCCCGAGCAACGCATGCTCGTCCACACCGGAGCCCTCCAATGACCTACCACAAGACGCGACCACGTCGTCTCGTGAGCACCATGTCGTCTTCGATCCTCGCGTTGGCTCTCGCCGTCGGCAGCGGGATGCCTCCTGCGCTGGCGGCTCCAGGCCCCACCACCTCTCCTTTCGCGCCCTCCTCGAGCCCGCTCCACATCGCAGTCGAGTCCTCCGTCGACGATGGTGAGCTCATCAAGGAGTGGATCGAGGCCCGCAACCCCGACCTCGCCGAGAAGCTTAGAACGTCCGCTGCTCACGAGCAGTGGGTCTCGGTGACGATCAGCGGCGTCACCTACGACTACGCGATCTCCGTGATCCCAATGCGTGATGGTGCGCCGCTCGAGGGCGCCGGCGGGCCGTTGCGATGCGAGTGCAACGGCGAGCGACTGCTCGACCTGGTCGACGAGCGCATCGAATGGGCCGTCGACAAACTACGCCAGACGACGCTACCGTCGCCGCCCCCACCAGTCGTCCCGACGCCGAGCAAACGCGCGCTAGAGGCAGCGAACGAGCCACGCCCCGGTTCTTCCGATCACGCTCGCCGACCGACCCGATTCCAAACGATGGCGATTGCGGTGGCGGCGGTGGGTGCGGGCACCCTGGCTACCGGGACGGCCCTGGTGCTCCAGCGCGATGGCACGCGTGGCGAGCATCCCAATGGAGTGGGCTACACCCTGCAGCCACCCGGCATCGCCCTGATTGCAGTGGGTGCCGCAGCGCTCGGCGCTGGTGTCTCTCTGCTCATTGTCGAAGCCATCCAAGGACGCAAACGTGCTGTTGCCGCGGCCCCGACGTTTGGGTCGCGGCAGGCAGGTATTTCATTCGTTCGTCACTTCTGAAGGAGAATCCCGATGCACACTACTCGAGTCCTCATTCCTCTCGGAGCGCTGGCTGGTTTCGGCATTGGCGCCGCCTGCCAGTATGATCTCCCGAACCATTGCATGAACCACAATGGAGACATGACATGCGTGGAGCGTGATGTTGGCGCCTATTGCGATATCTGCCACGCACAGGCGGATGGCTGCACCAACGAGTTGCCACCACCCGAGTGCCGGTGGGAGGGTGTGGCGAGCGACGGTACGGCCTCCCTGGAGAGTTTCGATGGTACGAGCACCTCTGACAGTTCGGGCGATTCCCCGGATTCAACCGCCGACTCGGGAGCGTCAGACTGTGGGGGGTGCCCGGCTGAAGCACCTACCTGTATCGAAGGCGAGTGCGTTCCCTGTGACGAAGGCGATCCTGACGCCTGCGCAGGACGTGAAAACGAACCGATTTGCTTGGGCGGAACGTGCGTGTCATGCACATCTGGGGAGCATGGTGCTTGTAACGAGGACACGGAACGCTGCGACGAGGACACCAACACCTGCCTGACACTCTGCGGCGCCCACGCTACGTGCGGCGAAGCGGCCTGCAATTTCTATGAAGGTGTCTGCTTGCCCGCAGATGCGGTGGTACATGTGGGAAACAGCCAGGAATTCTTGTCGATCGCCTCTGCTGCCGAAAGCTTTGGCCCTGGCGAACGAGGAACCATTCTCGTGCACAGCGGAAGCTACGCCGACTCCCTGTTGATTAGCGACGGTCGTGTACTGGGGATCTTGGCAATGGACCCCGGCTTTCCAAGCTGGAATGGCTATGACGATTTTCCTCAGTTGGCCGTGACCAATGGCACGGTCATCATCGAGGGGTTGTCGGTCTCCAACGGCGTCAGCCCTATATCGGCGGTGCATATCAATGGAACCCAAGCCCGCGTGTGGGTAGACAGAAGTCACATCGTTAACAATTCTGGAGGTGGGGTGGAAGTCAACGATGGAGCAGAGCTGACACTCAAAAATTGCTTCGTTGGGGGGCTGCAGGAAGGTTCAGAGGCGCTTGAGGTGAATGGTTTCAACACGGTGGCAACTGTAGTGTTCAGTACGATTATTGCGGGCCTTGGGAGTGATGGTGGTGATGGGACGCACGCGCTGCAATGTTCTAGTGTGGTGGGGAAGCCATTGGTAGATGTCCGTAACTCAATCTTGCTCAATACTGGTGGAGAGTCAATCTTGTGTGATGGCGTGAGCGTGGCGAATAGCGCTGTGGAGACCGACGACTATCCAGGTAACAAAGAAGTTGGGGGGTTCGGTGGAGGGCAATTTGGATGGTTCAATGGCATTGCGCAAGGCGACTTCTCCCTAACCCCGGGCGGAGCCGTCATATTCGTTGATGTCGCTCGGTGGAACACTGGCGACCCTGCTGTCGATATTTTTGGCACCAGCCGTCCTAATGTCAGCAATACACCTGATTATGCTGGAGCGCACCTCTACGAAGCACAAGACTGACGACGGTTTCCGTGTCCCGGCTTCCCTGGGCCGGGTGTCTATCTTCACCACCAATCTGCCGAGCAACTCGGAGCGAGAAGACGACGATGCTGAATGCATTGGCCTGCTCTTCGCTTGTCGTACGATTCGATGGTCTCGCGACCCCGGCGCTGCCGCTCCGGCTCACCCCCCGACCCGCTTCCGGCAGAGCCCGACCCGCGCCAACACCTCCCGGTCGTTGCTCTTCTTTCCTTCCTTCACACACTTCGCGAACATCCCTTGCTCCGCGTACGCCTCCACTCGCAGTCGCACTCGCTCGATCCGTAGCTCCCCCGCCGCCCAGCAGCTGCGCTTCGACGTCGCCTGCAGCACTCTGTCCCACGATCTCAGGCTCTTGGCGCTGAGTGCTGCTACCCGCATCTTCGCGCACTCTTGGTCGTTGGGTCCCGAGGTGTGCCCCGACTTGCCTCTTGCGGAGGAAGCGCTCACATCTCGGCCCCTGCCGCCGCTCTCCGTGCTCGCTGCGTCACCGCCGCCAGCCTTCGCGGCATCCGAAAGGGCACCTTCCTGCGGAGCGCCCAGGTCGGGCACGATCTCCTCGTTCATTGCTGTCCCGTCGGGTTGCTCGTAGCCACCCCGGTTCATCAGCTCCCGCTGCCTGCCCTCCGCAGCGGTTTCGACCATCGCTCCACTTCGCTCATCCGCCGGTAGTGTCTCGTATCCGTCGTCATCGCCTTTCGAGCGCAGCCCGAGCCAGGCCACCCCCGCCAGGAGCACTACCGCCGCCGCACTCCCGAACTTCAGCCACCGCCCCCGCAGCCTCCGCCCCCGCACCTCCTCCTCCACCTCATCCGTTGCCGCCAGCCGCTCCATCGCTTCCGCGATCATCTCGGCCGTCGGCATCGCAACGATCCCAGACCTCCGCAGCACCTCCTCATGCGTCAGAACCACCTCGGTCTGCCCCGTACGTGCGGGCGTTTGCTCCCGCTCCCGTAGGGCCGCTTGCAGCCCTCCGGTCTGCACGATCTCCGTGTCTCCAGTCCGGGCCGGAGTCGCTGCACCGACCGACTCGAGCACGGCCGCAGCCGCCATTACCCCCGACACATGCGCCCCGCTCGAGGCCATGGCAGCCGCCACCGCACCCGACTCGCGAGCACCGGCCGCCGCCATCACCCCTGACGCCTGCACCCCGCTCGGAACCATGGCAGCCGCCACCGCACCGGAGTCTTGAACACCGGCCGCCGCCATCACCCCCGACACCTGCGCCTCGCCCGAGCTCACGGCCGCCGCCACCACCACCCCCGAGTCGCGACCACCGGCCGCCGCCATCACCCCCGACTCCGGTCGCCCCGCCGCAGCGCTCGACGCAGGCACCGGCCCCGAGCCTGCACCACCAGTCGCCGCCACCACCCCCGACTGCGGTCGCTGCTCCGGCATCCCCGGCACGCCCGCTGCCTCCGGCACATCGATCGCCCCCGCCAAATCGGCCCCCGCTCCGCCCGCCGCCGCCGCCACCTCGGCCGCCGTCGCCACATGTGCCGCTCCCGGCACTCCCACCGCCGCGAACATCTCCGACCGCACCGCCACCTGCGTCCCGCCGGTACGCACGGGCACGTCCTCCTCCCTCATCGCCCGCTGCCCGCCGCTACTCTCGAGCATCCGAATGATCCGCCCGAGCGCTCGCACCACCCCTTCCGCCGACTCCGGCCGCCGCTGCGGATCCCCATCCATGCAGCTCCGCACCAGCCCGACCAGCTCTCCCGGCACCCCACGCCGCAGCGTCTCCAGCCGCGGCAGCGTCTCGACCGACCACCCATCGGGCGGCAGGCAGCTCCCCGAGAGCACCTCGAACATCAGCACGCCCCACGCATACAGATCGAATGAAGGATTGCTCGCCTCCCCCGCCACTTGCTCGGGTGGCATGTATGCCGAAGTCCCCATCACCCCTTTCTTCTTGCCGCCACCTGCATCGCCTGCCGCGGGCGCTGCCGCCTTCTCCTTCAAGTCGGCCGCGATCCCGAAGTCGACCAGCTTGACCGCATCACCTCCATCGTCGCGGTGCCCCACCATCACGTTGGCCGGCTTCAGATCGAGGTGCACCACCCCGTGCCCGTGCAGCTCGGCCAGCCCGCGCATGATGTCGCGCCCGATTCGACACGCGCGCGTCAGCGACAGCCGCTGGTCCTGATTGCGGCTGAAGTCGAGCAGCTCCTCGAGGTCCTCGCCGTCGACCCACTCCATCATCAAGAACCGGCGCCCGTCATCGAGCACCCCCGCGTCGAGCAGCTCGACCACGTGGGTTCCGTCGGCCGTGCGTCGCATCAGCTCGGCCTCGAGGTCGAAGCGAGCCCCGATCGCCTCGTCATGAGCGGTCGACGGCAGCTGCAGCTTCAGCGCCACCCTTCGATCGTCGGAGCTCCGGCGCGCGCGATAGATCGCAGCCATGCCCCCGTCGCGGAGCCATCCGTCGACGACATAGCCCTCGAGTTCGAACCCCTTGGGCAGTCGAGCCGGCAACATGTTCGCATTGGTGATGTCGGTTGCAACGTCCATGACTCACCTCGACTCACTTGAAGTTGAGACCACCCGGGGTGATGAAGATCGTCACCTTGCGATCCTTCTCGAACGGATACATGCCGTCGAACCGCCACGGTTCCTTCGGGTTCTTGCGCCACGAGACCGACTTGCGGCCCACCGGAACCTTCAGTGTGCTCCCCATACCGCCGACCTTCCCCGCGATCTTCACCTGTGCCTTGTCGAACACACTGCTTCCTCCGATGCTCACGGATGTCTTGACGACCGGCTTGCTCGGCTGCGGCTTCTCGTCCTCCTCACCAGACTTGCTCACCACCCGCTTCGGAGTCTCCGCCGCGGGCTCGTCCGCATCCGGAGAGTCCTCCTCCTCCGTGCCTGCGTCCGCTCCGATCTCCTGGTCGTCATCCACCCCCTCATCGCTCGCCTCGTCCACCACCACGTCCTGGCCATCGTCCGGGTCCTCGGCATCCCGATCCTGCTTCTGCTCACCCTCACCCTCGCCTTCGCCTTCGACGAGAGCCTTCACCTCGCGCGCCGCATCCTCTTCCCCGACGGCCTTCCCCGCCTCCGATGCCTCCGATTTCGCCTCCGCCGCCTCCGCCTGCTCCGCCGCCCCCGCCACGCTCGCCGCGGCCTCGGTGCCCGCAGCCACCTCAATCCCATCGTCCCGCGAGAACAACAACACCGTCACCCCCACCGACATCACCGCCACCATCACCAGCCCCACTCCGATCGCGGCAACGGCCGAGCGCTTGGGGAGCATGATGCTGACCGTATCGTTCGCGCGCGTAGGCATCCCGGGCCGCACTCGCGAGGTGTCGGTGCCATCGCCCGGGAGGCGTGGCGGCCAGATCTCCTGCTCCGTTCCGCTGCCCACCCCGTTGTCCATCAACATGCTCGCGTCGAGGACCTCGGTGCCCGGGTACGCACTCGCGCCCGAGGTCTCGGACGTCACGAGCCGCTCGGTGGCCGCCAGCCACGGTTGACCCGACGGCTGCACCGGGATCGCATGCGAAGGCTGACCTCCAACGTAGGTGGGAATGGGGCTCGAGCCCTGCGGCATCACGGCACCGGGTGCACCCATCACGTCTGCCGGAGGCAACGCGAGCACGGGACGCGCGGGCAACTGCGCCAAGGCAGCCCCGTTGGCAGGCGGCGGCGCCGAGTTCCACAGCTCGGCCGGACGCACCGACACGGTTGGCGCATGGCTCGGGTTGCTCGCATACCCGAGCGGCACGGTCGGCCCGTCCAGCAAGGCCAGCGACTGCGGCTGCACGAACTCCGTCTGCCCCGTGATCAACGCTTCGGATGCCGCCGCCAGATGAGCCTGCGCCGCCGCGCTCGCCTTGATGGCCGTGATCGAGCCGGTAGGACGCATCGGTGCGCTCGCGGCTCTCGATGGCGCAGGCGGCGGACTCGTCGGTACGTTCACTCTGGGCGTGGCCAGCGGTCGCTTGCGCCCGCCCCACTGCGTGGTCCGCTGATCGGCGGCCTCGATCTGACCCGACTGCCCCGGCCCCACTCGCGGCTTGACCACCCCCGTCAGGCTCCCGCACAGCTTGGTCAGCTCGTCCCGTGCATCGCCGTAGCCGGGGTAGCGCTTGAGCATGGCAATCGCGTCCTCGGCCGTCTGCAAGCGCTGCGTGGCATCGGGCTGCAGCAGCGCCAGCCTCAGCCGCTCGAGCTCGGGCGGAGCCGGCCGCGATAGCGGTGCAACGTGACCCGAGAGCACGGTGGTGAACAGCTCCTGCCCATCCTCCAGCTCGCCGCGAAACTTCTTGCCGTCGAGCAGCTCGTGCAGCAGCGCCCCCACGGCATAGAGGTCGACCGTGGGCGAGCGCGTCTTGCCCGCGAGCTGCTCTGGCGACATGTAGCGGACCTTGCCCTTGACATGGATGCCCGAGCTCTCCTCGAAGTTGTGATACGCCACCCCGAAGTCGGTGAGCTTGACCTCGCCATGGTTGCTCACCAGCACGTTCTGTGGCGACACGTCGCGGTGCACCACCCCGAGCGGGCTGCCATCGAACGAAGTGATGCTGTGCGCATAGTTGAGCGCATGCAGAAGCTGCCCGATGATGTACGAGACCACCCGAAACCGACGGTGTTCGTCGTCGAGCAGCGACAGCACCGCCCCGAGCTTGAGCAGGTTGAGCCCATCGACCCACTCCATGATGAGGAAGCTGCGGCCGTCCTCCTCGCCCTCGTCGAACACCTGCACGATGTTGGCGTGGCTGAGCACGGCCGCCAGCTCGGCCTCCGAGCGAAACATTCGCGCGTAGCGATCGTCGCCCACGTAGTGGTCGGCAATCAGCTTGATCGCCACGAACTTGCTCCCCTTCTTGCCCAGCGCCTTGCGGGCCACCCAGACCTCGGCCATGCCTCCACGGCCGATCCTTCGCACGAGCTCGTATCCACCGATGACGGCACCCGCCTCGGCACGTTTGGGCAACCTTGGAGCAGTCACAGCGAAGGCAGGCTAGCAGATCGATGAACAATGGCTCAATGAGATCGATCGCCAACGGCATGTTCGTGTCAGTTGATCCGTGCTGCTCATCGGTGGCCCATCGGCGCCTTCGAAGCCGAACATGGCCCGTTGATGCGCAATGTGGATCGTTGGTGTCGCAACTGATGAATTCGATTTGCTCATGGAGAAACCAGTGATAAGCCCATGAGCATCGCGCTCTGGGTTGGTGTGTGATGGGGACGGCGAGTGCACGCATGGTCGAGGAGAGTGGAGCCGGACAACCAGATGCCCGTACGCCCACGACGGATCTCGATGCGATGGTGGTCACGGCGAGCGGCGAGGTCGAGCCGTGCGCGGAAGAGCAGACCCGACGTCGAGTCCTGTCCGTGCCGGCTCCGCCTCATCGTCCTTCGAGGTCGATGCACGGGCCCCCGCGGCCGCCCAACGCATCCGTGGTGGTTGCACCCCCGAAGCCGTCCCCGTCCCGTCCCGCGCTCGAGGAGGAGCTGGACTCGGAGGAAGGTGCGACGGTGATGTTCGCCCGGTCGTCGGCCCCAGCACTCGAAGCCGAGGCGACCGCGATGTGGAATGCTCAGTCGCTGCCTCTGCGAGCATCACCGATCGATGCCACCGAGGTGCTCGGAAACAGTGCGCCGAGCCTGCCCTCGTTGCACCCCGGAGCCCGTCGGTCGAGTCAGGCTCCCACCGCCGCACCACTGGCACCGACCACCGTGCTGGCCTCTCCTGCGCAGCATCCGTTGCCTCGGGCCGCGGCACCCGAGCCACTGCATCCTGGGGCGATGACCCAGGCACTCCCGCTCGCGGCGAGCGCGAGCGCGGTCCCCGTCCACACCAACGTCCCGCACCGGCCCGCTCCGCACCCGCCCGCATCGACCGCCAGACTGGAGCTGTTGGTGGTCGTCGCCATGTTTGCGGTGGCGGGCATCGGCATACTCATCGGTCTGATGCTTGCAGGACGACCTCCTTCCGACACGCACCAATCTCCTGCGGCCACTCCACCCGACGCGGTCGAATCATCGACACCATGAGAGAAGCACGATGACCATGCAAGGCCATGATGGCATGTCCCCCGATGACGAGCTCGCCGAGGTGCAGTCGAGCAAGGGGTCGGTACTGGGCGATCTCGCCGAGCAAGCATCACCCAAGTCGCTGCTGACCGAGGCGGCGGGCTATGGTGCGGGAAAGCTCGGCGGGCTGGTCGAGGAGTCCCTCGAGGGCAAGAAGGGGGAGCTCGCACGGATCGCAGTCGAGAAGGCGACCAAGGCGGTCGCGGGACTGGTGCTCGACGTGCTCATCCCGGGCAAGCGCATCGACCCGGTGAGCTACGAGATCGCCATCAATGGTGGTCCCGACCTCGACTGGCACGTGCGTCGGCTCGAGCTGGAGGAGGTCATCTCGGCCCCCTATCGGATGACGGTCGAGATGCTGACCGAGGACACCGACGGCGTGTTCAATGTCGACGAGTTGCTGGGCGCCGACCTGGTGCTCGAGTACGGGCGCAACGGAGTGTTTCGCAGGGTGTGTGGCGTCATCGATCGCGTGGACACGATCGGCATCGCATCCGAGCGACTCAAGGTGCGGGTTCACGTGGTCCCTGCGCTGCGCTCCCTCGCGCAGCGCAACGACACGCGGGTCTTCCAGGATCTCACCGTCCCGCAGATCCTCGAGGAGGTGCTCGCGCCGGCGCTCGCCGAGTACGATCGCAAGCTCGACGTCTCCAAGCTCAACGATACCTACCTGCCACGCGACTACTGCGTTCAGTTCAAGGAGTCCGACCTCGAGTTCTGCCATCGCCTGATGGAGGAGGAAGGCATCTCCTACTACTTCGAGGTCTTGGAGGACGAGCAGGTGGAGACGATGGTCCTGGCCGACCAGGCCCCGGCCAAGCCCAACGAGGACTTTCCCGAGGTCGAGTCGGTCATCGACGGCAGCGTTCCCATCATCACCGACCGACCCGACACCGCTGACACCGAGTCCATCCAGCACTTCGAGTGGTCGCGGCCCGAGTCGATCACCAAGGTCACCACGAGGCAGTTCAACTGGAAGCGGCCCGACCCCAACGCCCCCCCCGAAGCGGAGCAAGAGCAGGCCGACGAGCGCGGCCGAACCCGCGAGAGCTACATCCCCGACGATCGACGCCGAATCGAGGACAAGCAGGGCGACGATGGCTACCAGGGGACCGAGGTCGACGAGGACGAGACACCGCACACGGGCAAGACCTTCGAGATGCTCACGGCCGCTCGGGCTCAGGGCACGGGGGACTCCAACGTCACCGGCTTTCGGGCGGGGGGGCTGTTCGTGATCGGTGATCACCCCCATCCCGACGTGGCCGAGGCACGCTTGCTGCTGACCCGCGTCGTGCACCGCGGTGACTGTCCCGAGGAGGAGCAGGGAGACGAGGCCCGCGGCAATCGCTACCAGAACGAGTTCGAGTGCATCCCGGCGACGGCGGTCTTTCGACCCTCTGCCGTCACCACCAAGCCAAAGGTGTATGGGGCTCAGACCGCGACCGTGACCGGGCCCGCCGGGGAGGAGATCCACACCGACGCTCACGGGCGCATCAAGGTCCGATTCCACTGGGATCGGCTCTCGCCGCTCGACCAGACGTCGTCGTGCTGGGTCCGTGTGGCACAGATGTGGGGCGGCACGGGGTGGGGGACGTGGTTCTTGCCGCGGATCGGCATGGAGGTGGTCGTGCAGTTCCTCGACGGCAACCCCGACCGACCGCTGGTGGTGGGCTGTGTCTACAACGGCCAGAACAAGCCGCCCTATCCGCTGCCGGAGAAGAAGACCACCAGCACGATCAAGAGCAACAGCAGCCTGGGCGGCGGTGGGTTCAATGAGTTTCGCTTCGAGGACTTGAAGGGGAGCGAGCAGATCTACCTGCACGCTCAGAAGAACCTTGACGAGGTGGTGAACGACAATCACTCGCGCTCGGTCGGGAGCAACGAAACCGTCAGTGTGGGTGCGAATCGGACGGTCAGTGTTGGCGGAGGTTCGAATCTGTCGGTTGGGAACATCAAGCCGCCCGCTGACGGCAAGCCGCCTCCTGGTCCGGTTGCGGGGGAGTACAAGATCGAGGTCCAGACGAAGATCGAGCTGAAATGCGGTGCGTCGAGCCTCGTGATGGACGACACTGGAAAGATCAAGCTCGAAGGCACCGACATCACCATTCATTCCAAGGGTCCAATTGCCGAGAATGCTGACGGCGAGATGGTGCTCACTGGTAGTGTCATCAAGCTTAACTGAACCACCAAATCTCCCGATCTGATCTGCGGTTCAGGATCGGATCTCAGACTCTCCCGGCTCTCGACATGGTCCAAGTGAAGGCCTCGACCACGATCGTAGTGGGCTGTTCGAGCGGGGAGCCGAGATCGAACCGTAGAGGGCAATACCTCAGCCGGCCACGAGTCACAACGTGACGGACACGCGGTGCTTCAGCGAGATCGAGGGTGTTCGCGGTTCCGCGATGTGGTGCTTCCCGAGGCCACCGAGTTATTCGATGAGCCCGTGAGCGCATCGCGCTATGAGCGATTATCATGATAATGAAGGAAGTGCCGTCGCTTCATAAGGGGCTGCTGGCGCGGGTGTGGTCGCGTGGGGCTGGCGGGGTCGAGTTTAGTCCCCAATAAAGACAGTGCTCGATCCCGATACGACGATACCACCATGTGTACAGAGATCGCCGAGACGAGCCGCCGAGAGGCCATCGAAGAATACAGTACTTGAGCCGGTCAGGATCTGATCGAGAGAACCGTGGCAGATGGCACGGTCTCCGTCGCCGACAAGGAACCCTAAGAGCAATGCCATCAGCAACTGGCTGTCGCTCACGGCGTGGCCAAAGTCATTGGCGTTGGGCGTCGGGTTGGGGCTCGTGCTCTCGTGGCCAAGGTTGTATAGTGTGCCCAGGATGTCCGCTCTTTCTCCGATCTGTGGGAAGTCTTCACGCCAAGTGTTCTCGAAGTATCGAACATACGCTGCAGCGTAGAGAAGGTTGAATTCGTTGTCCTCAAGGCGTTGCTCGCGAGCCATTTGCTCGGTTCCATGTATGGGGATCTCGTCGAAGAACGGGAGGTTGAGTGTCCAGCCGCCTTCGTTGCCGGATGTGGGTAGAATGTATTTCTGTTCCTCCAAGAATCGGGCTGTTCGAGTTTGAACCTGGGCGAGGCCAATGGATGGGCGCTTGTTGAGGATCGGAACCGTCTCCATATAGAAGCCCAACGGTTTCTCTACGATCTCGGTCCAGTTTACGTTCCTCCAGTTCTCCACGTAGACAATGCCGGCGAGGATCTTTGGGTCGATCTCGAAAGCCTTCGCCGCGGAGAGGATCGCAGCCGCGTTGTCCTCGATCAATGATGCTGCGTCGGGATCCTGGATCCTGAGCTGTTCTCGGTTCAGGTTCGAGAACGATGCCCGAGCGGCTCTTGCAGCGCCGATTCTCACGGTCGGCGAGCCAGGGCCGATGATTTTGCCGCCGATGTGTACGTCGGGGGTGGTCTTTGGGCACAGATGTTGGTCTCCGATTGTTGCGGCGGGGGGCATCGGGGTCTCCGAAGTGTAGTGGTAGTAATTTTGGAGATGAAGAGCTGAGAGTGTGATGGCGAGGAGTTAGGATCCATGGTAACACTTCATTGGTCAAGTGAGAGATGTTCTGATGTCCCGATTGGGTGATGGGGGTGACCGTTCTCGCGGTCGGCAGGTGAGGTGTCTCGTGGCTGGTCGGTTGGCGCGATGGCGCCATTGTAGGCTCGATGGTTTGTGTTCGTCTCCTGATTTCGACAATGCATGTGACCATGTCCGACCCCCCCGCCCTCGCCAACACCATCCTCGGTGACTGCTACCGCATCCTCCACCCCCTCGGCGAGGGTGGCATGGGCACGGTCTACGAGGCCCAGCACCTCCGCCTCGGCACCTCCGTCGCCATCAAGGTCCTCGCCCCCCAGTTCGCCATCGATCCCAAGGCCCGCGACCGCTTCAAGCGTGAGGCCAAGGCCGCCTCGCTGATCCGCCACCCCAACGTCGTGCAGATCACCGACTTCGGCGAGACCCCCGACGGCTCGGTGTTCTTCGCGATGGAGCTGCTCGAGGGCCGCGACCTCCACACCATCCTCCGTCGCCACGCCCCGCTCCCATGGCGCCGCGTCCAGCACCTCTTGGCGCAGGCCACCGACGGACTCGCGGCCGCCCACGCCCGGGGCATCGTCCATCGCGACATCAAGCCCGCGAACGTGTTCGTGATGCAGGGCGACGGCGTGCGGGACTTCGTGAAGATCCTCGACTTCGGCATCGCAAAGATCCTCGCTCCCGACATCACCGGTGCCGACAGCGTGCTGGTCAAGAACCTCACGGGTACCGGGGAGATCTTCGGCACCGCCCGGTACATGGCTCCCGAGCAGGCCTACGGCTCCTCCAACGATCCTCGCGTGGACGTGTACGGGCTCGGGATCGTGGCCTACGAGATGCTGACGGGTCGCGTGCCGTTCTCGGGCGACAGTGCCTTCGAGATCATCACCAAGCACGTCTACGAGCCGCCGCGGCCGCCGAGCGAGCTGCAGTCGTCGGTGCCGTCCGGGCTCGAGGCGGTGGTGTTGCGAGCGCTGGCGAAGAAGGCCGACGACCGCTACCCGACGATGGACGAGTTCGGTCGCGCGCTGCGTGCGGTGGATGAGGACGAGCCCGAACCGGAGCCACGAGGCGGCACGGTGGTGTTGCGGCGACGGTCGGGCACCGTGCCCAGTCCGGTTGCGACCTCCGGCACCACCAACGCTAGCCCGTCCCCCGTGGTGCTCGCGACGCCCTTGGAGGCGGAGCCATCGGAACTCCCATCGAGTCCAGCTCCTCCGTCTCCAACTCCCGCCGCGATCATGGCCACGCCAGCGCCCGCTGCTTCCGCATCGACTGCGGATCCCGAGCAGGCCATTGCCTCGCCCAATCCATCCACTAGCACCTGGCGCCTGTGGACGTTCGCTTCGATCGCGGCGATCTGCATCTGTGCGATCTCGGCCGCAGGTGCCTATCTCGCGGTCGCATCACCACCGGGGGACGAACCTCCGCTCGCACCCGAGCCTCGAACTGCGCCGACATCGGTCACCCCGCCCACCGAAGCGCAGGCGCCTCCACCCTCGGGACCTCCCGAGCCGCTCGAGCGCAGCGAACCCGATGCGACCGAGACCTCGGAATCGCCCGCGGACGACCCCACCGACGAGCTCGCCACCTCATCCGCCCCCGAGCAGGATCTCGAAGTCCCCGACCCCGAGCTCCCGATCGACGACCCCGACGCATCCACTCAATCCCACTCCCCCACCATCGACCCCCCGGCCGAGACCTCACCATCCCCCCGCCCCCAACCTTCGTCCTCGCGCCCACTCGACGACCAAGCGCTCGGCGGCGCGATCCTCGACAAGGTAAAGCGCCGTTGCGCGAAGGTCGGGATCGGCAAGAAGGTCAAGATCACCCTGCACATCACCAGCAAGGGTCGAGTGGAGCGCGTGGAGGTCGGCACGAAGATCGAGGCCATCGAAGACTGCGTGACCAAGGCGGTCGGCAGGCCCTCGTTCTCGGGCAAGAACCCCAAGATCGCCATGAGCCCCGTGCTCGGCAAGGCCATCGCCGGCTGCACCGACCCGTTCTCGACCGACCCCAAGTGCACACCACGCTAACACCGCACGCGATTCCCCGGAAACCACCGCCGCCGCGTGCACCCACTCATCGCATACGCGCCTGCATACCCAGCACCGTTTGCCCGATCAGCGCCATCCCCCCCGCGGACCATGTACCCTTGCCACTCGCAGGCCCCCGTCCCATGACCACCGTCCGCGTCTTCGTCCCGGGCGACCGCGCCCTCACCCCCACCGACGTCCACCTCGACCCCGGCCAACACGTCCTGGTGCGCTACGTCGAGGGCGCGGTGCGCTTCAACGCCACCCCGCAGTGGGGCGCCGACGTGGGCCCCAACGGCTACCCGCGCTCGGACTTCAACGTCCACTGGCCGGCCGACGCATGCTTCGAAGATCCCCTCACCGGCTGGCACGACGGGCATGCGGGCCTGCTGGCCCAGGTCGATGGCCGCCCGCAGTTCGTGGGCGCCAAGGCCACGCTGTGCTCGCGCGCGGGCGGTCCCTTGCTCCTGGGCATCAACGATGCGACCCCCGATGGTCCGAAGAACCTGGGCAACTCGGGCGGCTTCGAGGTCGAGGTGATGGTCGCGCAGCCCGACTCGCGCCTGACTCCGCTGCTCGGCGCATGGGTCAAGGTCAGCGAGTCACCTCGCAGGCTCGGGGGCCCCGACCTGCACCTGCTGGCGTTCGACCTCGACGACACCTGGCGCATGCTCGCCCCCTACGACCGCGGCCTGATGGAGGTGGGCACGGTGCAGGAGCTGGGCAGCCTCGGCGGTCGCGACTACATCAAGCTCCAGCGCTACGGGCAGGACACCGACGACGCATGGTTCTACGAGGCCAACAGCAAGGAACTGGTGCTGGAGCGCCAGACGGATCAATTTCGGCAGAGCTTCGACCGCCTCTAGCTCGACCAGAGGCCCAGCCAGAGCCCCGACGAAGGTCAGCAACTTCGCATGTGCGGAATCACCGGCATGGTCGGCCAGGCCGACCGCTCGCTGCTCGCGACGATGACCGCGACGCTGCGGCATCGCGGCCCCGATGCCGACGGCCTGCAGCTGGGGGAGGGCTGGGGACTCGGTCACCGCCGCCTGTCGATCATCGACCTCGAGGGCGGCGTCCAGCCGATGCAGAGCGCCGATGGCTCGTGCTGGGTGACGTTCAACGGCGAGATCTACAACTTCCGGGAGCTGCGAGCACAGCTCGAGCGCCTCGGCCACGTGTTCACGACCCGCTCGGACACCGAGGTGCTGCTGGCGGCCTACTGCGAGTGGGGCGACGCGATGGTCGACCGCTTGCTGGGGATGTTCGCCTTCGGGATCTGGGACGACGCGCGCAAGCGGCTGCTGCTGGTGCGGGATCGAGTGGGGGTCAAGCCCCTCTACTATGCCTTGCTCGAGGGCACGGCCCTCGAAGGGTCCATGCTCTCGGGCACGGCCCCCGAAGGGTCCAAGCCGTCGGGCACGGCCCCCGAAGGGTCCAAGCCGTCGGGCACGGCCCTCGTGTTCGGCTCGGAGCCCAAGGCACTCCTCCCCGTGCCGGGAGTGAGCCGCGAGCTCGACCCGCTGGCGCTCGATGCCTACCTCGACCTCTACTACGTGCCGCCGCCGCTCTCGATGTTTCGCGGGATCCACCAGCTCCCGCCCGGCCACCTGCTGGTGTGGCAGGCGGGCGCGATCGAGATCCGCCGCTACTGGGACGCGGAGCCGGCGGTGATCGAGGGACGCTCGCTCGAGGAGTGGGCCGAGGTCGTCGCCCCGGTGCTCGAGGACGCGATCCTGTCGCGCACCGTGGCCGACGTGCCGCTGGGCGCGTTCCTGTCGGGAGGCATCGACTCGTCGACGATCGTGGCGGTGCTCAGCGAGCACGGCCATGGCCCGGTGAAGACGTTCTGCGTGGGCTACGGGGCCGAAGGGCGCAGCTACGACGAGCGCAGCGAGGCGCGAGCGGTCGCCCGCTTCTTCGGCACCCACCACCACGAGCTCGAGCTGACGGTCGACGTGCTCTCGGGGCTCGAGGCGATGGTGCAGGGCTTCGACGAGCCGTTCGGCAGCCCCACCGCCATGCTGTCGTCGGCGCTGTCGAGGTTCGTGCGTGAGCACGTGACGGTGGCCCTGGCCGGCGACGGCGGTGACGAGCTGTTCGGCGGCTATCCGCGCTACCGCGGGCTTCGACTCTCGGAGCTGGCGGGGCGGCTGCCGCCGTCGTTGCTCGAGCTGGCCGGCCGCGCGGTCCGAGGACGCGAGCAAGCCACCGCACGCAGCTATCGGCGCTGGGCTCGGCAGTTCCTGAGCGGCCTGCGCTTGCCCGATGCCGAGCGCTATGCATCGTGGGTGGGCTACGCGCGCGTGTCCGAGCGCGATCGCTTGCTGGCTCCGGCCCTGCGCGATCGCCTGCGTACGCTGCCGCGGGTGGATCCGGTGGTGAAGGCGTTCGATCGACCGGCTCGGGCCGGGCTGGTCGAGCGCGGGGCCTATGCGGATCTCCACGGGTTCCTCCCCGAGAACGTGCTGCGTGGCTCGGATCGCATGAGCATGGCCCATGGCCTCGAGCTTCGCGTGCCGCTTTGCGATCACCGGCTGGTCGAGCTGGCCATGCAGATCCCCGCGCGTCACCGCGTGGGCTGGCTGGCCTCGAAGCGGGTGCTTCGCAAGATCATGGGCGAGCGCCTGCCAAGGAGCGTGCTGCGTCGGCGCAAGCTCGGCTTCAACGCGCCCGTGGGCGTGTGGATGCGTCGCGATCTCGATCGCCTGGTCCAACGATGGCTCGCACCCGAGCTGCTCGAGCGCCGGGGCCTGTTGGCCGCCGACGAGGTCGGTCGCCTGGTCGAGGAGCACCGCGGAGGTCAACGGGATCACGGGCTGCGCCTGTGGTCGTTCATCGTGCTCGAGCAGTGGCTGCGGCTCTACGCCGATTAGCTGGCGTCCCGTTGGGTCCAGGCGCAACCAGTCGGGGATGCACTTCTGACTGTGTTGGTGATCACCCGATCAACCGCTGCGGTGGCCGAGCACCGACCCTTCGTGGCCCGGATCGGCACTCCTCACGCCACTGGTGTCCCCGCGCGGCCCTTTTGGGCGCCAGGGCCGTGGCCTGGCGAGCATTTGTAGATAGGATGGAGGGCTCGTGGATCCTGCCTCGCCAGACGGTGCTGCGTTTCGCGGCAGCGGGCCTGCTCTGCCCGAGGGCTTCGACCGCGAGCGCTTCGAGATCCGGTCGACGCTCGGGCGAGGCACGTCGAGCGTGGTCTACCGAACCTTCGATCGCCAGCGCGGAGCCGAGGTCGCGCTCAAGGCGCTCAGCGTGCAGGGCTCGGCCAGCATGCTGGCGTTCAAGCGCGAGTTCCGCTCGATGGCGGATCTGGTCCACCCCAACCTCGTCAAGCTCTACGAGCTGCACGCGGCGGGCGAGGAGCTGATGTTCACCATGGAGCTGGTGGACGGCACCGACTTCCTGGGCTACGTGCGCCGCCCCGTGGATGCGTTGCCGAGCTGGGATGCCAGCGATCCACGCCCGGCGGCGCCCGAGCGGGCAACGGTGGCCGAGTGGACGGGCCCAGCCCCCGAGCGGCTGTCCCGAGCCGAGACCGGCGAGCTGGAGTACTTCCCGCCGCTGCGGCCCGAGCAGCTCCCGGGATTGCGCACGGTGACCGCCCAGGTCGTGCGCGGGCTGATGGCACTGCACGATGCCGGTCACGTGCACCGCGACATCAAGCCGTCGAACGTGATGGTCGACGACTCCGGACGCGCGGTGCTGCTCGACTTCGGCGTGTCGGCAGAGCTGTGGGGCCACGCCCAGGCCGCGGGAACCCCCGCGTACATGTCACCCGAGCAGGCGCAGGGGGAGCGCCCGAGTCCCTCGGCCGACTTCTACGCGGTCGGGGTGATGCTCTACGAGGCGATCACGGGACGGCTTCCCCACTCGGGAGATGACCCCGTCAGCGACAAGCTGGCCCGCGATCCCGACGCGCCCGTCGTCTGGGTGCCCGACGTTCCCGCCGATCTCGATCGCCTGTGCATGGCGCTCTTGTCTCGCGATCCCGCGCTGCGCCCCGGAGGCTCCGAGATCCTCGATCTGCTGTGCAGCGACAGCGAGCACGCCCTGCCGTCGCGTCACCGCGCCGAGACTCCGCTGCTCGGTCGCGAGGCCGAGCTGCGTCGCATCGACGAGGCCATGCGCGACGTCTCGCGTGGCAAGGGGCGGGTGCTCCTGGTCGCCGGTCGCTCGGGCATCGGCAAGAGCGCGCTCATCCGACACTTCTTGACCCGCCAGCGACGCAGCGGCGCCGTGGTCCTCACCGGGCGCTGCTACGAGCAGGAATCGGTGCCCTACAAGGCTCTCGATGCGGTGATGGATGCGGTGTGCCACCACCTGGCCAGCATGCCCATGGAGGAGCGCGAGGAGGTGATGCCGCGGCATCGCTGGGCGCTTGGCCGGCTGTTTCCGGTGCTCGCCCAGTTCGGTGCACCCGCGGTGCCGGTGGAGGCGCTGCCCCACGACACCGATCCCCACATGTCCGAGGCGCTCCGCGAGATCCGTCAACAACAGACCACGCCGGTCACGGCACCGCGGCAGCTGACCGACGACACCAACCCGATTCCAGGAACCAGCGCGACACCCGACCCAGGGCCCAGCACGGCATCCGAACCGGCACCCAGCGCGGCACCCGACCCAGGAACCAGCGCGGCACCCGACCCAGGAACCAGCGCGGCACCCGACCCGGCACCCAGTACGGGGGCTCGAGCCGCTGCTCGCAGTCCCCCAACCATTCCTCGTTGGAGCTCCGATCAGAACCTCTCGTCGCGATCGACCGTGGTGGTGGGCTCGCCGGCCATGCACGACCCGGTCTCGCCCGTGGGCATCACCGACCCCGCCCGCATTCGTCGCCAGGGGATCACCGCGCTGCGACAGCTGCTCGAGGCGCTGGCCCGACACGCGCCCCTCATCATCGCCATCGACGACCTGCAGTGGGGCGACCTCGACAGCGCCCAGGTGTTGACCGACGTGCTCGGGACGCCGCCTCCTCCGTTGCTGCTGCTGGGCAGCTTTCGTCGCGAGGACCAGGACACCAGCGAGTTCCTGCGCAGCTTCCTCGCGGCACCGGTCGAGCACGAGGTGATTCCGCTCGACGCGCTCAGCCCCGAAGCGGCGCTCGAGCTCGCCCGCAGCCTGGTACGAGGCTCCACGCACGCCGACGTGGCCGAGGTGGCGGCCGAGGCCAAGGGCGATCCCTTCTTGCTGGTCGAGCTGGCCAGCTACGTCTCGAGCCGCGCCGGACCCAAGCTGTCGCCACGCGGTCTCACGGTCGAGGCGGTGGTACGCGATCGGATCCGGCTCCTCGAGGAGTCCTCTCGGCGGTTGCTCGAGGCCGTGGCGGTGGCGGCCGGGCCGGTGGCACGCGCGGTGGCTCGGCGAGCCGCCGACCTGGGGGCCCAGGAGACCCCCGCGGTGGTCCAGCTGCGCGCCGCCAACCTGCTGCGGGTCAAGGGCACGCGTGGGGTGGAGGTGATCGAGACCTACCACGACCGGATCCGCGATGCGATCAACGAGCAGCTCGGCGAGGACGAGCGCCGTCGGTGGCACCTGCGGCTGGTCGATGCCCTGCTTGCCGAAGGCGTCGTCGATCACGAGCGCATCGGCAAGCACCTCGAGGCCGGCGGACGTCGAGCGGAGGCCGTGCCCCGCTACCTCAAGGCGGCCAAGGGAGCCATCGACACCCTGGCGTTCGATCGTGCGGCCGACCTCTATCGCCGGGCCCTGGCGCCCGGGCTGCTGCCCCTGGCCGACGAGGTGCGGGTGCGTGGCGAGTACGCCGAGGTGCTGACCCGGCAGGGGCGCTTCGACGAGGCCGCGGGCGAGCTCGCGCGAGCGCGCGACAAGCTCGAGATCGGTGAGGAGCGTGCCCGCATCTCCTACGAGCTGGGCGAGGTGGAGCTCAGTCGCGGCGACGTGCGAGCCGCAATCGGGGCGTTCGAGACCGCGCTCGAGGATCTGGGCCAGGGCATTCCGAGCGATCACCGAGCCCTGCTGCTGGGCAACCTCCGCGAGGTGGCCGTGCAGCTGCGTCGCGCATGGTTCCCTCGCGAGCAGGCGCTCGTGCCCCCGCTTCCGTCCGAGCGCCTGGCCATGCGGATCTACGGTCGCCTGGCCCATGCCTCCTACTTCAACCGCGGGGGCATGCGCGTGTTCTGGCCGCACCTGCGCGAGCTCAACGCAGCCGAACGTCACCCGCCCACGCCCGAGCTCGGACGCGCCTACTCGAGTCATGGAGCGATGCTGGCCACGCTGCCGTGGTTTCGTCGCGGCCTGTCGTACGCGGACCGCGGCCTGGAGATCCAGCGCAGCCTGGGCGACCGCTGGGGCGAGGCCAAGGCGCTTCACCAGCAAGGGATCGTGCTCTACGGAGCGTCGCGCTTCGCCGAGGCGGCCAGGGTATCGACCGAGGCCGCCGAGCGGCTCGAGGCCATGGACGACGTGACCGCGGCGAACGATGCCCTGCTGTATGCAGCGCGGGCCAAGTATCGGCTGGGATCCACCGCCGAGGCGACCTCGATCGCACGTCGTCTCCACCAAGGGGCGCTCGATGGAGGCAACGTGGTCATGGCCGCCAGCAGCGTGCTGCTGTGGACCAAGGCCTCGGGAGGCCGCGTGCCTTCGATGATGATCCGCGTGCAGGTGGAGATCGCCGAGCAGATCGATCATCGCTTCACCAAGCTGGTGGCCATGCAGGCGGCTGGGCTGCGGCTTCTGGGCGTGGGGCGGCCGCTCGAGGCGGCCCAGATGCTCGATCGTACGGCCGACGAGCTCGCGCGCGTCGAGCTCATGCCCACCGAGCTGCTGGCCGCGCTCGACGTGTGGCGAGCCACGGCCTGGCGGCGGGTGGCCGAAGAGCCCGGCGGGACCTCACCCGGCGACGCCCTACGACGCGCCCGACGCTGCTTGCGCTGGGGCCTGTGGTCGACCAGCCGCTTCCGCAACGACCTGGCCCATGCGCTGCGCGAGGCGGGTCGACTGGCCGCGCTCAGCCGCGTGCCCGGCAAGCGCCTTCGCGCGCGTGGGCTGCTCGACGCGAGCCTTCGGGTGGCCACGAGCCATCAGCAGGCCCAGGAGGTCG
Organism: Paraliomyxa miuraensis; assembly: GCF_026337845.1. Taxonomy (GTDB): domain Bacteria; phylum Myxococcota_A; class Polyangia; order Nannocystales; family Nannocystaceae; genus Paraliomyxa; species Paraliomyxa miuraensis. Next base: position 456,273 of record NZ_JAOVZF010000164.1, on the reverse strand, counting down.
CGCTCACCCGCCTCGTCCGCGATGCCGTGCTCGGTCGGGCGGCGCCCACGGGGGCATGCGTGGCGGTGCAGGGCGTGGAAGCGCTCGAGGCGGGACTGCGGCTGCACGGCGTGGTCCCGACGCGCTGAGCATCGCCTATCATCGAGCTCGTGGGAGGGCGAACGACGAGGTCACCGTGGCTCGCCACGCTCGCGTCGCTGGGCCTGGTGGCGTGCCCCGGCCCGCCGAGCTCGGTCGACGGTGGCAGCAGCGGAACGACCGGCACGACCCTCGGCACCGCGACCGAAGCCACCACGGCCGAGGGCGGCACCTCGTCCTCCTCGGGCCTGGACGGCACCACCGGTGCGGGCTCGCTCCCTCCTGCTCCCACGCTGGTGAGCCCCATCGATGGCGCCGTCGATGTACCCGTGCAGACCGAGCTGTGCTGGACCCTGGTCGACGACCCCGATGGCGATGCGGTGCGCTACCGCGTGTTCGTGGACGACATCGAGCTCGGCGAGGGGATCCAGGGCGAGCAGCCGGGCTGGGAAGGACCGTGCCTGGGCCCGCTGGACTTCGCCCACGAGCAGACCTTCGCGTGGTGGGTGCAGGCGTTCGAGGTCGACGATCCCCAGCGGGTCTCCGAGCCCAGCCCCACGTGGAGCTTCACCACCGTCTACGACGGGATCAGCAGCACCGTGTTCGAGGACGACTTCGAGGAGGACCGCGGCTGGGAGGTGAGCGGCGATGCCCTCACGGGCGCCTGGGTGCGCGGGGATCCGGTTCCGGCCTCGCACCTGGGGGCGCCCTCGCAGCCCGGTCGGTGTGCGGGCGGAAGCGCCTGTGTCTTCACCGGGCAGAACGCCGCCGGTCAGGCCGACGACGAGGACGTCTCCGGAGGTCGGACCGTGCTCACCTCGCCTCCGTTCGATCTCGGAGGGGCCGCTGCCGCCACCGTGCGGCTGCGCCGGTTCTTCTACGAGTCGAGCGATCAGCCCGGGCCCTCGCTGCGGGTGGACCTGCTCGTGCCCGACGCCCGCGTACCCGGCGGCTACGTGGCCCATGCGCTCGAGCAGCTCGACCAGCCCACGACCAGCACGCCCCACAACCGCTGGACTCCGCGCGAGTACGGGGCGTGCTCGATACCCATGGTCGACGGCTCGCGGCTGCGCCTGACGGCCACCGACGTGGGAACCGGCATCCTCGAGGCCGCCGTCGATTCCGTCTCGGTGCACGCCCACGACGACGCCTCCGTGTGCGGGAGCGGAGAAGGAGGCCTGTGCGACCCCACGCAGGGGGCCACCGCGTGCCCCGGCGAGCTGCTGTGCTGTCCGCAGGGCTCGATCCACCGCGGCATCCATCGCTGCGCCCCGGCGGTGGCCGGGCTCGACTTCGACGACCCGCCCGCCGCGCCCGAGGATCCCGGCAACGGTGCAGTGGGCTGTGATGCTCCCGACCTGGTGATCGACGAGTCGTGGATCGAGCCCGTGCTCACCGACATCTTCGTGCACGAGGGCACCTGCGAGCTCTACGAGGGCTGCGTGGGAGGGCTGGGATGGCGCACGATCCTGCGGTTCACCCTCACCGCCTCCAACATCGGCTCGCGCGACCTGGTGCTCGGCGTGGCGGCCAATGAGCCCGACGTCTTCCACTACAGCGAGTGCCACGACCACCATCACTTCGACGAGTTCGCCACCTTCGAGCTGCGGGACGAATTCGGCGTGGTGGCCAGCGGATTCAAGCCGGGCTTTTGCTTGCTCGACTCCTATAGCTGGGCCTGGCCCAACACGCCCGGGCACTACGATTGCGCCAACCAGGGCATCAGCCGCGGATACGCCGACATCTACGAGTCGGACCTTCCCTGCCAGTGGATCGACGTCACCGACGTGCCTCCGGGCGACTACACGATCCGGGCCGCGCTCAATCAGGCGCGCGCCGACTCGGCCGTGCCCGTGCTCGTCGAGCGGGACTACGACAACAACGTGGTCGAGGTCCCGGTCACCCTGCCGCTGCCCTGATGTGGCCATCGTGACTCCGCCCCCGTCGAGCGGGTGAGCCGGAATCGCTCCGAGAGCCCACGGGTCGCGGATTGACGGCCGGTCGGTGCCCGGCGGGGCCGACGGCGACCCCCGTCGGATTTCGTTCGGGAATCTTTACCCGACGGGTGGCCACCCACGCTCGGGTCGCTAGTCAGGCGCATGGTGGAACGTCTCAAACGAAACCGTCTCTCGTTGTTGCTGCTAGTGACGCCCTTCGGTGCATGCGAGGCCTCCTTCGCCGAGCCCGTCGAGCCCGTACTCGACGAGCCAGCCGTCACGCACCGATACACTTCGTCTCAGCAAGGCTGTAGTGGCGAGGTGCTCCCCGCCTGCGAGGACGGATGGGCCGGGGCTGCATGTGATCATTCGTGCAGTCCCGGGTTCGATTCGTGCTCGATCGAGCCGTACTGCCACGCAGATGGTCGAGTCCATGGGCTGGCTGGATTGGGAACCACGCTGTTCGAGCTGCAATCCGCCTCCAGCTCCGACGAGGTCCTCGCGGGTCTCGAGGCGTGGATCTCGGGCCACGAGGGCGATCTCGGCCTTCCCGATGGCCTGAGCCCCGAGCTGCTGAGCATCGAGGTACTCGAGGAGTCGCGCGCTCGCCACGGCAAGCTCGAGCTGTTTCGTTTCTACCAGTACTACCAGGCGAATGGCGGTCGGGCCCTGGTGGTCGGCGATGGGTCGACCATCACGGTCGAGGTCGGGCCCCTGGGCGCCGTCTCGGTGAAGGGGACCATCCTCGATCCGCGGCAGCCGTTCGAGCACGAGCACGACCCCGCGGGCGAGGAGGTGGCGCGGCAGGCGATCGCACACCACGTGGCCGACCGCACGGGTGCACCCGCGTCCACCGTGAAGGTGGAGGACCTCGGGCTCGTGGCCGTGCCCGGCCCCAACGCCATCGGCTGGCAGGGGGTGGCCTACCTCGGCGGGCAGGTACCGGTGGCGACCGTGATCGTGGCTGCCGCTCCGCGCACGCCTGCGGCCGAGCTGCCGCTCCTGGCCTTCGAACGCAACTCGGCCAACGGGGTGAGCAACACGGTGGGGGTGCAGGTCGTCACCGAGGACCTCGGCTCCGACATCACCACCGCGCCGATCAGCGAGGCCGTGGTGTCGAGCCTGCTGGATAGCTCGAGCTTGCTGGGGTCGATCGAGGACCTCTCGGGGTGGCCACAGCTGGCGTCGGAAACGGTGGTGGCGCTCGATCTGCAGGGTAATTCGTTGGAGGAAGTCCAGGACGAGATCGACTTCTCCCGCTATATCGATGCCAGCGGCGATTTCGATGTGTCACAGCCTGGTGCGGCATTCGACGCGCAGCGGCACTATCACATCAGCCAAGAAGCCTATGCGTTGGTGGATCACCTGGCGGCGGGTTCATGGGACTCGGCGATCTCGCTGTTCGATGACTTCGTGCCCGATCCTGCCGACCCTTCCAATGAGATCGGAGTCCCCAAGACCTCGGACTACGGTCCAGGGCAGTTCCGTCCGCGAATCATCGACGCCAATGGGCATGCTCCTCTCGGAGGACCAACGGGGCAGGCTGGTTTCGGTCTCGTCGAGTCGATGACCCCGGTGCTCGAGGCATACCAATCGCCAGGACCAGGTCTACAGTCGGAGGTCGTCTCCTTCATCAGACTTCCTCCCGGCCCTATGGGCACCCACGTGCTGATGCACGAGCTCGGCCACGCCTTCGACGTGTTCCTGGGGCCGGGCTTCCCTCGCACCCACGCCCCGAAGTGCCAGGCCGGGTTGTGCGACAGCACCTGTGACGAGGACACTCCCGACGAGGCCCTGCCGCTCACCGAGACCATCGCCCAGATGTTCACGCTGTGGCAGTTCCAGCGCATCGGCGGCATCCCCTTCGAAGACTGCGGCATCATCGACCTGGTGATGACCGGTGCGGGCCAGGGCTCGACGCTCGTGCAACACGAGGCCTGCATGGGCGATGCGGACCAGATCTCGCTGTTCCTGCGCGACGACGATCCCGCCTGTCTCGATCCCTTCTACTGCGACAAGCCTTCGAACAACGAGACCGACCCCAGCCAGGGCGGCACGCACCTGTGCGATGCCACCGCCGGCTACAACGTCACGAGCCTCTTGCAAGCGTGGTGGAGCTTACTGCACTGGCAGTACTGCGAGCCGACCTTCCCGTTCTCGTGCGAGACGCTGCCGGCCATTGCGTGGCCGCTTGGGTGCGACGCGCCGGGCTCGAGCTCGACCTGCGCCACCGACGACGAATTGGCCGTGCTCCCCTTCCTCTACGCGCTGCGCACCGATCCGCTCACCTACGAGCAGCTCATCGACGAGATGGTCACCTTCGTGGCGTGCAACTACGGAACCGAAGCGTATACCTGGTTCAATCAGGTGCTGTGTGATCACCACCTGCGGAGCTGTGGGGAGCCTCCGCCCATGATCTGTCAGAGCTGCGGAAACGGCATTCGAGAGGGTGTGGAACAGTGTGATGGGCTAGACATGGGCGGCGTCTCGCTGGGCGAGATCCCCACCTGCGAGGGCGAGGGCTTCGAGGGCGGCGTGCTGATGTGCGATCCCATGACCTGCACCTACGACTTCGGCCAGTGCATCGCGGCGGCGTCGTCTTCCTCATCTTCCTCGGACGGCGGCCTCGACCCCGAGAGCTCGGGCGGCACCTCGACCTCGTGGAACGAGACCGAGACCAGCGTCGGAGGCGTTGGAGATCCCGGCGGGTGCGACTGCCGGACCAGCGGCGGCGATGGCGGATGGTCTGCGTGGTTGCTCGGCATGATGCTGCTGATGTCGAGGCGACGGCGTATGCAGCAATCACTGGGTACCGATCACGGATCCGTGCCAACCGAAGTCCCAACCACATGTGAAGATCCTGCTCGAGGAGATTGGCGGTCCTGATGTCGAACTCGAATTACTCGAGCCTCCGGCGGTCTGTGCAGAAGCCGAGGGGCACGATGGAGAGTGGGGGGCGGCTGGTCGTGCTGAGTCTGATGCTCGGGTGCGGGGCCAATCCTGGCCATGTGAACGTCGAAGGAGGCTTCGAGGTACCCGCCGAGGGCTCGACCTCCGCGGGGACCAGCGACGATGACGGCGACAGCGAGAGTGGAGGGCAAGCGGCCCCCACGTGGCCCGAGGAATTCTTGGGGCAATATCACGACGATGCGCTTCCGCTTGGTGTTCCGGCGATGTACCTGGGCATCGTGACGAATCTCGAGCTCCGAAGGGATTCGTTGCGGGTGACGTTCCTGGGATGTCATGGCACCGAGAAGATCGAGCAGCTCGCGGCGAGCTTCGAAGGCGCGGAGGTCCACGTTCGACCGGAACCCGGCCAGACACACGTGATCTGGAATGGATCACCGGTGGCCAAGGCGCTCGTGATACGACCCGGATCCAGCTGCGCGGAGCTCGTGATGGAGTTCATCGAGCCGGTCCATCCAGAGGGCTCGTTCGCTGCTCCGTGGACGTGGCGACGCGGCGTGGTCTACATCAGCGACGAGTGTGGAGAGGGCGACAGCGTGTGGGGAGCCGACCTGTCACCCGATGTCCCGACCGGGTGCGAAGACCCTGCTTGAGGAGATTGGACGTCGCAAATGTCATACTCGAAATCCTGGAGCACGAGGCTGGTCGTCTCGATGACGCTCTCACTGACGTTCGGCTGCACGGATGCACCCGCGTCGTTCGGAGAAGGTGCCGGCGGCGATGGAGGCGAAGAAGCCGGCGAAGAAGCCGGCACGATGGGGGAGAGCGAAGGCGACGCACAGGACATGAGTCCCGTGTGGCCCGAAGAATCACTCGGCTCCTACCATCTCGACAGCGGGATTCCGATCGGAATGCCTGGGGAATACCTGTTCGGCCACTTCGAGAACATCGAGCTTCGCCGCGATGGACTGTTGGTCACGCGACTGTGGTGCAATGGCACCATGGAGACCGAGCACCACGCGGTGAGCTTCGAGGGAGACGAGGTCTACGTGTATCCCGAGAAGGGGGAGACCGCCGTGATGTGGGACGGCGTACCCGTGGCCGAGGCATTGGTGTTTCGGCTCGGTGACTCCTGCGAGATGCTGCGAACCGAGCTCATGGAGCCTCTGAGTCCCTACGGTGAGCCCGGAGAGGCATGGACGTGGCGTCGTGGGGAAGTGTATCTCAGCACCTCGTACGGAGAGGACGGCGACCTCTCATGTGGCGCAGATCGGCTTCCCAACGTCCCGACCGAGTGCCCAGACCCCGGCTGAGCCCGCCCCGCGCCCTCACCCCTGCGGGGGTGGGGGCGGCGGCATCGCGTCACCGGGGATCGGAATCTCGCAATCCCCCTGCGCCGTCTTGTCCTGCTGGGTGATCTCGGCGTCGTGGTCGATGAGCGTGCTGTTGGTGATGTCGCCACCACCGTACGGGGTGCCCTGCACTCCGTAGACGACCTCGGGAGTGTAGAAGTCGAGCGCGTCGCCCGTCATCCACACGTAGCCGTCCTCCTCGAAGTCGTGATCGACCCCGCCCGCGGCGCTGTTGGGCAGCTCGCCCACCACGTAGGTGGTGCCGATCACCTGCCAGACCCCGCCGATCTGCTGGTACTCGTAGGTCGTGCTCTGGTGGGCGCTGGTCTGAGCGTCGTTGTACATCGTGCGCTCCGACGCCAGCATCCAGCCGGTGGCCGCGAAGCTGATGTCGGAGACCGGGTTGGAGTAGTTGGCGCCGTTCAGCCCCGGCACCTCGGCCTCGAGCTCGGCGGTGGCGGGGTCGGGGATCCCGTCGTCATCGACGTAGGCCACCGACCAGATCTCGTTTTGGACCATGGCCGACTGCCGCCCGGAGTCCTCGTTCCACACGCTGTAGTAGAGGCGCCCGGCATGCGATTGCACCGCCCACACGCGGTCGCCCAGCGGTGAGAACACCCCGTTGGGCTCGCCGGGATCGGCGGCGGGCCCGATCGTCACGTTGCCGGTGAGATGCCGGTAGGTGCTGCGGATCGAGCCATCCATCTCGATCTGGTAGATCCGCCCGTCCTCATGGTTGGCGGCGTAGATGGTCTCGCTGACGCAGTCGTAGTTGATGTTGCCCAGGCCGGGCGCGGTGTTGGGCAGCTCGGCGAACACCGAGACCGCGGCCGTCTCGCGATCCACCCTGTAGATCGTGCCCGGCGTGCTGGTGTTGCCGTAGACCCGCGTGGCGGCCACGTAGATGTTGCCGTCGGAGTCGAGCGTGAGTCCGAAGACCGAGCCACCGAAGGCCCCCTGCGTCCACGCGGCATTGGTGTAGAGCGGCGCGTAGTAGTTGAGGTTGGGCGGCGGCGGTGCCCCCGAGATGTCGAAGATCCGCAGCGCGAACCCGGCGGGGTTGTACCCGTTGTTGGTCATGATGAGGACCTGACGGTCCAGGAACGGGGCGTAGGCCGGGTCGGTGAACGCGGGATAGCCCCCCGCGGCACCATAGGCCTCGGACTGACGGCACGAGCCCGGGCCTCCCGGAATGGGCGGACCGTCGGTCTCACCGAACGTGGCGGCTCCACCCACGTCGAAGATGAAGCCCGCCGTGGTGCCCGAGTCGGCGGCCGTCCCGTAGGCCGTGGTGCCGTTGTCGGCCTGGCCGGTGCCGCCCATGGTGGCGCCCGTCTGGCCTCCGGTGGTCGGATCGAACGTGGTCGGGCTCGCGGTCGTCGGCGCGTTGGTGGTGGAGCCGTCACCGCCGCCCATGGGGTCGTTGGGTTCGCCGCAGCTCACGACCAGCCCCGACAGCAGCGCCAGCGCCCAACGAATTTCCGTCCTTCCGACCATCATGCATTCCCCCGAAGCAAAGGTACGGAAGCCACGGTATCACGGAATGCGACGCCCTCGCCGACGCGTAACGGTGCCGCCGATGCATGTGCTGCACGACACCCTACAGGGGATCCACCTGCTGCACTGGCTCACGGGCGCGGTGCCCGTGGCCACGCTGCTCGTCGTGAGCGGATGGGTGAGTGCCAAGAAGGCGGCGCACCTGCTGCTGCTCGGAGTGGCGCTCACTCTGCTCACGACCGCGCTGTCGTCGGTCGACCCCGAGCTGTCGCACGTGCGCTATGGCGCGCCCTTGCCCCTGGCGCGCGCGGGTTTCGATTCGCTCTCGGGAGATCTGCGCACCAGCATCACCGTGTTGCGCGCGTGCTTCGTGGCCGACCTGCTGTTCTGGTGCAGCGGGGCGGTGCTCGTGGGGGCGGTGGTGCAGGGCATGGGGCGGCATGGCGATCGGCCGCGCCCGCGTCGGCGGTAGTCGCCGTCACTCCACCGCAATCCGCTGCACCTCCCCACGCTCGTCCACCTCCACCATGAACCCGCGCGGCTCGTCCACGAAGCACGCCGCCCCGAACGCCAGCAGTGACACCCCCGCGATCACCACGAACAGCTCGTGCGGCCCCACCAGCGACAGCACGGTCAGGAACAGCACCCCGCCCACGTTGCCGTAGGCGCCCGCCATCCCGGCGATCTGCCCGGTCATGCGGCGCTGGATCAAGGGCACCATCGAGTACACGGCCCCGCATGCCGCCTGCACGAACACCGAGGTGCAAAGCGTGACCACGACCGCCAGCACCACCCCCCACGACGCGTCGACTCGCGAGAGCACCAGGTATCCCACCGTCTGCGTCGCCAGGCACGCCACCAGCACCCGCCGTCGCCCCACGCGGTCGGACAGCCACCCGCCCATCGGGCGCGCCACCACGTTCATCACGGTGAACGAGCCCGCCATCAGACCCATCCACAAGGTCGACAGCTCGAAGGTCGTGCCAAAGAACGTGGGCAGCATCGAGACCACCGCGATCTCCGAGCCGAAGCACGCGAGGTAGGCCAGGTCGAGCACAGCGACCTGCTTGAACCGATAGCGCTGCTCGGCCGGCACCTCGCGCTCCAGCAAGTGCCGATTGACCTGCCAGATCTTCCACGTGTGCGAGACCACCATGAAGGTGATGATCGCGTACGAGGCCAGCTCGAGGCTCCTGGGCAGCACCCCCAGCTCGCCCTCCGACAGCCGCCAGACCAGCACGTAGAGGATGAGGTGCACGGGCAGGTTCACCAGCCCGTAGAACAGCAGGTCACCCTTGCTGGTCACCTCGAGCGCACCCGTGCTCTTGGGCTTGAAGTAGGTCGAGCCATCGGGCGTGTCGCGGACGCGGAGGTAGAACACCCCCGCATAGCCGATCGCGACCAGCCCGCACAGCCCGATCGCATAGCGCCAGCCGAGCGCGCCTCCGAACACGCTCACGGCCAGCACGGGGACGCCGGTCTTGGCCACCGCCGCCCCGAAGTTGCCCCAGCCGCCGTAGATCCCCTCGGCGATCCCCAACTCCCTGGGAGGAAACCACTCGCTGACCAGGCGGATGCCGATCACGAAGCCCGCCCCCGTCAGCCCGAGCAAGAACCGCGTGACCGCGAGCTGCTCGAAGGTCTGGGCCCCAGCGAAGGCCACGCACAGCAGGCCGCACACGACCAGCAGCACGCTGTAGCTGGTTCGCGGGCCGAATCGGTCGACGAGGGCCCCCACGAGGATCCGCGCGGGGATCGTCAGCGCCACGTTGAGCACCAAGATCGCCTTGACCTCTGCGTCGGAGAGCTGCATCGAGGCCGCGATCGTCGGCATCAGCGACACGTGCGCGAACCAGATCACGAACGTGATGAAGAACGCCAGCCACGTGTAGTGCAGCAGCCGAACGCGAGGCTCGGCCACGTCCAGCAAGGACCAGCGAGACAAGCGTCGATGGTAGCAAGGTGCAGCATCGACGAGTGCCCCAAAGAGTGTCGAAGTGCGACGCGCGACTGCGCTCGCACCCGTCGTCTTGGCGTCAGTACTCGATGACGCCCTTCTTCTTGAGGGCCACCAGCGTGCGGCTCAGCGTCAAGTCGTCGATGGTGCTGTGATCGAGCACCTTCCACCAGCTGCCGACCTCGATGAGGTCCTGCACGAGATCGAGCTCGGCCGCCTGCAGCTCCTTCCAGCGCACCGGGCACGGCCTGACCACCCCCACGCGCGCGCGTGGCTTGGGCAAGGCGACCTTCTTGGCCAGGTTGGCCAGCTCGTCCTCCTGACGGGCGGCCTCCATCAACATGTGCTCGAGCGACACGTTGATCTCGCCCTCGACGCTCTCGATGGCGGCGTTCTCGAGCTCGAAGCTGCCCTTCTTCCAGCACAGCATGCGGATGAGCGCCTTCTCGGGCGGGAGCTCGGGGGCCCCGGTGATCGCGGCATAGAACACCCGTCCGTCGCGAAGGTGCAGCGAGCCCACGCGATCGGCCTCGGGATCGCGAACCTTGAGCGAGCCCGTCTTGCGGCTGGTGGCCAGCCACTGCAGCACGTCCATCAGCGGAATGTCCTCGAGCGAGCCCGCCATGGAGCGGTTGCTCATGCTCGTGTCGGGACCGGGATGGGCTTCTCCGGCGCGCTTGCCCGACAACGACTCGGGAGCGGAGCGGGCGACCTTGGCCAGGCTGGAGCCGATGGCGATGCGATCGCCGACGCGCAGGCAGTGGCGCTCGACCGGCTGCCCGTTGATGATCGTTCCGTTGCGCGAGCCGAGGTCTCGCACCCAGATGCGGCCGCGCGCCGGGTAGAATCGGGCGTGCTTGCGGCTGACCGCATCGTCGGCCAACACGAGATCGACCTCCGAGCTGCGGCCGGCGATGTAGCTGCGCCGAGCATCGAGCGGGAAGTCCTGGCCCTCGTAGCGGCCGGACACGAAGTGCAGCACCGTCACGAGGCCGTCGTCCGTCATCGTTCGCCGAGCACGATACGCGGCCCGCGGGCTTCGCGTCAAACGTTGATCCGAGGCAGCCGACGGGCATGGCGGCTCCGTCGCGAGCACATTCAATCCCCCGGGCAATTGGCTCGATCGCCAGCTCACATGCTTGGATTCGAATTCTCGGGGCCCGGGGGCTTCCCCCATGCCCTCGCCCGGTGGGTGCTCCAGACGCGGTCGCAGCCCCCTCTGCGCGGGTCCGACGAGGGGATGCCCCCGCCCGCGCCTCGTGCGCGATGCGAGGGCTCCCGGGGGATCTACGGCTTGCTGCGGTTCGGGCCGCAGTGAACACTGCCTTCTGTGCCGGGGTTGAAGCTTGGACTGAGCAGGTGGTGGATGGCGGCCGTCTTGGCCGTGAGTGCGAGCGCGGCGATGGGCTGTGCCGGACGCAACGCTCGAAATGGGAGCGATGTGTACGGGTCGGCCTATCCCGAAGCGGCGCCGCGCACCGTGATCGCCGAGCCCGGCGCCTACGACGGTGTCTATGTACAGCAGGTGGTCGAGCAGCCCGGTGAAGACGGCGTGGTGGGCTACGAGTCCCTGACCGACGGCACCCAGGTCACCGTGGTGACCTACGTGCACACCTACCCCGAGCCCATCGACACCTATCCCCAGGTTTGGTGGTCCGGCCGCTGGTACTACAACATCAACGGCGACTTCGTGTACTATAGCGACTACTGGGGCGCGTGGGTCTACTATTGGGGCCCGCCCGCACCGCTGGTGGCTTGTTGGAACGGCTACTACCCCTACTCGCCCTACTACTGGGGCGTGGGCTACTATGGCGCCGGCTGGTACTGGGGTGGCGTCGGGGTATGGGGCTATCACGCCTATGGGCTGCCGGTGGTCGACGTCCATCACCACCACCATCACCACTACGAGCAGCACGCCAACCCCGACGGTGATCGGGGCAGCCGTCCGAGCCCGGGCAAGCCCACGGGAGGCAGCCCCAGCGCGGGTGGTGCCGTCGAGCCCGACAAGGGGCCCGAGCGCACCAAGGTTGCCGATGCGAGCCCCAGCCGGAACGATCCCACCCGCAAGCCCAATGGAGCGGGTGCAGGCGCCGGTGAGCCCGGTGCCGACGAGCCCGGCGCTCCATCGCGGACGCGTCCCGAGCCGGCCAATGATGAGGATGCCCCTCCCTCGCGCGGTCGCCCCGAGGATGACGCGGGGGCGACCCGAGAGCCCGCGCGGACGCGGCCCGAGGTCGATGGTCGACCGGCGCGGGAGCCCGGACCGACGCAGCGCGAGCCCGCAGTGGCCGATGGTCGACCGGCGCGGGAGCCCGGACCGACGCAGCGCGAGCCCGCAGTGGCCGATGGTCGACCGGCGCGGGGGCCCGCACCATCGCGCGGGCGCAACGAGTACACGACCGCCGGGGGCCAGAAGGTCACCGTGATCGATCCGCCCTCTCGGCCCGCGCGGACGCCCGTGACCTTCCAGGCTTCGCCCGACACGACCTTCCGCGCGCCGCCGCGCACGGCCCCCGCCCGCGCGCCGAGCTGGGGTCAACCGGTGGCCACGCCCAGCCGGTCGACGCCCAGCCGCTCGGCGCCCACGCGGACGACGTCGCCGTCGCGGAGCTCCTCGGCGACCGTGCCGAGCTGGAGCGCACCGAGCCGCTCGACGCCAAGCCGCACGTCGCCGTCGCCGAGCCGCTCGACGCCGAGCCGCACGTCGCCATCGCCGAGCCGCTCGACGCCGAGCCGAACGTCGCCATCGCCGAGCCGCTCGATGCCGAGCCGAACGTCGCCGTCGCCGAGCCGCTCGACGCCGAGCCGAACGTCGCCGTCGCCGAGCCGGACCACGCCGTCGCGGAGCTACTCGCCGAGCCGTTCGACGCCGTCGCCGAGTCGTTCGACGCCATCGAGGAGCTCGTCGCCGAGCCGTTCGTCACCGTCGCCGAGCCGCAGCGCTCCCTCGCGTAGCTCGTCGCCGAGCCGCAGCAGCACCCCCTCGCGCAAGCGGTAGCGTCGGGATGGCCGGGGCTCCGAGGGCCCCAGACGTGGCCCAAGCCAACCATGGAAAGGCCAAGAACGCGGAGGGCCGGGCGTGAGTGCTCGGCCCTCGGGCGTTTCGAAGGGTTGCGTTGGTGCCAACGCCCCAACCACGCGTTGCTCCCGGAGCCCGTTCCCTGGCAAGATCCGAGACTGCCGTGGACTTTGCCGCCGACCCCCTGGGCTCCCTGGTCGCCATCATCTTCGTGCTCCTCGGTGCGGCGGCGTGGATCCTCGCGCTGCGCAAGGTCGCCACCGGTGAGGGCATCGGGATCCAGGAGCGCTGGGGTGGCTTCGGCCACGGGCTGGGGGGATGGCAGGTCACGCCTGCGTTCGCCCTGACCCTGGTGGGGGCGTCGGCGATCGGCATCGGGGTGACGGTGCTGCAGCGCCTGCCCGAGCGCACCACCTTCCGAGACCACGACGCCGATGGCGTGCTCGACGACGACGACCAGTGCCCGGCTGCGCTCGAGGACTTCGATGGCTACGAGGATCGGGACGGCTGCCCCGACCCCGACAACGACGGTGACGGGATCCTCGACGCCAAGGACGAGTGCCCGCTCCACCCCGAGGACGTCGACGGGATCGACGACGCCAACGGCTGCCCCGATCCATGAGCGCGACGTCCTCGACCTCCCGCGGCTCCGGCCGTCACTCGTCCAAGCCGTGGTCGAGCAAGATCGGACCGGGCCCACGCCCGTGGACCGACGCCGGGCTCGCGGCGGTCCTCGGCCGCTCTCCTCGCCGCTCGGGGAGGCCCGTGTACTACGCCGACTCGGCGGCGCGTGGGCAGCTGGCGCGGGCGCTCGAGCGCTACGTGCGGCGCGAGGTGACCGGATCGTCCTATCTGCTCGCGGCCGACCGCGGCTCGGGCAAGACCACCACGGTGGAGTGGGTGGTGCAGTCGCTCTACGCGGAGTGCCTCGCCGACGACTCGTCGTACCTCGGCCATCGCCCGCTGCTGGTTCGCTTGTACGGCCCCAACCTCGCCCCCGTGCGCGATCCTCCGCCCGAGGGCGCGCGCGAGGACATCGCCGCACACTCCCGCTATCCGCCGGTGTTGCAGCTGCTGCGAGACATGGCGGTGAGCCTGTTCGAGTCGGTGCTCTCGGAGATCGAGCGTACGATTCGGCTCCGGGTCGAGCGCGCCTCGGGCCCGGCCCTGGCCACCCGCGAGGACGACCTCGAGCTGTTCCTCCAGCTGCGCCACGAGATGCGCCGTGGACCGACGGTGGCCGATCTGATGGCCTACTGGGAGCGCCTGGGTTGGGGCAAGCGCGGTGCATTCTCCCGCGAGGCCACCCACCGTGGTGCGGCCGAGGTCGCGGTGCTGCAAGACCTCGCAGAGGCTCGCCTCGCGGTGGTCTCCAAGGTCGAGGACAAGCGCGGGGGGTCGGATGCCGTCGAGGCCGAGCGCGAGCGCAAGAGCACCGTCCAGCCCGCCGATCTGCTCAAGACCTCGACCGCGGTCATCGCCGGGGCTGCCGTCGCCGGGGGCCTGGCGCTCGAGGGCAGCTGGATCACGGCGGGAATCCTGGGGCCGCTCATCACGGCGGGCGTGGGGGCCTCGCTCACGTTCAGCAGTCGCTTCGCCCGCAGGCAGAGCCAGCAAGACGAGCGCGAGTACGTGCTCAAGGCCGACGTCGAGTCCCTCATCCATCGCCTGCCGCGACTCCTACAGGGCCTGCGGCAGGTGGGCCTGCACCCGGTGTTCGTGGTCGACGAGCTCGACAAGGTCGATCCCGAGCTGGTCACGTATCTGGTCAACAACCTCAAGACCCAGGTCACCGAGCAGAGCTTCTTTTGCTTCCTCACCAACCACGAAGGGGCGGCCACGAGCGAGGAGCACGACGAGGGGGCCTCCGTCGGCTCCAGCCTGTTCTGGGATCGCCTCTACCTGTTCCAGACCACGGCCGCGCTGCACGGCTACCTGCAGACGTTCCTGGCCGAGCAGGAGGCCGAGGAAGGCATGCAGCGAGAGGCGGTGGCGGTGGTGCGTCACATCCTGCTCTTGCGCGCCGAGCACCACACGCTGCGGCTGCATCGCGAGCTCGAGCAGGCCCTGCGCGAGGGGCTCTACGCTCGCATCGACGACGATCCCGAGGGCTTCTTGCAAGACTCCGCGATCCGCCTGCGCTTGCGCTTCGCCCTGGTCACCGAGTGGGCCATGGCCGAGCTGGCGGCGGAGACCTGCAACGATCCCCGGCGCCTGCAGCTGGCCAAGGAGGTGCTCTATCGCCCCTGGCGGAGCTGGCGCGGCAACGAGGAGCGCTGTGGCCTCACCCGCCTCGACGTCTACCGCGAGGTCCGCGAGGCCACGGGCGATCGAGACTTTGCCGGTCACGTGGCGCGAGCGCTCGATACCTTGCTCGAGCAGCTCGCCGCACTGTCGTGGTCGTGCGCCACCGCTCCCGACGACGCCCGCACGCGGGCCTATCTGGGGGTGCAGTGCCCGCCCGCAGGGCTCGCGAGCACGTCCCCCAGCGAGGACGCGCTCAAGCGCACGGTGGAAGCCCACGCGCACCAGGGCCCGCTGCTCGATCGCGAGAGTCACAAGTGGCTCGAGCGACCAGCCATCGTGCAAGAGCTCGACATCGAGCACCGTCTGCAGCAGCTGGCGACGGTGCCCTGCGTGGAGCAGGTGGGGGGGCTGCCGGCGGTGATCGAGGTGCTGTTCTCCGAGCCGTCGCCGTCGTCCGCGTCCATCGTGCAGCGCGAGTCCGACGTGCTGTCGGTGGCATTCCTGGCGCGCGCGCTGGCGGCCAGCTTCCAGCAGACCCACGCCGAGGCCCTCGAGGCGGTGGGCTTGCTGGCGCACGGCACGGTGCGGATCCCACGGGAGACGGTCGAGCGCCTGGGTCGGCACCTGCAGCTCGAGGATCTCGACGACCTGGTCGAGGCGGCCGACGCCGCGACCCTCGAGGCGCGGCTCAAGAGCCGTGGCCCGCTGACCGCTCGGGTCGGGCCGCTGCGCCAGGCGTGGCTCGACGACTGGCTCTTGCGCTTCACCCAGCCGTGGGAGCCCGACGATCGCGGCAGCGTGCTCGATCCGCTGGCCGAGCTGAAGAAGTGGCCACGTGGGACGCTCTGGCGCTGGCGCATGCACGCGCACTCCGAGCCCGGACCGGAGCGCTCGGTGGCGCTCTGGAGCGAGCTCGTGCAAGAGGCCTACGCCAGGCAGCTCCCGCAGATCTTCGGGGTGCTGGCGCTCCACCGACTGGGCTTCTCGCTGCGGAGCGATGCCATCGAAGAAGCGCTGCAGGCCCACGAGGGCCAGGATGCGGTGAAGCGACAGCTGGCCGAGCTGCTGCAATCGCGGCGTCCGCTGGTGTCACGGTCGCTGGTGCTCGAGACCGGGCCCGACGGAGCGGGCGAGGGCTGGGCGCTCGACGAGGAGGTGCCCGCGTTGCTGCTCGACACCGACCGCAACGACGCCGCTGCGATCCTCGAGTGGATCACGGCGCGGCTGCAGGGGCCGGAGCCGCACGCTCCGAGCCGGGCGGTCCCGCTTCGCTTCGGCCGCATGGACCTGCGCCGGATCTCTCCGCCCGAGGGCGTGGTGGCCTACGTGCTCGGCCCGGGGCAGCTGCGCCCCGCCAAGGCGCCGCCGGGCAAGGTGCTGTGCGATCCGGGCAGCCCGCGGGGCCTGCTCGATGCGTACGAGCAGGTGGGCTCATCGGGTGTCTGACGAGCCGCTGCGCGTCAGCTCGGCGGCGATTGCCTGGTGGGCCTCGCGATCGAGCGGATACTTTCGTGCGATCCAAAAGCCGATCGCGGTGCAGATGCAGGGCACCCCGATGTAGAGCACTCGCAGCACGTCGAGCACCAGCGGCGACTGGGCTTGGTTGGGTCGATATCCCACCGCGTCGAGCGTGAGCATGGAGAGGCCGAGGCCGAGGCCCGCCGCCGACTTCTCGGCGATCGACCACAGCCCGCCGTACAGGCCCTCGCGCCGCTCGCCCGTGCGCAGCTCGTCGTGGTCGATCACGTCGGCTTGCATGGCATAGGGCATGGCCAGCACCGCGACGCCTCCGATGCCCGAGAACGCGACCAGGATCCCGTACTCGAGCACCTGGCCGGGTCCGAGCAGGCTGACGAACCCGAAGAATCCCGCGTTGACGGCCATCGCCGCCAGCCAGGTGACCTTCTTGCCGCGGCGTCGCGACAGCCACACCCAGCCGGGAAGGCAGCAGAGGCCCACCCCGAGGTAGACGAGCAGGAACAGGGGCAGCAGGTGCGAGGCGCCGAGCCAGTAGGCCAGGAAGTAGCTGATGAGCACCGTGGGCAGGCTGCTCCCGATGGCGATGACCACGAACGCGAGCAGCAGGATCACGAAGGGGCGATTGGAGAAGGCGTCGCGCAGCTGCTGGCGCACGGCCGAGGGCGAGGGCGGAGGCGCGGCGGGGATCGGGTCCGGTGCATCGCCAGATCGGCCCCCGAAGCGCTCCTGGACCCGCCGTACGCACAGCAGGCACGTCAGCACCAGGGCCGGGGCCGCGATCGCACCGTAGATCGCGAAGCGTCGTCGCTCGGCCGCATCGTCGACGACCTCGAGGCCGCCGTCGAGCCCGAGGGCCAGGCCGATCGCTCCTGGCCCCACGGCCGCGATCAAGGTGCCCACCACGAGGGAGCCCTCGCGGATCGAGAACAGTGCGGTGCGCTCGTCGTAGTCGTCGCTCAGCTCGGGGCCCAGTGCCCGGTAGGGCACGTTGACCGCGGTGTAGGCCAGGAACCAGCCCAGGATCACCAGGCTGGCGAGGGCCGCGGCCATGGTGTCGGAGAGGCCCTTGGGCGGCACGTAGAGCGCCACCGAGAGGAGCGCCAGCGGAAGGCAGCCCCACAGGATCCAGGGGCGGCGGCGTCCGTGGATCGAGCGGCTGCGGTCGGAGAGCACTCCCACCAGGGGATCGGTGACGGCGTCGATCACCCGGCCGGCCACGAACACCACGCCCAGCCAGGCCACCGAGATCCCCACCACGTCGCTGTAGAAGCGCGGCAGGTACACGAGGATGGGGATCCCCACGAGCGCGAGACCCAGGTTGGGGGCGCCATAGGCGAGGCGGGTCCGCAGGGGGAGGGAGGCGGGCATGGGTCGCTCGGGGCGCCGAGCGCGGGGCAGTCTAGACCCATGGTGCGTGGACCCAGCGGTGTCGTGTCCAGATTGCGACGGGAAGCCCCTGCGGCGCGATCTGGAGCGGACGGGCTCGGTAGGGGCGACGCCGAGGGGGCGCAGCAAGGCTTGCGCGGACGGCGAGACCCGCCAGTCGCCAACCTGCCTCGGAGTGATGGCGGTCGAGCCGGTGCCGGCACCGAACGGGGGCCATCGACGGCGGGTATCAAGCGTGCAGCCGCAGCATCAGCCGGTCGAGCCCACGGACGTGGATCATGTAATTCCACTCGACTCCGGCGGGCACTCGCTCGAACCGCCGGAAGCGTTGGGTCAGCGCCCGCAGCGCGAGCGCTCCCTCCATGCGGGCCAGCGCGGCGCCGATGCACACGTGGATGCCGTGGCCGAAGGCGAGCACCCCGGTGGGCTTGCGGTCGAGGTCGAAGGTGTCGGGATCGGAGAAGCGTGAGGGGTCCCGGTTGCCCGCGGCCATGACCAGCGCGACCACGCTGCCGGCGGGGATCGTGGTTCCGTGGAGCGTCACGTCGCGGGTGGTGGTCCGCATCAGCGAGTGGGTGGGACCGTCGTAGCGCAGCATCTCCTCCACGAAGTCGCCCACGCGCGAGGGGTCGTCCCGCAGCGCCTGGTGGAGGTCGGGCCGATCGGCCAGGAGCAGCGCCGACTTGGACACCAGGTGGACGGTGGTCTCGAACCCGGCGCCCAGCAAGATGAACAAGAACGAGATGAGCTCTTCTCGCGACAAGCGCTCGCCGTCGACCACGGCGTGGCAGAGCACGCTGGGCAGGTCGTCGCGGCGCGGAGCGGCGAGCCGGTCGTCGACCACCGAGGCCAGGTACTGCTCCTGCTCCGCGAGAAGCCGCTTGGTCTCGGCCACGGCCTCCGGCGGGGGGACGATCGGAGTGATCTTCGAGATGTTGCCCACCCACTGCCCGAACTTCGGTACGAGCGTCGGATCGAGCCCGAGGATCTTGGCGATCACCCGACCCGCCAGCGGGAGTCCCACGCGACCGACGATGTCGACGGGCTCGCCGGCGTCGCGCTCCACGTCTTCGAGGATCTCGCCCATGAGCGCCTCGATGAACGGCTGGAGGGCGTGGAGGACCGAGGCGACGAAGGCCCGCGAGACCAGCGAGCGCTGCCGGGTGTGGGTGGGTGGGTCGAGGACGATGAGCGAGTCGGCGGCGGGGTTGCGGCCGACCCACTCGGGCGCCAGCACGAAGCGGAAGGCCGCGGACGAGTAGGTCGCGGTGTCGCGGAACGCCGCCGTGATGTCGTCGTACCGCGTGAGTGCAAAGAATCCCCCGGGCTCCACTCGACACACCGGTCGGTCGCTGCGCATGCGGTGGTAGGTGGGAAATGGATCCTCGCGCATCGAGGGATCGAAGATGTCGATCGGCTGGTGGTCCATGGGCTCTCGATTCGATCTTCGTCATGATAGCGGTGACGTCGGCCCCACGCATGGAGATGGCCCTCCATGGGACGGTTCGAATCGGAGCCCTCTCTCAGGGTCGAGCCGACCTGCCCGTCACGCGGTCCGATCGGGCTGCTGGACGTCGAGCGTGAGCACGAAGTGGGCGTCCCGACGGGACCGGCCCACGAATGCCGCGAGCACCGCCCCGAGGCTGCCTGCCGCAATTGCACAGTCGTGCAGTGTGGGGGCCTCGGGGTGGGAAAAACGACGCTGCCGGAAGGACTCGACGTCGAGCTCCCGGTCCTTGGAGGAGAGCTCTCCCAGGCCCACGGTGATCTGGACCCGCCCTTCGATCCGCTGGCTATCGACGGTGAGCGTGGCCTCCGTCCCGTCCGCACGCTCGTGGAGGTCGCGCAGGAGCCCCACCACGAGCCGCTCGAGGCGATAGCGGTCGGAGTGGACGACGGGATCGGGGCCATACCGCCGCACCAGCGCGAGGCCCGGCTGCGCTGCCGTGTCCGCACTCGCGATCGCATCGTCGAGCAGCGGACCGAGCGGGAACGACTCGAGCACCATGCTCGCCTCGACCAGCTGGTCGTGCTGCTTGAGCACCTGCACGAACTCGTCGAATTGCGTGCTCATGCCGTTCGCCAGCTCCGACAGGTGGTCCTTGTCGCCGTCGAGCTGCTTGCTGATCGACGTGAGCAGCTTGAGCAGGAGCGGACCACGCGCCTGGCTCAAGAGCTCGTGGTCGGGCGTGCCGATGCGGGCCACGGCCTGGCGCAGCACCCTCGCCGCGGGCAGCTCGACGGCGCCTTGCAGCGCGCCCATCGCCACGGTGAGGCGGTTCAGGGTGTTGCCCGCGTTGTGGAGCAGGTTCTCGGCGACCTCGGCCTGACCCGCCTTGCGCGAGGCCCGAATCAGGGCCTGCTGGGCCTGTCGCAGCTCCCGGGTGCGCTCCTCCACCAGCTCCTCGAGGCGAGCGTTGATCGACTTGAGGTCGCCGTAGAGTCGGGCGTTCTCGAGCGAGATGGCGGCCTGGGCGGTGATGAGCTTGAGCACGTGCACCCGGTCGTGGGTGAACGCCCCGACGGCATCGGCGTTCTCGAGGTACAGCACACCCGTCGCGGCGCGCTGGTCCATGGTGGGGGTGGAGAACGGCATGCACAGCACCGAGCGCACCCCGGTGCGCAGCACGTGGGGATCGCGGGTGAAGGGCCCCTCGCGGGGGGCATCGTGCAGCACGACCGGCTCGCGGGTGCGCGACACGAAGCGCACGATCGCCTCCGACAGGAACGATCCCACGGCGCCCGACTGCTCGCTGGGCGGGTGCTCCACCACCACGGCGTCGTCGGCCACGCTGCCCGCGGCCTGGATCTGCAGCGCCCCTGCCTCCTCCAGCAGGAGCAGGCCGCGGCGCGCGCCCGCGTTCTCGATGACGATCGTCATCAGCTTGGTCACCGCGCTCTGCAGGTCCATCTCCTCGGAGATGATGCGGGTGGCCTTGAACACCGAGCCCATGTCGAGCCACTCGCTGTCGCTGAGCGGCTCGCTTCCCATGCTCGAGGATTCCGACGGCCCGCTGTCGACGCGTGTGAGCTCGGGGTAGCGCGCCTCGAGATCGGCGAGCTTGGCCCGAGCGCCCCAGCGCGCGTAGTCGTAGTGCGCGGCGCTGGCGTAGCTCCGGGCGAAGGTGGCATGGCCGCGGGCCCGCCACAGCTCCGCGGCCCGTTCGTTGGCGAGCGCGGCCTCGTTGATGTAGCCGTGCCGGGTCGCCAGGGCGATGGCTTCGTCGTAGGCGTCGATCGCCTCGGCCAGGCGCCCCGCCACCCGGTGGCGCTCGGCCTCGACCAGCGTCCACTTGTGGGCGTAGTTGGACGGGGCGCTCCGGGCCCACACCTCGAGCTTGGCCTGGTTGGCCTCCACCCGCGTGAGCAGCTCCTCCCGCTGCGAGTCAGGGGCCCCGTCGACGACGACGGCCAGCCGCACGAGCGAGTCGTAGAAGTGATAGAGCGGCACGAAGATCTGACCCGCCGCGGCCGGCATGAAGGCCTCGGTACGGCCGGCGTAGTCGAGCCCACGCTCGTAGTCGCGGAACAGGTACGAGAGGATCGTCGTGGCGAGATTGACGTGGAGCAGCGACACGAGGTCGCCATGCGCCTCGTGGATCGGGATCATCTCGAGCTCGTCGTACGCCTCGCCTCGCAGCCGGGTGGGTGCTTGCGCGTGCCCCAAGAGGTTGTGCGTCATCTGCAGATAGGTCTTCATCCAGATGACGGACGACTGCTGCCCTGCTCGATCCAGGGCGTCCACGTAGGCGTTCACCTCCTCGAGCAGCGGCCCGAGCTCGAAGCTCCCGAACAGGGTGTATTGGCCGTAGATCTGGATGCAGTGCCCGGCCCACTCGGGATCGCCGTTGTCCATGCCCTCGCGGTAGCAGTCGCGGAGCTGCTCGCAGGTGGCCTGGAGGGGTCCGGCCCACGGGCGGATCAGCGCCGCCAGGACGACCACGCGGGGCAGGATCCATCGGGCGGCGAGGCGATCGACGATCGTCTCGGCGAGATCGACGTAGCGCTGGCCGGCCTGATAGTCGCCGAGGACCGAGCAGCACAGCATGCCGTACTGGACGTAGCCGACCGCCGACTCGGGCGCGTTGCCGTGCTCGAGCGTCAGCTCGATCAGCCTCCGGGTGATCGCGGGATAGAGCATGGGCGTGGTCGTGAAGGTGGCCGCCGAGATCGACACCAGCACGCGCATCATGGCCCGCATGGCCGCGTCCTCCATGGGCGGCCGCTTCGCCAGCTCGTCGGTCTCGCGCCCGGCGAGCTTGGCCACCAGTGCCTCCATCTCCTGCTGGAACTCGGGCAGACCGGCCTCCTTGGGGAGGTGGATGCCGAACGAGGCCAGGACCTCCCTACCCAGGGCCAGGGCCTCCAGCAGGTGCCCCTGCGCGCAGTGGGCCCGAATCCGGATCTCGTGGATCGGCACCCGGTCGAGCGCCGAGGGGGCCTTGGCCAGGGCGACCTCCGCGAAGCGGTCCATCGCGTCGAGCTCACCGCTCAGCTGCGCCGACCCGCACGCACCGATGTGGAGCTGCAAGGCCAGCGTGAGCTCCGAGTCGAATGCATCGTCGCCGAGCAGCTCGATCCCACGCCGCAGGTACACCAGCGCCTGCTCGTGAGCGGCCGCGGCGGCCGCCCGCTCGCCCGCCAGCAGGTCGAGGCGCGCCAGCTCGACGCGCTCGGCTGGCGGCCGCTCGAGCGCCACCGTGTGGACGAGCTGGTTGACGATCTCGAACACATGCGCCTCGCGCTCGGCCGGCGGCGTACGCTCGAGCAAGAGCTGACCCACCCGCCAGTGCACGGCTGGACGCTCGGGCGCCGGCAGCAGCGAGTAGGCCGCCTCCTGGATCCGGTCGTGCGTGAAGCGATAACAGGCCGCCTCGCCGCCGCTCATGCCCAGGTTGGCCTGCTGGTAGAGATCGTCGAGCGGCTGGACCAAGCCGGCACCCACGGCCTCCTGCAGACCATGGGCCACCCCGTCGAGCGGCCGGTCGAGCACCTGGCACAGCAGGCCCAGCGAGAACACATTGCCCATGCAGGCCGCGATCCGCAGGATTTGCTGGGTGGCGTCCGGCAAGAGCCGCACCTTGTCGACGAGCAGCGCCACCACGCTGGTGGAGACGCCGTGCGCCTCGATGGCCGCGAGGTCCCAGGTCCACCCCTCGGTGTCCAGCGTGAGCAGGCCACCGTCGTGGAGCGCGTGCAAGAGCTCGCCGATGAAGAACGGGTTGCCCCCGGTCTTGCCATGCACCAGCGCGGCCAGCGGGTACGCGGCGTCGGTCGTGCATCCCAGCGTGTCGGCGACCCATGCGGTCACGTCGGAGAGCTCGAGCTCGCCGAGCTCGAGCTCGTCGCTGCGGACCCCGGCCTCTCGCAGGCCAACCATGGTGGTCACCAGCGGGTGTGCGGCGTCGACCTCTTCGCTCCGGTACGCGCCGACCACCAGCAGGTGCGCGCAATCATGGTTGCCGAGCACCTGGCTCAGGATTCGCAGCGTAGCGCTGTCGACCCACTGCAGATCGTCCAGGATCACCACCAGCGGATGCTCGCGATGCGCGAACGCCCCCACCAGTCGCAGGAACGTGCGATCGAAGCGTCGCCGCGCCTCCGCGGGGCCGACCTCGGTCGGCATGGGCTGCTCGCCCAGGAACAGCCGCAGCTCCGGCAGCACCTCGGCCAGGATCGGTGCATTGGCCCCCAGCGCCTCGTCCAGCCGCTCGCGCCAGCGTACGAGCCGCGTCTCGCTCTCGGTCAACA
The DNA here is from genome assembly GCF_026337845.1 of Paraliomyxa miuraensis. Classification (GTDB taxonomy): domain Bacteria; phylum Myxococcota_A; class Polyangia; order Nannocystales; family Nannocystaceae; genus Paraliomyxa; species Paraliomyxa miuraensis. The sequence continues at coordinate 432,663 of NZ_JAOVZF010000164.1, read as the reverse complement.
GCTCGCGCAGCAGCGAGCGAAACGCCTCGATCAGCGATGTGTACGGCGTGTTGCGCTGGAGCGGATCGCACTTGCCCCGGATGACGTACCCGCGCGCCCTCGTCATCGGCCGGTGCACCTCGGCCACCAGCGACGACTTGCCGATCCCCGCCGATCCTCGCACCAGCGCCAGCTCGCGGCTGCCCGCCGCCACCCGCTCGAATGCTGCGAGCAGCCGCTCGCGCTGCGGCCCACGCCCGTACATGCGCTGGCTGAGCTGCAGCGTCTGGGCGCGGTCGTGCGCCCCCAGCACGAAGGTCTCGCTCGGCCCCGCGCCCCGCAGCGCTTGCTGGCACCGCAGCAGATCCGCCTGCAGCCCCCGCGCCGTCTGGTATCGATCCTCGGCGTTCTTGGCCAGCAGCTTGCCGACCACCTCCGACAGCACGACCGGGATGCGGCCGTCGAGCTGGTGCGGCGGCACCACCTGCTTGGCGATGTGGCTGTGAATGAGCTCCAGCGGGTCGCTGCTGGTGAACGGCGGCTGGCCGCACAGCACCTCGTAGAACGTGATCCCCAGCGAGTAGAAGTCGGTGCGGTGGTCGATGGGTCGGTTCGTGCGCCCCGTCTGCTCGGGCGACATGTAGGCGAGCGTCCCCACCATGGTCGCCGGGCTCGTCGGATCACGGCGCTCGCGGACGATGTTCGAGGCCAGCCCGAAGTCGATGAGCTTGACGACCCCCGTCTCGGGGTTGACCACGACGTTGGCCGGCTTGAGGTCGCGGTGGGCGACCCCGCGCTCGTGGACGAGCGCCAGCGCCTCGGTGAGCTGCAATGCCATCGCCAGGAACGCCTCGAGGTCGCCGCGCAGCGACGGCATCAGCGCGCGCAGGTCCACGCCGCCGAAGTCCTCGGTCACCACCGCCACCGAGTGCCCCTGTGCCTCCACGGCCAGGTACTCGATGATGCTCGGTCCCGACAGCGCCACCCCGACCCCGTACTCGTGGCGTAGCCGGGCGATCGCGGCCGGCTGCGGCCGATCGGCGCGATGCGTCTTGACGATCACCGCACGATCATCGCTGCGTCGCCGACCGCGATAGACGATCGTTCGCCGGCTCTCGTGGATCGGATCTCGAAGCTCGTAGTCGGTCAAGGTTTGCATGGGCTACCTCCTCCGGTCGAAGCCGAGATTCCAGCGCGTGCTTCGGGTGGGCAGTCTAGGCCGGATCGGATGAGACGTCTAGGCCATGGTGCGGTGCGCGTCGGTGGAGTCTCGACGGCTACCCTGGTGCTGCGACGCTCATGATCACCCGTCCTGGCACCAGCGGTGCATCTGGTCGAGCTGGGCGAGGAGCCACGACTCGGGAGCGCCGTGGCCTCGTCATCCCCGAATTTCGCAGGGGCGCATCGGCTGAGATCGCGAGTGGCCCGAATGAAGTGCGCATCCTCTGGGGGTCGTGTCACCATCGCGCTCGGCATGGATGCGCGCAGGCTGATTCCCGTTGTGGCCCCGCTGACACTCGCGGCTGGGCTGGCGCTGATCGTCGCGGTCACGGACGATGGCGACGCTCCCGAGGCACGGCCCGTGGCGTACCCCAGCCATGCGTCCGATCCCCCGCGGGCTCGACCCGTGCCCTCACCGCCCGAGGCTCCCGCCGCTGCCGTCGATCGCTCGCGCTGCCTGGCCAAGATGACGGTGGAGGAGCTGGGGCGGCAGCTCGTGCAGCTGCGCCAGGCCGAGGCGCTGGCCGAGCTCTATCGCGAGCAAGCCCCGCCCGAGGTCGCGCGCGGCTACCTGCAAGGGCTGGCCGACACCTCTACGGCGCTGTCACCCGGGGTGGCACGCTCGCGGTTGCTGGCGATCGCGGCGGATGGGCTGGTGCGGCTGGGGCACCCCGAGGCAGCGCGGGTCACGCTGGTGGCTTCGCGGGATCTGCCACCGCCCGAGCCCTCCGACTTCGGCTTCGAGCGCTCCGACTTCCGCGGGCAGGCGGCGGGCGTGGCCGCGCGACTGGGCGACCACGCGCTGGCGCAGACGCTGGTCGAGGACGATCCCGAGGCCCAGGCGGCACTGGCACGATGCTACGCCGAGCTGGGTGACGTGGAGCGGGCGCGAGCCTTGCTCGCCGCCACGGTCGACGCGAGCGGCCTGGGAGAGCGAGTCGAGCGAGCCGCCGCCCTGGCGGCGGCGGGCGAGCTCGAGGAGGCTTTGTCGCTGGCCGATCGCTCCACGCTCGATTCGGTGCTGCTGCGTCTGGAGATCGCCCGCACGCTCCTCCGCCAGGAGCGCGCCGAGCAAGCGGCTGCGGTGCTGCGCGATGCCGTGGCCGCGATGCCCGAGGCCCCGCCCGACTCCGACCCCAAGCCCGAGCCCGGCCCCGAGTCCCGCCCCTCGCGGCGCATCGGCCCCATGGTGGCGATGGCCCGTGCGCTCCACGAGGCGGGCCAGCCCCAGGATGCGACGCAGCTGCGCGAGCGAGCCCGGACCGAGCTACGGGCCCTGGGCGATCACTTCGAGGCGCTCGGCCTGTGGCCCGCGCTGGCCGAGGCCACCCACCGCGCGGGAGAGCGGGAGCTGGCCTGGCAGGACCTCGCCGCCCTCGAGGCCGTCTCGCTCTCCAGCATGGGTGCGGGCGCCATGACGCGCGTGCTGCTGCTCACCCGAGAAGGCCGGCTGGCCGAGGCGCTCACCGTCATCCACGACACGGCCGGAATGCCGTATCCGCTGGCGTATGCCCACGTGCACGCGGCTCTGCACGAGCCCGACCCGGAGGTCGAGCGCGAGCTCGACCGGGGGCTGCGGTCGTTCTGCCCGTGACCACCGGCCGGGGCCGGCCCGGAGCCGGCCCGGGGCCGGAAATAGCGGCACGAGGTCCTGGTACGATTCCGCCGTGAACGAAGAGATGTACATCGTAGTGGGCGCGGTGGCGTCGGTGTTCGGCTTGCTGACGTTGGCGCAGTGTTTGTTCGTGGTGGCACAGCAGCGGCTGGGCGTGGTGGAGCGCTTCGGGAAGTTCGTCCGCATCGCGCACCCCGGCCTGAACGTCAAGATCCCCTTCATCGAGCGGGTGGCGGGTCGCCCCAACCTCAGGGTGCAGCAGCTCGATGTCCAGGTGGAGACCAAGACCCAGGACGACGTATTCGTGCACGTGGTGGTCTCGGTGCAGTACTTCATCATCCCCGAGGCGGCCTACCAGGCGTTCTACCGGCTCGAGGACGCCGCCTCGCAGATCCGCAGCTTCGTGTTCGACGTGGTGCGGGCGCGGGTCCCCAACATCGACATCGACGACGTGTTCCGCAAGAAGGACGACATCGCCGACGCGGTCAAGAACGAGCTGGCCCTGGTGATGGGTGACTTCGGCTACGGCATCGTCAAGGCCCTGGTCACCGACATCGAGCCCGACGCGCGGGTCAAGGCGGCGATGAACGAGATCAATGCGGCGCAGCGCCTGCGCCAGGCCGCGGCCGAGAAGGGCGAGGCGGACAAGATCCTCAAGGTCAAGGCGGCCGAAGCCGACGCCGACGCCAAGGCTCTCGCCGGGCGCGGCATCGCGGATCAGCGCCGGGCCATCGTCGACGGCCTGCGCGAGTCGGTCGACGAGTTCCAAAAGAGCATCCCCGGGGCCTCGCCTCAGGACGTGATGAACCTGGTGCTCATGACGCAGTACTTCGACACCCTCAAGGACGTGGGGGCGAGCTCGGTGACCAACACGATCCTCATGCCGCACTCGCCGGGGGCGCTGTCGGACATCAGCGCGCAGCTGCGAGAGGCGATGATCACGGCGCAGCAGGTGGGCAATCCGAGGGAAGGGCACCTGGCCAGGCACCTCGAGGAGTAGCGCGAGCGGCTTGGTCACGAGGAGAGCGGGAGGTCCGTTGGGGCCTCCCGCTCATTGCATTCGTCGGGTCACGCGAGATCGAGAGCGGCGAGGGCTCGGGTTGCCAGCGCCGCCATCTCCGGATCGGCGTGCTCGAGCAACCCCTCGATCTCGGGTCGCGCGTCGCGGGCCGCCGGTCCGATCTCGGCGAGGAAGCGCAGGCCGTCGCGCATGCGCGAAGGGTCGCCGCTGCGTAGGTGCTCGCGATTGGCCGCCACGTCGAGGTCCGTCGTCGCCGACACCGGAGTGATGAAGCGGGCGAGCTTCTCGATCGAGGACTTCAGGCCCATGCGCCCAATGAGACCACGAGCGGACGAGCTCATGGAAGAGCGATCATGATCAGATGCCAGGGAACGAGGGGTCGCAGCCGCACGCGCACTCTGGCGCCATGGGTTCACCCTCGGGATGAGCAAAGCATGCGTCGACATCCGGGGGAAACGAACAGAGTGGCGCGACGAGGATCTCGACGCCATCCGTCCCCTCCCGAAAGATCATCTTCTGGCCACCGGTGCACTCGGCGGGGGCCGACAAACAGCCGATCCCCCCCGGACCGAGTGCGTCGAGTTCACAGGAAGCCACGACCTCCCCGAAGACGCAGGCTCCCGCCTCGTCGATCGTCGTGGGCACCCAGTCTTCCCACACACAAACGTAGCAAGGGCCTCCGAATCGGGAAGCAAGGGCTTCCACGTCCGAGCTCGCGGGAGCGCAACCCATCTCATCCGTTGCCGCACGACACGTCGCCACGAGTACGTCCCAGTCGACCGCGAGGCAATCGGCCTGAGCACCGTCGCTCGCTTCGGTGCCCGCGGTGGATGCCGAGGTCGCGTCGGAGCCGCCCGATGCCGACTCGGTCGTCGCTCCGGCGCTGAACTCCCCAGTGGACCCATCCTTGCCCGACGCACATGCGATCGATCCCCCCGCCAAGAGGAGAGCCAGGAAGACCCAACGGTCGGTCATCGTCGATTCCATCGTGCGGCCGCCCCTGGGCCTCCTGCTCCGCAAATTGCCGGGACCCGTGGAGGCGACCTACGGCGTCACGTCGTCGCCGCTGCGCGGTCCGATCGCCAGCCCCTGCGGCGTGATCATCAGCGCGCCCGTCACCGAGCCCAGCGCTTGTCCCGGACCCAGCACCGGCAGGCCCTCGCCGAAGCGGTCGTCGAGGACCAGCACGCCTTCGAGCAGCGGATCACCCATCGAGGTGGTACCGGTCACGTCGACGTCCTCGATGCGGACCAGCGAGCCCTCGAAGTCCATGATCACGGGGCTGTTGCCGACGAGCTCGCCCACCTCGAGCACGGCGGGCGGCAGGTCGCCCTGCCACGAGGTCACCACGATGTCATCGGCGCCGCAGAGCAGGTAGCGGATGCCGTCGGCGCGACGCACCACGCCCTGGATCGTGGCCTCGTCGCCGGGCTGCAGGTCGAGGGAGAGCGAGCCGTCGATGCGCACCAGGATGCCGGAGCGGGCACCACCCTCGGGATCCTGCACGTAGAACTCGAGCAGGCTGCCGTGCGGGGCGCTGCCCTTGGGGGTGATCAGGCGGACCTTCTGCAGCTCCACCAGGGTGCCCACCGCGACCTGGCCCTCCTTGATGTCGGGGACCTTGACCACCAGCGGCATGTCGTCGTCCATGCCGAAGCCGTCGTCCTCGAAGCCGCCGGTGCTGTCCATCCCCGTGCCCGAGCTGCCCCCGTCCACGCCGTCGTCCTGGTCGTCGTTGGCGTCACCCGCGTCGCCAACCGTGTCGTCGGAGCCGGTCGTGGTCTCGAGCCCATCGTCAGCGCTGCTCGAGCCCAGATCGGCCGGCCCCGTGGGCCCGTCGCCACAACCGGAAGCGAGCAGGGGCACCAGCAGCACCGGGGCGGTGCGGGCCATGCATCGGGTCATCCATCGGTCAAGCCAAGTCATGGGACGATTATGGATCCGAGCCCCCGAGCGCGCCAGGGGCCGGTCGATAACACCCTCAGCGCGGCGCGCGATCGCGTCCCTGCCAGTGGAGCATCCATCCGGGGTACTCGGGGGGCAGCGCGCTCACCTCTTGCCTGCGTGGTAGATGTTGGGCCATGCGCCCGATGCCAGGCGATCGCCCACGGGCCTCCAAGGTCGGGTGGATCGCCGCGGTCGGGCTCACCCTGGCGGCGGCGCTCGGCTGTGGCGTGACCCCCGATGCCACGATCGCCGAGGAATTCCACGAGCGCCTGCGGGCCCGCCCGCGGGGCTTCGTCGCGCGGCCATGCCCCGAGCGCGCCGCCAAGGTCGAGCGGCTGGCCGAGATGGTCTACATGGGCCAGGACCTGCGCGCCCGCATCCGCGAGTACGACACGCTGCCGCCCCCAAACCTCCACGACCGCATGATGCAGCACCCCATGCTGGGCGAGGGCGACGACTATCGCTGCCTGCTGCAGGACTTCCATGGGGTCGTGCCCAACGCCGAGCCCGACTTCCTCGACGCGCAGCCTCTGGTCGGCAATCTCTACGTGCTCGTGGCGCGGGTGCTCGCCTCGCGGGGGCAGGTCGAGGAGGGCTGGGCGCACGTGCTCGATGCGCTCGCGCTCCATGCGAACTGGGGCGGCTTCGGCTTCGAGCAGCAGCTGTCGCTCACCGACGTGCTGCGCACGACCTCCGCGCTGCTCGATCGACACCCCCCGAGCCCCGCGACCCTCGATCGCCTGATCGCGGGCGTCGAGGCCACGCGCTCCGAGGTGGGGACGATCTGCGGTGCGATGCGCCACGACCTGCTCACGCTGGCGATGACCGGCTTTCGCGTGCACTTCGGCCAGCGCGAGCGCGAGGCGGTGGCCAAGCGCTTCGGGCTCGACCACGCCATGCGCACGTGGAGATCGCCGTGGCCCGGCAAGCTCGGTCGGGCCGAGTGGGGGGCCTGGAGGGATGCCTACGACGCGATGGTCGAGGGCTGCACCCGGCGGCCCCTGGGGCTGACGATACAGGCCGCGGCCGAGCCCGTGGTGCGGCTCGACGGGCTGCATCCCCCCACGGGGGTGCGGCTGCGCATCGTCGCCGATCGGCTCAATCGCGTCGCGGTGCTGGTCGACGCGCAGATCACCCTGCTGGCCACGCTACGGGCGTTGCGTCTGCGGGCCGAGCACGGGCGCGACCCAACCACCGCCGAGCTGGCACTCGACTTCGGCCGGCGCCCGCTCAACCCCTGGGATGGCCGTTACTACACCTTCACGGTGGAGGGCGGCGCGCTGTCGGTGGTTCGTGGGCCCTATCGGCACGACGTGCCCCTGCCTCCCCCGGGGCGGGGTGCTGTAGAGTCAGCTCCATGACTCGCTTGCTTGGCTCTTCCCTCGCGTCCTCTCTCGCCGTGCTCGGGCTCTCGTTGGCATCGGCCTGCGGCGACGATCAGCCCGTGCAGGACGGCGATGGCAGCTCCACGGGCGCGAGCGCCGAGGGCTCCACGGGCACGACCGTCGCGGTCGACGAGTCGAGCAGCGGGCCGGGGGTCGACACCACGGCCGACGGCAGCAGCAGCAGCGGCGACCTGCCTCCGCTCGAGCTCGAGGTCGTCTCGTACACCTATCCCAATCAGCCCATGGTGATCGACCTGTCGTTCTCGGTGCCGCAGCTCGAGGTGACCATCGAGCACGAGACCGACCCGGGCATTCGCAGCGCCGTGATCGAGGCCGATCCGGAGCAGACCTGGGTGCGCGTGCGCGGGCTGGCCCCCGACACCGAGCACCCGCTCTCGTGGAGCGCCCTGGCTCCCGACGGGCGCACGGCCGAGGGCGAGCTGACGGTGACGACCGAGACCGCGCTGCCGGGGTTTCGGCCTTCGTTCACCATCGAGGGGCCGGGCGGGCCGGGCACCGGCACCGGCTACGGCGGCTACGTGCTGTTCGACCTGCTGGCGCTGACCCCCGAGGCCCCTGCGTCGATCTTCGTGCTCGACACCGAGGGGACGACCCGCTGGCACCTCGGGCGCAGCGACGGGCTCATCGGGCCAACGTCGGTGTTCGCGGGCGCCAAGCTCCGCGCCGATGGCACGCTGCTCTATCTGCGCGACCTCAACGTGTACGTGATCGACGAGATGGGCGTGGAGCAGCTGGTGATCGCCTCGGTCGACCTCGGCCTGCCCGGGCTGCACCACGACGTCATCGAGCTGCCGAGCGGCAACTTCCTGGCGCTGGCGTTCACCTTCCGCGACATCGACTATCCCGACATCGGGCTCACCCACGTGGCGGGCGATCTCATCGTGGAGCTGTCGCCCGAGGGCGAGCTGGTGTGGGAGTGGGACTCGTTCGATCACCTCGATCCGCTGCGCCGCCGCGATGGCTTCGACGATCTCATCCTCGACCCGGAGACCGGTGAATTCGGCAAGGACTGGACCCACGGAAACGGCATCGTCCATCGCGAGGACACCGACACCATCACGTTCTCCATGCGGCACCAGGACTGGATCATCGAGGTCGATCATGGCACCGGTGACGTGTTGTGGCGCCTTGGCGAGGAGGGCGACTTCACGCTGACTGCGGGCACCTGGCAGTACCACCAGCACTCCCCCGAGTGGCAGGACGACGGCACGCTGCTGCTCTACGACAACGGGCTGGGCAACCCGGGCCTGCCCGACCCGATGGAGACCTCTCGGGCCGTGCGCTATGCGATCGACACCGGGGCCATGGAGGTGACCCAGGTGTGGGAGGACGCGGCGGAGGACTTCGTGTCACCCATAGCGGGCGACAGCGATCGCCTCCCCGACGGCAGCATCCTCGTGACCGACTCCTCGATCGGTCTGGAGCTGGGCCCACAGGCGATCTACTCGCGCGTGCGGGAGATCGACGAGCCCAGCTCCGATGTGCCGCAGTGGTGGTTCACCACGGAGCTGGGCACGTTCATCTACCGCTGCATCCCGACCGAGCTGCTGCCCGGCGAGCTCCCGTGAGCGCTCTTCGCTACGACGTGCTCGTGATCGGGGCCGGTCCGGCCGGCTGCGCCGCGGGCATCGAGGCCGCGCGAGCCGGCCTGCGCGTGGGGGTGCTCGATCGCGCCACGTTCCCGCGACCCAAGACCTGCGGCGATGCGATCTCCAACCGCGCCGCGATCCTGGTCGATGCGCTGGTGGGGTGCCCGGATGCGCTGCGGACCGTGCCGCACGCCGAGGTCACGGCCGGCGTGGCGGTGTTTCCCGATGGCAGCCGGGTGGGGCGCAGCTTCGGCGATGCGCCCGGCTTCATCGTGCCGCGGCTGCACCTCGACGATCTGCTGCGGCGCGCGCTCGAGGCCGCGGGGGCGCAGCTGCGGCAGGGGGTCAAGGTGCGGCGGCTGAGCACGGACGGCGAGCGCGTGGTGGGGGCGGAGGCCGAGGGGCTCTCGGTGCGGGCCGACGTGGTGGTGGCCGCCGACGGTCCGGGCTCGGTGGCATGGGCGGCGTTGGGCGTGCCGTATCGGCGCGGGCCCGAGCTGGCGGTGGCGATCACCGCCTACCACGAGGGCGTGACCCATGGTGACGCGGCCAGCACCAACGAGCACTACTTCGAGGAGGATCTTCCGTGCGGCTACGGGTGGATCTTCCCCGCGGTGGAGGGGCGCAGCAACGTGGGGGTGTATCAGCGGGCCGATCGCTTCAAGGCGCACGGTCGCACGCTGCCGCAGCTGCTTCGGAGCTTCGTGGCGGCGCACCCCGAGCGGCTGGCGTCGTCGCGGGCGGTGGGGCGTGCTCGGAGCTGGGCGCTGCCCCTGATGGCGCGCCCGTGGCCGCCCGCGGGGCCAGGGGTGCTGGCGTGCGGCGACGCGGCGTGGGCCGTGGATCCGCTCGCGGGCGAGGGGATCTTCCAGGCGCTATGGAGTGGAGGGCTGGCGGGGCGGACGGTGATCCGGGCGCTCGTGCGCGGCGGGTTCGATCGCATGGTGGCGCGGCGCTACCGGCTCGAGCACGCGGCGGGCCTGTGGCCAGGGTCGGTCGCTCGGCTGGCGATCCAGCAGGCGATGGATCCGTTGGTGGAACGCGGCTGGTACCAGCGACCGTGGGTGCGCGCGCTGCTGCGGCGTGGGTATGGGAGCGATGCGTTCGAGGTCAGCAAGCGGCTCTGAGGCAGTGCCCGATCGCACGATGCGAACCCGGCGCTCGAGGCACCTGCACCCCCAAGACCAAAGGTGCTATTCTGGTGCCGGCACATGGACCCTGCCGAGCTCACCTTCGAGACCTTGGCCGCCGAGCAACGGATGCGGGGCGGCCCTGCATGGCAGGCCGCCATCGACGCTGGCATCGACGTCACCTTGACCGAGCGCAACCTCGCGCTCACCCCCGATGAACGGCTGATGCAGCTCGACGCCATGCTGCACCTCATCCACGACGCACGCCGGTGAGCCGTAGACGACCTCAAGACAATGCCGCCTTGGTGCGCGCGCTCGTCGATGCGAAGGTGGAGTTCATCGTCATCGGGGGAGTCGCGGCAATCCTACATGGTGCCTCGCGGGTTACGTCCGACCTCGACATCTCGGCTCCACTGAGCAAGGAGAACCTTCAGCGCTTGTTGCAGGCCCTCGGGCCGCATCGACCGGTCCATGCAACCCGGCCTGATCTACTGGTGCTCGATGATCCCCTCGATCGACTCATGACGTTTCGCTTGTTGCTCATCGAGACCGAGTTGGGGCGCCTGGACGTGCTCCCTCGGGTCGAGCCGATCGGTGACTACCACGAGCTGGCGGCCGTGGAGATGACCCTGGCGGGACACACGGTACGTGTCATCGATCGTCGCCAGCTGATCGCAGTCAAGGAGTCGCTCACGCGTCCAAAGGACCGAGAGGTCGCCTTGGAGCTACGCGCGATCGACGAGCGCGAACGCCAGAGTCCCTGAGCTGTTCGAGGTCAGCAAGCGGCTCTGAGCACCGCTGACGCGTCGTGCGGGACCGGCAGCGGGCGGAGCCTGGCGGCAAGGCCGGGAGGCGAGGTCTCTTTCGGGGCCGCAAAAGATGGCCCGTGGGTGGTCGGATGCGTCTTGCTCCGGTATCAACCCTCCATGGACCCCAGCTCGCCGAGCGAATTCTCTGGAATGACCTGGATCCCCGACGCCCTCGTGCCCTACATGCCGCTGGTGGTGGGCACGGCGCTGGCCCTGCTGATCTTCGTGATCGGCTGGGTGGCATCGAAGTGGGGCTATCGGCTCGCGCTGCAGCTGATGCACCGCCGCAAGATCGACGAGTCGCTCGCGCGCTTCCTGTCGTCGCTGGTCCAGTACCTGATCCTCGCGGCCGCGGTCATCACGGCGCTGGCCAAGGTCGGGCTCGAGACCACCAGCCTGGTGGCCTTGCTCGGCTCGGCCGGCATCGCGGTGGGCCTGGCCCTGCAGGGCAACCTGGCTCACTTCGCCAGCGGGGTGATGGTGCTGCTCTTTCGTCCCCTCACCATCGGCGACTACGTGACCCTGGATGGACACGAGGGCTTCGTGGAGGACATCGGGCTGTTCGCCACCACGATTCGCACCCTCGACAACGACGTGATCATCCTGGGCAACGGTGCCGTGACCGGGGGGGCGATCATCAATCACAGCAAGCTGGGCAAGCGCCGCGGGCGCATTGCGGTGGGGGTGGCCTATGGCACCAAGATCGAGGACGTGATGCCCGTGCTCGAGCGAGCCGCTCGCAAGTCCTCGCGGGTGCTGAAGGAGCCCGCCCCGTACATCGCGTTCGTCGAGCTGGGAGCCAGCTCGCTCGACTTCCAGGTCATGCCGTGGTGCAAGCCCGAGGACTACATCCCCATGCTGCACGAGGTCCGCGTGGCCGTGTACGAGGAACTGAACGCCGCGGGGATCGAGATTCCGTTCAGCCAGATCGTGGTGCACAACGCCAGCGCCCAAGAGTAGCATCCAGCCGATGGTGCCCCCCCCTCGCGCGCGTGCCCGGATCCTGCGGGTGGCGGCGTGGGCCGCGGCCTACGCGACGGTGTTCCTCGGGCCGGTGGCGCTCTTGTGGTACTTCGGCGGCGAGCGGCTGCTGGCCCCCACGCCGCAGGCGGGGTTCGACTTCGACACGCACATCTCCCAGGTGTGGCGGGTACTCGAGGGCCTGCGCGGCTGGGGGCGCACGTGGGTCTACGACGTGCAGCACCTGGCCGGCTATCCCAACGGCACGATCTTCGACGCCGACAACAAGGGCTGGGAGCTGTTCACGCACGCGCTGACCGTGCTCGGCGTGCCGCAGGGACTGGCGTTCAACCTGTTCGTGGTGGTGGCCCACCTCGCGGTGGCGCCGGTGGTGTATGCGTCGGCGCGGCTGTTCGGGCTGCGGCGCGGCTCTTCGCTGCTCGCCGCGGGCCTTGCCGTGCTCTACTGGTTCTTCGACTCGTGGAACCACTGGGAGTGGTTCGTGGGGATGATCGCCTATGCGATCGCCGGCTACCTGTTCCTGCTGCCGCTGGCCGCGTTCTACCGCTTCACCGAGGAGCGCCGCCCGGTCCACGCGATTCTGTGTGCGGTGAGCATGGCGCTCGCGCACCTGGTGCATCCCTACACCTTCTTCATCCTGGTGGGGCCGATGGCGGCGCTCTACCTGCGTCACGCGCGGAGCATGTCGCGGCGCGATCACGTCATCGTGTGGGCGATCGCCGGCGTGACCGTGCTCGCCAATGCCTGGTGGCTGGCGATCGCGTTCTCGTTTTGGCACTACATCCTCGACTCGTCGCTGTTCGGGCACACCGGGCTCGACTCGCTGCTATGGGACGTCTTTGGCCTGGTGGGCGATCCTGCGGCCCAGGGCGTGGTGGGCAACCGCACCGGCTTTCGGCTGATGATCCTGACGGGCGGGATCGTGGGGGTGGTGGCGTGGTGGCGCCGCGGGGACGCGCGCACGCTGCCGTTCGGGGTGGGGCTGTCGGTGCTGCTGCTGCTCACGTACCTGGGCGGCTACACCTTCTTCGCCAACATCCAGCCGCACCGCCACGTGGGGCCCACCGGGTTCCTGGCCGTGATCCCGGCCGCGGCGGCGGTGGAGCTGGCGACCCGCGAGCGGCTGTGGTCGCGCCTGCCGCGACCGGCGTGGGCGCTGGCGGCCGTGCTCGCGGTGCCGGCGATGCAGCACCTGTCGCGCGACGTGCTGTACTTCTGTGCGCGCTCGCTGCCTCCCCCGGCCAAGCTGCTCGATGGTCAGCAGGTCTGGTACACCCGGCTCGGCTACGGGCCCCACGGCGACTTCGTCTATGGCGACTGGGATCACGACGAGCTCGCGGCCTGGGTACGCGAGCATGACGACGGCAGCGCCCGGTTCCTGGTGGAGAGCTGGCACATCGGCGAGCAGCTCACCTGGAAGACCGACGCGCAGATCCTGGGCGGGTTCATCTGGCGCAACCTCGACCATAGCTGGGCCAACTTCTTTCGGCGGCGGCCGCAGGGGATCGCCTCGCCCGAGGAGCTGCGGCAGTACATGCGAACGTACGGGGCTCGCTACGTGATCATCTCCACGCCGGCTTCGCTGGCCCCGTGGTGGGATCAGAGCCCGGTGCTCGAGCTGGTTGCCACGATCTCGGTGTTTCGAATCTATCGCTTCGAGGAGCCGGTGAGCCTGATCGCCGAGGGGCGCGGGCGGGTGGAGGCTGGGACCAATCGCATCCTGGTGAGCGGCAGTGATCCCGGGCAGGACGTGGTGCTGCGCTATCACTGGCTCGAGACGCTGGCGTGCGGGCCCGAGTGTCGGATCGAGCGGGAGCGGATCGACGAGGTCGATACGGTGGGGTTCATTCGGGTGCCCGCGCCGCATCCGGCGGACTTCGAGATCCGCAATGTCTATCGGGAGTGATCGGCCCGGCTCGAGCCCTACTCGCCCTCGACTCGGCCATCGCGATGCCTCGCCAACCAGGCATCGAGCAGTCGCACGGACGGAACCCCGTTCCAGTACACCCGCGCGAGCTCGTCGCGCACGCGCTGGATCGTCGCCGTGGGATCGGCCTCGGACGAGAGCGCCTCGACGGCTGCGATCAGCAGGTAGTCGGGAGGAAACCTGGGATCGGCAACCTGCAGCACCTCGCCCCAGCTCCGGGCGGGCGGGGGCACGGGAGCCTCGGCGAGCATGGCGACGATCGCTGCCTCGGCGCGTGCGTCCAGGGCGAGCGTCTTCTCCGCGAGGAGCGTGGCCACGGTCTCGGGGTCGGCGAAGCGGGCTCGAACCCGGTCGAGCCGGCCCGTGAGCAGCTCGTGCGTGACGGCCGTCCCCGTGTACCACATGCGGTCCCGCCGGTTCCCGATCGCGGAGACCAGCGGCTCGATCTCGCGTAGGAGCGAGTCGACGTGATCGTCCCGGTGGTGAACGAAGGCCAGTACCGTGGCCATGATTGCGCGATCGAGGCGCTCGCGGTCGGTCGTCGCCTCGATGTGGACTCTCTCGGCCAGGGTCCGTTCCGCCTCGGCGAGCGCTCCGGTATGGACGGCGATCATGACGTGCTGGAACAGCACGTCGTGGTAGGTGGCGGAGCTTGGAGCGAAGTGCTCGCGCACGATCCGATGGAGCGCGCGTGATTCCTCGATGGCCTCGGAAGACCGATCGAGCAGGTACAGCGAGCCCACGTACGTTCGTCGGGCCCTGATCGCGGCAGGCGACGATTCCCCCATCGTCGCCTCGAGCTCGTGGATCACCTCCTGGAAATCGAGCTTCTTCATCTCGGCGATGTCTCCGGTCTGGAGCATCGTGGTCATCTGGTTGAAGCGGACCTTGGCCACGCCGGCACGGTCCCCCGCGCGCGCGAAGACCTCCTTGGCCTGCTCGTTGTAGACCGTGGCCTCGTCGTACTTGCCCATGCGCCGCAGCAGCGAGGACTGATTGAGCAGCACGTGGCCGAGCAGCTCGTAGTCGTCGCTCCCCGAGCGGCGCTCCAGCGCTCGGGCCAGCGCGGCGAGCTGCCGAACCTCGCGCGCGCTCGGGGGCGTGCCCTCGAGCATGACCAGCAGCTCGTCGTTGATGAGGCGTGCCGCCAGGTGGTCGTGACCGGCCACGATGGCCAGCTCGGTCGCCTCCTCGAGTCCCACGAAGGCCTCGTCCATCTCGCCCTCGTCGCCGAGCAGGCGTGAGCGCTCGGCGAGCGCTCGTGCGAGCTGGTAGGGAGCGCCCAGGGCTCGGGCGTCCTCGACCACCTCCTCGATGCGCTCGCGTAGACCGTCCTTGCGGTCGACGAGCCGCTCTCGACGGACCGCCGCGGTGCGCTCGTCGATCGCGGCGGCACGCTCGGCCTCGCCGGGACCGGTGGGGTAGGGCACCCAGCGCCCGCCCGTGCAGTCTTCGAGGGCCGGCAGCGAGCTCACCACGGGCTCCACCCGCGAGGCGTCCAGCGGGCTCGTGGTCAACAGCTCGACCAGGCCGCGCAGCGAACCCAGGCGGTTCTCGAGGCACTGCGCGGTGGCCTGATCGGCGGGCGTACCCCGCGAGGCGTTCGGGCCGACCGCGGCGCACGACTGGGCGTAGGTCTCGGCCCAGCGCGCGGCATAGTCGTCGAGCGACTGCTCGAGCTGCGCACGGGTCTGTTGGATGTGGGCGGCGGTGTAGTCTCCTCCGCCGATCTGGAGGGCCTGGCGATCATCGGCATTCCAGACCGTCTCGATGCGTGCCATCCCGTCCTCGCACGGAGGCGAGGCATCACCGTGGGCGAGCACGGCGACGACGGCTGCCGTGCTCGCGAGCACCCCGGTGGCGAGGAGCTCGCGACGCCACCCGCGGCGGCCTCGTTGGAGCTCGTGCACGAGCGCATCCATGGAGGGAAAGCGGCGGTCGGGGTCGAGGTCGAGGCCGCGTAGCAGGGCGCGGTGGAGCCAGCGGGGGATCTTCGAGCCCGGCGGGCGCACGGGAGGCGCCGCCTCGATCGCCTCGCGCAGCTCGCGAATGTTCTGTCCCAGGAACGGGCGCGCGCCGTGCAGCCCCTGCCACAGCGACACGCAGAAGGCGAACTGATCGCTGCTGGCGGTGGCCACGGCGCCGCGCAATTGCTCGGGAGACATGAAGGCGGGCGTACCCATCACCGTGCCGGCCGCGGTCAGCTCGATCGAGAACGTCGAGCCGGAGCTGAGCGAGGCGGTGTCGGGCTCGGCCTCGCGCGCGAGCCCGAAGTCGGTGACGAGCACGCGCTGGTCGTTGGCGACCAGCACGTTGGCCGGCTTGAAGTCGCGGTGGACCAGGGCGGCCGCGTGTACGGCCGCCAGGCCCTGGCCGGCCGCGATGAACACGTCGACCACCTGCTTCCAGCTGCGGCGCCCGATGGGCTCGCTCAACCAGCGTCGGAGGTCGGAGCCCTCCACGTACTCCATCACCACGAACACCGCGTCTTCGTGGCGGCCCACGTCGTGGATGACGACCACGTTGGGGTGGCGGATCCGGGCGAGCGCCCGGGCCTCGCGCTCGAGCCGCTCGACGGCCTCGGCTCGGCGAACGGTGGAGCCCTTGCTGGCGATGACCTTGATGGCCACCGCACGGTCGAGCTGCGGATCGGTGGCGAGGTAGACCACGCCCATGCCGCCCGCGCCCAGCCGACGCAGGATCACGTAGCGCCCGATGGTGTGCGGGGCCTCCTTGTCGGGAGCCGGGGTCCGGGGGCGGGAGGCGTCGCCAACCTGGGACTCGACCGTCTCGTCGATCTCGTCGTCGCCGAAGGCGAGCTCCTCCTTCTCGAGGAGGCGGGTGGTTCCCGCGTTGGACTCCTTGACGGAGCCATCCCCGGCGTCCACGGGCAGAGCATAGCAGCACTGGGCCCGTCGCTGGGTCCGTCGCTGGGCGTCGGGGCTGCGAGCCCGGCTGGCGCCCAGCCAGCCCGATGTGTGACCATCGACCCGCGGATGCCCGCCGAGCTCAAGATCGTCCTCGATGTGGCGCGCTATCGGATCGGTCGGCTCGAGATGGCCAACCTGGTGGCTGCGGTCGCGATCATGCTGGCATTGCAGCTGTCGCTGCCCGAGCTGATGGTGCGTACGGGGTTCGGGATGCTCTTGAACCTGCTGGTGTACCTCAACAACGACTGGTTCGATCTCGACGACGATCTGATGACGAGCACCCGGGATCGCCACAAGACCGCCTACCTGGCGGCGCACCGTGGGGCCGCGCTACGCGCCCAGTGGGGGCTGCTGGGGCTCTGCTGTGGGTTCGCGTCGCTGTGGGGCGGGGGGCTGTGGCTGCCGCTCACGGTGGGGGCCGGGATCTGCTGGCTCTACTCGGCGCGGCTCAAGCGGCGGCCGTTCGTCGACGTCGGCGCGATGATGGTGTGGGGCATGGCGATGCCCGCGGTGGCGGTGCCGCCCGGGGCGGCCGAGGGCTGGTGGTTGCTGTGGCAGCTCGGGCTGTTCTCGGGGGTGTTCGAGACCATCCAGGTGCTGCGCGATCGAGAGGCCGATGCACGCCGTGGGATCCGAACGACCGCGGTGGTGCTGGGACGGAAGCGGACGCAGTGGCTGGCCCGCGGCCTGATGCTGCTGGCGGGCGCCTACGCGGGGTGGTGCTTCCATCCCGTGTTGGTGGTGCTGCCGTGGGTCGCGGCGGCGCTGCCGATTCCGGCGGTGCGGATCGAGGGGTACTGGAATCGGGTGCGGGTGCTGCTGGGGTCGACGCTGCTGCTCGAGTGCGCGCTGCTCTACGCGCGTGCGGGGGGCTGATGGAGCGCAAGCGCATCGGGCGGGCGTGGGCGTGGGCTGCGTTCGTGGTGCTGGTGGCGGTGGGGCTCTACTGGCCCGCGATGCACGTGGGGCTGTTGGCCGACGACGTCTATCAGGTGGCGCTGTTCGACGGGGTGGCGGGCGAGCGGGGGCCGCTGTCGCTCTACTCGCTGTATCCGCGGGATCCCTCCGCGACGGCGGAGCACGTGCGGCGCGGCTCGCTGCCGTGGTGGACGGTGACGGAGTTTCGCTTCGTGCAGGTGCGTCCGCTGTCGAGCCTCTTGCTGTGGGTCGATCATGCGCTGTGGGGCAAGCGGGCGTTCGTGCATCACCTGCACTCGATGGGGTGGCTGGCGGCGGCGCTGCTGGCCGCGTACGCGCTGCTGCGGCGGGCGACCACGCCGGTGATCGCGGCCATGGTGCTGCTGGTCTACGCGGTGGACGAGACGTTCGGGTGGACGACGGCGTGGCTGGCCAATCGCTGCGCGATGGTGTCGGCCGCGTTCGCCTTCGGGGCGCTGGCGGTGCAGCTGCGGCGGGCCACGAGGGGCTCGGATCGGGAGCGGCGACGCGACGGGTGGATCGAGGGCGGGCTGTGGGCGCTGGCGTTCGCGGCCGGCGAGTATGCGCTGTGCGGGGCGGCGTATGGGATCGCGCATGCGCTGTGCGGACGCACCGATGGATGGCGGGCGCGGGCACGGGGGCTCTTGCCGATGGGGGTGGTGCTCGGGGCATTCGCGGTGCTGTCGGTGGCGATGGGGGCCGGGGTGCACGGGGCGACGAGCTACGTGGATCCGCTCGGGCATCCGGTGGAGTTCCTGGTTGCGTGCGTGGATCGGGTGCCGCGGATGCTGGGGGAGATCTGGCTGGGGCTGCCGGGCGAGAGCGATCGGCTGCTGTTTCGCTACGAGGGCACGATCGTGGTGCGGGCGATGACGGCGCTGTCCGGAGTGGAAGGGGCGCCCGGGGTGGTGAAGGCGCACGGAGGGTTCGCGCTGCTCGGGATCGCGGTGGTGGTGGGGCCCTGCTGGTGGCTGGCGCGGCGGTGGCTCGAGCCGTCGGAGCGCCGGACGGTGGTGTGGTTGGCGCTGGGGTCGCTCGGGGCGCTGGTGCCGTTGGCCGCGATCCTGCCGTCGACGCGAGCGCTGGCGGTGGCGGCGTTGGGACCGGCGGTGTTCGTGGGGAGCGTGGCGGTGGCGGCTGTGCGGGCCGTGCGGACGCGGCCGACTGGAGTGATGGCGTGGGCCCGGACGGGGGTGCTCGGGGTGCTCGCGGCGGGGTTGGTGGCGCAGCACGTGGTCGTCGATGCCGGGTGGGCACGGGCGCAGATCGCCGGGATCGATGCCACGGGGCGCTCGTATCCGCGGTTCATGGCCGACGTGGGCACGCAGGCGCTGCCGCTCGAGGGCAAGGACGTGGTGGTGATCGCGGCCCCCGGGTTGGTGACGGGGCTGCACGGGATGTGGCTGCTGCACCTGCTCGAGCGACCGTTGCCCCGAACGTGGCACGTGCTGGAGATCGGCGAGCGGCGCTTGCTGGTGCGGCGAGTGGACGAGCAGACGCTCGAGCTCTCGACGGTGGGCGGAGTGATGCACGACCAGCCGCCCGAGGTGCTGTTTCGGCCGCCCTCGCAGGGGCTGCACGCCGGGGACGAAGTGGATGTCGGGGTGTTTCGGGCGCAGGTGGCCGCCGAGGGCAAGGGCGGGGGAGTGAGGGCAGTACGGTTCTCGTTCGATCGGGCGCTCGAGGATCCGGGGTTGGTGTTCCTCGCGGGTGGGCCTCGAGGGTTGCGGAGGTTCGAGCTGCCCGCGGTGGGCAAGGCGGTGGTCGTGGCAGCACCGGTGCTGCCGGGGCGGGTGCGAGGCGGGGCGTAGCAATTCGTTGGTGCGGGCCGGTCCAGGCGGGGCCCATCCGGCCGTGAGGACCGAGCTATACTCGGCGGGTCATGGCCCCGCCCCCTGCGACCCTCGCCGATCGCTTCACCTACGCCGACGTGCTGACGTGGCCGGAGGACGAGCGGTGGGAGCTGCACGAGGGGCTGCCCGTGGCGATGAGCCCTGCGCCGAGCACGGCGCACCAGCGGGTGGTGGGGGAGCTGTTTCGACAGATCGCCAACTTCCTCGTGGGTCGCCCGTGCGAGGTCTTTGCCGCGCCCTTCGACGTGCGCCTGGGGGCCGCGAACGCACCGCCGCGGGACATCAGGACGGTGGTCCAGCCCGATCTGACGGTGATATGCGATACCTCGGGCTTGGACGAGCGTGGATTCCAGGGCGGCCCCGACTGGGTGATCGAGGTGCTCAGCCCATCGACCTCGGCGCGGGATCAGATCACCAAGCTCGCCTACTACGAGGCCTACGGGGTGCGGCACTACTGGTTGGTGCATCCGCTCGATCACCTCGTGACCGTGTATGCACGAGATGACATCGATCGGCCGTTCCCACGGCCGGCGATCAGCGAGACCAAGGGCAAGCTGACCTCGGGGTTGTTTCCCGAGCTGGTGATCGACTGGGAGCTGCTTCCGAGCGGGTGAGCGCTCGGCCTGGCGCGAGAAGCTGCGCTCGGGCGAGCCGCCGACGCCTGGCGCGATCAATTCGGTCGGTCGAGCCACTGGCCCAGGGTCGCGGTCATCTGGCTCAGCGAGACGGGCTTGGTCAGGAAGTCGTTCATGCCGGAGGCAAGGCACTTGGCCCTGGCGTCGGCCGATGCGTGGGCGGTCACCGCAACGATGGGCACATCCAGGTGCATGGTGTCCTTGCGCATCGCGACGGCGGTCTGATAGCCGTCCATGCCCGGCATCTGTAGATCGAGCAGCACGAGGTCGAACGATTGCGTGGGGAGGGTGCGCAGCGCTTCGGCGCCGCTGGACACCCGCAAGACGGCGTGGCCGAGCTTCTTGATGATCGCGGTGATGACCTGCGCGTTGAGGTCGTTGTCCTCGACCACCAGGACCGTCGCCTGGTCTCTGGCCGCGGCCGCGAGCTCGGGGGCGGGCATCTCCTCCCTTCCGTCGAGCAAACCGACCCGACCGAGCGGCACGGTGAGTCGAAAGCGCGAGCCCTTCCCGGGGACACTGGTCACGCCCAGATCCCCCGACAGGAGCAGCGCGAACTGCTTGGCAATCGCCAGGCCGAGCCCGGCCCCGCCGTGCCGTCGCGTGGAGGAGCTGTCGCACTGGAAGAACGGCTCGAAGATGCTGGCCTGCTGGTCCTCGGCGATGCCAATGCCCGTGTCCTCGACGATGATCGACACCTCGGCCGTCTCGGCATTGCGCTCCTCCACCGAAGCGTCGAGCGTTATGCCCCCGACCTTGGTGTACTTGACCGCGTTGTCGAGCAAGTTCAGGACCATCTGGCGGAGCCGCTTGGCGTCGCCGACGAAGCGCCTGGCCAGCACCGCCTCGTCGGCGACGACCCTCAGTGTCAGTTGCTTTTGCTCTGCTCCCGGAGCGACCTGGGCCACACAGTCGAAGATGAGCTTGCCCATGGAGAATTGCCGCGGAGCGAGCCCCATCGTGCTCGCCTCGAACTTGCTGTACTCGAGTATGTCGCTGAGCAGCTCGAGGAGATGATTCGCAGAGTGGGTCATCGTGTGCAGATAGTCGAGATGCTCCTGGTTGGTGATCTCGTTCACCATCAGCGAGGTGAACCCGATGATCGGATTGAGCGGGGTGCGCAGCTCGTGGCTCATCATGGCCAGGAACGCGCTCTTTGCCCGATTGGCGGCCTCGGCCCGGCTCTTGGCCTCGCGGAGCTCTCGCTCGGCCTCGAGCCGCTCCTGGTTCTCTCGCCGCAGGTCCCGGTAGAGGAGCGCGTTGGACAGCGAGATCGCCGCTTGCGACGCGATGAGGTCGAGCAGATGGACCTGCGAGTTGGTGTAGGCCACCCCGATCACGGTGTTCTCGAGGTAGAACATGCCGACCACGCGACCGTGTCGCCGGAGCGGGATGCAGGCGCTCGATCGCGTGCGTTCATGCCGCCCCTCGACAGCATCGGGGATGTCGGCTCCCGCGTCCTCGACGAACACGGGCTTCCTGGTGCGCCAGCACTTGTAGACGGTGTCCTCGGGAAGCGGTCGACCGTTCCCGGAGTCGTTGCCCTTCTCGACGACGAGCTCGCCGTTGCGCAGCCAGGCGGAGGCTGCGACCTCGTAGCGGTCGTCCTCCACGAGCAACAGCCGCCCGACGTTCGCTCCGGCGTTCTCCATGGCCACTCCAAGCAGGGCCTCGAGCAGCCGGTCGAGGTCGAGCTCTGCGGAGACCTTCTGCACCGCCTTGGCGAGGCTCATGCTGTCCACGTTGGACACGCCCCCGGCTGCCGAGCCGTGGTCGAGGGTGATCGAGCCCGAGCGCGGCGTCCTCTGGCTGTCCGACCACGACGAGCCGGCCTCGAGGACGCGAACGTGGGGAAACCGGCTGACGAGGTCATCGACCTTGCCCTCGGCTCCCCACGCGCGATACCGCAGCATGGCCTGGGCGAGCAGCAGCTTGCCGACCTCGTCCAGCCCGTGCTCGCGATGGGCGAGCCCGGCATGCTCGAGGGCCAGCGCCTCGGTGTGGATGAACCGGTACCGCTTGGCCGACGCGATCGCTTGATCGTAGCGCAGCATCGCCTCGTCCAGCCGGCCGCGGGCTCGGCACCACTCCGCCTGCACCAGCCGGGTCTTGGCCTCGAAGTTGCGCGGGTTGCAGTCGGTCCAACGCTCCATCAGCTCGAGGTTGGTCTGCATCTCCTCCGCGTACGCCGCCCGGAGCTCGTCCGATGCATCGCGATAGCAGGCCGCAAGACACAGCGAGCGGAACTGGAAGTAGTCGTGATACTGGGGGTGGAACGCGGAGCTGAACAGCAGCTCCCGGGCCCGCTCGCTGGCGGCGAGCGCCTGCTCGTACTCGCCGGCATGGTAGAGGGTCGTCATCCGGAGGACATGGTGCCAACAGATTGCGGTCGTGACCCGAGGGGGCAAGAACTCGGCCTCGTACTGCTCGAGGTCGAAGTCGGCCTGGTTCCAGCTGACGAGCTCGTCGGTGAGCCCACGCAGCGACCGGACGAACTGCTGCGTCGACCGAATGACGCACACGACGTCCTGGAAGCCCGTCCGCCGCGGATAGTCGATCCACTGGTCCGCCTGGGCGTCCACGTCCGAGAGCGCGTCGCCTCGAGCCAGCAAGTTGGTGACCGTGTGGTTGCAGCCATAGCATGCGAACCCGACGTCGCCGTTGCGAAGCGCATGGAAGTAGCACTCTCGCGCGAAGGCGATCATGTCGGAGATCGAGCCGGTCCAGTAGCTGCTCAGCTCCATGAAGTAGCTGCCGTAGTGCTCGAAGCGATCGAAGCCATGCTCGTGGACCAAGTCGTACGCGAGCCGGGAGAAGCGGGTGCCGTCGCGATAGCGGTGATATGCCTGCAAGAACAGCCCGAACCATCCGTAGCCGTTGACGGCGGCGGGGCAATTGCCGTGTCGCAGGCTCAGGTTCACCATGCGGTACGACACCACCCCCAGCAGGTTCCCACCGGCGAACAGGGCGGGAATTTGCAGCACGGCCAGCAGATACATGCACGTCAGGTGCTCTGGATCGTCCACGAGCGGTAGCTCCACCAGGGACTCGATGGAGCGGCCGTCGAGGTTCTGCCACACGAGGTCGTACTCGCGCTGCATGGCGTCGTCGTCGGGCTGGGCCGGAATGTCGATGCCGAACAGCCGCAGGCCGGCCAGGGCCAGCGGCACCGCAGACTCGATGTCCGAGCGTACCGTGGCCAGCTCGACCTTGATGCGATAGATGGCCCCTCGGTCGATGTTGGTCCGACTGTGCTCGAGCGCGACGTCGAACAGTCGATCTGCCTCGGCGTGGCCCTCGTGGGACGAGATGGCGAACACCTCGGCCAGGTCCACGTGGACCGCGTAGGCCAGCGCGTAGTCTCGCTCCCAGCACGCCTCGGGGAGCAGCTCCTTGGCCAGCGTCAAGAACCGGATGGCCGTGTCATACGCGGCCGAGGCCTTGGCCCTTAGTCCGGCCCGCAAGAACATTCGGGCGACGGCGTCGCGCTCGGTGGCATCGGTCAGCAGCTCGACCGCCTGGGCGAACTGTGCCGCGACGTCGAACAACCGCTCGGTCAGCTGCTCCTCGGACAGCTCGCGCACGAAGCCGCGGCCCATGGCGAGGTGCGCCGCGGCTCGCTCGGCCGGCTCGAACAGTGCATACGCCGCCTGCTGGATTCGATCGTGAGCGATCTGGACGCGATCTCCCGCGTCGATGAGATAGCCGTGGGCGTACACTTCCTCGAGCGCCTCGGTGAGCTCCGCTGCGCTCGCGCCGGTCGCGATCTCCAGATCTCGCACATGGAACACGCTGCCCAGGCATGCCGCGGCCTTCATGCTCTCGACCGCGCGCGTCGACGACGTGGTGAGCTTGGCCAGCATCAGCTCGACGACGTTGTCGCTGTAGTTTCGCTGCCGGATCTCGTCCTCGTTCCACTCCCAGGCGTCCGGGCCACGCCGGATGTACCCGTCGTCGTACATCGAGTAGAGCAGCTGGCCGATGAAGAATGGGTTGCCGCCGGTCTTCTCGTGGACCAGCCGTGCCAGGCTCGTGACGTCCTCCTCACGGGTGGCCATCGCATCTGCGAGCATGCGTTGCATGTGAGAGAGGGTCAGCGGCTCGAGGGTGATCGTGCTCGACACTCCCTTGCGCTGAGCGAGCTCGTCGAGTACGAGCATCAGGGGATGGGACGAGGTCACTTCATTGTCGCGATAGGATCCGATCAGGTGGAAGTACTGGATCGACGACGTGGTGAATAGATATCGGATGAGGTCGATGCTGCCCTGGTCGGCCCACTGCAGGTCGTCCAGGAAGATGGCCAGGGGATGCTCGGCCGAGCACAGCGCCGCCAGGAACTCGCCGAAGACGCGCTGGAACCGGTTTCGGGCCTCGTTGGACGGCAGCTCGGGGACGGGAGCTTGCTCGCCGATGACCAGCTCGACCGATGGGATGACCTGGGTGATGACGCGGCCGTTGTCGCCGACGGCCTGGCGCAGCCGTCGGCGCCACCGCGCCAGCGACTCGGGCGACTCCCCGAGGATCTGCTGAACCAGGGACTCGAGCGCATGGCAGAAGGTGGCGTATGGAACATCCCGCTGGAACTGGTCGAACTTGCCCGAGATGAATCGCCCGCGCGCCACGACGATCGGGCGATGGAGCTCGTTGACCAGCGCCGACTTGCCGATGCCCGAGTACCCGCTGACCATGCTCAGGTGGGGCGCGCCCGTACGGCGCACCCCGGCGAAGTCCTGGAGCAGCCGCTCGCGCTCGTCGTCTCGGCCGTAGAGCGTCTGCGGCAGCTCGAAGCGCAGCGAGTGGTCGTGCTCGCCCAGTACGAACGGTGCGATCCTCCCGTGCTCCTGCCACTCGCGACGACAGCGCTCGATGTCGTGAGACAGCCCGCGGGCGCTCTGATAGCGGTCCTCGGCCAGCTTCGCCATCAGCTTGAGCACGATGGCCTGCACCGGGCGGGGCAGGTCGGGGCGCAGCTCCGTCGGTGCGACCGGGAGCTCGGCGATGTGGCAGTGAATCCACCCCAGCAGGTCGTGAGCGACGAACGGGAGCTGTCCGGTGAGCAGCTCGTAGAACATGACGCCGAGGCTGTAGAAGTCGCAGCGGTAGTCGACGACGCGGTTCATCCGTCGGGTCTGCTCGGGCGCGATGTACGGGAGCGAGCCCTCGAGCGTACCGGATGCTCCGCTCGATTGCCGCTCGCGCACCCGCAGCGACGCACTGCCAAAGTCGATGATCTCGAGGTCTCCGGCCTCGTTGACGAGCACGTTGTTGGGCTTGATGTCTCGATGCGTGATCCCGACGTCATGGATGTCATCGAGCGCCTTGGCCAGCTGCGCCGCGTAGCCGAAGAACGCGTCCAGCGACATCTGGCCCGTGTGCCCGCTTGCCAGTGACTCGTAGTTACGGTCTTCGAATACGATGAATACGCCGTCCGAGTCGTCGATGCACTCGATGGGACTCACCACATGTGGCGAGTCGAGCATCTGCAGCCGCTGGTACTCCCTCCGCAGCCGCTCGAGCTGCGCCTGGCTGGGATGCGGAGCGGCGGCCGTCTTGATGATCACCGGCAAGCCGTCGGCCGTTCGCACCGCGCGACGCAGTACCGAGTGATGAGTCACGGAGATCGGGTCGCCGAGAAGATAGTGGTCCATGACGTTCCTGCTGTTCGCGACGACCTGGTGCGTTTCGGCGCAGCACACGAGTCAGTGGCGTCCATGCAGTTACGCAGAGATCCGGTCCTGGCGCAAGCGATCGATGGAGCGATGGAGCTCGGTGCGTGGGCAAGGGATTGCGCACCATTACGGTGGTGAGCGGTGGTCGAAAACGAAATGGGAACCCCGATGTCGCCGGCGTGGCCGGAGCCGGTGAGCGAAGAGCATGGGCGCGAATTTGGGGTGGTTCCGGCGACCCATCGACGAGCCAATACATCGTTCGGGTCCGGTGGCGCCGAGGATGAGCGTTCTGATGGGTGACCGGCCCCCCGATCCATCAGCGCTTGGGATGGGCCGGTATCGAGGGCCTTGCCCGTCCGACCGGACGAAAACACGGCGCCCGGCCGGATCATCGTGATGGTCGCTGATCTGCGACCTCGCGCACCCTCACCCCACCGGATGCGCCTCGAGCCACTTGGTGGCCTTGCGGAGCCGCTGCGCTCGCACCTTGCCCTTCGCCTGCTCGACGAACGCTTCGTAGAGCGCCCGCGCCTTGCCCTCGCGGCCGGCTCGGGCCTGCGCGGTGGCTTCCCAGTAGAGCGCGTCCGCCTGCCATCCCTCCGAGAGCGGAGCCTCCTTCGACACACGAGCCTTGCGCGCGGCCGCGATCGCCTGGTCGAGGTTCCCTCGCTCGAGCCGCTCGTGGAGCTGAACGATGGCCTCGGCCAGCGCGAGCCAGGCCGCGGGATCATCGGAGGCTGCACCCACCCGTCGCTTGGCCTCCGCCACGGCGTGGTGCAGCGCCTTGTCGCTACGGGTCTGCCGACGACACGCCGGGCAGCGAATCGCGACCGATTCGAACGGGAACCGCAGCGTCTCGTACCAGTACTTCTGCTCCCGCGCGCCGAACGAGAACTCCTCTCGGCACTGAATGCAGGTCCGCTCCTCGTCGACGTAGAAGTACCGCGGCGTGTCGAACACCGTTCGCAACGGCTGCCGCCGCGCATCGCCGCGGACCGCCCCCGGTGGCAACGGAGGCCGGTAGTCGGGGTCGTGCTGGTAGGTGCCACGCTCGCACCCGAGGTGATCGATCCATGTGACGACGATCAGGGGAATGTCGCCGTAGAGCGGATGATGGCGGACGTGTGCTGGCGGCGCCTTGGGATCGGGGGCTCGCCGCTTGCGCGCCGAGCGAGCACCCGGACTGCCACGTCGATGTTTGGCCATGTCGACGCCATCCTACCCGAGCGGCTCGAGGGATGGCCTCGTGGTGCGAGGCATCTCCGTCATCCGGGCATGGGCTCGGCCGGCGGCGGCACATCGGGTCCGGGCTCGCCGGGCTCGCTCTGTCCGTAGATCCCGCAGCGCTCCGAGATCTGCTCGAACACCTCGCAGGCCTGGAGATCATCGGAGAGGTCCTCGGGCGGCTCGGCCCCGTCCTCGACCACCTCGACCGAGGGGCACGCCGCGTCGGGCAGCGCCGCCAGGCACTCGTCGACCAGGGCCTGCTCCTCGGCGGTCAGCTCCCCGCAGCCGAAGATCTGCTCGAGCTCGGGCCCCAGGTCCTCGGCGCACTCCTGCGGCGACACCTCGATCACCTCCGTGGTGCAGCCGCCACAGTCCTGGCCCTCGGCACAGTCGGCGCACGTCACCTCGATGATCCCGCAGCGCGCCACGTAGTCGCACGCGACCTCGGTGGTGAGGTCGGCGGCCTCCTGGGGGGTCTTGTCGACGATCGTACGCGGCTCGGGCTCCTCGGGCTGGGTGTCGCAGGCGGGCAGCGGCAGGAGGAGGAGAGTCAGCAATCCAAGGGTCAATCGCGTCATGCCGGGGAAGTGCCGGCCGAGACCTCCGCGATCACGAGACGGCTCCCTTGCCATGGTGAGCAACAGCACGATGCCCTCGGGGCACCCGGCCTCTGCGATTGGGGTCATGATCGAGGTCGTGGGGTCCCGCTCTGCACGCATGCGCTGGCCGGCCTTGGCCGGCCTCCTGCTGGCCTCGGCCTGTCACGTCCGCGCTCCCGTGACGGCGGGCCCGTCTGGGGGCGATGCGTCCGAGGCCCTCCCGCCGTCCGCGTTCCCGCCCGAGCCGACCGCGGCCCCCAACCGCTCGCCCCGCAACGCCCGCGTGCTCGAGTCCATCCTCGCCGAGCCTGGCTCGCCGCCCACGGTCCACGTGGTGATCGACGACCCGCGCTTCCCCCCCGGCACGGGCCCCCGCCTCGGCATCGACGAGGGCCACCACGACTTCCACACCCTCGACGGCATGTTCGCCCCGTTCGCCGACGCTGCGCGAGCCGATGGCTTTCGCGTGATCGCCCACGAGGCCCCGTTCTCCGCCGAGTCGCTCGCCGCGCTCGACATCCTGGTGATCGCCAATGCGCTGCACGAGCGCAACGATCATCGCATCGGCGGCGAGTGGACGCTGCCCACGCCCTCGGCCTTCACCGACGACGAGATCGCGGCCCTCGACGCATGGATCGTGGCTGGCGGGCGGCTGTGGCTCATCGCCGATCACATGCCGTTCCCCGGGGCTGCGCAGGCCCTCGCCACGCGGCTGGGCTTTGGCATGAGCAATGGCTTCGCGTTCGCGGCCACCGAGCAGGGCGAAGTGATCCCGAACTCGATCCAGCACACCCGCGACGAGGGGACGATCGTCTCCGGCCACCCGATCACCGAAGGGCGAGGTCCGAGCGAGCGCGCGGACTCGGTGCGCTCGTTCACCGGACAGGCGTTCGAGGTTCCCGACGATGCGGTGGTCGTCTTGCGCATGCCGAGCCCGGCCGTCTCGCTCGTGCCCGCCACTGCGTGGCAGTTCGACGAGCACACGCCCCGGCACGACGTGAGCGGCTGGCCGGTGATGGCCGCGCGCGAGCACGGCCGCGGGCGCATCGTCGTGTCGGGCGAGGCGGCCATGCTCTCGGCCCGCTACGTCGAGGACCAACGTGGTGAGTGGCAACCCGTGGGCTTCCAGGCCGCCGAGGCCCACGACAACCTGGTGCTCGTGCTCAACACCCTGCGCTGGCTGGCGGGCTGAGCATCCGCTACTTCGCTCGAGCAGGCGAGCCGTGTCGCTCGGCCAGCGTTCGCTCGAGCACGGGCAGCAGATTCTCGCCCCGCAGGGCGTTGCCGTACTCCACGATCGTGCCCTTCTCGTCGACGAGGATCGTGGTGGGAACGCCAAAGAAGCCGAAGCGCTCCATGGCCGCCTTCTCGCCCGAGTGCCCCACGAAGCCGTGGGTCCAGGGCATCGACCAGTGCTCGGTGCGGAACGCTTCCACGTCGGACGGGTTGGCGTCGAGCGAGACGAACACGAACTCGACCTTCGGGTGCTCGACGGGTCGCAGCGCTCGCAGGCCTGCATCCTCGTCCGCTTCGGCCCTGGCCTCGGTCTTCTTCTTGCCCTCGTGCTTGCGTGTGCCTCGGCCGGCGATCTTCCCCGGTCGGGCTCCGTTGATGGCGGCGTAGGCCCCATGCAGGTTGGGCATCTCCGCCACGCAGGGGCCGCACCAGGTTGCCCAGAACTCCACGAGGTACAGCCGGCCGGACCGAGCGGTGCTGGTGACGTGGGGATCGGTCGGGCGCAGGCCGGCGAAGTCGAAGGCGGGAAACGGCCTGCCGCGCTGGAGCACCCGGTTGGGGTCGAATTCCTTCTCGATGAAGAGCTGCTGGAACGTACCCGCGAAGCGCTCGTTCATCGCGAGCGCATGGAGTTCCTTCACGCGCGCCTGGTCCTTGCGCTCGTCGGCCGCGTAAAGGAGCACGCTCAGGGCCTCGATCGCCGCGCTGGGCTCGGAGTGCTCCCGCGCCCGCCGCTCGAGCCACGCGTCGCTCTTGGCCAGGAACGCCTCGTCGGCCTCGCGCCGGGCCACGTACATCATGTTGTCGAAGTTGAGGATGAGCTGCGGGTGCGGGTCGGTGGGCGGCACGTGGTCGAGCACCCATGCGACCTCCTCGCGCAAGGAGGCTCCGTCCTCCGGCCGGCGCAGCAGCGGGCCGAAGCACGACAGGTGGGCTGCGCGGAGCAGGGCCTGGATGGAGGAGTCGGTGGTCGCATCGATCTCCGTGCGAGCCTTGGCCGCGAGGGCCTCGGTCTCCGCGCGCAGCTCGTCGGTCATCTGTGCGAGCTTGCCGTCGGTGCGAGGCATGCGATTGCGGATGCCCTCGATCGACTCGAAGCAGCGGTCCTGGAACGAGAGCACGGCGGCGGTGGCCGTGCTCTCTCCCGTCCACCGTAGCTCCGGGCTCACCCCGGCGGGAGGCAGTGCGCTCAGGTCGAGCTCGAGCGCTTCCTTGCTCGACACGTCGACGATCGACCAGTAGTCGCCACCGCCGTCGTTCTCGTAGTCGTCGGCCAGCGGCCCGTTGTACGTGCGCCCGCTCGGTGACGCGAGCTGGTAGCGCAGCCGCTTTGCGCCCTCGGGCTTGCTCGTGAGCTCCAGGCGATGGATGCCGTCGGCCACGCGAGCGGCTGCGGTTGGTCCGGGTCCGACGACCTTGCCCTCGCCATCGAGGTACTCGCTGCGGATCTTCAGCGACTCGCCCGGGTCGGTGCGCGCGTAGGTCCCCAGGCGCCCCTCGACGCGCAGGTCGTGGGTCACCACGGTGCGGCGCATGATCATGCGATGGTCCACGGCGGCGACCGAGATCGAGTAGACCCCGGTCGGGATCGACACGCGAAAGACCCCGTCATCGCCGAGCACCACGGAGGCGAGGGGCTCGCGCGCGCCGTCTCGGCGCACGGTCAGCTCGGCGCGGCGCAGCGGCGTGCCGTCGTGCGCGAGCAGCTTGCCTGCGACCTCGATCCGGCCGTCGTCGAGCGCCACGCCCTCGCCTGGCTCGTGGACCTTGGCGGGTGGCTCGGTCGGCTCGTTGGTCGCGCTCGCGCAGCCGGCCAGCAACAGCGCGATCATCAAGCGGTGGGACCCTCGGGGGCTCATGGGGCAACTCTATCGGACCACGTCGGGGTGGCGGAGAGGCGGCGGAACTCGATGACCTGCTGGGCCTCGAGGCTCTCTTCGTCGGCCTCGCGGGCGGATGCAACGGGCCCGTCGGTGACGGCGTCCCCGGGTCAGCCGATGAACTTCGCGACCGTGGCCCCCACGCAGAACTCCAGGGTCGACATATCACCTCCATAGGCGTAGGAGTCCAGCGCCAGGGTGAAGCAGCGTCGTGATCCGCGGCGGATCGGCTTGCGCTGAATCCACAGCGCGCGCACCGAGGTTCCGGCGGTCGCGCCGTTGGGCCAGCTCAGCGCGGCGTTGGCGGGGATCTCGTAGAGGTTCTCGAACTCCCGCTGGGGGCCGCCCTTGCCGATGAGTCCGCCCAGGTCGACGGCGAAGTCGTCGTGGTGCGAGCGCTCGTCGACCCACGAGCCCCCGCTTCGTTCGGGCCGCGCGGTGTGGAACCCGGCGATCTGCAAGCACTCCGCGCCGTACAGCACGTGGCTTGGATCATGCTCGGCGTACGCGAACACGGGGGTGTTGGCCAAGTAGTCGTACACCTTGCTGCCGGCTCGCACGGTGCCCGGCTCGAGCGAGACGTCGTGCATTCTCGAGTCGCGAGCGGGAGTGTAGATCTTGCCGAGCGCCAGGTCGGTGTCGGCCGGCACGACGGCACTCACGCCGCCATGGTTGCGGACGACGGTGGCGGAGGACAGCCGCAGGCCATCGCTCGAGGACTGAACCGCCGCGCCGGGCGCGATGCTGAGGCCGGTCCCGTCGCCGAAGTCGACGACCTTCGTCTTGGTGACCACGTCCTGGAGCTCGTCCTTGCGCACGAACACGCGGAGCGCAAGGGGATAGGCCGGCGGCCAGCAGTAGGCCGTGTCGGCGTCGGGCCGCCAGTCGAGCGCGACCTCGACGAAGCCATCGGCCTGGCCGATCACCTGGACTGCGCCGTGTCGCCTCGCGGCAGCGACGGGCTCGCGGGCCTTCGGCGAGGCCCATAGCCGCGTGCCCATCGAGAGGAGCGCGAACTCGCCAGCGGTCGACGGCACCAGCTCGTGCTGCCACGCAAAGGGCTCGGGAGCGGGCTCGCGTTCAGGTTCGGGCTCGGGCTCCGACTCGGCCGATTCATCGGGCGGTGGCTCGGGCGATGGCGGCGGCTTGGCGTGGCAGCTCGACAGCGCAAGGGCGAGCCCGAGCCGGTGGCGTCGAAGACAGCGGCGCACCGTGGGAGTCTAGCCCGGCGAAGGCACAGGTCGCGGCAGTCCACTCCCGCCGGCTGTGGGCGTGCATGCGACCGGTCCCACAGGTCGGGCAGCGGCCCTCACGTCATCGACTGCTCGCTCTCGCTCGATTCCACCAGCGCCACCAGCTCGTCGAAGATCTTGCTTCGCTCTCGCCGGAGCCGCGCCACGCTTCGCACCGCGCCGCTTCGGGTCAGCCGCACCCGCACCGCTCGTGCGGTCTCCCTGGCCATGGCGAGGTAGCGCAGCGCGGCGGCTCCGCCCACCGCGCCGAGGGAGGCCATGGTCATCCCCGCCAGCCACGGCGCATCGGGAATCCGCGGAAACCCCAGGTGGAGCTGGTGATGACCGATCCCCGCGAGCACCCCGGCCGCGATCCAGGTCAGCGGGAACGCGAGCATCCCGGCCACCAGCTTCACCGTGGCCTCGTCCTTCTTCTTGCGCGCGGCCAGCTTGGCAATCGCAATGAGCAACAGCGCCGTGGGCAGGTTGATGAGGTACCCCAGCGCCACCAGCGGGGGCAGCAGCAGGAACACCCCCAGCATCTGCATCGCGAGCAGCAGTGCGATCCACTTCGAGCCCAGCGAGGGCGGGGCGTCGAGGTCGTAGTCCTCGAGCCGCATCGCGCGTAGATCGGTGTCGTACTGCCGCACGCGCTGCATGAGCGCGTTCACCCGCGCGGGATCGTGCTGCATCGCCTGCTGGTACCCCGTGCGGATCTCCGAGAACCCGAGCACCCGCTCGCCGATCGTGGTGCGCTCGGGCTCGATGCCGGCGCGGTGCGCCCGCTCGGCCCGCACCAGGCGGCGCGCCCGGTGCATCAGATCGTGCTGCGCCCACGAGTCGGTGGCGTGCACGACCTCGCGCAAGGCCTGCTCCATGTGCGTGGTGAGCTGGTGGCACAGCTCGCGCCCCGCGTCGGAGTCCACGTCACCCTCGGGCGTCACGTCGAGCTGCGGTGGCAGGGAGAGCGGCGGATGGAACGTGACCAGCGCGCTGCTGCGGAACATCTGCTTGTCGTCGTAGTGCAGGCCCACCAGCAGGATCGCGGGCGGCGGCCCCTCGCCCGCGAGCTGCCGCGCGCGGTAGTAGAGCCGCGCCGCGCCGCTGCGCAGCGCCTGCAGACCCGGCTCGTCGTGGGAGATCCCCTCGGGGAACAGCGCCGACAGCGAGCCCTCGGCCACGCGCTCCGCGAGTGCTTCGAGGCTCTTGCGGTTGGCGGCACGGCGAGACTCCTGCGATGCGTCGCCACCCATGTCGCCATCCATGTCGCTGGCCCGGTAGATCGGCACCGTGCCCACCTCGCGCAGCAGCGACCCGAGCAGCGGATACGAGAACAGCCCGTGCCGCGCCCCGAACACCACGGGGCGCGGACACTGGGTGAGGACCAGGCCCGGATCGACCAGGCCATTGGGGTGCCACGAGACCACCAGGCCCCCGCCCTCGCGCGGGATGTTGCGCAGGCCCGCGACCTCGATCCGTCGAAAGAACAGGTTGACCGCGGCGCGCAGCAGCAGCTGGATCCACGGGTAGGCGCGGGACCGGGTCACGTTGGGGTCGAGCGTAGCAAGCCTATCCGCCCTTGAACGCGAGCCGCGGTCGGAGCCGCCGGACCACCCGGGTCAGGGCCCGCTGCGCCCTCATCACGGCCCCGATGTCCTTGTAGGCCCCCGGTGCCTCCTCGCGCAGGCGCTCGGCCATGCGGTGGTCGAACCACACGCCCTGCATCTGCTCGTGCAGCCGCATGGTGGTGATCCGCTTGCGCGCCTCCGACCGCGCCATCGCCCGCCCGGCCCCGTGCGAGCTCGAGCACAGCGCGGCCGCGCAGCCACGACCTCTCACGTGGAAGCTCGCCGCGCCCATCGAGCCCGGGATGATCCCCAGCTCACCCTCGCGGGCCGAGATCGCACCCTTGCGGTGTACCCACAGCGGCTCGCCCTCGTAGGTCTCCTGACGCACGAAGTTGTGGTGGCACTCGATGAAGCTGCGCTCGTCGGCCTCCACGCCCAGCGCGTCATGGATCACCATGCGCGCCACCTCGACCATGCGGGCGCGGCTGCGGGCCGCATACTCGAGCGCCCACTGCAGGTCGTGCAGGTAGGCGCACCCCGGTGGCGAGTCGGCCGGGATCCCGCACAGCCCCGCGCGATCGCGAGTGCCCTGCTGCTCGTGGGCCTCGCGAATCGCCTGCCCCATGCCGCGCGAGCCGCTGTGCACCATCAGCCACAGGCGGTCGTCCTCGTCGGCCTGCAGCTCGAGGAAGTGGTTGCCGCGCCCCAGGGTGCCGAATTGCAGAGCCGCTTCGCGGGTCTTGATCGCCTCGAGCCCGGGCTGGCTCAGCGGCCGCTCGGCGAGCGCCTCGGGCAGCCGGGGGCCCGTGCTTCGCTTGTGTCGCATCACCGGGATCGCCCGGTAGAGGCCCTCGAGCACCCGCGCGGCGGCGGAGGCCGAGTCGAGCGCGCTGGCCTGGGCGTCGAAGGCCAGCGCCGCCATGCCGCAGCCGATGTCCCCGCCCACGGCGGCGGGGACGAGCGTGGAGCGGGTGGCCAGGGCCACGCCGACGCACACCTCGGCGCTGAGGTGTACGTCGGGCATCACGGCCACCCGCGCCACGTCGGGGCCTCGGCGCAGGCGCTCGAGTGCGTCGGCGACCTCGGCCGGTGGTGGCTCGGCGAGCCATTGCTGGAGGGGAGCCGAGGCCACGGTCATGGCTCGTCCTCCTCTTCGGGACCAAATGGCCCTTCGGGCTCGAACGGCGCGTCGAGCTCGCGGGGCATCACGTCCTGTGTCACCACCACGAATTGCAGGTAGGGCGTGCGCTTGCGGTGGATCGCCGCCGCCACCTCGCTGCGCAGCCAGCCACGGGCTGCGTCGAGGCGAGCGAGGGTGGGGGCCACCGCGGCGGGATCGGAGGTCACCACCTCCACGACGAGTGCCCGACCGCCGGGCTCCTGCTCGACCGATTGCACCCACAGTCCCTGCAGGAGCGGATCGTCGAGCTCGCAGAGCGCGAGATCGAGGCGGCGCTGCACCTGCCGGCACAGCTGGCGCGACTTGTTGTTGGCGGAGCCCCGCGGGCCCCGAGAGCGGCCGTGTGGGGCCGCGGAGAAGAACACGGACGACAGCGACGGCGCGTGCTCGGACGGCCGCCCACGACGGTGGCCACGGCCCCGTCGATCGGATTTGGATGTCATGTTTGGGTTGCTCTCACGTGGGCCGAGCCCCCCAGGCTCTTGGTTGGTTGGGGGAGGCGCGGCCCGTCATCGGGTCGACGGACGAAGGGTGAGAGCCTGGCCTTCGCGAGCCAGCACGCGGACGGACCCCCGAGGAGGTACGTGGCGGAGCTACGAGCGCGCGGAGACGAGGCTCGACTGCGATCCGCGGGTGACAAGGGGCTGCATGGTCGTCCTCCTCTCCGCGTCGCCGTGCCGGACCATCCGGCCACCTGGCGACCCGTCGAGCAGCCTAGGGGGCGACCGCTGGGTTGTCAAAGCGAAAAGTGCACCGGGCTACTTCTCGGGCTACTTCTCGAGCTACTTCTCGGCCATGAAGATGAGGTCGCGCGGCAGGTTCGCCCGGTACTGCAGCTCGGGGTTGGCTTCGAGCAAGCTGCGGCTCACCTGCGGCTCGAGGATCCGCGACACGTAGAACCCGGCCCGGGTGATGGCCTCGTAGTAGTCCGAGACCGTCCAGTGGTAGTTGGTGTACTGCACGGTCTTGCCGTCGAGCTGGCGGCCTCGCGCCTCGAAGGCGGCTCCGCGGCTGAAGTAGTGGAACCCCGAGGGAAGCACCATCGCGTCGTCGAGCAGCGCGTCGAACGGATGAAGCTCGCTCACGAGCATTCGGCCATCGTCGGCGAGCACGCGATGGGCCTCGAAGAACAGCCGCGCGATGAGCTCCAGGCGGGGGATCGACAGCAGCACGTAGTCGAGGAACACGAGCTCGAATTCGCCGTCTTCGAGGCCGCCGAGCTGGCCGATCCGGCGCTCGAGGTAGCGGATCCCCAGGGGACGACGTGCCTCCTCGGCGCGCGCGAGCTCGAGCTGTTGGTTCCCCTCGTCCACGCCCGTCACCCGGGCGCCGCGCCGGGCGAGCTCGCGGCACCAGTAGCCGCTGCCGCTGCCACAGCCGAGTACGAGCAGGCTCTTGCCGCT
This sequence comes from Paraliomyxa miuraensis, assembly GCF_026337845.1. Lineage (GTDB taxonomy): Bacteria > Myxococcota_A > Polyangia > Nannocystales > Nannocystaceae > Paraliomyxa > Paraliomyxa miuraensis. Next base: position 396,687 of record NZ_JAOVZF010000164.1, on the reverse strand, counting down.
CAGGGGATCGAGCAGGCCGAGCACCAGCGGCTTGCGAAACAGCTCCTTGCCGAGCTGCGGAGTGGCAGGGTCCTGGGCCATGGGCGAAGCGAGAGGAGCCGAGCCGACGCTACGCGGGCGGCACCCTGGCGTCAACGGATGCCGCTACAGCATCCCGGCCTCGCGAAACCATGTCAGGCCGTCGGCCACCGTGTCCTCGAACGGCCGAAACCGTAGGCCCAGCTCCTCGCGCGCGCGGCGGTTGTCGTAGAAGCACTCGCGCATGCCGTACTCGAGCATCACGGTGGCGAGGTCGGGGCGCCGTCCTCGGGCCACGGCGGCGCGCTGCAGCACCGCGGCTGCGCCTCTGGCCACCGGCTTGGGCAGCGGGATCGCGATCGGGCGTCGGCCGGCCGCCCGTGCCACGATGCGGATGAGCATCGCATTGTCGATGTTGTGCCCGCTGACCACGTAGCGCCGGCCGGGCCGGCCGCGCTCGGCGGCGCTGACATGGCCGAGCGCAGCATCGCGGACGTCGACGTAGGCGATGCCGCCAGCGGTGTAGCCGGGAGCCTTGCCCTGGGCGAGCGCGATGAGCAGCTGGCCCGAGGGCGTGGGGGTGCGATCGCCGGGGCCCATCACGTAGCCGGGGCACACGATGCGCACGTCGAGGCCCCACGCGGCGAAGTCCTCGGCCAGGCGCATGCTGTGGTACTTGCTGCGGCTGTAGGGAAAGTCGAGGTCCCACGCCTCGTAGGGCGTGTCCTCGTCGGCCAGCACACCGGGGGCCGGGCGACCCAGCGCAACGACGCTGGCGGTGTACACCACGCGTGCCCCGACCTCGCGCGCGGCGCAGAGCACGTTGAACGTGCCGCGCATGTTCACGTCGTACATCAGGGTGGGATCGGGCGCCCACGACTCGTAGACGGCGGCGGCGTGGAACACCGTGTCGATGCCCTCGACTGCGCGGCGAGCCAGTGCGGGATCGCGGACGTCACCCTCGATCATCTCCAGCTCGGATCCCTTCGCCAGCGGCCGGAGATGGTCACAGGGCTCGCCGGGCCGGCCCCAGCCGCGGACCCGAACCCCACGTTGCACGAGGGCCTGCACGATGTGGGCTCCCAGAAAGCCCGGTGCTCCGGTGACCAGCGCGTGCTGCATGATTCGCGGGGTTGTACCACTCCGGGCACCCGAGCGAGCGCCGTGCTACACCGCGCCCATGCTCGGCCGGCTCCGACCCGTCCTCGTGCGCGTGGTGCCAACGGTCTGCCTGGTGGTCGGTTCCGTGGGCTGCCGGTCCGTGCCCGACCCCGCGCCCTCGCGGTCGCCCGATCCGCGGCCGATCATCGATGCCGCGGGTGAGCCCTTCGTGGCCGAGCCGGCGAAGGACGAGCCCACGGCGACGGCCGAGGCCGAGGCCGAGGCCGAGTCCAAGACCGAGGCCGGCGCCGCCGAGCCCGGACCGCCGCATGACGTGGGCGGCGAGATCAACGAGCGCTACGCCGAGCAGCAGAACCCCAGGCGCTGGGCCCTGCAATTCGAGCGAGAGGGGCGCGAGGTCTTCGATCATCGCGACCAGATCCTCGACCTCCTGGCGCTGCGCGAGGGCATGACGGTGGCCGACGTGGGGGCGGGGACCGGCCTGTTCACGCTGGCGCTCGCCGAGCGCGTGGGATCCAGGGGACGGGTCCATGCGGTCGACGTGCAGGCCTACTTCCTCGATCACATCGGTCAGAAGGCGCGCAAGGCCGGCCTTCGCAACATCGAGCTGGTTCGCGCCACGCAGGACTCGGTGGGGTTGCCCGAGGCCTCGGTCGACCTCGTGCTCATGTGCGACGCCTACCACCACGTGGAGCGACCCGCCGCCTACCTGGCCTCGCTGCTCGCCGCGATCCGCCCCGGAGGGCGCTTGTTCGTGGTGGACTACATCGCGATCGAGGGCAAGAGCGAGGCGTGGCTGCTCGACCACATCAGGGCGACGCCCGCGGAGTTCCGGGCCGAGATCGAGGGCGCGGGCTTTGCCTTCGTGCGGGCGCACGAAGGGCTGCTCGAGCAGAATTTCGTCTACGAGTTCGAGCGGCCCTGAGCGGGACGCCCGTCGCCGGGGCTCGGCCTCGTGCTGGCGCTCTGCGGTCGTGTCGTGGCCGACATGGTGGTATTTTTCGTGCGCAGGAAGGGCAAGACCAACCATGGCGCGGATCGAAATGCGTGTATGGCTCGAACGAGCCGCTCTGGGGGCTGTGTTGCTGTCGACGGCGTGCGGCGGGGGGACCAGCCAAGACGGCACGGCCACCGAGGCCACCGCGACCGAGGCCACCGGCGCGAGCGGGGCGACCGACGTGGCCACGGTGGCCGATGGCACGGCGAGCGATGGCTGCCCCACCACCTACCTGCTGTGCGATGACGAGTGCGTCGACGTCAACGCCGATGCCAACAACTGCGGGGCCTGCGGAGTGGCCTGCGGAGCCGACGAGGCCTGCGGGGCGGGCATGTGCGTGAGCGACTGTCCGTTCGGCGCCGCCAAGTGCGACGACGAGTGCGTGAGTCTCGACTCGGACGCCGACCACTGCGGTGGCTGTGGCAATGCCTGCCCGGCCGGGCAGGTGTGCGCCGGGGGAGGCTGCACCGACTCGTGCCCCGCGGGCTCGGTGCAGTGCAGCAGCGATTGCATCGACCCGACGACCGACCCCCTCAACTGCGGTGGCTGCACCGAGGAATGCGCCGCGCTGCAGACCTGCATCTCGGGGCTGTGCACGTGCCCCGAGGGCCTGGTGGGGTGCAACAGCTCGTGCGTGGACCTGTCGACCAACCCCGAGCACTGCGGTGATTGCTTCAACGAGTGCGCCACGGGGAGCTGCACGCTGGGCAATTGCCAGTGCGAGGGCAGCGAGGCCTCGTGCAACAACGAGTGCGTCGACCTCGACAACGACGCCGATCACTGTGGCATGTGCGGCAACGACTGCGCCTTCTACGACGACATCTGCAGCGGAGGCAGCTGCGTGTGCAAGCCGGGGCTCACCCTGTGCGACGACGAGTGCGTCGATACCAACATCGATCCCCAGCACTGCGGCATGTGTGGCAACGACTGCATGGGCGATCCGTGCGGCGGGGGCACGTGTCAGACCGACTGCAACGCGTTCCCCAACCAGTGCGGGGACAGCTGCGTGGACACCGAGACCGACCCGAGCCACTGCGGGGACTGCGACGAGGAGTGCGCCGGCCACCGCGTGTGCATCGACGGCAACTGCGAGGACTGGGAGATCGCACCCGAGTGCGACAGCTGTCCCTGCAACGCCTGCAACGGGGACCTCGATCTGTGCTGCGAGTGGGATCTGCTGGGGGCGGTGATCTGCACCGAGGCCGGCAGCTGCCCCTGACCCGACCCGGTGTGCACCGAACGCCGGCTCACCCTTCGCCCAGTGCGGCCATGGCCATGGCCAGCGAGCGCTGGTGCTCGAGGCCCTCGTCGTGCACGGCCAGCCCCAGCTCGACCGTGCGCGTGAGCAGCGAGCGGGCCTCGAGCAGGCGATGGAAGACCTCGGCGCGCCGGTCCTCCAGCGCGCGCAGGCGATCGAGCCCTTGCAGGATCGGCGCCCGCTGCTCCGGTCCCTCGCGGCGCGCGGTGCTGGCGGCCAGGGCCCGAACCATGGCGCCCTCGTCGAGCTCCGCGAGCTCGCGTCCGATCTCGTGCAGCTGCCCGACCAGCCGCTCGACCGCGCCCACCAGGGGCTGGAGCGGAGCCACGAGCATGTCGAGCTCGCGATGATCCCGAACGTGGGCGGCCCGGTGATCGACCAGGCGCTGCACCAGCAGCGCGAGCTCGCCCACCACCTCGCGCACGTCGCCGGGCATGCCCTCGTGGAGCAGCGCGGCCAGGCGCGCCACCAGGGGATCGGAGGCCGGCAGCGCGGCCGGCAGCGCACGCAGGCGAAAGCGGGGGATCGTGCGCTGCACCCACTGGCGGACGTTGTTGTAGCGGTTCAGCGCCAGCAGGAGGAACGGCAGACCCACGCCCAGGGTGACCCCGAACGCGGTGCCCCAGCCCAGCGTCGCAAAGGACACGGCGGTCACGGTCATCACGCCGGCGATCCCTCCGGGGAGCATGCTCGCCGAGCGCACGGCGGGCGGGCCGACCACCTTGGTGTCGAGGCCCTTGTCGCGCATCACCTCGTGCAGGGCGACGGCGGTCTGCTCGCTGAGGCCGCCGAACAGCCGCGCCGGCAGGCGGATCCTCCGGCGCCGCTCCTCCTCGGCGTAGAGGAGGGTCGGTCCCACCAGGAACTCGGGGGCCTGGGTCTGTCCCTCGGCGATGTCGCGCACGAAGCCCTGCAGCCACTCGAGCTTGCGCGCGTCCTCGTCGATGGTGCACAGATCCACGCCATACTCGGGCTCGCCGGGCATGGCGGGCACGAAGCGCACGGACACGCGACCGCACGACAGGCACAGGCGCTGGCCCACGCGCAGCCGGGTTCCGCAGTGCTGACACACGGTGGTCGCATGCTCCATCAGCGACGTGGGGGCACCGCCCCGCAGCACCCAGCTCACGTCGCTCGCGGTCGCGGGACGACGCGAGGGGTCGTCGTCGAGGCAGGCGCGCACCAGCAGCTCCAGCGCGGGCGGCACGTCACGGCGCAGCGAGACCAGCGGAGGCAGACCGTGGCCGGGCTCGCGCATGAACGCCGGGCCGTCCCCGAACGGGAGCTCGCCGGTCAGCGCTTGCCACATCATCACGCCCAGGCTGTAGAGATCGGAGCGCTGGTCGACGGCGGTGGCGTGGATCTGCTCGGGCGCGGCGTAGGCCGAGCCCTGCATCAGCAAGCTCGAGGCCGTGTGGCTCGAGAGCACGTCGACTCGCGACAGGCCCACGTCGACCAGGATCACGCGGCCATCGGGGGTGCGGACGATCTGCGAGGGCCGCAGGTCGCGGAGCACCGCCCCGGTGGCGTGCACCGATTGCAGCGCATCGGCCAGGCCCACGAACACGGCGCTCAGCTCCTCGATCGTGGCCGGGGCTCGCCGCAGCCAGCTCTCGAGGGTCTCGCCGGCCGGGTCCAGCCGCACGCGCCAGGGCGCGAGTGCGGCGGGATCGCGAGGGTCGGGCTCGGGCCCGAGCGCCAGGGTGGGGGCCAGGGCGTGCGCGGCCAGCCCCTGCATGCGCTCGGCGTCGCGGACCCAGCGGCGGCGGATCGACTCGTCACGTGCGAGATCGGCGGCCAGCTGCCCCACCACGGCCCGGCGCCCGTCGGAGAGCTCGATGTGCCAGCGCTGCTCGGTACCCACGTCGCAGGGACCCTCGAGCAGGCGGTGGGGCCACGGCAGCCACGGTAGAGCATCACTCATCCGCGCTGGACCTCCTCGAGGGCTTCCACCGTGGCGCGCAGCGCCTGCAGCTCGTCGGGCATCCTCGCGTCGGCCATGGTGGCCTGGGCGGCGGCGCGACGGGCCGCGAGTGCATCGAGGGTGGCGGTCAGATCGAGCAGCCGCGCCGACCACAGATCGCGCTCGTGCATGATCGCCCGCGCCCAGGGCTCGGCGGGGTCGAAGCCGGGGTGGCTCATGTCGCGGTCGAGCTGATCCATGCGCATGGTCGCGCCCGCAGCCAGGTGCAGCGCGTGTTCCATCTCGGCTTCGATCTCGGGCTGCATCTGTCCCGGGGTGTCACGGCTGAGCGCGATCACCCGGTGCACCACCGCGCGCAGGGCCTCGCGATGGCGCCGCTCGCCGATGTGCCCCACCACCTCGTGCAGCCTCTCGAGCCGTGCCTGGACCCGGGGGGGCAGCCGGCGATCGCTGGGGCGGCCGATGGTGACCACCGGGCGCGACACCTGCATCAGCGTTCTGCCGTAGACCACGGGGAGGGCCACCGCCAGGGCCGGCAAGGTCACCACGGCGACCGGGGCCACGACCATCATGGGGGCCAGCGCAAACGCGCACAGGATCGTCATGGTGCGCCCGGCCAGCTTGTTGGTGTTGCGGTAGATGCCGGCGTGAGACCTTCGCCCGCCTCGCTCGCGCACCGCCGCGATGCCGATCCGCTGGAGCGAGGCTCGCATGGTCTCGGCGCTGCGCTCGCTGACGCCGCAGACCAGCGTGAACGGAAGGCGGGGGATCCGTCGCTCGAGCTCGGTCGGGTCGAGGCCCACCGCCGCGTTGGCCCGCAGCCATCGCAGCAGGCGATCGCGACGGCCGCTGTCGAGCTTGTGCGAGACCTCCCCGGGGCCGGTCACGAACACCGACCAGTCGCCGCGCTCGACCACCACCTGCACCAGTCCGCAGCGAAAGCACACGCGGGTCTCCTGCAGCACCGCGGCGCCGCATCCGGCACAGCAACCATCGGCGGCCGCGTCGAGATCGACGGGCGCGAGCGCGGCGCTCCCGGCCTGGAAGGGCACCATCGTGCTCCCGGGCAGCATCATCGAGATCGCGTCGACCACCGCGCTCGCCGATTGCGGGCGATCGCCCGGTGCCTTGGCCAGCAGGCGCGTCACCAGCCGTCGCAGGCCGGGCGAGTAGCCCTCGGGCAGCTCGGGGATCGGGGCATTGCGATGCTGCTCGAGCACCGCGAACGGGGTGGCGCCGCAGAACGGCGGGGCGCCGGTCGCCATCTCCACGATGATGCAGCCGAGCGCGTAGAGATCGGTGCGCGGGTCGACCGCCAGCGGCTCGAGGCACTCGGGCGCCATGTACTGGGGGGTGCCCAGCACGGTCAGGGCGCCCTTGTCGGCGCTGGCGAACGAGGATGCGCGCGCCATGCCGAAGTCGGCGATCTTGGGCACGAGCGCTCCGCCGGCGCCGGTGGCCAGCAGGATGTTGGCCGGCTTGAGATCGCGGTGGATCACCCCGGCCGCGTGCGCATAGGACAGCCCGCGAGCGATCCCCAGCGCCAGCGGCAGCAGCTCGGCCTCGGGCCGCACGCCGCGTCGCGCGAGGTGGTCGGCGAGGTTGGGGCCCTCGACCAGCTCCATCAGCAGGGCCGGGCGGCCGCCGATTTCCTGGGTGCCGAACACCCGCACCAGGTTCTCGTGCACGAGACGGCTGGCGAGCTCGGCCTCGCGATGGAAGCGACGGGTGGCCGCCTCGTCGCGGCGGTGTCGGTCGTGGAGGATCTTGCCGGCGTAGGCGGCACCGTCGCTGCGATCGATCACCCGCGCGACCACGGCGATGGCCCCGCTGCCGATCTCTCCCGCGAGCTCGAATCGAGGAGAGACGGCATCTGGGACCAGGGTCGACACGGCAGAGTCGAGGCCGACGATGGTAGCGCGGCGGTCCGGCCCGGGCCACACGCGCCGACGGGGTGGGGGCTTGCCGGGTGCTCGTGGCCTCGGATGTGGCCTCGCGGTGCCTCTCGTGGGTGGGCCCGGCCGGGCTGGTCAGCGCGGCGCCATTCGGATCGCGCCGTCGAGGCGAATGTCCTCGCCGTTGAAGTAGCCGTTGCGGCACAGCTCGAGCGCCAGCGAGGCGTACTCTCGAGGCCGACCGAGCCGCGACGGATGCGGGACCTGGGCGCCGAGGGCCTCCCGGACCTTCTCCGGCAGGCCCTGCAGCAGCGGCGTGTCGAAGATGCCGGGGAGGATCGTGTTGACCCGGATCCCCTCGCGCGACAGATCGCGGGCGATCGGCAAGGTCATCCCGACCACGCCGGCCTTCGACGCCGAGTAGGCGGCTTGGCCGACCTGCCCGTCCTCGGCCGCGACCGAGGCCGTGTTGACGATCGAGCCCAGGTCGCCGCACTCGAGCCTGGCGAGCGTCATCATGCCTGCCGCCGGAGCGCCGAGCTGGAGCCGTCCTCAGCGCAGGTCGGGGCACTCGGTGGCGGTGCACTCGGACATCACGCAGGACGCACGGATCTGGGTGCCGCTGGGTACGTAGACGCCCGGGCGGCGCAGGAGCTGGAATTGGAGGTTGTTGCCCTGGTCGATGCAGTACTCGGACCGTTCGTCGCCCGTCAGGGTCGTGTAGCAGACGTCCTGCCCGACCGGTAGCGTGCCGTCGTCGCTGCAGCGGACGATCGACTGGTCCTCGTAGTTGGCGAAGGCGTCGAGGTCGGGCACGTCTTGCACCAGCTCGCACGAGGGGTCGAGCTGGTCGGGGGTCGAGGGGTCGATGTCGGCCACACAGCCCGGCATGCAGGCGGGCCTGGGTTGGTGCGCGAGGGATTCCGCAATGGGATCGAGCACCCGGGTGTAGTCGGCGTCGCAGATCGAGAACGTGGTGCGGCCGTCGCCGACCTGCAGCACGTCGACGAGCTCGCGCAGGCGCACCGGGGGCACGGCCTTCCCGCTCGAGTTCTGGCATCCGGGGCCAATACCGAACTCCTCCCCGAACACGGGGTCGACCGACGTCTCGGCGTAGGTCACCGAGCCGTCGCCGTTGGCTCCCCCCAGCAGTGTCACGACAACGCCGCGATTGGGAAAGATGGCCTGCTTGCTCGCCCCGAGCGCCTCGAGCAGCTCGACGTAGCCGGACACGGGGCGCAGCACCGCGTGCTCGTCCGCGTCGGCCGGATCGACGGGAGCACCAGCGGCGTCGAGGTCGACCGCGTGGCACTGCAGGGGATCACCCTCGTCGCAGGCCACCCCGGCGTTCCAGCACACGGCCGAGGTGGGCCCGGGCGCGTCCGGGTCGGACCAGAACACGCGGTCGCCGTCGGGCGAGAGCACCGAGGCCCACGACGAGCCGAACGAGCAATCGACCTCGTCGGTGATGAAGACCACCAGCAGCACGGCGTGCTCGCGAATGAAGCCGAAGTTGGGATCGCCCTCCTCGTAGGTGCGCAGCACCGCACGTCGCATGGCCTCGAGCGGTGATTCGAACCGACAGCCCGCAATCCCCTGGGGCCCGATGCACTGCAAGGCCTGCTGCGGCGTGAGCCCCTCGGGCAGGTTGGTGCGGGCTCCGATGCGCTCGATCCAGGGGCGCGGCCGCGGCACGTCGTCGTACTGGGTGGTGGTGGGCAGCGTCTGCCACGAAGCCCATGACTCGGGGCAGATCGCCTCGCAAGCCTCCCCCCGCACGTCGGCCACGGGCCCCTCGGAGCCGTCGGAGACGAACGCCTCGGGGCGGCTGCGGCACGAGGTCAGCCGCAGCTCTCCCACGTCGAGCGCAGCGGGGTTGCAGCCCGCGCTGCTGGTCGTGGTCACCGCGATGCGATAGCTGCCCGCGACCTCGGGACGCTCGAGCACGTCGATGAGCGAGCCGAAGCTGGCGGCCAGCGTGGCCTGCTCCTCGAGCATCGAGCCGGAGTCGTCGATCACCAGCAGCACGTCGACGTCGAGCCCGGTGACCAAGCCCACCGCCTCCGAGGCCGAGGGCTCGCCCACGCACAGCCCGTCGTCGACGCCTTCGATCGGGTGCTCGGCGTTGCATCCGGCCACGCCGAGCCACCCCACCCACGCACCGAGGAGCACACCACGACGCCACGAGCTTGGACCACGCATGGGAATGCCTCGCGTCATCCCATCGCGATGCTACGGCAGATCGGGGCACTCGATCGCCTTGTTCTGCGACAGCTGGCACGACGCGGTGATCCCGGTGCCAGGCGCCACGTAGACCCCCTCGCGACGCTCGAGCCGGAACTCGAGGTTGAAGCCGTGGGCTACGCACTCCTCGCTGCGCTCGTCCTCCATCAAGGCCACGTAGCACACGTCCTCGCCGTCGGGGATCGAGCCGTCGGCCTCGCACTCGATCACCTCGGTCTCCTCGAACGACCCATTGCCACGAGGAACCTCCTGCACCAGCACGCACTGGGGATCGAGCCCGTCGGCGGTGGGGTCGGTGTCGGCCACGCATCCGGGCACGCACGAGGGCTGCACCTGCTGCGCGATGGCCTTGGCGATGGCCCCCAGGGCGTCCGAGTAGTCGCTGTTGCAGATCGAGAACATGTTGGGGTCGTCGCCCACCGCGAACGCGTCGGCCAGCTCGCGCAGACGAACCGGCGGCACCGCGCGACCGGCCTCGCTCTGGCAGCCGGGTCCGATGCCGAAGTCGGCCTGGAACTGCGCGTCCGAGATCGAGTCCTGGTAGGTCACGCTGCCATCGCCGTTGACGCCGCCGATCAGCGCCACGAGCACCTCCTGCTCCGAGTTGATGCTCTTCTTCTCGTCCTCGAGCCTCTGCAGGATGTCCACGTAGCGATCGACCGGACGCAGCACCGCGAGCTCGTCGGCGTCCTCCTCGTCGACCTCGTTGCCGTCGACGTCGAGGTCGACCGGGCGGCAGTCGTCGCCGTCGCAGGCCACGCCCGCGTTCCAGCACACGGCCGACGTGGGCGAGGCCGCGTCCTGATCGGACCAGAACAGGCGGTTGCCCTCGGGCAAGAAGATCGACTCCTGCGCGGTGTTGTAGGAGCAGTCGGCCTCGTCGGTCACGTGCACCACCGAGAGGATCGCGCCGTCGCGGATGAAGCCGTAGTCGGGGTCGTCGTCGGTCTCGGAGCGCTTGATCGCCTTGTACATCGACTCGAGCGGGCTCTCGAACCCACACCCGCTGATGCCCTGGGGCCCGATGCACTGGAACGCCTGCACCGTGGACAGACCCTCGGGCAGGTTGGTGGCGCCTTCGATGTTCTCGATCCAGTTGCGGGATCGTGGCGCGTCGTCGGCCCCGATCGAGGTGGGGATGGTCTCGATGTCGGCCCACTCCTCCGGGCACACGTCGAGGCAGGCCTCCTGGGTCTTGTCGAGCTCGGTGGCCCCCTGGAACAGGAATTCCTGCGGGCGGCTGCGGCACGAGGACAGCTGCAGCGCCCCGGCCTCGGGCCCCGTGCCGCCGCACCAGGGGTTGCCGTTGTCGGTGGTGGTCACGCCGATGCGGTAGTTGGCCTCCACCTCGGGATCCTCGAGCACGTTGATGAAGGAGGCGAAGTTGGCGGCGAGCGTGGCCTGCTCCTCGCCCATCGAGCCCGAGTTGTCGATCACGAACAGGATGTCGACGTCCTTGTTGATGGCCAGCGGCAGGTTGGTGGGCTTGATGCCGATCGAGTCGTACTCGACGTCCTTGAGCGGATGGTCGAGGCAGGCCGCGAGCGAGGGGAGCACGAGGCTGGCACCAAGGAGCAAGGCAAGGCGGGACGAGATGGAAGCGGGCATTGGAAGACAATCCAAAGCAAGGATGGGGCCAACCGAATGCATCGTGATCTCGGGCGTGGGCTCCGTGCACCGCCAACCGGCTTGGCGCGACTCGGTTGCCGACGTCGACCCGATTGGCAATCGCTCCCGCCCACCGATGGCCGCGGGGGCCACTTAGAGCTCGGGGCAGTCCGTCTCTCTGTCGTCCGAGAGGTTGCACTCGCCCGTCATCGCGGTTCCCGGCGGCACGGCCACGCCCTCGCGGCGCACGAACTCCAGCTCGAGGTTGAAGCCGATCTCGGCGCAGAACTCGCTGCGCTCGTCCTCGACCAGCATCACGAAGCACACGTCTTCGCCTTCGGGGAGCGAGCGGTCGGCTTCGCACGGCAGCACCACCGTCTCCTCGAAGCTGCCGTCGGGCTGGGGCGCCTCCTGGACGAAGCGGCACGAGGGCTCGAGCGTGTCGGGGGTGTCGGGCTCGAAGTCGGCCACGCAGGCCGGGAAGCACGTGGGCCTGATCTGGGCGGCGATGTTCTGCGCGATGGTGGCCAGCGACGCCGACCAGCTCGGGCCGTCGTCGCAGACCGAGAACAGGTTGCGGGCGTTGCCCACGGCGAACGCCTCGGCCAGCTCGCGCATGCGCACGGGGGGCACGGCGCGCCCGTTGGCGCTCTCGCAGCCGGGCCCGATGCCGAAGTCCGACTGGAATGTGGGGTCGTCGACGGCGTCGGCGTAGGTCACGCTGCCGTCGGAGGCGAACCCTCCGATCACCGAGACCAGCACCTCCTGGTCGGGGGTGATCCGCTGCTTGTAGTTCTCGAGGTCTTGCAGCGCTTGCACGTAGCGGGACACCGGGCGCAGCGCGGCGAGCTCCTCGGCGTCATCGGCCGCGACCTCGTTGCCGTCGACATCCAGATCGATGGAGCGGCAATCGTCGTAGGTGCCGAGCCCCTCGCACAGCACCCCCGCGTTCCAGCACACCGCCGAGGTGGGGGCCTCCGCATCGGGGTCGCTCCAGAACACGCGGTTGCCCTCGGGCAGGAACATCGACTCCGCCGCATCGTTGTCGGAGCAGTCGATCTCATCGGTCACGATCACCACCGAGAGGATCGCGTCGTCGCGCACGAAGCCCTGGGCGGGATCGCCATCGGTCGCGGAGCGCCGCAGCGCCTTCCACATCGCCTCGAGCGGGCTCTCGAACCCGCAGCCCACGATCCCCTGCGGGGCCAGGCACTGGAACGCCTGCACGGTGGACAGCCCCTTGGGCAGATTGGTGGCTCCGTCGATGCGCTCCATCCAGGGGCGAGGCGCGGCCTGGTCGTCACCCCAGACGGTCGTGGGCAGGGTCTCGATCTCGGCCCACGCCTCGGGGCAGTGCTCGCTGCACGCGTCCCCCACCGGGTCGATGACCGGGTCCGGGAACACGAACTCCTCGGGCCGGCTGCGGCACGAGGACAGCTGTAGCTGGCCCGCCTCGGGGGTGGTGTCGCTGCACCACGGGTTGCCGTCGTCGGTGGTGGTGAAGGCAATGCGGTAGTTGGCGGCCACGTCGGGGCGCTCGAGCACCTCGAAGAACGCCCCGATGCCGGCCGCGAGCATCGCCTGCTCTTCCGTCATCGAGCCCGAGTTGTCGATCACGAACAGGACGTCCACGTCCTTGTTGATGAACAGCGCGGGGTAGTGGGGATCGTGCATGCCCGGAGGGAGCTCGACGGGCTCGAGCACGGGGTCCGAGCAGGCCGATGCCGAGCACAGCGCTCCACACACGACGACGAGCCGACCAATGGAACGCGACCACGGACTGGGCATGAGCACCGGCAGTGTCTCACGGCAGGCCGGGGCAGTCGCGCGCTCGATCGTCCGACAGCTCGCACTTGGCCGAGATCGCCGGGTTCTTCGGCCGGGGAACACCGTCACGCCGCACGAACTGGAGCTCGAGGTTGAACCCTTGCTCCATGCAGCGCTCGTGGAGCTCGTCGCCGGACGCGGCCAGGTAGCAGACGTCGGCGCCATCGGGAAGCGTGTGCTCGGGCTCGCACTCCGGGACCTCGAGCTCCAGCAGCTCGCCGTCGTCGGTCACCCACTCCTGGGTGACCGTGCATGCGGGATCGAGCACGTCGGGGGTGTCGGCGTCGGTATCGGCCACGCAGGCGGGCACGCAGTTGGGCTCGAGCTGATCGGCGATCGCCTCGGCGATCGCCTCGAGCGCGAAGGAGTAGTCGCCGTCGCAGCTCGAGAACAGGTTGCGATCGCCTTCGACCTCGAAGTGCCTGGCCAGCTCGCGCAGACGCACCGGGGGCACGGCCCGCCCGTTTGGGCCCTCGCAGCCGGGCCCGATGCCGAAGTCGATCTGGAACTGGGGATCGTCGATGGCATCCTGGTAGACGACGCTGCCGTCGGAGGTCACGCCACCGATGATCGAGACCAGCACCTCATGGTTGGGGAAGATCTGCTGCTTTTGGTCCTCGAGGGTCTGCAGGATCTCGACGTAGCGCGACATTGGGCGCAGCGCCGCGAGCTCGTCGGCGTCGGCCGCGGAGACCTCGTTGCCGTCGAGGCCACGGTCGATGGGTTGGCAATCGTCGTAGGTGCCCGAGCCCTCGCAGCGCACGCCCGCGTTCCAGCACGCGGCCGAGGTCGGCGAGGCCGCCTCGGGGTCGGACCAGAACACGCGATTGCCGTCGGGCAAGAACATCGACTCCTGCGCGCTGTTGTAGGAGCAATCGGCCTCGTCGGTCACGTGCACGATGGAGAGGACCGCGTGGTTGCGCATGAACCCGTGGCCGGGATCATCATCGGTCTGGGAGCGCCGCACCGCCTTCCACATCGACTCGAGCGGGCTCTCGAAGCCGCAGCCGTCGATCCCCTGCGGTCCCACGCACTGGAACGCCTGGGTGGTCGTGAGCCCCTTGGGCAGGTTGGTGGCTCCGTCGATGCGCTCGAGCCAGGGCCGCGGGCGGGTATCCGAGCTGGAATCGACCGCGGTGGGTAGCGTCTCGATGTCGGCCCACTGATCCGGGCACAGATCGAGGCAGGCCTCCTGCTGGGCATCGATCGTCGTGGCGCCCTCGAACGTGAACGACTCGAGGCGGCTGTGGCACGAGCTCATCTGCAGCAGGCCCGCTTCGGGGGAGGTGTTGCCGCACCATGGGTTGCCGTTGTCAGTGGTGGTGACGCCGATGCGGTAGTTGGCGTCCACCCCGGGGCGCTCGAGCACGTCGATGAGCGATCCGACGCTCGCGGCCAGGGCGGCCTGCTCCTCGGCCATCGAGCCCGAGTTGTCGACCACGAACAGGATGTCGACGTCCTTGGAGCGGATCGGCACCGGGTCGACGATGATGACCGTCATCTCCGACTCCACCTCGACCCCCTCGAGCTGCGGGTCGTTGCAGCCGGCCAAGGGCGCGAGCGCGCCACAAACGAGAGCGAGCAGACGGGCACGAGTGGTCGGCATGCGTGTGATCCTCGGGAGCTTCAAGCAAGCATGACGCCAGAGGAATTATCGTTGAATTCCGGAGGCCGGCCCTCCGGGCTGCCAATGAGATTGGCGGTCCGGGCTCGGATCGGTGTGGACGCAGTTTACGGACGGCAAACCTCCGACGGCGCGACATGGTCGAGGTCGCTGAGGGCGCCGCGACCCACTGGCCCGTACCGATACCGCCGTGCCGAATCGTCGTACCCGCCAGCCCCATGCTGCTCTCGTCGTCAGAGGTCTCGACTTGCCCGTCCCGATTGAGCGGCTCCGTTTCTCGTGCCACCATGACCGTCATGCCAACCAAGGGCACGTGGACCGTGCGCATCGTCGACGGCCATCCCAAGGACCGCTCGTTCGATCGCTCGTTTTGGCGACGGGCAGGCGCCCAGGCGCGCTGGGCTGCGACCTGGCAGATGATCATCGACGCATGCGTAGTTCGAGGCGAAGGTGGAGATCAACTCAGACTTCAGCGATCTCTTGTCACTACTCGGGAGGCATCGCGTTAGATATCTAATCGTTGGTGGTTGGGCGGTCGTGTATCACACAGAGCCGCGCTACACCAAGGACCTCGACATCTTCGTCGACGCCGCTTTCGCCAACTGCGAACGGCTCAAGCGGGCGCTGGAAGAATTCGCGGGTCCGCTGCCGCAGCTTACCGTCGAGGAGCTGGCTGACAAGCGCCGCGTCCTCATGATGGGGCGTCCGCCCGTTCGCATCGACGTCCTCAAGGCCATCGACGGAGTTCGTTTCGAGACGGCATGGAAGAACCGGACGCGCGCGTCATTCGGCGGTACACGCGTCAACCTCATTGGACGGCGCGACCTCATCCGCAACAAGCGAGCTTCAGGCCGTCCGCGAGATCTTCTGGACCTCGATGCATTGACCGGCCTCGATCGCTGAGCGACGAGGTCCAAGTTCAGACGCTCACTGGTACTCCCTGGTGACCGAAGGAGCAGGTGCCCGTCCGCCCCCGACACGATTCCTTCGACGCCACAGCCCCAGCAACCCCAGCAACCCCAGGCCGAGCGGTAGCCCGCCCCCGCCCGCGCTGCGGCAGCCGCAGCCGCCGCCTCCATCGTCCTGCCCCGGTCCATCGCCGGTGCTGCTCTCGTCGAGCCCGGCGCTGATCGTCATGAAGCCGCCCGTGCCCGGGCCTCCCGAGCCGCCCGAGGTGTCGAGGGCGCCGCCGGAGCTGCCACCGCTCCCGGTCGTGTCGCCGGTCTCCCCCCCGGTCGTCTCACCGCTGCTCATGTCCACCCAGTACTCGCCGCACGCCGCATCCTGGAAGTCGCCCGCGCGGTGGGCCAGGGCCAGGGTCCACGCGCCCGCGCCAAAGCCCAGCATGGGGGTGTTGTTCTCGTAGACCCCGGTGGTCGCATTGAAGGTCTCGGCCACCATCAAGTAGTTGGCCTCCGCCTGCTCGCGGATCCACTGGAGCATCGCCTCGGCCCGGGCCTCGTCGCCCGCGCCGCGAAACGCCATCGACCCCCGCAGGTCGGTGATCACCCACTCGACCGAGTCGTACACGCTGCCCCAGGGGCTCAGATCGTTGCCGCCCGCGTGATCGGTGTCGTCGTCGTTGCGCGACCAGCCGACCTCGCTGGCGGGAGTGATGAGGTTGGCGTCGAGCCCGGCCAGGGTGGCGGTCGCGATCTCGCCTTGCGGGTCGTACAGGCCCATGGCGATCGCATCGATCACCGCCGCGTCCCAGTAGCCCTCGCCCAGCTGCAGCTCCTCGCGGGTCGAGGCGATGGCCCCGTCGCCGTCGCTGAGCTCGTCGAGGATCGCCTGGCGCAGCCCATTGGCGGTGTCTCGGTAGAGCGTGGCGCGCTCGTCGTCACCCACGCGCTCGGCGATGGCCGCGGCATCGCACAGCCCACGCGCGGCGGTGATCGACGTGTAGGCCCAGTAGCGCTCGCGGCCGTTCCAGTGGCTCTCCCAGATCGACGAGTCGCGCCGGATGAGCCCATTGGCGGGGTCGACCAGCGCCACGATCACGTCGGCCACGCGCTCGGAGATCGTGGGCCAGTACTCCTCGGCCAGCGTTCGGTCGCCCGTGTGCTCCTCGTAGCCGCGCAGCGCCCACAGGAACAGCCCGAAGCCGTCGAACTCGAGGTTGGGGCCGAACGCGTTGAAGTCGGTCTCCTCGATCCCGAAGCCGTAGTAGCGCACCAGCGAGATCTGGTAGTCGGGCATGTCGTAGGCCGCCAGCTCCATCCAGTCCTTGAAGCGACCGGCCTCGGCGTTCAAGTAGTACTCGAGCGAGGCGCGAGCCTCCGCGTCCATGCCCAGCGTGGCCATGGCCAGGGTGGCGTACGCGCCGTCGCGGATCCACGCGTAGGTCCAGTTGCCGGGGGGCAGGCTGGCGAGGATCGCTCCGCCGCCGTCGTGCTGCACCACCCCCGGCAGCGTGCCGGGGAAGCGGGTGCGGCGAACCTCGCCGTCCTGGCTCTGCCACTCCCGCAGGTAGTACTCGTCCTCGCGCACCTGACCCATGCGCAGCATCGCGGCGCTCTGTCGCGTGAGCACCTCCTCCTGCGGGCTCTGCCCCGCCGGCATGGCGAGCGTGTCCTGGAAGTCGGCCCACAGCGCCAGCTCGTCCTCGACCAGCGCCTGCGCGTCGCGGCCGGCGATCCATCCATCGGCCAGGCCCAGCGCCTCGGCGCCCGCGAACGGATCGCCGTGGTGCACGAACGTGACCGCGACCCACGCTTCCTGACCGGGCATCAGGTCGCCCAGGTCGAATTGCAGCGCGCCCGTCGCCCCGGTGGCCGCCATGTCGGGCGTGGGGTTGTCGGGTAGATCCGCGAAGCCACCGGCGTTCACGATGCCGTAGACGTTCACGTCGGGCGCGGCCCCGTAGTGCGCCACGCTGCCCGCCGCGCGCATGGCCACCACGCCCGCAAAGCCCCGCTCGGTGAAGGCCGCACCTCCGCCGGTGCCATCGAACACGAGCGTCTCGCCGTTCTCGCCGATGTCCTGGTTGACCTCCCAGGGCGACTGCGCACGCCCGTAGCCGAGGTGGAAGTTGTGCAGCGAGAACGCCTGCGCGCCGGGGACGGGGGCGCCGCCGGTGTTGCGCACGCGCATCGCCATCACGAATGCGTTGCTCTGCAGCTCCAGCGGCGCGAAGAAGTACTGCGTGGCCTCGAGCATGCCCATGGTCTGCACCATGGTGATCACGCCCGTGCCGCCGGTGGTGCCGGCTTGCCAGCTCGCGTAGCCGCTGGCGTCGAGGTCGACGGGCAGCGAGGGCAGCCACGCCTGGCCGTTGCCGTCGCGCAGGCCGAAGTATGCGTCGTAGAGCAGGTCGCGGGTGTACACGGCCGCGAAGTCGCTGCCGTTCCACACCTCGTTGCCCATGTCGTCGATCACGGGCTCCTCGGCCGCGAACAGGTGCTCGCGAAAGTGGACCATGCGGCGCGACTGGGCCGGGTTCTGATCGTCGAGGTTGACGATGATCGCGCCGTAGCCGTTGGAGGCCGGAAGCTGGTAGCGCGTGCGCTGGACCGGGACCTGGGCGTGAACCACCCTTGCGTTGGTGGTGGTGCCCCACGCCACGGCCAAGCAAAGCGCGATCGTTTCGCTGGTGAGCACACGTCTCCCTTGCATGGGGAGTGATTGGACCGGAAAGGCGCGGGAAAGGCAAAGGCCGACGACGGCTGCCCCGCCCGTCCCGGTCGCGCTATACTGGCTCGCCGTCGCGCATCGAGGCCGCATGCCATCCCCCCTGGAGCTCCTCGACGAGGTCGTGCTCGAGAATCGCCCCTACGGCCCCGACAGCACGGAGGACGAGCAGCGTGCGATCCGGGCCCAGGTCGTGCGGATCTCCGACGATGTCGTGCTCTATCGCGAGACCCCGGTCGTCACCGCGTTCTCGCTGGACCTCATGTTCGGTCGCATCGGCGAGCTGACCGCGGGCCGGAGCCCGTTCTACCTCGTCATCGACCTGACCGTGACCGGGCCCCCCAGCGCCGAGGTGCGGCAGTACCTGCGCGGGCTGTTTCGTGCCCTCGAGCCCGCCTACGTGGCCGTGTTCACCGGCAAGAACTTCATGCTCAACGTGGCGGCCAAGTTCGTCCTGGGCAAGGTGTTCGGGGGCGTGCGCCACTCGGTGCACAAGACGCTGGACGAGGCGCTGCAGGCGGTGGCGTCGGCGCGGACGTAGGCTGGGGTCGAGCACGCCGGGGGCAGGACCCGTTGCGCCGGCCTACGCGTTCGAGTGCCGCTCGAGCTCCCGCAGCAGCACCGTGCGCAGCTCGGCGAACGCGTGCTCGAGCTCGGAGTACCGGGCCGCGACGCGCTCGAGCTCATCGGCGTGCTCGAACGCGAGCAGCAGGTCGTGCAGACGCACCGAGCTCGCGGTGGCGTTCTGCCCTCGCAAGGTATGCGCGGCCGCCCGCAGCCGCTGCTGGTCGCGCTCGCGCACTGCGACCGCGAGCTCGGCCATGCTCTGCTCGGCATCCTCGAGGTAGCCGCGAACGATCTCCTGCTCGAATTCGACGTCGCCGCCGCTGGCCTCCGCGAGCCACGAGAGATCCACCGCGGAGGCACGGCCACCGGCGAGCTCCCCGGGTCGGGAGTCCACCCTGGAGGAGTGCTTGTGAACCATCGTGGCCAGGCTCTCGCGCTTGATCGGCTTGCTGACGTATCCGTCCATTCCGGTCGCCAGGCAGCGCTCGCGATCTCCGGCCATCGCCCGCGCCGTCATTGCGATGACCGGCACCCGACGGCCCGTGCCAGCCTCGTGGCGGCGGATCTCGGCCGTGGCCGCATAGCCGTCCATCACCGGCATCTGCACGTCCATGAACACGAGGTCGTAGGGGATCGCTCGGATCATCTCCACCGCTTCCCGGCCATTGGCCGCCACGTCCACCCGGCACCCGAGGGTCGTGAGCATTCGAGTGGCGACCTTCTGGTTGACCGCGTTGTCCTCGACCACCAACACGTGATGCTCGAGGTTCGCGAGCTCATCGGGCCCAGGAGCTGCGCTCGAATGCGAGGAGCCGGGAGTCGCGAGAGTCCTGGGACTCCCGCGAGTCCCCATTGCCATCATGGAATGACGCGTGATGAGACGCTGGGGCGTGCCGCTCTCGTGGGCCGCCCACGCCATGGTGAGCATGTCCAGGAGCGCAGACTGATGAATGGGCTTGATCAGGTAGCCCGCCAGCCCTGCCTCCTCGAGCTCGCGTGCGTCCACCTGGAGGGTGACGGAGGTCAGCAGGACCAGCACCGTGCTCGAGAGGCCGGAGATCTGCTTGATCGCCCGGGCCACCTCGATCCCGTTGATTCCGGGCATCTGGTAGTCGAGGATCACGATCCCGTAGGGATCACCGCTGGCTCGCGCCTCGCTCAGCGCCGCCATCGCGGCGAGGCCGGACTCGCGAGCCTCGTGGCGAATGCCCCAGGCCGCGAGCTGCTCGGTCAGCACGCGACGATTGACCTCGTGATCGTCGACCACCAGGATGCGGGCCCGCGTGAGCTCGACCTGGGGCAGCGGATCGGGCGGCGCGTGGCGGTCGACCTCGAGCGGCATCCTGACCCAGAACGTGGAGCCCTCGCCCTCGGTGCTGTCGAGCCCGACCTCGCCGTTCATGAGGTGCACGAGCCCACGCGTGATGGCGAGCCCCAGGCCCGTGCCGGAGTGCTGGCGCGTGGACGAGGAGTCGACCTGCTTGAACTGCTCGAAGATTCGCTCGCGCTCGGACGCGGGGATGCCCGGGCCGGTGTCCTCGACGCCGATCTCGAGGTCCACCCGATGACCGATGCGCCGCAGGCACCGGGTGGTCACCAGCACGTAGCCCTGCTCGGTGAATTTGGTCGCGTTGCCGATCAAGTTGATGAGGATCTGCCGAATGCGCCCCGGATCCCCCACCACCCGCGGCGGAACGTCGCGGTGGTAGTGCGCGATGAGCTCCACGTTCCGCTTGGCCACTTGAGGGGCCACCTGATCGAGGACGTCCTCGATGGTCGAGCGGAGGTCGAAGGGGATCGGCTCCAGGCTGAGCTTGCCCGCCTCCACCCGGGAGAGGTCGAGGATGTCGTTGATGATGTCGAGCAGCGCCTCGGCCGACCGGCGGGCGGTGACGATGTAGTCGCGCTGCTGCTCGGACAGCTCGGTGTCGAGGACCAGGCTGAGCATGCCCATGATGCCGTTCAGGGGGGTGCGCAGCTCGTGGCTCATGTTGGCCAGGAACTCGCTCTTGGTGCGGCTCGCGGCCTCGGCCGCCTGCTTGGCCTCTTCGAGCTCCTCGATCGATTCCCTGTGCAGGAGGTCGAGGTCCTCGTGGACCATGAGCAGTCCGGACAGGATCAGGCGCTGTTCTTCGCTCGTCTCGGCGGCGATGCTCTCTCGGGTGATGCTGCAGCGGTTGTCGCTGATCTCCACGAGATGAGCGAGCACCTGCTCCCAGAAGTGGGTTCGACCGCCTTCCATCGCAGCCCGACCGAGCTCGACCAGATCGGCCTCGGACTCATCATGCTACTACGGAATCGATCACGTGGACTCGGATGCGCACGGCGATCCAGCCCATTCGCCCGTGGTGATCGGCCCGAGGTGATCGGCTGTCGGCCCGATCGTGTGGGAGGTTCTCGTCCGACCGTCCCGACCGTCCCGACATGGGCCACGACCAGCGCTCGGGCCACTCGACCCCGCGAGGAGGTGCAGCGGCACGTCGAGATCGATCCGCACGCGCTCTGCCTGGGCATCTAAGGGATCGATAGGACCAGGGCCACGATCCATCCCAGCAGCGCCGCGTTGATCGCCGCGCCGCTGCGGATCACGAATCGCAGCGTCCGCTCGCGGCTCGGCTCGTGGGGCCGTCGGAGCGTGCGCGCATCGACGAGCACCAACAGCAGCGGCACCGCCTCGACCGCAGCCCAGGTTGCCTGGGACGAGTGGGGCAGCACCAGCGGGGCCCCCAGGGCTCCGAGCGCCACGAGCTGCAGCACGTGCTTGCGCGCGCGCTCGACCCCGTAGCGTACCGGCCAGGTGCGCTTGCCCGTCGCCTCGTCCGCCGCGTGATCGGGCAGCGCGGTGGTGATGTTGCTCGCCAGCCCCAGCGCCACGCACGGCAGCAGCGCGGGCCACGGGAACCCGCGTACGTCGCCCGCTTGCAGGTAGAAGCCGATGAGCGGCAGCACCACCATCACGCCGAATGCCTGCGTGACGGCGCCCATCCCCCGGTACGACAGGCGCGCGGGGGGAAAGCCGTAGGCCCACGAGAGCACCACCGCCAGCGCCCACGCGAGCGGCATGGCCGGACGGTCGAGCGCGATCGCGGCGTAGAGGGACACGCCCAGCATGGCGAGCGCCGCTCCGATCGCCGCCCGGGCCAGCTGACGCGCGTGCAGCTTGCCCTCGGGCAGCACGCGCGAGCCGCCGGAGAACGGAGTGGGCGCCTCGTTGACGCGGTCGGCCGCTTCATCGGCCACGTCGTTGGCCCACACGATGAACAGCTGGTCGAGCACGCCGAACCCGTGGGCGAGCACCAGCAGGCCCACGTCGAGCGGCGCTCCCCCTGCGTAGGCGAGCATCTCGCCGAGCAGCA
Organism: Paraliomyxa miuraensis; assembly: GCF_026337845.1. Classification (GTDB taxonomy): domain Bacteria; phylum Myxococcota_A; class Polyangia; order Nannocystales; family Nannocystaceae; genus Paraliomyxa; species Paraliomyxa miuraensis. The sequence continues at coordinate 374,617 of NZ_JAOVZF010000164.1, read as the reverse complement.
AGGGAACCGCGATGTTGACCTGCGCCAGCGGCCTCGACGCTTGGATCCACGCACGCAGCGGCACGGTGCTCCAAGGTAGCGAAACGGCGACGGCCGGGTCCACCGGCGTCGCAGAACCAGGGTGACGCTTCGTCACCAAGGGTGCGCTCTTCTCGCGGAACAACGATTTCCCCCGTGCCTACGGCCCTGTGCGTTACCCAACTCGCCGAGCCCCCACGTTACCTGTCCGTAACGAAGAGTTGACCTCACCGCCGCCCGGCGTCGCGGGCACGAGACCAAGATGATCAGCAATAGCTCGTGGCAAACGAAGCCTCCACCACCCCCCCTTCGCGGGGCTTGCCCGCCACCTACAGTTGGTTCGTCGACTTGGCGCTGCAGGAGCGCAGGTTCCTGCTCCTGCTTGCCGCCGGGTTCTTCGTGGCGGGCATCGCCTACCGACACCCCATCGCAGGCGCGTGGGTGGGCTTCTTGTTCGCGTCCTACTCGGCGATCGCCAACGACAGCATCCAGACCCTCGGTACCTTCATTGCGTCCAACCGCAACCGTCAGTGGTGGATCCTGTGGTTGTTCATCGGCGCCGTGTTCCTCGCCACCGTGGGCTACAGCTGGTTCAGCTACGATGGTGACGTCAGCTATCAACGCCTGGCCGCCAAGGGCTTCGAGACGGCGCCGACCTCGTTCTCCTATCTGCAGGTCGCCGCGCCGCTGTTCTTGCTGATCCTGACCCGGCTCAAGATGCCGGTGTCCACCACCTTCCTGCTGCTGACCGGCTTCACCACCTCGGCCTCGAGCGTGGGCAAGGTGCTCAGCAAGAGCCTCAGCGGCTACGTGCTGGCGCTCGTGCTGGCGATGGTGGTCTGGACCGTGGCGTCCAAGCCGCTGCAGCGCATGATGAAGGGCGAGGCCCACCCCGGGTGGCGCGTGGCCCAGTGGTGCACCACCGCGTTCCTGTGGTCGGTATGGCTGATGCAGGACGCCGCCAACATCGCGGTGTATCTGCCGCGCTCGCTGAGCATGGTGGAGATGGTGCTGTTCTCCGGCACCGTGTTCATGGGGCTGGGAATCCTCTTCCGCATGCGGGGCGAGCGGATCCAGCAGGTCGTCGACGAGAAGTCCGACGTGGTCGACGTGCGCGCCGCCACGCTCATCGACCTCGTGTTCGCGTTCATCCTGCTCTACTTCAAGGAGATGTCGAAGATGCCGATGAGCACCACATGGGTGTTCATTGGACTGCTGTCGGGTCGTGAGCTGGCCATGACGTGGATGAAGGCCAACGGCCGCTCCACGAGGGAGACGCTGCGGCTCATCACCAAGGATCTCGCCTCGGTCACGATTGGTCTGCTGGTCTCCATCGTGCTGGCCATTGCGGTCAACGATGGCTTCCGCAAGGCGTTCTTGGTCACCATCGGCGTCGGTTAGGCGGACGGATCCGGCGCCCACGTGGCTGCCCACGCCGTGCGAGAGGGCCTCGCTCCCAGGAGCAGGTCTTCTTGCACGTGAGCGGTCCAGCGTCGCTCCTCGAGCCGGGTCACGCATGTCACGATCTCATCACGCATGTCACGATCGGCTCACGTATGTAACGGTCGGTTCACATGTGTGTCACTCGTCGACGCTAAGTTCCCGACGTGGCGATGTGCACGATTCGACGACGCGCGCTTGCGTTGACGGCTCTGCTCGCTCTCTTCGTGACCCCGACCCTGGCGCATGCGTTCGCGCCCGCGCCCGCGACCAATCCCGACGCGACCGAAGCCGATCCCGCGAAGGAGCCGGTGCTCGCCGAAGAGGTCGTCGACCACCGCGATGGTGCGCACCTGCGCCCGCGCGGGGAGGACGAGCTGCTCGACGAGCACCCGGTCGACATGGGGAAGGCCACGTTCGAGCCGGGCAACGGCCTCGCGCTCGAGAGCAAGGACGGGCGCTTTGCCCTCGCCACGCGCCTGCGCGCGCAATTCCTCTACACGCTGGAGCACGAGGACGCGACCGACGAGACCTCCCACGGCTTCCAGATCCGCCGCGCCCGCTTGCAGTTCAAGGGCCACGTCTTCGGCGAGCACAACAAGTTCAAGACCGAGCTCGCGTTGTCGCCCCGCGACATGGGCCACGACGGTGACACCACCCGCCGCACGCCAATCCTCGACTGGTACTTCGACTTCGACTACCTGCGCGATCTCACCGTGCGCGTGGGTCAGTACAAGGTGCCGTTCAGCCGCCAGCGCGTGGTCTCATCCGGTGATCTCGAGCTGGTCGATCGTTCGCTCGCCAACGGCGAGTTCAACCTCGACCGCGACGTGGGCATCGACCTGCGCTCCAAGGACTTCCGGGGCCTGGGCAAGCTGCGCTACTACGCCGGCGTCTACCTCGGTGAGGGGCGGGATCCCTTCCAGACCTCCAACTTCGACATGTTCTACCTCGGCCGCGTCGAGGTGCTGCCGCTGGGCAAGTTCGAGGACTACGAGGAGGGTGACTTCGAGCGAACCCTGCGCCCCCGTCTGTCGCTCGGCGCTGCCTACGGCTACGTGGACGGTGGGATCGGCAATCGGGGCAACCGGGGCTCGACCCCCAGCGACGGCGGCACCACCGACACGCACAACGTGACCGCCGATCTGATGTTCAAGATCGCCGGCTTCTCGCTGTTCGCCGACGTCTACTATCGCCAGGGCCACCGCAACTTCGGCGATGCGACGGTGATCGACGACATGGGCGACGAGGTGCTCGCGCCGCGGGAGATGGCGCGTGACGGCCTGGGCTGGTCGGCCACCGCCAGCTATCTCGTGCCGCGCGTGCCCTTCCAGATCGCCGCGCGCTACGGCCAGATCGGACCGCTCGACTCGGCCCGCAGCGCCCTTGGACGCCGCGACGAGGTGGGGGGCGGGATGAGCTACTACTTCGCCGGTCACCCCCTCAAGCTGCAGCTCGACGTGTTCGGTCGCTTCGACGACGGCAACGTGCGCGACGCCGAGGAGGTCGTGCGGCTGCAGCTCCAGGCCGCATTCTAGATTGGTCACGCGTCGGTGGGCGCCGTCCCACCGCGATGAGGTGGGGTGTTTCTCGGGAGTCAGCGCCCGTGCCCGACGGGCTCCAGGCCCTTCGCGGGGGCGCCACGCCGCGCCCGCCGGGCGGGCTTGCCCCGGCCCGGTCGGGCTCGGCATGATGCCCCTGCCTGCGCATGGATGGTTCCTCCGACAGCGCCGATGCTCCGCCCACGACGGCGACGCGCGCGCCTGCGCCCGCGAAGGAAGGCGCGTGGGCGCTCGTCGAGCTGCAGCGTCGCCTCGGGGTGCGGTGGGAGAAGATCTCGCGCGCGCGCGACAAGACCGAGGAGATCGTCGCCACCCTGCGGGCCGAGCTGCGCGGGCTCGAGGACCCCAACTGCTCGGTGATCGTGACCGGCTCGCTCGGGCGCGGCGAGGCCGACGAGGGCAGCGACTGCGACTGGTTCCTGCTCGTCGACGGCCCCAGCGATCCCCAGCACGCCCGGCTGGCCCGGGAGATCGGCACCAAGATCCGCTCGGTGGTCAGCAAGGACGTGGGCCCCACCGGGACCTTCGGCGAGATCGTGGCCAGCCACGACCTGGTGCACCGCATCGCGGGCTCGGACGACACCAACAAGAACCTCACGCGCCGCATGCTGCTGCTGGCCGAGTCGCGCGCGCTGTCCAACGACGTGGTGCGCGAACGGGTGATTCGCAACGTGCTCGCGCGCTACCTCTACGACCGGCCCGTTTCGAACAAGCGCAAGCCCGGGCGCTACGACCCCATCCCGTACTTCTTGCTCAACGACGTGGTCCGCTACTGGCGAACGGTCGCCTCCGACTACGCCTCGAAGATGTGGGAGCGGACCTACCACGGGTGGGGCATCCGCAACATCAAGCTTCGCTTCTCGCGCAAGATGTTGTTCGTGTGGGGCCTGCTGGCCGCGTTCTCGGGCCGGCTGTTCGACGACGGCGCCCTCGCGGAGGCCTCGTCCGAGGACGAGTTCCTGCTGCGGCTGCTCGAGCTGATTCGCTCGCAGACCGACGTGCCGCCGCTCGAGCTGCTGGCGCGGGCGGCCCTGGCCGAGGGCGTGCGCGACGAGACGATCACGCAGATCTTCTCGAACTACGACGAGTTCCTCGGCGCGCTGGCCGACCCCGACACCCGCCGTCACCTCGAGACGGTGCCGTTCGACGACGGAGGCACCGACTCGGTCTACGAGGGCCTGCGCCAGCCCAGCTGGTTGTTCCGCAGCGGGATCAACGACCTGTTCTTCAAGGAGCATCCGCTGCTCCCCGAGCTGATCCTCAAGTTCGTGGTGTTCTGATGCGACCGGTCGGCTTCTCCACCGGGGCCCTGGCCAAGGGCGACGTGCGGCGCGGGCTGGAGCTACAGCGCGGGTTCCAGCCGCGCGTGTGTGCGGTGGAGCTGTCGGCGCTGCGCGCCCACGAGCTGGCGCCGTTTCAGGAGATCGCCGGGTCGCTCGATCTTGCTGGCTTCGACTACGTGTCCGTGCATGCGCCCAGCCGCCTGGGCTCGCTCTCCGAGCAGGAGGTGTTCGAGCGGGTCGAGTCCTTGCCGCCGCAGTGGCCGATCGTGGCGCACCCCGAGATCCTGCGGACCCCTGCGCTGTGGCGCCGCCTGGGCTCGCGGCTGTGCCTCGAGAACATGGACAACCGCAAGACCACCGGGCGCAACGCCAGCGAGATGCGGGCGATGTTCCGCGAGTACCCGCAGGCCACGTTCTGCCTCGACGTGGGGCACGCCCGACAGATCGATCCCACGATGTCGGTGGCGCTGCACCTGCTGCTCGAGTTCGGCGAGCGCCTGAGCCAGCTCCACGTCAGCGAGGTCGGGCCGCGAGGCGAGCACCTGCCCGTGGGGGCCACCGCGCGCTGGGCCTTCGAGAGGATCGCCCACCGCGTGCCGACCGGCGTGCCGCTCGTCATCGAGTCGGTGGTGGGCGAGGGCGATATGGAGCGCGAGCTCGAGGCGGTGCTCGGGGTGCTCGGAGGGGCCGGGGAGCCCAGGGCCAGCGTGGTCTGAGGCTTGGTGCGCTCATGCCGCCGCTCGGGCGACCTTTCGGGGGTCGGTTTCGTGGGTTCTTTGGTGATCGAGCCGACATTTGTCCTCATGCTCGTAGGGGATGCCACGATCCGAGGCCAGCAAGCGTCTGCTCCTCGCCGCGCTCGGCTTGAGCCCGGACGAGCTGAACGATGCGCTGGTCTGGGCCCGCCACCGGGCCGCGGAGCTCCTCGATTCCCTCGATGACGCCGAGCTGCGAGCGCTGCTGGATCGCGAGCGCATCGCGAGTCCGCGTCGCTCGAGGATCCCGACGCCCGCGACGAGCCCACCGAAGCGGCCCGCCGCGCGAGCGGTTCCCTCCTGGAATGTTCCTCGGGCTCCATGGCAACCATCACGGCCCGCTGAGCCGGTCGCGAGCGAGGGCGAGCTGGAAGCCGAGCCAGCGGGCTTCGTGCAGGAGGACGAGATCGCGAGCGAGGGCGAGCTGGAAGCCGAGCCCGCCGGCTTCGTGGAGGAGGACGAGGTCGCGAGCGAGGGCGAGCTGGAAGCCGAGCCAGCGGGCTTCGTGCAGGAGGACGAGGTCGAGAGCGAGGGCGGGCTGGAAGCCGAGCCCGCCGGCTTCGAGAGCGAGCTGGAAGTCGAACCGCTCGGCTCGTCGATGGACGACGAGGTTGCCTACGAGAGCGAGCCGCCAGTCGAGACGCTCGGCTCGCCGCCGGACGACGAGACGGCCTACGAGAGCGAGCCGCCGACCGAGCCTCACCGCTCGGCCGTGGTCGGCGAGATCGTGCTCGAGAGCGAGCCACCTCCTCTGCCGGAGCCCCCCGCGGCTCGCCCCAGGGCATCTCCTCGAGCGGCCCCGACGGTCGAGGTGCCGGTGAGCGCATCGGCGCGAAGGGTCGAGCCCGAGCCCCAGCGGGATCCCGATGCCCCCGTCGTCCGCACCGACCGCACCCGTCGTCGCGCGCAGCGCTACTCGCTGAGCACACCGGTGGTGGTCCGAGTCGATCGCATGCCCGGGCTGCTCGAGCTGAACACCCGCGACATCAGCCGCCACGGGATCTTCATCGAGAGCACTTCACCACCGGAGCCCAATTCTCGCATCGCCGTGCAGCTTCCGTTCCCCGACGGCTCGGGGGTGGTCGACCTCGTGGGCCAGGTCGTTCGCGTGGTGACGACGCGAGAGGCGGCGGCCTCCGGGCGTGCGCCGGGCTTCGGCGTGACCTTTTCTCCCGTGAGCGACGAGAACCGTCGCGAGCTCGAGCGACTGCTGGAGCATGCCAAGTCGAGCGCGGCGGCCGACGTCCCCCGCCGCAGACGCAGCGAAGCCACGCAGATGGAGACCGTGCAGTATCGCGGAGCGGCGGCCAAGCTCTCGAAGGGGTGAGTCGCGCTCGCGCCGAGGACCGACGCGAGCCGATCGCGTGCCGGAGCTCGTCGTCAGTTCGGGAACTGAGGTGAGCAGCAGATGAACGCGTTGCTCGAACCGCACGAGGGATATAGGGCCGGGTTGGCCTCGAAGTAGCCCTCGGGCACGAACGCGGTGTACCCACCGCCGTAGAGCTGATTCTCCAGCGGCGCGCCACAGTCTTGATTGAAGTAGCGGCCCTTGGCGATCCCACCGGCATGCCAGCCGGCGTTGATCGCCACGTGGCAGGTCGCGTCGAGGTTCGAGCTGGGGCTGGGCAGCGGCACCATGATCAGGGAGTGAGGTGTCGTGCCGGTGAGCGCGCTGTAGCAGGCGGAGCGGGCCGCGTCGATCGCATCGATCGTGCCGACCAACTCCTCCGCGTCGATCGCAGCCAACAGCCGCTCCCCTTCGCGGAGCTCCGCCTCGCTCCGGGCGGCTGCGAGGTTGTCGTGGATGCTGTCCCGCAGGCCGCGGATGCCGGGCTCCAGCGACTTGCGACAGTCCGAGTCATCGTCACACGCGGTGTCCGCCGGCTCATCGGCCTCGGCCATCCGCGGAACGCTCGCGTCGGCTTCGCCCCACGATTCGACCTCGTCGCAGCCGACGATGAGCAGCACGGCACAGAGCCAATTCCCTTGCATCTCGCACCTTCCCTTCACATGCGTGGAGTCGTCGACGACCGGCCCAATGCCGACCGGCCGAACCTCCGAGCACGGCCCGGTCGAGTGCAGCGAGCGTGCCAACGGAAGCGATGCATGCAACCAAACGCAAACCCTCGTCGACCCGCGCGGCTCGAGTCGCGAGTGCGCCGACCCAGCGGGGAAATCCCCAGCCTTGGGCAATTCTCCGCGTCGTCGTGTCGGCGGGCTCAGCCCCATCCCGCGCCGCTGTAGCGAATCCCCGCCAGCTCGGCCACGTCGCGCTTCCAGCTGGTCAGGTCGTTGGGCGAGAGCCCCCGCAGGTGACCGTGCCCGCAGGCCCGCGCGAGGATCTTCATCAGCTCCACCGTGGCCTGCAGGTACCGCGCGAGCTGCTCGGCCGAGCGCTGTACATCCAGCCGCGCGCGCAGGTGTGGCCGCTGCGTGGCGATCCCCACCGGGCAGTTGTTGGTGTGGCACGCCCGCATGCCCAGGCACCCGATCGCCTGCAGTGCGCTGTTGGAGATCGCCACCGCGTCTGCCCCCAAGGCCAGCGCCTTGACGAAGTCGGCCTCGGTGCGCAGCCCGCCGGTGATCACCAGCGTCACGTCCCCACGGTCGCGGCGGTCGAGGTGCCGTCGGGCTCGGGCCAGCGCGGCGATGGTGGGCACCGAGATGTGCTCCTTGAACAGCTCCGGCGCGGCCCCGGTGGCCCCGCCGCGGCCGTCGAGGATCACGTACTCGGCCGTGGCTGCGAGCGCGAAGTCGAGGTCGTCCTCGATGTGCTGGGCCGAGAGCTTGAAGCCGATGGGAATCCCTCCGGTGACCTCGCGGACCTCGTCGGCCACGCGGCGGAAGTCCTCGGGGCCGTGCAGCTCGAGAAAGGTCGCAGGGCTGATCGCCGGCTGTCCTTCCTTCAAGCCGCGAACCTCGGCGATCTTGGCCGAGACCTTGGCGCCGGGCAGGTGCCCGCCCGTGCCCGTCTTGGCCCCCTGGCCGCCCTTGAAGTGGAACGCCTGGCAGCGCGCGACCTTGTCGAGGCCGAAGCCGAAGCGCGCCGAGGCCAGCTCGTAGAAGTAGCGCGAGTTGGCCTGCTGCTCCTCGGGCAACATGCCGCCCTCGCCCGAGCAGATGCCGGTGCCCGCCTGCTCGGCTCCCATCGCCAGCGCGACCTTGGCCTCCTGTGACAGCGCGCCGAAGCTCATGTCGCTGATGAACAGGGGGAGCTCGAGCCGCAGGGGCTTGCGCGCGCGTGGTCCGATGATCACCTCGGTGCCCACCGGCGCATCGTCGAGCAAGGGCTTGCGTGCGAGCTGGGCCGTGACCACCTGGATGTCGGCCCAGCGCGGCAGCTCCGTGAGCGGCACCCCCATCGCCGACACCGGGCCGTGGTGCCCCGTCTTCGAGAGTCCGTGCCTGGCCAGGTGCTGGATGTGCTTGGTGTAGGGCTCCTCGGGCGTGCCGTGGATGTCGGCGTAGAGGCCCTGGTACTCGTCGCGCGCGTAGGGCTGTGGGTGCTCCTCGGCCCATGCAGCGATCTCGTGCTCGTCCACCAGCACTCGATCGTGCTCGGTGTCGACCCACGCGGAGAAGCGCTGCAGCACCTCCTCGTTGCTGTAGGCGCTCACTCCGGTGTCCAGCCGGTAGTCCCACTGGTGCAGGCCGCACACGAGGTCGTTGCCGACCACGGTGCCGTCGGCCATGAGTGCGCCGCGGTGCAGGCAGCGTCCGTAGAGCACCGAGACCCGGTCGTCCCAGCGCACCACCACCAAGTCGACCCCCGCCACGCTCGCGTAGGTGGGTTGGCGGTCGGCCAGCGCGCTCCACTGCAGCAGGGGAACTTGCTTGGGGTCGGGCAGGATGGGCAGGTGCATGACGAACGCTCCACTGGGAATCGGGTTGGGGATCGATGGGGATCGAGCGGGGATCGAGTGGATTCAGACGAGTGATGGCACGGGCACGCGCTTGTAGGTGCAGAACGCCTCGACGGTGTCGGCGAGCAGGGCGGGGTTGTGGGTCAGCTCCCAGGCGAGGGTGCTGGTGGGGGTCTTGCCGTAGTCGTGGCCGGGGTAGACCTTGGTGTGCTCGGGCAGCGCGCCCAGGGTGTGCTGCAGGCTCTGGACCATGGCGGCGGGGTCCGAGCCCGCGTACGACACTCCGCCGCACGAGCCCACGAACAACACGTCGCCGGTGATCACGGCCGCGGGTTCGTGCACGTACCAGCACACGCAGCCGGGGGTGTGGCCGGGGGTATGCAGCGCCTCGATGCGTCCATCGCCCAGGGTGATGCGCTCCCGATCGGCCACCGGCTCCACGCGCCGCGCGAGCCCGCGCGCCACCGGCAGCTCCACCGGGTGGCAGCGCACCACCGCCCCGGTGGCCGCGGCCGCCTCGTCGAGGCCGGCCACGTGATCGTCGTGAGTATGCGTGAGCAGGATCGTGGTCACCCGCCACCCGCGGTCGTGCGCGATCCGCAGCAGGCGGTCGACCTCGAACGCAGGGTCGACCAGCGCGGCCTCGCCGGTGCGCGGGCAGCCGATCACCTCGCAGAAGTTCTGCAGCAGGCCCACCTCGAGCTGCACGATCTCGAGGGCGCTCATGGGCTTCAGCTCACCATGGTGCCGGGGGGCGCGGCAAGGGCCTTGGGTGAGACGTACGAGAGGGTTGTTCGGCCCGGGTGGGCATCGGACAATGACGTTGCTCGCGATGACCGACGTCGACGATCCCAGCTCGCCCCCCGCCTCGCCCCTGGCCATCCTCCCCGCGCACGTGGGAGTGGTCGTCATCGGACGCAACGAGGGCCAGCACCTGCTGCGCGGGCTCGGCTCGATCGGCGCCCAGGCCGGTGCGATCGCCTATGCCGACAGCGACTCCGCCGACGACAGCGTGGCGCTGGTGCGCGAGCACTTCCCCGCGGTGGCGGTGGTGGAGATGAAGGCCACGCCGGGCAATCCGATGTCGCCGGCGCGTGGGCGCAACGAGGGCTATGCGGCCCTGCGGCAGCGGCTGCCCGCGGTGCGCTACGTGCAGTTCCTCGATGGCGACTGCGAGCTCCACTCGCAGTGGCTCTCCACCGCAGCCAACTACCTCGACCAGCATCCCGAGGTGGGCATCGTGACCGGCCGCCTGCGCGAGCGCGAGCGCAATCGCAACGCCTTCCATCGCCTCGCCGACATGGAGTGGGACCAGCCTCCCGGTGAGGTCAACGCGATGGGCGGCATCATGATGGTGCGCGCCGAGGTCTGGGAGCGAGTGGGCGGGCAGAACGCCCTGCTTCCGGCGGGCGAGGAGCTCGAGCTGTGCTGGCGGGTGATCGACGCCGGCTACAAGACCATGCGCCTGACCGACGACATGGCGCTGCACGACATCGACATGGCCAGCTTTGGGCAGTGGTGGACGCGCTCGGTACGAACCGGGCATGCGTTCGCTCAGGGATACTGGGTGCATCGCGATGGCTGGCACCTGCGCCAGGTGATCTCGATGCTCGCGTACGGAGCGATGCTCCCGGGGGTGGCCGTGGGCGGGGCTCCGCTGTCGCTGGGCGCGAGCCTGGGGCTGTTGGCCGCCTATCCGCGGTTGTGGAAGAAGATCGAGCAGCACCGACGGGAGCGAGGCGACGATGCCGATGATGCACGGCTCTACGCCACGGCGACGGTGGTGGGCAAGATCGCGGGGGCGATGGGGGTGGCGAAGTTCCTGACCAAGACGCTGCCCCGCGGGCAAGGCGGACGACGCGGGCAGATCGGCGCGCGCCGGGGCGTGCCGCCACCGGGGCGGGGCATCATCTGAGCCCGCACGAGCCGGGCTCATTGCCGTGTACGACCCCCGGAACATTGCACTGCGGCTCGTCTCGATGCGGTGGCGGTGCTCGAGCACATGCGCCCGAGCACGGAGTAGAATCGTGGGGTGCTGCACTCTGGCAGGACCATCGGTCTCTTGCTCGCGCTGCTCCCGGGGTGCACCCGTCCCAACCCGGCGTTCGGCTTGGACGCAGGCGAGGATGGCCAGACCCTCGAGAGCAACGACGGCGATGGGACGGTGGGCAGCGTCACCACCTCGGAGGCCTCGGGGGCCTCGGGGGCCGTTACCGAGGGGGGCACCACGCTGGGCGCGAGTGGCTCCGACGGTCCGTTCTTGGACAGCTCGGGGAGCGGCTCGCCGGACACGGGGCTGACGTGTTCGCAGGATTTCGAGCAGCCCTATGGCATCGAGTCGAACCCGTCGCTCGAGGCCGTGCTGGGAGAGTGTCCCGAGCTCGCGAGCGTGACGATGGTCGGATCGAGCACGAACGGCAACACCCAGTTCGACGGTGAGATCTGCCCCGAGTGCAATTGCGGCGGGTTCCCGATCTCGATGACGTTCGACATACCCCTGCCCCCGACCGCCGGCTGTGTCGAGCTGGTGCTCCAGCTCGTGCCGGAGACGTGCGAGGTGATGGCATACACCATGAAGCCGGTCGGCGGACCGACGACGTCCGTGGTGTCCAACGTGACCATGCCGGACTTCGCACCGCTCGCGATCAACCCCATCGAGATGATGTTCGCGGGGGGGCCGGCGCTCGATTGCAACGAGCAGTGCTTTCCTCCCTCGGGCTTCTACGATCTGTTCGCCGAGGGCCTCGCGATCCCTCCGACCAGGCTGTCGGTCCCCGTGGGAGCGTTCTGGGTCGTCAACGATGGCTCGGGAATCGACCAGGATTGCGTCCAGATCGCGCGCTGGTACGCCGTGCGGATCTGATCGTACCTCTCGTACCTCAGACGGTGGCGGGCTCGACGGCCTCGAGCAGCGCGAGTAGACGCGGCTCCACTCCGAGCGCCTGGCAGCGCTCGCGCACGGTCGTCAGGTGCCAGCGCGCGGGCTCGACCGGCGCCTGCGGGTGGCGACGATGCGCGCGCAGCAGCAGGTTCTTGGGGGTGTGCTCGCTGGCGACGAACTCGATCGCGTCCACGTGGTAGCCGCAGGCCTGCAGCAGCTCCACCCGCAGCGCATCGGTGAGCCCGGCCGCATAGTCCTGGCGCAGTACGGAGTGCTGAAGCATGGCCGGCACCGGAGCGGCATCCCGTTGCTCTCGCGTGCGCAGCTGCTCGGCCAGCTCGTGCTGACAGCATGGCGCGGCCATGATCGCGCTTGCTCCCGAGCGCACCGCCAGGGCCAGCGCGTCGTCGGTGGCGGTGTCGCACGCGTGCAGGGCGACCACCAGCTCGGGCGGTGCCCCCAGCGTCGCCACATCACCTGCCCCCACCTCGGCGATGCTGGCCTCCTGGAACGTGAGCCCGCCGTGCCCCAGTGCCTCGGCCCGCGCCCGGCACTGGGCGATCACGTCCGTGCGCCGGTCCACCCCGTGCAGGCGCACCGGCAGCTCGGCCAGGCGCAGCGCTTCCGCCAGTACGAACCCGAGGTAGCCGTTGCCGCACCCGAGGTCGAGCACGCGCAGCGGCTCGGACTCGCTCGGCGGACGTTCGGGCCCTCGCTGTGCGACCAGCCGCTCCCACACCGGCCGGCACAGCTCCACGAAGTGATCGACCTGCTTGTACTTCTTGGCGTTCTTGGCCGAGATCGTGCCGTCGGCATTCATGATGCCGATCACGCGCAAGAGCGGTGCGCTCGCATCCGGCCGCAGGTTTCGCTCCTTGCCGCCCATCACCTTGCGCACCCGATCCTCGTCGAGCGTGACCAGCTTGCCGCTGCCATGGCGCGCGTCGATGCGGACCCTTCGCTGGTCGTCGAGTACCAGCGTCTGCTTCACGCGCCCCTCGGCCGCGGCAGCCGAGGCCGCGGCGATCAGCGCCTCGACCGTTGCGTCGTCGGGTGGGCCCGAGCCCGGACCCTCCAGCACCCGTGGCGCGTCGTCCTGCCCCGGCCGAGCGAACACCGCACGCGCCCAGCCCTCGCGCGCGTGGCGTCGCAGCGTCTTGCGCAGGCGTGCGAGGGCGGGACCGTGGGAGCCCATGAAGGCGACTTGCTAGCAGATCCACGACCCCCGGGCGAGGCCGGCTCGCGCGCACGTTCGCGTGGGGCTGCTGGCATGCGCGAGCGGGGTCGGTGGCGCTCGTGGGCTGGCGCCCGCCCGCCCGTTTCGCCATAGTCCCGCCCCGTGCCACGCGCCCACGCCCTGCTGCTCGAGAACCTGCACGCCACCGCCTCCGAGGTGCTCGCGACCTACGACGTCGAGACGCGCCGTCTATCCACTGCCCTGTCCGAGGACGAGCTGGTCTCCGCGCTCCAGGATTTTCCGGGCGACGGGCCCGTGTTCGTGGGGATCCGCAGCAAGACCCACGTGACGCCGCGGGTGTTCGACGCCGTGCCGCGCTTGGTCGCGATCGGGGCGTTCTGCATCGGCACCGACCAGATCGCGCTCGACGTGGCCCGTCGCAGCGGCGTGGCCGTGTTCAACGCCCCCTTCAGCAGCACCCGCTCGGTGGCCGAGCTGGTGATCGCCGAGGTGGTGATGCTCTCGCGCCAGGTGTTCGCCCGCAGCAAGGCCGCGCACGAGGGCCACTGGGACAAGAGCGCCACCGGGGCCCACGAGGTGCGGGGCAAGACCCTCGGCATCATCGGCTACGGCCACATCGGCAGCCAGGCCAGCATCCTCGCCGAGGCCCTGGGCATGCAGGTGCAGTTCTACGACATCGACAAGAAGCTGCCGCTGGGCAATGCCAATGTGGTCGACAGCCTCGAGGCCTTGCTCGGGAGCAGCGACTTCGTGAGCCTGCACGTGCCCGATACCGAGCTCACGCGCGGGATGATCGGCCGCGAGCAGCTCTGCGCCATGCGTCGCGGGGCCTACCTGCTGAACCTCAGCCGCGGCAAGGTGGTCGACATCCCCGCCTTGCGCGACGCGCTGGTCAGCGGGCACCTGGCCGGGGCCGCGGTCGACGTGTACCCGCGCGAGCCTGCCAACACCAAGGAGGTGTTCGAGAGCGAGCTGCGCGGGCTCGACAACGTGATCCTCACCCCGCACATCGGTGGCAGCACCCAGGAGGCGCAGGCCAACATCGGCCGCGAGGTCGCGCATGCGCTGGGGCACTACCTCGACCACGGCTCCACGCTGGGCTGCGTGACCCTGCCCTCGCTCGACCTGCCCGTGCCCACGTCCGTGCGCAGGGGCCCGGCCAGCCGCATCGTCAACGTGCACCAGAACGTGCCCGGCGTGCTCTCGGCGATCAACCGCGTGGTCGCGGAGACCAACGTCAACATCGTGGGCCAGGCGCTGGCAACCGTGGAGGACGTGGGGTTGTTGTTCATCGACGTTCCGCTCGCGGCCGACGATCCGCGTGCGGAGAAGCTGCGCGAGGGGATCTCGGCGCTGGACACCAGCGTTCGCACGCGGCTGCTGTGGCTGTAGGCCATGCGGTCCATCCCGGTCATCGATGTTGCACCACTGCGCGCGGGCGGGACTGGTTCGTCCGCCGTGGCGGCGGCCATCGATGCGGCTTGTCGTGACGTCGGGTTCTTCGCGATCACCGGGCATGGCATCGAGCTGCCGGCCTTCGAGCGCCTGCGCCGGGCGGCGGCGGCGTTCTTCGCCCTGCCCGAGGCGGTCAAGGGCGAGGTCGCCATGGCCCACGGCGGCCGGGCCTGGCGCGGGTGGTTTCCGGTCGGCGGCGAGCTGACCTCGGGGCAGCCCGACCTCAAGGAGGGGCTCTACTTCGGGCTCGAGCTGCCGTCCGAGGATCCGCGGGTGCGAGCTGGCGTGCCGCTGCACGGGCCCAACCTGTTTCCGGCCGAGCCCGTGGAGCTGCGACCGCTGGTGCTCGAGTGGATCGAGCGCGTGACCGCGGTGGGCCACGTGGTCATGCAGGGGATCGCCATGGGGCTGGGGCTGCCGCCGGAGTGGTTTCGCGAGCACCTCACGGGCGATCCGGTGGTGCTGTTTCGGATCTTCCACTACCCGCCCGCGCAGCCCGGTCGCTGGGGGGTGGCCGAGCACACGGACTACGGGCTGCTCACGCTCTTGGCCCAGGATGGTCACGATGGGCTCGAGGTCGAGACGTCCTCGGGGTGGATCGAGGTCCCGGCGCGACCCGGCGAGCTGGTGTGCAACCTCGGCGACATGCTCGATCGGCTCACGGGCGGGCGCCATCGATCGACGCGGCATCGCGTGCGGAACCGGAGCGGGGCAGGGCGGCTGTCGTTTCCGTTGTTCTTCGATCCGTCGTGGGAGGCAGAGGTTCCGAGGCTGCCGGGGATCGATCTGCTCGAGCGGCCCGATCCTCGATGGGATGGGGCGGATCTCCAGGCGTGGAGCGGGCGCTACGGGGAGTACCTCACCGCCAAGGTCTCACGGGTGTTTCCCGAGCTGTTCGCGGCGCAGCTGGGTCGCGACGTCGTAGGAGACTGACGCGCTGGGCCGAACCGGGATAGGCTCCTCGGCTCGGAGAGCCACGCCCTCATGAATGGGAACGGTAACGGGACGTCCTCGCGTTTCCTTCGACCACCGAGCCCTGCGGGTTCCCTCGCTCGTGCCTGGCCCGTGACGATGTGCATCGGGCTGGTGGCGATGGTGGCCGCGCCCGGGTGCGGCTCGAAGCAGACGCCCACGGTCGCTTCACCTCCAGCCTCGGCGGCGCCGGTGCTCGAGCCGGAGCCGGGGGATCCGGCGGCGATGCTGAAGGTCTGCCCCGGCACCGACGCCTTGCTGTCCGAGGCCTTGTCGGGTCTGGCGCTCGACCACGCCGTCATGGACGAGGCCACGGGCTTGGCGAGTGCCTCGCACCAGACCCGCGAGCTGAAGGGGCTCGGGGCGATGTTCCCGGCGCTCGAGGCCAAGGGGTGGCGAGCGCTCATGGCGACTCCGCTGGCAACGCGAGCCCATGAGGCGCCCGAGCGCCTGTTGGTGGTGGGCGTGCGGACGGACGCCGACTTCGAGCCGTTCCAGGCCCCGCCGGGGGATGGATTCGAGGCCGTGCTGGGCTGCGCCTCCGGGGGTGGCTACGAGGTGCTGGCGCTCCACGAAGACCTGCTCGGCGACACGACGATCCAGTTCTTCGGGGTCGACGTGGTGGCCGGCGGTGATGCCAGCGGTAGTGATGGCGTGGTGACCTTCGTGCATCTCATGTACGCCATGCCCGAGCTGATGGAGTTTGGGCTCTACTCGATCGGCTGGGGCGTGGGGCCGGCAGGAGACGGGGCGGCGCGGGTGGGCGAGCCCATGCGCTATGGCGAGCAGGTGATCTACGCAGGGCAGCATGGTCGCAGCGAGCCGTTGATTGGATCGGGTTGGTATCCCATCGATGGTGATGCAACGCGGTGGCGCTTCGTGGTGTTGATGGGCGTCAGCGGGCCGGGCGAGGACGAGGGGCAGTGGGTGGACCACGTGACGCTACAGCCCTATGGATCGCTGGAGAGGGGCAAGCCGAGCGGAACGCCGGGGGAGGAGAGCTGGATGTGGCTCGGGCGAGGTGAGCTGCCCGCGGGCTGCGGGGCGACCTTGAGCTGCACCTCGCTGCGGGAGACCGCGGGGGGGTACTTTCCGTGGGCGAGCGATGCACCACCCTTCGATTGGATCGCGGGAGTCTGGAGCGATCACCAGCCGGCGCTGGCGGCTCTCATGGAGGCCGGCGTGGATCCGTCCCAGGGAGCATGGTTGCTGGACTCGCAGGCCTGGTACTACCGCTTCGACGAGACGCAGGGCGAGGGTCAGCCGATGCCCAACGAGGCGAAGGTGCTGTCCTCGCTGCCGCGAAGCCCACGGTAGGCACGCGAGCTCACGCGGGCGGGCACGCGCGGCTGACCAGCAGCAGCTCGCCGTCGCCGGCGAAGATCACCCCGTACTCCTGCGGCCCCACGAACGGCGCCCCGTACATGTGGAAGAACGGGGGCGCACCGGTCGGCAGGCTCGCGTCGAGCAGGGGGCCCGCCGGCATCGCCGTGGCCGGGTCGATGGCGCTGAAGAGGATGCGACGATCCGACACTAGGTCGATCGAATACCAGGTGAGCACGAGACCGTTCGGTCCCGCCACGAGGTCGGGCCAGAACTTGCCCTCGCCCCATGTGCCCGCCGTCGCGTCGACCGGATCGACCACCAGCGTTGCGGCGGCGTCGAGCACCGCGACGTAGGCATTGCCACTGTTGGGGACCATCGGATCCCGATCGTTGGTGTAGGTCACCGCGAACTCGGAGCCGATCCCGACCACCGCGGCGCGGTAGGGCGTGATGCTGCCCATCGAGGCCTCGTCGATGAGCGTGGGCATCGCCGTGGCGGCCCCGGCGGCATCGAGGGGGGCCGCGTATGCGGAGCGCGTACCGGACTCGCAGTGGGCCCACACCGCCATCGATCCCCCGTCTCCCGTGGCGACGTCCGGGAACGTGTAGCACCCGGACGAGAGCTGCCCCGAGGCGGGACCGACGTCGTTCTCCGCCCCGACCAAGCTGCCGCTGCGATCGAGCTTCTGGGAGAACACCCCGAACGTGCCCGCCACGGCCCCCTCGCCGTAGTAGACGGCGACGAACCCGTCGCCATCGCTGGTCGGAGCGATGGATGGTGAGCGAAGCTGGCGTGCGGGATCCGACAACGGGACATTGGTCGCGATGGGAGCGAGCTGCAGGTCGAAGAGCGAGCCGAACACCTGATCATCCACACCCGACCAGGTGACCGCGATGACCCCACGGTCGGCTGCGACGTCCACCCGCGTGGCGCTCGAGTCGATCCCCAGCTCGTGGAGCACCGCCCCCTGGTGATCGATGATCCACACGTGCGGCATGTAGACTCCCCCGATGCTCACCGGGGCCGCCACGACCTGCGAGCAGCCGAGCGACGCGACGCGGGGCTGGGGCACTCCGCCGACCGAGGCCCAGGTGACGGCCGTCTGGGGCGTGCTGTCGAGGCAGATCTCCCCGTGGACGCACACGCACTCGGCCGTGTCGCAGCCGAACTCGCACTCGCCGAGCTCGACGTCGTACTGGCATCGATCGCCCACGCACGCTCCCGAAGCGGCGGGGATCGATACGGTGAAGGGATCGATGCACGACGGATCCGGGGGATCGGTGCACATGCGATCGTCGCAGGCGACTCCCGTGGAGTCCACTCCGGTCTCCGAGCTCGAGGACGAGGACGAGCTCGAGCCTTCGCCCGTCGACGACGAGTCGGCAAGGGTCGTGCTCGACGGGGCGTCGTCACCGGTCGAGGTCGAGACCGGGCCTGGGCCCGAGCTCGAGCCCGACCCCATCGTCTCGGTGCCCGACGAGTCGATGACCTCGGGGTCCTGACAGCCGGGTACGAGCAGGCACGCCACGAACAGCGGTGAGAGATGACGCATCGGAGCTCCATGGTGGCAAACCTGGAGCGCCAAGCCCACCCCGTGGTGACTGGCGGATCAGATCAGCGGGTCGAGCACGCTGGATACGGCATCGGCGATCGCGGCCCAGTAGCCCTCGCGAGCGCGCAGGCTCTGCTCGATCTGGATCCCAGATCCTCGGGCGCGCCTCCGCCCACGAGCACGCCCTCGCTGGACATGCCGTGGAACGACACGGCGTAGGCGAAACCGCGCGTGGCGATCGCGTCGAGTCCAGGAAAGCTGTTGGGGCTGAGGTCGGTGCTGGTGATGTGCCAGCGTGCGTAGGCTCCACCGCCTTGCCGATAGCCCTTGCAGATCCACGAGCTGACGCCCTTGGCCGCGAGGGTGGTGGTAATGCGCTCGGCCTGCTTGTGGGTGTGCAGCTCGATCGCATCGTCGTCCGCGTCGACGGTGATGCGGACCTGGTCGCCCTCGGAGAGCACCACGAGCAGCGAACTGTCCACGGACAGCGGGCCTGCTGCCGCTTGGCGAGATCCTCGCCGGTGTCATCGCGCTCGAGCAGCTCGAGTCCCATCTGCCGGGCAGCGCACGGCCCGGAGGATGCGTGCTTCGTGAGCATCCGGCTCAGCGAGGCCGAGAATGGGCCGTCAGTTGGACGTCCCGAGTCGTCGTCGAACCCTCTGTGATCGTCACGGGTACCTGGCCCGAGTTGATGTACAGGTACTGATTCGGTGGATCCCAGCTGCCATTGGCCAAGTCATAGCCAGCGTGCAGGACGTAGTCGCCTGCGGCGTAGTGGTATTGGCGCGCGACGGTTTCGGATCAGAAGCCCACGCCGGCCTTGCGCAACAAGTACATCACGTCGACCTTCAGGAGCATGACCTTGTTGGGCGAGACGATGTCCACGGACAGTGCGAACCAGGGCGCCTTCTGTCCGAGGGCATGGTTGATCGCCGCGTTGATGACGTCCTGGGCCGGCTTGTGCAAGCTCGAGCTCTTGAGGACGCCGGTCACCACGCCCGCGGCCACTGGGGCCATGAAGCTGAGGGTGGCGACCTTCTCGCCGGTCTTCAGCTTCTCCCAGTCGGACTTGATCTGCTCGACGGCCTTGTCCTTGAAGCTGTACACGTGCTTCTTGACGGTCGGGTCGGCCACGATGGCCTTCACCACGTCGCCGGCTTGGCCCTTGCGAAGCTTCGGGGCGTCGTCGAACGACTCACCTTCGTCCAGGGCCGACTCACCTTCGTCGGCCGGATCGGCCTCGGTGGCGGCTTCGAGGAGCAACGAAACCAGCGCGTCACCATTCATCTCTTCCTCGAAGACACGCTCGACCTCGGGAAGACACTCCTCCAGCTCGGTGCACCCATCCTGGGCCTGCACCGGTCGAGTGGGGTTGAAGGCAAGGGTGCCGGCGCACAGCATGGACAGGATGATTGCTCGTCGTGAATGCATGAGACTGCTCCGTGTACTGGGAGGGTCGTAGGGACTCAGGGGCTCGGTCGCGAGTCGGGTGCGGCGGCGTTGGCCATCAGCGCCTGCTTGCGGGCGCCCTCCTCGGTGAAATCACGCTCGAGCAGCGCGAGGACGTCGGGACGGGTCGTGGCGGGAATGACTTCCAGGAGTTTCTTGCCCACCACGCCTTCGAGAGGCTCGGCAACGAAGGCGTAGTGAGGAGCCACGATGTCCTGCACGCTGGAGCGGCCCAGACGCAGGTAGCCGAGTTCGGCGCGGGTCCAGCGGTACTGCGCCATGTCCACGCCGCGCTCGGTCAGCCGACGAGCGATCGCCTCATGAGCGGCTTCCGGGTGCAGCAGGTCGTCGCCACCAATGGTGGTGATCGCATCGCCGACTCGCCGGGTGCTGAGCTCGTGGCCGATGATGGTGCCGTCGAGTGCGAGGTGAATGGATACCTTCGAGCCCGAGCCGATCACGGGCATGCCGTCGATGGTGGCGTTGAAGGCCACCGCGACCTGGTACATCTCCTCGGTGGCGGTACGGCCTTGCTCGGCCACCGCGTTCCAGTAGTGGCGGATCTTGTAGGGGTAGAGGTCGATGCCCTCGGTGGGGGTCAGCAGCGCGTCCTCGAGATAGTCGCCGGCCACCGACCAGTAGTGCGCATCGGCGAGCGGGCCCGCAATGGGGTCGCCGTGATGGAAGCGATCCCAGTCGAGGAAGCGTTCGGTGCCGCTATTGCGGTCGATCCGCAGCTCGCTGGCCCCGAGCATCGTCCACGTCGACTCCTGATCGTGGCCGGGTCGGGTGGCGGCGCGGTCGAGCAGATCCGATAGTTCGTCGGTCCGCTGGTGCAGGGTTTGGTCGGCATTGCCGACGGGCTCGAGGCGGTAGACCGCGAGCTCGATGTTGGCCACGCTGCCGTCCGCGAAGGCGTCGGCCATCGCTTCGAAGGCCAGCTGCGCCGGCGCGTCGCCCAGCGGACCGGGGTCCTCGGCGCGGAAGCGGTCGACGGTGTCGAGCCCGTGAAGCCTGGGCATGGCAAGCTCGACGGCATCGTCGACATCGAGGCCCGAGAGCCGCTCGTCGGTCGGATCGATGGAGTCGGTGGAGCAGGCTGTGAGAGCCGCGCAGAGCAGGAGCGTCGAAATTCGTGAGTGTCTCATGATCATGTGCCGTGGTGCTGGAGTGGAGATCGAGAGGACCTGGAGTCGGTCCGGGCTAGCCCTCGTGCCAGGCCCACGCAAACCATGTGTGGATCTCGCTGGGCGTGCGCTTGGGGGTGAACCGGGTCAAGTAGTCGCGCCGACTCTCCGCGGCGCCCGACGATGTGCCCGAAGCGACGAGCGAGCCGGTGTCGTCGACCCACCAGTCCTCGATGGCGTAGAACCATGAGCTCTTGAAGGTGTAGTTGTTGCCAAATGCCTCATGGGCGAAGTCCTCGGGTACCTCGTCGGTGGTCCACGCATCGGCCGACAGCCCGCGGTACCCCATCACGTAGTCGAGCCCGAACCAGAACGACTGCCCCCACTGCAGATCGGGCTGGTCGTGAACGCTGTAGCAGGTCAGCCACATCATATAGCGCATCAGCCCTGGGTTGGGTGATGCGTAGGCGTAGGCTTGCTCTCCCAGCCGACTCTCCTCGCTGTCGTACCAGCACGAGTCGTTGGCCCCAGCAAAGCACATGGGCGCCCAGAAGGTTTGTCCCCACGCGTTGGGAGAGGCGTCGCCGTGCCCCGAGAAAGCATAGAACACGCTGTCATCCGAGTAGAACTGGTCCTGCCCGCCGAAGTCGGTGTCCTCGACGAGGTCACCGGCCCACACGGCCCCGTTGGCGTACTTCTGCTCGAGCGTGTGCCCGAGGCTGGCCATCTTGGAGTCGAACAGGTTGATCTGGTCGTCGGTGTAGGAGAGCGGGTTGGCCCAGCAGGAGCAGCCGCTCCAGTCGTTGATGTAGTTGGCGGTGTAGTTGATCGCGTGGGCTCGTGAGGGGGCCAGCGAGGTGCCTGCGAGCGCGCACAGGGCCGCGAGCGCCGTGAGGTGCCGTGTGTTCATGGTGGGTCCGTCGATCTGATGGCAGCCGAGCCCGGGCGTTGGACCGGGCTTGGGAGCACAGCTGCCGCACTGCTCGACCTCTACTGTGGCGAGGCGACGGGTCTGACACGCGGAGCTCGAGGAGCGTGGTAGCGCAGGCGATGCGCTATCTGAGCCGGCCTGGCTTGTGCTTGGCGGGCGGCCCCTCGAGCGCCAGCTTCGTGACGACCTCGCGCTCGAGCTCGACCCGCTTCGTGGGCGCCACGGCGGGACCGTGATCCAGGTTGGCCAGTGCAGCCAACGTCTCGGCCGCCGCGGGCGAGAGCGCGATGCGAGCGGCCTCGAGCATTGCGGCGGCCTCGAGGAAGGCATCCCGCACTCTTTCGACGGAGGCGGCCTCGCGGAGCCACCCGGGATTGCCTTGGACGGGACTGCTCCGTCCGGGGTCGGTGGGCTGGTCGATCTTCAAGGCATCGATCTTCGTGATGGTGGCCTTGGCGCGGGTCCCGTTGGCATCCCTCGACAGGCGCAACGCGTATGTGCATGAGCCCATGCCGGCCTCGATGGTGATGTCCTCGCCTTCTTGCCACGGGCAGTCGAGCCTCCATGGCAGGATATCGCCGCTGCGAACCAGGTCGATGTCCGCGCTGAGCGAGCCGATCTGCAACCAATGATCGATCGACTCCCTCCACGGCAAGAACACCGGGTTTGCGTCGGAGACCGTTGCGAGATCGATCGGGGCGATGGATGCATCCAAGATCCAGATGTCCATGCGGTCGCGGTCGGTTCCCAGGGTGAGGTTGAATGTAGTCATCGTTCGGTTGCTCCTTCCAAGTCCTGAGGATCGAGGCCGAGGGCCTCACACACGCGCGTCAGCTCGCGCAGTCGCCCCGAGGCCTCGTACCAGCGACGGCCCTGCACGAGGGACTGCGCGCATTCGCTGGTTCGATCGAGGGCGTCTAGCACCATGCATCGAACCGACGAATTGACCGCCAGCATGGCGGCATTCTCGGGGTGCACGGCCAGCAACAGCTCGCGTTCCTGGTCGAGCAGGGCCAGCGCGGGCTCGAGTTCCTCGCGAGCCACCAACACCAGGGCCTGCTTGCCATACACGATGGCCCGCATCGCCAGCAGCCCACGATCATTGCCGGCAAGGCGAGGCAGCATGCCGAAGGCTCGCTCGCACGTCGGTGCGGCGGCTTCATGGTCGCTGTTGCCGACCAGGATCTCGCATTGCCGGGCGACCGCCAGCGCTTCGAGTTGCTCGAGGGGCTTGGTCGTGGCCGGCGTGCTCAGTGCCTTCACGCGCTCGAGCCCCTCGAGCGCCTGCGCACGCTCGCCAGCAACCATGCGGGCATGGGCCAAGGCGAGCTCGTCGGCGATGGTCGCGGGGTGTCGTTCTCCGTAGCGGCGTCGCCGGATCTCCAGGATCTGCTCGTACTCGGCGATTGCCTCCTTCGCGCGCTTGGCCGCGACCAAGGTTGCGGCACGGTTGGCCCGCGCAACCAGGGTTGCGAGGCCATCCTCCCCGACCGTGGCCGCGAGCAACCCGTGGGCTCGCTCGCCATGCTCGAGTGCGGCCTCGAGATCGCCGCGACGGTAAGCCAGGTTTGCCACGGCCGAGTAGTACTGCCCGGCCACCTCGCTGTCGTGCACCCCCAAAATGCGCCCTAGCTTGGCCCCTCCGAGCAGTTCCCATCGCACTCCCTCGGAGGGATCGAGCGCTAGGTTGGCTGCCACGTCGGTGAGCTCGGCATAGGCGTCGAGCGCGAGCACGTCGTCACCCAATGTCTCGGCGTGTATCGAGGCTTCCTCGAGGTCGTGTGCCGCCGAGTCGCCGTCGTACATCAAACCCTCGATCTTTCCCACGAGGAACGATACCTGGGCGAGGATCACGACGTCGCCCAGCTGCCGTGCGCGCTCGTGCAGCGCCCGCGCCCGCGGTAACGCCTCCTCGTTGCGTCCCTCGAGCTGCAGGGCTCGTACCTCATCGAATTCACCCCGCAGGAGGGGATCGGCCGCACCGTAGGCCGGTCGTCCACCCCCGAGCACGCACAGCTTCGGCGCGCGCAGGTTGTCGAATGCCATGAACGGGTCGGTGGGGGAATCGTTGGCGGCCAAGAGCTTCATCACCAGATTGAATTCCCGTGCCGTCGTGTTCAGGCACGTCTGCGCCTGGATGCGCTCGGTCGTTTCGAGCTTGCCTCGCCGTTCGGTTCGGCACAGACCCTCTCTCGCATCCTTCCATGCCAAGCGATACGCTGCAGCACGCTCGTCGATGAATGCCCTGGGCCCCCCTCGATCTCCTCCGCCCTCCGGCCAGCGCTCGAGCGGCAACTCGTCGTCCTCGTACGTGCACGGATCGACCTCGACCACCTTCGAGTCGGGCATCAGCATTGCAGTGAGCACCGCCGCCACCGGTACCAGCCCCATCGTGATCCACGGCCATCGTGGGCCCCGTGGCTCGAGCGCGGCGATGATCGCCGTCATGTCCGCGAAGCGATCCTCGGGCCGCACCGCGAGTCCGCGTTCGAGCACCCGCAGCACCCGCCACGGAATCCTGCCTGCCTCGGGTCGACTGCGGATCCCCTCCGCCACCGCCCGCTCGTGCTCGCCAACCACCCGCGACGATCCAAACGGAAGCACCCCGGTGAGTGCCTCGTAGAGCGCCACGCAGAACGCGAACTGGTCCGCCCGCTCGGTCGGCCGCTTGCCTCGAAGCTGCTCCGGTGGGCAGTAGCCCGGCGTCAGGCCCAGGCTGGCCTCGGTTGCCGTGGCTGCCTGAGTCTGGGGAGCCGTGATCGCCCGCTCGATCGGGCGCGGTGCGTCCCCACCGTCGTTCTCGGGCTCGCTCGCGCCCGCCAGCCCGAAGTCGGCCACCTTCACCACGCCCGCTGCATCCACCAGCACGTTGTGCGGCTTGAAGTCGCGATGGACGATTCCCGCCTGGTGTGCGGCCAGGAGCCCGTGCGCTGCTTGCCGGTACTTGTCGAGGAGCTCCTCCGTCGTGCACCGCTTCGACTCCTGCCAGCCCGCGAGCGTGGTCCCCTCGACGTACTCCATCACCACGTACGCATGCTCGCCGCGCTCGCCGAGCTCCACGTCGTGGACCTGCACCACGTTGGGATGCGAGAGCTTGGCCAGCGCTCGTCCCTCGCGTACCAAGCGACGACGTTGCCGCACCCCGGGCGTATTGACGATCTTGAGCGCGACCTTGCGCTCGAGCCACGTGTCCTCGGCCGTGAGCACGGTGCCCATGCCACCCCGGCCCGCGAGGCGCTCGACTCGATAGCGCCCCAGGAACACCCGAGTGCCGGCCTCGGCCAGCTCCACGCCATGTACTTGCTGCTGCACGGCGTGCTGGGTGCGCTGCAGCACCAGCGCAAACGCCGGGTCGTCACCGACGTCGCTCGCGTCCAACCCGCCACCATTGCCCCACGAGTCGACGCCCCGCTCGTCTGGTTCGAGAGTCGTGACTTGGTCGTGACCACTCATCCCAGCCCACCGAGCGCGATTTCGCCATCCTATCACGGCTCATTCGAGCGGGATCGGGATGAACGGAAGGGCAATGACGTGGGAACCAGCACTTCCGCTTCGATCGATCGCAGTGTCAGACCACCGCCTCGAGCCGCGTATCAACCCTGGCGGGAGCTTCGATTCCCCTCCCCGGTCGACGCGGCTCGCTCGTCAGAGCAGCCGCCGGGCCATCGAGATCAGCGACTCCCGCAGCTCGTCATCGTTCAGCTCACCCCGCGGCACGTCCTGTCCCGAGTCGAGCTCGGCATAGCGCTCGAGCAGCTTGCGCTTGGCCTCGTGGATCCTGCGCGCCACCGTTCCCAGCGGCACCCCGAGCGCGTCGGCGACCTCGTCCTGCGTCAGGCCATGCCAGTACTTGAGCTGGATCGCGGTCTGCTGGTCGATCGACAGCGCCGCCATGGCCACGAGCAGCACGTCGACCCGCTCGTGCAGCTTCACCAGGGTCGACGGCCCGGGTGAGAGGTCGGCCAGCGGCACCGAGCCGATGTCCTCGCGCTCCCCGGATGCGGCCTTGCGCCCCTTGTGCTCGTAGAAGCGCAGCAGCTTGTTGCGCGCAATGCCGAACAGGTAGGCACGAAAGCTGGCCACGCCCTCGAGCCGGCTGCCCTCGTGGCGCTGCCGCTCGGCGCAGGCCACCAGGGTCGCCTGCGCGAGATCCTGCACGTCGGCCTCCGACGACAGCTTGGATCCAAAGTAGAGCCGCAGGGGTCGAAGGTAGCGCTTGATGAGCTCGTTGCCGGCCCCGACGTCGCCGTCGCACCAGCGAGCCAGGAGCATCTCGTCCCGGGGGACGGTGGAGGTCGCGGTCATGCCCGGTCGAGCTCGGCGTCGATCCTATCACGGACCCGTTCTCGGCCGTCGTCGTCGAGGCCACATTCGAATGTCAGACGACCCCGCTGTCCTCCGTATACGCTCCTGGCATGCCCATGCGACAGGAGACCAGGCGCACGAGCCGTACCCGCGGCTGCGCCCGCGACCGCAGCCGCGGGCGCAGGTCCCGAGGGGGCCGTGTCGCGCTAGAGCTGCGAGACCAGCTCGAGCTCCACGGCCTCGACCTCGTCCCAGGCCCAGGTGTCTCCACGACCGATCTCGAACCACCCGGTGCTGCCGTACGCGAGCGCCACGTCGGGCACGATCAGCGTGTCGAAGTCGCCATCGGCCAGCCACACCGTCACCTCGAGCTCACCCGAGAACGAGGACGACTCGGTGTAGTCGAGCTCGATGAACGCATGTGTGGCCTCGGACCGCGAGCTTCGCACGGTCTTGACCTTGCACGTGGTGCAGATCGGGTCGGGGTACTCCGAAGAGCCACCGATTTCGGTGATCGACGTGGGGATCTCCTCGGCCGCCATGGCCACGGTCGATTGGGTGAACGCAAGGGTCAGGGCCCAAAGGCCCGCCGTCATCGAGTACATCGTCATCGTCACATCCAGCTTCTGCGCGAGGGTTGGGGGCATCGCGATCGCCCCCGCGCATCGGGGCGACCCGAGTTCGTCGAGGAGGTCCCGCGAGGGGCATGGAGAATTCGCCCCGCGACGAGGAAATCGACGATCGCCCTCGAATGGGGTCCTGGAGCCCTCGATTCGACGGCTCGAGAGGAGGCCCCGCGATGCTGAGGCGCAAGCCCACCCGTGAGTGGGTCGAGCTCGATCCCCACACCATCGCCCTCGCCCTCGATGGTGATCGCGCCGCGTTCACCAAGCTCTACCGCCACTACGCCGGCGTCGTGCGAGGTGCGGTGGCAGCCCGCATGCGGGCGTGGCCCTCGATGTCGGCGCAGCTCGAGGACGTGCTGAGCGAGGTCTGGGCCCAGATCCTGGCCAACGACCGCCGGGCGCTGCGCCGCTACGATCCCTCGCGCGGCGAGCTGGGGTTCTTCCTGCGCATGCTTGCCGCCTCGCGGGCCGCCACCGTGCTGCGCCGCCATGCTCGCCAGCAGGCCGCCCTCGCGCCCGCCGACTCCGAGTCGACCGAGGAGATCGAGCGCGCGCTCTTGCAGCGCGACTTCCTCGATGCGCTGTGGGCCAGGGCGCGGCCGCTCATCAAGGACGTGGACGAGGAGCTGTTCGTGCGCGTGATGGTGCTGGGGCGCGAGGCCAAGGAGGTCGCCCCCGAGCTGGGCCTGGGCCAGGACGCGGCCTACCAGCGGCTCACCCGGCTGCGCAGCAGGCTGGTGCAGCTTTCGGCCATGCTCCTCGAGGACGGGCACGCCGGCTCACGGCCGCTCACGGCCGAGCGCGTACAGGCAGTGCTCCATCGTGCGTTGGTGCTGCTGCTCTTCGCGTCATCGTCGCTCTCCTGCGATCGCCCGTCGATTCCGCCGGACGATGTCAGCCCTGGCGAGGGTCGAACGTAGATGGAGGTCAGCATGGCGGCCGAAGACATCCTCGAAGCGCTCGCGGCTCGACAGGCGCTGGAGTCCACCCCCGAGCCCTGGCTCGAGGCGGCACGCGGGGCGATCTCCGTCGAAGAGGCGGCACGCCGGGTCGAGGCCGACGAAGATCCCGAGCTCATCGAGCGCTCCAAGCTGCTGTTTCGGCCGGGCGACGACGCAGTCGACGAGCAGCGGCTGGAGCGGCTGCTCCGCGAGGGCTTCTCACCACCGTCGCGACGACCGCGATGGTGGTGGCGGGGCACCATGACCGTGGGGCTCGCGCTGGCGGCTGCGCTGGTGCTGGTGGTGGCCATCCCGTGGCGGGAGACCACGCCGCTGCCGAGCTACGAGCCCGAGTTCGAGGGCACCGCGAGGCTCGACCGCGCGGCGGAGCCCTCGGCCACCGAGGTGGCCCGCTTCTACGCCGACCGGCGCTTCCGGGCCACGCTGCGCCCGTGGACCGCCGTGCCGGGCCGGGTCGAGGCGGCCGTCTACGCCTGCGAGGACGACGGTCCGCGTCCGTTGCCCGTGGTGCCTCGTGCCGAGCCCAGCGGCATAGTAGTAATCGAGAGTGAGGTGGCGGCGCTGGGCCTCTCGGTGGGCATCGAGGAGCTGCTGTTCGTGGTGGGCACCGCCGATGCGCTGCCCCGGCCGATCACGTGCGACGTCGACGAGCGCGAGCTCGGGGCCGGAGTCCGGCTGCTCCGCACGCGCATCGAGATCCTCCCGCCCCCACGGTGACCCGCACGCTCGTCGCTCCCGATGGCGCGCGGCGCTGCTGCTGGGTCTGTGCTCGTTGGCAAGCGGCGATGCCCGCTCCACCCCCGACGGCGAGGCCGAGGCGCTCGTCGTCGAGTACGGCGGGTGCGACGTGGTCACCCTCGACGAGGTGCCGACCTGCGTGCTCGTGACCGAGCGGCTCCAGCTCTGGATCGAAGATCCCGAGGCAGAGCACGCGGTCGTATGGCTCGACGACCAGCGCATCGAGCCCGAGTGGTACCGACGAGATGAGCTGCTCGGGCTGGGACTCGAGCTCGAGGTGCCCGTGCAGGCCTCGAGCGTGCGGGTGGTTCTCGACCGCGGGCACGGTGCAAGCGCCTCGTGGTCGCTGCGGCTGTCGGCCGAGGACCCGCATCCCGCGGTGCGGCGAGCCAGCGCGGCGATCGTGGAGGACATCAACGAAGGACGGCTCGCGCAGGCCCGCGCGCGCCTCGAGTCGCTCCTGCGCGAGGCCCCGTGGAGCACCGACACGGTGTACGCCGCGCTGGCCGTTGCGCATGGCCTGGCCGCCGAGGAGCCCGAGCACGCGCGGCTGCTGCTGGACGAGGTGGCCGGGCTGCCGGCGAGTCGAACGCCCTATGGGCGGGCCCAGCTCGCCAATTCACGGGGTCAGGTCTACTGGAAGCTCGGTCGCCTCGACGAGGCGGCGATCGCCTACCGCGAGGCCGCACGCTATACCCTGCGATTGCGCGACGACGAGCTCGAGCTCAACGCACCGATGATGTACGCCGAGCTGCTCGTAGAGCTCGGCTACCTCGGCGCCGCCACGCACTGGGCCCAGCACGTACGCACCGTGCTCGACGAGCGCCCGGTTGCTCCCGAGGACGCTGCCTCCGCATGGCGGACCCTCGGCTGGATCGGCTTGCAGCTGCACGCGGCAGGACGGGACGAGCTCGATCCCAAGGCGGCCTACCACGAGGCACTGGCGCTGCTCGAGCCCGGTGGCGCGGCCGCAAGCCCCGAGAAGGTCGGCGGGGTGCGCATCGGTCTTGCCCGGGCAGCCCTCGACGCCGGTCGTCCTCACGAGGCGCTGGCCCAGCTCCAACAAATCGATGAGGCCCGGCTCCAGCCCTACGAGCACTTGCAAGCCCTCTCGCTCGAGATCCGCGCACGGCTGCGGCAGGGGGCCGACGAGGCGACCGTGGCCCCACGCATCGAGGTGCTCGAGTCGATCGCCGAGAAGGTGGGCACACCGGCAGCCCGCGGGCTGCTCGCCGTGCTGCGTGGCCGCGTGGCCGAGCGCACCGGCGACGTCGAGGCCGCGATCGCGCACTACCGCCGCGCCGAAGCGCTCTACGACGAGATCTCGCAGCTCGCGATCTTTGGCGCCGGCCGCAGCACTGCGGGCGCGCTGGGCCCCGAGGCCACGCAGCGCCTGCTCGACGTGCTCGTGGCGCAGAAGCGGTTGCCCGAGGCCCTGTGTAGCGCTCGGCTGTCGCGGGCCCGAGCGCTGCGCCCTCTGGTGCTGCCCGCGTCGCTCGACCCGGTGGCGCGGGAGGAGCTGCGGGAGCGGGCGCATGCCCACCTGCGGATCGAGGCCCAGGCCAACGCGATGGAGATCGCGGGTCGAGGGCTGCCCGGTCGCGAGCTGCAGCGCCTGCGGCGAGACGCCGAGGCGCAACGCCAAGCGCTGCAGCTGCGGGTCAACGAGCTCACGCTCGCGCGGGGCCGACACGCGGCACGCCTCCACTGCGAGGAGCTCCCCGCCCGCGCCCCCGGCGAGCTGTTGTTGGTGATCCACCCGCTGGAGCACGGCTTCATCCTGCTCGCCGAGGATGACCATGGGATCGTCGCGCACCGCGTGCGTGGGCCGGGCTTGCCTCCTTCGTCCGAGCCGCGTCAGCTCGCGCGGTTGCTGCTCGAGCCCCTCCGCGAGCCGCTCATGCGCGCCCGCCGGATCCGCGTGACCGCAATCGGCGATGCGGTCCACCTCGACGTGCACACGCTGCCGCTCGACGGCGCGTCGCTCCAGACCCGCGCCGCGGTGAGCTATGCGGTCGAGCTCCCCGGACCGGAGCCGCTGCCGCCGGAGGGCCCCCCCACCGCGCTCCTGCTCGGCGATGCCACGGGCTCGCTGTGGGCCGTATCGTCCGAGATCCAGGCCGCCGAGCAGCACCTGCGCCGCGCGGGCTGGTCGACCCGCGTCCCGGCCGATCCCGGCTCGTTGCTGCAGGTGCTCGGCGACCTCGCCCATGCCGAGCTCTTCCACTACGCCGGCCACGCCGACGCCGCGGTGCACGAAGACGACGTGCGCTCGTGGCCGCCCTACGCGGGCGGAGCCCCTGGCTGGCCCTCGTACCTGCAGCTGCGACCCCCGGCCCGCCTCGACGTGCAGCGGATCCTCGAGCTCGACCGTGCCCCACGCTGGGTCGTGCTCAACGGCTGCCGTACTGGTGTGCTCGACGTGCAGAACGCCGGCATCAGCCTCGCGCTCGCCTTCCTCGTGGCGGGCAGCGAGCAGGTGCTCGCCTCCCCCGAGGCCTCCGACGACCTCGTGGTGGGCGAGCTCGGCCAGCGCCTCTACGAGGGGCTCGAGTCCGACGAGCCGCTGGACCTGGTGGAGCGGCTGCAGCGAGTGCTGCGGGAGCGCGCGGCCGCAGGGGAGCCCCTCGGGCGCATGCGGGTGTGGGTGCGCTGACGGCCTGCTATCCTGCCTCTCCCATGCCCGCCCCCGCGATCGATCCCCGCGACCCCACCGTGGTGGAGGGGCGGTGGTGGCACCGCCTCGACGACGGCCGGGTGCAGTGCGACCTGTGTCCGCGCGAGTGCAAGCTCCGCGACGGCCAGCGCGGGTTCTGCTTCGTGCGGGAGAATCGGGGCGATCGCATGGTGCTGGCCAGCTATGGCCGCGCCTCGGGGTTCTGCGTGGACCCCATCGAGAAGAAGCCGCTCAACCACTTCCTGCCGGGCAGCAGCGTGCTGTCGTTCGGCACGGCGGGCTGCAACCTCGGCTGTCGCTTCTGCCAGAACTGGGACATCTCCAAGGCCCGCGAGCACGACCGGCTCATGGATCGCGCGCTGCCCGAGCGCATCGCCGACGCGGCGGTGGGCACGGGCGCTCGCAGCGTGGCCTTCACCTACAACGACCCCGTGATCTTCGCCGAGTATGCGATCGATGCCGCGGCGGCCTGTCGCGCGCGCGGGCTCAAGACGGTGGCGGTCACCGCCGGCTACATCACCCCGCAGGCCCGCGCCGAGTTCTTCGGCTGCCTCGACGCGGCCAACATCGACCTCAAGGCGTTCACCGAGGGCTTCTACCACAAGCTGTGCTTCGCCCACCTGCAGCCGGTGCTCGACACCCTGCGGTGGGTCAAGCGCGAGACCAACGTGTGGCTCGAGGTCACCACACTGCTGATCCCCGGACACAACGACGGCGAGGACGAGGTCGATCGACTCTGTGACTTCATGGTGCGCGAGCTCGGGCCGCAGGTGCCGCTGCACCTGTCGGCCTTCCACCCCGACTTCAAGATGACCGACGTGCCGCGCACGCCCCCCGCCACGCTGCACCGCGCCCGCCAACAAGCGCTGCGCCACGGGCTGCACCACGTCTACACCGGCAACGTGCACGACCAGGTCGGGCAGAGCACCTACTGCCCCGCCTGCCATGCGGTCGTGATCGAGCGCGACTGGTATCGGCTGGGGACCTATCGCCTCGATGCGCACGGCCGCTGCACCGAGTGCGATCACCAGCTGCCCGGAGTGTTCGATGGGCCCCCCGGCGACTGGGGTCGTCAACGCCTGCGCGTGCGCATCGACTGACCGCGGGCCCCAGCGAATTGCGTACCCCACGCGCCACGCGTGCTCGCCCGAGCCCCGCGCGGCCCCGCGGAGGTTGGCAGGGCTCTGCGGGAAAGGGCCGAAGAGCCCCGCAAACCCCGTCCGTGCAACCTGGCGCGACCTCGCCCGTCCTAGGGCCAGACCTGGGGTAGATTCGCG
Source organism: Paraliomyxa miuraensis (assembly GCF_026337845.1). Lineage (GTDB taxonomy): Bacteria > Myxococcota_A > Polyangia > Nannocystales > Nannocystaceae > Paraliomyxa > Paraliomyxa miuraensis. The sequence goes on along the minus strand of NZ_JAOVZF010000164.1, from coordinate 342,220 downwards.
CCCCATCCATCGGGCCCAAGGCCTCCCAGAAGAAGAACACGAGCGTCATGAGACTTCCAATCCTGATCGCCATTGCCGGCTGCGCGATCGCGCTCACGAGCAGCGCCTGCACCACCAAGCCCGCCATGGGCAAGAACCGCGCGTCGGGCCAAAGCGAGCTGATGGGCACGACCTTTGCCGGTCAGAACGCCTGCAGCCCCGACAACCACCTCAAGCCCTTCATCATCGAGTGGGACGCGACCGACATGTCGAGCTTCGAGTCCCACGCGGCCAACGACATCGTCGTGGTGCGCTACGAGGGCTGCAACCTGGTCGTGCTCGACGAGTGCCGCAACGAGAGCATTCGCGGCGAGCAGGGCTCGTACAAGCCGCCGGAGTGGACCTCGGGCTCGCTCGAGACGATCGACATCTCCAACGAGGGTGAGCTCTACGCCAAGCTCCCGCTCGGGACCGCGACCCTCGGCGGTCGCGTCAGCGGCGGCGAGCGCTTCCACATGGAGTACTACGTGGCCGGCAAGCGCGAGGCCACCCGCGACGCGGTCTACCGCGCCGACCTCGACACCAACCCCGGCTGCGAGGGCGCCACGCACTTCGTGCACGGCTTCAACCTCGGCGCGTTCGCGCTGGGCTCGGCCACCGAGGTCAACACCAACGTGGGCGGCAGCGTGTATGGCTTCGGTGCGGGCGGCCAGACCTCGAGCAAGCGCAACGCCGACAAGAAGGGCGGCGACCTCGGGGTGTGCCGCTCCGACTCCGCCACGGAGGTCGCCGGCTGCAAGGCGCCGATTCGCCTGTCGCTGCGCAAGGTTCGCGACGGCGAGGATCCCGACAAGGAGGCGATGAAGGCCCCCGACACGGTGGACTCGCTCAACGCCGCCGGGCAGCTCGCGGCCAAGATCGACATGAACGACCAGGCGCGCGCCCACTACGAGTCGGCGACCGCCAAGGCCAACGCCAAGGACGGCAAGGGCTGCCTGGCGGAGCTCGACAAGCACGCCAAGGCCGACCCCGGGCACGCCTCCACCGATCCCAAGTCACCGCTGGCCTACACGCGCGGCCAGTGCCTGATGCTCGCGGGCAAGTGCGACGCCGGCAAGCAGCTGCTGCGCAAGACGATGGAGAACGGCCCGATCGCCCAGTACGGCGACGAGATGCTCGACAAGCAGGTCGAGAGCTACATGCAGATGTACTGCCAGGGCAAGATGAGCGACCGCGACACGCTGCTCAAGGCCTGGAACGAGCTCTCCGTGGCGGCCTCCACGACCAAGAAGGACGTCGCGTTCTGCGACGAGAAGCTCAAGACGATCAACTCGTTGGCCAAGAAGGTCGAGCCCAAGGACGGCGAGGACTACAACGTCAACAGCGCCAAGAACCCGGATCAGGTCAAGCAGATGCACCTCATGTGCATGGCTCGCGCTGGCGCGTGCGACAAGGTGTGGGGGGAGCAGAAGAAGCTCTTCCTCAGCCGGGTCGACGAGAAGGCGCGCGGCTACTACGAAGGCGAGCCGGCCAAGCTCGACGAGGTGGTCCGCGGGCAGTACGATGCGCTGTACCCCAAGTGCAAGGGCAAGGGCGGGGGCAAGTAGGCCCACCGCGCCCGAGCTGCGGGGAGAGACGAATCGATGCGACGCGCGTGGTTGCTCATCGGCCTGCTGCTGGCCTGCGACGCTCGACAGCCGAGCGAGCCCGTGACGTGTCCGCCCTGCGAGTGCGTGTGCGATTGCAAGGGCGGCGCGGCGGCTGCATCGGCCGGCGCACCGGGTCCGGGAGCCGACACGGGCCCGGATTCGGGCGCCGAGTCGGGCGCCCATGGAGAGGAGCCGGGTCTCGGCCTGGGCATGATCGCCGCTGCGGGCGGCTCCGACGTGGCCGACCTCGTCGAGAGCGCCAGCCGCAAGATGAACCACGGCGACGGTCAGGGCTGCCTCGAGGATCTCCAGGCGATCGTGCGCATCGATCCGAAGATGCACCGCCGCCTCGCGATCACCCAGGGCCAGTGCGAGATGCTGGTGGGGCAGTGCCAAAAGGGCAAGGAGCGGATCTCCAAGTGGTACCAGGTCGAGACCGCGATGACCAAGGAGCGCGCCGACATCACGGCCGAGCAGCTGGGCTCGATGCGGTGCCGCGGCGGTGACAGCACCGACCGCGACAAGCTGCTCGCGGCGCTGTTCAACCTCCAAGACGGTGCGTACATGAACACGCGCACCCCCGAGTACTGCCGCGAGAACCTCGACGTGGCCAGGCGCCTGATCCCCAAGGTCAAGGCGACGGGACCCGATGACACGCAGATCTCGGGCGGCGCCCAGGCGCTGTTCCACACCGCGGCCGCGTGCTTTGGGCGGGCCAAGGACTGTGTCGCTGCATTCCGGGTCTACGAGGAGCTGTTCCCCGCGAAGGGAACGATTGCCGACCCGGCGACCGCCAAGAAGGTGATCCGAGATTCCTTCGAGTCGAGCATCACCCACTGCAAGAAGTCGCCCTGAGCGCCGCCGACCGATCGGTGCCTCTGCTAGCATGCGCACGATGCACGCGTTCGTGACGGGAGCCTCGGCGGGAATCGGCGAGGCGCTGGCCAAGCGGCTGGCCTCGGCGGGCTACGACCTGACGCTGGTCGCCCGGCGGCAGGCCGAGCTCGCACGCGTGGCCGAGCAGCTTCCCGCCGGGGCCAAGGTTCGCACGCTGGTGGCCGACGTCACCGACCTGCCGAGCTTGCCGGGGCTGGTGCGACGGGCCGAGAACGAGCTGGGGCCGGTGGACGTGCTGGTCAACAACGCCGGGGTGCAGATCGTGGCGCTGACCCACGAGGTCGAGCCCGAGCAGGGCGAGCGCTTGCTCGCGGTCAACGTGCTCGCACCGTTTCGGCTCACCCATGCGGTGCTGCCGGGCATGCTCGAGCGCGGTCGCGGCACGATCGTCGACATCGCCTCGCTGGCCGCGCTGGCGCCCACGCTGGGCATGTATCACTACAGCGCCTCGAAGGCCGCGCTGGCGGCTGCCTCGGAAGCGCTGCGGGCCGAGGTGGCCCCACGGGGCGTGCACGTGGTCACGGTGTATCCGGGCCCGGTGCACACCGAGATGGCGGCGGCCGCCGTGAGTCGCTACGCAGAGGACCCCACGGGGATCCTGCCGGTGGGCAACACCCGAACGCTGGCCAAGCTGGTGGTGCGGGCGATCGAGCGCCGCAAGGCGAGGGTGATCTACCCGCGTGCGTACGTGCTGGCGCGGCTGTTCCCCGGGATCACCCGCTGGGTGATGGACCGGATGAGCCCGCGACCCAAGAGTCTGAAGGCGTAGCGAGCACCCGCTACCGCGAGGCCCGCTGCGGCGCGCGTGCCCACGCCGGTCGTACGAACGGCATCGCCATCAGCCCCCAGAACGTCCGTGGCGTCACCCGGCCCACGCCGACCGGGCCGGCCGTGCCACCGTCGTAGGTCCCCAGCAGCCGGTCGATCCACGGAAACAAGGCCGAGTAGTTGCGCGCCGCGCCGTCGCGCTGGTGGTGTCGATGATGGAATCGCGGCGAGGCGACGAGCTGACTCCACAGCCCCGGTCGCAGATCGAGATCGGCGTGCACGAACACGGTGTTGAGCCGCAACAGCAGCAGCACCATCGCATGCGCGCCCATCGAGACCCCGAGCAGCACCAGCGGGATGTTCTGGACCAGCGTGACCAGCAGGATCTCCAGCGGGTGCTGCCGGAACGAGGCCAGCCAGTCCATGCGCTCGGAGCTGTGGTGCACCTCGTGCAGTCGCCACATCCACGGCACCGTGTGGGCCAGGCGATGGTAGGCGTAGCCCATCAGCTCGAACACCAAGAGGCCCACCGCCACGTCGGCCACCATGCGCAGCGGACGGGAGTGGATGCCGATGAGCAGGGGCTCGGATAGCGAGTACAGCTCGACCACCGCGAGCAACCCGGCGACCACCGTCACCAGGCCCGCCCACACCATCAGCGTGCCCACGGTGGCAAAGGAGACATCGGCGAGGCGGCCGCGACGGGGACCGTGATCGTGATCCCGATGGTGGCCGTACAGACGCTCGAGCGGGACGAAGGCCAGCCCGGCCAGCCCCGCGAACATCAGCACGCGCACGATCTCGTCGAGCATCGCCTTGCCCCCCGCCGACCCCGGCGATCAGTAGCCCTGGAAGACCTCGTAGCGCTCGCGGGCCTTGACCCGCACCCACGAGCCGGCCTCGACCTTGGTGCCCGCCTCGATCTTCTGGCTGCGGACCTTGTAGTAGGCGTATTCGTCGCGGGCGACCTTGTAGCCCCACTCGTCGCGAACCGAGAGCTTGAGCCCGGCCGCCTTGAGCTCGCGTCGCGCCTTGCGCAGGGTCATGCCCTCGAGGTCGGGAACCACCACCAGGTCGGCCTCGGGGTCGGTGGGCATCTCGGCCGTCTCGGTGCCCAGCGCCTTGGCGTCGGCCTTGGCCAGGACCACGGGCTCGGCTGCCACCGCCGGCTCGGCGGTCTCGGCCTTCGCCAGGGCGGCGGGCATCGGCTTGGGGTCGGCCGCCGGCTCCGACGTCTCGATTGCAGCCGGAACGGCGCTCTGCGCCAGCTCTGCGGCCTCGTCCGCCTCGGCCTCGTCCGCCTCGGCCTCGTCGTTCCAGTCCTCGTCGGCCAGGGCACCCGCTTCTTGCGCGTCGGCGTCCTCGGCCCGGGCGGATACGCCCTCGAAGTAGATCAGCCCGACCAGCGCCGCCCCGGACAGGCCCAGGCCCAGGGCTCGGCGAAGACGGCTGCTCCCTTGGATTCCCAACTGTGTGCGGCTCATGGTGGCGGCCAGGCTACGCACCACGTGCGAAGTTGATTTCTCCAGATCGAAGAAACCTTCGAGGGCCTCCGTGACACCGCCTGGCGGCGCCGCGGGGCCGCTGGTAAGACCCCGCCCGCCGATGATCCATCACGTCGAGGTCCAGGTCCTCATCCTGCTCTTGGTGGCCGCCTTCGTGGGCATGGGAGCGCGCCGCTTTCGCCTGCCCTACACCCTGGCCCTGGTGGTCGCGGGGCTGGTGCTCGGAGGGCTCGACCTCGACGTGCTCCACGACGTGGAGCTCAATGCCGATCTCTTGCTGCTGCTGCTGCTGCCCGCGCTGCTGTTCGAGGCCGCGTTCCACATCGACCTGGCCGAGTTCCGGCGCAACCTGGCGCCGATCGTGACGCTGGCGGTCCCCGGCGTGATGCTGGCCAGCGGGGCCTCGGCGGGGCTGCTCTACCTGGGCCTGGGGGCCACGGGCCTGGTGGAGGGCTTTGGCTGGCGCGAGGCGTGGCTGTTCTCGGTGGTGATCGCGGCCACCGATCCCGTCTCGGTGCTGGCGCTGTTCAAGCAGTTCGGGGTGGCCAAGCGCCTCTACCTGGTGGTCGAGGGCGAGTCGCTGCTCAACGACGGCGTGGCGGTGGTGCTGTTCGTGATCGTCACCGGGGTCTACGGGCTCTCGACCGGCCACAACGTGATGCCCGAGGAGGCCTCGCTCTTGGCCTACGGCCTCGAGACGCTCCTGCGCATGGGCGGCGGCGGGGCGCTGGTGGGCGTGGCGCTCGGCGGAGCCTTCACGGTGCTCACCCGGCAGATCGACGATCACCTCATCGAGACCACGCTGACGGTGCTCTTGGCCTACGGCTCGTTCCTGGTGGCCGAGCAGCTGCACTGCTCGGGCGTGCTGTCGACCGTGTTCGCGGGCATCGTGGCCGGCTCCTACGGCGCGAGCTTCGGCATGAGCTCGTCCACCCACAACGCGGTGGAGGACTTCTGGGAGCTGGCGGGCTTCCTCGCCAACTCGTTCATCTTCTTGCTGGTGGGCCTCGAGCTCGAGCCCTGGCGGCTGTGGCACCAGGGGCTGGCGATCGTCGCCGCGTTCGTGGCCATCGTGATCGCGCGTGCGGTGGCGGTGTACGTGGGAGTCCCGCTGGCCAACCGCTTCGCCACCCCGCTGCCGCGCGTGTGGAGCCACGTGCTGGTGTGGGGCGGGCTGCGGGGCTCGCTGTCGATGGTCCTCATCCTCACCCTGCCCCAGAGCTTTCCGGGCCGCACCTTGCTCGTCACGCTGGTGTTCGGCGTGGTGGGCCTGTCGCTGTTCGTGCAGGGCTTGACCATGGGACCGCTGCTCGGCCGGCTGGGTCTGTTGACCGGCAAGCAGCGTCACGACGTCTACGAGAAGGCGCGGGCCACCAGCATCATGACCCGCCGGGCGCTCGACGAGCTGCACGAGCTGCAGCGCGATGGCCTGGTGGAGCCCGCGGTGGCCGAGCGCCTGCGTGCCTGGTACACGACGCGCAGCGAGCGAGCCGAGCACGAAGCCAAGACGGCGCTTGGCACGGCGCAGATCTCCGAGCAGCTCGCCGAGGCGGTGCGGCGGCTGGCAGAAGCCGAGCGCCGCGGGGTGCGAGAGGCCGAGCACGCCGAGATCATCGACGTGGAGGTGGCGCAGAACCTCGATCGCGAGCTCGTGCTGCGCCTCTTGGCGCTCGACGAGGCGGCCGAGGACGGCAACCAGCTGCAGGCGGTGCTCGATCGGTTGCTGGCAGAGGAGCCGAGCGCAGACGCGGCCGAGGAGTAGCTACGGCTGCGAGGGCTCGTCTCCCAGCAGCCGCTGCGCGAGCGCATCGAAGCTTCCGACCTCCGCGGGCCACAGCAGCGCCAGGCAGCCCGCGGCGCGGGCTCCATCGACGTCGTCGTGGTGATCGTCGCCCACGTGCAGCGCTCGATCGGCCCGTACTCCGAGACGCTCGCAGGCGCGGTGGAAGATCTCGGGGTGGGGCTTCTCCACGCCGACCTCGGCCGAGATGATCGCCGCGTCGATCCAGCTCGACACGCCCAGCGCCTCGAGGGTGGCGCGTAGCCGCACGTCCCAGTTGGAGACCACGGCCACCTTCATGCCGCGCTCGGCCACCGCCCGGGCGCAGCGCTCGGCGCCCTCGGTCACGCGCCAGGCCTCCGCGCGGGTGAAGTGCTCGAGCAGGGCGTCGAGCAGCGCGGGCGAGTCGCAGCCGGTGCTCACCCGCACCACCTCGGCCCAGTACGGCCGCCAGTCGGGCTGGGCCGCACGCAAGGCGCGAGCACGCTGCATGATCCCCGGCAGCCGCTCGGCCACCGCGTGCTCGTCGATCTCGCAATGGCGCGCGGCGAGGCGGGCGTAGGTGCGTGCGACCGACTCGGCCGGGCGCAGCAGTGTGCCGGCCGCATCGATCAACAGCGCAGAGCCGGCAGTGGCGAGGGGAAGCGCGGACACGCCCTGCATCGTAGCCGACGCGGGGCCGACATCGCTCGGCCCTTCGCGCTCGAGCACGAGCGATCACGATCCACGCGTTCGCCGGTGGATTCCGAGCCACGGCAGTGCTCGCGCTCGCGATCGAACATGATGGGCCGAGCTCGCCCTCGCGGTTGCGAGCGATCCATCTCCAGCTTGAACGACGGACACGAGCTTCATACTCTTCCACTTCGAGGTGCTCCCGCTGGAGCTCCGCGATGACATGCAGAGCGCCTTGGCCATCCCATCAGGATTCTGGTCGTCCTTCCTCGCGCAGAACCATCGATGCGCTCCGCGAGTCTGGCGTAGACCCTTCGATCCTCCCCTGGTGACGGCCGACGAGCTCTTCCAGGTGTTGGTGCAGGCCGCCGGCGAAGAGCGTGCCGTGGGCGAGAAGTGGCACCTGCGGTTCTTCCTCGACGGAGAGGCGATCGACCCTCCGCGAGAGCTCCTCCCGCGCGTGGAGGACCAGTCCCTGGAAGGCCATGCCGCGCGGGTGGAGGAGGCGTGCCCCGGGCGGGGGTTCGGGATCATCCTCAACAACTACCATCGCTTCGACGCGCGGCTCTGGGCCCGACTGCGAGACTTCTTCGGCTCGTGGTTCTCGCGCACCGGATTTCCACCCGGCGGAGCCACGGCGGACGTCTTCGTCGGAAACTACTCCCGCACGCCGTTTGGTGTGCACCGAGACACCCTCGACGTGTTCACGAGCGTGGTCGCCGGTCGCAAGCGCCTGCTGGCCTGGCCCGCGCACGTCTTCGAGGGCGTGGACGCACCCACGAAGGACTACTCGCGCTACCTCGAGCAGGCGACGGTGCTGGAGGGGGAGGCCGGGGACCTGTTCTACTGGCCGTCGTCCCACTGGCACATTGCGGAGTCGACCGGTGGGCTCACGGCCACCCTGGCGCTGGGAGAGTTTCGCGATCCCGTGCCCGACGTGCTGCACGCCGACATGGTGCGCGTGCTCGAGCGTGCACGATTTCCGACCGAGGGTCTGCTCGACGACGCCAGCCATCACGTGCGCTCGGGGGCAGCACAGGTCATGCCGGACCCGCTGCGCGAGGCGGTCGAGGTGGTCTCGGAGAGCTTGCGACGGTCGGTGGTGATCCAGTGGGCCAAGCGCGTGTCGAACCACGGCCTCGTGCCGCCGCCGCCACGCGCCGACGAGCTGTCGCTCGACGAGATCATTCGTTGCCCGCCGGATCATCCCATCGTGGTGCTCGGCGACGGCGATCTGCTGATCCTCGGAGCGTCGGGTCGCATGCTGCCCGTCCCCGACTTCCCTCAGATCGTGGCGCTCGTCGAGGAGCTGAACACCGGTGCGCGTGTTCGGGTGGAGGAGCTGGTCCAACGGTACTCCGGCGAGTCGTCGGACGAGGATGGTGCCGGCTCGGTCGACGCCGAAGCCCTGCTCGACATCCTCCAGACGCTGCACTCGTTTCGGGCGTTCGAGGTGGGTGGTGGGGTAGAGGCGTCATGATCATCGATCTCACTCACCTCACCACGGGCGAGGCGGTCACGAGCCACAACCGGCGTCGGCTCGACCGCTGTCTGGCCGACGAGCTCGATCCCCGGCGGATCTCACGATGGCTCGAGGCTTCCGTGGCCGAGGCCGGACAGCAGGCACTGCTCACCCCGGGAGACTTCCTGCGGGGCGGATTCCTGCTGCCGCGCGAGCACCAGCTGCACGAGTACCTGCCCGAGCCCGCCTGGAGCCTGAACTTGGCGGGCCACGGCGGCAGGCTGACGTCCGAGAACGCCGCAATCGTGCTCCAGGTGCTCGCCAACGGGGTGCGGGGAGCCGAGGAGGAGCTCTTCGACCTCTTCGCGGGCGGCTCGACGCCCAGGACGCATGCGCTCGCCGCAGACCTCGGTCGAACGGTCCTGCGGAGCAAGGGCGTCTTGCTGCCGGGCATCTACCGATGGATCCACGCGACCTTGCTCGTGGTCTCGGCCACGACGGTCGTGGTGCTCGATCCCATCGCCTTCTCGCACCTCCTGCCGGAGGACGCCCCGGTCCTCGTGCATGACGCCGATGGCGTCGTCATCACGCACACCCATCGGGACCATTGGCATCCTCCGGGCCTGGCTCCGTTCCTCGGCGACCAGACGGCCCTGATCGTTCCCCGGGTGCCTCGCCTGAACATCCTGTCGAGGGCATGCCCAGCCGAAGAGCTGCAGCAGCTGCGGATTCCCCACCTGGTGCTCGACTGGGGGGAGACCGCCGTCGTCGGAGACATCGAGCTCGAAGCACTGCCGTTCTTCGGGGAGCAGCCCGTGGTCGAGGGAGCACCACTTTGGTTTCCCGTTCGCAACTGGGGCAACTGCTACCGGGTGACCACGCCGGAGTTCTCCGTCTTGATCCTGGTGGACAGCGGCAAGGACCCCGCGGGTGACATGGTCGACGTGCTCGAGGAAGACCGCCGCCGCAATGGCCCGGCGGATCTGGCCCTGGCGTGCATGCGTGAGTTCCCCGCTCCGTTCTTCGGTGGGCTTCCATCCGAGTGGTTGTCGCTGCCGCTGTCCGTGCTCCAGAAGCGCTTCGAGGAGTACGCACGAGGAGCAGGGGGGAGCTCCACGGCCGGGGTCTCGGGCCTCGCTCGGGCGTGCGCGGCCGCTGGAGTGCGAAGCTTTGCGCCCTACGCCCACGGCTACGAGGGGGTGGCACGGGCGATCACCGACATCGGCTGGGGCGATGGCGAGCAATCGGAGCAGAGCCGCTGCCGGACCCTGTTCGAGGGCGCGAGGGCGCTTGGGCACGACCTTCGCCTGCTCGAGTGGAACGTGGGCGACGGCCTCTACTTCGATGGCGAGGGCTGGGCTCGCGAGCCGCTGGCGCTCCTGCACACGGTGGCATGAAGGGCAATCATGGCTGCGTCCCGACCGGAATACCGACATCAAGGCTTCTTTCTCTCCCGCAGCCCCGCCTACCCCTGGAGCACGTTCGATCGGTGGGTCGGTGAGCACGCGCTCGGTGACATCGTGCGTCGAGCAGACGAGGGCTCGCTCGAGGAGCGCTGTCGCGAGGCACGTGAGCGCGCGCGCGCACATCTGCGTCGAGTCGTGGCCGATCGCCTGTTTCGCGATGCGATCATGCTCGCCTCACCTTCGCTGCATGCGAGCATCGAAGCGTGGGAACGGGGGCAAGACGGCCCACGCGAGCGCGCGGTGGAAGCCGCCCTCGTGCGCTACCTCGGCCGCATGGCTGGCCGGCCGACACCGTTCGGACTGTTCGCCGGCGTCTCGGTGGGAATCTTCGGTGCGACCACGGACCTGCGGATGAGTCCGAGATCCGAGTGGCAACGCAGAACGCGTCTCGACACGGGGGTGCTCGCCGACGCGCTCGCGCGGCTCCTGGAGGACCCGTTGGTGCGCAGCCAGGTGAAGCTCCATCCGAACTCCACCCTCGCCCGAGCGGCTGGACGCCTGCGTCATGGCTGCGCCCAGCGCATCGGGAAGTCCCGGGCCTACGCGCTGATGCTGACCGAAGAGACGCCCCACCTCGCCCACGTGCTGGAGATTGCGCGAGCTGGCGCGAGCATGGACGACCTGGTCCAGGGGCTGGTCGAGCTGGATCCGGAGATCGCGGCCGAGGAGGCCGAGGCCTACGTTCATCAGCTCATCGACGTGCAGCTCCTGGACGCGCGCATGGCTCCTCCCGTGACCTCCGACGATCCGCTCGCGGACGTCCTCGACCAGCTCGCGCCCGTGACCGCCGCCGAGCGGCTGCGTTCGTCACTGATGAGCATTCGTACGGGGCTCGCGGCGCTCGACCGCGACGGCATCACGCCTCCGCTCGAACGCCACCAGGAGGTGATGGCCTCGCTCGAGCACCTGGCGCCCGGAGCGAGCCTCGCCGAGGCCGTGCAGATCGATCTGATGCAGCCCACTGGCCGAATGACGCTCGGTGAACCCGTCTTCGAGGCTCTCGTCGAGGGACTGCGGGTGGTCCATCGCATCACGGCTCGGGCCAACGAGGATCCGCTGTTCGCGTTCAAGCGGGCCTTCGGCGAGCGCTACGAGAACGCACGTGTTCCCCTGCTCACGGTCCTCGACGACGAGGCAGGCATTGGCTTCGACTCCACGCGGTCGCCCGTGGCCGAGGGCAACCCGTTGCTCGGCGGGCTGCTCCTCGACCCTCCCGCGCCCGGGAGCTGCGTGATCCCGCGGGGGGTGATCGAGGTGCTGCTCCCCGAGCTCCTTCGGGTCGCGGCAAGGGGAGAGCGGGTCCTCGAGCTGACCGACGCGATGGTCGAGCGGCTGTCGGACACGGATGCGAGGCCCCCACCCGATGCCGTGGGCATCTGCGCACGCATTGCCGCCGAGTCGATCGACGCGCTGAATGCAGGGCGCTTCCAGATCCTCTTCGACTTTGCGGTGGGACCACCCGGGGTTCGGCAGCTCACGCGGTTCTCGGGCCTGTATCCGGCGTTGGACGCGGGAATTCGCGAGCACCTGCGGCGGGAGGAGGCGCTGCGCTCGGATTGCGTCTTCGCCGAGATCGTGTTCCTGCCCCACGGACGCATGGGAAACATCGTCGGCCGGCCGGTCCTGCGCGATCACGAGATCGTGTTCCTCGCGGTCTCGGGGGCGGACGAGGATCAGCAGATCCCCTTGTCCGACCTCGACGTGTGCGTGGTCCAAGACGAGGTGATCCTGTGGTCGAATCGCCTCGATCGTCAGATCGTTCCGTGCCTCAGCAACTCACACAACTACGACAAGCTCGGTCATACGATCTATCGCTTCTTGTGTCTGCTCTCCAGCCAGCGCTGCGAGTCGGACATCATCTGGTCGTGGGGCGACCTCGGTGGGCTCGACTTCCTGCCGCGCCTCGTCCATCGGAACATCGTCATCGAGAAGGCGATCTGGCGCATCGACCCGTCCAGGCTGCGCTCGATCGCGGCCGCTCGAAGTCCAGACCGGTACCGCGCCGTGTGCGAGCTCCGGGCCGAGCTGCAGCTCCCGCGCTTCATCGCGATCCGTCACAGCGACCGGGAGCTCCCGTTCGACCTCGACAACATCCTCGGTGTCGATGCGTTCCTCGACCACGCCGGGCGGGGTCGTCCGCTCTACATCACCGAGGTCCTTCCGTCGCCCGACGAGCTCGTGGTCGGCTCCGAGGACGGTCCGTACGTGCAGCAGATCCTGGTGCCCGCCGTTCGCGACGGAGGGCAGGACGCCCCAGACGATCGGGTGCGCACCGTCGTTCGCCGGGTGACCGATCGCCAGCAGCGGGGTGTGTTCTTCCCCGGGAGTGAGTGGGTGTACCTGAGGTTGTTCGCCGGCGAGGCCACGGCCGAGCGGATCGTGGGTGATGCCCTGGGCCCCCTGGCTCGCGCCCTGTTGGCGGATGCTCTGATCGACCAGTGGCACTTCCTGCGGTATGGCGATCCCGACTGGCACCTCCGGGTGCGGTTCCATGGTTCCGCGAAGCATCTGCTCTCCGAGGTCTACCCTCGCGTCCTCGAGGCGCTGTCGCCCTGGCTCGACGATGGTGGGATCTGGAAGCTCGAGCACGGCACGTATCGACGCGAGCTGCCGCGCTACGGTGGCGACGCGGGAATCCGGGTGGCCGAGCAGGTCTTCACGGCCGACAGCGGGGCGGTCGCCGACCTCGTGGGCCTGTACTCCGGCTCCGATGGGGTCGATGCGCGCTGGCGTCTGGCCATCCTCGGGACCGACATGCTGTTCGACGATCTGGGGCTGCCGCTCTCCGCCAAGCTCGCGGTGGCCTCGGGCATGCGTCAGTACTTCGGTGAGGAGTTTCGGGCGAGCTCGACCCGCAGCAAGGCCTCGCTCGGCGCGAAGTATCGCGCGTCGAGAGCCGCGCTGGAGGACCTGTTTGGCGCGCCGGACGTGGCCGCTCACCCGCTCGCCCCCGGGATCGAGTGCCTTCGCCGGCGCGGCCGCGTCATCGCCGACCTTCGCGACGAGCTACGGGCTCTGGAGGACTCCGGAATCATCACCAGGGAGGAGCTGGCCGAGAGCTACGCTCACATGTTCATCAATCGTCTGATGCCATCCCATCAGCGCGCATACGAGCTGGTGATCCACGACTTCTTGTGCCGGCACTACCGCTCGCTCCAGGCCAGGAGGCGCAAGCACCCATGATCCATCCCTGGACCATCCCGGTTCCCGTCGAGGAATCCACCTTCGTGCCGCTGCGCGAGGAGCATCGCGACTTCAACGTCGAGGTCTCGCTCGGGCGCCTTGGTACCTACTCCGGACGCACGCGGTCCATACCCGCGGACCGCTTGCTCCACTGCGACTTCCAGCTCGACCTCCACCACAACCATGCGGGACGACTGGGAGCGGGGCGTGCCGGATTCCATCGGGATCACTACCTCAAGGGCATTGGTCGAACGCTGCTGGCTGGCAATTGGAACACCAGTGACCTCTACCACAACTCGGGGATCCTGCTCACGAGCGGAGCGATCCGCGAGTATTTGATCTCGGGCTTGCTCGCCGCGCACGGTCACGCAGAGCTCGTCAATCCCTGCACCGGCATCCTCGTGCGTCCGCTGCCGGGCGACCTGCAAGACCACGTGCGGGAGGTCTTCACGCATGGAGAGGATCAGACGGCCTCGTCCCTGCCGCCGGTCGACGGGGCGACGCAGGCGATCAGCGTCAAGGCGGCCGGCTTCGCGCGCATGTCCAACATCGTGTGGTGGGTGAATCAGCTGCCGCTCCTCCGTGCGGAGGGCGACGACCGCATTGCCGAGCTGTTCGAGGCCCTCGGCGCGGCGTCGACGGGCTTCGAGAGCGACGTGACCGAAGGCATCGCTCCCGATGTGGTCGCCAGGCACCTGGCGGCGCGGTTCGAGCTCTTGATCGAGCGACTCCAAGCAGCCTGGTCGCTCGGGATCGACTGGGGATCGGTTCACAACAACTACTCGCTCGACGGTCGCTTCCTCGATCTGGAGATGCCCACGGTGTTTCCGAGCGCTGCCCTGGGGTTCAAGGTCGAAGCTCTGGAGGCCAGGGGAGAGAAGGCGATGCTTCGCCGGCCCGGCGAGCTCATCGGCCTCGTGGCCCCGCTGCGGTGCGCGCTAGAGATGAAGCTGTTCGCGGCGTGGCTCGAGAGCCGCTTGACGTTCATGATCGACCATCTGCCCATGTACGGGCTGGAGCGCGACTGTGTGCGCTGCTTCCTCGAAGAGCTCGAGCAGGCGCTGAGCGAGCCGCACCCGCTGAGCGCACCCGAGCACCTCGCACGGGCCGTCATCGATCCGATCGCGGCGACCCTTCACATGTCGTCTGCGGCTCGTCGCGAGCTCGAGGGGCTGTTCTCGTTCGCCGTGGCCTCCGTCTTTCCCGGCGCACGGGCTGCGAGCCGCCAGCCTCCCGAGCTTCGGCTGCGTCGGCTCGACGGTCGAGCGCTCGCGAGGACCGAGCCCGACACGCGCTGGGTGCTGTACGTGCCCGAGTTCGTGCGGGATGCCTGTACTCGAGAGCACCCGCTGAACCTGGCCTACAATCGTTGCGCGAGTCGGGCCGACGAGCTCGACGAGCCGCAGGAGCTGCTGGACTACCTGAGGAGCGTGACCTTCGAGCCGGAGCGCTACGACAGCGCGCGAAACGAGTAGAGCCGGGCGATCGTGTCCATCGCACGCGCCCTCCACCCGGGCTCCAGCCCATCGTGATCGAGCCCGTCGAGGAGCTCGCTGGGAGCGAGCGGAACCCCCTGGTTGAGCACGTCGAGCAGGGCCGGCAGCCAGGGGGCGTCGGGCGAGAGCAGCGCTCGTCCGGCGCCCGCAACGAGCAATCCTTCCCGGGACTCGGCCCACAGGATCGGGAAGGCCGGGTCGGCGGCAATCCGTGCCGAGGCCGGGAGGGGTGTCGTGCGCGAGGGCGGAGGTGGGAGCCCAGCATTCGACCGGCGTTCCAGCCACCGGCGATGGATCGCGTCCTCCATCCGCTGGCGGACGTGCTCCGTTGCCGCTCGCAAGGGCTCGGGAAGGGCCTGAACCGAGCGACGCTCGCGCTCCAGGGTTCGCGGGGTTCGGTCGAGTCCCTCGACCGCGGTCGCGTCGACGAAGAAGGCCCGCGCGTCGTCGAGTGCCACGTCTTGCGCCGAGTCCATGAAGCGTCCCAGGCTCAGCGTCACCACGGGAGCTCCCACCGACTCCGCGATGTGCCAGTGGGTCGATGGCCAGAACATGAGGTCTCCCGGGGCGCCCTCGAGCACGGTGGCCCGGTCCCGGTAGTCCTCGTAGTCGACCGTGCGGGGGTCGACCCCGTCGAAGACCTCCGGTGGCCACACGAGGAATCGCTTCTCCCCGGACACGACCCAGGTGAAGACGTCCTGGGTGTCTTGGTGCACCCCGAACGGCGTCACCGGGTAGCTGGCCAGGAAGATGTCGGCGGTCGCTCCGCCGGCGGGCATACCCGTGCGTTCGAACCACGCGCGGAAGAAGCCCCGAATTCGGCGCCACAGCTCGTCGTCGAGGCAGTGATAGTCGTTGAGGATCAGGCCGATCGTCTCGCCGGGCGTTGCTGCCTGCAGGCGCTCGATGTAGTGCTCGGGCGACGCATCCGTGGCTCGAGGAATCCGCTGGGGGTCGAGCTCGGAGAGCACGCCGTCGCGAAACAGACGGATCTTGCACTCCGACTCCGGGACTCTCGCGATCGATCCCTCCTCGCAGGCGCGTGCGAGCACGTCGATTGCTTCCTTGGGGGACGAGAGCGGCCAAGGGCACGGATGCTTCCAGACCGCCGGTGTGCGCTGGAGTTCGCCGCGGGCGAAGAACCGATCCCAGGTGAAGTCGAGCGCCGAGTGATCGCGGGTCATGGTGGCACCCTCAGGTCGCATCCCGCTCGAGGATGTCGCGGGCGACGAGCTCGAGGACCAACGCGAGCATCTCCTCTGCGGAGACCTCGGGCGCCCAGGCGCAGAGCTGACGCAGGTCGAAGCTGCCCTCGAGCCGCACGAGCTGCTCCATCAGCGCCCGAAATCGCAGGTCGAGCTCGAGGCCCTCCAGCTCGCCGTCGCGCAGCACCACGCGCCGGTCGGCGGGCAGCACCGACCAGCGATACCGTTGCTCCTCGAGCGCCACGCTGGCGTCCTCGGGCTCGAGCGTGGAGAGCAGCTCCAGCGCAGCCTTGCGAACCTCCTCGAACGTGGCCACGGCGTGCGCCTGGAGCATCGGCGGGGCGCCGTCGCCGAGCAGGCCAAGGGCGAAGCCCCGGTGTCGACTCGTCCAGCCGAGCTTGTTCTCGAGCGCCTGGGCGACCAGCTCGTGGACTCGGGGCGGGTCGATGACGATGTTGAGCGCAAAGGTCGACCCGAGGCTCTCCACCTCGTGCCAGTAGCCCGAGGGAAGGAACAGGCAGCAGCCCGGTGCCATCGAGAGGACCTGGGGATGGCAGAACGTGCGCGGCAGCGGCAGCGACTTGGCGTGGAGCTCGTCCTTGGGGTTGCCAGGAGCGTGGTGGGCCTCGAGGGGATTGTCGATGTGTGCGTTGGCCTCCACGCGCCAGCGCTTGTGGCCGCGCAGCAGCACGTGGAAGTTGACATCGTGGTCGTAGTGCATCGACGAGATCGCGCCCGCATTGCCAGCAAACGCCTCGAGGCGCACGTACCGGGGATGGACGCCGAAGAACGTGCAGATACCCTCTACGAGGTCTCGTGCGGCGGGTACGGCCGTGTGCACGCGCGTCACGTACAGCACGTAGCCCTCGTCGAGGAACGCGCGGGCCGCATGGTTGGGGCACGGGGCGCGGAACCCCTTGGACCCGAACAGCTGGACCTTCACCGGGGTGCGCAGGAGTCGATCGATGCACTGGAGCTCGGGAACCGTCGCAAGCTCGGCGAGCACGGACTCGCGAGGTGGCGACAGGTGGTGCCGACCCGCCAGCACGTGATCACGGACGAAGGCGTCGACGTCCAGGGGATGGATCAGGTCGTGTGGCGTGATGCTCATCGTGGGGCGCTCAGAACGGGCGCTTGGTCTCGATCCGCCCGATGTAGTCCCGTAGGGGGTGGGACGTCTGCTTGCCGACGATGAGCTCGAACAGGTAGCGGCCGGTCAGCTCTGCCCCGCGATTGTGGGGCCGGCCCTCTCCCGCGACCTCCATGAAGTCGGCGCCGATGATGTCGAAGGTCTTGCCGATGTGCTCGAACAGCTCGAGCCCGTCGTAGTAGGACAGACCCCCGATCACGGGGCTTCCGGTCTCGTCGACGTCCATGCAATCGACGTCGAACGACACGTAGTAGGGGATGTCCCTGGGCAAGGAGGCCAGCACGTCCTGGGCCGACATGGTGCGCGCGCGGCGGGCGGACGTGAACTGCACGCGGGGATCCCCGTGCAAGACCGAGCGATCGTCGGGCAGCTGCAGCGTCCTCAGGCCGATCTGGTGCAGCACCTTCAGATGATCCGACTCGAGGATCCCGAGGAACGTGTTGGCGTGGTTGAGGCGGCCATGGGCATCCGGGTACATGTCGTGGTGGGCGTCGAAGTGGATGATGCCGAAGTCCTCTCCGGCTCGAGCCAGCTCGGCCAGGGTGAAGTGCGTCCACGCGTGGTCACCACCGATCATCAGAGGGACGATCCCGCGAGCCCGTGTCTCCCTGATCACGAACGCGATGCGCTTGCCAATCGTCTCCAGGCTCTCCCCGGGGTGGTAGCGGACGTCGCCCAGGTCGATGACGAGCGGCAGCTCGTGGAAGCATCGCTCGTTCTCGAAGTCGAGGAGCACGCGCGATTGGTCGTCGCCTTGGCTGCGCAGCGAGAGCTTGGGAAGGGCGTTGCGAACCGCTTCCGGGCCAAACCGGGCCCCGTAGACGCCGCCGAGATCGAGCGGGACGCCGAAGACGGCGAACGCGGGCGTCTTCGGCAGCTCGTCGAGATCGGTCACGCGGGTGTAGGTGCCCACCGGGCGCTGGACCTTGGCGCACACGCCATGGAGCAGCCACTCGAGGTCGTCGGCCGGAACCAGGATGTAGTTGTCGGTCAGCGGCTCGAGCAGGTGCTGGGCTCGCTCTTCATCGAGATCGGAGGCCTCGACGACGTCCGCGAGGGTGGCTCCTCCTTCGAAGAATTCCAGGAGCTCGAGCGCACCCGGGGTGAGGGCCACCCCGAGTCCCATGTACGGATTGCAGATCGTGACGAGGTCGCCGCCTGCACTCTGGGGGTCCCGCTGGAGTCGCGGAAACGTGACGAACGTTCGGTCGGGGGAGATCTTCATCGGCGCTCAGCTCAGGCACAGGAGGCGATCCCACGAAGAATCGACACCGGCCAGCCCGAGGAGGCACAAGGCCATCCCCAGTGATCCGGTGGTGAAGGAGGTGTCGGCGGTCCAGCGATGGTCGGCGGGAGTCGCCATGCAGTGGTCGAGTCCACGCTCGAAGTCACGACGAGACGCAACGGCGAAGACCTCTCGATTCGTGAGCCGGAACAGACGACCGAAGATGTGGGCGTTGCCGAGCGCGCCGTGGCACAGGCAGGCATCCACCACCCCATCGTCGTCCTCGGCGCGGGCGAACGCCCGCTCTGCGAGGGCTGCGCCGCGGGCGATCCAGCGCGGCTCTCCCACGCAGTGTCCTGCCACGCAGAGCGCGGCTCCAACCCCGAGATCGCCATAGCACCAGGCCACGCGGGCAGGCGCTCCTCCAGCGCAGTACGGGAGGGGAGCGTCGCGCTCGTTCGAGAGCAACGCGCTCACCGCCTGGTCCAGGGCGGTCGAGGCTCTCGGGTGCGCGTTCAGCTGGCTCGCCTTGGCCAGCAGGTAGACGACCCCGGCGGAGCCATGCGCGACTCCCAGGTCCGTGTGACCGTTTGGGTCCTTCTCTCGCTGGTGGGGGTACAAGAGCTGCGGGCCGGTGAACCACGAGAGCCCGTGGTCATGCGGACGCGACATCGCGAGCAGCGCGTCGACCACGGCGGCCAGCCCAGCGGCGGCCAGCCCTCGAGGGTGGCGCTCGAGGAAGTAGACGCCGTAGCCGACCATGCCACAGATGAGATCGAAGAAGCCGTCGGTCGGGGCCTCGCGGACGAACTCGAGGAGTGCATCGTCGAAGTCGGCGAGGGGATCCCCATCGACGTCCGCGGGATCTCGGTCCGAGTCGGTGATGTGAGCCACGAGCCACGCGGTGCCGGTGGCACCGCCGTAGAGACCGAGGTGCGGCAGCTGGCCCAGGCTGGCGACTCGTTGCTCGAGCAAGCGCTCCGCCGTCTCGCGAAGCTCGTTGGGATGTTCGGCCTCGGCCGCGAGGTAGTGGAACAGCAGGGGGGTGAACGGGTGCGTGTCGTCGAGGGGGGCGAGAGCTCGGGCGATCTCGACGGCCAGGGTCCGTGCGGTCTCGGCTGCGTCGGCATCGAGCACTCGCATCTCGGACTCGCAATGCGCCGCCAAGGAGCTGTCGCTATGGGGTTTCATGCATTGGCGCGTGACGCTCGAGAAGGTGACGCTGGCCGAGGCCAGCGTCTGGGTGACTCGACCATCCTAGGACGATGCCCGACCCTCCCGAACCATCAGTTCCGGCATCTGCGTGCCGTGCCACCCTTGCTGTCGGCGCAGGTCCGCGAGTAGCTGCATGCGGCGTCGACGTCGGCGTCCTCGATCGCGAGCCCACCCCTCACATTGTTCAGCTCGTCCTTGGTCAAACGCCGCACGGTTTGAGTGTCAAGGGTGAGCTTCTTCTTCTTGTTTTGATCCATTGTCCTACCCTCCCATCGCACGTGTCGTCGACGAGCCATGTCGCCGGCGAACATCGTGCTGGCCGGAGTATCTGTGCTTCCCTCGAGGGTGTCAACGACAAAGGAAGAGCATGGATGTGTCGATGTCGATGTCCATGATCGAGCATGTATGCGAAATCGAGCCGTGTGACACGTCATGGCTCGGTTTCATCCATTGATGCATTGCCTGCGATTGTCAATGATGCAGCCGCGTGGCTCGATGGATGCGAGACGCGAGTGTGAAAGTGACCATGCAGAGCTTCGGCGTCGACGATGTGTTGATCACCTTTCCCCTGGATGGAGACGAGATCCAGGCGCTCGACTCGGAACACGTTCGGCTGACCAACGACATCATCGGGAGCAGTGTCGTCGTGGGTCGCGGCATCCTCGACGTGCTGGAATTCTTCGAAGACGGCGCCACGCTGGCCGCGCTGGCCTCTGCGTTCGAACTCGACGAAGCCCGCGCGCGGGCGCTCCTCGAGCCATTGATCGACAGCTTCATCATCGTGCGGTGGCAGGACCTTCCGTGGCTTCGGTGGGGGATCAGCCGGCCTTGCCTGCACGGGGTTGGCACCCGCACGAGGCTCGTGGAGCTTCGGCGCACGGAGGAGGTGCCGGACTTCGTGGTCTTCGGCGTTGCGCTGGATCTGGGCGGAAACCCCGGGTCGAGGCGCGGGCCCGGGCTCCTCCGGCGTCGGCTCTCGGTTCCGAGCTCCGCCGGAGATGCCGTCCTGGACTGCGAGGCAGAGCGCACGCTGACGGGATTCCCTCGGGTCGTCGACCTGGGCAACGTGGCCTACATGGGCGGCGAGAGCATGGAGATGGTCGGCCACCGGATCTCACTCATCGTGCGAGAGTCGTGGAAGCGGGACATCACGCCGGTCATGCTGGGCGGCGATCACTCATGGACTCACTTCCCGCTGCGAGAGCTGATTGCGACACGCGAGGACTTCGGAATCATCCACTTTGGGGCACAGGCAGATGTCTATCCGATGCGCCATGGATTGCTCACCAATGGCAATGTGTTCCTGCCAGCGCTGGAGTCACCGAAGCTCCGGTGCCTGCTGCAGCTCGGCCTTCGTGGGCTGGTCACCTCGTATGGCAAGCTCGGCTTCGTGGGGGACGAGAGGGTTCGATACATCCCGGCACGACGGCTGGAGACCTCCTCGCCCGAGCGCGTCTTCGCCCAGGTTCCCCGGGATCTCCCGTACTATGTCACCTTCGACGCAACGGCGCTGGACGTGAGCGAGACGGCCGAGCCCGTGATCGGCGGACTCTCCCACCACACGGGAGTGAGCTTGTTCGCGCACCTGTGCCGGAACTTCCGCGTCATTGGTGCCGATTTCGTGGAGGTCGCCGGGAGCACGAATGGGCGCAACCGAGCGGCGGAGTCCACCGCTCGCTGCATCTTCGAGCTGATGGCCTCGCGCGCCAACGCGGGTGCGATTGCGTCGTGTGACGGCAAGTGAGGGGCGGCGGGGGCTGGACCTCAGGAATCGATGTGGTAGATGGAGCGATTCGTCTGCGGGAGCTTGCTGGCATCCCGAAGCGTCCAGGTGTCGTCTCCCGTGGGCTCGAAGCCGAGCGCCTCGAAGAACGTGTAGCACGGCTCGTTTCGCTCGCTCTTCACCAGCCGGCCGGTGGTGCCGGGCACCGCCGACCCGGAGAGTCGGAGCACCTCACTCGCGAAGGGAACCGCTGGCTCGAGGGGAAGCACGCGGCAGCTCATGGCGAAGAGACGGATGTGGCGCTGCTCGAGGACGAGGATGGCCACCGAGCCATAGTCGGCGAAGCGGTCCCGCGCGCGGAGCAGCCACACGGCGCCGCTCCCGATGAGCGCCTCCGTCTCCGCGTGCAGCATGCGCTCTGCGGTCGTGTTGAATTGATTGGTGCGCGCGATGAGCTCGCCAACGCGAAGGAGGTCGGCGGACTCCGCCTGACGCACGCTCAGGCGGATCTCCAGGCTCTCGAGGAAGTCCTCGTGGGTGGAGTGTCGGCCGACCTCCTGGTCGCGCTGCAGCTGGGCCGCCACCATCGCCGTCCGCCGGCTCGCGTCCTGCGAGACGCCGAGCGTCTCGAGCGCGGGGTGTTCCAGCAGGTACCGGCGTGCCTCTTCCATGTCTCCGTCGTAGACGTGGAGCCCGGGGATGGCGGCGGCGACCTCCTCGCGTTCCACCGGGTTGTCGTCGATGAAGATGGCGTGACGAGGGTCGCAGCCGAGGGCGGCGAGGATCTCCTGGATGTTCTCGGACTTGGGCCGCCAGTTGATGCGCGTGATGACGAAGTCCTCGCGCCGCACGTATTGATGATCCATGGCGGCCCAGACCGGCAGGATCGCCGCCTCGGTGTTCTTGCTCGCGACGGCCAGCAGCACGCCTCGCTGCTTCAGGAGCGCGAGTGCCTCCTGGAGGGCCTGGTAGGGACCCCCGACCTGAAAGCCCTGATGATCGAGCTCGAAGCCCTCGTCCCCGGCGTTTCCCGGCCACAGGGTGTTGTCGAGGTCCACGATCACCAGCTTGATCCGTGGGCGTCGGATCCATGCTTCGTAGGCAACGACGTATTCCTCGGCCAGTGCATCGAAGAACAGCTGGGTGCGAGCGTCGTCGCCCCAGGGGTGGAGCCGATGGCCGCCCAGCAGACCCGCTGCATATGCATGGTGCCCGAACACGCGATGGGACGAGTCGTGCACCCCTTCTCGGCCGATCGTGGCGCTGATCCGTTCTTCGTCGACGACGAAGACGTGGTCGTGGGCATCGGCGATCTCGGTGACGGTGCGGTTGATGGTCCTGAAGACGGCGGGCCACGTGGTGTCGAAGCGGCCGGCGACGGGGAGGTGAGGAGGGCTGTAGTTGTGCAGCAGACACAGCCGCCCTCGCGAGGCCGTGGCGATCTCGGACAGCTGGGTCCGCAGCGTGTCGAGGAACACCGCCACCACGTCATCGAAGATCACGTTCTCGTCGAGGGCCGCCTTGAACAGCCGCTCGAGGTGTTGTCGTATGAACGGCTGTACGATCCACACCCTGGCGTCCGGGTATCGTCCCGCCATGGCGCGGTACTGCTCGGGAACGGGCCAGGTGAGGTGGATCCCTGCGCGATGGCCTCGCCGCGCGAAGCTCGGGGCGATCGAGTGCATGGCGATTTCGAACGTGCAACCACCGAACATGCAGATGTCGAGATCTTCGGTGGTGGCGCCGAGGTCCGTGTTGCGCCAGTACTGAGCCCGAGTCGCGAACTTCTCCCTCAGTCGCGCCTGACCGTCGTCGAGGCTCGCAAAGAACCCACGGAGGTATCCCCTGAGCTCTTCTTCCTCGGAGCGATCCTCCTCGCAGAGGAAGCCCCGGTCACGCAGCGTGCCCAGGAACTCGTCATCGATCTCGTCTGCGGCGGAGGGGTCGTCGGCGAGACCCAGCAGGCCGCGCCCCACCCAGTCGGGGGCGAGGATGCTCTCGAGCGAGCCGCAATGCGTCAGCAGGCTCTTGTCTGCGCAGAAGTGAACGCTGACCAGCGGATGAAGCTTCATGCGCGGCTCCTCGGGCGGATCGGATCAGAGCGCGGTCTCGATCATCCCCGCGAGGCAGGCCATGGCATCGGTGTAGTCCTCGTCGCAGATCGACTCGATGCAGCAGTGAGGGCTGCCCTGGGCATCGAGCGCCTCGCACACCGTCTGGATCCGCAGGGGTGGCTGGGCCTGGGTCCAGTGGTCGCCCACGACGTCGTAGCCGGTGCAGCCAGGGCCGACGCCGAGCTGAAAGGTCTTGCTGGCGGCGGTGACTCCCATGGCGAACTCGGGAGGCACGATGTCGCCAACGGGATACTGGCCGTCGATCCACTCGCGGACCACGAGGTCGTCGATGCCGCCGGCGGTGGGCTCGTAGGGCGGGGTCACGGCGTGGGCGGTGACCGCAGGCACGCCCACCAGCGCGAGCATCATGATCTCCTTGCCCTGGACGCCGATGAGCTCGTCGACCAGGTAGGTGGTGTAGCGGGTGGTCTCTTGCAGCGGTCCCACGACCGGCATGCAGTTGGAGTACACGCCCATCGCATCGGGACCATTGCAGGAGATCCCGGCGTTCCAGCACAGCGCCGACGAGGCCGCCGGAGCACCCGTGTTGGGGTTGATGTTCTGATACGCGGGGTCGGTCATCACCGAGTAGTCCTGCACGGAGCAGTCGGACTCGTCGGTGAGCAGCACCAGCGCGAGATCGGCTCCGTCGCGCAGGAAGGGGGCGGCGCCCTGGTTCCACGAGGCGGAAGGGTTGAGCGCCTGGAGCATGTTCTCGAGCGGCTGCTCGTAGCCGCAGCCGTTCAGGCCCTGGGGCAGCAGGCACTGCAAGGCCTGCACCACATCGCCCCCGGGCACGTTGCTCATGGGCCCCGCGACGTGAACGAAGGGATCGGTGGGCGCCACGCCGGCCGGACACACGTTGGTGCAGGCTTCGGTGAAGGTGAGCATGCCGGTGAGGTCGGTGAAGTCTTGCAGGCGGTCGGTGCACGCGGTGGCGATGGGGGATCCCTGGGCGGGATCGTAGCCGGGCGGCTCGAACGGGGTGCACAGCGGATTGCCGAAGTCGGTGGTGGTCACCATGAGCTGGAGATCGAGGGTGATCCCCTGGGCCGCCTCGAGCTGCTGGAGCTGGTTCATCAGCAGCTGCGCTGCGCTCGCGAGGCGGAGCTGGGTGGGCCCCATGGTGCGGCTGTTGTCGATCACGAACACCACGTCGAGGGCGTGATCGGGGCAGTCGGTCTCGCAGCCCGGAGGGCTCCCGGAGCTCGAGCTGGACTCGGTCGAGCTCGTCGTCGTGGAGGACGAGGAGCTCGAGACTCCGTCGTCGGTGACGGGCGTGGTCGTGGTGGTGTCGTCGGGCGGGACGGTGGTCGTGGTGGTGGTGGGTACCGTGGTGGTCGACGAGGTGGTGGTCAGCACCGGGCCCGTGCTGCCGCTCGACGATCCCGAGTCGGTCTCGAGCACGGGCTCGCGATCGACACAGCCACCGAGGAGCAACACCAGTCCGAGGCAGACCCCGGACGCACCACGCAAGAGCTCGAGCCGCATGGGGTCGAGTCTAGCGGACGCAGCGGCTTCGGTCCCCGTGGGGAACGCACCCTAGAGCTCGATCACGCAGCCCTGGCCGAAGGTGCAGCCCTCGTCGGGTTCCACGCCCGGCGGGGGCTCGCCGTCCCATGCCACGCCGAACAGACCGTGCCACACGGCATCCTCGAGCTCGTCCTCGAGGTCCTCGTGCATGCGCGCTCGTGCTCGCTCGGCCCGCTCGCGCGCGCGCTCGGCATGCTCGAGGGCTCGTTCGCGCGCTCGCTCGGCGCGTTCGCGTGCCCGCTCGGCTCGCTCCTGGGCGCGCTCGATCCGTCCATGGGCGCGCTCGAGGTCCTCGGACCATGCGAACGGGTTGGCGAACGGATCGGAGCCCTCCACGATCACCTCGAGGTCGCCGAGATCGAGCATGCCCATGCCGAGCCAGCCGCCGCCCCAGCCCCACGGCCACACGCTCCCGAAGTGACCGTGGATCATGATCTCCACGCGCTCCCGGGGCGGCTCGGGCGGTGGCGGTGGTGCAGGCAGCGGGCGTGGTGCCTGCACCTCGATCTCGACGATCTCGTCTCCGGCGTGCAGTCGCACGCGAGAGCGGTCGTGAGCCCCGTCGGAGTGGTCTTCGAAGATCACCGTGCGGGGCTCGTGCGAGGTGGAGGCCAGGGCCAGCATCGGGGTGGGCGCGGTCGTGGGAGCCTCGCCGCCCTTGGCCTGGGTGACCCCGGGGACCAGGGCAATGACCAGGCCCAGCGTGCCCACGGTCAGCGCCACGCGACCCACCGGGTGGACGCGGCCGCCCTTGCGACGCTCGTGGAGCAGCCGGGTGATGCGACGAACGATGGGCGAGCTGCGGTCGGCCATCGCGACCACGGTGGCGGCCGGGCCGACGGGCGGGCCTTCCTCCACCCAGCCGGCGACCTCGGCGAGGCACTTGGCCAGGTGCACGCCGGTGCCGGACTGACGGGCGGCCCAGTCGTCGCACTGGTACTCGGCGACCTCCTGGATCTTGCGGCGCGCGAGGTGATTGAGGGGCTGGAAGAAGAACACGGCCTCGACCACCGCAGCGGCGACCATCCACAGCGGATCGTGACGCAGCAGGTGGGCCATCTCGTGGGCGAGCATGCCGTGCTGCTGCTGCGGATTGAGGCTGTCGACGGCGCGCTCGGGCAGGCAGATCTCTCGGCGCCCCAGGGCGATGGGCGAGCGCAGGTGGGGCGAGGCGGTCAGGCGCGGGCGCTTGCGGAGGCCGGCCTTGCTGCACAGATCGAGGAAGCTCTCGAGCACCGGATCTTCGATCACGTCGCGGCGACCGGCGAGCTGCTTGCGAAGGCGGCGGGCGCTCCATAGAAGGCGCCCGAGGGCAAAGGTGGCTCCGGCGATCCACAGGCCCAGGAGCACGAGGGGCCAGAGGGTGAGGGGGGTGGGGGCAGCGGTGGCGGCCACGGGGGCGACCATCGCCTCGGGCTGGCGCTGGCGGATGGCGGTGATCTCGAGCTCACCGGTGCGGTGCCGGACGATCCTTCGTTCGATCACCGGAGCCTCGGTGGGGGCCGCCGCAGGCGCTGCAGCCGGAGCGGAAGGGGCGGGCTCGGTGCGCAAGGCCTGCGGCATGGGCAGCTCGCCGAACACCGAGGGCACGCCCGCGACCTGGTGGACGGTGGCGGTGAGCAAGGGCCCGAGCAGCGCCACCTTCCACAGCGCCTCCTTGGTCCCCAGCGACAAGCGCGGGATCACGCTGGTCACCAGCCATACCGCAGCGATCAAGGCGGTGCTGTGCACCACATAGGTCGACAACCACTCCATGATGTCCGCTCCCTGAGGTGGGGGTGTGTCAAAAGCGGCGGCTAACCACCGTCTTCGTCGTTCGATTCCCGGGCCGAGGCCCGGTCGGGTGCATGGCCCGGCGCATGATCGGGTGGCTCGCGCTCGCTGATGAGGCGCCGGACTTCCTCCAGGTCTTCCTCACCCAGGCCGCGCCCCGCCGTGAGGTGCGAGACCAGGGCATCGGGATCGCCACCGAAGAAGAAGTCGGTGAGCCGTGCGAGCATCGAGCGACGGATCTCCTGCTCTCCGGCCCGCGCCCGGTAGACGAACTGCCGGCCGCGGCGGCGATGGGCCACCAGGCCCTTGCGCTCGAGGCGGGTCAGCACGGTGGCCACCGTGGTGGGGGCCAGACCCTGGCCCTGCTCGTCGAGCGCGGTCTGGACCTCCTGGGCCGTGGCCTCGCCGCGATCCCACAGCACCCGCATGAAGGCGAGCTGCTGGTCGCTGAGCTGGGTGGGTGGGGCCATGGAGCCGATCCAGGTGGGGCGAGCGCAGCACTACGCATGTAGTACTACGCTCGTAGTACTACATGCGTAGTTGATTGGCGTCAAGACTGAATTTTGGCGGCTGGTTGGCTCTCGGCGCCGGGGACGACGGATGAAGCGGTCGCTCCGGGCTAGCCTCGTGGCAGGTGAGCGCTGCGTCGTCGGATGCGGCTCGACTGCCGGTGGCGGTGGAGCGGTTGGTGCTGGTCCTGCTGGGGACCGCGGTGCTGGTGCACGGGCTGCGACCGATCATCGATCTCGATCTGTGGTGGCACATGCGGCTGGGCGAGCTGTTGATCGCGGGCGAGCCCGACACCAGCGTGGACGTGTTCTCGCATACCTTCGCGGGCACTCCGTGGCCATGGAAGGACTGGGGCTCGGCGATCCTGTTTCATGGCCTTTGGCGACTGGGGGGTCCGACGGCGATCATCGCCTTCAAGGCGCTGCTGTTCGCGAGCACGGCGGCTCTATCGTGGCGACTGCTTCGACACGAGCGGCGGGTGCCACCTGCACTGGCGCTGGTGGTGGCCGCGGCCACGCTCGATGCGGTGGCGTTTCGCTTCACCGAGCGGGCGGCTTCGATCTCGCTGGTGGTGCTGCTGGCGATCCTGGTGCTCGTGGAGCGCGACCGCGGGGGCAAGCGCGGGCTGTGGTGGGCGATCCCGCTGACGATCCTCAACGCCAACCTGCATCGCGCGGCGCTCTTGTTGCCGGTGGTGCTCGGGGGGTACGCGGCGGCCTGCATGCTGGAGGCCCGGCTGGGGCGCGAGCGGGACTGGCGACGGCCGGTGATGGTGGCGGTGGGCAGCGGGCTCGGCTGCCTGGTCACGCCGTATGGGATCGCGATCGTCACCACCACGGTGGCATTGATGGGGGAGCACAGCCCGCTCATCACCGAGTGGGCGCCGGTCTCGGTGGCGCTCATCGCCGCGCTCACGCCTGCGAGCTTCCTGACGATCGGATTGCTCGGGCTCGGCACGGGACTGGGGCAGTGGAAGCAGCGGCCGTGGGAACCGTGGGATCTGGTGCTGGCCGCGATGGCGCTGGGGCTGGGGCTGGGGTCGATGCGGCACTTGCCCGTGCTGGCGCTGCTCGGCGCGGGACCGGCTGCGAGCGGCCTTGCCGTGGTGTCGCGCGCATGGGAGGGGCGGCTGCGGGGGCTCATCGGGGTTGCCGCGGCGGGGGTGCTGTTGGCCTCGACGTGGGTGCGGCCGGTGGCACGGCCCGGGCCCGCGCTGGCTCCGGCGCACTTTCCCGAGGAGGGGCTCGCGTTCGTGCAGGAGCTACCGCCGCAGCAGCGGCCGAGCGGCGCGCTGTTCAACGAGTTCGGCTACGGCGGCTTCATCGTGTTCCACCTGTGGCCCGAGCAACGGGTGTTCATCGATGGGCGGACCGACCTGGTGTACCCGGCGTCGTTCGTGCAGCGGTACGTGGAGTGCTTGCACGATCCGCGGGCGTTCGCGCAGGAGGTGCGGGAGCGCGACCTGCAGTGGGTGTGGCTCGACAACGTGCCGATGGATCGCGGGCGGCTGCACTTCGATCTCGATCCGCGGTGGACGCTGGTGCATGCGAGCCGGCGGGCGCTGATCTACGTGCGGGCCGACGGGGTCAATGCCGAGCTCGGTCGCGCGCACGGCTATCGGTGGCTTGCCGCGCACGATCTGCTGGGCAGCCTGCACGCGGCGGCGGCCAGGGGGCAGGGGCCGGCGGCGCTGGCGGAGCTGCGACGGATGATCGAGGACGATCCCGAGAATCCGTATGCGTTGGCGACGCTGGCCCAGGTGGCTCCACCGCCGCGGTGATGCGGCCTCACGGCAGCACTTGCGAGTCGAACATCAGGGCGATCTCCTCCGATGCATGCAGCTCGGTGGTGCTGCTGCCGAAGATGCACGAGGCGTTGCCGGGCCAGCAGTGGCCGCCACCCTCGATCGTGCACAGCGACACCTCCACCCCGCCATCGCAGCCGGGCCAGGTCCGACACAGGGTGTCGCCCTGGTCGAAGGTGGTCTCGGCCACGGCCGCGCAGCCGTTGCGAGCGGCCCAGGCCGCCATCATGTCGGGCACGTTGGGGAAGCCATCGTACTGCACGATGGTGTCGGCGGTCCCGTGGTACTGGGTGATCGAGATCGGCCGCGAGGGCGTGCACGGACCCGCGAGCGAGAGCACGCCGGCCACGGAGGAGGTGGCCGCGAACAGGTCGGCTGCCTCGCACGCGAGCCGATGGGCCATGTGGCCGCCGTTGGACATGCCGGTGGCGTAGACGCGCGTGCCGTCCACGCACATCTTGAGCGCCACGTCGGCCACCAGCGCGCGGGCGAAGCCCACGTCGTCGACGTCGTTGCTGCTGGCCTGCCCGCAGCACACGCCGGCGTTGAACGACTGGCCGATCCCCTCGGGGTAGGCCACCAGCATGCCGTGGGTCTCGGCGGTGGGGTTGAACTGCGAGAAGTCGGCCTGCTGCGGGGGAGTGCCGAACAGGCCGTGGAAATTCACGACCAGCGGGTGGAGGGCGGTGGGATCGTAGGTGGTGGGGACGAACAGATCGTACGAGCGGCTCACCCCGTTCACGTCGATGGTGATGCCGGTGTGCACGCCCGGGGTGAACAGCGAGGCCACGGTGCAGCCCATGGGCGGCGGGCCGGAGTCCTCGGTCGACGAGGGGTCGACGGTGGGGTCGCTCGTGGTGGTGTCGCCGGTGGCATCGGCGACCGAGGTGAGCTCGGCGGTGGTGCCCGGCGAGTTGCCGGTGTCGGAGCCGTCGGTGCTGGTGGTGTCGTCGGCGGAGGAACTCGCGTCGCCGGCCGAGGGCGTCGCACACCCGAGCCCCAGCGCGGTGACGAGGAGGGACGGGATGCGGACGAGTCCGGTGCTCCTGCGCATGGGTCGAGGATGACATGGGCCGCGCGCCGTGGCACCGTGATCGCGATGTCACGTTCGTGGGCTCGCGCTCCCCTTGGTCCGTTCATCGTTCTCGTGGCGTGTGGTGGAGACGTGCGGCCCGAGATGACGTCTCCCGTGGGGACCGGCGGGAGCATGACGGCGAGCTCGGTGGACTCCAGCACCACGGCGGCTCCCGATCCGTCGACGACCACCACGAGCTCGGGTGCCACGGCGGTGGCCGACACGACCGATGGCGGGGTGATCTTCGACGTGCCCGCGGGGGAGACCGAAGGTCCCAACCCGGCCAGCTGCGCCGATGCGCTCGAGATCGGCAGCACGGTGGGCTGCCGGTTCTTCGCGGTGGATCTCGATCAGGCCCAGATCTTCGAGGGGCAGCAGTTCGCGGTCGCCGTGTCCAACGTGCAGACCTCGGCGATGGCCGAGGTGGTGGTCGAAGAGAAGCAGGGTGGCGCGTGGGTGGTGGTCGACGGTCCCGTGTCGGTGGGGCCGCTCGAGCTGCACGTGTTCCCGCTGGCCAACAAGGTGCAGCTGGGCAGCGGTCTGAGCGTGGGCGGCAGCTACCGGATCACCGCCGACGTGCCCATCGTGGCCTATCAATTCAATCCGCTGGTGATGGGCTGGTGGAGCTCCGATGCCTCGTTGCTGTACCCCACGGTGGCCTGGGACACGCTGGCGCACGTGGTGGGCTGGGGGCCGGGCTCGGGCAAGGCCTACGTGACGATCGTGGCGGGCGAGGACGACACCCACGTGCAGGTGCGGCCCACGGCGACCACGCTGTCCGGGCCGGGGGTGCCTCCGGGGATCGCGGGCGGGGTGTTCTCGCTCGACCTCGACGAGGGCGACGTGGCGCAGGTGGCGGTCTCGGTCGAAGGCGACTCGCTCGCGGGCACGCGCATCGAGGCCGACAAGGCGATCGGGGTGTTCACCGGTCACGAGTGCGCGTTCGTGCCGGGGCCGCTCTACGCCTGCGATCACCTCGAGGAGCAGGTTGCGGGCCTGCGGCTGTGGGGCACCGACTTCGCCGCGTCGCGCGTGCCCCCGCGCCATCCGAACGACCCCGAGGACTCGCTGTGGCAGATCCAGGCCAGCGAGGACGACACCACGATCACGTTCGAGGCGCCGGTGCCCGTGACCGGCCTGCCCATGAGCCCGGTGGTGCTCGACGCCGGAGAGACGCTGGAATTCTTCGCGGGCGGTCCGCCGGCCTCGCCCGGCGACTTCCACGTGTCAGCGGACAAGCCGATCGCGGTGCTCGACTACATGACCGGCTGGGAGCACCTCGGGGAGCAGATCGGCGATCCAGCCATGCTTCAGCTGTCGCCCACCGAGCAGTTCCTCGATCGCTACGTGGTGCTGGTGCCCGATCAGTGGACCTGGGACTTCCTGGTGATCACGCGCCCCAACGGGGTCTCGATCGAGCTCGACGGGGTGATGATCGACGACGTGATGTTCACCGACGGGGGCGCGGGCTGGGAGGTGGCGCGGGTGCAGGTCGAGGACGGCGTACACCAGATCCTCGGCGCGTCGGGGTTCTCGGTGGCGGTGGTCGGGTACGACCTGGCCGATAGCTACGCGTACATGGGCGGCTCGGGTACGAGCCTCATCAACCCCGAGCCGGCCGGCTGACGGCGCGTGATCGGGGTGGGGTGCCGCGGAGGGTGGTGTCAGCGGGAGCGACGGCGATGGAGCTGGTCGGCGTGGAGCTGCTGGTCGGCCGCTCGCATGAGCTCGCTGGCGTCTCGCATGTCCTCGCTCGCCTCGGCGATCCCGAGCGCCATGGTCAGTGAGACCCCGCGTCCCTCGACCATGAAGCGGTGGGTCTCGATCGCGGTGCGGATCGCCTCGGCGCGGGTGGTGGCCGGCCGAAGGTCGATGTTCGGCAGCAACACCGCGAACACGTTGCCGGCGACGCGGGCGAGGACCTCGCCGTCGCGGACGTGCGGCCGCATGAGCGCGGCGAGCTCCCGCAGCACCTGGTCTCCCGCTGGGTGGCCGTGGGTGTCGTTGAACATCTTGAAGCGCTCGATGTCCAGCAGCGCGAGGGTGAGCCTCCACCCGGGGCGCCCCGCGTGCTCGAGCTGCTCCTCGAGCCGTGCGAGGAGATGGCAGCGGGTGTACAGCTGAGTCAGGCCGTCGATCGGCGTCGCGGTGTAGCTCGACTCGTCGATCTGTCGATCGAATTCGGGGTCGACGCACCTGATGATCGTGTGGCCGATGCGGATCATGTCCCCCCGACGCAGGCGGGCGCTCTCCACCCGCTCGTCGTGGACGTAGGTGCCGTTGGTGCTGCCGAGATCCACGATCCACCACTCGTCGTCGCGTCGCTCGATGCGAGCGTGGTGCCGCGAGGTGCCGTCGTCGGGGAGCACGATGGTGTTGTCGGGGCCGCGCCCGATGGTGACCGGCTCGGCGGAGGGCACGAGATCCCGGCGCAGGCCAAGGAGCGAGACGTTTTGCGCGTAGACGACGACCAGGCGCGTGCGTGCCGGTGGAGGGCTCATCGAGGTGCCGCTCGAGCTCGTATGGATCGATGCGATTGTGCCATGGAGTCGTCGACGTGCGAAGCGGCGCGCGGGCGCCTATGCTCGGGGCGGAGTCGTTGCCATGAAGACCATGACCACCCGGCGCAAGCTGGCCATCGCCACCTGGGGGACGCCGCGCGACGGCAACATCTACGGCCGCATCGCGCTCGACACCGAGCAGGTCGATCGCTATCTGGCGTGGCTGCGGGAGACGACCGGCGAGAGGGTCACGCTGACCGCTTTCGTGGGCGCCTGCGTGGCGCGAGCGCTGGCGGCGACGCCCAGCCTCAACGGTCGCATCTGGCTGGGGCGCTACATCCCGCACGAGACGGTGGCGCTGAGCTTCCTGGTCGCGCTCGAAGAAGGTGGCGATCTCGGCAAGGCCAAGATCGAGCGCGCCGACGAGAAGGGGCCGCAGGGGATCGCCCGCGAGCTCCGCGAGCGGGCGGGCGCGCTGCACCAGGGCAAGGACGATGCGTTCAACAAGAACAAGGGGGTCATCCGCCTGCTGCCCACGTGGCTGCTGCGGCCCATGCTGCGCTGGGTAGGGTGGCTGGGCGGGTGCGGTGGGTTCTCGATTCCCGCGCTCGGCGTCGAGCCGTATCCGTTCGGGACCGCGATCATCACCAGCATCGGCATGCTGGGGATCGACGAGGGGCTCGTGCCGCCCACGCCGTTTGCCCACGTGCCGCTCTATGTATGCGTGGGATCGCAGCGGCGGGTGCCGGCGGAGTGGAACGGAGCGCTGGCCCTGCGACCGCAGGTGACGATCACCGCGACGATCGATCACCGGTTCGTCGATGGGTATCAACTGGCGACGGTGGCGAGGCTGATGCGCGAGCTGTTCGCGAATCCATGGGCGTTCTCGGGGCTGGAACGGGCGCCCGAGGAGCCGGGGATGGCCGAGGTGGTGCGCGGCGCGAGCGAATGATCGTGGGCGTGAGCGCTCGCCCGCCTGCGCTCGCCCGCCCCTCACCCGCTCACTTGGAGCGCTTCTGATACGTCGTGCAGTCGGGCTGCGCGCCCTTCATCGCGACGTCGATCGAGGCGGCGTGGCATGCTCGATCGCGGTTGTGGACGCAGGACAGCACCTTGCACGCGCCGACCCCGGCCACGGGCTTGGGCGCGACGTGGAGGCTGTCGGGCATGAACGTGTCGCACATGGGCAGCACCGCGTCGCCGATCGTGATCGCCGGAGCATGGCAGCGATGGTTGGCGTTGTACGTGCAGGCGGTGGCCTCGCACGTCGAGACCTCGGGCAGGATGACGGTCACACTCATGGCAATTCTCCGGGCCGGAGGAGTGCAAGTCCCGAGCCACGCCGAGGTCGACGGGCCTGCTTGGTCTCAGCCGCTTGGCGCTCGCAGCGAGCGGGCCCAGTCCTCGAGCTTGGCCACGGTGGACTCGACGTCCTCGCCGGCCCTGGCCAGCGTGTCGAGGGCCGCGCGCAGATCGAGCTTGGCGGCGCGCAGACGGCCGCGGATCGTGCCCTCGGGCACGCCGAACACCTCGCCGAGCCTGGCGGCCGAGAGGTTCTCCCAGTAAATGAGTTGTAGGGCCTAAGTTATTGGATCTGCGCGGGTTCCCCAGCGGGCCAGGTTCACCCCGTATTCGTCACCCGTTGCAAGCGCCGTGGCCGTCAACGGCCAGGGGTCACGATGGGATGCGACACCCCCAGGCCCTGCAACTTCAACGTGATCGGAGCCAACACCCTCGGCACCACGGGCATCAACCCCGGCCAGGCGCGCCCGCTCAACGTGACGGCTGGTGACGCGGGCAAGTTCACGCCCAAGTTCTACTACTTCGAAGCGCTCCCGTACAACGACGAGCAGACCGTGGACATCACGCTGCTACCCGCATCGCGCGACAGCCCGTCCCCACGCGCCAAGCTCGATCGATACGGGTGCGCTCGGTTTGCTCGGCGTTCTCGCCCGCAGGCTCTGACGCGGCGTGGCCAGGCACGGGAACGGCCATGAACATGACACAACCCA
Organism: Paraliomyxa miuraensis; assembly: GCF_026337845.1. Taxonomy (GTDB): domain Bacteria; phylum Myxococcota_A; class Polyangia; order Nannocystales; family Nannocystaceae; genus Paraliomyxa; species Paraliomyxa miuraensis. Next base: position 307,523 of record NZ_JAOVZF010000164.1, on the reverse strand, counting down.
GGGCAGCGATGGGGCGCATCCTCATTGCTGGCGCGAGGCTAGCATGGGCCCCGTCCACATGTAGCGGGCTGCGTACATCGACCCGTGTGGTCGTCTTTGGGGCTCGTTTGGAGTACCAACGTCTGAAACGCCTGCTATCCTGTCGCGCTGATGCCCAAACAGCCGTCACGCCGCAAGCGGCGTCGTAGCAGCCCCCTCCGCGGGGTGGAAACAGGCAGCCGCGCTTATGTTCACGAGGTCTACCGTCTGTTTCTCGCAGGGGAAGTCACCCCGGCTGAAGGAGTGCAGGTGATCGCGGAGTGCATCGCGGAAGTGATCGGATCTACGGCGGACGAGCGGGTGGCTCTCGTGCAGGACTTCGTGACGTCCTCCGAGTCCCTCGATAGAGACAAGATCTCCGCTTGGCTGGGCTGGGCTACCAGTCTCAGGTCAGCCGCATGCCTATGCGGCTCGGGCAAGCTGGCCGTGGAGTGCTGCTACGCTCGCGCAACGCCAGATCGCGCACCGCGGACATCCCTCCAACCACCCGGGCCAGAGCCAGGCACCCCAAATGTGAAGTGCTACGCGCACCCACTGGGAGACTGCTTCGGCAAGATGGAAAGGGAGCACTTCATCAGCGAGATTGTGCTCAAGTCTATTGCGGCAGGGAAGAGCCTGAGCGTGACGGGGTGGGCCAACGACAATGGATCACACCCCATCGCGCCATCCAACCTCAACACAAGGATGCTTTGCGCACGACACAATCGCGCGCTTAGCCCCATCGACAAATTGGGCGGGCATTTCTACAGCACCTTGCAGGCCATTGCAGAAGCGGCATATGGCGGCACTCTGGACTCTCTAGAAGTGCGGGAGGCTTTCTGCGGTCCGGATATCGAGCGGTGGATGCTGAAGGCTCTGTGCGGTCTGCTCGCATCTGGCAGGGCTTCGTACTCCCAAGAGAAATTCGGACGAGTATTGCCTCCGGGCGATCTGCTGGAGGTGGTATTTCGCGAATACGATTTGCCTCCGCCGTCCGGTTTGGTCTTGGTGTCTACCGCCCAATTGGGGCATGACCCTGTCCCAGGCGTCGCGTTCAGGCTCGCGTCATGGGGAGGAGGGCTTGGCGGCCTTGTGTTGCAGTGGTGGAGCTTCGCGTTTGTGTTGATTGTCCGTCCACCTGCGCCCGGGCCGGACATTGACTTGATCCGAGAGGGATCCTACCGGCCCAGGCAGATATGGTTGCGCAACGGCGCGGATATCCGTATCGACCTCGATTGGCCGGAGCCGTGGAACGGGCCGGTCGCGACGCCGAGCGTACAGTACCGGCCCAGGCGCGCGCCGTAATCAAGTGCTGTTCGCGGCCCAGCGGCAGCGGACATATCAAACGAGTTTGGAAGATCATTATGGCAAACACTCCACGCAAACCCCGGCAACAGTATGTCTACATCGGTTGCGGGGAAGAGCCGTTTGCTGGTCTTAGACAAAACGAGACATCGTTCATCGTGCCCGACGACGGACGCACCTATCATATGTTCCACCAGCGGGAGCACGCGCGCGAGCAGAAGGGTCCAAAGAAGATCTACGCGCTGTTTCAATTTTTCGGCGCTAGGGATATTCGCAAGGATCCACTGGCGGAGCTTGACCGCTATGCTCAGGTCTTTGCGGCTGATACGAGTTATGATAACGGCGTCGCTGCTACCGCCGTATCACGATTGACACCTAGGCGAGAAATCGAACTGTTCAAATCCTGGCGATTCGTTCCAAAACTGAGAAGCCGGAACGGGAAGGGTGGGCAGAGTTCCTCCGTCAACGAGAGCTAGCACCGATGCGACGCCGATGCCTCGTCGTCGATAGTGACCTAGATGTGCTAATGCGCATCAATCGTCGCGAGGAGGCTATCATTGAAGACTTCTTTCTCCCTGAGGGTTGGCAGCTCAATTATGCAAGCGATAAATCAGCCGATTTCATCTTGAACAAGATGATCAAATTCTGTGACCGAGAGTCAAAGAGGGTTAGGAAGGAGTAGCCTGGGGCCGAGCGCTGTGCCTGGGGCCGAGCGCTGTGCCTGGGGCCGAGCGCTGTGCCTGGGGCCGAGCGCTGTGCCTGGGGCCGAGCGCTGTGCCTGCGGGTCGCCCTCTTTGTGGGGCTGCGAGGTCGCCAGCGCGCACCCCAAGCAAGCCCTCCCCCGTTCGGACGTCTCTTGGTTGGGCCGTGAGCCGGTAGTAAGTGCGGGCCTTGTGCCGCGCGCACCAACACCATAGGCTGCGCCCCATGAAATCAGAAATCAAAGAAGGTGATCTCGTGCAACTTCGGTCCGGCGGCCCCGTGATGACAGTCGGGCAGGTCGATGCCGAAAGGGAGTTCCTCACCTGTCAGTGGTTCGACGGGAAGGAACTAAAAGTCGGGAAGTTCACTCCGGCGTCGCTGGAAGTGCATGAGGAAGATTGACGCGTGGCCGTGAGCCGGGATTGGGGCGAAGACTCGATTGCGACCCGTGCCAGGGGGCCCCTCGGGCGGCAGGGGACCCCTCGGGCGGCAGAGGACCTCTCGGGCGGCAGAGGACCTCTCGGGCGGCAGAGGACCTCTCGGGCGGCAGAGGACCCCTCGGGCGGCAGGGACCCCTCGGGCGGCAGGGACCCCTCGGGCGGCAGAGGGGACCCCTCGGGCGGCAGGGGGACCCCTCGGGCGGCAGAGGGGACCCCTCGGGCCACGTTCTCAGCCGTTGCAATGTCGCAACGCTGGGGCGGCTCCAACGGCTCCAAAGCCCGGGGGGATTTCGGGGGATGCGGGGGGATTCCAGGGCACCCGAACCAAAGCGAGAACCCCAAGCGATCCCGGTGGGTTAGTGCCAAAGTCCCGCCGTTTCGGGGGGTTGGGATCGCTGGGGTTCGATGACTCCCAGTAGTAGAGCTCGAGCAGCCTCGGGGCCGACGCGGTGACCCCCGTCGACCTCGGCGCGCTGAGCTGCCACACCGAGGTGCTGCAGACCCAGTTCTAGCGATTCGTGAGTCGAAGCCACCGACGGGGCTGCGAGCAATCGCAGCCCCGTTCGCGGCGGGGCGGCTCACTCGGGCTCGACGATCGCGTCGTAGAGGGCCCGCACGTCGAGACGAGCGGCGATCGAGTCGAGCTCGGCATGCTCGCCATCCACGGCCGTGGTCTCCGCCCAGGTGCCGTCGTCGCCACGACTCCACACGGTGACGCGGCGTTCTCGGTGCGAGACGATCACGTACTGCCGAAGCGCTGCGAGTCGTCGATAGTGCTCGAACTCGTCGCCGCAGTCGTACTCCTCGGTGCTGGGGCTGGACACCTCCACCAGCAACGTGGGGTTGGTGACGGCCTGAGCATCCTCCACGGCCCGTTGGCGAGGGCCGTACACCACGGTGACGTCGGGATAGGTCGACAGACCGGTGGCCTCCACGCGAACGCGGAGGTCGGCGCTGAAGGCCCGGCATCGGCCGACCTGGAGCTGGGGGAACAGCAGGCCCACCACGGCTGCGGCCAGCGCGGCATGCTCGGGAGAGCCGCCTGCCATGCCGTAGATCTGACCGTCGAGGTACTCGTGCTTGACGTTGCTCGACGCCTCGAGCGCCAGATACTCGGCGTGGCTGTAGCGCACGCGATGGGCGAGGGCAGACACGGCTCGAGGAGTATCGCACCGCCCGGCGACGGAGACGAGCGGCGCGGAGCGACGACGGTCGGCAGCCCGCCGCACACCGCGTGCCACCGGGCCCGGATCGCCAAACCCGTCGATCCCGGCTCCGTGGCGCTCCTACGGCCCTCTCCCGCCTCGCCCCTACCTGCGCGCCCAAGACAGCGCTATCACGACCCCCCGCAGGGAGGTCACCGACGTGGAACCACTCGCATTCGGCGCCCGCCTCTGGCTCGCCCTCACGCTGCCCTTTCGGGTGCTCTTCGATGGCCTGGCCGCGCGCAAGATCGTGGGCGCCCTGGAGGGCGAGCTGCTCTCGCTGTCCGAGGCCAAGATCGAGCTCCAGGGCGAGCTCGAGGCCAAGGCCCGCGCCCCCGAGCCCACGGTCAAGGAGATCGCGCCCGAGGTCGATCACACGCCCGCGCTCCAGCTGCTGGCGATCCTCCAGCGCGAGGGTCGCTTCGTCGACTTCTTGCAGGAGGACGTCGGCGGCTTCTCCGACGCGGACATCGGCGCGGCCGCTCGCGTGGTGCACGAGGGCTGCACCCGGGGCCTGAAGGACGTGGTCACGCTCGCGGCGATCCGCAGCGAGGCCGAGGGCGACGCGGTGGAGCTGCCGGCGGGCTACGACGCCAACCTCAATCGCGTGACCGGCAATGTGACGGGCGAGCCGCCGTTCAAGGGCACGCTGGCGCACCACGGCTGGCGCGTGGAGAAGATCCGCCTGCCCGAGCTCACGACGGGGCACGACCCGACGATCATCGCCCCGGCCGAGGTCGAGCTGTGAAGTACGCGGTGGGCATCGATCTGGGGACGACCAATTGCGCGCTGTCCTACGCGGGCGTCGATGGCGATGGTGACGATCGCAACGACGCGCCCCCCGTGCCGCTGCCGATTCCCCAGGTGGTCGCGCCGGGCGAGGTGGCCGAGCGCACCCTGATGCCCTCGTTCCTCTACTGCCCGGCCGACAGCCAGTTTCCGCCGGGCTCGCTGGCGCTCTCGTGGTACCCCAACGCGCGCGACGTGGTGGGCGTGCTCGCCCGCAGCCAGGGCGCGAGCACGCCGGGCCGGCTGGTGTCGTCGGCCAAGAGCTGGCTGTCGCACGCGGGGGTCGACCGCCGCGGGGAGATCCTGCCATGGGAGGCGCCCGAGGGCGTGCCCAAGCTGTCACCGCTGCAGGCGACGGCGCGCTACCTGGGCCACCTGCGCGCGGCCTGGGAGCATGCGCACCCCGAGGCGCCGCTCGACGAGCAAGACGTGGTGCTGTGCGTGCCCGCGTCGTTCGATCCGGTGGCCCGCGAGCTCACGCTCGAGGCGGCGGAGCTGGCCGGCTTCGACGAGCCGCCGCGATTGCTCGAGGAGCCGCAGGCCGCCCTCTACGCCTGGGTGGCGCGGCGCGGCGCGGCGTGGCGCAAGGAGGTCTCGGTCGGCGACGTGATCCTGGTGGTCGACATCGGCGGCGGGACCACCGACTTCTCGCTCATCGCCGTGCGCGAGGAGGAGGGCGTGCTGCAGCTCGAGCGGGTGGCGGTGGGCGACCACATCCTGCTCGGCGGCGACAACATGGATCTGGCGCTGGCCTACACGGTGCGGGCGCGCATGGAGGCGGAGGGCAAGGAGCTCGACGACTGGCAGGTCCGCGCGCTCACGCATGGCTGCCGCGCGGCCAAGGAGACGCTGCTGGGTGAGGGAGCGCCCGAGGTCGCCCCGCTGGTGATCCCCGGCCGCGGCAGCAAGCTCATCGGCGGCACGATCCGCACCGAGCTGACCCGCGCCGAGCTCGATGCGGTGCTGCTCGAGGGCTTCTTCCCCGAGGTCGGCGTGGATGCGCGTCCGCAGACCCCCCGCCGCATGGGCCTGACCACGCTGGGGCTGCCGTATCCGGCCGATGCCGCGATCACGCGGCACCTCGCGGCGTTCCTGGCCCGCAGCGCGACGACCCGCACGACGGGGGGCGACGAGCGCAGCTTCGTGCACCCCACCGCGATCCTGTTCAACGGCGGCGTGACGCGCTCGCCGATGATCCGCGAGCGCATCTCCGCGATCGTCACGCGCTGGGCCACGGGCGAGGGCGGCGTTGGGCCCAAGGTGCTCGAGGGCATCGACGCCGAGCTGGCGGTGAGCCACGGCGCGGCGTACTACGCCCGCGCCCGCCGCGAGGGCGGAGTGCGGATCCGCGGCGGCACGGTGCAGGCCTACTACGTGGGGATCGAGCGCTCGGAGCTCGCGGTGCCCGGGATCCCGCCGCGCGTCGACGCGGTGTGCGTGGCCCCGTTCGGCATGGAAGAGGGCTCGGAGGTGTCGCTGCCGCAGGCGTTCGGGCTGGTGGTGGGCGAGCCGGTGTCGTTCCGCTTCTTTGGCTCGAGCAGCCGACGCGAGGACACGGTGGGCACCACCACCACCCCCGCGCAGCTCGCCGAGCTCGCGCCGATCGAGACCGCACTCGAAGGCCTTCGGACGCCGAAGGCGTCCGAGCACGAGCAGGCCGCCAGTGGAGCCATCGCAGAGGAGATCGTGCAGGTGCGCCTGCATGCGCGCGTGACCGAGGTGGGCACGCTCGAGCTGTCGGCGGTGGAGGACGCGCCCGCGGGCCGCGAGACCCCGGGCCGCCGCTGGAAGCTGAGCTTCGACGTGCGAGGGCAGGGGTAGGCGGGGATCATGGGCGAGCCTCGCTTCGCGGTCGGCATCGACCTGGGCACCACGCACTGTGCGATCTCCTCGGCACGCCTCGATCACCCGGTGGTGCGGCTGCTCCCGGTGCCCCAGCTGATCGCGCCGGGCGAGGTCGCCGAGCGCCCCTTGCTGCCCTCGTTCACCTACCTGCCCGCGCCGGGCGAGCTGTCCGAGGCCGATCGCGCGCTGCCGTGGGGATCGCAGCCGCACGTGGTGGGCGAGGTGGCGCGGCGGCTGGGAGCCAAGGTGCCCGGGCGCCTGGTGGCCTCGGCCAAGAGCTGGGTGTGCCACGGCGGGGTGAACCGGCGCGCGCCGATCCTGCCGTGGAACTCGCCCGACGACGAGCCGCATGTGTCGCCGTTCGAGGCGCAGGTGGGCTACCTCGCGCACCTGCGCCGGACCTGGGAGCAGCTCCATCCCGATGCACCGCTCTCCGAGCAAGACGTGGTGGTCACGGTGCCGGCCTCGTTCGACGAGGGCGCGCGCACGCTGACCACCGACGCGGCGCAGGCCGCGGGCCTGGGCGCGGTGCGATTGCTCGAGGAGCCGCAGGCAGCCTTCTACGACTACCTGGGGACCAACGCCGATGCGCTCGATCCTCGGCTGGCGGCGGCGCGCCTGGTGCTGGTGGTCGACGTGGGCGGTGGCACCACCGACCTGACGCTCCTGCGCGTGCTGCCCCCCGAGCGAGAGGGCGACCGGCCTGCGATCGAGCGCATCGCGGTGGGCGGCCACCTGATGCTCGGCGGCGACAACATGGACGCTGCGCTGGCCGTGTATGCGCTGCAAGAGGCCGGCATCGAGCGGCCGAGCGACGCCACGGTGTGGTCGGGCCTGGTGCAGTCGGCACGCCAGGCCAAGGAGCGGCTGCTGTCGGGGGCGCAGGGAGGCAGCGAGGCACCCGACCAGGCGGTGATCTCCTACGTGGGCCGTGGCTCGCGGCTGGTGGGCAGCACCCGCAGCATCACGCTCGATCGGCAGGAGGTGCAGCGCGTGCTGCTCGACGGCTTCTTGCCGCTCACGGGTCCAGCCGAGGTGGCCGAGCGCACGGCGAGGGCGGGCCTGACCACGCTGGGGCTGCCGTATGCGACCGACGCCTCGATCGGCCGCCACGTGTGCTCGTTCTTGCGGCGGCACGTGCATGCGGCCACCGAGGCTGGGGCGCGGGTCGACGACGGCCTGCCGCGGCCCGACCTCCTGCTGCTCAACGGCGGGGTGTTCAACGCGCCTGCGATGATCGAGCGGCTGGGTGAGGTGCTCGCGGGCTGGTACGGCGAGCCGGTGCCGCTTCTGCCCCACACGTCGCTCGAGACCGCGGTGGCCCACGGAGCGGTGCGCTCGGCCCTGGCGCGGCGCGGGCTGGGCGAGGTGATCGGCGGGGGCACGGCGCGGGCCTACTACGTCGAGCTTGCGGGAGCCGATGGCACCCCACAGGCGCTGTGCATCGCGCCGCGCGGCATGGAAGAGGGCGCGAGCGCGAGCGTGCCCGACCGCGTGCTCGAGCTGTTGCTCGATCGGCTGGTGGCGTTTCCGCTGCACGCGTACACGGGCGATCGCGTCGACCCTCCGGGAGCCCTCGTGGAGCTTCGGGGGGACGACGCCGCCGAGCTCGAGCCGCTGCCGCCGCTCGAGACGGTGCTGCGGGATCGCGGCCAGGCCGGCACGGGAGGCGCCGACGGGCGCACGGTGCCCGTGACGCTCTCGGCAAGCCTGAGCCTCAGCGGAGCGCTCGAGCTCTACCTCGTGACGGTGGAGCTGCCGCCGCGGCGCTGGCGGCTGGAGTTCGTGCTGCGCAGCCCTTCGGCGGCCGCGGAGCAGCAGACCGAGGCCGATGCCCCCAACGCGCTGCGGGCTCCCAAGCCGCCGCCGCCCGATCCGCGCGTGGAGGATGCGATCGAGCGGCTGGAGCGGGTGCTCGCCGACAAGGACCCCAAGCAGGTCAAGGGCCTGCGCCGCGAGCTCGAGAAGCGGCTCGATCCGCGGGCGCAGTGGTCGGTGAGCACCTGTCGTGCGCTCGGCGACGCGCTGCTGCGCCTCGCGCCCAAGCGCGGCCAGAGCGACGAGCACGAGCTCAACTGGCTGCGCTTGCTCGGGTGGTGCCTGCGACCGGGCTTCGGCGATCCCGGTGACGAGGCGCGGCTGGACGCGCTGTGGGCCCTGCGTGACGAGGGGCTGCGGCGACCGACCAAGTCCAGCTGGGCCGAGTACTGGATCGCGTGGCGCCGCGTGGCCCCCGGGCTGTCGGCCGAGCGCCAGCGGGCGCTGCTCGAGGACGTGCGCCCGTGGCTGTGGCGCAAGGGCAAGCCGCCTCCCGGGCCGCCCGCGCACGGGCCGGTGGAGATGATGCAGCTGCTGGCCACGCTCGAGCGGATCCCCGCGGCCGAGAAGCAGACGATCGGCGAGCTGTTGATCGAGCGCGCCAAGAAGCTCGGATCCTACTGGCCGCTGGGACGAGTCGGCGCGCGCGTTCCCCTTCAGGGCGGGCTGCCGGGGGATGCGGTCGAGGTGGTCGGGCCCACGGTGGCCGAGGGATGGCTGTCCAGGCTGCTCGCGCTCGACTGGAGCACGGCCGAGGGGGCCTCGTTCGCCGCGGCCTCGCTGGCCGCGAGCACCGGCGACCCCGCGCGCGACGTGAGCGCGAAGCTGCGCGGGCTCGTGGTCGACCGCCTGGGCAAGGCGGGCGCACCCGCGAGCTGGATCGAGATGGTCACCCGACCCACCGCGCGCTCGGAGGGCGACGCGACCCGGATGTTCGGCGACAGCCTGCCGGTGGGCCTACGGCTGACCTGACGCGTCGCCCAGCAGGGCCCGCAGCGCCGGTAGCGGGATCGGCTTGGCCACGTAGTCGTCCATGCCCGCGTCGAGGCAGCGCGTGCGCGCGTCTGCCAGGGCGTCGGCCGTGATCCCGATGATCCGCGAGCGATGCCCGTCGCGCTGGCGAATGAGCCGGGTGGCCTCGTAACCATCCATGACCGGCATGAAGCAGTCCATCAGGATGAGCGGGTACATGTTCGTACGCGTGTGCTCCACCGCCTCCTGCCCGTCGTTGACGGTGTCGGCGCGGTAGCCGAGCTTGCGGAGCATCGAGACCATCACGCGTCGGTTGATCTCGTTGTCGTCGACGACCAGCACGAGATCGTCGGGGGTGAGCCGCGGCGCGCTCGCCTTGCCCTCGTCGGTGGCGTGGGCCGGACCCTCGCTCTCGATCACCTGGCACGGGACGGTGAACGAGAACGTGCTCCCCACGCCCTCCTCGCTGTGGACCTCGATGCGGCCCCCGAGGTGCTCGACGATGCGCCTGGAGATCGCGAGCCCCAACCCCATGCCGCCGTGCGAGCGCGTGGTGGTCGTGTCCGCCTGGGTGAAGGTCGCGAAGATCCCGGAGATGGCCGACTGCGGGATCCCGCTCCCGGTGTCCCGTACGACGAAGCACAGGGAGTCGGATCTCTGGGTCACCCCCACCGTCACGCTTCCCGTCGGGGTGAACGAGATCGCGTTGTGGAGCAGGCGATCGAGGACCTGGCCGATGGCCTGCGTGGGGCCGCGGTAGCGATGTGCGAGCCTGGGATCGAGCTCGGTGGTCAGCACGACGTCGCGTGCGCCGACCATGGTACGGGCGCGCTCGATCACCTCCTTCGTCAGCTCGGTCACGACCAGATCCTGCTCCGGCAGGTCCATGTCCCCGCTCTGCATCTGCGACATCGCGAGGACGTCGGTGAGCACGCGGAGCATGTCTCGCCCGCACGTCGCGACGGTGGCGATCTTGCTCCGGCTCACCGCGTCGAGGTCTCGGTCCTCGAGCAGCGAGATCGTGCTCATCATGCCGTGGAGCGGGGTCCGAACCTCGTGGCTCATGAGCGAGAGGAACTCGGACTTGGCTCGAGCCGCGCGGTTGGCCTGCTCGAGCGCCTCCTCGCGCTCGGCCTCGCGGCGACGCAGCTCGACGACGGCGGCGACCAGGACCGCCGCGAGCCCGATCTCGGCCATGAACACGGGGGCGATGTCGAGGAAGGCCGCGCCGGCGAGCAGGCTGCCGATGAAGGCGGCCCCCGTGACCACGGTGATCGCGACCCACACCCGCCAGCCGCGGAGCAAGAACGGTGCCCCGCAGATGGGGGGAATCGCCATGAGGATCACGGGAGCGCGTGGCCCCGCCGTCATCCCCATCAGCAGCAGCACCACCACGTCGAACACGTGGCGGAGCTCGTTGGTCCTTGGCCTCAGGGCCCGCCCCCGACGCATCGCCACCTGGCCCAGCCCGGCGTTGACGCCGACGAAGACCACCACCAGACCGCCCGTGACCCAGGGGCGGTCGGAGAGGAACGTCACCAGCGCCGACAGCAGCACGACCGGCACGGGCAAGACGCGATTGACGAAGCGCAGCGCCTCGAGGTCTTGCTCGGCCAACGAGCGCGATTGACGAGTGCTGCGGTCGGGGGCCAATCCACGAAGATCCTACCCAATCCAGGCATCGATGGGGTCTGGCGCGCCGCCGGCCGGGGCGACGAGCCATGGGTCAAATTGGAACCATTTTCGAAGCGGTCGCGGGCTCGACATCCTACCCCTTGCGTTCATCGGTTGCGCGCAGGTGATGCCCCGCCGTTCGTCGCTCTTGCCACGCCCGCTGGAGCTGCTCCACCGCCGCTTCGGTCGGGCATACCGTCCACGCGTTGCGGTCCGCCCACAGCCCCAGACGCGCGAGAGTGGCCACCGCGTCCGGCCCATCGAAATCCACCTCGACCTCGAAGCGCTCGCGTAGCCAGCCAGCCACTTCCTTGCGCAGGCTGGTCTCGTCGCTCGTGGCCCCTCCGTGCACGATGGTGTAGGCCAGCACGGCCTCCTTGAGGTCCTCCTGCCCGATGCTGGCCACGAGCTGATCGAGCACCCCCGCGTTGTTGGCCACGTTCTGGTAGTAGAGATGATGGGTCATCTGTGACAGTCGCGAGAGCTTGGCGCGGCGGTAGCCGAGGACCGAGCGCACCGACAGTCCGCCCAGCGCGGCCACGCCCACCCACAGCAGGTGGCCGGCCACCACCGTGCTCTCGAGCAGCTGCGTCGCCAGCCCGCCCAGCGCGCCCATGCTGCCCCCGAGCACCTTGAGTCGGTCGAAACCGCTCATGGCGACCTCGGCGTGGGGCAAGAGCGCCTCCACGTCGGCCACCGGGATCTCCCGGAACAGCTTGAGGTTGAGCGAGTCGTCCTCCTTGCTCTGGAACACCACGGCGAGCCGTCGATAGAGCTCGATCTCGTGCTCCTCGCCCGCGATTGGTCGTCGCAGGGTCCGAACGGCCCGCTTGCCGATGGTGCGGCCGCGGACCCACAGCTCGATCCACTCCACGCGCTCGGGACGGACGCGGATGCGGATCCCATGGGAGTTGGCGGCACCCACGGCCGCCTGCACCTGCGTGGAGTCGAGCGCTTCGAAGTTGGCCTTGTCGAGCACGTAGGCGATGAGGCCCCGGGCTCGCCGCGCTCGCTCGGCCCGCTCGTCCTCGTTGCCGAGCAGCAGGGTGTCGCGCGCGGGGTTGAAGGGGTGGTACGCCCGCTCGAGCCCCCGTCGCAGCTCCTCGGTCTCCTGGGCCACCACCCGGTCGAGCGCCTCGGCCACCGCGCGGACCTGCGAGCTGCGTAGGCCGAAGCGCTCGGCGTCCTCGGCCAGCGCGGCGACGAGATCGTCGGCGCGCAGCGGCACGTAGCGATCGTCGGGCAGGTGCATCCCGAGACGAGCGGCGGGCGGGGGCACGCGGCGGGCGGGCGCGAGGGCCATCGGTGCCGTGAGGGTAGCAGGCCGCACGGCAGCGTTGGTTCATGGGTTGCTCAGCGGGCGTACCACTCGACGATCTTGGGGTGCTCGGCCACCGCCCGCTCGACGCCGAGCAGCCGCGAGCAGCCGCCGAAGACGTCCTTGGGCACGTGATCCACGCCTCCCGACGAGAACCAGCGACCGATCATGTAGAGCTTGATGTCGGCCACCTGCAGCGCATCGCCGCTCGTGAACGGGCCGTCGCCGAGCTCGCGCAGTCGCCGTTCGACACAGTCACCCCAGCGCTTCAAGAAGCCCGCGGCCAGCTCCTCGCGGGCCTGCTTCTTCTGCTCGGGATCGGTGATCCGCAAGATGGGGAAGACCTGGACGCGGGCCTCCTCGCAGGCCGACAACAGCTCCTCGTGGCGCGCCGCGAGCCAGTTGTCGCGAGGGTGGAGGCCGTGCTCGCGGCCGATGTAGACGAGGATCGCGTTGCTCTGGGCCAGCACGCCGCGCCCCTCGACCTCGAAGGTGGGCAGCCCTCCGTACGGGGTCTGGTCCTTGAGGTTGGGCCAGCTCGCGCCGGGTATGCGGTCGTCCTCGAAGGCAACGCCCGCCGCGTGGAGGGCCAGGCGGCACTCTTCGCCGCGGCTGCCGGGAAAGTCGAAGTAGGTGAGCTTGGGCATCGGCTCGACGCTACGACACCTGATAGGCTCCAACCAATGGGCGGCAAGGGGTCCTGGCTCTTGGCTTCGATGCTGGTGCTGGCGTGCGGAACCGACGATGCACCGCCGGGAGACGCGACCGAGACGGACGCGAGCACGAGCGCGAGCGAGTCGACCGCAGGAGACCCCACCACGTCCACCACGACGTCGGCGGGCACGATGGTCGGCACCACGACCTCCGACCCGAGCGAGGAGTCGGGGCCCGTGGCCGACTCGGGCTCGGAGACCGCGGAGCCCACCACCGACGACGGGTGTCCGGTGGGGACCGAGGGGTGTCCGTGCGACGCCGGGAGCACCTGCGACGAGGGCCTCTCGTGCAGCGACGAGGGGAGCTGCGAGGTGCCGCTCGCGTGTCGCTCGATCGACACCGATCCTCATGGCGACGAAGCCACCGCCATCGTGCTGGGCAACGTGGGCTGTGACAGCGTGATCGATCTCGGCGTGGTGGGCACGCTCGATGGCCCGCAGACCGACTGGTATCGCTACTTCGGCAACGAGGGGCTGGTGCTGTGCACGGAGCAGCCCCAGGCCACCGTCACGGCTGCGATCGACACCGAGGTGTGCGTGTACATGCAGTGCCTCGAGGGGAGCGCCAGCGGGGTGAGCTGCGCGGGCGGGTCGGCGGCGGCCACCTCCCCCGAGGGGCGGCCCGGGTGCTGCGGCCAGGACGAGGCGCACATCGACGACTTCGAGTGCGGAGGGTTCTTCACGCCGAAGAATGCCGACGTGTGGATCTCGATTGCGTCGGGGCGGAACGACTGTGTGGACTACGGGCTGTCGTACGCGTTCTAGCCAGCGGTCGCGGGACCAAGGGCGTCGGGTCGGCGAATTCCAGGCTACGCTCCGGCTCGTCCGATGACCGCCTGGCTCCACGCCCTCGCGCTGCTCGGCCGCGTGGCCATCGGGGAGCCGGCGACGCTGGTGGTCGACGGCGCCTGCGAGGACGCCCAGGCGCTGCGCGAGCGCCTCGCGACGCAGGTGACCAACCCGACGGCGTTGGGCTCGGTTCGACTCCACGCCGAGCACGACGGCGGACCTTGGCGCGCTCGGCTGGTCTTCGACGTCGACGGCGTCGCATACGAGCGCGAGCTGGCGGCGGAGTCGTGCGAGGCGCTCTACGAGGCGTCGGCGCTGGTCATCGGGCTGACGGTCCAGCCCGCCGATCCGCCCGCCGCCAACGAGGAGCCCGAAGAGCCCGAGGTGCCGGCGCCCGACTCGAGCCTCGACGAGCCCGTTGGCGACGAGCTCGATCGGCCCGAGCCCTCGCGTGCGCTCGAGCCCGTCTCGCTCGATGACCCCGCCGACGTCGACGATGCGCTCGAGCCGGCCGCCGCCTCGGCCGTGACGCCGACCGCCGAGCGCGAACCGCCCGCGCGCGCGCTGGGCGGGCGCGTCCAAGTCGGTGGTGGTGTGGCCGTGGGCGTGCTCCACCTCGTGCACCCCCTGCTCACGGCCGGGGGCGCGGTGACGGGACGACGCTGGGCGGCGGGGCTCGACGTGCTCTACCTGCCGCCGCTCACCGCCGAGGTCGCTCCCCGGGCCCGCGCGGTGGTCCAGCTGGCGGCCGTGTCTGGCCGAGGCTGCCCGGTCTGGCGCCTCGCCAACGACCGGCTCGCGCTCCCCGTGTGCGCGGGGCTGGCCGTGGGGCGCAGCTGGGCGCGCGGCGAGGGTGATGGCATCGTGGGTCGCAGCGGCCAGGAGACCTGGGTGGCGGGGCTGGTCGGGCCTCGGGCCCAGCTCCGCGCGCGCTGGGGGGGCGAGCTGTGGCTCGCGGCCGAGCTGCTGATACCGCTGCGGCGCCTCAATTTCGTCATCGACGAGCTTGGCCCGGCATGTTGTGAGCATCCTCTCGGTGCAATGGTCTCGATGGGCGGAGGATGGTGGGGTCCTCGCAAACGGAGCTAGGCATCTGGCGACACTCACCCCTGCCTGCCGTCATGTCCTCGTCCACCGCCGTGCCCAGCGCGTCGAGCTCCAGCCGGTTGGCTGAGGTCGAGCGGCTCTACGCCGAGCACCACGCCCTGGTGTGGCGGGTGGCGGGGCGCTTTGGGGTCGGCGAGGACGAGCGCGAGGACGTGGTGCAGGACGTGTTCCTCGTGGTCTACCACGCGCTCGATCGCTACGAGGGTCGCGGCGCCATGACCTCGTGGCTGTTTGGGATCACCCGAGGCGTGGCGCGCAATCGGGTGCGTCTACGCGAGCGACGGAGGCGATCGCTGCGGGCCTTGCCCTCGCCTCCGGTGTCGGCCGAGCCCGAGGAGGTCGAGGCGGCGCAGATCCTCGAGCGCTTCCTCGGCTCGCTGTCGTCGCGCCACCGCGTGGTCTTCGAGCTGTCCGAGCTCGAGGGCTTGACCGGACCCGAGATCAGCGAGGCCACGGGCTGGAAGCTCAACACCGTCTACACGCGGCTGCGTGCGGCTCGTCAGGCGTTCGACGCCTTCACGCGCGCCCACATCGAGGGAGGCTCCCATGGATGACATCAAGCGGCTCCAGCAGCAGTGGCTCGAGGCTTCCCGCCGTCATCACGCGCCCTCGGAGGCGGCCGTTCGGCGCATGCGACGAGGGCTGCGTACGCGCATCGAGGCTGGTGAGCCCGCGCCGAGCGTGGTGGAGCCCGAGCCCGAGGCTCCCGCTCCCGCCGCCAGCGTGGGCCCGTGGCTGTGGGGGGCGGGCGTGCTGCTGGCTGCCGCCGCCGCGCTGCTGCTGTGGGTGGGGCAGGGGGGCGGCACGCAGATCACTCGCGCCTCCGAGTCCAACGCCGCCAGCTACGATGCGAAGGAACGGGACGCCGCCCAGGCGGCACGCACCCGGCCGCAGGGCGTGGCGCGAGCGAGCGCCGAGCCCACGTCCGAGGCCTCGGCTCCGATCCCCGGGGAGCGACCGCCGGCTCCCGCTCCTGGCGCTCGCACGCGCGCCCGTGGGCCCGACTCCGCGTTGGCGCCGAGCCCGAGGGCCTCGGTGGGCGGGGACCAGTCCGCGCTCGCACCTCGCCCCTCGGTCGAAGCCGCCGGTCTCGACGTGGCCGGCGAGGTCGCGGTGCTGCGCCGCGCCAAGGCAGCGATCGAGGGACGCGACTGGGCTCGTGCCTCCAGCGTGCTGGTCGAGTACGAGCAGAGCTACCCCGGCGGCGTCTTGGCTCTCGATGCACGCGCCCTGCGGGTGCTGGTCGATTGCCACCAGCGGGCCACCAACGCCGTGGTGCGGGCCACCGACTTCTTGCAGCGACACCCCTCGTCGTCGCTGCGCGATCGCATACGCGATGCCTGTGCGATCGACCGCGATTGATCGCTCGTCGCAAACGGATCGCTCGACCTGGTGACACTCATGGTCGTGATCCGCACCAATGACCTCGTTCCCACCGGGCTGCGCGTCGGCCTGCTCGCCACCATGCTCGTGGGTTGTCCCGCCGATCCAACCTCGCTCGGCGAGCTCGTGGGATCGTCCTCGGACGGCGAGGGCTCGACCGATGACGAACTCACGGGCACCATCTCGGGCACGAGCGCGGGATCGACGGCCTCCGAGTCCACCGAGGACGGCGGCACGGCCCTACCCCCCGACGTGGGCGGCGACGGCTCTTGCGGGATCTTCCCGGGCGATCCCCAGTGTCCGCCCGGCGAGAAGTGCATGCCCTGGTCGAGCAACGGCGACACGAATTGGGATGCATGGAATTGCTTCCCGGTGGTCGAGGAGCCCGACGCGGTCGGCGAGCCCTGCGAGGTGATCGACGGGCCACTCGTGGGCCTCGATTCCTGTGAGGCAGGCGCGATGTGCTGGGACGTGGACCTCGAGACCCTCGTGGGCACCTGCCAGCCGTTTTGCGAGGGCTCGGAGCTCGAGCCGACCTGTGCCGACACCGCTCGCTTCTGTGCCATTGGCGGCGATGCCAGCCCCTACGTGTGCGTGGAGTGGTGCGACCCCCTCGCTCAGGAATGCGCGGTGGGAGCATGCCTGCCCTACTACGACTGGTGGTACTGCCAGCCGAGCGGCGACGGGGCCTACGGAGATCCTTGCCTCAACGACTACTCGTGCCTTCCCGGGCTGCTGTGCACGCAGTCGTCCGCCGTGCCCCCCGGTCTGCCCTGCGAGGGCATGACCAGCTGCTGCACCGAGATCTGCGATCCGTCCGATCCGCTCGGCGACGCCCAGTGCACGGGCGCCGGCGAGGGGCAGACCTGTCAGCCATGGTACGGCCCGGGGGAGGCACCCGCCGGCCTCGAGAACGTGGGCGTCTGCGCCCTTCCCTGAGGCACGCTACTCGAGCACCTCGACCAGGTTGCTGTACGCGTCGGTCCAGCGCGGCCACGGCCCCTCGTGCTCCGGGACCTCGGTGGGATCGGCCAGGGCCACGATGGGCTCGAACGCCGCCACATCGCGGGCCAGCAGCATCCACTCGCTGGTGTAGACCAGCGCGTCGTCCTGGCCGTCGTCGATGCGGATCACGGCCAGGTCGAGGGTCTCGGCCAGGCCTCGCACCACGGGATCGAGGTCGAGGTAGCGATTGGAGATGTGCACCGCGATCACGCTGCCGTCGTCGCGCAGGTGCCGAAGGTAGAGCTGCATGGCCTCCACCGTCAGCAGGTGGGCCGGGATCGCATCGCTCGAGAACGCATCGAGCGCGAGCACGTCCAGGCCCTGATCGGGCTCGCGCTCGAGGGTGATGCGGGCATCGCCGAGCTCCACCTCGACCGTGCCCGGGCAGTCGCGCAGGTAGGTGAAGAATGGCGTGGGCCCCGACGAAAGCGCGAGCACGTCGGGGTCGATCTCGTAGTAGCGCACCTGATCGCCGGCGACCGCGTAGCTGGCGAGGGTCCCGGTGCCCAGGCCCACGAAGCCCATCCGCAGCGGTTGCTTGGCCGTGCGGCGCGGGTGCGTGGTGATGGCCAGGCCGACCCCGCTGCCCGGGCCATAGTAGCTGGTGGGCTGGCGAGACAGCTCGGGATCCTCGTACTGGAAGCCGTGGATGATGCGGCCGTGGCGGAGGCGGGTGCGTCGGTTCTCGTCCTTCCAGTCCTGGTCCACGCGCAGCACCCCGAAGAAGCCGCGCGAGACGTGCAGGTTGTCGTCGAACTGCTCGTGGGCGTGCTGGGCCAGGGCGATGGCCATGGCGAGCACGAACACCGTGCCGAGCCCCGCGGCCACCTGCCGAGCCCTGCGCAGGCGTTTGGCCAGCGCGGGCGAGGACGGCCCTGCTTGCGAAGGTGATGGCTGCGCCAGGGCCAGCGCCAGGGCCAGCGCGGACACGGCCACCAGCGCCAGCGGCAGCTCCCACAGATCGGGGAACGCGGCGGGGGCCACGATCCCCGTGAACACGCCACCCGCGGCGCCGCCCGCCGAGACCAGCAGGTAGAACCCGGTGAGGTGGGCAGGAGCAGGCTTTCTGCGCACCAGCTCGCCGTGACAGACCATGCAGGCGAAGAACAGGGTCGACAGATAGGTGCACAGCTGCACCAGCATCGGCGCGCCCACGCCCAGGTGGATCACCACCGTGGTGCAGCCGGCGCTGACCAACAAGAGCGGCACCCAGATGCCCCGGCGATAGGCCCGCTCGTACTCGAAGCAGAGCACGAAGCTCAGCAGGTAGAGCGCCAGCGGCAGCATCCACAGGAAGGGGATCACCGCGACCTCGAGCGAGATCTGGCTGGTGATGGCCAGCAGCAGCACCGAGGCGAGCATGGCCAACACCAGCCACAGAAGGCGCGTGCGGGCGGTGGGCGGGGCCTCTTGCTCGCGTGCGGGCGCGCCGGCGGGGCTCGACGCATCGCTCGTGGAGGAGGGCGCGGTGCGTCCCACCAGCATCGCCGTGCTCGCGCAGCCCACCGCGAACACGAGGAAGCCCGCCGACCACACCCAGCCCTGCTCGGTCACCGAGAGCAGCGGCTCGAGCCCGAACGGATAGCTCAGCAGGCCGAGCAGCGAGCCGAGGTTGGACAGCGCGTAGAGGCGATAGGGCGACGCGCCCGGGAAGCAGCGGGCGTACCAGCTCTGGAGCAGCGGTCCCGTGGACGACAGCACCAGGAACGGCAGGCCGATGGTGAACAGCAGAAGGCCCAGGATCGCCAGCGACGGGATGTCACCCTCGGCGGGCTTCCATGCATCGGACGGGGTGATCGGCGAGGGCCACAGCAGCACGCGGACCAGCAGCAGCGCGGTCGCCAAGCCCAGCGCGGCGAGGTGGATGTTGCGCTGGGCCACGGGGGACGAGCGGCTGCCCACCAGGTGCGCGTAGCCGTAGCCGAGCAGCAGGAGCACCTGGAAGAACAACATGCAGGTGGTCCACACCGCGGGGGCGCCCCCGAACCACGGAAGGACCTGCTTGCCCAGGATGAACTGCACCTGGAACAGCAGGCAGGCCCCCACCCCGATGGTGGCGGCAAAGACGAGCGCGGCGGGTGAGCGAGTCGGGCTTGGGGGCGCCAAGGCGGCGTAGCATAGCCCGCCCCCCCGAGCGCGGTCGCCATCGCTAGCGCGGGCTCACCCACAGCGCCGTGAACGTGCCCTCCGACGCGCCCGCGACCACGTCGGCCCACGTTGCGCCCGGCTGCGGCTTGGCCTTCGGATCGACGGTCACGGGCACGGCCACGCCCAGGCGCGTGGGCACCTCGGCGCCCACCGAGAGCGCGTAGAGCAGGGTTGCCATCGTGTCGACCTTGGGGCAGCCGCAGCCGACCAAGCCCGCCGCCATGCCGCGCGCGAGCAGCTCGCAGCGCTGCTCGGGGGCGGCCACCGCCACCGCTTCGAACGCCTTGGCCGCACCCGGGCAAGGGGGCATGGCGCGGCTGATCTCGTCGGCGAGGGCAGCCGCACGCTCGCTGGGATCCTTGGCCTCGACTCGTGCCGTGAGCTCGGCGAGCAGCTTGGGGTCGCGCGGCTTGGGAACGTTGCCCACCGACGTGGTGCCCAGCTGCACCCAGCCCTGGGACAGCCCCGTACTCGCGAGCACTTGCAGCGCCGAGGCCACGTCCTTGCGCGCGGTGGTGCCGTCGATGGCGAGCACCCACGACAGCGGCCCGCGCGAGCGAGAGGCCATCGCGGCGTGCTCGCGCTCGGCGATCAGGCGCGCCTCGAGCTCGCCCAGCGGCAGCGGCGAGCCCCAGCCCACCACCACGCCCTTGGGGCTCAGCTCGAGCCGCAGCGCGTTGCTCGGCGCCGACGAGGGGGCGGACTTCCAGGGGGTGAACGGCACGTCGACCGACAGCAACTGCTCGGAGATCGTGCATGCGTCCAGCAGCTCCCGCTCCATCTCCTGACCACGGACCGCACAGGTCTGCGCAGACGCGGCGTCGGGATCCTTGGTCTCGGTGCCGGCGTCGGCCTTGGCATCGGGCTTGGTCTCGGCCTCGCGATCGCAGCCGGGGGCGACGGCGAGCGTGGCGAAGGCGAAAACGAGCGGAGCGAGGGAGCGCGACCAGGGCATCGGGCCCGCACGCTATCACGCAGCGCGCGGCGCGGGCGGCTCGTGGGCGCTCTCGATGATCCGAGCACCGAGCCATGTGCGAGGCACCCAGGCCACGGGCCACTGAGTCGCGGCGCGGCGATACGCGCCGTCGCCGGCCTCCTCGCAGCGCACGAGCACGTGATCGCACTCGAGCGGCGTCTCTCCCAGGCAGGGCAGGCGCTGCAGGTCCGCGCGCTCGGTCGCGTCGACCGGAGCCGCGACCAGCCGCCAGCTCGGCACCAGGCCCAGGGCCACCCGGGCCACGAAGCGGTGCCGTGACGCGCGGCGCAGCCCCGCCACCACGGCCAGCCCCGCTCCGAGCAGACCCATGCCCCACGCGGTGCTCAGGAGCGCGGTCCCGTGCCACGGCTCGTCGCCACCCGCTCCCCAGGGGCCGTGGGGGATCGACGGGTGCAGCCGCATGGCCAGCACCAGCACCGTGCCCGCGGAGGCCAGCGCCAGCCACACGCCCAGCGCCGCGAGCGTGGTGTCGGTGGCATCGGGCGAGGGCCGCTGCCACGCCCGCATGAACGTCGCCACCGGGATGCTCAGCGCCAGGCCGAACAGCAGCCCGAAGCCCAGCCCGAACGGCGAGCCGACCACCGCCACCAGCGGCAGGAAGGCCAGCGAGTCCAGGCTCCCGCGCTCCGCCACGCAGGCGGCCATGAATGCCACGGGGCCATTGGCCACCCCCAGCAGCAGCGCCCAGCCCACCGTGCGGCCGACCGCAGTACCCGGCTCGACCAGGCTGCGCGCGGCCAGTCGCACCGTCAGCCCGCACATGGCGGCGGTGGCCAGCGACGCGGCCAGCCAGGGCGCGGGATCGAGGCGGACGATCGTGGGGATCGCCGCCATGCCCATCACCAGGCTGGCCGCGGCCACCACCCACACCAGGGCGGTTCGAAGGGACGAAGCGGGGAGCAGCGGCTGGGGCGACATCGAGGGTCCACGGTAGCGCGAATGGATGCGCGAAGGGGCGACTGCCCCGACTGACGGTCGGGGAGGGCGCACCGACGGTCGTGGACGAGGGACGAGCGGCTCGCTACCCCGCCGCCCCGCCGCCGCCCACGGTGTTGAGCGCAAACCCGGTCATGTCCGAGTAGGTGTATGCGCCCACGAGCCCGTTGTACGAGGTCACGGTGCCGGTGCTGGGATCGACGCGGTGCGCCCCGTTGCCGTTGACCGCCCACACGTAGCCGTAGAAGTCGATGCTCACGCCATAGGACGTGGGCGTGGGCCACTGGTGCACCACCGCGAACGTCTCGCGATCGATCCCGAGCAGCCCCTGGCTCCCCAGCCACAGCAGGCCGTTGGGATCGTCGTCCGCCATGCAGCCCGCGTTCCAGTGCGGCAGCTCGTTGCTCACTGCCCACAGCTCCGTCACGGGGTCGAAGCGCGCCACTCGGCTGGCGCAGTTCCACACGTAGCCGTTGACGTCGACCGTCATGCCGTACCAGTGCGAGGTCGCGATCACCGAGGGCCCGGGCCACACGGTCACCGCCATGGTGTCGATGTCGACCCGCACCAGGTGATTGCCGGTGGCCCAGCCCGTGGCCCAGAAGTTGCCCTCGGAATCCACCGCGCCGCCGTAGAGGCCGTACTGATCCGCCTTGAGCCCCATCACCGCCGCGGTGTCGACCACGATGCCCGCGTCGCCGTCGATGAGCACCACCTCGGCGTCGGTGCCGGAGCCGTTGCGCCCGGCCGTCCACAGCATCTCGTTCTCCCACTCGCAGCTCTGGGAGTTCCACTCGCCCGGAGCCCACGCCACGGGGCGCTGGCTGCTGTAGCCGAACGGGATGTGCCACGCGCGGCACTCCTCCTGATCCCACGGCAGCGGAGCGTTGCCCACCGAGGTCTGGATCCCCGCCACGCCGTTGGTGTCCTGGCAATCCTCCTGGGTCGCCCAGAACTTGGTGATGCCGCCCGAGCGGTTGGCCACCGCCGCGTGACCCGACAGGCTCACCGAGGTGCGCGAAGGGCTGCCCGAGAGGTCGGGCCGCGTGTAGTAGCGCGCCACCTCGGTCACCGTCTGCGTGTCGATCTTGGAGATCGTGCCCTGGGTGCTGTTGCACGCCCACAGGAACGAGAACTCGGGCTCGTCCTTGCCGCCCATGCCCCCGCTCATGCCCGGCTGGCACCAGCCCTCGCCGCCGCCGTCGGGCATCATGCCCACGTCGAAGTAGACCGCGGGACCCGTCTCTCCATCGGCGCCGTCGCTGCTGCTGGCGGGCCCGGTGGTGGTCGCCGCCGAGGTCGCCGCGCTGGTGGCTCCGCCGCTGTCCTCCGCGGTGGTGGCCGGCTCGGTCGTGGGCCCGCTGCCGGGCGGCAACGTGGTCACCGTGTCGCCGCCACCGTCACCGTCGCCCTCGGATCCACCGCAGCCCCAGGAACCCAGTCCCACCGCCATACAGCACACGAATCTCGCCAGTCGCATGAGTCTCGCCCTTCCTCGCCCATTCAATCACGGATCGAGGCGGGTGTTCATCTTTCTCGCGGGACGTCGCGCAATCCCCCGGCCCCGACCTCGGGAAGACGCTCGCGGGCCGCTGCGACGCGGAGCCCGCGGAGCTCACGCGGGGCCTTCGGCCGCGAGCGCCTGCACCTCTCCAGCGGAGAGCGCTCGCCCATAGAGCCGCAGCTCGTCCAGGCCTCCCAAGAAGAGGTCGTCGATCATGCCATTGCTCGCCCCCGCGCCGATGATGATGTCCTGGGCGTCGAAGCCGGGCGTGCTGGCCGAGGCCTGGTCGACCAGCTCGCCACCGATGTAGAGCGCCACGCCGTCGCCATCGTAGACCCCCGCCAAGTGCACCCACAGGGCCTCGTAGCCCAAGATCGTCTCGGACAGGGTCACGCTCTGTTCCGCGTCGTTGGCGATCGCGAAGTAGAGCACCTCCTCGAGCCGCAGCTCCCACGAGTTCCAGTTGGCGTTGGTCCTTGCGAGGTAGGGCTTCTCCGCGATGGCCATCGCGGACGGGCCGGTCTCGGTAAAGACCCACACCGCGATGGTCAGCGCGTCGGGAGTCTCGAGCCCGGGGTCGTGGGGCACGACGAGGTGGTTGTTCGTGAAGGCGCCCCCGTTGCCGACCCGCCCGGGGAACGCAAACGGGCACAGGCCCTGGCACTGTGCATGGCGCTCGTTGCCGCTGCGGTCGAGCACCTGGCTGCCGTCCATCTCCTCGAAGTCGAGCCACAGCAGCAGCTCGTCGCTCCCGGGGCCCCCCATGGTCGTGTCGTCGTCGGCGGAATCGACCGACGCGGACGCGTCCTCCGAGGCCGGCTCGCCACCCGAGCCCGAGCCCGTGGCGCCCTCGTCCACGCATTCTTCCGCCAGCTCGGGCGGAGCGTGTATGCCGTAGCGCTGTCCCGAAGCGCAGTCGCCGCTGGGGAAGCTGCAATGGCCGTTGGGCTGGCACACGCCCTCGATCCCCGCGAACACGCACTGGCCGTCGGCCTCGCATTCGAACACGCTGCTGCCCGTACAAGAGCCGCCGAGCGCCGCGCCGAGCCCCAGGCCGACCAGGAGGGTGATGGTCGTCGAGCGCATGGTCCTGCTAGCCCGGTGGCTCGTAGGTCTGACACGCCAGGTCGACGTTGTTGGTCAGCGCGTCCTGGATCATCAAGGGGATCTGCGCCGCGCCGTCGCAGATGTTGCCCGCGTACCCGTTGGTGCCCGCCTGCATGTCCGCGAACTCGTACAGCCGTGGCGCGTGGTGGGCCTGCGCGCACTCGCCCAGGCCCACGCCGCAGCAGGTGGCCGGCTGTCCGCAGGTGTTGAGCCCCTCCATGATCGTGGGGTCGCCCGCGACCACGACCGCGGCGACGGCCGCCGGGTCGCCACCCTTGAGCGTCACGAGCTGGTCGTAGATGGTGTCGACCGGCTGTGGCGTCTGCGTGCACAGGAAGCCATCACAGAAGCCGCCGAAGCCCATCTGATCGTAGTAGCCGTAGTCGTCGACGTCGGTGATCAGCACCAGCACGAGCAAGGCGTCGGGTCGCAGGAAGCCGGAGGTGTCGAGCGCGAGGGTCGACAGCGCCGTGCTGAGCACGTGCTCGCAGCCGATCGGCGTGCAGTTGGCGCAGGGCACCGAGAGCGCGGCCGAGGAGAATGCCGAGGCGATCTCCTCCTGCGTCATGTCGTTGCTGTCGAACCACGGCTGACCGCCCGACCCGATGAAGCCGCCGTTGTTGTCGTTGGTGATCCCGATCCGGTACTCGATGCCGCCGCAGTTGAGATCCTCGAGGTCCTGCACGATCGCCGTGAACGCCTGCGAGGCCGCGAGCGCCTGGATCTCCTCGTTCATCGACAGCGACGAGTCGATCGCGAACAGCATGTCCACCCGGGTGCAGCCGGTCTGCGAGCACGGCCCCACGGGCAGGTCGTTGGAGCCCACGTCGAGCTTGAGCCCGCCGCTGTCCTCGTCGGCCGTGGCATCTCCCATGCTCATGCTCATGCTGCTGGGTCCCGGGCCGCCACCGGTGCCATCGCCATCGACGCACGTGTCGCCCTCGCAGGTCAGCCCCGGATCGCAGGCCCCACCGCCCGTGCACGGGCATCCCTCGCGACCCACCGGGCAGTCGATGAGGATGCACTTGTCGTTGACGCAGGTGAGCCCTGGATCACACGCGCCCCCCGTGGTGCAGGCGCACTCGAGGCTGCCCACGGCGCAGTCGGTCTCGCTGCCCGTGCCGCAGGCCCAGCCCGCCAAAAGCCCCAGTCCCAAGCCCCCGGCCCATGCAAGCCAACGCATGGGGCGAGGATATCATCCGAACGAGCGCGGCTGCGATCCTCTGCTTCCGTGCCCTGCTCGGCGGGTCAGGGCTGGGCCCGGGTCGATGGTTCGTGGAGCGCGGGCATGGTGGGCATGCTCTCGCGAAGCCATCGCACGAAGCTGGCCACCGAGGGGCGATCGAGGCCCCCGCGGGGCGCGACCAGCCAGTAGGAGAAGGGACTGCGCACCGCGGGACCGAAGGGGCGAACGAGGCGACCGCTGGCGATGTCGTCCACCACCAGGCAGGTTCGGCCCAGCGCCACCCCCTGGCCAGCCACGGCGGCGGTCATGGTCATGCTGGTGTGGCTGAAGTGCGGGCCCGCCAGATCGGGCAGCCGCACCCCGGCGGCCTCGAGCCAGCGCTCCCAGCTCGGGCGCTCGGGGTGGTCGAGCAGCACGTCGTCGTGCAAGAGCGTGTGGTGGACCAGGTCGGCGGGCTCGCGCAGCGGTGCGTCGCGCAGCAACTGGGGGCTGCACACCGGGAACACCTCCTCGGTGATGAGCAGCTCGATGTCGAGACCCGGATAGCTGCCCTCGCCGAAGCGAATGCACAGGTCGATGTCCTCGTGGCGCGGGTCGACCATGCGGTTGGTGGAGGCGATGCGCACGTCGGCCTCGGGGTGGAGGCGCCCGAATTCGTCGAGCCGTGGGACCAGCCAGCGCACCGCGAACGAGTGGCTGACGCTGACCGAGAGCCACCGACGGCCGCGTTGCTGCTCGAGCATGCGCAGGGCCTCGGCAATGTGGCCCAGCCCTCGGGTCACCGCCTCGCCGAGCAGCCGGCCCTCGCGGGTGAGCTCCACCCGCCGGGGCAGGCGCGCGAACAGCAGATAGCCCAGGTCGTCCTCGAGGGCGCGGATCTGATGGCTCACCGCACCCTGGGTCACGTGCAGCTCGCGGGCGGCCGCGGTGAAGCTGCCCAGGCGTGCGGCGGCCTCGAACGTCTGCAACGCGGGAAGCGAGGGCAGGTTCACATACATGAACGAAGCTAATGTATCACGCCAAATCTATTCCCTCGAAGGCGCTCTCAATGGGTTCATGTTGACCTTGGGTAGCGAAGGACTGGAGCGAAGCTCATGAACGAGAGGGTGACCGAAGGCCTCGAGCAGGCCGTCGAGGCGCTGTGTCGACGCGGAATCGAGGCCGGCGAGCGAGAGGCCAATGCGCTGGTGGCGCAGGCGCGGGCCGAGGCGGCCGAGCTGCGGGATCAGGCGCGGGCCGAGGCCGAACGCATCGTCGAAGACGCACGGCGGAGAGCCGAGCAGCAGCGCACGCAGCTCGATCGAGAGCTGCGGCAGGCGGCGGCCGCCGGAGTGCTGATGCTGCGTCAGGCCGTCGAGCAGGCCGTGCTCGGCGCGACCCTCCACGAGGTGCTCGAGCATGCGCTGGGCGATGGCCCGACGCTCGAGGCCCTGCTCGTCGAGGCGGCCCGGGCCTTTGCCGCGTCGGGCCATGGTGATGCGGAGCTCGAGGTGCTGCTGTCGCCGCAGGTCGCCGAGCGGCTCGGCGCCGCGCTCATGGCTCGGGTCGGACCCGTCGCTCGGCGGGGCGTACGGCTTCGGCCCGAAGGAGGGCCGAGTGGGGGATTCGTGCTCGCCGCGGATGGAGTGCAGCTCGACTTCAGCCACGAGGCCTTCACCCAGGTGCTGATGCGCTTCTTGGCCCCGCGCTTTCGGCAGTACCTCGGAACGCGCTCGCGGGAGGTCGCATGAAGCACTATCGCCTGTGCACCGAGCTGCCGCCGCGGCCGGTCGCCCCGGGTCCACCGGCGCTGGCCCTGCCTCGGCTATGGGTTCGTTGTCGTGAGGAGCTCGATGCGCGGACCGTGTCCGCGGTCGAGGCTCTGATCGCGCTCGACCAGCCCGAGGCCGGCACCGGGGCCGAGCCCGGGGCGGTCGAGGCCGATGCGGTGACCCGAGGGCGGGCGCGGATCGAGCGGGCGCGGCAGCTTGCGGACGAGTCGGGCAGCGAGCTCCTGCGGGCGTGGACCGCCCATGAGCAGGCGCTGCGCGAGGCCCTGGCGGCCCGGCGTGCGGAGGTGCTGGGTCGCCCCTGGCCTGCTGCGGCGCCCGACGTGGAGGATCGGGCCACGGCGCTCGCCGCCATGGTGGCGGGAGCCATGGCGGGCTCCGATCCGCAGCAGCGGCAGTGGACGCTGGATGCCGCCCGCCTGCGGGAGCTGGAGCGGCTCGTGGGCATCGACCCCTTCGACACCGACGCGCTGCTGGCCCAGGTGGTGGCGGCCATCGTGCTCCAGCGCTGGGACTTCGACGACGAGGGGGAAGCCCTCGAGGAGGTGTGGGCATGAGCGACCAACGAGCCAGCGGCACGATCGTGGGCGTCAACGGCAACCTCGTGGCGGTACGACGGCATGGGCCGGTGCGGCAGGGCGAGGTGGCCGAGGTCGAGTGTGGATCGGAGCGCCTGATGGCCGAGGTCATCCGCGTCGACGGCGAGGTGGCCC
Organism: Paraliomyxa miuraensis; assembly: GCF_026337845.1. GTDB lineage: Bacteria > Myxococcota_A > Polyangia > Nannocystales > Nannocystaceae > Paraliomyxa > Paraliomyxa miuraensis. Next base: position 280,080 of record NZ_JAOVZF010000164.1, on the reverse strand, counting down.
AGCTCCAGGTGTTCGAAGACACCCGGCGGGTCGCGGTGGGCATGAAGGTCGCGTTTCGCGGCGAGCTGCTCTCGGTGACCCTGGCCCCGGGGATGCTGGGCACCATCTACGACGGGCTGCAGCGCCCGCTGCATCGGCTCGACGATCGCCAGGGCCTGTTCCTGCGACGAGGGGCCCAGGCGCCTGCGGTCGATCTGCAACGGCAGTGGGCGTTCCATCCCACCGCTGCGCCGGGTGCTCGGGTGCAGGCGGGTGAATTCCTGGGCTGGGTGCAGGAGCATCACATTCGACACCACGTGATGGTGCCGCTCGATCTGCGGGGCTCGGCGACCCTCATCCATGTCGCGGACGCCGGAGACCGGCGGGTCGACGAGGTGGTCGCGATCCTGCGGACCGACGACGGTCACGAGCGTGCCGTGACCATGCAGCAGCGCTGGCCGGTCAAGCGCGCCATCGACCGCCACGAACGGCGTCTCCATCCGAGGCAGCGGTTGGTCACCGGCTGCCGCATCATCGACACCCTCTTTCCCATCGTGCGAGGCGGAACCGCCTGCGTGCCCGGGCCCTTCGGCGCCGGCAAGACCGTGCTCCAGCAGCTGCTGGCCCGCTACGCAGCGGTCGATCTCGTCATCGTGGTGGCCTGCGGCGAGCGGGCCGGAGAGGTGGTGGAGACCATCGAGGAGCTCCCTCGCCTCGTGGACCCGCGCACGGGGGGCTCGCTGATGGAGCGCACCATCATCGTCTGCAACACCTCGTCGATGCCGGTGGCCGCTCGCGAGGCCTCGATCTACACCGGGATCACCCTGGCCGAGTACTATCGGCAGCTCGGCCTCGACGTGCTGGTGCTGGCCGACTCCACCTCGCGCTGGGCCCAGGCCATGCGCGAGACCTCGGGGCGCCTCGAGGAGATTCCCGGTGAGGAGGCGTTTCCGGCGTACCTGCAGACTCGCATTGCCGGGCTCTACGAGCGGGCGGGGCTGGTGGAGCTGCGCGATGGATCCACCGGGGCGGTCACGCTGATCGGCACGGTGTCGCCGGCGGGAGGCAACTTCGAGGAGCCGGTCACCCAGGCCACGCTGAGCGTGGTGGGGGCGTTCCACGGGCTCAGCCGCGCGCGCTCCGACGAGCGTCGCTATCCGGCCATCGATCCGCTGGAGTCGTGGTCCCTCTACCCGCGGCGGATCGACGACGACGATCCTGCCTGGGACGCCGCAGTGGAGTTCTGCCGGACCACTCTGCGCCGCGCCGCCGAGGTGGATCGGATGATGACGGTGGTGGGTGAGGAGGGCGTGCCGCTCGGTGATCTGGTGGTGTACCTCTGCGGTGAGCTGCTCGATGCGGCCTACTTGCAGCAGAACGCATTCGACGAGCTGGACGCCTGCACCCCCATGGATCGCCAGAAGCGGGATCTGGTGCGGATCCACCGGGCGCTGACCATGGAGCCGTCGCTGCCCGACAAGGTGGCCGCCCGTCGCTTCTTCGCGTCGCTGACCGACGCGTTCTACCAGCGCAACTACTGTGCACCGGGGTCGCCGGAGCTCGTCGAGCAGGATCTTCGCATCGACCAGCTCCTGGCCCAGGTCGGCCCCACCGCAACACGAGCAGGTGCCGCATGATGAGGACACACCGGGGAATCGACACCATCAACGGCGACATCGCCAGCGTCTTCGCCGACGGCGTGGGCTTTGGAGAGCTCGCCGTCATCCGCAACCCCGACGGCGAGGAGAGCCTGGCCCAGGTCGTTCGCCTCGCCGGCCGGCGGGTGGCCCTGCAGGTGTTCTCGGGAACTCGCGGGCTCTCGGTCGATGCCTCGGTGCGCTTCTTGGGTCGGCCCATGCAGCTGCGGGTCAGCCAGCAGCTCTTGGGGCGCGTGTTCGACGGCTCGGGGCGCCCGCGTGACGGCAAGCCTTCGCTCGACGAAGGGGAGCCCGTCGAGCTCGCAGGCCCCTCGGTCAACCCGATACGACGGCGGTTGCCCGGGCGGCTCGTCGAGACCGGGATTCCCATGATCGACGTGTTCAACCCGCTGGTGGAGAGCCAGAAGCTGCCGATCTTCTCCGAGGCCGGCGAGCCTCATGCCCAGCTGCTCGCCCGCATCGGTCTCCAGGCGCGCGCCGACGTCATCGTCTTCGGAGGCATCGGGCTGCCGTTCGACGAGGCCATGTTCTTCCAGCAGACCTTCGAGGAAGGCGGGGTGATGGGGCGTACGGTGATGTTCGTCAACACCGCCGCCGACCCGGTGGTGGAGCGCCTGTTGGTGCCCGACCTCGCGCTCGCGGCGGCCGAGCAGCTCGCGGTGGCGGGGCAGCGGGTGCTCGTGCTGCTGACCGACATGACCGCCTTTGCCGATGCGCTCAAGGAGATCGCGGTGTCGATGGAGCAGATCCCCTCGAACCTCGGCTTTCCCGGCTCGCTCTACTCGGATCTGGCTGCGCGCTACGAGAAGGCGGTGGACCTGCCTGGCGCGGGCTCCATCACCATCCTGGGTGTCACCACCATGCCGGGAGGCGACGTGACGCACCCCGTGCCCGACAACACCGGCTACATCACCGAGGGGCAGTACTACCTCACGGACGGCTGCATCAGTCCCTTTGGATCGCTGTCGCGGCTCGGGCAGCTGGTGGTGGGCAAGGCCACGCGCGACGACCACGGGCCGCTGATGAACGCGATGATCCGGCTCTACGCGCGGGCGCAGGAGGCCCACAAGAAGCTCGCGATGGGGTTCATGAGCACCGAGACCGACGCCCGACACCTGCGCTACGGCGAGCTGTTTCGCCGGCACTTCATGGACCTGGAGGTCGAGCTGCCGCTCTTGCAGGCCCTGGACCTGGGGTGGCGCACGCTGGCCGAGTGCTATGAGCCCCAGCAGGTCGGCATCAAGCGCGAGGTGCTGCAGGCGCGCTGGCCTGGCGAGGTGACGCCATGAAGGACGCGCTGCGCCTGAACAAGAGCTCGCTGCGCGAGCAGAAGGATCGGCTCGGCTCGCTGCTCGAGTTCTTGCCCACGCTGCGGCTGCGTCAGCAGCAGCTGCAGGCGGCGGTCGCCGGGGTGAGGCAGCAGCGGGCTCGAGTGGAACGGCAGCGAGCTGCGCTCCACGAGGGTGCGAGGTCCTGGGCGGGGTTGCTGCGGGCGATGGCCCCGGTCGCGCGCCCGCATGCAGAGGTGGAGCAGGTGGTGACGGCAACGACCAACGTGGCCGGGGTCGCGGTGTCTCGGCTCGAGCACGTGCGCTTCGTGGATCGCACGCACGATCTGCTGGCCACGCCGCTCTCGTTCGACGACGCGGTGGGCGTGCTGCGGCAGGACGCGCGGCTGCACGCCGAGCGCTCCGTGCTCGAGCGGAGCGAGCATCGGCTCGCCCAGGAGCTTGCCCGCACCAGCCAGCGGATCAACCTCTACGAGAAGGTCCTGGTGCCTCGTACGCAGCGCAACATTCGGCGGCTGCGGGTCTACCTGGGCGATCAGCAGACCGCGGCGGTGGGGCGAGCCAAGCTGGCCAAGGCCAAGGCGCAGGCTCGACCTCGGGTCTCGGAGACAGGAGCGGAGCATGGCCATCGTTGAGATGACGAAGGTGTGCCTCTTGGGGCCGAGTGCCGATCGTGACGCGGCCGTGCGGGCGGTCGCGGACGCGGGGGTGCTGCACGTGCTGGAGCGACGGCCCGCGCCGGAGCTCCCGACCGAGCTGAAGGCGCAGCGGGAGCGCGTGGAGCGGATGCTCGCCGCGCTCCCGCCCGGGGACGAGGACGGGCCATGGCCTGGCGCCGAGGCGGCGGCAGGAGAGCTGCGGCGCGTCGAGCGGCTCGTGGCGGCCTGCGACGAGGCTCGAGCGACGCTGGAGCGACTCGAGCGCGAGCACGCCCGGGCCCGGCCCTGGGGAGGGGTGGAGCCCGAGGCCCTCGAGCGGCTGGGCGAAGCCGGGGTGACGGTGGCGGTGTTCGAGGGGCGTCGCTCGCAGCTTCCCGCCGACATCCTCGCCGGCTTCGACTGGGCGTCGGTCGTGCCGCGGCCGGGCGGTCGCGTGCAGCTATGGGTGGTCACGCGAGGCGAGGTGACGCTGCCGCTCGATCGCATGGAGCCCCCCGTGCGCTCGCTCGGCGTGCTGCGTGACGACGTGCGGCGGGCGCGTCGTGTGCTCGCGGAGTGTCTGAGTGAGCGAGACGAGGCGGTTGCGGTGCGCCCGGTGCTCGTGGGCTACCGGCGGTGGCTCGACGACGAGCTCGCGCTGGCCACCACGGCCGAGGGCTTGGGGGAGGGGCAGCCGATCTTCGTACTGGAGGGGTATTGCCCCACGGAGGGTCTCGAGCGGCTTCGTGCCCTGCGAGCCGAGCGCTCCCTGGTGCTGACCACCCGCAGTCCCGCGCCCGACGAGGCGGTGCCCATCGCTCTGCGCAACGGACCCCTGGTACGCACCTTCGAGCCGTTGGTGGCGGCGTTCAAGCTGCCTCGCCATGACGAGATCGATCCCACTCCGCTGGTGGCGCCCTTCATGGGCGTGTTCTTCGCCCTGTGCCTGGGCGACCTCGGCTACGGGATCCTGCTGACCGCGCTCGCAGCCGGCGTGCTGCTGCGAGCACGACTTTCGGGCTTGCGAACACGACCTTCGGGCTCGGTGCGGCTGCTGTTGCAGTGGGCCTTGCTGCTGGGCGTGGTCTCCATCGCCGTGGGGGCGCTGCTCGGCAACCTCTTCGGCGTGAGGATCCACGAGCTGCTCGGCCTGTCGCCGTCGGCCTTGCTGTTCTCGCTGGTGGAGGATCCGAGTCGGCTGCTGATGGTCTCGCTGGGCCTGGGGCTCGTACAGCTACACCTGGGCATGGGCCTGCGTCTGTGGCTGGACCTGCGGCGGCGGCGCTACCAGGCCGCCCTGGGCTCGCTGGCGTGGCTGATGGTCGTCCCCACGCTGGTGCCGTGGGTGATGGGCTGGTGGCCGGGGTGGTCGTTCGGGCTCGTCTGCGTCGCGTTGCTGGGCTTCGCCGTGCCCGTGCCCAATCCGTGGCGGCGCCTGGGCGGAGGCGCGTGGGCGCTCTACGACATCGTGAGCTTGCTGGGCAACGTGGCGTCCTACATGCGCCTGTTCGGTCTGGGCCTGTCGTCGGGAATCATCGCCATGGTGGTCAACACCATCGCTGCGGTGCTGATGGGCGGCCCGGTGGGCACGGTCGCTGCGGTGCTGGTGCTGGTGGTGGGCCACGCCTTCAACTTCGCGATGGCGCTCATCGGGGCGATGGTGCACCCGGCGCGCCTACAGTTGCTGGAGTTCTTCAACACCTTCTTCGCGGGGGGAGGACGGGCCTACGCCCCGCTGAGGAGGACTTGCCAAGGAGAGTAGGAACGATGGAGGAGATCTTTGCACAGACCATGGCGCACCTGGGCCTTGCGGGTCTGGGTCTGGGGTTGGCCGGTTCGGCCATCGGGTTGGCCATTGCCGGGAGTGCCGCGTGTGGCATGCGGCCGGAGGCGCGCAACAGCGGCCTCGCGGTGTCGGTGCTGCCGGGCACCCAGGGCCTCTACAGCTTCGCGGTCGGCTACCTCTGCCTGCAGCCGCTCGAGGAGGGGCGCTATGCGACCGTCTTTGCCTGTGGTCTGCTCACCGGGCTCGCCTGTTTGTTCTCGGGCTGGTGGCAGGGGCGGGTGTGTGCCTCGGGGATCCAGAGCATCAATGCCGAGCGGATGACCACTGCCCAGGCGATGCTGCTGGCGGTCTTCCCCGAGTTCTACGCGATCCTCTCGCTGGCCTTCAGTGCGTTGATGCTGTTTGGGTGAGGCCGATTGGTTGCGGAGGACGGATTCGAACCGACGATCTCGGGCTTATGAGACCCGCGGGAACAGCCACTTCCCTACTCCGCAATTGGTGATTCATTGGTAGGCCCGGTCGGATTCGAACCGACGGCATACTGTTTGTAAGACAGCCGCTCTCCCGCTGAGCTACGAGCCAGTGTGCATGGGGACGTGCGAGGTGCTCTTGGCACGCCGAACGGCGGAGCAGACGGGAATCGAACCCGCGACCTTCTCGCTGACAACGAGTCGCGCTACCTCTGCGCCACTGCTCCGTGGGGATCGCCATCATCGCTCATCGTGGTCCTCCTTCCTCTCTCTCTTGCCTTCCCGAAGGTCGTGTTCTCGGTGTCTTTTTTGCCTTCCCGCATCTCTCTTCTTGCCTTCCCGAAGGTCGTGTTCTCGGTGTTCTTGAGCTACCAGCCGGATTCGAACCGGCGACCTCGCCCTTACCAAGGGCGTGCTCTACCCGCTGAGCCATGGTTGTTCTTACCAGCCGGATTCGAACCGGCGACCTCGCCCTTACCAAGGGCGTGCTCTACCCGCTGAGCCATGGTTGTTCTTGCCTTCCCGAAGGTCGTGCTCTCGAGCTACCAGCCGGATTCGAACCGGCGACCTCGCCCTTACCAAGGGCGTGCTCTACCCGCTGAGCCATGGTAGCGAAGCGCCGGAGAGCCCGAGTTGGAGCCCGCGGACGGAATTGAACCGACCCCTGCTCGTTACGAGGGAGCTGCTCTGCCACTGAGCTACACGGGCCTGTGTGGCGGCTCTACTGGCGCATTGGTGGTGAGGGCCCGCCTCGAGCTTGGGCGTTCGGCTCTCGGATTCGAGCCAAGACGCGGTCGAGTGAGACGGGTCGAGGACGAGTAATGTGCTGAGCGGCCCTGCCGGGCTTCCCGGCGGGTCGTCGTCACTCCACTGGAGTTCGGTCTTCGCGCCGGGAACCGCTCAACACACGGTCGTATCGCCCACGAGCGGGCGTACGACGATCACGACCATCGTATCGATGGTGCGCATCGCGGTGGTGTTGGTGGAGCGGTTCATGGCGTGGATTCCGAATGGCGCCTCCTGCCAAGGGATGACGCAGAAGAAGGTCTACGCGCCACACGGGGGGTCGTCAAGGAATTTCTTTGCCACGACCATCACCACGAGACTCCCCCGGTGCGTCATGTCGCCGGCAGCGGACAGCACACGACCCCGAAGCGTCTCTTCATCAGCCATGTACCCAGGGGAAACACAGCCGTCCATTCGCCATCGAGAAAGCGTCGTAGCGCATCGTAGTACTGCGCCAAGAACTCCCGCCGTCGCTCCCATGCGGATATCCGTGCTGCCTTGCCATCCGCCGAGTAGCTCGGCACGGTGCCAAACCGCTCCTCGGTCGGCTGGGGAGTGTCTCGGAAGCTCACCCGGGTTGCGGCCGCCCATCCCATGACTCGCTGCCGTCGTGCACATCGCTCTTCTACGAGTGCCTGCTCGCGATCGCTGAGACGGCGACGGATGTGTTGCCGAAGTTCGCCATCCGAGAGATCGAGCATGATCGGTGGTCGTGTGAGCACCAACTGCACCGTTTCGGGTAGCTTGCTTCGCCCCCCGAAGCTCGCTCGCTTCGAAGTGCGCGATGCCTCTCGTTCGACATGCCGGCAGTGCCCTCTCCACAATCCTTCGGTGGGACGCTCGACCGTGATGGGCATGCCATACTCGAGCGAGCGCGATGAGACCCCAAGCCATTGCTTGCTACGCTCGACGAGGTGTGCGCTGCAGGGGTTGGCGAGCGTGTAGACGCAGTGCTCGACCAGCTTGCCCGTCGTGGTGACTGCGACGAGGTTGTAGCCCTTCTCGACGGCGGTACCTTGGATGCCGTACAAGGCATTGAGGGCCCGGGCCAGGAGTGAGTTCAGCTCACCCATGAATGCGGGCAGGCAACCGGCTCGATCGGTCACGACCATGTGATAGTGGTTGGACATCCAGAGAAACTCGTGAACGTCGATGCTCCCACGGTATTTGTCGAGGGTGACGGCGAGGCAGTACCAGATGACTCGGAGAGCTCGAGGGTTTGGAGCGAACCGGTACGCACGGTTGACCGCACGGACGGTGACGAAGCAGAGTTGCCCGGGGAGGATCTGACGAGGAGGGGTCACAACCCTGACATCGGCCACCCCTGAGACTCGTTGCAGCGAAAGGGACTACGAGGATGTGCTCATGCTCACGAATCAGGTCGCGGCACCTTCGGGACAGAGCAGAGCAGGGTCACGGGTCACGCGACCTTCGGGCAGGACCCTTCGGGACCCCGAGCAGAGCAGGGTCACGCGACCTTCGGGCAGGACCCTTGGATCCCGCGCGCGCGCCCCCCGGCGCGCGACCTTCGGGCAGGATCTTTCCCCGCGCTCGCGCCCCCCGGCGCGCGACCTTCGGGCAGGATCTTCCCCCAGGATCTTCCGCCCGGCGCGCGACCTTCGGGCAGGATCCCGCGTTGCCCGACCTTCGGGCAGGATCTTCCGGGCAGGATCTTCGGCGGGAAATCAGCCGCTCGGCGCTCCGCCGTTGCCCACGTTGTTGAGCGCGAAGCCGGTCATGTCGCTATACGTATACGGATTCACCAGCCCCCCCACCGTATCGTAGAGCCCCGTATTCGGGTCCACCCGGTAGGCGCTGGTGCTCATCCCCACGCCCCACACGTAGCCCTGGTAGTCCACGCTCACGCCGTGCACGTACTCGGGCAGTGGGATGCTGTACTCGACCGCCAGTGTGTGCCGGTTGATACCGACCATGGGGCTGTTGGCCATCCACAGGATGTCGCCGCCATCGGACATGCAGCCGCCGCTACCGTTGACGCTGGCTTGCTGCCAGGTCTCGGTGACCGGGTCGAAGCGGCCGGCGTCATAGGAGCACGTCCACACGTAGCCGTCCTGATCGACGGTCATGCCGTAGCCACCGGCGGGGGTGGGCCAGGTCTGAACGGCGAGGGTCTGCAGGTCGACGTTGACCAGGGTACCGCCGCCCAGCTGGCTGCCCCAGAAGTTGCCCTCGGAGTCCACCGCGGCCCCGTAGATCCCATAGTAGCCCGCGTTGACCCCCGGAATGGGGACGGTGGCCTCGATGACGCCGGTGTCGCCGTCGACGAGGACCACCTCGACGCCGTTGCCGACGGTGCCCGAGGTCCACACCTTCTCGTCCTCGATGACGCACAGCGCCTCGTTGAACACGCCTTGCGTCCACGCTACCGGGCGTTGCGAGGGGTAGTTCATGGGGATGTACCAGGCGCGGCACTCCTCCTGGTCCCACGCCTTGATATCGCCCGCACCAGTGGAGGTGCTGAGGAGCCCGTTTGCGCCGGGGTCGCAGCGCTCGGGTCGCGCGTAGAACTTGGTCAGGCCGCCCGAGCGATTGGCCACGGCCACGTTGCCGGTGAGACTCACCGAGGTGCGCGAGGGGCTGCCGCTGGTGTCGGGTCGCGTCTGGTACCGGCCCTCCTCGATCAGCGTCTCGGTGTTGATCTTGGAGATCGTCCCTTGGGTGCTGTTGGCGATCCAGATGTACGAGAACTCGACGTCACCCGTGCCCTCCTCGCAAAACATCGGCGAGTCGGGGATGACACCGAGGTCGAAGTAGACCGAGGGACCGGTGTCGTCGGGATCGCTGCTCGTGGAGGGATCACCGGTGGTGCTGTTGCTCGTGCTGGTCGGGGTTGACGTGTCGCTGTTGCTCGTCGTCGTGCCCGGTCCCGTGGTGCTGGTCGTGGTGGGGTCGTCGGAGGTCGAGCCTCCGCTTCCCTCGGCTGCGGTATCTCCCGGGCTGGGATCGCCACACGCCAGCGTGAGCGCCCCCATCCAGCACACCAGTCCCCATCGTCCGCTCGACATCGCTCCACTCCTTCAGATACAGGATCCGGGCACGACCCGGATGGGTCGCATGATAGCAACTGAATCGGGGTTCTGATCGTCGACTTTTCTCACGTCTGGTACGACGTCGACGCGAGCAAGTCCGCATCCCACACGACCTTCGGTTAGGATCTCCCCGCGCGGACCCCCCTTCGCACGACCTTCGGGCAGGATCCGCCCGGGCAGGATCCAACCGCGCACGACCTTCGGGCAGGATCCCACTCCCCGGGCAGGATCCCACTCGAGCCTCGGGCAGGATCCAAGGATCAGCCGCCCGCGCACGACCTTCGGGCAGGATCCAGCCCGGGCAGGATCCAGCCCCCGCGCACGACCTTCGGGCAGGATCAGCCGCAGGTACGACGTCGACGCGAGCACCGCGCACGACCTTCGGGCAGCCCGCGGCAGCTGGATCAGCCTCGCACGACCTTCGGGCAGGATCAGCCCAGCCCAGCCCGGGCAGGATCAGCCCGCCGGATCAGCCGGCCGTCGCACGACCTTCGGGCAGGATCAGCCGCTAGGTGCCCCGCCGCCGCCCACGTTGTTGAGCGCGAAGCCGGTCATGTCGCTGTAGGTATAGGGCCCGACGAGACCGCCAACGGTGTCGATCAGCCCGGTGGAGGGGTCGACGCGGTAGGCGTTGGTGCCCATCGACACGCCCCACACGTAGCCCTGGTAGTCGACGCTCACGCCGTGGACGTAGCTCGGCAGCGGGATGCTGTACTCGATGGCCAGGGTCTGGCGGTTGATGCCTCGCAGCGTGCTGCCGGCCATCCACAGGATGTTGCCGCCGTCGGGCATGCAGCCACCGCTCGCGCCGACGTTGGCCGTCTGCCAGGTCTCGGTGACGGGGTCGAAGCGCGCCGCCATGCTCGAGCACGTCCACACGTAGCCATCTTGGTCGACGGTCATGCCGTAGCCGCTCGTGGCCATCGGCCAGGTCTGCACGGCGAGGGTCTGCAGGTCGACGTTGACCACGGTGCCCTGGCTGAGCTGACTGCCCCAGAAGTTGCCCTCGGAGTCCACCGCAGCCCCGTAGATCCCGTAGAAGTTGGCGTTGACGCCGGGGATGGGGACGGTGGCCTCGATGACGCCCGTATCGCCGTCGACCAGCAGCACCTCGATGTTGCTGCCGTTGGCGCCCGCGGTCCAAACCTTCTCGTCCTCGATCTCGCAGGAGGTCTCGTTGAACACGCCCTGCGTCCAGGCCACGGGGCGCTGCGAGCTGTAGGCCATGGGCGTGTGCCAGGCGCGGCACTCCTCGTCGTCCCACGCCTTGATGTCGGCGGGACCGGTGGAGGTGCTGAGGATCCCGTTGGCGCCGGGGTCACAGCGCTCGGGTCGCGCGTAGAACTTGGTCAGGCCGCCGTTGCGATTGGCGGTGGCCACGTTGCCGGTGAGGCTCACCGAGGTGCGCGAGGGGCTGCCGTTGAGGTCGGGCCGCGTGTAGTAGCGCCCCTCTTCCACCAGCGTCTCGGTGTTGATCTTGGAGATCGTGCTCTGGGTGCTGTTGGCGACCCAGATGTACGAGAACTCGACCTCGCCCGTGCCCTCCTCGCAGAACATCGGCGAGTCGGGAATGACCCCGAGGTCGAAGTAGACCGAGGGACCCGTATCATCGGGATCGCTGCCGGTGGTGGGATCGGGCTCCGTGGTGCTGGTGGTCCCGCTGTTGCTCGACGTGCCCGGGTTGGTGGTCGAGGTCGTGGGCCCTGGCTCCGTGGTCGTTCCGGGCAGGGTGGTGTCCTCGCCGCTGCCGTCGCCTTCGGAGTTCGGGGGAGCAGGGTCGCCACACGCGGTGAGCAAGGTGCCAAGGGTGATCAATGCAAGGTGTCGAGGAGCCATTGCGATGCCCTCCTTCGGGAGTAGCCAGGGCTAGCTGGCTCACGAGGATATCAGCTCGGCGCCTCGGGGATCGAATGTGCCACCAGAATTTCCCCGTCCAAGCCCGTGCGGGCAATTGGGGGGAACGGCCCCCGATTGACCGATTGATGAGACTATGATTCCCGGCGCTGCCCACGCAGACAAGCGAGACGTTGGCCACCTTGCGATGGCTCGCAGTGCTTTCGCAATCGCGCGGACACGCTCGGACGGGTACAGACGTCAACGAGGAATCGATTGGCTCGCAGGCGTGCGTGCCCTCGCATGAGCGCGCGCTCGATGTGTGCAGAACGCTACGCCGGCAGATCCACGGCCAGCAGCTCGAGCGCCCCGCCATCGTCGGCCGCGAGCAGGTATCCGGTCCCCGCCTCGATCACCTCGCTGACTCCAGGCTCCAGCGTGCGCACGTCATACCCCTCGGTCAGCCGCAGCAGCCCCTTGCCCGCCACCACCACCAGCCGGCGTCGCCACGCAGCATGGACCTCGCGCGGCGTGTGCCGCCCCGTCGCGATCGTCAGCGACCACACCGTGGCCGGGGCCGACGCTTCGACCCGCCGCATGCTGCCCCACGGCATCGTCTGCGTGCGATGCCCGACGGCCTCGAGCCGGCTCTGGGCCTCGAGCCGCTCGACCACCCGCTTGACGTCCTGGCTGCGAGCACGGGGCGCCACCAGCACGGCGTCCTCGGTCTCCACCACCACCATGTCGTGCACGCCCACCGCGGCGATCAGCCGGCTGCGTGCGTGCAGGTGGCTGCCCTCGCAGTCGATCGCCACCACGTCGCCCACCGTGCTGTTGGCGTCGGCGTCCTGTGAGCTCACCTCGTGCACCGCGGCCCACGAGCCCACGTCGTTCCAGCCCACGTCCATCGGTACCACCATCGCGCGGGAGGTCTTCTCCATCACCGCGTAGTCGATCGAGTCGGAGGGGCAGGCGGCGAATGCCTCGGCGTCCACGCGCACCAGCACGCCCTCGCCCTGGGCCCGGGCCAGCGCACGCTCGCAGGCCTGCACCATCTGCGGCCGGTGCACGCGCAGCTCCTCGAGGTAGGTGCGCGCCGACAGCAGGAACATGCCGCTGTTCCAGTAGTGGCCTCCCGCGGCCAGGTAGCCCTCGGCGGTGGCGCGGTCGGGCTTCTCCACGAACTGCTGCACCGCCGAGGTCTGGCCGGGCGTGGCCGCCCGGATGTAGCCATAGCCGGTGTGGGGCGACAGCGGCACGATCCCGAAGGTCACCAGCTTGCCCGCCTCGGCGTGCGCTCGTCCCTCGACGACCGCCGCCTGGAATGCAGGCACGTCGAGCACCACGTGATCGGCGGGCAGCACCAGCAGCAGCGGATCGTCCCCGGGCCCCGCCGTGTGCAGCACCCCCAGCGCGGCCAGGGCCACTGCGGGGGCGGTGTTGCGACCGACCGGCTCGAGCACGATCGCCTGCGGCGGCGTGCCGATCTCCTGGAGCTGCGCCTCCACCAGCGCCGCATGATCCACGTTGCACACCACCAGCGGCGCGCTCAGATCGGGCAGCCCCGCGACCCGCTTCACCGTCTGCTGCAGCATGGTGGCCGCCCCGGTCAGCGGGAGCAGCTGCTTGGGGTGGAGGCGGCGGGACAGGGGCCAAAGGCGCGTGCCGGAGCCCCCGGAGAGGATGAGCGGGACGAGCATGACGAGTGCTCCATGCGGCCGCGTGGGGCCGGTGATCGAGGATCCGAAGCGAGAGAATCGAGAGGCGGAAAATCAGGAGGGGCCAGTCAGGCGCCGTCGCACCGCGTCGGCGAACAGGACCCCCGCGTAGGGCAGGTCGTGCACGAGGTAGCGCCGCACGAGGCGCTTGGGGTCCTTGACCATGCGAAACACCCACTCGGTGCCGGTCTGCTGCATCCACCCGGGCGCGCGCTCGATGGCGCCGGCCACGAAGTCGAACGCCGCGCCCACGCCGATCCACCACGCGGCGGGCAACACGTCGCGCAATTGATCGCGGAGCTGGGCGATGAGCCGCTCGCCCTTCGGAAACGAGAGCGCCACGAACACGATGTCGGGCTTGGCCTCGGCCAGCAGGTGCCGCATGGCCTCCAGCTCCTGCGGCTGCTTCTCGAACCCGAACGGAGGCGAGTGGGTCCCCACGATGCGCAGGCCCGGGTTGCGGGCTTGCAGCTCTTGCTTGGTCCGGTCGCCCGTGTCGCCAGCGCCCCCCAACAGGTAGAGCGAGCGGTCGGCCCGGGCCGCCGCCGCCGGGATGCTGTAGATGAGGTCGGACCCGCAGATCCGCCCACCTCGCAGCGGGGTGCGCTGCACGTGGCTGGCCCAGATGAGCGGCATGCCGTCGGCGACCAGCGCGTCGGCCGAGGCCACCAGGGCATGGATCTGCCGGTCCTCGTGGACCTGCCGCAGGATGTCGGTGTTGGGCGTGATCACCCAGCCGCCGCGCCCGGCCCGGCTCTCGTCCACGACCAGCCGCACGAAGCGCTCGGCGTCCACGTCGAGGAACGGCAAGCCCTCGAGCTCCACCGTGCGCACGCCGAAGCGCTGCGCGGCCGCGAATACCCCCTGCTCGGCGGAACGGTCAGCCGTCATCGCGCCCCGATGCCACCAGCTCGAGATCGGCCTTCATCATCATCTCGGCCAGCTCGGCGAACTTCACCTGCGGGACCCAGCCGAGCTTCTCCTTGGCCTTGGTGGGGTCGCCGATGAGCAGGTCGACCTCGGTGGGGCGGTAGAACTTGGGGTCGACCTCGACCACCACCTTGCCGGTGGCGCGATCGCGGGCCTTCTCGCCCTCGTTCTCGCCCTCCCACTGCAGGTCGAAGCCCGCGACGTTGGCCGCGTACTGCACGAACTCGCGCACGGTGTGGGTCTCGCCGGTGGCGACCACGTAGTCGTCGGGCTCGTCCTGCTGGAGCATCATCCACATCATCTCGACGTAGTCCTTGGCAAAGCCCCAGTCGCGCTTGGCGTTCATGTTGCCCAGGCGCAGGGTCTGCTGCTTGCCGTGACGGATGCGGGCCAGCGAGAGCGTGATCTTGCGGGTCACGAAGTTCTCACCGCGGCGCGGAGACTCGTGGTTGAACAGGATCCCGTTGCTGGCGTGCATCCCGTAGCCCTCGCGATAATTGCGAACGATGCAGTAGCCGTAGAGCTTGGCCACCGCGTAGGGCGAGCGCGGGTAGAACGGAGTGGTCTCGGTCTGCGGGACCTCCTGTACCAGGCCATAGAGCTCCGAGGTGCTCGCCTGGTAGAACCGCGACTCCAGCTTGGCGCTGCGAATGGCCTCGAGCAGGCGCAGCACCCCGGTCCCCGTGACGTCGGTGGTGTACTCGGGCTGCTCGAACGAGATCCCCACGTGGCTCTGGGCCGCGAGGTTGTAGACCTCGTCGGGTCGCACCATCGAGACCACGCGGTGCAGGCTGCTGCTGTCGCCGAGGTCGCCGTAGTGCAGCCCGAAGCGGTCACCGCCGACCTGGCGCCGCAGGTCCTCGATTCGACCGCGGTTGAACATGGACGTGCGCCGGACGATGCCGTGGACTTGGTAGCCCTTCTCGAGCAGCACCTCGGCGAGGTAGGAGCCGTCTTGCCCCGTGACCCCAGTGATGAGCGCAACCTTGGTCATGGCGGGGCACAGGGTGACACGCGCCGTGCAGGCCAGCCAACCACTATTGCGGGGCCGACGCGCACGGGCAGCGAGCTAGCTCACCCACGACGGATCCGGTGCTGGAGCGTCGAATTCGCTCGTTCTCGCGCAGTTTGCGGGGGCTCATCGACGAGCGAGCGTGGGAAGCGTGCGTGCCCGAGCCCGGGCCCGATGGGTTGCCGCGGTCGGTCACATCGCGGCACGCGTACCGGGTCTCGTGCGCATCGAGGATCGCGAGCTCTTCGCAGGTGTCCCAAATACGTCCGCCACGGCGGAGGCCACGGGCGGATGGCCACGGCAGATGGCCACGCGACGAGTGTTGCGCTCACGTGACTCGAGTCGCAATCGTCACCGGACACGGGCAAGCTTCGGTATCGTGGAGTAGGCTGGTCGGTTGTTGCAGACGACTGAAGGCACCTCTCGAGGCACGCTCGAGCGCATCGTCGTCCGGCTGGCGGAGCTCGGCGATCGCTTCGTCGCTCCGTCGGTTCGCGAGCAGGGAGGAGACGAGCTGCGCCGCACTCGGGCCGCCTTGATCGTGGTGGTGCTCGGGGTGATCTCGATCCCGATCTCCATGGGGATCCAGCTGGCCGCTGGGAGCCACGAGGACGCCCTCGTCTCGGCCGTGGGCATCGTGGGAGCGCTGGTGTTGCTGTTGCTGATCCGCATCGGCGCGCGCTCCACGACGATGGCCCACTTGATCGCATCGTGCCTGGTGCTCCCGGTGCTGCTCAGCGCCACGCTGGGCACGGCTGCGCTCGAGGCCCCCGTGCTCGGGTTGCTTGCCACCCCCCTGGTGGTGACCTTGCTGGCCGGGGGAGCCCATGGCTGGGTGTGGTGGGCGATGGGCGAGCTGACCTTCGCCCTGCTCATCACACGGGGTGACGACGAGAGCACCGAGTGGTTGATCGGCATGGCGATGGTGACCACGGGGCTCACGGCGATCGCCTATACGTTCGAGCGCCTGCGCATGCACACCGAGGCCGCGCTGGTGAACGCCCGCGACGAGGCCACTGCGGCGGCCGATGCCAAGGCGCGCTTCCTGGCCAACATGAGCCACGAGATCCGCACCCCCTTGAACGGTGTGCTCGGGATGCTGGGGCTGCTGCTCGACACGCGCCTCGATCAGGTGCAGCGCGACTACGCCAGGACGGCCCACGGCTCGGGGGTCGCGCTGCTCGACTTGCTGAACGACGTGCTCGACTTCTCGAAGATCGAGGCGGGACGCGTGGTGCTGGACCGCACCGTGTTCGATCTGCGGGCGTTGGTGAGGGACGTGATCGATCAAGTGGGCGTGCTCGCCGACACCAAGGGCCTGGAGCTTCGGGCTCATCATGCGCCCGATGCTCCGGTGCACGTGCAAGGTGATCCGGGGCGGATCCGCCAGATCCTCATCAACCTCGTCGGCAACGCGGTCAAGTTCACCAACAAGGGGTGGGTGAGGGCCACGGTCGAGCTCGAGCCGCGCAGGGGGGCCTCGTGGGTGAGGATCTCCGTGCAGGACACGGGCGTTGGCATTGCTCTCGCCGATCGCGAGGCGGTGTTCGAGTACTTCCAGCAGGGCGACATGTCGACCACCAAGACCCACGCGGGCACGGGGCTCGGCCTGGCCATCGTGCGCGAGCTCGTGACCCTGATGGAGGGCGAGATCCGGCTCGAGAGCGAGCTGGGCCGCGGGTCGACGTTCTCGGTCTCGTTGCCGCTTCCAGAGGCCGAGGCTTCGTCGGTGACCGACTCCGTCGACGAGAGCTCGTCGTCGATGAGGCTCGAGGAAGCCGATGCCCACGTGCTGGTCGTGGAGGACAACGTGATCAACCAAAAGGTCGCGCGCCGCATGCTCGAGGGGCTTGGCTGCCGGGTGGACGTGGCGAGCAACGGCCAGGAGGCGCTCGATCGAGCCGGGAGCACCCGCTACGATCTGGTGCTCATGGACGTGCAGATGCCGGGGATGGACGGGCTGCAGACGACGGCGGAGCTACGCAAGCGCGAGCGAGGGGCGGATCTCCACGTGCCGATCGTGGCCATGACCGCTCACGCCATGCCCTCCGACCGCCAGCGCTGCCTCGACGCGGGCATGGATGGCTACATCTGCAAGCCCGTGCAGCGCCGCGAGCTCCTCACGTTGGTCCGGGAGCAGCTCGCGACCCGCACCGAGCTCGTGCGGTGAGTCGAGGGCATACTCGCTCATCGTCGGTCTCGGACTCGCGCATGTGGGTGGTCGCGGCTGTCGCCGCGCGCGCGTTCGAACTCGAATTCGAAGTACCATGGCCGCATGGTCCAGCCTCCGGGCCCGCGGCGGCTCCCATTCATTGGACTAGGCCTGGCGTTCAAGCGCGACATGCTGGGTTGCTTGCTCGATGCATCCCGAAGGTGGCGGGGGGTGATGAGCCTCGGCACGCTGGGGAGGGTGCGCGTGTTCCTCGTCAACGAGCCGGAGCTCGTGGGCCAGGTCCTGCAGCTGCGATGGCGCAACTTCATTCGGGACGAGAGGCTGAATGGCTCGGCCGGTCCCGTGTTCGGGCACGGATTGCTGTTCGTCGAGGGCGAGACCTGGCTCTTCTTGCGCCGGACGATGCAGCCCGCGTTCTCACGTGAGCGACTGGCTGCGCTGGTGCCCTCGATCCTGCGCGACGTCCACCGTGTCCGCAGCCGCTGGGAGCGAGACGCCGGCACCGGCACCCCGATCCTCATGGCCGAGGAGATGGCGCGCCTCACCCAGGAAGTGTTCGTGCGTGCGATGTTCTCGACGGGGGTCGAGTCGAGCATCGACGGGCTGCTGGCCGCCTGGAACGTGATCAACGAGTATGTCACGCGGCGGCTCATGTCACCGGTACAGCTGTCCGCACGGTGGCCCACGCCGGCCAACGTGCGCATGCGCCGAGCCACCCGAGTGCTCGACTCGATCATCGGGCCCATCATCGAGCAACGCCGGCGCGAGCTCGCGGAGGGGGTCGAGCGTGAGGATCTGCTGGGCCTGCTGCTGGCCGCGCGGGACCCCGAGACGGGCGAAGGCTTGAGCGACGAGTTGCTGCGCGACCAGATCCTGATCACGTTCTTCGCAGGCTTCGAGACGACGTCCACCGCGCTCACCTGGGTCTGGGTCCTCCTGGCTCGCCACCCGGAGGTGGAGCGACGCCTGCACGCGGAGCTCGACGAGGTGCTCGGTGATCGGGTGCCGACCATCGAGGACGTCTCGAGGCTTCGCTACATGCAGCAGGTGCTCGACGAGACCCTGCGGCTGCACCCCTCGGCGTTCATGCTGGCGCGCCAGCCCGTGGGAGACCAGGAGCTGGGTGGATACACGATCCCTGCGAACTCGCTGGTGTTCGTGAGCCCGTACGTGCTCCACCACGATCCCGTCCACTGGCCCGACCCCGAGCGCTTCGACCCCGAGCGCTTCGACCCCGAGCATGGCCAACGGCCCCCGCGCTTTGCCTACATGCCGTTCGGCGCCGGCCCCCGCCTGTGCATCGGCAAGCAGCTCGCGTTCATCGAGGCAAAGCTGATCATCGCGACCATGGCCCGTCGCTTCGCTCCTCGCGTCGTGCCCGGCGTCGAGTATCGGTCGCGCCCGATGTTCACGCTGCACCACGACGGCGGCGCTCCAATGCTGCTGGAGCGCCGCTGAGCGGCGGCGGGTCGCAAGCCGCAAGCCGGTCGCGGGGCGAGCAGAGTAGAGCGCTCCGTTCGCCCTCCGAATGCCCCCCTACGGGGGGCAAGCTGGCTGCACCGCAAGCCGCAAGCCGGTCGCGGGGGGCTAGAAATAGTACCGGATCTTGAACGAGAAATCGCCGTGCGGAAGGTGCGGCAAGATGATGTACGGCGACCAAGAGCCCTCGAACATGGTGTCGAGCGGGGCCTTCTTCCAGTGGATGCCGATGCCCAGGATCGGTGCTCGAAGGAGCATCGCCACCCCGCCGCCTCGGTGGTAGTAGTCGTTACGGCCGTGATAGTAGCCGTGATAGTAGTGGCCACCCCAGAAGGCCATGCCGATACCCAGACCGAGGTAGGGCACCAGGTCGATGTCGGAGTTGGAGACGAAGGTGCCGGGGTGCCACAGGTAGTCGAAGCCGAAGCGCCCGTTGCCGTGGTGGAGGGGGGCCCAGCCGATGTCACCCTGGAGCGCGTGGTTGGGGGCCATGAAGTACTTCATGGAGGCGCCCATCGGGTCGCCGAGGCTGAGGCCCACTCCGAAGTTTCCGCCTCTACCGCGGATCTTGTTGCCCGGAGTCGGGGCCGCATCGGCATCGGTGGCGAGTACGAAGCTCGTGAGCCCCATGCCAGTCGCAAGCGCAACGCCCAGCCAACGTCCTCGAGTCGATGCTGTCATACGGGTCCTCTTTCTGCCTGCAGGCTCCGACCGTTGGGGCCCGCGGCTGCGTCGTGACGTAGACCGATCCCGATCGATGCAATCCAAGATCGGGATCGGCCCGAAGTGGGTGCGGGGGACAGTGGTCACGCGCGGCATTGTAGTCAACCTGGCGCATGAAGCCGGATTTGCCAGCAATCCCGGCGATCGAGCTGGTTGGACGGAATCGTTTCCACCGTAGGCTGGCCCACGGTCGCGGCACGAGCGATGGATCGCGCGGCCGCGAACGGAGTGGTCGAGCGGATCGGCCCCGCGGCAACCCGACGCAGAGCAGGAGGCTCGAGCAGGAGGGCGGGCTCGGGACCGGGCTCGCGGGACAGCACCAGGGTCGAGGCCAAGGGGTCGTGGTGCGGCGGGCCGGCTCCCTGGACGAAGGCGACGAGCACGGCCTCGTGGTCGGCCAAGGTGCCGAGCGCTTCGAGCAAGGCCATGGCCACCGTCGCCGGACCCGCGTGGACGCAGGCCAGCCCGTGGGTCGGGGACAACACGTTGCGCAGCTCGAGGGGAAGCTCGTGGGTGTCCTCGGAGGCGCCCAGTACCCACGGCAGCTCGTGCAACGGGCGGGGTGATCGCTCGGCGATGCGGTCGAGGACGTGTGCGAGGATGCGAGCGGAGAAGCTCGCGCCGAGGCGAACGTCGCGAGGGAGCAGCTCGGCCCGTGGTGGCCCGGCGTCGGTGTCCCACCATGCGGCCGCGAATACGAAGGCGCGTGGGCTCGGGTGCGCGCGGTGGGTCGCCATCACTCGCGTGCCTCGAGCAGCAGAGTCACGTGATGCCCACGAGGAGAGAAGGCGTGGAGCAGCACGCGATCGTGCTCGAGCTCGCGGGGATGGGGCTCGGGGGTGAAGCCGCGGGAGAGCGATGCGGCGGCCAGGGCCACGTCGATGGCACCAGCACCTGCTCCTGCCGAGCCCAGCCGGCGTCGCGTCGCGCAGCACGGCACGTCGCCGACCACCGAGTGGATCACGCGCCGCTCGGCCGCGGCGTGGGGATCGTCGTCGTCCGCGTGGACGTGCACGTAGCCCAGCGGCGCTCGTCCACCCACCGCCCAGGCGGCGGCGATGGTTCGTGCGGCCGCGGCCTCGTCCAGCGTGGAATGATCGGTGGCTCCGGTGGCCTCGGCACTGGCATGGAGGTCGACGAACGAGGTGCCGTGGCGCTCGACGAGCAGCAGCGCTCCATGATCGTCGTCGATGCCGCCGACCAGCACCGCATCGGCGAGCGAGGCTCGCAGCATGCGATCGGCCGAGGCGAGGGCCTTGACCCCGCCGGTCTCGGTGGACGCGATGTGATAGGCGGCGCCGCCGATTCCCGTGTGACGACGGACGAGGGCCAGCGTCTGCGCGAGCCGGCTGAGCGGGTGCTCGACGGTCGGGGCCGCACTGCCGAGGATCGATGCCACGCGAGAAGCACCCCAGCGAGCGCAGGCCTTGGCACAAGCGGGCGCGAGCTCGTCGAGCAGCGAGGTCGCCAGCTCTGGTGCTGTCGTGGTTGCCGCCAGGGGGGCGCCGCGAGGAGCTCGGAGGTGATCGAGCACCGCGGTGGTGTCGGCACCCCAGGGGTGCCGCATCGCCCACGCCGTGATGGGAAACCCGGCCATCGCAGCCCGCTTGCTGATCGGCGCTAGCGACGACCGCGCTTGGCGGTGGCCTTCTTGGCTGGGGTCTTCTTGGTGGGAGCCTTCTTGGCGGCAGTCTTCTTGGCGGAAGCCTTCTTGGCGGAAGCCTTCTTGGGTGGGGTCTTCTTGGTAGCAGCCTTCTTGGCGGAAGCCTTCCTGGAGGAAGCTTTCTTCGCGGGAGTCTTCTTGGCTGGGGCTTTCCTTGCGGAAGCCTTCTTGGTGGCGGCCTTCTTCGGGGAAGTCTTCTTGGTGGCGGCCTTCTTGGCCGGAGCCTTCCTGGAGGAGGCTTTCTTTGCGGGAGTCTTCTTGGCTGGGGCTTTCCTTGCGGAAGCCTTCTTGGTGGCGGCCTTCTTCGGGGAAGCCTTCTTGGTCTCCTCGGCGGGCGGCTCGATCGCGATGTCGCTCGTCTCGTCGGCCTTCGGTGCTTCGGGAGTCTGCTCGGCCTCCACGACTTCCTCGGGTGCCTCCGCGGCCACCTCTTCCATGGGCTCGGCCTGCGCGACGAC
Source organism: Paraliomyxa miuraensis (assembly GCF_026337845.1). Classification (GTDB taxonomy): domain Bacteria; phylum Myxococcota_A; class Polyangia; order Nannocystales; family Nannocystaceae; genus Paraliomyxa; species Paraliomyxa miuraensis. Next base: position 258,435 of record NZ_JAOVZF010000164.1, on the reverse strand, counting down.
CTCGGTAGCGGCCTTCTTGCCCTTCGTTCGCCCCTTCTTGCTCGTCTTGGCCGGTGCCTCGGCAGCGGCCTTCTTGCCCTTGGTGGCGCGCTTCTTCTTGCCCTTGGGCGCGGGAGCGGGTGCTTCGGTCTCCATGACGAGCTCCGCCTCGACCACGATCTCGGGTTCCTCCGTCTCCGCGACGACCTCTGCTTCCTCGACGACCTCCGCCTCGACGACCTCCGCCTCGACGACCTCGGCCTCGGCCTGCACGACCGCGATCTCGACCAATCCGAGCTGAGTACCGCCCGGATCCTGCACGATGGCCTGGGCGCCGAAGCCAGTGGCCATGTAGTCCACGATGATGGTGCCGCCGGCCTTGCGCACTTGCTCGAGCGTGGCCCGCAGATCCTCGACTCCCACGTAGGGCACCCACTGGGAAGGGGCCGACGGCATGGGGTTGGGCTGCAGACCACCGCCCGGCCCCGAGGGCGGGCGAATCTGCGCGTACGGGCCGTTCCCGCCCACGTCCAGGTCGACGAACGTCCAGTCGAACAACGTCTCGTAGAAGCGACGAACCTCGTCGAAGGCAGAGGTGTTGAGGTCGAAGTGGACGAAGGCGTGGCGCATCGGCAGCGGTCTCCGGGTCGGCCGCCCGTTCTTACTACGCAGCCGCACGAGCCATCAACGTCGCTCTTGTGCCGTGCGAGCGGAAGCAAGGACTGCTACCGTGGACGCCGAGTGCGTCGATTCCCGATCGTGATGGCCCTGGGGATGCCGGCGGCCATGGCCTGCAATCCCGCGCCGCTGCCTCCGGATTTCGGCGGAACGGCCCTGTGGGCCCCCATCGACCTCGACGCGGCGAGCGACCGTGGCGAGCCCTCGGGCCCGGTTCCCTCCGACGCGCAGGCCCCCGCGGGACCCATCACGCTGCGCGACGTCTCCGTGGCGGCCGGGCTCGGCGACGTGAGCTCGGGCGGCAACACCCACGGCGTAGGGGTGGCCTTCACCGACGTGGACGGCGACGACTGGGCCGACATCGTGGTGGTGAGCGGCCGCAGCAACGTGACCGGAGCGTGGGTGCCCTCTCGGCTCTTGCGCAACCGCGGGGATGGAACCTTCATCGATGTCTCGGAGGCCTCGGGCCTGGCCGCGATCCTCGAGGGCCGGGACGGCTACTCGGTCGCGGCCGGCGACCTCGATGGCGATGGCGTGATCGATCTCTACGTGGGGGCTCAGCCCACCGACCGGCTGCTGCGAGGCCGCGGTGACGGAACGTTCGAGGATGCCACCGCGGTGCTGGGAGCGGGCGGGCCTGCCTCGGATGCCGCGCTGGTGGGCGACGGCAAGAGCAAGGTGGTCTCGCTGGGCGACTACGACGACGACGGCGATCTCGACATCGTCTCGGCCTCGAGCACCTTGCCCGCCCCGGGGGCCTACCTGCTGCGCAACGATCTCGATCAGAACGGATCGTTCACCGACGTCACCGAGGCCAGCGGGGTGCGCATCCACCCGACCGGCAACCCGTGTGCCGTGATGTGGAGCGACTACGATGCCGATGCCGATCGCGACCTGTGGATCTGGAACGATCGCGGCGGCAAGGTGCTGCTGCGCAATGATGGAGGCACCCTGCACGACGCAACCAGCGCGGCCGGGCTCGACGAGGTCCAGATCGGCAACCCCATGGGCATCGACGCCGCCGACATCGATCACGATGGCGACCTCGACTACTACGTGAGCAACATCGGCAACAACCCGCTGCTGCGCAACAACGGCGACGGAACCTTCGTCGACGTGACCCGCCTCGCGGGCACCGAGGGGCAGTACGGCTGGGGGCTGGGCTTCGAGGACTTCGACGCCGACGGCTGGGCCGACATCTTCGTGGCGCAGGAGGACGACCGGCCCGAGCTGGTGTTCCGCAATCGAGGCGCCGAGTTCCCGGCGTTCGAGGAGCTCGCCGTGCCGCACCCGCCGATCGTGGATGGCCGAGCCGCGCACAACGTGGCGGTGGCATTCGCCGACTACGACCACGACGGGCGGACGGACGTGCTGACCGCGCGCACCGATGGCTCGCGCATCACCCTCTATCGCAACGAGACGGAGCTCGGCACCCACGGAACGCTCGACGTGGTGGTGGCTCCATCGCCCGAAGACGAGCCCACCGCGGGGATCGGGGCGCGAGTGGCCGTGGCCACCGGGGAGCTGCTGCAGTTTCGCGACGTCACCGCGGGGTCGAGCCGAGCGTCGCAGACCGAGCTGAGCGTGCGGCTGGGCCTGGGGCAGTACCTGGGGGCGGACTGGGTGGCGGTGCTGTGGCCGAGCGGGCGGCAGGTGGTCGTGCGCAACGTGGCCGCGGGCCAGCGTCTGCACGTGTCGCCCTGAATCCACGACGAGGATGGCCGGGTCACAAGGGCGAGCGAGCCGAGCATGGAGGAGCCGAGTGCCAAGGCCTCGAGGGCACCGCTTTGGCGACGCCTGGGCGCACTGGTGCTGCGCGATGCGGTGCGGGCCCAGGGGGCCGGAGTGGCGCTCGTGCTGCTGCCGCTGGTCTATCTGTTTCGGGAGTGGCCGCCGTGGGTGATTCGCGACACGCTGCATGCGCTGCCCGACGGGGAGCGGGCCGGGGTGCTGGCGATGGCCCACGCGGGGTATGGCCTGGCCACGGCGCCGCTCCACCGCCAGCTGCTGGCCTCCGAGCGGCTGCGCTGGTGGTGGGCGCTGCCGCTGCCCGCGGGGTGGTGGCGAGGGCTGCACCTGTGGCACCTGGGGCTGCTGGGGGCGCCGTGGCTGGGTGCGATCGTCTACGGTGTGCTCGGGCTCGTGCCGCGGGCGGGCGGGCTCGAGGCGATCACCAGCGGCGTCGCATTTGGTGCGCTCTCGATCGCGTGGCCGGTTGCGTTGGTCTCGGTGCTCGATCGCCACGTTGCCTGGCGTGGGTTGGTCGTGCTCGGGTGGGCGGGCTCGGTGGCGGTGGCGGTGATGGTGCCCGGTCCGATCGCGCTCTGCTTGGCCGCTCCCGGGCTCGGGCTCGCGGTGCGACGTCTGGGCCGACCGATGCCCGAGGCGCGCGCCCGGGCCTCGGGCGTGGCGGGTGGCCATCCGGTGCTGGCGCTCGCGCGCCTTTGCTGGTTGGCGGTGCGCCGGCGCGATGGGGTTGCGGTTGCGTGGGGCGTGGCCGTGCAGCTGGGTGCGGTGGCCCTGGGCGGGCTGGCGCTCTCGCACGTGGGCACGACCGAGCCCGAGACGGCGCGCGCCCTGCTGCGGGGGCTGGCCGTGGTGGCAGCCACCGTGGGCACGGCGGTGGTCCTGCGAGCCTCTCGCCTCGTACACGGCGAGCGTCCGTGGATGGACAGCTGGGGCATCGACCCTCGTCACGAGCGACGGGCTCGCTGGTTGCTGGCCGCGTGCGGGGTGCTGCCCGCGTTCGTGCTGGGTGCGCTGTGGCTGCCGTGGGTGGGTCCGAGCCCGAGTTCGCTGGGCGCTGGCTGGTCGCTGCAGCTCGGGCTCGCCACGATCTGGGCCGCGAGCACCACCACGCGCATGAGCTTCTCGCTCGAGGCCGAGCGTCGGCTGCAAGACTCACGGCTACCGCGGCACCTGCTGTGGATGGCGGCGGCGCTGCTGCTGGTGGGAGTGGCCGGCTCCGTGCTGGTCTTGCTGCCCTGGGCCGCGGTCGAGCTGTGGCGCAGTCCTGCCTCGCGGCGCCTGCTCGAGACGGCTCATCGTGACGATCATCGGAGCTGATCCCTCGGAGCTGATCCATGCCCACCGTGCTCGCCGATGATCTGCTCGTGCTCCGCGGTGGCGTGGCCATCCTCGAGGGGGCGAGCGTGCGGCTCGAGGCGGGGCTCTACGCGCTGACCGGGGACAACGGCGCGGGCAAGTCGACGCTCTTGCGCGCGCTGGCCGGTGTGCAGCCGATCTCCCGGGGGCGCATCGAGATCGACGGACACGATCTATGGCGTCGGCCGGTGGAGGCCCGGCGGCGCCTGGGCTACCTGCCCGAGAGCCCCGAGCTGTTTCCCTACCTCACGGCCCGGGAGCTGCTGCGCACGGCCAATGCGGTGCGCGGGGTGGCGCCCACGGCCGGGGAGGAGCGCTTTGGTCGGTGGGTGCGGCCCGCGGCGCTCGACCTGCGGATCGGCACGCTCTCGGCCGGGCAGCGACGCAAGCTCGGGCTCGTGGCAGCGACCTGCCACGAGCCCCCGGTGCTGCTGCTCGACGAGCCCGACAACACGCTCGATGCGGCGGCGGTGGCCGATCTGTGCGAGCTATTGCAAGCGTGGCGCGACGAGGGAAGGACGGTGGTGGTGGCCACGCACCGTGCCAGCGCGCTCGCGGTGTCGTTCGATGGTCGGCTGCACGTGCGGGGGCGGAAGGTGGAGCTCGCGTCGGAGTCATAGGGCCTGTCGCACCCCCGTGCTCTCGACCGCGCCCTCGTTGCCATCGGCCTCCGGCGACGACACGACCAGCCCGGGCCGTCGGTCCTCACAGATTCTACTGAAGAGTCGAAAAGTTGGTCTCGTTGCGGTCGGCTCCTAGTATCGAGTCGGCGCCGGGAGGAGTCCCGTTCGTGGACCCGTGCGCGCAGAGGCGAGATGAAGACGATCTCGAAACGCGGCATCACCGGCATGCGTCGGCCCGACCCGCCGAGGCCCCGTGTCGCCGGGGCCCCTGGCCAGTCGCCGGCCGCCAACGTGGCCGCCCGGCCGGCCGCCAGCGCGTCGGCCCGGACGCCACCGTCGGCGTCGATGCGGCTCTCGCTGGCCGTACACAACGCACAGGCCCGGCGCGACCAGGCAGCGGCCGCCACCGGCCGATGCGTGATCCCGGTCGTCATCGAGCCGCGCAGTCCCGGCGTGGTCCAGCGCTACAGCGTCGAGGCCGGCGCCAAGATCTACGCCAATGCGCCGGCCAAGCGGCCCTGGTTCAGCTACCCGTACGCGGTGGTCTCGACGCCCGCCGACTTCCTCGCCCAGGAGTGTCTGCACAACGTCAATGGCATTCACGAGTTCCTCACCGCCAATGGCTCGAACCTTGCCAACGTGGTCGGCCATGGCAACAACGGCCTGTCGCTGCGCGTCTCCGCCGACTACGAGATGGCGATCGAGCACACCAATCTCACGGCGCGCCAGCCCAAGGTCTTCTACGCCACTACGGCCGTGGTCAACCGATCGAACACCGCGCTCGGCAACGCCCACGCGACCGTCACGCTCGCCATCGATCTCAACCGCTCGATCAGCATCCTCACTGGCTGGTGGGGCACGAAGACGCTCTACCGGGTCGCGCCGCTGTTCAACAACGGCAATCCCGATCTCCTCCCGCAGAACTGCAACTGCATGGGGGCGGAGGTGATCGGCACCAACGGCGACAACGCCAGCAGCGCGGTGGACCGGGTGGTCGATGGCCACATGGTGGCGCTCGCGCCCACCGCTTTCCGCGAGTACAAGCGCGCGTGGAAGGACGACTCGATCGAGCTCGACGACGTCCTCGACATGTGGAACGACATCGCGGCCGAGTATCTGCGACGGGTCGGCAACCTGCAGCAAGGACGGGGGATCAACCGCTTCGCCGCGCCGGCGGTGGGCACGGCGTACTGCATCAAGTCGCTCGGTCACGGTCCGGATCAAGGGAACGGTGTGACGCGAGTCTACGACATCGCCTCCGGTGCCAACCGCGATCTCGGCTGGCCCTACCACTTCGGGGGCGTGGTCGCCCAGAGCGGCACCGACCGCATCACCCTCGAGAACTACGCCCGCGGTGACAACCGCCAGGCCGGCCGAGATCCTCGCTGGTACTTCCAGATGTACGGCACCGGCACCGGCCAGTCGTTCCACCAGTTCCACGAGGCCAAGCAACAGTACGCCAACCCGATCACCGTCGTGGTCACGCGCAACAGCTGACCGCTGGTCCGCTGGTCGAGACGTACGCCCTTCCCACTCCCCGTGCTCCCCGCTGCACGAGAGCCGCAGCGGGATGACCCTCACGAGGCACCCGAGCGCGTGATCGGCCAGGAACCGGTCGATCGATGCTTCGTCCTCCCTCGCGGCGAACATCGCCGGCGCGGTCTCGCGCGCGCTCGACGCTGTTCTCGAGCCCGTCGTGCCCGTCGCCCTCGCGCGAAGCAGGCGAGCGGTCTATTTTTGGCCCCGATGCGCGTCGCCTATCTGACCAACGCCTATCCCTCGGTCAGCCACACCTTCATTCGTCGCGAGCTCACCGAGCTCGAGCGCCAGGTCGGAGACGTTGCCCGCTTCTCGATCCGTCCCTCGCCCTACGAGATCGTCGATCCCGACGACCGCCGCGAGAACGACCGGACCTTCCACGTGCTGCAGCAGCCGGTGGCCCGCTGGGTGCGAGCGGGGCTCGACGGCCTGCGCCACCCCGGCCGCACGATCGCCGGCCTGCGTCGCGCGCTGACGCTGGGCAAGAAGAGCTACCGCGGCCTGCCGCTGCACGTGGTGTACTTTGCCGAGGCGCTGCTGTTGCTCGAGGAGATGCAGCGCCAGGGCATCGACCACGTGCACGTGCACTTCGGCACCAACCCCACCGCGGTGGCCTCGATCCTCCACGCGATGGGCGGACCGAGCTACTCGTTCACGGTGCACGGCCCCGACGAGCTCGACGCGCCCGAGGCCCACAAGCTCGGGCCCAAGATCGAGGACAGCGCGTTCGTGGTGGCGATCACCGACTTCTGTGCGGGGCAGCTGCGCCGCTGGGTGGGGCACGACCACTGGGAGAAGATCCGCGTGGTGCACTGCACGGTGGGCGACGAGTTCTTCGGGCAGGCGCGGCCGATCGACCCCGACAGCAAGCAGCTGGTGGCGGTGGGGCGACTGTCGGCGCAAAAGGGGCAGGTGCTGCTCGTCGAGGCGTTCGCCGATGCGGTCGATCAGGGGCTCGATGCCACGCTGGTGCTCGCGGGCGACGGCGACATGCGGCCCCAGATCGAAGCGATCGCCCGCGAGCGCGGCATCGAGGGTCGCCTGCGGATCACCGGCTGGATCACCGGCGAGCAGGTGCGCGAGGAGATCCTGGCCTCGCGCGCGATGGTGCTGCCGAGCTTCGCCGAGGGCCTGCCGATGGTGATCATGGAGGCGTTCGCGCTGCGCCGGCCCGTGCTCACCACCTACATCGCGGGCATCCCCGAGCTGGTGGTCGACGGCGAGAACGGGTTCTTGATCCCCTCGGGCTCGCCCGCGCGGATCACCGAGGGTCTGCATCGAGTGATGGCCACGCCGATCGACCAGCTCGACGAGATGGGGCGCAAGGGTCAAGAGGCGGTGCGCAAGCAGCACTACACCCCGGTCGAGACCGCGAAGCTGGCCGATCACATCCGTCGCACGCTCGGCCGCATGGGCTGAGTGTACGCCGCTCTACCAAGGAAGGAGCCCCACCCATGTTCTCGGTGATCATCCCCGCCTACAACGAGGCCTCCGTGATCGATCGGTGCTTGTCGGCGATGCTGGCCGATGCCAGGCCCGGCGAGCTCCAGATCGTGGTCGTGGCCAACAACTGCTCGGACGACACGGCCGCGCGCGCGCGCCGTCATGGGTCGCTGGTCGAGGTCGTCGAGACGCCGATCGGCTCCAAGATCCACGCCCTGAACCTGGGCGACGACACCGCCACCGGCTGGCCGCGGCTCTACGTGGACGCCGACATCGTGGTGAGCACCGATGCGCTGCGCGACGTGGCGGCGATGCTGGGCGAGGACTCGCCGCTGGTGGTGGCGGCCCCCACCGCGGTGGTCGACTACTCCGATCGCTCGTCGTGGGTTCAGTCGTTCTACAAGGTGTGGACGCAGCTTCCCTACTTCACCGAGGGCGTGATCGGGGCGGGGTTCTATGCGTTCTCCAAGAAGGGGCGCGAGCGCTTCGGTCGCTGGCCCGACATCATTGCCGACGACGAGTACGCCCGCCTGATGGCTGCGCCGCACGAGCGGGGCGTGACCCCGCACCACACCTTCACCATCACGCCGCCCACCAAGCTGCGCATGGTCGCCAAGATCCAGACGCGTGCGCGAGCCGGGCTCTACCAGCTGCACGAGAAGTTCCCCGAGCTGTTGCGCAACGAGACCACCAGCCCCGCGCGTACGCTGCAGGTGCTCGCGGGCCGCCCCGACCTGTGGATGCACGCGCCGATCTACCTGGGCGTGATGAGCTACGCGAAGATGATGGCGCACCGCAAGCTCCGCCAGGGCAAGGAGCGGGTATGGGAGCGCGACGAGACCGCACGGGTGGCCGGCGCCTAGACGTCCCGACCGGAGACGATCGCTCGACCCGACGCGCCGTGGTTCCAGCGGTGGCCAACCCGTGGGCCACCTCGGCACGAACCGTCCTCTTTGGGTCATCGCCTTCAGGGGAGAAAATTCGAAGATCCTCTGCAACGCTGGCTTGCGGTGGTCGAGATAAGGAGATGTGTGGTTTCCCCTCGCCCCCTCCCAGCGCCTTCCTCCCACCCTGGACTTCGTCTTCAAGGTCTTGCTCACCCGTGAGCCTGCTCTCTTGCAAGACATGCTCCAAGGTGTGCTCCAACGGCCCATCCACGATCTCACCATTCTCGACCGCGAGCTTCCCGGGGCCTTGGTCCGCGACAGGTCCAGCATCCTCGACGTTCGTGCCCGTCTCCATGATGGATCACGCGCCGACGTCGAGATGCAGCGGCGGGCTCACGCTGCCCTGGGGCCTCGTCTCATCTACTACGGAGCCCGAGACTATGGGGACCAGCTCGTTCGTGGAGAACCCTTCGACCTGCTCACGCCCACCGCCGTCGTCGCCTGGCTGGGTGAGCCCCTGTTTCCCGAGCTCGATCGTCTGCACTCGATCTTCGAGCTTCGGGAGCGCCATACCAACTGGCTCCTGAGTGACCACTTCTCCATCCACCTGCTCCAGCTCGACTCACTACCGTCGCCTCCGACGGACGAGTATGCTGCCCGTGTAGAGCGATGGGCTCGCTTCTTCACCGCTCGTAGCGACGAAGACTTCGAGCGCCTCGCCTCGGAGACCCCGACCATGGCCCTGGCGACCCACACCCTGGACATCCTCTCGCAAGACCCCGAGACCTACCGGATCGCCCGCGAGCGCGCCGATGCGCTCAGGCTCTACCAGATCGACCTGGCAACCACACGTGCGGAGGGCCGGGCCGAAGGCGAGGCGAAGATCTTGCTCAAGCAACTCGGCAAGCGCTTCGGTCCGCTGTCACGCGCGACGCGAGCCAGAGTCGAGGCAGCCACCGCCGAGCAGCTCGACCGATGGGCCGAACGGGTGCTCACCGAGCCCTCGCTCGACGAAGTGCTGGCACCGTAGTCCCGTGGCTCGAAATGCGAAACGCCCGCGTCTCCCTGGGGACGCGGGCGGGGGCTCGGCCATGTCGATCAGCGCAGCGACTTGACGAACGCCGAGACGTCGTCGAGCTCCTTGTCGGAGAGCTTGCCCTCGTAGGGCTTCATCTTGGTCCCGGGCACGCCCTTGGCGGTCAGTGAGCGGATCTGGGAGAACGAGCGCCCGGTGCGGTGCAACGACACGATGCCGATCTTCTGCCCGAATGGCGTGTCGCCCTTGCCGTCGGCGCCGTGGCACGACTTGCACTTGGCCATGAACAGCGCGCGCCCGGCCGCCCTGTCGCCCTTGGGCTTGGGCTTCTTCTTCTTGGGTTTGGGCTTGGGCTGCGCCTCGGTAGGCGTGGCCTCGGTGCCCTCGGTGGGCGTGGTCTCGGTGCCCTCGGTGGGTGTGGCCTCGGTGCCCTCGGTGGTCCCATCGTCGCCGGCCGGAGTCTCGCCATCGTCGTCGATCACCGCCTCGTCGCCACCGTCACCGTCACCATCACCATCGTCAGCGGGCATGGGCGGCGCCGGCTCGGCCTTGGCGGGGTACTTCACCGTGAGGTACTGCGTGAGCAGGGTGGCCTCGTCGTCGGTGAGCTCGGTGCCCTCCTCGACCATCGCGGCGATCACCGAGCGCCACCCGGCGATGTCGTCACCGCCGTGCTTCTCGACCTCGTCGAGCTCGTGGCAGTCGACGCACTTGGCCTGCAACAGTGCCTCACCGGCGGCTTGGTCGACCTTGATCGCTGCGCCGACTTCGGCATCGTGCACCGCGTCGACCATGGCCTCGGTACGGGCGAGCACCATGCGGTTCTGCTCGCGCTTCTGCTTGGCCGATTCCTGGATCTCGGGGGTGATCGCGACCAGGTACGCGGTCACATAGGGAACGTCCTCGGGCTCGAGCCGCTCGCCGAACACGGCGGGCTTGTCGAGCATGCGGTCATTGACCTTGTACCAGCCGCTGGCGGTGCGGGGGGTGGCCAGCACCGTGCGCATGTCGTGACACGTGATGCACTTGCGCACGAGCACCTCGCGCCCGCGCTCGAACGCCTGAGCGGTCACCAGGGTCTCCACGTCGACCTTGGGTTCCATCTCCACCTCGGCCAGCAGCTTGCGTACGCGCTCGACGTTGCCGGGGTCGGTGGTGCGGCCCTCGAGGTCGTGGGCCCGCAGGGCGTAGGGGACCGAGAGCGTGATCATGGCCACCGTGCACAGGAGCAGGCCGAAGCCGAACTGCGGCATGGCTTCCTCGAAGTGCCGGAAGAACAGCAGGATCACGATCTTGGTGATGAGCAGCACCCCGATCGCAATCGCCAGCACGGCGTGGATGACGGTGCGCGCGGGTAGCTCGTACTGGTACTCCCAGAGCCGCGGGAGCATGAAGTACATCATGATGAGGTAGATGACCCCGTAGGAGTAGCCGGCCAGCGCATGCATGCGCAGCCAGAACTTGGGGGCGCGGGTCTTCTTGGCTTGGTCGTCCCAGAACTTGGGGCCCCAGAGCCAGGCCTGTAGCAGGACCGCGATGATGGCGAGCAGCAGGAAGGCGATGCCCAGCCACATGCTGAGGGTGGTGCTCATGTCTCCTCCGACGAAACGGGTACGCGAAGGCGCCCCGGACGTTACGGGACGCGATGGGTGTGCGGGGCCGCGGGGCGGCTGCCACGACTGCGTATCACCTTCGAGCGGGTGCGTGCCCGCAAAAGCGTGGATCTGCGGTCGCCACCAGGTCGAGTGCGCCCTGCGACCCGCAGTGCGGCGGCGGATCGGCGTTCCGCTGCGCAGGCACGGCTGCCTGGGCATCGTGGGCGCGCCATCGCCCACGATGGACCAGGCGGCCATGCAGCGTGTCGAGATGGTCGATGAGCATCGACAGGTGCTTGCCCACCACCTCCACCTCGGTGATGATCAGCCCTCGCGCGGTCGTAGCACTGCTTCGGTCGGCGCGCTTCGGGTGTAGCATCCCGGGTCGATGATGACGCGCCGCGAGCAACTGCTGCCCCTGGTGGTCGCGCTGGTGTCGGTGATCGCGTGCAAGCGAGAGCCCGAGCCCGCGGCCGCCACTCCGCTCGCCGCGGCGTCCGAGTCCGTGACGCCGTCGGTCGAGAACGGCTCGGCCGGGGCCGAGCCGGAGGCGGAGGCCGAGGTGCTCGAGGTGATGCAGGCGCTCGGCGACCAGGGAGCCGCGGTGGTGGTGGTGCGCCCCAGGCACTGGGCGTCGCTGCACGACGTGCTGGTCCCTTGGTCGACCACGCTGCCCAGGGAGGCCTCGATGTTGGCCGACCTCCTGCAAGAGCGCACGGGGCTGCGGAGGTACGTGGCGCGGTGGCTCGACGCAACGCCGGTGGAGCTCGAGGGCTGGGACGAGGCGCGTTCGGTGGTGATCTCGTATGGAGAGGTGCCCTACGGCGGCCCGCCGGGGATGGCGACCCCGTCGATGTCCACCGCGGCGGGTCGCCTGCTACCGGTCCGACACCAGGTGTGGATGCCCGCAAGCGATCCCGCGGCGCTGGTGGCCTCGCTCGACCGCATGTTGGCCGGCCAGGGCGCACCCTTCCCCCTCCTGGTGGAGGGGCGTGCGGGGGCGAAGGCGCTGCGGGGCGATGCGGTGACGGTCGCGATCTTGCCGCTCGAGAAGGCGGTGCGCGTGGTCGTGTTCCAGGGAGCATTCGGGGTCGACGAGGCGTTGCTGCTCGAGCACATGCGCAGCCACCTCGATGCATCGCCGGCCGTGGCGGCTCCCACCCCCGCGCGAGCGCTCTTGGTTCGGCCCGATGCGGTGGTGAGCGCCCTGGTGCGCCCGTGGCGGATGCGACCGCTGGCGGCATGGACGGGCAGCGTGGAGATCCTCGACGCGGTGGCGACGGTGTCTCCGGACTGGCGCGAGGGGGCGATCAGCCGAGGGCTGCAGATCGTGCTCGACGCCGAGCTGCTCATGACCGACGAGGGGGCCGAGCTCGACGACTCGGCCCAGAGCCTCGTGGTCGACGATGGCGTGCTGCGGCTGCGTAGTGCCATGAGCCTCACCCCGGAGGGCGAGGGAATCCTGGCGGCGGCCAGCAGGGGCGCGGGTCGGGTGCTGGCCGCACCGGTGGACGATGCGTGGGTCGACGTGGCCGTGCAGGCCGACGTGCGTGCGATGCTGGAGGCCACCGCGGCGCCGCCGGGCTTCGAGGCGGCCGAGGCCGCGGGCGAGCTGGCGCGTGCGGTGCAAGAAGGAGGCTACTTCGCGACGCTCTACATGGCGCTGCGGCATCCGTTTGGGGCGCTGCGCGTGGCGGAGCAGCTGGCCAGGCGCGAGCGCCTGCCGGTGCCCATCGACGTGCTGCCCAATTCTGCGCGTGTGGTGTGGCGAGGGCTGGGTGAGCAGGGGCCGCGCGTGGTGGTGGCGCTAGGATGGGCCGGCGACTACGTCGATCGCCCGCTGGCGGGGATGGTGCCCGTGATCAAGGGCGAGCCGGGCTTCGAGTCGCTGCGCATGGACTCGATTCGACGCGACGGTCACCCGGTGACCGTGTTCGGGCTGGGCGGTGAATCGGCCTCGTCGCTGGATGCGGAGGAGGGGAGCGCGGTACCGGGGCTCGTGCGGGCGCGCGTGTCCCTGGCTCGGATCGGGGCCGACCTGGCAACGCGCGACCCCGAGCGCGCCGCGTGGCTCACGGGGGCCGGAGAGGTGACGATGACCTTCGAGCACCGCGACCGCGCGCTGCTGGGTGAGCTCGCGTGGGCGCCCGGCAAGGCGGCGATTCAGGCCAAGCCGGTGCCGCGGCTCGAGCACGAGGACTGGAGCTCGCCGGTGGGCATGCCCGTCGGCGACGGTGCCAGGTGCCTGGCTCGGGCCGGGCGCGCGGTGGCGACGGGGCTCGGAGCGAGTGTGACCGTGGATCCCGAGCACGAGTCCGCGGTTCTCGGCCGGGCGCTCGCCGAGGCGGAGGAGCCGCTGCGCTGTGCGGAGGGCCACGAGGCCACGGCCGAGGCGGCCAAGGGGTTGCGGCGCATGCTGGGTGGGACCCACCGATGAGCGACGAGCGGCGCGCGGTGGAGGATGCTCGTACGCCGGAGCCGAGCCCGGACGCGGAGCCGCTCGTGCAGGCTCGGCGATGGCGCAGGCTCGTCGGCAGGCTCGCGCTCGCCGGGTCGCTCCTGTGGGTCTCGCTGGCGTTCGGCCTCGATCGCTACGGTCAGAGCCGCCCGGAGCCGCAGGGGCAGTGGGATGCGATCGTGGTGCTGGGCTGTCGCGTGTACCCCGATGGTCGCGCCAGCGTGGCGTTGTCGCGGCGCGTGAAGGCGGCGGCCGAGCTCTACGCCGCCGGGCGAGCGGAGACGATCGTGCTCACCGGGGGCACGGGCGACTCGGGTCACGTCGAGGCCGAGGTTGCGGCTGAAATCGCCGAGTCGCTGGGGGTGCCTCGCTCGGCGTTGGTGCTCGAGACCCGCTCGACCTCGACGGAGGAGAACGCCGAATTTGCGGCCGGGCTCATCGAGGGGCGTCGGGTGGTGGTGGTGACCGACGCCTACCACGTGCTGCGCAGCGAGCGGGTGTTCGCACGGTTCTTCGACGAGGTGAGCATGGTGGGCACGGTGAGCCCCCGCTGGTGGCCGCGCAGCCGCGGGGCGCTGCGCGAGGTGCTGGCGATCGCGGGCTATGCCTTGCGCGGGCGGCTCTGAGCGGCCTTCGAGCGTTGCACGGCCAGGGTGATCGCGCGGTCGTGGGCGCCATGGGGCTCGGTGAGCACCTCGGTGGCGGTCTGGTCGAGCTGGGCGAGCGCATCGGTCTGGTCGAGCGAGCCCGTGGCCACCGCGAGCGCCACGGGCTCGGCGGTGGCGGCGAGGATCTCCGGCACACACCAGCGGCCTCTCTCCAGCAATGTCGTGCGAGCGTCGGTCGAGGCGAACACACGCGGTGCACCACCGCACACCACCCGCGCGCCCAGCCGCTGCGCCACCGCGGCATCGATCACGGCTTCTTCCCCGCACGGCACCAGCACGTCGACCTCCGCGTCGGCCCACTCTCCATCGAGCACCCGGAGCCCGAGCGCCTCGGCCGTGGTCCGTGCCAGGTCGGGGCTTGGATCCCACAGCGAGACCTCCACCCCGCGCCCGTGCAACGCCGCGGCGAGATCCCGTCCGCGCGCCTCGGCGCCGAGCACCACGGCGGAGCGTCCTTCGAGCTGCGGCAGCACCGGCCGCAGGCACGCCTCGAGCACCCGTGCGCGCACGCGGGCCAGGAGCTCGGGATCGTGCACGACCGGCGTCCCTAGACGCTCGGCCGCGTCGTGCAAGCCCGCGCCCGCCAGCATGCGCACGGGGGTGCTCGGGAGGCGTTCGTGAAGCAGCCTCACGCAGCCCTCGCGGTCGAGCGCGGGATCGGCCACCACGACCGCCGCGGCTCCACCGCTGGCCAACCCGAGCAGCCCCGCCCGAATGCTGAAGCTCCGTGCGAGCCGGCACGCCTGGTCGAGCGCCTGCTCCGAGTCGGCGTGATTGCTGAGCAGCACCTCGCCCAGGGCCGGCTCGTCGCCGTGATCGATGACCGCGTAGATCAGTCCGCGCCCGCGATCGATGTTCCAGCGGTGGCCGAGGCGGGGGCGGTGCCGGTCGATGACGGCGCGCTCTTCGGGGGAGAGGTGCATGAGCGTCGCCCTCGCTTCGACCGAATCTGGATCAGGTGGGGTTGGTGCACACCATGCTGCCGTTGCAGTTCCCCGAGCAGCACTCGAGGCCGCTGGCACACGCAACGCCACCGCCCTTGCAGCACAGCGAGGTGTTGAACATGCAGGCGGCGTTGCACGAGAGCGTTCCCTGATAGCCCGCGCCGAGCAAGCCCATGCAGGTCTGGCCGCCGAGGGCTGCTCCGTCGCACTGCTCCATCCCGTTCACCACGCCGTCGCCGCAGTCGTGGCAACCACCGGTGTTGAAGGCCATGCAGTTGGCCTGGCAGGCGAGCATGCCCCCGTCGAAACCCTGCGAGACGCAGGTCTGGCCGTTGAGGTTCATGCCGTCGCAGACCTCCGCCCCGTTGATCATGCCGTTGCCGCAGGGGTTGCAGGCGCCGGTGTTGAAGGCCATGCAGTTGGCCTGACAGGCGAGCGTGCCTCCACCGAACCCCTGCGAGACGCAGGTCTGGCCGCCGAGGTCGGTGCCGTCGCACGTCTCCCCCCCGTTGATCGCGTTGTTACCGCAGTTGTGACAGCCGCCGGTGTTGAAGCCGTTGCAGCTGGCCTGGCAGGCGAGCGTGCCCCCGACGAAGGCCTGGGTGGCGCAGGTCTGGTTGTCGAGGTCGGCGCCGTCGCAGACCTCACCCGGCTCGGCGACCCCGTTGCCGCACTCGTAGCAGTTGCTGGTGTCGTAGCCCAGGCAGTCGTTCGAGCACAGCAGCACGCCGTCGTCGAAGCCCTGGCTCACGCAGGTCTGGCCGCCGATGTTGGTGCCGTCGCACATCTCGACCCCGTCCTGGATGAACAGGTCGCCGCAGATGGGCAGCCGGCAGCTGGGCAGGCACGAGCCGGTCTCGCTGTTGGCGGCTCCCTCGTCGCACTCCTCGCCGGTCTGCACGTCGCCGTCGCCGCACGAGGCCAGGCCGCACGAGTTGGTGCAGTCGTCCCCGTTGCTCTGATTACCGTCGTCGCAGGCCTCGCCCGGGCCGGGGTAGCCGTCGCCGCACACGTTGTTCGTGCACGAGTTGGTGCAGTACATGCCCGAGCCGTTGAGCGAGCCCAGATCGCACTCCTCGGGCGACTCGACGATGCCATCGCCGCATACGGGGTCGAACGAGGGGCCGGTCTCGTCGGTACCCGACTCCGCGCTCGTGGTGCTGGTGCCGTCGAGGGTGCTGGGCCCCGAGGTGGCGGTGCCATCGGTGCTCTCGGAGTCGGGGCCCAGGGAGGACGACCCGATCTGGGCGGGAGGTTGCACGCATGCCAGCAGCACGCTGCATGCAATGAGCACGGTACGACCCAGGGCGTGGGGAGCGAACGTCATGGTCAGGCTCGTGGCGCGATGATAGCAGCAAGCCTGGGACCTGCTTGGGGCCCACCGACCCCACCTCGCGCGATGGGCCACGGGCTAGAGATCGTCGAGGATCGAGCACGCCGAGGTCGGCACCGAGCCCTCGCCCGGTGCCCGGCAGATTCCCTGTTGACACCGCAGGCCAGGGCCGCAGGGCAGATTCTGGGAGCAGCGATCACCGCTCTGGGCCGGTGGCTGACACGAGCCAGCGGGGCAGTTGCCGCTGACGCACTCGCCATGGCCCATGCAGGGCTCGCCCACGCTCGCGAGCGACATGCAAATGCGCTCACCGGTGTTCGCGTTGGTCTCGCATCGCGAGCCCGATTGGCACGCATCGTTCAGACACGGCTGACCGGGTCCCGGGAGCGTCGCGCAACGATCGTCCACGCACTTGGCGCCGTCTTGGCAACGCCCCTCGAGGCAGAGCTCACCCGGGCCAGGCAGGCGTTGGCACTGCGCATCGACGCACGCGAGATCGTCCTCGCACCAATCGTCGATGTCGCACGGCTCGTCCTCTCCGCCCGCCGCGGTCAGCTGTGGATCGCGGCACTGACCTGCGATGCACATGAGGCCTGCCGCACACTGCGTGATGTGGGGCGGGAAGTCCGAGCAATCGTCTCCCACCCGTCGCGTCCCGTGATACAGCGGGCAGAGGTCCGCGTAGCGGCGCGGGTCCGGCGTCTCGCACGACAGCGCGTCCACCCAGCTCCACCACGGCTCGACGCATGCGGGATCGAGCACCAGCGCGCCGCCGCCGGGTTCGACGAACGGGTCATCGACGGGCCAGCCACCGCACTCGAGCGGCACGGTCGTGCAACCGCACTCTTGCCACTTCTCGCACAACCTGGTCTCGAGCCGCTGGAGCGCCGCGTCGTCTTGCCCGGAGCCCTCGCCGCACCCCGGTTGGGCGGTCAGGGCCGCGACCACCCATGTGGTGGCCACTGCGAGCGAGCGCTTCATCGCTGTCAGCCTACCAGCCCCGTTCTCGGTCACGAAATCCTCGTCAGCCCCTTGGGGCCGGGAGGCTCGTCGCTTTCTTTGGCCACGCGGGCCCGCCGCGTACCGTGTGCGCATGGTTGGCGTTGCTTCACGCTCCATCCTCTTCGCTGCGATCCTGGCACCCGTTCCCACGCCTCCGCAGCCGTCCGATGGAGCCGTGGAGACCCCCACGCCCGAGGTCCAGTCCCCGACTCCGGTGGAGCCCGAGGCCGAACCCGAACCCGAGCCCGAGCCCGAGCCCGAGCCCGAACCCATGCCCGTGGTCTCGACCCCCGATCCGGTGGCCCATGACGACGAGGCCCCCGACCTCATCGCGCATCACGACGATGATGATGACGACGACGACGAGCCGGTCGAGCGCTTCGAACCCGGCCAGTGGGGCATGCAGTTCACGTTCGGCGGCCTCGCTCCCATGACCATCGGCGGGCTGCGCGACTTCGGAGTCAACCGCTTGACGTTCACCGAGCTGGGATTTCGTAGGGTGCTCGGTGAGCGCTGGGTGATGCCGTTCTCGATCGGCGCGGGCGTGTTCCACCACAATCCCGACTCGGGCGACTCGCAGAACGACGTGGGCCTTGCGGCCAGCTTTGGCCTGCAGCGCTACTTTCGCGTCTGGCGGCGCATCGCTCCGTATGCGGGCGGGCGCATTCGCCTCGGCTACGCCGAGCCCGAAGGGCGGGCCAATTGGCTGGTGGCGTTCGGCCTGGGGCCGGTCATCGGCATCGAGTACTTCCTGCGCGACCGCGTGAGCCTGAGCCTCCAGGGAGACCTGCAGGTGGGGTTCACCCAGTACAGCGGCCTCTTGCAGGTCGAGGTGGCCACTCGCGTCGACGCGGGGGGCCAGATGGGGCTGGTCTTCTACTTCTGACGTGACGAGGTCTGCGAGGGTGGAGCTCGGGAACAAACGACACCGCGGGCCGTCCCACGGCTCGATGACCGTGGTGCGCATTCTGACGACTGGAGCGTGGGTATGGCTGGCGGCGCTGGGATGCGCGCCCAAGGGCGCGGCGGAGGGCTCGCCCACGGTGGCGCCGGGAGTCGCGGCCACGACGGCGTCGAGCCCCACCGAGCAGCTCGAGGCGCTGCGCCGCGAGATCGCCCAGGCCGGTGATCGTCGTGCGATCGAGCCCGAACGCTGCTCCACGTGGGCCGAGGGCCTGGTCGAGCTGCATCGGGTTCACGGTGAGCCCTACGTGGGGGCCCGGCTCGAGGCGGCCTCGCTGCTGCGCGACTGCGGCCAGCCCGACGCCGCCCGAGCGCTGCTGCTCGAGTCGCTCGACGGCATGCCGCGCTGGGCTCGGGCCGAGGGGCTCCACACCCTCGGGGTCGTCGCTCGCGAAGCCGGCGACGACGGGGGAGCGCTGGTCCTCCTGCACGAGGCGCTGCGGGCCGATCCCGCGCTGCACGAGGTGCGCGCCAGCGTGGTACGGCTGCTCCTGCGGTTCTACGAGGATGGTGGCTCACACTTTGCGCGGGACGACGCCAAGCGCCACCTGGACACCTGGCTGGAGCTCGCGCCCGAGGAGCCGCGGGTGCGCGTGCTGGAGGCGCGGCTGATGATGGCCATCGCCCGCCGCGAGCCCGAGGGGGCCGAGCGGCTTCGCCAGGAAGCGGCGTTGCAGCTCCATCACGTCGTGGCCGAGCGCCCCTCGCCATCCATTGCGGCCGAGGCGTTCGTGGGGCTGGGGCGGCTCCACCTCGATCACGGCAATGAGGTCGATGCGCTCAAGGCCTTCAAGCGCGCGCTCGAGCTCGACCCCGGCCGAGCCGACGCCGCGCTTCCCGGGGCGACGGCGGCGCTGCACATGCGCGACTTCCTGACCGCGCGCGAGATGCTCGTTGCGGCCGCACGTACGGTGGATCTCGGCGAGGAGCACGAGCGGCTGCGGCTGCTTGCGGTCGCCCTGCGAGGCCTGCGGCGCTACGATGACGCGGCCGCGATCTACGACCAGCTCCTTGCGAAGCCGGAGCCCGATCCGGTCGACATGTACAATCGAGCCCACCTCGAGCTCTACCGGTTCGAGGCCGACACGGACGCCTTCGATCCCGATCGAGTCAGGGCGGCGCGTGAGTGGTTCACCAAGGCGATCGACGCGGCACGAGGCAATCCCGCCCACGAGGAGCTCGTGCGCCGCTCGGAGCTCGAGATCCACGCGATCGACGAGCTGATGTCGGACGTCACGGTGCATCGGACCCTTGACGAGGAAGCCGCGCGGCTCGAGGCGCTCGAGCGCAAGGCGTGGCCCGAGGAGCGCAAGCGCCGGCTGAAGCTGGAGAAGCAGGCACGCGCGGCGTTCGAGCACGAGCAGGCCCAAAACACGCCGACTCGGTAGCCCGCTCTGATACGATCGCGCGATGCGATCGCGATGGATGGGTCCGAGCCTGGGAGCGCTGACGCTGGTGGGTTGTCCGGACGATCCGGGCAACGACCCCTTCGATGTCGACACCAGCCCGACGGTCACCGTGCCCACCAGCGGCCCCACCGGTGACACCTCCACCGGGTCGGGTTCGGGCACGGGCGTGGGCACGGCCACCGCCAGCGCCAGTGGCTCGGCCACCGTCGACGACACCGCCGACGATGGGTTCAAGTTCGACGTCGAGGTGTTCGACGCGCCCGACATCCCGATCGACGAGTGTCACGTCAACGGCGACGTCTCCGGCGTGGGCCCGTGCGAGGAATTCGCCCCGCCCGACAGCTTCGACCCCCAGGTCCAGTGGACCTTTGGCGCCAACGAGGCCAGCTGGGTGACCCCGCTGGTCGCCAACCTCACCGACGACGACGGCGACGGCGAGGTCAACCTCTGCGACATCCCCGACGTGGTGCTGGTGGCCAACACCTCGGTCTCCTACAACACCTCGTGCTACGTGCACGTGCTCGACGGGGCCACCGGGGTCGAGCACTTCTCGATTCCGCTCACCGAGAACGTGTCGTGTACGGGGACCCCGGCCCTGGGCGACATCGACGGTGACGGGTTGCCCGAGATCGTCACGCTCTACCGCGACAACGGATACTTTCGGCTCAAGGCGTTCGAGCACGACGGCACGCTCAAGTGGGCCAACGTCACCGACAACGCCGCGGCCGACCAATTCTCGCGCGAGTCGGGCTCGGTTGCACTGCACGACCTCGATGCCGACGGCGACGTGGAGATCGTGTTCAATCACGAGGTCTACGATCACAACGGGGTCATGCTGTGGTCGGCCCCCAACCCCGTCCCCGGCGAGGGCGAGGCCTCGGTGGGGGTCGACCTCGACGGTGACGGCGACATGGAGGTGGTGACGGGCCATGCCGCCTATCACCACGACGGCAGCGTGTACTACGACCGCTACCCCACCGTGTCTTCGCAGGCGATCCCACAGATCGGCAACCTCGACGCGGATCCGCAGCCGGAGATCTTCGTGACCTCGGGGCAGGGGATCTGGATGCTCGAGCACGACGGCACCACCAAGTGGGGGCCGGTCACGCCCACCGGGGTGGGCGCGGGGGCCTACACGATCTGGCAGCGCCCGGGGACGATCCACGACTTCGACGGTGACGACGTGTCGGAGTGGGCCAGCTCTTCGCAGTCGTACTATGCGGTCTACGAGGGGCCCAACCCGGCCGACGTGCTGTGGCAGGTGATGGTGCAGGACTTCTCGGGGGCGACCGGGGGCACCGCGTTCGACTTCGATGGCAACGGGATCGCGGAGGCGATGTACACCGACGAGGTCGCGTTTCGGATCTACGACGGGCAGACGGGGGCCGTGCTCTTGACCATCAATCGCAGCAGCCCGACGATCGTGGAGTATCCGGTGGTGGCCGACATCGACAACGATGGCTCGGCGGAGATCCTGGTGACCTCGACCAGCGGGCAGCCGGCGCTGCAGGCGATTGCCGACGTGCAAGACCGCTGGATCCAGGCGCGGCGGATCTGGAACCAGCACGCCTACTACGTGACCAACGTGCGCGAGGACGGGACCATCCCGCAGCAGCCGATCAACAACTGGGAGACGCTGAACACCTACCGGACCAACGCACAGATCGAGGGCGGAGGCCTGTGCAAGCCCGACCCGCCGGGCTGAGGATGCATCAGGCCATGGCGACGTCTCGTGCGGCTCGCCCCACGGTGCGACGGAGCTTGCGGGGCTCGAGCGCTCGGATTGCGCGTCGCACTCGGGATGGAGCCTGCTCGAGGGCCGCCATGCTGGCGCCGTGGAGCTGACCCAGCACGAACAACACGCTCGGCGCGGCCTCGGCCTGCAGCTCCTGCTTGGCGAGCCGTTCGGCCAGCGCCGCGGCCACGGTGGCATCCTGCAGCTCGCCCAGCGCATCCTGGAACCGCTGCAGCCGGCGCAGCGGCTTGCGGGCGCGGGAGCCCAGCATGGGCGCGATCATGTCGGTGGCGTAGCGCACCCGCTTGGCCGCGATGCGCAGGCGATGCGCTGCGTCCACCGTGCGCTCGCGTTCGAACCGCTCGTGGGCGCGCCTGAACCTTCGCAGCGGAGGACGCAGCAGCCCGGGCAGCGCGTTGTCCAGGCGTCCCGCGGTGGCCTCGGTCGGGGGCTCCAGCTCCGGGGCGAAGGCATCTCCGGCCAGCTCCACGAGCCGGCGATAGCGCTCGCCGTCGAGCGCCTCGAGCAGCTCGACGCGGGCCTGGTTCCACAGTCGCTCGAGCCGCTGCTCGACCCCATCCCAGCCCTGGTGCTCGACTTCACCGCCGTCGAAGGCCGATCGCCAGCGCGGCATCGCCATGAGGTGCACGTCGAGGTCCCGCACCGCTCCCTGCACGGACGCCAGCCACCGCAGCTCGAGCCGCAGCGCCTGCTGTGTGGCTGCATCGAAGGCTTCCCCGAAGATCGCGAGCATCGCCCGGAGGCGACGGGTGGCGACTCGCATCTGGTGCAGCTCCTCGGGATCTCGTCCCTCGCGAGTGCCCGACTCGTGATATCGCATCCGGGCCACCAGCCACCGGCCCATGCGGCGGGCCGCCGTTCCCAGGGGCTCCTGTGGCTCGAGCCTGGGCCCACGGTCGAGATCCTCTGGATCCATTGCCACGACCGAGCATAACGCGACGCTACCGGCGCGGGGGAGCTGCGTGAAATCGAAGCCGGCTCGGGTGCCTACCTCGTTTTCGTGAGCCGAGCGCACCGTGGTGCACTCGGCGTTGGCCCGTTTCGCCCGGGGCGCGTACGACGGCCGGGCTCAGCCGCCGTGCTCACAGTGATTGCGCAGCCCCTCGTTGAGCCGTCGATACCCCTGACCGAGCCATCCTCGCATCACTCGCACCAATGCGGGCGCCAGCACGCCGGAGAACGCCTCGTAGTGGTGCAGGCGCGTGCCCTTGCTGGTCTCTTCGAGCCGAAACCCGTGACGTCCCTTCACCACGCCTCGCACGCCGCCCTCCCAGACCAGCTCGTGAGGCGGGCGAACGGTGCAGAGCCTCACCGCGAGCGACTGCCGTCCTCCGACCGGCAGCTCGAGCATCAACCGTCCGCGCGTGCCCTCGCGCAGCGGTCCCCGCAGCTCCACACCCGCGATGATCGGGTTCCACTCCGACCAGCGGTCGAGTGCCGCCATCACGTCCCACACCGCCTGCGGCGGGGCGGCGATCTCGATTTCCGTTCGAACCTCTCGGGTCAGCATGTCGATCTCACTGTGGTGGAGCTCAATCCTCGAACGCGTCGTCGGTGATCGCGAGCGCTTCGTCGATGATGGCAAAGCCCTCGAGCAGCTGCTCCTTCGTGATGCACAGCGGGGGGTTGCACATGAAGCTGCCCCAGCGCACGAAGGTGAACAGGCCGTGCTCGCGCAGCCAGCCAGAGAACGCCGCCATCGCGGGGTGGCTGCCGTTGAAGGGGGCAAGCGGCTCGCCCCGGGCGTTGCGCTGCAGGTCGATCATGCCGAACAGGCCGATGCAGCGGCCTTCCTTGACCGAGGGGTGCTTGGCCGCCAGCCGATCCATCTCCTGGCGCATCACGAGGCCCAGCCGGGCTGCGTTGTCCACCATGCCCTCGCCCACCAGCACGTCGACCGCGGCCAGGGCCACGGCACAGGCGAACGGATGTGCGTTGTAGGTGAGGCCGCCCCAGTAGACGTGCTCGCGGAAGTGCTCGGCGATCGGATCGCTCACTCCCATGGCGCCCAGCGGGACGTAGGAGCTGGTGAGCCCCTTGGCCATGGTGACGATGTCCGGGACGATCTCGCCGTGCTCGAACGCGAACAGCCGCCCCGTGCGGCCCCAGCCCGCCATCACCTCGTCGCAGACCAGCAGGATCCCGTGGCGATCGAGCAGCGCCCGCAGCCCCGTCAGGTAGCCGGGAAGCGGCGGCAGGATGCCGTTGGTCCCCGTGACCGACTCGATGAACATCGCGGCGATCGTCTCGGGCCCCTCCATCGCGATCACCTCCTCGAGGTAGCGGAGGTTGTTGGCGACGATCTCCTCGTCGTTGGTGCCGAAGCGATAGTCGTAGGGCGTGGGGTCGAGCACCTTGACGAAGCCCGGAGGTCCCGGCTCGTTGGGCCAGCGACGTGGGTCGCCCGTGAGCTGCATGGTGGCGTGGGTGGCCCCGTGATAGCTGCGGTAGCGCGACAGGACCTTGCTGCGGCCCGTGTACGCGCGCGCGGCCCGGAGCGCGTTCTCGTTGGCCTCGGCCCCGCCGAGGGTGAAGAAGAACGTGTTGATGTTCCCGGGCACGAGCTGCGCGAGGCGACGACCGAGCAGCGCCCGGGGCTCCGTGGCCGTGCCGGGAAACGCGTAGATGAGCCCATCGGCCGCCTGCTTCATGGCCGCGACGACCTTGGGGTGGCTGTGCCCGATGTTGACGCTCATCAGCTGACTGTTGAAGTCCAGCCAGCGCTGACCCTCGGGGCCGTACAGATACACGCCCTCGGCGCGCTGCACGGGCAGGGGGGAGACCTTGCTCGTGGCAGCCCACGTGTACATGGTGTGGGCCAGACAGGCTTCGATCATCTCGGCGGAGTCCATGGGTGGCGCGAGGATAGCGGAGCCGGGGTCGTCGTGGTGATCGACCGCGTACGGAGCACGCGGCCGGCCCACCAACACCCACCCCACCTGTGCCGTCCCGAGCGTCAGCCATCCCCCTCTGCGCCCGCGGGCGCGAGGGCACGAAGCACGCGCAGCAGGTCCTGGCGGCGGATCGGCTTGCTGAGGTAGTCGTCCATGCCGGACGCGAGGCAGCGCTCGCGGTCGCTCGGCTGGGCATGGGCGGTCATGGCCACGACCTGCAGGTGCCGGTCGGTGCCGCGTTCGCGACGGCGGAGCTCGAGGGTGGCCTCGAGGCCGTCCATCACCGGCATCTGCACGTCCATCAGCACCAGGTCGTAGGGAAACGTGTCGAGCATGGCGAGCGCAGCCTTGCCGTCGCCGGCCACGTCGACCCGGCATCCGAGACGCTCGAGCATGCGCTGGGCGACCTTTTGGTTGACGGAGTTGTCCTCGACCAGCAGCACGCGCAGGCGAAACGCAGCCTTGGGCCCGGTCTGGGTGTGGTGGCGGCCGTAGTGGCTGATGCGGACGACGGGCGAGCGGTCGCTCGCAGCATCTCGCTCGCCCCATGCGGTGGTGATCGCATCGATGAGGTCGTTCTGGTGCACGGGCTTGACCAGATAGGCGGCAAAGCCAGCGTCGTCGAGCTCGTCGGAGCCGGTCCGATGGGTGACGGAGCTGAGCATCAGCAGTACCGTGCTGCGCAGCGCGGCATCGGACTTGATGGCCCGAGCGAGCTGCACGCCGTCCATCTTCGGCATGTGGAAGTCGAGGATGGCGAGCTGGAACGGCTGCTCTCGTTCGCAGGCCTCGCGCAGCAGCTCGAGCGCCCGCTCACCCGAGGCACACGGCTCGGCGGACATGCCCCAGCCCGAGAGCTGCTCGGTGAGGATCCGTCGGTTGACGAGGTGATCGTCGACGACCAGGACCCGCAGTCCGGCGAGGTCGGGCGGGGCCACGGTACGAGCCGGAGCGTCGGGCACGAGCTGCAAGGGCACGGTGAACCAGAACGTCGAGCCGCGCTGCTCCTCGCTGTGGACGCCGACGTGGCCGTCCATGAGCGCGACGAGCTCCTTGACGATGGCGAGCCCGAGGCCGGTGCCGCCGTGGGTACGGGTGGTGGAGGTGTCGACCTGCTGGAAGTGCTCGAAGATGGCCTGCTGGCGGTCGTGGGGGATGCCCGGGCCGGTGTCCTGGACCTCGATGCGGAACAGGGCGGAGGCGTCGTCGCGCGGGGTGTGGGTGACGGAGACCATCACGTGGCCCTCGGTGGTGAACTTGACGGCGTTGCTGCCGAGGTTGAGGAGGACCTGGCGGATGCGGCCCTGATCACCGACGACGTCGACGGGAACGTCGGCGGGGCAGCGAGAGACGAGGGCGACGTCCTTGGCGTCGGCGGGGACGGCGAGCTGGTCGAGGACGTCCTCGACGAGGGCGCGGAGGTCGAAGGGGACGGCCTCGAGGCGCATGTGGCCGGCCTCGATCTTGGAGAAGTCGAGGATGTCGTTGAGGAGGTCGAGGAGGGTGACGCCGGAGGCATGGGCGACCTCGGCATAGTCGCGCTGGCGGGTGTCGAGGCGGGTGTCGAGCAGCAGGCCGAGCATGCCGAGCACGCCGTTCATGGGGGTGCGGATCTCGTGGCTCATGTTGGCGAGGAAGCGAGCCTTGGCGGCGGCGGCTTCTTCGGCCTGGCGGCGGGCTTCCTCGGCGCGGGCGAGGGCCCGGGTGCGCAGCACGTCGAAGGCATGGACGGCGCCGGTGAGGATCACGACGATGACGACGACGTGGAGGACGTTGGCGCGAACCTGGACGGGATCTTCGGTGCTCTGGGAGGCGAGCAGCAGGGTGCACGCGACGATCAAGGCGCACCACAGCCACCCCGCGAGGCCCCCGAGCGAGAGGGTGATCAGCACCGGGATGACGATGAGCGTGTACGGAACCCGCTCGACATGGACCTCGGAGCCGAGTCCGGCCCCGGTGACGACGCCTGCGAACACCAGACCGAGCACGTGGACCACCACGGACGAGCCGATGCCCGCGCGGATGAGCAGCAGCAGCACGACGTAGCCGAGCCCGGCAAGGCTGGCGTAGAGGACGGACTCGAGCCGGCCCAGGAGCCCGTACGAGACCGCAAGGGCTGCGCACATCGCCAGCAGCAGCATCAGGGTACCGGTGCACAGGCGGATCCGTCGTAGCTCGTCGTCGTCGCGCTCGATCGTGGAGACGCGGGCCCAGCGATCGATGATCCGGACCAGCTTGGTCGCGAGCGAAGGTCGAGCGGGAGAGCTCGTGTCGCGGCTGCGTATCGTGCGTACGGAGTGATTGCCGGAAGGGGCATCGCGGTCCGGGGCGGTCACGGGGAGCCGAGGATATCAGCTCTCATCGAGCTCGAGCCCTACCGTGCGGCCTCGAGCGTCAGCCCTCGCACGTCGCTGCGGAAGTCGGCTCCGCGCAGTGCATCGGCGAACCGCGAGACCCTCGCGGCCTCGCCGTCGATCGTCTCCACCCGCAGCATGCGTCCGCGGTGCCGCGCCGCCACCCCGACCAGCGCGCGGGCGGCCACCTCCATCTTCTCGGGCTCATCGGCCGCGGGGAAGGTGACCAGCCGCTTGCCTCCCTTGTCGAGGTAGAGCACCGCTTCTCCGCCCACGAGCACCACGCTCGCGCCCGCCACCCGTCGCGGTCCACCGCCCGAGCGATCGTCACCCCGTACCGGCCACGGCAGCAGCCACCCGTAGGGATTGGCGGGATCGAGCGCCGACAGCACGACCACCGCCTGGTCCTCGTCGGGGTCTCGAACCGCGCGCAGGCGATCGACCGCGCCCGGCGAGGCGAACTGCGCTCCGCCGAGCCCCGCCACGAAGTATCCGCGTCGCACCTTGCCGGCCTCCTCCATGGCCTTGAGCACGCCGTAGATCGCCGAGAACCCCCCGGGCAGCTCCTCGTAGG
Organism: Paraliomyxa miuraensis; assembly: GCF_026337845.1. Taxonomy (GTDB): domain Bacteria; phylum Myxococcota_A; class Polyangia; order Nannocystales; family Nannocystaceae; genus Paraliomyxa; species Paraliomyxa miuraensis. Next base: position 231,195 of record NZ_JAOVZF010000164.1, on the reverse strand, counting down.
CCGCGGTCTCGCGGGTGACCACGCCGTAGCGCTCGAGCAGGGTCACCGCCCGCGCATGCGCTCGCGTGGTCTCGCCGACCTCTCCGTGCAGCAGGCTCGCGACCAGCGACCAGCGCCCGCCGCCGCCTGCGTTGGCATGACCGCGCTTGCCCACTCTGCGCGCGGGTGGACGCGCGTGGGCCCGCAGCGCAGCGAACGTATCGTTGGTCACCAGGCCCCACCACACCAGGTCCCACAGGGCTTCCTGCAGCGCATCGCGGTCACTGGTGAGCTCGTGCAGCTCGACCATGAAGCACGCGCCGCGCTGCTCGAGCTTGCGCAGGATCGCCTGGTGCAGCTCGTCGAGCACCACGTCGTCGGGAGGCTGCGGCGGCGTCAACGACTGGCTCACGCGCTCGCGCCGATGGAGCGCCACACGCCCGTCGGTCTTGCCCAGCGCGCCACGGCCCACCCACACCAGCCAGCCCATCGCCCCGAGCTCGTCGAGCATGCGCGGGGCGAAGTCGGGCACGCGGGCGGGCAGGATCACCTGCTCGAGCTCGGCGTACGAGAGCGGCAGGCCCTCGAGCTGCATCAGCACCTCCTCGAGCCTCGCGATGCCGCGCCGGCCCTCGCCGATCCCGTGCCACTCGGGAAGGAAGCGGCCGAGCGCGGCCGCTTCCACCGGGGCGATCTCCCCGCGCAGCTTGGCCAGGGTTCGTCGCTTGATCTGCCGCAGGATCTCCGCGTCACACCACTCGCGCCCGTGCCCTCCGGGTCGGAATTCGCCGCTGAGCACCACGCCCTTGGTCTCGAGCCGTCGCAGGGCATCGGCGACCTGACCGGGCGGCAGCGCGTAGCGGCTGGCCATCGCCGAGCTCACGAACGGCCCGTGCGTCCGCGCGTAGCGGGCCACGAGCTGATCGAGCGCGTCGGGCACGTCCTCGAGGAACGGCGCCGGCACGCCCGGCGGCGGCAGGGCCCCCAGCGCGTCGCGATAGAGGCCGGCGTCCTCGATCGCGATCCACCGGGGCTGCCCGCAAAGGCGCAGGCTCACCGCTCGCCGCGAGTGCTCGAGCGCCTTCAGCCACGGCTGCGGATCCTCGGTGCACCGCGCTCGCAGCTCGTCGTCGCCGAGGTCGCCCACGCGTCGCAGCAGATCGTGCAGCCCATCGGCGTGGTGCGCTCGGCGAGCTTCGGCCAGGCCCTGCTGCTCGGCCTGCACGTCGTCGATCACCGCCGCATCGAGCAGCTCGCGCAGCTCCTCTCGTCCCAGCAGCTCGCGCAGCAGCTGGCGGTCGAGCGCGAGCGCCTGGGCCTTGCGCTCGGCCAGCGGTGCGTCGCCCTCGTAGAGGAAATTGGCCACGTAGGCGAACACCAAGGAGCGGGCAAACGGAGACGGCGAGGGCGTCTCCACCACGTCGACCCGGATCTGCCGCCGCTGCACCCCCTGCATCAGCTCCACCAGCGAGGGCAGGTCGAACACGTCCTGCAGGCACGCCCGGTAGGTCTCCATGATGATGGGGAATGCCGGGTACTCGCGCGCCACCGCGAGCAGCTGCTGTGCCTTGAGTCGCTGGGCCCACAGGGGCTGACGCTCGTTGGGGCGCTTGCGCGGCAAGAGCAGGGCCCGCGCCGCGTTCTCGCGGAACTGCCCGGCGAACAGCGCCGAGTGGGCCAGCTGCTGCACCACCTGTTCCTCGACTTCCTCGGGGGCGGGCAGCAGCACCTCGAGTTCGGGCACCTCGTCCACCTCGACCAGGCGGATCACGATTCCATCGTCGCTCCACAGCGCCTGCACCTCGAAGCCAAAGCGCGCCTCGAGCCGGGTCTGCAAGCAGAGCGCCCAGGGGGCGTGCACGCGGGCGCCCAGGGGGCTCAAGATGCACACGCGCCAGTCGCCCAGCTCGTCGCGGAAGCGCTCGATGGTGATCGCGCGATCGGTGGGCAGCACGCCCGTGGCCGCTCGCTGCTCGTGGACGTAGTCGAGCAGGTTCTTGGCGGCCAGCTCGTCCAGGCCGTACTCCTGCTGCAACCATGGCTCGGCCTCGCCGCGATCGCGCGACGTCAGCTCTCGCGTGAAGGCCCCCAGCGCACGGCCCAGCTCGATCGGCCGCCCGGGCCCGTCGCCGCGCCAGAACGGCAGGCGTCCCGGCTCACCGGGGGCGGGAGAGACGATCACCCGATCGCGGGTGATGTGCTCGACCCGCCAGGTGCTCGAGCCCAGCATGATGTTCTGACCGGGCAGGGTCTCGTGGACCATCTCCTCGTCGAGCTCGCCGACGCGGGGGCCGCCCTCGCCCATGAACATGCCGTAGGTGCCGCGATTGGGGATCGTCCCGCCGCTCACCAGCGCGAGCATGTTGGCGCCGCGTCGCCCGCTCAGCTCGTCGGTGTCGCGGTTCCACACGATGCGCGGGCGCAGGTCGGCGAAGGCCCCCGAGGGATAGCGACCCGAGAGCATGTCGAGCACGCCCACGAACGCGTCGCGGGGCGTGTGGGCGAAGCAGGCGCTGCGCCGAACCGTGCGCTCGAGCTCGCGCAGCGCCCACGGCTCCACGCCCACCATCGCCACGATCTGCTGCGCGAGCACGTCGAGGGGGCTGTGCGGGACCCGTAGCGGTTCGATGGCGCCCTCGGCCATGCGCCGGGCCACCACCGCACTCTCGAGCAGATCGCCGCGATGCTTGGGGAACAGCCGGCCCACGCTCACCTGACCCACGCCGTGGCCGGCTCGCCCGACTCGCTGCAGGCCTCGCGACACCGCTCCGGGCGACTCGACCAGCACCACCAGGTCGACCGTGCCCATGTCGATGCCCAGCTCCAGCGAGCTGGTGGCCACGATCGCGCGGATCTGGCCGGCCTTGAGCATCTCTTCGATTTGTGCGCGCTGGCGATGCGAGACGCTGCCGTGGTGCGCACGCACCAGATCCTCGCCGCACAGCTCGTTGAGCCGCTGGGCCAGGCGCTCGCACAGGCCGCGCGAGTTGACGAACACGATGGTCGTGCGGTGCTCCGCGATGAGGTCGAGCAGGCGCGGATACACGGCCGGCCAGATGCTGTGCTCGGGTGACTCGCCGGTGGGGGCGGGGGCGGGCACGACCACCGAGCCTGCGCGCGGACCGTGGATCGGAGGCGCGCTCGATGGCTCGTCGGCACTGCGGCGACGGGCCCAGCGAGCGGCCACGACCGAGCGCTGCTGCTGCGCGAGCAGGCGGCTGGGCGAGGGCGCGAGATCCTCGGGATCGAGACCGGCGGCTGCGAGATCGAAGGGCAGCGCTTCGTCGGGTGGGGGGGCCGGGGCGTCGAGCGCCGAGTCCGGGTGCTCTTGCTCCCGCGCATACTCGTCGAGCATCCGCTGCAGACCCTCCGCGGGCCTGGTCATGTCCGGGACCGGCACGATGATTCGAAGATCGATCTTGGGCGGCTCGCTGGTGTCGATGATGCTCACCGCACGATCGCCACCCAGGAAGCGTGCGACCTCCTCGAGCGGGCGGGCGGTGGCCGACAGCCCCACGCGCTGGGGATCGTGACCACCCTGGGCCGCACACAGGGCGGTGAGCCGCTCGAGCGACAGCGACAGGTGAGCGCCGCGCTTGGTGGGCGCGAGCGCATGCACCTCGTCCACGATCACGGTGTCGACCGTTCGCAGGGTCTCTCGCGCCTGCGACCCCAGCAGCAGATAGAGCGACTCGGGCGTGGTGACCAGGATGTCGCCGGGATCCTTGGCCTGCTGTCGCCGATCTCGCGCGGCCGTGTCGCCCGTGCGCACGTCGACCCGCGGTGGGAGCACCGGCCGCCCCTGCAGCTCGGCCGTGCGAGCGATGCCTCGCAGCGGGGCCCGGAGGTTGCGCTCGACGTCGTAGACCAGCGCCTTGAGCGGCGAGATGTAGAGCACCTTCACGCCCGCGCCGCGCTCGGGCACGCGGATCAGGCGATCGATGCACCACAGGAACGCGGCCAGCGTCTTGCCGCTGCCGGTGGGGGCCAGCAGCAGGCTGTGCTCACCCGCGGCGATCCGCGGCCAGCCCTGCACCTGCACGGCGGTGGGGCCCTCGAAGCTCTGCTCGAACCAGGCGCGAGTGGCGGGGGAGAACGCGTCCACGGCGGCACGAGCTTGCGGCGACCCGGCATCGGCGGCAAGCGCCTGGCCATGACTGCTGACAGGACGTCGTCAGCAGGGATGCATGGCCCGGCGCTCCGAGAGCCGAGTCGCTCTCAGGCGGCCCCGGAGCGCCGAAACACCCGCCTCATGTCGCGCAGCATCCCGCGCAGCGCCGTGCGGCCCATCAGACCCGGGGTGAGCCAGCGATCGGGGGGCACCGTGCGGCACAGGAACCCCAGGAACTGCTGCCTGTACTCGTCGTCGGTGAGCATCCATCGCAGCAGCGTGTGGATCACCAGCGTGGGGGGCTCGTCGTACAGCTCGCGGCGCAGCCGCCCCATCGTGGCCATGAACATGCCGTGGGTGCCATCGCGGAAGCGGCGATCGTAGCGAGCCACCATCTCGTCCCAGCCTCGCTTGCCCTTGCGCCACGGCTGCAGCTCTTCGGCCAGGATCTTCGAGCCGAGCAGTGCGTCGTAGATGCCTTGCCCGTCGACGGGATCCTTGTGGTGGATGGCGTCACCCACCAGCGCCCAGCCCGGGCCGCCGGGCTCGAGCAAGCGGTTGCCCACCCTGCGCAGCCCCACCAGGTCGTCGTTCCGCTTGGCCCCCTGCAGTCGCCGCCACGCCTCGGGGACCCGCTCGATCGTGCGCAGGTAGAATTCCAGGGGGTCGTCCACTTGCCGCACGCGGTCCGATCGCTGATGCGTGCACACGAACACCCGGCCACCGCCCGTGGGAAAGAACAGCACGTCGATGCCACGCATCGTCGTGTAGACGCAGAGGGAGGGCTGGGGGTCGTCGTCGAACGGCGCGACGTCCTCCCAGGAGGCGAAGTGGGCGGTGCTCGTGCGGTCTGCGTAGTCCTCGAGCACGCGGGCCCCGGCCTTGCGGGCCACGGTGCTGAAGCGGCCGTCGGCTCCGATCACCGCGCGCGCACGGATCGTGCGGGGCTCACCCTCCGCATCGAGGATCCGCACGCCCGTCACCTGGCCATCGTCGTCGCGCACCAGGTCGGTGAAGCTCACGCCGTCGCTCACCGCGACCGTGGGCTGGCGGTCGAGCGTGCCCCGGACCGCCGCGTCGAAGCGTGCCCGATCGATCCCACACAAGTAGTCGCGCCCGTGGGCCTGCACCATGGGGAAGACCGAGTGGAACGCGCCCGAGATCTGCATCACGAAGCGGCGGATCCTCAGGTCGTCGCCGCAGTAGTCCTGCTCGTCGATCTCGAGCTCGTCGAGCAATGCGGTCGTCTGAGGATAGAGGACGCCACACGAGGGCACGCTGGGCAGCGAGGGGAACGTGGCCTTGTCGATCACCAGCGTGGACACGCCCTGGGCGCCCAGCCGCGCCGCGAGACTGGCCCCGGCCGGGCGACCACCCACGATGACGACCTCGTACTCCGGCTGCAGCGATGCGAGTGAATCCATGCTGGCTCCTCGGCGGGCGCCCCAGCATGGCTCCCGCGACGCCGATTGGCACTCGAATTCGAACGGAGACCGCGGCCTCAGCCGCCGAGGTCCGCGTCGTCGCCGTCGAAGCCCATCATCAGCGCATCGACCACGCCCATCCCGATCCGTACGTATCCGCGCTTGGTGAAGTGGATGTGGTCCTGCTTGGCCATGGGCGGCTGGGCGGCGGCCCACAGCGGCATCGACAGCTCGCCGCCCATGAACGCCTTGGTGTCCCAGAACGCGCAGCCCATCTCGCTCGCCACGCGGCGCTGCACGGTGATGATGTCGTCGATGCGCGGGCGGTTGTGCCACGTGCCGTCCTCGCTGCGGCGCGGGAAGTCGCCGGGGCCCATGATCAGGCAGCTAGCGTGCGGAGACGCGACCTGGATGCGCTCGAGCACGGACCGCAGGTCGCTCTCGTAGGCCGAGATCGGCTGATCCTCGTCGGTGGCCTCGTTGGTCCCGTAGAACATCATCACGAGATCGGGGTCGCGGTGCGCGACGTTGTCGGTCCAGGTGGCCTGATCCCAGCGCAGCATGTTGGCGGCGCGCGTGCCCCCGATGCCCAGGGTGTCGACCACCACGCCGGGCTGCTCGCGCTCGATGGTCATGCCGAACAGCCGGACCTCGCCCTTGCCGTCGAGCTTGACCTCGATCTCGTGCTGCCCCTCGGGCAGCGTGAAGCGGTGGTAGCCGGCCCCGACCTCGTCGGCGCGGGTCTTGACGGTGGCGAGCTTCTTGCCGTCGGCCAGCACTTCGAAGCCGCCGCCCTTGGGCTGGCGCAGGAAGAAGATCTCGTACGTCGCTCCCACCGCGTCGCCGCGCGGGATCACCTTGCCGAACGCACGCTTGCTCTTGGCCGCGAGGCTGCACCCCATCAGGCCATAGAAGCCATCGTCGCGGCCCTTGCGGCGCTGGGCGTGCTCGGTGATCCAGTACTTGGCGCCCTCGACCCGGTAGTCGACGTGCCGGTACCACCGCCACGGCCGGGCCACGTGCACGAAGCCATGGCCGCCGTCGCCGAAGCGCTCCTGCAGGTAGCTTCGGATGTACTGCGGGTAGATGTCGGCGTCGGTGTGCGAGCCGCCGTAGATCAGCACGCGGACCTTGCCGTCGGTGTCTCGACCCTGCCGCAGATCCTCGAGCGCGCCGTAGAACTTGGCGAGCGCGGCGGGCTCGGTCTCGAGCGGGACGAACAGGCCGAGCGCGTTGCCGTTGACGGGCAGGCCGGTGGCGACCGCAGTGGGATCGCCGGCGCCGGCCCCCAGCCCCGACGAGCCGGGCAGGCTGTCGAGCAGCGCATCGTCGATCGAGCCCTCCGAGTCGGCGGCCGTCACCACGTCGTCATCGGGCTCGGGCAGCTCGCCTTGGGGGGTGATCCACGGTACGGGACGGCCTCGCACGTCCTCGAACAGGTTGCCGCCGAGCAGTCGGCGCTGCGCGGCCACGCGGGCGGTCAGCGCTTCCTCGTTGAGCACGGGCAGCAGGATCGGCTGGTCGGACTCGTCGGCGATCGCCACGGTCTGCGCGGGGTCGGTCGGGCCCGGCGAATCCGTGGAGGGGATCTGGCTGGCCTCGGCCGGATCGGGCTCCTGCGTGGTCGCGCAGCTCCAGTAGCCCAGGCCCAGCGCCCCCAGGATCAGCACGGTGGCGGGGCGCGTCCACGACGACCGCATGGACGACCGGAGGGACGACCGCAGCAGGCCAGCCAGGGAGCGCGCAGGCGGCGGAGCCGAGGAGGTCACCCTTGGATGCTGCGAGCGCGGGCCCGGGGAGTCAAATTCCCCTCCATGGGGCCCCTGGAGGCGGGTCTGCGGACGCAGGGCCGGCCTGCGCGGCATCGGCGTCGTCGGGCGAGGGGTGGTCTATGCTCGTGGTCATGGAGCGCTGGCGCATTGCCTGGGTGCGGGACGAACGACTGCCGCTGGTGGTCGTGACCGATGCCGACGACGCGCTGGTGTACGTCGGCTTCTCGCTGGAGACGCGGGCGCGCTTCGATGACCTGCGCGCCCACGCAGCGCGGCAGGGGGCGGCGCTCGAGGACGACCCGCGGCCGCAGAGCGAGGCGACGCGGCAGCTCGCGGAGTATCTGCAGGCGCAGCGGCGGGCGTTCGAGCTGCCGCTGCGTCCGCTCGGCACCGAGTTCCAGCGGCGTGCCTGGGCGGCGCTGTGCGAGATCCCGTACGGGCAGATCCGCAGCTACGGGCAGCAGGCCGCGAGCCTCGGCCAGCCCGGGGCCGCGCGGGCGGTCGGGCACGCCAACGGGCAGAACCCGATCTCGGTGGTGGTGCCGTGTCACCGCGTGGTGGGGTCGACGGGCAAGCTCACCGGGTTCGGCGGGGGGATCGAGGCCAAGCGCTGGCTGCTCGAGCTCGAGCGTCGCGGGGTGGTACCGCAGTGGTCGCCGCGGCCTGGGCCGCGCAATCCGGCCAAGAACGAGGTGGGGGCGGATCAGCTCGGGTTGTCGCTCGGGCACGAGCTCGGGTGAGCTCGTCGCGTGGTCGGGGGGCGGGACGTGGTAGGATCCGGGCGTGATCCCCTGTCCTGCTTGCGACCGCTTCGTGCTTCCCGATGCCCGCCGCTGCCCGTTCTGCGACACCGGCCTGCGCAGCGCTCCGCCGCCGCTCGGCTCGTCGATTGCCGGCGTGATCCTCGGGCTGACGCTGTCGGCATGCGGTGGTGACTCCACTGGCGACGAGGGGGCCGAGACCGTGGCGGGTTCAACCACCATGGCGACCGAGGATCCCGGCATGACCAACACGAGCATGGTCAGCACCACGAGCATGGCCAGCACCACCACCGGGCCGCCCGACGCCGAGGCCAGCGTGGCGGCCTACGGTGGGCCCGATGTGGACACGCTGCCGCCGGACGAGGACACGGCGGATGCTGACACTGCGACCGGGGAGACGGGGAGCGGGACGGGCACGGAGTCCGGGTCCGGTACGGGCACGACGGGCACGAGCGGGGGCTGAGCGATGATCGATCGGGCGCGACTCGATGCGGCTCGCCCCTGATGCCGGGGTGGGACGGGACCTGGAAAGCACCCGCGCGCTCGGGCTGAGGCTCGAGAACGATGTTCCTGCGGAGATTCATCACCGCAACCGATCGATCGTCCGTCGGTGGGCACTTGATGGGAACAGGTCGGCGGCCGCAGCCGCGGCGACCGATTCCTTGGATTGGACGGCAACGATGCGCATGAACGGCACGTGGATCACCCTCGCGGGGCTCGTGATGCTCCCGCTCGGCTGCGGCGAGCCGAGCGACGACTCCGGCGACCCCGTCGTGGCCGAGAGCGAGGGCGAGACCGAGACCGAAGGCAACACCGACGGCGAGGATGAGACCGACGGCGAGGATGAGACCGACGGCGAGACCGAGACCGACGGTGATGCCCCAGCCTCCGATGCGGCACCGATCGATCTCTTCGGCCAGAAGTGCGACGAGGAGGGCTCGGTCCATGCGTGTGGCGAGGAGGGCGAGTTCAACGTGTGCTACCGGTTCCTCAACCGCCTCGAGTGGGGCCGATGCCACGACCTCGAGTGCATGCCAGGAGACACCGAGAGCTGTGGAGACGTCGGCGGCACCGCGACCTGTGAGGTCTCCGGTGGGATTCCACGGTGGGAGTGCGTGGATGGGACGCCGCTGGTGCTCTCGTTCGATGGGGTCGAGCCGGTGATGAGCGACGCCTCGACGGCGGCGTTCGACGTGGGCACGGGCGGGGTCTGCATGCAGACCGACTGGCCGGGAGCGGAGACGCCATGGCTGGCGCTGGATCGCGATCGCAGCGGCTCGATCGACGGCGGGCACGAGCTGTTCGGCTCGGGCACGGTGCTCGCCGACGGGCGGCGGGCTCGGCACGGGTTCCTGGCGCTGCGCGAGCTCGACTCCAACCGCGACGGATGGATCACGGCGGCCGACGAGCGTTTCGAGGAGCTGGTGCTGTGGTCGGATCACGATCGCGACAAGCGCTCGACGCATCCCGAGCACGAGTCGCTGACGACGCGGGGGATCGTGGCGCTCGAGCTGTCATGGCGCGACGAGCCCACCTGCGACGCCCGCGGCAACTGCGGAGTCGAGCGGGCGGCGTTCACCTACGTCGACACGAACGGACGCGTGCACACGGGCGCCGTGATCGACGTGCACCTGCCCTGTCGGTAGATTGGTGGATGCGACGTCCTCGTCCCGCCAGCCGGTCACGGAGACGGCAACGAGGCACGAGGTCACCCCGGCGCGGACGCTCGAGCGGACGAGCCCGCCGCACGGCGAGGCAGCCGTTGAACGAGCTGCGCCGGGCCCTGGTCGACTTCGTTGCCCGGTGGACGTAGCCCGATGATACGATCGTCTCCATGATCCCTTGCCCTGCCTGCGAGCGCTTCGTTCGTACCGATGCCCGTCATTGTCCGTTCTGCGACACCGTCATCCGCGAGCGCTCGAGCCTCGGCACGGCGGTGATGGGCGCGTTGCTCGGGCTCGGCGTGACCGCGTGCGGAGCCAAGGATGAGGGCGAGACCGTGGGCGCCTCCGAGAGCTCCTCGAGTTCCGCGAGCTCCACGGTCTCCTCGACCAGCGACTCGACCACCATGGACACCTACGAGGCCGTGGGAACCGCCTACGGGGGTCCCGACACGTCGTTCGATGGGCCGCTGGACACCAGCGCCACGTCGTCGAGCTCGGGAACGGAGACGACCGCCGAGCCCACTGAAAGCGGAAGCGACACGGGTACGGACACGGGAACCGGTACGGGCACGGGGACCGGTACGGGCACGGGCAGCTCCGGCTCGGGTGGTTAGATCCTCCGTGTGATCCACTCGGCCCGAGCTCGCCGGGCAGCGGGCTCGAGGCGCCTCACGAGCCCCGGGGCATCACCGCGAGGAAGCCGACCTCGAGGGTGCCGAGGGGCTGGGTCCCCGCGCTGTCCTCGGGGGTCGAGAGGTCGAACTCGAGCTCCAGCGTCTTCCACGGGATCTCGGTGGTGCCGCCCGCTTCGATCTGCCACACGTCGTGCTCGCGGTTGACGTTGACGGCCCTGGGATCGGGTAGGCCGAGCGCAGCCGCGAGCGCGGCGGCGGGGACGGTGGTGCGTCGGGGATCGATGCTGAGGCCACGGGTCACCGTGTCGCCCGAGTGCGTGGAGGTCTCGGCCATGCGGAAGCGCTCGCCCGCGAGGCCGATCTGGCCAGCCACCTCCTCCGGCTTCCCCTCGAGCAGCTCGGGCTTGGCCGCCAACGTGTCGAGCGCGGTGACGATCAGCGGAATCGCATCGGGGTCGGGTGCGATCGACACCACGGCGCTCGGCATGCCGATCGAGATCGAGCTCGCCACGGATAGCTCGGGCGCGGCGGGTAGCACCTTCTCCTTGCCCGAGTCGTCGCCGTAGCGGTCGACCTCGTACCGGACGCTCAGCCACACCCGGCCCGGGCCCCACAGATCGAAGGCTCCCGTGGTGGCATTGGTGCCCAGGCTCGTGCGGGCGTGATAGGCCTGCCAGGTCAGGTGGACCGAAGGCGTGGCGATTCCGAAGACCGCCGCGACGTCACCCACGGTCAGCTCGACCGGGAGCTCGAGCCGGGCGCTGCCGATGCCCGAGATCTCGACCTTGGCCTCGGGCGCAAGGCCCAGCTCGGTGCGCAGCTCCTCGGTGGTCTTGCCGTAGAGCATGGGCTCGCAGGCCAGCCGCCGCACCGCCACCGCATGGGGATGCAGCGCCTTGCGGGCCTCGGACGCATCGGCTGCGAGCGCGGGCAGCTCGGGGCAGGTCGACCCTGGATCGTTCACGATGATCTCGGGCAGGGCTCGCGTGGGCACGTAGGGGTCGGGCACCTGCAAGCGCTCGGGTCGTGCCTCGGTGATGGGCGTGGGCTCGGGCGACGCCTTGGTGTCGATCGGGCCCTTGCCCTCGGGAGCGTCCTTGGCCTCGGGCGTGCCCTTGCCTTCGGAAGGCGCGGTGCCTCGGGGCGAGCCGCCACCGCATCCCATCGCGAGCATTGCGATCCACACGAGCCATCGGCGGGCTTCGATCATGTGGCGATGCTACTCGATCGGCCGCCCCGGCCCCAGTGGCTCCTCGCAGCGGTCCACCCGTGGCTCCTCGATCACCGTTGCCCCTGGTTCGTTGCGCCGTGCGGGATCCTTGGGCTCGCGGATCAACCGAAACAGTCCGTTGTCGAACCCCACCCCGGCTGCCGGTCGTACGGGCTCGAGGCGCTCGCGCATGCCCATGCGATCGATCTCTTGCGCGCGATGCAGGCAGTAAGGGTTGTTTCCCGGCCGTCCGAGCAGGGGCTCGGAGGTCGCGGTGCACCCGGCCATGCAGGTCTGCGCGTAGTAGCACTGCCGGCAGTAGCCCCAGAGATCCTCGAGCGTGCGCCGCCGCGCATAGGCGATCTGCGGCGAGCGCTCCCACAGCGCCCGCAGCCCGTGCTCGCGCCACGAGCCGCCGAGGTTGGGCGGCCCGCCGAGGCTGGGGCAGCTCTTGATCTGGCCGTTGCTCTCGATTCCGAGGGTCTTGATCCCCGCCTTGCAGCCCGAGAAGTAGCGACCGCCGGTCTGGTGGAATCGCAGCCGCTGCTCCATGGGCCCGAAGTAGCCGACGTTGTTGGCGGGCCAGAGCTTGATGTTCAGCTCGCGACAGCGCGTGATCACCCGGTCGATCTCCTCGTAGACCGGCAGCAGCATGTACGGCTGCATCAGCAGCTCGGGGTGATCGGCCGCGCCGCCATGGGCCATGGTGAACTGGATCTGCCACGCATAGATCCCCTCGGCCGCGATCAGCTCGAGCAGCTGCACGAGCTCGGACCAGGTGCGCTGGTTGATCTGGGTGTTGCAGGCGATCGGCAGCCCGGCCGCCCTGGCGTTGCGCAGGGCCTCGAACGCGCGCTTCCAGCTCCCGGGGCGGTTGCGTACGTGATCGTGGTTGTGCTCGAGCCCGTCGATCGACACCGAGACCCCGCGCAGCCCCGCCTCCTTTGCGGCCTCGCACCGCTCGGGGGTGAGGCCGTGGCCGCCCGTGGTGATGGTCACCGCCATGCCGCGCAGGCGGCACTGCCGGATCACCAGCAGGAAATCGTCGCGCAGGTAGGCCTCGCCGCCGATCAGCACCACCTCGCGCACTCCGAGCTCGGCCATCTCGTCGACCAGCGCGAGGCACTCGTCGGTGGTCAGCTCGTCGGGCCGGGCCTTGGCCGCTCGGGGGCCGCAGTGCAGACAGCGGTGATCGCAGGCCAGCGTCAGCTCCCACACCGCCAGGGTGGGGCGGGGGACCTCGCGCTCGATCGTGTCGGGGTCATCCAGCGGCGACGCTCGATAGCGTCGAGATCCGGCGGCGGGCAGGCTGTCGACCACCGGCAACCGGCGGCGCATCTCGTCGAGGCGACCCATGACCAGGACGATGGTAGGACGACTCGGGAGGAAAAGGCGGCCGTAATCGCGCGGGTCGTGGAGCGTCGTGCCCTTCGTGGGGTCAGGGGGGTATGCTGCACCCCGATCCTCGCGAGGAACCCCCATGCGCACGCTTCGAACGTTCTCGTACCCCTCGGTCCTCGGTCTCGGTCTCTTGCTCGCGAGCTGCGGCAAGGAGCCCGTGCAGACCACCACGCCCGACCAGGGCACCGCGCAGGCCGGAGGTCAGACCTCCACTCCGGCGCAGCGCCCACTCGCCCACTTTCGCACCGCCGACGGAATGATCGGCTTCACGCTCGATCGCTCCGGTACGCCGATCAAGCTCCAGGTCGACGGTGAGCAGGACGTGTTCGAGCTGACGCAGCAGGAGCGCCGCAACGATCGTGGCGAGCTGCTCGACTACGTGCTGCTCGATCCCACCGCCACGCCGCGGGTGTCGATCGGCAAGCACGGTGGCATCACCTACCTGCGCGGCAAGGACGAGCTGCCGGCCACGGCCGACGACACCGCCGTTGCCCCGCTGGGTCCGCCCACCGTCGCCGGACCACCCGTCGCGCCGCCCGAGCCTCTGCCCGCCTGGGCCGAGGTTGCCGCACGGCTCGAGGGAATCAGCGTGCGCGGGCGCTTTCCCGAGTTCGAGGCCAAGGACTCGGCCGACCTCGCCAAGGTGAGGGCAGCGATCGCCAAGGCCGAGGCCTCGATGTTCGTGCACTACGTCGAGCCCGGCGAGGACGGCTGGGTCGCCCGGGCGGAGACCGTGCCGTCCTCGTTCTCGGGCATGGCCTATGGCGGTGGCGACTTCGCGACCGACGACGACGAGGCCAAGCGCTACAAGGCGCTCGTCAAGCACGGCGCCCGGATCATCGGCGTGTCGTCGCCCGAGCGCGACCTCGGCAACCACATCCTCGTGCGCCGCAGCGACGATCGTGACGAGCTCGCCGACGGAACGCCGGGCCTGGTCTGGGAGGTGGACGGCTCGACGGTGGTGTTCGTCACGCTCGACGGCGGTCGCTACCGGCTCGACGTCAACCAGCCCGCCAAGCTCGTCGTCCCCGGCACCGGGCCCGAGGCGAGCTGGCCGGCCCCGCTGCAAGACACCTACGCCGACATCACCGTCATCAGCTCGCTGGTCAAGGCCGGCGCGCACCCGCAGTCGACCGTCGACGAGCTCGAGGCCATCGACGCCGAGTGGAACGCCTGCGTGGCCAAGGCCTGGAAGCCCACCCGCATCAAGCGCGACGTGAACCACCCCGCGCAGGCCGTGAAGATCCACAAGGGCTGCCGCAAGGCGATGCAGAAGCTCGAGGCGGCACTGGTGAGGTTCATCGACGCGCGCAGCAAGGAGCGCAAGGCGCTCTACGACGAGGCCGTGGCGCGGGTGCGGACGGTGGGGGCGACCAAGTAGCAGCCTCGCGTGGTCGGGGCCCCATGGGTTCACACGCCTACGCGGTCCGCTCGCGCTCCTTCGCAATCACGCGCTTGCCGTCGAAGACCACGGCCAGCTCGTGCACGGGCGTCGCGCCCCGGGTGCGTAGCCTGGCCGCGTAGTCGCGTGCCGCGAGCTGCTCGAGCGCGCGCTCGAGCGCCTGCTCCACCGTCTCGCCGCGACGCTCGTCGCGAACCTTCAGCTCCAGCACGACCCCGGGCTGGCCGGCCGCTCGCGGCGTGATCATCACGTCGCAGCGGCCGTAGCCCGACTCCTGGTTGGACACCACCTCGTAGCGATCGCCCAGACTCACCAGTACCCCCAATACGAAGCCGTGGTAGAACCTCTCGGGGGGATGGTATCGGGCGGTGTCGAATAGCGATGCGCTCGCGAGCAGCCAGTGCTCGAGCAGCCGTTCGCAGGTCTCCGCATCACCCCCCAGCAGCGCGCGGATGAGCTCGTGCCGCTTCTGGTCGCCGCCGAGCCCCTCGTCGGCCCAGGCGAGGAACACCGACTCGTAGATCGAGAGCACTTCCTGGTTGGGGATCGCGAGACGACACCACAGCTGCCGACTCTCGCGTCGCTGCTCCACCGCCTTGAGGTAGCCCGTGTAGAGCAGCAGGCTCCACAGCAGCTCGCCCTTGACCTGCAGGTCGCGCATCGCAACGTGCTCGGCCACGGTGCGCTCGATCTCCTCGCCCCGCATCAGCCGCTCCATCTCGCTGCGCAGTCCGAGCCCCTGACCGACCAAGAGCTCGCGCACGAGGTCGTTGGAGCTGGTATCGGCCCAATATGGCCGCAGCTCGCGATCCTGGCTCTCGAGGTACGCGAGCACCGACCAGGGGTTGTACATGATCCGGCCGCCGAAGACGTAGCCGTTGTACCAGCCGCGCACGTCGTCCATGCGATCGGACGCGCCCACCGACGCGAGCAGCGCTGCGACCTCGTCCTCGGTGAAGCCGAAGTACTGGCTGTACTCGGGGCGCAGCAGCGAGTGGACCCGGAGGTTGTTGAGCCCCGTGAACACGCTGTCACGCGCCATTCGCAGCACGCCCGTCAGCACGCCCTTCCACAGGCTCGGATTGTCCTTGAGCCCGCCCGACAGGAAATTGCGAAAGAACTCCACCGCGTCGTCGTAGTAGCGGTGCACGAAGCTCGCGTGGAGCGGCGTGTCGTACTCGTCGATCAGGATCACGACGCGCTCGCCGTGGCGGCGCTGCAGGTACTTCGAGAGCTCGCCGAGGGAGGCCCACATCTGAGCATTGGAGGCGCGTCCATGCTGGATCGCACGGAAGGTCTCGGCCTCCGATTCCGAGAGCGTCCCGGCCGTCAGCAGCTCGGCATGCTCCTCGTAGGCCCTGGAGATCACGAGCGCCAGCGCGGCGCGGCAGTCCGTCCAGGTCCGTGCCGTGACGTCCTTGAACGTCAGCGCGATGGTCGGGTAACGCTGGAAGTGCTGCCGCACGCCCTCGCCCGCGTTGGCGATCGCCAGCCCCTCGAACAGCGACCACAGCGGCTCGGTCGACCGCGCGAAGAACGTCCGCAGCATCGAGAGGTTCGTGGTCTTGCCGAAGCGCCGCGGGCGTGGCAGCAGCAGCACCGTCGCTGCATCCGCAATCACGTCGCGGACGAGCAGCGACTTGTCGACGTAGACCAGCTCGTCCTCGCGGAGGCGACGGAATTCCGAGATGCCGAGCTGTAGCCGGACCTGCCCCGCCATGGGTGCACGATGGCACGAGGTCCGATCGCACGCAACGGAACGACGCGGCCCAGTCGGCCCCCGGCGCGCCGCCCTCCACCTCGACGGTCGGAGCGTCGGTCGGATCGTCGGTCGGATCGTCGGTCGGACCCTCGAACGAGGAGCTCAGGCTCCGCGCTCGTCGCCGACCTCGCGGCCCGCGACTCGATGGCGCACGCGTGCGATGCCGGGCAGCCCGCGGAGCGTGTGTTCGAATGCCGCGTCCATCGCTCCCTGACGGCAGGCTTCGCGCGCGAAGTAGTCCCAGGCCATGGGGTCGTCGAACTCCACGACGGCCGCGTCACCCTCGATCACCACGCGGGTGAAGTAGCGTCGCAGGTCTTGCTGCCCGGGCATCGAGCCGTCGCGCTCGAACGGGCTGCTCACTCCGCTGCGAGATCGCTCGTGCTCGGTGGGGCCCTCGAGCAGCAGGCGGATCGCGAGCGTGGGCACGTCGGGCTCGGCGGCGACGGTGCGGGTCACGCTGCGAACCGCCTCACAGTCGCCATCGATCACGCCCTCGACGTGGGTGAAGTAGAGCGTGATCTCGATGCGTCCGCCGGCCATGAGATCGGTATCGGCGTCGGAGTTCCCGGGCCCGGGGTCGTCGCCGACCGCGGGCGGGTCGTTGGGCGTGGACTCGGGTGCTCCCACCCTGCACGCCGCGCCCACCGCCAGCATCAGCCACGAGGACACGACGACGACCTGCTTCGAGCGTGACATGACGATGGGCATCGTATGTCGCAGGGCCTTCGGCGGGGAGATGGTGGTAGATTTCGCACCCAGCCCATGCGGCCCATGCTCCAGCTGCTCGCGACGATCGGCGCCGGCTTCTCGTTCTTCCTCGACGTGCTGCACACCGCGGTCACCTCGCCGCGCCACATCAGCGAGATGCTGCGGATCATGGCCACCCTGGTCAAGCGCTGCATCATCCCGGTCGGCTTGGCGGTGGCCCCGGTGGGGGCCGTGATCTCGCTGCAGGGGCTCGAGATCTTCCGCATGTTCGGCCTCGATCGCATGCTCAGCTCGCTGCTCGGCACCGCGATCTTCCGCGAGTACAGCCCGGCGCTCGCGTCGGTGATGGTGGCCGCCCAGGCGGGCTCTTCGATCGCCGCGCGCATCGGCACCATGAAGGTCCGCGGCCAGATCGACGCCCTCGCCGTGATGAGCGTGGACCCCATGCGCTACGTGGTCGTCCCCGGCGTGGTGGCCTGCATGCTGGTCACGCCCTTGCTCAACGTGCTGACCAACGTGCTCGGCGTGCTCTCGGGGTGGGTGTTCGCGGTGCCGCTGGGCGGCGTCAACCACGGCGCCTTCATCGAGCACCTCACCGCCCAGATCACCCCCGCCGACCTCTGGGTGGGCCTTGGCAAGTGCGCGCTGTTCGGCACCGCGGTGGGGCTCATCGCCGGCTACCTCGGCATGGGCACCAAGGGCGGCGCCGAGGCGGTGGGCAAGGCCGCCAACGACACGGTGGTCTACACCATCGTGCTCATCCTCCTGGTCGACTACGTGGTGAGCATGGCGCTCCTGGGGGCCGGGATATGAGCGAGCTGCTCCGCACCCTGAGCGATTTCCTGCTGTTCGCTCGCCGGGCGCTCGCGGCCCAATTCACCCAGATCCCCCCGCTACCGGAGTTCGCCCGGCACTTCTACCAGGCGGGCGTGGGCAGCGTGGGGCTCCTGACCATCCTCACCGTGTTCGCGGGCCTGAACCTCTCGGTGCAGTCCTACGCGACCTTCGAGCGCTTCGGCGGCCAGGACTTCCTGGGCATGTTCGCGGGCATCGGGGGCGTGCGCGAGCTCTACCCGGTGATGGCGGCCGTGGTCTGCGGGGCCCGCATCGGCGCCAACCTGGCCGCCGCGCTGGCCAACATGAAGATCAGCGAGCAGGTCGAGGCGCTCGAGGTGATGTCGGTCGATCCCATGCGCCACCTGGTGGCCCCTCGCCTGTGGGCCGTGACCCTGGCCCTGCCCGTGCTGTGCGGCTACGCCAACGTGATCGGCATCGGGGCCAGCTACGCGGGCGCGGTGTGGCAGCTGGGCCTGGACGGAGGCACCTTTCGCAGCCAGCTCGCCGAGGTGGTGGGCCTCTCCGATCTGGCCGTGGGGATGTTCAAGGGCCTCGTCTTCGGCTGGCTGGTGGCCCTCATCGCCACGTTCCACGGCTACCGGGCGGCCAAGAAGGAGGGCGCCGAGGGGGTGGGCATCGCGACGAATCGGGCGATCGTCCACGGGGCCGTGATGTGCATCCTGCTGAACCTGGGGATCAGCTGGCTGCTGTACGGGTGATTTGGCGAGGCTCTTTGCCTTGCGGGGAGTGGATTGGATCGAAGGAAGGAACGGTGCCAACGAATGCGTTCATTCATCGTGTCCTTCGCCGTCTGGCCGGCATACTGCTACCGGTCGCGACCTTCGTCGGGGTCGTGATGGTCGGGGTCGGTGTCACCACCGTGCTCCCACACACCGCTCGCGCGGGTGGGGGTTGCTCGGCGTGTACGCACTCGGTCACTCACTGGACCTGCGGGCCGACCAACAAAGACGATAGCAAGTGCCACAAGGTCTCAGCCGCCCATTGCATGGATCTCAAGATCGAGTGCGTCGGAAGCACCACTGCTATTTCTTCCGGCGGTTTTGGCGACGGCGACGGCGAATATTCGATCTCCACGACCACCCTCTAGGATCCCCGTGCCATGTCCGTACGACGATCCTGGGCCCGGTGGTTGCCGGGTGTCATCGTGCTCGGAAGCCTGTGCGTCCTCGCCTGGTGTCGCGTGGCAAGCGACCGGCGGGTGTGGACGGAGGCCGGCGCCGAGCGTCACGAGGCCGACGAGCCGGGGCCACCGACCGTCACCATGCCAGGAGGGATCCGGCCGCGGTCGATTGATCCCGCCAGCCCGCCGCTGGAGTGGGTTCGGGATGGGATCTCGCTCGAGCCTCCGCGAGATGCATCACCCTTGTACTTGCTCACCGACGACGAGGAGTCGCTCGAGGAATTCATGGGGCTCCTCGAGTGGGCCTTGTCGGTCGGGCTCGGCGGTCGGGCCGAGCTCGAGGTGGCACGGTGTGCGGCCCGGTTCGAGCCCGAGCTCGACCACAAGTGCGGATGGGAGATCGTGGCCGTCCTCCGCCGTAGCGGTGAGGATACGGGGGAGATCGCCTACGCCAGGGCGGACCTGACCCGTGGCGCCGACCAGCCCGCCTGCCGGGCCTTGGCCTCGTGCGCAACGGAGGCATGGGCTGGCCGCGAGGAGGTCCCCATGCCGCCGAGCCTCGGTTCGGAGCTGTCGTTTTCGCAGACCGGGCGCGGTTCGTCGTGGGATCCGAGCAAGCGCGTGGAGATCGAGTCACACTATCGCCGCTTGGTCGTGGAGGAACGGCGCTCCCTCGAAGGACTCGAGGCGGCCGCCCAAGGGCCGACATCGGTCACACCCTCGTCGCTCGGGTGGAACATGCTGTTCGCGAGGCATCACTTGGACGAATTCGAGTGCATGCTCCAAGTGCTCGAGGATCGGGAAGGAGCGTGCGGGACATGAAGAACGTGTTCGTACGACTCATCGGAGCTGCCGTGGGAGGAGTGATCTTCGTGCTCGGCTTGGTGTGGTATGCGTCCGTGCATCGCCACCTCCCCGAGGACTGGCCGCGGGTCTACCTGGCGTCCGACTGCCCTGCGAGCGACTTCGCAATGGCCGTTGCTGAAGGACCTGGTCGGGAGCTCTCGTTGGTGACGATCCCGCTCGACGACGGGGCGCTGTCCGTCAGGGCCTGTCGCCATACGCTGAGCCTCCTGGTCGAACGGAGCATGCTGTGGTGGCCGGCGACGCAGTTGCCGGACTCGCTGGTGTGCGGGAGGCTCGTGATCGAGGGAACTTGGTGGATGGCACACCACCGGTACGCAGAGTGGCCCGTGTTCGTGGGCGGTGACGGACGGGTGCACCTGGGGGCCGATGTCGAGGGGCTGAGGACCGCGGGGGTCGAGGTGAGCGACGAGGAGTACGAGCGGATGCTGGAGGGGTCGTAGGCCTCGATAGCGCCCAATGCTCGGACCCGCACCATTGGCACTCGCACGAGCAAGGCGGCGCAGCCCGGAGTCCGAGCTGCGCCGCCGTCATGGTCACTCCACTACCGCCTCGAAGCGGCCTAGCCCTCGAGGCTGCGCACGAAGCTGCGGATCTGGGCGCCCACGTAGTCGACGTACAGCTCCGACGGGATCGGGGCGGCCTCGCGGGCGGCCTGTGCCGCGGCGCTGCGCTCGACCTTGAGCGCACCCTGCATGCGAGCGTCACCCACCACCACGTGGTTGGCGATCATCGTGGTCTGGTCGCCGAGCTTCTCGAGCTCCTCGGGGGTGCCCAGCACCAGGTTGAAGACCTCGCCCTCGTAGGCCTCGCGGTCCACGCTCACCACGTAGGTGATGCCCTCGTCGGTCTCGATCTCGTCGCCCACCGACAACTCGCGCGCCTCGAGCATCCCGCGACCCAGCGTGGGCACCGGGTGCGTCGCGGTCAGCCGCACCACGTGGCCCAGGCTGTCCTCGATCACCATCAGCGGCTCCTTCTCGCTGCCCTCGGTCACGTCCACGACCGTCAGCACGTGGCCCTCTTCGTCGGTCGTGACCTGGTCGCCGGGCACGATGCGCTCGATCGGCAGCTCGGTGCCGTCGGCCAGGGTGATCGGCGTCCCGGGGGGCAGGCAGCCCCACGCGATCGAGATCTGCTGGGTGTTGCGGGACGAGCTGAACACGTAGTTGCGGGCGCTGGAGCCGGTCTGCACGTTGATCTCCACGTGGAGATCCACGGCCACGCGGTTGTCGATGCAGTGATCGGGCCACAGCGCATTGCCCATGTCGAGCGCGAACGGGTCGATCGCGAGCTTCTTGAAGTTGCCGAACGGCACGAGCTTGACGTAGGGGGAGCCGGTGAAGTCGGCCGAGCACAGGCCGCCCGCGGGGGTCGTGTCACCCGAGGACTTGAGCGTGAGCCAGGCCTTCGCCGAGTTGATCTGGGACTGGCCGGGCAGCGGCTGGGCGGCGTTGAGGTTGGACTTGAGCGGCATGTAGAGCCGGCTGTCGTTGTACGTACCCGAGCCGTCGGCGTTGTAGACGGGGAAGATGGGCTGCTCCAGGTTGTTGCACACCGCGTTGCCGCTGCAGGTGCCCGAGTACGCGTGCTTGTAGTCGCAATCCGGGCTCCACGTGCTGCGCTCGAGGCACAGCTCGGTGCCGCCGCTGCTGTTGACGTCGGTGGGGTGCTCCATGAACAGCGTGACCTGGCCGGTGACGGTGAGCGGCTTGACGTAGTAGTAGAACTCCTCGCCGCCCGAGGTGAGCTGATAGGAGAATCCGTCCGCGAAGCCCATCGGGGTGAAGGTCTCGGTGAACACGTCGGCCTCGATGCCGCCGCCGAACTCCTCCTCGAAGGTGCAGTCGAGCAGGTTGCCGAAGTCGTCGTAGTGGCAGACCTGCACGAAGGAGTAGTCCGAGCCGTCCACGCAGCTCGAGCGGCCGATGGTGCTCAGCGTGCCCTCGGGGGCATCCTCGTCGGTCACGAACATGTCGCAGCGGTCGTTGCCGGAGCGGGGCACCAGGTCGTTCATGGCGCGGAAGCGGGCCTTCTCCAGGCGGTCGAACGCCTCGGGAGCGGTCGCCGGGCTCAGCCCGGCCGCGCGCAGGCGGTTGACGATGAATCGGTACTGGCGCTCGTCGGCGAGGTCGAGGGGCATGGCCTTGCGGCCCTCGCCCTCCACGAAGATCTCTCGCATGTACTGGGCGTCGTCGACGAGCTCGTCGATGGCGGGCTGATCGTGCTCGAGGGCCGCCACGTCGAGGGCGTCCGGCGACTCCACGTCGCAGGCGAGCAGCGGCATGGCGATGAGGGTGGCAGCGAGGGTGCGGTTGGTGATCGACTTGGGGGTCATTGGGATTGCTCGTTCCTTGTTCGTTCGTCCTCGCGTCCAGCCCACGACCTCACCGTCGGGGATGGAAGCGAGTCCGTTTCCAAGTGGACGCCGCCTTCGATTTCGGCGGATTTCGTCCACGCCCGACCCATGAGCAACCCCCGTGCCAGAAATCCCCCGACATACTTTCCACGACTTGGTCCCGTGAGGGCGTGATCGAGGGCTCTTGGGGTGGCGAGTGTTGTTGCCCGTGGCCCGAATCGGTGGCCACCAGGGCTCGGGTGGTCCGATTTCGAGCCTGGCCGGGCCCCACGGAGACCCGTTCCGCCGCGGACCCCTGTACGGGTGATCGGTGCTCCGGCACCCGCCGGGCGTATTACGATGCAGGCCATTCGGCGCGGACCCGAACGCGGAGGGGATCGATCGTGAGCAAGAAGGTGGCGAAGAAGGTGGCAAAGAAGAAGTCGGCCTCATCGGCACCACCGGCGGCGGCTCCGGCGGCCGCATCGGCTCCGACCACCGGCAAGCGCAAGCTCGCGAAGAAGAAGCCCACCGCCGACCAGCCGCTCGCGGGCGCTCGCGTGGTGTTCGACAAGCGCTTGTCTGCCAAGGGTCCCCGTCACCTCACGGCCCGGATCGAGGCGCTCGGCGGCATGGTCGACGCGACCCTCGACCAGAGCACCACCCTGCTGCTGACCGACGACACCAAGCGCACCAGCGAAGTGACCCAGGCGGAGAAGCTGGTCGCCAAGGGAGCGACGATCGAGGTGCTGCCCGTGGCCACCTTCGTCGAGCGCCACGCGCTCACGGCCGACGAGGTGCTCGGCTTGCTTCGGGGCGACAAGGCGGGCACGACCAAGCTCCAGACCATGCTCGAGCACCCGTGGAACGTGGCCGGCTTTCCGCTGCCCTCGCTGGGCAAGGCCGATCTGCGCAAGCTGTCGCTGCGCGACGTCCGGCTCCATCGCCTGACCCTGCAAGATGCCGACCTGCGCGACGCCGATCTATGTGGCTGCTCGCTCGAGGGCCTGGTGGGCTGTGATCTACGGGGAGCCAAGCTCGACCGCGCCTCGTTCGACCGCATCGAGCGCTGCCAGCTTCAGGGGGCCAGCCTCGACAGCGCCTACCCCTCGGCCATCCGCGACAGCGATCTGCGGCAGGCCTCGCTCGAGGGCGTGAGCCTCTCGTACCGCGAGCTGTCGGGATGCAACCTCGCGGGCGTCGATCTCACGAACGCCGAGCTGACCCAGATCAAGCTGCAACGGTCCAACCTCGAGGGCGCCAAGCTGGCCGGAGCCCAGCTCGCCGACGCCGATCTGAGCGGAGCCAACCTCACGGGGGCCGATCTCACCAGCGCCATGCTCACCAAGGCCAAGCTAGTCGAGGCCAAGCTCGAGCGGGCCAACCTCACCAAGGCCAACCTCGGCGGGGCCGACTTGACCGGGGCGACGCTGGCGGGGGCCGACTTCACCGAGGCCAACCTCGCCGGAGCGACCGTGCCCAAGCTCGAGGGCAACGTCCAGGTCAAGGGCCTGGCCGAGGCGCTTGCCGACCAGGGCGGCGAGATCGGCCCACGCCTGCGCGAGCTCGAGACCATTGCCAAGGCCGCCGAGCGCATCCAGACCGCCATCGCGTTCGACATGCCCGATGGCTCGTCGGTGAGCGTCGACATCGACGCCAAGACCGGCAACTGGTCGCGCGTGTACGTGCGGACCCGGCATGGCAACTACCATCGCGGCGACTCGGCCGAGTCGCTGGCCAAGGCCCTGCAGGACACCGCCAACAAGTGGGGCAAGGGCACGCCCAAGCTCGACGCGCTCACCGTCAAGAGCAGCAAGAGCCCGGTGGGCGGCAAGGAGCTGCGCCACCTGGTCACCGCGGCCTGGTGCGAGGTGTGCGGGATCGAGCCGCCGGCCGCCCCTGCGCCCAAGGCCGGCGGCAAGCCGACCAAGGCCCAGCGCGAGCGCGCGTTGGTCGACGCGCTGCTCGACGAGCTCCGCAGCGGCCCCGAGGGCGTACAGCGCTGGAACGACCGCAGCCACGAGGCCTGGGCCAAGCTGGGCAAGGGGGCCAGCTTCGCGCGCAGCGAGCTCACCGGGGCCAAGCTCGACGGCATGAAGATGCACGGGCTGGACTTCTCGCTGTCCACCTTCAACGGAGCCTCGCTGCGCAACGCCGAGATCACCGACGGCAAGCTCGACCAGGCCAGCCTGGTCGAGGCCGACCTCACCGGCGCCACCCTCGGCAAGACCTCGATGATCGGAGCCGATCTGCGCAAGGCCAAGCTCGACCAGGCCACGCTGCGCGAGTGTGATCTCAGCGGCGACAGCAAGCTCTCCCAGACCCGCCTCGTGGGAACCAAGCTCCCCGGCACCAAGATCGTCAGCGATGCGATGGACGTCGCGTGCATGCAAGACGTGGATCTGAGCGGCACCGATCTGGCCGGCTGCCGCTTCTACGGCGGCAAGCACACCGGCACCTTCGACGGCTACACCCGCTTTCCGCCCAACTACAAGCCGCCGGAGGGGCTGAAGGGCCCGCGCGACGCCAAGGGCATGCCCAAGCTGGCCGCCGATGCCGGCTTCGATCTCGCCGACTTCCTCGCCCGGCTCAAGGTCACGGTGGGCACGTCGTCGTACGAGAAGGGCAAGAAGCTGCTCAAGCGCTCGCGCTTCAAGCTGTTCCACCAGGTCGAGGACGAGCGCATGATCGCGATCGTCAAGAGCGAGACCGATGCCTCGCTGCTCTACGCCTGCATCCTGGGCGACAAGGGCTATAGCTGCTGCACCCACAACCTGAACCGCTGCGGCGGGCTCTCCTTCGGGCCCTGCAAGCACATGATGGTGATGATCCTGGGCCTGGCCCAGGCCGGCGAGGTCGATGCCGAGAAGGTCGACGCGTGGGTGCAGGCGTCCAAGAAGTCCGGCCCCCGCCTCGACAAGGACGTCGCGGCCGAGGTGTTCCTGCGCTACAAGGGCGCCGAGGCGGGCGAGATCGACTGGCGGCCCACCGAGACGGTGCCCGAGGACTTCTACGCGTTCTAGCGCGTCGATCCGAGCCCGGCCGTCATGACCGCGATCGACCACGACGAGCTCCAGGAGGTCCTCTCGGCCCTCCTGCACGGTCGCACCCTGATCGACGAGCTCGTGGTGCGAGGCGTGCGGGCGGCCGGGCCCAACGAGTACGGTCGCCTCGAGGCCCTGCGCGACGAGCTGTCGCGGGTGGGGGCGCGTCACCTGGCGGAGCAGCTGGGGGCCCTGGCCGAGGCGGTGCGCAACGATGATCCCGAAGCGCCCGCGGGCCTGCTGCGCGCGCAGACCAGCCTGCAGCTGTTCGATCGCGTGCTCACCCTGCGGGTGGTGGAGGCCGGGCTGGCCGTGGCGGGGCAGGAGGTCGAGGCATGACGATGCCCGGGGGCCCCGATGCCGAGCGCCTGCGAGGGCTGCTCGACGAGCTCGGCGACGTGATCGAGGGCCTCTTGCGCGGCGGCATGACCACCGCAAGCAAGGCCACCCGCGACAAGCTCGACGTCACCTTTCGCGAGGTCTCGCGGCAGGGCCTGCTGCGCCTGGCCGCGTCGCTGTCCAACGTGAGCCGGGAGATCGGCCGCTACGTGGCCCAGGACGCACAGTTCTCGGCGCGGCGCCTGTCGCTGTTCATCGGGCGCACGTGGTTGCTGGCCCGCGGCATGGCACGGGCCCTGCGCGACGGTGACGCGACCACGTTCGAGCGCCTCGCCATCGATCGCCGCAGCGAGCCGGTGAGCGAGCTGCGGGCGGTGACGCTCGGAGTCCACAAGAAGGTCGTGCCCGGTGCCTTCTGTGGGTTCGACTTTCGCATGCGGCGGCTCGATGGAGACAAGCTCGGAGATTCGCTGGCGTTCACCGAGATGTTTCCCATGAAGGCCTCGGGCGCCGCAGGCGACCGGCACGGAGGGCCGCCAAAGGGGTCGGGGCAGGACATTCCGGCCGAGGCCTACCTCGTCATCGATCGTCCGCAGCGCTACAAGCCCCGGATCTTGCTCGACGGCGGCGTGATCACCTTTCGCAACGTGATGGTGCATCACTCGGATTCCGGCCAGCGACTGGCGCTGGGCAAGGACAGTCGGGTCGAGGCGGCCGCGCCCTTCACCGACTGGGGCTCCGTGCCCGGGTGGACGCCCGCCGACGCGCTGGCTCGCGTGCGGGCCCACCAGGCCGATCCGCTCGAGCTGCCCAACGAGCTCCAGGAGGAAGTCGTGCTCGACCAGTGGGAGCTCGGCCCGGCGACCAAGGACGAGCAGCGCCACGTCTACCCCGTGCGGTCGTGGGGGCTCGCGCTCGACGGGGTGGTCGCCGACGGGGTGGAGGGCAAGGCCCTGCGCGAGAACCTCGAGCGCCTGCGCAAGGGCCAGGGCCCGGTCGGCCTGGGCCCGGGCATGGCCAGCATCAAGGCCAAGGTCGGGGCCAAGCGCCTGTTCGGCCTGCTCCACTACGAGACCTGTCGCTTCGTGCTGCAGCCGCTCGCGCTGCTCGGACCGTCGGGGCCGATCCACCTCATGACGTCGGCCGAGGGCATCGATCACAAGGCGCTGCTCCGCAACCTCGTGCGGCGCTGAGCCACCACCATCCGTTCACCGAGGGAAGACCATCGTGGCCACCAAGAAGACCAGCAAGAGCACCAAGAAGTCGGGGACCAAGGCGTCGCCGGACGCAGAGGTCGGCACCGAGCAGGAGGCGGGCGCGGGCGCGTCGGAGCCCGCTTCCGAGGGGGCGAGCTCCGATGGCGAGGTGCTGCGCCAGCCCGCCGAGGTCGCTCACGCCGATCAGCTCGAGGCGCTGCGGCAAAACGAGTCCGACACCGCGCCTGCGTCGTGGTGGCTGTCGCCGCGCTCGGTGCTCACCTACATCGTGGGCGGCAAGACGCTCACCGCCACCATCCGCGGCAAGCAGACCGAGGTCGAGATCACCCGCAAGTTCTTCGGCGACGACACCGTGGTGGAGCGGGCCATCGTCACCCTGGCCTCCGAGCGGGCGCTGCTGCTCGTGGGCGAGCCGGGCACCGGCAAGAGCTGGCTCTCCGAGCACCTCGCGGCCGCCATCTGCGGCAACTCGTGCCTCACCATCCAGGGCACCGCGGGCACCACCGAGGAGCACATCAAGTACTCGTGGAACGTGGCGCGGGTGATCGCCGAGGGCTACACGCTGGCCAACCTGGTGCCCTCGCCCACCATGAACGCCATGCGCTCGGGGGCGCTGCTGCGCTTCGAGGAGATCACCCGCTGCGTGCCCGACGTGCAGGACGCACTGGTCTCCGTGCTCTCCGACAAGGCGATCGCGGTCCCCGAGCTGCCCTCGTCGCCCCTGATCTGGGCCAAGCCCGGCTTCAACGTGATCGCCACCGCCAACTCTCGCGACCAGGGGGTCAACGAGCTGTCGGCCGCGCTCAAGCGGCGCTTCAACTACGTGCACATCCCCATCATCGGCGACCAGCGCACCGAGCAGAGCGTGGTCCGCCAGCGCACGAGCGAGCTGATGCAGCGCTACGGCCTGCAGGCCAAGGTCGCCCCGCCCGTGCTCGACCTCTTGACCACCGTGTTCCGCGAGCTGCGGCAGGGCAAGAGCAAGGAGGGCATCGGCCTCAAGCAGCCCGGCACCACCATGAGCACCGCCGAGGCGATCGGCTGCGCCCTCGATGCCGCCCTGCACGCCCGCTACTTCGGCGACGGCACCGTGCGACCCGCCGACATCGCTCGCAATCTGACCGGCTCGGTCGTCAAGGAGGACCTCGGCGATCTGGCGTCGCTGCGCGAGTACGCCACGCTGGTCGGCAAGAAGCGCGGGGCCAAGGACCCCGTGTGGAAGGAGCTGTGCGACGCCTTGGAGGTGGCGCTGCGGCAATGAGCGATCGCGTCGAGCTCTCGCGGGTGCCGGGGCTTCCGCTCGACTGGTCCGCGCTCCAGGCCCGAGTGCAGCAAGTGCTCGATGCTGGCCCGTATTGGTTTCCCGTGCGCCACCACTCGCCCACGGTGGCCCTGCACGTCGGGGCGGCCATCCGGGCGCGGCGGCCCCGGCTCGTGCTCATCGAGGGGCCATCCGAGGCCAGCCATCTCATTGCGCACCTGCTCGATCGCAAGACCCGGCCCCCGGTGGCGATCTACTCGAGCTACCGCGACGACGCGAACGTCCTGGGCCTGGCCGGAGTCGCCACGCCATCGCCCGACGTGCCCGTGCGCTCGTCCGTGTGGTATCCGCTGCTGCCCTACTCGCCCGAGCTGGAGGCGATGCTGGCCGCCCAGGAGGTGGGGGCCGAGCTCGCGTTCATCGACCTTCCCCACCACGCGCTGATGAAGCCGCACCGGCCCCCCGAGAACGACGAGCCCGAGCCACGGGTCGAGGCCGTCGCCCCTTCGGAGAGCGCGGGCGAAGCCACCCACGAGCGCGGCAGCGAGGGGCACATCGAGCGCAGCGAGTTCTATCAGCGACTGGCCGCGGCGGCGGGCTTTCGCACGTTCGACGAGGCCTGGGACGGCCTGTTCGAGGTGGGCGGACAGGCGCGCGACACCGAGGACTTCCGGCGCGACATGGCGTGCTTCTGTGCGGCCGCCCGTGCCACCACCGATCCCGCACGCATCGCCAGCGACGACACGCTGCCGCGCGAGCGCTTCATGCTCCGCGAGATTCGCCGCCACCTGAGCGAGCGCGAGCTCGCGCCCGAGCAGGCGGTCGTGGTCACCGGCGGCTTCCACATGCTGCTCGATCGCGACGATCCCGAGCTGCCCCCCGAGCCGCCCCCCGGCACGCTCAACACCACGATCGTGCCCTACTCCTACTACCGCGTGGCCGAGCGCTCGGGCTACGCGGCGGGCAACCGCGCCCCGGCCTTCTACCAGCTGCAGTGGGACACGCGGCAGCGCGGCGGCGATCACCAGGACCTGGTCATCGAGCACGTCACCCGCGTGATGCGGCAGGGTCGCAAGAAGGGCAGTGCGCTGTCGTCGGCCGATGCGATCGCGGTGACCCAGCATGCCTCGATGCTCGGCCGCCTGCGCGGGCGCAGCGAGCCCGTGCTCGACGACATCGAGGACGCGCTCATCACCTGCTGCTGCAAGGGCGACCCCGCCGAGGTGGGCCAGGATCTACAGGCCGCGATGCGGGAAGCCGCGGTGGGCTCGCGCGTGGGCAAGGTGACCCGTGCGGTCGGCATGCTGCCCATCGTGGCCGACTTCCAGGCCCAGATCTCCGACCTCGAGCTCGGCGAGGCGCTGCAGCGCGACCGCAACTTCGTGCTGAGCCTCGATCGCAAGCAGCCGCTGGATGCGAGGCGCTCGGCGTTCTTGCACCGGCTCTGCTACCTCGGCGTGCCCCTGGGCTCGCTCGACCCCGAGGCCGTGCGGGGCACCATCCACCGCGAGACGTGGACCCTGCGCTGGAGTCCCTCGATCGATCCCGCGGTGGTCGAGCGCAGCGCCCTCGGCGACACCATCGAGTCCGCCGCGGCCGCCAAGCTCGAGGAGGACCTCGCCCACGCGCAGCTCAGCGCCGGTGCCACCACGGCGCGGGTGCTCGATGCGCTGCGCATGGAGCTCCCCGACTTCGCGACGCGCCTTCACGACGTGTGCGGCCCCGCCATCGATGCCGATCCGCGCTTCGTGTCGCTGGCTCACGGCCTCACCTCGCTGCTGGTGATCGACCGCCACGCTGCCTTCCGCGGGCTGCGGCGCGACGTCGTGGCCGACCTCGTCGTGCGCTGCTACGGCCGCGCCAGCTTCGCGATCCCCGACATCGCCTCGGTGCCCCCCGAAGAGGAGCGCGAGGCCGTCGATGGCCTGCAGGCGGTGGCCGAGGCGGTGCTCGGCGAGCACGAGGTGGCGCTCGACCGCGATCTGTTCGCGGCCTACGTGAGCAGCGCCGCCGCGCAGACCAGCTCGATGTTCATGCGGGGGGTGCTGCTGGGGCTCCTGGCCGAGCTGCGGGTGATCGACGGGGCGGTGCTGGCCGCCGAGATCTCCGGCCTCGCCCGCGGCGCCGAGACGGCCATGGTGGCGGCGGGTGACCTCGTGCGAGGAATCCTCGAGGTCTCGCGCGCGTCGCTGATGCTCGGCGCCGATGCCATCGTGGAGGCCATCGACGAGCTGCTGCGTGCGTCGAGCTGGGAGATCTTCCTGGTCATGCTGCCGAGCCTCCGCGCGGCGTTCGAGAAGCTGCGCGGGGCCGACCTCGGGGTGATGTGCGACCGCGTGGCGGTGCGCTACGGCCTGCGCGAGGTCGAAGAGCTCGATCTCTCGCTCACCGTGGGCGCGGCCGCGCTGATGGCGGAGGTCGATCAGCGCGTTGCCCAGATCATGGAAGGGTTCATGCAGGGGTTTTCGGAGGGTCGGTGATGGGGAGCGACGCCAACGACGTGGGAACCCTGTCGCGCTGGCGCCTGGTGCTGGGCAAGACGGCCGAGGAGCACGGCGTGGGCCTGCAAGGCGGCATGGGGCACGAGCAGGTCGACGAGGTGTGCGAGTTCCTGTTCGCTGCCGAGGGTGAGGGCGAGGGCAAGGGCACCGGGGGTGGCGGAGGACGGCGTGGCGGTGGTCGCCAGGGTGGGCTGGGTGGTGGCCACCCGCTGACCGTGCCCACCTGGATCGACGCCGTGCACGATCTGTTTCCCCGCGCGGCCCGCGAGGTGCTCGAGCGCGAGCTGATCCAGCGACGCGGCATCGACCAGCTGCTCGAGCAGCCGCGCCTGCTCGAGAAGGTCGAGCCCAACGTCGAGCTGGTCAAGACCATCCTCACCCACAAGGATCTGCTCAATCCCAAGACCCGGATCCTCGCGCGCAAGGTGATCGACAAGGTCGTCTCCGAGCTCAAGAACCAGATCAAGGTGCAGGTCGAGCCCGCGATCGTGGGAGCCATTCGCCGCGACCGTCACTCGCCGCGGCCGGTGTTCCGCAACCTGGACCTTCGCACCACGATTCGCCGCAACCTCCACAACTACGATCACGACCGGCAGCAGCTGGTCGTGGACCGCATGTTCTTCTACGCGGCCGAGCGCAACAAGCGGCCGTGGCACATCATGGTAGTGGTCGACCAGTCGGGCTCCATGCTCGACTCGGCGATCTTCTCGGCCATCATGGCGTCGATCTTCCACGAGCTCCCGGCGGTCAAGACGTCGCTCTACCTGTTCGACACCGAGATCGTGGATCTGAGCGATCAGGTCGGGCAGCCGGTCGACGTGCTGCTTCAGGTACAGCTGGGCGGCGGTACGCACATCGCCAAGGCGCTGCGCTACGCCCAGCAGCAGCTGCGCGAGCCCGCACGCACCATCGTGGTGCTGATCACCGACTTCTACGAGGGCGGGCCCGAGCAGGACCTGGTGAAGGTCACCCGCGACATGGCGCAGGCGGGCGTGCGGATGATCGGCCTCGGAGCCCTCGGCTACGACGCGCGGCCGGCCTACAACAAGAACACCGCGAGCAAGCTGCGCAAGGTGGGAATGGACGTGCTGGTGTGCACGCCCGAGTCCCTGGCCGAGTGCATGGGGCGGATCATCCGGGGGTAGCGGGCGGGAGTCAGCAAGCCCGCGTCCGTCGGCGCACCCAGATGCCCAGCGGCAGCAAGGCCAGCAGCGGCCACGCGCGACCGGGGCCGCCGATGCTGCAGCCCGAGGCGCTGCCTGGATCTGCGATCTCGATCGGCTCGCTGGCGTCGCCGATGTTGCCGGCCTCGTCGACGGCCCGGATCACGATCGTGAACTCGAACGCCTCTTGATCATCGGTGGCACCGTCGAGCCACTGTAGCGGGATGCGATTGACCGTTCCCGGGCGAAACGGCCCGTCCGGCAGGAGCCCGGCCATGGGCTCGCCGTCGACCACCTCGATCACGTAGGCCATGCGGTCGGCCGTGGTCTGATCGTCGGTGGGGGCGGCGAAGTCGAGCGTGATGAAGCCGATGTCGTCGCAGCTGCTGCTCTCGCACGAGCCCAGCACGCACTTGGGCGCATTGCCGCGGCCGATGGACACGTCCACGTCTCCGATCACGCCCGGCGGCGTGTCGTCGGCGAGGGTGGTGTCGGGCTCGACCGGCTCGAGCCCGAAGGAGCTGCAGGCGGCGGCAATCGAGGGCGCAGCGACCGCCAAGGCGATGAGCGCGGTGAGGGCAAGAGGACGCAAGCAAGTCATGAAGGTGGTCTCTTCCTTCCGTCGGTGCCCGTCGAGCGCCAAACGATCGAGCGCAGGCGAAGATTGGAGCACGACCGCAGCGCGAAGTCGGGTGTGTGTGCTCACGTCGAGGGCGGCGACCGCGTGCCTCCGGTCGCTCCCGGCCGCATCAAAAGCGCCCGTGCAGGGCGAGCCCGCCGATCGTGGGTTGCACCCTCACCGCGATGTTCTCGCGCTGGCGACGGAGTCGGTTCGAGCCCATCCCCAGGACCATGACCGCGCCGCTGGCCAGCAGGGCGCCCGTGGTGGCGACGATGGTGCCCGCCACCTTGGTGCTGCGAGCTTCGCCGGCTTCGGAGACCGCCATGGTGCGGCGTGCTTCCTCGGCCTGGGCGGCCGCCCTCGCTCCTGCGATCACCATGATGCCGCCCGCCACCACCCCGGCCGCGCCCGCGCCCACGAGGATGAGGGCGTTGCGGCGAAGTCGTGGATCGGGCGGGGGGAACGTCACCTCCACCCGCGACTCGATCTCCCCGGGATCATCGGTGGTGGTGGTTGTTGCGGTGTCCTTGGTCGACGAGCCTGCGAGCTCGGCGAGCACCTCGTCGATGCCAGCCCGTCGCTCTCGCAGCGCCTGCTCCTGGGCATCGGCGGGCACCGTGGCCGTGCCGGCCGCGCGGGCGGACTCGAGATCGGCGAAGTACGCCGACAGCAGCACCTGGTTGGCCTCGAGGTGCGCGCCATCCCGGGTGGATTGCCACGCGGCCTCGTAGGCGTTGCAGGCCAGCGAGACCACGTAGCGCCCCCTGGATCCCACGCGTTGTGGCAAGGGCATGATCACATAGGCGGTGGAGAGCTTCTCGGCGCTCTCGATGGGCTTGCCATCGGCGAGCAGCTGGGTGCCGTCGGCGATCATCACCTCGTGCTCGGGCATCGTCGCGGGGGTGACCGGGATCGGCTCGAGCGCGGCCGCGGCTGCGGGCTCGGAGGCGACGGCGGCTGCGGGCTCGGTCGCGGCGGCCGAGTCCTCGACGGGCTCGACACCCATGCTCGCGAGCGCGGACACTGGCACGATGGTGATCGCCGCGGCCACGCCCAGCGCGGCGATCGAGGAGCGATGACGATGCGAAGGGGAGCGGATCGCCGACACGAGCACGAGTCTACCCGCTTCGAGCGAGGCGCAGGAACGAGACGCTCGGGCCGCGCATCGAAGGGCCCACGCCGCGTGGCCGGAGTCGCTCGCGAGAGGAGCGCTCCGGCCGAGGTCGGTGCTGCTCAGGAGGCGAGCGCGCGCGGGGCCTGGCTCAGGACGACCGCGGGATGGTCCGAGTCGCCGTGGCGATGGAGGGTGACTGGCACGCCAGCCACCAAGTGCGACTCGTAGATCTGCAGCGATGCGTCATGGGGCGACAGGCCGCGGCGCGCCATGAACCGCACGAAGCCCTCGTCGTTGGCGGCCGGGTGGAGCCGTCGACGCGGCACGAGGTCGAGCGCGACCGAGTCGGCCGGCAGTCGCACGCCATCCACCGAGAGGGCCGCGTGGTGCTGCTCGTCGAGCATCAAGCCGTCCTCGCTCCAGACCTGTACCGACCAGGCCACGCAGCGGTCGCGACCGAGCGGGGTCTCGAGCTCGGTCTCGCCTTCGACCACGCCCTGGAGGTCGTCCCGAACCGTCTCGGCCACGGCAGGAGGGGAGAGCGGACGCCGCCAGCGACGCGGTCGGGCACGGCCCGGCTGTGCGCGGCGGGCGACCGCCTCCATGCAACGACCCAACCCGAGCCAGGCGACCAACCAGATTCCCATGACCATCCAGGGCAGGTCCGTGAGCACGGGGATGCTGGCGATCAGGCCCACGACGGCGAGGGTGCTCGCCAGGCCGCCGCCGATGAGGAAGTAGCGGCGGGCCCGGGTCGCGACCTGCGTGCGGTCGAAGGCCTCGGCCTCGCGGTACGTGAGCGCGATGGTCTGCTGACGGAGGTCGACCCAGGCGGTGGCGTGGCACGAGGGGCAGGGCCCCGGGTGGTGGCCGTCATCCGCGGCGCGCCGCATCGGGTCGCGGGCTCGACCCTCCTCGAGCCATCCGCATGCATCACACAGGAAGTAACAGGGGTAGGGGAAGACGTCGGAGAAGCGCTCCTGACGGGGAAGATTGAGGCGGATGTCTCGACGAGACACACGAGAGCGGGACATCGAGCGGTTGGCCTGCCGCATCCTCGCGATGGCATCTTGAACCATCCCTGCACCGGCCATGGACATGACTGAATCGACCTTTCCGACCCGGGCGCCTACTTTGCGACCGGGATGCGTGGGCCAACTCGGGTGCTCGGTGTCGGATTCCAGGGCGAGCCAGCACCTTGCCGGTCATCGTTCCCCGAGCGGTCCCGGACCGTTGCGCAGGCCAGGACTTGGCGGAACCTCGCGGTCGCTTAGAGTGGGCCAGCAAACACACGAAGGAGCAGCCGAATGACCACGAACTTCCAGACCCGATCCATCGCCACGGTCGCCAAGGGCATCCGCACCTCCGACGGCGCGGGAGTGCGCCTGTTGCGGAGCCTGGGAACTCCGCAGGTGCCGCTGGTGGACCCGTTCCTCATGCTCGACGAGTTTCGCTCGGACGATCCCAACGACTACATCGCCGGGTTCCCGCCGCATCCGCATCGGGGATTCGAGACGGTCACGTACATGCTGGCGGGCTCGATGGAGCACAAGGACAGCGTGGGCAACACCGGTCGCCTGCGCGCGGGTAGCGTGCAGTGGATGACGGCGGCGCGCGGGATCATCCACTCGGAGATGCCCAAGCAGGTCGATGGTCTGATGTGGGGCTTCCAGCTGTGGGTGAACCTTCCGGCCAAGGACAAGCTCTCCGATCCGCGCTATCAGGACATCGATCCCGGCGAGATCCCCGAGCGCGCTCTCGAGGGTGGGGGCACGGTTCGGGTGATTGCAGGGCGCTACGGTGACCTCGTCGGCCCCGTGGGTGGCGTGGCCACCGAGCCCCTGATGCTCGACGTGGGGTTGCGGGCCGGAGGAACGCTCGACGTGGCCATTGCGGCCGGTCACAACGGGTTCGCGTACGTGTTCGAGGGGCGAGCGCGGCTCGGTGACCACGAGGCGCCGATCGAGCGCGGTCACCTGGCCGTGCTCGATCGGGAGGGCGATGGCCTGCGGATCGCCGCGGCCGGCGACGAGGGCACACGGGTGCTGCTGGTGGCAGGCAAGCCGATCGGCGAGCCGGTCGCGCGTCACGGGCCGTTCGTGATGAACACCCGTGCGGAGCTCGAGCAGGCGTTCCGCGACTACCAGAGCGGGCGTCTCGCGCAGTAGCGTCACGAAGCGCTGGGGACTCGCGGGCGTCTGCTCGCGAGCTCCCGGCGCGCTCGACGAAGATCGGTGGTCTTGTTATCCAGCCGTCCGTGACGAACTCGGGCAGACGACGTTTCTCGGACCAAGTGGTGCTCGTGACCGGTGCCTCCACCGGCATCGGGGCCGCGGCCGCTCGCATGTTTGCGGCCGAAGGGGCGGCGATCGTGCTCGCGGCCCGCGGCCGGGAGGCGCTCGAGGCCCTTGCCGACGAGCTGCGGGCGGGCGGGCACCGGGCCGAGGTCGTGCCCACCGATGTGGCCGACATGGACGCGATGCGCGCGTTGGTGGAGCGCACGGTGGAGTGGGGCGGTCGCCTCGACGTGCTCGTGAACAACGCGGGGGTCAACCACCGTGGGGAGCTCGAGCGGCAGACCCCCGAGCAGCTCGCCCAGCTCGTGCAGGTCAACCTCACCGCGCCGATCGTGCTGTCGCGCCTGGCCTTGCCGTACCTACGCGAGCACCAAGGGGCCATCGTCAACGTGGCATCGCTCGCGGGGAGGATCCCGGTGGTGCACGAAGCGACCTACTCGGCCACCAAGTTCGGCCTGCGTGCGTTCACGTTCGCGCTGGCGGAGGAGCTGCGCGAGGCGGGGGTACGTGCCTCGGTGGTCTCGCCGGGACCGGTCGACACGGGGTTCATCATGGAGGACCTCGATCACGTGCCCGACCTGGTGTTCTCGCAGCCGATGAGCACGGCCGAGCAGATCGCCGAGCTGGTGATCGAGTGCGCGGTGGACGGTCGGCCCGAACGCGTGCGGCCGGAATTCGGCGCGCGTCTGGCCACGCTCGGCTACTTGTTCCCGGCGCTGCGGCGAGCACTCTTGCCGGTGATGGAGCGCAAGGGGCGTGCGGCCAAGCAGCGCTTTCGCACGCGCGGTGGCTAGGCGATGATGCGGTCGTGGACGACTCCGCTGCCGACATGCCCCAGAGCACGCGCGATCGCATCAAGGCGATCAACCGCGCCATCGTGGCCGAGGAGAAGCGCTTGCGAGCCAAGCACGGCTGGCTCGCACATCAGGACGCGATCGGCATGGCATGCTTCGTGGGCAGCCTGCTCGTGGTGGCGGCGCTGGGCTGGGCGTACCTGGCGGGCTATGTGCCGTGGTGGGTGCCGATTCTGCTGATGGGGTTGCCGGTCTCGATCCTCCACGAGCTCGAGCACGACCTCATCCACAACCAGTACTTCAAGGGGCGCACCGGGCTTCAGAACTTCATGTTCTTCGTGATCTGGTGGACCAAGCTCAACGTGAGCCCGTGGTACCGGCGGGAGGCGCACCTGCGCCACCACCGGCGCAGCGGCCAGCCCGACGATGCGGAAGAGCGCTTGATCGGTCTGGGAGTGCGTGCGGGGTGGTATCGCGTGCTGATCGCGGTACATCCGATCTTCTCGTGGCCGATGGTTCCCGGGATCAAGCGCGCCGACCCCAAGTGGCACGTGATGTGGGGCATCCGCCAGTCGTCGCCGACCTTCAGCCTGTTCGGGCTGGTGCTGCTGCTGCAGCCGCTGCTGCATCTGCTCGACGCGCTCGCGCCCGGGGTGGCTCCGACCGGGCTGCTGCGCACCTTCGACGTGATGATGGTGCTGTGGGTCGGGCCCAACGTGCTGCGTCAGACCTGCCTGGCGCTGGTGTCGTCGTACTGTCACTACTACGGCGACATCCCCGAGAACGACGTGTTCTACCAGAACCAGATCCTCGAC
Source organism: Paraliomyxa miuraensis (assembly GCF_026337845.1). Taxonomy (GTDB): domain Bacteria; phylum Myxococcota_A; class Polyangia; order Nannocystales; family Nannocystaceae; genus Paraliomyxa; species Paraliomyxa miuraensis. The sequence continues at coordinate 194,016 of NZ_JAOVZF010000164.1, read as the reverse complement.
CACTGGCTCTCGTGGCCGCTGCAGCTCTACTGCTTCAACTTCGGCAGCACGCACATCGTGCATCACTTCGTGGTGCAGCAGCCGTTCTATCTGCGCCAGATGGTCGCCAGGGCCGCGCACGCCGAGATGCTGCGGCAGGGCGTGCGACGCAACGATCTGGGGGTGATCGCGCGCGCGAATCGCTGGCGACGGGCTGCCTAGACCTCACCGTCGGCTCACTGGACCGTCACGACCAGCGTGGGGGGCGACGCCGACTCCTCGTCGAGGTAGTCGACCCCGTCTCCCGACGCGGTGAAGATGCCGAGGAACAGCGGCTGCCCGGGCACGATCACCGCGGGATCGAGCTCGACCTCGACCAGCAGCGACTCGGGCACGGTGCTGGGCGCAGGACCCACGGGCCCGCCTCCGAGCGGCTCGGGGGCTTCCTCGAACAGGCTGTCGTGGGTGAACGGCTCGACCTGCCAGACGACCCCGGTGGGCGACCCGGGATCGAAGGGGTGCGCGGTCAAGCGCAGCAGCACCGAGAGCACCTCGGCGCCCGCCAGTTCCCCGCTGATCTCGAACGCAATGAAGCCGGCAACCTCGCCGCCGAGATCGGGCTCTTCACCATCGACCTGGATGTACCCAGGGTCGGTGATCGCCGTGCATGCATCGGGATTGGGCATGGGCGGGTGCACGCAATCACCGAGGTAGGCATGGAACACGTGCGCGACGGGCCCCGCCGCGGTGGTCTCGCCCGAGGTGGAGTCGGGCTCGTCGCCCGTGGGGCTCGAGTCGGTGGGCGGGGCACCCGTGGTCGTGCCGTCGGCTCCGGAGGTGGGCACGGAGCCATCGGCCGAGCTGGTGGGGTCCTGAGCGGTGGTGGCGGAGGCGGAGCCCGAGCCGCTGGTGTCCTCGGTCGCAGCGCCGTCGTCGTCGAGGCCATAGGCCGGGTTCGGGGAGGCGCATGCGAGCGCGGGCAGCAAGACCAGCAACCCACCGACCTTCGCGCCCGCGTCGAACGATCCGCAGCTCCTCACGCCCCGATCCCCTCGACGATGATGGCACGCAGCTCGCGTCGCCGAAACGAAATTCCTCGAGGGCGAGCGACGGCAGTCGCGGGAGGAGGCGCGAGTACGCGCTGATCCGTTCAGTCCACCGTGACGCTCACTGAACCTCGACCAGGACTCCGCGGCTCTCCACCCCGCTGCGCGCGGCGGCGCTGATGGCCCAGGTTCCGGGGTAGGGCAGCTCGAAGGTGGCGGTGGCCACGGGCACGATGTCGATCAGCTCGAACCCGGCCCCCGCGTCCTCGTAGACCACCCACGCACGCAGCGGGGTGTCGTCCTGGGGGCTGAGAGTGACCGTGCTGCCGTCGAGCTCGACCCAGGGCGGGGCGACGTCGGTGCCGATCTTGGCGGCCATGGGAGGGGTGAGCGCGGGGGCAATATAGAAGGTTTCATGGAGCGCGGTGCCCACGCCCAGCGAGTCGCTCACGAACGGCTCGATGTGGAAGAAGATGTTGCCCATCGAGCCCAGATCTCGGTAGATGCGCGAGAGCTCGACCTGGGTGACCAGCTCGTCCACCGTCCACGCCCCGCTCGAGCCGATCTGCGACAGGAAGTTGCCGGTGAAGATGTAGCGCCCCTCGGAGGTCATGCTCGACCACCACTCGAGCAAGGGCTCGTAGGCCTGCGCGGTCTGGGTGGTGGGCCAGTAGAGCTGCGGGGCCAGGTAGTCGACCCAGCCCTCGTCCATCCACAGCAGGGGATCGGCGAAGATCTCCGCGTATTGGTCGAGTCCGGTGATCCCGGGGGGCATGCCGGGGCGGTAGATGCCGAACGGCGAGATCCCGAAGCGCACGTGATCGCGAGTCCCGACGATCGACTCGTAGAGCACCTCGACGAGCTGGTTGACGTTGTCGCGGCGCCAGTCGTCGAGCGCGAGCGCGCCTCCGCCTCCCATGTAGTCGGCGTAGGTGCTGCCGTCGGGGAAGGGATCGCCGTTGGGATAGGGATAGAAGTAGTCGTCGAAGTGGATGCCATCGACGTCGTAGCGATCGACCACGTCGAGGATCACGTCGATGACCCGCTCCTGCACCAGCTCGGCGCCGGGGTCCATCCACAGGAAGTTGCCGTACTCGTAGGCGTAGGCGGGCTGATCGAGCGCGATGTGGCCGGGGGCGAGGCTCGAGGCCAGGCTCACCTTGGCGCGGTAGGGGTTGAACCACGCATGCACCTCGATGCCGCGAGGATGCGCCTGCTCGATGAGCCAGGCGAGGGGATCGAAGCCGGGGTCGGTGCCCTGCGTGCCCATGAGGAAGCGGCTCCAGGGCTCGATGGGCGAGTCGTAGAAGGCGTCGCCCTCGGGCCGCACCTGGAACACGATGGCGTTGAGGTTGTGGGCCACCATCACGTCGAGCAGGTCGACGAGCTCCTGGCGCTGGGTGTCGGCCGCGAGGCCCTGGCCGCTGGGAAAGTTGATGTTGCTGACGGTGGCCACCCACACGCCGCGGAACTCGCGGTCGTGCGCGACGTCGACCAGCGGCTGTGGCGGCAATCCTCCGGACTCGCTGGACTCGCCGCTGCTGCCGTCGGGCTCGGGGCCGTCGGTGGGTCCAGTGGCGCTGCCGTCCGAGGCGTTGGTGCCGCCGTCGCTCGACCCCGACCCGGGGCCTTGCCAGGCTTCGGGGTCGTCATCGGCACAGGCGGCCAGGAGCAGTGCGCCCAACAGGCATGGCGGTCCCCACGTACGAGCCACGTTCGGCATGTCGCCACGTAGTATAACGAGACCATGGTCCGGGTGATCGTCGCCGCGTTGCTCCTGCTCACGGGCTGCAACGCCCTCGAGTCCGACGAGGCCCAGGAGGTGGCGCGCGTCACCCAGCGGACGGTCGAGCGCGGGGTGGACGAGGCGGCCAAGGCAGCCGACGAGGTGGCGAAGGCGGCGGATCGAGCCGCGGAGAAGACCAAGGAGCAGCTCGAGCGGGTCGATCTCGAGAAGCTGGAGCGGGCGTGGGAGGCCGCGGTGGAGGCTCTCGAGTCCGACGATCCGCGCTCGCCGGGCACGTCCGACGCCGAGCCGCTGGCGGGGATCGAGACCGCGCTCCAGTGCGACGAGGCGCGCGAGCACTGCACGATCACGGCCGAGCTGGTGGAGCGAGCGCGTCGACACGGCGCGGCGATCGTCCGCCAGGTGGGGGTGAGCGCGGCCACCGGGGACGTTCGGGGGATCCGCATCGACTCGATCGAGGCGGGCTCCATTGCCGAGCGCGTGGGCTTTGCCGTGGGCGACGTGGTCACCCAGGTCAACGGCGTGGCGCTCGAGTCCCCGCAAGACGCCATGTCGCTCTACTTGAGCGTGCGCTCGGCCAAGCGCTTCGAGGTGCACTACCGCCGCGGGTCGCAGGCGCGCACCCTGGTGGTCGAGGTGGTCTGAGTCAGCCGTCGCTGGCCCAGGCGCAGAACCCCTCGACACAGGCGAAGCCGAGCTCGCCGAGCAGGTCGCTCGTGCAGTCGTCGTCGGTCTCGCAGGTGCTCTGGCACACGTTGGCCACGCAGCGCAGGCGCTCCTCGTCGCCGCAGTCGGCATCGGTCTCGCAGTCGTGGCACGAGTCGGGCACGGTGCCGTCGTCGAGGTGGACCCGAGACAGGATGGGCTGGACGTTGCCGGGGGCGGCGAAGAAGGGATCCTGGGCGTTGGAGAAGCACACCTCGCCCTCGGCCGAGAGCGCCTCGATCACCATGAGGTAGCTGCCCCAGACGAGATCCTCGGTGACCAGCTCGGTACGGCAGTCGAGGGCGGTGGGGCCGTCGATCACCTCTCCACCCTCGAGGGAGATCGGAGCGCCGAGCGGGCCTCCGTGGCCGTTGAGCAGCTCGAGCCGGAGCTGCTCGAGCTGTAGCAGGCCTCCGTAGGGGGCGCCGTTCTTCTGGGGAGGATCGCACGAGCTGCGATCGAGGGCCTCCAGGCCGAGCTGGCTGACGTAGACCGGCCGGGCCCGGATCTCGCTGACGATCGGCTCGAGGAAGTCGTTGGCACCGAAGTCGATGGCGGCGTTCACGGTGCCGCCCGTGGGTGAGATCTCGTTGCCGAAGCTCTTGGTGGTGGTGACCACGAGCCCGTCGCGATCGAGTCCCACCACCGAGAACGTCGCGGGCCCTGCCGGTAGTCGCAGCGAGACGGTGTAGGGACGCTCGAGCTGGCAGGAGTCCTCGAGGATCGTCTCCTCGCTGGTCTCTCCCTCTCCATCCCCCTCCCCATGCCAGTCGAGGCGAATGCGCGTGAGCGGGACGGCGCTGCAAGGGGCCGTCCCGCCGAAGAGGGTGACGTCGAGCCGGAGCTCGGTGATGCCCACCGGGAGGCCCTCGGTACCATCGCCGAACGACACGGCGCACGCGGGGTCGAGGCCGTCGACGAGCCCGTCGTGGTCGTTGTCGATGCCGTCGTTGCACTCGGGCGGGGGCACGAGGCCAAAGGGGGGCAGCTCGGCGGTGGATCCCTCTTCGACCGCCACCGCGTCGCCGCCCGAGCCGGGGCCGGGCTGGTCCTTGGCCGTGATGGTCAGCCGCTGACACGCGCACACGAGCTGATCGCCCATGCAGCTGCCGTAGTCGGTCTCGGGGTCGCAGCCCGTGAGGTACTCGCAGGCGTTGTCGCCGTTGCAGGCGTAGGGCGCCTGGCACTGCGTGTCATCGTCGCAGGGGTCGCCCAGGCTGCCGTCGTGGCACCGCAGGCCGGACGCGACCACGCAAAACGGCGCCCCGGGCCCGCACTCCTGCGTGCCCGACCCGCCGCAGCCGTTGTCTTCGCCGCGTGCGTCGATGGTGATGCGATCGGCCGAGCCCTCGATCCACGGGGTCGAGGTGCGGTCCACTCCCCGGACCTGGATGGCGTAGTCACCCGGAGGCAGCGTGGCCCCGACCACGTTGCCCTCGTCGTCGAGCGTCGCTCGCTGGCAGGGCAGGAGCAGCTCGTCGCGGATGAGCTCCTCGAGGTTGGGCGCGTCGAGCGTGGGCAGGGCATAGGCCCGGACGCGCACGCTCAGGACTCCCGACTCGGCGCACGTGGCGGCCGAGACCTCGCGGTAGCCCTCGAGCTCCCAGCTCAGCCGGTAGCTGGGGGCCTCCTGGCAGGCGGTGGCTCCCAGCGTGGCCCCCAGCGCGGCGAGGATCGCCATGGATCGAAGCGCACGGGGGCTGTGGCGGGGCAGTGGCACCGAGAGGCCGTTCTAGCCTTGGCATGGCAGGCTGGCAAGGTCGATGACGCCGCTTCCGCCGTCGGGTGCGCGCAGGTCGATCCGCAGGGGGCAGGTGGTGCCGTCGACGTCGATCTGCAGCAGGTACTCGCCGCGATCGATGCCCTCGAAGCGGTGCAGGCCCTCGAGCGCGGTGCCACAGGCGGTGGCGTGGCCTCCCAGGGACAGGCCGCGATCGCTGTGCAGGGTCTCGCGGTAGAGCAGCGGGGCGTCGTCGATCGGGACCTCGTCGACGAGGTCGATCTCCGGTGCGACATGGTTCAGCGCCAGGGTCAGCGAGTCGCAGCTTCCTGCCCCGCGTAGCTCCAGCGACCACGGGACCGGCGCACGCCGCAGTGCCCAGATCTCGACGGTCACGCCGCGCTCGGAGACCTCGACCTCGCGCTCGGACACGACCTCGAAGGCCACGGCGTTGGTGGCGTCGTCGACCGCCTGCGCGGCGATCTGGTAGGTGCCCGCGGCGAGCTCGACGAAGGCATCGGATGCGGAGGTCTGGAGCTCCACGTCGGTCTGGTACCCGAGCTCGCAGTCGAAGCGGAAGATCCCGTGGCGGCGGGGATCGGCGGTGTCGGTGATCTCGAACGCGAGCTGCTCGGTGACCGCCCCGGCGCAGGTTCGAAGCCGTGGCTCGCCGTCGTCCGAGCCATCGGGCGCCCCCTGCTCGACGAAGCGCCACGACAGCTCGACCCCGGTGGGCTCGCTCGCCGGGTAGACGCAGCCGGCGGCGAGGGTCAGCGCCAGCGCCAGAGATCGGCGGCCGGGCCGAGCGTGGTGTGCGCAGAGGCGGCCGAGGCAACGGCCGACGCAGGGGACGGACGCGATGGGCTCAGGCACAGCCGCACAGCTCCCCCAGGTCGAGCCTGGCTTCGTCGCCGCTGCCCTCTCGATCGAGGTCGACCACGATTTGTTGCACCTGGAGGTCGGTGACCAGCCCCGCCCGTACCAGGCGCTCGCGGGAGGCAGGGATGGCGAGGCAATCGGGCGCCGGATCGCGGCACTCGAGGTCGAGGGCCGGAGCGCTGAGGATGGCGCGCACGGTGAAGCGATAGGGGGTGTCGGTGCTGGGGACCTCGGGTTCGTTGCCTCGGGCGGTGGTGCAGGGGAACTTCTGGCGGGGGACGACCAGGCAGCTCTCGTCGTCGCAGCCCGCCTCGCAGCCGGGGTCGCAGATCTCGAGCTCGACGTGGAGGCTGAACGGAACCTCCGATTCCGTGAATCGGCCGGGCAATTCGCACGAGTCACGCTCGGCGTCGATGGTGAACACCCCGCCGGGATAGATGGGATCGCCGTCGCGGTCCACGAACGTCCACGCCAGCTCGACCGCCCCGGTGTCCGCCCCGCATGCCGCCACGAGGGCGGTGAACGCGATGATGGCGATCGGGCGGGGGCTCATCGGATCGCAGCGTACCAGGGCTGAGAGAGGGGAGCGAGTCGTCCCGTGGTGTGAGTCACGACGGGCGACTGTCGGCCAGAGCCCGATACGAGAAGCCATGGTCGAGATCCCGAGGTCCCGGTACATTCGGGGGCATGCGAAGGGGACTCGTTTGGTTTTGCGGCGCTGGCCTGCTGGCGCTTGGTTGTAGTGATGACTCGACGGTGCCGATCGACGACGACTCGAGCACCGGCACGCCGATGGGGACGACGACGACGGTGGTGGATCCGACCACGGGGGGCGATCCGAGCGCGACCAGCTCGCCGGATTCCTCCGATGGAACCACCGCGGAGCCCGGCTCGGACACCGCGATGGTCGAGTCGAGCACCGGTCCCGTCACTGCGTGCGGCAACGATGTCATCGAGGACGAAGAGGTCTGCGACGGCACCGATCTCGGGGCGGAGGACTGCGCCACCCAGGGCTTCGACGACGGCGACCTGGCGTGCGCGGCCGATTGCAGCGGCTACGACACGCGCGGCTGTGTGAACTACAACTGCGGCAACGGGGTGATCGAGGGCACCGAGGCCTGCGACGGCGTGGATCTCGGCGGTGCCACCTGCCAGACCGAGGGCTTCGACAGCGGCACGGTCTCGTGCCAGCTCGGCTGCGGCGCGATCGACACCAGCGACTGTGGCACCTGCGGCAACGTGATCGTCGATGGCGACGAGGTCTGCGACGACATCGTGCTCTTTGGTCAGACCTGCGTGAGCCAGGGCTACTCGAGCGGCCAGCTCGGGTGCTCGCCCGATTGCCTCACGTACGACTACGCCAACTGCATCCAGTGCGGCAACGACATCATCGACGGCGTCGAGCCCTGCGACGGGGTCGATCTGGGCGGCGAGACCTGCCAGACCCAGGGCTTCGTGGGCGGGGTGCTGGCCTGCGAGGACGAGTGTGGTGCGTTCGACATCTCGGGCTGCAACGCGTGCGGCAACGACATCATCGACGCGGGCGAGGGCTGCGACGGGATGAACCTGGGCGGTCAGACCTGCGCCTCGCTGGGTCTCATCGGCGGCAACCTGACCTGCAGCGCCAGCTGCCAGTACGACTTCTCGGGCTGCGACATCCCGGGGGTGCCGTTCGGCAGCGACACCGGCTACACGGGCTACGTGATCCAGGGCGCACCGCTGCCGTGCGACGACATCGTGGCGACCGGCACGCCCACCCTGTTGTCCGACGACAGCCAGATCGTGGTGCCGATCGGGTTCACGTTCCCGATGTACGGTGCGAACTTCACCAACGTCACCATCCAGTCCAACGGCGCGCTGCACTTCGACACCAACACGTACATGACGCTGGGCAACACGTGCGTGCCCACGGCCACCAACCCGCAGGCCAACAACCTCTACGTGATCTGGGACGACCTCAACCCTGGCTTGGCGGGGCCGAGCGAGGTGTACTACCAGACGCTGGGGCCGGTGGGGAACCGGCGCTTCGTGGCGCAGTGGGAGACCGCCTACTTCGGGGGCGACGCCAACGACCTCATCCGCGTGCAGGCGATGCTGGACGAGCTCTCGGGTCAGATCACCGTGTGCTACGTCGACACGATCAACGCCGGCAGCGCGCGCAACAACGGGGCTCAGGCCACCTCGGGCATCCAGCAGAACTCGGTGAACGGGTTCCAGTACAGCTGCAACACGCCGGATCTCATCAACGGCACGCAGCTGCTCTACATCCCGTTCTGATTTTGCCCCCCGCAGCCAGCGAGCTGCGGGCAGGCAGCGAGGTCGCCCCCCGGAGGGGGGCGTTGGGTCGGCGTTTCGTGGCGCTCTACTCTGCTCGCCCCGCAGCCAGCGAGCTGCGGGCAGCCAGCGAGGTCGCCCCCGGAGGGGGGCGTTGGGTCGGCGTTTCGTGGCGCTCTACTCTGCTCGCCCCGCAGCCAGCGAGCTGCGGGCAGCCGGCGAGGTCGCCCCCGCCGCCCGCCGCGTCACCCCACTGGGGGTGGAGGCGGCGGCGTCTCGTCGTGGCACACGCCGATCTCGAGGATGATGTAGAGAAGGATCAGCTCCTGCGGGATCAACCCCGGGTGCGCGCCCTCGGCGGTGTGATACGTGCTGAACATCAGCCGCCCGCAGCCGTACTGCGCGCTGATCGTCATCGGGCGCAGCTGGTTGCTCGGGCTGCACACCGGGCAGGCCCCTTCCACCCAGGTGTGGTGCCCCACGTCGACGTCCATGCCGTCCTCGTCCTGCACGATGATCGGCGGGATCGCATCGACGCCGGACCAGTTGTCGATGAGCTCCACCGTGGGCAGCGACAAGAGGTTGGGGTAGCCGCCGCCCACGTCCTTGAGCGGGGCGGGCAGCGCCTGCAGCCACGCGAGCATCTCGGAGTCCTGCACCAGCCCCGTGGTGTCGTAGTAGCCGAGGTCGGGGTTGATGGCCTGGCCGTGCAGGGTCTGATAGGTCGGGAACACCTGATAGAGATATTCGTTGGCCCAGTCGGTCACATACCACTTGCCGCCCTCGGACACCCACTGGCGGATGTTGTCGATGCGCTGCTGGTTCAGGCCGCCCATGCTCACCTGCGACATGCAGGGCACGAAGATGATGTGGTACTGGCGCATCGCGTCGAGGTCGTCGAGCAGCGCACCGCCCTCGGGCTGCTCGAGCAGGTCGAAGTTCTCGGTGCCCTCGACCAGCGCACCGCTGCCGTCGACCTGCCCCATGCCGATCTTGCCCAGCAGGTTGTAGATGCTGTCGTAGACCTCCGAACGAACCACCGCGATGCGCGGGACGTACTCGCCCGCGCCGGGGTTCCATGCGCCGGGCAGGTTGCTCTGGTTGGGCGCGATCGTGTTGTCGCCCTCGGCCACGTCGATGTCGGTGATGTGCAGGAACTGCCCCTTCTGCACCACGAGCTTGCGGCCCGTGCCCGCGATCGCGGGCAGGTCGAAGGTGCCGTCGGCGTTGGTCAGCACGAAGTGCTCGTTGCAGGTGATCTGCACGCACTCGGCGCAGTAGACCCCGTCGGGCACGGGGTCGGGATCGCCCGACGTGACATAGACCACCGCGCCGCTGATGGGGATCTGCAGGTTGGGTGCGTAGACGGTGCCGTGCAGGACGGCGTTGGTGGGCTGCGGAGTGCAGCCGCCTCCGTCGTCCTCGGCCATGCCGGACTCGCCGGCCCCCACGTCGAGCACCGAGGCGGTGGTGTCCCCGTCGAGCGAGCTCGAGCCGGGGGGCGGAAACCCGGTGGTCGGCGGAAGCGTGGTGCTGGTCATGCCCGTGGGCTCGTCCCCGCACGCGCCGAATCCAAACCCCATCACGGCCAGCGCACCCAGCACCCATCCATTCCACCGTCGTGTCATCGTGTCCCCCCGTCTTGGTCCGCGCCTTCAGGGTACCGCAACCACTGGAGAAGTTGGCTCGGGCGCGCCGGTCGTGGCTCGCCTTGCCGCGATTGACGCGCCCGACGGGCTGGCGTAGCCTCCGAAGGCCGTGATTGCGCCGCAATTTCCAGCCCTTCTAGCCGCGCCGGGTCCTCTGCTCGCCGACGTCGATCTCGTGCCGCTGTTGATGGCGTCCAAGGGCATCGTCCTGTTCGTCGTCATCATCCTGCTGCTGCTGGTGGCGCTGTGCGTGTTCGTCGTCTTCTACAAGATCGTGCACATCAGCCAGGCGCAGGCGCAGTCGATCACGTTCCTCGATCGCTTCTGGGAGAGCAAGCGCCTCGACGAGATCTACGGCGTGGCCGAGAAGCTCAAGCGCAGCCCGATCGCAGCGATGTTCCGGGCGGGCTACGTCGAGCTGTCCAAGGTCAAGCGCAGCCGCGACTCCCAGCAGCAGAGCTATGGCATGGACGCCGCCGTCTCCATGCACGACCGCGCCGGCGACGCGGACAACGTCGAGCGTGCGCTCGCCCGCGCGCGCCTGAGCGAGAACACCAAGCTCGAGAACCTCCTGCCGTTCCTGGCCACCACCGGCTCCGCCGCTCCGTTCATCGGTCTGTTCGGCACGGTGTGGGGCATCATGGAGGCGTTCCTCAACATCGCCGCGCAGGGCAACGCCGACCTCGCCTCGGTCTCGCAGCCCATCGCCGAGGCCCTGGTCACCACCGCCCTCGCCCTTGCCAGCGCGGTTCCCGCGGTCGTGGCCTACAACTACTTCCAGCGCCGGCTCAAGGTCCTGAACGCCGAGATGACGAACTTCTCCAGCGATTTCATGAACATCGTCAAGAGGCACTTCTTCTAAGCCCCCCGCATCCGGCTCGGGCTGGCCATCACCCAGCTTGCCCCCCAGAGGGGGGCATGATTGGGGCTCGGCGGTGCGGTGGATCTCCCTTCGGGGTTCGTCTTCTTCCCTCGTCTTCTCAGGGTTCTTCCTTCCTCTTCGTGCACGTGCGGTCATGGCCAGCAGCATCATCAACGAGGATCTGACCGGCGATGAGCCGATGACGGCGATCAACGTCACGTCGCTGGTCGACGTGATGTTCTGTCTGCTCATCATGTTCATGGTGTCCACGCCGCTGATGTCGCCCGAGGGCAACGAGGTCGAGATCCCCGCGGCCCGAGGCGAGGAGATCACCGAGGAGGAGTTCCTCTACTCGGTGATCTCGGTCGACAAGACCGGGCACGCGTTCCTGGGGACCCTGCCGCTGTCGGAGGATCCCAAGAAGATGAAGGAAGAGATCGCCAACAACGCCAAGATCAAGGAAGACGGGCGGGTCTTCATCCAGGGGGATCAGAACGTCGACCACGGTCGGATCGTTGACATCCTGGTGGCCCTCAAGGACGCCGAGGTCTCGGAGGTGGGCTTCGTGACCGATCCCAACAAGAAGCGCATCAACGCGATGAAGGCTGGTGCCCAATGAACGCTCCTCCTCGGCCGGTGCGCGTGAGCACCGGCAACCCCATCTCGGCGATCTTCTCGTCGTTCGGCCGCGACATCGCCGATCTGTTCCGCAACCCGCTGGCGTTCCTGGGCGGGCTGGGCGGCATGGCGCTGACCTCGCTGCTGCTCTACTTCGGCTTCGGGGTCATGGCCAAGGCGAGCCTCGACGCCGACGACGAGGACGAGTTCCTGATCGATTTCGAGCCCGGCGCGCTGGTCAAGCTGGGCGTGGAGATGGAGGAGCCCGACATCCCCGAGAAGATCATCGTGCAGGAGACCCGTCAGGAGGAGGAGACGGTCAACGAGACGGTGACCGAGGACGAGCAGGCCAAGCCGGTCGAGACGCCGCCGCCCGAGCCCGAGGAGAAGCCCAAGAAGACCGACAAGCCGCCGCCCATCGAGAAGAAGGACAAGAAGCTCCCGGTCTCCAAGCTCCCCACCACCGCCAACACGCCCTACAAGAACGACCTGCCCACGGTGCAGCAGCAAAAGGGCGACCCGTTCGGCGACCCAGGGGGCTGGAGCGATCTCAAGAAGGACGGCGATCCCTGGGCCACCGCCGTGATGAAGGCGCTGAACAACATGAAGGTGGGCGCCTACGCGGCCAAGGCGGGTGCCGGCAACTTCAAGTTCCAGCTCACCATCTGCAAGGACGGCACGGTCAAGAAGGTGGACAAGAAGGGGGGCACGCTCGACGCCGACGGGCAGAACGCGGTGCGCCTGGCCCTCGAGCAGCTCGACATCCCCAAGCCGCCCGCCGAGGTGGCGAAGAAGATGACCAGCAGCTGCGCCAAGATCAAGTACACGTTCAACTGGAGCGCCGGCAGCGTGAAGTAGGCCCCCGGGCCGCAGCCCGACCGGCTCCAGGTCGTGGCCTGGCGAGGTGCCATCGCCCGCCTCCGCGGGCTCGATGTCTCCGCGGGCTCGATGTCTCCGTCTCCGCGGGTTCGATGGCGCGCCGAGAGCAAAGCCCGCCCGAGGGCTTTTCCTCGTCTCCCGCCACCGCTATCCTTTCGCGCAACAGAAAAAGGGTCCACGGATGAACCGAACGCTGCTGGGAACCATGGTGCTCACGTCCACCCTCGCCTCCGGGGCGTACTGGGCGGGGCAGGACGTGGCGGTGGCCGACGCGGCCACGGCCGTCGAGGACGTCGACGTCAAGACCAACGTGACGCTGCTGCGGCTCGCAGTGCCGGCCGGTGACGAGGTGGGCAACGTGGTGCGCCGCGATGCCGAGATCTCCGCGGGCTTCGATGTGATCGACCGCCGCTCGATCCCCGCTGCGCTCATCAAGGAGAGCGGCTTCGATCGCGAGCAGTGGAACAAGCTCGGGGCGCAGGCCGTGATCAAGAACGCCCAGGTCGGCAATCAGATCAAGTTCCAGCTCTACGATCTGGCCAAGGGCAGCAAGCCGGTGCTCTCCAAGGGCTTCCCCGCGGGCGACACCCGCAAGGCGGCCCACATGTTCATGAACGAGGTGATCAAGTACTACACGGGCATCCCGGGGGTGTTCGGGTCGCGGATCGCCTTCGTTCGGACGCAGCGCAACCCGCTGGTCACCAAGAACGTGTTCACGATGGAGATGGACGGCGGGAACGTGGCGGGCGTGACCGCCAACCGCTCGCTCAACATCCTGCCCTCGCTCGGCCCCGGCGGGCAGGTGGTGTTCACCAGCTACGCCAAGCGCAACCCCGATCTGTGGATGAGCGCGGGCGGGGCTCCGGTGCGCGTGAGCAAGTACCCGGGCCTCAACCTCGGCGGCGTGATGTCGCCGGCGGGCGGCGTCATTGCGCTCACGCTGTCCAAGGACGGCAACAGCGAGCTCTACACCATCGACACCGCGGGCAACATCAAGGCGCGGCTCACCAACGACGCGGCCATCGATGGCTCGGCCACGTGGAGCGGGGCCGGCAACCAGATCGCGTTCGTGTCCAACCGGGCCGGTGGTCCGCAGGTCTACCGCATGTCGGCGGGCGGCGGCGGGGCCAACCGCGTGACCAAGAAGGGCGACTACAACCAGACGCCCGACTGGAGCCCCGGTGAGGGCGAGCTGGCCAACTGGATCACCTACGCGGGTCGGGCCGGAAGCGCGTTCGACATCTTCGCCGTCAACGTCAAGAGTGGCGCGGTCAAGCGCCTGAGCCAGGGCGGCGGTCGCAACACCGATCCTTCCTACGCGCCCGACGGACGCCTGGTCGCCTGGTCGTCGTCGCAGGGCGGCATCGTGGTGGCCAACGAGGACGGGAACAACCAGATCACCGTCATCAAGGCCGGCAGCACCCCCGACTGGGGCCCGCGCGCGTACTAGTCATATCCCCCCGCAGCCGTTGGTAGGCAAAGCGGGCAGCCAGCTTGCCCCCCCAAGGGGGGCATCGACCACGACAAGCTGATGAAGCTGGTCGCGCGTCGAGTCTCGGACCGTAGGGTCCTCAAGCTGCTGCGGCAGTGGCTCACGGCAGGTGTGATGGAGGATGGCGTCGTCTCGACGATCGTGGCGGGAACGCCACAGGGCGGGGTGATCTCCCCGCTGCTGTCCAACATCTACCTGCACGTGCTCGACACGCTGTGGATGCGCCACAGCGCTCCCTTGGGGGTGCTGGTGCGCTACGCGGACGACTTCGTGGTGATGAGCAAGACGAGGTCGCAGTGCGAGCAAGACGAGGTCGCAGTGCGAGCAGGCCGAGGCGCGGATCCGAGTGATCCTGCAGCGCCTGGGTCTCGAGCTACACCCGGACAAGACGAGGCGAGTGGAGCTTTACGATGGGAAAGAAGGCTTCGACTTCGCGCGGGGAGGCGCGGTGGTGTGGGCGGTGATGTCGATGAACACGATCATCGAAGGCCGCGCCTGCGCGCCTGCTTGCGCTGCCAGGCGTCATCGTCATCTACCCGGGCTCCACGGCCGCCCTTCGTTTCGCCATCACGTCGTCCCATACCTGCGCTCGGGACCTCCACTCCCCCCACGTCTTTGGGGACCTCACCGCAGTGAGAGTACGCCGTCGTACCGTGGTGGGAACTTCGGCGGCCTTCGGGCATCGTAGGATCCGCATGGCTCGGGTGCGGATCCTGGCGGCGCTCGTGGGGCTCGTGATGTTCACGCTGCCGTGGGCCCGCTCGGCCGCCGCGATTCCGTCCGATGATCGCAAGGCACGGGCCATGGCCCAGACGATGCTCCAGAAGGCGCGTACGCCCCAGCATCGCCGCCTCCATCGCTTGATCGTGCCCGACGTCCCCGTTCCGCTGCCTCGGCGGTACTCCATCGTCGTTCTCGCCAACTACCACTCGTCGGTTCGGGCAAGCGGCATCATCGAGGTTACCCGCGACGCCGACGGGGCACGGGTGGAGCAGCTGGGCCCCGACGGCATCGACCGGGCTCCGCTGCCGCCGGACGAGGTGGATGCCTTCGTGCGGCTGGCCTACTACCTCACGGCCGCGCGGGCCGAGGCTCGTTGGAACCTGGGTAGTCTGGGGCCGGTCGGCACGGCGACCCACGCGGCGTGGCACCAGATCCGCATCCAGGGCGAGGGCCTGTCGATCACCACCGCATTCATGCAGCCGATCATGAGGGAGGTCGATTCCGAGGAGCTCGACTGGTTCGTGCTCACCGCGATCGTCGGCGAGATCTACGAGTTGATGGACCTCCACGTGACGCACGCACACCGCGTACCCCTCGATGAGACCATGGTGGCGGAGATCGAGCAGCGACTGCGGTCGCTCCCACCCATACCCGTTGTGTCGCAGCCGTACGACCAGCCCGACGAGGACTCGGTGAGGGCACGGCTGCTCGGCAACCTACTGCTGGCAGCACGGGTCGCTCGTGCGGAGCCGTTGCTGCTGCGCAAGGGGCTCGATCGCCAGGCCTATCTGCTGTCGCTCCAGACGCTGTCGGAGCCGGACCTCCGGCTCGCGCTGCCGGGGTTGCTGTGCAGCGAGGATCCCGCGCTGTGGAGGCCGGCGCTCTCGGTGGCTCACGAGCACCACGAGCACATGCAGGACGTGATCGTGGCGGCGGTCGAGTGCCCGCTGCCCATGTTCGCCGTCATCCAGATCCTCGACGATCTCGGCACCGGTCCGACCGCGGAGCTCCCGAGCCTGCAGCCGGTCCGACGCCTGCTCGCACCGGGCACGGAGCCTCGGCGGCGGCTGCACGCCGCCGCGACGCTGTGGAGGATCCGGCACGACGAGGCGGCCCTCGCGTTGCTGCACAGCCTCGCGCTGGGCGATGGTCGCAGTCGCTCGATCACGGTCGATCGGGAGCTGGCGCTACGGGCGGTCAGCGACAGCGTCGAGCCCAGGGGCCCTCGGCGCCGCTTGGTGAGCGAGCTCGCCGCCCAGATGCTGCGCGAGGCGCCCGTCGATGCCAGCGGCGAGCGAGCGCAGGTGGTCGCGGTGATGGAGCTCTTGTCGCGGTTCGGAGACTCCGATGACGCGCAGGAGCTGGTGCGCTGGCTCGATCACCCCGACCCGGGGCTCGTGAGCGACGTGGTGGAGTCCATGGATCGGCTCTCGCCCGCACGTGCGCGCGACGAGGCGCGCACGCGGCTGTCACGCTACGTGCGCGGCGCGACCTCCGACGGCCATGCCCGCGCCGTGGCCCCGTTCGTTCAGCTATGGATCCGCCACGAGGAGCGCGAGCCCGGGGTGATCGAGGACCTGCGCGCGGCCGGGCGGAAGCTGCGGGCCGAGGTGCCCGAGGCCCGCGATCGGCGTCGGGTCGCCCATGACGCCGCGGTGGGCTATCTCGCGGCCGAGCCCGAGCAGCGAGCGGCCGCGCTCGTGCGGTGGCTGGAGGCGACCCCGGAACTCCAGCGATCCACCGACGAGCGCCTCGAAGGGCGGCACGGCCTCGACCGCGAGGCCATCGACCGCGCCAAGAAGATCGCGGTCACGCGCACGCGACGCGGGCCGTGAGGCAAGCACCTGCCGTGACTCATCACGATCGCCAGCGTCCCGGGTCGCGCCTGAGAGCGATCAGGACGAGGCGCTCGCACCACATCTCGTCATCGTCATCGTCGTAGTTTGGGTTGTCGGCATCGAATTGCCGCACGGCTCGTTCGATGCGATCCGCCACTTCCAGGTCGAGCTCGGTGAGCCCATGCGGAACGATCTCCGCGTACGCCAGCCGCATGTGCTCCCACGCCGTGGGATCGTAGCCCCACTCATGCGGTGGAGCACTGCTCAGCCTCGTCGAGTCGTACAACCACCGCCTTGCATCCTCGGGGTACGGGCCGACGAGGAGCTCGACGACCTCGTACCAGAGAGCGTCGACGTCTCGGAGCGTCTCGAGGTCGTCCCAGTGGTACCTCCGCCCGCAGTCCCGCAGGGTGACGAGCAGGTCGACACGAGTGGAGGGCGACCGCCTGGCTGCGGCCAGGAGCTCGCCATGCCGGTCCGATGCTGCCCATCGCGCGAGCACCCACTGGCGGAGCGCGTCGTCGGGCTCGTCGAGGATCCGATGCCATTCGATCGTCGGGCTCGAGCCGCGCTCGGCGAGGAGCAGCTCCCATGCCGTGCGACGGGTCTCGACCCCGCGGGCGCGTGTGGCGACCCCTGCCAGGCTCGAGACGATCTCGGCCGTCTCGAGCGGGGGGCTGAGCGTGAGGAGCCGAAGCAGCACGTCGGAATCGGTCTCCGCGTCCAGCCGCCTGCGCACGAAGTCCACCACCTCCGCGCGATCCACTGCGGTGCGCCACACCAAGACGGAGGCCTCGCCACGAAGCAGGGGCTCCGGCTCGTCCTCGGCCAGCACGCGAAGCACCTCGCGCTCGCCGAGCCCCGCGAGCACGATGAGCATGTTCCTGCGAACACCGACGTCTCGTGTGCGCTCGAGCTCGGTGCGGATCTGGGTACGGGCTCGCTGATTCTGGCGAAGTGCCAGTCGCCAGGCCGCCCAGACCCTCTGCTGGGGATCACCCGTGTGCAGGAGCGCTCGTAGCAGCTCGTCGCTGGCGCCGTCCGTGTCGTCGAAGCCGTCGTGCTCGCCAGTCATGATGACTCGAGCGTAGCTCGAGCGGCCGTGGGCTTGGCAGTGTGGTCACCGACGGCGACGAGCAGCCCGACGGGACCGCGGTGACGTTGAGCGGGTCGAGCCGCTCACCGCCGAAGACTTCATGCACTGGTTCCCCAAGCCCTATCGCGACGCCATGAGCATGGTGCAGGGCATCCGCGCGATGCCGGGCTGCGGCGAGGCGAGATCATGGCCCTGGAGTGGTCGGACATCGATCTCACGCAGGGGCGGCTGACCGTCGCTCGCTCGGAGTTCCGGGGCCACGTGACGTCGACCAAGGGCTACCGCAACCGGACGGTCCCTCTGTCGGACGATCTCAAGCGAGCCCTCGAGCAGCACCGTATGGGGGGCCCGCGGATCCTCCATCCGTCTGCTCAACCGGCGCCCGATTTGGAGAAATGATGAAGACGACGATTCGGGCCCTCTTAATGTCCAATAGTTTCAAATAGTTATGTGCTAGCTGTGTGACCCCCCCCAAGGGGGGCCGTCGACTAGCGGCGGCGGATGGCGGGGAGGAACAGCAGCAGTAGTAGTGCCAGCGGTCGGGGCACGGGCGCGTCGGTCGAGCAGCTGCAGGTGATCACGGTATCGGGGTCGTCCTCGGGAGCGGTGTTGCCGGTGGTGGCGTCGCCGGTGGTGCCCTCGAGGGGGCCGGTGGATCCGCTGGCGGTGCCGCCGGGAAGGCCGGTGTCGGTCGAGCCGCCGTCGCTGCTGCTGCCGCCCGATTCGTCGAGCCCGGTGTCGGCCTGGCCCGTGCTGCCGGTGTCCTCCATGAAGGGGTCGCCACAGGTCGCCGACGGCCCGGACAGACGCAGCGCACCACAACCCTGGTCCCAGCTCGTCTCCCCGATGCCCGGGGTGAGCGGGAAGCCACCGCAGTCCTCGCCGGGGTTCCACGTGCCGTCTGCGCTGTCATGGCACGGGGTGATGTCGAGGCCGGACTCGGTCTCGATCCACTCCACGTGGCTGTGGATGAGCCCGTAGATCGACGGGTCGTCGCAGCTGGCCGAGGTCCCCCGCGAGGTGATCCCGAACACCCGCCAGCTGCCGTCGGGGAGCTGCACGTACGCGGGGCCGCCCGAGTCGCCATTGCAGCTGCTGGTGCCGTTGCCCCCCACGTTGATCTCGGGACCCTCGAAGCCGTTGATCGTGGTCACCACCTCGTTCTTGGTGCCGAACGAGAAGGTGTCGTCGAGGCCGAAGCCCACCAGGGTGATCTCCTGATCGGGCATCAGCACGTCGGTCTCGCAGCCCATGAGGACGGGGACGATGGGCACGTCGGTGACCGCCTCGGCGAGGGTGCAAAAGGCCACGTCGTTGCCGAACTGGGTCTCGTCGGGCACCCAGCCGGGGAACATCGTGCAGCCGGCGGTGGGGACCTGCCGGGCCAGGGTGTCGACCGTCTCGCCGAAGTCGGCGGTGGCTGGACCCTGGCCACCGGCGAAGAACATGCAGTGCGCCGCGAACACGACCAGCTCGGGGTGCACCAGGGTGCCCGTACAGCCGTCGAGGTGCACGGTGGTGGGCCAGCCGCAGGCCTCCACGGGAGCCCCGCCGACGATCGGCTGGGGCGGAAGCGGAGCCGTGGTGAGGCGCTCGGCGTGGGCGGCGGGCGCGAACGCGATCAGGGGCAAGGCCAAGGCGAGACGGCGCATGATGGTGAATGGTCCGCGCGTAGCGTACCTTCGGCGTCGCAGGTTGGGCACCCATGAGGCTGGTGTCGTTGGTACGCTTGGTGCGAATGCGGGCGATCATCGACATCGGCACGAATTCGGTGCTCTTGCTGCTCGCTTCGCGCGATTCCGAGGGCCGGGTGCTCGTCACGGACGACGTCGCGCGCGTGACTCGATTGGGGCAGGGAGCGGCGCAATCGCGGCGGCTCCACCCCGAGGCGATCGAGCGCACGCTGGCCGTGCTGCGCGAGTATCGGGCGCTCGCCGATCAGCACCAGGCCCAGCTCGAGGCCGTGGCCACCGAGGGCCTGCGCATGGCCGAGGACGCCGACGCATTCCTGGGTCCCGCGGCACGGGTGCTGGGCCAGCCGGTGCGGCTCATCAGCGGCGACGAGGAAGCCGAGCTGTCCTATCGCAGCGTGGCGCAGGAGCTGCCCGGCGACGCGCCGCTGCACGTGCTCGACATCGGCGGGGGCTCGACCGAGCTGGTGGTGGGGTGCGGGCCGCAGGTGCTCGATCGACGCTCGCATCCGATGGGCTCGGTGCGGCTGACCGAGCAGTACGTGCGGTCGGATCCGCCCACCAAGGCCGAGGTCGAGGCGATGGCTGCGGCCGCACGCAGGAACCTGGCCACTCAGGTGGTCGCTCCGTTGCCCGAGCTGCACGGGCTCGCGGGCACGGTGACCACGATGGCCGCGTTGTTGCTGCTGCTCGACGAGTACGATCGCCACAAGGTCGATGGCTCGCGCTTTGCGGTGTGGCAGGTGGAAGGACTGCGCGATCGCCTGGCCTCGATGACGCAGGCGGAGCGCTGCCGCTTTCCCGCGCTGCCGCCCGGGCGCGCGGACGTGATCGTGGCGGGGGTGACGATCCTGGTGGAGGCGCTGCGTCACTGCGGGGCGCAGACTCTGGTGGTCCGCGATCGTGGGCTGCGCTACGCGCTGGTGTAGGCAGGAAGGAGCAAGCTGGCCGAGTGAGGCGGTCGCCACTATAGTCCCGCTCGTCTTGCGGCTCGAGCTCCACTGCCACTCCACCTGCTCCGACGGGAGCCTGCCGCCGCAGCAAGTGGCCGCGCTGGCCGCTGGCCGTGGGGTGCAGCTGTTCTGCCTCACCGACCACGACACCTTGGCGGGGCACCCGGACACACTCTCGGCGTTCGGGGATGACTGCACGGTGCTCCTGGGGATGGAGCTGTCGTGCCGCGAGTACGAGCGCACGGTGCACCTGCTGCTCTACGGGCTGCGGCCGGGCGCGGGGTTGCAGGCGTTGCAGCGGCGGCTGGATCGGATCGGCGAGGATCGGCGGGACCGGATCCACCGGATCTGTGGACGCCTGGCCAAGCTCGGGTTCGTGCTGGACCCCGAGGCGATCCTCGCGGGGGCCGAGGGGCGTACGCCCGGGCGCCCCGACGTGGCACGGGCGCTGGTGGCGGCCAAGATCTGCACCAGCCCGCGGGAGGCGTTCGATCGCTTCCTCAAGGACGGCGGGCCTGCCGATGCGCCGATCGAGCGCCTGCCCGTGGCCGAGGCGCTGGTGCTCGCCCGCGACGCCGGGGCACGGGTGTCGCTGGCGCACCCGCACACGATGGGTGGGTATGCGCTGGTCAAGGATCTGTACCGACGGTTCGCGGGCCGCGGCCTCGAGGGAATCGAGGCGCTCTACGGTCGCTATGCCGTGGCCGAGTCACGGGCGTGGCTGGGCCTGGCCCGCGATCTCGGGCTCGTGGTCACGGGAGGCTCGGACTTCCACGGCGAGATGACGCCCGACGTCTCGGCACCGGGGATCGACTTCCCGCAAGAGCACGAGGGACGACTGCTGGACTGGCTGGCGGTCTAGCAGTCGAACGCGCTCCCTACCCCCGCAGCTTGGACAGCAGCGCGTCGATGTTCTTCTTGGCGTCGCCGAACCACATGTCCGAGTTGTCCTTGAAGAACAGCGGGTTGTCGACGCCGGCGTAGCCGGTGCCCATCGAGCGCTTCATGACGATGGTGTTGCCCGACTTCCAGCACTCGAGCACGGGCATGCCCGCGATCGGCGAGCTGGGATCGTCGAGCGCCGAGGGATTGACGATGTCGTTGGCGCCGATCACCAGCACCAGGTCGGTGCCGGGGAAGTCGTCGTTGATCTCGTCCATCTCGAGCACGATGTCGTAGGGGACGTTGGCCTCGGCGAGCAGCACGTTCATGTGGCCAGGCAGGCGGCCCGCGACCGGGTGGATCGCGAAGCGGACATCCTTCTTCTTGCCACGCAGGATCTTGACCACCTCGGACAGCGAGTGCTGGGCCTGCGCCACCGCCATGCCGTAGCCGGGGATGATGATGATCGAGGTGGCGTCCTTGACCCGCTCGGCGACCTCGTCGACCTCGACCGAGGTGACCGTACCCTGCGGGGTCTTGGCCCCGCCCGCTGCCGGGGCTCCGCCGTCGGTGCCGAACCCGCCCAGGATCACGCTGATGAACGAGCGGTTCATCGCGGCGCACATGATGTAGCTGAGGATCGCGCCGCTGGAGCCGACCAGCGCGCCGGTGATGATGAGCAGGTCGTTGCTGAGCATGAAGCCCGCCGCCGATGCCGCCCAGCCCGAGTAGCTGTTGAGCATGGACACCACCACGGGCATGTCGGCGCCGCCGATGGCCATGACCATGTGCACGCCCAGCACGCAGGCGATGCCGGTCATGATGAGCAGCGGCATCAGGCCGGGGTGAGCCGCGCCATGGCCGGCCGCCACGAAGTCGTAGCCGAGGTAGCAGGACCCCAGCACCATGGCCAGGTTGACCATGTGGCGGGCCGGCATGATGAACGGCTTGCCGCTGATGCTTCCCCGCAGCTTTCCGAACGCGATCACCGAGCCGGTGAAGGTCACTGCCCCCACGAACACGCCCACGTAGATCTCGATCTGGTGGATGGTCAGCTCGGTGCCCGACAGCGAGGTGGGGCCCAGGTAGCTGGCGATGCCCACGAGCACGGCGGCCAGGCCCACGAAGCTGTGGAGCACGGCGACCAGCTCGGGCATGGAGGTCATGGCCACGCGTGCGGCGAGCACGGCCCCGATGATGGCCCCGGGGACGATCGCCGCGGCGAGCACGGCGTAGCCGCCCCCGCTGACTCCGGCACCGGCGGCCGTGGCGAGCAGGGCGATCACCATGCCGATGATCCCGTAGAGGTTGCCGCGACGCGCGGTCTCCTGGTTGCTCAGGCCCCCGAGGCTCAGGATGAACAGGGCGCTGGCTGCGATGTATGCGACGGTGAGCAGGCTCTCGGACATCGTCGTTATCCCAACTGGTCGATCTCGCGGAGGGGCGCGGAGGGCTGGCTACTTTCGAAACATCTGCAGCATGCGCTGGGTGACCAGGAAGCCGCCGGCGATGTTGATGGTGGCGACGAGGATCGCGGCCGCGCCCAGGATCACGGTGGCCGACATCGGTGCCCCCGAGACCTGCAGCATGCCGCCGATGATGATGATCCCGCTGATCGCGTTGGTCACGCTCATCAGCGGGGTGTGCAGCGCGGGGCTGACGTTCCAGATGATCTGCCAGCCCACGAAGATCGCGAGCACGAACACGGTGAAGTGCGAGAGGAACGAGGGCGGTGCGCCCACGCCCACGCCGAGCAGCGCGGCGCCGGCGAGCAGCAGCGGCACCGGCGAGCCGGGCTCCTTGGGCTGGCCGTGGCCGCCCTTCTTGACCACCACGGGGGCCGGGGCGGGCTCGGCCTTCTTGGCCTCCGAGGGCGAGGGCTCGGGCGGCTTGGGGGGCGGCCAGGTCTTGTTGCCCTCGTGGGTGATGAGGGCGCCACGGACGACCTCGTCGTCCATGTCGACGTGGTAGCCCTCGGCCTTGCCCATGTCGTCCAGCAGATGGGCGATGTTGGTGCCGTAGAGCTGGCTGGCCACGGCGGCGAGGCGGCTGGGCAGATCGGTGTGCCCCACGATGGTCACGCCGTTGTGCTTGACCACCTTGCCGGGCTGGGTGAGCTCGCAGTTGCCGCCTTGCTCGGCCGCGAGGTCCACGACCACCGAGCCGGGGCGCATGGCCTCGACGTGCTCACGGGTGATGAGCCGTGGCGCGGGGCGGCCGGGGATCAGCGCGGTGGTGATGATGATGTCGACTTCCTGGGCCTGCTCGAGGAACAGCGCCATCTCGGCCGCGATGAACTCGGGGCTCATCACCTTGGCGTAGCCACCGGCCCCGGCGCCGTCCTCCTCGAAGTCGAGCTCGAGGAACTCGGCGCCCATGCTCTCGACCTGCTCCTTGACGGCGGGTCGGGTGTCGAATGCCCGCACGATCGCGCCCAGGCCACGGGCCGCCCCGATCGCGGCCAGGCCGGCCACGCCGGCGCCGATCACCATGACCTTGGCCGGTGGGACCTTGCCTGCGGCGGTGATCTGCCCCGTGAAGAAGCGCGGGAAGTGGTTGGCGGCCTCGACCACCGCGCGATAGCCCGCGATGTTGGCCATGGACGAGAGCGCGTCGAGCTTCTGCGCCCGGCTGATGCGGGGCACCTGGTCCATCGCCAGCGAGGTGACCTTGCGCCCTTGCAGCATCTCCACCAGGGCTTCGTTCTGCGCCGGCCAGATGAAGGAGATGAGCGTGCTGCCCTCCTTCATCAGCTCGACCTCCTCGGTGCCCGCGACCGGGTGGTAGCCCGGGGGCCGGACCTTGGCGATGATGTCCGCGTCGGTGTAGAGCTGGGTGGGGCCGTCGACGATGGTGCAGCCGACGGCCGTGTAGGCGTCGTCGGGGAAGCTCGCGGACTCACCGGCGCCCGACTCCACGAGCACCTCGAACCCTAGCTTTTGCAGGCGCTTGGCCGTGTCGGGGGTGGCCGCCACCCGCCGCTCGCCCTCGAAGATCTCCTTGGGAATTCCGATTCTCATGAAAGCCGTTCCCGCGCGCGGGGCAGGGATATCACGCCTGGCGCAAACCCGGCCAGCGGGGGCGGGTGAGTCGGCTGCGCGTCGAAATCGGTCCCTTCCGGGCTACCATGCCCGCATGTCCAGCGATGACCCGCTGACTCACTTCTCCCCCGCGGGGGCGGCTCACATGGTGGGCATCGAGGGCAAGCCGGAGACGCCCCGGCGAGCGGTGGCTGCGGCTCGTGTACGTATGGCCCCGGCCACGCTTCGGCGCATCACGGAGGGCGGGGTGGGCAAGGGGGACGTGCTGGGCGTGGCTCGCATCGCGGCCATCGCTGCGAGCAAGCGCTGTGCGGAGCTCATTCCGCTGTGTCATCCGGTACGGCTGACCGCGGTCGACGTGACGTTCGAGGTCGTCGAGTCGCTGCCGGGCGTCGAGGTGCGAGCCGAAGTGAGGGCGATCGATCGCACGGGCCCCGAGATGGAGGCCATGACAGCGGCCAGCGTGGCGGCGCTGACGATCTACGACATGTGCAAGGCGATGGACCGCGGCATGGCGGTCGAGGCGGTCGTGCTGCTCGAGAAGGACGGCGGCAAGTCGGGGCACTGGCGCCGCGAGGGGTGACGAGCGCTACTTCTTCCGCAATTGGCCGTCGTACTCGATCACCTTTGCCGTCGGCAGCACCTCTTGGATCTGCGGTCGAACCTCGGCCGCGTTGCCCACGACCACCACCACCGGCAGCGCGTGGATGTACTGCTGGGCCGCCTTGCGGACCTCGGAGAGCTCCACCTGCGCGAGGCCGTCGCGGTAGGTTCGCCAGTAGTCCCGGGGCAGGCCGTAGACGAGCTGCTCGTTGACCTTGCCGACGATCTGATCGGCGGTCTCCACCTGCAGCGGGAACGAGCCCACCAGCTCGCGCACGGTGTTCTCGAATTCGATTCGCTGCGGGTCCTCGGTGCGGATGCGGGCGATGTGCCCGAAGATGCCGGCGAGCATGGCCCCGGTGGTGGGGGTGCGGGTCTGGGTCTCGATGACGAAGGTGCCGGGCGCCTGACCCGGTTCGACGTGGGAGTAGATCCCGTAGGTGAGGCTGCGATCCTCGCGGAGATCCTGGAACAGCCGCGCGTTGGGGCCGCCGCCGAGCAGCTGGTTGGCGACCGCGAGCGCGGCCCAGTCCTCGTGGTTGCGCGCCAGCGCCAGGTTGCCCACGCGGATGGTGGACTGCGTGGCGTCGGGTCGGTCGACCACGTGCACGACCAGCTCGGACGGCAGGGTGTAGCGCGTGAAGCGATTGAGCGGGTTGGGAGGCAGATCCCGCAGCTCGGCCGTGGCCCAGGTGCCGAACGCACGCTCGACCAGCGGCCTGGCCTGCTCGGCCGTGATGTCGCCCGACAGCAGCAGGAACGCGTTGTTGGCCCGGTAGAACGTGGAGTGGAACCGCCGCACGTCGGGCAGTCCGATCGCGTCGATGCTGGCCTCGGTGGGAGCGGGACGCCCGTAGGGATGGCCCTCGGGGTAGACCACCTGGTTGAACAGGGTGTCGGCCAGCACGCCCGGCTGGGCCATCTGATTGCGCAGCTCGGCCTTGGCCTCCTGCTTGACCTTGTCGAGCGCCGCCGGTGGGAACACCGGGTTCTGCACCTCGTCGGCCATCAGCAGCAGCGCGAGCTTGAGGTCGCTGGCCAGGCTGTGGGCGAACACGGTGGAGACGTGGGTGCCCGCGAAGGCGCCGAGGCTGCCGCCCACGAACTCGATGGCCTCGTCGAGCTTGGCCTTGGTGCGGCTCTGGGTGCCCTGGCCCAGCATGCGGGCCGCGAACGCGGCCAGGAACTCGTCGTCCATGGTGCCGCAGCGCACGACGAGCTGAGCGCTGACGATGGGGACCTCGTGGTTCTCGATGATGTAGACGGTCAGGCCGGTGGGGAGCTGGAAGCTGGCCACGTCGGGGAAGCGCACCGGCTTGGGGGCGGTGGGCGGAGGAGGGGCGGGCCAGCGGCGGCCCTGGGCCGGCGCCGTCTCGGTTGGGGTGGGGGATGGACCGGGCTTGGGTCCGGGCGTGACGGTCTCACCCGTGGGGTTGCACGCGATCGAGCATGCGAGCAGCCCCCCGAGCACCCCTCCGATCGATCCTCGGATCGACCCTCGAGACGATGGGGCCAGGGCGGCGCTCGTACGACGGAGCGCGTTGCTCTGTTGGCGGGGGGGACGGGCGATCGAGGTCGGCATGGGGTCCTCAGCGCTTGGGCACGATCTCGAGGGTGAGCCAGTCGTCGGTGAGGTAGCGGTTGGCCACGCGCTTGATGTCCTTGGGGGTGACCTTGCGGTAGCTCTCCAGCTCGCTGAGGGCGTGCACGGGGTCGTCGTAGAACAGCGCCCCCTGGGCGATGCCGCGGGCGCGTCCGTTGTTGGTGGCCAGATCCGAGACCGTGTCGACGGTGAGCTGGTTGATGGCCTTTTGCAGCTCCTTGGGGCTGATGCCGCGCTTCTTGACCTTGCCCACCTCGGCCTTGACCACGGCCTTGATGGCGTCGAAGCCGTGGCCGGGCGAGGGCACGAACGCACCGGCGGCCACGCCGGCGTCGATGCCCCCGCCGATGCCCTCGGTGGGGACGGAGGCCACCACCATGCGACGCTCGTCCTTGAGCAGCCGAGTGATGCGCGACGAGTCGCCGCGCAGCAGCACGCTCATCAGGATGCGGACCGGGGCGTGATCGGGATCGTGGGTGGGGACGGTCTTCCAGCCGATGAGGTAGAGCGGCTGGGGAGCCAGCGGGTCCTCGATGGTGCGGACGTAGGGGCCGCGCATGCTGTGGTCGATGGCCGGCCGCGGTGCCCGGTCGGGCCCGCGGGGGATGTTGCCGAAGCGCTCGTCGACCTTGCGCTCGACCTCGGCGTAGTCCACGTCGCCCACGATGGCCATGACCGCGTTGTTGGGCACGTAGTAGGTGTCGAAGAAGCCCTGGATGTCGGAGGTGGCGGCGGCCGAGAGGTCTTCCTCGCTGCCGATGGTGGTGTGTCCGTAGCCGGTGCCGGCCCATGCGTCGGAGAAGAACGTCCGCAGCGCCTTGATGTAGGGCCGGTTGTCGTACCGCATGGCCTTCTCTTCCTTGACCGCGGCACGTTGGTTCTCGAAGTTCTCGTCGGTCACCGCCAGCGAGCGCAGGCGATCGGACTCGAGCCACAGCACCATGTCGAGGTAGTGGCTGGGCACCACCTCGTGGTACTGGGTGACGTCGGCGGTGGTGAACGCATTGAGCGTGCCGCCGGCCTCGTTGATGTACTTGAAGTGGCCGCCGTCGGGCACGCTGCCGCTGCCCTTGAACATCATGTGCTCGAACAGGTGGGCGAAGCCGGTGCGCCCGGGCTGCTCGTCGCGCGAGCCCACGTGATAGGCGATGTGCATCGCGAACATGGGCGTGCTGTGGTCCTCGAGCACGAACACCCGCAGGCCGTTGCCCAGCGTGAAGTGCTTGACCTTCATCTCGATGCCCAGCACCGAGCCGGTGGTCTCGCCCCGGGCGCTCACCGCAGCCGAGGCCGAGGATGGAGCAGCCGCGCCGGTCACGAGCGCGCCGAGCACGGCCAGGGTCGCCGCCGCGCGGCGCCACGCGGCCCCTCGTGGCGGCCGGGGCTCGATCGGATGCCGCCGTGATGGTCGTGAGTCGGTGAGCTCGGGCATCGTGTGCGCTCCTGGCGTGGGCGTGGGCGTGGTCCCGGCCCCGGCCCGGCCCCAGCCCAGGATCGAGGGTTCTGGGGATCTGGGTCCCAAGGGGATCCCCGGGAGGGCCAGCGGCGGTGAGCAACGTAGCAGGATGGCTGTCGGCCGTCCAAGACGCCGGATTGGGCTCGTGCGGTCGAGCACCGCCCCCGAGCACCGCCCCCGAGCCCGTCGCTTCGATGCGACACGGTGGCTCCCACGAACGACCGCCAGCGGCTAGGATTGGCGAGGATGCAGGTGCCGTGTGTCATCGACCACGTGGGCTTTCAGCCCCCGGCCGAACTCGAGGACGCCACGCGCTACGCATTCGGCGACGACGACGGGCCCGAGTCGTTGACGGTCGAGCTCGAGGCTCCGGCCGGCGGTGCGACGCCCGCGACCACGGTGCTCGAAGAGGTGCGAGAGTCGATCTCCACCGTGTTCCCCTTCGGCCAGGTGCTCGACCAGGGGGAGACCGTGCTCGACGGGCGGCGGGCGTGGTTCCTGGCCTACGAGGTCGGGCCCGACGCCGAGCACGTCGCGGGGATGGTGGTGGTGGCCAACCTTCCGGAGGGTGACCATGTCAAGCTGCACCTGCGCGTGGCCGCGCTCGACCTGCTCGGTCCGCGGTTCGGGCCCACGCTCGAGAGTGTGAGCCTGAGCGGTGGGCCGGCGCCCCGGCCGGCCGGCCCCGAGTACCGGCGCGAGCGGGTGGGACCGATCGCGCTCGACGTCGCGCGAGCGCTGGTGGGCCCGCGCAGTCGAACCTACGTGGATGCAGAGGATCGGCTGCGGCTGCGGCTGGCGGTGCGCCCGGTCGGGGCGAGCATGCCCGCGCTCGACGACGGCGTGGCCGAGGATGCCAGGGGCGGCGAGCTGCTCGATCGCGAGGAGCGATCGTGGTCGTGGGGATGGTGGGTCCGTCATCGGCAGCGAGGTCTCACCCCGCCGCATCGCGAGCGTGCCGTGGTGCGGGCCGGGCTTGTCATCGGGTCGCCCCGATCGCAGGGGGCCGAAGCGGGGTCCGTCGAGCCGACGGACGTGCGCATGGTGGAGGTGTTCGGGACCGCCGAGCCCGAGCGAGCCAGCATCTTGCATGCGGCCTTCGATGCGCTCCTGGCCAGCCTCCGCTGGCACGAGGAGCCCTCGTCGTCGGCTCCGACGAGCGCGCCCGGGGGGGAGGAACCGTCAGCATGAACGAGCCGATTCGGGTCCGTCGCGTGGGCGACAACACCCTGCGCACCCAGACCGTCCCCGTGGTGTTCGTGCCCGGGGTCATGGGCTCGCGCTTGCGGCTGGGGGCCGACGATCGCTGGGACCCCGACAGCGTGGGGAACATGATCGGGTGGGCCACCAATCGAGCCGAGACCACGCGACGGTTGCTGTCGCTGGCCACCGACGGCGCGGTGATGGACACGGGCAGCGATCCTCCGGCCAATCGCCTCGCGCGCGGCTGGGCGGGGGTGGCGTGGGGCTTCTACGGTCGGTTCCTGGGTGACCTCGAGGCGCAGCGCTTTGGTGCGTTCGCCACCCCGGTGTACGCGGTGGGCTACGACTGGCGGCAGGACAACCGCACCTCGGCGCGCGCCGTGGCCACGCGCATCGGGGAGATCCTGCGGGAGCATACGGCCAGCAAGTACATCCTGGTGAGCCACAGCATGGGCGGGCTGGTGACGCGGGCCATGCTCAAGCAGGACGCCGGCGTTGCCGGCAAGGCCATGGGCGTGGTGCACATCGCCCAGCCGGCGCTGGGGGCCGCGGTGTTCTACCGCCGCATGTTCACCGGAGCGCGAGCGGGGCCCGACGGCGGGGCGCTCAGTCCGCCGGGGATCGTGCTGCGCAACATCCTGGGGACGTCGCGGGAGAGCTTCCAGACGATCCTGAGCGCGCTGCCGGGGCCCATGCAGCTGATGGTGACGCCGCAGTATCGCGACACGGGCAGCCAGCCATGGCTGTCGGTCACGCAGTTCGAGGACCCGGTGCGGCGGCCGATCGATCCGGTGAGCTGGGACGACTACCTGCGACCGGACTCGCCCCCGGGGCTGCTCGCCCCGCGGACCGAGCGCTACGCCCTGCCGCCTGCGCGCGAGCAGGACGTTCGGGCTCGCATCGAGGACGCACGCAGCTTTCACGACTGGCTGCAGGACTACAAGCACCCCAAGACCTGGGCGATCTACGGCGATGGGCTCGAGACGGACATGGGCGCTCACTTCGAGCTGCCGCCGCGCAACGATCGCGACTATCGCATGGTCGGGGGCTACGGGGGCCCGATGGGAGGAGCGCCCCCCACCTGGTACGCGCGT
This sequence comes from Paraliomyxa miuraensis, assembly GCF_026337845.1. Lineage (GTDB taxonomy): Bacteria > Myxococcota_A > Polyangia > Nannocystales > Nannocystaceae > Paraliomyxa > Paraliomyxa miuraensis. The sequence continues at coordinate 163,983 of NZ_JAOVZF010000164.1, read as the reverse complement.
CGCAGCGACGGGCGGACCCTCTACTATCGCACGCCCAATCCCTCCGACCGCGGGCTCGAGCTCGTGCGCCGCGACGACGGCGACGGCACCGTGCCGGCCCCCAGCGCGCAGGCGCTGTTTCCCGGGCAGCGCCACGCGGTGGTCGAGCACCGGACCGACTACCACGAGCGCCGGCAATTCCGGGTGACGGGCGAGGGGGCGGCACACGATGCGATCTGCCACCACCCCGAGGCCGAGGTGTGCCTGTTCGACATCATGCGACACGTGCTGGGAGGCGGCCAATGAGCGCGCATAGGGTCAAGCAGGGCGAGTGCATGGCCACGATTGCGGCGCTGCACGGCTGGCTGCCGCAGTCGCTGTGGGAGCAGCCCGAGAACGACGCGCTGCGAGAGCAGCGCAAGGATCCCAATTGCTTGCTTCCCGGCGACGTGGTGCAGGTGCCCGCTCGCCGGTCGCGTGACGAGCCGGTGCAGACCGACGCCGTGGGGACCTTCCAGCTGGCGGTGGTGCCCCTGCGGCTGCGGCTGCGGCTGCTCGACGGCGACGAGCCGCGCGCGGGCGAGGCGTACCGGCTCGAGTACGACGACGGCGAGGTGATCGAGGCCGGTACCGACGGCGACGGGTGGATCGACCAGCCGCTCCCGATCGGAGTTCGCAAGGCCAAGCTCGCGCTTCGGGACGGGGCCGAGGAGTACGAGCTGCACGTGGGCGGGCTCGATCCGGTGGACACCCACAGCGGGGCGCAGGCGAGGTTGCGCAACCTCGGGCTCTACTTCGGCCGGGTCGATGGCCAGCTGGGTCCGAAGACCGAGGCCGCCCTGCGTCGGTTCCAGCGGGCCAAGGGTCTCACGGCGACCGGTGCGGTCGACGACGCGACCATCGAGGCGTTGCGCGGAGACTATGGGGGGTAGGGCGTGGATCGTGGTGGTCTGGGCCGCCGCGGGGGCGTGTGGCTCTTCGGAGGTCGAGCCGTCCGCCGGCGCTCCCATCGAGAGCAAGCCCGGGGTCGAGGCGGCACGGGCGGACGAGGACCCGAGCGCGATTCCGGAGGACTGGGTATGGGTGACCGATGCGCGCGGGCGCTTCGAGGTGGTGATGCCCGCGCTGCCGCGTTCGTTCGGTACGGGTGAGCCGAGCACGGCCGACCACCGCACGCTACAGGCCGAGCGGCGCGGGGCGACCTTCACCATCGTCTCGAGGCCCGCGATGGTCGCCACTGCGCTCGAGGAGCTCGAGCGCGAGCTGGCGTCGAAGTGGGCGGTGAGCGAGCGGGCGCCGTGGCGTGAGCACGGGCTCGGCCTCACGCTCACGGGCCGCGCCGGTGTGGTGTGGTTGCGCGCGCTGGTTCAGGACGAGCGGCTCCATACGCTCGAGGTCACGGGCGGCGCCTCGGCCGTCGATGCGCAGCGCTTCTTCGACTCGCTCGATGCACGGGCCGAGCCACGCCGGGGGCCGCTGCACGATGCACGGCGGGGCTATCGCGTCGAGGCACCCGCTCGCATGGGTCGCTGGCGCGACGTCTCGGGCATGCCGCCGCTGATCGGTCACCGCGGGGTGTTCGATGGCCACCAGTTTGGAGTCAACGTCAACGAGCTGCTGCTCGTGCCGGATCCCGAGGCCGCGCTCGACGGCTCGGTCACGCAGATGCGGCGGGAATTCGGCGGCCAATTGATGGAGATCGATCCACGTGAATTCCGGGGGTTTCCGAGCCGCCGCCTGGAGCTGCGCGCCGGGGATGGCATGTATGCGACGATCCGCCTGGTGCTCGACGGAAGCCGGCTGTACCAGGCCGGGGTGTATGCCCCATCGGGCCGCGAGGCGACCTGGGCGAATGCCTACGTGGACTCGCTGGCCGTTGGCGAGTGACCGGCACTGCTCAGTGGATGGGTCGCGGTAGCGCAACCACGATGAACCCGGTTCCGTCCGAGCCGTCGTCGCAGCCCTCGGGCACGTCGTGGAACCACTCGATGAATGCGATGCCGGCGCGAGGATCGTGACCGGCCCGGGTGATGCCCTGGGCCTCGGTCTGCGGTATGGCCACGAGGGTCTTGCCGGCCTTCTCCACGCGTAGCTCGTCGTCGTCGATCACGAGCTCGAAGCCGGCCTTGGGGAGTGCGGCCCGAACGGCGGGACCCTCGTCGTCGTCGGGCTCGACCAGCTCGAGCCCCTCGGAGACCGAAAAGCCCATGTCGCGAAGGAAGCGATCCATGGTGTCGAGGCGCGCCTGCACGCGTGACTTGGCCTCGGGGCGCAGCCGCCGATCGGGGGCGTCGTCTTCGCACTCGGGCTCGGACTCGTCCCAGCCGACCAGCGGAAGCGTGAGGATCTCCTTGCCGGTGCTGGCGTCGAGGATCCGCAGATCCTCGACGAAGTTGCACGCACCCCACGAGTCCTCCACGCGCCGCGCGGCCACCAGCGACAGGTGCTCGGAGTAGGCGAGGGTGAGCTCGCGGACCTTCGCCGTGCCCGGCTTGGGGGCCCGCTTGCTTACCAGTGCCGGAACCTCGCGCAGCGACTCCAGCTCGGGATCCGACATCACCTTGTGGATCGTGTAGAGCGGCTTGCGCTCGAGCAGAGGAGCGAGGGCGGTGGTCGCCGGGCCGCGCTTGCCCTGCATGGCCAGCGCGCATGCGAGGTTGATCCAGGCCACGTCGAGGGAGGGATCGAGCCGAGCCGCGCGGGCAAAGCCCCGCGCGGAGCTCTCGAAGTCGTCCGCGACGTGGGGCTTCATCGCCGTTGCGTTCTCGAGCCGGGCCAGCAGCGAGCGGACCGAGAGCTCGGCGTGGTTGCTCTCGTCGACGCAGCTCATGCCGTCCGTGTAATCGAACGCCAGCGTGGGCTCGCCGCTGCCGTCGTGCCCCGGCGTCGTGCGGGTGACCTCTTCGGCCCGCATGCGGAGCGGGGCGCGGCGAGTGCCATCGGTGACCCAGATCTCGAAGTCGATCACGCGAAGCTCGAGCGACTTGGCGGCCGCGTCGGTGACCGCGATGCGCTCGGCCTCGGGGACCAGGCCGTTGAGGAGCTCGTTCGCTGCGGTGGGGACTGGGTCCGCGGGAGGCGCTGGCGGTGGGGTCGTTGGGGGTGCCGCCGGGGCCTGGCCGGGATCCGGGCTCGGGGCCGGCGCAGCGGGAGCCGGAGTGGGAGCGCTCGGGGCTTGCTCGGCGCTGGGCTGCGACGGCGTACACCCGAGGGCAAGTGCGAGGGAGACGACCAGCGAGCGGCGCATGGGGCGATGGTACGCGCGACGGGGGCCGGTTGATTCGCGGCCCGGGCACACCCGCTCAGGGCAGCTCCACGTCGTCGGCCGCCGCGCGACCGCGGGCCCACGCATGCGCGTCCACCGAGATGCCGCGCCCGCTGGAGAGACCCAGCCGCTCGCTCGCGAACCGCTGCAGCGCCTCTCGATGGGCCGCGCGCAGCGGCTCCACCTTCACCAGCGCGGTGGACGACAGCTCGTGCCGGGCCTCGTCGGATCCGTGTCGCAAGCGCTCGGCCACCGCGTCGACCACTCCGATGCGAAAGGCCTCGTGCCACTGCCGCGAGCGTCCTGCACCGTGGGTGGCCGAGAGCCACTCGATACGCTTGACCAGCCAGGTCCATAGCTCGATCACCGCGGCGCGATCCCGCAGCCGCCCCACGAGCACGATGGCTCGCTCCTGGCCTTGTTCGAGCGTATAGGCGATGCAGTCGTTGGCCTCGGCGAGCGTGGAGGCCAGCACCACCTTCCACTTGCGCAGCCGTCGGCTCACCTCGAGCGGTTCGTCGCGGGCGTCGACGATCGGATCGGGGTCCTCGTGTACCCGCTGCTCGGCGTCGAGCCACTCCTGCAGCCGGTGGGCCTCGATCAGCGCCTGGGCCCGGGCCGCGGCGAGGGCCGCCTCGTGCGGGTTTGGGGAGGTCGCCAGCGCGAGCAGCTTGCGCACGCGCGCGAGCGCTGGGGGTGGGGAGGTCATTGCACGACGTCGACCCGGCGTGTTGTCGGCCGACGAGGGCTGGCCGGTCAAGTCTCGGCGACCGAGCCGTCGGCGGCGACCGCCGTGGCCGTCTCGCCCTCGGCGAGGGCCTCGTGCTCTGCGGCCTCCGCGTTCGGGGTGGCCGAGGGAGAGCCGGTGTGAAAGAAGCTGTCGGCCTCGACCGAGAGCGAAAGGGCCATGGCGATGGCGAAGATCACGGTGGCGACGGGGGTGATCACGATGGGGGGAACCTCCGGTCGTCAGCATGGCCCGGCCTGGCCGGCGGTCTGACGGCGTACCGACGATTCGGACGCGGAAGTGGGTGATTTCGGACGCGGATGGGCGGCGCGTCGCCTCGGATTGGTGTCATCGTCGTGGTGTGCGAGGATCCGCGGCGCTTGTCTCGAGCGCCCAGGATGACGACCGCCGCACGTGGTCACCATTGGCGAGCACCGAGCATGGTGTTGCTCTGCCTTGCTGCGTGTGACGCCCGCTGCGCGGGACCTTCGGCCACCGCAGAGTCCTCACCGCCGGGCGAGCTCGCGGTGGAGGCGCCCGAGCCGGTGGTTGCGACGCCGGCTCGGCGGGTCCGGGTGACGGCCGACGACGTGAAGGTCATCGAGCACGGTGAGCTGCGGCTGGTGGACGCGCCGCCATTCGAGCCGCGCAAGCTCCCCAAGCCCAAGGTGTTGATGGAAGGCAAGCACCTGCGCTTGCCCGACGAGCCCTGGCCGCTCGCGCCCAACCGTGGCTTCGTACTGGTGCAGGATGGTCCCGACTACGACTCGCCCGTGCTCGAGGCACGGCTGCTCGATCTCGACACCGGCGAGGTGCTGGCCGTCTTGAAGCGGCTCCATCGCGGCAGCTACACCAAGCTCGGGGTTGCGTTCGGCCAGGCCGAGGTGGGCGGGGTGCTGCACGACGTCGTCGTGCACGCCTCCGACGGGCAGGTCGTGCTGCTATGGCCACACGAGCAGGCGAAGCCTCGCTGGTGGGTGGTCAATGCGGGCACGGGGCAGGCGTGGGTCTTCGAGCAGCAGCGGGAGGTCGGCGACGGTCAGGACGACGCGCACGAGGGCAAGGATCCGCCGTATCGCTTGGCCTACTGGCCGGATCTTCGCAAGCCGCCGCCGCCGCCCACCGAGCCGTTCTGGCACTGGCTCGACGATGGTCACCGTCCCGATACCGAGCGCTGGCTGGGCCCCACGTGGCTCGATCCCGCCGAGGCGCCGCTGTTCCTTCCGATCGAGTTCTCCGACGAGTGCAAGAAGGTGGAGCTGCGACCCGACGGCTATCGGTGCACCGCGCCGACCACCTGGGCGATGGCCGGAGGCTGGAGGGCGGTTCTCGACGAGGAGACCGAGCAGGTGGTGATGCAGAACACCACGCGCGGCGAGGAGCAGGTGCTCGAGCTCGGCAAGTCGTGCAAGGTGGAGGAGGTGGTGCTGGATCCACCGCGGGCACTGGTGCGGTGCGTTGGGTCGTGGGATCGGTATCTGTGGTCGCCGGAGTGGGTGGTGCGGGTGCCGGAGGAGGTGTTGCTGGGGTCGGATAGCTGGAGCCGCAATCGGCATGTTCGGGAAATCGAACGCCACTCGTTTCCCGAGGACGCTCCCATCGCCACGACATGGCTAGATGTCGTGGCGGCGAGAGCGTGGACGCAACAGCCAGTGTTCAACCGGACGCCCTATTCCATGGGCCAGTACGTGGTCTATACGGATCCCTCGAACGAGATGTTCGTCCTGGACTTGGGGGCGGGTCAGGCCCATCCGTTCAAAGGAACCACGGGGTGTGCAGACGTCACGAGCAGCGCAACCGCGTTGCCCTTGTTTGCCTTCGATTGTCGCGATGGCGCCGAGCGGCGGGTTTGGCTCGGAATCCTCGAGCTGGAGCACAATCTTACGTGGCGAGGTCCGAGTGTACGTGAATCGTGGTTGCGAACCGATCCACGTCAGCTCATCGGCACGATCTGCACCAAGACGGGCTGCCGGATCGTGGCGTGGGATCTGGAATGAGATCGAACAGTTGCTATTTCGAGCGACGCAGCTCCCACTCCAGGGATTGCTCCGTGATCACCGAAACCTCGACATCGACCCGTCGCTGCGCAGGATCGAATTCTTCGATCGAAGGTGGAGTCTTGCCACTCGGGCCACTCGGCTCTGGTTCTCCGTGCCCACTCCACGTGAGACGCTGAATGCTCCTCAACTTGTCGTACGGGAGACCAAATGTGAGTCTGTCGCCGAGGACGCCGTGTAGATAGTTGCGGATGCTGATTGCCCGATCCTTTGAGAGGTCCTTGTTGTATTCCACCGTCCCCGGCGGATCCGCATGCCCATCCACCGTGATCCTCGCCAGCGGATTCGCCAGCAGCGGCAGCTCGCAGGCCGCGAACGCATCGAGCGCTTCCTTGACGCTGAGCTTCCCTTCTTCGAGCATTCGCTCGCGTTCCTTCTCCGTCGGTACGGGTAGCCGCGCTCCATTGATCGGAAAGTGCACCGCCAGCGATGGCACGCGGTCGTTCCAGTACCCCGAGAACGCCTGCTCCTCGTCCGCCGTCTTCGGCTCGAGCGGGACCTGACTGCCCTGTCCATCGAGCAGCCAGGCGGCGCCCACCAGGCCCTGGAAGCCAGCCGAAGCCCCCATCGAGTCCTCGGCGAGGCTTCCGGAGAACCAGAACGAGACCGGCGGCTCCTCGCCCGTGCCATAGAGGCTGAGCATGCTCTTGCCAGCTCCCGCGCCGTCGCCCCCGCCGCCGATGTCGGCGCCTGCGAAGGCATGTCCCTCGCCATAGGTCGCCGTTCCCACCAGATCGTCCTTGGTGGGGGGACGGGTTGCCCATAGCTCGGTGGTGCCCCGGATCTCGAACGAACCGTCGGCGGTCCCGGCCGACTTGCCGAGCTGGATGCCGCCCAGCCCGATCTCGTACTCCGCCTCCCAGGGCTCGTCCCGGGGAGCGCCCTCCTCTGCTTGCTCCTCCCCCAGGTACCGCACGGTCATGTGACCCACGATGTACGACAGCGGCAGGTACTTCATGAACTTGCGGAGCCGGCCGAGCTTGCCCTGGAGCTTCTCCTTGATCTTCTCGATCAGCTCCTCCCCCAGCTCTTCCGCGGCAGAACCCTCGTCGAATTCGATGATCTGGAGCACCCGCAAGTCCACCTCGTAGCGAAACCGACGCCAGCCCCGGGGCGCGATGCCGAGGTACTTCTCGAGGTGCGAGTAGTTGCTCGGCTGGAAGCTGGCCTTGTCGACGGCTCGCTGCAGCGCCGTGCCCATAGACTGTTGCCCGTGGCCCTCGCTGGCGTCGAGCATCCAGCGATCGAGGAGCCGAAGCACCCGGGTCCGCAGGTGGGTCAGATCGTCGAGCCCGAGACCTCCACGCTCGATCGGCATGGTGTAGGCGTTCTCGAACACCCGATACACGATCCGGTCGATCGCCATGACGATGTTGTCCCGGGCGTGGGTGTCCTGCTGTCCACGACCGAGCCCGCGCTCGGCCATCAACAGCTCGCGAAGACCCAGCCGCTTGCCCTTGTCCTTGCTGGGCGCCGGCGCATAGCCCTGCTCGGGCATCACTCGCCGGCGTCGAGCAAGGAGCTCCTGCGCCAGCGGCCCGAGGTTGTTGCGCTGCTGCGGCGTCAGCGGAAACCAGTAGTGCGTGCGCACGTCGTAGGGCACCGAAGGCCGCGCGAGGTAGCGATCGAGGAGCACGGGCTGGCGCGAGCTCCGGATCGCCACGGTCTCGAGCGTGTCCGTGGCGGACTCCACCCCAAAGCGCGCGTCGGCCTGGAACCAACGGTCGACGAACCAGCCGAACCACGTCAGCACGAGCTCCTCTCCGTCACCACGTGGCGCGCAGAACCCGAGGTCGTAGGTGCCGTCGGTGGCGGCGGAGCCGGAGATCTTGCTCTCCCCCAGCCAGCGCGGCACCGCGAGCATGTACGTGCCCCCGACGTGATCACCGGCGAAGCGGAACGCGATCGGATCGAGCCTGCGCTTGGCGGGTCGACCCAGGAACCCGGCAATGCCCCAGTCGAACGGCAGCCGCTCCTCCGACTCGAGCGACGCGGTCTTGCGGTGATACATGAAGTCGTTGGTCACCAGCGTCAGCAGCCCCTCGAGGTGCCCCCCCACGTGGTTGATGAACAGCCGATAGCGACCCTTGCGCTCGAAGTAGGTCCCGGTGAGGTCGGGACGGATCCGCAGGTCGTGGTAGGGCTCGGGCGTGCGCCGATCGTTGCGAACCCGCTGCCGCGGATCGGCGGGCCCGCTGGGCGGGATCACGTTGCCACGCGCCAGGAACGGATCACCCGAGGGCGCCAGCGCGATGGGACCCCGACGGGGCTCCTCGAAGTAGGACTTGCTCATGACGCCTCCTGCGGCTGGCCGTCGCAGGCGAGCCGGTGCAGCTCGCAATAGGGCACATCGGAGAACAGCGGGTAGGTCTCACCATCGTGCACGGTCACCCGCAGCTCGTAGCGCTTGTCGCAGGGCAGGGCGAAGAACTGCAGCTCGAGCACCCCGGTGTCCACGGCGTCGTCGGGCAGGGTCAGGCGCGTCTCGAATTCGCCGTCCATCGATCGCAGCAGGTACACCTCCTTGGCGGCGGGCTCGTCGGGGAGCAGGTCGGTGACGATGGTGTAGGGCCCACGCACCCAGGCCCACGGCTCGAGCGGGACGTCGAAGACCTCGTAGCGCGCGACGGTCGAGCCGTACACCAGCTCGACCGTTGCCTCGTCGGCACCGAGCGCGGCACGAGGGACGACCAGCAGATCGACACCCGACCGCTCGCGGAGCTCGACCACCCCGGGCAGGGTGGGATCGAGGCCCGAGCCGTCGAGCCAGCGGATGTCGAGCGCGTCGACGTCCTCCTGCCCGAGCCCGTGCTTGAGCAGCCACTTGTTCCACTCCATGCGCATGACCTCGAAGAGGGCTCCCAGGGTCTGCGGTCCGCAGATCCCATCCACGTCGATCGCTCGCCCGAACGTGTCGTCGTACTCCTGCTGAAAGGCCGCGATGGCTCGCTCGGTGGAGGGCCCGCGGGTCTCGTCGACCACGTCGATGGCGCAGCTCCAGCCGAGCATCGCGTTGAGGTACTGAAGGTAGGCCTTGACGTCGGCGAGCGTCCCGTGGGTCTGCGCCAGCTCGACCCACGCCGCGGCGTCGCTTTCCACCACGCACCTCAGGGCCTCCGCACGGGCGCGTCCCAGGGCTCGCGCCTCCGCGGGGGCGACGTGCCCCACCACGAGCAGCAGCGCATCACCGGCGGACCGCGCGGCGTGGATGCCCGCCAGGATGTACGAGATGGGGTGGACGTCGTCCGTCCATGGTGCGGGCACGAGCAGGCCCGAGCGTGGCGCCGCGCGGAACGGAGCACGCCTGGGCCTGCGCACCACGGGGCGCGTGACCACGATGCGATGGTGCATCGCGCGCTCGATCTGCATGGGGACGACATGGCCACGCAGCGTGACCTCCACGGGGTGCTCTCGCGTCGTCATGGGCGGCTTGCCTCTGGTCGAAGCTCCAGTAGCTCGAGCAACACCGGACCCTCGCCGGTGAGCGCTCGCTGCCAGCGAGGTCCGAGCTCGCCGGTGGCGAGGCTCTCGCCATCGGCGCTCGTGAGCGCGAAGCGGGCGTGCATGGGGTCGCCGCGCTCGTCCACCAGCTCGAGCGACACCACGGATGCACCGGGTTTGGGGTCGTCGCCGCGGCTCGGCATGGGTGGTCGCGACGATCCATCGTCCCAGCGAAGATCCAGCACCGCCAGCCAGCCATCGGCGCCCTCGCGCAGCTCCGTACGCCGGTGCGCGCGCTCGTCGAGCTCGCCATCCTCCGCGGTGCCATCGAGCGCGAGGCGAAAGCGACCCTGCGCCGGCACGCCGCGCTCGTCGACGACCACGAACCAGATCCACGTCGTGGCGGCTGGTCGTGGCGGAGGCTCGGGTGGGCCTGCGGGCCGCAGCGGGTCGACGACCTCCCAGCCACCCACCTCCCGCAGATCGGTCACTCGAGCGGCGTCGAGCAGCCGGGGCGTCGATGGCAGGGTGATCGCGACCAGACGACCCGTGCCGAGGGCATGGGCAACCACGTCGACTGCCTCGCGAACGCTCTGCACCATGGTGCCGCAGAGTTCCTTGGCGAGCCGCTCTAGCTCGTGCTCGAGGCCCACGTTGCCGTCCTCGAGCCCCTCGAGGAGCAGCCGGCGTGCCGCGTTTTCGTCGAGGCGCTCGTGGACGGCCGATCTCGGCACCACCAGTGGCAGCGCTCCGGTCGGGTCGCGAGGGACGCTCCGGCTCGTCACGGGCCCTCGAGCTTCGCATGACGCCGCGAGCCGAGGAAGCCCAGATGCAATGGACTACGCGGGCTTCCAGCAGTCCTTGTCCCAGCGCGGAAAGTTCACGAGGCAGGTGCCGGCGTCGGCGATGCCCGTGAGCAGTGCCACTCCGCGCTGGTCGAGCCGACCCTCGCGGATGCTGCCCCCGGGCAGCTCCACCCGAAAGGGCTCGCCGGGTACGGGCTCGCCGCTGGCGTCCACCAGGCGCAGCTCGAGCGTGTGCGTGGGCCGGACCTCGGGCTCGTCGTCCCCCGCGAGCTCCTCGACCCGCTCCGGCGGGGGCTCGTAGACGGTCCCCATCAGCCGTCGATCGGGCACGTGGGGCACGAGCACCACCGCCCCCGCCGACAACGCGTCCCTCGCTCGTGCTCGTAGCTCCGGGAACGGCAGGCCAACCGCCTCGTCGGGGCGAAGCATCCCCATTCCCAGCAGCGCCCGCGTCAGCGCGTCACGATTGCGCTCGTCGTCGAGCACGCTCGAGACGCTGCGCGTGTGGTCCATGGCCTCGCGGATCGAGCGATGGAGCCCCGAGACCGACGCCCCCCCGCTTCGCAGCTCGAAGGGGCTTCCCTGGGCATCGTAGACGATCTCGGCCATGGTGATCCCCGAAGCTCAGTCCTTGCGTCGCCGGTCGGCATCACGGGCCGATGGTGCCTCGGGCCCGTCGTCCACCGCCTGCCGCTCGCTGGTGACCCGCCGGAACGAGGACGTGAGCGGCCGATTGAAGGGCCCCGATTGGTCGCGCATCCGCACCGACGAGGGATAGTCGAACATGCCGGAGTGCTCGGTGGGCCCGGCGCTGAGCGGCGGCGGCTCCTTTTGGGTGAGCATGTTGATGGCTCGCTCGGCGTGCTCGATGCCAGTCTGCCACTGGATGCCCTGGGCCAGGCGCAAGGCTTCCTCGGCGTAGCGCAGGGCCTCGGCCAGGCGCCCGCGCGAGGCGCGAGCGCGGGCACGCTCCATGAGCAGCTCGGTGGTGGTGAGCCGATCGCCGAAGTGCCGCGCCTCGTTGAGGGCCCGCGCCAGGTGCTGCTCGGCCAGCGCGAGCTGATCGAGGTCGCGCAGCACCCAGGCCATCTGCCCGTGGCACCGCATCAGCCCCAGGTGGTTCCCGGCGCGCTCGGCCTGGAACAGCGCGTGCTCGCACCAGGTGCGCGACTCCTGCAGCTCATCGTCGGCGCGGTACATCTCGCACACGCGCAGCAAGTAGGCCCACAGATCGAGATCGGCCGTGGTGCGCGGGCCCTCGCCCAGGGTGAACACGTCCAGGCCCTCGCGCAGCTCCCGAATGGCACGCTTGCGGTCGCCCTTGCCCGCATGGACCTTGGCGATCTCCTTGGTGATCTGCACCATGATTGCGCGGTCGTCGGCCTGCATGGCGGGGCCGAGCGCCTTGTGCAGGGCCTCGAGCGCCTCGTCCCACTTCTCGAGCCGCAATAGCTGCACCCCCAGCGAGCAGCGCACCGCCGCTTCCTCGCCCGGCGTGGTGGCGCGATCGATCTCCCCGCGCAGCAGCTCCACCGCGCGGGTGGAGGCCTCGGGGCTGCGCATGACTCGGGTGGCGTGCCGGGCCACCTCGGCCTGGAGCGAGCGGCTGGTGCCGCCGGTGAGCACGGCGGACAGGCGCAGCGCCGCATTGAGGAAGTCGGCGGCGGTGGGATCGTCGAAGCTGCGCTCGGCGAGGAGCGCGGCCTGGACCAGGACCTCGGGGGCACGTGGATCCCGGGCCCGCACCAGGTGCACGGCGCGGGTCACCGTCGACAGCCGCGCCACCCGAGACACGTCGGCCGCCACCCCGTGCAGCTGCTCGCGCCGGCGTGAGTCGATTGCGGCGTAGATCGAGTCATGGAGCGTGCGGTGGGCGAAGCCTCGCTCCTTGGAGGAGAACGCCACCACCAAGCCCTCGCCGTGGGCCTGATCGAGGGCATGCTTGAGGTCCTCGGGCTTCCACGGGATGGGGGCCGGGTCTCGGCGTGCGAGGTCGATCAGATCGCCCTGAGGAAAGCGATCACCGAGCACGGCGGCCAGCTCGAGCAGGCGCTTGACCGCGGGCGGCTGTGCGTCGACCCGGATGCGCAGCAGGTCGGTGTCCTTGGCGGGCGCCGGCGCCGTCTTGCCGCGGATGGCCAGTCGTATGCACTGCTCGAGCCGCAGCGGCGACATGGGAATCGCCTGCATGATGTCGGCGGGCGGCAGCGGCAGGCCGGTGCGCTGCGCTGCGAGCTCGCGCCAGGCCTCGACGACCGCCTCCTCGTCGAGCGGCTCGAGCACCTCGGCGGCGCCGTCCAGCCAGTCGAGGGACGACTCCTTGCTCGTGACCAGGCACAGCACGGGTAGATCGGTGCGGCGGCGAGACAGGCGGCGAAGCACCTCGCGCGAGGCGTTGTCGTAGCCGTCGATGTCCTCGAACACCAGCAGCAGCGGCTGGCCGCGACCACCGGCCAGCATCGCCTGCGTGGCCGAGGCAAAGCACTCCCGACGTCGTACCGCGTGCTCGAGATCGTGGGCGGGGCCCTGCAGCCGGAACAGCTCCGCGAGCCCCGGCAGCTCCTCGAAGCCCAGGCCCACCAGGTTGGCGGCGCGAAACAGATCCTGGGTGCTGCACGTGGCCGGGTCGAGCTCGAGCACCTGGGCCACCATCGTGAGCACGGGAAACAGCGGGGTGCGAGCGCCGCTGGGATCGGTGCTGACGTAGTAGACGCGCCAGCCCGCCGGCTCGGCAAGGTCGGCGATCTCGTCCACGAGCCGGGTCTTGCCCATGCCGCGATCCCCCACCAGCACGCGCATCCTGAGCCCGGGGATCGGGCGCCCCAGGAGCGCCTGGGCGGCCTGGAGCTGACGGTCGCGCCCGACCAGCGGGACGGGGCCGCCCAGGTCGGTGTCCAGCACCGCCAGCTGCGTCTGGCTCGTGCGGCGCTGGAGCGAGGGCGAGGGCTCGGCCGACGGCGCCGGGGCTCCGCAGCTGGGGCAGAAGCGATGCTCGATCTTGAGGTTGGCGCCGCACGTGTTGCAGCGGATGGTGGCGGCCACCCGCGGCGCGCTGCTGGCCGCGATGACCTCCTCGCGGAACTCCATCGCCGACGCGTGGCGATGGGCGGGATCCTTGGACATCGCGCGCAGGCACACCGCCTCGAGCGGATCGGGGGCCGTGCCGCGCAGGCGGCTGGGCGGGACCGGAGCGTCGTGCAGGTGCTTGTGCAGGATCTCCACCGCCGACTCGCTCTCGAACGGCGGACGCCCGGCGAGCATCTGATAGAGGATCACGCCCACCGAGTAGAGATCGGAGCGCGCGTCGAGCTTGTGGCCGCGGCACTGCTCGGGCGACATGTACTCGGGCGTGCCGCAGACCATGCCGGCCGAGGTCAGCCCCGGCCCCACCGGGTTGTCCATCAGCTTGGCGATGCCGAAGTCGAGCACCTTGGCCAGCTCGCCGTGCGTGCGCAGCTGCTGCACGAGGATGTTCTCGGGCTTGAGGTCGCGGTGCAGGATGCCCAGGCCGTGCGCTTCGGTGAGCGCCGCGAGCACCTGCAGCGTGAGATCCACGATGCGCTCGCGCACCAGCGGGTACTGCTCGGTGATGATGCGCTCGAGCGTGACCCCCTTGATGAACTCCATCACGATGAAGGTCACGCCCTCGGCCGTGCGGCCGTAGTCGACGACGGAGACGACGTTGGGGTGGTTCAGGCTGGCGCAGTTGTGGGCCTCGGCGGCGAAGCGAGCGTGGCTCTGCTCGTCGTGCATGAGGTGCGGCGCCAGGATCTTGACGGCAAAGGGCTTGTCGAGCGTGACCTGCTTGGCCTCGTACACACGGCCCATCGCGCCCTCGCCGATCAATCGCTCCACCTTGTACTTGCCGGCGATCTCCAGGCCGAGGTACGGGTCGCCGCTCACTGCGGCCACGTTGCGGACGTCGGCGCCGCAGGTCGCACAATAGACGGCGTCGGCCCGACAGCGGGCCTGGCACGAAGGGCAGATCTTGTTGGGTGCGCCGATCACGACGAAGGAGAGGTCCCGGCCATCGTTCCCTTGATTGTCCGTCCGAGCGCCACGGAACTCCAAGCAAGTGAGGGAAAAAAGCGGAGGCTGCGCCCCGTGAGGGTGAGCCTGATGCGATCCAGCGTACACTTCGGGTCCCGTCGCGCGCGTTCGGCCGGCTTGGCGCGGGTCTGGTGGGGCGCAAGCGCGGGGTCGAGGCCCTTTGGGGCCACCGGGTCGCCCTCCCCGCCGCGCGCTGCCCTCGCGCGGCCACGCGCCGTCGTCGGGTGCCCTCACATTGACAGCGACCGGGCCCCATTCCTATAACGCCGCGCTCGACGGGCCCGTGGCCGCCGTTCTTCACCCTCCTCCGATGGGGCGTCGGCAAGTGGTAAGCCATCGGTTTTTGGTACCGACATTCGTAGGTTCGAATCCTACCGCCCCAACCAAGCACTCCTCGCTCGCCTCGCCGTCCGTCGCTCCCCCCGAACCCCTCTCGACCTCGGCCTCGAAACCAGCCTCGAAACCACCCTCGAATTGGGCTCGCGACCCGTGCACAAGACGCTGACCATCTTCGGGGGCAACTCGTGCCCCAACCTCACCCGGGACGTCGCGCACTACCTCGGCATCCCGGTGGGAGCCGCGCGTGTCGAGCGGTTCTCCGACGGCGAGATCTTCGTGGAGATCGGGGAGAACGTCCGCGGGGTGAACTGCTTCATCGTGCAGTCCACGTGCTCGCCGCCCAACCGCAACCTGATGGAGCTGCTCATCATGATCGACGCGCTCAAGCGGGCGAGCGCGGGCAGCATCGTGGCGATCATGCCGTACTTCGGCTACGCGCGGCAGGACCGCAAGGTCAAGCCGCGCACGCCGATCTCGGCCAAGCTGGTGGCCGACCTGCTCACCGCGGCGGGAGCCACCCGGGTGCTGTCGGTCGAGCTGCACGCGGGCCAGATCCAGGGCTTCTTCAACATCCCGTTCGATCACCTGCTGGCCACCCCGGTGCTGCGCGAGAAGCTCGAGCGCGAGGGCTTCGGGGGCGAGGACACGGTGGTGGTGTCGCCCGACGCGGGCGGCGTGGAGCGGGCCCGGGCCTACTCCAAGCACCTCGAGTGCGGCCTGGCCATCATCGACAAGCGACGCGACCGGCCCAACGTCAGCCAGGTGCACCACCTCATCGGCGACGTGGCCGGCAAGCGGGCGATCCTCATCGACGACATGATCGACACCGCGGGCACCCTGTGCAATGCGGCGATCGCGGTCAAGGAGCACGGCGCGACCGCCGTCTATGCCCTGGCCACCCATGGCGTGTTCTCGGGTCCGGCGATGGACCGGCTCAACAAGTCGGTGCTCGAGAAGGTCTGGGTCACCGACACGATCCCGCAAGAGGACCGCGTCGAGCGCTGCGACCGGCTCGAGGTGCTGGGCCTGGGCCGCTTGCTCGGCGAGGCGATCAAGCGCATCCACCACGGCGACTCGATTAGCAGCCTCTTTCACTAGCCATGCCCCCCGCGCTCACCGATAGGCAAGCAGCCAGCCAGCTTGCCCCCCACAGGGGGGCTTCGTTGGTGGGCAGTGGGGCGCTCTACACTGCTCGCCCCGCAACCGCTTCGGGCTGGCGGTGCAGCCAGCTTGCCCTCCAGAGGGGGGCCTAGTTGCCGCCAGAACGGACCGACGGCTTCCTCGAGCACTTCACACACGAAATTTCCCGGGCCCTCGGCGGCGAGCCCCCATGGTGGAGGCTCCTATCCGAGGCCCACCAAGCAAGAAGACAGCAAGACAAATGAGCGAGTACGGACGAATCTCCGCCAAGGTGCGGACCGGACACGGCAAGGGCGTGGCACGCCAGCTTCGCCGCCAGGGCCAGGTGCCCGCCGTGATGTACGGGCAGGGTGGCGACAACCTGTCGCTGACCATCGATCCCCACCTGTTCCAGAAGGCCACCGACCCCGCCCGCAACCTCAACACCGTGTTCCACGTGGAGGTCGAGCAAGAGGGCGGGGCGCAGACGGTGCCCTGCATGGTGGTCGACCTGCAGCGCGACGCGGTGCGCGACCACGTGCTGCACGTGGACTTCCTGCGCGTCGACCTCGAAGTACCGGTCGAGCGCAAGATCCCGGTCACCTACCACGGCCGCGCCGCGGGCGTGATGAAGGGCGGCAAGCTCAAGACCTACCGCCGCCTGGTCAACGTGTCGGCCAAGCCGCTCGACCTGCCCGAGGAGCTCGCGATCGACCTGTCGCCGCTCGACGCGGGGCAGACCATGCGCATCAAGGACGTGTCGCTGCCCAACACCACCTTCCTCGAGAACCCCGAGGCTCCGCTTGCCCTCGTCGAGGCCCCCAAGGCCAAGAAGGAAGAGGAAGCAGCCCCCGCCAAGGGCGGCGGGGGGAAGAAGGGCAAGAAGTAGCCCTCATCGTGGTCGGGTCCGGCCCCCGAGGGGGGTCGGGCACGGCCTTGGGCCGTGGCCATGGAGGATCGATCCCCCTGGCTGCTCGTGGGTCTGGGCAATCCCGGCCGCGAGTATGCGCACAACCGGCACAACGTGGGGTTCATGGTGGTCGAGCGCTGGCTCGACGATCACCTCCCCCCGGGGTCGAGCGCGCCATGGCGTGAGAAGTTCCACGCCCGAACCGCCACCGCCAGTGTGGCCGGCCAGCGGGTGGTGGTGCTTCAGCCCCAGACCTTCATGAACCGCAGCGGAAAGAGCGTGGTCGCCGCTACGCAGTTCCATCGGGTACCCCCGGGGCAGGTGCTCGTCGTGCACGACGAGCTGGACTTCCCGCCCGGTCGCCTTGCGATCAAGCTGGGCGGGGGTCATGGGGGCCACAACGGCCTTCGCGACATCATCGCACAGTCGGGGAATTCCGAATTCGTGCGCATTCGCGTGGGCATTGGCCGTCCCCTCCGGGGCGGCGACGTGAGCCGCTGGGTGCTCACCGACTTCGACCCGCACGACACGGCAATGTTGCCCGACGTCGTGGACCGCGCTGCCCGGGCCGCCACCGCCGTCATCCGCGACGGCGTGCGGTCGGCCATGAACGCCTTCAATCAATCTTCTCCCCCGAGCGGTCCTGCTGCCATCCCGTAGAGGTTCTGGTATGTAGCCGCTCGCCGAAAGGAAACGCTCTTCGTGGACAGTCAGACGCTTCTCCTCCTCGCACCCATCGCTGGTGTCGTCGCGTTGGCCTACGCGTTCGTCACCGCGGGTTGGATCGGCAAGCAGGATGCCGGCAACACCGAGATGAAGACCATCGCCGCCAAGATCCAGGAGGGCGCCATGGCCTTCCTCGCGGCGGAGTACAAGGTGCTCGGTCTCTTCGTGCTCGTGGTCGCGGGTGTGCTCGTGGGCCTCAACGTCTCCACCGGAAAGGGATCGCCGCTCATCGGCTTGGCCTTCGTGGTGGGCGCGCTGTGCTCGGCCCTCGCCGGCTTCGCTGGCATGAAGGTGGCCACCCAGGCCAACGTGCGCACCGCTGCCGCCGCTCGGACCGGCCTGCCCCCGGCGCTCACCGTGGCCTTTCGCGGCGGCGCCGTGATGGGCATGAGCGTGGTGGGCCTCGCCCTGCTCGGCCTGGGCGTGCTCTTCTTCGTGTTCAACGGCCAGTTCGGCGCGTTCGAAAACGTCGAGGGCCAGGCCCGCAGCAGCGGTGGAGCCCTCTACGACGTGGTGAACCTGCTCGCCGGCTTCTCCATGGGTGGTTCCTCGATCGCGCTGTTCGCTCGCGTGGGCGGCGGCATCTACACCAAGGCGGCCGACGTGGGCGCCGATCTGGTGGGCAAGGTCGAGGCGGGCATCCCCGAGGATCACCCGCTGAACCCCGCCACCATCGCCGACAACGTGGGCGACAACGTGGGTGACGTGGCCGGCATGGGTGCCGACCTGTTCGAGTCCTACGTGGCCTCGATCGTCGGAGCCATGATGCTCGGCGCGGTCGCGGCGGGCGGTCGTCTCGAGCTGGTGCTGCTGCCGCTGGTCATTGCCGCGGTCGGCATCATCATCTCGGTGATCGCGACCTTCTTCGTCAAGACCAAGGAAGGCGGCAACCCGCAGCACGCGCTCGACGGCGGCTCGTTCGGTGCCGCCGGCGTGATGCTGGTCCTGTCGTACTTCATCATCGACTACTTCCTGGGCATGGCGAAGACGGGGGGGCACCCGGTCGCGCTCGATCTCGAGGGCGGCAAGAAGACGCTCGAGACGCTCGACCTGCTCATCGCCATGGCCGGTGGTCTGGGGGCTGGCGTCGCCATCGGCCTCATCACCGGCTACTACTGCTCCAAGTACAAGCCCCCGGTGACCAGCATCGTCGAGCAGTCGATGACCGGGCCGGCGACCAACATCATCGCGGGCATCGGGGTGGGCTTCCGCTCCACTGCTCTGCCGATCGTCATCATCTGCGCAGCGATCTTCCTGGCCAACCAGTACGCGGGCCTCTACGGCGTGGCGCTGGCGGGCCTGGGCATGCTGTCCACCACGGGCATCCAGCTCGCGGTCGACGCCTACGGTCCGATCTCCGACAACGCGGGCGGCATCGCCGAGATGGCGAGCCTGCCTCCCGAGGTCCGGCATCGCACCGACAACCTCGACGCGGTGGGCAACACCACCGCGGCCATCGGCAAGGGCTTCGCGATCGGCTCCGCCGCCCTGGCGGCGCTGTCGCTGTTCGCGGCCTACCGGTCGACGATCAACATGCCGATGTACCTCACCGACCCGCCGGTCCTCATCGGCCTGCTGGTGGGTGGCATGCTGCCGTTCCTGTTCTCGGCCATGGCCATGAAGGCCGTGGGTGACGCCGCGATGGACATGATCCAGGAGGTACGTCGTCAGTTCCGCGAGATCAAGGCTCTGCGCCCTGCGCTCGAGCTGGTCAAGGCAGCCGAGGACGAGGAGCGCGCGCTGACCGACGAGGAGAAGGAGACCGTGCTCGAGGCGGCCAAGGAGACCGATGTCGCTCGCTGCGTGGCGATCTCCACCCAGGCCTCGATCAAGCGCATGATGGCCCCCGGTCTGCTCGCGCTGGCCGCTCCCGTCATCATGGGCTTTTGGTCGCCCAAGGCCCTGGGTGGCCTGCTCGCCGGCACCCTGGTGGCCGGCGTGATGCTCGCCCTGTTCATGTCCAACGCCGGTGGTGCGTGGGACAACGCCAAGAAGCAGGTCGAGGAGCAGAAGAAGGACTTCGACGCCAAGGTCAACACCGGCAAGGGCTCCGAGCGCCACAAGGCCGCCGTCATCGGCGACACCGTGGGCGACCCCTTCAAGGACACCGCCGGCCCGTCGCTCAACATCCTCATCAAGGTGATGACGATCGTGGCGGTGGTGATCGCTCCGTTCATCATCTGAGCCAGGCGGGTGCGGGAGCACCCGGCGTCGCCGGCCCGCACGGGCACGGTGGAACACGAAGAGGGGCCCTTGGGCCCCTCTTTTTCGCGTCTGGACGCTCGACGGGGGCGGCTCAGATGCAGATCGAGATCGGCCCCAGATCGTCGCTCTCGTTGATGCAGATCATCCCGCCCGGGCAGGTCAGGCCGCCCTCGCAGCCCAGCGCGCACACGCTGTCGCCGCCCACGCTCAGGCAGATCGGCATGTTCGTGCCGCCCGGCGATGCACCGCAGCTGCCCGGGTTGCCCGGTGGGTTGCAGACGTTGGTGCACACCCCGTCGTTGCCGGCGTCGGTGCTCAGGCACACCAGCCCTGCATCGCACGCGATCGAGTTGGGAATGCAGTGCGCCCACCAGCCGCTGGCGGGCTGCATGCCGGTGCCGCCATCATCCATGCCGAAGGTTCCGCCCTGCGAGTCGTTGGTGGGATCGCCGTCGTCGGTGCTGCCCATCGGCATGCCGCTGGTGCTCGGATCGGCCGTGGTCATCGGCCCCATCGAGCCGCCGCCGCTCCCGTCGGCGCTGCCGGTCGTGCTCTCGGTGGCTGCTCCCGAGCCGCCTTCCTCCTGATCACCGCTCTCGCCGGGCAGCATCCATGGGCCGGGGCCGAAGCTGGTGCTGCCGGGCGGGTCGCCCTGGGCGCAGCCGAGCAAGAGGCCGAGGCACATCCATCCCCAGGTTCGTCCTCGCATGCAGTCCACCACGAGGGCAGGGTATCGCGGATCGAGCGGCGACGGGACCCCGTGCGTCCATGCCTGGCGCGGGGCCTCAGCTCGCGTTGAGCCCGGGCTCCACGCCCGTGTCGAACACCCCCAGCACGAGCGACCCGCCCTGCTCCATCAGCACGAACGGCTGCGCCTGCACCCGCAGCCCGCCGTTGCCGTCGTGCGCGACGATCTGCAGCGTGCCCATCGCATGCCCCATGGCCTTGCGATCGTAGTACTGCACGGTGGCCCGCAGCCGCGACGGGATCTGGCTGCCCGTCAGCACGCGCACCTCGGGCCCGTAGCCGGTCGTCACGTCGGCGATCCGTCGACCGTGACGACGCGTGGAGCCCGGAGCCCGGAGCGCGAGGTCCACGTCGGTGGTGTCGGTCTCCCACGTCACCACGAAGCGCGTCGAAGCGGAGGTCGCCGGATCGATGTGGTGCTCGGTGAGGCGTCGCCGTGCGTCCTGGCGGTCGGCCTCGCTGCCAGCGGCGAGCCAGGCCGCCGCCACCACGGCGAGGTCTTGTCGCAGCACGCTCTTGACCCCCTCGAAGCGACCGCTCGGGTAGCGCCGGTGCAGGGCCTGCCTCAGCACCTCGAATGCTCGCTCGTGCTGGCCCTGCTCCACCAGCGCCCATGCCAGCAGCCGCGCGCCCGAGGGATGATCGGGCCGCGCCTTCACGGCCTTGTCGTAGCTGTCGATCGCCAGCGCCAGCGCGGGCTCGCCCAGCCGCTCGAGTCGCTGACCGGCCGCGCGTCGCACGTCGGCGCGCGAGGGGTGCAGATCGATGAGTGACCCGTACACCCGCGCGGCCAGGGCCGGGCGGCCGCGCTGCTCGAGCGCCTCGCCCAGCGCCAACAGGCCCAGGATGTCGCCGGGCTGGGTCTCGACCCAGTCCCACGCCAGGTCGTAGGCGTCGTCGGTCTGGTTCGCCGCGAGCAGCCGCTGCGCCTCGGCGAAGCGGCCGGAGTGCGGTGCCTTGGCGGCGCGGCGCCGCTTGGGTGGCGGACCCAACGGCCGGACGCGCCCGACGGGCCGACCCGCCATGCGCACGCCCTCGGCCGAGAACACCAGCGGAGCCGCCACCTGCACGACCCCGGCACCCGGGGGCTTGGGGAACCTCCAGCGGCGTACCGCCTTGGCGATGCACTCTTGCACGCCCTGGTCGGTCAGCGACGACGACGTGATCCCCGAGGTGATCACGGTGCCTGCCTCGCCGATCGTGAACGCGACCTCGACGCGCCCCGCCAGCGATGGGTTGCGCGTCAAGCCCTGGTTGTAGCAGAGGCGTACCTCGTTGATGTGCGCCCGAATGATCCGACGGATGATGTCCTCGTCGATCGAGCCCTGCACCTTGGCCTTGGCCTGATGCACCCTCGGAACCGCTTGGTGACGGCCGGCTTCGCTCCACCCGATCGGGCTGCCCCAGCCGGACGACGCGCCCTGGGGCTGATCGAGCCCACCCCACGGTCCGCCCACCGTGCCGATCGTGCCCAGGCCCATCGCACCGTCGTCGATCCGAAGGCCACGTCCGCCGAAGCCCGCGCCCGATCCTCGGCCGTAGCCCGAGCCCGTCCCGCCGCCGCCGCCGCCGTGGCCGATGAGCCCGTGCTCGCCCAGGCCGATCGTGCCCTCACCCGTGCCGCTGCCTCCGCGACCCTGACCCACCAGACCAAGGCCACCCACGCCGAACGCCTCGCCGACCTCGGTGCCGGTCAGGCCTCCCCACCCGTCATCGCCGTCGTGGGTCGAGGCCACGAAGTGCCCGCTCTCCTGCGCCATCAACCCCAGGACGCTCGAGCTGCGCGCTTCCTCGCCGGCGCTTCGCGTACGCGCATCGGCGACGACCAGGGGCTCGTCCTCCCCGGCGTCGTCGATCGCGGCGAGATCGGCCGCCACCGCCAGCGTCTCGCGGGCCTCCTCGGTTCGCCGCTGTAGCCGGATGCTGCCGCCGTCGACCGTCATGATGTCGGCCTTGCCGCGTCGATCGATCCCAAAGCGGCGATAGTCGGCCTCGGTCTCCAGCACGAGCAGCGCGGTGAGCTCGGTGAGCACGCGGTAGTGAGTCGACAGCTCCACGATGCGCGCATCGAGCTCCGTGATCACCGACGGATTCGAGGTCGCCACCCGTGACTTCTCGTGCTCGATGCGATCGATCCGCGCCTGGGCCCACGCCCGTTCCACCAGCGGTCGCTCGACCTCGAGGGTCTCGACCTCCTGCGTCGCAATCGAGGGATCGGAGAACATCACCCGCACCAGGGGCGGTCGCGGACCCTCGTAGTGCGCGAACACCAGCACGTCGTCGCCGGGCCCGGTGCCTTCGAGCGACTTGGGCCAGCTCCACGTCGCGCCCTCCACCGTGATCGCCACGTCGTCGAACGGCGCCTGACCCAGGCCCTCGGCGATGCTCGCCGCGGTGGCCTCGTCATCGAGGATCACCCCTGGATCGGGCAGCGCGGTGGTGAGATCGCCCAGCGCCTCGCGGTCTTCTCGAGCCCCCGGAGCCAGCGCGTCCATCCTCCGCACGCCCACCGCCTCGAGCCCGCGCGCCGCGATCCGCAGCGCCCCGCGCTCGGTGCGGCCCGCCGTGGCCACGCCGTCGGAGACCAGCAGCGCACGGTCCCAGTGTCCCTTCAGGCCCGCGGCGGTCATCAGCGCCTGCTCGAGGTTCGAGGCGCCGAGGGCTCGGCCCTCGACCAGATCGGCCAGCGTGTCGACCCCGAGCTCCGAGCCCATGCCCTCGAACACGGTGTGGATCGATTGATCGAACGCCAAGAGCCGCAGCTCGAAGTCCTGCTCCAGCGCCAGCTCGCGGAGCACGGCACCGAGCCGCTCCACTCGGTCCTCGAAGCCCACGCCCGCCGACGCACTCGTGTCGAACAGCACCAGCAGCGACTCGGGGCGCGAGGCCGGGCGCTCGGCCCGTGGGCGCACGCGCACCACCGTCAGATCGCCCGCATGCAGACCGGCCGCCTCGCCCGCTCCATCGAGCTCGATCACCAGATCCTTCTCGGGCGTGAAGTGGCTTCGCTGCAGCTCCACCACCCGCTGGGCCGATATCGCTCCAGACAGCGAGCTGCGATCGCGAGCGCCGTCGTGGGTCTTGACCACCACGCGGGCGTCGAAGTCCTCGATCGTCGACAGCCCCTGCAGCGGCAGGCGGTAGGGGCTCGCACCCAGCTCTTGCGAGAACGAGACGATGATCTCCTTGCGCTCGTGCGGGAGGATCGGAAACACCCGGGCCTGCACCCGATTGCCCGCCTCGCGCTCGAGCAGCGCCGGATCCACGTCGGGGCGGCGATGCATGAAGGTCTCGTAGGTGCGCCGAGCCTTGGCCCGCTCGACCACCTCGCCTTCCTGGAATTCGCCGCGGATCTTCATGGCCAGCCGCGAGAGCGCCGCGCCGGGCGGCAGCTCGATCTCGAAGCGACCCTCGCGGCGGCGGGGCTCGGGGTTGTCGAACACCAGGTGCAGCTCGGTGAACGCCAGCGGATCTTCGATCACCACCCGGGCCTTCATCGAGACCAGGTCGAGCCCCGTGCCGTCGCTGGCCGTGAGGGTCATCGGCACGGTGGGCGAGGGGTTCTCCCGCCACGTGAGCACCGGGCTCACCTGCTGGCGCACGTGATGGATGGCCTGGACCGCGGTCGGAGGGCCTGCGTCCTGGATGTCATCCGTGAACTCGGGCGTCGGCTCGGTGGCGGGCGACGCAATGCAGCCCGCGACCGTCAGCACGCACCCGAGCAGCCAAGCACCTGGCCGCGCTCGCATGAGTACCTCGTGCTCGTTGGAAGAGCGCGAGGGGGACAACGGGCGAGCCGGAAGGTTCCTTGGGGCGAGCGAAGCCGGTGCGACCGCGCCAGGGTCGCGTCGCTACCCGTGGAGACCTCGAAATTCGACCGTGATCCCAACGACATAGCGCTGCCGCGGAAAGCTCGAGGGGTGCGGCGGGAAGTCCTGGGAGGCCCGGAGGATCCGGCGCAGGATCGCGCGCAGCCGCATCGGCCCCAGGGTCGTGCGCACCACCCGGGCGTAGTCGTACTTGCCCAGACCCCGGCGGGCCAGGCGTCCGCTGGGGAGCACCTCGAGCTCCACCTCGATCGAGTCCTTGGGACTCAGGCCCGGCACGGGATCCTCGTCGATCTCGGTCATGATCAACCGTACGAGCTCCGCGCCATATGCCGAGTGGTCGGGCGTGCCGTGGGAGCCAGTGCCGCCGCGGCCTCGACCCAACGATCCCGTGCCGGCCGGCGTGCCCGAAGGCCGAGCGCCCGCCGGGTCCTCATCGGGCTCCTCGTCCGCCGAGGTCGACGGCGTCTCCTCGTTGGCGGGCTCGTCCTCGTCCGCGGGCTCGGCCTCGAGGGAGGACGCCGGGGATGGCGTGGCCGCGGGCTCTCGTGGAGGCTCCGGCTTCGCGGCTCGCGGCTCGTGCGGGGCCGGGGTGGGATCGGGTCGAGGCAGCGGCTCGGCTCCCTCGCCGCGGGGCGGCGTGGGGCTCGGGGTTGCGCGCTCCTGGCCTCCGTCGGCCCGAAGTGCCAGCGGCTGCGGCGTGGGCGGCGTGATCTCGATGAACTCGACGGGGATCGGAGCCGGGGGTCGTTGCGTGGTCGTCGGCGACGCCTGGCCCAGGCCCCATGCCAGCAAGGCTGCGTGGAGTGCCACGCTCACCAGCCCGCCGACGATATGCCGTTTCGATGGCACCGCTCGTTCCAGTCTCGCCGCCGGCTCGCGAACCGGTCAACCAGTGAGTGTCGCGGCCATTACACGCCCGCCTACGGTGCGCTCCTTCCGTCCGCTCGCTCGTGCCCCACGGGTGGTGCGGATCCCGCCCCGTCTCACTCCCACTGGGATACCGCGATCGGCTCGATGAACTGGGATGCGCGGTCGATCTCGTCGATCGCCTCCATCTGCGGCTCGCTCAGCACGAAGTCGAAGACCTCCAGGTTCTCGCGCTGGTGCTCCGTGGAGGTCGCCTTGGGGATCACCACCACGCCTTGTTGCAGCAGCCATCGGAGGATCACCTGGGCCGACGATCTCCCGACGGATCGGCCAATCTCCACCAGCCGCTGAACGTCGAGCGCTTGTCCTCGCGCCAGGGGCGAGCACGCGGTGAGCGTGACGCCCAGGCGCTGCGCCGTTGCACGCAGCCCGTAGTGAGCGTTCAGGGGATTGAGCTCGATCTGATTGGTGAGCAGCTCCGGAACCAGACCCACGGCCTCTCGCAGCGACTCGGAGAGCAGGTCGGCCACGCCGATGAATCGCGCCTTGCCCGTCTCGTGCAGCCTTCGTAGGGCCTCCAACGTCTCGCTCAGCGGAACCTCTTCGCTCGGAGGGCCCTGCACCAGCAGCAGATCCACGTGGTCCATCCCCAGCCGTCGCAGGCTGTCCTCGGTCGTGCGCTGCACGTGCGCCGGGTGAGCCCATTCCCGGGCCACCTTGGTCGTGACCCACACTTGGTCCCGCGGCACGGCGCTGCGGGCGATTGCTGCACCCACCTCCGATTCGTTGCCATGCGCCTGGGCCGTGTCGATGTGGCGGTACCCGATCGCGAGGGCGTGCTCGACCGCGTCGCGACACTCCCTGCCATGAAGGTTCCAGGTACCCAGCCCGACTCGGGGCCACTCGACTCCTGATGCGACGAGGACGTGCTGCACGACCCCAATGCTTCGACGGCAGCGCTCCATGTCCACCGTCGTGCGCTCGATCCATGGCTCATCTCGAGCAAACGGCGTATCGAGGGGGCTGGGGTGCCGGGCGACGAGGGCGCCGAGCGGGTGAGACGAGCGCCTCGATCGCCGTACGACTTCGACAAGCCCGCTCGTGCTCTGGTACGGTTGTCGAGCGGGCCTAGTCTTGTGCAGCCCCGCTCCTGGTCGAGTGGGCGTTGCGTGCCCCGATGCCGCGACATGAGCGATGCCCCTCTCGAGTCCGAGGTGTTCTCCGCCATCTTCGACAGCCTCCCCATGGGGGCGGTGCTGTTCGACCTGATACGAGACGAGGCCGGAGTGCCCGTCGACCTCCGGTGCCGTCTGGTCGAGCGCACGGCCGCCCATGCGCTCGGGGTCGACCCCGAGGCTTCGTCGGGTCGCCGCGTCCGCGAGTGCCTGTCCCGTGAGGATGCCGATGCGTGCTTGCGTGCCGCCAGGGCGGTGCTCGAGACCGGGGGGCCGGTCGAGGCGGTGCTTGGAGCGACGACGCGGGTCCGATGGACCAAGGCCGGCGTCCACCTGTTCATGAGGACGCTCGAGGTGAGCGCCGCGGTCGAGGGCCGCCGCGAGGCCGAGGAGCTGGCGCAGCGCCTCGCGGAGAACATCGCCGAGCGCGAGTCGATCGAGGCCGCCTTGCGTCAGCAGGTCCGCCAAAAGGACGAGCTGCTCGCCGTGCTCGGTCACGAGCTCCGCAATCCCCTGGCCGCGATTCGCTCCGCGAGCGAGGTGCTCGGTGCCGTCGTCACCGAGGATGCCAAGCTCCCCCGCGTCATACAGGTGCTCGAGCGGCAGATCTCCCACATGGCACGGTTGCTCGACGATCTGCTCGACTTGACGCGGGTCCGAAGCGGCCAGCTCACCATCGAGCCCGACCTGCTCGACCTGTGCGAGGTGGTGCTCGAGGTGGTCTCCGCGCTCGGGCCCCGGGTTCGCGAGCATCGCTTCACCGTCGACATGCCCCCTCGTCCGCTGTGGGTCCGCGGTGATCGAGTCCGACTCGCGCAGGTCACCCACAGCCTCATCGAGAACGCGCTCAAGTACACGCCGCCTCGGGGAGAGGTGAGCGTTCGTCTCGGACACCGGGACGACGGTGCGGTGCTGACGGTCACCGACACGGGCGTGGGGATCGAGCCCGAGCTCCGGCCTCGCCTGTTTCGCCCCTTTCAGCAGGCACCGCAGGGGCTCGCGCGCTCGTCCGGCGGGCTGGGGCTGGGGCTCGCGATGTCCAGGACCATCATCGAGCTCCACCACGGCACCATCGAGGCGCGCAGCGAGGGTCGCGATCGCGGCAGCGAGCTGGAGGTCTGGCTGCCCCTCGGTGAGCCCGAGCCCGCCTCCGCGCCCGGTTCCGCGCCCGCGCTTGCTGGTGCCGGCGCGCGCAGGAGCGCGGGACGGGTCCGGATCATGCTGATCGAGGACAACGAGGACGCGGCCGAGTTGTTCGCGACGCTGCTCCGCGCGCGCGGGCACGAGGTCTACATCGCGGGGCGCGGCCGCGAGGGCCTCAAGGCCATGGAGCACTGGCGCCCCGACGCCGTGATCTGCGACATCGGATTGCCCGACATGGACGGCTACGCGGTCGCGCGGGCGATCCGGAGCGATCCTCGGCTCGCCAGCGTTCGGCTGCTGGCGCTGTCGGGCTACGGGCAGGACGAGGATCGCCGTCGCTCGGTCGAGGCCGGCTTCGACGTCCACTTCACCAAGCCCACCGACATCGAGGAGATCCTCGCGAGGATCCAGGCGCCCGCCCCGGCGCGGCGCTGACGAGCCGAGGGACCATCGCGCGTCGACGCCCGGTCACGCCGCGGGCCAGCGCGCCTCGAGCACGTGATAGCCCGGGTACTCGAACGGCTCGACGACGGCCCCCGCTCGACGTAGCTGCTCGGTCATGCGCCCCGGCCGGTTCACCACGACCATCGCCACCCCGCCCGGCGCCAGCCACTGCCGAAGATCCTCCGCGAACCGCCCCAGCACCTCGGGCTCGGCGTGGGTGGGCGGATTGACCAGCGCCAGGTCCGGCGCCACGGCCAGCCCCACGGCTGTGCGCAGTCCCATCGCCTCGGCCTCCTCCCGTCGGGGAAGGCCATCGCTGGGCAGCACCCGCACGCGCTCGGCCAGCCCGTGGCGGCTCGCGTTGCCCTGGGCCATGGCCACCGCGCGCAGGTTGGTGTCGACGGCCAGCACCTGCGCCGCTGGCCAGCGGGTGCCGGCCCACAGCGACAGCGGTCCCACGCCGCAGCCCAGATCGATCACCCCCCGAGGCGTCGCAGCCCGCCGCTCCGCATGCTCGATGAGCACGCGCGTGCCCGCATCGAGCTCGCGCCGCGAGAACACCCCCGGGCCCGAGCGCAGCGCCAGCCCGGGCAGGGCCGGATCCTCGATCACGTACTCCGCCTCCACCCACGCCCGGGCTCGCGCCGGGTCCATGGCCTCCGTTCGACGCGACCGCAGCAGCCGGTGGCCCCGGTCGCGCGCCACCACGTCGACCTCTCCCATCAGCGCGACCATGCGCTCGGCCAGGCTGTCGGCACCCTTGGCCTTGCGGACGGCGCACCACAGCGAGCCTCCCGGACGCAGCGCCAGTGCGCCCCGAGCCAGGCACCACGTGCTGAAGTCCTTGCCCAGGTGGGGACGCGGCCACACCAGCGCATGCGCGAACGGGCCTTCTGCCTCGAGATTGGCGTCGGGCGGCAGCGTGCGCGTGCGGGCGTGCTGGAGCTCGCGCAGGTCGAGCACCAACCGCAGGGCTCCGTCGCCCACGGAGGGCACGTCGCCGCAGCAGACGAGCAGAATCTCACGCGATGGCGGCCCGGCCACGGCTCCCGCCAGCAGCCCGATCCCCGGGTCCCCCGGGTTGAGCCCATCCACGTTCGCGGTGGTAGCGGTGCTGGCGCGCCTACGATTCACGTCGAAGGTGAGCGCGGGAGGCTAGACCCCCGTGCGGGGCCATGCTAGACCCCCGTCGTTGCGCGAAGCTCGCGACCCATCGTTTCGAGGGGTCGTCGGCGCCTCGCCGCGGGGGTGCGTTGCAGGCGAGCCCCGCCATCGTCGGCAGGAAGGCCGCCGGGGCGCGCCGAATCGCAGAGTCGAGCCGTTCGGTCGAGGACGGCATCCCGGGATCGCGCCGCACTGGCGGTGCTCCATCCATCGATCCAACGAGATCCAACGAAGAGATCCGCAGTGTCGAAGCTCGAAAGCTTTCTTCCATTGGTGGAGCCACAGGCGCTGGTCCGCATTGCCAGCCCCAAGGCGGTCAAGGCCGGGCAAGACCTGTACAAGGCAGGCGCCGTCTCCGACATCGTGTTCGAGGGCGACGCCGTCAGTGGCAAGGTCAAGGGGACCCACCCGCAGCCGCACGTGGCCACGCTCAAGCTCGCGGGCAAGTCGCTCGAGGGGCTGTGCACCTGTCCCACGTTCACCGATGGCTGGGAGAAGATCTGCCACCACGCCGTGGCGCTGGGCATGTCGCTGGCCGACCAGTACCGCAAGGGGGCCGAGATCGCGACCACCCAGAATCCGTGGGTCGTCGACGTCGAGCAGCAGACCGGGGCGGCGCAGCGCCGCTACCAGCTCGCCGACCGCGGCGGCGAGTGGTCCGTGACCGTGTTCCAGGCCGGCACCGCCATGATGGCGCGCCGGTCCGCCGGCGGCGGGCTCGGTCCCGCCGATCGGCTGATCCAGCACTACCTCGACCAGCAGCTCGAGCGCACCGACGAAGGCGCCCACGTGCTCGAGGAAGCCGCGGTGGCCGGGTTGCTCTACTTTGCGCGCTACGGCCAGGTCAGCCTCAAGGGGGTCGGCAAGCTCAAGTTCGTGCCCGAGTCGCTGGTGCTGCGCGTCCGGGCCGAGACCCGCAAGGACGGCGCGGTCGAGCTGCACGGCTTCCTCGAGCAGGTCAGCACCGGGCGCACGTTCGAGGCCGACCAGGGCAAGATCGTCACCGGCGCGCCCACCTGGTACATCGTGCCCGAGAGCTGCGAGACCTTCCCCGTGCTCGACACCCCGCCGTGGGTGCTCTCGGCCGTGGCCAAGCAGCCGCGCATCGTGATGGACGCGCGCATGGGCGCCGAGCAGATGGACTCGCTGTCCGAGCGCCTGCAGACGGTGGGCGTGCCCCGGCAGGATCTGTTCGCGCTGGCCAGCGACGCGCGCAAGGTCGAGAAGATCATCGCCACCATCGAGGGCGACGCGCGCCGCATCAAGGTGGCCCTGGCCGCGTCCTACGGCAACGTGACCCTGGGCGTCGGCGGCGAGGATCCCGAGTCCCCGCGCTGCCTCATCGACGTCGGCGACAGCCCGATCTCCTTCTATCGCGACCTCGATGCCGAGGCGGCCGCGCGCCGCGTGCTGCTCGATCGCGGGCTCGAGTGGGACGTGACCGAGCAGGCGTTCTCGGCCCGCGACGACGCGGCCATCGAGTTCCTGATCACCGGCATTCCGCTGCTGCCCGAGACCTGGGAGAAGCGGATCCCGCAGCTGCCCCGCATCCGCAGCAAGTCGCCCTCGCCGCGCGTCTCGGTCAGCGGCGGCGACGGCTCGATCCTCGACGTCGAGGCCATCGTCGACGTCGAGGGCGAGGAGGATCTGATCTCGTTCCGCGATCTGCTGCGCTGGCTGCACGAGGGACGCCGCTGGATCACCCTGGCCGACGGCAGCGTGGTCAAGCTCGACCCCAAGATCCTCGAGCCGGTGGCCGAGGCCGCGGGCGACATCCAGTTCGACAAGAGCGGCCACGCCGAGGTCTCCACCCTCGAGCTCGGCAACCTCTCGCGCCTGCTCTCCGAGGTGCCCACCGCCAAGGTCGCCAAGGAGGTCAAGAAGCTGATGCAGAGCATGACCGGCGACAAGGCCGGCCGTGCGCCTCGCAAGGCCAAGGCGCTCACCGCCAAGCTGCGCGAGTACCAGCGCTCGGGCTACGCATGGCTGTGGCAGCTGCACGAGAACCGCATGACGGGAATCCTGGCCGACGACATGGGCCTGGGAAAGACCGTGCAGGCGCTCGCGCTGCTCACCAAGGCCAAGGAAGAGGAGGGGCAGGCGCCGTCGCTCATCGTGTGCCCGACCTCGGTGCTCTCGGTGTGGAAGCAAGAGGTGGGCAAGTGGGCGCCCACGCTCTCGGTGCTCGTGTGGCACGGCAGCGAGCGCGGCGAGAACCGCCGCCTGCTCAAGAAGACCGACGTGGTGGTCACCAGCTACGCGATCCTGCGCCGCGACATCGAGGAGCTGTCCAAGCTGCGCTTCCGCTACGTCATCCTCGACGAGGCGCAGTACATCAAGAACTGGACCACCACCACGGCCAAGAGCGCCAAGATGCTCAAGGCCGATCACAAGCTGGCGCTCTCGGGTACCCCCGTCGAGAACCATCTCCTGGATCTGTGGGCCATCTTCGACTTCCTGGCGCCCGGGTTCCTGGGCAAGCTCACCGACTTCCAGAAGAACTACGTCAAGCCCATCGAGGACGGCGACGGCAAGGTGCTGGAGTCGTTGCAGGTGCGCGTGCGGCCGTTCGTGATGCGCCGCAAGAAGGAAGACGTGGCCTCGGAGCTGCCGCCCAAGACCGAGCAGACCCTGTTCGTGCAGTTCGGGCGCGCCCAGCTCGGCCTCTACAACCGCATCCTCAAGGCGGCCAAGAACGAGATCACCGGGCGCATCGAGGAGCTGGGCATCGAGAAGTCGCAGATGGCCATTCTCGCCGCGCTCACTCGCCTGCGGCAGGTGGCCTGCGACCCGAAGCTGCTGGGCCTGCCCGAGGGCTCGGCGGTCCCGCCCTCCGCCAAGCTCGAGGCGTTCCGGGAGCTCATCGCCGACTGCGTGGGCTCGGGGCGCAAGGTGCTGGTGTTCTCGCAGTTCGTGGAGATGCAGAAGATCCTCGGCGAGGTGCTCGACGAGCTGGGCATCACCTACCTGTGGCTGCACGGCGGGACCAAGAACCGCGAGGAGCTCGTGGCGCAGTTCCAGCAGCCCAGCGGACCGCCGGTGTTCCTCATCAGCCTCAAGGCGGGCGGCAGCGGCCTCACCCTCACCGAGGCCGACACCGTCATCCACTTCGATCCGTGGTGGAACCCCGCGGTCGAGGACCAGGCCACCGACCGCGCCCACCGCATCGGGCAGGACAAGCCGGTCAACGTCTATCGCCTCGTGGTCGAGGACTCGGTGGAGCAGAAGATGGTCGAGCTGGGTCGGCGCAAGCGAGAGATCGCCGAAGGGGCGCTCGGGCGCGACGTCAGCGGGGTCAAGAGGCTGACCATGGAGGACGTCGAGGACCTGCTGACCACCCCGGCCGCCAACCCCTGGGACAACGTCTAGCCCCCGCCCTCTGTTCACCGCGGCTCGTCGGGCAGCACCACATCGGCCCACAGCACCTGGAGGTCGAGCTCGATCGCCTCGAACGGCCCGCGCCGTGGGGATGTGTCAGCGATGGGGGGCGCGGCGCGTTGGGAGCGGTCGTGAGCGGGGACCGAGCGCGCGCGCTGGCAGGAGGGCTGCTGCTCGTGGCGTCCATGGTGGGGCTCGATGCCTCGGCGGCGAGCGTCGGGCGCGGGGGCCTGCGCTGGCAGGCACCCGCGGGCTGCCCTCGCGAGGCCGAGGTGCGCACGCGGCTGAGCGAGGCGCTGGGGGAGCGGGCCGACGAGCTGGACGTGGTGGCCGAGGTCTCGCGTCGAGAGCACGAGCGCTTCGAGGCGACCGTCGTGCTGCGAGGGGAGTGGGGGGAGAGCACGCGCAAGCTCGACAGCCCCACGTGCGACACGCTCGCGAACGCGATCGTGCTGCTGGCGAAGGTCTCGGTGACCGATGCGGCTCCAACGGCACCGATCCTCGCGGTGCCCGAGCCCGAGGCCGAGCCGAGCGCGGGTGAGCCCGAGGTGGGCTCGCCCGAGGCGAGCGACTCCGCTGGCGGGCCGTCGGGCGAGCTGGTGTCGGTGGCGTCGGATGCAACCGAGCCGGCGTCGCAGGATCCGAAGGCGAGCGAGGCCGCCGTCGAGGACTCATCGTCCGAGAGCGATGCTGGCGCCGTGCGGGATTCCGGTCGGGCACCATCATCGGACGCGGCACCTCCTTCGTCGCAGTCGTCCTCGAGAGCGCTGCTGCGGGTCGAAGCACGCGCGGGGGCGGGCTTGCTCCCGCAGGAGAACCTCGGTGGAGCCGCGACGGCGGGCCTCGAGCGCCGGTGGTTTCGCGTGGAGCTGGGCGGTGCTGGATGGCTGCCGCGCGAGCGCACGGTGGCACCCGATGCGCGCGTACGCGTGGCGCTGTGGGCAGTCGAAGCTCATGCGTGCGCTGCGATCCGGCCTCGTGCGTGGCTGACGGCGCTGCCCTGCGCGGGTCTCGACGTCGGCCGCATGAGTGGCCAGGGCACGGGAGCGGGGCTCGTCGTCGGGCGCACGTCGAGGCAGACCTGGGTCGCGGCCAACGTGACCGCCGCCGCTTCGTTTCGCCTGGCCCGATTCGTCGGTCTGTGGGTGGGGGCGTCGGTCGTGGTGCCGTTGCGGCAGCTCGGGTTCTCGGTGACCGGCCTCGAACGGGATGCGTACCGCGCGTCGCCGGTGGCGGGTCGAGGGGCGCTGGGGCTGGAGCTGCTGCTGCCGTGATGGGCTCGGGCCTCGATTAAATCGATTGATTCCAATGGTTTGTAGAGAAATCGTGGATCCGGGTGACGGATCGATGCCCCTCGCGGGATGAGAGGGCGTGGCGCTGCATCCCCACGCCGCGAGCCGCTCGACGCCTCGGTCGCTTCGCGTGATCGAGGGTGACGATCCGCAGCGCGCATTCGAGGACGCCTACGCGGCCCACCACGCCGCGGTGTGGCGGTGCCTGCGAGCGCTCGGGGTTCCCGACGCCATGATCGACGACGCCACGCAGGACGTGTTCCTGGTGGTGTACCGGCGGCTGCCGCACTTCGATCATGCAGCGCCGATCCGCAGCTGGATCCTCGGCATCGCGCGCAACGTGGCCCTCAAGGTGCACGAGCGACGGCGACGAGCGCCGCCGCGCCTGGCCCTGGTGCCGTCCGAGCCCGTCGAGCCCGAGGAGGTGCTGGCGCGGCGCGACGCCGCGGCCTTGGTCGAGCGATTCCTCGACAGGCTCGAGCCGCCGCAGCGCGAGGTGTTCGTGCTCGCCCAGCTCGAGGGGCTGGCCGTGCCGGAGATCGCCCGCATGCTCGGCATCAAGCTCGACACCGCCTACTCCCGGCTCCGCCTCGCGCGACGCCGGTTCGAGCGCGTCGTGGCCCGCCACTTTGCCATGGGCGATCGGAGGACCCGATGAGCCGCCGAACCAATTCGACCACCACGACCAGGGCCGCGCAGCGCTACTGGGAGGCCTACGAGGCCACCCTCGAGCCTCCCCCCGAGCGCGCGGCCCGGAACCTGGCGCGGATCCGCGAGCGGATCGCCGCTGGCGAGCGGGTGGACGACGAGCCGTGGTCGAGCGATCGAGACGCTCGACACGATCGCACCCGTAGGTCGGCGGCCGCGGGCCTGTTGGTCCTGGGCAAGCCCGCGGCCATCAGCGTGGGGCTGGGCGTGGGGACGCTGCTGATGATCAAGCTCGCGGTGACGGCATGGGTCGGACTCGGTCCGCCGCCCGCGACCGAGCCCGCAGCAGCCTCGAGCCATGCGTCGAAGGCCGAGCCTCCTACGCTTGCACCCGCGGCCGAGCCCGCATCCGCTGGGGTCTCCGATGCTCCGCCGTCGCCCACCTGGGCTCCCGAGGTCGAGACTTCGCTCGCGCCATCACCTCCTCACACCTCTGCTCGGCCGGTCGAGGATCGCCTGCGGGCCGAGGTCGCGCTCATGGATCGCGCTCGCACGGCGCTCGAGCGGGATGACGCTCGGGTCCTGTGGCGCCTGCTCGACGAGCACGAGCGACGCTTTCCCCGCGGTGCGCTCGTCGAGGAGCGCTCCGCATGGCGGGCGGTGGCGGCCTGTCGGCTCCATCACGCCGACGCAGCCGCGAGAGCCGGGCGCTTCGTTCGGGAGCATCCGGGCTCGGCGCAGGTCGCCAAGGTGCGTCAGGCCTGCCCGAACGCGATCGAGATCGAGTGACGGAAGAGGTCGCCCCGCGGAATGAGGAGGCGATGAGACATCGAATCCTTGGTGCGTGGATCCTGGGGCTGGGGCTGTGCGAGAGCGCGTGCGTCATCCCCAGCAAGGACGTGGGCGAGCTTCCGGGCGGCGGTACGGACACCGATGCCGGCACCACGGACGGTGGTACTGGCGTTGCTGACGGCGGCACGGCCGATACCGACCCGAGTGATCCACCGGTCCAGGTCTGCGGGCCCGACGGTCCGACCTGCCTGGAGGATGAGGATCTCGACTGTGTGGCCCTGGGCGAGGACAACGCGCGCAACGTCTACAACCCCGATCAGAGCGACATGGACGCCGATCTGATCGCCGACCCGATCGACGCGTGCCCGGTGGTCGCGTTCCCGCAGCTCAACCACGAGCTCGACATCGACCACGACGGGCTTGGCGACAGCTGCGATCCATGCCGGCGAGCCGCCGCGGCCTACGAAGCGAACCCGGCGGTGCCGCCCTACCTGCGGATCCGCAACGCGCCCAGCACCGCCGATGCCGACGGCGACGGGATCGGCGATGCCTGCGACAACTGCATCCACGTGCCCAACTGCGAGGGCTACGACCTCACCTCGCCGTGGAAGCCCGGTGATCCCATCGCCGATGGCGATCCCACCCTGTGCCAGGCCGATGTCGACGCCAACGGGATCGGCGATGCCTGCGAGGGGCTGGCCCCCCTGCCCGGAGCGGCCGGGGTGGTGGGGTTCGGCCCCGACGACGACCTCGACCAGGATGGGCTGCCCAACCTGGTCGATGCCTGCCCGCGAGCGCCGGTGTCTCCGAGCATCGCCTGCGTCAGCGACGACCAGTGCCCACCCGGCCGTAAGTGCGAGGTCTCGGCCGGCGTGTGCGATCACGTCGACACCGACGCCGACGGGGTCGGGGACATCTGTGACACCTGCCCCTTCGTGGAGAACCCCCTGCAGGTCGGCGACGAGGAGCAGCAGCTGAGCGACGACCCCGACGATGACTTCCTCGGCAACGCGTGCGAGCTGGGCTCGGCCTGCGAGGGGATCATGAACCCGCGGCGGATCGGGTTCCATCCGGTGTCGGCGAACGGTCAGTGCTGCACGGTGAGCTACCCCGGCGAGTACCCGCGCCTCGACCCCCACGGCGTGCCCCTGGCCGTGGAGTGCACCGAGGAGCAGGAGGCCAGCTCCACGTGCCGTCGGATTCCCCCCTCGGTCGTGATGACGCCGGGCTTCGTGCTGCCCCCGCCGGGCTGCGAGCAGGCGCTGGCCGAGGCCGGCCTCACCCTCGAGACCAACCTCCCGCTCCATCCCGACGACGTGGGCGGGATCGAGGCCCTGTGGTCCTACGCATGCTGGCTGCCACCGCTCGACCAGGATCTCGATGGGGTGGGAGATGCGTGCGATCTGTGCCCGTTCGCGTTCGATCCGACCAATGAGCTCTACATCGACGACGAAGGCGTGCTGTGGCCATATGACGGCAAGTACTGTCAGGGCGAATTCTCGCTCGTGAACCGCTGCACGCCCGGCTGAGAGGCGCTCGACACCCCCGACGCCTTGCGACCTCCGAGCACCCACGGTCGGCCGAGGCGCTCGAGGCCGGGGTCGGTCCGGCTCAGCTCTGGCCTTCGCGGCGGGTGCGGCCGCCGAGGTAGCCGGCGACCGCACCGAAGCTGGTGGTGAACACGATCTGGGCCGCATCGGCGTTGGGCATGGTGATCCACGCCAGGCCCGAGGTCACCACCAGCAGCAGCACGCCGGCCACGATGCGAGCCTCCTGGCGACCGCGCAGCAGGCGTTGCTCGTGGCGGTGGCGCTGATCGCCGAGCTCGATCGCATGGCGGTGGCGCTGCTCGCGGCGGGCGATCGAGAGCCGGCGCGAGGCGAGCTCGCGGGCGATGCGGAGCTCTTGCTCCTGCTGCTGGTCGTCGTCGTCATCGTCGTCGAGCGAGAGCGGGTGCGAGACGATCTGCTTGCGGGTCTGGCGGGGCTGGCTCGGACCCGCCATCGTGGTCTCGAGCTCGTCGAGATCGTCGAGCGGCTCGGCGGGTAGCTCGAGCGTTCGATCGAAATCCACGGACGTGGGCTCTTGCGGCCTTGCCTCGGACCTTGCCATCGCGTGCCTCCTCGACGGAAGGCGCGGCCGAGGCAGTGGCTCTCACCACAGCAGCTCGACCGCGCGTTCCTCGTCTCCCTTGACCAGTCTCACCTCGTAGCCTTCATCCCGCTGGCGTAGGAACCAGTCGTACAGACGCAAGGCGTTGCGGACCGTCTCCGCGTTGGATTGCGCCTCGCTTCGCTCACGGATCGAGTCTAGCCGGGCGTACGCCGCTGGCGAGAAGTCGATCTGTACCCTCCGCCTTCCCTCGCGCTCGATCATGCCCTTGCCCTCACCGGGCTCGATGCTGAGCGTTACCGTCTTCTCCCTCGATGCCATCATCAACCGTCCTTCCCTCGCGCTCTCGTGGTCGTAGTCGTCGTCACCGTGGCCGGCGGCGCGCCCTCCCGTCCCGAGGGCAACGGCGCCGGCCGAATCGCCTCAAGTCGAGCTCGTGTCTAGCGGAGCGTTTGTTCTTCGTGATGTAGCGGCTCGAGATCGTCGATGATCCACCGCTCGGCGGGCTCGTCGACCTCGGTCGACTCGCGCCGCGGCGGACGACGCAGGGACCCCAGTCGCCCCGGTTCGGGTCGCGTCATGCGATCCGAGCTCCGGCCCGTCGACGCCCATGCCCCTCGTCGTGCTCGCCATTCCCCCAGGTTGAAACCCCGTGTCACCACCACCTCCCGGACAGGACCGAGGGCCCGAACGCCCTTCAGTCGCAACCCCTTTCGCGAAGGTAAGGATAAACCTGATTTCTTCCGTGGCCACTCCGAGCAACATCCCTGGATGTTCCAATCACCACCCATGTGGGAGTGATTTGTTATCCATTATTGAGGCATCGGGAGCAGGACATCAAGTGCTTTCTCGGGCCGCTCCGTAGGGGATTCTTGCACTGAGTTGGGTGTACAGCGTTCTCGATGGAGTTGGCGCTTCTTCCGACCGTCCTCTCACATCGTCCGCCCACTTCGGGGATCGCGCCCCAGGAGCGCGATCCCACGACATCGAGAGGCTCGAAAAAGCTGGGTCGAGGCGCGAAGCCGAGCCTCAAAGCGGCCCCTCGGACGGTGGCGGCGGATACGCCGGTCGAGTGTGCAGATCGCGGCGGATCCACGGGCATTTGCGCCGGTCCGTTGGGAGCGTAGCCTGACGGCGCCGCGGGCCTGTCGCCAGGCTTCGCCTGCCTCGTTCGTAAGGAGGCGGATGCGCCGCCGTTGGGAGCCGTCGATGCGAGTCGGAGTGGTCGGATTGGGAGCAATGGCGCTGGGCTGTGCGAGCGCGGCTGGGGTCCCCACCGTGACGCCGAGTCCTGCGCCG
The DNA here is from genome assembly GCF_026337845.1 of Paraliomyxa miuraensis. Lineage (GTDB taxonomy): Bacteria > Myxococcota_A > Polyangia > Nannocystales > Nannocystaceae > Paraliomyxa > Paraliomyxa miuraensis. Next base: position 125,468 of record NZ_JAOVZF010000164.1, on the reverse strand, counting down.
CAGGTTCGGGCACCCGAGGTCGAGCCGGAGCCGGCGAGCCCCGTCTCGGCTGCGGCCTCGCGGATCTACCTGCTCGGCGAGGAGCGCTACGCCGAGGCGCGCTACCCGGAAGCGGTCGCGCTGTGGGGTCACGCGATGCTGCAGCTGCCCGCCGATTCCTCGGCCGACGGCGTGCGTCACAAGCTGCTCGCACGCATGGGGCACGGGCTCTTGCAGGCGTTCAAGGCCTCCGACGACCCCGCCTACCTCCGCGACGGCAAGGCGATGTGCGAGCTGTACCTGGCCGAGCACGAGGAGCTGTTCGGGCAGACCGATCGGGCGCTCGCCGAGCGAGGGGAGATCTACGAGCTGCTCTACGAATTCGAGTGGCGGCTCGAGCACGAGGCCGACGCGCCCTCCGACGATGACGCGACCGCGGACGAGTCCAGCGCCGCCGTGGTGGCCGAGGCGCTGACGCCTTCGCCGTCCGTGGCGGGGCCGCCGGGGGCCGCTTCCGAGAGCGACGACCCCGAGCCAGCGACCGCGCCCGAGGGCGAGCTCCCCGAGGAGGGCGAGGGCGAGCTGTACCGCTTCATCCGCGTGCGCAGGGTCGAGTGGGCGCGCCTCGACGATCCGCGCGTGATCGCGTTCCTGCGAGACACCCGTGACACGGGGCCGTCCCTGCTCGATGCGGGCAACGATCTCGTCCAGGCGCCGCGGGTGCTGGTGCGAGCGGGCGGACTGCCGCAGGCCCTACAGGCCGATGCCGGTGCCCCCACGCGCAGGGCGGCACGGCGCGTGGGGCTCGAGGTGATCGAGTCCGCTCGCGCCGAGCTGCGGCGCTGCTACGAGGTCGCGATGACTCGAGACCCCGTGATCGTGACGCGCGTCGAGGTGCAGCTCACGGTCGAGCCCGACGGCCACGTGACGCAGCCGATGCTCGTGGGCGGCTCGCTGATCGATGCCGAAGGCGATGCGTGCATGGCCCAGGCGCTGCGAGAGACCAGGCTGGCGAACGCCGGGCTCAGCGAGCCCCTCGCCATCGCGATGCCGGTGCAGTTCTTCCTCCAGGAGGCGAAGTACGATCAAGAGCTGTTCTGGCGCGAGCGCCCCGAAGGCGGCCGTGCCTACGACTCGACCGCGGGGCCCGAGCCGATGCCGACGATCGACGCCTGGGCCTACTGATGTCCGACCGTCGCGCGGCCGAGCCCGGCGCACGACGAGCGTGTGGCATGGTTCGTCCCTCCGTGCGCCGCTACCACCGGCGTGGCCGTGAGCCCAGCGCACGCGGCCACGCTCCGCGGGCCAGCAGCCAGCCGCTCACCAGTCCCAGCACGTCGAACGCGAAGTCGCCGAGGCTGGTGTGGCGCTCCCAGGGCAGCAGATCCTGGCCGAGCTCGGTGACCGCTCCGACCAGCACGCCCGCCACGAGCACCCATGCACCACGGCGCCCGGCCCACGTCCACAGCCCACCGAACGCGGCGAGCAGGCAGGAGTGCACCAGCGAGTCCCACCAGGGCCACACCAGCTCCGGGGGCGGAGGCGGAGGCATCCACAGCAGCACGAAGATCGCCAGCGTCCATCCCAGCGCCGCCGCTCGCACGACGCGACGCATGCACGTGGTTGCTGGCGGAGCGGGGGTGCTCACGAGCCTACTCACGGGCCTGCGACTGGGAGCCCCAGCCGCTCACTCGCCGGACTCGGCCGCGACCCACAGCGAGATCATCTCGTTGTTGTCCACGATGCGCGAGTGGTGGTGCCCCCACGTGTCGCTCACGTAGATCATCGAGCCTTCGTCGAGCTTCTTGGTGAGGTAGATGGCGCAGTACTCGGCCTCGCTCTCGCCGATGCGACCGACGCGAGGCAGGGGCTTGCGCGATACGGGGCACAGCAGCTCGCACTTGGTGCCGGTGGGCAGGTCGGCCATGCCCACCTTGCGGCGATCGCCGTGGATCGGAGACAGGTGCACCTGCTCCTCGCGGCCCTCGGCGCGCACCAGCAGGGTCAGCGCCGGGAAGCCGTCGAACTCGACGTCGGTGATGCCCACGATGGGATCTCCGGCCGGGCCGTAGGCCTGGTTGACGACGATGATCACCTCGTCCTGCACCGTGAGCGGGGCCTCGGGTCCCTCGCTGGGCCTGGCTCCGGTGATCTGGAGATTGTCGACGTCTACGTTTTCCCGGGCCATCGCGTCCCCCATCACAACGAGAACAAGCCCGATGCGCAAGCGTAAAGATCGACGAGCGGCGTCGGTCCGGCGGTCTTGCGAGCACGGCGGCGCACATGTGGGCGGGTCGGACCGGGCGGGCGAGCACGCGCGCGGAGGCGGGTCTGCGGAGAGCGGTTTTCTGCTAGCCTGCGCGCCTCATGGCCGCGCTCGCCACGTTCCACCGGCTGTTCATCGCCAATCGCGGCGAGGTCGCCGTTCGCATCGCGAAGGCCTGCGACGCGCTGGGGATCACCCCGGTGTTCGGGGTCTCCGAGGCAGATGCCGGGGCCGCGTACCTCGACGGCCGCGAGACGGTGCGCCTGGGCCCGGGCCGTGCGGCGGGCAGCTACCTCGACGCGGTGCGAGTGGTCCAGGCGGCACGCCAGAGCGGATGCACGGCGCTGCATCCGGGATGGGGCTTCTTGGCCGAGAACCCCACCTTCGCCGCGCTGTGCGAGAGCCATGGGGTGACCTTCGTCGGTCCGCCCGCGCACGTGATGCACCTGATGGGCAAGAAGACGCCGGCCAAGCAGGCCATGCGGGCGGCGGGCCTCCAGCTCATCCCGGGCAGCGACGGAGTGCTGGCCGATGTCGAGCAGGCGCGAGCGGTGGCCGACGAAATCGGCTACCCGGTGCTCATCAAGGCCGAGAGCGGCGGCGGCGGCCGGGGCATGCGGATCGCCCGGGGCTCCGGCGAGGTGGCCGAGGCCTTCGCCGACGCCCAGGCCGAGGCGCGCGCGGCCTTCGGTGATCCGCGGGTCTACATGGAGCGGCTGGTCGAGGGCGGGCGCCACGTGGAGATCCAGGTCATGGCCGATCGCTACGGGCAGGCGGTGCACCTGGGCGAGCGCGACTGCACGGTGCAGCGCAACCACCAAAAGCTCATCGAGGAATCGCCCTCACCCGTGCTCCCCGAGGCGGTGCGGGCGCAGAGCCTCGCGGCTGCCGTCGAGGCCACCTGCCGCATCGGCTACGTGGGCGCGGGCACCATGGAGTTCCTGCTCGACGGCGACGGCGTGCTGCGCTTCATGGAGATGAACACCCGGCTGCAGGTCGAGCACTGCGTGTCGGAGATGCGCAGCGGGGTCGACCTGGTGCGCGAGCAGCTGCGGGTGGCGGCCGGCCACCCCCTGTCGCTGCGGCAGGAGCAGCTCGAGCTGCGCGGGCATGCGATCGAGTGCCGCATCAACGCCGAGGATCCTTCGCAGGGCTTTCGGCCCGCGCCTGGCACGATCACCCGCTGGCAGAGCCCCGATGGCGCGGCCGATGCGACGGGCAGCACGGTGCGCGTGGACACCCACGTGAGCTCGGGCTATCGGATCCCGCCGCACTACGACAGCCTGATCTGCAAGGTCATCGCCCACGGGCCCAGCCGCGACGCCGCGGCCGATCGCATGCTCGTCGCGCTCTCCGAGCTGGTGTGCGAGGGCGTGCCCACCACGGTGCCGATGCACCGCGCCATCCTGGCCTCGGAGGCCTTTCGTCACAATCGCTATGACACGCGGGCCATCCCCGGTTGGCCCGGCTCGCCCGGCTCGCCCAGTCGGCCCGGCTCGCCCGCAGGAGATCGCCCCGCATGACCCACGTCCCCCTCGTGCCCATCGGGGCGCCTCGCGCCCAGCTCTGCGACGACGCCACGTTCGAGGCCCATGTGGACGCGATCGAGCAGCGCGAGGCTCGGCTGCGCGAGCGCCGGGCCGAGGTGGCGGCCGGGTGGGGGCCGCAGTACGTCGAGCGCGTCCACGCCAAGGGCAAGCTCACCACCCGCGAGCGGCTCGATCGGCTGGCCGATCCGGGCACGCGGCTCTACGAGGTGGGCACGTTCGTCAATTACGGCGACCGCTTCGGCGACAAGGGCCTGCAATCGCCCGCGGCGGGCGTGGTGACGGCCTTCGCCCGGATCGAGGGTCGCTGGTGCATGGTGATCGCCAACGACAACACGGTCGCCTCCGGCTCGTGGTGGCCCCGCACGCCCGAGAAGATCGAGCGCGCCCAGACCATGGCGCTGCGCCTGCGGCTGCCCACCGTGTACCTGGTCGACTGCAGCGGCCTGTTCCTGCCCGAGCAGTCGCGCTCGTTCCCGGGGGCGACCGGGGCGGGGCACATCTTCAAGATGAACAGCCTGCTGTCGGCCCACGGCGTGCCGCAGCTGGCGGGGGTGTTCGGCGATTGCATCGCGGGCGGCGGCTACATGCCGATCATCAGCGACCGCGTGTACATGACCGAGCAGGCCTACATGGTCATCGCGGGGGCGGCCCTCATCAAGGGCGCCAAGAGCCAGAAGATCACCAGCCTCGACATCGGCGGGCCCGAGGTGCACGTGCACGCCAGCCGCTGTGCCGACGCGCGCGTGCCCGACGACGAGACGCTGCTGCGAGCGCTGCGCCAGGAGGTCGCGCGCCTGCCCAGCTCGGCCGTGCCCTACCATCGCGGCGACGCGGGGCCCATGGAGCCCGTGTTCCCGAGCGCGGAGCTGCGGGGGCTCCTGCCTGCGGACCATCGCGAGGCCTATGACGCCACCCAGGTCTTGGCGCGGCTGTGCGACGGCAGCCTGTTCTGGGAGGTGATGCCGGGCCTGGGCGAGGAGATGGTGTGCGGGATCGGCCGCGTGGGCGGGCTCTACACCGGGTTCGTGATCAATCGTCAGGGCCTGGTGGGCGACCCGGAGCGGCCGGGCTCGCGACGACCCGCCGGCATCCTCTATCGGGCGGGCATCGCCAAGATCGCCGCGTTCTCGCGCGCCTGCAACGACGACGGGATCCCGCTGGTGTGGCTACAGGACATCGCGGGCTTCGACATCGGGGTGGAGGCCGAGCGTCAGGGGCTGCTCGCCTACGGCAGCAGCCTCATCTACACCAACTCGACCAACCAGGTGCCGATGTTCACGGTGCTGCTGCGCAAGGCCTCGGGGGCCGGCTACTACGCGATGGCGGGGCTGCCCTACGACCCGGTGGTGCAGCTGTCGACCACGATCTCGCGGCTGTCGGTGATGGAAGGGCGCACGCTGGCCATCGCCACCTACAACACCAAGCTCGACGACGACTTCGAGATCGTGGCCACCGACCCCGACAAGCGCCGGGAGATCGAGCAGGGCATGAAGGCGGTCGAGGCCCGCATCGAGCAGGACATGGACCCCTACCTCGCGGCGCGCCAGATGGACACCGACGAGGTCGTGGCGCTGCACGAGCTGCGCGACTACCTGCGGGTGCTGGTGGAAGCGTCGTATCAGACGATCGGCCACCGGAGGATCAAGAACAGCCGCATCTGGTCGCTGCACGATCTCCACGTGCTGATCGACGGGCCCCGCTAGGTTCGGAACAGGAGACTGGCGGGTCCAGCGACGGCGACACGAGGACGAGAGGACTACGAGGAGCGAGGCACGATGAAGCGAGCGCAGGTCGACGGACGGCTGTTCACCCCCGAGCTCGTGGCGCGGCTGGAACGCGACGGCACGGCCCTGGTGCTGCGCTCTCCCGCCGTGGGACTGTGGCGCGGAGCCCCGGCGGCGGGCAGCATGGTGAGCCCCGGAGGGTTGGTGGGCGAGCTGGAGATCCTGGGCGTGCTGCATCGCCTGCGGGCGCCCGACGACGCGGGAGGCGTCGTGCTCGAGCGCCCGGGCCCGGCGGCGGCGCGTCGAGCCGTGGCCTACGACGACGAGCTGCTGCGTCTGGACCCCGAAGCCGGCCCCGCGCGCGCGGGAGTGGGCGAGGGCGGCGGCGTGGCCCAGGCCGAAGCGGGGGGCCTGGTGTTTCGCAGCCCGTTGTCCGGCCGCTTCTATGTGCGGCCGGCCCCGGGCCAGGAGGCGTTCGTGAAGGCGGGCGACGTGATCGAGGTGGGCCGCACCGTGGCCCTGCTCGAGGTCATGAAGACCTTCAACCGCGTGGCCTATGGCGGCGAAGGGTTGCCATCTTCGGCGCGCGTGCTCGAGGTGGTGCCCGCCGACGAGGCCGACGTGGACGAGGACGACGTGCTGCTGAGGGTCGAGCCCGTGTAGGGCGACAGCACGCTGCCCAGGGCCGCGGCCATCACCAGGCCGGCCACCAACGCGAGCGAGCGGGGGGCGCTGTGGCGCTGCCGGCAGGCGGCGAGCGCCTCGAGCAGGGCCTCCATGGAGCGGTAGCGTCGCTTGGGATCGATCGACAGCCCGCGCCGCAGCACGCGGTAGAGCGACCGGGGCACGCCGCGGCGCGGTCCCACCGGCTGGCCCCGCATCAGCGAGCGCTGCAACGAGGGCAAGTCGTTGCCGGGGAAGGGACGTCGTCCGTAGAGCGCTTCGAACAGTGCCACGCAGAAGCTGAACTGATCGCTGGCGGGTCGCGGTGGGCCGCCCTCGAACTGCTCGGGGGCCATGTAGGCGGGCGTTCCCAGCACCGCGCCGGTGCGGGTGAGGTGCAGCGCCACGCTGCCGTTCTCGGCCTCGTCGAGGGTGGGCAGCAGCTCGGCCAGGCCGGCGCTGCGGGCCAGGCCGAAGTCGACCACGCGCGCCTGGCCGGACTCGTCGACGATCACGTTGTCGGGCTTGAAGTCGCGGTGGACGAGGCTGGCGCGGTGGGCCGCCGCCAGGCCCCGTCCGGCCTGGAGGAACACCTCGACGACGTCTCGCCAGCCACGGGGTCGGGCTCGCAGCCATCGCTGCAGCGTGCGGCCCTCGACCAGCTCCATCGCGATGAAGAGCGCACCGTCGTCGCTGGTGCCGACCTCGTAGATCATCGTCACGTTGGGGTGGCGGAGCCTGGCGAGCGCTTGCGCCTCCCGCAGCATGCGGGAGCGGGCCTGAAGGCCGCGTTGGGCCTCGACCTCGGGTCGCAGCACCTTGAGGGCGACCCGCCGGTCGAGCTCGGGATCGTAGCCCTCGAACACCACCCCCATGGCGCCGCTCCCGAGGCGGCGCAGCAGCCGGAAGCGGCCGAGCAGGGGGCGCTGCTCGGCGTCGACGGCCTCGAGCTCGGGAAGATCCCATGCACGGGAGGCCGAGGCTCCGGTCTCGGGTCCTTCCGAGGGCTCTTCGGAAGGCTCCTCCGAAGGACGGTCCAGTCGGGTCTGGGCCAGGGGATCGAAGGCGGAGACGTCGACGCGGGGCTGGTCCATGACGATCTCCATGACAGTAGAATAACTTTCAAAACTAACCTGAGTCAACAATGGATTTGAATCATTGGTTAGTTTTGGGACGGTGAAGGGCGTTCGTGTGGGTGGAGGTGGGATTCGAGCGGAGGGCGGGGAGGGTGCCGCTTGCCGCGCTTCGGTCGAACGCACGAACTCGGGAATCGCTAACAGCCAGATCTCGATCGCGATCCTCGAGGGCTTCGAGACGCCTTCGCATGCCCGCGTCGGCGATACTGCTCGCGGCAGCTTCCCCGATGGCCGAGCCCAACGACGACGATGACGAGCGAGCGCTGGCGCGACGCGAAGGCGCCTCGATGACCGCGCGCGAGGGCGCCTCGGTCGAAACCGCGGATCCCTACGAGCGCCAGTACATGAAGGGCGAGGGCCTGGTGCTCTACCGCGACAAGCAGCGGGCGCCGTGGATCATGAGTGCGCTCATCGGTGCGGGCGCGCTGGGGATATTGGTTCCGTTGGTCCTCGGTCAGCCTGGCGCATGGCTCGGTGCGCTCATCGGGCTGCCGATCTTCTTCTTGGTGTGGATGTTGTTCGCCGTGCTTCGCGTGACGGTGTCGCAGGGCAAGGTGCAGGTGCAGTACGGGTTGTTCGGCCCGACGATCCCGATCTCGGCGATCGAGTCGGTTGCGCCCACGGAGTACCGATGGACCGCGTTTGGTGGCTGGGGCATACGCCGGGGGCCCGACGGCAGCTGGCTGTACAACATGCCGGGCGATCAGGGCAGAGCGGTGCGGATCGAGTGGCGCGACGCCAAGGGACGCCGTCGCGTGACGCTGGTGGGTTCCAAGCACAACGTCGAGCTGGCCAAGACGATCGAGCAGGCTCGTCGTGCACTTCCGTCCGGCGCCGCTCGCGACGCATTGCCACCGGGCGAAGACGACGACGCATGACGAGTCGCGGGCAGGGACTCGCCGCCCACGAAGACGAGCGGGGTGAGACCTGACGGGTTTCACCCGCCGAAGTGAGCCGCCGCTACGTTGGGCGCGACGAAAGATTCAATTCTCCGGGCATGAAAGGCGCGTGGCCTGGGTCTCAGACGCACCGAAAGCCAAAGAAAGGAAGATGCGCTCGATGATCCCCTTCAGCCTCGTTCGTCATGTCACCTCCGTAGTCGTCTCGCTGCTCGGCTATCCCCGCACCATCGGTGACGAGCTGCGCGGCCGTCTGCTCGGCTGACGACGTCGCGGCCCATGGCGTCACGAGCGAGGGGCGTTCGACCGCTCCTCGCTCGTTTCGTCTGGGCCGCTCGATTGCGCTCGCTCGTACGAGCCTCGTTGCTTGGGATCGCCCACGAGGCAACTCGGAGCCCCGTCGGCCGTGATGATGGATGCCGACGCCATCGACCATTCGCAAGAAGGGTTTCATAGCGTCGATTCATTTCATTGCTAACGTGGGCAGGCCCGTCGGAGACGCTCCCTTGAGATTCCAGACCCCATCCCCCCGGCGCTGGCTCGTTGGGCTCCTGGTGGCCTTGATCGCGGCGGCGGTGCCCGAGGAGGCCCTGGCGGGACCACCCACGTTGCCTCCCGCCAATGCTGCGGGATCTCCGCGTTCGCTGGAGGCCGCACCGACCCTCGCCTTTGCCGACCGGGAGGGAGTGGTTCCCGTGCAACGGCCGACGGGCATGCAGGAACCCCAGCCGCTCACAGCCCCCGCCCGGATCACGACGACTCGGCCTCCATCGGCCCCTGCGACCTCGACCACCGCCCCAGCGACGCCCCCATCGCCGTCGACGACGAGTCCGACAAGCCCGCCTCCCTCGCTGATCCCCGAAGCCGATCCCATCCTCGACGACGACCCGGCCGTGGACGCGCCGAGGGCCGCGGGGCCTCGCTCGATCGAGCACCGCGGGGTGGTCGCCGACGTACGGGTCGGGATGCTCGGCTGCCGCGGCGCTTTCTGCCGCCAGGGTCACGATGCACGTCCGGGTGCCCGCGTGGGTGGCTTCCTCGGCGGGAACGTTCGCGGTTGGTTCGAGGCGGGCATCGGTGGGGGGTGGGGCACGCTGTCCTCCAACGTCACGCCGGGCACCAATGCCCTGCTGCTCTACGGTCTCGATCCGGCCGTGCTGCAACAGGCGCTCTGGGCCCAGGCAGCGGGCCTCTTGCAGGTCGATCTCGCGGGGCTGGCCGTGCAGGAGAACGAGCTGCGGGCCGCCCAGCTCGGACCGTCGTTCCGGGTCCACTTCGTTCCTCGTGGCCGAATCGGAGCCTTCGTGGGGAGTGGGGTGGGTTACAACCTGCTGCGAACCCGCTATCAGACCGCGGTCGGTCTCGTGGGCCTGGACTTCCACGGGATCGAGGTCCCGGTCGAGGCCAACCTCAGCGTGTACCTGATGGAGCACCTCGCGGTGGGCCTGCAATTCGACTACATGTGGACCTGGTACGGCGTGGCGGTGCTCGACCATCCGCAGCAGCGGGTGGCGCTGCCCATGGGCGTGCTGCAGGCGGCGGGCGAGCAGCAGGGGGTCGATCTCCGCGGACAGCTCCCGCAGCTCTGGACACTGGGCCTGGCCGTGCGCGGTCGGCTGTGAGGACGCTCGTGTGTCGGCCTCGCCGCCTCCACCGCCCCAACCCGACCCCACCTACCAACCCCATCCACCAAACGAGTGGGCTCGAGAGGTGAAAACCTCGGCGGGGTCGTTCGTTGACGCGACGCGCGGGGGCGTCCTACAGTCCCGCGCCGCGCCACGGTGCGCGACTGGGAGCACGATATGAAGCGTCTTCTCGCCAGCATCGGCCTGCTGAGCGCCCTGACCCTGGGCGGCTGCGACACCAAGAGTGGCACAACGGGCTTCGACATCCCGATGAGCAAGGATCTCGAGCCGGGCGGCGTGTACGTGGTCTACAACCACGGCTGCACCAAGGGCTGCGATCAGATCGAGAAGGGCGATCTCATCCAGAAGATCGACGGCAAGGCGGTCTCGACCGGCGCCGACTTCGATGCGGCCAACGTGATCGACGGCCAGCCCCACCAGCTCGAGGTGCGCAAGAAGGACGGGTCGACCGCGACGGTGGAGATCGTGGCCTCGCCCAAGACCGACATGCCGCCGCTCGAGAACGTGCCGCCGTTTTGGACCTCGGGGGCGGCCCGGCTGAACCAGGCGCCCGAGTGGGCGCGGCGCCGCATGTTCGGCCACGCCAGCCCCATGGCGATGCTGGTGAACACCGACGGCGGCATCTTCGACGGCCGGCAGCTCCACGGCAAGAAGCACCTGATGGTCTACTGGGATCGCGGCGACCGCGAGGAGCAGGCCGCCGCGGTGGCGCTCTTGCAGGTGCTGCAGAAGGCCCAGCCCGACCTCAAGGCCAAGGACATCGACATCATGTACATCCAGCTGCAGTTCCCCACGGGGCGGCAGGTGGCGATGAACGACAGCGATCTGCGCGAGTTCCAGAAGAAGTGGACGGTGGAGCAGGGCGGCCAGAAGCTGGCCCCGATTCCGATGTACCGCTTCCCCAACAAGACCGAGTTCAACGAGGCTCGTCAGCTCGGGATGGAGAACGCCTACACGGTGTTCGAGAACCTGGGCAAGAGCCCGGTGATCGTGCTGCTCGACGAGCGTGGCGTGGTGCGCTGGAACTCCGAGGGCTTGCAGCAGCCGCCGGCCGGCGCTCAGGTGGCCGACCCGGCGCAGTACACGATCATCGAGGCGGTCGAGTTCGCGCTGAACAAGCTGTAGCGGTCATTCGTTCGCATCGGGTTCGTCGGCGTCCTCGACCTCGACCGCCACGGTCGAGCGACGCAGGGGATGGGACAGCGTGGGCAGGCGCTCGTGCTCGCCGCGCTCGACCAACAGCTCGAGGCCGTCGATCAACAGATCGGGGGTGGTGATCGATACGTCGACGGTCTGGCTGAGGATCCCGTCCATGCCGACCTCGGCGGAGAAGCCCCCGAAGGCGCCCACGGGCAGGCGCAGGCGCTCGACGTGGTCGGCCTGGCCGACGGCGCGGATCCGTCGCAGGGCCCGCATGGACACGGGGGCGATCACGGCGCCGCGCACCAGGGTTCGCTTGCCGCTGCCATCGATGCGGTACACCCGGGCGGGCAGGGGGAGGGTGAGCTTGCCGGTGCCGGCATAGGCGGCGGCTCCGGGGCGCATCACGGGTCCCAGCACGGTGCCGTCGCGTAGCGACTCGATCACGTAGGCGAAGTCGTAGCCGTCCTCGCGTGCGCGCTGCAGCAGCTCGCGCTCGAGCGCGGCGGGGTTCTGCCCGCGCTTGCGGCTGCGCAGCTGCAGGTTGCTGAGCGTGGGGCCGATCTCGAGCGCGGGGGTCATGCGGGCGCGACCGTTGCTGCCGCTGCCGTGGTGGGGGTTGGGCACGCGGGTGAGCATGAGGTCGCGCAGCACCCCGGCTTCCACCAGGGTGAGGGGACCGGGCACGAAGCCCTCCACGTCGACGGCGTAGCTGCCGAACCCGTCGGGTCGCGTGGGGTCGTCGATGAGATCGAGGAACGGGGGGAGCACGGTCTTGCCGACCTTGCTCTGCCAGTCGGGCTCGAGCTCCATCAGCCGGCCGCCGTCGGACAGCGGGGCGGGCTGGCCCGAGGCCTCGGTGGCGACGGTGGAGGCCAGCAGCTGGGCGGCGGCGGGACCGAGCAGCAGGATCGGGCCGTCGTACTCCTCGTCGATCATGGGCGCGCGCTGCAGCTCGTCGAGCTCGCGCAGCACTCGGTCGACGAGCTGCTCGCCCTGGGCCAGCAGGGCGTCGTCGGCGGCGGGGATGCCCGTCAGGTGGATCGCCAGACCGTGGTCGAGGTGCATGCCGTCGTCGGCCTGGGTGTCGGCCACCACGGCCAGCACGGCACGGGCCCGGGTGCGGGTGACCACCAGGCCCTCGCTGCTGAGCACCGACTCGTGGCTCTCGAGGATCTGCAGGTGCACGTCGCCATTGTCGATGGAGGGCCAGTCCTCGAAGCGAGCGCTGAGCGAGCCCACCATGGCGGCGAGGCCGTCGCGATCGATCGGGGCCGCGGTGGCCAGGGTGACGTGCTCGCCCGCGGGGGCGGCGGGGCCGAGGTCGGCCACGGTGGTCTCGGTGCTGAGCTGCTCGAGCGCGACCTGCTTCTGCGAAAATGCCAGCGTCGCGCCGCGGAAGGCTCGATCGAGGGCCAGCCAGATCTGCTTGCGCAGGAACCGAGGCGAGGGCTCGCGGGGCACGTCGAAGCGAGTGATGCCCGCGTCGGAGCCCAGGAAGTTGGTGTCGTCGCGCTGGGGGGTGCCCACGCGCACCTCGGCCACGCCCGCGCTCTGGGCCTGCATCACGTTGGTGATGACGCCGCCGTAGGAGCCGTCGAGGCTGAGCAGCTGGGCGCGAACCCAGCGGGCCTCGGCGCGGTAGGGCGCGGGCGCGTCGGGGAGGCGGAGCTTGGCGATGCCGCGGGCGAGCTCCTCTTGTACGGCGGTGAGCTCGGCGCGCCCGTCCGCGCTCACCGTGGGCTTGGCAGACGGGGTGCTGGTGGGCGGGGCGACGGCGGCATGGCTCGCGGGGGTACCCCCTCCGTAGAAGAGGCCCAGCGCGAGCGCGACGGCCACGAGCGAGGAACGACGCGCGCTCATCCTTCACCTCCAGACTTCTTCTTGCCGGGTGTCTGGGCGGGCGCCTTGCCCGTCGACTTGCCGGCGGTATGGCTGGCCCCGCCGCTGCCGGGCGCCCCGAACCCTGGCGCGGGGAGCAACGGTGGTCGATCGCGATCATGGGCGGCACGCTCGATCTCGATGCTCTCGAGCAGCAGCGAGGGGCTCACCGCGCTCACCGGGACCCAGCCCGACTCGGCTCCGCACACGCCGTTGAAGATCCCGGGCTCGTCGCCGGTGGCCACGATCGTGTCGAACGAGGCCAGCGGGGTGCCCACGATCTCGACCCCGCGCACCAGCTCGTCGGGGCGGCCGTCGGCGTAGACGCGATAGACCATCAACGGGGTCACGCGGAACGCCTGGGGGCCGCTGCGATCGGTGATGGTGTAGCCGCCGTCGATGTCGGAGAAGCGCAGGCCATAGGGCCTGTCCTGGCGCTTGATCTCCTCGATGAGCTCCTGACGCAGCTCGCGGCTCGAGTAGGTCTTGCGCGAGGTCACCACGAGGTTGCCCTGGCGTGCGACGGTCTGGTAGCCGGGGGCGCGGCGCCCGTGGCCGTTGCTGCGGCGGAACGGGAGCACGGGCGAGCGTCCGAGCAGGAAGGTCTTGAGCCGTCCGCGGTCGACCAGCAGGGTGCGCTGGGCCGGCACGCCCTCGTCGTCGACGAAGTAGTGCCCCGAGAGCGGGATGCCGCCCAGGGTGGTCACGGTGGGATCGTCGACGACGTCGAGGAAGCCGGGGAGCACGCGGCGGTCGAGCTTGTCGGTGAACGTCTGGCCCTCGAGGTCGTCCTTTTGGCGGTGGCCCTCGAGGCGGTGTCCGAAGATCTCGTGGAAGAACACGCCCGCCGCACGGCCCTCGAGGATCGCGGGGCCGGTGTAGGGGTCGGCGATCGGGGCCTTGCGCAGCGCCAGCAGCTCCTCGCGCAGGCGGGTGGCGGTGGCGCGCAGGCGCTCGACGTCGGGGAGCTGCTCGGGGGTGTGGGCTTCGAACGACTCGGAGCGCTGCAGGTACATCCCATCGGCGGCCTGCGCTCTGGCCTCGAGCATGATCCGCAGTCGCACGCGTCCGGTCTGCACCCGAGAGCCCTCGGTGTTGACCATGAACTGGTTGTTGGCCTCGGCCGACAGCGAGACCGAGCTGCGCAGCACCAGCGGGTCGTCGCCGAGCTCGGCCGAGATCTCGGCCAGCACGTCGCGCCAGGCCTCCTGGGTCGCGGCCAGGTCGAGGCTCTGCTCGGGCTCGACGTGGACGGTGGGCTTTTCCTTGCTGAAGTCGGGGTGGACGGGGCCGTCGTCCTCGGAGCGCAGCTGCTCGCTGCTCTCCACGTCGCGAAGCTTGGAGACGGCGGCCTTGTACTGGGTCTCCGTGTCGAGCCAGATCGCCTGCGAGAGCGACAGCTCCACGTCGTCGAGGGTGATGGGCATTCCCGAGCCGAGGCCGTTGCCCGGGCCATGGTCGCCGCCCTGGCTGTGGCTGTTGTCGCGCTGCCGGTCGCCCACGCGCACGTCGATGTCGAGCACGCGATTGCGGTCTCGGTCCTCGCGCAGCAGCGCGCCGTCCTCGGCCTCGAGGTAGAGCTCGTCGACGGCGGTGACGGTGTAGCCCATGTAGTAGGCCGGGGGATCGAGGTCGGGCGAGGACAGCGCGGCGAAGTTGCGCTGGAGCTCCGCCTCGAGCATGTCGAGCAGCGCCGCGGGATCGCCCTTGTCGGCCTTGGCCCGGTCCATCACGATGCGCGGCCCCTTGCCGCGCGTCGGGCCCCACACGCGATCGTCGGGGGGCTGACCGGGACCGGGGCGGCACGCCAGCGCGAGGGCGCCCATCAGGGCGAGGGCACCGAGGGCACGGGGGGGCGACATCGCCGACAAGGGTAGCGTGCCGCTGCACCGGCCACGAGACGGCCCGTGTTGCGCGAGCGACGCCCTGGGGTGAGTCGCGTCCGGCGGTCGGGTCCGGCCGGTGCGTCCGGCCGCCGCGCCCGGCATCGCGCAGGTCATCGCGCATGCCATCTCGCGCGGGGGGGCCTCGGTTGGGGGGTACCATGGTCGTCATCATGAAGCTCGTGCGTTGGTCTTCGTTGGCGTTGCTGGGGGCGTTGGGTGGCTGTTTCGAGGACCCGACCAACATCGATCCCGACACGGGCAGCTCGGGCGACGCGGGCAGCGAGACCGCACCGACCGGCCCGGGTACCACGACGACCACGACGAGCACGGCCACGGTGGGCGACACGACGGTGGGCCCGACCACGGGATCGACGGAGACGGGGGACACCACGGGAGAGCCACCGCTGGTGTGCATCGACGGGGTGCTGGAGCCGCCGGTGGGCTCGGGGCTGGTGCAGACCCCCACCGCACCCGCGGGCGACGACTTCGAGGGCAGCTGCGGCGGCGCGGGCAGCAACGACGTGGCCTACCAGTGGGATGTGCCGTTCGACGGCTTCTTCGTGCTCGATACCCAGGGATCCGACTTCGACACGCTGCTCTACCTGCGCGACGACTGCGAGGGCAGCGAGCTGGCCTGCAACGACGACGCGGAGGGCTCGGTCTCGTCGCGGATCGTGGGGCCGTTTGGGCAGGACGATCGGTTGCTGGTGGTGGTCGATGGCAAGGCGGGCGAGACGGGCACCGCGGTGCTGAACATCAACCCGGTGGAGTGCCCCAGCGCCGACCTCACCGGGCAGCCGCTGCCCGAGACGTTCTCCAACGTGGCCGGGACCAACACCCACGGGGGGGCCTGCGGGGGCGATGGCAACCCGGAGCGAGCGTTTCGCTGGCAGGCGGAGGCCGATGGCCTGCATGCCTTCCGCGTGGACACGGGGGCGTTCCAGCCCGCGGTCTACCTCGAGGAGGGGCCGATCTGCGGCGGACCGCAGCTCCAGTGCAACGGGCCGGCGTTCGGTCGCTCGGAGGTGATGCGCGTGCTCTCGGCTGGCGAGTATGTGACGATCTTCGTCGACAGCACGAGCGGCGCGGGCGACTTCGACATCGACATCGAGCTGCTCGCCGAGACCTGCCCCGGAGCGGCGCTCGTGCCTCCCATCGTGGGTGACATCGACGACTACGGCAACGTGATGAGCTCCTCGTGTGGGCCGTCGGGCTACCAGGAGGGCGGTACGTTCTACGACTACGCCGATGCCACGTTCTCGTGGACCTCACCGGGGATGGTGGGCGACAACAGCGGCTGCGACATCACGGTGACCTCGGGCTTCGGGGTCGCGCTGTCGCTGCAGCAGGGCTCGTGCGACGGGCCCGAGGTGCAGTGCGAGGAAGGGGTGTTCGACGCGGCGGCGGGAATGTACTCGGCGACGGTGTCGGTGGGGCACATTCCGCCCACGGAGTTCACGGTGGTCGTGTCGCCCACGCAGGAGGCGTGGATGTGGCTCGGGGGCTCGGGGTTCACGATCGACGTCAACTGCTTCGCGGTGGCGTAGCGGCGCGGGATGGCGATGGGCGGCCCGCGCAGGGGCTCGCCGTACTACGATTGCGCTGCGAGGGACTACCCATGACACGCGGGCTCGAGACCACCACCACGCGCTTGCTCACCGTTCCCGTCGTCGGGGCGCTCGTCATGACCGCGGCCGGCTCGGCCCGGGCCGCCACGCCCACCTACTACAACAACCTCGCGGCGTTCGAGGCCGACATCATCGTCAGCGTCACCGACGACTATCAGAACCCGGCGTACGTGTTCAACCAGAGCGACGCGGTGATGAGCGCCGTGATCGGGGAGACCGACTACATGACCACGGGGCACCTGAACTGGAACCTCGTGGTGGGAGGCGGCCACTACTGTGCCGGCTGCAACGGCTCGTTCCAGCTCTCGTTCCAGACCACCAGCGTGGGCAACGTGGTCGGCGTCAACGGGGCGGGCTTCGACATTGCCTCGTCCGACAACACGTACTTCGCGTACATCACGTTCGGCGACGGCACCACGGCCAACATCCAGCTCCCGCCGGCAGGCACGTTCTGGGGCGTGGCCGCGCCCGAGCGGATCCAGAGCATCCACGTGGGGCTCAGCGGCGGCGGCTCGACCACGAACGGCTACATCGAGATCGACGACCTCATCGTTGGTGATGGGCCGGTGGGCACCTGCATGATCGACGCCGACTGCATCGACGATCTCGATCCGTGCACCGATCAGGTGTGCAACATGGGGCTGTGCACGTACCCGTTCAACACCGACCCCTGCGACGACGACGAGGTCTGCACCGAGAACGACGTGTGCTCGGGAGGCCTTTGCCAGGGCTCGCTGGTGAGCTGCGACGACGGCAACGCCTGCACGCTCGACTACTGCGACTTCGGGGTCGGCTGCGCTCAGCTGGATCTCACCGATCCTTGCGACGACGGGGACCCGTGCACCGAGATGGACGCGTGCTCGGGGGGCGCCTGCATGGGCATGCCGACCAACTGCGCCGACGACGACGTGTGCACGGCGGACTCGTGCGATCCGGTCATGGGGTGTGTGAGCGACGTGATCTCCGGGTGCTGCACGAACGACGACTACTGCGGGGAGGAGGAGGTCTGCGACCTCGATGCGCAGGAGTGCGTGCCCGCGGCGGGCAGCACGGGCGGGGGCGGGAGCACGGGGCCGGTGGACTCGGGGGACACGGTCGGGCCGACGGGCACCGGGGCGGCGGACAGCAGCGGTGGAGGCGGCGAGGATGTCGGTGCCACGACCGTGCTCGGCGACTCCGGTGGCAGCACCGGCGGCGCGAGCACGAGCGACACCGGGGCCGGCCTCGACGATGGTGCGATCACGCCGGGATCGTCGGGGTGCGGGTGCAGCAACGGCGCCTCGCCGCAGGGGGAGCGGGGGTGGTGGTTGGTGGTGATACTCGGAGCGCTGGCGCGGCGCCGACGCTCGCGAGCACGCGGCTGAGCGGCGTTGGACTTCAGCTCGACGGAACCTCGAGCACGTCGGTGTAGATGCGGTCGACCTCGATCGAGCACGACAGCGAGGGCAGTGCGGCCAACTCGCCGGCTCCGTAGGTTCTCAGGAGCCAGCCGCCATCGTCTTGGCGGGTGAAGATTTCGATCCGCGGCTTGGTCTGCGAGGCGATGACGTAGTAGGCCATCGAAGGGATGGTCTGGTACGCGGCGAATTTCTCGCCGCGGTCGTATGCCTCGGTGGACTCCGAGAGCACCTCGATCACCACCTGCGGGTTGGTGAGGGTGTCCTTGGTGTCGTCGGCATACTCGGGCTTGCTGCAGACCACGGAGGCATCGGGATACACGTAGCGGGGCGTGTTGGGGATCTTCACGCGCATGTCGGAGGTATGGACCCGACATCCGCGACCGAACAGCGCGTTGCGGAGCTCCCCGATCAGGTTTGCGGCGATGGCCGCGTGGTCGCCGGTGCCGCCGGACATCGCAAACAACTCGCCGTTCGCGTACTCGTGCTTCTCCTGCGACGCCCGTTCGAACGCGAGGTATTCGTCCTCGGTCATGCTCGAGCTCGCGGCCGCCTGCGCCATGGGTCGAGCATTGCGCATCCTCCGGGGTGTGTCCACTGGACCCTCGACGATGGTGAGCGCCTCTGGGGGCGCGAGCGGACGGCCCACCCAGGCCCACTCAGGCCGGTGCCTCGAACAGCACGTCGACCACCGCCCCTTGCTCGACCGGCCCGGGCGGCAGGCTCTGCATCACCGCGATCCCGGTCCCTTGCGGTCGCGCGGTGACCCCGATCCGCTCGCACACGTCGAGCGTCTCCGCGACCGTCAGCCCGGTCAGGTCCGGCAGCCCGCCCACCACGCTCGGCGCCCGCTGCCCGGGCAGCCGCGGTTCGATGTCGGTGATGGGCGTGAAGCCCTCGACCAGCACGGTGCTGTCGGCCATCAGGCGAATGGGATCGAGCGCCGGCCTGGTGCCGTCCTCGCGCTCGACTCCGAGGTAGGTCATCACCCGCGTGCCCAGTCGCGAGAAGGTGGGCGCGGCGACCTCGTTGCCGTAGTGCCCGCCCTGCGGGCTGTCGACGGAGACCAGGATCACCACCCGGGGATCCCTCGCCGGCACCGCGCCCACGAACGAGGCAAAGTAGTCGTCCTCGGCGTAGCCACCGCTCTCGTGGTTGGCCTTCTGGGCGGTCGAGGTCTTGCCGGCCACCCGGTAGCCCTCGATCACGGCGTTGCGCCCGGTGCCCGCCTTGGTGTGCACCACGCTCTCGAGCATCTCGAGCACGGTCTTGGCGGTGGCGATCCGCACGACCCGCTCGGGCTCGGGCCGCGGCAGCTCGACCGGCTCGCCGTCGGCGTCGATCACCTGCCGCACGATCGTGGGCGGGTTGTAGACGCCATCGTTGGCGAGCACCGAGAACGCAGCCGCCACCTGCAAGGGGCTGGCGGTCATGCCCTGGCCGAACGAGACGTTGGCGCCCTGGATGTCGGACCACTTCTCCCAGTGGTGCAGCACGCCCGCGGTGGCGCCGGGCAGCTCGATGGCCGGGCGCTCGCCGAAGTGGAAGCGCCGCGCCCAGCGATGCAGGCTCTCCTTGCGCAGCCGCTCGTAGATCTTGGTGGTGCAGATGTTCGACGACACGGCCAGGATCTCGGTCACGCTCAGCCACTCGGAGCGCTTGGTGTCCTTGATCGCGTGCTCGTCGGTGTACTGCCAGCGGCCGTTTTCGCAGAAGAAGCTCTCGTCCTTGCGGATCACGCCCTGCTCGAGCGCGGCGGCCACGGTGATCGCCTTCATGGTCGACCCGGGCTCGAAGTCGGCCTGCACGGCCTGGTTGACCGTCTGCGGCAGCCTCTCGATCGGGTGGTTGGGATCGAAGGTGGGCCGGCTGGTCATCGCCAGCACCTCGCCCGTCTTCGGATCCATCACCACGATGCTGGCGCTGACCGGGGTCCAGTTCTCGACCAGCGTGTTGATCTCCTCCTCGGCCATGGCCTGGATCGCGGAGTCGATGGTGAGCACCACCGTGTGCCCGCGCGAGACCCCGGGATCGGGGAAGCCCTCGGTGAGCAGCTTCTTGCCGCGCGCGAAGTAGGCGGGGCTCATGGCGTCGCGGCCCCGCAGGTGCTCGTCGAGCCCGTACTCGATGCCCAGGTTGCCCTTGCCCTGGGCGTTGACGCGGCCGAGCACGTGCGAGGCCAGCAGCTTGCGCGGGTACACGCGGTGCGGCACCGGCTCGAGGCTGACGCCGGGTAGCTTCTTGGCCCGCAGCGCGTCGGTCTGAGGATCGTCGAGCACCATGCGCAGGCGGCGGTAGGCCTTGTCCTGGGACAGCTCCTCGCGCAGGTACTCGGGATCCTCGCCGGGGAACAGCTCGATGATCGCGGCGATCACCGCCTCGGTCTGCTCCTGCGCGGTGATGAGCCGCGGGTTGAGCACGATCTTGTGCACGCGATCGGTCACCGCCAGCGAGATGTAGCTGCGGTCCACGACGTCGCCGCGACTGGCCTTGACCTTGTAGCTGCGTAGCTGCTGGCGGTTGCCCTGCTCGGCCAGCGGCTCGTGCTGGGCCACGGCCACGTTCCACGAGCGCAGCCCCAGGCCGGCGAGGGCCAGCATGAGCACGCCCCCCACCAGCCACGACCGGCGCTGTACCGCGCGCAGGTCGCTGGCCATGGGCTTCATCACCAGCGCTTGGGATCGCCGCAAGAGGTTCATTTGCGTGCCTACTCCGAGGGGGAAGGGTCCGAGGAGGACTGCGACTGGGTAGGGGGCTCGGGTGCCTGCAGGCGAATGGTCTGCACGAGGTCGGGCGACATGGGGATCATCTGGAGGTGGTTGCGTGCGACCTCACCGATGTGCGTGGGGTGTCGCAGGTAGGCGCGCTCGGCCGCGAGGCGGCGGCGCTGGTCGAGCAGGTTGGCCTGCTCGGCGGTCAGCTCGGTGATCTCGGCGCCCAGCTCGAGCACCCGCGTGGTCGCGTGGACCCGGGCGATGCCGATCGCGGTGAGCACCCCCACGACGAGGGTGAGCAGCAGCGAGGTGCCGGCCGGGGTGGCCCGGCGACGGTCGTCGAGGCCGCGCGACGTGGGCGAGGCCGCCGGCATGTCGCTGCTGCGCTGCCAGCCGTGGGGACGAGCCTCGTGCTTCTTCTGTCGGCGACGACGGAGCGACGCACGTGGCGATCCCAGCGAGGGCTCGGTCGAGGATTGGCTCGTGGGCGGCATCGAGGGTGGCATGGTCATTGGGCCAGGCGCTCCAGCACGCGAAGGCGGGCGCTACGGGCCCGCGGGTTGCGGTCGAGCTCCTCGGGGCTGGGGGTCACCCCGCGCTCGAAGCCCGAGGGCACGCCAAAGCGCGGCCGCGGCAGCTCGTGCGCGAGCAGGGGCAGGTGAGCCGGTGGCTGGGGAGGCCGGCCGAGCGCCCGCCACCGGTGCTTGACCCGGCGGTCCTCGAGGGAGTGGAAGGTGATCACGGCCAGGCGTCCGCCCACCATCAGCAGCGACGGGGCGTCGCTGAGGAATTGGTCGAGCTGTGACAGCTCGTCGTTGACCTCGATGCGCAGCGCCATGAACGTGCGCGTGGCCGGGTGGATGCGTCCGGCCAGCTTGCGCCGCTGCGGGGCGCTCATGGCCTCGGCGACGACCTCGGCCAGGCCCCGGGTGGTGGTGGGACGGGCTCGGACGATGGCGGCGGCGATCCGCTTGGCGTCGGGCTCTTCGCCGTACTCGCGCAGGATCCGTGTGAGGTCCCCCGCATCGATCCGAGCCAGCAGCTCGGCCGCGCTACGGCCCTGGGTCGGGTCCATCCTCATGTCGAGGGGCCCGTCGCCGCGAAACGAGAACCCGCGCTCGGGCTGGTCGAGCTGCATCGAGGAAACCCCGAGATCGGCGACGATGGCCGCCACCTCCTCGACCCCCAGGCGGGCCAGCGACTCGGCCATGGTGGCGAACCCCGCATGGACGAAGGTCAGCGGACAGGGCGGGCTCATCCGCTCCAGGCGTTCGCGGGCCAGGGCCAGGGCATGGGGGTCGCGGTCGAACAGGATCGCCCGGCTGGGGGCGGTCGCGGTCAGCAGCGCCGCCGTATGTCCGCCCAGACCGACCGTGGCGTCGATCAGCACCCGGGATGGCCCGTTCCCGGTGAGCGCGGGGCGCAGCGCGGCAACGACCTCGTCGGTCAGCACCGTCATGTGAGCTACGCTGGGATCGCCCATGGGAGCCCGCCCGACGTGCCCATCTTTCGGGTCTGGCGTCAAATTTCCTGCCAGGATCGCCGAGCGCCGCCGTGTCGAATTTCCGCTTGGATCCCGTGAGGTTACGCGATCCAAGGTTGACCCGGCCGGGGCGAGTCAGTAGCGTGCGCGTCCTGATCCCCGGGGGGCGCCTCGGGGGTGGCCCCGCCCTCAACCCGCTCCAAATTCGCCATGCCCATGGGAGCCGAGACCAATCGATGATTCCGCCCCGTAGCAGGAACTATCGCCAGCTCCACGAGGCCTCGGAGCTGCTCTGGGAGAAGCTCGGAATGCTCGCGCCGACCCAGCGCGAGAGCTTCGACGAGCGCTTCTTGATGTCGTGGATCTACCATGACTTCGCGCTGGAGGGCACGGTCCTCCAGATCGCGGAGATCAAGGCCGCGATCGACGACGAGATCATCAGCTCGCCCAGCCTCATCCCCGCCTACAACCACGTGATCGCGATGCGCGACGGCATTCGCTACGTGCTGGAGTCGCGCGGCAAGCGGCTGACCCTCAACCTCGACTGGCTCAAGAAGCTGCACCACCTGCTGCTGCCGGTCGACAAGAAGGATCAGATCCAGTACCGCAAGGACAATCCGATCCACCGGATGTACTTCCACGACCTCGCACCGGCCGACAAGATCAGCTACCGCATGCGCAAGCTGACCGACTGGTTTCGCACCGACGAGTGCAAGCGGGCGCATCCCATCGAGCTGGCGGTCGAGGTGCACCGCGAGGTGATCCGCATCTTCCCGTGGCCGGAGATCAGCGGGCGGGTGGCGCGGCTGGCGATGAACCACATCCTGTGCAACGAGGGCTACTGGCCAGGCACCATCCATGCGATCGATCGGCAGCGCTACTACGACGTGCTGCGGCTCGATCAGGACCAGCTACTGACGCTGGTGGTGGAGAGCATCGAGCAAGGGGTGGAGTCGAGCAACAAGCTCTACCAGGACATCGTCGACGCCACGCGGGCTGCCCGGTGAGCGCGAGGGTCCCATGCGCATTCCGCCGTTCAATGCCTCGCTGACCGTGGTGGATCGAAGTCCGCCGCTGGTCATCGTGACGACCGAGGCGAAGCTGCCCACGAAGTTCGGGGAGTTTCGGATCGTGGCGTTCGAGATCGACGGCGGGCGGCGGCTCGACGACGTGGCGATCGTGCGGGGGGACGTGAGGGGGTGGACGGAGGTGCCGGTGCGGATGCACAGCGAGTGCCTCACGGGCGACGTGCTGGGGTCGACGCGGTGCGACTGCGGGGATCAGCTGCACGAGGCAATGCGGCGGATCGCGGGGGCGGAGCGGGGAATCCTGCTGTACCTGCGGCAAGAGGGGCGTGGGATCGGGATCGCCAACAAGATCCGGGCGTATGCGCTGCAAGACGAAGGACTCGACACGGTGGACGCGAACCGACACCTGGGGTTCGATGACGATCTGCGGCGGTATGATCTGGCGGCGGGGATGATCGAAGCGTTGGGAGTGGGGTCGATCGAGCTGCACACCAACAATCCCAAGAAGGTCGAGGGGCTGCGAGAGATGGGGATCGAGGTGGTGCGGCGGGTTCCGTTGCAGGTGGGGGTGCGGGAGGAGAATCGGCGCTACCTCGACACGAAGCGACGGCGGTCGGGCCACCTGCTCGATCTGGATGGGGACGAGTAGGGAGCGCGCGCCCTAGCTGCTGCTCCCGTCCGACTCTTCGCCCTCGACCCGTGCCCGCAGCTGCCTGGCCCAGCCCTCGAGGTCGGTGATCGTGGAGTTGTACTGCTCGGGGTTCTGCGCGAGCCGTTCCACCGCGAGCGCGAGCTGCTCCTTGCCCCGTCGCAGCCGCGTGTGCACGGTGGCGGTGGGCAGATCGAGCAGCTCGCCGATCTCCCGCCCGCTCATCTCCTCGAACAGCGACAGCTCGAGCACCACCTGGTAGCTCAGCGGCAGCGAGCGCAGTCCCTGCACCATCAGGCTCTGCTGGTGCTGCTGGTGCATCACCGTGCCCGTCGACTTGACCGAGTCGAGGTAGCTGACACAGCACTGCTCGAAGTCGTCGCGCTCGATCTCTCGCTTGTGCTGCTTGGTGTAGTAGCGGCGCAGCTGGTTCAGCGCCACGCCGAACACGTAGCTGCGAAAGCTCTTGCTCGAGCGAATGCCCTCGTGTCCACGCGTGCAGGCCAGCAGCGTCTCGCTCACCAGATCGGCCACGTCCTGGGAATCGGAGACCTTGTTGTGGAAGAACCGGGTGAGCAGGCCCAGGTAGCGCCGCATCAGCTCCTCGCCGGCGTCGCGTCGACCCTGCTGCCAGCGCTCGAGCAGGATCCAGTCGGGCGTCTCACCCTCGTCGTCGGATGGCACGGCGGGTTGCTCCTCGTTCGTCGTCTCGCTCAGCCCATCGTGGTGCCGCCGGTGCTGGTGCCGGTGCCCGTGTCCGTGCCCGAGCTGGAACCGGAGCTGCTGCCGCTGCTGCCGCTGCTGTCGCTCGTGCTGGTCCCCAGCCCGCAGGCGCAGGTGCTGATCCCTGGCGGCATGCCGATGCACTCGCAATCGTCCTCCACCTCGCAGCTGCTGTCGCAGCCGTCGCCGTTGACGAGGTTGCCGTCGTCGCAGCCCTCGGCAAAGCCCACGGTCACCTCGGGGATCGTGGTGTCGAGCCACATGCCGTCACCACAGAGCGGGCCGCACAGCGTGGGCTCGCCAAAGCACATCCAGCCCGGCTCGACCTTGCAGACGGGCGAGCAGCCGGGGCTCGGGTTGCCCAGGTCCTCGCCCGAGTCGCACTCCTCGCCCGGGTTGATGAAGCCGTCGCCGCACTTGTAGCAATCGCTCGGCTGTCCGGTGCACGTGTAGAGCGGATCGATGCGACAACCCGAGCAGCCGTCGGCCACCATCATGTCGCCGTCGTCGCACTCCTCCTCGGGATCGATCACACCGTCGCCGCAGGTGTCGAGCAGCTCGCAGGTGCTCATCCACTCCATCGGCTCCACCGGCTCGCCCCCGCTCTCGTCGCCGCCGCTCGGCACGGGCACCTCGGGCGTGCAGCCCCACTCGGGGTCGACCGTGCAGGTCGCCATGTCGCAGCCCATCGGCGGCGGCAAGCCCTCGCAGGTCTCACCAGCCTCGAGCAGGCCGTTGCCACACACGGGATCCGGCGGGGGTGGTGGAGGGTCGTCCCCCTTGCACGAAGGGCCCAGCAGGAGCGCGGTGGCAACGAGACAGAGGAGCGGTCGCGTGGTCACGGACCGCCATGCTCGCCCAAAGCGGTGCCGAGCGCTACGGCCGCTTCGCCTGATTTTCCGCTCCCACGACGCTGCGGCGGGGCCTGCGAAGCGGAGCGCCACGATGAACGACGCCGGTCGGCTCGATGCTCGCAGTCGGGCGAGCAGAGCGCGACCGGCGTGACGACGAGACGAGCTCGGCGTCTGCCCCGCTACAGACCTTGCGCCGCCGTTGGGGCGCCGCCGCCACCGCTGGGCTGGCGAAGCAACTGGCGAACCATGCGGACCACCGACTTGACCACCGGATGGCCCTTGATGAAGACGACCCCGACCACGTGCTTCTCGTCGCCCGAGACGAGCACTGCGTGGTCACCCACCAGCACGCGCACGGACGGCTCGTTGGCGATCTGCCGCAGCTTGACCGCTTCGAGCACGATCGGTTTCCACTTCTCGTCCCCGACCCACGACGGCTCACCGCCGCCCTGCGCCTGCTCCGCAGTCTGGTCGAGTACCGCCACGATCCCGTCGTGACGCAGGACGCGCTCAATCTTGTTCATCACCATTTCGAAGACCTGATCCCCCGGCAGATGTGGTTGCCCTTCGCCGACGTTCGGCGACCACGCACCCTTTTTTACAAAACCGAACCAGACGCGTCAATCACGCTGCGGGCTTCGCGACGGACTGCCTTGCGTGTGACACGCTCGGCCGTCCTCGTCCAGTAGAGGCCCGAGAACGCCATTATCCAGGGGAGCGCGGAGGTCCCGCCCTCCCCGGGGGTCCGAGTCACGCAAATTCCGCAGGCGCCGCTGGCGTCGCGACTGCGCCAATTGCACCCGATTCGCTCCGATCCAGTCCTCCCGCACGGGACGTCCACGACCCTCCGTCCAGGGCTGCTAAGAACGGCCTCCGTGATCCGTCGCGCGTGCTTGGCTGCCCTGGCGCTGCTGTCGTGGGCCGGCTGCAAGGACGACCCCACGCCGCCGCCGCCCCCGGTGCAAGGGACCTCGTCTCCGGTCCCGTTGCCGAGGACCGTGTCGGACGATCCAACCCGGGTGGTCGTCCACCACGCCGATCAACTCGACCACGTCGATCTGTCCCAGGTGCGATTCCTCGACCTGGCGATGTCGCCCGCCGACCAGGTCGGCTTCCTCGACGAGATCGACCCCGCGACCACGTGCACGCGGCTCGACCTGGTCGCGCTGGCCACCAAGACCCCGGCCCTTCGCAAGCTGAGGATCTCGGGGTGCCAGGGTGCAGTGCATGCCGGGCTCTCGGCGTTCGGCACTCGCATCGACACCCTCGAGCTGGCCGACCTGGTGCTCGACGGCGTGACCATCGGCAACCTCGCCGGTCTTCGCGGGCTTCACACCCTGGTGCTGACGCGGGTGGATGCCGGAGCCGATCCCATGCAGCCGCTGCGAGCGCTTCGCCTGCGCCACCTGGTGCTCCGCGATCTACAGCCCGACAGCGACGTGGCGCTGATGCTCGACCTGTGGCCCGCGTCGCTGACCCGGGTGGAGCTCTCCGGTGAGTGGGCGGGACACAAGGCGATGCTCACGCTCTCGCGGGCGGCCGCGCTGCAGGTGCTGGAGCTGCGCAACACCAGGGTGGGCAATTTCTCGCTCAACCAGATCAAGACCCTGCTGCAGCTGCGCGACGTGACCTTCGAGGGCCCCACGTTCAACGACAACAGCCCGCTCTACTTCCGCGATCTTCCGGTCGAGCGCTTCTCGTGCACGTGCAGCAAGCTCGGCGACGGAGGCTTGCGATCGCTGCGGCACTCCAAGGGCATCACCCGGCTCGAGCTGCACGAGACCGACGTGACCGGCCCCGGCCTCGAGCCGCTCACCGAGCTGGCCTACTTGCGCGAGCTGGTGCTGCTCGACCGCGACATCGGGGAGGAAGGGCTCGAGCACCTGACGATGCTCTCCAAGCTCGAGCTGCTCGAGCTCTCCGGGGCGATCGAGGACCCCAGCATGAAGGGGCTGGGAGGGCTGGTGACGCTGAAGACGCTGCGGCTCTCCCATCCCGAGATCGACGATCGCATTGGGACACAGCTCGGCAAGCTGACGCGGCTGCAGTGGCTGGACCTTGGGGGCACGCAGATCTCCGACGAGGGGCTCGAGGGCCTGGCCGGTCTGTCGCAGCTCCGCACGCTGCACCTCGACCACACGCGCGTGACCAACCGCGGACTTCAGCACATCGGCGAGCTCGTCACGCTGCAAGAGCTGTCGCTGCAATCGACCGATCTGGTCGACGAAGGCGTGGCGCACCTGCGCAAGCTCCAGCAGCTGGAGACGCTGCGGCTCGATCGCACGCTGGTGACCGACGCCGCGATCGACACCCTGGTGGAGCTTCGGAGTCTGCGACGGCTCAACCTGGCCTACACGGTGGTGTCCGCCGCAGGCGTGGCGCGGCTGCGCTCGTTGCCGCAGCTCGAGGTGCTGGAGCTCGAGGGGATCCGCGGCTGAGCGGGCCACCACCGGCCACCGGCCACCGGCCGTGTCGAGCTCGCGCATGCGACGGGACATCGGACGCGCGGAGCCTCGAGCGGCTCAGGCGTCGAGCACGAGCCGCTGGGCCTTGCGCACGCGCTTGCTCGACAGCTCCACGCCGATCCCATCGAGCCCCTGCGCATTGGCGACGGCCAGGATCGTCCCGTGCCCGCAGAACGGATCGACCACCACGCGACAGGTCGTGTGCTCGACGAGGAACCGGCACGTTGCAGCCGCGGCGCTCATCGGCATGGCGCGGGCCCAGGTCATCCCACCGAGCAGCGGCAGCACGTCGGGCGTCGATGCGCTCGCGGGTAGCCGCAGCTCCTTCGAGAACGCCAGCCAGTGTCCATAGGCCGGCCGCCCGAAGGTGGTGTGACCCGGTGCGACGCGGCAGACGATCTTGTGCCACAGGCAAGACAGCCCCGCGTCCTCGGCCGCACGCTGCACCAGGCTCGCCTTGTCGATCCATCGCCCGTCGTGCTTGATGTCGGTCTGATAGAAGACCGCGACCGCCCGCGGATCGACGCGACTGCACACGAGCGTGGCGGTCTCGAGAAACCACGTGCGCCAGGCCGGCAGCCCCAGCGCGGGCAGCTCGGAGACGTCGGGCAGCGAGGTCACCAGCGCATGCTCGGGCCCCAGCTCGGCCCGATGCAGCCACTGCACGCCGTCGCCATGGTGCACGGTACGGGTGGGCATGGGTCACCCGGCACGGTAGCGCAGGCGCCCCGCCGGCGCTGGCTCGACGCGCGGCAATCGCGGGCTCGTCTCGGCACGGGGCGCCAGGGCCCCAAGACGGCTCTGGATCGTCGAAATCAGCATGATCAGTTAGTTCGGTATTGACTGAACGAACCGAACGGCCATGCTCCACACCGTGCTGTCCGAGGCGGAGCTGCAGCTGTGTGAGGCCTTCGGCCGCTTGTTCGAGGACGGCGGCTCCACGCGCATCGCGGGTCGCGTGGTGGGGTGGCTGATGTTGTGTGACCCGCCCCACCAGACCCAGGCCGAGCTGGTGCAGGGGCTGGGGGTGAGCAAGGCATCGGTGAGCACCGAGCTGCGCCAGCTCGAGCTGCGGGGGATGGTCGAGCGCATCACTTTGCCGGGCGATCGTCGCAGCTACTACCGCGTCGCCATCGACGCCTGGCCCGAGCTGATGGCCCGCCGCCTGCGGGTCATCGATCGCTGCGTGGCGCTGGCCGACGAGGGCCTGGCGTTGCTCGAGCACGCGTCCGACGAGCGGCGCGCCCGGCTCGCCGGGCTCCGCCACGGCTACGTCCGCTTGCAGGCGGTGATGCGCGCGGCGCTCGAGGAGCTACGGGCCGAGACGCGCGCGGGCAGGCCAGGCCCGGCCTCGGGCAAGGCGGGCAAGCGCACGGTCAAGGCCAGCAAGGCCAGCCACGAGAAGAGGAGCAAGCGATGATCGAGCGATCCCCTCGAGCCGATGCGGCCCGCGTGATCGTGGTCGGAGCCGGTCCCGCCGGGGCGTCCCTGGCACTCTTGCTGGCGCGCCGCGGCATCGACACCGTGCTGATCGAGCGCCACGCCGATCTCGAGCGCGAGTTTCGGGGCGAGGGCGTGCAGCCCAGCGGCCTCGTGTGCCTCGAGCAGATGGGCCTATGCGACGACGTGGCCGCGCTGCCGCAGACCAGGCTGCGGCGCACCGTGTTCGGCTTTCGCCGTGGCCGCGACGGCCCGCTGCGGATCGTCGAGGTGCCCGCGCTCGAGGACGGTGGTCCCGGGATCCGGCTCATCGCTCAGCCCGCGCTCCTGCGCATGCTCTGCGCAAGGGCGGCCGAGCACCCGAGCTTTCACCTGCGCATGGGCGTGGGCGTGCGGGGGTTGCTGCGCGACGACGGCGGTCGCGTCCGAGGGGTGCGCCTCGACGGCGGCGAGGAGCTGCGTGCGGCCCTGGTGATCGCCACCGACGGTCGGCACTCGATCGTGCGCAAGCGCCTGGGAATCGAGATCGACCAGGTCGAGCAGAGCTTCGACGTGGTGTGGGCGCGCGCCCGGCTCGAGGGGCCGCTGGTGGTTCCCGACCAGGCCTACGTGGAGTACCTGCCCGAGGGAGGGTTCGCGTCGGTGTTCCCGGCCCCCGCGGGGGGCCACCAGATCGGCGTGATCATCCGCAAGGGCGTGTTCTCGGATCTGCGTCGCAGCGGCGATCTGCCCGAGCTCCGCTGGTTGCACGGGCGGGTCAGCAAGGGCATGTGGGAGATGCTCGAGCGCGCGCGCGAGCAGCTCCACGATCCGGTGCTGCTCGACGTGATCTGTGGCCAGGCCCCGACCTGGTCGGCTCCCGGAGTGCTGCTGCTCGGTGATGCCGCCCATCCCATGTCGCCGGTCGGAGGGCAGGGGATCAACATGGCCTTGCGCGATGCAGTGATCGCCGCCAATCACCTGGTGCCCGTGCTGCTCGAGCCGGGGTGTTCGCCCGCCGAGCTCGACGCGGTCCTTGGTGCCATCGAGGCCGAGCGGCGGCCCGAGATCACGGCGATCCAGGCGCTCCAGACCAGACGAGCCCGGGGGCTTCGGGCACGCGGCTGGCTCATGCTGCGGCTGATGAGCGCGATCTTGCGAGTGCGGCCGCTCTTGCGCCTGCTGCTGCGCCAGCGAGCGCCGTTTGGGCGCGGTCAGGTGCAAGTCCGGCTACGCGTGTGAGCACCCCCTCGTCGACCATGGCCGCGAACCGCTCGAGACCAGACCGCGCCCGCGCCGTGGTGCGTACGGGGCCTGGTGGGCCATCGACGCGCAGTTCCCTTCGCCCTCCTGCTCGCTCTGTGCGGCTTCGCCGGCGTGACCGTTGGCGAGCCCGTCGCTCGGGCCCACGGTCCTCAGGGCTGGCGGCCACCCCCGCCGGTGGTGATGCCCGCGGTCTCGGTCTCGCTGCAATCGGCCCATGGCCACGCGTTGCCCACGGTGCATCACCGCGGCCAGACGTTCGTGGCGGGTGATCGAGGCGATCGCTACGAGATCCGCGTCACCAACAATTCCTCCGATCGCATCGAGGTGGTGGTGAGCGTCGACGGTCGCGATGCCGTCTCGGGCAAGCTCGGAGACTTCACCACCCAGCGGGGCTACGTGCTCGAGCCGTTCGGCACGGTGGTGATCGATGGCTTTCGCACCTCGCTCCAGCAGGTGGCGGCGTTCCGATTCTCGAGCGTGGAGGACAGCTTCACGGGGCGGCTGGGCACGCCGCAGCACGCGGGGGTGATCGGGGTGGCGGTGTTCAAGGAGCAGCCGCGGCGCGTGGCCCGGCCCCACGCGGTCGCGCCCGCGTCCAAGTCCCAGCCCAAGTCCCAGCCCAAGTCCAAGAAGGCCGATCGAGCCGCGCCGGGGGGTGCCACCCAGGCGCCCTCGACCCCTGGACGCACGGGGAGTCGCTCGGGCTGGTCGCCGCCCCGTGACGAAGCCGCCAACGAGCTGGGCACCGAATTCGGCGAGCAGCGCTCCAGTGCGGTGCGGGAGGTGAGCTTCACGCGCGCCAACGCGCGGCGGCCCGACTTCACCACGCAGCTGTTCTACGACTCGGCGCGTGGCCTCGCCGCGCGTGGGGTGCCGATCGAGATCGAGCCGGTGATCGTGCACCGGCCGCACCCGGGCCCCGATGCATGGCCGGGGGCGTCCGAGCGCGAGCGCTTCGCTCAGCCGCCGCCGGGATGGCGACCGCGCTGATCCGCCCGGGTGGCGACTTCGTTGCGGCGAGCGAGCGACGGCTCAGCCGCAGCCCATCGCATTGCACACGAAGCCGGTCGCCGCGCCGTAGCCTCCGAAGGCGCCCACGCCCGGGATCGCCACGTCCTGCGGTCCATTGTCGTCGACCCCCGTGCCCCAGTCGCCGTCGATCACCGTGACCGTGCCGCTGCCCGCGTAGAGCAGCAGCCCACCCCCGCTCCCGGTGGCCACGTTGCGCTGCACGGTGGTGTCGGTGAGCGTGATCGTCGAGCCGGCCGTACCGATCCCGGCACCGTCGAGTCCGTCGTTGTCGATGATGCTGCTCGAGTCGATCGTGACCTGCGGGATGTCGAACAGCGCCATGCCGCCCCCGAGCTCGTCGGAGACGTTGTTGGCCACGGTGCAGCCGGTCATGGTGAGGCTGCCGGTGAGGCCGTTGCCATTCATGGCGAGGCCGCCTCCGATCCCTCCGATGTTGTCGGCGATGGTCGTGTCGACGAGCACGAGCTGCGCCCCCACGTAGGTGTAGACGCCGGCGCCATCGCTCGAGGTGTTGCCCGTGATCGTGCACTGCTCCACCGTGACCAGGTCGGTGCCCGTGATGCTGAGCCCCCCGCCGAGGCCATTGCTCTGCCCCCCGGTGAGGGTGAAGCCGGTGATCACGACCTCGCCTGCGCTCACGACCAGCGTGGGGGCGGCTCCTCCTCCATCGATGGTGGTGACGGCTGCGCCCTCCTGGGACACCAGCCATAGATCATGCGGAATGCCGACGTTCTCGACGAAGGTGCCCGCGCACACGCGGACCTCCGAGCCCGGGACCGAGGCTGCGACCGCGGCGAAGATCGATGCATGGCTGCCCTGGCCGTCGACCGAGACCACGCCGTCCTCGGGGGTCGTGGCGTCGCAATCGTCGTCGATGCCATTGCAGCGCTCGACGGCGCCGGGGTGCACGTCGGGGTCGGTGTCGTCGCAATCGACCGAGGCGGGGTGACCGTCCGCGTCGTCGTCGGGGTCGTCGCTCGTGTCGGTGTCGGTGTCGGTGTCCGTCGCGGTGCTGGAGCCGGAGTCGGAGCCGGAGGTGGCCGTGGTGCCGGAGCTCGGGTCCGGCTCGCCGGTGCTGGTCGTGCCCGGGTCGATGGTGGTCGAGTCGTCGGCCGAGGTGGTCGTGGTGGTCGTGGCCAAGGTGGTGCCCGAGCTCGCCTCGGTCTCGGTCTCACCCGCGGGGGGAGGGTCGCCACAGCCGATCGCGATCAGGGCACAAGGTACGATCAGGAGCAAGCAAGGGCGCATCGGCCGACGATAGCAGCGCGCGCCCCAACCATGAATTCTCAATACACGAACGCATCATTGCCGTGGGTCACCGTGACCAGCAGGATCGTGTCGGCGGTGACCTCGGGCGGCAGGGTGGCGTAGGCGGCCAACAGGCTCTGCGCGTGCATGTCGGCGTAGGCGATCACGTGGAGGATCTGCTTGACCCACGCATCGCGGGGCGCCACGTTGGCGGTGCTGGCCAGGATGTCCTCGAGCTTGTCCGTGAGCAGGTTGGCCGCTTGCATCTCGGTGTAGGGGTCGTCGGGCGGAAAGCCCACCGCTCGCGTGACGCTCACCCCCACCACGCGGCCGTCGATCTCCACCAAGACGTCGGTCTTGGTGCCCATGGGATCGGTGTAGACGATCTCACCCTCGGTCGCGAGCAGCTGCGCGCCCTCGCAGCGGGCGAGCACCTCGAACGAGATCACCTCGGAGTGCAGCGAGCTGCCGCCGAGGTTGCCCGCGTCGTACACGGCCTGGCCTTCGGGCGTGAGCAGATCGTAGTCGAAGCCGAGATCGCGAAAGTCGATCGCATTCTCGAACGTGAAGGCGCTGGGCGAGTCGAGCTCCAGCGCGTCGATGAGCCCGCACTCGCCGGAGATCGTGCCGAGGGCGGGGGCCTCTCCGGTCGAGTCGGATGCCGTGGTGTCGGTGGAATCGGAGGCGGTGCCGGTCTCGGCCGAGGCGGAGCTCGAGGACGATCCGCCCGAGGTCGAGGAGCCGGGCTCGGCCGTGCTGGCATCGGCCCCGGTGGCGTCGGAGCTCGTCGTGGTGATCGGTGGTGTGGTCGTCCCGGTGGTGCCGGTGGTCGCGGTGGTCGACGCGTCGTCGGCGGTCTGCGGCGGCTCGTCGGACGTGCAGGCCGGGGCGGTGAGCAGCGGGAGCGAGAGCGCGAATCGGGCGAGCATCCGCATCCCGGACAGCTTGGCGCGGATGGATGGAGCGGGGCAAGCCGCGGTGCGCTCGGGTCGAGGACCCGCTGGCTTCGCCGGCCTCGCGTCACTGCGGGGGATCGAACCACCCCGGCTGACCCTCGTGCTCGGCCAGGCGCCACACCCCGCGTGCCACCGCCTGGACGATCACCGACATGCGCTCGTAGTCGAGTCGGTCGGCTTCGTCGTCGGGCGAGTGATAGAGAGCGTCGATGGTTCCGGCGGCCACCGTGTGGGCCACCACGTGCTGGCGCGCCAGCGGGTAGTTGTCGGAGCGATCGAACGCGGCGCCCTCCTCGGCTCCGATCGCGAACCCATCGAGGAAGGTGACCTTGCCGTCGGGGTTGGCCGCGGTGAGCCACTCACCGAGCTCGCTGCGCATCATGCCGGGCAGCCATGCGACCAGGGCACCGCTGGAGGGGTCCTCGGGTGACGCTCGCCCCAGCATCTCGAGATTGACGTGGGCCACCACCTGCTCGAGCGGGCGCACGGGGTGCTCGGCGTAGTGGTACGAGCCTCGCAGGCCTCGCTCCTCGCCGCAGAAGGCCACGAACAGCACGCTGCGCCGCGGCGGCCGGGGCGAGACGGACAGGGCCTCGGCGATGGCGAGCATGGCCGCCGTTCCGCTCGCGTCGTCGTTGGCTCCGTTGAAGATGCGATCCTCTCCGAACGCCCGCTCGCCGATGTGGTCGTAGTGGGCGGTCACCATCACGGTCTGCTCGGCGAGCTCGGGATCGCGCCCGGGCAGCAGCGCCAGCACGTTGCTGGCCAGGCCCGGGTGCTCGGGCCCGCCGCACTCGAAGCGCTGCACGTGCTCGGGTGCGAGCTGCGGGGCGCGCAGGCCCTGGGCACGCATTTGCTCGAGCACGTAGTCGGCCGCCTCGTCGAGCTGCGGCGAGGGGGTGGGGCGGCCGCGCAAGCGATCGTCGGCCAAGCGCTCCACATGGGCGTGCAGGCGCTGCGGTGTGATGCGAGCCAGCGCCGAGGGCGACAGCGGCTCGGGCTCGGGCTCGGGCCGGGACGCACGCGCGACCACGGCCCCTCGAGGTGCCGCGCCGGCCCCGGGGGGCGAGCCCTCGGGCTCGACGACCGAGCGCCCGCATGCCATGCCGAGCACCAGCAGCAACGGCCAGCATGGCTGCCAGTACAGCTGATGGCCCGGTGCCGAGGCCCGCTCGTGGTCTCGCACGCCGGGAGGCCCTAGCCGCCGTTGACGGTGATCGACACCGCCGCGCCCTTGGGCACGTCGAGCAAGCCGGTGGCGAGCACGTCGGCACCGTCGCGCACTTGCAGGTCGTTCTTGCCCGAGGGCAGCTCCACGCCCGAGACCGGCGCCGTACCCACGTAGCGACCGTTGAGGAACACGCTGCCGCGGCCGCCGTCGATCGACAGCGACAGCGTGCCCGCGTTCTTGGTGCTCCGCTTCTTGCGATCCTTCGAGGTGCTCTTCTTGTCGGCGGTGAAGCTCGCGCCGCCGGAGTCGACGCACAGGCCGCTGCTGTCGCTGCAACCCATCCCGGCAGCGAGCACGGCCGCGGTGGCGGCCGGACCCGGGGAGGCCACGGCGAGCCCGAGGCCGAGCCCGAGGGCGAGCGCCCACGGCAGTGGTCGGGACACGGAGGTTCGGGGCAGGGTTGGCAGGGCAGGCATGAGGCTCTCCGCGATGGTTGGCAGGAGTTGGGGGGAAGGGTCTAGAAGCGACCGGTGAGGGCGAGGCCGCGCCCGGTGGGCAACAGCATCACCGAGGCTTCCTCGTCCGAGGGAGATTCTTGGGGGGCGGAGCCGGCGTTCTTGCCACGGCGCTTGCCGATCACGAGCAGCGTGACGCCGAGGACGAGGCCGACGCCGCCCACGGCGAGGCCGACCCCGGCGAGCAGGTTGCCGCGGCGGCCCTTGGCGTCGAACTCGTCGAACTCGGTGCCGTAGACGGCGGGATCGTCGACCCGCTTTTGGTTGATGCGTCCGATGGCCATGCCGGCGGCGCCCAGGCCGAGGCCGGCCACGCCCAGGCCGATGAACCCGGCGCCCGCGATCCGCAGGCCACGGCCGTTGCCCTGCTTGCGCTTGGGCGCCGCCTCGGGGGCGACCACCGCGTCTTGCTCGGCTTCGATCTCGGCGATCGTGGCGTCGGCGTCGTCGATGAGCGCGCTGGCACGGGCGAGCAGCCCCGACACGTCCTCGGTGGCCACCAGTCGGTAGTCGGGATCGGACGCCGAGTCGAGGTGGAAGTAGAGGACGTCCTGCGCCGTCTGGGCGCGCATCTTGGCGGTCTCGGCCGACGAGATCTCGCGCTCCTCCTTGGCCATCGCGAGGTACACGTCGGCGGCGTCGAGGAACAGCACCGGGTCGCCTTCGTTCTGTGCGGCGCCGTCGTAGAGGATGGTCGCCGCGGTCAGCTCGCCGGCGCTCACCATCTGCTGGCCTTGCTGCTGGACCGGGGCGCGGCGCTCGGCCGCCTCCTCGGGAGTGAGCCCGCCGCTCTTCTTCGTCTTCTTGAACAGCAGCGGCGCCGGCGTGACGCCCGCGCGGGCCGACACCGGCACCGTGGCCACCCCCACCCCAAGGGCCAGCGCAAGCGCCAGCGTCGCGGACGCGCGACGTTGCCCCGCCCTGCCTGGACTCGACATCACTGGGCCAAGCTACCGGAGCCTCTGCCGTTTTTCAAACCGGGGGCGGCGCTTGCCGGTCGGGCGGGCCGCCGAGGAAATGGCGGCTGGCTTCTCCCCCGAGATTTCCGGTGGGGCGCCTTGCTCCTGGTGCGCCTGGCCGTGGCTGGTGCCGGTGAGGGGTCGGTTTTCCTCCCGTGCGATTCGAAGATAGTGTTCGCTCAGGTGTCGAACGACGAACGGCTCGGAGCTGGCCCCGGCGGCCATCGGCGCGGATGGGGCAGCGGGGCGACCGTGCTGCCATCCATGATCCTGGCCGTGGGGTTGGCCATGGGCCTGGGGCCCGCCTGCTACCACGGGGGCGAGCGCGACAAGGATCCACCACCAGGGCTGCCCGGTGGCCTGTGCCTCGCACCCGACGGCCACTGCGAGGCGGGCACCTGCAACCGCAATCGCAACTTCTGCTACGACCCCATCGATCCGTGCAACGGGTTCTTCTGCGGGGGCGAGGATCGGGGGGTCTGCTTCCCCGATGCCGACGGGCAGCCGTCGTGTCAGTGCAATCCGGGCTACAGCAACGAGCAGTACGATCTCTACTGCTGCCCGGATGCCTCGAGCGGCTTCGACGAGCTGTGCGCCCAGTGACGCACGAGCGCAGGCCGAGCCCATGAGCGACGCACGAGACGAGGGCGCCACCGGCCCGGCGGTGGTCTTGCTCAGCGGTGGGCTCGACTCCGTCACCGTCCTCGCGATCGCGCGCGCGGCCGGGCACGACGTGTACGCGCTGAGCTTTCGCTACGGTCAGCGCCACGCGCTCGAGCTGCAGTGCGCCGCGCGGCAGGCCGAGCGCTTCGGAGCCCGGGCCCACGAGCTCGTCGATCTGTCGCACCTCGGTCGCCTGGTCG
This sequence comes from Paraliomyxa miuraensis, assembly GCF_026337845.1. Classification (GTDB taxonomy): domain Bacteria; phylum Myxococcota_A; class Polyangia; order Nannocystales; family Nannocystaceae; genus Paraliomyxa; species Paraliomyxa miuraensis. The sequence continues at coordinate 88,328 of NZ_JAOVZF010000164.1, read as the reverse complement.
CGTCGGCCACGGCCCTGGTCGAGGGCAGCGCGCTGTCGGTCCCCAAGGATCGCGATCCATCCGGAGCAGGGGCTGCGGCCGAGCACGCCTCGGAGATCCCGGTGACCTACGTGCCCGCGCGCAACACCTTGTTCCTCTCGTATGCCCTGGCCTGGGCCGAGACCCTCGGAGCGCGCGACATCTGGATCGGCGTCAACGCGCTCGACTACTCGGGCTATCCCGACTGCCGCCCCGCCTTCATCGATGCGTTCGCGCGCATGGCCAACCTGGCCACCCGGGTGGGGGTGGAAGGGGAGGGCGATGCGGTGCGCATCCGTACTCCGCTCATCGACCTGCCCAAGTCCGGCATCATCGCCCGCGGCGTGGAGCTGGGGGTGAACTACGCCGACACCGTCAGCTGCTACGACCCCTCGGCCGACGAGCCCGACCAGCGTCGAGCCTGGCCCCTGGCCTGCGGCCGCTGCGACAGCTGCCAGCTGCGCCGCAAGGGCTTTGCGGAGGCGGGGGTGGAGGATCCCACGCGCTACGTGGCGGGGTGACGTCCACCGCGGGCTTGGACATGGGAACAGTGTCCTTCATCCCGTCCGTCGCCGTCAGTGCGTGTCATGGCCAGGCGGATGGGCCGCCGTTTGCTCCGGGCGGCGGGTCTTGCGACGCTTCGCCTCGATGTCGACGCGCTCGGTCCCCTTCGTCTCGCTCGCTCGTCTGTTTGCTCCGATGCCGCTGTTGCTTACGCTCGCGTGCGGCGGTGGAAGTGGTGAGGGCAAGGACGGCAAGAAGGTGGAGGCGAAGACGGCGGCCGGTGATGCCAAGGCCGGTGATGCCAAGTCGGGCGATGCCAAGGCCGGTGAGGCCAAGGCCGGCGATGCCAAGGCCGGTGACACCAAGGCCGGCGAGGCGCCCAACCCCGAGGCGGCTGCCCTTGGGGCCAAGATCGATCAGTTCGCGATCGCCGAGCTGACGGTCGATACCGCCTCGTTGTCGGAGTCGGAACGCCAGACGCTGTCGACCCTCATCGAGGCGGCCAAGCTGATGGATCCGATCTTCGACCGCCAGGCGTGGGTGGGCAATCCCAAGCTCGAGTCGAAGCTGTCCACGGCGACCGATCCGGTCGGCAAGGCCAAGTACGCCTACTTTCGCATCATGCGGGGGCCGTGGGATCGCCAGAACCATCGCGAGCCGTTCGCGGTGACCGAGCCCTGGCCCAAGGGCGCGGGCTTCTACCCCGAGGATCTGACCGCCGAGGAATTCAAGGCCTGGGTCGCCGACCACCCCAAGGACGCGGGCGCATTCGAGGGCCTCTACACGGTGATCGCTCGCGACAACCAGGGCCTTCGCGCCACGCCCTACTCCGAGTCCTATGCGGAGTGGCTGGACCCGGCCGCGGCCAAGCTGCGCGAGGCCGCCGAGCACACCGAGAACGCATCGCTGGCCAAGTTCCTGCGCTCGCGCGCCGACGCCTTCGGCAGCGACGACTACTACGGCAGCGACAAGGACTGGATGGATCTCGACAGCCGCGTCGAGATCACCATCGGGCCCTACGAGACCTACGAGGACGAGCTGCTCGGGCTCAAGGCCAGCTTCGAGGCGTTCGTGACGGTGAGCGACCCGGCCGCCTCGGAGGCGCTGGCCAAGTACAAGGAGTACCTGCCCAAGATGGAGCAGCACCTGCCCGTGGACGACTCGGTCAAGACCAAGCGCGGGTCCGAGAGCCCGATCCGCGTCGTCGACATCGTGTTCACCGCGGGCGACTCGCGCAAGTCGGTGCAGACGATCGCCTTCAACCTCCCCAACGACGAGCGCGTGCGCAAGGAGAAGGGCGCCAAGAAGGTGCTGCTGCGCAACCTCATCGAGACCAAGTTCGAGCGCATCATGAAGCCCATCGGACAGAAGGTGCTCGATCCCTCGCTGCACGACCGGCTCTCGGGCGACGCGTTCTTCAACCAGGTGCTGTTCCACGAGCTCTCGCACAGCCTCGGCCCCGCGTTCACGAAGGTGGATGGCAAGCAGGTCGAGGTGCGCGTGGCGCTGGGTCCGGTCTACACCGCGCTCGAGGAGTGCAAGGCCGACGCCATGGGGGCCTTCAACATCCTCTACATGATCGACGAGGGGCAGCTGCCGGCCGACATGCGCGAGAAGCTGCTCGTCTCGTACTTCGCGGGGCTGTTTCGCAGCGTTCGCTTCGGCGTGGCCGAGTCGCACGGGCAGGGAGCCGCGATCCAGGTAAACCGCTACCTCGCAGGCGGCGGCGCCAGCTTCGACGAGGCCAAGGGCGTGTTCACCATCGATCTGGCCAAGCTCGAGGAGAACATCGGCGCCCTGGTGCACGACTTGGTGATGCTCCAGCACGAGGGCGACAAGGCCAAGGCCGAGGCGTTCGTGGCCGAGCACGGGGTGATGAGCCCATCGATGGAGAAGGCGCTGGCGGGGCTGACGGAGATCCCCGTGGACATCCGCCCGGTGTATCCGCTGGCCGGGGAGACGGGGCCGCGCTGACGACCGAAGGAGGAAGGACCTCGATGGATCCCTCGGCATACTTCCGTGGCCTGGCGCGCAACAACGCCTGGGCCAACCACCGGCTGCTGCGGGCGTGCGAGGGGCTGACGCCCGAGGAATTGGTGGCGCCGCGCTCGGGCTTCTTTCCGTCGCTGCGAGCGACGCTCAACCACATCCTCGTCATCGATCGCTTCTACGTGGATGCGCTCGAGGGCGGGCGGCTGGGGCCGGCCGCGTGGGCCGAGCGCGAGCCGTGCAAGACGCTCGACGAGCTGCGGCGCGAGCAGGTGGCGGTGGATCGGCGGCTGATCGCCGTGTGCAACGGCCTCACGGCCGAGCGCCTGGCGGCGCCCGTACGCGTGAACCGGGGAGCTCACGATCAGGTGGAGCGCTGCGATCGCTTGCTGCTGCACCTGCTGCTGCACCAGGTCCACCACCGCGGCCAGGCGCATGCCATGCTCAGCAGCACTTCGGTCGAGCCCCCGCAGCTCGACGAATTCTTCCCCGAGGGCGATGCTTCGCTGCGCGAGGTGGATCTACGGGCGCTCGGCTGGACCGAGGCCGAGCTGTGGGAGGAGTGGACGTAGAGCCCCGGGCACGCTCGGTTGATTGCGGGCTTCGTGGGACGCGCCGTTCGTCCCTCATGCCTGAAAGCCCGCTGGGGGCCTCCCGTTGGCCGCTCGTGAGCCGCTCGTTCGTAGTCCTCGTGGGTCGCCTGGTGCTGTGTGGGCTCGGAATCCTGGTGCTGCCCGCGTGCCGTACGGCGCCGCTCTTCCCGACCACCCTCGACCCCGCACCCGCGCTCGCGACCGACCCCTCCGAGCCCCAAGTCCACGAGCACGAGCACGAGCACGAGGAACGGCGGACCGCCCGAGCGGCGGATCGGCTCGGCCGCTCGGCGACGTCTCCGGCGTGGACCGGCCCCGACGAGCCCGAGGACGGTCTCTACGCCCGCACCGCGCCCGGCTCGCTGCCCGAGCTGTGCGACGCCAAGGGGGTCCCGCTGCCGCTGCGCCACACCGACGTGCAGGCCGATCTCCGTGGCCACGTGGCCGAGGTTCGGGTGCGGCAGACGTTCCACAACGCGGCCAAGCGGCCCATCGAGGTCGTCTACACGTTTCCGCTGCCCGAGAACTCTGCGGTCGCCGACATGCGCATGACGATCGGCGAGCGCACGATCCACAGCGAGGTTCACGAGCGCAAGGCGGCGCGCAACACCTACGAGCATGCTCGCGCGCAGGGGCACACGGCCGCTTTGCTCGAGCAGGAGCGGCCCAACATCTTCACCCACTCGGTGGCCAACATCGCACCCGGCGAGGACGTCGAGGTCGAGCTGCGCTACCTCCAAACGCTGACCTACGACGAGGGCGCGTACGAGTACGTGTTCCCCATGGTCGTGGGGCCGCGCTTCATGCCCGGCGAGCCCACGGGGAGGCCCCAAAGCGGCACCGGAACCCATCTCGACACCACCGTGGTTCCCGATGCCGCGCGGATCTCCCCGCCGATCCTCGGCCACGGCGAGCGCGACGGCGACGACATCTCGATCTCGGTCACGGCCGACGCCGGGCTGCCGATCGTGTCGTGGTCGGCCCCCACCCACGACGTGGTGGCGCAGGCCCGCGACGGTCGTCTGAGCCTCGCCCTCGCTCGACACGACTCCGTGCCCAATCGCGACTTCGTGCTGCGCTACCGCGTGGCCGGAGCCGAGCCCCGCGCAACGGCCTTCTTCGGCCCGACCAACGCCAAGGGCGACGGGCACTACCTCATGATTGCCTACCCGCCCCACGCGGACGTGGATGCCGAGGTCGGGCGCCGCGAGCTGGTGTTCGTGGTCGATCGCTCGGGCTCGATGTCGGGGGAGCCGCTGGCCCTGGCCAAGCAGACCGTGCGCGAGCTGCTGTCGCACCTGCGTCCCGTGGACACCTTCGACGTGGTTGGCTTCGCCTCGGGCACCGAGCGCCTGTTCGGCCGGCCGCGGCCCGCCAACGCCGAGAACCTGGTGACGGCCCTGGCCTTCATCGACGAGATGGTCGGCGGCGGAGGCACGATGATGAACGATGCGGTGCAGGCGTCGCTGAGCGACGAGGTCGCCCGCGGGTTCAACCGCTACGTGCTGTTCCTGACCGACGGCTACGTGGGCAACGAGGATCAGATCCTCGCGGGTGCGCGGGGCCTGGTCGAGCGGATCGCCAGGCGGGGGCAGGTGGCGCGCGTGTTCGGGATTGGAATCGGGTCGTCCCCCAACCGCTACTTGATCGATGGCCTGGCCGAGGCCGGGAACGGGGCGGCCCGGACCATCACCCATCGCGAGGAGCCCAGCCGAGTGGTCAACGCGACCCTGCACGACATCGATCGACCGGCGCTCACCGAGCTGCGGCTGCCCGAGGGCAGCGGGCTCGAGGTCGAGAGCTTTCCGTCGACGATCCCCGATCTGTTCGTCAGTCATCCGGTGGTGGTGGTGGGGCGCTACCACGGTCGGCCGCCGCAGTCGCTCGCGCTGCACGCCAAGCAGGGGCGCAGGCATCGACGGATCCCGGTGGAGATCCAGCGGACGAGCGAGGACGATCGCACCATGAGCACGCTGTGGGCGCGGGCCAAGGTGGATGAGCTGGAGGCCCGGCTGTGGAGCGGCCACGACGAGGAGGCGGTGGACGAGATCACCGCGCTGGGTCTGCAGCACCACATGGTGACCGCCTACACCAGCCTGGTGGCGGTCGATCGCTCGCGCCGCGTGGGCAACGGACGACCGTCCCACGTGGTGCAGCCGACTCATGCTCCCGAGGGGGTCGACGTGGAGATGGCCGGCGGGGTGAGCGTGGGTCGCACGGTTGCGATGGAGGAGTTCCGCAACATCCCGATCGGCAACGGCATCGGCCGCGACTTCACCCAGGTGGTGGAGTCGTCGGCGATGGCGTTGGGAGATTCGGCCGGGATCTCGCTGGCGGGGACCACGGGGGCGGAGTCCAACTATCAGGTCGAGGTGGTGCAGGCCGAGCGGGTGGCCAAGGTGCGCACGGCACCCGAGCGTGCGCTCGACCTCGAGCTGAAGACCGATGGGCCCATGCCCCCCGGTCGACCGCAAGCGCACGTCGCCTTCGGGCGCGTACGCGCCGAGACGTCGCGCTCGACGGCGCCGCTGCGCGCGGCGCTGCGCAAGAGCCGTGGTCGCCTGCGCCAGTGCTTCGAGTCGTCGCCGATGTTCGAGGTCGAGGGCCAGGCCGGGAACAAGACGCTGGTGATCATCGAGCTGACGGTGGACGCCCAGGGCGAGCTCTCGGCGCGCGTGGTCCATGGCACGCTGCGAGATGCCAAGGCCGACCGCTGCCTCGAGCACGCGATCACCGAGGCTCCGTGGGCGCTGTCGCCGGGGACGGTGCTCCAGCTGCCGCTGACGCTGTGGGCCGACTGAGCGCTACTCCATCAGCGCCTCGAGCACGCTGCGGATCTCCGCCAGGTCCGTGTCCCCGGGCAGCGCGGCTTCGGCCTGCTCGAGCGCGGCGAAGGCCCCCTGCACCGTGACGGTACGGCCGTCGGCGTCGGCACGCTTGTAGGCCTTGAGGCTCTCGGCGTAGGCGTACACGGCCGCGCCCTTGAGCAGCCGGCCCCCGTCGGCCTCGGCCGCGAGCAGCTCACCGATTGCGGCCTGGTGCACGAGCTCGCGCGGCTCGAAGGTCACGGCGTCGCGCCAGCGCACGGTGACGGTGATGGCGGCGTCGTCGGTCGCCAGCTCGGGTGCGCAGGTGTGGAGCTGCTGGTGGAACACCATGGCGTCGTTGGGCGCAAGGTGCTGCGGCTCGACCTCGCTGGCGTTGGTGCTGATCTCCTCGGCGCTGGTGCGCACGATCTCGAAGCCGGGCGGCATGTCGAGCTGGACCTGGACGTCGCGGGCGGCCACGGCCAAGGTGCTGATGAAATCGTCGTGGAAGACCGACCAGGCCTCGTCCTCGGTGGCAATGAACACCGAGGCACCCTTGCCGGCATCGGTCACCGCATCCATCAGGTCGTCGTGGTAGGTCGAGGCGTCGCCCACGCCCACGCCCACCATGTAGATGCCGTCCTGATCGTTGGTGCCGCTCTGCTCGGCGATGAGGTCGATGTCGGTGATGCCCGCGTTGGCGCCACCATCGCTGATGAGCACGATGCGGTTGATCCGATCGGCGGCGAACACCTGCTCCGCGAGCCCGTAGCCCGCCACCAGGCCGCCATGAAGGTCGGTGCCGCCGCCGGGCTCGAGCTCGTCGAGCTTGGCGAGCAACAAGGGATCGTTGGGGCCGGACACGTGGTAGCCGCCAAGGACCACGGCGTTCTCGGTGCTCCAGGTGACCATCGAGACCGTGTCGCCTTCGTTCAGGCTGGCCGCGATCGCGAAGCCGGTCTCCTTGAGCATGTCCATCGCGGTGCCGGCCATCGAGCCCGAGGTGTCGAGCACGAGGGTCAGGTTCATCGGCGGGCGGAGCTCGTTGGTAAGCTGCTCGCTGCTGATGCCGATCTGAAGCAGGTAGTCGCCCTCGGCTCCGCTCTCGTCCTTGGCCAGCGAGGGGGTCACGACCAGGCCGCCGGGCTCGGCCGCGGGATAGCCGAAGTCGTAGTAGTTGAAGAACTCCCAGGTGCGGATGGCGACCGATTGCACGCTGCCCCAGCCGCTGAGCACGGCCTCGCGCACCTGGACCGGCGACGACATCGAGTTGGAATCGTCGGGCGAGAGGAAGAGCGTGACGTCCGTCTGCGCATCACAGGCCAGGGGCTGCTCTTCACTCGCGTTGTCGATCCCGTCGTCGTCGGGCTCGGGCGGAGGCTCGTCGGGTCCGGCCCCATCGTCGCCATCTTCGCCGCCGCTGGTGCCGGCCGGCTCGTCTTCGTCGCCGGCATCGCCGCTCGGATCGCTCGGGTCGTAGTCGCCGCCGTCGGCGTAGCCGGGGTGGCGGTCGTCGGAGTCATCCGTGGAGGAGCAACCGGCCGCGCTCACCGCCAGCATGGCGAGCACGAGCGGGGTCGACGGGCGAAACGAAGCAAGGCTCATGGTCGTGCAATCCAAGAGCGGCACGAGCAGTGCCGCAGGCCGGTCCCTGCGTGTGCAAGACGGGGACCCCGGACTGACAATGATGTGATTTCGGCTAGTTGGCGGGCTCGAGACAGCGTGAGGGCCCGTGCCTTCGGACGAGGTAGGGCGCGGGTGTCCTGGATGGAAGGGCGCGGAGCGACGTGCACGTCGTGACGGCCGGCTCACGCTCCCTGGCCGTGTGGTGCAGCAGCGCGCCCTGGCCAGCGGCTCAGCGGTCCCTGGCCTCGGTGGGCGAGATCCGTGCGACCTCCATCAGGACGTGGGGCTGCCCGTCGTCGATCCACAAGCTGGTTCGCGCGCTGCGTTCGGAGGCCCAGGTGCGCGCAAAGCCGAGCTCGTCGACCGCCTCGGGAACCGACGCGACCAGCCGCCACAGCTCGGGAATCTCGGCGTAGAGCAAGGGCTGCTGGCCGTCGTCGGTGGCGAGACCGAGCAGCCACCCCAGTCGCTGCGGCGCGTCGACCACGGTGAGCCAGCCGTGCACGACGTCGTCCTTGGGGTCGGGATCCTTGCGGGTCATCAATACGGCGGGGAGGTCGTCCTCGGGGATCCGCAGCATCATCACGCTGCCGTCGACGCCCTCCACCGTGGTCGGGCTCATGCGCATCTCGGCCATCGAGAGCAGGGTGCTCACGAGTGCCATGTCGTTGGCGGGCACGCGGAGGTAGGCGGCGTACTCGGCCTGCAGCGAGCGGCGGCCCACGTCGAGGCGTCGCACGCTCAGGCCGGCGCCCTGGATCCGACCGATCGCGTCGAGCAGACCGCGGACCATCGCGGCCTCGGGACCGCGGGCCTCCGACAGCGGCAGGTGCCACAGCCCGGTGCCCAGCGCGTTGGGCCAGGTGGCCACGAGGATGAGCACGCCCGCGAGCTCGTCGGCGTCGTCGATCGCGTCTTCGAGGCTGCGAGCGTCGCCGTAGATCCCCAGGCCGAGGCGGTTGCCCAGCGCCTGGGCGGAGGGCAGGCCCCGGCTGCGGGCGCACAGCAGCGAGCCGTCGCACAGCGCCGCGAGGGTGGGAACGGGTACCACGACCGGCGGCGAGGCGAGGACCTCGCGGGCGAGCGCGCGCTGATCGTCGCGCACGGGCCACGTGACCTGGAGCTGGGTTCGTTCGCGGTCGTGGTGGACGTTGGCGAGCACGCCGTCGAACAGGCGCGGGACGTCGAGCATGCGACGCAGCGCCTCGCCCTCGCGGACGCGACGCTCGACGCCTTCGCGCGGCTGGTCGTAGTCCCAGGTCAGCGAGCGCAGGGCATTGCCGACGCGCTCGTGCTCGAACAGCTCCACGAATGCGGTGGCGTCGACGTAGAGGCTGGCATGGCCCGCCATGCTCCGTAGCTCGGAGAGCTTGGCCGGGGGAGCGCCGAGCGCTTCGGTGGTGGCGCGACGGCGGGCCTCGGGATCGGCGTCGTCGGACGAGCGGCCCAGGAAGGTCAAGAGGTCGAAGACGACGGCCTTGCCGTCGCGGCGCGCGATGACCAGTGCATGCCCGTCGGCCACGCACAGCTCGGCCTCGAGCCCGCTGCACTGGGCCCGGCCTCGCTCGTGGTCGCGCGGGCTCATGCGGGTCCGGATCTCGCGGAGGATCTGGTCGGGGTCGTCGGTGGGCACGTGGAAGCGGAACTGCATCGCCATGCCGTCGGATTGGCGCAGCAGCTCGTCGATCTCGCGGCGCTCGGCGGGGGTGATGACCGGCGGGGGCGGGGGCGGGGGCTCGGCCCACGGACTGCCCAGAACGCCTCCGATGACGCCGCCCGGAACGCCACCGGGGACCTCGATCGTCGGTGGCTTCGACGAGGGGGGTGGCGACTCCTCGATGGGCTTGGCCTCGATGGTCGGCGGCTCGGGTGGGGGCGGAGGCTCGGGCTCGAGGTGCGACTCGGGCAGCGGCTCGACGAACGAGGGCTTCTCGTCGAGGTCCTTCCTCATCACTCGCGCCATCAGGCCCAGGAAGTGATCGTCGCGGTGGTGGATGCCCCTGGTGACGGTCTTGCGCGCGTCGGTGCCCACGGGGCGACCCAGCGTCATGCTCACCACCGCATCCGGGGGGATGGAGAAGCGCGCGAGCACGTCGTCGTTCAGGACGTCGAAGCCGAGCTCGCGGCGGGCCTCGGCGAGCTCGCGGGTGACGTAGCCGGGCAGGGGAAGCTGCTGCAGGAAGCTCTGGGCGGCACCCGCTCGAACCGCGACGAAGATCGCCCCGCGGTCGAGCAGGCCCGGTGCCTCGCCGAAGGCGTCGAGCTTCACGGGGGCGACGCGGGCGGGGGTGTCCGGCGTGCCTCCGAAGGGCCCCGCGGAAGCGCCACCGTCGCTGGCGGGCTCGTCCTTCTTGCAACCCGCGCCCACGAGCACCACCACGGCGAGCGCTCGCGAGAGGAGTGCGACCGCCGTCTTCCATCGCCGAGTCATCGTGGATGGGTATCACGGGCGGGGAGGCGGGGGCGAAGCGATCTCCATGGTGCGAGGCACGGAGAAACCGGGCGATTGCGACCCGGACTCGGCTGGCATGGGATGAATCGGTGGAGTGGTCGACGCGGCGGGTCGCGGCCTGTGCGCAATGCACCCCGGGGCCCCTGGGGCTGGCTCGCAGGGCGGACGTGATGGCGGGAGCGCGATCTCGGTCCCGGTGGCTGGTACCGTTGGGCGGTGAGCCGGTCTGGGCTACGTGCGCTGGTGGTGGGGTCGATCGCCATGGCGATCGTGCTCGCACCGCGGCCGACCCACGCCAAGCGCAACCGAGGGCCCACGCAGATCACCCCGGAGGCGAAGAAGGGCAAGGAGCGGCGGCAAGCTCGGAGGTCCGAGACCGACCACTCCGAAGGCGGCACGCGCCAAGGGGTGCTCGAGCTGAGCCTGGGGTCGGTGGTGGTGGGGACCTCGGCGCTGCTGGTCGGGCGGGGGATCTGGGAGGCGGTTCGGATCGAGAGGACGGTCGAGGCGTGCGAAGCGGGGAGCCTCGCGCTCGATTGCGCCTTCAACAACCCGGGACGCCACGTCGGGATCGCAGTGGGTCTTTCGTTTGGGTTCGCCGCGGTGCTCGGCCTGGCGGGCGGCTTCTTGCTGACCCGTGGGGTGCGGATCCATCGGGACTATCGGAAGTTCCAGGCCGCCCAGGCGCAGGTGTCGGTGCAGCCGTGGGCGTCGGTGCAGCGCCCCGCGGGAGGGCTGTCGCTGCGCCTGCGATTCTGAGGCGACGCGAGCCTAGGACTCGCCCGTGTAGAGATCCAGTCGCTTGAGCCGCTCCCGCAGGGAGCGGCGGCTGGTACCCAGGCGCAGGGCGGCGTGGGTGATGTTGCCGCGGGTCTCGATCATGATGCGGCGCAGGTAGTAGCGATCGAGCTGGTCGTGGGCCTCGCGGTAGGGCAGCGCCAGCAGCTCCTCGGTGCCCATCAGTCCGCCCTGGTCGCGCAGCGCGAGATCGTGGGCGTGGAGCCGAGAGCCGTGGGCGAGATGCACCGCGCGCTGGATCACGTTGCGAAGCTCCCGGATGTTGCCCGGCCATCGATGCTCGCGCAGGGCCTGCCTGGCGTCGTCGCCGAGCTCGAGCTCGCGGCCATCGGTGAGGCTGGCCTGCTCGGCGAGGAACTGGGCCGCGAGCAGCTCGACGTCGTCGCCCCGCTCGCGCAGCGGCGGGAGCTCGACCAGCGCCTGGGCCACGCGGAAGTAGAGGTCCTCGCGGAAGCGCTTGGTGGCCACGAGCTGGGGCAGGTCGGTGCGGGTGGCGGCGACGATGCGCACGTCGAGGGCTCGCCGTTGGCCGAGTAGCTCGCGACTGGGCTCGCGTCCGGGCTCGCGACCGAGTTCGCGTCCGGGCTCGCGTCCGAGTTCGCGCCGGGTCCCGCGGCGATCGAGCAGTCGCAGGAGCCGCGGCTGCAGCTCGATGGGGAGCTCGGCGAGATCGTCCAGCATCAGGGTGCCGCCGTTGGCGTCCTCGAATGCATGATCGAGCGCCGGGGCGGTGAGGCTGGCGCAGTCGACCGTGGCGAAGGGACCGGTGCGACCGGATCGCAGGTGCAACGAGCGGGCCGCGACCTCCTTGCCCGTGCCGGTCTCTCCGGCGATCAGCACGTCGATGGTGGTGGCGGCCAGCCCGTCGAGCTGGGCGAACACCTCGCGGATGACCGGGCTGTCGCCCCACATCTCCTCGAAGCGATCGTCGGCCGAGACCGGAACCTCGACCTCGCCGGCCTCGAGCAGCTCGAACGTCACCTCGCCGGCGGAGAAGCAATCGCCGGGGTAGAGCTCGACGTGGAAGATCCGGCGGCCGTCGAGGTGCAGGCCGTTGGTGCTGTCGAGGTCTCGTAGCTCGACGTGCTCGCCTCGTACGCGCAGCTCGAAGTGCAGCGCGCTCACCGAGGCATGCGGCACGATCACGTGGCAAGCCTTGCTACGACCCACCGTGACGCGGGGCAAGGTGAAGGTCTGCGGTGCACCCGGGGCGGGCCCATCCGTCCGCCGAAGCTTGAGGCTTCGCAGCCTGCGAACGACCGTGGCCGTCCGATCGGTCCGCGTCGTCGCGGCCGTGCGATCCACCGTATCCGTCATGTCGAGGGGTAGATATCACGTCGGATCCAAGGGCGTGAATGGTCATGTTGGGACCAGCGTCCGGGAAGATGGGGCTCACCGCAATCGAACGAATTGGCGGTCGTATCGGCGGTTCTGGTCCAACGGGGGGACTTGGGTGGCGCCAATCTGGAACGGACTGCACCGGATGCTGCAATGGTGCGCGCATGAAGTGTGAATTCTCGACATCGATCCGTCCGGATCGTCGCCTCGTGACGTGAAGCGGGTCGTGAGCCGGAGGCGGGGCGGATGTCGAGAAGGCGATGACGAGCCGAGCGGCGAGGAGTCGAGGACGAGGCGCCCATGGGAGTCGATGGGGAATCGATGACCGGTACGGTAGTGTGCCAGTTGGAGCGATCGCCAACCGAGGTGGTCACTCCAAACCATGCGATTGGTGGGCATTGGTGACTCGGTCGAATTTCGCGAAAGGGGCATTCCTTCGTCGAATCGACGATGGTACATAGTCGAACGTCGAGGCCGACGATCGTCGGTCATCGGTCATCGGTCATCGGTTGTGGATCGAAGGCGCAGATCATGGCGATGGAGGTTGGCACCAACGCCGGGCCAGGCCCGGGATGTCTACGCAAGGCCGGCTACGAGCTGGTGTGCCGCCTGGGAGCGGGCGGCATGGGCGAGGTATGGGCTGGGGCGCGCCTGGGGCTCGAGGGGGCCATCAAGCCTTGTGCGATCAAGCTCATTCGACCCGCGTTCGCCAACGACGATCGGTATCGCCGCTTGTTCGTGGACGAGGGGCGAGTTGCCATGATGTTGGGCCACGCCAACATCGTTTCCGTATTCGACGTGGGGGTGGTCGACGATCTGTTGTTCATGGCGATGGACTGGGTCGACGGAGTCGACCTCGGTACGTTTCGGCAGCAGGTCCAGATGGCGGCCGGTGGGCGTCCGATGGCGGTCGAGGACGTGGTCCACATCGTGGGCGCGCTGCTCGATGCGCTGGTCTACGCGCACGACTTCGCGATTGCGGGCCGTGAGCATGGGATCGTGCATCGCGACGTATCGCCGAGCAACGTCATGATCACCTCGCGAGGCGAGGTGAAGCTGATGGACTTCGGACTCGCGGGGCTCGACCAGACCCTCCTGGGAGCGGGAGCGGGGGTGGGCGCGAGCCGGGGAGACGATGCGATCGGAGGAGCGGGGCTGCGCTTCCGCGGCACGCTGCGGTATCTGTCGCGCGAGCAGGCGAGGGGACGGCCAGGGCCCGCGTCCGACTTGTTCGCGGTGGGGACCATCCTCCACGAGCTGCTCGAGGGTCTGAAGTTTCGCCACTGGTGCAAGGACGAGCGCGAATTGGTGACGGAGATCCTCGAAGGCGGCATTCCTCGGCTCGATCGATGGGTGCCCGCGCTGGTCGAGGGTCTGCGGCGATCGTTGCTCGAGCCGCGGGTCGAGCTCCGCATCAAGTCGGCCCGCCGAGCGCTGGCGATGCTGACGTCGTGGGCGGGCTATCGCAACCGGCGGTTGTTCCTGGAGGCCTTGTATCGCCAGGTCGTTGGCGAGCCGAGCTCGGGGCTCACGCGATTGCTGTCGCTCGGGGTGCGCAGCGAAGTGCTCGACGAGGTGCGTCGTCGGGTGGAGGCCGGACGCTTGGTGACCGTGGCCGCTCCATGGCCCGAGGTCGACGACGATGCTGGCGTCGGTCCGTGCACGGGAGTGGAGGCCAGGGAGGCGGAGCGAACCGTTCCCATTCGTGCGACCCAACCTCCGGTGGGGCCTCCGGTGGGGCCTCGGGTGGGAGCGGCAGAGGTCGGTGCGCGCCTGGAGGCGAGAGCCGTCGGGGATGCGGTGGTACGCGCACGGACGGCCGAGCGGGTATCGGCGCATCGCGTCGCCCGCGAACCGGGCGACGGCGACGAATCCGGCGACGAGCACGACGGGTGCGATGAGGACGACGAGCGTGACGAGCGGGACGAAGAGGACCCCTTCGAGCGCGAGATCACCGAGCCATGGCCGGGCTCGCGGGGCACTGCGCCCTCGTCCTTCGACGAGTCGGCGACCGCGTGGCTGGTGTCGTCGTCCTCCGGTCTCTCGATCGACCCCGTCGATGGTCCGACCAAGGGCCTGGCCCATGGTTGGGGAGGCAAGGGGGCTCGAGCCCTTGCGATGACGAGCCCATGGGGCAGCGCTTCGCCCATGCGGTTGGCCCTGCTGATGGTGCTCGCGGCCCTCCTCGGTGGGTTGTCGACGTTGGTCGTGCTGGGGGTGGCATGGGCCAACGAATGGGCGAAGCCAGCGAGTGCGGTTCTGGGATGGGGAGGTCGCTCGTGATCGAGGAACGGCGGAAGGAACGACGAGAGGCACGACCGGAGGCGCGGTGGGGTGACGCGTCGCGTTGGCACACGCGGTCGGGTTGGCCCTGTCCCGAGGCCGTGCCCGGCGAGCTCGTTCCCGGAGTCCTGGTGGGTGGTGGTCGCTTCGTGGTGGGCGAATTGCTCGGCCGGGGTGGCATGGCCACCGTGTACGCGGGGCATGATCGCCGGCTGGATCGCGAGGTGGCGCTCAAGGTGATGTTGGGCGATCCCAGGGAAGAGCCGGCTCGTGCGCAACGCTTCGAGCGGGAGGCCGAGCTGGTGGCGCGGCTGCCGTTGCACCGCGGGTTGCTGCGATGGCTGGGGGCGGGCCGGCTGCCCGAGCTGGAAGGACGGCCGTTCCTCGCCACCGAGCGCGTGCCCGGTCCGACGCTGGCGTTTCGCATGGCGGCGGCGCTGTGCATGCGACCCGATGAGGTCGTGCGCGTGGGCCTGGGCTTGGCCGAGGCACTGGTGGCGGCGCACGGGGTGGGGATCGTCCATCGCGACCTCACCGCTCGCAACGTGGTACTGGCTTCACCTGGGGGGAGCGAGACCAACGAAGGGGTCGATCCCGACGAAGCGGCGCAGCCGGTGCTCGTGGACTTCGGGCTGGCCGCGGTGTTCGACCTCGAGCCGCGGATCGTTCGGCTGACTTGCGCGGATCAGCGACCGGGGACGGTCACCGCGATGGCCCCCGAGCAGTACCGCGGGGCCGCGCCCCATCCCTCGATGGACGTGTATGCGGTGGGGCGACTGCTCCATCAGATGCTCACGGGCGAAGACCCGCATGCGACGGTCTCGCGCACGCGGCTGCTCGAGCTCCACTACGAGGGCGTGCGGGTGGTACCCCGCCTGGCGGGACGGGACCGAGAGGCTCCATCGTCGCTGGGGAGCTTGATCGATGCCTGTACCGAGCCCGAGTCACGGCTTCGGCCCTCGGCCGAGGAACTGTGCGGCGAGCTGAGGGCGATCACCCAGGCGCTCGGTGGCAAGGCTGCGCTCGCCACGGTGATCTCGTTCCCCCGACCAACGACGTGCTCGACCGAGGTCCACCCCGTGGTGGGGAGCGAGGTGAGGGATGCGGTGCTGGCACCCGTTGGAGCGCAGCGGACCGCCTTGGAGCGATGGTGGTTCTTGCTCGTGATCGTGGGCGTGGCGGCGCTGGTTCGGGGATGGCTTCAGCCCGATGCTGCGGATCCACTCGCACGGGGTGAAGCGATCGCGGGCGCCGGGGCGCCGGAACCTCCGGAACCTCCAATGGTCGCGTGGCCCTCGACGGTGGTGCCGCTCGCCACCCTACAGAACGAGGGCTCGAACGGCCGCCCGAGCGGGGTCGAGGACGGGGTCGAGATCGCGGAGCCGAGCGAGGCCCGGGCCAAGCGAGGCGCGAGTCAGGAGTCTCGATCGCACTCGACGTCGTCCGGCGGGGCTCATCCACGAATGGTGCGCATGGGCGTGGAGCCGTCGCTGCCCTGGTGCGAGACCCAGCGCCAGCGAGCCCGGGCGGCGGCTCGGCGCTGGGCGTGGGCCGAGGTGCTGGAGGTGACCGCCGAGTCCACGTGCTGGCCCGAGCCGAGCCCTCGCATGCGGCTGCGACTGGTGGCGTGGATCGAGCAGCAACGCTTCGATGCCTGTGTGAGCGAGGGGGCCGCGGTCCACGATCCCGCCTTGGTGCGCTTGGTCGAGCGCTGCCGACGACGCCTCGATCGCACGGGCGTCGTCTCGCTGGGGGGAGGGGCGCCATGAGCACGCTGGCGGCCGTATTGCAGGCGCGCGCCCTGGTGAGCGCCCTGGCGGGGGTGACGTCGTCGTCCGCTCCGGTCTCGGTGGTGGTCGATGCGGCGGTGGTCGATCGCGAGGCGCTCGCCACCCGGGTGCTGGCGGGCACCAGGGGCATGGTCACCTCCACTTTGGCCTCGATCGTGATCACCGGGGAACTGCTCGACTTCCGCGTGCACATCGTGGTGCCCGGTACGACTCGAGGCACGTGGTCGTCGCGATGCACGTGCACGCACGCCGAGCTGGTGCCCCACGTTCGAGATCACCTCGCGCAGGCACTGAAGGCCCAGGATCCCGCGATGACGCTCGCGGCACCCCCGGATCCCGAGCCGCCCGAGCCGCCCAACCCTGCCCCGAGGCCCGAGTCTCGCACCCGGTCCGCTCGCCACGGCACGGGCTTGGGCCCGGCGGGCCGCGCCGGGGCCGTACTCGCGGGGCTCGGGGGACTGGGCCTCGGTGCCGGTGCGGCCGCCCTCGCGATCACGCATCGCTTCTACGACGAAACCTTCCAATCCAGCGCCGACGTTCGGGCCCGAGGCATCGCTGCCGTCACGGTGGGGAGCGCCATGCTCGTCAGCGGGGCGGTGCTGCTGCTGCTCGATCGCCGCCGTCGCCAGGCCCGGCCGGAGTCCCATCGATGATGCTCGCTCGCTCCTTCGTTCCCCATGCCTTCCTTCGTCGGTCCGGTCTCTGGTCGGGTCTGGGTCTCGGCCTCGGCGCTTGTCTGGGGCTGGGGCTGGGTCTCGTGCCCTCGTGTAGCCTCGATCCCAACCTGCGGCACTGCTCGTTGCTCGAAGGCGACGAGACCTGCGCGGCCCTCTATCCCAGCGGAGTGCTGCCGTTTTGCAGCGCGGGGTGCCAAACCAGCCCCCATGGCAACGGGTGCGTGGCCGATCGGCCCGAGGACGCCTGCTACAGCCCCTGCGGCCAGGGGTTGACCGCGGTGGAGCTAGCCCAGTGCCCGCAAGGGAGCTCGAGCGCGGGCAGCAGCGGGGGCTCGACCGGCGAGACCGGGGCCACCAGCTCGAGCACGGCGCAGGCCGATGACACCGCCTCGGACACCGGGATCCCCGGTTGTCGGGTGGATGCGGATTGCGAGCCCACGATGCCCTCGTGCGTGGATGGGCAGTGCGTACCGTGCACCCTGGCCCCGGATCCGGATCTGGTGTGTGCACAGCTCGATCCCATGCGTCCGCTGTGCGCCGACGATCGCTGCGTGGCGTGCACCGAGGACGACGCCAGCGCATGCGAGGACCCCACGCCCGTCTGCGACCTGGTCGAGGGCACGTGCGTCGCCTGTACTCGCCACGAGCAGTGCCCCCAGAGCGCGTGCCACCTCGAGATGGGGAGCTGCCTGCCCACCGATCGCGTGTGGTGGGTCGACGGCGATGCGGGAGGCTGTGCCGGCGCCGATGGCAGCGAGGCATCCCCCTACTGTACGGTGGCCGGTGCCCTGGCCAACGTGGGCGTGGGCGAGACCGGGACTCTGTGGGTACGGGCGCGCGCCGGTGATGCGGCCTATGCCGCGGGCCTGACCCTCACCGGTGGTCGGGTGGTGGCGGTGCGAGGCCTGGCCGACGAGCGGCCGCGCTTCTCGGGCGGCGGAGTGGGAGCGCCCATCACCATCTCGGGCGGCGCGGTGGCCTATCTCGATCGTGGTCGCGTGGATGGAAGCTCGGTGTCCGAGGCCATCGCGGTGGTGGGCGCGGTGCTCCACCTCGATGGCTGGCTGGTGGTGCTCAACCCCGGCGGGGGCGTGTCGCTGTCCAACGGGGCCGAGCTCCACGCGCGCACCTCGGTGCTCGGGGCCAACGGCTCGGGCCTCATCGACGCCCAGGCCCTGCGCGCCGCGGCGTCGACCTTCGAGCTCCGCTACGTGACGGTGGCGGGCAACGACAGCGCGGGCGTGGCCTCCATCGAGTGCATGGGTGGCAGCGCGGGCGTGGTGCACGACTCGATCGTGGTGGGCATCGACTCCGGCTCGATCGCGTGCCCGGGCCTGGTCGTCGACCACAGCGCCATCGACTCGCTGCTGGCGGGTGATGGGGTGGTGCTGCGGGAGTCGTTCGACTCGGGCTGGTTCCTGGCCCCGGGCGCGGGCGACTTCCATCTCGTGTCTCCACATCCGTTCGACGACGTGGCGCAGTGGCAGCCGGGCGACCCGATCGTCGATCTCGATGGCGAGCCGCGCCCGCAGATGGCCGGGGCCCCCGATGTGGCCGGGGCCGATCGCTGAGCTCGCAGGGCATGGCGGCCGGCGCCGAGGGTCGGTGGAACTCTTCCTCGAGACTGGCCCGGGCACACGGCCGAGCCGGGGCCAGGGGGACGTGGCCGCCGTGCTACCGTGCGGGGCCGCAACGCCATGCTCAGCATCTTCAAGAGGTTCAAGGACCGCGTGGTGGTGATCACCGGCGCGGGCTCGGGCATCGGTCGCTCCACGGCCCGGGCCTTTGCCCGGCAGGGGGCGCGCTTGCACCTGATCGACATCCATCGCGGTCGAGTGGAAGAGGCGGCGGCCGAGTGTCGGCTTCATTGCCCGCAGGCGCATGCGCACGTGGTCGACGTGCGCGATGCAGCGGCGATGGAGGCGCTCGCGGCCGACGTCTACGCCCGTCACCGTCGCGTGGACGTGCTGATCAACAACGCCGGTGTCGGCCACAGTGCCCTCGTCCAGGAGACCAGCCTCGACGACTGGCGCTGGGTGCTCGACGTGAACCTGTGGGGGGTGATCCACGGCGTGCACGTGTTCGTGCCGCGGCTCATCGATCAAGGCGGCGATGCGCACATCGTCAACACCGCCTCGCTGGCCGGGCTGGTCGGGGTGCCCTCGATGGCGCCCTACTGCGCCAGCAAGCATGCGGTGGTGGGGCTCTCCGAGGCGCTGGGCGCCGAGCTGGCCCCCTTTGGGATTCGGGTCACCGCGATCTGCCCGGGAGTGATCTCCACCGACATCATCCGCGCGGCGCGGCTCGAGGGCGCGGTGGGAGAGCGCAAGCGCAGGGTGATGGACTTCTACGAGAAGATGGGGATCCCGCCCGATCGAGTGGCGCGTGACATCGTACGGGCGGTGAGGAGCGGGGCACCGCTGGCCACCACGCTGGGCGCGAGCTATCCGGCGCTGCTGCTCAAGCGGCTGTCGCCGCGCCTCTATCGCGCCACGGCCGGGGTTGCGCTCGGTCGCCTGATCGGGGGCGAGCGAGCATGAGCCCTGCTTCGTTCGTGGGCCCCGAGGGGCTGACCGCCGAGGGGCTCGAGGCCCGCCTGGAGGTTGCGCTCGAGGCCGCCGTCGCGGCCGGGGCCCGACTGATGCAGCGCTTCGAGGGCGCACTCGAGATCGAGACCAAGTCGTCCGACGCCGACCTGGTCACGCAAGCGGATCGCGAGGCCGAGGCCGAGGTGCTGCAGCGGCTGCGGGCGGCCTTCCCCCACGATGGCTTGGTGGCCGAGGAATCGGGCGAGGTGGCCACGACCGAGGGGCCGTGCTGGTACGTGGATCCGCTCGACGGCACCACCAACTTCGCGCATCGCTTTCCCCACTTCAGCGTCTCGATTGGCCTGTACTCGTCGGTCGGGGAGCCGGGGCTCGGTGACGGCTTGCTGGGCGTGGTGCACGATCCCACGCGCGGCGAGACCTTCTTCGGCTGTCGCGGGCAGGGGGCATGGTTGCGCTCGCCCCGGCACGGCGAGCGAAGGCTGCTGGTCACCGACACGGACGCGCTGTCGCGGAGCCTGCTGGCCACCGGGTTCGGCTACGACCGCGCGCGCGGGATCAACATCGAGGAATTCGGTTACTTGGTCCGGCGGGTTCGGGGCATTCGACGCCCGGGCAGCGCGGCCCTCGACCTGGCCTACGTGGCGGCGGGACGGCTCGATGGCTACTGGGAGTACGGCCTACAGCCCTGGGACTGCGCCGCGGGAGTGGTGTTGGTCCGCGAGGCGGGGGGCGAGGTCACCACCATGCGCGGTCGACCATGGACGCTGCGCGGGCCGAGCGTGTGCGCGAGCGGGCCCGCCCTCGCCCCCGCGCTGCGGGCCGAGCTGGCCGTGGCGCGCCCGGATGGAGCGTCTGCATGACGGTGCATTCGTTCTTCGTGACCGCGCCCCGTGGCCTGGTGGACGTGCTCGCCCAGGAGCTGCGCACGCTGGGGGCTCGCGTGGTGCGGACCGAGCCCGGTGGCTGTCGCGTGCGCGGGCCGCTGTCGTTCGGCTATCGCATCTGCCTGTGGTCGCGGGTGGCCAATCGCGTGCTGCTGCACCTGGCCGACCTCGCGGTGCCCGATGCCGACGCGCTCTACGAGGGCGTGCGGGCGATCGCCTGGGAGGAGCACCTCTCGCCCGATGGAACGCTGGCGGTGGACTACCTCGGGGTGCGCGCGGCGGTGGACCACGATCGCTTCGGCATGCAGCGGGTCAAGGATGCGATCGTCGACCGCTTCCGCGATCGCACGGGCCGTCGGCCGTCGGTCGATCCCAAGCGCCCCGATCTGCGGATCAACGCGTTTGCCCGCGGCGGCGGGTGCAGCGTGGCCATCGACCTCGGCGGCGAGAGCCTGCACCGTCGCGGCTATCGGCGCGAGCACGGGGCGGCGCCGCTCAAGGAGAACCTCGCGGCGGGCCTGTTGCAGTGGGGAGGCTGGCCACAGGTGGCGGCCGGCGGCGGTGCCTTCGTCGATCCCATGGCGGGCGCGGCCACGCTGGCGATCGAGGCGGCCTGGATGGCGGACGACGTGGCCCCCGGGCTGCGACGCTCGCAGTGGGGGTTCTCGGCCTGGCACGGCCATGACGCCGCGGCATGGGCCGAGGTGCGCCGTGAGGCGCTCGAGCGGGCGGTCGCCGGGACACGGAGCCCGCGAGTCGAGATCCAGGCCTACGACGGCGACGCCGACATCGTGCGGCTCGCTCGCACCAACATCGCTCGAGCAGGGTTGTCGGATCGGATCCTCCTCGACGTGCGACCGCTGCGGCAGTGGAAGCCCGGCGATGCACCTCCGCAGGGGCTCTTGGCGCTCAATCCTCCCTATGGTGAGCGGCTGGGCGACAAGGCCGACCTGCGCGGTCTCTATGGCCGGCTCGGTCGCACGCTGCTGCGCTGCTTCCCCGACTGGCGCGCGCTGGTGCTCACCTCCGACGATGCACTGCGCCACGCGGTGGGCCTGGTGCCCGAGCAGACGCTGGCGGTCGACAACGGACCGCTGCCGTGCACCGTGCTTCGCTACACGCTGCCTCCCTCGCTCGAGACCGCGTCGGGCCCCGCGCTCGCGAGCTCGCCGACCAAGGCCGGGGCCGAGGCTGGGGCCGGGCCCGAGGCCCAGGCCAAGCCCAGGCCCGAGGCCCAGGCCAAGCCCGCGCCTTCACCGGTGCCTCCACGCCTGAGCGAGGCCGATCGTCACGAGGTGGCTCCGTTCGTCAATCGCCTGCGCAAGGGCCTGCGGACGCGCGAGCGCTGGGCCGAGCGCGAGGGTGTGACCTGCTTTCGCCTCTACGACGCCGACGTGCCGGAGTTCAACGTGGCGATCGACCGCTACGAGCGCTGGCTGCACGTGCAGGAGTACGAGGCTCCGTCGCGCGTCGACCCCGAGCGGGCTGCGCGTCGCATCGACCTGGTGATCGCCAGCCTGCCCGAGCTCACCGGGGTGGATCCCGAGCACGTGGTGCTCAAGCGTCGCCGTCGCCAGCGTGGGCGCGAGCAGTACCGACCGCTGGCGCTCACCGGCCATCGCATGCAGGTGAAGGAGGGTGGCCACCGCTTCTGGGTGAACCTGCACGACTACCTCGACACCGGGTTGTTCCTCGATCACCGCACCACGCGACGGTGGATCGAGCAGCGCGCCCGGGGCAAGCGCTTCCTCAACCTGTTCGCCTACACCGGGAGCGCCACCGTCCATGCGATGGCCGGAGGGGCCGAGGCCAGCACCACCGTCGATCTGAGCAACACCTACCTCGACTGGGCCCAGGCCAACCTCGAGCTCAACGGCCTCGAGCCGGGTGCGCGGCATCGCCTGGTCCGGGCCGACGTGCGGCGCTTCCTCGAGGAGGATCGCGGCACCTACGATCTGGTGTTCCTCGATCCGCCCACCACCTCCACCTCGAAGAAGATGGAGGAGCGCTTCGAGGTGGGGCGCGACCACGTGGCGCTGATCGAGGCCACGATGGCCCGGGTGGTTCCGGGCGGCGAGCTGTTGTTCTCGACCAATTCGCGGCGGTTCGTGCTCGATGCCCGGGTGAGCGAGCGGTGGGCGGTGGAGGATCTGACGTTCGACAGCCTGCCGCCCGACTTTCGCCGCGAGCCGCCGATCCACCGGCTGTGGCGGATCACGGCGCGCGGGGGGTGAGCGGGGAGCGCTCGTCGGGCGGCGGAGGTGAGCGAACCGACGCGGGCGTACGGCCTTCCGTATTCCAGCCCCCCGGTCACACCACGTACCATCCCGCCCGCCATGGCCACGGTTGCAATCACGGGAGCCACCGGACACGTCGGATCCAACCTCGTGCGACAGCTGCTCGAGCGGGGTGACACGGTGCGTGCGCTGACCCGCAAGCCCGATCCGGTGGAGCTGCGCGGGCTGACGGTCGAGAAGGTTCCGGGCGACGTGGTGTCGGGCGAGGGGCTGCCCGAGCTGCTCGACGGAGCCGACCTCGCGATCCACCTCGCGGCACAGATCTCGATCATCGGGCCGATGAACGGCCTGGTCGACGCGGTCAACGTGGGAGGCGTGCGCAACGTGGTCGACGCGGCCAGGCGGGCCGAGCTGCCTCGGCTGGTGCACTGCTGCTCGGTTCACGTGTTCGAACCCGAGCCGTTCGACCAGCCCACCGACGAGCTGCGCCCGCGGGTCCAGCGGGGCTATGCGCCGGCCTACGACGTGAGCAAGGCCGAGGGCGAGGCGGTGGTGCGCGAGGCGGTGGCCGATGGGCTCGATGCGGTCATCGTGCACCCCTCGGGAGTGATGGGCCCCTACGACTTCAAGCCCTCGCGCATGGGGCACGTGCTGCTCAAGCTCTACCAGCGTCGGCTGCCCGCGCTGCTCGGCGGCGGGTTCGACTGGGTCGATGCCCGCGACGTCGGCGTTGGGATCCTCGCCGCGGCCGAGCGTGGCCGCACGGGCGAGAGCTACCTGCTCACTGGCCACTACCGCACGATCGCGCAGGTCGCCCACGTGGCCGAGCGGATCACCGGAGTGCCGCGGCCGCGCCTGGTGTGCCCCAAGTGGGTGGCCGACATCGGGGCGCCGTTCATGGATCTCGCGGCATGGTTCATGCGCGGCGGGGAGCCGCTCTACACCTCGGAGTCGCTCATGCCGCTGATGCTGCGCATGGCCTACGACCGCAGCAAGGCCGGGCGCGAGCTCGGCTACGCGCCGCGACCCTTCGAGGACACGGTGCGCGACGCCTATGCGTGGATGCTGGCGCAGGGCGTGATCGAGCCGCGCACGGACGCAGCCCGGGAGCTGCGGCAGCTGGCGGTCTCGGTGGCCTGAGCCCCGCGATGCGGCTGCGTTCAGGACCCAGCGCGCTGCAGGTGCGCCTGCTTGCGGTGCTCTCGTGCGGCCGCGGCCTCAGAGCGCGCAAAGACGTGCGTGCCCGAACGTCGCGACCGGATCGGCGCTGAACGGCCCATCCCAGACTCCGGCGCCGAAGTCCATCACGGCGGTGGAGAGGTCGAAGTCGTTGTCGAGCTGGTCCTCCGAGTCGAGCGGCTTCCACTCCAGACCGTCGGGCGACACCTCCCACACCAGTGTGCCCTCCTCCGCATCGACGATCATCCGCAGCCAGCGGTGCGCCACCGGGTCGTAGGGGTTGATGGTGCGGTCGTCGTCGTCTGCGTCGCTGTCGTAGATCGAGTACAGCGTGCTCCCCTCCACCACGAACCCGTAGTAGATGTCGTTGCTGCCGAGCACGAAGAAGGCCTGCGCCGGAGCATCCTCGGGGGGCGTCGTGCTCAGCTCGACCGCGGCGAAGCCCACGGGTGGGAGCGGCACGAGGTTCACGAGCCCGGTGTAGTCACCGGTGGCGTCGATGGCTTCGAAGTAGAGCTCGCCGTCGACCAGCGTGAACGTCACGCCCTCGGCCTCGTAGGTGGTCCACCAGTCGGGATCGAGCGCTCGGGCGTCGAAGGGATCGTCGATGAGCGCGACCCCTGGGCACACCAGCGACGAGGGGCCCGTGGTGGAGTCACTGCCGTCCTCCGTGTCCGGGTTGGGCAGGGTGGTGGTGCCATCGAGCACGACCGTGCCGCCGCTGCTCTCGGCGGGCGTGGTCGAGCCGGTATCGCTGCCGCCCGCGTCGACGCACTGGCCCGACAGCGCGCCCGAGTGCGGCGCATAGCGGTGGCCCGAGGGGCAGTCGTCGTCGGGCACGCTGCAGTAGCCGCTGGGCTCGCAGCGGCCCTCCTCGAGACCCGCACACGAGGTGTCCTCGTCACAGGCGAAGCTCGTGGGCTGACAGCTCGCAGCCAGCCCGAGCCCCGCGCCCACGACGAGCCCCGCTGCGATCCTCGACGTCACCGGCATCGTGCCACCCCACGACACGGTATCACGGTGCCCCGGGCCGCGACGACCGTCGGCGCTCGCCATCGGGGCAGCGACCGTAGGTGGAGCTACCGTGGGGGGAGCTACCGTTGGGGCAGCGACCGTGGGGGCAGCGACCGTCGAGTTGGCGCCGACGCGTGCCCGCGGGGGCGCACCTCCGAGCCGTGGTCCTGCAGCGGCACGATCCACGGTGCGGTGCGGAGCGAGCGAGGCTGGCTCGCCAGATCCACGCTCGGGTCGATGAGGCGCTGGCTCGGGCGGCCGTTGAGCGCGGCCCAGGCGTGGGCGTGGACCCGCACGTGGTCGTGCCCGCGCTCGCGGTAGCGCTCGGCGAGCGCGAGGGCATACTCGTGGATCATGTCGGGCTGGGTCGACATCATGCGGTACTGCAGCGTGGTCAGCTCGCGGCGGGGATGGACCATGAAGCGGGCTTCGTCGCCGATGAAGACCTCGTACTCGACCTGTCCGGTCTTCTCGATCAGCATCACTCGCCACGCGAAGCGATAGCCCTGCTCGGTCCAGTTCACCGCCCCCGGATGGAGCACGTGGCGGCACGGGAGCACGACCTGCACGAGCAGGTACGTCGCGCCCAGGCCAACGGCGACCGGGTGCAGCCGGCCGGGGCGATCACTCGGGCTCGAGCCGCGCGAGGGGGCTCGCGTGCGCAGCCTGGCCACCAGCCGCTGCGGCCAGGCGGGATCGAAGAACAGCGTCGCGGACGCCAGCATCACCCACGAGAACACCCCGATCGGAAACAGGATCCAGAGGCTCACGTGGAAGAAGATCGACACCAGGTAGGCCACGCGCCGCGTTGGTCGCCACGAGAGCCACGCCACGATGCTCAGGTCGTAGAGCATCCCGCCCCAGCTCATGGCATACGCCGCGGCCGACGTGGTCAGCAGGGCGCCGACGAGCGGCAGATCGGCGTGGGCCGAGAGCCAGGTGCGCAGCGGCTCTGCTCGCAAGAGCCAGTCGCCGTCGAGCTTGGCCAGCCCGGCGAACACGTACACCACCGCCACCTGGGCCCGCAGCAGCACGTAGGCCCATCGCCCCACGGTCGGCCTGTCTCCCCGGCGCCAGGCGTCGACCGACCAGGTGGCTCCCGCGGGCACGACGACGAGCAGCAGCGCCAGCAGGCTCACGAGGTAGTAGTGGTTCAGGTAGGCCGCCTTCTCGAGGAGCTCGGCATAGGTGAAGGTGAGCAAGAAGAGGGCCGCGCTCCATCGCGTGTAGGCCCCCAGCATCAGGGCCAGGGCGGCCGCGCCCATCACCGCGAAGTGCAGGGCCATGCCCCAGGCCGGCCAGGGGCGCACCCACCCAAACCCCAGGTAGGTGAAGTGGAAGCTCGGGTCGATGTAGAGCTCGTCGATCCACCCCCGGGCCCAGAACCGAGCCACCGACAGCAGCATCAGCGCGCCGAACAGGATGCGGAAGGCCGCCAGCCCGGTCGACGGCGTGGGCCGCTCGAGCCAGCGCATCCACGCACTGCGCGGCTCGGGCTCCGGCATCAGTCTCCGTCGTTGTCGTTGAAGGTCGGGGTCAGCGACAGCGCGTTGAGGATGTCGACCTGGATCAGGCGCTGTAGGGCGCCCAGTCGCCGGATGAGCTCGTCCACGCGTCCCGGCGCGTCCACCACGGCCAGCGTCAGCGGCTCGGGCACCAGATCGAGGGCCTCGCGGCTCGACGCGAGCTCGTCGGCCATGGTCTGGGTGAAGTCGTGCCCTTGCTCGCGCGCGTAGTCGTCGAGCCCGAGGCTCTGGGGCGAGTCGTCGCCGAAGTACAGCCGCTCGATCACGCGGAGGTTGTCGCGAATGTCCTGGAGCGACCGACCGCTGAAGCGCGACTCGGCCGTGTCGGGATCGGGCAGCAGGGCGTCCTCCGTGGTCCCGAGGGGGCGGCCCAGCTTGTCGACCCGGATGTTCTCGATGGTGTGCGCCATCCGGTTGACGACCTCGCCCAGCGCCATGTGCAGGGTCTCGAACATCGAGTCGCCTTGCTCAGGGTGGGTCAGCTGCAGGAGGTACGCCCCCTCCTCGGGATCCCAGGCCTGCCGCATCTGCCCGGCCCGCACCACCAGATCGCCGGTCGTGACCCGGAGGTGGTCGCAGCGGCGGGGCGACTGCGCGAGCTCGTCCACCAACGCCACGTCCGCCGCGCTCGGTTGATGGAGCAGGTACTCCACGACCGGCAGCCCGATCTGCGTGGCCCCCAGGATCTCGGCGGCGATCGGATCGGTGCCGCCCAGCACCAGCTCGATGTCCTCGACCCGCGCGGGCCAAAAATCGATCTTGGGGCCCAGCCGCAGGGGCGCGTCCTCGTACGGCCCGAACGCGAAGATCTCGCTCTGCTTCCAGGGCTCTCGTGCGTCCCACCAGGCCGCCTGCGCCGCGGCCAGGCGCTCGGCCGAGGGCGCCTCGCACAGCGCCCGGCCGCTCTCGTCGAGCGCCACGGCCCGCGCCTCGAAGTCGTGCTGGAGCGGCAAGATCACGTGCTCGCCCCACGAGACGAGCACCCGCCGGCGGAAGTCCTCCGGCTCGTCGTCCGAGCACCCCAAGAGCAGCGCGCAGCCGCACACGAGCCCGAGCCCATCGATCGTCTTCATAGCGACTCCACGAATTCGACCAGCGCCCGCCGCTCCGCGGCCGATCGTGCCATGAATCGTTGCTTGGCGGACTCTGCCTCGCCGCCGTGCCAGAGGATCGCCTCGGTCACGCCGCGGGCCCGCCCGTCGTGGAGCAGCCGGTCGTGACCGTTGACGACGGGGTAGAGCCGCAGGCCCCACAGCGGAGGCGTGCGCCACTCTCGGCCATCGGCGCCGAACGAGGGGCGACCATCGGCCAGGGCGTCCCCCATGTCGTGCAAGAGCAAGTCGGTGTAGGGCCAGATCTCCTGGTCCCGGACCTCCACGAGCGCTGCATCCGATCCGGTGTGGTGGGACGGCACGTGGCAATCGGCGCACCCGAGCTCGTGGAACACCGCCTTGCCCTGCAGCACCGTGGGGTCTTCGGCGCGCTCGCGCACGGGCACGGCCAGCAGGCTGGCGTAGACCTCGACGCGATCGAGCAGGTGGTCGGCGATCTCCGGTGTGCCACCGTCGATGGCGCTGGCGCACTCGGCCTGCACGTCCGTGCACGTCTGGGCGGGGAACAGCGTGCTGGTGATGCCGATGTCGCCGATGAAGGCCCCGGCCGACTGCTGCCGCACGGTGGGCTGCTCGGCCTTCCAGCCGAAGCGACCCACGCTCGTCGTCTGCCGCTGCACGTCCCACACGCGGTTGATCCGGCCCGAGACGCCGTCGCCGTCGTCGTCGTCGGGATCCTCGAGCTGCTGCAAGTGCGCCTCGTCGATGGCCTCGAGCAGGCCGAGGCCGAACACGGCCGGGGCCACCCGGGGGGAGATCATGACCTGGTCGTCCATCGGACCGTGCGCGAGCTCGGTGAGCGCGTACACGGGCGACAGCAGCTCGTAGGGCTCACCGTCGGGGAATTGGCCGGAGCTCGGCGTGTACTCCACGGTGGGCGTCGCCTCGGCCGGCACGTCGAGGATCGCGAATGGCTGCACCTGATCGCCATACGTGGGCTCGGGCACGACGTCGCCATGGGGCCCGGTACCCGGGATGCTCAGGCGCAGCAGCACTCCCACGAAGGGCTCGTCGGGCGAGAGCGGCGGGCTGCTCCGCCCGTCCCGAAAGTGGCACGCCGCACAGGAGCGGGCGTTGAACAGCGGACCCAGGCCGTCGCGGGAGTCGGTGCTCGACGGGGCCTGCACCCATGGCTGGTTGAAGAAGCTGTTGCCCGAGAAGAACATCGAGGCGTGCTCGTCGGTGATGTTCTCGGCCGGCAGGGCGAATGCGTTCGAACCGAGCAGCAGCGTGTTGGTGGTGTCACCCCCCGGCAGATCCTCGCCGGGCTCGAACCGTGCACCGCCCTCGGCGAGCTCGCAGCCCGTCACGAGCGCCACGACGAGCGAGAGGACCAGCAACGGATCGCGGGCGCTCGTCGTTCGAGTCGAGAGGGGGCGGCGCATCGGGTGGTCGAGCCCGCATTCTACTCGGGCGCGGGGATGGTGAGCTCGAAGGTGCGAAAGACCCGTTCGAGCAGCTGCTCCTGGGTTCGTAGCGAGTCGATGAGGGCCTGCACTCGGGCCTGGCCCTCGGCGTTGCCCACCGCGATCTCCCGATCGAACGGTGGCTGCAGCTCGTTGGCCAGGCGCAGGCTCTCGGCGATCTGCTGGTCGAGCTCGTCGGCGAGCCCGGCATCGACCTCGCGGACGACGTCGGCGATGCCGACCCCGGAGACCTCGGTTCCGTCGAGCCGCCGGTAGGAGCCGAGCCACACGTTCTGCACGCCCTGGATGTCCTGGACCATGTCGCGGTGCGTGTTGTCGCTGAAGCACGAGTGCTCGTCTTCTTGCGAGCCCGAGTCCAGCGCCGTCTGCAGCCGCTCGCCGCCGGTCTCGAACCCGCTGAGCACGATCATGCCGGTCAGGATCCGGCGCAGGCCCTCCTCGGGATCGGCGTCGTGCAGCTCGGCGGCGTAGTCCTGGCCCGGTGCCCACGCCGCGACCAGCCCCTCGAGGTGACCGACCAGCATGTCGGAGACCGTGCCCAGGTACTGCCCGCGCCGGTCTTGGTTCTCGGCGGTCCCGGTGCCGTCCGTCACGTAGTCGGTTGCCGGGCGCGCTCCCGGCCCGGCGTCGGACAGGTCTTGCCCCCACAGCAGGAACTCGATCGCGTGGTAGCCGGTGGCGATGTTCGCCTCCCCGCCCTGCTCGTTGAGCGACTCGAGGGTCGCGGCGTCGATGGTGATCGCCGGATCGTTGATGATGCCCGCCGCGGAATCACCGTCGACGTAGTCGATGTACGCCTCGTCGAGCGGCCAGGCGTTGATCAGCCCCTCGGGTCCGTCGGTCGGATCGTCGATGGGACCGTCGTAGAAGCGATACACCTCGGTCTGGAGGTAGGGCTCGCGCGAGGCCAGCCACGCGCTGCGGGCTGCCGTCAGGTTGGCCTCCGACGGATCGGCCATCAGGGCGTCGAGGGCCGTGTCGAGGGCTCGAGCCTCGGTCAGCGAGTCCTCGTAGCTCGCATGCACGATGCTCGCATACGCCTCGATGGCTTCGTGCGCGTCGTCGGGCACGCCCGAGTGCACGTGGGGATCGTCCTCACGGCATCCCGAGCAAACGAAGGCCACGAGGGCCGAGGCAGCACAGCGGGTCGCGATCTTCATGATTGGTCCAGGACCGTACTGGATTTGACTTTCCTTTTCAATACGGTCGAGCGTGGATGGTCGGCCACAGACCGCGGCTGAGCCCCGAACGACCCGATGCATCCGTGGGCGGGACGTGGTGGGAATTTGAGAAGAACTTTCCTTTTCAGTCCCGGTCTCGATGGGCGCAATACACGCACAAGTCCCACCAGGGCCGAGCCGACGGCGGCCGGGCCCCGTGCGCAGGAGGGTCGCCCAGGATCGGAGTCGTCAGAGAGTCCTGACGCAGAGCAGCGGTCGACAGCGCGAGCAGGGCGTATCCCCTTCATAGGGGTTGCACTGCAGCGCGTCCTCGTTCGTCTCGAGCGGGTCGAGGCCGGGCTCGTCGAGGCCGCGCGAGTCGTTGCAGCTCGCGGCCCTGCAGTCGTCGTTGGCTTCGACCGGGTGCCAGGTCATGCCGAAGTGCTCGGACTGGCCGGCCGTGACCTCGCGCGTGGGCGACGAGAAGCACTCGGCGTCTTGGTCGTCGATCCAGACCCACGCCCGCGAGGCGGTGCTCCAGGCGTCGGGGTGGATCTGCGCGTCTACCGACCAGCCCCAGGTCGCGTGGAACTCGAGCCAGCTCCAGCCTTCGCCGAGCTCGGCCTCGCACAGACCGTTGGCATGCTCGGTGGAGGCAATCGTGTCGCCAACGATGCACTCGGAGGTCACGGCGAGCTCGAGTTGCTCGCAGGTGTCGGGAATCTCGGGCCCGTCCGTCGCAGGGGGCGGGCCTTCGTCGTACGTGTCGTTGGAGTCGTTGGAGTCGTTGGTGTCCGTCGAATCACCGGAGTCTGTTGCATCGCCGCTGCCATCGACCACGATGGGTGATCGACCCACACAGCCGAGCGTCAGGGTGACGGCGAGGGATGTGGGGACGAGCATGCGCGACCGCATGCCCGCATGATAGCAACGGATGGACCGCGGTGAGCTCGTTTCGGCTCAGAGATCCTTCGGCCGTCCGAACAGCGTGGCCAGATCGCCCTCGGCCTTCTTGACCGACTCGATCTCGAAGATGGTCGCACCCGAGTGCTCGTTGAAGGAGCTCACTCGGTGGGGCAGCTCGAGGCCGAGGGCCTTGCGATACTCGCCCACCTCGCCCTTGGCGGGGATGACCCCCACGCCCTCCGAGAGCGACATCTGCTCGGTGGCCGTCACCTTGCCGGTCTTGGGGTCGACGAAGACCTTGGCGGGCGGCAGGCCCTCGGCCCGCAGCACCACCACCACGCGCTCGTCCTTGCCCTCGCCCACCCGATCCTCCACGGTGGCGCCGTCCCAGCCCGCGGTGAAGTCGCCGATGGGATAGGCCAGCGAGTGGGCCGCTTGCTCGAGGTACTTGCCCTTGGACTCGGTGGGCGGGGCGATGGTGGAGATGCTCCACGCCGAGGTGCCGTCGTAGGTGTCGATCAAGCGCCCGTGGCGTCCGAGGTCGAGCTCGAGCCGCCCGTGGTGGTCGGCATCGATCACCATGCGAAAGCGCCCCTCGATGTTGGACGAGGGCATGCGGACCTTGCCGGTCAGCTCGATGGGACCGAGCTTGCGCAGGCGCTGGGTGGTGCGCTGGGCCTTGGCGGTCTTCAGCAGCTCCTCGACCGTGGGCAGCGGTCGCTCCTTGGTCGCCACTCGAGCCAGCGGCACGTCGGCGCCGCCCTGGTGGACGATCAGCGCATCGACCTTGCCCTTGTCGTCGCGGCGGAAGCTGACGGCGATGTCGTCCTTGGCGCGGAATTTCCAGCGGCCGTCCTCACCGGGCTTGCGCAGCGCGAACGCCATCTGGCCCTTGATGTCGGCGACGAGGCGTCCGCTCTCGACGCGCACCGAGGCCTCGAGCGGCGGGGTGTCGCTGCGGAAGCGGCCCACCAGATCCGCGGCCTCCTCCGGGGTGATCTCGATCGGGAAGGCGTAGCCCTCGCGCGGCAGCTCGAGGTCGAGGCCGCCCTGGAGCATGTGCAGGACCTGGGCGCGGCCGTCGGCGCCGCGATCGAAGTAGACCTGGATGGTGTCGGTGAGCGCGAACACCCAGCGGCCCTCGGCGTTGGGCGGGCGCAGCTCGTACTTGCGCTGGCCGGGCACGTCCACGAACAGGCGGCCGCCCTCGTCGGTGACGGTGAAGCGATCGTCGCTCCAGGGGCCGAAGTCGACCACGTAGCGGCCGGTGTAGGGTCGCAGGTCGAGGGCCGGACCCTCGTCTTCGTCCTTGGGCAGCTCGCCGAGCAGGCTGTCGAACACGAGGCCCATCGACTCGCGCTGCAGCGGGGTGACGCTGATGTTGGTGAGCAGCACGAAGCCGATGCCGTCGTCGGGCAGCATGGCCACCTCGGCGGCATAGCCGTCGATGTTGCCGCCGTGCTCGACCACGCGGTGGCCCTGCCAGTCGCCGAGCATCCAGCCGAGGCCATAGTGGATGCCGCCGCCGACCTCGATCTGCGAGCTCCAGGTCTCTTGCAGGCGCTCGGCCGAGACCAGCGACTTGCCCTCGAAGGTGCCGCGGCCGAGCTGTAGGCGCACCCACTGCGCCATGTCGAGCACGGTGGAGTTGATGGCCCCGGCGGGCGCGACCGAGACGATCTCGCGCATGGGCAGGGCCTCGTGGACCTCCTGGACCTCGCGCCAGCGGTAGCCCTGGGCGAGGTTCTCGTTGGCCTTGGCTGCGGGCACGGTGACGTTGGTGCTGCTCATGCCGAGCGGATCGAACAGGCGCTGCTTCAGCAGCGCCTCCCAGGTGGTCCCGGCCGTTCGCGCGGCCGCCTCGCCGGCCGCGGCGTAGGTGACGTTGTTGTAGTGGAACTTCTCGCGGAAGTCGGCGATGGGTTCGGCGCCGCTGGCCTGGGTGAAGACCTCGTTGGTCGTCAGCGGGCTGCCGTACCACAGCAGGCTCATGCGGGTGAAGCCGGTGCGGTGGCACAGCACGTCGCGCAGGGTCGGCTGGGCGGTGGTGCCATCGGCCTGCTTGGGGCGGGTCACGAGCTTCAGCTCGGGCACGTGCTGGGAGACCGGGTCGTCCCAGCGCAGCTTGCCCGCGTCGATCTGCATGGCGACCAGGGCCGAGGTGAACGCCTTGGTGGTGGAGCCGACCGCGAACACGGTCTTGGGGGTGACGGGACGCTTGGTCTTCAGGTCGGCGAGCCCGAAGCCCTCGGCGAAGATCACCTCGTCGCCCTTGACCACCGCGACCGCCATGCCGGGGATGTGCCCGCGCACGCGGGCCTCCTCGAGGCGCGCCGAGAGCCGCTCGAGGCGAGCGGGGAGGTCGTCCTCCTCGGCCGGAGCGGTCGCCTTGGGAGGCTCGGGGGTGACGGTGGAGGTGGTCTGCGGGGACTTGCCACAAGCGGCAGCCCACAGCGCGAGCGCGAGGCCGAGGTGTCGGGTGAGGGCGGCGGCGGGGTGGGCGGTGGGCACGACGGGCATTGGAGGCCGGGAGACTAGCGCGGGTGGGCGGTTGTTTCAGGCTGGAGCAAAATAACGGCGTCCCTCACCGCTCGCGTTCGTGCGCACCCTCATTGGTCGTCGGCGGCGGCGAGCTCGATGGTGCAGATCCACAACCGGCTCACGCTGGCAACCGGCACACGCCGAGGTGCTCGAGACCCATCGGGGCGGTCCCGGCTTCGTGGTAGGGCAGACACGCGTGCGCAGGCACGGCTGCGCACGCGGCATCGGGATCCGCTGCGTTCAGATCGCACCACGGAGTACAGCACCCAAAGCCCATGCAGGCCTCGATCAACGCGTCGTCGAGGCAGGCCTCGCCCATCGAGCACGCGACCTCACCACAGGGTTGGACCTCGATGCCTGCGCTGATGCACACGGGGTCGTCATCGCGATCGGTAGTGAGGCAAGCCTCGCCCGCGGGGCAGGCGTCGGGGGCCAGCGGATCGCACAGGGGCAGGCAGAGCACGAGCGCCCCGTCGTTGGCGATGACGCAGCTCGTGGCCGGGTCGCAGATCGGATCGGCCTCGGGGCCCTGGCAGTGCGAGACGCAGGTGCCCTCGAGCGTCGTGGGATCGACACCCCAGCACATCGACCCCAGGTCGCAGTCGTCGAGGCCCGAGGTGGGGCTGCCCATCATCGTGCACGGATCGCCGGGACCTCCGGGGTCGCGAGCGATGGGGGAGCACCGCGTCGCGTTCCACTCCGAGCCGCCGTCGCTGGCCCAGGCCGTGCACTTCTCGCCGGCGGGGCAGTCCTGCTGCCAGAGGTCGCACCGCGTGCAGTGCCAGTACCCGTCGTCCGAGACCACACAGGTGCCACCATCCGGGGCGATCAGGAAGACCGAGCCGGTCGTGTCGTCGGTCGTGTCGCCGGTCGTGTCGTTGGTGGAGGCGGTGGTGGTCGACGTGGAGGTCGAGGTCGAGGTCGAGGCCGTGAGCCCATCGGAGCCCTCGCTCGAGGAGCTGGTCTCGTCCTGCAGCGGCACGATCGCCGGTCCGCACGCGAGCGCGAAGGGCAACGGCGTCAGCATCAAGAGGCAGCGTGTACGAATCATGGTTCGTTCGAGCGTGCCTTCCCCGACCCCACGAGGAAAGCGTCCGGTGGGCCGCCGCTCCATCGTGGTCGCCTGGGTCGTGGTCACGCGGCCAGGTGGCAGACGCCGAGGTGCTCGAGACCCACGGGCGCTTCACCCGGCCCGTAGTACGGCTGGCACGAGTGCATGGGCTCGGCCGCGCAGAGGGCATCGGGATCGGCGGCGTTCAGGTCGCACCACGGGGTGCAGCACTCGGGCTCCATGCAGGTCGCGAGCGTGTCGCCGCCGACGCAGGCCTCGCTCGGATTGCAGACGGCCGCGCTGCAGAGGGGCACCACGACGCCCTCGCTCGGGATGCACATGGGATGCTCGTTCACGGCGGTGCATGCCTCGCCGACGGCACAGACGTCGGGGACCAGCGGATCGCACGTGGGCAGGCACAGCACGAGCCAGCCATCGTTGGCGATCAGGCAGCGATCCTGCTCCGAGCGGCACATGGGAAAGACCTCGTCGCCGGTGCACATGGCAACGCAGGTCCCGACCTTGGTGTCGGGATCGACGTCCCAGCACATGACGCCGAGGTCGCAATCATCGATGCCCGAGACGCCCGAGCCCTCCACCGTGCACTCGTCGCCCGGCTGACCCGGGTCGTCGTCGATCGGCGAGCACCGGGTGCGGTTCCACTCGTTGCCCCCGTCGTTCGCCCACGGCATGCACTTCTCGCCGGGAGGACAGTCCTGCGCAAAGAGGTCGCAGAACGAGCAGTGCCAGGGGTCGTCACCCGACACGATGCAGCCGCCGCCGTCGGGCTCGATGATGAAGGGCGCTCCCGTGTCGTCGACGACGTCATCGGTGGAGCCGGAAGAGGAGGAGGTGGTGGTGGACGTCGAAGTCGAGACGGTCGAGGTCGAGGTCGTCGAGGGCGAGGCGGTGGTGACGGGGCCCGTGGTCGCCTCGCCCGAGCTGCTGGTGTCGTCCTCGGGCAGCTCGATGACCGGCCCGCACGCGGGGACGAGGGTGAGGGCGAGCAAGATCGGGAGCGAACGGGCGATGAGCATGGCAGGGATCCCGGACCAGCATGCCCGCCATCGGCGGAAGGAGAGAAGCAAAAAGCCACGGTTCGGTCCCACGGTCGCCCCGGTCCGCACGGCCTGCTACCGTGCTGCTAATGAGCGAGGCCGCGCCCGTGTCGGATCCGCTGCCCGAGCCGCTGCTGGTGCTCGAGGGTCTCTCGGTGCGGCGGCCCGACGGCGTGCAGCTGCTGCGCAACGTCGACCTGACGGTTCGCCCGGGCGAGGTGATCGCGCTCCTGGGAGGCAGCGGCGCGGGCAAGTCCACGCTGCTTCAGTGCATCGAGGAGCCCGGGGCGCTGCGGTCGCGGGGCTTTGGCGTCGACGTCGTGCGCCGGGAGCTGCGAGCGCAGATCGGCATCGTGCCGCAGCGCGGGGCCCTGTTCGACCACCTCAGCGTGGCCGGCAACCTGCGGCTGGCGCTGCGGCACGCCCAGGCCGATCCCGAGCGGTCTCCACCCTCGCGCGACGATGGTGCGGTGGAGGAGTGGCTGGGTCGGATGCACCTGCCGCGGCAGTGGGCCCAGGGCGATCACGCGGCCACTCGACTCAGCGGCGGCGAGGCGCAGCGCGTGGCGGTGGCCCGCACGCTGGCGGGCGGGCGGAGCCTGCTGTTCCTCGACGAGCCCTCGGTGGGACTCGATCCCTACCGCGTGCTGGTGCTGGCGGCCCTGCTGCGCGAGCAGATCCGCGAGCGCGGGGCAGCGGCGATCGTCATCACCCACGACCTCGCGTTTGCGGCCGCGTTCGCCGATCGCTTCTGGTTCATGGATCGCGGGCGGGGCGGGGTGGACGAGCTGCGGCTCGAGGATCTGCCGCCGCAGGTCTCGCGCAGCGCCGAGCAGGTGTGGCGTCTCGAGCAGCAGCTGGGCGAGGCGGTGCTGCGCCGGCTCGAGGACGATGCCCCGCCGGCCCCGGGCACGGCGCGAGGACGCATGGCGGCCGCGCTGCGCGAGCGCGCGGCCGCGTGGGTCGAGCCGTTCGGGGTGCCGATGGAGGCGCTGCGCACGCTGCCCGAGCTGCTGCGCGGGGGCCTGCGCCGGACCGTGCACGATGCGGCCGAGGTGATGCCGGTGGTGCTCAAGCAGACGCTGCTGCGCCCCGCGCCGTTCTTCGCGATCGTCTCCACGCTCATCGGCTACAGCGTGCTCTACATCTTCCATCGCGCCTTTGCCGACGGCGACCTGGCGCTGCGCGATGGGTTCGTGTTCACCCTGCTGGGCTCGCGACACATCATCGCCCTGGCCCCGCCACTGACGGGGATCCTGTTCGCGGCCACCTCGGGCAACGCCATCACGGCGTGGCTCGGAGGGATCTCGCTCACGCGTCAGAGCGAGGCGCTGCGGGGGCTGGGGGTCTCCCCCCGACGCTACCTGTGGGGACCCGCGTGGCTGGGGCTGTCGCTGTCGTCGCTGCTCTTGTCGGCGATCTTCGTGATGGGCATGGTGCTCGGCGGGGCGCTCTACATCTCGGGCACGGGGGTGGAGTCGGGTCTGGCCTACGAGCTGGTCACCGCGCAGCTGCTGGACCCGGCGCCCGGCGATGGGCGCTTGCTGGCGCGGGCGGGGCTGCTGCTCTCGATCTATGCGGTGGGGATCTCGGCCGACGCGGTGGCCAAGGGCGGTCGCGACAAGCACAGCGCCGAGGCGGTCACCGCCTCGATGGTGCGCAGCGTGATGGCGTCGACGCTGTGGATCGTGGCGCTCGAGCTGCTGACGCTGCCGCTCCTGTTCGGCTGAGGGCGAGGACGAAGCGTCGTGAGGTGGTCGATCGCAGCCGGCATGCTCTCGTTCGCGGCCCTGATGGCCGTGGCGGGGTACGAGGTGCGGTCGATGCCCGCGCCCACGGTGGCGCTCGAGCGCGAGGCGGATGCCTCGGGGGTCTGCGAGGGCTCGCTGTGCTGGCATGGGCGCTTCACGCCCGCCGAGGATCGGTCGCGGATCCAGGCCCGCATCGATCGAGGGCCGCCGCAAGCGGTGACGCTCGAGGGCGACGATCTACGAGTCGGGGGCGTGGGGCTTCCGGCCCAGCCGCTCGCTCCGGGGGTGCACTTCGTAGAGCTCACCATCGAGCGCCGCGGGGGGCGCGTCACCACGATCACCGACGAAGTTCGCGCGGGTCCGTGGCAGTCCGACCACGAGCGGGGCTGCGATCTGTCGCTCACCGTCACTCCGCAGGGGCTGTTCGACCTGTTGGTTCCCGTGCTGGAGGCCAAGCTCCTGGCCGGGGCGCGCACCAACGAGTACTTCGGACCCACGAGCTTCCTGGCTCGCAAGGAGCTGGTGGTGGTCGACGGAGGTCTGCGCTTCGACGTGCTGCTCGACACCACCGAGGAGGGCAAGGGCGATCTCGCGGTGGCGGGGATCGTGGACGTCCACGGCGATGGCGAGGCGGGGATCGTGGCCTCGCTGCGCAAGCTCGAGCACGCAGCGCCGGGGCCCAAGCTCGAGGCGCTGGCGCGGGCCGAGGGCAGCCGGCGGCTGCGAGGGGTCGGTGCGGCGGTGGGCGGAGGGCTGGTGGCCGCGGCGGGCGGCGGGGTGCTCCTGGGACTTGCCGCGGCCGCGGGCGGAGACTACCTGGGCTCGCGGGTGGGCGAGGGGCTCGGCGAGCGCACCGCTCGTCGCGAGGTGCGGCGCGAGGCCCAGGAGCAGATCGAGCGTGCGTTGGCCGTGGCCACCGATGCGCTGCGCCTGCCCGACGACGTGGTGGTGCTGCCCACCGAGCCCGCGCTGCGGGCCGATCTGCGCTGGTGCGGGCCGCCGGTGTTCGAGGAGGAGGCGGGGCTGCGTGCCAGCCTTCGGGTGGGGCTGCGAGCCGACGAGGCGAGCGATGCCGCGGCGAGGGCTGCGGTGTGGCTGGGCACCGAGCTGGGCGAGCCGCGTGCGCCCTCGCGGCCCAACGCCACCGTGCACGCTGACGTGAGCGGTGACTTCGTCAATCGCTTGCTCGCCGAGTGGGTGGTGCGCGGCGGGCTGCAGACCAGCCTCGACGCCAGCGGGCTGCGACAGCAGGTGCAGGAGCTGCTGGGCGAGCGCACGCGCTGGCGGGTGGAGGCGCTGCGCGTGGAGCTTCCGCCGATGGTGCGGCTGCACGACGGCGATCGGATCGATGCGGTGGTGGGCGGCGTTGCGCTCGAGCTGCTCGATCCCGAGCGAGACGTGGCACGCACGGTGATGATGGGCGGCACGGGAGCCCTGCGGCTCTTGCCCGAGCCCGAGCCGGGCCGTCTGCGGCTGGGGGGCATGCTCGATGCGGTCTACTTCGGGTGCCGCGAGCGCGACGAGGCGATCGTGCGACGGCTGCCGTGCTTCTCGTCGGCCGTCGACCCGCACGTGCTGCGCGAGCGGCTCGACGAGCAGCTGCGCACCCGCTCGGATGCGCTGCCCGTGCTCGACCTGGGAGGGGCGCTGCGGCTCGAGGCGCTCGGCGACGGCGAGATCCGTGCGCTGCAGCTACGACAGACCTGGGTGAGCGCCGAGGACGGCCGCCTGGCGATCGACGCGCGGGTGGAGTGAGGCCCGACCAGGGCCTCGATCCGGGGCCTCGATCCGGGGCTGGTAGGATGGGCGCGTGGAGCTCGACCCACCCACGCACGAGGCATTCTTCGCGCTGCACCACGGGCTGCCGCGCGAGGCTCCGGGAGGGCGCGAGCACACGGCGCGGGCGCTCGCGTTGGCCCAGCCGCTGCCCGCATCACCGCGGGTGCTCGACCTCGGCTGTGGCCCCGGGGCGCAGACCATCGATCTCGCCGAGCTGCTCCCGCAGGCGTCGATCGTGGCCGTGGATCTGCACCCGGGCTTCGTGGAGGAGGTGGGGCGTCGGGCCGCTGCGCGTGGTGTGGCCGACCGCGTACGAGCCGAGGTGGCCGACATGGCCGCGCTGCCGTTCGAACCCGCGAGCTTCGATCTGCTGTGGTGCGAGGGCGCGGCCTATGCCCTGGGCGTGGAAGCGGCCCTCGAGGCGTGGCGCCCCCTCCTGCGGCACGACGGCCGGATTGCGCTCACCGAGGCGGTGTGGCTCTGCGACGCTCCGCCCGAGGACTTGCGCCGCTTCTGGCGCGAGGGCTACCCCGCGATGACCGATGTGCCCGGGGTACGGGCATGGTTTCGGAGCGCGGGCTTGCAGCTGCGCGGCGACTTCGTGCTGCCTGCCTCGGCATGGTGGGACGACTACTACGGGCCGCTGCGCGCTCGCATGAAGGCGCTGGCGCTCGAGCGACCCGACGACGCCGCGCTCGCGGGCGTGCTCGCGGCCCACCGCGAGGAGCTCGAGATGTTCGAGCGCCACGGAGATCGCTATGGCTATGCGTTCTTCGTGGCGAGCCGCTCGTAGGCCCTCGGCCGAGGTGGCAGACAGAGCGCCTGCGGTCTGCTAACGTGCCCCCAATGCAAGCCTACGAGATTCGCGACGGCTTTGGCCTCGACGAGCTCGTATGCGTCGAGCGTCCGCAGCCCGAGCCGGGCCCGGGCCAGGTGCGTGTGCGGGTATCGGCGGTGTCGCTCAACTACCGCGACCTGATGATGGTGCGCGGCGAGTACAACCCGCGCCAGCCGCTCCCGCTGGTGCCGTGCTCCGACGGCGTGGGCACGATCGAGGCGCTCGGCCCCGGCGTGCAGGGCCTCAAGGAGGGCGATCGCGTGGCGGGCCTGTTCGCGCAGCGCTGGCTCGACGGACCGCCCACCGCCGACGCGCTGCGCTCCACGCTGGGCGGCCCCATCGACGGCATGCTGGCGCAGCAGGTCGTGCTCGACGCCCACGGGGTGGCGCCGGTGCCCGAGCACCTCGACGACGTGGAGGCGGCCACCTTGCCGTGCGCGGCGCTCACGGCCTGGAGTGCGCTGGTGACCCTGGGCAACCTGCACGCGGGCGACGTCGTGCTCGTGCAGGGCTCGGGTGGCGTGTCGACCTTTGCCCTCGACTTCGCGTGCATGCACGGCGCCCGGGTCATCGCGACCACCGGCAGCGCGCACAAGGCCCAGGGGCTGCGGCAGCGCGGGGCGTGGCAGGTGATCGATCACCGCAACGTGCCGCAGTGGGGCAAGGCCGCGCGCGTGCTCACGGGGGGCGAGGGGGTCGATCACGTGGTCGAGGTGGGCGGCGTGGGAACCATGGCGCAGTCGCTGCGGGCGGTGCGGCCCGGCGGCACCATCAGCCTCATCGGGGTGCTCGCCGGAGGCAACGCCGACCTCAGCCTCACGCCCGCCTTGATGACGCAGGTGCGGATCCAGGGCGTGTTCGTGGGCCATCGCGCGAGCTTCTTGGCCATGGGGAAGGCGATCACCCAGCACGGGCTGCGCCCGATGGTCGACCGTACGTTCTCGTTCGGAGAGGCTCGCGCAGCGTTCGAGCACGTGGCCTCGGGCGCGCACCAGGGCAAGGTGTGCATCCGCCTCACCGAATAGTCACCGAGTGAATGGCGAAGTGGTGCCTTGGCGGCCTCCCGCGTCGGCTCGGAGGCTGGTGGGGCCCTCGGGCTCGGTGATAGCGTGGCCGCGTGCGAGGCCGATCGATGATGCGGTGGGCGTTGGCGGGACTGCTGGCGGGGCTGCCGAGCGTGGTCCAGGCGGCCGATGCGTGGACCAATCCCCACCCGGGCATTCGCATGCTCACGCGCACCCAGAGCTCGCCCAATTGGAGGATCTGGGCGCTGGAGATCGACATGTGCGCATCGGGGGTCTCGGTGCGTGCGACCAGGAGCAACGAGCGCCAGCGCACCGTGAGCTCGTTCGCGGGGCTGGTGGGGGTCGAAGCGGCCATCAACGGTGACTTCTTCTCCTATGCCACCTACGGCACCTCGGGCCTCGCGGTCGGCGACGGCGAGCCCTGGGCCGACACCTCCGATGGCAACGGGTCCGGCTTCGTCGTGTTCGGCAACGATCGCATGGAGATCAAGCTGCCGGGCTCGCAGATCACGGCGGCCGACGACTGGATGGAGCAGCTCGTCTCGGGTCGCCGACGCCTGGTGGACGAGGGCGTGCCCATGTCCGCCGATGGCACCGAATTGTGCGATCTACGGCACCCACGGACGGCGGCCGGCTTCTCGGAGGATGGCCGCACGCTCTACCTGGCGGTGGTGGACGGGCGCACCACCGTCAGCGTGGGCATGACGTGTCCCGAGCTCGGCACGCTGATGGCCGAGCTCGGCGCATGGACGGCCATCAACCTCGACGGCGGGGGCTCGACCACGATGTGGGTGGCTGGCGAGGGGGTGGTGAACTCGCCCTCCGACGGGGGGCAGCGCGTGGTCGGCAACCACCTGGGGATCCATGCCACCGGCGTGGGCGATCCCGGCTCGTGCAATCGGAGCTGGGAGGAATCCGCGGTTCACGGCGACGCGTACGACGCGAGCACCACCAGCGACATCGACGGCGATGGAGATGCCGACGTGTGCGTGCGGACCAGCACCGGGATCGAGTGTGCGCTCGTCGACGGCGGGGCCCTGGTGGCCTCGGTGGCCGGGCCGACGCTCTCGGACGACACCGGGTGGAGCGACCCGAGCAATTGGTCGACGCTGCGGATGGGCGACCTCGACGGAGATGGGCGCGCTGATCTGTGTGCTCGCGCCAATGCGGGGATTCGCTGCTGGACGTCGCTGGGCGATGCGTTCGAGGACGCATCGATCGAAGGGCCGGCCCTGGCCGACGAGGTGGGCTGGGCGGCCCCCATCTATCACGGCACGCTGAGGATGGCCGACGTGGACGGAGATGGACGCGACGATCTGTGCGCGCGCTCGGCCTCGGACTTTCGCTGCTATCGGTCGAGCGGAGCGGGCTTCGAGGATCCCTGGACGCTGGCCGAGCTCGGCGACGATCAAGGATGGGACGACCCCGCGCGCCATGGCACGATCCGCATGGGCGACGTCGATGGCGATGCGCGCTCGGATCTGTGCGCGCGCTCGGCCGAGGGGGTGCGCTGCTGGCCATCGACCGGGGAGGGGTTCGGGGCACCGATCGAGGGCCCAGCCTGGAGCGATGCCGCGGGATGGCGACGCCCCGAGTACTGGGCCACGATCCGCGTGGTCGACGTCGACGGTGATGGGAGGGCCGACGTCTGTGGTCGAGCGTCGGATGGCCTGCGCTGCCATCTCTCCCTGGGCGATGGGTTCGGAGATGCGATCCTGGGACCCAACTGGTCCGACGGCTCCGGGTGGGGCGACTACGACAACTACTCGACGATTCGCTTCGGTGACATCGACGGCGATGGGGATGCCGATGTCTGTGCTCGCGCCAACGCAGGCATTCGCTGCTCGCGGTGGACGGGCGAGGGGTTCGAGGCCGATCCCCTCGTGGGACCGGAGCTCTCGGACGACACGGGCTGGAGCAACGTGCGCTTCTACTCGACGATTCGCCTGGCCGACGTCGACGGCGATGGCATGGCCGATCTGTGTGCTCGCGCGTCGGCCGGCCTGCGCTGCTGGCCCTCGCTGGGCGACGCGTTCGGTGAGCCGTGGATCGGCCCCGAGTGGTCCGACGCCGCGGGCTTCGACACCCCTGCCGTGTACGAGACGCTGCGCGCGGTTCGGCCGCGGCTTCGCTGCGTGGTGGAGGAGAGCTGCAATGGCGAGGACGACGACTGTGACGGCGAGATCGACGAAGGCTGTCCTGGCGACGGAGGCTCGGACGGCGGTGGTTCGGGCGAGGGCAGCGGAGGCTCGGAGGGGGCCGGCACCGGGGGCGACGACGGGACCGGTGGCATCGATCCGGCGCTGCCCCAGGGCTTTGGCGAGGATGGCGACGGAGGTTGTGGATGCTCGTCGCAGCCGCCCGCTGGGGGCGGTGGAGCGCTGCTCGGGTTGATGGGGTTGCTCGGCCTACGGGCTCGTCGGCGACGGAGAGCAGGTCGTGGTCCTAGCCGCCGGGCGTGGGTGCTGACACTGGTCCTCGGCTGTGCCTCGACCACGGAGCAGGAGGTCGCTGCCCCCAAGCCCTCCGAACCAGCTCCTGCTGCGGTCGTTGCTGAAGCAGCACCGCCGCAAGCGTCCCCCGTCGCGTCACCTCGGCCGCGGCACCCCAATTGCCCCTGGGAGGAGGTCGCCCCGCGACGCGAGCCCGCTCTGGTTCCACCCCCGCCGGATGCTCCCTGCCTGCCCCCGCCCAGCCGCTCGCGTCAGGCCCGGCTGCGCAAGGATCTCGAGAAGGAGTGGACGTGGCGCTGGTCCGACTACAAGAAGCTCGAGGTGACGCACGCGTGCGATCGACTCGGTGAGCAGCTCGCCACCGTGACGTTCGAGTCGAGCTCGGGGCACGGCGGCTCGCTGCACATGGTCCGGCTCGATCACCGTCCCGATGGAGCGTGGGACATCACCTGGATCGACTACAACCACTACTTCGGCAAGCCCAGGCCGACCGATCCCGACGATCCCTGGCAGCAGGACGCCACCGGCGTCGTGGAGCTCCGCCGCGGCACGCTGCCGGCCGAGCGCATCGATCGCATGCTTCGACGCGCACGCGAGGCCATGCACATCGATGCGCGCGAGCTCGAGCCACCACCGCCGCCGGGCGACACGGTCCGCTTGGGGAGCATCGGGATGTCCTCGCGCGACTTCCATGTCGATCTGCGCATGG
This sequence comes from Paraliomyxa miuraensis, assembly GCF_026337845.1. GTDB lineage: Bacteria > Myxococcota_A > Polyangia > Nannocystales > Nannocystaceae > Paraliomyxa > Paraliomyxa miuraensis. The sequence continues at coordinate 44,254 of NZ_JAOVZF010000164.1, read as the reverse complement.
TGGACGCGGCGGGCCATGGCGAGCAGCGCTACTTCGGCGGCTATGCCACCGGCGGCGACGACCAAGGCCAACGCATTGCCCTCGACCTCGCGAGTACCGAGGTCTGGAAGGTGCTCGGCGACGAGGCTCTGATCTCCACCCTCACCGAGGTCACCCCCGATGATTCGGAGATCCAGGCCCTGTTCGCCGCCCGCTTCTGGGCGGCCAAGGATCGCGAGCCCGAGTATGGCCTGTGGTACCTCCGCGAGCGCCTGCTCGGGCTCGCCGCCCCGCTGGGCACGGCCGAGCACGTCCCCGCCCTGCTCGACGTCATACGCCATCACCCGGACGAGCACGCCTCCGACGATCGCAGCCGCGTGCTGGCGATCAATGCCATCGCCGAGCTCACCGGCCTCGACGTGCGCTACGACCCGGAAGGCCAGCCTCGCAAGGTGAAGGACGTGGCGGCCGAGGTGCTCGCCGACTGCAGCGACCGGTGAATCCCCGCGCCGCTCGGGTATCATTCCGCCGCCGTGCGCAGGATCCTCGCGAGCTTCGCCATCGCCGTCGCGGCGTTCCTCGTGGCGCACCCCGCGATGCTGGGCGTGGGCGGAGAGGTTCGAGGCCCGGGCTGGGACGCAACGCGCGTGTTCTGGGCCGATCTCGCGTTCGTCCACCATGCCGCGCAGGAGGGCAGCCTGCCGCTGTGGAATCCCTACGATCGCGTGGGCTACCCGTTCGTGGCCGAGCCGCAGAGCGGGATGTTCGATCCGCTCACGCTGCTGCTCGTGGGCCTGGCGCTGCTGCTGGGTCACGCGCCCGCGTGGCTCATCATGCTCAAGTCGGTGCTGTGCTACGGGATCGCGGGCTCGGGCATGGCGGCGTTCCTGCGGCGGCTCGGCCTGCCTCGCTGGGCGGTGACGCTGGGGGCGGCGGTGCTGGTGCTGTCGCCGCGGATGGACAAGCTCAAGGATCAGTCCGCGCTGTGGCCCACGGTGTGGGTGGGATGGCTGCTGCTCGCGCTCGATCGCTGCGTGGCGAGGCCGAGCTGGCGGCGTGGGCTGGCGCTGGGGGTGGTGGGTGCGCTGGTGATCGACGCCGGCTATCCACCCACGGCGTTTCGCCTGCTGCTGCTGCTGGTGCCCTATGGGGGCTGGCGGCTGTGGACCACGGTGCGGACGCACGACGATCGCGGTGCCTACGTCATTGCGCTGGGCAAGGCGCTGGGCGTGGCGCTGGGCGTGGTGGCGGTGCTGTGTGCCGCGCAGGTATGGGCCACGCTGGGTGTGCTGCCGCAGACGCAGCGCGCCCAGCTGGAGCTGGCCCACGTGCTCGCCTCCGCCACCCACCCCGAGCACTGGCGCGGGCTCGTGGCGCCGCTGCCGACGACCACCGCCCTGCTCATGTACGTGGGCGTGGCGACGGCCGCGGGGATGCTGGCGGCGCTGGGCGAGCGGCCGCGCGGGCGGGTGGTGACCTTGGTTGCGGTGGGGGCCTTCGGCTTCGTGCTCGCGTGCGGCGACAACCTCCCCGTGCTGCCCGCGCTGGCCGAGCTGCCCGGGTTTCGCTCGTTTCGAATCGCCGGGCACTACCTCACGCTCGTGCCGATCGTGGCCGCGATCGTGGGGGCACTGGGGCTCGCACGCCTCGCGCAGGCGGACACGCCACGATGGCAAGCGCCGGTGGTGGCCATCGTGGTGCTCGGGGTGGCGCTCTCGTTCACTTCGCGCGACGACGTGCTGTCGCGGGTGCTCGCGGTGTTCTCGGCGCTCGCGGTGGCGGGGCTCGGGGTGGCGCCGCTGCGCTGGCGGCCCGGGGTGGGCTGGGCGGTGGTGGTCACGCTGGCCATGGAGCTGTGGGTGGTGGGGCGTCCGGTCGCCGAGATCCTGCAGCCCGTGCCCGACGCGACGCGCTCGCGAGCGATGGCCGAGGCGCTGACCGATCGCGTGGCCTACCGCGTGGCGGACTTCGGCTGGGCCAACGATCGGCCGGGCCCGCGCGAGGCGGTACGCGATCTGGTCGGTCACCGGCCCGCGCTGACCGATCCTCGCTACCTCGCCGTCTACCAGGCTGCGCCGCGGTCGTCGCGGATGCTCGCGGCGATGAACGTGGACGTGGTGGGCTTTGCCCAGGACGTGCCGCGGCGACGTGGTGGCATGACGGCGGTCGAGGACGCGGCACCGGGTCTCTATCGGCTGCGCGATCCCTGGCCGATGGCCTACTGGACGGCCAACGTCGCGGTGGTGGGTGATGCCGACGAGGCGGTGGATCGCCTCCGACACGAGCGCGAGCCCGCCGCGGTGTTCGAGGTGGAGCACCTCGACGAGGTGACGTCGGCGGTGGTGGATGACCTCGCGCTGGTGCCGGCGTCCGAGCGCCCGTCCGCAGTGGCCGGACGGCTCTCGTCGTACGGGATCAACGAGGTCGTGATCGAGATCGACGCGCCCGCCCGGGGGCTGGTGGTGGTGGCCGAGGGCCATGCCGAGGGCTGGACGGCACGCATCGATGGCGAGCCCGCGCCGCTTTGGCGGGCCAACCTGGTGTTTCGTGCGCTGGTGGTCGAGCCGGGCACGCACCGCATCGAGCTGCGCTACGAGCCGCCGGGCGTGGTGGCGCTGTGGGCCCTGTGGGCCTTGGGGTGGCTGGGGATCGGGGCGGTGGTGATCGTCGACTGGCGGAGGCGAAGACGCGAGCGCGCCACGTGACGAATCGGATGCACACGAAGAGTGTTCGACTCGCGCTGGGCCGACGAGGTGCGCACGGTGGTGGCGATCGACCAGAGCTGGGGCCGTGTGGACGACACGCTCGAGGAAACGCCACTACGGTAAGGTGACCCACTGCAACGGGATGCGAGCAGCGCCGCAAGGCCCCGTGGCTGGGTCAGGGGTTCATGGTGGCACTCTGGGAGGGGCAGGGCCACCGCGTTCTGGCACGCCGTGTCGACCGATCGCGTGCGATGCCCGGGTTGAGTATCCTTGCACGGACTCCCCAATGTACGTCACCGACATCGAGATCAGCGACCTTCGCAGCTTCCGCGGGACCCAGAGGATTTCGCTGGATCGCGGGGGCGGTGTGTACGCGGGCTGGACCGTCTTTGCTGGTCGCAACGGTGCGGGCAAGAGCACGCTGCTGAAGGCGCTGGCGTTGTCGATCGTCGGTCCGCTGGCCGCACGCTCCCTGGCGGGGTCGTTTCCGGCGTGGGTGCGCAAGGGGGCCGAGGTCGCTCGTGCGGCGACCAAGCTCGCGGTACATCCGCCGTACGATGGCATGCTTGGTGACCCCCAAGCTCCGTCGGATCCGATCTGGTCGAGACTCCAGTGGCAACGGCAAGAGGGATCGGATGTGATTGGCCCCTGGGACGAGGACGGAAGCGACAGCGCCGCGATGCGAGGTCCTTGGTCTCAACCGACAAGGGGGTGGTTCGTTGCCGGGTATGGACCCTATCGGCATCTCGGCCCCGTGACCGCAGAACTCCAAAAGGCAGCCGATCCCGTGGTGGCTCGGCTCATCAATCTCTTCGATGAGTCATCGACGCTCTCCGAGGCCGTCGATTGGCTCAAGCTCCAGCATCTTCGTGCGCTCGAGCACAAGCCGGGTGCCGGGGGGCTTCGCGATCAAGTGCTCTCCTTGATCAATGACGGGCTCCTCCCCGATGGAAGCAAGGTGCATCATGTCGATTCCGATGGCCTTTGGCTCGTACAGGACGGCGTCATGCTTCACCTCGAGCAGGTGAGCGACGGATATCGTACCACTACCGCGTTGGTCGTCGACTTGGTGCGACGGCTCCATGCAACCTGGGGTAGCTTCGCGCTCTTCACGAAGGATGGACACGACGTCTGCGATCAACCTGGCGTCGTGCTCATCGACGAGGTCGATGCCCATCTCCACGTGGCATGGCAGCAGCGTCTCGGTTTCTGGCTCACGAGTCGCTTCCCGAACATCCAGTTCCTCGTGACCACCCACAGCCCCTTCATCTGCCAGGCTGCGAGTCCGCGTGGCATCATTCGCCTGCCAGCACCCGGGGAAGAGCGCCAGATGGAGCACGTCAGCGAGCGGCTCTTCAAGGCCATCATCAATGGCGGGGCCGACGACGCCGTGATGTCGGAGCTGTTCGGGCTCGAGCACGCCCATTCGAAGCAGGCCGAGGAGCTCCGCGAGCGGTTGTCGACGCTCGAGGTCAAGGTCATCGATGGGACCGCCTCACCCGAGGAACTCGCCGAGTACGAGGCGATCAAGCAGCAGCTTCCCGAGAACATGGAAGAACTCGCCGATCGCAGCCTCCGCGCCTTGCTCGCCCGATCCAAGCAGCCATGAGGAAGGTAGAGCGTCTCCCGCTGTCGCCATCCACGATGGCTGGCTTGTCGGCTCTCACCGAGGATGTCGTTGGCGCAGACGATCCCAGGGCGCGGGCCGCCGCACTGTGGAAGGCCAAGCCCACCGAGGCGTTCTCGGAGATCCGAACGGTGCTCAGGAGAATGGCGAGTGGACGTGAGCGTTGCATGTACTGCGAAGACAACGAGGGGACCGATGTCGAGCACTTCCGGCCCAAGTCGACGTACCCGGAGAAGACGTTCTCGTGGCCCAACTACTTGCTGGCCTGTTCGCACTGCAACAGCAACCACAAGCGGGCTCGATTCCCGCTCATTGATGGAGAGCCCGCTCTTCTCGATCCGTCCGTCGACGAGCCCAGTCTTCATCTCCGACTTCGACCGGCTGACGGGAAGTACATGGCAATTGGCCCGAAGGGCGAGGCCAGCATCGAGGTGTTCGACCTCAATGGCGACTTGCGTGGGCGTAGGCTGCCTCATGGACGCAGGGATGCATTCTACAAGCTACAGGTGCTCTTGATCATCTACGACAACTACGTGCGCAGTGGCAACGTTGCCATGTCGCATCACATCAAGCGGGCAATCATCAACGAGCCCTTTGCTGCGGTGTTGGGGTTCCTCCTCGAGTTGGCTCGACGAGCGAATCCCGAGAATGCGCTCGAGCCCGGTGTCGCGCAGGCCATCCTGCGCCACCGTGTAGCCGGCTGGTGATCACACGTCGCTCACGGCTCCAGTTACGGCGCCGTCAGCTCCACGCACACCAGCCCCGCGTTGGTGTTGGCCGGCACGTCTCCCGTGGTCGCCAGCATCCGGTACGCCAGCACGTAGGTCCCCGCGTTGATGGTCCGTGCGAAGGACCCCACGTCGATCGTTCCGAGGTCGATCTCATCGTCCGTGAGCACGTCGTGCAGCACCAGCGAGGCCCGATCGTAGAAGCCTCCCGGCGGAGTCGCGCCGTTCAGCGTGATCGCGCCCTGGAACACCGCCACCGGGATGTCCACGGCGAGGTCGGTCGGCGCGTTCACGTCGACCGAGCCCAGCCATGACTTGGAGTTGATCGGCATCGTGGGTCCAGCCGCCTCGACCACGTAGAGCAGGTCATAGGTGCCCGGAACCACCGGCCGCTGCAGGCTGGCCAGGCGCGTGTTGCCCAGCAGCACGGCGTCGCCCGTCTGCTCGTCCACGAGGTAGAGCAAGCCGTCGTCATAGACCGACGATGGCGGCGCGGCACCGCCCACCGTCACCGAGGTGCTCACCGTCACCATCGGCACGTCCACGTCGAAGCTGGCGCCACCCATGACGTCGATGGAGGACAGCCGTGCGTTGGTGTTGACCGGCACGCCCCCGCTGCTGGTCTCCTGGCGGTAGTGCACGTCGTAGGTGCCACGCACCACCCGGCGGGTGTAGCTGCCGTCGGCGGTGTTGCCCAGCACGGCCTCGTCGCCGGTGTCGGGGTTGCGCAGCAGGATCAGGCCGTCATCGGCGGGATCGGCCGGAGCCGCCGCGCCGCCCACGGTGATCGTCCCGCTGATCACCGCGGTCGCGATGTCCACGTCGTGGGTCTCGCGACCGGCGGCCAGCGTGACCTGACCCAATACCGCCCGTTGGTTGACCGGCACCTGGTCGCCTCCGAGCAGGCGCTGGTAGACCACCTCGTAGTCCCCCGCGACGATCGGGGCCTCGTAGCTGCCGTCGTTGGTGTTGCCGAGCACGACCTCGTCGTGCGTCCAGAGGTCACGGAGCAGGATTCGTCCGCTCTCGTAGGCTCCGGCGGGCGGAGCGGCTCCGTCGAGGGTGAAGCTTCCCGACAGGTTGGCCACGGGAACGTCGATGGTGAGCTCGAGGTCGTCGAACCCATCGACGTCGACGGTCGCGAGGCGTGCGTCGCGGTTGATCGGCATCACGTCCTGCGCGAGCTTGCGGCGATAGTGGAGATCGTAGGTCCCGGGAAGGACCATCACCCGGTACTCGCCGTCGTAGCTCTCGCCCAGCACCACCTCGTCACCGGTGGATCGTTGGCGCAGGACGAGCTCGCCGTTCTCGTAGAGGCTCGCGGGCGCCGGAGACCCGTTCATCAGGATGCTGCCGTGCAGGTCGACCGCGGGGACGTCGATCTCCCACGAGGCCGCGTCGCCGGGAGCGAGCTCGACCGTGTCCATCCTGGCGCTCTCGTTGGCAGGTACTTCGAGGCCACCAGCCCGTCGCACGTAGTGGAGCTCGTAGCTGCCGGGGATCACCATGACATCGGCGGTGGTGCCCCCGTCGAGGGTGCTGCCGAGCACGACCTCGTCGCCGCTTTGGGGATCGCGCAGCACGAGCTGGCCATGCTCGTAGAACGAGCTGGGAAACGGCCGGCCGCGCAGCAAGAAGCTGGCGCTCACGCTCGCGGTGGGAACGTCCACGTCGAGCAGACCCTCGGTGGGCACACAGGGCACGCAGCGCAGGCCATACGCGGCGTAGCCCGGGTCGCACACGCACACCGGCCGACCGTCCTCGTCGAGCTCGCACAGACCTCCCTCGCCGCAGCTCAGGCCATCGCATGCGCTCGGATCGGCCACTTCGGGCTCCCCGGTGGAGCCGCCGCCTTCATCGCCCGTGCCGCTCTCGTCGAGGCCCGGGGCGGTCTGTGGGCCGTCATCGGAGACGACGGTCGTGCCCGTTCCGGTGTCGTCGCCGAAATCCCCCGGGCTGCAGCCGAGGCCGCCGAGCGCGAGCACGGCCGCCATTCCCACCACGTTCGTCGAGCGTCCCCGCATCGTGCCTCACGATATCAATCCGCGGCGACGACCGGCCAAAGAAGCGCCGGGACCGACCAAGGCCGGTCGAGCCGGTGTTCCGCACGTTTGCATCAGTCCGTGGCGAGACCGTGATCATCCCCGACGCGCGATCGCATGCTGCAGGTGGGCGCTGCACAGCGGCAGCACCAGGTAGCACCCGGCTCCGATGATCAGCGTCGTCGAGATCCCCCACGCCATCGACGAGGTGAGCGCGAGCCCGCTGGCCACCACGCCGCAGGCGCCGTTGATCCCCCACATCCACGGTCCGAGCGGAGGCGGTGAGCCATCGCCCTCGGAGTCCGAGGCACGCAGGCCGTCGACCAGCCGCAGCCCCAGCGGGAACCCAAGGCCGAGCCCCAGCGCGGGCACGGCCACCAGCGACAGCCCCAGCAGCACCCGCACCGGAGTCCCCGCGGCTCCGTAGGCCCCCATCACGGGGTCGAGCAGCGCACCCGCGATCAGCACCAAGCCCCCCGGCACGAGCGGATAGAGCCGCGCCACCCACGGTCGCTGCAGCGGCACGCGACCGCTGACCATGCTGCCCACGCCGGTGAAGAAGATGATCCCGCCCAGGAGCACCGCGAGCGCCAGGGTGGGGTGGCCCAGGAACACGTTCAGCCGCGACAAGAGGCCCATCTCCACGAACATGAAGCCCAGGCCGATGAGCGCGAAGTAGGTGCCGCAGGCGAGCACGTCGAGCCTGGGGTAGGCCCGCAGGTCGCGTCGGCGCGACCACAGCGGCACGAGCACGGCGAAGAGCGTGAGCAGGGCGCTGATCGCCGTGGCGTAGACCAACGTCTGCGTGGCGTGCAGGTTGCCGAGGAACGCATAGTCGAGCTCGTCGACCTCCTCGGGGCCGGAGAGCCACGTGGCCGGCTTGATCATGTTGAAGAAGAACGGCCGCGCATCGGTGGGCGGGGTCAGGTCGAGGGTCTGGCTGGTGGCGAACGCCCACATCGCCGCGCGGTCGGGCTGCGCCGCGAGCTCGGCCAGCATGGGGTTGCGGGGCAGTCGACCCGGGGCCAGCAGCACGTTGAAGCCGCGCTTGGCCGCCTCGCGGAACATGACCTTCACATCGGCGTTCGACAGCGGCGAGGGTGAGACCAGGATGGTCGCGATGTTGAGGTTCTGCAGCATCATCAGGTGACGCTGCGGCTCCTTGGCCCCCAGCGACCACAGGGTCTCCATGGCCAGCGCCAGCATGCGCGCGGTCTCGCCGGGCGAGTCGGACTTGTACCAGCGCGAGACGGTGAAGATCCCGGTGGGGGTGAGGCGACTCAGGAAGATCCGCCAGCCTTCCACCGTGTAGAGCCCGTTCTCCGACAGCGCATAGGCCCCGGCCCCGGTGGAGGCCCAGGTGTCGATGAGCGACATGGTGATCACGTCGTAGCGCTGCGGATCGCGGGCCATGAAGGCGCGGGCTTCGTCGTGCACCAGATGGACCCCGGGCAGCCCCGAGATGCCGGAGAACTCGCGCATCGAGCCCTCGTGCAGGGCCACGATGAGCGCGTTGAGCTCGATGCCCACCACGGGCGAGTGGCCCACCCGCACCGCCTCGAGCACGTCGCGGCCTCCGCCCACGCCGATCACCGCCGCGGGTCCGGACGGGCGCAGGTGGTGGGCGAACGCGGTCACGTCCCAGTCGAGGTACTCGTGATCGAGCGGGCTGCCCGGGCGCCCGTCGGTGGGGTCGCGATCGAAGGCGGCCATCACCGTGCCCGCGGCGCCGTCGATCTTGATCCCGCGCTGGGGCAGCGGGGCGAGCACGGGCAGCGGGATCATGCGGCCGGGTGCCCACATCAGCGGCGGCAGCACCAGGGTCTGATCCACGGTGACGCGCGAGTAGGTGTTCCAGCCGGTGTAGAGGTGCTGCGACGGATCCTCGTCTTGGCCCTTGACGGTGCGGGCCCGCAGCCAAGGAGGCTCGAGGGCGGCGTTGAGCAGGCCGAGCGCGAGCAGGACCAGAGCGAGACCCCCGGCCATGCGTCGGTGGCGGGAGGCGCTCGCGTCGCTGCGAGCGGCCGCGAACGCGAGGGCGGCGAGGGCGGCGAGGGCCGAGGCCACCAGCACGGCGCTCGGGGCATCGAGCCAGTCGAGCAGGGGGATCACCACGCCGCAGCCGGTGGCGGCGCCCACCAGGTCCACCCCATAGACCCGTCCCGGGGGCAACCCCGCGCGGGTGAGCACCAGCGTGAGCACGACCCCGCTCACCGTGAACGGCACCGCCAGCGCGCCGCCATAGGCCAGCATGGTCGCGAAGCCCTCGGTGGAGGTGATGGGCTGCAGGGGGATCATCAGCGCCACCGCGACGGCCACGGGGGCGGTGGCGGCGAGGGCCAGGCAGGCCTGGGTGGCGCGGCGGGGCACCAGCTCATCGGTAAAGGCGCTCGGGCGTACGAACACGATCACCGCGCCGGCCGTCATGCCGAGCATGGCGAGGGAGATCACGAAGAACGCCAGGTGGTACCAGGCCACCACGCTGGTGATGCGGGTGAGCAGGATCTCCAGCACGAGGGTGGCCAGGGCCACGAGGAAGACGCCTGCGTAGGTCCTTCGGTGATCCATCGGCGAAGCGCTCGGAGGATACGGTACCCGGCCACGCCCTGACCAATCGGCCGCCGCGGCCCGGGTCCGGGTGGCTCCGGTGGCGCGAGGGGTTCGCGGCAGAGGGTACAATCGCGGCGTGTGGCGCCCACCACAGCGGATCCGCTACGAGCTTCCCGCGGGAGACTGGCCCGATGCCGAGTCGGCTCGCGCCGCGCGATGGTTCCAGCCCGTACGGCTCGGGCCGCTGATGCTCGAGCAACGCACGTGGGTGCCTGCGATGGTGCCGTGGCGGGCGACCGAGGACGGCGAGGTCACCAAGGACGTGCTCGACTGGTACGCTCGCTTCGCGGCGGGTCGGCCCGGGGCCATCGTGGTCGAGGCCACGGGGATCCGCGACGTGCCCAGCGGGCCGCTGCTGCGGATCGGGCACGATCGCTTCTTGCCCGGGCTTCGCCGCCTGTGCGAGGTGGTGCGGGAGGCCAGCGAGGGGCACACCCGGCTGCTGGTGCAGATCATCGACTTCCTGCGGATCCGCCGACGGCCCGAGCCCGAGCGATACTTTCGGCGGTTCCTCGTGCTCCGCGACGAGCACCGCGCGGCCGTGCTCCGTTCCGAGGGCGAGGTCGAGGTCGAGGTCGGGGACGACGACGCGGTGCGCGAGGCGCTCTTGGCCCTGCCGCCCGAGGACTGGGCCAAGGTGCTCGACGAGCGCGAGCTGGAGGCGCTGCACTACGGCGATCGCGAGCGGGTGACCGATCTCCACCTACCCCACGTGCGCGAGCTTCCGCGGGTGCTGCCCGGGTTGTTCGCGGCGGCGGCCCGCCGGGCCCGCGAGGCCGGCTTCGACGGCGTCGAGCTGCACTACGCCCACGCCTACACCATGGCCTCGTTCCTCTCGCGCCACAACGATCGCGATGACGGCTACGGTGGCTCGCGAGCGGAACGGCTGCGGGTGCCGCTCGAGACCTTCGCGCGCGTACGGGCCGAGGTGGGCGACGACTTCTGCGTGGGGTGTCGGTTCCTGGCCGACGAGATCATCGAGGGCGGCAGCGCGCTCGACGATGCCACCGCCTACGGCGTGGCCTTTGCGGAGGCGGGCATGGACTTCCTGTCGCTGTCGCGCGGCGGCAAGTTCGAGGATGCGCTGCTGCCCAAGGTGGGGTGGGCCGCGTACCCGTATACCGGGCCCAGCGGCTACGACTGCATGCCCACCGTGCTGTCCGACGAGCGCGGGCCCTTTGGTCGCAACGTGGAGGCCTCGGCCACGATTCGAGCCGCCGTGCGCGAGGCCGGGCACGAGACGCCGGTGGTGGTCGCGGGGGGGATCTGCAGCTTCGGGCAGGCCGAGGGGATCCTCGCGCGCGGGGCCGCTGACATCGTGGGCGCGGCCAGGCAGACGCTGGCCGACCCCGATTGGTTTCGCAAGGTGCACCTGGGTCGTGGGGTCGAGGTGCGGCGCTGCAAGTACACCAATTACTGCGAGGCGCTCGATCAGAAGCACAAGCAGGTGACGTGTCAGCTATGGGATCGGCTCGAGCTCGACGAGCCCGACGTGCCGCTCTGCAGCGACGGGCGGCGTCGGCTGGTCGCCCCGCTCTGGCGGCGAGCGAGCGAGGAGTGAGCGGCTCGTGGTCGGCTCGTGGCGACCGAAGGCGTTGGTCATGGGGTTGGGGCTGGGGCTCGGTGCCTGCGCAGGGCGGGCCCGACCGCTGGGTGATCCCGATCGCTTCGCCGCGCGCGAGTGCCTGGCCGCGTTCACCCTGACGTACGAGGACTCGCCGCTCGCCGAGCTGCGCGAGCTGGGCGGAGCGCGGGCGCAGGTCCAGGACCGGTTTCCGGCGGCGGTGATCGATCCGCAGCGACAGCGGCCGGTCGCCGCGACGGCCGAGCTCCGCTTCGAGGGCCAGCCGATCGCGTGGTGGAGCCCGATGCTCGATGCCGTGCTGCTGGATGGAGCGGTCTTCGCTCCGCTGCGCCACGCCGACGCGACCGGGGCACGGCCGGAGCCGCGCCAGGTGGTGGGACGGGTGACCAGCCGCGGTCGGCAGGTGCTGGGCGAGCGGGGGGTGATCGCGCTGCTGCTCCGCGTGGAGGCCATCGGCACGTACTGGCAGCTGGGTGCCGACCTGTGCATGACCGCCGAGCACGAGCAGGGCGGGCACTACCGGGCCGAGCTGGTCGGGGTGCACCAGGTGCTCGACGATCGTCGGGTGCGAGAGCTCGACCTTGCGTTCGCCGTGGAGCTCGATCCCGAGGGTGAGATCGTGGTCGTGGAGCGCGGAGCCCCGTCGTGAAGCCGAGCGTGCGCAAGGCGGCATTCGGGGACTTCCAGACCCCGCGGGCGCTCGCGGATCGCGTGTGCACCTGGCTCGTGCGCCGTGGGGTACGCCCGGCCACCGTGATGGAGCCCACCTGTGGGACCGGGACGTTCCTGCTCGCGGCGGCCGAGGCCTTCGAGGGCGCGACGCTGCGAGGTCGCGAGCTCGACCCCGGCCATGCTCGCGAGGCACGGGCGCGGCTGGCTGCGATCGGGCACCGGCGGGTGGTGACGGTCGGCGACTTCTTCACCACCTCGTGGACCGCGGAGCTGCGCCGCTGTCGCGAGCCGATCCTCGTGCTGGGCAACCCGCCGTGGGTGACCAGTGCGGAGCTGTCCACGCTGGGGGTCGACAACCTGCCGTCCAAGTCGAACCTCAAGGCGTTGCCGGGGCTCGCGGCCAAGACCGGCGCGAGCAACTTCGATGTGTCGGAGTGGATGCTGCTGCACCTGCTGCAGCTGGCCCAGGGGCGCGACGTGACGATTGCGATGCTGGTCAAGACGGCCGTGGCCCGGCGGGTGCTCGAGCATGCGGCGCGGACGGGGCTGATGCTCGAGGGCGCGTGCATGGTGCGGATCGACGCCCAGGCCGAGTTCGGCGCTGCGGTGGACGCGGGGCTGCTGGTCGGCTCGACCCGTCGCAGGCCTCGCGAGCCCGGGTCCGAACTCGAGCTCACGTGCACGGTGCTCGCGAGCCTCGACGACCCCACGCCGCGAGCCGAGCTCGCCATTCGCGACGGTCGGTTGATCGCCGATGCCTCGGCCTACGATCGCGCACGCAGAGTCATCGGGCGAGCCGTTCCGCCGTGGCGGTCGGGGGTCAAGCACGACTGTGCCAAGGTGATGGAGCTGCGTCGCGACGACCGGGGCCGCTTCGTCAACGGCTGGGGCCAGCCCGTCGAGATCGAGCGTGAGCGACGGTTCGACCTGCTCAAGAGCTCCGACCTTCGTGGTGACGATCGACCTTCGCCGCGTCGCTGGCTCGTGCTGCCGCAGCGAGCACTCGGAGAGGACACCACGGCACTGGCTCGCACGGCCCCGCGAGTCTGGCGCTACCTGCTTGCCCACGCCGAGGCCCTCGATGCTCGCAAGAGCTCGATCTACCGCGGTCAGCCGCGCTTTTGCGTGTTCGGGGTCGGCGAGTACTCGTTTGCACCGTGGAAGGTCGCGATCTCGGGACTGTACAAGCGGGCGGCGTTCACCCTCGTTGGCCCCGGCGAGGACGGGCGCCCGGTGCTCCTCGACGATACGTGCTACTTCCTCGGCTTCGCCCACGAGGCCGAGGCCCGGGCGGCGTGCTGGTTGCTTCGGTCCGAGCCCGCCCAGGACGTGATGCGAGCGCTGACGTTCTGGGACGCCAAGCGACCGATCACCAAGGAACTGCTCGACCGTCTCGACTTGCGCGCGCTGGCCGTCGAGGCGCTGCGGGCCTCACCGCCCCGGGCGCTCCGTGGAGCACTGCGCTCGCTACGAGACGACCGATGACCGTCGGCCGGACTCGGCTGGAGTCTTCTTCGCCTGGGTCTTGAACAGCTCGCTGGCACGATCGACGAGGGCCGCTCGCTGCAGCCAGGCCTCGAGCTGTCGGTCGCTGGTGCAGCGCTCGATCCGGCGGCGTTGAGCCGCCGTCAGCGAGAGCCCGCGGGACTCGAGCACGAGACCGATCGCCAGCCGTCGGCCTGCCAGCAGGCCCTCCTCGCGGCCTGCCAGTAGGCCCTCCTCGCGGCCAGCCAGTAAGCCCTCCTCGCGGCCAGCCAGTAGGCCCTCCTCGCGGCCTCGGGTGCGTCCCTCGGCGAACTTGTGGCGCCCGATCTTGGTGAAACAGATGTCGGTGTCGAGTTCCATCTCTTCCTCGATTTCACGCAGGGTCTTGGCGTGCAGCGACGCCGCGATCAATTCCAGCAACAAGGTACCTCGTTTGCTGCTGCGGTCCAGCACGTCGAGCACGGCTTCGTAGGCGACTCGGCCGAGACGCTTCGAACCAGCTTTCTTGCCATGGATCATGACGGCCAGCGTGGCGAACTCCGGGTTCGCCTTCGCATCGACCAGGTCGATCTCCATGGGGATCTGACGCGGGCCAATGACCAATGGGTGCAGGATCATGCGGCCGCGTCCCAGATCGATGGGCTTGGCGGCCCAGCGCGCAGTCCGTTCGTTGGTCGCGAGCACGATGAGCGTGGTTGGGCACTCGAGACGCGTTCGTAGGCCCGAAATGTGGATCGGCCAGGACCAGCGCTTGTCGGGATCGGGCCGAAGCTGGATCTCATGGGGGAAGGCTTCCTCGAGCCCTCGGCCTCGATGCGATCGCAGTCCCACGACGACATCGGCTGCATGCTCGGGGAAGGGGAGCTCACGAATCGTCTCGGGGAGCTGGACCCTTTCGAGCCGCTCGGGGAGTTCGATCCCCAGCGTTCGCCGCAGTAGCGTGGGCCACAGTTCGGGACACTCACCGATGAGCTTGGCGAGCCCTTGATGCTTGAGCGATGGGGGCATGCATGAGTGCCCTGCGAATTCGATACCGGGAGGCACCCTTCATGATCTCGACGAGTTGCGACGCCATGACGCGCGCAGTGGCCAACCGCTTGGCCGGGCCGTGGCCAACGGGTGGGCCACGATGGATCGGGGTGGAGGGCCGCAGTCATCGTGGCCAACGGGTGGGCCACGATGGGAGCTCGAACTTCGTGGTGGCGACGGGCCCGCGATCGATACCTTCGGGACCGGTGCTCGGGTCGAGATCAAGAACATCGTTACCGGCTGGAATCCCGCCTAAACCTCGAAATTCGGCACGCGCATCATCCGCGCGCGCGCAATCGACCGGCCAAACGGTACATCATGGACCGGCGTGGCGCGCGGGACCCTACCGACGCGAGACAGGATCGACCAGGTCCTCCTCGACTATCGGACCCAGAAGCGCCTCGAGTTCTTGAGGACCAACGACTACAGCGTCCTCAACACCAAGTACTTCATCGTCGACGAGGCCGGCCGGGAGTACGACAGCAAGGCCGTCTACGGCGTGGCGTGTGGCAAGACGCACCACGAGCTCTCCGGTGGAGCGAAGCATGCGGCCCGCAAGCTCGAGCGCCTCGGGTACCGGATCATCCAGGCCAATACCCACTGGTACGACGAAGAGCTGGTGCTGGTGCTCGAGACGGACCAGTCCCATCGGCCGTGGAAGCCAACCCCCGATCATCCCACGGTCGTGGAGCTGAGCCAGAGGCTCACGAGCTTCGCGGAGGAGAAGGAGAGAGTCGGGACGGCGCTCAGACGCAGTCCCACCCATGTCGTGGCGGTTCTCGTCGAATTCCAGAAGATCGCGGCCCGGCACGAGCGTGGGAAGCTGAAGAACGCTTCTTCTCCCAAGGAAGAGCTGTTCTTGCGGTACGCCGCTCGCGCGCTCGCCCACGGACGAACCCAGGCCGATGGCAGGGGCGGCACGAGCCCATCGACCAGCCCCACACCGACGCCGAGCTCGCCGCCGAGCTTGACGGACGACGACCTCGAGGTTCCCTACCAAGGTCCACGCGAGATCAAGCAGCGGCGCTCCGGTGGCTCGATCAAGGACGATCCCGAGAAGCAACTGCGCGGCGACCGAGTGCACGAGGACATCCGAGACAAGCTGGCCCTGCACCTCCGTGACCACGGATTCGAGGTTGGCGATCCGTCCGAGGGCGCGAAGAAGGCGAAAGTCGATTACGATCTCGGCGCGCGCCGAGGCGAGCTGCGGCTCATCATCGAGTCCAAGAGCTTGCCCAAGTCGGGCAAGGCCGAGACCCAGCGACTGCGCGTCGGCCTGGGGCAAGCGCTCTGGTATCAGCAGCGAGTCTGGGCGCTGACCGGGCACACGGCAAAGCGGCGTCGCGTCACGGTGCTCCTGGTCGAGCGCGAGCCTCGTCGGGCCGAGCAATGGCTCGCCGTGTGCCGGGACGTGGGCGTGGTGCTGACCTGGGAGGCGCGCTTCGGGACGCTCCTCGCGGAATGCGAGGACGTCTTGGCCCGCGGCTGGCCGCTCCCGTAGAGGGACCGTCCGTCGGCGGTGGAACCATTGGTACCAATGGTTTCGGTCAAATGCAGGTGCGATGGGGCTCGGACAATGGGCCCGAGCGTTCCAGTGACGCATCTCCACCGCGATGTCCTTCCCTGGACAGGGTGAACCATGCGAGGCTCCACGGTGGCGCGTGCTGGTTTCGCACGCGGCACGACGCGAGTGATCGAGTGGTGGAGACGATCCACATCGTTGCGGCCTGTACGGCTCGCAAGCGGGGGCCCGAGGCCCAGCTGCGATTTCGCGACATCCGCGAGGCCACGCCGAGGGACCGCGCACGGACATGGCTGTCTCGATTGCGCGCCATGCCACATTGCCGAGGCGAGCGAGGCGAGTCCCTTCAGGCTCATCGGCTCTACGCGGGCGAGCACTGGCACAATGTCCTCCAGCTTCCCTCCGCGCTCGGTGCTACGGGTCGAAGGGCTCGCTCATGGGTCGCCTCGGCAGGCTATGGCCTGGTCGGCTGGAGTGCACCTCTACACCCCTACTCGGCCACGTTCTCACCAGGGTTGGATTCCGTCGTTCGGGCCACGCCCGCTGGGGCGAGCCGCTCATCGCTACTGGCATAGTGGTGGACGATCCTCTCGACCTTCCCGGGTCCGATCGCCGGCGACCCGAGACGGATCGCAGCCCTCGCGGCCACCGACCCTGGTGCCGCGATCCTCGTGGTCGCTTCCCCGGGTTATGTGCGAGCGAAGCAGCCGGATCTCCTGGAAGCCGCCGCATGCCTGCGGAGCCCCGAGCGCTTGATCGTCGTGTCCAACGGTCGCGAGCTTGGAGAGAGCCCGCTTGCCGACAATCTCGTCCCCGTCGCCGATCAAGTGCGCGCGATCGTGGGCGGCAGTCCGCGGGCCTGCAACTCTCGTGTAGCGCTCGCGCTCCTTCGAGGATTGAAGACCGCCGCGTTCGATGCCCCGACCCTCCAGCGCCGCTACGACTCCATGCTCCGACGCATCCGTGCCCGCCATCGTCCCGCGCCGTGTCGCTCCTGAGTCGCACCCCGCCCCGATGAAGTACTTCCTCCCCGACGCGCAGGACCTCGTCGACCCCAGCTTCGACTTCACGCGCGAGACTCGATCCCCCGATCGCATTCGCCAGCGCGACGACCTCTACGCCCACGAGGTCTTCCGCGGCTCGCGGGCCTACGATGGCATCCTGCTCTCCAAGGGCATCGTCGAGGCCGTTGGCGGCGGCGCAGGCCGCTACGCCCAATCGCAGCGCCTCCGCCTGCTTCGCGAGGGGGCCAAGGACTTCTTTCGCCTCGGTCCTGGCCCTCGCACCCATCGTCTCCAGCTCATGGGCGACTGCGGGGCCTTCACCTACGTCAAGGAGCCCGCCCCGCCGTTCCCGGTCGACGACGTGATCCGGTTCTACGAGGGCTGCGGCTTCGACTTCGGGATCTCCGTCGACCACATCATCCTCGACTACCGCCCCGACTGGGACGAGAAGCTGTTCGGCAAGGACGGCGTGCCCAAGGAGGTCCGTGCACGTCAGGAGCTCACCCTCGAGCTGGCCCGCGACTTCCTCCGCGCCCACAAGCGCGGTGGCCACCGATTCAAGCCGCTCGGCGTGGCCCAGGGCTGGAGCCCCAAGTCCTACGCCCACTCCGTTCGCGCGCTCCAGAAGATCGGCTACGACTACATCGCCGTCGGGGGACTGGTGCCGCTCAAGACCCCCGCGCTGGTCGAGGTGGTCGGTTCGATCGCCGCCGCACGCAAGCCCAAGACCAAGCTCCACCTGCTCGGCGTGACCCGGGTGGAGCACATCGGCGCGTTCGAGTCCCACGGGGTGGCCAGCTTCGACAGCACCTCGCCGCTCCGGCAGGCCTTCAAGGACGACAAGGACAACTACTACACTCTCAGCCGCACCTACACTGCCCTGCGAGTCCCCCAGGTGCAGGGCAACGCCAAGCTCGAGCGGCGCATCCGAGCCGGTGAGGTCGACCAGGATCGGGCCCGCGCGGCGGAGCAGAAGTGCCTGCGCCTGCTCGCGGACTTCGGCGCACGCAAGCCCAAGGCCACGGTCAAGGCGGTCCTCGCCGCGTTGCAGGAGTACGAGGCGATCCACAGCCCCGACCGCAGCCGTGCCGAGGCCTATCGCGAGACCCTCGAGGCGGCGCCCTGGCGCGAGTGCGGCTGCGAAGTGTGCGAGGCGCTCGGCCACCACGTGATCCTCTTCCGCGGGGCCGAGCGCAACCGTCGGCGCGGCTTTCACAACGTGTGGGTGTTCTACCAGCGCGTGCAGCGGGGCCTGGGCCGTGATCTGCAGGCCATCAACCGAGCGCGCCGTACCGCTTCCCCCCGCCAAGAAGCCTTCGCCTGAACCCCTGACCATGCCCGCCGAGTTCATCGCCGTCCCCGCCATCGAGGTACGCCAGTCCAAGGGCAAGCGCCTCTACACCTTTGCCGTCGACGGCAAGCTGGTGCCCCGCTTCGCCGCCGTCTCCCGCATCAAGCGGACCGACGCCACCCACCTCTTGGGCTACCAGCGTCCCGAGGTCTACTCGCACATCGAGGAGATCCGCAATTACCTCGAGACCGAGTCACCCATGATCCCCAACGGGGTCGTGGTGGCATTCGACAGCAGCGTGAAGTTTCGCCCGGCGCAGTCCAAGCGCCTGAGCACCGACTACTCCCGGATGGGCACCCTGCGGATCCCCCTGGCCGAGAACGGCGAGCGGCGGGCGGGCTTCGTGGTCGACGGTCAGCAGCGCCTGGCCGCGATCCGCGAGGCCCACGTTCGCGAGTTCCCGATCTTCGTCAACGCGTTCATCACCGACGACGTTCGCACCCAGACCGAGCAGTTCATCCTGGTCAACTCCACCAAGCCCCTGCCCAAGGGCCTGCTCTACGAGCTGCTCCCCAGCACCGACGCGCTCCTGCCCACGCAGCTCCACCGGCGCCGCCTGCCCTCGGAGCTGCTCGAGAGCCTGAACCACGACCCGAGCTCGCCGCTCTTCCACATGGTTCGCACGCCCACCTCGCCGCAGGGGGTGATCAAGGACAACTCCATGCTCAAGATGCTCGGCAACAGCCTGAGCGATGGCTCGCTGTACCGCTTTCGCGACGCGGCCAACGGCCCCGACACGGAGGCCATGCGGGCGCTCCTCTACGCGTTTTGGGGTGCGGTGAAGCAAACGTTCCCCGAGGCGTGGGGCAAGTCCCCGCGTCACTCGCGCCTGATGCACGGCGCGGGCATCGTGGCGGTGGGCAACCTCATGGACCACCTGGTCGCCAAGCACCCGCGCAAGCGGGCGTTCGAACGAAAACGTTTTCGCATCCACCTGGCCAAGCTCGCTCCCGTGTGCGCGTGGACCGAAGGCACGTGGAAGATCCCCGGCAACCCCCGGCGCTGGAACGAGATCCAGAACACCCGCCAGGACGTGGCGCTGTTGACCGAGCACCTGCAGCGCACCTACGACCAGCTGACCCGCGGCTAGACCCACCTGGTTCCATTGGGACCAGCGCCGCTCCATCCGCGGCGTGCTACGTTGGCCTGCGCACGATGGAGACGACCGACGTCACGATCCGAATCCTGCGAGACATCCAGGGCACCCTGGGTGGGCTCCGCGATGACATGAGCTCGCTTCGCGTCGAGCACGGCGAGCGCTTCGACCGAGTGGAGGATCGGCTCTCCTCGGTCGAGACGAGGCTCTCCTCGGTCGAGACGAGGCTCTCCTCGGTCGAGGATGGCATTCATGCCCTGCACACCAACGCCGTGCACACCAACACCACGCTGGGGATCGTCGCCGAGCGGCTGAAGTTCTTCGAGCGCGCCTCCACGGCCGCGAGCGAGGGACGCCTGCGGCTCGACGAGCGGGTCGACCGCCTCGATGCACGGGTCGATCGCATCGAGGTCCGGCTCGACGAGCGCGACGAGTCGTAGGATTGCGCGGGGCTGCGCGGCTCGGCCGTTCAGCTCCCTCTTCTCGAACGACCGATCCACTTCTCGCGCCGCCCTTGATCCCACGGGACGAACGGTGGCGCGGTGGCCGGATCGATCCCGTACCGTTGCAAGACCTCCCCTGGCAGCTGCCCCTGCGGCGTCTCGGCACACACGTGATGCTCGAGGCTCTTCTCGACCGAGGTGGGCGAGGTGAACGGGCGGCGATCGGGCGGAGCGGCGATCGGCTCGGACACCGAGAACAGCTCCACTTCGAGCGGCGGCTGCCCCTCGTGGTGCAGCGCCCACGCGCGGCACACGTAGCGAACGTGCCACTTGCGGAACCACTTGCTCGGACCGCCGCCGGCGAGCCGACGCGCCACCTTGCCGGCCTTGTCGTGGGCCGAGGCCGGCTCCGAGCCAGCATCGAAGCCGGCCTCGGCGTGCAAGCCTCGCCCCAGATCCACCACGCGCCCGTCGGCCAGCGAGGCCTGCACTCGCACGTCCTCGACGCGCACGGGGCCGTTGGGCGCGAACATCCGCCAGTGCTGCCCGGTCCCCCAGAGCCGCGACCACTTCTCGAGCGGTCCCGCCAGCGTCGCGCGCAGCTCGGACTCGCTCGGAGGCAGCCGCGCCACGCCGATCATCGCGACGTGCATCGCCACGAGCACGAGCACGGCCCGTCGCCGCCAGCCGGGCCGCGCGGGAGGATCGACCGGCTCCGGCGGCCTCGCGCCGACCCTCGACCCGATTCGACGCAGCAGCCGGCCGAGCTCGTCCCCGCGAACGAACGCCAGGCACGAGGCGGCCGTCATCGCCGTGAAGGCCCCGATGTCGAGCAGCAGGACCAGCGGAATCGTGAAGCATGCGATCGCCGGGATCCACACCCGCCGGCCCACGATCCACGGACGCCATGCCGGCGGAATCGTGGGCCAGCCGATCGCCAGCACGGCGATCCAACCGGCATGCACGACCACCGCGACCATCGGCAGGCGCCCGCGCTCGTTGGGGTCGAGCAGGGCCAAGGCGGTCGCGACGAGCGCGGCGGCGAACACCAGCGCCGCGCCGCGCGTCACGAGCCGCGCGGCGGGTGAGGGCCGCGACGTGCCGACGAGCGCCCGTGCGACGGCGCCCGCGATCGCGAGCGGGAACAGCACCTCGAAGCCGTGCACGAACCATGTGGCGAGCCGCAGCGGCACCGGTCCCAGCGCCGATGGCAGCACGCTCGCCCACTCCGTCCGCAGCCCCGGATGACTCAGCGTGTACCAGAGCGTGTCACCGTCGGCCCACATCTGGCCCGTCTTGTAGAGGCCATTGGCCGCGAACATCGGCAGCGTCTGCACGATCATCAGGTAGCGCGGCCACGCGGGAATGCGCCGCTCCGGCCTGGCTCTCCGCAGCCAGCGGTCGACCGACCAGACCTCGCCACAACGCGACCACACCACCGGCACGAGGAACCCCAGCAACACCTGCTCGCCCGCGGCCGCGATGGTGTTGCGCTGGAGGATCGACAACAGCAAGAACCACGTCAGCCACTTGGTGATCGGCGTGGCGAGCCCGACCGTGAACGCGCCCGCCACCACGTAGAGCGCCAGCTCGTGCGCGCGTACGAAGGCGGGATCGCTGCGGAACATCAACAGCGAGTGGTTGGGGCCCAGCACCCAGGCGAGCACCCCGCGGAGGTCGAAGAACCCCGCGGCCGACCCCGGCAGGTCCTGCCCGTAGCCGCCGAACCCGTCGCGCGCGAACACCCACTGCGCCGTGTCCTCGAGGAACAGTCCCTCGTCCGACAGCAGGTACGGGTGCAGCGGGGCTCGTGCCGCGACGTACCACAGCACGAGCCCACCGCCGATGATCCGCAGTGCCGCCAGCGTGCGACCGTCTTCGTGGCGCAGCAGGATCTCCGCCAGGCGCTGCCGCTGTGCCACGGCGATGACCACGACGGAGACGACCAGCAGGGTGCCGAGGGTGTCGAGATCCGTCACAGCACCTGGAACGTCTGCGATGCCAGCTCCACGCCGTCCTCGGCCGACACCACCCGTGCCGTCCACTCGCCGCGATAGCGGCGGCGCAGGGGCAGCACGGCGCGCGTGCGATAGGCGTGCGAGTCGTCGATGGTGACGAAGGTGCGGCGCACCAGCTTGCCGCCTCGCTCCCACCGCACGATCACCTTCTGCCGCGTTCGCGGGTGGACCACGCGAAAGCAGAGGTTGGCGAAGTCGTCGTCGCGCGCCGAGAACTTGCCGGTGGGGCCCATGCACGAGCCGTCCTCGTACTCGGTGCCCATGGCGATGCGATCGACGTGCATGCCCATCGGCCCGATGCCGCCGAGCGGGGGGCGATCGGAGGCGGCGTGCGGGAGCTTGAGCAGCGCCTTGGCGTTGTCCTCGTCGGTCCCGGGCGGCACGGAGCGCTGCACCGCGGGCTCGGGGGGCGGCTCGTCCTCCTCGGCCGTGTCGCTGAAGCTCGAGGCGCCCGCCCGAAGCGCTGGCTCCACCGCCTCGGGCTCGGGCTGCAGGCTTCGCGGCTCCGTGCCCATTGGCGAGGCCGGGTCGACGTCGTTGGTCGTCACCGCCGGGGCCTGCACCGGCTCGACGTCCTCGCGGCTGGTGGCCCACAGGATGAAGACCGCGAGGGCCACCAGGGCCAGGGTCAGCGGCGCCAGCTTGCCGCCGGGATCGCGCCCGTCCAGGCGCATGGCGTAGGCCCCTCGAGTGCGTGCGACCTGTCGCCAGGCCTGTCGCGCCGCGTTCGGATCGAACGAGTACGTGCGCTGCGGAGGCTCGCGCAGCGGCGGAGCCAACGGCTCGATCGGCCGCCGAGGGCGGTCGCGACGAGGGTTGGGCAGTGACAGGGGCATGGGGCAGGGCGGCGGCGCGCCGTACTCGCGCATCGTACGGGGTCGGGGGTCCGGACGCCAGCAAACGGCCCACCACGCCCCTCGGGCCCCCCGGGGCGCTCCGGCGGGCGATCACCTGCCACCGGCTCCCGCCGCGCCCGCCGCGATCGCCTCACTCCACGCCGCGCCTCACTCGGCGCTCTGTTCCTCGAGCGCCTCCATCTCCTTGGCGAGGTAGGCCTCGGCTCGTTCGTAGCGCACGGCGCGATCGAGGCGGCGGTGCACCACGATCATCCCGCCCACCACCAGCACGAACACCACGCCCACCACCAGCGCGACCCGGCCCATGCGCTGTCGCTGGAGGACGACCTCGCCGTGCAGCGAGCCCACGCCGCGGAGATCGTCGCCCCGCACGTAGTAGGCGCCCACGTGGCGCAGATCGCCGTCGGTGCGCGCATCGAAGCGGTGGCGAGCCACCACGTCGATCTCCGCGGGCGCATAGTGGCCGACCTGCGCAATGAGACCCAGCGCGGGATCGGGGCTGAAGCCGAGGGCCGGGCTCAGCACCACCCGGTGCACGCTGCGGCCCTCGGGCACGGGCACGGGCAGCGCCTGGCTGCGGCGCACGTCACCCCACGGCACGCGGACCTCCAGCACGAGCGCGCTGGCATGCTCGGGCGCGCGCAGGGCCACGATCGTGCCGCCATCGGCCAGCACCGGCTCGGCTCCGGTCAGCTCGGCCGCCACCGGCAAGGGCGCGGCCAGGGCAATCGGCTCGTCGGTGGCGTGCTCGAGCCGAAGCTCGCTGCGCACCACCACGGTGGCGTGCTCGAGCTCGACGCGATGGAGCCCCCAGGCCACGGGGCTCTCGGTGCCCGCCCACGATGCGCGCGGCAGCAGCAGGATCAGCAAGAGGGCGGCTGCGCCCAGGGGGCGCAGCGCGAGGGCAGCGACTGCACCCAGGGGGCGCAGCGCGAGGACGAGGGCGTTGGTGCGAGACATGGGTGCTCTCCCTTCCGTATGACCCGTGGGCATCAATGGCGAGCGATCACTCCGTCCACGCCGCCCTCGAAGATCGTGGCCTCGGGGAGGATCGGCGAGGCCAGGGCCACCAGCTGCAAGAGACACGCGGCGTTCATCACCACCATCACCAGCGTGGGCAGGGCCAGGGCGCCGGGCATGGTGTCCTCCTTGCGGCGGCGCAGCGTGGCGCGCACGAACACGAAGCCGGCCGTGGCGAGGGCGAGGAACGCCGAGCCCATGCCGAGGAACGGGCCGGCCCAGGCACTGGTGTGGTAGTAGAGCGCGACCAGGGGCGAGAGCACGCCCAGCACCAGCGAGCCGCTGAACACGGCGGTGAAGAACGAGATCAGCAGATCCGAGACGCGGTAGTCGGCCCCGCTCACCCGCAGCGCGAGCAAGCCCGCGGGCACCGAGAACAGCGCGGCGAGCAGCACGATCATCGGGACCTTGTAGAGATTGGCCACCGCCAGCCCGATCGAGGCGCTGCCCACCGCCAGGCCCCACAGCGCCGCAAACACCAGCGAGAGCAGGCCGGCCGTGATCATCAGCTGGACGCGGCGGGCTCGGCCCTCCGCCTCCTCGACGCGGCGCCCGGTGATGAGCTGGAGCAGGGTGGAAAAGGTAGTGGTGACGTTCGACATCGTGAAGCCACCTTCCCCCCTGGCCGTGGACCGGATGTGCGGCGCCCGTGAACGGTCGGTGAGGCGGGTGTGAAACGACGGTGAAAACGCCCACCCCCGCCCATCGCGGCGTCGGATGGCGCGAATCCGTGTTCTCGAGCCGGTGCGCGAGCGCGTGCACGGGCTTGTCCTCGAGGCCGCGCCCGTGCTCTGCTGGGGGGACGGGGGAAGAAGACTCGATGTCGATGGATGCACGCATGCCACGCATGCCACGGTCGTTCGGCTGCACGGGGACGCTGGTGTTGGTCGCGATGCTGAGCGGATGCCCGGGCGAGGACCCGGAGGGATCGAGCTCGACCACGGGTGTGGTCACGATCACCGCCACCACCGGCCCGATCGACCCCACCGCCACGGGTAGCACCTCGAGCGTGGACACGACGGCGGCCACCACGAGCATGGGCTCGGCCACCACCGGGGAGGATTCCGACACGGGGCCCTCGGTGCTCTTCGACTTGCAGCCGCCCGACGGCGACATGGGCACGCCGCCGCCGGTGATGCCCACGTGCGACAACCTCGAGATGCTGGGGCCGACCAGCATCGGCTGCGAATTCTGGGCGACCGCGGTGCCGGCCTCGGGCGGCGCGGGGCTCGGCTGGGGCGTCAGCGTGGGCAATCCGTTCGACCTCGACGTCACCGTGACCATCGAGGATCTACGGGGGGCCGGAGGCACCCTGCGGATGTTCCACCAGTTCGTGCTCGGGCCCCGCGAGAGCCAGATCATCGACATGAACGGCAACGTGGGCGGGGTGATGCCGGGCGAGAACCACACCGCGCCGTTCAGCGGCATGGGCAACAACGTGGCGTTCCGGGTGAGCAGCGACTCTCCGGTCACCGCCATGCAGATCAACCCCATCGGCGGCGCCCCCAGCTTCGTGCCCGACGCCAGCATGCTGCTGCCGATCAACGCGCTGGGACAGGCCTACTACGGCATGGGCTACGGCGCCGGCGGCTTCGTGATCGCGGTGGCCACCCAGGATGGCACCACGCTCAACACCGATGCGGGCATGCAGGTGCTCGATGCCTTCGACGTCTACACCTTCAGCATTGGCGACCCCACGGGCTTCTTCGTGGGCAGCGACAAGCCGGTGGCGGTGTTCTCGGGCAGCTCGTGCGTCAACGTGCCCGCCGGGGCCGGCTGGTGCGATCACGTCGAGGAAGCCGTGATCCCGCTGGCGGCGTGGGGCACCAGCTACGTGGCGGCGCGGCACCCCCAGCGCGAGCCCATGCTCAGCCCGCCGATCGAGCCGGTCTACTGGAGGGTGATCGCCGGCGTCGACAACATCACGATCGACGTCGATCCGCCGGGGATCGTGCCCGGCGACCAGATCTCCCTGGCCGCGGCCGGCGACTGGACCGAGGTGAGCAGCACCCAGAGCTTCGTGCTCGACGCCCCGAACGACAAGCCGTTCATGGTGGTGCAGTACATGGCGGGCGGCTCCACCGTGTTCAACGCCACCTCGTGCACCCCGGGCCCCGCGGTGGGCGACCCCTACATGATGCAGATGGTGCCCACCGAGCAGTGGCTCACCTCGCTGCCGTTCCTCACCGACACGTCCTATGCGCGCGACTTCGTGCTGCTGGTGCGCGAGACCGGGACGCAGGTCGAGCTCGACTGCCTCGGCTTGGTGGATGCCAGCCACTTCACCGCGATCCCGGGCACGCCCTACGAGGTGGGCTCGGTGCAGCTCGACAACGACGGCATGGGCGGCGAGGGCAGCTGCACCGACGGCCAGCAGTTCATGACGTCGAGCAATCCGGTGGGCGTGCTGGTGGGCGGCTACGATTGCGCGGCCTCCTATGGCTACCCCGGTGGTCTCAGCCTCGATGCGCTGTGGATGCCGCCGACCGATCCACCGGGGTGAGCCGAGGGCGCGCCCTAGGGCATGCCCACCGCCACGTAGCCCACGATCTCCGCATTGGGGTGCGACCCCCCGATCTCGGCCTCTTGCACCCGGGTGTCGACGCCGAACGAGCCGACCTCGCGCTGTCGGGTCACCACGGGGTCGCCCCCGTTGAAGGTCTGGCACTGCGTCACCACCACGGGCCGCCCGGCGCCGGTCGTGCCGCTCACGTCGACGCTCTTCCAGCCGGTGGTGACGCCGTTGACCTGGCCCACCCGCAGGCGGGGATCGCTGGCCGAGCCCAGGGCATGGTAGCCCTTCTGGAGCACGACCAACCCCACGCGCTCCGCCGTGTGCTGCATGTCGTAGGTGGGCCACTCCTCGAGCTTGAAGAAGAAGCCGCCAGCCCCCGTCGACGGGTGATCGTGGCGGATGCGAACGTGGACGGGCTGCCCGCCGTTGAAGGTGAGCACCTGGGCGAACAGGATGCTGTCACCCACGGTGAAGCTCGTGGGCACCGGTGCCGGGATCCACATGTTGGCGCTGCGCTGCTCCACGTCGAGGAAGGTGGCGTAGCCGATGGCATTGCCGCCGTAGTCGTAGAGCCAGGTGGGAGGGAACGCGATGTGGCCGATGCTCTCCGGTACATGGTTGACCTCGCCATCGGCCGACTGCTCCTCCTCGCTCTTGACCTCGAAGCCGCACTCGCGCAGCGCCCTCATCCGTACCTGGGCCGTGTCGCCGCCGTTGAAGGTCAGCATCGAGGCGATGACCACCGGGCGGTCGTAGCCCGTTGGGAGGTACAGCATCGAAGCCTCGATCCTGGCCCTGGCCCAGTCGTGCGTCACGCCGTCGGTTCGTCCGTATGCAATGTCCGTCATCATCATCCTCCTGGTTCTTTTCGCGCCACCGATCCGTTCCTGTCCTGGTCCCGGGCAGTAGTGGCGCCTCACACTCCACGTGGGAGCCCAGCAGCGGCATCCCAGCTCTCGAAAGAAGCTAGTGGGGGCATGGAGGTCGTCAAGCGATCGAGCGAGCGCGGCGGCGGCCGCCGACGCGAGCATGATCGTCCGTCACCCTGGAACGCCGTCCTCGGGATCGCGAGTCATTCCATGACGCGATGATTCTCGTGGCGCTCCGCTCGCGACCGCGTGGGCTCGATCGACGCCGAGCCGATCGCCGCCTCCGCCCGAGCGCTCAGCGGCAGCCGCAGCGAGAACGTGCTGCCCTCGCCCACCGTCGAGCGCACGCGCGCTCGACCGCCGTGGGCGTGGGCGATCGCCTTGACCAGCGCCAGCCCCAGCCCCGTGCCCTTGCGACCCTGGCGTCGGGTGAAGAAGCGGTCGAACACGCGGGGCAGATCCTCGGGCGCGATGCCGGGACCGTCGTCGTGGACCTCGAGCCGCGCGTGCGACCCCTGGCGCCGCAGGGTCACGCGCACGTGACCATCCTGCCCCGCGAACGAGGCCGCGTTCTCCACCAGGTTGCGCACCGCGGTCTCGAGCCGGCCCGAGACGCCGGGCACGATCACCTCCTGCAGCTCGTGGGTGATCTCCACCGTGGCGTGCTCGGGCTGCGCGGCGATCGTCTCCACCACGCCGCGCACCAGCGAGGTCAGATCCACGGGCCCGCGATCCTCCCCCACCATGCCGGCCTCGGCCCGGGCCAGCTCGAGGAACTGGGTGACCAGGGCATCGAGGCGGGCGCTGCTGTCGCGCAGCACCCGGGCCAGGCGCTCGGTGCGAGCGGGTGGCAGCGGCGCGTCGGCATGCGACGCGAGCGACTCGGCGCAGGCCCGCACCGCTGCCACCGGGTTCTTGAACTCGTGGGTGAGGTCGGCGACGAACTCGGCGTTGTGGCGCGCGCGCTCGTGCAGCGCCTCGAGCAGCCGATTGAAGGCGGTCGCCATGTCGCCGATCTCGTCCTCGCGCGCAAGCTCCAGCCCCGGCGACACCGTCTCGACCTGCTGATCGCGCGCATGGGCGGTGGCCCACTCGAGCGCCTGGTTGCGCAGGCGGTGCAGCGGCCGGACCATGCGCCAGCCCAGCCACCAACCCAGCAGCAGCGCCCCCGCGGCCACGAACAGGGTGAGCTTGAGCAGGGCGAAGCGCAGATCGTAGAGCGCTCGGATCGCCCGTCGGTGGGCCTGCTGCACGTAGACCAGCGCCAGCACCTCGCCGTCGCGCCACAGCACCCGGGCCACCTGGCACACGCGCAGGGTGCCGCTGGCCCAGGTCTCGCAGCCCGCCGCGTGGCCCGAGGTCTCGGCGTGCACGGCCGCGCGGGGAATCGGGCGATCCATCACGGCCGGTTCCTGCTCGTCGGCGTCCTGCAGGGCCGGCTCGTCCTCCGGGCCCAGGAACAGATCCTCGAGCACGGTGACGGTACGCGTGGCGTCGGCGTCGGCCATCACCGTGCCCGTGGGATCGAGCAGCCGCACGCGCACGTGATGGCGCCGGGCCACCTGCTCGACCAGCGCGGTGGGCTGCACCAGCGCCTCGGGCTCGGCGGCGAAGCGCTCGGTCAGCTCGGTCGCGGCCTGGTCGGCTGCGCGCTGCATGTCGGGCTCGCTGCGGATCTCCAGCGCGCCCACGATCGCCACCACCGAGAGCGGAGCGAAGGCCACGACCACCGCCACCATGAACGCGCGGAAGCGCAGCGAGCGGAGCATTCGGCGCGTGCGACGACCGAGCGACGGCTCCAACCTTCCGCGGGTCCGACCGCCCGTTTGGCCGCCCGTTTGGCCGTCCGTCGTGGAGGCGTCGCTCACCGCCCGGCCTTCCACCGGTACCCCGCGCCCACCACCGTCTCTATCGCATCGAACTCGGGATCGATGGTCTCGAGCTTGCGCCGCAGCCTTCGCACGTAGGTGTCGATGATGCGCTCGGCCACCACGCTGTCGTCACCGCGGATGCGCTCGAGCAGCGCGGGGCGACCCAGCACCACCCCGGGTCGCGAGGTGAGGGCCTCGAGCAGGCGGAACTCGGTCACGGTGGTGACGATGGCCTGGCCGTCGTAGCGCGCCTCGAGGCGCGCGGCGTCGAGGTGCAGGCGCCCGGCGACCTGGGTGGCCCCGAACCCGCCGCCGCCCGAGCGCTGCGCCTCGCGGCGCAGCAGCGCCGCCACGCGGGCGAGCAGCACGCGGGTGCTGAACGGCTTGCTCACGTAGTCGTCGGCGCCCAGTTCGAAGCCCAGGGCCTCGTCGATCTCGGAGTCGCGCGAGGTCAGCAGGATGAGCGGGGTGGCATTGCCGGCCTCGCGCAGGCGTCGGCACAGGGTGAAGCCGTCGATGCCCGGCATGTTCACGTCGGAGACGATCGCGTCGGGGCGCTTGCCTTCGATCTTCGCCAGACCGTCGGCTCCATCGACCGCGGTGTGCACCTCGTGCGCCGCGTCCTCGAACGCGAGCGCGAGCACGTCGAGCAGGGAGGTGTCGTCATCGATGATCAGCACGCGGGGCATCGAGGTGACGCGGAGAGGATCGCACGACGAGGGCGAGATGGCGGCGAAATCCGCCTCCAAAACGAGATTCCCCGCGTTCCCGCGGTCCGCTCGCGCCCTGCCGCCGACTGAGCGATGCTCCCGGGGGTGGCGCAGATCGAGTTCACCCAGCACTTGCCGACCTTGTTCCCCCACCTTCGCGGGGGACCGCTGCCGCTCGAGGCGAGCACGGTGGCCGAGCTGGTCGCGGCGCTCGACCGGCTCGCCCCGGGCGTGGCCTTCTACGTCTGCGACGAGCGCGGGCGTCTGCGCCGACACGTCAACATCTTCGTCGATGGGGAGCTGCTGGTGGACCGGCAGCACCTGAGCGACCCACTCGAACCCGACACCCGCGTCTTCATCGCGCAAGCGCTCAGCGGCGGCTGAGCCAGCAGGAGCACCACCATCATGAACGACACCCTCTACATCGGCACTCGCAAGGGAACCTTCATCGCCGAGCGCGGACCCAACGGGTACCAGCTTCGCCTGGCCGGGCACGCCGGCACGAGCGTCAACTACGTGGCCCGCGATCCCCACACCGGGCACGTGTGGGCGGCGCTGGGATTCGGGCACTGGGGAGCGAAGCTCTCGCGCTCCGAGGACGGCGGCGCGACCTGGGCGGACGCCAGCCAGATCAAGTACCCGCAGGACGCTCGCTACCTCGCGCCCCCCGATCCCGGCACCGAGGACGACGCCGAGCCGAGCCGCTTCACCGTGCGCCCCGCCACGCTGCTCAAGCTGTGGGTGCTCGGCTTCGGGCCCGGCGGTCGCGTCTACGTGGGCACGATTCCGGGCGGGCTGTTCGTGAGCGAGAACGGGGGCGAGAGCTTCGAGCTCAATCGGCCGCTGTGGGATCACGAGAGCCGTGGCGGTGATCTCACCGACGTGCGGCGCAACGAGGACATCGGCGATCGCAAGACGCACTGGTTCGGCACGCCGGCCTCGGAGGGGGGCGAGTTCGCGGCGGGGATCCACTCCATCGACGTCGACGCCAAGGACCCCAACCGGCTGCGAGTGGCGATCTCCACCGCCGGGGTGCTCGAGAGCCGAGACGGCGGCAAGACCTGGGCGGGCCGCAACCAGGGCATGACCAACGACTACCTCCCGGATCCACACACCGAGTGGGGACACGACGCACACTTCGTCCAGAGCTGCCCGGGGCAGCCGCAGCACGTGTGGCAGCAAAACCACTGCGGGGTGTTCTACAGCGCCGACGGCTCGGCGAGCTGGACCAAGGTGAGCGCTCCCGAGCAGGGCGTACACTTTGGCTTCCCGATCGCGGTCGACGACGAGGACGGACGCACCGCGTGGGTGGTGCCCGGGATCTCCGATCAGCAGCGGATGGCCATCGGCGGCGGTCTGTTCGTGGCCCGCACCGAGGACGGCGGTCAGTCGTGGCAGCAACTCCGCGCGGGGCTGCCCCAAGACAGCGCCTACGACGTGATCTATCGCCACGCCCTGGCGGTCCGGGGCCGTCGCGTCGCGTTCGGGAGCACCACCGGCAACCTCTTCGTCAGCGAGGACCGCGGCGATTCCTTCGTCGCGGTGGCTCACCACCTGCCTCCGATCTACTCGGTTCGCTTCGGCTGATCGAGCGGACATCCAGCCGCCTCGCGCGATTTCGTCCGACATCGAGCGTTGGATCTTCGGGCGGGGTGGTGCATGCTCGGGGTTCCATGTCGCACGATGCTTGGCTCGCGCGTAGCTCGGTCTCCTCCGAGCTCCTGTTCGAGATGTTCGCGGAGCTGCACCCGCCGATCGATCACGGCGATACCCCCAATGGCCATCGTTTCGCGATCATCGTCGGCGGGGGGCGGTTCTCCGGGCCCAAGCTCGAGGGCACGGTCGTGACCCACAGCGGCGGCGACTGGGGCCGGCTGCGTCCCGACGGAACGCTCGCCCTCGACGTGCGCCTGACCCTGCGCACCCACGACGGCGCCCACATCTTCATGACCTACGGCGGCCGGCTGGTGGCGCAGCCCGAGCTCTTGGCGCAGGTGCTGGCCTATGCCCAGCCCACCGGACCCGATCCCGAGAGCTACTACTTTCGCACCAACCCGCTGTTCGAGACCGGCGACCCGCGCTACGCCTGGCTCAACGGCGTGGTGGCCGTCGGCTACGGCAAGACCGGCGACGGAGGGGTGACCTACCGGGTGTTCGCGATCACCTAGAGCGCGCCATGCCCCAGCCTGCCCCCACCGCGCCCGACCGTCTGCGAGCGCTCGACTGGCTGCGTGGGATCGTGATGATCGTGATGGCGATCGATCACGCATCGATCATCTACAACGCCGGTCGCATCGCCAACGACAACGCGATCATGCACGTGGTCGGCACACCGCTGCCGCCGGGGCAATTCTTCACCCGCTGGATCACGCACCTGTGCGCCCCGGCCTTCGTGCTGCTGGCGGGCGCGGGCATCGCCCTGGCGGGAGCGCGTCGCCAGGGCCGCGACGATGCACGCGCATTCGATCGCCACCTGCTCGTTCGCGGGCTCGTGCTCGTGGGGCTCGACCTGTTCTACATGTCCGCCCTGGTCGGGCTGCCGATGCTGCAGGTGCTGTATGCGATCGGGATCGGCATGATCGCGCTGATCCCCGCGAGGCGCCTCGGCCCCCGCACGCTGCTGGTGCTCGCGCTCGGCTGGCTGACGATCGACCAGGCCGTCACCTCGCTGGTGTGGGACCCCGCCGTGGGCTCCTCCCCCGCGCTGGCCGCACTCGCGGTCGGCTACTTTCAGGGCGAGCAAGGCACGATCATCTATCCGGCGCTCCCCTGGCTGGCGATCATGTTGCTCGGCCACGCGCTCGGTCAGCACATCGCCCGGTGGCAGGCCGGCACCACGCGCACCTCCCCCGTGCGCGTGCTCGTGCTCGCCGGTCTGGCCGGCCTGTGCGTGTTCGCGGTGGTGAGGGCGGCCAACGGCTACGGCAACATGTTCCTGCTGCGCGAAGACGGCTCACTGACCCAGTGGCTGCACGTGAGCAAGTACCCGCCCGCCCTGGCCTTCGTGGGCCTCGAGCTCGGCCTGGTCGCGCTGATCCTCGCGATGCTCATGAAGCTCGAGCCCCGCATGCCCTCGCGACCCAACGGACCGGTGCTGGTGCTCGGGCAGACCGCGCTGTTCTTCTATTTGATCCACTGGCTGGTCTTGGGGATCCCGGCGACGATCTTCGGTCTGTTCGGCATGGGGGGCCCACAGACCGCCTGCCTCGCGGCGGCGGCGGCGGTGCTCGTGCTGCTGCCCGTGTGTCGGTGGTATCGCGGGTACAAGCGCGCGCATCCGACGAGCTGGGTGCGGTACGTCTGAGGGATCTCGGCCGTCACCTGGTGGCGGCGTCCGTCCTCGCTGCCCTCAGGCGCTCGAGCGCCCGCCTGGCCTCGTTGCGCGAGTGCTCGCTGGAGGCCTCGAGGTCGACGAGCGTCAGCAGGTGTTCGTACTCGGCCTCGGCCTCGTCGAGCCGGCCGAGCGCCTCCAGCAGGGTTCCGGCCAGCAGGTGGGCGGTTTGTCGATTGAGCATGAACGTGGGCTCGTGCTCGGCCCAGTAGTCGGCCGCCAGTCGTGCGTGCTCGAGGCCCGCCGCATGTTGGCCGAGTTGGTGCAGGCACCGGGAGATCTCGAGGCGGACGATCGCGGCTGCCTCTCCGTTCCCGTGTCCCAGGTAGCCCCGGAGCGCGTCGTCGAAGGAGGACAGCGCCTCCTCGCAGCCTCCGCGTCGCTCGTGGGGATGGATGGCGCGCCCGAGGTGCTCGTCGACGTGGGCCCACATCGGATGATCGGGCCCAGTCACCGCACCCACCAGCGAGCGGGCTTGCAGCGCCCAGTGCAGCGCCCGCTCGTACTCGCCG
Source organism: Paraliomyxa miuraensis (assembly GCF_026337845.1). Classification (GTDB taxonomy): domain Bacteria; phylum Myxococcota_A; class Polyangia; order Nannocystales; family Nannocystaceae; genus Paraliomyxa; species Paraliomyxa miuraensis. The sequence continues at coordinate 10,673 of NZ_JAOVZF010000164.1, read as the reverse complement.
AGGCAACGCCAGCCGACCGAGAGCAACACCATCTGCCAGGCCACGAAGACCTCGTCCTCGAGCGTCACGTCACCGACCGTGGCATCGGCGAATTCGAGCAGCGCCCGCGCCGGCTCCTTGTTCCCGGTGATTCCCCAGGCCTGACGCATCAACGCCGCCCCTGCCTCGGGGTCGCGGTGGATGCGGTGCCTTCGCCCGGGAGCCCCGGATAGAGCGGGGTATGGAATTACGCCCGCCATAAGCACCCGTGGTGCCCGCCGCGGATGGGACCGAGCAAGGCGAGCGCGCCAGGATTGATCGAACGTGGCCTCGCCATCTGTCACCTTCCTCTTCGGATATCGGTCACGCGCGGGTGGCCAGGCGTTCCAGCTCCTTCTGATACCGGGTCCATGCCTGTTGGAGGCGTTTCCGCACGGCCTCCTCACCGTGGCGCTCTTTCATGGAAGCCACGATATTGATAACATCTGCGCCTGCGGTAAGGGTGGTGCCGATCAGGTTGCGCGTAGAGGCCGACTTGGCAAGCTCAACAAGAAGCAGATACTCCTCCTTGCTGGTTGCAATCGTTCGGATCTCGGGGATCATAATCCTCACGTGTCCTGGCAGGCTTGGAATTTCTGATTCCAAGGCGACTCCTATAGGAGTGCTCCAAAATGTGCGTCGATAGATTTTTTCCAGCTTCTTCTGAAATCCACTGCCTGTGGCAAATTTTCGTTCGCGTTCCTTATCGAATATGCTTTTTCGCAGTAGTCGTATCTGGATTGGTAGGTCGTTATTGTCGATGATGGGATCGCCGTGGACGGGCAAGTCTTTGACTTCTACTCCGATCGTCTTTGCAAAATCTTGTAGTGGCATGTCTGCTTTTCGCTGATTGCAAGGCTCGCAGCATGTCGCATAGTTGGTTATTTCGTCGAGGCCCCCATGAGCCATAGGAATCAGGTGATCAATAGTTAGATCTGCTGCTGCGAATTTTTTGCGGCAGTATTGACAAGTGTAGTCGTCCCTTCGCAGGACATCCTGCTTGACGTTCTGGCGCATGCGTCCGCGAACCGTTTTGCTCTTCCTTGTAAATCTATCTCTCATGGCCCTTCCGCATAACCGGTCCGTCTCTTGCGATCGACGATCTGCTACCCGGTGTGATCGGCCATCCCCGACCCGATCCATAGGCCAAGGGTGCGGTAGTGTTTCAGTGCGGCACGAAGGTCATCGTCGCCGGGTTGCAGCCGGGAGTATTCATCTCCCCTGCTGCGTGCAAATGGAAATAGCAACTCTCTTACAATATATGTGATGAGATTGAGTCTGTCTGGATTGTCTATTCCTTTGTTTTGAACGAGGTTGATACTATCGCGCGCAACATATGTTCTATGGGTATGCGGAGCGCTGTTTAGGTCCAGCGGATTACTGAATGAACCACGTTCAGATGCACAACGCGCCACTCCGATGTTCAGGAGTTCGCTATGCACCTTCATCGTGACAGATCCACTCGTATGTTTCAAGATTTCTCGGTAGAAATAGCTGACAAATTTAAGGAAGCCGGCCACGCGAAGAATTACCTCTGAGTCGCGAAATCTCGTGACCTCCTGCTGTGCATCGTTGGCTTCTCGGGTGATGCTTGGCTCTGCCAAGGGAAGGTGGTCCGAGATTCGGACTGTACCGCTCCGCACCAACTCGATGTTGCACTGCGTCTCATCGTTGTCCTTCTCTGAAATGACCAGTCTGTCGTTTCTGACAACGGGGAAGATCTTCTGCTTCTGTGGCGGGAGCAACGGCCAGCGAAGCGATGGATCCTTCGTTAGTTGGTCGAGTGCAGCAAAGAAGGCTGCCTCGATGATGTGAAACCCGAGATCTTGCCCGATATCGACATCCGACTGCTGTACCATGGATGCACGTCCCGGAATAGCGTCGACGACCATTGGCGTTTCTCCTCTATAAAGTCGCAGCAGCGGGCTCACGACATTTCGCTCACCCAACAAAGTACGGCGTCCTAGCAAAGCGTAGGCCCGAGCGAAGTCATCAACGCTCAATATGTTCGATAGATGGATGCTCTCATGCTGTTCCTGCGATTTGACTGAATAGAGTCGGATTTCATCAAAGTTACTAACGATGATCCACTGGACGCCTGGGTCGTTAGCAGCGGTACGGAAGGCCTGTTGAACTGGCGAGCAGCGACCGGGGTAACCACTCTGCGGGGCGTCCAGATCGGTGTCCGCTGGCTTCAGTTCTACCGAGGCTATTGAAATTCTGTCGTCGCCAGAGAAATAGCCCAGGCTGAAGTCATCAAATTGTTTCTTTGATTTCTGCGTCTTGCCTTTAGGGACGTCGTAGGCATTCTTCGCCTCAATGGAATAGAATCCCCTTCCAGTCCGGAACATGCTGTCATAGTCGAATAGCTCGCAGAACAAGCGCTCGTTGAAGGACTGCTCCACTCGAACTTCCCTGCGAGTTGTCAGGACCCCATCCGCACGTCGTTGGCGGAGCTTGGCAATCCAGTCAAGGCGCTTGAGAGCCTCGTGTCGAGGGAGTTCATACTGCCGAGCCAGTAGGCGCAGCTTGGTCGGGTCGAACAGGGGCATCCTCTTCAGGCACAGCTCAGCGTTTCGGGCTGGCGCGGCCCTTGTACGTGACCTTGCTGTTCTCGGGGGCATCTTCTTCACGCACAGCTAGCCGTTTCGGGGTGTCGCCGCTGGGGTCAAGGGTCACGGGGCGTCCGAGCCTTTGCCCCCCGTTTCCCCTTGCGCGCGGTCGGCTCGTCCTCCGCTGGGGACGCGTCCCCCGGCCGTGGCTTGGGCCCGCTGCGGCCCGGGTCGCGGTTACCGAAGGTTACCGTGCCGGCGCCGGGCATGGGACCCCAACTCATGGATCCTTGGTGCCATCCGCCACCTCACGGGCCACCCAGCGGCCGTCGGCCTCGACATCCGCCCCGTGACGTGCGATCCAGTCTCTGCCGGCCTTCGCGCATCTCGCTCATGCCCAAGAAGATCTCCCGCCCCCCGGCCTCCGAGCCGAGCGACTCCAAGAAGCGCACCACGGTCACGCTCCCGGCCTCGCTGCACAAGGCCACCAAGCAGCGCGCGCTCGACGACGACTGCGACTTCTCGGACGTCGTGGCCGCGGCCTTGCGCGACTACCCTGAGCTCCCTCCTTCCACATGGGGAGCAGAGCGAGCAATTCTCGTGGTGCGCCGGCTGGGGACGCTCTGCCCCGACGGTGCGCCTTCCCGGGCGAAGTCGGGGCCCGGGTCGTAGCCCCGGAGGTTGTGGCTTCGGGGCACCCGCACTTTGCCCGCCACAACCGGGCGAGGAGCACCCATGACCGACGACAAGCGAGCCCTCACACGCGCAGGGCCGATGAACCGATGGACTGAACCACCTCGTGCGAGCGACGCGGCATGCCCCGAAGCGCAGCGGAAGGGAGCGGTCGACCATGATGGATGACGACCGCCAGCCCCTTCGCCGCCGCCACACGCTCTTGCGCCTGCTCGAGCAAGCCCGAGAGCAACGCGGCTCTCCTCCCTGTGGGACGCGGTCGCGGCCCGTCTCGACGAGGAGGACCGCCGAGGCAACACCGTAGCCGCCGCGCTGGCGTTTGCTCGAACGGATCCGCGAGCGCGTGGACGACCAGACCTGGCAGCTCATCCTCGACTTCGAGCACCACACGTCCCACGAGGTCGTGAGCGGCGTCGAGGTCGGCTTCGAGCTGGGCTACGACCACGGTCGAACCACGGCGCTCCTGCAAGCACAGCCCGGCCAGGGCGATGTCGCCAAGGTCCTCACGGAGCGCCTTGCCGATCTCCTCGGGGACACCGATGCGGACTATTCCGACATCCTCCTGGCGCTCGTCGCCACGCTGGAGGCGACGGTGAGAATGGCCCTCGACCACGAGGCTGCTGAATGATGCGTCGTCCAAGGTTGAGGTGACCTTGCGACCAATGGGTTGGGGTGGACACGCGCTGGTAAGCACCTCGCCGAGCGCACCCACCCCGACCTCAGTCAATCCGGTGAGGCGTTTCCTCGGGGGACGGACGGATAGCAGGGCCGGGGGCCGGCTCCACGGGGACGACCCCGCCGAGCATGCCCAGGGCGGCCCGTCGACGCACACTACCCAACTCCGAGGCTTGCTGTGACGGCGACGTCGCGCTGGCGTCTCCTCTGTGCGGCAATACTTGTGACGCGGTTCAAACCAGAGTAAACTATCCTACCATGGTGAAAGTCATATTCGGTCCTAGTTTTATGGATGAAACTCCCGACGACGAAGATGATCGGAAGATGGTCATTGCGGCGCTGGAAAGACTCATACAAGAGGCAATGACGGCGATCATGATTACTGTCCCCGACTTCGTGAAGCGAGTGGAGGTCGAGTCCGACGGAGCTGTATTCCACTCCGTGCCAGTCGTTGCACCCAATGGTGTCGCGGTTCGCTTGAACCTCAGTGATGAGCACTCCTATAGTTCAAGCAAAGACGTTGAGGACGATGAGAAATCCCTCCGGTCCATCATATATCATGAAATTTATCATCTGAACGACCGGCTTGATCCCGGCTTTGGTTTTGACTATCAAAGAGACAGTCAGGTAGAAGGTCAGAAAGATCGTCGGGAGATCAATGGCCTCTGGGATATTGCAATCGAACGACGAAAGCTAGACAACTTTGGGATTGACCCCTTTGTCACATTTACTTCCGGTTTCAAGGGGCTCAAGGCACGTGAAGCGGTGCTCCAGAATTTCATGAAGATCTTTGGGGAAAGCCAAGTGACCAGGGAATTGTTCAAGAGAGTCTGGGACGATAAAAATGGCATCGTAACTCACCGGGACTTGATTCAGATGGCAGCCGAATTGACTGCCGAGATCAACAAAAATGTCTTCAAGGGCCTGAAGGAGGCCGTAAAACAGTACATTCCTGTGACCGACCTTGAAAAGGTTCTCTCGGCTGTCGATGCAATGGAACGGAGCCGGGGTCGTAGTCGCTTTGCATCCGCATATGCAACGTTTCTTGGACTGGTTCCGGCTCATCTTCGGTTCTTCGAGACCTTCATGCCAATTCTTGCGACGCGTGCCGGCTGGATAGCAACGCCTTAGAGCCGATCCCAGTAGGCCCCCGGTAGGGCGACGGCTGACGCCGACGGTCCGATTGCCGCGCCGATCCGGTTGGCTAGGCAGGCGGCATGAGGCTTCTCCAGCCGAACGACCATTGGCGCATGTCCGACGCCTTGTGGGCCAAGATCCAGCCGCTGCTGCCCGTGCCAGAGGACAATCACCCGCTGGGCTGCCACCGCAGGCGAGTACCCGATCGTGACGCGATGGACGCCATCCTCTTCGTGCTGAGGACGGGCTGTCAATGGAACGCTCTGAGCGCGACCGGCATCTGCTCGAGCTCGTCCGCCCATCGCCGGTTCCAGGAGTGGACCGCGGCAGGTGTGTTCGAGAAGTTCTGGAGGCAGGGGTTATTGGTCTACGACGAGATGGTCGGCATCGACTGGAACTGGCTGTCGATGGACGGAGCGATGACCAAGGCACCGCTCGGGGGGGAAAAATGTGGGCCCCAACCCCACCGACCGGGGCAAGGGCGGGGTCAAGCGCAGCCTGCTGGTCGAAGCCAAGGGCGTCCCGGTGGGCGTGACGGTCGCCGGAGCCAACCGCAACGACTGCAAGCTCGTGGAGCAGACGCTCGATAGCATTCCGATCCGCCGACCCAAGCCCACGAAGAAGCACCCCCAGCACATGTGCCTGGACAAGGGCTACGACTTCGAGTTCGTCCTGAAGATCTTGGCCGAGTACAACCTCGTCCCGCACGTTTGTCATCGTGGAGAGGAAGCTCGAGCGCGTCGCCGTCGTCGTGGCAAACCTCGGCGGTGGGTGGTCGAGCGCTCCCACAGCTGGTTCAACCGCTTTCGACGGATCCTGGTGCGATGGGAGAAGCGCTCGTCGTCCTACATCGGGATGCTGCACCTGGTCTGCGGGCTGATCGCATGGCGAGCCACCGGCCTACTGGGATAGGTTCTTAGGCGAGCTGGCGTGATCCGTGATGGCGGTCCTTGACAAGCACGCCGAGCACCGTGTAGCGCCCCAGAGCTCGCGGCACGGGGGATGACGCTCGAGCGCCGCGGGTCGTGGGCTCGTGGGTTCGCGACGAGAGCTCCGACTCGAGCTCGCTGGGCCCCAACGTGACCTCGCCAGACTCGAAGGCCTTGCCCCCGCGCACCATGCCCGGATGATAGTCGAGCGCCCGGCGGGGCGCTTGCGCCCGCGCCCAGTGGGTACCGCAAGCAACGAACGCCACCGGCGGGCAGCCAATCACCGATAGCCTACTCGGCCGGCACGACGAAGGGGAGCGCTCGCTGTGAGAGCTCCCGGCTTCCTCCACGGTCCGAAGGCCAGCCGAGCAGCCTGCTCAGCAACACGTCGATGAACGCGGGTGCTCGCATGTAGCTCTGTGGCGGGCGAAATCCGTCATGGACGGCGCGTAGGGAACGCAACGGGAGCTCGACGGGATAGTGGTGGACGTCGACAAGACCCAGGACTACCCCGGCGTCGGCACTGGCGTAGTAGGCATCCAGCTCGTCTCGCCCGATGGCGGCAGCCGCACCATGCTTGGCCCATAGCTCTTCGAGGGGTAGCTCCTCCCGAAACGAGACATGCGCCTCGCCGATGACCGCGCATCGCGGTGACGATGCGTAGAGCAACAGACGTGTGCCAGGACGGATCTTCGTCGAGCGCTTGCGCAGCTCGACCGTCTTGCGACCGCTGAGGATCAGGTCGAGGTACTTGGGCTTGATCGAGATGAGGATCTCGGACATCGGGGAACGCAGCGCTCGAACTCGTCGTCTTGGGCCGGGGAGTCTAACTCCAATGGGACGCATGGAATGGGCCGTCACGACCCGCCCGGCGTCCCCGGGTGCAGCACCGCCACCCGCACCAGCTCGGCTCGATTCGCCGCTCCCACGCGCGCCCGCACCTTCACCAGCAGGTTGCGCACCGTATTGGCCGAGATCCCCAGCACCTCCGCGATCTCCTCGTTGGTCCGCCCCAGCGCCACGTACTCGACCACCTGCCGCTGTCTCGACGTCAGCCGCTCGTCCACGCACCGCACCGCGGTCGCCACCCCGGGCAGCATCCAGCGGCTGCGCGACTGGTGCAGCCCGTCGCATACCGCCAGCACCGGCGCCAGCGGCTGCATCGCCTCGCGCTCCGCGGTCGAAAACGGTGGGTCCCTTCGTCGCGCGAGCATGACCACCGCGATGATCCGTGCGTCGAGCACGAGGTGGATCGCCAGCAGCGAGCGGATCCCCAGCGGCCGCGCGACCTGCCGTTCCCATCGCGAGCGCGCCGGCCCCCGATGCCCGAACGCCTCGCGGTCGGTCGCCACGCCGCCCTGCACGAGCGCCCGCTCTCGCAGCGGGCCGAAGTCCACCGCGAGGTCGTCCCAGCTCCGGCGCGTGGCCGCCAGGCCAGCGAGGTCCCAGTCGAGCACCCCGGCGCGATCCAGCGGAGCGCGCGGCGACAGCTCGTGGAACAGCCCCGCCTCGAACCGCACCCGCGTGCGTAGCCCGTGCAGCGCCTGCTGGCGCCACTGCGGCAGCACGGAGGTCTCCGCTGCCATCGCGCACAGTCGCACGCCGAGGTCGATGGCCGTGGCCGCCATGTCGGTGGGGTACGAACGTACCATACGCTCCTCCCTCGCTCCAGCGCACCTTCTCGAGAGCAGGAGAAACCACCGTCATGGCATCGACGACCGCGCTGGCCCCCGCCACCACCACCACCTCCACCTCCACGACTTCGAGCCCGAGCCTCCGACCCGCCTGGCTGAGCCCGACCCTCTACCCCTTCGCCCCTCGCACCCACGTGACCGACGAGGGGCGCATGAGCTACCTGGACGAGGGCGAGGGCCGCCCGATCCTCTTCGTGCACGGCACTCCGTCGTGGTCCTTCGAGTGGCGCCACGCGATCGCGTCGCTGCGATCGTCCCACCGCTGCATCGCCCCCGATCACCTCGGCTTCGGCCTGTCCGACAAGCCCCGCAATGCCGCCTACGCCCCGGCCGATCACGCCCGTCGCCTGCGCGCGCTGGTCCAGGCGCTCGACCTTCGCGACCTGACGCTGGTGGTGCACGACTTCGGCGGACCGATCGGACTGTCGCTCGCGCTCGAGGAACCCGAGCGCATCGCCTCGGTGGTCGTGCTCAACTCGTGGATGTGGGCGCACGCCGATCGCCCGGCCATCCGCCGCATGTCGAGCCTGGTCGCATCGCCGCTCGGTCGCTTCCTCTACCTGTGGCTCAACGCGTCGCCCCGATGGATCGTGCCCATGGCGTTCGGCGACCGCAGCCGCCTCGATCGCCAGACCCACCAACACTACCTCCGTCCGTTCGGCCGCCGCCACGAGCGCCTCGGCCCCTGGACGCTGGGCTGCGAGCTGGCCGGCTCCGATCCCTGGTACGCATCCCTGTGGGCCAGGCGCGAGGTCCTCTCGCGCCGGCCACTCACCTTCGCATGGGGCATGAAGGATCCCGCCTTCGGACCGGACTACCTCGCACGCTGGCGCGAGGCCTTCCCCAACGCGAGGACGGTCGAGATCCCAGGCGCTGGCCACTTTCCGCAGGAGGAAGCACCGGATCTGATCACCGACGCCATCCGTTTCACCGCACGCACGACCACCACGTGAGGTCACGATGATGGGCCCTCACTTGCCGCCCACCCAAACCTGCGCTTCATTGCCGGCATGACGCTACGCCTGCTCCTGGCCACCACGGTGGCCCTGCTGTCGACGACCGGTTGCCCCAAGAACAGCGGCGAGGGGTCGACGACCACCCCTCCGCCTTCCTCCAACGACCCCCAGACCCTTCCGCCCAGCGACGGCGCTGCGCGCCCCTCCCTGACCGCCGAGGAGTGCGAGGGCAAGGGTGGCACGATCGTCGGCGACATCGGCGACGGCGCGATCCACCGCCCCGACTACACCTGCGAGAGCGGGCAGCCTCCCATCGGCGACATCACGGCGCCCGAGGGCGGGCCGATCGCGGTCGAAGGCTCGGTGTGCTGCCCCGCGGCGTCCTGACGTCACCACCTCATCGTCGCCACCCCCGCGTCCGAGACGGCCGGCTCGCCGCACGACTCGCACGCCGGGCGGTCGCGAAACCGCGCGGCTCGTCTACGCTGCCTCGCCCGCGACGTCCTTCATCCCACCAAGGCCGTTGGGGGCCGCGCAACGTCGAGTTAGGATCTCCCGTGCCGTTCGACTCCCTCCACGAGAACCTCCGCACCGCACATGGCTTCGTGCCGCTCGAGCTCGAGGGCACCGTCCCCGAGGATCTCCGCGGCACCCTCTATCGGGCGGGCCCGGGGATGTTCGAGCGCTTCGGCGTCGCGGTGGCGCACCCGTTCGAGGCCGACGGCGCGATCACGGCGGTGCGCTTCGGGGACGAGCGGCCGCTGGGCGCCGCTCGCATCATCGAGAGCGAGGGCTACCTCGAAGAGCAATCCGCCGGGCGCCGCCTCTACGGGACCGGCGCAGGCCGGCTCCGCAACATCGTGGCCGCGCTGCGCCAGCGCACCAAGAACACCGCCAACACCTCGGCCTGGGTGCACGATGGTCAGGTCTACGCGCTGATGGAGGGCGCCCGTCCCACGCGCCTGCATCCCGACACCCTCGACGTGCTCGGCGAGGAGCGCTTCGATGGCACGCTGCGCGGGGTGTTCTCGGCGCATCCCCATCGGGTGGCCGCGCTGGGCACCACCTTCAACTTCGGCGTCCGCTACGGACGCGAGCACGCCCTCGATCTCTATGCGCTGCCCGATCACGGCCCCACGCGCCACCTCGGCGTCGTGCCGCTGCCCTGGGCGGGCATGGTCCACGACTTCATCGCCACCGAGCGGCACCTGGTGTTCGTGGTGGGTCCGGTGCGGCTGCTCATCTGGCGAGCGTTGCTCGGCGACCCCAACTTCGAGCGGCTGTTCGCCTGGGAGCCCGAGCGCGGCACCGAGATCATCGTGGTGCCGCTGGCCGAGCCCGAGCGGGTGATACGGATCCCCGCCGAGCCGTTTTGGGTGTGGCACTTCGCCAACGCGTTCGAGCGCGGCGACGAGATCGTGGTCGACCTGTGCCGGTACGCCGACTTCGGCACGCTTCGCGAGATCCGAACCGGCCGTGGTGGTCAGCCCGCCGCGGCCACCGAGCCTCGCTACCACCGCGCTCGGCTCGACGTTCGCACCAGGCGCATGACCAGCGAGGAGCGCAGCCCGTGCGCCGCCGAGTTCCCCCGGGTGCATCCCGAGCGGGAGGGCGTGGAGCATCGCCTCGCGTTCCTCCACGGCGGCAAGGCGGATGGCAGCGAGGTGGTGACCCTGCTCGAGGTCGAGACGGGTCGCACCAGCAGCTGGCAGCCCGACACCCCAACCGCGCTCAGCGAGCCGATCCCCGTGGCCCGAGGCAATCGCCCCGACGACGAGCGCGACGCGTGGGTGCTGGTGCTCGGCTACGAGCAAGCCCGCGATCGCAGCTTCGTGGCGGTGCTCGACGGCGACGACCTCTCCCAGGGACCGGTCGCGCGGGCGTGGTTCGACCACCCGATCCCCATCACGTTCCACGGCGCCTTTGCGCCGGCCTCCTAGCCCTGAACCAAGCGCTCGAAAAGCACAATAGGCGGGATTTCACCTGAAGGGCCGGTTGTTGAGGGGTTTGCGTCAGGCA
>NZ_JAOVZF010000086.1 GCF_026337845.1 Paraliomyxa miuraensis | reverse complement strand
GTGCTGCAGCACACCGCGCCGATCATCGAGGGTGGCGTGGACGCGGCGGGCTTGACCCCGTGGTACAGCACGATCGGCGCGATCCCTGCGACCGTGACCGAGAGCAACGCGATCTACTCGCACACGACGGTGGCCTCGTACCTCAGCTTCGCCAGCCAGGTGCAGGCCCCGGACATCTGTGCGCCGACGGCCGCGGTGCTCATCACCGACGGCAACCCGCAGCCCACCAACGAGGGCGGCTGGCCGCTGTACCAGCGGCTGGCCGAGCTCCGCAACCAGCTCAACACGCAGGTATACGTGGTGGGCTTCTTCTTGAGCAACAGCAACGAGCTCAACTCGATGGCGTGCGCGGGGGCCGGGGCATGCGCGGGAGCGATGTGCGACGACCCGTGCAACGACCCGCCGGCCAACGACTGGGACACGTGCGCCAATCCAGCCAACCCCACCGTCGAGTGCGCGTACGCGTCGAGCTCGGCCGAGGAGCTGAAGCTGGCGCTGTCGGGCATCATCGCCAAGATCGGCGACTTCAGCCTGCCGTCGGGCCCGGGCAGCACCACCAACGATTTCGGGGTGGCCGACGGTGGCGGAGGCGAGGAGATCGCGGTGCTGCAGACCTCGCTGACGGCGACCACCGACTATCCCACGTGGCGCGGCCACGTGACGCGAGCGCTGTGTGACTTCCGCGACCCCGACACGGGCGACCTGCTGCCCACGTGCGTGGCTCCCAGCCCCGAGTTCTCGCCCGAGGACGCCGAGGAGACGTTCGGCCCGTGCCCGCAGAGCCGCTCGTGGGACGCGGGCGAGTGCCTGGCCCTGACCCCCTGGACCGCTCGACGGCTGTACACGCACGATGCCAGCAACGACCTGGTGCCGATCAACGAGAGCAACGGCTCGGCCAGCGCGGGCTTCGTGGCCGAGCTGTCGGCACAGGGGCTCGTCAGCGGCGGCAGTGCACAGGCGCAGGCCAACGAGATCGTGGCGTTCCTGTTGGGTCGCGATGCGCCCGACGGCTGGAAGCTGCCGGGGCTGGCGAGCTCGGCCCCGATCATCGTGCGTCGGGTGCCGGAGTACGACCCCACCAAGACCCCCAC
>NZ_JAOVZF010000115.1 GCF_026337845.1 Paraliomyxa miuraensis | reverse complement strand
TCGTGAACAACCCGCCCCCAGGGTGGGCCATGGTCGTGAACAAACCCCGGCTACGGGTGGGTCATGATCGTGAACAACGACACCGCCCGCGCGAGTTTGTGAGAGGCCTGCCCACGACCCTGGTCGTCCACTGGCCCTTGCGATCGTCGTACGCTGCGACTGGGCCCGAATCAACTGTTTGAGCACGGGCGGAACACATCGACTCCACGAAGAGGCACCCCCCACCGTCGAGACACCGCTCGCACCGAGTACCCTCCACTTTAGCGCCAAGCGCGCATCTCTGGGAGTCCAGTAATTTCATTCGGTTATACGAAAGTTCGCTGATCTCGTTTGACGAATGACCTTGGGTCATTTAATAACTGACCCAAGGTCATCAAACCAAGGGAACGAGGGAGCAGGTCATGGCGAAGGCAATCGAGTCGATGGTGGTGCTGATCACGGGATGCTCGTCGGGCATCGGTCGAGCAACGGCCCTACGCCTGGCCAAGGCAGGCTACACGGTCTACGCGACCGCTCGACGAGTGGAATCGATCCGAGACCTGCAAGCGGTGGGCTGCAACACCCTGGCGCTCGACGTCACCAACGACACCTCGATGCAGCAAGCAGTGCAGACCATCGAGGCCGAGCACGGCGCCGTGGACGTGCTGATCAACAACGCCGGCTACAGCGAATCAGGCGCAGTCGAAGAGCTGAGCAGCGAGCGCCTTCGACGACAGTTCGAGACCAACGTGTTCGGCGTGCACCGCTTGATCCAACTCGTGCTTCCCGGCATGCGTGACAAGGGCTTTGGCAAGATCGTCAACCTCAGCTCGATGGGCGGGCGACTCACGTTCCCCGGCGGCGGGGCCTACCATGCCAGCAAGTACGCGATCGAGGCGCTCTCCGACGCGCTGCGCTTCGAAGTGAGGGGCTTTGGCATCGACGTCGTACTCGTGGAACCCGGGCTCATCCGCACCGGCTTCTCCGAGGCCGCAGTAGGGAGCATGACCGAGGCACTGGCCAAGCCCAGCCCCTACGGCGACTTCAACCAAGCCGTCGCCCTCGCCACCAAGGAGGTCTACGAGAAGGGCGTGTTCTCCAAGCTCGGCGGCGACCCCGACGACGTGGCACGGATCATCGAGCACGCCATCACGGCACGTCGGCCCCGGGCTCGCTATGCCGTGACCGCGTCGGCCAAGGTGCTGCTGGCACAGCGCGCCATGATGCCCGACTGGGCCTGGGATGCGTTCCTGCGCGCACAGTTTCCCCAGCCGGGACACGATGCAGCAAAGAGCGATGCAAGAGCCCCGGCGGGCGCAAGCTAACGGGCCGAGCGACCCGAGGCGCCGCTCGGCCCATGCCACCAGCGATCGCTCGCGGCTGGGCCGGATGGGTCAGGGCTCGATGCCCAGCGCGGCGAGGTCGGCCTCGGCCTGCGCCTGCCAGCCGCGGTTGGCCCGAGGACTGGCGGGGCTGGGGTGGAGCATCATGCCCACCGCGACCGCATCGCCCACCACCGCCTGCGCACGATCGCGGGCAAACGCTCCCACGCCGACGATCATCGCGGGGCGCAGCACCTCCACCGTCTCTCGCAGCGCACGATCGCAAGCACCGAACAAGGGCTCGCGCTCGGCCCTGGGCAGCTTGTCGGGGGTGCGGTTGCGGCCGGTCTCCTCGAGGAATGCCAGCGGACAGTAGTTGACCACGAAGAAGCGCGCGAAGAACCGCGCCGCGGTGCCGTAGCGCGCCTGGGCCCAGCCCCAAAGACGCGCCCCGCTGACCTCCGAGCGCGTGCAAGCCAGACCCTCGACCGGACGCTTGGGATGCTCGGGCTTGGGGTGGCCGACTCGACCGGTCAGCCCCAAGAAGTCGCGTACGAGGCCCACCTCGCCGAACGGCACCCCGGTCTGGGCCATGCCGAAGGGGCCGGGGTTCATGCCCAGCAGCACCACGCGACCCGTGCCGGTGCCAAAGCGCTCGAGGTACTGCTCGTGCATGGACCGGGCGTAGCGCAGCGGGTTGTACACGTGGGTCACCGGCGGGTCGAACGACAGCGCGTCGACGGCCCGGCAGAGGCGGCGGGTGATCCTGACCAGCTCCACGGGGGCGCACGGTAGCGCCGAGGCCGGGCCCGAGCAATGGTGGCGAGCACCATGCTCAGCTCGGCTTGGGCTCGGGCCCGGGATCATCGAGCAGCCGATCGCGCAGCGAGGCGGCCCACGAGTCGAGGTTGTGCAGCGTGCTCTGCAGCAGCGCCTTGTCGGCGACCAGGCGCTGCATCTCCTCCTCGAGCAGCTGCTTGGCGCGGCGGATCCTGGTGCGGGCGGTGCCCTCGGGTACGTCGAGCACGGTGCCGACCTCGGCGGCGGTCAGGCGCTCCCAGTAGTAGAGCTCGAGCACGATCTGGTGATCGAGCGGGATCCGCCGCAGCGCATGCAAGAGCACCCGGTGCTCGTCGTGCAGCGCCACCACCACGCTGGGCGAGGGAGCCAGGTCGTGCACCGAGGTCACGCCGAAGTCGATGCGATCGCCGTGGCGCCGCTGGCTGCGGTAGTGCTTGCCCAGCACGTTGTGGGCCACCGCGAACAGGAACGTGCGGAAGCTGGCCTCGCCGCGGAACTGATCCTTGCTCTCGACGCAGGCGAGGAAGGTGCGCTGGATCAGATCGTCGATGCCATGATCGACCTTGTTGCGAAAGAACCGGGCGATCGCGTCGAAGTGGCGCTCGAACAGCTCCTCGCCCGCACGACGGTCCCCGCCGCGCCAAGCCTCCAGCAGCTCGAGGTCGGTGGGAGCACCCATGCACCCGCGAGCATACGCCCGGGTGCCCGACGCCCGGAAGGCGTGGCGGCGCGCTCGAGTGTCGAGCCTCCGCCACGCCCCGCCGGAAGACCGTGGGTTCGAGCCACGGCGCCCTCCCTCGCAGCTCACAGATTGCGCTGGATCAGCGCCTCGAGCGGCTTGGCCGTCCCGGGGTTGCCGACGATCTGGTCGACCGCCTTGCCGCCCTTGAACACGATCAGGGTGGGCAGACCCCGAACGCCATAGCGCGCGGCGAGCTCGGGGTGGTGGTCGACGTCGAGCTTGACCACCTTGGCCTGGCCGGCGAAGCGGGTGGCGAGCGTCTCGAGGTGTGGGGCAATCGACCGACAGGGTCCACACCAGGTGGCCCAGAAGTCCACGAGCACGGGCTGCTCGGCGTCGAGCACGTCGTGTTGGAAGTGGGCGGCGTCGGTGTGGAGCACCGAAGCAGCCGCTGCGCCAGCCTTTGAATGGTCGAGAGGCATGATCGTTTCCTTTCGCTCCGCCGAAGCGACGTCGGCGATGGGTTGGAAGGTGGATCCCCCGTCGTGCGCGCGTATCCGTGGTCCGTGCTCGATCGTCCAGAAGCTCCGGGATGGGTTTGGCGGGAGCCCCCGAGTCGTGCTCCAATGGGTCCGCTCCGATGCTGCTCGATCGGCTGCTCGCTTCGCTTCGGGTCGAGGTGGCCCCGTTTGCCGTGTGCGACGTGCGGCGTGGCTGGCGGCTGGTCGTGCCGCCCGACGGGCACGTGAGCCTGCACTTCGTGGTCCAGGGCGAGGGACGCCTGCGCGAGCCCGACGGTCGCGAGTATCCGCTGCCCCGCGGGGCGGTGTTCGTGGCGCCGCCCGGGCGAGCGCTGCGGGTCGAGCCGATGGGTGAGGCCGCCGACGAGCTGGTGGCGGCGGCCGATTGCTCGCTGCCCGAGCACGGCTGGCGGCGGCTGGTGGCGGGCTCGGGCGAGTCGGCGCTGCTGATGGCGTGCGGGGCGATCCGGGTGACCTACGGCGGGGGTGTGGGCCTGTTCGACGGCCTGCGCGAGCCCTTGGTGGTCGAATTCGAGGACGACGCGAGGGTGCGCGTGGTGTTCGAGGGCCTGCTGGCCGAGCAGGCCGACCCCGCCCCCGGCTCGCAGACGATGATGCGCGCGCTGATGACCCAGGGCCTGGTCGCGGTGCTGCGACGGCTGTGCGACAGCGGCACGTGCTCGCTGCCGTGGATGCAGGCGCTGGGCGACGATCGGCTGGTGCGGGCGCTCGATGCCATGCTCGATGCCCCCGAGCGCCCGCACACGCTGGAGTCGGTGGCCCGCATCGCGGGCATGAGCCGCTCGGCGTTCAGCGAGCGCTTCAGCACCACCTTTGGTCGCACCGCGATGGATCTGCTGCGCGAGGTGAGGCTCGATCGCGGGGCCGAGCTGTTGCGCACGACCGATCTGGGGGTGCAGGAGGTGGCCGACCGCGTGGGGCTGTCGAGCCGTAGCTACTTCTCCAAGGCGTTTCGGACGCGCTTTGGCACCGACCCCGCCAGCTACCGGGCGGCAGCTCGGGAGGACCGGACCGCGGCGGCGTCGTAGGCCCGGGCTCTCACCCAAGGCGAGCCGCGTAGTCGGCCTCGCGAAAGCCGACCAGTGCGAGCTTCGCCGGCCCCTCGGGCTCGCTGCCCGTGCCGATCACCAGCGGTCGCTTGATCAGCTTGCCGTCGGCGGCGAGGGCAGCCAGCGCGTCGGCCTCGCTCATGCCGGGCAGCCGATCCTTGAACCCACCCTCGCGGTAGGAGACGCCCGAGGTGTTGAACAGCTTGGCCACGGGCAGGCCGCTGGTCTCGAGCACCTCGCGCAGCACGGCCGCCGTGGGTGGCGACTCGACGATGTGCACGCGCTCGTGCTCCACGCCATGGGCATCGAGCCACCGAAGGGCCTTCTTGCAGGTGCTGCAGGCGGGGTAGTGGTAGACGGTGACGGTGGGCATGAGCGGGTGGTGATAGCAGCAAACGGCGCATGGCAGCACAGCGCGCAGTACGCAAACGACCGGGGCACCGGATTTGGGGTTCCATCCTCACCCTCGACGATCGACACTCATGGATGAACCACTTGGTCCGATGGCACGACTCATCCGCATGATGCCCTTCGTCTCGCCCGCACGACTCGCAGTGCTCGTCGTGGCGAGCTCCGTGCTTCCCGTCTCGATCGCCGCCTGCGGCGAGAAGGGCGGTGGTCGCGAGAGCGCCAACGATGGTGGCCTCGTCAGCGGCATCGCGAGCCTCACCGATGGCATCGATCTCACCGAGGGCGAGAGCATGAGCGCCGACGGGGACACGGGTGACAAGCTCGACGTGGGAGGGGGCAGCGCCACCGGAGGCGCGGGCGATTGCCCGGGCGGCGGCGGCGGCATGCCGGGCGATCTGGAGTTCAGCAACATCTGGATCGCGAACACGCCCGACGGGACCGTGTCGAAGATCGACACGCAGTCGGGCGTGGAGCTGGCGCGCTATGCCACCGGGGCCTCGGCGGCCTCCGATCCCTCGCGGACCTCGGTCAACCTCCTGGGCGACGTGGCGGTGGTCAACCGCGCGGGCGGCTCGGTGCTCAAGATCGCCGCGGTGCTCGAGCGCTGCGTCGACGCCAACGGCAACGGGAGCATCGAGACCTCGAGCGGGCCGACGGACGTGCTGCCGTGGGGGCAGGACGAGTGCGTGCTGTGGGAGACGCCGCTCTACACGGGGGCTCGCGCGGCGGCCTGGGACTCGGGCAACGACCCCGAGAACCTCGACGACATGGGCTGCCAGGTGGTCGATCCCAGCCTGTGGGTGAGCGCCATGGACGAGACCAACACGGTGCACGTGTGGCGGCTCGACGGGGCCACCGGGACCAAGCTGCAGGAGGTCACCCTGCCCGGCTGGAACGGCGGCTGGGGCGGGGTCTACGGCGGCGCGGTGGATCGCGAGCGCGGCTTCTGGGCGCCGGGCAAGGACAACACCGTGCTGGTGCACGTCGACGCGAGCACGTTCGAGCTGACGGTCCACGATGCGGTCGGCTACGAGCGCTTCTATGGGATTGCGATGGACGCCGACGGCACGCCGTGGGTCGCCTCGGAGTTCGACGACCGGCTGCTGCACTTCGACCGCGGCTCGGAGCAGTTCGTCGACCACGGCGCCACCGGCCACGGCAGCCTGCGTGGGCTGGCGGTCGACGAGGCGGGCAACGCCTGGATCGCGGCCAACAACCCGTGCGACCTGGTGCGCTTCGATCGCGGCAGCGGGGCCTACGAGAACATCGCCCTGCCCGGGTGCGGGACCCCGGTGGGGGTGAGCATCGACGTCGAGGGCTTCGTGTGGGTGGTCGACCAGGGCAGCAGCCTGGCCTACAAGATCGACCCGATCACGCGGGCGGTGGTGGCCACGGTCACCGGGCTCTCGGGGCCGTACACCTACTCGGACATGACCGGGTCGGGGCTGAGCCTGGTGACGAACCCGCCGCCGGCGTGAGCGCCCATCACTCGCGCGTGGTGGCCGAGCCGGGTCCGGCGTAGGCTATCGCGCCATGAGCGAGCCCCGCCCCGATTCCCCGCGCGATGCCGTGATGATCACCGGTGCCTCCACGGGCATCGGGCGAGCGACCGCGCTGCACCTGGCGGGCAAGGGCCTGCGCGTGTTCGCGGGGATCCGCAAGCCGGCCGACGGCGAGGCGCTGGTGAAGGCGCTGGGAGGCGAGGGGGCGGGCGGCAGCATCGAGCCGCTCGTCGTCGACGTGGCCGAGGGCGACTCGATCGCGAGCGCGGTGACCGAGCTCTCCGAGCGGCTCGAGGGATCGCGCTTGATCGGCCTGGTCAACAACGCCGGCATCGCCGTCGGTGGCCCGCAGGAGTTCATGCCGCTCGAGGAATGGCGTCGTCAGTTCGAGGTCAACGTGTTCGGCCTGGTCGACACCACGCAGAAGGTGCTGCCGTACCTGATGCGCAGCCACGGACGCGTGGTCAACATCGGCTCGATCGGCGGGCGCGTGGCCACGCCGCTGATGGGACCGTATGCCGCCACCAAGTTCGCCGTGCGAGCCATCACCGACGCGCTGCGCATGGAGCTGCGACCGTTCGGGGTGTGGGCGGCGTGCGTGGAGCCGGGGGCGATCAAGACCGAGATCTGGAAGAAGGCCGACGAGCAGATCGCGGACTATGCCGCCAACACTCCGGCCGAGGAGCAAGCGCGCTACCAACCCGGGTTCGAGGCGCTGATTCGCTTCAGCGCTCGCGGGGCCAAGCAAGGCGCCGAGCCGATCGCGGTGGCGCGCAAGGTCGAGCATGCGCTGCTCGCCTCGCGACCGCGCACCAGCTATCTCGTGGGCGTGGACGCGCACGTGCTGGCCACCTTGCGCTGGCTGCTGTCCGATCGCGCGCTCGAGTGGGTGATGGGCAAGATGATGTGAGCCCGATGTTGTGCACCCTCGCGCGTGCCCCCCGATCGCGCGCCCGATCGCGCGGGCGTCTCGCGAATTCGCCCACAGAACAGCGTTGCAAGCCGATTGGAGCCCGGTTAACAAGGGAGGATGACGCACCTCTTGCTCGCTTCCCTTGCCGCCGTGCTCACCGTTCCGCCGGCGGTGCAACCGGTGGCGGTGCAACCGGTGGCGGTGATCGAGAGCCACGACGCCTCGCTCGGCCAGCTGCCCGGGGGGGTGGCGGTGGGCCCCGATGGTGACGTCTTCGTGACCCTCGCCGGCACCGGTGAGCTCCGTCGCATCGACGGCAAGACCTACCGGGGTCGGACGCTCGCCAACTTCGACGTCGGCTACGGCTTCCTGCTCGGCATGGCCTTCGACGGCGACGATCTCTACGTGGTGCTGGCCTCGTTCCTCGACGAGACCTCGGGGGTGTGGCGCGTGCACGACGACGGGAGCGCCGCGCGCGTGGTGGCGTTTCCCGGCAACGCGTTCCCCCACGACATCACCTTCGATGCGGCGGGCAACATGTTCGTGACCGAGTCGATCGGCGGCGTGGTCTACCGCGTGGAGGCCGGGTCGAGCACGCCGGTGCCGTGGGTGAGCAGCCTGCTGCTGGTGGGCGACGTGGCGATGTCGCCGGTGCCGTTCCCCATCGGGGCCAGCGGCATCACCTACGACGACGAGGCCCGGTCGGTGTTGGTGACCAACTCGCAGGTGCCGGCGATCGTGGAGATCGAGGACGACGACGGGGTCGCGGGGGCGATCTTGGTGCTCGCGGAGGGTGAGCACCTGCGCGGGGCGGATGGCGTGGCGCTGGGCCAGAGCGGCGACGTGTACGTGGTGTCGAACTTCCACTCGGCGCTGCTCGTCGTCGATCGTCGGACCGGGGTCACCACCACCCTCGCCGACGCGAGCGACGGGCTGGCGTTCCCCTCGATGCTGGCCTCCGGCCGGCAAGGGGCGGACGAGAAGGCGGTGTTCGTGGCCAACTTCGGGCTCGGAGCCGGACCCACGGCGCCGGTGTCGGTGCTGCGCATCGCGGTCGACGAGAAGGGCGAGGACCGCCCCGCGGGGACCTGAGCGGCCACATTGCCGCGCATGTCCCCTGCGCACGAGGCATCGGCACCGAAGAGGAGGATCCGCCTAGCTCGATTGATGAGAATCCGATGGTCTCGCCTTGCGACCGACGCAAGCTCGTTGGGCGAGACATGCCACGCGCACGAGGATATCCTGCATGGGAGCCCATGTCCCGACTCAAGGCCTCTCAGTACCTGGAATGGCGAGATGGCAAGTCCACCAGGTTCTTCGAGGCCAAGGCGCGCGGGTCCGTGGTCACCATCCGAACCGGGGCCCTCGGAAGCGAGGGACGCACTCGGACGGTCGACTGCGCCTCCCCGGACGAGGCCAAGCGACTCGTGAAGCTCAGGGCCATCGAGAAGTACGTCGACGGCTGGAAGTACGCGACGCCTCCCCCCAAGGGTGTCCCATCTCCTTCAGTCCGCGCGAAGAAGCCGGCGCCGAAGAAGCCCAAGAAGGGACCCAACCCCGCCGTCGTGTGGAAGCGGTTCTTGAAGCGGCTCGAGGCGCGTGGGCTGCAAGGTTGCGTGCGGCGGGTGCCCAAGACGGCAATGCCCACGAAGGTGCCCAAGTGGGCCCATCAGGTACAGCTGCGCGGGCTGCCGTTCCCGGAGGACTACCGAGAGTTCGTTCGCGAGCACGGATACCCGCGGGTCGCGGTTCCGAGGACCGACCATGGTGCCTTCGCCTTCCTGCCGCCACGCTGGATTCGCGCGTGCTCTTCCCAGCTGGGAGAGCCCGGGTCGTCCTTCCCAGCCGTGTCGTCGCGCCGCCAGCGGGGCGACTGGGAGTACGTCTCCACCATGTTCTGCGCCACGGATCTGGCCGACCTCCATGGCGCGTGTTTCCGACGAGGCGAGGACGGAGGGATCTGGGTCTACGAGGTCGACGGGGGCATCATGGATCCGAGCGACCCCTCGAGCTTCGGCGACTGGCTCGACCGCCAGACGCACAGGGCCCTCGAGGCGCTGGCGGATGTGGACGCGGACGCGGCGGACTTCTGGTCCCCCCTCTAGTGTGGATGTCGAGCGGGAGTTCACCCCACTTCGACCCGCACCAGCGAGACGAGCCGCCGGATCGCCTTCTCGACCATCTCGGTCTCGGGGTGCCGCACGATCGCATAGCCCTCGCCCTCGTAGCTGCGCACCTTGGGCTGGCCGACCACGGGGAGCTTGGCCTCGACCACCAGGTGGCCGAGCTCGGCCTGCGCTTGCTCGATGCCGTGCAGCTTCACCACGCGGGTGCCCTCGCCCTGGCCGCGGAAGAACGCGGCCGCGACCGCGTACTTGCGCGGGGGCATCGACCAGTGGTCCAGCGCCACCAGCTCGGCCCACTTGCGGTAGACGTCGACCTCGTGGGCCCAGCTGTTGAGGGTGACGATCTGGGCCCCGGGCGGGCGCGCACCCACCTCGGACACGGCCACGCTGCCGTCGGCGCGGCGAAACCACTCCATGTGGCTGATGCCGGTGTGCATGCCCAGCGCCTTCAGGGCGGCGAGGGCCACGGGGCGGATCGCCTGGGTGTCGGAGGTCTCTTCCTCGCGCGGCAGGATCACGCACCACTGGATCCACGGGTTCTCGAGCACCACCAGCGGGGCGGGGTCGTAGCGCGTGTGCGAGTCCCAGCGGGGCACGCCGCGGATGCTGGCGGTCTCGAACGAGCGCTCCTTGCCGACCACCAGCTCCTCGACCATCTCGGGCACGAACCGCGCGAGTGCCTGGTCGAGCTCGGCCTTGGTGGTGGCGCGGTGCGTGCCGATCGAGCCCGCGCCGTCGCGGGGCTTGAGGATGATCGGCAGGCCCACCTCCTCCACGAAGGCGTACACGTCGCGGGCCGAGTGGGTGGCGCGATGGCGTGCGCAGGGCAGACCGGCCTTGCGCAGCGCGTCCTTCATGACGGCCTTGTCGCGAAAGCGGGTGGCCGCGGCCTCGCCCATGCCCTCGATGCCCAGGCGGTCGCGCACCTGGCCCAGCGGGACCTGGAGCTGCTCGAGCGCGCCCACGAGGCGGTCGACGCCACCCATGTGCTGGCGCAGCTTGTCGGTGCCGTGCAACAGCTGTGCAGGGTCGAGCGGCTTGTCGATGCGAAAGTGCCCGGCCAGCCGCGAGCGCAGCCCCGGCGGGAGCTTCTCGGCCGGATCACCGCTGACCAGGCCAAGGGTGACCTGCGGGATGCTGGCCATGGCCTCCACGAAGCGGAGGGTGGCGTCCATGAAGTACGGGGCGACGAAGACGACGCGAGGCATGGGTGACTGGCTCGAGGGCGGAGCCTAGCAGGGCCCTCGGGCGAGGGCGATACCCAGCCCCGGCTCACGCGGGGCTACCGAACGGCTTGGAAGGGCATTGCCTCCTGGGCACTTGGCTTGCGAGAGGAGGAGGGGAGGAGGGGAGGGAGGGAGGGAAATTCGAACACGTGTTCGAATTTGGCGGAGGGTTCATCGCGGTCATGGGCGGGTGGAACGGGACCCGTTCAGCGAACGCGAGAGACGGTGCACCGAGCGGCTTGGCTCGTCGTCGACGAGCTCGGGCCCGCAGCCGGCTGCCACCACGGCGATGGCCAAGAACATGACGGTCTTGGGCACGATTCTCCTCCTGACGCCCGCCAAGTCAATCTGGGCAGGGCATGTCCGGCTCGAGGGCGACGTAGATCTCGCCGTTGATGTTGGGGTCGGGACCGTAGAGAGTGCTCAATGCGGCCCAATATACCAGCACGATCGGCACCAGATCCTCGTGGCAGCAGTACCAATTGCAATCGAAGGGGCTGTGCGTGAAGCCCTCGATGTAGAGCAATCCGTTGGTTGCGAATTCGCAGTCTGGCGGGAGGTACTCCGCGTTCGGATCGATCTCTTCGAGCGTACCCGTGAGATCTTCGTACGCACGGTCGGTCAAGAACCCGCAGCCCGAGCGGTCGACCGACGGATCCACACCAATGATGTCGAGGCGGCGGTCGAGCCGATAGAACCGAGCCTCGGGAATCTCGTACTCGAGCGTCCCCGGAGGCTCATCCTCGTCGGGCGCCTCGGGGCGACAGCCGACTACGATGATCGCAAGGGTCGAGATCGTGATGGTCTTGTACATGAGTCTCACGTTCCTTCCCTCGAGTCCATTGACGTCGAGCCACCGTAGCATCTCAAAACCCCCAGTGCATCCCTACGGGCGCGTGGTCGGGCGGCGTCGGCATGGCAACGCCGCACTCGAAGTCCCTCACCCCGGGCAGGCAGCGCCACAGGTGCAGCATGTCGCCGACGGCGTCGAACCATGCCACGTCGTGACAACCATCGGCGTCGAAGTCGCCGACATACGGACTATAGTCTCCATCGAGCGCGAAGGGCTTGGCTTCGTGGCCTCCCGCTTGGTCGTGGTACCACACGAAGCTCGGCCCCGTGGACCAAGCCGACGGGCCTTCGGAGGTCAGTCCCCAGCTGCGGTGCCAGAAGATGTCGTCGATGCCATCGCCATCGAAGTCACCCACGAACGGTCGGAAGCTGTGCCCCACGCGCTTGGGAATGGTGGCAAACGCGAGCTGGGTCGGGGTGCTCCGCGACAGCCAAAGCACGTCCTCGATGTCGAGGAAGCCTGCCGGCAGGTTGGATACTCCCTGCCACATGATGTCGGCCCGGCCGTCACCATCGAAGTCGCCGATCGCGGGGATGTTCTCACCGGGCACCAGCCCGAGCTCGCCTTGTGGCTTGCCAGACGGCGGAGCCGCCAGCTCGAAGGCTTCGTCATCGATGCGCCAAGTCGTGACGCGACCCGCCACGGGGTCCGACCACACGATGTCGTCGGGGTACCCCGCGCCGCGATAGGGGGCCACGAGCGGATAGGCGAAGCCTGACTGCTGCGGCACGTCGACCCACTCCTTGATGGCATTGCCCGCGGCCGCGATCGCGGTGTCGGCCTCGTTGCCGGGCCGGTAGAGATAGACGATGTCGCGGTCGAGGTGCTGGCCGTCGAAGCGCCCGATCACGGGCACTGCAAACGAGTCGTGCGGCCACTCGAAGGCAGTGGTGGTGAGGCCCGAGTTGAAGACCGCGAGATCGGTGACGTCGGGACCGGGCCCGAAGAACAACAGGTCGAAGGTCGTCGCGTCGTCGGACAGCTGTAGAGGAATCACGACCTCGCTCTCGTTCGGGAACCAGCCTCCCGCTGGCGGCGGCTGTGGCGTGGAGTAGGGAAACGACGCGGCCGTGAACGCGATTCCGTCGGGTTCCAGCTGCGGCCTCCACAGGATCCCCTGGGTAGCACCTTCGGTGTGCCAGAGGATCTCGGCGCCCTGGCCGAGAATGCCAGCGTATCGATACCCGATCTCTGGTGCTCTCGTCTCGAAGCGAGCGCGAGGTGTGTGTTGCAGGAAGAACGCCGAGAGGCGATCGAATTGTGTGAGGTGCTCGACGTCGTCGGAGTAGACACCTGCACACCCGGGAGTGGACATGATCGAGTCGGGATCGACAGGGGTCAGCGGGCGCGGATCGGGGTCGCTACAGCTCTTTCCCGTCGACCCTGGGTGATTGACCTCCTCGTGGACGAAGCCCATCATGTGCCCGAGCTCGTGTCGAAGTACGAGGAGTAGCTGTTCGGTGCCAAAGCCGGCAATCGGGCCGTTTTGGAGCAGGATCGTACGCACGAGGTTGCCGCCGATGGGCTCGAGCGCAGGATCGTTCCATGCTTGCGGAACCGCATTCGCAACGCCTTGGGCAGCGTTGGCAACGGAGATCACCCCAAAGTAGGCCTCGGTTCCCGCTACACAGTCGGCTCGGGCGATGACGTCGCCCCCCTGCTCGATCACGAACGCCGGAACATCCGGCCGGTCGTCCTCCCGCACGTGCACGAAGTTCGCCCCGCTGACCCGCTCCCACTCCGCCATCGTGGAATTGAGCGCTCGGATCATCTTGTGGTAGCTCGCCTCGTTCTCCGCGTCCTCGCCGGGCATCCCATTGATGCAGTACGAGAGCTCGAGCTTGCGCGACTCACCCCACCGTTCGTGGATGTGCGGATCCTGCGTGGTTGCACCGACCGCCCGACCGGCAGCCGTCAGCGACGAGGTCGTAGGGACATCCACCTGGCTCGATGACGACGACCCCACCGCGAGCGCATCGTCGTCGAGCATGTGCACCACGTGCTCCACCGTTCCCGGCTGCGAGTTCGCCACTGGCTCGTTGGGCGAGAGCCCCGGAGCCATCCCGATCTCCTCGACACACCCCGGCCCTCCCGGCCCCGGTTCCAGGCCATCGGGCATGTCTTCGTCCCCACCCGTACCCGAACCGGTAGGCACGTCGTCGCCCGGGCACGCCGATGCGAGCACCACGATCCCAAGGCCCGGCCCGAGCCCCTTGAACCCTGCTCCGATCGCCATCGAGTGACGAGCTAGGAAACTCGGCCCCCTTGTCAATCACATCCCGTGCTCTTTTCTCCCCCTCGAACTGGTCCTAATCGGCTCGCTACCACCCAACCCCGTTCGGCCCCCAGGGACAGGGACGGTCCGCGATTCGATCCCTCCGCGACGCGGTCTACGGAATCACGCTGTACCCAACGAACCCCGGGTTGACCTGCTCGACCGCACCCTCATACTCCGCCGCGAGCCGGGCGGCCTCCACCCAGTCGGCGGCGATGTCCCAGCCCACCGCCACCGTCTCCTCGTAGTGGTCCTCGGGCTCGCCCGCCACCTGCCCGAGCTGGCACGACAGCGCGGCAAAGATGTCACCGCCCGGCACGTCGGTGTACGGCGGTGCGCCCAGCAGCGTGGGATCGTCGAGGATCTCCTTGCAGCGCTGCCCGGTGACCCACCATGCACCCGAGGGATCCTGGCCGTCGAGGATCCCCGCGGCCCCCGAGCTGCTCTACTCACTACACTTGCGAGCGCCCGCGCGGCCTGGGGCCGGGCGGGCGCTCGTCGGTGGAAGCGATGGGGCTATGCGGCGTTCGAGGTGGGAGTCGGCTCGGCGGCGTCCTCGGCTTCGTCGTCCTCGTCGTCCTCGTCAGTGGTGACGGACGGGGCACGACGGCTCGAGTTCAGGAACCCGAGGCGGCGGAGCAGGTTGCGGTCCTTGATCGCGGAGCGGGCGATCTCCGACCACTCGAGGTACCAGGCCCACATGGCATCCTCGGCTTCGGCGAGGCGGGCGTTCTCTTCTTCGAGGTCGGGGAGCTCCGCGGGCTCGTCCTCGATGGAGCTCACTTGCTCGAGTAGCTCCTTGGCCTCGGCGATCACCGCAGGCGTGAGACCGCGGCGCTGGAGGAGCTTGCGGGCGTCCTTGCCGGCCTGGCCGTGGCCACCTTCGGCCCGGGTGAGCTCGGCGAGGCGCTCGACGAAGGTGCCCACCGAGATCACCACCGCCGCGCCAGCGGTCTGCGAGAGGTTGAGGAACACGCGAGCGTGGATCTCGGGGTAGTGGCGCAAGAGCGTCGCGTTGGCGACGGGGAACCACTCGTTCTCCCAGCGATCGAGCTGCTCGATGACGGCCGGGTTGGGCGATCGTGGGGGAAGGACTGCGAGCGATACGTCGGTGACGCCTCGCAGCAGAGAGAGTCCTTCCTCGAGGTCTTCCTTGCCGAACCCTCGAGATGCGAGCGCAGACGCGATCTTCTTGTTGCGGAGTCCGAGCAGCAGCTTCAACACGCGCTCGGCCTTGTCACCGATCCTCTTCTTGGCCATTGGGGGCCTCCTCCTTGTTAGCGAGAGTCAACGTAGGGGACCAGAGATGATGCGCCAGTGGTTTTTGGTGGTTGGGTGAAATCGAGTGGGTGGGTGTCACCAATGGAGCACATCGAGTTGCTGGAAGTGGACCGTTCGGGGACGGGGGAGAGGCGGTGGTCCGGAGATGGGCGCCCCCCGGTCGGTGAGCGAGGGCCCCGCGGGGGCAAGCGGGGTGCGAGGTGGGGGCGGCAGGTGGTCGAGGTGGGGGCGGCAGGTGGCGAAGGTGGGGGCGGCAGGTGGCGGAGGTAGGGGCGACGGGTCGGCGAGGTGGGGGCGGCGGGTGGCGGAGGCGGGGGCGGCGGGTCGTGGAGGTGGGGGCAAGGGGTCGCG
>NZ_JAOVZF010000121.1 GCF_026337845.1 Paraliomyxa miuraensis | reverse complement strand
AGGCCGACCTCTGCGCTGGCTGCCCCAAGCGTACCCCCAGGTTTCATCCTTGGGGGTACGCGTCAGCGAGTGGGCGACTAGAACTAGAGGCTAGCCGGACCGTCGGGGTTCAGGAAGCAGGAACTCCCCGACGCTACAGCAGCATCGTCGCGATCCCCGTGAGCACCAGCGCGCCGGCCCACACGCCGTCGAGGTTCAGCCAGGCCTTGCGCAGGATCGCCAGCCCGACCCACTCGTACACGACCACCGCGCACACGAGCATCACCACGAGATAGCCGAGCGTGTGCACACCCGTGGCCAGCAGCGCCAGCCACGGCCCCTTGCCCACCGCGGCGATCACCGAGGCGTGCTCGGCATGCTCACCGCCGCTCATGTCGTGCCCGGCGTGCCCGCTCATGTCGTGCCCGGCGTGCCCGCTCATGTCATGCCCGGCGTGGCCGCTCATCTCGTGCCCGCCCTCCCCCGCCGACCACCCGAGCAGCACGGGCACCAGCATCAACCCTGCCCCGTGGGCCGAGGCCATCAGGAAGCTCCAGGTCACGAGATCCCGAAAGCTCACCTTCATGCCCACCCACTTGGGGTGCTTCATGCGAAACAGCTTGTAGCCGCCGAACGAAACCAGGCCGGCGCCGATCGGCCAGCGCAGCCACTCGAGTGGAATGGCCTCTTGCGCCAGCCCCACCACCAACACCACCACGCCGATCGACAGCGCATGGCCGAGGGCGATGGGGAGCAGCGCCCGAAACACCGCCCGGCGGCGGCGCTCCTGCAGTCCGAGCGCCACCGCGAACAGCCAGCCCATGCCGGGGTTGATGCCGTGGAAGGCCCCCAGCGCCAGCAGGGCGGCCCATGCCTGGAGGTCGGTCACGACGCGCTCCCTTCGACCCTACGGGAAGCAGTACGAGTCGGAGCTGGCGTCGCCGCCCTCGAGGTGGATCTGGTGCGGGCGCAGGCCCACCGTGTCGGTGTCGACGAAGAAGCGCTCGTCGAGCGCGATCGTGCCGTCGTCCTGCAGGTCGGCCTTGACCATCCAGCCCTTGATCCCATCGGGATAGAACTGCTTGTCCCACGGAGAGAACAGCGAATTGCTGAAGTAGGCGCGCTTGCAGTCGCGGCTGAGCTCGACCATCTGCGGGCCGCCGTTCAGAGGTACGTCGGGCCGCGCCGGGTGGGCCGTGCGCGAGACCATGCCGCCGAGCTTGATCTCGCTCTTGAGCACCGGAGCATGCGGGTCGCTCACGTCGTACTGCAAGAACCGACCGGTGCCCCAGCAGCTCGCGTAGAGGGTCTTGTCGTCGAGCGAGAGGTTGATGTCGGTCAAGAGCGGCGCCGCGGCCTTGAAGCCCTGCAGGAGCGGCGGGAGCTTCTCGGGGTCGGCCGGCTCGGCCGGGATGTCGATCACCTTCTTGACCGCGAACCGATCGCCGTCCTTGTACCAGAGCCAGATCGACGAGGAGAGATCCTCGAGCGAGATCACCACGCCCGCAAAGCCCCACGCCTGGGTGGGATCGTGGGCGGGCCGCAGCTCGAGAACCATCTGGTACTGCTTGCCCAGCTCGATGCGCTGCGTGTGCTTGCGGCGGCGCAGGTCCCAGAAGTTCAGGCCGTTGCCGTACTCCCCGGCCAGGAGCTTCTCGGGGATGACGCCACCCTTGACCATGGGCGGCGTGCCCCACTCGCTGGTGATCATCACGTCGTGGCCCAGGTGCCACCAGAAGTCATAGGCATAGAACTGCGGACCGCGGTCGAGCTCCCAGCGCCCCATGACCTCGAAGCTCTCGTGGTCGAGCATGAAGATGCCGCCGGGGCCTCCGCTGGCATCGCCGTTGCCCAGCGCGCTGATGTAGATGCCCTCGGGACCGCAGTGCACGGTGTGCGGGTTGGAGTAGCCCGCCCGCTCGGCGATCTCCTTGGCCTCGATCGTCTTGACCAGCTTGGGCTTGCGGGGGTCGTCCTTGGTGTCGAGCACGTAGATCCGCGACGAGGCGATCCCGGGCAGCAGCAGGTAGCGGCGCTCCACGTGGGGGTGCGGCGCGTAGGGCTCAGGCACGCGCTGCAAGCGTTCCAGCCGAAGTGGTGCAGCTCGTCGCCCACGTTGGGCATGTCGACCTTGTCGATGAGGGTGCCAAAGCCCTTGGACGACGGGTCCACGTCGACCACGCCGAGCGCATCGGGACGGCCGTCCTTGGCGGCGTTGAGCAAGATGACGTAGGCGAGGGTCTCGGCCGGGGCCTCCATCGCCATGCGAGGAGAAGGATAGAAGGTGGTGTCGGGACGCCAGCGTGACATGGGCGAGCGCATGGTCCCGATCCCCACCGCGGCATGCAAGCCCGGCGGAGCCGCAGCGGCGAACATCGATCGTCCGGTTCGGGGACGGCGTTGGACCGCGCGTGCGCTGACGCTCAGCCCGTGCGACGACGATCACCCGCTCGTGCGCTGGCGCTCGTGGGCTTGGCCGGGTCCTCGCTCGGCACCCGCACGAAGCGGAGCTCACCGTCGCCCGACTCGAGCACCAGCAGGGCGGACTGGTCGGCGCGCACGATCACCTCGGCTCGGGTCTGTGCGCGATCCTTGAAGAAGAACCGGCCCTTGCCCTCGGGGTGCATGATCTTGGTGCCGTAGTCGGGGACCATGAAGATCAGCTCGTCGCCGCTGGGCTTGCGGTTGGGCAGGACGTAGACCTCGCCGATCAACGCGCTGTCGGCATCGGCGGCGGCGAGGGCGTCCTCGGTGCCGCGGGTCGGCACGTAGCGGCCGACGGCCGGCAGCTGCTCCTCGAACGGGATGGGCGCCTCCACGGCCTCCTCGCGGCGCGGCAGCTCGTCCTGGTAGATCAGCGCGGCGATGTCCTCGCCGAGCTGCCCCGAGGGCACGACCTCGGTGTTGGACAGCACGATGATGGTGGTGTCGTCGGCCGGCACGTAGAAGGCCGCGCTGTTGAAGCCATCGATGAGGCCGGGCCAGCTCACGGCGGCCTGGCCGGCGAGCTCGGTGGGGGCCCAGCCGTAGCCCAGGCCGCCCTGGGGCCCGCCGTCCTGCATCTGCGCCACGCTGCGACGCGACAGCAGCGACTCGCCGGCCAGCGCCCGGTAGAGGCGAAGCAGGTCGCCCGTGGTCGACAGCCAGCCGCCCGCGGGGCCGAACGCCGAGGGGTGCACGCGGTGCACCACGTCGAGCAGCTCGTCGTCGTTGTAGCTCATGCCGATCGCCTGCTGCTCTTCGGACGCCACGTAGCGGGTGTGCTCCATGCCCACGGGCTGCAGCACCTGCTCGGCCACCACCTGGGGGTAGGGCTTGCCGGTGGCGGCCTCGAGCACGGCCCCGAGCAGCACGGGATTGGAGTTGCTGGGCGCGGTGTCGGTACCAGGTTCGAATTCGAGGGGCAGCGTGCGGAACTGATCGAGGATCTCGGCCAGCGAGTGGGGGGCGTTCTTCCAGCGCTCGAAGGCATCGCTGTCGGTGAAGCTGGGGATGCCGCTTCGGTGGGTCAGCAGGTGCTCGAGCGTGATCTGGTCACCGCCGGGCCAGCCGGGCAGGTGCTTGGCCACCGGGTCTTGCAGGTCGAGCACGCCGGCCTCGGCCAGGCGCAGGGCGGTCACGGCGGTGAGCTGGGCCGAGAGCGTGCCGATGCGGAACTGGGTGGTGGTCTCGTTGCTCACGCCCGAGACCAGGTCGGCCTGGCCAAAGGCGCGATCGATGGCGATCTGGTCGCCGCGGGCCACCAGCACCGCGCCATGGAAGCGGAACGCGGGCCAGTGGCGGCCGTACTGCTCGAGGTAGGTGATCGCGCGGTGATCGAGGTCGGAGGGGAGCGGCTCGATGGTGGGGGACGTCCGCTCGGCCTCGGACTCGTCTGCGGACTCGGTGGGCTCGGCTGGCGCCGCCGTGCCACACGCGCAGGCGAGCATCAGGGCGAAGGAGGCCAGGGCGGTGGAGATGCGCGAGGAAGGCATGGGTACGTCGGGGTGGGCATGCCTTTGGTGTCGGCGGGGCGGGGCCGGGTTCCCGGGGTCCCAGAATCTCACGAGAGGCGCTCCTACGGGCTTAGAGCGGCCAATAGCGCCGGTGGTGCTCCACGGCCTGCCGCAGCCCCCGATCGCCCACCGGGCTCGGGGTGTCCGGCCCGCCGGGGGCGGCGGCTCCGGCCAGGATCTCCACGCATGCCCGGGCACTGCCGGCCAGCCCCTCGAGGTCGTAGCCGCCCTCGAGCACCAGCACCAGCCGCCCGCCCGCGTGCGCATCGGCGATCGCCTTGACGGTGGCACACAGGTCGGCGAATCCCTCCTCGGTCAGCGCCATCCCGCCCAGCGGATCCTGACAGTGCGCATCGAACCCGGCCGACACCAGCACCAGCTGCGGGTCGAAGCGCTCGGCCGCGGGCACCACCACGTCGCCGAACATGCGCCGGAAGTCCCCGTCGGTGGCGCCAGCCGAGAGCGGCACGTTGATCGTATGGCCCTCGCCCTCGCCGCGCCCATGCTCCTGCACCGCGCCCGTGCCCGGGTAGAACGGGAACTGGTGGCTGCTGAAGAACAGCACGTCGCGGCGCTCGTAGAACGCGGCCTGGGTGCCGTTGCCATGGTGCACGTCCCAGTCGATGACCATCACGCGCTCGATCCCCGGGCGGCCAAGCGCGTGCTCGGCCGCGATCGCCACGTTGTTCAGCAGGCAAAAGCCCATCGCACGGTCGGGCTCGGCGTGGTGCCCGGGCGGTCGCACGAACGCGAAGGCGTTGCGAGCGTGACCGTCGAGCACCGCGTCGACGGCCTCCACCGCGGCTCCGGCCGCGAGGTAGCTGGCCTCCACCGTCGACGGTGAGGCATGGGTGTCGGGATCGAAGCTCACCTGCTTGCCCCGCGCTGCATCGACGCGAGCGAGGTGCTCGGGCGAGTGCACCCGCAGGATCGCCTCGACCGCCGCGGACGAGGGCGTGGCCCAGCGGGTGCCCTCCACCGGCCGCTCGCGCAGCGCGGACACGATCGCCCGCAGCCGGTCGGGGCGCTCGGGGTGTCCGCGACCAGGGTCGTGGTCGATCATCGTGTCGTGGTGGAGCAGCAGCGTGGACGACATGGCGGCCCCGCGATGCTACCCGTCTGCGCGGCCGCCCGCGCCGGCCAGCAGCGGCTCGAGGCGCTCCATGAGGTTGGCCACCGCGCCCGGGCCCTTGATGCCGCCCTCGATGCGCTGGGCCGAGCCGCGTCCATCGGGCCCGGGGAGCACGAAGCGGGGGATGTAGCGCCCCGAGTAGTCGGCCGCCTGCAATCGAGCCCCATCGTGGTCGCTGTCGAATTCCAGGAACCGCACCCCGGCCAGCGCCTGGTCGAGCTCGCCGCGCTCGACCGCCTCATGGAACGCCTGGCAGGGCTCACACCAGGTGGCGCCCACGTAGACGACCAGGCGAAGCTCGCCCTGCTCGGCATTGCGCAGGGCGTCGCGCACCACGACGTCGACGTCGCCGGCGGCGGCACCCACGAAGTGAGGCTTGCGAGCATCGGCCTGCTCGCCCTCGGCCCGGGCCTCGCGGCGGGACGGAGCCGGGCCGTGGGGCTCGACCGAGCACGAGAATGCGGCGAGCACCAGCGCCAACGAGGCGGTCGTGGAGAGGCTCGGCTGCGGGCGGATCATCGCGCCGGATCCTAGCCAACGTCGCGCCAGACCGCGATGTTTCGCACCGGCCCGATTCCGTGCACGCAAGGACTCGTTTGGGCACGCCGCTTGCCTCTCCGAGCATCGTGTTTAGGTTCGGGCCGTCATGAAGTGGTCCCGCAAGCTCGGTCGATTCGCTGGAATCGATACCTATGTGCACGCCTCCCTGCTGCTTCTGGCCGCCTGGGTCGCCTGGGAATCGTGGTCGGTGATGGGCACCGGCGCGGCGGTGCTGTTCTCGGTCGCCTCGCTCGCGGGCGTGTTCGCCTCCGTCTTGCTGCACGAGCTCGGCCACGCGCTGGCCGCCCGGCGCTACGGCATCCCCACCCGGCGCATCACCCTCTCGCTCATCGGCGGAGTGGCGCAGCTCGAGGGCATGCCCCGCCGGCCCCGCCAGGAGCTGGTGGTGGCGCTGGCCGGGCCCGCCGTCAACTTCGCGATCGCGGCCGGGCTGTGGCTGGTGTTGCCCGTGTTCGGATCCGGGGTGCTCGCGTTGCTGCTCGGCAACCTCTTGGTCGCCAACGTGATCCTCGGCGTGTTCAACCTGCTGCCCGCGTTCCCGATGGACGGTGGACGCGCGCTGCGGGCGATCCTGGCCGAGCGCATGGGCTCGCGGCGCGCCACCGAGACGGCCGCCTCGATCGGCAAGGGCCTGGCGATCGCGATGGGCGTGGTGGGCCTCTTGTGGGGTCCCTCCATGCTGATGGTGGTCGCGGTGTTCGTGTGGTTCAGCGCCAACGCCGAGCAGCAGGCCTCCCGCATGAACGCCTACTACGACCCGGGCTACGACCCCGGATACGACCCTCGTTTCGATGAGGTCGAGGTGCTGGGTGCCCCCTGGCGTCGCGGGTGGACCCGCCCTTGGAACTCCACCGGTCCGGCCCGGCCTGGCCCGGTCCAGCCTGGTCCGGTCCGGGTGGTGATCGTCCGCAACGGCTGGTGGTCGTAGACCCGCCGCGTCTGGCCTCCCGCGGGCCGGCTCTGCGCTCATCCTCGGGCGTGGGCTGGCCCGCGTGGCGTGGTGCGGTTAGCTTTGTTCACGCAGTGCCGGATCGCCGCCGCAGACGCAGCCGCCGCCTCGCCGTCATCGGGACGATGCTCGCCATCCTCCTGCTCGTGGCGTTCATCTCGTTCCCCTTGTTCTCGGGCCTGGTCGCACCCCTGGTTCCCCAGCAGGTCGTCGACGCGGTGGGGGCCGAGATGATCAAGGACACCGCCAGCCAGGGCAGCTTCTGCGTGGCGCCCGAGGGCAAGGCGGCGCTCCAGAAGATGGCCGGCCGCATCGCGCCCCACATCGGCGACTACGAGCTCAAGATCTACGTGAGCGACCAGGAGGTGTTCAACGCCTTCGCGGCGCCCGGCGGGCACATCGTGATCTACCAGCAGATCATCGCGCATTCCGACGGGCCCAACGAGGTGGCTGGCGTGCTCGCCCACGAGGTCGGCCACGTGATCGAGGACCACCCCACCAAGGGCTTGGTCGAGGCGGTGGGCTACGGGATCTTCTCCGCCATGACCCCGGGCAGCGACGACACCAAGAGGGTGGCCAAGTCGCTGCTCACCAGCGCCTACAGCCGCAACGACGAGCTCGAGGCCGATCGTCGCGGCGTGGAGCTGCTGAACGCCGCGGGGATCGACTCGCGCGGGTTGTTCTCGTTCTTCGATCGCATCAAGCAGGCGGGCGACCAGATCCCCGGTGCGCTGCAATTCCTGAGCACGCACCCCTCGGGCGAGACGCGGCGCGAGAACCTCGAGGACGTGGCCCTCGAGGGCGAGCCATCGCTGACGGACGAGGAGTGGAAGGCGCTCGAGAACATCTGCAGCGAGAAGGGACTGCCCCAGCCGGTGATCGTGCGAGGCACGGTCGACTGACCACGGCTACCGCAGCTACCGCGCCGCGGCGAGGGTCGCCCGGCGCTCGTCGGCCAGGCGGCGCAGCTCGGGGTCGGCCGAGAGCTGGTCGAGGTGCCGCAGCGCGGTGGCCATGATGGGATCCTCGGCCGCGAGCGCGTCGAGCAGGCCCTGGTCGCGCGCGACGAAGAAGCGAGCCCAGCGCTCGAGCTTGCCCTCGTCGCCGGTTGCACCGGACGGCGACAGCTCGAGCAGATCGATCGCGTGGACCTCGAAGCCGTCGCCGAGCGGCAGGAAGGAGGTGCGCTCGCTGAACTCGAAGATCGAGTGCAAGCGACCGGAGCTGGGGACCAGCGGCGTGCGCAGCCACATCACCACCGCGGTGGGCGTGGGCATGGGGTCGGGTGAGCCGTACGAGCCGAACACGAGCTGGTTGGCCTCGTCCTTGGTGTTGGGCACCATCATGCGCACGTCGAGGTGGGCGCCGTTGGCGAGGGTGACGTCGATGGCAAGGCCGTGCTCGCCCAGCAGACGACCACCCGCGAGGCTGCTCGGGTCGACGAGGGTGACCTCCGCGATCGGCCGCTCGAGCACGCCCTCGAGCAGGTCGACGAGCAGAGCCGGCTCTTGCACGAGCAGGCGACGGAAGACGAGGTCGAGCAGAGCGTCGAGTCGGTCCATGGCGGTGGGACGGTAGCAGGGCCGAGTGCCGCTGGGATGGGGTGAAAGGGTCCAAGGCTCGTCGCATGCGTCGCCGAGCTCGGGTATGCTCCTGCGCCAGGCGATGCCGTGAAGCTGCCTCCGCTCCACCTCCGCGACCGCTGGCGCTCCTTGTGGGGCAATCGCCGCCGGCGCTGGCTGCTCATCGGCGGGGTGACGCTCGGGTTCGTCGTGATGTGCTACGTGGGCTTCGGGCGCACCCACGCCACGTGGACCATGCCGCTCCAGTACCCGCGGTCGGGGCAGGATGCCGACCCCAGCGCGTTCACCCCGGCGGCCACGTGCGGGGCCTGCCACGTCCAGCACTACGCGGAGTGGCTCGAGTCGGGGATGGGCAAGTCCTCCGAGCTGTCGTACTTCCTCATCGATCTCTATCAGGCCTCGCTCGACATCCGCGGCGCGCCGCCCGACGACGTGGCGCAGTGCCTGCACTGCCACGCGCCCCTGGCGGTGATG
Source organism: Paraliomyxa miuraensis (assembly GCF_026337845.1). Classification (GTDB taxonomy): domain Bacteria; phylum Myxococcota_A; class Polyangia; order Nannocystales; family Nannocystaceae; genus Paraliomyxa; species Paraliomyxa miuraensis. Next base: position 26,850 of record NZ_JAOVZF010000121.1, on the reverse strand, counting down.
GGACCCGAGCCCGACCTCGCCATGGCGCGGGACATCAGCCAGGAGGGGGTCAACTGCGACGTGTGCCACACCGCGGTGGAGGCCCACCCCAACGATGCGCCCGGCATGATCCGCTGGGATCCCACCGGACCCAAGCGCGGCCCGCTGCCCGGCAGCGAGGATGCCACCATCTTCTCGGGGGGCGACTCGGGCATCGACTTGGGCACGCCGCCCGCGGTCTCACCGTTCCACAAGACCGCCCGCTCGCCGCTGCACGAGTCGTCGGATCTGTGCGGCGCGTGCCACATGTCGCTGTGGCCGACCAACGCCCTGCCCATCGACTGGACCTACGCCGAGTGGGCGCGCAGCCCCTGGGCGGCCGAGGGCAAGACCTGCCAGAGCTGTCACATGCCCACCTACGAGGGCAGCGCGGCTCCGCAGGCGCCCGTGCGCAAGAACCTCCACCGCCACACCTTCCCCGGAGGCGGCGACGTGGAGCTGGTGCGATCGGCGGCGCAGCTCGAGCTCGAGGCCCAGGCCCACTACGCCGGCCACGAGGTGACGGTGCGGGTCGAGAACGTGGGGGCGGGGCACGCCTTCCCCACCGGCAATGCCACCGCGCCCGTGGTGTTCCTCGAGCTGGTCGCCCTCGGCGCCGATGGCTCCGAGGTGTTTCGCGATCGTCGCGACTACCGGCTCGTCTACGTGGATGCCGACGGCGACGTGACCTCCGATCCCTCGGTCGCCGTTCGCATGCTCTCCGACACCACGCTGCAGCCCCGCGAGCCCCGGCACGAGCGCTTCTTCCTCGCCCACCGCCTGGGGGCGACCCGGGTGGAGGCACGGCTGGTCTACCAGCGCTGGAGCGACGACGTGGTGAACAACCACGCGGGCCTGGTGCGGGAGTTCGTGGGGCGCTACTTGCAGCAGGGGTTCCGCGTGCACCGGTTGATCGCCAACCTCGACAAGCTCGATCCGAGCAAGATCGCCCGGGTGCGAGGGATGGAGGCGGTCGAGGTCGACGCAGCGACGGCCGAGCTGCCGCCTCCGCCCGCGCTGCCGCCGGGGTGGTCGAACTAGGCTCGACGCGGCCCACGAGTGCGCGTAGCCTGGCATTCGGGGCTCGGAAGCGATGCGGAGCTGGTACCTGACGGCGCTCGTCGTCCTCGCTGGATGCGGTCGAACCCCGCCGGATCTGTTCGTGAGCGGCAACGGCGATGGCCCGCCCGAGTCGGGCACCACGACCACGCTCGATCCCGACACCGGACCGAGCAGCCATAGCGGCCCTCAGCTCACCGACACCAGCGCCGACGGAACGAGCACCACCAACGATTCCTCGACCGGCCCCGCCTCGTGCATCGACGTGCCGCAGCTGTGCACGGTGGAGCTGAGCCTGCGCCGCGCGGTCGACATCTTGTTCGTGGTCGACAACTCGGGCTCGATGGGCGGCGATCAGGCCACGCTGGTGCAGAGCTTTGCCTCGTTCGTGGAGGTGCTCGAGGGCCAGCAGGTGGGGGCCAACTATCGCATCGGCGTGACCACCACCGCGGGCGACGGCGTGCTGAAGGCCACCTCCTGCCTCTCGCGCCTGAACGACTTCATCTTCCACGGGGTGTTCGGCGACGTCGACGAGCGCCAGCGCGGCTGCCTCGACCACTGCGCGATCGAGGACATCCCGCTGCCCAACCCGTGGGTGGAGAAGAGCGACGGCCAGACCAACTTGCCCCCCGGCGTGGGCATGGCGCAGGCGCTCCAGTGCGTGGGGCCGCCGGGGATCAACGGGCCCGGCTTCGAGCGTCCGCTGGAATCGATGCGCGCGGCGCTGCTCGACGACCCCAGCGGCTTCATCCGCAACGACGCCCTGCTCGCGGTGATCTTCGTGACCGACGAGGCCGATTGCTCGACCGACGACGACTCCGAGTTCTGGCTCAAGAACTTCGGGCAGGTGTTCTGGACCACCCCCGAGCGTGCCACCTCGGGCGTGTGCTGGAACGCCGGGGTCACGTGCGTGGGCGGGCCGGGCGTGTACGACGACTGCTTCGCGGTGGACAAGGGCCAAAACGGGCTGCCCACCATGGACGAGGACGAGGCGGTGCTCTACCCGGTGCAGCGCTACATCGACACCCTCACGCAGATCGCGGCCCAAAAGCAGCTCGAGGGCGGCCAGGGCGAGGTGCTGGTGGCGGCGCTGGCCGGGGTGCCGCTCGACTACCCCGACACCGGCGTGGTCGTCTACGCCGACTCGCCGCTGCCCGACTTCAACATCGAGTACGGCATGGGCCCCGGCTGTGGCCATGGCACCGAGGCCGTGCAGGATCCGCCCGGGATCCCGCCGGTGCGGCTGCGTCAGTTCGCCGAGGCGTTCGCGACCGACGAGCGCAACGTGTACTCGATCTGCTCGGACGACTACGCGGTGGCGCTGACCCAGATCGCCGATGCGCTCGGCGAGCTCAACGAGCACGCGTGCATCAGCGGGTGCGTGGTGGATGCCGACCCGGGCACGCCGGCGCTCGACCCCGACTGCACGCTGGTGGAACGCTTCGCCGACGGGACCCCCGACCAGGTCGTGCCCCCCTGCCTGGTGTTCGACGACGGCTGGGACTTCCCCGGCGACGACGTGCACACCTGCTTCCGCGCGCTGACGGACGTCGGCGAGTCGACCACGACCCCGTTCGACGACATGACCGCGCAGTGCGTGACGATCGGCTCCAACGTGGAGCTCGACGTCGAGCGCCGCGAAGGGGTCCCGATCGCGGCGGGGACGTCGGTCGCGGTGAGCTGTCAGCTCGAGGCGCCGGTGGGCGTGACCTGCGACGAGGTGTGAGCGGCCAGCCGCGCCGCTACAGCCAGCCCTTGCTGCGGGCCCGGCTGGCGGCCTCGAAGCGGTTGGCGGCCTCGAGCTTGCCGATCGCGCTCGACAGGTAGTTGCGGACGGTGCCCTCGCTCAGATCGAGCTCGGTGGAGATCTGCTTGGTGGTCAGGCCGGCCTCGGAGTGCCGCAGGACCTGCTTCTCGCGGTGGCTGAGCGGGTCGCTCTCCGACCACGCCTCGGCGGCGAGCTGGGGATCGACGACCTTGCCCCCGGCCACGACCGAGCGGATCGCCGCGGCGAGGCTCTGCGCGGGGCCGTCCTTGAGCAGGTAGGCGTGGGCACCCGACTCCATCGCTCGCTTGAGGTAGCCGGGGCGCGCGAACGTGGTCAGCACGACCACCTTCACGGACGGATGACGGGCACGCACCGCGGCGCTCAGCTCGAGCCCGTTCATCCTGGGCATCTCGATGTCGGTGACGAGCACGTCCACCTCGCAGCGGCCGAGCTGCTCGAGCGCGTCGCGACCATCTCGTGCCCTCGCCACGACCGAGAGATCGCCCTCGAGCTCGAGCAGGGCGGCGAGCGCCCCGAGCACGAGCTCCTGGTCCTCGGTGAGCATCACCCGGATCACGCGGCGTCCTCCGACCGCACGCGCTCGACGTCCTCGAACACGATGCGCAGGCGGGTTCCGCTGCGAGCCCCCTCGACGGTCATGCGTCCGGCCAGGGCCTCCACCCGCTGCCTCATGCCCACCAGGCCATGCCCCATGCGTCCGGCGAGCCCGCGGCCGTCGTCTCGGATCTCGACCCCGTACTCGCCCGACTCGTCGAAGAACGCGACCCAGCAGTGTCGGGCCCGGGCGTGGCGCATGATGTTGGTCGCGGCCTCTCGCACCGCGAGGGCCAGCACGCCCTCGTGCGCCGCGTCGAGCCGACCCGCCATCACCTCGGGGCCGGCCTCGATCGAGAGCTCGACCCCGGCGGTCTGCAGGGCTCGCTCCACCCCGTCGAGCTCCTGCCGCAGGCCGGCCCCGTTGCCGACCCGGTAGCCACGCACGGCGATGCGGACCTCGGAGAGCGCCTTGCGGGCGATCTCCTGGATCTCGGCGGCCTCCCTGGCCGCGCGCTCCTGGTCGCGCGAGATCAGGGCCCGGGTCAGCTCGGACTTGAGCACGATGACCGACAGCGTGTGGCCGAGCAGGTCGTGGAGGTCGCCCGCGATGCGATCGCGCTCGGCGATCCGCGCGAGGGCCTCGACCTCGGCCCGTGCCATTCGCAGCTCGCCGATCTGCTCGTTGCGGCGGCCGAAGAACGAGCCGAGCAGGCCGAGCACGACCACGCCGAGCACCCCGGGCGCCAGGAAGTACACGGTGGGCGCCAGCGCGGCTCCGGTCGCGAGGGTGAGGACCAGGATCAGGCCCGCCGCCGGGATGCTGCGTCGTGGATCCTCGTGGCTGAGCCCGGCAAAGTAGGCGGCGAACAGGAAGTAGGTGCTCGCCCCGGGATTGAACGGCGCCAGCGCGGTGCCGATGAGCGCGATGCCCACGGCCACCACGAGCCGGCGGCCGCGAGTGACCCAGTACGCCACGAAGTACAGCGGCAAGAAGGGGACGATCGAGATCGCCGAGGCCCACCAGATCGTGGGGTCGTCGAGCTCCCCCAGGATCGGGGCGAGGAACACGAACGCGATGTAGGACACGAAGGCGTACGGGATCCAGCCGATGTCGGGGTCGTCCGGTAGCAAGCGCCAGCGTGAAGCCACGAACCGAGCATAACCCGGGTCGCTCGCGGTCGGGCCGTGCGCGGGATCCGAGCATGACAGCCGTCATGCCCACGGCCTGACGGGGTGCACTGGCCGCTCGAGGCCGTGGCGGTCACATCATGAGCATGACTCTCGTGATGCCCCTGCTCCTGTCCTCGCTCGTTTCCTTCGCGTCGACCCCCGCTGGCTCCACGGACGCGTCGGAGGTGATCGCGACCGACCCCATCCCCAACGCAGAGGCTCCGCGGCCCGACATCGTGGCCCCCATGCCGGACGCGCGCTACTCGGTCATGGTCAACCGTCGCGCGCGTGGGGTGGGCCTTGGCTTCCACCAGGGCCTGTGGGGCCGAGGGCTCGGCCAGTCGCTGCACCTCGACGTGCCGTTCGGGCGCCGCACGGGCCAGTTCTTCGGCATGCGCCTGGCCGGCACCGTGGTGCACGGCGAGGCCGAGGGCCGCTACGACCCCGTGGGCTTCGGCCACGTGGAGCTGTTCGGTCGCAGCCCGGTCATCGCCGGTGTCGTGCGTGCGTATGGTGGAGGCGGCGTGCTCATCGGGGGTCGCCTGCATCCCGAGATCACGGGCCCCCGCTACGGGCTCGCGGGCGGCGGTCACTTCGGGCTCGAGGCCTTCATTGCCCCCCGCGTCTCGATCAGCATGGAGGTCGGCGCGCAGGGGCCGGTCCATGCGCTGGGCCTCGATGCCGGGGCGCGGGTCGTGGGCGGCGTCAACGTGTGGCTCGGCGCGCTGCGACGCGATGCTCGCTGATCGGCGCTCACACCGGGTGCAGCGTCATCTTGAGCCCGTGCTTGGGTCGCAGCGTGAGCGCGGCCTGGGGCACGACCACGTGCCCCGGGACCAGCCGCGCGCGCATCCTCCGGTGCATCGCGGCGAGGATGATCAGCGCCTCGAGCACCGCGAAGTTGTTCCCGATGCACTGCCGCGGCCCGCTGCCGAACGGGATGTATGAATAGCGGCTGCGCTGCTCCACGCGCTCGGGCAGGAATCGATCGGGGTCGAACACCTCGGGCGACTCCCAGGTGCTCGCGTCGTGGTGCAGCACGTACTGGCTCACGACCACGGTGGCCCCGGCCGGGATCGCATACCCGCCCACCTCGTCGGCCTGCTCGGCCCGGCGTGGGATCAGCCACGAGGGTGGGTACATCCGGTGGGCTTCCTGCACGGCGCGGCGACAGTAGTCGAGCGCGCGGATGTTCTCGGGCGTGAGCGGGTCGTCGCCGAGCACCGCGTCGAGCTCCGCGCGCACGCGTGCGTCGACCTCGGGATTCTGGTCGAGCAGGTGGAACAGCCAGGTCATCGTGATCGCCGTGGTCTCGTTGCCCGCGACGAACATGGTCACCAGCTCGTCGCGGAGCTGGCGGTCGCTCATGGCCTCGCCGTCCTCGTCGCGCACGGCGAGCAGCAGCGACAGGAGGTCGTCGCGCTCGGCCGGCCGGCGGCGGCGCTCGGCGATCAGCCCCGCGATGCTCTGGTCGATCGTGGCCAGCGACTGCCTGAGGGTGCGCTCGCCCGGCAGCAGGACGTCGGGCACGAAGTAGAGCAGCATGCGGATGTTGATCGCCTTGAACGAGTCGAGCACGGCCTGCGCGAGCGCATGCAGCTGCTGCTGCGGCAGCGAGGTCCCGAACATGGTCGCGAGGATGATCCGCTGGGTGGTCGTGATCATCTCGAGGTCCATGTCGATCGGCGCCCCGTCGACGTGCTCGGACAGGCGCTCGGCCTCCTGCTCGGCCACCTCGATCATCTGCTCGGCCAGGCCGGTCAGCTGCTTGCTCCCGAACAGCGGTTGGATCAGCCGGCGGTTGCGAAGCCACGAGTCACCCTCGGCGGTGAGCAGGCCGTTCCCCGCGAAGCGCCGAAGCGGTCGCCACATCGGCGCCTGCTTGGTGTAGTTGCGATAGTTGTCCATGAGCACGCGCTGGGCGTGGTCGGGATGGGTCGTGAGGAAGATGCTGGACACTCCGAGACCGACCTCGATGACCTCGCCCGGGTGCCGCGCCGCGAGCTGGAGAAAGAGCGCGGGGGCGTTGGTCATGCCCGGAAGCTGCCCGATCAAGGGATAGCCACGGGGTCGAGTGGGCCGCTTGGGGGTGAGCGCCATGAGGACCAAATACCATGGGCGATGGGACCACGTTCGTCGATCCCAGGGCTCCCGTGGTGCCCTGATCGCCGCTGCCACGCGGACCTCGCGGATGCAGTGAGTCAGGGCGCCTTGGCGCTACCGGCTTCGGTCTTGGCCTTGACCTTGCCCTTGCGCCCGGGCGCATCCTCGGGCTTCTTCGCCAGCCAGATCCGCTCGTCCTGGCGGGTCCTCCACGCCCCCGCCATGCGGTGCTTGGCGACCTCCTCGGGCCCGAGCTCGGCGATGTGGTCGACCGCCTCCACCTCGAACCCGGCCTGCTCGAGCCGGACCTGGAAGCCCGAGGCCGAGTAGCGGCGCACGTGGTCCTTCTGACCGAATGCCTTCCTGCGCTCCTTTGGATCCACGATCGACGCGTCCTCGTAGATCTCTTCGCGACCGACCTCGATCGGCACCTGCAAGATCGCCATCCCCCCCGGTCGCAGCACCCGGAACATCTCGGCCATTGCCCGTTGGTCCTCCACGATGTGCTCGAGGATGTGGTAGACGATGAGGACGTCCCACGACGCGTCGGGGAGGTCGAGCGCGGTGAGGTCGAGCCGCAGCTCCTCCTTGTGCAGGTAGTCGGCCGTCACGTAGTGCAGGTTCTCGAATTTGCGCAGGAAGTCCTTCTCGGCGTCCTCGGGCGAGAAGTGCAGCACGTCGAGCTCCTCGGTGGCCAGCGGCGACGCGTTGGCGATCCAGTGCATGAGCAGACGGTGCCGCTCCTTGGACTTGCAGGTGGGGCAGACCACGCCCTTGCGCCCCGCGAAGCGCCGAAACTGCCCGGTCTCCTTGCAGATGTTGCAGGTGTAGGACGGTGCTGCGGGCTTGGCCTCGTCGAGCTTGGCCTTGGCGACCTTGGCGTCCTGCTGGGCCTTCTCGGCCTTGGCCTGCGCCTTGCCCCGCGCCTCGTCGGCCTTGGCGACCCGGGCCTCGAGCTCCGCGAGGCGTGCCTCGAGCTCCGCGCTCGACTGGCCAGCACCCAGTCGGTATCCACCCAGACCGGCGACGGCGACGAGGAGCGCCGACGAGAGCAAGACCCGAGTCGAAGCCATGAGTGCTTCTATCCGAGCCGGGGCGTCGTGGCCAGTGCCCCGTCCCGACCCGAAGCAGCGGCCGTTCTCTCGCGCCGTGGTCCGCCGCGGGTCCGAGCTGGCATACTGCGTCGGGGCCGAGGGTCGCGCCATGGCGAAGCCGGAGTCGGAGTCCACCACGAGCCGCACGCTCGGCCCCTTGGCCGCGATGTCGCTCGTTGCGGGCACGATGCTCGGGATCGGCATCTTCATTGCCCCGCCCGACGTCGCGCGCCACCTCGATCATCCGGTGACCTTCGTGCTGATGTGGGCGCTGGGCGGCCTGTCGGCGCTGTGCGGGGCGCTGTGCGTGGCCGAGCTCGGTGCGATGCTGCCCCGCGCCGGCGGCGACTACCCCTACCTCCGCCTGAGCTACGGGCCCGGGATCGCGTTCGCGGCGGGATGGCTGCAGCTACTGGCGATCTTCCCCGGCTCGCTGGCCACGATGGCCGTGGGCACCGCGAGCTACCAGCTCCCGGTCGTGCTGGGCAGCGCCTATCCGATCGGCGATGCGCTCGGGCTCGGCGACATGAGCCCCACGCTGTGGGCGGTGATCATCATCGTGGCCTTCACCGCGCTGAACCACGTGGGCATCGTGATCTCGGGCCTGTTGCAGATCGCCCTGACCATGGTGCCCCTGGGGGCGCTGCTGCTGGCCTCGCTGTGGGTGCTGGGCGGGGGCGTGCCGGATGCCCATGGCCTGACCTCCGCCGCGGGCCCCGGCCTGCCTGCGCTCGGGGGCGCGGCGGCGGCGTTCCTGGGGGTGTACTTCGCCTACTCGGGGTGGAACGCCGCCATCTTCGTGGGCGGGGAGATCCGCGAGCCCACGCGCAACGTCCCGCGCGCGCTGGTGGGCGGCACGCTGGGGGTGACCGTGCTCTACCTCCTGCTGTGCCTGGGGTTCGTGGCGGTGCTCGGCATGGGCGACCTGGCCACGGCGGGCGAAGCCGGCAGCGCGGTCGCTCGGCGCCTGTTCGGGCGGACCGGCGAGCTGTCGATCACGGTGCTCATCGTGCTCGCCATGCTCGGCTCGATCAACGGCTGCGTCCTCACCGGCTCGCGCATCGCCTACGCGATGGCCGAGCACGGCGACTTCGCGCGCTCGGCCGCGGTGCTCCACCGGCGGTTCGGCACCCCGGTCGTGGCCCTGTGGGTACAGGCGGCCATCGCCATCGTGCTGGTCGCCACGCATGGCTTCGAGCACCTCATCAAGTACACCTCGGCGGCGATGCTCGTGACCGGCAGCCTCACCGTGGCCGCGGTGATGATCCTGCGGCGTCGCATGCCCGACGCCCCGCGCCCCTATCGAACGTGGGGCTACCCGGTCACCCCGATCCTCTACGTCGCATCCAGCGTGCTCGTGCTGGGGGTGTTCGTGGTGCGGATCTTCGAGGATGGCGCCGCGCGGGACTGGTCGGTGCTGCTGGCGATCGCGTGGTTCGTGCTCGCGCTGGCCGTGCACCGCGTTCGTCGCCGCGGTCGCGGCGGCTGAGCGTGGCCTTGGCCCGGTCCGTTCGCGTCCGGCGTGCGGTGGCCACGCGACCGGTGCGGAAATTCCGAGCCGGGGTGTCACCTTTCGCGGTCACATCGGCCTCGTCGGGGACTCTCTTCGAGTAGAGGCATCGTCGACGGTCCGAGTCGCGGGGGTGTCCGACCACACCATCGCGGCTCGGACCGTGATTTCCGGGGCTCTTGGCCGCTCTTGGCGACTTTGGTTGGCCAGCCCCGTCCCCGCGCCCTATGCTTCGCGCCATGGCCGAGGACAAGGGCTCTGCCGCATGGCCGATCCTCAAGCTGGGTCTCATCGGGCTCGGGGGCCTGGTTGCCATCGGGATCGTGGCGTCCATCCTCAAGCCGCTGCTCATCCTGGGCGTGATCGCGGGCGCCGGCTACGTGGGCTACCGGCTGTTCATGGGCTCCGAGAAGGCCATCGAAGGTCCCAAGGAGCGCAAGGCACTCGGCGCCGACGTGGACTTCGAGCGCAAGATGCGGGAGCTCGACGCCATCGATCGCAAGCTCGACGAGGAGATCCGCAAGAACTCGTGAGCGCTCGGCTCACTCCCTGCGCACGAACCCCGGTGCCGCCATCTCGATGAAGCGATCGGGCCGCAGCACCCCCTCGCGCTCCCAGTAGGCCTGGGCCTTGTCGTGCTGCTCGCGGCCCTCGTCGCCGCCGACCAGCGTCGCCAGACGCTCGCGGGCGGCTGCGAGGTGCGTTCCCATGCTGCGCTGCTCGGCCAGCTCGATGGCTCGGCGCAGGTCGGACACCGCGGCGTCTTCGTTGCCCTGCAGGGCGACCGCGCCCGCGCGGGTGAGGTAGCCGTAGGCCTGCCCGAACACGCTGGGGTGCTTGATCAAGCGGGCGGCGCTGCGAAGCGCCTCGGCCAGCAAGGGCTTGGGATCGCTGGCCGCCGTGGCGCCCGCCACCGCGCACGCGCCCCGCCATAGCTGGAACTCGGCCTTGGCCAGCGCGGCCGAGAGCACCGAGAGCTTCTTCATCTGCGGGAAGTCCTGCTCGCAGATCGCCCACGCCCCCTCGGCATCGCCCATGTAGCGGCGCAGCGCAGCGGTCTGAGCCGCGTAGTTCAGCTTGTGGGCCTCGATGCGGCGCGACGTGTCGCGATAGGTGGCCAGCTGCGCCTCGGCCTCCTCGACCCGGTCGGGGGCCAGCAGCACCACGTTGCCCAGCAGGCCGCGGGCGTAGCCCTCCACGTAGGGATTGGCGCGGTCCTGGGACTCTCGCAGGAGCCGGGGCGCCCGCAGGTTCAGCTCGCGGATGCGACCCATCATCAGCAGGCAGACCGCCCCGTGGGCCTCGCAGTACGACAGCTCCTGGGCCATGCCGGTGCACTGCTCGCGGAAGATCGCGGTGGCGTGCTCGAGATCCTCGAACGCCCGCTCCCACTCGCCCACGGACATCCACACGTGCCCGCGGCACTCCACCACGAAGCCCATGGCCGAGGCGCTGCCCGCCCGCTCGGCGAGCTGCTCCGCCTCGCCGATGAGCTCGAGCGCGCGCGAGAGCTTGGCGTCGGCCCCCATGATCGCCACCACGTGGGCCTCCGTGGCCAGCGCCCGGGACAGGCGCACGGGCTCGCCACACTTGAGCGCCAGCCGCAGGTGGTGCAGGTGGAAGTTGGCCCCCATGATGCCATCGAAGTAGATGAGCCCACGCGAGGCGGTCCAGCACGCCTCGAGCTTCTCGAGCTCGGCCTTGGGGATCTCGGATTCCTTGCGCAGCCGGTACTTCATGCCGCGCATCGACAGCGAGGCCTTGTGCTTGAGCAGCGAGGCGATCGCCCGGCCGGTGGAGGACGGCAGGCTCACCCCGACCGACTCGAGCACGGTCTGCAGCACGGCCCGGCCCTCCTCGCTGTGTCCGCTGGACAAGAGCCGATCGGCGGCGCGGCGGGTCCACTCGAGGTGCTCGCGATCCTGGCCGTCGTGGCTGGCCCGCAGATAGGCCTGGGCCGAGTCGTAGAGGCGCCCCGCGTTGGCCAGGGCCTCGGCCAGGCGCGCCTCGAGCTCGGGGACCTCGTCGGCCGGAACCGCACGGAGATCGAGCGCCGCGCGGTAGAGCTCGGCCGCGCGATCGAAGGCCAGCGCCGCCTCGGCCTGCTCGGCCGCATCGAGGGTGTGCTTGGTCGCTCGCTGATCCTCGCCTGCCTGCCGAAAGTGGTGCGACAGCGCCACCGCGTCGGCGTCCCCCGACGACTCGAGCGCCCGCCCGAGCGCGAGGTGGATCTCGGCCAGATTGGCCCGCTCGATGCTCCGGATCGCCGTCTCGCGGATCCGGTCGTGGTAGATCTCCACGAGATCCTCGTCGCGGGAGCCGTGCACGCGCACCAGCGACTCGACGCGGAGCTGGGCCAGGACGTCACGGTCGCGCTCGTTGCCCATGGCCACCGAGAGCGCGACGCCCTGGCTCGTCGAGCCGCCGGCCACCGCGATCACCTCGAGCAGACGGCGGGCGGCGTGGGGCAGGGCCGCCAGGCGATGCCGGATCACGCTGTCGAGGCTCACCACCGAGTCGGGATCGGTGGGCAGGAGCTCGTTCTCGTCGGCCATGCGCCGGGCGTAGCGGACCAGCTCGCCCACGAAGAACGGGCTGCCCTCGGACTCGCGCGCCACCTCCTCGGCGAGCGTGCGGTGCTTCTTGTCGCGACCGCCCAGCATGCGCAGGGCCAGATCGGCCGCCTCGGTGCGCGACATGGGCCCCACGAAGATCCGCTCGTAGGTGTCGACCCGCGGATCCTCGTACAGCTCGCGGACCAGCCGGGCCAGCGGGGCATCGCCCTGGTCGGCCCCGGTGCGGTAGGACCCCACGAACAGCATCGGCGGGGCATCGGCGTCGCGCAGGATCGCATCGAGCAGGATTGCGCTGTCGAGGTCGGTCCACTGCAAGTCGTCGACGTGCACGATGAACCGATTGCGATCGGCGATGCGCCCCCACAGCTCGCGCAGGGCACCGAAGGCGCGGCGCCGGGTCTGGGCCGGGTCGAGGCCCCCGTCGTCGCGCTCGGGCGCGCCGGCCACGGCCGCGATCGAGCGCAGCACCGGAAACAGCCGCGCCACCGCCTGGGGATCACGAGGCATCAATGCCCCGACCTCGGCGGGACTGGCCAGGCCCCGCAGGTACATGCACAGGGCATCCATGACCGAGTCGAGCGCCTTGTAGGGGATGGACTCGCGCTCCGAGCACTTGCCCCACAGCACCACCGTGTCGGGCTCGCGAGCGGCCTCCTGGAGGAAGCGCTGGACCAGCGCCGTCTTGCCCATGCCCGAGATGCCGTGAACCATGATCACCACCGGTCGGCCGCGACGAGCGGCGGCGGCGGCGGCGTGCAGGCGCTGGGCCTCGGCATCGCGCCCGAGGAACAGCGTGGGCACGGCACTGGTCAGCGCGCCGGTCACCGCGGCCTCGATGGGCTTGGGCACGCCGTCGACGCTGATGGGATCGAGCTCGAGCGAGGAGATCCGCTGGAGGACCTCGTCACCGGTGGGTCGCCGCGGGGGCTCGCGCTCGAGCAGGTCCATGCACAGCTGCTCGAGATCCTCGGGCACGCCCTCGACCAGGGACGACGGCGTGGGGGGCGTCTCCTCCTGCTTGGCCGCCAAGAGCGCCAGCATGCCCTTGCCCTGGAAGGCGGTTCGACCGGTCAGCGCCTGGTAGAGCAGCTCGCCCACGCAGTACCAGTCGCTGGGCGGGCCGAGCTGCTCTCGCTCGCCCATGGCCTGCTCGGGTGACATGTAGAGCGGCGTGCCCAGGACCGCCCCGTCGTCGGTCATGTCGAGCTTGTCGTCGTGCTGTCGCACCAACCCGAAGTCGAGCAGCACCACGCGGCCCTGCGGCTCGGTCACCAGCACGTTGGAGGGCTTGATGTCACGGTGGAGGAGCCCCGCGCGGTGGATCGCATGCACGCCCTCGGCGAGCTGTCGCAGGGCATCGCGCAGCCTGGCGTAGTCGCGGCAGGGATGGCGGTCCTTCGAGCCGAGGCCCAGGCGACTGCCGCACAGCCAGGTGATGAAGTCGACCCCGCGGATCAGCTCCATCGTGAAGAACAGCCGCCGGCGCTCGACGTCGAGGACCAGGTCGTACAGGGACACCACGTTGGGGTGCCGAAACTGCTCGAGGGCCCGAAACTCTCGCTTGAAGCGAAACAGCGCCTCGGGGCTGAGGCGGCTGACCGACTTGATCGCCAGCGGGGTGCTCGAGCTGGGGTCGAGGGCCTCGAAGACGGTTCCCATCGCGCCCTTGCCCAGCCGGCGCACGATCTCGTAGCGGCCCAGGCGCTCGGGATCGACCTCGATCGGGGGCAAGTCGCCGAGATCGATGAGGTCGTCGGTGGTGCCGAGGCTGGGCGCGCGCGAGACCTCGCGGGTCTCCTCGACTCCGTAGTCGTCGGAGGTGGTGTCCCGCCGCTTGCCTTCGACCCCCACGGTGGAGGCCACAGTGCCCCTTTTTCCGCGGGGGTTCAAGACGACCTCCCGATGGCCTCAGCGCGGATCGCCCGGCTTGGTCTCCATTGGTGGCGTCGGGTGCGAGCCTTCGATGCTGGGATCGAGACCGGCACCGAAGCTGGCATCGAGCCAGGCCTCGTCCCTCGCGAACGCCGATCGAAAGCGTTGGTGCAGGCCGGGGAAGCTCTGCTCCAGCTCGGCCTCGGTCAGCTGGCGACCGAGCAGCTCGCCGCCAGCCAGCGACACCGTGAAGCGCAGGCCATCGTCGCCGGCGTACACGGCCACCTCGTGGTCACGGGTCTGCAAGATCGTCACGACCGGCGGGAGCGTCGCGTCATCGGGTGAGCACTGGTCAGGCGGCGTCTCGCTCGTCGGGCTCGGGCGCTCCACCGGGGTGCAGGCGGCCGTCATCAGGAGACATGGCATCAGCCATGACATCAGCCCAGTCGGTCCCGTCATGGCCACAAGACCTCGTGCACCGGGCCCTCGGAGAACATGGAGGAGGGGAGATTGCCGAAGAACTGAGCCGTGATCTCGCCCGCGACCTCGATGGTGTAGTCGGCGGAGCGGCGACCATCGAAGTTGACCACCTGGATCCCGTAGGTGCCGCGGGGAGCCGAGCCGTCGAGGAAGATGTTCTCGACGTGGGTCCCCCCCTGGTTGGCGCACATGCCACCGACGCAGTCGTCGACGTCGAGCTGCCCGTAGGGGGTGACGGAGTTGGCGTAGCTGATCTCCTGGCCATTGGGCAGGGCCACGTGCAGGTCGAGATCGGTCACCACGTTCCACGACAGCGAGATGCGAACGGTCCCCATGCCGACGCAGACGCCTTCGAAGCAGGTCTGTCCGGCCGCGCAGTCCTGGGGGATCATGCACTCGGCCTGGGGATCGCTCGTGGTGGAGCCCTGCTCGGTCTCTCCGAGACCATCGGTCTCGGTGTCGGTGTCGAGGTTGCCGCCCTCGCCATCGGCCACCCCGTCGTAGTCGTGGATGACTCGATCCACGCAGCCGGTGGTTCCCATGGCCCATAGCCACGCCACCGCTCGCAACCACCCCCGCTTGGCTGGCACCGTCATCGTCCCATCACTCTGCCATCCCCCACCGAGGACGGCCAGATGCCAGGGGACGGCCCGTCGTCTCGGGCTCCGCGGTCCTGGCGCCCAGGCGGCGCAGCACGGCGTTCGCTACTTGTTGGAGCGGCTGGCGACGTTTTGTCCCCAGCGAGCCGAGCTGGACTTGCGCTCGCGCAGGTGCGTGAGGCAGGCCTGCAGACCCTCGCGCAGGCGCTTGAGGGTGACCAGCTCGTGCAGCTCCACGCCGAGGTCGACCAGGGTGCGCGCGATCTCGGGCCCGATGCCCGTGACCACGCAGTAGGTGCCCAAGAGGCGCGCCGACTTGACCAGCTTGATGAGGTGATCGGCGGTCATCGTGTCGACCACGTCGACGCCGGTGAGGTCGATGATCACGCAGGCCGCGTTGTTCTCGCTGATCCGCTGCAAGAGCTTCTCGGTGATGTCGACGGCGCGCTGGGAATCGACGGTGCCCACGATCGGGAGGGTGAGGATGCCCTCCCACAGGTCGATGATGGGGGCCGACAGATCGCGAATGGCGACCTGCTGGCGGCGGATGGTGTCGAGCTTCTCCTCGAGCGTGGCCCGGGCCTCGGTCATCGCCCGCATCGCCTCGTCGCGGCGCGCGGCGGTCGTGCGCAGCTCGTCGATGAACAGCGCGACGACGTGCTCGAGCTCGCCAAAGCCATCCTCGTCGCGAACCTTGACCTCGGTGAGGGCCTCGTCGTAGGCGGCCACCGAAGCGGCCGAGACCGCCGACATGAGCGACTCCAGCCGCGAGCGCTCGATGGTGATCAGCTCTTCGTCACTCATGGCTTGACTCCGAAGAATTCGTCGAGGTCGTAGTCTCGACCGGGCCGCGTGGTGTGCTGGATGCCCGACGCTTCCAGGGCCTCCTCGATGGTCCCGACCGTTTCGATCTGCTCGAGTTCGATGTCCATCGCCTGTAGGGTCATCACGACCTCGGGCGTGAGGCCGCACAGCACCGATCGTACTCCCATCAGCCGGGCCGAGGCGGCCAGCTTGGCCAGCACGGCACACAGGTGCGAGTCGAGGGTGAGCACCCCCGTGACGTCGAGGATGAGCCCCGAGACGTCCGCATCGCGAATGCGGGTGAGCACCGAGTGCGACAGGTCGTCGGCCTGACGATCCGAGACGTCACCCTGGAGGGCAACCAGGAGCTGGTCCCAGATCTTGAGGACGGGGATCGTTGATCGGTTGTCGCTCATGCGTCGTCGAGGACGTCGGCCACGAGCACGGTTGCGTCATCGTGCGGGCGACCGTGGTCACGTAAGAGCGAATCACACAAGGCCGCCGGGCTCAAGCCTTGGTGGTATTCGCGGTCGAAGAAGCGGCCTCGGATGCCATCGGAGAACGCCATGAGGCGGTCTCCGACCTGCAAGGGGATCTCGAACACGTGGATTCGCCGGCGCAGGCGTACGCCAAGGATTCCCGGGGTGAGGAGGGCCGAAATGGTCCGGTCGAGGGCTCGCAGCTCCACGTTGCCCACCCCAAAGCCTCGGAGCGTGGCCGGTCCTCCCTCGGGGTGATCGAGCAGCGCCACCAAACCCGCGCTCCCGCGCGAGCCCCGAAGCTCCTGATGGAGCCGTGCTGCGAGGGCGGGGAGGTCGGGGGTTCCATCCCAGCGATCGAGCACGCCACAGGCCGCGCGGGCGGCCTCGGCGGCCTGGGCTCCGTGTCCCGACGCATCGAACACCGCGAACACGGGCCGGTGGATCCACTCCCCCAGCCAGACCGCATCGCCGTTGGCGGTCTCTCCCCGGCAGGGGCGACTGCGGTGGGCGATGTCCAGTCTCACAGGTGCATCTCCACCTCGATGCGGGTGCCCTGGTCGTCGCTGGCGATGTCGAAGCGATCCATCATCTTGCGAACGCCCATGATGCCCTTGCCGAGCCCGGTCTTGCTCTTGTAGCGCCCGTCGAGGATCTCCTGGAGGTTCTTGATGCCGGGTCCTTGATCCACCGCCCGCACTCGCAGCCCTCGCATGCCGTCCGACAGCGGAGTGATCTCGATTTCGCCGTGCTTGGCGTACTGCACGATGTTGCGGGCGAGCTCGCTGACGACGGTGGTGAACTTCTGGGTCTCGAACGAGCGCGCGCCCATCTTCTCGGCGAGCGTGCGTGCGGCCTGGCGAGCCAGGCTCATGTCGGCCTCGGAGCGCAGCTCGACCTTCACCGACGACGGCTCATCGGGCGTGAGCACCTCGCGTAGCTCTCCCACCGCCGTGTCGATGAGCGACTCGCTGGTGAACAGGCGCAGGCTGGTCTCGAGCGCCGCGGCCAGCTGCGGATACATGCGGTGGTCCTCGAGGCGGGAGTCGATGCCCACCTTGGCGACCGCGCGTCGCAGCGCCATGTCGGCATGGAGCCTGGACATGTAGTGCGACAGCACGTTGAGGACCCGATCCTTCATCCGGCTCGTCCGTGCAGTCGCTTGCGCGCAATCACCGTGGTGCCCACCGAGGGCGCCGAGGTGACCTCGACCTCGTCCATGAGTCGGCGCACCGAGCCCAACCCCACGCCCAGGCTATCGCGGATCGGTGTTTCGGGAGAGTGTCGTCGGCCCCGGCTGACCCCGTCTTGCTCGGCGTGGGCCAGGTCGGGGATGCCCGGGCCGGAATCGATGGCCCGCACCTCGAGGCCGTTCTCGATGGCCCTCAGCTCCACCCGTCCGCCTCCGCCATGCCGCCAGCAATTGCTGGCCAGCTCTCCGGCGGCAAGGGCGACCTGTGCCACCGCCACATGGGGAAACCCCAGTCGGATCGCAAAGTCTTTGGCCAAGCTACTGACCACGAGCGGGTCGGTATCGGAGGCCACCGGAACCGATAGCGTCTCCAAGTCCGCGCCAGAGTAGCACCGACCCTTCCCCACGCGAAGGTGTCCCCGACAAAGCAACCATTGTGCGGCCACAGGGCCGGTCGCCTCGGGCGCCGAAGCGCCCGAGGTGTAAGTGAATGTAGGTGTTGCCGAGGCGTCGGCCTCAGCCTTCCTCGCGTGCACGGGCCAGGCGGTACTGCTCGGCCAGCTCGGGAGTGCTCACCTCGTAGATCAGGGCATTGAAGGCCGCTCGATCCATGCCGGCCTCGGCCAGGATCTCGTCGGCGCGGGCCGGCTCGGCCTCGATCTCGTTGGCCAGCCTCGCCGCCTTCACGACGCGCTCGTCGAGCGGCTCGTCGGCTCCTTGGTCGGCCTTGGCATCGCCGGCCTTGGCATCGCCGGTCTTGGCATCGCCGGTCTTGGCGTCGCCGGTCTTGGCCTTGGCATCGGCCGTGGCCTTGGCGTCCTTGCTCTCGCCCTTGTCGCAGGCGCCGAGGGCCAGCGTCAGGCCCAGGCCCACGACGTGGATCTTCGCGATCGAGTGCTTGGTCATGACGCTCAGCCGCCCTTCTTCTTGTTGGTCTTCATGTCGGCCTTGGCCTCGTGCTTGGCCGCCTTGGCGTCCTTCTTGGCGTCGTGCAGGTCCTTCTTGGCCGCGTGTGCGTCCTTCTTGGCCTCGCGCGCGTCCTGCTTGGCCTCGCGCAGGTCCTGCTTGGCCTCGCGCAGGTCCTTGGCCGCCTCGCGGCGCTCCTCGGGTGTCTGCGCCGCCCCGAGGTCCTCGACCGCCTCGCGACGGTCGTCGCGAGCCTCTTCCCGATCGTCGCGGGCCTCGCGACGATCCCCGCGCGCGTCGTGCAGGTCCTTCTTGGCGGCGTGACGCTCGCGACGAGCCGCCTCGAGCTCGTCCTTGTGCGCACGCAGGGCCTCGCGGCGAGCCTCGTGGGCCTCCTTGTTGAGGAGGGCGATCTCCAGCCCCTTGCCTCGCAGCTCCTTGCGCTTCGCTTGCAGCGCTTCGTGCCGCGCACGGTTTTGCTCGCGCAGCTCCTCGATGCGGGCCCGCAGCGCCTCGCGTTCCTCGGGGGTCATGTCCTCGAGCTCGTCCTTGCGGTCGCGAATCGACGCCGCGATCTCGCTGGGCGCCACGCCCTTGGCGAGCTCGCGCTTGACGAACAGGGACAGACCCCTGCGCTTGCCCTGGCTCTTGGTGGTCTCCGTCTCGGCCACGACCAGCTCGGCGGTCACGCCCGCGCTCAGGCCAGCATCGGAGGCGGTGGTGATGACCTCTTCGAGCTCCTGCTCCTCCACGCCGGCATCACGGGCGTCGGCCACGATGATGGGGAGGTCGATCACCAGCAGGATGTCGTCCTGCTTGGCGTCCTCCTCGGTGACCTCGACGGTCACGGTCGCGGTTGCAGTGGCGGTGGGCTCCTCGGCCGATGCGGACGGTCCGAGCACGAGCACGCCCAGCGCCGAGGCCAGGATGCCCTTCATGCGTCGGTTTCGAATGCGATTCATGGTGATCCTCCAATGGGGGTTGGGGTCGTTGGTGGGGTCGAATGCAAGGGTAAGACCAAGCTCGGGTGCCTCGCTCCAAAGTGATGCGGTGCGAGATGAAACCACCGAGGCAGGCACGCTACGCGGTGCTCCGACGCGAAGGCAAGCCGGTGGAGCGCTTGCTCCAGCCATGGCGTGCGAATCGACGTCCAGCGGGGCGCAAGGACCCAATGTGTCACGAGACCCCGTGGCGACCCGGCCGACCCGAGGCCCACCGCTTGGCCCGGTGATCGTGGGAAACGTCTATTCGTCGGCGTGGGCGAGCTGCACTGCGGGCCCACGGCTGGTGGCCACCGGCCCCCGTGATGCGTGAGCGCCCCGTTGCCACGATACATAGGCCAACAGGCCCACGGTGCCGATCACCACTGCCAGTGCAACCATCCGTCGCAGCCGCGAGGTCATCACGGTGGGCGGTGGGGCGGTGACGGCGGGGAACAGCCCCGAGGGGGTGGACCGGGGTCGTGGCAAAGTGACCTCGCGAAAGGACTCGACGCGGACGCGTAGGAGCGGTAGCGAGCCCGAGCTGGATCGTGCGGTGGCCATGTGCCGAGACCTCCGAGAAGATAGCCCGGCCGCCTCGTAGGGAAAGCCATCAGAACGATGTAGGTGTGCACGAACCGAGCGATCGGCCTGTGATTTCGCCTGCACGAACAACAAAGGTGGTGGGTCGTCGCAGGACATCCCCGTACCATTCGGGCCGCTTGTCGGTCACCGGACCAGGGGCTACGGTCCCGTGCGCGTTTCCATGCCTCGTCCCGCGATTCGCTCGCCGATCGGCATCTCCGACTTTCGCGAGCTGCGGGAGGGAGGGTTCGCCTACGTCGACAAGACCATGCTGGTCGACGAGGTGCTGGCCGAGGCGGCCAAGGTGCTGCTCGTGCCGCGACCGCGGCGCTTCGGCAAGACCTTGAACCTCTCGATGCTGCGCTGGTACTTCGACCGGCGCTCGGACGACGCCTCGCCGTTGTTCGAGGGGCTCGCGATCGCATCGTCCGATCGGGCTCGGGCGCACTTCCAGCGCCATCCGGTCATCTTCCTTTCCTTCAAGGACGTCAAGGCGACCTCGTGGGAGGGCTGCCTGGCGGGGGTGGCGAACGTGCTCTCCGAATGCTACAGCCGGCACCGCTCGCTGCTCGCCGACGGTCGGCTCGACCCCGAGGACGCCCGATTGTTCGAGGCCGTGCTCGGGCGCCGCGCGACCCAGCCCGAGCTCGTCGTTGCATTGAAGCTGCTCTCGCGCCTGCTCGCCCGTCACCACCAGGAGCGGGTGGTCATCCTCATCGACGAGTACGACACCCCGATCCACGCCGGCCACGGCCACGGGTACTACGACGAGGTCGTGGCGTTCTTCCGCGACTTCCTCTCGGGCGGGCTCAAGGACAACGAGCACCTGTTCAAGGGCGTGCTCACGGGCATCCTCCGCGTGGCGCGGGAGAGCCTGTTCTCGGGCCTCAACAACATCGAGGTCTACAGCATCCTGCGCGAGCAGCTCGCGACCGCATTCGGCTTCACCGAGCCCGAGGTGCGCGCGCTGACGGAGGCGGCGGGTCGGCCCGAGGCGCTCGACGGCATCCGCGGGTTCTACAACGGCTACCTGTTCGGCGGGCAGGCGATCTACAACCCTTGGTCGGTGCTGTCGTTCCTCAACCGCGATGACGGGGTGTTTCGACCGTACTGGATCGAGACCAGCTCCAACGACCTCGTGCGCGAGCTGCTGCTCACGGGCCCGTCGGGTGTGAAGGTCGAGCTCGAGGCGCTGCTGGCCGGCGAGCTGCTCGAGCGCCGCATCGACGAGCACATCGTGCTTCGCGACATCGCGTCGCGCAGGGACGCGGTGTGGAGCTTCTTGTTGTTCTCCGGCTACCTCAAGGCGGTCGGCGTGCGCTACGAGGACGGCGAGACGTTCGCGGACCTGACGGTGCCCAATCGGGAGGTCGCCGGGGCCTTTCGAACGATGGTGCGCGTGTGGTTCGAGAACGAGGCCGGAGGGATGGAGCCGCTACAGCGTCTGCTCGACGCGCTGCTGCGCGGGGAAGCGGCCGTGGTGGAGCGCGCCCTCGGCCGGATGCTCAGGGCCGACGCGTCATACTTCGACACCGCGGCGCCCGAGCCAGAGCGCTTCTACCATGGCCTGGTGGTGGGTCTCTTGGCGGGGCTACAGCCGCGCTACGACGTGCGTTCGAACCGAGAGTCGGGGTTCGGTCGCTGCGACGTGATGGTGCTGCCCAAGACCCCCGGTCAGCCCGGCGTGGTGCTCGAGCTCAAGCGCGTGGCCCTAGAAGACGGTGAGAGCATCGAGCAAGCGTTCGCCGCCGCCTTCGAGCAGATCCGCGAGCGCGACTACGCGACCGAACTCCGCGAGCGCGGCGCGACCCCGATCCACGAAATGGTCGCGGTATTCGACGGCAAGCGTGCGTGGGTACGAGTCGCCGGAGACGCGTAGAACCGCTCGAGCTGCCTGCACCACCAGCCGCAAGCCGGTTGCGCGCCTAGCAAGCTGGCTGTACCGCAAGCGGGTTGTGGGCGAGCAGAGCAAAGCTCCCGGTCGGCCTCCAAGAATGCCCCCCTTTGGGGGGCACGCAGAGAGACTCTAAATCATTGAAATCATTGGATGTTCAACGGCGGACCATCGCCGTCTCCATCATTTCTCCACGCCGGGCGCCGGTTGAGGAGTCGCATCGACTCTTCGATCGCCACCGGCGAGAGGCTCATGTATAGCTCGGTGGTCACCACGCTCTGGTGGCCGGCGAGCTTTTGGATCGCCCGCGCAGGCGCTCCCGCCATGGCCAGGTGCGAGCAGAAGGTGTGACGGAGGATGTGTGGCCCCTTGACCGCGAAGCCCGCCTCCTTCTGCGCCTTGGCCAGCCACCCGCGGATGGTGGACTCCACCGGGGTGTTCTTGCCTCGGCTATAGAGGATCCGTGGTCCTCCGATCCGGTGCTTCTCGAGCGCTCGCTTGAGATCTTCCGAGATCGGGATCGTCCGGCTCCGGTGGCCCTTGGTCGACGTCCCGTTCCGCCGGTACTCCGAGCGAGCCACGGTCAGTCGCCCGTGAGCAAGGTCGATATCCGACCACTCCAGGGCGATGATCTCCCCGCGCCGCAGCCCGGCGTCACCACCGAGCAGGACCAAGAGGTGGATCCGTGGGTCGAGCTTCTCCGCCACGGCGACGAGCCGCGCGTAGTCGCCGAAATCGTAGAAGGCAGGATCGGCCAGCGACTCCTTGACCTTCTTGACCTTGGTCGGCATCTCCGTGATGACCTTCCACTCGACGGCGACGTGAAGGATCGCCTTGAGCAGCTTGATCACGGTGTTGACGGTCGCGGGGGAGCAGTCTCCGAGCGCCGCCTTGAGCCGCTGGATGTCCTCGGCGGTGATCCGGTCCAGGCGCTTGCGCCCCAGGACGGGCAATAGGTGGTTCTTGGCGTTGCCTTCCTTCTGGTCGATCGTCGCCGCGCGGTGGCGGTTGGCCTTGCAGTAGCCTTCCATATACCGCGGGAAGAATGCCGCGAGCGTGGGCACCTCCTTCTTGACCAGGTCGGGACGCTCGTCCTTGTCGTCCTCTGCCGGGTCGGTGTTGTTGTAGTGCTCGATGAGCTGGCGCTCTCGATCCTCGCCCCAGCGCTTCGCGGCCGACTTGGTCCCGACCGGCGCCTTGCGCCGCTCTCGGATCTTTCGTCGTCCTGGAACGTGAGCACGATATCGACTTCCCAGCCGCGAGTGTTCTTGTAGGGTCGTACGGTGACGGTCATCGCTGTTCTCCGCTGCCGTGGCACGACGACATCAAGATCGACAGGGAGCTGTTCGACTGGTCACAGCGGCTGGCCGAGGGCGATCTCTACTGACCTACGTGGCCCGCTCGTCTGCGTCCGAGGGCCGTAGGCTTGCGCGGCTCTCGGATGCATGGGCCACCAACTGCTCCGCGAGCGCTTGGCTGGGCGGCTCGACGTCGGCGAAGGCGTAGGGCCTAGAGGTCGGGAGGCCCTTCGCGGCGACGGCGGTTTCTTCGGGCCGCACTCGGACACAGGAGGGAATGGCCCGTTGCAGTCGCTCGATCTCCGATTGCGAGTCGTAGACTGTCACGAGATAGTTGACGAGGAGCTCGCTCGCCCATTCCTGGTCTGCTTGCCGCTTGGGCCACGTCGTGATGTCCAACAACGGAAGATCATGGGTGACAAACAGTCCGAGCACGAACGTGGAGCACGTCATGCCCAGGATCTCCACCCACTCGCCATCGTGACCGATGGGTGCAGGAGCTCCGCCTTGATAGTCGAAACTATAGGGCATGGGTTGACCGGCACGCCTCTCGGCGATGATGGCTGCGAGCTCTGCCAACAACATCCTATTGTATCGGTCGAACCCAACTTCTGCCCAGTGATAGCTACCATCACAGGAACCGCAGATGAGATCATTGTGCGCCGCAAAGTGTAGAAAACGCACCCGTTGATCGACGTCTCGGTACACCACACCCACGTGTCGTTGCTCCACGCGATCGACGTGTGCCCTGATGGCGACACCGAAGAGCTCCACGTCGCCTTCGACGAGGGGTTGAAAGCCGGTCAATTGAGCAGCCCACACAGAAGCTCGGAGGAGTCGAGCCCCCTCGAAGACAGGCTTTCGGCGATCTGGTCCCTGGCTCGCGTCCAGTCGGCAACCTCTGTACGATACAGGCAGGTGAGGCGTAGCCCTGCCACGAGCAGCAACGGGTGAATCCCCGAGCTATGCTTCGCGAGCACGCCGAGCACGGATGAAATTTCGTCGAAGGCGTCGCACTGACGAAGTTGCTTCAGCTCCGAATATAGTGCGCGAAAGGCGCGGCGTGCGGAGTCGTCCGTCGTCGCGTTCAGGACGGCCCTTTGCCAGGGCTTTGGAGAGCTTGCTTCACGTCGACATACAAGGAGCAGATTGCTCCACTCCGAGATCGGGTCGATCTGGTCGAAGCTCCGGGCGTGCTCGATCACGACATAGGTGCGAGCTGCCGGGACTTTCGAGGGGGGCACTAGCGGCTTGGTCCCGACGGATTTGTGACGAGCACGTCGGTCACTAGCGACTTTGTCCGCCCAATTCACTGCGACCATGCCTCAAGCTCCCTCCTCATCGTCACCCACGATGGTCGTGATCCAAGGCTGTCCTTGCAGCGCGGCCTTGATCGAGGCGGCCTTGGTCTTCGCGCGAGCGCACTGTTCGTGCAGCCTCGCGATGTCCTTGAGGTCCAGTGCCATGTCTAGGGACTGAACGCGGCCGCCGTCAGAATACTCGATCGACAACATGAATGATGCGCTCATCCGCTCGATCTTGCTCGCCGTCGCGTCGAACACAGGCCTGAGATCCGTGATGATCTCGGTTCTGAAGAGCGTCCGGGCATGACTATAGCCGAGCCGATTGGCCTTCTCGAAGAGGGAGAGCGCGCTCCCGGAGTCGAGTATGACCTCGAGTGAGGGTCGGCAGCTCCTCCAATTCGAGAGATTCCGCTGCTTCCACTCGCCCGTTGCACCCGCCTCGAGCGATGAGTCGAGGAGATCGAGGTAGTCACGGACCTCCTTCTCGACGTTGCGTCGCAGGGACGACAGCGCCATGAGGGCTGGCAGGGTGACTTCGAGCTCTCCTTCGTCTGCCGAGCACGCTGCTGCCAAGCGCTTCACGGCCGCTCCGACCGTTGGCGCGGTCCGCAGCAGGTCGAGGTTGTTCGAGAGCTCCCGCAAGGAAGTGGGATTCGAGGCGATTCGCTCCAAATCCTCATAGGCGTCGGGAGGCAGACGGAGCGGCTTGCTCGACACGCACGGACTCTAGCAGACGGCGCCCTCGGCACCGGATGAAATTCGTTCAGGTCTGGCTCGAAATGGGCGGTGGTGGCTTCCTGAGCCCTCGTTCGAGACTGTTCGGAGATCCTCGGCTGGACGGTCTGGGATGGGCGTCCAGCGGCGGCTCGGCCGTCACCGGGCAATCCTGAGTGCCTTATCGTGGAGACCTGCGCTGTTTTCGCCGGTCCCGGCGTCCCACGGGGGCGGCCTGGGCGGGGACATGGTCGCCGTGATTCACCGATCGTCGAGCGCCAGGCCGTCTCCGAGGCCCACCTCAACCTCGGCCGCGCCCTTGCTCGCAACCTCCAGATCGAGGACGCGATCGACCCCCTCCGCCGCGCGCTCGAGCTGCGCCCCGACGACCTGCCGATCTACAAGCAGCTGGCCCTCGCCCTCCGCCGCCTGCGTCGCAACGACGAGGCCACCGCCGTCTACCAGGCCTGGCACGAGCGCGCCCACATGGCCAACGTGCGTGGCAGACCCCGCCCGAGCGCGCCACCGACGAGTACGTCCAGCGCGAGTTCGACGACTTCGCCGAGCAGTTCGACGACGTGCTGGTCAACAAGCTCGGCTACCAGGGTCCCAAGCTCGTGCAGGGCGTCATGGAGCGCACGGGTCTGCTCGAACGCCGCGATCTCGACGTGCTCGACGCGGGTTGCGGCACGGGCCTGTGTGCGCCGCTTCTCCGCCCGCTGGCCCGCACCCTGGTGGGCGTGGACCTGTCAGGGAAGATGCTCGACCAGGCCCGCCGCCGTGGCGGCTACGACGAGCTGATCGAGGCCGAGCTCACCGAAATGCTCGATGCGCATGCGGCTCGCTACGGCTCAGGCTCGGCCCCACCCAGCCCCACCCAAGGGCGAGCGCGAGCCGTAGCGAGCCGCATGCGCATCGACCCCGCGAAGGGTAGGCGCCGTCAAGGGCGAGCCGCATTGGCGAGCCGTAGCGGCCCCAGGCTCGGCCGCACCCAAGGGCGAGCGCGAGCCGTAGCGAGCCGCATGCGCATCGACCCCGCGAAGGGTAGGCGCCGTCAAGGGCGAGCCGCATTGGCGAGCCGTAGCGGCCCCAGGCTCGGCCGCACCCAAGGGCGAGCGCGAGCCGTAGGCGAGCCGCATGCGCATCGACCCCGCGAAGGGTAGGCGCCGCCCAAGGGCGAGCTGGTGGCCAGCCGTGCCAACCGTCCGCGGTGCCCCACCGTTCGGCCGAGAGCGGATGGTGGGTCCTGTACTACGGCGCGTTCAAGCCCCTTCGTCCATCGCGTCGATGCCCAGTTGTTCGTGCTCTTCGTCCAAGGGCAGCTCCAACTGTGGCGGTGGTCGGGCTCGCTCGATCTCCGGAGGCACGACGTGCAGGTCGAGCGCAGCGAGGAACCGCTCGATCACCTCGGGTTGCGTGATCTCGGCGATGAATCTTCATCCGCCCTCGGCACACCGGGCACTCGAGCACATCCAGAGCGAAGACACGATGCATGAGCTCAGCCCCGCTCAGCCGCCGACGTAGTCGCGGCTCAGCACACGCCGTGTCATGAGGACCGATGACCATGACCGATCTCATTGGCTCCGCCACGGCGCCATCTTGCGGAGCGGTTGGTAAGCCAAGCCCTCGTTCACTCTCCACGATACCGAGCGGACCCACGATGCCCGAGATTCCCCGTCGCGACGGCGTGATCGAGATCGCCTCGTCGAGTGCGTCGCGGCTCGAGGCGACTGTCGGTGGAGGAGTTGCCGATGCACAGGCCCCGGGATACGTCCCCACCGATGTCTCGTGCCCTGTGCTCGGTCGTCGATCGGACACCACTCGAGCACGCAGCTTCGAGCCCGGCGCGAGCACCCCGTGGTACCGCAGCACGTTGGCCTGTGGAGG
>NZ_JAOVZF010000093.1 GCF_026337845.1 Paraliomyxa miuraensis | reverse complement strand
GAGGGCCTGTCGGGGCTGGTGCGCAACGAGCTGGGACGCGACCCGCTGACGGGCGAGCTGTACCTCTTCACGAACCGCAGGCGGGACCAAGTCACATAGGGCATACCGATCCAGCACAGCCATCGTTCGCTACCGATGGCATCCACTGGCTGGCAAGAAGGTACAGATCACGCGCCGCGTTCATGCTGATGGGCAGGACTACGTCCACGTCGATGTCGAGTGCATGCGCCGGCCGATCGTGAACGCGGAGATCGGCCGGACGTGAACGCCGAAATCGGTGCCACGTGAACGCCGAGACTGGCGTCGTGAACAGCGGGATCACCGCGTGTGAACACCGAAATCGGCGGTCGTGAACGCCGGGATCACCGCTTCGTGAACACCTGGCCGACCCAACCAGCCGCGGTGGTACGCGCCGCCGCGCGGGCGGGGGCAATGGCGACGACGAGGGTCAGTGGCTCGACCGCCTCCACGCGGAGGCGAGATGGCGAAGCGACTGACGATGAAGAAGATCCGCGAGATCCTGAGACAGAAGTGGGTGCTCGGCAGCAGCCATCGCGACGTGGCGCGCAGCCTCGGCGTGAGCGTCGGTGCTGTGAGCTCGGCGGTCGCCCGGGCCACGCACGCCGGGCTGGAGTGGAGTGATGTCGAGGCCCTCGGCGAGGTCGAGCTCGAGCACCGGCTCTTCGGCGGCGAGGTCGAGCCCGGCGCGTCGCGGCCGCTGCCGAATCTCCAGTACGTGCACGCGGAGCGTCGCCGACCCGGCGTGACGCTCGAGCTGCTCCACCTCGAGTACCTGCAGGAGCATCCCGACGGGTATCGCTACACCCGCTTCTGCGACCTGTACCGCGAGTGGCTCGGGCGGCGCGGGCTGACGATGCGCCAAGTCTACGTTGCCGGCGAATACACCTTCGTCGACTACTCGGGCAAGAAGCCGTGCATCGTCGACCGGAACACCGGCGAGGTGATCGAGGTCGAGCTCTTCGTCGCGGTGCTGGGTGCGAGCAACTACACCTACGCCGAGGCGACGCGCACCCAGCAGAGCTCGGAGTGGATCCGCAGCCACGTCAATGCCGTGGAGTACTTCGGCGGTGTGACGCGAGCGTTCACTCCCGACCAGCTCAAGAGCGGCGTGACCAAGTCGTGCCGGTACGAGCCGACGATCCAGCGCACGTACCAGGACTGGGCCGAGTACTACAGCACGGCCATCGTGCCCGCGAGGCCCGGCAAGCCCAAGGACAAGGCGAAGGTCGAGAACGGCGTGCTCATTGCCCAGCGCTGGATCCTGGCCTGTCTGCGCAATGAGACCTTCTACTCGATCGCCGAGCTCAACGAACGGATCGCCGAGCTGCTCGAGCGGCTCAACACGCGCACGATGAGACACTACGGTGCGAGTCGTCGCGAGCTCTTCGAGCGGCTAGACAAGCCGGCGATGCGGCCGCTCCCACGGGAGCGCTACGAGTATGCCGAGTGGGCCGAGGCCGGCGTCGGGCCCAACTACCACGTCCACGTTGGGCACCACCACTACTCGGTGCCGCACTCGTTGTACCGCGAGCGCCTCGACATCCGCATCACGGCGACGACGGTCGAGGTCTGGAATTCCCCCGAAAAAGTGGACACCCGATTTACGCCACTTCAGTCCTCTCCAGGTTCTCGTAGTATCGCCGCTCGAACTCGA
>NZ_JAOVZF010000126.1 GCF_026337845.1 Paraliomyxa miuraensis | reverse complement strand
GTCGACCGAGGCGCCCAAGGCGAGCTCGGGCGCTGCTGCGGGCTCCCCCGGGCCCCTGACCATGCTCGTGGCCAAGCACCGCGATGCCGCCAAGCGGTACACCGTCCAGCAGATCATCGACGCGCTGGTCGAGGCCGAGCGGCTCGGTGTGGGCGAGAAGCTCGCGCGGTACTTCCGCGCGACGCTCAAGGACCAGGACGTGCAGCGAGCCTACGGTCGGGCGCGGGGGATCGTGGCGTTCGAGCGCGATGGTTGGCCTCCGTCGCCGCTGCGAGGGCCGACCTACGGCGCGCAGGACTTCGGCGGACTCCTCGAGAGCCTGGATCACGAGCCGACGGTCGCGCAGCTTCTCGCCGAGCTGCGGGCCTTCCCCGAGCGCATGCAGCCGATCGCGGGTCCTCGCCACTCCAACTGGTTTCGGACGCTCATCAAAGAGACCACCAACCTGCTCGGCAACCACCACAACGAGTACGAGCGAAAGGTCGCGCAGGGGCAGGCCGCCACGCCCGACTTTGCTCGCATGGCGATGGAGGTTCTCGTGGCGAAGGCTGCGCGGAAGCTCCACGAGCTGCGGCAGGTGCAGGACCCCGCGCTCTACGATCCGAAGTCCGACCCCAAGGACGTCTACCCGCGGCTGTGCGAGATCGACTCCGAGACCGCGCGGAAGGTCCTGGTGGACGTCTTCGAGATCGACTTCCACCCAGAGGACGAAGAAGACGAAGCGGCCGAGCTCTGCAAGGGCGAGATCACACTCGAGACCCTGGCCGAGGGAGCCGCGCAGCGAGCAGAGGAGGAGCGGAAGCAGAAGGAGCAAGAACGAGCCGAGCGCGAGGCCGACGCCCTCGAGCTGCTGAAGGTGCACCGGGAGGCAACCTCGCGCGGCGAGGTCACCAAGGGGCGCTTCAACGCAGCTTACTGGCGACTGCATCCCGGGTTCGAGAAACCCGCACGCAGCCGCCGAGCGCTGGCCGTGGCCAAGAAGGGCGAGCAGGTCTTGGCGGTCGTTCGCGGTCCGATGGACATGGCGTTTGGTGTGAGGCTGCCCGCCGGGACCGACGAGCAGGCCGCCATCGCGGCGCTGATGCGCCAGGTCGCGCAGGAGGCGGGCGAGGCCGCGGCGGGCGAGGTCGCGACGCCCGGCAAGACCACCAAGACCAAGTCCACCGCGAAGGCCGAGCCCACCACCCAGGTCGATGTGGAGGCGCTCGCCAAGAAGCTCGGGGTCGGTGACACGGCGCTCAACGGCAACGAGATCCAGCCGATCCTGATGGAGGCCGAACGCCAGGGCGTGGGGCAGCAGATGGCCCAGCTCATCGCGAAGCGAGACCTGCGTTATCCCGACCAGGTCAAGATCGACCTCGGCCACGCCCGTGGTACGGTGGCGCTGGAAAGCGGAGCATGGCCGCCCCCGCCGCTACGCGGGGCCGTGTACGGCAAGCACGACTTCGAGGGGATCATCCTCAGTCTCGGTGATCACCCGTTGGTCGTCGAGCTCCACCGCGAGGCCAGCACGTGGGCCGAACGCATGGAGCCGATCACGGACGATCGCGCCCGGCACTGGTTCCCGAAGCTGCTGGACCAGGCCCGGCTGGTCGTCCACGACCACCTCCATGTCCCCCTCGACCAGATCCGCAAGGGGAACACGCCCGCCACGCCGGAGCTCGTAGGCAAGCTCCGCGACAGCATCCTTCGCGACGCGAAGAAGCTGCTCGAGGATCTCCGCACCGCGCTCGATCCTTCGCTCTACGACCCGAAGTCCGACCCCGAGGTCGTCTACCCGCGGCTGTGCAAGATCGACTTCGAATCGGCGCGCGGGGTGATGCGGGACGTCTTCGGGGTGAGCTTCGAGGACCGATACGAAGCCCTCAACCTTTGTCGTGGCGATACGTCGCTCGACGAGGTTGGCCGCAAGGCCCAGGCGAGGAAGGAAGACATCGAGCGACGAGAGGAGGCCCGGCAAATCGAGCGCAAGGCGGACGCGCGTGACCTGCTGGCGGTGTACCGCACGGCGCAGAAGCTCGGCGAGGTCAGCCGCAAGCGCTTCAACCTCGCCTACTGGCGGCAGCACCCCGACTTGGGCCCATCGCAGCGTGAGAGCCGAGCCCTGAACATCAGGACGCGGCGCGGCGAGACCGAGGTCATCGTGCGAGGTCCGAGGGAACAAGGGTTCCACATTCCCGTGCAGCCGAACGCCGCCGAGCCCGAGGCGATCGCCGCCGCGATGCGGGAACTCGAGAAGGTGGCCAACCAGGGAGCTGCGCCCGCCCGAGCAGCCAACGCAGAACCGGCACCCGAACTCAAACCCAAACCCGCTCCCGACCAACCCGAGGAAACGACGGTCGCCGACGCGGCCGAGGAGGAACCCATGGCGGACGAGAAGGACACACCGCGGGGCGAGGCGGCCCCGGGCAGCTTGTGGTCGGTCGAGGAGGAGGGCTTCGCCCTGACGGCCCCACCCGGCGAGGGCAAGCGCGTGCAAGTGCCCACGGGGCATCAGCCGGCGCTGTTCGACGCGGGCAAGCCCGACCCCGCTGTGCTCGAGCGGATGCGTGCCGAGGAACTGGCCGAGCGCCGGGCGAAACGACCACCGCCGGATACGTCGGATCCGCTGCTCACCCAGGCCACGAGCGAGCGCTCGGCCGACGACGAGGGCCGGGCAGCGCCACCGGCACCACTGCCGACCGCTGGCGTACGCGCCACACCACCGACCGACGACGAGAACCAGGCACCGGCCACGCCGATGATGCGCATGGGTCCTTGGGTCGGTGAGATCCAAACCGTCGCCAACCGCATGGGCGACGAGGGGCGGCACGGTGACGACTTCGTGCTCATCTCCGCGGTGTGGAAGGCCGTGAAAGACCAGCCCTTGCTGGCGGGCCCATCCCTCGATGCCTTCAAGGCACGGCTGGTCCGGGCCAACCGCGATGGATTGCTGCGCCTGCACGGGGCCGATCCCAAGCGAGCGATGGATCCCGAGCGCGCGCGCGAGTCGGAGATCCGCGACGGCAACGCCACCTTGCACGTGATCGAGGCGACGCCGCCCGTGCGACCGCCGGCCCCCGCTGGTCGCCGACACCCCTTCGAGCCGTTGGCTTCCACCCAGCGGATCCCCCGAGGCTTCATCGAGCGTCAGGTTCGCGCCGTCCTGACCAACCGGATCGCCGACGACGGCCCCAACGGGGTCTCCGAGTTCTCCACCAAGCACGAGCCCCGCCACGTTCGTGTCATCAAGGAGATGGCCAAGCGCGGCGTCGTCAAGATCGTCACGGCACCACGTGGGTACGTGCGCATCATGGCCGGTCCGAAGTGGGGGGCAACGGACGAGTCGAAACCGAAGCCCCCGGCCAAACCGAAGCCCACGCCCAAGAAGGCCAGTGGGTCGAGCTCGAAGCGGAAGGCCGCCCGAACCCCGAAGGCCACCTCGCCGCGTGACGCCACCGACACCACGATCCGGGAGGGAGGCATCGTCGCCTTCCAGCACGAGGAGTCAGGCTCGACGACTCGGTTCGGCGTCGTCGTTCGCCTCCTACCCGGCCATCGCGCTGCGGAGATCCATGCACCCCAGTGGTTTCCGCTCACCGGAATCCGCGCGATCCAATCCGGCGGTGACCCGGAATTCCAGCCGAGCCTCAAGAGGTACTACCTCGACGAGCTCACCAACGTCAGACGACCGGTCCCCGGCGACATCGGTGCCGATGGTCTGCGACTGATCAAGCGCTCGACCAAGGACTGGGTCGACCTCCGACCCGTGGGCGGTGGTCCCTCGTGGGATGCGTTCGTGGCCCTGCGCAACCTCGGGCTCATGCACCGCACCAAGGACGTCGACCTCGGCGGCCAGGACGGCGACCACCCGGGCCCGCCCTTCGTGGTGGAGCCCACCGACCTTGGCCAGAAGGTGCTCGCGAGCCTCGATCCCGCAGCGGTCAACCTCGCGACGCGTCGCTACGTGCCCTCGCGCCACCCAAAGATGGGGCCCGTGTTCCCCATCGGCGAGGACTTGGATGGGCCCGATGAGAACGTCCGGTTCTACGTGCTCGAGGACTCCTTCGTGCCCACCGACGAGAGCCGCGGGTATCCGATCGGCAAGGTCGTGGCCTACGACGACTACGGGAACTGGCGTGTGCTCGACGGGTTCACCATGGGCCCGCTGCACGACGACCCCGAGTGGGAGGACGAGTACGCCTATCTCGACGAGCAGGCGGCCCGTGCCGCGTTGAAGCCACAACGAGACACGACGGGCAGGGCCGACGTGTCGAAGACGCCCCGCAAGGCAGCGGGCGAACGGCAGGGGAGTTCGACGACCAAGGGCCAGAGCCATACCGCGGCACGCGGATTGACGACCAACGCTCCCGCGGCGAACGACCGGCCCACGCCGCCGAAGCCCCCAGTCACCATCACGCCGATCAAGCTCTCGCCCGACTTGGCCCGTCGCGTGAGGGCCGAGCGAGCCAAGCTCCACACGATGCCGAAGCACCAGGACCCGAGCTTCCGGCCGGTGGTGGTCGTGGCGTGGAAAGGGCGTCGTCGACCGGACGTGTTCTCGCGCTACCACACCGAGCCGCTCGGCGCCCTCGTCACCGTCGACGGGCACTACGACCGCGCGCAGATCGTGGCCGAGCTCGAACCCCCCTCGGGCCCACCGAAGGGCGGGGGCAAGGGGAAGCCGAAGGGCGAGCCGCCGAGGCCGTCGAGCACCGGCAGCTCGAGCGAAACGAGCCCTCCGCCGCTCGACTCGTTCGAGGAGGATCTCATGCGGTCGCTGCTCGACCAGGGCGACAGCGGGATCGAGCCCGACAACATCGACGAGTCACGCGCGCTTCAAGGCATGGCGGGCCGCGGGCTGGTCGAGAAGACGGAGGAGAACCGCTACCGCGCGACTCCGCTGGCGCGGCTCGAGTACGTCGACGTCGCGACCGGAGTGCCGACCGATCCGAACGAGCCGGGCACGCTCTCGACCGGACGGATCGTCGCCGACATCGACGGCGAGACCGTAGAGGTCGACGAGGAGGATCTCATCGGGCACGGCACCGATCCCGATCCTCGCAAGCGGCGGTATCGCTTCGATGTGGACAGCCCCGCCGATTACCCGGGCCAGGCCCAGGCCATGAAGGCGGCACGCAAGACCGCAGAGGCCAAGAAGGGCAAGACCAAGAAGGGCAAAGGGGCGTGGACGGGACTGCGCCACACATTCGACTCGCCTGCCGAGGCGGCGAAGATCTTCTACGACCACAACGAGGACTTCTTCGACAACGTCATCGACCCGTGGGACGGCCTGCGTGACTGGATGGATGGCATCGAGGTTCGCGTGGGCAAGGGGCACCGCAAACTCGCCAAGTTGCCTACCGGACAGCGGATCCTCGGGGAGAAGCACGCCTCCCGGGCGATCCGCGGCGCGCTGGCGTACATCATGGGCAAAGCCAGGGGGCGGCAATGGACGCAGGTACCGTGGGCCCAGATCGAGCGGTTGGGCGAGGCGCTCGAGCGGTACTTCGAGACGCCGAGCTCGGGACCGGCGGTGGCGGGGATCTACTGGCACCCGTTCACGGGCAAGGTACGCGCGGAGGATCTCGACGCGATGACGCCGGAGCAGCGCGCGTCGCTCCGGGAGCAGGAGAGCGCCAAGGAGATCAGTGAGCAGCTCGACGAGCTGAAGGAAGCCTACGCGCGTGCCAAGGACTGCCTGCCCAACAACCTCCAGCAGGTGATCGAGCGGCGGGTCGAGCAGTGGTCGCGCTGGGTCGAAGACCCGTCGAAGATCCCCGGATACGCGTGCGCGCCGGATCCCGACACCGCCGGCTATCTCTGCAACTATCCCGCCGTGGCCGGCGAGCTCCGCCAGTTGCGGAGCTCATGCGAGGACGCGTACGACCCCAATTGGGCGGCGAAGGAGAGCAAGGAAGGTGCGCCTGGGTTCCCGGACACGAGCCACGGCGAGGACGAGGAACTCCCGCCGCCCACGGCGTCGGCCAAGGCGTGCTGCTCGCGAGAGACACCCAAGGAGGAGGTCTGCAGCGCACCCGTGTGCCAGATCGCGGCGGGGCTGAAGGAAGAACCGAAGGCAGACACGGCCACGGACGCTCAGACCGTCGAGGCCACCAAGGAGCCCATGACCAAGGCGGCGCCCGAACCCGCAAAGCCCACGGGCAAGGCAGGCAAGCCCTCCAGCGAGACCAGCAAGCCACCCACGAAGACTTCGACGGCCAAGAAGGCATCGCGCTCGGCCACACAGAAGGCCACCGCCACCAAGCCCACGCCCAAGCGCAAGCTCACCGCGGCCGAGCGCCGCAAGGCCCTCGCCGAGCGCAAGAAGGCGGCCGAGCAGCGCCGCAAGCAGACCGCCGCCGAGCGTCGAGCCCAGCGCTTCCAGTGCTCCGCCGCAGTCGCCATCAAGCAAGCGGAGGCGATCGACACCACCTCCTACCGCCGCCGGGTCGAGGACGCCGCCGCCGCGATCAAGAAGGCCGAGGAGCACGTCAAGCACCACGAGCGCGACCTCAAGACCGCCATGCGCGAAGCCGACGCCGTGATGCGCAACCGCAAGGCCATCCCCATGGATCGCCAGGTCGCGCGCCGCAAGGTCCGCGAGGCTCGCTGCCAGCTGAGCGTGGCCCAGGGCACCCTGCGCCAGCGCAAGCGCGACCACCAGCGAGCCCGGACCGAACTCGAGCGCGCGCTCGGTCGCGTCAAGCGGCGCGAGGCGGTGGCCGCCAAGCGGTTCGAAGAGACCAAGAAGGCCCAGGCCCAGGCCGCCACGCTTGCCAACGGTCGGAGGTGATCCGGTGCTGCTCCATGACGACGATATGTGGCTCGGCGTCGACGACTCCTGGACGTCGCGGGTAATTTCCCCGGCTCTGCTCGACGCCGCCCGGGGCGACCGTTCGCTGTGGGCCGACATGGGCCCGCGGATCTCCGGCTTCGACAGCAATGCCCTCGTCGGCGCCCGGGCCTGGGCTGCGGCCGAGCGGACGGCGATGTTCTTCCAGGGCACGGGCGCGCTCGGGCTCCCGGCTGAAAACCTCACCTCGGTGGTCGACGCCCTCGGTCCGCTGATCTTGCAGCCGCCCGACGACCTCGACGAGCTGTTCGACCGCCTCACCCGGACCGCAGTGGGCATCGTGGTCGACGCGCTCGCGGCGATCCCCGTGGTGGGGGCCATCGCTCGCGCGATCGGCCAGATGGGCTTGATGCTGTGGGATCTCGCCAATCGACCGCAGGAGCAGGTGCGGGAGTACCTACCTCCGCCACGGGTCTACGAGCGAGATGAAGAGCAGTACGTGATGAACTCCCAACTCCTGCCCGCGCTGTCGACCAACGACTGGACCCGCCTCTTCCTGCCGAGGATCGGCAACGCCCAAAGGATCATCGAGATCGAGAACGGCTGGCTGCTGGACTCACTGGAGGGTGGCCAGGGGTTTGGCTTCATCCCTGGCACGCAGCAGGTGAGCAGCGCAACGCAAGCCTTCTGGCACAAGAAGTCGAGCCGCCCCGGCGGCTCGCTGGCGTCCCACCAGGACATCGGGGACTTCTACCCGGGCCCAGCCCAGCTCATGACGGCGATCGACCAGCACGTTCAGCGCCCGGGGGCCGCCATGTGGTCCGTGGCGCCGTCCAAGGTCCGTAGCGCGTGGCGAGACCACGTCGACGCGGTCAAGAGCTTTGCCTACGAGGCGTACGTCGGCCGCGGCATCAAGGGCACCGGCCTCGACAAGCTCAACGACGAGCACCGACGCCTCATCGTGCAGCAACTCCTGGCCCCGCTCCACGTCGTGGAGCTCGATGGCGAGCTCCGCCGTGGAATCCTAGCCGCCAACTCCTGGACGCCCAAGAACCCGCCCGATGACATCGTGGAGGCGTTCGTCGAGCCGTGGTGCGACCGTCTCGCGCGGCGGCAGGACCGGTACCTCGAGACGATCGCGGTGGCGTACGCCGATCCCAACAGCGCCGCGTTCATCCACGACCCCAAGCTACGGGACAAGCTCCACCAGATGCGAGCGCTGCTGCTCGAGCATCCCGCGCGGCACCAGGTCGACCAGCGCGACGTGATCGATCCCGAGTACCGCACCGCGCTGTTCGATGCGACGGTGGCCGATCAGCTCAAGGCACCCACGGGCCCCAGCACGCCCGCCGACTCGACCTCACTGGGGGAAACCGACGCCGAGCCCGAGCCCCCCGTTCCGCCTCAGGGCGGCGCGCCCTTCCACGTCGTGGCCGAGCTCGCGCCCGGCGGTGGCGGTGGCGATGGCTTGGTGCTGGGGCTCGGCGTGCTGGGCCTTCTGTGGGCAGTGCGTGGGACCAAGCGTCACCGTCGGAGGAGAGCATGAGCGACTCACTCGACCCGAGGCATTCAGCCAGGCGGAGGCGCTGTGAAGCACGTACCGGTGAAGCTGGGACAGCAGTACCAGGATCTCGACCCGCGACGGGGCGAGCGCGTGGGCACCGTGGTGCGGTTGCAGGCGCATCACGTGACGCTGGCGTGGAGCACCGCGCACAGGACGACGGTGGCACGGCGTCACCTGGAGGCCGGCGGCAGCCGGGGATACGTGCTGATCGCGGACGCCAAGACGGCACGGGCACCCAGCCCGACGGACTGCATGCCCACGACCACAGCGCAGCAGCGGGCGCGGCACGACCAGGACGGGGTACCGCTATGGCGATGCCTCGCGTGCTCGGCCGTGGGGCGGCTGCGGCCCCCATGGCGGGTGCTCTTGTGGACGCAGGGGCCGTGGGCCAAGCGGAGCACGGTGGTGTGCTCCGACGCGTGCCACCGATGGGTGAGACGAGGCGGCAACGGCTGAGAGGTCGCCGAACGCTGCACCCCAGGAACAAACCCGAACGTCGCGCCCGTCGAGTCGGGCGCGGCATCCCCCCTACCCCAAGGCCGTTTCAACGCGGCCCACATCATTGGAGCTGACGACCATGGCCAAGAAGAAACCCGCCAAGCGACGAAACCGGCGAGCTGCATCGTCGGCCTCGATCCCGACCACCCATACCCACCACTCGCCACCCGCGAGCACGCCTCGCGTGAGTAGCCCTCCACCGAGCCCACGTCGATCCACGCCCGGCGAGCGCACCACGCTTCCCGACCTGCTGACCGTGGACGAGGTCGCCGAGCTCCTCCGGATCTCTCGCGATGCGGTCTACGCCAAGATCCGCCGCGGCCAGCTCCCGGGTGTGATCCGCATGTCGCGTCGCCTTCGCATCGACGCTGCCAAGCTGCTACAGTGGCTCGACCACAGACGGGCGGTGTCGCTGCCAGCTCAAGGAGAACAGCGATGACCGTCAAGGTAAGGCAGTACAAACGAGGCGGCTGGGAAGTCGACATCATGCTCACGTTTCCAGGCAGACCAGCGATCCGCGAGCGCCGCAAGTCGCCCGTCGGTTCCAAGTCGGCCGCGAAGCGGTGGGGCGAGGAACGTGAGCGCCAGCTCATCGACCACTACACGAGCACCGAGCCCGACGACGACCCCCGACGCCCCAGCATCAGCAAGAAGGAGGTACCCACGCTGGCCGCATTCATCCCGCGCTACATGACGGGACACTGCGAGGCCAATCGCCTGTCGCCAGCAACGATCGACCAAAAGACGAGCACCTTTCAAAATCACCTCGTCCCCGCCCTTGGGCGGCGACGACTGGACCGCATCACGGCCGAGGACATCCAGCGCTTCAAGGCAGAACGTGCTCACCTCGCGCCGTCGACCGTGAACCTCCACCTCAAGCACCTCAAGGCTGTGCTCGCGGTCGCGATCGAGTGGGGCGTGATCGGGGCCATGCCGACCCGGATCAAGAAGCTCAAGGAGACCGAGCCCAAGGCTCACTTCTACGACTTCGAGGACTTCGATCGGCTCGTCCTCGCGGCCGAGCGACAGCCAACGCCCAACAGCTTGTTGGTGGTGCTGCTCGGGGGGGAGGCCGGCCTGCGGTGCGGCGAGATGTCGGGCCTTCGGTGGTCGGACATCGACTTCACCCAGAACAAGCTCACGGTTGCCCGCGCCATGTGGCGCGGCCAGGAAGGCCCCACCAAGGGGCGAAAGCGACGGACGATCCCGCTTGCGGCTCGTCTGCAACCGGCGCTCGCACAGTACCGGGGGATCGGTGACGGGAGCGTGCTCCGCTCCGCGATCGGCACCGCCCCGCAGTCCGACGCGATCCGGGACTACTTGGTGGCTGCCCAGGAGGCGGCGGGCTTCAAGCCGAAGGGCCCGCACATCCTTCGGCACACGTTCTGCTCGCACCTCGCCATGGCAGGCAAGCCCGTCCGGGCGATCCAGAAGATGGCCGGTCACGCGAGCATCACGACCACCGAGCGATACATGCACCTCGCTCCCGATGCGGAGCGCGATGCGATCGACGGGCTGACCCGCCCGGAAAACTGGAGACATATTGGAGACGGCACCGGAGCCGTCAAAAAACTCAAATGATTCCGGTAACTTAAATCCTGATCTTCGACTACTGGGAAGACATGAGCACCGCCGAGCTCGCGGCGGTGCTCGAGATCCCCCAGGGCACGGCCAAGAGCCGCCTGCGACGCGGGCGCGAGGCGCTGCAGGCCGAGCTCGAGAAGCTCGCCGGCAGCCCCGACGAGCGCGAGGCGGCCGTCGGGGGCTTCGAGACCTGGGTCCGAGAGCTACGAGGGGTGATGGGCGGGGCCTGAGCCTCGAACGAGGCAGGTGACTACGAAGTCGTGCAGTTGCACGAACACGCCTTGGCGCGGCCCAGGCCGCCGTTCCCGTTGGGATCTTCACTGTCCCACGAGAGGAACTCGGGCACGTAGGTCAGATGGATCGGCTCGATGTCCATCACGTCCTGGTCGACGAAGTCGACCCGATTCTGCGGGTCGACCTCTGCCCCCCACGCCTTGCAGATGAAGTCGCAGCACCCCTGTTCTTGGGCCGCGCAGTAGCCGAGGTTGCCGCTCGGCGCGATGGGAACCCCATCGTGCTCCAGCAAGAATGCATCACAGGCCGGAAAGGACAGCGCCACGTCGCTGGTGCCGAACGGAAGTAGATCGTTGTCGTCGAAGGCATAGACCGTGTGACCGGTCACGTCGGTGTGCCCGCCGCTGACCGGATCGTAGCCGGAGTGGATCCAGGGAGAGTCCCAAGGAATGCTCCCCCCCTTGTCGTAATAGCTCGCGGGATAGAGCGGCGGGCGCTTGACGATCTCGATGATCGAGGGGCTCGGGGCCTCGCCGAGCTCACCGTCGCGGAATTCGAGCTCGTCGAAGCCATCGTCGACGGGCGGTTCATCGCAGCCGGCCACGTTGGTGGCCACGACCAGGATGGCAAGCGTGCGAGCGAAGATACGGCTGAAGGTGTACATCGGTGGTTCTGCCTCATCCAATCCGGTCCACGAGGGACCCGAGCGGATCACCCGAAAGATGATCTTGGAATCACCATGGGAGAGGAACGCCTCCGAACGGCGTTCGGTGCCCCTCTGCGTGCGTGAACGGCGGTGTGCCTACTGCCGAGCGTCTTCGAGCCCCTGCGCGCTTCGCCACTCGGTGATCCGAGCCACGAATCGCCTCGCCTCCTCCCCTTGTGCCCGCCCGAAGTCGGCCAGCGCCTGGTCGCTGAGCGCTGCGGCTTCGGCCCGTCGGGTCGAGTCGAGCTCCAGCGTGGCCTTGGCCAGGAAGAACGCCACTTCTCCGCTCCATGCCGGGTTGACCTGCTCATCGCCGGAGAGCGTGGCCAGTGCATCTCCCAGGGTCGTCACTGCATCTCGTACGTGGCCCGTGGCCAGCTCCAGCTTGCCCACGGTATTCTTGAAGGCCGCCGTGTAGACGTGGCGCTCGCCGAACGACGCGTTGGCGAGCTCCACCGCGGCACGGGCGTGCGCCAGACCATCGTCGAAGGCCTCCATTTCGTACTCGAGCTCGGCCAGCTGGTTCAGCGAAATGGCCAGGTTGGCGTCGTCTCGACCGTGGATCCGACGACTCGTGGCAATGCTGCGCTCGAATGCCTCACGAGCAGCATCGAAGTCGCCCAGCCCCTTGTACACGCCAGCCAGCTCGCTCGAGACCAGCGCGGCACGGGGAGAGTCTGGGCTCAGGCGATCGACGTAGATCTCCCGTGCATCGAGGTAGAGCGCCTTGGCGCCCGCGAGGTCGCCCTGCAGCCGTCGGACGGCTCCCAGGGTCACGTCGGCGTCGGCCACCATCACGTGACGAGGTTCGAGCCGTTCTCGCAGCCGATCGCGGAGGTCGGTGAGCACGGCGGCGGCCTCGTCGAGCCGCCCGGCCTCCAACAGCGCGTCGCCGCGCAGCATCTGGACCCGGTAGGCGATGCTGTGGTCGGCCGAGTCGGAAGCTCGAAGGCGCGCAGCGCAGCGCTCGAGCACGTCCAGCGCGTCTTGCCACCGTCCGCTCGCAAGGGCCATCGATGCCGCCTCGAGCTCGAGCTCGATGCCATGGATGACCGGGCGGGTGCTCTTGCGGGCCCACGCGCGACCAAGGGCAAGCAGCAGGCTCGGGTCGATGGGATCCGTGGCCCCCTCGCGGTGAGCCTTGAGGATCCGCGCGACGGTCAGAGCAGCGCCGCCGTGATCACCGGCCTCGATGGCGAGGGCGAGCGCCGATTGCAGGCGTTCCACCGCGCGCTCCGGTACGCCTTCGAGCATCTGTTGGTCGACCTGAAGCCGAATCGCAATGCTCTGCAGCTGGCGCAGGCCCGCCTCCTGGGCTCGAGTCTCCACCTCCTGCAGCATGACGAGGGCTTCGTCGGCGTGGCCCTCGGCGATGCGAAGCTGCGCATCGCTGAGCGTGCGATAGGCAGCTCGAGAGGTGGCGTCGGTCTCCGGGCTTCGGCTGAGGTCGTTGCGACTCGCGGCCGCGTTGGTCATGACGTTGGCCCGCACGAAGTCGGCCTCGCACTCCTCGACGGGGGTCATCCCCTCGACCAGCGTCGTGGCCTGGCCGAGCAGGGCCTCGTCGCCCTCCTGCATGCGCCCCACCAGGTTCTCCAGCGTGTACCGTCGCCGGTCGAGGCAGGCGCTGCGCAGCTCGAACAGATCCATCGACTGCGTGCCCCGATGGTGGGTCGCCTCGCACGATGCTCGCCGCATCGCGCCCCATGCCTGGCCGTACTCGTCGATGAGGCCCGTGACGCGTGCCGCCATCGCTTCGCTCCCGGTCGCCCGCAGCTGGTCGCGTACTCGCTGGCGCACGGGCTCCGACCAGACCTCCTCGAGCTCGGCGGCCGCGCCCTCGCACGGGTCGATGGGGTCACCGGCCATCGCGTACCCCAGCCCCCCCGTCGCCGCGGCGAGCACGGCTCCCAGGGCCCACCACTTGCGCCGCCGACGTGAGGCCAGGGCTCGCTCGAGCTCGTCGACCAGGGCGCTCATGGTGGGGTGCCGCCGCTCGGGGGCGAGCGCCAAGCCGACGAGGAGCGCCCGCACGAGCCTCCTGGGCAGGCGAACGCCAACGTGGGCTCGTCCGAGCGCGCCAGGCTGCTCGAAGTCCATGGCCTCGTCTCGCTCGTAGGGCAGAGCGCCCAGCAGTGCCTCGTAGAGCGCCACGCAGTAGCTGAATTGATCGCAGCGTGGGCTGATGGAGAGCCCACGTCGCTGCTCGGGAGCCATGTAGCGGGGAGTGCCGGCGATGGAGGTCTGGAGCGTGCCTGGGGAGCCCTCCATGGTATGCGAGGGCGACAGCTCCATCGATGGCTCCGAGCGCGACTCGACCCACCGGACCAGGCCGAAGTCGGCCACCTGCGGGCGATCATCGCGGCCGATGAGCACGTTGCCGGGCTTGAAGTCACAATGGACGAGGCCGGCCGCGTGCGCGGCCTGCAAGCCACGACCGGCTCCGATGAACGTGGTCACGATCTCTTGCCAGCTCCGGCGTCGGAGCTCGAGCCACTGTCGTAGGGTTCGTCCCTCGACGAACTCCATGGCGACGTAGAAGCCATCGCCGTGTCGCCCGCTCTCGTACACCGTGACCACGTTGGGATGGGTCAAGCCGGCGGCGGCACGGGCCTCGCGCTCCAGGCTCCGGCGGGCACGCTCGATCTCCTGCTGATCGCCGCCGAGCTCGCGAACGACCTTGATGGCGACCTTCCGCTCGAGCTGGGGGTCGAAGGCGGCGTAGACCGTGCCCATGCCGCCCTGGCCGACGCGCTGGGTGATGGTGAATCGGCCAATCGAGACCGGCTGGCGCGGACCTGCGAACAATTGCGCGCGTATGGCCTCGAACGCCACGATGCGCTCGAGGTCCTGATCGGCTGGAGCACGAGGATCGTCGATCGTGTCCACGACACTGGCATCTTCGGCGGGCATGAGTCGACGAGCCTCGGCGCAAGGATAGCGGTGGTTCGAAGCCACCGCGCTCTCCAAGGTCCCCCAGGGCGGTCAGCGGATCACCACTCCATCTTCACGCGCGCAAAGTCGCCCTGGGGCGCTTTTCCAGTGCGCGGGAAATAGGGGGCATGGAGGGACCACGAGAGTCTATCCTGGGCGCCTCATGTTGCCGCCGCGCCGCCTCCCTCGATGGACCCTGGTGTCGTTCCTCGCGCTCGCGGCGGGGTGCCCCGACGACGGGCCACCGGTCGTCGATGTCGGGTCGACGTCGGCTGCGTCCACCTCGGGAGGCATCGTGGAGGACTCGACGGGTACGAGCCTCACCCCGGCCGAGTCCTCGTCGGGCGTGGCCTCCGAGGACTCGGACTCGATGGTGTGTGGAGACGGCGTGGTGGGTGGTGACGAGGAGTGCGACGACGGCGGGGAGTCGGCCACGTGCAATGCCGATTGCACGCCCGCGGCTTGCGGCGACGGCACGCTCAACGCGACGGCGGGCGAGATCTGCGACGACGGTGGCGAGTCGACCCTGTGCAACGCCGACTGCACGATGGCGGCGTGCGGCGACGGCATCGTCAACACCACCGCGGGCGAGACCTGCGACGACCTGGGACGCAGCGAGCTGTGCAACGACGACTGCACCAGCGCGCTGTGTGGCGACGGCGTGACCAATGCGGCCGCGGGCGAGGAGTGCGACGACGGCGGATTCTCGCTCGGCTGCGACGACGACTGCACGCTCGCCGTGTGCGGCGATGGCCTCATCAACCCCAATGCGGGCGAGGAGTGCGACGAGGGCATGGGCACGGCGACCTGCGATTCCGACTGCACCCTGGTGGAGTGTGGCGATGGCACGCTCAACGAGGCCGCGGGCGAGATCTGCGACGAAGGCGGCCAGAACGCCACCTGCGACATCGACTGCACGCCGGCCGAGTGCGGCGATGGCTACCCCAACGGCCTCGCAGGCGAGGAGTGCGACAGCGCGGGCGAGACGGGCTTCTGCGACCCGGACTGTACGCTGGCAGCGTGCGGCGACGGCTACACCAACGTCACCGCCGGTGAGGAGTGCGACGACGCTGGCGAGTCCATGACCTGCGACACCGACTGCACGCTCGCCGTGTGCGGCGACGG
Source organism: Paraliomyxa miuraensis (assembly GCF_026337845.1). GTDB lineage: Bacteria > Myxococcota_A > Polyangia > Nannocystales > Nannocystaceae > Paraliomyxa > Paraliomyxa miuraensis. Next base: position 50,153 of record NZ_JAOVZF010000126.1, on the reverse strand, counting down.
GCTGCTCAACACGAGCGCGGGCGAGCAGTGCGAGGGCGGCGTCCACTGCGACATGACCTGTCACTTCTCGGGCGATTGCTTCCCCGATCCGGTGGCGGTGGCGATGGCCGTGTGCATGACCGAGTATCCCAACTGCGTGATCCAGAACGGCGGCGTGGTCGGCTGGGGGCCGCCCGAGTGCACGGGCTGCAACTGCGGCACCCCCTTGGATCCGTGGCGGTTCTACTGCACCGCCGACGACCCGGCCGGGACCAACTACAACTGCTCGCCGTGCACGCTGGGGCAGATCCTCGGTCCCCACGATCCGTGCAACTGCAACCCGGGGACCTCGCCCGTGCTCGGGATGTTCTGCGGGGCCTGACGCCGACCTCGCGCTCGCGCGCCCTTGCTCCCAAGGGTTTGCCCGAGGGCCTGGCCGTCGGGTCACGCCCAGGGTGGTCGTGGCGGAGGCGGCCGGCTACGATCGACTCGCGATGTCCGTGGAGCCCATGCGGCGCTTGGCGACGGTGCTCGACCTCCCGGTCGAGGACGAGCGCCGGCCGTACGAGATCGTTGCGGGCATGATCGTGGAGAAGGCCAGCCCCACGTTCGAGCACGGCGAGGCCCAGGGGGCGGCGGCCGCCCATGCCCGGCGCTTCGGGGGCGGCCCGGGTGGTGGTGGTCCGGTGGGCTGGTGGATTGCGGTCGAGGTCGACGTAGAGCTCGAGCCGCACGAGCTCTATCGCCCCGACGTCGCCGGCTGGCGGCGCGATCGCACCCCCGAGCGCCCGGCGGGCTGGCCCGTTCGCATTCGACCCGACTGGGTCTGTGAGATCCTCTCGCCCTCGACCGCCGCGCGCGATCTGGGGCCCAAGCTGCGCACCTACCATCACCATGGCGTCGAGCACGTGTGGATCGTCGATCCCGAGCACCGCACCCTCACCGTGTATCGGCACGGCAACGAGGGGTACGTGGTCGCACGGGTGGCGGGCGCCGACGAGGTGATGGTGGTCGAGCCGTTCGACGGCCTGCCCCTGCAGGTCGGGGTGCTGTTCGGCGTGGAGGAGGACGCGCCCACGGGCCATCCGCGGGGCGGGACGGGACGCTGAGACCCTGCTAGGGTGGAGCCCCCGTGACCGCGGATCCGTCCCTCAAGCAGACCAAGGTCGATCTCGCCGGCTTGATGAAGGTGTTGGGCGAGCACCTCTACTCGTCGCCCAACGTGGCGATCCGCGAGCTGGTGCAGAACGCCCACGACTCCTGCGTGCGTCGCGAGGTCGAGTCGTCACTGCCGTTCGAGCCGAGGATCGAGGTCTCCACCGATGCGAACGCGCACACCCTGAGCTTCGAGGACACGGGCGCGGGGCTCACCGACGAGGAGATCGAGCGCTACCTGGCCACGATCGGCTCGGGCTACACCCGTACGCTTCGCGACAGCGGGCACGAGGGGCTCATCGGCTACTTTGGCCTGGGGTTCCTGTCGGCGTTCGTGATCAGCGAGCGCATCGAGGTGTGGACGTGCTCCTACCAGGACCCGGAGCGCGCGTGGTCGTTCAGCTCGCGTAGCGGTCAGAGCTATGTGATCCAGCCGGCCCCCGCGCGACCGGTGGGCACGCGAGTCACCCTGCACCTGGCCTCGCGCTTCGAGGAGCTGTCGCGGGCACGGCCGGTGCGGGCGCTGCTCGAGCGCTACTGTGGCCTCTTGCAGGTGCCGATCCACTGCGGCGAGGGCCCGGCCGTCAATGCCACGCCGCCTCCGTGGCGCCGCGACGAGCCCGAGCCCAACCCGGTGCGCCGCCGCCGAGAGGCGCTCGAGGTCGTGCGCCGGTTCGAACCCGGATTCGAGCCGCTGTGCACCCTGCCGGTCCGCTCCACGCCGGACGACGCGGTCGACGTGCGGGGCCTGTTGTGGATCCAGGACGGCGCCACCTATGGCACCTCGGACAACCGCAACGTCTCGGTGTTCGTGCGGGGCATGCTCATCAACGACGACGAGCGCGACCTGCTGCCCGCGTGGGCGGGCTTTTGCGGGGCGGTGATCGAGAGCGATGCGCTACAGCCCACCGCCAGCCGCGAGAGCCTGCAGAAGGACCCGACCTACCAGGCGGTCCAGGCGTGCGTGCGCGAGTCCTTGATCGAGGGGCTGCGCGGGCTGGCCAGCGAGCAGCCGGCGGCGTGGCGCACGGTGCTGCGGCGACACAACGAGGCGCTCTTGGGCGCGGCGCTGTGCGATGCGCGGCTGTTCGACCTGCTGTGCGACGAGCTGACCGTGCCCACCTCGCAGGGCGACCTCGCGGTGGCCACCGTGCTGCAGCGCTCGGGCGGACGCCTGCACGTGAGCCAGGCCGATCGCGGGGGCTTCGAGGAGCTGCTGTTTCGCGCGCTCAAGGTGCCCGTGGTGCAGGGGGTGCGCTACGGAGCGCTGCCGTTCTGCCGCACCTACGCCGAGCGACGGCACGGCCGGCTGGTGATGGTGGGCACGCAAGGGGGCGACCGCGAGCTGTTTCGCCGCCAGACGCTGCCCCAAGATCAGACCGAGCGGCTGCAGGCGTGGTTTGGCGGAGACTCTGCCGAGGTCGTGCCCGCGAGCTTCGCCCCCGAGCACCTGCCGCTGGTGGTGGTGCCCGATCGCGAGGCCGAGCTCAAGCAACGCATCGAGTCCGACGAGGCCGACAAGCGCATCGCGAGCGCGGTGCTGGGGCTGGCGCGGCAGTTCACGGGCACCCTGGTGGAGCGTCCCCTGCTGCGGGTCTACGTCAACCTCGGATGCGAGGTGATCCCCGCGCTGCTGGACGCGACGCCCGAGCGTGCCGAGGCGGCGCTGGCCCTCTTGCGGCCGCTCCTGGGGCTGTTGTCCGAGCCGGAGGGCGACCGGCCGCTGATGCCGATCGACGAGGCGCTGGCGGGCTATTGTCGGGCGGTCACCCAGATCGCTCGGGGAGAGGCATGACATGGACATCTGGCGTTGGGTCTCGGCCACCAAGCGGGAGCTGCGGCAAAGCGGGCATGGTCGCCTGGCCGATCTGATGAGCGAGCTGCCCACGCTCGTGTGCGACGACGAGCACGGGCGCGTGGAGGCGGTGGTTCCCGAGGCGCTGGCGCTGGCCCGAGCGGCGCGCAAGCCCTGGGTGGAGGTGTTCATTCGGCACTGGGCCCTGCAATCGCGGGTGCTGCATCGCTACGAGGCGCGCGAGCACCTGGCCGACGCGGTGGAGCTGCTCGAGTTCGCCAATCGCGAGGAGACCCGCCAGTGCCCGCAGAGCATCTGCGTGGTGCAGGATCTGGCGGCCTGCTACTCGTGCGCCGACGGCCCGGGCTACGTGAAGGAGCGGCTGGCGGTGGCCTCCGAGACGCTGGGACGGATCGATCCCTCGTGGCCCTGCTTTCGCTGCATCAGCATCGAGCACGCCGATGCGCTGCGCGACGACGAGCTCCATGCGGAGGCGCTGGCATTCTTGCAGGAGCAGATCGACCGCGCGGTGGAGGCGGGGGTGAGCGACGTGCCGCGCTTCGTGACCGCACGGGTGGGCGCCCTGCTGGCGCTCGGTCGGGTGGAGGAAGCGTGGGCGCTCATGGAGGATCACGAGGCCGAGCCCGAGGGAGGCGCGAGCCGCGAGGTCGACGTGGAGCTGCTGCGCACACGGGTGCTCGCTGCGCTGGGCCGCCACGCCGAGGCCAAGGAGGCGATGCCGTCGTTCGAGGTGGTGCAGCCCACGCCCAGCCACTACGAGGACTACGTCGAGGCCATCGATGCGCTGCTCGAGGGCGGTGTGCTGCCCAACGACTGGGAGCTCGGCAAGCAGGCACGCACGATGATGGCGCGCGCCGAGACCAACGGGGCGTGGTTCCTGGCCACGCGGCTCGCTGCGTTCGCGACCCAGTGGGCGGTGGCGCGGGGCGCCTTCACGGTGGCCCGCGCCGCGCTCGAGGACACCGAGCGCCTGTGCGGGCACCTGCGCAAGCCGGAGCGAATCGGCGTGGACGCCCTGCGCGACGCGGTGGAGCGCACGGCCGACCGCGCGGTGCCGCTCTTGGCCGACGACCCCGAGCAGGTGCGGGCCTCGCTGCCGGGCGAGCCCGAGGCCGCGCTCGAGATCCTCGAGCACGCGCGGCGGCGCTGGCCCGAGGACGAGCCGCTGGTGGTGATGCAGGCGCGTGGCCTGGCCGCGTGTGGGCTGGAGGCACGGGCCGAGGCCCAGCTACGCGAGCACGTCGAGCACCACCCGGACGCCGAGCTGGCGCTGACCGAGCTGGGTCGCATCCTGCTGGCGCAGGGTCGCCACGATGCGCTGCGTGCCCTGGTCGAGGCCTCGATGCAGGGCGAGGGTCTGCGGGCGCAGGGCCTCTGGCTGCGGGCCAGCAGCCACATGCGGCTCGACGAGCTCGACGGTGCCGCGCAGTGCCTGAGCGAGCTGCTGCGGCTCGATCCCGACGCTCGCGTGCCGCGACATCGGCTGGCCTCGCTCGAGCTTCGCCGTGGTCACCATGCCGAGGCCCTCGCCCACCTCGACGTGCTCGCCCAGAGCCTGCCCCCGGGCGAGCACGACTGGGATCGCATGACGGCGGCCACCATCGTGGGGGCATGGGCGCAGCTGCGCGACTCGGCCCGCCGCCTGGAGCTCGAGTTCGAGGGCCTCGACGCCGAGGGCCCGGTCGACACCCCCATGGGGCTGTGCCGGGTGCGCTTCATCGAGGAGGACGGCACCCACAACGACTACTTCGCGCAGCGGCGCAGCCCCGTGTGCGCTCGGGTGATTCAGATGGCCGGCCCCAAGCGGCCCGAGCACTTCGCCGACCTGGTGGTGTTCGATGCCGGCCCGCTCAATCTGGACGAGAAGGGCGACGAGAAGGGCGACGACCAGGAGGACGACGGCGACGACTGGATCGCGCTGTTTCCCGTGGTGCACGTGGTGAGCCCCGGTGGCCTTCGCTGCTGGTCGCTCGATGGCACCCATCCCGGTGAGCAGGCCTGGAGCTCGCTCGAGGGTGCGTTGCAGGCGATGGGCGGCGTGGTCGACGTGCGCAGCGACGAGCGCTACCGGCACGTGGATCCCGACGATGGCGAGACCGAGCTGCCGGGGGTGTTCGCCTACGTGTGCCTGCCCAAGGAGCTGCCGGCCACCGAGCTGCATGCACGTCTGCGGGCGCTCACCGAGGGCTGGGAGCACCCGCTGGTGTGGCCCGAGGTGGTGCTGGAGCTGCCTGCGGGAGAGGAGCGCGAGCGAGCGATGCGGTGGGTCGAGGAGATCAGCGAGCGCTACGAGCTGTGAGCGGCGGGACCCTTTCCCATCTCTGACATCGCCTCGTCGGCGGCCGGTGGGGTGCTACGTTGGGGTTCGAGTGGACGCGGGCACTTGGCCCGCGACCCCGATGGAGGTTTCCATGGTGTCTCGACTCGCCCGGGCGAGCGCAGTATTGGCGCTCGGCCTCGCTCCCGTCTCGTTTCCGGCGGCCCACGCCGCCACTCCCGAGGATGCGCTCGACCCCGACGCCGACATCGGACCCGACTCGGGCCGAGGAGGAAGCGGCGGCGACTGTGGCCCGGCCGAGTGTGCCGAGACTCCCTCCGAAGACGAGCTCCTCGATGCCGATGGGGATGGCTTTCCCCTGGCGGAGGATTGCGACGACACCGATCCCACCATCCATCCGGGCGCAGTGGAGCACTGCGACGGGGTGGACCAGGATTGCGACGGTGATGTCGACCAGATGAGCTTCGCCACCCTCTACCACGGGGCCACGGTCCAGAACGTCACCCAGGACCTGCTGCCGAGCGTCTTCGGCGACACCAAGCTCTACGAGGTGCCCACCGGGGCCACCCTCAACATCTGCCCCGGGATCTGGCCCACCCGCATCTCCGCCTATGCGGGTTCGTCGGTGGTGGGCATCGGCGGTCGCGATCAGGTGGTACTCGACGGCGGCGGCAACAGCTGGGGCTTCGCGGCCAACAACTACCTGGGGGGAACCAACACGATCAAGGGGCTCACCATCGCCAACTCCAACACGGCGATCGTCAGTGTCGTGAAGCTCCTGGTGGAGGACGTCCGCCTCGAGCCTCACGTGCGAGGCATCGACTACCGCGACGCCACGGGCGCCCGTCAGCTCGAGGTGGTGGACAGCATCTTCGACGGTGACCATGGGTGGCGGCTGCCGGGCAGCAGCCCGCCCTGGGGCATCCTCGCGGATGGCGGCACGGTCTTGATCGAGGGGTCGCTGTTCACCAACCTGGGCAGCCTCCCTCCGTCGCAGCTGAGCGCCGGGGCCATCGTGATGACGGACGGGGTCCTCGAGGTGTCGGCCTCCGACTTCATCGACAATTGGGGCACGCACGCGGGAGCGATCCACACCAGCCACAGCGCGGTGAGCATCGATGGCTCCTACTTCAGCGGCAACCAGTCGAACCGGGCGGGGGCGGTGAGCCTGTCCTCGCTCACCGCACCCGCGACGCTGTCCGACTCCGACTTCGTGTGCAACGTAGGCCCGGGCAGCTTGATCAGCGGGGGCTACTCGTTCGAGTCGGGCGCGGTGTTCCTCAGCGGTCCTCACCAGCTGACCATGAGCGCGGTGAGCTTCGGCGGCGGTCCGCTGGTGAACTACCCCTGGGACTTCAACTCACCCCTCGATCACGAGCAACAGTGGCCGGGCTCCACCGTGAGCCTGACCTGCACGCACGCGGGCGGCTGCTCGTGACGGCGGGGGCGGGTTGCGGCGCTCGCGTGGATCACCCGAACCGTCCCCGCCACCGGGCGTAGGCGCCGGACCACTGCGGCGCTCGAGCCTCGATGAGCGCCTCGCCCACCTCGATCGCCGCATGCTCCAGCGCGCCGTGGAGCGCATGACCGGGGGTGCCCGCACGCGTGTCCTGGGTGGTGATACGGGATGACTCGCGAACGATGGGATCGGTGACCGGGTGGATCTCTTCGTGCACGATCTGGCAGAGTAGGTGCTCGACGGGGGCGGCGAGGCTCACCGCGACCACGCGGCCGCGCGCATCGGAGGCGCCGCGGCCGGCCAGGCCGAGCGCGGGGCAGTCGAGCACGAGCAGCGGCGGCGGCTCGCCCTGCTGCTCCCACAGGGCACGTCGCAGCATGGTCAGCGGCTCGGCGATCCGCGTGATCACCTCGGCTCGACGCGCATCCGCCTCGACGGCGCTCGCCTGCCACGCTTGCAGCAATCCCTCGCGCTCGCTGGCCATCGCGTCGAGCAAGCACCGCAGCAGCCGCTGGCCGGCCTCGTCGCGCAGCCCGGGCGGTGGTGCCTCGCGCAGCGCTTCCATCCCCTCGCGATGCCGCAGCCCCAGCGCGTGCACCCACAAGCGACCGGGCGCCGCCGCGTAGGCTTCGAGCAGCTCGTTCACCCATGCGCGCCGTGGCAACGTCTCGTCGAACAGCGACGCTGCATCGCGCCCCAACGGCAGGTGCGCCAGCACGTGAAACACCAGCGCCGGCGGCAGCGCGCGCTCCCAGCGGATCGCGCTCACTCGGCCGCCCGCGCCGGACCCACGGGTGGCGTGCGCAGCCAACCTCCGGCCCCCACCAGCACCGGCACCCGCAGCCGCGCCACGCGGCGCTCGACCAGCTCGTCGTCGTGGCGAGTGAGCGAGACCAGATCCTGCGGCCGAAACCGCGGACCCACGAACGCGATCGCCCGTCCCCCACCCTCGTTCAGGTTCTCGACCAGCCCCCGAGGCACCCGCGGGATCGCGGCGCCGATCCACACCCCATCGAACGCACCCTCGAGCAGCAGCGGCCGCCGCGGGTCGATCGCCCGCGCCTCCACGTTGCCCAGGCCCTCGAGCCCCGCGCCCTCGCCCTGCACCTCGTAGCGCATCGCCAGCACGTGCCCGCGCTCGCCCACCAGCTGCGAGAGCACGGCGCTCAGATACCCCGAGCGCTCACCCAGCACCGCCACCCGGTCGCGCAGCGCGGGCTCGAGCGCCTCGAGCCCGATCGCGATCACCCGCATCTCGAGCGAGGGCCAGAGCTCGCCCTCGGCCCGCTCGTCGAAGCGGCGCTCGCCCAGCACGGCGCGCGCATCGTCCTCGGACATGAAGCGCTCGGGGGCCACCTGCAAGAGCGCCTCCATCAGGTCGGCCGTGCGCAGCACCCCGTCGTGCAGCAGCCGTCGCACGGCCTGCTCGCGGGAGCGGACCCACGGATCCTTGATCTGCAGCCCGATCGGCACGTCGAGCACGGGCGCGGCCTGCTCGCTGCCCCGTGCGGCCAGCCGCGCCTTGGCCCGTGCCGCCCGCTGCAGCAAGAGGTCGCGCATCTGGGGGCTCATCATCCGCGCCTGCTCGTAGAGGCTGCGCGCGAACACCCGATCCACGCTGCGGCCCTGCCCCCGGAAGCGCCGCTGGATCTCCTGCATCAGCGGGCCGTAGGCCTCGTACATGAAGCGCACGCGGGTCTCGAAGGTCACCTCGGTGCTGGCGTCGAGGTGCTCGGCCATGAACGAGCCGTCGTACCAGCTCTTCCACCACTGCGGGTGGTAGAAGCGGGTGCCGTGGAGCTTGCCGTAGGTCTCCATGGCCTCGTGGACCTGCGCGCCCGGGTAGAGCCGAAACGGATCGATCGACAACCAGCCGCAGGTCTCCTTGGCCGAGGTGAACAGCACCCCCAAGAACTCCCGGGTCTGCTTCATCGAGGCCATGGTCTCGCCCGGGTGCCCCACGATCACGTTGGTGGCCCAGTTCAGCCCGTGGTCGCGGCTGAGCCGCGCCAGCCGCCCGATCGCCTCGAGATAGGCGTCGGTCTTGTTGCCCTTCTGCATCAAGGTGAGCATCTGGGGGCTTCCGCTCTCGAGCCCGATGCCGATGGAGAAGCGCGCCCGAGCCAGCAGCGACACGTCCTCCTCGTCGAGATCGTCGCTGCGGGTGAGCGTCCAGTACTGCCGCGGAAACAGCCGGTGCTCGATGATCCCCGCGAGCACCTCCCGTCGCCAGCGGCGCCGAAAGCCGAACAGCGGATCGGCGATGTTGATCACCCAGTGGCTCAGGTCGGTGACCCGCGAGAGCCGTCGCAGCTCGTCGATGGCGCGCTCGGACGAGTAGGCCCGCCACTTGTAGCCGCTCTTGGCCCGCTCCATGCAGAACGTGCAGTGATAGGGGCAGCCGCGCGCGAGGTAGATCTGGAACTTGCGGCCGATGTCGCGTGCGCGCGGCCAGTAGCGCTGGAGGAGATCCCAGGCGTAGGGCGGCAGGGTGTCGAGATCTTCGATCTGATCGGGCCCGTAGATCCGGCGGTCGAGCGGCTGGCCTCCCAGCAAGGTCCGGACCACCTCCAGCATGGGCCGCTCGCCCTCGCCCACCACCACCGCGTCGAACGGCGAGCCGTCGAACACCACGTCGTCCGGCAGCGCGCTGGCGTGGTAGCCCCCGCTCACCAGCGGGACGTCGGGGAAGCAGCGCTTGATGAAGCGCGCCAGCGCCATCACCCGCATGTAGTCGAAGCTCGAGTAGCACGACAGCCCGATGACGAGGTGGGGTCCGAGCTGCTCGATGGTCCTTCGCAGGTGGTGGTGGTCGCCGCCCTCGTAGTTCAGGTCGAGCAGCTCCACGCGCACGCCGAGCTCGCGCCGCAGGTAGCCCCCCATGCTCACCAGATGGGGCAGCCCGAAGTCCATGTCGGTCCACTTGATGATCCCCGGAGAGATCAACAGGACCCCGGGCGCAGTGGCGGTCATCCGCGCCTCACCTCGTCGGCCGCGCGCCCGCGCGAGCCGAGCAGCCGGCGCAGGGGCACCACCGCTTGCGGCACCTCGGCGGCGAGCAGCTCGCGTGCCTGGGGGTCTTGGGCCAGCCACAGCAGCGGCTCGGGATGGGCATGGTCGCCAAAGGTGGCGAAGCCGCTCTCCTTGCAGCCACCCTGGCAGCTGTGCTCGTAGGCGCAGCCGCGGCACATGGCCGGCACGTTGCGCTTGAAGTCGCGCTGGTAGGGGTTGGCGAAGATCTCGGCCCAGTCCTGGTGCAGCAGGTTCCCCAGCACGCCCGAGGCCAGGTTGCAGCTGCGCACGCGACCGGTGCCGTCGATCACGATGTTGGGGCTCGTGCTCCCCGTGCTGCAGAACCCGAAGTCGATCCACGAGTAGCGCTCGAGGCGGATGAGACACGGCGGGATCGGCATGGCCGTGGCCACCCGGATGCCCCAGCGGCGGCCCAGCGCCTCGGCCACGTCGAGGTTGCGCTCGATCTGCTCGACCGTGGGCATGAGCCGGGCGATGTGGTGGATGGCTCCGCCGGTGGGCGACATGCGGTTGTACGAGATGCCGCCCACGCCGAGCGCGAAGCACAGCTCCATCACGTCGGCGAAGGCGTCGGCGTTCTCGTGCATGGCCACGAAGCACACCTGCACGGGCACCTCGACCTCGGCCAGGTTCACGGCGGCGCGCACGGTGTCGTCGAAGCACTCGGCGCCCTTGAGGCGATCGTGGTCCTCGCGGTTGGCGGCGAGCAGGGTGAGCTGCACCGAGCTGACGCCCGAGGTGGCCAGTCGCCGCGCCACGTCGAGGCTCACGTGGCTGCCGTTGGTGATCACGGTGACCGACGAGGCCAGCTCGCCCGCGTGCTCGATGAGCTCGAGCGCGTCCTTGCGCAGCAGCGGCTCGCCCCCGGTGATGGTGATGTGGTTGGCGCCGGTCTGCTGCATGGCCTTGGTCATCAAGGCCTTGAATGCAGGCGTGGAGAGCTGACCGCCGGTGTCGTAGCCGGCCTGCGGGTCGCCGTCCTCGGCCGTCCACACGTTGTAGCAGTGGGCGCAGCGGTGGTCGCAGCCGGGCGCGAGTTCGAAGTCGAGGCGGGGAATGTGAGCGGCCCCCGGGGAAGCGCTGGCTTCGAGCACCGACATGGGTTCAGTCCTTCGTTCCGAGGACGGTGGTGCGCAGGCGCTCGAGCACGTCGGGGGGCAGCGCGCCGCGCTCGAGCACGCGTCGGACCGCATGGGCGCGCGAGGGTGGCTCGTCGCCCATCATGCCGGTGCCATCCGAGCCGGTGTCGGAGCCCGAGCCGGTGTCGGTACCGGAGCCCGAGCCGGTACCGGAGCCCGAGCCGCTGCCGGAGTCAGAGCCGCTGCCGGTGGTCTCCCACGGCGGCTCGAGACAGGGGCCGGTGTCGAGACACTGGCCGGTGGTGGAATCGGCCGGCGGGAGGTCGAACCGCAAGCACGGTCCCACGTCGAGGCACGCGCTCGTGGAGATCTCGGTGGTGCCCTGGGAGATCGGACCGAGACCGGTGGTCGAGGAGCCCTCGGTCTCGTTCTCTTCTGCACTGCAGGCCAGGCCCAAGGCGAGCAGCATCGGAGGCGGGAGCTTGCGCAGGTTCATGGCAGGGCGTCCATCGATGGTGGGCGATCGCTACTCTCGATTGCGGTCGAGCACCCGCTGCAGACGCGCGGCGACGTCGCCCGGCAACGCGCCACGGTCGAGCACGCGACCCACCGCAGCGGCGCGGGTGGTCGGCGGCTCGTCGCCCATCATTCCGCTCGTACCAGTGCCGGAGCCGGTGCCCGTGTCGGTACCCGCATCGGTGTCGCTGCCGGTGCCCGAGTCGGTGGGCGGCTCGGGTGACAGGCAGGGACCAAAGGTCGAGTCACCACCGCTCCCACTGCCGCTGCCACCGGTGCTGGTGCTGGTGCCATCGTTGGTCGAGAACCCGGTCGTCTCCGAGAGGCACGACTCCACGTCGAGGCAGGGTCCGGTGGCGGTCTCGGGCCCCGGTGGCGACAGGCAGGCGTTGACGGTGGTGGTGTCGCCCCCATCGCCCTTGTCGCCGCACGCGAGGCCCAGGGCCAACAGCATCGAAGGAGGAAGCTTGCGCAGGTTCATGGTCGATTCTCGCGGGCTCGGGCTCAGGGAATGGTCTTGCGGAGGCGTGCGGCCACGTCGGCGGGGAGCGCGTCGAGCACCTGCTCGAGCGCCTCGCGACGCGAGGCAGCCACGCGAGCGGAACGGGCGGGAGACTCGACGTCATCGGGCAGGTCGTCGGGCGCGATCCCGGGCGGAGCGAGGCACGGGACGAAGGTGGTCGAGCCCTCGCCCTCCGAGTCGGAGCCGGAGCTCGAGCCCGAACCCGAGCTCGAGCCGGAGCCGGAGCCGGAGTCCGAGCCCGTCTCGGAGCCCATCATCGTGGTCGTGCCACCCGAGCTGCTGCTCGTGCCAAAGGTCTCCTCGACTGGGCCCAGACACGGACCCACCTCGCTCTCCTGGCCCGCGGTGGTGTCCTGGGGCGGGCTCGAGGTGGCGCTGATGCTGCCGGTCGAGACCCCACTGCTGCTCGCCTCGACGGAATCGACCGGTGGGCTCAGGCACGCGCCCACGCCGGGGCAGCCCAACCCGAGCAACGCCAGCATCGACGGAGGCAGCTTCTTGAGGTCCATGGATTCGAGCCAAGCGAAGGTAGGAGCCGCCAGCATGGCAGCGCCCGGGGCTGCGGGTCAAAGCAAAACCCCGCGAGGGGGCGAACGCCCGGCGACGAGCGATTTCGCCAGCGAGCCGATGGGCGCTCACCCGGCGCGGCCGGGGCTCGTGCGGACGTCACTGGGGCTCGAGGCGGATCACGAGGGCCATGCCGAGTCGTTGTCCCGGCGCCCCTGCAGCATCGCGAAGGCGCACGGGCGGATGGTGTTGCGCAGGCACTGCGCCCGCAGCTGTCGGCGCAGCCGCTCGGGGACCACCCCATGGGCCGAAGCGAGCTCTTCGTCCTCGGGAGACGTCCCGTCACCGAGCTCGTGCTCGACGTCGTCGGACTCGGCCGCGTCGGCGAGCTCCATCGCCCGGAGCATCTCCTCGCGCACCGCCGAGGCCAGCGAGGGATCGGAGCGCACCGCCCAGTCGACGAAGCGCCACGCCAGCACCGCATGACGGGCCTCGTCCTCGGCGATGGCGCTCAGCGCCTGGCGCACGGCGGGGTCGGTGGCACGATGGGCCGCGAGCTCGGCCTCGGCGGCGGCCAGCGTCTCCTCGATGCAGCCCTCGCGGATGGCCATGCGCACGATCGTCTCGGGGTCGCCCCCCGCCGAGAGCCCGCGCATGGGCAGCGGGCCCGGACCCATCGGATGTCCGGCGTAGGCGCTGGCCAGGGCAAAGGCGACCTGCGCGTGGCGGATCTCGTCCTGCATGGCCGCGGCCGCCTCGGACAACAGCTCGGGCGGCGCTCCCATGGCGCTCAGGTCGAGCACGAAGCGCGCGAACGAGGCCACCGAGGCATGCTCGGCCAGCGCCGAGCGAGCCCAGCGCTCGGCGAGCATGCGCCGCTGCGTGGGCCGTAGCTCGTCGATGCGGGGCCTGGCCTCGAACCGGGCCCAGTCCCGCGCCGATCCCCAAGCATGGTCGCCGAGCTCCTGCAGCTCGGCCGTACGGGCGCGCCCGTCGATGAGCAGCGGGCGTCCCTCGCCGCAGCCATCCTCGCGCATGGTCACGATGAAGCGGCAAGCGTCGCCCAGCGGCTCGGTGCAGAGCACGTCGCCGAAGACGTACCAGCAGCTGTCGCAGCAGTTGGCGTCGTACCACTGGTCGACGGCCACGTACTGGCACTCCTCGTCGCACACGCACTCGCCCGCGGGAGTGGGGGGCCACCAGATCTCCCACTCGTAGTAGTCGCCGGTCGACACGCACACGGGCTGCGGCCCGGTATCGCCGGGATCCACCGTGGTCACGGTGGTGACGGTGGCGGTGGTGGGGCCCACCGAGGTCCCCACCGAGCTGGCGACGCTGGTGTTGGTGGTGCTTCCGGTGGAGGAGGGATCGTCGCTGGTCGAGCCGCTGCTCTCGCCGCCCTCGCCGGCGTCGTCGAGGTCCTCGATCGTCCGCGTCACGCAAGCGGTCGAACCCACCACGAGCAGCGGAGCCAAACCCAGCGCGGCCGCGATCCGAACCCTCAACCCATCGACACCCAGGAGCATGGGCCCAAAGCTAGCGCGGGTCGATGGGAGCGTCGAGCCGCACGAGGCAAGGGTGATCGCGAGGGACCGCCGTCCGAGCGAGAGGCTAGTGCCGACGGCGAGCCCTGCTATGCTGTCCCGGTGGTTCGCCGCAGCGCCGCGCTGGGGTTGCTGCTGGGCGCGTGCAGCAACGATCCGCTCGCGATGTCCGAGGAGCAGATGCCCCCTGGAGCATTGTTCGAGCCGGTCTGCGGCCACGAGGGGCCGCATCGACTGCTGCCCCTGGCCGCGGGCGAGCATGCCCACGGCGTGGACCGCGTGGACGATCGCCTGCTGATGAGCACGTTCTTCGTCGATCCCGCCCGACCTCTGGCCACGCTGCCGCCCACCCTCGACCTGGCGATCACCGCGGTGGGACCGTGCGGGGAGGCCCCCGTGGAGCTCGGGCGCGGCCTCGCGCTGACGGCCCGCTACGACGGGCTGGTGCTCGCATGCGGGGCCGAGGGCCACGGGGCGCACGTGCTCGACCTCGAGGGCGGTTCCCCGCCGCGGCCGATCCTCCACGCCTGGTGCCCGCTGCGCTCCACCGACGTGGGCCTGCTCGCGGTCGAGAGCGATCCGGACGAGCGCCTCGGCTCGCTGGTGCTCCTGCGCACGCCCTCCGATCCGCAGGCCGAGCCCGAGGTGCTCATGGATCGGATTCGGACCTCGCGCAACACCTTCTTTGGCCCCGGCTCGGGCAGCACCACCTCGCTGTGGGCCAGGGGGACCGAGGCGGTCGCGCTGGCCGAGGACGGCACGGCATGGCGCTTCGATCTGGTCACGGGGCAGGGTGAGCTCGAGCTCGATGGCGTGCGCGAGCTTCGGGTCTCGGGCGACGGTCGCTTCGTCGTCTGGCAGGTGCTCGAGCCCGCCGAGGGCGACCCCGACACCCCGGTGGGTCCCGTGTTCCTGCGCGACCGCTCGCGCGGAACCGATGCCCACCTCTTGAACACCCACCTCGAGTGGACCGGCAACCCCTTTGCGGGCGGATACCTGGTGCTGCGCGACGACGTCGAAGGCCTGATGGTGTTTCGGCTCGGCAATGACGAGCCCGAGCCCGAGCCCGAGCTGATCACGCTGCCCGAGGGAGCCGACGTTCGCGGCGTGCTCGACGGCGATGCGCTATGGCTGGCGCGCAAGGTCGACGGATGGACCGAGGAGCTGCGCTGGCTCCCCGGCGAGCCCGAGCCCACGCTCATCGTGCGCCACCGCGGTGTGGTCTCGCGGCGCTCCGATGGTCTCGAGATCTTCGAGGACGACGACGTTCCCGCGCCGGGCGAGGGCAGCCTGAGCTTCCAGCCGTTCGACGGGGGTCCGCTGGTACGGCTGGCCGATCACGTGCACGCAAGCCGCGGGCGCCTGAGCGACGGTCGCATCCTCACCATCGTGAACGAGGACGACACCGAGCACGGACCGCTACGCCTCGTCGACCCGCGCGACGGGGCCGGTGGCGGAGGAGGCTGGGTTCGGATCGATGCACGAGGATTCGTTCAGTCACCACGGCTGAACCAGGGCGACCCGCTCGACGGGGACCTCGTGTTCGCGACCGACGGCGGTGTCGACGGCGAGCGCGGGGTGTACCGGGCTCGGGTGGCGGGCTAGAATCCCGCCGCCGCCCATGCTCCATCATCTCGCGTTTCGAGACGTCGGCCCCGCCCCGGAGCTGTCCATCTCGCTTGGTCCTCGGATCAACCTGATCACCGGCGACAATGGGCTCGGAAAGACGTTCCTGCTCGAGGCGGCGTGGTGGGCCCTCACCCGTACGTGGGCGGGGCTTCCGCTGATGCCACGGCGCGGGCCCAACGTCCGGCCTCGCATCGAGTACCGCTTCGATGCCAAGACCGGAGCGAAGGACTACGTCGCGAACTACGACTTCGAGCGCCTGGGATGGCCCTCCCCCAAGGCCCGTCCTGCCGACCCGGGCATGGTGCTCTACGCCCGAGTCGATGGCAGCTTCTCGGTGTGGGATCCCGCGCGAAATTACTGGAAGAATGCACCTTCGCTGGGGATCGACGAGCCCGAGCGTCCAGCCGCGTACCACTTCCCGACCCCCCAGAGCGTCTGGGACAGCGGGCCCTTTTGCAACGGACTCGTCCGGGACTGGGTCTCGTGGCAGGACAAGGGCGGGCATGCGTTCACCCAGCTCGGCGCCATTCTCGAGGCGTTGTCACCATCGCCCGCGGAGCGCCTTCGCCCGGGCGATCCGGTGCGAATCACGGGCGATCCCCGAGACATCCCCACGTTCGAGACCCCGTATGGCATCGTGCCGATCGTTCATGCTGCGGCTGGCATCAAGCGCATCGCGGCGCTGGCCTATCTGCTCACGTGGGCGTGGCAAGAGCATCAACGGGCGGTGGAGCTCAAGAACAAGCTCTCGACCACCAAGCAGGTCATCTTCCTCGTCGACGAGATCGAAGCGCACCTGCACCCCAAGTGGCAGCGCACGATCCTGCCGGCCATGCTCGGAGTGGTGCAGGCGCTCGGGGCCACCGATGCGCTGGAGGTGCAGATCGTCGCCACCACTCACTCTCCGCTGGTCCTCGCGTCGCTCGAGCCGCGCTTCGATCCGGAGCAGGACGCGGTCTTCATGCTCGACCTCGTCGGTGACCAGGTCGTGTGTTCGAAGTACGAGTGGCGACCGCGGGGCGATGCTTCGGCGTGGCTGACCTCGGAGATCTTCGATCTCGGTGAGGCCCGCTCGGTGGAGGCGGAGCAGGCGATCGAGAGCGCCACCCGGCTGCTGGAGGAGCCCGCGCCTACGCCCGAGCGGCTGCGTGACGTCCATCGCCAGCTTCGAGCCGTGCTCGAGGACACCGACCCGTTCTGGCCGCGGTGGCTGTTTCGCGCCGAGCGGATGGGGCTCGAGCCATGATCCGCGTCGAGCTTCGTCCCGAGCCGCCCAATTTCGAGGAGAAGGTGCGCAAGCCCGGGCTGCGAGCGCTCGCCGAGCTCCGAGGGGCGCCTGCTCCGAGCCGACCGGGTCCCAAGCGCGGGGTCAAGGAGGTCATCGAGAGCAAGGATCTCCCCGACTACTGGACGAGATGTCTCGACGATCTGCATGAGCAGTATCGCGGCATCTGTGCATACTCGTGCCTCTACATTCCACACGTCGTGGGGAGCAAGACGACGGATCACTTCTCGGCCAAGGCGACCAAGGTGTCCTCGAGGGTGGAGGATGCGTACGAGTGGTCGAACTACCGCCTTGCATGCGGGCTGATGAACAGCCGCAAGGGCACCAAGACGATCATCGATCCGTTCGAGATCGAGGAGGGGCAGGAATGGTTCCAGCTCGATCTCTCCACCATGCGCATCTTCCCCAATCCAACGCTCAGCGAAGAGCTCCGCAAGCGCATCCAGGGCACCATCGACGACCTCGCGCTCGATGACTACGACTGTCGAAGGGCTCGCGGCAACTGGTATCAGCCCTACCTCGAGGGGAAGATCACCTTCTCCTTTCTCGAGGAGAAGTGCCCCTTCCTCGCGGCCGAGATCGTGCGTCAGCTGGGTCGGCCTCCCGAGTGGTGGACGCCGGGATCGGCGGTCGGACGCCAGCGGTCGGAGTGATCGGGGCCGAGCGGCCGGCCCCGTCGTCGGGTACCACGGGGTTGCTCACCGCCGTCGTCGCAGGCCCAGCAGCGCCAGGCCGAGCAGCCCGAGTCCCCACGCGTTCCCGCGCGGCCGGGTCGAGCAGCCGCAGCCGCCGTCCCCGCCCGAGCCATCCTGCCCGGCGGTGCCGGTGCTGCCCTCACCGTCGGTGGCCGAGCCGCTGGTGCTCACGCCGGTGGCCGTGCCGTTGGTATCGGTGCCGTTGGTGTCCGTGCCGTCGGCCGTGGTGTCGGCGCTCCCGTTGCCGCACGCCTCGGGCGAGGGGTAGTCGAACTGGCAGTTGTACTCCGCGAGCAGGGTGTCGATGAGCACCGTGTTGTCCACCAGGCTCACCGGACCCCCCGCGGCCGCGATCTCCTGCACCTCTTCCTCCCAGGGCATCTCGCCCGGGATGTCCGGCCACATGGCGGGGTTGGGCGCATACACCTCGCGCCCGTCGGGCAGGGTCCAGATCGCGGCGTTGTTGCAGCGGATGAACCGGTTGGCGACCTCGTTGGTGAGGTCGACGTCGGGCAGGTCGGGGTTCTCGTAGAAGAACGGATCCTCGGTCATCTCCCCGGGAGAGATCGTGGTGTACATGCGAGTGAGGGTGGGGAACGAGTCGAGCACCGTCACCGCGTGCTGCCCCGGATCGATGATGCGCTCCTGGAGCGCCTGGGAGAACGCGGTGCCGTCCCAGGCCATCATGTCGATCTGGCCCGCATAGCACGAGAGGCACCCGTAGAAGTCGGCCTCGTTCAGGCCGGCGGGCACGGGCAGGTACTGAAGCAGCAGGCCACGGATCAGCGTGTGCGCGTAGGCGCACTCGAAGAAGCCCCCACCCACGTCGAAGCAGGACGCCAGGCCCTGGGCGTCGAGCAGATCGACGACCGTGGTGGGGTCGGCCGCCACGAACGGCGCCGCGTCCCACTGGTCGCTCCAGATCCCGTCCTGGCTCACCACCGCGCTGCTGCCGGCATACTCGGTCACGAACGCGCGCCCATTGGCCTCGTCGGCATCGACCGCGAGCGTGATCACCTCCTTGTAGTTGTCCGCGAAGTTCACCCAGTCGAGCTTGAGCGGGTTGACCAGCACGTGGCGGTAGTTCTGGGGCACCACCCGGTGATCGGCGAAGAAGAACGAGCGAATGTCCATGTCCTCGACCGCCGCGATGCGGGTGAGGCGAATGGGGATGCAGGCCTCGTCGTTGTCGAAGATCAGCGCCACCGGGTGGATCTGCTCGGTGTCCGCCCCGTTGGTGAGCCGAAACGCCGCGAACAGGTAGCCCTCGCTCAGGTACTCGTCGAGGATCGGCAGCGAGGCCGGATCCTGCTCGAACTGGTTGGCCGCGAGCCAGTCCATCACCTCCTGGGCCGTGCCGCCCTGGAGCACCACGATGTCGAACGCGCCCACCGTGTCCTCGAACACCACCTGCGGGCCGCCGCCGGTGGTGCCCGTTTCCTCGCCTCCGGTCGTTCCTCCTGCGCCGGTCCCTCCACCGTCATCTCCCGAGCTCGCGCCGCCGCAGCTCTCGACCGTGGTGGTGAAGCCATAGGAGGGCACCGTGCCGGCGAGCACGTTGGTGAACAGCGCGTCCGAGCTCACCTCGAAGCTCGGCACCTGAAGCACCGGAATGACCCACGCGAACTTCTCCGCCGTGGTCATGGGATCGTACTGGATCTGGATGTGGGCCTCGGTCGTGGCTCCCTGCATCACGAAGATGATGTTCTCGCCCGACTGGTCCACCGGCATCGAAGCCGGCCCCGTGTCGCAGAACGTGCCGCCACAGGCCTCGGCGGTGTTGGGGTGGGTCAGAGTGACCACGGCGGTCACCGCCGCAGCGGCCAGCGAAGTCCAAGCCATCTCGATCGTCGATGTCATGCCGACGACGGTATCACGGCCTTCGGGCGCCACGTCGTCGCTCGGGATCGCGCCTCGCGATTCGATGTTCTAGCGGGCTGCCACGGGTTCTGCCGCGCTCAGGACCACGAGGACGGGCTGGTGATCCGAGGTGCCGCGATCCATCACCTCGGCGGCATGGAGCTGCAAGCCCGCCCCGTAGACCACGTGGTCGAGCATCATGCGGAGCTCCCCCATGCGCGTGGGCCAGCGCCAGGTCTTGGCCTTCGGCGCGACCTGAGGCAAGGCGCTGTGCAGCCCCTGCTCGGCGAGGTAGGCGATCGCCTTGCCTTCGGCATCCTCGTTGAAGTCACCCGCGACGATGGTGGGCATCGACGGATCCATCGCCACCCAGAATGCGGCCATCTCGTCGCGTCGCACGTCGCGGGTGCTGAAGTAGCCCGCCACCCAGCTGCCCCCGTCGCTCATGGGCGGGCGCAGGTGCACGTCGAGCACCTGCACCGGGCCCAGCGGGGCATCGATCACCACGCGCCAGGCGGGAAACCACCCCACCGTGGGCTCGAGGTACTGCTCCTCGGCAATGGGGTACTTGGACATCACGCCCAGTCCCCCGGCGTTGCAGCACTCGCGAAACAGCATGTGGGGATAGCGGTCCGCGAGCACCTGGCGAAACGCCTGCTCGGAGGCGAGGGTGGTCTCCTGCAGGAGCACGAGGTCGGCATCGGCCTCGGCCACCGCGGCCACGTTGCGCGGGTCCTCGCCCACGCCGAAGTTGATGTTGAACGTCAGCACCCGCAGCGGGGGGGTGCCCGCGGGCACGGCGGGCAAGGGCGGGGGATCGAAGGAGAGCGAGCTGGTACTCGTGCGGGGGTGGTGGCGCACCGACGAGCCCGGATCGTCGGCGTCGTCGGGGGAGGCCGACGATCCGCAGCCCCCGCAGGAGCAGAGGAGCGCCACGGCCACCAGCGCACGAGCCCAGCGAGGCAGAACCATGGGGGCTTGGAAACGCCGGGAGGGGGCCTGGGTTTCGGTGCGCCTCATCGATGACCGGGCCAACGCTCGAGCGCAGGTGATCCTACACCGAGCACCTGGGGCCAGTCGCAATTCGAGCCGCGGTCGTGCTAGAGCCCCAAGGCCACCATGGCGGGTCGACTCGGTGCGCTCATGAGCCCGTGGATCTCCTTGCCCCGCATTCGCCCCAATGCCCCGCGCTGGCTGCGGCGGCGGCCCATCGCCCATCGCGGGCTGCACTGCGCCGAGCAACCCCGCGAGCGCCCCGAGAATTCGCTGGCCGCCTTCGAGGCAGCCGCGGCGGCCGGTCACCCCGTGGAGCTCGACGTGCACCTCACGGCCGACGGCGAGGTGGTCGTGTTCCACGACGAGACGCTCGAGCGCATGACCGGTCGTCACGGTCGGGTGGCCGAGCACACGCTCGCCGAGCTGACCGCGCTGCGCCTGCTCGACGGCGACGAGCACGTACCCAGCCTCGAGCAGGTGCTCGAGCGCATCGACGGACGCGTGCCCGCGCTGGTGGAGCTCAAGAGCACGGGCGCGAGCGTGGTTGGCCCGCTCGAGCAGGCGGTGTGCAGGGTGCTGGCGCGCTGGCCGGGCGAGCATGCGGTGCAGAGCTTCAACCCGTGGTCGATGCTGTGGATGCACCGTCACGCGCCGCACCTGCCACGCGGGATGCTCTCGGGCAACATGCGCCACGAAGGACTCCCGCCGCACCAGGTGATCGCCATCGAGCACCTGCTGCTCGCACCCGCCGTGCTGCCCGACTTCATCGGCTACGAGCTGGCCGCGCTGCCCCACTGGGCCCCGAGCGCATGGAGGAGGCTGGGCCGACCGCTGCTGGTCTGGACCGTGCGCGACGAAGCGGCGCTATCGCGGGCAAGGGGGCTGGCGGACAATGTGATCTTCGAGCACGTGCGGCCATGAGGCCGCGGGCCACGTGGCTCACCAAGGACCCAGGACCGGGGTCTCGGCTGACGGTCCGCGATGCTGTATGGTCTACGCGGATCACGGTGCCGCGGCTGTAGGTCCAGCACTCGGGTCGGGTCCGGTACGCGCGGACCTCGAGCCGGAAGCGGAACCGGGACTCAGCTTTCCCAGGTGACCTCGGTCTTGACCGAGCGAGCCAGGAAGCATTCCCGGTGGGCCTTCTCGTGCAGCTGCGTCACCTGCTCCGGCGTGGGTCGTTTCTCCCCCGAAAAGGCGATCCGCGGGCGCATCACGACCTTCGCCAGCCACGGCTTGCCGTCCTCCGCCTTCTCCAGGAAGCCCACCGGTTCGTCCTCGTAGGAATCGACCACGTAGCCGCTCATGCTGGCAATGGCCAGGAAGGTCAGCAGGTGGCAACTCGCGAGCGCTGCGGTGAAGGCCTCCTCGGGATCCACGCAATCCGGCCCTCCCAGGAATTCGGGGGCGGCGGCCGCCTTCAGGGCCTGACCGCTGCGGGGAAAGGTCCACTGGTGGTCCCGCGGGTATTCCTTGTAGCCGAATCCCGCGTCCGCGCGCGACCAGGAAAGAGAAGCTCGGTGGTGGCTCATGGAGCGGACCTTATAACATCGGGCTTCGGGATTTCGTGTGGGCAGCGAGCTGAGGGTATGGGTCGAGACCGCCGCAATGGAACAGGCCGGGTAGAGCGGGTTGCGTCGTCGGTCGGTCACTTGATCGAATCGGCATCGATCGCTGAGCTACTCCGCGTCCTCGTACCCGATCCGCGACAGCCGAAGCTCCGACTGGAACACGCACGGCTTGTAGATCGAGCTGCCCATCAGCATCCGCACGCAGTCCTGCAGGCCCTCGGTCACCGCCGGATGCGGGTGCAAGAGCTCGGCCAGGTCCCGCGCCGAGCGGCTGTGCTGGATCATCAGCGAGATCGCCTCGAGCATCGTCGACGCATGCACGCCCAGCGCTCGCATGCCCAGGATCCGCAGCTCGTCGTCGTCGGTGGTCAAGAGCTTGACGAAGCCATCCGTGGCCCGCATCGCGATCGGGCGGTTGACCAGCGAGTAGTTGTACACGGCCACCCGGTAGGGAATCCGCCGCTCCTGCGCCTGCAGCTCATTGAGCCCGATCGCCGCCACCTCGGGGTCGAGGAACATGATCGTCGAGAGGTTGTCGTAGGCCAGCGATCCCCTGGCCTGCCCGGCGATCCGCTCGGCCGCGTGCCGGCCCTCGATCTCCCCCACGCTCACCAGCGCCACGTCGAGGGTCACGTCGCCGACGGCGTAGACGTGGGGCACCGAGGTCTGGGTGTCGGTGGTCACCACGTGGCCGCCGTTGGCGAGCGTCACGCCGATGTCCTCGAGCCCCAGGCCGTTCGTGTTGGGTACGCGACCGATCGAGACCAGCGCGTTCTCCACCCGGATCGTCTCGCGCCCTCCCGTGTGGTGCTCGATGGTGTACTCGACCTCCTCGCCCACCACGTGCATCGAGACCAGCTTGGCGCGGTGGTGGATGGTCACGCCCTTGGCCTCGAGGTTGGTCGAGCACACCCGCGCCACGTCGGGATCCTCGAACGGAAGGATCCGCTCCGCGCGGTCGATGAGGTACACCTTGGTCTGGCCATAGTTGGCGAAGATGGTGGCGAACTCGCAGCCCACCACGCCCGCGCCGAGCACCACGAGGCTGCGCGGGAATCGCTGCAGCCGCCCGATGTGATCGGAGGTGATGATGTGCCGCCCGTCGATCTCGAGCTCGGGCAGCGTGCGCGGCCGCGAGCCGGTGGCCACGATGAAGCTCCGCGCCGTGATCCGACGGCTGTCGCCCGCGCTCGCGCCTTCCACCACCACCGTGTGCGGATCCACGAACCGCGCGCTGCCCTGCACCAGGGTGATCGAGCCGGAGGCGCCGCTGCGGGGTCCGTCCTCGCGAGGGGCGAGCTCCCGCAGCTGCCGCTTCATCTGCTCGACCTTGGCCCCGGTGGCCTCCTCGACCACCTGCATCACGGCGTCGAAGTGGACCTGGAGATCGGTGGCAACGTAGCCGCGATCGCGTCGACGGGCCCTTCGATAGTCGCACGACAGCTCCCACAGGGTCTTGGACGAGAGCGCCCCGTTGTGGACCCCCGTTCCGCCCACGCGACCGCGCTCCACCAGGCAGACCTTCTGTCCGAAGTCCCAAAGGCGCATGGCCGCGGCGAAGCCGGCCGGGCCGGCACCGATCACACAAACGTCGAAGTCGGTCACGCGCAGGATGGTAGACGATCGACGCGCCTTGAGTGGCCGCCTCGGTCTCGGCTACGCTGCCGAGCATCATGGCTTGCTCTTCCCTTGCTCTTCGATCGTCCCTGTTGCTCGTCGGCGTCGCGGCGCTGCTCACCGGCTGCCCCGATGCGCCCGTCACCCCCATCGAGGGCGACTCGTCGACGACCGACGCCGAGCTCACCACCACCGGTGCGACGTGCATGCCCGGGCAGTCGATCGATTGCACGTGCCCCGACGGCTCGCCGAGCACGCGACCGTGCCGTCTCGATGGCTCGGGCTACGACGCATGCGAGTGCGACTCCGATCCCGACACCTCGGGCGACGCCACCGCCACCACCAGCAACGACACCACGACCACCGGCGAGACCACCACCGGACCGCAGTGCACGAGCGACGAGGAGTGCACCGAGCTGCCCGTGACCGAGTGCCAGGTGCCGATCTGCGGCGAGGACGGGGTGTGCGTGCCCGACGATGCGCCGTTCGGCACCCCCTGCGGCGACGCCACCGACGACGAGTGCACCGATCCGGACACCTGCGACAACAGCGGCACCTGCCAGGCCAACCACGTCGACGAGGGCGTGGCCTGCACCACGTGCGGGGGCGACACCTGCACGTGTGCCGCAGGCGCTTGCGTGGAGTGTGCCGCGTTCGCGCCGACCAACAACTTCGTCACCACCCGCGCGATCGAGGGCTGGGAGCTGACGGGGAGCTGGGGGCTGCACCGCAGCGCGCCGCAGAGCGAGCTCGCGGCCGGGGTGGAGTTCGTGGGCCAGTTGCTCGGGAGCGACGGCAACCGGGTCGCGCCGTTCCCCGGCGCGGAGCTCGAGACCTCCTACGCCCGCACCCCGCCCACGCCGCTGCCCGCGATGATCATCTTCCTGTCGTGGAACGTGGACGAGGGCGGCGGGCTCTCCGACAACAAGACGGTGCGGGTGTCCGTGGACGGAGGCACCACCTGGGACACCCTGGTGGACTGCGCGGTGGATCCGAGCTGGCCGATGTGCCAGCCGTCGACCGCTCAGGATCCCGCCGTGTTCGACCTGGTCCAGATCCCCGTGCCGCCCGCCCTGCAGGGGCAGCTGGGCATCGTGGAATTCGGCTACGACACCGGCGACAGCTGCTGCGACTTCGAGCAGGGCTGGTACATCGACTCGCTCAACGTGGCCACGGAGTGCAGGTGCGCGGTCGACGAGGACTGCACGGCCTACGGCACCACGTGCGGCACCGGCTACTGCGCGGCGTCGGGCGAGTGCGGGCTGATGGGGATGCCCGAGGACTCGCCGTGCGGCGACCCGTTCGACAACGAGTGCAACGGGGCCGATGGGTGCGACGGGGTGGGCTACTGCCGCGACAACGTCCAGCCCACGGGCCTGGCCCCGTGCGACGATTGCCCTGGCGGGGGGATCTGCTCGTTCTGCGACGCGGGGCAGTGCCTCGACTGCCTGAGCTTCACCGACTTCACCGGGTTCAGCGATCCGGGCGGGATGCCGCCGTGGACGGTCATGGCGACCGTGGGCACGGCCGACTGGGGCTTCTACACCGAGGCCCCGCTCAACCAGAATGGAACCGGCCCCACGCTCTTTCCCAACGGGCCCGTCTACGGGACCGACGGCAACCGCAATCCGCCCTACCCGGGGTCGGAGAGCGAGTCGTCGCAGGTGATCACCAGCATCGGCACGGTGCCGTTCGAGCTGATCTTCGGCTCGTGGAACGTGGACGAGGGCTCGTTCTTCGACACCAAGAGCATCGCCATCTCGGTCGACGGGGGCATGAGCTGGACCGCCCTCGTCGACTGCGAGTCGGGGCTCAATCCCCAGCCCTTCTGCGACTTCCGCGACGATCTACGCCTCATCGACGACTGGGACGTGATCGTGCTGGACACCTCGCCCTGGTTCGGGATGAACGGCCAGCTGCGCTTCACCTACGCGACCGGCGACAGCTGCTGCGGCTTCGAGCGCGGCTGGTACCTCGACTTCAGCTACGCCATCTGCGACGACGTGGCGTTTCCGTAGCCCGCCTCTCCCCGGCAGCGCCGGCGGATCGTCGTTCCACGCGAGAATGGGCGCGCGCTCATGGGCCCCCGCGAGCTCGAGCAGCCGCCACCACAGCGGCGACCAGCGAAGCCGCTGAGCTCGCCACGGCCGCCCGAGCTCGCCGAAGTATCGGCTGCCGGCCGTCGCCTGCCAAAACAGCGTACGAATGGCGCAACGAAGGACATGGGCCCGTTCGGCGGCGAGCTGGTCGTACTCGCGAGCGGGATTGCCCGTGAGGCCGTCGTTGGCTGCAACGGCATCGGAGGGGGAGACTCGCTGCGTCATGGCGACGGGTTAGCAACACCCGCTGGAACCGCAACGGGCGCGCCGCCGGGTCGCGCGGAGCCTGCACGCCCCGACTCGAAACGTCGATGGTCGAACGAACGATGATTTCTCGGCGAGCAACGCGACTGGTGTGCGCTAGGCTCCTTCTCAGTGTCCAGTGGAACGGTCTTGATCGTCGACGACGAGGAGATCTCCTGTGAATTGCTGCGGGGGGTGCTCTCGCGCGAGGGCTACAAGACCCACGTGGAGATGTCGGCCGCGGCCGCGCTGTCCCGCCTCGAGGAGATCGAGCCCGATGCGATCCTGACCGACCTCCTCATGGACGGCATCGACGGGGTGGAGCTGTGCCGTCGGGTGGCCTCGCTGCGGCCCGAGCTGCCCGTGATCGTGATGACCGGCCAGGTGAGCGTGGACGCAGCCGTGGCGGCCCTGCGGGGCGGAGCCTACGACTTCCTCACCAAGCCCATCGACACCCAGCTGCTGAACCCCGTGATGGCCCGTGCGGTACGACATCACCGCATGGGGTGCGAGGTCTCGCGACTGCGCAAGGCCCTCGGGGAGAGTCAGCGCTTCGGCGAGATGATCGGCCGCAGCTCGGTGATGCTCAAGGTCTTCGACTTGATCGACCGGGTGGCCCATAGTGAGGCATCGGTCCTGGTCACCGGCGAGAGCGGCACCGGCAAGGAGCTGGTGGCTCGTTCGCTCCATGCGCGGGGCCGAAGGAGCCAGGGCCCGTTCGTAGCACTGAACTGCGCGGCCTTGCCTCCGGGGCTGGTGGAGAGCGAGCTGTTCGGGCACGCCCGCGGAGCGTTCACCGGGGCCAACGAGGCACGTGAGGGTCTGTTCGTGAAGGCGACCAACGGTACGCTGTTCCTCGACGAGATCGGTGATCTCCCGCGCGAGGTTCAGGCCAAGCTGCTGCGTGCCCTCCAGGAGCGTCGCGTTCGGCCGGTGGGCGGCCCGCACGAGCGTCCGTTCGATGTTCGCCTGGTCACGGCGACCAATCGTGACCTCACCGCCGACGTGGAGTCCGGGGACTTTCGCGAGGACCTCCTCTATCGCATCGACGTGGTCCGGGTGGAGCTACCGCCGCTGCGCCTGCGCGGCCGTGACGTGCTGCTGCTGGCCCAGGCGTTCGTGGAGCGCTACGCGGCCCAGTGTCAGCGCGACATTCGGGGGCTCGAGCCCGCAGCCGCGGAGCTGCTGCTCGGATATGGCTGGCCCGGCAACGTGCGCGAGCTGGAGAACTGCATGGAGCGCGCGGTGGCCCTGACCCGGGGTGACAAGATCGGCCCCACCGATCTCCCGGACAAGGTTCGCGACCATCAGATCAAGGCCGTCGTGGTGAGCACCAATGATCCAGAAGACTTGCCGACCCTCGACGAGCTCGAGCGCCGCTACATCAAGCGGGTGCTCGAGATCACCGTGGGCAACAAGTCGCACGCGGCTCGCATCCTCGGGGTCGAGCGGCGCACGCTCTACCGGCGTCTGGACAAGCACGGGCTCTCCTGAGCACGGCAACGTCTCATCCGCAACGTTTGGGCATGGGTCACAGCCGCACGGGTGAGCGGTGCTGACACAGAGCGGCCACGCCCAGGCGGTTCGGGGGCCGCGAGGAATGGGTCTTTGAGCGTCCGGGCGTTGGCACCGCGGTTGCAGATGACGCTGCCCAGCGATGGAGTCCCCGGTCTACAAAACCAAGAGCACCAAGCCCGTCTCGCGTGCACGTCGTCCTCGACCTCGAGCGTCACGCGAGCCGTTGGACTTGTACTTCGACCAGGCTCGTCGTCATCCTCGGCTGGATGCGACCGAGGAGCGCGCGGCGCTGATCCAGCTCGTCGAGCTCCGACGCGCGCGGTGGGTGGCCCTGCTGTCGCTGCCCACGCTGCGCTCGCAGGTGCTCGAGGTCCTGCGCTCGACCGTGGCCGAGCCTCCTGCGGAGGAGGGCGACGACGAGGCCTTCGCCATCGGGCTCGAGCGGGCCGACGTGGACGGCACCGTGGCCGAGCGGGTGATGGAGGCCCTCGCTGCGCTGGCCCAGGGGCTGCCGCAGATGGTCCTGCCCGGCGCGGAGCGAGAGCTCGGTTCGGCCGCCTTCGAAGGCTATCGCGAGCGCGTACGCATCGCCGGCCAGCGCTACCTCCACGCCCGCAATCGCTTCGTGTGCTCCAACCTCCGGCTGGTGGCGATGGTGGCCGAGCGCTACTCGGGCCGCGCGATGCCGCTCGCCGACCGGGTGCAGGAGGGCAACCTGGGGCTCATCAAGGCGGTCGAGCGCTTCGATCCCGCTCACGGCACGCGCTTCTCGACCTACGCGGTGTGGTGGATCCGCCACGCGATCACGCGTGCCCTGGTCGATCGCGGTCGCACGGTGCGAATTCCGGCGCACCTGCACGCCATCTTCACCAAGGTTCGCGCGGCTCGAACGGATCTCGAGGCGCAGCTCGGCCGGCCGGCTCGCGTGGCCGAGCTGGCCGAGGCGGTGGGGATGCCCGTGTCCAAGGTCCGCGTGGCCATCGAGGCGATGTCGCTGCGCTCGGTCACTCTCGACGCACCCGATGGCGATGAAGAGCAACCCACGTGGGGCGACCGCCTGGGCACTCCGGCGCCGCAGGCCGAGCTCGACGAGCGCATCGACTGCCATCGCAGCGAGGTGCTGGCTCGTCGGGCCCTGGAGGGTCTGGGGCAGATGGAGCGGGAGATCCTCGAGCGGCGCTTTGCGCTGGGCGGCGTCCCCCGAATGACCCTGGAGGCGCTGGGGCAGCACTATCGACTGTCGCGAGAGCGGATTCGGCAGATCCAGAACCGGGCGCTGGCGGCGATCCGGCAGGAGGTGGAGGGCAGCCCGCTGTCCGGGCTCGCGCTGGCCTCGTAGCCCGGTCGGAGGGCCGGGTTCGAGCCTCGCTACACGAGGCTCGGAACCCTGATAGCGTGTGGGGCCGAGGCCCCAATGACTCGCCCCTTCGCCAAGCTCGCGCTGTCGTTGTTCGTGGTGCTCGCGGTGCTCTCGTGCCGCAAGAGCAAGCCGCTCGAGGTGATCGATTCCGATGGCACGGCCCCGCCCGCGGTCGCCGCCGACGTGAAGGGATTGCTCATTCGCCTCAGTCACGCCGACCCGGCGGCGGCCGACCGGCCTGCGCCGAAGCTGGCCGAGGCCAAGCCGCTCGACGAGACCAAGATCAAGGCGGTGCTGGCCCGGCTGCCCAAGCTCGAGGCCGAGGCGTCGGATCAGAAGGACTTTGCCGTCCGCAAGGGCTCGCTGCCCCCGCCCAAGACCGGCACCACCGTGCTGGGCGCGTTCCCTCCGGCGCCCGCCAAGCCCGGGGCCACGCCGCGCCCCAAGGGCCCGCTGTCGGTGGTTCGCTTTGCGCCCGAGGGCGACGTTCCGCTGGCGCCCCACCTGAGCGTGACGTTCTCCGATCCCATGGTCGCGGTCACCTCGCTCGATGCCCTGGCGGCGGGCAAGGTACCGGTGCGGCTCGAGCCCACGCCCAAGGGAGCGTTCGGGGGCAAGTGGCGCTGGGTGGGGACCAAGACGCTGCTGTTCGAGCCGACCGAGCGCTTTCCAATGGCAACGCGCTACGAGGTGACGGTGCCCAAGGGGACCAAGTCGGCGGTGGGCAACGCGCTCGACGGGGATCAGCGCTGGACCTTCACCACGCCGCCGCCCACGGTGCAGATCACCTATCCCGCCGATCAGCCCGCGCGGCGCCAGCCGCTGATGTTCGTGTCGTTCGACCAGCGCATCGATGCGGCGAAGGTGGCAGCCACCATCACGCTGCACGCGGGGGCGCGCAAGGCCACCGAGGTGAAGGTGCGGCTGGCCAAGCCGGAGGAGATCGACGCGGACGAGACGGTGTCGCAGCTGCGCGCCCAGGCCGAGGACGGGCGCTGGCTGGCGTTCGTGCCCATGACGGCGCTGCCGTCCGACAGCCCGGTGCAGGTGTCGATCGGTCCGGGCACGCCGTCGGCCGAGGGGCCGCTGACCACCACCACCACGCAGTCGTTCTCGTTTCGCACCTACGGGCCGATGAAGGTGTCCGAGCACCGCTGCGGCTACGACGGCCAGTGCCCGCCCGGCTCCCCGTTCGAGATCGTGTTCACCAATCCGGTGGAGGCCGCGGAGTTCGATGCCTCGCTGGTGAAGGTAGAGCCTCCGCTGCCGGGCCTGCGCACCGAGGTCTACGGCGAGTACCTGTACGTGTACGGCGCGACCCGCGGGCGCACGCGCTACGAGGTCACGCTCTCGCCCCAGATCCTCGATCAGTTCGGCCAGCGCCTGGGCAAGAGTCCGTCGCTCGATTTCAAGGTGACCGAGGCGCCCGAGAACCTGTTCATCCAGGGCAGCGGCCTGACCGTGCTCGACCCGGCCGCGGGCGGCAAGATGTCGGTGTTCTCGGTCAACCACCGCAAGCTGAAGGTGCGGGCGTGGGCGGTGGAGCCCAAGGACTGGCGCGAGTACCTGCTGGCGCTCGAGAAGCTGTCGGGCGACTCGCGCGAGGTGTCGATGCCGGGGCGGAAGGTGATCGACGACGTGATCACGGTGCGCCGCGCCAACGACGAGGTGGTGGAGACGCCGGTCGATCTGTCGGCGGCGCTGACCAAGACGGCCCAGGGGCCGCGGGGGCACCTCGTGTTCATGGTCGAGCAGACCGAAGAGCCCCCCGAGCCATGGATGATGCAGCGCGCGGTGGCATGGGTGCAGGTCACGGACCTCGGCCTGCAGGCGCACGTCGATGCGGAGCGCATGCTGGTGTGGGCCACCTCGCTGGCCGACGGCTCGCCCAAGGCCGACGTGGACGTGCAGCTGCTGCACGTGGGCGCCAAGGGGCGCACCGATGCCAAGGGCCTGGTCTCGCTGCCGCTCGTGCGCGACAACGCGCAGATCATCATGGCCAAGAAGGGCGATGACGTGGCGTTCCTGCCCGAGTCGCTGTGGTGGTGGAACCCCCAGGGGTCGTGGCACACGATGGAGCAGGCCCCGTCGCTCACCTGGTACGTGTTCGACGACCGGGGCCTCTACCGTCCGGGCGAGGACGTGAAGATCAAGGGCTGGCTGCGCACCACCGATCCCGGCAAGGGCGGGGACGTGGGGGGCCTGGGCGGCCCGAGCGGCAGCAAGGTGCGCGAGGTCGAGTGGAAGCTGCACGATTCGCAGGGCAACGAGGTGGCCAAGGGCAAGCAGGCGCTCAACGCGTTCGGGGCCTTCGACACCTCGATCGCGCTGCCCGACACCATGAACCTCGGCTACGGCAGCCTCACGCTGGAGGCCAAGGGCTGGAAGGACTCGGGGGCGGAGCACTGGCACATGGTGCGGGTGGAGGAGTTCCGCCGGCCCGAGTACGAGGTGAGCGCGCGCGTGTCCGAGGGCCCGCACCTCTTGGGCGCCCACGCGGTGGCCACGGTGGAGGCGGCGTACTACGCGGGCGGGGGACTGGCCAACGCCGCGGTCCACTGGGACGTGACGTCGTCGCCGGGCCACTACCAGCCGCCGGGCCACGATGGGTTCTCGTTCGGCCGGCAGATCCCGTGGTGGATGTTCTGGAGCTACTGGGGCCCGTCGCGGCCCGAGGACGAGCCGCGGGTGGTCTCGTTCGATGCGCTCACGGATGCCGCGGGCGAGCACCACCTGCGCATGGACTTCGTGTCGGTCGACCCGCCGCAGGCGATGAGCGTGAGTGCCCAGGCCACGGTGACCGACGTCAACCGGCAAGCGTGGACCTCGAGCACCAGCCTGGTGGTGCACCCGTCGTCGCTCTACGTGGGGCTGCGCAGCGATCGCGCGTTCGTGCAGGCCGGCGAGGACATCGACGTGGACGTGATCGTGACCGACATCGACGGCAAGGTCGTGCCGGGGGTCTCGGTGCTCGTGAAGGCGGTGCGGGTGGAGTACGTGCAGGAGCACGGCGAGATGGTCGAGAAGGAGCTCGATCCCCAGACCTGCACCAAGGACAGCGCGGCGGCGGCGGTGCGCTGCTCGTTGGCCGCGCGGCGGGGCGGCAGTCATCGGCTGGTGGCCGAGGTGGTCGACGCCAAGGGCCGGCCCAACCGCACCGAGCTGACGACGTGGGTGGCGGGCGGCGAGCTGCCGGCCCCGCGCGACGTGTCGCAGGAGCAGGTGCTGCTGATCCCCGATCGCGGCGAGTACGAGGCGGGGCAGGTGGCGAAGATCGCGGTCTCGGCCCCGTGGGCCGACGCGCAGGGCCTGGTCACGATCCGCCGCTCGGGGATCGTGGACGTCCGGGTGATCCGCCTCGATGGCATGTCGACCATGATCGAGGTGCCGATCGAGGAGGCGATGACGCCGTCGATCACGGTGCAGGTGGATCTGGCGGGGGCGGCCCCGCGGCGCGGCGAGGACGGCAAGGTCGACCCCAAGCTGCCCAAGCGACCCGCGTATGCGGTGGGGACGGCCGCGCTCTCGGTGCCGCCGCGACAGCGCACGCTGGCGCTCTCGGTGGAGCCGGGCAAGCCGAAGATCGAGCCCGGGGGCGAGACCACGGTGGCGGTGCAGGTGAAGGACGCCGCCGGTCGCCCGGTGGCGGACGCCGAGGTGGCGCTGTGGGTGGTGGACGAGGCCGTGCTGGCGCTGACCGGCTACGCGGTGCCCGATCCGCTGGCCACGTTCTACGGCTGGCGCGATCCCGGGGTGCGCGACCACTACCTGCGCCAGCAGGTGCTGCTGGCGAGCGCCGGCGATCTGGTCGAGCAGGCCGAGACCGCGGCCAGCGGGGCCTCGGCTGCCCCGGGCGGCGGGGGCGGCGACAAGATGATGCAGCTCGAAGGCGCGATGCCGATGGCAGACGAGGAGGCCCCGATGGCCGAGCTGGTGTCTCGCAGCGAGGCCCCTCCGCCGCCGCCGGGTCAGCCGGCGCCCAAGCCCGAGCCCTCCAAGGCCGCGGGCAAGAAGACCAAGGACGGCAAGGACGAGCCCGGGCCTGCGATCGCGCTGCGCAAGGACTTCTCGGCGCTGGCCCTGTTCTCGCCGAGCGTGCGCACCGATGCCTCGGGCAAGGCCAGCGTGCCGCTGAAGCTGCCCGACAACCTCACGCGCTATCGCATCATGGCGGTGGCGGTGGCGGGCGAGCGCCAGTTCGGGCTGTCCGAGTCCACCATCACGGCGCGGCTGCCCTTGATGGTGAGGCCCTCGCCGCCGCGCTTCCTGAACTTCGGCGACGAGCTCGAGCTGCCGGTGGTGCTGCAGAACCAGACCGATGCGCCCATGGAGGTGGAGGTGGCGATGCGCGCCCACAACCTCGAGCTGACCGGCGGGCAGGGGCGCGTGGTGAAGGTGCCGGCCAACGATCGGGTGGAGGTGCGCTTCCCCAGCCGGGCCCAGTACGCCGGGACCGCGCGCGTGCAGGTGGGCGCGGCGGCGGGCACCTGGGCCGATGCGGCCACGTTCGAGCTGCCGGTGTGGACGCCGGCCACCACCGAGGCGTTCGCGACCTATGGTGAGCTCGACGAGGGAGGGATCGTGCAGCCGGTGCAGGCTCCGCCGGGCGTGTTCCCGCAGTTCGGCGGGCTGGAGATCAGCACCTCGTCGACGGCGGTGCAGGCGTTGACCGACGCGGTGCTCTACCTGGTGTCGTATCCGTTCGAGTGCAGCGAGCAGCTCGCAAGCCGCGTGCTGGCGATCGCGGCGCTGCGCGACGTGCTCGAGGCGTTCGATGCCGAGGGCCTACCGCCGCCCAAGGAGCTGCGGGCCGCGGTGGATCGCGACCTCGCCAAGCTGCGGCGCATGCAGACCGACGACGGCGGGTTCTCGTTCTGGGGCCGCGGCTGGCCGTCGTGGCCGTACCTCACGGTGCACGTGGCCCATGCGCTCGAGCGGGCGCACGAGAAGGGCTTCTCGGTGCCCTCGGGCATGCGCGCGCAGGCGCTCTCCTACCTCGCGGAGATCGAGCGGCACTTCGACCGCCACACGCCCGAGGACGTGCGGCGGGTGATCCGGGCCTATGCGCTCTACGTGCAGCGCCTGTCGGGCAAGCCCGATGCCCGCAAGGCCCAGATCCTGGTCGATGAAGTCGGCGTGGAGAAGCTCCCGCTCGAGGCGCTGGCGTGGGTGCTGCCCACCCTGCACGAGGACGGCAAGACGCGGGCGCTGGCCGATCGGATCGAGCGGCACCTGCAAAACCGCGCCACCGAGACCGCGGCCATGGCCCACTTCGCCACCGCCTACGACGACGGGGCGCACCTGCTGCTGCACTCCGATCGCAGGGCCGATGCGCTGGTGCTCGAGGCGCTGATGACCACCGAGCCCGGCAGCGATCTGATCCCCAAGCTGGTGCGGGGGCTGCTGGGCCACCGCAAGGCCGGGCGCTGGTCGAGCACCCAGGAGAATGCGTTCGTGCTGGTGGCGCTCGATCGCTACTTCGGCCAGTACGAGAAGGCCACCCCCGACTTCGTGGCGCGGGCCTGGGTGGGCGAGACCTTCGCGGGCAAGCACGAGTTTCGGGGACGCACCACCGAGACCCACGAGGTCGACGTGCCCATGCAGTGGCTGGCCGATCACGCGGGCACGCAAGACCTGGTGATCGACAAGAAGGGCCCGGGGCGGCTCTACTACCGCGTGGGCATGCGCTATGCGCCGCGCGATCTGAAGCTGCCGCCCTACGACGCCGGGTTCGTGGTGGAGCGCCGCTACGAGGCGGTCGATCACGAGGACGACGTGCGGCGCGATGCCGACGGCACCTGGCACATCAAGGCGGGGGCCCGGGTGCGGGTGCGGGTGACGATGGTGGCCGACGGCCGGCGCTATCACGTGGCGCTGGTGGACCCGCTGCCGGCCGGGCTCGAAGTGCTCAACCCTGCGCTGGCCACCACCGGCGCCCTGCCGCCCGATCCCGAGGACGAGGGCGGAGGGTTTTGGTGGTGGACCCGCACCTGGTACGAGCACCAGAACATGCGCGACGAGCGGGTCGAGGCGTTCACGTCGCTGTTGTGGTCGGGGGTGTACGACTACGACTACGTGGCGCGGGCGACCACGCCCGGGAGGTTCGTGGTGCCGCCGTCCAAGGCCGAGGAGATGTACCACCCCGAGACGTTCGGGCGCGGGAGCGGGGACGTGGTGGTGGTGGAGTAGCGGCTCGGAGCACTGGCCCTCGCTCACTCGGTCTGGGCCAGCACGAGCTGCTCGAGCACCCCGAGCAGCTCGGGGTCGTCGACCACCCGCGGCGTCTTGAGCTGGTTTTGCGATGCGCCCGGGCTACGGTCCAGCCGCCACTGTGCGAGCCGGTCGAACGCCCCGGGCTGCATCAGCTTCACCCGGGGCATGCCGATCTGGCGCTCGCTCCTGGTCTGGAACGCGTGGGCGTGGCAGTGCTCGACGAGCGCGGCGTCGAGGTGCGCGCTGGCCTGGTCGATGGACGAACCCTCGGCGCCCACCATCTCCACGTAGAACACGTGCCGCGGCGGGGTCGACTCGGTGTCCCGGGCGGTCGTGTAGTCCATGAGCCGCGCGCCCGGTCCCCCGAAGCGGCAAACGAAGCCCTCGACGGCATCCCTGGTGTGCCGGGGCGTGAGCCGCTCGCCCACCAGGTCGAGGAGCTCGCCCCGCCGGTGACAGAACGAGATCACCGGCAGCTCCTCGACGAAGTCGACGACCCGCACCACGTCGGTCATCCGATAGCGGTAGAGACCTGCATGATTGGTGAGCACGACCTCGTATTCGTCGCCGCGGTGCAGGCCGTCGAGGCCCACGGTGGTCGGCGAGGGGTCGTCCACCTGGGCCACGGGAATGAACTCGAACGCCGCCATCCCCGCCGCGAGTGCATAGCGCTCGGGCTCGTCGGGCCACAGGTTCAGCCCGATGATCCCCTCGCTGGCGATGTAGATGATGGTGAAGATCGGCAGCGCGTCGCCGATGTAGTGGCGAAGGTTGGGCACGTAGGCCCCGAAGCTCCCGGTGATGACGGCGGCCACGTAGCGAAGGTGGGGCCACGCCCGCGGCACGAAGCCCGAGAAGCCGTGGGCGACCGCCCGGCGCAGCTCCTCGGCCCGCACGGGGTCGGCCCGCAGCCGCGGCTCGATGCGGGCCCGCTCGTCGGAGGTGAGCCGCAGCGAAGGGTCGAGGGTGCCGTGCTCGATGTCTCGCACGAGGGTCTCGAAGCGATCCTCGATCATCCGAAGCCAGCTCACGACGGTGGGGCAGAACGCGGTTTGGATGAACTTGGCCTCCAGCTCGCGCAGGCCGAACAGCGCGTGCAGGTACCCGTTGGCCCCGCGGTCTCCGACCACCAGCGCTTCGAATGGCGTGGTCCACAAGAGCGGCATGATCCGTCGCATCTTGACGATGCCGCCGGCCGACGCGGAGCCCATGGGGATCCCACCCCTGGTGCGCAGGCCGGAGTCGGCGCCGGAGATCAGCATGATCCCCCGATGTGGATCGCCCCCGCCGGGGATCCGCCGGCCGGCCACGGCGGGAATGAGGCCCCCATAGCAGCGGACCTGCAGCGCCTGCAGGCGGGGGGTGATGGGGACGAGCTTGGGCTGGCCCGAAGTGCCCGACGACATCGCAAACAGGCTCGGCGCCTCGGCGCACAGCACTCCTCGCTCTCCTTCGGCCATGCGCTCCACGTAGGGGGCGAGGTCGGCGTAGGCGTGCAGCGGCACGGCGCGGCGGTAGGCGGCGGCGTCCTCGCGCAGGTCCAGGCTCCCAAAGCCATGGGCCCGGCCGAACTCGGTGTCGCGGTTGGCGGCGACGATCTCTTGCAGGGTCCGTAGATCCAGTGACCGCGCTCGCCTGGCGCTCGCCTCGAAGCGGTCGAGCAGCACGCGGCCCCGGAGCCTGCCGACCGCATGGAACGCCCGCTGGACCATCGGGATGCGTGGCCGGCGGGTGCTCGAGGGCGACGTCGATCGTGACAAATCGGGACTCCCCGACTCGGATTCTACGGGAGTCGCCAGGCCCGCCACAACGACGGTGGCCGAAGGGGCAATTGCCAGTGGTTCCAAAATTGGACGGGTGCCGCATCACGTTTCGAGCTTGCGGCGCCCCCATCGAGCGCGGATGATCCCCCTGTTTGGTCGTGGGGCTCGAGGACTGGTTCGATGAATGGACGGACCCCATCGACAGTGACCCAGTGGCTGACGCGCCCCTCCCCCGCGGTGACCGAGTCCGCAGCGCGTAGCCGGGCCTCGCTGCTGGCCGCGATCTCGTTGTTCGTGGGGGTGATCGGTGCCGCGGGCTCGACCGTGGCCAGCGAGATCTTCCGCTCTCGCCTGATGCTGATGACGGTGGTGGTGGCGATGAGCTATGGGCTCAGCCGCACGACCCACCATCGCGCCGGCGCCCTGCTCCTGGTGCTCTCCACGAGCGCGATGACGCTGAGCTCGAACTTCTACATCGAGCTCGGGGGCCCAAACCCCACCGGAAACCTGCTGCAGGCCAATGTCTGGCTGCTGATCCCGATCTGCTTCGCGAGCATCTTCTTCTCGCGACGCGAGATGGTGCTCCTCAGCGGCGGGTTGCTCGTCGGCGTGTTCGTGCTGACCCGGATCTCGTTCCCCGACCAGGCGAGGGCCTCGTTCATCATGATGTTGGTGCTGGTCTCGATCTCGGGGTTCATGTTCATCGGGGCCGCGCTGCGCCAGCGCGAGCTCGACCTGGTGCGGGAGCAATCGCGGCTGCTCGACGAGGCCCGCCTGCAGGCCGAGGCGGCCACGCGGGCCAAGAGCGAGTTCCTCGCCAACATGAGCCACGAGATCCGCACCCCCATGAACGGGGTGATCGGCATGATGAACCTGCTCGGCCACACGCCGCTCTCCGACGAGCAGAGCGACTACGTGCGCGTCGCCACCTCCTCGGGCCAGGCCCTGCTGGAGCTCATCACCGACATCCTCGATCTCTCCAAGGTCGAGGCGGGCCAGCTCGAGCTCGAGTCGATCTCGTTCGCGCTGCGCTCCACCCTGCAGGACGTGACCGAGCAGGCCGCGGCCCAGGCCCGCTCCCGCGGGCACGCGCTCGAGCTCGTGCTCCACGTGCCCCCGTCCGTTCCCGGCCGAGTGATCGGTGACCCCGGCCGCATCCGCCAGATCGTGGCCAACTTCCTGTCCAACGCGGTCAAGTTCACCGAGCGCGGTCACATCGTGCTGGCGGTCGAGGGCGAGCGTCGGGCGACGGGCGAGGTCGCGCTGCGCATCGGCGTGACCGACACGGGCATCGGCATCCCCGCCGACCAGCTCTCGGCGGTGTTCGAGAAGTTTCGCCAGGTCGATGCTTCGTCCACCCGGATCCATGGCGGCGTGGGCCTGGGACTGGCGATCTCCCGCAGCCTCGCGCGGCTCATGGGCGGCGAGGTGGGGCTGCGCAGCGAGGTGGGGGTCGGCTCCACGTTCTGGCTGGGGCTGACGCTGCCGGTCGATCCCACCCCGGAGCCAGCGCCCGCCCGGGCCGTGCTCGCCGGGACGCGCGTGCTGATCGTCGACGATCTGGCGATCAACCGGACGCTCCTCTCCGAGCTGATGGAGCACGCGGGGATGCGGCCGTCGGCGTGTGGCTCGGGCGACGAGGCGCTCGCGATCCTGGAGCGCGCCGTCGAGCGCGGCTCGCCGTTCGATCTCGTCGTGCTCGACCATCGGATGCCCGGTATGGGCGGGCTCGAGCTGGCCAGGGCGATCGGCGAGCGGCCCTCGTTGGCCGGAGCCGCGATCGTGCTGTCGACGTCGGTGACCGACCCCGTCGGGGATGCCAGGCTGCGAGCGCTCGGCATCGCGGGGGCCTGCACCAAGCCGATCAATGGGTCCGCGCTCGTGGAGCTCCTGGCCACCGTCATGGCCAAGCGTCTGGTGGTCAGGGAGGAGGCCGCACCGGTCGTCCGGCGCACGAGCCCATCGGGGTCGATCCAGGTCCAGTTCGCGGCCAGGATCCTGCTGGTGGAGGACAACGTGATCAATCAGAAGGTCGCCATGACGATGCTGCGCAAGCTCGGCTGCGAGGTCGACCTGGCCACCAACGGCCAGGAAGCCCTCGAGCGCATCGAGCGGTCGTCGTACGACCTGGTGCTCATGGACGTGCAGATGCCGGTGCTCGACGGCCTGGCCACCACTCGGGCCCTGCGCGAGCGCGAGCGCGGCGGTCCCCGGCACCTGCCCGTGGTTGCCATGACCGCGCACACGATGTCCGGAGATCGCGAGCGCTGCCTCGATGCGGGCATGGACGATCACGTCGGCAAGCCCGTGCACCTGCTGGCCCTCGAGCAGGTGCTGGCTCGGCGCGTTCCCTCGCGCACGGGCCGAGGCCGGGGACGAATGGCCGCGGTGGAGTGAGGTCGGCTCGGGGCTCTTGGTGGGGTACCCTAGCAGTTCCCAGCGATGAGCACGCGCGCAGAGGAGCCGTCCGCGAGCGGCAAGCGTGACCCGGGCGAGCGCCCGGGGGTCACGATCGGCCGCTACGTGATCGTCTCTCGGCTGGGCGAGGGGGCGATGGGCATGGTCTACCTCGCCTACGACCCGCAGCTCGACCGTCGCGTGGCGCTCAAGGTGCTGCGCCGTCGCACGCGCTCGTCCCGAGCCTCGCGCGAGCGCCAGCAGCGACTGCGTCGCGAGGCGCAGGCGATGGCGCAGCTCAATCACGCCAACGTGATCACGGTGCACGACGTGGGCGTGGCCGACGGGCGCGTGTTCCTGGCCATGGACTACGTGGAGGGGCAGACCCTGCGGGACTGGCTCGATGCCAGGCGTCGCCCGTGGCGGCAGGCGCTGCGCACCCTGATCGAGGCGGGGCGGGGCCTCGCGGCCGCCCACGACGCCGGGGTGGTCCACCGCGACTTCAAGCCCGAGAACGTGCTGGTGGGCAACGATGGCTCGGTCAAGGTCATGGACTTCGGTCTGGCGCGACCGCGTGCGGGCAACGAGCGCTCCTCGGGGGTGGCCGACACGGGCGAGCCCGCGGGCGACGGTCCGGCCGAGCGAGCTCCCACCGCGGCTGCACCCAGCGTGCCGGGCTTGCCGGGACAGGGCGTGCAGCCGAGCGAGGTCGAGACCGAGGTGGGCGATGCCGACGAGGATCCCGGTCGCGACTGGTGGAAGGGTGAGTCGGGGCTCATCTCCATCGAGCGATCGGGGGTCCAGCTCACGCGCTCGGGCGACGTGCTGGGCACGCCCAGCTACATGGCCCCCGAGCTGTTCGAGGGCGGCGAGGCCAACGCGAGCACCGATCAGTTCGCGTTCTGCGTGGCGCTCTACGAGGCGCTCCACGGCGTGCGTCCGTTCGCGGGCGAGACCATGGCG
This sequence comes from Paraliomyxa miuraensis, assembly GCF_026337845.1. Lineage (GTDB taxonomy): Bacteria > Myxococcota_A > Polyangia > Nannocystales > Nannocystaceae > Paraliomyxa > Paraliomyxa miuraensis. The sequence continues at coordinate 10,055 of NZ_JAOVZF010000126.1, read as the reverse complement.
GCGCTGGCGTTCAACACCAGCCGGGGCAGCATCACGCCGCCGCCGCGGGGGCATCGCGTACCGGCGTGGCTGGGCCGCCTGGTTCGCCGTGGGCTGTCGACCCAGCCCGAGCGCCGCTACCCGTCGATGCAGGCGCTGCTCGATGCGCTGGTGCGGGGGGCCAGCCGCGCCCGCCTGCGCCGTGCCGGGGCGATCGCAGCGGGACTGGTGGTGCTGGGCGGCGGGCTCTCGTATGCGATCGTGCCGCGCAGCGCTCCGTGCCGCGGCGGCGAGGAACACCTTCGGCCGGTGTGGAACGAGGAGCGCGCGGCCGCGATCGCGGCTGCGTTCGAGGCCACCGGAGTCACCTATGCCGACGAGGCGCTGGCGCGGGCCCGGCAGCGCCTCGACGACTACGCCAGCTCGTGGGTGGGGGTGTACACCGAGGTCTGCGAGGCCACGGCGGTCCACGGCCGTCAGAGCCCCGAGGAGCTCGACCGTAGGATCGCGTGCCTCGACGAGCGCCTGGCCGAGCTCGATGCGCTCTTGCAGGTGCTCGGCGAGGCGGACCAGCGCGTGACCGAGCGGGCGGCCCAGGCGGCCAGCGAGCTGCGAGCGCCCGAGACCTGCGCGGCCGAGTCGCTGCGCGATCCCGAGGGGAACGGCAGCCCCGAGGAGGAGAAGCTGCGCGCGAGCATGCGGCGCGCCGAGGCGCTCGACCATGCGGGTCGCTACGACGACGCGGCCGCGCTCGCTCGCGAGGTCGCGGCCGAGGCCGAGCTGCGGGGCGAGCCGGCGATGCGCGCCGAGTCGCTGGTGCAGCTGGGCCTGGCCGAGGACAGCGCGGGCAACTACGTGGCCGCGGCCGAGCACCTCCGAAAGGCCTACTTCGTGGCCAACGAGCATGGTCTCGATCGCGTGGCGGCCGAGGCGGCGGTGGGGCTCATCGGCACCGAGGGCATCCGCCTCGCGCGTGGCGACGATGGGCTGTCGTGGGGTCGCCATGCCGAGGCCGCACTCGACCGCCTGGGGCCCGACGATCCGCTGCGCGGGCAGTTCGAGGCGGCCCTGGGCGGGCTGGCCATGCAGCGCCTCGAGCTGGTCGACGCGCGCAAGCACTACGAGAAGGCGCTGGCGATCGAGCGCGCGGCGCTGGGCGACGACCACGAGCGCGTGGCCATGCTGCTCACCTACCTCGGGGTGGTGCTCGAGCAGCAGGGCCGGTCCGAGGATGCGGTGGCGAGCTTCGAGCAGGCCATCGAGATCCACCGCCGGGTGCTGGGGCCCGAGCATCCCCAGCTGACCGTGCTGCACAACAACTACGCGGTGGTCCTGTTCGGGCGTCAGGACTGGGCGGGCGCGCAGGCGCAGCTCGAGCAGGCGCTGGCGATCCAGCGCAAGGTGCAGGGCGATCACCCCGGGACCGCGCTGTTCATCGGCAACCTCGGCAGTGCGCTGATCCTCCAGGGCAAGATCGAGGAGGGCCGGGCGCTGATGGAAGAGGCGCTGGCGATGAACGAGAAGCTGCTGGGGCCCGAGCACCCGGACGTGGCGCTGTCGCTGGCCAACCTGGCCGAGGTGGTGGCCACGGCCGGAGACCTGGGGGGCGCGCGGCGTCTCAACGAGCGGGCGCTGTCCATCATGGAGAAGCTCGGCGGCCCCGACAACGAGCGCGTCGCCCAGATCTCGCACAACCTGGGGATGCTCGACCTTCACGAGGGCATGGCGCAGCGTGGGCACGATCGCTGCCAGCGGGCGGTGGAGATCCTCGAGCAGGCCGGCGGCCCCAATCAGCCGAGCCTCCCCGAGCCGCTGATGTGCGTGGGCTGGGCGCAGCTCGAGCTACAGCAGACGTGGGCCGCGCTCACCACCCTCGAGCGGGCGATGAAGATCAACGCCGAGGGGCAGAAGGACTACGGGGCGCTGGTGCGGTTGTTGCTGGCGCGAGCGCTGGTGGCCACGGGGGGCGATGCCCAGCGAGCGGCCGCGCTGCGAGGAGAGGCTCGCAAGCGCTACAAGCGGTCGATCTACGCGCCGCCCGAGCGGGTGGCGGGGTGGCTGCGCGAGCCGGGGTGAGGGCGCTGGCGTGATCGGCTCAGCGATCGGCGCGAGGGTTGGCTCGACGGCCCGCTCGACCGCCGTCCCGATCGGACCGACCACCGAGCCGATGCCGTAGCCGGCTCAGCATTCCCCTGGGCGCGCGCACGCGGAGGTGCGTGCCTTCCTCGGTGTGGCGCTCTTCGAGCACGGTGGTGCCCTCGTACACGTGGCGGACGAGCCCGTGGTCGGCGTAGGGCACGAACAGCTCGGCCAGCTCCAGCTCGCCGTCGAAGAACGACACGATCAGCTCGCGAACGCGCAGCACGTCGTCGGGGTCGTGGGCCGAGATCTGGATCGCATCGGGGAATTCCACGGCCAGCGCCTGCTGCTGCGCCTCGTCGATGCGGTCGCGCTTGTTGAGCACCAGGCGCGAGGCCACCTGCCCGGCGCCGATCTCCTGCAGCACCTGCCCCGTCACGGCGAGCTGATCGCGAAAGGTGGGATCGGAGGCATCGACCACGTAGAGCAGCAGCGAGGCCTCGAGCGCCTCGTCGAGCGTGGAGCGGAACGAGGCCACCAGCTCGTGGGGCAGCTTCTTGATGAAGCCGACGGTGTCGCTGACGAGGATCCGCGGGTCGGTCTCGGGTCGCAGCGCGCGAACGGTGGTGTCGAGGGTGGCGAACAGCTTGTCGGCCACGTACACGCCGCTGCCGGTGAGCGCCCGCATCAGCGAGCTCTTGCCCGCGTTGGTGTAGCCCACCAGCGCCACGCGTCGCTGACCGCTGCGCCCGGCCCGGCGCGTGGCCTGCTCGCGCTCGATCGCCGACAGCTCGCGGCGCAGCTCGGCGATGCGGTCGCGGATCTTGCGGCGATCGAGCTCCAGCGCCGACTCGCCCGCCCCCTTGCCTCCCACGCCGCCACGCTGGCGATCCCTGCCCGCGCCGGCCTCGCGCAGCCGCGGGGCCACGTAGCTCAGCCGGGCGATCTCCACCTGCAGGCGAGCCTCGCGGCTGCGGGCGTGGCGGTGGAAGATCTCCACGATCACGTGGGTGCGGTCGAGCACCTCGGCCCCGGTGGCGCGCTCGAGATTGCGTTGCATGCGAGGCGACAGCTCGTGATCGACCACGACCACCCGCGCCCGCTCGCTGGCCTCGAGCGTCAGGGGCAGGACGGGCTGGTCGTCGTCGTCGAGAACGTCGTCGTCGAGCTCGAGATCGTCGCCATCGCGGGTTCGCAGGCGCTCGCGTCGCTCGAGCGCGCGCTCGCGGCTGGGGATGACGGCGTCCACGTTGCCATCGCCGCCGGTCCACGCCGCCAGCTCGCGCAGCTTGCCCCCGCCCAGCACGGTGGACGGAGACAGACGCTCGCGCGTCTGGGCGACCGTGCCCACCACCCGAAGTCCCAGTGTGGTGACCAGCCGCGACAGCTCGGCGAGATCGGCGGCATGCTGTTCCTCGGTCACACCGGGCAGGCGCACGGCGACCAGGACGGCGGGCGGGCGCTCTTGGGCGGGGTCGGTCATGCGGGCGCGGGAGAGTAGCTCGCGGGAAGGGGACGAGCACGCCGGCAGGACTTCGACCAGGACCTCCCCGGACCTGCCCCGGACATGCCAAGACCTATCGGGCACCGACGACGGGACTTTGATTTCGTGGCGAACGCGTTGCGCCGGGTGCGAAATCATGGTGAGCTGAGCTGCACCTCCTGCACGAATCCCATGTCTTCGGGTGAGGACCAGCCCGACCATCGATCGAAGGCCGTGGCTTCGCCGGATGCGAGTCGCGGGCCCGGCGAAGCCGTGGACGAGCGTCGTCGCTTCCCTCGCATTCGGCTCGCGCTGACGGTGAAGCTGCGCTTTCCCTCGACCGAGGCGGCGCTCGAGAGCAGCACGGTCGACATCAGCGAGGGCGGGGTGTTCATCCGCATGCGTCAGCCGCGTGACGAGGGAACGGCGATTCGCCTGCGGCTCGAGGTGGGGGAACGACAGCTGGAGATCGGCGGCGTGGTGGTGCGATGCGTGCGGCCGGGAGAGGGCGGGCCACCGGGCATCGGGGTGCTGTTCACCGACATCGCCCCCGAGGACGCCGAATTCGTCAAGGGCCTGGTGCGCGCGCGCCTCGACCCGCGCTGAAGATCGATCCATCAACCAGCCTCGAACGGTCCATGCGGCTTTCGTCGACGCTCGACCAGCCTCGAATTGAGACCGCCCCCGCTTTTCGAGCCCGCTGCGATTGCGGTACCCCACCGAAGGTGGCCAAGGACTCTCGCTTTCCGTTCGTGCCATATCGTCCCGCTCGCATCGCGCCCGACGAGGCGCTCGGGCGAGGCCGAGCGTTCTTGCAGCACATGGACGCGCGCCGCAGCGTGCGGCAGTTCAGCGACGAGCCGGTGCCGCGCGAGGCGATCGAGCTGGCGATCCGCACCGCCTCGACCGCGCCCTCGGGCGCGCACCGACAGCCATGGCGCTTCGTGGTGGTGGACGACCCCGAGCTCAAGCATCGCATCCGCATGGCGGCCGAGCAGGAGGAACGCCAGAGCTACGAGGGAGGCCGCATGTCCGACGAGTGGCTGGAGGCGCTCGCGCCCCTGGGCACCGACTGGCACAAGCCCTACCTCGAGACGGTGCCCTACCTGGTGGTGGTGTTCGAGGAGGTCCACGGCCACCACCCCGATGGCCGCCCGCGCAAGAACTTCTACGTGCGCGAGAGCGTGGGCCTGGCGTGCGGACTGTTCGTGGCCGCCCTGCACACGATGGGCCTCTGTACGCTCACCCACACGCCGAGCCCCATGGGGTTCTTGCGGGAGATCCTGGGCAGACCCAAGCACGAGCGGCCGTACATCCTGTTTCCGGTGGGCTACGCGGCGGCGGATGCCGAGGTGCCCGAGCTGAAGCGAAAGTCGCTCGACGAGGTCATGCTGTGGAATCCCCGGGCGGGCGAGAGCGAGACGGGCGAGAGCGAGACGGGCGATCACACGTGACACCATCTCGAGCGTCTCTGGTACGCTTCATGCCCTCGCCCTGCGAGCGACACGCTCATGGACTTTCAAGCTCTGAAGATCGCCGTGGCCAAGCAGTTCGAGCGGATGCAGCGGCACGCGCTGCTGCGCGCCAGCGTCGACAAGGACGCGCTGTGGACCACCTACCTCGACGCCTTTCCGCCCGGCACCAACGAGGTCTTCCGCGAGCGTCGCGAGTACGACTGCAGCTGCTGCCGTCGCTTCGTGCGCGCGGTCGGTGATGTCGTCGCGATCATCGACGGCAAGCTCGAGACGATCTGGGATGTCTCCGCCCCGGGCTACGAGCCCGTCACCGATGCCCTCGCCGCCTTCGTCCGCGCCGCGCCCATCGACGACATCTTCCTGCACGACGAGCGCACGGCGGGTGTGGAAAAGAACTTCGAGGAAATGAGCGAGCGGGTCCACACCTGGCACCATTTCTTCGTCAACATTCACAGCAAGCACGTCAAGCCCAAGAAGGAGATCCCGGCCGCGCTGGCCGAGCCTCGCGACCGTCGCAACGTGTTGGTTCGAGGCCTGCGCGAGCTCACCGACGACGCCGTCGAGACGGTCCTCGAGCTGATCGCCCAAAACTCGCTCTACCGCGGCCAGGAGCACGAGTTCGCCGTCACGGCCTTCGCCAAGCTCAAGGCCCAGTTCGCGGGGCTCTCGGCACGAGAGCAGGAGCTGTTCGGCTGGACCAGCGACGTGCCTGCATCGGTCGCCAAGATCCGCAACTCGGCGATCGGCACCCTGCTGATCGATCTGTCCGAGGGCCGCGATCTCAACAGCGCCGTCGCTCGCTTCGAGGCCCTGGTCGCGCCGGCCAACTACAAGCGCCCCACGGCGCTGATCAGCAAGGCGATGATCGAGCAGGCCCAGGCCAAGCTCACCGAGCTCGGCCTGGGATCGGCCCTGCAGCGGCGCTACGCGACCCTCGAGGACATCACGATCAACAACATCCTGTTCGCCGACCGGGCGGCCCGGCAGGTGATCAACGGCGACGTCTTCGACGATCTGATCGCAGCCACGGCCTCCACGCCCAAGGGCCTCGACAAGATCGAGGAGGTCTCGATCGAGCGCTTCCTCGCCGACATCCTACCGCGCGCGCAGAGCCTCGAGCTGCTGCTCGAGAACCGGCACGCGTCCAAGCTCGTCAGCCTGATCGCGCCGATCGACCCGACGGCCGGCCGGCTGTTCAAGTGGGACAACAACTTCAGCTGGTCCTACGCCGGCGAGTTCGCCGACTCGATCCGCGAGCGCGTGAAGAAGGCCGGCGGCAACATCACGGGCGATCTGTGCTGCCGGCTGTCGTGGTCGAATTTCGACGACCTCGACCTGCACATGCACGAGCCGGGCGGCGGGCACATCTACTTTGGCAGCAAGCACTCCAACGCCACCAACGGGCGGCTCGACGTGGACATGAACGCCGGCAGGGGGACGACGCGCGAGCCCGTCGAGAACATCTTCTATGGCGATCGTCGCAAGATGCGGGAGGGGACCTACACCCTCTCGGTCAACCAGTACGCCGCGCGCGAGAGCACCGACATCGGCTTCGAGGTCGAGATCGACTGCCTCGGCACGCTGCATTGCTTCGCCTACGCCAAGCCCATGCGCCAGGGCGAGACGGTCGAGGTTGCCAAGCTCGACTACCGGCACGAGAGCGGCTTCCATCTGCGCGAGTCCCTGCCCAAGTCCTCCGCCTCGCGCGAGCTGTGGGGCCTGCCCTCCGAGAGCTTCCACCGGGTCACGACGGTCATGATGTCGCCCAACCACTGGGACGAGCAGGGGGTCGGCAATCGCCACTATTTCTTCATGCTCGACGGCTGCAAGAACGACGGCAGCGCGCGCGGCTTCTTCAACGAATTCCTCAAGTCCGAGCTCGATGCGCACCGCAAGGTGTTCGAGGTCGTCGGGTCGAAGATGAAGGTCCCCGAGGCCGACAGCCAGCTCAGCGGGCTCGGCTTCTCTTCGACCCAGAAGAACACCCTCGTCTGCCGGGTCAAGGGCAGCTTCACGCGGACGATCAAGGTCGTCTTTTGAGATCGAGAGAGGAGCCAATATGTCCAACATCTTCGAACAAGCCTCGCGTCTGCGGATCCGCTTCGAGTCCGCCAAGGGCCTGCTGACCGTGGAAGACCTGTGGGTCCTGCCGCTGACCAGCGACAAGGGCAAGGTCAACCTCGACGACATCGCCCGCGGCCTCAACAAGCAGATCCAGGCCGCCAACGAGACCTCCTTCGTGGAGCCGACCACCGGGCCCAACGAGAACCTCGCGGTGGCGTTCGAGGTCGTCAAGCATGTGATCAAGGTGCTGATCACGGAGCGCGAGGCCGCCGTGCTCGCGGCCCAGCGCGAGGAGAAGAAGAAGCTGATCCTCGCGGCGCTCGCGGATGCAGAGAACAAGGAGCTGACCTCGGGGTCGATCGAAGAGCTGCGCGCGAAGCTTGCGGCGCTCTGATCGGGCCTTGGAAGCCCCGCGCCGTCCCTAGCAATCGTCGTCGTTGGCCACGGTGGTCCAGCTCTCGGGCGGCGTCGGGGGCAGGACGATGCCCGAGCCGACGCAGTTGACACTGCTGATGCACAGCGAGGGGTTGTGGGTGACGGCGAAGAATCCACCGAGCACGAGCAGCCGACCGAGGCCATCGATAGGTTGCCCAAAGCAATCCAATTCGACAGGTCCATATTGCCAGGGGTCGCTGACGTGTCAGCCCGAGACACGTGGGCAGTGTTCGATCTGCAACGATGGTCGCGTGGATCCTCGGCGGACTCGGCGGTTGTGTGGTCGAGGAGCCGGAGCAGGAGCACGGCGAAGAGCCCATGAGATCAGGGGCCCAGCGGCTTGGCTCGGTGGCTCGTGGGCCCGAGCAGACGAGCCAGGGCTGTGACGGAACGCCGCTTCCAAGCTGCGACGGGCCATTCACGGGGGCGGCGTGCGATCTGCCGTGCTCGCTCGGTCCTCCTGATCTCGAGGCGCTCGAGTGCGACGTGGACCGCTACTGCCACTCCGATGGCAGCACATACGGCCTCGCCGCTCGCAACGCCGTGCTCTACCCGGCCTCACCCGACGAGCCCGATGAAGCCGTGCAAGCCAACCTCGAGGCATGGATCGTCGAGCATCCCGCCGACCTCGGCTTGGAGGCGGGGCTGACGGCGGATGACCTCGACTTGCACAGGATGAACGACTTTCGATCGTCGGCGGGGGCGCTGACGATCTTCCGCTTCGGACAGACCTACCGCGGGATTCCGGTGCTGGCGCCGGATGGGATCGTGACGCTGGTCCATGGGCCCCAGGGGGCGATCTCCATCACCGGCGCGATCATCGATCGCCGGACGTCTTGCGACGGCACCGACTGGCTGTACGCGAGCTGCGACGACCTCCCGGAGTATTCGGGCGGGGCGCTGACCTGCGATCAGAACACTTGTGCGCTCGACTATGCTCAGTGCACGACGCCCGGCCTGGACACTACCGAAGGCACCGTCGACCCCGACGACTCGGCGATCTCGATGGCACCCCCTGCCGAGACCGAGACCACCGGAGCCGCGGGGGTGGATCCGAGCGCCTGCGACTGTCGAGCCGCGGCTTCGGGCCGCTGGCTCGTTCTCTTTCCGTTGTTCGTGCTCGGCGTGAGGCGCCGAAGGAGACGTGCATGATGCGCGCTCGCATGTTGTTCGTATCGCTGGCCGTGGTCTCGTCGGTCGGCTGCAATTGCTCCAATCGAGAGATCGTGGCGCTCGACTCCGACACATCCTCGGGGGTTCCGGAGGACATGACCGCCGTTTCCTCCGGCTCCGGCGACGAGAGTATCGGCGAGCCGTTCGACGCCTCGCGCTGGATCGGCCGCTATCACTTCGAGAACACGTTCCTGCCCTTCGGTGAGCGCGGCGATCCGGGCGGTGATTACTCGCTGGTCAACTTCGAGATCCTGCCCGACTCACGGGCCTCGTTGCTCTATGATGACTGCAACTTCGAACTACCCATCGTGATTGCCTATGAGTGGCTCCCTTCCGACGATGGTTGGCTGAACCTGCATCCAGGGCAGGGCGAGACGTCACTGCGGTTTCTCGGCAGGACCGACGTCGAGACACTCCGAGTGCAGCTGATCGAGCCATGCCGCGAGCTGGAATTCGAAGCGGATGGGAGAGGCCTTTCGTTTTCCGTCGTGCGCCCCGGCGAGTCGTGCTGGGTCGACCGCTGCACGACGCCGCACACCATGCAGGTCGACTACTGCGGCGAGTAGTTCGACCCCTGGACACCGGTGGGCCGGGCGGTTGGAGACGAACTGGAGACGGCCGGCGGCCGCTCCGGGGGCCCTCGCACGCGCAACGACGGCCCCCGGCGAAGGCCGAGAGCACGGGGGCGGCCTCGCCAACAACAGGGCCCCGACGGTTGGTGCGGTGGTGATTCGCGTGGACACCGACCTACGACTACTGGAGGCGTGGCGGGCGGGAGACAACGAGGCCGGCTCGAGGCTGCTCCGCCGGCACTTTCGCGCGCTGTTTCGGTTCTTTCGCAGCAAGGTCAGCCACGGAGTCGAGGATCTGGTGCAGCAGACGATGCTCGCGTGCACCGACGGGGTGCACCGCTTTCGCGGGGAGGCCAGCTTCAAGACCGACCTCCTGGCCATCGCGCGGACGCAGCTGCTCATGCACCTGCGCAAGCACGCCCGCAAGGACAAGCCGGTGGTCGAGCTGGAGACCTCGGTGGCCGACGTGCTGGGCTCGCCGTCGCTGGTGGTGGCCGGGAAGGACGAGCAGCGGCTGGTGCTGCACGCGCTACGGCACATCCCGGTGGACCTGCAGATCGCGGTGGAGCTCCACTATTGGGAAGAGATGCGGGTGGAGGACATCGCGGTGATGGTCGGGATCCCGCCGGGGACGGTCAAGAGCCGCCTGCATCGCGCGCGCGCAGGTTGGTGCGCGAGCAGATCGAGCACGCGGCGGAAGTGCCCGAGGCCCGTAAGCCCGTGACGGACTACCTCCGCCAAGGCGCCGGGCCCCTGGGGTATCCTCTCCGGCTGCTCCGCCCCGGCCCTACCCGG
>NZ_JAOVZF010000104.1 GCF_026337845.1 Paraliomyxa miuraensis | reverse complement strand
TGCGAATTCCGACGCGATCTGGGCACCCGTTCCGGCCGAACCTGGGCGCCTGTTCCGACGCACCTGGGCACGCATTCCGGAGCACCTGGGCGCCCGTTCCGACGCATCCGGGCACGGGTTCCGGAGCACCTGGGCGCCCGTTCCGGAGCATCCGGGCACGGGTTCCGGGGCACCTGGGCAGGCCTTCGAGCGGGTAGCGCTCGGGGTCGTGGCGACCGCGTGAGTGGCGTGGCCTTCGGCGACATCGTCGCCGGATGCAGCGGCACTCCATGAGACGCATCCGAGAAGTCCTCCGCCTGAGGTTCGAGCTGTCGCGGACGCACCGCGAGATCTCGACGGCCACCCGCCTCTCGAAGGGAGCGGTGCACGAGTACCTGCGTCGCGCGCTCGAGCGCGGTGTAACGTGGGAGCTCGCGCGCGAGCTGACCGACGTCGAGCTCGAGGCGCGGCTGTTCACCAGGCCCGACACCACGCTGCCCGTCGAGCGCGTCCCCATCGACCTCGACTGGGTGCATCGAGAGATGCGCAAGAAGGCGATGACGCTGCAGCTCCTGTGGGTCGAGTACCGCGACGCTGCGCGGCACGACGAGAAGACCCGCAAGCCGTACCAGTACAGCCAGTTCTGCGCGCTGTACCGAGAGTTCCGTGGGCGCGTCGACGTGGTGATGCGGCAGGATCATCGCGCGGGTGAGAAGGCGTTCGTCGACTACTCCGGGCTGCAACCCAAGATCGTCGATCGCAAGACCGGCGAGGTCATCGAGGTCGAGCTCTACGTCGCCGTGCTCGGCGCGAGCAACTACACCTACGCCGAGGCCACGCTTTCGCAGGAGCGCGACGTGTTCATCGCCTCGACCGCGCGCGCCTTCGAGTACTTCGGTGGTGTCCCCGAGATCACCGTGCCCGATCAGCTGCGCAGCGCGGTGTCGGGTCCCGAGCGCATCGACCCCGAGATCAACCCGGTCTTCGCCGAGTTCGCCGTGCACTACGGCACCGCCGTGATCCCGGCCCGCCCTCGCAAGCCTAAGGACAAGGCCAAGGTCGAGGTCGGCGTTCAGATCGCACAGCGATGGATCCTCATGCGACTGCGCAAGGTCACCTTCTTCTCGCTCGAGGATCTCAACGAGGCCATCGCCGAGCAGCTCGAGATCCTCAACTCGGCACGGTTTCGCAAGCTCGATGGTTGCCGACGCTCGTTGTTCGAGCAGACCGACAAGCTCGCGCTGCGTCCACTGCCGAGCCGACGCTTCGAGCCCTCGACGTGGAAGAAGGCGACGGTGCACATCGACTACCACGTCGAGTACGACCACCACTACTACAGCGCTCCGTATGCGTTGGTGGGCGCCAAGCTCTGGGTGCGCGCCACCGTCTCGACCGTTGAGCTCATGCTCGATGGGCAGCGCGTGGCGAGCCATGCTCGCAGCTACGGACCCAAGGGCACCTACGTCACCGAGCCCGCGCATCGACCCAAGGCCCACCAGCGCTACGGGGCGTGGCCACCCGAGCGCATCATCGCGTGGGCGTCGGAGATCGGACCCCACGCCGGCGAGATCGTCGCGCAGATCATGAAGAACCGACCGCACCCCGAGCAGGGCTTTCGGTCGTGCCTCGCGCTCATCAGCGACGTCAAGCGCTACTCCCACGAGCGGGTCGAGGCCGCGTGCCGGCGAGCGCTCGAGCACGGCTCGCCCACGCGACGCAGCGTGATCTCGATCCTCCGCAATGGTCTGGACCGCATGCCCCCGGACGACCAGGACCAGCAAGCTCTCGCGCCCGTCGACCACGACAACATCCGTGGCGGCGACTACTACGCAACCGGGCCCACGGCCCATCACCACGAGAACGACGAAGAACATGATCGACACACAGACCCACGACAAGCTGATGGCCATGAAACTGACCGCTATGGCCGAGGCCTTCCTCGAGCTGCAGAAGGAGGCGCCGAGCCACCAACGGAGCTTCGCGGAGAAGCTCGGCTACATGGTCGACCAGGAGTGGACGGCGAGGGAGAACCGCCGCCTCTCGCGGCTGCTGCGAGCGGCGAAGCTGACCAGTGACGCGTCCCTCGAGGACGTGTGGACGACCCCCGGCCGCGGCGTCGCCAAGGCCACGATCCGCGAGCTCGCAACGTGCAAGTGGATCGAGCATCATCACAACGTGATCTGCGTCGGCAAGACCGGCTGCGGCAAGAGCTACATCTCCGCCGCCCTGGCTCAAGCCGCGTGTCGTCGTGGATACGGCACGCTCTACTCACGCGTGCCTCGACTCGTGGAGGAGATTGCCATTGCACGCGCCGATGGCTCGTACCCGCGACTGCTCGCTCGCCTGGCCAAGCTGCAGGTGCTCGTGCTCGACGACTTCCTGCTCGCGCCCCTCAAGGACACCGAGCGCCGCGACCTGCTCGAGATCCTCGAAGATCGATATGATCACTCCTCGACGGTCATCGCCAGCCAGCTCCCCACCGACAAGTGGCACGCCGCCCTCGGCGACCCGACGATCGCCGACGCCATCTGCGACCGCGTCGTGCACAATGCTCACGTCCTCATCCTCGAAGGCCAGTCCGGCCGCAAGCGCAAGGGGCTCAACACCAACACCTGACCATGTCAACCCACCCACTCACGCTGGTCGCTTCGCTCCCGTTGCCCAGGTGCTTCGGAACGCTTGCCCAGGTCCACCGGTCCAACTGCCCAGATGCTCCGGAATACGCA
>NZ_JAOVZF010000060.1 GCF_026337845.1 Paraliomyxa miuraensis | reverse complement strand
TCGGTTGCCCGTCGGTGGTGATCGGGCCGACGCCGCGACCAGTGGTGGGCTGGTGCTCGACCGGGACCAAGCCCTCGCCACGACCCGCCGGCCTGCCGTTCTCGTGGCGCCGCATCGAGCCCGAGCCAAGCGAGCGCAAGGAAATCCTCGGGCTCGTGCTCGACGGACCACGCGCACGAGCCCAGGGCGTGGCTCGGCCGACCCGGCTCTGGGCCGAAGCAACGCGAGAGGACGACCGACGATGACCACGCTACGAGCCCCACCCTTTCGCGACGCGCCGCACGTGCTCGAGCAGGTGGCGCAGACCCACCGCCGCCAGGCGATCGTGCCGACCGGCGATCCGACCCTGGCCTACTCCCTGCCGATCCCCAAGGGCTGGGGCCGTGTGCAGGGCCTTGGTGTTCAGGCCCCGG
>NZ_JAOVZF010000069.1 GCF_026337845.1 Paraliomyxa miuraensis | reverse complement strand
CAGCGGTGACCGCATCACCCGGAGGAAGCTCGCCGAGCGCCCCCTGGAGCGCGGCAAACGGATTGGTGGACAGCGGCGGGGCGCCGTCGGTGGGGATCCTCGACTTGCGGCTCATCGGGTGGTAGGAGCGAGTCGTAGCACATCACCACCGGCCGAGCGTGCAATGAGGGTCGTGAGATCCGGCTTTTCCGGGGCAAGCCAGACGGGTGGTGCCACTCTGGCCGGGCTGCGGCGTTAGGTCGATACTCGGTGCATCGTCATGGAGCACGCCGAAGCCGAACGCCTTCTCACGCGGCTACAGCACGGCCGCAGCCGCCATGCCGCGAGGTACCCCAGCGCGCTCGAGGATCTCGAAGCTCGGATTCGCGAGACCGCCTCGTGGTGCGCCACCTTCCTCGATCCCTCAGCGATCGTTGCGTCGCTTCGGCCACCAGGGTTGGCCCCGCGCCCGCTGCCCGAGAACCGCTGGGAGGCTTTAGACGATGTCGTGGCGGCACGCCGCTGGGCCCT
>NZ_JAOVZF010000151.1 GCF_026337845.1 Paraliomyxa miuraensis | reverse complement strand
CAGAAGGAGCTGGGTGGGTTCACTCCCGTCGAGTAGTCCGCCACGCGTGGGCAGGGGCTCGCCTCGGGCCGTGACGATCTCGCGGTGACGCCCTCAACCGAACAACCCGCCGATCGCCTCGAACACGGCACCGAGCACCGAGCCCGCGGCCTCGGCCACGTCACCGCCGACCTCGGCCACCGACCCGAACGCATCACCGGCCACGTCGAGCGCCTCGCCTGCCACCTCTGCGCCACCATCGGCCAGCTCGCCCCCCACCTCGCCGAGGTCGATCACCTCGAGGCCCGTGCCCACGGGGTCGCTCGAGGCAGACCCCACGCTCGAGCGCGGAGGCTGCTGCGGGTTGCTGTAGACCGCATAGGCGGCCGCACCAGCGGCAACCGCCCCCACCGCGGCCGCTCCGGCGACCCACTTCGATCCCGTCCCCGACGGCGCCGGACCGTACTCCGCCATCGGGATCGACCCCGCAGGAGGATGCGCATGCGACCAGCTCGTGGGCGCATGCGGCACGGGCCGACCGAGCACGTGCGACACGACCTGTGACACCCGCTCGAGCTCGTGGCGATCGAACCACGTCCCGTGCGTCGGACACACGTCGATCTCCAGTCCCGCTCGCTGCACGCGACACACGATCATGGGCTGGCTGCACCACGAGCACTCGATGGCCATCATCGTCGCGGCGGACTGCAGCTCCGACCCCAGCGGCGCGAGCAGCTGGCGAGCCCGTGCATCGTCGAGCCACACGCCGCCGCAGCTCGTGCACACGTGCACGTCGTGATTGGGAACCAGGGTGATCGAAGTGCAACGAGGGCAGCGAACCACCGACATCGACTCGGGATGCTATCAGGCCGGCCTGGCCGACGCGAACCGCACAATCGCGCCTGCTAGTCCTCGCCCTTGTCGTCCTCGCTCTCGGGCAGCGGCGACTCGATCTCGTTGATCACCCGACGCAGGAGCCCCTCGACCAGGAGCGCCCGCTCTCCCGCGTCGTAGCGCCCGTCTTGATATCGCGCCTGGATGTCGTCGAACTTCTCGTGGCTGTCGCGGATGATCTGCTTGTAGGGCCGGACCCGCCGCATGACCTCCTTTTGGTTCGACCAGAAGAACGAGATCAGCGTGGCCGCCGTGAACCCGGTGAGGATCATCCCCAGCGGACCCCCCAGCAGGTACTTGAGACCCACCCGCAGCGCGACCACCCCGGCCGCGCCCAGGGCCAGCTCCTTGACCCCCGTCTTGCGTACCCGCCCCCACGCCATCGGCAGCAGCTCGCCCGAGGCGATCACCAGGGCCACGAACTCGGCGCGCTTGGCTCCGTTGTCGTAGACGTCCTTGAGGACCTGCTGCATGAAGGCGTCGAAGGTCTCGTACACGTCGGCCGGGTAGGCGGTGTTGGCTTTGTCCGAGTCGGCCATGGGCCACGAGAGGATAGCACCGCCGCCACCGCGTCCGACCCACCGCGTCCCCCGGGCCCGACCCCAACCCGGCCCGACCCCCGTCCCGCCCAGGCCCACCCCGCCCGACCGTGGCCCGCTGCGACCCCGAGCCCGCCCGAGGCGGCCATCCGCGCGGTTTGACACCCCCCGCCACGGCTCCCAGAATTTGGGGCTCCATGCGGTTCGAAGCGGCAACCGGCCACCTCCCCTCCCGTCCCCGTCGGCTGCCCCACGTGCTGACGTGGCTGTGGGCCCTGTCGCTGACGGCCGCCTGTACCAAGACGACCATCCCGCCCTCCGAGCCGCCCGCCCAGCCCGCGCCTGTTCACGACACTTCGGCCGCCTACGCGGGCCACGTCGGCAATGCGGGGGGACCCACCAAGCGCGAGCGCCCCGCCGCGCAGCCCGTGAGCGACCGCGACGCCGCTCTCGATGCGGTCGCCCGCAGCAATCCCGAGGGCGCGATCGACTTCTTGCAGGCCCACCTGCAGCAGGATCCCAAGGATCTCGAGGGCCGCCTCGCCCTGGCCCGTGCAAGGATCATCGTCGGGCAGCGCGAGGCCGCCGCCGACACCCTGGCCGACCCCGCCGGGGCTCCCTCCGATCCCGAGGTGCTGCTGCGACGCGCCCGACTGGCGTGGAGCGTCGGTGAGCCCGATCGAGCCCGTGCCTTGCTCGACGAGGGCCTGCGCGCCCACCCCGGGAACCTGCCGCTCCAGGGCGAGTTGCTCGCGCAGCTGACTCGCCGCGGCCACGCCCAGGAGCCGCAGGCCCGCGCCCTGATGGACGCGCTCTACGACGCCTACGACGACGGCAAGGCCAAGTCCGCCGCCGACCTGGTGGCCGTGGCCCAGGCCGCGCTCGCCCGCGGCACGGGCGGGGCATTCCACGACGCCAACGGCGTGTTGCAGGACGCCGAGAGCCTCGCCCCGGTGGCCGAGGGCTCGTGGGTGGCCGACGACGTGCTGCTCCTGCGCGGGGCGATGTTCCTCGAGAAGTACGCCCAGGACGACGCGGTCACCACCTTCGGGTTGGTGCTCGAGCGCGACCCCTGGCAACCCGAGGCGCTGGTGGGCATGGCGCGCGTGTTCCTCTCGGGCCTGCGCTTCGCCGATGCCTCCCGCCACGCCGAGGAAGCGCTGCAGGTCGACCCCGGCAACCCCGACGCCCACGCCGTGCTCGGCCGCATCGCGCTCATCGAGGGCCGCCGCGACGAGGCTCGCGAGCGCGGTCGAGACCGGGCGCTCGCGGTCGATCGCCACCACACGGGCGGCCTGGCCGTGCTCGCCGGCCTGGCCCTGGCCGAAGACGACGCCAAGGCCTATGGCAAGTGGCGCGACCAGGCGCTCGCGCTCGATGCCCGCGGCCGCGACTTCTTCATCGATCTCGGCGACATCCTCGGCTTCCTGCACCTCTACCCCGACGCCGATCGCGTGCTGCGCGAGGCCGCCGTGCTGGCCCCCGACGATCCCTACGTACAGAGCGCCCTGGGCCTGAACCTGCTGCGCCTGGGGCACGAGACCGAGGGCCGTGAGGCGCTGGCCCGGGCCTGGAAGCGCGACCGCTTCAACGAGCGCACCCGCAACGTGCTCGACCTCTACGACGACGTGATCGAGCCCCACTACGCCGAGCGCACCAAGGGCGAGCTCACCATCCGCCTGCCCAAGCAGGACCGCGAGCTCATCGAGCCCGGTCTGCTCGAGTCGATCGAGCGCTCGCGCGACGAGCTCGACCGCCACTACGGCATGAAGGCCGGCCCCCTGCGCCTGGAGTTCTACGCCGAGCCCGAGGCGTTCTCGGTGCGCACGGTGGGCGTGCCGAGCCTCGGGGCGCTGGCCGTGTGCTTCGGCCCCGTGATCACCTTCGTGGGCCCGTTCTCCGGCGCCTACGACATCGACATGGTGATCCGCCACGAGCTGTCGCACACCTATGCGATCGCGCTGTCCGGCGGCCGCGTGCCGCGGTGGTTCACCGAGGGGCTCAGCGAGTGGGAATCGGAGCTGGCCGATCCCGCATGGGCCCGCGAGAGCGCCGAGCTGCTCTCGCAGGCGCGACGAGCCGGCAAGCTGCGGCGTCTGTCCGAGCTCGAGCTCGCCTTCATCCGGGCCGAGGACGGCATGATGATGGAGGTCGCCTACGCCACCGCTGCCTACGCCATGCGCTACCTCGGCCAGACCTACGGCCGACCCAAGCTGATCGCGGTGCTCGAGGGCTACCGCAGCGGGGCCCACACCGACGAGCTGTTCCGCCAGCACCTGGGCAAGCCGCTGTCGGAGGTCGAGAAGGAATTCGAGGCGTGGTTCTTCGCCCAGCTCGACCAGAAGATGGGCGGCTGGGAGCCCACCGTCGACGGCGAGGGCGACGAGCGCGACGCGTTGCTCCGAGCGGCCCTGCAACAGGCCGGTGAGAACCAGGTCGACGAGGCCACCCGCACGCTGGAGAAGCTCTTGGCCAGCAAGGGCGACGGCTACGTGCCCCGCATGATGCTCGCCAAGCTGCTGCTCGACGGACCCAAACCCGCCGCCGCCATCCCCCACCTGCAGGCCGCGCGGGGCCATCACACCGAGGCCGTGGATCCGCTGGTGCTGCTGGCCAACCTCGCCCGCAGCGACGGGCGCATCGACGACGAGAAGGCCCTGCTGCGCGAGGCCCTGACCATCGACGGCGACAGCCTCGAGCCCGCCGCGCGCCTGCTCATGCTCGCCGTCGTCACCGGCGATGCCGCGACCGAGACGATCGCCCACGAGCGCGTGCGCGGCATCGCCCCCCTGCATCCCATCAACCTGTCCGCGCAGGCGCTGCGACTGTCGAGCAACAAGGCCACCAAGGCCGAAGCCGGCAAGCACCTGCGCCGAGCGCTGCGTGACCTCCAGCCGGGGCAGGGCCCTGCCGACACCTTCGTGGTGGCCGCCCTGGCCGCGGCCGCCCTGGGCCAGACCGCGGACGCCAAGACCATGGCAGACGCCGCCCTTCGCGATCCCAAGCTTCCCAAGGCGGCACGCGACCGGCTGACTTCGCTCGGGGGATGACCCCGCGCATGCCCTCGCCTCCCGGCCCCAGCATCGGTACGCTCCCGGTCCTCGCACGGGGGACGACCAATCGTGAGCCGCGACAAGAACGTGCTGGGCGGAGAGCTTCAGACCTGCTGCACCTCACCCATGACGGGCTTCCACCGCGACGGCTGCTGCCGTACCGGCCCACGGGACCACGGCGTGCACTCGGTGTGCGCGCGCATGACCGAGGAGTTCCTCCGCTTCTCCCGCGAGCGCGGCAACGACCTGTCCACGCCTGCCCCCGCGCTCGGCTTCCCCGGCCTGCGCCCAGGCGACGGCTGGTGCCTGTGTGCTGCACGGTGGAAGGAAGCGCTCGAGGCCGGCGTGGCTCCGCCCGTCGTGCTCGAGGCCACCCACGAGGACACGCTGCGCCTGGTGAGCCTCGAGGAGCTGCGCGCTCATGCGATTCCACCGCTGCCCGGCCACAAGGGCCGCGGCACCCTGCACTGAGCGATACCATCGATTCGCGCGCGAAACTGACAGTGAAGGGTGGCAACGACCGTAGCCGGCTACGACGATTGTTGCCGTAGTGGCGCCTGCGGGCGCCTGCAAAAAGATTTCGCATTCGTTGAAATCGCCTTTGACACCTCGCCCTACACCTCGTATTGAACATGAGCAACGCACGGTAGAGCCAACGTGCCGAGCCCCACGGACGGGACTCGGCTCACGGAGGGCTCGATCCTGCTCCCCCGGAACCTCGATGGCCAAGGACGGTGCCACGAGACCGGTCGGAGCACTCGGACCCCGCGTGATCATTCGAATGGTCGCTCGCGCCGTGCCCAGCCCCCATCCGCGCAACGCAAGGAAAGCGACAGCATGAAGCACATCATCTCGACGAAGTGGACGCAGCTCGTGACGATGGCCGCCCTGGCCATGGGACCCGCCTGTGGCGGCGAGCTCGGTGACGAGCGAGGAGCGCTCGAGCTCGAGGACGAGGACGTCCGTGGTGAGCGCCCCGATGCGCCCAGCGACCAGCTCGCCGCCATCGATCACGCCGCGGTCGTCCCCGGCTTCGACCTCCAGATCTCGCTGATGGGCGACGACGTCGTGCTCGACTGGTCGAGCACCGGCTACGCGGACGACATCGTGATCTACCGCTCCGCCGACCCCCAGGCCCTGCTCGACATCGAGCTCGGCCAGCCGCTCGCCCCCGGCGTCGAGGGGACTGCGCTGTTCGGCACCACCAGCTTCGTCGACACGGGCGCGGCCAGCCAAACGGTGCAGACGCCCCACTACTACTATCGCGTGGGCCGCATGGTCTACGGCGAGCTCGGCGACAGCCTGCAGCTCTCCACCATGGTCATGAAGACCACCACCGCCGCGTTCCCGGGCTTCACCAAGTTCGGGCTGTGCATGCTGGGCGGGCCGAGCAGCGCGTCGGAGCTCTACGCCCAGCTCGGCGGCCAGTCCGTGGTCGCCGTGTGGGGCTGGGACGCGGTCAATCAGCAGTACGTGGGCTGGAACCCCGACGGCACCGGGGTGGACTTCCCGCTCGAGTACGGCACCACGGTGGTCGCCCAGCTCGACGGCACCACCAATCCGTTCCGCTCGCTGGTCGGCGTCGTGCCGACCGACGAGCCGCTGCTGGTCACGGGCCAGCCCGGCGTCAACTGGATCACCATGTCTCCGCTCTACGACGGTCCCACCGAAGCCTCGTTCTGGGTCGACGAGGTCGGCTACTTCGGCATGGGCCGCTGGAACAACGACACGCAGGATCAAACCTGGTACTGGGGCCCCGGCTACGACGAGCTCGAGCTCGAGGCCTGCGCCGCCCACTACGTGTTCCTGCCCGACGATGCCTGCACCAGCAACGACGACTGCCCGGGTGACGAGTTCTGCTACTTCGTCGAGGCTGCCGCCTGCGGCGACGTGGCCGCGGGCCTGTGCTTCCCCCAGCCGCTGGGCTGCGAGGGCGTCGAGCCCAGCCCCGTGTGCGGCTGCGACGGGCAGACCTACGCCAGTCAGTGCGAGGCCGACCTGGCCGGCGTGAGCGTGGAAGCGCAGGGCGCGTGTGCGCAGTGCGATCTCGTGTTCGGCTTCGAGCCCGGGGAGCCCAACCCGGTCATCGCCAACAACGGCGGCTGGCAGCTCTACACCGCCGCGCCTCCGAGCTTCGACCACCTCGAGGTTCCGTTCGGCTCCACCGTGCTCGGCACCGACGGCAACCGCGTGGCCCCCTACCCCGGCAACGAGTCCGAGGCCTCGGCCGCGACGATCGGCGCCGTCACCCTGGGCAACGCGCTGTCGTTCCGCTCGTGGCACGTCGACGAGGGTGGCGGTCAAATGTACTACTACGACCGCAAGCGGGTGATCTTCGAGTCCACCGACACCGGGATCTCCACCACGCTCGTCGACTGCAACGCGGGGGTGAACGAGCAGGCGTTCTGCACCATGCGCTACGAGTCGCGCGCGGGCGACGACTGGGATCTCATCACCCTCGACACCGCCGCGCTCGCCGGTCAAGCGGGCAACCTGCGCTTCGAGTACGAGACCCTCGACAGCTGCTGCAGCTTCGAGCAGGGCTGGTTCATCGACGACGTGGCCCTGGGCCCCTGCGGTGGTGAGGCTGCGGGAGGCGGCGAGCCCCCGCCCGAGGCGGTCTGCGGCAACGGGCTGATCGAGGTCGGCGAGGAGTGCGACGACGGCAACGCCTTCGACGGCGACGGCTGCAGCGCGAGCTGCTTCGTCGAGGCTCCGCCGATGTGCGGCAACGGCATCGTCGAGCCCGGAGAGCAGTGCGACGACGGCAACGCCATCGACGGTGACGGCTGCAGCTCGGCCTGCCTGGTCGAGGCCGGTGGCGGAGGCGGGGGCACCTGCGACAGCGGCAGCGATCCATTCACCGGCGACGGCTGGGTGGTGTGCTCGGCCGACGCCAACCAGGCCTGGGTCTCGCACTCGGGCCCCGGCGGTGGCAACTTCCACCCCGAGCTCATCTGCAACGAGCTGGGCTACGCCAGCTTCGGGCAGTTCGGCGGCACCTGTGGCAATGTCTGCGGCTACTGCGAGGGACCGACCACGTGCGAGGCCCCCGGCAGCGAGAACTACGACGGTGCCGGCAACTGCGGCTCGGACGCCAACGGCCAGCTGCTCTGCTACACCGTGATGTGGCAGTGCCTGAACTAGTCGACACGGTGTGACCGTGAGCGAGCGGCGGCCTCCCGGGCCGCCGCTCGTGTGCATTTCGAATGACCCATCGCCCCGAACCCACGGCAAGCGCCTTCATGGGATACTGACGCGCATGACTTGCCGCTGCTCGCTGCTGCTCGCTTCCCTCACGCTCGCCCTGCCCCTCGCCCTCGCCCCCGCGCCCGCACGGGCCTGCGGCGGCATGGTGTTCCCCGACCACGGGCAGCGGCAGGGAGGCATGAGCGACCAGGAGCTCCTCGTCGCGTTCGAAGCGCAACGAACGGTGCTGGTGGCTTCGGCCGGCTACGAGGGCATCGACGCCTCCGACTTCGCGTTCGTGCTGCCGCTCGCCCAAGCGCCCACCGAGGTGCTCGATGCCGACCCCGCGCTGCTGCTCGCGCTCGACGAGCACACCGCGCCCGAGGTCGCCGTCCACCTCGACGAAGGCCCCGACCGCAGCCTCGGGTGCGGAGCCAAGTCCGGTTCGAACGACCTCGCGGGAGGCCGCGGCGAGGGTGGTGGCGACGTGATGGTGCAGCAGCGGGGCACCACCGCCACCTACGAGTGGGTCGTGATCGGCGGCGACACGGGCATGGCGCTCGCCGACTGGCTCGGCGCCGAGGGCTACGCGCTGCCGCCCGACTACGCCACCGCGCTCGACCCCTACGTCACCGACGGCTGGTTCTTCTTCGCCGCCAAGGTGCGGCCGCAGGCACAGGACGGCGCGCTGGTGCCCATCGAGCTGCATCTGCCCGCCTCGACCCCCGAGACCTTCGAGATCCCATTCGGGCTCGCGAGCCACTCGCTCGAGCCCGACGAGGCGCTCGGCATCACCCTCTACCTGTGGAGCGACGGCGCAGTGCTGCCCGACGGTCGAGCCTCGGGGCGGATCGACCCCTCCGAGCTGGTCGCGCTGAGCGACCACGAGAGCAACTACCCCGAGCTCGAGCAGATGCTGCTGGGAAGCGATCCCGGCGGCACGTGGATCATCGACTACGGCCTGCCCACCACTGCCGACGAGCTGCGCCGCGCCTACGCCGAGGGCGTCGACTGGGGTCGAGTCGATCCCGACCAGAGCAACGAGGCGTTCATCGGAGAGTTCTTCGGCCGCCTCGGCAGCAGCTCGGGCCACCTGACTCGTCTGCGCACCGAGCTCCGGGCCGAGCAATTGCACGACCTCCGGCTCCGGCGCAGCACCGAGAGCCCGGGCGGTCGCTTCTACGAGGTGACCTACGACGACACCGCAGGCTCGGCCTGCACGGTGGGTCGTGGGGGAAGGATCCCAGGCGCCGTGTTGCTCCTGCTGCCGCTCGTGGCATGGCTGCGTCCGCGCGACTAGCGCGTTGGCAGTCCCCTTGAGCCGCGGATCGGCCCTCGCAACCATTCAGAGGGCAAATCGATGAAGAATTGTGTTGGGTCACCCCTTGTGAGAGCCCACACCACGATGTATGTTCTCTGTGTACATCACCTACATATCCTACAGCGCTCGACGCACACGCCGCGCGGAACCACCCCGGGCGTGACCCCACCAAGGACTGCCACCACAGGAGGCAATGCTCATGTCCCCCACGACCCCCTTGCGCGCACGAATCGAGGCCACTCTCGAGCTCATCGCCGACCGCGAAGCCCAGCTCCGCTACCAGGCCGACGTGCCCTACGTGGACGTGTCGACCGAGCTGTTCCTCCAGTGGGAGGACGACTACCGGCCGCAGGATGACGCGTTCGGTCGGGCCTTCGACCCCGAGGAAGCGCTCGCCCTTCGTGCCTTCCACGAGGTCTTCGTCGCGGTGCGCAACACCTTCTGGCCCGAGCTTCCCGCGATCGAGACGCTCGTCCAGACCACCGCGTGGAAGCTCTACGGCGACGCGGCTCGCACCGCCCTGCACGCGACACGCTCACCCTCGATGGCCGCCTGATCGCGGCAATGGCCAGCCATGACCCCGAGCAGCATCTTGGCCCCCGTCCTCGCCCTGGTCTGTTGGACCCTCGTGATGTGGTTTTGGCTCTACGCCACCCGGATCCCGGCGATGAGGGCCATCGGTATGCACCGGTTCAAGGAGAAGAAGGACCTCGACCAGCTGCCCATGAAGGTCCGGCAGGTCGCCGACAACTACAACCACCTGCACGAGCAGCCGGTCATCTTCTACGCCCTGGCGTTCTACTGCCACCTCGCGGGCACGGCCGATGCCACCAACATCACGCTCGCGTGGATCTACGTGGCCATCCGCGTGATCCACAGCGTGTTCCAGGCGATGGTCAACATCATCCCGATCCGCTTCGTCATCTTCGCCCTGGCCAGCTTCTCGCTCATGGCGATCGCCGTGCGCAACGCGATCGCAGCGCTCGGGTGATCACGCGCTAGCCCCCGCAGCCGAACCGCACGTCCGTGTCCGTGACGTCGGCGCCGGCGCACTCGTCGTCGTCGTAGGCGCACGAGCGCGCCCCTGCGATGTAGATCTCGCCGCAGCCGCCCTCGCCAAAGGGCTTGTCCGGATCACACACCACGCAGAATCGGGTGGAGGTGTTGCAGACGAAGCGGTCGTCGCAGAAGAACGAGCGGCAGAACTGATCGCGCACGTCCTGCCCCACCAGCTCCTCCGTGGTGGCCTGCACCGCCATGGGGGTGGCCTCGTTGGCGTCGTCGCAGAGGCCCAGCTCGTTCAGCGCCAGGCCCTGGTTGCACGCCCCGCCCATGGGCAAGCACCCCAGGCTGCCGAGCTGCTCCGGTGCGCATGCGGCATAGCGCGTGATGTCGCCCAGCTCGTCGAACGCCTTGGAGTACACGTGCTCGGGGTTCGAGTTGATGTACGACTGCTCGTCGCAGCCCACGCTGGGCTTGAAGTCGGCCACGCAGATCTTGTCGACCTGCGACGGATCGAGGTCGAGGTTGTCCTCGTCGAAACGGCACGCGGGCACGTAGCGGTTGTCGCCGGTGGGATCGCAGTCATCGGCCGTGCCGCAGCGCTGCACATCGTCGCGCGGGGCCAGGATCGCCGTGCACGAGACGCCGAAGGTACCGAGGGTGGCCAGCACGAGGCCGAGGGCTACGGGAATGCGCGACGTCGTCATGGTCTTGTCGTGGGTCGCGTCGAGTCCCCCGGCGGGCCTTGCCCGGGAACCGACGCGGGCGAGCTTACGGAGCCGCCCTCGGGAGCGCAAGCGGGGAGCCTCACCTCGAACGCCGTCCCCGACGGTCCCGTGTCGGCGACGGCGACCGTCCCCTCGTGATCCAACACGATCTGTTGCACGGTGGGCAGGCCCAACCCCGTGCCCTTGGCCTTGCTGGTGTAGAAGGCCTCGAAGATGCGGTCGACCTCGGCGGCCGGCACCGGGATGCCCGGACCGTCGTCCTGCACAACCACGACCACCTGCTCGTCCTTACACCGCATGGTCACCTCGATTCGCGGCCGGCGGTCGGGGTCCCGCTCCTCGTCGAGCGCAGCCTCCTGGGCGTTGCGCACCAGGTTCATGAACACCTGGCGCAGCTGATTGCCGTCGCCCATCACCCACACCGGCCCGCGCGGCAGGTGCTGCACCACCTCGATCCCGGCCATCTCCAGCTCCTGCCCCATGAAGTCGAGCAGGTCGTGCAGCTCCTCGCGCAGGTCGAGCGGCACGAGGTGCGGCTTGGGGCGCCGGGCAAACGAGAGGTAGTCCTCGGTCACCGCGGTCAGGCGATCGACCTCCTTGACGATCTTGGCGAGCAGGTCCCGGCTCTCGGGGCTGGCCCCCTGCAGCTCGTCCTCGAGGAGCTCGGCGTTGAGAGCCACGCTCGACAGCGGATTGCGAATCTCGTGGGTGATCTGAGCCGCGAGCTGTCCCGCCGCCGCCAGTCGCTCGCCGCGCAGCAGACGACGCTCGCGCTCCTCGAGCGCCTCGGCCATGTGGTTGAACTCGCGGGCGAGCTGGCTGACCTCGTCCTCCCGCTCCGGACCCGACGGCGACACGCGCTGCGACCAGTCGCCCGCCCCGAGCTTGCGCACCCCCTCGGCCAGGCGCCGAAGCGGCCGCAGCGTGAGGAACACCCCCACGGCCACCAGCACCGCCAGGGTCGCAACGCCGAGCGTCAGGCCCACGGTCAACCGCTCGGTGCGGACCTGCGCCTGCTGGATCTCTCCCCGGACCTGCTCGATCGCCTCCTGGCTCTTGGCCTCGATCTTCTTGAACTTCTGCTGGATCTGACCCTGTCCGCGCACGTCTTGCAGCACCTGCCGGGGCTCGGCGGCCTCGTCTCGGGCCGCGAGCTCCTCGAGCTCGGCCAGCAGGTCCTGGATCTCGCGCAGCTCTTGCCGCGGCTCGGCGGCGCCGAACCGTTCCGGATCCGCAAGCGCCGCATCGATGGTCGTCTGGGCCTTGGCGATGTCATCGTTGCGCGTGGAAAGCGCAAGCCGGAACGTCTCCTCGAAGTCTCGCTCGAGCTCCCGCTCCTCCTCGGGCACGCCGTTCCCCTCGCGCTCCCAGGTGCGCACCTGCTCGAAGATGCGCTGCGACTGCACGTGACCGTCGGCGAGGTGCTTGTTGAACACCACGTACACCTCGACCATGCGGTCGAACCCCTGCTGGATGGCCCGCAGCTGGTCCAGCGCCACCACGGCCGACGCCACCGCCCCCAGCAACACCAGCAACACCAGCGCGGTGATCCTCGCCGCCAAGCTGTGACGCAGCCGAAGCCGGCTCTGAGGTCGCGACGGTAGGGGCGCCGACACCATGATCGCGTCGTCGGACCCCGCTGGTTCGGGACCCTCGCCGGAACCCGAACCAGGACCCTGGGACGGGCGAGCCACGCCGGCAATTTAGCCTTCCCAGCACCACGCCCGCCATGCCAACGTGAACCCCGTACCCGCCCCCCCTGCGAAAAGCCCGCGCCGCCGCGCGACCCTACGCCATGATGCCGAGGACCCCCCGTCACTTGCGAGCCCCTGGTACCCGTTCCACGCTCACGCGCGCCGTGAGCACAGGCCTTTGCGCCGTGCTCGCCAGCGCCACCGTAGCCGCTTCGATCCCGGCCATGGCCGGGCCGCTGGCCCTGCGATCGCCCTACGTGCCCGAGGCCTTCGTACGACTCGCTCCCGAGGACGCGCCGGCCAGCGTGCTCGGCCTCGATGGCAGCGGCATTCGGGACACCGCGGTCACCCACAACCTCACGCTGTCCCTCCGCAAGGCCTTTGCCAATCGCGGGCTGAGCGGCGGCGAGGAGATCACGCTCGAGGAGATGCGCCTCACCATGGGCTGCACCAACGACGAGGTCGCGTGTCTGGCCGAAGGCGGCAAGACCCTGGGCGTGCGTCGGCTGGTGTTCGGGTACCTGCGCCCGGTCAAGGACGGCTACGAGCTCGACATCCAGATCCTCGACGTCAACAGCGGCCGCCTCGAGGCGCAGGCCACCGTCCCGATCGCCAAGAGCGATCTCAAGAGCGACAAGATCGACGCCAAGGCCGCCGACGTCGTCAACCAGCTGATCCCCTCGGACACGTCCGACACCGAGATGCCTCCGCGGCCCGATCCGCTGCCCGACGAGACCGACCCCGAGACCGACCCCGAGACCGACCCCGAGCCCAAGAAGCAAAAGGAGGGCGGGATCTGGTTCGGGCTGGAGAAGCCCACGCCCCGGTGGAAGTGGGCGGCATTCAGCACCACGCTCGGCATCACCGTTGCGGCTGCGGGCGTCACCATCGTCACCGGCGTGTGGTTGACCGCGCCCGACTCGGCCTCGTTCGGCTTTCGCCCCCGGCTCATCGAGGCCGGCCTGGCCACCGCCAATCCCGACGCCAATGATCCCAGCCACTCGGAGAACGGCCGCGCCGAGGACGATGCGTTCTTCGAGGTCAACCCCGCCGAGCTGCCGCCCTACGTGGACATGTGCGACTACAACACGCACAACTACGAGAAGGACAGCATGGGCTTCTACGCCCAGCAGGAGCCCCTCGTGGCCGAGGAAGGCGGCCCCGGTGCCCGCGATGCCGGCGTGGCCGCGATCTGCACCCGCGGAGAGAACATCCGCAAGTGGCAGATCGGCGCGGGGGTGACCACCGCCGTATTCGGTGCCGCCACGCTCGCGTTCCTGGGGGTGCTGCTCCTGCACAAGCGCAAGCCCGCCGCCGACGCCATGCTGCGCCGCGGCTTCCGACTCGGCGTCTCACCCCGCCTCGACGGCCAGGGCGGCGTGTCGCTCGCAGGCGGCCTGCGGTTCTGAATATATAAAGGGGGCTTTCGCAAAGCCCCCTCGCTGCGGGGGCGGAGCCCCCTTCGCTCACCCCAAACGCTCGCCTTGCGGCTCGTGGGTTCTGTCGGCGGGGGCTTGGCTGAGCGTCTCGCTCTCGAAACGTCGGAGCTTCGGCGGCGGAGCCCCCTTCGCTCACCCCAAACGCTCGCCTCGCGGCTCGTGGGTTCTGTCGGCTGGGGCTTTGGCTGAGCGTCTCGCTCTCGAAAGTCGAGAGCTTCGGCGGGGGATCAGGCTCCGTTGGGATCGGGCTTGGCGTTGCGGGAGGCTTCGGGCTCGGGGTCGTCGTCCTCGACGTTGCCCTCGTCGTCCTCGTTGCCGCCCTCTTCGTCCTCGTTGGCGTCGTCGTCCTCGTTGGCGTCGTCGTCCTCGGAGGGAATCACCAGCTCGCGCGTGTTGGTCTCGTCGTCGTCGAAGCCGATGGTGATCTGCACGAAGTGGTCGCTGGTGGGCTCGGGCGCGTCCTCGGGGGCCTTGGCAACCTCGACCTCGAAGGTGCGCCACACCGGCTCGCCCTCCGCCTCCATCTTTGCGAACGCATTGCCGAACATGTCGAGCTCGCCAGGGTTGGGCGAGCGCAGCAGCACGCGGCACCGCACGGTGCGACAGGAGGCCTCCACGAGGACGACCTGCGGACGCTCGGGCGCCCCCTCGAACGCATCGCGCCGAGCCACCACCACGGCACGATTGACGATCGCCTGGTGACGTCGCGCCCAGTCGGAGCGGATGGGCTCGTCCTCGAACGGCAACCCACCGTAGCGCTCCCAGTCGCGCTCGAGCTCCTCGGCGCTCCGCGCCGGCTGCCGCGCGTTGCGGCCCCGCTTCCCACGAGCGTCGCGACCCTTGGACTTCTTGTCGTCCTTGGCCCGCGGCTTCTTGGCCCCCTGATCGTTGGGCGATTCCTGGATCCGGTCCGGGACGTTGAGCATCCAGTGCACCCCCATCGATCCCGCACACAGCACGAGCGGCAGCAGGAGCTGCCCCACGCGCATCCACCGGGGCGCTCGCGTGACCGGGGGACTCGGCGCAGCCCCGGCGGCCTCCGTCTCCTGCTCGGCCCCCTCAGTGGCAGATGGGGTCACCTTCGACTCTGATGCGTCGTCGTTCACGGCTCGACCATGGGTCCTCGGGGCAGCGGCAGGTGCACGCGCCACTCCCCATGCTCTTGAATCAGCTCCAGCGTGTGCGACGTTCCATCGAGCCCGGTCAGAGCGACCACGGCCCGCTGCTCGTCCCCTGCGAGGGGCTGGACCAGCTCGGCCTTGCCTCCGAGGCTTCGCGGGTCCACGTCGACCACCTGCAGCATCTCGCGCGGCTCGATGTTGCGACGCCCTCCGACCTGATCACTGGCTCGCTCGGCGGCCTGCTGCACCCGAGCCGCCGTCTGGCCGTCGACCAGAGCGAGCACCTGATCCATGTCCCCCATGCCCACGGCCAGCGCGAACTTGCGGGCCACGCGAACCGGCGGGGGCTCGTCCTCGCCGCATCCCACGGCGCCGCCCGCCAGGCCGCCGAGCCCGAGCACCCCGCAGAGCACGAGCACCAACCCCCTCGGTCGCATGGTCATGCGTCGTCCCGACTCTTGTGCATGCCGAGGCGCTTGAGCAGCTCGCGGAGGTAGTAGCGGGTGATGCCCGCCTCGGCCGCGGCTCGGCTGAGGTTGTTGTCGGTCTTCTCGAGCAATCGGCCGAGGTAGGCCCGTTCGAACTCGTCGACCATGGCCTGCTTGGCCTCCTTGAACGGCTGCTCGTAGAGGCCGGGGTCGATGCCGCCGCCGCCGTCGCTCGAGGACGCCGCGCTGCTGGCCGCCGCCACCGGTCGATCCTCTCGGCGCCCGAGGTGCAGGTCGCTGGGCTCGATGACCCCGTTGCGGCACAGGTGCGCCGCCCGCTGCACGATGTTCTTGAGCTGACGAACGTTGCCCTGGTACTTCTCGGCCATCAGCGCCTCGCGGGCAGCGTCGCTGAAGGAGGCGCGCGGCAGGATCTCGCTCATCGAGCGCACGAGCTCCTCGAGGAAGCGCTCGGCCAGCATCACCTTGTCGTCGCCGCGATCGCGCAGCGGAGGCAGGTCCACCGTCATCACCGAGAGCCGGAAGTAGAGGTCCTCGCGGAACGACCCCTGGCCGACCATCATCCGCAGATCGCGGTGCGTCGCCGCCACCACGCGCACGTCGACCTTGCGCACCTGACTCTCGCCGATGCGCTGCACCTCGCGGCGATCGAGCACGCGGAGCAGCTTGGGCTGGAGGTCGAGCGGCAGCTCCCCGATCTCGTCGAGGAACAGGGTGCCGCCGTCGGCCTCCTCGAAGCAGCCGGGCCGATCGCTCACCGCCCCCGTGAACGCGCCCTTCTTGTGGCCCAGGATCGCGGCCTCGGCCAGCTCGCGCGGCAGCGACCCGCAGTCGAGCACCACGAACGGCCCCTGCTGACGCCGCGACTCGTCGTGGAGGGCACGGGCCACCAGCTCCTTGCCGGTGCCCGTCTCGCCGCCGACGAGCACGCTCATCTCGGTGGGAGCCACCCGCTCGAGGATCGCGAACACCTCGCGCATGGCCGGGCTCTTGCCGTAGAGCGCCCCGAAGTGATCCTCGCCCGAGATCGGGACCTGGACCTCGTTGGCCGACGACAGCTCGATCTCGGTCTTGCCGAGCTTGATGACCATCCCCGGCTCGATCCAGGCCGAGCGCACGCGGACGCCCGCCACGAACGTGCCGTTGGTGCTGTCGAGGTCGTGGACCTGGACACCCGTGTCGCCGAGCACGATCTCGGCATGGGTGCCGCTGATCGACGAGTCCGTGAGCGCGATGTCGTTGACCGCGCTGCGCCCGATGGTGATGCGGGAGCGCGCCACCGTGGTCTGAGCGCCCGCGTCGGGACCCGCCTTGACCCGCAGCATCACCCGACGCAGCTGCCGGTGGGTGTGCTCGGGGGCATAGAACGTCGCCGTCATCGAGGACGCCGTCTCGCTCTTTTCTTCTGGCTGCTCGCTCGACACCGTCGCGCTCGTGGAAGGGGCTGCGGACTCAGCCCCCCTTGGGGGGCACCCGGACGTTGGCTCGCTGTGGACGATGGCGGGGGGGCATGACGCCCCCCTTGGGGGGCACCCGGACGTTGGCTTGCTGTGGACGATGGCGGGGGGGCATGACGCCCCCCTTGGGGGGCACCCGGACGTTGGTTCGCTGTGGACGATGGCGGGGGGGCATGACTAGTTCAGCAGCTCGTCGTCTGGGCGAATCACCCGGAGGTGAGCCGCCTGCTTCTTGCGGCCGCGTCCACGGACTTTGCCCGACTTCCGCACACGGCGCCAGGGCTGGGTCACCACCAGCAAGGCCACCAGCATGGACACCAACAGCGGCACCACCACCGGCCACGGGGCACCACGCGCGAGCGGCGACACGATCGAGAGCACGGCGATGATGATGGCCAGCGTGCGTCCGCTCAATGGCAGCACCCCGCCCACAGCGAGCGGACGCGCGCCCATGAACGCGCCAAAGGCCACCACCGCGGCGAGATCCATGGCGGTCGCACCCGCGACCGGTACCGCCGCCACCGCGGGCACGAACAGCGCGAGCACGACCGATGCCGCATGGCCGGCCACCCCGCAGCCGATCACCAGCGTCAAGTACTTGCGCGTGCCCCAGTGACCTTCGAGCGCGCCCGCGAGGAACCACTGCACCAGGATGGTGCCCACCACCATCGCCACGCGTCCCTCGGGGAACAGGAAGTTGGCGGTCACGGGCTGCCAAAGCCCCCGACCCTTCAGGACCTCGCCCGGATGCAGCACCAGCTGCTCCGCAATCGGCTGGTCCGCCAGCATCATGGTGAGGAGCACCGTGACCAGACACAATGCAAAGGCCCCGCGATGGAACCGGGGAAGCCTCGATAGCAGGGGGTTGCGAGCCACCAGCGGCCAGTCTAGCAGGGGTTCTGCGACGCCGACGGTGACCGCCCTCGGGCGGGGTCGACCAGCGTTTGCCGCACGCAAATCGCGCAACGCGCCCCTTCTCGATCACCCGTGGAGGAGGCGAGGGCGCAACGTCCGCCGAACATCCCTGCGCAGCGCCCCCGGGCGCCACCCGTCGATTCTTTGCGTGACTGGACCGAAGCGGGCAGTGATGGGTCATGCCGATCAATCGCCGCCGCCATCGCATGTTCGTGACCAACAACACCGAGTACCACCTGCGTCTCGACGAGTGCGTGGGCGTGCGGGATCGGGAGACGGGGGCCTGGCATCGGCATCATGCGGCGCTGCGCCTGCGCGCGATCCAGATCCCGCCCATGGGCCACGACCACTGCTGGATCGGCAAGCGGCTCCAATTCTGGGGCGCCGGCCAGGACGTCGTGACCTCGCCGGTGGTGGAGGTTGGCCGTCCCGACCGCGACGTGCTCCCCCGCTACGTGAGCCTCGAGCTGGCGGGAACGATCGCCGCCTGACCGCGGCGCGCGATCACATCAAGATGCCGTTCTCGTCGACGCCGGGGATCGCGACCAAGTCCTCGTCGCCGAGGCGCTCGCCGAGATTGCGCTCGATCGTCACCGCCATGTTGTGGAGCGGCAGCCCGTTCCAGAACATCGTGAATGGATCCTCGAGCACGCGTCCCGCCTCGCTGATGAGCGTGAACGACAGGCACACGAGCACGTTGATCGGCACCACGAGCCAGCCCAGCTCGCTCACCAGCGCCAGCGGGAACAACAGGCCATAGGCCAGGATCAGGCGCTCCGCGATGAAGCCGTAGCCGCGGGGCATGGGCGTCTTCTTGATGCGCTCGCAGCCGCCTTGCACCGCCAGCATCTCCTCGAGGCTGCGATCGAGCGACTGCATGCGGAATTCGCTGAGCTCGCCCGCCGCGTCCATCGCCACCAGCTCGGCCAGCTGACGGTGGAGCAGCGCGTGGGTGATGTTGCTCTGCCCGCGATAGCCTTCGGGGTCGTCGGGCACCGTACGCAGGAAGTCGGCGTCCTGCAGCGGATCCTGGAGGCGCAGCAGGCAGCGTAGCGCGTGCACGTAGGCCACGTGACGATGCACGATGCGGCGCTTGTCCTCGCCGACCCCGCCGGGCAGGTAGTGGATGACCTGCGAGCAGAAGTGGCGCGACACGTTGATCATGCGCCCCCACAGCTTGCGACCCTCCCACCAGCGGGCGTAGGCCGAGTTGGTCCGAAAGCTGACGAAGATGCCCAGCGCCGCGCCGACCACCGCCAGCGGCGGCATCGGCATGATGAGCCAGTGCATCTGGGGAAAGCTCCAGAAGAGCACCGCCGCCGCGCCCCCGAGCACGAACGACAGCACCGCCTTCCACTGCCAGACCAGCAGGCGCAGCACGGAACCTCGGTTGGAGACCATCATGGAGGGCTTCTCCGACCGAGCGCTCGTGGAACCTGGGGCGTGCGCTCGAGCGACATGCGTGCGCTCGAGCGACTCGTGGGATCAGCCGGCCTTCTTCTCTTCGGCCTTGGCGTCGTCGGCCGGAGCCTTGGCGTCGGCCGGGGCCTTGGCGTCGTCCGCCGGAGCCTTGGCGTCGTCCGCCGGGGCCTTGGCGTCGCCCGCAGCCGCACCGGCATCACCCGCCGCTGCACCAGCATCACCCGCCGCCGCACCGGCATCGCCCGCCGCCGCACCGGCGTCGCCCGCCGCGGGAGCCTTGGCGTCACCCACCGGAGCCTTGGCGTCATCCGCCGAGGGAGCGCCGTCGCCGTCGAAGCAGCACATCACGCCCGCGTTGGCGGTGGAGGTCACCGCACCGCAGCCCTCGCTGGTACCGCGCGAGATCTGGGTCTTGCCCTTGAACACGCCGTCCTTGCACTTGCCCGCGAGGCAATCGTTGCCGCAGCAGACCGGCTCGGAGCCCAGGCCCGCCTGGAAGCACGGCAGCGTGGTTGCAGCGGTGATCTTGGGGCAGGGATCGATCTCCTCGCTGATCGAGTGGCTCACCCCCGCGTTGAAGCGACCCGGGCCCGCGTTGTCGCAGTCCTTGGCCGTCGTGCGATCGGTGATGTCCTTGGCCTTGCCCTCCATGCCGCACACGTGCCAGCCCTCGGCGCACACGTCGGCCGGCACGGCACACTTCTCGCCGTCGTCACCACAGGGCTTGCCGGTGGGCTTGTCGCGGAGGTTCTTGGTGCCGTCCCACTCGCCGATGCAGCCGGCCACGCGAGGGTGCTTCGCGAGATCGGCAAAGCCCTCGCGCTGGCCATCGGCACAGCCGACGATCTTGGGATCACCCTTGTCGCTCTCGACGAACTTGATGCCCTTCATCGAACCAGGCCGGTCACCGTCGAAGTAGTCCCCTTCGTAGGGGCCCGACCCACAGGTACACCCGGCGCTCAGCACCACCGTGCAGAGCGGCACCGCGGCAAGACTAGACAGAAGGCGCGAAAGTCGCGGGAACCCGAACATGCGGCGAAGGATAGGCAAGCTCGGGCCGCGTGCCTAGGGTGACGCGCCGGCAATCCCGGCGTAACGGAAAAACCCACCACCGCCAGGGCTACATCTTGCGACCCGCGGGAATGGCGCGGCCGAGAAACGTCCCGTTGCCCCGGCCTGCGCCGGCTCAGTCGTCCTGCTCGTCGGCGAGCTCGGCCTCGAGCTTGGCCACGCGCTCGCGCTCGGGCTTGCCCACGATGTACGCGACGCCGATGCTGATGCCGTACAGGCCGCACAGCGGCAGCGCCATCATCAGCTGGCTCACCGGCTCGGGGGGCGTGAGGAACGCGCCGACCACGAAGAACGACAGCACCATGATCTTCCAGTGCCGGATCAGGGTCTTGTGCGTGATCATCCCGGCCGCCGCCAGGAAGAACACGGCCAGCGGGAACTCGAAGATCAGCCCGAAGCCGAGCAGGAGCCGCGTGGTGTACGTGATGTGATCGGTATAGGTGTACTGGGCGAGGATCTGCACCCCACCCTCGGTGCCGGAGTCCTTGCCCATCCCGTAGCCGAGCAGCCACTCGGTCGCAAACGGCAGCACGAACGTGTAGCAGAACCACCCGCCGATCGCGAACATCACCGCGCTGGTGGCCGCGAACGGGATCACCATCCGCTTCTCTCGGCGATAGAGGCCCGGCGAGATGAACATCCACAGCTGGTAGAAGATCACCGGCGCCGCCACGAACAGGCCGAAGACCAGGGCGATGCGAATGTCGACGAGCACCGCCTCGAACGGGCTGAGGTTCTGCAGGTACGGCGTGTCCGTGGGCAGGCACCCCAGGTTGTTCTCGGGGATCTTGCACGCGGCCTGGTGATTGGCCCACGCGTCGCTGAACGGCTCGAGCAGCGCCTGGGTCAGCTCGTCCACGAACACGTAGCAGACCACCACCGCCGCCACCAGGGACATGGTGGCCCGTACCAGGCGGGCTCGGAGCTCGGCGAGGTGATCGAAGAACGACATCGGCTGGTCGTCCTCGGGGCCCTCGGCCTTCCCATCGTCTCCCTTGCTCGCTCTCTTGCTCGATGCCTTGGCCATGGAATCAGGCCGCCCCTTGGCTTTGGTTGGCGGAGTCGCCCTCGACGCTCGAGCCGCTCGCCACCGTGTTGCTGGGCGCGGGGCTCCCCGCCACCGGCGCGCTCGCAGTCACCGGCGCACTCGCAGCCACCGGCTTGCTCGCCGGAGCCTGGGCGCCGGAGCTCGACCCGCCGCTCGCCTCGGTCGACGGGCTCGGAGCACCGGTGCTCGCCCCCTCGGCTCCGCTCGCCGAGCCGTCCTCGGCTGCTCCGCCGCTCGCCCCCTCGGCCATCTCCTTGGCCGCCGCCTCGCGCTCGATCCGCTCGCGCTCCCGCGCGACCTTGAGCAGCTTGTTCTCGGCCCGACGCGCCTCCATGCGCGCCTTCATCAGCTCGCGCCGCGCTGCGCCCTCGGCATCCCGGAGCTCGGCCTTGGTGCCCTCGACCGCATCCTTGAGATCCTGCATCGCCTCTTCTTGCATGATGGCGTCGCGGAACTCGTCGGCCGTGCGCCGCAGCGAGCCCCATAGCTGCGTCACGCTACGCAGGATCTTGGGCAGCTCCCGGGGGGAGAACAGCAGCAACGCCAGCACTGCCACGACGAGCAGCTCGGTGGGGCCGATGCCGAACACGCCGACACGATAGCAGCCCCCCGACAACGGGGCGAGGGGTCGGGGGAGCAGAGCAAGGCGTTCCGATCGCCACCAAGGCATGCGCCCCCTCGGGCACCTCGATGCGCGCTTGCCTACCGGTGGCCGCGGGGCGAGCAAACCAAGGCGCCCCGATCGCCCACAAGCATGCCCCCCTCGGGGGGCACCTCGATGCGCGCTTGCCTACCGGTGATGGCGAGGGGGGCCAAAACTAGCCCAAAACTACCCCCGGAGGCGATCGCGCTGGCGGCGGGTGTTCTCGGCCAGCTCCTCCAGGGCACCCACGATCGCCCCCGCGCTCTCCGCCTGGCCCCGGTGCGCCTCGCTGAGCTGCGTGACCTGCTCGCTGATGGTCTCGATCGCCTTGGTGATCTGACGGCTGCCGCGGGTCTGCTCCTGGGTCGAGCGCTCCACGTGCCGCGTGATCGCCTTCATCTTCTCGGCCGAGCGCATGATCTGCTCCGCGCCGCGCGCCTGCTCGGCGGTGGCGGTGGCCACCTGCTGCACCGTCGTGGCCACCACGTTGATCGCGTCGGTGACCTGCTTGGATCCCTTGGTCTGCTCCACCGTGGCGCGGGCGATCTCCCGGACCATCTGGGTCGCCCGGCGAGCCGCGTCGGAGATCCGCTTGAGCGCGTCCTCGGCCTGATGGCTCACGCGCACGCCGTCGTCCACGCTCTTGCTCGAGCGCTGCACCGCCTGCACCGCGTTGCGAGACTCCCGCTGCACCGCCTTGATGATGTCGGCGATCTCGGCCGTGCTCTTGGCCGAGCGCTCGGCCAGATCCTTGATCTCGTCGGCGACCACCGCGAAGCCCTTGCCGTGCTCGCCGGCCTGAGCCGCGATGATGGCGGCGTTGAGCGCCAGGAGGTTCGTCTGCTCCGACACGTCGTCGATCACGCTGAGGATCTTGCCGATCTCGTCGATGCGCCCCCCCAGGCGGCTGATCACGGACACCGCGTCGGCCGCGGAGTTCTTGATGAGGTTGATGACCTCGATGGTCTGGTTGATGGCGTCCACGCCACCCTCGGCCGCCCACACCACCTCCTCGGACAGCTGCGCGGTCTCGTTGGCGTTGTTCTCGACCTGCTGGATCGAGATGTCCATCTCGTTCATCGCCGACGAGGTCTCCTCGGCGGTCTGCGACAGCTGCTCGATGTTCTTGGCCACCTCCCGCACCGAGAACGTCATCTCCTCGATCGAGGTCGCCGTCTCCTGCACCGACGCGGCCAGGTTGAACATGCTCTCGGCCACCTCGTCGTTGGCCGCCGCCATCTCGAGGATCGACGAGCTGCTCTCCTCCGCGTTGGAGGCCAGCTGCTCCACGTTCTCGCTGATCCCCTTGAGCCCCGCCGTCATCTCGGTCATGGCCTGCAGGATGTGATCGATGGTCGCGAGCGCCTCGCCGAGCTCGGTGATCAAGCGCTCGGGCCCGTGCGGGATGACCGTGTCCTGGTGGGTGCGACGCGGGCGGGTCTCGAGCTCCTGCTCGAGCTCGATGATGCGGCTCTGCAGCTCGCGCATCTGGGCCGCCGCCATCTCGCCGCCGCCGCGCACGGCCTCGAGCTCGCCCATCGCCCGACGCAGCTCCGTCAGGTCGCCCTGCGCCCGTGCCAGCTCCTTGCGAGCCGCCTCGAGCTCCTCGACCGCGGCCGCCCGCGCGCGCTTGCTGGCCTCGAGCTCCTCGAGCGCGTCGGCCCGGCTGCGCTTGTGCTGCTCGAGCTCGTCCTGGGTGGCCGCGTGGGCGCGCTTGCCCTTCTCGAGCTCCGCCTCCACCTCGGTCACCGCGTCGCGAGCCCGACGCACCTCCGCCGAGAGCTTCTCGAGCTCCGCCTGCGCGGCATCGCGAACCTGCTGGGCCCTGGCCGCGCGCTGCTCGAGCTCCTCTTGGCGCTGCTGCACCTCGCTCGCGTTGCGCTCGGCACGAGCCTTGTCGTCCGCCGCCTCCTTGGCCTTGCTGCGCGCCTCGTCGCGCTCGTCGCGAAGCGCGGTGGCCTGCTCGCGCGCCTTGTCGAGCTCCGCGCGGAGCTTCTCGACCGAGCCCGGGTCGACCGCGCCCTGGCCTTGCAGCGCCTTGAGCTCGGTGCCGGCCTGCTCGAGCTTCTTCTCGGCCCCCGCGAGCGCGCGCTGGGCTTGCTGCGCGTCGGAGCCGAGCATCCAACCGGCAACGCCAGCCGCAACCCCGACCACACCCGCAATCCCACCCACCAGCACCGCTGACTCGCCCGCGCTTCCCACGGCCAGACCACAGGCAACGCTGATGAGCCCCAGGCCAAGGGAGATCACGGGGGGAAACCGAAGGTCTTCGCTCGAATCCGCCAAGGGGCCGCGATCTTACGGAACCCGGCACGGGCGAGCCAAGAGGCTGCGCGCGATCGGGCGCACGCTCGCCCTGGAACGCCTTCCAGAACCTAAACACCCGACCAGCGGCGGACCATGCTCGGGCACCCGCGGCCCCCGGTGGCCCATTCCGTCCCGCGTACGACGAGGCGAAGCCGCCGAGGACGACCCTCCCTGCCGTGGCTCCCGGCCGTCAGAACCGCTCGTGCCGGAACACCAGCCCGTGCCGCGCGCAGAGCTTGCCCACCGAGCGGGCCAGCGGCGCCGGGCCGCACAGGAACACCTCGGGCTTGGGCAACCCCGGCGTCGCCTCGAAGCGGGTGAGCAGCGCATCGAAGTCGGGTCGCCCAAAGTGCGTGCGCGCGCGCAGGCCCGTGACCACGTCGCTCATCGTGTGGTCGTAGAGCATCGCCCGCGCCAGGTCGAGGGTTCCCCCTCCCATGTCGGCCCGCGCGCCCGTCAGGTAGATGTGGATGTCGAACAACCCCGCGTGGTCGCTGGCCTCGAGCTGCGACAGCAGCTCGGTGAACCACTCGAACGCATGCTGATCGCTGCTGAGCCACACGAAGTGGACCTTCTGGAGCGCCTCGGTCGCACCCATCGCCCGCCGGCGCAGCCAGATGCTCTGCAGCACCGACGCGAACGGGGTCACCCCGATCCCGGCCCCGATCATCACCACGTGTCGGCACTGCAGCATGCTCGAGCTGGGCGTGCCGTAGGGACCGTCGACGAACACGGGGATCCCCTCGAGCGGACGGTCGGCCGGCAGCTGGCGCTTGCGTCGGATCGTCCGCGTGCCCCGCGGGACCGTGGCCCCGGGCGGCAGGAAGTACTCGTGCACCGCCGCCGTCCAGTTGCCCAGGCTTCGCACGTGCACGCTGAGCCGATGCGGGTCCTCGGGCGCCGAGGTCAGCGTGAACGGGTGCCACTCGTGGCGGGAGATCGCCGGGATCTTGATGAACACGTAGTCGCCGGGCTGGTAGGCGAACGTTCGCGGACGCGCGATGTCCAGCCTCGTGACTCCCGAGGGCAGGATCCTCGCCTCGAGCAGCGTCGTGGGCTGGCTGCGGGTGCTCTCGCGAACCAGGCGCTCGACTGCATAGCCCACGCCCGGCAGCAGCACCCACATCCAGAACACGGGCCCGTGCACCAGCATCAGCCCGAACCACACGAAGTAGAGCATGTGGCTGAAGTGGAACGCCTCGAAGCTCCCCGAGCGACGCACCCGCTCGCGCGAGAACAGCCACATGAGCACGAACACCCACAAGAGCGCCACCCCCGTCACGTTGGCCAGCTTCGACCACGCGCTCGCGTCGAGGTAGACCAAGATGTTGGTCACGTGGGCCACGGTGTGCACCAGCGCCAGGCCGAACATCACCTCGGCCACGAGGCGATGGATCTCGATGCCCTCGTCCACCGGCAGCACCACGCCCCAGCGCTGCCGTCGAACCCAGGAGAGGGTGTGGCGGAGCATGGGCACCAGCACGAGCGCGCCGTTGAAATTGAGGCACGCCCCGCAGCCCCGCGCGATCTGGACCCACACGTTGGCCCCCTGCATGCGGTAGCGCCACACCGCCTCGCCGAACAGGGCCACGTTGGCCAGCCCGTAGAGCACCAGGAACGCCACGAACACCACCGTGTTGCGCGACCATGGCTGGCTCCGTCGCGTCGGTGGCCGCACCGGAGCGGTGGCCTCGCGTGCGCGCCGGCCCGGGGTGAGCAAGGCCACCCCGTACTGCTCGAGCTGGGCCTGGAGCTCGGGCCGGTGGGCCACCATCGCCGTGAACTCGTCGAACGTCAGCGTGCCGCTGCCATCGAGATCACCGCCGCTCCAGATCGCATCGAGCATGCGGGTGGTCACCGCTTCGGGCAGCTCGAGGTCGTTCTCGGCCAGGCTGATGTGCAGCAGCCGCTCGAGCTCTTCCCGTGACAGGCGACCGTCACCGTCGTGATCGTGCAGCCGGAACAGGAACCCGAGCTTGGCCTCGAGCCCTCCCGCCATCACCGCCTCGGCCGCGGCGGCAAACTCCTGTGCGTTCCCGAAGCCCCGGCGGGAGAAGTCCAGCGCGACCAGCAGGCGCTCGGCGAGATACAGGCTGCGCAGGCCGAGGGCCTGCTGGATCGCGGCGCCGTCGATGCGAGCCGAGGTCTGCGCCGACGCCAGCCGACCGACGATCGTCTGGAGCGGCGCGGCGGCCATCGCTGGAGGAACGCTGCGGTGGGGGGGCTGCACGACGTCTGCTCGTCCTTCGTGCCGAGCCGCACGGGCGCCGAGCCGCGCACGGGGGCGCCATTATACCGGGCGGGCGCGGAGCATGCCCGTCGGGCAGCCCACACACGAGGATGTCCTTCCTGGTGCAGGTCGCTCGACGCCTGCTAGGGTCCATGGTCCAGGAGCGCCACGTGCCCACCACCCGTAGGTCGATGATTCGCACCACGTCGCTCGCTGCGACCGCGGCATGGCTGCCCCAGTGCCGCAGCGTGACGGCTTCGACTGCAACCGAGCCGCTGGTCACACCAGCCCAGGGAGCCGAGCCCATGCTCCAGTACACACCCAAGCCACTGCCCTTCGATCCGACCACGCTCGCCGGTCTGTCGGAGAAGCTGATGCGGTCCCACTACGACAACAACTACCTCGGCGCCGTTCGAAAGCTCGACGGCGTTCGTCAGCGGCTCGCCGAGACGACCGACGATGCTCCTGGCTACGTGCTCCACGGGCTCGCCCAGGGCGAGCTTGCGTTCAAGCACTCGGTGGTCCTGCACGAGCTGTACTTCGGAGGTCTGGTCGGGGGTGGATCGTCGGGCTCGGCCACCACGGCGCTCCTGGCCGAGCGCTTCGGCGGGGCGGCGGCGTGGGAGAGTCGCTTTCGTGCGCTCGGGGCGAGCCTGGCCGGGGGCAGCGGGTGGGCGATCGTCGAGTACGACCTGCACGAGAGGGCCCCGCGCATGTACACCGCGGTCGATCACGGGCAGGGGCTGAGCTCGGGGATTCCGCTGCTCGTGCTCGACATGTACGAGCACAGCTACCACATGGACTACGGGACGGCGGCGGCTCGATACATCGATGCGTACCTCGCCAACGTGCACTGGGAGGAAATCGATCGCCGAACCGAGCGGGCGCTGCGACTGCCCGACGGGCTATTCTGATCGTTTTCCCGCCGCCCCGCGACCCACGGGTAGCTCAATGCTCGTGCCGGTGGTGCGCGTCCGGCAGGTGCGGATGCTCGTGCACCAGCGGCTCGTGCCGATGCCAGTGGCTGTGCGGCTCACCGGGCGGATCGTTCGGCCCGTGCTCGTGGACAGCCCCATATCGAGAGCCCCACGGACCTCGCGGGTGCACGCGTCGACGCGGGTGTGAGACTGGGGCCGGAGTGAGACCAGGTAATGAGTACGCGCATCCGTCCGCACTCCGTCCCGGCATGGGCTCGACGCCATCGATGCATGCGCAGCGTACGCGAGAGCTCGCGGCAGACCTCGGGGTCTTCGAAACAGCACGACCCGTGCTCCTCGGGAGACCCGGAGGTCTTCGAAACAGCACGACCCGTGCTCCTCGGGAGACCCGGAGATCTTCGGAACAGCAAGGCCCTTGCTCCTCGGGAGACCCGGGGGTCTTCGAAACAGCAAGGCCCTTGCTCCTCCGAACCACTCCGGGCCTACCCAACCAAGACAGCGAGGCCCGCCGGGAATCTCCCGACGGGCCTCGCACCCACTCGCCTCGAATGTCGCGTCAGGCCGTCACTGAGCCGCCGCCTCGGCCAGCTCGACCACTTCGGGTGCCTCGGGCAGCGGGGCGTCGACCGGCTCCTCCGACTCGCTCGCACCAGGTCCTCGGGGGCGTCGCGCACGAAGGATCGGCTCGAGCTGGTGCTGCGCCGCCCTCACCGCTTCCGCGTCGTCCTCGTCCACGACCCCCACCACGCCACGGGCGTAGCCGACGATCGCGGCCTTGAGCGCACGCAGGGGCTCGAGCACCCGGGCGGCCTCGGGCGCGGCCTCCTTGCGCTCGGTGATCCCGAGCGCCCTGCCATACGCCTCGTGGGCCTGCCGCAGCGCGGGCAGGTAGCCCTCGCCCACCAGCCCCTCGAGCTCCTCCTCGAGCGCCTCGCTCTCCACCAGCAGGAGCCGCCGCTCGCTCTGGGCCCACTCTTCGGCGTAGGGCAGCGTGAGGAAGTCCAGGCCAGTGGGGAACAGCGTGGTCATCATCCGCTCGGCCCTCGCACTGCGATCCTCGTCACCCAGCAGGAAGCAGCCCTCCAGCCGCGATCGCAGCGCCTTCCAGCGGCGATCGAGCACCATGTCGAAGGGCCGCAGGTCCTCCACCGTGGGCATGGGCCGGCTGGTGTCGACCCACGCCGCTTGCAGGAGCTCGGCGGCCGCCCGCAGCTTGACCAGGCGCTTGGCGATCGGCTTGCCGGGTCGCTTGGGGGCCGCGGAGAGCAGCGCTCGCGACAGACTCAGCGTGCTCGCGGGGCTGCGGGTGGGAACGGTGGTGTACTGATCGGGATCGAACGTCGACGACATGCAGCGCTCCTCGGAGGACGAGCCGCACCCTGCGTGCAAGGCCGTCCTCCGGTTTGGGGGAGAGAAGCTGCGCCCTGGCCCAAGTGCCGAGGCGCCTGGGCAGTAAAAGGGGATACGGGGTGATCGCAAGCGGAAAATGCCCGGCCGACGTGTCCCGATGTGAACATGGGCGTGGGGGTGGGACCCCGGCCGGGAGGTAGGTCCCAATCAGATGAGCGAGAGCTGCGTCGCCCGCCCCTGCACCTCGACCGTGGCCCCCAGCGCACCGCGGAGCCAAGCCGCTCCCTCGGCCGACCAGGCCGAGTCGCCACGCAGGAGCACCCGCGGTCGCCCGCATGCCTCCCAGAACGCGGCCAGGTGCGTGCGATCGACCCGCCCCGGGCACCCCGCCTCGGACACCCGCAGCGGCTCGGCGCTCTTCTCCTGACGCTGTCGCCACGCCTCGAGCTGCTGCCGCACGGGCTCGGGCGCGCTCACCAACACCGCCGCGACGACCGTGTGCCGCTGCAACCCCGGGCCCTCGATCGCATCGTGCGGCCACAGCAGCACGCGAGCCTCGGGATCGACGCGCTCGAGGTAGGGAGCGAACCGCGGGTGGGCCTGCACGGGCACGTCCTCGCCCAAGATGCGGGCGATCTGCAGGGCCGCCACCGCCGTGTCGACCAGCACCAGCACCGTGCCTCCGAGCATGGTCAGCGTGCGCAGCCCCTTGATCCGCAGCGCAGGCGCTGGCTCATCGAGCGCCCACTCGGGCTGCGCGCGCAGCAGCAGCCAGTCGCACGGCGTGGGCGACGGCGCCACCCCGAGCGCCCACGTATGCAGGCACCGCAGGCCACCCCCCTGACGATGGGCCAGGCGCAGCGACGACCCCCCCAGCGGCAGGCCCGACGACACCGCCTCGAGGGTGAGCCGCCCCACCCCGAACTCGCGGCCGTGCTCCACCAGCACCGCCCGCGCCAGGCTCGTGCGCTGCGACTGCGAGAGGTTGGCCAGCGCCATCGCGTAGACCAGATCGCGATGGCCGATCCACGGGCCCGGCACCAGCTTGGGCTGGGCCCCCACGTGCGAGAGGAAGCAGGTGCGATCGGGCCCGGGCTCGTCGAGCGACAGGCGCTCGCGCGAGACCATGTGCTGCACCTCGTGCAGCTCCGCCTCGAGCTCGGAATCCTTGGAATCTCCCTCGGCCATCGGCATCAGACGCCTCGTTCGAGCTTGGCACGGGCTCGCGCGCGCCGGAAGAACTCGCGCAACAATCCGGCGGCGGACTCGGCGAGCACCCCGGGGCACAGCTCCACCCGGTGGTTCAGACGGGGATCGGTGCAGATCTCGTAGAGGCTCCGCACCGCCCCCGCCTTCGGATCGTCGGCACCATAGACCAACCGCGCCACGCGGGCGTTGACGATGGCCCCGGCGCACATCGGGCACGGCTCGAGCGTGACGTAGAGCGTGGCGCCGTCGATGCGCCAGCGCCCCGCGCTGCGACATGCATCGCGGAGCGCGACGATCTCGGCATGACCGGTGGGATCGGCCTCGGCCTCGCGCCGATTCTCCCCCACCCCCACGACCACACCGTCGAGCACGACCACCGCCCCCACGGGAACGTCTCCGCGAGCAGCCGCGGCCTCGGCCCGGGCCAAGGCGTAGCCCATGAAGCGCTCGTCGTCGGTCGTCACTCGTTCGTCCCGCGCGGCGACGTTATCCCCGGAACGCCCGCCGCTCGTAAACCCCCACCGACGCGGAACGTGACGAGGGCCCGAGGCGATCCGGATCGCCCCGAGCCCCCGCGGCACTCGCCAGCCAGATCTGGGTCCTAGGCCGCGA
Organism: Paraliomyxa miuraensis; assembly: GCF_026337845.1. Taxonomy (GTDB): domain Bacteria; phylum Myxococcota_A; class Polyangia; order Nannocystales; family Nannocystaceae; genus Paraliomyxa; species Paraliomyxa miuraensis. Next base: position 291,398 of record NZ_JAOVZF010000151.1, on the reverse strand, counting down.
GCTCGTTCATGCGCTGCCGCATGTGCTCGAGCGCGAGGACCTGGAGCTGACGGATGCGCTCCCGAGACAGCGAGTACTGCTCGCCGATCTCCGCCAGCGTACGGGGCTCCTGCCCGTCGAGGCCGAAGCGCTGGCGCAGGATGTCGCGCTCCATGGGCGCGAGCTCGAGGAGCGCCGTCCGCATCTGCTCCTCGGCGCGCAGCATGTCGAGCCGCTCGCCCGGGGTGTGCTCCTCGGGCACGGACAGCAGGTCGGCCACCGAGCGCGGATCGTCGGCGGAAACCCGAGCATCGAGGCTGATCGGCTGAGTGGCCAGGGCCCGGGTGGCGGCCTCGACCTTGTCGACCGTGGTGCCCACCGCGTCGGCGAGCTCGGCGTCGAGCGGGTTGCGACCGAGCTCGCCGCGGAGCCGACGGCGGGTCTTGCTGAGCTTCTGCGCCAGCGTGTGCAGGTGTTGTGGTACCCGCACGGTGCGCCCACGGTTGACCATGGCCCGGCGCATCGTGTGCCGGATCCACCAGCTCGCGTAGGTCGAGAAGCGAAAGCCACGGGCCGGCTCGAAGCGGTCGACCGCCTTGAGCAAGCCGATGTTGCCCTCCTGGATGAGATCGGTGAGCGAGAGTCCCGAGCCCCTCAGGCGGTTGGCCATGCGGACCACGAGCCGCAGGTTGGCTCGTGCGAACTGGTTGCGGGCGGCCCGTAGCGCAGCCGCGGAGCCTCGGACGGTGGCGAGGTACTGGTCGTAGGGTCGGCTGCCCCGCCGAGGCGGGTGGACCGGCAGCGTGGCCGCCGGTTGACCCAAGCCGAGCTGCTCGACGTCGGCTGCGATGCGGTCGGCCAGCAGGCACTCCTGGTCGCGTGCGCTGAGGTGCTCGGCCAGCGAGCGCACCGCGACCTCGAGTGCATCACGGGTGCCCTTGCGATCGCGCTCCCGAACCGCAACGGCCGCGGCGGCAGCCGTTGCGCACGCGACCTCGAATTCGGGATCGGCCTGACCGGCCGGCAGCTCGGCGGCGATCTGGACCCGGGCGACGTCGGCGATGGCCTCGACGTAGGGCGCATACCCCATGAGGTTGCGCCAGTAGGCGGTACGCAGCGAGACGATCTCCTCGGCCCGCTCGCGCTCCTCTCGAGGTGTCATCAAGGGGTAGCGCGAGACGTCGCGCATGTAGGCGCTGAGCGACGGCTCACCCGCCGAAGCCTCGGAGGCTCCGCTGGCGCCGGCCCGACGAGGCGCCAGGGAGACTGGCGAAGCCTCGGGAGAGGTGCGAAGATGGTCGTGGCTGGTGGACATGGTGTCTGCCTTCCTCGTCGCCACGGTCTTCGTCGTGGCAACCTTCATTGCCCCAGGTACGCGTTCGAGGCACAGGAGCGACGGGACCGAGCCTTCGATCCGCAGTAGGAGATACGGAGCTGGCCCCCGGAGTGGTTTCGCTGGCGGCCGCATCGCCTCCCGAGTGGCGGTGCGAAATCACGGATCGAGCGTGAGAGGGCCTGTAGGTCCCGGCAAAAGCAGTGTAGTGACGGTCGTTTGCACCGCAACCCCCGGCTCGGAGAAACACTGCCCACCGCGCGTGCGCCAGACTTCGCCCCGAAGGCGCCGAGGCGGCGAGCCCGGGCGCGCAGCCTTCGCTGCGCGTGCCTCGACGAACATCCGGCCGCCCTGGACACCCCACGGGCCGGCTGCATTTCACGGGTGGCGAGTCGCGAAGTTCCCGACGATTCCCTACGGTCGACGGCAGGCGGGCGCGGCGACGCTCACTTGGACCGGTCGACCGAGTCGATCACTTCGATTTCATGGAAGCGCTGATAGTCGATTCGCAAGCGCCCATCCTCGGTGTTGTCGACGATGTCCACGAAGCGAGCCCCGAACCGAACGTCATCGGGGTCGTAGATGTGCCGAGCATGCACCGTCTGGGAGAAGGTGGCATCGATGCCGGTCATCGACACGATGAACCGCAGCCCGTCCGCGTGGTAGGAGGCCTCGTCACGCCCGTGGAGCGGGCTGGCCTCGTCGATCTCGTGGATCACGGTCCAGGTCATCGCGAACATGGGGGTCGTGGAGCGAAGCAGCACGAGATCGACGAGCCGTCGCATGCTCTCGCCCTCGCTGGTGACCTCGGGCACGAGCGCCGAGACGCGCAGCGAGGCCTCGATGATCTCGTTGCCCCGCGCGTTGCCCACCCGAAACACGAGCGCGGGGCGACCATTGCGACGCTGGACCAGCAGGTTGCTGGAGAACATCACCTTGGCACGCGGCTGGGCGAACTTGGTGAACACCAGCCCCGTCGCAATCGCGGTACCCAGCAGGCCCGTCATCGCCTCGAAGGTCACCAGCGTGTGCACGACTCCGCTGCGCGGGGCGAGCGTGCCGTAGCCGATCGTCGACAACGTCTGCACGCTGAACGCGAACGCGTCGACGAAGCTGCCGGGCTCGCCTCCGTTGATCCCGTCGGGCTGCACCAGGTAGAGGCCGGCGAACACGAGGTTGGTGAAGAGATAGGCCAGCCCCAGCACCCCGATGAGGAGCAGCCACGAGCCCCGCATGAGGTGGTAGTAGAGATCGGTGAGCGGGCTCAGCCGAAGGCCGACGCGGACCGCATTCCGCGGGTCGTTGGGGCGGTGCTGCGGCGCCATGGCGGGAGCATGACCCCAAACGGCCCCTTGCGGCCATCGAGCCCGGCAAGGCCGGCGACCCCGCCAGGCGACACGGCCGACCACGACCCGTGGAGCTTGGCGGCGGGCCCTGCTAGCGTCCCCCGACCATGGACACCTCGGCGCGGCACGACATCATCCTCTTTGGGGCAACCGGCTTCACCGGCGGTCTGGTCGCCGAGTACCTCGCGCAGACGCTCGAGCCCGGGCAGCTGTCGTGGGCGCTCGCCGGTCGGGACGTTCGCAAGCTGCGACGGGTCCGCGAAGCCCTGGCCGCGACGAACCCCGCATGGGCCGAGCTGCCGCTCTACCAGGGCCTGAGCAGCGACTCCGAGAGCCTGCGCGACCTGGCGGCCCGGACCCGCGTGATGCTGACGACGGTGGGGCCCTACGCCTCGCACGGCGAGCCGCTGGTGGCGGCGTGCGTGGCCGAGGGCTGCGACTACGTGGACCTGACCGGCGAGCCCACGTTCTGGAAGGGCGTGATCGATCGCCACCACGGCGAGGCCGCGGCCAAGGGCCTGCGCCTGGTGTCGTGCTGTGGGTTCGACAGCATCCCGCACGACCTCGGGGTGCTCTACACCGTCGATCGGCTGCGCGAGCACGGCGGCGAGGGGCCCATCGAGATCGACGGATTCGTGCGCGCGCACGGGGGATTCTCGGGCGGCACGCTGGCCTCGGCCCTGCAGGCAATGGCCGAGCTACGCCCCGGCGCGTCCTCGGGGCGCTCGGCTCCGTCGCACGGGCCGGGCGGTACCAGGTCCCGGCCGCGGATCCACTTCGAGTCGGCCATCGGGCGCTGGGTGGTACCGATGCCAACCATCGACCCCCTGGTGGTCGAGCGCAGCACCGCGCTGATCGGAGAGTACGAGCTGCGCTATGGCCACTACATGGCCGCCAAGTCGTTGCCGCGTCTGGCTGCCCTCATGGCCGGGGTGGGCACGGTCTTCGCCCTGGCCAAGACCCCGGCTCGCCATCTACTGGAGCGGCTGCGACCGTCGGGCTCGGGGCCGAGCGAGGAGCAGCGCGCCAAGGGGTGGTTCGTGGTCACGTTCGTGGGTCGCCAGGGGCAGGCGAGCGTGACCACCGAGGTCCGCGGAGGTGACCCCGGCTACGGGCACACGGCGAAGATGATCGCCGAGGCCGCTCGCTGTCTGGCGGAGGATCGCGATCGACTGCCCGCGCGGCACGGGGTGCTCACCCCGGCGGCCGCGATGGGCGAGGTGCTCATCGAGCGTCTTCGCCAGACGGGGATGGAATTCACGGTCCGTGCCTGACCGGGATGGCACGTGAGTTTTCTCGGCTTGTTCGCACGGTGGACGCCTCCGGGGGTGCGCACGAAGGAATGGGGATGGATCCCCGGCCGCATCGCCAGGATGATGGGGGCTGCCCGTGATCGCGTGGGCCATTGCGATTGGACTTCATCATGCTCGAACAACCCACGAGAGCCACCGGGCCTTCGATCCTCCTGCTGGCCGCGCTGCTCTCGACCGGCTGTCCCGACGGCGGAGGTGGAGGCGGGACGACGGCGGGCTCGAGCTCGGGCACGGAGGCAAGCACGAGCCTGGCCGACACCACGGCGGGGCAGAACCAGGCGCCTCCCATGCCCACCCTGGTGTCCCCGGCCGACGGAGCCAGCGACGTGCCGATCCAGTCCGAGCTGTGCTGGGAGCTGGTCGACGATCCCGACGGCGACCCGGTGCGCTACCGCGTGTTCGTGGACGACATCGAGCTGGCCGAGGGCAAGCTCGGGGACGAGGGACATGCCGGTCCATGCATCGGGCCGCTCGCTCTCAACTACGACCAGGTCTACGCGTGGCAGGTCCAGGCGTTCGATCCCGACGAGCCCGGCCTCGAGTCCGCCCGTACTCCCGCCTGGACGTTCCACACCGCGCCCGATGGGCTCACCACGACGGTGTTCGAGGATCCATTCGACGAGGATCTGGGGTGGGAGCTCTCGGGGGATGCGCTGGATGGCTCGTGGGTCCGGGGCAATCCGGTGCCTGCGACTCACCTCGGCTGGACCTCGCAGCCGGCCGGCTGCGCGGGCGGCCAGTCGTGCGTGTTCACCGGCCAGAACCCGCAGGGGCTGCCCTGGGAGGCGGACGTGGCGGGAGGCAGCACCACGCTGACGTCGCCCGCGTTCGACCTGGGCGGCTTCGCGGCGGCGACCGTCACCCTCAGCCGCTTCTTCTACAAGTCGAGCTTTCCCGAGACCGGCACCTTGTTTCGGGTGGAGCTGCTGGTCCCCGACGATGCCGTGCCCGGCGGCGAGCAGGTGTTCGTGCTCGAGCAGCTCGAGCTGGCCGAGGACGGCGGGGGGCGTACCAACACGTGGACCCCGGTGGAATACGCGGCGTGCAACCTGCCCATGGTGGATGGGTCGCGCTTGCGCCTGGTGGCCACCGATCTGGGTGCCGGGGTGCTCGAGGCCGCGGTGGACTCGGTGGTCGTGACCGGCCAGCTGCAGGTCGGGGTGTGCGACGGCGGCGAAGGGGCGATCTGCGACCCCAACGCGGATGCACCGTGCGAGGGCGAGCTGCTGTGCTGCGCCCGGGGCACGGTCAACAAGGGGGTGTACCGCTGCGCGCAGGCCGTGCCATCGATCACGTACCCCGAGCCGGGCGGGCCGGTGGGCACCATGAACGGTCCGCTGGGCTGTGATGCCCCCGATCTGTTCGTGGAGTCGGAAGGGATCGATGTGTACGAGGACGATCAGTTCTTCCTCGACAACAGCTGCGAGATCCTCGAGGGCTGCGTGCCCGAGCCGGGGTGGCGGCGGTTGCTTCGCTTCGACACGCGAACGCCCAATGCGGGCTCGCGCGACCTGGCGCTGGGCGTGCCCAGCAACCACCCCGATCTGTTCCACTGGAGCGAGTGCCACGGGCACTACCACTTCGACGGCTACGCGTACTACGACCTGCTCGACGGCATGGGCAACGTGGTGGCCACCGGTCACAAGCAGGCGTTCTGCCTGCTCGACTGGTCGCCCTGGGCCTGGAACGACTTCGGCGGGGACTACACGTGCAGCAACCAGGGCATCAGCCTGGGCTGGGAGGACGTCTACGGCAGCTATCTCGACTGCCAGTACGTCGACATCACGGACGTGCCACCGGGCGACTACGTGCTGCGGGTATCGGTGAACCAGCCGCTCCCCGAGGCGGCCGTGGCCCCGCTGATCGAGCGCGACTACGACAACAACGTGCTCGAGGTCCCGGTGACGATCACGGGGATGTGACCGCGGTGCGAAGGCTCTGGCTCGTGCTCGGCCTTGGCGCATGCGGAGGTGCATGCGGGAATCCGGCGACGGCTCCAGCAGAAGGAGGCGCGTCGTCGGGAACCGCGACCGCGGCCACGACCGAAGCTGGCGATACGACCGCGATGGCGACGGACACGACGGCGATCGGCGATGCGTGTGCGTCGACGCCGCTGCGAGACGCGGGCTACGACCCGTGCCCCGGTGCTTGCGGCGATGGCCAGTGCATCCACGAAGAGGGGGCGTATGGCGTGTGCACGTGGGGATGCGCCGTCGACTGCGACTGCTGGCCCGTACCCGCGGGTGGTACCGCCCCCGCGCGCTGCTCGACCACGTTGCTCGAGTCGTTCCCGGTCTGTGTGCTGGACTGCTCGACGGGAGGCACGTGCCCCTCCGCCATGGTGTGTCTGGCGGAGCTGGGAATTTGCGCTCACCCGGCGCCAAGCACGGGCGACTCGGGCACGGCGACGACGGATGCGGGCTCGGGCTCGGATGCGGGCTCGACGGATCCGATTCCCCCGGACTGAGCGGCTTGCGTGGCCCGGCCGGACGCGACAGCCTCGGGGTCATGCGTCCGTGGCTCGGCTCGTGGCTCGTGTGCGTGGGAGCAAGCTGCAACCCATCGAGCACCGACTCGCCACGTGCTCCGGCGTCCTCCTCGGTCGAAGTGGATCGGCGCCCGGTGCCCTCCGATCCCGCCGCGCACGAGGATCCGGGGGAGGCGAACGGAGCCGCGGCCGAAGTCATCCCCGAGCCCGAGCCCGAGCCTCCGAGCGAGCCGGAGGTGCTCTCGCTGCCGGCCTCGACCTCGACCTCGATCGGTCACCCCACCAGCGGGCGCCTCGAGGGTGGCGTGGCGTTGCCGTTGCAGGCCCCGGGGTTGCTGTTCAACCCCAGCAAGGATCCCGGCTCGCGCTACGGCACGGTCGAGCTGGTCGCGGGGCTCGTACGCGCTGCCGGCACGGTGGAGCGTGCGTCACCGGGAGCTCCGTTGACGGTGGGAGATCTGGCACGCGAAGGAGGCGGGGAGATCTCCGGGCATGCATCGCACCGCACGGGACGCGACGTCGACGTGCTGTTCCATCTGCGTCACGACGACGCCGAAGGGGCTCCGTTCGTGCCGTCCAAGGCGATCCCGCTCGATCCCGACGGCCGAGGTACGGACTACGTCGATCTCGCCGATCCCACCGACGACGTCCCCGTACGGCTCGACGCGGAGCGCACGTGGAGCTTCGTGGCCGCGCTGCTGGCCGACGAGGCGGCGGCCGTGCAGCGGATCTTCGTGGTGGAGCACGTCCGCAGCGCACTGCTCGACGAAGCCCGCCGGGTCGGAGCACCGCAGGACATCGTGGAGCGGTTCGCCGAGGTCACCTGCCAGCCTCGCTTCCCGCACGACGACCACATGCACATTCGGGTGTTCTGCAGCCCCGAGGACGTGGCCGCCGGATGCGAGGACACGCAGCCGCTCTATCCATGGCGCAAGCAAGCGCTGGCGGCCGCGGGGGTGAAGCCGGTGATCTCCAGGCGCTCGGGTGACGAAGACGCCAAGCCCAAGTCCAAGCCCAAGCTCAAGACCCTCGCGCAGGCCCGCGCCGAGGCGGGGCCCATGCACGAGGACGTGGTGGAGTTCCTCGACCGCCGCGCCGCGTGGGCCAAGCAGCCGCATCCCGGCCGCCGCTGGTGCCGGTAGGTACAGGTGAGATTTTTCTCTCCTATGTGCGGAAAGACCCGTGGAGACCGGTGTCGAACGATCATGATGCCCCGACCCACCGATCGACCCCTGGCCCGGGCCCAAGCGCATCTCTCGGCCGGACGCCACGCCGAGGCCATTGGCGCCTTTCGCGCGGCATTGGGCATCGACCCGAGCGACATGCGGGCACGGATGGGGCTGGTCAAGGCGTTGGTCGCGCGAGGTCGGCGCTCGGACGCTGCCGAAGGGCTGGTCGCGACGGCCCGGGACTGTGTCGCCCGCCGCGAGCTCGACCTCGCGCTCGACCTCCTCGGACGCGCGCTGCAGCTCGATCCCCACCGGCTCGAGCTCCACGTCGACGTGGCGATGGTGGAGCGCTCGCTGGGTCGGACCGAGCAAGCGCTGATGCGGATCGAGAGCCTGGCCGAGCACTACATGAGCACCGGTCGGACCGAGGATGCGGCGGGTCTGCTGCGCTTTGCGGCGAGCTGGGACGAGCCCATCGTCGTGGCCGCGCCCATCGTCGAGGCCGTGCCCATCGTCGAGGCCGCGCCCGCAGCGGTTCGGGCCGCTCCCACGGCACCGATGCGCACGAAGGCGCCGCGCCGCCTTCCCGAGCGGCGCCAGCCCGCGCCGCGCCGCGCCACGCCGCGAGTCGACGACAACGACCAGACGGTGGCGCGGGCCGTGCCGCGACGCGCGATCGAGGAGATCGACGTCGACATGGTGACCCGAGTGGCACGCGTGCCCGAGCGTCCGGCGAGGCCCGTGAGGCCCGTCGTCACGACCAAGCCCTCGCTCGTCGATCGCCTCCGCAGCCGCGCGGGCCTGAGCCACGAGGGCGATGCACCCACGGTGCGGCTGAAGGCTCGCCGCGCCCAGGATCGGCCGAGCCGGGCCCCGGAGCGCGATGACGAGGTCACGGTGCTGTTCCGCCGCCCCGAGGATCTGCGTCACGCCATCGCCTACTGAAGCGGGTGGTGGAAGGCCGGCACGCGTTGGATTGCCGGGTTGCGCCGGACACCGCATGGAGGCAAGAGTTCGGCCATGCCGACGTGGACCTTCATTCGGCACGGGCAGAGCGTGGCCAACGTCGAGGGCTGGCTCGCTGGCCACCTCGATACTCCGTTGACGACCCTCGGTGCGGAGCAGGCGGTGGCTGCGCGCCGCGAGCTGGTCGAACCGCTGCCCACGCGAGCCGTCTGCTCCGATCTCCGTCGTGCCCACCACACGGCACGGCTCTTGCTGGCCGAGCACTCGATTCCCCTCATCGTCAGCCCGCGATTGCGTGAGCGGGATTGCGGTGCATGGCAGCGACGATCGACGGCATCGATCGTCGCCGATCCCGAGCGACGCCGCTGCCTGGCCTCGTGGATCGAACGCCCGCCCCGCGGCGAGAGCCTGCTCGACGTGGCGCTACGGGCCGTGGGGTGGCTGAGCACGATCGCAGATGCGCAACGGGACACCCTGGTGGTCGCCCACGGTGCACTCATCCGCGCCGTGCTGGCGGCCATCGATCATCTTCCCCGCGATCGCGTCGATCAGTGGCATCCCGGCAATTGCGAAGCCACGCGACGCGACGTGTCAGGGGAAACATGGCACGTGCTGCTCGACGATCTACGACGTGAGGCGTCCCTCACCTCGCGAGTGCCCAGTCGTTAGTGCACCGAGCCCCTTCGTGCCCTACGCTCCCGGCACCCCCCCAATCATGAGAGCCAACGACTGCACGCGTCCCCCCCGTGTGTCGCTTCGGTTGCTCGGACGCCCCGTGCCGAGCCGCCTGCGACACGAGGTCATCGACGACTCGCTGCTGGGCACGGCCTGGCGCTGGGATGGCAGCGACGATCGCATCGCCACCCGCTGAGCCTCGATCGCCTTCATCGTCACTTCACTGCCTCGCGCCGACCCGACCGCCGCTCCATCGACGTGGTCGCGTCGGCGCGATGCACATCAGGCACCCGCCCCTGGCCCCGGCAGACCCAAGCGCCGGTGATCGGCGAGGGTGCAGCGGTCGGACACGACCTCGATTCCCACCGCCCGCAGCCGCTCGGCCACGGCATCGTGGCGAACGCCGAGCTGCATCCACACCACCGCGGGCCGCGGCTGCATTGCCAGCAGCTCGGGGAGGTGCTCGGGCAGCAGCTCGGAGCGCCGAAACACGTCGACCATGTCGACCGCCTCGGACAGCTCCGCCAGCGTGGCCACCACCGGCTCGCCGAGGATCCGCTGCCCCGCGAGCTTGGGATTGACCCCGAGGATCCGATAGCCCACGCGGTGCAGGTACTGCGGAACGTACGACGCGGCCTTGCTCGGATCGTCGTGGATGCCGAGCACGGCGATGGTGCGCGTGGCGTCGAAGATCCGGGCGAGCGCGGCGTCGTCCATTTCCGGCAGGCTACGGCGACCGGCTGCTTTCCACCAGTGGTGCCCTCGGCTCGGCTCCGCTGGCCCGCTCAGCGGGACTCGACCACGGTCTGCAGCTCCTCGAGGTAGCGTCGGGCGAGCCGATCGCGATCGTAGTGCTCGCACACGAAGGCCCGCCCGGCGGCCCCTCGACGGCGGCACTCCTCGGGATCGGCCTTGGCGCGCCGGATGGCCTCGGCGAGCGCATCGGGATCCTCGGGCGTCACCGCCCACCCGGCCCCGGCATCGCGAAGCAGCCGCTCGGCCTCGCCCCGCACGCCCAGCACCATGGGCCGACCGCTGCCCATGATCTCGAACATCTTGGAGGGGAGCACCTTCTCGAACAGCTCCGTGCGCCGCAGGATCACGGCCACGAGATCCGACGCTGCGACCAAGGCCGGGATCGCCTCGCGGGGCTGCTGCCCCAGCATGGTCACGTTGCGCAGGCCCTGCGCCTCGACCCTGGCGACCAGCCGCTCGCGCTCGGCCCCCTCGCCCACGAGCAGCACGTGGATCTCGGGATCGTCCTGCAGCCGCTGGGCCGCATCGAGCAAGGTGTCGAGCCGCTGGGCCATGCCGTGGGTACCGATGTACGAGACCACGAACTTGCCATGCAGGCCCAGCGCGGACTTCTGCGCCTCGTCGATGGGGCGCGGGGAGAACAGCTCGAGGTCGACGCCGTTCTTGATCACGCGCATCTTGTCGGGATCGATGCCCTGCTGCTTCCACACGTCGCAAAACGAGTCGGTCACGCTGACCAGCAGCGCAGCCTGGCGGTAGAGGAACTGCTCGACCTGCTCGAGCGTGAGGATGACCGGATGACGAGGCGGAAGGACCCCGACCTCCACGATGCTGGCGGGCCACAGGTCGCGCACCTCGAGCACGTAGGGCACGCGGAGGATCCGGCTGAGCACCCAGCCGCTGACCGCACACAGGAACTGCGGCGAGGTGGCAACGACCACGTCGGCCCCACGCACGCTGCGATCGAGGGCCCCCAGCACGACCGACGAGGACGCAAACGAGAGGAACGCCAGCGAGCGGCGGGCGATGCCACGGTTGGCGGCGGCGTGGATCCACGTGCGCAGCACCTCCACGTCGCCCCAGCGCTCGCGCTCACGGATCTTGCCGCGATACTGCGGCGGCACCACTCCGGTGGGGTGGTTGGGGAAGCCGGTGAGCACGCAGACCTCGTGCCCTGCTTCGGTCCACGCGCGGGACAGCTCCGACACCCGCGCGGCGGGGGCTCCCATCTCGGGCGGGAAGTACTGCGAGACGTAGAGGATCTTCACGATGCGAGGCCCGTCGGCGGCCCGAGCCTACCGCAAAGCCACGGCCCAAACGATCGAGCGCGCGACGAGCTCGCCATGGGGCTCGTCGCGCGCCGACGTTGGTGGGGTGGCCCGGGGGCGCCGCAGCGCTAGAGGTCGAGCGCCAGCTTCACCAGCTCGGCGTTGAAGTGACCACGCAGGTGGATGAGGCTCGGGTGGCGAGCCGGGCGACGCCACTGGATCAGCTTGCCGTCGGGGGACAGGTGATCGCCGGTGAGCTTGTCGTCGGCGAACTCGTACACGCTCACGTCGCCATCATTGCCCTTGTAGGCAGCGGCGTCGGCATCGGCGGGGTCGTCCGCGGCCGCGGGCTGGGGGGCGAGGGCGAGGGTCAGCAACAGGGTCAGGGTGCTCATCGGATGTCTCCCAGCCGAGCGGAGCTGGCGGCGACACACTCGCCGTCATGGCCTCGGCTTGCATCTTGGTCCTTGGCCGGCTCCGGTCGGGTCCGTGAACGCGACGGTCGATTCCTCAGATCCGGGCGGCCACGCGCAGGAGCTCGGCGATGAAGTCCTCGCGCAGATCGAGCATCGTGGGGTGGCGAACCTCGGGCTGGCCGTACACGGTGCTCGTCCACGGCGCGCGCGCGGGAGGACCCTCGACGGTCTCGGGCAGCAGCTCGTCGACCGCCACGGTCGCCACGGTCTCGATGGGCGAAGCGGGCGTCGAGAGCCCGCGCGGCCGTACGCGAGGGGCCGCTTCGGGTGCGTCGGGCAGCAGCTCGAGCTCGTCGTCGTCGAGCTCGAGGACGAGCTCGAGCTCGCCCTCGCTCGCCGGCACGGCCGCGGGCACGACCGAGCGAGGCCAGCGAGCCGCGACCACGGGATCGTCGGCGAGCTCGGGCCCGGTGCTCACCGCGAGCGCCTCACCCGTGCTCGTGCGATCGGCCGCGGCCGCAGGACCCGGCAGTACGGTGGGGCTCACCGCCATCGCGGCAACCATGGCCACGCCGGCCGCGGCCGCCGGCTTGCCGAGCCACGCGGGCCAGGCCCAGGCCAGCCACCCCGCGAACAGCGGACGCTGCTGCTGCTCGCGATGGCGAAGCATCGCGTCGTCGAAGCGCTGTCGGGCGGCTCGCAGCCGGGCGTAGACGGTGTTGAGGTTGACGTCGAGCGCAGCCGCGATCTCGGGACCGCGACGGCCTTCGAGCTCCGAGAGCACGAACACCGCACACTTGTCGGCGTCGAGCGAGCCGAGGAACTCGTCGAGGATCGTCGCGGCCTCGCGTCGAGCCACGCCGCGCTCGGGCAGGCTCGGGCCCTCGGGCGCGGGCAGGGCCGCGTGCAGACGGTCGCGACGCTGGGCGCTGCGGCGATATCCGGAGGCGACCCCTCGCGCGATGCCCCACAGCCAGTTCTTGAGGCTGCGCTCGCGCTGGAAGTCGTCGATGCGACGATGCAGCACCACGAACACGTCCTGCACCGCGTCGTCGAGGTTGGCGGGGGCCACCCCGAGCTGCCGCAGCGCCCGGCGCACCATGCCGGCATGCTCGCGGTAGAGCGCGCCAAATGCGGGCCGGAGGTCGAGTCCCTGATCGAGGTTGGGCAGGCTATGCGGCGATCCGTCCGCCATCGAGGGTGTCCTTGGCCGGGAGGGCCGGTTTCCGTGCAAGGCTCCGAAGGAACTTGGTGGCGGAGCGCAGCGGCCGGGTTTCATCGAGCGCGACGGCCGGAGCCGCATCCCCAACGCTCGGGCCGGGGCGGTGATCTTCTCACGCGTGGGCGCCCCTGGGTGTTCCCCGCTCCCAGCGCAAAGGGCGCACGAGCGTGGGATCCGAAGCGGGGTCCGCCGGGCCCGTCCGGACGGCGGAGGGGGCGATGTATGGTTGCCGCCCCACCCATGGCCCGCGCACCGCTCGTCGAACTGCCCACGCACCGCGTCTCCAACCAGCCGCCACCGCTGCTCGACTACGACGTCTTCGAGGGCGATGCCGCGCTGCGCGAGGCGGTGTCGCGAGAGGGAGCCGAGTGGGCCATGCCGAAGCTGCAGCGCCTGGGGCAGGCGGCCGGCAGCGCCCGCTACGTCGAGGCCGGGTTCCTGGCCAACGAGCACTTGCCGCGCCTGCGAACCTTCGATCGCTACGGCCAGCGGATCGACGAGGTGCAGTTCCACCCCGCCTATCACGAGCTCATGGGGCTGGGCATGGAGTATCGGCTCCCCAGCCTGCCCTGGGCCGAGCCGCGCGCGGGAGCCCACGTGACGCACGCGGCCATGGTGTACCTGCTGGGCCAGGCCGAGTCGGGGGTGCTGTGCCCGCTGGTGATGACCTATGCGGCCGTGCCCGCGCTGCGTCACCAGCCCGACGTGGCGGAGCAGTGGCTGCCCAGGCTGCTCGATGGGGTCTACGACGCGCGCTGCATCCCGGCCACGGAGAAGGGTGGTGTGACGATCGGCATGGCCATGACCGAGAAGCAAGGCGGCTCGGACGTGCGCGCCAACGAGACCCGGGCGACGGCGATCGACGCAGGCGGACCGGGGCAGGCGTACCGCCTGCGCGGGCACAAGTGGTTCTGCTCCGCTCCCATGTGCGATGCCTTCTTGACCCTGGCCCACACCGGGGACGCGGCCAGGCGCGAGCTGTCGTGCTTCCTGGTGCCGCGCTGGTGCCCCGATGGCACCCGCAATCGCTTCTTCATCCAGCGGCTCAAGGACAAGCTGGGCAACAAGGCCAATGCCTCGAGCGAGATCGAGTACGACGACACCTGGGCGGTGATGGTGGGCCCCGAGGGCCGCGGGGTGCGGACGATCATCGAGATGGTGCACCACACCCGCCTCGATGCCGCGGTGGCCCCGGTGGCGCTGATGCGTCAGGCGCTGACCCAGGCCATCCACCACACTCGCCACCGCCGTGCGTTCGGGCGCGTGCTGTCGGAGCAGCCGCTGATGAAGGCGGTGCTCGCCGATCTCGCGCTCGAGGTCGAGGCCGGGGTGGCGATGGTGATGCGAGTGGCGCGGAGCTTCGACGAGGCCGAGCACGATCCCGACGCCGCGCGCCTGTCCCGACTGGCCACTGCGTTCACCAAGTACTGGACCAACAAGCGCGCCGCCGGGCACGTCTACGAGGCGCTCGAGTGCCTGGGTGGAGCCGGCTACGTGGAGGAGTCGATGATGCCGCGGCTCTACCGCGAGGCGCCGCTCAACAGCATCTGGGAGGGCTCGGGCAACGTGATCTGCCTGGACGTGCTGCGGGCGATCCAGCGCGATCCCGAGTGTCTGCAGGTGTTGTTCGAGCAGCTGCGGCCGGCATGCGAGGCCGAGCCGCGGGTGGCCGACCTGGTCGCGGACGCGGGCTCGCTGTTGTCGGACCGCGACAACCTCGAGCTGCGCGCGCGGCAGCTGTGCCAGAACCTCGCGCTGGCGTTCCAGGCCTCGCTGCTGATGGCCCACGCGCCACCGGTCGTGGCGGAGGCGTTCATCGCGGCGCGGATCAGCGGAGCGGGGGCGCGGGCCTACGGGGCGCTGCCGCCCGGGGTCGACGTGGATCTGTTGATCGAGCGCGCGGCGCCGGTCGTGCCGGGGTGAGCCGCGCGCGGCGACGGATCCCTCCGAGCGCCAGCAGCATCGGCATCACCGCCATGCCACCGCGCGGCGAGCCGCTGCGGCAGCCGCAGCCATCCCCCAGCCCGTCGACCCCCCCGGACCCGCCACCCTCGGTCTCGGTACCGCTGCCGGTGCCCTCGGTCGCGCCGTCGCTCTCGGAGTCCCATACGCCCGTGGCCCATCCCGTGCCCGACTCGTCGAGGCCACCGTCGTCGTCGGCGGGAGGCTCGGGTGCATCGAACACCATCGGCTCGGGGTCGAACACCAGCCGCTCGTCGATCTCGGGCAGCGCGATCGGGATGTCGATCCCCACGATCTCGTAGTCGACCCCGAGGATCGACATCACCAGGTGTGGCCGTACGATGAGCACCGGAGCGGTCTGCATGTCGGCCACCATCACGCCCTCGACCATCAGCGGATCGGCTCCGGGCGGCGCAGTCAGCGGGGACGGCACCCACTCGGCGTCGACGATGGCTCCGTCGCCCTCGGTGGTCGCCTCGATCCGCACGCCCTCGAGGCTCGCGGTGATGTCGGCGGCCACGTCGATGTCGAGGTTGCCCGAGGCGATGATGATGTCGGGCACGATCGGCACCGAGGCCACGGTGATCCCGTCGGTCTGGTCGTCGATCACCACCGGGCGCTCGGGATTGCCGGGCAGCAGGTACGGGGTGTAGAGCGCGTCGGAGATGATGGCGTAGTCGTAGGGGCCGAGGATGTCCGACTCCCACTGGAGGCCGGCTCCGAGGTCGAAGCGCACGCTGGCCTGGAGCTGCAGGCCCACGTCGATCGCGAACGTGCCGGCCATGAGTTCACCCTCGAACGCGATCGTCTCGGCGCCCCAGTCGTAGATCCCGCTGCCGAGCATCTCGATCTCGATCGAGTCGGCCGCGTGCGCGTAGAACCGCAGCTGCACCGGCGAGTCCATCGGGAACCATCCCGAGTCGAAGTCGAAGTCCTCGAAGCCCACCAGGTCGCGCTGTAGACGGGGCTCGAACCGATCGGTGGCCTCCGTGCCCGGGATCCCTCCGAACGCGAGCACGGGCAGCAGGGTGAGCAATCCAGCGGTGACCATGGAGCGGGAGGCTATCAGAAGACCATGCGCCGGAGGGAAGGCTATGATCGTGGTCGCGCTCATGGCCGATCTCGGAGCCCACCTGCTGCGTCTGCCTCCCGAGCGAGAAGGCCCCCATGACTGAGCCGAGCACCGAGCCGGAGGTGGTGGTGATCGGCGGCGGCCCGGCGGGCAGCACCGCGGCGGCCGTGGCCGCGCGCGCCGGGCTGCGCGTGCTGCTGCTCGAGGCGGGCACCCACCCGCGCCCGCACGTGGGCGAGAGCCTGCTGCCGGGGATCATCCCGATCCTCGAGGACATCGATGCCCTCGCCGCGGTGGAGGCCGCCGGCTTCGGCCCCAAGACGGGCGCCACCCATCGCAACTGGGGTCGCACGCCACAGTGGGATCTATGGTTCTCCGACAGCGATGCCTACGACCAGGCGTGGCTGGTGGAGCGCGATCGCTTCGACGCGATCCTGTTCGACGCCGCCCGACGAGCGGGAGCCACCGTGCACGAGCGCGCGGTGGTCGAGCGGCTCCACTGGGACGGCGAGCGCCTGCGGGCGGTGACCTGGGCCCCGCGCGGCGAGCCGGCCCGTACGGTCGAGCCCGCGCTGGTGATCGATGCCAGCGGCCAGCGCTCGCTGGTCGCCAACGCCAGGGGGCTGCGCACGTCGATCGAGGGCCTTCGCCACGAAGCGCTGTGGGCCCACTACGAGGGAGCGGGTCGCCTGCCCTCCCCCCGCGAGCACCAGGCGTTCTTCGTGGCCGAGGATCGCTGCTGGCTGTGGCTGTTCCCGCTGTCGGAGCGGCTGACCTCGGTGGGCGTGGTGCGCCTCGATCGAGCCGAGCTGACCGGCACCACCCGCGACCATGACGAGGCCATCGCCGGCAGCGACACGCTGCGAGCGGTGCTCGGGCCCGACGCCCGTCGCGTGACCCCGGTGCGCCGCGAGCGGGACTGGAGCTACCGCGTGGATCCGGTGGCGGGCCCGGGCTGGCTCGCGGTGGGCGATGCGGCGGGCTTCATCGATCCGGTGCTCTCGACCGGCGTGCACCTGGCCATGCACTCGGCGTGGCACGCCGGCCGCACTGCCACCGCACTGCTGCGCGAGGGCGATGACGACGCCCCGGCCCGCTACGCCGCCCACCACCGCGAGCTGTTCGACGACCTGCTGCGAATGGTCCGCTTCTACTACCAGCAGAACGTGCACGCCGAGGACTACTTCTGGGAATCCAAGCGCATCCTCATGCGGCGCGAGCTGTCGCTGCGACCCGACAAGGCGTTCGTGGTGCTCACCAGCGGGCTGGTCCAGAACCTCGCGCTCCGCGCTCGCGACGACGCCGACCTCGCCCGCCGCACCAACCTGAGCACGAGCGACGAGTCGCCATCGCTCGAGGGCGCCGATCCGGATGCACTCGGGTTTCTGTGCATCCACTTGCGCATCACGACGTCGAGCACCGAGACCGCCTCGGTCTATCTGTTGGTCGAGCCGCGCGACCCGGCCTCGCGGGCCCTGTTTCGCACGCGCAACTGGCACGTCAACGCGATCGCACCGCGTCACGGCAACGATCCGATCTCGGTCCCCGTGCTCGCTCCCACCCTGCGCGCTCTTGGTCGGCTGATGGAGCACCTCGACTCCGTACCCGACGAGCCCCTGGCCGCGTTCTGGCGACGCGTTCGCGCCGAGCTGGTCGAGCAGCTACGGGCGCCCGGCACCGGCTTCGCGCTCGTGCGGATCTTCGGCGAGTAGGCGGCTTCACGATCGGACCTCGCTTCGGTATGGTCGACCTCGTTGTCGAACCTCGCCACCACCTTCGCTCGGGCCGAGCGCGCTGCGGTGATCAGCATCCTTCGCGCCAAGCCCGACGTCTCGCTCGCCGACCTCCGCCTGCTGTGCCGCCGCGGTCGCTTCGGTCGCATCCTCGGCACGCTGACACTGCGCGAGTACTGGCACGGCAGGCCCGACGACACCATCGATCCGATCACCGGTGTGCCCGACAAGCTCGCTCGACGACAGCGCTACGACGACGAGGTGATCGCCGCGCTGCGCGATGCGGGCCGTCCCCTCTCGCACGACGAAGTGGCCGTGCGCGTCGGAAGCAGCGCCCACGAGGCTCGCGTGGCGCTGCAGCGCCTGGCTCGCGAGCGCCGAGCTCGACGCACGCTGGCCGGCCGTGCCAGCAAGTACGTGGTGGCCTAGTCCTTGGTCCTGGTCCTCTCGAGTCGGAGTCCCCACCGCCGATGGCGGCTCCGCCGAACCGAGTTCGGGCACCGCACAGCCGTTCCGTTCGAGTGGTCGAATCCATGTGGTACGGCTCACGGTATGTGAGAACGGATCTGATCGTGCCAGTGAATACCTGGTAACGCGGCGACGCCGCACCTTCGCGGACCGTGTTCCGCGAAGGCCGCCGGGCCGGCTCCATTGCCGAATTTGGGCACGGGACGCCATTATTCGGCGAAATTCGGGTCTGACACAAAATCGAGAACTTCTCACTGCCAAACCCCGGCCAGATGCTATAGCAGGCGCTGCTCGTAGGCACCGTCCGCGGGGCTCTCACCCACCCGCGGCCCTGCGGCATCCAAGGAAGCCCCATGGCGACCAAGACCGGGATCGACGTCGACAAGCTCCGCAAGCAGCTGATTTCGTTCGGCAAGCGCAAGGGACACATCACGCAGGACGAGCTCCAGGAGCTGCTGCCGCCGGATCTAGTGGATCCGAAGGACATGGCCACCTGGGAGCAAATGCTGCGCGACGAAGGCGTCGAGCTGCTGACGGCAACCGAGGCCGCCAAGCGCGGGGTGGTCAGCCGGACCAAGGCCGCCATGCGCAAGCCGTTGCCCGAGCGTCACGACGGCAAGGCCGAGGAGACGGTCACCTCCAACGATCCCATTCGCATGTACCTGCGCAAGATGGGCTCGATCGCGCTGCTCACTCGCGAGGGCGAGATCGAGATCGCCAAGCGCATCGAGGCCGGCGAGCGCTCCGTGCTCGACCTCGTGCTCAACAGCCCGATCGCGCCCTGGTACGTGCAGGAGCTGCACGACCGCATCAAGCGGGGTCAGGTCCGCGTTCGCGATGCGCTCAAGATCGCCTCGGGCAACGAGGAGGTCGATGGCCACGCCGACGACACGCCGGCCAACACCCAGGCCGCGCTCGAGAACATGCAAAAGCAGCTCGAGAAGATCCGCCGCCACCAGTCGGCGATCCTCAAGCTGCGACCCGAGGGTGAGGAGCTCGATCTGCGCAACGACAAGCAGATCGAGGGGCACCGCGAGAACATCGTCGAGGCCATCCGCGGCATGAACCTCGCGCGCAAGGCCATCGACGGCATGGTCAAGGAGCTGTCCGAGGTCATCGATCGCGTGCGCAAGGCGACCGGCGAGCTCGAGGCGTGCGAGCGTCGGGCCGGCATCGACCTCGAGCAGCTGCGGGTGCGCTTCATGGGCGTGCGCTTGACCGAGGAGGAGGAGTTCCGGCTGTGCCGTCAGCTCGGCCTGTATCCCAGCGAGCTGCACGAGCTGGCTGCCCGCATGAAGCTGGCCAGCAAGCGCATTCGCCAGGTCGAGCAAGAGATGGAGCTGACCGGGCCCGAGCTGCTCGAGCTCCACGACAAGCTCCAGCGAGCCCGCCGTGAGGCCGAGGCTGCGCGCTCCGAGCTGGTCGAGGCCAACCTGCGCCTGGTGGTGTCGATCGCCAAGAAGTACACCAACCGCGGCTTGCAGTTCCTCGACCTGATCCAGGAGGGCAACATCGGCCTGATGAAGGCGGTCGAGAAGTTCGAGTACCAGCGCGGCTACAAGTTCTCGACCTACGCCACGTGGTGGATCCGGCAGGCCATCACCCGTGCCATCGCCGACCAGGCCCGCACCATTCGCGTGCCGGTGCACATGATCGAGAGCATCAACAAGCTCATCCGGGCCAATCGTGCGCTCGTGCAAGAGCTGGGTCGCGAGCCCACCCCCGAGGAGATCGCCGAGAAGATGCAGGTCCCGCTCGAGAAGGTGCGCAAGATCCTCAAGATCGCCAAGGAGCCGCTGTCGCTCGAGACCCCGGTGGGCGACGATGGCGACTCGCACCTCGGCGACTTCATCGAGGACAAGAACGCGATCAACCCCGCCTCGGCCGTGATCAACGGCAACCTCGCCGAGCAGACCCGTCGCGTGCTGGCCACGCTGACGCCGCGCGAGGAGAAGATCGTCCGCATGCGCTTTGGCATCGGCGAGGCCTCCGACCACACCCTCGAGGAGGTCGGCCAGGACTTCTGCGTGACGCGAGAGCGGATCCGGCAGATCGAGGCCAAGGCGCTGGCCAAGCTGCGGCATCCGAGCCGCACGGCGCATCTCAAGGCGTTCGTCGAGAATTAGTTTAGCCCCCCGCAGGCCACGAGGTTTCGCGCTCGGGCTGGAGCTTCGCAGGCGGATCAGCTCGCCCCCCAGGGGGCGTGGGGGAGGCCTTTCGGAGCGCTTTGCTCTGCTCGCCCGCAGGCCACGAGGTTTGCGCTCGGGCTGGAGCTTTGCAGGCGGATCAGCTCGCCCCCCAGGGGGCGTTGGGGAGGCCTTTCGGAGCGCTTTGCTCTGCTCGCCCGCAGGCCACGAGGTTCGCGCTCGGGCTGGAGCTTCGCAGGCGGATCAGCTCGCCCCCCGTAGACCACGAGGTTGCGCTCGGGCTCGAGCTTCGCAGCGCTTACGCGCCCCCCAGGGGGCGTTGGGGGGCGCGTTGTCGCGCGAGTGGGGGCTGCCATCAGTGTCGTCGATGACAGCGATGCACGTGGCCTAGTGGTTGGTCGGCGAACATCGAGAACACTGCACCGACAGCACGGAGACCCCGTGCCGAGGTAGCGACGATGCGTACCAGGCTCGAACCGACTCTGCTCTTCATCCTGTCCACCCTGTCGCTCGGTTGTCCGTCGGACGACGAGCCACCGACCCAAGACGGTAGCGGGACGGACGCGAGCACGAGTTCGACCGGCACCCCGGACGATTCCACCACGGAACCCGACCCCACCACCGGGCTGGAGTCGACCACCGTGGACCCCGATAGCACCAGCAGCACCGACACCACCGATACCACCGGCGGTGAGGATCCCACCGCATTCCCCGGGCCCACCAAGGGCGGCCCCATCGCGGTCTCGCCCGACGACGCGCGGCTGGCCGTGGTCAACTCGCGCACCGGAGAGCTGACCCTGTTCACGCTGCCGGGCGTGGAGGAGGAGGCACGGATCACGCTCGACGGCGAGCCCGAGTCGGTGGCGTTCTCGCCCACTGGTGAGGATCTCTACGTGGTGCTGCGCAGGGACGGCACGGTGGTGCGCGTGAGCAACCTGGGGGGCAACCCCGGGGTCGACGCCACCGTCGACGTTGGCGCAGAACCCGGTCGCGCCGCGCTCTCGTCCACAGGCTCGCGCCTGTGGGTGCCGCTGTGGGGCGAGGGCTACGTGGTCGCGGTCGATACGAGCACGATGACGGTGACGAGCGAGATCGAGACCGGCGGCTCGCCCTATGCCGCGTGCACCACCAACGATCTCGACCTCGAAGAGGACGACGAGACCGTGTTCGTGACCGACTTCTACGGCGCACCCGCAGCCGGGACGCTCGAGGCCACCGACGACGCCCGCGAGGGCCGAGTGTTCACCATCGCCCCCTCCGACGGCAGCGTGGACGAGATCCGCCTGCCGCCGCTCACGAGCTCGAGCACGGCCGGATTCGAAGCCACCGGCGCGTATTCCAACCAGCTCTATGCGTGCGCGGTCAACCAGGACTCGCTCTATGTGACCTCCGTGGGCGCGTCGCCGGCGTCGTTCAACGGCGGGACCGACTTCCACCAGAACCTCCAGGGCCTCGTGCATCGCGTGCCGCTCGACACGCTCGCGCCCGAGGATCCCATCGACCTCAACGGCCTCGTCGACGGACTCGCGGCGCCCAAGCGCTTCGTGCCGGTTCCGGTCGACCTCGCGTTCGCACCCAACAGCGAGTTCGCATACATCGGCTCGATGGTGTCCGACAGCGTGCTGCGGGTCGACTTCTCGGTGCAGCCGCCCGCAGCCGGCTCGCCGTCGGGCGCGAGCTTCCTGCAGGCGGGCCAGTCACCCACGGGGGTGGCGATCGCGGGCACGGACCTGTTCGTGGCCAACGAGGTCGCGGGCAGCATCTCGCACATCGACCTGGCGCAGCAGCTCACCGTGGCCGCCGACATCGAGTCGGCCACTCCCCCCCAGACGGCCGGAGACATCGAGCTGCGGCTGGGCCAGCGGTTCTTCAACACCGGCCTCGGGCGCTGGTCCACCAACGGCTGGTGCAGCTGCGTGGGCTGCCACCCGTTCGGCACCACCGACAACGTGACGTGGTCGTTCCCGGCCGGGCCGCGCCAGACGGTGGACACCTCGGCCACGTTCGACGTGGGCGGCGCCCACCAGCGCATCCTCAACTGGACGGCGATCTTCGACGAGATCCACGACTTCGAGCTCAACACCCGCGGGGTCGCGGGCGGCACGGGGGCGATCGTCAACGACACGGCGCTCAACGCCAACGGTACCGCCAACACGGCGGTGCAGATCGACATCGTCGGACCGGGTGGCGTGCCCAACCCGATCAATGCCTTCAACCGCGGCTCGGCGCGCGGGGCGGCGCTGACCGGGGCCACGCCCGACGACTGGGACGCGATCGAGGCTTACATGGCGTCGCTCCGCTCGCCGCGGGGCTCGACGCGGCTGGAGGGCGACGCCGAGGCCGGGCGCGTGGTGTTCGAGGACGCGCGCTGCGACGCGTGTCATGCCGGCCCGCTGTGGACGCTCTCGGAGCGCTACTACACGCCCGCGTTCAACGCCAACGACGGCAGTGATCTCGACGAGCGCACGCTCACCCTGTTCGAGGCCGGCATCACCTCGCTGGGGCAGGTGCGGCCCGACCAGGTGCCCAGCACCGATCCCACCGTGCTCACGGTCCTGTCCAACGACAGCAACGGAGCGCCGGCGCGCCACACCTGTGCGGCACGCATCGTGGGCACGTTCGCCGCCGACGGCCCGCAGGGTCGCGGGGCAAGCGAGGTCCGTCAGAACGGCGCGCCGGCACAGGGCGTGGACGGCTTCAACGTGCCCTCGCTGCTGGGGGTGAGTCGCGGAGCGCCGTTCCTCCACAACGGCGCGGCCGAGACGCTCGAGGAGCTGCTCGATCCGAGCGGCGACTTCACCAACCACCTGCGCTCGGGCAACCAGGTGTTCTCGCCCACGCCGCAGGAGCTTGCAGACCTCGTTGCCTTTGTCAAGTCGATCGATGACGACACGCCCACGTTCCCGATCGATCCGCAGCAGGACTTCTGCCCGTCGAACGTGCCCCAGCAGCAGTAAGCGTCCGTGGAGGGCGAGCTCGCCCACCGGCGAGGTGGATGCGACGGTCGATGCGGCCTCGAAGGCCGCGCCGACCGTCGCGGCTTCGCCATGTTCGGGGGCATCATCGGCGGCGATGGATCTCGTCCACCTCCGCTACTTCCGGGCCATCGCGGACGTCGGCAACCTGACCGCCGCCGCCCGCAAGCTGGGCGTGGCCCAGCCCACGCTGACGGCGGCCGTCAAGAAGCTCGAAGACCACCTCGACAGCAAGCTCCTGCTCCGCAACCCGCGGGGGGTCACGGTCACGCCCACGGGCGCGGCGTTGGCCAACGCCGCCAGCCAGATCCTCGCGATGGTCGACGAGACCGAGCAGCGCATCCGGGGGCTCGAGTGCGAAGACGTGGGTCGGTTCGTGATCGGCTGCCACGAGTCACTGGGTGCCTACTTCCTGCCCGCGTTCATGCGCAGCTTCCTCGACGAGGCCTCGAGCATCGAGATCGTGGTGTGGAACGGGACCTCGGCCGACGTGCGCCAGGCGGTGATCGACCGCGAGGTGCACTTCGGGCTGGTGGTCAACCCGCTGCCCCACGACGAGCTGGTGATGGTGCAGGCGTTCGTCGACGCGGTCGCGGTGGTCGGCCGTGCGGACGGGGCGGCGCGCCCGGGGAACCGCAAGGAGCTCGAGGCGCGGCTGCGCGAGGGGCCGCTGGTCTATGCGTCGCGCGTGGATCAGTGTCGCCAGATCGTCGACTCGCTCGCGGGCCTGGACCTCCTGCCCGAGCGACTGGTGACCACGGGCGATCTCGAGCTGACCAAGAGCCTGGTGCTCGCCGGCGTGGGGGTGGGCATCCTGCCGCGGCGGGTGGCCGACTACGGGCACGCGGGAGTGCTCCGGGTGCTGCACCCGTCGCTGCCGCAGATCCCCGATCGCATCATGATGTGCTTTCGCGTCGACGCGCACCGCACGGCGGCGTGGCAGCGCACCAAGGCGGCCCTGCTGTCCCATGCCGAGCGCATCGCGCCGATTCCCGCGGGGAGCGCGGGCTCGAGCGATGAGTGACCCGATCCCGGCGAGCGTCACTCGCGATTCGCTCACCCTTCGAGCCGCTGCAATGCCGCCTCGGCGCGCGCGATGCGACGGCTCCATGCAGCGATCGCCTCGAGCCGGTTCTCGGCTCGCCGCGGCTCGGTCTCGGCCTGCCATGCGGTGAGGTTCCTTCGATAGCCGGCGATGATCTCCCGCAAGAACGCCCGCAGCGCCGCAGGATCGCGCGGCCGATACCCCGGCCCTCCACAACCGCACGAGTGAAAGGTCTCGCCCACCTCCCACAGGGTCTCGAGCACGCGCCACGCCTTGACCTTGCCCCGCGGCGGCGCCTGGAAGTCGAGCCCCATCTCGGCCATGAGCGCACCGCACTCGGGGCAGCGGGCGGGGTGCTCGTCGCCGCTCGGATCCACGTCGTCCCGGAGCCTGCGCTTGAACGCCTTGCGGCACGCGAAGCAGGCGTGGTGCGGCTTGTAGTGCGCAAAGCCGTAGCGACACATGCCGCCACGATGCAGCACCCGCGGGCCACCGTCCAGAGGCCATCCCCCGAGTGTCGTCGCGGCGGCCGAGCGCAGGCACGGCTCGTGGTGCCTCGATGGCACCGCGGCTCGCCCGTCGATCGTGTTTGACCCTCGCGATTGGATCGCCCGACACTCCATGCATGCGGTTCCCTTCGTCGATGCTCGAGCGTGCTTGCCGACCACTCGACGGCCTGCTGCTGGCCGCCCTCGTGGTGTCGTGCGGCGGCGAGGGACCCGCGACCGCGACCGACGGCTCCGAGAGCACCGCGACCGGCGACGCCATGACCTCCTCGGGCGGATCGGGCTCGACGTCCGCCATGGCCACGAGCGATCCCTCCACCACCGAGAGCCTCGACGAGTCGAGCGGAGGAGCATCGGATGGCACCCCCGGCTGCGGACTCTCGACCTCGCCCGGTGAGACGGCGCTGGAGCTCGAGCTCGACGGCGTCACGCGCAGCGCCATCCTGGTCGTCCCCGACGGCTACGATCCAGAGCTGCCGACGCCGCTGGTCTACGCGTTCCACGGCCTGGGCAGCACCGCGGACGTCGCTCGGCTCTACTTCGGCGTGGAGCAGGCGGCGGATGGCCAGGCGATCTTCGTGTACCCGCAGGGCCTGCCGCTGGGCAGCGAAGGCGGGCTCACCGGCTGGGACCTGGCATCGACCGGGATCGACATGGCGTTCTTCGACGCGATGCACGAGGCGCTGACCTCGTCGCTGTGCATCGATCCCGACCGGGTGTTCGCCACCGGCCACAGCTTTGGCGGCTACATGTCCAACGCGCTGGGGTGCTTTCGCGCCGGTGTGTTGCGGGCGATCGGTCCCGTGGCGGGCGGTCCCCCGCTCGAGGGGTGCGAGGACGAGACCGTCGCCGCCTGGCTCGCACACGGCGAGATGGATGGCATCGTGCCGTTCTTCCTCGGCGAGCTGGCCCGCGACTCGCTGCTCGAGCGCAACGGCTGCGGAACGCAGACCGCCACGGTCGAGCCCGCGCCGTGCGTGGCGTACGACGGCTGCGAGAGCGACGTCCCGGTGGTGTGGTGCGCCCACCAGGAGACCGAGCTGTCGGGCCACATGTGGCCGCGCTTCGCCGGGACCGCGATCTGGGAGTTCTTCGCCTCGCTGCCGCCCAAGGGGTGAGCCCCGAGCGACGGCTTCCACCGACACTGACCGACCTTCGCCGTGATCCGCCGTGCCCTCGGCGGGAACAAGGATGGTGATGGTCGCGACACCCAAGTCCAGGGCCCTGCCCTTCGTGCTCGTGCTCGCGGTTGCCGCGTGTGACGAGCCTTCGTCATCGACCGGCGATGCGCCCTTCTCGGCCCAGGACGCACTGGAGACCAGCCCGAGCGCCCCTCGTAGCGTGACCGGGCCGACTCAGGTGACCGTGCTCGACGAGGACCAGCTCGATCCCCTCGATCCGACCGAGCTGCACGTTGCCGTTCCGGCCGGAGGAGAGGTGGTTGCGTTCGCACGCGCCGTGGACCTGCTGGCCGCGGCCGATCCGACGGCGCTGCCCCAGCCCGCCATGGCGGCGACCCTCGCCGCCCAGCAGCTCGCGGCCGATCTCGCCCACGCCGACGGAGTCGGGGTTGCCAGCGTGACCGCCGTGACCCCGCGCCTTGCCCCGGACGGCTCCGCCACCGACCTGCTCGAGGTCACGTTCGCCGTGGGTACGACCCTGAGCGGTCCGACGGTGGGGAGCTTCATCACCGCGCTGCCCCAGGACACGCGCTGCGGCCCCTCGGCGCCCGCCGTGGGCGATGAGCGGCTGGTCTTCCTCGACATCGATCCAACCGGCGGGGCGTGGCTACGCATCGACGCCCCGCTCGTTCCCGTCGTCAGTGGTCAGGTCGCGCTGCACGGCCTGCACCTGAGCGTCACCGACATCGCCACCGTCATCCAACAGAACCCGGAGACCACCTAGATGCAACGCTCCACTCGTTCCACTCCCGCCATGATCCGTTGGGTCGCTCTCGCGGTCCCGGTGCTCGCGCTCGCGACCGTGGCTTCCACTCCGAGCACCACCGAGGCTCACTGCGTGATGTCGGCCGCCAGTCGCTGGGATCCCGGTCCCGGTCCGATCCCGGTCTACGTGTCCACCGACTCCACCAACCAGACGGCACTCTACGACACTCAGCTCGGCAACGACTTCGACTCGAGCCAGGAGATCCGCTGGGTGAAGGCGGCCATCGATCTCGTCAATGCGGCCTCTGCCGACGGGCCACGGCTCTACTATGCGGGGACCGACGCCACCGTGGCGGCGGGCGCGGGAAGCTTTTGGTCGTCGCGCAACGCAGGCCTCACGGTCTCGACCTACGGCCCCTGCTGGGCTCAGCCAGGTGGGCAAGGGGCGGGCTTCAGCCACTCGGGGAGCAAGGGCGCCATCCGCATGATCCGCGGTGGTGCCAAGAGCTGCGGGCCCACCCAGAACCCGCCGCAGGACCCGTTCTTGTGGTGGGTCGATCCGCACGACGACGATCAGCCCGGGTACGCGGCGTCGTACGACTTCGTGGGCGTGCTCGCCCATGAGCTGCTGCACTCGGTGGGCCTGGACCACACCGACGGCTCGGGAACCTGCGACCCCGCGTTCGCCGACCCGCAGTTCCCCGCCGTCACCGCGAACTCCCTGATGAACCCCTCGGACAAGGACTTTCGCCGGGGTCTGCGGCGCGACGACATCGAGGGACTTCGCGCGCTCTACGGTGAGCCCTCGCGCGAGGTGCACTGGTCCAAGTCCACGCAGGCCGTGCCCACGATGTGGACCGCCCCCGCCGCGATCTCGGCCAACCTGCAGGCGAACACGCCGGCGGTGATCTCCAATTCCGCGCGCGCCGAGGACGAGCACGTGCTGGTGGGGCTGACCAACGCCGACGACCAGGTTCGCTACCTCACCGGCTCCTGGGGCGGATGGGACGCAAACGCCAACCTGGGGGTGCAGGTGCTGGGCGGGGGCGGAGAGACGGTGCGGTCGTACGATCGCGTGGGCGTGGCTCGGGGCACCGCGCTCGGCTCGACCGACGAGCGCCGGCTGATCGCATGGGTCGGCGGTCCGAGCTCGGACTGCTGCGATCCCGAGCCCGCCGATGGCACCGGCACCCAGGTCCGGCTCCACTACCGCGTACAGGAGGACGGCACGTGGTTCCCTCCGCACAGCACCGCGGCCACGCGCACGAAGGCGTTCGGGGTCGGCTACGACCCGCGCGAGGATCTGTTCGTGATGGCATACATCGATACCTGCGACGTGGACTGGGCGACCAACTCCTGCAAGCGCACCCCCGATCGGCCGCAGGACCAGTACCTGTTCGTGCGCACGATCAAGGCGTGGCTCGGCGGCGGCGGATGCATCCAGGCGCTGACCACCGCGGGGCCGGTCCACGACGTGGGCGACGTCGCCTGCAACGTCGATCCACGGGGGGCCACGCGCTGCACGATCCCGGTGGCGACGACCGATGACGACGGCCCCTTCGTGCGCTACATCGAGGGTGACATCGAGCCGCACGACGGCGGGATCTGCTTCGTCCGTCAGGTCGACCCACCCACGACGATGGACGGCATGCTCGCGCTGGGGCGACAGGGAGCGGCCATCGACGCCTTCCTCAGCGACGGCGCGTTCGTGGGCACCCACGTGCCGGGCTTTGCCGGCACCACCCCGGGGCCCACCGGCTACGCGCAGGTCTACACCATGACCCGCGACGGATCGGGGTGGGTGTCGGGAGTGGCGAGCAACCACGACTCGATCTTCCAGACCGACTACTGGCCCATGTTCATCGGCAGCATGAACAAGACCACGCCGAGCCAGCACCAGCAGTGGCGGCTGATCATGACCCGGCAGTGAGCGCATCCCTCGGAGGAATGACGAGTGCCAGATCGATCGCCCGATCGATCGCCTGATCGATCGGGCACTTGCGTCCATGATGGACCGGCCGCTCCGATCCATTCGTGCTGGATCTACGTGGATCGGAGGCGAGCGAAGAGCCCGCCGCGCAACTATCCGCTCGGTCAATGCGACGTTCGGGGGCACCCTGACCGGGTGATGAGACGAGCCTCCATCTCCATCCATGTGGTTGCGCCAAGCCTCGCTCTTGCTCTCGCTGCGTGCTCGGCTCCCGGCGCCTCGAGTGGGTTCGGGGTCGATGAATTCAGCGACCCCGCCACCGAAGCCTCCGAGTCCGACGGTGGGGCCGGTGGACCCGCCGGGACGTCCGGAGCATCAGGTGATCCCTCAGGTGGGGGTGGCATTCCTCCAGGCGGCTCCGGCGGGGCTCCAGGCGGCTCCGGCGACGACCCGGGCTCCGCAACCACCACCGATGCCGAGACGGGCGCGGGCGTTGCGGGCGAGGAACGGTACCTCATGATCTGCGCTCCCTGCCACGGCGAGAGTGGCGAGGGCACCGAGCTGGGCTACGAGCTGCGGCACCCGGTCCGAGAGTACGCGACGTGGGTCGTTCGAAACGGTCGCCCCGGTGACGAGTTCGAGGATCCAATGCTGGCCTACGGCCCCATGTTGCTCGGCGACGACACCCTCGACGAGATCTGGGACCATCTCGACTCGTTCCCGCAGCCCAACACCGGCGAGGGCCTGTTCCTCGACTACTGCCGCAACTGCCACGGTGAGGACGCCTCGGGTGGCGTGGCCGACGAGGACATCCGCGACAAGAACTACGGCAACCTCCTCGACGCGGTACGCGAGGGCATGCACACGGACGAGATCGGCTCGCGCCACCGCTACATGCCGGCATGGGACAAGACCGAGCTGACCAACAACGAGGTCGAGCTGATCGCCGACTACATCTCCAGTCTGTAGGCCGCGTCGCGCACGGCAAGCGTGCGCGGTCCTCCCCCGCGCTCGCGCGCGCTCCCGGCTCGAGCGCGCCTGCTGCCGCCCGGGGCTGACTCGCGCTCGAGAGCAACGAGCGGTTCCCCGTGGACCACGGAGCGCCTATCGTGGTCCCCATGGATGCACGCGCGTGGGGGGTCGTGGGGGTGATGACCGTCGTGGGATGCACGACGCCGGGGTCGGACGACGAGACGACGACCACCGGGGTGATCACGAGCGTCTCGGCCTCGACGACCGAGGTCGCCGACGGGACCTCGTCGACGGGCTCGGCCACGTCGGTGAGCGGCGGGGGCTCGAGCAGCAGCACCAGCTCGAGCGACGGTGGCTTCGGCGGCATCTTCGACGTGGGCACCAGGGCCGACGTCGGAGAACCCCCGGGGGTGGAGCTGACCTGCGACAACATCGACGAGGTCACCGCCACCAGCATCGGCTGTGAGTTCTACGCGGTCGACCTGGCCATGCTCTCGTCGAACGAGCTGGCCCATGGCATCAGCGTGGGCAACCCCGGTGACGTGGTGGCCACGGTGATCATCGAGGACATGCGCGGCCCGGGCAACACGCTGCGGGAGATCACCACGCTCATGGTGGATCCCAACGACAGCGTGCTGGTCACGGTCAACGGCACGGGTGGGATCCTGGCCGGGCAAGATCACCAGGTATCGAGCGGGTCGAACCCGCTGGCGGCGTTCCACGTTCGGTCCGACGTGCCGATCACGGCGATGCAGATCAACCCGGTGGGCGGTGGCCCCTCGCACGTGGCCGAGGCGAGCCTGCTGCTGCCCGTCAATGCGCTCGACACCTCGTACTTCGCGGTGGGCCAGCCGGCGATCGTGGGCAATGGCGGCTTCGTGGCCGTGGTGGCCACCGAGGACGGCACCACCATCGACACGACGGGTGGCACGACCATGCTCGACGCCTACGACGTGCAGGTCTACTCGGTGAACGATGCGACCGGCTTCTTCGTCGGCTCCGACGCGCCGGTGGCCGTGTTCAGCGGTACCACGTGCTCGTACATCCCGGCGGGTCAGGGTGCCTGCGATCACCTCGAGGAGCAGGTGGTGCCCGCGGCGTCATGGGGCACCACCTACGTGGGCGGGCGCCATCCCGTGCGCATCACGGCCAGCAACAACTCGCCCGAGCCGGTCGTGTGGCGGGTGATCGCGGGCGTCGACAACACCACCATCACCTTCACTCCCGCCGTGACCGGGCCAATTGGGCTGGCCACCGCCGGGAGCCATCAGGAGTTCTCGGCCACCCAGTCGTTCGTGGCCGAGGGCACCCAGCCGTTCATGCTGGTGCAGTACATGACCGGCTGCACCAACGTGGTGCCCATGCCGCTCAACCCCGCCAACCCCTGCAACGAGCCGGCCACGGGTGATCCCTACATGATCCAGATGCCGCCGGTCGACCAGTGGCTCGATGCCCTGCCGTTCCTCACCGACACCTCCTATCCCCGTGACTTCGTGGTGCTGATGCGCGAGCAGGGCACGACCATCGACCTGGCGTGCCTGGGCCCGGTGGACGCCTCGCACTTCACGGCGATTCCGGGCACCTCCTACGAGGTGGGAACGGTCGACCTCGACGCGGTAGGCGGCGGCGAGGGCAGCTGCGTGGACGGCGAGCAGTTCGTCAGCTCGAGCGATCCCATCGGAGTGATCGTGGGTGGAATGGACTGGGCCACGAGCTACGGCTACGCGGGGGGACTGGCGTTCTCCGGGCTGTGGGTACCGCCCACCGAGCCACCGGGCTGACGTGCCCTCTCGATCGAGCCGAGCCGCTGGCGCTCGATCTTGCATCCTCTTCGACAATTCGTTGTCGTGGGCGCCCCCTCGTCGGGACCACGCCGACGCATCGACACACTCTCCGATCATTCCAATGTCCTCGCCTCGCTCGCTCCTCCTCGCTCTGCTGCTGACCCGCGTCATGGCCCTCGTCATGCCAATCCTCCTGCTGGTCGCCCTGCTGCTGCCCGCACCGGCCATCGCCAGCCCCGTCAACGCCGAGAAGCTGCTCAATGATCCCCGTGACCACGGCTTCAGCGGCTCGGCCGACGTCAGCGTGGCGCTGCAAGAAGGCAACGTGCGGCGCCTGAGCCTGGGCGCCGGTGCTGGCATCCAGTACTGGACGCTGCACCCCGAGGGCGTGGGCTTTGGCAAGCGACCGGTCCCCCCGGGGGTGCCTCCGTTCTTCAAGGATCGCTGGGTGCTCATCGCCAACGGCCAGTTCGTGCGGGTCTCGCTGGATGACGTGGCCAACAGCGGCTTCGGCCACATGCGCTACACGAGGATGTGGCTGCCGCGGCTGGGCTCGGACGTGTTCACGCAGGCGCAGTACAACGCGATGACCCGCCTCACCCGCCGCCTGCTGGCCGGGCTCGGTCTGCGGGTCGACCCCGTCCATCGCCGTCGGCTCCAGATCTGGGCCGGAACCGGCTACATGACGGAGTTCGAGCGCAACGACGTGGTGCCCGAAGATCCCCACCCGGCCCGAGTCATCAACCATCGCTGGACCAACTACGTGGTGTTGCAGACACAGCTGTGGGACTCGGCGGTGGTCGCCCGCAGCACGACCTACGCACAGCCCCGCTTCGACGACTTCGGCGACATCCGCGTGCTCGAGTCGATCGTGCTCGAGGCACGAGCCACGCCCGTGTTCGCGCTGGGGATCGAGTTCGAGGCCCAGTACGACAGCCGCCCCCCGCTGGTGAGCGGGGTGCTGCCGCTCGATCTGATCCTCACCAGCTACGTGCGCATCGGTGGTCCGGGCTCGGGCAAGGGCAAGTCGTAGGGCGCGGCCCGAAGGCGTCAGCCCGCGACGACCAGCCAGAGCCGCTGCGGTTGGTCCTCGCCCCGCACCTCGACGCGATGCAGGCGCAGCCGTGCGCCGCGCTCGAGCTCGTCCTGGAGGGCCACGATCGCGTCCGAGTCGCCGGCATCGATCACCCGATCGCCGCCCTCGGTCGGCCGGCTCCACCCGGGCCGCAGCGGGGCCGTCACCCGCTCGTGATCCACGTCGATGCGATAGGTGAACGTCTCCACGTGGGTATGAGCCGGCGTGTAGGCGCCCAGCAGGTTCATCTCGCCGAGCGTCATGTGCAGGGCCACGCTGTGGCTGGCCCACTGCGTGGCCCCGTACTGCTTGGCCACGCGGGCCACGGCGACGCCGTA
This sequence comes from Paraliomyxa miuraensis, assembly GCF_026337845.1. Taxonomy (GTDB): domain Bacteria; phylum Myxococcota_A; class Polyangia; order Nannocystales; family Nannocystaceae; genus Paraliomyxa; species Paraliomyxa miuraensis. The sequence continues at coordinate 258,574 of NZ_JAOVZF010000151.1, read as the reverse complement.
GGCCTTGGTGATGGTCCCCAGGCCCGGGAGCGGATCGGGCTGTGGCACGTAGTTGGCCGAGCTGAGGTTGTGACCGAACCAGGCGCCCTGCTCCGCGCAGCGGATCGCCACCCACATCGAGAGCGGAACGAACGTGTCGTCGTGAGCCGCACCCTCCACGTGGTAGGCGCGGCGCAGCTCGGGGCTCAGCGCGCTGGCCGTGCGGCCGAAGCCGAACACGATGCCCGGGAATTCGCCGCAATCGAACAGCACCCAGCGGGGCATCAGCATCTCCTGCCCGCCGAACGAGAATGCATCGAGGTGGTGCAGGCCGTCGATCACGGCCCGGCTTCGCAGCGAGGTGGGATCGTAGAGCCGCTCGCTCGCAATCGGCAGCCCGAACGGACGCAGGTCGAGGGCGCCGTGATTGCCCGGATAGGTGACCAGGTAGGGCTCGCAGGTGTCGACGATCCGCTGGTACCGGGGCAGCAGCGCATCCCGGCCTAGCTCCACGACGCACCCCCCATGAGCAGCAGCATGAGGGCCTTTTGCGCGTGGAGGCGGTTCTCCGCCTCGTCGAACACCACCGAGCGCGGTCCGTCCATCACCTCGGCGGCGACTTCCTCGCCGCGATGGGCCGGCAGGCAGTGCATGAAGATGGTGCTCTGCTTGCCGGTGGCGGCCATGAGCTGCTCGGTGACCGTGTAGCCGGAGAGGGTCTGGATGAGCCGCTTGGCCTCCTCCTCCTCGCCCATGCTCACCCAGGTGTCGGTGTAGATCACGTCGGCATCACGGACCGCCTCGGTCGGATCGATGACCACCGAGACGCTGGTGCCGTGCTCGGCGCCGTCGGCCTGGGCGCGCGCGAGCACGTCGGCGTTGGGGCGCAGCGACTCGGGGCAGGTGACCACCACGTCCATGCCCGAGCGCGGGCCCGCCAGCATCAGCGAGTGCGCCACGTTGTTGCCCGCGCCGACGTAGACGAGCTTCTTGCCCCGGGTGCTGCCGAGGTGCTCGCGGATGGTGAGCAGATCGGCCAGCGCCTGGCACGGGTGATAGAGGTCGGTGAGCGCATTGACCACCGGGATCGAGCCGTGCTCGGCGAGGCCGTCGACCTGGTCCTGTCCGAAGGTACGAATCACGATCGCGTGCACGAAGCGAGAGAGCACCTGGGCCGTGTCGCTCACCGTCTCGCCGCGACCCATCTGCATGCCGGTCCCCCCCGAGGTCGACAGCGACAGCGGCTGGGCCCCGAGCTGATGCAGGCCCACCTCGAAGGAGATCCGGGTGCGGGTGGACTGCTTGGCGAAGATCATCGCCACCGACTTGCCCCGCAGGGCCTCCGTGTAGGCACCGGGGTTGGCCTTGACCTCGACGGCGAGGTCGACCACGCGGTTGGTCTCGGCAGGGGTGAGGTCGAGCAGGCTCCGGAGGTGTCTGGTCATCGACCAACGAATAACGAATCCCCGCGCGGATGGAGGAGCCACCGGCGTATGGAAACGCACGGACCAAACGCGAACGCCGGTGCGCGCTCGCGGTCGTCGATCACACGGTCGAGGTGTCGCGCGCCCGCGCTCCGTCGTGTCCCGGCTCGTCGTCGAGCAACGCGTCGATCGCTTCTCGGGCGTCGGGCGCGTTCGTGCTCGAGGGAAGGTGCGACTCTTCGGCGGGCTCGTCGTCCGCGGGCTCGTCGTCGGGCGCGAGGATCGAGGGCTCCTCGACCCCGGGGAGGGAATTGGTCGGTTCCGGCTCGGGCGTAGGGGTCGGCTCGGGCACGGGGGCATCGAAGACGGGTGCGGGCAGCGGCCGCGCATCGTCGCCCGCGGGGCTCGGCGGGAGCGAGGGCTCGCTCCCGGGGGCGGGACCACGCGGGGGCGATGCGATCGCAGCCGGGCCGAGAGCTGCCGGGGCGATCGCAGCTGGGGTGATCTCGCTCGACACCGGAGACTCGACCGGATGCGGAGGCTCGATCGCCGCGGTTGGCGTGACTTCCCGTGCCGCCACTCGACTGGGGGCCGAGATCGGCTCGGCCGCCGGAACCGAGGGTCCAGACTCGGGCGCGGGGCTCGGCTCGACGGGCGACGCCAAGACCTCCGGCAACGGCGCCGGAGGACTCGGATCGGCGGATGCCTCGCTCGGCTCACCCCGCGCCAGCATGATGATGCCGGCCAACGCCAACGACGACGCCACGATCGTGGCGACCATGACCCCCGGCCCACGACCGGTCCCCACGGCGACCGTGGACGGACGCTCGGAGGAGAGGTCGAGCTCGCGATCGAGCCCCACGTGGAGGTCGGGGCTGGACTCGAGCGCGTCGGAGGACGAACGACGGGGGGATTGCAGCAGGGACACGGAGAGGACGCTCCTGAAGCCGGGCCGAACGCCCGAGACGGGGGCCTTGTTCCTCGATGGCTGGACGACCGTCAGCGTGGTGAGTGCCGACGAGCGACCAAAAGGGTGCACGGCCGTCGACCTACGATTCTAGCCGTGGCCTTGGATCCCACGAAGAAACACGCGAGCCGCAATGGCCGCCCGGGGAAGGCGGCCATCCGGCTCGCGGTGCTCGGTGCGCCTGGACTCGAGGCGCGGGCTCGGGTGGCGTCAGCCGCCGACGGCCGCGCTCACTTCCACGGCCGCAGAGACCGACCCCTGCAGACGACCGACCGCATCGCCGATCACCTGGCCGGCGATCGGCAGCTCCTGGATCGCACAGGCCGCGCCGATCGAAGCCTTGAGGCTGGCTTCGCCCTGCAGATCGGTGGCCGCGTCCATCACCGCCACGCCGGCAGCGTCGACCAGGCCCTGGCCGGCCTCGACCAGCAGATCGGCCTGCGCCCGAGCGGCGAGGATGGCCGCGAAGTGACCGCGGAAGCCGTTGATCCAACCGCGGAACTCGGCCTGGGCGTCGAGATCGCCCTGGAGCTCGGCGCTCCACTCCCAGGTGATCGCAAGGCTGGGCGGGGTGCACTGCACGCTGGCCGACGCCTTCGCCTCGACGCTCGCCTCGCACTCGGCGCTGACCGACGGAGGTTCGGCGCTGCCCTCACAGCCGGCGCTGCACTCGACCGAGCCGCCGGCCTGAGCCTCGCAGCGCGCCTGAGCCGTGGCCTCGCAGCCACCCTCGGGCGCCACGTAGTCACACGTGCCCTCGCAGTTGCCCTCGCACGAGGCGGCGACGTCGAGCTCGCACGAGCCGGTGCACGCACCACCTTCGCAGCGACCGTTGCAGGTGCCATCCGCGTTCTCCACCGAGCAGGTGCCCTCGCAGCCACCCTTGCAGGTGCCCTCGCACGCGACCCCGCCCGATGCCGAGCACGTGCCGGTGCACATGCCGCTGCACTCCACGCTGGGCGCCTGCGCCGTGCAGCGCAGCTCGGCCTCGGCTCCACAGTCGACCGCGACTCCGGCCTCGACCTCGCAAGAGCCCTCGCAGGCGAAGCTCACCGAGCCGGGATCGACCGACGCATCACACTCGGCTGCCGCCGATGCGACCACCTCGACCGAGGCCTCGCAGCGCGCGGGCTCGGCCTGGATGCTCAGGCCACCGCTCACCGCCCCGGAGATCCTGGCCTCGATCGCACCGCGAATCTCGGCTCCCGCCGCGCCGGGCTCGAGACCCACCGAGACGGCGATCGCATCGAGCTCGGTGCGGATCGTCCCCTCGACCTCGCCGATCTTGGCGTTGACGTCGATGACCGCCCCGAAGAAGGAGTCGATCGAGGCGATGCCCGAGACGCTCGCGTTGCCCTCGAGCACGCCACCCGCCTCGCAGTTGATGTCGAGGCCACACTGCTCGGCGAGGTCACCCAACGGGCCCCCGGGAGTGTCGCCATTGCAACCTTGGATCGATCCAATGCCGCCGCCGAGGAGCAAGCCCAGGCCAACGGTGGTCACGGAGAGACGGGGGACGAAGGAACGGGAGGAGGCGTGAGGTTGCATGGTCGACCCCCAAGGTGTCATGGGTCCCACGGAGCAAACCAGAGGTCCGTGACGATTCCCGATGGTCCGGACGAGGCGTGGATCACAACCCACCATTCCCCACTCAGGTCCCTACGCAGTCCCCACTCAGGTCCCCACACACGAATGGCCGTGACACCGATGTCATGGTCCGTCTGGCCGGTTGGCTTGCGCCGCGATAGCGTGACCAGACCGCGATGCCGATCGTGCTCCAGCTCTCCGATCCGCACCTGCTCCAGGATCCGAACGCCCGCCTTCGCGAGGTACCCACCCGCCAAACCCTTCACGAGGTGCTCTCGCTCGCCTTCGAGCGCTGTGCCGCAATCGACCGCGTGGTGCTGACGGGCGACCTCGCCCACGACGAAACGCCAGCGACCTACGTGGCCCTCGAGGGCCTCCTTCGTACCCGAGGGGTCGAGGCACTACCGCTCCCGGGCAACCACGACGATCGCGGTGCAATCGCCACCGCGTTCCCGCGCGTGGCCGGAGCCGGCGATGGCACCATCCGCTTCGTCGATGTGATCGGTGGTTGGTGCCTGATCGGCCTGGACTCCCAGATCCCCGGCGAGGACGCCGGTCGCCTCGGCCCCGATCAGCTCGAGTGGCTCCGCCAGACCCTGGCCACCCACGTGGGCATGCCAACCGTGATCTTCGTGCACCATCCTCCGATCCCAACCGGCCACCCGGTTCTCGACGACATGGGCTTGCTCGACGCCGATGCGCTGGCCTCGATGCTCGAGGCCACGCCGTGGGTGGCCGCGATCTGCCATGGGCACATCCATCGGGCCTTCGAGGGTCGGCTGGGATCGACCCCGGTGCTGGGTGCCCCCTCGACCGCGTTCCAGTTCCCAGCCCACCCCGATGATGGCCCCTTCGAATTCCTTCCCCCGGGTGCCCGCGTGCTGCACCTCGGGTCGACGCTGCGCACCGAGGTGATCCGCTTGCCCCGGCTCGAGTGGTTGCCCCGGCCCAAACCCAAGCCCGGCGAGTCCACCCCGACCGCCTCCTGACCCAGCCGGGGCGTTCTCTCGATTCGAGCTGTTTCGCGCCAAGCACGGCCGGCTGGCCCGAGCGATCGAGCCGAACGTTGGCGACGGCGCTACCCTCCGGGCCGGTGTCCGATCACCTCGGCGAGCTCGCGGCCCTCGGCACCGCCGTGTGCTGGACCCTGACCTCGCTGTTCTTCGCGGCGGCTGGTGCTCGGATCGGCTCGCTGGTCGTGAACTTCGTCCGCCTGGTGATGGCGCTGGTCATGCTCGCGGGGCTGGGCTGGGCGACCCGCGGACTGCCGTGGCCGTCCGACGCCAGCGCGCACGCCTGGACCTGGCTGACGCTCTCCGGTCTCATCGGCTTTGCCTTCGGCGACCTGTGCTTGTTTCGCGCGCTGGTGATCATCGGCCCTCGACTGGGCTCGCTCCTGATGTCGTTTGCGCCTCCGCTCGCCGCCCTCATCGGCTGGCTGGGGCTGGGCGAGACCCTCACCGGGGGCCAGTGGCTGGGCATGGCGCTCACCGTGAGCGGGGTGGCCATGGCCCTGGCCGATCGGGCCCCGGCAGGCACCCGGGCTCCCATCGATCGACGCACCCTGGTGATCGGCGTGTTGCTGGGTCTCGGTGGCGCGCTCGGGCAAGCGGGCGGACTGGTGATCTCCAAGCACGGCATGGGCAGCTACGATCCGTTTGCCGCGACGCAGATCCGGGTGATGGCGGGCATCGTCGGCTTCGGGGCGATCTTCACGGTCACCCGCCGCTGGCCGCGGGTGGTGGGCGCCTTGCGCCAGTCCCGGGCCATGCTCTTCACCGGCCTGGGAGCGGTGTTCGGACCGTTCTTGGGGGTGTCGCTCTCGCTCATCGCCGTGCAGCGCACCAGCGCCGGGGTCGCGGCCAGCCTCATGGCGCTGTCGCCCATCCTCATCATCCCCATGGTGCGGGTGCTCCACCGCGAGCGGATCGGCCTGGGCGGAGTGGTGGGCACGGTCCTCGCGGTGGCCGGGGTGGTGTTGCTGGTCCGGTAGAAATTTCCTCCTGGCCCTAGATCGGCCCCGCAGGACGCCCGTTGAACCCCCGCGTCCCGAGAGGATCGAGCCTGAGCCCGCCGCCCCCGAACGAAGCTTCGGGGTGAGAGGACGAGTGAGGCGGTCCTCCGAGGGATGGGTGGGGTGCATCCCGAGCCCCACTCGCCACCGAAGACGAGACCACCGCCATGCAGCACCGCAAGATCATCGCCCTCCTCCCCGCCACCACCCTCTGGCTCTCCGCCGTGACCGGCTGCGACCGCAGCGAGCCGGTCGCGACCGAGTCCCCGGTCGCGACCGCCGACCGCAGCGAGACCCGAGCCGAGGACGCCAAGCCCGTGGCCGCCACCCCGACCCAGAGCCAGGCCAACGAGGACGGCCGGCCCCCCGTCGACATCGCGCTGGCTCCCTCGGAGCCCCAGGCCGAGCCCGAGGAAGCCGAGGCCCCGGCGGCCGACGAGGCGGCTCGTCCCCAGCCCAGCGCGCCGCACAAGAAGTCCAAGTCCAGCGGCGGACGGGCCATGCCCGGCGCAGTGGGAGCCCTCGGGAACCGCAAGGGCCTTGGCGCCCCCGGCTTCGACCGGGGCAGCACCGCATGGGCGCCTCCCCCGGTCCCCGACACCAGCGCCGAGGCCTACGATCACACCGAGGAGAACGCGTTCGTCACCGTGGCCGACGACCCGCGCTCCACCTTCTCGATCGACGTCGACACCGCATCGTACAGCAACGTGCGGCGCTTCCTGCAGGACGGCACGATGCCGCCCCCCGACGCGGTCCGGGTGGAGGAGATGATCAACTACTTCGCCTATGACTACCGCGGCCCCGAGGGCAGCGAGCCGTTCTCGCTGACGGCCGAGGCGGGCGAGTGCCCCTGGAACGAGACCCACCGCCTGGTGCACGTGGGTCTGCAGGGCAAGATCATCGACCAGAGCGACGTGCCCGCCCGCAACCTGGTGTTCCTGTTCGACGTGTCGGGCTCGATGAACAGCCCCGACAAGCTGCCGCTGCTCAAGCGCGCGTTCTCCCTCCTGGCCGACAACCTGCGCCCGCAGGACACGGTCTCGATCGTGGTCTACGCCGGGGCCTCGGGCGTGGTGCTCGAGCCGACCTCGGAGAAGGCCGAGATCCTCGCCGCGCTCGATCGCCTCGAGGCGGGCGGCTCGACCAACGGCGGCGCGGGCATCCACTCCGCCTATGCGATGGCACAAAAGGGCTTCATCCAGGGCGGGATCAACCGCGTGATCCTGGCCACCGACGGCGACTTCAACGTGGGCACCACGTCCGAGGGCGATCTCGTGCGGCTCATCGAGGACAAGCGCAAGTCCGGGGTGTTCCTGTCGGTGCTGGGCTTTGGCACCGGCAACCTCAAGGACGCGACCATGGAGAAGCTGGCCGACAAGGGCAACGGCAACTACGCATACATCGACACCATCGACGAGGCTCGCAAGGTGCTGGTGGAAGAGGCCGGCGCCACCCTGGTCACGATCGCCAAGGACGTGAAGATCCAGGTCGAGTTCAACCCGGCCGAGGTCGCCAGCTACCGCCTCGTCGGCTACGAGAACCGCAAGCTCGCGCACGCCGACTTCAACGACGACACCAAGGACGCCGGTGAGATCGGGGCCGGGCACAGCGTGACCGCCATCTACGAGATCGTGCCCGCGGGCAGCAAGGACGCACCCAAGGTCGACGCGCTCAAGTACCAGGACCAGACCGGCCTGTCGGCGGCCGCGGGCAGCGGTGAGCTGATGACGGTGAAGGTTCGCTACAAGGAGCCGGCGGGCAACACGAGCAAGCTGCTGTCGTTCCCGATCGAGGACTCCGACGCCACGCTGGCCGATGCAAGCCGCGACTTCCGCTTCTCGGCCGCCGTGGCCGGCTTCGGGATGCTGCTGCGCAGCTCCGAGCACAAGGGCGATGCGACGTGGGCGATGGTCCGCAAGCTCGCCGAGGAGGCCAAGGGCAGCGATCCACACGGCCGCCGCGCCGAGCTGGTGCGCCTGGTCGACACCGCGGCTCGGCTCTCCGAGGGTGGCACCGTCGTCGGCTGGCGCGGCGAAGGCCAGACCAAGGGCTGAGCCAAGGGCTACGCGACCCGCCAACGGGAGGGCGGGTCGACTCCAGCGACCCGGCGAAAGAAGGCACCGCCAGGTCGCGTCCCCCCGGGCCCCCGCGCGCGAGCGCGGGGGCCTTCTTCGTGGTTGGAGTTGGCGATCTTCGTGGTTGGAGTTGGCGATGGATGCGCATGCTCGACGCCGCGTTCGATCCATCGACGCCGTGGTCCCCACGATCCCGGTCGTTTGGGCCATGGTGGCCAACCCATTGGCCACTCCACCAAGACCACATATTGCAAGTCCTTGATCCCATTGGTGTGGAACTGATTGAACCATCGCGCTTCGAGATTCTCCGCGAATTGTTCGTTGACGAGCCATCGACCTCGCCGTAGGACCAGGACCCCGAGGTTCCACTTCAGGAGCGCCACCCGATGTATCTTCAGCATCCATTCCTCGAAGCACCCACGTGCTACCGTCGGCCCGTGAAATCCCCCTACCGATTGATCATCGAGGTCACCACCCAGGGCAATGGCTGGACGTTCCGCCTGAGCCCCCGCAGCCGCGTTGCGCTCTGCGAGCGCTTCGGCTCCATCGCGGCGGGCTCGAGCCTCTTCATCGGCACCGACGAGCGGCCTCTCCACGCGTCGTTTCCCGCGTCGACGTGGCACCACATCACCGCGCTCCTCACCGGGCTCGGCCCCGAGGAGCTACGGAACCTCGGAGGCTACCGCGCGATCGATAGCCGCACCGGAAGGGTGCTGACCGACCATGGCATGCACGACGCCGCCTGAGCTGCTCACCCGGCAGCATGCCCTCGTCGTGGGGCGGTCCGGCGAGCTGGCGACGCTCTCCGAGCTCCTGCTTCGCGGCTGGCTGCCCGCGAGGCCCGAGATCGACGTGGGCGACGATGCGCTCATCCTCGACGGCATTGGCACGCTGCTGCGCGTGCAGATCAAGTCCGCCACCTCGACCCTCGCCGACGGTGGTCGTTGCCGCCGGGCGCAGTTCAGCCTACGTCTCGACCAGATCCAGACCGCACAGACCCCCGATCTCTGCTACGTCCTTGCCACGCGCATCGACGACCAGTGGACGAACTTCGTGATCCTCTCGCGCGACGATCTCCGGATCGAGCACGATCTGCATGGTGTGGGCTCGGCCCACCAGGGCCGACTCACGCTCAATCTCTACTTTCGGAGCGACGGCACGGTCATGGCAGGGACCAGCCATGGCGACGCGCAGCGGGACTGGACGCGATTTCGCGATCGATGGCCGCAGGCCGCATGACCGCTCATCCCCGCGTGGGATCGCATCGCCAGAGCGGCAGCATCGCCAGCACCCCCGCGATCGGCCCCGGCAACAACCACACGAACAACCAGCGTACCTCGCCTCCCTCGGCCAGCGCGCCCAGCAGCGAGATGCTGCCGATCGTCAGCCCGAACCCCACCGCCGTCATCAGCGTCAGGCCCGTGCCCACCAGGTCGGCCGGCGCGGTGCGGGCTCCCAGCGCGGAGAACTGTGGCGAGTCCCCCACCACCACCACCCCCCACGCGAGCATGAAGGGCAAGGCCACCGCGGGCGACGCCTCGAGCATCCACGGGCTCACCAGGCATGCGAGGCCCGAGGCGCAAAGCTGCACCGTGGCCACGGCGGCGCTGCCTCGTCGCCCCGCGACCCATCCTCCGACCGCACAGCCCAGCGACCCCACGCCAATGATCGCGAACGACCACCACGCGACCACCGTACCGCCCTGCTCCACCCGCAACACGTGGGCGACCGCCAGCGGCACGAACGCCCACAGCGCGTAGAGCTCCCACATGTGCCCAAAGTAGCCGAGCGCTGCGCGGCGAAAGTGTGGGCGACCGAAGATCGCCAGCGCGCGGCGAACCTCGAAGCGCCCCGCTCGCTTGACGTACGGCCCCTCGGGCACGAGCGTACCCACCAACAGCCCACCCACGACCGCCAAGCCGGAGGTCGCCAGGATCACCGGGCGCCACGGCAGGCTGGCGGTACGCAGAAGGTGCGGCAGCGCGGTGCCCAGCACCAGCGCGCCCACCAACAGCCCGATCGCCCACCCCACTCCCGCGCGATACCAGCTCGCGGCGAGCTTCATCCCCACCGGATAGATCCCCGCCAAGCAGAACCCGGTGAGCACCCGCGCGCCGAGGAACCACGCGAAGCGCTCCGGCGCGAGCAAGACCGCCGCGTTGGCGATGGCCCCGAGCAGACACGAGACCAGGAACACCCGGTGGGCAGCAAAGCGATCGGACAGCCCCAGCACCGCATAGACGAGCGTGCCGGCGAGGAAGCCGAGCTGCACCGCCGAGGTGAGCCACCCGACCGCGCCCGTCACCTGCGGCCACAGCGGAGCGACCTCGCCGACCACGGAGTTGCCCACGAACCACAGCGAGCCGCCCATGAGCTGCGCCACCACGATCACGGGCAACATGTGCGGACGGCGCTCCCCCTCCATGGGCCTTCGGACTCTACGACACTCGATGGAGGATTCCACGGAGCACTGGGAGGCGAATCACGCGCGGGATCCCTGGTCGCCAATGTCGCCTTTTCGCCCCATCCATGCGGCCGTCCGGCCAAACGGCGGTTGTGCGCGCATCGGAGCCCAAGCGATTTCCCCATGGAGCATGGGCCGTCCTCGGGCCTACCATCGCGGCCCACCCTTTCGATCAACCAGGCACAAGCCGACGAAACCACGCGAGGACTCCATCATGGCCATCCGACTGGGCGACATCGCTCCCGACTTCACCGCCGACACCACCGAGGGCACCGTCCGCTTCCACGAGTACCTGGGCGACTCGTGGGGCGTGCTGTTCTCCCACCCCAAGGACTTCACCCCGGTGTGCACCACCGAGCTGGGACAGGTCGCCAAGCTCAAGCCCGAGTTCGACAAGCGCAACGTCAAGGTGATCGGGCTCTCGGTCGACCCGGTGGAGGATCACCACCGCTGGAAGGGCGACATCGAGGAGACGCAGGGTACGAAGCTCAACTACCCGCTCATCGGCGATCCCGATCGCTCGATCTCCGAGGCCTACGACATGATCCACCCCAACGCCAACGACACCCTCACGGTGCGTTCGGTGTTCATCATCGGGCCCGACAAGAAGGTCAAGCTGACCATCACCTACCCGGCGAGCACGGGCCGCAACTTCGACGAGATCCTGCGGGTGATCGACTCGCTGCAGCTCACCGCCAAGCACAGCGTGGCCACCCCCGTGAACTGGAAGGACGGCGACGACGTGATCATCGTGCCGAGCCTGTCGGACGAGGAGGCCCGCAAGCGCTTCCCCGAGTTCGAGACCATCAAGCCGTACTTGCGGGTGACCAAGCAGCCGCGATAGGGCGCCCGTCATGGGCCCGTCACGGCGCCCAACCCAGCCGAGGCACATGGACAGTGCCCGAAGTCGACACCAAGCCGAGCCCCGACGAAGACGGCCTCCGTTTGCCTTCTGGCGTCGGGGCACGCTCGTGGGGGCTGCGCGCGTTGCTGGTGGGGCTGGCCGCGATCGGACCGTTCTCGCTCAACGTCTTCAAGCCATGCCTGCCGTGGATCAAGGCGACGTTCGACGCGCCCATCACCACGGTACAGCTCGCGCTGAGCCTCTCGATCCTGGCCGCGGCGATCGCCACGGCGGCCGCGGGCCCCCTGGCCGACGTGGTGGGACGTCGCCCGGTGGCGATCGCCTGCGTACACGTCTACGTGATCGCGTGCCTGGTGGGCACGGTCGCTCCCTCCGTCGAGGTGGTCATCGGAGCCCGGATCGTGCAGGCCGCGGCGAGCTCGGTGGCCATGACGGTGGCCCGCGCGCTCGTTCACGATGGCCGCACGCATGTACGACGCACCATCGCCCGCATCACCATCCTCGCCGTGGTGGCGGTGCTGCTGGCTCCCGCGCTCGGCGGCGTGATCATCGACCGGCTCGGCTGGCGCGCGGTCTTTGGCCTCACGGCCGCACTGGGTCTGCTGCTGGTGTGGCCGGTCCACCGCACGCTGCCACGGACCCGGCGGGATCCCGAGGCGCCGCCCTCGACCGACGCGTCGGCTCGCGATGCATCCGCTCGCGCTCCCTCGACCTGGTCGCAGCGCCTGCTTCGCCTGCTGACCTCACCGGTGTTCGCCGGCTATGCCATCCAGTCTTCGCTGCACTTCGCGGTGTTCTTCGCGTTCACCTCGGCCGCCACCTACCTCATGGTCGACGCGATGGGTCGCGATTCCACGGAGTACGGGCTTTGGTTCCTGTTCCTGGCGCTATGGGTGATGGGCGGCCTGGCCTGCGCCGAGCGCCTGGCGGGGCGACTGCCGTCGGGGCGCGTGGCGTGGATGGGCAGCGTGCTGGTGCTCGTCGGCTGTGCGATCTCGGCGTGGCTGCTCGCATCGGAGGCGCCGCTGACCCCCGTACGCCTGTTCCTGCCCGGGATCGTCTCGGGCTTCGGCGTGGGCCTGGCCCTGCCGAGTACCAACGCCGGCGTGATGGAGGTGGTGCCCGAGCTGGCCGGCACCGCATCGGGCTTGCTCGGCTTCCTGCAATTCGCCACTGCCGCCGCGTTCGCCCAGGCCGTGGTGCAGGACGAGCCCCACACCGCGACCGTGCTGGCGGGGCTGGTGCTGGTGGGAGGCGTGGGAAGCGTCGCGTTCGGGCTGCTGTCGATACGACACGGCGCCCCCGAGCGACCGTCTACGTGATCCCCTTGAGGACCTCCGCGTAGCCGAGCACGTAGAGCGTGAACACTCCCACGATCACATGGGAGACGACGGGACCCACCAGCGAACGCTGGCGCGCGTAGAGGATCCCCCACAGCACGCCGCCCACGAACGCGGCCGCCCCGTAGACGAGGGTGAGGTGCAAGTGCGTGACCGCGAACAGGGTGTTGGAGACCACGATGGCCCAGAACCATCGTTGCCGTGGCGAGCCGCCGAGGAACTCGTAGAGCGCACCCTGGATCGCCCCACGTGCCAGCAGCTCCTGCACGGGGACCAGCGCGGCATAGACGAGGTAGGCCACGAGGGGACCGACCGCGAACGGGCGATGGAGCAGCGGGATCACGGGTCGACCGGCGTGGTCGGGCGACAGCTCCACCAGGGCCCACTTGCCCAGGGTGAGCACGGCGAGCATGGGCAGCGACCACAGGATCGCCTCGATCGCGTGCCGCCTCGCGTTCGTCCAGGTGAGGCCGAAGACCGCACGAGGCAAGCCGCTGCGGCGGATCCACATCACGGCCAGGCCGGCCATCACCGCCAGGATCGGACCCGTGACCAGGGTGGAGTGCGAGAGTGCGATCCGGGCGGCCGACAGATACTTCATGGCCACCGCGTAGGCAGCAAAGCCCAGCATCAAGACCACGATGAAGCTCGCCATCGCGTTGCGCATGCGCGACTGCTCGAGCTCGCGCGAGAGCACGGCCACGGAGAGGTTGTGACTCCGACGCAGGTGCACGGCCAGACTGCGAGCCATGTCCACCAGCATGACCTCGAGCGGCGTGGAGTGCTCGGGGTCGAACTCGTCCAAAACGTTGCGACCAAGGGCCAGCAAGACGCACGGCGTGTGGGCCCTGACCGTGGCCGTGTGCGGGGTGCCGTCCAGCAGCGAGATCTCGCCGACCAGCTCGCCGGGGCCGATCGTGCCCAGCTCGACCTGCGTGCCGTCGTGAGCCGCTCGCAGCACCTCGAGCCGGCCTTGCTGCAAGAGGTACATGTAGCCGGAGTTCTCGCCCTCGCGCAGCAGCACGTCACCCGCGGCCAGCGCCACGACGCGAGGCCGGAGCATCTCCGTGAGGGTCGACCGATCGACGATTCCCACCGCAGATTTTCGAGTACCACCGCCCGCGTCCCGTCGCAACGCAGCCTCGGCGGGCGACCCCGCGGGACCCGCGGGGTCGCATCTCCGCCCTCACACCGTCAGGCCCTTCTCGATCTCGCTCGGCTTCAGACGAGCCAGCGCGAGGTTGCCGGTGTTGCGATTTCGATCGCCAGCCAGGTAGAGGAGGACAGCGCGCTCAGTCGGGAATCAAGCGTTGCTCGATGGCCAGCTTGCGCAGGCGTTCCTTGGCTCGTTCGAATCGCTTGCGCAGCGTGGCTGCGCCGCGCTTGAGCTGCTCGAGGGTGGGCTCGGCTTCATCGGCCATGATCGATGCGATCTCGTTCCACGCGAGCTTTCGATCGACGCGCAGGATCAGCAGCGTGCGATCATCGGGCTCGAGCTGATCGCGTAGGGCCGTGAACTTGTTCTTGGTCTCGGTGCGCAGGTGGATCATGGTGGTCGTGCGCACCTGCTCGGCGAGCTCGAGCACCTCCGGCGAGTCCGACAACGCCACGATGCGATCGCGCCGGCGCTGGGGGTCGCGAGCGAGGCGATAGAGCGCGTGGCGGGCCAGCGTGTAGGCCCACGTTCGAAAGCTCGAGTGCCAGCGAAAACCGGGCAGGCCCTTCCACAGATCCTCGCAGAAGCTCGAGAACACCTCGGCGGCGTCGGTCTCGGTGCGACACATCGCCGACAGATAGCCGAGCACCTCGGGCCCATAGCCCCGCAACGCCGTGGTGGCGGCCGGGCCCCACTGCCCGGCCTCGCAGAGGCCACGGATCTGCTCTTCGAGCGCCGCCCGCTCCTGGTCCATGCATCCGATGGTGCCCGACGCCGAAGGAGCGGTCCACGGGGAGACGCCGTGCATGCACGAAAACCCGGGTTGTATCAAGCACTTGAACGACCGGGTGTCTCCTGTCGCCGATCGGCGGTAACAAGGTGTGAGGCTCCACCGCCCATTGCGCCCATGAAGAGCACCGCCGAAGTCGTCAAGGTCAGCGAGGTCTTCGCCTGGATCGAGACCCAGCGGGAAGCCATCGCGATGCGAGCCACCACGCGAGACGGCAAGCCCGTCGAGCTCACGGCCGAGCAGACGCGGCTGCTCGCCCAGCGTCTGACCAAGCTCGCCGACGTGCTCGACTCGCTGGTGGAGCAGGAGCGAGAGCGCTCCTCGTCGGCCGACTGAGCGAGCCTCGACTGCGGAGCCCGGCGTCCGCCCGCTTCCGAGGGGAAACGAGGCGGCGAGCGGCGCGGCCCCTTCACGGGGGTCTGGACGCCGGTGTAGGGGCGTCTGGGTGCCCCTCGTGACACCGCGCGAGGGCGGCGCTACATTCCGCCGCCGTGAAGTCGCTCAGCTCATACCTGGTCGCGCTCCTTGCCTTGTCGGCCTGTACGTCCCAGACCACCACCCCCGCCAAGGTCGAGGCCGACGCCAAGTCCACGGCCGATGCCAAGGCGGGTGACGTGAAGGCGGGCGACACCAAGGCGAACCCCCGCCGACCGCGGGGCAAGCAGGTACCGGCACCGGCCGACGTGGGCGTGCCGCCGGCCGACGCCACCAAGACCGCCTCGGGCATCGCCTACAAGAGCATCAGCCCCGGCACCGAGCCCGGCCCCACCGAGAACGACAGCGTGAGGGTGCAGCTCACCGCGTGGACGGCCGACGGGGCCACGGTGGAGACGACCGACGGACGCAAGACCCCCAAGCTCGTGCGCATGAACCGACCACCGGTCCCCGGCCTCGCCGAGGCGCTCACGCTGATGAAGATGGGCGAGACGATGCGCTTTTGGATCCCGCCCGAGCTGACCTACAAGGGGCGCAAGGGCGCGCCCGAGGGCGTGCTGACCTACGAGATCCAGCTCGAGGAGGTCCTGCGTGCGCCGGAGGTGCCGGCCGACGTGGCCGCACCCCCGGCCGATGCCACCACCACCGAGTCGGGCTTGGCGTACAAGGTGCTGCAGCCCGGCACCGGCGACAAGAAGCCGCGCAAGTGGGATCGGGTGCAGGTGCACTACACGGGCTGGCATACCGACGGCAAGATGTTCGACTCGTCGGTCACGCGTGGACGCCCGTCCACGTTCCCCGTCGACCGCGTGGTGCCCGGCTGGACCGAGGGCCTGCAGATGATGGTGGTGGGCGAGAAGACCCGCTTCTGGGTGCCCGAGAACCTCGCGTACGCGGGCGCCCCCGGCAAGCCCGCGGGCATGCTGGTGTTCGACGTGGAGCTGATCTCGATCGACGAGCAGCCCGAGCCTCCGCCGCCGCCCGAGGTGCCGGCCGACGTCGCCGGACCGCCCGCCGACGCCACCAAGACGGCTTCGGGTCTGGCCTACAAGGTGCTCGAGAAGGGCACGGGCACGGCTCACCCCGAGCCGACCTCGGTGGTCGAGGTGCACTACTCGGGCTGGACCACCGACGGCAAGATGTTCGACTCGTCGGTCACCCGCGGCAAGCCGACCTCGTTCCCGCTCAACCGCGTGATCAAGGGATGGACCGAGGGCCTTCAGTTGATGGTCGAGGGCGAGAAGACTCGGTTCTGGATCCCCGTGGAGCTCGCCTACGAGAACAAGCCGGGCAAGCCCGCCGGGATGTTGGTGTTCGACGTGCAGTTGCTGTCGATCAAGGCCAACGGCGGCCCCGAGCTGCCGCCGGGCCATCCGTAGGATCCGCGTCCGCGCGCGCGTCGACGACCACGTAAGGGGATCGCTTCGTGCGAGGAAGCGGCGGTGCCAGTTCGGTGCCGCCGCTTCTCGTTCTGCGTCGCGCGCTCCGCCGATGATGGAGCGATCGGTCGGGATCCTCACGAGCATGTGCACTGGGCAGCCGTTGGGTCGGCCAGTTCGCCAGGGGTATCGTTCTGGGCCTGTACCTCTCCGATTCCATAGGGGGCACCGCCGCGGTGTCGATGCGCGGGCGTTCGGTCGAGCGGATCCTCGGCGTGGTCGAGGGTCGTCGTCCCGGCCGCACCGTGATCGCGATCGGGGGCATGCACGGCAATGAACCCGCTGGCCTGGACGCTGTTCAAACGGTGTTGCGCGAGCTATCGCGCCGCAACGTGGATCTGGCCGGCAAGCTCGTGGGAGTGGCCGGCAACCTGCAGGCCATCGCGGCCGATCGTCGCTATCTCGAGCGCGATCTCAATCGAGGATGGACGCCGCAGACGTGCGAGCGCGTGGCCAAGCCACGGCCCGGCGAGACCCCCGAGGATGCCGAGCAGCGTGGGCTGCTCGAGGTGTTCGGGCCGCTCGAGGCCGAGTCACCGCAACCGCTGGTGTTCGTCGATCTCCACAGCACTTCGGGACCCGCCGCGCCGTTTTCGATCATCCCCGACGTGACCCGCAACCGCGAGCTGGCGCTGCGGCTGCCCATCCCGACCGTGCTGGGGCTCGAGGAGATCCTCGAGGGCGTGATGTTCGGCTACCTCGTCGATCGCGGCCACATGGGCGTGGCGATCGAGGGCGGCCAGCACGAGGATCCGCGCACGGCGGCGCTGTTGGAGGCGGTGATCTGGCTGACCCTGGTGGAGGTGGGCAACCTCGACGCGCGCCACGTGCCCGGCGGGGTGCAAGCGCAGCGCGAGCGCCTTCGCTCCAGGGCGGAGGGCCTGCCCCCGGGAGTTCGCATCCTGCAGCGGCACGGCACGAGTCCCGGCGATGGCTTCCAGATGGAGCCCGGCTTCGACAACTTCAGCCCCGTGCGCGCGGGGCAGCGGCTGGCGACCGACCACGACGGACCGATCCACGCGAGCGAGGACGGCCTGGTGATGCTGCCGCGCTACCAGGGACAGGGCAGCGACGGGTTCTTCCTGGCCAAGGCCATCACCCGGCGCTGGCTGATGGCCTCGGCGCTCGCCCGCAAGGGAACGCCCGCGCGACTGCTGGCGGCGTGGCCGGGCCTGCACTGGGACGCGAGCAATCCCAATCGCCTGCGCTACGACGGCACCGAGCCGCCGGCACCGATGATGCGCACGCTTCGGCTGCTCGGATACCACGGGGTGAGAGCCCGGCCGCCAGGGCTGGAGTTCTTCCGCCGAAGACCGTAGTCCCCCTACTATGTCTGGATGGAGGGCTTCGCAGCCCTCCCCCGGGCCGGCAAAGCCGTCCCGGGGCCCCCTCCCCGGCGGTCGGGCTTCGCCCTCCTGGTGGTGGCCGCATCGGGGCCCCCTCCCCGGCGGTCGGGCTTCGCCCTCCTGGTTGGTGGCCGCATCGGGGACCCCTCCGCGGCCCTCCTGGGTGGTGGGCTATTCGACCTGCAATGGGCCGATCGAGTCGATGGGCTCGTTGTCGCCGAGGTCGGTGGTCCACGCCATGCCGTAGCCGAGCTGGCCGCGGTTGTTGCGGCCCCAGCACTTGACCTGGCTGCTCTGGGTGGTGGCGCACGAGAACTCGCGGCCGGCGGTGACCATGCGGGGCGCCTCGGGCAGGGCGAGGTTGACCTGATCCATCGAGGGCTCGAGCAGATCGTTGGCGTTGCCATAGCCCAGCCGACCGTTGTTGCCCTCGCCCCAGCAGAAGATCTGCGTGGTGCCCACGCGCACGCAGGTGTGCGCCAGGCCCATCCCGAAGCTGGTGGGGTCGCTGCCCACGGTATCCACCAGCGGCAGCAGGGCCACGTCCTCGTCGTCCCCCACGTTGTCGGTGTTGCCATAGCCCAGCCGTCCCGATCCGCCGTCGCCCCAGCACTGGAGCTCGCCGGTGTCGTAGGCCACGCAGGTGTGGTTGAAGCGACCGGCGATCATCACCGCGAGCCCGCCGAGCAGCACCGGGGTGGAGGCACTCGGGGCCTCGTCGTCGCCGATGCTCGCGTTGGTGGCCGGGGTGGCCAGCTGCCCCGCGTTGTCGCGACCGAAGCACAGCACGTCGCCGCCGCCCAGCAGCACGCAGGTGTGGTCGGCTCCGGCCGCCACCTGCTGGGCCACCACGCCCATGCCGAGGTCGACCGGCGGCAGCGCGCCCGGCAGCTCGTCGTCGCCCGCGGCGGCAATGCCCGGCAGGCCGATCTGGCCGTGATCATTGCGCCCCCAGCAGCGCAGCTCGCCGCTCTGCATCACCGCGCAGGCATGCTCGCCTCCGGCCGCGATCTGGATCGGAGTGCCGCCTCCGAAGTCGATGGCCGGGATGTCGGCCGGCTCCTGGTCGCTGCCCAGGTCGGCCTGATCGCCCTGCCCCAGGCGGCCGTGCTGACCGTCGCCCCAGCACTTGACCTCGTCGGTGGCCAAGAGCGCACAGGTGAAGTTGGTGCCCAGGGCCAGCTGCTCGACCGGGGCGCCCACGTTGACGAACGGCGCGCTGGCCGGGGTCTCGTCGTCGCCGATGTCCTGGTCTTGTGCGAGGTAGCCCAGGCGCCCCGAGTCGTACGCTCCCCAGCACTTGATGTCGCCGGTATGGAACAGCGCGCACACGTGCTCGTCGCCCGCGACCACCTCGACCGCGCCCGCCGAGACGGTGCAGTCGTTGTCGCAGCCATCGCTGTCGGTCTGGTTGCCGTCGTCGCAAACCTCGTCGTCGTCGAGGTCTCCATTGCCGCACAGGGTCATCGTGCACACGTCGTCGATGCAGACCAACCCATCGGCGCACATGTCCCGCTCGTCGCACGCGCAGCCCTCGTCGCCCGGAGGGCAGCCGGGGCCGGTGCTGCTGCTGCTGTCGACCACGCCGCTGCTGCTCTCGCTCGAGGTGGCCTCGCTGCTGCCCGCCGTGGTGTCGACCGCGGTCGTCTCCATCGCGGTGGGATCGGGCCCCGTGGAGCTGGAGCTCGACCCCTCACTGTCCTCCGTGGTCCCCATTCCCCCCGTGCTGGGATTGCACGCCGCCACTGCCAAGCAAGCCAAGATTCCGTAGTTCACGCATCGCATCGCGGCGCCAGGATAGCAAAGCGCCGCGCAGGGCACATCGGTCCTCGCTCCGCAATTGCGCCCCCGACCCGGGCTGCCCGCGTTCACGACCCACGCGCGGACCCGAGCGCTCGCAGGGGACTTTGGTGCTACTCGATCTTCACCGGACCCACGGAGTCGATGGGCTCGTTGTCGCCGAGGTCGGTCGTCCACGCCGCGCCGTAGCCGAGCTGCCCCAGGTCGTTGCGTCCCCAGCACTTGACCTGACCCAGCATGGTGGTGCCGCACGAGAAGTCGCGTCCGGCGGTGACCATGCGCGACAGCTGGGGCGGAACCATGACCACCTGAGCCAGCGTGGGTGCGTAGCGATCGGTCGTGTTGCCGTAGCCCAGGCGGCCGTTGGCGCCTTCGCCCCAGCAGTAGATCTCGGCGCTCGCCAGGCGCACGCAGGTGTGGATCATGCCCATCCCCAGGCTGGTGGGCTCGCTGCCGATCGGATCGATCGGCATCACCGAGGACACCTCCTCGCCGTCGCCGATCGTGGACGTGTCGCCGTAGCCGAGGCGGCCGAATCCTCCCTCGCCCCAGCAATGGAGGGTCTGGTCGTCGTAGGCCACGCAGGTGTGGTTGTGGCGAGCGGCGATCATGGTCACGTCGAGGCCGGCCTCGAGCATCACCCGAGCGGCGGACGACGGCACCTCGTTGTCGCCGATGCTCGATCCGGTCCCCGGGGTGCCGAGCTGGCCAACGCTGTCGCGGCCAAAGCACAGCACGCCGCCGTCATCGAGCAATGCGCAGGTGTGGTCGAGGCCCGTCGCCACTTGCAGAGCCATCACGCCGCCACCGAGGTCGACGGAACCCACCACGCTCGGGAGCTCGTCGTCGCCGACGGCGGTGTAGCCCGGCAGGCCGATCTGGCCGTAGTCGTTGCGGCCCCAGCAGCGCAGCGCACCGCTCTGCATCACCGCGCAGGCGTGCTCGCCCCCGGCGGCGATCTGCAGCGGGACGTCGGCTCCGAAGTCGATGGGCGCAATGGCGGCCGGCTCCTCGAGCAACCCCAGCTCGCCGACGTGTCCCTGGCCGAGCTGTCCGTAGAGGTTGACGCCCCAGCACTTGACCTCGGCGGTGTCGAGGAGCGCGCAGGTGAAGTCGGGGCCCAGCGCGAGCTGGGTGACGGGGGCGCCGACATCGACGAACGGCCTGTCGGCGGGCGTCTCGTCGTCGCCCACGTTCTGGGCCTGACCGGCGTAGCCGAGCCGGCCGGAGGTGAACACCCCCCAGCACTTGATGGCGCCCGTATGCCACCGCGCGCAGACGTGCTCGTCGCCCGCGACCACCTCGGCCGCGCCCGGCGACACGGTGCAGTCGACCTGGCAGCCGTCGCCGTCGGTGCGATTGCCATCGTCGCAGGCCTCGCCCGCGTCGACGGCTCCATTGCCGCACAGGGGTACGGTGCAGACCCCTTCGATGCACGAGAGGTCCCCGCTGCACGCTCCGTCATCGCATGCGCAGGCCAGCTCGCCCGGGGTGCAGATCGGACCGGTGCTGCTGCCATCGAGCCCGCTGCTGCTGCTGCTCGTGCTGCCGCTGCTGGTGGTGGAGTCGTCCTCCAGCGTGGTCCCGACCATCGTGGTCCCCGTGGTGGAGGCCATGCCGGTGGAGGACCCGGAGCTCGAGTCGTCCGTACCGCTCGTCATGGCCAAGCCCCCTGGTACGGGAGTGCAGCTCACCAGCGCGAACCCGACCAAGACCCCACTGCCCGTGCTCCGCATCGCAGACGTCAGAATAACAAAGGGTCGCGCTGGACACATCGCCGACAGCTGCTACGTTTGCGCCCTCGTGCTCCTTCAGGTTCTCACGCCATGGCCGACGATCTCGACATCGACGGGCGGGTGGTCATCCCCGCCTCCGAGCTGCAATGGACGGCCGTCCGTGCGGGGGGTCCCGGCGGACAGAACGTGAACAAGGTCGCGACCAAGGTCGAGCTGCGCTTCGATCTCTGGGGCTCGAGCGCGCTGCCCGACGGCGTCAAGGCGCGGTTGCGGGCGCTGGCCGGCTCGCGGCTCGACGCCGAGGGGCGCCTGTGCGTGACCAGCCAGGCCACGCGCTCGCAGGCCGACAACCTCGAGGACGCGCGGGCCAAGCTGGCCGAGCTGGTGAGGCGGGCGCTCGTGCCTCCCAAGCACCGCCGGCCCACTCGCCCCACGCGGGGATCCATGGAGCGCCGGCTCGAGGGCAAACGCCAGCAGGCGCAAAAGAAGAGCGGGCGCGGGCGCGTGCGCAGAACGGACGATGGGTGACACCAAAGCCGGCGCCGGCCGAGCTCGATTCGCCGTGGTAGATTGACGCGATGTCCTTGCAAGACGTGCGTCGGCGGCTGCCGGTGGTGACCGAGCTGCCCACCCCCGACAATCGCTGGGCAACCCAGGAACGGCGGACCAAGGCCCGGGCTCCGCGCTGGGCGGTGTGGGAGCTGACCCTGGCGTGCGATCAGAAGTGCGCACACTGTGGGCCACGCGCAGGGCAGCGAAGGCCCGACGAGCTCTCGACCGAGGAGTGCCTGCAGGTGGTCCAGGAGCTGAAGGAGCTCGGGGCGGGCGAGGTGGTGCTGATCGGGGGCGAGGCCTACCTGCGCAACGACTTCATCCTGATCATCCGGGCGATCCGCGAGGCGGGGATGAGCTGCACCATGACCACGGGCGGGCTCAACCTCAGCCAGGCGCGGGCCGAGGCGATGATCGAGGCGGGCATCGGCAGCGTGACCTTCTCCATCGACGGGCTGGAGGCCACGCACGACCGGCTGCGGGGGGTCAAGGGCAGCTGGAAGCGGGCGTTCGCGGGCCTGCGCCACATTCGGGCGGCGGGCGGGCGGGTGGCCTGCAACTCGCAGATCAATGCGCTGACCAAGGACGAGCTGCTGCCGCTGCTCGAGGTCCTGGCCGACGAGGGGGTGCACTCGTGGCAGCTGCAGATCACGGTGCCCCACGGCAATGCGGCCGATCACCCGGAGATCATCTTGCAGCCGTACATGTACCTCGAGCTGTTCGAGACGCTCGATCGGGTGATCGAGCGCGCCGCGCAGCGGCGGGTGAGGCTGTGGCCCGGCAACAACCTCGGGTACTTTGGACCGATCGAGCGACGGCTACGCAGCGCCCAGAACAAGCACTGGAAGGGCTGCGTGGCCGGGGTCTCGGTGGTGGGCATCGAGAGCGACGGGGGCATCAAGAACTGCCCGAGCCTGGGGGGCCCGCTCAACGTGGGCGGCAAGTGGCGGGTGCACGGGATCAAGAAGATCTGGGAGGAGACCTACCAGCTCGGCTACATCCGCGAGCGCACGGTCGATGACCTGTGGGGGTACTGCCGCGAGTGCTACTACGCGCAGACCTGCATGGCCGGCTGTACGGCGGCGGCCGAGCCGCTGCTGGGGCGTCCGGGCAACAACCCATTTTGTCACCACCGCGCGCTGATGATGGATCGGCAGGGGCTGCGCGAGCGCATCGAGCAGGTGCGCGGCGCGGCGGGGGGCGGGTTCGACAACGGGCTCTTTCGGGTGATCCGCGAGCACAAGGATCCGGCGCTGCGGGCCGAGCACGGGCCGGTGGAGATCGAGGAGCCCCGGGTGTCGCGCCTGGTCGAGCCGAGCGGGCCGGGGTATCCGGTGGCGCTGGAGTAGACGCCGCGCCGCTGGCACTCAGCCGGTGCCGCCGGTGGCCGTGTCGGTCTCGTCGGGGCCGGCGTAGGTCACCGCATCCGCCTCCTGGCTGTCCATGTCGGTGGTCGAGCTGGAGGTCGAGCCGATTTCGGTGGTGGCGCCGCCGATCGAGTCGGTCTCGTCGGGGCCGGCGTAGGTCACCGCATCGGCCTCCTGAGTGTCGTTCGAATCGTGGGTCGTGCTCGTGGTGGTCGTCCCCCAGACCGTGTCCTCACCCGGGCTGGTGTCGGTCCACGAGTCGGGCCCGGCGTAGGTCACCGCGTCGGCCTCGTAGGTGGGATCGGGGTTGGAGTCGTTGGCAGTGTCCCCCTCCTTGTCACCACAGCCGAACAGCGACAGCCCGAGACCGAGGGAGAGCCCGAGCATCAGCCGCGACGGTGGAGCGGAGGCATGGCGCTGGCTGGCACCGCAGAACGGGCAGCTCGGCTCCTTGGCCCGAATCAGGTACGCACACGCAAGGCAATCGACATAAGCGGACATGAGCACCCCAGCATAGCAGCCCTCCCCGGACCCGGGCCACATCGAGCTTCGGTCGAGTGGGCGCCTGATGTAGCATGCGAGCGATGGTCACGGCCTTGGCGGCCGCGCTCGGGGCCGCGATCGCAGCGGTGGTGGTACTTTGTTCCCTGCACCGCGAGGCGCTCCGGCGCGTGCTGCTGGGGACGGTCGACCCCCGACCCCTCGCGCTGTTCCGCATCGCCCTGGGCTCGTGCCTGCTGGGCTACGTGGTCGAGATCGCGCCGCTTGCGGACTACCTGTTCTCCGACGAGGGGCTGCTGCCCCGCGCGGCGGTCCCGCAGGTCTATGGCCGCGGCGCGCTGTCGGGCTACGGCGACGGGGTTCGCCACCCGGCCGGCTTCCCGGACGCATGGTCGGTGGTGCAGCACGTCGCCCACGGCCGGTGGTCGCTGCTCTACTTTCGAGACGACCCCGCGTTCGTGCAGGGCTACCTCGTGGTGCTGACCGGGGCCGGCCTGGGCATGGTGCTCGGCTGGTACACGCGCGCGAGCACGGTGATCGCATGGCTCTTGCTCGCAGGGCTGCTGCGCCGAGGCGACGCCCACTGGGGCGGCGAGCAGGTGATGCTGGGCCTGCTGGTGCCGATGCTGTTCGCCCGCAGCGGCGCCGCGTTCGGGGTGGACGCCTGGCGCCGCCATCGGCGGCTCGCCCGTCAGGGGCGGCTCGACCGGATCGATCGGGACGGGGAGAGCCCCACCTCCGGCCGCGGGGCGCCGCCCGGCCCCGCGCACCCGCACGGCCTCGAGGCGCTCTACCCCCGCGTCCCCGCGTGGCCTCAGCTGCTGCTCGTGGCGCAGCTGGCGATCTGCTACTGCGCCAATGGCTGGACCAAGGCGGGATCGACCTGGGTGTCGGGGGACACGCTGTGGCTCTCGATGCATCTCGATCGCTACGCCCGGCTCGACTGGCACGCGCTGACGGTGGCGCTGGGACCGTGGCCGTTTCGCCTGGCGGCCTGGAGCGTGATGTGGTGGGAGCGACTGTTTCCGCTGTTCGTGCTGGGGCTGTGGCTGCGCGCCAGCGCCACGGTGGGAGCGCCCGCGCTGACCGGGCGCGCGCGCATGGCCGCGCGAGCGTGCTGGCTCGTGGTGGCGGGCGCCGCCATGGTGTGGGCGCTATGGCCGAGTGCGCTGGCCGATGCGCCCGTGGTCGCGCGGCCCCGGGCGTGGGCGGTGGGGACCGGCGCGGTCCTGTTGGCGCTGTGCGTCGCGCTCGGGCCACGGCGACACGACCGCTGGCGACCATGGGTGCTGCGCCTGCTCGCGCCGCGGTGGTGGCTGGGCTTTGGGTTCGTGTTCCATGGGGTGAGCCTGGTGCTGTTCGAGATCGGCACGTTCGCGAGCGCGACGATCTCGGCGTACCTGGTGTGCGGGATCGGATCCGGCTGCATCGCGGCCGTGCAGCGGGTGATGCAGGCGCTGGGTCGGCTCGGGCTTCCCGTGCCCGAGCACCTGCGGCGCGCGACGCCGGTGCAGGCCGAGGACCCGTCGCTGCCCCATCTGCACCGTGACGCTGCGGCGCTCCCGGGCTGGGCGATCGCGGGGGCCGGTGCGCTGGTGCTGCTCGGAGGCACGCTGGCGCTGGTTCCCGAGACCGCATCGATCGCCTGGTGGCATGCCGCGTGGCTGCTGGCCGCCGCCGTGCTGGTGGGCGTGGGCTGGCGCGCAGCGAGACGTGCTCCTCGAGCTCCCGCCCCGCTCCCGATGCCGCTGGCCCATGGCCCCGCCGGTCGCCTCGCCGCAGGGGGGCTGGTCGCCTACCACCTCGTCTCGTTGCTCGTGTGGCAGCTACCGTCGGGCGAGGGTCTGCCGTGGCGCAACCGCGCGCGCGCAACGGTCGACCCGTGGATGGAGCTGACGTTCACGCGCCAGCTCTGGTCGATGTTCGCGCCCAACGGACCGCGCACCAACGTCACGTTGCGCACGATCGTGGTCGACGAGGCCGGCGTCGCTCACGACCTGCGCACGGAGCTGCAGCACCCCGAGAACCTGCGACGCCCCTACTTGCGACACGATCGCTGGCGCAAGGTCGACGAGGCGGTCAGCGGTCAGCGCAAGTGGCTGACGACCTGGCACGCGCGCTACCTCTGCCGTCACTGGGCGCTCGAGCACGGCGGTACGCCGCCCATCGAGGTTCGACTGGCTCGCGTGGCGGCCCCGTTCCCACCCCTCGAGCCGCTCGACCCCCAGGCGTGGTTTCGCGAGCACGCCGAGGTCTCGCCGCTCGTGACGGTGCGCTGCGCCGAAGAACCCTTTGGCCAGCTCGCGCCCGAGGTCCGCACGCGCCATGGCATGCCCCCGCCCACCGAGGGCGAGCTGCGCTACGCGTGGCCCACGTCACCACCGCAGCCCGATCCCCTCGAGCCGCTGTGGATGCTGCTGGCGCTGGCGCTCATGGGCGTGATCGGCAGGTGGGCATGTAAGCCACCCCACGCCGACCGTTGATGCTAGCGTCGCTCGTCCCCTCGCCGAGCTCACCGTGGCCCACGGGCGCTCGCCCCTGCTCATGCGCTCGCTCTCACCACGCCTGCTCGCTCCGTTCGCCTGCCTGCTGGTGCTGCTGGTGCTCTCGTGCCACGCCGGCCGTGGCGTGGCACGGCCGCTGACCTACGAGACGCCCGCCCCCGCTCAGGAGACCACCACCGGTCATCCGCCGGTCATGCTCACCGCTGCCGACGGCACCAGCCTCATCCTCTCCGAGCTGCACGCCCGCGCCGTCCTCGAGGAACCGCTTGCCCTCACCGAGCTCCAGCTCGCCTTCGACAATCCGCTCTACTCCCAGACCGAGGGCCAGTTCGAGATCCTCCTGCCACCGGGCGCACGCGTCACCCGCTTCGCCATGCATGGCCGCGACGGCTGGCACGAGGCCGAGGTCGTCGGCAAGCAAGAGGCACGACAGGCCTACGAGACCATGCTCCTCGAGGACCGCGACCCCGCCATCCTCGAGCGCGACACCGGCAATCGCTTCCGCGGTCGCGTCTTCCCCATCGAGCCTCAGCAGCGCAAGCTCCTGCGGATCACCTACGTCCAGACCCTCCCCGATCCGCAGCAGCCCTATCGCCTCGCCTTGCGCGACCTGCCCTGGCTCCAACGCCTCGATGCCAGCGTAACGATCATCGACCCCCTGGGGCGCCGCCCACCCTACGAGGTCGAGCGCCAGGAGTATCACCAGGCTCCCCGCAGCGATCTCGTGGTCGCCCGCGATGCCCCGCCCCACGACGGCGTACGCCAGGGCGAGCGCATCCTCGCACGCGTGCAGCCGCTGCTCGGCGTCGACCCGGGTGAGCCCAGCGCCATTCGCCGCCTCACCGTCCTCGTCGACACCAGCGCCTCGCGAGCCCTCGACTTCGACGAGGGCCTGCAGGCTCTCGGCCGCGTGATGAAGGCGCTGACTCATCATGCCGGTACCGCGCATCTCCAGGTGCTGGCCTTCGATCAGGAGGTCGTCCCGATCTACGAGGGTCCGCTCCTCGGCTTCGGCGCCTCGGGCCTCGCGACCCTGCACGCTCGCCGGCCGCTCGGTGCCTCCGATCTCGGTCGCGCCCTGCGAGCCCTCGAGGGCGGCGAGCATCAACGCGTGCTGCTGGTCAGCGACGGCTTGGTCTCCGCCGGCGAGCTCTCCGAGGCCGCCCTGCGCCGCCAGCTCGCCGCCCTCTCCGGCTCCGGCGTCGAGCGGCTCGATGCGTTGGTCCTCGGCAGCGTCCGCGACGAGGCCCACCTGCGACGGCTGGTCTCCGGTCCGCTGCCTCGCTCGGGTGTCATCGTCGATCCCCTCGCCACCACCCCCGAGCGCGTGGCCGAGCGCCTGGCGACGCCCACCTTCGATGGCCTGCGCGTCGAGGTCCCCGGTGCGCGCTGGTGGAGCCCCACCCGCCTCGATGGCATGCAGCCCGGCGACGCCATCATGCTCTACACCGAGCTGCACGAGTCTCAGCCGCTGCGCGTGCAGGTCTCCGGACCCGTCCACCACGAGGTCGACGTTCCCTTGCGCGACTCCACCTCGGCCCTCGTCGCACACGAGTGGCGGCAGGGGCAGATCGAGGGCCTGGTCACCCGCATGGCCGCCTTGCAGGACGCCCTCGAGTCGGAGCGCCTGCGCCGGCACGTGGTCGAGCTGTCGGTACGGCATCGCATCTTCAACGACTTCACCTCGTTCCTCGTGCTCGACACCGAAGAGGACTACGCCCGCTTTGGACTCGACCGTCGCGCCCTCGCCGAGATCCTCGTCGTGGGCGAGCACGGCGTCGAGGTCGTCGATCGCACCATCCCCGACGAGTCAGAGCCACAGCCAGAGTCAGAGTCAGAACCAGAGCCAGAGACCGACGAGCCCGAATTGGAGACGGAGCAGCCCGTGGCGACCGGAGCGATCTCCGGTGTCGTCACCCACCAAGCCACCAAGGAACGGCTCTCGAATGCCCTGCTGATCCTCCAGTGCACGTGCCTGACGGGTGGCAGTCGCGAGACCTCGACGAATGCCCAGGGCCTCTATGCATTCCGCAACCTGCCGCCGGGGACGTACACCATCCAGGTGCTGTATGGGCAGGCCGACGTCAGCAAGGTCACGACGCTACCGGCCAGGGCCAAGTTCCGCGCCAACTTCTCGATCGATCCCGACCAAGAGTTCAAGCGGATGATCCGAGTGGAGTCTCGCCCGCTCGCCCAGAGGGTCTCGAGCTCGCGCTCGCGTCGTCGAGCGCGACGCCAGGACCGAGCCGCGGAGGAGGATCGAGACGACCTCGCGGCGGGACACGTCCTCTACGACTTCGAGCCATCGCCACCACCTCCTCCATCCGGCACGACCAAGCCGACGTTCGGGCTCCCGTCCGCGCTCGAGCCACCGGCCGACGAACCCGAGCCCACCGAGGCCGTCCTCGAGTCCGAGTCCGAGCCCGAGTCCGAACCCATACCCGAGACCACCACCGGGCGCGTGATCTCGATGGAGGAATTCCGCAACATCCCGGTGAGCAGCTCGTCGTCCCGCGACTTCACGAGCGTCGTCGACGTCGCGCCCGCAGCATCCCCCGAGCCCGCGGAGATCCCCTTGGCCGGAGCTTCGGGGGGCGAGCACCGAATCGTGGTGCAAGCCCCCATCATGATGCCGGCCCCGATGGGACCGCTGGGGCCGCCTCGACACGTGGACCCCACCGTGCACGTGCGAGGCCTTCGCCTCGACGATGCCGGCTCGCGTCGCCGCGTGCATCGGGCCATTCGCAAGCAGCTCGACCCGATCGAGCACTGCTACTTTCGTGCGCTCTCCGATGGGCGCCACAGCGACTACGGCATGAAGGGCCACGTGAGGGTGGTGTTGCAGACCAACGCCACCGGCCGCGTGATCTCGGCGCAGAAGCTGAGCCAGAAGCGGCTGTGGAACGACTCCCTGATGCGCTGCCTCGAGTCCACGCTGCTCGAGTGGCGCCTACCGGCCTCCCGCTCGCCGGTCACGTTCACCCTCGTGTTCCGACCCAACGGCGGGCCTCCGGACGACTCGTCGCTCGAGCCGCTGGAAGAAGAGGAAGAGCCGGATCGGCCCACGACTCCCGCCGAGCTGTTCGTCGAGATCCAGAGCGCGATCGTGAAGGACCCCTCGCGCGCACTCTCCCTGGCCGTGGCCCGGCGCGAGCGCGACCCCGTGGACGTGCTGGCCCTGATCGCCCTGGGCGAGGCCGCGCGTGCCCGCGGTGACCTCCGCCGAGCCGCTCGCGCCTACGGCTCGATCCTCGATCTCTACCCTTCGCGCGCCGACATGCGTCGCTTCGCCGCCGCCAACCTCGAGGCGCTCGACGATCCCGACGCGCTGGCCCTGGCCGTCGACGCCTACCAGCATGCGCTGACCGATCGCCCCGATCACCCCAGCGGCCACCGCAACCTCGCCCATGCGCTGCTGCGCCAGGGCCGGGCCGAGGATGCCTTCGAGGTGCTCGAGCACGCCCTACGCCAGCCGTTCCACCCGCGCTTCTCCGGGGTCCACCGCGTGCTCGCCGACGATCTCGGGATCGTGGCCGCGGTGTGGCGGCGCCTGCAGCCCACCCGCACCGGCTCGATCCGCGAGCGCCTGGCCGCGATCGGCGTGCCCATGGCCACCGAGCCCACGCTGCGCATCACCGCCACCTGGGAGGCCGATGCCAACGACGTGGACCTGCACGTCGAGGCCGGCACGCGCGGCACCGCATACTCCCAAGATCCCACGATCGAAGGCGGAGGCCTGGTGGCCGACGTCAACGCCGGCTTCGGGCCCGAGCACGTGATCGTGCCCCTCGCCCCCGACGCGTTCCCCTGCCGCATCACCGTGCACTACTACGACCGCGGCCCCATGGGCCACGGCCTGGGCAAGGTGCAGATCCTCCACCACGACGGCGAGGGCCTCGTGCGCCTGGTCGATCATCCCTTCGTTGCCCTCGAGGACGATGCCTGGCTCCACGTGGACACCCTCACCCTCGAGGGCTTGCAGACGCTGCCCGAGCCGACGCCACCATCGCCTTGACCGGCGACCGAGCGACGCAGAGCCCACGCATGACGCACCGCCGATGCGTGGGCTTGCGACCTACGCTTCGGGTGGCAGCGCGCCGCTCGAGAACAGCGACCACGCGAAGTCGAGATACGTCTCGACGGCCTGGGGTCCCTGGCCGAGGTTGGCGGGCTCGAGGAACCACGCCTTCACCAAACCGAGGAAGGTCACCAGGATGAAGGGCGCTGGCACGTCGCGTCGCAGCACCCCTGCATCCTGGGCCGCCTGCAGGTGCTCGATGGCCTTGTCTCGCAGCTCCTGCACCATCACGTTGAGCTCGCGATCGCCTTCGAGCTGCACCCACGACATCAGGCGCACCGTGGCCGGGTTGTCGAGCAAGAACCGCAGGTACACGCCCATCGACTCCCGCAGCAGCGCCGCGGTGGGGCCCTGGCGGGCGAACAGCGCGAGCTGCTGCGCGTGGTAGTCGGCGAAGCGCCGCCGCTTGACCTCGCGCCACAGCGCCTCCTTCGAACCGAAGTGGTGGTGGATCAGGCTCTTGGTCACGCCGGAACCCTTGGCGATCTCGCTCATGGAGGCACCGGCAAAGCCTCGTTCGAGGAAGAGACGCTCGGCTGCGTCGAGGATCGCAGCGCGTGATGCCTCGGGATCGTGCTTTCTCGCCACACTCATCCGTGTCTGCATTGGGGGTGGCGCAGAATGGCATGTGCATGGCCAGGGTCCAACCCACAGCCCCCAATCCAGTTGACAAATGACCCGGGGTCACCCAAGCTGCGACCCACATGGACGGCTCAGGTTCCCCCGGCTCTGCTCCCCTCGAAGTCGCAGCCACGCCCGAGCTGCACGGGCAAGCCCTACACGATCGCATCGACGAGCTGTACGAGGCGCAGCGACAATTCTTCGGGGCCGGTCGCACGCTGCCGCAGGCCGCCCGCGAGGACGCGCTGCGAGCCCTGCTGCATGCATTCGAAACCAAGGAGAAGCTCATCATCGACGCTCTCCACGCCGATCTGCACAAGAGCACGACCGAGGCCTACTTCACCGAGGTCGGCTACACCACGGCCGAGATCAAGCATACGCTGCGTCATCTCGGCCGCTGGATGAAGCCCGACGTCTCGCTGGCGCCGCTGGCGATCGCGCCCTCGCGTAGTTACATCCACTACCAGCCTCTGGGCCTGAACCTGATCGTCGCCCCGTGGAACTATCCCGTACAGCTGGCGTTCGCGCCGGTCACGGGGGCGCTGGCCGCGGGCAACGTGGCGATCCTCAAGCCCTCGGAGCTGGCGCCGGCCTCGTCCGCCGCGTGCGCCGAGATCGCTCGTGAAGCCTTCGACCCCGCGCACGTGGCCGTGCTCGAGGGCGGGGTCGAGACCTCGCAGGCCCTGCTCGCGCGCCGCTGGGATCACATCTTCTTCACCGGCGGCACCGGCATCGGTCGCGTCGTGGCCAAGGCCGGAGCCGAGCACCTGTCGCGGGTGACGCTCGAGCTCGGCGGCAAGAGCCCGTGCATCGTCACCGCCTCGGCCGATCTCGACGTCGCCGCCAGGCGCATCGTGTGGGGCAAGCTCGTCAACGCCGGGCAGACCTGCGTGGCGCCCGACTACCTGCTGGTCGAGGCCTCGGTGCACGACGGGCTGGTGTCGCGCATGAAGGCGGCCATCCGCGACTTCTACGGCGAGGATCCGAGCAAGAGCGCCGACTACGGGCGCATCATCAACGACCGCCACTTCTTGCGCCTCGTCGGCCTCATCGATCCCGACAAGGTCGCCCACGGCGGGCAGCACGATCGCGAGCAGCGCTACATCGCACCCACGCTGATGACCGACGTGAGCATGGACGACCGCGTGATGGCCGACGAGATCTTCGGCCCCCTCCTGCCGATCATGCGCATCGACTCGCTCGACGAGGCCATCGCCACCGTCGCCGCGCGCCCCAACCCGCTGGCGCTCTACCTGTTCACCCAGAGCGGCGAGGACGAGCGCAAGGTCATCGAGCGCGTCTCGTTCGGAGGCGGCTGCATCAACAACACGCTGGCGCACCTCGCCGACCCCGATCTCCCGTTCGGGGGCGTGGGCGAGAGCGGGATGGGGGCCTATCACGGCCGCAACTCGTTCGAGGCGTTCTCGCACCGCAAGTCGGTGCTCAAGACCGCCAACTTCCTCGATCCGTCGATCAAGTATCCGCCCTACGAGGGCAAGCTCAAGTACATGCGCAAGCTGGTCGGCTGAGCCCCATGGCCGTCAAGCAACGCGCCCGCAAGGACGAGGACAAGGCTGCGCGCCGTCGGGCAATCCTGACGGTGGCGGCCAAGCTGCTCGGCCGGCAGCAGTACCACGGCATCACCATGGCCGAGGTGGCACGCCGCTGCAACCTGGCCAAGGGCACGCTCTACCTCTACTTTCGCAGCAAGGAGGAGCTGTTCCTCGCCACGCTCGAGGACGAGCTGGCGCAATGGTTCGATGCGCTGGCGGGGGAGCTTCGGCGGATCCAGTTGGGATCGGGGCTGGGATCGGGGCTGGGATCGGGGTCCGGGTCCGGGTCGGACGCGCCCGAGCGCTTTGCGGCCGCGGTGACGCACACGCTGGTGCAGCGGGAGACGTTCGTCGATCTGCTGTCGCTGCTGCACACCGTGCTCGAGCAGAACATCGATACCGAGTCGGCGCTGGCGTTCAAGCAGATGCTGCTGCGCAAGGTCGAGGAGGGAGCGGTGGTGGTCGAGCGCGCCGTGCCGGGCCTGCCCGAGGGCAGCGGCGCGCGGGTGCTCTTGCGACTGCATGCGCTCTTGGTTGGGCTGCGACAGATGGCCGATCCGGCCCCAGTGGTCGCGCAGGTGCTCGCACGGCCCGAGATGGAGCCGCTGCGCATCGACTTCGGCCCCGAGCTTTCGGCCACGCTGGCGGCGATGGTGCGGGGGATGGTGGAGCGAGAGGACCAGGCCCGGGCGGCGAGCTGATCTCCTTCGCGCGCTCTCAGCCCCCCAGTCGCCGCACGTACTCGCACAGCTCCGCGTACTCGTCCTCGCCGATCACCCCCGCGTAGGCCGGCATGATCGGGAGCGGATCGTGCTTCGACGGATCGCGCAGGAACGTCGTGAGCTCCTCGTCGGTCGCGAAGCGCTTGGCCGCACCGCGCAGATCGGCCACGCCCACCCCCTTGTCGCCGTGGCAGTACTGACACCCGTAGAGCACGTAGAAGTGTCGACCCGCATCGGCCTTGCGACCGACGATCCGGTAGGGCGGGCTCTCCTCCACCACATTGACCACGGGGTCCAGCGTCTGCAGGTAGGCGTGGATCGCCTCGACCTCGATGCGCTCGAGCCCCGCGTGCCGCGTCATGGGCCAGCGCACCACCTTGCCGTCGCGGCCGAAGCCGTCGACCAGCACCCGACGTAGCTGCTCGCTGGTCCAGCCGGCGAGGCCGGTGGCATCCGGGGTGAGGTTGGCGGCGCGCAGCACGACCCCGTTGACGTCTCCGGTGGCCGCTCCGCCCGCGAGGTAGCCGGGCGTTCGCGGAGGATCGAGCGCATCGAAGTCACCCCACCGTGCGCTGTGGCACGCCGCGCACTGCAGCACGTGATCGACCAGGTAGGCTCCGTGCGCCTCGAGCTCGACCTCGGCCGGTGCCTCGATCGGTGCACGGGGATAAGGAAGCGGGCTCCAGCTCCAGAGCGCCCGATAGCGTGCCACCAGCGAGTACTGCGTGGGTGGTGGCTCCTCCGCATGCGGAGCCACCCACGCGTCCTCGGAGCCCAGGAACGCCACGATCGCCGCGAGATCCTCGTCGGCCAGGCGCGGCCAGCGGGGCATGAACGAGGGCGGCACGAGCACCCCGGTCTTGGGATGGATGCCCGTGCGCAGCAGCACGGCCAGCTCGCTCGCCGACCACCCGCCGATCCCCACCTGCGGCTCGCGGGTGAGGTTGGGCGCGCTCGGTCGACCGAGGCGGGTCTCGGGCAGCACGCGGCCGGTCAGCGCCCTGGTGGCGCCGTCGTAGTGGCAGCGACGGCACAGCATGCTCACTAGGCGCTTGCCTCGCTCGACCCGCTGCGGCGTGGGCTCGGCCTCGAACGCGACCTTCGGCACCTCGTACGTGGGCATCCCCAGCAGGGTCAGCGCGCCGGCCCCCAGCGCCAGCAGCACGCCGACCAGCAGCACCCCGCCCAGCCCCAGCTTGATGAGCCAACGGCGCCCTCGCCCGCGGCGCGAGGCGGTCGAGCGCGAGGCTCCGGTCATCGTGCGCGAGGTTCGAGGCACCGGCTAGACCACCGTGATCGTCTTGGTGCGCGTGGAGCTGCCCCGAACGTAGCGCACCTTGAACACCTTCGTGGACGAGATCCCGAAGTAGAGCTGCATGGCCTGGGCGTCGTCGGTCAGATCCTTGCCGTTGACGTGGGTGATCTTGTCGCCGCTGCGAAAGCCGAGCTGGGCCACCGCGCTGCCGGGCTTGACCGTCCGCAGCTTGTAGCCGCTGAACACGTCGTCGCGGATCGCCGGGACCACGTCGGCCTGGGCCTGCAGCTTGGTGGGCGAGCCGACCATGCTGTTCCAGTAGGCCTTGTCGATCGTGCAATTGTCCTCGCTCGAGCAGCGCGCCACCGCCTTGCTGCCGCCCGAGCCCGAGCCCGAGCCCGAGCCCGAGCCCGAGCCCGAGCCGCCTGCACTCGTACCACCGCCGCTGTTGCTGCCGCCCCCCGCGGTCGACGGACGCGAGGGCGACGACGGCGACGACGGCAATGAGGGACGCGGGGACGAGCCCCCCGAGCCGACGCTGGATCCCGAGCCACCACCATCCCCGCTGCCCCGCAGGGGATCCTCGTCGACCGGATCGACCATCGCCAGCCCGCCATCGCCGGTCGCGAGCGGAGTCCCGGCGCCGGCTCGCGTGGGATCGAGCAGCGTCTGCCAGACCATGCCCCCCATCAGGCGATACGCCAGGGTGATCGACACGTCGTCGCGAAACACGGTGACGGTGATCTGGTTCTCGCCGCGGCGCAGCGCCTCGTCGGACCACCCGGCCTCGGCCGTGGACACGCCGTTGACCTCCTGCACGATGTCGCCCTCTCGTAGCCCCAGGCGGGCGAACGGGCTGTCAGGCGGCAGCGGACCCACGCGATAGCCGGTCGCGGGCCGAGCGGGATCGGGCTCCGCGGCGCGCCACGCCATGAACGGCGAAGGCGTCCGGCGCAGGTGCTCGACCATCAGCGCGGCCACGTAGGCGTCGACGCGATAGGTGCTGCCCCCCTCGGACGGCGCCTGGATCGCGCCGTCGAGCACGCCCACGAGCACCGAAACGGGAGTCGGCGTGGGGGCCGGGGCGGTTGTCGACGCTTCGGGCGAGGCCGTGGCGGGCGGGGATGCCTTGGCCTCGGTGGGCGCGGGCTCCTTGGACGTCAGCGCATCGCAGCCGGGCACGGCCGCGGCACAGGCCCCTGCGAGCAGCCATGATGCCCACGCCCTCCACACCGGCTCGCCCCTCGGGCCTCGATCACGCTGGGTGCTCATGATGAGCGAGCATGCCATCAGCCGAGCCGCTGGTGCTGCCGCTCGTGCCGTCGGGACCGCTCAGCAGGCGCTCGCTGAGCTGGACCGCGCGCTCGAGCACGGCCTGCGCCTCGTCTTCCCGGCAGGACGCCCGCAGCACGGCCACCTGTGCCTCCAGGATTTCCACCAGTTCCGGGTGCTCGGCGCCGACCGCCCGCTGCCGCAGCTCGAGGGCGAGACCCAGGCTGCGCTCGGCCGCGCCCAGGCGTCCTCGCGCCAGCAAGGCCTCGCCCAGCGCGAGGTGGGCATCGGACATCCGCGGGTGATCGGCACCCAGGCTGGCCTCGAGCACGGTCAGGCTCAGCCGGGCGGTTCGCTCGGCCTCCACGGTCTCGGAGCGCGCCGCGTGGAGGCGAGCCGCGACCGAGAGGATGCCCGCCATCCGCGGGTGATCGGAGCCCAGGCAGCGGCCCGCCAGCTCCTGCGCCTCACGGACGTGTCGTTGACCCTCGCGGATCTTGCCCTGACGTCGCCGTAGCTCGGCCAGGCTCTCGTGCAGCGCGCTGGCCACGGCCGCCGCCCCCTCGCGCGCACGACCCAGCGCCTCGAGGGCAGCGCGTCCTAGCGCCTCGGCATCGTCGTAGCGCCGCTGGCAGCGGGCGAGCCAGCCCATGTCGACCAGCAGCGCCGCACGCTGGACTGCCTCGTCGGCGTCGACCGAGCGCTGATCGGCCTCGCCGTAGAGCGCCTGCGCCTGCTCGTACTCACCCAGCGTCACGGCCACCGCGGCTTGCCCCCGCAGCACCTCGATCCACAGCCCGTCGCCCACCGGCTCGAGCGGAGCCACGGCCAGGCGCATCGCGATCATGCGGGCGCGCTCGAAGCAGACACGCGCCTCGTCGTAGCGCCCGCGCTCGTAGATCGTCCAGCCCAGTCCCAGCAGGCTATAGGCCACCGCGCGATCGAGCCCGCCCGAGGTCGACGCGGTGGCCGGGCCCGGCTCGCGATAGGGCGAGCGCCCCTGCCCCGGCCGCCTGCGAGGGCGCTGCGCCTGCTCGAGGACCATGTCGCGGAACTGCTCGTGCACCGACAGTCCCTCGCGAAACAGCACCTCGGCCTCGGCGTAGTGCCCCGCGTGATGCTCGACCCACGCCAGGTCGTCGAGCAGCGAGCGCACGGTGTTGTCGTCGGCGCCAGGAGCATCCCCCACCAGGTCGAGCGCCCGGCGGCACAGCTGCTGGGCGCGGGCGTGGTCGCCCTGTCGCGAGCAGTGGTGCGCCACCCGTCGCATCAGCCACGCGACGTGCCCGGCCCACGGCGCGGGCACGCGATCGTCGAGCCCTCGCAGCAGCTCCTCGAGATAGCGTCCCGCGCGAGCGTGGTCGTGCAGCATCGAGTTGACCGCCGCCAGGCTGTAGTAGTTGACCAGCAGCTCCGGCGCGGCCGGGGGCAGCTCGCGCTCGGCCAGGGCCAGGGAGCGCTCGTACAGCGCCCGTGCCTCGCGATAGCGACCATCGACCAGCCGCGCATCGCCTTCGTCGCGCAGGCTCAGCACCGCCGAGCCGCTGCGTCCCGCCCCGCGCCAGGCAAAGCCCAGCGTGGTGATGGCCGCCGTCATCAGCATGGTCAGGCCCAGCAGGGGCTGTCCCGCCTGCAGCGCCATCATGAACAGACCCAGCAGCATCAGCGTGACGGGGATGCGATAGAGCGCAGCGGGACGGGCCCGAATCCCGATCGGGACCAGGGCTCGCCGCATGCCCATGCTGCTCCCCGTCTCGCTCACGCTCCAACCAGTTTGGCAGAATTCGGCCCGCGTCGGAAACGAACCGTGGTCGATCCGGCCCAAGCCGCGACCCGTGGCGCTGGGCTCGCCCGAGCGAACGGCGATCGCCTCGTGCTGGGCGAGCCCGGTGGCCCAATTGCCCAGGGCAGCCGGCCCGGCCTCGGGCCCCCCGACCGACCGCGAGCCTGCTACCGTGCTCGACATCGTGGCGGCGCTGCTCTCAGCTCTCTACTGGCTGCTCGTGGTGGCCATCGCCGCGATCATGTTCCCGGTGGCGGTCCTGGTGTGGGCGATCACCGCGCCGTTCGATCGACGCAAGGTGGTGCTGCACGCCCTCACCAACTTCTGGGCCAGCCTCTACACCTGGTTGAACCCCGTGTGGACGGTCCAGGTCCGAGGACGCGAGCGCATCGAGCCCGGCCGCACCTACGTGATGGTGGCCAATCACCTCTCGGTCGTCGACATCTTCGTGGTGCACCGGCTGTGGCGGCACTTCAAGTGGGTCTCGAAGATCGAGAACTTCTCGCTGCCCTTCATCGGCTGGAACATGCGCCTCAACGGCTACGTGCCGGTGCGTCGGGGGCAGCGGGCCAGCGTGGTCGAGATGTTCGAGCGCTGCCGTCGGGTGCTCGCGGACGGCTCGAGCCTGGTGATCTTCCCCGAGGGCACGCGTGGGTGGCCCGAGAAGATGAAGCCGTGGAAGCCCGGGGCGTTCGAGCTGGCCAAGGAGCTCGACATGCCCGTGCTGCCGATCGCGATCCAGGGCACGGCAACGGCACTACCGGCCAAGGGCGTGAGGATCGGGGCGGCACGGATGCGGATGACGTTGCTGCCGGCGATCGGGGTGGAGCAGGTGCGGGGGTTGACGGTGGAGGAGCTGACGGAGCTCGCGCGGGGGAAGGTGGGGGGGTTCATGGAGGCGGAGCCCTGGCCACCACCGGGGGCGGGGTGAATGGGATCGTGATTTTGCGTATCGACAGTCCCGCGGATGAGAGCTTGGCACAGTCCCAGACCGTTTCGGAGTCCTCGACATGTCACCTGGCTTTCAAGAGTTCCACCAATCCACGATACCGATCGAGGTTCTTGGTGTCGGCCGTGAGCAAGCAGAGCCCCTCCACGTCGGCTTGAGCGATCAGCAAGCGGTCGAAAGGATCACGATGGTCTGGGAACACCGGGAGCGTCGACACGCGCAGCACATGCGCGTTGTGGATCGGCAGAGCCCTCACGCCTTGCCGATCCAGACACCGAGGCACGTAGATGGCAGGAGCTTCGGGTAGCGGGAGCTTGCCGAGACTCCACTTGATCGAGACTTCCCAAACACTGGCCGACGAGAGCAGCAGCTCATGGCCGGGATCTTCGAGGATCGCTCGCACCGCAGGCGCGAACATCCCGGGTGAGGCCTGCATCCACAGCCAGCAGTGAGTATCGAGCAACAGCTTCACGAGCCGAACGCCTCTAGCACGGCATCAGGTAGAGGATCGTCGAAGTCTTCGGGCACGTCGAACAGGCCGGCATCCTGACCGAGGATTCGACGGGGAGGCTGGAGCAGAACGAGCCTGACCTCGAGCTCGCCATCGGACAGCACGACCTCCTCTCCTCGTCGGACCTGATCCACGAGCTCACGAAGCCGAGCCGCAGCCTCCTCGAGTGCGACCCTCGTCGCTTGACCTCGCTTGGGCGTTTGGTCTGCCGCTCCGGCTGCACTCATGCCAGAAGCCTAGCACCTGCTCGCGTTCTACGCGCGATGCTCCGCAATCGACACGAGAGTTCCACGGGCGTTCCATCGCCGGGGAAGGGCGGGTACGGAGATCTAGCCGGCCCTTGCGCAGTTCGAACCCCATCCGCCCCCTCGTGCGTACACCGCCCCCACGGCGAGGAGCGAGCGATCATGAAGCTGAGCGCAGTACTTTGGCTGTCGTTGTTGGGCATGGGGGTCAGCTCGGCCACCGTCGCCTGGCTCACCCCGCAGGCCTCGGCCTCCCGCCCCTCCCCGGGCGCCGCGGCCCCCTCGCTCACCCCGTCGTCCTCCCCCCAAACCGCCGTCACCGCCCCCGGCCTCCCACCGGACCCACCCCCCACCGCCTCCCCGAGCTTCACCGTCGACGGCCCGCTCCGCCTCGAGGCCCGCCTCGGCCACGCCTCCCTCCCCGGCGCCGAGGGAGGCGAGACGTTCGTGATGGTCGAGGTCGCGGCCCCCACCGACACCACGGGGCAGGCGCGTGCCCCCGTCAACCTCTCGATCGTGATCGACCGCTCGGGCTCGATGAAGGGCCAGCGGCTCACCAACGCGATCGCGGCCGCCCGCGGCATGCTGGCGCGCCTTCGCCCCGATGACACCGTCTCCCTGGTCGCCTACGACGACCGCGCCGAGCTGCTCATCGCCCCCACGCCCGTCGATCGCCTCGACGCCTTCGTCTTCGAGCGCACGCTCTCGAGCCTGCGCGGGCGCGGCCACACCTGCATGTCGTGCGGCCTCGACATGGCGCTCACCCAGGTGCGTCGCCGCTCGGGTGCCGTCAACCGCGTGCTCCTGCTCAGCGATGGCGTGGCCAACCGCGGGCTCACCTCCGTGGAGGACTTCCGCATCATCGGCGACCAGGCCCGCCGCGAGCAGACCGCGGTGGCCTCGATCGGCGTCGACCTCGACTACGACGAGCGCCCGCTGTTCGCGGTCTCACAGGCCTCCAACGGCAACCACTACTTCGTCGAGAACCCCGCGGGCCTGCCCGCGGTGTTCGAGCGCGAGGCCGAGAGCCTGGTGAGCACCATCGCCGATCGCGTCGACGTGGACGTGATGCTCGCCCCCGGGGTCGAGCTGCTCGACGTCGTCGCCCGGGGCCACCGTCGCGAGGGCGACCGGGTGGCACTGTCGTTCGGCACGCTGAACGCAGGCGAGGATCGCAGCGCGGTGCTCCGCGTGCGGCTGCCTGCGGGCCACGGCGCCGCGCCCGTGGCCGACGTACGCCTGGCCTATCGCGATCTCATCGAGAGCCGCGACCGACGAGCCGACGGCGAGCTGTCGCTGGTGCTCGACCCCGAGCGCGACGAGCTCGCCGCCCTCGACGTTCGCGTGGAAGAGCGGCTCGGTCGCAAGAACACCCTCGACGCGCTGCTGCTCGCCAACGAGGCGTTCGCCAGCGGCGACCTCGCCGGAGCCCAGCGGCAGCTCGAGGCAGCCAAGGCGGAGATCGAGCAGCGACGCACCCGCACCGCCGCCACCCCCACCGCCGCCCCCGGCACCGCAATCGACGACGGCTTCCAGCAGCAACTCGACGCCCTCGGCCGCGCCCAGTCGAGCTTCGACGAGGCGGCCGAGGAGGCGCCCGCCCCCAAGGCGGCCGCCAAGAGCTCCAAGGGCAAGAAGGCGCTCAAGCTCAACGCGGCGGTCGCCAACCCGTTCGGTTGAGCGAGCCAGCAGCGGCATGAATTGCGAGCGCCCGGGATCGAGACGATTCCCGGGCGCTCGTGCGTGGTGCCGTCACCGACTACCGCGGCGGGCGAACCCAGCTCACCGCCCACACCTTGGCGTCGCGCAGGTCGAGCGTCAGCTGCAGCAACGAGGCAACCGCATGCGCCGTCTCCGGCCCGGCCACCGCCGCCAGCTCCTCCACCGCCGCGCGCATGCCCAGCGAGACCCCGCCCGCCTGCACCTGTCCAAAGCTGGTGATGAGATCGCGGATCGTCGGCTCGCCCGGATACACCTCGAGCGCCGCGTCCTCGTCCACGCCGCCGAGCTTGCGCGCCTGTGCGACCGCCTCCTGCAATCCGCCGATCTCGTCCACGAGCCCGCGCTCCTTGGCGTCCACGCCCGTCCACACGCGCCCCTGGGCGATCTCGTGCACCGCGTCGCGCTCCATCGTGCGCCCGGCCGCCACGTGGCCCAGGAACACCTCGTAGATGGTCTCCATCCAGCCGCGCACCAGCTCGCGCTCGTCGTCGGTCCACGGGGTCATGGGCGAGCCCATCAGCGCCCGCTGGCCGCGGTGCACCTCGTAGGTCTTGATGCCGATCGACTCGAGCGCCGGACCCAGCACCATCTTGCCGCCCACCACCCCGATCGAGCCGGTCAGCGTGTTGGCGTTGGCGTAGATCTCGTCGGCCCCGCAGGAGATGTAGTAGCCGCCCGATGCCGCCACGCCGCCCATCGACACCACGAACGGCTTGCCCGCCGCCTTGACCTCCTCCACCGCGTGCCAGATCTGCTCGGAGGCCAGCGCGCTGCCGCCGGGCGAATTGACGCGCATCACCACCGCCTTGACGTTCTCGTCGCGCGCCAGCGCCCGCAGGGTGGCCACCAGCGTGCGCGAGGCGATCTCCTGCCGCGCCCCCACCGTGCCGTTGCCCTTGCCATCGATCACGTTGCCCACCGCGTACACCACCGCCACGTGCGGACCGCTCGGGCGCTCGGGGGGCAGCAGGCCCAAGAACCGCTGCAGCGCGCCGAAGTCGGCCAGCGCATCGTCCTTCTTCTTGTGCTTCTTCCACGCCACGTCGCCGGTCGCCTTGGCCAGGTAGGCCTCCCAGGTGGCGACCTCGTCGGCGAGCTTGGTCTCCACCGCACGGGATCCCATCACCATGCCCTGGTCGATCGCGGCCTTGGCCGCGGCCTCGTCGACGCCGCGTCCCTCCACCATGCCGGCCACCATGGTGTCGTAGCTGCGCGCCACGATCGCATCGAGCGTCTGCATCATCTCGGGCGACGGCTCCTCGCGGGTCAGCGGCTCGGCCGCGCCCTTGAACGCGCCGATGTGCAGGAAGTCGGTCTGCACCCCGAGCTTGTCGAGCAGCCCCTTGACGTGCACCGGCGTGGCCGCGGGTCCCGGGATCTCCAGATCGCCCAACGGCGACAGGGCCAGCTCGTCGCACGCGGTCAGCAGGTAGTAGCTGGCGTTGCCCGAACCCTCGGTGTGGCAGCGCACCGGCCGGGCCCCGTCGCCCTTGAACGCCAGCAGGTGCCGGCGCAGTTCCTCGGCGGTGGCCATGTCGAGCGACAAGCCGTTGACCCGCAACACCAGGCCCTTGACGTTGGCGTCGGCGGCCGACTCGTGCAGCGCATTGGTGATCTCGTGCAGGGGCTTGCCCATGCCGCCGCCGCTCAGCAGATCGAACGACTGCAGTTCGTCGATCGAGCCCTCGAGCTCCATCACCACGTGGTACGGCTTGCCGTCCTCGTAGTCGGGCGACTGCCGGGGCTCCTCGTAGGGCCCGGGCTTGTCGAGCCCCGCGGTGAAGAACTTGGCCATGGGCGGCAGGCCCATCGGCGACGCCTCGTCTTCGGACGAGCCACCGTCCTCGCTCGGGGTCTGCTTGGAATCCTGGGGGGCGCCGTCGTCGGCGGGGGTCTTGCAGCCAACGGCGAGGCTTGCCAGCACGGCGATGCGGAGGAGCTTGGACATCATGGTGGTTTCGTTCCTACGACGTGGAAGGTGAGGGGCTCGAGAGCACACCCGGCAGCGAGCGTCTACCAGACCCAGCAGGGCCGCGGGAGGTGACAGCCGCCTCGCGGGAGACCTCACGCGCTCGAGATCGGCGTTGAACGCCGTCATCGACCGAACGAAGGCGACCAGCGCTTGCCTGGAGATTCCGGGCCAGCGAGATCGCGCGCGTTGCGCAGTCGGATTTGGACGGCGAATGGAAGCCACGGATGAGATCGGCTCGGCACCAACGCCGTCGCTTCTTCTCTCTCTCCTCCTCGGCCGGTCCCGACGCAGCCGGCGTACTGCCCCTTCCCGCGCTGTTAGATTCACGGAACCGTGCCCGCACCCCCCACCGTCGAGTCCAGGCTCGGCCGGATCATCGAAGGTCGCTATCGCCTCGATGCCGTGCTCGGCACCGGCGGCTTCGGGGCCGTGTATCGCGCTCGCCACCTCGAGCTCGACCACGACGTCGCGATCAAGCTCCTGCACGAGGGCGTCGACGCGAGCACGGCCAAGCGTCTGACCCGCGAGGCCAAGGTGCTCGCACGCCTCGACCACCCCAATTGCGCACGGGTCATGGACTTCGGCACCGAGGGCGGCACTACCTACCTCGTGATGGAGCTGATCGATGGGCGGCCCCTGGGCACGATGCTCGGCGAGCCGTGGCCGCCGCGCCGCGCCGTGGACACCGCGCTGGAGCTGCTCGCCGGGCTCGGCCATGCCCACCAGCTCGGGCTGGTGCATCGCGATCTCAAGCCCGCCAACGTGCTGCTCGCAGAGCGCCCGGGCGGGGGCTCGACCGTCAGGATCATCGACTTCGGGATCGTCACGATTGCGGCCGGCGAGCAGCTCGCCTCGTTCACCGAGCAGCTCACCGCGACCGGAGCCATCATCGGTACGCCGCGCTACATGTCGCCCGAGCAGCTGCTCGGGGCCAAGGTCGACGCACGCAGCGACCTCTATGCGTTGGGGCTGATCCTCTACGAGATGCTCACCGGGCACGCGGCCTTCGAGGCCGGCGACGTTCGCTACCTGGCCTACATGCACGCGGTGGCCCCGACGCCCTTGCTGCCCGACGGCGTGCCCGACGAGCTCGCCGCACTGGTCGGACGGCTGCTGGCCAAGAAGCCCGAGCAGCGGCCGACCACGACCGCAGACGTACGCCAGCACCTGCTCGCGCTGCGCCCCTCGCTGCCCGATGCGCCTCCCGGGGTCACCGCCGGGCCGGCTACGACCGCCAACTCGGAGCCGCGCGCGGCCGAGGAGCTCTCGGTCGGCCCCCGGGCTCGCGTGGGCCGCTACTCGTTGCTGCGCGAGCTGGGCCACGGGGCCACGGGCACGGTCTACCTCGGTTGGGACGAGACGCTCGATCGCCAGGTCGCCGTCAAGCTGCTGCGCCCGAGCCCGGCTCACCTCCGCGCTGGCGAGCGAATGCTGCGGGAGGCACGAGGCCTCGCTCGCGTCGCTCACGAGAACGTCGTTGCGGTGTACGAGTTCGGCTCGCACCA
The DNA here is from genome assembly GCF_026337845.1 of Paraliomyxa miuraensis. Taxonomy (GTDB): domain Bacteria; phylum Myxococcota_A; class Polyangia; order Nannocystales; family Nannocystaceae; genus Paraliomyxa; species Paraliomyxa miuraensis. The sequence continues at coordinate 214,045 of NZ_JAOVZF010000151.1, read as the reverse complement.
AGGGCAGCTGTTCGTCGCCATGGAGCACGTCCGCGGCCGCACGCTGCGAGCGTGGCGGGACGAGGGCTCGCGGCCGTGGACCGACACGCTCGCGCGGCTGCTCGAGGCCGGTCGCGGGCTCGCGGCCGTACACGCGGCGGGGCTGGTGCACCGCGACTTCAAGCCCGACAACGTGCTCGTCGGAGACGACGAGCGCGCCCGCGTGGTCGACTTCGGGCTCGTGCGCGCGGCCTCACCGGCGTTCGAAATGGTCGACAAGCTCGCGCCGGAGCTCGGCGACACCAAGGACGAGGCCAGCACGTCGACCCCCCGCCACGTCGATCCGCTGAAGGCCAAGCTCACGCGCACCGGGGCGATCATCGGCACGCCGGCCTACATGGCGCTCGAGCAGCTCGCTGGCCAGCACGTCGACGCGCGCAGCGATCAATTCGCGTTCTGCGTGGTCGCCTACGAGGCGCTGTACGGCCAGCGGCCGTTCGTCGGGCGCTCGCTCGAGGACCTGGCGGCCAAGCTGGCGGCCGGGCACCTGCAGCCGCGACCCGATGGCAGCCTCGTACCGCGCAGGGTCGACGAGGTGCTCGCGCGGGGCCTGCAGGTGGTGCCGGGCTCGCGGTGGGACGGCATGAGTTCGCTGCTCGACGCGCTCGAGCGGGCCGCCGGGGTTGGTCGCGGCTGGTCGACCCGACGATCGCTGGCCGGCGGCGGGGCGGGGCTGTTGCTGCTGGTGGGGGCCGCGTGGGCGCTCGCTTCCGCGGACGAGACCACTGCGCCCGAGCCGACCCGCGGTGTGGCCACGACCGTGCCCACACACGACCAGCCGCCCCTGCCGACTCCGGCGCTCGAGCGCACGCAGGCCCTGCTCGCACGAGCGCGACCCGATCATGCCGAGTCGTGGCGCGATGCGATCGAGCTGGGTGCCCGCCACCGCGACGCGATGACCCCCGAGATCCGCGCGAGCCTGCACGCGGTCGCGGGGGCCATGCACGAGAGCCAGTCGCTGCGGGATCTGGGGCCGGCCGTCGTACAGGCGTGGTCGCCCGCGGCTCCGGTGCTCGCGCTCGGGCGACGCGACGGAGGGATCGCGCTGTGGGATGTCGACGCGCGCGCACCCATGCGGGCTCTCGAGCACGCCGGGCCGCTGGTCTCGCCAAGCTTTTCCCGCGACGGCGCGCTGCTGGTCGCACGCGAGGGAGAACAGCGTGCGGTCCTGTGGCACGTCTCGACTGGGACCAAGCTCGGCGCGATCGAGCAGGCGGGGCTGCGGCAGGCCGTGTTCGTGGCCGACACGCAGCAATTGATGATCGCCAGCGACGAGGGCGTGTCGCGCTGGGGACTCGTACGCGGGCGCGAGCTCGAGCGCACGGCCGTGGCAAGCGAGGATCCCACCGTGGTGGGGCTCGCGAGCGTCGACGAGCAAGTGATGCTGCTGTCCTCTCGAGGGCGGGTGAGCCGGTGGACGACGGAGAGCGAGCCGCTCGTGCACGTGGACCTGCAAGGGTTCGAGGAACGTGCGGAGCAGATCCTGGTGCTCGCTCCCGATGCCACGCGTGTCGTACGAACGAGCGCGTTGGGCCTCGAGCTGTGGGACGCGCTCTCGGGTACGAGCATCGCGACCCGGATTTCCGAGCCGGCCACGATCGTCGGGGTCGAATTCTCCGACGACTCGCGCACGCTGGCCGTGATGCTCCGTGGGCGGGCGCCGCTGCTGCTCGATACCAGCACCGCTGCGCCGCGGGTCACGATGCCGAGCCGCGCCGAGGTGCTCGCGCTCGCCTTCGACCCGGCCGAGGATCGGCTGCTCGCGCTCCGGGACGATGGTGTGATCGAGCGCGTGGTGCTCGGCTCGGGGCACGTGAGCGACCACTTCGTGGGGCCGGCCCCGGGGGCTCGCATGTTGGCCATCGACTCCACGGGATCGTGGCTGTCGGTGATCGGCGAGGACGGGACCGCAGCGGTGTGGGCGACCGGCAGCGTGGCGAGCTCCGACGACGGCGAGTCCGCGGCCTTCTTCGCATCGCTCGCCGAAGGGCGAGGGCCGACGATCGACGCCCAAGGCCACGTGCGAGGGTCTTCTGGTGAGTCGATCGCGATCCTCGCGCCCGAAGGGCCGGTCACCGCGGTCGCGCTGTCCCCCGATGCGAGCACCATCGCGACCGCGAGCGGAGCCTGGCCGACGCGCGTCGAGCTGTGGACGCGACAGGGCCAACGCACGCACACGCTCGAGGTCGACGGCGAGCTGCGGGTGCTCGCGTTCTCGGCCGATGGCGCACGGCTGGCGTGCGCAGGCGCGGGTCCGCGGGTGGAGATCTGCTCGGTCGCCGATGCCACGGCGGTGATCGAGCTGCGAACGACCGAGACCGAGATCGGTACGCTCGCGTTCTCTCCCGATGGCACGCGGCTGGCGGTGGGCGGTCACGAGGTCCACCTGTGGCAGCTCGACACCGGCTTCGACCTCGCCATGCTCGCACCGGCGCGAGCGCCCGTGGCCGCGCTGGGCTTCGCGCCCGATGGTCGGCAGCTGGGGATTGCCTACGAGGACGGCACGCGGGTCATTCGATGGGTCGACGAGCAGGTCTTGCTCGCCGAGCTGTGTCGAGTGGGTGCGGCGGTGGTCGATGCGGGGGCCTGCGAGGGAGTGCTCGGCCAGACGCAGGAATAGCGCATCGACGTCGAGCCCAGTCCGCGGTCTGCGACCTCCCCGCAGTTTACGGGGGTGGGGAATGGGCGCGACCATGAGCGTGGGAATGTCCGACGCGCAGGAGGTCGCGAGCTCGATCATCCGAGTGGAGGGGCCTGGCACCGTGACCGAGCCAGAGCGGCCCGGCGTCGGCCTACCGCTCCGGATCGGTCGCTATCGCGTGCTGCGGGTGCTCGGCGAGGGCGGCATGGGCATCGTCTACGCGGCCTACGACGACGAGCTCGCACGGGCGGTGGCGGTCAAGCTGCTGCGTGGATCTGGCTCGAGCGCGAGCACATCCGGCCGCGAACGCATGCGTCGCGAGGCGCAGGCGATGGCCCAGCTCTCGCATCCCAACGTGGTGCAGATCCACGACGTCGGCGAGGACGGGGGCGAGCTGTACCTGACGATGGAGCTCGTTCGCGGCCAGACCCTCGACGCCTGGCTGGCCGAGCTGGGGCCCGCACGCGTGCGAGCGCAGCGGTGGCGGGAGATCCTCGAGGTGTTCGTGGCGGCGGGGCGTGGGCTCGCGGCTGCGCACGCGGCCGGGCTGGTGCACCGCGACTTCAAGCCGGGCAACGTGCTGGTGGGCGAGGGGACGGTCAAGGTGGGTGACTTCGGGCTCGCGCGTGGGGACGGTGATGGCGAGCTCGCGGAGGTCGAAGATGCGAAGGTCGAGGGCGAGAGGGTCGAGCCCAAGCCGAGCTCGCACAAGCTGGCCGAGCGCATGACGGAGACGGGAGCGGTGGTCGGCACGCCGGCCTACCTCGCGCCCGAGCAGCTCATCGGGCGGGGGATCTCTGCGGCGAGCGACCAGTTCTCGTTCTGCGTGGCGTTGTACGAGGCGCTGTTCGGGCAGCGACCCTTTGCGGGGGAGGACATGCGCACGCTCTCGGCCAGCCTGCTCACGGGGCAGCGGCGAAGCCCTCCGGCAGGCCTGGCGGTGCCGAGCTGGGTGGTCGCGGTGATCGATCGGGGGCTGGACCGCGAGCCCGGCGAGCGCTGGCCCAGCATGGATGCGTTGCTCGCGGCGCTGCTCGATGATCCGGCGCGGAGGCGACGGCGGAGGCTCGTGCTGGGGGTCTCGGCGCTCGCCGTCGTTGTCACTGCGAGCGCCCTTGGCATTCGCGAGGCGCGGCATCGCAGCGAGTGCGAGGCGCTGGGCTCGGCGCTCGACGAGCGCTGGAACGAAGAGGAACGGCAGCGCATCGACGATGCGTTCGTCCAGGCGAGCGAGCCGATGGGCGCCGAGTCGTGGGCACGGGTGCAGCCGAAGATCGGCGCGTGGGCGGAGGCCTGGCGGGAGGCTCGCATGGACGCCTGCGACGACGCGCGCAGCGACCCCGAGCGCGCGCAGCAGACCGCGGCCTGCCTCGAGCACGAGCGCTGGGAGCTCGAGGCGCTGCTCGACGTGTTCGGGGAGGCGGACCGGACGACGGTGATGCAGGCGGTGGAGGCCGTGGCCGAGCTGCCGGAGGTGGAGCGCTGCGACGATCTCACCTGGCTCGCGAGCGATGCCTCGCTGCGGGCCGATGGACTTGGGGAGGCGAGCGTGGGGATCGCACTGCGACGCGATCTCGCCAGGGTACTGGCGCTCGAGCGAGCCGGGCGCTTCGACGAGGCGCTCGCGCTCGCGAAGGGCTCGGTCGAATCGGCGCGGGGGCTCGGTGATCCGGTGGTCGAGGCCGAGGCCCTGGCCAAGCTCGGTGGGATCCGCTGGCGCATGTCCGACTTTGCCAGCGCCGAGCAGGACCTGCTCGCGGCGCACTTCCTGGCCGGCCGCGTCGAGCACGATCGCGTGGCCTATGCGACGGCCCGGGATCTGTCGTGGGTCGTGGGGGCACGGCTCGCGCGACCGAAGGAGGGACGGGTGTGGCTCGAGCATGCGCGCATGAACCTCGTGCGTAGTGGTGGCGATCCCGAGACCGAGCCCGACGTGTTCGAGCGGCTCGGGGAGCTCGAGGATGCCGAGGGACACTATGCCGAGGCGCTCGCCGAGCACGAGCATGCACTGGCGCTGCGCGAGCAGCAGCTTGGTAGCGAGCACCCCGCGGTTGCCGAGTCGCTGCTGGCCGTCGGGAAATTCCAGGCTGCAATGGGCGACGAGCGAGCGCTCGCTACGCTCGAGCGGGCGCGAGACCTCGCCGTGGCCGCGCTCGGGCCCGAGCATCCGACGGTGGCGGTCGTCGACAACGAGATCGGGGTCGCGCTGTATGGCCATGATCGTCTGGACGAAAGTCTCGTCGTCTTTCGTCGCGCGCTGACGATCCGCGAGCGGGTACTTGGACCCAACGAGCCAGGCCTAGCCCGCATCCTCAGCAGTCTCGCGGTGGTGCAGCAGGCACGTGGAGAGCTGCTGGAATCGTTGATCTTGCTCGAGCAGGCGACCGAGCTCCTCGAGCGGGAGCTCGGGCACGAGCACCCCGACACACTCAGGGCAAGAAGCAACCTCGCCTCCGCCAAGGCCGAGCTGGGCCAAGTCGACGAGGCGATCGAGAGCCTACGGGACACGCTGTCGATCGCCGAGCGCGTCCTCACCCTCGACGATCCATTGCTTACGGCCGTACTCGCCAACCTCGCCTACTATCTCGACCTGCGCGGTGATCATGCCGAGGCGCTTCCCTCGTTGCGCCGCGTGCTCGCGCTCGACGAGGCCCGCCTCGGACCCGTGCACCCCGAGATTGCCAGGAGGCTCGTCAACCTCGCCAAGTCCGAGCTGGCCGCTGGCGAGCACGAAGCGGCGCTCACCAGCGCGCGCCGAGCCGTGACCCTCAGCGAGGTTGCACTACCGGCCAACGCCCTCGATGTTGCCGCAGCGCACGATGGCCTCGCCCTCGTGCTGCTCGGACTCGATCGCGCCGACGAGGCGATCGAGCAGCACGGTCGAGCGGTGGCAATCAGCGCGGCCGCAGGCGAGGCTCCTCGCGATCCCCGTGACCTCGCCGGCTTGCGAGCGGAGCTGGTACGCCTGCGCGTTGGGGCCACGCCAACCCCGCCGCACGACGACCTCAGCCCGAAGACTCCCTGAGCCGCGCGCCCGGGTTGCCGAACAACACCATGCCAGCCCAGGAGATGTCACCCAGGCCGGCGTCACCACGCCGCACTGCCCAGATCTTGCGCACACGCATTCGTGCCCGCTGGAGCGCGATGCCGATGGTCCGATCCTCGAGCAGCAGTAGACGATAGAACTCGTTGGCGAGCAAGCGCGCCGAGTCGTCGTGGATCCTCCATAGCGGCGCCACGTAGGCCCCCACTCCAGCGCGGATGCATGCCTCCGCCATGCCATGCACGTTGCCGTGATACTGACTTGGTGCCGCGTCGTCGATCAGGCCCGCGCTGCATGCATTGGCATAGACCAGCCACGGCGGCGCACCGCACGACGACAAGGTGCTGCTCAGCTCCCTGCCGGTCAGCCAACCATCACTTAGCAACCAGCCGCTCTGGTCGAGGGTGTTCGCGAACTTCCCGTGGCCGGCAAAGTGTAGCACGTCGTACCTACCACTGCGCAGGCGTTGACGCAGCACGGTGCGAGTCAGCGTCTCCTGGATCGACACGTCGCATTCGATTGCGACGACGCGTCGAAGCTCTTCGGTCAACCTTTCGCACAACTGCTGAACCTCTCGACCCTCCATGCGTGCCCCAGGGAGTTCGCTTCCTTGGTTCGTGATCGGGTCGGCGACGACCAACACGCGAATCACCTTCGGATCGCGCTTCACCGCAGGCGCGCCGCCGTCCGTCCACATCTGACGTCCCACGGCGAAGCGCTCGGCGAGCATCTCCAGGCCACTGCCCGAGGCATGGATGGGCAGCTGCATCAGCTCCCATGGCAGTGGCATCAGCTCGCGCGGCAACTGGAGCGCGAGATGGGCCTCGCGACAACGACCGGTCCCGAGCAGGATCTCGCGCTGACGCTCGAGCTCCCCGCGGAGGCGGCCGAGAACGTCCTCCGCGAGCCCGGCACCGAGCCCTTCGACGTACTCGAAGCCCTGACCCGAAGCCATGGAGCCCGACATCACGTACCCGAGCCCTTCGAGGGAATCGCGCACGTGCTCGAGGTTGGCGAAGCTGCGCTGGGCGATCAATGTCGCTCGAGATTCGCTCGACGTCAGACGCAGCTCGTAGCCGTCCTGGTCTTGCTCGATCGAGAGGCTCATCGATGGCGGCGCCCCGAGAGGAACGAAGTAGTGAGCAGCGCCCGGCTCGTGGACCAATCGCTCCAGCTGCTCGTGGCGCGGCTGGCTCGGACCGTAGGCGAGGCCCATCGAGATCAGCCGCCAGTACGGCTGCGAGTCGGGACCGCGGAGCAGGCGCGCCGCCGTGAGCAGGGCGTGTAGCGCCACGTCTTGGTTGAAGCTCAGGCTGCGATAGTCCCTGGGCAGACGGGGCGCCACGCTGATGCGTAGACGTGAGCCTGGACCGGATGGTGAGCGATCGGTCGTGAAACTGGGTGCAATCCACAGTGGTGCGCCACTCTCCGCGCATGCATCCTCGGACCCCGAGATCCAGTTGTATAGCTGGCCCCAGTCGTCGTGCAGATCACGCGTGGTCGCGGTGCCCTTCCCTTGCCGAAAGAACGGCATGAACCCCTCCACCTGCACCCTGTTGATCCACTCCAGCAGGCTGGGAGCACCTTCGGCGGCTCGCGTCGCCGCGAGGACCAGCTCGTCGTCCAGTGCGTCGTACATCCGATGGCATAGCCGATCGAGCAGACGGCACAAGCCTCCGAGGTGGCGCAGGTCGATGGCTTGCAGCGCAACGGCGGGAGCCTCGTCGGGTTCGGGCAAGGCGACGTACTTGGCCAGACGCACGGCCACATCGCGACGCCATACCTGCTCGAGCGCTGGGATGGAGTTCGTCGTGGTCTCGAGCGCGTCGGCGGCACGCTGCTCGCAACGGCCCACGGCCTCGTCCACCCTCTGGGTGAGCCATTGGGTCGTGACTGGCTGGGCTTCAGGGACCGTGGCCATCAGCACGTACGCGACATCTCGCAGCTCATAGGCATTCTCGACGCGTAGCAGCTCGGGATCGTCGAACACGAGCTGCGCAAGCGGGCCACGGTGGCGATGGCCAAGCGCCCCCCGAAGACACCGTGCCAGCGCCACGACCGGCAGCGACGCTCCGTCGGAGAGCGTGACGCTGCCCGGGCGCCTGGCGTCCCACTTGCCACGAATGACGAGGGTGACGTGGCGAGCGTCGTGGCACTCGAGAAACTGCCTCGAAAAGCGCGCGAAGTCTCGCGCAGGCTCGACGTCCCCGTCTCGGGCCGGGTCGGGGTACTCGAGCACGAGGCCAGCCCGCGCGGGAGCCATCCGTTCGAGGCGCTGCGCTCGACGGGTACTGGCCGTCAAGGTCCGCATGTCTTCGAGCGTGCGCCGTGCGACAGCAACGTCGGAGGAGCCACCGATGGCGTCGACCAAGCGGGTCCAGGCCGAATCGGAACCGAGGTGCATTCCTGGGCCATCAAGGCCGATGCCGAGCTGGCCTTCCCCAGGGGAGGGTGCGATGACCGTCGCGGCGGCGCACGCCTCGACCGTGGTGGCCCGGTCGTCGTCGATGGTCTTCAGCTTCGTAGTCAGGGTCGCGAGATCGCCACCCCGACTCTGATTCCATGCCTCCCCGAATCCACGCCGTACGGGCGAGTCATCGGCGGGAACCAGGCTCGCGAAATCGTCGAGCGCGGCGAGCAAGGCCGGGGCGCCCGAGCTGCGCAGCCCCACGAGGTCGGCACTGTGGCCGGCCGCTTCGATGGCCTTCGCGGCCAGCGGCTCCGACCCGAGGTCGGCCTGCCTGCGGAGAGCCTCGAGCAGTACCGTGAGCGGCAGACCCGAGCCCCCAAGGGACCTTCGTGCACCCATGAGCACCGCCGTACGCGGCGCGAGTCGGCGCAGCGCAGCGAGCTGTAGGAGATCGCGGTCGTCGCTGACGAGCAGATCGACCTGGTGGCCATCGAGGGCAGACACCAACGCATCGATCCGTCGAGTGGTCGGATCGACATCGGCCGGACCGACATCGTCGAGGCCACCGGAGAGAGTATTCGTCGAGGTCTTGGTCTTCATCGCTGCCACCACCCCTAGGTCTGAGAAGGCGTGAACACAATGGCGTTTGGGCCCGTGGGGTTGCTGGTCGAGATGGTGATCGTGTAGGTAGTGCCGCCCTTGGTGTATCTCCGGCTCAGACCGGTTTGACTCACCACATAGGGACCATCCGAGCCAAACGTGACCTCCTCATCCAGTTTCAGATCGCTGACGAGTTCGAGCAATGTAGCATTTTGGCCGGGAATGTTGTACTGCATCGGATCGCGGCTGTCTCGCGAGTACGTCGTGGTCGTGCTTCCCTTCTTGATGGTCAGCTGCGTTGGGTAGGGTGGGCGATACACTCCCCACCCCAAGCTCGCGGGGACCTCACCAATCGCATGCAGCACGTCGCCGAGCACGATCAGCGCCCGCTTCGATCCGTTCGGCGTCAGGGCTTGCGCCCACGCAAGGAAGCTGCCGAGGTTTCGCTCGGCTCGCGGCACGGCTTGGACGTCCAAGCCACGAACCAATCGCTCGCACGGCCACTGGCCCGTGAGCTGCTGCAGCAGTGTGGGCTCGCCGACCGTCTCGGCCAGGAGCGCCACGCCGACCGGCAGTTCGCCCACGGCATCGGCGAGGGGGAGCACCTGGCCGGGGGTCTCCCCTCCGAACGCCCCCGGCCCGGCAAAGACCCACAAGGTCCACTCCACTTCGCTCGCGGTGTGCATGGCTCCATCGTAGTGAAGATCGACGCCTCGGCGACCATCGATTCCGAGTGCGTTGGCGCTCATCCACGCGCTGGGGCGATGCGCTGCTCACGCTCAAAACCAGCTCGCCGCGCGCGATCCACGAGGCGATCCCGAGCCGCCCGCTCAATCCGAGTCGACGCGAGGACGATCGCAACAGCGCGATTCCTGGGGCCTTCTTCGACTTTCGTCGATCGCCGAGGGTGCGTCCGTCACCAATACGGACGAAACCATCGAGCCCCGCTGGTTCAGCGACCGGCGCGTTCGGCCGTCGTGTCTCCTCCTGGGTCGACCGATCCGATAGACTACTGCCCCTATACCAGGAAGGTATCATCATGAAGAAGCCCCTTGTGTTGCAGTTCCTCGTTCCTCTCACCCTTGCCTCGTTTGCCTTCATGCCGACCGCACGGGCAGCTTCCAATGACGTGTGCGTGCGCCAAGCCCAAGGGGTCCCCTTCGCCTCGAAGCCCACCCCCGAGTGGTGGAATAGGTCGCTCAGCGAGGCCAAGCGCGAAGTGAGGTGGACCGGCGCAACCGTTCGGACCGGAAGTCCTCAGTCGTCGGCACCCCAGCTCTCGACGACACGTATGATCTGGGACAAGGGCTCGAAGACCGTGTTCTTCGAGTTCGAGGTCAATGGCGACCCGTCGTTCGACCCCGACGAGGACTTCGTGATGCTTGCCTTCTCGGACGAGCAAGGGACCAGTCCAGGCCTGTTTGCTCTGTTTCACCCGCTCAAGAGCTACAGCGAGCCAGGGAGTACCCAAGCTGGGATCGACGGACCCGTGAAGACGGACGTCGCGCATTCCGTGGAGTACTGGGAGGCCCCTACCTTCGACTCTGCGAGCACCATCAGCGGCACCGACTTCCAGGTCCTCAACCCCTGGGTGAAGGTCGACCGTATCAGTTCGAACGACGTCACAACGTACAAATGGAAGTTCTCGCTCGCATTGTCGGTGCCTGTGGATCAGGAGCAAATTCGACCGAACCTCCGTGTCTACGCCAACGTCAACATGTCCCTGGGGAGCGGGGCTCCCGCGGTCCAGTTTCCGCTATTGTGCAATCCGAGCACTGGCAAGACGTGCATGATGAGCGAGTCGGGCAGCACGATCATCGAGACCGTGCCGTACCAGAACATGGCCAACACCTGGCCAGTGCTCGTGTCGTCCAACCCGGATGGATGCGGGGGGGTGAAGCTGAGCCGCGAGCTGGTGGGCTCGGACTACCAGATGTCCCAATCCCCGCTGGGCAACGATCCGTCCTACAGCTTCCCCAGCGCGACGATCCCGACGTCAGGAGCGCGCCTGCGCGCTGGCTTCCACAACGATACGGACCAGACGATCGCCTCCGGCAGCATCGAGGCCGAGTTCCGCATCGCAGATTGGGGCGCTCAGTGGCAGGACTGGGAGAAGACCGCGACCTGGACCAGGATCCTCGCGGACCAGACCATCACCCTCCAGGGTGACGTGGGAGCGGGCCGCTATGCGGGGGAGAGTCGCCAGGGATTGATCCAGAGTGGTCTCTTCGTTCCACCAACGTATCAGAATTCACACCAGTGTATGCACGTTCGTCTCAAGGCAAGGACCGGAGGCATTCACCTCGCCGTCGACAGCGTCTACCGCAACATGGACATCGTCAGCGCCTCGGTGGCACGTCGTCCTGGGGTCATCGACCTCACGGATCGCCCCCTGCCCAAGGGCAAGACCAAGCACGAGGTCTACCTGCTCGTCCGCACCGAGCACATGCCCGACCCGGCCACGTGCAATGCGGCCAAGGGCAAGCTCTACGGCTGCGCCAAGGGGGGCAGGATCCTTCGCGAGCGACGCGCGCTGACCAAGGCGCAAAAACGGGCACTGAAGGCAGACTTCGCGGCGCGGCGCACCAACCTCGACCAAGAGCAGGTCGATGCGCTGCTCGAGCAGAAGGACCGCAAGGGCGTGAAGACCGAGGAACTGCCGTTCGTGGTGGTGTACGCCATGGTCGACACCGGCCGTCGGATCGACCTGCCCGGCAAGCCCAAGACCCCGGTGCTCGAGCAATTCTCCGAGTTCGGCTACTACGTGGAGCACGAGGGCGACCTCGAGGGCTGGGAGTCGCTCTTGCACGGCGCCGAGCCGGTGCCGGGGACGAACAACCTGTTCAAGCTGGAGATCGAGCCCAAGACGGTGGCCTCGGTGGCCAACACCGTGCGAGTGCTGAGCAAGGAAACCAAGGCGTGCAAGGCTCGGCCGCATGCGCGGCTGGGGGTGGTCAGTCGCGCGCGGGCCGAGGAAGTCGAGGCAAGGATCCTCACCGACGTCGGCAAGGGTGACCCTGGAACGCTGAGCAAGACCCGCGTCACCGACGATCAGCTCGGCTGCGAGCCTCCTCCGCTGCGGGAGCCATGCCGACTCAAGCACTGCACCCCCCACAGCCCCGCCGCATTCATCGAGGGCAGCCGCTACGTGGGCGACTGGAAGCCCGTCGAGCGCAAGCTCGGCACGTTGAAGGGAAAGCGCGCCGAGTAGTCCGACCGGGGGCGCCTACCATCTCGAATGCGTGCGGCCCGGGCCCGGCCCCGCGTACAGTAGCCCCCGTGAGCTCGCCCCCCCGCACCCACGGCGACCTCGGGCTCCCGCGCCCCGAGCCCGACACGCTCGAGGGCAAGGTGTTCGAGGCCCGCCTCGAGGCCCGCCTGCTCGGGGTCGAGCCGCAGCTCCCCCGCATCGCCCGCTTCTCCATCGAGCGCAAGCTCGGCGCGGGCGGCATGGGCACGGTCTACCTGGCCCACGACGACGAGCTCGCTCGCGACGTCGCGCTCAAGCTCGTGCGCGGCACGAGCGAGCTCGCCGGCGAGCGCATGCGCCTGCGGGAAGCCCGGGGCCTGGCTCGCATCGCGCACCCCAACGTGATCACCGTGTTCGACGTGGGCGAGCACGAAGGCCGCGTGTGGCTGGCGATGGAGCACGTGCCCGGTCGTACGCTGCGAGACTGCGCGGCCGAGCTGCCGCGGCAGCGCGTGCTCGAGCTGTGGATCGCAGCCGGCCGTGGGCTCGCGGCCATCCACGAAGCGGGGCTGGTACATCGCGACGTCAAGCCCGACAACGTGCTGCTCGGCGACGACGGGCGCGTGCGGGTGATCGATCTGGGGCTGGTCCGTGCCGCCGCCACGCGCGACGGCGAGCGAGCCACCACGGAGCCCGACCCGCTCGCGAGCGAGGTGCTGATGACGCCGGGCTTCGTGGGCACGCACAGCTACGCAGCCCCCGAGCAGCGGCGCTGCGAGCCGGTCGACGCCCGAGCCGATCAGTATGCGTTCTGCGTCTCGCTGCTCGAGTCCCTGTGCGAGGCCAAGCCCCCCGCGGGCCGCGAGCACGAGCCGTTGCCCGTGGTGCTGCGCGACGCGATCGCACGCGGTCGCGACGAGGATCCGACCCAACGCTTCCCCAGCATGGCCGAGCTGCTCGACGCGCTCGAGCGCAGCACGACCTCGGCGCGCGACCGTCGACGCCGACGAGCCCTCGGCCTGGCCGTCGTGGGCGTGGGTGTGCTCGGCGGGATCACGGCCGCGTTCGCATGGCCTCGTGGCGACGTGCCGGCCCCGACGCCCGCCCCGGCCCCCCCATCCGAGGCCTGGTCCGAGTGCATGGCGCGGGCCGAGCCCGCGTGCGAAGGCCAACCCAGCGAGGTGATCGAGCTACGGGTGAGCTGCGGCGGGCCCGGCTGCGATGCGCTGCGGGTCGAGCCCTCCGCCGCCCTGCTCGTGGGGGAGCGCTGGCCCTTCGACATCGTCGTGGACGTTCGCACGCCGAGCGCGGTGGAGCTGCGTTGGTACGGGGCCAACGACGCGGCGAGCTCGGGCCACGGCGAGCTGGCTCCCGGCCGCCATCCCTTGCCGCCTCACTGGCAGCTCGCCGACATCCCGGTCTGCATCGACGTGGTCGACGCTCGGGACCGCGTACGCTCGGTCGTGGTCGAGCACACCACCGCGTGTGAGTGAGCGCGGCTGGCCGCTCCTGCCCGCCGGACCGCTACTTCATCTGCTCGCGGACCTGCCGGGCCCAGTCCTCGAGCTCCGCCTCGGTGGTGGGCGGCCGCTCCCGGGTGCGCTCCATCGTGTCGAGCTCGGCCCGCAGCTCGAGCTTGGCCTTGCCGATGCGGCCGCGTACGGTGCCCACCGGGATGGAGAACACCTCGGCCAGCTCGGGTGCGGTGAGTTCCTCCCAGTAGTAGAGCTCGAGCAGCACCTGCGAGTCGATGCTGATGCGGCGCAGCGCGGTCAGCAGGCGCCGCTGCTCTTCCGACGACGCGACCACCGAGCTCGGCCCTCCGCTCGAGCCCTCGACCGAGACCGTGCCGAAGTCGATGCTCTGCCCACGCTGCTGCTCGCGGTAGTGCTCGCGCAGCACGTTGTTGGCGACCGCAAACAACCAGGTGCGGAAATTCGAGTCGCCGCGAAAGCGCTCGACCCCCGCCACACAGGCGGCAAAGGTGCGCTGGGCGAGCTCTTCGACCAGCTCGGGCTTGCCGACCTTGTTGCCGAAGAAGCGCTGCACGAGCCTCGCGTGGCCGCGGATCAGCTCGCTTCCGGCCTTGCGATCACCATCGCGCCAGGCCAGCAGCAGGTCGCGCTCGCGGCTGCGCTCGCTCACGCCACGCACGGTAGCACGCCGGAAGACGCGGCGTCGTACACCGCACCGAGACCGGTCCGCGCCCCCCGTGCGTCAGTAGCCGGTCCCTTCCAACGACCCCTTCCCCGTCGGTCTCCAACGAGCTCGATGCGGCGCTGATATAGTCCGAAACGATGCGTGCCTGGCCGAGCTCCTTCCTCCTCGCCTGCGCCCTCGCCCCCGTCCTCGTCGCGGTCACGAGCCTTTCGTGCACCAAGACCGAGGAGGATGCCGAGCCCACCGTCACCGAGTCCGCCGAGCCCGCCGAGGGTGGCGTGCCCGCGCTCGATCTGTGGGCCGGGGTCCCGCCGCTCACGGCAGAGCCCGACGACATCGCCACCAAGCTCGAGCCACGCCCGAGCCCGCTGCCACCGCCGTCGTCCCACGAGACCATCGAGGTGCCGCTGAAGGCCCCCGAGGACGGCGAAGGCCCCACCGCGCCGCCGCCCGATCCCGGCCCCCTCGAGGTCGAGCGCCACGGCCCCACCGGCGCGCAGTCCATCGTCGACGCGGTGCGCCTGTCCTTCAACCAACCGATGGTGCCGCTGGCCGACGTCACCACGCTCTCGACCGCGTCGATCCCCTTCACGGTCGAGCCCGCCGTACCCGGCGGCACGCAGTGGCTGGGCACCCGCACCCTGGCGTTCGTTCCCGAGTCCGGCCGCATGCCGTTCTCCACCAAGTACACGGTGACGGTACCCGCGGGCGTGAAGTCCACGTGGGGCAACGCGCTGGCCTCGGACTTCCGCTTCGCCTTCTCCACCCCCACCCTCGCGCTCGAGTCGAGCACCCCGTGGGACGAGTCGGACGACGTGACGCTCGAGCCCACGATCACACTGGAGTTCAACCAGGCCGTCGAGCGCACCGCGATCATCGGCGCGATGACCCTGTCGGGCGGCGGCGATCGCATGGGCCTACGGCTCGCACCCCCGCCCAAGACGGGCCCCGCCACCGCCACCCCGACCACCGAGCCCGAGTGGAAGGCCGCTCGCCGCGTGGAGGTGATCCCCGAGCGCACGCTCCGGCCCAACACCCGCTACACGCTGTCGATCCCCGCGGGCACCTACGGCGAGGGCCCGATCGCGAGCAAGACGATCACCACCCACTTTCGCACCTACCCCCCGCTGACCCTGAAGAAGGCCAAGTGCTGGGGCACCTGCTACGCCAACAACGGCATCACCATCGAGTCGAGCACGCAGCTCTCCGATCCCGACATCGCCAGCAAGGTGCACGTCTCTCCCGAGCCGGCCAACTTCTCGGTGAACCCCCAGTGGTCGGGCATCGTGCTCTCGGGCGAATTCGAGGGCCGCACTCGCTACACGGTCACGGTGGACGCGGGCCTGCGCGACCTCCACGGCCAGACCCTGGCCCGCGAGTTCAAGACCACCACCACCCTCGGACCGCCCTACCCCTCGGTCTCGCCGACCAGCTCGATGGGCAACCCGGTGGTGATCGAGCGCGCCGCCAGCAAGGACCTCGAGCTGCTGGTCGCCGGGGTCAAGAACATCGAGCTTCGCGCCCGCTCGATGAAGCTCGCCGCGGTGCCCGACTTCCTCGACGCGTACCCCTACGACTCGGAGCGGCAGTGGCCGCAGTACCACGACCCTCCGACCTACACCAAGCTGTTCGCCACTCCCGACGCGATGCGCCGCACCGAGCGGGTGTCGCTCGATCTGTCGCCCGCGCTCGACCCCGGTGACGGGCACCTGTGGCTCGACGTGCGCAGCAACCCGGTGCGCGACCACGGGTGGACCCAGCGCTACGGCCTCCACGCGCTGGTCGAGGTCACCGACCTCGGGGTGGCCACCGCGCTCGACGGCGACTCGGGCCTGGTCATGGTCACGCGGCTCTCCAACGGCGAGCCGGTGGAGAGCGCCAAGCTCGAGCTGCGCGACCGCTCGGGCAAGACGCTGCTGTGGTCGGGCACGACCGACGAGGACGGCCTGGCCCGCATGACGGCCGGGGCCGAGTCCGACGGCGCCCTGCTGACGGTCGAGCACGGGGACGACAGCGCGCTCTTGCGCGTCGAGTACGGCGACCTGCGCGGGCGCTACCGCTACCCGGGCATGTCGACCGACGAGGACACCCCGCGGGCGTTCTTCTTCACCGATCGCACGCCCTACAAGCCCGGCGACACCGTGCACCTCGCCGGCATCCTGCGGCAGGAGACCCGCGGCCCCAAGGGCGGCGTGAAGCTGTGGCTGCACGACTTCCCGGCCGAGTACCAGGTGACCAACCCGCGCGGCGTCGAGGTGGCCAAGGGCACGGTGAAGCTCGGCGCGCTCGGGACCTTCAGCGTGGACATTCCCACCAAGGAGGAGCACGGCACGGGCGACTTCTCCTTCACGCTCACCGTGAGCAGCCTGTTCGGCTCGGACCAGCGCTTCTACCACTCGTTCCCCGTCGAGACCTACCGCGCGCCCGAGTTCACGGTGTCGGTGGATCGCGACGACTCCAAGCCGCTGGTGTTCGGCGATCGACTGGTGGCCAAGATCCACGGCGACTATCTGCACGGCGCGCCGCTGTCCGGAGGCGAGGTCACCTGGACCCTTCAGCGCTCGCAGACCGGCTTTTCGCCCCCGGGGGCGCTGAACGAAGGCTTTCACTTCGGGATCGC
Source organism: Paraliomyxa miuraensis (assembly GCF_026337845.1). Classification (GTDB taxonomy): domain Bacteria; phylum Myxococcota_A; class Polyangia; order Nannocystales; family Nannocystaceae; genus Paraliomyxa; species Paraliomyxa miuraensis. Next base: position 197,342 of record NZ_JAOVZF010000151.1, on the reverse strand, counting down.
CTCGAGCCGCCATGGGCCCCTCGGCTACGGTGGAGGCTACGGGCGCGGCTTCCAGCGCTACGGCCGTGGCCATCGCGGCGGGTACTACGACGACTGGGGCGGCGGCTGGGGCCCGAGCTTCGCCAGCACGACCGTGGCCCAGGGCACGGGCGCACTCGATGCCCTGGGCGTGTCGACGGTCGAGCACGAGCTGCTCGCGATCGAGCCGCCCCCCGAGGGCACCCCTGCCCCCGATCCCACCACCAAGCCCGAGGAGGACGAGGGCCCGCCGCCACCGTCCACGTTCACCCTCGAGGCCACGGTGGTCGACGACAACCGTCAGGCGATCGCGGGCCAGGGCAGCTTCGTGGTCCATGCGGCGCGGGTCTACGTGGGCCTGCGCGCCGAGCAGACCGTGCTGCGTGAGGGGCAGAAGGCCAAGCTCGAGGCGGTGCTCGTCGACCTCGAGGGCGAGCGCGTGGCCGACCGCGACGTGGCGCTCACGTTGCTGCGGCGCGAGACCACGCGCACCGCGGTGGAGCGCGGCGGTCGCTGGATCTACGAGACGGAGACCAAGGAGGTCGAGGCGGGCCGCTGCGCGCTGACCTCGGCCCTCGTCCCCGCCACCTGCGAGCTGCCCGTGGGCACCCCCGGCACCTACCTGGTGCGCGGCACCGCCGAGGACGCCGACGGCAACGCCACCCGCAGCCAGATCCAGGTGTACGTGCACGGCAAGGACTCGGTGGTGTGGGAGAGCACCGAGCGACGCGTGGACCTGGTACCCGACCGGGTCGAGTATGCGCCCGGCGACACCGCCACCGTGCTGGTGCGCTCGCCGTTCGACGAGGCGCGCGGCGTGGTCGTGGTCGAGCGCGAGGGCATCGCGCTCGAGCTGCCGGTGGTGGTCGAGGGCGGAGCGACCATCGTGGAGATCCCCATCGACGACACCATGCTGCCCTCGGTGTCGGTCTCGGCCCTGCTCACGCGCGGCCGGGCGGAGGTCCCCGGAGCACCCAAGGGTCAGGACCTGGGCATGCCCGCCGCGGCCACCGGCACCGTGCAGCTGCCGGTGTCGACCGACGCCAAGAAGATCGCGATCGAGCTGACGCCCTCGGCCAAGGAGCTGGCGCCCGGCGACACCATGACCCTCGAGCTGACGACCACCACCGCCAAGGGCGAGGCGCTGCCGGCCGCGGTGGCGGTGATGGTCGTCGACGAGGGCGTGCTCAGCCTGATGGGCCACCAGACGCCCGATCCCCTCGCCTTCTTCCACCACCCGCGCACGGACGGCGTGTGGATGTACGCGCTGCAGGCGGCCGTGCTCGCGCGCGACGTGCCGCCGCCGGCGGGGGCGACCGGTGGAGGCGCATTCGACAATGACGATGGCACCGGCGAGGGCACCATCGGGCTCGGAAACATGGGGCTCATCGGCCGCGGCGCAGGCGGTGGAGGCTCCGGCTATGGCCGCGGCTCGGGCGGCGCCCCGGGCGGAGCGTTGGCCGACTCGCCCGACCAGCCGGCAGCCCCCATGGAGGAGTCGCGCGCCCGCGAGAACAAGCAAGCCCCCAAGCGCAGGGACGCCCGAGCAGCCCCGCTGGCCAAGAGCAGCAGCTCGATGCGCAGCAAGGGCGGCGAGTCCGAGCGGGCCACGCTCGATCCCTCGCTGGCGATGGCGCAGCCGGTGTCGCTGCGCGAGGTGTTTGCCACCACCGCCTTCTACCAGGCCGAGGTGCTCACCGACGCCTCGGGCAAGGCCACCCTCGCGATCCCCATGCCCGAGAACCTCACCACGTTCCGCGTGATGGCGGTGGCGGTGGATCCCGCCCAGGCCGACCGCTTCGGCAAGGGCGACACCACGGTGCGCATTCGCAAGCCCTTGATGCTGCGCCCCAGCCTGCCGCGCTTCGCCAACTTCGGTGATCGCTTCGAAGCCTCGGTGATGGTCGACAACCAGACCGGCGCCGACCAGGCCGTGCTCGTGGGCACCCGCGGCCTCAACGTGAGCCTCCCCGGCGAGGCCCAGACGATGGTGGAGATCCCCGCGGGGCAGTCGCGCGAGGTTCGCTTCGACATGGCCACGCAGCAGGTCGGCACCATGCGCCTGCAATTCGCGGCGCTCAGCAACGGAGGGCGTGACGCCACCGAGCTGTCGCTGCCGGTCCACTACCCGGCCACCGCCGAGGCGTTCGCCGACTACGGCATGATCGAGGGCGCCACCGAGCGCACGGTGGTCCCGCCCGCCGAGGCCTTGCCCGAGTTCGGCGGCCTCGAGCTGTCGATGTCGTCGACCGCGCTCTCCGGTCTCGAAGACGCGGTGGACTACCTGGTGACCTATCCCTACGAGTGCGCCGAGCAGACCGCCAGCCGGCTGCTGCCGATCTTCGCGCTCTCGAAGATCCTCGACGACTTCCCGGTGGCGAGCCTGCGCGACGTGGTGTACCGCAACCACCTCGCGGCCGACGGGATCCGCAGCCTGCTCGACAAGCAGAACTACGACGGGGGCTTTGGCTACTGGACCAGCCGCCATCACGAGAGCTGGCCCTACCTCACCAACTGGGTCACGTTCGCGCTGCTCGAGGGCAAGCGAGCCGGCTACACGGTCGACGAGGAGGCGCTGCGCCGAGCGCTGAACTACGTGGAGAACTTCGTGACCTACGGCCACCGCACGCGCTGGGGCACCTACTACGACTGGACCAGCCGCGCGATGGGCCTGTGGATCCTCTCGGGTGAGAAGCGCGGCTCGGCCCTGTTCGATCGCGTGTGGGCGCACCGCAAGGAGATGCCGCTCTACGCCCACGCGCTGCTCATGGCCGCAGCCCACCGCTACGGCCGCACCACCGCCCGCGACCAGGTGCTCGACGAGCTGCGCGACGCGGCGATCGAGAGCCCGCGGGCCATGCACTTCGCCGAGGGCAAGAGCGAAGCCGACGTGGACGGCCTGCGGGTGCTCATGCACTCGAGCGTGCAGACCGACGCGATCGCGCTCATCGCCCTGCTCGAGGCCGTGCCCGGCGATCCCATGCTGCCCAAGGTGATGGCGGGGATCATGTCGGGCCGCGATCCCAAGCAAGGCGGTCGCTGGGGAACCACGCACGCCAACGCCTGGGCGCTGGTGGCCGCCGACCGCTACTACCGCTCGGTGGAGGCCGACGAGCCCGACTTCACCGCGCGGGTATGGCTCGACGAGCAGCTCTCCGGCGAGCAGCGCTTCGAGGGGCGCAGCATGGCCAGCGCGGAGCTGCGGCTCGCGATGGCCGAGCTGCTGGAGAACGGCGGGGGCAAGCCCGAGCGCTCGCTGGTGCTCGGCAAGGAGGGCACGGGCAAGCTCTACTACCGCATGGGCCTGCGCTACGCACCCAAGGACCTCGTGCTGCCCGCGGTCGATCAGGGCTTCGAGGTGCACCGCACCTACGAGGCGCTGGCCGGCGCCGAGGGCAAGCCGGACGCCAGCGCCGTCCAGCAGCTGCCCGACGGCGGCTGGCAGGTGAAGGCCGGCACCAACGTCAAGGTCACGCTCACCATCGTGGCGCGCGACCGGGCCAACTACGTGGTGATCGACGACGCGCTCCCGGCCGGCTTCGAGGGGCAGAACCCGCGCTTTCGCACCAGCGTGGCCGCAACCAGCGAGGCCAGCCGCACCGTGAGCGCCGATCACTGGTGGTGGCCGTGGTGGAGCTTCGACCACACCGATCTACGCGACGACCGGATGCTGCTGTTCTCCGACTCCATGCCGGCCGGGGTCTACACCTACAGCTACACGGCCCGCGCGACCACGCTGGGCACGTTCGTGCTGCCGCCCATCAAGGCCGAGGCGATGTACGAGCCCGAGCGCTTCGGACACAGCTCGACGGCGACGGTGCGCGTGGTGGAGTAGATGCGATCGGATGCGATCAGTCGCACGTGCCGTCGGTGCACGTGCCGCTGATGCAGTCGCTCTCGCCGTCGCAGGGATCGCCCGGGCTGCCATCGTGGCACCGATCGTCGGGACCACAGATCGGCGAGTCACCGGAGCAATCGGTCTGCCCGTTCTGCGAGCAGGGATCGCCCTCGCCCCCGTCCTGGCACACACCGTCGGGATTGCAGAACGGCGCCGACGCATGACACCCGCCGTCGTTGTTGCACGGGGTGCCCTCGCCGGAGCTCATGCAGGTGCCATCGATGCACACCGGCGTCGGCTCGACGCAGTCGACGTCGCCCTGACACATGGCCCCCGTGTCCGAGTCCGAGCCCGCCGAAGACCCCACGCTGGCTTCGCCCGCGGTTCCATCCGCATCCGTGACATCGCTGGTCGTGAGCACGTCCGTGTCCGATGCCGGCCCCAGCCAGTCGGGGTTGGGCTGGCGACACCCGGCGACGAGACCGCATGCGATCCCGAGCACCACCCGTCGACCCGCCCCTCTCACCATCTCGCGCATCATCTCCGACCTACTGCCGTCTCCGTGCCCACCCAAATGGTACACCGGCGTGGTCACTCCTTGGGGTCGGCCGCACAGCGAAAGCCGACGTCATGGGGATGGAAGCCCTCGGGCACCGCGCGGCGGAACGCGGGATCGACCTCCGCCGGCCTGGCGCTGTGGAACGAGGCGCCGCGAACCACCCGCGCGCCCTCGGGTGCCTTGCCCTCTGCGCCGGGATACGGCGCAAACGGATCGGCGGTCCACTCCGCCACGTTGCCCGCGAGATCATCGATGCCACCCTTGCCCCGACCCCCGGGGAAGGTCCCCACTGCTGCGGTCTCCACGTGCGCATCGCTGGCGGGGAACATGCTCTCGTCGAGGCCGATCTTCGTGCGGCGAAACCACGCCAGGCACTCGCTGCCGCACGCGTTGAGCCGCTCGGGCGCCGGCGGCTCGTCGCCCCAGGGAAACGCACGACCGTCGCCTCCCCGCGCCGCCCACTCCCACTCGAGCTCCGTCGGCAACCGCCCCCCACGGAAGCCACAGTACGTGGTGGCCTGCGCCCACGTGACGCAGTTGATCGGGTGATCGTCGACCCCCTCGCGCGTCTCGTTGCACAGCGACGAGAATTCCTGGGCCGCGTTCTTGGGCTCCTCTTGGGCCCAGTGGCTGTCCTGGAACGCTCGCTTGCACTCCCCCTGGCCGGAGCAGCGGTGGAACTCGGCCACCGTCACCTCGTGCGCGTCGAGGCAGAACGAGCCCACGTCGACGCGATGGCTGGGCTTGGCCGCCGCCAGGGCCGGCTCGGACGAGTCGCTGCCCATGAAGTAGTTGCCGCCCTCCACCAGCACCATGCCCTCGGGGCAAGGCCCCGCGGGCTCCACCGGCACCTCGGCGGGTGTCGGTGCGGGCGCAGCGGAGGAATCGGCGGACGCGGCAGGCGTGGTGGTCGAGTCGCTCGGGCCGTCGTCGCCGCGGGTCGTCATCCATGCGAGCGAGACCGCCGCCACCACCCCCAGCGCTCCGATCGCGGCGAACAGCGGCGCCTTGGAGCGCGGAGCGGGCTCGCCCTCGGAGGCCGGCACCGACGTGCGACCCACCGCGGTGGGCGTTCCGTCTCCATCACCGCTGGGGCCGAGCCGACCGGGGTTGGTGGGCTCGGGCGTGGGACCCAGGGCAATGCCGGCCTGGGCCAGCAGGCCCCCCGGCGCCCACGGCAGCGGCTTGGCCCCGAACAGCTCGCGCATCAGCTCGGCCACGGCGCCCGTGGTGGTGCTCAGCTGGTACTGGCGAACGAAGGCCTCGAGGTCGTCCTGCAGCGCACGCGCGGACGGATAGCGCTCGTCGCGATCGCGAGCGAGCGCTCGGACCACGATCGCCTCGAGCTCCTCGGGGTAGCCCGACAACACCGAGGAGGGCAGCGGCGCATCACGGTTGGCGATCATGCCCATGACCGACAGCTCGTTGTCGGCGCGGTAGAGCCCCCGCATGGTGGTCAGCTCCCACAGCAGGATGCCGATCGCGAACACGTCGCTGCGCCGATCGAGCGGCTCGGCCCGGCACTGCTCGGGCGACATATAGGATGCCTTGCCCTTGCGCACGCCCACCTGGGTCATCTTCGACTGGGTGGCCGCCTTGGCGATCCCGAAGTCGAGCAGCTTGACCGCACCGTCGTGCGTGATGAACACGTTGGTGGTGGAGACGTCGCGGTGGACCAGCCCCAGCGGCGTGCCATCGAGCCCGACTTGCTCGTGCGCGTAGTGCAGCCCGGCGCAGACTCCGATCACGATGTGCAGCGCCAGCGCCATCGGGATCCCCTGCCCCGCACGTGCGGACGCCCGCAGCACGGAGCTGAGATCCTCGCCATGGAGGTAGGCCATGGTGAAGAAGTAGTCCTCACCCGCCTTGCCGATGTCGTAGACGTTGACGATGTTGGGGTGCTCGAGGTTGGCGGCAACGCGCGCCTCGTCGAGGAACATGCCAACGAAGGTCTCGTTGGCGCTCAGATGCGGGAGAATCCGCTTGAGCACCACGATCTTCTCGAACCCTTCGATCCCCGAGGTCTTGGCGAGATAGATCTCCGCCATGCCACCGGTCGCCAGCTTGTACAGCAACTGGTAGCGACCGAGTTGCTCGCCGGCGGTGGCCTGCTGCTGGCTGAATGCGGTGTGCGTGCTCTGATTGCCCGGCAAAGGTGACCCCGGCCGCAAGGATACGCGAACCGCGAGGGTCCATCAGCCCGCAGCCGAGGTCGCGAGGTCTTCGCCTTGCGGGAGCAGCAGGCCCGCCAGCGCCTTGTAGGCTCGGTGGGCCCGCACGCGCAGCGCCCCTGGTCGTACGCCCAGTCGTTGGGCGATGTCGGCCATGCTCATGCCACGAAGCTTGTGCAGCTTGACCACCTCGCGCTGTCCGGGGGGCAGCTGCTCGATCGCATCGCGGACCCGTCGAGCGATCTCGTCGCCGCTCTCGAGCGAGAGCTGAAGCTCCTCGGCGTTGGGCTCGACCTGCGGCACGCCCATTCCGGACACGTCGCCCTTGGCGATCAAGGTCTCGTGTCGGCGGTCGCGGCGGTAGTTGTGGCGCAGGTGATCGAGTGCCACGTTGCGGGCGATCGCCAGATACCAGCCCTCTACCGCCCGATCCGCCCGCTCGGGCAGCGATGCGAAGCGGTCGCGCGCGGCGTGAGCGCGCAAGAAGGTGAGCTGGACCAGATCGTCGACCACCGCGACATCGCGGACCAGTCGACTGAGCCGGGCCCGAAGTCGAGGCTCGAGCGCCGCGTGCAGCTGGTCGAACGCGCGCTCGTCGCCATCCACGTAGGCCTCCATCAAGCGATGGATCTGGCCCGGCTTGGGGCCCTTGGCGGGGGAGGAGGAGACGGAGGATTCGGCGTGAAGGTCGGTCATGGCTCACCACCTCATCGAGCGGTGCTCTTGGGGATCTTCCGCGCGGGAGACCCTTGGATAGTTGACTGGTCGGTAAAGTTTCGGGGACGAAAAAAGACTACGACGAGGCGGGACGAACCTGACATGGCGTCACCCCATCATCCTCGTCGAGGGTCGATGCGAACAGATCGCTCGAGGAGTCGCAGAACGCGGTGCACATCCGCGCGGGCTCGGGCTCGGGTGCCTCCACGCGAGGGAGCTCGGCCTTGGCCAGGGCGAGCACGCCGTGGGCCAGGCGGAGGAACACCTCGGGATCGCCGGTGACCTTGGCCAGCAGGGTCGAGCCCTGCAGATACGCGATGATGGCCTCGGCCGACTGCCTTGGGTCGGGCACGTCGAGATCCCCGCGGGTGCGGGCGAGCTCGAGGAGCTGGGTCAGGCGCGCGTGCCAGCGCGAGAAGATCGAGGCCAGCTTGGCGCGCAGCTCGGCGTCTCGATGGGCCATCTCCTGCGCCAGGTTGCCCAGCGGGCACCCGTTGGCGGCACCGTAGCTGCGCTGCGCCGCCACGTAGCCGTGGTAGAGGCCGGTCAGCATGCCCACCAGCTGCTGTCGGGCCGAGGTGCCGCTCTCGATGGCGAGCTGCATGCGGGCCTCTTGGTACTCCGCGAAGCGATCGAGGGTGGCCAGGACCAGCGCGTGCTTGGAGGGGAAGAAGTGATAGAAGCTGCCCTTCTTGAGGCCAGCCTCGTTGCAGATGTCGGACACGCTCACGGCCGTGTAGCCGCGCTCGTGGATCAGCCGTGCCGCCGTGGCCAGGAGACGGTCTCGAGCATCGCTACAGCGACCCATGCGAGCCTCCCTTGGCGCCTTCCCGAGCGGCGGTGCTGGTATTGTGGGTTTCGCGCACTTTTTCTTGTCCGACCGGTCAACTATAGGAGCCGGTCCGGGGCTGCACAAGGAGGGCCTGCATTTTTTTCTTTCGAGTTGCGTGATCTCCGCAGCCGTGGAGGTGATTCGTCGGTCGGCCCATGCCGGGCTGCTAGGCTTTGCCGCGTGCTCGGCAAGCTCCTGCTGCTCTTCACCGTGGTCCCCGTGGTGGAGCTGTACCTGCTCATCACCATCGGCGCCCAGCTCGGGGCCGGGGCAACCGTGGCGATCGTGCTGGGCACGGGGCTCTTGGGGGCCTGGCTGGCCAAGCGAGAGGGCGCCCGCGTCATGCGCCAGTGGCAAGAGTCGATGGCGCGCGGGGAGATCCCCAAAGAGGGCGTGGTCTCCAGCGTGCTGGTGCTGGTGGGGGGCGTCCTGCTCATCACACCCGGCGTGCTCACCGACGTGACCGGATTGCTGCTGCTGGTGCCATGGTCGCGACGCGCGGTGGCCCACCTGGTGCGCAAGCGGCTGGCGCATCGCTTCCAGGTGCAGAGCTTCCTGGTGGGAGCGCCAGGGGGCTTTCCCGGCGCCACGGGAGGACGAGGCCCCGTGATCGACGTCGATGCGGTCGAGGTCGACGATGCACGCGACGCGTCGGCCGACCACGAAGCCAGCGCCGAGCGAGCCGAGGAGCGTCCCCTGCCGCCGGGCTAGCAGCCCAGCGCGATGAACTCCACGTCGGTATCGATCCCGAACAGCGACGAACCTTCGGTCCCCGAGAGGAAGCCCTGGACCTCCACCTCGCTCACCACGAGCAGGGTTGCCGTGCCTTCGAGGGTGCCGGCGCCGCCCGAGCAGAATCCGCCCGGCTCGAGCTCGCCGGTCATGCTCACGAAGCCCGACAGCTCTTCGAATAGGAGATAGGTCCCCGGCACCTGGAGCTCGGGCGGGATCAACATCGAGATCTGCCATTGAGCGCCGCACTCGAGCGCCGCTCCCGGATCGATGCAGTCGTCCGACCCGGTGGAGATCTGGACCACGAGAGCATCGGGAGCGATGTCGGGTCCGGTTCCGGTTCCATTGCCGGAGTCGGACGGACCCGAGTCGGTCTCGGCCGTGTCTTCGGTGGCCATCAGCCAGTCGTCGTAGCGCATCACCCAGGCATGCATGGGCAAGGGGCCCACCACGCCCGTGGTGCCGTCGGTCTCGACCGGCGGGGGCGCCACCGTGGTGATGCCACCGGAGCCGGTCCCCGTCTCGGTCTCGACGGCCGTGGCGTCCCCGCTCGTCTCGCGCGGCAGCTCGCCCAGCGGCGTGGACAGGGCGCAGGCCGAGCCCAGCCACGCGAGGGCCAACGCCCCGCAGCTCGCCCACCGGGCCCCGACCGCGTCACGGCGCACAGCCCTGCCTCGCCTTTCGCATCTTGGGCAGCAAGGCCGATCCGGGCAGGCTCCGCTCCGCTCGCTCGAGCACGGCGTGGGCTTCGGTTGCGCGTCCGGTGGCACACAGGGCCTTGATCTCGAGCAGCGTGCGAAGATCGCCGAGCGCCGAGCCGGCAAAGCGCTCGCGGTGATCGGCGATCTGCTCGAGCGCGCGCTCGGCCTGGCCGGCGGCCAGCGAGCTCTGGGCCGCGGTCAGCAGCGCGGTCTCGTCCGACAGGCTCGGCGCGTGGGCGACCGGGGGATCGACCCGCGATGGGCGAGCATCACCGGCCGCACGCGCGGCCGTGGCGACCGACGAGGGGATCGACGTCGATGCCGAGGGCTCCGCTGCCTCGGGCTCCCCCGTCGCTGGGCTCGGCTCCATGGGCGCGGCTGCTCCCCGAGCCGGCGCCGCTCCGCGGGCTGCCGTCGACGAGCCATCCCGCTCGGTCACCGTGGCCGGCCGATGCTCGCTCGCGGGCCGACGCCCGCCGGTATACGAGCCACCGATCGCGGCCAGGCCCAGCACCGCGGCGCCGGCCACCGCGAGCTTCCAGCTCGCCACCGCACCCGCCCCGGCCCCTACCCCGGCCACGGTGCCCTTGGAAGCCAGCGCCAGCTTGGGCATCAGCACCGCCCAGCAGCGCTTGGCCGCCCCCTTGGGAGGCCGGGTGTGATCGCGCAGATCGTCGAGCGCATCCTCGAGATCTTGGTCGGGACCATGCGCGTCCCAGCCCGCCCGTAGCTCGGCCCGGGCCAGCCGGATCCGCGAGTAAACGGTGTTGGGGTTGGTCCCCGCCGCCTTGGCGATCTCGGGAGCGCTCCAGCCCTCGAGCTCGCTGAGCACGAACGCCTCGCGCTTGCGCTCGTCGATCTGGCCCAGCAGCGTCTCCACCGTCAGCAACGAGTCGCGATCGCGATGGGGCTGGTTGGAGCGCGGAGGCACCCAGCCGAGCGCGTTGATCTTGCGCCGGCTTCGCTGCTCGCCGCGGCGATGCCTTGCCGCCACGCGACGTGCGATCTGGAACAACCAGCTACGGGTCGCATGCGGAGACTCGAGCGCATCGAGCCGACGGTGCACGATCACCCAGACCTCTTGCGCCGCGTCCTCGATGGAGGCCTCGGGCACGCCCAGCCGGCGCAGCACCGACCACGTGAAGCGAAACCAATGACGATAGAGCACATCGAATTCGGGGACCTCGTCGTCGAGGACCCGCGCCGGCCGGACGTGGTCCGTACCGCTGCTCGAGAGCATGCTCATTCGGTCGTCTCCTCAGGTGCCCGGATCGACCTCGATCCTTCACGGGCCTCCCCAGAAAATCACCTCGGCGACGATAACATGTCGTGATCATTGGAGATCCATCATGCTCCATCGCCCCGTGCGCACGTGTTCGGGCCGGCCGCTGGGTCCTACGATCGGCCGGGCCACGCGCGCAGCTCCACCCCAACGAGTCCGCGGATCCCCACGCTCGTGGGCACATGGATCAGCTCGGTCGTGGTGGGCGCGGTGGAGTCGACCAGTTCGAAGCGAGGAAAGACCAGCGGCACGAACGGCTGGGCGCCGACCCACAGGGCGACGCGAGGTCGCGGCTGCCAGCGTAGGGCGACCTCGGCCTGCGCCGCCAGCCACGGGCGCAGCCGCGTCAGGGAGGCCGGCGCGAGGGCATCACCGCGCATCACCCCCAGCTCGATCCCCCCGCACAGCGCCGCCGCGAGCGGGCGAGCGGGCAGCAGGCGGCACGCTCGCCCGGCCACGTGCCCGAGGTGGACCCGGGCCGAGGCATGGGGGCTCTGGGCCTGCCGGCCGATCCAGTACTGACCCGACAGCTCGCCTCGCACCGAAGCCCCGCCGATGGCGATGGTCACGGCAGCGCCCCCGGTGCCGCCGGGGATGGCCCCGTACTCGCCTCCCGCCTGCGCGCGCAGCCAAGCGGAAGGGCCGCGCGGCAGCGTAGTGGGCCGCGCGGTCTCGGGAATCGAGCGATCGGAGCCCGGCTCGGGCTCTGGCCTCGCCGGCAGTGACTCGGGCTCCGGCTCCTCCGCCGACGGCGGCTCGGGCTTCGGCTCCGGCTCCGGCTCCGCCGACGGCAGCTCGACCTCGGGCTCCGGCTCCGCCACATCGGGCTCTGGGACCAACAGCGTGTCGGCGACATCGGGGTCCACCATCACGGCCGCGAGCAGGGCTGCCGTGTCGGCCAGCGCCGCGCAGCGCTCGGCCGCAAGCTCGCGCTCGTCCACCACCTCGCCCGCAATCACTCGCAGCGCGAGCACGAAGCCCTCGCCCTCGGCGCGAACGACCGCCTCGATCCGCACCTCGTCGACCCCGAGCGGTCGGCGCAACAGTTCCTCGATGCGTCCGCGCACCACCGCGGCATCGGGGCAGGACGGCGGAGCCTGCCACGACACCGCGTCCTCGCTCGGCGCGGCGCCAAGGGCCCACACGAGGCCCAGCAGGCTCCCCCACATCGCCGCGGAGCATAGCAAGGACCCTCGATCGAGAGCGCGCCCGTAGCGCTCGACCCGGGAGAACTCGACCGAGGGGAAGGAAATTCGCGGGGGCCGTGAAGGGTGGCGGCCGAGCCGGGCACCTCTTCCCGTGTAGCCCCGCCGCGGGCCCTTGACTTGAAGGACCATCCATCATGAAGACGATCCCTGGCTTGCTCGTGCTCTCGATCCTTTGTGCTCCCCTGGCCGCATGCGACGTGCCCTTCGGACCCACGGACATCGGTGACGACGATGACGTCTCCGAGGAAGGCGAGCTCGAGGACGACGAGGACGACGAGAACGACGAGAACGACGAGGACGACGCCACCACCACCACCGGGGCCAGCATCGAGCCGGACCCGGGCGATCCCAACGTGGTCACCGCGTTTGCGATTCGCCATGGCGACCTGCCCTCGCCGGGCGGGGGTGGGCTCGACTCGGGCGGTGACGATGGGGGCTCGGACATCGATCCCGACGCCTTGCTCGTGGTGATCACCAACGGCGCGGCCACCTGCGAGGATCCCTTTGCGGCCAACGAGTGCGGCACTCGCTGGTCGGTGAGCTTCACGCTCCCGCCCGCGCTCCAGCAGCCGGGCAGCTACGACCTGTGGCCCGATCTCAACGGTGGCTTCAGCGTGACCGGCGAGCCCTACCCCGAAGGCGATTGCTCGTGGGGTGGCGGTACGCTCGAGGGCGTGGTCGACATCCTCGCGATCACCGACGAGGGTTTGGTCCGCGGAGCCATCCACGGCGCCGACGCATTCGACTTCGACGCCAACGTCACGTTCGACGCGGTGGGCTGCCCGTAGCCCCTTGCCTGGCACGGCCCGAGGTCGTGCCGGCGCGAGCCATCACGGCTGCGCGCGACAGCTCGGCGGCGGGCCTCCGCCGCACTCGCAATCGCAGTCCTCGGCCTCGTCGCCATCGGGTACCGTCGTCCGACCCATGCCCCGACAGTGGCAGTAGCACCCGCCGTCGACGAAGCCGCAGCCGGGTCGGGCGTTGCACTCCGCTTGCTGCTGCTTCGAACGCGTCACCCCCTCGGTCCCGCTGCCCCAAAAGCCCGCCTGGGCAAACCCCACCTCGCAGGGCTCGCGCGAAGGTCGGCACCGATACTGCTGGGAGCGCGGAGCCTCGTGCTCGAGCGTGCATGAGGTGGAGCGCATGCACTCGGTCCGAGTCAGCGCCTCACACGGCCGATCCGGATCGCCAGCGACGGCGTCCTTGCTCGACGCGGCCGGCGGCGATGGTGACGTCTCGTTCCGACTCACGGTGCCCTCGGGGGTCTGCGACGCCGGAGCACAAGCACCGAGCACCAGCACCATCGTCCATCGAATCCATCGAGGCCGTCGCATCGGGTGGCGATCATACTGCGAGCCGGTGCATTTCGATCGCACTTCGAAGTTGACAAGCCTCTTCCATCGCGTAAGGTGCCTCTTCAAGAGGTCGACGATGGCTCCTGTCCAGCATCACGCACACACCCGACGGTTCTTGTACGCTCTCGCGTACGAGTACTCCTCGTCGTATGCGTATTTGCTCGGCAGTCGAAGCTCGTCACGCTCTCGTTAGGCGGCGGCTTCGTACGCAAGGCGTGCGATCGTGACCACCCGCGCGGCCACCATGCATGGTGGCGGCGTGAGTGGGCGGATCATTGCGCCCTGATGTCGAGTACGTCGCGACGCAGCGCCAGCAAAGCGCCGTTGGGCGCTCCTTCGGAGGGATGGCCGAGTGGTAAGGCACCGGCCCGCTAAGCCGTGGTCTGGTACGCCAGCGCGGGTTCGACTCCCGCTCCCTCCGCTTGCATCCGCGCTGCGTCACGACCTTCGTATACCGATGGAAGGTTGGCCGAGCGGCAAGGCACTCGCTTGGAACGCGAAGGTCTGGTCTGGTCTCCCAGGTCAGCGGGGGTTCGATCCCCTCACCTTCCGCCGGAGGGTTCGGCATGGCAAGCCAAGCTGTCTTGAACATAGCGAGCCCAATTGGGCTCTGGGGGTTCGACTCCCTCACCCTCCGCATTTCATCTCTCGTAGGCCGCCAAGGCCTACGTCCTGGAAGGGAGCCATTTGGTCTGGCAAACGGCTTCGAAAGTCGTGGGGTACTGCCCCAGGGGGTTCGATTCCCTCCCCTTCCGCCATCCGTGGGACGCCCAATCGGTAGGGCACCGGACTGTAAATCCGGGGCGCTCGCGCGCATTGCAGGTTCGAATCCTGCCCCACGGACCCACCAGCTCAGAAGCGACCGGACACGCCCACCGTCATCCCGCCGCCAGGCAGCAGCGACAGCGACGGCGGGCCGAAGGTGCGCTTCTCCCAGTCGCGGTAGGCCTTGCGGCGCTTCGTGCCGATGGTGAGCAGCGCCGCGCCTGCCCCGAGCTCACCGAGCCCGAGGAGGAGGTTGCCCACGGGCACTTGGCCATCGACGGCCGATGCGACCACCACGGTGATCATGTTGATGCCCCCCGCGCCGAGCAGAACCGATCCGCCCACGATCATCCCGTAGCCGGCGCTGGGCGCATCGATCGAGTGCTCGGCTTCCCACTCGCGCAGCGCCTGCGCTCGACGCATGCCGGGGACGATGAGTGCGACACCACCACCGATCTCGGCGGCACCCACGACGACGATCGCCGCACTGATCCCACGCGAGGTGGAGTCGCCACCAAGACTCTCGCTGATGGCCAGGAGCGCCAGACCGGAGAGCACGGTGAGCCCGCCGGCGCCGACCAGGATGCCGCCGCCCACCCGCATGCCCGCACCGGCCAGCGGCGGGGGGCTCGAGGGACGGTACCGTACGGGCTCGAAGTCCTCGGCCGGCTCGAGACCTTCGGCCGGCTCGACCGGAGCCGCCTCGACGGGCGCGACCTCGACCGGAGCCGGAGCAGCCTCGACCGGAGCCGCCTCGACCGGAGCCGCCTCGACCGGAGGCGGCTCCGCCTCGACCGGAGCCGAGGGCTCGGGTGGAAGCGCAGGCTCGCTCGGGGGCGGCGCCGTCTCGACCGGCGGTGGTGTGCTCGTCACCGGCGGTGGAGCCTCCGTGGGTCGTTGCACCGGCACCTCCGGTGGAGGGGCCGACGTCACCTCGACGGGCGCCCATCCCAGCTGGGGCAGCGGCACCGCCGCGCTGGCAATGCCCGGGAGGTAGAGCAGCCCAGCGAGGGACACCGAGGCGCGGATCATCGTGCCAAGCGTACCCGAGATCGAGCCACGCCATCAGTCCTGCCCGCCGAGGCCGGCGTCGAACGCCCCGTGGAGCCCGGCGGCCGTCGCGACGTGGCCCTCGGCGCGCAGCCGCTCCTCGATCCAGAGCCGGGCATCGTCGACGATGGCGAAGACCTTGGTGGGATAGGGGTTGCGCACCGCCAGCTGCACCCCGGAGATCACCGCACGAGCGGTGGCGGCGATGAAGCCCTCGCCTTCCACCACCAGGGCGAGCGCGATCAAGGTCTCCCGCCCGACCTTGGCCTGCACCTCCGCTTCCTTGCGAGCCTCGCCGCTCAGCAGCATGGTGGCCCGTGGCCCCACGATCGTCAGCGCCACGATGCGCCGCTCGTCGAACGAGTCGGTCAGCGTGCGCTGGTGCTCCCCCAGGATGCGCAGGGCATCCTCGGTGGGCGCCCCCCTCCAGCGACTGGTGACCACGCGATCCCAGATCACGATCTGCAGCTGTTCGTCGTCGTGGACGACGCGAGGACCGGCCGGCACGGAGCACGAGGATAGTCGAGACCTCTCACTTGGAGCCACCGCCTCGACCGAGCCCCTGCCCTTGCCAAGCCCATGGAGCCTGTGGCTTGCTGTCAGGGTGTCCGACAAGCGTGCCGAGATCGTCGAGGAAACGCGCCGCGTCGTCGAAGAGCTGACGTCGCGAGCCTTCATGTTCACTGCGCTCGACGTCTCCAACGAGGTCAAGCGCACCGTCCACGGGGTCCGCCACCGGGAGATCTCCCCGGTGGTCCGCGAGCTGTTCGAAAAGGGGGCCATGGGTCCCAGCTACACCCGCACCACCATCGACGTGCTCGCGGGCGACAAGAAGGTCCAGGCGCTGCTCTACTACGAGAAGAGCGACGACCCGGCGGACTACGACGGCAGCCTCCGACAGCAGCAGGCCATCCCGCCCACGCCGTCGTCGCTCTCCGGAGCCGAGGCCGCCCCGCCGTCGCCGGCCGCCCCGCAGGCGAGCGGGCCCGCCAAGATCGCCCTGCAGCTCGATCGCGAGGGCCAGGCCATCGTGCCTCGCGCGCTCCTCGAGCAGGCCGGCTTGACCGGCCGCGTCGTGCACCTCGACAGCGCAGACATGGGCTCGGGTCTGGTGCTCACGGTGGCCGACCCCGCCGCCGACCCGCTGGCCGAGCTCGAGCGCGACGGGGACGCGGTGCTGATTCCACGGCGCTACCTGTCGGCCTTCGATGCCAGCGCCCCGATCGTCGCCCACCTGGGCGCGGGCGTCATCGAGATCACCGGCCAGGTCCGGTGATCCCGACGACGGGTGCGATGACGGAGCCGATCCGGTCCCCGCCCCCCTGCGTCACTTGTACTTGATCTCGAGCAAGTGGGTCAGGCGCGAGGCGTTCTCGGTGAACGTCACGACCTCGTCGTGGGAGAGCTGCGGGTTGCCGTGCGACCTGGCATAGATGTAGTCGTGGCCCTTGGCCGGGCGTGCGCGGTCCCAGCACGCCTTGAGGTGGACTTCGGGGACTCCCAGGGCCATCTCCTCGAGGAACATGAAGCCCACCTTCCCCGTGTTGCCACTGGCCCAGTAGGCCCCCGAGATCGAGGTGTAGTTCATGCTCTTGAGCGCGCCATTGTAGCGCTTGTACGACTTGCCATCCTCGGCCTTGATGGGCTTGCCGGCGTCGGGCCAGCGAGGAGCGTGGTAGATGCCCTTGCCGAATGCCTTGCCGGTGATGTGGACCCCCTTGGGCAGGTTCTCCGGCATCAGCAGGCCGCTCTTGGAGATGCCCATGAGGTTCTCGGTGCGGGTGCCGTGCCAGCCCGGGACGATCCCCGTGGCCCCCTTCTTGTCGATGACCGTGGCCGCGTACTGCTTGAACAGCGGCTCCTTGCCCTGGCGCTCGAGCTTCCATGCCCGGGCCACCGCAAGCTTGCCGAAGAAGTTGGAGTTCTTGGGCGACTGCCCCACGTCGAAGAGCTTGGCGACCCGCTCGTACTCCTTGCCCTTGGGATCGAGGTAGTCCAGATCGCAGCTGAGGCCCTTGTACCAGACGTCGAGCGGATCGTCGGCGTGGGCGGCCTCGGCGAACACTTCCTTCTGCAGGTGGGCGTCGCGCAGCAGGGTCAGGAACCGGCGCTGGTCCTCGACGCGCTCCTTCGAATCGAGCAGGATGAGCGACAGGTCGAGCTTGCTGCCGCGTCGCGCGTAGTCGATGTTGCGCGGGATGTTGGAGAGATAGGCGTTGGTGAGCTTGACCAGCGCCGCCTTGCTCGGTCGCGGCTTGCCCACCAGCTCGTCGAGCTCGTCGAGGATGTCGGCGCCCTTGTCGAGCTGGGAGTCGCGGAGATTGCCCAGGGGGGCGTCGTCCCGCGCCCCGGCGCTCGAGCTCAGACCGCGCTTCACCGCGTTGCCGGCCTCGGTGTAGATCAGCTCGAGCAGGCTGGCGACCTGGGGATGGACGTCCAGCTTCTTGGTCGCCTGCTTGTTCTTGGTGACCTCGACGCCCTTCTCCTTGGCCTTGGCGATCTCGTCCTGCTGGGTCCGCATCTCCAGCCGCGTGTAGCCCTTGGCGACCTTGCCATTGACCTTGGACTCGAGCTGACGACGCGCCTGGGCCAGATCGCTGAACATCAGCGTCTGGGTCTGCCCGGTCGCCCCGACTCGCCCGTAGTTGAACACGACCTGGAAGCGCCCCTTGCCGAGCTCGGTGAGGGTCGCCTTGTAGTACTTGTTGGAGCCCAGGCTCTTGGCCCCGGTCTTGGCCCCGGTCAGGTCGGTCCAGTTGAGCGTGACTTCCTCGATCAGCCCTCCGGATCCCGTCGACGGCGCGGGGGCGGCCGGGGCTGCGGCCTTCTTGGCCGAGGCGGCCTTCTTGGCCGGGGCTGCGGCCTTCTTGGCCGTGGCGGTCTTCTTGGCGGCGACCTTCTTGGTCGTGGTCTTCTTCTTCGCTTGGGCCATGGACGGGATATTGCCGCACAACCCGGGGAGGGATCCACATTCTCGTCGTGGTGGCGAGGGCGAGCGGGACCGATCTACGCTGGGTTCGGTCCAAGACCATGCCCATCCGTCGACTCCACCTTCTCGGCCTCGCCCTCGTGCTCGGCTGCAAGTCCCCCGACTCCGGCGACGAGGAGACCTCGACGACGAGCACCACCCGGCCCGACCCCACGACTGCGATGGAGACCAGCAGCGACCCACCGGGCACCACCGTCGAGCCCGACCCCACCAGTGGAACCACGGCCGCCGATGCGACCACGGTCTCGGTGGACGACGGCCCGATCTTCGACGTGGGGGGCATGGACGACGTTTCCACGCGGGTGCTGCCCGATCCCCAGCTGTGGTACTCGGTGGAGGATCTCATCGTCTACATCGCGCTCGATCCCGCCGACGGCAGCGTGGTGCAGCTCGTGACCAGCACCATCACCAACGACCCTCCGCTGCTGACCGATGCACCCGGGGTGGTCGAGTTCAACTCGATCACGATGCTCGACGATGGCTCGCTGCTCGGCGCGCGCGGGGTGCTGGGCCAGACCCAGCTCTATCACGTGGCCGCACCGCCCACGGTGGCCACCGACCTCGAGGTCGACGTGCTGGGCAACATGGCCGACGCGCTGTTCATCGAGGCGCTCTACACCGACTGCGAGGGGCGCGTGTACCTGATGGACACGGGGGTGGACAGCAGCAACTCGGTGGGCAACCGGCTGATCCGCTTCACGGGGAACTACCTCGCGGGCGACTTCTCCTACGAGGTCATCACCGACCTGGCCGTGGCGGTCGCGGCCGACATCGACGACATGGCGCCGGGCATCGATGGGTCGGGGGCCATCACCGACAACCCGGGATTTGCGATCGACTCGGGCGAGATCTACGACTTCGACTACACCACCGGCACGGGGACGTCGATCGGGATGGCGGGGACCTATGGGATCCACGCCCTCGGCGGGGCGCTGTTCGACGACGGGGTCTCGCGGCTCTACGTGATGACCCTGAACGCCGAGCTGTTCGAGGCCGATCCGGTCACCCTGGCGGTCTCGCCCGTGCTCGCGACGGGGCCGATGGTGGTCGGGCCACCCTTCCCGGGCATGAGCGGCATGACGGGGCCGCTGACCGACTGCATGACCTCGTTCCCCGAAGGGTAGCGCGGGACGGCGACCCACCCATGGCCAAGAGCACTCGTCACGACCGTTGGCGCGAGCACACGAACGACAGCGACCAATACCGGGCTTGCCGATGGCGTGCCTCGTGACGCATCGTTGGCACGGGGCGAGTCCTCACCGGGAGATCCAAGATGCGAACACGACGTGGAGCCACCATCCTGGCGCTGTCGGCCCTGGCCGGCTGCGGAGATCCAGCGCCGAGCAACCCGTTCGACGTCGACACCGCGATCACGAACTCCACGACGGCCACGACCACGCAGGAACCGACCACGGGCGAGGACACGAGCGCCTCGGCCGGGACCTCGGCGGCGACCACCTCGGGCGGCAGCGCCGACGAGGAGAGCGGCGGCATCAAGCTCGACGTGGCGGCGGGCGACGTCCCGGGTCCGTGCGTGGGCGAGGGCTGCAACGAGGGCTGCACCTCGGTCGACCTCGTGTTCGTGATCGACAACTCGGGCTCCATGGGCGACTACCAGGCCGCGCTGGGCCTGGCGTTTCCGGCGTTTGCCGCCACGCTCGACAGCACGCTCCCGGCCGGTACCAACCTGCACGTGGGCGTGACCAGCACCGAGATGGGCTACTCGGGCTCGGGCTCCACCTCGATCATGAACGGCAACTGCACGTTCACCGGCGACGGCGGCCAGCCCAACAGCTCGTTCTACATCACCCCCGACGTGACCGACACGGGGCGCAACGGCGCCCAGGGACGGCTCTACGATCCGGGCGGCGGCCAGACGTTCTACGACTACACGATCGGCGCGGGCGGAGCGGCGCTGACGGGCCTCGAGACCTGGTTCTCGTCGGCCGCCAACATCGGCACGGGCGGCTCCAACATCGAGATGTCGACCGCCCCCGCGGGCTGGGTCGCCGACGCGGCCAACGACGCCACCAACGCGGGCTTCATCCGCGACCAGGGCTCGGTGCTGGTGGTGTTCTTCATGCAAGACGAGCCCGATCAGACCCCCCTGATGATCGGTGGGATGCCGGGCGGCCTGGCCATGCTCGACAAGCTCGTCGCCGCCAAGGCCGGCTGCGGCGGCACCGACTGCATCATCGCGGGCGGATTCCTCAACGAGAACGCTTGCAGTGCCATGGGCAACCTGCCGCTCGACGACTTCCTCGCCAACGTGGGCGAGGCGCCGATCGTGCAGCCGCTGCCCGACGAGAACCTGGCGGAGGACGACCCGCAGGCCGCCGCCGACGAGATGAACATGGTGCTCAGCGGCACGCTGGCGGAGGTGATCGCCCAGACGTGCGAGCAGATCGGCCCCGAGGGCTGAGCCGCGCGCGACGGCCGCTCGCCGGTACTCCCCGCCGGCACCCGACGTCGGCATCCCCATGCTGAAGTCGGGCACACGCTGCTCTCCAGCGCGCGGGTCCCATGCTCGTGGAGTTCGGCGCGTCGGTCGCATTCGTGGTATGGCCTCCGCCATGCCCACCAAGCTCAAGGCCGTCATCGGCATCTATCTCGCGTCGATGGTCCTCGATGGGCTCTGGCTGCTGCAGGACTCGAGCGCCACCAAGGTGTGGATCCGTCTGGTGATCGGGGCCCTGGTGGTGGTGTTCTTGCTGCGCGGCAGCGAGGGCATGCGATCGATCGTGCGGGGGTTCGCCGCGCTCGGCATCCTGTTCGGCGGGATCACGGTGCTGCAGGCGGTCTCGCTGGGGCTCGGCGACACGGTGGGGCTCATCGTGCTCGCGACCGGGCTGTTCGGGGTGGCGATGAGCGCGTTCACGTTCTGGGCGCTGGGACAAGAGGACGTGCAGGCGTGGATGGCCTCGCGATCGCTCGGCGAGTGAGCGGTCCCAAGCACGGCACACGCCGCGGCGGAGCGGCTGCCACGCCCGATGCAGCCCTCCGCGTGGATCCTAGGCTGTGGAGCGATGGGTGCCCCATGGCTCGTCGCGCAGGATCGATCGCGCTGGTGCTGATCTGCAGCGCTGGCTGTGGGTCCCGCAAGGAACCACCACCACCGCCGACGAAGACGGAGCGCACGCCCGCCCCCGACGAGGCCGTACCGGCGCCTGCGCCTGCGCCCTCCCCGACCATCGACCCGCCGCTGCTGGCCATCCCCGAGGACGCCCCCACCAACGCATCCTCCTGTGAGCAGCGGGAGGCCTTCGCCCGCGCCGCGATGCACGAGCTCGTGGAGGCCGCCGGCGGCACGTGCAACGCCGACGCGGAGTGTACCGCCGCGCTCGCCGACACCCGCTGCTTCGGGGCGTGCAGAGCCGCGATCGCCAGCGCCCGCATCGTCGACTTTCGTCGGGCCCAGGAGGCGATCGACGAGCGCGTGTGCACGGGCTACCTGAGCGATGGATGTCGGTACGTGGGGCCCAGGTGCATCGAGCAGGAGGCGTTCTGCGAGCAGGGGCACTGCGCGCTGCGTCCGCTGCCGCCGTGAGCGTGAGACTCCGCCGAGAGTCCGACTACCGGCCCTTGCCCCCGGGCCGCCCCTTGGCCTTGGCCTTGGGCGCGGGCTTCTCCTCCACCCGCGTGTACCGCACTTCGAGCAGTCCCTGGCGCACGATGATCCCCTGCGCCACGGCGCTGCCCTCGGGGCGGTCGATCGAGAGCGACGGCGGCATGCCGTGCTCCTTGACGAAGAACGTGCCATCGCCCTTGGGATGCATGCGTCCCTCCGGCTGGCTCAGGGGGTCGAACACGAGGCTGCGCTCGTCGTGGCGCATCTCGATGGTCTCGAACGAGGCGATCACCCCGTCGGGCCACCCCATTGCCCGCAGCTTCGTCCGTGACGCCTCGGTGAGCGCATAGCGGCCGTCGACCACGGCGCCGATCGCCGGATCGAACGGCACGGGCTCGGGCTCCTCCGGGGGCGCGGGACCGTCCTTGCCGAGCACCAGGGGCAACACGGCGCGGGACACCGAGTCCGCCTCCGGGCCGGTGTTGGTCCAGGCCACGATCACCACGTCGTCGTCGACCAGCCGCTCGAAGTCACACACGAAGCCGTCGATGCCTCCGCCATGCCCGATGAGGGGGTGCTCATCGTAGGACGAGATCGACCAGCCGTAGGCATAGTCGCTCTTCTCGACGGTGTAGAGCAGCGCCTTGGACTCGTCGTCGAGGATGTGGTCGCGCAGCAGGGCCTGGTGCCACTTCCATAGATCGCGTGCGGTCGAGCGAATGCCCCCGGCGGCATAGGGCACCGACATGTGGATCGGATGCGCATCCTCGAGGGCCTCCATGGCCGTGCGCTCGTAGCCTTGCGCGCGGTTGGCCAGGCCCTCGTGATCGCCGTACTCCGTGCGCTCGAGGCCGGCGGGCTCGAACAGCTCGCGTCGCAGGTACTCGCCGTAGCTCGTTCCCGAGGCGGCCTCGATGATCGCCCCCAGCACGACGTAGCCCGAGTTCGAGTAGCTGAACTCGGCGCCGGGTTCGAAGTCCAGCGGCTCGTTCCAGAACATCTCGAGCATCTGCTTCACCGAGTGCGGCTCGGCGCGCGTCTCCATGCGCTCGGGATCGCTGGTGTAGCTCCAGACGCCGCCGGTATGCGTGAGCAATTGATGGATGGTGACGTCCGCCCCCGGCCCGGGATAGTCGGGCAGGTGCTTGCGGATGGGATCGGTCACGTCGAGCTTGCCCTGCTGGCGCAGCTTGAGGATCGCCGCCGCCGTGAACTGCTTGGTCACCGAGCCCACGCGAAAGCTGGTGTCGATGTCGGGCACCTGGCCCGTGGCGCGATCGGCCAGCCCCAGGCCGCGCTGGTAGAGGATCTCGTCGCCGCGGGCGACGAGCACGAAGCCGCTGTACTCGAACGCGGGGCCCCAGTGGGCGCCAAAGCCCTCGAGGTAGGTATCGAGGCCGGTGCGAAGACGATCGAGGTCGACGTCGATGGAGGGAGCCGCGGGGGCGTCGGGAGCCGCGGGTGCAGGAGCCACCGTGGGCGGGGTCTGCTTGGCGGAGGTGCAGGCGGTGGCGACGAGCATCGCCAGGATGGGGGTGACGATGCGAGGGAGACGACTGGACACGACGGCGCCGAGCGTATCACGTGGCCCGTTCACACCGTCTTCCACGTGCGGCTCCCTCGTGACGGCGAGCCCAGTGCCTCGCGCTCACCGCATCACGCGAGGTAGCATTCGTCGAGATGCCCAAGGCGCCGCCCCCTGCCGTCACCGTCGATCTCCCTCGCGCTCGTGCGTTCTGGCACCGGCAGCAGGGCCTGGCCGACCCCATCGGCGACTCGCCGCATGCGATCGTCCAAGCGGTCGGTTGGTTGCGCACGCTGGGCGGCATCGATGCCTACCTGGCGCTGTGGTCGAGAGGCACGGGACTGACCCGCGCGGCGGTCGACGAGGCGCTCGCGAGCGGCCAGCTTCGCGTGTCGCCGGCCGCCCGCGGCTGCATCTACCTCGTGCCGCGCGAGGACCTGGGACTGGTGATGCGCTTCGCGGAGGGTCTTTGGCGCCCGCGAGCCGAGAAGGACGTCGCCAAGGCGGGCGGGACCTGGAAGGAGATCGACGCGGTGGCCACCGCCGTGCTCGAGGCGCTGGGCAAGCGCTCGCTGACCACCGATGAGATCCGCGCAGCGCTACCCGACGGCACCGTGCGCAGCTACGGGGCCACCGGCAAGAAGGTCGGGCTGTCGTCGCCGCTGCCGGTGGCGCTGCGCCAGCTCGAGTTCGACGGCAAGGTCGAGCGCATGGTCTCCACCGGGCGCCTCGACACCGAGCGCTACGTGTGGCGCCGTGCCAGGGGCAAGGCGTTCGGCGGCTCGAAGGTGCCGAGCGACCCGCAGGCGCGCACGGGGGCGATCGTCGAGCGCTTCCTGCAATCGGCGGGACCTGCCACCATCAAGGATCTCGCAGCGTGGTCCGGCCTATCGCAGACCGAGGCCAAGGCCGGGCTCGCCCGCATCGGCGCGGTGCCGGTGATGGTCGAGGGCTACGGCCCCTCGTTCGTGCGGGCCGGGGACGAGCAGGCGCTGGCCGAGATCTCCCCCGAGGCGAAGGGCTGGCGGCTGCTCTCGTTCGAGGACAACTACACCACGCTCCACGGTGGTCCCGCCGTGCTGGTCGACCCCATCCATCATGGAGTCTCGGTCAAGATCTGGGGACGAGGCGGCGATGCCACGCTGGGCGAGGCCAAGCACCTCGCGTCACGGGCGATCCTGTGGGGCTCGGAGCTGGTGGGCTTTTGGGAGCATGATCCCGACCATGGCGCGGTGGTGACGGGCCTTCTGGGCCAATCGCCGCGCGGCCAGAAGACCGCGCTCACGAGCCAGGCCAAGGCACTCGAGCACTTCATCGCCGAGCAGCTCGGGCACGCGCGGAGCTTCAGCCTCGACACCGACGACGCACTGCGCACGAGGGTGGCGCTGGTGAGGGCGATTGGGCACGCAACGGCAGGCAAGAGCTCGGGGACCGCGTAGAAGTCCCGCTCGCCGACGGGCCATCGATCGACGCATCAGCCCTTCTTCGCGCCCGCCCTGCGGCCGGCGGCACGTGGCCGCGGCTTGCGTCGCGGCCCGGATGGACTCGTCTCCTCCGCCGACGGCTGCGGCGGCAGCCCGCTGTGCTGGGTGAGCGCGACCCCCTTGCCGATCCGCGCCTTCGTCCGCCGATCCGTCCGCGGCGGCCGTCTCGCCCCCTCGGGCGCATCCCCGGTCCCCGCCGGCTGCCACGTCGGCACCAGGTGCCGCTTGCCATTGCCGATGAGGTCCTCTCGCCCCATCCGCCGCAGCGCTTCCCGCAGCAAGGGCCAGTTGTTCGGATCGTGATACCGCAGGAACGCCTTGTGCAGCCGCCGGACCTTGAGCCCCCGCGGCACCGGAATCTCCCCGCCCTCCCGCCGCACCCCGCCGTGCACGCCCTTGCCGCTCCAGTACATCGCGGTGGCGCTGGCCATCGGCGAGGGCAGGAACGCCTGCACCGCATCGGGCCGAAATCCGTTGTGCTTGAGCCACAGCGAGAGCTCCAGCATGTCCTCGTCGGTCGTGCCCGGGTGCGCGGCGATGAAGTATGGGATCAGGTACTGCTCCTTGCCCGCCTGCTTGCTGTAGCGATCGAACAGCTCCTTGAAGCGATCGTAGGTCCCGATCCCCGGCTTCATCATCGCGCGCAGCGGCCCCTTGGCCACGTGCTCGGGCGCGATCTTGAGGTACCCGCCCACGTGGTGCTGCGCGAGCTCCTTGATGTACCGCGGTGACCTCACCGCCAGGTCGTAGCGAAGCCCCGAGGCGATGAGCACCTTCTTGATCCCCGGCAGCGCCCGCGCCTTGCGGTAGAGCTCCACCAGCGGATCGTGATTGGTGTGGAGGTTCCCGCACACGTCGGGAAAGATGCACGAGGGCTTGCGGCACGCCGCCTCGATCTCCCGGCTCTTGCACGCAAGCCGCCACATGTTGGCGGTGGGGCCCCCGAGGTCCGAGATCACCCCGGTGAACCCGGGCACCACGTCGCGAATCTTCTCGATCTCCCGGAGGATCGAGCCCTCGCTGCGATCCTGGATGATCCGCCCCTCGTGCTCGGTGATCGAGCAGAACGAGCACCCACCAAAGCACCCGCGGGTGATCGTCACCGAGAACCGGATCATCTCGTACGCGGGGATTCGGGCCCCGCCGTAGCTCGGGTGGGGCACCCGCGTGTAGGGCAGCTCGAACACCCGATCCATCTCTTCGGTGGTCAGCGGAATCGGCGGCGGGT
The DNA here is from genome assembly GCF_026337845.1 of Paraliomyxa miuraensis. GTDB lineage: Bacteria > Myxococcota_A > Polyangia > Nannocystales > Nannocystaceae > Paraliomyxa > Paraliomyxa miuraensis. The sequence continues at coordinate 171,320 of NZ_JAOVZF010000151.1, read as the reverse complement.
TCACCCACACGTCGCGATCCCCGTGCCGCTGCACCAGGCACCGCGCATTGTGAGGGTTGCTCTCCGCATGCAGGATCCGCGACGCATGGGCGTAGAGCACCGGATCTCCGCGCACGGCCTCGAACGCGGGCAAGCGGATCACGGTGTACTCCCGCGGATGCCCCTTGGGTGGTCGTGGGGGTGGCCGCTTGCCCACGCGCAACGTCACCAGCCCGCCCGAGCCTCCGGCCGGGCTTGCATCGTCACCCGTGGCGCACGCCGCCGCCGTCCGCTCTTCGCTCGTCGCATACGGATCCGGCTTCGGCTCCACCGGCCCCGGCGCGTCGATCTCGGTGGAGTCGATCGCGAAGAACCCCGGCGGCACCCCACGTTGCACGAACGCGGTCCCCCGCAGATCGCGAATCGTCGCGATCCCCTCCCCCTTGGCCAGCCGATGGGCGATCTCCACGATCGCCCGCTCCCCGTTGCCATACACCAGGAGATCGGCCTTGGAATCCATCAGCACCGACCGCCGAACCTTGTCCGACCAGTAGTCGTAGTGCGCGATCCTCCGCAGGCTGGCCTCGATCCCCCCGATCACCACCGGCACGTCACCAAACGCCTCGCGACACCGCTGCGCATAGACCAGCACGGCCCGGTCGGGCCGCTTGTCCGGCGCGGCGTCGGGCGAGTAGGCATCGTCTCGCCGGATCCGCCGATCGCTGGTGTAGCGGTTGACCATCGAGTCCATGTTCCCGGCCGTGATCCCGAACATCACCGCCGGCTTGCCCAGGGCCGTGAACGCGGCGAGATCCTGCCAGTCGGGCTGGGCGATGATCCCCACCCGAAACCCGTGCGCCTCGAGCAGCCGCCCGATCACGGCCATCCCGAAGCTCGGATGATCGACGTATGCATCTCCCGTCACCAGCACCACGTCGCAGGCGTCCCAGCCCAGCGCCTCCATCTCGGCGCGGGTGGTCGGCAACACCGGGGCCACCCCGAAGCGATGGGCCCAGTGCTTGCGCCAAGAGCTGGAGCCGCCGGGGCCAAAGCCAAACAGCGGTCGTGGGGGTGAGATCTGCACGCGCCGTCGCTTCGTAGCACGGCCGTCCCGCACCGACACGATCGCCGCCTTTCCACGGTTCTCCGCCCCCCGCGACGACCCGCGGACGGCCCGCTGCGGCCACCCGAATGGCGGAACACGCGCCCTCTTCCCCTGGTCGGCCATCCCTGCCACGATCGGGGACGATGGTGTCCGTTCGTTCGACGCTGGCCTTGGCTCTTGGTGCCCTGGGTGCCCTCGCGTCGCCCTCGGCCCTCGCTGCCCCCGACGGCTCGGACACCAACCGCTATCGCGCTCACCTCGGCGCCGACCTCGGGTCCTGGGTCCGCCAGACGCCCTGGCCGCGCACCGCGGACGGCCCCACCGGCTCCCGCGACGACTTCGGCTTCATCGGCCTGCGCCGCCTGCAGCTCCACGGCGGGCTGGGGCACGGCTTTCGCGACCGCTTCGTGGCGGGCCTGCGCCTCGACTACGAGATCAGTCGTGGGATCCAGCGCAGCCTCGACCCCGATGCCGAGGCCCGTGCCATCACGGTGGGCGCCATGCCCTATCTCACGGTGATGTTCGACGACAAGAACACCGTACGCCCCTACCTCTCGATGCGGGCGGGCCTGGGTGCGGGCCTGCTCACCATCGTCGACCCAAGCCCCCTCGACCGCCCCGAGCGCTCGTCTTCGCTCCTGTTTCCGGTGATGGGCGTCGATCTGGGGGCGCACGCCTTCGTGGCCCCCCACGTGTCGCTCGACGGCATGGTGAGCGTGGAGCACCGCTGGGAGTACCTGCGCGGCACCACCCCCAGCACGGTGCCCGAGGGGGCCGACCAGCTACGCGCAGACGCGGGGCACGTCAGCTTCAATCGGCGTTTCGTCACCTCCATCGGCCTGGCGGTGTCACGCTGGTTCTGAGGCATTCCGTGCGCAAGCGCGGCGTACGGCCGGCACGGGCCGCCATCGACGCATCGAAGCCAGCGGCTTGAAGCCCTTGGGCCCCCCGAGGTATCGAAGGGGCATGGCTGCTCGCTGGTCGCTCCTCCCCCTCGCCCTCCTGCTTGCGGCTCCGGTCGCTGCCGCATCGAGCTGCACTCGCAACCTCGCCTCGCGCACCGACCAGCCCGAGCTCCCCCAGCCCGACCGCAACCTGCAGTTCCCCGACCAGGGCTTTCTCAAGGAGTTCGACAACGGGCTCAAGCTGTTCGTGGTGCCCGACCCCTACACGCGCCTCATCCAGTTCGACGTGCGTCACCAGGTCGGCTCGCGCGAGGACCCGCAGGGCAAGGCGGGCATGGCCCACTTCGTCGAGCACCTGATGTTCCAGATGCCGATCGACGGCCCGGGCTCCACCCGGCTCATGCTCGACCTGCCGCAGCACTCGCTGACCTTCAACGCCTATACCGCGCCGGACCAGACCCACTACATGCACACGGGCACCTCCGACGAGCTCGAGCGCTACGTCAAGTACACCGCGCTGCGGCTGGGCTACGACTGCAACGCCGTGCCCGAGACCGAGTTCCTGCGCGAGCGCGACGTGGTCCGCAACGAGCACCGCTGGCGCGGCACGGGCCTGGGCGCGTTCGTGTACTCCAGGATGCTCGAGCAGGTGTTCCCCGAGGGGCATCCCTATCGCCGCAGCCTGGTCGACATCGACGCCGATCTGGTGTCGATCACCCCCGACGACGCGTGCAAGTTCATCCGGCGCTGGTACACGCCCGGGCAGGCCACGGTGGTGGTCTCGGGCGACGTGGATCCGCTGGAGGTGCTCGAGCTGGCCAAGAAGTACCTCGAGCCGCTGCCCAAGGTCGCCGTGCCGGCGCGCCCCGCCGTGCCGCCCATCGAGATCGCCGGGGTCACCAAGGAGATCAAGGCGCCCGTCAAGAAGGCCACCGCCGCGATCCTGTTCGAGATGCCCAAGCGCTTCAGCCGAGACGACGCGGCCGCCTCGGCCGCCCAGGAGATGCTGTTCCTGGCGGTCAACGTGCTCACCAGCCTCGACGAGTCGACGTCGAGCGTGATCGAGAGCATCGTCCCCACCGGCTTCGGCGGCGAGGAGGCGTTCGTGTTCGGGGTCGCCATCGAGACCAAGAAGGCCCGTGACCTCGACCGCGGCATCGATGCGGTGCTCGATGCGATCCACCGCGGCTTCGAGGCCGACGTGACCAAGGACGACATCGTCGAGTACCAGGTGGCCCGCCAGCGCGCGCGCCTGCAGGTGCTCAGCAGCATCTCCAACATCCTGGGGCGCTCGGGCACCTACGCCGACTACCTCGAGGAAGGCCAGAATCCCGGGTTCTACGGGGCCGAGCTGGCCGAGATCGACAAGCTCACCGACGTGCAGGCGCAAGAGGTGGGTCGCCGCCTGTTCGCCCGCGAGAAGGCCATGGTCGTCAAGGTGGTGCCCGACGGCAGCACCGACACCCCCACCGCCGAGCGCGCCAAGTTCGACTACAAGCCCGAGGACGAGGAGAAGCTCGCGCTGCCCGAGGACATCGATCCGGCCGAGGCGCACAAGCCCCTCGAGCTCACCGACATCGCCCCGCCCGAGGCCCAGTACGTCGAGTACGAGCTCGACAACGGCATGCAGGTGGTGCTGGTGCAGTCGTCGCAGGTGCCGGTGATGGACGTGCAGATCATCATCGGGGCCGGCACCGTCGACGGCTCGCGCCCCGAGCTGGCCGAGGCCGCCCAGCGCCTCTACGGCTTCCGCGACGACCTCGAGGCCCGCAACCTGTCCTCGTTCTTCCAGGCCGCAGGCGGGATCTGGGGCGGCGACGTGGGGGCCCAGTCCACCACCTACTACTCGCGCGGCCTGGCCATCTACCTCGACTTCCTCGTCGCCGGGGTCAGCGAGCAGGTGGTGCAGGCGCAGTACCGCACCGGCGCGCTCGACAGCTGGAAGCTCGGCGTGGCCAAGCGGCTCGAGAAGCAGAACACGGTGCAGCGGATCGAGCGCGAGAACGCGTTCTACACCGCGCTCTACGGCCAGGGCCACCCGCACGTGCGCGCGCAGATCTCCGACCGCGGCAAGCTCAAGGAGATCACGCTGCGCGACGTGGAGGGGTTCCGCGACACCCACTACCGCGCGGGCAACAGCGCCATCATCATCACCGGCGGCTACGACATGCAGCTGGCGATCCAGTACGTCGAGCGCTTCTTCGGCAAGCCGACCCTGCGCGACCGCCGGATGACCTGGCTCGAGCCCAAGGCCACCGCCGAGCGGGCCCCGGTACCCGAGCCCAAGCCCGGCACCATCCGGGTGATGACCGAGGCCGACAAGGAGCGGGTGCAGACCGACCTGCGCATTGGCTTTCCGCTCGCCGAGGTCTACGGGGACGAGCACGCCGCGCTCCTGGTGCTCTCCAACATGCTCAACGAGGAGGTCGCGGCGGTGCGCCAGAAGCTCGGGGCCAGCTACGGCGTGTACGCGGGCCTGTCCACCGAGCGACCCAACATCAGCATCGGCGGCGCGCTCGACAGCACCAAGGCCGGCGTGGGCACCGAGGCGATCCTCGCCGCGATCCAGAGCATCCGCGACGGCGAAGACTTCGACCGCCGCTTCGCGTTCGCGCGGCGGGCCGTGCTCAAGGACATGCTCAACGCCCAGGCCGACTCCGAGCTGCTCGCCGGGCGCCTCGCCGACGCCGTCCGCAACGGCCGCTCCTACGACTACTTCCAGGAGCTCGCCCGTGCGGTGGCCACGCTGGAGCCCAAGACGGTCAAGGCCCAGATCGACAAGGTGCTCGTGCCCTCGCGGTCGGTGATCCTCGTCCAGGGCCCGGCCGAGGGCATCCAGAACGTGGTCACGCACAACAAGATGACCGTCGACCTCAAGCTGCCCGACGTGATCCACGACGAGGACGACGACTAGCCTCGAGCCCGGCTCCCGGCGGGTGAGCCATCGGCCCCGGCTCGACGGTCAACGGCGCCCTGCGCCTTTGCCTGGCGCCATCGCCCGCGTGGACGCAGTACCATGGGTGCGGCCATGCCCGTCGAGCCTCCCTCCCCCCCGCCCGGTGCTCCACGGCCTCCCACGGCGCGCTCGGCCGAGCGCGCCGAGACGATCGCGATGCTGGGCTCGGTGCCCGCGCCCACGCCCGTCCCGGCCGCGAGCGCGCCGAGCCGCTCGCTGCCCTCGGGTCCCGCGGGACCGACCAAGCGCTGCCCCACCTGCGGTGAGCGCTTTCCCATCGACTACCGCGTGTGCCCGCGCGACGTGATCGAGCTCGAGGTCGAGGCCGACGACGATCGCGATCCGTACGTCGGCACCACGCTCGCGCAGACGTACCGGGTGGTGCGCCGCATCGGCATCGGCGGGATGGGGGCCGTCTACGAGGCCAGCCACACGCGCCTGGCCTCGCGGCGGTTCGCCATCAAGGTCATGCACGACGAGCTGGTGCGCAAGGGCGATCTGGCCGCTCGCTTTCGACGCGAGGCCGAGGTGGCCGGCATGGCCAGCCACCCCAACGTGGTCGCGGTGTTCGACCTCGACGAGACCCCCGAGGGGGTCCCCTTCATCGTCAGCGAGTACCTGGAGGGCGAAGACCTGGGCCAGCGCCTCGATCGCGTGGGCACGCTGTCGCTCATCGACACGGTGCACGTGGTGCGGCAGCTCTGCGCGGCGCTCACGGTGGTGCACGCGGTGGGGGTGGTGCACCGCGACCTCAAGCCCGACAACGTGTTCCTCGTGGGCGAGACCTACCCGGAGATCAAGCTGCTCGACTTCGGCATCGCGAGGCTCACCGACGTGGGCACCGCCGATCGCACGCGGACCGGCATCGTGATGGGCACGCCGGCGTACATGGCCCCCGAGCAGGCGGCCGGGCTGCGCGTGGATCATCGCTGCGACGTGTATGCGGTGGGGGCGATCCTCTACCGCTGCCTCACGGGGCACCCGGTCTACGATCACGAGGACCCGGCCGCCACCCTCACGGCCGTGCTCACCCGCGAGCCCGAGCGGCCGCGCAAGCTCGTGCCCGAGCTGTCCGAGGCGGTCGAGCTGGTGATCGAGCGGGCCATCGCACGCGAGCCCGAAGAGCGCTTCCAGACCATGATGGAGCTCGATGCCGCGCTCGCGGGCCTCGTGGGCCAGGCCGGCCCCGTGACCGCGGGCAAGCCGGCGCCCGCCGAGGGCTCGAGCGCGTCTCCGGGGGCGCTCCCACTCGACGCCAACGCCGAGGCGGGACGCGTGGTGCAGCGGGCCCGTCCCACCATCGTCGCCACCACGGCGCTGGGCTTGCTGCTGATGGTGGGCATCGTCTCCGACCTCGTGGCCCGACTCATCGTGACCTCCTCGGAGCAGGGCAGGCTCACCGCCAACGAGGGCGTGCTGGTGGTGCTGGGGGTCATCGCCACGCTCGCCACCCCGCTGGGCCTTTGGATCCGCATGCTCGTCACCCGGGTGTGGCACAACAGCCTGCGGGCGGTGGCGCTGGCCCGTCGCTCCACCGTCACCGTGGCCGCCGCCGCCTCTGCCTATGCCTGCGTGATGCTGCTGGGCCGCGTGCTCGACCTGGGCCTGTCCGAGGAGCCGCACAGCTCGAGCGGGCTCCTGGCCGCGATCCTCGCCAGCGTGGCCGCAGGGATCGCGGCCACGACCGGGCTGTTGCTGCGACGGCCGCTGCGACGCCGCGACCCCGCGCTGCGCTGACGCGGGCCCCGTCACGCACGCGTGGGATCGGCGTACAGACGATCGACCGCCAGCGTGACCCCGAGGCTCGTCAGCTCGACCTCCTGCCCCGGCCCGTGCTCACGGAACACCCACTGTTCGCCCTCACGCACGAAGACCTCGACCCGCGGAGCATCCTGGGCCACGAGCACGTACTCGCGTAGTGACGGCAGCCTGCGGTAGTGGGCGAACTTCGAGCCACGATCGTCCTTCTCGGTGCTGTCCGAGAGCACCTCGACCAGCACGACCGGGTTGGAGATCCCCTGCGGATCGTCACCGGCCGCCTGCACCGAGCCGCACACCACGCTCACGTCGGGGTAGGTCGAGCGATTGGTGGCCTCGATGCGCACGCGCCCGTCGGAGCTGAACACGTTGCACGGCTTGCCCTCGAGCGCCTGTTGCAAGAGGTAGCTGGTGCGCGCCACCAGCCGGCTGTGCTCGATGGTGCCCCCCGCCATGGCCACCACCACGCCGTCGATGTACTCGTGCTTGAGCTCGGCGTGCTCGATGAACTCGAGGTACTCCGCGTAGCTCACGTGCTGGGCGGGCTCGGCCACGAAGCGATCGTAGCCCAGCCCACGGCCGGGGGCGAGCCCAGCCCGCAGCCCTTGCGTGCCGCGACTAGCGGCTGCGGGCGACGCTGTAGCCCATCAGTCCCAGGAACACGACCAGCGGGATCACGTAGGGCACCACCACCATGCCGCCGAGCTGGAAGTTCTCCCAGCCGAGCATGATCTCGCCCCACGCCAGGCCTCCGGCGATGAGCAGCGCGCCCAGGCCCTCGGGCCAGTCGGTCTCGAGCTTGAGGCCCACCCAGTAGATCCCGAGGCCGACCACCGCGAGGATCGCCGGGAACGCCCACGGCGGCAGGCCCATGAAGGCATCGACGCCGTCGCGCGCCAGCGCGGGATTGCTGAGCGCGAAGTTGGCGACCACGATGCCAACGACCAACACCACCGCGAGGATGAGGTAGGTCCACATCTTCGCCCTGCTGCCGCCCATGTACTCTTTTTCGACCATGAGGCGAGGATCGTAGCACCTTCGGCGGGCCGAGCGCAGGGGGCGTAAAGGGGGCCGAATGGGGCCTCGAGCGCGCCCCTCGGGTACCCTCACCCGGGAAGGCCAAGACCCATGAGCACCAACAACGAGCAGATCATCGCCGTCATCGGCGCAACCGGGCGACAGGGCGGCGGCGTGGTCCGAGCCCTGAAGGCGCAGGGCAAGTTCCGCGTGCGCGCGCTGACCCGCAATCCCGCCGAGCACGAAGGTCTTGCCGACGAGGTGGTGCGCGCCGACCTGTCCGAGCCCGCGACCCTGACCGAGGCGTTCGCCGGAGCCCACGGTGCGTTCGTGGTGACCAACTTCTGGGAGGGTGGGGGCGGCGTCGACGAGCTCGCCCAGTGCACCGCCGCCGTCCGGGCCGCCAAGGCGGCGGGCGTGCAGCACTTCGTCTGGTCCACCCTGCCCAACGTCGAGGAGATCAGCGGCGGCAAGTTCCACGTGCCGCACTTCACCAACAAGGCCCTGGCCGACGCGGTGGTGAGCAGCGCGGGCTTTGCCTTCCACACGTTCGTGGAGGCACCGTTCTACTTCCAGAACCTCACCTCGGTGATGAGCCCACAGCCGCAGCCGGACGGGAGCAAGGCCTGGGTGCTGCCGCTCGATCCCTCGGTCCGCTGCATCCACATGGGCGACATCGACGAGCTGGGCAACGTCGTGGCCGGGGCCTTCGCCAACCCCGAGCGGGTCGGGCAGGGGCAGGTGCTGTCGCTGTGCGGCAGCCTGGTCGCGTTCGACGACGTGGTCGCGGCGTTCCGTGGTCGCGGCTGGAACGTGGGCTTCGTGCAGGTCCCGCGCGAGGTCTACGCGGGGTTCTACCCGGAAGCCGAGGAGATGGCCGAGATGATTGGGTTCTTCCAGGCGCACACGTACATGGGCCCGGATGCCGAGCAGAAGATCGCCCTGGCCAACGAGGTGGCGACCCATCCGCCGACCGATCTTCGCGCTTGGGTCGAGTCCGTGACCGCGGTGCTCGATGCGAGCGTCCCCGGGTCCGAGGGATCGTGAGCCGTCGTGAGCCCTCGCCACCGCATCCAGCCATTGACATCGAACCTCCCTTGCCGCCATCAATGAGCGTGACGGTCGAAGGACGCGGTCCGAGGATGTGCTTGCTCGTGGCCCTTGGCATCGGCGGCTCGGGTTGCCCCTCCCCGTTGCCCCCCACGGATGGAAGCAGCGGCACGGAGCCCACCGGCACCTCGGGCGGGACGACCTCGGGCGAGGCGTCCTCGAGCGGGACGACCTCGGGCAGCACGGGGCTCGACTCCTCCGGGTCGGGCGAGCCGGGCTCGTGCGGTGATGGTGTCCTCGACCCCGAGGAGGCATGCGACGGCGAGGCGCTGCCCGACGGAGAAACCTGCGAGGCCCATGGCTACGGACGAGGCCTGCCCGCCTGCGCACTCGATTGCTCGGCGATCATCTACGCGGTGTGCCCTGACTACCCCGAGTGTGGCAATGGCGAGATTGGACCGGGGGAGGAGTGTGATGGGACCGAGTTGGGTGGCATGTCCTGCGACGACCTCCCGAACTTCACGGGCAACGGGCTGACCTGCACCAGGGTTTGTACCCTCGACGCCAGCGGCTGCCTGTTCTGTCAGGAGAACGAGCAATCCTGTGATGGCGGGGAAGCGTGCTGTGATCCGCGTGCCGAGTGCAAGTCGACCGTCTCGGTGGGGAAGCGCTGCTGCATTCCAGGAGCGCTGGGGGCGTGCTCGTAGCCCCAGGCCCACCTCACGCCCGATGACGGACCCGCGGGCGGGAGAGCGCCCGCGCGCGCCAGCTCACTCCCCTCTTCCTCACCCACCCGGTTCGTCATCAGGGATCTCGAGTGCCTCTTCGGCGGCTTCGCGCTCACGGGTGAGCTCCACGCGAAGCTCCTCCGCCGAAGGCAGGTGGAGTTGGTATCTCGAGGCGAGGATCTGCTCGTTGTCCTTGGGGAGGGTGATCTCCACCATGGCGTCGTTCTTGTCAGAGCACAGCACGATGCCGACGGTGGGGTTCTCGTGCTCTACCCGCTCGAACCGATCGAAGTAATGCACGTACATCTGCATCTGTCCGAGATCTTGATGCGTCAGCTTGCCGAGCTTGAGATCGATGAGGACGAAGCACCGTAGTAGGCGGTGGTAGAACACGAGATCGACGAAGAAGTGATCACCGTCGACGGTGAGGCGCTTCTGTCGACCGACGAAGCAGAAGCCCTTGCCGAGCTCGAGCAGGAACGTCTCGAGGCGATCGATGATCGCCTGTTCGAGATCGTGCTCACGCCAATGGGGGCGCTCGGGCAAGCCAAGGAACTCGAGGACCATGGGGTCCTTGACCACATCGGTGGGACGCTCGGCTCGCTGCCCTTCCTGCACCAACACGCGAATCTGCTCGGCGTTGCGGCTCTTGGCCAGCCGCTCGAAGAGCATCGTGTCGATCTGCCGCTCCAGTTCACGGGTCGACCAATTGTTGCGCGCCGCCTCCAGCTCGTAGAACGCACGAGCCTGCGAGTCATCGACGGTCAAGAGCTTGCGATAGTGGGTCCAGCTCAGATTGGGCGGAAATCGCGCCGCAGGGGCGGATTGTCGCCGCGCCGCGGCGACGATTGCCCTTCCACGGCGTGGAGAGCTGGAAGGAGGCTCCAGGGAGCCGCTTGGCTCGGATTGTCGCCGCACTGCGGCGACAATCCGAGGATCGCGAACCATGGATCCCTCGGGGAAGGCGACGTAGAACTGTCTAATTCGCCACAGATTTTGCTTGCTGAAACCGCGGCCGAACCGCCTGGTCAGCCGATCCGAAATACCCTCGATCAGCTCACGCCCGTAGTCGGCGCGGGCTCGGCCACGCTGCTCCTGCTCGACGAGCGATGCCCCGATCTCCCAATAGGCCACCACCATCGCCGTATTGACCGCCCTCGCGACCCCGGCACGCGCTTCCTCGAGGATTTCGGCGATGCGCTCGTAGAGATCGTCGGTATCGGTGTTCATGGCCATCCTGCTCGATGTGCGTCGTTCTCGGTCGTGGGTCGTAGGCGTAGAGGCCCTCGAGCCGCTGCGGCCATGGCTGTGATCCGTGGTCCTCTACGACCCAACGGCCTCGGGGCCGATCCCGGGGTCTGTTGCTCTGCCCTGTTCCCTCGGCACTCGAGAACGACAGCGATGCCGAACGAATACACGTCTCTCTCTCCTCGATCTCGCGGTCTCTACAGTGCACTTCGCGAACACTCCTACGAGTTCGATTCATGGGGCGCTCGACGCTCGTGGCACCGAGGCAACATCACTGGGGCGAGGTCGTCGGCGGCCCGTGGATGCAATCACATGACCTCGCGATATTCCATATGGGCCAGACTTCCAGTCTCCCGTGTGTAGCGAGCGTCATCGTCGAGTTCGCATGCGCGCGATGACGTGTGGGCACGAGCAGGCCGGTGGCCAGCCCACCCCGGGCAGGCGGGGTGACGAGTCCCCTCGTCCATCTCGGATCGGAGGATTCGTCTGCACCCCACCCCTTCGGTGATGCAGCCATCGGTCGCGGGGAGCGGGTCGGCCTCGGAGATCTCGACCGCCTCGGAGGCCCCAGTCGCGACCGCCTCGATCAACTCGAGCTCGTTCGGGAGTGACCAGCCCTCCTCGGCCAGCGCAGCCAGGGGCCGAGCCGGGCAGCGGTGCGGTCGCCCGCGCAGATCATGGAGGATCGGCGAGGCACCTGCCACGACCTCTCGCTGATGTTCGCGGCGTGCATGGAGCACATCTGTCTCTACCCGCTGGCGGTTCTGGTCGACGGCCACAGGTTCGTGGGCGACTGGCGGAGTTCGGCCTCGCACGCAGAGTTCTGGGAGCGCAGGAGCCAGCGCCTCATCCTCGATCGTCGAGAGCTTCGGCGCTTGGTCGACCACGGCGACGAGGAGCTCCTCGAGGCCACCAAGATCACCGAGCCGACCTTGGTGAGCTTCGAAAGCGCATGCGCGGCGGGCCGTGACAACCTCGAGTCACGCTTCGATGCGGCCGTCGACGTACGCTTCAGCCGAGAGTACGTCGACACGCTCGAGTGAACGCCAAGCGCTCGCTGCTACGGCGCCGCCTCTCCCGTGACGTGCTCGTAGAACAGCCGGTGCAGCTCGTCGTGCCCGAGCGCATTGGGATGCGTGCAGTCCGACGCGTACCAGCTCGGAGTGGCGTGGTACCCGTGCCCATGGAAGTACTCGTGCATGTCCACCGCGGTCTGCCCACGGGCCTCCACGGCGTCGCGAATGGCGTCGTTCCAGCGGTCGAAGAACACGTCGCTGGGGATCGCGGGCACGCCGTTGGCGAAGTTGCAGTCCTGCTGGCCGAAGTCCCCGGCCCCGTCGCTGGCGTCGTAGATGTTGCCCTCGAACACGAACACCTCGACCCCGGCGCCGAAGCGCCCCGGGGTGAGCAGATCCTCGAGCGCAGCGTCGATGTTGGCGCTCAGCTGGGCCAACATCGGCGCGTCGAACCCGGTGACCACGGCGGGGAGGTTGCTCTTCATGTCGTTGCCCCCGCTGGTGATCACCACCACCACCGGCCCCGGCAGGCTCGCGGGCAGCCCGTTGATCTGCCCCACCAGCGCTCCGGTCTCCGAGCCGCTCTGCGCTCGATTGACGTACTCGATGCCCCCGTAGTGAGCGGCGAGATCGTCGCGCAGCAGCGTGTAGTAGTAGGGCGCCTGGCCCCCGCCGTCGCCGATCGAATCACCCAGGATCACCAAGCTGCCGACATCGGGCAGACCCATCGGCGGCGGCTCGCCGGTGCTCTCCTCCCCTGCGCCGGTCGAGCCGTCATCGACCGCCGTGGTGGTACCGTCCACCGAAGTCACCCCGGTGGTGGCCTCGCCAGTCGTGCCCTCGGGGCCACCGCTGGTCCCGGGCTCGCCGCTGCTGCCATCGTCGTCGGTCGCGCCGATCGATCCCTCGCCCACGCTCAGCGGACCACCGACCTCGGAGCCGCCCTGCCCCTCGCCGCCGCACCCCAGCGCCACCAACAACCCAAGCCCCAGCACGCCACGCCACCCGAGATCCATGTCCATGCTCCTCACCTACAGCGCCACACACCAGACAACGCTCGCCCCCGCGATTTCCGGCGTGGCTCGTCGATGAATTCCGTCGGCGAACCCGACGACCCCCGGGATGACTCATCGACCGCTCGTTGCGTGTCTTGGATCGCGCCCTCTACACGAGCCGACGATTTGCTCACCCCCCGCCTCGGGCTGTGCAACGATCCCGCGGGATGGGAGGCGCAAGGGCACCATGGAGCGCGGCATTGGCCGTGGCCGCGTGGCTCGGCGGTCCCGTCCTCGCGAGCGCCGAGCCCGGGGTGGCGAGCGCCGAGCCCGAGGCGGCGAGCGCCGCGCCCGAGGCGGCGCCCGATGACGACGCGGCCGCGATCGCCGATGCCCTGAGCGTGGACCCGGGGGCCACGTGCCTCGAGCACGACCGCCTGTCCGAGCAGGTCGTCACCTGGCTCGGGCGTGACGCGCTCGACCCCCGACTGACGGTCGTGGTCGAGGGCGATCCCACCGAGGTCCGCACCCTTCGCTTCACGCTGCGCGATCGCGGGGTGGTGATCGCCGAGCGTGCGTTCGACCCCGGCCCCTCGAGCTGCGACGATCTCCATGCAGTGGTGGCGCTGGCGATCGCGCTGGCGGTGGACGCAACCGTGCTCGAGTCGGTGGGCATCGGTGCCACCGCGGTGCCATCACCACCACCCGCTCCGTCGGAGCCGCCCCCCACCTTCGAGCCCGACCCCGCCCCCGAGCCGGCCGCCGCCCTCGTGCAGCCCTTGCTCGACCTCGATCCTCCTCCCGTGCCGGCCTGGGGCCTGCGGCTGGACGCCCGCGGGCTGCTCGGGATCAACACCCCACCCACGGTGGCCGGGGGCGCGATGGTCGGGCTCGACGCCAGCTGGCGCGAGCGGGTCGATCTCCACCTCGGGGCCATGGCCACGACGGCCGCCCCGCGGTCGATCGGCGGGGGCACCCTGGCCGTGACGCTGCTCGCAGCCCGGCTCGACGTGTGCGGCGGACCGCAGCTCGGCCGCGTCCGTCCGCGTGGCTGTCTCGGCACACGGGCCGGCAACGCGATGGCTCAGGGTCGCGGCTTCGAGCAGAACGGCCGCGCGGTGCTGCCGTGGCTGGCCATGGCCGCTCGCGGGGACGTGCGCGTCACCCTCCACCGCCGCGTGGCCCTGGGCCTTGGTCTCGAGGGCCTGGTGAACGTGGTCCAACCCGTGTTCTACACCCTACAGGGCGCACAGGAGCCCATGCCTCGCTTCGGGGCGCTGCTCCATGGCGGAGTGGTGATCGCGATCGGCAAGCCGTTCGATGAAGGACGGTGAGGGACGGGGCCATGAAGGGCAAGTCCAACACCGCGCCGCACACGGGCGATCACCTGGATGCCGAGGCGCTCTATCGCGCCCATGCCGAATTCGTCGCCCGATTCCTCCTGCGCCTCGGGGCCCACGGACAAGACGTCCCCGACCTGGTTCAGGAGGTGTTCCTGGTCGCCCACCGTCGTGGGGGCTTCACCGTGGGCCGCGCCAAGCCGACCACCTGGCTCGCCGAAATCTCCTTTCGCGTCTTCTCCGATCGCCGTAAGAAGTCCCGCCGCAAGCTCGAGGATGCCGACTCCGAGACCGTCACCGTGGCCCCCTCCCATGCCAGCTCGCCCAGCGAGCGTGCCGAGAAGCGCCAGGCCCTCGAGCGCGTACAGTCGGCCCTCGATGCCCTCACCCCCGAGAAGCGCACGGTGTTCATCCTGTACGAGCTCGAGGGAGAGAGCTGCGATGCCATCGCCACGGGGCTCGGCATCCCCGTGGGAACCGTCTACTCCCGCCTCCACTCGGCGCGTCGCGACTTCACGCGGGCCCACGAGCGCCTGGCGGACGAGACTCCTTCGGCCAGCCCGGCGCCGGGTGCCGTAGCCGGAGCACGTGCATGACTTCCGATCCCACTCGATTGCTCGACGACCCCTCGGTCGCCTCGTCCCTGCGTGACGACCTCGCCTCGGCCGTCCAGGTCGAGGTGGCCGGCCTCGATCTCGCGGGAGGCCTGCACACGCTGCAGCACGCCACCGCAACGAGTACGCCGGCAGCCGGATCCTCGCTGGCAACCAAGCTCGGCCTGGGTGCGGCGCTCGGTGGCGGCGCGGTCGTGCTGTGGCTGGCCCTGGGTGGGGATCCATCGCCCAAGGCCCTGACTCCCGCCGCCGAGCCCATCGCCGCGGTGGAGCGATCGTCGACGGGCGTGGCTCCAGCCAACGAGGGTGCGGGGGAGCTCCCCGAGCAGCCCGCCTCGGCCCGAGGCGACGCACCCGCGTCGATCCCGAGCCCCGTCGAGTCGCCCGCCACGGTCGATCCGCGCGCGCACGAAGACGTCGATCCGAGCGCGCACGAGGACACCCAGGCGACGACCGGATCCGGCCCGCGCCACGACTCGAGCCACGGCAACCGTTCGCGCCACGACGATGCACACGATCCTCCCGAGGCACCGGCCGGGGACGACGTGCTCCGAGAAGCGCAGCTGGTCGCCAAGGCCCGCGCCAAGCTGGGGCGCGAGCCCGCCGCGGCGCTGGCCCTGGCCGAGGAAGCCGAGCGCGACTTCCCAACGGGACAGCTGGTCGAGGAACGACGTGCAATCGCGATTCGAGCCCTGCTGGCGTTGGGCCGGGTCGATGAGGCACAGCGACGCGCCGAGCCGTTCCTGGCCACCTATGGGCGAGGCGCGCATGCGGCTGCCGTGCGCAGGTCCCTCGCCGAGGCACGACCGACCAGCGAAACCGATTCACCTCGCCCCTGACCCGAGGGCGCGTTATCGTCGAACGCGGTGATGACGAGTCCGGTGGGTGGGGCATGGAGACTGGGGACGGCGTCGTCCGTCCTCTCCCTGCTCTGCGCATGTCAGGTGTACGGACTCATCGGCAGCAACCCGAACGCCGACACGGGAAGCGTGGACAGCGGGGCCGAGACCGGCGTGAGTACGTCGACCGGGTTCGCCGACGACACCACGTCGATCGAGCCGCACGTGACCACGGGGAGCTCCACGGGCCTGGCGGAGACCAGCACGGGCACCACCGACGCTCTGGTGTTCGACGTGGGCCCGGGGGACGGGCCCGAGGTGTGCCTGGCTCCGCTATCCACCAGCTGTGATCAAGGCAGCGAGGATCCGTGGCAAGCGCTCGGCATCGATTGCCCGGGCTCGTTCACCACCACCACCACCGCGTTCTCGGGGCATCCGGCGGCGCTGCACGTTCACAAGGGCCTGCTCGGCACGCATGGCGAGTACACCCCGCGCGAGGGCGAGCGCATGGTGATCCTGTCCACGGGTCGAGCCGCCGACGTCCCGCGCACGCACGAGGACATCGACTGCGTCCCCGAGCTGTGCCCGAGCAGTGCGCTCGATCCATGGAGCTCGCTGCCGACCCTGCCGCCGCCCATCGACGTGCAGCGCGTCGACACGGCGCGCACGTGCGCGGACGATCCGACCCTGGTGGGTACGGGCGATTGCTCCAACACGCTCCAAGACGAGTGGGAGGCGGGCAGCAGCGCCTACGACTACGCCGAGCTGCGCATGACGGCCAAGGTCCCCGACGAGGCCGACGCGCTGATCTATCAATTCGCGTTCTTCTCGGCCGAGTACCCGCTGTTCGCGAGCCAGAACGCGCCATGGAACGACATGTACGTGGCATGGCTGGAGTCCGAGGCGTGGACGGGCAACATCTCGTTCGACGACCAGGGCAATCCCATCTCGATCAACGGCGTGTTCCTCGACTACGTGGATGCCGAGGGGCCCCTGTGCAAGCGCACCCCCTGCGAGGCACCGCAGCTCGACGGCTTTGCCATGGACGGGCACGCCGGGACGCGATGGCTGGAGACGGTGGCGCCGGTGGTTCCCGGGGAGGAGATCGAGGTGGTGTTCGGGCTGTTCGATCTCAGCGATGCCTGGTTCGACACGGTGGTGCTGCTCGACAACGTGCACTGGGGATGCACGGACTTGCCGCCGCTGACTCAGCCCGAGGGATGAGATCCAAGCCAAGGAGAGACGACCGGCCGGTGGGAGCATGGCTCGGTCGGTCGTCACGGTCCGGCATCGACGGCCTCGCGGCGGACGAACGCTGTTATTCGGGGTTGGTGCGGAATTCCAGATGCCCCCGCGAAAAAGTGAGGGGGGCCATGAAGGACGTCGGGTCCGGCGGCCATGGAGAGGATGACTCGGGACGGCATCCCACGCGCGAGCTTCCCTCCATACTGGGAGCCCGCGTCGCCTTCTGCGAGCTTCGCCACAACTTCCGCAGGCCACACACCCAGCGAAGTCGTGGGATGCCTTCCGAGCTCGCTTCGTTTCCCCACGAAGCTCATCCCCTTGGGTCCATCGAGGCCGTGCTCTCCCCGGAGCATGGCCTCGCGTCGTTTTCGTCGGCCGGTGGGCGCGTTGGTCACTTCACCCCGCGTATCCGCCACAGCACCACGAACAGGCTCGGCACCACGTAGAGCGTGAGCACCGTCGACAGCGCCAGGCCGCCCAGCACGATCGCCCCCACGCCGCGGTAGAGCTCGGCCCCCGAGCCCGGGAAGATCACCAGCGGCAAGAGTCCCGCCACCGAGGTCGCCGTGCTCATGAAGATCGGCCGCACGCGTCCCTCCACCGCGCGCGGCACGGCGTGCGCGAGCGTCTCCCCGTCGCGTAGCCGCGCCAGCGCCCCGTCCACCACCAGGATCGCGTTGTTGACCACCACGCCGATCAAGATCACGAACCCGAGCGCGGTCATCAGGTCCAGCGGCTGCGGCGCCAGGTAACGATCGACCAGCCACAGCCCCAGCACCCCGCCGCCGCCGGCCAGCGGCACCGTCACCAGCACGGCCACGGGCGCCAGGAAGTCCTCGAACAGCGCGGCCAGCAGCAGATACGAGATGATCACGGCCAAGAGCAGCACCTCGAGCATCCGCCCCTTGGCCTGCTCGAGCTTGCCGGCGGTTCCGGAGAGCGTGATGTCGATGCCCGACTCGATCGCCCCGGCCTCGCGCAGCGGGGTGATCACGTCGTCGCGGATGATCGTCATCGCCCGCTCGAGCGGCACCGACTCCGGCGGCGAGACCTGCAGCACGATCGCCCGTCGCCGCTCGAGTCGCTTGATCAGCGTGGGTCCCAGCCGCTCCTCCAGCCGCGCCAGGCTCGAAAGCGGCACCACGTCGCCGCTGGGCGTGGCCACGGGCGAAGCCGCGAGCGCCTCGGGATCGTCGACCTCCTTGCCCCCGGGTCCAAGCGCCCGCAGGGCCACGTCGATCTTGGGCTCGCCCTGCGGTCCGAGCTCGCCCACGATCGCGCCGTCGACGTAGGCGTCCACCACCAGCCCCAGCTCGGACCCGCTGACCGCCAGCCCGGCTGCCTCGTCGCGCCGCGGCACCGCGTGCAGCTCCGGCGCACCGGCATCGAGGGAGGGAATCGGCCGCGTCTGCGCCCCGGGGATCGCCTCCCCGATCGCTCCCATCAAGCGACCGCCCAGGGCGATCACCGCGTTGAGATCCGCCCCGGAGATCTCCACCTCGACGGCCCGCGCTCCGCCGATGTCGCGCCCGAACAGCGAGGCCTGCGACGCAAACGCGAACGCCCCGGGCGCCTGGCTGCCGGCCTGCCGCACGAACGGCAGCAGCTCGCCCACCCGTGCGTCCTCTTGCCCGATCACCCCGAAGATCACCTGGTTGGGGCTGCCCACGAAGAAGCTGCGCTCGATCGCCGGCAGGCCGTCGCGCTCCACCTTGGTGTGCGCCGCCATCTGGCCCTGCACCTGCCGTCCGATCGCGTCGAGCTCGTCCGGCGAGTACCCCGGCGGAGGCAGCAGGATCCCGAAGATGAGGTTGCGGTTGCCCGTGGGCAGGTACTCCATCGAGGGCAGCAGCGCCTGGGCCAGCGACACCGCGCCCACCACCGCCGCGATCGTCACCAGCAGGCCCCGCCGCCACGTTCGGGTGAGCACGGCCACCTGTCGCCCGATCGAGCGCCGCACTGCGGCTCCGAGCCCGCGCTCGAGCGCCTCACCCACCTCGCCCGCGTCGTCCGCAGCCCTGGGGGGCGCGCGCAGGAGCTTGGCCGAGAAGCTCGGGATCACCAGCACCGAGACCACCAGCGAGACCCCCACCGCCAGCGCGATCGCCACCGCCACGTCGCGCAGCAGCTCGCCCACCTCGTCCTGCCAGGCGATGATCGGCAGGAACACGGCCGCCGTGGTCACGGTGGAGGCGAGCAGCGCCCCCCATACCTCGCGCACGCCCTGGTAGGCGGCCTCGGCCGCCGAGGCGCCGCGCCGCCGCCAGGTGTCGATGTTCTCGAGCGCGACGATCGAGTTGTCGACCACCATCCCCACCGCGAACGCGGTGCCGGCCAGCGAGACGACGTTGATGGTGCGCCCCATCAACGCCATGCCCAGCGCCGTGCCCAGCACGCACACGGGGATCGCCACGCTGATCACGGCCGAGGCGGCGATGGAGCGCAGGAACAAGAGCAGCACCACGATCGCCAGCGCCGCCCCGATGAGCAGGTTGCTGCGCACGAGCTCCAGCGCGCCCGTGATGTAGCCGACCTGATCGGACACGAGCTCGATCTCGAGGCCCTCGGGAGCGAAGCGGGTCTCGTGCAGCTCGGCCACCGTGCGGCGCACCTCTTGCGAGACCTCGAGCACGTTGGTGCCGGCCTCGCGAAACAGCAGCAGCACCATCGACGGCCGGTCGTCGGAGAACGCCACGTCGGTCGCGTCCCGCAGCCCACGGCGCACCTTGGCCACGTCGCCCAGCAGGATCGGCGTGCCATCGCGACCTGCACCGAGCACGATGCGCTCGAGCTGCGCCGGGTCCTCGGGCGCCACGGGCGTCCGCACCAGGTAGCGGCGCTTGCCCAGATCGAGATCACCGCCCGACACGTCCTGCAGCTCGGACCCGATCCGCGCCGCCACCTGCTGCACGGTGATCCGTCGCGCCGCGAGGGCGGCCATGTCGAAGTCGACGTGGATCCGGCTGTCGCGTCCGCCCAGGTGCATGATGCTGGCCACCCCGGGGATCCGCTCGAGCCGCGGCACGATCTGCTGCTCGACCCACGTGCGGTACTGCCCCACCGGCTGCCCGGTGGGCGAGCGGATCGTGATCACCGCCAGCGGCGGGCCGGAGTTGCTGGCCGCGCTGATCACCGGCTCGCGCACGGCCAGCGGATAGTCGGGCACCTGGGTCAGCCCGTTGTTGACCCGCACCAGCGCCTCGTCGAGGTCGGTGCCCACCTCGAACTCGAGGGTCACCTGCGCCTGGTCGGGTCGGGCCTCGCTCTCCATCCGGACCAGCCCGGGGATCGCCTTGAGCGCGTCCTCCTGCTCCTCGAGGATCTCCGACTCCACCTCGCGCGGCGACGCGCCCGGCCAGCGCGTGGTGATGGTCATGGTGGGCACGGTGACATCGGGGGTGAGCTGGATCGGCAAGCCCACCACCGACAGCGCTCCGAACATGCAGATGAGCACCACCCCCACGAAGGTGGTGACCGGGCGCTGCACCGCGGTGCGGATGAGGTCCGAGCGCGTGGGGGTGCCGACCATGACGCTCGCCTATCGTGGAGGCTCCGGCTCGACGATCGCCACCGGCTGCCCGGGCCGCAGCCGCTCGTTGCCCTTGACGACCACCACGTCGCCTTCGGCCAGGCCCTCGCCACGGACCAGCGCCAGCTCGTCGGCGGTGGCGATCACCTCCACCTCGATCGGCGTCGCCGCGTCGGCCTGGACCTCGATCACGCGCACTCCGACCGCGCCGTAGACCAGGGCGTCGCGCGGCACCACCACCCCGGGCTCGTCGCGGTGGATCGAGAAGCCCACGTCGACCGAGGCCCCGGGCAACAGCCAGGGCACGCGCTCCCGGGGGATCAGCCGGATCTTGGCGGTGCGGGTGATGGGGTCGAGCGCGCGCACCACCCCCACGATCTCGGCGGGGACCTGCTGGTCGCCCCGCTGCACCGTGGCCTCGGCCCCGGGCTCGATCCTCTGGACCAGCTCGGCCGATCCATCGACGATGATCTCCACCGTCTCGTCGTCCACGAGATCCAGCACACGAGATCCGGGGGACACCCAGTCGCCGGGGTCGACCCAGCGTGCGGCGATCACCCCGTCGAAGGGCGCGAACACGCGGTGGCGACCGAGCTGCACCTTGGCCTCGCGCTCCGCCGCCGACAGCCGGGCGCGGCGGGTCTCGAGGGTGGTGGCACGGGTCACGTCGCGCTCGATCTCCGCCTCGGGAACGATGCTCGCGCCCAGCGACTCGGCGCGCTCGCGGTCGCGGCGGGCCTGCTCGAGCTCCTGGGTGGTCTCGGTACGGGAAGCCTTGGCCGCCGCGAGCCGGGCCTTGGCCAGGCTCCCGTCCACCCGCAGCAGCCCATCGCCTTCCTTCACGCGGTCGCCCACGCGTACCGCGACCTCGAGCACCTCACCGTCGGCCCCGGCGGCCAGCTCGGCGCGGCGCATGGCCTCGACCTCCCCGAGGAACACCCACCGATCATCGAGGCCCCCCCCACGGGCGGTCGCCACGACGACCCGCGCCGGCGGAGCGGCCGAGGCCGGGGCAGGGCTGGCCCCTCGCGACTCCGCCTCGGTGCACGCCGGTGCAGCCGCCAGCGCGGCGAGCGAGAGCAGAGCGAGCAAGGGGCGCGTCCACGTCATGGGTGAGCCTGGGGCGATATCGGGATCCTCGACGCGAACGGAACGCCGCCGAAGGTACCGGAGTTTCGCAACCAGGCGTAGATGGAGTAGGGGAAGCCTTGATCGGGGCGAGACCGACGGGCCGAACCGCCACGTACACGCTATGCTCCCGGCGAACCGCATGGCCGAGCGGACGGACGAGGAAGCCATCACCACCCGGGATGGACTGCGGGAGCAGTATGGCGACCCGTCGCCCAATGCGGTGGCGGTCGCGCGTACCTACCTCGACGAGCACCACCGCCGCTTCATCGTGTGCTCGCCGTTCGTCTGCATCGCCACCATCGCCGGCGATGGGTTCCCCAACGTCTCGCCGCGAGGCGGTCAGCCGGGCTTCGTCCACATCCGCGACGAGCACACGCTGGTGCTCCCCGACCGCCCGGGCAACAACAAGCTCGAGACCCTCGACGCGCTGGTCCAAAATCCCAAGGTCGCGCTGATCTTCTTCGTACCCGGCGTGAGGGAGACGGTGCGGGTCCACGGCACGGCCACGCTGGTGCGCGACGCCGAGACCCTCGAGCTGGGGCGGGTGGGCAAGAAGCTGCCCCTCACGTCGCTCGAGATCCACGTGACCAAGGCGTACCTCCACTGTGGCATGGCCCTGGTGCGCGGTCGGCTGTGGGATCGGGACTACGTCGTCGAGCCGGGCACGCTGCCGTCGTTTGGTCAGATCATCAAGGATCAAGCCCACATCGAGGCTCCGGCCGAGGAGATCCAGGAAGGGATCGAGGAGCTGTACCGCGAGGGGCTGTACTGAGCTGACGATCGAGCCCCGATGGGTCTGCCTGCCATGGGCGGGCTCGTGTCGCTGGCAGACGATTGGATGATGCTCGACGCCGCGCGCCCGTGCCCTGCGGTGGCCGTGAGCGAGGACGCCGCTGGGATCCGCTCAGTGCCGGCGACGGCGACCAAGCGCCCATAGCCCCAGCAGCAGCAGCGACGTGCCCCCGGTGCCGGAGCCGGTGCCGGAGCCCGACGTGCACGCGCAGCCCTGGTCCTCGCCCCCACGCCGGTCACCGCCAAAGCCGTCGAGCTCGTCGGACGAGGAGAGGTCCGACGCGAGCCGCCAGATCCGCAGGTCGTCGACCGCGGCCGAGAGATCCTCGGCGATCCTGATGTTGCGATCGTCGTCATCGAGCAGGAGCCCCGAGGCGGTGCGCTTCTCCACCGAGAGCCCGTCCCACATGAGTTCGAACGTGTTGGCGCCCACGTCGTAGCGTGCGGCCACGTGGCGCCACTGGCGATAGCCAAGGTCTTCGAAGCAGTGGGCAGGCATGCCCTCGTCGGGGTCGCAGGCGGTGGCGGGACAATCGGCGGGGGCAAACGCGTTGCCCAGCACGGCGTCGCACCCCGACGCGATCACCGGCCCCGCGACGGCGCAGCGCGGCTCGGGCAGCTCCATGACGATCGACTGCGAGGTCTTCGACTCGGTGGTGACCTCGAACACCAGCTGACGAACGTCACCCTCCATGCGCACGGAGAGCTTCCAGGTGGGGTTCTCGGGGTCGCCCGACATCGCGATCGTGCCCGGGTCCTCGAACACATCGAGCCGCAGCGACAGATCGATCGCCACCCCCCCAACGAAGCCCTCTTCTTCGGACACGGCCACCTTCATGGTGGTGGAGCCGTCGAGGTCGGCCACGTGGTCGCAGAAGCTGGCATCCAGCCCAGAATAGGGCGGCGTGGTCGTCAGCGCGCTGTCGACCGCGAGAGCGGCGCCCGCCCCCCAGTTGGTGGTGCTGGCCGCGGACCCGAAGCGCAGGTCGACCATCGGCTCGCTGGTGGGCGGGCTCCAGTCGCGCCCGAGCTGGGGCACCTCGCCGATCGTGATGTCGCCTCCGTAGCCCAGGTCCGCGAACCCTCGCGCGTAGCGAGTGACGGCCTCGGTGCCCTCGCCCACGACCACGCTGTACCAGCCGTGCTCGCCGCTGATCTCTGGCTCCTCGGGCGACGCCATCAACACATCGGGGTCGAGCTGGCCCAGCGCTTCGGTGGCGTCCACGCGCTCGAAGAAGTCGAGCCGCGCGCGCTCCACCGCGATCGTGGCGGGGAACGACGGTCGGTGATCGAAGTATGCATCCGTAGGATCCGAGAACCCCCAGGACGTGGCGCTGAGATCGGCGATGTCCGTGGTGGACGGGGCCAGCGCGTAGCCATTGCCCTTGCACGAGCTGCCGAGCCCGCTCCCGCAGGTCCCCGACGCGCAGCTGGTCACCTGGATCCCGCTGCGGATCTCCAGGTGGAGATGGTTGTTCTGGTTGGTGCCGTTGTTGTAGGGGTAGTTCATGACCCGCCCCAGCGGCTGTCCAACGCGCACCCGCTGACCTCGACGCACGTAGACCTTGGCGGTGTCCTTGGCCAGGTGCACGTAGTTGGCAATGACGCCATTGTCGTGCCGCACGAGCACGCCCACCCCCTCCGTGCCCCAGTCGATGAGGTCGACCACCTCGCCATCGGCCATGGCGAGCACGGGCTCGTCGAGGGTCTCGGTCACGTCGTCGCTGCGATGCATGTCGAAGCCGGCGTGACGACACTTGAGATCGCGAACCAGACCCTCCATCATGGACGCTTCGGTCGTGGGACCACAGCGTCCGACGCTGGTGTTGTGCTGGTCGAAGTCCTGCTGCACGTCGTGGAGGTGACCGAGCACCAGCTTGTCGTCCACGCACTCGCCGAGCGGCCACTGCACCGGGTGATCATCGGCCTCTGGGGTGGGCGCAGGGGCAGCCACGACGGCCCCCGACCCGAGGCCCACGCTCGCGAGCAAGGCACCCGCGGCCGCGATCCCGATCCGTCTCCCACGACGAGCCCTCGATGGCGATCTCATGCCGCCATGAGTACCACGAGCCGGCGCGCGAGCACGCGCGCCGGCAACGACCTCCGAGCCTTCATCCGAGCGATTTCGACCCTCGGAGGTCGCCTCCTCAGATCTCCGCCCCCATCCAGGTCCCCATGCACCCGATGGCCGGGCACGTCCACGTACCGGTGACGTCGCCCATCATGTCGATCTGACCGTCGAAGTTGCACACGCCGGCGATGCCCGCGTTGCTGGTCGCCATGACGACGCCCATGTCGTCGACGGTACCGTCGAGGGTGCCCATGACGATGCCCCCGAACGAGCCGGTGAGGATGCCATCCATCGCCACGTCGAACATCAAGTTCCCGCCCACCATCATGCCCAGGCAGACGCCGCCCCAGGTGCCGTCGTAGCTGCCCTCGTAGGGGTTGCCCATGACGCCGGTGGTTCCGGTCGTGCCCGTCGAGCCACCCGTGGATCCCCCCGTCGAGCCGCTGTCGGTTCCGCTCGAGCCCGACGAGCCGCTGTCGCTCCCGCTCGAGCCCGTCGAGCCGCTGTCGCTCCCGCCCGTGGTACCCGGCTCACCCGAGTCCCCGCTGGTGGACTCACCGGTGGTCTGTCCCGTGCTCGTGCTCTCGGGGCCGATCGACGTCCCGGGCGACTCGCCGCTGGAGTCGAGCGTGTTGTTGTCGTCGGCGGTGGTGGCGGGCGGCGTCGTCGCCGTACCGGTGGTGCCCATGCCTCCCGAGCTCGAGTCGGTGTCCAGGGGCAGGGGCGCGAGCCCATCGTCGCTGCAACCACCGAGCGATGCCCCCAAGGCAACCACCAGCGCCATCGGGAGCACCATCGAGAATCCAGTCCAGGTCTTCATGGCCGGATCCTACCAGCTTCCAGGGCGCCGTCCCACCGCTTGCCCTCCACCCGCCGGCCCCTCCACGCGGAGGACGCTCAGAACATGGCCGCACCACCGTCGATCCAGTCGGCGAGCGCATCGATCTGCTCGGCGGTCAGCGGTGCCGCCCCCTTCGGCATCCGCGCCCCACCCCCACCCGCTCCGCCCTGCGAGCCATTGACCTTGTGCCACAAATAGCTCTGCTCGTGATCGCCCGGATCCACCAGGTACAGATCGCTCTGATCCGAAGCCACCTGATAGATCGCGTAGTACGCCCCGTCGCTGAGATCGAGCGACGAGTCCTCGCCGCCGGGCTCGTGGCACCCGGTCACGCAGTTGGCCTCGAGCATCGCCTCGATCTCCGCCCACGGCACGTAGGCCGGCGGAGCGCAGACCTCGGGCACGGGCTCCCCCATCGCCTCGAGCCCCATCACCAGCGTGGACAGCTCCTGCTCGCACGTCGTGGTGCACGCGCTCGCCTGAGCAGCGTCACCGTCCCAGCACGTGCCATCCCAGCCGTACATCTGCTCGATCGCATCGAGCTCGTCCACGCCGAGCTCGCTTGCACACGCCACGTAGGTCGCACAGGTGGCGCTCTGGCTCGGCGGCGGCGGACCGAAGTCGGGGATCACCCACGTGGTGCTCGCTCCATCGCTGCTGCCGTCGGCGCCGGTCGTGCTCCCCGAGCCGGTACTGCTGCCGGTCGAGACCGCCTCGGTCGTGCTCGACGTCGCGGGCTCGCTGCCACCGCAGGCCGCCATCGCCGCTCCCAGGCCCGCCAGGGCCCAGACCAAGCCGTGCCCCGAGACCACCCCCCTCGCTCGCCCCCGCATCCGCCCCGACCTCGTCATCGCGAGGCGATCCTACCCGGGCCGGCCGCCCCGCGGATCCCCACGCGGTGTGCGAAGGGCCGCGGCTCCGTCCCCCCGGCCAGGCCCCTGCTATCATTCCGCCCCGTGCTGCGAGCCTCGGGTCGATGGCTGCTGGCGGAGATACGACGCCTGGTGTCGTACTCGGCCCTCACCGTGCTGGTGGCCGCGTCCCTGCTGCGGCGGCCCACGGAGGGGCACGGCATCGTCCGCACGCAGATCGCCCGCCAGGTGGTGTTCAGCGCCTGGGACGCGGTCCCCATGGTCGTGTTCATCGCGGGCTTGCTGTCGGTCTCGCTGGTCGCGCTGGCAGCCACCTTCATGCCCAGCCTCGAGGCCACCAGCGTGCTCGGCCGCGTGGTGGCCCTGGTGCTGGTGCGCGAGCTCGCCCCGCTGATGACCGCGATCCTGGTGATCCTGCGCAGCAGCGGCGCGGTGGCGGTGGAGCTGGGCTACATGAGCTGGCGCGGCGAGATCGAGGCGCTCGAGACCCTCGGCATCGACCCCATCAAGTTCGTGCTGCTGCCGCGCTTCGTGGGCCTGACCGCGGCCACCGTGGGCATGAACCTGTTGTTCTGCGCCGCCGCCGTGGGCGCGGGCCTGCTCACCGCCCAGACCTTCGGGATCACCTCGTCGCTCTCCGTGTTCCGGCACAACCTGGGCACGATGCTGCTGCCCTCCGACGTGGTGATCGCGTTCGTCAAGAGCCTGCTGTTCGGCGGAGTGGTCGCGGCGGTGTCGTGCTACCACGGGCTCTCGGTCCGCGACGATCTCACCGAGGTACCGCGCCGGGCCAGCCGCGCGCTCGTGGAGGCCCTGTCGTGGTGCACCGTGATCGGCGTGGCCATCACCCTCATCACCCTATGAACGCGTCCATCGAGATCGATGCGCTGAGCATCCAGCGGGGCTCTGCCGGTGTCCACGACGTGAGCCTGCGCGTGAACGAGGGCGAGGCGGTCGCGGTGGTGGGCGACGACCAGCCGAGCCTCACCCTGCTCGTCCGCTGCTGCGGGGGCCTGCTGCGCCCCGATCGCGGCCGAGTGCGGGTCGCCGGCATCGACCTCTCGACCGCCGATCGCCGCACCCTGCTGGACCTGCGGCGCACGGTGGGATACGTGTCGATCCACGGGGGCCTGCTGGCCAACATGAGCCTACGCGACAACGTGGAGCTGCCCTTGCGCTACCACGGACACCTGCCTCCGGCGGCCATCGCCGAGCGGGCGGCCGGGCTGCTGCACGACGCCGGGCTGAGCGCGCGGGCCGACGAGCGCGCCTGCACGCTCCCGGCCGAGATCCAAAAGTGCGCGGCCTACCTGCGGGCGGTGGCGCTCGAGCCCCGCGTGCTGCTGGTCGAGGACCCGAGCGCCCTGCTGCACCCGCGCGGCCGCACCATCGTGCGCGACATCCACCGGCAGCTGCGTGCGCGCGGGGTCACGGTGCTGGTCACCGACGACGACGAAGACTTCGCGGCCGAGCTGACCGACCGCCAGCTCACGGTCGAGGAGGGCGTGCGGTGAGCATCCCGTTTCGCGTTCGCCGGGCCGAGTGGGTGGCCGGGGCGTTCCTCTTGCTGGCCGTGATCGGGCTGGTGGGCAGCCTGGTGCTGCTGTCGCGCGCGGGCAGCAGCTTCGAGGCCACCGTGCGCTACGACGTGGTGCTGACCGACGGCTACGGCATCACCCCCGGCGGGCGCGTGGAGATGCTGGGCATCGACATCGGGAGCATCGAGACCCTCGCGATCACCGACGACAACCGCGTGACCGCACGCCTGGAGATCCGCGAGCGCTTCGCCACGCGGGTGCGCGAGGGCTCGGTGGCCCGGGTCAAGGCCTCGCTCGATCTGCAGGGCGTGCTGGGCGGGGTTGGTCTGGCCGTGACGCCGGGTCCCAGCGACGGGGCCCCGCTGCCCGAGGGCTCGCTCATCCCCGTGGACGAGCCCAACAGCTTTGCCGACCTGCTGCCCGTGGTGCCGGGCGATCCTCTGGTGGAGGACCTCGAGGCCCTGCTGCACAACGCCCGCAAGCTCAGCGACGCGCTGGCCGATCCCGAGTCGCCGCTGCGAACCCTGCTCGATCAGTCGGGGAAGCTGTTGGCCGCGGTGCAGGACGAGCAGAGCTCGATCGGCCGCATCCTCAAGGACGACGGCCAGCTCTACGAGCGCCTGATGGGAACCCTCGACGACGTGGAAGGCTCGCTCGAGCGCCTCGAGAAGGTGCTGGCCCGCTCCGGCCGTCTCATCGGCAGCGCCGACGGCATGATCGGCAAGGGCGCCGAGGTCATGGACGAAGCCGGCGGCATGGTCGAGGCCGGCAACGCCGCGTTCGTGGGCATGGCCCCCGTGCTCGACAGCACCGACGCGGCCATGAAGGAGCTCGACGAGGCGGTGAGGGCGTTCGCCAAGACCACCCGCGAGCTGCAGAAGGTGGTCGAGGCGCTCGGCCCACTGGTCGAGGACATGGACGAGATGGTCAACGACATGGACGACGTGGCCGAGGCGGCCAAGAAGATGTGGGTGCTGCGCCGGCACGCCCGCAAGGCCGAGCGCCAGGCCGAGTGAGCGCCCACCGGCCGCGGCTGGGGCATTCCGGGGTCGATCAGCCGTTCCACTCGGCCCAGACCTCGACCCCGTCGAAGTGGCCGTTGCACTCGTAGAGCGTCGTGCGATCGCAGGCAAGCTCGACCTGCACGGTGTGGGTATTGGCGGGAGCCACCCAGTCGCCGGTGCTCTCGAGCCACACCGCGGTGGAGTTGGTGGCGGTGGGCTGGCTCTCGAGCACGCTGCCCTCTCCCGAGAGGAATCGCAGCGAGGCCCAGGTGGGATCCTCACCGGCGGTCGCCGGGCGATGGTGGACCCGAAAGTAGAACCGCACGCCCGCCGCGTCTCCCCAGGTGGTGAGCGGCGCGACCGAGATCGACTGGTGGAGGCGGTAGTCGTCGGGATCCCAGCTGAAGGTCCAGCCGCCCACGATGGTCCGGATGCCCTGCTCGGGCATCACCCCCGTCGTGGTGGTGACCCACGCGCCCTTGGCGCTGGACCAGCCCGTTGGAGTCTCGAAGCCGTTGCCTTCCTCGCCTCCACCGTTGATCACCAGATTGCCCGTCATCCCCACCCCGAGGCCGGCCAGGGGGCGCGAGGCCGATGCGGGCATGCCGGCGTCCTGGAAGGCGAGCTGGAGCTCCCCCGCGTGCGGCCCGAATTGCGCGGGGCCGAAGCTCACCGTGACCGCGCACGACTGCCCGGGTCCGAGGGTTCCCGGGCAATCGCTGCCCTGTACCGAGAACACCCCGGCCAGGCCCAGGACCTGCAGCGCGGTGGCCTCGGCATCGCCCTCGTTGGTGATCGTCAGCAGGCGATCGAGCGAGCTGTTGATCACCAGCGACCCGAAGTCGAGGGTGGGACCGTCGGAGATGATGATCACGGGGTGACCATCCCCCGAGTCCATGGGAGCACCGTCGGCGGTCCCATCGGCCCCGGTGGTCATGACGCTCGAGTCGCCGTCGTCGAGCGTACCGTCGCCGTCGTCGAGCGTACCGTCGCCCTCGGAGCCTTCTCCCGGGCCCACGGCCCCCGAGGCCGAGCCCACCCCCGAGGAGTTGGGGCTGCATCCGGCGATGACCCACGCCATCGCGATCACCTCGAGCCTACGCACCACGGCCGCGATGATACCAAGGACCGCGCGACCGACGAATCCAAATCGCCGACCCGGCTCGACGCCCTCGGAAACGCCCTTGCACGCTCCCACCCCTCCCCGAGCCTCCCTGGCGCTCCATCAGCCCGGAGGGTTGCACTCGGCGACCTCGACCGTATCGGTGTTGTTGTCGTCGTTGCACTCCACCGTCAGCGCGTTGCCCATGCCGTCGTCGTTGACGACCATGGTGATGAGACCCGATACCTCGGCCCCGATCGGACAGCTCACCTCGCGACACTCGCCCACCGGCACCGGCTCGGCCGTGTAGGCCACGCACAGGATCTGACCCGCCGCCGGATCACCGAGGTAGAAGGTGGCGGGCAGCGCCGCCGCCACGGCCTTGAGTCCGCGGTTGCACACCGTGCCCACCAGGATCACGTCGCTGCCATCGAGCGTGCACGCGGTGTCCTCGAGCTTGCCCGTGATGTCGGGCAGCTCCTCCGCCGTGGCATCGCCCTGCTGGTTCTGGCGGTAGTTGTTGAGCGTGGGGTCGGCGAAGTTCTGGTCCCACGATCCGGTCGCCGGGATCGAGAGGTCGCCTTCCACGTTGGTGATGGAGTACGCGTGCTGGTTCCACAGCGGCCGCGAGCTGGCCCAGCGGTCGAGGCGATCGCGGAGCACCCGGACCCCCGAGATCGCGATGCCGGGCGGATGCACCGAGCGACACGTGTTGGTGCCGGCCCCCGGCGTGCCCGCGGGCGGCGGCGCACAGCCGTGCCCGTCGGGGCAGCCCGTGTCGTCCACGCAGCGGCAGAAGCCGGCGTCGCACACCCCCGAGGGGCAGCCGGCCCCGTCCTCGCAGCGCAGGCCCCTGTGGATCGGATCGATCGCCGGGCAGCTCACGCTGCAGTTGGTGTTGGAGCCCACGAGGATCTCCGTGTTGTCGTCGATGTCGAGGTCGGCGACGATCGGGTTCTCGTACCAGGTGCACGAGGTACGGGCGGCCGAGTACAGCACCTCGCCCGTCGCCCCCTCATAGACCCGCAGGTAGCACTCGTCGCCGTAGACGGCCTCGGCCTGCCCATCGCCCTCGAAGTCGAAGATCGACGAGCCCGTGTTCTGCGAGCTCAGATCCTGCGAGGGCTGGAGCCACCGCACCCACTGGGCCACGCAGCCGGGCGTCATCGCATCGGTGCACCCCAGGTCGAACACGCGATAGTAGTTGCCCCCTGCCGAGGCGATCTCGGGGAAGCCGTCGTCGTCGAAGTCGCCGATGGTGGGCGGTCCACCCCCGGCGATGCCGGCAACCGACAGCAGCTCTTGTCCGTCGAGCGTGTGGAGCTGCACCGTGCCCGCACCGACCGTGACCACCTCGGCGATCCCGTCGAGCGTGAAGCGATCGAACTCGGCGGGCGTGAGCCCCGGGGTCCCGAAGTCTGCAAAGCCGTAGTGCCGTCCGCCGGGCGTCCCGGCCTGGTCGGCCACCCACTGGCTGGTGGCCGGATCCCAGCGCCAGATCCCGCTGGCCACCAGCTCCGCCAGCCCGTCCCGGTCGAGGTCGCCCACCACCGAGAACACACCGGGCGAGACCCCGTAGCCCCCGGCGACGACCTGCCCCGGGTTCAGGCGGGCCCCCGAGACGCCGTCGTAGACCTCGCTCTGGCTGACCACCTCGGGCAGGCCATCGTCGTCGAGATCGTGGATCGCGGGTCCATCCCAGCGGTTGGCCCCCGAGATGTTGGTGTCGAGCGCGACCCAGCCCGTGACGTAGCGCTGCGACCCCGGGTCCCAGGTGAAGGCCACCACTCCGCTCACCGCCCGCAGGGTCACGATCTCGGGCACCCCGTCGCCGTCGAGATCGCCGATCGCCGGCGGCGTGGCTGCGATGACGCGGTTGGCGGGATCGTCGATGGTGTCGATCTGCTCGCAGGTCTGCCCGTTGAGGATGCGGATCACCCCGTAGCAGTTGGGATCCGATCCCCAGCTCGAGGCCGAGCCGCCGTCCGTACAGTTGTACGTGACCAGCACGATCTCCCCCGGGTGCCCGCTGTCGTAGGGCAGCTGCGCGACCATCGGGGTGGTGAGCACGTTGACGTGATTGGGGAAGGGATCGCCCGCCGGAGGCGCCAGCCACTCGCACTGCAGATCGGGCTCGAACAACCCGATGACCACGTCGCCCAGGCACTCCTCGTTGACGTCGCCCTTGGGGCCCTCGCCGAACGGAATGCAAAAGCCCCCTTGCTCGCCCTCGGGCAAGCAGCCCTCGGCGCAGCAGTAGGTGTCGCCGCTGCAATCGGAATCGGTGCGACACGGGCCATCGGTCGGCACGCACTCACCCGCCGCGCAGGCCTGCGCCTCCGGGCAGTCCATGCTCGCCGTGCAGCTCATCCCGCCGCCGTCGCTGGTCGAGTCGAGCCCCGACGTCATGGCCTCGGTGGCCGCGGTGGTGTCGCCGACGGTGGCCTCGCTGGTGGTGCCCTCGCTGGCCGTGATCGGGGGGATTCCCGTGGTCGACGTCGGCATGCCGGCCGGTTCGTCCCCGCAGCCCGAGAGGAGCCCCCAAAGCAGCACCACCCCGGCTCCGATCCTCACCTCCACGCGCTCGTCGCTCATGCCCTGCCCCCTCGCCATGCTCAGGGTACGACACCGGATTCGGCCACGTCTCCGGCTCTCGTCATCGGGCCACGCCTTCGACCGGAATCGGCGAATGCCGCGGAAACGCGGGTCGACCCCGCGTGTTGCTCTCGATCCCGCGCCGTCGAGCCCGTCCGGAGGGCTTGCTTTGACAGCGCGGGCCCGCGAGCGCACGCTCGCCGTGCACGCATGACGGACCGACCGGCCACCAAGGGACGACGGCTGATGCGACTGGCCGGAATGACCGCGCGGGTCGCGACCGGCTACACCACGTCGCGGGTCAAGTCGGTGTTCCAGTCCAAGGAGGCGGCCGAGCGCGATCGAGCCCGCGCCCACGAGCAGGCGGGCGAGCTCATCGCCCAGACCCTGGGCGAGCTCAAGGGCGCGGTGATGAAGGTCGGCCAGATGGCCTCGATCGCGGGCGACCTCCTGCCCAAGGAGCTGCAGGATGCCCTCGGGGCGCTGCAGCGCGAGGCCCCTCCCATGGCCTTCGAGGTCATCGCCGAGCAGATCGAAAAGGAGCTCGGCGCCCCGCCGCCCGCGCTGTTCCAGCGCTTCGAGACCGAGCCGTTCGCCTCGGCGTCCATCGGTCAGGTCCATCGCGCGCGGACCGACGACGGGCGCGAGGTGGTGGTCAAGGTGCAGTACCCCGGGGTCGACGCCGCCGTCGACTCCGACCTCGCCCACCTCAAGATCGCCCTTCGGGCCAGCGGCCTGGTCAAGGTCAAGCGCAAGGCGCTCGACGACGTGTTCGCCGAGCTGCGCGCGCGCTTGCACGAGGAGCTCGACTACTGCAACGAGGCCGACAACGTGCGGCTGTTCGCCGACTACTACCGCGACGACCCCGGAGTCGTCGTGCCCGAGGTGGTGGGCGAGCGCAGCAGCCAGCGCGTGCTCACCCTGACCTACGAGCCCGGGCGCCACATCAGCGAGCTGCAGGAGTTCTCACAGGATCTGCGCAACGCGATCGGCGCGGCGCTGTTCCGGGTGCTGGCCGATCAGATCTTCAGCCTGAAGATCCTCCACGCCGATCCCAACCCCGGCAACTTCGCCTTTCGCGAGGACGGCTCGGTGGTGCTCTACGACTTCGGCTGCGTCAAGCATCTCGATCCCACGATCATCGATGCCTACAAGGACACCATCCGGGCTGGATTCGCGGAGGACTACGCCGGGGTGGAAGATGGCCTGGTGCGGCTGGGCGCGCGCAACCTCGAGGGCCCCAAGGTCCCGCTCGACTACTACAAGCCCTGGCGCGACATCTTCATGCGTCCGCTGCTCGGCGACGAGCCCTACGACTTCGGCCGCTCGCAGCTCCAGCAGGACGCCATCAAGCTCGTGCCTGGCTTCCTGACCAAGTACCTCAAGAGCTTCCAGCCACCGGTCGAGCTGGTGTTCCTCGATCGGGTGGTGGTGGGGCACTACGGGAACCTGCGCAAGCTCGGGGCGCGAGCACAGTACCGGCCGTTGTTGGAGCTGCACCTGGCGGGGTGAGTGGCCAACCCGTGGGCTCGCACCTCGGCTCACGTAGCAAATGGCCAGCGCTTGGGTAATTGGCGCGAGTTGATCTACGCTTGTGACCGATGGCGGAGCGATGCCAGCTCTGCGGTGCTCGCTGGGAGGGTGAGGCCTCCACCTGCCGCGATTGCGGAGCGCCGCGACGAACGACCGTTCCGCCGGACACGGAGGCACCCGCGGGCGCGCCCAAGCCCGTCCCCATGGTGGCGCCCCTCTCCGGAGCCGTACCCGCGGCCATCCCTCCCGCCAACCCCCCGCTTCCCTCCGAGGAGGTGACCGCCGTCGGACCGGTCCCGGTCCCCCCGCCTCCCTCCGGGGTGGCCCCCAGGGCAGCACCCACCTCCGGCGTGGTGCCGATGGCCGTGCCGGCCTCCGAAGCAGCGCCCGTCGGCGTGGTCGGAATCCCGATCCCCTCGACCGCTCCCATCTCGGCCCCCGTCCCCGTGGCCATCTCGATGCCCGCCGTCGAGGTGCCCGCCTTCGTCACTCCACCGCTCGGTGCCCCGCCGCTGGGTGCCCCGACTCCCCTCCCGGCCGGAATCTCACAGCCCATGCCGCAGATCGGCGGCCGAGGCACTCAGATCGTTTTGCTGACCGTGGGCATCCTGGCCGTCGCCGCGGGCATCGGTGCCACCATCTGGTTCTCCACCCAGGGCCCGGCCCCCGAGGCCAAGACCCAGCTCGAGCCCACCGCCATCACCGTGATCGAGGGCTCGCCCACCGGCTGTGCGCAGCTGAGGGCGCTGGCGGGCTCGTGGGTGTTCACCACCACCACCACCGGCTCCCGGCGCAAGCAAAAGCCGGGTACGCGCGGCTTCTACGAGATGCAGATCGACGTCGACGCCGAAGCCTGCACGGCCCGCGCGAGCATGGCCAAGACCGGCCGCACCGATCGCAAGGTGTTCGTCGACCACAAGGTCCCCCGTGCCGAGGCCGACCTGGTCCGTGGCGAGGGGGCCGAGGCCTACGGCTGGACGGGTCCGTTCATGCTGCGCAACGAAGACGACCAGGGGATCGACACCAAGTTCGTGTTTGCGCTCGATGGCGAGCGACTCGTGGGGAGCTGGCGACAGCTCGGCGAGCGCTGGAACAACGCAGGGCTCTACGGGGTGCTCGAGGGCCGACGCGCGGGCGACCCCATCGAGCTCCACCCCGACCGCAACGCGCAGCCCTGCTCGGTACGCTGCGCCACCCCCGAAGACATCGCGCAGATCGACACCCCCGACGAGACCACCCTGCGAGCCTGCATGGCCTCGTGCAAGTGAGCCGCCCGATGTACGTGCTCGGCCTCGGGCTCAGCCACGACAGCTCGGCGGTCCTGCTTCGCGACGGAGAGCTCGTCGCCGCGGTCGAAGAGGAACGCCTCGACCGCGTCAAGCACTCCGAGCACCCGCCCATCCGCGCGATCGGCCACTGCCTGGAGACGGCGGGCATCGACCTGGCCGAGGTCGACATCGTCGCGGTGGGCTCGGATCTCGAATTCGTCGACGACAAGCTGTTCCAGCAGCTCGTGGCCCACCCGGACCTGCCAGACGTCCCCTCCATGCGAGCGCTGGTCACCAGCACCCTGGCCCGATTCTTCGGGGTCGACGTGAGCGCCCGGCTGCAGTGCGTGGAGCACCACCTCGCCCACGCCGCCAGCGCCTACGGGCTGTCCGGCTTCTCCGAGGCGCTGGTGATCACCCTCGACGGCGGCGGCGACGGCTGCTCGGGTCTGGTCCTCGCGGGTCACGCCGAGTCGCTCACCGAGCTCCATCGCGTCCGACCACGCGCCTCGCTCGGTCACCTCTACACGCTGGTCACCAACTTCCTCGGGTTTCGCCTCCACGACGAGTACAAGGTGATGGGGCTGTCGTCCCACGGCGATCCAACCCGATTTCGACCGATCTTCGACGAGGGCATCGCGCTGCACGACGACGGCTCGTTCGAGGTCGATCGCCACGGCATCGTCCGCGCCCTCGGACGGCACGTCCGACCTCGACGCCGGGGCGAGGCCGTCGGAGACGCGCACGAGGACGTGGCTGCTGCGCTCCAAGAGGCGACCGAGCGGGTGGTCATCCACTTCGTCTCCCGCTTCCAGCGGCGCACGGGCTTGCGCCGCATGTGCTACGCGGGTGGCCTGGCCCACAACTGCTCGCTCAACGGCAAGCTCCTGCGTCACGGCGTGGTCGACGAGCTCTTCGTACAGCCGGCATCGAGCGATGCGGGCCTGGCCTGTGGCGCGGCCCTGTTCGCGCACTGGAGCTCCCCTCGAGGCGGCTTCGACAACCGGCGCCAGCCCATGGTGTACCTCGGCCCCGACATCGGCACGCCCCACGCAGTCGAGCAACGCGTGCGGGCATGGGGCCGCCTGGTCCACGTCGAGCCCTCCGACGACGTCTGCGCCCACACGGCCCGACTGATCGCCAGTGGAACCATCGTGGGCTGGGTGCAAGGACGCTGCGAGTACGGCCCACGAGCGCTCGGTCACCGCAGCATCCTGGCCGACCCGCGGCCCGCGGAGAACCGCCGCCGGATCAACCACGCGATCAAGAAGCGCGAGGACTTTCGTCCGTTCGCCCCCGCCGTGCTGCACGAGCGCGCGCGCGAGTGGTTCGAGCTGCCCCCGGGACAGGACGACTTCCCCCACATGACGGCGGCGCTGCCGGTCCGGACCGACAAGCAGCACCTGCTCGGAGCCGTCACCCACGTCGACGGCACGGCGAGGGTCCAGACCGTCACCGCCCGAGACGAGCCGCGCTTTCACCGGCTCATCGGCGAGCTCGAGAAGCTCACCGGAGTCCCGGTGGTCCTCAACACCTCGTTCAACAACCATCGCGAGCCCATCGTGACGACGGTCGACGAGGCCGTGACGTGCCTGCTCACCACCCAGATCGAGGTGTTGATCGTGGGCGACCTCGTGGTGACCAAGACCGATCCGGGCCCCGCGCAGCGGCTCGCCGAGCTCTACGTCGCGCTGCCGTTCGAGGTCCCGCTCACCATCCAGCATCGCAACCGCACCGTGGCGGGACGCGTTGCGTCGGCCGCGGTCGCGATGCTGCTGGCCCGCGCCGACGGTACGACGACGATCGGCGAGCTGCTCGGCACCGAGGCGCTCGAGCCCGACCTGGCCAACGAGCTCCTCGAGCTGTGGTCGGAGCGAGCGCTCGTGCTGTCCCCCGCGCCGATCGCCTCCGTTCCCGACACGGTGCCGCGGCCGTGGCTGGGGAGCTGGGCCTGAGCGTCCGCATCCACCTGTCAACCATTCTGAAACAGGCGGTCGAACAGCAACCGAACACCGGCCGGGCGCGCCTGGCACGGCCGGCGATGGAGGTCGTATACTCACGTCTTGCGCTCGTACGACATGCGCTACGTCCTGCTCGGTCACAGCGGGCTACGCGTCTCCGAGCTGGGCCTGGGCACGATGACCTTCGGCCACGCGCGGCACGGAGCCGACCGCGCCGAGAGCACCCGGATCTACGAGGCGTTCCGCGAGGCGGGCGGCAACCTCATCGACACCGCCGACGGCTACGCAGACGGAGTCAGCGAGGCG
The DNA here is from genome assembly GCF_026337845.1 of Paraliomyxa miuraensis. Classification (GTDB taxonomy): domain Bacteria; phylum Myxococcota_A; class Polyangia; order Nannocystales; family Nannocystaceae; genus Paraliomyxa; species Paraliomyxa miuraensis. The sequence goes on along the minus strand of NZ_JAOVZF010000151.1, from coordinate 133,982 downwards.
CTGCTGGGCGAGCTCATCGCTTCGGAGCGTGAGCGCATCGTGCTCATGACCAAGTTCGGCATGGGCACCCGCACCAACGATCCCAACGCCGCCACCGGCAGCCGCAAGGCGATGGCCGACGCGCTCGAGGGCAGCCTGCGGCGCCTACGAAGCGACTACGTCGATGTCTACTGGGTCCACGTCTGGGACCCGTACACGCCGCTCGAGGAGCTGATGCGCGGGCTCGACGACCTCGTGCGGGGCGGCAAGGTGCGGTACCTGGGGATCTCGAACGCACCCGCCTGGGTGGTGGCGCGGGCCAACACGATGGCACAGCTACGGGGCTGGACTCCGTTCGTGGCCTTGCAGATCCCCTACAGCCTCATGCAGCGCACGGTGGAGCGCGAGCTGGTCCCCATGGCCCGCGCGCTCGGGCTCGCGATCACGGCGTGGGGAGCCCTGGGCGCAGGAATCCTCACCGGCAAGTACAACGAGGATCCGCAGGCCTCGGGACGAGCCCGCGGCTCGAACCGGCTCGACCAGCGCTCCCTGAGGATCGCCGCCGCCATCGGCGAGCTCGCCCACGAGCTCGAGCGCCCTCCCAGCCAGGTCGCGCTGGCCTGGCTGCGACAGCGCAGCGTCACCACCATCCCGCTGCTCGGCGCGCGCACGCTGGCCCAGCTCGAGCAGAACATGGGATGCCTGTCCCTGCGGCTCGAACGCGAGCAGCTGCGACGACTCGACGAGGTGAGCGAGATCGAGCTGGGGTTTCCCGCCCACTTCCTCGAGCGACAGCGCCGGATCGACGCAGGAGAGCTCGACCCCACCCAATGAGCCATCGGACCCGTCTTCGATCCCAAGCCATGCGAACGGAAAGCACGAGCCTCGGCATGAACGGAGACGCACCGCCCACCCCCGAGCCTCCGCTCGAGAGTCCCGCCTGGGCCGAGCGCCTGGGGGTGCTGACCTTCGACGACTTCCTCCCCGACCCCGCGGCGATGCGAGCCAGCGCGCTGCAGGCCAGCTACGTGCAGCCGGGCAATCCCCAGGCCGGGCCCGCCGCGCGCTGCTCGTGCTCTTCGGAGATCTGCGACGGCTTCGAGGCCACGCTGGCCCATCGGCTCGACCGGGCCGTGCGCATCAACCTCGCCAACTTTCGCCATACGACCGCGACCGCGGCCAAGGCGCTGGTGTGCCACACCGACTGGGACCTCGGGGATGCGACGGCGGTCCTCTACCTCACGCTTCCCGAGCACTGCCGCGGCGGCACGGCCTTCTTCCGGCACCATGCGACCGCAGACGTCGAGCTCGTGCCGGCCCGTGCTCACGACTACGACTATCGCGACCCCGCCGCGTGGGATCGCCTGCTGGCGATTCCCATGGCCTTCAACCGCTGCGTGGTGTTCCCCGCCCCCCGCTTCCACTCGGTGATTCCACCGCTGTTCGGGAGCTCGATCGCCGATGGCCGCCTCACGCTGGTCGCATGGTTCAACTTCGGCACGCAGCAGTCCGACTACGTCGCCGGCCTCCCCCGCTAGGACCCATGCACGTGCTGTCGCTCGAGCTCCAACCGCCTCCGGCCACGTGGTCTGGCTCGGCCGCGCTCGCCCGGGCGCTCGACGCCGCCCTGGACGAGCACCCACCAGCGATCCAGCACATCCCCACCACACCGCACGAGGGACGCGTGGCCTCCACCGCCGTGTTCTTCGAGCGCGCCCCCCTCGACGCGCTGCTGGCCCGCCATCTCGAGCTCCTGCGGGCCTGGCCCGACGCGGCCCTTCACCACCGCGTCTACGGCCGCGAGATCGCCGACCGCCTCCACGCCCCGGTGGTGATCATCTCGCCGCCGCGCTCGGGCAGCACGCTGCTCTACGAACTCGCGACGTCGCTCCCCGAGGTCCACGGCATCGGCTCGGAGAGCTACCACGTGATCGATCGACTCCAGGGGCTGGCGCTCCACGATCACGGCCACGACTCCCACGTCCTCACCGCGGCCGACGCCAGCCCTCCGATCATCACCGCAATTCGGGTCGGGTTCGCCGCGGGCCTGCGCGATCGCGACGACCAGCTGGTGTTCGGACCCCGCGGCGACTCGTCCGCGCGCACGCTTCGGCTGGTCGAGAAGACCCCACGCAACTGCCTACGCGTGCCGTTCTTGCGCCGAGCCTTCCCCGACGCACGGTTCGTGTTCCTGTTTCGTGAGCCTCGCGCCGTGCTCAGCAGCATCATGGAGAAGTGGCGCCGAGCCGCGAGCACCGGCTTCAACGTGCGGCTGCCCGGATGGCCGGGTGGCGAGCACTGGCCCCCCGAGCGCTGGCTGGGGCTGGTGCCGCCAGGCTGGCGAGCGCTCGCAGGCGCATCGCTGGTCGAGGTGGCCGCCCTCAAGTGGACCCAGGCCACCCTCCACATGCTCACCGCGATGGACGAGCTGCCCGCGGACCAACGGCACGCGCTGCGCTTCGACGAGCTCGTGGCCGATCCGCTCGGCGCCATCGAGACCATCGCCGCGTTCGCCGGACTCTCGCTCGACGAGCGTGCACGCCAGCGCTGCACCCCACCCCTCCCTCAGTCCGCCGCCACCGTCACCCCTCCCGAGCCCGGCAAGTGGCGTCGCGACGAGACCGCGCTCATGCGCGTGCTGCCCACGCTACGGCCGCTCATCGCACGGGTGGAGTCGAGGGTCGGTCGCTTCGAGAGGAGCTGACCCATCGATGAATTCCCATCCACACCCCCTCATCGTCACGGGCTCGCCGCGCACGGGGACCACCGCGCTGTGTGCCGGGCTCTCGCAGCACCCGCGAGTCTGCATCTTCAACGAGCTGTGCCTGTACCACCCCCAGCCCTGGGCCGCGTGGCGGGTGACCCAGGTGGTCGACGGACCCCACATCGTCAACTCCGTGCCCCACGTATGGCCCCAGAAGTGTCCGCCATACGACGAGGCCGCCACCACCCTCCGCGTGGGGATGAGCAACGCCGAGGTACGCTCGTGGCTGTTTCGCGAGACCGAGCGGCGCATGGGCGCCGGCTTGCTCGTGTACGGGGACAACATGCCGGGCGCGTACCTCAAGCACCTCGGCACGATCATGGAACGCGAGCCGGGTGCGCGGCTGGTGGTGACGATCCGCGATGGTCGCGACGTGGTCGCCTCGCAGCTGCGCAACTTCGAACGCCCCACCGAGTTCGGTGCCCAGGACTGGCGGCGCCCCACCGTGCGCGACGCCGAGCCGCTGTGGCTCAAGTACATGCTGGCGTGGGAGCACTGGCGCGAGCGCATCGATCCTGCGCGGTGGATCGAGCTGCGCTACGAAGAGGCCGTGCTCGACGTCGACGGCCTGCTACGCCGGCTGCTGGGCTTTGCCGAGGTTCCCTTCGAGCCCGCCGAGCACTCGGCCTTCCGGGCGTTCTACCGACCGACCCACGTGGGTGCGTGGCGTGAGAGCCCCGTCGACGTGGAAGCCTCGCTCTCCCCCGAATTCCACGCCTGCCTGCGGCGCTGGGGCTACTGACCATGCGACTCGAGCACGCTCTGGTCCGTCTGCCGCTGCGGTTCGATCCCGCCGAGCTCGCAGCCGAGGTCGCCTGCTTCGGCGACGATGAATGGTTGGTGCATCCCACCGGCTACCTCGGGAGCTCGTCGATCGTCCTGGTCACCGCACACGGCAGCATCAACGACGACTTCGCAATCGCGGGGCCCATGCGTGCCACCCCCCACCTCGCGCGCTGCGAGCACCTTCGTGCGGTGCTCGCGAGCCTCGACGTGCCGATCAGCCGCACGCGCCTGATGCGACTGCACCCCGGCCAGTCCGTACCCGAGCACGTCGACGACAACTACCACTGGTGGCGACGCCTGCGGATCCACGTGCCGATCGTCACCGATCCGTCGATCACGTTCTCGTGCGGAGGCCTTCGGGTCCACATGGCGGCCGGCGAGTGCTGGACGTTCGACAACGAGCGACCCCACCGCGTGGACAACCCCAGCGCGATCGATCGCATCCACCTGGTGGTCGACACCCTGGGCTCGCCCTCGCTGTGGCAGAAGATCGCGGCCGCGGATTCCGGAGCCCCCCCCGTGGACGTGGCGCTCGCCCCGGGAGCCCGGCCGTCGGCGCTTCCGTTCGAACCCTACCGCTTCGCCGTGCTCGAGCCCAGCGAGCTCGAGGGGCTCACGGAGACGATCTGGCGCGAGCTGCAGGTGCTGCACACCACGACGAGCATGCGCACGGCGCTCCGAGGCCACCTCGATCGGCTGCTCGCGCGCTGGCAGGCCGCGTTCGAACGCCATGGGCACGATCGCAGCGGAGAACTCGAGTACGCGGGGGTCATCGCCGCGCTTGCCGACGAGCTTCCGCGGGGCCTGTGGTGCGGGCTCGAGCCGGGCGGTGCCGCCGCTTCGGCGCTGGCGGTGATCAACACGGTGCTGCAGGTCTCCAACCGCTCGGCTCCGCTGCAGAGCGTGAGTGCGGCGCAAGGGCGTGAGGCCGCGGCCACCGCTCCGCTCGCCAGCCCCAGCGCCCGATACCAGGCCTCGGCCCGCGGTGCGGAGCATCTTGCCCACCACGCGATGGGCTGTCCCGCGCGGCTGCCCACCGAGCCCGCAGGTCGCAACCTCTCCGCCGAGCTCGAGCGCTTCGCCCACGAGCCCGAAGCGCCGGCATCGTCGAGCAAGCGCGGGGCCCTCGATCACCTGCTCGCCGAGGGCTTGCTCAAGCGCGCCTGGGAGGTCCTTCCCACCTTCGATCGCCCCGTGTTCATCGTCAGCGCACCTCGCAGCGGCAGCACGATGCTGTTCGAGCTGCTCACCCGATGCCCGCCGCTATGGAGTCTGGGACGCGAGAGCGACGACGTGTTCGCCGCGGTCGCTCCGGCCTCGAGCGGCTCGGACGCGCTCGGGGCCGAGCACGCCACCCCGGAGCTCGAGCGAGCGCTGCGCCACCGCTTGCTCACCGAGCTCGTCGACGGCCGCGGCGCCCGCCTCTGTGCCCTACCCCCCGACGAGCTGCCTCGCTCGCTTCGCCTGCTGGAGAAGACCCCTCGCAATGCGCTGCGCCTGCCGCTGCTCGCCGCGCTGTGGCCCGATGCCCGCTTCGTCTACCTGCATCGCGACCCCGCCAGCAGCGTCGCGAGCATCATGGAGGCCTGGCGTTCGGGTGGGTTCGTGACCCGTGCCCGGCTCCCCGGGTGGACGGCGCGAAGGTGGTCGCTGCTGCTCCCGCCGCAGTGGGAGCCGCTCGACGGCCGTCCGCTGGCCGAGGTGGCAGCGTTCCAGTGGGCCGCGACCAATGCTGCGATCATGGACGCGCTCGCAAGCATCGATGCGCACCGCTGGACGACCATCGAGTACGAGCAGCTCGTCGCCAGGCCCCGGACCACCCTGCAGATGCTGTGCGACTTCGCGGAGATCCCCACCCCCCTCGACGCGCCAACGGCGAACCGCGACCTGCCGCTCTCGCGTCACACCGTCTCGGCCCCGGCGCCCGACAAGTGGGCCCGCGAGCGCGAAGCGATCGAGCCGCTCCTTCCCGGGCTGCAGAGCATCCAGGCCCGGATCCATGCGTTCACCGCGTCGGTTCGTCGCTGATGGCGGCCGCCGCCGCTCGCAGCTCGTCGAGCGACAGTGTGCCGAGCTGCTCCACGAGCGCCTCGAGCAAGCCGGCCACCATGGGCTCCAGCGCCGCCGCCTGCGGCCCCACGAGCGACGCCGGCATGCGGGCATGCGCGTCCGCCATCAAGCGCGACCTCATCACCTTCGACACCAGCTGGTACCAGCGCGGCACCGAGGGGATCAACGTGAGCGAGAGCGACTCCTCGTGTGCCCATGTCTGGTGCCACGCAACCGCGGGCACGTAGAGCACATCGCCCTCCTCGAGTTCGAAGGCCTGGGCATGCTCGGGCAGCGTCGAGTGCCGAGACACCCCCGCCGCGCGCAGCTCCCATGGCATCGGCGTGCCCCGCTCGGGCCCCCAGCCGCGCGTGGGGAACGGGACCTGATTCTCGGCCACCCGCCAGCGCTTGCGGCCGCGGAGCTGGACCACGAAGAACGCCGAGCGGTCGCAGTGCAGGCTTGCGCCTCCACCCCCGGGAGAGGCGAACAGCGTGCCCGCGACGGCCTCGGGGTGCTCGGGCAGCCCCAGCGAGCGCCCGAGCCCACGGATCCAGGCGGCGGGAATGCGGCGATCGAGGTGTGCATGCGCGAGCATGACAGTGCAACCCGCTTCATACAGCGAGACGGCGAGCTCCGGCTCCCGCACCTCGAGCATGCGCTCGATGCCGTCGCGTCCGCGATGCCACACCCGACGGTGGCCTCGGTAGCCCGCGATCAGCTCCCGGATCGGCTGCGATCGAAGCTCCCCCATGGCCTCGCACGCCCCCGTCGCCCTCGCCCGAAACGGCGCCGTGGGCCAGGCAAGGCCGCGAAAGCCGGGGCTGTGCTCGGGTCCCACGAACGCGTCCAGAGCATCGACATCCGCGCGTTCCATGAGCGTGACTCTGGGCTCCGGGGTCACTGCCCCGTAGAGAATTCGTCGACGAGGGCGCACGCTTCCACCAAGGTGCGAAGCAGGCTCACGACCTCGCGCGGGGCCAGGACCCCTCGCGCTCGCTCGCAGGCCGCCGCGATGCAAAAGGGGCTCGTGCTCTCGAGCGCCCAGCGACACAGCGCGGCCAGCGATCGATCCACGGTGATCTCGGCGTGCTCGGTGATCAGCTCGAGCCCGTCCTCCACCCCGCGGATCGTGGCCGCCGCCGCGCGGTAGCGAGGGCTCCACAGCTCCTCGGCGCTCAGCTGCGGAAGCATGGCTCGCAAGGTCGCGCGCTCGAGCAAGGTCCGTGCATCCAGCTCGCGCAGCTCGGCGCGGAGCGGCTCGAGCAGGCCATCGAGATGGGCCCGGGCCGAGGCCTCGTCGCCCCCCGGCAACGACAGCCCCACGGCGGGGGCACGCCACGCGGGCTGGGCCCGCAGGTGCTCCACGAGGTGATCGATGATCACCTGAGCCCATGAAGGCACCCTCGGGATGAAGCTGAGCGAGAGCGAGGTCTCGTCGCAGTGCGTGCGATGCCAGGCGCCCCCCGGCACGTAGAGCACATCGCCGGGGCCCAGCTCGAAGTGCTCGCAATCGGGGGGCATCTCACCCGAGATCCGAGCGGCGTGGGCGCGAAGCTCGGGCGGCACCGGGGTCACCCAGCTCGGCCCCCAGCCCTCGAGGGGATGAGGTGCCTCGCGGTTCTCGGCCACCCACCAGTGCTTGCGCCCGCGCACCTGCAGGATGAAGAACGGCGCGGCATCGAGGTGCTTGTTGGCCCCGGTGCCCGCCGGAGTCACGAAGCACGTCACCGCCAGCAGGGCCGGGACCGCGGGGTAGCCCAGCGCCTCGATCACCTCGAGGCCCCAGCCCGCGTCGAAGTGGGGGGTACGGTCGATGAACTCGAGGGTCACGGCCGATCCCGAGTGGAGCGCACACGCGGCCAGATCACCATCGTGGACCTGGATCATCCGCTGCGCACCGTGCCGATCGTTGCACCAGACCCGTCGCTCGCCCTCGTAGTCGCGAATCAGCTCGTCGTAGGGAGCCGAGACCAGCTCGCGCGAGATCCCGAAGCGATCCACCGAGCCATGGGCGACGAAGGGTCGCGGCCACCAGGCGCTGCGCGCGAATTCCTCGGCGCGAGCCCGACCCACGAGGGTCTCGAGGGGCGCTCGAGAAGGGAGCGAGGGATCGTTCATCGCGGTGCTCCTGAAGCGGGATCGGTCGAGGCGGGCTCGCCCACCCGAGGCGTGCTCAGCACCGCCAGACGAGGTCCGGCCGGGGCCGCCGATGCGCGGCGGCGGCGTGCGTGAGCCTTGCGGATGCGTGCGGCCGCGGCCTCGGGTCGCTCGGCCACGGCGAGCGAGAGCAGCCGCCCTCGCTCGTGAAACAGCAGATCCTCGGCGACGAGCTCGTCGAGGATCCCCATCACCTTCGCCTCGCCGTGCTCGGGTGCGAACCGCCGCATCACGTCGGCCCGCGACTGGATCTCGAGGCACTCGAGGAAGATCTCGCGCGCGGCCCCCTGCAGCGTGACGAGCTCGTGACCGGGTCGCTCGAGCTGGCCCCTTCGATCGATGATCTCGAGGAAGGCCCCCCCGTCCCGGTACGAGAGCGTGCGCAGCCTCGAGAACCACTGCACCCCCGAGCTGGCCCCGAGCGCACGGTGGAGCCTCCTCCACCGCACGCACGCCTCCTGCACCGGCGACCAGTCCACGGCCTCGTCTTCGTAGCGCACGTCCTTCCAGAACAGCTCGAGCGCCTGCCACAGCGGCTCGGGCAGGGCATGGCGAAACTCCTCGGCGTTGCTCATCGAGGCCACCCCGAAGCGCTCGGGGAGGCGATGGACCGAGCTGTTGGGATACACGGCGAACGAGGCCAGATCGGCGGGCTGGTACGCGATCGCATGCCGGAGGATCGTCTCCCGGGTCTGCGCGACCTCGGCCGCCGTTGCCCCGGGGAAGTCGACGATGAGGTTCGAAGCGCTCGAGATTCCGAGCTCGTAGCACGTGCGCATGGCCTGGAGGTTCTGGATCGTGGTGGTCCCCTTGCCGATGCGCTGCAAGTAGCCCGTGGAGAGCCCCTCGATGCCGATCTGCACCTCCAAGCACCCGGCCTCCCACAGGCACAGCAGCTCGTAGGGAGAGATCTGGGCCCGCACCTCGTAGAAGAAGCGATAGTCGCGTCCGCGCTCGCGGATGTGGGCGCAGAGCTCCTCGACCCCGCGTCGCCTGATGATGTTGTCGAGGAAGCGAAACGACGTGCCCTCGTAGCGGTCGGCGAGCTCGTGCATCTCGGCGGCGAGCCGGGCCGGGCTCTTCTCGCGGTACGCGGTGGTGTTGAGCGAGCAAAAGTAGCACGTGTCCATCACGTCGCCGGTTCGCTCGACGCGATCCCACCAGCACCCGCGCGAGCCCTCGAGCGGGATCGTCCAGCGGAGCTCGTGGCGCTCGGCCAGCTCGGCGTAGGCGTCGTAGTCGGGCCGCGGCAGCGCATCGAGATCGAGCAGCTCCTCGCGCGGGGCCGCGTGCGCCCCCACGGCCCCCGGCGCGGCGCGGTCGAGCGTCCCCTCGAGCTCGGTCGTGGGCCGACCCGCCTCGAGCCGGTCGAGCAGCTGCACCAGCCGCTGCTCGCCCGCCCCCTGGATCACGTAGTCCACGAACGGGTAGTGCTCGAGGACCGACGACCCCGTGGGCTGAGGCACCCCCATCCCGCCGAGCACGATGCGGACGTCGGGATCGCGCTCGCGCACCAGCTTGGCCACGAGCAGGCTGGCGAACAGCTGGTTGTACGACGTGGTGAAGCCCAGCAGCTCGTGGCGCCCCGCGAGCCGCTCGGCGAGCGCCTCGGCGTGCTCGCGCAGAGCGCCGTGTACCGTGGCCACGGCGCGGTCGATCTCGTGCTCGTCATGGTCTCGCTCGGCCAGCCAGCCCCGAAGATACTCCTGCGTGCGCGCGACGTTCTCGGGGTGCAGCAACGAGGCGTAGAGCACCTCGCCCATGCGATCGTCCGCAGCCACCACGCCGTAGATCCGACCCAGGCGCTGCCCCACCTCGACGAAGGCATGCTCGCACGACACGCGCTGCTCGGGACGCCGATCCCGAACGAAGGCCGCCAAGATCCCCAGGGCGGCCGAGGGCATGTCGCATTGGGCCCAGGGCATGGCGATGAGAGCAGTGCGCATGACGATGTACCTCGGTGACCACGCTCGGTGATCATGCTCGGCTCGACCGAGCACGGCGAGCCGCGTAGAGTCGGGTCAGGAACGCATAGAGCACGGTCTCCAGCGTCCGCGAAGGATGGGATTGGAGGCGATTGAGGTGCATGTGCCAATAGGAGGGCAGCAAGCGAGCGGGCTCACCGAGGAGCACGTGCGACGGGTCGGCCTCCCGCAGTCGCGCGAGCGCGGCGGCGATGGCACGGCCACGCTCTGCGAGCACCCCCTCGAGCTCCGCGACCGCGACCGGCGGAGGATCGGCCCCGAGAGCCTCACAGGCGGGACGGAGGGTGCGATAGCGGCGACCGAGCTCGCGCCGCATGGCGGCCGGGTCCGCGTGCTCGTCGATGAATCTCGATCGACACTGCTGCGCGACCGCCAGGCGCTGCTCGAGCGTGCGTAGTCCGAGGTCTCGGGCCAGCGCATCGAGGCTGGCCAGCATGCGCTGGACCTGGGCCTCGTGTCCGCATGGGCCAAGGCGCAGCATCGCCAGCGCCGCCGTGCTGTCGGCGCAGAAGATCGACTCTGCGGCCTCGATTCCCAGCATGCCACCGTAGCGATCGAGCTCGCGCGCGTAGGTGTCGGCCTGGATGCGATGCACCGCTCCCGCCTCGGCATGGGGCGAGAGCACCTGCAGCAGATGGGGCCACGCCTCCCGGCTCAGCCACCGCGGCTCACCCTCGAGCCGCAGCCGCAGGTGACGGTCGGGGTCGTCGTAGCGCACGAAGAACCATCGCCGCAGGTGGCTGGTCGCGTCGAGCTCGCCAAGCGCCTCGAGCACGGGACCCACGAGCAAGGCATCGATGGTGCGGCCCCCCGCGAATACGTTGATCTGCAGCCATGACGAGCCCGGGACCAGCACGGCCTGCCTCCGCTCGCCGACCGAGACGACGTCGGGGGGGCGAGCGATCGCGGAATGCTCACCGACGTCCTCGTGGCGAACGAACGGAACCGTCAGCTCGTGCACATAGCGCCCCTCGGGACCCATCGCCGGCATCCCGAGCGTGGCGGGCAGCAGCTCCTCCAGGCGCACCACTGCACCACGCTCGGGCCCGCGCAGCCCGAGCTCGATCATGGTGGGATCCTCGAGATCGACCGCGAGCTCGTCGACGGTCACCCAGCGGGGAATGCCCCACTGGCGGCGCAAGGCGGAGATCTCGGCCAGCAGCTCGTCGGGTGCCCGACCCTGCGTGCGGGGGATCGATGCGCCGGCCAGGCTCCAGCACGCCGGGGCGAGGATCGCCCGTCGGTATCGCACGCGCGGCAGGAAGGTGCGGCTCTCGAACGGACCCCAGCTCCAGCTCTGCGCGCCGACCCGCGGGTCGTGCTGCATCTCGCACAGGAATCGATAGGCCGGCAGGTGCCATGGCTGGCGAAAGCTGTGCGCCGCCGTCAGGCGCGGCACGACCTCGCGCCCGAGCCGGCGCGAGCGCAAGCACAGCCGCCCGCCGCGCACGCTCAGCCACAGATCATCGAGCCCGATCCGCATGCCGGGTGGCGCCGACGAGGGCCCCAGACAGTCGATCTCGTGCGCCAGCAGCCGCGGCCTTCGGGTGACGTTGGCCATGCGCTCGGGGTGATCGGGATGGTGGACGATCTCGGCGACCACGGCCTCGCCATGGACGGCCTGCTCCCTCTGCATCAGCGCCGCGATGCCCCGCTCGAGCCCGCCGAGGTGCGCCGCCCGGCCCAGCGTGCGCCCTCCCGGGGGTCCCGCCCACGAGCTGCACGCAACAGTGAAGCGCCCCCGGGCCACGTCGTCGGCGTTCCCCAGCAGCATGCCGTGTACGGCAAACGAGGACGGAAGCGGCCCCACCTCGGCGCAGGCCTGCAGATCCTCGTCGTCGAGCTCGAGCTCCAGCCCCCCGCCGCGATCGATGGCCTCGAGCTTCATCGACAGTCGACGCTCGCGCTCCCCCCAGATCACGCGGGGCACCGACGCGGGCCCCCCGAGACCCACGAGCAGCGGATGACTCCGCGCGGGGTGATGCAGCCCATCGAAGCCCACCCCGTGGTCCTCGTCGAGCGCAAGCCCGAGCGGGACCTCGACGTCGCCGAAGCGAGCCTCGAAGCGCTCGCGAAAGCGGTCGAGCGCCGAGGGCTCGTGGCGCGCGCCGAGGCGCCGCATCGCCTCGACTCCGGCGAGCAGCGCCCGCACCACGGGCAACGGCAGCGTGGCCCGGGCACAGGGTCGCTCGGCATCGACCTGCACGGGACAGCCCGGGGGCATCGACACCGACAGCCGCTCCAGCGCTCGCCCGAGCTCGTCGTAGCTCGCCTTGGCGGGCACGAGCTGCGCATCGAGCCGCCGCAGCGAGGCGACGACCCGCGCCAGCGCCTCGCGCAGCTCTGGTGGCGCTCCCGTCCGCTCGAGCACCGCGCCCACCGCCTCGAGCGGGTGCACGGTCGTCAGTGGAGGCGTGAGCTCGTCGTGCAGCAGCCCCGCGTCCACCAGCTCCAGCACCAGCGCGGCCGCGTCCTCGGCCGCGAGCTCGGGCTCCAGCGACACCACGTGCTCGACCAGGGCCGCCACCGACAGCGGCTCGTCGCAGCGCTCGAGCAGCCCCGAGACCACCGGATGATCGAGCACCGACGCGAGCTCGTAGCCCTCGGCTCGGCCGCCGTCGGTCTGCACGCCAAAGCAAAGCCGCTCGCCCACCCGGTACGAGGTCGGGTTGCGGCGGTAGCTTCGCTGGTCCGCGGGCACGCTCGCCCGCAGCCCGCGGACCAGCGCCTCGAGCATCGCGGCGTCGAGTCGGGAGCAGCGGGTGGTACGGGCCCGCGGGAGCAGCTCGAGCCGCGCCTCGCTCCCCAGCTCGCCCGCACACCAGGCTCCGAACAGCCCGAACGGCGTGGGCCGGGTGGCGGCGCGCACCAGGTAGCGCCGCACCGCCGCGTCCACGGCCGGCGAGGGCCGTCCCCCGGGACCCCTGCGCTCGCCATCGACCGCCTCGAGCAGACCCGGCGATGCCAGCCAGATCGCCTCGCGCAGCAGCGGGCTCTCCCACCTCCGTCCCTCCTCGTCGTGGAACAGCGACATCAGCTCGTCCCACGACAACAGCGGCACTCGCCACGCGAAGAAGCCGGAAACCTCGTAGGTCCCGCTCGCCGTTCGCAGCCGTTCCACTTCAGCGTGCGTCTCCCCCATCGCTGGCTACCTCGGTCGAGGCCTCCCATGATCATGATCGTGATCGTGATCGCAGCCAATTCTCGATGCGATCCCGACGGATGAGCATTGACGCGTGGGCATCACGATCGTACGAGGTCGATGTTGAGCTCCCTTCGACTCATCCCCTCCCTTGCCTTCGCACGGCTCGGCCCGCACTGCTACGTCTACGACGCTCGTGCGCAGGAACGATGCGTGCTGGTGGTGCCGACCCAGCGGATCTCCTCGCCGCTGTTCGAAACGCTCGAGCAGCTCGCCGCGAGTGCCTCGGCCAAGGGGACACTCACCCCCGACGAGATCGCGGCATTGTTCGCCGACGAGCCGGAGCGCCAGGCTCACGTCGAGCGGCTGTGGGCCGCGGGCTACCTCGAGCAGGCTCCCCCCGGGACCTCCAGCGCCGACGCCGACGCCAACGCCGATCCCGACCCCGACACCCGGCTGCGCGCGCAGGTGGACGACTTCGCGGATGCCGGCCTGGGCTACTCGCTGCCGCCGCGCAGCTTGTTCCACGTACCCACCGACCTCGACGACTCCGACGCCCACGTGGTGGTGGTGGGGGTCCCGGTGGCCTCGCGCCCGGTGTCGAGCGGTACCGTGCTCGGCCCCGGCTACCTGCGCCAGCTCACCATGCGCATGGGCACATGGTTCGACGCCCATCGTCGTGGGTTCTACTCCGAGATCGCCTGCAACGGCAGCCTGCCCGAGCCCCTGGCCCGCGGCGTCGTGCTCGAGGACGGTGGTGACGTGGGGGCCGACGCCCGAACCGTCCGCGCGCTGTTCGAGGAGCTCCGCACCGTGGTCGATCGCACCGTGATCGAGGCCGAGCGCCCCACGGTGTTCATTGGAGGCGACCACGCGATCACGTTTCCCATCGTGCACGCCCTGCTGCACCACCACCCCGATCTGTGCCTCATCCACTTCGACGCCCACCACGACGCGCTCTACGACGACCGCATCGCCTTCGATCACGCCCTGCCCATTCGTGGCCTGCTGGCCCACTCCAACCTGCAGAGCGTGTACTCGTTCGGGCTGCGAGCGGGGCTCGACCCCAACGCGCGTGGCTACGACGATCTCGCCGGCTCCGGGCTCGCCCCGCGCCTGCACCCCTACTCGCTGGCCGAGACCAAGCGGCTCATCGCGACCCCCGAGCGGCTGCAGGCCCTGCTGCGCTCGATCCCCGCCGAGCGCCCGGTGTACCTGAGCATCGATCTCGACGTGCTCTCGACCGAGGCCATGCGAGGCCGCGTCTCGACCCCGGCCGGCACTGGCCTCGAGTGGCACGAGCTCTACGATGCGGTGCGCATCATCATGGAGGAACGGCGAGTGATCGCGGCCGACATCGTGGAGCTGTGCCCGAGCAACGGCACCACGCGCGAAGAGCCCCTCGAGCTGCCCGCCCTGCTGGTGCTGATGATCGACCGCCTCGCGCGCGCATCGGCTCCACGCTGAAGCATCCCGACCGCACGCAGGCCACGAGGACTTCACCGCTCGTCCCCCGTCCGCTCCACCACCTGCACCGCCCCGATGCGGGCGAGCGCGTGGAGCAACTCCAACAGCTCGCCCCGCTCGGCGGCCCCGGGAGCACGCTGCGCAGCATCGACCAGCCCGTCCACGCGCCTCGGGCGATCGCCGCGAACGCCCTCCAACAGCGCTGCGATCCGGGGCTCGTCGCGGAGCTCGAGCACGTGCCCCTGGGCAGCAACGACGAGCCCTGCCTCGCGAAGCTGCTCGACGCGGATCGGTCGCCCGGGAACGCATCGCACCACCGCGTCGTCTCCGAGCTCGACCCCGTCGACGAGCGGCGGGGCACCAAACCCCAGCGCGGTCTCGAGGCGCAGCAGCTCCACGGCCAGCGAGCGTCGCACCGCCTGCCGGGCCGCGCGTGGGTCGGGGACCACGGCCTCGATCGCCGTGCACGCGGCCTCGATCGCCTCGAGGTCGACCCGTCCGTCGCGAGTACAGCTCGGCTCCTCGAGCTCGCCCACGCGACGAAACCACTGCTGTCGATAGTGCCGCCACAGCAGCTGGGGGGTCACCTGCTCGCTGCCGAATGCGAGGTTCACGGTGAGGCTGAGCGTGCCCTCGGGGTTCTCGGCCACGTGATGGTAGGAGGATGGCCAGTAGACGAGGTCGCCTTCCTGCGCGTCGATCACGATCGAGTCGTCGAGCAGCGCCTCGTAGCGCGTGCTACGACCGTGCGCCACCAGGGCCGCTTCGAGCACCCCATCGCCAGGCCACAGGCGCAGGCGCTTGCGACCACGCACCACCACCATCAGGGTCGAGTGCGGATCGCGGTGGAGCCCAAAGCCCGTGAACCGCCCGTCGCCCAGGAACACCCCGATCGAGGAGTGTCGGGGCGAGGTCCCGGCCACGATGGGCCCGACGAGCTCGGTGGCCGCCAACCACAGCGGTCGGCTCACGTGGTCGAGCTCGTCTGCGATCAGCGCAAAGCCGCGACCACCGACCCGCGCCTTGGCCCGCGCATGATAGCCACCGAGGTCCTCGCCTCGCTGCGGCAGGAGGTCGCCCACGTCGGCCTCGACCTGCATGGTCTCCACGAAGCAACGCATGCGCTGGGTCCCCATCCCGTCGCGGCGCATGCGATCGGCCGCGGCGCGCAGCGCATCCATCACCAGCGCCTCGCTCGCAAACGGCCGGGACCACGGCGCCGGCACGTGCACGGGTCGCTGCTCCCAGGCGAGCCGAACCTGCTCGTACGTCCGCGTGAGGTCTCGATCGGTGTCGGGCATGTCGGCTCACACGGCTAGCAGAGCAGCAGACGACTCCAGCTCGGCGGACGTTCCGAGCCCATCGACGACAAGACCAGCGCTCCACCGAGCCGACCGAGCAAGGTGGCCCCCGCTCGAGCACCCCTGGGCTCGCCTACGAAGTGAGGCACGAGCCGGGCATCGATCCAGGCCTGCGCCGCCGCTCGCAGCGATCGCCGCCCGGATGCCCCATGGAGACGAGCCAGGCCGTACACGACACCGGCGGATCCGTGGCACAGGCACCCCGCAGCGCTCGCCTCCGGCTCCCTCGCCCCCAACGCGGAGCCGAGCGTCCAGCGCTCGGCCTGATCGATGGCCCAATCGCACCACTCGGGCCGAGCCAGCGCTCGACCCGCGCGATGCATGCTCATCGCCACTCCCACCGCTCCCGAGCACCAGCCCAGGCCGATCGGACCGGGCCGATCATCGAGCGACACCCACGCCGGCACGCCGCCATGGCGCTCGACCTGCGCCACGAGCCACGAACACACCCCTTCGAGCAGCTCGGATGCCCGCGAGCGCTCGATCCCCCGCTCGACCAGACCGCACAGCAATGCGACGGCCCCTGCTGCTCCATCGGCCATGCCCAGGTCATAGCGGCCGCGCGGGTGCTCGATGCCCACGAGCGGGGAGAGCCAGTGCGGATCGGTGTAGAGCGCGATGCCCTCGGGGCGAGGCACCGCGCAGACCTCCAGCCGGTCGAGCAGTGCAGGGGCCCACCGAGCGTCACGGGATCCTTCGGCGCGCTCGAGCAAGTAGCCGCCAGGAGCCGCAGCGCCCGCACGCAGCCCGTAGGACATCGCTCGCGCTCCTCGTACGCAGGCCTGCGCGGCGTCGTCGAGCTCGACCAGTAGATCGTCGGCCTCGATGCCGCTCCACGCCGACGTCTGCAACACCGCCAGGGCCCACGCCGCAGCGAACGGCCCCACGAACGCCCCGAAGCGCCCGGGCTCCGACAGCGCCTCGCCGACTCCGCGGCTCACCAGCGCGGCCACGTCATGGTCGCCGTCGAGATCGGCGTAGAGCAGCAGCATCGCGAGGTGTACGGCGTCGAGGCCGTCGACGCCCGCGATGTTGGCGTCGACCCACTGCGTCACGAGCTCGCGGTGGTGGCGAGCGACCGCAGGATCCACGATGGGGCTCCACTCCATGACGCGGTTGACGATTGAACCATGGAGCGCCACCGCGGGACAACGCCGGCGTCACCAGCGACGAACGTCGCTCACATGCCTGGTTGACACCCGACAACCTCGTATGAAGCACTCGCCCCGACCATCGACCCATGGAACACGCGGTTGGTTTCGCCCACGGCTCACACTTTGGGACGATCGGACCGATCCCAGGGACGAAAGCACATTGCCCTCGCCATCGTCGACGCATACCCTCGACTCTGCCCTCGACCAGTCGTGTCGCTGCTGCGTCCGGTTGGTCATCGGTGATCCGTCAAGAAGGAGACCTCGACCATGAGTGACAGCAACGGTATCAAGAAGCGCATCAAGCTCGACAAGCAATCGGTTCGCGTGGATGAAGACGCGCTCCAGAGCGTCAAGGAAGGCAGCAGCCAGCCCAGCATCTTCTTTGGCCGCGTCGGCCGCTGTACTGCAACCGGCTTCTGCTACAACACCGGCGTCAGCCATACCGTCCCGTAGCCTTGGCATCGCTTCTTCGCGCTGATTCCAGGGCTCGCGCGAGTTGGGAGCCGCTGTCCGTCGGGGCAGCGGCTCGATTCGTGGAGCAGGCGCTCGAAGACCTCGCCGTCGAGCTCGCCAACGCCGACCCCGGAGCCCGGAGCGCCACCGAGCTTGCCGACGCGGCCGTGTTCCTCGCCCATGCCGGGCAGCACCTCGCGCGCCCCGAGCTCGCCACTCGCTCGCTCGAGCTGGCCGCGATGGCGGTCGAGCGCGCCGATGGTCATGCGGGCCTGGGCCTCTACGACGGCCTGGTGGGCGTCGCCTGGGCAATCGAGCACATGCTCGCGCACCCCCAGCCAAGGCACGACAGCGAGCCGCGCGGATGGAGCTGGGACGATGATCCGACCGAGGACGTGCACGACGTGGTGCTGTTCGAAACGGTGGATCCCGAGCCCAGACATGCGGCGGAGCTCGCCTACGGACGCGTGGGCCACGGCGTGCTCGAGCTCGAGCGCCTGCTGCTGTCGCGCCGTGACAGCCGCCGGTTGCTCGCCGCCATCGCCGACCGCCTCGAGGGTGCGGCCCTGAGCACCACCCACGGCGTCACCTGGCGCGCGGCGGCCAGCGACGCCGACCACTACGAGGACCTCGGGCTCGCGCACGGCAGCGCTGGCGTGATCGCGTTCCTGGCCAGGCTGGTGCGGCTCGGGATCGCACCGCATCGCACGGTGCCCTTGCTCGAGCGCGCCACGGCGCAGCTCTCGAGCCATCGGCTCCACGACGGAGGATTCCCGGGAAGGGCCTACCAGGGCCGGCCGCCCGTAGCGAGCCGCCTGGCGTGGTGCTACGGCGACCTCGGCGTGGCGGCGGCGCTGTGGGGAGCGGGCACGAGCCTGCAACGAGCCGAGCCGTCCGAGCTGGCGGTCGACGTGGCCGTACGAGCGGCCGCCCGCGATCTGGCCAGCGCCGGTGAGCCCGACGCCGGCTTCTGTCACGGCGCGGCGGGCCTCGCCTTCACGTTCCAGCTGCTCCATCACCTCATGCGAGCCGAGCCCCTGCGCGACGCAGCACGGCGCTGGCTCGAGCATGGCCTCCACCTCGCGCGCCCTCCCGCCGACCGCGCTCCCTGGGGAATGCTCGAGGGCCTCGCGGGGATCGGCCTGGCTTGGGTCGCCGCGATCTCGCCACGGCCACCCCACTGGGCCTCGCGATTCTTGCTGTGGCCCGACTGACGCACGGCCTCCCTAGCCCACCACCGCGTCGGCCTCGATCTCGATCAGGAACTCCTCGCCGATGAGACCGGCCTGCACCATGGTGGTGGCCGGTCGATGCTCGCCAAAGAACTCCGCGTGGGCCCGTCCGAACTCCTCCCAGCGGGAGATGTCGGTCACGTACATGCGCGTGCGCACGATGTGCTCGCGGCTCGCCCCGAGCTTGGTGATCGCCTCCTCGATGATCTCGAGGCAGCGTCGCGCCTGCCGATGGCCGTCGCCGGGCGCATGCACGACCCCGCCGGGATCGAGCGCCACCGTGCCGGTCACGTAGACGTGATCACCGGCCCGAATCGCGCGGCAATAGCCAGCCTTCTCTTCCCAGGGGGCTCCCGATTGGACGCGCTGGCGCTGCATGGCCCCACGATAGTCACACCGCTGCCGTCAGTACAAGAACGGCACCAGGGCCCGCCGCGAGCGCGGGTAGTCGGGGAAGCGCTCGAGGTACCAGCGGTGGGTCTCCACCGCGCGCGGCACCAGGTTGGCGGCCGACAGCGTCAGGATGAACACCCCGGGCAACGACCACGTGAACAGCGTGAAGCCGGTC
Source organism: Paraliomyxa miuraensis (assembly GCF_026337845.1). Classification (GTDB taxonomy): domain Bacteria; phylum Myxococcota_A; class Polyangia; order Nannocystales; family Nannocystaceae; genus Paraliomyxa; species Paraliomyxa miuraensis. The sequence goes on along the minus strand of NZ_JAOVZF010000151.1, from coordinate 114,882 downwards.
CAGCACATCAGCTCGCCCAGGTACTGCGGATTGCTGACGAACGCGAAGCCGCCCCCGCGGGGGATGCGATAGACCTTGTCTCCGCGCTCCACCTCCTCGCGCGTGCGAAGGTTGCGGAGGATCGCATCGGAGTGGATGTTGAGCAGCAGGCCCGCGGCGTAGAGCGCCACCCCGAACAAGAATCGTGGATCGGCGAGCCACTCCTCCGTGAAGTGCTGGCCCAGGCGCGAGAAGAACGTGCCATTGAGATAGCCGTGCATGGACGTCACGACGATCCCGGTGCCCCACACCGGCAGCCCGAAGGTCGCCCCGCCTCGCTTGGGCACCCGGATGAGGTACGGGAACACGAAGCCGCGGTTGAGGTAGTGGATGCCCCAGATCCCCGCGAGGATCATGGGCACCGTCTCGCACGCGCGCGGCCCCGAGAGGAAGCACGGCCAGAACACCAGCGTGGCCGGCAGCTCCATGAGCATCCACCCCAACCGGGCGTTGACGGCGAGCCAGCCTCGCTTGGCGGCGAAGCGCCCGTAGGGCGCCTTCATGAAGCGCATCGACACGGCGGTCATGGGCACCATCAAGAGCGCCACCACCAGCACCGTGTCGAAGAACGAGTCGTCGGTATACCAGAGCACGAGGGCCCAGAGCATAGCGAAACGCCGCCCACCGTGGTACGTGAGGGCGTGCCATCCCCCCCCGACCTCGATCCCCTCGCGATCGTGGAGGCATCGCCCGCCGCCGTGCTCCGCAAGGACCAGTCGGGGTGGGTCGGCCTGTTCTCCTCGGATGCCTTCATCGAGGATCCGGTGGGAGCCGCCCGCTACACCGGGCCCCAGCGCATGGCCGCGTTCTGGCGGGTGTTCATCGCGCCCCAGCGAAGCGTCGTGTTCCGCCCTCGCCGCGAGTTCGTGTCGCCCACCGTGGTCGTGCGGCAGGTGACCATCGAGACCGTCACTCCCGTGGCTGCCGAGCCGCTCGAAGTCGAGGCGATCCTCGAGTACCGCCTGCGGGGCTCGATCATCACCTCGATGCGCGCGTTCTGGAACCCGCGCGGCCCGGTGATCTGGCACCTGCAACGTGGCCTTCGCGGCTGGCTCGGGCTCGTTCGCCACGGAGGGCGGCTGCTGACCGGCCTGGGTCCCGGAGCCGCGCTCGCATTCGGGCGCGCGATGATGCCTGCCCTGTCCCCCCAACGAGCGCAGTCCCTGTTCGCCGAGCTCGCCGCGGCGCCGCGTGACGCGTGGCTGCAAACCATGCGCGACGTGAACATCGAGGCCATTGGTCTGCCCGACCAGTCGGGACCCGGCCACGAACCCACCCGCGACCCAACCTGGGTATGGGCCGGCCTACGCGGCGAGGGCGGAGTGCGACGGGTCGAGGCCGTCACGATCGGAGGAAGCCATGCCGCCGCGATCCTCACCGGCAATGGCCCCGACGTGGCCGCGATCGCCAGAGTCGAGCATGGCAGGATTGCCGAGCTCCTGCTCTTGGGTGGGTCCTCCCCAAGGAGCGTCCACTAGCCCCGACCACGCGCAAGCGGCAGAGGCGCCCGGGCGCACGGCATCGTCGTCGGTGGCGTGAAAACCTCGGTCCAGGCGGGCGGAGAAGTCCCGACTAGCCCGTCGACTGCCCATGGCGGTATGGCTCTGTGGAAGAGGTCCAACGCCGCCATGGCACGAACACCCGGTGAAGAGCCGCCAGAGCCCCCCCCGCCGGCCGACATCGACGATGTGTCGCTCGAGCGGCTCGCCGAGGCGCTCGAGGACATCGACCTGCGCGTCTACAAGCCGGGAACGATCACCCGCCGGGCCCATCGCCGCATGGCCTCGATCGGGGTCGACGACTTCGAGAGCTACCTCGTGCGCCTTCACGAGGACCGAGAGGAGCGACGAGCGCTCGCGCAGGAGCTGCTGATCTCGGTCACCGAGATGTTCCGCGACCCCGAGGCGTTCGACGCCCTGCGCCGACTGGCCATCGATCCGATCATCGAGAGCTTGTCGCCGCAGGAGTCCTTTCGCGTCTGGGTTCCCGGGTGTGCCACCGGGGAGGAGGCATACTCGATTGCCATCGTGGTGCTCGAGGCGCTCGCGCACCATGACCACCCCGCATCGCTCCAGGTGTTCGCGACCGATGTCGACGAAGAGGCCCTCGCGGTCGGCCGGGCCGGGCTCTACCCCCCCACCATTGCCGACCAAGTCGGTCCGTTTCGACTGCAACGATATTTCGATGCGATCGAGGGCAAGGGCCATCGGGTCACCAAGCAGGTGCGGGATGCCGTCTCGTTCGCAACACACGACCTGGCCAACGACCCGCCATTCTCGCGAATGAGTCTCGTCAGCTGCCGCAACGTGCTCATCTACTTGCGCCCGCCGACCCAGGAGCAAGTGCTCAACCTGCTCCACTTTGCCCTGCAGCCCGATGGCTACCTGCTGCTGGGCTCATCGGAGTCGACCGGGCCACGGCGTGGCTCGTTTGCTACGGTCTCCAAGAAGTGGAAGATCTTTCGTAGAGTGGGTGCTTCACGACTCTCGTCCATCGCGCGGAGGGGAGCATCCACCACGAATCGCCGCGAGGAGTCGAGCACGTCCATGGGCCCACAGAACCGTCCAGGCTCGGCTCGGGTGCGCTCGAGGGGTGGTGGTGACGATCGAGTCCGTCGGGCCATCCTCGGCGCTCGGGTCCCGCCGACCATCGTCGTGGACGAGTCCGGCGCGATCCTCTACATGCATGGTGAGCTACGCCCGTACTTGCGCTTTCCCGAGGGCGACCCTCGCTTCGAACTCTCCGACCTGGTCGACCCCGAGCTCGCAACCCGCGTGCGCGCGGCGCTCTACAAGTGCCGACGCGAGGAGCAAACGGTGGTGGCGACCTCGAGCCCCGACTCCAGCCGGCTGGAGCGCATCAGGGTCACCGCAACGCCTGCCTTCGAGATCGGCGACGGCGTCGTGCTCGTGACCTTCGAGCCGCTCGCCGGGCCCTCCTCGCCTCACTCTCCCGTCGACACCCCGCAGCAGGATGCCGTCATCGAGCTGCTCGAGAAGGAGCTCGAGGCCACGCGCGAGGACCTCCGCAGCACGGTCGACGAGCTCGAGTCGTCCAACGAGGAGCTGCGCTGCGCCAACGAGGAGTCGACCTCGATGAACGAGGAGCTCCAGTCGGTCAACGAGGAGCTCGAGGCCACGACCGAGGAGCTGCGCTCGCTCAACGAGGAGCTGAGCACGGTCAACGCCCAGCTCCGCGAGAAGGTCGAGCAGCTCGAGTCGGCCCATGACGACATCGCCAACTTCTTCTCCAGCGCCCGGATCGCCACCCTGTTCCTGGACGAGCGACTCTGCATCAAGCGCTCGACCCCCGCCGCCAACGAGCTCGTTCGTCTCGATGCCCATGATCAAGGGCGCTTCGTGGGCGACATCGCCCGCGAGCTGCTCCAGAACGATCTCGTCCAGCAAGCCCAGCAGGTGCTCGACCACCTCGAGGCTCGGGCCGACGAGATCCAGACCACCGACGGCCGGTGGATCATTCGACGCGTGCTGCCCTACCGCACCGAGACACGACGCATCGAGGGCGTCGTCGTCACGTTCGCAGACGTCACCGACCTCAAGACCACGGCCGAGCAGCTGGCGGTCCGCGAGCAGCAGCACGCCGTGATCGCGCGCCTGGGCTTGCGGGCCCTCGAAGAGCCCGACCTCCAGACCTTCCTCGAGCACGCCGTGCGCGAGGTCCAGCTGACCCTCGGCACCGATCTGTGCAAGGTGCTCGAGCTACAGCCAGGAGGCCGGACCCTGCTCCTGCGTGCGGGCGTGGGCTGGCGCGAGGGCCTGGTGGGCCGCGCCACGGTGGAGGCGGATCTCGACTCGCAGGCCGGCTACACGCTCCAGAGCCCCGGCGTGGTGCTCGTCGAGGATCTCCAGCAAGAGCGGCGCTTCAAGGGCCCCCCCTTCCTGGTCGGCTACGACGTACGCAGCGGACTCTCGTGCGTCATCCCGGGCCTCGGCGGACCCTACGGGGTCCTGGCCACGCACGCCCGGAGCGCTCGCCGCTTCTCCCCCGAGGACGCCCACTTCCTGCAGGCCGTTGCCGCAGTGATCGGCAGCGCCATCCAGCACCACCAAACCCATGCACGCCAGGTGCTGGAGATCGCCGTGGCCAGGGCCTCGGTCGAAGCCGACGACCTCGCGGATGCGATCGCCCGGTTCCATGCCAGCACGTCCGAGGCCCTCGGCCTCGACGTGGTGGAGCTGTGGCTGCCGAGCGCGGACGGCCACGCGCTCGAGCGCAGCGCCATCCATGCCACACCCCCGCTCTCACCGCATCAGATCGACCGGCGCCTGCCCCCGGATCGACTCGAGCTCACCGATGGAATGAGCGTGCCCTGCCGGGTGCACCTGTTGCGCCACGCGGAGTGGGTCACCTCGCTGCTCCCCCGTCGTCACTTCCGTCGCGTCGAGGAAGCCCGGCAGCTCGGCCTGTGCTCGGGGCTGGTGTTCCCGATCACGATCGGCAACGACTCCATCGGGGTGGTGGTGTGCCTGTCCCGCGAGCAGCTCCATGCCGACGACGTCCTCCTTCGCTGCCTCGAGGGCATCGGCCGCTCGCTGGGCGAGCTGGTCTCGCGCAAGCTCGCCGAGGCCGACCTCCGGCGCTCCGAAGCACGCTTCCGCCGGGTGCTCATGAGCTCCCCCGTCCCCCTGATGGTCCACGACGACACGGGCAACGTCGTGGACCTGAGCCGATCCTGGACCGAGCTCACCGGCTATTCGCTCGACGACATCCCGACCACCGAGGCCTGGGTGCACGCGGCCTTTCGCGAGCAAGCCGCCGAGCTCATGGCGATGCAGCGGGAGGTATGGGACTCACCACCGCACGAGCACGGCTACGAGCAGGAGATCTGGACCAAGGGTGGTGCCCGCAAGACGCTCTCGTTCCTGGCGGTCCCCCTCGGGGAGGCCGCCGACGGTCGCCGCCTGAGGCTGGTCTCCGCCAACGACGTGACCAAGCAGCGCCGCATCGAGCGGGAGCTGGTCGAGGCCAACCGCCAAAAGGACGAGTTCATCGCCATGCTGGGGCACGAGCTGCGCAATCCCCTGGCCGCGGTCAACAGCGCGGCCGAGCTGCTCAGGCTGCCCCAGCTCGACCCCGAGCGGATCACCCGCATCCAGATCATCGTCGAGCGTCAGACCCGCCACATGGCCAAGCTGCTCGACGGCTTGCTCGACGTCTCCCGCATCGCCCGCGGCAAGATCAAGGTCGAGCGGCGCTTGCTCGACCTTCGGAGCACCACCGAGGGCGTGCTGGGCGACTTTCGAGACAGCCAGATCATGGGCGAGCGCGAGCTACGCTGCACCGTGGCCAGCGAGCCGCTATGGGCCGAGGTCGACTCCGTGCGCTGGATTCAGATCCTCGACAACCTGCTGTCCAACGCCGTGAAGTACACCCCGGCCCCGGGCCAGATCGAGATCGGGCTCGAGCGCGAGGGCCACCACGCGGTGCTCGTGGTTCGCGACTCCGGAGAGGGCATCGACCCGGAGCTCCTGCCCCACGTGTTCGAGCCGTTCCGCCAGGCGAACCAGAGCCTCGATCGTGCGCGAGGCGGTCTCGGCCTGGGGCTGGCGCTGGTCAAGCGGCTCGTCGAGCTGCACGGAGGCACGGTGCGAGCGCATAGCGAAGGTCTCGGCAAAGGGGCGGAATTCACGGTGCGAATCCCCCTCGCCAAGCCGCGCTCGGCCTCGCACCACGACCCCACCGTGGCATCGAGCGCACAGCGCATCCTCCTCCTGGAGGACAACGAGGACGCGGCCGAGATGCTTCGCTCCGCGCTCGAGCTGCACGGCCACGAGGTCACCGTGGCGCAGGATGGCACCGCGGCGATCGAGCTGGCCCGCACGCTCGCCCTCGACGCGGTGCTCTGTGACATCGGGCTGCCCGGAGACCTCACCGGCTTCGACGTCGCCGCGACCCTGCGCGCCGATCCGCGGACCAAGCACATTCCGCTCATCGCGCTCAGCGGGTATGCGCGTGACGTGGACGCCCAGAGCAGCCGCCTCTCTGGATTCGACGCCCACCTCCCCAAGCCGGTGCCGCTCGACCGGATCGAGCACGTGCTGCGCATGCTCATCGAGGCCAAGCAAGAGGTCGAGTAGGCCCGGTCACGAGCCCCGGCGCCGACGCCAGCCCACTGCCAGCAGCCCCAGGAACCATGGACTCGTCCGCCACCGCGACGAGGACCCCGCCCGGCATGCGCAGCCCTCCTCCTCCTGGCCTTCGAGCGGCGCCCCGGTGGTCCCGGAGCTCTCTTCGCTGCTCGTGCTGCCGCTGGCGCTGCCCTCGTCCCCCGTCCCGCCGGGCGCCGCCGTCTCGTCACCGACCTCGCTGGTCGAGCCGGCCTCACCGGTGCTCCCCGTGTCACCCTCGCCGGGGCACTGCTCGGCACGAACCATCTCCAGCATGGCGATCTCGTTGGTGATGATGCTGTCCACGTCGAGCGCGAACAGCTCGGCCATGCGAGTCGGATCGTTCACGGTCCACACGTTGAGCTCCAGCCCCGCCTCGCGCACCGTGGTGACCGCCGCCTCGTCCACCCCTCCGTCGGTCAGGTTGAGCGCATCGAAGCCCGCGTCGGCGGCCGCCATCGACGAGAACGCCGTGACCACCAGGAAGCCGATGTAGATCCCCCCGTCCTGGGCTCGAACCTCCTCGAGCAGGCCCAGCTCGAACGAGCTGATCGTCTGCAAGCGCGGGGTGGGGTCGGCCGCCAGCACGTCGAGCACCGCCGTCGCGAATTGTGCATGGGTCGGCTCGGGGCAGCCGTCGCCGCCCGCCTTGAGCTCGACGTTCACATCGAGCTCGATCGCCTCGAGCACCTCCTCGAGCGTGGGGATCTGGACCCCCATGCCCTCCATGGGAGAGCCCACCCCGGCATCGAGCAGTCGGAGCTCGTCGAGCGTCAGCTCGGACACGCACCCCATCCCATCGGTGGTGGCATCCACCAGAGCATCGTGCATCAGCACCGGGATTCCATCGGCCGAGAGCTGCACGTCGAACTCCACCATGGTCGCCCCTTGCTCGCCCGCCGCGACCAACGAGGGGATCGTATTCTCGGGGTACGGGTTGCCCGCGGCGGTGTTCCCCGCGCCCCGGTGCCCCACCGAGATCGGACGCCCATCCACGCAGTCGGCCCTGGCTGCGGGCAGGAGGGCCATCGAGATCGGGAGCATCGACCCGACGATCCAACGAAGGGAGGGTTGACGGTGGGAGCGGCGAGGAGTTCGGCGGGCCATGCCTCCGATCCTATCCGAAGTCGTACCCAGTCATCAGTACGAGTGCTCGTCGAGCTCGACCTTGCCGCGAAACACCCAGTAGACGGTCGCGGTATAGGTGGCCACCAGCGGCATGCCGATCATCGCGATGATCGCCATCAGCCGCAGCGTGGCCTCCGACGAGGCGGAGCGCCAGATGTCGAGGCTCGGCGCGCTGCTGCTGCTGACCACGAGGTTGGGATAGAGCGCGGCCGCGGCCAGGAACGTCAGCCCCGCGATCGAGGCACACGACGAGGCGAACGCCTGCAGCGGCCGGTCGCGCACCAGGCCTCGCGGAATGTTGGCCAACGCCAGCCCCACCAGCACCGGCATCGCCCATGCGAACGGCCAGCGCTCGAAGTTGAGCAGCAGGTGGGGCACGCCGCGCAGCGCCATCCCGGCCACCACCAGGTTGAGACCGACGAACACGAAGAACGCCACCCAGGCCCAGCGCCGCACCTCGAGACGCAGCGCGCCCTCGACCTTGAGCTGAAGGTAGAGCGCCCCGTGCATGGCCGCGCCCGCCACCGCCAGCAGGCCCACCGCCAGCGCGAACGGCTGGAGCAGTCCCGACAGCCCTCCCACGTAGTAGCCCTCGGCAGACAGCTCGATGCCGCCGACCACGTTGCCCAGCGCCACCCCGAACACCAGCGTCGCCACCAGGCTCGACAGGAAGAACGAGAAGTCCCAGTACGCTCGCCAGAACCTCGACGTGCTCTTGCTGCGAAACTCGATCGAGATCGCCCGCCCGATCAGCGACAGCAGCACCAGGATCACGGGGAGATAGAAGCCCGACAGCACGGTGGCATAGGCATCGGGGAACGCCGCGAACAACGCCCCACCAAACGTCACCAGCCAGACCTCGTTGCCGTCCCAGAGCGGCCCGATGCTGTTGAGCACCAGGCGGCGCTCGGTGTCGCCTCGCACCAGCGGGTGAAGAATGCCCACGCCCAGGTCGAAGCCATCGAGGATCGCGTAGCCCATCAAGAGCACGCCGAGCAGGCAGAACCACAGCACGTGCAAGTCCATCAGCGCGACTCCTCCTCGCGCTCGTCCTCGCGTGCGGATCGCGAGAGCGCCACCGAGCTACGGGCGGCCACGTCGGCGCTGGTCTCGGTGTAGGAGTGCCCGCCTCGCCCCATCCCGACCGCCGCCGCCGCCACCACCAGGCTCTCGCTGGCCGAGCCGTCGCGCGGCCGCGGCTCGGGTGGCCCGTGGCGGATCTTCTCGTTGACCACGTACAGCCACACCGCAAGCAGCGCCAGGTACACCAGCCCAAACGCGATGATCGACACCAGCACCTGCTCGCGCGGGACCAGGGCCGAGACCGCATCCGACGTGCGCAGCAGCCCGTACACCACCCACGGTTGGCGCCCCACCTCGGCCGCGACCCATCCGGTTTGGTTGGCGACGTACGGGCCGATCACCGCCACCACGAACGCCCACAGCAGCCACCGCTGCGAGAACAGCCGCCCCCGCCACCACAGCACCAGCGCCAGCGAGGTCATGCCGATGAACAGCATGCCCAGCCCCACCATCACGTGATAGCTGACGAACGGCACCACCACCGGGGGCCGGTCCTGCGGCGGGGTCTGGTCGAGCGCCTGCACCGGCCGATCGAAGTCGTCGTAGACCAGCAAGCTCAGCATCTTGGGGATCGCGATGCCGTACTCGACGCGCTGCTCCTCCACGTTGGGCCAGCCCATCAGCCACATCTCGGTCCCGTGGTCGGCGGTGACGAAGTGCCCCTCGAACGCCGCGAGCTTGGCGGGCTGGTTGTGTGCGACCGCCCGCGCCTGCGAGTGCCCGCTGACCAGCTCGCCCCACGAGGCCAGCGCTCCCACCCACAGCGCGATGACGAAGCTCTTGCGGGCGAAGTCCTCGTGGCGGTGCCGCAAGAGGTACCACGCGCTGATGCTCATCACGAAGAACGCCCCCAGGATGAACGAGCCGAGCAGCACGTGCCCCAGCCGGTGCATGGCCGAGGGGTTGAACACCATCGCCCAGAAGTCGGTGATCTCGGCGCGCAGCGCCCCCTCGTGCTCCACCAGGCGGAAGCCGGCCGGCGTGTGCTGCCACGAGTTGGCGATCACGATCCACACCGCCGAGAAGCACGAGCCCAGGAACACCATCACGGTGCTCAGGAAGTGCATGCGCGGACCCACGCGGTTCCAGCCGAACACCAGCACGGCCAGGAACCCCGACTCGAGGAAGAACGCGAAGATGCCCTCGGCCGCCAGCGCCGAGCCGAACACGTCGCCCACGAAGCGCGAGTAGGTCGCCCAGTTCGTGCCGAACTGGAACTCCATGGTGATGCCGCTGGCCACCCCCACCGCGAAGTTGACCGCGAAGATCCGCGTCCAGAACCGGGCCATCGCTTCGTACTGAGGATTGCCCGTGCGCAGGTACAGGCCCTCCATGACGACCATCAGCAGTCCCAGGCCGATCGACAGCGGCGGGAACAGGTAGTGGAACATCACCGTGAGGGCGAACTGAGCCCGGGAAAGCTCTACGAGGGTGAGATCCATCGTGACTCGCTCGCACCATAGCAAGGGGCGCGGCCCCCGGTCAGGGACCGCCGTGCCGGCCGAGCGCCGCGTACCCCTCGTCGACCCCACCGGTGCGGGAATTCCCGCCCGCCGCCGCGTCCTTGCGCCTCGAGCGCAGCCCCGTCGAAGATTTTCTCGGGCGCTCGTGAACGATCCACCGCGCTCGTGCATACCTGACCCCGACGCTTCCACCATGACTCGGGGACGCTCGGACGAGGATCTGCTCGAGGCGATCCGTAGCGGCGACCTACGGGCGTTCGACGAGCTCTACGCCCGCTACGAGCGGCGCTTGTTCGGCTACCTGCGCCGGATGGTGGAGGACCGCGACCTCGCCGAGGACCTGCTGCAGGACGTGCTGCTCACCGTGATCCGCGACCGCAGCTACGACGCCACCAAGGGTCGCTTCGCCGCATGGCTGTTCACGGTGGCGCGCAACCGCTGCCTCGAGCACCGCCGCCGTCTCGCCGTGCGCGAGGCGGCCAAGCCCCCGCCCTCCCCCGCGGCGCCGTCCCCCGACCTCGAGGAATCGGTCGGCCGTCTGCAGGCCGTCCGCGCCGCCATGACCGAGCTCTCCGAGGCCGAGCGCCACCTGCTCCTGCTCAAGCAAGTGGGCGAGCTGACCTACCGCGAGCTCGCCGACATCCACGGGGTACCCGAGGGCACGATCAAGTCACGCCTGCACGCGGCCACCAAGGCGTTCCGACGCCGCCTGGCCGAGATTGGACACGGCTAGCCATGCATTGCCACGACTGCGAGCCCCTGCTCATCGACCACGCCTGCGCTCAGACGGACGATCCCATCCACACCGAGGTCGCACGACACCTCGCCGGTTGCTCGGTCTGTGCGCTCGAGTATTGCCGCCTACGGGCCGACCTCGCGGGCATCGTGGAGGCGCACGCAGAGGCGCCCCATGCCCGCGTGTACACCCGCCTGCGTCGGCAGGTGGCCGCCGAGGTTCGCCCGCGCTGGTGGACTCGCTCGTGGCACCTGCTGCTGCGACCGATCCCCGCCTACGGGGCCGTGCTCGTGGGCCTGCTGCCCCTGGCCCTGTGGGTGGCTTCGTCGCTCACCCGAGACTCCGGTCCACCACCGACCACGGATCCCCTCGGCATGCCCCCGGCCGCCTCCCTCTCGCACTACGACGCGATCTCGCTGCCCCCTGCCCACCGCGACGTGCTGTGAGCACCCCTGCCCCGACACCACGAGGACCCTCGCCATGATGATGCTCCGTCACCACCTCCCCCCCACCTTGCTCGGTCTCGCGCTGCTGCTCTCGGCCGCTTGCGATCATCACGACGATCTCGGCCCCGGTCACGAGGACGAGGTGGGCGAGGACGCGCTCGCACGCGCCGCCGACTCGCCCGCGGCCGAGCACGCCCCCGCGGCGGCAGCGAGCCCCGCCGCCCCCAGGCACGACCCGCAGGATCCGCAGAAGCACCACGAGGACCTGCTCGGTCGCGAGCGCGCCGTGCTTCCCGGGGCCAAGCCCGCGTTCGATGAGCTCGCCGCGCTCATCGCCACCAAGTACGTCGATGGACCGCTGACCGAGGACGAGCTCTACACCGCCGCCATGGAGGGCGTGCTCGCACGGCTCGAGCAGCTGCCCGGGCACCGCATCAACGAGCTCTTGTCCCCACGCGAGCATCACGAGCTGCTCGTGGGCACGTCCGGTCGCCTCGTCGGCGTGGGCATCATGCTCGAGCGCGTCGCCGGCGTGGTCGTGGTGCGCGAGGTCATCACCGGCGGCCCCGCCGAGCGCAGCGGCCTGCGTGCGGGCGACCGCATCCTCGGGATCGACGCCGAGCGCATCAGCGAGCTCGACCTCGAGACCGTGGCCGATCGCATTCGCGGCCCCGAGGGCTCCACGGTGGAGCTGTTCGTCCAGCGCGACACCGAGGAGTGGAACGAGACCATCACCCGCGGCCTGGTCGAGGTGCCGAGCGTGCAATCGACCGTCTTGAGCGAGGGCCTGGGCTATCTACGGATCACCTCGTTCTCCAAGCAGACCGTGGCCGAGCTCGACGAGCAGCTCGCGTCGCTCGCCGACCGGGGCACCAGCCGCCTGGTGCTCGATCTGCGCAACTGCCCGGGGGGTCTGCTCGATCCCGCGGTGGAGACCCTCGGCCGCTTCGTGCCGCCGGATCGGCCGGTGCTGACCATCCACGAGCGAGGGCGCGAGCCGCTCGTGCGGCGAAGCGAGGGCGAGCACCCTTCGCAGGCGTGGCCCCTGGTCGTGCTCATCGGACCCAAGACGGCCTCGGGCGCCGAGATCGTCGCGGATGCAATCCACGAGCACGACGGCGCGGTGTTGCTCGGCGAGCCCACGTTTGGCAAGCACACCATCGAGTCGGTCCACGAGCTCCCCGAGGGCTGGGCCGTCAAGCTCTCGGTCAGCCGCTTCGCCACCGCTTCGGGGCAATCCACCCAGGGGCTCGGCGTACAGCCCGACATCCGCGTCCCCAGCGACCAGACCGCCAAGCTCGCCCCGATCCACCAGCTCGATCCACGCGCCGATCCCCCGCTGGCGGCCGCGATCACGCTCCTGCGAGAGTGACGCGCCTCCCCGATGCCGATCCCCCCGATGCCGACGTACGGCACGGCCAACGACGGGGATACGGCGTACGGCTCGCCCGCGCGCGCGGTCGACCGCCGACGACGACCGACGACGACCGCCGCCGCCGACCGCCGACGGAAGCCACGTAGCCTCTGACACGCTTCCTGCGCCAGCTTTCGCTTGTCAACCTGCGACGCGGTTGGCTAGGCTCCAATGTGGGCGACCGGTTGGTTCGTCGGGACCGGCGATCGAGCGGTCGGCCGCCCTCGCCTGCCAACCAGGAGCGCCGTGATGCCCGTCGATCGTCCACTCTCCCGCCCGTCCCGGCGCCGGGCCCAGCCCGGGTTGCTCGTGGCGATCCTGGCCGTGACGCCCTCGGCGTGGGCCGAAGAGCCGACGGCCGAGCGCCCCGAGACCTGGGACATGAGCGTCGAGGAGCTCCAGCAGCTCGGCCTGGGGCAGTATCGCGGCTCCCCCATTCCCGTGCCGGCGCAGGCGCCCCACGAGCGCGTGCCCGGCCAGGCCCCCGAGCAGGCCTCGCAGGGGCGGATCTTCGTCAATTTCGATGGCGCCAACCTCAGTAGCGGCTGGGACGACTCGACCAACGACGTCACCCAGATCAACGAGCTGGCAGGCAACTTCGCGGCCTATGGCGCGGGGGCCAAGCGCGACGCCGTCATGCAGGCCGTGGCCGCCGACTGGGCCCCGTTCGACGTGATCGTCACCGACACGCGGCCCGGCTCGGGCAACTACACCATGAACATGACCGGCCCCACCAACCCCTTCGGGGGCGGGGTGCTGGGCATCGCTCCGCTCGACTGCGACGACTCGCAGACCCACAACAACATCACCTACGCGTTCCACAGCGTCAACGACAGCTTCTCCGCCGCGGTCACGGCCACGACCATCGGCCAGGAGGTCGCCCACTCCTACGGGCTCGAGCACGTCGATGCCCCGTCCGACATCATGAACCCGTACAACGCGGGTGGTGATGCGTCGTTCACCGACCAGTGCATCACGATCGTGCAGGGCGTCGCCTGCGGCTCGCAGCATGCGGCCGAGTGCGGCTCGTCGGGACTGCAGAATTCCTACCAGGAGCTGCTGACCCTGTTCGGCCCGTCCAGCCCCGACGTGTCGAGCCCGGTCGTGCAGATCACCTACCCGAGCAACGGGGCGACCTTCCCCACCGGGTCCGACTTCACCATCACGGTCGACGCTTCCGACGATCAGGCGATCGATCAGGTCACGCTCTACTCCAACGGCAACGCGCAGAGCAGCGATGGCTCGGAGCCCTACGGCTGGGACGTCAGCAACATCCCGGCCGGCACCTACGAGCTCTACGTGATCGCGGCCGACGTCGCCGGCAACGAGACCCAGAGCGCCATCGTCACCATCTCCGTGGGCGACGATCTGCCGCCGAGCGGCGGCGACACCGGGCCGGGTACCGGCGGCACCGGGGGCGACACCGGACTCGACGATGGGGGTGTCGACCCCGTGACCGGCAGTGCGAGTGCCGATGACGGAGGCGGCGACGGGACCGACGAGGGCTCCTTGCCTCCAGGTTATGGCCTCGACGACGGCTTCGACCCGCCGTCGAGCTGCGCCTGCAGAACAGCTCCGGGAGACAGCCGTTCAGCGTTCGGGCTGATCCTGCTGGTCGTCATGGGTGCGCAGCGACGGCGTTCCAGCGGTCGCTAGCCCCCAAGACGGGGAATCGAGGAAACGCAGGCCCGCAGATCGCGCCCGCGCGCGAGACTCGAATGGGTCGGGTCACACGTTGGATCCCGGACGTCGCAGATCGCCTGATAGAATCGGCGAGCTTGCGCACCTCCTTGCGGCGCCCCCTTCGGGGGACGACGCTCCCTAGCCTGAGCATCCCTTTCCCTCGAGGAGCCTGGATGGCCAAAGCACCCCTGGCAAACGAAGCCGAAGCATCGCGGACGGACCGGCGGACTCGCATCGCCTCGGGGCCGGGCCCCCTGCCGCCTCCTCCCGCTCCTCTGGGTGCGCCCGTCGTACCCGCGCACGCGGCCGCGCAAGCCAAGGCCGGGGCCGACGCGGCCAAGGCAGCCCTGCGCAAGACGCAGATCAGCATGGGGGCCCCGCCGATCCCCGGCCCCGCCATCACCGGCAAGACGATGCTGCCGACCACGGGACCCGCAGTACCCAAGCCCGGCTCCGCGCCCAAGCTACCGGCCACGCCCGTCCCCGACGCCTCGCTCCCCTCGTATCAGGAGACGGTGATCGGCCCGGCGCCTGCACCACCGGTGCCCCGCCCGCCCTCGCCCGTCGCGGCCAAGGGAGCCGATACCGTCGTGGACACGCGAACCCATGCGATCCACGGCGACGACGACGAGCTCGACATCGACGTCGATCCCAGTGAGTCGCGCATCGCCTCGCAGATCGATCCCAGCGACTCGCAGATGGACGCTCTGCTCTCCGACAGCCTGTTCGAGGACGAGGAGAGCGACTTCGAACAGGAGTTCCGCACCGCCCTGCACGGCGCCAGCGCCGACGCCACCCTGCCCGCGCCCTCTCGAGCGCGCAGCAGCACCGATCCCGCGCCCTCGCGTACCTCGGGCCCCAATCCCGCGTACGACTCGGGCACGCGCGACACGTTGCCCAACCCCGACCTGCACGGCGGATCCGGCAAGCCCGGCATGGGCACCGCCGACACCCAGGTCGATCTCGCCGACAACAAATCCACCAACCGCCCCCGCACCGGGGTTCGCTCCGTCCCCCAGCGCAGCGACGAGCTCGTCACCCTCCCCCAGGGCACCGACGCACACTCGGCCCCCGTTGCCGAGGTTCCCAAGATCCGCCTCGTCGCCGGCAAGGTGATCCCCGGCACGCGCTACGAGATCCGCCGCTGGCTGGGCGAAGGCGGCATGGGCGTGGTCTACGAGGTCGTCCACACCGACCTCGACCGTCGCTCCGCGCTCAAGATCCTGCGCTTCGATCTGAGCCAGCAATCGGCAATGGCCCAGGTGTTCCGCGACGAGGCCCGCGCCGTCAGCCGGCTGGGCTCGCCCAACATCGTCGAGGTCTACGACTTCGGCGAGCTCGCCGACGGGCGCCTGTTCTTCGCCATGGAGCTGCTCGAGGGCGAGGATCTCGTCCCCGCCAACGAGCAGACCAGCATGGAGCCGGGCCGGTTGCTGGGCATCCTGCGCCAGGTGTGCAAGGGCCTCGCGCGTGCCCACGAGGCGGGCGTGGTGCACCGCGACGTCAAGCCCGAGAACGTCATCATCACCACCGTCGAGGGTCGCGCCGATCACGTCAAGATCGTCGACTTCGGGATCTCGGCCATGCTCGCGGCCGGGGGCCAGCGCAACGTGGGCATCGCCGGAACGCCCCACTACATGGCGCCCGAGCAGATCCTCGGCGAGGAGTTCGACGGGCGTCTCGACGTCTACGCCCTGGGCTGCACCGCCTACGAGCTGCTCGTGGGTCGCCCGCCGTTCGACGACGAGGACATCGAGAAGGTCCTGCAGCTCCAGCTCCACGAGACGCCGACTCCCGTGCGACAGGTGCGGCCCGATCTACCGATCCCGGCCGAGCTCGAGGCCGTGATCATGCGCTGCCTCGCCAAGAGCCCCGCCGAGCGCTACCGCGACATGGCCGACCTCGAGGCCGCGCTGTGCGAGGCCCAGATCGCCGCCGGCCTGGTCACCCCGTGGGACGATCTGCCGATCCCCCAGCTCCCCGACGAGGAGCGCCGCCAGCGAATCATCGCGGGGATGCCCTCGCACCGCCCGCTCATGCCCGCCCGCCGCATGTGGCTGTGGCCGGCGATCGCCTTCACCAGCACGCTCGCGGCCGCGGGCCTGGCCGCCTTCCTCGTGTTCGGGCGTCAGCCCACCGCCGAGGAGAAGGATCTCGTCGAGCAGCTGACCAACGAGGCCCGCGAGGCCGCCTCGAAGGCCTCGTGGGTGGTGCCCCCGAGCCACCTCAAGGACAACCCCACGGCACTGCGCAAGGTGGCCGAGCTCGAGGCGCTCGAGGGTCGAGCCCACTCCATGGCCGACGACCGCGCCGAGGAGCTGCGGCACGAATTCGCGACCACGTTGGTCACCAACGGCAACCAGCTCTGGGAAGGTGCGCCCGACTTCGCGCGGCAGTACTACGCCTGGTCGCTGATGTTCGAGAGCAACGACGAGATCTTCGGTCGCGCCAACATCGACCCGTTGACGTTCGAGATGGCCAAGCAGCGCGCCCTGGCCGGTGAATTCAACGACGCCGAGATGCTGGTGTCGGCGCTCACGACCTACGAGTCGGCGCAGGATCCCGAGCAGAAGGCCAAGCTCGAGGTTGCGATCACCCAGGGCCTGGCCGCGACCGAGACCATGTCGCCGATCGCCCGCATGCAGCTCGAGCGGCACGCCAAGTCCACCGGGGTCGAGGTCACCGCGCCCACGCGAGGCTCGGGCGCCGCCGCCGACACCGCTGGGGACGCCGCCGGGGACGGTGGCACCGCCACTGCGGATGGCTCCGACGCCGCCGCAGCCGACGGGGGCGACGACGCGCTGATCCTCGACGAGAACGGCGAGCCCATCGACGACGGAGGCGAAGCCGGCGACGCCGGCGACGACGCGGGCACCGACGACAACCGCAAGAAGCGACGCCGGCAGGTCGACCTTGGACTCTCGAGCAAGAAGGGCAAGAACGATCCCGCCCGCTCCAACGAGCTGGTCAAGGAAGGCGACGCCAAGCGCAAGCAGGGCCTACGCGGCGAGGCAAAGTCGCTCTATGGCCAGGCCATCGCGGCCAACCCCGGCAACGGCGATGCGCACCTGGGCATGGCGCTGGTGCACTTCGATCAGAGCTCGTACCACCAGGCCCGCAAGTCCGCCGAGCAGGCGGTCAAGCTCTCGCCCCGCAACGGTCGCGCCCACAAGGCGCTGGGGGACGCCCTGTTCAAGGAGTTCCACTACCAGGAAGCCGAGGCCGCCTACATCGAAGCGCAGCGCCTGGGGGTCAACGTGGGCAACCGCCTGACCGAGGTTCGCAAGAAGCTGGGCAAGTGACACGCCCTCACTCCACCACCGCGCCCTCGGCTCGAGGCGCGGTCTCGGCGAGCTTCTGATCCGCCGTGTCCATCAAGGCCAGGGCCTGCTCGCGCTCCTCCTCGGTGGGCTCGGGGGTGGACCCGAGGTAGTTCTGGAGCAGCGCCTTGGCCTGCACGAGGTGAGTCCGGTCGTCGTCGAGCTCGAAGGCACGCAGGTGCGTGGAGCCGAGGTTGTAGTAGAGCGAGGACTGGATCTGGGCCTTGAGCTCGGCGTCTTCGATCTCCTCGGCCGCCGAGAACGACTCGAGGAAGTGGTCCAGCGCATCGAGGTACCGGGCCGTCTGGTAGGCCAGCTTGCCGGCCTCATAGGCCTCGCGCGCGCGTGAGACGGCCTCTTCCTCGCTCTCCTGCGGCGGCGGCAGCGACCGACCGTCGAACACGCCAACGACCTTCTGGGCGCCGCGGTCGACCGCATCGCCGATCTCGGTGAACAGCGGGGGCGTGGACTTGCACCCGAGGCAACTCACCAGCACGGCAGCCGAAAGAAGGGGGCGGATACTCCGCGACGGGGAGCGCTTGGCCACCCGCGGATGGTAGCACCGACGACGGCCTGCGCGTGGAAGCCTAGTACCCGTGCTTGCGGTCGCCGTGCAGCCGCGGGTGCCGGATGTCGCGCCCCTCGATCATGAACACGACCAGCTCCGCCAGGTTGGTCGAGTGGTCGCCCATGCGCTCGAGCCACTTGGCCACCGACTGCACGTGGATCCACTCGTGCAGCAGCGCGGGCTCGTGCTGCATCCGCCGCAGCAGGTCCTCGAAGATGCGATGGTAGTACTGGTCGACCACGTCGTCTCGCACGATCACCGCGCGGGCCTTGGCCACGTCGCGGTTGACGAACGCATCGATGGAATCGCGCACCATGCCCTCCACCGCCGAGCACATCTCGGGGATCTCCGCGTGCACGACCACCTTGGTGTCACACAGCTGCACCGCACGCTCGCAGATGTTGACCGCGAGATCGGCGATGCGCTCGAGGTCGGTCACCATCTTCATCGCCAGCGTCACGAACCGCAGATCGGAAGCCATCGGCTGGCGCTTGGCCAGGATCCGCAGGCACAGCTCGTCGATCTCCACCTCCGCCCGATTGACCTCCTGGTCCTCCGCAATCACCTTTTGCGCAAGTTGCGCATCGCGCTCCACCAGCGCCCGTCCGGCCTGCCCGATCATGTGCTCCACGCGACCGGCCATGCGCAGCAACGAGACCCGCACGGTGTGCAGCTCGTGCTCGTAGGCACGGTCGGTGTGCGACTGGTCGGGCACTCCCGCGATCCTAGCCGAATTTCCCGGTGATGTAGTCCTCGGTCCGGGGATCCCCGGGACCGGTGAAGATGATGTCCGTGTCGTCGATCTCGACCAATTGGCCGCCGAGGAAGAACCCCGTGCGGTCGGAGACTCGGGCGGCCTGCTGCATGTTGTGGGTGACCAGCACGATGGTGTAGCGCGTGCGGAGATCTCCCAGCAAGTCCTCGATTCGGGCGGTGGCGATGGGATCGAGCGCGGCGCACGGCTCGTCCATCAGCAGCACGTCCGGGCGCACGGCGAGGGCCCGTGCGATGCACAGCCGCTGCTGCTGGCCGGCCGAGAGCGTGTCGGCGCGGCTGCGAAGCCGGTCGCGCACCTCGTCCCAGAGCGCAACCGCCCGGAGCACCTGCTCGACCGTGTCGTCGCCATCGGAAGCCGGGGTTCCCGTCAGCCGCAGCCCGGCCAGCACATTGTCGCGGATCGACATCGTGGGAAACGGATTGGGCTTCTGGAACACCATGCCGACGCGACGGCGGAGCTGCTCGGGGGCGACCTCGAGCCCGTAGACGTCGTGGCCATCGAGCTCCACCCGCCCCTGCACCCGAGCCTCGGCCATCAGCTCGTGCATGCGATTGATGCAGCGAATGAAGGTCGACTTTCCGCAGCCCGAGGGCCCGATGATGGCGGTGATCCGCGTCGCAGGAACGTCGAACGAGATCCGATCGAGGACCTTGCGGTCGCCGTACCAGGCCGACAGCTCGTGCATGCTGAGCTTGACAGGAGTGGGCGTAGCGCTCATCGGGGGTCCTCGAACCACGGTCCATCGCGGCGCCGCTCATGGCGGTGACGCAGGTGCATGGCCCAGCCGCTGAGCACCAACAAGGTCCCCAACAGCACGACCACCCCCACCAGCGCCTCGGCCGAAGCCGCGGTGCGAGGCTCGACCAGCAGCGCGAGCACGTGCAGCGGCAGCACGCCTCGCGGGTCGCCGAGCGCCGTCGACGACCCCGACATGGTCATCCCGGCCACCAGCAACAACGGCGCCGCCTCGCCAAAGGCCCGCGCAATGGCCAGGATCGTCCCGCTGAGGATGCCGGGCAGCGCCGCCGGCAGCACCACCTGACGGGTCACCTGCCACGGCGTGGCGCCGAGGGCATAGCCGGCCTCGCGCAGCTCGTCGGGCACGGCCCGCAGGGCCGAGCGAGCCGCCACCGCCACGATGGGCAGCACCACCAGCGCCAGGGTGAGCGCCGCCGTCACCATGCTGTGCCCCAGGTGCAGCGCCCGCACGAACAGCTCGAGACCCACCAAGCCAAACAACACCGACGGCACGCCAGCGAGGCTGGCGATGTTGAGCGCCAGCGCCGAGCGAACCGGCCGACGCGGCCCCTCGAGCTGCAAGGCCGCCCCCACCCCCAGCGGTACCGCCACGCACGCGCACATCGAGACCAGCCACAGGCTTCCCACGACGCTGCGCAGCAGCTGCTGCGCCCCGCCCTCGGCGAGGTGATGCAGCACCACTGTCGGCTCGTCGAGCCCCGCACCCGACTGGACCAGGGCGCCAAGCAGCACCGCGACCACGAGCACCGGCAGCAGCGTCACCGCCATGCACACCGCCGCGAACAATCGACCGCGTCGCTGGTGGCGCGGCGGCGGACCCAGGCTCACCGGTCGCAGTCGTTCGCCGCGCGTCACGACCACCTCCCGGACCGCCGACCCAGCCGTAGCACCACTGCGTGCGCGAGCACGTTGAGCCCCAGCACCGCCGCCCCCACGGTGAACACGGACGCGCTCGTACCCGGCTCCTGGCCCAGCGCCACCCCGCCCATGTAGCCGGTGAGGGTCTCCACGGCCACTCGGGGATCGAGCCCCGTGCGTGGCACGTGGCCGGCCGCGTAGGTCATGATCATCGTCTCACCCACGGCCCGCGAGACCGCCAGCATCACCGCCGCCACGATCCCCGGTCGCGCCGCGGGCACCACCACCAGCCAGAGCATCCGCAAGCGCGACGCCCCCAGGGCCAGCGCCGCCTCCCGCAGCTCACGGGGCACGGCCCGCAGCGCATCCTCCGACAGCGAGCTGATCGTGGGCACGAGCATCAACGCGAGCACCAAGCCGGCGACCAGCGCACTGGGCACCTCGAGGCCGGGCACCACGCGCGCAAGCGCCGGACCCGCCACCAGCACCGCGAGCAACGCGTAGACCACGGTGGGGATGCCGGCCAGCAGCTCGAGCGCAGGCTTGAGCCACCGGCGTACGGCGGGCCGCGCGAGCTCGGACAGGAACAGCGCCGCCAGCAGACCCAGCGGCACGGCCACCGCCAGGGCCACCCCCGAGACCAGCAATGTGCCGAGCACTCGCGGCCACAGCCCTCCTTCGGGAATCCCCAGTTTCCCGGCCCCATCCCATGCGCCTTCGGCCAAGATCCCCAGCAAGCTCAGGCTGAGGATCACCGGCAGCGCCGCACATGCACGCAAGGCCAAGCCCACCATGCGATCTCCCGAGCCCGCGGGGCGCGAGCACCAGGGCTCGGGGCCCGCACCCGAAGGTGGGGCTCGTTCGTGGAAACGCTCGGTCATGGCGATACCCAATCCTATGCAGGTGAAGTGACGATCGGGTGACAGCGCGACCTCGGGGAGGCCCAACCGCTCCCCCGGCATCGAAGCCGCGCCGAACGATGATCAGCCCGCACGTGGGGGCGCATGACTCGAATTGGCGACCGCCGCGTCGAGCCGATCCTCGCCGGTCCCATCGGCCTCCTCCGTCGCAGCGGCACCGTCGCCAGCGTCGCCCTCGTCGTCCTCGGGATCTTCCTCGTCATCGCCGCCCAGGGCGCTCGCAGCCGTCACCACCGTGAACCAGAAGATCGATCCGTGCGGACGGCGGGCATCCACCCCCACCCGGCCACCCATTGCCTCCACCAGGTGCTTGACGATGGCCAGGCCCAGGCCCGTCCCTCCCATGTCCCGGGCTCGCCCCGAGTCGACCCGGTAGAAGCGCTCGAACACCCGCCCGTGGTGGCGCGGATCGATGCCAGGGCCGTCGTCGCGCACCTCCACCCGCAAGCACGAAGGCTCGCCGCCCTCGCGCTCGATCACGACCGCGTCGACCTCGATGTGGCCGCCGCCCTGCGTGTACTTGATCGCATTGGACACCAGGTTGAACAGCACCTGCTCGAGCGCCTTGTCATCGCCGGCAACCCACAGCTCGCCCTTCATCCGCGAAGCCAGCCCAGTGCCCTTCTCGCTGGCCTGCAGCGCCAGCGCGGCGATCGTGCGATCGACCAGCTCCACCAGGTCGACCGGCTCGATCTCCAGGGGGTAGCGCCCGGCCTCGATGCGCGAGATGTCGAGTAGGTCGGCCACCAGTCGTCCCAGCCGCTCCGCGTGACGGGCCAGCGCGTCGAGGAACGTTCGCGCGCGCTTGGGATCGTGGATCGCGCCCGCCATCAGCGTCTCGGCATTGGCCTGGATCACTGCAACGGGCGTGCGAAGCTCGTGCGAGACGTTGGCGATGAAGTCCTTGCGGATCGTCTCCAGCCGACGCAGCTCGGTGACGTCGTGCATCACGATCACGGTGCCCCCACCCTGCTTGGTCGCCGTGGCGTGGGCCTGGATGCGACGTCGCGGGCTCACGCCATAGTCGAGCTCCGCACCGGCCGACCTTCCGCTCGCCGCCTCGTCGATGAGCCCCTGCAGCACCGGCAAGCGCACGAAGTCCAGCAGCGGGCGCCCCTCCACCGCCTCGGGCAGCCCCAGGAGCCGTCGCCCGGCGCCGTTGACCGTGCTCACCCGTCCCTCGGCGTCGATCGCCAGCACCGCCTGGTCCATGGTCTCGAGCACCGTCTCGAAGCGCTCGCGCTCGTTGCCGAGCAGCCGCACCGTGCGCCGCAGATCGTCGGCCAGCGCGTTGACCGAGCTGGGGGGATCGGCCAGCTCGGGCCCCGCCAGCGAGCCTGCCTCGTGCTGCGCCGTGGCCACCAACGCCTGCAGGCTGCGCGACAGCAACCGCGAGGCCACCATCGCCAGCACCCCGGCCGCCACCAGCGCCGCGAGCCCACTGAGCACCAGGATCCCTCGCAGCTGCCACACGGCGTCGTCCACCTGCGACAGCGGCACGCTCACCCGCACCACTCGATCGGGGGTCCCGGGCACCGCCGTGGCCACGTAGAGCATCTCGCTGCCCAGGGTGGCGCTTCGTCGCCGCGCCACGCCAAGCGCTCCCGCCCGGGCCTCGACGACCTCGGCGCGATCGCTGTGATCTTCGGCCTGGACCAGCTCGGACAGCGACAGCTCCGAGTCGCCCAGCAGCGCGCCCTCGGGGCCGATCACCGAGACGCGCGCCTCCAGGGCCGCCCCGAAGCGGTCGGCGATGGGATCGATCGTCGCCCGCGCCCGTTCCGGCTGGGCCGGGTCGACCCCCACGCCCTCCAGCACCTCGCCCATCGCTCGGGCTTGCCGGCCCAGCTCGCCACGAATGCGCGAGTCCAGCGAGTCGCGCAGCCGATCCTCGAGATAGAGCCCCACCCCGAGGTCGACCACGGTGACGAACACCAGGGACGACAGCAGCAAGCGCCTGCGAAAGCCGAGGCTCACGACTCGCCCGTCTTGCTGGGCTCGGCCTGGAAGCGATAGCCCACGCCGCGCAGCGTCTCGATGTATGCGCTGGCGGGGCCGAGCTTCTTCCGAAGCCGCCGCACGTGGGTGTCGACGGTGCGCGTGGTGACGTCACCGTTCATCTCCCACACGTGGTTGAGCAGCACCTCGCGGGTCTGCACGCGTCCGCGGCGCTGCAGCAGGGTCTTGAGCAGGCGGAACTCGAGGGCCGTGAGCACGACCTCCTCCTCTTCGACCCACACCCGATGGCCCTCGAAGTCGAGGCGAAGGATGCCAAAGCGCAGCGAGTCGGACTCGGCGGGCGCGCTCGACTCGGTGCGCCGCAAGATCGCGCGGATCCGCAGCACCAGCTCCCGCACGCTGAACGGCTTGGTCACGTAGTCATCGGCGCCCACCTCGAAGCCCACCACGCGATCGATGGGATCGGTCTTGGCGGTGAGCATCAGCACCGGTATGCGACGCGTGTCCGTGCCCTGCCGCAGCTGCCGGCACACCTCCGTCCCCGACATGTCCGGGAGCATCAGGTCGAGCACCACCAGATCGGGCGGAACGCCGCCCCGGATCTGCTCGAGCGCCTCGGCGCCGTTACCCACCACGCGGGGCCGAAAGCCCTCCTGCTCGAGGTTGAACGCAACGATGTTGGCGAGGTCCGCCTCGTCTTCCACGATGAGGATCTGCTCGGCCATGAATGGCTCCGTTCCGGGTTTTACCTCAGCAACGCGGAGCCGTGTGACGGCCGGGTCACGAGACGGTGAACCCCACGCGCGTGACCGAGCTCGCCCAGGCCGCCGCTGCGCATCGGCGAGCCGGCGCGGCCGCGCCCGGGGGTAGGCCGAGCGATCGTGGTCTTCGTCAGCCCTCGCACATGCTGCGGAGGTTCAGGCTGTTGAACGCGGTGGACGGCGCCGCCCCCACCGCCTGGAATTCGATCCCGCAGCGGCGCTGGACCGGCTTGCCGGTCCTGGCGTCGAGCACCACCGCGCCGGTATTCGCGGCCACGGCCACGAAGCGCCCGTCGGGCGACCACACCACCTCGTTGTTGAAGACCCCGGTGGAGAAGCTCCACTGCTCCTCCAGGGTCTCGGTGTCGTGCACCGACAACGAGGTGTTCTGCCCGCGCTGATGCACGGCCACGAAGTGCTTCCCCGACGGCGAGGGCTCGATGGCGCTGACGTCCCCCGAGGCCGAGATCTTGGTCTTCAGGTGCGCACCGAAGTCCACGAACATCTCCATGGTGGAGCCGTTCCAGCGCACGCCGTAGTGGTGCCCGAGGCGATCGATGGCCAGCGGAGCGACCTTGCCCGGCGGGATCGGGTCGCCCTTGGCCATGACCGCATCCTGGCTGAGATCGCCACGCAGCTCGGCGAGCGTGTAGTGCCGCAGGCGGTTGCCGCTGTCGAGCGTCCACATGACGGCGTCCTCGTGCCCGGGTGATCCGTGGGTCAGGAGCCCCGAGCGAAACGACTGGTCGGCCACGATGTAGGGACCGGCAAAGCCCTTGGTGCTCACCTCGAACAGGTGCGCGTCGTTGTTGTGCCGCTCCACCAGCATGAGGGTCTGCCCCTTCTCACGGGGCTCGAAGTGCAGCGCTCGGATCGCCCCGTGGATGCCGGCCTCGTCCACCAGCTCGCCGTCGCGCCAGCGATGCAGGTGGATGCCGCCCGCGCCGTCGATGCTCACCAGGTGCTCGTCGTCGAAGAACCGCACCTTCAAGGTGCCGAAGCTGGGCTCGGACGGCACCTCGAAGCGCTCGTGGTGCTCCGGATCGATCGACTCCACGAACACCGGGCCGCCCACGTACGCCCATGCGACCCACTCGCCCGACGGCGACACCGCCACCGACTGGGTCTGGAAGCTCTGGTAGCCGAGGTAGCGGTGCGAGCGATCGACCACGTCGTGCACGAACAGCCACGTTCCATGGCCTGCCACCTGAACGCCGCCGCCCATGGCTTGCGCGCGCCCCTGGTTGATGAAGTCCTGCGGCGCCGAGGTGCGTGCGCGCTGCGAGCCATCGTCGAGCTCGACCAGCCACGAGAGCGAGCCGTCGTTGGTGCTGACCAGCAGCTCGTGGGCGGAGACGTAGCCGAGGTTGGGCACGATGTGCGACGGCATCGGCACCGACAGCCTGCGGCTCTCGCCCTTGTCGAGGTCGACCACCAAGATCTCCCACTGGGTCCCCGCTGGCTTGTCGACCACCGCGAAGCTCCGCGCGTCGGGAGACATCACGGCGGTGGTCTCGGAGAGTGGATTGGCGGCCTCGATCGTCCGAACGTCGCCCACCAGGCGAATCGTGGGCTTGCCCTCGCTGCCCGCGAGCTCGAGCACCTGGACCTCGGCTCGGTTGCTCGAGCCGCTTGCGCCGAGCACCGCCACGAAGTGCTTGCCGTCGCTCGACAGCCGCAACGACGTGGGCCGAAAGCGGCGCTCCTCGAGGTTGGCGAGCTCGGCGGCCTCGCGATCGATCAAGCGGATGCTGTGATCGCGGAACAGCGCCAGCAAGCGCTCGCCACCCGGCAGCACGTAGATCCCGAACAGCGGCTGGAACGGGGCGAGCGCCCCGCGCTCGACCACCTTGCCGTTGGCATCCACGTCGACGATCTTGGCGCCGCCGGCCGCATCGACCGCAGCGACCGTGAACCCTCCCCCTTGCCGGGTCTCCACGCTCAGCTGCTGGGGTCCCTGCACCGGAATCACCAGCGGCTCGATGCTGCCGTCGAGCGCGGGCCACAGGCGCGTGCCACCGATCTGATCCCGGGTCACGGCGGCCTTGCCGTCGCTCGTGATCACGACCAGATCGATGTTGGCGGTATGACCGGCCCCCGGACGGGTCCAGGGCTTGGCCGTGGTCGACGTGCCAGCCGCCGTCGAGGTGCCGTCGTGGGTACCGGTCGAGGGATCGGTGGTCCCGGGTCCCGGGTCGTGGCAGCCCGCGCCGAACACCAAGGCCAGCGCGACTGCTCCGGCGAGCAGCGTGGTGGCGCGCCCGTGGGCCGGGAGCGCCGCGTGGTGGCGATGCATCGACCCTCTATTACAGGGTCTCGAGGTATTGCACCAGATCGTCGATCTGCGCGTCGCTCAGCTTGGCGATGTTGCCCATCCCGTGGATGCTGGCGTTGCCCTTGAGCATGGCCTCGAGCGTGCGAGCGCTGCCGTCGTGGTAGTAGGGCGCGCTCTGGGCCAGCCCCACCAGCGACGGGGTATCGACCTCGCCGAGATCGGTGTCGAGATCGTACTGCTGCTGGTCGGTGTAGAGGGTGCCGTTGTGGCAGGCGGCGCAGCCAGTGATGTCGCTCTCGAACAGCTCCTTGCCGCGTACCACGGCGGCGGGATCCTCCACGGTGGGCTTGCGGGGTGCTTCGACGCTCGCGAGGAAGGCCGCGAGCTCCCCGGCCTGACGCCTGTCGATGCCCGTGCCCCCCAGGCGCTGCACGGTGTTGATGAGGCTCGCCTCGACGGTGGCATCCTTGCCGTCCCACTTGAACGGCGCGGCCTCCTCGTGGATGCGCCCCGACAGCAGCGGAGTCTGCAGGTTCTTGCCCTGCAAGCGCCACGACAGCCCATCGGCGCGGGACTCGGCGTGGCAGGTCGCGCACGCCATGGCGCCGAAGGTGGAGATCTCGGCGGCATTGCCCTTGCGGAACAGCGCGCGACCGGCCTGGGCCTGCGGCGAGAGCCGGCTGGCGGCGAGCTCGTTGCCGTGGGCGACCACGGTCGGCGCATTGGGGCTGGCCGGATCACCCGAGAGCCGCACCACCCGGCGGGTGAGGGAGCAGAACACGAGCACGTGGCCATCGTCGGGATCGACCGCCAGACCCTCGGGGCCGCAGGCGCCCGACGAGTCGCTGACGCGGTGCTGCCAGGTCGCGTGCACCGAGGCCTGCGAGACGTTGGCCACAGCCAGCACGTCGTCCGAGCCGTAGCCGGCGACGTACAGGGTGTCGCTGCGACCGTCGTAGGCCAGCGCGCGGGGCTGGTGCAGGTTGGTGGTGGCCATCGCCACGCGCACCGAGCCCGCCTCGCCGGCGTCGGGCGTGCTGAGGAACGCGAGGCGGTGGTTGACGGGCGAGGTGAAGCCGTTGCCACCCCCGTAGCCCGAGGCCTCGACCTCGAAGTCTCCGCTGGCCAGGTGCGGGGTGGAGAGCTGGTGCGGCACGACGGCGACCCCGTGGCCCACGTAGGCGGCCGCGAACGCGTTGCGGGCGAAGCTCTTGCCCTCGTCGCTGAGGGGATCGACGGGAGCGGCCCCGGGGTTGCCGAACTGCGGGTTGGCCCGCACCCCGGGATCGATGGAGACGAACGACATCCTGGGCTGGTCGCCGCGGATGTCGATGCGAGCCACGGCGCCGGTGGTGAGGAAGGTGACCAGCGCCTCGTGCCCTTGCGGCGAGATCGCCACCCCGCGCGGCTCGGGCCCGAGCTCGAGGTTCCACCGCGGCATGCCGGTCCCCACGTCGAACGCGGTGAGCGAGTGATCGGCGACGGTGGTGACCAGCAGCGTCTTGCCATCGGGGGTGAGCGCCACGCCGAAGGGCTCGGCCCGGGTGCCGAAGCTGTCGACCTGGCGGAGTCCGCCATCGGACAGATCGGCCACCACGATGCGGTCGCCGCTGCGATCGGTCACGAACACGCGATCATGGGCGGCATCGACCACCAGCTGCGCCGCCCCCGGAGCGATGTCGAGCTGGGCCGTGACCTCGCCGTTGCCGTCGGTGCGGACCAGCTTGCCGCTGTCGGCATCGACCACCACGGCGCCGCCACGGATCGCTGCGATCTTGCTGCCCTGGAGGAAGGACGCCGCCGGGCTGGCGGCCGGGGCCTGCCCCTCGCCGACCGGCGCATCCTCCAAAGTGAAGGGGGCAACGAAGTTGCCCCCTTGGAACTCGAAATGGTCGAACGCGACGCTCTTGCTGCGGGCCTCGGCCATGCCGGCCACGGCGACGAGGGTGGAGCAGGCGAGGAAGGCAACGGTACGCATGGCTCGGGGCATGGCGGGTCCTAGAGACGACTGAAGCGGGGTTTTGTTCCACGCGATCGCGAATGAGGGCTGAATGGGGCGAGCGCGCAATTGATCCGTGAATTCGGCTAGTTGGCGTCGCCCTTGGCGAGGGCGGCGGTCATCGAGAGATCTCGCTCGTTGCGGAGGCGCTGGAGTTCGGCCTGGGGCAGCCCCCCGTACTTGCGGGCTTGGCTCACGAAGAAACGGGCCAGCTCGGCCTCGATGGGATGGGAGCCCTTCACGTCGCGGCGCCGATACTCGTAGATGGTCTTCTGGCTCCAGGGGTCGAAGCCGCGGGTGCCCAGGCTGTCGTCGAGGGTCAAGAAGATCTGGGAGGTGGGCACCACGATACGGACGGGCGCTCCTTCCCCCGATTGCACGGTCCAGACGGCGACGACGTGGTTCCACGTTGGCCAGTAGAGGCCCACGTGACGAACGCCGAGCTGGTACGCGAGGAACGCGAACAGGGCGGAGAGTTCGTCGCATTCGGCCTCGGCCGTGGGTACCGAGACCTCGGACGGCAGCGCAGCTACGTCCGGAACCGGCGCACGCTTCCATTGCCGCCAGATCTGCTCGGAGTTGGGTTTCTCATTGGTGATGGCCCAGCGCAGGTGCCACAGGCCACCGTCGCGGGTGCTCTCGAACGCCAGCCGCACGCGAACGTAGTCGCGATAGAGCGCATCGCTGTCGGCCAAGCCGTGGGAGGCGACCAGCGCCTCGTAGTCGGATCGTACGGAGGGATCGTCGGCGAGCTCGTCGGCCACGAGGTCGAGCTCGGCCACGAGCTCGCGCAAGGTCACCTTCTCGAGACCCGCGAAGGGCTCGGGGGTGGCGAGCTCCTCGGGCTCGGGCTCGGGCTCGAAGGCAGCGAGCGCCTCGGGCCTGGGCAAGCGCTCGGGCTCGGCACTCTCGGGCTTCGCCCTTGCGGACGCGGCATCCAGCGTGGGGACGGCCCCCCTGACGGGGACTTCGGGCTCGGCCGGTGTCTCGGACTGTGCTGCGCATGCTACGAGCGCCAGCCCGAGCCCACCCACCACCAACGACCGCCTCCCCATCACCGGGCCCCCGAACGCCCAACGTGAGGATTCGATTTCATTCTTGGCGATTTCGCAGTCCCCTTGGGGTGGGATCAGCGCATAGACCGCCGATCCGAGTGGGGCGCATCGCACCCGCGGGATTGCCCGGTACTCACGGGCGGTGCCTGGGTGATCCCCCGTCGATTTCGATCGTAGGTGCCCTCTAGCGGGACTCGAGCCGGTCCGTCAGGCTGACCCAGTGCAACGCGCGTGGTGGTTCTTGGTAGCGGCGCTGGGGATGTGGGTACCGAACAGCACGGCGTGGGCGGGAGGGCGCCTCGAAGGGGCTCGTGCGGCCGTCCGC
Organism: Paraliomyxa miuraensis; assembly: GCF_026337845.1. Taxonomy (GTDB): domain Bacteria; phylum Myxococcota_A; class Polyangia; order Nannocystales; family Nannocystaceae; genus Paraliomyxa; species Paraliomyxa miuraensis. Next base: position 85,185 of record NZ_JAOVZF010000151.1, on the reverse strand, counting down.
CCCGCTCCTCCCCCGGCCACGCGAGCCCCTTCCTCGGTGAGCCGGCCTCCACCTCCGACTCGCTCGCCGGGGCCAGTGCCAGCTTCGTACGGCCGCGCCCCGGTGGGTGGGCCACCCGGCACGGTGATCACGACCTACACCGTGGTGCGTCGCGTGAGAGTGCCAGCCCCGGCGGTGCCTCCACCCAGGTCCATGGGCTCCGACGACGAGCGGCTCGATCTGCAGGGTCCTCCTCCACGGCCACCCTTCGAGCGCACCCTGAACCGCTGGCCATACGAGGCCCGTAGCCCGGGCTGGGTGGTCGATCCGTGGACCGGCGACGCCTCGAAGCATCGGCGGATCGGCGGGCGTCTCGAGGCGGAGGGTGCCTACCTCTATCGAGGCCTGTGGCGCACGGGCATGGCGGCCCGCGTGGGATCGGCCCGCGTCGACGTGGACACGCAGCTCTCGTTCTATCTCGACGCACCTCGTCGAGACGCGCTCTACCTCGGAGACACCAGCCTGAACCTCGCGCCGGTGGCCCTGCCCCAGATCGTGTGGCGCGTGGGCCTGGGGACCCGCTACATGCTCGACGCCCGGATCCCCGGTGCCGGGCCGCGCGAGTACTCGATGGGCTGGAACTTCAGCACCAGCCTCGATGCGTTCCCGGGGCGCCCGTTCGTGATCTCGGCCCGCCTCGATCGCGGCTCGCTGTACCAAACGGCGGTATGGCGAGGGCGCGCCACGGTGGGCCTGGTACGCGAGCGCTTCGAGCTGTTCGCGGGATACGAGCACACGCAGATCGAGCGCGTCTCCCTGGGCGGCCCGCTGCTGGGCCTGCGCGCGTGGCTGTGAGCCCGAGCGAAGGCCCGCGCCACCATCTGGCAGCGCGGGCCTCGGTTCGAACGGCGCGGGTAATCAGGCCGGGATCACACACGCGCCGACCGCTTCGAGCCCGGGATCCGGGTCTTGGGTCCATGGCACGCACTCTTGACCGCCGGCCACACCCGAGCACTGGTCGTTGCCCGCGGGATCTTCGAGGTCGCAGAATTCGGAGCAGCAGCCCACCGAGCCCGTGCATCCGGGGACCGTCTCGGCGTTGGCACAGAACAGCCCCGGATCGCAGACGTTGATGAACTCGCAGGGATCGCCGTAGATGCCGGACTCGCCCGAGGCATCCGGCACGCAGGTGAAGACGTCGTTGATGCCGTAGCACGCCTCGCCTGCGGCACAGTCCTGCAGCAGCGGATCGCACTGCGGCAGGCACAGCACGATCGCCCCGTCGTTGACGTTGACGCAGGTCGTCCCCGGGTCCTCACACAGGGGGTTCGCCGCATCACCGGTGCACATGGCAACGCAAGTGCCGGTGTTGGTCTCGGGGTCGACGTTCCAGCACATCGTGCCGATGTCACAGCTGTCGATGCCGCTGGTGCCCGAGCCCTCGACCGTGCACTCGTCGCCGGCTTGACCGGGATTGTCGGCGATGGGCGAGCAGCGCGTGCCGTTCCATACGTTGCCGCCGTCGTTCGCCCAGGGCATGCACTTCTCGTTCTCCATGCAGTCCTGCACGAAGATGTCGCACGGGAACCCGCCTCCGGTGTCTTCCGGGGGGCACAAGAAGGTGCAGCCGGTGTCGGTTCCGGTGTCCTCCTCCTCTTGTCCACCCGACTCCGAGCCTCCCGTCGCCGCGGGTCCCGAGCCACCGATGCTCGGATCGATGGGCTCGTTGGTCGTGGAACCCTCGCCGCTCTCGCCCTGAGAGGGCTCGCCCGCGCCGTCGTCGTTCCCGCCATCGACGGTTCCACACGCACCGAGCACCAAGCCCAAGCCCACCAGTACCGGCCAAACGATCTTCGTCCTCATGCCTTCGTCGTCCCTTCGTCCGCGCCCTCCGGGCGGCGTCCTCGGTGATCCGAGGCCCTCCCGCCGGATGAAGGAACCATCCCATCCAACGCACATAACGTCAATAACTAACGTTAGTAAAAATTGAATTAATATTATTATTCGTTATACGGTTGGTTTTGTTGTAATTCGATGGTGTGTGAATCGCGCGGATCTCTCCGGCTATGCTCCGCGGCAGCGTGGCGCCAACGCTGACGGTTGCTCTGGTGCACCACCCGGTGCTCGATCGCCGCGGGGACGAGATCGCGTCCACGGTCGATCACTTCGACGTGATGGATGCGTCGCGGCTGTCGCTGACGTATCCGCTGCGGCGGATCTACGTGGTCAACCCGGTGCCGGCCCAGCGGGCGCTGGTGGAGCGGCTCATTGCACACGGCAATGCGGCTGCGGATCGCGACGAGGCCCGCGGGGCGTTCTCGAAGACGGCGTGGGCGCCCGACCTCGAGACGGTGGTGGGCGAGCACGAGGACGAGCTGGGGGTGGCGCCCACGGTGGTGGCCACGAGCGCCCGCGCGTCCGGTCGCGACCTGGGCTTTGGCACGGTGCGACGACGCCTGCACGACGGTGAGGCCATGCTGCTGCTCGTGGGCAAGGCGTGGGGCCTGGCCCCCCGTGTGCTCGAGCAGGCCGACGTTCGACTCGAGCCGATCGACGCCGGGACCGGCTTCAACCACCTGTCGGTACGCAGCGCCCTCGCCATCCTGCTCGATCGCCTGCTGGCCCCCGCATGATCGAGCCGCTCGGCGGCAGGCTACACCAGCACGCGATCGAGCGTCTCCACGAGCAGCTTGGACGTGAGCGGCTTGTGCAGCACGGCGTTGGCCGCAGCGACCTTGGCGGGATCCTCGACGAAGCCCGACAGGATGACGACCGGTAGATCGGGGTGGGTGACGCGGAGCTGCTCGAGCACGCGCTCACCGGAGATCCCGGGCATGGAGAGATCGAGCAGCACGCCCTGGTAGGGCTCGGGGGCCTGCTCCACGCGAGCCAGGCCCTCGAGCCCGTTGGCGGCCTCGTCGACGGAGAAGCCCCGACGGGTGAGCACCTTGCGAAGGGCGCTGCGGACCAGGCTCTCGTCGTCGATGATGAGCAGGCGGCCACGAGCGACGGCATCGGGCGCAGCCCGCTGCGGGGTGGGCTGCCGCGCTCGCTCTTCACCGAAGTCGAGCAAGGGCAAGGAGATCGTGAAGGCGGTTCCCTTGCCGGGCGTGGACTCGCAGAGGATGGCCCCGCCCAGGTTGCGCACCGTCGCGTAGGCCGAGGCCACACCGAGGCCGGTGCTCCTTCCGGGGTCCTTGGTGGTGAAGAATGGCTCGCCCATGCGCGCAACGGTGGCGGCATCCATGCCGCAGCCGTCGTCGCGCACCTTCAGGACGACCGAGCTCCCCGGGCTACGCCCCGCCACGCGGAGCTCGAGCTCGATGTGGCCGTCGTCGACGTCGTGCAGCGCGTCGCGGGCATTGATGCACAGGTTGAGCAAGACCTGACGCAAGGACGCGCCGTGGGCCATCACGCGCGCGCAGCCGACCTCGACGGTCTCGGTCACGGTGACGCGGCCGCGGAAGATGCGGCGGCAGAGCGCCGCGATGTCGCGGATCATCGCGACGATGTCCACGGGCTCGGTGCGATCGGTGAGGCCGCCGCGGGCGACGACCATGAGCTGCTTGACGAGCGCAGCGGTGGAGAACGCCGCCTGCAGCGACTCCTGCAGCGACGCACGCATCGGCTCGGGGGCGGTCGCGAGGCTCTCCTCGAGGTTGGGGACCAGCACGGCGAGCGCGTTGTTGAAGTTGTGGGCGATGCCGGCGGTGATCGAGCCGATCGCCTCGCGGGTCTGCGTGACCTGGACCTGCTGGGCGATGTTTCGCTGCTCGGTGACGTCGAGCGCCACGCCGCTCCACACCACGCCCCTGGCCTCGGTCCGGGGAACGGCTCGGACCCGAACCCAGCGCACACGGCCTCCGGTGCTGCGGAGCTGCAGCTCGTGCTCGAAGGTGGTCTGGGTGCGCTCGGCGTCCTCGAGCGCCTTGACGGCTCCGGGCAGCTCGTCGCCGATGGCCAGCGTCAGCAGCCGGCCGGGCTCGGCCATCGCGGCGGCCGGCTCCACGCCACAGAGGTCACGGAGGTGAGCGCTGACGAACAGGAGCCGTACCTCGCCGTCCGCGCGCCGCAAGGCCTGGAAGAGCGTGCCGGGTACGGCCTCGGTGACGCGCTCGAGCGTGGCACGACTGCGCTCGAGCTCCTCGGTGGTGCGCCGAAGGTCCTCGACGCTGGAGGCCAGCTCGGTCGTGCGATGCTCCACGGCCCGCTCGAGCTCGAGCTTGATCTGCTGGAGCAGGCTGGTGCGACGCTGCTCGGACGAGATGTCGCTGAGCGTGACGACCACGTAGGGCACGCGGTCGTGGGAGATGTGGGGGATGGCGTTGACCAGCAACCAGCTGCGCTCGGTATCACCGCGCCGCAGACCCAGCACCACGTCGCGCACGGGCTTGCCGGTCGCGAGCACGCGAGCATCGGGGCGTTCGTCCGGCGGAAACGGAGTGCCATCGGGGCGCACCATGTCCCAGGTTGGATCGAACGAGGTGACGCCGAGCAGCTGTTCGCGCGGCACTCCCACCAGCGACAACGCCAAGCGGTTGGCGTAGACCGCCTCGCCCGACGGCCCCAGCACGATCACGCCGACATCGAGATCCTCGAGCAATGTCGAGGAATCGAAGTTCAGCGCGATGGGCGGCGAGGACCGGCCGCGCGCGGAGTGGGGAAGTTCGGCCACCGACCGAGCCATTGTTCGGGAACGGCCGCGGATTCTCAAGCCGGCTCGGCGTGGACACTCCTCACAGGCCGCTTGGCGGCCGGTGAGGCCCAAGCAGCAGGGTGGCCGTTCGGCCACCATCGGAGCTCAGTCGGCGCAGCGGAGCACCAGGTCGGGCTCGACTTCGGCAACCACGTGCTGGTCGGTGAAGCGCTCGCGGAGCTGCTCGGCAAGGCGCTGCGCGATTCGGTACCCCGCCTCGTGCTCGTGCTGACGCACCAGGGTCATGGCGTTGCCTCCCTTGGTCCGCCGCAGGGCGTCGACCAATCCGCCCGCACCGCCATCGAGCCAGACGGCACGGTCCTCGAGCCTCGCGGGAACCCGGCCACAGGAGCGCCAGTCGTCCGAGAGAGGATCGGACCGATAGCAGCAGCGGGTGCCGAGCTCGCCCTCCTCGCCGTCGGCGACCAGGTCGATCTCGACCACGCCGTACTTCTCGAGCACCTTCGACAGCAGCTCGATGCGCTCGACGGCTTGCTCGGAGACCCCCGCGCGGGCCAGCGTGCGACGAGCTTCGTCACGCTGGGCGTGGAGGGCGTGCTGCAAGTCGAGCAGCTCGCGACGCAGGTCCTGGGCCTGCGCCTGCGCTTCGTCCATGGCGCTGACGTGCTTCGAGGACTCGGCGATCTGCTCGGCCCGGGCCACCTGCAGCGCACGCTCGGCCTGGGCCACGCGCTCCTCCAGGCGTTGGGCATCGCGCGTGGTGTCGTCGAGGCGCTGCTCCTGGATCGTCGCGAACACGAACAACACCACCATGAAGACGTCGAGCAAGGGCAGCAGATCGAGACGATGGCGCGCCATGGGTGCGCTAGCCCTCCGCCTCGCCGCCGCCCGGCAGCTGCTCGAGCCCCTCGAGCAGGGCCTGCCGCACGTGGAGCTGCGCGCGTGCCAGCAGGCCCTCGCAGACCCCGGCGATCGACGAGAGCGCCAGTGCGCCGACGAGGCCCCAGAAGGTGGTTCCCAGCGCGCTGGGCAGCCGAGCCCGAAAGCCCTCGAGATCGGTGGGGTCGGAGCTCACGAGGGCGAACACGGTGCCGAGGATCCCTAGGTGGATCGCGAACTGACCGAAGCGCTCGATCCAGGCGATCTTGCCCGTGAGCCGCACGAGCACCTGGGCCGCCGGAGCCACGCGGTCGCCCGCCATCAGCCGGGCGAGCTCTTCGAATGCGAGGTCGACCACGGGCGCCGACTCGAGCCGTCGCCGGATGGGGTGCTCGGGGGCGAGCTGCCGCCCGACCCGGCGCAGCACCTGCAGACCTCCCTGGAGCACGTCGGCCTGCTGCTGCGCGGCGCGGAACCATGCCAGCGAGACGACGATCATCGCGAGCACGACGACGAGCACGACGATGCCGAGGGGATCGAACAGGGTCTTCAGGATCATCTCGGCGGCTCAATCGGCGTGGACGCGGACCTTGGTGAAGCCGGCCTGCTGGAGACACTCGCGGAGCTGCTCGACCGTCCCGTGACGGCCCTCGGTGGCCTCGACCTCGACCTCGACCTCGGCGGCGTGGGTCCGGTCGAGCGCGGCGCACACCTCGGTGCACGAGGCCGCGGGCTGCGAGCCCTGGCGGCAGGAGTCGCCCTGCACGGTGAGCGCGATGCGGGCTGGCATCGCGTCGGCGCTCGAGGGCGAGGGCGAGGGCGGAGTCGCGGGGGCAGGAGTCGCGGGCGACGACGGGACCCCCGGATCGCCCCCGGCTCCGAGCCCCGGGATGCAGTCCGACAGATAGGCGATGACCAGGGCGACGAGCACCGCCACCCCCAAGAGCGCCACGGGGGGCATCCCGCGTCGGCTTCGATCCTGGGGGGGGCGCGTCGACATGCCGCTCGAAACGATGACGCATCGCCCACGGCGGCGCAACCTCCATGGTCGGCGCGGCGAGGAGCGGCCGGCTCGCCCGTCCCGACGGGCTCGGTCGGTACTCGGTCGGCTTTCGGTCGGCTCTCGGTCGGCTCTCGGTCGGCTTTCGGTCGGCTCTCGGCCGACTCTCGGTCGGCTGGGCCGCTACCCCGGTGGCACGTACTCGTTGCAGGCATCACCGATGGTGGAGACCGCCATCTGGAAGAAGTCCACGTACTCCTGGGCGGTGCCGCAGACGTTGCCGTGGATCCCGTGGTCGCCGAACATCGCGATGAACTCCGCCCAGTGCTCGCCCTTGGGCGGGCCGCCGCTTCCGCAGTCCTCCCACGCGGGCGTGAGGCCCAGCACCACGATGGCGGTGGGATCGCCGAGCTTGTACTGCACCACCGCGTCGTACCAAGGCTGGGGTCCGTCGGCGTCCTCGTAGTTGGGATCGTCGCTCATGAAGGTGACGACCAGCAGCGCGTCGTCGCGCAAGAAGCCCTCGTTGCATCCCCCGGGCCCGTTGATGCCGGGAGCCAAGGCGGCCACCATCGCGTCCATCGGGCGCTCGGACGGGTGGCCCGCCGTGCCCACCTGGGCCATGCAGGAGAATGCAGCGCCCAGATCGGGCTCGCTCGCCTCGATGTAGCGATGGCCCCCCTGGAGCTGGCAAGGGGTGTTGCTGGCGAACTCGCCCGCGGGATGCACCACCCCGGCGCCCATGACCTGGTCGCACTCGTCGAACACGGTCTGCTCGATGTACCCGTTGCAGGTGCTGTGGTCGGGGCTGTGGCCGGTCCAGGGGTTGGCGGTGTTGCAGCGACCCCAGGCGTCGGTGTCGGCCACCATGACGTGGTAGTCGCTGTCGGGCGGCAGGGTCGACTGGATCGTGTCCATGAAGCCGGGGAACGCCCCCACGAGTGCGGCCTGCTCGCCCTCCATCGAGACGGAGTTGTCGATCACGAACAGGAAGTCGACCTTCTTGCAGCCATCGTCGGGGGTGATGCCGTCGTCGACTCCGGTCATGTTGGTGGCCCCGTCGTCGAGGGAGTCGAGGGAGTCGAGCCCGTCGGCGCTGCCGCTGCCGGTGCCGCTGCCGTCGGCCGTGCCCGCGCTGACGCTGGCAATGCCCGAGCCGCTGTCGGAGACTCGACCGCCATCGCTGCCACCACAGCCCGCCAACCCGAGCCATCCGCTCGTCGCCAGTCCCACGATCGTCGAGCCCTTCATTCGCCGCTGCCCCTCCCGAGCCCGATCACACCCGGGCCGGGGAGGAATTTCAACTGCGATGGAGCGCCCAGACCGGCAAAATCGGGGGGCTCACATGTTACGGCGGTATTGCCCGCCCACGTCGTACAGCGCGCGCGACAGCTGGCCCAGGGTACAGACCTTGCCGGCGTCCATCAGCGCCTCGAAGGTGTTGCCGTGCTCGAGGGCGGTCGTTCGCAGCCGCTCGAGCGCGGCCGGAGCGACGGCGGCGTTGCGGGCCTTGAATGCGTCGCGCGAGGCGATCGCGTACTCCTTTTCCTCGCGGGTGGAGCGGATCACCTCGGCCGGGATGATGGTGGGGCTGCCCTTGGGATCGAGGTAGGTGTTGACCCCGATGATCGGCATGGCGCCGCTGTGCTTGAGCGACTCGTAGTACAGCGACTCCTCCTGGATCTTGGTGCGCTGGTACATGCGCTCCATGGCGCCGAGCACCCCGCCACGCTCGCTGATGCGGCGGAACTCGGTGAGCACGGCCTGCTCGACCAGGTCGGTGAGCTCCTCGATGATGAACGAGCCCTGTAGGGGGTTCTCGTTGTTGGCCAGGCCCAGCTCCTTGTTGATGATGAGCTGGATCGCCATCGCCCGGCGCACGCTCTCCTCGGTGGGCGTGGTGATGGCCTCGTCGTAGGCGTTGGTGTGCAGCGAGTTGCAGTTGTCGTAGATCGCGTAGAGCGCCTGCAGGGTGGTGCGAATGTCGTTGAACGAGATCTCCTGCGCGTGCAGGCTGCGGCCCGAGGTCTGGATGTGGTACTTGAGCTTCTGTGAGCGCTCGTTGCCGCCGTACCTGCGCTTGATGGCCTTGGCCCAGATCCGCCGCGCGACCCGGCCGATCACGGAGTACTCGGGATCGATGCCGTTGCTGAAGAAGAACGAGAGGTTGGGCGCGAAGTCGTCGATGTGCAGGCCGCGCGAGAGGTAGTACTCGACGAACGTAAAGCCGTTGGCCAGGGTGAAGGCGAGCTGGCTGATGGGGTTGGCCCCCGCCTCGGCGATGTGATAGCCGGAGATCGAGACCGAGTAGAAGTTCCGCACCCGGTGGGCGGTGAAGTACTCCTGGATGTCGCCCATCATGCGCAGGGCGAACTCGGTGGAGAAGATGCAGGTGTTCTGGGCCTGGTCCTCCTTGAGGATGTCGGCCTGCACGGTGCCGCGCACCCTGGTGAGCGTGTCGGCCTTGATGCGGGCGTAGGTCTCGGCCTCCAGCACCTCGTCGCCGCTGACGCCGAGCAGCAAGAGGCCCAGGCCATCGTTGCCCTCGGGTAGGGCGGGAGACCCCCCCGAAGACCCGTAGAGCTGATAGCTGGGGCGCGGCACGCCCCTCGCGGCGTAGAGCTCGGCGATCTTGCGCTCGACCTCGTCCACCATGCCCTCGGCGCGGATGTACTTCTCGCACTGCTGGTCGATGGCGGCGTTCATGAAGAACGCCAGCAGCATGGGCGCGGGGCCGTTGATGGTCATGGAGACCGAGGTGGCGGGATCGGCGAGGTCGAAGCCCGAGTAGAGCTTCTTGGCATCGTCGACGTTGGCGATCGAGACCCCGGAGTTGCCGACCTTGCCGTAGATGTCCGGGCGGTGGTCGGGATCCTCGCCGTAGAGGGTGACCGAGTCGAAGGCGGTGGAGAGCCGCTTGGCGGGAAGGCCCTTCGACACATAATGAAAGCGAAGATTGGTGCGCTCGGGGCCGCCCTCGCCCGCGAACATGCGGGTGGGGTCCTCGCCCTGGCGCTTGAGCGGGAACACGCCGGCGGCAAACGGGAACTCGCCGGGGACGTTCTCGGTGAGGATCCAGCGCAGCACGTCGCCCCAGCCCTCGTACCTGGGCAGGCAGACCTTGGGCACCTTGGTGTGCGAGAGCGACTCGGTGTAGAGGTCTTGCTCGATCACCCGGCCGCGCACGTCGAAGCGGTACTTGTCGGCCTTGTAGCGCTTGCGCTTGGCGGGCCAGTCCTCGAGGGCCTGCTTGCAGCCGTGGTCGAGCTGGGCCTCGAGCTCCTGGTAGCGGCGGACGAGATCGGCGAGGTACTCGGGCTCGCCCTCGACGTGCCGGACGGCCTGGACCACCGAGTCGTCGCCGGTGTCGACGAGGTCGATGCGCTCGCGGCCGATGTTGGCGCGCAGCAGCTCGATGGTGCCGCGGAGCTGATCGAGGGTGCGGGCGAGCGCACACTGGCGGTCGACGAAGGCATCGTAGGCCTCGCTGCTCTCGACGATCTCGGCGAGGTAGCGGACGCGCTCGGGCGGTATGATGGCGCGCTTGGCGACCTCGCCGACCTGGCTCGCCGCGCTCCCGCGCCCGCTCGCGAGCTGGCTGGCCCCGGTCTGGTCGGCGATGGTGCGCATCAGGCAGCGGTAGAGGGCGTCGGTGCCGGGGTCGCCGAACTGGGAGGCGATGGTGCCGAACACCGGCATGTCGGCGTCGGCCACGTCCCAGCGCTGGCGGTTGCGCTTGACCTGCTTGCGAACGTCGCGCAGCGCGTCGAGCGAGCCGCGCTTGTCGAACTTGTTGATCGCGATGACGTCGGCGAAGTCGAGCATGTCGATCTTCTCGAGCTGGGTGGCCGCGCCGTACTCGGCCGTCATCACGTAGAGCGCCACGTCGCTGTGCTCGGTGATCTCGGTGTCGCTCTGACCGATGCCCGAGGTCTCGACGATGATCAGATCGAAGCCGGCCGCCTTGCACACCGCGATCGACTCCTGGACGTAGCGCGACAGCGCCAGGTTGCTCTGGCGGGTGGCCAGCGAGCGCATGTAGACCCGCGGGTCGTCGATGGCGTTCATGCGGATGCGATCGCCGAGCAGGGCGCCGCCGGTCCTTCGCTTGGAGGGGTCGACCGAGATGATGGCCACGGTGCGATCGGCTCCGGCCCCATGGTCGTCGTGGAGGTAGCGGCGCACGAGCTCGTCGACCAGCGAGGACTTGCCCGAGCCGCCGGTGCCGGTGATGCCGAGCACGGGAATCGTGCCCTGCACCGCGGGCAGGTGCTTGGCCAGGTCGGCGTAGCGCTCGGGGTCTTTCTCGGCGGTGGAGATGAGGCGCCCGATGACCTGCGGGTCACGCGAGCGCAGGCCGGCGACCTGCTCGGGGGTGGGCGCGGTGGTGGCGAAGTCGCACTGGCGCAGCAGGTCGTCGATCATGCCCTGCAGGCCCATGGCCCGGCCGTCGTCGGGGGAGTAGATGCGGGCGATGCCGTAGGCGTGGAGCTGCTCGATCTCGCTGGGCAGGATGGTCCCGCCGCCGCCGCCGAAGATCTTGGTCTGGGCGCCGGCCTCCTCGAGCAGGTCGTGCATGTACTCGAAGAACTCGACGTGCCCGCCCTGATAGGAGGTGATGGCCACCCCCTGGACGTCCTCGGCGATGGCGCAGCGGACGATCTCGCTGACGGACCGGTTGTGGCCGAGATGGATGACCTCGGCCCCCGAGCTCTGGAGGATTCGTCGCATCACGTTGATGGCGGCGTCGTGACCGTCGAACAGCGAGGCGGCCGTCACCAGGCGAACGTGGTGCTGCGGACGATATGGGGCAGGCACGGCAGGCTTGTCGGCAGGAGTCCCATCCACGCTTCGGAGATACCGCAGGGCCCGTTGGACGTCTACGAGCGGTCGCACCGCTCGGGCCGTGCGGCGTGGAGGAAACGTCACGCAGGGCGACGACCCAACGAAAGGACCGGTCGGGATGCGAGCGCGAGCTCCGCTCCGATGACCATCGAGCCACGTTTGTGAGATATTCGCGGGGTGCGTCTCGCTGATTTCGACCGTCGTGCCTGGCCGAGCACGATGCTCCTGCTCGTCGTTGGCTGTACCGAACCGCCGAGCGTCGTGAGCCCCACCGGAGGGAATCCCGACGAGACGGAGACGGGGACGGCCAGCTCCACCACCGGGCCCACCACCGGGCCCGCCACTGATGGATCCGCGACGGTGGCCTCGGCGGACGGCACCGCGACCACCACGAACGACACGGCGACCACGGTACCGCTGGACGACAGCGGAACGACGACCTCGACCTCGTCGGGAGACTCGAGCGAGACGACCACGAGCGACATGGAGACGACCACGGGTGGGATCCCGGATTGCACGCCGGTCCTGGCGGAGGTGCAGTACGATCCCCAGAGCGGGGAGGACATGGAGCAGTGGGTCCGTCTCTACAACCCGTGCGCGGGAGACATCGACCTCGGTGACTACAGTCTGGGCTGGGGGGGAGCCGACTACACGCACGGAACGATGGACCTCGGCGTCATGGGTCCCAACACGATCAGCGCCGGGGGTTGCTTCGTGGTGGGTGGGCCGATCTCCAACGGAGACAACCAGAACGCGAACTTCGACCTCGAATTGGACTTCAATCCCAACATGATCAAGTCGTCCGATCCAGGCAATGGGGTCGCGCTGTTCTTCGGCCCGGCGGCGAGCATCATGGCCGACACCATCCCCGTGGATGCGGTGATCTACGGCAACGACAACGACAACGACTTGCTCGATGCCGACGGCAGCATCCCGAAGGATCCCCACGTGAGTGGTTCGGGAGACAAGCGATCGATCCGGCGTACCGCCATTGCCGGGCCGGGCTGGGAGGTCGCGAACCCCCCGACGCCCAACGACTGCCCGATGATTCCTTGAGCCGAGCCGAGCCGGGCCGGCTACGGCCGCTGCACGCCGCGCGTGGAGGCGTGTGCGGCCACGGCCGCCGCCGCGGGCCCGCCCCACAGGATGTTGCCGCGGAAGCCCACGTAGAACATCCCGCTGGTGTACACGCGATACTCCTCGGGGATGTCCTCGCGCGCGAGCGGACTGTCGTATTGACCGCCCAGCACGATGGCGCCAAAGCCCCCGATGCCCACGCCCACGTCGGCGGTGAAGCCCACGGGGCCGCGGTCCATGCGGAACTTGGGATCGAGATCGGCATCACCCCGGGGAGTCTTGGTGCCGAGCTTGAACGACAGCGCCGAGGTGACCTCGATGCTGGGTGCCCAGCGACCGCGGCCCAGCCAGTAGCGCATGGCGATGCCGAGGTTGCCCCACAGATCACCGGTGTCGCTGAAGATCACACCGCCCTTGGGGCCGAGCGAGATCCGGGTGTAGCGGCTCTTGCCCTCGGTCTCGGCCAGCGCGGGCAAGCTCATCCAGAAGTCGTACTGGGCTCGGGCGCTGCTCCAGCGATCGACGGAGTCGCCGGTCGTGTCGCCCTGGCGGACCCGTAGCGCGTAGGCACCCATGGCCTGCAGCTCGAACGTGTGGCGACAGGTGGGATCGGCGATGAGGCAGCGCCAGCGCGCCGGCGCGCGGGGAGGCGGGGACTCGACGATGACCTCGTGGCGCGCCCGGAGCTCGGCGAGGTCCTCCTCGGTGTAGTACGGCGGCCCGGGCCGCTCGGTGGCCACGTGCAGCTGCTCGCCGCCCTGGGCCGGCGCGGCCTCGGTCGCGGGCTCGCTGGTCGCCTCGACCTCCGTTGTTACGGGGTCGGCCTCCGCGGTCGGCTCGCTGGCGACGTCGGTCGTGGGAGGCTCCTCGGGAGGCGTCGCCTCGGCCTCGACGGCCACGGACTCGGTCGCGGGGGCGCTCGCATCGGGCGCACTCACGGGCGCGGTGGGCCGCTGGATCGGGGGCTCGGGCGCCAGCGCCAGTGCCACGGCCAGACTGGAGATCGTGGCGATCACAGCGCACCTCCCAGGCCCGCGCCCAAGACGGCCAGCGCGATGAGCGGTGCCGCCGCGATGCCGTGCGCTCGCACGCCAAAGCCGATGCGGGTGTCCTGATCGAGGAAGTCGCCCGAGGCGTAGACCGCTCCCCAGCCGCCCCAGCCAAAGGCCACCTCGGCGTGGGTCCCGACGAGCGGGATGCCCGAGTCGAGCACGGGGCTACGGACCGCGCCGAGGGTGAAGTCGATGTGCATGGCGTGGGGTCGCTGCGACAGCCATAGCTGGTTGACCACGCCCACCCGCACCGCGGGAGTGCTGTCGGTCTCGCCCTGGTCGGTGGCGCCGTCCATGGACTCGACCACCACGACCCCGGTGCCCATCGACCAGCTGCCGACCACGCCCAGCCCCCACGGATGCCAGTCCTTCTTTCCGAGCATCAGCGGTCGCATCACCAGCCCGCCACGAAACGCGTAGTGGGCGTAGGGAACGTCGGGGCCCTTGTTGCTGGCGGGCGCGCGCAGGCCCGCGGCCACCGAGGCGTCGGCGAGCAGCGAAACCTTGCAGTGCGATCCGTCCACGAAGCAGAGCGCCCCGTTGGCGACCGACAGCAGCGGGGCCTTGCCCTTGCGAGCGGTGGTGGGAAACGAGGTGTCCGAGGGAGCGTCGGGTTCGAAGAACGGGCCGTACTCTTCGTCGGCATCGTCGGGCTTGGCGGCGATGTCCTCGTTGCGCTGGTCGCCGCCGTCGGGCGCCGCGTCGAGCGGAGCGGCCACCATCTCGGTGGTCTCGGGCGTGGACTCCGGCGTCGACTCGGGCTCGGTCGTGGCTTCGGGAGCCTCGGCCTGCGCCGCCGCCACGAACAGGAATGAAGCGAAGAGAGGAGTCACGATCAACCGCCGAGCGGATTGGGAATGGGTCGAGCGTACACCAGCCGAGGCCATGGCCGTGCGACCACTGGTCCCGAGTGAGCGCCCAACGGCCGGCAAGCTGGGACCTTACGCCCCTGGTGCACGATCCCGACCGTCTCCTTCGGGCCGGCGCACATGGCGCGAATCCCGTCCGGTCAGCGATCGAGGTGGGGCACGACGAGCGCCAGCGCCATGCTGGGCAGGGTGGCCACGAACGTGAGCACGAAGTAGGGACCGTAGCCGAGTGCCTCGGTGAGGGCCCCGCTGGCCACCCCCGCGAGCGTGAACCCCACGCTGGCGAGCGCGGTGAGCAGGGCCATGTGCGCCGCCTTGTGCGCAGGGTCGCAGCAGCGCATGAGATAGACCATGAACACCGCCGTCCCCAGGCCGGCGCCGAAGTGCTCGACGGCGACCACCGTGGTGATGGTGGTCAGGCCGATCTCGGAGGGCTCGGGCCACAGGGCAAGCCCGGCGTAGAGCAGGTTGAGCACGTTCTGGGCGAGCAAGAACGGCCACAGCCAGCGGCGCAAGCCGTGCCGGGCGATGAGGTAGCCGCCCAGCAAGGTGCCCACGAAGGTCGCGGCCAGGCCCACGGTGCCGTTGGCGAAGCCATAGGCGGTGAGGCTCAGGTCCAGCTCGCGGTGCAGGAACGGAAAGCGCATCTTCTGGAGGAACGACTCGCCGGTGCGAAACAGCAGCACGAAGGCGAGCAGCCCCCCCACGCGCGGCTGCTCGAGGAAGACCACGAAGGCGCGGGCGTAGTCGGAGTCGTGGCGGGAAAGCCATGCTCGCACCTGGGGCAGAAGGGCGAGCACCAGCAGCACCGCGAGCAACAGGCCCAGGCCGATCCAGCCGGGCAGCGACATCGTGCCGAGGCCGGGGATGGCGGCGAACGCCTCGGCCACCGCGTCGCCCCACCCGTGCGTGCGTCCCCACTGCCAGAGCGCCCCGATGGCGATGGCACCCACGATCACCCGCGGGCGCAGGGCCATGCGCAGCAGCTCGCCTCCGGGTCGCTGGCGGGTCTCGGGACGCGGCAGCACCCAGGCGTGATAGGCGGTGAGCCCCATCATCACCGCCAGCGACACCACCCACGTGACGCGCCAGCCCTGGAGATCGGCGAGCACCAAGAGCGGGCCGTTGACGGCGAGCATGGCCAGGCGATAGGCGGCGGCCCGGTAGCCCACGTAGCGCGACTGCCCCTTGGCATCGAGCCCCTCGAGATAGAAGCCGTCCACGGCGATGTCGTGGGTGGCCGAGAGGATCGCGACCAGCATGAAGATCGCGGCCAGCAGCCATAGCGGCGCTTCGACCCCGCCCACGAGGGTGAGCACCAGCAGGAGCCCGCACAGCACGAGCTCGGTGGCCAAGAGCCAGCGACGCTTGGTCTCGAACTGGTCGACGAACGGTCCCCACAGGAACTTGAGGTTCCATGGCAGGTGCAGCACGGTGGTGAGCCCCAGCGTGGACAGCTTCATGCCCATCACCGTGAACAGGGCGTCGGCGGCCGAGTTGACGATGGTGTACGGGAAGCCTTCGGCGAAGTAGGTGGTGGTGACCCAGCCCCACGGGCCCTTGATGCCGCGACCGGAGTCGGGCGCGGGGGGCTCGGACGGGGGCGAGGCCGGGGGCATCACCGGGGCATCATGCCGGATGGTGGGGCGAGACCAAGAAACTCGCCGAGCACCTCGGCGGCGGCCTATCCCCACACCGCGAGCACGTGGGACCACGCGAACGCGCCCGAGCTCGCGGCCAGGAGCACGAGGCCCGCGGCCACCAACCGGGCCCGCCCCGTGCCCTCGGCCCAGCGCGACCAGGCCCGGCCCAGCCCGACGGCCAGGAGCGGCATCAGCGGCAGGAGGTAGCGGTGATCCTCGGCCGCTCCGCCCGCGGGCGTACGGTGGGCCGCGAGCAAGAGGATCCACGGCAAGGCTCCGAGCAGCCACCGACGCTCGCGGCTGACGGCCAGGCCCACCGCCCCCACCAGCATCACGGGCGAGAGCACCAACACCCCCGCGCCCGCTCCGGCGCCCCACTGCACCCACAGGCCGTGCAGCGGGTTGCCGCCGAAGGTGCTCGCGCGCTCGCGAGCGAACTCGAAGTTGGCGTGGTGGTCGTAGCCCAGGCTCCACGGCGAGCCAAAGGCGGCGTCGTGGTAGGCCAGGGTCGCGCCCACGATGGGCAGCGCGCCCAGGAGCACCCACGGCAGAGCTGCGAGCCAGCGCCGCACGGGCACCGCGGACAGGCCCACGCCGAAGACGAGCAACCCGACCAGGTAATCGGCGGAGGCTGCCCAACCCGCGGCCAGGCCGGCGAGGACCAGCGGGAGTCGGCGCGGCACCGGATCGGCGTGCGGTTCGCTCGGGCCAAGTCCCAGCCCCAGCTCGAGCCCCAGCACCGCCCACACCACGCAGGTCCCCGCGGTGACGTGGGAGAACAGCACGGTCGAGTACGGGCCCCACAGGCAACCGATGCCGAGCGCGAGGCCGGCGAACGCCTGGGCCGCCGGGCTCGCACCGCGGCGTCGCAGCAGCACGAGCACCCCCAGGAGCCCCAGTGCGGCCACCGAGGCGCAGTGCAGCGCGAGGGCCAGCGCGGTGCCCTGGAGCGCAAGCAAGGGAGGGGCCCGCCGCCCCAGCCTCTGGACCCGCGCGACGTAGGTCTCGGCGTAGCGTGGGGCCGCGGGCTGCACCACGATCTCCTTGGTGTCCAGGCTCGTCTGCAGCAGCGCGGGGTCGAGCCAAGCGCCCAGTCGCACCGCGGGCGCGGCCAGCAGCGCGGTACCGGGTGGGCGATCGGAATGGTCGTGACCGTCGCGGCGCGATCGATCGACCCACAAGGTGAGCGCGACCTCGTCGCCCAGCGTGGTCTCGCCGCGCAGCACCAGCGCCCGCGCCAGGGCGAGGTGGGAGCCGTCGTTGCTGCTCACCAGACCGGGCGATGCCCAGGCCAGCGCCAGCACCACGAGCAGGAGGGCGAGCCCCGTGATCCGGCGCGCGCGAGCCCGAACGCTCGTGCTCGTGCTCGAATCAGGGGCGCTTCCTTCACCGGTCACCATTCCACCACGCCGATCCGCCCAGGCGCTACATCCCGAGCTTCACCAGCGTCAGCGCCACCGCGGCGGGCAGGGCCTGCACGAACAGGATGCTGCGCTTGGCGCTGTAGGCCCCGTAGACACCCACCACCACCACGAAGGCCAGGAGCACCGTGGTGGCGAACGCCTCGCCCGCGAGCACCGACCAGGCGAGCGCGGCTGCCAGCGCGCCGTTGTAGATCCCCTGGTTGGCCGCGAGCACCTTGGTGGCCTCGGCTTGCTCTGCCGTCTGCCCGAAGCGCTTGCGAACCCCCGGGGTGGTCCACAGGAACGTCTCGACGATCATGAACAGGAGGTGCGAGACGGCCACGAACAGGGCGAAGGCGTTG
The DNA here is from genome assembly GCF_026337845.1 of Paraliomyxa miuraensis. Lineage (GTDB taxonomy): Bacteria > Myxococcota_A > Polyangia > Nannocystales > Nannocystaceae > Paraliomyxa > Paraliomyxa miuraensis. Next base: position 67,419 of record NZ_JAOVZF010000151.1, on the reverse strand, counting down.
CCTAGCATGACCCCGATGATCGACGATCCGCGGGCGGTCGTCCATCGCCCCGCGGCACGGCACGGCGCGGCGCGGTGCTCAGGCGCCCGCGAAGCCCGGCAGGTTCGACAGCCGCTGCACGTGCCACGTCTCGTCGCCGAGCGCGGTGTCGAGGCCGACCATGCGCTTGAAGTAGAGCCCGATGTCGTGCTCGTCGGTGATTCCGATGCCGCCGTGGAGCTGGATCGCCTGCTGCGACACTAAGCGCCCGGCCGTGCCCAGCTTGGCCTTGGCGGCGCTCACCGAGCGCTGGCGCAGCTCCACCTCGGGCTCGTCGGCGCGGATCGAGGCCAGCACCGACATCGAGCGCAGCAGCTGCACCTCCACGAACATGTCGACCGCGCGGTGCTGCAGCACCTGGAACGAGCCGATCGGGACCCCGAATTGCTTGCGATCCTTGAGGTGCTGGACCGTCATGTCGAGCATCGCCTGCGCGACCCCGAGGCCCTCGGCACACGCACCCGCGGCCCCGCGATCGAGCACGCGGTCGAGCACGGCGGCCGCCGGCTCGCCGGGCTCGCCCAGCCTGCGATCGTCGTCGACGCTCGCGCCATCGAGCCGCAGCCGCGCCGCGCCGTGGCCATCGATGGTGCGCAGCACCTGCCGGCTGACGCCGGGCCCGTCGGGATCGACCACGAACAGCCCCAAGCCGTCGGGGGTGCTCGCCGAGACCACGAAGGCATGCGCCTGGGCCCCGCCGAGCACGAAGATCTTCTCACCCGAGAGTCTCCAGCCGCTGCCGTCGCGTACGGCGGTGGTCGAGGGCCTTGCCGCGTCGTATCTCGATGCTCGCTCGGCCTGCGCGAGCGCGAGCGCGTGGGTGCCCTCCATCATCGGAGCCAGCCAGCGCTCGTGCTGGGCCGCGTTGCCGGCCCAGGCCACGGCCGAGCCGGCCAGCACCACCGAGGCCAGATAGGGCTCGGGGGCCAGCGCCTTGCCGAGTCCTTCGAGGATGATCGCCACCTCGATCATGCCGCCTCCGAAGCCTCCGGCGTCCTCGGAGAACGGGACCGAGAGCCAGCCCAGCTCGCCCATGTGGGCCCACATCTCGGGGTCCCAGGGCCTTTGCTCGGCGCGGAGCTTGCGGAAGCGCTCGACGGGAGATCGCTGCTTGACGAACGTCTTGACCGTCTCGGCCAGCATCTTCTGCTCGGGGCTCAACGAAAAGTCCATGGTGCACTCACTTCCCGCTGGGCAGCCCCAGGATCCACTTGGCAATGATGTTCCGCTGGATCTCGTTCGATCCGCCGAAGATCGAGGTGGCTCGCGCGTAGCAGAACTGCGGTGCAACGCCCTGCTCCATGTCGGGCACGACCCCGGCCTCGTTGTACCAGCTGAGCGCATCGAGCCCCATGACCTTCATGGCCAGCTCGTAGAGCTGCTGGTTGATCTCGGTGCCGCGCAGCTTGAGGATCGACGACTCGGCCCCCGGGGCCTTGCCCAGCTGGGCGCCCGCCAGCGCGCGGTAGTTGGCCATCTGGAGCGCCTCGAGCTCGATCTCCATGCGCGCGATCTCGGTGCGCCAGCCGGGATGCTCGAGCAACGATCGGCCCGACTCGAACGTCTCGGCCGCGATGCGCTTGACCCGTCGCAAGAGCCGCTGCGAGGAGCCCACCATGGCCAGCAGCGTGCGCTCGTGACCGAGCAAGGCCTTGGCCACGGTCCAGCCGCCGTCGATCGGGCCCACCACGTTGGCCTTGGGCACCCGCACGTCCTCGAAGAAGGTGTCGCAGAACGCGGGCTGCTCTCCGATGGTGAGCATGGGCCGCGCCTCCACCCCTGGTGACTTCATGTCGATGAGCAGGAAGGTGATGCCCGCCTGCTGCTTGACGTTGGCGTTGGTCCGCACCAGGCAGAAGATCCAGTCGGCGTACTGCGCATAGGTGGTCCAGGTCTTCTGCCCGTTGATCACCAGGTGGTCGCCGTCGTCGTCGGCCCGGCAGCGCAGCGACGCGAGGTCGCTGCCCGCCTCGGGCTCGGAGTAGCCCTGGCACCACACCTCCTCGCCGCTGAGGATCTTGGGCAGGAAGCGCTGCTGCTGCTCGGGAGTGCCGAACTGCATGATCGCCGGGCCCACCATCTTGAGCCCGAACGGCGACAGCGGCGGCGTGCCGGCCAGCTCGAGCTCCTCGGTGAGGATGAAGCGCTGCGTGGCCGACAGACCGGGGCCACCGAAGCGCTCGGGCCAGCCCGGGGCGACCCAGCCCTTGTCGAACAGGATCCGATGCCAGCGCATCGTCTCCTCGGGATCGAAGGGAGCGTCGATCTCGGCCTTGGCCCGAATGTCGGAGGGCAACGCCTCGGCGAGGAAGGCGCGCACCTCCTGGGCGAACGCCTGGTCCTCGGCGGAGAAGGAGAGGTCCATGGCCGGCATTCTACCGGGTGGGAGGAGTTTGTCTACCGATCGGTCGTATGGCTGGGAAAGGGCGGCAACCGGGCGTCACCACGCGATCGTGACCAGCCCGTCCCCCATGCGGACCCCCGGGCTGTTGTCCGGGTTGGCGCCCATGTTGAACGAGCCGCCACCGCCACCGCCGTAGTAGTAGCAAGACCCTCCGGCGCCCCCGCCCGAGTAGCCGCCGCCACCGCCGGCGGTATGCAGGTCGTTGCAGATGTTCGGTGCGCAGCCGCTGCCGCCGCCTCCGCCGAAGCCTCCATTGCCGCCGTAGTTGCACGCGGTCTGCCCCGCGGGGTTGGCCAGCACGCTCGCCCAGCCGTTGCCTCCGGCACCGCACACGGTCTTGCCGTTGCCGCCGTTCATCCCGCCGGGCGCGTCGCCGTACTGGTCGTGGCTGCGGCTGCCCGTGCCGTTCTGCTCGACCACGCCGTCCTTGCCCAGGTAGTGCGGCATGCCGTTGTTGGTGAGCGAAGAGCCCCCGCCACCGCCGGCGGCGATGAGCAGCTCCTGCCCCGCGGTGCGCCACACGAAGCTGCCGCCGCCGCCGCCTCCGGCTCCGTTGGCGGCATTGCCCGAGGTCGCGTTGGTGCCCCGCTGCCCCACGACGATCGACAGCTCGTCGCCGGGCGCGACCATGAAGTCGCCTCGCATCCGAGCGCCGCGTCCTCCGAGATCCACGAGCGAGATGTTGTCTCCGCCCTGCGCGCCCCAGGCCTCGATGGTCACCAGGGTGACGCACGGCGGCACCACGAAGGTGTCGACCACCCCCGAGACCATGAACTCGATCGGTCCCGGGAGCGGGCCGGGCTGGTCGCACGTGCCCCCGCAGAGCTCGACCTCGCAGCTCGCGCCATCGCCATCACAGTCGTCGAAGCCCTCGTCGCACGCGATCGTGCACGCGTTGCAGGCTCCGTTGGCGATGTCCCCGTCGCACTGCTCGGTGCCGGCCCACACGAAGCCGTCGCCGCAGGTGGCCTCGACGCAGGTGGACGGGCACTCGTCGGTGTCGTCGGTGTTGCCGTCGTCGCACTCCTCGCGGCCCACGTAGAGCAGCCCGTCGCCGCAGGTGGCCAGGCGACAGTCGCTGGTGCAGCCCGCGTTGTCGGAGTTGTTGGCGGCCAGATCGCACTCCTCGCCCTCGTCCACCTCGCCGTTGCCGCACAGCTCGCTTCCGCTGGTCGAGTCGGCGGAGGTCTCGCCGACGACGGTCGTACCATCGACGGAGATCGTACCGTCGACGGCGGTCGTGCCATCCTCGGTCGTCGGCGGAGAGAACGTGGAGAACGTCTCGGTCTCGAGCGGAACGTCGGGAGGCGCGAAGCAGCCGGCGAGCGCGGTGCAGAGCAACAGACCAAGAGGGGCCGAGACGAGGGCCTCGCGGCGTCGAGCGGTCATGCGTGGATCCTTGCGGCGTGGGGGCGACAGCGTATCACTCCACCCTCGGGCCCGACTCGCCGGACGGCAGCCCCAGGTGGTCGTCCATCAGTCGTCGCACCGCGCGTCGTAGCCCGCGCATCGCCGCGGGTACGCCGGGCAGGCCCGCGTCCTTCGCCACGCGCCGCCAGCCGTGCCCCTCGAGCACGCGGCCCTCCACCAGCGCGCGCTCCGATGGCGCGAGCACCTCGAGCCGCTCGCGTTGCGCGTCCACGAACCGCATGAGGGCGAGGGCCACCGACTCGACCGTGCGGGGGCCGAACGCATACGAGCGCGAGAGCTGGTCACGCTGCGCGGCCGTGAGCCCGGCCGGCGGCGGGAGCCCGTGCACGAGCGCCTCGACCAGCTCGGGATCGAGCAGCAGCTCCTCGTCGGCGCGCCACAGCTCGAGCTGACGCGGTAGATCCCGGGCCAGCTCGGCCCGCAGCTCGGTCACCAACGCCCGCGCCACCTCCGACTCGGCCCGCAGCATCATCACCGCGGGCTCTCCCGTCCTCGCCCCTCGCGAGGCGCTCAGGCGCACGACCTCGTAGCCCATGCGGCGGCGAAACGCGAGCAGCTCGGGCGTCGCGCCGAACAGGGTGCCGAACAGATCGGGCGCATGCTCGCGGTGCACGTGCTCGCACAGCCGCGTGGCCAGCCCGCGACGACGCAGCTCGGGGTGGGTGGCGATGCGAACGCTTCGAACCATGCGCAGCGCACCGGCCCCACGCTTGCCCAGGTGCGCGACCAGGGCGTCGGGCAGCGCGTGCGCCCGCAGCCGGGTGCGGCCGTGCTGCACGTCGTCGACCAGCGCATCGGGCAGCGCGCCTTCGTGGGCGACGACGGTGGCGGCCACCACGTGGCCATGCAGGCGCAGCGCGTGCAGCTCGAGGTTGGGCGCGTCGAGCAAGCGATGCAGATCTCCGGGCGTGGTGCGATAGTGGGCGTGAACGAGCAGGCCGAACAGCTCGCGCAGCAGGATCTCGTCGGCCAGCAGCGCGTCGCGATCCAGGCGTACCGCTTCGAGCGGCTCCTCGGTCTCCACCCGGCGCCAAGCGGGTGGCTCGGGAACGACCCGTGCGGGCTCGGCATCGAGCAGCAGTGCATCGAAGACCATCCGCTCGAGCGGATCACCCTCGTCCCAGCGGATCGGCTGCCGAAGGCCCAGGCGCTGCACCGGCACCGGGCCACGCTCGAGCCACGCGAGGAACCGCAGCGAGAACCCACGCCCCGTGCCCTCGTAGCCATGGGCGGTGGTGGCAAACGCCAGGTGCGCCTCGGGGTGGCGTTCCACCAGCCGCCGCAGCATGGGCACCGGCAGCTGCGCCGCCTCGTCGATCACGATCACGTCCCAGCATCCCGCCTCGCCGAAGACGAGCTCGGGCAGCGGAACGAACGTCGGGCTGCGCTCACCCGCCGCGAAGCGAAGCACCTCGGCCACCGCTGCCGCATGCGCCGCGCTGACGGCCACACGAGGCTCGCGACGGGCCAGGAGCCTCCCGAGCGCCAAGCCCAGCGCGCTCGACTTGCCGCGCCCGCGATCGGCCAACACCGCCACCCGCGTGGGGCCCGGGCCCGACCAGGCCCGCAACAACCGCTCGATCACCCGAGCCTGCTCGGCGTGCCCGGTCACGACATGGGCTGGAGGTCCCGCGCTCAGCCCGGACGCTCGCTCGGCTCGCGCCAGCGCTCGCTCCACGTGCGCGTCGAATCGCGTGCCCACGTCGCCTGGGCGGTAGGGGATCGCGGCCAGTCGCTCCCGAGCCGCACGCGAGGGACCGGCCCCTGGCTCCGCCATGCGAAGCAGCAGCCCTCCCCCGCCCCAGACCAGGCCCTGGCTCTGGCCGAGCACGTCGGCATCGATGCCGTCGTGGGCATCGAGCACGACCGCATCGAACGAGCGACCGAGCACCGTCGACACCCGGCGAGGCCGGACCACCTCGAAGCGATCCTGCTCGGATGGCTCGCCGATCCACAGCACCGTGGCTTCGCCCCAGGCATCGAGCTGCGCGAGCGCAGCCTCGCGCGTCGCGGATCGCGACCCCCGGAGCAGGAGGCATCGTCGATGACGAGGCATGAGCGTCTGCGAGGTTCTCATCCGAGCGCCAGCGGATGATGCGCAGGACACGGGCACTTGCGCACGACCCTCTCGCGACCGGCTCCAGGTGGAAGGGGACGAGGATGCGCAACGAGTGTTCAGAAGCGCCCCACGATGACGTCATCTTGGTGGAAAGCCCTAGGATACCGACCCGCATTGGGATGAAACGAGTGCACTCTGGTGGCGATCCTTCGAGCGCAAGAAGGCGACAATCATCGTGGTGAAGCAAGACAAGACGGTCGCCCACCGGGTTGGGCATCGCGGCGCGGAGCACGTTGGCCTACGAGGGGCATCGAAGACCTTCCTCTATCGTCCCTCGCGCCTCGAGGCCAAGGACCTGGGTTCGCCCCTGACCTGCGTGCTCGTCCACGCAGCCCACACGACCGAGCCGATGACCGTCCTCGACATCTCGCCCACCGGGCTGGGGATCGAGCTCGACGATGCCACCGCGCTGACCCCGGGCACGCTCATCGACGAGGTCCGTCTGATCCAGGACGATGCGACCGTCGCCAGCGAGCGTGCGATCGTCGTCAACCTGCTCGAGGGTCCTCCTCGACGACTGGGGCTGCGCCTGATCTCCGGATTGCTCGACCTACGCATGTTGCAGCTGCGCGACATGGCCTCGACCAGCGCACTCGAGACCGTGCTCGAGACCCAGCGAACCGAGCGCGAGCTGCTCCCTCCGCAGTGGCGCGCGGCGGTGGCCGACCTGGCGCAGCTGCTCAAGCGCACCGCTGACTTCTTCGACCAGATCGAAGCGGCGATCCCGGGAACGCAGGCCACCAACTACGAGCGCAACCTGTTCGAAGAGCTGTTCCCGACCTGGGGTGCCGAGTATCACTCCATGCTTCGCGAGCTCCACGCCCTGACCATCGAGCTGCCGGCCGAGGTTCGCACCGCCGGGCTGGACTACGCGGCGCACCTGCTGCTGCCGCTGGTGTACATCGGCCCGGCCCACCGCCGCGCCTACGACAAGCCCCAGGGCTATGCCGGCGACTTCGAGCTGATGCGCCTGTTCTTCACCCCCGTCATGGAGGGCGACACCCTCTTTGCCCGGTTCCTGCACTACTCGGCGCAGCGCTATCCAACCGCGCACACGGTGGTCTCCCGCGAGCGAACGCTGCGGGAGATCCTGCGCGAGCGCATTCGGCAAGAGCGCCCCCTTCGCATCCTCTCGCTGGCCTGCGGGCCAGCCCTCGAGATCCAGCACGTGCTGGCCGAGGTCACCAAGATCCGACAGCCGATCGATCTGTACCTGCTCGACCAGGACGAGGACGCGCTGGCCCACGCGCATCGGGCCGTGCGCCACGTGCTCGCCGACCGCAGGGAGGCGCTGGCCAAGGTGAGGCTCAGCGCCCTGCACTTCTCGGTGATGCAGCTGCTGCGGCCCCGCGACGAGGCCGAGGTCGCGGTGGCACGCGACATGCTGCGCGACATGGATCTCATCTACTCGTCGGGGCTGTTCGACTACCTCCCCCACCCGGTCGCCCGCCGCCTCGTTCAGCGCCTCTACGGACGGCTGCGCGACGGCGGCGAGCTGTTCCTCGGCAACCTGCGCGAAGACCCGGCCAGCAGCTGGATGATGGAGCACGCGACCGCGTGGCACCTGATCTACCGCGAACCCCCGCAGATGCTCGCCCTCGCCGAAGGGCTCGACCCCGAGCCCACCGACGTCGGGCTCGTGCTCGACCGGACCGAGCGCTGCATGTTCCTGCACGTGGCCCGGCCCGCGCCGTAACGAGCCCCTGGATGACCGAGCCGACCCCGCGGGCGGCTCACGACTCCTCGGCGTCGCTCCTCCGGCTCGAGCTGGAGCTCGTGATGGCCGACGTGTGCAGCTTGGTGGAGAGCAGCTCTTCGTGACGGATGGTGCGCATGCCCCCCTCGTGCTTGGCCTGCTCGAGCGCCTCGATCGCCTTCGCCAGCAGGACCGACAGCTCCTGCGTCTCGGACGAGAGGCTGGCCATCCCGGCGCTCAGCTTCAGCTCGATGGTCCCGGCCCGGGTGAACGCCGGGGTGCGGGCCAAGGTCCCGATCAGCCGGTCCGCCACCTCCCGGGCGCGACCCGGCTCGGTCTCCGGGAGCAGCAGGACGAATTCGTCCCCGTGATACCGGCCCACCAGATCGAACTGGCGCACGTCCTTGACCAGGCGCTGCCCGAGCTGGACCAGGATCTCGTCGACCACCGAGTCGCCGTGGCGCGCACCGATGTCCACCACGCCGTCGATGCCCAGCACCAGGCAGGACAGGGGTCGCTGGTAGCGGCGACACCGGGCGAGCTCGTCCTCGGCCAAGAGCAGGAACTGCGCGCGGTTGTACAGCTCCGGACGCTGCCCGCCGCGCATCATCGCGTCGATCTCCTCGCGCAGCAGCACGCGCTCCTGCTCGGCCTGGAACTCGCGACGCTCGAGCGAGTAGCGCTGGTGCTGAGCCGCCACGGTGATGATGATCGTGCTCAGCAAGAAGAACTGGTTGGAGAGGATGACCGCGGAGTCGCGGGCGTCGAGCAAGCCCAACAAGAGCGGACTCATGTAGAACGCATAGATCAGCCCGTTGAGCACCAGGGCCCGGCGAATCGTCCACAGGAACATGATGCCGATGCACAGCACCAGGAGGTTGAGCCCCGCGTAGTAGGCGGACTCGAGCCCTCCCTCGAGCCACACGATCGCCGACAGTCCCCACCCCGCGACCAGGTTGACCGAGAACGCCAGCGCGGTGACGTGGCGCTCGACCCACCGCGGCCGTCGTCGGCACAGCATGAAGATCGTCACCGCATAGCTGCAGATCACCAGCCGCAGCACCAGCGCCACGAACACGTACTCGGGCAGGAACAACCAGTCGAGCAGCCAGAATGCCAGCATGAGCGGAGTGCCCAGCCCGGTCTCGAGTCGCAGCATCGCCACGTTGCGGGTGTCCACGCGCGCCTCGAAGTCCTGGAATCCGCCCAGCAGCGCCTCCATGGAGGGGAAGCGCTCGGAGGCCTCGCGCGACAGGCCGCGCATGAGGATCCGGTGCAGCCAGCGAGGGACCTGGATGTCGGTGGGCGGCGATCGAGGCTCGCCCTCGAGGATCGCCTTGGCCACCGCGCCGTGGCTGTCGCCCTCGAATGGCCGGGTCCCGTAGAGCGCCTCGTAGAGCGCCACGCAGAAGCTGAACTGATCGCTGCGAGCATCGGCCGGGTGCCCCTTGTGCTGCTCCGGGGACATGTAGGCCGGCGTCCCCATGATCGACCCGGTCTTGGTCAGGCTGGCCTGTGATCCACGCCCGCTGCGCTCGGGAGACCTGGGGACCACGGGTCGCTCCGCAGACACGGCGGCGTCCTCGGATGCGACCTGGCCTTGCCAGCACGCCAGGCCGAAGTCGAGCACCTTGACCCGCCCGTCGCTGCTGACGATCACGTTCTCGGGCTTGAAGTCGCGGTGCACGATTCCCGCCCGGTGCGCGGCCGCCAGCCCCTGCCCGGCGAGGCGAAAGATCTCCAGCACGTCCTTCCACGAGCGCGGAGCATCCTCGAGCCACTGGCGCAGGGTTCGGCCCTGCACGTACTCCATGGCCACGAAGATCCGGCCCGCGTAGTCCCCGACCTCGTGCACCTGCACCACGTTGGGATGCGACAGCTTGGCCATCGCACGGGCCTCGCGGATCATCCGCTCGTGGGCGTGCTCGGTCTCGCCGGCGCGACCGTGCAGCAGCTTGATGGCGACCTTGCGATCGAGCCGCTCGTCGAGGGCCTCGAACACCACGCCCATCCCGCCCCTGGCGATCTCGTGGAGCACCGTGAATCGGCCCATGCGTCCGATCCGGCGCTCGTCCCCCGAGGAGCTCGACGGCACTTCGGTCCGACGACCCCCCTGCACGCCGGGACCATCCAGCATGACCGTGTCCCCGTCCGGAGCCGCTTGCTTGGGTCGCTTTGGCTCTACGCTCACCAGACCCGCGCAGTGTCTCACCCGCGAACCGGATCGGACAACTGCCGGCGATCGGAGCTCGAGAACACCTCCTCCGGCGTCAGCCCACGGGGTCGCACCTGGAAACAGGGCCGTCCGCGCCCACGCTCCGCGGTCGACACCGCGGCCCCGGCGGGGGTACACCATGGGTCGTGCGTGGCGACCGTCTCAGGCCACGAGGAGGACCTCAATGGAGAATCTCGACGAAGACTTCGAGTACGCCGTCGACCGCTCGCAGCTGCTCGATCGCAAGCCACCCACCAACGTACTCCTCGATCTCTACAGCCTCTACAAGCAGGCGACGGTCGGCGACGTGAACGGCGAGCGTCCCGGCTTCACCAATGCGCGCGGGCGAGCCAAGTACGATGCATGGGCCACGCGCAAGGGCATGAGCCAGAACGAGGCCAAGCGCGCTTACATCCAGCTGGTCGACGAGCTCGACGGGGGCGAGTCCTAGCCCAGGTGAGCGGACGCATGTCAAGACGCCGCGGCTCGAGCAACGGCCAGACGCTCGAGCTCCGCCGACACGAACGCCCGTAGCTCGCGCCCATCGAGCGGCTTCTCGAGCGTCCGATTGGGCACCCGGGCCATGACCTCGCGAACCTCGTCGCGCAGGGCTCCGCCGGTGATGAACACGACCCGCTCCTCCATGCCCGGACGCTCTTGTGCGAGGCGGCGGTGGAAGTCATAGCCGTTCAGGCCCGGCATCATGATGTCGCACAGGATCACGTCGAAGCCCTCGCCGCTGCACCGCGCCAGCGCGTCCTCCACACTGGAGCAGCTGGTCACGGCGTGCGGCTGGAGCACGCGCTCGAGGCTGGATCGCATGAACGGCTCGTCGTCGACGACGAGGATCCGGCCGCGGCGTGGCACGGCCACCGCGCCAGAGGCCTCCGCGGACACGAACGCAGCGGGCCGAATCGACGTGGCCAGGGGCAGGCGCACCGTGAACACGGCACCGCCGCCTCGGCCACCGCTCCCGAGATGACCCCCGAGATGGTTGGGCCGCTCTCGGTTGCGCACGTCGATCGTCCCCGACATGCCCTCGATGAGCGAGTGGCAGATGCTCAGCCCCAAGCCCGTGCCCTTGTTGACCGGCTTGGTGGTGAAGAACGGATCGAAGATCGAGTCGATCACCGCCTCGTCGATGCCGGGCCCCGTGTCGGCCACGTCGATGGCCACCAGGTCTCCTTCCGTTCGTGCGGTGATGGTGATGCGCGGCGCGGGATCGTGCTGCCCCTCCATCGCGTGCATGGCGTTCTCGACCAGGTTGATGAGCACCTGCTCGAGCTCGAAGCGCCGCCCCGCGGCCGGAGCCGCACCAGCGGCTCGGACCTCGATCACCACGTTGGGATATCGCTGCGGCTGGATCATGGCCAGGGCGGTGTCGACGGTCAGCGACAGATCGACCACCTCCATGGCGGCATCGTTGCGCCGCGCAAACAAGCGAATGTTGCGCACGAGCCGGGTGATGCGGTTGGCCCCCACCGAGATCGCAGCGATGAGCTGGTCGAGCTCGCTGCGCGTCTTCGGTGAGAGCGAAGGATCGAGATCGCCGAGCAGGTCCTGCGTGAGCTCGGCGCTGGTCACGATGTAGCTGAGCGGGTTGTTGATCTCGTGGCAGAGCCCGGCGGCCATGCGCCCCAGGCTCTCGAGGCGCTCGGCCTTGCGCAGGCGGCTCTCGACCACCGCGAGCTGCCCGCGCTGCTCGTTGACCGAGGTCTCGAGCTCGCTCATGCGCGCGCGATCCCGCCGGGCGTAGCGCCACTTCTCGCACAGCGCATACGCGAGCTGCTGGACCTCCAGCACGTCGAACGGCTTCTTGAGCACGAGCACGCGATCGCGGCCGGGCAGCGCCTCCACGCGCTGCCTCCAGCGTCGCTCCGGATAGGCCGTGCACAGCACGACGTGCACGTCGGGGTCGGCCTCGAGCACCCGGCGCGCCGCCTCCAGGCCATCCCAGCCCGGCGGCATGCGCACGTCCATGAACAACAGAGCATACGGCTGCCCCTGGTCGTTGGACACGAGCACCCGCTCGAGCGCGGCCTGGCCCTGATCGACGTGGTCGAGCGCGAACGAGGGGCGAGGGGCCTCCACGGGGAGCCCGAACACCGCGGCTGCGAGCATGTCGAGGTCTTCGTCGCGGGCGCGGTCGACCGCGAAGATCCGCCGGAAGTCGTCGTGGATGGAGGGATTGTCGTCCACCACGAGGATCCGGTAGGACGTCCGCCCTCCGGACATGGGCGGATCGGTCTGGTTCGAGCGCGACGTGGTCACGGCATGATCCTCGGCAGGGTCAGGCACATGCGAGCGCCCTTGCCGGACCCCTCGCTGTGCGCGTCGAGCGAGCCATTCATGGTGCGTGCCGCGATGAGCGACGCATGCAGGCCAAAGCCATGACCGTTGGGCTTGGTCGAGAAGCCGTGGTCGAACAGCTTGCCGAGGTGCTCGGGGTCGATCCCGCTGCCGTTGTCCTCGACCTCGAAGTGGAGCTTGTCGTCGCTGGCGCTCAAGCGCACCGAGAGCGAGCGTCGCCCCTCGACGACCTCGAGGGCCTCGATCGAGTTGCGCACGAGGTTGGCGAGCACCTGGATCACGCTCTGCTTGTCGAGCACCACCAGCCCGAGATCGGCGATCTCGGTGTCGAGCTCGATGACCCGATTCTCGAGATCGAGCTGGAACATCGACAGCGTCTGCTCGATGAGCTCGATCGGCCGCACCGGCTCGACCATGACGCCGAGCTTGGCCAGGTTCTGCTGGGCCTCGACGATCGAGCGCATGAGCCCCAGATTCCGGCGCAGGCGCGTCAGCTCGTTCTGCAGCCGGTCGCGCTCGGCCCCCAGCTCATCGCTCACCTTGCGCAGCAGGGTGGGCAGCTTGCTGCCGCGAGGATCGCGGCTCAGGAACGCGGGCAGATCGTCGGCGTGCTCGTCGAGCAGGCCCACGGCGCGCTCGAGCAGGTTCAGGCGAGAGCCCTCGAGCTCGTGCTCGAGCGCCTCGGACGACACGTTGACGCTGTTGAGCACGTTGCCCACGTTGTGGAGCACCCCCGTGGCGATCTCGGCCATTCCAGCGCGGTGCGAGGCCTCCAGCAGCTCCTTGCGCAAGGTCTCGACGCGCTGCTCGGCCGTGCGCTGGCGGGTGATCTCGGTGAGGATGGCGATCATTCCGCCTGACTGGCCTTCTTGCCCCTGGAACGCGGTGATCTGGGTGAGATACCACTGCCGCTCACCCGAAGGAGGATCGACGAATGTCTCGTACTGCTGCGGTTGGCCGGTGGCGCGAGCGCGTGCGAGCACGGCCTGGACCTTGCGGTCCTGCTCGGGCGACAGCACGTGCCGGTAGTCGCTGCCGATGACCTTGTTGCGATCGTAGCCGTGGTCGACGCGATTGACGTAGAGGATCGTCATGTCGTCGTCGGTGACGATGATGTGGCCGGGCGCCTGCTCCAGCGCGGCTTCGAGGATTCGGGCGTCCGTGGCCATCAGCGAGCCCCCTTGGCTACCAGTTGCTCGCGCAGCTCGGCCAGCTCCTTCATGCAGCGCTCGAGCTTGAGCTCGAGCTCCCGCAGGTGGGCCCGGGTCGAACGCTCACGATTCCAGCGCGACGTGGTGGCCAGGGTCATCTGCTTGACCGAGCTGGCATCGAACGGCTTTCGCAGCATCAGCAGCTTGTCCGAGGCCCCCAGCTTCTGCACGATCTCCTCCCACGAGTAGTCGGAGTAGGCCGAGCACAGCACCATCTGGATGTTGGGATCCACCGCCCACAAGCGGTGGATGGTCTCCACCCCATCCCAGCCCGGTGGCATGCGAATGTCCACGAACGCCATCGCATACGACTCGCCGTTGGCCACCGCATCCTTGACGGTCTCGAGGGCCGCGGAGCCCTGGAAGGCGGAATCGCAGCGGTACGTGGGTAGCTCGGGCTCGACCTCTGGCACGGCTTCTTCTTCGCCGAAGATCTCGGCGGCGAGGGCGTCGAGCTCGTCGGGCGGACGACGCGGCTGCAAGAGGGTGCGAAAGTCGTCGTGGATGCCCTCGTTGTCATCGACGATGAGGACTCTGTAGGTCGACGAGGCGTTGACCATCGAGGCAAGGGTACGCTGGAAACCCGAGATCTGTCAGCGCTCCTCGGGCTTGGCGAGGCCGGAGCGGGCCTGCCAGTACACCAAGGTGCAAGCCGAGCCCACATGGACGCTCATGGGGGCGAAAATGCTCCGCCAGCCCCTTCAACCACGGCGCAGCCCGATCAACACCTCGCTCACCCCTCGTGCATCGTCATGGTACCCGCCCCTGCGCAGCTGCTGCTGGATCCACGGCAGCCCGTCTTCGAGCGTGCCGAACACCTTGATGGGGTGAGGGGCGCGGGCTGCCAGCGCCACTCCGGCCAGGACCGCCCTAAGGGCCGCGGCCACGAAGCCACGGCCCTCGACGATCTGCGCCTGTAGCATCACGGCGTCGCGGGTGATCCTGGCGATCTCCTCGGCTTCCTTGCGCGCGTCGGCGGGGGGGAGCAGTCCGGTCTCGTCCTCGAGGATGGTGATCACCGCGATGCGCCGGTCGTCCACGGAGTCGATGAGCTCGAGCTGATGCCTGCGCAGGATCGTCAGTCTTCGCTTGGTGGCCGCGGTCCGCCAGCGATTGATGAACACCCGCGACCAAGTCGCAAGCTGCAGGGCGTCGTCCTCGAAGACCACCTTGGCCGACATGAGCCCCGGCAGCATAGCGAAACCCGGAAGCGAGCGGGGGCACCAACCGACGGTCGGCCGGCTAGCCCTCGCCCCGCAGGGCAGCAAGCTCCTCCCGGGCCTCCCGGCGCATCCAGTGGTCGGTCGCCCGGTCGTCCACGATGGCGAGCGCGTGTTCGTACTCGGCCTCGGCCTCGGCCGCGCGTCCCAGCCTCACCAGCATGCGGGCGCGCTCGAGGCGAGCCCAGAGCTGGGGAACCGTGACATCCGGCTCGCCCTCGCCCCACGCGAGCACATGGCCGTACTCGGCGATCGCCTCCTCGAGCCGCCCCATCTCCTGCAGGCACGCGGCGGAGACCTCCCGGATCAGGGCGGCCTGGGTGAGCGACTCGGGGTCCCCGGCCAGCAGATAGCCCGCGAGCGCCCGGTCGACGTGGGCCATGGCCTCGTCGCAGCGATCGAGCATGTAGAGCGCGCGGCCGAGCTCTTCCGCGACATCGGAATGGAGCGGATGGTCGGCCGCGGCCACCCCATCGAGCAGCGTCCCGGCTCGCTGCGCCCACCAGAGCGCCGCCTCGGGGTGGTCCATCTGACGCCAGGCCGACGAGAGCTTGAGCAGCTGGAATGCGACGAAGGCCCCGTCGCCCGGCTGCAGGTCGCCCACCACCGCGGTCGCCAGCTCGAGCGCATCGGCGGTCTGCTCGTCTTCGAACACCACCGAGCGCCCATACGCGTAGGTCACCGCTACCTCGATCGCAGCGGTGCGATCCTCGGGGCCCCGCTCGATCTCCACCCATGCGTGGCGCGTCCACTCCATCAGCGCCTGGCCGTGATCGCCGACGATGGCAGTGGTCATGGCGATCGCAGCTCGGGCGGCGCTCGAAGGTACGTCGGCCTCGCGCGCCAGGAAGAATGCGCGCCGGTAGAGCTCGGCGGCCGTCTCGTCGTCGGCGAGCCGACCTCGCCACAGCAAGACCTCGGCCGCCAGCGAGGGTTCCTCGGGCAGCGTGGGCTCGGGCGCCACCGCATCGACCACGCCGCGGAGCTTCGCCTCGGCGGCACGATCCACCCAGGCCTCCTGGGCACGCTCGCGCAGCGCCTGGGCCTCGGCCGATGGCGAGCGCCCATCCACGGGCTCCACGCTGGCGTCCCCGACCGGAGGCCGCGAGCCCGACTCGTCCGAGCGGCTCGCCCCCAGCGTGACCCAGGCGCAGAGCCCCACGACCCCCGCCACGGCCGCCGCTCCCCACCACGCAGCATACGAGCGTGGAGGCTCGAGCGCGTCGAGCAACGCCGCCATGTCGGGCCAGCGGGCATCGGGATCCAGCGCCAGGCCGCGCTCGAGCACGGCGCGCACGCGGGCGGAGATCTCCCGCACGCGAGGATCGAGCCGTAGCGCGCGCTTGGCCTCGTGGAGCTCGGCCACGGTGGCTCCCCAGAACGGTCGTCGACCGCACAGCGCCTCGGTCAGCGCCACGCAAAAGGCGTACTGATCCGAGCGCTCGTCGGCCCGCCCTCCTGCGTGCTGCTCGGGGGACATGTAGGCAGGCGTGCCCATCACCGTGCCGGTCATCGTCATCGAGGAGGATCCGAGCTCGCGCGAGTCCTCCTCGATCCCGTCCTGCAGGGTGGAAGGGGCCGCCGCATGCAGCTGCGCCAGGCCGAAGTCGAGCACCTTGACCCGCCCACCATCGTCGACCATCACGTTGGCTGGCTTGAAGTCGCGGTGGATCACACCCGCCGCATGGGCCGCCGCAAGGCCCCGGCCCGCGGCCGCGAACACGCGCAGCACCTCTTGGGGACCGCGCTCGGTGCGAAGCCAGGTCGACAGATCGCAGCCCTCGCACAGCTCCATCACGATGTACACGCCCACGGGCGGCACGTCGCGAGGCCAGCGGGTCTCGAGGGTCGCATCGTAGTCCCCCACGTCGAACACGCTCACCACGTGGGGATGGCTCACCCTCCCGAGCGCCGCGGCCTCTTGCTGGAGGCGCTCCACGGCGCGGCCATCGCTGGAGCCCATGCGGATCAGCTTGATCGCGACCCGTCGCCCGAGCTCGGGATCGAGGGCCGCGTACACGACTCCCAGACCGCCCGCACCGAGACGCTCGGCAAGTCGGTAGCGCGCGATGCTTGGCGCTCGATCGGCAGGCATGGGGCGGGAAGCGGCCCTCAGGGTACCGAATCTTCATCATCGTCGCCGAACAGGGCACCCACCCGCAACGGGAGCGCCTCGAACGGCTCCGGGCGAACCTCCTCGCCCCGCTCGGCAATGAGGATCTCGAGGTAGGCATCGGAGGTCCAGCGATAGACGGTCAGCGTGCCCTCGTCGGGGTCGAGGATCCAGTAGTGGGGTACCCCGTGACGGTGGTAGACGCGCTTCTTCTTGATGAGATCGTTGCGCCGATTGGTGGAGAGGATCTCGCAGACCCAGTCCGGCCGCTCCTTGATCAGCACGTCCTCGGGCTGCGCAGAGACTCGATCGCGTCGCCAGCCGACCACGTCGGGGCGAAAGGTGTTGGCCTCGTCGAAGTAGACGTCGACCTCGGTCGCGAACCACCAACCGCCGGGGAAGCGACCGCCGGTGCGGCGATCGAAGGGCTCCACGTGTCCGGAGAGCTTGCGTTGCGCGGCGCCGTGCTTGCCGGACGCAGCGCCCTTGGGCTCGATGCTTCCCTCGATGAGCTCGTGCCGACGATCCTCTTCTGCGATCGCGAACAGCTCATCCACGGTCGCGAGCTTCGAGGCGGACGAGGTCATGCTCCAAGGCTACCAGATCGCATCTCGGTGCGGCATGGCGGGCCGGGCGCTGCCGGAGCACCGTGGACCCATCGCGCGGCCGTGGCCCATCGCGCTACCCTGGTGCCCGCGATGACCAGTCCCGGTCGAAGGCTCGCCATGCTCGTGGTCGCCACGCCCCTGCTCGCGACGCCCGCGAGCCTCGGCTGTCGAACCACACCAACGCAAGCGCACGCGCCCGTCGTGCCGCCTTCGGCGGTGCCCGACGTGCAGGAGATTTCCAGGGGCACCCACGTCGAGCTGAGCGAACACCTCGTCGCCGGGAAGGTGACCGTGTTCGACTTCCATGCCCAGTGGTGCAAGCCGTGCAAGGAAGTCGACCGTCACCTCGCGCAGGTGCTCGCGACCCGGGGCGACGTGGCCGTGCGCAAGATCGACGTGGTCGACTGGGACAGCGAGGTGGCCAAGACCCACCTTCGCTATGCACCCACCCTGCCCTATGTCGTGGTGTTCGGGGTCGGCGGCAAGGAGGTCGCCAAGATCTCCGGCCTGAAGCTCGACGCGCTCGACCAAGCCATCGAGAGGGGGAGCCGCAAGTGAAGCACGCACGCATCATCCTGGCGCTGGGCGCGAGCCTCGTCCTCGCGCTCGGCCCCGCGGCCATCGCACGCGCCAGCCCGTGAGCGGGGTGAAGCAACCCCAACCTCCCGGGTGGAGGTACGACCGCCTATCAACGACCGATGGAGCGAGGCCGGGTCCGCCTGGGGTTCTCGATGCTCGGCTCGTTCGTGCACGCCTCGCACGACGTCGAGCCCGACCAGCGCGAGCCCGACCTCCCGCTCGCTCGGCAGCCGGCCGAGCACGTGCTCGACATCGGCATGCTCGAGTGGGACCTCGATGCGCAGCTGGGGGTGAGCCGTCGCTTCGCGATCGAGCTGATGCTGCCGGTCCGTGCCACCATCATCGACGCCACCTTCCTCGACGGTGATGGGCAGGTGCTCCCCGGGGTGCAGAGCATCCACCACCGCGACGAGACCATCGCGGGCGTGGGAGATCTCCTCGCCGGGATCAGGGTGGGCGCGGTGCTCCCCACCGACGTGCCCCGCTGGACGCTCGCCCTGCGCACGGGCGTGTCGCTACCCACGGGCAACATCGAGCCCGATCCGTTCGTGCTGGGCGCCCACGGCCAGCAGCACCAGCACATGTTCTTCGGCAGCGGCACCGTGGATCCCATGATCGGATTCGACACCAACGTCGCGTTCGATCGGTGGTCCTTGGTGGGATGGACCATGGCTCGCTCGGCGCTCTACGCCAATCAGTATGGCTATCGGGGAACCACCACCGTGGTGGGAGGCGTGGGCGCATGGTCGGGGCTGGGGCTCGAGCGCTGGTCGTTCCTGGTGCAGCCCGAGGTGTTCTTCGAGACGCCCGCACGGTGGTCTGGCGTCGCCGCGCGCAACAGCGGCCGCACCAGTCTCCTCGCCACCGCGGGGCTGTTCTTCGTGCCCGCGCCGCGCTGGCAGCTCCACCTGCTCGGCAAGATCCCCTATGCTACGTGGTCCCAGGGCGGACAGCTCGAGTGGCCATTCGTCGCGCTGATCGGCATGAGCGCCACGTTCGACATGCGCCCGCCCGAGCACCACCACTGAGTCGATCCACGACAGAGCGTCGCTCGAGGCGAGTCTCTGTAAGACAAGCCCTTAGCGTGTTCGTGCTCCTTCATCGCAAGCGAGCGGGCGTCCCAAGATGAGCCGTATCCTCGAAATCGCTCGGCGCTCATCGATCGCTCGATCAAGAGGTGCAGTGCATCCGACCGCGTGCTCACGCGACCCCATCGTCGCTCACCATCATCGAGGGCTCCCCCCGTCGTGCCCATCGGTCTACGATGGGGCAAGGGATTCTCCATGGGGGTGGTCTGGCGCGCTTGGCTGCTGATCACAGCGTTGCTGTGGTTGCCTGCGTGCGGGTCGGAATCCTCCGTTCCCTTGTCGCGATGGACCCTCGAGGTGCAGGACGACGCGAGCCATCGTCCCGTGGAGGTACAGCTCCCTTCGCACCTCGACGCATACCTCCCCCGTGCGGACGTGCGCTATACACTGCGCACCGAGGTCCCTCGCGAGGCGCTCCCGGGCTTGGAGGCCAGCCTGGTCATCCCTCACTTCGAGGGCCTCACCGAGCTTCGCGTCGACGGCCAGCTCGCCACTGCGGTGCAGGTGGAGCCGATCGAGGCCTACCGCCACGCCGGACCGCACGTGTGGCACCTGCCGCCGCGGCCCGAGGGCGACGGCCCGGTGCGGCTCGAGCTGCGGGTCGAGCACCGCTGGACGCAGAGCGCATGGATGGGCACGGTGCCGCAGCTCCATCCCGCGCAGCGGCCGGGCGCGCACGCGCTCGCGATCGTGGTGGTGAACGACTTCGGCGCCGTGGCCTCCATGGCGGCGCTGCTGCTCATCGGCTCGATGTCGCTGTGGGTGTTCCTGGCCGACCGCTCCCGCCGCGGCTATCTATGGTTCTCGGTCCAGCTGCTGTCGGCCGCCTACTATCCCCTGCACGTCTCGGGCTACAGCCAGATCGGGGTCGGCGCCTACGACACGTTGCTGGTCGCGATCCTCCTCGCGCTCGCCCTGTTCGCGGCGGTCAGGTTCTCGCACCTCGAGTTCGGCGACGTGCTCGGTCGGCTGCGAACGTGGCCATGGTCGATCGCGGCCGGGCTCACGGCCGGTGGTCAGCATCGATCCGCACTGGCTCACCCTCGTCGGCGGCAAGGCCGTCGTCGTGTTCCTCGCCGCGGTGGTGGTCTACCAGGTGGTGCTGGGCATTCGCCTGATGCGTCACCCCGGGCGCCCCCGCGGCGCGGGGGTGTTCCTGGCCCAGTGGCTGGTGCTGGGCTTCACCGCGGCCTTCGATGGTGTGGCGTGGTTCGGCCTGGGTGAGCCGCTCGGCGGGGCGCGGGCGGCGTGCTTCGGCCTGGGGATGTTCGCGGTGTTGAACGCCATGCAGCTCGCGCGCGAGCACATCGACGTGCTCGACCATGCCAACCTCTTGAACCAGCAGCTCGCCCGACGGGTGGAGGCGCTGGAGACCAAGCAGCACGAGGTGGAGGCCCTCAACCAGCGGCTGCGCGAGCAGATGAGCCACCGCAGCAAGCAGCTGTTCAGCATGCTCAGCCAGCTCGGCACGCGCAACGAGGCCACGCCGCAGCTCCGGCTCCAGGCGGGCGAGCTGGTGGCCGGACGCTACCGCGTGATGTACGAGCTGGGCGCGGGGGGCATGGGCGTGGTGTATGCGGTGCTGCGCCAGACCGACGAGATGCTCCTGGCGCTCAAGGTCACGATGCAGAGCGACGCCTGGGGTCTGGCTCGCCTGGCCCGCGAGGCCGAGATCGCCACCAAGGTCGATCATCCCAACGTCGTCGCCTTGATCGACGTGGACATCGACCCTGCGCGAGGCTTCCTGTTCGTGGTGATGGAGCACGTCGACGGCCCCTCGCTCGCCGAGCACAAGGAGGGCTTCGGCCGCGACATCGACTGGGCCCTCGACGTGCTGTCGCAGGTGGCCCAGGGGCTCTGTGCCTTGCACTCGATCGGGGTCGTGCACCGCGATCTGAAGCCGGCCAACGTGCTGCTGCTGACGCGCGAGGATGGCGGCCTGCAGGTCAAGATCACCGACTTCGGGATCTCGCGCGCGCTCGATGTCAAGGGCACGGCGATCGAAGATCTGCGACCCGACGACTCCCATGTGTACATGCCGGTCATCCAGTCGGCCAGCATCGATCCGGGTACCCGTCGCCTGCTCGACGCACAGCTGCGGGAGCGTGCCTCCGATGCGGTGTTGGCCCAACACGACACCACCGCCGTCCGCACGCCCAACCTGCGCCTCACCGAGGGCGACGCGCGCGACGACTCGACTCGCCCGCTGCGCAGGGAAGAGATCCGCGAGCTCGAGCTGTGGGAGCCCAGCTCGCCGCTCACGCAGGCGGGCTGCATCGTGGGGACCCCGGTGTTCATGGCTCCCGAGCTGGCACTCGAGCCCCCGCTCATCAGCCCCGCCGCCGACGTGTTCAGCTTTGGCGTGCTGGCCCATCAGCTGCTCACGGGCGAGCGCCCGTTTGCCGAGCCACCCGTGATCATGGTGGCCGAGGGCCGCGCGCTGCCGTCGGAGCTCGACGTCGATCTCGAGCGCGTGCCGCTGGGGATGCGCGAGGTCATTCGCTCGTGCCTGCGCCTGGACCCCGAGGGCCGTCCCACCGCCGCCCACCTCGCGGAGGTCCTCGGCGAGCTGACGGTGATCCACCAAAACCTCGACGACCAGGCCCGCCGGCTCCCGTTGGTCTCGCGAGCCGAGCTGGAATTCGACCGCGCTCGCGACCCCGACGCGCCACGGCGGCGACAGCACGACACCTCGCCGCCGGAGGCGGCGTAGCCCCGGTTCCTCGGCTTTCGCCAGCTCTCGCCCCACTTTCGCCCCACTTCGACGGTCGCCTTCTGCCCTCGAAGCGTTTGTTGATAGGATGTGCACCGGTCGTGCCACGCGCTCTCGCCATCACCCATGCCCTGCGCGTGGCAGCCTCGTGGCTGCTGGTGGTGTGCGTGTTCTTCGGTCCGGCTGGGCTCGGTGGCTCGGCTGCGTTCGCGGCCGTCACCAAGCCCTGCGGCATTTCGTGTCCCTGTGATGAAGTGGTCGGCGATGCCGACGCGGACCCGGGCGACGAGCCCGGAGAAGCCGCACCCCGGCGCGACACCGACGAACCGATCGACGACGACCCCAGCGACGACGAGCCCGGCGAAGACGAGTGCCCCGACGACTGCCCGAGCTGCGGCTGCTGCCTGGGGGTCGCCATGGCGGTGCTCTCGTTCCCGGCGACGTCGTTCACGACCTCGTGCAGCTCCTTGCGCGCGCTCGCACCGGTGGATGCTCCGGCGAGCGGTGCCCAGACCGGCGTCTTTCGACCCCCTCGCTCCTCGACCTGAAACCACGCGCTCGCATTGGTTTGGGTCGGCGAGCCCGCGTCCCCTTCGTCACTGGGGTACGCGGCCTCGCCTCGTGAGGGCTCCCGGAGGGCCCGAGAGGGAGTGTTGCCATGGACCGAACGAGGCTGATCGGCCTCCTCCTCGCCGCATCGCTGTGGACCACGTCTGCCGCCGCGCAAGAACGACCACCGTCGATCGTCGAGCTCACATACGACGGAGCCCTCGCGCTCGCCCGCGAGCACTCACCCGCGCTCGCGGCCGCCCGTGCTCGCGCTCGCGAGGCCGAGCGCGAGGTGGATGCGGCCGCGGTCCGACGCTTCAACCCGCAGCTCACGGGGACGGCGGGCCCACGCGTTCGTTCCGACGGAACGTTGCTGGACTGGTCGATCGGGGTGCAGCAGTGGCTCGAGCTCGGAGGACAGCGCGGGGATCGGGTGGCGGCGGCCCGCGCCGGTGCCGAGGCCGGGACGGCGCACGGCGAGGATGCACGGCGCCGGCTCCTCCGCGACGTGGGCCTCGCCTTCGTCGCGGCGCTCTACTGGGAGCGGCGCGTGGAGCTCGCGCAGGAGGATCTGCGCATCGCCAAGAGCATCGCCCACGTCGCGACGCGCCGGCACGAGGTGGGTGACGCGGGCGGGCTCGAGCCGACGGTGTCGGCGGTGGCCACGGCTCGGGCGCGGGGCGACGTCGAGCGAGCGAGGGCAGCGCTCACCCAGGCCGAGGGTCGCCTCAAGGCGCTGCTGGGCATCGAGGCTGCGACCGAGCTCGTCTGTCGGGGCGACCTCCGTCGGCTCGGTGTCCTCGACGTGCCCGAGCCCGACCTCGGCGACCGGCCCGATCTACGGGCGCTGCGTGCCAACGTCCGGCGGGCCGAGGCCGACGTGGATCTCGGCCGGGCCGGCCGGGTGCCGAACATCGCCGTGGGGGCGGGCTACGCCCGCGACGACGCGGCCGACGTCGTTCGAGGCACGCTCACGGTCGCGCTGCCGGTGTTCGACCGCGGCCAGGGCACCACCGCGGTCGCCCGGGCCCGAGCCGAGCGGCTGCGCACCGAGCTCGATGCCGCGGCGAGCACCGCGGCGGTCGAGATCGAGACGGCGGAAGCGACGGTCCAGACCCTGAGCGACGCGGCGCGCCGCTTCGAGCAAGAGGGCCTGGGCGCGCTCGAGCGCTCCGAGCAGCTGGCGACCGCCAGCTACGAAGCCGGTGCGATCCCGCTGCCCGAGCTGCTGGCCGTTCGCCGCGAGCTCGTACAGGCCAAGCTCGACCATGCCGAGCTCCTGCTCGGAGCGGCCACCGCTCGCGTCGAGCTGGCGGCGAGCACGGGAGCACTCCGATGAGACGATCCATGCACCACGCATCGCTGCTGGGGCTCGTCGTCACCATCGCCGTCGTCGTGCTCGGGCTGGGTGCCTGCGACGAGCGGCGCGATGCCCCGCCGACGGCCGAGCGCCCCACGGCCGAGACCACCGCCCGGCCGGAGCTGGCTCCAACGCCGCCCCCGGTCGCCGATTGGTGTGCCGGCCATGGGCTACCCGAGTCCAAGTGCACTCGGTGCAATCCCTCGCTCATTCCCGAGTTCCAGGCGGCGGGCGACTGGTGCGAGGAGCACGGCTTCCCCGAGTCGGCGTGTCCCGTCTGCAATCCCCGGCCACCACCCGGGAAGGCAGAGCCGAGCGCCGCCGACTGGTGCGTGGAGCATGGGCTACCCGAGTCCAAGTGCAGCAAGTGCAACCCCTCGCTCGTGGCCGAATTTCGTGCCGCCGGCGACTTCTGCGACGAGCACGGCTTTCCCGAGTCGAGCTGCCCCGTGTGCAATCCGCAAGCGCCCCCCGAAGGCGCGGAGCAGGCGGCCATCGAGGCTCGGGTGGTGCGCTTCCTTTCGCCCGACATCGAGCGCTCCGCGGGCATCCAGACCGTCGCGGCCGAGCGTGAGCAGACCTCGGCGGCGATCGAGTGCACCGCACGGATCGCATTCGATGCCGACGCGGTGGCGGACGTTCGCGCCATCGTTCCCGGCATCGTGCGGCGCATCCGGGCCGAGCTGGGCGCGAACGTCGAGCGCGGTGCTCCGCTGTTCGAGCTCGAGAGCACCCGCGTGGGAGAGATCCAGGGATCGCTACAAGCCGCGCAAGAGCGAGTCCGTACGGCCCAGGCCAACCTCGACCGGCAGCGCGCGCTCCGAGCGAGTGACATCGCTTCGGCCAGGCAGGTCGAGCTCGCCGAGCAAGAGCTGGAGCTCGCACGAACCGAGGTGCGCACCGCACAGACCACCCTGCGCATGGCGGGCGCCGCCCAATCCAAGCCCTCGGGGCGCTACACCCTGTCTGCCCCCCTCGCCGGCACCGTCGTACGCCGACCCGCGCTCGTCGGCATGCTCGCCACGGAGAGCGAGTCGCTCGCCACCATTGCCGACACCTCGGTCATGTGGGCGCTCTGTGACGTCCCGGAGCGCCATGCCTCGAGCGTCGCGCTGGGACAGCGGGTCATCGTCATGCTCGAGGGGGTCGACGATCCCCTCGAAGGAGAGCTGACGTGGCTCGCCGCCGAGGTGGACCCGCGAACCCGCACGGTCACGGCGCGCGCCGAGGTGCCCAATCCCGAGGCTCGCCTGCGTGCCAATCAGTTTGCGCGTGCCCGCATCGAGACCGGCGCCCCCAAGACCACCGTGTCCGTCCCCAGGTCCGCCGTGCAGCGGGTCGGAGAGCACGAGGTGGTGTTCGTGCGCACGGCACCGGGCGTCTACGAGCCGAGGCTGGTCGAGCGCCGTGGCGACGGCGAGCGCGTCGCGGTGGAAGGCCGCGTCGAGGTGGGCGATGCGGTGGTGACGACCGGTGCCGTGCTCCTGCGCACCGAGATCATGCCAGGCAGCATCGGTGCGGGCTGCTGCGAGGTCGAGCCCCCAGGAGGCGACTGATGCTGACGCGCCTCATCGATCTGTGCCTGCGCTACCGCCCGCTCGTCCTGCTGGCCACGGCCGTGCTCGCGCTCGTGGGTCTCGCGAGCCTCTCGCGTCTGCCGTTCGACGCCTTTCCCGACACGACGCCGGTGCAGGTGCAGGTCAACACCACGGCGCCGGCCCTGTCTCCGCTCGAGGTGGAGCGACAGATCACCTTTCCGGTCGAGCAGGCGATCTCCGGTCTGCCCGGGCTCACCGAGGTGCGCTCGATCTCCAAGTTCGGGTTCTCGCAGGTCACGGCGATCTTCGAGGGGGACACCGACATCTACCTGGCGCGGCAGGTGGTGAGCGAGCGGCTCGCCACCGCGGAGCTCCCCGAGGGCGTCGGACGCCCGGCCCTCGGTCCGGTCTCCACCGGCCTCGGCGAGGTGTTCCAGTACGTGCTGCACAGCGAGACGCTGTCGACGCAGGAGCTTCGCACGCTGCATCACTGGGTCATTCGACCGCAGATGGTGCAGGTCTCGGGAGTCGCCGAGATCAACACCTGGGGCGGCCACGAGAAGCAGTATCACGTCATCGTCGAGCCCCCGCGCCTCGTCAAGCACGCGCTGACCCTGGACGACGTGGCGCGCGTGCTGCGACAGGGCAACCGCAATGCGGGGGGCGGCGTGCTCGACCAGGCCGGAGAGGCGCAGCTCATCTTGGGCCAGGGGCTGGTCACGGGCATCGCCGACCTCGAGACCATGGTGATCGCCACGGTCGACGGTACGCCGATCCACCTGCGCGACGTGGCGCAGGTCCGCGAAGGCCACGAGATCCGCCGCGGTGCCGTCACCTACCAGGGCCGAGGCGAGGCCGTGCTGGGCCTCGGGTTCATGCTCATGGGCGAGAACAGCCGCGAGCTGACGCGCAAGCTCGAGGCGCGCCTGCAAGAGGTGCGGCGTGGGCTCCCCGAGGGGGTCGAGCTGACCCAGGTCTACAGCCGCACCGACCTCGTCGACGAGGTGCTGAAGACCGTGCGGGACAACCTGCTCGAGGGCGCGCTCCTGGTCGTTGCGGTGTTGTTCGCGTTCCTCGGCAGCCTCCGCGCGGGACTCATCGTCGCGCTGGCGATTCCGCTGTCGATGCTGTTCGCCTTCGACGCCATGCTGCGCTTCGGGATCGCGGGCAGCCTCATGAGCCTGGGCGCCATCGACTTCGGCCTGGTCGTCGACAGCTCGGTCATCATGGTGGAGAACGCGACGCGGCGGCTGGACGAGGATGACTCGGACCGCAGCGTGCGCGAGATCGTGCGCGATGCCGCAGTGGAGGTCCGCAAGCCCACGCTCTTCGGTGAGCTCGTCATCGCCATCGTGTACCTCCCGATCCTCACGCTCGAGGGCGTCGAGGGTCAGCTGTTTCGGCCGATGGCCCTCACGGTGGTGTTCGCGCTCGCGGGCTCGATGATCCTCTCCGTGACCCTGATGCCGGTGCTCGCGAGCTACGCCCTGCGCAAGGGCCGGGACGAGCGCAAGGGCAAGCGGCACGCCGAGCGCCGCGGCTGGGGCTGGGGCTGGCTCGAGGGCGGCTATCGGCGCGTCCTCGGCCGGGCCCTCGAGCACCGCACGCTCGTGCTGACGGTCGCGGGCCTCGCGGTGCTCGGCGCCGCGCTGCTCGCCACTCGCTTCGGCTCCGAGTTCGTGCCACGCCTTCGCGAGCAGGCGATCGTCATCAACACCGTGCGCATGGCCGGCGTGTCGCTCGACGAGTCGGTGCGCTACGGCACCCAGATCGAGCGACGCCTGCTCGAGCGTCACCCCGGCGAGATCGCGCACGTCTGGACCCGCACGGGGACGGCCGAGGTCGCGACCGACCCGATGGGGCTCGAGGTCTCCGACGTCTTCATCACCCTGCGGCCCCGCGACCAGTGGCAGACGGCCCACACGCAGGACGAGCTGGTCGAGGCCATGAGCGCGACGCTCGAGGGCATGCCCGGCATGCGCAGCGTCTTCACGCAGCCGATCGAGATGCGGGTCAACGAGATGATCGCCGGGATCCGCTCCGACGTCGGCATCAAGCTGTTCGGCGACGACTTCGACCAGCTGCGCGACAAGGCCGACGAGATCCGCCGGGCCGTCGAAGAGATCCCCGGCGCAGCCGACGTCACGGTCGAGCAGCTCACCGGACAGGCCATGCTGGTCATCGAGGTCGATCGCCAGGCCGCCGGGCGCTACGGCGTTCCGGTGGGCGAGATCCTGGAGGTCGTCGAGTCGCTCGGGACCCGCACGATGGGCCAGGTGATCGAGGATCAGCGCCGCTTCGATCTCGTGCTGCGGCTCGGAGACGACGCGCGCAGCTCCGCGGAGCGTATTGGCCAGGTGCTGATCCGCACCGAGGGCGGCGCTCAGGTTCCCCTGTCGGCCGTCGCCGACATCGAGGTGGTCGAAGGTCCTTCGACGGTGCAGCGCGAGTGGGCCAAGCGACGGATCGTGATCCAGGCGAACGTACGCGGTCGTGACGTCGGCTCGTTCGTCGAGGACGTTCGGCACGCGCTGGACGGCGTCGACCTGCCAGGAGGCTACTACACGACCCTCGGAGGGCAATTCGAGCACTTCGAGCGCGCCCGCGAGCGCTTGCTGTTCGTGGTTCCCATCGCGCTGCTGTCGATCTTCGCGCTGCTCCACCTCACCTACGGTCGCACGGCCGACGCGCTGCGCGTGCTCACGGGCGTCCCGTTCGGCGCGGTCGGAGGAATCGTCGCGCTGTGGCTGCGAGACATGCCGTTCTCGATCTCGGCCGGCGTCGGCTTCGTCGCCCTCTGCGGAGTGGCCGTGCTGGGCGACATGGTGCTCGTCTCCTATGTGATGCAGCTGCGGCGACGGGGACGCGCCCCGCTCGAGGCGATCGAGGAGGCGGCGGCAACCCGCCTGCGACCCGTGCTCATGACCGC
This sequence comes from Paraliomyxa miuraensis, assembly GCF_026337845.1. GTDB lineage: Bacteria > Myxococcota_A > Polyangia > Nannocystales > Nannocystaceae > Paraliomyxa > Paraliomyxa miuraensis. The sequence goes on along the minus strand of NZ_JAOVZF010000151.1, from coordinate 39,297 downwards.
GATGGTCGCAGCGCTCGGCTTCGTCCCGATGGCGTTCAACACCGGCATCGGCGCCGAGGTGCAGCGCCCGCTGGCGACCGTGGTGGTGGGAGGGATGATCACGTCCACGCTCGCGACGCTGCTCGTGCTCCCCGTGCTGTACGCGGTCTTCGGCGCACGCCTGCCCGCGGAGCCGGGAGACTGACCGCAGGCACCCCGACCGCTCCCACCGGTCAGGCGTGCCGCTCGAGCCAGCCGCCGAGGGACTCGATCGCAAACACGTTCTCCGAGTCGTCCTCGCGCTTGCCGATCTCGAGGTAGGCGATGCGAGCGGCGGCCTCTTCTCCGATGCCGCGCTCGATGATCCGCAGGCCCAGCTCCGACCAGTCGTCGAGGCCGGGGTTGGGCACCAGCAATCGAATGGCCGGCAGCGTCGGCGCCTCGTCGGCGGTCAGCGGCTGGAACGAGAGCGCCTTGGCGTCGAACACCAGCCCGCCCGCGTCCACCTCGAAGTCGAAGCCCTGGGCCGGTCGCAGCGCCACGAACGTCCAGCCGGCCAGCGAGGGCGCCGTCGCGACCATGTGACGGACCAGCTCGAATGCGTCCACGTCACCGCCGGCGGTCACCACCACCTCACGCGCGCCGTCGTGGTCGGTGATCTCGACCCCCAGGCGCTCGTCGATCGCGGCCAGCGCGGTGCTCAGCGCCTCGCTCGCCTCCTCGGCGGGCATCGCTCCGAGCTCCGAGGCGTGCTCCTTCAGCCAGCTCCACTCGCTCGCGTTCATGCGAGTGCTCTATCACATCCCCACGGCCGGAACCGCGCCCAGGTGTCCCTTCTTCACGTAGAGTCGACAGCCGGTGGTCGTGCGAGGCGTATGTCGGGTCCCGGCCGGGTAGCGAACCCAGCTCCCGGGTCGGTAGGCGCCGTGCTCGTCGTGGAACGTGCCCTCGAGCACCAGCAGCTCCTCGCCTCCGTCGAGGGTGACGGTGGGGATCTCGGCGCCCGCGTCCACGCGCAAGACGTGCATCGCCTCGGGGTGCTCGGGCTCCGCGTAGAGCGGCTGGCGCCAGACACCAGCCACGGCATACGGCTCCCACGCCGCTTGCCGCAGCTCGACGCGAACCTGCGTGCGCCCCGGGCCCGGATACTGGCGAAGCTTCACGAACAGCTCGCAGCCCGCGTCGGAGCGGGGCGCGTGGCAGTAGCCCTCGGGGTTGAGCAGATAGGTGCCCGCCGGGTGATCACCACGCTCGTCGGAGAACACCCCGCGCAGCACGAGGATCTCCTCGCCGTCGGGGTGCGGGTGCAACGGAAACCGGCTGCCGGCCGCGTAGCGCAAGACCGAGGTCACCCGGCCTGCCTCCACCGGTCCGGACAGCGACAACCGCTTGCGCTCCACCCCGGGACTGGGACTGGCGCTCCACGGCATGACGTCGGTGTGCACGATCTCGAGGACGCAAGGATCGGCCCGCAAGGAGACGTGATCGCTCACGCCCCATCATGACCCACGGCAGCCGCTCGCGTCGACCGCATGGCCCGCTTCGCCCGTGGTACAAGTGGGCGCCCACATGAGCCGCCACGATACGGTCAAGGTCGAGCAATCCGTCGGAGAGTCGCCACTCGATCCGCCGGGCTTCATCCACCTCAGCGCGGCCGTATCCGATTGCGGGGCGCGCGAGGACAACCAGGACTCGTTCCTCGTGGAGGACGAGCTGGGCCTCTACGTCGTGGCCGACGGCGTGGGTGGGCACCAGGCCGGCGACGTGGCCTCGGCCATGGCCACCGAGGTGCTTCGCGACATCATCTCGCACTGGCGCCGCGATCCCAACGGGCTCAAGGAGAAGCCGTGGTCGGTGCTTCACCGCGCGATGGAGGCGGCCTGCGCCACCATCCACCGCGCCGCCACCGAGAAGCACGCGCTGGCGGGCATGAGCACCACCCTGACCGCCGTGCTCATCGATGGCGATCAGGCGGTCATGGGCCACGTGGGCGACAGCCGGCTCTACCTCCTGCGCGAGGGCACGCTCGAGCAGATCAGCAGCGACCACACGCTGGCGGCCGAGCTCTACCGCGGCGGCGTGATCGCGCGCGAGCACGTGGATCGCCACCCGCATGCCCACGTGCTCACCCGCAACGTGGGCACCCAGCCCTCGGTGATGGTGGACACGCTGCTGCTCGAGGTGCGCCCGGGCGACCTGCTGTTGCTGTGCACCGACGGCCTGGTCCCGGGCCTGCATCCACCCGAGCGCACGGTCGACCTGCTCGATTCCTGCACCGATCTCGCGGGCGCGCTGGGCAAGCTGGTCGAGCGCGCCAAGGCGGCCGGCTCGCGCGACAACATCACCGCGGTGGTGTGGCGTCGCGACGGCGACGGCAGCACGCTCTCGCGGCCCATGATCGACGCGCTGCGGTCGGTGCCGCTGTTCGCCCGCTTGAGCCTGGCCGACCTCGCGCTGGTGGCCGCCGAGATGAGCCCGCGCTCGTACGACGCCGGTCAGACGGTGGTGCACCAGGGCGAGCGGAACGGTGCGCTCTACGTGGTCCTCGAGGGCCGCTTGCGGTGGCAGCTCGCCGACGGACACTTCGCCCACCTCGAGCGAGGCAGCGGCATCGGGTCGACGACCCTGGTGGCGGCTCGTCGCTGCCCCGCCACGCTCGGCGCCGAGCTGCCCACCCGGGTGCTGGTGATGGGCTGCGAGGCGTTTCGCAGCCTGTGCAAGCTGAGGCCGCGACTGGGCACGCAATTGCTCACCGCGCTCGCCGACGAGCTCTCCGACTGGATCGACCCCGAGACCGATCGCGGAGTCGCCCGCCCTCCCCATGGACTGCTGGTCGAGTACTGACGCGACCGGGCACGTAGGGAGCATCGAGCAGCACGAGCTCCGCTCGTGAATGCACGGAACCGGCACTCCCGCTTCCGTCGATGCTTCGCCCTCGAGTCGAGTCCCAGCAATCTCGCAATCGATTCGCTCGCATTGCGAGGTTGGACCCAGCGCCCATCCGACGACGCAGGCATGTAGGTCGATTCGTATATCCGCCGTCGAGCCAACGTGATACGCAGTGGAGTCTGGTCCCGAAGGAGGGGCCCGGTCTTGCTGAATAGAGACTATCGACGGAAGCACGGGTGGCCCGTGCTCCTCATCGGAGTGGTGCTCGGAGGGCTCGGTTGTGGCGACGACACTACGATGTCGACCACGGGCCTCTCGGGCATGCCCACCTCCGGCGAGGACTCGACCGCCACCCTCACCACCTTCGACGCCACCGACAGCTCGTCGAGCGGCGTCGCCGATTCCACCGAGTCGGCGAGCAGCGGCTCGACGACCGGTGACGATACGACCGGAGGGGAGCCCATCCCCGGCCAAACCGCCAGTCAGCTCGTGACCGCGGGTCAGCGCTCTTCGAGCGCGGGCTACTCGGTCGTCTACACCTTTGGTCAACCCTCACCACTGCAATCCACCCATACATCTGCCAACTACCGCGTCCAGGCCGGCCTCGCTGGCGCCAACGGGAGTCCTCCATGACTTCGTCCATCCTCAAGTCGGTTGCATGCACGTTCTTCCTTGGTGCGCTCTTGGTCACCCAAGATGCGAGAGCCGTCGTTCCCGACACCATCACGCAGCAGGGGCGCCTGTTCGACGCCGATGGCAACCCGGTCACCGACACCCTCGACGTGACGTTCACGATCTACGCCGGTCCCGCGGGCGGCTCGGCGCTGTGGACCGAGACCCACTCGGTCGGCTTCGACGAGGGCTACTACTCGGTGGAGCTGGGCGAGATGACCGTCCTCGACCCCTCGGTGATCGACGGCAGTACCCGCTACATCGGAATGACCATCGGCAGTGACGACGAGATGACCCCGCGGGGGATCGTGGGCAGCGTGCCCTATGCAATGCTCGCCAACGACGTCAACGGCGACATCAATCCCAACTCCGTCAACATCCCCGGGTATGGGCCGGTGATCGACGAGGATGGGCAGTGGGTGGGCGATCCCGCTGGGCTCATGGGTCCGGCAGGTCCCGCCGGCCCTGCCGGCCCCGCCGGCCCCGCTGGACCTCCCGGCCCCGCTGGACCCGCTGGCGCCCAGGGGCCCTCTGGTCCGGCGGGCGCTGCTGGTCCGGCTGGCCCTGCTGGTCCCGCGGGCGCCCAAGGCCCTGCCGGCCCCGCTGGCCCCGCCGGTGCCGTTGGTCCCGTCGGCCCCGTGGGCCCCGTCGGCCCCGCAGGTGCACAGGGTCCCGCGGGTGCTCAGGGTCCCTCGGGTGTCGTCACCTTCGTCACCACCTCGGGGTCCGGCAACAACCCCACGGGGGCGACCGCCTTCATCGGCCCCACCGTCAACGTCACCATTGCGGCGGGTCAGCGGATCCACGTGGTGGTCGAGAAGTCGCTCGGCTCCACGGTGGCCGGCGGCGCCACCAGTCTCAACATCTACCCGTGCTACCAGAACACGGGAGGCGGTGCGCTCACCACCCAGGGCGGCGGCATCTTCGGGCTCACGGTGGCGCAGAACCAACGCCAGGAGTTCGGCGTCAACCACGTCTATAGCGGCCTCCTCGCGGGGACGTATACGGTCGGCATGTGCGGCTCCTCCATCGTGTCGGCCAACTGGAACAACAACGAGTGGGGCTACGTGACCGCACTGGTCTTCTAGCCTGGCAGTTGGACTCCGCGGGCCGTCAAGGCGCGGGGTGGCTGGCGAGCCACTCCTCGATCTCGGCGGCCCGCTTGGCGTGACCGTGCTGGCGCAGGCCATCGCGCGCCTGCTCGGCGAGCTGACGCGCCGCGGCTCGATCGGCGCCGGCCTCCCAGCGCGCACGCGCCAGCACGAAGCGCGACTCCGCCACCGCGGGGGCCGGGGCCCCGCTCGACGTGACCAGCGTCAGTGCCTGCTCGGCGCTGGCCACCGCATCGGCCACGCGTCCCTGGGCAAGCGCAACATCGGCGAGGCCGCTGAGCGTGTGGGCGCGGCCCGGGTGCTCGGGGCCGACCGAAGCATCCCAGGTCCGCAGCGCCTGCTCGAACCGCGCCTGGGCCTCCTCGATGCGATCGAGCTCGAACAGCACCCGGCCCAGGCTCGACAGCCCCGACGCAACCTCGACGTGCTCGGAGCCCAGCGTACGCTCGCGAATCGCCAGCGCGCGCTCGTGCAGTGCGATCAGCTCGTCGCTCACCCCGAGCTCGAGCCGCGTGTTGGCCACGTTCTCGAGGCTCTGCGCCACCTGGGGGTGATCGGGGCCGAACACCCGCTCTCGGATCGCCAGCGCGCGCTGGTGCAGCGCCAGCGATTGCTCGTAGTCGCCGAGATCGACGAGCACGTTGCCGAGGTTGTTGAGCACCTGCGCCACGTGGGGGTGCTCGGGCCCCAGCGAGGCCTCCCAGATCGCCAGCGCGCGCTCGTACAGCGCCTTGGCCTCGGTCGCCGCGCCCAGGGCCCGGTGATCACGCGCGAGGTTGTGCAGCACGATGCCCACGTCGGGATGATCGGGGCCGAGCGCGCGCTCCTGCATGGCCAAGATGCGCTCGTTGAGCGTCTTGGCACGCTCGTGGTCACCCAAGTCCTGGAACACGATCGCCATGTCGCCGATGGTCTTGGAGACGGTGATGTGCTCGGGCCCCAGCGCCTGCTCGTACAGGCCGACGGCGCGCTCGTAGAGCGCGATGGCCTCCTGGTGCTCGCCCATCACGTGGCGCATGAGCGCGAGATCCTCCAGCGCTCGCGCGTGGTATCGGCCCGAAGGATCGTGGAGCCGCGTGACGATCAGCTCCTCCCACTTGGCCCACCGCAGACCGTCGGCGGGACGAGCCAGGCGATCACCGGCAACCTTCGAGAGATCGCCCGCCGCCAGCGCCGCTTGTTCGAGCGCATCGGCGCGCGCGCCCTCGAAGAACGCCAGCTCGAGCATGGCCTCCGCCTCCGGGTACTCACCCCGGTGCAGGTGGGCTCGGCCCACCGTACGGCGGGCCATCGCGACGAGCGGCGCCCAGCCGAGTGCCTCGGCCCGCTCGAGGGCGGCACGGCCCACCGCGACCGACTCGTCGTACTGCCCCGCCCGCTGCAGCGCGTCGGCCCGCCCCACCTCTTCACCCACCGCCACGATCTCCTCACGGCCGTCGAGCGGTGGAATCGGCTGCCGCGACAGCGTGAGTTCATCCCGACACGAATCCATCGAACGCAGGCTCGACGCCGCCTGCACGGCCCGACCGACCATCTCCGGCTCGCCGCGCAGCAGCTCGGCGATCAGCCCCTGCAGCTCCCGACGTCGCTCGTCGAGGCACCACAGCGAGCGATCGAGCGTGTCGGCCTCCCACGTGCGCTCCACCTCGGACTGCACGCACGCATGAGTGCGCGCCTCCCTCCACGCCTCGGCTTGTGCATCGAGCCACGGGATCACCTTCTCCGCCGTCACCTCGGCGTGGCTCACCCCCGTGCCCACCATCGCCTCGCGCAGCGCCGCGGCCTGATCCTCGTTCCACATCGCGGCAACCGCCGCCCCCTGCTCCTCGCAGGCGTGCACCTGCTGGGCCCATACCCAGCGCTGCCCGCCGAGCCCGGCCGCGGCCATCCCGACCACCGCCGCTCCTCCGAGCAGCCACTTGCGCCGCCGCGATCGCGCCCGCCTGCGCTCGATCGCGGAGAGCAGCGCCTTCATCGACGGCCACCGCCGCGCGGGATCGCTGGCCATGCCGCGCTCGATCGTGCGGCGCAGCCACTTGGGCACTCGCGTCGCGGGCTCGCGGATCGCCCCCTCGAGGATGTTGCCCACGAGCGCCGGCAACGTCTCACCCACGAACGGCCGGCAGCCGTGGAACGCCTCCCACGCGGTCACGCAGAACGAGTACTGGTCGGAGGCCATCGTGCCGCGGCCGCCCATGTGCTGCTCGGGCGCCATGTAGGCCGGCGTGCCCACCAGACCGTGCGCGCGGGCGCGGGAGGGATCGATCGCGGGCAGCTCGCGGGGCGTGCCGCTGCCGTCCTCGGTCTTGGGCCCGCTCGCCGCCTGCACCAGACCGAAGTCCATCACGCGCACGCGCCCGTCGTCGCCCAGCATCACGTTGTCGGGCTTGAAGTCGCAGTGCACCAGCTCGCGCGCGTGGGCGGCCACGATTCCGCGACCCGCCTGCAGCATCACCTCGAGCACCTCGGGCCACGATCGCCGGGCCTGGCGCAGCCAGGCGGCCAGCGTGCGCCCCTCCACGAACTCCATGGCCACGAACACCTGGCCGTCGTGCTCGCCCACGTCGTGCACCGTCACCACGTGGGGGTCGGAGAGGCGCGCGAGCGCCTGCGCCTCGGCCAGCAGCCGCTCGTGACCTCGTGCGATCCGCTCGGGGCTGCCCCGCGCGCGCATGAGCTTGACCGCCACCTTGCGATCGAGCTCGGGGTCGTGCGCCGCATACACCACGCCCATCCCGCCCGCGCCCAGCTTGCTCAGCACCACGTAGCGACCCACGGTGAAGCCGAGCGGCAGCGACCCCACCGTCTGCGTGCGGGGGGGTAGGCCCGAGCCATCATGGGTGCCTGCGATCGTCTCGTCCGAGACGCAGTCGGAGAGGTGCGACGACGCGAGCGAGTCGTCGTGCGATCGGCTCGGCTGGGCTCCGCTCGCCATGGCGTGGGGTTAGGGTACGCCCAAACGGCGCCGGATGGATTGGCGTCATCGAGGCTCTCGGCCACCTCGAGGCGGCTCCACGAGCAGCGCGGCCGCTTCGTCGCGCGCGGCGCGAAAGCCCGGTCCGAGCGCCGAGAAGGCCGCGTATGCCCGTCGCGCGAGTGTGAGGGCGCGGGGATCGGAGCCGAGGGCCCGCGCCCACCGCAAGCGACAGTGGGCGAGCACGGGATCGTCCTCCTCGTGGACCGCGGCCAGGATGGCGCAGGCGCGCTCGTGATCCTGTCGAGCGGCCTCGGGCTCGTGCTGCCGCAGGCGCAGCACGCCGCGAAGGTCGAGGAGCACCGCCCGATGGACGTTGTCCTCGGGAAGCCGCGCCTCGTCCTGCGCGGCGATCGTCTCGGCGATCCGGACCTCGGCCTCGGCGAGCCGGCCGCTCGCCAGCAGGGCCGCGACGAGGCGGTGCCCGTGGCGACCGACGAGGGCGGGAGCGAAGCTACCGAGGCCTGCGTAGACCGCCTCCGCACGCTCGAGCTCGGCGATCGCATCGGCGTGGCGACCAGCACGCAACAGGCCGTCGCCGAGCCACCAGCGGGCGTGTCCCACGGCCACGTGCGCAGGACCATGCTGCGCCTCGGCGGCGTGCACCACGGCCTCGAGCTCGGCGAGGCCGCCCTCTTCCTCACCCACCAGGACGCGGGCGATGCCGTGGAGCTGACGCGCCAGGGCCTCGCGTTGTGCGGGGAGCCCGACGTCGCTCGAGCGGAGGGCCGAGTCGGCCCTCGAGCGGGCGTCCTCCCAGTGGCCGGTATGGAGGCGCAAGCTGGCGAGGGCGATGTCTCGCGAGGCGCCGAGGTAGCCATTGCCTGGACCAAGGGCGGCGTCATCGATGAGCGCGAGGGCTGCGTGGGCCTGACCGCACTCGCGCAGCATCATCGCCAGCTCGAGGCTGATGACGACCGAGCGCGGGTGCTCTGCTCCCAGCAGGGCGATCGCCTCGTCTCGTGCGGCACGGAGCTGGGCCGCTGCGGCCACCGGACGCGCGCCATCGTAGAGCAGCGTGGCGAGGTTGAAACGAGTGGAGATCTGCTCCACCGGCAGCGGCGATGCGTCGTCCTCGGTCACCTCGAGGGCCTCGAGGTAGGCGCGCTCGGCTTGCCCACCGTCGCCGTGGCGAAAGAGGGCGGCGCCGTGATTGTTGTGGAACAGCCAGCGCAGGTGTTTGTCGTCGCCGAGCTTGTCGACGAAGGCACGCGCCAGCTCTGCGTCCGCAAGGCCGACTTCCGGCTCCCCGAGGGGCTCGGCGACGATCCACATGCGCCGCGCGAGGGCCTCGGCCGCGACCTCGTCCTGCCCCGAGCGGATCGCCGCGGCGGCGCCCCGGGTCAGGGCCATGCGCGCTTGCTCGGGGCGGTACGCCTCGAGCTGCGCGCTGCCCACTCGCAGCAGCGCCTCGGCGGCCAGGGGTTCGTACTCGATCTCCTCGGCGCGGGCGAGCACCTCCTCTGCCCGGGTGCGGGCATCGTCGTAGCGACCGACGTCGATCAGCGACGAGGCCCCGGCCAGGCGCTCGCGCAGCCGCTGGACCTCGTCGCGCAGCGCTGGATCCTCGGGGGGCGCGACCGCGGCCGTGAGCGCATCGACGTCGCCGCAGCTCTCGATGGCGGGCAAGCTCGCGGTCGCCCACGCAGCGCCTTCGACGAGGGCCGCGTCGGGGTGCTCGAACGTACCGACGAGGGCCTCGAGGCTCGCGCGCCGACGGTCGAGGCAGGCCGTGCGCAGGTCGAAGAGGCGGTCGGATTGCTGTCCGGAGAGGTGCTGCTCGCAGGCGGCGACGCGCATCGACGACCAGGCCTCGGCGTAGGCGTCGAGCCGCGGGAGCACGCGCGCGAGGGTGTCCTCGGCCAGCCCGTGACCTGAGCCGGTGAAGGCCTCGCGCATGGCCTCGCGCTGCGCCTCGCCCCACGCCGTGGCGATCTCCTCGCCCGCGCTCGTGCACTGCTGCACGGGCTCGGTGAGCAGCCCGGAGATCGCAAAGCCGCTCGCGCCGGTCAGGGCGGCGCCGACGAGCACGGCGAGGCGTCGGCGCCGACGGCGGGTGGGATCCCGCGCGAGCGCGTCGACGAGCGCGCGCATCGACGGCCAGCGCTCGTCCGGGTGCTTGGCCAGCCCTCGCAGCAGCACGCGGTGTAGCCAGCTGGGAACCTTGGTGCCGGCGGGCGGCGCCCGTGGCTCGCCGTGGGTCACGTTGTAGGCCAGCGCCTTGATCGAGGACCCCTCGAAGGGCAGCTGCCCATGGAGGGCCTCGTAGAGCGACGCGCAGAAGCTGAACTGATCGCTGCGGGCGTCGGCGGAGCAGGTCGCGAACACCTCGGGGGGCATGTACGCGGGGGTCCCCATCAGCGTGCCCGTGCGGGTGAGCTCTTCGTCGAGGACCGAGCCGCTGGAGATGCGCTCGTCGGCGCGACGCGACGGCATGCCCTCGGCCTCGCCATCGGTGCGCGCGAGCCCGAAGTCGAGGACCTTCACCGTCCCGTCCTCGCCACGCATGATGTTGTGCGGCTTGAGATCGCGGTGGACCAGACCCGCCTCGTGCGCGGCGATCAGCCCGCGCCCGGCCTCGATGTAGAGCGCGACGACCTCCTGCCACGAGCGCGGCTCGGCGCACCACTGCGCGAGGCTCTGGCCGCGCACGAACTCCATGGCGATGAACACCCGGCCGTCGGCCTCGCCGACCTCGTGGACGGTGACGACGTTGGCGTGGCTGAGGCGAGCCATCGCCTGGGCCTCTCGCTTGAAGCGCAGGTGCGCCGCCTCGTCGCCAGCGCCCAGGAGCACCTTGATCGCCACCTTGCGATCGAGCTCGTGGTCGTAGGCGGCGTAGACGACACCCATCCCACCCTGCCCGAGGGTCTCGAGCACGTCGTAGCGACCGACCCGCAGGCGCTTGCGCTTGTCGAAGAGGCGGCCGAAGACGCGATTCTCGAGGTGCTGCTCGAGGAGCCGGCCGGCGTGGCCGAGCTCCTGATCGGACCCCATGCCGAGGTTGGGCACCAGGGGGCCGCGCTGCGCCTCGTCGTCGACGCTGGTGGGGCGCTCATCGCCCGCGGCGCCGGAATCGGGCGTGACCGTGAGGGGATCGGCTCCGCTGGTGTCGGGATCCACCGCCGTCGATGATAGCGCGATCGCGGCGATCGCCTTCACGCACCGATCAGCTGGGGGCCGTCAGTGAGAAGAAGCGCCGCTCGCCCGGCGCGGGATCGTCGAAGGTGTCGCAGGGGGGCGGCTTCCAGCTGTACATCGGGCCGTTGGGCAGCGTCTTGATCGGACAGAACACGTCCGAGGGGTCGAGCTCGTCGACGCGCGGCACGTCGATGCACAGGATCCCGTGGTCGTCCCACACGGCTTCCACGGCCAGCCCGTTGAGATCGGCGTGGGCATACACGTCGGCGAGGGTCGTGCCCGCCTGGCCGGGCGAGACGTTGTCGAGGATCTGCAGCGGGTTGCCGGGGTAGGTATAGGGGTAACCTCCAGCACAGTAGTCGGCACGAATGATGCGGTTGGCGAGGCGGAAGTTCGCGATCGAGTCCTTCGGGTGGTAGCCCAAGCTCGGCGCCTTGCCCGGGGCTCCAGCGACGCACGCGATGTGGAAGATGTGATCGGGCGTCGTCACCGTGCCGTCGTCGACATCGATGCTCAGGTCGCCGTAGATCGCGGCCAGCCGGGTGCCGTCGCTGGCAGGCTCGCAGACCGCCCCGAGCAGCGCGTGGGTGCCTGGGTCGAAGCGTTCGAGCATGAAGAGCGAGCCGCCCTGCGGGTCCTCCGCGTGGCCGGTGATGCGTAGCTTCGTGGCGTAGCCCGAGGGCGGGGAATCGACCTGGAGGATCAGCTCGGTGCCCACGAGATCGGCGCCCGTGATGATCTGCGTGGTGGAGAAGGGCCAGGGCTGGTTGTTGGTGATCTTGAGCGCGAGCTCGTTCTGCTTCTTGATCTTGACCTGGGGCACGCCCGGCAACGCGCCCTGGGAGGGGTCGCTCTCGATGAACCCCCACGTGGGGTGGGGGTACGCGATCGAAAGCAGGCGCACATCGAGGCCAAAGCCGTTGGTGGTCGTCTCGCCCAGTCGGTGGAACTCGTACACGTCGCGCGAGGGGGCGCTCACCCAGTTGCTGGTGTTCATCGTCAGCCCGCCCCAGCCGTTGCGCCACGTGACGTCGTGCTGGCTCGGGGCCTGTGCCCCCCCGGGGTCGCAGCCCCCGACAGCGGCGAGCAGAGCGGTGAGAACGATGGCAGGAACGGGCGAAAACGTTGGCATCGGCGACTCCATGGGTTGCGGCGGCTTCGAGCCGTCCACTGGGAATCCCGAACGACGGGATTCCTCTTCACCCACGGCGAAGATTTTCTCGAAATCACCCGCGCGAGCCTTTGGTCGGCTCGTCGTGGCCCCGGCGCTCGAGCGCCGTGATACGATCACCCAACGGGCCCGCCGGGCCGGTTCCCCGCAAGGATTGCTCGAGCTCGGGCCGAGACGCATGGATGCCGCTGACGACGACTGGACGCTGCTCCACGACTGGCGCGACGGCAATGATGCAGCCGGTGAGCGCCTTGCGCGCCGCTACTTCGGGCTTCTCACGCGGTTCTTCCTCAACAAGGTCCGCAACCCCGACGACGCCGCCGACCTGGTCTCGGAGACGTTCCTCGGCTGCACCTCCAATCGCGAGCGGGTGGTCGCCAAGGGGTCGTTCCGCTCGTACCTCTTTGCCGTGGCGATGAACAAGCTGCGCGGGTACTACCGCAAGCAGGCCAAGCGGCAGCGGGAGCTCGGCGACTTCGAGGACGTATGCGTGGCCGACGGGCTCTCGCGCTCACCGCTGTCGATGATCGCGTGCGCCCAGGAGGGCAAGGTCCTCGTCAGCGCGCTGCGTCGCCTCAGCCTCGACCAGCAGATCGTCCTTGAGCTGTGCTTCTTCGAGGGCCTGCGGGGTCCCGAGATCGCCGAGATCCTCGGGCTCCCAACCGCGACGGTCTACACCAAGCTACGCCGCGGCAAGGAACGGCTCACCGGGCTCGTCCACGAGCTCGCCGACGACCCCGCGCTCGCGGAGTCGACGGTGATGGGCTTCGACACCTGGGCGCGTCAGATCCGGGTCGAGATCGACGGGCATCAAGGGTAGATGCTCCACAGCGCGATCTTGTCCCAGATCGAGAACAAACCGTCCGAGCTGGCGCTGTAGCAGGAGTTCATGACCGAGTCGGCGTCGTAGCCGGGGGTGGTGCCGGGGATGTGGACGGCCCCTACCCCCGCGTTGCCCTCGTTGCCGCCCGTGCCGCAGCTGTAGGAGCGATTGAAGTAGTCGGTGTGACGCAGGCCCACGGTGTGGCCGATCTCGTGCATGATGACGTGCCGCGAGACATTGACGCCGTAACTGTTGGTGCCGGTACCCATGGTGATCGTGTCGTGGGGCATACCGCCCGACGGGAACCCGGCCTGGGAGGACGTGCCGGCCTTCGTGGCGAACGTGATGATCGCGTCGCAGTCATCACCGTTGGGGGCCGGCGGAAACCCGTAGTACTGGTAGAAGCGAAAGGATAGGTCGAGCTGGTTGTACTGGGCGATCGCACCCTGCAGCCCGACGTGGAGGTTGATGTAGGGCACGAGGGCCGCACCGTCCAAGCAGATGATCTGGACCGACGAGTCGACGACGTTGTTGGTCCGGTACTGGCGAAAGCTCTGCTCGTGGTCGTGGTCGTCGTGTTCGTCGTCGTCGAGCCCGATCATCTCGCGGGAGGCCTCGAGGCTCACCACCGCGTCGCCTCCCACGATGACGAGCTCGTCGTCGTCGACCTCGATCTCGGAGCGCGGATAGCCGGCGAGCTGGAGGTTCTCGATGATCTCGACGGTGTCGGCATCGAGCTCGGCGAGCTCGGGGTCGAGCAGCTCCTCGTCGTCGACGCCGTCCTCGACGTCGCAGCCGGCCAGGCCGAGCACGAGGCCGATGGAGACGAGCAGCGAGAGGGATTGGATGGGTGCGTGGCGCTTGGACATGGCGTTTCCTCGGTCGGTAAGGGGTTTCGAGCCCGCAGGCGGCGTGGCCTCGCTGGAGGAATCACCTTCCGGCCGAGAAGTGTTCACATTAAAAATCCCACCCGCTCCCTCACCGACTGAGCACCAGCTCCCGCCGCCGCACGATCCCCCCCGCCAGCACCACGCTCACCACGGCAACTCCCACCAACACCAGCGCCGAGCCCCACCACGAGCCAGGATCCCCGGCGAAGCCGCCGATCGACGGTGCCGACAGCCCGCCGAGGTTGCGCACGTGCGCCCGCAGGGTGAGCGTGGCCAGCCAGCCCGGCACGTTCTGAAGCGCCTGCTCCCAGACCAGCACATAGGCGAGGCCGAGCCAGGTGGGTCGCCGCACGAGCAGCCCCCAAAGACCGAACAGCGCGGTGTGAGCCATGGTCCCGAGGATTGCGGCCGTCACCAGACGCAGCGACGCCGTCGGGCCATCCCCCGCAATCGCGGCCGCCGGCACCGTGGCCAGCAGCACGGGTCCCGCCGCCGCCGCGAGCCGGGCCAGATAGAGCGCGGCGCGATCGACCGGCCGCGTGAAGCCATAGGTGAGGGTCTGGTCCTCGACCTCCTCGCGCAGCACGCCTCCTCCGAAGGCCAGCGACATCAGCGGCACCAGGAACACCAGCACCAGCTGCCCCACCGGCTCGCGGGAGACGTCGAACCCAAGGCGCATCACCGCGGCCAAGAGCGGTATCGCCAGCACCCACAGCAGGGTGCCGCGGCGCCGCATGTTGCGAGCCAGGTGAAAGCCGGCCCAGAAGCCAGCCCCGGTCCATCGACCACGCGAAGGTGCGCTCATGCCCGCCCTCCCATGCATGCACGTGCGCACGCGCTCGCGCGAGGAAGGACGTGGACGTGGACCGAAGGCATGGCGATCACTCGATGAGGTAGCGGTAGAGGCTCTCGAGATCGGCGTCGGGCGAGCCGAGCTGGTCGATCACCAGGCCGAGGCGCGCGGCCTCGCCGGGCAAGGCGCGGCACAGGGCCATCAGATCGGTGGTGGTCAGCTCGAGCGCCGACTCGCCCACGACCTCGGTGGCCTGAACGTGCGGCAAGGCGATGAGCGCCGCCGCCAGTGCCCGCGGCCTCCCGACCTCGATGCGAAAGCGATAGGGACGATCGTCGAGCAGCGCGCGCAGCCGCCCGATGTCTCCCTGGGCGCGCAGCCGACCGTAGCGCACCAGCACCACCTGGTGGGTCATCGCCTCCACCTCGTGGAGCACGTGGCTCGAGACCACCACGCAGCGCCCCTCTTGACCGAGCGCACGCACCAGCGCGATGAGGTCGGCCCGTCCCAGCGGATCGGTTCCGGTCAGCGGCTCGTCGAGCAGCACGATCGGCGGGTCGTGGGCGATGGCCTGGGCGATCTTGGTGCGCTGTCGCATCCCGCGGCTCATCGCGCGGATCGGCTTGCGCATGTGCTCGGTCATCCCCACCCGGGCGAGCGCGGCCTGGGCCCGCGCCTTCGCCTCGCGCGCGCCATAGCCATGCAGCCGGGTCAGCGCGGTCACGAACGCCTCGCCGGTCTGCTCCTCGTAGAACTTGTCCTGCTCGGGACACAGCCCCAGCCGGGCGAACACCTCGGGCTGCGCGAACGGGTCGAGCCCCTCGACCCTCACCGTGCCCGTGTCGGGCCGCAGCTGGCCCGAGATCAGCTTGAGCAGCGTGGACTTGCCCGAGCCGTTGGGCCCCAGCAGGCCCGTGACCCCCGGCCCGAGCTCGAGATCGATCTCGTCGAGCGCCCGCACGGTGCCGAACATCTTGGTCACGCCGGCGATCCTCATGGTGGCCACGCTGGCGGCGTCGATGGTCATCCCGCCACCTCCGTCCGCACTCGCCACAGCAGCAGCGCCATCCCCAGCCCCGCCAGCCCCAGCAGGCACAGCACCGCGAGCGTCACCGAGGGATTGGTGTCGGGTCGCGAGATGAGCAGCTGCATCAGCATGCCGGTGGAGCCCGCATCGAGCGCGGCATCGGCCAGCGTCTGAACATTGCGCAGGGGCGAGAGATAGCCGGCCCAGGCCTGGCCGTGCCGGGGGAGATCGGCACCGGCCGAAGTCAGCACGAGCATGCCCACCACGTAGATCACCCCGACCGTGCGCCCGCGCTCGCCCAGCGCCGAGAGGCCGAGGATGGTGGTGGTGAGCACGACCGCGGCCACCACCGCCCCGAGCAGCCCGGGCAGCAACAGGCCCATCAGCTCCTGCGACGCTCGAGCAGGAGCCATGCCCACCGCCGCCAGCCACAGCAACGAGAACGGCACCACCAGGGTGACCAGGGGCACGAGCCCCGCGGCGAGCAGCTTGCCCACCACGTAGTCGCGACGGCGCAGCGGGCGAGAGAAGTAGAGCTCCATCGCGCCCGTGCGGCGGTCCTCGGCCACCAGCCCCGCCGCCACCATGGCCAAGAGGAATGCGCACGCGATCATCTGCATCCCGATGAAGGTGGCCAGGGTGGCGTGCACGTTGCCCACGACGCTGCGCAGCACGTCCCGCATCACCCCGGGTCCGTCCCGATCGCCCATGCGGCCCATCACGCGCTCGGCCAGCACCTGGGCCGCAATCGCGATGCCGTGGCCGAACACCGACATGGCGCACAGCACCACGCCGAGCTTGGTGGAGCGCTTGCGCCACGCGAGCGCGAGCGCGGTGCGAGCAATGGGCCATGGCGCCCAGCGACGCGGACGATCGCCGGGCAAGCGGCGGTAGCCGACGGAGAACACCTGGTCCTTCACGAGCGCGCGCGCTCCTCTCCGCGATGCTCGGCGCCACCCCCATCGATGGCCGCCATGAACGCGTCCTCGAGCCGCTGGCCGCGACGCTGCACCTGCCAAAGCGATGCACCCACGGCCTGGGCCGCGCGCCAGATCGCCTCGGGACCGTGGCCGGGGATCAGCCGCACGCGCAGCGCATCGGGACGCTCGCCCGGCGCCACCGCGTGCCCGGCCTGGGCCAGCGCCGACGCCAGCCCGGCCAGGTCCCCCTCGCCGCGCAGCACGTGCTCGTCGTCGCCCATGCGCGCCCGCAGCTGCTCGAGCGAGCCCGCGTAGCGCACCTGACCGCGATCCATGATGATGCACGTGTCGCAGACCCGCTCCACGTCGTGCAGCAGGTGGGTCGACAACAGCACGGCCGGTCCATCGCCCTCGCGCAGGCGCACCAGCAGCTGGAGCAGCTCGTCGCGGTTGCCGGGATCGAGGCCGCTGGTGGGCTCGTCGAGCATGAGCAGCTCGGGGTCGTGCACCAGCGCCATGCCCAGCTTCACGCGCTGGTGCATCCCCGTGCTGTACTCCTCGACCGGACGCTGCCGCGCCTCGTCCAGGCCCACCAGGTCGAGGATCTCGTGGGCGCGCAAGAGCGCCGTGCGTCGCGACAGCCCGCACAGCTCGCCGGCGTAGGCCACCGACTCGAGGCCCGACAGGCCGGGAATCCGATGCGGACCCTCGGCCGCGTAGCCCAGGCGCATGCGAACGGCCCCGGGATCGCGGCGAGCATCGATCCCGAGCACGCGCACCTCCCCCGCGTCGGGGGTCAGCAGGCCCAGGCACGCCCGCATCAGCGTGGTCTTGCCGGCGCCGTTGGGGCCGA
Source organism: Paraliomyxa miuraensis (assembly GCF_026337845.1). GTDB lineage: Bacteria > Myxococcota_A > Polyangia > Nannocystales > Nannocystaceae > Paraliomyxa > Paraliomyxa miuraensis. Next base: position 22,053 of record NZ_JAOVZF010000151.1, on the reverse strand, counting down.
GCAGACCCACGGCCCGACCGTCGAGCTCACAGGTCACGTCGCGCAGCGCCTGCAGGGCACCGAAACGCTTGCTCACGCCGTGGAGGGCCAGCAGCACGCGGCTCCGTTCTACCGCATTTGGCTGGGCGCCGCCCCGCGCCCACGACCGGGGCCGCCGAGCGGGTACTCTTGCGCGGTGACCGATCTCGCCCTCAGCGACGCCGAGGCACGCTTCGACCGACGCCGCCGTGCAATGGGTCTGATGCTGGCGCCGCTGTCCCTCGTGGGCCTCATCGCCTTGCCCATGCCGGGCCTGTCTCCGCAGGCACACACCCTGGCCGGCGTGGCCGCGATGACGGTGGTGCTGTGGGTGACCGAGGCGATCCCGCTGGCCGCGGCCGCGCTGCTGGGGCCGGCGCTCGCGGTGGTGCTGGGGGTGGCCGACGCCAAGACGGCCATGGCCGCGTTCGGCGATCCGCTGATCTTCCTGTTCCTGGGCGGCTTCTTGCTCGCCGGGGGCCTGGCGCGGCAGGGCTTCGATCGCCGCGCCGCGCTGTGGCTGGTGTCGCGACCGTTCGTGGACGGCTCGCCCAGGCGAGCGCTCTACGCGGTGGGGATGATCGGCTTTGGCTTCTCGATGTGGATCTCCAACACCGCCACCACCGCGATGCTGCTGCCGGTGGCGCTCGGCCTCTACCAGACGATCCGCCGCACCGCGCCCGGCGATCCCGACACCCAGCGCAAGCTCGAGCGCTACGGCGGCGGCATGTGCCTGGCCCTGGCCTACGCCTCGTCGCTGGGCGGCTCGGCCACCCCGGTGGGCACCGGCCCCAACGTGATCGCGATGGGCATGCTCGAGAGCCAGACCGGCACCTCGATCGACTTTGGCACCTGGATGCTGTTCGGCGTGCCCACGGCGGCGGTGATGACCGTGATCGTGCTGTGGCTGGCCTCGCGGGCCTTCCCGGCGCCGATCGAGCGGGTGGAAGGGCTGACGGCCGAGGTCGCACGGCAGCTCGAGGAGCTCGGCCCCCTGCGCAAGGGCGAGGTTCGGGTGCTGCTGGTGTTCGGGCTGACCGTGATCGGGTGGCTCTTGCCCGCGGCGTTCAAGCTCTCGCTGGGCGATGCGCACGCGCTCACCGTGTGGGCCGACGGTGCGCTCGACGAGGGCGTGGTGGCGCTGGTGGGCTCGAGCCTGCTGTTCATGCTGCCCGACGGCACCAAGGACGAGGCGGGCGAGCGCAGGCGTCTGCTCGAGTGGCAGAGCGCCCAGGACATCGACTGGGGCACGCTGCTGCTGCTCGGCGGAGGATTGGCGCTGGGCAAGCTCACCTTCCACACCGGGCTGGCCGAGGCGCTCGGGCGCGGGGTGCTGCAGCTCGCGGGGCCGATCGCCGAGCACCCCGCGGGCCTGCTCGCGGCCGCGACGCTGCTGGTCATCTTCCTCACCGAGGTCACCAGCAACACGGCGACCACCAGCATGATGCTGCCGGTGCTCATCGGGATCGCCAAGGCCAGCGGCTTCGACCCCACGGCGACCGCGGTCTCGGTGACCCTGGCCGCGAGCTACGCGTTCATGCTGCCGGTGGGCACCCCGCCCAACGCCATGGCCTACGGAACGCGGATGATCCGCCTCGACAGCATGGTGCGGATCGGGCTTCGGCTGGACCTGGCCGGGTTCGTGGTGCTGGTGGCTTCGGGGTTGCTGCTGCTGCCGTGGCTACTGGGGTGATGTCGTGACGAGGCGAACGCGGCGACGGCTCGCCCCGCTGGGGCTCACCCTCGCGCTCTCGAGCGCCGGGCCGGTCGTCCTCGCGGCCGAGCCCACCGGCGACGTCGTCATCGCCGACGCCGTCACCACCAATCCCGCCCCGAACAGCCCCACTGCCGTCTACGTGGTGGCCCCGGCCGGCACCGACCCGGGCTTGCTCGAGGTGCTCGCGGCCGCCCGCGCCAACCTCCAGGCGCAAGGGGTGGAGCTGCAGCAGGTCGAGCCCGCCCCGGGCCAGACCGCGGCCAATCGCGCACGAGCGCTGGTGAGCGGTGGCTTGGCCCGCGGCGCCTTCTGGCTCGACGAGCGCTCGCCCGGGGAGATCCGTGTGTTCATGCTCGACGCGCAGGGCACGGCCTACGTGCGCCGCGTGCCCGTCGAGCCCGCGAGCATCGAGGCCAGCCGCGAGGCGGTGTGGCACATCGTGGAGGCGGGGAGCCTCGCGTTGGCCACGGGTGAGCCGGTGAGCATGGAGCAGGCCAAGACCGAGGATCTCGAGCCATCGCCGAAGCCCGAGCCCGAGCCTCCACCACCGGCCGAGCCCGTCGTGCACGAGCCACCGCCTCCCGAGCTCGTGTACGTCGAGCCATCCCGCCCCTACCCGCCCTTCCGCATCGGCTGCGGCTTGGCCTACCTGGGCAGCGGGCTCGCGCGCGAGATCCCGTGGAGCAGCGGGGCCGTCCTCGACGTGAAGATGCACGCCAAGCGAGCCTACGTGCTCTCGGCGAGCTACGGCCTGCTGCTGCCGGGGCGCCGCGGCGAGCCCGTGGTCACCTGGCGCCACCGCGCCGAGCTGCGCGCAGGCCCTCGGCTGCTCTACACCCGCAACCGCGTCGAGCTGCACGTGCTGGCGGGCGGCGCCATGGAGGCCTTGCGCTGGCAGGCGACCTCGAGCGACGACGCGGGCTGGCGGGCCACGGCCCTGGCCACGATCGACGGCAGCGTCGCCGTGCGCATCAAGGCCAACCTGTGGCTGGTGATCGAGCCCGGCGCCGAGGTGCTGCTCAATCGCTTCGCCTTCGTCGAGTGCGAGGCGGGGGCACCGAGCTGCGAGGGCGCGACCCGCCGCGTGGTGCTCGACCCGTGGCGCGTGCGCCCGCGAGCTCGCGCGGGCCTCACCGTGCAATTCTGATCGACCGAGCCTGGCGCCGACCGCTACACGCTCACGGGCCCGTTGCAGTACGCCGGGTTGCCGAACACCGTGTCGTCGGCCCCGAACAGCTGGAGGAACGTGACGAACAGCTCCCCCGTCCGTGCCCCGCCGAGATCGACGTGACGCCCGGTGGCCAGCTGCCCGCCCACGCGCCCGGCGAGCACGATCGGCAGGCTCCACGTGCCATGGGCGGCGCCGTCGCCCAGCTCGCTGATCGACATCACGAGCATGTGATCGAGCAGCGAGCCGTCGCCGTCGGGCGTGTCCGCGAGCTGCTGCAGCAGGTACGCGTACTCCTCCATGTACCAGCGATACACCGCACGCGGCACGGACAGGTCGGACATGTTGGGCAGGTCGTGCACCATCGAGTGCCACTCGGGGTAGGCCCCGGGCACGCCGACCCCGAGCCAGGGATAGTCGGGCCCGTGATAGTTGGTGTACTGCAGCGTGCCCACGCGGGTCATGTCGCAGGCCATGGCCATCACCATCAGGTCGATGAAGGCCCGCGACGACACGTCGTCCTGCCCCTGATCATTGGGCTCGTAGCCCGGCGGCAGGTCGATGGTGGGCACCCCGCAGCCGATGCCGGCCTCGCCCTCGTTGCCGAGCTGGATCTCCAGCTCGCGGATCTTGTCGGCGTGCCGCTCCAGCGTCTGGCGATCGGCGCTGCTGGCCCGCGCCATGGTGCGGCCGAGCTCGTCGAGCACGCCATCGAGCACGCTGCCCCGGCGGGCTCGCAGGCGCTGGAGCGCGGTGGGCTGCGCGGCGGGGTCGCCCTCGAGATCGGCGAACAGCTGGTCGAAGATCTGGCGCGGATCACCGTCGAGCGGCACCGGGTCCTGCGGCCCGGCCATCAGCGCCTGGTACTCGCCGATGCCCGACCCGCCCACTCCGAACTGCAGGCTCTTGTAGGGCGTGGGCGCGGCGAGCCGATCGGCAATGACCTGATCGATCGATGGCCCATCGGCCAGATCGTTGTTGCCCGAGTTGGGCGCACAGGTGAAGACGGTGCGCCCCGAGTTGACGTGACCATTGACCCCGTAGTCGCTGGCCGAGGGGTTGTCGCAGCCCGAGATCGGCACGATGTGATCGCGCACCGGCTCGAGCGGCGACAGGATCTCGGACAACACCATGGCCGCCGCCGGCCCCGAGGGCGCCCACTCGTTCATCAACGTGCCCTGCACGTGCATGAACTGCAGGTAGCGCAGCGGCGCCGTGGTGCCGCCCGCCCGCGCGGGGCCGATCGACTCGAGGAACGGCAGGGCGACCGCGATGCCGCCGGCGCCGCGCAGGAAGTTCCGTCGCGAGAGCTGCTGTCGTCGTCGCATGATCTACTCCTCCTCCGTGACCACCCGCAGGCGGAAGGCGTTGCTGCCCACCAGCTCGAGCAAGAGGCTGGGGATGTCGCCACCCGAGGCGATGAACGCCTCCTCGATGGGATCGACGGCACAGGCGAGCGCCTGGCTGGGCTCGAGGCCCAGCGAGTGCCGATAGAACTGGTTGGCGAAGCACGCGGTCACGACATCGCTGCCCGCGAGGCGCTCGCCGAGCTGCGGCACGCCGTCGAACTCACCCGCGAGCTGGGGATCGCCGCTGAGCACCTCCCCCCGTGCGTCGACCGGCGAGCCGTCCACGTCGAGCTCGCGCCAGGCCCCCACCGGATCGAAGCGCTCGAAGCCCAGCCCAATGGGGTTCATCAGCCCGTGGCATGCACCACAGTTCATGTGGTCCATGAGGATCTCGGTCTTCTCGCGCTCGGTGGCCCCCTCGGGGTACTCGGGCGCGTTGGCCATGGCGTCGTCGGGCGGCGGCGGGATGCTGTCGCACAGGAGCTGCGTGCGCACCAGCCGGCCGCGGAAGATGGGCGCGCTGCTGGTGCCGGTGCTGTGCTCGGCCAGCAGGGCCGGACGCGACAGCAGGCCGGGGCGCTGCTCGGCGGGCAGCGTCACCTCGCCCCAGCCGCTGGCGGGCGGGGTCACACCATAGAACCCGGCCATGGTGGCATCGACCTGGGTCACGCTGCTGGTCAGCAGCCGCTCGATCGTGGGCTCGCCGCTTCCGAGCACGCCGTCGATGAAGCGGCTGAGCTCCTGGTCCATGGCGCCGGCGAGCGCGTCGTCGTAGCCGGGGAACAGCGCGGCGTCCTTCTCGTAGGCGGGCACGCCGTCGAAGTGCATCCACTCGCGAAAGAAGCGATCGAGCGCGGGACCGCTGCGGGCGGAGTCGGCGAGCAGCCGCTGCGCCTGCTCGCGCAGCTGCTCGGGCTCGTGCAGCAGGCCCGCCTCGGCCAGCTGCAGCAGCTCCTCGTCGGGCGTGGTGTCCCACAGCAGATACGACAGCCGCGTGGCCAGCTCGAAGTCGGTCAGCTCGATCACGTCGGCCTCGACCTCCGCGCCGCCCTCCTCGAACAGGTAGAGGAACTGCGGGGCCTGGAGCACCACGGTGACCACGGTGCCGATGCCGTCGGCAAAACCATCCTCGGACTCGACCTGGACGTAGAGGTCGAGCAGGGCCTGGCGCTCGGCGGGCAGCAGCGGGCGACGGAAGGCGCGACGACCGAAGTCGTCGATGAAGCCCTCGGCACAGGTGGCACCGGGATCGCACGAGACGATCGACCCGATGTCGTCGATCACCTGCTGTCCGGCATGCTCGGCCGCGAGCAGGATGTCCTCGGCCGCCGACAACGACACGATATTGGCCGCGGGGTTGTTGGCGTACCCCTCGTGGATGATGCTGATGGGGAAGGTGGACCCCGGCTCGACCACGCCGTCGAAGAGATCGCGGACCGTGTTGTCGTACTGCGCCTTGGTCAGGCGCCGCATGGGAGCCAGGCCGGCGCCCACCCCTGCACAGTCCTCCGTGGGGTCCTCGACGGGCTCGCCCGTGCTGTCATCCTCGCTGGTGTCGGTGCCTCCGCTGTCGCCTTCGGCCCCCACCATGTCGTGGCGACCGCCGTAGCAGCCGGTCAGCAGCAGCGCGGCAATCCACCGCCGCAGACCAGCGACCGCCCCCGTTCGAATCCTTGCCCCTCGCCTCACGCCGCTCACGATACGCAGTCGGTGAGAACCGGGTGAAAGAAAATCTCCCACCCGAGAGCTTTTGATCCGCGCTCATGGCGCAGCGTGCGAAGCCGAGCACAGCACGCGGTGCGACGTGGGCTCGTCGCAGAAGAAGTCGTCCCACGCCCCATCGAACCACCCCTCGCCGGTGATCCCGAAGGTCAGTCGCACGCAGTCCTGGCCGGGTGCCGTGTCGTCGGGCTGCGTGGTGCCCCAGTTGGCGTACTCGAACGCGGTACCGTCGACCCAGCGCCACGGGCCCTCGTCGGGATCCTGCACCGCCCCCAGCCAGTACCACCCGGTGCCCACCTGCTCGTGCAGGAAGGTCTGCGTGGCCTCGCTGGGCACGATGGCCGAGGTCGCGCCGAGGGCCTCGCACTGCGCCTGGGCCTCGGCCCACGTGGTCTCGGTCTCGCACACCCAAAAGGCCTGGCCCTCGCCCTGGAGCAGCCGGCAGCCGTTGCACTCGGTGAGCTCCGCCGAGACTTCGTCGACCAGGCCGTCGTGATCGTCGTCGAGACCGTTGCACTGCTCGGGCATGGGCGGCTCCGTGAACGTGGTGCCCGCCTCTCCCGCGGTGTCCGAGGAGGCCGGCCCCGCGCTCGAGCCCGAGCCGCCGTCGAAGTGACCGACGACCTGATCGCCGCACGAAGCCGCGAAGAGCAGCACGGCGACGACCGCCACCGCGCCGATCGCCCGTGCCGAGCCCGCCGTCATCGTGCGACGACCGTAGCAGGAAACCACGCCATCGCGTGGGCCCGCCGCCTCATTGCACCCAGCCCTCGGCGAACGCAAAGCGATACGCCTGGAACACCCCGTTGTCGTCGGGCACGTCGAACACCGGCACGAAGTCCTCGCTGCCGGGCTCGGCCCGCTGGATCGGCGAGCCGCCGCGCAGGCGCTTGGTGGCGAACTCGGCGGGCGCCGCCTCCTCGCGCGGGACGATCTGGCCCGCATCGTCGATCGCCGCCCACGGCGTCCCAAAGGAAGGATCGACCACCGTCCACTGCTCGCCATCGGGCGTGCTGCGCAGCACCCCGTTGGCATCGGCGGTGTAGAACAGGCCGTCGAGGAACAGCAGCGAGCGCACGTGGGTGAAGCCGCCGTCGTCGGTGGCATCGGTGCAGGCCTCCCACGCCTGGCCGTCGTCGGAGCGCGCGCAGTAGCCCCCGCCGCCCACCGCCATGAAGATCCCGTTGCCGTGGGCCGCGGCCCCGTACCACTGCCCGGTGGGGTTGTCGTGCTCGGTCCAGGTCGCGCCGTCGGGCGAGCTGAAGATCCGCCAGCCCACCGCCACGAAGCGCCCCTCGCCAAAGGCCGCACCGCGCAGCAGATCCATGTCGTCGCCGCCGTTGGGGATGAGCTGCGCGTAGTCCTGCCAGGTCTGGCCGTCGTCGAGCGAGCGTACCCGCATGCCGCCGTAGCCGACCGCGATCGTCACCGGATCGCCGGGCGGGGGCTCTTCGCCGGTGCTGTCGGTGTCATCCGTGCCATCGGGCTCGCCGGTGGTGGGCTCGGAGCCGCTGCTGCTCGAGCCGGTCCCGGGCTCGCCGGTGCTCGGGTCGGCGCCGGTCGAAGGATCGACCCCCGAGGACGAGGCTGGGTCCTCGCCGGTCGTGCTGCTGCCGCCGTCGCTCGAGCCATCGTCGCCGCACCCCGAGAGCGCGAGTCCGAGCAGCACCAGGACGAAGACCAAGGAGGATCGAGGCACCACCTGCATGTGCAGCCCCTCGATACCCGAGGCCGGCCGATCGGGTGAAACGCGCATGTTGCGCGATTTCGGACCCTCTTTGAATGTGATGGGGGCAAAAGAACCTGGTGCCTTCGTTCACCCGGATCGCCCCGCTCGCGTATCGGGGCAGTTGGCGTGAATGCGCTCGTCCTCAGCGGCCCCGAGCTCGCCCCGTGGCCTGCCTTCCCACTGCGGGACCCACGGTGGGGCCTTCAGTGGGCCCGATCCATCATGCAGCGGCTGCATCCCGCGCGAGCCCCCGGGTATCCTCCCGCCGTCATGGACCGCGAGGCGGACGTGCGCCTGGTCCGGCAGGTGCTCGACGGAGATGGACGAGCCGAGGCCGAGCTGCTCGACCGACTGCTGCCGCACCTGCGGTCGGTGGCGCGGGCGACCCTGGCCAACCCGGCCGACGTGGACGATGCGGTCCAGGTGGCGCTGATGCGGGTCCTCGAGGGCCTGTCCGGATTTCGCGGCGATGCGAGCCTGGTGCGCTGGGCTCGGCGAGTGGCCGCGCACGCTTGTCTGCGCCAGCGCGAGCAGAACGTGCGACGACTGCGGCTGGTGGAGCTCGGGGCCGACGAGGACGCGATGGCCGGCCCCACCCCCGAGGCGCGGCTGGGCGAGGGGCTGCCCCGCCACGTGGCCGAGTACCTCGAGCAGCTGCCCGCGGTGCAGCGCGAGGTGCTGGTGCTGCGGCACGTGCTCGACCACAGCGTGGCCGAGGTGGCCGAGCTGGTGGGCGCGCCGATCGACACGGTCAAGTCGCGGCTGCTCTACGCGCGCCGAGCCGTGCGCGCGCTGATCCGTCGCGACGAAGCGCTGGCCTCCCAGCGCGGGAGGGCCGAGGCATGAGTGAGCGCGAGCGATGGGAGACGCTCGTCGACGCCCTGGCCGCGGGCGACGAGCTGACCGACGACGAGCTGCGCTTCGTGGACGCGCTGACCGACGACGCGATCGTCGATCAGGAGCGGGCCTTCTACGAGCAGCTCGCTGCGGCCGGTCGGCCCGAGCCGGCGACCGCGAGCGATCGCCAGCGGGCCGAGGCCACGCTCGCGGCGTTCCGCGAGGCAAGGGCAAGCGCACGACCAGACCCGCGACCAGCCGCACGGCGTCCCCGGCGGGGCTGGGTGATGGGGCTGGGCGCGGCCGCGACGGCGCTCGCGGCCGCGGTGCTCCTGTGGCTCGCGTGGCCGGCTCCCCGGGCGCTCGATGCCCACTCGACCGGCGATGGTGGCTTCGAGATGGAGCGCTCGGACGGATCGCCGCGCACCGAGGGCCAGGCCAACGCTCGCGAAGGAGCACGCGGTACGAAGCCGCGTGCGGCCACGAGCGAGGACGAAGCGAGCGAGCCCACCTCCGAGGACGCCGCGCCCGAGGACGCTGCGCTCGACCAACCCAGCGACGCGCTCGATCCGATCACGAGCGAGGCCGCGGATCCACCGCGTTCGAGCACTCGCCCCAAGGTCCCCACCGTCACCGTCAGCGCCAGCGAGCTGCTCGGCACGGCGCGACGGCAAGTGGCCGCCGGCGATGTGGACGGAGCGCTGTCGACCTATGCGAGCCTGCGCCGCCAGCATCCCGGATCGCCCGAGGCTCACGCCGCCAACGTGTCGATCGGCGAGCTCGAGCTCCGCCGCGGCCGACCCCAGCCCGCCCTCAAGGCGTTCTCGCGCTACCTGCAGGGTGGCGGCGGTGCGCTGGCCGAGGAAGCGCGCTGGGGCAAGATCCGCGCGCTGCATCGGCTGGGTCGCGCTGCCGATCGCGATGCGGCCATCGACGAGCTGCGGCACCACCATCCCTCGAGCGTGTACCTCGGCCGCGCGTCCTCGCTCTGATCCCGCGGCAGCTTCGGGAGCCCTCGGAGACCAGGGCCGCTCGGCGAGTCAGCCACCCCACGGATTCGGCCGAGGCAGAGCCCTGGGCCGTTCTTTGGGTAACCAACCCCACGAAGATTGATCTCTTTTTCCCCGTGCATCCGGCCGTCTGTCGGTGTCTACCGTATAGGGAACGGAAGACACCTACATGCAGACCACTCGACTCTGGAGCACTGCGGGTATCGCGCTCATTCTGATGGCTTCGGCCTGTGTCGACGAGGGGGACGCCCGCGATCAGTCGCTCATGGAGCCCTACACCGATCACGACGAGCCGCTCGACTTCCAGCCGGTCGAGGGCAAGGCCGACGGCGTCTCGGAGGTGTTCAACCAGAACCTGGTGGTCGACGACGACTTCTTCACCGCTGCGAACGCGCTGACGCCGTCCGACATCCAGGCGTTCCTCGAGCACACGCCCTACAACCGTCGCAGCTTCCTCGCCGACGAGATGGTGGGCGGCCGCAAGTTCTCCGAGGTGCTGGTCGAGGTGGCCCAGGCCCACCAGATCAACCCCATCATGCTGCTGTCGCGCTTGCAGGTGGAGAAGAGCCTGGTCGCCAAGGACTCGCGCCCCAGCGGCAACTCGGTCGACTTCGCCATGGGCTGCGGCTGCCCCGACAACAAGCCCTGCAACGAGGCCTACCGCGGCATCGACAAGCAGATCGACTGCGCCGCCACCACCCTGCGCACGCACTACGACGGCTCGGTCAACGGCACCGGCCAGTGGCGCGTGGGCAAGGCCCGGCAGACCCTCGATCCCATCTCCATCACCCCGCAGAGCCACGCCACCGCCTCGCTCTACGCCTACACCCCGTGGGTGCTGCAGGGGTCGGGCGGCAACTGGCTGGTCTGGAACATCACCAAGCGCTACGCCAACGCGCTGCAGATCCAGGTGCCCTCGGGCCCCAAGCCCGGCTTCGTGGGCAGCCCGTGCACCGAGGACCTCGACTCGCTCCCCGAGGAGCAGCAAAGGGACTACGCCACCTGCGAGTTCTCGGCCTCGGGCGAGAACGGGTTCTGCTTCCCGTTCACCACGCCGACCGGCGAGGACCTGGGCGTGTGCTCGCTGATGTGCGAGGGCTACTGCCCCGACCAGGGCAGCCTCATCACCTTCTGCACCGAGCTCGAGGCCGGCACCAACACCGGCATGTGCGTGCTCAAGGCCGACGCGGGCAACCACGACTGCGCCGACATCCCGGGCACCGTGGCCACCGAGGTCGACCGCTTCGTGGGCAGCAGCACCGCCTCGGCCGCGACCGCACGCGTGTGCCTGCCCAACCGCAGCGAGTCCGAGCAGCCGCCCACCGAGCCGCCGCCCAGCGGGCTGTCGTGCGTCGGCCACTGCGATGACACCGCGCCGGTCACCGACGGCACCGACTCGTGCTACTGCGATGCCGGCTGCGCCGAGTACGGCGACTGCTGCAGCGACTACCAAGACATCTGCGTGTAGGCCGGGGGCTACCGGGCCCGCTCGCCCGCACTTGCCACGCGGTCGATCGCGTCGACGATCCGCGACCATGCCCCTTGGGGCAGGTCGTGGCCCATGCCGTCGATGCAAAGCAGCTCCGCCCCCAGCGCGGCGGCCATGCGCCGACCGCCCCCCACGGGCACGAGCGGATCCTCGCGCCCGTGCACGACCAACGAGGGGATCCGAAGCGAGCGCAAGGCCGAGCGGCGGTCGCGACCGGCCAGGACCGCGTTCATCTGCCGCAGCGTGCCGAGCGGCGTCACTCCGCGATCGAAGCACCGCCCCGCTCGGTCGCGCACCGCGGCCACGTCGAGCGGGAAGCCGGGGCTGCCGATCGCGCGGACGATCTGAACCGCCCTGTCCTGCGCCTCCTCGCGGGTGCGCGCGGGCGGTCGCAGCAGCGCCTGCATCGCCCTGGGCTTGGCCAGGCCCGAGAGGCGATCCCCCGCGTGGGACATGATCGCGGTGAGCGAGGCCACCCGCCGCGGGTGCCGAATGGCGAGCAGCTGGGCGATCATCCCGCCCATCGAGGCCCCCACCACGTGCACCCGCGCAAGGCCGAGCGCATCGAGCAGCCCCACGGTGTCGTCGGCCATCGCCTCGAGCTGGTAGGGCGCATGCACGGGGAGCCCCAGCGCCCAGCGCAGCAGCTGGGGTCGGATGCTCGGCGCGCGGAGGTGATCGAGCCAGGTGGATTGCCCCACGTCGCGATTGTCGAAGCGCAGCACCGGCAGGCCGCGCTCGGCCAACCCGTGGCAAAAGCCGTCGGGCCACAGCAGCATCTGGGCCGCGAGCCCCATGATCAACACCACGGGCAAGCGCTCCCCGGCGTTGCTGTTCGGCGGGCCTCCCTCGAGGGCGGGCTCTTGCACCCACTCGTAGCAGAGATCGAGCTCGCCAACCCTGGTCTTCGGCATCGGCCGCGTTTCTAGCACGCGCGAAATGGTCGTCGTGACCCCAGTCGCAGGCGATTCGGAACGGGCGGATCCGCTACCTACGCCGCTGCCCACGGGCGTCGACACTCCACGCTGGCCCCCGGACGGGAGGGGGTGATATCTGAGAGAAGCTCATGTCCAGCGACTTCATCGTGTTCGGGAGCCCGATCATCGGGCCGGAGGAGATCGAGGCCGTCACCGAGACCCTGCGGACGTGCTGGCTCGGTACGGGGCCACGGACCAAGGAGTTCGAGGCCAAGATCGCCGAGTACACCGGGGCCCAGTACACGATCGCGGTGTCGTCGTGCACGGCCGCGCTGCACCTGTCGCTGGCCGCCCACGGCATCGGGCCGGGCGACGAGGTGATCACCACGCCCATGACCTTTGCCGCCACCGCGAACTCGGTGGTGCACACCGGGGCGACCCCGGTGTTCGTCGACTGCGAGCGCGACTCACTCAACATCGATCCCAAGGGGATCGAGGCCGCCGTCACCCCCAAGACCAAGGCGATCCTGCCCGTGCACTTCGCGGGGCGAGCGGTGGCCATGGACGAGATCCTCGCCGTCGCCAAGGCCCACGACCTCGTGGTCATCGAGGACGCGGCCCATGCCCTCGAGACCCGCTACAAGGGCCGGCGCATCGGCGAGACCGGCGGCAGCACCTCGTGCCTGAGCTTCTACGTGACCAAGAACATCACCACCGCCGAGGGCGGCATGGTGCTGACCAACGACGAGGCGCTGGCCCGCAAGGCGCGCGTGCTGTCGCTGCACGGGCTGTCGGCCGACGCGTGGTCGCGCTACAGCGACGGCGCGCCCAGGCACTACGAGGTCGTGGTCCCGGGCTACAAGTACAACCTCACCGACATCGCCTCGTCGATCGGCCTGGTCCAGCTGCGCAAGGCGGAAGAGTGGCTGCTGCGTCGCGACGAGATCTGGGCGCGCTACGACGCGGGCTTCGCCGGCCTCCCGCTCATGACTCCGGCCCCGGTCGAGCCCGACACGCGCCATGCCCGGCACCTGTACACGGTGCTGGTCACCGACGATGCGCCGGTCGATCGCGACGGCTTCCGCAACGGCCTGCACGAGCTGGGCATCGGCACCGGCATCCATTACGCGCCGCTGCACCGCCATCCCTACTACCGCGATCGCTTCGGGTACACCGACGAGCAGTTCCCCAACGCGTCGTTCATCGGCTCGCGAACGTTCTCGCTGCCGTTCTCGCCCAAGCTCACCGACGCCGAGGTCGACCGCATCATCGCGGCCGTTCGCAAGGTCGCGGGGGCGTAGCCGCACGGGTCGAGCCCCGCGAACATTGGTCAGAGGGCGGGCGCGAGGGGATTCCGTCGCGCCTTTGTCCGTTCGACCGCCTGTACTAGGCTCGATCCACGATCCGTGGACGACGATCCTCTCGAGAGCAGCTCGGTCCAGAGCAGTGACCGTCTGGATCTCCGGGCACGTCGCTTGCGGACGCAGACCGTGCAGACCCGCTCGTTCGAAGACCTCGTTGGCGGAGCCGACGATGGGCGAACGCTGGCGGCCGAGCTCGGCCGCTACGTCGTCTTGCAGGCGCTCGGGAGGGGGGGAATGGGCGCGGTGTTCTCGGCCTACGATCGTCAGCTCGATCGCAAGGTCGCGCTCAAGATCCTGCACCGGCGTCGACGCCGTAGGACCGAGCTCGACAAGGACGCCAACGCCGACGCCGGAGCCTGGCTGGCCCGTGAGGCCCGCTCCTTGGCCAGGCTGTCCCACCCCAACGTGGTGCAGGTCTACGAGATCACCGAGCACGAGGGCACCCCCTACATCGCGATGGAGCTCATCGAAGGGCAGGACCTGCGCACATGGGCCAATGACACGGCTCGCTCGTGGCAAGAGATCCTCACTCACCTGGTCCAGGCGGGCCGGGGATTGGTGGCCGCCCACGAGGTGGGGCTGCTGCACCGAGACTTCAAGCCCACCAATGCGCTCCTGGGGCGTGACGACCGGGTGCGCGTGGTCGACTTCGGGCTGGCCAAGCCGCAGCCGGCGGACGAAGATCCCGAGCCGCTGGACCCGATCGACGTGAGCGATCCAGCGAGTGCTTCCCCCGAGGACCCGCAGACGAGAGCCGGCAAGATCGTCGGCACCCTGCCCTACATGGCCCCGGAGCAGCACGAGCCGAGCACGACGATCGGCCCGGCCGTCGATCAGTACGCGTTCTGTGTCACGGCCTGGGAGCTGCTGTGCGGGGCCAGGCCCTTCAAGGGCACGCGCCAGGCGCTCTTGCGGCAGAAGCTCGACGGTCCTCCCCCATGGCCGACCAGTGTCGACGTACCCCGACGCATCGCCGAGGTCCTGCGACGCGGGCTCGCGGCACTGCCCCAGGATCGCTGGCCATCGATGGCCGCATTGCTGGACGAGCTCGAGCCTCGAGCCCCGCGGTGGCGATGGCTGGTGGGACTCGGCGTGGCGTTCTTGGGCGGTGGTGCGCTCGCGAGCTTGCCGGGGCTCATGCGCGAGGAGACCTGCACGGGCGCCCACGCGCAGCTCGAGCGGGTGTGGGATGACGATGCGCGCTCCAGGGTGGAACACGCGCTGCTCGCCTCGAAGCTCACGTATGCTGCGCCCAGCTGGAGCCGCGTGGAGGCCGAGCTCGACGGCTATGCGAGCCAATGGGTCGACATGCACACCCAGGCCTGCGAGGACGCGATCGAGCAGTCCCAGGAGCTGCTCGATCTGCGCATGGCCTGTCTGGACCAGCGCCTGCGAACCCTCGAGACGACGGTGGAAGCCCTCAGCCAGGCCGATGCCGCGGTGGTCGAGCGCGCCGTGGACCTCGTGGCCGAGCTGCCTCGCCTGGACCCGTGCGCCGACGTGACCTCGCTGCGCGCCGCGGTTCCCGAGCCCGAGGATCCGGAGCTCGCGCAGCAGCTGCAAGCACTACGCACGCGCCTCGACCATGCGAGCGTGCAGCGACACGCGGGACGCTTCGACGACGCGCTGGCCGAGCTCCGCGGTCTGGACGAGCCCGTACGCTCGCTCGGGCACGGACCGCTGATCGCCCGGCTCGCGTTCGAGGAGGGGATGGTCCTGCACGAGCTCGGCAAGCTCGAGCCGGCAGCGGAGCAGCTCGAGCACGCGTTCGTCACCGCGGTGGCGAGCGACGCCAACGAGCTGGCGGTGGATGCAGCCTCGGAGCTGGCGGAGGTCGTCGCCGTGGAGCAGGGCCACGCCGAGCGCGGCAGGACATGGGCCGCCGCCGCGCTCGCGCTGGCACGGCGTCGGCACCAGGAGGCAACGCTGGAGGCCAGGGCGCTCGTCTCATCGAGCATGGTGCTCCGGCAGCTCGGCGATGCCCCGACCGCCGTGACCCAGCTGCAGCGGGCGGTGGAGCTGCTCGAGGCCGTGCCCCATGCGCCACCACTCCCGCTCGCGGAGCTGGGCTCGGCGCTGCACGACGTCGGGCGCTATGACGAGGCAAAGGAGGTCTTCGACCGCACGCTCGGGCTCGCCGAGCAACGCTACGGCCCCGAGCATCCGCGAACGATCGACGCGCTCAACAACCTGGGGGTGATGCTGCTGTGGCAGGGGCGTCACCACCAGTCGATCGCGGTGCTCGAGCGAGGGCTCGACCGCGCCGAGGCCATCTGGAGCGCGGCGCACCCCCAGACTCGATCGCTGCTCATCAACCTCGGGGCCGCGAGCATGCATGCGCGGGCCCACGAGGCGGCGCGGGGCTACCTCGAGCGCGCGGTGGCGATGGCCGAGGAACTCCATGGCCCCACGCATCCCTCGGTGGCGCGTGGGCTGAACACCCTCGCCCGGGCCCTCGATGCGAGCGGGGAGCAAGAGCGAGCCATGGAGACGGTGCGGCGCTCGGTCGAGATCGGCGAGAGCACGCTGGGCCCCAAGCACCCGGAGCTTGCACGGTTCTACACCACTCTGGGCACGCTCCTGGCCAACGGCGATCACCCGGAGGACGCGGCGGCGGCCTATCGGCACGCGCTCGAGATCCTGGAAGGAGCGCTCGGAAGGGATCACCCCGAGGTCGCCCTCACGCTACGGGATCTGGCCGAGCTCCATCTCGATGAAGGTCGACCCGACGACGCCGAGCCCGTGGCCCGACGTGCACTGGAGATCCACAGGGCGAGCGTCGGGGATTCACACCCGGACACCGTCGCGGCCCACTTCACCCTCGGGCGAGCCCTGGACGCTCGAGGTCACGAGGCCGAGGCCCGCGCAGAGCTGCAAGAAGTGATGCGACGGCGGGACGAGGGTGACATCGAGGACTCGAACATGGTCGCGTACGCGCGCGAGTGGCTGGCCGCCCACCCCGAGCCCTCGGCACCGCCCTGAGCCCGAGTCTACGCGCGCCCTCGGGCGGGCCGCTCGTACGTGCCCAGCAATCGATCGGCGAGGCCGAACGTGACGTTGAAGTTCACCTCGGTCATGCGCTCGAGCTGGTGGTGCAGGTGGTGATTGGCCCGCATGCTCGCCAGCACGCGCCGCCGCCCCCACCACGAGCGCCGAAGCGAGGCCTGCGGCAAGTGGTGAACCGTGTGCACCACCTCGTAGAACAAGAAGTAGGCCACCGCGCTGAGCAGGAACACGCCCGCCAGCCCCGGCCCGCCGATCCATCCCGCCAGCACCGCAATCGGCGAGGCCGAGGCGAACACGAACAGCAGCGTGTACCAGGGCATCATCACCACCGACAGCTCGCACCGCTCGTGGATCTCCTGGTCGGCCCCGGCGAAGGCGCGGTGGTGAACGAGAGCGTGGTTGCGATAGAGCACCCGCGGCAAGAGCGGCCGATGCATCGGGTAGTAGTGGATGAGCCACTCCACGACGTTGGCCACCAGCCAGAACACCGGCACCGCCAGCCACATCCACCACGCCGCCCCCCACGCCAGCCACCCTCCCAGCACGGCGATGGCTGCGGCCACCCCCAGCGACTTGGACAGGTGTCCGGCGAGTGAGAAGGAGCGATCGACCACCCGATCGCGCGAGAACGCCCGCGCCTCGGGTGTGATCGACCCCTGGTCGCACGGCTCCTCCATGCGACCCGCAACGGGCGAGGCCACCGCGCCGTCGGGCATGTCCCTCAGCATGACGCGCGGACGGGCTCGTGACCAGCCCGAGCATGCCCGAGCGCGCCCGACCGCGGTGGATCCGACCCGAGGGACCCCTGGCGACGGAATTCGTCAGAACGCGATGCGAAGGTCGAGGGTCAGGGCCCAGGGTCGAGGAAAGGCGCGTCGGTCGCTGCGCTTGGACTCGTTGCTCTTGTCGGGGTCGTCGACGACGATGATGTCTTCGCGGATCGACGGGCACTGCGGCTCGGGATCGAAGTCGGAATCGAACCTCGTGCACCACTTGCCGGCGAACGGCATCTGCACGTCGAATCGAGGCCCCAGCGCGGCCCGCCGGGTGACGTGCCACAAGATCCCCCCCGAGAGCCGCAGCGCGCCGCGCGAGGAGTATTGCCGGTCGGTGGACGAGGCCTCGTCGAGCACGCGGACCGTGCGAGCGTAGCCCAGGCTCGCGCCGATGAACGGATCGACGGGCCCCTCGCGCACGGGCAGCAGCAACAGCCCCGCTGCCGCATCGAGGGTGCGGATCGACGTCTCCGCCGCATCGTCGTCGTTGGTCAGCCCGCCGCCGCCCGTCACCGTGGCCACCAGCGCGAGCCGGGTGAGCCGGTAGCCCAGCTCCAGGCGCCCCAGGCCACCCATGGGGATCGCCGAGCAGAAATCCTGGGCGCAGTGGGTCAGCCCCGCGCCCAGCGTGATGAAGAAGCCGCGGCGCTCGAACTCATCGGCCGGCGAGGCGACGTCACTCGGAGCACTCGGCGCCACCTCGTCGTCGATCGCCGGGGATGGGATCGAGACCATGGGATCGTGCGTGTAGAGGGGCGCGGCCGCACCCGAGGACGACTCGCCGCCTTCGTCGGGCGATGCGGGCGCGTCGGGGTCGACCTCCGGTGCCTCGGCGTCGGGCTCACCACCGCTCGGCTCTGCCCTCGAAGCCGCCGCGGGCTCGCTCGCAGCCACCGGTGGCACCTCGCCGTCCGACGACGCCGGCTCTCCCCCCATGAACGAGGCGCCGAGCGCCAGGACGAGCACCCCCGAGAATTGGAGCATGCGCAAGGGTACCAGGCAGGCTCACGGCGTTCTCGGGCAATCACGAGTCGGCTCGGGCCGAGGCGACCCTAGTTGCCGAGCTTGGAGTCGACCTTCTCGAGCCGCGCACGAGCCTCGCCGTGCCCGAGCTCGTCGGCCTTGCGGTACTGCTCCTTGGCCTCGCGATAGCGGAAGACCTTGAAGTACGCGTCGCCGAGGTGGATGCGGTAGCTGCCACGGCCGGGGGCCATCCCCACCGCACGCTTGCCGTACTGCACGGCCTTGTCGTAGTCGCCCTCGGCGTGGTGCACCTGGGCCAGGCCGTCGAGGGCTCGGTGGCTCTTGTGATCCTGATCGAGCGCCCGGTGGAACAAGGTCTCGGCGTTCTTGCGCTGGCCCGAGCGCAGCGCCGCGAGGCCTTGCGTGACCAGCTCGTTCGAACGTTGCGACTCGCGGGGGGCCACGCGCCCGCCACCATCGTCACCGTCGACGTCGTCGCCGAGCTCGAGGTCGGGCTCGGGTTCGGTGGGGCGCGGGGCCGACTTGCGGTCGCTCTTGCGCGGCTTGGGTTCGGCTGCGGCGACCTGGGTCTCGACCCCTTCCTCCTCGAGGAGCTTCTGGATCCGCAGCTCGGCCTGTAGCCCGCGCTCGTCGTCCTTGCTGCCGAGCCGCTCGAGCTTGCGTACGCGTTCCTCGTCGTCGTCCTCGGCCAGAGCCAGCAGGGGCTCGCTCGCCGACAGCTCCATGGCCTCGAAGTCGAGCGATGCCGCCTTGCGACGCAGCTCGGTCAGCTCGCCCGGAGTGATCGGCGCACGCTCGCGCGCGGTGGCGTCGGTGGGATCGAAGGCCAGCGCCGCAATGTAGTAGTCGACCGCAAATGGGCGGCCGCCCTTGCTGTCCCAGTAGCGATCGCCCAGGCGCACCAGCGTACCGGCGAATTCCTTGCGCAGCTCGGTTGCCGCCTCGACGGCAGGCTTGCCCAGCTCGGGCTCCAGGCCCTCGAGCTCGAGCACTTCCACATAGGCGGTGCGCGTCTCGGGCTCGTCCGACGGCGGGTAGAGATAGAAAGCCCGAGCCGCGGCTCCGCGCGCCGCGGCAACGTGCTCGGCGATGCGCTCGGCCACCTCGGCCGAGGCATCGTTCTGCCGTGCGATCACCACCCCCACGCCACCGAGGGCCAGCACCACCGCCGCGGCCGCCACCAACATGCGATTGCGACCCGGTCGATGGAGCCCGGAGGCGGGCCGCGGCATGCCCTTGACGATCGCGTCGTAGCGCGACTGCGGCTCGACCGTGGGGATCGGCAGATCGTCCCACGCCGTCGTCAGCTTGGACGAGATCTGAGCCTCGCAGAGCGCGGCCTCGAGATCGCGCATGTCGGCGTAGCGATCGTCGGGATCCTTGGCCAAGCAGCGCAGGATCACGTCCTCGAGCGCCGAGGGGATGCCACCTTCGGGATTGAGCTCCGACGGGCGCGGGGGCGGCTCGGTGCACACTCGCCGCAGCAGCTGGAACACGTCGTCACCGTGGAACGGCGGAGCGCCGGCCAGCATGTGGAAACCCACCGCACCCACCGCGTAGATGTCGAGGCGATGGTCGAAGCGACTGCCGGTGGCTTGCTCCGGGGCCATGTAGTTGGGCGTGCCCTCGAGCTGGACCTCGCCGCTGTCGCCCTCGGCCAGCACCGCCGCCACGCCGAAGTCCACCACCTTCACCACGTCGTCGCGACCGCGGTCGCGGACCACCATCACGTTGCCGGGCTTGATGTCGCGGTGGATCACGTTGGCGTCGTGCACCGCGGCCAGGCCCTTGCACAGCTGGCGCAGCACCGCGATGAGCCGCGCGGGGTCCATGGGCCCCTCGGCCAGCAAGCGGGCCAGGCTGCGGCCGTGCAGCAGCTCCATCGCAAACCACATGCGGCCGTCGGGCAGCTCGCCGAAGTCGTAGACCTCGACGATGTTGGAGACCTGACCGTCTTCACTGCGACCGGCGCGAGAGACGGCGCGGGCCTCCTCGCGGAACATGCGAGCGCGACGCGAGTTGGGGTCGACCCCGGACCGAAGGATCTTGAGGGCCACGCGGCGCTCGATGTCCAGGTGCTCGCACTCATAGACCACGCCCATCCCGCCCTCGCCCAGCCAGCCCACGATGCGATAGCGGGTACCCACCACCAGCTCGCCGGGCTCGAGGCGTACCTGCTCGATCACCTGCACGCCGGTGCTGTCGGCTTCGATGCTCTCGGGGTCGTGGAGCGCCGACGTGTCCGTCAACCGGACCCGTGTCAGCGTGGTGTCCTTGGGGGGCTTGGACTGGCCGGTCTTCTTCAACGACCGGGACGAGGGGTCATGGGGGGCCGAGGGGCCCTTGGCACCGAGCTTGGGCAAGGTCAGCCGCGGCCCCGGACGAGGGACGGGCTTGGGCGGCGCGGGCTTGGGCAGCTCGGGAATCGGCTCCTCGGCGGTCTCGGCCGTCGTTGGGTCGGGCTCGGCCGTCTCGGACGCAGGAACGGGGATGGCGTCCGGTGTGGGGTCGGGGTCGGCCCCATCCACATTGACCGGACGGGCCTCCGCCACGCGGATCAGCCCCGAAGCCTCGGAGCCGGTCTTCAGCTCCGACGAGCGGGTCCCTGCGGGCTCCGATGGCTTCTTGATCGGTGGCAGCCCAACCATCGGTGGCGGTGGCAGGGTGGGACGACGCCTCTTGGTGTCCTCGCTCGGCTTGCCCTTGGGATCCATTCCTGCCTTCGAATGCGTCGACCGGCGGGTAGCATAACGTGGCCCATGCACCGGGGCGAAACTCGCGACGATATTCAGCCACCTTGGTCGACATCAGCGGAGGTGTGGTTCCCACACCGGGTTTTCGGGACCCCTTGGGCCGGAAACTCCGCCAGCGCAGGAACAGTGTGTATCATTCCCCACCATGGCGTGGCTCGTCCCGCTGAGCACGGCGCTGACCCTCGCGCTGGCCCCTCGAGCCTCGGGTTCCGACCCCGCTCCCAGCGCGGAGCAGGTGGGAACGATGCACCTGAGGCTGCCCAACGATGTCTCGGGTCCCGACCAGAGCACCTTGCAGCAGCGGTTCGAGGACGGCGTGGCCCGCTCGGGGCTGACCACCCGTGGCGTGCCGGCGAGCGCCTCGAGCTGCGAGGACCCCGCTTGCTACCGAGACACGGCCAAGGCCGCCGATGTCGACCTGCTGGTGGGGGGCACCATCGAACACACCGGTCCAGACTTTGCGATCGAGGTCTACGCCATCTCGGCCGAGACGGGCGAGGTGGTGGCATCGGTCGAGGGCGTGTGCGAGATCTGCGGCGTTGGCGAGCTCGCGGAATCGGTGGGTGCCCTGGCGGCTCGGCTTCGGCCGTCGCTCGAGAACGCAACGCAGCCGACCACCCTCACCGTGGACAGCGATCCGGAGGGGGCCGACGTGTACGTGGATGGCGAGCGCGTGGGTAGCACTCCGGTGCAGGCGCGGGTCGCCCCAGGCCAGCACGAGATCGACGTGGTCAAGCGTGGCCGCCGAACGCAGCACGTCGAGGTCGACCTACGACCGGGAGTCAACGAGTCGTACTCGTTTCGGCTCGCTCGCAGCAGCCGCGTACCGGTCTGGGTGCCCTGGGCGGCGCTCGCAACTGGAGTGGGCTCGCTGGGCGCCGGCATCGGGCTGCTGGTGATCGACGAGAGGCCGATCCAGAGCGACTGCAACGCCGACGTCAACGGCACCTGCCAGTACCTCTACGACACCGTCAACGGCGGCGTCGTGCTCACCGTGGTGGGGGTCGCGCTCGTCAGCACCGGCGTCGGATTGATGCTCGCCCAGCGCCGCCAAGATCGCCTGCAGCGCTCGGGCGTGGGCGCCCGCCTCCGCCTCGTCCCCGGCATCGGCGGCGCCAGCCTCACCGGCCGGTTCTAGTCGCCCACTCGCTGACGCGTACCCCCAAGGATGAAACCTGGGGGTACGCTTGGGGCAGCCAGCGCAGAGGTCGGCC
>NZ_JAOVZF010000155.1:261144-402442 GCF_026337845.1 Paraliomyxa miuraensis | reverse complement strand
CTGGTTCCGGGCCCAAGGCGAGGTGTCGGCAGGCACGGCCGAGGGCCTCAACAACAAGCTCAAAGTGATCACCAGAAGGGCCTATAGACCTCCCCCGTTTCAGTGGACACCCTCCAACCGAAACAACCCCTCGTCGTCGTAGCTGATCAGTGCAGCGTTCTGTCACCGGCGCTGCGAGCAACCGAGGTCCCCAGGGGGGTCCAGGGGGGCTCGCAACCTGTGGATGACTGTGGAGCGCGGTGGACGAGTTGCGCTTCGCCAGCTGGGCGTCGAGGGGCGATACTGGAGGAGAGACCAAATGGGTAAGAGAAAGAGGAGAGTCTTCACCGCCGAGCAGAAGGCCGAGGCCGTCAAGATCGCGCTCGGCTCACGCAAGTCCATCGCCGAGGTGGCCCGGGATCTCGACGTGGGCGTCAGCGTCCTGCGGAGTTGGATCAAGCAAGCGGAGATCGACCAGGCCGCCGATCCCAACGGCCCGATGACGTCGGAGGAGCGAGCGGAGCTCGCGAGGCTCCGTCGCGACAACAAGCAGCTCGAGATGGAGAACGCGTTCCTAAAAAAAGCCAGCGCCTTCTTCGCCAAGCAGATGGGATAGGCATCGAGGTCTTCGAGATCATCGAGGCGGAGAAGGCAAATTTCCCCGTGGCCATGATGTGCGAGGTGCTCGAGGTCTCGCGCTCGGGGTACTACGCGTGGCGAGATCGCGAGCCCTCGGAGCGAGCCAAGAAGAACGTGAAGCTGGCCGCCGAGATCGCCGAGATCCACAAGAACAGCCGCAGGACCTACGGCAGCCCACGCGTCCACGCAGAGCTCTGTGAGCGGGGGTTCAAGGTCAGCCGCAAGCGAGTCGAGAAGCAGATGCGAGAGCAAGGAATCGTGGGTCGCAGGCGACCGAAGTTTCGCAGGACGACGGACTCCAACCACGACGAGCCGATCGCCCCCAACCTCGTCGCCCGCCAGTTCGACGTCGAGGAGCCCGATTGCGTGTGGGTTGCTGACATCACGTACATCTGGACCCTGCAGGGCTGGATGTACCTGGCCGTGGTCCTCGATCTGTTCTCCCGTCGCGTGGTGGGCTGGTCGATGGCCGAGCACATGCGAGTGGAGCTGGTCCTCGATGCGCTGCGAGCTGCCCTGGGCAAGCGAGAGCCCTCCGAGGGTGGCTTGATGTTCCACTCGGATCGGGGCTCGCAGTACGCAGCCAAGGACTACCGAGCTGCCCTCGAGGCAGCAGGCATCACATGCAGCATGAGCCGCCGCGGCAACTGCTGGGACAACGCGGTCGCGGAGAGCTTCTTCGCGACGCTGAAGACCGAGCTCGTCCACGACGTGATCTTCACCTCACGCGAGGCAGCGAAGACGACTATTGCGGAGTGGATCGAGATCTTCTACAACGGGAAGCGGAGGCACTCGAGCCTCGACTACCTGTCGCCCCTCGAGTTCGAGCGGCGATACTACGAGAACCTGGAGAGGACTGAAGTGGCGTAAATCGGGTGTCCACTTTTTCGGGGGAATTCCACCTACGGCCTGCGGACCTTCAAAGCGACCGAGATCGCCCTCTACCATGCCCTGGGGGCGCTACCCGAGCCCCCGGTCGCTCACAAATTCTTCTGACGAACCCGGAAAGGCAGACAACAGGTAGGTCAGAAATGGCCGGACGGCGTCAGGACCCCAGGTGTCGGCGATGAACTCGAGCAACAGACCAGCGCGGCAGCGCGTTCTCCGGCGCTTGCGTCCTGGTGGTGATACAGCATGGTGCGCGCCATCTCGGCCTGGGCGAGGTGCCGGTCGCGAGCGAGCACGTCGCGGGTGACCTGCTCGCCGATGACCGACTCTTCGAGGTCATCGACGGCGAAGACGAGCTCGACCGGGGACGGAAAGACCGCGAGCAGCTCGGGAGGGACGTCGAGCGACTCCGACAGCCGCCGGGGTAGGGTCCAGCCGGTGGGACCCTGGTACAGCAGGATCGGGACGACCATCGGGACAGTGATGCTGTTCTCGTGCTGGCGGATGTACCGCTCGTAGAGGCGACCCACGTAGACGATGAACCTCGCTGCCATCCTCGCGTCGGGCTTGCTCTGGTGCTCGAGCACGGTGTAGAGCGAGATTCGACGCTCCGACCCCGCGATGGCAACCGTGTAGAGGATGTCACTATGACGCGGCTCGAGCTTGGGATCGATGAACGAGCTGGGCTCGGCGCGTAGCGTGCCCCAGTCGAGTCGGTCGCAGAGCGTGGCCGGGAGGACCTGGCGTAGCTCGACGGCGGCGGTCTCGGGGTCGGTGAAGATGCGGTCGTGTGGATGGTGGGCGATGTCCTCGTCGCCGCTGACGCCGTCGCCGTCGTCATCTTCCTGTTCGTTCATCGAAAGGCTTGCCGGACTGTAGCGCGCGGGCACGGAACTGGGGAGTGGGAGGTGAGGAACCCGGAGGAATCATCCCTCCCTATGACGAGATGCACGGCCGGTGGAAGCATCGGATCTGCTCATCATCAACGTCGACGAGTAATCACCACCCATGTCGAAGAAGATCCTGACGGACGTAGACATCATGGGAATCGGCAATCGAGGGTGCAGACCCGGGCATACGGAAACCCACGGAGGCCGCGTAGGAGATCCCGTGAGAGGACGTCCTGTGGGCCGGCACGGTCATCCATACCACTCCAGGCAGTCCTCCGGTCCACCCGAGAATCCCAGAGCCCGCCCACTCGAGCGTCTCGACGCCGTCGTCTCGGGGGTGAACCAGCGATCGGCACGTGTCCGCAGGCTCGGCGCGGACGAGCCCATCACCTTCCGCTCATCCGAGACATTGGCGTCGTTGGAACGACACGGACCATGTAATGAAGTCGTCCATCGCCGAATGCAGCGATCTCAATGGATGAGGTACATTGCGGTCATGGCCAATCGCGTGTCCCTACCTCCGCCGCTGCTCGCGGACGTGGAGGCTCACCGCTGCTTCTCCGGCTGCTACTCCGGCGACTCGACCGGCGTCTTCTGCGCGGACGCAAGCCAGTCGACGGCTCCGATGGTGAACGTGCACTGTAGCGATTGTCTCACCTGACACATCGGTGCGCTGACCCACCTACTTCCGCCCTCGCTCCATCGCCCCGACGCCCTTGCCAACGAGCTGTCCACGCACATGCGTCGGCATCGGAGATCACTGCTGCAGTCGCCCCAGTGTAGAACCACATGGACCTCCGGTTTCGAGCCCGCCGTGGTCGTCGAGCACTTGCCGAGTATCGCCGCCGCCGCGAGAACGGCGAGTTCCTCCCCGGCGGGAGCAGCCCCGCCATCACCCTCGATGACCTCGGGCTCGCCGGCCATGCGTACCGCAGGCACCGGCGAGGTTTGCTCGACGTGCGGGCACGAAGTAAGGGTGCGGCCGCTGCTGTACGGAACCTACTCCGGGTGCATGTGCTGAACGACCGTTCCCGGGCCTCTCGAACGCCGCGCTTGATCCCTCCCGAGCCCGCGCCCATGCCAAGCTCCCTTCCAACGGCGGCAACCGACGCCGAACCCCGATGGATCCACCCCCGCGGGATCCCTCGACCGGGGCAAAGGGGAGTCGACTCCTCCGGTGGGACCGTCGCGTGATCTTCGCTGGCGGCCGAGGGCGGGGGCCTGGGCGCGCCGGATGCGAGGAGAACGACGATGACCCCCCACCGAGATTTCAAGTCCATCATCCGTGCTCGCCAACTCGAGACCGGCGAGTCCTACGCCGCCGCGTACGCCCACGTGAGACGCGATCGCGACGCCTTGCTCGGTCAACCCACCGACGATCCCGGCAGCGCGCCGCACGAGCGCGTCGATGCGGTCGTCCTGAAGGTGAGCCAACGGTCGGCCCGTGTCCGCGTGCTCGGCGAGGACCAGGCCCTGTCCTTCCACTCGCCCGATGTGTCGAACGTCGTACCCGGTCACGTCGTCACGTTGATCATCAAGCGTCGCCACGGTCTAGCCTGGGACGAAGCCGAGTCCGCGGATCTCGACGCCTGATCCACGCGCCGCCGAGCACGTCGATGGGCTTCTCACGATCGGACGACTGTCATGAGCAAGAAGAAGCCCCTCCCCAAGGATCTCCAAGACTGGGTGCAAGCACGCAAGCGCCACCATCTGTCGCACGTACACGTGCAGATGGCCCGCGAGCTCGGGATGAACCCCAACAGGCTCGGCAAGCTCGACAACCACCGCCAGGAACCCTGGAAGGCGCCGCTGCCCCTGTTCATCGAGCGCCTCTACCTCGAGAGATTCGGAAGGGAGCGCCCCGAGGTCGTGATGTCGATCGAGGAACGGGCACGCGCGCAGCGAGCCAAGCAGGCCGCACGGAAGGAAGCGAGACGCCGCGCGCGGGCAGCCCAAGTCGCTCCCGACCCGGAAACGGCGCAATGAGGGAGCATCCTGAGCGCCAGTGCGCCCGAGCCCACGCCTGCCCCCTACCTACTGCTCGCCCCCGTCCTCGGCCTCCCCGATCGCGACCCTGCGCGGTACGTGACGCTCCAGCATCCCGCGGGCTGGTTC
Source organism: Paraliomyxa miuraensis (assembly GCF_026337845.1). GTDB lineage: Bacteria > Myxococcota_A > Polyangia > Nannocystales > Nannocystaceae > Paraliomyxa > Paraliomyxa miuraensis. The sequence goes on along the minus strand of NZ_JAOVZF010000155.1, from coordinate 397,931 downwards.
CTCCGCCACGGTCTGCCGCCAGCGCGCGGGCGCGAGCTCCCCGATGCGCTCGGGCGGCCACTCTGGCAGCAGGCACAAGAGGTCGCGCAGGTAGGCCTGCGGATCGATCCTGGGCTCGATGCACGCGCGCAGCAACGTCGCGAACGTACCCTCGACGTCGAAGTCGTCGACGCGCTGGCCGTCGCCATCCGCCGGGGCCTCGCCGTCACGTGCGGCCACGATCGCGTCGGCGAGCGGTTGCAACAGCATCGCCACGTCGAAGCACCAGTCGTCCACGTCGTCGGCGTCGTACGGCAGCCCGTGCTCGGCGAAGGTGGCCGCCTGCTGCTCGCCCGAGAGCTCGTGGACGTAGCGTCGCACGATCGTCCACGCGAGCAGCCCGGGCCCGACGGGGGCGTTCGGCAGCACATCCGGAGGCCGGGGCGCCGTGATCACCAGCGGCTCGTCGTCGTCCCATCCGTCGTCCCACTCCTCGCCCGTCGCTTGCTCCTCCACGAAGAAGTCGAACCCTCCCCGTCCCACGCGGTCCACCAGTCGCGCGAGGATCCAATCACGGTCGTCCCTCGGCCCCTGCCAGTATACCGGCCGCGACGGCCGGCCGAGCGGCGTGTCCACCAATGGATCCGGTCGCGGCAGCACCATTGCCGGCACGAAGTCGGCGTGGGGCGAGAAGCCCAGCGTCGCCGCGAAGTCGAGCCCGTGGAACACGATCGATCGTGCCCATTCCGGCTCGCAGCGCGCGAGCGCGTCGCCCCGGCGCCCGAGTTCCCCGACGGAATCGGTGATCTCCGCGAGCGAGCGCGGCCCCAGAAGATATCCGTCCTTGACCCCCAGGCAAGTGCGATCGACCAGCATCACGTGGGCGAGCCACTGGCCACGGGGCAGCTTGCGGGTCACGATCACCGTCGCGAGCGTGGGCATCTGGAGGTCGTCTCCCAGCTCCGCGGTCGCCCATGCGGGCCCGAAGCTCCCCTCCTCCGCGAGCTTGACCAGCGCGGCCGGGCTCGTGGGCAGCTCCCGCGCCTTGGCGGCCTTCTTCGCCTCCTCTCGCTTGCGCTTGCGCTTCTCCTCCTGCTTGCGCTTGGCTCGCTCGTTCTTCGCCATCGCACGCGATCTACCACGACCTCGCGGCGCGAGTGGATCCTCGGCTCGCATGGCCCGACACGATCGATACCCAACGGCGGAGCTGGGCGGGCACCGCACCGGAAGGGGCCGAACGAGATCGCTCCCGTCCGGCTCCCACCTACTCGACGCCGTAGCGCGGCTCGACAACCACAGCCAGGAGCCCTGGAAAGCGCCGCTGCCTCGGTTCATCGAGCAGCCCTACCTCGAGCGGTTGGAAGGGAGCGCCCCGAGGTCGTGATGTCGATCGAGGAACGGGGGCGCGCACAGCGAGCGATGATGAGACGCGCGGCCGATGGAAGCATCGAAAACCGCTCATACCCACGCCCAAGAGCGTGTTGCTGTGTGCCCGCAGGGCTCATCGATACCACTCGAGGCAGTCCTGCGCCTCCTTGGTCAGACCGTAGACCCCCGGCGTGTCGGTTGGACGGAGCACGCGCCGACGCAACCACCCCTGGAGAGTGCTGGCCGGCAAGCCCGTTGCAAGCAGTTGCTGACGGGTCATGACGATGTCGGCCGGCTTGCCCCTCTTGGAGGACGCGCGCTTCTTCTTGGTCTTCGGCATTGCGATGACCTCGACCACCTTCGTGACGGTGGGGGTCCTCGGCTTTGCGATGACCTCGGACCCTCTCGTGGTATTGGAGGTTCTCTTCTTGGCGCTCGCCTTCTTGGTGCTCGCCTTCTTGGTGCTCGCCTTCTTGGCGCTCGCCTTCCTGGTGCTCGCCTTCTTGGTGCTCGCCTTCTTGGCGCTCGCCTTCTCGGTGCTCGCCTTCTTGGCGCTCCTCGTCGCAGCCGGAACCGCTGGCGCGCCTTCGATCTGCACGCCGAAGATGTCCGACAGCTCGCCGTCGAGTCGACGATCGCCTGCAACCTCTCCCACGATGTGCTTGGGCGAGCCCACCAGCTGCTGGGGGTCCACTCCCCGCAGCTCGAACAGCAGCTGCGGCCGCTCGTCGAGCCGGATCCCCACGCCGTAGAGCGCGGCGGCCACGTGCTTGCACATCGAGGCCCAGTCGGGGCAGCTGCACGCGAGCCGAATGTCGCGGGGCTCGGGGAACAGGCCCGTGCGCGGGGCGGTGACCGCCTCCATCACCTCGTTGCCGATGCGCCCCTCGAGCAGCTCGATCACCGAGGAGAGCCCTCCCGCGCACTGCTTGCGCAGCGCTGCCCAGCGCCCGCGAGCAACGGCCTCGATGTCGACGCGCACCTCGTAGAGCGAGTGCCCGAAGACCAGTGCGGTCACGCTCCCTCGGCCGATCGCGAGGTCGAGCACCGCCCCCTGGCGCAGGTAGGTTCTCCCCCGCGGCAGCCGATTGGCGTAGTCGTGGTACTGGTGCAGATTGTTGCACCACGCCCGCCCCCAGAACGTCTGGGCCAGCTTCTGGCCCTGCCCTCGAACCGGATCGGGATCTCGACCGAGCCGTCGCCGAAGCTCCGGCTCGCTCGGGCGAGGATCGTAGTCGCGCTCGCCGAAGTCCCAGTAGCCCCAGTACGACCTACGCGCCATGGATCGCGCTCCCCAGGTCCAGACGTACCGTCGCCATCAGCTCCTCCGTGCTCATCTCCGTCAAGGCCGCGGCTCCGTCGACCGACAGGACTTCGTCGGCCAGGGCCTGCTTGCTGGTGATCATCGCATCGATGCGCTCCTCCAGCGTACCCCGGCACACGAGCTTCTGCACCAGCACGTTGCGCCGCTGTCCGATGCGATAGGCGCGATCGGTGGCCTGGTTCTCGACCGCCGGGTTCCACCAGCGATCGAAGTGCACCACGTGCGATGCGGCGGTGAGATTGAGCCCGGTCCCGCCGGCCTTGAGCGAGACCACGAAGAACGGCGGCCCATCGTCGTCCTGGAACTGCTCGACCAGCTCGGCCCGGCGCCGCACCGGCGTCCGTCCGTCCAATCGCAGGCCGGGGCGACCGAACACCCCCTCGAGGAACTGCTGCAGCGGCCCCGTGAGCTCGCGAAACTGCGTGAACACCAGCACGCGCTCTTGTCGGGTCGCCAGTGCCTCGCACAGCTCGGCGAGGCGAAGGAACTTGCCGCTGTCGGCCGCCGACCAGCGTCCATCGCCGAGCCAGTGCGACGGGTGGTTGCAGATCTGCTTGAATCGCTGGAGGTACGCCAGGATGAGGCCGCGGCGACGGATCCCGTCCACGCTCTCGAGCTCGTCCGCGAGCGTGTCGACGGCATCCTGATACAGCGCCGCCTGCTTCTTGCTGAGCCCGCAGTAGGCGATCATCTCGGTCTTGTCGGGCAGGTCGGGCACGATGGAGGGATCGGACTTGAGCCGCCGCAGGATGTACGGCGCCACCAGCCGACGCAGCGGCGAGAACCCCTCTCCCTCGCTCCGCTCCATCGCGCGCACCGCTTGCCGAAACTCCTCCCGGCTCCCCAGAAGACCGGGACACGTGAAGTCCATGAGCGACCACAGATCCTCGATGCGGTTTTCGATCGGCGTCCCCGTGAGGACCAACCGTGCTCGCCCCCGCAGCTGCTTGACGGCACGCGCCTGCTGGGTCGCCGGGTTCTTGATGGCCTGGCCCTCGTCCAGGACCACGATGCCCCACGGGCGCTCGCGCAGCCACTTCGTCCGCGTGAGCGTCCCGTACGTGGTCAGGACGAGGTCGGCCCTCGAGGCCTGATCCCCGAGCGCGGTGACGCTGGCCGAGCCCGTCTGCGAGCGGTGGGCCACGAGTACGCTGAGATCGGGGGCGAAGCGGGCGGCCTCGGCTTGCCAGTTGCCCAACAGCGACGCAGGGACCACGATCAAGTGGGGCCCTCGCATGCCCTCGTCGTCGAGCACCAGGATCGACGCGAGGATCTGGATCGTCTTGCCCAAGCCCATGTCGTCGGCGAGACAGCCGCCCAGCCCCAGCCGGCACAAGAGCCTAGTCCACGCCACCCCTTCGCGCTGATAGCCGCGTAGCTCGCCCCGTAGGCGTGGTCCGGGATCGCGGCGGGCCGCGGGCCGTCCGAGCTCGGCGAGCACCTCGGCGAGCCACTTGCCGGCCACCACCTCGTGCCAAGGCATCGTGGGCTCGAGCTGGGCATCGTCCGTGGCGTCGGCCTCGGTGGAATGCAGGCCCGCCAAGAGCCGCATGCCCTCGGCGAACGAGAGCTCACCGGCGCGAGCGGCCTGCTCGATCGCCGCGAGCTGGTCGAGTGCCTGTCGAAGTCGCTCGGGATCGACCGCGACCCACTGGCCCCGGACGAGTCGAAGCCCCGCCGTTCCCTTCAGCAATGCGCGTCGATCTCGTGCCGAGAGCGGGTCCCCTTCCAGCGCGAGCGCGACGTCGAAGTCGAGCAGACCGTCGAAGCCCACCTCGCTGGGAGAGCGGCGGCCCACGGTCGCCGCAACGCGAACCCGACGTCCGCCGCTGCGCCACCAATCGGGGACCCGCACCACGACTCCGGCGGACTCGCAGGCGGGAACCTGGCACAGGAAGTCGAAGGCCTCCTCGGGCGTCCACCGCACCGCACGGTAGACATCGCCGCTCGCGACCATGCGCGCCACGAGCGGGCTGGCCGCGGCGGCGAGCTCGAGCGGTCGAAGCAGCCGCAGGAGCGTGTCGCGGTCGTCGGCGAAGGTATCCAGCGCATGCTCGAGGGTCCGGTGCAGTGGTCGACCCGACGCGTCGAGCCCATCCACCCAGGTAGCAACGAACGCGAAGGGATGGGCCTGGTCGCGCTTGTTCTCGGCCAGATGGAAGTACACGCGACCGATCCCGTGCCACGCCGGGTTCTGCGCCTCGAGCCACTCCGAGAGCTCGCCCCCGTGCCGTTGCAGCGCTGCGAGGCCGGCCTCGTGGATCTGCTGCCACGCATCGGTGAGCGTGGCGCGGCCGGCATATTCGGCTCCGAGCATCGGGGGGATCCGCAGCAGCAGCCGATCGAATGCACCCTCGGGTGGCGATGGCTCGTGGTCGGCGAGGGTCCCCGTTCGACACAGGGCCTCGTAGTAGGCGCGTCCGATCTCCTGCCCGAACGCGAGCGAGGGAGCCAGCGAGGCCCGCAGCATCGGGCCTGCGAGATGGAGCAGGCCATCGCCGAGACCCTGCTCGAATGCTCGTCGCAGCGCCGCGGGGGCGGCCGGGCCTCCATCGACGGGCACGGCCCGCAAATGCCCGCGCGGAGTGATCGACAGCTCGAGCGCACCCGCCATCGCGACGGGAGGCTGCACCCTCCAGGGGCTCCCCGCAAGTCGGCCAACGGCCTCCGCGCTCGAGCGATCGACCTCATCGGTCGACCGGTGGGGCTTCCGAGGCTCGGGCTCCGACTCCTGGGATCCCAGCGTCGCGTCCTCGTCATCCCGGAGCGGGACGGTGAGATCTCCCCATCCGGCCGACCTCCCGGACATCGTTCCATGGACGACGGGCGTTCCACGGCCTTGCCCGCACTTTCCCGCGATCGCTATCTTCGTCTCGCATCTCCTGCTCCTGGACCGAAGGAACATGACCGCCACGACCAATGCCGACACGAGGACGCGATGGATCGACTCGGGCAACCCACGGCTGCTCCCCGCGGAGGCCCCCATCCGTGCGTTGCAGACCTCGGTGTGCCAAGATCTCCAGACCAAGTGCACCTACCTGCACTCGAGCTCCTACGGCTTCAACGTGGTAACGATGGCGGGCTTCGTGTCGCCCCGACTGGCGGCGCCCTGCTCTCGTTCGACACCGCAAGCGGCGCCCTACGGGCCGTGAGCGACGACGACGAGCCCGAGGCCGCGTGGCTCCGCGCGCAGATCGACGACGAGCTCGAGCGATGGCTCCGGGCGCGGTGGAGCCGGCAACGCGAGCAGCTCGACGACGAAGCGTGGAGGCGCTACGACTGGCAGAGCTTCCGCTTCGGCAACCTCGTTTGGTACACCGACCTGCTCCCGGCCACCTGGGACACGCTCGTCGCCCACGAGGGCTCGTTCTACAAGGTCGAGGATCTCCACTGCATCAAGCCCGGTTGCACATGCGAGGACGTCTGTCTCATCTTCAGCGAGCTCCGCGACACCGAAGCGGTCGACGTTGGCCGCGTGACGGTATCGGTCCCCAAGCTGAAGGCAACCGAGGCCACCACTCCCCTGGCGAGCGCGCTGTGGGCCAAGCTCCGAGCGACGAAGGTGCTCGTTGGCGAGCTCGAGCGACGTCGTCGACGCATGCGAGAGATCGGCAAAGCGGTGCAGCGGGAAGGCCTCGTGCGCCACGAGCCCGAGCCGAAGCACGAGCCCATGGCTCAGCCGTTGCTCACCACCGGCCCGACGGTCGACGCGCCATCAGTCCGCCGAACGACCAAGGTCGGACGCAATGACCCATGTCCCTGCGGCTCCGGGCGCAAGTACAAGCGATGCTGCCTCGGCAAGGGCAGCGCCGACCGCAGCTGGTGACGACGCCGAGTCGCCATCCCGAGCCAACCGATGTTGTCGAAGTCCGGTTGCGGCCGGATGAAGTAGGCCACCAGCAGGTAGACGAGCAGGATGCCCGAGGTCCATCCGAGCGCAACCCAGATGAACCCAAGGTTCAGGATCACTCCCGCGAAGACCCCTCCGATCAGCGAGAGCGCCACCACACCGCGGGCGATGACGGCTGGCTTCGAGCGAGTGGGTCGCCACTCGTCGTGAGACGTGATCGAACCGACGTTCCCCGGGTCGTACGACTCTCCCAGTAGCTCGAGAAGGCTCATCCGAGGTGCTCCGATCGCGGCCGCATGGGCCGTGCGCCGCTGGACCGACGCGGGCCGCGCGTCATTCCACATCGCCCCGGATCGGCAACCGGCTCTCTCGTTCGCGAGACGACGAGCGGAAATGACGCGGGGCCCAAGGGGTCGACCGCGGCCGTGCGTCGTCATCTCCTCGTCTCATTGCCTCCGGCCGAGGTCATGGCGGCCCTTCGCTCGTCCACCACCATCGCGGAAGCTCAGCGCGACGGCGTGGTCGCGCTCGGCCTTCGGTACGCCACCGAGATGGTGTCGCGCGAGCATCGGATCTCGCTGTGGGCGCAGGAGCCCCATCGGACTGGTCGCCTGACGCGGAGCTACTTCCTGCACGTTCAGGTGCAGCCCCATGAGCATGGCTCGCTCGTCGTGCTCGAGCCGGCGAGCGACTGGGCTCGTGCAACGCCAAGGCCAAGGCCGTGCTCGAGCGCGCCATCGCGATCGGCGAGCGAACACTCGACCCCGAGCATCCCAACCTGACCGCTGCGGGCCTCGCTGACCGACGTCGAGGCACGGCTGGCCGATCCGGCTCCGTAGGCTTGCCCCCGCTCACGTCTGGGACACGGGCCACGTCCGCGTTGGATGACGCCCCACGCCCCCGACCCGGGTCGAGTCGAGCTGCTACCATCGCATCGGCGATGTCGGATTCCGCGGACGAGACGCTCCCCGGCACGCTCCCCGGCGATGGGACCCGGGCGATGCCCGGCTTGCGCGAGCCCCAGCGGGGGGACGTGATCGGGCGCTACGTCGTTCTTCGCAAGCTCGGCGCGGGAGGCATGGGGGTCGTCTTCGCGGCCTATGATCCCGAGCTCGACCGTCGCGTCGCGCTCAAGCTGCTGCACGCGCAGCGGTACGACGAGACGAGCGCGGGCGACGGGCAGCGTCGACTGCTGCGCGAGGCGCAGGCGATGGCCAAGCTCGGCGATCCCAATGTCCTCGCCGTCCACGACGTGGGAGAGCACGAAGGACGCGTCTATCTCGCGATGGAATTCATCGAGGGCATGACCCTCGGCCGCTGGTGCGAGGCCCACCGGCCCGGCTGGCGCGAGGCGCTTGGGCTGGTGATCCAGGCGGGGCGAGGCCTCGTCGCCGCCCACGCCCAGCACCTGGTCCATTGCGACTTCAAGCCCGACAACGTCATGGTCGACGAGGGAGGGCGCGTTCGCGTGATGGACTTCGGGCTCGCGCGACCGAGCCTCGTGCGCGAAGACGAGACGGCCCAGGACGACCTCGAACGATCCGCGAAGGCGGACGGCCTCGATCTCGCCATGACCCGCGAGGGTGCCGTCGTGGGCACGCCGGCCTATATGGCCCCGGAGCAGCACGCGGGCGAGAAGGCCGGTCCCGCTGCGGATCAGTTCGCGTTCTGTGTGGTCGCATGGGAGCTGGTGCTCGGGCAGCGCCCCTTTGCTGGCGACACGCTCGTCGCGTTGAGCGTGAACGTCGTCGAGGGCAGGCTCACCATGTCCCGGCGAAACGGCGCGCCCAAGTGGGTCCGGCGAGCGCTCACCCGTGGGCTTGCGGTCGACCCCAACGCACGCTGGCCTTCGATCGCGACGCTGCTGGCCGAGCTCGAGCGAGGCCAAACCCGGGCCCGTGCGCGCACGATTGGCCTGGGGCTGGGTGCGGTCGCCCTGCTCGGCGCGGGCGCCAGGGGCTACCAGCAGTGGGACCTGGCCCGCCGGGTGTCCGCCTGCGGTGCAAGGGGGGCGACGATCGGCGAGTCCTGGAACGAGGATGCTCGCGCGCGCGTCCAGACCGGCCTCACGGACAACGAGCTGAGCTATGCCGGTCCGACTGCCGATCGCGTGGTCGGGCGCCTCGATGCCGTCGCGAGCGCCTGGAGCGACGCTGCGCGCGACGCCTGCATGGCGCGGATCGACGGGACCCTGCCGAACACGGTGCTGCCCAAGGCGGAGTGGTGCTTGGACGATCGTCGCGAGCAACTCGAGGCGGTCGTCCAAGAGCTGTCGACGGGTGGCAAGGCGGTGGTCGGGCGGGCGGTGCGGGTGGCGGCCGCGCTCGAGCCCGCGTCTACGTGCACGGACGCCAAGGGCCTGGGGCTCCTGCCCGATCCTCCGCCGCCCGAGTCACGGGACGCCGTCGCACGAGCCCGCACCCGCCTCACTCGCGCGCAGACGCTGCAAGACGCCGGAAGGTACGAGGACGCGCTCGCGCTCGCTCGAGACGTGGTCGCGGAGACCGAGGACCTCGACTGGCCCCCCACGCGGGCCGCCGCACACATCCTCCACGGTGAGCTGCTGGCGAGGACCGCGGAGTACGAGCGCGGTGAGGCGGCCATCCTCGAGGGGTATGCGGTCGCGGCCGAAGCGGGAGCGTGGGATACCGCGGCAAGGGCCGCCAACGATCTCATCCTCGATGTCGGCTACCGTCGCTCTCGCCCCGCCGAAGGACGGGTGTGGGCCCGGCATGCCGAGATCGCCATCGCCCACGCGGCCGATCCACTCGAGCTGCTCGAAGCGCGACGCGCTGCGAACCTCGCGGTGCTGCTGTGGTCGAGCGGCGAGTACGAACAGGCGATGGTGCTCCACGCCCGCGCGCTCGCGATCCGCGAGGCGGTCCACGGGCCCAACCATCCCGAGGTGGCGATCGTCCTGTCGAACATGGGCGTGGTCCAGCGAGCCATGGGTGCGCACGAGGGCGCGATCGAGAGCTACGAGCGCGCGCTGGCGATCGACACCGAGGCGCTGAGCCCCGAGCATCCCGACATCGCGATCAGCCTCAACAACATCGCCAATGTTCGCTGGGCGCAGGGGCGCTACGACGACGCGCTCGCGATGCACGAGCGCGCCCTGGCAGCGCGCGAGCGCGCCCTGGGGCCCGACCACCCCGAGGTTGCCGACAGCCTCGTCAACATCGCCGCGGTCCAGCGGGCGCGAGGCGAGCCGGCCGAGGCGATTGCGCTGTACGAGCGTGCGCTCGCGATCACGCGGGCGCGGCTCGGCCCCGTGCACCCCGACGTGGCGCTCATCCTCCACAACCTCGGGATCGCGCACAAGGCCCTCAGCGACGGCGAGCGCGCCCGCAGCGAGTATGCGGAGGCGATCCGAATCTGGGAGCAGACCAAGGGCCCACGGCATCCCGAGGTCGCGCTGGCGCTCACCAACCTCGGCCGGCTCGAGCTCGACACCGGCCACGTCGACGAGGCCGTCGCGCTCTTGGAGCGCGCGGTGGAGATCCATGCGCAAACGGACGACGTGGACGTCGCCGAGTCGATCGCCCGTGCCACGCTGGCCCGGGCCCTGCGAGCGCACGGCGACGATCGACGCGCGCTCGAAGAGGCCGCCCGTGCGCGCGCCGGCTTCGAGAGCGCCGAGGGAGACCACCACGCCGCCATCGCCGAGCTGGACGCGTGGCTACAGCAATAGGCGGGCGTGGAGGGACGGCCGATGCACGGAGACATGCGCAGCGAATTCCGGGTGGACCCTCCGCGTTCCATCCCGCACGCTGAACCCGGGGAGGGTCGCTCGCAGGCAACGATGGCCGCAGCCACCGGCCGCGAGGCGACCGACGTGGACGCCATCGCGCCCTGGTAGGATTTCGGGATGCCTGCGTCGTCCCGGTCCTCTCCGCTCGTGCGCTCGTCTCGGTGCCTCCGCTTCACACTCGGTCTCGCCCTGGCGGGGCTCACCCTCGGGTGCCCCAAGCCCTCGTCCGACGAGCTCGAGCGCCCTGACGTGACCGCTGCGCCCGCCCCCACCACCGCTGCGACCTCGAAGGGCCCGGAGGCGCCGACGGGTCCCGTGGTGCTGTTCGCGGTGAGCGATGGCGTGCTCGCGCCGCTCGCGTGCCACGATGGTGCCGCGCTGCTCGAGTCGGACACACAGGACTGCATGGATCTGGCGCCAGTGGGCGAGGTGGCCGGGCTCGACGATGGTCGCCGCGTCACGCTGGGCGAGCCCACCGACGCCCCCTGCAACGCCAGCGAGCTCAACCGCTTCGACGGGCGCGCAGTGACCGGGGGCCCGCTCGACACCGCCCGCTTCGCCGTGTGGCCGCTGACCGCGAGCACCGCCCTCGAGCTCCGCGATGCCGCCCTCCAGGCCACCGCCGAGGAGCTCGCCGCCATGACTGCGCTGCTCGAGGCCGACACCAACGGCCTGTTCGAGGTGCCGCCGAAGCTCGAGGTGACCAGCGGGCTCATCGCCGATCTCGACGGCGACGGAGCGCCCGATCGCGTGTTCGCGACCCACGAGGGCGGGCGGCTCTACGGGGTGATCGCCGCCTTCCTCGGGCGCGCCCCGAAGGCCGCGGTCTCGCTGTCGGTGATGCAATTCGACGCGCCCAGGATCGTCGGCGTGACCGACCTCGACGGCCGCCCCGGCCAGGAGGTGCTGGTCGAGGCCCTGTTCGTGGAGGGCATCGAGGATCAGAACGTGGTGAGCGCCATCTCGTACCGCGTGCTCGGGCTCGAGGCCGGGGTGGTGGCCCAGGCGGGATCGTGGGGCTGCCGCATGTTCTGAGCGGCCGTCGGTGATCGACGTGGGCATCATGACCGAAGGGTGCTGGCTTGGGGGGAGAATCCCCGGATGATCGGCCCAGTGGATCGACGAGAGCCTGGCCGAGGCCGCGATGACGGACAACGGATTCTTCACCGACACCGCCTGGCTCGACGACTTCCTCGCCAATCCCGATCATGACTGGGGCCCTGGCAACCCGCCCCTGGGCGGCTTCAACTACGGGGCGGCGCTGCTGTGGGGCTCGTTCCTCTACGAGCGCGGGGGCGTCGAGCTGATGACCGCGATCACGGCCGAGCCCACCGACGGCTGGGCGAGAGTCGACGCCGTGCTCGCGGCCGTGGGCGATCCCAGCAATGCGTGGGGGCTCTACCTCGAGATGATCGTGGCGACCCATCTCGACGATCCCGAGCTCGGCTACGGATTCACCAGCTTCGACGCCCGTGTCCGTGGAGGGCGACCTTGACGGTCGGCGCGATGGAGGCGGGCACGCTGCTCGGCCATGAGCCACGGGCCCGCCGCCGCCACCGCCACCGAAGCCCAGCTCATCGCCAGGCTACTCCACCAGACGAAGAGATCGGCGCTCATCAGGCGCCAAGCACCGAGCCACCACGCGGCGAAACGGCATCGAGCGGCTCCAATTCCCATGGGTCCCCCTGCGCACCGCCGTGCGCTATGCTGTGACCGTGGGCCTGCACGCAGGACGAATCAGCCAGGGAGCCATCGTGCTCGACGACGCGACGGACCTCGAAGAAGGCGCTTCCGTTACGGTATGGATCGAGCGCTCGCAAGAAGTCGTGTCGGTCTCGGACGAAGAGATCGAGCTGGTACGGCGAGGGCAAGCCGAGGCTGAGCGCGGTGAGTGCGTCGACATGCGGCGGGCGCTGCAGCAGCTTCGCACGGGTGGGTGATCCAAGCCGTCGGTCGTCATCGCGCCGGCTGCTCTCGTGCAGCTCGACCAGGCTCGCGAGTGGTGGCTCGCGAACCGAGACAAGGCACCGTGGGCCTTCGACGAAGACGTCGATGCCGTCGTCGAGCTGCTCGAGGATCGGCCGCTGCTCGTTGGGCGAGCGCTCGATCGTGATCCCCGGGTACGGCGCGTGTTCCTCACGCGGATCCGCTACTACCTCTACTTCCAGCTCTCGCGCGACGAGCAGGTGGTGGAGGTCGTCGCATTCTGGCACGGCAATCGCGGGTCGCTACCGGATCTGAGGTGAGTGACGAGCCGGACCCAGGGCCCCGCGAACCCGGGTTGCCCCCGCCACTTGCTGTTGCTCCCGACTCCCGACCGCCTGCAAGGACTCGAGTGATTCTCCGGCGAGCCCAACCGTCGCCTGCCCGCCAATATCGGTTGCCCAGGATGGTCGGCCCGTAGTGTTCGACGCAGCCAAGGCGTTCCACGATCCCAACGACGATCGCTTCGGCGTCATTCTGCTGAGCGACGTCTCGATGCCCTGCGAGGTCGTCGTCAAGGCAGGACGGCGCGTGCGCGATCTAGGGCATGTCGGCGTTGTCGCCATCACGCCACGGCAGGGTCTCCTCGCCGGCGAAACCGCCCATCCACGGCCGGACCAGCGGCCACAGCAAGTAGGGAATTCCAAAGCTCAGGTAGCCGTTGTGCAGCAACTGGTGCTCGCCGAGCACGGGGTCGCCCTCGGTCTGGGGCTCGCCAAGGCTCCCGTGACGAGCATACGACGACCATGTCGATCCTCGCTCCTCGGGCAAAACATCGTTCGCTGAGATCGGGCGGCCGACGAGGACGGAGCGAGCCGCTCGGGCCATGGAAGGGCGCTACCATCCTGGGCCGCGTGGGATGGCCCAGGTCGTGCACCCATGCGAGCCCGTGCGTCGATCGAACAAGCCAGCGCTCGAGCGTGTGAGCGTCGGCGTCTGGACCATCAACACTCGAGCCCCATGCACGCTCGAGCCCCATGCACGCTCGAGCCCGAAACGATCACTCTCCATGACCCTCCCCTCACTGCCACGAAACGACACGAGTGAAATTCGGGCCGAGCGTGCACGTGCGCTCGCCTGGGCCAAGACGCTCTACACCTGGACGCACTCGCACACCTACGAGCTGCCCGAGGGGAAGACGCTCACCCTCGAAGGCCTGGCGCTGCTCGCCATCGACGCCGAGCACCCCTTCCCGTGTTTGCGCGCATGCGGATCGCCGGGCCGAACCCCCTGCTCCTGACCCGGGTGGAAGCTGCGCTCCCGAGCGATTTTCCCGTCGACCCGAGTCGCTCCGGGCTCGCTGGCGGAGTGATCCCTGGGTCACCCGCGCACGCCAGCGCACCTCGAGCGAGGCTCACGACCTTGGGACGGGCGCGGGCGGGGAGGAGGGGAGCAGCAGCCGCTCGCAGAGGTAGCGCCGGTAGAGCTCGCGACCGGGCACGACCTCGTTGCCCTGCAGGCGCGCCACGCCCAGGCTGACCAGCTTGAACGCCAGCTCGGTGCTCAAGCGCACCGCACCGGAGGCCTTCATCACCGCCGCCGCCGCCTCGTGGAGCGAAGGCTCCCCCTGCAGCCGCCACAGCAGCTTCTTGAGATGCTCGCCAAAGGGGCCCTCGTCGCTCGCCGCGCTCTCCAGGGCTCGGGATGGCTCGAGGCCCCGCTCGGCGACCTCGTACAGGGCAATGCGAACGAGGTGAGGGTGCCCGCCCAAGAGCGCCATCAGCTCGCCGACCTCGTGTTCGGTCCAGCGCAGACCGTGGCGCCGTGCCAGCTCGAGGATGATCCGAGCATCCCAGTCCTCCATGGGCACCGCCAGCCCCACGTTGAACGGCGAGTGGTTGATGCTCATCGGCAGATACATCTCGGTGGAGTAGACGAGCACCATCCGCAGCTCCTGCCATAGAGGCTGGCTTCGGGCCATCTCGTGCCAGGCGCGGAGCAAGGCCAGGAACTCATCGGCGATCTCCTGGCTGTCGAAGAGTCGATCGACATGGTTGAAGGCGAGCACAAGGGGACCGGCCTCGAGCAGGTGCTGCTCGAAGAAGGCGGTACAGTTGTCCTTGGGCCCGAACACGTCGTCCCAGAATCCCTCCACCCGGGGAAGCTTGAGCCGGCGCGTGATCATGGCGCACAGCCCCTGCAAGAAGCGGTCGAGGTCGGAGAGACTGCGGTGGTCGAAGAGCTGGAGATCGATGAGGGCGATGCGCCAGCCCTCGCAACGCGGGCGCTCGAGGACTCGCGTCATCAAGGTGGTCTTGCCCATGCGCTGGGGACCCTTGATGCGAAGCAGCCCCCCGGGCTCGACGATCTCGCGCAGGCACGGCGTCTCGAGCTCCGGTCGCGACACATAGAAGGCCGAGCTCGAGCTCACCACTCCGCCGGGTCGCTCCAGGCGGATCTCCGCCGCACCGGCTGCCGGCTGCTCGCGGTCGATCGCGGCCGTGCGCGTCTCGTGCTCCCCCGCGGCCTCGAGCGCGCGCCGCAGCTCGGTGCGAAGCGCCGCCATCGAGGGTCCGCGCTGCGCGGGATCGAGGGCCAGCCCCCAGAGCAGCACCTCGCGCAGCGACCGGGCGGACGGATCGCGACCGCTGCGTGGGGGCACGGAGGCCACGGCATCATGGGCGGGAGGCGGCTCGCCGTGGAGCAGCCGATGGAGCAGCGCGCACGCGTCGTGGACGTCGCGAGCCGGGCTCGCCTCGGGATCCAGGCGTGGCGACGAGCCCACGAGGCGGGGGGCTCCCCGGCCATCGATCCACACCGCGTCGGGGCCCACGCGGCCGTGCACCAGACCGAGCTCGTGGACCGCTTCGAGCGCGCTCATGATCGACAGCATCACGGCGGTGAGCTCGTGCGACGAACGAGGTGCACGCTCGATCCATGCCGTCAGCGACTCGCCCTCGAGCCGCTCGAGCGCCATGTACACGCAGCCCCGGGCCGTGCCCACATCGTAGATGGACTGCACGTTGGGGTGCGACAGGCGAGCGAGGGCTCGCGCCCGATCTCGGAGCGGCCCTTGCGACTCGTCCCCCGCCTGCTCGGGCTCGAACAGCCGCAACAGCACGTGGCGATCGAGACCCTGCTCGTAGGCCAGGAGGGCCCGGCCCTGGACGTGCTCGGGGACGGGCTCCAGCACGCGGTAGCGGCCGATCCTGCGCCCGCGCTCGTGGGCCAGCCACTCGACCAGGAGGGGCCAGCAACGCACGAGCGCCCCGTGGGCGAGCTCGACGGTGGCGCCGCCCTCGGAGTGTTCGGACGCCACCACCACGCGCGCGTCGATCAAGCGGTCCAGCACCGCTTCGGCCGTCTCTCGCTCGCGCGGATCGCCGGGCCACATCTGCTCGATCGGCACGCGACGTCGGGCATCGCAGGCACCGTCGTCGCCCAGACGCACCAGCTCGGTCAGCATGCGGCGCGCATGCCCGTGCTCGGGCTCGCCGAGCGCCACCAGCGTTGCGCTCGCATGGGGCAAGAAGGCCCCCACGACTCCGCCGAGCCGCTCGTAGACATCGAGGCAGAGCTCGTGTCCCCGGCGCTCGTGCCACAGCCGGTCGAGCACCTGCTGCACCAGCGGCAGCGCCCCCGGCTCATCTTCCACCTCGGCCTTGATGCGCTCGAGCAGGCCCGGCTGCAGGGTCAGCCCCACGCGCCGGGCGGGCTCGGTGATCGCGGTCGCCAGCCGTGACGCCGAGATGGGGGCTACCTCGATCCAGTGGCGCTCGTCGTCGAGCCGCAGGAGCTCGTGGCAGCGCCTCGCGTGCTGCGAGCGCAGCACGAGGATGCAGGCGCTGCCCCGCTCGTCGCACGCCAACGAGCGCACCCGCTGCACGAAGGCCTGGACTTGCTCGTGGGCATGGGTGAGGACCTGCTCGAAGGGATCGACCACCACCAGCCACGGGCGATCCGGCTCTGCCATACCAGCGGGCCCCCCGACGCTCGCGAGCGCGGCCTCGAGGACCCCGAGCGGGTTGGGCCCGGGCTCGACGAGCGCGAGCGCCCAGCGAGCCTCGGCGGTGCCCAGCAGGTCGGGCACCACCCCCGCTCGGGCCAGCGACGTCTTGCCCGCGCCCGAGGCTCCGCAGAGCACCAGCAACCGGGGCCGACCGGCTCGGGCCAGGGTCTGCAGCGCGCTCGTTGCCCGGTGGCGCTCGGCCGCTCGGCCCGCACAGAACACCGCATCCTTGGGTCCGAAGGCCCGAAGGCCCCGGTAGGGTCGGAATGCGAAGGGGCGCGTGTCCGTGCCGTCCTCGACGCGCGCGTGCAATTGCAGCGCGGCCCAGTCGAGATGCCGGGGGTCGAGCGCCAGCCGGGCGCGAGCGCGGAGCAGCGCCTGCTCGAGCGACTCATGGGCACCCAACAAGCCCTCGTAGAGCGCCTCCGCCAGGGTGATCGAGCCGCCCTGCGAGAGCGCCAGCCGAGAGGCCACCACGGCCCGAAGCCCGACCGCGTGCAGGGCCTGGGCCACGCTGCCGAGGTGATTGCCCGGCTGACCGGCGTTTCCCCCCTCGCACGCGGCCAGCAGCACCAGCTGCAGGCTCGAGGCATGAGGAGCGACGATCGTGCGCCACGCGTTGGCCCCCACCGTCACCGGACCACTCTCACCATCGAGGACCAAGCCCGAGGTCTGGCCCGTGCGGCCCCCGTGGCACAGCACGTGGAGCACCGCGAACGGGCGGTGGGCTCGCTCGGCGCGGGCCAGCGCCTCGGCAATGGCTGCCACGCTCGCATGGGGCAGCACCTCGAGCGCCCCGAGACCCTCGGGATGGGCACGCGCGCAGGCTCGACGCAGCGCCGCCTCGTGACCCGCGGCCGGTACCGCACCAGCGGCCGCAGACCATGCCAGCAGGATCCGTCCGCCCGCGGGGCGCGGTGAGGAGGGCTCGGGCGCGGTGTGGGTGTCGGGCCGCTCGTAGCGGAGCAGCAGCCCCGGCAGCTCGCCCAGGTGCTGCCCGCGGCCGGGCAGCGTGATCAGCTCCCAGGGCAGCGAGTAGAGCTCGGCCGCGCTCGAGCGGATGGTGATCACCACGCGGCGGCCGGCGTCGTGCGCCCGGGCGAGGGCCTGGGCACGCGACGACCACGAGGCGGGTTGGAAGAAGCGGGCCAGCGTCTCCCCCAGCCGCTGCACCACCACCGGATCCCGGTCCGGCCGCTGCAGCGACTCGAGGTCGGCCAGGAGCTCGGGGGTCCAGTCGATCTCGACCTGCTCGTGTCCACCGCCGTCGGTCCGCAGGGCATAGGTCTGCGGCTCGAAGCGAAAGGCGTAGGGATCTTGCGGCGCGTGCGTGCGCGCGAGCTCGAGGACCACCGAGAGATCCGGTGCTGTCCAGTGCTCCATCCAGGCCTCCTCCGGCGAGTGTACGAAGGAGCGTCGCGGCATGCGAGGGGGCACCGAGCGACGACTCGCGCACGGCCCCTCCGCGACCGCCTGCTCGCTCGGAGTGCGCGGCGTCGGGCTCGACGAGCGTACCGCCGTTCTCGTGCGAGCAGTGATGGCTCACGCGAGCGCGTCGACCAGCCGGTCCCAGACGATCACGCCCAGCTCCTGCTCGAGCGTCGCGACCTGGCGACTGAGGGTGGGCTGGGACGAGCCGAGAGCACGCGCGGCCGCGGAGAACGAGCCTCCTCGGCGGTCACGAGGAACGCCCGGGCCCGGTTCCAGTCGAAGGCCACGCTGCGTCAGTCCATACGAAACCGTATGGCGACTATGCGATCCGAGGCGATGGTCATGCAACTTTCGTGGGGCTACAGTGGAAATCGATGATGCACGCCGCTGTCACACCCGCCTACGGCCCCCCCTCGATCCTCGAGGTCCACCGTGTCCCGGTCCCGGTCCCGGCGCCTCACGAGGTGCTGGTGCGGGTTCGGGCGAGCACGATCACCGCCGGAGACCTCCGACTCCGGTCGGGAGACTTCGGCCCCTCGATGCACCTGGTGGGGAGGGCCCTCATGGGCTTCTCCCGTCCGCGCCACCCCGTGCAGGGCACGATGTTCTCGGGGGTAGTGGCGTCGGTCGGCGACGAGGTCGACGGCTTTGCCGCGGGGGATGCCGTGTTCGGGTCGTCGCAATCGGGAGGTGCGTGGGCCGAGTACCTCGTCGTCCCGGCCGACGGTGCGCTGGCCCGCCGGCCCGAGAACGTCTCCCACGCCGAGGCCGCCGCGACGCCCTACGGGGCCGGGACCGCCTGGGCCTTCCTCAACGACTTGGCCCAAGTGCAGCCTGGGGAGCGGGTGCTGATCCTCGGCGGCGCGGGCGGGGTGGGTCGATTCGCGGTTCAGATCGCCCGTCACCTGGGAGCGCACGTGACCGCGGTCGGGAGCCGAGCCTCGCTCGACACGATGCGCACGCTCGGAGCCCACGCGGTGGTCGACTACGGCGAGGACGACTTCACCGCGCTGGGTGAGACCTGGGACGTCGTGTTCGACACGGCGGACGCCTCGAGCTTCCGTCACAGTCGACCGGTCCTGACCGAGCAGGGTCGATACCTGACCCTCTACGCCAGCCTTGGGGTGCTCCTGCAGATGCTGAGGACCCGATGGAGCCGGGGACCGCGGGCGCTGTTCACGGTGTGCCAGGGTACCCGCGCGCGCACGGAGCTGCTCGCGGGCCTGCTCGCCAGCGGCGCCATCCGCCCCGTCGTCGCGGCCCGATTCCCCATCGAGCAGGTGGTCGATGCCCATCGTCGCGCGGAGCAGGGGTCCCAGGGCGCCATCCTCGTGCAACCCGCGGTGTGACCGTCTGGCCCCGACGCGATGCCACTGTCCTGGGAGTCCCCATGCGCTTGCCGATCCTCCTGGCCGCGCTCCTGCCCATTCGAGCCATCGACGACGCGAGCGCACGGGCTGACACACACCGGTTGGTAGGCGATGCCCTTGACGTAGATCCCCCGCCTTCGAATTCCCCGGCGATGGTGTAGAGGGTCACGGGCACTCCATTGCGAGACTCGATGTGCACGCGCGTGTGCTACTGGGCCGCGTTCGAGGCGGACTCCGGGAGCGCAGCCAGGCGCTCGCGGACCCGACGAGGTACGGACCGTCCCGCCGCTTCCATGATCTCGGCGTGGCGACGGTAGTACGTGCGTGCTTCGGGTCGAGCCTCGGTTGCCCACAGGGAGTCGGCCAGGTCGAGCGACAGGCCGCGTCGCTCGGGCTCCGCCCGCTCGACCGCGCGCAGCAACGGCAGCGCTTCGGCGTGGGCTCCAGCCGCCGCCAGCCAGATGCCGAGCTCGTGGAGTCGGCGGATCCGTGCGGGCCCGACGGGGGTGGTGGAGCCATCGTGGCTGGTCAGCGGGGCTCCATCCGCCGTGGGCCAGCTCGCGAGGTGCTCGCGGATGATCGCGACGGCTCGCGCCCGCTTGCCCTCGCTCCTGTGCTCGCGGGCGGCGCGGTGGACCGCGATCGAGAACGCGTCGTAGTAGAGCGCGGTGTAGTCGATCCAGCCGCCCGCTTCGTCGTCGAGCGCGGCCCACCGGGCCCGAGCCTGCGCGAGCCGTCCTTGCCGGAGCAGACGGGACAGCTCGCGTCGCTCGCCGGCCAGCACGTCGAGGTCACTGCGGCGGGTCACCTCGAACCCCTCGTCCGGGCCCCGCCAGGTGTGCACGACGGTGTGGCGCACGTGATCCGAGACCGAGTAGGTGCAGCTGCCGTGCGTGACGGTGACCGTCTGGCCCGTGCGGCTCGCCTCCGCCCCGGGACAGGCGGACAGTCCCAGCGACTCGCGGACGACGACCCGGCAGCCCGCGTCGGTGCAGCGCTGCAGCAGCAGCTGGGTCTCGGAGTAGCCGAACGCGCCCGAGACCACGCAGATCCGGGCGTGCACCGGTTGGCCACCGAAGGGGCCCAGCGCATGCTCGACACGGGTGAAGGCGTCGCCGGGACTCGGGGGCGGGCCCTCGCAGGCCGAGAAGTCCGGAGGATCGGCCTGGGCCGCGCTCCAGGGCACCAGCAGGCCGACCGCGGACGCAGCGAGGACGATGAGCAGCGCGGTGGCCGAGGTGCGCACGTGGGCGGGGAGCCCGACGCGCGAGCGCCAAGGACCATTCCCACCGCTCGTGCCGAACGAGATCACCGCGGAGGCATCCTTCACATCGACCGTCTTGGACTGGAGTCTGGAGTCCGGAGGCTGGTGAAGGAAGTGGTATCGATCAGGGAGCATCGTGCTCGTTCCGCTACGAGTCCTTGTCGTCATAGATGATGATGTCGGGGAGTCGCCCGACTGCCAGCGACGTCCTCTGCTCCACGGTGAACCCCTCGATGAGCGGATCATCGTCGTCACCATAGCCGAGCTGGGCCACGTCGTTGTCGCCCCAGCCGCGCAGGCCGTCGTCGTCCAAGATGGCGAAGGTCGTCCAGGCGCTCGAGCCCGAGAAGACCGTATTCGCCGAGAGGCCGTCGAGGTCGACCCGCCTCAGGCCGTGGACGGTCTCACCCGAGCCGAGCCGTCCGAGGTCGTCGTTGCCCCAGCAGTAGAGGTCCCGGTCGGGAGAGGCAATGGCGCAGCTGTGCTCGGCACCCGCGACGACCTGCAGAGCCGCGACCCCGAGGGGGACCGTGCTCACTCCGGTGCCCGTGTGGCCAAGCTGGCCTTCGTCGTTGCGGCCCCAGCACTCGACCTCTCCGCCGTCGAGGAGCGCGCAGCTGTGGTCCGCGCCTGCAACGACTCGCTGCGCCGGACCAGACAGCGCAATGGTGGTGCCGCCGGTGGACGAGGGAGTACCGCGCTGACCGTGACTGTCGTCGCCCCAGCACTCGACCGCCCCCGTCGCCAGCACCGCGCAGGCATGGGATGCACCGGCCGTCAGATCGACGGCACCTGCATCGACGACCGTGCCGACCAGCGACGGAGGAACGATGGCTTGGCCGAGTCCCTGGCAGTCGACTCTACCGTCCTCGAAGCGGACGCAGACGAAACCCGAGCCCAGCGCGAGCTGGGTGATCGGTGCGGAGTGCCCAAGGGTGATGGGTGTGGGCATCGACAGACCCATGGCGTCCGCGGTCCACGTGAGCACCGTGCCGTCGGCCAGGCGGGCGAGCACGCGGTCGTCGTTGGCGTGCACCTCGACCGCCGTCGCGTGGAACGAGAGCGGGGTGATCTCCGACGGTACCGGGCAGTCGTTGGGCTCGCAGTCGGGCCCGCCCCAGCCCTGGAGCGTTCCGTCGCTCATCAAGGCCCAGGTGTGACCGTCGCCCACGGCCATGGCCTCGATGGTGGGGGGAGTGGTGGCGGAGCGCAGGCTCGTGCCATCGAGCTCCCAGGGCCCCTTCGTAGGGCTCTCGTCGCAGGCTCCGAGGAGCATGATGCTCCCTGCGACGAGGCCGCGGACGAAGCTTCGGGTGACGAGGTTCGTGGTTCCGTTGTGAGTGTCCATGTCCAGCGTGCTCCTGTCGTGATCGGCTGGAGCGGTCGGCCTCGGCACGAGGCACGACTGCGTCAGCGCGGTTGGGAGCGGCCGTAGGCGGCCGCCGAGCGTCGGCACTCACGGGCGCACGGCCTCGGCCTGGCGAGGGGTGCTACCGGTGGCAGAGTCGAGGAGCAGGGCTCGCTTGGCTCGGGCTCACCGGCTTCGTGAGCGGCGACGTCGGCCTAAAAAGCAAGCGGAGGGCCACTGGGATATGGACGTGATTTCAGTGGGTTGGGAAATCGGTGGGGAGTGGGCTCGTGGCCCGGCTACGCGGGCGCGTGGATGATCCACGCGGCGGCGAGGTCTTCGGAGGTCCGTGCTCGACCCGAGGACCTTCGGGAACTTCACTACAATGATCCCGCGAATGGATGCCTCACAGGCAGTCGCGGTGTTCCTCGGACCGTCGTTGCCCCGATCTCGTGCTGCCGCTCTCCTGGATGCCACCTACTACCCGCCAGCTCGCATGGGCGATGTCTATCGGCTCGTCGCCTCGGGCGTGCGCATCATCGTCCTCATCGACGGCGTCTTTCACGGGGCCGCTGCAATCTGGCATCGCGAGCTCCTCGAGGCGATGGACCACGGGATCTGCGTGATCGGTGCGTCGAGCATGGGCGCCTTGCGAGCGGCGGAGCTGCACTCGCTGGGCATGGTCGGGGTGGGTGAGATCTTCGAGTGGTATCGCGATGGGGTGATCGACGGTGATGACGAGGTCGCTCTGCTGCACTCGGACGCCGACGACGGATACCGTCTGCTCTCTCAGCCCCTGGTAGACACGCGCCACCGCCTTATGACAGCGGTACAACGGGGTGGACTGACGCCCGAGCAGGCGCGCGATGCCATCGCGCACGTCAAGAAGGTTCCGTTCATGTGGCGAACGCACGGTGAGCTGCTGGCGTCGGAGGTCGTGGCCAGGTGGCCCGAGGACGAGAGACGTTGCCTGAGGAGCGCGCTCGATGACGCCGACCTCGACCTCAAGGCGCGGGACGCCGAGCGGGCGCTCGAGCACGCGTCAGCCAGGCTCGCGCGGGGAGACGTGCGGTCTCCCGCCGTCGATCGACCGGCGCCGAGCCGCTACTACCGAGCAACGAGCACGCGCAAGCGGGGGCTGCGGCACCCCAAGGGGCACTTGGTGAGCGGAGAGGAGGTCTGGGACCGAATCTGCTCGGATCGAGCCCTGGTGCGCGAGTGCCTCGCCGAGGCAGCGACGCGGTTCTACTTGGACTCGCTCGCGGAGCACTGGGCGGTGCAGTGTCCTGATGAGCACGTGGAAGCCTTTGGTGAGCGGTGGAACGAGCGCCACGGGGTCGACGAACTCGGGCCTTGGCTGATGGCCAACGGGCTGACGGTGGCGGAGCAGCGTGAGCTGCTGCGGCAGCATGCTCTGGTCTCGTGGATGCTCGAGCAAGGACCCGCGGCATTCGGGCTGGACTTCTCCCTGTTCTCGCGGCTTCCCGAGCTGTGGGCTCGTGAGCGCGGGAAGGAGGGGACACGAGGAGACGGTTGCAGCGACCCGGCTCGAGCGGCTCGACAGTGCTTCCTCGCGGCATGGGCTCGGGTCCGTGGGATTTGCTGTCCCGAGGCCGTCGTGGAGCGTACCGAGCAGGAGCTGGGCGGGGTCGATGCGCGCACGACCCTGGGCCTGGGGATCGAGCCGTGGCGCGGGCTGGTGGCCGAGCTGGCCTGCAGCGACTGGATCGTCCACCAGCAGCCCTACCGCTTCGGCTACACGGGATGGGCGCCGATTACGGCGGTGCTGGAAGAGCTGCAGATCACCGGGCGGGCCGCACAGCTCGTCGCGGAGGAGCGGTAGACCCATGACCGACCCGCTCGTCCCCGCGTACACCCTCGGGACGCATCGCCTGGTCCCTCCCGAGCACACGCTCGCGCGCATCGAACCGCTGCTGAGGCGCTGTGGGATCACCCGCCTCGCCGAGATCACCGGGCTCGATGACGACTTTGGGGTGCCGACCTACACGGCGGTTCGACCCGGAGGGCTGGTGCTGCAGACGGGCAACGGCAAGGGGCTCACGAAGGCAGCCGCCAAGGTCTCCGCTGCGATGGAGGCGATCGAGCTGTTCCACGCGGAGAACCCGGATCGCTCGCGATTCGTCCGCACCAGCCTGGAGGACATGCGAGCGCGTGGGCTGACGACGCTGGTGCCGCTTCGCGATCAGGCCGACCAACGCTTCTTCCATTCCGATCGCTGCGTGATCGACTGGGTGCAGGGTCGAGAGCTGATCACGGGCACGGAGCCCTGGCTCCCGGCCAGCGCGGCATACTTCATCGAGCCGACGATCTACCAGACCAACACCAATGGACTGGCCTCGGGCAACCACATGGTCGAGGCCACCGTGCACGCGCTATACGAGCTGCTCGAGCGAGATGCCATCTCCCAGGTCGTTCGCAGGGACATGCTCGACATCCGCGGGACCTGCCGCGTCGTCGATCCAACCACCATCGCGGACGATCGGCTGGCCGAGATCATCACCAAGATCCACGCGGCCAATGGTCAGCTGGTGCTGCTGTGGGTCCCCGCCCGCGCGCCCGTGCACGTGCTGTGGGCGTTCTTGCTCGACCATCGGCCGCACCACGCGTGCACGGCCCTGCTCATGGGCGCCGGGGCACACCCCGACCTTCGCGTGGCCACGGCTCGGGCGATCACGGAGGCGATCCAGTCACGGCTGACCGTCGTGCAGGCTGCCCGCGACGACATCATGACGCGGCCCTCGTTCATGCGCGAGGATCTGGCCCCGAGCGCCGCGCTTCGCTTCTTTGCGTGTCTTCGGCCGGATACCCGGTGGAGCGAACTCGCGCCCACGGCCCCAGGTTCCCACCCCGAGCGCCGCGATCTTCACGAGCACCTCGCCGAAGCGCTCGCGGCCCTCACCGCTGGTGGGCACGATACCGTCGTCCGCATCGATCTGTGCCTGCCCACGATCGATGTCCCCGTCGTCAAGGTCATCGTCCCCTCCCTCGCGCTTCGTCGCGAGCTGCTCTAGAGATGGAAGCCTACGAAGCTCGGTCCCCAGGAAGTGTCGGGTCGGTGTGGCGGGGCGCGAGCACGCCGTCGATCCACGCGAGGTCGAAGACCGCGGCGTAGATCGGGTTCCCGACCTCCACGCGGTCGAAGGTTCGCGTCACCAGACCCGACAAGATCAGGCTGGTTTCCACCGAGGAGCCGTCGGCGATGACCTCACCCCGCTCGAGGACCTGGCGATAGCGGGCCAGCACGGTGGGATCCTGCGCTTGCGCGGCCAGGACTCGGGCGGCGATGGTCCCGAGGTGCTCGGGGTCGTCGTGCTGCTGCCAGTGGTCGATCACGCGGGCTCGAACGAGCTTGGCGACCCACTCGCGCTCCCGACCGGGAGACGGCCGGGACTCCTCGCGACTGATGAGGTTGCAGATCTTCTGTGTCAAGAAGGGCTGACCACAGGTCCAGTCGATCACCGCTCGCAGTAGCCGCTCCTCGTTCCCGATGTGGGCGAGCCCCCGCGCGAGGACCCTGGCTTCATCGAAGCGAAAGCCAGACAGAGGAAGCGAACGACCGACGTTGAAGGATGTGCGGCGGCGGTCGCGGATGAGATCGGCTGGGCTCGCGACCCCGAGCAGAACCACGCTGAGCCGCCGATAGCGCGGGTCTTCGGCCCGGCGGTTGTAGAACGAGCGGAGCAGCGCGAAGAAGTCGTCGAGGCTGAAATCGAGACCGAGGACCGAGTCGACCTCGTCGATCAGGACGGCGATCGGTGTATCGATGCGTGACAACACCTCCTCGTCGATCAGCACATCGAGGCGCTGCACGGGTGACAGCTCGTCGAGGTCGCGCCACCATCGGCGTAGTTGGAGCTCTGCCTGCATGCCGAGGCCGTGCACCAGTGCCCTCGCAAGGCCGGCGTACCACTGCTCGGCGGAGATGTTCCGCGAGCCGATCGAGCTCAGGTCGATGGATACGCACGCGGCTCCCGCTTCCGCGAGGCGTGCCGCGCTTCGAACACGAAGGCTCGACTTTCCCATCTGACGGGCGTTGAACACGTAGCACAGCTCGCCATTCTTCATGTGTTCTTCGAGCAGGCGATCGGCCCTGCGGACGACGTACGACTCGGCATCGCAAGGCAGGCTGCCGCCGACCTGATACGCTAGCGCGCGGACCTCCTCGGATTGCTTGAGCAGCGCGTTCTCGACCGAGACCGCGGCCTGTCCCATGATGAGGGTCAAGATCTCCACACGGTCGGCGCTGAACACCGCGCGGGCCCGATTGTTCTCGAGGTAGGTGATTGCGACGAGGGTGCCCTGGCTGCGGATCGGAACACACAGCACCGACTTGCACGCCTGGCCCACGAAGCGAGGATCGGGCGCAAAGCGCTCGCTCTGGCTCGCGTCCTCGAGCGCCACGGGCTCGCTGGTTCGTGCGACGTATTGAACCACCGACTGAGCGAGGTCGGGTCGATCCTCCAATGTGAGCGACAGCGGCTCGATCCTCGTGGTCTCGCCGAATTCACCGTGGGCCTTGATGATGAGCTGCTCCTCGCGCACGAGGATCAAGAAGCCGCGCTCGGCCCCGGCGTGCTCGAGCGAGACTCGCATGATGGTTTGCAGCAGCTCATCGATGCCCGTCTGCCGGGTGATCGCACGAGTCGCCGTCAGCACCGAGTCGAGGTCCAGGGTGGCATGCGTGCCGGTGGAGAACCGCGCGTCGGGTCTTGTGGGGGTTCGGTGCGGAGCGGCGCTGCGGGGAGCGCCCGACAGCAGGAAGCCGTAGTGATGGCGCAGGTGCTCGAGCTTGGCGCGCGCCCCCCAGCGCTCGTAGACATAGTAGGCATCGCGGATGTAGTAGCCCGCAAGGCGCGGGCTGCCGCGCTCGAGATAGTGAAGCGCGGCGCGTTCGAACGCCAGGCCTTCCTCCTGGGTGTAGTCGTGCTCACGCGCGAGCTCGATGGCCAGGTCGTAGTGCTCGCGCGCATCCGCGAGCCGACCGGTGAGCCGACACAGCTCTGCGGCCATCAGGTGGTGCTTGTGGCCATAGTTGGCGACGCAGGCGCTCGCCCAGCGAGCCATGGTGGAGGTGAGCTCCTGCGCCTGGGCGAGGCCCTGCTCTCTGTCGGGCCCCGGGGCGAGCGTCATGCAGTGACCGATGAGCGCCAGGCAAAGATAGAAATTGGCGATCGGCGTGGCCATGGATCCTGCCTGGTTGAGCGACTCCAGCACACGCAGGTGGGCCAGCGCCTGCTCATAGCGATGGAAGTGATAGGCGAGGATCCCCTTGTTGAAGTTGACGACGTAGATCGAGGTCAGATCGCCCTGGCGCTCGTGGACGGAAAGCTGCTCGACCTCGTCGTAGACGTGGCCTTGCAAGCGGGTTGGGTCGTCGCTCAGGCCGAGGAAATTCTGTACCCCCTGGTGATAGATGTAGCCCCAGTTGAGGTAGGGAAACTGGCGATGCCGACGTAGGGCATCCGCGCACTCGTGGTACTCCCGGTCGATCTGCTCGAGCGGCTGACCGCTGATCAGCGCCATCAGAGTGCTGGTCTGCAGGCTGTTGCAGGCCGAGGCCACCTGGCCGCTCTCCAGCCCGGCGTGGTAGCCAGCACGCATCTTCTCGATCGAGTCGCGGTTGGGTCGCTTCCAGTGAAAGATGTAGCAGCCGCCGAGCACCGCGAGATCGGCCATCTGACTGCGGA
The DNA here is from genome assembly GCF_026337845.1 of Paraliomyxa miuraensis. Classification (GTDB taxonomy): domain Bacteria; phylum Myxococcota_A; class Polyangia; order Nannocystales; family Nannocystaceae; genus Paraliomyxa; species Paraliomyxa miuraensis. The sequence continues at coordinate 370,606 of NZ_JAOVZF010000155.1, read as the reverse complement.
GCTGGCGACGCTCGACGAGCAGCTCGGCGAGGCAACCGAGCTCGTAGCCGAGCTCGATCTGGGCGCGAGCACACAGTGCCATCCCGTAGCAGAGCAGGCCCTGGATCGACTCCTCGGCGAGGCCATGGCGCAGGGTGAGCCGCACCATCTGCGCGGCCACGAGGTCGAACAGCGCCGGGAGGGCGAGGCGGGCAGGTGGGATGGTACTCACCAACAGCCCCATTGCACCCAGGGCCTGAACGTCGGTCATGGGTCCGGCCTCGGCCAACTCCTCGATGCGCCGCGTGCCCAGCTCACGGCGGACGGTAGCGAGCATGGCGTCGACGTCTTCGACGGTGGGCTCGAGCGGGAGCTCGACCCCAAGCTCGCCGAGCAGTCCGCGGGAGATCGTGATGGCAGCGGTGAATTCATTCTGGGCGCTGAGGGCGTTGATGCGAACCCGAGCAGTGTGAACTCGCTCGAGGGCTCCACACGCGTGGCGGTCGACCATGTCCAGGTGCAGATCCATCGCCTCGTAGTTGGCGTCGATGTAGGCGGCGTCAGCGGCCTTCTGGGTCAGCTCGAGCGCCAACCGATGGTCTCGGGCGAATGCTCGTTCGTGGTCGTCTCGCGCCGGGGCTCCAAACGCTCCACCGAGCCACGAGAGCCCTGCCTCGTAGTACTCCCGGGCCGCCGCGGGGGCGACCGCCTGTCTGGCCCGGTCGCCAGCGTCGCGATTGAGCACGGCGATCTCGAGTCGCTCGGCCGGGTCGTCGACCAGGCCGAGTGCGCGGTTGAGCTGGCTGGCCGACGCCAAGATCTGCGAAGTGACTGGTCCCTCCGCGTGGCGTGCTCGCATTGCCCGACCGATGCGCAGGTGGATCCGAGACCGAGCTTGCGGCGCATTCTCGGCGTGAACGGCCTGCTGTATGCGATCGTGGGCGAACTTGTAGCGAAGCTCGGTGGCGGCCTGCGACAGGCCTTCGAGCCCGGCCTCGAAGAGGCGGTAGTCTCCCCGCGTGGGAATGAGGTAGTCGCCCTCGAGGGCGGGCATCAGCGCGGCGGCGACCTCGTGACGGGACTGGCCACACACCGCCGCGAGCAGGGAGAGTTCGAATTCGGCACCGATGCAGGCCGCCTGTGCCAGGAGCTCCCGAGTCGCGGATGGGAGCTTCCTGCGCATGTTCGACAGCACGAGCTCGACGACGTTGTCGCTCGGCTCGAGCACGCGAAGGCGCTCGTGGTCCCAGCGCCACCCACCCGCCTCGGAGTCGAAGCTCACGATCCCCTCGCCCACCAGCGTGCGCAGCAGGGTGTGGACGAACAGCGGGTTGCCGTGGGTCTTGTGATGGATCAGCGCTGCCGCCGAGCCGCTGGGGTCGAAGTGCCGCCGCAGCACTCCCCCCACCAGGGCCCGGGTGCCAGCCTCATCCAGGGCCTGCAGGTGCAGCTCGAGCCGCTCCGCGCTCGACGACCGGAGCTGCTCGAGCACGGCCCGAAGCGGATGCGCTGCCACGAGCTCCTCGTCTCGGTAGGCACCGATCACCAGGAGGTACGGGACCGCTTCTTCCACCAGCGCCAGCTGGAGAAACGCCAGCGACGCTCCGTCGGCCCACTGAAGGTCGTCGATGAAGATCACCAACGGGTGCTCGGCCCGGGCGAGCACCCGCACACAATCGACCAACGCATGGCGAAACCGAAGATCGAGCTCGGCCACCGGCAGGCTCGGGTAGGGCGCGAGCTGCTCGTACAGCAGCTCGAGCCGCGGCAGGAAGTCGGCGAGCACGGGCAGCATGCTCCCGGCAGCCGCGCGCAGAGCGTCGGACCACTCCGCGACGCGGTCGGCGGGCTCCATCAGCAGCTGGCCGAGCAACGCGTCGAGGGCGGAGAGGATCGGCTCGTAGGGAGTGTCGCGCCGGAACTGTTCGAACTTCCCCGACACGAACGAGCCGCGTCGGGCGGTCACCGGCTCGCGGAGTGCCTTGACCAGCGAGGTCTTGCCAATGCCCGGCGGCCCGGACACCGAGACGTAGACGGTCGCACCGTCGCAGGCTCGCTCGAACGCCGATCGGATCTGCGCGACCTCGGCATCTCGGCCGTGGAGCACGGCCGGCGGGGCGAGTCGAGCGGAGAAGTCCTGCGCACCGAGCTCGAAGCTCGAGATCCTCCCCGACTCGCGCCACTGGGCCAGGCACCGTGCGAGATCTGCCTGCAGGCCGCGCGCCGACTGATATCGCTCGTCGACGCCCTTGGTCAGGAGCTTGTCGACGATGGCAGCGAGCTGCCCGGGCAGCTCTGGGCGGCGCGTGAGCACCGAGTCGGGACGAAGGGCCAGGTGGCAGTGGACGAGCTCGATGAGATCTTCGCGCTCGAAGGGTGGAGCCCCCACCAGCAGCTCGTAGAGCGTGCAGCCGAGCGAATAGAGATCGGTGCGATGATCCAGTGGTTGGTGGGTCCTACCCGTCTGCTCCGGGGAGAGGTAGGCCGGGGTCCCCTCGATGAGCCGGGGGTGATCGAAGGCGACCGTCTCGTGGGAGAGCCGGCTGGCGATCCCGAAGTCGATGAGCTTGACGACATCGCGATCGCGGGCCCACACGATGTTGGAGGGGTTCAGGTCCTTGTGGATGATCGAGCGCTCGTGGAGTGCCCCGACGATCTCGGTGACCCTTGCAATCAGGGTGAGCAGCTCGCCAAGCTCGAGCTCGCCGGCAACACCGAGACGGGCGAGCGAGTCACCGCCGAAGTCCTCGATGGCGAGCACCCAGTGATCCGACGCCCGGAACAGACCGTGGACTCCGACGACACCCGGCAAGTCGAGCCCCGCCAGCAGGCGACTCTCGCGATCAAGCCGGGCGATCTCCTCCGGGGTGGGGTTGACCCCCCCGAGCACCTTGAGGATCATCGCCTGTCCGTCGATGTCACGAGTTGCCCGCATCACCAAGGAGCGGTTTCCCGCGTGGAGTTCCTCGATGATGGTGTAACCCCTCAAGCTCAACACGAGCCGTCGCCTCCGCGCACTACGACCAAGCCCAGGTGTAGTACCACGTTGTGGCGGTTGCTCGTGGTGTGTTAACCATGCGCGTGGTCGAGCGGTTTCCACGCGAGCGGGCCCACGACGAGGTCTTCGGCGCCCTCGAGCGCGACGGGGTGGCGATCGTCGAAGAGGGCATCGACACCGAGCGCATCGATGCCCTGTACGCGGACCTTCGTCCGCAGCTCGACGCGGTCCCGTGGTGCAACGTGGGCGCCAAGGACGATCCCGAGTTCTCGGGTCGACTCACCAAGCGCTTGCGAGGAATGGTCGCGCGCTCGCCTCGAGTCGGTCCCTTGCTGGTCGAGCCGCTGCTGCTCGGCGTGTGCGACCGGTTCTTGGGGCCCAACGCCCGCGACTATCGCCTGAGCACCGGCGAGCTCATCGCGATCGGAGCGGGCCAGGTCGCCCAGCCCCTGCACCGGGACGCCGACTCGTGGCGCCACTGCCGGCCGCCCTTTCCCATCCTGATGAGTGCAATCGTGGCGCTCACCGACTTTACCCCCCGCAACGGCGCGACCGTCGTCGTCCCCGGCAGTCACCGGTGGCCTCGCCTCCGCCGGCCCGAGGCCGCCGAACTCGAGCGAGCGAGCATGCCCCGCGGCTCGGTGCTGCTCTACCACGGGCAGCTCCTGCACGGCGGGGGCGCGAGCGACGATGGCGAGCTCCGTATCGGCCTCTACCTCGGCTACATCCCGAGCTGGCTGCGCCCGATCGAGAACCAGTGCATCACCAGCGGGCTCGACGCACTGCGAGCCGTCCCACCTCGGGTCCAGGCTCTGCTCGACTATAGCGACGACGGCTGGGAGACCCTCGCCTGAGACCGAGCACTACCTCACACGGACAGGGGCTCACTCGGTCGTCGCGTTGTCGATCGCGAACAGCCAGGTACCGTCGGGCTGCCGGCGGATGACATCGACCGAGTCTCCACCGAACTCCACGCGGTTGCCGTCGGCGTCGACCCCCTCGCACTTCCACGTGCTCAGGGCCATCGCGATGTCGCCGGTGACGTGCATGGCCCTGCGCTCGGCCGAGAACTCCGCCTCGAGAGCAGCGAACCCCGCGAATGTCTCGCGGATCGCCGCGTGCCCCTGCACGGAATTGCCCCCGCTGATGAACAGCGCATCGGGCTCGTAGAGCGCAACGGCTGCCTCCACGTCGCCCCGATTGAGCGCATCGAGGAGCATGTCACCACATTCGATGGGAGTCTTGGCTGGCATGGCGCTTCCCTCGGCTAGACTCGTACGTCGTCCACGTGCTCAGGGTCTGGATCCTGCGGCCACTCGTCGGGATACCAGGTCGGGTCGGGTCCCGGGTCGAGCCCGATGCAGGTCGCCATGGCAGCGGTCAGACAGTGCAGTGGTAGCTCATCGATGCTCGGTTCGTTCATCATGGATTCGTTCAACATTTGTTCATTCTCCTCACGGCGAGCGCGGCCGGATGTGGGTGGTCATCTTGTGGGTGGGCTTTCCGCTCATCATCACCCCAAGGAGCTCGTGCCTGGAGTCCACAGTGGGATCCCACCCCTCACCAAGTGCTTCGAAGCCCAACCTGTCCGCGATTCGGCCCATGCACATCGAGACTTGCGTGGTATCGCCACCAAGCCGCTCGAGGATCGACTCGAAGTCCTTGAACACGAAGTAGGCCTGGATGAGGCTCATCTCGATGTTGGTGTCGAGCGGAGCGACACTCGACATGGCGGGCGCAATCGTCGGCCTGCCCACTCGCACCACGACCTCGTCGATGAAGCCGATGAGCGCGGTCGTGTCGACGATGGGAACCTCGGGGATCGCCACCCCGCCCACGGAGAAGTCGGCCCCGATCTCGCTATTGAGCAGCGCAATCAATCGTTCGTTCGGCACGAACGGGAGCTCGTGAGCGGTGATCCCGGCCGAGATGTCGACCAAGAGCTGGAACCCCTGCAGGGCTTGCACTCCGGGCAGGAAGTCGAACTGAAACATCCGACCCATGCCGTTGCGCGTGAGCGCCCACGCCCGGATGGGCATGCGCAACCAGAAGGCGAGCAGGCCGTACTGCAAGAAGTCATTGACATAGAGCTCGCCTGGCTCGAACTCGAACTTCGCCATCGAGGGCTGCAAGTGCGTCGCCGCAACCACGTTGAACAGCGCAAGCGCGAACGCGTCGACCGCCAAGTCTTGCTCGGTGACATCGAAACCAGCGAAGGTAAGGGTCGCCCCGTAGTAGTCCTGGGCCCAGGGGTAGTAATTGCCAGCCCTTCGCTGGGCCAGGATGAGCGAGCCCTGCCCCTTCCGAGTCAGGAGCCGATAGGCCTCGTCGGGAGCGGATCCAGGAAACCAGGCATCGAGCAACGCGTCGAGCGCGGGGCTCTGCGGCTTGTGGACCACACCAGCAAACGCACGAACGTTCACGATGGCCGCACCGAGGTGAGCGTGAACCCAGAATGCACCGGGGGCATCCGGCTCGAGATCGATGCTCCGTTGATAGTAGAGCAGTGCCAGCACGTAGTTCGTGACCCGCGGCTCGGGGTCGAAGAGCGTATCTCCGTAGCCAGGCCAGCCGTTGGCGATCCGGCGGTAGGTCTCGCCGAGCCGCCCCGAGGCCCAGGCATTGTCGGGCTGGATCGCGAGCGCCAAGTGTATGGGTTGGGCGGCCGCGAGCAACGCCGAGGCCCCCGTGCCGAGCAAGATTTGGTGCTGCATGTACAGCCGTGAAGCATCCTCGACGCCGGACCACCCGATGTGGGCCAGCAGGTAGGATAGCCGAGCCCGAACGAGATCGGACATGGGTGAGGCCACGACCCCGGTCTCGGTGGCCGCGAGCACGAACATCCGCCCCCGGCCCACGGGCAACGAGCACTCGTCGAGCACCTGGCGCTCGCGAGCATGATAGGACACCACCCAGATCTTGGTAGTCCCCGGCCACTGAAATCCAATGAAGTGGCTCGAGCCTTCCACGATCTCGCGACCAAAGCACGAGAGCAGCGCATCGTGCACTGGGGATTGCAGATCGGCGATTGCATGGGGTACGCTATCCATGCCAGCCGTCTCGGCGCTGATGTGCACGAGGCCATCGAGCGCCTTGGCGTCACGCGGCTCACCTGGAACACAAAGGCTCGCCGCTACGGCTTCGTACTCGCGAGATGCATTGGTGAACTGGCCGTTGCGAGCGTAATGGCTCGCAATTTCGAGACGAGATCCAATGGTTGCCATAACACTCTACTCTTCTCATCATTGCTGATCTGGAGACTCGGGTCAAGCTCGATCATCTCCTGCCCGCGAGATTCCTACTCATAGTCGAGACACACCATCGTGAGTGACGAGTTCCTCGAGCGCTATCATCGTCGACCAGGTCGTACCTCGTTCGGTCTGCAACCATGGCGTGACGACTCTGGACGCTCGAGCTACGAGGTGCTCGCCTCGCGCCTCGGCGGAGCAGAGCCGAGTCGCCGCATCCTCGATCTCGCCTGCGGTGAAGGACACCTGCTCGCGCTGCTCGACGAGCGAGGCTTCACGCCACTTTGGGGACTCGATCGCAGCGAGGACGAACTCGCAGTCGCTCGGCGTCGCGTGGGCCCGGCGGTCGAGCTGGTCCACGCCGATGCCCGCTCGATGCCGCTTCCAACCGGTGGCTTCGACGTGGTCCTGTGCCACATGGCGCTGATGTTGATCGCGCCCGCCGAGGCCGTGCTCGACGAGATCGCCCGGATCCTTCGTTTCGGTGGCGAGCTCGTCGCGCTGACCAACCGCAAGATCGACGATCCGGCCTACGACGCCCTGCTGCACCGCATTCGCGGGATCACTGCGGAGGCAGGCTTGCCGCGGCTCCGTCTCGGCGATCCGCGCTTCTTGGCGAGAAGCGGGCTCGCCCAACTGTTTTGCCACCCACGCTACGACGAACGCAGCCTCACGATCGAGGACTTCGAGGTCCACGCCCGGCTCCCGCCGGCTCGGCTCTGGCCCCCGCTGCAAACGATGTACGATATCGTTCGCTTGCCACAGGCGCTCCAGGCCGAGCTCGAAGCGCGGGTGCTCGAAGAGTGGTCCCTGCTGACCGACCCCGACGGGATGGTCCACTGTTCCCAGGGCATGCGCCTCATCAGCGTGCGCACAGCCCGGTGACGGTGACCATCTCCGGAGCCGATCGGAACACCGTGCGCCAACGGAACATCTTCGAGAATGCCCACCATCAGCCATTCGCCACGCCCCCTCGACGAGTTGGCTGCAGCCGCTCCATCAAGTACCGCCGGTACAACTCCCGGGTTGGTTCGACACCGTTCCCCTTGACCTGGACCAGCCCCAAGCTCGCCAGCTTGAACGCCAGCTCCGTGCTCAGCTGAACGGCCATCGTTGCGGTCATCACTCGCGCCGCGGCTTCACCGAGCTCGGGTTGGGCTCGAAGGCGCCAGATCAAGGACTTGAGATGGTCGGCAAACGGTCCGTCGTCGGCCGCGGCACTGGTGACGACGTCGTCCAGGGTCATCCCCATGGCCAGATGGTACGCCGCTACGCGAATCAGGTGAGGGTGCCCGCCGATCACCTCCATCAACCGAGCGATCTCCGGCTCCCCGAGCGACAGCCCGTGGCGTCCCATCAGCTCCTGAACCATGCCCGCATCCCACTCCGACAGCGTCACCGGAAGCCCCACGTTGAATGGGGAGTGGTTGATGTTCATCGGCAGGTACATCTCGGTGGCGTAGGCCAGCACGATGCGCAGCCCTCGCCAGGGCTGCTGGCTCCTGCTCATCTCGTTCCAGGCTCGAAGCAGGGCGAGGAATTCCTCGCCAGTGGCTGGATGCTCGAACACGCGATCGACGTTGTCGATCGCCAGCACGAGGGGCTGGGGGCCGGGGAGGATGTACCTCCCGATGTAGTCCGTACAGTTGTCCTTGGCCCCGAACACGTCGTCCCACTCCTCGTCGATGACGCTGGTCTTCATGCCGAGTCGGCGGGTGATGACCGCGCAGAGCCAGCGCAAGAAGCGATCGAGGTCGGCCAGGATCACGTTGTCGGTGAGCCGAAGATCGATGTTCACCGCTCGGGCCCCGGCCCGCCCGACGCGCTCGAGCAGGCGTGTCATCAGCGAGGTCTTGCCCATCTGCCGCGGTCCCTTGATGCGGATGAGCGCACCCGGCTTGTCGATGCCACGCAGACAGGCGTCCTCGAGCTCGGGACGGACCACGTAGTGGGGCGAGTCGGAGCCCACGACGCCACCCGGAAGCTCGAGCGCCAACCGTGGCCCGTCGCTGGCGGTGGAGCACGAGATCGGCTCGGCATCGTCCGGCCCCTCGCGGCGAACCCGGAGGCGTACATCCGACGAAGACGCGCTCCCGCCGTCATCGAGGGAGCGACGCAGCGCCTCACCGAAGGCGGCCATGGTGGGAAATCGCAGCTCGGCCTCGGTCTGCACGGCCCGCAGCACCAGCGATTGCAGCGCCTCGTCGACGTTGGCGTCCTGGAGAGCCCCCTGATGGACCCCATGGAGCCCCGGCATCCGGGGCAGCGTCCCGGCGAGCTGCTCGTACAGCATCACGCCGAGCGAGAAGACATCGGAGGCGGGGCCGACCTCGAGAGCACGCCACTGCTCGGGGCTCGCGTAGCACGGCGTGAGGGCCATTTCGCCGGTCTGGGTCAGCGCGGGCTCCGAGCTTCCCAGCAATCGAGCGATGCCGAAGTCGAGCACCTTGGGCTCACCGCGAGCGGTCACCATGATGTTGCTCGGCTTGAGGTCGCGATGGACCACATCACGAGCATGGGCGTAGCTCAGCGCATCGCAGAGCTTGGCGAACAGGTGCACGATCTGCGGGATGCTCGCGTCTGCGTGCTCGAAGTAGCGGTCGAGCGGCACGCCGTCGACCAGCTCCATCACCAGGAACGGTCGACCATCGGAGGCGGTACCACCGTCGATCAGGCGGCAGATGCCAGCGTGCTCCAGGTTGGCGAGGATCTGACGCTCGCGAACGAAGCGCTGGATCAGGTCGGGGCGTGCGGCATCGCGGTTGATGAGCTTGACCGCGGCGTTCATGCGAAAGGCGCCATCGGCTCGCTCTGCTCGCCATACGGTCCCCATGCCGCCGACACCCAGCTCTCGTACGAGTCGCCACACGCCGAGCACCGTCGACGGGCCCACCACGGCGGCACCATCGGCACCGCGCTTCGCAAGGCCGTGTGCGGGTCCAAGCTCGTCGCTCATGAGCGGCGGCAATCCTATCGAATCCAGGAGTGTCTGTTGACCGATCACGAGGGCCTCCTGGCGCTGGCAATTCGTGACCGAGACGGCATGATTCGATCTCCTCGGGTCACCTCCGGTTGACCCCACGAAGCCATCGACCACACCATGGAGCGGTGCCAGCTCGACCAGCGGACCCAACGGGAGCACCGCTCGCCCGCCTCCTCGATGGCCTGCGCCGGGCTTCGGCCCTGGAAGACGCAGCCCATGGGCTTCTTTCGGCGCTGCTGAACACCGCCGCCACGGCAGCGGACGCATCCACTCACGATGGGTTGCGCTGCGAGCGTGCCGTGCTCCATCTCCGCCCCGCAGGCGGCTACAAGGGTCTCCTCGTGCTCACGCCGGGTCAGAGCCAGGTCGAGGTTCCCGACGCCGACGCCTCCTTCCTGTCCTCCGCCACCGCCTGGCGCCACGTGCAGGCCCACGGCGTTCCAGTGGCGATCGACGTCCTCACCGGCACCCTCGTGCTCGATCCGGGCGGCCCAGCCCCCTCGAGCCTCGATGCCAACGATGCCGGCTTCGATGGCCGGCGAACCCTGGCCGTCGCCCGTCGCCGCCAGACCACCCACATGCTCGTCTTGCCGCTGAACGACGTGGGCGGCGCCTTGGTGGGTCAGATCTCCCTCGAGGCCCACTGCGTGCGAGCCGTGGGCAAGCCCTTCATCTGGCCGGACTGCGTCGACGACTTGCGAGCATTGGTCGACATGGCAGCGCCCTACCTCCTGCGCTTGCCGGCACGCCGACAGGAGGTACCGACCATCGACTCCATGCTCCCAGTCGTGGGCCAGATCATGCAGCCCATCGTGCGCAACCTTCGCGTCTTTGCCCGGAACGACGAGACGATCCTCTTGCTCGGGGCCACGGGTACGGGCAAGTCGCGGCTGGCTCGCTGGTGCCATGCAAAGTCTCCGCGCTCCGAGGGCCCCTTCGAGGTGGTCGACCTCAACGCCGTTCCGGGAGATCTCCAGCAGGGAGAGCTCTTCGGCTGGCGCAAGGGCGCGTTCACCGGAGCCGGACGCGACCAGGACGGCGCTGTCTCCCGGGCTCGGGGAGGCACGTTGTTCATCGACGAGATCGACAAGCTCGACCTGAGAGCCCAGGCATCGATGCTGCGGTTGCTCGAAGACGGGACCTTCCGGCAACTCGGTGGGGACCGGGACGAAACCGCCGAGCTGCGCTTCGTGGTCGGAACCAACGCCGACCTCGAGCACGCGATCGCCGAACGCCGCTTCCTGCCGGACCTCTACTACAGGATCAACGTGCTGCCCATTCGCTTGCCGACGCTGGCCGAGCGTCGCGACGAGCTTCCCGACTGGGCACGCTTCATGGTGGAGCGCCGCGCCGGTGCCGAGCGCACCGTGGTACTGGAGGCGCCCGCCTTCGAGCCGCTGCTCGAGCAGCGCTGGCCCGGCAACCTGCGCCAGCTCGACAACGTGCTGCGACGAGCATTCGCGCTGGCCCTGGTCGACGTTCCGCCCGTGGCTGCGGCTCACGAACCGCTGACCATCGGGCACGACCACATCGAGGCCGCGTTGATGATGGAGCACGCCAGGAGTCGGCCCAGCGCAGAGCCAGGGGGCGCGCTGGCGCCGATCCAGCGCGCCGCGGCGTGGGTTGCCGACCACGCCGCCCGCCTGCACCGAGACGGGCGCGAGCTGCCCCTGGAGACCGTGGTGACGGCATTCCGCGGGCTGGTGCTGCTCGCCGCGATCGAGCGAGGCGAGCTCGAGACCGCGTTCGAGAGCCTCGGCCGGGGCAACCTCGTCAAGTCGCGCAATCACCAGAAGTCCCTCCGCACGGCCAAGGAGCAGATCGAGGCGCTGCGCTCGCTGCTGGGCGAGGAGTAGAGGTCCCGCCACGCACTTCGCGTCGAGCAGCCCCCTGCCCCATCGATGGCATTCATGTCCCCCATTGATCCTCGAGCCTCGGTTGCAGCTACTGGTCGGTCGATCCTTCGGCCCTTCGTGCTTCATCGAGACTCTCGCGCGCAGAATCCATGATGCGTGCGAGCTCGGGTGTCGGCCGCTGCTCCTCGAAGATCTCCAGCGCGAGCTCGAGCTCGCCGACCGCCTCGTCGTCGCGACCACGACGGTGGAGCAACCGGCCCAGGCCCAGGCGTGCCTTGGCCACCCGCGGGTGCCGGGGGCCGTTGACGGCCACCCAGTCCTCGATGCCGAGCCGGAGCATCGGCTCGGCCTCCTCCCACTGTTGGTGCTTGGCGAGCAGCGCGCCGAGGTTGGTGCGCACGTGGGCCAGCACGTCTCGTGCAGGGGCGTCGGTGCTTCGTAGGAGGTCGAGGGCGTACCGATAGTGCAGCAGAGCTCGCTCGTCGTCCTCCGACGACTGGAACACGGCGCCGAGGTTGATGTGCTGGTGGATGACGTCGGGGTGGTTCTTACCCAGCCGGCCGATGCGGATGTCGAGCGCACGCTGCGACGCACCACCGGCCGCCTGGAGCGCCCCCTGCTCGCGCAGCGCGGTGGCCAGGCTGTCGAGGGGCCTGGCGAGGAGGATGTGGTCGCGGCCGTAGGCGTCACCGAGGATGTCGACCGCATCTTCGAGCTTCCGCTGCGCCGCGTCATGATCTCCACGCGTGATGAGGACCTGTCCCAGCACCGTGAGGACCTCGGCGCGAGCACGAGCCGTGGCCCCCTCCTGCTCAACCAGTGGCTCGGCCATCAGTCCCAGGGTGAGGGCCTCCTCCGGCCTGGCTTGCTCGATTCCCACCACGTAGATCAACGGCACGACCGCATCGACGGCGATCTCGTTGGCGCGGTTCCTCAGCGCGTCCTGGAACGCGTGCGTCAGCAACTCGGCCGCACGCTGATGCTCGTACAGGTCGGCGCGAAGGGTTCCCTCCTCGACCTGGATCTCGGCCAACAGCGAGCCATCGAGATCCGGCACGAACTGCGACAGCTCCTCGACGATTCGAAGCCCGTCTTCGTACCTGCCAAGGACCCGAGAACGTCGAGCCGCTCCCAAGCGCTCTCGCACCTGCGCCACCATTCCGGCATCGGAGTCCTCGTGCTCGGCGGCTCGCCTCAAGGCATCGAGATCGGCACACTCCTCGTGCAGACGCAGCGCTGCGACCAGATCGACGGCCCTCTGTGCCACGGCATCGTCGGCGTCGTCGGCATCGGCGAGCGTTGCGATCGTGCCCTCGAGCTCACCTCGCTGTCGATCGAGGCAGGCGTTCCTGAGCTCGAGATCGGGAAGCGCTTCCTCGGATCGAACCTTGGTCGCCTCGCAGGCTTCGACGTACTGGTCCGCGAGCCCTCGCGCGTAGTGCTCGATCGCCTCGTCCACGGTCGCCCAGGTCTGCTCGCCATAGCCCCGGCCAGCAAGGAGCAGCGCGTGCTCGACCCGAGCTCGCCGCTCGTCGCTCCACAGCTCGGCCGTGTCCCCCGCCGCATCGCGGCACGGTGCTCGCTCCCCGCTCGATGAAGCCAGCCACCCCCCGGCCATGAGGAGCACGGAGGCGACGCCGGCCGAGGCCCACGTCATCGACCGCCGCTTCCCGAGTCGCTCGAGCTCCTCGAGCAACGCGCTCATCGACGGCCAGCGCGCGTCCGGATTGCCCGACAGCCCCCGCACGACGGCACGTCGCAGCGCACGAGGAACCTTGGGCGAGCTCGGATCGACGAGGGGAGGCTGATCGTGGCCTCCCATCATCGCCATCAGCACGGGTCGGGGGTCCCGCGAGAACGGGAGCAGTCCGTACAGTGCCTCGTAGAGCGCCACGCAGAAGCTGAACTGGTCGCTCTTGGCATCGACCCGTCGTCCCCCGAGCTGCTCGGGAGCCATGTAGGCGATCGTGCCGACGATCGCATTGCGCTCGGTGAGCTGCGCCTGGAGCAGGCTGCCGCTCGACCCGTGCGATGCAGTGGAGCCACCAGCCGACGCTCCCACCGTGGTGACGAGATCTTCGGAATCGCGGGGAGGCGGACCAGATGGATCCACGAAGCCGACGGCCCGGGCCAGCCCGAAGTCGAGGACCCGAACCCGCCCCTTCTCGTCCCGGATGCAGTTGGTGGGCTTGAAGTCACGGTGGACCAGCCCCGTTGCATGGGCGGCGGCGAGACCCCGCCCGGCCTGCAGGTAGACCTCCAGGCACTCGCGCCAAGAACGAGGCTCGTGCTGCCACTCGTGGAGCGTGACGCCCTCGATCAGCTCCATCGCGATGAAGACCTCGCTGGCGAGCTCACCGACCTCGTAGATCTGCACCACGTTGGGGTGCGAGAGCTGGGCCAGGGCTTGGGCCTCTCGCAGCAGGCGGTCGTGGTGCCGAGGTGCCGACCCGTGGCGCACCAGCTTGATGGCGACCTCGCGAGCGAGCCGCTCGTCGTAGGCTCGCCGCACGGTTCCCATGGCCCCGTGTCCCAACAGACCCAGATCGATGAAGCGACCGATGCGACGGGGCGGCCTCGGACTGCCGAAGATCCGCGCCTTGATGTCGCGCTTGTACTCGTCGTCTGGCTCGCCCTCGGCTCGCGCGTGGCCGAGCCGGGCCAGCGCGTCCTCGATCTGGATGTTCTCTGCCATGGTCTAGCCCTGGCGCTCCCCTGGGGCCGCGGGTCGTTGCTGCCGCTGGAGCTCGACCCAGTCGTCGAGGCGGGTGATCGTGCTGTGCAGCATCTCGGTGGATGCGGCCAGCTCGCCGACGTGCTTCTCGAGCAGCTCCCGAGCCCGCCGAAGGCGGGTGTTCACCGTGCTCCGAGGTAGACCGAGGATCTGCGCGAGCTCCTCCTGATCGAGATCTTCCCAGTACCGCAGCTCGAGCACGAGCTGGAGCCCCACGGGCAATCGCCGCAGCCCTTCGAGCAAGAGCCGCTCCTGCTCCTTCTTCGCGATGACTCGGCTCGGGGTCTGGCCCAGATCCTTCATCGATGCGGCGTCCAGGGTCTCGATCCCCTCGTGGCGCAGGAACCGTCGGTAGTGGTCGCGCAGCGCGTTGGTCGCGACTCCCAGCAAGAACGCCCGAAACGTCGATTCGCCGCGGAACCGGACCGAAGCGTCGATGCAGCCCAAGAACGTGCGCTGGATCAGCTCCTCGGGCTCGGTCGCCTTGTTGCGGAAGAACCGCTCCACCATCGGATAATGGCGCTCGAAGAGCTCCTCGCCGGCCGCACGATCACCCCGGCGCCACGCCTGCAGAAGCTCCACATCCTGCATTGCTGCGAGTCTACGCCCCGCGCGGATGGCCACAGCGCCCCCGACGAGGGCATCCCGGGGAGGTGGGTCTGCGACCGGCCGGTCACGGAGAGCGGTGGGCCATCCCACCGGGTTTCGTGATGAGTGAGTGCTTGCATCGGACTGGGCTTCGGGCAACGGACTCGATGGCGACATCGGGTGCCCACCATGGGCCTCGACGTCCAAGAGAAGAGTATTCCCGCGCGACGCTTTGGCTGCGGGGAGGTGCAGGTTTCTTGGGCTGGCCCCCAGAGCGCGTCGGGCGCTCGACACGTCGACGTCCCGCCGCGATCCGGCGCTCCTCCAGGCCTTCGCGAAGCTGGTAGCATCGGGCCATCCAGGACGCCTACAACGGCTGGCTCGAGACCATCCCCGAGAACCCCCAGGTCATCGAGCTCGACGTCGCCGGGATCTGGACCCTGCTTCGCGCCCCCGACAAGGCCACCGCCCTCATGGAGGCCTACCGCGAGTCGGTGTCGTTCGAGTCGATCAAGGCCGTGTTCGACATGGGCCCCGATCTCTACTTCATCCGCGGCAACAAGTTCGTCCGCTACGAGCGCAAGCTCACCGCCTCCGCCCGCCCCCTGGTAGGACGGCTGGAGGGGCGAGTCCGCGACGGAGGGCTCGTGATCGATCGACTCTGGCCCGAGCCCGGCCGCACGCTCGACATGGATGCCCTGAACCTCGCGCTGGAGCGCCATGCGATCGCATGCGGAGCCGAGTGGTTCCAGCGGCCGGAGATCCATTGATGCAAGATCGTTCGACGACCCATCCTGGACCGAGCGCGCTCGAGTGGCTCAGGTCGATGGATCATCTGCATGCCGCTCGAAGAAATGCGCCTCGGTGACCGGCACGAAGCCCAGCTTGTGCGCCACCGGGCCCGAGGTCTGCGCGTTGGCCCAGATCACCACGCGCTCGATGCCACGACGGTGTAGCTCGGCGATGCGCACCCAGGTCAGCGCCTGATAGATCCCGCGCCCACGAGCCGACGGCACCACGCCCGCACCTTGCAGGTAGCCCAGGCCCGGCAACACCCGCAGCATCGACGAGCCCACGAGCGTCTCGCCGTCGTGGGCCAGCCAGTAGGCGAGGTCACCTCCCGCGCCGGCGAAGGCCCGTCGGGCCACGTCGGTCATCGTCCGACCGAAGGCCGGCGATAGACCCCACGCGGCGGAGATGATCTCGCCCAGCCGCTCGCAGTCGTCCACCGTGGCCCGCACCACACGGACCCCGGGCGGCGGCTCGGGATGCGGCGGCGACTCGACGCGGCGCACCATGCCGATCCCACGGCCCAGCGACCGCAGCCCTCGCGCGGTCAGACGCTGGGCGAGGTCGGCGGGACTCGAGTCGGCGTCGACCACCCACCGGATCCCCGATCCCCGCTCGGCATGCTCGGCGAGCACCGCGTCGATCCGGGCATCGGCCTCCTCGGCCGTCAGCTTCGCCCGCAAGATCACGTTGTGGCCGGTGTGGCGCGAGGACGGCGTACGAAGCTGCACCCAGTGGTCCTCGTCCTCGAGCGTCGCGTCGGGGAGACGGTCGAGCGCATCCACCAGCACCCGCCACATTGCATGGGGATCGATTGGACCGGAGGTCATGGACGGCAGCCCGCTTTTGCCACGGCTTCCAAGGCCCATACAACCCAAACCCCAGGCTGCCACGACGCATCGGCCACCGAATGCGTACAATGAGCCCGTGCCAGCGCCCATGCCTCGAGTGCAGCGCATCACCCCCACGATCGGCGCCGAGATCACGGGGATCGATCTTTGCGCCCCCATCGACGACGACCTGTTCGGCGTGCTGCACGCAGCGCTGCTCGAGCACCTGGTGCTGGTGTTTCGCGATCAGCAGCACATCGAGCCCGCCCACCACGTCGCGCTCGCGCAGCGCTTTGGCACCCCGGTCCCGCACCCCGCCTACCCCACCGTGCCCGGCCATCCGGTGGTGACCGTGCTCGCCAGCAGCCCCGACCAGCCGACCAAGATCGACAGCTGGCACACCGACCTGACCTGCTACGAGTGCCCGCCCCTCGGCTCGATCCTCCGCGCGGTGGAGATCCCCGAGGCGGGCGGTGACACGGCCTTCGCCAGCTTGCAGGCCGCATGGGACGGTCTGTCCGATCGCATGCGCCGCTACCTCGACGGGCTCGAGGCCGTGCACTCGTTCGCCCACGGCTTTCGCCACAGCCTCGCCGAGCCCGGGGGCGCCGAGCGCCTCGCTCCGGTCGTGCGCGCCAATCCGCCGCGCCGGCATCCGCTCGTGCGCACGCACCCCGAGAGCGGCCGCAAGGGGCTGTTCGTCAACCGGCTGTGGACGACCGGCATCGAGGGGCTCGGCGAGCGCGAGAGCGACGCGATCCTCGGGTTCCTCTACGAGCACATCGAACTGCCGGAGCACGCCTTTCGGCTGCGCTGGCAGCCGGGCACCATCGCGTTCTGGGACAACCGAGCGACCGTGCACCGCCCGACCAACGACTACTTTCCGGCCATTCGGATCATGCACCGGGTGATGATCGCCGGCGATCGCCCGCGCTGAAGCCCACGCATCGCTACAGCGCCGCTGCGAACGCTCGGGCGAATTCCACCGGATACGGCCGATCGGCGGGTTCTCGGGCTGTCGCCCCCCGCAAGAGCCGTGCGATCTCGGTCGGGAACATGCGCAGGCGCTCGTCGTCCTCGAACGGATCGCGCTGCATGTGGGCCACGATCCGCGAGCGGTGATCCTCGATGTCGTCGAAGAACGCCCGGCCCGTGGTGACGTTGTAGATCGTGCCCGCGAGCGAATAGACGTCGGCCCGCGGATCGAGCTCCACGGGGTCGAGCACCTGCTCGGGTGCGATGTAGCCGGCCGTCCCGGCCACGAAGCGACCCCCGACGTCGGGCGCGACCTTGGCCGCCCGGACCATCCCGAAGTCGATCACGACCGTCGACAGCGGCATCGTCACCGCGGGGTCGCGGTGGCGCTCCGGGTCGAAGCGCTCGCCCCCCGCGAGCGGCAGGCGCAGCCACAGGTTCGCAGGCTTGATGTCCCGGTGGATGAGACCCGCCGCGTGCAGGGCCGCCAGCCCCGCGCAGGTCTCGAGCACCACCTTGCGCAGCTCGAACAGCGACATCTTGCGCGCGGTCGAGTACTGTTTGAGATCGGCGCCAATGAGGTACTCGAGCACGAGGAACGGTGCCCCGTTGGACACCCCGCGATCGATGATGTTGGCGACGTTGGGGTGGTAGAGGCTGGCCAACGCCGCCGCCTCCTCCACGAACGACGCCAGGATTCCCTCGCGCTCGAAGTCGGAGGCCGCTTCGAGCGCCTCGAGCTTGGGGATCTTGAGGACGAACAGGCGATCCGCCCCCGGCTTGCGCACCAACCACACCGTGCCCACGCCGCCCTCGCCCAGCGGCTTGACCAGCTCGTAGCCCTCGATGCTCCGCAGCTCTTGCTTCTTCTTGGGCGGCGGCGGCGGGGTCCGCTGGATCGCCCCCCGAATCGAGGTCTCGACCAGCGCCGCCACGGTGGGCCCGAGCGACGCGAGCCACACGTCGACCATCGAGGGCTCGCGGGTCGAGACCGCACGCGCCACCAGGCTCGCCACCCGCGGTGCGTTGGTCGCCGCCCCCGGCGTCAGCGAGTCCGGGGACTCTCCGTCCGGCGCCGCCGGTCGAAGCGCCTTGACCGGATCACCCAGGGCCCGCACCAGGCGATCGGACGCGAGCACGAGCTCGAGGCACAGCGGCTCGAGCCCCGGCTTGCGCCCCACCGCCCCCTCGAACGCTCGCATGGCTCGCGCCAACCCGACCAAGCCATGGGCCAGCTCGGTCTGCCCCGTGTGCAGCTTCTCCAGCGCCACATCGGCTTGCACGATCCAGTCCTTGCTGGTGGCACCCGAGGACACTGCCGTCCGCAGCACGTCGGCCTGCTCGCAGCACAGCTCGAGCGCGCGGTCGTGCACCATGGGCAGCGCGTTGGCAAGCCGGCGTAGCACCACCGGTCGGTCGATGACCAGCGCCCACCAGGCCGCAAACGGCCCCAGCCACTCCTCGTCGTCGTCGTCAATGTCTCGCGCGGTACCGCGGGTGGCATCGACCAGGCGCCAGAACACCTCGGAGAGCGCCCGCTCGAGCACGGGTGGGAACGTGCGCGAGCCGTCGGACAGCCCCTCGAGCTTGCGCAGCCACAGGCACGTCCGGTGGGCCGTGGAGCCGCCGCTTCGCCGGGTGGGATCAGAGGCGTCGGACTCTGCATCCAGCGCGTAGCCCCCCAGCGTCAGCGCGAGCACCTCGAGCGGTACGTCGGCATGCAGCTCCGCTCCCCCCTCGCGTCGATGCTCGCGCACCACCTCGAGGATCTCGGCGGGCATCTCCACCACCAGCTCCCGAGCCTCGGCGAGATCGGGCACCTCCATCCCCTGCCCGGCGGGATGGGTCGCGAGCAGCGGGGCCCACAGGCCCAGCGCAAGCGCCCTCGTGCATGCAACCAGCGCATTCATGGCCGCCGCCCGGTGACGCGGGCTTCCCGAGCTGAGGGCCACACGGCGCGTCTCCGCGATCGCCGGGGCGAGCGCTCCGGCAAAGCGAGCCGCACGAGCGTCGGCCTCCTCGTCGTCGTACTGGGCCGCGATGCGCACGAGGTTGTCGAGCCCGCGCTCGAGGTCCAGGGGGTCGCGCTCCGCCCCGTCGAGCACGTCGGTGATCGCGATGACCTCGATCCAGCCGCGAAGATCCTCGGGCCGTGACGACGGCGGAAAGCGAGCCATGTCGCGAAGCGCTCGCAGCGGTCGCGCGACCTCGACCTCGTTGTCGCCGCGGCGCCACAGCGCCGCCAATCCACTGGCGAGGGCGCTGGCGGTCAGCGGCCCCCCTTCCCCGGCGAGGATCCGATCGGCCAGGCGCTTCCAGATGTCGTGGCGCTCGTAGAAGAGATAGGGAGTCGCCGAGGCGACCGCCGCCAGCACCCAGGCGTCCTCGTCCGGCGACGACACGATGGCGCGCAGCTGGCCCGCCAAGAACCCCAGCCGCTCCGATGGGATCGAAGCCAGAGCCGTCACCGCACGCTGTCGCAGCACCTCGGTCTCGCCATTGACCCAGTCCAGCAACATGCCCTCGAGCTGCTCGGCGGGTCCGATCAGGCGGCCGAGGGCCCGCGCCGCGTGAACCCACACCAGCGGCTCGGGATGGAGCAGCAGCGGCTGGAGGGCGGCGAGGACGGGGCCGAGCAGACCCGACGGGTCGCCGCCTGGCATTCCGCCCACGCTGATCTCGAGGCTCCGCGCCGCCAGCACCCGACCGCGCAGGGAGCCGAACGCGGGCCGCGAGACCATCGTCTCGAGCGTCGACCGCGAGCCGAACATCCATGAGCCCAGCTCGGCGATCTCGCGGGCCGTGGCTCCGGCCTCCCACACGAGGATCTCCAGGCGGGCGCGCACCTGCGCCTGCTCGTCGCGACGCAGCTCGTCGCCGTCGCCGAGCAATGGCGCGCACCTCAGCGCGTCGACGAGCGGACCGGCCACCACGCGATCGCCCGCCGCCGCGGCCACCCGGGAGCGGAGCGCGGGCTGCTCGGAGGCCAGCTCGAGCATTGGCGCGATGTGGGCGTTGCCCCGCCATGCGCTCGCCGAGCACCACGACAGCAGCACCGATGCGGCCGGGCCCTCGAAGAACGGGCGCAACGAGGCGATTCCTTCGCTGGTGCTGGACAGCGGTGGGAGATCACGCGACAGCAGGTTTGCCGCCTTGGCCAGCGCCCCGTCGAGCGTCCCCGGGCTCGGTGATGGGGTGCGCCACCACCCCCGCACGGCTTCCTCGGCCTGGGGAGACCGCGAGAACGCCGTCGCCAACTTGGTCACGGCCGCTTCGAGCTCGATCACCGTCATCGACCGCAGACTACCGCGCTACGCCTCGCCGGCGGGTCGAAGGTGAAATCGAAGCCTCGATTGCATTGGCGGTTGCCGTTGACCCCGGCCTTGCTACCTTTTTTTCTTCTCGGGGCATCGATCGGTGCCCCTGCTGCGTTGCAGTGCCCGGATGGACCGCTCGATGCCACACCTGACCGTGCTCGAGATCCCCACTGAGCTTGGAATCCGGGTCTCCCGCTCCACGCCCACCCTCGTCGGCCACGTGCCCACGGCCGGGGTCATGGTCGGGTCCAACCCTCGACCCCAGCCCCCACCGGCCCCCTCCCCTCCGATCTCCCGTCCCGCCCCATGGACGGAGACCGTCTACATCAGCCCCTCGGGTCGCATCTTCCTGCCGCCCGGCTACGCCTTCGCCGACGACCAGCCGTCCGCGCTCACGGCCCACACCATCCGTCGCGAGCCGGCCCCGCCCCGGCCCGAACCCTACCGAGCCCGCGTCGTCATCGGGCAGGTCGCTCCCGTGGTAGCTCGGCCCCGCACCGTCACGCGCGAGTCGTGGGTCGTACCAGCGCACCTGCGGGCCGGCTGACGCATCCGCGGCTCAGCGGGCATCGAACGAGGGGATGATCTCGCCCACGAGCCGGATGCTCTTCATGACCTTCTCGTGCGGGAGGTTGCCCACCTGGTGGAAGCACATCAGGCGGTCGACCCCCAGCTCGCGATAGACCTCCATCTTGCGCCGGCAGGTCTCGGGGCTCCCGACGATCAGCGAGTCTTGCTCGCTGAGCGCATCGAACACCTCGGCATCGGAGACCTCCTCGCCGCCCATGATGCGGCCGATCACGATCTGAGCCCGATTCGGCGCGGCCTCGCCCTGCGCGGAGCGATCGCGCAGGAACTGCCCGGTGAGCCCGCCGCCGGCCAGGTCCCGCATCTTGGCCTCCTCTTCGGCCGCGGTCTGCATGAAGGTCTCTCGTGCCTCGAAGAAGGTGAAGGCTCGGTTCGTGTACCAGGCCGCCGCCGTCGCGGCGCCGTTCTCCATCGCTTCCTCGTCGGTCTCGGCGCAGTGGACGAACGTGAAGAACGCGACCTGCTCGTTGACGAACGAGCCCACCGGACGATCGGTGCTTCGCGCGGCGGCACGATAGATCTCGATCCACTCCTTCACCTGCGAGGGCGGAGCCCAGAGGGTCACTCCGAGCGCTCCCACGCCGTTGCGGCCCGCCTGCTCGAACGAGGTCAGGCTCGAGCACGCCTGCCACAGCGGCGGATGAGGCTTTTGCAGGGGCTTGGGCACGATGCCGACGTCGTTGATCTCGAAGTACTCGCTCTTCCACGAGAACCGATCCTGCGTCCACATCCGCGGGACCATCTCGAACGCCTGCTGCATCTGATCGCGCGCCTCGTTCGCCGCGATGTTGAACAGGCGCCACTCGGGTACGGTCGAGCGGGCCATCCCGAGCTCCACGCGCCCGTTGCTGAGGTGATCGAGGAACGCCGCACGCTCG
Organism: Paraliomyxa miuraensis; assembly: GCF_026337845.1. Lineage (GTDB taxonomy): Bacteria > Myxococcota_A > Polyangia > Nannocystales > Nannocystaceae > Paraliomyxa > Paraliomyxa miuraensis. Next base: position 348,843 of record NZ_JAOVZF010000155.1, on the reverse strand, counting down.
GCAATGCGGATCGGGTGGTTGAAGCGATGGGGAGCCAGCACCGCCGAGTGCCCGAGGCGGATGTTCTTCGTCTGCGCAGAGATCGCCGTGAGCATCAGCTCGGGCGCGGAGGACAGGCTGAACTCGCCGCCGGCGTGGTGCTCGACCAGCCAGAAGCATCCGTAGCCGAGTTCGTCCGCGAGCTTGGCCTGCTCCAGTGTCTGTTGGATCCGCCGGTGTTCGTGCCCTTCGGTCCAGGGCTGGGGATTTTGGATCTCGGAGAATACGTCGATCTTCATGGCTGGTCGGCAATGCGCAGGATGGTCGCGGCATCTAGCAGGCCCGAACGCCGCGCCCCCGTCAACCGCCCGGGGGAGCATCGCCACTACGCGTCGGGTAGCGCGGCCGGGTCGGCGCCTGCGGGAAACTCGCGTGTGATCCACGTTCGAGGGGCTCGACGTACTGGATCCGCACGCCCCGTAACGTTCTTCCAGGCCCGTGCATATCCCCCCTTGCATGCCACCTACCCAGACGGTGTCATCCTAGACCCCCAAGGTGAGCAACGAAGAAGCCATGACGAACGAGACCCAGGACCCCGACCTCTGCCGTTCGATCGCGCGGCGCGACTTCATCATGCGGGCTGCCTCCGGCACCGTGATCGCCGCCCTCGGGGGCGGGCTCTACGCGATCTCGGACCGGCTCACCCGCGAGGCCAAGGCCCAGACCCGCGACGACGGCCGCCCTCGCGTGCCTCCCGGGCAGCGCGTGATCGAGACCCTCAAGCCGATGGGTGGCACCCCCGGCGACCCCAGCCGGGCGAACTTCAAGCTGCGCGTCCACGGCGAGGTGAAGAGCCCCTACGAGCTCGACTTCGCCGAGCTGATGGCCATGGGCCCGGTGACCGTCCGCTCCGACGTCCACTGCGTGACCGGCTGGACCATGCTCGACGCCAAGTGGACCGGGGTCACGGTCAAGGCGCTCGCCGAGCGGGCGGGGCTCGAGAGCACCGCCCGCCACGTCATCTTCGAGGCGGCTGCGGGCTACACCGCCAACGTGCGCCTGCGCGAGGCGCTGCGCGACGACGTGATGGTGGCGTGGGACTTCGGCGGGCAGCCGCTGCGCCGCCCCCATGGTGCCCCGGTGCGCGCGGTGGTGCCCGACCTCTACTTCTGGAAGAGCGCCAAGTACCTCACCGGGATCCGCTTCGTGGCGCGTGACGAGCCCGGCTACTGGGAGACCCGCGGCTACAACAACCACGCCGATCCGTGGAAGGAAGAGCGCTATGCCTGATGGCGGGGCCCAGTCGGAGGCCGAAGCACCCGCCAGCAAGCGCCGCTTCAAGCTCCGCTGGCGCCAGTGGCTGCGAGCGCTGCACCGCGACTTCGGCTACATCGCGGTGGGTCTGACCTTCATCTATGCCCTCAGCGGCTTGGCGGTCAACCACATCGCCGACTGGGATCCGAGCTTCGAGAACTTCGAACGCGAGTACGTGGTGGAAACTCCGCTGCCCACCGACGACGACGAGGCGGCGGCCGTGCTCGTGCAGCGGCACGCGGGCATCGCCGAAGCGCCCATCGACGTGTACCGCGTGACCGACGACCTGCTCGAGCTCACCTTCGAGCACCGCACCCTGCACGTGACCCTCTCGGATGGCAAGGTGTTCGAGGAGGGCCAGGAGCCCCGCGTGTTCCTGCGCGCGGCGAACTGGCTGCATCTGAACCGCGGCAAGAAGGCATGGACATGGTTCGCCGACGGCTATGCGGTGGTGCTGGTGTTCCTCGCCACCTCGGGCCTGTTCATGCTGCCGGGACGCAAGGGCCTGCTGGGCCGGGGCGCGGTGCTCGTGGGGCTGGGAATCGCGATCCCGCTGGTGTACCTGAGCTACGTGGGCAGCCCGTAGAGGTGAGGTGACCGTGGGCAACGAGCTCGTCCCCCGGGGCACCGCGCTGGTGCTGGGTGACGGCGAGCTACTCGCTCGCGGCAAGGCCGGCGCACGGCTCGCGTGACTGCAAGGGCGACCGCACCACCAACCCATCGTGCATCGCGGGCCGTTCGTCGACTGAATGCCACCCCTGAGGTACGCTACCGCTGTGCCCATGAACCGTGCGTCCCAAGCGCTCGAGTCCGAGGAACGCGATCGTCTCGTCGACGAGGCCCGCGTGGCAGAAGCCATCGAGCAGGGGCTCGCTGACGTCCAGGCCGGGCGTGTGATCGACGACGACGCCGTCGATGAAGTCCTCCGCGCCCGACTCGGAGATTTGATCGATTGAAGCTGCGCTGGTCGCAGCGATCGCTGGACGACCTCGTCGAGATCGCAGCTTTCATTGCTCGTGACGATCCCGCAGCCGCACGCGCCTGGGTGAAGCGTCTGCGAGCGCGCGCTCGACTGGCGGCTTCGACTCCCTTCGCTGCCGGGTGGTACCGGAGACTCAAAAGGAGCAGATCCGCGAGGTCTTCGTCCGATCGTACCGGATCATCTACCGCATCCAGGGCAACGAGTTGGTCGTCCTCACCGTGTTGGAGGGTCACCGCCGGCTTCGGAGCAGCATGCTCCAACCGTAGCTACACCTCGACAGCAGAGGCGGGCCCATCGTGCATCGCGGGCCGTTCGTCGACTGAATCCCGTCCCGGCCGATTCGAGCGTCGTCCTGGCCAGAACGAGACCGCGGGGGCTACCCTCGCAGTGGCCCCATGCACGACAATCCCTTTGCTCCCCCCACGGCCACCGCCGACTCTCCCGAGGGTCGCGGCTTGGTGTTCTCCGAAGAAGGCGTCCGCGTGGTCAGCAGCCTCGCCACGTGGATGCGCGGCCTGTCCACGTTCTACTACGTGGGGGTCGCGTTCCTGGCCCTCGGCGCCTGCGGAGCGCTGGTCACGGGCAGCGCGGCCGGCGTGGGGGTGGCGCTCGGGTTCTCGATCGTGATGCTCGGCCTCATCACCGCCGCGATCTGGCTGCGCTCCGCCGCCAGCGGCTTCGAGCGCGGGGTCTACAGCGACGACGAGATGACCCTCGGCCAGGGCTTCCGCAACCTGCGGGCCTACCTCATCCTCATGGGGATCATCAGCATCCTCTCGCTGGGCTCCACGATCCTGGAGGTGATGTGATGGACGCACGACGCATTCCCTTCACCGAGGAAGACGAGCGCCGCATCGCCAGCGCGGCGACCTGGGGCGTCATCGTTGCGGTGTCGTCGCTCGCCACCGGCGTGATCTCGCTGCTGGTCCAGATGCAAGCGCTCTCCAGCCTGCCGCCAGGCCTGAGTCGCCTTGGCAGCGGCTTCTTCGTCAAGGGAGCCCTCGGCGCCTCCCTCGTCCAGGCCGTGATCGTGGTGCTCATCAACGTGTGGCTCTTGCAAGCCAGCCTGTCGTTTCGCAAGGTCGCATTGACGGACGAGGCCGACCAGGCGCACCTGCTGACCGGCTTCCGTAGGCTTCGCGCGTACTTCATGGTGCAGGTGGTGCTGCTCATGCTGCTGGTGGGCCTGGTCTTGTTCGGCGTGGTCGTGGGGCTCTCCTCCTGACCGCAGCGGTCGCGCCTACAGCAGGTGCCGTACCTTGATCTCGAGGTAGCGGTTGACCACGCTCCGACGGCATGGCTCGGGCAGCAGGCCGTGCGGTTCGACCTCGACGTGCTTCGGAGGCCCAGCGTGGCGGGGCGTGGCTACGGTAGGGGGTGCTCGGCGAGCCAGGCCTGGACCTCGTCGAGTTCGGTCTTCTTGGCTTCGCCGAGCGTGGCATAGGCGTCGCGGGCTTGCTCGGCGAGGCCGCGGGCGCGCGGACGATCGGGGCCCTGGGCGGCGGGGGAGCTCCACAGAGCGCGGGCGAGGGCGAATTGGGTCTCGGCGAGCAAGGCACGATCGACCTCGTGGGTCGTACGAATAGCCAGGGCCCGCTCGAGGGGCGCGAGGGCGTCGGCTGGCTCGGCGAGGTCGAGCCGCAACGTTCCGAGGCCGGTGAGCGGGTACGCCACGTAGGGGTGGTCGGGGCCCAGCGTCTTCTCGTAGATCGCCTCCGCTCGCTCGTACGAGTCGCGGGCCCGCTCGTGCTCACCCTGCTCCTGTGCCACGATGCCCAGCTCGGTGCACACGCTGGCCACTTTGGGGTGGTCAGGGCCCAGTGTCTTCTCCCGAATGGCCAGGGCCCGCTCGTACAAGTCGCGGGCTCGCTCGAGCTGTCCCTGCGAGCGCGCCACGTCACCCAGGTTGTCGAGCGAGGTCGCCACTTCGGGGTGGTCGGGACCCAAAGCACTCTCATAGATGGCACGCGCTCGTTCGTGCAAGTCGCGGGCCCGGTCGTACTCGTTCAGCATCTCCATCACGTTGCCCAGGTTGTTCAGCGAGGTTGCCACCTGCGGGTGGTCAGGGCCCAACACCTCTTCCTTGATGGCAAGCGCTCGTTCTTGGAGGTCCCGGGCATCTTCGTAGTGCCCCTGCCTCCGCGACAAGCTGCCCAGGCTGCCGAGCGAGACCGCCACTTGGAGGTCGTCGGGGGGCAGCGCCTTCTCGCGAATCGCCAGCGCTCGCTCGTGGAAATCCCGGGCTCGGTCGTACTGTCCCTGCAACTTCGCCACGCTGCCCATACGGGAGAGGTGGATCGCGAGTGCGACGTCCGTTCCCACCGCCTGCGCCAGTGCCTCGGCATGCTCCACCCAACCCTCTGCCTCCTCGTGCTGAGCCAGATTGACCCCCAAGACGTACACCAAGCTGCCTGCCGCATCTGCCGCCTCGGCCGTCATGATGTGCACCACCGCCGAACCGTAGGCCCGACGCAGCACCTCCACCGCCCCTTCATACTCTCCCTTCTTCGCTCGCAGGATTCCCTGCCGCAACCATGCGCGGACCATCAGCGGCTCGTGCTCGAGCGCCGCCCCTTTCTCCACCACCTCGTCCGCCTGCCACAGCCCCTCCTCGTACTTCCCCGCCTCCTGCTTGGCCTTCGCCTCCACGAGTCGCACCTCCAGCGCCTCGACTTGCAGCGCCACCGCCGGGTCCTCCGGCGGCGGCACCTCGGCTCGCAGCGCTTTCAGGTCCCGGCACCGCTCCATCCCCGGCAGGCTCGTCACCGCCCGTACCGCGTTCTCCACCACCGGCGCGTCCGCCTGCCGTAGCTCGTTGACCGTCGCCCGCAGGTGTTGCCACCGCTCGTGCAAGCAACCCATTCGCAGGCTCATCTCCTCCTCGGTCTGCTCGTTGCGCGAGCGGGTCGCCTCGCACGCGTTGGTGTGCTCGTTGGTCCATGCGTCGGCATACTCGTCCAGCCGGGCCTCCACCCGCTCCCACGTACCGGGGGCATACGAAAGTCTCGTGCCCAAGATCGCCGCCTCGACCTCCTCCCTCCGCGTCTCGTCCCACGCGCCCTCGAGCTGCTTGCGTGCGCCCGTGCAGCGCTCGAGCCAATCCAGCGTTCTCGTCGTCGTCAGCCCAGCGCCCACTGTCACAAGCCCCACCGTCAGCAGCGCCACCGCCCGCCGTCGCCCCCGAGGCACCACCAGCCGCCGCAGCTCGGCCACCAGCGCCTCCATCGACGGCCACCGCTGCTGTGGCTCCACTGCCAGGCCCCGCTCGCATGCACGCAGCAGTCGGCTCGGTACCTTGCGCTTCTTCGGCGCCGCTCTGCGTCGCCCGGACACGACATTGGCGATCAGCACCATCAGCGAGTCTCCTTCGAACGGCCGCTCGCCGTAGAGCGCCTGCCACAGCGTCACGCAGAACGAGAACTGATCGGCCGCCGCTGCCGTCATGCTCGCATTGGAGAACTGCTCGGGCGCCATGTAGCTCGGTGTTCCCACCAGCGAGCCTTGCTGCGTCAGCGCCAGCGCCAGCGCTTCCACGTTCGGCTGCGGTCGCGAGCGCTCGTCCTCGGTCGACTCACCGCCCACCCGCGTGCGGGCCAGCCCAAAGTCCATCACCCGCACGCGACCGTCGTCACCGACCATCACGTTGTCGGGTTTGAAGTCGCGGTGCAGCAGGCCTGCCGCATGCGCGGCACACAGGCCCTCGCCCGCGCCCACCAGCACCTCGACCACCTCCCGCCAGCTCCGTGGCATCTCCAGCCACGCCCCCAGCGTCTGCCCCCGCACGAACTCCATCGCCAGCCACACCTGCTCGCCCAGCGTCCCCACGTCATAGATCCCCACGACGTTCGGATGCGCCAGCTTGCCCAGCGCCTGGGCCTCCCGCAGCAGCCGGCTCTTCCCCTTCTCTCCCCCCACCCCTGGCAGCAGCAGCTTGAGCGCCACCTTGCGATCGAGCTCGGGATCATAGGCCGCATACACCACTCCCATCCCGCCCGCGCCGAGCTTGCTCAAGACCACGTACCGCCCGATGAGCTCACCGATCACGAGCGCGCGCGGCCGTTCGCGCCGCTCGTCCCCGACCCCGTCCAGCGGCGCCATCGTGTGCGATCCCGCTCCGCTGGGCGCCAGCGTCGAATCCGTCTCTTCCACCACCATGACCGTCCCCCCCTTCACATGGTGCAGGTGCTCCTGCTGCTCCTCGCCCCGGGCCTGATGCTCTTCGTCGTGGTCATGGCCGCGACGCGCTGAGCCGCACGCACCGCCCCCTACAGCAGGTGCCGTACCTTGATCTCGAGGTAGCGGTTGACCAGGTCCACGGTCAGGTGTCGCGGCTCCACGTCGAGTACGTGGGCGCCCAGCTGCCGCAGGCGCCGGGCCAGTCGATCGTGCCAGCCGAGGATCTCGGCCGCGGCGGCGCGGCGGAACAGCATGGCCTCGTCGTCGCGGGGATCCACCAGCGCCGTGCTCTCGAGCTCTGGATCGCGCAGCAGGATGATGAGCGGCAGGTGCCGGGGCAGTAGACCGCGAGTGTAGCGGGCCAGCGCCTGCGCCGAGACGTCGTCGCTGACGCGGGTGAGCACGACCACCAAGGTGCGCTGGCGCAGGTCCCGACCCAGCCGCGAGAACGCAGCATCGTAGTCGGGCTCCACCAGCTCGGGGTGCAGGTCGTAGGTCGCGCGGACCAGCTTGACCGTGGTCGAGCGACCGGCCGTGGGAGCGAGCGACGCCCGGATCCGATCGGAGAACGCCAGGAGCCCCACCCGATCCCCGCCGCGGGTGGCCACGTGGGCCAACAGGAGCGCGGCGTTGAGGGCATGATCGAACAGCGGCAGCCCCTGCGACTCGGACGTCATCAGGCGTCCCGCGTCGAGCATCAGCTCGATCGTCTGGTTGCGCTCGAGCTGGTACTGACGGGCGATCAGCTTCTGGCGCCGGGCCGTGGCCTTCCAGTCGATCGCGCGGAACTCGTCGTCGCGCGAGTACTCGCGCAGGCGCTCGAACTCGTTCTCGCCGCCGGGGCGCCGCGTGGCCCGGGTCAGGGCGCTGGCGCGATCCTGCCGCGCCAGCAGCTCGTAGGCCCGCACGGCCTGCACGTCGGGATACACGTGGACCTCGTCGCTCGCGGGCAGTCGAAGCTGGCGGATCCACAGGCGCAAGGGGCTGTCGTAGCGAACGGTGTGCGCCCCCAGGCGATAGGCCCCGCGCCGCAGCGGTCGCAGCTGATAGCGCACGCTCGCCGTTCCGTGCGCGCGCAGCTGCACTCGGGCCGGGAGCCCATCGATCTCCGTCGGATCGAACGTGTCGTCGGTGACGTCGACCCAGAGGCTCCGGCGCGCCCGCGAGCGCAGGTGAAGGGTCACCGGGTTGTCGCGCCCGACCGAGAACACCGAGCGAACCTCGCGATGCACCTGCACCCGCCGCGGCCAGCACAGCAGCGCGTCGAGCCCGGCCAGCCCGGCCACCGCTGCGTCGACCAGGAGCATCGCCGACATCAGCGACTCGTCGAGCAGGGTGAGCAGCGCGAGCCCCAGCGGCCCGAGCATCAGGAGCACGAGCTTCGACGACGGGATCATGCGGCGCTCTTGGGAACGGGAGCCTCGGCCAAGATCTCGCGGATGCACTCGTCGGCGGTGATGCCCTCGAACTCCGCGTCGGGCACGAGGATGATGCGGTGGCGGAGCACGGCCGGCGCCAGCGACTTGACGTCGTCGGGGATCACGAAGTCGCGCCCACGCATGCCCGCGGTGGCCCGCGCTCCGGACAAGAGCGCAATCGAGGCACGCGGCGAGGCCCCCAGCTCGATCGAGCGATGGGCCCGCGTGCGCGCCACGATGTCGGTGATGTAGTCGAGCAACGCTTCGTCCACGCGGATCTCACCGAGCGCGCGCTGCATGGCGACCACGTCGTCGGCCGAGATCACCGCGCGCAGGCCGGTGGCGTCGAGCGAGGCGGCGTCGAATCCCTGGACATGGTTGCGCAGGATCTGCTTCTCGACCTCGCGGCTGGGATGCCCCACCTCGACCTTCATCAGGAAGCGATCGAGCTGGGCCTCGGGCAGGGGATAGGTGCCCTGTGACTCCACCGGGTTCTGCGTGGCCACCACGAAGAACGGGCGCGGCAGCGAACGCGTCACCCCATCGGTGGTCACGCAGTGCTCCTGCATGGCCTCGAGCAGCGCCGACTGGGTCTTGGCGGGAGCACGGTTGATCTCGTCGCCGAGCAGGAGCTGAGCGAACACCGGCCCGGGCACGAAGTCGAACGTCTGCGTGCGCTGGTTGAACACGTTGCCGCCGGTGACGTCGGTGGGCATCAGATCGGGCGTGAACTGGATCCGCTTGGACTCGCAGCCCAGCACCCGCGCCAGGGCCCGCACCAGCAGGGTCTTGCCCAGCCCGGGCACGCCCTCGATGAGCACGTGACCTCGAGCCAGGATCGCGGTGAGCACCTGCTGCACCAGCTCGTCTTGACCAACCAACACGCGCTCGACCTCGCGCTGGATGCCGTCGCAGATCTCACTGAAGGCTTCCGGGTTCATGCCTTTCCTTTCGGGGTTGCTCGGGTGACGTCGACGAGCTGACCCAGCTCGCGGAGCACCCGCAGATCATCCTCGCTGCCGTATCCCGCTGAATCGTCTTGGCCGCTCTCTCGAGCCTGGTGGGAGACGTCGCGAGCATCGTGTGCCTCGACCAGGATCCGCATGATCTCGGTCTCGTCGCGGCCGGTTCGGGTGGCGATGCGGTGGGCGAGGTGATGCAGCCCACGTCGGCGCCCGCCGAGGCGCTCCTGGACTCGATCGAGGGCCCACCCCACGTAGAGCCGCAGCGCATGGCGCCTCGCTCCCGCGCGGTGGTACTGCTGCGCCAGCGCATCCACGTGCTCCACGAAGCGACGCCGCGAAGGCGGTGGTGGATCGCGAGGGCGCCCGAAGTGCACGCCGCGCCAGAGGTAGAGCAGCAGCACCAACAGCAGCAGCTGGAGGATGACCGGCGTGAGATGAGCCCGGCTCATGGCGTCGAAGGGATTCTTGGCTCCCCCCTCGGCCGTCATCGAGCGCAAGCCCCCGTCGACCAGCTCGAGGCGCGGGAGCCCACGCAGCAGCTCGACCAGCATGGTGTCGTGACCGGGAATGGCCAGGGCCCCATTGGTCAGCAGGCGATCGTCGGCGAGCACGATGATCGTTCCTTCACCCATGAGGCGAACCACCGCGTAGGGGGTGCCCGCGGCATCGACCCACAGCGGATAGCCATCGACATCGCCTCCCATCGAGAGCCCCTCGTGGCCGGGAACGGCCAGCCGCGTCGACTCGCCCTCCAACAACCCCCCGTAGGGCTCCAACACGTCGCCCTCGCGCTCGACGTGCTCCACCTCGAGCTCCGGCGGAAGCCGCTCTCGGGTGGCCACCACGGCGTTGCCCCCCGCCCGCACGTGCCGCAGCAGCGCCGACCACTCCGCATCGTCGAGCGCGGCCTGGTCGAGCACGATGGGGGTGCGGCCGGCCAGGCCCTGGCCGTGATCGCCGTGATCGCCGTGAGCATGGTCGCGGTCGAGCGTGGACTTGCGATACTCGATCTCCATCCCGTAACTGCGAAGCAATTCGAGCACCCCCGCGGTCCCGGAAGGAGAGTGCGACCACGGGTACTCCTTGGTTCGCTCGAGACCCTCGGCGGTGCACGCCAGCGCGGTCCATAGCAGGAGCACGGCTCCGGCCACCGTGCCGAGCACGGTGCGCACCTGGGCGATCAGGCGATCGACATCGGTCCGAGAGATCGGTGCGTGCCCGAACTGCACGCGCTCGACGATCCGCATGACGGCGCGGGTGGGCTGCTGCAGCGCCGGCTCGCCCCGCAGGTCACGAACGTGATCTCCGTTGGTGCGCGAGGCATGCAGGCGAATGTGCCCGCGCTCGGCCAGGCGGCGGACCAGCGCGGCGTGCCCATCGGCGACCGCCGCCTCGAGCTCGCCGCGCTCGGCCCGGGCAACGGCGCGGGCAAGCAGGCGATCGACGTCGGTCAGATCGGGCTCGAGCGTCGCCGGCGGCACATCGGGTCGATCCTCGGCCTCATCGGGCTTGGGCCCGTCGGGCACGTCCTTGCGCGATGGTCCGAGCGTGCCGCGGAATTGGGCCAGCACCACGATCACCATCAGCACCACGATCACCCACAAGAGCACGTGCGCGAGCGGGCCGAGGCCAGAGTCGGGGATCGCCGCCGGCTCGGATTTCTGGCGCTGGAAGTCGTCGGGGCCGCGCTCGCGCGGCTTCTCGGCGTCGTCCTCCTCGGTCCCCTGCTGTCCGGCCCTGCGCTGCCGCCATGGCCCCGCCGTTCCCTCGACCGCCCGCGGAGCGCCGCAGGCCGCCGCAAAGGCGGGACACGGTGGATCCTCGGTGGGCAGCAACGGGCACCACCGGGCCTCCTCCTCGGTCAGGGGATAGCGCTCGTCGTGACAGAACCCGAACGCGTCGTTGGCGAGCACCTGCCGGGCCGTGCGAGGCTCGGCGGCCGCCGTCTTCGCGGCCATCGTGAGCCCCACGAGGATCGCCAGGCCGATGCCCACCCGCCGCCGTCGAGTGCGGAACACCCGGGCTGCCTCCCGCATCACGAGGCCCTCCGCTGCGGGGGCTCGCGCATGCGTGCATCCTCGGCCGCCAGCGCCATGAAGCGCAGCTGGATGTCCCAGCCATCGCCACGGGTTCGTTGATCGACGTAGCCCAGGAAGCGGGCCACCGCCACGTAGGGGATGGCGGCGTGGAAGCCCACCAGGGCGTAGAGCGATCCACCGTCTTCCACGAGCTCGCCCAGGGGGCGACCGAGCTGCAGCACCACCTCGACCAGGCCGTGTCCGAGCAGCTCGGCCGCCGCGATGCCACCCATGATGGCCAGCCCCAGGCCGCCGAGCATGAGCGCCATCTCGGTCCCGCGAAAGCGCGCCATCTGCCATGCACGATCGGTGGCGGAGATCGGCGAGCTGCCCTCGAGCAGGCTGGCCTCGTGCACCATCGCCACGCGGATCCACGCCGAGGGCAGCAGCACGAACGTGACCGCTCCGATCGCGAGGATCGAGCGGGTGACCAGCAGTGCCCCCACGTACGAGGGCAAGCGGCGCAACCACTGACGCAGCACCGCCCAAGCGCTCACGTCGTGTTCGAACAGGGCGCGGCTGGTGGCCACGGTGAACGCCCCCTGGGCCACGGTGCACAGCGCCACCGCGAGCAGCCAGACCTCGGTCCACGACCACAGCCAGGCCCAGCGGGCGACCACGCACAGCACGAGCGAGGGCAGGAGCACGGCCGCGGCCACGCGGGCATAGAGCACGCGATCGGCGTTGAAGCACCACCGCGCGGCCAGGTCGAGGATCTCTCCGAGGGTACGTGGCCGCAGCACCACGCGGGCATCGGCGAGGTTCATGGCACTCGCCTCCGACCCGCGAGGGCGAGATAGGCGATCACCAGCAGCCACAGCCCACCGGCCACCGTCCACTTGACCGGGGCGGGCACCCCCGACGGCGACCAGAAGCCCTCGATGGCGGCCGCAATGGCCAGCATGATCGCCGCTCCGCCCACGATCGTCCCCACCGCCGGGGCCTGGGCCCGCAGCGAGCCCAGCCGCGTGCGTCCTTCGGTGCGAACGAGGGCGTAGCCCATCTGGAGCCCGGCCCCTCCGGCGATGCAGATCGCGGTGAGTTCGAACGCGCCGTGGCCACACACGAAGGTCAGGATGTTGGTGCCGTGCCCCTGCACGATCACCCAGCCGAGCACGGTGCCGATGACCACCCCGTTGTAGACGAGGAAGAACATGCTCCCGAGCCCGAACAGCACGCCGGTTGCAAAGCAGCGGAACGCGATGCCCACGTTGTTGTAGACGTAGAACCCGGCCATGGTCGCGTCGCTCCCCGACTCGCGGCCCTCGAGCCCCTCGGCATAGGACTCGGCCGAGGCATCGAGCGCCTCCTGGGGCAGCACCGCGGGTGCGAATTCGGGATGAACCAAAGTGGCCACCAGGGACAGCACCAGGGGCACCACGAACAGCAGGGTGGCGATCGCGAAGAAGCGACCGTTGGCCCGCAGGGCGCGGGGAAACGCGTGGGCCACGAATCCGCCGAGCGAGCGCAGCGACAGCGGGCGGGCCCCGTAGAGCATGTTGTGGGCGCGGGCCGCCAGGCCATCGAGGTAGGCGAGCAGCTCGGTGTCGTAGCCGGCCGAGCGCGCACGCATGAGGTCGGAGCACAGGCTGCGGTAGAGCGCACCGGCGCGCGAGATCGAGGCCGGAGCGAGCCGATGCAGCGCGGGCGCCTGCGTGAGCAGCACGTCGAGGAGCTGCCAGTCGGCCTTGCGCGCGGCCACGAAGTGATCTTGCGGATGCATGGCCAAGATCTCCGACTAGTCCGAGCGGGGAGCCGTGGGGCGCCGCTCGGTGGCGCGGAGGTAGAGGAGCGCGAGCCAGCGTGCGGGACCCGTCCTCGGCGACCCGGACGAAGGGATGCCGGTGGCCGCCGCAGGCAGGCGATCGGCGAAGCGCGGCAGCACCAGCCCCGCCAGCTCGTCGGCCCGCGCCGGCCCCAGGCGATCGAGGCGGCGAACGAAGAGATCGAGTGCCTCGCGCTCGGCCGGCTCCAACCGGGCGGCCGAGGGCATGGCCGCGAGTTCTTGCGGGGTGGGCGGCGGCGACAAGCGCACGGCCGCGCCGAGGTGCGAGTGCTCCTCGACCACCACCATCGTGCCTGCCATCAGATCGCCGAGCCGGCGAAAGCGGGGATCGAGGCCCATCACCACCACGCCCAGCGCATAGCCGCTGGGGAGGAAGTCGGCCGCACGCAGGAGGTTGCGCAGCAGCGCATCGATGAACCCGATCGGGTGCCCGCCTTCCTTGACCACCCGCAATCGCAGCACCCGCTTGCCGGGGGTGCGACCGCTGGTGAGCGACTCGAACAGGACGTTGTAGCCCCACTCCATCGCGAATGCGACCACGGCGTAGACGCCCATGGACCATCCCGTGAGCTGGTCGTACTTCACCCCGCCCACCACGAGCAGACCACCGAGCACGATGAGCACCGCCGCCTTGATCAGCAGATCGATCACGTAGGCCAGCGCCCGCCGAGCCGGGCCGGCCACGCGATACTCGAAGCGCACTTGCTCGGGCGAGTCGACGGAGGCGATGGTGTCGAGGCGCTCGACGGTGGAGGGGGTCACCATCGGATGCGGCTACGGTAGCACTGGCCTGCGGCGGGCCGCCACCGAATCTCGGCGGGCTGGAACCCGTCTGCGACGGCGGCTCGCTGAACGTGGTGCGGCACACCTGGCGCGTCAGCGCCCCGAGCAAGACCGGGACGACACCCGATGGCCACCGTCAGTCGGTCCCGATCGGCCTCGTACGGCGGCACGCCAGCTCGCGGATCTCGTCCTCTGCGAGTTGCTCGGTGTCCATGAGCGAACGGTCGGCCTTGAACTCGGTGACGGAGCCGGAGCGAAGCATGAAGAACTCGCCGATCCGCTGACGGGCGAGCTTGCCCCTGACATTGGTGCGACTCTCGCTCAGCAACGACTGCATCTTGGCGATGGCTGTATTCTCCGCTACCCGGCCGAGGAACCACGTGAGGATGTTGTCTCGGGACTTGTAGTCGAGGTCGCCCGGGCTCTGCGTGGCCAGGAGCAAGCCCAGACCGGCGGAGCGAGCCCGCCGCAGCAGGTCTTGCATCGGCTCCTTGGTGGCGGGCTTGCGCAGGGCGGGCATGTAGATGTCGGCCTCGTCGAACAACGCGAGGGCCTGCAGGTGCGGGCTCGGGTTGCGGCTCGCCCAGCGTGCGAGCTCCGACAGCATGCGGGCCACCCAGAAGTCGATGCTCGCGTTGTCGCCGAGGAACTTGGTGCTCACCACCGACAGCTGCACCTTGCCGTCGTTGCGACCGAGACCCAGGAGCTGCACGGGGTCGAGCCGCTCGGAGTGCGAGGACAAGAGCTCGCCCTTGGACAGCCGTAGAGTCTCGAGGTGATCGACGAGCCTCGCGAAGTGCCTGATGTCGAGCCGTCCGACCGCGTTGATGAGGGTCGGATCCTCCTCGCCGATGAGCTGGATGACATGCTCGAGCCCGATCTCCTCGGTGGTCAATTGGCCGAGCACCTCCAGCGCCTTGGCGAGCACGCTCTGGCGGGCGAGGTCGCTGCTCGAGCCCTTGTAGTTGAGCATGGCGCAGATGGCCGCCGCGGCTTGGCGGCAGGTCTGAGACCGGTCCTGACTGGACATGTCACCGAGGCCCGCCGGTACGACCGTGAGGCCGAGGTCGCGTCCACCGGGTGTCCCGGGGGTGTACACGACCACCTCGACGCGCTCGCGAAGCGCTTGCTTGCGCGTGGTCGCAGCGGCGTCCCGCCCCGGAGCATCCCACCACCCATAGCGAGCGTAAGTGGACAGATCACCCTTGCGATCGAGCAACAGTGCGGGAATCCCTCGCTCGAGCGCCTGCTCGATGATGTTGAGGGCGAGAGTGGTCTTGCCGCTGCCCGTCGAGCCCAGGAAGGCCGCGTGGGTCACGAGGTCATCGAGCTTCATCGAGACCGGTGCGCGGGTGATGCCTGCGGTCTGGCCGACCGAGAGATCCGTGTCACGCATGGCGCGGGACGAGCCATCGCGCGCGAGAACGAGTGAGGCATCGTCGGATGCGACGGCAGCGGGGCTCGAGTTCTGCCCAGCCGCGTCGGGGGCTTGCTCGATGCCCGGCTCGCGATCGGTCGCTCGTTCCCCCGGAGGTGGCTCCCCCTCGTCGGAACCCTTCGGATCGTCCGCGGACACGACGGGATGGTCCGAGCCGCGGTCGGACGGCGTGCCATCGATCATGAGCAACGTGCGCAAGGAGGAGAGCTGAGAGAGCGGCCGCTCCTGGCGGCGCCACGCGGCGAAGCTCGGGTCGTCGCCGTGCCGCTGCGCGAACACGCGAAACGCCATGATCGTACGCCAGTCGCCATCCTCCACGGTGACCCGCCGTCCTCCGTCGCGCAGTAGCTCGCCAAGCTCCTTGAACACCCGGGAGCGGGGGTTGTCGGGAAACTCCGAGCAGCGGACGATGCCGACCATACGCTCGCCCGCGAGCTCGCGCAGCGCGTGCAGTTGCTTGCGCAACCCCCCGCCGCGAGCATCGCGGTTGCCCATGCCCACGACGAGCGGTCGACCTTCGCCGGTGATCACCAGTGCGACGCCCTCTCGCAGAGCCTCGAATGCGAGCGCCGGCTCGAGCTCTTGGCCGACTCGGGTGGCCGCCAGGCCGAGCAACTCGAGCAGAGCGTCGTCGTCCTCGGGCACGGCCTCGGTAAAGGACGTGCGAAAGTCGTTCCACCCCTGCTCGATGCGTGCGACCTCCAGCGGCTTTTCGTGCTCCCGCGGCGGCGCGCCGGTGGGAGGCTCGGTGAGCCCACCACGCTGGACGCTGCGCGCCTGGAATTCCCGGCACCAGTCGAGCACGTCCCGCGTCCGCATGTTGACCAGCGACTCGAGATCCTTGATGCAGATGGGAAAGGTGGGATCGTCGTCGTGCGAGCGCACGCCCATGCGGTCGTAGAGATGCTCGAGGCGAAGGCCGACGATCTGCTGGATGTCGGCGAGGCTGCGACCGGCGTTGAGCGTGACGGGAGCGGGATCGGACTCGATCCGATCGAGGGCAGACCTGGTGAGGTGCCCACGGATGCGCTCGTAGTAGTCGTGCAGGCACGAGAGCACCACGACGGAGGTCGGCACGTGGTCGACGACGTGGCGTAGCACGTCGACCGAGCGCGCGATGCGAGCCCCGGTGTCGTCGAGATTGAACACGTCCTCCATCTGGTCGATGAGCAGCACGAACGCGAATTGTCCCACGCGTGCCATCAAGCGCCCGAGTTGCTCGATCATGCGAAGGGGTGAGTCCTGGTCGATTCGAGGCGCGATGCCTCCCAACAGGCGTGCGTCGTACTCGTTGAGGTGCTCACAGCGCAGGTACTTGATCACCCGCGCGCGGATCTTGGGCTCCCTGCGCTGGAGGTAGAGCAGCACGCGCAACAGGTCGGGATCGAAGTCGTGGTAGGCGGGTTGCTCGAGCAGGCGGTCGACCAGGGGGCTGACGTGATCGACGTGCGCGAGATCGAAGTCACCCTCGCGGAGGTTGGCGAGCGCCTCCGCCGAGAGGGCGCGGCGATCCTCGGCCAGAGCATCGGAGAGGGTGATGAGGCCGGAGCTGGTCAGCTCGGGTGGATCGTACGGACGCTCGAGCGCGTCGATCACGTTGACGAGCACGTAGCGGGCGTAGTCCTCGGCGCGCGTGGTCATCTGCATGTAGGAGGCAAAGCCCCGGCGCCGCCCATGGAGATAGGTACGAAAGGCTCGCATGAGGTGGGTCTTGCCCGCGCCCGAGGGACCCCGCACGACCAGGATGCGGCCGCGCTGGTCTGCGTCGGAGGCCGTCACGCGATCGACGAGGCGCTCGAACCCCTCCCGGGCCTCGGCATGCACCATCTCGGCATCGAAGGGATCGCGCTCCCACACCTGGTGGGCGTGCGCGATGGCTCCGAACACGGGCGGACCGGCCGGGCTGCAGAACGCGACGAGGCGGGGATCGGCGACAGCGGATCGCGGCTCCTCGACGAGCCGTCGTCGTAGCTCGATCATCGCGTCGAGCTCGGTCCGGGCGGCTGCTTCCTCGGGCGTCGTGCCTCCCAGGGCGAACACGCGATCCATCGTGCGCTGCTGACAGCGCACGTAGATCTCGAGCGGCTCCTCGTCACCGGTCATCCGGGCGGTCCGCCGACACACGTCGAGGCCGATCCAGCGGGTCTCATCGGCCCTTGCGCCGAAGGGAGCCGTATCACCGGCATACCACGCCAGCAACTCGCGCAGCTCGTCCTGCCCGACCCCCGTGAAGCGGCGGTAGGCGGGCCTGACCCTCGCCAGGAAGCTGCACAGTGAGTAGAAGATCGGATAGACGTGCTCGATCTCCTCGTCGGTGATGCGATGATCGGCCTGGATGCACGAGTAGGCCACACGACCGAAGTCGTTGAGGAGCGCACCGACCACCACCATGCGCCGCGGCAGGCCGTGCTCGGTACGAAGTCGGTGCAGCTCGGGGCCGAGCAGTTCGGCCTCGTTGGCGGCAGTCAGCACGCGCTCGATCATCGTGACGATGGTGTCGACGGTGTCGGTGATGTCGAGGGGCAAGATGGCGTCGGTGCTCATGACGGCCTCCGGGGATCGATCTCGATGAAGTGGAAGGTCGCGTTGAGGTGTCGGGTCTCGGACTCGCGCACCAAGCGTTCGTCCATGGCACCCACGAGGTCGGCACGGTGCAAGCGCAGCAGGCCCGCACGGTTGGCCTCGACGAGCCGGGTCTTGAACGCCGGGAGCGAGTCGTGCGGCGCGGTGGGGTCGGCCTGCGCGGCCTGCCACACGGAGGCGATGAATGCTCGTTCCTCCCCGTAGCGACCGCTCTGCACCGTGTCGGCGAGCCGCTGAATTCGTTCGGCCCAGCGCTCCAGGGGCATGGGCTCGCTCCCACGCGAGCTGGCCACGGCCAGGGACTTGGCACGCCCCTGCTTGGGATCGACCTTGCGCTCGTCGGCCGTGTCGGGGACCTTGGCCTCGAACAACCAGCGACCGATGAGCGCCCGCTGGATCGCGATGATGTCGCGAGTGGGAGTCCCGGCAGCAGCCGTCGCAAGCCACCGACCGGCCTCGGGACCATCGATGGACTTGGCCCGGATCGAGACCCCCAGAGTCCGCTCGAGCACCGCGCGGCGCAGCTTGCCGAGGGTCAGCGGTCCCGCCTCGGGCAGACCGAGCGCCTGCCAGATCTGGGCGTCGACCGCCTGCGCGAGCGTGGGGATCTCGGGCAGCACGAGCCCGCGGCTCTGACGAATGAGCCGGGCGCGGAGCTTGTCGGCGCTCGCGACCTCCAACCACTGCTCCCCGGGCAACTCGAGCATCAATGCCGGAATCAAGGCGCGCCAGATCTCCGACCAACGAGCGGGAAGGTCTCGAACCCCCAGGGCCCTACGCAAGCGCTGGAGACCCTTTTGCGTGGGTACGCGACGAGCATCGAGCTCGCCGTTGCCGCGGAGTACTTCGACGCGCTCGGCGAGTCGCGAGGACCACTCTCGACGTGAGAGCCGAGCCTCCACGAAGGGAAGGAGGTCCTGCTCCAGCCTTCCCACGGAGGGCGGGCGCTTCGAGGTGGTGGCGAGCTTGGCGAGGATCAGCAGATCGAGTCGTGGCGAGCATTCATCGTTCATGCGAAGGGCTCCCATGGCGGTGAGCAGGCGGAGGCACGACGAGGCCAGTGTCCGCAGGCGCGAGTTCGGGACATCGAAATGCAAGGATCACGATGTGAGCTTGCGCGTGTCGTTCGAGCGACTCTTCCCATCGACCAAGCCCGACATGAAGGCGTGACGAATCCTCGTTCGGCCTGCATAGTGATCGATGCGGTTGTCGATATGTCCGATGAGTATGACGTGTTCCTCTCGCACACCGAGGATGACGAGCCGGCGGTGGAGGCCCTCGCGAGACGCCTGAGAAGCGAAGCGGAGCTGTGGCCGTATCTACGTCGCTGGATGTTGATCCCCGGCGAGCCCTGGATCCCCGCGCTCGAGCGAGCCATCGAGGATAGCGCTGCGGTGGCCGTGTTCTTCGGCCCCGGAGGATCCGGCGCTTGGCGCAATCAAGAGAGCCAGCTGGCCCTCATCGATCAAAACGATCGTCGAGTCATTCCCGTGTTGCTGCCAGGTGCATCGCAAGACAGCATCAGTGGCTTCCTGCGGACGCGCACCTGGGTGAGCCTGAGCGAGGAGCATGGCTTCGAGCGGTTGATCGCCGGGATCACCGGCCAGGTACCGGAGCTCGTCATGGGCCTCGATCCTGGACCGAGGCTCCGTCGGCGGCTCGGCGCATCGCGTCGCGCGATGAGACGACGTCCGCTCGAGCCGGCTCACCCGACACCCTATCGGGTGTTCGTGTCCACGACACTGTGTGACGATCAGGCGCGCCGAGCAGAGCTGCTCGAGACCATCGCGCGCGCCGGCATGGTGGCCTGCGTCGTGGATCCGGTCCCCACCGGAGCCGGAGCATCCGTGCTGGAAGCTCGACGACAGCAGCTCGAACAGTGCGACCTGTTCCTGATGCTCGTCGGCTGGCGCTACGGAACGGTGCCCGGAAGAGGCAAGCGCTCGATCGTGGAGCTCGAGTACGAGTGGGCTCGCAAGCGGGACCTACCGCGGCTGGTGTTCCTCATCGACGAGGACCGACCGGTGGTGGTGACGAGGGACTTCGACGAGGCCGACCAGCGGTGGACCAAGCAAGCGCGCCTGCATGCCTTCAAGGCTCGCCTCGTGACCAACGAGCCGATCGCTCGCTTCAACCCCGACAGCATCGGAGCGATGGTGGGTCGCAGCCTACTGCAGTGGAGGAACGAAGGAGCAACCGCGAGTGCGTGGTCGCAGATCGTCACACGCACCGAGCCTGCCGCCGTCTCGGAGACCGACCCCCATGCCGAGCCCGCACCCCGAAGGCGCCCCTCGAGCAAGAGCCGGGAGACCGCACCGCGTCGCCGTCCTCGCAAGCCCCGAGCGCGTCGGGTCTCGGTACCGGAGCTGTCTCTCTATCTCGAGACCATCGAGAGCGACAGCAGCTGCACCTCCATGGTAGGGGCCGCGACATCGATCGCGAGCCCGATCGAGCCCGATGACCTTCGAGTGAAGGTTCGATTGGCCCCGCGGCGCGCCACGGAGAACGACGACGCGCTCGAGCGCGACGAGCCGGAGCCCGAGATCGATCTGTTTCGGGTGTTCGAGCGAGCCGAGCACGAAGGCTGCCGCGTGACCGCCCTGGTGGGGCCTCCGGGCTCGGGCAAGTCCACGTACCTTCGTCGCTTCGCGCTGTGGCTCTCGCGGCGCAGCGCCACCACGCTCGGGCTCCCACTCGACACGGTGCCCATTCTCTTGTCGCTGAGCGATCTCCCTGCCGAGTTCGAGAGTCTCACGGAGGCCGCCGCCGCTCACCTGCAGCGCGATGGTCGGCTCGATGCTTCGCTGGTCGAGGCGCTGCTGCGACGCGAGCACCTGCTGTTCTTGCTCGATGGCTTCGACGAGCTGCCCAACGAGGATTGCCGGGCTCGGATCACGCGCTGGCTCGCGCAAGGCCTCGACGATCATCCCGGCGCGCGCTTCATGATCACGCAGCGCCCTCTCGAGCCCGGAGGCGGAGGCTCGTCGCTGGGTCCCACGCTGGAGGTCCAGCTGCCACCGCTCGAAGAGGCAGAGGCCCTCTCGCTGGTCGAGCGGTGGTTCCACGCCAGCCTGGGCGAGAGCGGCGGCACCCCGGCCGAGGCCAGGCGCCTGGCCGACGGGCTGTGGGCCGAGCTTCGAACGCCGGAGCTTCGAACCACGCGGATGTTCGAGCTGACGCGCAACCCGCTGATGCTCTCGGTGCTGTGCGCGGTGTTTCGCCAGCGCGGCAACCTCCCCACGCGTCGGGTGGAGCTGTATGAGCAGTGCTTGCAGGTGCTGGTGCGCCAGTGGTGCAGCAAGGGCGACCTGCCACGCCGCTTTGGTGATCGCGAGGCACGGCAGATCCTCCAGCCGCTCGCCCACTGGCTGCACGAAGAGCGCGGGCGCACTCATGCCGACGCGCGATCGATCGCGACCGTGCTCGAGCCCCAGATCTGCACGAGCCTGGGCTACGCCGAAGTCGATGGGGAGGGATTCCTCCGCGCGGTGAGCACGACCGACGGCATCTTGACCACGAAGGGCGGCCAGAGCTTCGGCCTGCTGCACCTGTGCTTCCAGGAGTACTTGTGTGCAAGACACCTGCGGAGCCTGTCCCACGGCAACCCTAGCGTGCTCGACGAGTTGGCGGAGCGCTTCGGAGATCCGTGGTGGCGCGACGTCACGGTCCTCTTGGTCGCGCTCGGCGAGCCGACGCTGTTCGAGCCCTTGATGCAGCGCGTCGTACGACGCTCGGCCTTCGTGGAGCACCTCGATCTGGTCGTCGACTGCTTCCACGACGCCGCAGGAGCGAGCGTCGCGCCCTTCGAGGGGTTGCTGATGTCTCCGCCGCTGGACCAGCCCGAGCTGTGGTCGCGCCAGCTCGCCGCCGCACGGATACTCGAGAAGGTCGCGCCCGAGCGCTTGTTGGAGATCGCTCCGGATCTTCGCGAGCACCCCCACGAGCCGCTGCGCCGCCTGCTGGGCCACGATGCGCGGACCGAACCCATCACCCGGCGCTCGCCTCGCGGCGGCTACGCCCTGGTGGAGATCCCCGCTGGTTGCTTCGAGATGGGCTCGCACCACCGCGAGCGGGATCGCAAGGGAGGTGAGGGGCCACGCCACCCGGTCGCGCTCGCGGACTTCTTCATGGGCAAGTACCCGGTGACCAACGAGGAGTATGGACAGTATCTGCGCGTCCACCCCGAGGTCCCCGAGCCTGCCTACTGGGGCGACCCTCGCTACAACCATCCCCGGCAGCCCGTCGTGGGTGTGTCGTGGCACGAGGCCATGGCGTACTGTGAGTGGGCGGGATTGTCGTTGCCCACCGAGGCGCAGTGGGAGCGCGCCTGTCGTGGCGACACGCAGACGGCCTACTGGTCCGGGCGACGAGAGCAAGATCTGGATCGCATCGGCTGGTACGACGACAATTCCGGACAGCGCCTGCACTTGGTGGGAGAGCTCGCGCCGAACCCGTTCGGGCTCCACGACGTCCACGGCAACGTGTGGGAGTGGTGCCTGGACGACTTCGGCGACTACGAGGGATGCACCACGCGGTCGGGCGATGGCCTTCGCCATGCGCCGCAGGCGGAAGGCAACCGCGTGATCCGGGGCGGGAGTTGGATCGACCCGGCACGCAAGGCGCGTGCGGCCTCCCGGCTCAATCGTCACCCCGATGATCGGATCGCCTATCTGGGCTTTCGCGCGGTCGAGCGTCTCGAGCCCGAAGAGGACTGACCGCGGCCCGACAGGCCGGTCATGCGCGGTGGCGGCCCTGGCCGTTGGCCGCGGAGCGCCCGGGCGATGATGCCGACCTGCTCCCGATACGGGTCTTCACTCAACCCTCGCAGATCCACGGGATGACGCGTGCGCAAGAACGGGGGTAGCTTGCCGTTGCCTCGACCGATGAGCACCGGGATGAGCCGCCGGCCCTCGGTTACGGCCTTGTCGAGCAGGGCCGCGTACTGCGTCTGCACCCACGGCTGGGCCATGGTGTGCGCTGACACGGCCATCAGCCCCTGGGTGCTGCCTTCTACGCCCTGCTCCAGCCGCCGTGTGGCTTCCTCGCCATGGGCGAGCTCCCACTCGTCGAAGAACACCCGCAGGTGCCGCTGGTGCAGCTCGGCTGCGAGCCGGTGGACCTCCTCTCGATCGGCCTTGGCGTAGGCGACGTACACATCCCAGCTCACGCCATCATCGGCCCTGGGCGCGGCCACGAGCGTGGTCTTCGTGGGATCGGCACCAGCCCGCGCGCGCAGGATGGGAAGCTCCTGGTCGTCCTCGAGACCCTCGAGCATCAGCGCGTTGACCCCGAACTCGAAGGCATCCTTGATCGTGCGACCGAGCGCGAGCGCGCGGTAGAGCGCCACCGAGAACACCTTGGCGGCCTCATCCCTGATCGCGCCATCGATGCCGATGACGAAGTCGACGTGCTCGACGATGGCCCGGACCTGCTGGGCGGAGTGGCATGCATTGAGGAACACCAGCCGCACGGTCGACCCGGCCCTGGCGAACAGGTCGCCAAGCGCTCGGCCCGAGACGACCTTGGTCTCCGTTCCTCGATCGCCGTGCAGCATGATGCCCCCCGGCTCGGGAAGCTCGGGATCCGGGGTCAGATCCCGGGAGGCGTTCCTTCGGCGCGCACGGTCGGGCTGGCGCGTACGGCCGGGTCGACGAGCTCGGCCATGCCCGCTGAACTGCACCACGGTGGGTCGCTCCACCAGCAGCACGCGCTGGATCGCGTTGGGCGTGGTCGCCCGCTGGTGCTCGAGCTGGAGCACGCCGCCGAGCCCCGAAGCGTCGAGCTCGGCCGTGATCGCTCGGACCTCGCCGTCGAGGTCCAGCGGGGTGGTGATGGACGGGTTGGCCGTGAAGACGGCCACGAGAGGAGGACTCGACTGCCGAACGCGCGCAGAGGACATGATCACCACCGGAGGTTGGGTCTCCTGCCACCGGGTGAGCCGATGGCAGGCGTGGGGGAGCGGTGCTCAGCCCGCAGCCGTCGGCGCTCGCTCGAGCTCTTGCCGCAGCGCGTGCAGCCACTGCTCCACGTCGTCCTCGGTCAGCTCGCGGGAGTGCTCTTGCTGCCCGAGTTGTTGGTGCAGCTTGGTGAGGCGCCGGACGGCGAGCCGAAGACGGCTGCGCACGGTCGACTCCGGCGCCTCGATCGACTCTCCGACCTGCTTGGCGGTGAGCCCTTCCCAGTAGTAGAGGTCGATGACCTCCTGCTGCTCGAGGGTCAGCTGCTGGAGCGCATCGAGCAGCAGGCGATGGTCCTCGCGCTCGGCGAGCACCGAGGACTGGCGCCGGCCCGTGAGGTCGGCCAGCGAGCTGCTGGCGGGAGAGAAGTCGCCTCCCTGTCGGTAGTGCTTGCGCACGTGAGCGTTGCCCACGTAGCGCGCAATCCGAAACAGATAGGTCTTGAACAGAGACTCACCGCGGAACTCGTCGCGGTTCTGCACGATGCGGGAGAAGGTCTCCTGCAGGAGATCCTCGTGCGCATCGGGGTACTTGAGCCTGAAGTACCGCCGGAGGCCCGCGAAGTGCTTCGCGAGCAGCCGCTCGCCCGCCTTGCGGTCACCCTTGCGCCACTGCAGGAGCAACTCGAGGTCGGGATCCTCGCGGATCATGGTGGTGCTTGTAGCACGACCATCGTCCAATCGATAGGCTGCGAGTCCCACGGTGAACGTCCTGCTACGTCCGGTCCGGCAGACCGTCGACCGGCCTGGTCTTGATCCAGATCGTGCGCGTCTCGGTGGTGGGAGGCGAGGCGTTGCTGGTGGCTCGTACTTCGACCTCGAGGGCATCGGTCATCGCCCCGAACTCGCAGTAGGCCTCGCTGGTGTCGCGTGACCAGGCGATGGTATTGCCGGCGACCACGTGGGATGCCGTGATCTGCCAGTCATATCCGCCGCTGGCGAAGTCGGCGAGATCGACTCGGATGGTCTCACTGGGCTGGCTCAGATCCGCGTGCCGTGCCTCGAGCGAGTGGCCGTAGTCGTAGAGACTGTTGGTGCCGTGCTTGACCTGGAGATCGCTTGCGCCATCGAGGAAGCCTTGGAGATGGACTGGGTCTTGGGCGATGACGATGAGAGGACTGGACATGGGTACGACTTTCCTGGGTGATCGCATCGGGGTGATCACTCTCGGTGGGTTGGGTGATGGGGTGATTACGAAAGGTATCGATATACAGGGTTCATGGAATCAGCGATTCCGCGGCCTCGAGCATGGAGAGCAGTCGCTGCCGCTCATCCTTGGGTAGTTCCTTCGCCTCCACCCGCCGCAGCAGATAGCCACGAACCGACGTCGCGAGCTCCTGGGCACGGTCTGGAGCGACCTCGACCAGTTCGCCCGCTGCCATCAAGTCCAGCTGAGCGGTCTGCTGTTCCACACTGTCGCCGATCAGGAGTGAACCCTTCCTCAGCGCCTCCTGGGCCACGCGATCGAAGCACGAGCGTGCGTTCTCGAAGGCCGCGAGGTCGTGACCCATGGCATGTCCGATGGCGACGTTCTGCCATGCGTCCAGGCTGCGCTCTGCGGAAAGCGACGAGCTGTTGTTCAACAGCGGCTCGAGTTTCTTGGCCCACGCGCTTGCCGCTGGAGGATCGTTCTCGGAGATCGCCAACCACAACAACTCGGTCAAGGCTGAGATCTGCATGTCTCCGGGCCCGGATGCAGCCGCCTCGAGGAGTTCCCTGGCGCGTTCCTTGTCGTCGTCGTTCTGCGCCAGCCAGCGACCGAAACCGACGGCAGCAGCGAGCCATTCGGGGCTCGACGACAGCGGCTCGAGGACATCCAGGGCCCCCTTGTAGTTGCGATATACGAGAGCCGGATCCGAACCGCGATGCTCCAGGATCGTCGCGAGGTTGAGGGATCCTCTGCCGATCTCGATCCTGTCGCCCCACCAACCACGCACCAGGAGTGCATATATCTGATATGCGAGTGCACCATCCAGGTTGCCTTCACGCTTGAGGACCGCAGCCGTCACCTCGTGGTAGTCTGCGCGTCGGGGGCTGATCCAGGGCTCGCGAAGACGACGCAAGACCGAGTGAGCTTCATTCAGCGATTCGCGCGCCCGGTCCAGATCACCCAGCCTCATCACCGCGATCTTGGCCGCGAGCAGCTCATTGTCCAGACGAGCATCATCGTACGCCGCGGCGTCCGCGTGGCCTGCGGCCTTCCGGTAGGCTTCGTAAGCGTGTTCGTGTCGTTTGTCCATGAAGGCCAACACGTCACCACGCCATCGGAGAGCGAATGCCAGCTCGAGGTCCTCGTCACCAGCAGCCTCCACGGCCCGGTCGGCCAAGTAGAGCGCCTCGGGAAGATGGTTGTTCAGCCTTAGGGGATAGGAGATCAGCAGGAGTTGGACAACTTCCGCCTTCAACGGCCGCGGGGGGGGAGCACTCCAGCGCTCGGCTTCGAAGCGATCGATTTCCCCCTGAAGACTCGCGAGGTCCAGGTCTTTGGATCGCTGGAGAATGCTACGGAGATGCTCGACCCGCGTCTTCAGATTCTGTTGACGAGCGACGATCTCGTCGTTGCCTCCCGGTCGACAGAGTTCCTCGGCCTCCACACGCATGCCCTGGTGCAGACTCTCGAGGCGCTGGTACGTCCGACGGAGCCCAGCCTCGGTCAGTCGCTCTTCCAACTGGCGCCACTGTGGACGCATCTCCTCCATGTTGGCGACCGAACCTTCTAGAGAGCACGGCTCGAACGTCGGCTCTCGCAACCACATGCCCGTCACCAGCCCGACGGCCAGGCTCAGCGACAACGCACTCGCGAGCACGCCGCGACCCCGCCGAGGCACCAGCCCCTCGGCCAGCTCGCGCATCCCGCCAAACCGCCGCTCGGGATCCGCCGCCAGCCCCCTTGCCAGCCGCCCCCGCAGTCGCCGAGGGATCCGCCCGGAGCCGCGGATCCGTCCGCGCTCGATCTCCCCGAGCAGCCCCTCGCGCTCCTCGCCCGCGAACGGCCGCACACCCGTGAGCGCCTCCCACAACGCCACGCAGAACGCGAACTGATCGCTGCGCGGTGTGACGCCATCACCCCGCAGCTGCTCGGGCGCCATGTAGGCCAGCGTCCCGAGCAGCGCCCCCGATCGCGTCGCCGACATGCGTTCGTGCGTCGAGGCATCGCCATGAGAACCATCGGTACGGTCCGCCAGCAGCACGTCCCCCGCGATCAACCCCGCCAGTCCAAAATCCCCCACGAGCACCCGGCCATCGCTGGCCACCAGCACGTTGTCGGGCTTGCAGTCACGATGGATGATCCCAAGATCGTGCGCGGCGGCCAGTCCCAGGGCGGCCTGCTGGTACGCATCGAGAATCGAGCGGCGACTCTGCCCCCGCTGCCAGTCGCGGAGAGTCGTCCCCTCGACGTACTCCATCGCCAAGTAGACCTCGCCCTCGTGCTGGCCACAGTCGTACACCTGCACGACGTTGGGGTGGTTGAGCTTGGCGAGGACCTTGGCTTCCTTCAGCAAGCGCGCGCGGAGCTTGTCGTAGCGCACGAGGGGTACGGCCTGGACGAGCTTGATTGCCACGGGCCGATCGAGCTCCGGATCCCTTGCCCGGTACACGATGCCCATGCCGCCGCGACCGATCTCCGCTTCCAGCCGATACCGGCCCACCGCCTCCAGTCGCGCGGAGGCCTCATCGATCAACCCCAGTCGCTGTCTGGCCCGGATGTACTCGGCTCGCGCTTCGATGCCGAGCCGAGCGATGGCCGGTGGTAGGTCCAGCTCGCCCGTCGCATCCTGCGCTCGAACCTCGTCGATCTCGTCCGTCACCGGGCCAGCATTAGCTTCGCCCGATCCCAGGTGTGGGTTCAACCGGCGCGACACCATTGCCCGCCATCGCGTCGGTTCGACCATGTGTCGGCCCCAGTGTCGCGGACCCCGAAACGATCACCTTCCCGGTTCGGAGCTT
This sequence comes from Paraliomyxa miuraensis, assembly GCF_026337845.1. Lineage (GTDB taxonomy): Bacteria > Myxococcota_A > Polyangia > Nannocystales > Nannocystaceae > Paraliomyxa > Paraliomyxa miuraensis. The sequence goes on along the minus strand of NZ_JAOVZF010000155.1, from coordinate 321,437 downwards.
GCTCACACACCAAGGTTCGATTCGTGGTGACCGGTCTCGAGTGTGTGGACACCGTGACGCCGATGGCTCCCACACGAGCCACGCATCGCGAACGAAGGAAGCATGACGATGAACCGCTACCTGGGCAACAAGAACACCAAGGAATTCCATGACCTGAACAACGAGACCATCGGGTGCCAGATCGCCAAGATCAAGGACCGCGTCTACTTCTCCAGCCCGCAACAGGCCAAGCAAGCGGGATACGACCCCTGTGCGCATTGCCTCAGCGGGTCGAAACGCTAGCCGAACATCGTCCGGACTGATTTGGCGGCAAGGACGATGAAGCATGCGCTCCTGGTGGGTGTGCCCGAACGGGCCACCGATGGGCACCTGGATCGGGCACTCGGGGTCGAGGCCATGGCTCGGTTGCTCGACGAGCTCGGAGGCTGGTCGAGCACCGTGTGTACGGGCGCCGAGGCCACCCGGCCTCGGGTCCTCGCGGCACTCGAAACAATGGTCTCGACGTGCCGGGCCGAGGATGCCTGCTTGTTCTACTTCTTCGGCCACGGGGGTGTCGTGAGGTTCTCGGGGCTCGCCGGCGATCTGGGGCAGCGGCCGGTGTTCTACCTGGCCACGCTACGACCGGAGGGTTCATCCGAGCGAGTGGGCGTGCTCGACATCGAGATCTCCGATGCGCTGGCCCGGCTCGATCGCATCTGCAGCAACGTCGCCACCATCATCGACTGCTGCCATGCGGCCGCGATGGTGCGCGATGGCCCGTTCCCCACGATCACACCACCCTCGTGGGTTCGCACGCTCGCCGAGAGGCTCGAGCACCGAGCGCTGCTGCTGTCGGTGAAGGACCACCCTCGCGTGGTTCGGCTGTTCGGCTCGTCCTCCCTGCGTCGTGGCTACGCCACACAGCACTCGGGCGGCCTCTACGGTCTGCTCACGCAGTGCTTCGTGGATCTGGTACGCGAGGCCGGTCTGCGCTGCGATCGCCTCACCTGGGACGCGATTGCGATCCGTGCTCGCGAGTGGGTGAGCCGCCAGCGAGGGACCGAGGAGCAGCGCGTGGTCTTGGCCGGTCCGCGGCATCGCCTGCTGTTCTCGCGCCATGCCGTGCCGCAGCCGCGCAGCGCCGCATTCATCCCGGCCCCGACCACGGGCCGAGGTTGGATCCGGGCGGGCTTGCTCCAGGGAGTGCGGCTCGGCGACCGCTGGGGCATCGCCGAGCTCTCGCTCGACGCCGACCTCCAGCCCCGATTCCTCGTGGAGGCCGAGGTTCGAAGCACCGACCTCGACAGCGCGGAGGTCGTTCTCTCCGATCCATCGATCCGGCCCGTCCTCGGAGCCACTGCCATCATGCACGTGGTGGAGCAACGATTGCCGGTGGTCGTCGACGGGGTGACCGAACTCGAGGACGCACTACGGGCCTCGAACCTGGTCCGCACGGTGGCGAGCAACTCCCCGGAGGTCATCGCGCGGGTACGCCCTGCCGCGATCGAAGGGCCGAGCCGAGCCCTCGATGTCTTCGATGCCAACGAGCGACCGATATGGCTGGGGGTCTCGGCCGAGGCGGAGGGCCTGCGCGATGTCGTGGATCTGGTGGAGGATCGAGCGCGAGCCCGGCGCTTCGAGGATTCGCTCGCCATGGCATCCTCTTCCGCCGCTCGAGACATCGACGTCGTCTGGCGATGGGGGACCTTCGGGCCGGACGATCATCCGCAAGAGCTGCCGCTCTCACCACCAAAGACGCGCCGAGTCCCACGCATCCACGTTGGCGACCGGCTGTGGGTGGAGCTGAGCCATCGTGGGTCGACCCCCCGACAATGGTTCGTGTCGGTGCTGGAGATCGGCATCGAGGGGCGCCTGAGCCTCCTCAATGCACACGAGCCCGACGGCATCGAGGTCATCCCCGGGGTCGAGTCCCACGTTGGCTTGCGCGGACATCGACGTCGGCAGGGGCTGGCGTGCCACTGGCCGTCGCGGGTGCCCTTGGAGGGTCCTCGCCCGGCCCGCCTGATCATCCTCGCCAGCCATCGGCCGATCCCGCTGGGACACCTCGTACGACTCCCCGAGCCCGACGACCTCTCCGCGTTCGCGGTCCAGGGCCTCTGGCCCCACGCAGCGGGTGCCATTCGCGGCGATGCGCCTCGCCCCTTCGTGACGTCGGAGAAGTGGGCCTGGGGCACGGTCCCCTTCGAGGTCGATCCAAGTCCGCGCGGCGGAGGCAGCAGCGGAGCGTGCTCATAGTGTCCAGACGAGCCCCGTGGGTCAGTACCCCTTGCCGGGGTTGAGGATCCCATTGGGATCGAACGCCCGCTTGATTCGCTGCATCAGCGCCCGCTCGGCCTCGCCCAGGGCCCAGCCAACGTAGCGCTGCTTGAGGGTGCCCACTCCGTGCTCGCCCGTGATCGTGCCTCCCAGCTCCACCGCGGCGCGGACCAGCTCGTCGAACGCGGCGTGGGCGGCCCGGGTGGAGGCCTCGTCGCGCGGATCGAACACGATGGTCGGGTGCAGGTTGCCGTCGCCCGCGTGGCCGAACGTGCCGATCACCAGTCCATGCCGAGCCCCGATCGCCACGGCGCGTTCGAACATCTCGGGCAACCGCGGCTTGGGGACCGCGATGTCGTCGAGCAGCGTGGTGCCCAGGCGCTCGAGGGCCGGCAGCGCCATGCGTCGGGCCTGCAGCAGCATGCGCCCCTCCTCGGGATCATCGCTGCACACGACGTCACGCGCATGGTGATCGACACACACACGCTCGCAGGTCGCAATCACCTCGGCGGCATTCGGGGCGTCGCTCTGCACCAGCACCATGGCCGCCGCCTCCGTGTCGAGCTGCATGCCGGTCATCGCGTCGACGGCACCCACGGTGACGCGATCCATGACCTCGATCAAGGACAGCGCCGCCCGAGCCTCCATGGCCACGATCGCCTCGGCGGCCTCGCGTACGCTCGAGAAGAACGCGACCAGGGTCGACGCGGGTGGCGGCACGGGCAGCAGCCGCACCGTTGCTCTCACGATCACCGCCAGCGTGCCCTCCGAGCCGACGAGCAAGCGCTTGAGGTCGAGCCCAGCCACGTCCTTGGTGGTGATCGACCCCGCGCGGATCACCGTTCCATCGGCCAGCACGGCCCGCAGCGCCGCCACGTGGTCACCGGTGACCCCGTACTTGAGGCAGCACGAGCCGCCGGCGTTGGTCGCGATGTTGCCCCCGATCGTCGAGATCTCTCGGCTGGCGGGATCGGGCGCATAGAACAGGCCATGCTCGACCGCCGCAGCGGCGAGCCGACCGTTGATCACCCCGGGCTCGACCTCGGCGGTACGCGTGAGGGGATCGATGCCCACGATCCGATCCATCGCCGCCACCGAGAGCACGATGCAGCCGTCGATCGCGTTGGCGCCCCCGGCCAGGCCCGTGCCCGCGGCGCGGGTGACCACCGGGATGCCATGTGCGTTGGCCAAGCGCAGGGTCGCGATCACGTCGTCCTCCGAGCGTGCGCGAACGAGTGCCGCCGGAACCCCGGCCGGAGCGAGGGCCGCCTGATCGCGAACGAAGCCCGTGAGTACGTGGGGGTCGCGAACGACGGCGCGGCCGAGCGCTCGCTCGAGGCGCTCGAGCCCTTCGTCGACTCCGTGCTCGATCTGGTGCCCGAGCTGGCCCTCGCTCTGGCCCATGCCCACACCCCACGATAGCAGCTTTGACGGACCCCGGGCGCCTGCGCCAAGCTATCCGACCATGGCGATCGATCCCTCCAAGACCGCGTTGTTGCTCATCGAGTACCAGAACGAATTCACGACCGAGGGTGGCGTGCTCCACGGGGCCGTCGCCGAGGTCATGGGCCGCACCGAGATGCTCACCAAGACCTGCAACGTGGTCGAGCGCGCGCGCGCCAAGGGCGTGACCGTCATGCATGCTCCGATCACCTTCGCGCCCGGCTACCACGAGATCAGCGCGCACCCGTATGGGATCCTCAAGGGGGTCGTCGACGGCAAGGCGTTCGTCAAGGGCACCTGGGGCGCCCAGATCGTCGACCCGCTCACCCCGGCCGAGGGCGACATCGTGATCGAGGGCAAGCGAGGGCTCGACACCTTCGCCAGCACCAACCTCGACTTCATCCTGCGCAGCAAGGGCATCGAGACCGTGGTGCTCGGCGGCTTCCTGACCAACTGCTGCGTCGAGTCGACCATGCGCACGGCCTACGAGCACGGGTTCGAGGTCATCACGCTCACCGACTGCGTGGCCGCAACCTCGGTCGAGGAGCACGACAATGCGATCAAGTACGACTACCCGATGTTCTCCAAGCCGATGACGGCGGCGCAGCTGCTCGAGACGCTGGGGTGAGCGGCACCCTCGGGTGCGTCTCGGAGCGCCTCGCCGACCCTCGTCGCGGCGCCCGACACCCGCCGATCAACGGGTAAGCGACACCGGCATCGAGAACATGCGGTTCGTGTTCGCTCGCTCCGCCGGTCAGCGCTCGCCGTTTCGCAGCTTGCTCAATCCCCCGGGCGGGTTGCCCAACCGCGGGCCTTGGCGGGGTGAGCTCGCACGCGCAAGCACCCGAAATCACGAGCAACACGACAGCGGCATGCCACCTGCTAGGGGCCACGGCAACCCACCACTTCCCCCCAATCCCCGACCGTCCCCGAGCAATCACCATGTCCCGCCGCATCACCAACATTTCTCGCTTCGTCTCCATCACCTCGCTCGCATCGCTGGCCGCCCTCTCGGCGTGCGACATGGAGGCTCCCGAGGGGCGCACCCCCAATCAGCCGCAGCTGATGACCGAGAGCCTCGAGCAGCTCGACCCGGCGGACTGGGTGGCGCCGGTGTATCGCGTTGGTGGCGAGGGTGAGGGCGGGATGAGCCCGCGCTCGCTCGAGGCCACCGATCGCTACCTGGTCGTGCTCGACGAGAAGATGCTCGAGGGCGACGCGATGAGCGACGTCATGCTCGACTTCGAGGGCTTTCCCGTGGAGGAGACGTTCGACTCCCCCGTGCTGCGCGGCTTCGTGGCCGCCCTCAGCGACGAGGAGATCGAGGACGTGCGCCGCCGGCCCGAGGTGGCGTTCGTGGAGCAGGAGCTGATCCTCGTGCCCGACAGCGCGGCCTCGTGGGGGCTCGATCGCATCGACCAGGCCGACCTGCCCCTCGACGGCGAGTACGAGGCCTCGGCCACGGGCCAGGGCGTGCACGCGTACATCGTGGACACGGGCATCCGCGCCACCCACTCGCAGTTCAGCGGGCGCGTCGGCAACGGCTGGTCGGGCGTCAGCGGCGGCACCGACGACTGCGACGGCCACGGCACCCACGTGGCCGGGACCGTCGGTGGCACCAGCTACGGCGTTGCCCCGGCCGTCACGCTGCACGCGGTGCGGGTGTTCGGCTGTGGAGGCTACGGCTCGACCACCGCCATCATCAACGGGCTGGCGTGGATCCGACAGAACGCCCAGTTCCCCGCCGTGGCCAACATGAGCCTGGGCGGCGGAGTCTCGCCTGCGCTCGACCAGGCGGTGGCCAACACGGTGGCAGCCGGGATCACGGTGGTCGTGGCGGCCGGCAACGAGAACCAGGATGCCTGCAACGTGTCCCCGGCTCGCTCGCAGGCCGCGATCACGGTGGGCGCGACGCGAACCAACGACGGCCGTGCATCGTTCTCCAACTACGGCTCGTGCGTGGACATCATGGCCCCGGGGGTGGCGATCCGCTCGGCCCTGCAGACCTCGGACAGCGCCTCCGGCGATCTCAGCGGCACCTCGATGGCCTCACCGCACGTGGCGGGCGTGGCTGCGCTCTACCTCGACGAGCATCCCGAGGCCTCGCCGGCGCAGGTTCGCCAGGCCTTGCTCGGAGGCGCCGTCTCGGGGCGCCTGTCGTCGCTGGCGGGCTCGCCCAACCTGCTGCTGTCGACCACGTTCCTCGGCGGTGGCGGCGATGAGCCGCAGCCCGAGCCCGAGCCCGAGCCGCAGCCCGACCCCGGCACTTGCCCCGGCTGCGTGCTGGTGCAGGGCTCGCTCGCCGGGACCGGCAAGTACGCCTGGGAGCCCGACGGCAACTACTTCCACAGCAAGGCCGGCACCCTGCGCGCCGAGCTGCAGGGCCCGGCGGGGACCGACTTCGATCTCTACCTCTACCAGTGGAAGGGCGGCGACTGGCAGGTCGTGGCCAGCTCCACCAGTGCCTCGTCGACCGAGTCGGTGCTCCACACCGGCAGCGAGGGCTACTACATCTGGCGCGTGCACTCCTACACGGGCGCGGGCAGCTACGATCTGCGGCACGGCAACCCGTAGCTCACCGCAGAGCATCGGCCTTCGACTGGCGCTGCCAGAACCACGAGAACGGGCCCACGCGCACGGGCCGGCCATGGTGCAGCGTCCGTGCGTGCCACTGCGGCAGCTGGGCCAGGTGCTCGTCCCACAGCGCGGCGAACCTCGAGGACTCGAGCGCTTCGTCGCGCCCACGTGCCTCGAGCTCGGCCCGCTCGGCCCCGCCGACCGGCTCTCGTGCCGCGTAGTCCTCGAGCACCCGACGATGCAGCCGTTCGTGAGACCACCAAAGGCCATCGTCGGGGCGCTCGCCCGCCCGTCCACGACCGCCGAGCCCGTCGCGATCGACGGCGACCGGCTTGAACACCGACAGGCACGGTGACGAGGTCCCGGTCATCCACACCCGCGGCTCGGCTCCGGCCCGCACGATCATCGACCCCGTGGTCTGCCCTGCAGTTCGCGTGGGCAGCCACGATGCGTGGGCACACGGCATCCGCATGCGCCATCCATCGGCGGGATGGCCGGGCTCGTCTCCTTCAGCGCCATGATCGCGCAGGGCTGCGGCCAGCACCGCGAACGGGTCGCCCTCCTGCGAGACCAGGCGATGCGAGCAGGCCCGCCGGGCCCGTCCGCCGGTCGCCACCGCCATCAGCGGAGCGCCAAAGGCTCGGGCGAAGTCCAGATCGCCGCGCCCGCTCCACCAGCCCCGGGCGCGCGCCACCACGGCGGCCTCGGGGTGCAGCAGATCGTGATCGTGTCCGATCCCCAGCACGTTGGACGACGCATACCGCCCCTGGAGCCGCCGCGCGGCCCACAGCCAGCCCGCGGTCTCGAGCAGCCACGCCTCCTCGGCGTCCGCGAGCAAGAAGCTGCTGTGATAGCGAAAGCCGCGCGAGCGATGACCCATGCGTCCGCCCTGGGGGTACCGACGCAGCAGGCCCGTGATCACGTCCACGCCCTCGCGTGCGGTGTCGGCTCGCTCGAGCGCCAGGCGTAGCAGGTCCATCCCGGTCAGCCCGGCCGCGGCCACCGGCATCCGCGTGAACACGGCCTCGTTGGCGATCGCCAGCCCCCGCTCGTTCACCCCCATCTCCGCCCCCCACATCCACGAGGGGCGCGACATCACCAGCGCACGCCGGGGCACGCGATCCTCCACCTCCACATGGGTGCAGCGCCGACGCGCATGGCGAGACCCGGTGGGGTACCCGGCCGGCTTCCACTCGACCGACTGAGCCTCGCCCGGCTCGCGGTCGCTGTTCTTTGCCAACCATACCCCTTGCGGGGTCACCATCACGATCGAGTCGCACATCGCGGGTCGTGTCCTCTCGGGTGACGAGTCATGCGAGTGTCCCGGGGACATGGCTCCGCAGGCGCTCGACGACCTCGTCGGCCGCGCGCTCACCCGCCTCGATGGCCCCATCGAAGTACCCACACCAGTGCATGGCCGTCTCCGTGCCCGCAAAGTGGATCCGTCCGGCCGGCTCGCGCAGGGCGTTGCCCACCTCGCTGAGCACGCCGGGCTTCATGAGCCCCACGTAGCACCCACCGCTATGAGGCTCGCGCGACCAGTCGTGATCGACATAGCCCAGCGGATCGGCCGCTTCGGGTCCGAACAGCCGCACGAGGTGCTCGATGACCCGCCGCTTGCGCTCCTGCGGCGGCAGCTCGCCATGGGTCCTGGCCTGGTCGGCGATCACGAACACCACCAGGCCACAGTAGGACAGGTCGGGCGCACAGCCGTCGAACGTGGCCCGAATCGGCGTGCCGTCGCTGATCGCCTCGCCCGAGAGTCCCGCCTCGCGCCAGAACGGCCGGCGGTAGGCCACGTTGCACTTGATCACCGAGCCCATCGGCATGCCCACCTCGGCCCTGCGGCGAGCCTCGGTGCGGGCCGAGCCGAGCTCGATGCCCGCGGCCAGGGCGGGCGGCACCGCCACGATGGCGTGACGTGCCTCGAAGCGGCGCTCGCCGGCGAGCACCACCACGTCGTCGCCCTCGTGCCGAACCGCCGACACGGGGCACCCCAGCACCACCGGCTGCTGCAGGCGCTCGGCGAGGCCGAGCGACAGCGGCTGGGCTCCGCCGTGGATCCGCCACGCCTGGGCACCGCCACGGGTGGAGGTGAGCCGAATGAAGCCTCCTCCCGAGCGCAGATAGAACAAGAAGTACAGCAGCGACAGTTGCTCGGGCTCGCCCGCGAAGACCATCTGCGTGGCGATCTCCAGCACCGAGCGGGCACGGCCCCCCGTGACCGTCGCGTCGAGCCATGTCCGCACCGTCTGGCGATCGAGCGCAGCGGCGTCCGTCATCGTCGCGGGCGCATCGAGGGGCACCTTCCGTGCGAAGAGCTCGAGCTGCGCCACCCGGATCGCGAGCTCGCCGAGCCCTCGCACCCCGATCCACGGCAGCAGCCCGCGGTAGGTCGAGCGCACCCCGCAGAGCTCCATGACCTTGCGTCCCTCGTCGTGCTGCGCGTAGGTGCGAAGGCCCAGCGCCTTCGCCAAGGCGAGCGCTCGATCCTGCGTGGGCCCGAGCCACTGGCCACCCAGGTCGACCGGATGTCCCTCGAGGGTCTGGGTGAGGGAGCGACCGCCCACGCGATCGCGCGCCTCGACCACGATCACCGAGCGTCCCGCCGCCTGCAGCCTCCGGGCCGCACACAGACCCGAGAGACCGGCTCCGATCACGATGACGTCGGCACGCCGGGTGGACATGCGACCGATCGTACCGCGTGACGCGAGGATCGCGCCACGAGGCCTGCGCACCATGTCCATCCCCAGCGCGAGGCCATGGACTTGACTCCTGAAAAGAGAATGATAAGTTCGCTTTTCAGGAGTCCATGCCCCAGCAAAAGAAGGAGCACGTGCGTCAGGCCATCGTGACGGCCGCCCGCCGGCACTTCGCCGAGCAAGGGGTCAAGGGCTCGCCGCTGGCCGCCATTGCCGCCGACGCGGGCACCTCGATCGGCAACCTCTACAAGTACTTCTCGGACAAGGACGCACTGTTCGAGGCGGCCATCCCCCCCACCCTCACCCAGGAACTCCGCACGCTCCTGCGCGAGCAGGTCGAGGCCCTCGGGACGGCCCGCAACGCCCACGCGCTGCCCGAGGATCATCCCTATTGGCTGGCATCGGCTCGTACGCGCGCGTTCTCCATCGAGCACCGCTACGAGCTGCTGTTCCTGCTGCGCCGCGCCGAGGGCACCCCGTACGAGTCGTTCCACGACGATGTGGCGGCCGACCTCACGCGCCTCTCGGTCCGCTACGCCAAGCAGGTCTACCCCGAGCTCCCGCTGGGAGCCGCCAACCTGAGGGCCCTTCGCAGGATCTACCGCGCCTACGTGGGATCGATCGCCGACATCCTCGCCGAGGAGCAATCGCCCCGTGCGCTGGCCGAGGCCACGCGCACGCTGAGCGCCTATCACCTCTCCGGTCTTCGAGCCTTCTTCACCGCTGCGGCCGCGGCCGCGCCTGCCGAGGAGAACCCATGACCACCCTCTCACTGCGATCCGCCCCCACCACCCATCTGCTCTCGCGTCTCATCGAGGCGCCCCATCTCGACCGGCTCGTGCGCGAGCTCCCCAACGAGCGCTTCACCGCCCTGGTCCGCGAGATCGGCGTGGAGGATGCCGGCGAGCTCGTGGCCCTGGCCACCACCGAGCAGCTCGTGGCCGCCTTCGACGAGGACCTGTTCGTCAGCCGCCCCGGGGAGCGAGAGACCTTCGATCGCCGACGCTTCGTCACGTGGCTGGAGGTCCTGCTCGAGGCGGGCGATCGAGCGGTGGCCCACCGAGTGGCCGAGCTCTCGGAGGACTTCGTGGCGCACGCGCTGTCGAGCCTGGTGCTCGTGTTCGACCACGACCAGCTCCGCGAGCGCATCACCGAGGACGACCCGGCCGCCATCGAGGCCGACGGGGCGCTCGAGCGCGCGCTCAACGAGGAGATCGACGGCTATCTGCTCGTCGCCAGGGCGGAAGAGGGCTGGGACGCGGTGCTCGCCCTGGTGCTGGCGCTGGACCGCAGCCATCGATCGCTGCTGGTGCGAGTCCTCGATCGCTGCGCCGCCCTGGCCTCGAGCTACGTGGATGACCTCGACGCGCTCGCCGAGGTGCTCTCGGAGGCGCAGACGCTCGCCGAGGACGTCGAGGCGGCCCGCGAGGAGCGGCGCAGCCTACTCGGCTACGTGGAGCCGCGGGCCGCCAAGGGCTTCCTCGCGCTGGCCCGAATGCCGATGACGGGCGAGCTGGCCGGGCAATCCCGGGATGCCACCACCCGTGCGTACTTCCGGGGGCTCGAACGCAAGGGACGCTCGACCGCGCCGACCCGCGAGCACACCGACCAGCCCCTGGAGAAGCTCCTCGCCCAGCTTCCCTCGCCCGCGTCCGGGGGCGACCTCGAGGACGAGGCACCACGACTCACGCTCGCCTTGCAGGCGCTGGGGGGCGAGGCTCCGCCTCGCTTCCAGGAGCGGCTGGCCGAGCTCGCATACCTCTCCAATGTGGTGCTCGCGGGCCTGGCCGACGAGCATGGCCAGCGACTGCGACCGAGCGAAGCAGCACAGGCCGCCCTGGCCACCGTGGCCCTGGGGGCCGAGCTGCTGGCCCGGGAACGACATGGGCTCGCGTCATCCCCCTCGATGCGCGCAACTCCAGACGAGCTGCGCGAGGTCCTCGAGGCGCACCCGGCCGATCTGCTGTTCCGCAAGGCCTGCAGCACCCTCGTCTCCCGGGGCGCACCCAGCCCCTCGGGAATCGTTCGCTCGCGAGCCGAGCTCGAGCAGGCCCTCGACGCGCTCGCCCTTCACCCGAAGCAAGCGCCCAGGTGCTCGAGCCCCGCCGGTGCTGCCCCTGGCTCGAAGACCGACTGACAGCTCAGGCCCGGGTCGAGCGCCATACACAGGCCATCGCCGCCTGGATCGGTCACGTCGCAGTAGGGGCTGCAGCACCCCGCTGCGGCACAGCCGGGGAACGCCGCCGCCGGGACGCAGTGGAGCGACTCGCCGCAGGCATACGGGGCCTCGCACGGATCGCCGGGACCTACCTTGGGAACGCCCGAGCCGGGCACGCACTGCGGAGCATCCTCCACCCATGCGCAGTGCTGTCCCTCACCACAGTCGGGCGCCAGCGGATCGCAACGCTCGAGGCAGAGGATGAGCACGCCATCGTTGCTGATGATGCAGTCGGTGCCCGGCCGACACACGGGCTCCTCCTCCGAGCCCTGGCACAAGGGCACGCACTCGCCCATCAGCGTGTCGGGATCGACGGCCCAGCACATCGAGGTCGCGTCGCAATCGTCGAGACCGCTGGCGGCGCTGCCCTCGACGGAGCAAGGCTCACCCGGGACATGGGGCTCGGGGGCGATCGGGCTGCAGCGCGTGGCGTTCCATGCCATGCCGCCGTCGTTCGCCCAGGGCATGCACTTGTCACCGGCGCAGCAGTCTTGAGCCCATACATCGCACTCGACCAGGGTGCCCCCGCCCTCGGTGTCGCAGCCCGGCGGAGGGTCGATGAAATTCGAGCCCGTGCTCGAGCCCGCGGTGGTGTCGACGGCGGTGGTACCCGGGCCGGCAGTGGTCGTGGTGCTCGTTCCAACGACGGTGGTCGCCATGGTGGTGGACGTGACGTCGCTCGTGGTGGTGCTCTGGTCGTCTCCGCTGGTCGAGAGCCGGGTGACCTGTGAACCACAGGCCAGACCCGTCAGCATCAACAACCCGCCGAGCGCACGTCTCACACCGTTCATCGCGGCTCGATCATGCCCAAAGGGCTCGCTCTTGGCGAGGGCACCGTCCAGATTGCTCGCACTCAGCGTTGGGATCCGACGATCCGATCGCCTTCGCCGCGGTACACCACCTCGCCATCGAGCATCGTGGTCACCACGCGGGCCTCGTGGATCTGGTGCGGCGGCACCTCGAAGAGGTTGCGGTCGAGCACGGCCAGGTCGGCGCGCTTGCCCTCGACCAGCGAGCCCGTCACATCGTCCCAGCGATCGAGGTAGGCTCCTTGCACGGTGTACGCGGCCAGCACCGGCTCGAGCGCGACGACCTCCTCGGGGATCCACGCGGGCCCCGGCGGCTGCCCCGTGCTGCGCCGCGTGAGCGCCACCGTAATGCCCTGCAGCGGATCCATCGAGGAGACCGACCAGTCGCTGCCCATCACCACGCGAGCGCCGGTCGCCATCACGCTGCCGATGGGGTAGAGCCAGCGCGAGCGCTCGGGGCCCAGCACGGGGATGGTGAGGTCCACGATGTACGGATCGGCATACGCCCAGAGCGGCTGGAAGCTGGCGATCACCCCGAGCGATTCGAACCTGGGGATGTCGGCCGGATCGAACAGCTGCAGGTGTGCGATCACGTGGCGGCGCGACCGGGGAGGATTGTCGCGCATCGCCGCCTCGAGCGCGTCGAGCGTCACGCGGATGGCCCGGTCGCCGATCGCATGCACGTGGATGTCGAATCCCCGCGCATCGGCCTCGCGCACGACCTCGTGCAGCTGCTCGGGCGGGAGGTTCAGCGTACCCGTCGACTCACTGCCCTCGTAGGGCCGCAGCAGCGCGGCCGTGCCCGCCTCGATCACCCCGTCGGCGAAGATCTTCACCGCCGTGGCCCTCAGGCGGGGGTGCGCGATGCGGTCGCGCCTTCGCTGCAGCTCGGAAAACTGCGCCGCCCCCTGCGAGGGCTCGAGCTGCTGCGCCACGACCACCCGTGCCGTCAGCTCGCCCGCGGCCGCCAGGCTCTCGTAGGCCGCGAGCACCTCGGCGCTGCCGTTGGCCTCGTGTAGCCCCGTGATCCCGAAGCGGTTGGCCATGGCCAGGCCACGCCGTAGCCCTGCTTCATAGTCGGCCGCCCGTAGGGGCGGCAGGTGCTCCTGCGCGAGCTCCATCGCGTCCTCGCGCAGCACCCCGCTGGGCGCCCCGTCGGCGTCGCGCTCGATGCGACCATGGGGTGGATCGGGCGTGTCCGCGGTGATGCCCGCCCGCCGCAGCGCCTCGCCGTTGAGCCACGCGGAGTGGCCATCGGCCGACGAGAGATACACGGGCACGTCGGGCACGATGGCGTCGAGCCACGCGCGGCTCGGGTTGCCCTGGGGAAAGAGCGTGAGGTCCCAGCCGCCGCCCTCGAGCCATGGGCGCCCTCGCTGCTGCTGCGCGCACCGCTGCACCGTCTTTCGCAACTGCTCTCGATCGGCGATCCCATTGAGATCGCACTGCGACAGCTCGATGCCCCCCGTCACCGGATGCACGTGCGCATCGTGGAAGCCCGGCAGCACGAGCTGGCCCGCGAGGTCGACCACCCGGGTCCGGAGACCGCGGTGGCGCAGCGCAGCGTCGTTGGTCCCCACCGCCAGGAGCTCGCCGTCGGCAATCGCCAGCGCCTCGGCCCAGGGCCGGGAGGGGTCGAGCGTGTAGACGACCCCGTGGGTGAGCACGAGCTCGGCGACCGGAGCACGCCCCTCCTCGGGAGCTCGGGTCGATCCTCGAGGCCCGCACCCGAGCCCGAGCCCGAGCAGCGCCAACAGCCCGCTCGCCACGGTCCACCGCCGCCCCCAGGCCCGAGACATTCCTACCCCCCGGCCCCGCCCTGGATGGGGATCACCCGCGCCGAGATCCCGGTCATCACGAGCTGACCGCTGACCCGCTCGATGCGATCGACCCCGGCGGGGATCAGCGCATTGATGTTGAGCCCCGGCAATCCGTGCGGCACGACCACGGTGCGCGGGGCCATGCCCTCGGCTGCACGCACGGGGATCCGCAGGCTGCTCCCACCGCTCCCCTGGATCTCGACCAGCTGCCCGTCGTCGACGCCGAGCGCCGCGAGATCACTCGGCGACAGCCAGGCCACCGCCTCGTCGGGCCCCGTGCGCTGGCCACCGTGGAGCCAGCTATTGTGGCCAAGCCGGCGACGACGTCCGATGAGCGTGAAGGCGTGGGGATCGGCCTCGGGCCAAGGCACATCGAGCGCGGCCGAGGGCTCGGCCCGCAGCCTTCGCAGCTCGTCGGCCACGCGCTCGTCCCACAGCCGCAAGCGATTGCGCCGCAGCCACCGCCCCGGACGTACGCGCGGCACGGGCAAGCCAAAGCGCGGCCGTGGCAGCCAGCGATCGAGCGGCAACCGGGCGAGCCGCCAGTGCGGACCGGGCAGCCCCAGCGCCACCGCGAGCTCCGCCAGGATCCGCGTGTCGGACCGCGCCTCGCCCTGCGGGGGCATCACGGGGCCCGAGACCGGCAAGAGCGGCCCTTGCAGGAACGGCATCGATGCCACCGCGAGGTCCCAGCGCTCGAGCCAGCTGGTCGCCGGCAGCAGGGCGTGGGCATGGCGACCGGTGGCGCTCTCGAACATGTCGACGCAGGCGAGCACGTCGAGGGAGCGCAGGGCCTGCTCGGTTCGCGCAGCGCCGGGGATCGAGCGCAGCGGATCGCCGGCCAGCACCACCAGCGCCCGAATGCGCTCCGGGCCCGGCTCGAGGATCTCGTCGGCCAGCACCCCACCCGGCAGCGTGCCGAGCAGCGAGCGAAAGCCCCCCACGCGGCTGCGGTGCTCGTTGTGCACGCCCGACCAGCGAAACACGCGATCGACCGTGCGCGCCATGGGGCTCACCAACAGGCCGCCGCGACGATCGTAGTTGCCCGTGACCCACGCGAGCGCCTGCAGCAGCACGTAGGCCAGCGTGCCAAAGCCCCCCATGTTGACGCCCACCGACATGTGCAGCGCAGCCGCTGGAGCCGACCGCAGGCGCGCGGCCAGGCGCTCGATCTCCGGGCGTGCGATGCCGGTCCGCGCCGCGACCTCGGCCAGGCTCACGCGCTCCACGGCTGCACGCAGCTCGTTCCACCCATCGACGCGCTCCGCCGACGGCGCCCCGTCGGCGCACAGCGCCAGCAGGCCCACCAGCAGCCACGCATCCGTGCCGGGACGGATCGCCAGGTGCTCGCCCCAGCGCTGCGCGCTCTCGGTGCGCCGAGGATCCACCCACACGATGCTGCCCCCGCGATCGAGGATCCCCCGAAACGTCGCCGCACTGCCGCCTTCCATGTGCACGAAGCTCGACTGGCTCACGTAGGGGTTGGAGCCGAACACCAGCGCGAGGTCGGTGTGACCGAGATCGGGGACCGCCTGCACCACGGGAGTGCCGTGCACGATGTCGGCCCCGGCGAACTTGTTGTTGCAGTCCTGGCTGCCCGCATAGAACACGTTGCGGGTGCCGAGCGCCTTGCCGAACGCCAGCGTGGAGACCGCCCCCATCGCGTTGAAGGCCATGGGGTTGCCGAAGTACACACCGACCGCATGGGGCCCGTGTGCATCGATCACTGCACGCAGCCGCTGCGCGACCCCGTCGATCGCCTCGGACCAGCTCACGGGGCGACCATCGAGGCGCGGGTGCAGCAGACGCTCGGAGTGGCGGGCCACCTCGAGGAAGCGGGTCCCCTTGGCGCACACATGGCCGCGGCTGCCGGGATGCTCGCGGTCGGGCCGCAAGCGTACGAGCTGCCCGTGCTCGTCGTGCTCGGCGATGAGCCCGCACGCCGCCTCGCAGATCCGGCAGTAGGTCCGCATGATCGCCGCCAGAGTACGACGTCGATCGGCGCGACGGGGTGCCCCGATTCGGGCGCTTCGTGAGGTTTGGCGTGACGATTCCCCGGGGACCCGCCATCATGGGGACTGGAGGATCGATCGAATGCGATACGAGCGAAGTTGGGTCGTGGGTGGGGTACTGCTGCTTGCTGGATGCACGGAGGTCGGCGAGGAAGCGCTGGCGTCGTCGCGCGACGACTTCGAGCTCGCGGCCGAGCCGTCCATTGCCCAGATCCCGATCGTGACCTCGATTCCCCTGGGCCTGTGGTTCACCCCGATGGCGCTCGAGAAGGGCGACTTCGACGGCGACGGCGACACGGACCTGTTGGTCACCGGGGTGGAGGCGGGGGTCGGCGTCACGGGAGCGGTGTTCCTGGGCGATGGCGCCGGGGGCTTCGCCGCGGCCATCGACGCCAACTTCACCGCCTGCAGCGCGTTCCCGGTGGCCGGCGACGTCGACGGCGACGGTCGTACCGACGTGGTCACCGTGGGCTGCGCCAACGACCTCGCGGTGCTCCTGGGCCAGGCCAACGGCACGCTGGCCCCGTGGTCGGCGTGGCCCGCGGTCGAGTACACCCCGGTCGCATCGACCGTGATCGCCGACTTCGAGGGCGACGGCGATTCCGACGTGATGACCATGCGCAAGCCCGACTCGGTGTACCTCGACATCGCGCTGGGCAACGGGGGCGAGGGCATCTGGCGCATCGAGACCACGGAGGTCGGCAATGCGGCGTGGAGCGGCTTCGATCCCAGCGGCCTGGCCCTGGGACACTTCGACGACGATGGCTTGCTCGATGCGGCGCTCATCGAGCGCGAGCACGACATCGTGTTCATGCAGGGGCTGCCCCCCGCGACCTTCGGGTTCCAGCGCGAGCTCGGCGTGGACATCCCCCCGTGGTCCAACCGCGTGGGTGACATGGACGACGATGGCTACGACGACCTCGTGGTCTCGAGCCGCACCATGCCTTCCGTGCAGACGTTGCTGGCCGACGGCGTCGGTGACTTCAGCCTCGGGAGCACCGTGATCCTGACCGGCTTTGCGCCCTACGACACCGCGGTGGGCGACATCACGGGCGACGGCATCCCCGACGTCGCGATGGTCGACGACGCGGTCGCCCAGATCCAGTGGCTGCGCGGCAACGGTGCGGGCGGGCTGCTCAACCTCCGCACCTTCACCCTGCCCTCGCCGGCCATCCGCATCCACTCGGCGCACGTCGATGGCGACAACCGGGAGGATCTGATCGCGGCGACGTTCGCCGACGACTCGATCACGCTGGTGCTGAGCAACAACTGAGCCGAACGCGAGACCTGACGCACGAGGCCTCGAAGCGCCCCCAACCGGCGTTTCGGGGCCTTCTTCGTGCGAATTGCTTGGACCCATGATCGTCGGCAAGGGGGCCGGCACTACCGCCGCGTGCACGCCACGACGTGCCGGGACCCCATGACTCGCTTGGCTCACTTGTTCTCCCTTGCCGCCGCCGTGGGCCTGGTCTCGATGCCAGGGCTCGCACAGGCCTCTCCGTCCACTCTGGCGTCGCTGCAGACGATCGCCGTGGCCACCGAGCCGGGCGTGGCCGAGGCCACCGTGGCATCGCCCTCGGGCACGACCACGACGGAGGTGTCGGTGACGGTCCGTACGGACGCCGCGGCCGAGTCCGCTCCCGAGGCCGTGGTCGCACCCGAGCCCGCGGTCGCACCCGAGCCGGCTCTCTCGGCCGCCGACCAGGCCGCGCTCGAGCAGCGCTACCGCATCGCCGACCGGATCCACGACGATCGCAAGTCGGGCCGCGGCCTGCTCGCGGGAGGGCTCACCCTCGCCGGCTCGGCCTACCTGTTCACCTCGCTCGCCGGCGCGCTGGCGATCGACCGCGCGCGCGACTTCACCGACGATCCCCTCACCGAGGGCGACGAGAGCCGTCGCGGGGATCGTCGACGCGCCTACGGACGGGCCCTGATGGTCCCGGGGATCGGACCCGCGCTGGCCATCGTGCGCGCCGATACGGCCGTGCGCGCCTGGGCGGCGGGAGTCGCCGGGCTCGCGCAAGGCGTGGGCGTGGGCCTGGCGCTGGTGGGCGTGCATCGGCTGGCCCGCGCGCGTCGGCTCGAGCGAGTGCAGCTGTCGGCCATGGGCTCGTCGAGTCAGGCCCACGTGGCGCTGACGGTGCGCTTCTAGTCCAGGTCGGGGGAGGATGATCATGCACCGCTCCATTGCCCTCGCCGTGCTGGCGAGCACCGTGCTCGCCACCCATGCTCGCCCGGCCCTCGCGGCCGAGCCCGCGCCCGTGCACGTCACTGCACCCCGGCTCGATCGCCCGCCTCACCCTCCCCCGTCCCGACGCATGGCCAAGGCCAAGCCCCTCAGTCGCAAGGACCGCCGCACCGCCCGGGCCTTCGTGGCGGCTGGCAGTGCGGTCTTCGGGGTCTTCTATCTCACCGCCACCTTCGTGGGCGCCAACAGCCTCGACGAGATCCACGAAGACGGCCAGGTCACTCCCGAGGAGCGCGACGAGGAACGGATCTCCAAGCTGGTGTTCCTGCCCGTGGCCGGACCACTGGTGGCCGCCCCCTTCGGCCGCACCAAGGGCGACAAGGCCGGGCTGGTCGGCTTTGGCCTGATACAGGCGGCCGGTCTCGCCTACCTCGCGGGCGGCAGCGTGATGCTGGCGCGGGACCGCCGGGCGCGTCGGCTCGAGCTGATGGCCGGACCCACGCCCAGTGGCGGCACGCTGGGACTGCGCGGGCGGTTCTGACGCTGGTCGGGGCTCGCTACATCGACAAGACCGCGCTCGTCGATGCGCTGCGACGTGATGGTGCTGCCGAAGCTCGCCGGACAACCGGGCGTGGTGATGGAGCTGAAGCGAGTTCGCGCGGATGCGGGTGAGACACCGGCGCGGGCGATCGCAGGGGCGCTCGAGCAGATCCGAGCGCGGGACTACGCGGCCGAGCTACGAGAGCGTGGAGCGACGCCGATCCGCCGGATCGCGGTGGTCTTCGAGGGCAAGCGGGCCCACGTTCAGGTCGAGTGAGACAGGACGTCCTCGCGCCAGCGCTCGATCACGGCGAGTTCCTCGGCGCTGGGCCGACGATTATACGCACCGGCCACCTGCACCACCGTACGCGACGAAGGGCGAACCTCCACCGTGACGCGACGCCGGCCATCTCGCCGTACGCTGAAGATCGCCGACGTTCCGCGGTAGCCGTGGTGATCATAGAGCCGCACGCAGTGCGACATGGCCTCGCTCTCGCTGGCGAGGGCCTCGCTCGAGGTCAGCTCCTCGAACGTCCAGGTCGACTCGCCGACGGAGTACGTCCCCTCCCAGCCATGGGGCGGCCAGCGGAGACGGCGGCACCCGATGAGCAGCCGACGGCGGTGGTTGCGAGCCTCGTCGAGAGCGGCACGCACGCTGCGACCGCTCCACTCGAAGGGCTCGCGCCAGCGCTCGGTGTGGCGGTGACGGGCCCACTGAAGGACTCGAAGCTGGTCCTCGGGCTTGAGCGCGTCGAGCCGTTCGCGATGCCGCACCAGCCAACGCACGGTGTCCTCCCAGAAGCGGCGATCGTCCTGCTCGGGATCGAGAACGGTTGGATCGATGCGAAAGCTGGGGTCCATGCCCAGCCGCCGGACGTCCTCGGCCGTGCCTCCGAGCCGCCGGACCTCGGCGTACATCAGGCCATCGACGAGCGAGAGAGGATCGGGGACCTCGTGGAGGTGAGCCGGGAGCTTCTTGGGTAGCGGCCCGAAGCCGCTGCCCCAGCGGCCACGAAACGCGAGTCGATGCAGGCGCCGCAGGCTCCCCCCTTGGGCCAGGGTGATGGTCCAGGCCAGCCACCTCGGCTCGAGTGCCTCTCGCGGCACCAGCCAGGCCCCGAGCAGGAAGCGGGGAAAGTCGAAGCGGGCGAACACGTGCTCGACCAACGCGCCGACCTTCTGCGCAGCGGTGCCGTGGGCAGATGGTCGCCACGACCGCGGAGAGCGGATCCAAAACGGACGAAACAGCAGGATCGCCACCAGCGAGTCCCGCGGGCCTCGCCATCGACCGCCCTCGGAGAAGCCGGCGAGGGGGCACAGATGCTGCGCGGCGATCTCGTGCAGGCAACGCAGGTCCTCGGCCATGTCGGCTCCGATCAGCAGCGAGTCGACGTCGAGGGTGGGCAGGCGCTGCAGGTGCTCGGCGAGGCGTGGCTCGACCGGCATCTCGGGCTCCCCGACGAGCCCGACCGGCAACGCGGTCGTCGGGGCAAGCGCAGGGAGCGCGGCGAGGGGGTTGAAGAGCACCGACCCGTCGAGCCGGGCGGTCAGCTCCCACATCAGGCGATCGAAGGACTCTCCCGTCCACCAGCGCTCGTAGTCGTACTCGTGCTCGTGGCAATCGAAGTCACGAGCATCATCGACCAGATCGTGGGCCTGCGCCCACGGGTCCTCGCGGCGGCTGCGATGGTGCCTCCGGAGGTACCGCGCGCGCAGCTGCCCCGGCCGCAGCGGCCGGTGCCGATTGATGATCCGCTCGGACATGGCCGCGACAACCTGCCGCCCAGGGTAGGGCAACTCGGTGCGGCGTCAACCTCGATCTTCGGACACGATCCCGGACAGGGCATCCGAACCCTGCCTCAGTGCGGCCCCCAGTCGAGCGCATGGCCGAGCCCCTCGAGCGTCCGATCCCTGGGCAGCGGCTGGCCATCGGCCCCCACCACCAGCATGCGCGCGTGCTCGGCATCCCACCGTAGGTGCCCCTCCCGATCGCAGGTGTAGCCGACCCGTCCCGCGTCGCGTTCGCTCGACCACTGCCACGGCCTCGCCACCCACACCGTCTGCCGGCAGAACAGCCCCTCCTTGTAGAGGTAGGCGGTCCCGCGATCGTCGGGCAGCGCCGACCACTCGACGATGGTGGGCCCGAACGGAAACGAGGGATCGGCCGCGAGCACCCCGGCCAGCCCACCGAGCGCGAGCACGATGTGCAACACGCCCAGTCCGAGCTTGCGCCACAGGGGTTTGCTGCGACGCACCACCGTGGCCGTGGACGCCAGCGTCGCGGCCACGCCCACGCAGGCCAGCAGCCACGGAATTGCGCCGAGCCACGGCCGTGGCATCCGCGTGGGTACGTCGAGGGCGTGGAACATCCCGTGTACGCCAGCGCCCAGCCCGAACGCGACGAGCCCCAGCAGCAGCGCACGGTGACGCAGGAGCAGGGCCATCGCGTGCGCCAGCGTAACACGCGGAGCCGTCGTCGGAGCCATGGAGCCGACACGAACCGCCAAGTCCGCTATCCTCGGATCCATGGCTTGGGTTGGACTGGGACTTGGATTCGGAGACGGAGACGGATGACGAAGTGGCTCGTGGGTCCGTGCCTCATCGCGTGCGGGCCCTCGGTCGACGAGCCGGAGCTCGGTACGTGATGTGGTCCCCCGACGGTCGCAGCCTGTATCGGGTCGAATCGGGTCAGTGCAGGCGGTCGCGCCAGTATCCGGGTGCTCGATGGTGGTGGGCGAATGCGATGAGTGTCGGGGTCCCGTCGAGGATCCCAACGATGAGCGAGTAGCGGAACCTGCGAAGCGCGAATGCGCGTAGCATCAAGCCTCGCGGTGCATTCACCAACAGCGGTGCGCTCTCGGGAAAACGCGTAATCTGCCGCAGCTTGTCGGCGTACTCGTCCAACAGGATCTGGCCGTAGCCCACTCGCTCGCGTTCGACGTAGGCAACCGCGTCGTCGAGCTCATCGGCTGCCTCTTGGAGGATCCGCAGCTTGGCCATCAGCTGCCGTACTTCGCCCTCAGCGTCCGCAGGTGATCCTCGGCATCGTAGAAGGTCGCTTCGCCGTTCTCGATCCTTTCGAGGCGCCGGGCGATCTCCGCCTGCCATTCCGGGCTCAAGGTTGCCGGTTCTAGGCTCATGCTCAACACGCCGACGAGCGCCTCACGTTCGTCGGCGGGGAGGGCGAGGGCTGCTTCGAGAACCTTCTGGGCAGCGGACGTCACGATGGGGGAATGGTACGACGTGAACGACGGGACCGCCACGGGCGCACAGTGTGCCGGGCGACCGAGGGCGTTGGACGCCGGGAGGCCGTAGCTTCGGTCACCGCAGTCCACGTGGTCGGGCACTAACCGTCGACGAGATCCTGTTGGCATGCGGTTTGCGACATGCGCGCCCGCACCAGCCGCAGTTCTCGCCGTCGCTCCCAGCCCCCTCCGCGGCCTACTGAGCGCCCTGCCTTGGCCCATGTCGCCTGCCACCTGCGTCGGGCGGGGTGGACTGGGTACGAAACTGTGCTCGGCTTGGTGGCCGATGGGCTGCTCGCTCGAAGCAGCTCGTTGCTTCGATGGCCGGGTCAGCGGGACGGTCCCCACAGCCGATAAGCACTCCCACGGCACCCATGAACGCGATCCTCTGCGCGAGGACCTTCATCGGTCGAGCTCCTCCCAGCCGCCTTCGATGTTCGTGACGCGTCCCTGACCTCACGAGTCACGGCGTACTTCGTGGGTACGACCCGTCAAACGCGATTGGTCGATTTCCATGATTTCCGAGGAGTCGACCGAAGCAAGCCCCGCCGAACCACGGGCGGTGACTTCGGAGCTGGGCCCGTTCCAAATGGTACACACATCGGAAATCGATTTCTCTTGTGGATATCTGCGTCGGCCGGGCGGTATCTTTGTCGACCGCGTGGACCGGGTGCAATATCGTGCTCGGCCCGATGGCTGATGGTTGCTCGCTTGAAGCGGCTCGTTGCTTCCGATAGCCTCGTCTGCACGATGAGCGCAGCGATGAAGGTCGTACGTCGTTTGATTTCCATGGTGCTCCCTGCCATCGCGTTCACCGTGGTCGTCGTGGCCGGGCTCTCCGTCGCCACCATGCTGCCGCACACCGCACGCGCGCATGGGGGTTGCTCGGAGTGCACACACGCGATCACCCACTGGACCTGCGGACCGACCAACAAGGACAATCGCAGGTGTCACAAGACGTCGGCGGCGCTTTGCATGAACCTCGCGACCGAGTGCGTCGGCAGCACGACTGCCATCTCGGGCGGTGGCCTCGGTGATGGTGGCAACGACGAGTACTCGATCTCGACGACCACCTACTAGGTGCCATGTCCGTGCGTCGATCCCTGATTCGATGGACGACGGGCACGGCCCTCGTCGGCGTGCTCTGTGGCATTGGATGGTGTCGGACCACGGATCGCCTCGACCATCGGACTGCTCGAAGCGAGCACCAGGGTCGCGTCGACTCGCGCCCGTCGACCGTCGTCGCGCTCGGAGCCATTCGGCCGCGTACCATCGATCCTGCCGAGCCTCCGCTCGAGTGGGTCCGGGAGGGAGCTTCGATCGAGCCACCTGGTGAGGCGCCTGCTCTGCACGAGATGGTCACTGACGAGTTCGCGCTCGAGGAGCTGATGGGCCTGCTCGAGTGGTCGTTGTCGGTCGGGTACGGGGGCGAGGCCGGGCTACGGGCAGCTCGGTGTGTCGCCCAGTTCGAGTCGCAGCTCGACGAATACTGTGCGTGGGAGATCGAGGCGGTCCTGCGTCGACGTTCGGAGGACCAGGAGACCGGAGAGATCGTCTACGCCAGGGTGGAGCTGATCCGTGGCGTCGACCAGCCAGCGTGCCGGGCGTTGGCCTCGTGCTCGACCGAGGTCTGGGCCGATCGCGGCCCGGTTCCGATGCCAGCCCACCTCGGCGCGGAGCTGCCGTTCTCGCAATCGGGACGCAATTCGTACTGGGACCCCAGCAAGGGCTCGGACATCGGGGCGCACTATCGTCGACTCGTGGTGGACGAACGGCGCGACCTCGAAGAGCTCGAAGCGGCCGCCCACGAGCCGACCCAGGTCACTCCCTCGTCGCTCGGGTGGAACCTCTTGTTCTTGCGACATCATCTGGATGAATTCGACTGCGTGCTCGATGTGCTCGAGCAACGTGAGGAGGCGTGTGGCACATGAGACGGACGCTGCTGCGGATCGCCGGAGCCAGCGTCGCGGGCTTGGTCTTCGTGCTCGGGTTGGTCTGGTATGCATCGTTGCACGACCACATCCCGGAGCACTGGCCGCGGGTCTACCTGGCGTCCGATTGCCCCGCGAGCGACTTCGCGATGGCGGTGGCCGAAGGACCGGGCCGGGCGGTGTCGTTGGTCACCATCCCACTCGACGACGGGGCGCTCTCGATACGCGCTTGTCGACTCACGCTGGACCGGCTCGCGGTCGACAGCGTCGTGTGGTGGCCAGCGACGAAGCTACCGGACTCGCTGGTCTGCGGGATGCTCGTGATCGATGGCTCGCGGTGGATGGCCCGAAACCAGCACGCACGGTGGCCGGTGTTCGTGGGGGCCGACGGGCGGGCGTACCTGGGGGCTGATGTCGAAGGGCTGCGGACGGTGGGGCTCGAAGTGAGCGACGAGGAGTACGCACGGATGCTCGAGCGACTCGCCGGGCTCGCCGAGGGCAGCACTCGCCGCGATGAGGAATGAGCGGGGCAACGCCCTCAGCGGTCGACCGATCGCCCCGCCTTGGCCAGGTCGCCCGCCACCACCGCGACGAAGCGATCCATCCGCACGTGCTCGACCAGCGCCGCCCTAACCTGCTCGGGAGTGAGCGCCGCAATCGCATCATTGAGCTTCTGGGTGAAGGCCATGGTGCGCCCGAGGAACAGATCCTCGAGGTGCTGGTCGGCCACCGTGTCGTCGCTCGACAGCGAGGTATCGAACGCAGCCTTGTAGCTGGCCTTGGCGGCCTCGAGCTCCTCCTTGGTGACCCCGTCGCGAACGAGCCGCTGCAGCTCCTCGGTCATCGCCTGAAGCACCTTGTCGGCGTTCTGCGGTGCACACTGGGCGCCGGCCACGAGCTGGGCCGAGGCATCGAAGGAGTCGGCCGAGAGGAACGAGAACGCCCCGTACGACCACCCTTCCTTCTGGCGCAGGCGCTCCATCAGCCGCGACTCCACCGCGCCGCCGAGTACATGGTTGGCCAGCACCAGCGCGGCGTAGTCGGGGTCGTCGTCGCGCAGCTTCATGGTCTGCCCCATGACGACCATGGCGTTCTCCTTGTCTGGCGTGTCGATGTAGACCGGCGTGCCCCCGGCGACGTCGTGGAACGGATCGGGCAGGCGCTGGTACGGACGCTTGGCGGCCCAGCCCTCGAGGTGCTGCTCGACGGCGGTGCGCAGCGCCTTGGCGTCGAAGTCGCCCACGACCGAGATCTGCATGTCGCCCGCCCCCCAAAGGCGCTGGTGCACGCTCACCAGATCGGCTCGCTTGACCTTCTTGAGCCGTACGATCGACTCCTCGACGGTGGCGCGGTAGCGGGGATCGGAGGCGGGATAGGGCCCCAGGGTGCGGAACAGGTGCTCGAACGATCGCGTGCCCGGCTCGTTGCCGGCCTCTTGCAGCGCCGCGAGCTGCTCCTGCCGCAGCACCTCGAGCTCCTTGGCGGGAAACGTGGGCTCGCGCAGCATCTCGGCCAACAGCGCCACCACGCCGGGCACGCTGTCGCTCACGGTGTTGACGTAGACCCAGGCCCCGGTGTCGCTGCCGCCGATGTAGACCTGTGCCTTGAGCCGATCGAGCTCGTCACGCAGCTCCTGGCGCGAGTGCTTGGTGGTGCCACGCATCACCATGTCGCCCACCAGGCCGGCGGCCGCGGTCTTGCCCCGCAGTTCCTCGAGCGAGCCCGCCCGCAGGCGAATGCGCATGGTCACCGCGCCGCCGCGGGTCTGCTTGGGCAGAAGCGCCAGCGCGATGCCTCCCGGCGTCTTGTCGCGCACGGTCTTGGCCTCGATGTTGGCGATGGTGGCAGCAAAGGCCTCACCCTCGCGCAGCGCCCCTCGCCCCTGGTAGCCGTCGACATAGGCCATCACGTCGGGCCCGGTGGTCAACGGCGCACGATCGGGCGCCTTGGTGGGCAGGAACATCCCCACCGTGCGGTTCGACGGCTTGACGTAGCGCTTGGCGAACGCCTTGACCTGGGCGGCGTTGATCTGCTCGACGCGATCGCGGTGGACGAAGAACATCCGCCAGTCGCCCAGGGCCGCCCACTCCGTCAGCTCGATCGCGATCTCGGTGCTGTCGGTGAGCGCGAGCTCGATGTTCTTGAGCTGGCGATTGCGGAAGCGCTCGACCTCCTCCTCGGTGATGGTGTCGGCCACCCCGGCGATGAGCTCCAGCAGGCGCTCGCGCACCGGCTCGACCGGCTTGCCCGGGGGCACCTCGGCCGAGAACTGCACCCAGCCCGGGTCGTGCAGCGGCTGGGTGTGCCCGTACACGGCCGAGGCGATCCCCGGCTCCACCAGCGCCTTGTACAGCCGCCCCGAGGGCTCGTCGGTGAGCGCATGCACCAGCGCCTCTCCGGCCACGTAGTCGGGGTCGGCCCCCGCCACGCCGTGGAACAGCACCCCCACCACGCCCACGTCGCCCACGCGCTGCAGGTTCACCGTGCGCTCTCCGTCTTGCACCGGCTCGACGGTGTAGGTCGGGGGCAGCGTCCGCTGAGGGCGGGGGATGGTGGCGAAGCACTCCTGCACCAGCTCGAGCGCGCGCTTGGCCTCGAACGCTCCGGCCACCACCAGCACCGCGTTGTCGGGCTGATAGTACTTCTCGTAGAACGCTCGCAGCGCCGAGACCGGCACGTTCTCGATGTCGCTGCGCGAGCCGATCGTCGACTTGCCGTAGTTGTGCCACAAGAACGCGGTGCTCAGCATGCGCTCGTCGAGAACACCCGGGGCGTAGTTCTCCCCCATCTCGAACTCGTTGCGCACGACCGAGAACTCCTTGGCGAGCTGCTTGGGGTCGATCGAGCTGTTGATCATGCGATCGGCCTCGAACCGGAGCGCCCACTCCAGGTTCTCGTCGCTGGCCGGCATGGTCTCGTAGTAGTTGGTGCGGTCGTACCAGGTGGTGCCGTTGAACTGAGCCCCGTGATCCTGCAACAGCTGCCACGGGTCCTGGTGGGTGGGCGTGCCCTTGAACAGCATGTGCTCGAGCAAGTGCGCCATGCCCGTCTCGCCGTAGCCCTCGTGCCGCGAGCCCACCATGTACGTGACGTTCACCGTGACCCGCTCGCGCGAGGGGTCGGGAAACAGGAGCACGCGCATGCCGTTGGCCAGCTCGTACTCGGTGATGCCCTCGACCGTGTGCAGCTGCTTGGGCGGCGCGACGTCGGCGGCCGCCTTGGTGTCGGTGGGAGGCGTGCCATGCACGACCTCCTCGGGCATCACGGTGACGCCTCGCTGGCACGCGGCGGTCGACAGGGCGAGGGCCAGGGTCGGGGCCAGCAACGAGGCCACTTGGCGGAGGGCAAGCGCGGGAGCACGACGACGCGGGGCGAGGCTCATGCCGGGCACTCTCGCACACTCTGGAAGGCCCGTCGGCAGCACCGCGCACCGTGGCCCAAGGACCGAGCCTCGGCCGCCCCCGGCTCGACGAAACGCGCGACGAGCCGTTCCTGCGCACCAAACGCCCGGAGTGCGGACCACCCCCACCCCGCGACTAGGCACTGTCAATCGGGCAGCGAGTGTCCGTCGCGCGCGAGGTAGGCGACGGTCCTGGGACCGAAGCCCGGCCGAGGCTCGTGATGGACGAAGAAGCCGCGCGGCAGTCCGAGCGCGGTCAGCCAGTTCACCCGCGTGCCACCCTCGCCGCTCGGGGGGAACTCGATCTCGGCGACGCACAGCGTGGTCCTGCAGCTCGCGGACACCAGCGTCGCCCCGGGCGGCGCGTGAGCGGCGAGCCCTTCGGCGATCCGACGCTCCATCGCCGGGGCCCAGCTCGGATCCACCGGCTCGGCATCGGCAAGGTCGACGATGTCCTCGATGCGACGCGCGACGAGCTCCTGCTCACGAACGAGGCTCGCCTCGTCGTCCTCGTCGCCGTCGTCCTCCTCGCGATCCTCGTCTGGGTCACCGGCGGGCTCCGCGAGCTCCTCGTGGGGCGCGTCGGACTCGGGCGCCGGGGTCGCGCCGCTCAGCCAGCGGCGTGGCATGAGCGGGAGGCCTCGACGCACGCGCGGGCTCGTCGCCGCGACGCGCTCCTGGCTCGACTCGTACACCTTCGGTCTGCGCACCACCGTGGACGATGGATCCGCCGAGCCGCACGTGAACACACCGATCAGCATGCCGATCCCCGCCAGCCCCAGGAGCACGCCCCATGTCCCTCTCTTCATCGTCGTCGTCTCTCTGCTCGTCGCTCTCGTTCTCGGGCTCGGTGAGGGCGGTCGCACGGGCGACCATGCCCTCACCGACGGTCGAATCGACTCGGGGTCGATGCTCAGGGACTCTCGTTGGTGCGATAGCTGAGGATGCGATCCTCGTCGCCCAGCGTGCACTCGATCACGAAGTGCCCGTTGTCGTACTCGGTGAAGCCGTTCAGCGGAAACTCGAGGCTGAAGAAGCCGGTCGTGCTCGGCGATTCCTCGTACTCGGAATCGGTGAACGTGCCGCCGACCGAGACCGAGTGAACGGTGCACTCCGGGCGCTTGTAGGACGAGCCTCGATTCTCCACCCTGACCCGCACGAACTCGAGCTCGCTCTGGGTGTCGTCGCGCAGCACTGGACACCAGTACGTCTGCTCCGCCCCGAGGTCGTTCTCGAGGTATCGAGCCGAGAAGATCGTGTACTCGGGATCTTCCTCGGGCTGACACGCGTGAGCCGGGAGGATCTTGTTGTCGCCAGCCATCGCAATCCGGGGTCCGAGCCCCTGCATCACGACCCCGCCCAGCGTCAGCCCAACACAGGCAACGATCACCGTGACGAGTCGGCCGTGGTCATTGAGTCTCGTTTCGCTCTTCATCGACGTTCCTTTCTGCTCCAGTTGATTCCCTGGACCAACCAGCGTTCCGGTCCCCTGCGATTCGACTCGGCGAGTGGAAGCGAGTACCCCTTGCGGGCGAGATAGGCCATGGTCCGTGCGTGCCGCCCCGGCTGCGGCGGATGACGCACGAAGAACCCCCGAGGCAGCCCGAACACGGGCAGCCAATTGACGTGCTCGGTACCGGGATCCCCCGGTGGATGCACGAGCTCGACGATGCACAGCGTGGTCTTGCAGGTCGAGGACACGAGCGCGACGCCGGGCGGGCCGTGTGCGGCGAGCCCCTCGGCGATCCGATGCTCCGCAGCCGCCGACCAGCTCGGATCGAGCGTCTCTCGCTCCGCGGCGGCGGTGATGACCGCGGCGCGGCGCTCGGCGATCTCACGCTCGTGTTCGATGAGCTCGTCGAGCGCGGGCCCCTCTCGACTCACGTCGTCCTCGGCCGCCTCGGCCTCGGCGCGGCGCGTGCCATCGCCTCGCTCGACCTGCGTGTGCCGCCGCGCCAGCTCGTTCGCCAGCGCGACGAGCTCGTGGCGGCTCCTCGCCGCCGCGTGCGGCGAGCCATCGACGAGCGCCCCCGCCGACGCGCCGGCGAGACCGGCGAGCACGAACAGGGAGACATGCGTCAGTCGACTCATCGATCGCTTCTCGTCTCGGGATACAACGACGCGCCGAGATTTCATCACCGCGCCACCGCCCCCGGCGCGCGGCTCGGCAACGAGTGCCCATGCCCACCGTCGACGCGACCATCATCGACCCTCGCAGCGCCCCCCAGACGCTGCCGACGCCCGCGGGGCTGGCCGCGATCGCGAGCGCACCGCCCGAAAGCGACACCTACGGCAAGGACCCGACGGTGGCGCGGCTCGAGTCGCTCGCGGCCGAGGCCATCACGTGTGCTCGGCGCGAAGACCGAGTCGCTCGTCGACGAGCGCGCGCAGCTCGTTGGTCTCGAACGGCTTCTCCACGCACTTGTTGGGCACCTTCTCGAGGAAGCGGCGGACGCTGTCCACCCGCGTGCCGCCGGTGATGAAGACGATGCGCTCCTCGGCTCCGGGCACGAGCTCGGCGAGGATGCGATGGAAGTCGCACCCGCTGGCCCCCGGCATCATGATGTCGCAGAAGATCACGTCGAACTCCTCGCGGGTGCACAGGCCCAGCGCATCCTGGACGTTGGACACGCAGGTCACGACGTGGCGCCGCAGCGAGCGCTCGATGGTGCGAAGGATGAAGGGCTCGTCGTCGATGACCAGCACCTTCCCCGACGTGGCCGATCGCCGAAACAGAGGCTCGGGGGCGGCCTCCGCCGACTCCTCGGGAGGAGGACCCACCGTCGGGAGCTTCACCGTGAATCGTGCGCCCTCCCCCGGGGTGCTCTGGACGTCGATGGTGCCCCCCATGCCGTGGATCAGCGAGTGGCAGATCGACAGGCCCAGGCCCGTCCCCTGATCGACCGCCTTGGTGGTGAAGAACGGATCGAACACGTTGTCGATGACTGCATGCTCGATCCCGGGGCCCGTGTCGGACACGTACAGCCCGATCATGCAGTCCTCCGACGCATCGATCCCGATCTCGAGGCGCAGCGGGTGAGCCCCCCGGCTCGCACGCACTCCGGCCATCGCGTGCGAGGCGTTCTCCAGCAGGTTGATCAGCACCTGCTCCAGCTCGAGGCGACGTCCGACCACCTGTTCCTCGCCGACCTCGACCACGAGCTCGAGCTGCTCTCGCTGGAGCAGCCGGGCCATCGTCAGCGCCGAGTCCACGGCATCCCGCAGGGTGATCACCTCCATGGGCGCCTCGCTCTGACGGGCGAACAGCTTGATGTTGCGTACGATCTTGGTGATCCGGTTGGCCCCGTGATCGATGGCCGCGAGCGACTCGGCGAGCTCGTCCCGGAGCCCCTGCGGCAAGTAGGACGCCATCTCCGGGAGGTCCTCCGAGAGGATCTCCGCGTTCCCCACGATGAAGCTCAGGGGGTTGTTGATCTCGTGGCAGAGCCCCGCCGCGAGCCGGCCCAGCCCCTCGAGGCGCTGTGCCTTGCGCAGCTGACTCTCGGCCAGGGCTCGCTCGGCGATCTCCTTGCGCAGGTGAGCGTTGGTGGCCGCCAGCTCTCCCTGCTGCTCGCTGACCGAGTGCTCGAGCTCCGCCATGCGGGCCTTGTCGCGGCGGGAGAGCACCCACTTCTCGCACAACACGCTGGCCATCTGACGCACCTCGAGCATGTCGAAGGGCTTCTTGAGGATCAGCACCCGATCCCGCGCCGGGAGGGCCGCCAGTCGCTGCGGGGCCGTACCGTTGATGTGCGCCGTGCACAGGACCACGTGCACGTCTGGATCCACCGCCGTGATCCGCTCGGTGGACTCCATGCCGTCCCAGCCGGGTGGCATCCGGATGTCCATGAACACCAGGGCGTAGGGCGCGTCGGCCTTCCGCGCCGCGGTCACGCGAGCCAGGGCTTCCTTGCCCTGCATGGCGAAGTCCAGCTCGAACGTCGGGCCGAGGGTGGCCGAGACCGGGGCCGAGACCGGAAGGTCCCCGAGCACCGAGAGGGTCAGCTCGTCCAGCGCCCGGCACCGCGTCTGCTCGTCGGAGAGGCTCTGGTTGAAGTCATCGTGGATGGCCGGATTGTCGTCGACGACGAGGACCCGGAAGGCGGCCTCGGAGGCCAGTGCCGCAGGCTCCGCTCGGTCTGCGACGAGCTCGAGCGCGCGGCTCGGTGCCGGGTCGGTCATGACCGCCCCCGGGGAAGCGTGAGACGGAACAGCGCGCCCACGCCGGGGCCCTTGGTGTGGGCGCTCAGCGAGCCGTTCATCGTGTGCGCAGCGACGATCGAGGAGTGCAGGCCAAAGCCGTGGCCGTCCTCCTTGGTCGTGAAGCCGTGCTCGAAGATCCGCTCGATCAGCGACTGCGGGATGCCCACGCCGTTGTCCTCGACCTCGAATGCGATCCGGTCGTCTTGCTCGACCACGCGGACCACGAGCCTGCGCGGCCGGCCTTCCACCGCCTCGAGCGACTCGATGGCGTTGAGGATCAAGTTGGCGAGGATCTGCAGCGCGGACTGGCGGTCGAGGGCAATGGTGCCGCCGACCTCGGATTTCGCGTCGACCTTGATGTCGAGGTGCACGAGCTTGATGGAGAACATCGCCAGCGTGCGCTCGACCAGGTCGAGGGGCACCACGTCCTCGATCCGATCGCCGGGCTTGGCCACCGATTGCTGGGCGTCCACCGTTGCGCGCATCAGCTCGAAGTGCTCGGCGAGGCGGGACAGATCCGAGCCCATCCGCTCGCGCTCCGACATCAGCTCCTCGGTCAGCTGGCTGAGCAGCGCCGGGAACTTCTGGCCGCGGGGATCCTCGGTCATGAACGCACCGATCCGCTCCCCGTTGTCCTGGAGCAGCTTGGCGAGCCGGGGCAGCACGGGGACTCGAGACGAGGCGAAGGCTCGGGACAGCGACGAGACCGACACCCCGACGCTGTTGAGCACGTTGCTGACGTTGTGGAGCACGCCGGTGATCACCTCGGCCATCCCCGACCGATGCGAGGCCTCCATCAGCTCCTGTCGGGCGCGCTCGAGCTGGAGCTCCGCGGTCTTCTGGGCCGTGATCGTGAGCGAGATGCTGATGAGCCCGCGACGTTTGCCGTCCACATCGTTGAGCGCCGACAGATGGTTCGAGTACCAGTCACGCCCCCCCGTCAGGTGTTCGACATAGGACTCGATGTGCTGCGACTGACCGGTCTCGAGCACCCGGGTGCTCGCGCTGAGGAACTTGTCCTTCTGCTGCGGCTGGAGGAACGACAGGTAGCTGGTCCCGATGACGTCCTCCCAGCGGTAACCCTCTGCGATGGTGTTGGAGTACAGGATCCTCAGATCCATGTCGGTGAAGGTGATGAAGGCTGGCGCCTGCGCGAGGATGGCGTGCAGGGTGGCGACGTCGGGTAGACCCGGGGGAAGTCTCGGTGGGCTGGACATGACGAAAGGAGGGGCTCGCGACTCATGCCTAGGCGGACTGGCCGACGACGTGCGCCAGCGAGATGCACATGTCGCTGGCGCGGCGGAGCAGCTGAAGCTGCTCGGGAGTCAAGGTGGTGGCCGACAGCTCCGAGAGGGCCGTGCGCAGCTCGGTGAGGGACTCGATCATGCTCTCCTCGGAGGAGGGCGCGTCTCCCCTCGACACCAGCTGCTGCTCGCACTGCGCGAGCCGGTGCTCGAGACGCTGGACCCGGTCACGAACCTTCAGGTCGGTCTGCCAGCGAGACGTGGTGGCCAGGGCCATCTGCTTGACCGCGCTCGGATCGACCGGCTTGCGCAGGAACAGCAGCTTGTCGGTGGGCCCGAGCTGCTCGACGATGTCCTCCCAGGTGTAGTCGGTGTACGCCGAGCAGATGATCATCTGGATGTCGGGATCGCGCTCCCAGATCCGGCGGATCGTCTCCACCCCGTTCCATCCGGGCGGCATGCGCATGTCGACGAACGCGAGCGCAAAGGACTGCCCTGCCTCGACCGCTCCCTGGACCGCCTCGACCGCGGCGCGCCCCTGAAACGCGGAATCGAACTCGTAGGCCGGAAGCGCCGCGCCCCGGGGATCGCCGCGCTCGTCACCCAGCACATCCGACATCAGGTCGTCGAGTCTGGTGCTCGGGGTCGAAGATCGCAGCATCGAACGAAAATCGTCGTGGATGTCCGCGTTGTCATCGACGATGAGGACCCTGTACTTGGCCGATACCGAATTGCCTTGCCCTGGCATTCTCCACTCGACGGCGCCCCACTCGAGCAACCCACCTCGCACACGGACCGTACCATGATGGACCTCAGCGATTCTATAAGGAAAGTGCGGCCGGACGATCAGCCAACGCCGGACCCGAGACTCGGCCGAGCAACGTCGGCTCGTTGTGTGCGATCGAATCGCACCTTGGGGCAACGACCCTCTCACCGCCGGAATCGAGCGTAGCGGCGACCGACGAGGCGGTGGAGCGGATCCCGCGGGCTCACCATGGGCTCAGGCCGCGATGCCGGACCACTTCGTCAGCCGCGACAGCTCCGACACCACCCGCTGCTGATCGATGGGCTTGCCGACGTAGCCATTCATCCCCGCCTCGAGGCAGCGGCCCCGGTCGCCGGCCATCGTGAACGCCGTCATGGCCACGATCGGCAGCGATGCGACCTCCCTGTCCGACGCGTCGCGGATTGCGGTCGTGGCCTCGAAGCCGTCCATGACTGGCATCTGGATGTCCATGAACACGATGTCGAAGTGGTCCTGGCGCACGCGCTCGATGGCTTGACGCCCGTCACCGACCACCTCGACCTCGCAGCCGAGGCGCTCGAGCATCCGCTTGGTGACCTTCTGGTTGATGAGGTTGTCCTCGACGACCAGGGTGCGGATGCGTCGCAGCGGAGCCTCGATCGCGGCAACGGGCACGGGTGCGGGCACCACTGCGGGCGCGGTGGCCATGGGAACCGAGAACCAGATCTCCGTACCTCGGCCCAGCTCGCTGTGCACCCCGAGCCGACCGCCCATCCGCTGCACCAGCTCGCGGCAGACGGCGAGGCCCATGCCGGTGCCACCGCGAGTCCGATTCCACGAGTCGTCGAGCTGCGTGAGGTCGTCGAAGATCACCGCTTGCTTCTTGGCCGGGATGCCGATACCCGTGTCCTCGACCCGAACCGTGAGCGTCGACTCGCCGTCGTCGGACTCGGCCGGGTACGCGACCTCGATCCGTACGTGGCCGTGCTCGGTGAACTTGAGCGCGTTGTCGACGAGCTTGTCGACGATGCGCAGGACCTGCCGGCCGTCGCCGATGAAGCGGCTCGGCAGCTCCTGGGGATAGCGGAGCGAGATCTCCACGCCGGGCCGTTCCAACCGGGCGATGACTCGTGCCGTCGCGGCGCAGAGCCCCTCGCGCAGGTCGAATGGCTCGTGCTGGAGCTGCAGTCCGCCCGTCTCGGCCTGGAACAGATCGAGCGCATCATCGACGATCTCGAGCAGCGAGCCCCCGGCTCGGTGCGCCATGGCGAGGTTCTCCCGCTGCGCAGGGTCGAGCGGGCCCGCCATGGTGTTCTCGAGCATCCCGAGCACCCCATTGAGCGGGGTGCGCAGTTCGTGGCTCATGCAGGCGAGCACGGCGCTCTTGAAGCTGCTGGCCATCTGGATGTGGTTGCGC
The DNA here is from genome assembly GCF_026337845.1 of Paraliomyxa miuraensis. Classification (GTDB taxonomy): domain Bacteria; phylum Myxococcota_A; class Polyangia; order Nannocystales; family Nannocystaceae; genus Paraliomyxa; species Paraliomyxa miuraensis. Next base: position 286,687 of record NZ_JAOVZF010000155.1, on the reverse strand, counting down.
GAGCCCTCGTGGAACCACGCGAGGATGAGCAGGGTGGCCGAGAGGGAAATGCCGATGAAGGCCAGATCGCGCTCGGGGCTCCCCAGCATGTTCTTGGGCTCCGTGAACCCCACACCCGCCAGCCCGATGACGGTCACGGTCAGCAGCAACCCCGCCATCGCGAGGGTCCACCAAAGGGCCGCGCGCCGGTCGAGGAGCTGAACGGCCATGATCGGGACCAAGCTCCCGAGCGGAGCTGCAAACAGCCACGGATTGCCGAGGACGAGCATGATCGCGACGATGGATGCCTGCAGCGTCGACAGCATCACGTGGGCTGCGAGCGCATGCGAGCGCATGCGATACTGGAGCACCAGGCTCACCCCGTAGCCCACGCCGCCCACGATGCTGATCACTGCGTTTGCCGCGGCGAATTCACCAGCCACGAGGGCGATGAGGCTCCCCACGACGGTGAAGGTGAGCATCGCGGCGCTCAGGGTCAGCAGCATCAGCCACTGGTGTCGAGCGCGTTGGTCGAGTCGGAAGAAGTCCGCCGGCAGCAGGCGGTGCAGCCGAGGCAAGCGAGTCTGCTCCGTGACCATGCGGGAGCTCGCGTGCACGGAAGCCTGAGAGTGCCCCACCGACTCATGGTGACACCGGCACCTGGGCTCCGGCAACGAGCCGCACCCGTGGCGTCACTCGACGAGTCCTCGTGACCGACCCGTCCCCGCGACGCCCGATGTCCGTCCGAGCAGCGGATTGAACGATGTATCGACCACCTCCTGCCCGACCATGGCCGAGCATCGACCGGTCGATCCAACCGCGTCCCGTGCTTGGAGATCCTTCGGCGCTCGGGTACCTCGCGCCGCTCACCCGCGTCCCGGTACGGCTCGCCGATCCCACAGGAGCGCCACCGCCCCGCCCAGCGCCGCAACCACCGCTGCGGTGTGGAACATGACCGCGTAGCTCGTGCGCTCGAGCACCACGCCCAGCACGGGGCCGCCCACCAACAGCCCCAGATCGAACAGCGCGGTGAACATCGACAGCGCCGCCCCGCGCTCGCTCTGGTCGGCGCGCGTGACCACCAGCGACGAGAGGATCGGAAACACGAACGCGTGCCCGAGCCCGCACAGGAGCCCGGCCACCGCCATCTCGAGCGTGCTGCCCATCCCGCTGAGCACCACGAGGCCGATCACCGTGCCGGTCATCGCGGGCGCCAGCGCCCGCCGGGCCCCCACCCGATCGGGCACCCACCCTAGGAGCAGCCGCAGCACGATCGCCGCCAGCGAGTACACGGTGTAGTAGAGGCCCATGGACCCGATCCCCAGGTGCTCGACGTAGGTCTTGAGGAAGGTGAAGTAGCTCGCGATCGCCAGCGCGAACGACAGGCCCATCAACCACAGCGGCCGCAACGAGGGCAGCATGACGGCGGCGAGGAACGAGCGCGGCGCGGGAGCATCGGCCTGGGCGGCGGGGCGGGAGTCGGCCAGCAGCCACGAGCACAGGCCGCCCAGCGCCGCCGCGATCGAAGAGGCAACGAACAGCTCCGCGTAGCCGGCATGCGTGAGGATGAGGTCGCCCATCACTCCCGCGAGCGACATCGGCAGCAGCCCCGAGACCCCGAACAGAGCGATGCCCTCGGTGCGCCGCGAGGCCGGCACCACGTCGGCCGCGATCGTGAACAGGGTCGAGAACAGCATCGCCTCGGCCGCGCCGTGGATGATGCGCACCACGAACAACCACGGACCGATCGAGTCCACCGAGAGATACGCGAACGTGACCGCGAGGTGCATCACCGAGCCCCACCGCGCGACCACTCGACGCCCTCGACGATCGAGCAAGCGCCCCACCGCCGGACGCAGCGCGATGGCGGAGGCGGCCATGGTGCCGAACACCACCCCGATCATCAGCTCGTCGGCCCCGCGCTCGGCCAGGAAGCCGGGCAGGTGGAGGTAGGCAAAGAACGCCCAGCTGTGCAGCAGGTTCGCGACGAAGGCCAGCAAGAATGCGCGCGTGAGCAGCTTGGCCGGGGGCACGGCCGGGAGTCTATCGAAGCTGGGCCGGTGCGCCGGACCGGGCGTAGGATTGCCGCTGATGTACGACGAGGGCGAGGCTACCCTGGCCGGCGACGAGACTGACGGGTCCGTACCGGCCGGTCACGAGCCTGCCCCGGGCCTCGATCGGGGGGCCCGACTGGGGCGCTACACCGTGCTCGAGCTGCTCGGTCGCGGGGGCATGGGCCTGGTGTATGCGGCCTACGATCCCGAGCTCGACCGACGCGTGGCGGTGAAGGTGCTGCGCAGCCGCGGCAAGGGAGCGAGCAACGAGCGCGCCGCGCTGCGGCTGCTCCGCGAGGCGCAGGCCATGGCCAAGCTCTCCCATCCCAACGTGGTCACCGTGCACGACGTGGGCACGACCAACGGCGAGGTGTTCCTCGCGATGGAGTTCGTCGACGGGCCCTCGCTCGATCGCTGGCTGGCCGACGAGCCCCGCGGGTGGGCGGAGGTGATCGGGATCTTCGCCGACGCCGGTCGGGGCCTCGCGGCGGCGCACGCCGCGGGCCTGGTGCATCGGGACTTCAAGCCCGCCAACGTGCTCGTCGATCGCAGCGGCCGCGCCCGGGTCACCGATTTCGGGCTGGCCCACGTGGGCGATCCTTCCCTGCTCGGCTCGAGCGGAGCGAGCTCGATCGAGACCAGCGCGATCGAGCGCAGCGCATCGTCCATGGCGCAGACGATCGGGCTGGTCGGAACCCCGGCCTACATGGCACCGGAGCAGCACGCCCAGCTCGGCGTGGATGCGCGCACCGACCAGTTCGGGTTCTGCGTGGCGCTCTACGAGGCCCTGTTCCACTTGCATCCCTTCGGGGGCGACAGCGTGTACGAGCTCGCCTCGGCCGTCACCCAGGGCTCGCTGCGCGAGGTGCCGAGCGACACCACCGTCCCGGCCCACGTGCGTCGGGCCGTGCTCCGGGGGCTGGCGCGAGCCCCGGAGGCTCGCTGGCCCTCCATGGAGGCGCTGCTGGCCGCACTGCTCGACGACCCCGCCCGACGACGGCGGCGGTGGGTGGCCGGGGCGGCGATCGTGACCGTGGGCGGAGGGGCGGTCGTGGTCGCGGTCGGGCTGGGGCTTCGGCCGCAACCCGACCCGGCGCCGCCTCCGTGTACGGAGGCGGGAGCCGAGCTCGACCGGGTGTGGACACCCGAGCGACGCGCCGCGATCGGCCGCGCGTTCGATGCCACCGGTCAGCACCACGCCCCGACGGTGTGGGCCCGCAGCGCCGAGGTGCTCGAGCGCTACGCGACTCGCTGGCGCGACTCGGCGCTCGATGCATGCGAGGCCACCCGCGTGCGCGGCGAGCAGAGCGACTCGCTGTTCGACCTGCGTCGTGCGTGCCTCGAGCGCCGTCTCCACGAGCTCGATGCCCGCCTCGCGATCTTGGCCGAGGTGGACGGCGACATGCTCGACCACAGCATCGACGTCGCGAGCTCGCTGACCCCGATCGACGTCTGCGAGGACACGCGACGCCTGACCGATACCGTGCCGTTGCCCGAGGATCCTGCGAAGGCCGAGCAGGTGGAGGCGCTGCTCGACCAGCTCGAGACGCTCGACGCCAGCATCACCGCCGGCCGTGCCGCCCAGGTCATCGACGAGGTGGACCGAGCGGTGGAACAGGCGGTTGCGCTGGGTCACGCGCCCACCCGCGGCCACGCCCGGATCCTGGCATCCTCGGCGCACGAGGACCTCGGGCACTTGAAGCAAGCCGAGCAGCTGCTGCTGACCGCGGCCGAGGATGCCGCGGAGGGGCGCGACGATCGTCTGGTCGCCCGCGCGTGGAGCAACGTGCCGTACCTCGTGGGCTATCTTCAGGGGCGCGCGGACGATGCCGTCACGATGGCTCCGGCGGCCCGCGCCGCGCTCGCCAGGGTGGGACGCCCCGACGGCTTGGTGGTCGTGTTCGAGCAGGGCATGGGCACCACCCGCTTCCGCCAGGGAGACCTCCCGGCGGCGCGCCACCACTACGAGCAGGCGCTCGCGCTCCTCCACGAGGATGTGGCCAGCGCCGAGCCGCGCGCGCACGTGCTGAACAACCTGGGGGTGCTGTCCATGATGGAGGCCGACTACGCGGCGGCGCGCGACCAATTCGAAGCGTCGCGGGCCGCCCGAGCCGGGCTGCGCCCCCCCGAGCATCCCGACGAGGCCGACTACCACCAGAACCTGGGCAACCTCAGCACGGCCCGGGGCGACTATTCCGCCGGACTGAAGCACTACGACCAGGCGCTCGCGATCATCCGGGCGGTGCGACCCGAGGGCCCCGAGGAGCTGCTCCTGCTGACCAACCGCTCGCAAGCCCTGACCGCGCTGCACCGAACCGAGCAAGCCCGGGCCGATCTCGAGCAGGCACGAGCGCTGGCCGAGTCGCTGTATGGGTCGGACCACCCGGTGGGCTACACGATCTGGGGCAATCGCGCTCATCTCGAATTCTCACTGGGCCGCCTCGACGAGGCACGGGTCGCAGCCGAGCATGCGATCGCGCTGGGACGTGCCGCCCTGGGATCCGAGCACAAGGACATGGGGGTGCTCATGATCGTGCTGGGGGCGATCGAGCTGCGAGCCGGCAACTTCGAGCGCGCCAACGAGATCATCGACCAGGCGACCGCGCTCATCGAGGGGGGCCATGCGCCCGACCACCCGGAGGTCGGTCTGGCGCTGCGCTGGCGTGGCGCCGTGGCGCTCGAGCAAGGGCAAACCCAGCAAGCCTGCGAGTTCCTCGAGCGCGCCACCACCCTCCTCGAACGCGGCGACCCACAGGAGCTCGCGTACGCGCGCTTCGACCTGGCCCGCTGCCTGCCTCCGGGCGAGCGCGCTCGCGCCCGTCGCCTGGCCGAGCAGGCACGCGAGCGACTACGCGCCGACCAGAACACCGATGACGTGGCTGCAATCGACCGCTGGCTGGCCCGCAACGCGATCTGATGGGCGAGCGGTCGCAATCCATGGTTGAATGCCCCTCCGGCCTCGCGCGAGGTGCCCGCTCGCGCTCGACTCGCACGAGGCTCGGAGGACCCCCACCAAGGAGCTCACCATGAAGATCCAAGCCCTGCTGCTGTGCCTGTCCGCCTCGATCCTGCTGCCCGCCTGCGGCGCCGGCTCGCCCGATGCCTACGTCGAGAAGAGCACGAAGATCGCCTGCCAACACTACGAGAAGTGCGAGCCGGAGCTGTGGGAGCAAGGAATGTTCGAGTCGGTCAACGACTGCCGCGACCAGCTGCTCGACATGGAATTCGACGGACAGACCCTGCGCGACCAGTTCGTCGAGAGCTGCACCGACTACGACCGCGGCGCCGCCCGCAAGTGCCTGTCCGCCGCTCGCAAGATCAAGGGCGATTGCGACGTGAACTTCGACGAGGTCGACGAGCCCGCCTGTGACGAGGTCTGCGGGGCCCCGGCGGAGCTGGGACTCGGCAACCCGCTGAGCGGCGAGCTGGTCGCCCGCGTCCTCGAGCAGATGGAGGCCGACGGGGAGCTCGGCCTCGAGGTCGAGGTCGAGGACGAGCTCGCGGCCGAGTAGCGGGAACCTCGACCCGCCTCGCCCGTAGAACCCGGCATCCTTCCTCGAACCTCGACGGGCGGCGAAGGCCCGATCGGTGCATCCCGTTGCTCCGGTCGTGGCCCTCGCCGTCAGGTCGAGAGCAAGGGCAGCCCCGATGCCGTGGATCCTCCGTGGAGGTGCGCTGCTGGGCCTTGGCCTGGCCGCCTGCACCCGTGTCATCAACCCGCCTCTCACGCACCCCCCCGAGCCGCCGCCCATCGACGTCGTTGCCGTCGAGGCCGAGCTGGAGCGGGCCGCCGCCCTGCTCGCGAAGGCCGAGGCCGACGGCAAGCTCGATCCTCGCGAGTGCGCCGAGGTCACCGCGGCGTTCCGTGCCACCCATGATCCCGCCCACCCGAGCACGGCCCAGGGCCTGTTCGACGCCGGGGTGGTGTGGGAGCGCTGCGGCAACGTCGACGAGGCCAAGGCCGCCTATCGCCAGACCCTGGCCGTCGCCCCCGAGCACGCGGGTGCCCACAACAACCTGGGCGTGCTGCAGTGGGCCGCGGGCGACCGAGCCGCCGCGGCCGACTCGTTCGAGCGCGCGGTCAGGGCCGATCCTTCTTCACCCGAGGCCCGCAACAACCAAGCCGCCGCGGTGCGCGAGCGCTACCTCCAAAGCGGGTCCGCGGACGACTTCGCCAAGGCCGAGCTGGCGCTGCGCAATGCGCTGGCGGTGGACTCCGACAACCCCGTCTCGCACGAGAACCTGGCGCGGCTCTACTACGACCGCGGGCGCCTGCACGAGCGCTCCTACCTCTTGTTGGCCAAGCTGGTGGTGACCCAGGCGACTCGCGTGCTCGAGGAACACGGCCACAGCAGCGCCGAGCTCTACAACCTGCACGGGCTCTTGCTCATGGAGGACCACGATCAGGTCGCGGCCCTGCGGGCGTTTCGCAAGGCCACGGAGCTCGAACCCGACCACGCCGAGGCCCACCTCAACGTCGCCATGATCGCGCTGCGCTTTCGCGACTATGCAACGGCCGAAGAGAGCCTGACGCGCGCGCTCGGTGATCGCGACTACGAGCGCAACGTGACCGCGTGGCTGGGCCTGGGCGTCGCCCAGCGGGGGCTGCGTCGCTACGGCGACGCCAAGAAGACGCTGCTGCGCACCCGTGATCTCGATGGCGCCGATCCCCGCGCGCTCTACAACCTGGGGCTGCTCTACCACGAGCACATCGCCCCCTCGGCCCCGCAGGACCCCGACCCGCGGAAATTCGACGACACGGCGTACCTCGACGCGCGACGGTTCTTCGAGCGCTTCGTGTCCGAGGCCGCCAAGGCGCATCCCCAGGAGGTCGCGGACGCTCGCATGAGGATCGCGGGGATCGACCGCTTCCTCGAGGACGTCAAGGACATGGCCAAGCTGCAGGCGGACGTGGAGGCGGCGGAGGCCGAAGCGGCGCGGCTGCAAGAGGAGGAGCGCCAGCGACTCCTCGAGGTCGAGCGACGCGCCAAGGCGGCCCAGGCCACGCAGGGTTCGTAGCGCGCCCGGGCCTCGGTCGGGATTGCGCGCGTCGATCTCGCTCGTCCTCTGATCACACCGCACGTCGAACGCGCCTCGCCCTGACGACTCCTCGAGGCTTTCTCGTATGACTGAGCGGCACTTGCGCAGATGCCACCGGGGATGCGCCCGAGCGGCCGGTGCTATCCTTCGCTCGCCTTCACGCGTCCTGCAGGGCCACCCGTAACGCGGGCGCTGGCGCTCCTCCCGATGCTCCCGTACTTCAACACCTCCGGCCCGTGCATCCGCGGCGAGCACTACATGCTGCCGCCCGAGCGCCGGCTCGAGGACGTGCAGCAGCTCATCGAGAGCCGGCGCTTCTTCACCCTCCACGCGGGACGACAGACCGGCAAGACCACCAGCGCGCGCTGGCTGGTCAAGCACTACAACGCCGGCGATCGCTTCTGTGCGCTGTGGGTCGACATCCAGGATGCCCGCGAGCTGCCCGATCCGGCCCGAGCGTTCGAGCTGGTGCTCGACGACCTCGATCTCGCTGTCGGGCGCGACCTGCCTGGCCTGGCCCTACCCTCCGGCCCCGCACGCGCGCTCGAGCCTCCGCGTAGCTGCATCCGCCGCTACCTGCACGACCTGGCCGCTCGGGCTCCACGACCGCTGCTGGTGCTCTTCGACGAGGTCGACGGCTTGGTCGGGGAGGCCATGGTCTCCTTCCTCACCCAGCTGCGGCAGGGCTACATCAGCCGCGAGGAGCTCCCGTTCCCGGCCAGCGTGGTGCTGGTGGGCCAGCGACAGGTGCGGGACTACGCGCTGCGCGAGGAAGACCGCAGGGCGCTTTCGTGGCTGGGGACCACCTCGCCGTTCAACATCACCGCCGAGGCCACCACGCTCGGGCAATTCTCCGAGGCGGAGGTGGGTGAGTTGCTGCAGCAGCACACCACGGCCACCGGGCAGCGGTTCGGTGCCGAGGCGGTGGCCAGGATCTGGCACCTCGGCTGCGGGCACCCGTGGCTGACCAATGCGCTCGCCGATCAGATCGTCCGCCGCGACGTCAAGGATCGCACCGTCGAGATCACCGCCGAGCACGTCGAAGCGGCCAAGGAGACCATCATCCTCGAGCGCCGCACCCACATCGACTCGCTGGTGGCGCGGCTTCGCGAGGATCGAGCACGGCGCGTGCTCGCACCGATGCTCGTGGGCGACCGCGCCTCCCTCGACGTCCTCGACGACGACTTCGCCTACGTCGTGGGCCTGGGCCTGATACGACCGCGAGCAGGGCAGTACGAGATCGCCAACCCGGTCTACGCCGAGGTGCTCCCGCGCGCGCTCACCTACAACCAGCAGTTGCAGATCACCAACCAGCCCGCCTGGTACGTGCGGCCCGACGGCGCTCTGGACATGCCCAAGCTGATGGCCGACTGGCAGGTGTTCTGGCGGGAGGATGGGCACCTGGCCGCCGAAGGCTTTCGCTACCGCGAGGCCGGACCGCACCTGATGCTCATGGCCTTCCTGCAACGCGTGATCAACGGTGGCGGAAGGATCGAGCGCGAGTACGGGCTCGGGCGCGGGGCGCTGGATCTGATGATCGAGTGGCGAGGCCGACGGTATGCAATCGAGGTCAAGCTGCGACGCGGCTTGGTCACCGAGGAGCGAGCCCTGGATCAGGTCACTCGCTACCTCGAGCACCTGGGGCTCGACGAAGGCTGGCTGGTGATGTTCGACCTTCGCTCCTCGGCGAGCCCAACCCAAAGCTGGGACGAGCGGCTGACCACCCGCGAGGTCGAGCACCGCGGCAAGCGGGTGCACGTGGTCGGGTGCTGACGGGGGACGGCCAAGGGCCCAAGCGGTGCTGCCGATCCGCGTGTTCGTGGACGGCAAGGATCGCGTGCGGTGCCTTCGCATGCCGCGGCTGGGCGTCTGGCCCAGGTCTTCCGCCGAGCCGTCGTGGAGTTCCGAGCGCCGCGAGGTGGTCGGCGGCGATCGAGCGCACGATCATGCGGTCGGGTGCGGAAACGCGCCGGAGCGGCATCGAGGGCGAATCCCGGGGGTCGACCGAGGCCGAAGGAATTTCGGCGAGCGGCGCAGCCAAGCTCGGCTCTCGGTGCACTCATGGCACGGAGGCAGGGTGAACGAGAAGGTCGGCGAGCAGAGCACGCTGGCGGAGAGTGACGTCATGGTCACCACCACAAGCGATGGATCGCTGCGGGAGAGCTCCGCACACGGCTTCGATGCACGGACTCCGGCGCGAAGGCATGCGCTCGGCTTGGCCCGCCGGGTGGCCTCCCATCGCTGCCCCGTGCTCATCATGGGGCCCACCGGCGTGGGAAAGGAGGTGCTCGCCGAGGACATCCATCGCCACGGGGATCGTGCGACCAAGCGATTCGTCGCGGTCAACTGCGCCGCCGTCTCTTCCGCGCTGTTCGAGAGCACGTTCTTCGGTCACATGCGCGGCTCGTTCACCGGCGCAACGTCCGACAAGCCCGGGCTCGTCGAGCTCGCCGACAGGGGGACGCTCTTCCTCGACGAGGTGGGCGAGCTGTCCCTCGACAACCAGGCCAAGCTGCTGCGCTTCCTCGCCCAGGGGACGTACTGGCCCGTGGGCAGCACCACCGAGCGGCGCGCCGACGTTCGCATCATCTCCGCGACCAACCGCGACATCAGCGTGGGAAGTGACGCGTTTCGCGAGGATCTCTACTACCGGCTGAGCGTCATCACGATTCGCATTCCCAGGCTCGAGCCCGTCGATGTGAAGGCCATCGCTCGCTCGCTCGCGATCCAGCTGGCGGCTCATCATGGCATCGACCTCGAGGACGACGACGTCGCCACCGTGGCCGAGCACTGTGCGGGCCGCGAGTGGAACGGCGGCGCGCGCGAGCTTCGGAACCTCGTCGAGCGCCTCATGGTGCTGTGGACCCCCGATCGACCGCGCGAGGAGCTGTTCGCCGAGGTCCTGGGAGAGCGGTCGAGACGAGCCGGCCCGGCGCGGCAAGAGCGGGCGGAGCCTTCGCTCGCGAGTGCACGCGTCTCCAAGGACCTCGACAGCCTCGTGTTCCTCGGGATCGCCGCGCAGTGCGAGGACGTCAAGGAGCTGGCCCAGCGCACCGAGCGAACCGTGCAGGCGGTGTACCTGCGCCTCAAGAAGCTCGGGCTCGGGCCGCGGAACATCGGCCAGAATCCCGAGCTCACCACGCGCATGGAGGAGTTCCGACGCCGCGTGGCTCCGGAGCTCCCGTGGATCCGGGTGCTGCTGACCGGATCGTGAGCCTCCCACAAACCCCGTAGTCTCGCCCACGCTCGTTGCAACCGACCCGCCCGATCTTTTGGTTGCGTTCTCGCCGCCCCTTGACGACGATCGCCGCTCCGCGAGCCATGACGGCTCGCGATTCGCGGCACGAGGGGCGAGCATGGCAAGCGATCGGGAGGTCAACTGGACGGACATCGAGCGAGCAGCCGCGCTGCGCGACCCTCAGCTGGCCTCACTGGTCATCCGCTACATGGACCAACCCGATCCGCCCGAGGATCGCGACGAAGATGCCGACCCCAGCGCCTCGGTGCCCGCCCAGCCCCGCGACGCGTGGACGCTCTCGCGCCTCAAGAGCACGATCGGGACCGGACGGCTGGCGTACAAGACCGCGGACGAGCAGCGCTCGATCCGGCGCGCGTCATGGGACGCGCTGATGGCGTCGCCCCACCCGCCTCCCCGCTTGCGCCTCGGCACATTGCTGGCCGAGATCTACGAGCAAGGCGACGAGCCCGGCCGCGCGGCGCTCGAGGAGATCTTCGCGCGCGCCCGCGTGGGCTGGGGCCTGTGGCAGGCGCTCAAGCGGATCTTCAAGCTGGCCGAGGAGCGCCACGACGCCTCGATGTTCGGGGTGCTGGCCTGGCGCCTGGATGCGATGGGGCAGACCCCCACCCGCGCGGGGGAGATCTCGCCCGGCACCTTCCTCTATATGCAGCGCCGGGCGTGGCGGTTCCTGCGAGAGCTCGGCCGTGCGGTGCCCGAGGCCTATCCGCAGTTCGCGGTCCAGATCCTGCGCCGCTACCCCCGTGACTTCAACTTCTGGAGCGCGTGGGTGGTGGGGCACATCTGGGGGCACGAGCTGCTCAAGGGCCAGGGACGCGGGGGCCTGGGCCGACCGCCCACCGACCTCAAGAAGCGGGCGTACCCCGACGCGTGGAAGCGCTCGCCGGATCCGCTGCTGCGATTGCTCGAGGACGCGGACAACAACGAGATCTGTCAGTTCGCGATCCGCTGCATCACCACGGACTTCCCCGAGCGCCTGCGCGCGGTGGAGCCGGCGTGGCTCGCTCGGCTGGGCCAAAAGCCGCTGGCCTCGGTGCACGACTTCGTGACCAAGCTGCTGCGCGACGACCCGCGCTTCCACCCGTCCAAGCTCGCGAGCCTGGGGCTGCACGAGCTGGCGCTGTCGCTGCTGCGCAGTGACAGCGACGATGCCCGCAAGTACGCGGTGGAGTACGTCCGTGCGCACGTCCCCGAGCTGCCGGTCGACCTGCTGGTGACGCTGGCCACCGAGGGCGCCGCGGACGTGCGCAAGCTGGCGGCCGAGCGCCTCGAGCCCAAGGACGCCAAGACGCTGGGGCTGCCGGCGCTGGTGCGGCTGCTCGGGGCCAGCGAGACGGCCAAGATGGCGGAGAAGAAGCTCAAGGCGAGCTTCGGGCCCGACGACATCGATGCCGAGTCGTTCATCGTGCTGTGGACCGGCAACCGCAACCAGCAAAAGCTGGTCACCAAGCTCTACGAGGACGCCAAGAAGAAGATCCCCGCCCGCCACTGGCTCACCCTGCTCGAGGACAAGCGATTGCCGCGCTGGAAGGAGTCGGAGGTGCTGCGCACGCTGGGCAGCTACTCGGGCCAGGACATCGGCATCGACTGGATCAAGCAGGCGCTGCTCGATCGCCGCTACACCGACTGGGTGGGCCGATGGCTGCAGGGCGGCATGCTCAAGGGCGATGCGCTCGACGTGGACTGGGTCAAGGGCCTGGTGATGCGTCCGCGGCTGCGGGCCATGGCGCTCGCGGTGCTGGGCAACCCCAAGCTCTGCAAGCCGACCCGCGTGGGGCTGCCGTGGCTGCTGGCGATGGTGCGGCAGGCCGACGAGAGCCTGCACCGCTTCGCCCACCGCTACATGCTCGAGCACTTCTCGCCGTCGGACTTCAAGGCGACCGAGGGCGGGGGCTCGGGATTGGACAAGCTGTGGGGCCTCGCCGCAGGCCCCGACGAGCCCGAGACGGTGCGAACGTTCGCCGGCACGTACCTGCGGGTGCACCACCCCACCCAGGGGGCCACCATGCAGGAGGCCAAGGACTTCGGCATCAAGCCCCGGCTGTCGCACGGGGACTACGCGCTGGCGCGCGTACGCCCGCTGTTCGACGACGGGCGCGCCGACGTGCGCAAGCTGGCGCAAGACATCGCCAAGCACGAGCTCGTGCGCTGGGGCGATCGCGTGCTGCCCTATCGCCTGGCGCACAGCCGCCACCGCGAGGCTCGAGCCGCCGCCAACCTCGTGCTGCTCAAGCTCGGGCATGCCCAGGACGCCGCTGCCGATGCCGACTACGACGGCCCCCCGGCGGACTGGCTGCTGCCCGACGAGGTGTTCATGCTCGCCGAGGCCAGCCACAAGGCCACGCGCGAGGTGGGGCTGACGCTGATCCGCCGGTGCTACGACCAGGTGGGCGGCGCACGGCGCCTGGCGTGGCTGATGGAGAGCCCCGACCGCGAGGTGCGATTGTTCGCGGTGCGCCTCTTGTGGGAGAAGCACCGGCCGGGCGCGTACGTGTCCACGCCCAAGGGGCAGCCGCGGCCCGATCCGGCCGAGGTCGCGGCCTCCCGTCGCTTCGACACCACCGAGGCCCTGCGCGAGTTCCTGCGCACGGTGATGTTCGGGCTGCCACCGGGTCGCATGGAGCGTCGCGAGCACTCCCAGGGCGACGAGCTGCCCGATCGCCCCCTGCCCGCCTCGGTGGCCAAGGCCCGGCTGGTCGCGGTGATCCGCGACTTCGGGCTCGAGGACCGTGCGTTCGCCGAGCTGGCGCTGCCCGTCCTCGAGGCGTTCGCGCACTCCGAGGGCAAGGGCGAGCGCCACGGCTGCATCGCCGCCCTCGCCACCCTTCGCCACGCCCACCCCGGGCTCGTCGTCGACCTGCCGACGTCCTCGATCCCGCTCAAGCCCAGCCGCCGTCCTCGCCTCGGCGCCGTCGCGCTTTGATGACCTCGCTCGGAGCGTTCTCATGACTCGCAAGCTCTGTTCCCACGTCGAGCGCGTTCGGGCCGTGAGCGGCTCGCTGTCCGGCCGCCTGTTCGCCTACGCCGGATTCCGCGACGCCGAAGCGGTCGATTCCTCCTTCGTCCACGTGATGTCGGCGGGCAAGCTCACCGAGCAAGCCTCGATCGAGCTCGACTCGGCCGTCACCGCGCTGTGCTTCCTGGCCGACGATCTGCTGATCGCGGGCGGGACCAACGGAAGCCTCTACGGCATCGAGGTGAGCGGCGAGACGGCCACGCTGCGGTTCTCGGCGCCCACGCTGCCGTCCTCGACGCTGCGGGCCCCGATCACCGCGCTGGCCCGCGACGACGCCGGCCAGCGGCTGGTGGCGGTGACCGAGGACGGACACGTGGCGGCGTTCGAGCTGGTGGTGGAATCGGCCACGCCCTCGCTGGCGCCGCGAGGCAGCCGCAAGATCAGCGCCCGACCGCTGCGCGCGGTGACCATCGAGCCCGGTGGACGCCGGGTGGTGGCCGCGGGCGACGACGGCACCCTGCGAGCGCTGCCCCTGTCGGCGGAGCTGGCCACGGCCGAGCTCCGCGACATGCCGGGCGCCGAGGGCGGAGTGTTCGCCCTGGTGGCCACCGACGATGGCCGCGTGGCGGCGGGTGCCGGCGACGGCTCGATCCGCCTCTACTACCTCGACGGCGCCGTCGACGAGGAGAACCGCTCGGGCGACGCCGGGCACATGGGCCCGGTCCGCGGCATCGCGCTGGGGGCCCGGCTCCACGACGACAACGGCCAGGAGCTGCCGCGACGGCTGTTCTCGATCTCCGAGGACGGCCAGCTCAAGTCGTGGCAGCTCGACTCCAAGCGCAAGCCCAAGGCGGTCGAGGTGGGCAAGGCCGGGCTGTGGGCGCTGACGTGGCTGCCGGCGTCGTCGCGCGCCAAGGCGGACAAGCGCGGCGGGCTGCTCGTGGTCGCCGACAAGCGCCGGCGAGTCTCGGTGCTCACGCTCGATCTCCAGAGCGACATGGGAGACGAGATCGATCGCCTCGACAGCCGCTTCGCGGGGCTGCGGGAGGAGCTGGGCGCGCGGGCGCCCAAGGCCCGCGAGGCCGCGCTCGAGGCCCTCGAGGGGCTGCCCGAGGACGACGCGCGGCGGATGCTCGACCAAGCGCTGGCCAAGGACGACAAGCCCGAGGTCCGCACGCTCGCCGCCAAGATCATCGGCCGCTCGGGCCGCCGCCGCAGCCGCCCGGCCCTGCGGGTCGCCCTCGACGACGGCCACAAGGACGTGCGGCACGCCGCGCTGGCGGCCCTCACCACGCTCGAGGCCGACGCTCCCCTGGCTCCGGCGCGAGCGGCCCTGGGCTCGCGCCACGTCGACATGCGCATCGAGGCGCTCTCGCGGCTGCCCCGGCTGCGCGACGTCTCGCCGATGGTCCCCGCGATGATCGCCGATCGCCTTCGCGACGGCGACGCCAAGGTGCGGCACGCCGCGCTCGATGCCCTCGAGGCGCTCGAGCCCGCGGGCTCGCTCGAGCCGGTTCGCGTGGCGCTGGGCCGAGGCCCCGCCGACATCCGTGCAACCGCGCTCTTGCGGCTGGGCCGACGCGGTCATGGTCGTGATGGAGAAGGCTACGCACTGCTCGAAGAGGCGCTCGACGACGAGGACGCCGAGGTGCGACGCGTGGCGTTCCTGGTCGCGGTCGCGGGACGCCCGGCGCTGAGCACCGCGCTGCGCAGCGTGGATGCGCAGACCCACGCGGCCATGGGCAAGCTCGAGGAGGGCGGACCGCTGGCTCCGGCCGCGGCGGCGAGTGCCGCAGGGCTCGACGAGAACACTCGCGCCCCGCTGTTCGCCGCCCTGGTGTGCCGCAGCGCCGACACGGCCCTGCGAGGGGCGCGAGGCCTGGGCATGCTGGGCGACCCGCGGGCCACGGGGGCGCTGTTGCAGCTGTCGCGCGAGGCCGATGCCTCGGTGCGCCGCGAGGTCGTCTCGGCGCTGGTGGCCACGGCCACGGTGATGGCCGGCGACGAGCGCCTGCGCACGCGGCTGCGGTGGCTGCTCGACGATCCCGACGACTCGGTGCGCGCGGCGGCCTACGATGCCCTGCGCACCCTGGCCGAGCCCGACGGCGAGCCCGGGGCGGTGGCCCTGGCCGCCACCGCGCTCGGGGGCGGCCACGCCGACGTCCGCAGCCGCGCGCTGCAGCTCCTGGTCAAGCTCAAGCCGGGCAGCGGTGGCGACAAGATCCGCGAGCAGGCCGACGTGCTGCTGGGCCATGCGCTCGACGACGAGGACCAGGGCGTGCGCGGCGAGGCGTTCCGCACCCTGTGGGCCTGGCACGAGAAGTCGCCGCAGACCGTCCTGCGCCGGGCATCGCAGTCGCGCCACGCCGACATCCGCGAGCGCGTGGTGGGCGAGCTCGATCGCCAGCGCGACGCGTGGGCCGACGAGCTGCTGCGCGAGCTGGTCTCCGATGCGGTGGCTGCGGTGGGTCTGGCGGCCTACCAGGCGCTCGTCGACAGCAAGAACGACAAGGACCGCAAGAAGAAGTTCGAGGGCGACGACGAGATCCACCGGCTGGCCCTGGGCTCGCCGCGACCGGCCGTACGCGCCGCCGGCTGCGGTGGCGCCAAGAAGGGCAGCGCCCAGGCGCTGCGGGTGCGCCTGGTCGAGCTGCTCGACGACGAGGCATCCGAGGTGCACCTGGCGGCGATCGAGGCGCTCGATCACCTCGTGCCCAAGGATCAGCAGAGCTTCGCGGTGGCGTTCGGCAGCAAGTTCTGGGGCCTGCGCGTGCGGGCGGCCGAGCTGTGCGGCAAGCGTCGCGACGATCGAGCGATCGGACCCATGCGCGCCCTCTTGGCGCTGCCCGCCGGTGACATCAACCGTCCGCCCGATGCGCTGCGCCAGCGCGCGGCCCGAGCCATGGCCGACGTGGGCGATGCGGAGGCGATCGCCGACTACGTGACGCTGCTCGACGACGCCGATCCGATCGTGCGAGAGATGGGCGCGCGCGGCCTGGCCGGGGCGGTGGTCCCCGGCAAGGAGCGCCCGCTGGTCAACGCGCTGTCGCATCCCGATCTGCCGGTGCGCAGCTGGGTGGCCGAGGGCCTGGCCCGCATGGGCGACGCGCGAGCCGTGCCCGTGCTCGCGGGCACCCTCAAGCACCCGCATCGGCCCATCCGCCTGGGCGCGATCCTCAGCTTCGTGGCGCTGGGCCCCGACGGCATCCGCGGGATCCTGCAGGGCCTCGAGGACGGCGATCGCGAGATCCAGGACCTGGTGTTCGCGGTGGTCGTGGCCCGCGATCTGGCCCTGGCCCGCGCCGGGCTCCCGCCCGATCTGCTGCTGGCCGCCATCGCCTCGTCGCGCCCCGAGATCCGCCTCGCGGCCGCGCACGCGCTGGAGGCCCGCGAGGCCACCGAGGCCATGGGTCCCCTGGCGCAGGAGCTGGTGGGCCCCCCCAAGCCCGAGCGTGCCGCCGACATGAAGAAGTGGCCGGCCGAGGCCGAGCGAGGGCCGCTGCTCAACGTGCTGGTCTCGGTGCTGGCCAGCGACGACCCGGCGCAGCGCTACGCAGCGGCGCGCGTGCTGTCGCTGCGCCCGCAGCCCGAGGGGTTCTGGCGCGAGCTACAGCGGCTGCGCGCGCCGACCATCGCCGCCAAGCCCGACGCCCCGGCCACCAACTGGGAGGACGAGCGTCCGCAGCCGCGCAAGCGCGGGTGGATCCGCCGGCTGCTCGAGCAGGTCCGCGACGAGCAGACGGGCACCCTCACCGAGCGCGTGCTGGAGATCCTGCGGTTCGTGGGCGGACCGCGGCCGCAGGCGGCTCCGCCCGCCCACGATGCACCGGTCGACCGCGCCGCGATCGACTCGCTGGTGTTCGGCACCTACGTGGGTCTGGTCCGTCAGGCGCCCACGCGCGGCGAGTCCGACGAGACGCACCGCGTGCGCCGCGATGCGCTGGCTCGCCTCGGCGCGCTGGCCCTGCGCCCCGAGGTCGGTCGCGCCGCGGTGCTCCCGGTGCTGCGACGAGCGCTCTCCGATCCCCACCACCTGGTCCGCAAGGCGGCCCTCACCACCCTGCAGGGGCTCTACGACACCGGCGACACCACCCCGCTGGGCCTGGCCCTGCAGTCGCAGGCCGCCGACGTGGGTCGCGGTGCGGTGGACGAGCTGGTCGCCATGGCCGGCAAGGGCAACGCCGACGCGCGCCAGCTCGCCCTGCACGCGGTCGATGCTCCCAACGCCGAGGTCCGCAGCTACGCGGTCACCATGATCCAGCGCCTGTTCGACGGCGGAAGCCTCGAGCCGTGGCTCGTTGCCCTGGGCAGCCGACACACCGACGTGCGGCTCTCGGTGGTCGACCGCCTCGTCGACTCGAGCGACCCGCGGGTCGACGAGGCCCTGCGGCGCGCGCTCGAGAGCGATCACGAGGATCTGCGCCTGCGCGCCGCCGAGGCCCTCGCCGCCCGCGGCGAGGCCCGCACGGTCGACGTGCTGGCCGCGTTCCTTCGCCGCGAGGACGCCCGCGTGTCCCAGCGCGCCCTGCAGGCGCTGGTGGCCCTGTCCCACGCGCGTACCGACGGCGACTCGGCCCGGCGCGCGGGCGAGGCCGCGGCGCTGGCCGTGGCCGCGCGCATCGAGGACGACCCCGACAAGAATGCCGATCGCTTCGCGCTGATCGACGGGCTGTCGCGCATCGGACACGTGGCCGGGCAAGCGGTGCTGCTCACGCTGCTCGGCGACGAGCAAGGGCCGATCCGCACCCGCGCCTTCGATGCGCTCGTCACCCTGGCGCGCCATCCCACCGAGGGCCCGCGCCGCCTGCCCCGCGGGGGCACGCGCGCGCGCCACGACGACACGCGCGTGCTGGGCTACCTCGGCCATGCCACGCAGAGCACCGACCCCGAGCTGCGCCGCCGCGCGGTGGCGGTCCTGCGCGACGTGGACGATGCCGGGGCCGAGCCCTTGCTGGCCACGCTGCTCGAGGATCGCGAGCCCGACATCCGCGTGGCCGCGTGCGAGGCCCTGGCGTTCCGCGCCGAGCACGTGCCCGGAGCCTCGCTCGAGGCCCTGGCCCTGGCCCTGCGCGAGGGTCGACGCGAGCTGGTGCTCCCGGCTGCGGCCGGCCTGGCCGGCAAGCGGCGCCCCGAGGCGTTCCAGGCGCTGCTGCTGGTGCTCAAGGCGGGCGAGCAGCCCGAGCGCGAGCGCGCCATCCTCTCGCTGGGCACGCTCGGCGATCGGCGGGCGCTCGAGGAGCTCGAGCCGCTGCTCGATCCCGACGCCGAGATCACCGACGAGGATCGAGCCCTCGCCCCCACCGCGATCGAGGCGCTCGGCCGCATGCTGCCGTGGCTCGTCTCGGGCGCCTCGGGGGCGAATGATGAAGAGGAGCACCGGCGCGTGCGGGCGCTCGTGGAGCGGATGGCCCGCGAGGGTGCATCCAACCTGCGCACCCGAGCGCTCACGGGCCTGCGTCATGCGGGCGACCCCCGCAGCCGCAGCGTGCTCGAGGCGGCGGTGGCCGATCGCTTCGAGGATGCCTCGGTCCGCCAGCATGCGATCCGCGAGCTGGGCGAGCTGCGCGATGGTGCGGCCGAGGCCGTGCTCGCGGATGCGCTCGACGACGACGCCTCGCCGGTGCGCCGCGAGGCGGTCACCGCTCTGTCCAAGCTGTTCGCCGACGAGCCCACCCGCACCAACCTGCTGGCGCTGCGCAGCCGACACTCCGACGTCTCGGCCCCCGCGGCGAGCTTCCTGGCCAGCCACGGCGATCCGGTGACCCTGGTCGCCCGCATGGGCGAGATCGACGACGCCGACGTACGCCGTCGCCTGCGGCGAGGGCTGGTGCGACGCGGCGAGTGCCCCCAGGCGTCGGTGACCTCGCTGCTCACCGCCGACACCACGGCGGCCCGGGCCGATGCGGCCTGGATCGCGGGCGCGAGCGGTCAGCCGGCGCTCGCCCCCGCCGTGGATCGGGCCGCCACCCTCAGCGCCGACGCCTGGGTGAAGACCAAGCGCGCCGCCCTGGGCAAGGACGCCGAGACCCGCACGCGGCTGTCCGAGCTCGCCTCGGCCTGGCGCGCGAGCCTGTGGGCCGCGCGTCGGCTCGGCGAGGCGGCCGGGCTGACCGCTGCGCGCACGGCCGTGGACCAGACCGAGGCTCCCGCCCACGTGCGTCGAGAGGCGCTGCGCCTGCTTGCCGACCACGGCGATCCGAGCGACGTGGCCCGAGCCCAGGCCGCGCTCTCCGATCCCGATGCGGGCGTGCGCCGAGCCGCCGCCCAGCTCGTGTCCGCCCGCGCGCCCGATCAGGCCGCCGCGCTGCTCACCGCCCAGACCGTGGCCGACGCGGCCGCGATCGCCCCGGTGGCCCAGGCCGCGCTCGACCGCTCGGCCAACGACCTGCTCGCCTCCGATGCCGCGCGCGTGGTGGTGCTGCCCACCGCGCTCGGTCTGCGCAAGGTGCAAGAGCTGGGCGCGCTGGCCCAGACCTCGGGCAAGGGCCCGGGCCGCCTCACCGCCATCGGCAGCCTCGGTCGCCTCGGAGGCGACACGGCACGCCAGACCCTCGAGGGCATCCTCGGCCGCAAGGACGAGCCCGAGGAGGTTCGCAAGGCCGCATTCAGGTCCCTGCGCCGTCTGCAGCGAGCCCAGGCCCGCGCCCGCGCCCACGCTTCCGCCCGAGGATGACCCTCTGACCACCTCCCACACGCTCACGCGCACGAGATCACGATGACGAGCCAAGCCGCCGAGGTCCGCGTTCGCTACGCCCCCGCCACCGACCCCGTGGCCGAGGGCGATGCCTTCCGCCTACGCATTCCCACCGATGGCATCCGCGCCGAGTGTGCCTTGGTGGCAGAGCTCTCGCGCCCCGGAGTCGCACGCGACGCCTTGCTGACGATGGGCGAGATCCTCACCAGCGATCTGCGCTTTCGCCCCCGCAGCCGCGCCGACTACCTCGCCTACCTGCTCGCGCAGGGCAAGCGCGTCACCCAGGAGGTGTGGAACGCCCAGCGCGACTTCTTGCGCTCCAAGTACGGCGAGGCCGCGCAGGAAGAGTCCCCGCTCGACCCGGTGCTGAGCGTCGACGAGCGCGGCCTGTCGATCGAGGTGTTCTCGGCCGACGAGTCGGCCTACGCCCGCCTGTGGATGAAGGCCGACCAGGCCTACCGGGCCAGCGAGCTGCGCGCGGGCACCTCGTACGTGCGCCTGCCCCCCGCGCTGCTGGCCGCGCTCGGTCGCCTGCGCTCGTACCGGAGCTCCACGCTCGAGCTGTCCCCCACCGCCGCCGGCGAGGGTGACGAGCAGCGATTCCTCGTGCCGCTGCGCTGGATCCGTGCGTTCGGCCAGGTGCAGTCGGCCTCGACCCTGCCCCTACGGAGCTTCGAACTCGCCCCCGTCGACCTCTACAACGTGCTGCTCACGCTGCGCCAGCGACGAGCCCGCAAGCCCCCCCGGGCCCTGCGCTACGAGCTGGTCCCCGGCGAGCGGCCGCGCCTGGTGCTCGAGCCCTGGGAGGTGGTGATCGAGTCCACCGGAGCCGTCTACGAGGGCGCCATGCCGATGGTCGTGCGCACCTGGGGTCGCAACCGGCTCTCGGTGCTGGCGCGTCTGCTCCCGCACGCTCGCAGCGTTCGCATCCACCTGGTGGGCCCCGGCCTGCCCGCCTACTACGTCATCGACCTCGGCGACGCCGAGCTCACCCTCGCGCTCTCGGGCTGGACCGACGCGGGCTGGGCCGGCATCGCGACCTTCGATCTGCTCGACGCGGGCGAGGTCGACGAGGTGCTGGCCCGCAAGGCGCTGTCGCTGCTGCAGCAGGGCCCGCGGACCCTGGCCGAGCTGGCCACCGAGACCGGGCGCGCCACCACCGAGCTGCGACCGGCGCTGCTGCACCACATCCAGCGCGGCATCGTGATGCACGACGTGGCCCACGGCCGCTACGTGCACCGCCCGCTGCTGTCGGTGCCGCCCGATCCCGAGGCGCTGCGCTTTCGCGACGCCCGCGAGGCCGAGGCCCACCGCCTGCTCGCCAGCCGCACGGACGGCAAGGATGCAGTGCGCCTGACCAGGGTCCACGACCTCGGCTCGGAGGGCACCAAGATCGAGGGCGAGGTCGACGACCCGCAGGCGCACCGCAGCTACAAGACGTCGTTCACCCTCGATCGAGAGGGCCGCACCGTCGACGCCTCGTGCACCAGCCCGCAGTTCCGCCGCAGCGGCCTGCGCGAGGGCCCCACCGTGCCCATGATGGCGCTGCGACTGCTCTACGCCCGGCAGCGCGCCGAGCTCGAGCGGGCCCGCAACACCGAGGAAGGTCGGCGCCTCATCCGGGCCGAGACCCGCACCTTCGTCCGCCGCGACCGCACCGGTTCGCTCACCTTCCGCGTCAGCCTCGACCACCGCCAGGTGACCGTGCGCTGGGGTCCCCACCCCGATCGCATGCGCATGCAGAGGCTGCTGTTCTCCACCCCCGAGGAGGCCAGCACCGAGTACTTCGGCCGGCTGGAGAAGCTCTCCTACAAGGGGTTCATCGACGCCAGCGCAGCCGACTAACCTCACTGCCATTTCTCCCTTCGTGCCCAACCCGTCGGCACGCCCACGATCGATGCGCTCCCACCGGGTCGCAGCCAGTCGCTCGTGGGCGCATGCCGATTTCGACGTGGTGAACACTCGTTCGGACGAGCCCATCGCGAGGCTCGTTGCTCGGGTTTTCGTTCCTCGCACCGCCCGTCGATCGTTGACACCACCGCAGAGGATCGATAGCGTGACCACACCGCGAGTCGCGGGGAGAGGGAACCGAGTTCGTTAGCCACGTGCCTCGTGCACACGGGTGGCGCTGCGCCACCCCGGACCAACATCACTGCATTGCTCCACAAGGTAGGCTGTTCGTGGTTTGTCTGGTACGGAGGGGGTGCTAGCGACCGGGTTATCTGGACCAACCACGCAGCCGTCGTTCAACCCAGTCGCTAGCACCCCCTCCGTACCACAAACCGGTGAGCCTACCGTGTCCCGTGTCGAGTAGTAGCGTCTTGGTTCCCTCTCTTCGCCGGCTCGAGGTCCTGCCCGGAGACCTCGCCCGGCCCGCTCCCTTCGCTCCTTCGTCTCTTCTCCTTGTCGTGCCCCGATGACCGACGCGGCCCCGCCTTCGGAACGAGCCCTCGACCCCTGGCCCACGATCGCCGAGGCGGGAGGCATCGATGCGTGGGTGGTGGCCGAGCTGCGCGCCCGTGGTCTGTGGGACGAGGGCACGGACACCTCGAGCCTCTCGGACCGCGAGCGCAAGAAGTACAAGGCACGCCGCGAGGAGGAGCGTCGCGTCCGCCGGATCCTGCGCCAGCATGCGTGGTCCGAGTTCCGCCGCAACCACCTGGTCCACGTGGGTGCGGGCATCTTCTATCACGACACCCCCGACGTCGATCGCTTCGACATCGCCGACCCCGAGGCACGCCGCCAGGACAACGCGCTGCCCAAGCTGCCCAACACGGGCGCCCTGGCCGAGGCGCTGGGCCTGTCGATCCCTCGCCTGCGCTGGCTGGTGTTCCATCGCGAGGTCGACAGCGGCACCCACTACCACCGCTGGCACGTGCCCAAGCGCGACGGTGGCCTGCGCCTCATCAGCGCGCCCAAGCCCCAGCTCAAGGCCGCCCAGCACTGGATCGCGCGCAACATCACCGAGCACCTGCCCGTGCACGGCGCGGCCCATGGCTTCGTCCCCGGGCGCAGCACCGTGAGCAACGCCACCGTCCATGCCGGCGCCACGGTGGTGATCAAGCTCGACCTCAAGGACTTCTACCCCTCCGTCACCCAGCCGCGCGTCAAGGGCCTGTTTCGCAAGGCGGGCTATGGC
Source organism: Paraliomyxa miuraensis (assembly GCF_026337845.1). Taxonomy (GTDB): domain Bacteria; phylum Myxococcota_A; class Polyangia; order Nannocystales; family Nannocystaceae; genus Paraliomyxa; species Paraliomyxa miuraensis. The sequence continues at coordinate 263,569 of NZ_JAOVZF010000155.1, read as the reverse complement.
GAGCAGGTGGCCACCGTGCTCTCGATGCTGTGCACCGAGGCCCCGCGCGAGGTGGTCGAGCTGCGCGGCAAGCCGAGCTACGTGGCCCTGGGCCCGCGCTCGCTGCCCCAGGGTGCGCCCACCAGTCCCTCGATCACCAACGCGCTGTGCCTGCGGCTCGATCGCCGCATGCAGGGCCTGGCCCACAAGCTCGGCTTTCGCTACTCGCGCTACGCGGACGACCTCACGTTCTCCTGGCACGAGACGCCTGCCAATTCCGGAGCGGAAGCACCGGTCGGCAAGCTGCTGCACCGCGTGGGTGCGATCGTCACCGCCGAGGGCTTTGGCGTGCACCCGAACAAGACCCGCATCATGCGATCGGGTCGGCGCCAGAAGGTCACGGGCCTGGTCGTCAATGCCGTCGAGACCGCCACGATCCCCGCCGCCCGCGTGCCCCGCAAGCTGCGACGCCTGCTGCGGGCCGCCCTGCACAACCGAGCGCGCGGCAAGTCCGGCCCCGAGTCGCTCGACCGCCTGCAGGGCTACGCCGCCTATGTCTACATGACCGATCCGTCTCATGGCCGGCCCCTGCTCGAGCAGGTCGCAGGGCTGCGCGACGCTTCCCCCACCCCCGAAGGAGGCCCGACGTGAGCGACACCTGGGAAGTCAGCCTTCAGCTCGTGGAGGGCGGCTCCAAGAAATTCTGGCGTGCGCGCGTGGAGGGCGGAACCCTCTACGTCAACTACGGTCGCATCGGCACCACCGGCCAGACGCAGGTCAAGGAGCTGGGCACCGACGACAAGGCCCGCGCCGAGCTCGACAAGGTCGCCGGCTCCAAGCGACGCAAGGGCTACGCGGACGCAGGCGATGCGGTCGCGGCGAGCTCGACAGCGGCGGCCGCCCCCGTGCTCTCGGTGGTCCCCGCCAAGGAGCTCGACAAGGCCGCCACGCTCTCGTTCACCTCGGGCGGCCGCACGATCGAGGCGCGCCTGATGGTCGAGGGCGGGGTGCTCAAGACCGAGGTCGCCGAGCGCTTCGCCGGCGACGAGGCCGCCGCCGCCGCGCTCGACCGCGCCCGCAAGGCCCTGCGCGACGACGGCTGGCGCGAGGGCTGAGCGGCGCTCGCTTGGCGAGGCGTCGCGAGGCTTGGCGAGGCGTCGCGAGGCTTCGCAGCGGACCGACCGCCCTCAGCGGTTCACGGCCGCGATCATCAGCAGCTCGCGCTTGGCCACCTCGTTGTTGGGATCGAGCTGCAGCACCGCTTCGTAGCGCTCCCGGGCCAGCGGCAAGTCGCGCTCGGTCACCGCCTGGCGGGCCTGCACGATCATCAGCAGGATCTGCAGCCGCGCATCGGGCTTCTGCTCCAGCGCCTGCTCGAGCTTCTGCGCCGCGTCGGCGTAGCGCTTCTGCGACAGCAGCTTCATTCCCTCGTTCACCAGCCCGCGGTGCTCGCTGCGGCGCACGTCGGCATTGGGATCGCGCCGCTTGAGCTGCGACGCGAGCTGCTCGCTGCGCTCGATCACGCTGTCGAGCTGGCGCCGTGCGGCGTGGGCCCGACCCGGCGGCGAGCCCTCCGCCTCGGCCGGCGGCGCTGCGGGCTCGCGTCGGGGCGGAGCCGCTGGCCCTCGCATCGCGCTCGCCGAAGGCGGGGCGGGTGGGTGCACCTCCCGGGCCCGCGCGCCAACGTCCTCGCGCCGCTGCTGCCGCACGCGCGACACTCCTCGCAGCCGCCGGTACGATCGCTCGATCCGCAGGTAGATCTCCGAGACCAGGTGGCGAATCTCGTCCGGTGCGTCGCGCGGGGTCAGGCTCGGGTGCCAGCGCCGCGACAGCCGCTCGAACGCACTCTGCAGCGCCTCGAGATCGTCCGCCCCGTCCTGTAGCCCCAGCACCTCGAGATCGCTGCTCGCCATCAAGGTGGCCAGCTCGGCTCGGAGCTCGTGCATCTGCTGCACCTCCGCCTCGGTCAGCGACAGCCGCAGGCCTCCATCATCGGGAGCATGGACCAGCCCCAGCTCGTGCATCGAGGGTCCCTCGACACTCGGTCGCTGCGACAGCGCCTCGGCCTGCTCGACGAGCCGCTGCAGTGCCTTGCGCCGCTCCGGAGTCATGCCGGAGAACTGCAGACCGAAGCCCGGAGTACGTCCGGACAGGCGCGCTTCTTCGGCCGAGACCGTGTGGACCACCGTCCCCTCGAAATCGAGCACCCCGGCGCCGTCGGGTAGCAGCAACCGCACCGCCACCGCCACATCGCGCTCGGGTGGCGTCTGCGTACACACGAACATCCCGCCGAAGCTGATGTCCTTGGTGTAGAGCGTCACCAGCTCCGACCAGCTCCCCACGTCGACCACCGCGGGCTCGCTCAGCGAGTATCGCTCGGCCTGACGACGGTCGGACCCCGCCGCGCGCTCGGGCATCGACACCGGCTCGGGCATCGACACCGGCT
>NZ_JAOVZF010000155.1:0-261083 GCF_026337845.1 Paraliomyxa miuraensis | reverse complement strand
CGACATCGGCTCGGGCATCGACACCGGCTCGGGCATCGACATCGGCTCGGGCATCGACATCGGCTCGGGCATCGACACCGGCTCGGGCATCGACATCGGCTCGGGCATCGACACCGGCTCGGGACCTCGTCCTTCGGGCGCCGGCCCGAACCCGTCGAACCCCGGCACCGGGAACACGGCGCGTCCGGGTGCCGACACGGCCTCGAAGGGAATCTCCTCGTCGTGCAGCAGCGCGGCCTCGAGCTGCTTGTCCTCGAACGGCATCGCTTGCTCGAACGCCATCACGTCGTCGTCGAGCGGCACCACGTCCTCGTGCAACGCCGCTCTCGCGAGCGGGATCGCGTCCTCGAGCGGCATCGTGTCCTCGAGCGCGACCGCATCCGCGCGCGGGATCGAGTCCTCGAGCGACCGCGCTACCCTGCGTGGTGCCGAACCCTGGCGCGGTGCCGAGTCCTGGCGCGGTGCCGAGTCCTCGCGCGGTGCCGAACCCTGGCGCGGTGCCGGGTCCTCGTGCGGCGCCGAACCCTCGCGTGGTGCCGAACCCTCGTGCGGCGCCGAGTCCTCGCGCGGCGTCATCTCGCGAAGCGGCGCCCATTCCTCGAGCCGCATCGCTTCTTCGAATAGCTCGGTGTGTGGCTCGTTGGAGAGCTCGGTCCGTCCGCGAGGGTCATCGATCGCGCGGGTCCGATCGCCGGTTTTGCGACCGACTGCCATGGGGGCTCCTTGGGGGCTCTTGGTCTGCACTCGAGTGCTCGCACGGCTCGCCCACGCTCGATCGCGTGAGCCCAAACGGCACTCGCTGCCACCCTACCCAGGTTCTTCTGTTCAGTAAATGAGGCCGCTCCGCCTACATCGAGCCCCCCGATTCGCCCACAGGAGCCCCAACGCGGCGTCTCACGCGCAGCAGCGCATCACGAGCGATCCACCCGCGCTCCTCGTACGGCATGCTGGACCAAGCGGTGCCCAAGCCCTCGATCGAAGCGACCGTCGAGCAGCCCCTGGGTGGCACGACGCGCGACCTCGACGCCACTCGCGTGGGCGAGGACACCGAGCCGATGGCTCGGGAGTTCGACGTGCCTCGACTCCCCCGGGGCACGTCGGTCTCGCGCTACGTGGTCATCGACGAGCTCGGCGCTGGCGGCATGGGGGTCGTCTACGCCGCCTACGATCCCAAGCTCGATCGTCGCATCGCGATCAAGCTGCTTCGCCCGTCGCACCTGGGCGAGGGGCGGCCTCGCCTCATGCGCGAGGCCCAGGCCATCGCTCGCATCTCCCACCCCAACGTGGTCGCCGTGCACGACGTGGGCGAGCACGAAGGCGCGGTGTTCGTGGCCATGGAGTTCGTGGAGGGGCAGACCCTCGGCCGCTGGCTGCGAGCCTGCGCGCGCACGATCCCCGAGATCCTCGACGTCTTCGAACAGGCGGGCCGGGGCCTTGCCGCCGCGCACGAGGCCGAGCTGGTCCACCGCGACTTCAAGCCCGACAACGTGCTGGTGGGCAGCGACGGCCGTGTGCGCGTGGTCGACTTCGGGCTGGCCCGCGGCCGCGGCAGCGCCGAGTCCATCGGCCCTTCCGACAGCGTGAGCCGCGGCAGCCTCGACGAAGCGCTCACCGAGGTGGGCACGGTCATGGGCACCCCCGCCTATATGTCCCCCGAGCAGCTCGCCGGGCGCATGGCCACCGCGAGCTCGGATCAGTTTGCGTTCTGCGTGGCGCTCTACGAGGCGCTCTACGGCGAGCGGCCGTTTCGAGGCACCGACGTACAGAGCCTGAGCAAGGCCGTGTATACGGGCGCCGTCGAGGAGCCGCCCGCCGGCCGCTCGGTGCCGATGTGGCTGCGCCGCGAGATCCTACGTGGGCTGCGAGTCGCCCCCCGCAACCGGCACCCCTCCATGGAAGCCCTGCTCCACGCCCTGCGAGCCGACCCTTCGCTTCGCCGCCGGCGCTGGCTGGCCGCTGGCGCCGTGGGGCTGGGCACCGTCACGGTGCTCGGGCTCGCCTACGCCTCGGGGTCGTGGCCCTCGCGCTCGCCCTGCGAAGCCTCCGCCCAGGAGATCATGGCGGTGTGGAGCGACGAGCAGCGAGCCGCCGTGGCCGCGGCGTTTCGTGCCACCTCGCTGCCCCATGCCGAGGACACCTGGGCCCGCGTCGCGCAGCAGCTCGATGCCTACGCCGATCGCTGGTCCACCCAGGCTACCGAGGCCTGTGAGGCCGCGCTGGTGAAGCAGACGCAATCGACCGATCTGTTCGAGCGTCGCCGCCGCTGCCTGGGCGAGCGTCTGCAGCGACTCGATGGCTTCCTCGGGGTGCTCGTCGAGGCCGACGCCACCGTGGTCGATCACGCGATCCAGGGCATTGCCGGGCTCCCCGATCTCGAGGGCTGCAGCGACACCGACGCCCTGCTCTCGGGCGTCGCTCCGCCCGAGCAGGAGAGCACTCGACAGGAGGTCGGCCGTCTGCGCACCGAGCTGGCCCACGCCGAGGCGCTGTCGTCGGCGGGGCGCTATCGCGAGCTGATCGAGCGGCTCGAGCCCCTGGTCGAGCAGGCGCGAGCGCTCGGCTACCCGCCGCTGCAGGCCGAGCTCGAGCATGCCCTGGCCCGGGCCAAGCGATCGATCGACGACGCCGAGGGCATTCCCTTGCTCCGCACCGCGTTCCACGACGCGCTCGCTGCCGGCGACGATCGACGCGCCGCCATGATCGCCATCGACATGGGGCGCGAGCTCGGGTACGAGCAGCAGCTCTACGAGCGCGGCACCGAGTGGCTCGACCTCTCCGAGTCGCTGCTGCAGCGGCAGAGCACCGACCCTCGGATCGAGATCGCCATCACCAACACCCGCGCCATGATCGCGATCCGGCAGGCGCACTACGACCGGGCGCAGGCGTTGTTCGAGCGCTCGGTGGAGCTACAGCGCGAGCACGATCCCGACTCCCCCAACCTCGCGGTCGCCCTGCTCAACCTCGGCAGCTCCTACGCCGAGCGCCGCGACTTCGAGCACGCCCGCGAGTACCTCCAGCAGTCGGCCGAGCTCACCGAGCGCGTGCTCGGTCCCAAGCACCCCAGCATGACGTCGCTCTACGCCAACCTCGCCTTGCTGTCGATGCTACAGGGTCGGTTCGAGGAGGCCGAGGGCGAGCTGCAGCGGGCGCTCGACCTGCAGCGGGCGGTGCTGGGCGACGAGCACCTGGACACCGTGCGCTCGATCGCCAGCATGGCGGTGGTGCAGCGCAACCTCGGCCGCCCCGAAGCGGCCGAGCGACTGCACCGCGAGGCGCTCGAGATCCGACGCCGCAAGCTGGGCTCCGATCACCCCGAGGTCGCCGAGTCGATGCGCAACCTGGCGCTCGCGCTGGTCGACCTCGACCGGCTCGAGGAAGCGCTCGAGCTGGCCGAGCAGGGCCAGAAGGCGGTCGAGGGCCGCCTCCCGCCCGAGCACCCCGAGCACGGCCACCATGCGGTCACCGTGGCCAAGCTGCTGCTCGAGCTGGGTCGAGCCCGTGAGGCGCTGGCCCAGGCCGAGCGCGCCGTGAAGATCCTCGACGCCAGCGGCCGCGGGCCCACGGTCGCGCTCGAGGCTCGCCGCTTCGAGGGACGAGCCCTACGCGAGCTGGGCCGCGTGGAGCCCTCGCTTCGCATGCTCGAGGAGGTCGTGGAGCTCGAGCAAGCGCACGACCGCAGCGCCGAGCTGGCGCTCGCTCGCTTCGAGCTGGCGCAATCGCTGACCGCCGCCGGGCGGGAGCCGCAGAGAGCGATGGAGCTCGCCTCCCTGGCCCGGCAGACCCTGCGCGAGCACCCCGCCCACGCTCGCCGCGAGCTGCAGAGGGTCGAGGCCTGGTTGGCGAGCAGGCAATCCCCCGCCGAGTCGTCGACGGTGGACGCCCCACGAGCTCGGGGCGTACCATCCCCCCTCGATCCAACCTCGACCCACCCCTGACGAGGATCCCCTCATGCTCGAGCACATCGACACCTTCACCGATCTCCTGCTGGGCGCTGCCTATGCCGACAAGCGGCTCGAGGGACGCGAGCTCGAGAGCATTCGCGCGCTGCTCGAGCGCGTGATCGGCAAGTCGCCGCTCCCGGCCGCGCAAGAAGCCCGCATCAAGGCGTTCAACCCCGCCAAGCACGACCCCAAGGCCGCGGCGGCCACGCTCGCGTTCCTCTCCCACGAGGACAAGCGCAACGTGGTCGATCTCATCGCCACCGTCACCGAGGTCGACGACGAGATCGACCTCGCCGAGGACGACTACCTGCGCCGCGTGGCCCAGGGCCTGGGGATGAGCGACGAGGAGATTGCCACCTTCACCGTGCAGATCATCGAGGACGACCGCGTGCCCGAGCTGGTGGCCAAGGCCTCGTCCAAGTCCGACTGACAGGGCGTCTCGCATCGCCTCGATGGTGCTCCGCTGCGGCATTGCGTGGCGATCACCGGGTCGGGCCATGCATCTGTTCCTCGAGCAGGAGCGTCGGCGACAGCGCCGTGCCTGGCGCTCGGTCGACGGAGCTCGTGTACCGCCAGGCGGTGACGGGGCGTTCGAACCAGGCTGTGATCGCGCATCGACTCTCGGGTCTCTGCCAAGGCCACCCGATTGGTCTGTGATGGCAACGAGGTCGGCGGGATGACGTTCTACACTCTCGATACCGGCCTTGCACCGCCCGAGGCAAGCGCGTCGACCTGCGCCTCGTTCGCGTACCGCCGGACCAGGAGCCCCCAAGATGACCCATGATCCTCGTTCGTTCGTCGCCCTGTTCACCTGGACCCTCGCGCTCGGCGCGAGCGCCTGCGGTGAGCCCGAGCCCCCTGCATCCGACGGCAGCAGCACCACCAGCGCGGAGTCCGAGACCACCACGGGCAGCTCCGGCCCGGATGCGACCACCACCGCGAGCACCAGCGCGGACGGCAGCACCACCACCAGCACCACCGGCGGCAGCACCGACACCACCGAGGGCGACGAGACCGCCGCGCCATGTGGCAACGGGGTCCTCGATCCCGGCGAGGAGTGCGACGGTGACGACTACGGCGACGTGGCCTCGTGCAACGACCTCGATCCCACCCTGGCGGGATGGCTGACCTGCACCGCCGCGTGCACGTTCGACACCAGCGCCTGCCAGACCGAGCCCGACATGGGCGTGGTGCTCGACGAGCTGATCTCGTCGGGCGGCGATGGGATCGAGATCTACAACTTCGGCCGCAGTCCGTTCGATCTATCGGGCTACTTCCTCACCGACGAGCTGACCGATCCCGACGACTCCTACGACCCCATGGCCGACCTCGAGGAGCTGGAGTTCCCCGAGGGGACCGTGCTCGCGCCCGGAGAACGCATGGTGGTGTTCCAGGGCGGCCCTCCCGACAGCCATCTGTTCGGGCTCTCCACCGCCGGCGATGCGGTCACCCTGCTCGATCCCGATCTGGAGGTCGTGGACTTCGTGGCCTACGGCGATGGCGAGGCCGAGGTGTCCTACTGCCGGCTGCCCAGCGGCCCGACCGGCACGTGGACGGCTGGATGCACGCCCACCCTCGGCGATCCCAACCTGCCCTGAGCGACCAGCCCTGGCGCCCGAACCGCGAACGGTGCGCAGGCGGGCCCTCCGGTCCCAGCGCAACGCTGGTTCGCCACCCATAATCCATCGAATTCATTCTGGAAATCGACCACCTCGTCGGAATGAGCTTGCAATTAGACCATCTGGTCTCATTTCTTAGACCAGACGGTCTAACAACGAGAGGCACCACGATGGAGATGGTCCAAACCCAAGCCCCCTTTGCTGCGATCCGCTGCCGCTACCAGGACGCCCAGTCCACTCAGACCCTGCGCGAGGGTCTGGCCGAGTACCGTGCAGCCAACCCCGGCCTGTTCGATCCCGAGGCGCTCGAGAAGAACGAGAGCCTCGGCCATCTCGGCCGCTTCTTCGCCGCCCACGATGCGTGCCACGTCCTCTTCGGTCTGTCGACCTCGCTGGCCGACGAGACCCTCGCCGACACCTGGACCTACTTCGGGACCGACGTTCGCTGGCGCGAGCTGTGGTCCTACTTCCGCAGCGACGCCCAAAAGGAGTTCTTCTCCACCTTCCTCTCCGAGGTCGGCTACGGCCGCATGCTGTGGAGCAGCCTCGGGGCCATCCCCCGCGTGGTGCGTGCGATCTGGCGCTCGCGATCGATGACCCGCAAGTGGTCGCTGCACGACTGGTCCGCCCACCTCGACGTCCCGCTCGTGGAGCTGCGCCGCGAGTTCGGCATCCGCCCGGTCTAGCCCGGCGCCGAGCCGCCACGGCGCCGATTTCGCACACCTCCCGGTGCCTTCCGCCCGAGTAAGGTACCCTGGCCGCCATCGTCATGGCGCGTGCGTCCTACCGACTCGATCACCTCGACGACCTCGAGGCCGAGGGCATCCACATCCTCCGCGAGGTCGCGGCGCAGTTCGAGCGCCCGGCCATCCTGTTCTCCGGTGGCAAGGACTCCGTGGTGGTCCTGCACCTCGCCCGCAAGGCGTTCTGGCCGGCCCGCGTGCCGTTTCCGCTCTTGCACGTCGACACCGGGCACAACTTCCCCGAGACGATCGAGTTCCGCGACGGGCTCGTGGCCCGCGAGGGCCTGCGGCTCCACGTTGGCTCGGTGCAGGCCACCATCGACGCCGGCCGAGCCCAGGACGAGAAGGGTCCGTTCGCCAGCCGCAATGCGATCCAATCGGTGACCCTGCTGGAATCGATCGAGGAGCACGGCTTCGATGCCTGCGTGGGCGGGGCTCGTCGCGACGAGGAGAAGGCCCGCGCCAAGGAGCGGGTGTTCTCGCATCGCGACGACTTCGGCACCTGGGATCCCAAGCAGCAGCGCCCCGAGCTGTGGGGGCTGTACAACGGCCGCAAGCAGCCGGGCGAGAGCTTCCGCGTGTTCCCGCTGTCGAACTGGACCGAGCTCGACGTGTGGCAGTACGTGCAGCGCGAGCAGCTCGAGCTGCCGAGCCTCTACTTTGCCCACGAGCGCGAGGTGTTCGAGCACAAGGGCATGCTGATGGCCGTCGGCGAATTCCTGCAGCCGCCCGAGGGCACCCCCGTGCAGCGCCGAAGCGTCCGCTTCCGCACGGTGGGCGACGCCACCTGCACCGGGGCGGTGCCATCCGAGGCCGCCGACATCATCGAGGTCATCGCCGAGATCGCCGCGGCACGCGTGACCGAGCGTGGCGGCCGCGCCGACGACCAGCGATCGGAGACCGCCATGGAGGACCGCAAGCGGCAGGGGTACTTCTGATGAGACACCTCTGATGGAACCCCTCTGATGGTACGAGCGCATCGAACACCGGGTCGCGAGTCACTCGCAATTTCACGATCACCATGAAGCTCCTTCGTCTCACCACCGCCGGAAGCGTCGACGACGGCAAGAGCACCCTCATCGGGCGCCTGCTGTACGACAGCAAGAACGTGCTCGAGGACCAGCTCGTGGCCGTGCAGCGCAGCAGCGAGCGCCACGGCGACGCGCGGCTCAACCTCGCCCTGCTCACCGATGGGCTCCGGGCCGAGCGCGAGCAGGGCATCACCATCGACGTGGCCTACCGCTACTTCGCCACCGGGCGCCGCAAGTTCATCCTCGCCGACACCCCGGGGCACGTGCAGTACACCCGCAACATGGTCACGGGGGCGTCCACCGCCGAGGTGGCGCTGCTGCTCGTCGATGCCCGCCGCGGCGTGCTCGAGCAGACCTGCCGCCATGCGTTCATCTCGTCGCTGCTCGGCATCCGCCACTTCGTGCTGTGCGTCAACAAGATGGATCTGGTGGACTTCTCGGAGGAACGCTTCACCGAGATCGTGGAGGAGTTCATCGCCTTCATGTCGCGCCTGGACGTGGTGGCCCTCACCGCGATCCCGCTGTGCGCCCTCGATGGCGACAACGTGGTCAACCGCTCCGAGCGCACGCCGTGGTACGAAGGGCCTGCGCTGCTCTACCACCTCGAGCACCTCTACGTGGGCGGCACCGTCAACCACGTGGACGCGCGCTTCCCCGTGCAGTGGGTGATCCGCCCGCACGACGACGCGTTCCACGACTTCCGTGGCTATGCGGGCCAGGTCGCAGGCGGCGTGTTCAAGCCCGGCGACGAGGTGGTGGTGCTGCCCTCCGGCTTCGGCAGCCGCATCGACAAGATCTGGCTGCACGGCCGCGAGCTGCCCGAGGCCTACCCCCCGCAATCGGTGTGCATGACCCTGTGCGACGACGTCGATGTCAGCCGCGGCGACATGATCGTCAAGGCCGGCAGCCCTCCCACCTCGGGGCAGGACCTCGACGTGATGCTGTGCTGGCTGTCCGAGGCCGCTCCCCTGCGACCGGGCGCCAAGCTGCTGCTGCGCCACACCACCCGCGAGCTCAAGGCGGTCGTGCGCGAGGTCAGCTTCAAGGTCGACGTCAACACGCTGCACCGCATCCCCAGCACCGAGGGCGACACGGTGGCCATGAACGACATCGCGCGGGTCAAGATCCGCTCCGCGCAGCCGATCCACTACGATCGCTACGCCCGCAACCGCCTCACCGGGAGCCTGGTGCTGGTGGATCCGTTCACCAATGCAACGGTGGCGGCGGGGATGATCCGCTGAGCGAAGCGCGAGCCGCTGCTACCCCCAGGCGGCCATCACCGCCGTGGTGTTGTGGAAGCCCTCGATGCTCCCCCCGAAGCGAGCGATCTCGCCGTAGCAGGTCATGCCCACCATCGGGAAGTGCCGGCCGCCCTGGAACGCCGCGACCTGCTCACCATAGCGCTCGCCGAGCAGCTGCAGCCGCGCCGCGCAATCGAACACCAAGGCCCCACGCACCGCCGAGCCGGCCAGCGGCTCGAGGGCGCGACGCGACAGCTCGGTGGCGGCGTCGATGAGCCCATCGGCGCTGGCCGTCACCACGCGCACCACGGTGCCCGGCGGCAAGGTGCTGGCCAGGCGAACCGCGCCGTCGGCATCCACCCCCAACGGCGCGCGGATCTTGAGCTCGCTGCCGAAGACCGTCTTGGCCCCCAGCTCGTGCTTGGCCATCACCGGCACCAGATCCTCACCAGGACGCAGCAGGCCCAGGCGCTCGAGCTCGGACTGATACACCTTGGCCGCGGGCTGGTCGTTGAGGGTGAGCAGGCGATTGCCATCGACCCCGGTCACGGTGAGCTCGGCGCTGCCCTCGGCTGCGCACCAGCCATGGCGAGTGACCAGCGAGGGCGGCGAGTTCGAGAACAAGCCCAGCATCACCGCCGAGTTCTCGAGGACCTCACCCCGCGCGAACACCCGCGTGCCCGAGAAGCGCCAGTCATCGCCGGCGGTGCCTCCGAACAGCCGCCAGTGTGGAGGCGTCGAGTCGGCCACCGCACGCAGCAGGACCTCGCCATCGCAAGCAAACGCATCCGCCAGGGTGATGAGGGCGTGGCTGCGGCTCGCATGGCTTCGCGCCGCCTCGACCACCGGGCGCACGCCCTCGGCCACCGCCACCTTCGCCTCGCGATCGAGCCCGGTCGCAACCCCGACTTCGAACGCGAGCCCCGGGCCCCCCAGCACCGCCGCCACCGGCTGGTGCCGCGTGACGCCGCGCTCGGTGAAGGCCGCACCACCCGTGGTCGCACCCACCACCGGACCCCCAAGACCTTCCTCTGCCGCGCGCAAGTAAGCGCCGTGATCGGAGTCGATGGGCAAGTAGAGGATCGCGACCTTGCCTCCCGACAATCGGCTCGCAACCGCGCTCATCTCCTTCTCGAGCGCGGCGGGGCCTCCTGCAACCGGACCAATGCTGACGATTTCCATGATGGGCGTGCCTCCAAGGTAGGGAACGGTTGCGACCCGGGTCAAACGGCCCGCGACCATCGCTGTCCCCCGAGGGTGAACGGGGTCCGAACACCGTGTGGGCCAAAGGGCCGCCTGCCGCTCCGGGGCCGCCTGCCCACGGGTGGTGTCCGCCAGGCTCGATGCCGCTCGCAGCGCCAGCGCCAGGTCGAAGCCAGAACCTGGATTTACTGGCCCATCGCCGCCAATTCACACATGGCGCCCCCCGGGATCAGTCGCCGAGCATCTCGCGAATCCGCTGGCTGATGATCGTCCGCGTGAACGGCTTGTCCACGAAGCTCGTACGAGGCAACGCTCGCGAGGAGGCCTCGTCGAGATAGCCCGACATCACCAGCACCTTGAGCGTGGGCGAGCGGTCGAGCAAGTCCTTGGCCAGGTCGACACCGCTGCCGCCGGGCATCGAGACGTCGGTGAGCAGCAGATCCACCGCCCCGCCCGCGTCCTCGAACACGCGTCGCGCTCGATTGGCATCGGGGGCCGTGAGCACGTGGTAGCCCATCCCGCGCAGCATCTGTGAGAGCGCGGTCTGGATGGTCGGCTCGTCGTCCACCACCAGGATCGTCTCTCGCCCTCCCCGAGGGCGCTCGGGCGGCGAAGGGACCACGAGCTCCGACTCGCGCTCGATCGCCGGCAGCACGATGGTGAAGCACGCTCCCCCCGGGTCGACGGCGTTGCGAAGATCGATGGCCCCACCCAGTCCATCCACGATGGTGTAGACGGTGGCCAACCCGAGGCCGGTGCCCTTGCCCCGATCCTTGGTGGAGAAGAACGGCTCGAACAGGTGCTCCTGGGCCTGCTGTGACACGCCGGGGCCAGAGTCCCGAAACTCCATCGCCACATAGGTTCCCGGCTCGATCGTCCCCGTGGTCGCCTCTCGTGCCGCGACCAGGCGCAGCGCGCGGGTGTGGATCCGCAGCGAGCCTCCCCTCGGCATCGCGTCGCGTGCGTTGACCGACAGGTTGAGCACCACCTGCTCGAGCTGGGTGGGATCGATGATCACGACCATGCCCGGCGCCCGGGTCTCGAGCCGAAGCTCCACGTCCTTGCCGAGCAGGCGCGCCAGCCACTTGGTCATGCCGCGGATGTGCTGGTCGACCTCGATCGGGGCTCGCTCCTCGCTCCCACCCCGCGAGAAGCCCAGCAGCTGTCGAGTGAGCCGCGAGCCCGTCTCGGCGCGTGCGATCATCTGCTGCAGGCGCTCGCGTGCATCGGAGCCCTCGACCAGATCGAGCAGCGACTCGGCCGTGCCCAGGATCGCCGCGAGCACGTTGTTGAACTCGTGGGCCACACCCGCCGCGAGCTGTCCCACCGCCTTCATGCGCTGCACGTGGGTCAGCTCCCGCTGCAGCCTCCTCCGCTCGCTGAGATCACGGTTGATGCTGAGCACGGCGGGGCGCCCCTGATACTCGACGATCGACGCGTTGCACTCCACGAGCAGCTCGGTCCCGTCCTTGTGGCGCTGCACGGTCTCGTAGTTGTGCAGCGTGCCGTCGCGCTGGATCCGGTCGAGCACCACCCGTCCCCGGGGAACGTCCTGGGTCATCGTCTGCAGGTTCATGCCCACGAACTCGTCGCGCGACAGCCCATAGAGCTCACAGGCCCGCGCGTTGACGTCCAGCACGCGCTCGGACTCGGGCTCGAACACCACGATCGCATCGAAGGCCCGCTCGAACAGCTGACGATAGTCCTGCTGCGCGCGGCGCTGCTTGGAGATGTCGACGATCACCTCGAGCACGCGGCCGTCCCTGGCCGTCTCCCCCGCCAGGGCCCGTGACCACAGCGCGACCTCGACCTCGGTGCCGTCGCGTCGACGCCGAACGGACTCGAGCCCCTCGAGCGTGCCCTCGCGCAGCACCCGATGGAGCGAGCCGATGAACTCGGACCACTGCTCCGCGGGCACCAGGGGATAGGGCCGCCCTTGCGCCTCGTCGCGGGTCCAGCCAAAGCCCTGCGTGGTCGCGTCGTTCCACGCCTGGACCCGCCCCTCGCGATCGAGCACCACCACCGCCAGCGGGATTGCACCGATCGCCGCCGACAGGGCCTGGTTCTCCGCGCGCAGGGCCGCCTCGCGCTCGTGCTGCTCGTTCACGTCGCGGACGACGGCGTGGGTTCCCCAAAAGTGCCCACCCTCGAAGATCGGCACCACCGAGACCTCGGCCCAGAACTCGACGCCATCGCGCCGTCGCGCCCGGTAGGCATAGGAGCTCGCCCCCAGCTGCCCCCTGGCCCGCTCGTCGTGGCGCCGCACGAGCTCGTGACCCCAGCCCTCGGCTGCGTGGTCCTCGAGGCGACCGAGGTCGGTGGCGTCGTCGTCGATCCCGAACAGGCGGCGGTAGGCTCGATTGGCGTACACGACGTTGCCGTCGGCGTCATCGAAGCCGATGGCGTCGGTGGCATGCTCGATCACCGCCAGGAGATCGAAGCCCGCCGGAAGCGCCGAGCGACCTCCGACCGTGTGCGAACGTTCGTGGCTCAAGGGGTCCGATCGCCACGAGGATACCGCGCCCACGCGGAGCCCGGCTCGGTCCGATGCCTTCTTCGGGGGACCCCCGACAAGAATCGCGGCGTGCGGTCCCCAACGAGCGGCGCGAAATTTGGAAACCTCGTCGAGCGGCGCCCGACCCAGAGCGCACATGCGTCGGGCTCGCGGACGCCCTCGATCGAACCCGACGCCGTGTCCGGCGTCCGTGCTAGCGTCGCCTGGCTGGTCATGTCGACGACACGACCGTACCCGCCGAGCAATGAAGACCCGACGGATCATCATCCCAGGGCGCTGCTGCGCCGGCTGTACCGTGACGAGTTCGGCTACGACCTGAGCCCGGCCGAAGACGCCCGTGTGGCCGCGACCCTCGCGTCTTCCACCTATGGCGAGCTGATGCCGGCCGCCACCGATCACCTCGTGGAGCAGCTCGGGCTCGGCCCCGGCGACGTGTTCTACGACCTCGGCAGCGGGCTCGGCAAGGTGGTGCTCCAGGTGGCGCTGCGGGCACCGGTGCGGCGATGCATCGGCATCGAGCTGGTGCGCAGCCGTCACCGGGTGGCGCAGCGCATCCTCGGGAAGGTGCGCGCCCAGGCCCAGCTGCGCGCCGCCGAGTGCGGCTTTCGCCTCGGCGACATGATGCGCGCGCGGATCTCCGATGCAACCGTCGTCTACACCTGCTCGACCGCGTTCTCGACGAAGTTCATGAACCTGCTCGCCGAGCGACTGGCCCGACTGCCACCGGGACTGCGCTGGGTCAGCACCCAGGACATCGACGACAACCCTTGGTTTCGGCTCGAGCGGGTGCTGCGGCTGGACATGAGCTGGCGACGACGCAGCAAGGTCCACGTGTATCGACTGGCGAACCCCGCGCTCCGGTGCCGGAGAAGAGCCACCTGATCGCCCGCATGACGCCGCTTCGCCCCTCGGGCCGGGCCCACCGCCCGAGCACGGTATGCTCGGCATCGCCCCCGGGCAGACCAACCCATGGCCAACGACGACCCCACCCAGAAGGGACACCCCAAGGGGCTCTACGCCCTGTTCTTCACCGAGATGTGGGAGCGCCTGGCGTTCTACACCATGGTGGGGATCCTGCTGCTCTACACCACCGACACCGAGCGGGGAGGCCTGGGCATGCCCTCGGCCGAGGGCAACGAGATCTACGGGCTCTATCTCGCGTTCGTGTACTTCACCCCGTTCCTCGGGGGCATGATCGCCGATCGCTACCTCGGCTATCGCCGCGCCGTGCTCGTGGGGGCGATCTGCATGGCCTCGGGTCTGTTCCTGATGAGCGTGCCCGGCAAGTCGTTCTTCTTGCTGGGCCTGCTCGGGCTCATCATCGGCAACGGGTTCTTCAAGCCCAACATCTCGGTGATGGTGGGCAACCTCTACGAGCCCGGCGACGCCAGGCGCGACGCGGGCTTCAACATCTTCTACATGGGGATCAACATCGGAGCGCTGGTGGCCAACCTGATGGCGGCCGCGGTGCGCAACGAGGCCGGCTGGCTGTGGACCTTCCGCATCGCGGGCTTGGGCCTGATCGTCTCGATGCTGATCCTCCTCTCGCAGTGGAAGAACCTCTCGGGCGCCGACCGCCAGCCGGCCAAGGATCCCGACGGCGCCGGCCTCTCGGTGGTGTTCGCCAAGATCCTGCTGCCCACCGCGGCGTTCGGCGCCCTGGGCTACTTCCTCGCGCAGTGGCTCGCCACCCACGGCATGCTGCCCGCCGGCATGCGCCCCGCCATCGTGGGCTTCTTGTTCGGCATGCTGCCGGTCGTCTACTTCTTCGTGAACCTGGTGCGCGGTGCCTCGGACGACGAGCGTCCCGGTCTGCGAGCGCTGTTGCCGATCTACATCGCGGGCGGCACCTTCTTCATGATCCTGCACCTCAACGGCTCGGCCATGACGCAGTGGGCCCGCGACAACACGGCCCGCGACCAGCGGCCGATGGTCGCCTCGCTCCAGCAGGATGCGCTGCCCAGCTACTACCTCACCGCGCAGGAGGACACGCCGCGCCCCGATCCGCGCTCGCTGGGAGTGGTGGCCGAGGATCGCCACGCTCGCATGTTCGGCCAGCAGCGGCTCGATCAAGAGGCGGTCGCGGCCATTGCCGCCGAGAATCCCGACCTTCGCGTGGTCGAGCTGCCCGTGGCGGACGACGGGGGGCAGCCCCCCGAGGTCATCGCGCGGGCCGCTGCCGTCTACGCCGATGGCGTCGTGACGGTGAAGGAGGGCGAAGACTCCCACGGAGCCAAGACCATCGACGTATCGGTCCCCGAGGGTGCCAAGCCCACCGGGCGCGTCGCGTTCGTGCGCGACGTCGAGGGCAAGACCGTCGGCGTGTTCGTGGTCGATCGGGCCCTGCACCAGGCGCTCTACCAGGACTACGAGAGCCGCTTCGGCCACGCGCCGCAGCTCTTGCCCCCGGGCGAGTACCTCGCCGTCACCAACCCCGAGATCTTCCAGTCGCTCAACGCCTTCTTCGTGATCGCGTTCACCCCCTTGCTGGTCGGCTTCTTCGCCAGCATGCAGCGCCGCGGCAAGGGTCTGTCGACGGCCCAGAAGCTGCTGCTGGGCATGGTGCTCACCACCGCATCGCTGCTGCTCATGTCCCTGGCCGGGGTGATGAGCGACGGCGGAGCCGTGCGCGTGTCGTGGCTGTGGCTCGGGGGCTTCTACGCAGTGGTCACCATCGGCGAGCTGTGCCTGTCCCCCATGGGCCTGTCGCTCGTCACCAAGCTCACGCCACCGCGACTGGTGGGCCTGACCATGGGCGGGTGGTTCCTCGCCACCGCGTTCGGCAACAACTTCTCGGGCTTCTTCGGCGGGATTCAGGGGATGATGACCCCGGTGAGCTTCTTCCTGCTGCTCGCCGGGCTCGCGGGACTCGTGGCGCTCTACTTGCGCCTGGTGCTGCCGGGACTCGACGCCACGATCAAGAAGTACGGCGGCTGACCCGTCCCACGGCCCGTCCTGGGGCGCGGATTCGCCAACGCGCCCCGCTTGCGGTCCACACCGCGCTCCGACTATGCTGAGATCCATGCTGGCTTGCTCCTCCTGTCGTAGGTTCGTGCGCGACGGCGCGACCACCTGCCCGTTCTGCGGCACCGGTCTGTCCGACGCGCGCTCCCCCCTGGGTGGGTTCATGGGCGTCATCCTCGGCGTGACCCTGGCCGCGTGCGGCACCGGGGACGACAAGGACGACGGCGCCTCTTCGTCCCCCACGGCCAGCGACACCAGCACCTCCGCCACCGGCACCGCCTCCACCACCGACGAGACCATCCAGCCGCTCTACGGCCCGGTGAGCGACTCGGGCTCCACCACCAACTTCCCCGAGACCACCGGCCCGCTCTACGGTCCCGTGTCCGAGTCGTCGGGCGGCAGCAGCGACGAGTCGGGTGCCACCGGCAGCGGCAGCGACACCGCGACCGACACGGGTGAATCGAGCAGCGGCTCGGAGAGCGCCGGCCCGCTCTACGGTCCCGCCACCGGCTGAGCCATCGTGGCCCTCGAGGACGTTCGCAAGCGGCTGCCCGTGCTGGGCTCGCTGCCCCCCACCAAAGACCGCAGCTTCACCGAGGCCGATCGCGGTCCCGCTCCCCGACCTGCGATCGCGGTGTGGGAGTTCACCCTGCTGTGCGATCACCAGTGCCTGCACTGCGGGCCACGGGCTGGCCGCGCGCGCCCCGACGAGCTGACCACCGAGGAAGCCCTGCGGCTGGTGGCCGAGCTGGCCGAGCTGGGCGTGGGTGAAGTGGCGCTCATCGGCGGCGAGGCCTACCTACGCGACGACTTCATCCTCGTGGTCCGGGCGATCCGCGAGCACGGGATGACCTCGAGCATGGTCACCGGCGGCTGGGGCCTCACCCCCGAGCGCTGCGCCGCCGCCCGGGAGGCCGGCCTGATGGTGTGCTCGGTCTCCATCGACGGACTGCAGGCGCACCACGACCGCGTGCGCAACAAGAGCGGCAGCTGGAAGCGCGCGTTCGAGGCCATCGCCAATGCACGCGGGGCGGGCATGCGGGTGGGCGCCAACACCCAGGTCAACGCGCTCACCGTGCCCGACCTCTTGCCGCTGCTCGATCGGCTCACCGAGGCCGGCGTGATGGCGTGGCAGCTGCAGTTCACCATGGTCCACGGCAACGGGGCCGACCACCCCGAGCTCATCTTGCAGCCGCACATGATCCCGGAGCTGTTCGAGGTGCTCGACGAGGCCGCCGATCGCTGCCGCGAGCGAGGGATTCGATTCCTGCCCGGCAACAACATCGGCTACTTCGGACCCAACGAGCAGAAGCTCCGCTGGGCGCAGAAGACCGGGGGACACTACTCGGGCTGCACCTCCGGAGTGGTGACCCTGGGCATCGAGAGCAACGGCGAGATCAAGGGCTGTCCCAGCCTGGGTGGACCCACCAACCAGGGCGGCTCGTGGCGAGAGCACGGGCTTCGAACGCTGTGGGAACGCTCGCCCGAGATCACCTACATCCGACGGCGTGGCCTCGACGAGCTGTGGGGTTTTTGCCGCACGTGCTACTACGCCGACGTGTGTCGGGCCGGCTGTACCGCGACCTCCGAGCCACTGCTCGGCCGCCCCGGCAACAATCCGTTCTGCCACCATCGAGCGCTCGAGATGCGAGCCCAGGGCCTGCGCGAGCGCATCGAGCTGGTCTCGGCTGCCCCGGGAATGCCGTTCGACAATGGCCTCTGGCAGGTGGTGCGAGAATCGGCGGACCCCGACGAGCGAGCGAGGACGGGGCCGGTCGCAATCGAACGACCGAGGGTGTCGCGAGTGGTCGAGGAGCTGGGAGCCGGCCACGAGGTCGCAGCCGAGGACTACGTGGCACCACGGCCCGACGCGTGAGCCGATCAGACCGGACGACACCGGTGCACCGACGGACCGGTCCGTCGCTCGTCGATGGGTTTTCCGTGACTGCCGACCATCGCATCACGTACCCTTGACCGAATGCACAGGGGTCCGCAGGCGCGCCCGTCGGTGGAGCATCCCTCGCGCCAGGCTCCCCAAACACCTCAGCAGCTCGAGCAGTGGGAGCGCGGTGTCCATGCGACGGCGCGTCGGGTCACCTACGGCTTGCTCGCCGGGTTCTTGCTGCTGATGACGCCGCTGCAGTTCGTCAATGGCGACGCCGTGATGGGGCTGCTCACCCTGGTGACGGCAGCGGCGCTGTACGCGGGCGTCAGGCTCGCCGACTCGGCGTATCGCAATGGCATGGCGACCACGCTCCTGCTGTTCCTCAACGCGGCCACGTTCGGCTCGAGCGTGCACGCGCAGACCTCGATGGCCGTGTACCACATGCTGTACATCCCGGCCGGCTTCGTGCTCATCGAGCGACAGCGGCCCACGCTGATGATGCTCGCGATCGCCCCGTCCATCGTGTTGCCCACGATCGAGCCGATCCTCTACGCCCCTCCCACGCTGCTGTGGGGCGAGCGCCTGAGCTACGGCATATCGACGCTCGCCACCGCACTGGGAGCGCTGGCCCTGATGACGTGGATTACCCGCACCAGGAACACCATGGTCGAGCTCATCAGCCGAGCCAACGAGGCCAAGAGCGAATTCCTCGCCAACATGAGCCACGAGCTCCGCACCCCCATGAACGGGTCCATGGGCATGCTGACGCTGCTACGGGACACGCCGCTGAACGAGCAGCAGCGCGACTACGTCGAGACCGCCATGGGCGCGTCGGAGGCCCTCATGCTCCTGCTCGGCGACATCCTCGACCTCACCAACGCCGAGGCGGGCGAGCTCCACCTCGATCGCCGGCCGCTGGACCTGCGGGCGCTGCTGGAGAGCGTGCTGGAGGCCGCCGCGACACGAGCGACCGGCAAGGGACTCGAGCTGCGACTGCGCCATCCCACCGACGCTCCCAGGCGCGTGGTGGCCGATGCCATGCGCCTGCGCCAGGTGATCATCAACCTGGTCGACAACGCAGTGAAGTTCACCGAGCGAGGGCATGTGGAGCTCCGCGTCGGTTCCCAGGCTCGAGGCGAGCAGTCGGGCCTCGTGCTCGAGGTCGAGGACACCGGGCCCGGCATCCCGGTCGAGCAGCAAGGCCTGGTGTTCGAGAAGTTCCACCAAGTGGACGGCTCGTCGACGCGCGTGCACACGGGCACGGGCCTGGGCCTGGCGATCGCGGCGCAGCTCGTGGAGCGAATGGGGGGCACGATCGAGCTGCGCAGTGAGCTGGGGCAGGGAAGCGTGTTCACGGTTCGGCTTCCGCTGCCCATCGAGGCCGCCACCCACGAGTCCGAGCCCGCCCCGGTCCTCCCCGAGCTCGTGCTCTACCCGCAGGTCCGCCGCGACCAGGCCGAGCCGCTTCCCGCGGCTTCGCGCAGCAAGGTTCGAGCGCTGGTGGTGGACGACAACCCGCTCAACCTCAAGGTGGCCTCTCGCATGCTCGAGAAGCTGGGCTGCGAGATCCACACCGCGACCGATGGCTGCGAGGCCGTCGAGCAGCGCAAGGCCCTCGAGGTCGACGTGGTGTTCATGGACATCCAGATGCCCCAGATGGACGGGATCGAGGCCACCCGCACGATCCGCGAGTGGGAGGCCACCACCAACACGCGAACCCCGATCGTGGCCATGACGGCGCACGCGATCGAGGGCTACCGCGACAAGTGCCTACGGGCGGGAATGGACGAGTACCTCACCAAGCCGCTCCGCGTCACGGAGGTGGCGGCCGTTCTCGAGCGCTCGGTCGGCTTCTGACTCGTGACCACGGGTCGGCGGCCAGTTCGTGTAGAGTAGGGGCACCGGTGCCGATCGAGGTGAACCATCCATCCGCCGACGCGCGTGCCCATGTGACCGCGGTGCTGGAGGAGGCCGTGGCGCGGGCCCGACGGTCGAGCGAGGGCGTGGTCGCCAGCTACATTCCCGAGCTCGGTGCGGTCGACCCCGAGCGGACCAGCGCGGCGATCGTGCTGCCCGATGGTCACGCGGTGCTCGCCGGCGATGCCGCGCACCACCGCTTCACCTTGCAGAGCGCGGCCAAGGTCCTCCTGCTCGCGGGCGTGCTCGAGGAGGTCGGCCCCGAGCGAGTGTTCTCGACCGTGGGCTCCGAGCCCTCCGGCGAGAGCTTCGCCTCGATTGCCCGGCTCGACTCCCGCGGCCCCCTGCCCGCCAACCCGCTCGTCAACGCGGGGGCCATCGCGCTGTGTGGGATCATTCCCGGTACGCTCGAGGGACGCATCGCCTGGATCGAGAGCTGGGCGCAGCGCCTGTGCGGCGCCGAGCTTCGCGTCAGCTCGCGGGTCTACGCCTCCGAGCGCCGCACCGGCGATCGCAACCGCTCGATCGCCTATCTGCTGCGCAGCTCGGGCATCCTCACCGAGGGCGTCGACGACCCCCTCGACGCCTACTTCTCGCTGTGCTCCCTCGAAGGCACGGTGGCTCACGCAGCCCACCTCGGCTGCGTGCTCGCGCACGGGGGCATTTCCCCGGCGGGCACCCGCGTGCTCAGCGAGGACACCACGAGCCGGGTGGTGGCGCTGATGGCCAGCTGCGGCATGTACGATGAGTCGGGCACGTACCTCATGCAGACGGGGCTCCCGGCCAAGAGCGGGGTGTCCGGCGTGATCGTGGCCGTTGCCCTCGGGCGGGCCGGAGTGGCCGTGTCGAGCCCGCGCCTCAACGCTCGCGGCGGCAGCGTTCGGGGGCACCTCATCCTCGAGCACGTGGCTCACGCGCTCGGCTGGCACTTTGCACGACCGCGCTCGACGGAGTAGCACCGCCCTTGGCTGGCTCGCCCGTCGCCACGTCGGCGCTCGTCGGGCTGCCATCGATTCAACGGTCGATGACCGTATTATGGACTCGGCCCTACCCAGGGCGGAATCCACGCGCCTGGGATTCCCAATCACCACAGGGGCTGCGGGGTTTTATTCTACGGTGCCTCATTGGCCATTTATTCGGCGTTTTTCTGCGATTCACGCCGTTTTGCCTCGCCATCGCGGCCGAGTTACCCCATTCGACGTGAGCATTTGAAAGTTCTCCTGTGCTGGGCCAGAGTTTCGGCGTGGCACGGTCCAGAGGCACTCACTTCGTGGTCACCGCCAACAGCACCGACGACGGCTCGGCGCTCTACCTGCGCTCCGATGGGAGCTGGGCGTCGCAGCTGTGCGAGGCGTGGCCCATCGTCGACGAGGCGCAGCGAGACGCAGCGATCGCAGCGGCGCGCACTCAAGAGCGGCACGTCTGTGATCCCTACGCGTTCAAGGTGGTGCTCGCCTCTCGAGGACCTCGCGCCACCAACACCCGCGAACGGATCCGCGGCACGGGTCCCACCACGCCGCTGCGCCGTCCCGATCTCGCCCCGATCTCCATCGCGACGACGGCCGCTCGCCTGAGCGCCTGAGCCCCCATGTACCAATACGACATCGAAGATCAGCGCCTCGTGGAAGAGCGCGCCGCCCAGTTTCGTGGGCAGGTGCAGCGCCGCCTCGAGGGTTCCATCACCGAGGACGAGTTCAAGCCGCTGCGCCTGCAGAACGGCCTGTACATGCAGCTGCATGCGTACATGCTGCGCGTGGCCATTCCCTACGGCCTCCTGTCCTCCACCCAGCTACGCAAGCTCGCCCACATCGCGCGGGTCTACGACAAGGGCTACGGGCACTTCAGCACGCGGCAGAACATCCAGTACAACTGGCCCAAGCTCGCCGACGTCCCCACCATCCTCGACGAGCTCGCCAGCGTGCAGATGCACGCGATCCAGACCAGCGGCAACTGCATCCGCAACACCACCTCCGATCACCTCGCGGGCGTGGCTCCCGACGAGCTCGAGGATCCGCGGCCCTACTGCGAGGTCATCCGGCAGTGGTCCACGTTCCACCCCGAGTTCGCGTTCCTGCCCCGCAAGTTCAAGATCGCGGTCACGGGCACGCCCGATGACGATCGCGCGGCGGTGCGCTTCCACGACATCGGGATCCGGCTGGTCCAAGACCCCGCGGGAGGCGAGCACTGCTTCGAGATCCTGGTGGGCGGCGGCATGGGCCGCACGCCGCACATCGCCAAGGTGATCCGCGAATTCCTGCCCTACGAGGATCTGCTCTCGTACCTTGAGGCGATCCTGCGCGTCTACAACCGCTACGGGCGGCGCGACAACAAGTTCAAGGCGCGCATCAAGATCCTCGTCTCGGAGCTCGGCATCGACGAGTTCAAGCGCCAGGTCGACGACGAGTGGGCCCAGATCCGCGACGGCGGCCTCAAGCTCCTGCGCAGCGAGATCGATCGCATCAAGGCCAACTTCGCCCCGCCGCCCTACCGCGAGCTGCCGCCCCACGACCTTCGGCTCTCGGCCGAGGGCCTGAGCGCCGACCCGAGCCTGCGCCACTTCGTGCGCAACAACGTCAAGGCCCACCGCCAGCCGGGCTACTGCGCGGTGGTGATCTCGCTCAAGGCCCCCGGCCGACCGCCCGGCGACGCCAGCGACACGCAAATGGACGTGGTGGCCGAGCTGGCCGACGAATTCGGCTTTGGCCGGATCGTGGTCACCCACACCCAGAACCTGGTGCTGCCCGACGTGGAGCAGCAGCGAGTGGCCGAGCTCCACGCTCGCCTGCGAGAGCACGAGCTGCACACCGCGAACATCGGCACGCTGACCGACAGCATCTGCTGCCCGGGGCTCGACTTCTGCAACCTCGCCAACGCGCGCTCGATCCCCGTGGCCATCGAGCTCGGCGAGCGCTTCGATCGGCTCGACTACCTCGCCGATCTCGGCGAGGTCTCGCTCAAGATCTCGGGCTGCATCAACGCCTGCGGCCACCACCACGTGGGCAACATCGGCATCCTCGGCATCGACAAGATCGGCGAGGAGGCCTACCAGCTGGTGCTGGGAGGCTCGCCGGGCAACGACGCCTCGATCGGCAAGATCGTGGGCCGGGCATTCAACCGCGCGCAGATCGTCGACGCGGTGCAGACGGTGCTCGAGGTGTACCTGCGCGACCGAGAGGACGCGAACGAGCGCTTCATCGACTACTACCGCCGGGTGGGCGAGGAGCCCTTCAAGGAGGCCCTGTATGGAGATCATCAAGAGGGGTGAGATCGTCACCAGCACCTTCGTGCACCTTGGAGACGAGGACGCGCTGCCGGCCGACGGTGCGCCGATGGACGTGACGGTCACGCTCGCGCGCTGGCAGAGCGAGCGGCAGGCCCTGCGCGCCCACCCGGGCGCGGTGGGGGTGCGGCTGTCTCCCGACGACGAGCTCGAGCCGCTGCTGCCCGATCTGGATGCGCTGGCGCTGGTGGCCGTGGAGTTCCCACGCTTCACCGACGGCCGTGGCTACAGCCTGGCCCGCCTGCTGCGCGAGCGCCACGGCTACCGCGGCGAGCTGCGGGCGGTGGGCAACGTGCTGCGCGACCAGCTGTTCTACATGCACCGCTGCGGCTTCGATGCCTTCGAGCTGCAGCCCGGCAAGTCGATCCACGACGCGCTCTCGGCATTCGAGGAGCTCTCGGTGAGATACCAGGCCGGGGCCGACGAGCCGCACCCGCTGTTCCGACGCCGGGTGGGCTCGGGCATGTAGCGGCGGGGTCGCTGGCCACGGAAGCCCACACGTGGCCCGTTCGGGCCGCGTTGCCCACCCGTGTCGATTTCCTGCAACGCCAACCCCCCGGTGGCCGAGATCAATTCTCGTGAACGCCGGCCCCCTCGCTCCCCTCCGCCCGGACCTCCTCGACCCCACCCTCGACCTGGTCTTCAAGCTCCTGATGACCCTCGAGCCGCGGCTGCTCCAGCACATGCTCGAGGGCGTCCTGCGCCGGCCCATCGGTTCGCTGCAGATCATCGACGCCGACAGCCCGGGCGAGCACGCGGGCGGCAAGGGGGTCGTCTTCGACGTGCGTTGCGTGCTCGACGACGGCGCTCCCATCGCCCTCGAGATGCAGCGGTACAGCACCGCGGAACTCCGGCTTCGGTTGCTGTTCTACTGGGCCCGGGGCTTTACGGACCAGCTCTCTCGGGGCGATGGCTACGACCAGCTGCGGCCCACGGTGGTGATCGCGTGGTTGCTCGAGCCGCTGTTTCCTTCGCTGAACCAGCTCCACGTGGTGTTCGAAGCGGGTGAGCGCGACAGCCGCACATCGTTCGGCGAGGAGCTGTCGATCCACCTCTTGCAGCTCGGCGCGCCGCAGCGCCAGGCGCTGTCGACGAGCGAGGCGAGCGGCTATGATGCGGTGGTCGAGCGATGGGCGCGGTTCTTCACGCGCTACGACGATCCCGTCGAGCTCGAGCGCCTCGCTGCAGAGGATCCGATGATGGCCCTGGCCAAGCAAACCCTCGAAGCACTCTCACGGGATCCCGAGGCCCGCCGTCGGGCCCAGCGGCGGGAGGACGATCTCCGGCTCTACGAGATCGAGCTCCGAGCCAACCTCGAGAGGGCCACACAGACGGGGTGGAACCAGGGTTGGGACGAGGGCCGGACCAAGGGCTGGGACGAGGGCCGGACCAAGGGCTGGGACGAGGGCCAGACCAAGGGTAAGGCAGCGCTCCTGCTGCGGCTGCTGACCAAGCGCTTTGGTCCGCTGCCGCAGGCCGTGCTCGCGCGGGTAGACACTGCAACGTCCGAGCAGCTCGACGCGTGGGCCGAGCGAGTGCTCACCGAGCCGACCCTCGACGACGTGCTCGCTCCGTAGTCCTCATCAGGGCGCGCGCGCGAGCAGCTCGGGCAGATCGGTCGGACGCAGGGGGGCCTCGCAATCCTCGGGCTGGGTATCGCTGGCGACCACGATCCCGCCGTCACAGATCCCCTCCATCGAGGCGTGCGCGAGCACCTCGACGACCTCTGCCCAGGTCGACTGCGACTCGGCCGAGATCCAGATCGGGATCGCAACCCCGCTGAGCTCGCACAGGCGTGTGCTCAAGGGCTGCAACGCATCGAGTCCGTCGAGCCCGAGCTCGCAGCGGCCCCCTCCGACATCCAGTGCGCGAACGTTGCCCTGAGCACCCATCGGGCGGGCGATCTGTGTCGAGACCTCGACGTGCGTGGAGGTGACCCATAGCCGCAGCATCGCGAGGTTGGCGAGCTTCTGCTCCGGGACCGAGTACATCGGCGGCTTGGCCGTGATCACGCGGGCCTCGCCGTCGGTCTGCACCACGAAGTCCCAGCGCTGGTAGCCGGCCCGCCCGGTCGAGTAGAGGACGTCGACGATCGTGGTCCACGGTACCCGACGATCGACGAACAGGGTGATCGAGTCGTGCGTGCTCGGCGGTCCGTCACCAAGCATCTCGTGCAGCGGCACCACGAGATGGTTGCGAACCTCGCCCTCGGGAAGCCGCCCGGCCGCGAGCTCGGCCACGGGCTGGCTCGGTGAGCCAGCGGCGCTCGCAAAGCGTAGCTCGCTGGTGCCGATCCACAGGCGCGCCCCGGTGCCGGGTCGTTCGCGACCCGGTCCGTGTGCGAGATCCACCGCGGGCTCGGCGATGATGGGCACGACCTCGACGGTGGGCGGAGCCGCCGCCACGTTGGGCGTGAGCGAGGGCTCCGGCTCGCGCAGGAACGAGGCGAGCGCGAAGGTACCAAGGAGCATCGGCGCCGCGAGCCCGGCGACGAGCACCTGTCGCCGACGATGGGGCACGCGAGCGAGCGCGTCGAGCAACGCGGTCATGTCGGGCCAGCGATCACTGGGCGAGCACGCCAGCCCACGGCGAAGGATCCGCCACACTCCGGCCGGGACTCCCGCGCGCACAGGCTTGCACGCGGGCTCGTGCTCGAGCGCCTCGATCCGCTCGAGCACGGTGCCGTGCGAGAACGGCTGCGCACGCCATAGCGCCTCGTAGAGCGCCACGCAGAACGCGAACTGATCGCTGCGCGCGTCGACGGCCTCGCCGCGGAGCTGCTCGAGCGGCATGTAGCGGAACGTTCCCGCGATGTAGTGAGTCGCGGCGGTCTCTTCGCCCTCGCGAAGTGGGTCGAACGCTGCCGCGGCCTCGAGCTCCGCGCCGGAGAGCGCCAGCCCGAAGTCGGCCACGCGCACGCTGCCATCGTGGCCGAGCAGGATGTTCTCGGGCTTGAAGTCGCGGTGAACGACCCCGGCCTCGTGCGCAGCCGCGAGCCCGCGGCCCGCGGTGCAGAAGCAGGCGAGGATCTCCCGCCAGGGCCGAGGCCGATCCGCCAGCCACTGCGCGAGCGTCTGGCCCTGCACGTACTCCATCGCCAGGAAGGTGCGGTGGTCGTGCTCGCCGATCTCATAGACCTGCACCACGTTGGGGTGCGAGAGCTTGGCGAGCGCCCGCGCCTCGTCGCGCAGCCGCGCGTGCACGTGCTCGCTGATCAACCCCGGAAGTACCCGCTTGATCGCGACCTTGCGATCGAGCTCCTCGTCGACCGCGAGGTAGACCTCCCCCATGCCCCCGGCGCCGATCCGATCCTCGATGCGGTAGCGACCAATGCGCATCACCGGGCCGTCACCGAACAGCCGGCGGCGGGCCTCGGCGACCGTGAGGCGGTGGTTGAATCCATCGTGCATCAGCGCGACGGTGGGCTGGACGGCGGAAGGCTCCCCGGTGGATGCATTGACGGCGATCATGGCGGGCTCGGTCGACGAAGAAGTGGAACGGCCACGTCATCTGTCCAAGCCGAAGGCCAGAAAACGTCACTTGCCCAGCCCGACCCGGATCTGGGACGCCCAGTGCGCGAGGTTGTCGACGGTGCTGGCGAGCTGCTCGGGGGAGTCGGCGAGCCGCTCCATCGCCTCGCGCAGCAGCGCCCGGGCCTTGGCCAGCCGGCTGCGCATGGCGGAGTGCGAGATCCCCATGACCTCGGCGATCTCGGCCGCGTCCATGTCTTCCCAGTAGAACAGCTCCAGGCCCACCTGGTGCTCGAGCGGGAGGCGGCGCAGGGCCGCGAGCAACAGCCGCTGCTCACGGCTGTGGCCGATCGCGGTGGTGGGTCCCGGTGCGAGGTCGACCATGGCGTCGACCTCGGGATCGATCGCGCGTCCGCGGGCGAGCGTGCGGATGTGATCGCGAAGGACGTTGCGGGCGATGCCCAGCACGAACGCACGAAAGCTCAGCCCCTGCCGGATTCGGTCGCGGTTCTCGACCAGCAGCACGAAGGTCTGCTGGACGAGATCGCTGGCCCCCAGGCAGACCTTGTTCTCGAAGAAGCGCGCGACGACGTCGGCGTGGCGATCGTAGAGCTTGGCGCCCGCACCGACGTCACCGGCTCGCCAGGCCTCGAGCAGCGCGACGTCGACGTGCCAGTCGCTGGTCATCGGGTGCGAGGATAGCAACTCCTCACTCCCTGGTATCCTCCGAGTCATGAGCGCACGCGACTGGGACGCCCACTATGCGACCGACGACCTGCCATGGGATACGGGCGAGCCGGATCCGCACCTGGTGGCGCTCGTCGAAGGCGGAACGCTCGCGCCGTGCCGAGTGCTGGAGGTCGGCTGCGGGACGGGCACCAACGCGCTGTGGCTGTGCGAACGAGGGTTCGAGGTCACGGGGATCGACGTGGCCTCCCGCGCGATCGCCAAGGCCGAACAGAAGGCAAGAGTCGCGGGCACGAGGGTCGAGTTCGCCACGGTCGACTTCCTGCACGCGCAGGTGCCCGGCGGCGACTACGAGCTGGTGTTCGACCGTGGAGTGTTCCACGTGTTCGACGATGCCAGCGACCAGGCGCGCTTCGCCGAGCGCGTCGCCTCCGTGCTGCGCCCGCAAGGACGCTGGCTCAGCCTCGCGGGCAGCACCGAGGGCCCGCCGCGCGACCACGGACCACCGCGCCGCTCGGCGCTCGACATCGCGATGGCGGTGGAGCCCAGCCTCGAGCTCCTCGAGCTGCGCTCGATCGAGTTCGCGGCCAACCTGCCTTCGCCGGCCAAGGCGTGGCTGATGCTGGCGCGACGACGAACCGTGCCGGCCCAGCCATCGACGATCCACGACCCGTAGGCCAGCCTCGCAGCCGGCACGCAGCCGGCACGCTATCATCCGCGGCGGTGCCAGGCCCCGACCTCACGGCGTCGCTCGTCGAAGCGCCGATGCCCCGGCGACCGTCGCTCGAGACCTCGGACGGCGGCGCGGTGGTGGGGCGCTACCGCATCGATGCCGTGCTGGGTCGCGGCGCCATGGGGCAGGTCCTGCGCGCGTACGACCTGGTGACGGAGCTGCCCGTGGCGCTCAAGCGCTTCGCGCTGCCGATCACCCAGCACGACGATCGCCTGCGCTTCCGCCACGAGTTCCACACCCTCGCTCGCCTGCGCCACCCGAGGATCGTGAAGGCGCACGACTACGGCGTGGATGATCAAGATCGGCCGTTCTACACGATGGAGCTCGTCGACGGCCACGATCTCAGCGAGCTGGCCCCCGCGCCGTGGCGGCAGGCCTGCCGCCTGCTGCGCGACGTGGCCTCGGCGCTGGCGTTCCTGCACGCGCGCCAGCTGCTGCACCGCGACGTGGCCCCTCGCAACGTGCGGTGCACCGAGGACGGCCGCGCCAAGCTGCTCGACTTCGGGATGCTCTCGACCATGGGGATCAGCCACGAGGTCGTGGGCACCCTGCCCTCGATCGCGCCCGAGATGCTGCTCGGCTTGCCCATGGACGGGCGCGCCGATCTGTTCGGCCTGGGCGCACTGTCGTTCTGGCTGCTGACGGGCCGCCACCCGCAGCGGATCCGCAGCCTCGACGACCTGATGCGCAACGGTCGGCGCCCACCGCCTCCGCCGTCGTCGCTCGTTCCCGAGATCCCGACCACGCTCGACGACCTGGTGCTGTCGCTCCTGTCGGCCGAGCCGCTGGGTCGACCGCGACACGCAGCCGAGGTGATCGAGCGCCTGAGCGCCATCGCGGAGCTGCCCGCGGCACCCGAGCTCGAGGCCGCGCAGGGCTACGTGCGCTCGACGGTGCTGGTGGGCCGCGAGCGCGAGCTCGAGCTGGCCCGCAAGCGCATCGAGCGAGCCGCGGCCGGCCAGGGCGGCGCGCTCGTCATCGAGGGCCGCTCGGGCATGGGCAAGACCCGCTTGCTGCACGAGATCGAGCTCGAGGCCAAGCTGGCCGGCGCGGTGGTGCTGCACGGCGAGGGCGGCGCGGCGGGGCCGTATGCGCTGGTGCGGGAGCTGGCGCGACAGCTCGAGCGACGCGGTCGCAAGGATCCCGAGTCCACCTCGAGGCACATGGCGCTCATCGATCGCATGGTGCCCGATCCCATGGCGACCCTGACGATCTCGGGCACGCTCACCACCGGCGCAACCAAGACCAGCGCGGGCGAGCGCACGGCCGGCCGCGACCATCGCGAGGAGCGAGCCGCGGTGCAGGCCGCATTCAGCGACTGGCTGACGGCGTTCGCCATGCATCGCCCGCTGGTGCTGGTGCTCGACAACCTCCAGCGGGTCGACGAGGGATCGGCCGCGGTGCTGGCGGGGCTGTCCCACGTGGCGCCCAAGCGCTCGCTGTTGCTCGTGGCCTCCTTGCGCTCCGACGAGCCCAGCCGCGCCGACGGGGCGCTGGCCAACCTGCGCGAGCGAGCGGTGGTGATCCGCCCGCGCGGGCTGGCCGAGCCCGATGTGCTGGCCCTGGTGCGCTGCACGTTCGGCGAGGTCGACAACCACACCGTGCTGGCCACGTGGCTGCACCGCGCCGCGGGGGGAAGCCCGCTGCACTGCACCGAGCTGCTCCACGGCCTGGTGGAGCACGGTCAGCTTCGCTACGTGGGCGGAATGTGGGTGATCCCCGAGCGCATCGAGCTCGAGGGCGATGCACGACCTCGGGGACTGGCCCAGACTCTCGACGCGCGCGTGCGTGGCCTGCCGGCCCCGGCGCTCGCGCTGGGCCAGACGCTGGCCGTCTACGGGCAGGAGGCCGGCCTGGCGCTGTGCGTGGCGCTGGCGCCCGATGTCGAGGAGCACGAAGCGTTCGCGGCCATCGATGCGCTGGTGCGGCAGGACGTGATCATCGGCGCGGGCGAGCGCTACCGCATTCGTCACGATGGCCTGAGGGAAGCGCTGCTGCGCACGCTCGACCCCGCCGAGCGCCGCGAGCTCGAGCGCCACGTGGGTCGTACCCTCGCCGCCGATGGCCCGCCGAGCGCCGAGCACGAGGCGCAGGTGGGCTGGCACCTGCTGCGCGGCGGAGAGGAGGCGGCCGGGGCAGAGCTCCTGGCCAGCGCCGGACGGCGGCTGTTCGAGGCCACCTCGTTCGAGGACTGCGTGGCACCGCTCGAGGCAGCACTGCCGGTGCTCGATGCGCGCGGCGACCGACCGCAGGAGGTCGCCGAGATCGGCTACATGCTGGTCAGCGCCGGCTTCTACTGCGATCGCGAGGTCAACATCCGCCATCGCGAGCGCGCGCTGGCGGTGCTGGCCGAGCACTGCGGGGTCGCGCGAGCGCGTCGGCTGTCGCGATGGCTGGGCCGGGGCCTGGGGCTCGGGCTGGCGATCCTGACCACGCTGGCCCAGCGGCTGTTCGACCGACGGCGCCTGCCGTTCGTGCATGCGCTGGGGATGTACCTGCGCTCCACCGTCTACAGCGCCGGCGTGGCCGGGTTCTCGTTCGACACCGCGAGCCTGCGCCGCTGCGTGGAGGCGCTCGAGCCCCTGCGGCCGATCTCGCACCTGTTCGTGCGCACCGGGGTGAGCCTCACCGACAACCTGTTGCACTTCAACCTCGGGCGCCTGCGCACGCTGATGGAGTCGAGCGCCAGGAACCTCGAGGGGATGCTGACCCAGCGGCGCTGGCTCAACGAAGAGGAGCGCGCGCTCACCATGGGAGGCTCGCGATTCCAGCGCGCCCTGGTGGCCGCGCGGGTGGGCAACCCCAACGCACTCGACGAGATCGAGGCGCTCGAGCGCCTGGGCCCGCGGATCTGGGCGATCGGCGGCATGCAGGCGCGGACCTACTATCACATGTGGAGAGGCGAGTCGGCGGCGGCGCAGCGCATGTGGGCCAGGGCCGAGCTCGAGTTCGTGCGGCTCGGGGCGCTGTGGCAGCTCTACGCGATCCACCATGGATCGGCCGCGATCACGTATGGCTACACCGACGACATGCTCGGGCTGCGGCGCTCGATCGAGGCGCTGACGCGCCAGGTGGAGGCGGGGCTTGGGTTCTCGCCCTATCTGCGGCTGGCCCGGGCCGAGCTGGCCCGAATGCGAGGGGAGCACGATGACGCGCTGGCGCTCGTCGACGAGGCGCTGGCGGAGCTGCCAGACGGCGAAGGGCTTCCGCGTCCGTGGGCGCTGGCGGCTCGTGCCGATGTGCTGCTGGCCCAGGGCCGCCTCGACGACGCGCGACGGGCTGGCGAGGAGGCGCTGCGACTCGCCGAGGATCCCGAGCATGGTCAGACCAACTTCCGCTGCCGGGCCGAGCGCACGCTGGCGCTGTGCGAGGCGGCGCAGGGGCGGCACGACGAGGCGGGCGCGCGGCTCGAGCGGCTGATCGCGGCCGCGCAGGCGCTCGACAACCCCTTCATCCTCGGGGCGGCCCACGAGGCACGAGCCCTGGTGGCGGCCGAGCGCGGGGACGACGATGGAGCGCGGCAGCATGCCGAGGCGGTGGAGCGCTGCTTCGTGCCCACGCGCAACCCGGTGCTGGTGGCGAGATACGAGCGCCTGCTGCGACGGATCGGAGCCGGGCCCGTGCCGGACGACGTGGACGGCGGGAGCAGCAACGTGGCGACGGCCGTGCTCCACCCGGAGACGGTGACCGACACGATCGGCGACGCGCTGTCGCAGCTGTCGGCGTGCCCAACCGCGGCGGCGCGGGCCGAGCGGGCGCTGACGACCCTGTGCGGAGCGATGGGCGCCAGCCACGGGTACCTCTATTTGTTGGTCGACGGCGAGCCCACGCTGGCCGCGCCTTCGGCGGGGACCGAGCCGCCCGTCGAGGTGCTCGAGGTGGCCGAGCGACTGTCGACGATGCACGAGCTCGATGAGGACCTCTGCCGGCAAGGGCTGGAGGGAAGCACGGGCCGCTGGTCGATCGCCCTGCTCGTCGCCGAGATCGAGGGAGAGGACCGAGCGGTGGGCACGGCGGTGCTGCGCGACGACGAGGCGACGGGCCGGATGCCCCCCGAGTCACTGCGGCGCGCGCTGGGGCAGCGGCTGTACGAGGAGGGGGATGCCTCGCTGACGGGGGAACGGACCCAGTAAGAGCGGAACGCCACGGCGTGGCCCGAACGATCCAAACATCGCCCTCGTGGTACGATGCCCCCGATGCACCAGCTCGGAGGGTTCATCATCCGGTCGGAGCTCGGACGTGGAGGGATGGCCACCGTCTATCTCGCGGAGGAGTCGCTCTCGCGTCGACTCGTCGCGCTGAAGGTGCTCCATCGCGAGCTCACTCGTTCAGAGGAGGCACGCCGGCGCTTCATCTCCGAGATGCAAATCCTGACCTCGCTCGAGCACCCCAACGTGGTTCGCTGTCACCACTGCAACGACGTCGACGGCCAGCTCATGATGGCCCTCGAGTTCGTCAAGGGCGGAACGCTTCGCGCGCTGCTCAAGGCGCGAGGCCGCCTCACCGCACTCGAGACGTGCCGGATCGCGAGCGGCGTGCTCGCGGCGCTCGATGCCGCACACACCAACGCGCCACCGATCATCCATCGCGATCTGAAGCCCGAGAACATCTTGCTCGGCGATGATGGGGTGATCAAGGTCGCCGACTTCGGGATCGCCAAGATGCTCGGCAGCGAGACCCTGACGACGACCCCGCACGGGACGCTCCACTACATGAGCCCCGAGCAATTCGAGGGTCTGCCCACGACCGCGAGCACCGACCTCTACAGCCTCGGAATCGTGCTCTACGAGATGCTCGTGGGCCGCCGGCCCTTCCTCGGCAACGCACCGCTGGAGATCATTCGAGCCCATCACTCCCAGGAGCCTCCGCCCTTCCCCGAAGCGATCGCACGAGAAGTACCCCCCGCGCTGGCACAGCTGGTGTTCCAGTTGCTTCGCAAGGATCCCTCGACCAGGCCCCCGAATGCCCGGGTCGTCCTCGATTACGTCGCCAGGATCGGGCAGCCAGCGCCCACCTCACGCGTGCCCGCGGCCCCCGGTGCCGCCCATCCGCCCCAGAGTGCGTGGAGCGGACCACCGGTGCGGGAGACGATCGACACAGTACAGCTGATCGAGCAATTTGCCGACCGACGGGGCTCCGGAAAGACCGGGCGCACGGTGCTCGCAGTGAGCGTTGGAGTGCTCGCGCTGGTCGGAGTCGGCGTGCTCGCGGCCACGCTGGGACCAGGTCTGTTGGAGCACGCGACCGGTCCCGACGAGCCCGCCCGCTCCGCGGCACAGCAAGTGGCGCCTTCCACCGCGAGCACCAAGGAGCAACCACGAGTTACGAGCTCGACCGAGAAGCCTCTCCCACCGCCACCTGGATCACCGAGATCACTCGTCAGTGACTTCCTCGCCGCACGGGACCCAGGCGGCCCGGTGCCCGTACACCCGGAGCTCCAACGAACCGACTTCACCGTCAAGGTGATGGTGAGGACCGATCTGCTGGAGGCCCAACGAGGCGCCCGAATCGTGGCCGACTCCGTCGTCAATGGCTTCACGCCCAAGGTTCAGATCGTCCGCAGACCTCGAGAGGGGCGCATGGAACACTGGGTGCTCGTGGGGCGCTACACCACCAAGTCCGCCGCCATGGGCGCCAAGGCCAGCCTTCGTCCGCTCCTCAATCAAGGGGCAAACCACATCGACCTCTCGACCAAGTGTGCGGAGCTGGGACCGGTCGTCGAGGGTGGCGTGCGAGACTGCATACCGCCCTGAAGACACGACGCCCCTCACCCCAGGTCGATCACCCACGCCCGCCCGGACCTGCCCTGCGCGAGCGCCCCCGGCAGATCGACCCACCGCACCCCCGCATCGAGGATCCGGGCGTCCCCGCTGGCCACCACCGCTTCGCTGTCGACCAGCACGCGATCGGGATCCCAGCAAAGCTCCACCTCCCACGGCAACCCCTCCGCCTCGGCCCACTCGCGCAGCATCCCGGCCAGGCGTCCGCTGTTGGACACCGGACGGTCGAGCAGCCACCGCACCTCTCGGGCCGGCCTCAGCAGCTCACCGAGCGCCGCGATCACCTCGCCGGTCTGCTCCACCCGAGCGTACGTGCCATGCACGCTGGCCAGATCGCGGTGCGCCCCGTCTCGCCCGCGCAGCACCACCCCGCCCCCCAGCACCGACTCGCCCACGATGATCGCGTTGAAGCCATCCACGTGCACGACCTCGCCCGTGAGCGCCACCACCTCCACCCGCCGCGCGAGCCGAGCCTCGACCGCAGCCGCCGAAGCCGCACACCGCGACACCGCCTTGCGCTGGCGCGCGGTGAGCCCGTGCCGATTGCCCACCAGCTCCAGCGCCGAGCGCTCGGCGTAGCCGCGCTCGAGCAGCCACGACAGCTCGTCGACCGCAGTCCGCAGCGCCGCCCAGCACGCCTGGGCGAAGCTCTGCCGATCCTCCGGCGCAGGTCCTCGATGCCCTCCGCTCACGTTTCGCCACCACCGTAGCACGCACCCGGGGTTATCCTCGCTCGCGATGCTCCGCCCCCGGCTCGTCGCGCTCCCCTCTTCGCTGCTGCTGCTCGTCATCGCCTGTCACGCCGATCGAGGCGCCCCCGAGTCCATCCCCCCGCTGACCTCCGCCGATGCTCCCGTCGCACCCCTGGTGACCGACGAGGCCGAGGACTTCCTGGACGACACCCCGAAGCTCCCCACCGTCGAGGGCGATGCCGTGGTCCAGGCCATCGTGCGGCTCGGCCATGCCGACAACCACGTGATGGACCACGTCCAATACCTCACCGAGGAGATCGGTCCGCGCCTGACGGGCTCGCACCAATTGATGGACGCCGAGCGCTGGTGCCGGGACCAGCTCGCGAGCTGGGGACTGGAGGCCCGCCTCGAGCGCTGGGGCGAGGTGCCGGTGGGCTTCGACCGCGGCCCGTGGTCGGGCGGCATGGTCACCCCCGAGCGCATCGACTACGACTTCGTGACGCCGGCCTGGACCCCGGGCGTGTTCGAGGCCGTCCCCGCGCCCGCCGTGCCCTACCCGGCCACGCCGGCCGAGGCCAAGAAGCGCCGCAAGGCGCTCGCCGGGGCCTGGCTGGTGGCGCCGCCCTCGGTCTCGCGAGCCACGCGAGAGAAGCTCGAACCCCTGCTCGAGGACATGGGCGTCGCCGGGGTCGTACTGGCTGCGCACGACACCAAGGGCAAGCTCGTGCACACCTCGGGCCGCCCCGAGCGCTCGTGGAACGACCTGCCAAGGCTCGTCACGATCGTGCTGCGCCACGATCAACACGCCGAGCTCCTGGCCCGCCTGGAGTCGGGCACCAAGGTCGAGCTCGCGTTCTCGATCGACAACCGCCTGTTTCGCGGCCCGGTCCCGCAGCACAACGTGATCGCCGACATTCCGGGCACCGAGCACCCCGACGAGCTGGTGATCGTGGGCGGCCACCTCGACAGCTGGGACGGCGCCACCGGAGCCAACGACAACGCCACCGGGGTCGCCACCACCATGGAGGCCGCACGCCTGCTGATGGCCGCAGGCGCTCGCCCGAAGCGAACGATCCGCTTCATGCTGTGGAGCGGCGAGGAACAGGGCCTGCTGGGCTCCACGGGCTACGTCGAGGCCCACGCCGACGAGATGCCCAAGGTGAGCGCCGTGTTCGTGCACGACATGGGCACCAACTACCTCAGCGGCATCGGTCTAACTCCGGAGATGCGCGTGCAGCTCGAGCCGGTATTCGTCCCGGTCCAGCAGCTGGCCCCCGACACCATGCCCTTCGAGCTGCGCGAGGCCGAGGGCCTCGAGACCGGCGGCAGCGACCACACGCCGTTCATCCGTGCGGGCGTGCCCGGGTTCTTCTGGGACCAAGCCGGAGACTCCGACTACGACCACGTGCACCACACGCAGCACGACACGCTGGCCAACGTGATCGAGGGCTATGAGCGCCACTCGGCCATGGTGGTGGCCCTGGCCGCCTACGGCGTGGCCAACCTGCCCGCGCTGGTCGATCGTCGCAACAGCAGCCCCCTCCCTCGCCGCCGCCTCGGGGCGGGGCTCGACGAGCGCATGGTGGTCGACGAGCTGCCCGGCGACGGCGTGGCCGCCAAGGCCGGCTGGAGGCTCGGCGACCGCGTGGTGTCGATCGACGGCGAGGCGATCACGGACCGGCGGTCGCTGTTCCGGGCGCTGCGGGGAGGAAGCGCCAAGAAGTCGGCGGAGCTCGAGCGCAAGGGCAAGCGCATCACCACCACCCTCGACTGGTCCCAGTCGCCGGGCGAGCAGGAGCGCGCGAGCAGGCGCAAGCTCCGAGAAGAGAAAGACCAGTAGCCGCCGTTCGCACCGCCACGCTCGTTTGGCCGACACGACCGACGAAACCCGCCCACGGCGACGACACTCGTCGTAGCATGCGGGTCGATGTGGACGCTGGTCCGCGAGCACTTGGTCGTCAAGATCGCCCTGGTCCTCCTCGTAACGTTGTCGCTGGGTTTTGCGATCCCCGCGGCCATCAACGCCCACCTGCAGCTGGAAGAGATGCGCCGCAGCGGCCACGCAGCCGCGCAGAGCGTGGCCCAGGGGCTCGCGGCCGGGGTCCGCACGGCGATGCTCTCCGGCAACGGCATCACGGCACGCTCGATGATCCGCGACGCACGCGGTCGTCTGTCCACCGCCGAGGTCCACATCTACGCCCCGACCGGCGAGGAGGTCTTCGGCGAGATCCCTCCCCCGCCGCCGACCTCGGAGCTGCCCTCCCACGTCCAGGAGGCCCTCGGCGGCCAGGTCCCCACACCACCCGATGCGGCCACCACCGTGCTGCCGATCCCCAACGAGCCTCGCTGCCAGCGCTGCCACCCCGAGGGCACGATGCGCGGGGTGCTGACCCTGGGCACGGGCGGAGCCACGGTCTCGCTCGACGGCGAAGACGAAGCGCTCGACGTGCTGGGCACCGTGACCACCTCGGCGTTCGTACAGATCATGACGGCCGAGCACGAGGACGACCTCGATGCCTACTTCACCGAGCTCGCCGAGCAGGTCGAGGGCATCCGCGGGGTCTCGGTCCTGGGACCCGATGGCGAGCTGGCCTTCGGCGCCGAGTCGCCCGTGGCCGCCACCGAGCTGCAGCGGCTGATCGAGGGCGGTCGCAACACCACCCTCACCTCGGGCGGTCGCACGGTTCGCGTGCGCCCGCTGGCCAACGACCCGCAGTGCCACGCCTGCCACGAGGCCAAGGACCGCTGGCGCGGCGCCCTGCTGACCATCACCGATCCCCTGCCTCGCCCGCGCTCGACCCTCGTCGGCACCACCGACGTCTCGCTGCGCCACGTGATGCTGGCGGGACTCGGTCGCCTGATCGCGCGCTTCCTCGACGAGGTGGCTGCCACCGGCGCCGTGACCTCGCTGAGCCTGTACGACGGCGAGGGACGGCTCTATCGCGACGCCTTCGCGCACCCCACCCCCTCGGCCGCGGTGGCGGCAGCGCTCGATCCAAGCGGGACCGGCGATGCTCACGGCGACCTGCAGGCCGACGATGCGCGCTTCGTGTTCGTGACCGCGCTGGCCAACGACGCCGAGTGCCAGCAGTGCCACGGCAACGACTACCCCGTACGCGGTGCGATCGAGGTGGTCATCGACACCAGCGATGCCGCGAGCAGCCGCCGGCGCCTGGTCGTGACCGGGATCGGATTTGCCGTGCTCACCATCGGACTGACCATCGTGCTGCTCTACCTGGGACTGCGCACCCTGGTGGTACGACCGGTCGCCACCATGGGCGACGTGGCCGACCGCGTGGGACAAGGGCAGCTCGACATGCGGGTGCCCGTGCGCTCGCAGGACGAGATCGGTCGGCTCGCCCATCGGCTCAACCTGATGATCGAGGAGATCCGCAAGAAGCTCGAGCTGTCCAAGTTCGTCAGCAAGGCCACCATGGGCACGGTGGATGCGGCGAAGTCGGGCATCCAGCGCCAGGGCGAGCGCACCAAGCTCACCGTGCTGTTCTCCGACGTGCGGGGCTTCACCGCGTTCAGCGAGACGGTCGAGCCCGAGGAGGTGGTCCAGATGCTCAATCGCTACCTCGAGGCCCAGG
Organism: Paraliomyxa miuraensis; assembly: GCF_026337845.1. Classification (GTDB taxonomy): domain Bacteria; phylum Myxococcota_A; class Polyangia; order Nannocystales; family Nannocystaceae; genus Paraliomyxa; species Paraliomyxa miuraensis. Next base: position 223,789 of record NZ_JAOVZF010000155.1, on the reverse strand, counting down.
CCGAGGTCGTCGAGGAGCACGGCGGAGACATCGACAAGTTCGTGGGCGACGAGCTGATGGCCACGTTTCGCGGGCCCGACATGGAGGCGCGTGCGCTGGCCTGCGCGGTGCGCATGGTCGAGGTGGTCGAGCGGATCAACGACGCGCTCCCCGAGGGCGTGCCCCGGCTGCAGATCGGCGTGGGCATCAACATGGGCGAGATGGTGCTGGGGGCCATGGGAGCGCGCAACCGCATGGACTTCACGGTGATCGGCGATGCGGTGAACCTCGGCGCCCGGCTGTGCAGCGCGGCCGAGCCGGGACAGGTGTTGATGACCACCGCGGTGCGCGTGGCCGCGGGCAATCCCGAGGGGGTGCGCTTCGAGCCACTGCCTCCGCTGCGCGCCAAGGGCAAGCGCGAGCCCATCGAGGTATTCGGGGTGCGGCCAGGGGTGGACGCCACGAGGTCAGGACATAGTGGCGGTGCCGCCCACTCGTGATGGTCGTAGCGCTCGAGTCGATGCTCGAACTCGCGGTCGACGATGCGAGCCGGGCCGGCGGACCGGCTAGGGCGCGCCGCGCAGCGACAGCACGTCGGCACCGCCAACGGTCAGCGGCACGAACTCGACCAGCTCGAGACCAAAGCCCTGCAGCGCGGCGAGTCGTCGCGGGTGATCGGTGAGCAGCCGCAGGTGCTGCGCGCCGAGATCGCGGAGGATCTGCGCGCCGATGCCATAGGTCTTCTCGTCCATCGGCAGGCGGGGATCGCCCGCTCGCTCGATGTACACCAGCACGCCCTTGCCCTCGGCCGCGATGCGATCGAGCGCCCGCTGCAGCGAGCTGGGATGGCCCTCGCCGAGCAGGCCGAACAGATCATCGGTGAGCGAGGCGGAGTGCATCCGCGCCATGGTGGGTCGACCGGGCTGCAGGTCACCGAGCACCAGCGCCGTGTAGCGACCGTCGTCGACGTGGCTGCGGTAGCGGTGGCTGACGATCCTTCCCCAGCGCGTGTCGAGCTCGCGGGCGTCCAAGCGCGACACGAGCCGCTCGTGCAGGTGACGGTGGGCGATCACATCGGCGATGGTGCCGAGCGCCAGGCCCATGCGCTGGGCGAGCGCGCGCAGTTGGGGCAGCCGCAGCATCTCGCCGTCGTCGCCCATGATCTCGCACAGCACGGCCACCGGCTGTAGGCCCGCCATCACCATCAGGTCGTGGGACGCCTCGGTGTGCCCGGTGCGCTTGAGCACGCCGCCCTCGCGCACGCGCAGCGGGTTGACGTGCCCCGGTCGCACGAAGTCGTCGGCGCACGCGGAGGGATCGGCCAGCCGACGAATGGTGGCCACGCGGTCGTGGGCGCTGCTCCCGGTCGTGACGTCGACCTTGGCATCGGCCGTCACCATGAACGCGGTCCGCATGCTCTCCGCGTTGTCGCCCACCATGGGCGGCAGGTGCAGTCGCTGCAGCCACGACGCGGGCATCGGCACCGTGATGATCCCGCTCGCCACGCGGTTCATCGCCACCACGTGCTCCACGGTGATGTGCTCGGCCGCCACCACGAAGTCGCCCTCGTTCTCGCGATCCTCGTCGTCGACCAGCACGATCATGCGGCCGGCACGAAGCTCTTCGACCAGCGTGGGTACGGATGCAATGGGCGAATGAATCGGCTCCACGGCCGGACCCTAGGCCAGGCCCTGCGGAGCGTCAAACGTCATCCCTCGCGTCGGTCCTCCAATTCCGCCCAGCGCTCGGTGACCGCCTCGGCCTCGGTCTTGGCCGCCTGCAGGCGCTCGAAGAACGCGCGGCGCTCGGCATCGGATCGCTCGTAGAAGGCGGGCTCGGACAGCTCCGCCTCCAGCGCCGCAACCGCGCGCTCGGCATCGTCCACGCGATCGAGCAGCCCCTCGAGCTCGCGCTGCTCGGCCCAGGTGAGCCCACGCTTGGCGGGAGCCCTTGCGGCGTCGGACTCGCTCCGGGGCTTGGTGGCCGGCGCTCCCGCCGGCGCCCCCGCCGGCGTATGGTCGGCCTTGCTTCGGCGCCGCTCGACGTAGTCCGAGTAGCCGCCGGCATGGAGCTCGACCCGGCAGCCTGGACCATCGTCGCCCGAGCCATCGTCGCCCGAGCCATCGTCGAACACCAGCACCGAGGTGGCAATGCGATCGAGGAACCACCGATCGTGAGTGACCACCAGCAGGGTCCCGGGGTAGTCGAGCAGCGACTGCTCGAGCACGGCGAGGGTCGTGACGTCGAGATCGTTGGTGGGCTCGTCGAGCACCACGACATTGGCTCCTTCGCGCAGGGTTCGGGCCAGGGCGACCCGTGCCCGCTCGCCTCCGGAGAGCTCGCCCACCCGCTTGCGCTGCTCGTGCGACGAGAACAGGAAGCGCTCGAGGTAGGCCCGCACCTCGAGGGTCTGCCCCGCGAGCTCGATGTGCCCGTGCCCCTCGGCCACGTTGTCGAACACGGTGGCCTCGTCGCGCAGGCCCCCGCGCTGCTGGTCGAGATAGGCGATGCGGGTGTTCTTGCCGTGGGTCACGGTGCCGGCGGCGGGCTCGGCCTGGCCGGTGAGCACGCGCAGCAGGCTGGTCTTGCCGCAGCCGTTGGGACCCACGATGCCGATGCGCTCGCCCTTGGACAGGCGCAAGGTCAGCCCGTCCACCAGCGTGCGCCCGGCGATCTCGACCGTGATGCCCTCGGCCTCGAGGATCGTGCTGCCGCTGCGCACGTGCTGCAGCTCGATGCGCGCGTCCTTGTCGGCCGTGCGCGTGGGCGTGGTGATCGCCGCCTCGGCCCGCTGGATGCGAGCCTTCTGCTTGGTGGTGCGGGCCTGGGGCGTGCGTCGCAGCCACTCGAGCTCGCGCCGCAGGAAGTTGCGCCGGTTGGACTCCACGCGCTCGGCATGGGCATCGCGCTCGGCCTTGGCCTCGAGGTACATGCCCCAGCCCCCGTCGTAGGAGTAGACCCGGCCGTCCTCCACCTCGAGCGTGCGGGTGACCACGCGGTCGAGCAGATAGCGATCGTGGGTGACCAGCACCAGCGCGCCTTCGAAGCGCTCGACCAGCCAGCGCTCGAGCCACTCGATGGCGCCGATGTCGAGGTGGTTGGTGGGCTCGTCGAGGATCGCGAGGTCGGGCGCGGCCACCAGCACCCGGGCGAGCGCCACCCGGCGACGCTCGCCGCCGCTCATGGGATCGACCGGTGCATCGATCCGCGACACTCCCACGTGACCGAGCACGGTGGCCGCCTCGTGGCGCTTGTCCCAGCCGCCGAGGCGCTCCACCTCCGCGGCAGCCTCGGCCTGCCACTGCAGCAGCGGCGGCAGCGGCTCCTGCCCGCGCTCGAGCCTGGCCGTGAGATCGGCGTGACGGTCGAGCGCGGCCTGCCACTGGGTCAGCCCCGCGAGCACGGCCTGCACCGCGGTCAGCCCCGGCGGGAATCGAGGCTCCTGCGCCAGATAGCCCACGGCAAGGCCCGCGCGGGTGACCACCTCGCCCGCATCGGGCGACAGCTCATCCGCGAGGATCCGGACCAGCGTGGTCTTGCCCGAGCCATTGCGACCGACCAGGCCCAGGCGCTCGCGCGTCTCGATGGCGAGCGAGGCCCCCTGGAGGATCTCCCGGATCCCGTAGCGCACGCGCAGGTCGTTGGCGGTGAGGATGGTCAAGGCGCGCGAGTATAGCCAGTCGTGACGAGGACCGAAGGCTTGGCCCCGACCTCGACATCGACTACACGTGCACGCCGTGCCCAACGAGACGCTCGAGCTGTGGGTGGGCCCCGCCCCCGATCGCCCCAAGACCGCCGACGGCCAGGTGCTCGAGGTACCCGACGACTGGTCCCTGCTGCCGCCCGGCGACGCCGCCCTGACCCGACGCGTCAAGCAGGCGGGACCCTCGTGGACGATCAGGGAGAAGCGCGGGCGCAAGCTGTTCTCGCGCGGGGTATGGGCACCGGCCCGGACCATCGAGCGGATCCGGGCCGAGCTGGCGAGCGAGCGCGAGGATCCCCGCCACGCACGACGCCTGGAGGCGGATCGAGCCCGGCGGGAAGCCAAGCAGCAGGTGTACGCGGGGGAGTTCGAGGCCGCGGTGCTGGCGTTCCTCCGCTTCGCCCCGCGTCACGCCGCGCTCGCCCGACAGCTGGCCGCCGCGATCGCAGCCCATGCGGTGCCGGTGGGCAGCGGCACCGTCGCCCGCACGCAGCGGATCCCCGTCGAGCGCCGCGCCGAAGCGGCCACCATCGCGTGGCTACGGCACCAGAGCACCGCGTACGACTCGATGAAGATCCCGCGCGTCAAGGGCATGCGCCGCGAGGTACGACGGCTGCTGGCCGAGCAGTCGCGGGCGTTGCTGCGGTGCTACCGTCAGGGAGAAGCGGTCGACGCCACCCAGTGCCCGCTACGACGCGCGCTCGCTCGGCCCGAGGCCGACTCGGCGCTCCAAGACGACCGATCGACGAACGTGCAGAGCCCCGCTCGCGCAGGCGCGGGCGGGGCTCCGTCATCTCGTCGTCGAACGATCGAGCAAGCGAGCAAGCGCTAGTAGCGACGGCCTCCGCCGCCACCACCACCACCGAAACCACCGCGGCCTCCGCCGCCGCCGCCGCCGAAGCCACCACGGCCTCCGCCACCACCGCCGCCGCCGAAGCCACCACGGCCTCCGCCACCGCCGCCACCGCGAGGACGGCCACCGCCGCCACCACCACCACCACCACCGCCGCCACCGCGGTCGTTGGCCTCGTTGACGCGGATCGACCGACCATCGAGCATGGTTCCGTCCATCTCTCGCATGGCGGTCTCGGTCGCCTGGGCATCACCCATGGTCACGAAGCCGAAGCCGCGCGAGCGACCCGTCTCCCGATCCGTCACGACCTTGGCATCGACGACCTCGCCGAATTGGCCAAAGGCGTTGCGGAGACCCTCGTCATTCGTGGCCCAAGCAAGGCCGCCTACAAACAGTTTGTTCGACATCTGATTCACTTCGTCCGTTGGTCGCCACGTGGGTCACGTGACGGCCATTCTTGATTGGTCCTGCGCCCGGCTCCTCCGCCGTCGGTTTGCACGGTCGCACCCCCCGAGGGGAGCTTTTTGCGAACGAGCGCCGACGGCTTTCGTCCGAGCGATTCCGGCGTTTTAGCCGGGAACGCCAGCGCTTGCACGAAGCCGACACGTGACAGGGGTCACGTACAACTGCGCATATTGCGCAGAACAGAGCGGACCGGCCCGGGGACTGGGCAGGCGGCCCACGCAAGGCTCACAGCGGGTCGCAGAACCGGGCCAGGATCGTCTTGACCCCGTGTCCGGGGAACCGCAGCTGCAGCTTGAGGCTTGCCCCCGTCCCGCTCCATCCGAGCAGCTCGCCCCGCCCGAACTTGGCGTGACGCCACGTCATCCCCACGTAGAGCGCCACCCCCTCGCCGACCTCGTCACCGAAGCCACCGCCGAGCTCGGCGTCGGTGAACGGCAGCTCGGGCTCGGCGTCGTACTCGATGTCGTCCTGCCAGCCCGGCTCGCGCGCCGGCGCCGGTGCGGGCGAGTACCCGCTTGGCGCGGGCAAGGGCGACGGCCGGCTCACCGCCACGTAGCGCGTGGCCTGGCGCAGCCCCACCGAAGCCACCGCGTCGGGCGGCAGATCACCGACGAACCGCGACGGCGTGCCCACCTGCAGCTGCCCGTAGATCCGCCGCCGTCGCGCCAGCGTGAGCGTGAGCCGATCGCGTGCCCGCGTGATCGCCACGTAGGCGAGCCGGCGCTCCTCCTCCATCTGCACCTGATCCTCGAGCACCCGCGCGTGGGGGAAGATGCGCTCCTCCATCCCGGTGAGATAGACCACCGGGAACTCGAGGCCCTTGGCGCTGTGGATCGTCATCATGGTGATCGCCCGGCCCCGATCGCCCTCGCCGCGCTCGCCCCCCACCAGGCTCACCAGCTCGAGGTAGTCGAAGATCTCCGCGTCGGGGCGCTCCTGCGCGAACTCCTGCGCGTTGCCCATGAGCTCCTGGAGGTTCTCGAGCCGAGCCCTTGCCTCCTCGCTGCCATCGTCGTCGAGCCAGGCGCGGTAGCCGGTGGAATCGACGATCTCGGCCATCAAGGCATCGAGGCGCAGCTCGCCCATGCGGGCACGGAGCTGCTCGATGAGGCCCACGAGCTCCAGCACCCGCTTGGCCGCCGCGCGGGCCAGCCCCGCCGCCTGTGGCTCGTGCATCGCCTGCCACAGCGACACGCCCTCGGCCGCGGCATGCTCCTGCAGCTTGGTCACCGTGCTCTTGCCGATCTTGCGCGCGGGTCGATTGACGATGCGCTGCAGGTGCACGTCGCTGTGCGGGTTGATGAGCACCGAGAGGTACGACAGCACGTCCTTGACCTCCATGCGCTCGTAGAACGCGACCCCGCCGATGATGCGGCACGAGAGGCCCGCGCGGCGCAGCTGCTCCTCGATCGCGCGCGACTGGGCGTGGGTACGATAGAACACCGCGAAGTCGTCGGGCGAGGCGCCTTCATCGATGGCCTGCAGGATCTCGTAGGCCAACAGCCGCGCCTCGTCGCGCTCGTCGTCGACGGCGATCACCCGCACGGCCTCCCCCTCGCCGCGATCGCTCCACAGCGTCTTGCCCAGGCGTCCCCCCAGGCGCCGCTGGTTGCGGCGGATCACCGCGTCGGCGCAGCGCAGGATGCGGGTGGTGCTGCGGTAGTTCTGCTCGAGGCGAATGATCTCGGTGCCGGAGTGGCGATCGCCAAAGCGCAGGATCTGCTCCACGTCGGCGCCGCGCCAGCCGTAGATGGCCTGGTCGTCGTCTCCCACCACGCAAAGCTCGGCCCGGGCGGAGAGCAGATCGACCAGCTCGGCCTGCACGGGGTTGGTGTCCTGGAACTCGTCGACCACCACGTGCTGGAAGCGGGTGAGCAGCCGGGCGGCGGGCTCGAGATCGGCGAGCTGGCCGCCGCCCCCCTTGGCCTTGGCCCGCCCGGCGTCGCGCAACAGCTCGACGGTCAGGCGCAGCAGATCGCCGAAATCGGCCGCATCGGCGGCCCGCAGGCGCTTGTCGTAGAGTTCATAGGCCTGCCGGGCCACCGACGCCACCGGCTCGGGCAGCTGCAGGCGATCGATGCCCCGGGGGCCGAACCCCTGGTTCTTGGCGCGGTCGAGCCAGCCCAGGACCCCGCGCGGCGAGTAGAGCTTGTCAGGGACCTTGAGATCCTTGAGGACCTGGGTCATCACCGTGACCTGATCGCCGGGATCGTAGATGGAGAAGCGAGGGCTCAGGCCCACGCCCTCGCCGTGTCGCCGCAGGATGCGGGCGCAGATCGAGTGAAAGGTGCCGACCCACAGCTCGCGCACGGGATGACGGCCGTCGCACAGGTCCACGATGCGCTCGCGCATCTCGCCGGCGGCCTTGTTGGTGAACGTCACCGCGAGGATTCGCCAGGGCTCGACGCCCTCGTCCATCAGCTGGGCCACGCGATGGGTGATCACCCGCGTCTTGCCGGTACCGGCGCCCGCGAGCACCAGCAGCGGCCCGCCCCGATGCTCCACGGCGGCGCGCTGGGCCGGGTTGAGCGACATCGCCCCCCTGATAGCACGAAACGAACGAGCCCCGCTCGCGGCTCGTACGCGGCTAGCCCTCGGGGATGAAGTCCACGCACGCAGAGTCGACCTGGCTCTCGATCGCGGTCTGGAATGCGGTCTCCAGCTCGCCCATGCACAGGTCCCAGAACATTCCGCGCCCCGCGGTCGCGAACAGATCGGCGAGCGCCTTGGCCTGGACGGCGTCACTCGCGGTGCCATACGGACCGACGCAGAACGAGCCGCCCGCGATCCCGAGGTACACCACCTTGTTCACGTCACCACCCTTGGCCTCCACGATCTGGTCGAAGATCTCCTGGGTCGTGCCCACGTCGGCGAGCTTCTCGTCCTCGTCGGTGATGGTCACGATGAACAGCAGGGCATCGTCGCGCAGGAAGCCCGCGTTGGGGCCCATGAGGGCCTCGCCCGTGACCGCGGCGGCCGCGGTCAGGCCGGGTTGCTCGTCGTCGTCGTCGAGCGAACCATCGTCGATGCACATGTCCGGCTGCCCCATGTAGCCGGTGGGCGAGAAGTTGGTGACGCAGGCGAACTCCTGCGCCAGCTCGGGCGAGCTCGAGACCATGGAGTTGGCCCCGGTGGAGAAGTTGCATGCGCCGCCGATGCCGGTGTCATGGAAGTAGGCCGGCTTGGGACAGGCGTCGATGACCGCGAGGTGGAAGTCGTCGAGCCCGCCGTTGACCGCCAGCAGCGCCTGGGGAAACGAGTCGAACACGGGGCCCCGCAGGGCCTCGTGCTCCTCGCTCATGCTGCTCGAGTTGTCGACCGAGAGGATCACGTCGATCTTCTTGCAGCCCCCGAGGTTGCCCCCGTCCTCGGCCCCGGCGGTGCCGTCGGCGGCGACGTCGAGCCTGGGCTCGTCGTCGAGGGTCACGATGCCCGAGGTCGCACCGCCACTGGCCGAGCCGTCGGTCCGCCCCCCGTCATCACCACAGGAGGCGCCGAGGGCGGCCAAGACCAGCATTGCGAGGACCCGATTCGAATGTGCCATCCGATCCCATGATACGCAGCGATGGCACGGATGCATGACGAAGGGCCTCGACCAAGAGATCGAGGCCCGTCGTCCGGTTGGGTGGGCACGGCCGCTCTCGCGGCCGTGCTCGAGCAAGGGAGGCCTACTCGACCTCTTGATCGATGTAGAGACCCGCGGCCGCGTTCACGCCGTTCTCGTCGGCCGCACCCGAGCGCTCGTAGGTCGAATAGACCAGGTCGGCGTCGAGGTCGCCGAATGCCTGGGCGGTGAACTGACACTGCCCAAAGCCGACGCCCGAGTTGCTGGCCTGGAAGTTGTAGTGGAAGTAGTGCGCCTGCTCCTGCTGGAAGTTCAGGGCGTTCCACACCGGGTTGTCGGCCCAGTCGGTCATGTTGTAGTAGCCCGGACCACCGCCGCCCTGCGCGGGCACGCAGCGACCACCGGGTCCGTCGTTGCAGTCGGTACCGACGTCGGGCGTGATCTCGGCCTGGCTCGCGCCCGTCTCCTCGCCCGGTCGGTGCGGGCAGCGGTGCGGGGCAAGGGCGGAGATGGCACCGCCGGCGCCGATGATCTGCACCTCACCGCGCTCGACGTGCTCCTCGTTGAAGTACGCCGACGCCGCATCGAACATCTTGGCGATCTGCACCCGTGCCTCGCTGGTCTTGCTGCGCCGCATGTACTTGGTCAGGGCCGGAATGGCGATCGCCGCCAAGATGCCCAGGATTGCGACCACGATCATCAGCTCGATGAGGGTGAAGCCGCGTGCCTTCTTCCACTTGTCGATGTTCACGTACATCGTCTCGTCGTCCTTCCTTCGTTCCCGTCGTTGTCGTCCCGGCCGTCCTTGTTCGGGAGGTGACCTCACCCTCGAACGGGATGCCTCGTCGTTACTCGTTCTCCCGGTAGGTCCCGGTCTGGTCGGTGCCGTAGTGCACCTCGTCCTCGTAGTGGGTCGAGGTGAACGCCCAGTATTGTCCGTCGAAGTCGAAGTCGCACAGCGCGTAGCTGTAGAACCAGTCGCGCGCGAAGTAGGCATCGGAGCCCGCGGGGAACACCTGGTTGGCCAGCGTGTCGGAGGGGGGCTCGTCGGCGGTGGCGGGGTCGGACGAGTCGGTGCCGTGCCCCGAGATCGTCGCGTACCCGCACCAGGAATTGCCGCCGTCGGGCAGGAAGCGCAGCGCATCGAAGCCGTGCAGCGCACCACCGCCGCGGAAGTACTCGGCGTCGCCCTGGCCGGCCAGCGTGTACTCGCCCGCCGACACGTCCCAGGCGATGGGGCCGTGCTCGAGCTGGATGCTGGTGGCCAGCGGGTAGGTGCAGCCGGGCCCCTCGCAGTTGGTGGTGCTGGCGTAGTGCCCCTGCACGGCACGGAAGCTGCGCTGGCGCAGCGCGAGGTTGGAGAGGTCGGAGATGACCTCGGTCTTGTGGGCGTTGCGCACGTTGCGGGAGTAGGCCGCGATCGCCACCGCCGCGAGCACGCCGAGGATCACGATCACCGTCATCAGCTCGATGAGGGTGAAGCCGTACGACGCTCGAGTGGCTCGAGAGGTCGGGCACGGGCGCGGCACGCCGCTCCCCCTCGCAGGTTCCATGCCAAGTCACTTCAGGCCGCCGATCGGGCCGAACAGCCCCCGTCTGGCAATGATCCCGTGCCGCGAAGGCCAAGGATCGTCGATCGGGAGGCCGAAAATCGTCGATCGGAAGGCCGAAAATCGTCACCGCGGACGGATCCCGTGGGACGGATCCGTGGCCCCACCCGGCGGGTGTTACCCTCCGCTCGAAAGTGAGCGGCCCCCCCTCCTCTCCCGCTGACGACTCCCCGACCTCCAACGATGCCGGCGCGCTGTCGCTGCGGCGCTGGGCACGAACCTGGCCGCGCGCCATCGTCACCGCATGGGCCGTGCTCGTGGTGCTCTTGCTCGCCCGCGTGATCGGTGACCCGGGCGTGGAGGTCTCGGGCGATGCACAGGGGCTGTTGCCACTCGAGCATCGCGCTCCCGACGACGAGCTGCTCGTGCTGCTGACGGTCCATGACGATGCACTCGCCGACGAGCGGGGCGGGGTCGACGTGCTGCTCGGGGCCGCCAGCGCTGCCGCCGAGCAGCTGGGCGAGCGACGGGTCCCGCTCGGGCCGCCCTCGGCGGAGCTGACCGCGTGGATCGACGCGCACGCGCTCTACCTGCTGCCGGTGCAGGCCCACGAGGCCCTGGCCGAGCGCCTGAGCGACACGGCCATGACCCGGGCCGTCGATGCCTTGCGCGCCCGGCTCAGCTCGCCGCTCCATGGCCTCAGTGGAGAGGATCCGCGCCGCGACCCCCTGCGCCTGCAAGAGCTGTCGCAAGAGCACGCCGGAAGGCTGACCCACCTCGGCAACCTCGCCGACATGCCGGCCGAGCTCACCGCCGCGGGCGACCTGATGGCGCTCGACGGACGCACGCTGCTGATGCAGGTGCGCAGCGATGCCGACCCGGGCGTCCTGCTCGAGGAGCTCCGCGGCGTGCTGCCGTCGTCGGCCGTGAGCGCTGCCGTCGTCGGCCCGGGGCCGCGTCGAGCTGCCGACCGCACCATCGTCGAGGAGCAGTGGGGGCGCCTGTTGGTGCTGAGCTTCGCAGGCTTGGTGGTGGTGCTGAGCCTGGCTCTGCGCGCGATCCGATCGGTCGTGGCGATCGTGCTCGCGCTGGGCACGGTGCTCTTGGGCATGCTCGCGCTCGGTCCCCCGCTCGATCCCCACGGCGTACCGCTCCTGGTGCTGCTGCTGGGCTTTGGCTGCGAAGGGGCCCTCCACCTGACTCGGATCTCGCCGCGAGGGTGGCCCGCGGCGGCGGTGCTGGGCGGCGCCCTGCTGCCCCTGCTGCTGTCTCCCTACCCGCACTGGCAGACGTGGGCCCTCGGGTGGCTGGGGGGCGTCGCGGCGGCGGTCGTGCTCCTGCGGCTGTTGGTGCCGGCGCTGCTCTCGCTGTGGAAGCTCTCTCCCGCTCCCGCGCGCCGCGGATTCCGGCTGCACCCGCTGCGCCCCCTGGCCGCGCTGCTGGCCGTCGCGGCCCTGGCGGGAGGCGCCTGGGCGCTGCAACGACTGCCGTTCCTCGAGCTCGACCGCACGCCTCGCCCCACGATCGAAGGCGATCCCGAGCGGAGCGTGCGCGAGCACTTCTTCGATCCGCGCCTGGTGGTCCGTGCATGGTCCAGGGGAGACACGCCGGCCTTGGCCCTCGAGCACGCGGCCGAGCACGCCCGTCAGCTCGCCACGTTGGTGCCAGGTGATGCCACGCGGGTCGACTCCCCCGGCCGACTGGTGCTGCCGCTGCCCGAGCTGCAATCGCGCAAGCGCTCGCTCGAGGCCCTCGAGCTGCCCGAGCGCATGGATGCGCTCCGCGACCTGCTGGCCACGCGGGGCTTTCGACCCGACGCGTTCGGCGAGTTCTCGCGAGGCGCGGCCAACCTCGAGGATCTACCCACGCCCCAGGCGGCGCTCGAGGGACCGCTGGGTGCCTGGATCCGCAGCTACCTCGAGCCCGTCGACGCGAGGGCATCCGAAGGAGGTGGTGCCGCCCTCGTCACGCGCGTGCACGTACGGCCCGACTCGAGCGCCCCCGTCCCCGTGATCGAGACCGAGTCCGGCACGATCGAGCTGCGAGGTCCGGCGGTGGCAGCCCGCCGCGATCGCGAGGGCTTCGACGACTGGCTCGGGATCTACATCGCGTGTCAGTTGTGGCTGGGCGCGCTGGCGGTGTGGCTGGGCACGCGAAGCCTCCCCACCGCGCTCGGGTGCAGCGTGGCCGCGCTGACGGCTCAGACCGCGGTGCTGGCCGTGATGGTGCCCACCGGCCTGTCGCTCGGTGCCGCGCTGCTGCCCGCATTGATGCTGGTGGGCGCCGCCGCCATGATCGCGGGAGCCCGGGCCTGCCGCTCGGTCAGCCAGGACGAGCGCTTCCATGCGACCGGCGTGCTCTTGTCGGGGCTCTGCCAGGCGGTGGCGGGGCTCGCCCTGCTGGCCACCACCCACCCGCTGTGGAGCCAGGTCGGCCTGCTCGTGGCGATGGGCGCCGTGTTGGCCTCGGGCGCGGGGCTGTTCGTGGCTCCGGGCATGATGCACCTCTTCGGAGGTGGCGTCGGGGGGGGAAGGCCGTCCGCACCGAAACCTACTGGGCACGAAGACACCGGGCACGAACAAGAACAGGATCGATCATGATCGCTCGTCGTACCCTGCTGCGCTCCCTGCCCTTGCTCGCCGTGCCTCCGCTCGTGTACGCGTCCGGGCTGGCGACCGCCGAGGAGCCGACCCCACAGGAGCGCAAGCTCGCCAATCGCCTCGAGCTATGGGGCAGCTATGCACGCCGCACCCAGAACCTCATGGCGCGGCTGTCGACCCGCCGGGAGACCTCGCTGCTCGAGGAGCCCCACCACAGCACGGGCACGCTGGTGTTCCGCGACCCGGGTCTGCTGGTGTTGCGCGACGATGGTCGGCAGGGCTCCACCACCCTCATCGATGGCGACCAGCTTCGCATCTTCCAAAACGGCGCAGCACCGGGCGATCCCTCGACCACGGTGGCCGATCTGCGGCCGGCCGCGCAGTGGCTGGCCCGCCGCCTGGTGGCCATGTTCGCCCCCGGGGACGGCAGCGCGCTGCTGAACGACGCCCGCACCCACGTACCCAAGGGTCATGGCCATCGCCTCGAGCTCATGCCACCGGTCGGCTCGGCCGCCCGTCGCATGATTCGCAGCGTGAGCGTGGTTCTCGACCCCGTGGTCGGCACCATCACCCAGATCGCGGTGGCCGAGGCCCAGGGGGACCGCGTGGTGCTGGGGCTGTCCGACCACCGCCAGAACCTGCCCGACGAGGACGTCGAGGCGTTCCTGGCCACCCTCGACGCGTGAACCGAGCGCGCGGACGTGCGACAATCCCCGCGACGATGAGCACGCGGGGGGCATGGAATCGAAGCGGGATCTTGGCGGGCGCGCGCGGGGTGGTCGTGGCGGTTCCCCTGGTGGTGCTGTCCTCGGGCTGCCCGGGTGATGATGGCAATGCCACGGGGGACTCGACCACGGCGCCGCCCACCGGCACGGCCACCGATCCCACGATGGCCGAGACCACCAACGGGACCACGACATCGACCGATCCCACCCTGACCACCAACACCACCACCGGTCCGAGCACGGTCGACGACAGCGGCACGGGGGATGCCAGCGACACGGACAACCCGACCACGGGCGACACCCCGGCCAGCTGTGGCGACGGCGTTCCCGATCCCGACGAGGCCTGCGACGACGGCAATGGCGTCGACTCCGACGGCTGCAACAACGACTGCACGATCTCGGGCTCGATCTCGTGGTTCCACAGCCAGGCCAGCGGCACGGGCCAGAACGACGAGGCCTTCGGGATCGCGGTCGATGCCCAGGGGCGCGCCTACGTGGTGGGCGAGATGCACAACGGAGTCGACGTCGACCACTGGCTGCGGCAGTACGAGGACGACGGCCTGGGCTGGACCCTGGTGATCGACGGCGGAGCCGCCGACGGGGCGCGAGCGGCTGGATTGCGCGGCAACACGCTCTATACCGCGGGCTATCGCGCGGTCGCGGGCCAGAGCAACAACGTGTGGTTGCGCAGCTACGACCTCGACGGCAGCACGGGCTTCGTGATCGAGTACAACGATGGCCTCAACGGCTCGAACGTGGGCCAGGGGCTCGCGATCGATCCCGGCGGCAACCTCATCGTGGCCGGCAACGAGACCGTCGATCCCGTGGCTCCCCATCAAGACGCATGGATCCGCGAGCACACCGCGGCCGGGACCCCGGTGTGGACCGCGGGATATGGCGGCGCGGCGGCCGATCAAGCCCGCGCCGTGGCGTGCGACGGGGCGGGCAACGTGGCGGCGGTGGGATTCGAGACGGTCGGCGGGCAGACGGACCTCTGGGTCCGGGTCTACGATACCAACGGTGCTCCGCAGTGGACGGCGACCCACGCCAACCTCGACGGCCTCGACGACGAGGCCCAGGGCGTGGCCTTCGACGGCGACGGCAACGTGATCGTCGTCGGCTGGGAGATCGATCCGGTGATCCCCTGGCGCCTGTGGCTCACCAAGTACGATCCCGCCGGGGTCCCGCTGTGGAATCAGACCTGGGATGGCGACACCGCCGAGGGCGCCCGGGCGTTCGGCGTGACGGTCGACGACACGGGCGACATCGTGGTCGTGGGTCAGCACCGCATCGCGGGCGTCAACGACTTCCTGGTCCGCAAGCTCGATCCCGACGGCAACCCCAAGTGGACGACGAACATCGCCGGCTACGAGGGGACCAACCAGGTCGGACGCGCGGTGGCGATCGGGCCGGGGCGTCGGGTGTGGGTGGCCGGAGGCGTGGATCAGGGCGTGGACGGGCGCGACGTGTACGTGGCTCGGCTCGCGCCCTGAGGGCGTGACTCGATCAGCTCACCCAAAAGCGCACGGTGCTGCCATCGAGCTCGCTGCGATGGACGGGCAGCGCCTGCTTGGCGGGGCCCTCGAGCACGCTGCCGCGATCGTCGAACTTCGAGCCGTGGCACGGGCACACCAGGAGCTGCGCGTCATCGTCCCAGCGCACGGTGCAGCCGAGGTGCGTGCAGCGAAGCGAGAGCACGCGGACCGACTCACCTTCGAGACGCTGCACCAGCACCGGCTTGCGCGCGGTGGCCGGGCGCACGGCCACCATGCCGCCCGGGGTGACCAGCGGCGCGAAGTCGCGGAGCTTCAGCTCCACCAGCCCCCCTTCTCCCACGGGAACGCCCTTGGGCTCCCACCGCGGAGCCGCGCCCGCACAGCCGACGAGTACCAGGCCAACGCCCCCTCCGACGAAGGCACGCCGCGCCAGGGGGTGGGACGGAGAGTCCGGCATCGGCCTCATCCGAGCACAGTCGGGGTCTACGGGCAAGCCACGGGGAACTCGATGGGCAGGGTCATGGCGTCGGGGACTTCGATCATCGCATGAGTGGAGCCCTCGAGATCATACGGAAGGGGGTCCGACACCATGCCGGCCACCGTGCCGCAAAACACGGGGTCGCCCGCGAGGACTGCGTGGAGCTGCACCGTGGTCGTGACGTCTGCGCCGGTGCCCGGGTTGGCCTCGCCCGGGATGAAGACCTCGCCCATGTCCCAATCGAACGATCCGTCTCCATTCACGGCCACTCCCGCGTAGTCGTAGACCTCACCGACGAGCAGACGGGGGGTGGTCTTGCTACCGGGGTCGAGGCTCAAGAACTGTAGTGTGAGATCCACGGTCCCCTCGCCTGGATTGGTGTGTACGATGGCCTGCAGCGGCGTCCTGGGCAAGAGGCTGGTATCGACGACCAACAGCAAGGTCCGTGGGCCGTCGGGCCATCCGGTCGTCGCGCTCGGCGGGCCCGTGGTGTCTCCCTCCGTCGTGTCGCCGCTGCCAGTCTGGCCTGCGCTGGTGCTCGTGGTCTCCGCGCCGTCCGTCGTTTCGTCGTTCTTGCTCACGTCGGGCAGCGGGCTCGGGCAGCCCGCGCTCGCGAGCATGGATGAAGCGAGCAGAAACGGGAGCAAGCAACGCAGGACGGTCATTTCCCCGAGCTTGGGCGCACGGGGTCGAAGATGTCAACGAAGCCCCACGACGCCACCGCTCACTACCCGTCGTCGTCGAGGGACGAGGAGGTCACGCCGGGTGAACCCGGAGCCTCGGACGATCGAAGCGGTAGCTCGTGCTGCCACGCGCAGGCTGCTGGCGGCGCTCGGGTCACTCCGCGACACCCACGCTCGCCGAGCGCGGCTCGCTCGACGCGAAGGCGAGCTCGACGAAGGCGACGGTGCTGCGATCGGGGTGTGGGTCGGTGAGGACGGAGCCGCTGAGATCGTCGGCGAGCATCTCGAGCTCCACCGGGGTCTCGAAGGCGGCGTGGATCTCGGGGGGGAGATCGATGAGATCGGAGAGGCGAGTCGGCGAGGTCCGGGCACAACGCTGGAGGAGGACGATGGGGAGGATGAACGGGAGGGGCTGGGCGCGGCGGTGGCGTCTTCGGTGGCAGCGGTGGCGGTCCCAGAGGAGGACCATGTGCTCGCCATCCGTTTGGGGTAGCGTTGATGCCCGTGCTCGCCTCGACGCTCACCGCCAGCGTGCTCGCGCTGGCTCCGCCGTCCCCGTCCCCGGGGGCCGACGATGCGCCGCGAGGCAACACCGTGCTCACGCGTCGCCGCGGAGTGGTGTGGGGGGCGGCCGCGGTACCCCGGGTCGCGCTCCTCATCGGCGACGGCGCACGGGTGATGCAGCCGGTCGGATTCGGCGCCGAGCTCCAGCTCAGCGCCTACGCCCTGCACCTGGGCGCGCTGCGCTTCGGTGGACGCGCGCACTTCGGTCACACCCGGGTGCTCGACCGCCTGAGCTTCCAGTACGACGACGGCTCGGGCGCGGGCGTACAGCCGGTCACCCGCTACGCGGCGCTGGGGCACACCGACTTCTCGCTCGGCCCCGCCGCCCAGGTGGTGCTGGGGCCCATCCTCGTCGAGGGGGGCGCGACGGTGGGCCTGGGCATCTCCAACCTCGTCCGACCGCTGGGTCCCCTGCCCACCGACGAGGTGCAGACCTCGGACACCACGGCGATGCTGCGGGGAGGCGGGCAGATCGCGGTCCCCATTCGCCGCAACCAGGGCGTCTCGCTGGGCGTGCACGCGACGCGGTTCTTCTCCAATACGCAGGTGGTGGCCAATCCCGACCCCACCATGCCCGACGCGCTCCCCGACGCCAATCCGTTCGACCTGGTGCTGGAGATCGGCGTCGGATATCACATGTGGTTCTGATCGAGTACCGTGCTCGCGTGCCGCGGGCGGGCGCATCGATGGTACCGATCGGCGGGTGGATCCGCGGACGGCTCGGCGCGCTGGTCCTGCTCGCGTCCACGACCGGGCTGCTCCTACCCGCAACGGCTCGAGCCACGTGGTCGATCGTGGCGGTCGACCCTCACACGCGAGAGGTCGGCGTGGCGGTGGCCTCGTGCGTGGAAGCCCCGGCGGGCAACACCCTCCTGCCGCAGGTGGCCGGGCTCGCCCCGGGCGTGGGCGCCCTGGCGGCGCAGGCCCTCTACGACTCCATGGAACGCAACGAAGCCCTGATGCGGCTGGCCGGCGGAGCAGCGCCACGAGACCTGATCGACGGGGTGCTGGCTGGTGATCCGCTGGCCGCCATGCGCCAGTACGGGGTGGTCACGCTCGACCTCCAGGTCGCGACATACACCGGAGACGCGACTCGAGCGTGGTCCGGTGACGTACGAGGCACGGGCGTCGCCGTCCAGGGCAACCTGCTCCACGGACCCGAGGTGCTCGACGAAGCACTGGCCGCATTCGAAGCCGACCCCCCGGCACACCCCTGGACGCTGGCCGACCGCCTGATGGCCGCGCTCGAGGCCGGCGCCGCCCAGGGTGGCGACGCGCGCTGCCCCGCCGGGCAATCGGCCCTGGCCGCCGCCCTGAGAGTGGCGCGGCCTACCGACCCGGCACACGCGCCCTCGATCGATCTGCGGATCCCTTCGCAGCCGCGCGGCGGCGCTGACCCGGTGGCATTGCTCCGAACCGAGTTCGACCGGTGGCGGCACGTGAACCCGCCCGACGGCTCGACCCGCGACCCCATGCCGCAGACCTCCCCCTGGCTGCTGGTGCTCGTGCTCGGCTGGCTCCGCGCGGCGAGCCGACGCAAGCGTTCACCTTCGCTCGCGGCACGAGCCGGCTGAAGCATTTCCGTCATCCGGCCAACCGGCCGAGCAGCAACGACCGCGCGCGACATCGTCCGGCTCGGGGGGCTCCATCGTCATCCTGTCGATCTCGCTCACACGATCGGCGAAGACTTTCCACCAAACGTGGGTGTGAGTCGTACGAGACTGGCGCTCGAGCCTTTCAATCCTCGGGAGAGTCGTGCCATAGACTGCCCGTGTGGCTCCGGGTCGGAGTCACGACGCGGAGGAGGAACCCATGGGCAAGCTCTACGAACGGGCCCGATCGCGCCCGTCACTGGCGGTGCTGGCATTTCCCTTGATCGCAGCGTTGGCCCTCGGCGGCCCCGCGGTGGGTCGTGACGACGAGGACGATCCGGAAGCCAAGCTCCAGGCGTTCACCGTGCAGCTCAAGGAGCACGAGGTGGCCGACACCCGGCATGCCGCGACCAGCGAGCTCGGAAAGGCCGAGGCGCTGCGGGACAAGGCGCGCACGCTCACCGAGAAGCGCAAGGATCGCGAGCTGCTCGACCGCACGCTCGACGAGCTCGAGGCCACGCTCGCGCTCGTCGGGGCCAAGATCGTGCACGCGCAGGCCAAGGCCGAGCTCGACGAGCAGAAGGCCAAGATGAAGGAGATCCAGGCCGAGCTCACCAAGACCAAGGCCGCCGCGGACGAGGCCGAGAAGAAGCAGGCCGAGCTCGCCGGCAAGATCGGAGGTGCCAAGTGAGACGCCAACGACTGTTGGTCGCCCTGCTGCTCGCGGTCGGCTGCGCGGGGCTCAAGCCCACCGCAGAGATGAGCGAGTACGCCAAGGAGTACAAGACCCAGGAGGGCCAGCAGACCAAGCTGCGGTACCCGGAGCTGGTCGGCAACGCCGAGGCGTGGGACGCCAAGGCGCTCACCGCCCAGGACGACAAGGAAGAGGAGGCCATGGCGTACTACGGCCGCGTCGCGTGGCTGTGGTGGGAATCGGCGCAGCTGCGCTCGCAGGCCCAGGACCTCGACGCCGAGCGCAAGCAGCTCGAGAAGGACACCGAGCAGGTCAAGAAGGAGCTCGCCGAAGCCCGCAAGCGCGAGAAGCTGGCCAAGGCCACCGTCGACCGCATGCAGCAGATCATCGCGATCGAGAGCAAGGTGGCGGCCGACAACGCCGAGGTCACGGCCGCGCGCGAGAAGATCGCCGACGCGCTCGAGGCCCTGCGCCTCGCGCAGGCCGTCGACGCCGACGTCCATGCCAAGTCCACGTTCGCCGCGGCCGAGGCCAAGCTCAAGCTGGCCACCGAGGCGCTCGGCAAGAACAAGCCCAAGGATGCCACCACCTTCGCCATCGAGGCCAAGGCCAGCGCCGACGCGGCCAAGAGCGAGGCTGAGCCCAAGTACACCTCGGTGGCGGCCGATCAGGCCAAGCTCAACCGGCAGAAGTCACTGTTCGATGCGCTCGCGGTGGTGAGCGGCGCCGAGCGAGCGATGGTCGAGGGCGGCGTGATGATCACGATCGTCGAGGCATTCTCCACCACGGGCGTCGCCATCGACCCCGCGCACACGGCCAGCTTCGACAAGATCGCGGAGACTGCGAAGAACTACGGCGAGTTCTCGCTCGTCATCGAGGGCCACACCGACAACAAGGGCAACAAGACCAAGAACCTGCAGCTCAGCGAGTCGCGGGCCAAGAGCGTGCTGTCGCACCTGGCCACCCAGGGCGTGTCTCCCTCGCGGATGAACGCGGTGGGCAAGGGCTCGGCCGAGCCGGTGGCCGACAACAAGACCAAGGAAGGTCGCGCCAAGAACCGACGGATCGAGATCCTGTTCGCGTCCGGCCAGTGAGGCGCCTTGCTCGGGCCGCCCGCACGCTCGGGCGGTCCGAGCAATCCGACGAGCCCAGCGCTAGGGCGGTGCCACCGACAGCCTGGCCTGGAGCCGATCGATCCCTGGCGGCGCACACGGGAGCGCGACCGCTCGGAGCTCCTGGACCATGCACTGGGCGAACTGCATCGAGTCCTGCGTGGTGATGTCGCCGTCGATTCGCACTCCGGTCACCGCACCATCGAGCTCCATGCTCACGGTGATCATGGCATCGAGCCCCTTGGGCAGCGATGCCACCCGGAGGCAGCGGTCGAGGGCCGGCGACTCGTCGAGGCGGCGGATCCACGCCTCGGTGCCGGCCTGCACCACCTCGAGCGTGGCACGCGAGCCTCGAAACCCGCCGTCGTCGACCGCTTGCACGCGAAAGCGACGCCCGGACGCCCCCTTGGGCACCGCGAGCCGCTCGAGGGCCTCGCAGATGCACGCGCCATCGGCCGACCGCACCATCGTGTGACCCGCCGAGGCCACGCAGCGCAGCTGCGCTCCGCGCCGGTCCACGCTGGCGCGGACCTCGTAGGTGAACCCCACGAGCGGATCGGGATGGGCACATGCGGCCGCGACCCGCTCGGCTTCCTCGAACGACAGCTCCTCGACGGGCCGTGCCCATGGGCCGACGCCCTGCGGGAAGTCGAAGCGAATCGGCGGCGGGTGGCTCATGCCGATCATCCCCAGCCCGATCCCTCCCCAGGACTGCTCGTCCCGCAGCTCGTCGGCCACGGCGATCCATGCGCGTGGATCATGGATGCGTGCGACCCTGCGGCTGGCGAAGCCCACGTAGACGTCGGCGTCGGTCGGATCCTGAAGGCTCGCCTGCAATCGACAGCCATCGATGCAGCCCGCCTCGATCTCGACGAAGCGCCGCGCCGAGAAGTAGCGCGCGACCAGCTCGTGGGGCAGCAGCGGAGCGCGGCAGGCCCGGTCGCCCTCGAGCAACAGGCGCCCCTCGGCGGCCGCGGCCTCGATGCGCTCGAGCGCCTCGACCGGGACCAGCGGGATCCCACGAGCACCGAGCGCCTTGGCGACCCCGCGGCGGATCGCATCGCCCTCGTCGGGGAACAGCACCACGGGCGACACGTCGAGCACCGGGCGGAGCACCGCCGCCTCCGGCGGAAACGGCAGCGCGATCGGGACCCACGCCTGCGGCTCGGGCGGCGTCGCCGACTCGATCGGCCCGGCTGCGCGCACCGGATCGGTCGCAGCCGCCGGCTCCGACTCGCGCGCCTCGGCACGGTCCTGCTCGCTCTCGACGGGGTCGTGCTCCTGCGTCACGACCGGCACGATCGTTTCCGGTGACCGGCAGCCGAGCGCGAGCGCCACTGCCACCAGCCAGCCGCCGTTCTTCCGCACGCCCGCGATGATGACACGAGCTGCTAGACTCCGCCCCGCCGATGTCCCTCGCGCTCTCGCCCCATCCCCAGTTCTCCGCCCCCAAGGGCCCCGTCGTCTGCGTGGTGATGGACGGCGTGGGCATCGGCGCGCACGACCACGGCGACGCCGTCCACCTCGCGCACACGCCCACGCTCGACTGGCTCATGGGCCTGCGCTCGTCGACGCGTCTTTGCGCCCACGGCCGCGCGGTGGGCATGCCCAGCGACGCCGACATGGGCAACAGCGAAGTCGGCCACAACGCGCTCGGGGCCGGCCGCGTGTTCGACCAGGGCGCCAAGCTGGTCTCCCAGGCGATCGCCAGCGGCTCGATGTTCGAGGGCGCCGTGTGGAAGGAGGCCGTGGCGCACGTGCAGGCCTCGGGGCAACCCCTGCACCTCCTGGGCTTGCTCTCCGACGGCAACGTCCACAGCCACATCGATCACCTGCTGGCCATGCTGCGCCAGGCCGCGCGCGAGGGCGTACGCAAGGCGAGGGTGCACGTGCTCACCGACGGTCGCGACGTCCCTGGCCGCTCGGCGCTGGGCTACGTGGACCAGCTCGAGGCCTGCCTGGCGCAGCTGAGCACCGACGGCCGCGACTATCGCATCGCCAGCGGAGGCGGGCGCATGCACATCACCATGGATCGCTACGAAGCCGACTGGGCCATGGTGGAGCGCGGCTTTCGGACCCACGTGCACGGCGAGGGGCGCCGCTTCGCCAGCGCGCGCCAGGCCATCACCACCCTCTACGAGGAGCACCCCGAGCGCGACGACCAGTTCCTGCCCACGTTCGTCATCGCCGACGACGACGGTCCGGTGGGGCCGATCCTCGACGGAGCCGCGGTGCTGCTGTTCAACTTCCGGGGCGACCGGGCGATCGAGATCTCGCGCGCCTTCGAGGACGACGACCTCGCCGCGTTCGACCGCGGCGGCCGCCCCGACGTGCTGTTCGCCGGCATGATGCAGTACGATGGCGACCTCCAGATCCCGCGCCGCTTCCTGGTCGACCCCCCGGCCATCGATCGCACCATGGGCGAGCTGCTGGCCGCCACCGGTCGCCGCCAGCTCGCCATCGCCGAGACCCAGAAGTACGGGCACGTCACCTACTTCTGGAACGGCAACCGCACCGGCGCCTTCGACCCCGCGCTCGAGCAGTACCTGGAAATCGCCTCCGACGTGCTGCCGTTCGAGGAGCGCCCCTGGATGAAGGCGGCCGAGGTCACCGACGCCCTCGTCCATCGGCTGCGCCAGGGAGGCATCGACTTCGCCCGGGTCAACTACGCCAACGGCGACATGGTCGGGCACACCGGCCACCTCGACGCCACTCGCGTGGCCGTGGAGGCGGTCGACCTGTGCCTGACGCGGCTGGTCTCCGCCGTCCGCCGCCTCGAGGGCGTGCTCGTGGTGACCGCCGACCACGGCAACGCCGACCAGATGTTCGACCGCGACAAGGACGGCAGCGAGAAGATCCGCACCAGCCACAGCCTCAATCCGGTGCCGCTGGTGATCTTCGATCCCCGCCTGCCGGAGCAGGCCCCGCCCCTGCGCCCGATGGACCCCCAGGCGCCGTTCGGGCTGGCCAACGTGGCCAGCACCTGCATCGAGCTGCTCGGGCTGACGGCGCCGCCCGACTATCTGCCCAGCCTCTTGCTGCCCAGCCGCTTGGCTCCACCTGCCTGACCCTCGGGCCAGCCCACCGACGACCAAGCCCGCGGGGCCTTGTCGCGCCCGATGCCTCTCCGGTAACTTCGGGGCCGTGGTGACCATGCTCGACGCAAGAAGCTTCCGACTCGGTGCGCTCGCACTCAGCGTGCTTTGCGCGCTCCCCCTGGCCAGCTGTGGCAAGAACGGTGGCGGTGGCAAGCGCGGCGGGTCCGAGATGGCCCAGTGGATCGACAGCCCCACCCGCGGGACCCAGGACGGGAACGTCATCAAGTTCGCGCAGCTCGGGGTGAAGTTCGAGATCCCCGAGACCCTGTACGTGTTCCGCAACTGCGGCGAGGCCGGTCACAGCCCCGACCCGGGGATCAGCCGCGACTGGGTCCCGGTGGTGGTGTGCAACTCCACGGCGGACGACGTGTTCGGAGAGGGCGGCGGCGAGGAGGACTACTTCGCCGAGGACGAGGCGGCCGCGGCCGGGGCCGAGCCCATCGCGCTGACGTTCTACGTGACCAAGAAGACCCGTCCCATCGACGAGCGGGCCGTGAGCTGGTTCGAGGGCCAGTTCAAGCAGGCCGGCCTGGGCGTGTTCGAGATCAGCTACCAGCACGAGTACCACAAGAAGGCCGGCATCTACTCCAAGCTGCACGTCCTCGACAGCGGCACCGGCGAGCCCGAGCGCGAGATCATCCAGTTCATGTTCCCGCGCGAGGACGTGGTGTTCATCGCCCGCATGGAGTACCCGTTCGGTGAGACCCGCTCGGTCGATCAGGACTGGCAGTACATCATGTGGAACTTCGACTTCGCCGCCCCCGCCGCGGGCGGCTGAGCCCGAGCGATCGTGGGCACGAGACCGGTCTACCTCGACCACAACGCCACCACGCCCGTGCACCCGCAGGTGCGCGAGGCGATGCTGCCGTGGCTCGGTGCGCAGTGGGGCAACCCCTCGAGCGCCCACGCCTACGGGCGGCAGGCCCACGCCGCGGTCGTGAAGGCACGGGCCGAGGTCGCGGCGCTCGTGGGGGCAGAGCCCCACCGAGTCGTGTTCACGGGCGGCGGCACCGAGGCCGACAACCTCGCGCTGCGGGGGCCCTCGGTCGCACGGCGTCGGATCGTGGTCTCGGCCGTGGAGCATCCTGCCGTCGACCTGCCCGCGCGTGCGCTCGAGGCCAGCGGCTGGCAGCGCGTGGAGCTTCCGGTGGACGCGCGCGGCCGCGTGGCGCTCGAGCCGGCGCGCGAGCGCCTGGCGCTCCCGGCTGGTCTGCTCAGCGTGATCCTGGCGCAGAACGAGACCGGGGTGCTGCAACCGGTGGCAGAGCTGGCGGCGTTGGCCCGCGCCGCCGATCCCGAGGTGCTCGTGCACACCGACGCCGCGCAGGCGGTGGGCAAGATCCCCGTCGACGTGCATGCGCTCGGCGTCGATCTGCTGACCATCGTGAGCCACAAGCTCTATGGGCCGTGCGGGATCGGAGCGCTCTACGTTCGTGAGGGTCTACGCCTGCAGCCGCTGACCCTGGGCGGCGGCCAAGAGGGCGGGCATCGGCCCGGCACCGAGCCGGTGGCGCTGATCGTGGGGCTCGGCGCCGCGTGTGCGCTGGCCAGCTCGGATCTCGAGGACGAGGCGCGCCGGGTGGCCGCGCTGCGCGACCGGCTGTGGCAGCGGCTGCGGGAGGCGATCCCGGGCATCGCCTGGACCGGCGAGGGCGCGCCGCTGCTGCCCAACACCCTGCACGTGCGGGTCCCCGGGCTCGACGGAGCCACGGTGCTGGCCGCCGCCCCCGACGTTGCCGCGAGCACGGGCTCGGCGTGCCACAGCGAGGACGGCTCGCCTTCGGGGGTGCTTGGGGCGATGGGGCTGACCCATGCGCAGGCCCGCGGTGCGCTGCGGCTGACCCTCGGCCGTGGCACCACCGAAGCCGACGTGGACCGGGCGGCCCTTGCCCTCGTCGCGGCCGTTCGCTCCCCGAGCACCCGCTGAGCCGCACACCCAAGACGCCGCCCGAGCGCTCGCTGGGCCACCACGTCGCCCGCCCTTCGGCCCGCGACCGCGCTGTGCCACCATGGACCCCGCATGTCCGAAGACGGCGTGATGGTGGAGCGACGCTACTCGGCTCCAGGCGACCTGGTGTGGGCCCTCCTGGCCGACACGCATCGCTACAACCGGGCCCTGGGTCTGACCCCTCCGCGCTACGTCTGGCGCGACGTCGACGGACGCCGTACCCGCGTGGCCGAGGCCACCCAGAACGGCGTGACCATGTCGTGGGTGGACGAGCCCTACGAGTGGATCGAGGGCCAGCGTCTGGTGGGCCGCCGCACCTTCCTCTCGGGCCCGGCCATCGACGGGGGCATCGCGGTCGAGGTCGAAGAGGATGGTGAGGGCGGATGCGTGGCGCGGATGACCACCGCCGGTCGCACGCGCTCGCTCTTGCTCAAGCTGATCAACCCGCTGATCCACGCTCACCTGCGACGCAGCCTCAAGTCGTACATGGATGCC
This sequence comes from Paraliomyxa miuraensis, assembly GCF_026337845.1. Taxonomy (GTDB): domain Bacteria; phylum Myxococcota_A; class Polyangia; order Nannocystales; family Nannocystaceae; genus Paraliomyxa; species Paraliomyxa miuraensis. Next base: position 198,189 of record NZ_JAOVZF010000155.1, on the reverse strand, counting down.
ACGGCTGCCGTGGTGGCCACGCGCGACGACCACGACGACGACTCGCAGCCCGCGGCCGTGCGGGCGCAGACCCTGCTGACGCGCCTCGACAACGTGGTGACCTCGGGCAAGCACACCCCCGTCGACCAGGCGGAGCTCGAGCGTCGCGCCGACCGACTGGGCTCGGCCCCCGTCGACCCCGAGGTCGTGCGCCAGCTGGTGAGCGCGCTGGGTCAGCGTCCCGACGAGGAGATCGCCCAGATGCGCCCGTTCGAGCTCGCACGCCACTGGGGCCTCGATCGCCGGCACGTGCTGCAGGCCTTCCTCCACGGCACCCGCGCGGGCCTGGTCGATCTCGACTGGCAGATCAACTGCCCCGTGTGCCGCGTCTCGGCCCAGGTGGTGTCGTCGCTCGCCGACGTGGCCGACAGCGTGCACTGCGAGGCCTGCAACATCCGCTACGACGTGGACTTCGGCGCCAACGTCGAGGCGGTGTTCCGCTGCAACAAGGCCGTTCGCGAGGTCGAGCCCACGGTGTACTGCACGGCGAGCCCGGGGTGGCGCCCCCACGTGATCGCCCAGCTGCGGGTCGATGCCGGGGTCGCGCGCGAGGTCTCGCTGCCGCTGCTCGACGGCCGCATGCACCTGCGCACGCTCGCCGACCAGCGCGCGGCCGACCTCGTCGAGCCCCACCCTCCCGCGCTGGTCGAGATCGAGGTCGGCGCCGAGGCGGTGACCGCCACTGCCTCCGGTCGGGCTTTGGACGGCAAGACCACCCTGCGGATCCGCTCCACCCTCGACGAGACCGCCTACCTGCTGGTCGAGCGCGGGGCGTGGGCCAGCGACGCCGTGCTGGGCTCGATCGTGGCCTCGATGCCCGACTTCGTCGATCTGTTCTCCACCGAGGCCCCCGCCGCCGGCCTGCCGCTCACCATCGGCCGCATCACGCTCTTGTTCAGCGACCTCACGGGCTCGACCGCGCTCTACGAGCAGGTGGGCGACGCCAGGGCCTACGCGGTGGTGCAGGAGCACTTCGGGCTGATGGAGCAGGCCATCGCCGCGCACGAGGGTGCGGTGATCAAGACGATGGGCGATGCCGTGATGGCCAGCTTCACCACTCCGCAGCAAGCGGTGGCCGCCGCCCTCCAGGCGGTGCGCGACTGCGAGTCGCAGCACGGCGCGCTCGGGATCGGCGTCAAGCTCGGGATCCACGAGGGCCCGTGCCTCGCCGTGCGGGCCAACGAGCGCCTCGACTTCTTCGGCACCACCGTCAACCTCGCCGCTCGCTTGCAGGGTCAAGCGGGTGCGGGCGAGCTGGTGCTCATGCACGAGCTGAGCCGGATCCCGGCGGTGGCCTCGTTGCTCGAGGGTCGATCCGCCCGCGCGGTGACCGCCCGACTCAAGGGAATCAGCGAGGCGCAGGAGCTGGTGGCGATCGATCTGCGGAAGGCCAGGCGGGAGAGCCAGGCGGGAGAATCAGACCAGAGTGCCAGTGAGGCCCCGCAAGCCTCGTGATGCCACGCGCATCCGCATCGCTTGCGCGCCGGCCCACGGCGGGTAGGATGCCCCGGCCCTCGCACCCATGGCGCAGGTCAACGACTACAAGCTCCACCGCGTGCTCGCTCGCTTTCCCTGGAGGCGGCGCAAGCCTCGGTCCGGGCAGAAGGGCCGACCGCCCATCGGGTTGATGTTCCGCGAGGGGCAGAAGCTGTGGGCCGACCCCGGCGATCTGGCCCGGTTCGAGGATCCCGGTCCAGCGCTGGTGTGCGTGGCCATGCACGCGGACGAGACCGCCCACGATCTGCTCCGCGCGCTGGTCGAGCACCACGCCGAGCAGCAGGGCATCGACCTCCCGCTCGACGTGCCCGACATCACCACCACCGGGCTGCAGCTGCTCGCGGGGCTCATCGAGGATGCGGGGTTGGATCCAGAGCACGCACTGGGGCCCCATGCGCTGGGTGATCTCATCACCGCGACGTGGGCGATCGCGGCGGCACAGCAGGCTGCGGCGAACGTTTGAGCGCGGCGTTCGGGCCCGGCGTGCGAGCCCACGTTCGAGGCCGGTCGCTACCGACCGCCGAACGTGATCTCGACCTCGCCGCACAGCCCGTCCCATGCGGCGCGGGCCGAGAGGGTCGAGCGTGGTCGCTCCTCGCCCTCCACCACCTCGCAGGCACCGTGCTCGTCGGGCATGCAGGCGCACGCCGTCGGGCACTCGTCGGTCGGCAGGGCGTCGGCGATGACCTCGTACGTACCCGGTCCGGCCGTCACCGCCACCTGGCACTCCTGCGGATCGGCGCCATCGCCGATGCACGCGCCTGGCAGCCGCGCTCCGGCCGTGACCCACGCGAGCCACGGCTGCTCGGACCAACCCCCGGGCTCGATGCGAAGCGAGGGGCTCGGAGGCCGCCCCTCGAGCGTGCAAGCGGGGGGCTCGGGTCCGAAGGACATGCACGCCGTGGGCTCCCAGAAGTCCGGGCACGCTTCGTCGTATGCGCTCACCTCACGACCGCCGAGCGTTCCGGTCACCTCGAAGAACCGCCAGAAGGCGGCGCCCACGAGGTGATTGCGGACGACGATCGGATCGGCGGTGGCATTGACGATGCGCACCGTGATCTCGCGGAGTTCATTGCCCGGCCCCGAGAAGTAGGTCTCGCAGGGAGTGTCCGCGGTGATCGGATCCATGCCGCGGGATGGTTGCGGCTCGCAGGCCAGCGGCGGTGGCGACGGGATGCCATCGGTCGTATCGGCACCATCGTCGGGGTCGGAGGTCATGGTGCCGCCGTCGCCGGTTCCGGAGCCGTCGCTCTCGAGCGTGACCGAGGGGCCGCAGCCGAGCGCGAGCACCAAGAGGACCGGGCCACACCACCGCATTGCCGGTTCAGGATACCGCGAGCATCCGGCGAAGATCGCGAAACGCGGTATGCTCCCGCCTGCGATGTCCTCGGACTACGTGCGCACCCGAATCGTCCGGCTCAGGGTCTCCGGCTACCGGAGCCTCTATGACGTGGAACTCGACGATCTGCCGGAGATCGTGGTGTTCCATGGGAGGAACGGGGCGGGCAAGAGCAACCTGATGCGCGTACCGGAGCTGGTACTCGAGTGGATGGCGGGGTGGAGCACGTATCCCACAGCCAGCAAGCCGCAGCGCTACGACTGGGATAGCGCCAACCGCATCATACGGTTTCGAGAGAGCGACTTCAGTCGCGGACGCGTGCCCGAGATGCGGATCGAGCTGAGCATCGAGCTCGGCACCGCAGCCGGCACGATCATCAACCACGTGGGAGCGCCCCTCGGCCGCTTGGAAGCGACCGTACGCATCCAAGGCGTCGGGGACGGAATCGAGCTTTGGTTCGAGAAGGCAACCCTGGGAGATCTGCCTCTCGGTCCTCAACTCACCGAGGAGCAGTTGGCACTCGCTCAGCGCATCAGGCACGAACTCGGCAATCAGAGCCTGCTGCTTCGTCTCGGCGCTCATCGAGACGTCGCACGCGAGCCGCTCTTCCAGCCCGCCAATCCGGTCCACGATGGCCCTTCATGGTTCCAGCGCCGGATGTTCGCGATCCATGTCGCCCCTGATCTGGCTCAACGACGCCAGCTCAAGCGCATCGGCCGTCGGCTATCCGAGCTCGACCTCTTTCCCGCAGGCTCCGAGATCGAGCTATCTCCATCCGAGGACCAACAATTCAAGGAGTGTCGGCTCTACGTCTCCGTCCCGGGCGTAGGCGATGTTCCGCTCGAAAACCTCGGTAGCGGCCAGCAACAGCTCATCATGATGGCGGCCGACGCGTTGGTCGGACGACGACCGATCGTACAGATCGAAGAGCCCGAGGCTCACCTGCACAAGGAGCTGATGGAGACCCTCGCCCGCTTCCTCCGCACCGAAGCGGAGCTCGCTTCCCCCGACTCTCCCATCGACCAGCTGTGGCTCTCCACCCACCACCACGCCTTCGCCATCGCCCCCACGTACTTCGAGGTCGACCACGACCCGACCCGCGGCACCACCGTGCAACGCCGCGACCGCGCCTACGCAACCAAGCACTTCTACGAGCCCGGTCCCCTGTGGGAGGCGCTGCGCTCCTTCGCGAATTCCGCCCCAAGGGACACGGTCGTGATGCACGACAGCGATGGTCGACCCATCACCGCGGGCGAGATCCTCGATTCCATCGACGGTGACCGCAAGCTCGCCAACGACTTCGCCGACGCGGCCACTCGCTCCATCGTGAAGGGCTTTCGCAAGCAACCGGTCGAGGGCTCGTGACCTACGCACTCGTCCATCTGCTGGGAGACGACGCCACCACGGAGGCAGGCCGCCTCGTGGAGCACTTGCAGACCCAACGGGCGCCCTTGCGCACATGGGCCAGCGAAGCGCCTCCGCATCACGAGGTTGCGAGTACCCTTGCCGACGGTCGCCCCCAGGGCTCCGCCCCCACTGCGGTCTGCATCGGCCACGGCAGCCCGAGGGGCGTTGGTCCGACTCCAAACCGGGTCTGGGCCGACGCCAATGACCTCGGCACGATCTTTCGCGACGGTAGACTCTATGCCTACGCATGCAACACCGCGGGTAGCATCGACTCCCTCGCTGCGCGGACCGTACGAGCGGGCGTTCGCATCTTCGTCGGCCACGGCACCACGATCCGGGCGCCTCTGGCCCCCGAGCAGCAAGAGATGGTCGAGTCCGTGGCAGGCGCGGCCATCATCGCGTTCATCGACGGACAAGACGACGAACAGGCACTGATCCGAGCCATCGATGACGCGGCGCTCGAGATCATTCCCGACGGGACTCCTCTCGACTTCGCCGCCTGCCGAGACGTTCCGAACAACTGGACGCAGCGCAGGCTCTTCGACGCGCTCGCCTCCTCGCTGTACGTGCACCGCAGGTCGAGCCTCGTGAAGGACGAGAGCCCATCGGAATGACTCCCACCGAGCTCACGACGGTGCACTCAGCCGAATGATCGTGAACACCCCGCCATCCGGATCCTCCACCACGGAGAACCGCCCGGGTGGAATGTCGTGCGGGGGCACGCACACCTTGCCCCCGGTCGCAGCGATCTTCTCCGCGATCGCATCGCAATCGTCCACCGCGAAGTACGTCATCCAGTGCGGAGGGATGCCCTGCCACTCGGGGCCGGTCATCGCCATCATGCCCCCGTTGTCGCGCTCGCCCACCTTGATCGTGGTGTACTCGAAGCTGCCCATCGGCACGGTCTCGCAGCGCCAGCCGAGCAGCGGCTCGTAGAACGCCTTGGCCTTGGCCACGTCGGGCGTGTTGAGCTCGTTCCAGCACAGCGCCCCGTGCTCGTCGACCAGCTGCGCGCCATGGTGCCGGCCGGGCTGCCACAGCCCGAAGGTCGCCCCCGCGGGATCGACGAGGAACGCCAACCAACCCGCATCCATCACCTGCATCGGCGGCACCGCCACCTGCCCCCCGAGCTCCGCCGCCCGCGCCACGGTGGCCGCCACGTCCTCCACCGTCACGTAGTCGTTCCACATCGGCGGGATCTTGGCCGCCTTCATCTCGTCGCTCATCTGCCCGATGCCCGCGACGACCTTGCCGTCCTTGAAGAACATCGCGTACGGGGGCCCACCTGCGGTGTCCTGCTCGCGGATCTTCCAGCCGAAGACCCCGGCGTACCAGCGCTCGGCCTTGGCCTTGTCGTGGGCCACGTGGTCGACCCAGCTGAACACACCCGGCTCGTAGCGACTTCGCTCGCTCATGTCGGAACCCTCCGGCCGAACGATCTACCACGACCGTCGCCGACCCAGCGGCTACAGCCCGCGACGCCAGGACCCGTCGTCTCGTTCGAGCCGCCGGATCGCGATCGCCACCACCACGCCAAAGCCGACGAGCAGCCCCCACAGGGCGATGAAGAGCACGACGGACCACAGCGCATCCATGGCAGAACCGGTCTACCACGAGCGTCCCCGCCCCGTCGCCGGGGCTTCGACACGCCTCGAAAACCCCTGCCTCGACCGCCCGGCTCCATGTCCGGCTCGCGTCGCGTGAGACCCCGCCGTGAGATTTCCACAAGCTCTGCCGCTCAGGCTCTCCCCGGGTCGTGATACCTGGGAGGGAGCATGGTCGACGACGCGCGCACGCCAGTCATCATCGATGCCATCCGCACGCCCATCGGTCGCCTTCGTGGCGCCCTGGCCCCCGTGAGGCCCGACGACCTCGCCGCCCACGTGGTGCGGCGTCTGGTCGAGCGCTATCCGGCGGCCACCGAGCAGCTCGAGGACGTGTACTTCGGCGCGGCCAACCAGTCGGGCGAGGACAACCGCAACGTGGCCCGCATGGCCGCGCTGCTCGCTGGCCTGCCGGTCGAGACGCCCGGCGTGACCGTCAATCGCCTGTGTGGCTCGGGCATGGAGGCGATCATCCAGGCCGCCAAGTCCATCATCGCCAAGGAGGGCGAGGTCTACATCGCGGGCGGCGTCGAGAGCATGACCCGCGCGCCGTTCGTGATGCCCAAGTCCGGCGAGGCGTATCCCCGCAGCGCGGAGATCTTCGACACCTCGCTCGGCTGGCGCATGGTCAACGCGCAGATGGACAAGCTCTACCCCGTCGAGTCGCTGGGGCAGACGGCGGAGAACGTGGCCGAGCGCTACGACGTCACCCGCGAGCAGCAGGACGCCTGGGCCCTGGGCTCGCACCAGAAGGCGGCCAACGCCCAGGACGAGGGCTGGCTCGACGACGAGATCGTGCCGATCCTCGTGCCGCAGGGGCGCAAGCAAGAGCCGCTGCGCATCACCGAGGACGAGGGCATCCGCCGCGATACCTCGCTCGACAAGCTGGCTCGGCTGCCGCCGGCGTTCAAGAAGGGCGGCACCGTCACCGCCGGCAACGCATCATCGATCAACGACGGAGCGAGCGCGCTGCTCATCACCAGCCTCGCTCAGGCCAAGAAGCTCGACCTCGAGCCGATGGCGCGCGTGGTGAGCTGGGGGCACGCGGGCGTGCACCCGGGGGTCATGGGCATCGGGCCGGTCCCCGCCAGCCACAAGGCGCTGGGGCGGGCCGGGCTGCAGATCAAGGACATCGACCTCGCCGAGCTCAACGAGGCGTTCGCCAGCCAGGTGCTCGCCTCGATGCGATCGCTCGAGCTCGATCCCGAGCTCGTCAACCCGGCCGGCGGAGCGATCGCCCTGGGGCACCCGCTGGGCTGCTCCGGCGCGCGCATCGTGACCACCCTGGTGCACGGCCTGCGCCGCACTCGCAAGCGCTACGGGCTGGCCACCATGTGCATCGGGGTCGGTCAGGGCATCGCAACGATCCTCGAGCGCCTGTGACTGCCCCCAGGGGCCATCGATGGCCCCCCTCAACCATCTCCGCCTAGTCGATCCAGTGATCCCACCGCGGCTCGCGAGTCGCCAGCTTGCCCTTCTCGCGGCGGTAGACCTTCCACGCACCCTTGCCATCCTCGATGAGGAACGCATCGACTGGACCGAACACCGCATCGAGCTCCTCCTTGGTGCACGTGGGCAGGTACGCCCTCAGCACGCGGGGATCGTAGAATCGAAACAGCACCTCGCGACCCGCGGGCAGGCGGGCGCGGATCATCCCCGCGAAGTGCTCGGCGATGTCGTCCATCGATGCGGTGCTGCGCAGCATCACCCCCCAGTTGTTGCCACGGCCGTAGCGCGCGAAGTAGCCCGCGAACGGGTAGTGCGACGACAGAGCCACCAGATAGGGAGCGACCGCAGACAGCACCCGCGGCAGCTCGGTCCCGTAGAGGCAGCGCCAGTCATTGCCCTCGGCCGTGAGCAGCGGCACCACGCGATCGTCCTGCGCCCCGTCGACCAGCCCGAACACGGATGCGGGCGCATCGGGCACCTTGATCTGCGACAGCGCGCGACGAATCATCCCGTTGATCGTCCGCTTGGTCGTGCGCGACATGGCCGGACCACTATATCAAGCAGCGCCCAGGCCCAGCATGGAACCATGCGCGAACGCGACCAGCGCGTCCAACGGGCTCAGCCACGCCCGCGCGCGGATTTGGGGTTGCTCATGGACGGTTTTCTGACAGGCTCTCAAGCAATGCGATGGGTTCTGCGTGATGGTCCGCGGCAGCTGGTGCTCAGCACCGAACGCGGTGCTCCGTTCGAGGGCGCAATCCTGGTCGAGGACTCGGCCGCAGCCGCCTCCACCCTGCGCAACCTGGCGTACGAGCCCGCCAACATGAAGGGGCTGCGGCACGTCCACATGGAGCTCGTCAACAGCCCCAACGAACGCAGCCGCGCCGACACGCTGGTGCTGGCCGAGCTCATGGCCCAGGTCGCCGCCAAGCGCCTGTTCGTGTTCGAGCAAGGGCGCGTGCTCAACTTCACCTACGATGTGCCTCCGCCCGAGGACGAGGAGGACATCTGGGAGGAAGCCGAGCCGCTGATGGCCTCGGAGCCGCCGCCCACCCCCGAGCCCGCGCCAAGCCCCGCGGTGCTGGCCCAGGCCGCGGCGCTCAAGCAAGCCGCCAGCGCCGGGGCTCCATTTTGCGAGGAATGAGTGGACTGACCAGGCGCCCGGTGGGCGCCTACACCACTCTCAGCCGCTCCGCCCGCACGATCGCCGAGTACGGCAGCTCCCGGTGCGGCGTGCCCACGCTCGAGCGGCGGTGCTCGACCGTACCAGTCACCAGCAAGCGCTGCCCCACCACCAACGCGTCGCACTCGGCCCGCAAGCTCACCCCGTAGCGCTCGAGCAACGACCGGTGCAGCGCGGCGAGGTCCTCGCCGTGGTCGGTGTGCACCAGCACCCGCACCCCGCCCTCCTCGAGCACGAAGTCCACGGCCTGCCGCGCATTGACCTGATAGGCCCGCCCCGCATGGGCGGTGGCACCGTCCATCCCGAGCGTGGTGGACGGCGGCCAGGCGCGATACTCCAGCGCCACGCACGGCTCTCCGCTCACCGGGTTGCGCAGGCTGGTCAGCGCCTCGACCCGCCCCTCGATCTCCACCCGACGAGCCGTGCTCGAGACCAACGCCGCCAGCTCGCCCACCCGCTGGTGGGGTTGCCACAGGGTTTGCAGCCACCGCCAGACCACGGTGCTCCCTGACGCCCGACCGCCCGCGCGCGGGCGGTCGATCAGGACGGCTTGATGAAGACCTTGCCCTGGCCGAACGCGAAGCTCACCCGCCAGGTCTGCAGCATGTTGAGGTTGATGTGACCACCCACCTCGAACGCCGTGTTGCGCAGGAACAGGTCGAGGGTCGGATCGGCGGGCTCGTTGACCAGCACCAGCCCGCTGGTGCCGACCATGTCCTTGTCACCGAGGCTGAAGCGATCCACGTAGACCATCTTGAGGCCGGCATCGGGATCGTCGGGCGGGTCGATCTCGCGCGGCAGGTGCCCGCTCTTGAGATAGTGCTTGCGGGTGACCGACAGACCCGAGCCGTAGGTGAAGCCCAGGTAGGCGAAGAAGCGGTGGTCCGAGCCGTCGATCGACACCGGCACCACCGGCGCATGCGCCACGTGCATGCTGAGCATGAGCATGGGCAGCTCGATCTCGCCGTCGGCCGGGCCCGCAGGGGCCTCCTTGGCCACCTCGAGCGAGTGCCCGGGGAAGTCGAAGGTCACCGTGCCCAGGCCGTGCATCGCCTGGCGCCCCAGGATCACCCCCGGCGTCTCGCCCCCCGTGGCCTCGGTGTAGGCCTCGAGCGGCTGCACCGTGGCCGGAATGTTGGTGATCTCGAGCTTGCCGAACTTGACCGAGGGGATGAGGACGATGGGCACGTCCTGCTCGGCCCCCGGCGGCTTGTACTTGGCCAGCTCCTTGAGCTTGAGCGTCTTGGCCAGGTTGGCGTCGATCACCGCCTCCTCGCGGGTCTCGAGGAAGATCACCGGGCTGTACTCGCCGCCCACCACCGCACCGGAGTACTTGAGGCCGTAGGTGAGGTTCAGCTCGAGGGTGGAGCTGCCCTTGTCGCCCTTGACCTCGCACAGCGGGCCCTTGCCCTCGAGCGGGCGGACGAACGCGGCGTAGGCCTGGATGAGCGGCAGCAACGGATCGTCCTTGCCCATGCGGGGGAAGATCTCGTCGACCGTCTTGACCGCCTTGTCGGCGTCGCACATGGCGTAGTAGCTCCACAGCTTGATCAGGCGAGGATCGAGCTGCTCGGGATCCTCGGCCAGCAGCTTGTCCTGAAGCGCGGCGGCCTCGACGTGCTTGCCCGCCGTCTGGAGGTTGCGCGCCAGGCCCAGCGCCGCACCGTAGTTCTTGTCGTCGATCGACAGCGACTTGCGATAGGCCTCGTTGCTGCCCTCGAAGTCACCCGCGCGCCAGCGCGATGCCCCGAGGATCGCATAGGCGTCGGCGTTGTCGGGATTCTCGCCCAGCGCCTCGTCGGCCAGCTTGGCCGCAGCCACGTAGCGACCGTTGGAGAGGTCCTTGTTGGCCAGCTCGATGAGCTGCGAGACCTTGGCCTCTTGCTTGGCCTTCTCGATGTCGGCCTGCACCTCCTCGGCCGTCTTGCCTCCGGCGTCTTCGGGGTTGGCGGTCTCCTCCCCCTTCTTGCCGCACGCGAACGTGGAGGACAGCGCCAGGGCCAGCGCCAGCATGACCGATGGCTTGGTCACGGCGAGGGAACGAGACGGGAGGAACGTCGAGAAACGGGACAGGACCGTGCTGCGCAGCATGGAGCTCTCCTGGGCGGCCCGCAGGGCGGGAGCGCGCGGCGCAGCATACCCGCCGGGCCCCGCGGGCGGCAACGGCGGGCCCGACGGCGGGCCCGAGGGGTGGCTGGTCGCGTGACGGGGGCCGTCCGCTCGTCCCCCAACGGGCGCCTCGGGGGCGGCTTACGCCGCCGAGCGCCGCAGCAGCCACAGCCCGGGGACCGCCAGCATCGCCGCGCCCACGAATTGGAGGACGTACATCACGGCGGCGAAGGCCGACCCAGGGCCCTGGAGCTGCTCGGGGGTGAGGAACAGCCCGAGGGCCACGCTGGCGCCGATCTGGAAGGTCCCGGCCTGGGCGGGGCCGCCGGGGAGCTGGATCGACAGTCCCACGATCGCCACCACCGCCATCGATGCAGCCGGCCCCAGGTGCACGCCGCAGCCGCGCAGCACCAGCCACAGCTGGAAGGTGGTGATGGCCCAGTAGAAGATCGACCAGCCCAGCAAGGGGATCGCGCAGCGGGCGTGCAGCAAGGGCCGGACCGGCTCGGCCACCCGCACCAGCAGCGCCGCGGCCCGAGCTCCCAGCGGGCCCGGCACGCGCCTCACCAGCGCCGCCATGCGCTCGGGGGCCCGGGCCGCGAGCACCAGCACCAAGAGCCCCAGCACGAACAGACCCATCATGGCCTGGCCGATCGCGCGCACGTCTCCGAGGTGGGCCGCCGCCTCGGGTCCCAGCTCGGTGACCGCCGCGAGGCCCCCGAACAGCATCCCGCAGATCACCAGGCCGTCGATGATGCGCTCGGTCGCCACGGCGGCGAGCGCCTCGGCCAATCCCACCCCGGGCTCGCGTGCCCGCGCCAGCAACAGCGGCCGCGACAGCTCGCCCAGCTTCAGCGGAAGCACCAGGAGCACCAGGAACGAGACGAAGCCGCTGCCGTAGAGCACCGAGCGACGCAAGCGGCCGGAGTCGGGAGCAGGAGCAGCGGCCGCCACCACCGGGTCGAGCAGGTAGTGCAGCCGCATCGCCCGGGTGAGCCCGTAGGGCACGTGCACCGCGAGGGCCAACGCCACCAGCTCCGGTGCCGGAAGCCGGAGGTCGTCGGGCCAAAGGCGCAGGCGCGTCGACGCCAGCCACAGGAACAGCGCCCCGCCCACGAGCGACGCGAGCCAGGTCAGCACCCGGCGGCCCGGCGTGGGCGGGGAAGGGTCGGACATGCGGCGGGGGATCTTCGGCCATCGGCGAGCAAATGGCCAATCACCCCACGGGCGTCAGGACGCGGGCTCGTAGTCCACGCCGTCCCAGGTGAGGATGCCCGTCGTCTCGTCGTAGGAGACCACCAGGGACGGATCGTTCAGCACCGTGATCACCCCGTCTTCGCAGGCGTAGTCTCCGCCCTGGCCGATGTCCGAGTACATCCACAGGTAGCTGCCATCCTCTCCGAACTCGATCTGCCAGTTGCACAGCACGGGGCCCATCGGTTCGAGGCCACACTCGTGCTCGTCCACCGAGAGGAAGGTGGTGCCCACGATCGCCTCGCACGTCGCGTCGGACAGGCCCTCGACGCACAGCCACTCGATCGAGCCGCAGGCCGCACAGCAGTCCCCGCCCTCGGGGCACACGCACGGGTTGATCTCCACCTCCACGCACGAGCCCACGCCACATGCCGCGCCTGGACCGTCACATGGCTCGTAGCAGCCCGCCTCCGGCAGGACCGGAACGTCGTCGCTCGGGCAGGCCGATGGCTCGTAGTGCGAGAGCGCCGGATCGGGGCAGGAGTCGACGGGCGCCCCCGTGCTGCTGCCCTCGCCCTCGGTCGAGGAGCCCGACGTGCCGGGGCCCTCGGAGGTGCCAGGGCCCTCGGTGTCCTCGCCCTCGGTCGTCCCGCTCGAGCTCGCGTCCCCGTTGCCGGACTCGAGCTCCCCAAGGGAGTCGGGATCCTTGGCGACACACGCGACCAGGAGCGCAGAGGCGAGCACGGACCCGAGCACGGGACCCAGTGAGGAAACGGATGCAAGCAAGGGATTGGTCATGGGTAGTCCTTGGCCGTTTGTGGCCGCGACCGGGCGGCGGTATCACGAAAAGCGACGTGCTCCTCTCCTCGCTCGTGGCGACGCTCGCGCTGGCTCCGACCTCCGTGCCCCAGGCCCGCGGGGGCGCGCTCGAGCCGGAGATGGCGCTGGAGTGGCGGGCCCCTGCGAGCTGCCCGGACGTCGTGCTCGTGCGCGACCTCGTCCGCGAGCTGATGCCGGAGCCTTCTCCCCTCACGGTCGAGCTCCGCGCGGCCGCGAGCGTCGAGCCGGTCCCCGGGGGCTTGCAGGCCTCGCTCGAGCTGACCGCCGGCCCGCAGCGAACGACTCGAGTCCTCTTCGCCGAGGACTGCATGCTGCTGGCCCGCGCCACCGCGGTGATCGTGGCCGTGAGCCTCGATCCCATCGCGATCGCCGAAGAGCTCCACGACGAGCCCAACGAGCCCGACGCCGGCCCGAGCAAAGCGGCACGAACGGTGCCTCCTGCACCGACCGGCACATCCGTGGCGCGCTCGCGTCGTACCGAGCCCGACCCGACCCACGACGAGTCCGAGATCTCGCGATCGAGCCGAGACCACGCCGACGCAGCGGCACACCCCGCGGGCGGGTTCGAATGGGGCGCCCGCCTCGGAGCCGGCCTCGGCGGGCTGCTCCTGCCCGGCCCGGGCCTCGGAATTTCGCTCTCTCCATTCGTGGGCTCCGCCCGCCTCCACGTCCGCGCCAATCTTCAATACTGGGTGCCCCAACGCGTGGCCCTCGACGCCCAGCGGGATGCCAACGGCGAGCTGCAGCTGGTCACCGCCGGCCTCCGCGTGTGCCCCCAGCTTCGGCGCGGCTCCCTGCGGCTCCCCCTGTGCGCGGGCATGGACGTCGGTGCCATGCTCGGTCACGGCGAGGGGCGCGATCTCACGGCGTCCCACCAGGCGCGCCAGCCGTGGGTCGGCGCCGTGCTCCAACCCGGCCTGGCCATCGACGTGACCTCGCGCATCTCCCTGTGGCTCGCGCTCGAGGGGGTGCTGTCGCTCTATCGCCCCAGCTTCGCGATCCAGGGCGCCTCGCAGGGCTTCACGGCGGGAGCCGGCGACGTCCGCGGCCTGGTGGGGCTCGCGCTCCACCGACGCAATCCTTGATGAGATCCTCGATCGGCGGCACCAATCCCATCGAGTCCTCCCATGCCCGACGGCAGCCGCATCGTCCACGCCCGCAACGCTCGCGACCCCGCCGCGTTGGCCGAGGTGTATCGCGCGCACTCCGCCTACGCGTGGAGGGTGCTGCGGCACTGTGGCGTGCCCGATGCCGACCTCGACGACGCCGTGCAGGAGACCTTCCTCGTGGTCTTCCGGCGGCTCGCGGAGTTCGAGGCCCGCGCCTCGCTGCGAACCTGGATCTACGCCATCGCGGTGCGGGTGGCGTCCACCCGGCGCCGCAGCCAGCAACGGGAGGTCGCGCGTCGCGAAGCCGTGGGCGAGCAGCTGCTGGGCTCCGCTCCCGTCGATCCCGAGCATGCGCTGTCCCAGGCCGACGCCGCGGCCCTGATCGATCGCCTGCTCGACGAGCTCGACGACACCAAGCGCGTCGTGTTCGTGCTCGCCGAGCTCGAGGGGGTGAAGGTCCCGGAGATCTCTCGGATCCTGGGCGTCAACCCCCGCACCGTGCACTCGCGCCTGCGGCTGGCTCGAGCGAGCTTCGGCTCGGCCCTGCGACGCGAGCGGGCACGCGAGCAGGGCAGCCGGCGCGTGGCCCGTCTGCGACCACGCGCGCTGCTCGAGCACGCCGCGAACGATCGACCCTCGCCGCGCCGACGCAAGGCCGCATGGGCCGCCCTCGCGATCCGGATCGAGCAAGGTGCCAGCCCCACCCTGCCCGGGTGGCAGTCGCTCTCGCTGGGAGGCGGCGCAGGAGCCTGGGTGGTCCCCGCGGCCGTGCTCGGGGCCCTGGGGGTCGCCACGATCGCCTTCGTCACCGCGCCTCGACCGGCGCCTCGCACGAGCGAACGCGGCGCCAGCGTCGACCTCGGGGCCGGCCACCATCATGATGGCCGCGCCGAGCCGAGCCCCATGCCGACCCCATCGAGCGCTCGTCTCGATCCTCCCGCGGCATCCGAGCCCGCGCCCGCGCTCGCGCCCGAACCGGCACTCCCGCCCGCGCCCGCGCCCGATTCATCTGCCGATCACGTCGCCGCACTCGAGCGCCGTCACTCCTACCGCCCCGCTCCCTACCGCCCCGCTCCCTACCGTCCCGCTCTCGACCGCCCTGCTTCCGACCACTCTGCTTCCGACCGCCCCGCTCCCTCCGCCGTCCCGCCCCAAGAGACCGCGGCGGCCGACGCTTCCACCCTCGCCGCCGAGACCCGTCTGCTCGAGCAAGCACGCAGCGCCCTTCGCCGCGGCGACGTCGACGAGGCCCTCGTCGCGCTCGACGCCCATGCCTCCGCGTTTCCCCGCGGCATCCTGCTCCACGAGGCTCACGCGACCCGACTGCGCGCGTTGTGTGCCGCCGGGCGCCCCGACGACGCCTCGGCCCTCGCCGAGCGCCTCGCCCCCGGCCAACCCACCTCCCGCTGGCACCAGGTCGTCGCCGCGACCTGCCGATAGCGCTCGCTTCGCACGGCGTGCTACCAAGCGCCCCACGATGACGGCGACCAAGGTCCTTCCCTGCGTGGAGCTCGAGCCACGGGCCCAGTCTCCCCGCGGCGCCGTGATCTGGCTGCATGGCCTCGGCGCCAGCGGCCACGACTTCGAGCCCATCGTCCCCATGCTGCGGCAGCCCGAGCTGCGCTTCGTGTTCCCGCACGCGCCCGCCCTGCCGGTCACCATCAACGGCGGCATGGTCATGCCCGCGTGGTACGACATCCGCCGCCTCGACCTCGCTCCCTACCGCGAGAGCGAGACCGACATCCGCCGCTCCGCCACACTCGTCGAAGCGCTACTTCGGCGCGAGAAGGACCGCGGCATCCCGGCCGAGCGCATCGTCCTCGCCGGGTTCTCGCAGGGCGCCGCCATGGCCCTGCACGTGGGCCTACGCCACGCCGAGGCGCTGTGCGGGCTCATCATCCTCTCGGGCTACCACGTGCTGCCCCAGCGCTTCGAAGCCGAGCGCAGCGACGCCAACCGACGCACCCCGATCCTCTTTGGTCACGGGATCCACGATCCGGTGCTGCCCGTCGTGCTCGGCCGCGAGGCCCACGACTTCGTCACGGCCCAGATGCCGCAGGCCGACATCCGCTGGCACCAGTTCCCCATCGCGCACAGCGTGAGCGAGGCGGAGATCGAGATCGTGGCGCAGTGGCTGGCGGAGCGCTTCGGGTAGCTCGCCCGGCTAGCGGCGGGCCAGACCGGTCTGCGGCAGCACCTCCACCTTCGATCGGCTGAACATCAGCAGCGTCACCCCCCCGCCGATCCCGGCGAGCCCGATGAGCGTACCGCCCACCGCGTAGCCGGCCACCTTCGACTTGGGCACGTTGTGCAGCGCGGGGATGATCCCGATCCCGATCCCGACGATCAGCCCCACCGGGATCAACGCCACGCCGCTCCACTTTCGCAGCGGCGACGAGCGCTTGACGTCGACCCGATAGCCCGGGGCATCCGTCGTGATCTCGAAGCCCTTGCCGATCCGCTTGCCGCTGCTGGCGACGAACAGGTAGCCCGGTCGAATGGCTTGATTGCAGGGCGCCTCGCACAGCGCACGGGTCGAGTCACCCAGGCGATACAGCGAGACCGGCGGGCCCTTGCGATCGACCGCGATCTCGATGGTGGGTCCGACCGAGGCATCCGGCCCGGGGGTCCCGGTGGGTACGAAACCCGGCGACGCTCCGGCGCCCGTCGACGCGGTCCCGTCCACCGACTGACCCGCATCGGAGGGGGTCGCCTCCCCGAACCCCGGGTCGACCCCCCCGGCCGTCCCGGACTCGGTCCCCGGCTCCCACGTTGGCTCGGGCTGGGCCACCGGGGCCGCCGCGGAGTCACGCTCGACGACGGTCCCGTCCGCCTTGACCACGGACTGGATCTCGCTCCACTCGAAGCGCTGGATCTCGCCGTCGAGCTTGCGAATCTCGACGTACTGCCCGGGCATGAGCGCCTGGATCTGGCCGCGCACGAAGCCCCCGGAGGGCAGTCGGACCTCGTCCAGCGCGGCCGGAGAGGGCGAGGAAGGGCTCGCCGCGACCGCCGGGGCCACGGGACCGAGGCCCGCCAGCGCCACGAGGGTCGCGAGGGCAACGGGGAGCACGGGGCGTGGTGGAGTGAGGTGCCTTGCCATCGTCGATCACGGAAAGGGGTAGACGAGCACCTCGGCATGCACGTGGCCGCCGAACTCGATGTTGGTCATGGTGAGCTCGCCGTTGTCGGGCGTGGTCGACACGAGCGGCTCGGGGCAGATCACCGAGCCCTCGAAGCGAACGAAGTCGATGAGCGACCACTCCTCGTACTCGAAGTCGGGCAGACCGACCGTGCAGGTGCCGGGATACGAGGCCCACACCTGCCCCGCGCGGGTGTAGATCATCCGCCCCGCAAAGCCCCCCGGCCCGATGCTCGACTGCTCGATCATCACGTAGAGCGACTCCCCCACGTCGCTCTGCTCGTTGACGAACGCCATCGCCAGGGTGTCCTGGGCCAGCGCCTGCGTGTCGGCGAAGCCGCAGTGATCGCGGCCGGTGGGGCTCCAGGCGGCGGGGCCCTGGAGCGCCCCCATGAACACCGCGGAGATGTGACACTCGGGCTCGTCGTCGCAGCCCGAGAGGCCAGCGGCGAGCAACAACGAGCACGAGAGCGCCCGGGCACGCCGCCCCGCCCGGCGCCGCGTCGGCCAGGTCACGGAAGATTCCAGACAAGCGCGTAGGTCGTCCACGTCGATCCCCCTTGGGGCGAGACTACCCGATCCCGCCCAGCAGCCCCACCACCACGAACAGCACCACCGCCACCAGCAAGGCAACCAGGAAGAACTTGGCCAGCACTGCCACCAGCGACACCACCAGCCCGAGGATGGCCAGCCGCGTCGACTCCCGCCGCGCCAGCGCCACGATCCCGGCCAGCGTCCCCAGGATCCCGTTGACCAGCGCCACCATCAGCAGCGGATCGTCCTTGGCCGGGTGCAGGAGGTTGTCGACCACGTCGCCCCGCAGCAGGACCCACAGCCCGAACGCCAGCGCCACGAGCCCGAACCCCACGCTGCTCCAGCCCGCGTAGGGCCTGGCCCGCTCCCCGTCCGCTTGCTGCTCCATCGGCCCGTCGAGGATACCCGGATCCCCGCCGTCATACCCCTGTCACGCGAACGAGCCGGCACGGGTTCCCGCGCCGGCTCCTCCGTGCCGTCCGCCACGTGCCCCCTCCGGGGCAGGGCGGTCCCGGACGAGCGCCGCTTAGAGCTCGCCCTTGAGCTGCTCCACGCGGTCGCGGCGCTCCCAGTTGAAGCCCTTCTTCTCGTCCTCGCGCCCGAAGTGCCCGTAGGCCGCGGTCGCCCCGTAGATCGGCCGCAGCAGATCGAGCTCGGCGATGATCCGACCCGGCCGCGCATCGAAGTGCTTGCCGACGATCTCCGACAGCCGCGCGTCGCTGACCTTGCCCGTCCCAAAGCTCTCCACCCGGATCGACACCGGCCTGGCCACGCCGATCGCATAGGCCAGCTGCACCTCGCAGCGCTCGCACAGCTGTGCCGCCACCAGGTTCTTGGCGATGTAGCGCGCGTAGTAGGCGGCGCTGCGGTCCACCTTGCTCGGGTCCTTGCCCGAGAATGCCCCGCCACCGTGGCGCCCCATGCCGCCGTAGGTGTCGACGATGATCTTGCGCCCGGTGAGCCCCGAGTCGCCCATGGGTCCGCCGATCACGAAGCGCCCGGTCGGGTTGACGTAGTAGTTGGTCTTTGCGTCGAGGAACTCGCCGGGGACGGTGGGCTTGATCACCTCCTCCATGATGAACTCCCGCAGGGTCGCGTAGCTCACGTCCTCGCTGTGCTGCGTGGAGATCACCACCGCATCCACCCGCATGGGCTTGCCATCCTCGCCGTACTCCACGGTGACCTGGCTCTTGCCGTCGGGGCGCAGGAAGCTGTCCTTCTCGCGCTTGCGCACGTAGGTCAGCCGCCGCGTGAGCTTGTGGGCCAGGCTGATCGGCAGCGGCATCAGCTCGGACGTCTCGGTGCACGCGTAGCCGAACATCATGCCCTGGTCGCCCGCCCCCTGCTCGTCGGAGTAGACGCCCTTGCCATCCACGCCCAGCGCGATGTCGGGGCTCTGGGCCTCGAGCGCCACCAGCACGCCGCAGCTGTCGGCGTCGAAGCCCATCGCCGAGCTCGTGTAGCCGATCTCGCGGATCGTGGAGCGCACGATGGCGGGCAGGTTGACATACGTGCTGGTGGTGACCTCGCCCGCAAGGTTGACATAGCCGGTCTTCACCAGCGTCTCACAAGCAACCCGACACGTCGGATCCTCGGCGATGATGGCGTCGAGGACCGCGTCGCTGATCTTGTCGCAGATCTTGTCGGGGTGCCCTTCGGTTACGGACTCGCTGGTGAACAGGCTGCGCGACATGGCGCGGGAGGATAGGCCGCGGGGCCACCATGGGGCCACTACGGATCGAGCAGCTCCAGCTCGAGCACGATCGGAGCTTCCTCACCCACCTCACCCCCGCTCGAGCCCTCTTCGTCCGCGTCTTCGGGGATCGGCGGCAACTCCACGAACAAGAAGGCATCGGAGCCGTCGAGTTCCACCGACAACGCGGCGGGAGCGATCTCCTCGGGGGCAACGCAGCCGCGCTCGTCTTCGGGTCCGCACCCCGGAGCCCGCACCGCGAATCCCACCTCCGCGCGATCGGAGCGGACCTCCAGGGTGCGCGGGCCTCCCTGCGGCAGCATCAACCGAACGACCCGTTCCAGCCGCCGCGCACCACCGCACGAGTGGCGATGAGCGTCGGTCTGCGGCGTGGACGGATCGATCTCCATCGTCTGGACACCCGCGACCACCGGCCACGGCAGCGCGGTCTCGCACGTGTCGCCGGGCAACGTGGTGCACACCGCCGGGCCCGGCTCGTCCTCCGCCTCGTCGTCCGGTGGTGGCGTTGGCAAGCACGCCGTCCCCGTGCCGCACCGACCGAGCCCGGACGGCTCGCACGGGTCGCCCGCCTCGAGCACGTTGCGAAGCTCGACGTCGAGCACGAACGCCAGCGGATCCGGCCCTTGCATCGGAGGCGGCAGATCGAGCGCGGGATGGTCCTCGTCCACACCCACCGATACGACCAGGCTCGAGCCCTCCGCCACGTCGGCCAGCCAGGTCCCCACCCCCTCGGTACACGCCAGCGTGCGGTGGATCCAGTCGGTGGAGCAGGTGAACGGAAGCACGCCCACGCGCGGCACGAAGCCCACGCCCTGGCCCTGCAGACGCACGTCGCTCCGCCGCGGTACCTCGAGCCGGAAGAACGCATCGGGTCCCCCCAAGCCGCACGCTCCCCCCAGCTCCGATGCGTTGCCCCTCAGCGTGCCCTCGTGGCGCCCGGCCCCGATCACCGGCGCGAAGCCGCACTGATCGGTCGCATCCTGGCTGGGCACGTACGGCTCCCCCGTGCTCGAGTCGCCACCGCCACCGCCGCTGGTGGTGACCAGCGACATCGGCCCGTCCTCACCGGCCTCGTCGCCGGACTGATCGCGACATCCCGGCAGCAGCAGCGCCCCCACGCCGAGCACCCACGCCGAGCGGATGCGAGCCCGGCGAAGGTCCCTGGGACGCGCGCTCGCTCGGCGGAGCTCGACCATCGCGCCGAGCGTAGCAGGGCCTCGTCCCGGACGTGGTAACGTCCGCTCATGAGCGCATCCTCTCCTGGTGGGGCACCGCAGGCCTCGGTGGCCACCCCTCCGGGCTCGCTCCCTGCGGCGTTCGAGGGCCTGCCGCGCATCGATCTCCGGCCCGGTCCCGATGGTGCGCCCCCAACCGGCCGCCTCGCCTGGCGCGAGCGCTGCGCACGAGCGGCCGGCCTCGCCGGGGAGGCCGACGAAGCCGCCCGAGCGATCATCGCCGACGTACGAGCCCGCGGCGACGCGGCCGTGGTCGAGCTGACCCGACGCTTCGAAGGCCGCACGCTGGACCCGGACCACCTCGAGCTCGAGCCCCAGCGCCGCGCCGAGGCCTGCGCCCGCGTCCCCCACGACATTCGCGCCGCGCTCGAGCTCGCCGCCCGCCGCATCCGCGAATTCCACCAGACTCAGCGCCACCCCACCACCGGCCTCGAGCGCGACGGCGAGCGCCTGCACAGCCGCGTCGCTCCGCTTCGCCGCGTGGCCGTGTACGCCCCCGGCGGCACCGCGGCGTATCCGTCCTCCGTGCTCATGGCCGGGATCCCCGCCAAGGTGGCCGGCGTCGACGAGGTGCTGCTGCTGACCCCGCGCGCCAACGACGTGGTGCTGCTCGCAGCCGAGCTCGCCGGGATCGATCGCGTGTTCGAGATCGGCGGCGCCCAGGCCATTGCCGCCGCCGCGCTCGGCACCGAGCGCGTGCCGCGGGTCGACAAGATCGTGGGTCCCGGCAACGCCTACGTCACCGCCGCCAAGCGCCAGGTCTACGGCCTGTGCGACATCGACGGCATCGCAGGCCCCAGCGAGATCCTCGTGGTCGCCGACGCGACGGCCGATGCCGAGTTCGTGGCCGCCGATCTCATCAGTCAGGCCGAGCACGATCGACTCGCCTGTGCCGTGCTGGTGACCGACCACCCCCCCCTGATCGACGCCACCGACGCGGCGCTCCGACGCCAGCTCGTCGATCTCCCCCGGCGCGAGCTCGCCACCCTGGCCCTCGTCGAGCACGGAGCGGCAGTGCTGGTGGAAGATCGGGACGCGCTGGCCCGCACCGCCGACGAGTATGCACCCGAGCACCTCGAGCTCCTCGTGGACCGGCCCGAAGCCATGGCCAGCGACCTGCGCGGTGCCGGTGCGATCTTCGTGGGACCCTGGACGCCCGAGGCCGCCGGCGACTACACGGCCGGTCCCAGCCACGTGCTCCCCACCGCCGGCGCGGCGCGGTTCGGCTCTCCGCTGGGGGTCTGGGACTTCGTCAAGCACACCAGCGTGCTCGCGCTGGGCCACCGGGCCCTCGTCGAGCAGGCGAAGGCGATCGTCACCCTGGCCCGGGCCGAAGGGCTCGAGGGCCACGCCCGCGCGGTGGAGCGTCGGCTGGCCGAGGGACGAGGCCGATGAGCGACGAAGACTCACTGCCCTGGAGCCGGCACATCCGCTCCACCCTCGCCGCGCTGTCGGTCTACGACGTCCCTCCGGCCGATCCCGCGTGCGCCCGCATGCACGCCAACGAGAACCCCGAGCCGTGGCCCGCCGAGGTGATGGCCGCGCTGGCCGACGCACTCCAGCGCATCGAGCTCGGTCGCTACCCCGACACCTCCGGGCGCAGCCTGCGAGCGCACCTCGCCCGGCGCCACGGCTGTGCTCCCGAGCAGGTGGTGCTGGGCAACGGCAGCGACGAGATCATCGCCCTGCTCCTGCTCGCACTCAGCTCGCCGGGCCCCGCTCCCGGGATCGTCGTCACCCCCATCCCCACGTTCGTGATGTACGGCCACACCGCCCGCATGCTCGGCATGGAGCTGCGCGAGGTCATGCTCACCGAGGATCTCGAGCTCCCAGGGGCCCCGCTCGATGATGCACTGCGGGGCGCCTCGGTGTGCTTCCTGGCCCGCCCCAACAACCCCACCGGCAGCCTGTGGAGCAAGGAGCGGATCTCCGCGCTCGTGGCCGACCACCCCGACGTGGTGTTCGTGATCGACGAGGCCTATGGCGCCTACGCCCCCGCGGGCAGCTCGCTGTGGAGCGGAGCCTCGCCCAGCAACCAAGTGCACATGGCCACGCTCTCGAAGGTGGGCTTGGCCGCGCTGCGGGTGGGCTACTGCATCGCCCACCCCATCCTGGCGCTGGCCATGAACAAGGTGCGACATCCCTACAACGTCTCGCAGACCAGCTTGGTCCTCGCGCAGACCGTGCTCGCTCGCTTCGGGTCGGAGCAGGCCGCCCTGGTGAGCCGCGTGGTCGCCAACCGAGCGCGGCTCGGCGAGATCCTGGCCGGGATTCCGGGGGCCACGGTGCTGCCCTCGGCCGGCAACCTGGTGGTGGTGCGCCTGTCCGGAGACGACGAGGCACCGCGACTCGCGGCTCACCTCCGCGAGCACGACGTGCTGGTCAAGGACGTCTCGCAGCAGCCTCGGCTGGCGCGTTGTCTGCGAGTGAGCGTGGGAACCCACGCGGAGCTCGATCGCCTCGCCCACGCGCTTCGGGGCTGGGGCGGTTGACCCTCGCCGCGGCTGGCTCTTGCCGCGGCTGAGCCGAGCATCGGGCTCACGTCGCGCGCCGTGCAAACTGGTACGCTGGTTCACACGTGACCAAACCGGGACTGACGGAGGACAAGGTCGATGGCTTGCTCGCCGGAGCGGCGTCGGGACCAGGCTGGGCGCTGTGCGTGGGCGCAGGCACCTCGCTGCCCGCATTTCCCGACTGGAACCGCCTGGTACGCCGGCTGATCGAGAG
The DNA here is from genome assembly GCF_026337845.1 of Paraliomyxa miuraensis. GTDB lineage: Bacteria > Myxococcota_A > Polyangia > Nannocystales > Nannocystaceae > Paraliomyxa > Paraliomyxa miuraensis. The sequence continues at coordinate 175,067 of NZ_JAOVZF010000155.1, read as the reverse complement.
CTGCAACCCCAGCGACGTCGATCGCGTCTCCAAGGATCTCTCCGGGGTGTTCTCGGCCGATGCATTGATCCAGGCGGCCGCCGTACGCAGCGGACGCGATGCCAATGGCTTCGCCCAGCTGCTCACCGAGGAGCTCTACCGCGACTTCCTCGGAGGCTTCGAGGGCAGCGATCGACGCACGGTCCTGCGTGCACTGGGAGCCGTACGCCCGGGCGATCTCTCGCAGCACATCTGGCGGCGCTTCCTCGAGCTGATGCACGCTCGCTGGGGCGATCGCATGTCGGCCCTGGCGATCGCCCCCATCCTGAGCGACGCGCTCGGCACCCCGCGCTCACCGGCCGCGATCCTCTCGTTCAACGCCGAGCCCCTGCTGTTCGCGGTGCTCACGGCCTACCAGGCCTGCAACGGGGACGAGGACGCCGGCGTGCCGCAGCGCATCGATCGAGTGGTGCGCGGCATCTCCAATCGCAGCGTGGATCGGGTGCCCTACGTGTTCTGCCACGGCTTGCTGCCCGTGCCCGGGGCCGAGACCACGCAGCACGCCGCATCGCCCGACAAGCTGGTGTTCTCGGAGGCCGCCTACCTGCAGCTGGCGGGCAACGTGTACTCGTGGCAGGCGACCTCGTTCCTCGAGACCTGCTCGGCTCGCCGGGTGGTGTTCGTGGGATTGTCGCTCTCGGATGCCAACATGCGTCGCTGGCTGTCGTGGATCCACGACAGCCGCATGGACGAGCTCGAGCAGGTGGGCCAGCGCGGAGCCATCTCCACGCAGCACCTGTGGCTCAACCTCGATCCCGGCGATGCCGAGGTGCGGGCCTGGATCGAGGCCAGCGTGGCGCACCTGGGAGTCCGGCTGGTCTGGCTGCGGAGCTGGGGCTCGATGGGGCCGGTCCTCGGCCGCATGCTCCGCTCCAGCGCTTGATTGTTGGCCCTGCCGTCACGCACCCGGCTCACTGCGCCCGACCGAGGTCGGAGCTCAGTGAGCCGAGCGCGTGACGTGCAGGGCACGTGGACGAACCGGAACCGGGCCGCGGAGTTGAACCGCTGGACCTGCCCGATCGGTCATCGTGCAAGCCCGCAGACCGTGGTCTGCTGCCTCCCCCAGGCATCCCGGAACCGTCGTCCATCGTCATGAGAGCCGCTGTCGTCGAGTCACCAACCCCCAAGGGGTTCTGCGTACCCACGACTCGCTTCCACGACGAACCACGGTGGATGTCGATGTCACACATGGCGTATTCATCGTTCCTTTCTGGCCGCGTACGGCCCTCGCAGTAGGAATCGGGATTGCTTCACGAGTCTCACTTGAACCTCTTGGAATGAACGCTCCTCCGAGCGTTTCAAGTTGGTCTTACTTGGGGGTTAAGACGTAAGGAGGCCCCCGACGGTTCCCGGCTCCAATGAGTTCTTCGTTCGAGAGAACTCAATGGTTGTGTGGAGGTGTGGAAAGCCTCACAAAGCCTGCTCACGATCGCGGTATCGACGGAGCGGCAGGTTTCTTGGGGGTCGATGGGGGCGATCACGCGCTCTGCTCGAGGAGCTGCGCGCCCATCACCACCAGCTCCTCGAGCTCGGAGGGAGGTGGATCCCGCCGTGCGAGCAAGGCCACCGGCACCGTCGGGTAGCGATCGCGCAAGTGCAGCCAGATGCGGTGGGCTCGCTCGCTCTGCATCCGAGCCCCGAGGTACGCAGACCCCAACGCCTGCACGGCAGCATCGGCCGCATCCTCGCCCACCTGCGCCGCCACGGCGGGCCTCAGCACGGGTGGTGGCGGCAAGGGGGCCAACGTGGGCAGCACTCGATTGAGCACGATGCCATCGACCCTCATCCCACGCTCGACGATGACGTCGATGAAGGCCTCGGCCTCGCGTGCGGAGAAGTCGGTGGCGGCGGTGGTGAGCACGGCCCCGGTCTCGCTCGAGGCGAGGAGCTCGGCGAGGTCTCCTGCGCGTCGACGGAACTCGCCGAGCACGGACCCGAACTCCTTGAGGAACACCCCGAGCTCGGCAATGAACGATCCCCCGCCCATGGCCTCGAAGGTCTTGAGCAGCACGCCTCCTCCCAGGCCGATCAGCTTGAGCCCGATGCGCCCCGTTCCGGCCAGGAAGCGCGCCGCCGGGTTGCCGACCAGCTCCTGGATCCGCGCGGGGGCCTCGAGGAAGTCCAGTGCGTTGGCGGTGGGTGGCGTGTCGAGCACGATGAGGTCGTAGCGCCCCTCGGCATGCAGCATGTGCACGCGCGCGGTGGCGGCATACTCGAGCGCACCGCCCAGGTGCTGCGCGGTGGCCCGGTAGATCGGGTTGCCCAGCATGCGCGCGGCCGCGTCGGCGTCGCGGGAGTAGACCCGGACGATCTCGTCGAACACCCGCTGGGTGTCGAGCATGAGACAGTCGAGCCGCACCCCTCCCGGGCCGTGCACGGGCACGATGCTGCCGCTCTCGTGCCCCGCGGCGGGGTCGAGCCCCAGCGCCTGCGCCAGGCGCTTGGAAGGATCGATGGTCACCACGATCACCCGTCGTCCCCGCTGGGCCGCGGCCAGGCCCAGCGCGGCGGCCACCGTGGTCTTGCCCACGCCGCCCGGTCCCATGCACAGCAGCACCCGCCTCGAGGGCGAAATGCGGAGCGCTTGGCCCGGCGTGCTCACGGACGGGCGTTCTACCACGAACGGCCCCCGGGGCCAGGAGCCCGCCCGCCCCCGGATGGCGGCCAAGGTCTGCTACGCTCCCGCGCCGTGGGCCGCGCGCAGCGTTTCGAGGTCACCGTCGAGGGCCAGCACCACGAGGTCTCGGTCGAGCTCGACCGGCTCGATCACCCGCAGGGGCATCCCGTGCGGGTTCGCGTGGGCAACACGTGGTGCACGGTTCGGCCGGGCGCCGACGAGACGCTGCTGGTGAGGACGGCCGGAGACGACGGGCCGCAACACGTGGTGCACCTCTGCCCAGGACGGCGACCCCAGCACGCATCGGTGGGCGGAGAGGTGCTGGCGGTGGCGGTCAAGAGCCGGCAAGAGGCGGCTCTCGAGGCGGCACTGGCCAGTGCAGGCGGAGGGGGTGGCCGCGGGGCGATCCTCGCGCCCATGCCGGGACGGGTGGTTCGAGTGCTGGTGGCCGATGGCGACGAGGTGGAGGTCGATGCTCCGTTGCTCATCGTCGAGGCCATGAAGATGGAGAACGAGGTGCGGGCCGCGGCCGCGGGCGTGGTACGTGGGATCGGGGTGACCGCGGGGGACACGGTCGAGGCGGGGCAGCGGCTGTGCGAGGTGGTTGCGCCCGAAGGGTGAGGCGAGCATCGCTCGCCCGAGCGGGCGCATTTCATGGTCGAAGCCGGAGCATCGATCTCGCGATCGCAAACGTTCGCCTCGCGATCGCAAACGTTCATCTCGCGATCGAGAACGTTCGCCTCGCGATCGAAGACGTTCGCCTCGTGGCCCGGGCACCGATGCCGTGCGCTCGATTCCAGCGCAAAGAATCCGGGGCCCGATGCCGCGAGTACCAGGTACTCTCGCCACGTGCTGCGCGTCCTCGGTCGTTGGCTGCTCTACACCCTCGCGGGCGCGTTGATCCTGCTGATGCTCCTGGCGGGCAGCGGCGACTGGGCAGGGGACGAACCGCGGGGAAGCTGGCGATCGATTGGGCTGTCGATCGCGGCCCTGGTCGTGGGGTTGGCAGGCGGTCTCGTCGCGCTGACCCGGCACGAAGGCGGATCGCTCTCGAGTTGGTGGCCAGCGGCGGCGATCGTCGCCTGGATCGTCGCCGGCATCCTCGTGCTGGCCGCGTGGTCCTCCATCGCCGCGGACCTGCGACGCGACGGCCGCGGACGCTCGCGCTGAGCGATCGTCCGCCCACACCATTGCCCCACCCCCGCGGACCAGGATCGACGCATCGTCCACCGACGTCGTCGCGAGATGGCCCCGCGCGTCTCACGCATAATGGGCATCGATGCCCACTTTGCGCCATTGCCGCCATTGCCGCGCCGGCGGTCCTCGAGCTCCCGTCCCCTCGAGCAACCGCGGAGCCTCTGCCCTACCGCGACGGCTGGTGATCGATCACGGCCCCACCCTCGAGCTCGGCGAGCATCCGCTCGAGCCCGCCGAGATCGCACAGCCCTTCCCAGCGCCACGGCACGGTCAGCACCGATCGCACCCCGCAGCGCCTGGCGGCGTCGCTGTCACACCACTGATGCACGATCTCGTGGTGGCGACGCCCCGTGGTCCCGATCATCCCCGCGAGCGAGAGCACCGGCTCGACCACCCCCTCGGGATCGAGCGCCGCCGCAGGAGGATCGAGCGACGGCACCCCGTCGGGCCACATGCCGTTGACGACCATCGTCTCGATCGCGATGCCTCGCTGCTGACGAACGGTGGCCCCGAGCTCGCCGAGCTCGGTGAGCGGCCAGCGCTCGGGCAGCCCCACCAGCACGGCCTCGGTGACCTCGGGATCGACGAGGCTGTCCTGGATGAGCTGGGCCTCGCGCGTCAACGGCCCGGCCGGGATCGCCGCGAGGATCGCCTGGGGCACGCCGAGGATGTAGAGCAGGTGCCCGGTGGCGGGACCGTCGAAGATCACGAGATCATAGGCGTCGCCGCGCACGGCCTCGTGCCAGGCCTTGCCGAACACCGCGAAATCGTCGAGGCCGGGGATCGCCTGCAAGAGCCGTCGCACGACGCGATTGTCGAACACGGCGGCGGACACGCGCTCACTCCGCACGACCATCGCGCCGTACTCGCGCAGGCAGACCCGCGGGACCAGGCGCTGGATGTGGAGGCGCTCGGTCACCGCGCGGACGGTGTCGGGCAGCGAAGGGGCCCCCAGCATCCATCCGAGGCGATCGTCGTGGCCAGTGGTCGCCACCAGCACCCGACGTCCGCGCGCCGCCATCGCAAGCCCCATGAGCGCGGCCAGAGTGGTCCGCCCCACGCCGCCCTTGCCGCTGACGACGACCAGGCGACGGCGCGCCAGCCGATCGAAGACGGCACCGGGAGGCGCCTCGAAGGGACCCGGGGCGGGGCCGGACATGGGGCGGGAGCCTGTCATACGCCGGCCATCTCGCCAACCGGGGCCATCGGGGGCCGAAGTGGCGCCCTTACGTGCCCAAATCGCAGCAGACACGAAGATACGAGCCCCGCTGCCCTTCTCACGCCGAGCCCTCGTGCGGCCCCCTTGCGGTCGGGGCCTCCCCGGTCCACAAAGACCCCGTCGAACGCCGTGGCGATCCATATCCATAGCAAACGAGAGATCGAGAAGATGCGGGCCACCGGGCGCCTCGCAGCGCAGGTGCTCGAGTTCATCGAGCCATTCGTCAAGCCCGGAGTCACCACCGACGAGCTCGACCGGCGCTGCCACGACTTCATCGTGGAGCACGGCGCGATCCCGGCCCCGCTCAACTACAAGGGCTTCCCGCGATCGATCTGCACGTCGATCAACGACGTGGTGTGCCACGGCATCCCGGGGCCGCGCGTCCTGGCCGATGGCGACATCATCAACGTCGACATCACGACCATCCTCGACGGCTACTTCGGGGATACCTCGGAGATGTTCACGGTGGGCGAGGTCTCCAGCGAGGCTCGCAAGCTCATCGACGTGACCCGCAGGTCGATGTGGCTGGGAATCAAGGAGGTCGCGGCCGGCAAGCGCATCGGCGACATCGGAGCCGCAATCCAGGGGTTCGCGCAGGGCGAGCACGGCTACGGGGTCGTCGAGGCGTTCTGTGGCCACGGCATCGGCAAGGTGTTCCACACCGCCCCCCAGGTCGCGCACACGGGCCGTCGTGGTACGGGCATGCGCATGAAGCCGGGCATGACCTTCACGATCGAGCCGATGATCAACGAAGGCACCCACGAGTGCCGCGTGCTCGAGGACGGCTGGACGGCAGTGACCCTCGATGGTGGCTGGTCGGCACAAACGGAACACACCATCCTCGTGACCGAGCACGGACACGAGGTGCTGACCATGCGCGAGCACGCCTTCTCCATGTGAGACCGACACGGGGGGCAGCGGCTCCGGCGCCACCGATGCGGCCCTCGGGCCGCGAGTCCAGGAGCCTCGCGAACAATGACCGTGCCCTGATCCGTCGCTTCGAGCGCGAGTACTTGCGAGGTCGATCCCGGCAAGGGATCATCGAACGCGCGCGAGGCGGGCCCAGTACCTGGGCTGCGCATCCATGCCGGGCCTGGCTTGGCTTGGCCCGGCAATGGTCGTCGAACGATGGTGCGTCGGTTCGCGCGCAGGGCCGGAGCATGTCGCGGAAGCAGGAGCACGATACGGGGAGGGAGCCGGCTTCGAGAGTCGGTCCTTCGGGCAACAAGGCGAAGCGCTCGGACGGACTCGCAGCACGCCCCGCCACGGACGACGACGTCGGCCAGCGGCTGGCCACCGAGGACGCGCTGCGAGAGAGCAAGCAGCGGCTGGCCGCGGAAGCACATGCGTTGACCCGGCTGAGCGACCTGAGTTCTCGGTTGTGGCGTACTTCCGGCTTCAACCACGGCCTCGAGGAGATGCTCGATGCCACGATCGGGCTGCTCGACGCCGACAAGGGCCACATTCAGCTGCTCGACGGCGACACCCTGAGGATCGTGGCCCAGCAAGGGTTCGACCCAGACTTCGTCGACTCGTTCGGAGCGGTGACCGCCACGGAGGAGTCCGCCTGTGGTCGTGCGTTGCGCCGGGGCGAGCCGATCGTGATCGAGGACGTCGAGCAGGAACCGGCCCAGGCTCCGATGCGAGACGTCGCGCGCGCGGCCGGCTACCGGGCGGTGATCTCGATACCCGTGATCGGCCGCAGCGGAGCTCCGCTGGGCATGATCTCGACGCACTTCCACGCGCCTCATCGGCCGGGCGAGCAGGATCTACGGCGCCTGGACCTGTACGTGCGCCAGGCTTCCGACTTCATCGAGCGATGCAGGGCCGAGCGAGCCCTCCGGGAGAGCGAGGCTCGTCTGCGTCTGGCGACGGAAGCGGCCGGCATGTACGTGTGGGAGTGCGATCTTCGGCGGGGGACGATCCGCTGGTCCGAGCATGCCGCCGCCGTGATCGGCTGCCGCCCCGAGGAGCTGCCGGAGGACATGGAGAAGTGCTTCTTCTTCGTCGCCCCGCATGACTCCGCGTACCTGATCCGGGCGTACGCGGAGACGGTGGCCCACGGACGAACCGTGTACGACACGGAGTTTCGCGGGCGGGGGGATTCCGAGTCCGCCAGGTACTACCGGGCCCAGGGGCGGGTGCTGTACGACGACGCGGGGACGCCCTTGCAGCTCCTGGGTGTGACCCAGGACGTCACGCAGCAAAAGCGAGCCGAGCAAGCGCTCAAGGATGCGGACCAACGCAAGGACGAGTTCCTCGCCATGCTCGGGCACGAGCTGCGCAATCCGCTTGCGGCCATCAGGAATGCCACGGAGGTCATGAAGTACGCCGCCGCCGAGGACGGCCGTCTGCGGCAGGTGCTCGGGGTGCTGGAGCGGCAATCGGTACACATGAACCGATTGATCGATGGCTTGCTCGACGTGTCTCGCATTGCCCGCGGCAAGATCCATCTCGACCGGGAGCGACTCGACGTTCGCCGGGTGGTCGAGGAGGTCGTGCAGGACCACAGCGCTCGCATCGAGGCTCGTGGGCTCGAGCTCCACACGGACCTTCCCCCCGAGCCCGTGTGGGTCCTGGCCGATCACGTGCGGCTGGCCCAGGTCTTCGACAACCTGCTGGGCAATGCCATCAAGTTCACCGAGGCACCGGGGCGGATCGGCGTGACGCTGCACCACCAAGGCAAGCACGCCATCGTCCGCGTGCGCGATACGGGCATCGGCATCCGCCCGGAGCTGCTCGAGCGAGTGTTCGTGTCCTTTCAGCAAGAGAACCAGGACATCGCACGGGCCGCGGGAGGGCTCGGGCTCGGCCTGGCGCTGGCCAGGGGACTGGTCGAGCTGCACGGCGGCCGCATTCGGGCGCTCAGCGCCGGGCCAGGAACGGGCACCGAGCTCGTCGTCCGCCTACCGATGGCGTCCGCGCCCACGACATGACACGAGGAATCCATGCCCACCCTGCCCACCGCGTGCCCGCTGGACTGTCCCGATGCCTGTAGCCTGTCGGCGACGGTCGAGGATGGCCGACTCGTGCGCCTCGACGGGGACCACCGCAACCCGCTGACGGCGGGGTTCATCTGCGCAAAGGTCCGCGAGATCGGCGGGCACGTGCAGGGAGCGGAGCGCCTGCGCCACCCCGCCATTCGCGTGGGAGCCAAGGGCGAGGGACGCTTTGCGACGGTGAGCTGGGACGAGGCGCTCGACCAGGTGGCGGCGCGATTGCGCGAGGCGGTCGACCAGCACGGCGGAGAGTCGATCCTTCCCGTGTGCTACGGCGGCAGCAACGGGCTGCTGACGCAGGACGCCACCGATGCCCGGCTGTTCCATCGCCTGGGCGCGTCGCGACTGGCCAAGACCCTGTGCGCCGCGCCCTCGGGGCGCGCCTACGAGGGGCTCTACGGTCGCATGCCGGGCGTGGCCCTGCCCGCCTACCGCCACGCGCGGTTGATCGTGCTGTGGGGGGTCAACCCGTCGGCCACGGGCATCCACTCGATCCCGGTGATCAAGCGTGCGCGGTCGGCCGGGGCCACGCTGGTGGTGGTGGATCCGCGGCGAACCCCGCTGGCCCAGCAGGCCGACCTCCACTTGGCGCCGCGTCCGGGGACGGACCTGTGTCTGGCGCTGGCGCTCATCGAGCACCTGTTCGCCACGGGGCGCGCCGATCGGGAGTTCCTGTCCGAGCATGCCACCGGAGTGGAGGCGCTCCGCGAGCGCGCCTCGGCATGGTCGTTGCCGCGCGCCGCCGCGGAGGCCGGAGTGCCGCAGCCCGACCTCGAGCGCTTCGCCGCGCTCTACTCGAGCACGCGACCGGCCGTGATCCGCTGCGGCTGGGGAGTGGAGCGCAATCGCAACGGGGGATCGGCCGTGGCCGCGATCCTGGCCCTGCCGGCGGTGGCGGGCTGCTTTGGGGTTCCGGGAGGCGGCTTCACCATGAGCAACTCGCGAACGATCCGGCTCGATGGCGACGCGGCAGCCGCCGCCCCGGCTCCGTCGACCCGCGAGATCAACCTCAACCGGGTGGGACGCGCGCTGACCGAGGCAGACCCTCCCATCCACGTGGTGCTCTCGTACAACTGCAACCCGCTGTCGACCCTGCCCGACCAGGAGCGGGTGCGACGAGGGCTGCTGCGCGAGGACCTGTTCACGGTGGTGTTCGACCAGGTGATGACCGACACGGCGCGCCATGCCGACGTGCTGCTGCCGGCCACCACGTTCCTCGAGCACGACGACCTCACCCGCGGATACGGGGCGATGGTGGTGCAGCGGGTGCGCCCGGTGCTGCCGACCGAGGGCGAGGCCCGGCCCAACTGGATGGTGTTCGAGGCCCTGTGCGATCGACTGGGGCTGAGCGAGCCCGGCGATCCCCGCGGGCCGGACGCGATGGTCGAGGCGATCTTGGGCGCCACCGAGGATGCCCGCTCCATCGCCGACGCCGTGCGGACCGAGGGCGTGGCGCAGCCGCCGGGCGGATCCGAGCCGGTGCAGATGCGCGACGTATGGCCACGGCATGCGGACCGAAGGATCCATCTGTGCCCGGAGGCGCTCGACGCCGAGGCCCCGGCCGGACTCTATGGTTACCAGCCCGACCCCGGAGGGCCGAGCCACCCGCTGGCGCTGATCTCGCCCGCCACGCGCCACACGATCAGCTCGACCTTCGGGCAGCGCCTGCGCCAGCCGGCGGAGCTGGTGATGCACCCCCAGGACGCGTCCGTGCGAGGGATCGCGAGCGGAGACGAGGTGGCGGCGTTCAACGAGCTGGGCCGGGTCGAGTGCCGCGCACGGGTGAGCGACGAGGTCCGCCCCGGCGTCGTGGTGCTACCCAAGGGTCTGTGGAGCCGTCACACCAGCAACGGCGCCACCGCCAATGCCGTCGCGCCCGACGCCCTGACCGATCTCGGAGGTGGCGCGACGTTCAACGACGCACGCGTGCAGGTCGTTCGCGCCACCTGACGTCGATTCGCGTCTCCGACCAGACGAGCCCAGCACGCGCGCGGCGTTGCGGTATGATGCTCGCCTGCGGATGAGCGACGGACCCCCCAAGGGCGCCGACGAGGGTGATCCTGCGTCGAGCGTCGACCCCGATCGAGCGGCCGGGGACGGCGAAGCGACGAGCGACGAGACGCGGGTCGAGCGGGCGGCCGAGCGGGCGGCCGAAGTGGTTCGGCTGCCGGCGCCCACGGGCGCGGTAGCGGTAGTAGAGGAGGCCGACGACGCAAGCGAGCACGCCGATCGCTATGACGTCGCGTCGCTGCCGCGGGGCACCCTGCTCGGTCACCATGTCCTGCTCGGTCCGGTCACCCGGCGCTCGAGCAATGCCACCTACTGCGCCTACGATCCCGAGGGCGACCGCCGGGTGATCGTCAAGCTCTACCACCCGGGCGGCAACGACCAGGACGACCAGGCGCAGGCGCTGCCGCTGGTGCAGCAGGCCAACGTGCTGGCCAGGCTCTCGCACCCGTGCGTGGAGCGGATCCACGAGGCGGGGATCTACGGCCCCTGGGTGTTCCTCGCCACCGAGTTCATCGACGGCCTCGACCTGCGCCACTGGATGGAGGCCCGCGACGAGCCGTTCCCCTGGCCCGAGGTCCTGCGGGTGTTTCGAGAGGCGGGGCGAGGGCTGGCCGCCGCCCACCAGGCGGGGATCGTCCACGGCGACTTCCGGCCCGCCAACGTGCTGATGGGCAAGGAGGGACGCCTGGTCGTGGTCGACTTCGGCCTGGCCCCCGCGGTCGAAGAGCAGGCCGACGACATCGACGTGTCCGAGCTTCGCGACTCGCTGGTGGGCTCGTCCTCGAGCGCCGACGAGACCCAGCCCACCGCGAACGAGCCCTCGGGACGCTCGGGCACGCCGGCCTTCATGGCGCCCGAGCAGCACCTCGAGGGTGCCCGAGCCGATGCGCGGTCGGACCAGTTCAGCTTCTGCGTGGCGCTCTACGAGGCGCTCTATGGCGAGCGCCCGTTCTCGGGCAATCGTCCGCGCGCCATCGCGCTCGAGGCGGTACGCCACAACGTGCGCCCACCACCGCCGGGTTCGAACGTACCCGCGTGGCTGCGCGCGGCGGTGCTCCGCGGGCTGAGCCCACGCCCCGAGGATCGCTTCCCCGGCATGGAGGCACTGCTGCGCGAGCTGGCCCGCGATCCCGCGGCGAGCCGACGGCGCTGGGCCTGGGGGGCAGTCCTGGCCACCGCCCTGGTCGCCAGCGGGGCGGTGGTGGCCGAGCGGCTCGAGGCCGATCGCTCGGTGTGCGACGGCCAAGGCGATGCCCTGACCGAGGTGTGGACGCCCGAGCGACGCGACTCGATCGCACGGGCGTTCGAGACCACCGGTCGCGCCTGGGCGGACCCCACGTGGAGGTACACGGAAGCCAAGCTCGACACCTGGGCCGAAGAGTGGCGCGACCTCTCCAAGCGTGCCTGCCTGGCCACGCGGGTGTGGGGCGACGCGGCCGAGCGCACCTACGAGGTCCGCCTCGCATGCCTCGATCGACACCTCGACGGTTTGCAGGCCACGCTCGAGATCCTGGAGACGATCGATGGCCCCACCCTCGATCGCGCCCACGTGCTGGCGCAGGGGCTCCCGACTCCGCGGCAGTGCCTCGACACCAACACCCTGCTGACGCTGGGATTGCCGGCCGACGAGCAGCTCGAGGAGGTGGATGCCGTGCAGGGCGAGCTGAGCGGGTTGGACGCCGAGCTCGCGCTGGGGCGCAACGCGGTGGTCGTCCGCGAGCTCACGGCGCTCCAGCCTCGCATCGAGACCACCGAGGATGGCCCCTCGCTGGCCCGGAGCCAGCTCTTGTTGGGTCGAGCCCACCTCGCCACGGGCTCTCCCCACGCAGAGACCGTTCTGCACGAGGCCGCGCGGACGGCCCTCGAGGCCGGCGACCCGCGGCTCGCGATGGAAGCCTGGATGGGACGAATGCAGGCCCTGCAGCAGGAGGGTCGAGTCGAGGAGGCGCTGGCGCTGGCGGACTACGTCGAGTCGATGCTGCAGAGCCGGCGCTTCTCGTGGATGCGGCCCACGCTCGACGTGGCCCGCGGTGATCTCGAGCACGCACGCGGGCACGATGCCGACGCCCTGGCCCACTATCACGCCGCGATCGAGCACGAGCAGGCTCGAGCCGATCCCGATCCCCTGCGCCTGCTGCCCGCGTGGCGCGGCCAGGCTCGGGTGCTGATGGAGCACGGCGATCTCGACGAGGCCCTGCCCCCGCTGCAGACCGCCCTCGACGCGACCCACGACGCCCTGGGGCCCCTGCACCCGGCCGCCATCGATACGCTGCGGGCGCTGGGCGAGGTGGAGCGACGACGAGGACGATCGAGCGAGGCGCGAGCCCTCTTCACGCACGCCCTCGAGCTGGTGCACAAGACCGACCCCGACCAGACCGACCTCGAGGTCGAGCTCGAGACCGCGATCGGGTCGCTGCTGGCGGCCGAGGGCGACCCCGAGCGGGCCACGCATCACCTCGAGCGCGCGCTCGCGGCCGCCGGCGGTCGCGAGGCAATGGAGCACCCGGCCGTGTTTCGCGTGGCGGTGATGCTGGCGCGGGCCGAGCACGAGACCGGAGACACCGCCGGCGCCATCGAGCTGCTCGAGGCCGTGCTCGCGCCCCGTCGGTCTGCGGGCCACCCCCTGGGCACGAGCCCGGACCCCGCGACGGGTACGTCCCCGCCGAGCACCGCCGATTGGGTCGACGCCGAGCTCCTCGAAGCCTCGCTGCACTGGGCGACGGGGGAGCCGCAGCGGGCCCGGGCGCTGGCGACCGGCATCGAAGCGCAGCTCCACGACAGCGCCGCGCACCAAGTGTACCGTGACGACGTGACCCGATGGCTCGAGGAGCATCCGGCTCCATGATCGTGTGCCGCCCCCGCCCGTCGTGGGGACCGATCACCGCGCTCGCGCTCGGCGTTGGCCTCGGCCTCGCCTCCGGGTGCGAGCCACCCCGCGCCGGATCTCCCAGCCGCGTCCCGGGCGATGGCCTGGGCATGGTGCTCAACGTCCCCTATCCCATGGTCGACGCCGAGCGCATCGAGGGGGCCGGGCGGGCGGTGCTGGCCTCGGCGGGACTCGTGTTCATCAGTCTGGGACCCGACGATCGCGAGCATGCGCTGCCCGAGCCGATCGCCCCGCCGAGCGCCGAATCGAGCACCCTGGATGGCCCGATGCTGGTGGCCCATCACGTCGAGCCGCAGGGTGCAGCCATCGAGACCTGGCGTGCGCTACGACGACAGGCGTTCGGGCGGGTGGAGCCCGAGCGCGGCCGCGTGGTACCGGTTGCGGCCGCGGAGGTCGAGGCCCTCGGCTTGCGCCCGCCCGCCGAGACGGTATGGCTGGTGGGCCCCAAGGGCAGCTGCCGCGCGACCGTGGGCGAGCCCCTGGTGGGCGCCTACCAGGGAGCGCTCGATACGATGATGGTGGGGTACCGCCTCGATGGCTGTTCGGGACGTGCGTGGGCCCAGATCGGAATCGTGGCCGATGCCATCCCGGTGGACTTTCGCTGGGTCCCGGCGCGGCTCGAGGTCGACGTGGTGCTCCCCCATGACCGCGCCCGCGAGTGGGACGATCCCCTCGCCGAGCTCATCGAGCCACCAGCGTGGCCCCACCAGGGTACGCCGGCCTTCGACTCGATCCGGGTGCGAGAGATCCCCGGTGTCAGCCCGCGGGTGCTGCAGCTCCAGCATGCATTGCTCGGCGAGCTGCCCGACGACGGCGACCCCCTCGGCTGGTGCGACGTCGAGGTCTCGTGGGTCCACACCGATGGGTGGACCCATGATCGATGGCTCGATTCCGTGCCGTTTCCCCCTGATGCGGTGGAGCCGTTCCTGCTGGGTGCCTTCGTCAACGGCACTCAGGTCGATGCGCTGATCTACGACGACCGGCTCGATGGACTCGTCGTCGTCCCTCCCGGTCCACTCGAGGACATGGACGATCCCCAGGCCTGGCGACGAGAGTTCGTGCCCACCGGACGCTACGACGAGGCCACGCTCACCGCCTGGGGAGCCCAGCCGGTCCGAGGCCCGCTCCCGGTGGGGCCCACCTGCCCCGTCGAAGCTTCACCGAGCGAGGAATGACGCGCGGGGGCGCGTGGTTGGGCGGGCTTCCTCGCCCGGAGGCTCCATGCCCAACGACCACGCTTCCCGCCGCTTCTCTCCCCTCGCACACGCAGTGCTCGCCCTCGCCCTGGTGGGCCTCGGCACCAGCGTGCTGCTGCTGGTCCTGCACCTCTCCCCCGAAGCCGGATCGTGTGGCCCGGGCGGCGGCTGCGACCTGGTCCGAACCTCGCGATGGTCCATGCCGGGCGGCGTTCCCCTCCCGGTCCTCGGCATCGGATACTTCGCCGCGCTGGCGCTCACCCTGCTCGTGCCGCGGCTGCACGCGCGATGGTGGCTGACGCTGCTGGGCGTTTGCGGCGTGGCCACGGGGCTGACGCTGCTCGCGTTGCAAGGCGCGGTGATCGGCGCCTGGTGTCCCTATTGTGTGGTCGTCGACGTGTGCTCGTTGGGAGCGGGCCTGGCCGCGCTTCTCAAGCTGGTGGTCCCACGCTCGCGACCGGCGGGGGGAGCCGTGGCGGCCGCGCTCGGACTCGGGGCCGCGGTCCCGCTGTCGCTCGTGGCCGTGCTGCACGAGCCCGAGCCTCCCGTGCCCGAGGGTCCCGCACCCGAGGCGATCGCCGCGGTCCAAGACACCGATCGAATCACCATCGTCGACTTCATCGATCTCGAGTGTCCGTTCTGCCGCCGTCAGCACGCGCGGCTGGCCGCCGTGCTCCAGGAGCACTCGACCTCCGAGCCCGTGGAGCTGGTCTACAAGCACGTGCCATTGTCGATGCACCCCAATGCGCGTGAGGCCGCCCGCTATGCCTGCTGTGCCGAGGAACAGGGCAAGGGCGACGCCATGATCGATGCCCTGTTCGCGCACGACGAGCTGTCGTCGGCGGGCTGTCTCGAGTGCGCTCAGGAGCTCGGGCTCGACCAGGCGGCACTGCAGGAGTGCCTCTCGTCCACGCGACCCGACGAGCGGCTCGAGGCCGATTCCGCCGAGGCACGTGCCGCCAAAGTCCGGCGTCTGCCCACCTGCTTCATCGGTGAGCAGCGCTTCGAAGGCTTGCAAGCGGAAGACACGCTGCGCCAGGCCCTCGACCGTGCAGCCGCAGCGAGCTGACGCGGGCTCGCGTCCTCCCGTGCCCTCCCGCTGGGTTGGGCACCGCCGCACGATCGATCTCGTCCGCTTCGCGGCCGAACCTTCGAACGCAAGAAGGGGGTGCCGGACGCGGTGGGGTCGCGTCCAACACCCCCTGGGGTCGGGCCGAGTGAATCGGCGCCGAGCTACTCCGGCGCCTTGGCGTCGGCAGCCGGGTCCGCAGCGCCATCGGCGGCCGCGTCGGCCGGGGCATCGGCCGCACCGTCGGCAGCCGGAGCGGCACCGCCGTCGGCAGCCGGGGCGCCGCCATCGGCGGCCGGAGCATCGGCCTTCACGTCGGCCGGAGCATCGGCCTTCTTCTCGTCGGCCGGAGCATCGGTCTTCTTCTCGTCCGCCTTGGCCTTGGCGTCGGCCGGAGCGGCATCCTTCTTGGCGTCGTCCTTCTTGTCGCAGCCGGCAAGGGCAGCGGTGGACAGGCACAGGGACATCAGGATCGTCGTGAGTCGCTTCATTGGTGACCTCGGTGGGTGCCAGAACAATGCGATTGCTCGCGCCGAGATGCCGTCATGAGCGCCCCACCGTTTTGTCATGAAACGGTCATGAGCGGAGGCCCCGGCGCGGGTCCCGACCCGCTCAATCGCCAACTGAACGCCGTTATCGCGGTTTTTCGGACCGGTGACACTCCGGGCCCGGGTCGGTGTTCGAAGCGGCACGAGGCCGCCATGCTCCGCTCCGATCGCCTGATCCTCCCCCTTCTCACTGCTGGTTTGCTCGTGCCCGCCGTGGCCCGTGCGGGTGATCCGAGCCCACCGCCTCCAGCGGTCGCAGCTCCCGCACCCGCTCCGGAACCCCCCGCACCGGCTCCTGCTCCGTCACCCGCAACGATCACTACGGCCCCTGCACCCGAGGCCGCAGCACCCGCTCCCGCGGCTTCACCCACCAACGATCCATCCACCGCGGCTCCATCCACCGCGGCTCCATCCACCGCCGCTCCATCCACCGCCGCTCCATCCACCGCGGCTCCATCCACCGCCGCTCCATCCACCACGCCTGCCCCCACCGCCGACCCCACGTCCGGCGTCGATTCTCCTCCCGCGACCGAAGCCTCGACGTCGCCCTCCCCCGTGACCGAAGCCTCGACGGCGATGCCGTCCCCCGCGACCGCCGTCGAGGCCTCGGCCGCCCCCGCACCGCCGGCCGATCCCTACGTGCACGTCCCCTTCGACATCGGCCTGTTCCCCTCGCTGAGCATCAATGGCTCGCACCGTGATCAGAAGATCCGCAACACCATCAGCATGGCCGCCGGCTGGACCCGCACCGATCGCCTCGAGGGAGCCGCGGGAGCCATGGGCGCCACCGTCGTGGACGAGGATGCGCGAGGCATCACCATGGCGCTGGGCGCCAACCTCACCCGCGGCGAGCACCGCGGCATCCAGGCCGGCGGCATCTACAACCACGCGGGCTCCCTTCGCGGCGTCCAATTCGGGCTCGTCGATCACGTCGACCAGGCCCACGGCGTGCAAATGGGACTCGTCAACGTCGCTCGCGGTCGCATCCGCGGGGTCCAGTTCGGCCTCATCAACTACGCGGAAGAGGCCGATGCCTCGTTCGCGCTGATCCCCGTGACCAAGAAGGGCGGAGTGCGCCCCGAGGTGTGGACCAGTGACGTCGCGGCGATCAACGTGGGCATTCGCCTGCCCGCCAACTACACCTATGCGTTCTTCGCCGGGGGCGTGCACCCGATCGCTCGGCACCAGCCGCCCGTGACCACCCAGGAGCAGCGCCAGGGCGGCATGGCCCTGATGGCCGGCATGGGCTTCGGGGCTCACCTTCCCGTGAACGACGACGTGGGGATCGACGGCGATCTCTCCGGCTGGGTCGTCACCTCGGGCCTGCGCGCCGCCCCTCCGCTGGCCAACCTGGCCATGCTCCGCGCGATGCTCTCGTGGCAGCTGCGACCGCACCTGGCCGTGTGGGGCGGGCCGACCGTCAACGTGATGGTCGATCGCACCGACGACGGCGTGCCCCGGCCCGGCTACCGCTGGGTGGCAGGCAGCAGCTATGAGGTGGAAGGCTTCCGCATCCGCTGGTGGCCGGGCTTCGCGGCGGGGCTGCGGTTCTGACGGCTCCCGAGCGCCAACGCCAAGGAGCGGCCGCCGCTGGCGTCGGCGCCCCGCGAGGCGAGCGACGTGGTCGCTCGACTCGAGCGCGCCCCTCTGGCAGCGACCGGTCGGGTTGCTAGGCTCTGCACGTCACAGTAGCCACTCGAGGCGCTCGACGGGCCAGGCCGCACGGCAGCCCGCCTTGCGCTCCGTGGAGATCGAGGCGAGCCATGTCAACGAGATCAGGAAGTCTCCATCGGCCCAAGCCGATGATCGATCCGCGTGATGCAGCCATGCTGCTGATCGACCATCAGAGCGGGCTGTTCCAGACCGTGGGGGACATGCCCCTGCCGTTCCTTCGTGCCAACGCTGCGGCGCTGGCCACCGCGGCGACGCTGGCGAGGATTCCCGTCATCACCACCGCATCCGTGCCGCAGGGGCCCAACGGCCCCCTGATCCCCGAGATCCATCACAACGCCCCGCACGCCAAGTACGTGCCGCGGAGGGGTGAGATCAACGCGTGGGACAACCCGGACTTCGTCGCCGCCGTGAAGGCGACCGGCAAGGGCACGCTGATCATCGCCGGCACCTGGACCAGCGTCTGCCTGGCCTTCCCGGCCATCAGCGCCGTGCACGACGGCTACCAGGTCTTCGCGGTCATCGACGCCTCGGGCACGTACTCGAAGATGGCCCAGGAGATCACCCTCGAGCGAGTCATGCACGCGGGTGTCGTGCCGGTGGACACCGCGTCGGTCCTATCGGAGCTGCAGCAGACCTGGAACCGTCCCGACGCGGCGCAGTGGGCCGAGCTCTACGCCGAGGTCGTCCCCTCCTACCGGCTGCTGCTCGAGAGCCACGCGAAGGCGCAGCAGGTCGTCCTGGACCAGGAGCTGCTCGACTCGCAGCGCGAGTAGCAGGCAGGCCGCCGCACGACTCGAGCCGCTCGAGCCGCGCGTCACGCCGACCGGGCTGCGACCTACCCTCGCAGCCGCCGCACGACCTCGAGCGCCTCGTCCACGTGCTTCCTCGCGCGGAGCTGCGAGTCGAACACGTGCTGGATCACGCCCTTGCGATCGATGACGTAGGTGACCCGACCGGGGATGAGTCCGAGGGTGCGCCCCACGTCGTACTTGCGCCGCAGCTCGCCGTCGCCGTCGCTGAGCAGCGAGAACGGCAGCCGGTGGTGCTCGGCGAACCTGCGGTGGCTGTCGAGGCCGTCGGGGCTCACGCCCACCACCACCGCGCCGGCGTCGGTGAAGGCCTCGTAGTCGTCGCGAAAGCGACACGCCTCCATCGTGCAGCCCGTGGTCTCGTCGGCCGGATAGAAGTAGAGCACCAGCACCTGGGGCAGCTCGCCACCGAGCTCGATGGTCTTGCCGTCGTGGGCGGTCCGCGAGAAGGCAGGGGCTCGATCACCAACGCGAAGGGACACGGCGGGGGCGTAGCAGATCCCGGGCGCCCGTCCAACGCGACCCGCCACGTTTCCCGAGGAACCGGCACGGGACGAGGATCACGCCGGGCCTTCACGCAAGTGCTCGGCGATCGGACGGTCGAGACCGCGCGCCTCGGGGTGCTGCTCCCGCAGCCGGATCCAGTCCTCGGCCCAGCCGGCCTGGGGGTCGAGAATGAGCGCGGCGTCGATGTCGGCCATGTCGCGGAAGTTGAGCGGGCAGCAGCGCACCTCGTGGGGCCGATCGGGATGCCACAGGGGGATCCCGTACTTGCGGCAGATCCGGGGGCGGTGCTCGTAGAGCCGGCAGCGCCCGTCGTCGCCCAGGACCGGACAGGGCTCGCGTCGCTCGGGCCGCCATGCGCGGGCCCGGGCCCGGATGTCGGCCTGAGCCGCCGCCGGCAGCTCGTCCAGCCCCTCGCGCAGCAGGGCCCCCTCGAGCGGCGACACGGCAAAGGACTGGTGGCAGCAGTCGCTGCAGCCGGGGCCGCAGCGCACGTGCTCGGCGTAGCGCTCGACCACGGGGCGCACGCCATCGTCGATGAGCCGCAGGTGCCGACGCAGGCGATCCCGCGCCGGCCCGTCGCCGCGCTGGGGCTCACCGGTCACGGCAGGTGCACGCTGGGCTCGAGCTGCCACACGGCCTCGAGCTCCTCGGCCTCCACCGCGCGCACGATCTCGGCCGCCACGGCCGGCATGTCTTCCGCCGGACGCGGCCCTCCCTGATAGTAGAAGTGCTCCTGTTGATCGCGATCGACCTCGTACCAGCTGTCGAGGTCGTCCACGCACAGGATGTGCCCGAGCTTCCAGCGGGTGAGGATGTTCTCCACGCTGATCTCGTCGCTGTAGCTGTCGTGCACGTTGCCCATGCGGCGGGCCTCGTCGCTGAGCTCGTCGAGCAGGTTGGCGACCACCTTGGGTAGATCGCCCCAGGCCGCCAGCGACTCGAGATCATAGCGGTTGCCCCAGTGACGCCCGTTGATGAACACGTAGGGCGGCACCATCACGCCCGTGAGGGTCGCGAGCTGACGCGCGGTCTGGGGTTCGCGCCGAAGATCGTTGTGACGCACCTCGGCCTCGACGCCTTCGAGGATCTTCAGGATTGCCTGGACCTCCTCGTCTTCCTCGGGCGTGGCGTAGACGACCACGAGGCGATCCTCGGGCTTGAGCCCGCGCTCGGCCTTCGTCTTGACCCGCTCGAGCACGGCCATGGGATCCTCGCGACCGGGAAACGCGGGCTCGGCCTTTGCCGCTTCGGCCTTCGCCGCCTCGGCCTTTGCCGCCTCGGCCTTCGCCGCCTCGGCCTTCGCCGCCTCGGCCTTCGCCGCCTCGGCCTTCTCCCTGGCGTCGGCTTCGGCCTTGGCCTTGGCCTTCGCCTCCTCGGACTCTTCGGTCACGTAGTGGATCACCTCGGCCAGAGGGGCGGGGGCATGGGCGGCCACGGAGCGTCCGAGCTCGCGCCCGGCATCGAGCACGTCCTTGGGCAGGTGCTCCTCGGCGACGCGCTTTGCCCGATCGAGAAGGTCCTTGAGCATGACGCCGGAGCATATCAATGGGGCCACGGGGCCACGCTTGCGCTGCCTCACTGTGCCGCGAGCCCACGGGGCCCCTTCCGCCGCTCTCGAGGCGATGGCATGGTGCCGCCGCCATGGCGGTCGACGACAAGACGATGTTCGAGATCTACCGGGAGACCGACTACAACCGGGCCTTCCACAGCATCTTCTACACCGACTTGGAGGAGCACGCGCGCGAGCGGGAGATCGCCAAGGCCGCCGCGGGCGAGACGGTGTACACGGGCTTCATCGCCGACGAGCGCAAGGAGGATGCGCGCGCGGAGATCGAGCGCATCCTCGACGAGCTGAACGACATGGACGAAGACGAGGCCGGCATGTCGCGCGACGAGATCGAGCGGCGGCTGGCACCGTATCTCGTGGGCGGTCCGGGCTCGCTGGCGCACTAGGTCGCAGCCGTGAGCCGTCCCTGCCCCGAGTGCGGCCTCGAGACCTCGCCGGCCGCGAAGTTCTGCTCGAGCTGCGGTACCCGGCTGCCCCCGCCGCCGGACGTTCCGGCTCGGCACCCCAGCTCGGACGGTCGACGCGCCGAGCGACGCCAGCTCACGGTGATGTTCTGCGACATCGCCGGCTCGACGCGACTGTCGGAGCAGCTCGATCCCGAGGATCTGCTGACGCTGGTCCGCCGCTACCAGGCCATGGGCGCCGAGATCATCGAGGGGCTCGGCGGCAGCATTGCCCAGTACCTCGGCGACGGACTCCTGGCCTACTTCGGTCATCCCACGGCCTACGAGAACGCACCCGAGCGCGCCGCCCGGGCCGGCCTCGCCATCCTCGAGGGCCTCGGTCCGCTCAACGAGGGCCTGCGGCGGGACTTCTCCACCACGCTCGAGCTGCGGCTGGGCATCCACACCGGGATGGTGGTCATCGGCGAGCTGGGCGGCGGGGCCAAGCGCGAGCAGCTCGCGGTGGGCGACACGGCGAACATCGCCGCCCGTCTCCAGGGACTGGCCCCCGTCGACACCGGGGTCATCAGCGAGGCGACCCGACAGCTCATCGAGGGCGTGTTCGAGACCGAGCCCCTGGGGCTGCAAGCCTTGGAGGGCATCGCCAACCCGGTGGCCACGCACCGCCTGGTGGGCCTGAGCGCGGCTCGACACCGCCAGGAGAGGCTCGAGCGGAGCCCGTTCGTCGGTCGCACGCACGAGCTGGGCGTGCTGCGGCAGCGATGGAACCAGGCCCGAGCCGGCCACGGCAGCGCGACGCTGGTGACGGCGGACGCGGGGGTCGGCAAGTCGCGCCTGGTCGTCGCGCTCCTCGACGCGCTCGGAGCGGACCGCTTCGCCCTGCACGAGGCCTACTGCTCGCCGTTCTTCAGCCACAGCGCGCTGCGCCCCATCATCGAGATGCTCCGTGCCGAGCTCGAGCTCGACCACGGCGAGCCGGCCTCGCGAGCCCTCGACGGCCTGCGCGCGTGGACGGCCCCCCATCCCGAGGCCCTGCCGCTGCTCGCCCACCTGCTCGAGATCCCTGCCGCGGCCGGCTACGACGACGTGGTGCTGCTTCCGCAGGCTCGACACCAGCGCACGACCGAGAGCCTGCTGCGCTGCCTGCTGCCCGACGATGGCGATGCTCCCGTGTTGCTCGTGCTCGAGGACGTCCACTGGGTCGATCCCTCGACCTCCGATCTCCTCGGCCGGCTGATCGAGCGCCTGCCCGACCGGCGCATGATGCTGGTGATGACCGCCCGCCCGCTCGATCCTCCGTGGCACGGTGCGGCGCACGTCCACTCGCTGCCGCTGCATCCATTCGATGCGCAGGACACCCGCGCGCTGATCCTGGAGATGACCAAGGATCTGCGGCTCTCGACCGCGATGATCGATCAGCTGGTCGCTCGCACCGACGGCGTCGCCCTGTTCGTCGAGGAGATGACTCGCATGCTGCTCGGGCACCCCGAGCAGACCAGCATCAGCAGCATTCCCACCACCTTGCGGGACTCGCTGGCGGCGCGCCTCGATCGCGTCGAGCCACGCACCCGCGAGCTGGCCCAGCTCGGCGCGACGATCGGCCGCGAGTTCGATCGCGCGCTGCTGCGCCGGATCTTCCCGGGTGAGGACGCCGATGTTCAGCGCGGCCTCGACGATCTGGTGGCCGCGCAGCTGATCCACCCCCTGGGCGCTGGGCCCGGCTCGCGAAGCCCCCGCCCGTCCGAGCGCTACGCGTTCGAACACACGCTGATCCAGGAGGCCGCATACGAGTCCCTGCTCAAGCGTACCCGGCAGGAGTACCACGGCCGGATCGCCGATGCGCTCCAGGAGGGCCTCGATCCCGCGGCCGACGCGGTCGTGCTGGCGCAGCACCTCGAGGCCGCGGGTCGCGAGCGCCACGAGGAAGCCGCCCGCCAGTGGCTCAAGGCTGGAATCGCCGCCCATGTCCGCGCCTCGGATCTGGACATGTTCGACTACGTCCCCCGGGAGGCGATCGATCGCCTACGGCGCGGCCTGAAGCTGGTGATCTCGCTGCCCCGCACCCCCTCGCGAGTGCGGCTCGAGGTGCGGCTCTTGTCCAAGCTCGGCGCGTCGCTCAATGCGATCCAGGGCTACGCCGCGACCGAGGTCGAGCAGATCTACACCCGCGCCCACGGGCTGTGCGACCTGCTCGAGCAAGGACCCGAGCGCTTCTGGCTGCTGTGGCGCGTGTGGGCGTTCCACGTGGTCAAGGGCCGGCACCTCGAAGCGGTGGGCGTGGCTCGGCAGCTGCTCGAGTCGGCCCACGAGCAGCGCGATCGAGCGCTGGAGCTCGAAGCGGGCTTCGCCGCGGGCCTGAGCCTGTTCTTCACGGGCGACGACCTCGAGGGCGCCCGCCAGCACCTCGAGGGCGTGGTGAGCCACTACGACCGCGAGCTGCACCACGTCAACGTGTCCATCAGCCGCCAGGACGTGGGCGTCACGTCGAGCTGCGTGCTGGCGCTGCTGCACTTCCAGCTCGGCAACTTCGAGCTCGCCATGCAGAGCTACGAGCGGGCGCTGATGCTCAGTGAGCAGCTCGGCCATCCCTTCACCCGTGCCTACGCGCTGGGCTGCGCCGCGTGGTTCCAGCTCCACTGCCGCAACTTCCCCATGGCCGAGCAGCACGCTCGCGAGTC
The DNA here is from genome assembly GCF_026337845.1 of Paraliomyxa miuraensis. Lineage (GTDB taxonomy): Bacteria > Myxococcota_A > Polyangia > Nannocystales > Nannocystaceae > Paraliomyxa > Paraliomyxa miuraensis. Next base: position 151,647 of record NZ_JAOVZF010000155.1, on the reverse strand, counting down.
GGTCGCGGTCTCGGAGGAGCATGGCTTTGCGTGGTGGCTGATCTGGGGTGACATCCTCGGAGGACGCGCAGGCGTGGAGCGTCGGGACCCCGACGCTGGCGCACGCATCGAGCGAGCCCTCGAGCAGTGGCGGGCGGCGGGGTCCAGCTTCAACGTCCCTCGCTTCCTGTCACTGCTGGCGGAGGCACGGCTGGCCGCCGGCGAGCTCGAGGCCGCAGCCTCGCTGCTCGAGGAGGCCCGAGCGCTGGCCGAGACCACCACGGAGCGCTTCTTCTTGGCCGAGCTGCTGCGCCTGCAGGGGCAGCTCCACCTCGCCCGAGCCGCTGCCGACGAGCCGGCCTTCGCCGCGGCCCAAGACGCGGCCGAGTCTTCGTTTCGGGCCGCGATGGCGGCTGCCCGCGCCCAGGGAGCCCGCGCCTGGGAGCTGCGTGCCGCCATCGCGCTCGCCCAGCTCCTCCAGCAGCGAGGCCAGCCGTCCCAGGCGCGGGCGCTGCTCACCCAGGCCCATGCCTCGTTCGAGCACGACCCGAGCCGGGCCCGCCATCCCGATGCACGAGACGCTCGCGCTCTGCTGCATGCGCTCGACCCGAGCGCTCACCCGCCCGGGGCTACTTGAACAGCCCGCGCAGGAAGAACGCCATCAGCTCGTCGGCCAGCGTGGTGGGATCGCGAAACGACTCGCGCGGGCCGGGCGGCAGCTCGCCGGCATCGGCCATCAGCATGCGCGCCAGTGTCTCGCGTAGCCCACCCAGCGAAGCCGCCGCCACGATGTGCGTGTCGCAGGCCCGCAAGAGGCCCAGCGACTGCCCCACCCGCAGCGCGTCCTCCACCATCTGTCGGACCTGCTCGAAGAACAGCGTGACCTTGGCGCCCGACTCCTCGTCGAAGCCCACCGGGTGGCGCAGGATGATGGTGGCCACGTCGTCGTGCGCGAGCACGGTGGTCACCACGCGGCGAAAGTTGGCGTGGAGCTGATCGAGGGGCGCGGGGGCTCCGGGCGCCAGCGAGATCCGCTTGACCTGACCGCGCAGCGCCTGCAGGAACTCGGCGACCAGCTCCCCGAACAGCTCCTGCTTGCTGGGGAAGTACAGGTAGAAGGTGCCGCGAGCGATGCGAGCCTCGTCGATGATGTCGTGCACCGAGGCCTGGTGGTAGCCCTTCTCCCGGAACACGCGCATCGCCGCCTCGAGGATCGCGTGGCGACGCTGAGCGCGGCGACGCTCGGCGCGAGCGGCTCGACCGTCCGTGGCCGTCTGCGTCACCATCGGCTCGCCCCCGCTGCCCACATCGACGGCCCGATCGACCGCAGGAGCGGCCTCGTCGTCGCGCACTGGCTCGGGGGCAGACACGGCGGGCGCGAGCATACCCGCTCTGCGCGCGCCCGGCTCGCCCCGAGTCTCGGAGCACCCCACGAGGAGCGTGGGACGCTCGGCAGACCCCGGCGCGCAGAAACGGCGCAAAGGCTAGGCGGCCGCCTGATGGGCCGGCGCGTCCCCCAGGCTGACCAGCTGCTCGCGCATCATCAGCTTTGCGCGATGGAGCTGCGTCTTGACCGTACCCAGCGGCATGTCGAGCGCCTCGGCGATGTCGCGGTACGGCACGTGACGCATGAAGTGCATCACCACGACCTCGCGGTAGCTGGCGGGCAGACCCCCGACCAGAAGGCCCAGGTCGCGTCGCAGGTCGGCCCGGTTGGCGCTCAGCTCGTCCTCCGGCGCGGGGGTCGTCAGCTCGAACTCGTCGGGCAGAGCGGCCGGCTGACGCACTCGGTTGCGATGGTTGAGGTACACGAAGTAGGCGATGCGATGCACCCAGGTGGTGAAGCGGGCGCGCCCCTCGAAGCCCGACAGCCCTCGGTAGGCGCGCAGGAACGTCTCCTGGGTGAGATCGTCGCACAAGGTGCGATTGCCTCGGGTCAGCCGCAGCAGCAGCGCGCGGATCTTGCCCTGATGGCGGCGAACCAGCTCGCCAAAGGCCATGGACCCAAGGGGCGTGTGGCCCGCAGCCAGCGTGGTCAGCTCGGCGTCGGTGAGGTCCCGGAGGGCGTCTTGCTTGTTCGGCGTGGTCCCAGCCATCTCGTTCGTGGTCGTACCCGGCCCCAGGGGATCGATTGCGACGGAATCCGAAAAAGTGCATCGGCCCGAAACCGAACGCGGGGCGCCGATCCCGTGCTATGTTCGCGCCCGCTCGACGCCCCTTCGAAGGGACCAAGGAGGATCGAAATGTCTGCTCCGCTACGTGCTCGGCAGCTCACCGGCCTGGTGTCGGTGGTGACCTTGACCCTCACCCTCGCCTGCGACGGCAAGAAGGAGCCGTCGATGGCCGAGGCCCTCGAACAATCCGACAAGAAGGCCGAGGACGAAAAGAAGGCCAAGGAAGCCGAGGCCGCCAAGGCCGCCGAGGCCGCCAAGAAGGCCAAGGAAGGGGTGGTCGAGCACCCCTGGACCTTCGACGGGGTCAAGACCTCGCTCGTGATCGGCACCGTGCTGGCCTGGGAGATGAGCGGGACCAACGCCAAGGGCAAGCCGGTGCAGGACACCCTCCACGGCGAGATCGCGGGTCACGACGACCTCGACGTCAAGATCCTCGAGTACAAGGAGAGCCAGAAGAACGTGCCCGCGGTGATGCAGCCGCAGGGGCACCCGTGGGGCAAGCTCAGCCCGTTCTTCTGGGTCGAGCAGAACGAGACCACGATCCTGCGCAAGGAGGCAGTGCAGGTCCCCGCCGGCTCGTTCGAGTGCGTGGTGGCGGAGATCACCGGCTACTTCGGCAACCACCTCACGGTGTGGATGATCGTCGACAAGCCCGGCATCTACGCCAAGGTGATCGAGCACCCCAACACCAAGTCGGGCGAGGGCGAGGGCGAAGACCAGACCGAGATCACCTACGCGCTGGCCTCGATCGAGAACAAGGGCTGATCGTCCGTCCGACCTCGAGCGCAGCGAAGCCGCCGAGCCCAGCGCGGGCCGGCGGCTTCGTCGTGTGGGCCGAGTCGGGCGAGTCGGCTACTTGCCCAGGCCGTGGCTGTACTTGGCCACGGCCTTGATCTCCTCGGGCGTGAGCTTGTCCTTGAACGGCTTCATCTTGGTGTTGGCCTTGCCGTTGGTCACGATGTCCTCGATCTTGGCCACCGACCACTTGGACTTCCAGCCGGCCACGGTCCAGTCCTCGATCTTGTGCTTCTCGCCGAGCTTGGTGTCGGCCTTGCCGGTCGCACCGTGACAGCTCTTGCACTTCTTGGAGAAGACGTCCTTGGCGTCGACCTTCGAGGCAGGCTCGGCCGCCTTGGCGTCCTTCTTGGGCTCGGCCTTCTTCGGCTCGGCCTTCTTGCCGTCGGCCTTCTTGCCGTCGTCGGCCTTCTCGTCGCCGCCGTCGGCAGCGGCATCGCCTCCCTCGGCCGCGGCGGCATCGCCTCCCTCGGCCGCGGCATCGCCACCCTCGGCCGCATCGCCGCCGTCGTCACCCACCGACGAGGCGCCGTCGGCTCCTGCATCCGCATCGGCGTTGCCATCGGCGGCCGGCTCGCCAGCGTCGGCCTTGGCCTCGTCGGCCTTGACCTCGTCGGCCTTGGCTTCGGCCTTCTTCTCGTCGGCCTTGACCTCGGCCTTCTTGTCATCGGCCTTGGGCTGGTCCTTGTTGTCACAAGCGGTCACGAGGACGCCGCCGAGCAGTAGGGGGAAGATTCCGGTGAGGATCGATCGCACGTGCACGTGAGTCTCCTTGCGGCCGGGAGACGCTACACGCTCCCACGCCCCAGACCAAGCACGTCCGAGCCGCTGACGACGGTCTGCCCCACGCGCGGACTCGACCCTCGAAAATCGAGTCCCCGCGGTGGTGCGATCGGAGTTGCCGAGCCAAGAACTCGGTCCAGGCCGTGAGCCGAGCCATTGTGGAGCGGCCCGCGGGTCGGCTAGCGTCCCCGCCATCGCCGTTCTCGGCCTCCCCGCGGCGCGAACCCCGATGTCAGACTCGGCCACCAACCCCGACGCCCTCGCCCCTCGATCGGTGGCGCTCGTACACCCGCCAGAGGAGCTGACGCTCGAGCCCCTCGAGGGCCTGGCGCGCTGGTTGGGCCGCACGCTCCACCGCTTCGTGTTCCGGTTCGTGAGCATGGTGGAGCAGCCGCTCGCAACGATGTCGGGGCCGCTGTCTCCGGTGGAGGGCTACTTCCGCCGCGACCGTCACCGACACCCGCGCGTGGATCCGCAGACCTACCGCCTGGAGGTCAGCGGGGTCGCCAGCCCGCGCAGCTTCACCCTCGACGAGCTGCGAGCGCTGCCCCAGGAGGAGCGCGTGCTGGTGATGGAGTGCGCCGGCAACGGCAACCACCTCATGGGATCGGCCGGGTTGGTCGGGCAGGCACGCTGGACCGGCCCGTCGTTGGCCACCGTGCTCGAAGCCTGCGGAGGTCCGGGTCCAGCCACCCACTTCGCCTTCCATGGTCTGGATCCCATCCCGGTCGTCCGCCGCGGCTACCACTACGGGCTCTCGCTGCCGGAGCTCACCCAGGCCCGCGCCCTGCTCGCGCTCGAGATGAACGGCGAGCCGCTCCCGCGACCGCGCGGCTTCCCGCTGCGCATGGTGGTCCCTGGCATCTACTCGATGTCGCACGTCAAGTGGCTGGGGCACATCGAGGGCAAGACCGCCCCGCACATGGGCATTCACAATCGCCTGGTGTTCACCAACAAGGAGCGTCGCAACGGCCGCTGGGTGCGGGTGCAGGCGCGGTGGATCGGGCTCAAGTCGATGGTCACGCGCTGTCAGCGGATCGACGGGGGCTGGCGTCTCACCGGCTGGGCCTGGGGCGGCAGCGAGCCGATCGATCGCGTGGAGATCACCACCGACGGCGGCAAGACCTGGCACCAGGCGCAGCTGCACGCGCCCGGGGAGTACTTCGGCGAAGACATGCCACCCGAGAGCTTCGAGCACGCATGGTCGGTGTTCGACTTTCGCTGGCGCAACCCTGCGCCAGGGCGCCACGTGGTGGGCAGCCGCGCCCATGCCCGCGGCGGGGCCGTGCAGGCGTTGGAGCAGGACCCCAGCGTCAAGGGGCACTTCAACCAGACGCGCGTGAAGTGGCGGCGGGTGGACGTGCCCGAGTGAGCGGCGGGCCCGAGTGAGCGGCGCGCCACTACGAGCGCCCCTCCACGAGCGCCACGATGGCCTCCCGAGCGATGACCGCCTCCGGCCCGCGGCACCGAACGACCACGGTCTCACCCACCGCGACCCCGAGCAGCAACAGGTGCAGGAGGCTCCTCGCATCGGCGACCTTCCCCTGCGGCGTCTCGATCGTCGCCTCGCACTCGAGGGTGCGCACCCGATGACGAATGTCCCGGGCGAGTCGGGTATCGATCCCGTGCTCGTGACGAATTGTGGCGTCTCCCGTCACCTCGAGGACGGGACTCCCTGGCTTCTTCCTCATCGATGGACGACCTCCGACGCACGGTCGAGCCCGGCGTCTCGCGTTGGCTTGGCTTCGTCGACGCAACCCCGACCACGGTGCATGCGAGCGCAGCACCGAGGTCTGCGTCGCCTTCCCGCGTGAGCCGGCAGCCCTCCAGCGAGGGCCACCGAGGATCACGCCACCGTAGGAGGACCCCGAGGCCGTCCCGCCAGCGGCCCGGTGGACCGCGGTCCACGGCGCTGCACGAACGAGGGGCGCTCGGCCGCACGAGCGGCCATGTCGAAGACGGAACCGATGAGGGCAACGCAGGTGTGAAACACCGGATCGTCACCGCCGCCGGAAGGCGCGCTGGCCTCCGGCTGACACGGCTTCGGGCCTCGTTCCTTGCGCAACGAGAGCGGACCGGCGCCGCTTCCACGAATTGCCGAATCGGAGGGCCCCTCGGCGGCCTGGGATGTCGGGACGCCGACGATGGCCCACAGCAGGAAGACGACCGCAGCAGCAACGCGTCGGCACGCGTCCATCCCTGCCAAGATATCATCGCGACGCGCCGAAGCACAACCGCGTGCAGGACGCCGCAGCGAGTAGGCGGCGACCAGCACGGCGGCGACGCGGCGGCCGCCGCTACCACAGTACCTTGAGCAGCTTCTTGCACTCCTTGCCGAGCGCGGCGAAGAGCTCGGCGTCGACCCACCGCTCGGGCAGCGGCGAACGACGACCGGCCAGCGCGGGCACCGGTCGAGGCAGGGCGATCTGCAGCGGGAACACGTCGCGTCGCGACCAGCCCTGCGCGCGGATCTCCGGCGTGCGCAGCGGCATCCAGCCGCGCGGCTCGTCACCCCACGTCAGCCACTGCGGCGGCGCAACCTCGCGCTCGTCGTCGGCCACGCCGGGCCACAACAGCAGCGCCGGGCGGGCCGTGCCCTCGTGCAGTCGCACCATCGCCGGCAGCAGCACCGCGTCGCCGGGCATCACCTCGCCCTCGGCGGCGCGCTGCACCGGTCGCTCCAGCAGCGTGCCCGAGGGACGGGTGATCCACAGCCCCGCCTTGCCCGCGAGCACGTCGTCGACCTTGATCGTGGTGAGCGGCTCGCCGCTCACCTTGCTGCGCGTGGCCACGAAGCTCGGAGCCTTGGCGGCCTCGGGCTCGGACGGCGGCTCGGGCTCGACCAGGGTGCGCTGACCCAGGGACAGCGGCTCCCACGCGAGGGCCGAGGGGTCCTCGCGCCACAGCCGGCCGAGCTGATCGTCGGCATGGGGCCCCGCGAGCACCAGCTGACCGTCTTCGCCGATTGCGAGGCACGAGGCCAGCCGGCGAAGGCGACACTGCTCGGCGAGCTCGGGCTCGGGCTCGGACTCGACCTTCACGTCGATCTTGCCCTTCTTGGCCGCCGCGGCCCCCTTCTTGATCTCGGCCGGCTCGGGCTTGGGAGGTGCGAGCAGAAACCGCTGGAGCACTCCGGCCGGACGCAGCACGTACACGTGCTGTGCATCGCAAGCCACCGCCAGCGGCTTGCCCCCGCCCTGGGGGTGACGCTCGCCGACGAGGCGCAGGCCACGGTTGGTCCACCCCACCGCACCGTCGCGCGCCGCGAGCACACAACCGCCGTCGGGGGTCAGACCAAGGGCCACGATCGCCTCGGCCGGGACCTCGGCCGCGCTCGACTGCTTGAGCTTGAGCTTGGTGTAGCCCGAGGGGTGATCTGGATCGATCACCCACGCGTGCGACTCTCCACCCGCCCACACCACGCGACCGTCGGGCGTGGGCACCAGGCCCAGCACCGCATGCTCGGACGCCTTGCGGCGGTGGACCACCTCTTCCTTGCCCACGTCCCACAGCACCTCGCCCTGCGCTCCCACCCCGCACAGCAGCCGCGAGCGGATGAGGCACACGCGCTCGACCACGCCGCCGAGCTTGGAGCCCACCTTGGTGGCCGCCGTCCCGAAGATCGTGCTGCGATAGAGGTGCTGCCCGCCGATCCACAGCACGCCCTCGTCGCCTTCGAACACGTTCGGACGTGCGCTCTTGAGCGGAATGGAGCGCTCGACCTCGAGCGGACCGGCCCCCACGATCGCGATCTCGTAGGGCAGGGTGACCAACACGCGCTTGCCGTCGCGGCTGAACGCCAGCGCCAACGGGCGATCATCGAGGGTGACCAGCGGGGCCGAGCTGCGCCCAGCCACCGTGCGGCGTGCTCCCGCGACCGTGCGGTTGGCCGAGCCCTTGGGGCGCACCCGATGCGTCATAGGTCCTCCACTCTACCAGTCCCGCGACTCACCCGCTTGGCCCGTGACCCGCCATGTCGCCGCCCCGTCACGCGACACCTGACGACGGGCCCTGCGGCGCCGCCAGGCCACGCCCCCCAAGGGGATCACCAAGAACAGCCGCCAGCGGGGCCTTTGTTCAGCATCGGCCACGCGCAGCACCAGCTCGGCCATCGTCTCCACGTCCTGCAGCGCGCCCGTCAATGGCCACGTTGGGTCGTATTCGTCGGCCACGGTGTGATAGCGCTCCGCCAGCTCGTGGGCCAACGCCTCTCCCGCGGCCACGCCGCCCTCCTCCATGGTCGGGCCGCCGCCGAAGTCGATCGCAGGGATCCCCGCCTTGGCGAAGCTGAAGTGATCCGAGCGATAGTAGGCGCCCGCCTCGGGCGTTGGATCTCCGACCAGCGTGCGCCCCTGGGCCGCCGCGACCTCGGCCAGCACGTCCTCGAGCGTGGACTTGCCCTTGCCCGTCACCGCGATCGTGGTGGTGCGCCCGTGTACGTTCATGCTGTCGAGGTTGCTCGCGGCCACGATCGATGACAGCGGCACCCGATCCCCTCCCCGCTCGACGAAGGCACGGCTGCCCAGCAGGCCCTGCTCCTCGGCCGTGGTGGCCAACAAGAGGACGCTTCGATCGGGGCCTCGCCCGTCGCGGACGTGCGATTGCAGGATCGCGGCCACTCCCAGCATGCCCGCGATCCCGCTCGCGTTGTCGACCGCGCCGTTGAAGATCGCATCTGCGCCTCCAACCGCCCTGGGATCCACGCCCAGGTGATCCCAGTGGGCCGTGAGCACCACGTGCTCGTCCGGGCGAGTGCGGCCGGGGATCCGGCCCAGCACGTTGACGTCGGTGACGCTGCGCTCGGTGGTCACCAGCTCGACCACGAGCTCGGCCGACAGCGACAGCGGCACGAAGTCGGGCCGCAGCGCCAGCTCGTGCCAACCCGCGAGCTCGCGGCCGTCGAGCGCAGCGAGGCGCTCGGCCAGCTCGGCGTGGATCCAGCCCTGGATGGCCAGCCGCGCCGGGGGCTCGCCCGCGGGCGAGCGCAGATCGTAGCGCTCGCCCGACCAGCTGCTGCGCACCACGTTCCAGTCGTAGGACGCCGGCGCCGTCTCGTGCACGACCAGGCAGCCGACCGCGCCGGCCTCCAGCGCACGCTCGTACTTGTAGGACCAGCGGCCGTAGTACGTCATGGCCGGGCCATCGAAGCGGTCGTCGGGCAGCGGCGGGTCGCCCACCAGCACCACCGCGATCTTGCCCCGCAGGTCCACACCGTCGAAGTCGTCCCAGTCGTGCTCGGGGGCGGTCACGCCGTAGCCCACGAACACCAGCGGCGCCTCGAGCTGCGTGGTCGTGGCGGGGCCCAGGCTGCTGGCCACCACGTCCTCACCCAGGCGCAGCGGCTGCAGCTCGGCCCTGGGGCCCGGGCGCAGCGAGATCGACGAGCGCGAGGAATCGAGGGTCACCGCGCGCATCGGCACCGCCTGGGTGAAGCCGCCGCCCTCCCCCGCCGGCTCGACGCCCAGCGACTCCAGCTGCTCGATGATGTATGCGACCGCCTTGGCCCCGCCCTCCGTGCCCGGCCGACGACCCTGCATGGCGTCGTCGGAGAGCGCGACGATGTGGCGGCGGAGGAACGCGACGTCGACCGTGGGGAGCTCGGGGAGCGCGGCCGCAGCAGGCGATGGGGCTTGCTTCGCGACCGCCTTGGCCTCGACGGCCTCGTGGGCATCGCTTGGATCCCGCGAGCATGCACATGGGAGGCTCAGCGGCAGCGAGGCGAAGAGCCCGAGTGCAACGCGGCCAACCACGGCTCGATCATGGTACAGGGAACGACGCCAGTGCGGTCGGGGCCTGCTCCGAGCAGAACGTAGTTCGTCGATCACATGTGGATCACGCGCCCGCCCACGGCGAGCGCGGCTTCCTTGACCACCTCGGAGAGGGTCGGGTGCGCGTGCACGCTGCGGGCGAGGTCCTCGGCGCTGGCCGAGAACTCCACCGCCACCGCGCCCTCGGCCGCCAGGTCGCTGGCGTGCGGTCCGATCACGTGAAAGCCCAGGATCCGGTCCGTCTCCGCATGCGCCAGGATCTTCACCATGCCGTCGGTCTCCGCCATCGCCTTGGCGCGACCGTTGGCCGAGAACGGGAACGTGCCCTTCTTGTACGGCACGCCGTCGGCCCGTAGCTGCTGCTCGGTCTTGCCCACGCCCGCGACCTCGGGGTGCGTGTAGATGATCCCGGGAATCGCGTCGTAGTTGACGTGACCGGGCAGCCCCGCCATGTGCTCCACGGCCGCCACGCCCTCTTCCTCGGCCTTGTGCGCGAGCATGGGTCCCGGGATCACGTCGCCGATCGCCCACACGCCGGGCACCGCGGTCCGGTAGTGATCGTCGACCTCGATGAAGCCGCGCCGGTCGAGCTTCACCCCCAGCTCGCTCGCGCCCAGGCCCTCGGTGTTGGGGCGGCGGCCGGTGGCCACGAGCACGCGATCGCCCTCTACCGTCCTCTGGTTCGGCCCCAGGTTCGGCCTCTGGTCGCCGCCCTCCTCGTACGTCACCGTCACGCGGTCGCCCTCGACCCTGGCCCCGGTCACCCGCACCCCGAGCTGGATCTGGAGCCCTTGCTTGGTGAACGCCCGGTGGGCCAGCTTGGCGATCTCCGTGTCGATGGCGGGCAGGAACTCGCTCATGTACTCGAGCACCGTGACCTTGGAGCCCAGCCGCGCCCACACCGAGCCCATCTCCAGGCCGATGTAGCCCGCGCCGATCACCACCAGGTGCTCGGGCACCTGCGGGAACGAGAGCGCCTCGGTCGAGGTGCCGATGCGATCGCCGTCGAGCACCACCCCGGGAATCGTGGCGGGCACCGAGCCGGTCGCGATGAGCACGTGCTTGGCCGTCAGCACCTCCTTGCTGCCCTCCGCCGACGTCACCTCGACCTTGCCCTCGCCCACGAGCCGTCCGCGGCCGTGGTGCGGTGTGACTCCGTTCTTCTTGAACAAGAAGGCCACCCCCGAGGTCAGCTGCGAGACCACCTTGTCCTTGCGCGCGAGCAGGGCCGGAAGGTCGAGCGTCACCTCCCCCACCGAGATCCCGTGCTCGGACAGCGCCCCCTTGCGAGCCTCGTAGTAGCGCTCGCTCGACTCCAGCAACGCCTTGCTGGGGATGCAGCCCACCCGCAGGCAGGTACCCCCGAGCGCGGTGTTCTCGTCCACGCACGCCACCTTCATGCCCAGCTGCGCGGCCCGGATCGCGGCCACGTAGCCCCCGGGGCCCGCGCCGATGACGATGAGATCGTAGGAGGTGCTCATGGTGTCGTCCTGCTTGGTCGAGAGGTGAACGGGGCGCGAAGACCAGGGGCTAGACGTCGAGCAGCAGCCGCTCGGGATGCTCGATGAGCTGCTTGATGCGCACGAGGAACTGCACCGCCTCGCGCCCGTCGATCAGCCGGTGATCGTAGCTGAGCGCCACGTACATGATCGGCCGGATCTCCACCTTCCCGTCGACCGCCACCGGACGCTCCACGATGTTGTGGAGCCCCAGGATCCCGGTCTGCGGCGGGTTGAGGATCGGGGTGCTCAGCATCGAGCCATAGACCCCGCCGTTGCTCACGGTGAAGGTGCCGCCCTGCAGCTCGTCGAGCGTCAGCTTGTTGGCCTGCGCCCGCTTGCCGAAGTCGGCGATGGTGGCCTCGATGTCGGCAAAGCCGCGCTGATCCGCATCGCGGATGATCGGGACCACCAGCCCCTTGCCGCCGCCGACCGCCACGCCGATGTCGTAGTAGTGCTTGTAGATCACGTCGTCGCCGTCGATCTCGGCGTTGACCGGCGGGAACTCGCGCAGCGCCTCGCAGGCCGCCTTCACGAAGAACGACATGAACCCGAGCTTGATGCCGTGGCGCTTGACGAACTCGTCCTTGTAGCGCTTGCGCAGCTCGATCACGGCCGACATGTCGACCTCGTTGAAGGTGGTGAGCGTGGCGGTGCCCTGCTGCGACTGCACCAGGCGCTCGGCCACGCGGCGCCGGATCGGCGTCATCGACTTGCGCTCCTCGGAGCGAGCCCCGCTCGGGCGGGGGCGCGGCGCGGGCACCGGGGTGGCGACCGCCGCGGGCGGGGTCGGCTTGGTGGGCGGAGGCGCAGCGGCGGCCTGCGTGCTCGCGGCCCTCTGCACGTCCTCCTTGAGGATCCGACCGCCGCGGCCCGAGCCCTGCACGCCCGAGAGGTCGACGCCCTGACGCGCCGCCTCGGCACGCGCCGACGGCATCGGGTGCCCCCCTGGAGCCCCTGCCGATGCAGCCGCGGCCTTCGAAGCCTCGCCCTTCGGTTCCTCGCCCTGCGGTTCCTCGCTCAGTGGCGCGGCCTCCCCGGCCCCGGCGGCCGGATCGATCACCCCGAGCACGTCCCCCACCGCCACGGTGTCCCCCACCGCGGCGCTCTGGCGAACCAGGACCCCGGCCGCGGGCGCGGGCACCTCCACCGTGATCTTGTCGGTCTCGACCTCCACCACGGGCTCGTCGGCGGCGACGGTCTCGCCCACCTTCTTGAGCCAGCTGGCGATCACCCCTTCGGTGACCGACTCTCCCATCTGCGGTACGCGAATCTCGATGGCCATTGTCGTCGCTTCTCGTCGTGCTGCGGGCCGCTTCGCTGCGGAGCCCTAGGGTAGGCCGTCGAAGGCCTCGTCCATGATCCGATCTTGCTCGAACTTGTGACTCGCTGCCGACCCCGTGGCCGGGCTGGCGCTCGCCTCTCGCCCCACGAAGCGCGGGGGCTGCCAGCGGTCGCCCGCCCCCGAGGCACCAAGGAGAGCCTCCAGCCGCGAGCGCACGAAGGTCCACGCCCCCATGTTCCGGGGCTCCTCCTGCACCCAGTAGAGCTCCTTGGCTCCCTCGTAGCGCACCAGCGCCCGTGCGAGGCCGTCGGCGGGGAAGGGATAGAGCTGCTCCACGCGCACGATCGCCACGTCGTCGCGCTCGCGCGTCTGCCGGGCCTCCACCAGGTCGTAGTAGACCTTGCCCGTGCACAGCATCACGCGCCGCACCTTCTTCGGGTCCACCGCGTCGTCGTCGATCATCCGGCGGAAGCTGCCCTCGTAGAGCTCCGACAGCGGCGAGAACGAGGCCCGCGTGCGCAGCAGGCTCTTGGGCGTCATGATCACCAGCGGCTTGCGCCACTTGCGGACGATCTGCCGCCGCAGCGCATGGAACATCTGCGCGGGCGTGCTGAAGTTGCACACCTGCATGTTGTCCTCGGCGCACAGCTGCAAGAAGCGCTCGAGCCGAGCGCTCGAGTGCTCCGGCCCCTGCCCCTCGTAGCCGTGCGGCAAGAACATCGTGAGGCCGCTGATGCGGTTCCACTTGTCCTCGGACGAGGAGATGAACTGGTCGATGATGACCTGCGCACCGTTGCAGAAATCGCCGAACTGCGCCTCCCAGATCACCAGGCACTCGGGTGCCGCGAGGCTGTAGCCGAACTCGAAGCCCAGCACCGCGAACTCGGAGAGCGGGCTGTTGAGCACCTCGAAGCCCCCCTTGGCCCCGGGCAGCGTCGCCAGCGGCAGGTAGCGCTGCTCGTCCTCGTGGTCGATCCAGCCCACGTGTCGATGGGTGAAGGTCCCGCGCATCGCGTCCTGCCCCGACAGCCGCACGGAGGCCCCCTCGAGCACGAGCGAGCCGTAGGCCATGTGCTCGGCGAACGCCCAGCTCACCGGCGCCTCGCCCTGCCCCATCTGGCGCAGCTCGTCGAGGAACCGACCGAGCTTGGGGTGCAGGGAAAAGCCCTCCGGCACCGTGGTGATGTGCGCGGTGATGGCCTCGAGCGTCTGCTGCGACACCTTGGTCTCCACCTCGGGCACCTCCGCATCGGGGCCCCCGCGGTAGCGCTCCCACACCCCGTGCATCGGCGGCGGCGCGGTCGAGAATCCCGAGCGACGCACCTCGTCGAGCGCCGCCTCGAACTCGGCGCGAGACTCGTCGTCCATCTGCTCGACCTGCGCCCTGGTCACGGTGCCTCGATCGAGCAGCACCTGCTCGTACAGCTCCCGCACCGACGACTGCCGCTTGATCTGCTGATACATCGACGGCTGCGTGAACGTGGGCTCGTCGCCCTCGTTGTGGCCGAAGCGGCGGTAGCACACCAGGTCGATGATCACGTCGGTGTGGAACGCCTGGCGGAACGCCACCGCCAGCTTGGCCACGTGGGCCGCCGCCTCCGGGTCGTCGCCGTTGACGTGGAACACCGGCACGTGGAGCATGTCGGCCACCGCCGTGCAGTACACGGTGGAGCGCGAGTCGATCGGGTTGGTGGTGAAGCCCACCTGGTTGTTGATCACCACCCGAATCGTGCCGCCGATGCCGTAGCCCTTCAGCGACGCCAGGTTCAGGGTCTCGGCGTAGACGCCCTGCCCCATCACCGCCGCGTCGCCGTGGATCGACACCAGCAGCATGCGCGAGCGCTCATGGTCGCCCATCAGGTCCTGGCCCGCACGCACGCGGCCGCTCATCACCGGGGTGATCGCCTCGAGGTGGCTCGGGTTGAAGCCGAGCGCCAGGTACATCTGCTTGCCGCGGTGCGTGGTGTGGGTCCGGTGGCTGCCCAGGTGATACTTGACGTCGCCGCGCCCCAGGTTCTCGAGCGGGTCGCCGCCGGCGAAGCGCGAGAAGATCTGGGCCGGAGTCTGGCCCATCACGTTCATCATCACATTGAGCCGACCGCGGTGGGCCATGCCCATGATCACCGACTCGACCCCGAGCTCGCCCGCTTCCTCCACGAGCGTCTCGAGCAGCGCGATCACGCTCTCGGCCCCTGCGATCGAGAAGCGCTTGGCCCCGATGAACTTGGTGTGGAGGAACTTGTCGACGTTGTCGACGCGGACCAGCGAGTGCAGCAGCCGCGTCTGCTCCTCGACCGACGGCCGCACCTCGTTCTCCACCGCCTCCATGCGCTCGCGCAGCCAGCGGCGCTGCTCCACGCTGTTGATGCCCCAGTACTCGACCCCGATCTTGCGGCAGTACGTGCGGCGGAGCCGGCCGAGGATCTCCTCGAGGGGAACCGGACCGGCGCCCGGGAACAGATCGCCCGCGCTGAAGCGGCGCTGAAGGTGGCGCTCGTCGAGCCCATAGAAGGAGAGCTCCAGCGCCGGCTGGGTCGGGCGCGCGCGGCCCAGCGGATCGATGTCGGCCGCGTAGTCACCGAGCAGGCGGTAGTTGGCGATCAGCTTGTCGACGCGATTTTGCAGGTCGATCTGCTCGGCCTGCGCGGCGTCGGACGCCGCCCGCGCGGACGCAGCCAGCGTTGCGCTCGACGGCGAGGGGCCCGTGGCTTCGAGCTGGCGCAACAGGTCGCGCCACTTGGGCTCGACCGAGAGGGGATCCGCCAGGAACTGCTCGTAGAGCGACTCGAGGAAGGGAAGGTTGTAGCTGCTGAGAGCGAGGTCGCGGTCCATCGTCGGTGGCCGGTGGAAGCCGGACGCCCAGGACGTCCAGAGACTTCGGTGCGGGTGCGAGATTCGAGCGCTCCGCCGGCGGGGCGACGCGCGTCGTTCGGCGGCGGAGCATAGCGCAGGATCCCAGCACGTCGGGTCGAGGGCGGGGACAGGGAGGCGCGCCAAGCGTCCTACGCGCCAAGCGACCTGGGGCCGCCCATCCGATGGCCCGAGCGCGACTTGCGACAATCGCGCACGGCCTGAGGCGCGATGTCGTGCGCACGTCGACTCTCGGTCGAGATCGAGCGCTTCAAGAGCAACGAAGCACTACCCACGCCCGACTCACCGCCCGACTCACCGCCCCACTCCGAGCGACTCCGCCGCGGCCCCCACCGTGGCGGCCACCACCTGGCCGCTGAACCCGAAGTCGAGCGACGCCACATCATCCTGGCCGCCCCAGCAGTGATAGCGCTCGTTGCGGAGCTCCCCCGTGTCGGTGAGGAAGATCGCCGGGATGTCGACGGCCCAGAACGGCGCGTGATCGGACCGGCGCAGGTCGATGAAGAGCGCGCTGTTCTTCGCCTCCGCGTCGAGCACCGCGGAGATCGACGGCAGGCCCAGCGTGGCTGCGTGCGCCTCGTAGGCCTGCGCGGGCGCGAGGGCCAGCTCGTCGGCCGCGACCAGGACGAAGTCGCCGCGGAACCCATTGGCCTCGACCTGCGCGTACTGGGTGGGGAACAGGCCGTCGAACCCCGGAGGGATCGCCTGCGAGCCGGGCGAGTCGCTCGCCATGCCGATCATGTCGTAGTTGAAGTAGACGACCACCGTCTCTCCCGGCACCTGCCCGGTGCCCACCCAGGCGATGGAGCCCAGCAGGCCCAGCTCTTCCTGGTCCCAGCACGCCACGGCGAGCGTGCGAGGGCGCGAGGGAGCGCTCGCCAGCACACGTGCGAGCTCGAGCACCCCCGCCACTCCCGTGCCGTTGTCGTCGGCGCCCAGACAACCATCGATGTGATCGTAGTGAGCACCCACCAGCACGACCTCGTTGGAGGCAGCGGCTCCCGGCAGCCGACCGATGACGTTGGTACCGCCCGTGAACTCCTGCAGCTCCACGTCGAAGCCGAGCATGGTCAAGCGGTCGGCGCACAGCTCCTGCACCGCGAGCCAGTGCGGCGAGCCGGGCGTGCGAACGTCGGCGATGAAGCTCACGTCTGCGGCAATCGCATCGGCATCCACGCAGCGGGCCAAGGCAGTCGCCGATCCGGTGGCGCACCCCTCGGGTCCGCCGGGCTCGGCCCCCGCGGACGAGGCCGACGCGCTGCCATTGGACTCACCGCCTCCGGACGCACTGCCGTCGGTGTCGGCTTCGGTGATCACGCGAGCATCGAGCATGCAGCCGCACAGCAGCGTGCAAGCCAACGGCGCACGGATTCGCATGCCCCGAGCATCTCGGGCCCGGGCCGAGCTTTCAAGGGTTCATTCTCGTCCGCGAGCGGCGTCCACCGCGTGCCCACCAGCCACCGGCTCACCAGCTCAGTCGAACCCACACTCGATGTAGATCTCCTGCGTCGGCCCCGAGCACGTGCTCGTCGCCACCCCGCCCCAGTCCACGTAGGGCACGCACGGGCGCAGCGCCCAGCCCGGGCTCGCGCAATTGCACACCGTGCCGTCCACGGTGACCTCCATCGTCCCCACGCAATCGCCCACGTGCCACGTGTGCCCGCCGCAGTTGACCGTCGTCGCGGTGCCGTTGCGCAGCGCATTGCAGAGCTGCGTCGCGCCCGGCCCGGTGCACGTGCGGCCCCCCATGTTGTAGGTCCCCGCGATGTGGATCGACGTGTGGTCGTCGGCCAGCGCGCTACGCCACGTGGTGAAGTCGGCACACGCCATCGGGTTGGGCAGGCTGTTCTGGAAGAAGCTCCACTGATACCAGACCTGCTGATCCATGCACTGAGCGCTGCAGCTGTAGACGTTGGGGTCGCCACCGGCGTCGCACTGCTCGACCCCCGTCCACACGTAGCCATCACCACACGTGGCCAGCTGGCAATTCGCGACGCAGCCGTCGGCGTTGCTCATGTTGCCGTCGTCGCACTGCTCGACCCCCGTCCGCAAGAAGCCGTCGCCGCAGCTGGCCGGCACGCACGTGGAGAGGCACCCATCGGCGTTGCTCGCGTTGCCGTCGTCGCACTGCTCGGGTGCCTGCACCACACCGTCGCCGCAGCTGGCCAGGGTGCAATCGTTGGTGCATGCGTCGTTGTTGCTGGTGTTGCCGTCGTCGCACAGCTCCACGCCCTGCCACACCACGCCATCGCCACAGGTGGCCACCGTGCAATCGTTCAGGCACGCGTCGTCGTTGGCCGCGTTGCCGTCGTCGCACTCCTCCGAGGCCTGCGTGAAGCCATCGCCACACGCAGGCAACGTGCACAGCGGAGTGCAATTGCCGGCCGGGCCGTTGGCCGCTCCGTCGTCGCACTGCTCGGTGCCCTCCACCATTCCGTCCCCGCACACCGGGTCCCCGGGGCCGTCCTCGTCCCCTGCGGTCTCGTCCCCCGCATCACCCGACTCGTCGAGCCCACCGATCCCGTCGGTCTCACCATCGGTGCCGCCGGTCTCGTCCCCCGAGCCCGCATCGCCCGAGCCCACGTCGCCCGAGCCGGGACCCGTCCCCCCGGGCATCGGCCCCGGCCCCTGCTCCGGATCCTCGAACCCCACCGCACAGCCCGTGCCGAGGCACAGCCCCAGCCACCCGATCACGATCGCCCGCCCTCGCCCGATCATCCCCATCGCCGCCAGCCTACGACCCCGCACGTGGACATACGAGCGCCCACCTCATCGGGCAACTTGCCCAAGCGATCGCACGCGCCGATTCCCCCTCCGCGGGCTCCGCCCGCAATCCCTGGGCAACTTGCCCAATCGGCCGCCACGAGCCCCCCGCGGGCCGAACCGAGGCGCGCCCCATGCGTGCCCGAGGATCCCCGGTGCAGATTGTTATCGTGCACGTCGTGGACGACGGAAGGGACCTGCTTTCGCGCGGCGTGGCCGAGACCCTGCTCGGCGCCCGCGAGTCATGGACGCGGCGAATGTTCGAGCAAGGAGCCGCGCTGCGACGAGCCGGGGGCGGTCCCGTCCACGATCTCTCGCTCGGCAACCCGAGCCTCGAGCCCCCCGCGCGCTGGACTCGCGCCCTCCACGACCTGCTCGACGACCCCACCCCCGGCATGCACCGCTACATGACCAACGCGGGCTATGCCGACGTCCGCGAGTTCATCGCCGGGCGTGAGCAGGTGCGCTTCGGTCTGCCCATCACCGGCCCCCTGGTGACCATGACCGTGGGCGCCGCGGGCGGTCTCAACGTCGTGCTGCGCGCGATGATGAACCCTGGCGACGAGCTCCTCGTCCCCGTGCCGTACTTCTCCGAGTACGAGCACTACTGCACCAACGTGGGCGCCGTGCTCGTCCCCGCTCCCTCCACCGCGAGCTTTGCCCTCGACGTCGACGCGATCGTCTCCCGCATCGGCGAGCGCACGCGAATCGTGCTGCTGAACTCCCCCAACAACCCCAGCGGTGCCGTCTACGTGGGCGAGAACCTCGACCGCCTCGCCGACGCCCTGCGCCGCCTCGAGCGGGACCGCGAGCGACCGATCTTCATCATCGAGGACAGCCCCTACCGCGACCTCACCCACGACGGCAGCCCCGTGGCCTCGATGATGTCGCGCTACGACCACACCATCCACCTCACCAGCCACTCCAAGGATCTGGGGCTGGCCGGCGAGCGGATCGGCTACATCGTGCTCTCGCCTCGCGCGGCGGGCCACGAGCTGCTGACGCGTGCATTCGCGTTCTGCAACCGCGTGCTCGGCTTCGTCAACGCTCCCGCCCTGATGCAGCGCGCACTGCCTCGCGTGCTCGGGCAACCCGATGGGCGCGTCGACGTGGAGGTCTACGCTCGACGGTGCCGACGCATGGCCGATGGCCTCATCGCCCTCGGGTTCGACGTTCTGCCCCCCAAGGCCGGCTTCTTCCTGTTTCCCGGCCTGCCGGCGGCGCTGCGCGACGAGCAAGGCGGCGACGTGGTCTTGACCGAGCGCTTGCTGGCCGAGCGCACGATCGTCGTACCGGGCACGGCCTTCGGAGTCCCGGGCCACCTGCGACTGTCGATGGCGGCCGACGACGCGGCGATCGACGGCGCGCTCGCGGCGTTCGAACGCGCCTGCCGGTGAGCGTGCCGACGAGCGACCCGACGAGAAAGCCGACGAGAGAACCAGCTCGGTGCGCGGCCCGAGCTCGATCTTTTCTCGATCGAGTCTCTTGACCCGAGCGCATCCATCGACTACACCGTCCAAGCACGCCTTCGTGGCGTGATGGGACTACGTCATGAAACGCACCACGACCAAGAACCTCGCGATGACCATGTCGGTCGTCATGGGGTCGTTTGCGGCCAACGATGGTCGCAATTTCGGCGCGTGTTGAGCGTTTCGTCGGTGTAAGCCCACTTCTTCTTGGCGAGCACCGCGAGGGCTCGAACGATCGCCATCACCCGCGACTCGACGACTCGCGTCGAACGAGCATGCCGTGCTCGCCCCGCAGGGCACACGGACCGTTCATCGACCGCTCGCTTCGCCGTGTCAGCGCCGCTTCGACACTGCACCACTGCATGTGGCGCATCGAGCTCGCGCGCATGGCTCGACCCGGATTCACGACGATGAGACACCACCACAGCCCAAGCCCCGTCCCCAGCCGCGCCCTCGTTCGCGCGCTCGTTCACGACGAGCGCATGCCCCCGCTGCCCGTCATGACCCCTGCCAGGGTGGTCGAGCGGTCGAGGCAGCGCTCTCATCAAGCGTCACACGCGGGTTCGAATCCCGCCCCTGGCACCGTGCTCGACCGTCCCGTTCTCCATCGACTTCGCCGGCGCGAGCGCTTCGTTCGGCCCGGTGCGCTCCGTCGCGCAGCCGGGCCGATCAAACGCATGCCTCGGTAGCTCAGTTGGTAGAGCGCCACGTTGAAGGCGTGGGCATCGCGGCGGTTCGAGCCCGCCCCGAGGCACCCAGCTCCACCACCGATCCGATCGCGCTTGGCGATCGGATCGTGACTCCTCGTCGGTCCGGTAGCTCAGTTGGCTAGAGCGGCGGCTTCTTACCCCGCAGGTCGAGGGTTCGACTCCCTCCCGGATCGCCACCCAAGGTCCCCTAGCTCAACTCGGGAGAGCGGCGAATTTTTAACTCGCAGGCTCCGGGTTCGAATCCCGGGGGGATCGCCATCCCTCCCAATCCCTCCCAATCATGGGTCAGTAGCTGAACGGCTCAGCGCCTGCCTGTTAAGCAGGACGATGCGGGTTCGACTCCCGCCTGGCCCTCCACTTCCTCCCGCCACGCTTCGCTGGCTTTCTTGGCGGCCCCCTTTCGCGTGGCTCTCAACGCGGCGTCCAGTCGGCCGGGTTTCGCAGGTGCGGCAGCGCGTTGAACACCTCGAGCGACAGCGCCCCGCGCCCGTCGAACTGGAAGCTGGTGATCGCAGAGTTGCGCAGCTTCCACGCCATGCGAAACGTCGTCACGTCGTCCGTACCCAAGGCACGCTGCAGCAGCACCGCCGCCGGGCCCACCGAGCTGAACGCCAGGATCCGCGTGCTGGGCTCGCACAGCGAGGTCATGGCCTCGACGCAGCTGAGCACGCGCGCGCGAAACTGCGGCCAGGTCTCCACTCCCCGTGGCTCGAAGCTCCCTTGCAACCAGCGGATCATCACCGCCTCGAACAGTCGCTGGAATCGCAGCGACCGTTCCTCGCGATCGCGAACCTCCAGCATCTCGCGGCGCAATCCAACCACCTCGGCGTCGTCGCCGAGCGAGCTCACGCTGGCCCGTACCAGCGACAGGTCGTCGTGCTCGCCGAGCCCCGGTAGCTCCATCGGCTCGGGCCACCGACGGCCCGCCGCCTCCATCGCTCGCCCCACGCGGCGAGCCGTGTCGCGGTGTCGCAGCGCAGGACCCGAGTAGACGAAGTCGAACTCCCAGCCGTTGTCCGCAAAGCACTCGCCGAGCGCGGTCGCCTGCTCACGACCCCGGTCGGAGAGGTCGTCGTAGTTGGTCCGCATCAACGATTCCTGCCCGTGACGGACGAGGAGGAGCTGCCCCATGGACCCGCTACTCTACACCAGCGGCCTCGCGGCGGCGCCTCCCACCGACCCGGAGGTCATCCGCGCCAATCCACCCGCTGGTACCATGGTCGACGCGCCCGCTCGCTCGGTCGTCCCCTCGTCATGAACAAGCTCCGCAAGGCGGCCCAGTGGGCCTTCATCGCCGTCGTCGGCCTGGTCGTCCTGATGGCAGGCCTCGGGTACACCATGGAGCCGAACCACGTCGCGACCCGTCAGGCCCTCTATGCGCGTACGCCGGACGAGGTCTGGGACGTCATCACGCGCTTCGACCAGGCCCCGGGCTGGCGCACCGACGTCGACGCGGTCGAGATCGAGTCCGGCGACCCCATCCGCTTCGTGGAGATCGGTCCGCAAGGACCCCTTCCGCTCGAGGTCGTCGAGCAGGATCGCCCCCACCGCCTCGTGCTCATGACCAGCGACGCCGACATGCCGTTCACCGGAAGCTGGACCTTCGAGCTGCAGCCCACCGATGGCGGCACGCGGCTGACGCTCACCGAGCGCGGCACCATCGACAACCCGCTGTTCCGTTTCATGGCGCGGCTGTTCATGGACCCCGCTGCGACCGCAACCACCTACCTGGTGGACCTCGGACACCACCTTGGCGAGGAGGTCACGCCCCAGCCCCCCCGCAGCTAGCCCCCGGCCTCAGTGCCCGAGCGAGCCCCCCGCAACGAGCGCCCGGATCTCGTGCTCCTCGAGCGTCCGGTTGCCCCGCTTGGCCGCCGCGAACACGCGATCGACCACCACGTCCGACGCGTCGAGACCATGCGTACGCAGCCAGTGCACCACGTTGGATCGCCCGCTATAGTGCCCGATCTCGATCTGTTGATGCCGGCCGAACACCCGCGCGGGCACCGAGGAGTACACCCGGTCGGCCAGCTCGAGATCGCCCTTGTTCTCCGCCTTGATCACCGCCGCCGCGTGGACCCCCGTGGCCGTGCGAAACGCATCGCGCCCCGACAGCGGATAGCTCGGGTGAATCGGCACCCCCGTGTACTCGCTGGTCTTGGTCACGTACTCCACCAGGCACGACAGGTCGTGACGCTCCTCGTCGAGCTCCCCCAACAGATAGAGGTTGAGCAGCAGTAGATCCATCGAGGCGTTGCCCACGCGCTCGCCGATCCCCAGCGCGCAGCCGTGCACCCGATCCACCCCCCACTCGAGCGCAAACAGGCTCAGGGGCAGCGCGTGACCGCGGTCGTTGTGACCGTGCCAGTCCAGCTCCACCCGTTCCTCCATGTCGAGCCCCCGAAGCAGCGCCTTGGTGAAGGCCAGCAGGTTGCGCACCCCATCGGGCGTGGCATGACCACACGTGTCACACAGCACCAGCCGTGTCGCGCCCTCCTCGATCGCCGCGCGAAACAGACGGTCCAGCGTCCGCGGGTGGCTGCGCGTGGTGTCCTCGGTCACGAACGATGCCGGCAGGCCATTGTCGACCGTCAGCCGCATCGCCTCGCGGGTGAGCCGCTCCAGCCGCTCCACGTCCCAGTCCTCGGCGTAGGCCCGGATCGGGCTGCTGCCGATGAACGCGGTGACCTCGATCGCCATCCCCACCCGCTGCGAGATCTCGATCACCGGCCGAATGTCGGCCGCCACCGTCCGCGCCGCACAATTGGGCTTGATCGAGAGCTTCTCCTCCATGATGAAGCGACACAGGCGCTCCACGTCCTCCACCGCCCTCGCACCCGCGCCCGGCAAGCCCAGGTCGACCACGTCGATCCCCAGCCGGTCCATCAAGCGCACGAGCTCCATCTTCTGCTCGATGGTCGGGTCGATCACCGATGGCGACTGCAAGCCATCGCGAATGGTCTCGTCGACGAAGCGCGGTCGCTTGCGCAGCACGGGGCCCCGCCGATCCTTGGCGTTCCAGTCGTAGACCAGGGCCGCGGTATCGCGATCGGGCACGTGAACGCTCATGCCGAGGCCTCCGCGAACAGCAGATCGTCCCGCCCGAAGAAATCGGTGATCTCCTCCACCATCGCCACCAGCAAGGTCTCGGCGATCTCGTCCTCGTCGTCGATCTCGTCCAGCAATACGTCGCGCGCCACCACGATGCCGGTCAGCTCCGCGTCGCGCTCCTCGAGCTTGGGTCGACCCACGAAGAACACCGGCGACCGCGGATCGGCTCCCGCGCGCACCTGTTCCTCGGTGGCTGCCGCCTGCACCGTGATCGGAGCGCTCGCCACCAGCCCCATGATCGGATCGGGCAGCTCCTCCATCGCGTCCTCGAGCTGCGTCCGTAGGACCTGGATCTCCTGGAAGGTCGGCGCCCCCGTCGTCCCGCGCAGCTTGGTCTCGAGCGCCAGCACCCTGAGCATCGAAGTCGCTCCGCCCTCGAGGTCCCCCGCCGCCTGCTGGGTGAGCCCGCGCTGATAGTGGTAGTCGGCATCCTCGGGCTCCGCCGCCACGGCGCGCTCGAGCAGCACCAGCGCCTCGTTGGTCCGCTCGAGCTCCACGAGCACGTCGGCCAGCGCGCTCAGATACAACGCGTGCTCCTTGAGGGCGGCGGACACGCCCTCGAGCACCTCCAGCGCCTCCTCGGCATCGCCGTCCTCCAGCCGGATCCGGGACAGCAGCACCCGCGCGTCGCCCTCGGTGCTCTCGTCGAGCCGCGGCAACGCCAGCGCGGCGCGAACCTGCTCCTCCGCCAGCCCGTCGTCGCCCATCAGGTGCAGACACCGTGCGCAATCGAGGTAGACATCGGCGCGATCGGGCTTCTGATCGGTCGCTTGCTGCAAGAACCCCGTGGCCCGCTCGATGTCGCCGTGGGCCCAGGCCACACGACCCGCCAGGTGGAGCACGCGAGGCTGGTTCTCACCCGCGCGCTTGCCCGCCTCGTCCAGGATCCGCTCGGCCAGATCCAGATCGCCCTCCTCGTCCGCGAGCAAGCCACGATCGATGAGCTCGTCGATGCCTCCAACCCGCAGGATCTCCTCGGTCCGATGACCCATGGCGGCCACGCTAGCAGGTCACCGGGCTCACTGGGCGGACTGCCAGACCACCGTCCTCGGCGGCCCACGTGCGTCGACCGTCATCGTCGGATTCGTGAGCCACCTCAATCGTCGGCCGCCCATGGACTCGCCGGTGGAGGCGCCGCAGCTCTCCGAGCACGGCGCCGCGCGAGCCCCCGCAAGGCGCCAAGAATGCGATGGACACGAATGTTCACCGGGCGGATGATCGTCATGCCTGCCAATGCAATCGCCCGACCGTCCCCCGCCCATGCCCTGGTCTCGACGCACCTTCCTGGTGACGATGGCGGGCGCGGCCGTGGCGGGGAGGTCGAGCTCCGCGAGCGCGGACGACGAGCGCCGCGTCGTCGTCCCCCACCTGGCCTTTGGCGCGATCGTCATGGCCGTCGGCGGAAGCGACGTCACGATCGAGGTCGACGCCACGCTTCCGCTGGCCACCATGCGGCTCTCCACCGAAGCCGAGGCCCGGCCGGTCGCGTGCGCCGACCGCCTGCTGCTCAAGGGATCCGGGCCGGCGCGGCGGCGGTACCTCGACGATGCGCGCAACGCCCCCAAGCTCGGGGCCGCGGTGCGCGACGCCTTGCGCACCCACTGGCCCGAGCTCGGCGACGCCTTCGCCCAGCGCCACAAGACCTGGTCCCGCGACCTCGCGCGCACCGTACTGCAGTGGACCAAGCAGCTCGAAGGGGCGGGATTGCGGGGCAAGCGCGTTCGCGATCCCCATGGGCGGATCTATCTATTGGAGTGGGCGGGCGCCCAGGTCTCCGCCGACGGGCTCGAACCGCCGCCGAGCCTCCGCTCCGCTCCCGAGCACCCCGCCGCGGCCACGGCGGACGCCTACGCCGAGTACGTTCAAGCGCTCGTCGACCTTCTCTAGTGGCAGCGGCCCCCGGCTCCTTGCCGCCGCGTCTCCTGGCATAGGACGCGTGACAACGTTTCGGACGGACGCCATACTCCCGTCCGCTGCGCTGACGTAACGTCACGTTCCCCGGGGCCGCGCCGGGGTCTACCTTTCGCAGCGACTCACGAAATCGTCATGGACACCCCGGTTACCGAATCCGCCGATGGCCGCGAGATCCTCGACTCGGTCGTCATTCGCTTCGCAGGCGACTCGGGCGACGGCATGCAGCTTGCCGGCGACCAGTTCACGCAGACCACTGCCGTCGCCGGCAACGACCTCGCGACCTTCCCCGACTTCCCCGCCGAGATCCGCGCCCCCGCAGGCACGACCTTTGGCGTCTCGGGCTTTCAGATCCACTTCGCGTCACACGACGTGCTCACCCCCGGTGATGCGCCCGACGTGCTGGTGGCGATGAACCCCGCCGCGCTCAAGGTCAACCTTCGCGACGTTCCCCGGGGTGGCCTGGTCATCGTCAACACCGGCGCCTTCAGCAAGGCCAACCTCAAGAAGGCCGGCTACGCCAGCGATCCCCTCGCCGACGGCACCATGGCGCCCTACCGGGTGCTCAAGATCGACATCTCCAAGCTCACCTCCGATGCCGTCGAGCACTTCGGGCTGGGCTCGAAGGCCTCCCTGCGCACCAAGAACCTGTGGACGCTGGGCCTGCTCTACTGGATGTTCGATCGCGATCGAGCCCCCACCATCAAGTGGCTCGAGGGCAAGTTCTCCAAGAAGCCCGAGCTCGCGCAGGCCAACATCGCCGCCCTCAACGCCGGCCATGTCTACGGCGAGACCGCCGAGATGCCGCAGGGCATCGGCTGCTACAAGGTCCCCAAGGCCGTGCTCGAGTCGGGCACGTACCGCAACATCACCGGCAACGAGGCGCTCGCATGGGGCCTCGCCGCGGGCGGTCGTCTCGCGGGCCTCCCCGTGGTGTTCGGCTCGTACCCGATCACCCCGGCCTCGTCGGTCCTGCACAACCTCGCCAAGCTCAAGCACTTCGGTGTGACCACGTTCCAGGCCGAGGACGAGATCGCCGCGGTCTGCTCGGCCGTCGGCGCCTCGTTCGGAGGCGCGCTCGGAGCCACCGCCACCTCGGGGCCCGGCATGGCCCTCAAGGGCGAGGCGCTCGGCCTCGCCATCATGACCGAGCTTCCGCTGGTCGTGTTCGACATCCAGCGTGCCGGACCCTCGACCGGCATGCCCACCAAGACCGAGCAGAGCGACCTGTTCCAGGCGATCTGGGGCCGCAACGGCGACGCCCCCTTGTGCGTGCTCGCGCCCGCATCGCCCGGCGAGTGCTTCCACTACGCCATCGAGGCCTGCCGCATCGCCATCAAGTACATGACCCCGGTCATCGTCCTGTCCGATGGCTTCATCGCCAACGGCGCCGAGCCGTGGAAGATCCCCAGCTTCGGCGATCTCCCGCGCATCGAGGTGAGGTTCCACGCCGACCCCGAGGGCTTCCATCCCTACATCCGCGACGAGCAGACCCTCGCCCGCGTGTGGGTCAAGCCCGGAACCCCGGGCCTCGAGCACCGCATCGGCGGCCTCGAGAAGGACTTCGCGTCCGGCAACATCTCCTACGATCCCAAGAACCACCACAAGATGACCAAGGTGCGCGAGGCCAAGATCCTCGGCATCGCCAAGGACATGCCGCAGCAGCACGTCGAGCTCGGCAACGACCACGGCGCCCTGGCCATCGTCGGGTGGGGCTCGACCTTCGGCTCGGTCAACCAGGCCGTGCGTCGCGCCCGGGCCGAGGGCCTGGACGTCTCGCACATCCACGTGCGGCAGATGTGGCCGATGCCCAGCAACCTGGGCGAGCTGCTGCGGCGCTTCGACAAGATCCTCGTACCCGAGCTCAACAACGGCCAGCTCTACCGCGTACTCCGGGCCGAGTACCTGGTGCCGGCCCAACCCCTCGACAAGGTCGAAGGCCAGCCCTTCAAGGTCGCGGAGGTGCTCGACGCCATCCGCGAGACCCTGAACGCCTGAGGCCAGCCAGGCCCCGCCACGCACTCCAGCCAACCAAAGCCGGGATTCCAAGCCATGACGCCTCTCGACCCTCCCGCCCAAAAGCTCACCAAGAAGGACTTCGTCTCCGACCAGGAGGTCCGCTGGTGCCCGGGCTGCGGCGACTACGCCATCTTGGCGGCCGTTCAGCGCGCGCTGCCCGACATGGACGTGTCCCGCGAGAAGACCGTGTTCGTGTCCGGGATCGGCTGCTCGAGCCGCTTCCCCTACTACATGAGCACGTACGGGTTCCACACCATCCATGGTCGTGCCCCCGCCCTGGCCACCGGCCTCAAGCTCGCCAATCCCGAGCTCGACATCTGGGTGATCACCGGTGATGGCGACGGCCTGAGCATCGGGGGCAACCACCTCATGCACCTGCTGCGCCGCAACGTCGACGTGCAGCTGATGCTGTTCAACAACCGCATCTATGGCCTGACCAAGGGCCAATACTCGCCCACGTCGCTGCTCGGACAGCGCAGCCCCTCGACCCCGATGGGCTCCGTCGATGCCCCCCTGAACCCCACGCTCTTCGCGCTGGGTGCGGGGTCCCGCTTCGTCGCCCGCGGGATCGACACCTCGATCAAGACGCTGGGCGACGTGCTCACCGAGGCTCGCGCCCACCGAGGGGCCTCATTCGTGGAGATCCTGCAAAACTGCCCCGTGTTCAACGACGGAGCGTGGGACGGCGTCACGGCCAAGGACATCGCGTCGGACACGCAGATGTGGGTCGAGCACGGCAAGCCGCTGCGCTTCGGCAAGAACAACGACAAAGGTCTTCGCATCGTCGAGGGCGGCCGTCGGGTCGAGATCGTCACGGTCGGCGACGGCGGCGTGCCCGAGTCCGAGCTCGCCGTGCACGACGAGACCAACCGCACGCTTGCGTTCCTGTTGGCGCAGCTCACCGCCCCCGAGATGCCCATGGCCTTTGGCGTGCTCTACCGCGATCCCCAGCCTTCCTACGGCCAAGCGGTCTCGGCTCAGAACACGCAGGCCATGGCCAAGGGCGCGGGAGACATCGACGCGCTGCTGCGCTCTGGTCACACCTGGACGGTCGAGTAGTCGCCCGCAGCGCGCTCTCGAACCGACGAAGCGCGCGTCCGAGCACGCCGCTCCCGCCGCCACCGAGCTCGCATCCCGGGCCTGGTCCGTTGCAGAATGACGGGGATGGTCGGGCCGTCGAAGCCCGCCCCGCGGCGCCCCACTGGGCGCCCCGCGAGCCTCGAACGAAAGAGCCTATTTCATGAGCATGCCCAACCCGCTTCCCAAGCTCCTGTGGACCCTCGCGCTCGGTGGACTCGCCGGCATCGGTCTGGGATGTGTGATCTCGGTGCAGCCCCTCGATTGCAGCGAGTGCGGCAACACCGGATGCAACAGCCAGGTGGTCAATGGCGAGTGTCGCTGTGATCTCGGCTACGAGTTCGCCAACGACGATCCCAATGACTACGAGTGCGACCGGATCCCGGGCAAGGGGGGTGACGCCAGCTGCGGCGGCGAAGACCACGTCCACCTCGAGGGTCAGGTCTGCGTCTGCGACCCCGGCTACAACTGGTGCGTCCCCGACGACCTGAACGATCTCAGCTGCTGCATCGATGACAACCAGGTCCCGGGGACGGATACCGACGGGCCCACGACGTCGGGAGCCACGGAAACTGCGGGAACCGCGGATGCCACGGAAACCGCCGATACGACGGTCGACGAGACCGGAGAGCCGCCCGGCATGTGCGAGCAGACCGATGCGCCCTGGAATGGGATCGAGCCCGACGCGGCCGATTGCACCGAGGATGGCCTGGTGTTCTGCAGCAACAACGACGTCGAGGGCCCCGCGGGCAGCCGCTACTGGGAGTGCGTCGGCGGGGAGTGGGTCGAGGGGGTGACCGTCGGCGATGAAAGCTGCCAATTCGACGGATTCGACTTCGCCTACGGCTGCGTGGACGACGGATCCTCGGTCACGTTCGTGTGCGGCGTCGGCCCCGGCACCCCATGCAGCGGCCCGGCGTGCAACGGCTGTGGAGGAGACGGCGACCAGATCGAGTTCTGCGACGACGGCAAGCTCGGTGGCGACAGCTGCTTCCGTATCTGCAGCGAGGACGGCGATGCCGAGGGCATCACCTACGACTTCGGCTACTGCACCACCGACGGCGGGGTCGCCGAGTGCGTGTGTTGTGACGAGGGCACCGAGGGTTGCCCCGTCTAGGCAGGGCCACCATGGAATCCGGGTGACCAGCCCCGACCTCTCGACCCCCGGTCAGCCTCTGACGGCGACCGGGGGTCTTGCACGTTTCGGCTCGCCATGGAAAAGAGGGTGCTCGGTGGCCGATGCCTCCAGTCATGATCTCCATCCCGCCCACGGTGGTCGGTTCGTGCTGACGCGGATCGGCTCGGGGGAGCCACTCGAGTATGTGGTCGCGATCCACCTACCCGAAGGTCGGCGCCTCGAAGCTCGACTGCACTGGAGCGACGGGCAGCCCCGGATCGAGCCCGCGCTCGACGACGGGTGGGCGGAGGCCGAGACCCTCAAGCTCGCCCGGATCCTCCGCCGCACCCCTCGCTCTTCCCTGACCCGGTGGCGTGGTCACTGACCCCTCGGCCGCCGGATCCGTCCCCGAGGCGAGCGCTCTCGGGTTCTAGAAGCCAATAAACAGCGTTCCATGGTGCTTGCGGGGCCTTCGCACATCTGAAACCATGCCTTCCGTCGTGAAGGCAGCGCTGCGAGCCCTCGAGTACCTGCCGTGGGCGAAGTCGATCGAGCGGGATGCTCGCTACGACCTCACGGGCAGCGGCATGAGCGACACCGTCGCTCCGTGGTCCGATGACGACGAAGCCAAGGCGCTCGCCGACACCTGGGCGGGGACACTCGAGATCAGCGAGCTGTGTCGCCGCGACGTGCGCCGCCGCGCACGAGAAGAGTTCATCGAGGTCGTGGCCGCGCGGTACGGGGTCGAACCCGCGCGAGTCACCCCGACGCTCGGGTCGAGCCTCGCGATCACCCACGTCTTGATGGCGCTCCTGCGTCCGGGTGATCAGGTCGTGGTCGAGCGCCCAACCTACGAGCCGCTTCACCGGGTACCCGAGATGCTCGGCGCGAGCGTCTCTCGACTCGAGCGCGACGCCGCGGACGGCTGGGCGGTGCGACCCGACCGCTTGGCCCGGCTGCTCACCTCGCGAACGCGTGCCGTGATCCTGAGCAACCTCCACAACCCCAGCGGAGTCGGGACCAGTCGCGAGACTCTGCTCGAGGTCACCGAGCTGGCGGCTCGGGTGGGTGCGGTCGTCTTGGTCGACGAGGTCTACCTCGACTACTGCTTCTCGACCGACGCCGCAGGCTCGCTCCTCCCCGCGTGCCTGGTCGCCCCCAACTGCATCAGCTGGTCGTCCACGACCAAGTGCTTCGGATTTCCCGCACTTCGCGCAGGCTGGATCGTCACCGGAGTTCCAGAGGCCGCCCGAGCCATTCGTGCCGCCACCGACTATCTCCACGTGGACGAGCCGGTCTCGACCCTCCTCCTCGGGGCCCGCGTCCTCCGTCAAGCCGATCGGCTCACGGCCTGGGCCGAGCGCATTGGCGATGCAGGGCGGGAGGTCGTCCAGCGGTGGATCACGGGAGAACCCCGTGTCTCGTGGGTCCCGCCGCGGGCGGGGCTGTCGGGATGCATTCGGCTGCCCGACCTCATGCAGGATGTGCCTTTCGCGCAGCACCTCCGCGAGCGCTACGACACCCAGGTGGTCCCGGGGTCCTTCTTCGAGGCTCCCGGTTTCGTCCGACTCAGCTTCGGCGTAGACCCCGCAATCCTGGAGCAGGGTTTGGCCAACGTCTCGGCCGCCCTGGACGACCTCGCCTGACCACGGCTGCGCACCAGGGACACGCGGCGAGGTCCGAGGGCCCCCGGTGTCGACCCCCGATGTCGACCTGGACTAGACGTTGAACCGAAAGTGGATCACGTCGCCATCGGCCACGACATAGTCCTTGCCCTCGAGCCGAAGCAGCCCCTTGCCCTTGACCGCCGCCTCGCTGCCCAGCTCCACCAGATCCTTCCAGTGCGTGACCTCCGCGCGAATGAAGCCTCGCTCGAAGTCGCTGTGGATCTTCCCTGCTGCCCCCGGTGCCTTCGTGCCGCGGCGGATCGTCCAGGCTCGGACCTCCTTCTTGCCCGCAGTAAAGAAGGTTACCAAGTCGAGGAGCGCATAGGCCTTGCGGATGAGCCGGTTGAGGCCGGGCTCGTCCAGGCCGGCGCCCTCCAGGAATTCCTGGCGGTCCCCTGGGTCGAGCGCCGCGATCTCCGCCTCGATGGAGGCCGAAATCGCAACCACCTCGGCGCCTTGATTGCGCGCTAGTTCCGCAACCGCCTGCACCAGCGGCTCATCCATCGCGCCCGACGCGTGGTCTTCGGCCACGTTGGCCGCGAACAGCACCGGCTTGGCGGTCAGCAGCGCCAAGGGCTCGAGGACGGCGCGCTCGTCATCATCGAGCTCCATGGCCCGAACCGGAATACCGTCCTCGAGGCTGGCCAGGACCTTCTCGGCCACCACCAGCGCCTTCTTCTCCTCCGCGTCTCCCCCCTTGGACTGCTTGCGGGCGCGGTCGCGGCGGTTCTCCAGCGACTGCATGTCGCGCAGCAGGAGCTCGGTGTCGATCACCGAGATGTCCGACCGGGGATCGACCTTGCCGTCCACGTGGACCACGTTGTCATCCTCGAAGCAGCGCACGACGTGGCAGATCGCGTCCACGCCGCGAATGTGGCTGAGGAACTGGTTGCCCAGCCCCTCCCCCTGGCTGGCGCCCTTGACCAGTCCCGCGATGTCGAGGAACTCGATGGTCGTGGGCACCACCGACAGCGGCTCGTACATGCGAACCAGGGCGTCCTGCCGCGGATCGGGCACGGCGACCACGCCCACGTTGGGCTCGATCGTGCAAAACGGGTAGTTGGCCGACTCGGCCCCCGCGTTGGACAGGGCGTTGAAGAGGGTGGACTTGCCGACGTTGGGCAGGCCCACGATCCCGACGGAGAGCGCCATATGGCGGCCCGCGTACCACAAACGAGTCGAGCCCGGGAGGGGCCGGGCTCACGGGCAGGTCACGGAGAGGGCCGGGGGTGCTGCTCCAGCCAACTTGCGACCTTGGCGCGGATCGGCTCGGGCACGTTGGCCGCCGTGTGGAGACCTGCGGCGGCCTGGTCAACCAGCTCCCAGGCCCGATGCGGCTCGTCCGGCCACAGCGCATCCCCCAGCGCCACGCGGGTCTCGGCGAGCTCCGACGCCTTGTTGGCGGCGGCCTCTCGGATCCGCAGAGCCCGCTCCAGCCGTGCCTTGGCCTCCTCGCGATGGCCGAGCTGGAGCTCGGCCCGCCCCAGGCTCGTGAGGGGGTGCCCGAGATATGGATGGTCGGGCCCAAGGGTCTCCTCCCACACCTCGATGGCCTGGCGGTGAAGGGTGCACGCCTCGTCGAGCCGGCCCTGCATCTCGGCCGCCAGCCCGAGATTGACCAGCGACGACGCATAGTGTGGATGACGCGTGCCCAAGTGCTTGGCGCGCAGGTCCAGCGCACGCTGGCTGGCGCTCCGCGCCTGGTCGTACTCGCCGAGGTTCAGGAGCACGGAGCCGAGGTTGTCGAGGGTGATCGCGACGTTGACGTGGTCCTCGCCGAACAGCTCGATGCGGATCGCGAGCGCTTGCTCGAGCTGCGCCCGCGCCTGCGCGAAGCGCCCCATGTGCTCGAGGGTGGCTCCGATCCCGTTGATGGCCGTCGCAACCACCGGATGACGCGGACCATAGCTACGCTGCCAGATCGACCTGGCCTGCTCGAGCGCCTCGAGTGCTTCTTCGAAGCGGCCCAGCTCCAGCAGCGCGGTGGCCAGATTGTTGTAGGCGGAGGCCACCGTGGGATGGTCCTCACCCAGCGCCTCCTTGCGCTGCTCGAGCCCGGCTCGGAACTCCTCGAGCGCCGCCTCGAATTGGCCCGAGACCGAGTACAAGGCGGCACGGTTGATGCGAAGGTCCGCCGCGAGCAGGGGGTCGGGGCCCAGGCGCTCGAGCGCGGCGGAGGCATGACGGACCCACGCCATGCCCTCATCGACTCGTCCGCGCTGGTATCCGGTCACGAAGGCCGCCCGGCTCGCGGCGAGCACCGCGATGCGATCGTGACGAACCTCGACCGCCCGCAACGAGGCATCCCCCAGGCTCTCCATGGCTGCATCGAGCTGCCCTGCCAATGCCTGCAGCGTTCCCAGTCGGTACAGCGCCTCCGCCTCCACGGGCGTGTAGCCGACCCGACGCGCGCGTTCGAGGGCTTGCTCCGCGTGCTCGATGCCGATGTCGTAGGTGCCCGCCTTGAAGGCGGCCTCGGCTCGAGCCAGCGTGAGGCGGATCTCGTCGACCTCCGGTTGCTGCTGCGGAGCGGGGCTCGCCATCGCCGCCGCCTCGACTCCCTCGTGGTGACACGAGGCCACGGGCGCGAGCTCGGCCGCCGCCTGAGTGGCCTTGGCCACCACCTCGGGCTCCCCGCCGACGAGCAGCTCGACCAGCGCCTGCAGCTCCTCCCGGCGCGTCCGCAGGCAAGCCATCTCGAGATCGAGGGCCGGGCTCCCGCCCTCGGCCTCCATGCGAGCGCAGACCTCTCGATAGCGCTCGCTCCAGCTCTGGGCCTGCCGGTCCAGGCGCTGCACCGTGTGGGTCCATGCATCGGCGGCATAGGGCAGATCGCTGCTCTCGAACGCCTCTCGCATCGTCGCCATGCGCTCGTCGTCCCAGACTCCTCGCAGCCGCTGCTCGGCCGACGGGCAGCTCGCCCTGGCCGTTGGTGCATCGGGCACGAGCGCCAACGCGACGACACTGCCCACCCCGAGCGTGGCCGTCGCCAGCGCCGTCATCCGCAGCGCCCTGCGGCGGCCATGGGCACGCTCCAGCGCATCGAGCAGCGCGGTCATGGAGGGCCAGCGCCGCTCGGGTGCTACCGCCATCCCTCGCAGCAGCACCCGGCGCACCGCCGCGGGCACGATCGACACCGCCGGCGCCGGCTCGACCTTGCCGGCCAGCACCGAGGCCCGTAGCTCCTCGAGGTCCTCGCCAGCGAAGGGCGCCTGCTCGTACAGCACGCGATGGAGGGCCACGCAGAATGCGAACTGATCCGAGCGAGCATCCACCGGCTGGCCAAGGTGCTGCTCGGGGGCCATGTAGGCCGGCGTCCCGACCACGGTCCCGGCCTCCGTGAACCCGTCGGCACGCTCCACCTGGACCGACGACGACACCAGCGCCAGGGAAGCCGACCGAACCTCCGCCGTCTCGTTCGCGAGAGCGACATCGTCGCGGGGCCTGGCCTCGACCGCGTCGACCTCCGCCACCTGACCCGTGGCCGTGGCGATCCCGAAGTCCGCCACGCACACGCGGCCATCCCTGCCCACGAGGATGTTGCTCGGCTTGATGTCGCGGTGCACGAGGCCCACCGCGTGCGCGGCCGCCAGCCCGCGCCCCGCCTTGATCGCGACCTCCACGATCTTGCGCCACTGGCCTCGGTGTCGTGCCGCCCATTGGTCGAAGGTCTGGCCTTCGACGTACTCCATCGCGATGAACAGCTGCCCCTCGATCGTCCCCACCTCGAACACCGTCACCACCGAGGGATGCTGCAGCTGGGCGAGCGACTGCGCCTCCCGTCGCATCCGGATCTCCCCCGAGCGGCTGAGGTTGGGCCGGAGGAGCTTGAGCGCCACCTTGCGACCCAGCTCGCGGTCGTAGGCCGCCATGACCACCCCCATCCCTCCCGAGCCGACCTCCTCGAGCAGGACGTAGCGCCCGAGATTGGCTCCCGGGCGCAACCCCGGCCGTCCGCCCGGCAACGAGGTGGGAGTCGCCGGGCCAACGTCCGCAACGGTGTGGTCCTCGTCGAGGTCCCCCGAATGGTCGTGCGTACCCGCGCCCAAGCCTCCCCCGCGTGCCGAGAATGCCGGCCCCCGCGCGCCATCTCAAGCCTTCGACACCCCGCCAAGCACCGCCGAAACGCTGGTACGCTCGAACATGGCCCCAGCGGTCCGAGCGCCGCCTCCTCCATGAGGGAACCTGCTACGGTGCCCCGCATGGCCAAGACGACGGCGAAGCTGTTGGGTCTCGCGCTGCTCGGCGCGGGTGCGTACGGACTGTGGACCATGGGGCAGGGGCTCGTCGGCGACGACTCGGCCGCCGATACCCGCAACGTGGTCAACCAGGTGTGGATCGAGCGGGCCCCCGAGGGTCCCCGCGACATGATCGCTCACCTCGTCTTGCTCGACCTACCCGAGGGGCGCTTTGGCGGGGCGGGCAAGTCTTCGCAGTGGCGCCACCTCCTCGAGGTGTTCCAGTGGGGCCTCGAGGGCAGCCGCCTGTCGGTGTTCTTCCCTCAGGATCGCGTCAAGGCCCAGCTTCGCGTCCGCAGCTGGGAGTGCGAGGGTGAGGCCCCCGCTCCCTTCGAGCTGTGCCTCGAGATCTCCAACGGACGTCGCAAGGCGGTGTTCTACAGCATGGAGGAGTGGCACATCGATCCCGAGCGCGCCGGCGAGTCCCTCGCCGTCCTGCAAGGGGCTCATCCCGAGCTCGCGGGTCTGCGCCGAGACGTCGTGGTCCCCGTCGAGATCGAGCAGGTCGAGCTCGACGACTACGCCCAAGTCGACGCGATGCTCCTGGGCGAGCAGTGAGCCGAGCGCGCGGTGGTCCGACGGACCACTCAGCTCGTCGTTCGCCCCAGCAGCTCGTTGCTCGACACATACGGTGAGAACCCCAACCGGGTATAGAACCCCTGGGCATCGCGCGTCCGGAGCAGCACCCGCCGCGCGCCACGGACCCGGGGGTGCTGCAAGAGCAAGCCGACCATGGCTCGCCCCAGCCCTCGCCCACGCAATGCAGGATCCACCACCACATCGTAGACGATCGCGATCTTGGCATCGTCTCCCACGGCCCGTGCGGTAGCCACCACGGTTCCTGCCGGATCTCTCGCCACGATCCACGCGGGGCTCGCCAGGTGAGCGCTGCGAATTCGGCGGGGTTCGACGCCCTCGTTCCAGTACTGCCCTTCCAGCAATGCAACCGCGGCCTCGACCTCGCGACCATCGGGCGCCACCTCGAACGTGACGCCGACGGGGCCGAGCATCCACGTCGGGGTCGGGCGACCGGGATGGGCTTCGCGCACGGCTCGAATGGCCGCCAGATCCCCCGGGGCCCCTCGCTGCCACAGCCCATCCAAGGCTCGAGCGATGGTGGCCGCGCCCTTGTGCTGGCCGAGCTTCGCCTTGCCCTCGATGCGTCTGGGCCTGATGCACCCGACGAACAGTCCGTCGATCGCGTTGGCATAGAGCGGATCATCGGCCGTGATTGGCTGATGGCGCCCCTCCGGCTGGTGGTGCTCCATCAACGCCTGGAGTACGGCTGCCTTCGTGACCCGGTCGGCCACGCGCTCGATGGTCCCCCACGCGTAGACGCTGCGGTAGTAGGTCGTGGCCGGGCACGCCCTGCGCTCGTCGAAGAACCAGCTGGGCAGGTGCGCCACCACTTCCTCCCCTGCGACCATGACCTCGCGACCGACGAGCTCGAGCTTCGTGCCCCGGTCGGCGCCATGGAAGCACAGCATCCCGTCGTGGACCACGCCATCGACCGTCCGCAGCAAGGGCCCGTCCTCGGTCATTCCCGCGATCCGGAACACCCCAGTGCGAGACAGCACGGCCAGCGCCTCGGACTCGGACATGGCGAAGCAGGGCTTGAGCATGGCCCAATCATGGTCTCCATCTGGATGATCATCGAGGTCCAGTTCCGAGATTCTCGATGGTCCAGTTGATGACCGGTGCATGGGCCCGTGGCATCCTGGGAGAGTCATGGGCTCCTGGACACTTGCGCTCGACCTCGGCCCGTCCTCGGAAGGAGGGGTGGCCATTCGAATTGCTTCGGCCATACGCGCGGAGATCCTTCGTGGTCGGCTCCTTCCCGACCAACGGCTGCCTGGCTCCCGCACCCTCGCCAGGCAGCTGGGGGTCAACCGCAACACCGTGACCGCCGCTTACGACGCCCTCGACGCCGAAGGCTGGATCCGCACCGAGCCTGCCCGAGGGCGGCGAGTGGCCCCACCAAGCAGCCGCAATCGCCCGGTGCGGCGCGACGAAGGGCCGCGAGCCGCCATGCCGGGGCGACTGGGCTTTGCGCTGGGCGACCCTCCGGCCACCACGGCCTCCTCCGATCCCTCCCTTCCCTTCGACCTCGGCGGTGGTTTGCCCGACGTGCGACTGGTCCCGTGGGAGGCGCTCGCTCGCGCCCACCGGCGTGTGCTTCAACGGCATGCGGCTCGCATCCTCGACTACGGTCCGGTGGCGGGCCATCCCGGTCTGAGGGCACAGCTGGCCGTGATGCTCGCAGAGACCCGGGGATTGGCCTGCACCGGTGACGACGTCTTCGTCACCCGCGGCAGCCAGATGGCGCTGTGGCTGGTGGCGGCAGCCATCTTGCGGCCCGGTGATCGTGTTGCGGTCGAGGCCTTCGGCTATCGCCCCGCGTGGGATGCCCTACGAGCCCATGGTGCCGACCTCATCCCCATACCGGTGGACGACGACGGGCTCGATGTACCTCGCCTGACCGAGGTCCTCGAGCAGGGTCCGCTACGCGCCGTCTACCTGACTCCCCACCACCAGTATCCCACCACGGTCGCGCTCGGAGGGCCACGGCGCCTCGCCCTGCTCGACCTCGCCCGCAAGCATCGGCTCGCCATCATCGAGGACGACTACGACCACGAGTTCCACTACGAGGGACCGCCCGTGCTGCCATTGGCCACCCTTGATCACGGTGGACACGTGATCTACGTGGGGACCCTGTCCAAGGTCCTGGCTCCCGGCCTGCGCATCGGCTACGTCGTGGCTCCGCCACCGTTGCTGCGACGGATCGGGGCGCTGCGCGTCGCCATCGATCGTCAGGGGGCGCTCTCCCTCGAAGCCGCGGTCGCCGAGCTCATGGAGGACGGTGAGCTACAGCGGCACGTGTGGAGGACACGGCGTTGCTACCTCTCCCGGCGCGACACCTTGCTCGACGCCCTGCGCACGCACCTCGGAGATCGCATCCATCTGCGCCCGCCGTCGGGCGGCCTGGCCCTGTGGGCCGAGGTCAGCGGGCTCGATGCGGACGAGTGGGCCGAGCGAGCGGCCGTACGCGGCGTTCGCATCCGACCGGCCCGGCAATTCGCCTTCGATGGCCGTCGGCGCCCGTTCGTCCGCCTGGGCTTCGCTCGACACGACGAAGACGAGCTACGCGTCGCCGTCGGGCACCTTGCTCGGGCCGCCAGCGCACGATGACGAATGCCTGCGAGCGACGTCCCGTCGGGCTCAGCGATCCCCGTCACGAAGCTCGGGCCGAACCTCGTCATCACCGATACGCTCCGACGACGGCTCGGGCCGGGCCCCCTCCTCTTCGATGCGTGCCGGCGACGGCTCGGGCTCGGAGGATGCCGCCCCGGTCGCTGGCTCGTCGTCCGCCGTGACCTCCTGGCTCACTCGAGCACGCCGCCAGAGCATCCACCACGACGGCAGGGCACCGGGCGGTCGCTCCCAGTCCGGCGATGGTCCGAGCAATACCGCGATCCACCGCAGCATCTCGTGCCGCTCGAGCGCGATGCGTACCGCGATCGTCATGGGCACGGAGAGCACCATCCCCACCGGACCCCAGACCCAGCCCCAGAACACCAGCGAGACGAACACGACCAAGGGCGACAGACCGAGCCGACGGCCAAGGAGCTGGGGCTCGATGAGATTGCCAATGACGGTGTTGATCGCCAGGTAGCCCAAGCCGACCAACACCATCGACAGCGGCCCCTGATCGGGCTGTACCAGCGCCACCGCCATCGCCGGGAGCGCGGCGATGATCGAGCCCACGTTGGGGATGAAGTTGAGCAGGAACGCCACCATGCCCCACAGCAGCGGAAAGTCCACGCCCAAGGCCGAGAGCAGCACGAGCACGCATACGCCGGTTGCCGCCGAGATCACCGTCTTGAGGCCCAGGTAGCGCTGAACCTCGGCCATGATCTCCGACAACTCGGAGAGATCGGCCTCGGGATCGCCGAGCGCCGCTCTGAGCTTGGTGGGAAAGCCCGCTACCTCGAGCAGGATGAAGACCATCGTGAGCACCACGAGTGCGGTGTTGGAGAGCGCGGCAATGACGTTGCCCACGAACGAGCCCGCCATCCCCACCACCATGCCGGGTTCGATGGACTCTCCTCGCAGCGCTTCCTCCACGTCGATGCCGTGGCCGGCGAGCCACTCCAACAGCTCGGCGAACGTGGCATCGAGCGCGGCGCGGTAGCCAGGCACGGCTTGCTCGAACCCTGCAACGGACTGGGTCACCAATGCCCCGAATCCGAGCATCACCCCGATGACGCCCACCATCGTGACCATCACCGCCCAGCCCGGAGGAAATCCCCTTCGCTCGAGCCACAGCACGAACGGCGCGACCACGATCGACAGGAACACCGCCACCAGGAACGGCAACAGCAGCGTTCCGGCCAGCTTGAGCCCGGCCACGATGATCACCAGCGCCGCCAGGACCAGCAGCGTGCGAACGGCGGTCGTCTCGGTGACCCGAGCCACGGGACCTCACGAGGCATGCTGCGGGTCTGGGCGACGGCCAGCGCCCGCGGCCACCTTGCCCGCGGCGTGCGTCACTTGACCCCGTGCATCATCTTGTTGAGCCAAGGTGATGCCAGCGAGAGGGCCACGCCGATCGCCAGCGCAATCACCCCCATCTGCGTGTAGATGTCGACGTAGGTATCGAGACCCGTAGCCGCTTCTCCCCCGCCCTCCCCGGCCCCCGTGCTCTGCGCGATGGTGGCCGCCAGCGAGTTGGAGAACGCAAAGCTGAGGAACCAAGCTCCCATCACCGCGCCCGTCATGTGCTTGGGCGCCAGCTTGGTCACCATCGACAGCCCGATCGGCGACAGGAACAGCTCGCCGGTGGTGTGCAGCAGGTACATGAACGCGAGGATGAGGAGCGGCACCTTGGCGTCGTCTCCCGCCATCGAGGCCCCCACGTACAGCAGGAGGTAGCCCAGTCCGAGCTGGACGATGCCCAGACCGAACTTGAGCGGGATGTTCGGGTTGGCGTTGCGCTCCTCGAGGCGAATCCACATCACCGAGAAGAACGAGCCGAACAGGATGATGAACGCCGGATTGAAGAACTGCGTCATCGACGCAGGCATCTCCCAGCCGAGGACCATGCGGTCGACGTTGCGATCGGCGAACAGGGTCAGCGACGAGCCCGCCTGCTCGAAGCAGGCCCAGAACACCACGTTGAACACCATCAGGATCATCAGCACGAAGATGCGATCGCGCTGCACGCGATCACCACCGGCAAACGCCGCCTGCAGCAGCTGGATGACCACCACCGCGAGCGCGACCAGCAGCAGGATGTCGACGAGCTCCTTGTGCTGCAGCAAGTAGTAGAGCACCGGTACGATCACCACCGAGAGCACGATGGTGACCGTCTGCAGGCTCATTCCCGCAAAGTAGGGCGCGGCCAGCTTGGCCGGATCGGGCGGCTCGCCCTTGCCCTCGAGCTTGTGCTTGCCGAGCACGAAGAAGGCCAAGCCCGCGACCATGCCCACTCCCGCCAAGGCGAAGCCCACCAGGTACCCGGCGTCGCCCATGGAGCCGCGTGACAGTCCCTCGCCCACCGGTGCGCCGATCAGGGTCGCCCCGACCGCACCGATGTTGATGCCCATGTAGAAGATGGTGAAGCCCGAGTCGCGACGAGGATCGCCGTCACGATAGAGCTTGCCCACGATGCTCGAGATGTTGGCCTTGAAGTACCCGTTGCCGACGATGATGACCCCCATGCCGAGGAACAGCGCGTCCTCGGTCCCCAGGCAGATGATGAATTCCCCGACCATCATCATCACGCCGCCGAGGATCACCGCGCGGCGATAGCCCAGGATGCGATCCGCGACCTGCCCGCCGATCACGGGGGCCGCGTACACGAGCGCGGTATAGGCTCCGTAGATCGCGAAGGCCCGCTCGTCACCCATGGCGAGCGCCTTGATGAGATACAGGGTCAGAAGCCCCCGCATCGTGTAGTAGCAAAACCGCTCCCACATCTCGGCCGAGAACAAGACGTAGAGGCCGAGTGGGTGCCCCTTGTCGGAGCCCTTCTCGGGGCCCTTCTCGGGGTTGGCAGGGGTCGGGGCATTGTCGTCGTCGGCCACGGTCGTCTGACTCCAAGGAGAAGGGGCGAGAGCCGGCATGCTCTCAGCCTCGCGGCGTCCA
Organism: Paraliomyxa miuraensis; assembly: GCF_026337845.1. Taxonomy (GTDB): domain Bacteria; phylum Myxococcota_A; class Polyangia; order Nannocystales; family Nannocystaceae; genus Paraliomyxa; species Paraliomyxa miuraensis. Next base: position 110,264 of record NZ_JAOVZF010000155.1, on the reverse strand, counting down.
CGCAAGACGCGCGGGAGCCTCGCGTCGTCCACCGGGCGGTGGTCCCCTCGACAGCGAGACCTGGACCGCCAGACGGGCGTCACGTCGAGCTAAGGCGGCATCGCCACGACGCCTGCCCGACCCATGCCGGCCCAACGAGCGGGTCTAGAGCAGCGGGAGCTGCGGAGGAGCGAGGCGGGTCATCACCGCGTCTTCGACCAACGACAACCACCCGTCCCGGGTGCCGGGATCCAGCATCAACGCCGTGAGTCCGCGCCGCTGCAGCTCGCGTCGCACCCCTTCTTCGACCGCCCGCTGAAAGCTCGGGTCGGTCGCTCGAAGGCCATCTGGCCGGGGTTCGTCCACGATCGGCACGAGCACGAGGAGGTCGTACGTGGACATCCACGCTTCCATCATGACCTCGACGGATCGCTGTCGACCGCCCGCGAGCCACATGTAGACATAGTTGTCGAGCGCGCTCCGGTCACAGACCACGACGGGGTAGCGCTCGGCCGCCACGATCTCGGCTGCGACCTGCGTGTGCAGGATCCAAGACTGCGCGGCAACGCTGGTCTGCTCGTTGATGGGCAGCGGACACTGACGCGCGACCTCGTGCACGACCTCGAGCGAGACGTCCCGCGCCTTGAGCCGTGCCGCGAGGCCGTAGCACAGCGTGGTCTTGCCCACGCCATGGCTGCCGATGAAGGCGACCTTCAGCCGCTGGGGGTCGTCGGCCATCGGGGCGATTCTACGCACGGAGGCGATCGAGCGCCGCCCGGCGACGACGCTCCTGGGTCACGAAATGCGACGATGCCCCGTGCGAAGCACGGCTCATCCGGAGATCTCCTCGCGGAGCACCAGGGTTTCCGGGACGCGGACAGCCGCTCGATGCCAGCGACCCAGCTCAGCTCGCCAATGCGCTGGGCTCGGACCGGAACGGCGAGCGACGATGGCCCGCCAACGTCGTGCGCTGAGCCACCATCAGGCGCGACACCGCCTTCCAACGCCGAATGTCATCGTGCAGGTCGGCATCACGGGTCAGCAAGCGAACGACTCGGTCCACGCTGCGGGCCGCGAGGCGCTCGCCCACCCAGGCCCCCAACGTGCTGCCCGCCACCAACGCCATCATCAGCGCGACCATCAGCAGCATGCCGCCCAGCATGTAGACCGGGTTGTTGACGCCGATCATGAACCAGCCCAGCAGCAAGAACAGACAAAGACCCACGCCACCGCCGATCAAGCGACCGTGTCGAATGAGGCGGTCACCCACGGCATTGGCCCGCACCACGGCGTTGGCACGAGCCCGGCCGAACATGCGGACCAACGGACTTGCGGAAACAGCGCCGCGCCCCCGTAGCTCGAGTTCGTGCTCGATCGCAACGGTGGCTTCGAACTCGCCCCGACGCACGGACATCCGCAGCCCCTGCGCAGGATCCGCCGCCGGCTCGACGACCACCTGATAGCCACGCTCGGCGGGAAAATGGCGGGTCCATGCGCTGGTGGACGACCGCACCAGCGCCCGCACATCGTGCTCTACCTCGGCAGGCTTGCGCCCGGCGCACGCGATTGCCCACCCAAAGGGCGGAATCCCCCCTCGCTCGTCCAGCATCTGGTTCCAAGAAACGTAACGTGGCGTCCGTGCTGCGTCCACCATCGACGGACCTGGACTGCTCCGCGAAGCGCTACGTCCACTGGTAGCTCACGTACGCGATGGTCTTACCCTTGGCCTCGCCGCAGATGAACGTCAACGAGTAGCGGTCCGTGCTCCCCTCGAGCTGAATCCTCCCGTCGGCCTGCACCTCCCGCTGCACGTTCGACACCTCGCCGGCCACCTTCTGCTCGAGATGATCGGCACACGCCTCGACCGTCATGTCCGAGAGCTCGAAGCGGATGAGGCTGGAGAAGCGCCCCTGATCGTCGGCCTGGGAGCGCTTCGTATCGAGCACCTTCGCCCCCTCTCCAAACATGGTCTTGCGATACCAACGAGGATCCGCCAAGTGGGCTCCAAGCGCCTTGTCGGGCTCGGCGGGCGGCTCGGCCGAACCGGGCTCGGGGGAGCCGGCAGCGGAGACCTCGGGGGCTGCGTCGGCGGCCGAAACCGCCTGTGACATGGCCGCGCCGGCTTGCTTGCCTTCGACTTGCTTGCCCTCGGCCTGCGTGCCGGTCGGGCTCGGCCCCACGCCCTTGCTCTGGCAAGCGGGTGCAAGGGCGAGGATCCACAGTGAACCAAGCCAGGCGAGGCGAAGCGAGCTCATCGGCGAGACGGTAGCAGAACTCACCAAACGAGGCATCCGCGTCGGCCCATGCCCGTCATGGGACGGTCGAGGAGCCGTCGAGTCAACCCGCGTCGTGCACACATCGAGCAACGAGCGCATCGGAGGGCTCGGCTTCGTCCTGCTCCCACGGCTCGTCGGGGCCCAGCTTGCCCCCTCCTCGCTGGACGATGGCTCCGTCGGCCGCCCAGAACGGACCCGGACCACGAAAGACCTGCGCGATCGACTGAACCTCCACGAGGGTCGGCAACCGCCAATCCTCGTGGACTTGGCCCTCGAATTCCACCCGTAGGACGTCGCAGAACGCTTCGGCCTCGCGCCGGTCCACGGCCTCGACCACTCCACCGAACACCGCGAGGCTCGATCCTGCCGCGCGCATCAACGGGATCGCAGGCGGCTCGGCCGGCACCGTCAGCGGTTCCTCCCCTGGGCCCAGGTCGGCCACACAGCGAAACCCTACCCGAGGATCGGCCGGGCCCATGTCACGACGCGCCCCCGCCTTGCCACCCTTCATCACGAACCGAGGAGCCCGAGTCGACTCGGCGCGGAGCAGGGGGCCATCGGCCCGGCGAAACGGCCCAGGGAGGAAGCTCTGGAGGCCCGCGTCGACCTGATACGGCTCGGCAATCCACTCCAGGGCGCTCGTCCCCATGCCCCGGATGCCGAAGTAGCTGATGTCTCCCGGGGTGGCGCTGATCGGCATGAGCATCGCGGTGTATTCGTCACGCATGTCGTTCCCCCACGGGAAGAGCCTGGCGTCCGGGCCCCGTGCGGCGTACTCCCACTCGATCTCCGTGGGCAGGCGACCCTCGTGGGCCTCACAGAAGCGTGCGGCTTGCTCATGAGTCACGCAGGTCTGCGGGACCAGCCGAGCGGCGTCCTCGGAGTACTTGTCCACCGGATCGCGGCCGTCGGGACAGGAGGCCTCGGTGCACTGCCCTGCGGCCACGCACTTGGCGTAGGCCTCCCGCGTGACCTCGTGCAGATCGATCCAGAAGGCCGGGGCCTCCGCGTAGCGGGGGGGCTGGCCGGCCCAGCGCTCACGGGGATCATGACGGCCGATCTCGGCCGCGTAGCTCTGGGGAATGTCCCCCATCACGAAGCGACCCGCCGGGAGCTGCACTTGCTGCACATACGCGAGCTCGCGGGTGTGAAGCTGCTCGCATTCGCCCTTGGCATTGCGACCCGTCGCCCGACCGCAGCCATCCGCGTCGGCTTCCGAGCTCGCGCCAGACTCCACTGGACGTGGCGGCTCGGGGATCTTCGCGGGAGCCGGCTGAGGAACATCGACGAAGTCGTACTCGTGGGACGCAGGCCCATCGCACGAGCCCAGGGACATCACGAGCAAGAGCGGCAAGATGAAGGTCGAGCGAGGCATGGGAAGCGTTCGGCCGGGTCGACGCAGTGTACAGCCGGTTCGTGCTCGCCCGCGATGCCCGGGCCACGCCAACTCGGTTGGCGTGCGGGTGGCCACGGAGACGAGTTCACGAGGTTCCCGGGGAAAGCCCGCTCGGGAGAGCCGCTCGAAGTCGTCGAAGGGCAAAATTCATCATGCCGGCCGCAAACCGGTCAGCCGCTCGATGGGTCCGAGGTGCGGCCGTCGGTCGCGGGGCGGGGACCTGGTCCGGCCCACAGCATCCCGAGCCCGTCGTCAACCAGCACCAGAGAAGCGTAAGAATCGCCGTTCAATCATTGTTCTGAGGGATCTCACCCGCGTGGGAGGACTCACGACCCCCTCGAGCCTACGACCTGACGTTGTGTAACGTTGCCCCTTCCGAGGGGGTTTTAGGCGTGAGCGGGACCACCGCCGCGATCGGCAGCCAGGAGCAGGACAGACCCTTTCTGCCCGACTCGAGCCATCGATTCATCTCCAGGACTGGCAGCCCATTTCGTTTCTTTCAGACTGTGAGCGAGGCGGTCCCCCGCACCGGACCGCAAAGGTAGGCAAACCATGAGTCTCCGAGCCAACATCGAGCATCTGGCCGCCGCCCAAGGCATCGTGGCGGTCTCCGTAGTATCCCCCGCTGGTCCCCGCGAGCTTCGTGGCGACGAGACGTGGGCTCCCATCCTCGACGCCGCGCTCTCCCTGCTGGACAAGACGGGGGAGAAGACCATTCGCTTGGTCGTCGGCAAGCACACCGTCGTGCTGCAAACCGAGAACGACGAGACCGTGGGAGTCGTCCTTCCCACGGGCCACGCGATTGCAAAGAGCCTACGGCGGATGATCCGTAGGATGTCACGCAAGCCTCGAGGTCCGCTGCCGCGGCCCATCGTCACCGCCCCCCAACACGCCGCGCCCCCGAGCGCTCCAAGCCCGGCGGCGCACGAGTCCGGGTCGTTTCAGTCCTCATCCTGGGGCTGATGCACCCGGGACACGGCGTCGAAGCGTGCGTGCGGGGGCTTCGGCGCCGTGATGCGTCCTGCGCACTTCGTCGGGATGCACGCACTTCCTCCTGCACGATGAGCTTTCGCTCGATTGGCTCACCAGAAAATCGAGCCAGGGGCCGGTGAAATCCCCACGCGCAGCCCTTCCGATCACGAGCCCAGCGGCACACCCGCTCACCCGCATCATTGCCCATCCCGCTGCCGGTGCCGGCAGCCCCGGCTCAGCGCCCGCCCGCAAAGTCGTAGAGCTCCGCCCGACGCACCGGAGGCAGTGCGTCGCGGCGTAGGAGGACGGTTCGTACGGCCCAAACGTCACCAAAGACGCGATAGCGCAGAGCGGTTTGATCCAGGTAGTCCACTCCGGCCGATCCTCCGGTACCCGTTCGTCGGCCGATCACCCGCTCGACCATTCGCGCATGACGTTGGCGGAAGATCAGGAATGCCTGCTCGAGCGCCACGATCCCGTCGAGCACCTCACGGGGCCATGCCAACAACGGGAGCTCGCGATAGCTCTCGATGAACACGATCGCGGCGCGAATGCGACTGATCCGAGGACGCATCGCCTCGGGATGGTCCGCAGCGGTGAGGAACCTTCGCGCCGAAGCACTCTCGTCCTCGAAGCGCCTCCGCAGGCGATCTGCATCGTCCGAGTTGAGCGCCTGCACCTTGGCACCGTCGATCTGGGCGGCCTGCTGGCGCTGATGGGCCTCGAGATACTCCTCGATGAACCCTTCCACGACTTGCTGATCATCGGGAGCATCGGGGCCCGAGCCCTGGATGGGCGTTCGATGGAGCCACTCGCCGATGGTGCGCTTGAGGGTTGCTTCGTCCTTCAAGCGCGCCTGCACTCGTAGCAGCGCCGGAGATGCAGACCCATCGGGATGGCGGAGGGCATCGAGATAGCTGCTCTCGTGTCCCATCGCGACGCGCTGGCCGACCTCGAGCCCCATCAAGATCTCGATCTCCCGCATCTGGGCCGACTGGAACCCACTCGCAGGGCTGAGCTTGTCCCGAAACGCCAGATAGTCGCGAGTCGTCATCGTCTCCATCAGCTCGAAGTGCTGGGCGACGTTCTGCAGCAGCTTCGAAGTCCTTCGGATCCCTCGCACCGCCGACGCGAGCGATTGCTCCGGCACCGGACTGCGAGCGAAGCAATCTCGGATCATCACCAACTCTCGGAGGATGAGCTTGAACCAGAGCTCGTCGATCTGGTGCACCGTGATGAACAGGACCTCGTCGTTCGAAAGCGCGTCATCATCACGCTCCAGCCCGGACTGGAGCGCGAGCAGGGGCTCGACCTTGATGTAGTCCCAGTAGGTGATGGGGAGGTGGGCCATGACGTGGCCACGCTGCCACCGATGCGGAACGACTTGCAATCGAGCGTCACGATGGCGGGCTCACGTCCGAGACATACGGCCGCCAGGAATCGGTCCGCTGGTCGGCAACGATTCCTCGATGCGCGTGCTCCTCCCGTTCGCGTCTCGTGCGTGTACAGGCTCGGGACCAGGCTCGGGCCTAGGGGAGATCGAGCCAGCCGGTGTCCGAAGGCGCTTCGAGGCCCGAGCGCTCGAGTTCTACGATGCTGAGGACGGGTACGTGGGGCACGATTCCGGCGACCAGAGCGGCGGCGCAGGGACGAGCTCCAGCCGTCGTGAGGAGCACGACCGGACCCGAGCGAGATGGGCCAAGCCGCGCAATGGTCGACATCGATGGCGGTGGTGCGGGCTCGGATGGAGGTCCATCGCGCTCCTCGTCGCTCCGCAGTGCATCGAGCCAACGGTCACGTTCGGCGGCCGACATTCGCAGTGCCAACCCCGCCTCGCCGCGGAGCGTCCGGTCCATGAGCGCTTCCTCGGCGTCGGGCGTCAGTCGAATCCAGCGGGCCCGTCCCAGGGTAGAGATCCCGTCGAGGACGTCGGTCACCCAGTGGGAGGCCAATTGCTCCCGCACCAGCTCGACGAAGCGAGGGCGCTCGGTCGGCGAGCGAAAGCGGCGATCTTCCGCAACGACCGAGAGAATGGCACGTAGCGGCGGTCGGGGCAGACGCTCGCGGAGGAACGCCCGCACGATGGTCAGGAGGTCGGCGACATCCACCACCTCCAGCGCACGACGCACGACCATTGGATGGGTGCCTCGCAGCTGCTCGAGCGAGTCTTCGAGGTCCTGGAGATCGACCAGGGAAGGCGCGTGATCCATGATGGCTCGAAACACCGCCAGCAAGACCACGTCGATGGCAGCCCGGCCCTCGAGCTCCACGCGAGCCAACCGACGAGAGCCCAGTCTCAGCTCCCACCGCAAGGGAGGCAAGGCATCGTCGAGCACGAGCCGCAGTGGCGGGACCTCCATGCCGAGCGCGGTGCGAAGGCGGGCCCCGAGCTCGCTCAGCGCCCGCTCGAGCGCGCGAGCGTCATCGATGGAGGAGGGGTGCAGGCGAACCTGAAGGCGTGACGGGTCCTCCTCCTGGGGCGGCCGAGCCCGTGCCACCCGAGCCGCCAAGAGCAGCGCACCACTGAGCAAGGCAACCGCCGTGGTTGCAAACGCGAGGCCTGGCATCCCCGGGACCAAGGCGAGGACCAAGAGCATGACGGCGGGCACGAGCAGCATGGCGGGATCGAGCCACTGCGCGTCCGGCTCCCTTCGCGGCCCATCCTCATCGACTCGGGACACCAGGACTCCGGCGGCCACGCTCACCAGCAGAGCCGGAATCTGAGCGAGCAGTCCGTCACCGATGGTGAGGCGCCCGTAGAGATCGAGGCTGTCTTGCCATGGGTAGCCCATGCGACCGATCCCGATCGCCAAGCCCCCCACGAGGTTGATGCCGGTGATGGCCAGCCCGGCCACGGCGTCGCCCTTCACGAAGCGAATGGCTCCGTCCATTGCGCCATGGAAGCTCGAGCGCTCGACCAGGCGAGAGCGACGGCGCGCGGCCTCGCCAGGAGAGATCAAGCCGGCCCGAAGATCGGCCTCGATCGCCTGCTGATGACCCGGCAGGCCGTCGAGGGCAAAGCGCGCCGCGACCTCGGCCACGCGCTCGGCGCCACGCGCGATCACCAGGTACTGGATGACCGAGAGGATCGCGAACATCACCCCGCCGACCACCAAGTCCCCTCGCACCACGAACGAGGCGAACGCGTCGACCACTCGCCCCGCGTCGGCCTGGCTGAGGATGAGACGCGTGGTCGAGACGTTGATGGCCAGACGATAGAGGGTGACCAGGAGCAGCAGCTTGGGGAAGCTCAGGAAGTCGGCCGAGCGCCGCACCCCGAGGCTCGCGACCAACAGCAAGACCGAACCGGCGAGGCTGATCGAGAGCAGCAGGTCCACCAAGGGGGTGGGAAGCGGTACGAGCACGCAGCCGAGCAGGGCCACCACCAAGAAGGTGGGCGTCAAGCCAGGCAGTGAGCCGAGCAGAGTCGTCCCCCCCGAGCGCAGGTGGCCAAGGAGGGGCGAGCGAGGCCGCTTGCTCTGCGCCACGACCGCTCGATCGTAGCGAGGAGCCCCGCTGGACCCAACAAATGGACGAAAACCGGCGTGTCAGGCCCGGTTCCCGACTGGGGGACGACCCCGGGGCGGCTGTGCTACCAATCCCCTGCATGACGACGCTGGTCGTTGGGATCGCGGGCGCCACCGGTTCGGGCAAGACCACCGTCGCACGACGTTTGACGGAGGCGCTCCCGCGGGGCTCGGTGGCGCTGCTGCAGCACGACAGTTATTACCGAGACCGCAGCGACCTGACCTACGAGGCACGTTGCGAGCTCAACTTCGACCACCCCGACTCGCTCGAGACGTCGCTGATGGTGGAGCACATCCAGTCGCTGCGCGAGGGCAAGGCGGCCGGGGTGCCCATCTACGACTTCACCACCCATCGCCGCCGCCCCGACGTCCAGCGCATCGAGCCGGCCGCGGTATTGGTGGTCGAGGGCATCCTGGTCCTGGCCGATGCCGCGGTCCGCGAGATGCTCGACATCAAGGTGTTCGTCGACACCGACGCCGACATCCGGGTGTTTCGACGGATCCGCCGCGACATCGAGCAGCGGGGGCGTAGCTTCGCCGCGGTACGCAAGCAGTACTACTCGACGGTCAGGCCCATGCACCTGCAGTTCGTGGAGCCGTCCAAGCGCTGGGCAGACGTCATCGTGCCCGAGGGTGGTCGCAACCAGGTCGCGCTCGATCTGCTGGTCGCTCGGCTGCGCACGGTGATCACCGAGGAGACCTGATGACCGAGCCGAGCACATCACCGAGGGAAGCCCCCGACCGCGAACCCGAGCAGGCGCCCGGGGAGCCGGCGCCCGGGGTCCCTGCCCCGGATGCAGCAGCGCCTCCGGGCAAGTCGAACAAGCTCCAGCAGCTCATGATGGAGTACGGGGTCATCGCGGTCATCGTGCTGCTGAGCCTGTCCGCGCTGAGCTACCTGGGCTTCTTCTTCGCGTTCATGGTCGGCTTCGAGGTCGAGGGAGCCGGTGGCACCGCAGGAGCGTCGGCCGCCGCCCTGGCGGGATGGGTCGCGACCAAGCCGTTTCGGATTCCGTTGGCCATCGCGCTCACCCCGGTGGTGGCCGCGATCTGGCGTCGCCTGCGAGGGCGCGCCAAGCACAGGGGCTAGCGCTCGGGGAACTCTCGTCTGCGCACGCAGACGACCTCACCGGTGGGCTCCTGCTTGGCAGACAACGAGAGCGCACCCGTGGACGAATCGAGCACGTAGGCGGAATCCTCGTCCTCGTCGGGCACCGTGCGCGTCCAGTAGTCACCCGCAGGCAGCGAGAGCACTGCGTTGACGAGCTTCATCTCCCTGCGGTGGGGCAGGCGCCATCCCTTGATGCCGTCGACGTCGAGCTTGGCGCAGCGCTGCCAGCCTCCCGCGAAGGTGGTCGCGGGACCCGTGCGCTTGGTGGTGAAGAGCGTCTTGAGCATGTAGATGCGGCGCTCGTCGACTGCGATCCCCAGGCGTCGTTCATCCGCGGAGAGCTTCACGGCCGGGTCGGAGGCCGTGGGCTCGGGATCGTCGATGCCCGGGCCGTCGTCCGTGCTCCCGGCGGAGCTCGCCACGGCCACGGTGCCGTCGTCCTGCCCAGTGGAGCCCGAAGCCTCGAGGGGCTCGCCGGTGGAGCCACCGTCTTCCGGCTCGGCCTCGGTCGAGCCGGCGCCCGTCTCCATGGCCGCGGTGGAGCCCGCTGCGGAGGTCTGTGGATCCCCGGTGGAGCCGGTCGCCATGAGCTCCGCGTCCGAGGTCGTTCCCGAGGGCTCGTCGGGCTCGCTGGTGGCAGCCAGCGCGGGAGTCTTCGTGTCGCCGGCAGGCGCGGCATCGTCACCGCCGCCATCGGCCGCAGCGCGGCCAGCCTGGGCGATCGTCGTGTCACTCGAGGAACTCCGACCGAGCAGACCGTCGAACAGGCCCGCCTGGAAGGAGCCCCATCCCACGCCGGCAGCGAGCAGGACGAGGAGCGTCCAGAGCCACCCGTAGCGCGATGACGACGAGCGACGCGCTCGCGTGCGCGGGGGCGAGCTCGCCACCTGCTCGCTCCGAGCCTCGGAGGTGGTGACGCCGGACCTGCGCGTGCGGGATGGTCCCCGGCGCTCGGGCGCGGCCGCTACGGCCTCGTGCTTCTCGGTGGGGATGGCACTCGGCACTCGCTTGCGTGGCTCGCGTGGCTCGGCGCTCGCTGCATCGGCGACGGCCGGCGCTGCGTCCACGGCGTCCGTGGAGGCGGCTGCGGACGCCCATGTCATGGGCCCATCGGACGGTACGCTCGCCGCCGATGGGGGAGCCGGCTCGGCCCCGACGGAGTCGGCGTAGAGGGCGGTCTTCTTGGGCTTGAAGCCATCCTCCTCGGGCTCGACGCGATCCTCGGGCTCCAGCGTGATGTGGGGGCGTCCCTCGACGGGTATCTCGGGTCCAGTCTCGGACTTGGCAGGCCCAGTCTCGGGCTTGGTCATCCCGGAACGAGCCGCTTGGGCCTTCTGCAGCACGGTCTGCGCGCTCTCGAACGCGCCGTCGCTGCGCAGCAGCGTCTTCGCGCTCTCGGAGACCACGGCATCGTTCGGGGACCCCGCGGGGGACGGCCCCACGACGGTCTCGCCGAGCGTGGGTGCCGGGCCGACCACCGTCTTCTCGGCCACGGGCGCGGGCCCGACCACCGTCTTCTCGGCCACGGGTGCAGGTCCCGGCGCAGGCGTCCTCTCGGCCGCAGGCGCAGGCCCGACCACCGTCTTCTCGGCCGCGGGCGCAGGCCCGGCCACCGTCTTCTCGGCCACGGGTGCGGGCCCGGCCACCGTCTTCTCGGCGCGGCCCGGCGCCATCATGATCATCGTCGGCTCGACCGGCTCGACCGCCTCGTCGCCGTCGGCCGATGCCCTTCGATCGCGCGCGCCCTCTTGGAACGGCGGCTCGTCGAGCCGCAGCGTGGACGCGGTTCTGGGCACCTCTTCGAGCACGCCGTGGACCACGGTCCGATCGGCGTCGCCGAGCACCTCGGAGAGCGGCACGCGCGTGACCGCGCCCGCGTGGACTGGTCGCTCCTCGGCCTTCTTGACGCCAGGCGGGGTGAACCGGAATCCAGCGTCGGTCCGCGGCCGAAGCCGGTCGGGCTCGGGGGCAACCGCGCCAGGGTTCGTGGTCAGGCTGGGGGTCGCTGCGCCCGTCGAGGCTTCCGGAGCGCGCCCGCGGGCGCCCGCGGGCTCGAGAGGCCGGGAGGGCGGCGGCGGCGGCGATGCGGAGACGGAAGGAAGGGTGGTCGAGCTGCGGCGGCGCGTCTGACCGGTCGGGGGCGGGGGCGGGGTCGCCTCGCGCGGGGGTAGCGGTCCGGAGTCCTCGCGAACGACGTCCTCCGGAAGACCCAGTACTCGACTCGCAGGCACGGGACGACCGGCCGAGGTCACGAGATGCGAGCGCTCGCGTCGACGTTTGTGCACCCTGGTATCGTTCTGAGGCACGATCGGGTGGCTCGCCGTGATCGCCTGATACTTTGCCGTGGGCGCGACCTTGGCCGCACGCCCGCGCGCTCCGAGCGACCGCGAGCGGCGCGGCCTGTCCTCGCCATCGTCGGCGATCGGAGGCTTGGTGCCAGGGCGCTCCGGCACGCGAGCGACCGAAGGATAGGTTCGCGTGGGCAGCATTTCCTGGTCGCGCGGTGTCGCGCGATCGAGGCCGAGCCCTTGCAGGGGCCCTCCGCCCTCGAGCCCCTCGGCAAAGCGCCGGATCTGCCCGACCATCGCCAACGGGACCTCGAGATCGAGCACCGCCACGAACAGGTGGTGGTTGGGACCGCCATGCGAGGCCAGGGCTTGTCGGAGGGGCTTGAGCACCCGCTCCTGCATCGACCCCTGGACGCAGACCACGTGGATCGTGGGCTGGTTGGAGTCGGTGTGACTGCCGAGCAACGCCGCGCGCGCCTCCGCCCCGCAGACCACCGCGACCTGGAAGCCGAGTTCCTCGAGATTGCGAGCGGCTTCCTCGACGACCCGGTGCACGCTCTGGGCGCAGCACAGGTTGATGACGTGCTGCCTACGAGGACGAGGAGGCGAGGATGCGGCGCGCTCGTCCGGCTCCGCTTCTTGGGCCTTCGCCATGGCTGAGCGAACGCGAGACCCTACCATCACCCGCGCCCCGTGGGCGAGACCCTCCGCATGTCCCGTGAAGGGGGCCGTAGAGCGGTAAAGGAGCGCACCAACGCGCGTTCCGTCCCGATCGCGCGTCGCTCCGCGGAAGCGACCATTCCGGTGACGATCTCCGCCGCGAGGGGAGTGCGCGAACGCTCATCCGTCCGATTTGCGTCGCCAGAGCCCCCCGACTAGTGTGCGGACTCGCAACGCCCACACCTGGAGAAGATCCGATGGCCATCAAGATCGCAATCAACGGGTTCGGACGAATCGGCCGGCTGGTCTACCGCATTGCTGCCGAGCGCGGCGGCATCGAGATCGTCGCGGTCAACGACCTGGTACCGGCCGACAACCTCGCCTACCTCCTCAAGTACGACTCGACCCACGGCCGGTTCCGCAAGCAAGTCGAGACCACGAACGACGGCTTCGCCGTCGACGGTCACCACACGCGCTGCCTGTCGGTGCGAAATCCCGCCGAGCTGCCGTGGCGCGACCTGGGCGTGGACTACGTGCTCGAGTCGACGGGGCTGTTCGTCGCCCACGACGACGCCAAGAAGCACCTCGAGGCGGGGGCCAAGCGCGTGCTGCTCTCGGCGCCCACCAAGACCCCCGAGCAGGTGCCGACCTTCGCCTACAAGGTCAACCACGAGCAGTACGACCCCGAGAAGCACCGCATCCTCTCCAACGCGTCGTGCACCACCAACTGCCTGGCTCCGGTCGCCAAGGTCATCCAGGACTCCTTCGGTCTCGCCGAGGGTCTGATGACCACGGTGCACGCGGCCACGGCCACCCAGCCCACGCAGGACGGTCCGTCCAAGAAGGACTTCCGCGGCGGTCGCAACGCCTACGCCAACATCATCCCGGCCAGCACCGGCGCCGCGAAGGCAGTGGCGCTGTGCATCCCTGCCCTCAAGGGCAAGCTCACCGGCATGGCGTTCCGCGTGCCCACGGTGGATGTCTCGGTCGTCGATCTCACCTTCCGCACGGATCGGGCCACGTCGCTGGAGGACATCAACGCGGCCATGAAGGCCGCCGCGGAGGGGCCGATGAAGGGCGTGCTCGGCTACACCGAGGACGAGGTCGTCAGCAGCGACTTCATCAGCGACCCGCACAGCAGCATCTACGACGCCAAGGCGGGCATCCAGCTCAACGATCGCTTCTTCAAGGTCGTGTCCTGGTACGACAACGAGTGGGGCTACTCCGCGCGATGCGTGGACATGCTGGCCATGATGGCCGAAAAGGACGGCCTGACCGGCTGATCGGCGTTGAGGCCGACCGTCGTGAAGGCGCGGGGGCGATCTCCGCGCCTTCTCGCGTTTCGAAGGCGTGGAGTCCTCCGCTCGTGCCGAAGCGGCAGACCCCCGGCCGAAGCGAGTAGGATGGCACCGTGGCCCGGTCCACGCGACAAGCCATGCTGGCCCAGCTCTGGACGGCCGAGAGCATCGAGGCGCTCCTGGACGTGCTGGCGCGCTCGCGGGACATCCGCTCGCCCGAGGTCATCCACGAGCTCCATGCGCAGGCGATGGAGTGTGAGCGTACCGCGCCCGAGGTCTCGGCCCAGCTCGACCGCGTGGCGGGCCAGCTCACCGAGCTCCACGCCGCGCTTCGTGGTGCCGAGTCGCTCGCGTCGCTCGACGAGCTGCTGCGATGGCAGGCGGAGGCCCCGTGGCGCATGTCCGGCGCGATGCAGCGCTTGCTGGCGGCCGTGGCCGCCAAGCCCGAGCCCGCCGCCTGGCCCTGGGCGCTCGAGCCGCTGACGCGACTCCAGGCCGAGCTCGATCGCCGGGCCGCGACATCGTCTGCGCCCACGACGTCGAGCCCCACCCCGTTCGACGTCCTCGCGGAGCTCATCGAGCCCTGGCACCGGCTCGACGCCGGCCTCGAGCGAGCGTGCCAAGCCCTCGCCGCCGAGGTCGTCGCCGGGCGGCGATCGCTGGCCGACGCCCTGAGTGCGGTGGACACGGATGCGGCGGGCGCCCCGAGCACCAACGCCGACCACACCGCCGCGAGCATTCATCGCCGCAGCAGCCTGCTGCTCCACTTGCTGGAGGACGCCTCGCCCGCGATGCGGCGGGCCGCGCTGGTGGCCCATACGCGCATGCTGTCGAGTCCCGAGGCCCACGGGCTCGAGCCACGGTTGCGCCTCGAGTGGTTGCTGCGATGGGCCACGGCGCTGGACCTCGGCTGGAGCGTCTTGCCCGATCCTGCCGCGGCGTTCGAGGGTGCGCTGCGATTGCTCGACCAAGCCCGTGCAGCCGCAGCGGAGCTCCCCGCCCAGCTCCATCGCGATGCAACCACGGTGTGCGCCCGGATCCTGCGACGCCTGGCGGGCTGGCGCGACGCCATGCTGGAGCCCGCCATCGCGGCCCACGAGCGCGCGTTGGAGGCCCTCGACCCCCAGCCCGCGGCTGGCGCAATGGGCCGGGTGCTCGGCGATCTGGCCGTGCTGCTCGCGGCGCGTCGCAGCGACGAGCCGCAGGTCCAGGACCAAGCCGTCCGCGCCACGTTCGAGGAAGCGCTGGTCGAGCTGCGCGGCTCGGTCGTGCTCCGAGCGCGAGCGCTGGCCGACTACGCAGCGTACCTCGGGCGACCGCGTCACGCCTCGTCGGAGGATCCCGAGCTCGCGCTCGCGCTCGCCCACGAGGCGGTGGCGCTGCTCGAAGGGCTACCGGCCGCGGCACGCGGGCACCCGTGGCTGCGCATCGAGGAAGCCACGCATCGCATGACGCTGAGCAACCTTCGCCTCGAGCTCGGCGAGCACTCGCCGTCCGAGCGCTGGGTGGTGTGCACCCGCGAGCTTCGACGAGCGCTCGAGTGCGTGGGCGACCACGACGAGGTGCTGGTGGGCGCTGTGCACCTGGGTCTCGCCCTGGCGGTGCTCGGCACGGCATCCGCCGAGCATCGTGCCGAGCAGCTCGAGGAGGCCACCCACTGGCTCGCACGGGCGGCTTCGTGCCTTGGGCCGCTGCCCGTGCTCCACGGGCGGGCGCTCGCCGAGCTGGCCATGCTCACGATGCTGACGGCGCCCGAGGACGAGCGAGCACGCGACGATCTCATCACGGAGGTCGAGTCGGCGCTGCAGCGCTTGCCGCTCGGCTCCGATCCGAGCGTCCGGGCTCGAGTGCAGAGCGAGCTCGGCAAGCTGCTGCTCCATCGCGATGGGCCCGACGATCTGGTGCGCGCGGCCGAGCACTTCGCCGCCGCCCGCACCGCCTTCGTCGAAGGAGGAGAGGTACGCTTGGCGGCCGAGGCGGCACGCGACTTCGCCGAGTGTCAGCTCCGCCAGCACGCCGACGGTGGCGATCCCACCGCCCTCGTCCGAGGCGTGGTCGTGCTCGAGCAGGCGTCGTTGCTGGCCGAGCAGCGCTGGGCGGCGCGCGGCCCCGACGATTCCCCCGATGACCCCCCCGACGAACCACTGGCCGAGCTGTCGGCGACGCTCAGCGACATGCATGGAGACCTGGCGTGGTTGCAGGCCAAGCTCGGGCGTCCCGTCGAGCAGCTGCTGCACCACGTGACCCGGGCCAAGCACCTCCAGGCGCCGACTCTTCGCGCTCTGGAGCGGCGAGCCGAGCGCTCCTCGCTGCTGCGTCCGATGTATCTCGATGCGCTCGCGCGCCGCTCGTCGCCGCCCGTGCTCCGTCGCTCGACGCCGTGCGCGGCCCCGGCTCCCGCCAGAGCTCGTGCACGAGCCCTGGCCTTCGCAGCGGCCAACCCCGAGGTGCTCGTCCTCGATCTCACGCTCACGCGCTGGGGCACGGTCGTCGTGGCGGTGTCGCCCAGGGGACTGGACCTCGCCACCATCCCGCTGTCGCAGGCGACCGTACGGCGATGGATCTGGGGTGAGCCCTCGGCCCCGGGGTGGTGGGCCCACTACCTCGCTCATCGCCGGGCGCTGGCGGCAGACGACGTGGAGGCCGCCGCTGCTCACGAGCGAGCCTGGATCGCAGCGGGCGCCCGGCTCGCCGCCGACCTGGGCATGCGCTTGCTCGAGCCGCTGAGCCTGGCGCTGGGCATCCCGCTCGCCGATCGTACGCTGCTGCTGGCCCCGGGACGGCTCGATGGTCTGCCCCTCGCCGCCGCCCGAGTCGCGGGCGAGCCGCTGGTGGTGCACGTCAAGGGCTTGGCAAGGATCGCGTCGCTGGCGGAGCTGCCCCCGGGTCCGCTGCCCGACCCACGCCCTCATCGAGCGCTCTGCGTGCTCGCCGACCCTCGGTCGGTGGAGGCCGAGACATCGGTTGCGCTGGAGGAACTCCACGACGTGGTCCGGTTGCTCGCGTCGGCTCGCGCAGAGGTCGAGGTGCTGGCCCGGCTGGGCACGACCGAAGGCGCGTCGCTCCTTCGATCGGCACCAGCCCGCACCCGCGAGCGTGCGTCGGTGAGCCCGGAAGCACCCACGATCGAGGCCGTGCTCCGGCGGGCACCACGGGTGGACCATGTCTTTCATGGCGGCCAGGGGCGAACCGACGGCCTGTTCCTGCTCGACGAAGAGGGCCGACCCACCCAGCTCGACGGAGCGATGCTCGAGGGAGGGCCGCGGTGGGCTCCGGGCAGCAGCGTGCTCGTGAGCGCGGCGAGCCGCTGTGCTCCCCCGGCCGAGGATCGCCCCACGTGGGACCTGGTCCGGTCGCTCCATCGCGCCGGCGTGACCGCGGTGATCATCGCCCCCCATGCGGTACCCCCGACGCTCGCGCGAGACGTGAGCCGCGGCCTCTACCTCTACTGGGCGCTCGGGCGCAGCCTCGTCGAGGCGAGCACGGCCGCGCTGGCCAACGTGGCGGGCTCCGATCCCTCGCGGATCGGCGCGTTCGTGGTCTCGCTGGGCGCCATGGACGAGCCTCCCGCGGCGGACGCCCCTACCAGTCCACCCGCACCCCGAGGCTAGGGAAGATCGGCAGACCGACGTATCCGGCCTCGCTGCGAAAGTCGGCCGCGTAGAGCACCAGCTCGGGATTGACGCGGTTGTAGACGTTCTGCACGTCGACGTAGGCCGTGACGCTCGCCCGATCGCGAATCCACTGCTTGTCCACCCGCAGGTCGAGCTGATGGGACAGGGGCAGGCGAGCCGCGTTGCGGGTCCCGAACACCGGCTGGTGGCCTCCGGGCAGCGCCACCGAGCCCACGACCGGCGTGTAGGGCAAGCCGCTGACCAGCCGAAAGCGCCCGCCGATCCGCCAGTGCTCGGGCAGCACGTAGCTCGCGAGTGCGACGAGGTTGTGGCGCTGATCGTAGTCCGAGGGTCGACGCGAGTAGTCGAACCCGGGCGGGGCCTGCAGCAGCACGAGATCCGCGAACGTCAGCGTGTAGGCGACCCAGCCGTAGAGCTTGCGACCCACCCGCGCCCTCACCAGCGCCTCCAGCCCCGTCGCCCGACTCACGCTGTCGAACGGATTGCGCGCGCCATCGTCGAGCGGAGGGACGTTGTTGTGCTGGTTGTTGAGGAACCCTCCGAGCTCGGCCGCGCCCCCGTCGCCGAGGCGAACGCGAACGGCCGCGCTGGCATGCAGCGCCTCTCGCACGTTGAGCGACGAATCCTGGGGCGCGAACGTGGCCGCGGGATCGAGGTTGCCGAACGACGAGGGCAAGAACGCGCTGGCCCCCTGCACGCCCGTGCCCTGCCCCACGAGGTCGACCTCATTGCGATCGGCGATGCTGCGGACCTGCGAGTAGCGGCCCAGGCCGGCGCTGAGCTGCCAGCGCTCGCCGAGCGACAGCTCGCCCACGGCGCGAGGATCGACCGCGAACGCGAACCTCGGGCCCACCGAGAACGCGCTGGCTCGCGCCCCGGGGCGCAAGGTCAGCGCGCCCAGGCGCAGCTCGCCGCTGACGTAGACCCCCAGCGAGCTCTGCAAGCCCCGCTGCTCGTCCTCGGAGAGCGTGCCCTGGCCCGTGACCAGATCGAGCCCGGCCTCCTCGTCGAGCGTCGAGTAGCCGTCGAGCTCGAAGTCGGTGCCCACGGTGAGCGCGGCTCGCCGACCCACCGCGTGTCGCAGCTCGGCCCGGGCCGAGCCGATCGCGTCGCGACGACGGCGACGAAACGTGTCGGCCGCGGCCACCAGGCGGTTGCTCTCGTAGCGAAACGAAGGGGTGAGCCGCACCGCCCAGCCCTGCCACTGGGTGCGATAGACCAGATCGGCGCGGTGGAAGCCCGTGCGCAGCACGAAGGCCGAGACGTCGGCCGCCTCGGGTGAATTGCGGGCGCGCAGCACGTCGCCGGCGCCGAACACCCGAACCCCCAGCGTCGCTCCCCCGCGCAGCGGGTGGTCCAGCAGCGCCTGGTAGTCGAAGTAGCGCGGAAGCAGCACGCTGCTGGGCTCGCCCGTCACCCGCTCGGTCACGGCCGCGGCGCTGGCGAGCACCGCGTCCACGTAGCCTCGCTGCCCGCCCACGATGAACGACCCGCGACCGATCGGGCCCTCGACCATCGCGCTGGCGGCTCCGAGGTCCACCTCGCCAAAGCCATGGACACCGTCCCTTCGACCCCGCCGGGGCTCGATCACCACGATCCCGCCGGTGGCGTTGCCGAACGCGGCGTCGAAGTTCCCCGGGACGTACTGCAGCTCGTCGAGCACGTCGGCCGGAAACACGCTGGCGAGCGACAGGATGTGGAAGGCGCGGGGCATGGCATGCCCACCCAGGAACACCTGCGACTGGCCCGGGGGCGTGCCGCGGATCACCAGCACCCCGAGCCCTCCCGGAGGGCGCCCCACCCCGGGCAGGTTCTGCAGCGCGCGCAGCGGATCTCCCTGACTACCCGGGAGCGTCGCGATCTCCTCCTTGGTCAGGCGATGCTCGACGACCTGGCTGCGCGGCACGGGAGGAGCGCCCGCCACCACCGTGCGAAACGGCGAGGCCTCGAGCGGAACCACGTAGAGCGTCAGCCGGATCGTGGCCCCGGGGTCGATGCGCACGATGTGATCCCGGCGCTCGAATCCCGGCACCAGCACCGCCACGCGCACCAAGCCCGCGGGTAGCTCGTCGACCCCAAACAGCCCTTGGTCGTCGCTCCGTGTCGACCGGGCCCACGGCGGCTCTGCTTCTCCAAGCGGCGGATCGTAGTCCCCTGGCTCGGAGCCCGGTGGCGCGGGCATCACGATCAGCGAGGCGTCCGGCAGCGGGATGCGCTGCCCGGCCACCCGAACCTCTCCGCTCACCGAACCACTCCCGTCCTCGCAGCTCGGCCCCGGGCACGAGCCCTCGGCGGGCACGCCCGCAGCGGGCGGCTCGGCTCGCGCCACGGCGCCGAACGACGCGAGCCATGCGACCCACGGCAGGCCTCGCTCCCAGCTCCACCTTCGCGTGGTCAATCGCCGAGCTCGAGGTCCAGCCATCCCCAGCCCTCACCGCCGCGATCGTCACGGAGCACCACATGAGCGCGCACTGGTCCCTGCACGGCTCCGACCCGCACGCGAACCCACAGCTGCCCTGGCGGCGCCTCCTCGACCTCGATGTCGCGGTCGAACCACCACTGATCGTAGAGGAAGTCCTCGAGCGTCGCCGTCTGCTCCCCCACCGCGGTCTCGAACGCGTCGAGATCGTCGTCGGTGGTCTCGAGCGTGAGGGTCACCCACTCGTCGCGTGGCACGACGATCGTGTCCTCGGCCGAGGCCATCATCGTCCGCTCGCCGATGTCGACGCGGATGTGCTCGACCCCAGGATTGCGATTGCGCGGGCGGTTGAGCAGCGTCTCCGCCGTGGGATCGAGCCCGGGATCGATCCCATGGTCCTCGAGCAGGCGCGCCAGGTCGCCCAGGGGCCCGATCCCCAGCACGCGCTCCATCGACAGGCAGCCGTCGAGCGGCTCGCGAGCATCGAAGCGCGCGAGGCAGCCGTCCAGCCCGGGGCCGTCGGGCGCGCTAGCGATGAACCCCACGGTGGGCCCGCTGACGAGGCCGAGCACGGTGGAGAAGCCGGAGGGCAGCTCGGAGGGGGCGTCGGCCATGGTCAGCGTGGCCGTGCCGCCCTCACCGAAGCGGCACGGCGTGGACGGCTGGAGTTCGTCGCCGCTGCACGCCGGCAGCTCGGTCACCGATCCGCGAAGCAAGCACGTGCCGAGCCCCGCGCACAGGATGAAGCGCCCCTCGAGTACGTCCGGATCCACGAGCCCATCGACGTCGACCACGACGGGACGCAGCGAGAGGGTGTCGAGCGGCAGCGCGTCCCGAAACGTGCGCGGGCCGGGCTCGATCCTCGCCCCGTAGGGCCCCTGCGCCACGACCTCGACGTGCATCGCGAGCTCGCGCGGTCCCGTGACGAGCCAGGGAGGATCGATGGGTGGGGCACAGGCGGCGATCGGGAGCAGGAGTGCCCACGAGCCCGCGAGCCAGCGCGGGTGCACCGGTCGATCTTGCGCGGCGCGAGCGGTGCGGAGCAAGCCTCGCGCCCAGCGGCCGGCACGAGCCGCGATCCGGGCTTCGAAAGAGGAAACGGCGAGCACCCCATCGGGTGCTCGCCGTCCCACTCCAGTCGCCGGGACTAGCCGTTGCAGGCGTAGCCAGCCGCGGTGCACTCCGTGTCATCGGCGCACGTGCACTCGCCATCCATGCACACGCCGTACTGATCGGCACCGCCGAAGTCGCAGGGCTCACCCTCGGCCGCCCCACCACAGGGCTCGGGCTCGGGCGACACGCAGATCGCGTTGCCGGCGTCGTCCTCACCGGTGCACTCGAGCATCAGCACGTCGCACTCGTTGCCGTTGGGGCACGGGATCGTGCAGATGTTGACGCCGCCCACGTCGGCGCAGGCAAACCCAGCCGCCGCGGGGCAGGTGGTGTCGTCGCAGGGCGGAGGCTCACCGATGTACTCGCAGAAGCCTTCGTTGCACGCCCAGTCGGCCTCATTGCCGCCCATGGCGCAGTCGGCCGGCGCCTCGCAGGCGAGGGCGCAGAAGCCCGAGCCACCGGCGGTGGTGGTCATGCCGGTGTCGGCAGTGGTGGTCATGCCGGTGTCGGCGGTGGTGGTCATGCCGGTGTCGGTGGCCGGCGTCTCGGTGTCCGCCGTGGTCGGGGTCGGGCCGGTGTCGGCCATGGTCTCGGTCCCCGAGTCATCACCAGCAGGGCAGCCGGCGAGGGGCATGACGAAGGCAAACGCGAGGGCAAGGCTGGAAATCTTTCGCATGGTCTGAAATCTCCTGAGGATCAAAGCAGGGGCCGAGGGCGCTCGTTCGGTGCAAGACAAGGGATCGAAGAGAAGAGCACCGCGCCGCGGCCCGGAGCAGGGCTTGTAGCACCAAATCGTCGGTTCGGTGACGAACGCCGCCGACGTCGGTTGCACCCTCCTGCCAATGCAGCGCTCGACAACGACCGTCTCTGCTCACGATCGAGCTTGGTTTTGCGAGGTTTGACGTGCTCGTGGGCCCGCGATCATGCTCATCGTGCTCGTCAGTGGCATTATTCCGGTTTTGAACAGTGTTCTGATGTGACAAAGCAGACAGAGGATCTCCCGCACGCGTTGGGTGAGCACACGACGGTACCCTCCTCACCGCGTGAGCAGCTTCGTGAGCGACCTTGCCGAACGTACTCAGGTCTGGCTCGGACATCGCCTGGCCCGTGCTCCCGATCTGGTGGTGGAGCACCTCACCGCGCGTCGGCCCATGTCCATTGCGGGCCAGCGCCTCGAGCCGCGCACTCAGCATGCGTTGCTGCTCGTGTCCCGCTCGGGACGACCGCCCCTCGAGCAGCTACCGGTCGCTCGGGCGCGCCGCGAGTACACCCGCTTTCCTCTCGTGTTCGAGGACCCACCGCTCCCGCTCCCGCACATCGAGGACCAGGCGCTCGAAGGACCCGAGGGCCCGATTCCGATCCGCATCTACCATCCTCGGCATCCACCTCGGCATCCATCGCCGTCGCACGGCCGCCTTCCCGTGCTCGTCTACTACCACGGCGGTGGCGGGGTGGTGGGCAGCATCGAGACCCACGACGGCCTCTGCCGCCTGATCGCCCGGCAGCTCCGTGCACTGGTGGTCTCGGTCGAGTACCGCCTGGGGCCCGAGCATCCGTTCCCCGCGGCACCCGAGGACGCCTGGGCGGCGTATCGCGGGCTGCTCGACCGCATCGACCGGCTCGAGGGCGATCCCACGAGGGTCGCCGTGGGCGGCGACAGCATGGGCGGCTGCCTGGCGGCGGTGGTGTGCCAGCGCGCGCGCGACGAGGCTGGCCCCATGCCCCGGGCGCAGTGGCTGATCTATCCCGCGACCGACCGCGCGACCCACCGGCCCTCGCAGAGCCTGTTCGGCGAGGGATTGCTGCTCACCGAGCCCATGATGCAGTGGTTCTCGGACCTCTACCTCGGCGAGGCCGATCGCCACGATCCGCGCGCCTCGCCGCTCCACCACCCCAATCTGACCGGGCTTCCGCCCGCGGTGGTGGTGACGGCGGGCTTCGACCCCCTGCGCGACGAAGGCCAGGCCTACGCGGAGGCGCTGGCCGCCGCCGGGGTCCCCGTGCGCCATCGCTGCCACGAGGGCCTGGTCCACGGATTCGCTCAGATGACCGGCGCCGTGCCGGCGGCTCGCCGCGCCATGATGGACGCGATGGCCCAGCTGCAAGCGCTGCTTGACTAGGCGCGTCGACGGCTTGTTAGGATCCCCGACATGCGCACCCTCTCGTCGTCGTTGCTCGCCCTCCTTTTGGTCACCGCCTGCGACTCGGGCAAGAAGAAGACCGAGCCCAACCCCGATGAGGCCAAGAAGGCCACCGAGGACGAAGAGGCCGCCAAGCGGATCGAGGCACGCCGCCTCGAGCGGGAGGCCAAGGAAGCCGCCAAGGTCAAGGAAGAAGAGGAGCGCAAGGTCAAGATGGCCGAGCTGTGCGTGGTGCCGGAGGACGCCAAGAAGCCCAAGAAGCTCGACGCCGCCTGCGATGCCGCGGCCGAGGCCCAGCTCGAGTTCCTGCGCCGCCAGTACGCCGAGGAGCCCGCCAAGCTCGAGGGGGTGGAGAAGAACGCTCCCATGCAGAAGGCCAACCTCATCAAGATGTGCTCGAGCTTCGAGGTGGCCCTGGGCCTCAAGAACGCGTTCGACAACGCACCCATGGGCTACGGCGAGCACCTCAACGACCTCATCGCGACCTGCATGCAAAAGCTCGGCAAGCCCAGCGACGCGAGCGCGGCGGTGCCGATGAAGAAGCCCGGGTGATCGACCACGCGGGCCCGGCCGCCGAGCGGTGCTACGCTCCGTTGCACCCACGTGAGCGAGCTCGGCAGCATCTTCGACGATGAAGCTCCGAAGGTCGGAGCCAAGGGACCCGATCTTCGGATCGAGATCGCCGTGCGTCGCTCCGATCTCGAGTCCGATCGCCCCCTGGTGGTGTCGGTGCCCGAGCGCGTGCCCCATGGCGAGTCGAGCGTGCCGCGGCACCGCGAGGTCGGAGACCCGCCGGGCGAGGTGACCCTGCACCTGTCGCCGCGGCTGAGCGACGGCTCCGTGCTGCGCTTGCGTCGGCAGGGCGGCGAGCATCCGAGCGGAGGGGCGCCCGGGGACCTCCTCATCAGGATCTCGCTCGTGACCGAGGCCAGGATGCGGTGGGTGGTGGTGGTGGCAGCGGTGGTGCTCGCCGCCGTGGCCGTGGCTGCGTTCGCGTGGCTCGGCTGACGCCGCACCCCCTCACCCGCACCCCCCTCCCGAGATCCTCACCGACGCATCCGTACCCGCCCCCTCCGGCCGGGTCAACCTGAGCGCATACCTCCCCTTCCTCAAGAACACCACCGGGATCGGGATGTCGAACCCCAGTGACATCTCGGCCATGATCTTGTCGCACCCCAACGCGCACTCCTCCACCACCAGCCGAGACCCTGCGGCCCCTTCCTCCACCCACGAGAAGAACGTGTACTCCCCATCCTCGGGCACATCCACCGCGATCGTCTTCCAGATCTCCCCATTCCGCGGCCCGACCGTTCCCGGCTCGTCACATGCGATCCGCTCACGGATGAACACCGCCTCGTCCCCCTCACAGCGAGCCCGCAGTGCCGTCGGCTCCTCGCAGCCATATAGCGGATACCGAAACCGCGCCTGATCGCACTCCGGTTCCTTCGCGTACTCATCCACGAGATCCTCCCACTCCACGCCGGTCACGTCCTCGATCACCTCGATCGCCCGCTCCGCCCCAGAGGACGCATCAGTCTCCAGCAGCAGCGCCCGGGTGACCTCCAGCCCGTATCGATCGTGCAAGTGCGCCACGAAGTGCCCCGCGCGCGGGTACCAACGGAACGGCAGCCCAGTCTCATCGCTGGCCGCCTCGATGCCTTCCATCAGGTCTCCGTTCGACGTCTCCCGCATCTCGAAGCGGGCGTCGTCACCAAGGATCTCGGCCGTCCCCTCCTCGAAGAACAGCTGCGAGAACCCGTACCAGCCGCGAACCCCGTGCACGATCTCGTGCTCCTGCGGAGCCACCTTCGCATATACGCCGTCACGGAAGGCACAGCCCACCCCATCCCTCTCGCACGGAGAGTCACCGTCTTCGGACCCATGCACGTAGATCAGCGGCCGCTCTACCTCCCCTCCCATTGCATCGGCCACCAGCCCGACGTACCGATCCATGTACGGCAACGTCCCCTCGCACAGCTCGTACGCCCCTGGCTGCGGCGCGTAGTCGAGCTGCGCGCCGCTCCAGATGATGGGAGGAATCTCGAGGCCCGACTCCTCGGCCTCGCAGCCGGCGGCCCCGAGTAGGACGATCATGCTCCGCCACACGAGCGATGATTGCATCGATCCGATTCCTCTCTGCGCTCATCATGCGCCACCACCGGCTCATTGCCACTGCGCCGACGCCACCACCAGCGTCCAGTGCCCCAGGCCATCCTCGTGTCCGATCGTGAATGCCGAGCTCGCCCAACCTTCTGCGGTCTTGATCAACACCAATGCCGTCTCGTTGGTGGCGTTCACCACGCCCGGAATCCCACCGCTGGTTGCACTCACTGCAAACCACGCCGCCCCTGGCGAGATCGCGAGCGACATGCCTTCCTCGTCGACCACGGCCGGCGTGCTGTCCCAAAGGCGTACCGCAAAGCCATCGACGGTGACCACGAGGTCCTCGGTGCCGACCTCGGCCGCTCCCGCTGCATGGATCTCGAGGTTCTCGAGTGACGCCGTCCCCGCGGCCGCATCCAGGAGGACGGCGAGAGTCGAGCATGCACCAGGTTGGCATCCGTTGACCTCCGAGGCGAGTTCTCCGCTTCCTCGCACAATCGAGTCGTAGAGCGACGGTCCTTCGAGTTCCGCGCTCCCCGCTACGAGGTACGAGATCGCAGAGCCGGGGTCGGGGTCGATCTCGAGGAAGAGCACCCCGTCGTTGTCGTCCGCCGAGAAGCACTCGTCGGGCTCGCCCGTTGGATGCACCCCGGTCCAGTTGGCCTCGACGACGGAGATCTCTACGTTGTTGACGAGGCCAGGTGGATCGAATGACCACGACCCAGACTCGAGCAACGTGTCGTAGCCGATGCCGTTGTCGTCGTCGTCGCAGCTCGGCAGGATCGACCCGATGCCCGTGTCCTGGATGAATGCACTGATGCACTCGTCTTGATGCCCCCGAACATAGTCCGCGATCTTGTTCACGGCAGCTCGTCTTGCCGCATCGGCGATCGACCCCCCTCCGAAGGCATCATCGGCAAAGTCACGAAGATTGGGCTCCATCGACTTGCACCCCTGCTCGGCCAGGTCGGCCATGCAGTAGCGCTCGTGCGGCTGCCCGCAACTGGGAACCGAGTCATCGTACTCCGGGCAGCACGCCATCACATGCGGACTCTGGTAGCTGTCCCCCATCACCCCCGGGCCGAACTCGAGCACGAGGCCATCGAATACGGGAGCACCATCGAACGGCCCGTCGACGACGATCTCGATCGCGATGTCGCCCGCACACTGATGCTTGTACGCGAAGCGATTCGGTACCGTGTCCATGAGACAGCTTCTCGAGGGCAGCGGTCCACCTCCCTCTTCGCCGTAGTCGTAGCCGTCGGTCTCACCGATGTCGATCGGCTCATCTGGATTTTCTCCCCCACATCCGACCTCGCTCATACCGGCCAGCAGGGCTGCGATGCTCATCATGCTCTGGGTTCGCAACTGCCACGTGTGCATGAAGGCGAACGTGCCGTTCGTACGCGCCTCGACAACTCACGATCCTCCAAGCGGTCGCATGACGATGTCTTCGATGCCTCCCGCTCCCCGCTCCATGATCTGCTGGCCCAAGGGCCTTCCCTCGCGCCGCCATCGCCCAGACATGAGCAACGAGCCGTCCGGAATCCAACTCCCGATCACCCCAGCGTCTTCATCACCAGGTTCTCCCCCGTGATCGCCGAGGCCGTGAGGAAGCCGGAGAGCAGCGCGCCTCCGACTCCGCAGGTCACGATGTCCTGACCAGTGAGGTAGAGGCCGCGCAGCGGCGTCCTCGGCCGCAGGAAGCGATGCTCGAAGCGCTCGGGGTCGTGCGACAGCCCGTAGATCTCGCCGTGCCCGTAGGCGGTGAAGTGCCGGGTGGACAGCGGCGTCGACAGCTCGGTGAGCTCGATGTGCTCGCGGACCTGCGGCTCGAACCGCAGCAGCGGCTCGAGCAGCCGCTGCGTCAGGCGCTCCTTGTACTCCGCGTACTCCGAGCCGCGCTTCTTCCACGGCCGATCGGCCCAGCGTTCGAAGCGCTCCCACGGCGCGAGGGTCACGACCTCGATCGTCGCCCGCCCCGGGTGTCGCGACTCGAACTCCGGATCCTTGGCCGAGGGAAACGAGATGTACGCCACCGGCAGCGGCGCGCTCTCGTCGGCCAGGAAGCGCTCGATGCTCAGGTCGTGATCGTACTCGTCGGGGTAGATCCAGTAGTTGGCCCGGGGCAGCCGCAGCTGCTCCGCGGTGCGATCGAGCCCGATGTACAGGCTCACGTGGGACGCCGACGGCTGGACGCGCTGGGTCAGCCCCCCGAGCCCCAGGCGCTCGCGCTCGGGTCCCGGAACCAGTCGACCGAACGTGTTGGGCACCCCCGTGTTGCTGATCACCAGCGGCGCACGGATCTCGCGGCCGTCGTCCATGCGCACGCCCACCGCCGTGCCGTCCTCGACGAGCAGGCTCTCCACCTCGGCATTGGTGAACGCCACGCCCCCGGCCGCCTCGATGCGTGGCACGATGGTCTGGGCAATGCGGGCCGAGCCCCCGACCGGATAGCACCCTCCGGCAAAGTAGTGCTTGACCAGCGAGGCGTGCATGCCAAAGCTGCTCTGGCGCGGCGGCAGGCCATAGTCGCCGTACTGCCCGGTGAGCACGCCGATGAGCCGCAGATCATCGGTCAGCGAGCGCAGCACCTCCCAGGTGGTCTTGCGGGTGTGCCGAAGGTACTTGCGGCGCAAGAGTCCGCCCGCGGCCCACGAGCTCAGCGAGCCCATCGCCTTCTCGATGAAGTAGTTGCGCGAGGACGCCACGGCCGAGAACACCAGGTCGACGTACGCGTCGATCGCCTTGGCATGGGCCGCGGTGGGGAACTTCTCGCGCAGGCCCTCCTTGAACGCCGACACCCCGGCCCGCAGCGGGTACTCCTCGTCACCAAAGACGATCCGGTCGTAGACCTCGCCCATCTCGGCCCAGCGCAGTTCCCCGTCGGTCACGTGGTCGAACAGCTGCCGCAGGATGCTGCGAGGCCGGTGGACCTCGCCCACGTAGTGCACGCCCACGTCCCACTCGTAGCCCTTGCGCCGGAACACGTGCGTGAAGCCGCCCAGCACGTAGTGGCGCTCGAGCATGGCCACCCGCTTGCCGCGCTGCGCCAGCAGCAAGGCGGTGGTCATGCCACCGAGGCCCGAGCCGATCACGATCGCGTCGTAACGCTCGTCGACGGGGGCTTGCTTGTAGGAGCGACCAAGGCGAGACACCCGCGGGTTATACGTCACCCCTGCCGTTCCGCGAGGGCGCCCTCGGCCGTGGTTTGCGTGAGATCGAGCGCCGGTTATCATGGCCACCCACCCGCTCGCCATGAGCAGCCGCGATCCTCAGACCCCCGCGGGGCCACCCGGTCACGCACCGCTGCCGCACGGGGGCGGGTCGTGGCCAGCGCCCGCGCCCGTCGTGCCCACGCACGGCCACCAACCCGGCGGCCCGCCCGTCGCGCCCGCCTTCGGGGCGGTCGCCCCCGCGGCACCCCGGGCTCCGCAGCCCGAGCCGCCCGTCACGCCCGCCCCCACACAGGGCCGCTTCGGCACCTTCGGGGGCGTGTTCACGCCGGTGGTGCTCACCATCCTCGGCGTCATCATGTTCATGCGGGCCGGCTACGTGGTCGGCGTGTCGGGACTATGGATGGCGCTGCTCATCCTCGCCCTGTCCAAGGCGATCACCACCCTCACCACGCTGTCGCTGTCGGCCATCGCCACCAACCTCGACGTGCGGGTGGGCGGGGTCTACTTCATGATCTCGCGCGTGCTGGGCCCCGACTTCGGGGGCAGCATCGGCATCACGCTGTTCATCGCCCAGGCGGTCAGCGTCGCGTTCTATACCATCGGCTTCACCGAGGCGATCTTCGCCCTCATCGGCCAGCTCAGCAGCTCGGTGGCCGCCGGCATGATCGCGGCCAAGGTGCCGCAGATCATCTCCACGCTCGTGGTCACCGGCCTGTTCGTGCTCACCTTCAAGGGGGCCGACGTGGCGCTGCGGGCCCAGTACTACGTGCTGGGCCTGCTGATGCTCTCGGTGCTCTCGTTCCTCGTGGGCGGCATGATCGAGTTCGACCGCGCCACGTTCGAGGCCAACCAGAGCACCGCCTTCACCCCGCAGGTGGGCTTTTGGACCGCGTTCGCGATCTTCTTCCCCGCCGCCACCGGGATCTCGGCCGGCGCCAACATGTCGGGCGACCTCAAGGATCCCGGGCGCTCGATCCCCTGGGGCACGATCGTGGCGATCGCGTTCACCGGCGTCGTCTACACCGCCCAGCTCGTGCTGACCGCAGGCAGCTCGACGCGCGCCGACCTGCTCCGCGACCCCTTCGTCGCCCTGCAGCACATGAGCCTGTGGGGCCCGCTGGTGGTGCTGGGGGTGTTCGCCGCCACCCTCAGCTCGGCGCTGGGCTCGTTCCTCGGCGCCCCGCGGATCTTGCAGGCGATGGGCCAGGACCGGCTGATGAAGCCGCTCGAGCTGTTCGGTCAGGGCTCGGGCCCGGCCAACGAGCCCCGCCGAGCCACCGTGCTCACCTTCGTCATCGCAATCGCCGTGATCTGGGCCGGCGACCTCGACGCGGTGGCCGAGGTGATCTCGATGTTCTTCCTCATCGCCTACGGCATGATCAACACCTCGGCCTTCGTCGAGAGCAAGAGCGCCAACCCCAGCTTCCGGCCGAGGTTCCGCGCGTTCCACTGGAGCCTGGCGCTCGCGGGTGCGATCGGCTGCCTGGTGGCGATGATCAAGATCAACGAGACCTACGCGCTGGTCGCGTTCGGGATCACCGGGCTGCTCTACTTCTACCTGCGCAATCGCGACATCCAGACCAGCTGGGGCGATGCCAAGCAGGGCTACATCTTCCAGCGCACCCGCGACAACCTGCTCTACCTGGGCAACGCCAAGTCCCACCCCAAGAACTGGCGTCCGATCCTGGCGGCGGTCGGCTCCGACCCCATCAACGAGCCCCGGCTGATCCAGATGGGCGCGTGGCTCGAGTCTCGTCGCGGGCTGTTCACGGTGGCCCACATCCACGAGAGCGGCGAGCCCGAGCTCACGGGGCGCCTGCGCGCACGCAAGGATCGTCGCGACGAGCTGCGCCGCCATCTCGACTCGCTCGACATCGTGGGCTTCCCCGAGGTGGTCGCCGTGGGACGCTTCGACGAGGGCCTCGCGACGTTCCTCCAGAGCTACGCCATCGAGGGCGTGCGCCCCAACACCGTGCTCGCCTCGATCCCCCCACCCACCGACCTCGCGGGGCGCCAGCGGCTGCTCGTCACCGAGGAGATCCTGCGCGCGTTCGACTTCAACCTGGTGCTGCTCAAGCCGGGCGACATGGCGCTCGACAAGCCGGTGCGGGTGATCGACCTGTGGTGGCGAGGCGATCGCAACGGCAGCCTCATGGCGCTGCTCGCCTATCTCATCACCCTCGACCGCACGTGGCGCACGGCCCGGCTCCGCATCTTCCGGGCCGTGGCCGATCCCAGCGCCGAGGCCCTGGGCCGCAAGCACCTGCGCGACCTGCTGACCAACGCCCGCATCGACGCGGAGATCCACGTGTTCGTGGCAGAGTCCCACCCGCACGAGTTCATCCCCGAGCACTCGGGCACCGCCGCCGACATCGTGATGCTCGGCCTGTCCACCGTGGACATGGAGCGCTTCCCCGAGTACCTCGCGGCCATGGAGCCCATGCTGGCGCGGCTGCCCACCACCCTGCTGGTGCGCAGCAACGGCGAGGCCGACCTGTTCGCCTGAACCCGGGACCATCCCGGCGCGCACCTCCGGCTGGCGACCAACGATGCTCGCGCTCTGTGCTTCGCTCGCGCCGCTGTTCCTCGCGGTCTTGCTGGGGTTCTCGGTCCAGACCGCGCTCGGCTTCGGCGGCGGGCTGATCTCGCTGTCGCTGGCCGCCCTGTGGATGCCCATCGACGAGGTCGTGGTGCTCATCGCCCCCCTGTCGATCGGTCAATCGCTCGCGGTGCTGCTGACCGAGCGCGAGCACGTGGCCTGGCGGCCACTGCTGCGAACGCTCGTGCCCGCGATGCTGGTCGGCATGACGGCGGGCCTGTGGCTCGCCACCGTGCTCGCCGGACGAGACGAGCTGCTGCGCCGCGCCTACGGCGGGTTGGTGATCGTGCTCGCACTCCAGAACCTGTGGCCGCGCTCGTCCAGGGAGGACGACCCTCCCCGCGTGGCACTGGCCATCGTGGCCGCGCTCGCTGCGGGCGTGATGCACGGGGTGTTCGCGACCGGAGGACCGCCGCTGGCCTACGCCGCGCACTGCCTACGCCTGCAGCGCGACGCGTTTCGAACCACTCTGATGACGATCTTCCTGGGGACCAACGCGATCATGGTCGTCGCCTTCGTGAGCCAAGGGCGCCTGCGCGCCGAGCATGGTTCATCGGTGCTCGGGTTGCTGCTGGCGATCGCAGTGTCGGTCCCCCTGGGTCGCTGGCTCGCCCGCCGGCTCCCCGAGGCCGGGTTTCGACGAGCGGTGTACGCCCTGCTGCTGCTCGTGGGAGCGTCGCTGCTGCGCTGACCCTTCAGGCCCCCGGCGCCCGTGGTGGAAGCAAGCCTTCCTCCACCGCACGCCGACGCATGAAGCCGTGGATCTCGGCCCGATCGGTCTGCGCCCGCATCCACCGCGTGCCCAGGCGCGCGGGCGCGTCGGGGTCGAGGCCGAGCCGCTGCGCCCGCTGTCGAAAGCGAGCCCCGGGACTCGCCAGGGCGCAGTGCCCTCGGCTGAAGCGGCGATCGACCACCGCATAGGTACCCGGCAGCCCCTGCCCCTCGCACTCGCGCTTGGCCGCGCGCGCCACCCACACCGCGGTGATGATCGCCACCAGCCCATCGTCCTGGCAGAACACCCACGGCGGCGCGCGGGCATCCCACACTGGCACGTAGTACGCAGGGTTGAAGCCGAACGCCCCGTAGCCAAACGCCCACGCATGCTCGCTGCCCCACGATGCGGTCCCGTCGGGCGCCAGCACCTCGAGCGGGATCATGGCGTCGAGGTAGTCGTTGTCGCGAAAGGTCCGAACCCGGCGCAGGCGAGCCTTGGCCTCCCAGTAGGCAGGATCGCGAGCGCTCACCGAGGCCAGCACCTCGAGCAGCTCCGCCTCCTCGGTCGCCGAGTAGCGCAGCCTTCGATACGCCGCGGTTGCGGCCTCGATGTCGGGATCGAGCACGTGGAGCGCATGAGGTCGGTAGCTCGACTCGCGCATCGCCCACGCCCGAAACAGACGCGGCTCGGCACCCATCTCGGTGGCCACCAAGCTCACCAACGAGGCAAAGCGCCGTCGATCCTGCTCCGTCCACCGCCGACGGATCCGCTGGTAGCGTGGGCGACCACCTTCGAGGTTGAGGCGAAAGCGCTCGCAGCGATTGGTCGCATCGAGGACCACGGGCCCCGCGTGCGAGAGCACGTCGTCCTCGTCCTCCGATGGCTCGGGAGCCCCGGCCGTCCCCTCCGCGTCGGCCACCACCGTCTCGGGTGCAGCCACTGCCGGCTCGGCCACGACCGGCTCGGCCACCACCTCGACCGGCGAGGCCGCGTCACCGCGCTCGTCCACGCCGCCGCCACATCCGAAGACCGCAACCACACAGCCGAGCACGGCAGCCCGCCCGGCCCGCCACAGGCGCACGAGCCACGCACGCCACGGCCGGCCACGACCTCGAGCCGTTGCGGCTACTTCTTGCGGCCCTTGGGTCCCTTGCCCTTTTGACTCTTGCCCTTCTGGAATTTCTTGGCGTGCTTGACGTTGCGGTTGGCCCGCTGCGTCACCTGGCCGTCTTGCTGCATGCGCTGCGGAGCCTCGCCGACCTCGGGCATGGCCTGCCCCTCGAGCAGCTGGGCCAGCTGCAAGAGCGACGCCGCCATGAACGGGTTGAGCTCGAGGGCCAAGCGCTTCTCGAGCTGCCGGATCGTCACCTGCTGTCGCACCGGCATCCGCACGTTGTGGGCCTTGACCGCCTTGGGCCAGCCCGCATGGTCGGGACGCGTGGTGGCCTCGTCGACCACGGGCAAGTGCATTCGACAGGCCACGGGGCGCTTGTCCCAGACCCGGCAGCGCTGCTTGGCCTCGTCCAGGAACGGACACGCCTGCATGCGCTTGGCGTAGTCGACCCGCCCCTGCTGCACCGCCTTGCCGGCCATGCGCATGCGCTCGGGGTCCTTGCCGGTATGCAGGGCCTGGATGTCCTTGATCTGCTGCTCGCCCTGCGCGGCCAGGCGCTGTGCAAGCTTGGGAAAGTCGCGCCATGGTCTCACCTCGCGATAGAGATCGATGGCCTCCCACGCCATGACGGGCATGACCGCCGCGTAGCAGGCACCACACCCACCGGGCTCGCCGGGGCGCTTGGCCTCCAACCCGCCGGGGAGGAACTTGCGAACCGTTTCGAAGTACTCGTCGTACGCCGTGCGGAGCTCCTGCACCGCTTCGGAGAAGCCCCGGGGCAGCCGCTTGGTCTGCTTGATGTCGGCGATGCCGGGCAGCGCGGAGATCTTGTCGAGCGCGGCCTGCATGGCATCGATGGAGGCCTTGGCCGCCTTGTTCGCGCGCCGCGACGGCCGCGTGATGTGGTCGCGGGGGAGTCGAAGCCGCGGACCAAAGAGGATGCCGAGCAGATCCGCCAGGGCCATGGTGCGCGCGTCTTAGCACCGGGCCACGACGCTTGCCAGCGCCGACGGCGCGCGGGTAGCGTGGACGTCGTGGTTGCGCGTCGTTTGCCCTCCTCGCGCCTCGTGCTCGTCCTCGCGGCCCTGGCCACCGGCGGGTGCCCGCGCAACGAGCCCCCGGCCGAGCCCCCCGCACACGAGGCCGCATCGCACGTCCTGGAGCTGCGCTACGCCGCCGTGCCCCTCGTGCAGGCTCTGGAGCTCGAGCTCACCGACACCCGCGTGGGCCAGTACGTGCAAGCCACACTCACGCTCGAGGCCGTGCTCGAGCCCGTGGCCGACGGCGATGACCTGCGCACCCGGTGGTCGCTCGAGCGGATCGACGCTCTCGAGCTGAGCGGTACCGTGGAGCCAGACGAGCTCGAGCGCGCGCGCACGCTGCTGCTCGACCACGGCCGCGGTACGACCGTGAGTGATGCCCAGGGCATACCGGATCTCGCCGCGACCGACGCCGATGCGAGCAACGCCGCTCGCGACGCAGCCCTGGACGGCGCGCCGCCCTCGGGCGTGCTGCTGATGACGGTGCTCGCCGAGCAGCTCCGGCTGCCGCGCCTCACCACCAAGGGGCTGCCGCTCGGCGAGCCGGTGGAGCACGCGGAGGAATCGGAGACCGCCATCGCCGGCACCGACTGGGTGCTGCCCACCACCACCGTCCACCGCTTCACGATACGGCGCATCGACGACTCGGGAGCCGCCCGCGTCGCCGAGGTGGCGATCCTGCTCGCGTCGGTGGCCGAGCCCGAGGAGGGCACCGAGCTCGACGCCCGCCTCGAGACGCGTGCGGAGGGCACCCTGTTGTTCGACCTCGACCACGGGCTCCCCGTGAGCCTCGAGCTGTCGCGCACCGACTCGTTCCGCGTGGGCGAGACCGAGGGCGAGCGCAGCCTCGTGATGCGCTCGACGTTTCGCAGTCGCTGACCACCCCTCGCGTTCTCCCGCCCGTTTCACGCCCTGCAACAGTGCAACGAAGGCTCGCCCCAACGGAGCGCGGGCGCCCCCGAAACGAGGGGAATTCGGCCTGGCACGCATCCTGCTCTACCGTGCGACGGCAGGACCCCAATGACCGACTTCACTCCCGTCGCCTCCGCCCTCGGCGGCTTGCTCATCGGAGGCGCCAGCGCGCTCCTGCTGGCCTTCAGTGGTCGCATTGCCGGCATCTCGGGCATCGTGGGCGACCTGCTCGCGCCCTCGTCGAACGCCGAGCGAGCGTGGCGAGCCGCCTTCTTGGCGGGCTTGCTGCTCGGCGGGGCGCTGCTGGGCGCGATGCTGCCCGCGGCCATCGGAGCCACTCCGGTCTCGCTGCCCGTCGTCATCGCCGCGGGGCTGCTGGTTGGCTTCGGTTCGCGGCTCGGTGCGGGCTGCACCAGCGGCCACGGCATCTGCGGGCTCTCGCGCATCTCGGCGCGCTCGCTCGTCGCCACCCTCACCTTCATGGGCACGGGCATGGCCACCGTGCTCGTCGCTCGACACCTCGGCTAGTCCCTCGACCCTGAGCGCCGGAGAGATCGACGTGTCCAAGCAAGTCCTCGTCGCCCTGGTGTCCGGCCTGCTGTTCGCGGTGGGACTGGGCATCGCGGGCATGACCCAGCCGCAGAAGGTCATCGCCTTCCTCGACGTCACCGGAGACTGGGACCCCAGCCTCGCGTTCGTGATGGGCGGTGCGATCTTGGTGTACATGCCCATCCTGCGGCTGATGAAGCACCGAGGGCGAGCCGTGCTCGCCCCCACGCTGCAGCTTCCGACCCGCGAAGATCTCGACGCGCGCCTGCTGCTCGGCGCCGCGATGTTCGGAATCGGCTGGGGCCTGGCCGGCTATTGCCCCGGGCCTGCGCTCGTCTCGCTCGCCTCGCTGACGGTCCCCGCGCTGCTCTTCGGGGCCGCAATGTCGGCCGGAATGGGCCTGCACACCCTCTACGAGCGCAGCAGGAACACCTGAGCGTCGTTGGAGCACCGGCCGCTTCGTCGTTGACCTTTTGTCTCGGCTGGGCGAGCGTGCATGCGGGAGATTCGCATGGGACTGAAGTGGATCCATGAGTCACCGCCGTACTGGGATGCCGACAAGGCCCGCATCGTAGGTGGTGCGGGCGCGGGCATCTTCGAGCCTTCGCTCACCAATCGAGAGCTCGACACGATGCTGCCCAACGACTGGTGGCGTGCCGAGGAAGACGGCAAGACCGTGGGCTACGGGTGGATGGACACCACCTGGGGCGACGCGGAGATCCTCTTGGCGGTGGATCCCGACGCGCGCCGACACGGCATCGGCACCTTCATCCTCGAGCGCCTCGAGGCCGAGGCTCGCGAGCGCGGCCTCAACTACATCTACAACTTGGTCCGCGAGACCCATCCGCTGCACACCGAGGTCACCACGTGGCTCGAGGCCCGGCGGTTCACGGCCTCCGAGGACGGCAAGCTGCTGCGCGCGGTGGTGGGCGGGAGCTAGCCCGAGCCGGCCGGCTCGTGATGCGTGTACTGCAAATCATGCGCTGGGTTCGGAGCCCTCGGCGGGGCATGGTGTGCCTGCATGCCTCGTCATCCAAGTCGGTCCTCGTGGGCAGCCTGGCTGCTCACTGCGATCCTGGCGATGGCCTGCGATCCCCCCGGCGGACGCCAGACGAGCGACGAGGACGCCAAGGGCAAGACCGCCCGGGATCCCGTGGCCGATGCTGCTCTGGGCAGCGCCAAGGTGATCGTGCTCGAGGACGGCACCGTGGAGATCCACGACCGCAACGGTGAGCTTCGCGCCCGGATCATCGATCCGCAGGCGAGGTTCGTGGACACGATGGAGCCGCTGTCGGGGACCAAGGAGTGGGCCAAGCCGCATCCATACGTCAGCGTACCGATCGCCGGCCTGTCCGACTGGCTCACCCGTCGCGGCAACGAGCGCCGACCCAAGGCCGCGCTCGAGTCCAAGGGGCTCGTCGAGTCGCATCGCATGATGGTCGCCATCGCCGAGGCGGCGGAGACCACCGAGCAAGGGCTCGCCGCGCTCGAGAGCGAGCTGGCCGCCCTGTGGTCGGACACCAGCAAGCCGGCGAGCGAGCGTCGCAAGCTCCTGTTCTCGCGCTGGGACGAGAGCGAGGAAGACCGTAGTGGTAATACCACCGCGGCCGTGCTGCGGATCGACGGCGCCGCCGCGGCTCCGGACGCGCTGCGGGCCCACGCAGGCCAGCGAGCGCGAGAGGCAATCGAGGCGTTCATCCGGGCCCGGCTCCCCGCGGGCAGCGGCGATGCCTACGGCGCCGCCGAGCTCGCAGGGCTCAACGCCACCCGCGCAAGCCGGCAGCGGTTCGACCCCTACCGCACTGCGCCGCCACCGAGGGCCCCGACCGACCGGCCGTAGCGCGGGTCCGGCGTCGGCCATGATGCCGGCCGCGGATCCCGTCCGTCGCCGAGCCGGGCATCAGTCGTCCTCGACCTGGGCGATCGCCTCCTCGGCCGTCGCCTCACCGTGCATCACCGCGATCAAGCCCTCGAAGTAGAGCCCCATCATCATGAGGTTGAGCTCCACGAGGTTGTGCAGCAGGCGATCGTCGAGGGGCACCCCCTCGACGTCGATGGAGGTCTTGAGGCGCACCTCGCCGTCCTCGAGGTCGAGTTCGAAGTTGCCGACCTGCATGCCGTAGTTGGCCATGGTCACGAACCGCATCACCTCGTTGCGACGCTCGGCCACCACCGTCTCCAGCACGACCGAATAGAACATCACCTGCTCGGCCTGCTCCTCGGCCACGGCCAGGCAGCCCCACTCGTGGCCGTCCTCGTCCTCGAGGCGAAACGAGATCATGTCCTCGTCGTCTGCCTCGAGGCCCTCCTCCTCGAAGTGGGTGCGCAAGAAGGCCTTGAGGGCGTCGAAGATGCGAGCCATGGGGGCGGCTTCATAGCATGGAGCCACGGCCGGTCGGGAGTCTTGCTCGCCACCCGCTCGTGCGGCGTCCCTCGCTGCACGAAGACCCCACCAGGCCTCGATCGGAGCTCGGCCGCCTCATCGTGCGTTCAGTGCGCAACGCCGCACGGGGGACTGGATGGCACATTGGTGCCCTCCACGCATCCATTGCGGCCTCGTCCTCCAGCCCCCGTGCAATGATCGGAGGGTGCCGATGGCTGTCAGGGAGAACAGCGAAACGCTAAAGGATGCGTCGCTGCCCACCCGCGACCTCGACGAGCGCGAGCTGGACCAGGCTCGCGCTCGATCGAATGGCCTCGCGCTCGGCGACGTGGTCGACGGCCTCTACGAGATCACCGGCGTGCTCGGCTCGGGCGGGATGGGTACGGTCTACAAGGCGCGCGACCGGCATCTCGAGCGCGACGTGGCGCTCAAGGTGATCCACGCCAACAAGCTCGGAGACGAGCGCGCCGTGAGGGGATTCCTCGCGGAGGCCCGGGCCATGGCTCGGGTACGGCACCCCAACGTGGTGATGATCCATTCCTTCGGCGCGCCCGACGGACGACCCTACCTGGTGATGGAGCACGTGCCCGGGGTCAACCTGGCGCTGTGGAGCCGGCGCCACGGGCCGCTCGCCCCCGCTGATGCCATGGTGGTGCTCGATCCCTTGCTACGCGGAGTCCAGGCCATCCACGACGCGGGCACGATCCATCGCGACCTCAAGCCCGGCAACATCCTCATCGGTCCCGCGCAGTGGGTTGCGGTCACCGACTTCGGGCTGGCGCGCCCCGTCGATCGCGGTGAATTCGGCGGACCTGCGGTGCTGTCGGGAACCCCCGCCTACCTCGCGCCGGAGATCACTCGCCGCGAGCCGCTGTCGGCCTCGCTCGCCACGCGCATCGACGTCTACGCGCTGGCCGTGATCGCCTACGAGCTGCTCGCCGGGCGACCGCCGTTCCTTGGTCCCACGCTGCCCGAGCTGCTCACGCAGCATGCGCTCGACGAGCCCTTGCCTCCGTCGCGCGTCCGCGAGGAGCTCGGCACGGCCTTCGATGCTCCGCTCCTGCAGGGGTTGGCCAAGGCCCCCGCCGATCGTCCGCCGTCCGCCGAGGTGCTGCGCCGGGCCTTGCTGGCCGCGCTCGAGGCCTCCTCGAGCGCGCGACCCGGCATGCGAGTGCTGCTGGTCGATGACGAGGCGTCCACGCTGGCGGCCATGAGCGACCTGCTCGAGCTGTCGTTCCCTGGCATCACCGTGAGCACGGCATCCAACCCCGGCGTCGCGCTCGAGCTCGCCGACCGGTTCCGGCCCGACCTCGTGATCACCGATCTGCACATGCCCGGAGGCGGCGGCATGGCGCTGACCCGAGCCCTGCGCGAGCGCGAGAGCCTGCGCAAGGTCCCGATCGTGGTGGTCACCGCCTACGGCGGTGCGTCCGACTGGCAGCAGCTACGAGAGCTGGGTGCCGACCGGTTCCTGGTCAAGCCGATCGACTTCGACACCATGGTGACGGTGGTCCGCTCGCTGATGGGGCCACGGAGCTGAAGGCTGGGGCTCAGCCTCGCTGGGCCTTCGCGAGCTCCTCCCAGCGGTAGCCCTCGAGTGCCACGGGGGGATGCACGCGCTCGCAGCGGCTGCATCGCCGTCGCGCGGGCTCGGCGTTGAACGAGCGGCACCCCGCCAGGTAGCCCTCGTGCGCGAGCGTGTGCTCGGTGTCGAACACGTGGCGATGGAGCTCGACCTCCTCGCACGCATCGCAGTACCAGGCCACGCCCTCGAGGCCGGCCTCGCGCGCCTTGTAGCGCAAGATCACCGACTCGGTCCGCGGCACCAGACGGGTGGGCACCCCGGCGGGCACGTACACGTGGTCGCCGGGCTCGAGCGGGAACGTGCGCACGCTGGTCGCTCGCAGCTGCACCTGGCCCTCGCCCGAGAACACCGCGATCACCGTGTCCTTCTCGCACACCAGGAAGAACGGCTGCGGTACGTCGTTGCGGCTCAGGTAGACCTGGGTCTGCACATCGGCCGGGAGCATCGGCCGCTCGTCGTAGGCGCCGAGCCTGGCCGCCTCGCGAAACACCATGAACGTCTTCTTGCGCGGCAGCGGCATCGCGCTACTTCGCTTCCCCGGCCGACGCGGCGGCGTGCAGCACCTGCTTGGCGTGGGCCATCGTGGCCGACTGCTTGGCGTAGAGGTCCCAGCCCCAGGTGCGCAGCGGGAACGGCTCGTTGACGTGGCCGCAATCCGGGCACGTGCGACGGCCGGGGTCGGTGTTGTACTCGTGCACGAGCGGCGGGACCTTGGCGATGGTCGCAAACGGGTGCTCGAGCTCGTGGGCATCGGGGGGCGAGGCGCCGTCGAGCTCGCCCCGGAAGATCTCCTTGCGGCACTGGGCACAGAGGATGGTGATGGCCTCGGGCTGCGCACCCTCGTCGAGCTGTCGCTGGGTCACGGTGAACAGCGCGAACGAGCCTGCCTTCTTCTGGTCCTTGAGGAACGAGTTGACCCCGTGGACGCGCCCGCCGTTGTAGACCTGCCCGGTCTGCAGCGTCGCCTCGTTGGCCACGAACGCGATGATGACCTCGTCGACCGAGTTGTGGTGGTAGAACTGGCCGTAGTCGCGATCGGGGCCGCCGATGAACAGCGCGCCGGTGGGGACGATCGCCCCCGCGTGCATGTAGGGGAACAGCGGCGTGAGCGTGGTATTGGCCTTCTGCATCACGTTCAGCAGGTTGGCCCGCAGCGGGGGACGATCGGGGCGAGGCGGGGGGATCACCAGCTCGCGCGAGGGCTTGGCATCGGACATGGCAGGCTCCTTCGTGGGCGGCTTCGGGGGCCCGACTCGGGGGGCCCGGCTCAAGGGCTCAGATGCGCCCCTGCGACCTCAGCATCGCCACCATCTCGTCGTGGGACTGGCTGAACTGGATCTCGTGGATCTCGTCGTAGACCAGCCCCAGCTCCTCGAACTGCTCGACGAGCGCGTCGCGATCCTTGGCGTCGTAGATCGTGAAGATGAAGCCGGTCCCCAGGTTGACGTGGGCCTGCACGAAGGTGGCGTGCTCGCCGGCGTACACACCCTCGGCGTTCTCCGCCCACTGCTCCTGCAAGAGCCCCGGTGCGCGATGAATGGTCATGTAGCGTGGCATTGGCGACGACTCCCCCGAATCATCCACGGGGACGGACCACTCGGTCAACCGAACGTGCGAGCCAACGACGAGCCCGCTCCGCGCCACCCCGCTCAATAACTCTCACACCGCGAGTTCCCGGGCGTGCACGTGAACCGCACGTGCAGGTGCACCGTGTGCCCGGGCGAGTGCCGCACCACGCCCTTGTTCGTATCGGACTTGCGCGGATACTGAATCATCTTCTCGAGCAGCTCCGTGTTCGCCCCCGCGCTCTGTGCTGCGCGATACAGATACTTCTGCCGCGACCACGACACGAAGATGTACTCCACCTCCCCGGTGGCCACGAGCGCCTCGACGAGCTTCCACGTAT
Organism: Paraliomyxa miuraensis; assembly: GCF_026337845.1. GTDB lineage: Bacteria > Myxococcota_A > Polyangia > Nannocystales > Nannocystaceae > Paraliomyxa > Paraliomyxa miuraensis. The sequence continues at coordinate 69,364 of NZ_JAOVZF010000155.1, read as the reverse complement.
TGCGCCAGTCGATCGACGAGGGCGCCTCGCCCTTGGGCGCGCCGGGCTTGCGCGGCAGCCGGATGTCCACGTCGCGGCCGGTGCGGTGCGAGCTGTGCGGGCCGAACTTGCCGCCCTTCCGGAGGCTGATGGAGCTTATCGTCAGCGGCTCGTCGTACCCGGTGTCGCGCCGGAACATGGCGATCGCTTCTTGCAGGTGCTCGATGGTGTGGCTGGTCCCCCAGACCTTGTCGGGATCGAGGATCCGCACCATCTCGCTCTGCGGCAGCTGCACCGCGTTGACGAGATACCCGCGGTTGGGCTTGCCCACGCCCATGCCGCCCTTGCGCACGGCCGGCAGATCGGCAAGCGCCTCGGTGCCCGCTTCCCCACCCGCGACGGTAGGCGGTGGAGCCTTGGGATCGGTGTAGACCTTGAGCTTGGCCCCCGCCTTGAACTTCTTGGGGACCTTGGGGTTCCACGCTCGCAGGTCCGACATCGGCACGCCGAAGTGGTCGGCGATCTTCCCCCAGGTGTCGCCCTTCTCCACGATGTACTCGATCTTCTCGCGCGGCGGCGGCTGGAGGGTGGCGTGCACCTTGAGCGTCTGCCCGGCGTAGATCCACTTCCGCTCGCCGAGCTTCTTCTTGTTCCACCGCACCAGCTGGTCACGAGTCACGCCGTAGCGGATGGCGATCGTGTCCAGCGTCTCGCGCGGCACGACCCGATGCTTGATCCACTTGGGGCCTCCCTCCGTGCCCTCGCCGCCCGCGTCCTCGCTGCCTTCTTCGTCGGGCGGCGGAGCCCAGGCATGCGCCGCCCGAGGCACCGCGCCTCCGAACCCGAGCCCCATGCATGCGATCAGGGCCAGACGGAGGGCTCGGGCTGCACGGGGTCGCTGCATGGGGAGCTCGTATCGCCGGAGGGGAGACCGGCAAGGAGGCGCCGGCGCGCGCTCCCCTCGCCTATTGCGCGGCCGGCTGTGGCGCAGAGGGCTCGGCCGCGGGGTCGCCTTGGACGTCGGTCAGACCAAGAGCTTGCAGGATCTCGGGATAGACGCGGTCGGCAAAGTACTCGCTGCCCGCCATCGTGAAGTGGATGCGGTCGTCGGCGCGGATGGTGTGGGTCTTGCCCCTGGGGCCCACCTTGGCCTCGGTGAGCATCTCGCCTGCATCCGTCGTAACGAAGGGCACGGTATCGAGGTAGAGCGCGTCGTCGCCCAGCGCTTCCACCGCGTTTTGCTGCACGTCGCGAATGAGGGTGAGCTTCTGCTCGAGGCTGCGCAAGCCCATGGTGGGCAGGCCCAGCCACACGATCTTGCGGCCTGGCGCGGACACCTTGCCCAGGAAGGAGTCGACGCGTGCGCGGTACTCGGCCGCCCAGTCCTCGTGCTTCCACGATACGCGCTTGCCCTCGCCGTTCTTGCGACGCGTGAGATCCTGACCGTCATTCCCGCCCATGATCACCACGACCATGTCGGGCTCGCGAAACTCGACCTGCTTCTTGCCCTCCTCGTACCAATCGAAGAAGTCCGGGCGGGCCAGGCCGGAGGCGCTCTTCCCCTTGCGGTAGCACACCACGTGCGGGTGTGCGTCGAGCCTGCGCTCGAGCAGGGCGCCAAAGCCGGTCGCCGCCAGGCTGTCGCCGAGGATCAGGACCTTGTAGGGCTCCTCGGGTACGGCGGGGGTCTCGGGCTCGGGATCGACCGCAGCGATCTCGGTGTTGGCGGGCTCGGGCTGCGGGTCGAGCGCGTCGGGCTCCCCCACGGTAGGCGTCCCCGCGGCGAGAGTTGCGCCTTCCTCGGCTCCGGCGGGCTCGCCTGGGCCTTCTTGGGCTTCGGGCGCCTGGGAGGCGGGGGGCGAGGAGGCCTCGGCGGGAGCTTCGGCCGCGGTGGCGTCGGGCTTGCAGCCCGCTCCGATGCCGGAGATCAGGGTGCAAAGGAAGAGAGTGCTCAGCGAGCCCGGCCAACGCGGTGCGCGTACGGTCATGACTGGACCCTATAGCCGACCGCGCCAGGCAAGGAAACATCTCGGCGAAACCGGCAGGCACGCCTCCGGAGCGCTCGAGCGCCCCTTTGGAAGCGCCCCGTGGAAGCGCGCCCCGTGGAAGCGAGGAACCGCTGGAGTTGGGCAGCGAGCGCGGGGGAGATGAGATCTCCCGAACCCCATCGCGCCCCTCGAACGCCCCGCGGAAACGAAACCCAAACGAAAACCAGTGAGTTCGGCAAAGGCGCCGCTTGGCAGCATCGCTCTCCTGTGGAACACTGTCGCCTGACCGCCGTTTGGGAGGCCTCCTCGACATGAGCTCCGCAGATCCGACTCGCACTACCCTCGCTCGTTGGCGTACGGCTCGTCGCGCCGTTCTCGGTGCCATCGTCCTCGCCGGCTCCGTCGTCACCTCGGCCGCGGTGATGTACCGGATGGGCTCCACCGATTGCGGCGCGCACCATCGCGTCGACCGTGCCTACACGTACAGTGGCATCGGCGTGGTGATCGAGCGCCATCGTGACGAGGTCGTGGTCCGTCGCGTGCTGCGAGGCTCGCCGGCCACCGGCAAGCTGCATCCGGGCATGCACTTGGTCGCCGTCGATGGTGAGAACCCGCCCTCCCTCGAGGCGTGGGCTGCGTCCATCCGCGGTGCACCGGGCACCACCGTCGATCTCGACGTGCAGACGCCTTGCGGGCGCACCAAGACGGTGAGCATCACCCGCGACATCGTCCGCATGTCGTACTAGCCATGACCCCCGCCGCCGACTCGGGCTGGCGGTACGACGAGGTGCCCCCCTGGAAGGGGGGCATTTTCGTTTGGTTGGCGGGCGGCTGTCTCGGCGAGATGGCGAGCGACTGTCCTGGTGGGTCGGCGGTACGCCACGTAGGCATGCCTGGCGTGGTGGTCGACTCAGGCGACGCGGACGTAGGCTCGTTTGCCGTCGAACACCGCGGCCATGCAATGGATGGGGCTGGCCCCACGCTCCCGTAGCTCGGTGGCGTAGTCGCGGGCCTCGATCTGCGCCAGCGCGACCGCGAGGGCAGTCGCGGGGGCCTCGCCGGCCTCGCTGTCGACGCGCTTGAGCTCGAGCACCACCCCGGGTCGACCGGCGTGCTTGGGCAGCACCATGATGTCGCAGCGACCAAAGCCCGACTCGCGGTTCGATCGGACCTCGTACGTCGAGCCGAGCCCGGCGAGAAGACCCACGACCAAGCCATGGTAGAAGCGCTCCGGCTGCGGTCCGCCGGTGTCGAAGTACGAGAGGTCGACCTTCGCAAGGTGGCTCAGGTGCCGCTCCACGACCGGACCGTCGCCCCGAAGTAGGGCCGAGAGCAACGCCTCGAGCGCTTCGGAGCCCCCCACCTGGAGTTCCATCCACACCTTGGTCATCTTGCGCAGCGAGATGCCCACCTCGGCGTTGGGAACGGCGAGCTTGGCGATGCGCTGTCCTTCCTCCACGCGCAGCTCTACCGGCTTGAGATAGCCGGTGAACAGCAAGAAGCTCCACACGGCCCCTGGATCGAGCGAGAGATCGCGCAGCGCGATGCTCTCCTCGATCCGCTTCTCGATGGTCCCACCGCCGAGCAACACCTCGAGCTCGGCCCGGACCCCGGCGGGGCCGGTCAGCAACAACTCGCGCACCAGCTCGTTCGAACTGGTCTCCACCCAGTAGGGCAACAGCTCCTTGTTGGCGTCGTGGAGGAACGACAGGACCGACCAGGGGTTGTAGATCGCCTCGCCGCCGAAGAGATAGCCGTTGTAGAACGCACGGATGTCCGCGAGCACCTCCGGCCGCCCGACCTCGGTGACGAGCTGCCGCACCTCGGCCTCGGTGAAGCCGAAGTAGGGCGCGTACTCCGAGCGGAGGATCCCGTAGACCACGATGTTGTTGAGCCCGGAGAACAAGCTCTCCTTGGCGATGCGGAGGATGCCGGTGAGTACGCCCTTGAACAGGTTGGGATTGTCCTTGAGCCCTCCCGACAGGAGCTCGCGAAAGAACGCCACGACCTCGCCGTAGAAGCCGTTGGCGTGCCCCGCGTGGATCGGCGAGTCGTACTCGTCGAGCAAGATGAGCACACGCTCGCGATGGTGCTCGGCGAGCAGCCGCGAGAGCAGCTCGAGGGAGATCGCGAGCTCCGCCTTGGTGGCACGACGATCGAGGACGGCCCTGAAGATCCTGGCGTCCTCGTCATCGAGGCTCCCCTCGGCGAGCAGATGGCGGTGCTCACCGTAGACCTTGGCCAGCGCGTTGGCGATCCCAGCGACGCAGTCCTCCCACGACGACGGCTTGATGTCCTTGAAGGTCAAGTAGATCACCGGATAGCGCTGCGCGTGGGGCCGCGCGGCCTCGGAGGAGGCGACGGCGAGCCCCTCGAACAACGGACGGCAATCCTCGGCGCTCTTGTCGAGGAAGCACCGAAGCATCGACAGGTTGAGCGTCTTGCCGAACCGCCGGGGCCGAGGCAGCAGCATGACCTGGGCGTCTCCGTCGACCACCGCGTCGACGAACGCAGTCTTGTCGATGTAGCGGTAGCCCCCCTCCCGCAGGGTGCGGAAATCCGAGATGCCGAGGGGAAAGCGAAGGCGCGAGGCGGTCATGAGCTCGACCACGCGCAGCATGGCACGCGGGCTCACGAGGTGGAAAGCGGAGGTCTTTGCGGCGGGACGGGCGCAAGCGCTTGGGGCCGACCACACTCAAGGGACGAGCCACAGATCGTCCACGTAGAGCGCGGCCTCGCTGCTGTGGTCGCCGAGGCACAGGCGGGCTCGGGCCCCGGCCCACTCGGGAGGGCTCTCCCAGCGGAGGGAGTGCAGCGAGTGGGGCGTGGGCGGGATGGCGAGCGTGACGGTGCGACCGCCGGCTTCCTCCACGAGCTCCACGGTGAGACCCCGGGAACGACGGCCGGCGAAGCCGGCGAGGAGCTCGAGGTGACCGGAAGCGGGGAGCTCGATGATGGGCGAGCACACGCGGCCCTGTAGCTCGAGCCGGCCCGAGGGGCCGGCGCTGGTCAGCAACATCTCGCCGCCGTAGGGACCCGCGAGGGGGAGCTTGCGCGGCGTGCCGCGCTGCGGGCGGGTGAAGGCGCGACCGTCGAGCACCTGCCAGCCGTCGAGGGTGCCGCTCTCGAAGTCGGCGATCACGGTGGTGCCCGGCGGTGGCTCGCGCAATGTCGGGAGCGCAAGGAGCAGCTGATCGCGCTCGTAGGGCGTGACCATGCCGGCCTCGGACATGTAGCCGCTCAGGGGGCGCACACGGGCCTCACCGTGCAGGCGCTCCTGTACGCGATAGCCTCGCGATAGCTCGCGCGCGAGCCAGCGCGGAGGCTCGCCCTCGAGCCACACCCACGCGTAGCGCCGCTCGCCGACCGCTTGCCGGAGCGCACGCTCGATCTCGGCGCGCTCGTCCGGGCGTACGTCCGTGATGCCCATGTTGCCCACGTGGCCCTCGCCGCCCGCGAGCAGCGACCACCATGGCCGATGCAGCGCGAGGATCTCCCCCGGCGCAGCCTCGATGCGGTCTCGCAGCGCACGGGCCTGCTGCCACTGCGTGAGGCGAGGCACCGTGCGCCAAGGGTCCTGCCACGCGTAGCTGTGGCGCAGGCCCGCCAGGCCGTGCTGCTGCACCGGTTGATAGAGCGGCTCGACCAGCAGGCTCAGCACGAGCTGGAGCGACACGAGGCCCAGCGCCGCTCGCTCGCCGCGTCCGCCCGCGGGCAACGCGACCGCGAGCGCCACCGCCCCGAGCACCACGCCAGGGATGAACGCGTTGGGCTCGGCCCACTGGGTGGCGTAGCCCAGCGCGGAGACCAGCAGGCCTGCGAGGGCCATCAGCGTCCAGTAGGCGAGGCCGCGCCAGCCTGGCGTCGGGGTCGACGACGACGATGCGGAGGCGATCGTGCCGTCGTCGGGCGATGCGGTGGTGGCCCCTGCCCTTCGCGAGCGCCACGCTCGCAGCCGCTGGTTCGTCCGTACCAGCCCGTGCGCGAGCAGACCGAGGACCACGAGCATCACCGCGGGCCAGGCGTGCACGAACATGCCCCAGGTCTTGGTGGTGAAGCGCTCGCGGTTGAACGCATGGCTCTGGTGCAGCTCGTAGACGTAGGTCCACAGCCAGCCGTCGGTGAGCGCGTTGCCGAGCAGCATGCCGCCACCATCGATGACTCCGATGGCGACCACGTAGATCCAGAGCTGGCGCGGGGCGATCCACAGCGCGGCCACGCCCGAGGCGAGCACGAAGGATGCGGCCGTCTGCTTGGTCCAGAACGCCAGGGCCATCAGCACGCCGGCCCACAGCACGCGCCGGGGCCGATCACGGCCCTCTCGCAGCAGCACCAGCGCCCACAGCGTGAGCGCGATGAACAGGGTGTCGGGGCGGGCGAGGTCGAGCCAGCGAAAGGTGAAGACGTAGCCGGCGCAGCAGAGGCCCACGGCGGCCGCTGCATGAGCGCGAGGCTTGCCCTCGCCCCGCACCGCTCGCCACACGGCGAGCCCGGTGGCGAGCCAGGCGAGGATGCTGATCACCCGACCCAGCACGTAGCCGAGCGGCAGCACGGTGCCGAGGACGGCGAGCACCACCGAGTAGAGCGGGGTGTAGAGGAACGGCACGAACTCGGGACCGGGCGCCGGATAGGGCGACTGACCGTGCGCGATGCGATGCGCCTGGTGCAGCAGGCCGCCCTCCATCCACTCGAGCTCGAGCGGAAAGCCCACGCGCCACGCGAACACCACCGCCAGGAGCACGGCCCAGCCAATGGCCAGTACCTCGACGAGGCGGCGGAGCTGGGCGAGGCGGCGGTCGGTGCTCCCATCGGTGGCGCTCCCGGCCTCGTTCATGGATCCCTCCGACCGAACGGGCCGACGACGCGATCGCGAGGGCGCCGGCAGCAGTAGAAGCCCACGTCGAGCATCCCGCCCTCGGCCCGGGGATCGACGACGGCAGGCGGCTCGATGCACGCCCACACATAGCCGCTTCGAAACGCAGGATGAGCGCGCCGCTCACCGGGACGCGTGGGCCCGCGGTAGCCCACGTGGCACACGAGATCGGGGTCGCGCGCCTTGATGTACGAGGCGGGAGCGATCACCTGATGACCCGGGCGTGCGCCGGGACCCTGGTGCGGGCGCAGCTTGGGCAGGTGCACGAGCTGGGGATCGACCAGGCCGAACGCATCGACCACGGGCAAGCGCGCGCCGTAGGGCACCGCGCCGGCCGCTCCCACCGAGAGCAGGGTGTCGGGGGGAAGGTTGCCGTGCATCCACTGGCCGACGGCCACGCCCACGCGGGCAAAGCGATCCATGGCCGCCACGCCCTCCCACTTGCCGTCGAGCCACCCGGTGGGCTTGGCCATGTCCGCTTGCCAGCGCTCGTGGGCACGGATCCCGAGGCCGGCCGCGAGCACCAAGGCAAGGGCGATGGGCACGATGGCGGCGATCGAGGGCCGGAGCCGGCGGGCGAGCAGGCGCCCGGCATCGGCGAGCAACCAGCCCACCAGCGCGGCGAGCAGGCCGGTGGCGACCACGTAGAAGCGCCCGTAGGCCATGAAGTCGCCGCCCACCCACCAGCCGTAGCCAACCACGGACGCGATCGGCAGCACGAGCACGAGGTGACGCGGACGCAGCAGCAGCGCGAGCGGAGCCACGTAGAGCAGCGGCAGGGCCTCGAGCCATGCCTCCACGTAGGCCTGGCCGTAGGTGTCGCGCAAGAGCGTGCCGTAGGTTTTGATGGCCCAGGTGTTGGGGAGCCAGCTGCCGTAGTAGCTGCGACGCCACCAGAGGTGCACGAGCAGCGGGACCACGAACACCACGGCGGCCTGCACCAGGCGCTTGCCGGGGACGCGGGCCCAGGCAGCCCGGCGCTCTGCCGCGAGCACCGGAGCGCCGACCACCGCGAGCCAGGTCAGGCCGAACACGGCGATCGGAAGCAGGCCGTCGAGGCGCAGCAGGGCGGTGGCCGCGGCCAGGCCGGCGGCGAGCCGCAGGCGATCGGCCGACCACGCGGCGATCGAGCCGAGCACGAGGGCCGCGGCCCAGCTGGTCTCGAGGCCGCCGTGGGCCCACACCATGTGCTCGGGCACGGACACCAGCAGCACGGCGGGGATGAGATCGATGGGATGCAAGCGCGGACCGAGCTCGACTCCGCCGAGACGGCGACGCAGACCGCGAGCGACCAGCACCGAGGCGACCAGACCCGCGAGCGCACCGAGGCCGGTGAGCACCGGGGCGGCGCTATGCGGATCCCACCCCAGGCGATCGAGCGTCGCGAGCACCACCACCCACAGGAAGTTGGTGTAGCCCTCCACGCGCTCGGGAGGGTCGACGCCCACGTTGAAGACCAGCGCTCCGTGCTCGGCGAGGTTCTTGGCGTAGCGAAACGAGATGAACGCGTCGTCGCACAGGAACACCCAGGCGCGCGCGTGCACGAGGAACGCCACCGTGATCGCAGCCGCGAGCACGAGGGCCGGGACGGTGGGCCACCGCGCCGACGCGGGCGCCTCGGAGGCAGGCTGGGAAGGCGACGCGATGGTCACGCATCCTAACGGAGCGAGGGAGGAGGGCCAGGCTGGATTTATTGCTGCATTGCAGCATCGATGATGGCATGATTGGCGCCCATGAAGGCCGCTCGCTCCGCATCGCTGGTCTGGACGTTCTGCGCTGCAACATTCGGCGGGCTGCTCGGGGTCCCGAGCCACGCCCATGCCGCGTGGCAGACCCTCGACCTCGGCGGGCTCACCACCCACGTGTACACGCCCGCATCGCGCAGCCCCATCGGAGACGGGCGCGGGCTGATGCTGGTGCTCCACGGCTGCTCGCAGACGGCGACGACCCTGCGCGACCACGGCAACTTCGAGCCGGCGGCCGAGACCTTCGGGATGGTGATCGCAGTGCCGGCCGTGCCAGGAGGTGGGGTGCTGGCGGGGTGCTGGGACTACTACTACGGCGAGACCGATGCGGAGACGCTCTCGCTGATCACGGCAGCGCAGGAGCTGTCGATGGATCCCGCGCTCGGCATCGATCCGAACCAGGTGTACATGGCGGGATTCTCGTCGGGCGGCGGCGAGACGCTGGTGACCGGCTGCACGGCCCCGGACATCTTCGCGGGGGTGGCCGTGATCGCCGGGCCGTCGCTGGGCACCAGCGCGGTCGACGTGTTCGCGGTGCCGGCGGGGCTCGATGCGCCGACGCTGGCGCAGCACTGCTCCATGCTGGCCGGGCCAGCAGTGACGTCGTTCTCGACGCACCTGGCGATCACCATGGCCGACACCTCGGACTTCTCGGTGGCTCAGGGCTATGCGCCGCTCAACGCCGAGATGTTCGCGCAGCTCTACACCGATGAGGGCGCCACGTTGCGCTCGTCGCTCGACGACCTCTCCGACGAGGAGGGCTCGATGCCCAGCGGCGTCGCGTTCCTCGAGTCCGATGCCGACGGGCCCCGGCTCTCGCGCCTGCAGACGTCGGGCATCGGCCACAACTGGCCGGCGGGCTCGGGGCTGGACCCGGGCGGCTTCTCGTTCGTCGAGGGCGAGGGGATCGACTTCACCTACTACGCAGCGCGGTTCTTCACCGACAACAACCGTCGCGTGCCGGACGAGCCCGAAGGCACGGGCACCGACGGGGGCGACTCGAGCGGAGGCGAGACCGACAGCGAGGACACGACGGGCGCGGGGCTCGATGACACGGGACCGGGCGCGAGCACCAGCGGGGGCTCGAGCGACCCGGTGGGTGGAAGCAGCGGAGAGGGTGGCTCTGGCCCGCAGGCCACCTCCAGCGCGAGTTCCTCGGGCGACGGCGGCGGAACCGGCAACCCCGATCAGGGCGCTTCGGGGTGCCAGTGCGGGCTGGGCTCGCCATCGGGACCGGGCTCTCCGCTCGCGGGATGGCTGGGCCTCGGCCTGGGCCTCGGCGTCTTCCGGCGACGGCGGCCGGTGCTGCGGTGAGCGCGGGCCGGCGTGGTACAACGCGGGCTGCGGGTGAAGCTGATCATCCAGATCCCCTGTCTCGACGAGCGTGAGCAGCTCGGCACCACGTTCGCCGATCTGCCGCGGCAGGTGCCGGGAATCGACGAGATCGAGGTGCTCGTCGTCGACGACGGCAGCAGCGACGGCACGGCCGAGCTCGCGCGCGAGCTCGGGGTGCACCACATCATCCGCTTCCCCCGCAACCGCGGGCTCTCTGCGGCCTACGCGGCCGGGATCGACGCGTGCCTGCGCCTCGGGGCCGACGTGGTGGTCAACACCGACGCCGACAACCAATATCCGGGCAAGGACATCGCACGGCTGTGCGAGCCGATCCTGGCCGGGCGCGCCGAGGTCGTGGTGGGCGACCGCCGGACCGACACCATCGAGCACTTCTCGCTGCTCAAGCGGGTGCTGCAGCGCTGGGGCTCACGGGTGGTGCGACGTGCGTCGGGCACCGAGGTGGCCGATTCGACCAGCGGCTTTCGAGCGTTGAGCCGTCGGGCCGCGGCCACGCTGTTCGTGCACAACCGCTTCAGCTACACGCTCGAGACCATCATCCAGGCCGGGCAGGCGGGGCTGGTGCTCGAGAACGTGCCGATCGAGACCAACCCGCAGACCCGCAAGTCTCGGCTGTTTCGCTCGATCCCCGAGTACCTGCGCCGCAACGGCGCGGTGATCGTGCGGGCCTACAACATGTACTGGCCGGTGCAGACGTTCGGCTTCGTGGCCGCGGTGCTCTTGCTGGTGGGCCTGTTGCTCGGAGGCCGCTTCTTCTACTTCTACGTGCAGGACCCGAGCTACAGCGGGCACGTGCAATCGCTCCTGGTCGGGGTGGGGGCGGTGGTGCTGGCGTTCCTGGTGGGGCTCATCGCACTGCTCGGGGATCTCATGGCCACCAACCGCCGGCTGCTCGAGGATCTGTTGACCCGAGTGCGACGCCTCGACGCGGCGCTGGCGGCCGGCACCGAGCACGTGGAGGGCGTGGAGAGCACGGGTGCGGCTGCTTGGCGATCGTCGTCGGCGGCCCCCGAGACCGAGGCTCCGTCATGAGCCGCTCGACTGGTGATGGCGTCGACGCGGGGAACGTGGTCGGCAACGTCTACGACAAGTACGGCACGCGCAATCCGATCGCCCGCCGCTTGATGCGGGGCTTCCTCGACGCGGTGACCGAGCTCTACGGCGTGGCCGCACCGCGCTCGGTGCTCGAGGTGGGCTGCGGCGAGGGCGAGCTGGCCGCCCACCTGTGGCGGCAAGGGCCGAGGCCCGAGCGCTTCGAACTCTGCGACGTGGACCTCGAGCGCCTGCGTCCTGATCTTCCGCCCGAGCTGGCTGCGCGACCGGCCTCGATCTACGAGCTGCCCTGGCCCGACCACGCGTTCGACCTGGTCGTGTGCTGCGAGGTGCTCGAGCACCTGCACGACCCGGCCCGGGGTCTGCGCGAGCTGGCCCGGGTGGCGCGGCGGCACGTACTGCTCTCGACCCCGTGGGAGCCGGTGTGGCGCGTGCTCAACGTGGCCCGGGGCCGCTATCTCTCGGCGTGGGGCAACACCCCCGGTCACGTGCAGCACTTCGACCGCTCATCGCTGACTGCCCTGGCCCGCACCGAGCTGCGCCTAGTGGATCAGCGCACGCCGCTGCCGTGGACGATCTTGCTGGGCACGCCGCGGCGCGCGGACGCGTTCGAAGGCGACGCATCCGAGGGCGGGCCCGACCATGGCTGAAGACGGTGGGTCCGACCCGCTCCCGCGGCTCGACGGCGCTCGCCTTCGGGCGGCGCAGCGCTGGCTTCGCTGGGCTCCGCTGCTGCTGGTCACCGGCTTCTCGCTGTGGCTGCTGTGGCCGATGCCGCTGGGGCGCATGCCGCTGTCGGCCGACCACACGGTGCACCTGACCCGCATCTGGATGTACGCGGAGCAGCTGGCCTCGGGGCAGCTTCGCGGCTGGGACACGACGTGGTTCTTCGGCACGCCAGTGGGCGAGCTCTATCCGGTGCTCGGCGATCTGCTGATCGTGGCGATCCGAGCGCTGTCGCTGGGGGCGCTGTCGTGGCCGCAGGCCTACGCCCTGGGCATCACCGTGGTGTTCACCACCCAGGGCTGGGCGATGCTGCGAGTGGGGCGAGCGCTGGGGCTGGGGCCGCTGCCGGGCCTGGTGGCGGCGCTGCTGGTGCTGGCCGACGTGGGGGCCTATCGCGAGGGCGGATGGATCTACACCATCACCTATGGCGTGTGGCCGCAGGCGCTGGCCACCGCGCTCACGTGGCTCTCGCTGGCCGAGCTGTGCGTGGCGTGCGAGACCGACGACTCCACCGTCCGCCGCACGCGGCTCGCCACCGGCGCCCTGGCCATGGGGGCCGCGTTGCTCGCCCACCCGATGGCGATGACGACGATCGCGCTGGGCGGTCCGCTGCTGGTGCTGGTGCTGGGTCTGCGCTCGCGCGCCGCGCTGGCCCGCACGGCGACCGTGGCCGCGCTGGGTGCCGTGCTCGGGGTGGCGATGGCGGCGTGGTGGCTGTGGCCGATGCTCGAGCACCGCGCCTGGATGGCCAGCTACGGGTGGATGTGGCTGCCGCTCGATCGCATGGCCGCGATGGCCGGCAAGGGACAGTGGACACAGGTGATGCCCACCGCGGTGGGCATGGTGGTGAGCGTGGGGCTGGTGCTCGTGGCCGTGCTGGGCTCACGACCCGCGCGTTTCATGGCCGCGCTCGCGCTGCTGCAGTGGCTTCTGGCCAGCCGCGACGTGCTGTGGGCGCTGCGTCTCGATCGGCTGAGCGAGGGCTTCACCCACCTGCAGTACCAGCGCTTCCTCATCGCGGCCAAGCCGGGGCTGCTGCTCGCGGCGGGCGCGGGCCTGGCCCTGCTGACGCGCGGCGCGTGGGAGGCGTGGCGTCGGCTGCCGAGGCGGTGGGCACGGCCCACGGCCGCGGCCCCGCTGGTGGTGATGCTGGGGCTGTGCGCGTGGATGTTCGTGGAGCAGCGCGCCGCCATGCGCGAGCACCAGGTCGGGCAGATCCAGCGGGTGCGTCTGCCGGACCAGCCCGAGTTCGACGACGACTACGCCGCGCTGATCGAGTGGATGCGCGAGCGCGCGGTGGCCGACGCGGAGGCCGGCACTCCTCCCTACCGCGCCACCGTGGTGGCCAGCCGCAACCTGCACTGGTTCATGGATGCGCCGGCCCTGACCGGGATGCGGCTCTACAAGCAAGGGTTCACGCCCGGCGACAACTTCGTGCACAAGCCCGAGGCGAGCACGGACCACTTGCTGGACCGCCTTCGCGTGCGCTACGTGATCACCACCGATCGCCGACGCCAGCGCGGTGCGGTGGAGGTGGCGAGCTTCGGGCGGATCCGAGTGCTCGAGCGCGAGGGCTGGGCCGAGCAGCCGATCGCCTGGCTCGAGGGTCCCGGAGCGCTGTCCGTGCTCGAGGAGGACGTCGACGGTGGCGTGGTGCGAGTCCGAGTCTCGGGAGCGGGCGAGGGTACGCGGGTGACGTTCGCGGTGGCCGGCTTCCCGCGCTGGACGCTCGAGCAAGGCGGCCAGGAGATCGCGTGGGAGGAGGCCCCGGTGCTCGGAGACGGGCCCGGCGTGACCCCGCAGGAGCGGCGCAGCGGTGCCCTGCGCGGCGGCAAGGCGCGCGGCGACGACGGCACCGAGCCCACCTTGATTGCGGCCGACGTGGGTGATGGCGAGCTGGTGCTGCGCCATCACCCGCGCCGAGCATCCGATGTGCTGGCAGGGGTGCTGTCGCTCTCGGCCCTGGCGCTCGGCGGGGTGCTGCTGTGGCGTCCCCGTCGGTGGACCATCCCCACCGAGCGCCTCGATGCGCTGGTGAGCCGGATCTCGCGGTGGGTGCGACCGTGGCTGCTGGGAGGGCTGGTGCTGGTGCTCGCGCTGGCGGCGGGACTACGCGAGCGAAGCGGTGCGGCCGCGGAGCGAGGCCAGGCGTTCGGATGGGCCAACGATGGTCGCGCTCGGCTCGGCCGCCACGCGCGGGCCGGGCTGCTCAAGACCGACATGCTCATTCGGCCCGCGGTGCTGGTGGACCCGCGACGCAACGGCACTGCGGAGCTCGTGTTCCCGGGCGTGACGCTGGGCGGGGCCCTCACCGGCTGGATCGCGCTCGACGACGACGCGACCATGATGAAGGCGCGTGGCAACCATCGGGTCCACATCGAAGCGATCGGTGCCGATGGGGTACACACCTCGCTGGGCACGATTCGGCTGCCCCACCGCCCGGGCCGACGCATGCTCGAGCTCGATGCCTCGGCGCTGTCCGGGCAGCGGGTGGATCTGCTCGTGACGGTGGAGTCCGACGGAGAGTCGCCGCCTGCGCTGGGCTTCGACCTCGACCTCGACCTCGAGCACGGCGGCGAGGGAAGCACCGTGGAAGGGGGTCCGTCGTGAGCCCGAGCCCCGAGTCGAGCGCGCTGCTCTCGCGTCGGGTGGCGCGAGCGCTGCTGGGCGGCGTGCTCGCGGTGGCGCTGGTGGAGGCGATCGCCAGCACGGTGGTGTATCGGCCCGCCTTGCAGCCGCAGGACTGGGAGGCGGCCGCCGCGGCCGTGGAGGCGCTGCCCCCCGACGAACCGGTGTGGCTGGGCACGCCGTGGCTGGGGCCGCGGGCTCGACTCCACGCATCACGGCTGGCTCGGTGGGACGCGGTGGCGCCGGCCGACCTTCGAGGAGCACCGCGCTTCCACGTGCTGGGGCTGACGGGCGATCGATGGGCGCCGACGCTGGAGGCCGATCGCGAGGATCTGCCGCCACCAACGCTCGTGGGCACCGAGTCGCTGGGGAGCCTGGAGCTCTACACGTACGAGCTGCCCGAGGCCGGCACACGGCTGGGCGGATTCGTGGAGGATGCCGCCGAGCTTCGGGTGGAGCTGGCCGGAAGTGCGTGCCGAGGCAGCGGTCGCAGCTGGAAGTGTGCCGACGGGCGGGTGGAGCTGGGCGTGGTGGAGGTCGACCACCGCCCACGACGCTGCTTGAAGCTCGAGCTGCCCGACGGTGCGACGGTGCGGCTGCGCCATCCCGGGATGACCACCGGCAACGTGCTGCGCGGGCACGTGGGCGTGCACGACTTCAACGCTCGCCTGCGCAGCGACGCCCCCGTGCGGGTGCGGGTGGTGGTGGATGGCCAGCGCGTGGCGCAGTGGCTGGTCACCGACTCGCAAGGGTGGTGGCCGTTCGCCGTGCACACCGAGCCTGGCGTTCACGACGTGGAGCTCGAGCTGAGCGCGGCGGTGCGAGGCACGTGGCAGCGCTCGGGCTACGAGGCCGGTCAGGCGCATGCGCCCTGCGTGGAGCTGCGGGCGCTGCAGGAGGCGGGCACGTGAGCCGCCGACCACCGACCGCATGGTTGCTGGGGGTTGCCCTCGGTCTACTCACGGTGGTGCTCCTCGCCCGCGGCCACCGCGACGTGGGCTACGCCCGCGACGAGGGGGTGTACTTCGAGGCCAGCCGTCACTACGCCGCCTGGGTGGCCGAGGTGGCCAAGGAGCCGGGGCGCCTCTCGGATCGCAAGCTTCGCGATCGGCACTTCGCGATCAACCACGAGCATCCGGTGCTGATGAAGACCCTGGCCGGGCTCGCCGCGAGGGCCCTGGCTGCGCCTGCGGTCGATCCTCGTGCGAAGGCCCCGGCCTCGGCGGGCGGCATGCCCGAGGGCGCAGCCATGCGCTTGCCCGCGCAGATCATCGCGGGCCTCGGCGTGTCGCTGTTGTTCTTCGCGGGCTGGGCATGGGGTGGAATCGGTGCGGGGCTGCTGGCCGCGGGCTGGTTCATCCTGCTGCCGCGGGTCGCCTTCAACGCCGGGCTGCACGCCTTCGACGTCCCCGTGGCCGTGGCCTCGCTCGGGGTGGTGTTGGCCTACCGTGCGAGCGCGAGCCGTCGGGCGTGGGGGATCGCGGTGGGGCCATTGCTGGGGATCGCGATCGCGGTCAAGCACAACGCGTTGTTCCTCGGGCCCCTGCTCGCGCTGCACTACTACGCGTGCCTGATGTGGGGGCGCTGGCGTCACGGCCGGACGATCACCCGGGCACAGTGGGTGCCGCTGCCGTTGGTGAGCATGGCCGTGCTCGCGCCGCTGGTGGCGTGGGCGCTGTGGCCATGGATGTGGAGCGACACCACGGCCCGGCTGCTCGAGTACCTCGAGTTCCACCGCAACCACTCCTGGTACAACATGGAGCTGCTCGGGCGGAACTACAACCAGCCGCCCATGCCGATCTCCTATGCGGTGATCATGACCTGGGCCACCGTGCCCACGACGCTGTTGCTACTGGCCGGGATCGGTCTGGGGCTCGGCGTGCGCCGCGAGCTGCGAGCGCCGGCCGCCGAATCGGCCGATCCACCGCGCTTCGCCGCCCCCTTGCCAAGCGGATGGTCGCGGCTCGACCCGCTGCTCCTGGGCATGCTGGGGCTGTTTCCGATCGCACTGATCAGTCTGCCCAGCACGCCGATCTTCGGGGGGACCAAGCACTGGATCACCGCGTATCCGTTCCTGGCGCTGGCGGCCGCAGTGGCGTGGAGGGAGCTGTGGCAGGCGGTCGAGGTGCCCAAGCAGCATCGTCGCTGGCTCGCGCCGCTGGGGCTGGCGCTGTGCCTGGGGCCGGCGGCGGCGGCCACCGCCGATGGTCACCCCTACAACCTCTCGCAGTATGCCCCGCTCGCCGGAGGGCCTCGCGGCGCGGCCGACCTCGGGCTCAACCGCGGCTTTTGGGGCCACGCGGTGCACGAGCTATGGCCCACACTCGAGCAGACGCCGGGGCCGATCCACCTTCACGACATGCACGAGCTGGCGCGCAAGCAGTACGAGCGCGAGGGCCGGTGGCCAGGGCAGCTCCAGCCCACGTCGGTCCGACGCGCACGCTCGGGGCTGATGTTCTACGAGCTGCACATGACCACGGACGAGGTGGCGCTATGGGAGCAACTGGGCACCACGGTACCGCTGCAAGTGCTCAGCCTCGATGACGTGCCGCTGACGAGCCTGTACGTGGAGCCGGCCGATCCAGCCGGTCGTGGTGGCTGATGGTGATTGCGTACGAGGTCCCGCCGCGTCGTATACTCCACGCGCCATGCCTCTGGAGCGGCTGCAGCTGACCAATTTCCGCGGGTTCGAGAGCCTCGACCTCTCGTTCGAGCCCGACCTGACGGTGTTGGTGGGGGTCAATGGATGCGGAAAGACGAGCGTGCTCGACGTGCTGGCGATCGGCTTCGGGTTGCGAACGAGTAAACCCCAGGACGTCCGTACCAATGCCGACAAGGCAACCATCATGATGCAGGTGGATGGCATCGACCATGGGATCAGAATCCCGGGGCCAGCTCTACACCACCCATCGGACCTACCGGAGACCTTGGCCCTCTTCTACACGGTCAACCGTGCGGTCACGGACCAAACGCCGGGAACGACTCGCCCTCGGGCTTGGGGCAAAGAGGATGCCCGCATGAAGGGCGGCTCCGATCCCTATTCGGAGCTCTTCAGCTGGATTCGCGAAGCGGAGGACGCGGAGAACGAGAAGGTACGCTTCGAAAAGGGATCCGAGGACCCGCAACTCCGTGCAGTTCGACATGCAGTCAAACGATTGATGCCTGGTCATACCAACCTTCGCGTTCGTCGCCGGGGTGCGATGGGCGACTCGCGGCCCAGGCTCACGATAGAGAAGGATGGAGAAGCCCTGCTCTTCGATTCGCTCAGTGAAGGCGAACGCACGCTCATCGCCATGATCGCCGACATCGCCCGTCGGCTGGCGATCTACTATCCGGAAGCCGACGATCCGCTCGTGCAGCCCTGCCTGCTCGTCATCGACGAGTTCGAGCAGCACCTCCACCCTCAGTGGCAACGCGAGTTCCCACTCCGCCTGCGCGAAGTCTTCCCCGGCGCTCAGATGATCCTCACGACGCACTCGCCGATCGTCGTCAGCGAGCTGCTGCCGCAACACCTCCGTGCCATCAAGGACTTCCGTCTGCTCGAGGGAGCCCACCGCGAGGGGCAGGACGTCAACGAGATTCTCGAGGCCCTGTTCGGCACGCCTTCACGCAATGTCCGGACCCAGAAGCTCATCGCCGCCATCCACGAGGCCATCGACGAGGACCGACTCGATGATGCCGCGACCAAGCTCGAGGCCCTCGCCGCTCAGCTCGGCAGCGACGATCCCGAGGTGGTACGCCTCACGACCATCCACCGCATGCTCGGAGCGATCGACGACGATGCGGTTTCACAAGGGTAGGGAGCCCACCAGCCTCCGACGCTGGCGGACGAACAACCTCCACGAGGACTCCTGGGAGGCGCTCGACGTCGCCGTAAAGGTCAAGCTGCGCGATGACCTCTCTCGCGACCAACACGGTGTGTGCTGCTATTGCTACGGCCCCACCGACGTCGCTCCTCGCATCGAGCACATCCAGGCGCGGACCAACGACAACATCTTCGCATGGGACAACCTCGCCTTGGCGTGCAGCGGCGCCGAAGGGCAGCCCGCCTCCGAGCATCACTGTGACAAGCGCAAGGGCAACCGCCCCCTGCGAGTCGTGCATCCGTACTCGAACCCCGTGATCAACCTGGTGCGGGTGAGCATGGCCGGTCACCTCAAGGGGCACGCAGACGACGATGCGCTCCGCGAGGACATCGACCACACGCTGAACCTCAACGGGCGGCGCCCCATGCAGGCACGCCAGAAGGCGCTCTTGGCTGCGCTCGCCGAGCTTCCCAAGGATCGCAAGTGGACGATCCGCCGAATCGCAGGCCTGCTCGCGAGGATGCGCAGCGACAGGGCACCGATCCCCTACTGCGCGTGGGTCGAGCAATGGCTCGAAGCCAAGCTCGCCTCACGTTGATCCAGTCGCCCCGACCACAGCCTCCATGCGGGACCGTCCCCCGCTTCACTGCGCAGCGTCGTTCGTCCCCTGGCCAGCCCCCTCGCCAAGCGGCGCGTTGGCGGCCTCGGCGTGGTGCTCCAGCACGTGATCGCGCACCTCCGGCGGCAGCTTGCCCTGGCGGCCGAAGAACACGAACGCATCCCGCACCGCGTCGCGGATCGTCCCCGGGCGATAGCCCAGCTCGCGCTGCGCCTTGCTGGTGTCGGCATGCCGCCGCATCCGCAGCACCCCGATCGCTCCCGGGGTGAGCCGCTGCGGCAGGCTGGGGAACACCTTCGCCAGCGAGCCCGCGTAGATCCCGGTGATCCCTGCCATCAGCGAGGGCGGCACCTGCAGCCGCACGGGAGGCAAGCCCGTGATCTCGGCGAACATGTCGACCAGATCCTCGAGCGTGTGGAAGTGGGTGCTGCAGATGTACTTGTGCCCGCGCCGACCGTTCTCCATGGCCAGCAGGTGCCCCGCCGCGATGTCTCGCCCGTTGACGAAGTCGAAGCCTCCGGGGATGAACGCCCGCAGCTTCCCGCTGGCGTAGTCGATCATCGTCCGCCCCATGCGCGAGGGAAAGTAGTCCCACGCCCCGATGCACGAGCACGACGTGACGATCACCGCATCGAGCCCATCGACCACGCACTTGAGCAGCTCGTGCTCGGCCAGCGCCTTGGTGTACGAGTACGGCATCACGTGGCCGAACGGATAGAACGGCAGGTCCTCATGGCTGGGCTTTTGGGGGTCGTCGAGATCGTAGCCGGTCGACGAGAACGAGCCGGTCAGCACGGCCCGCGCCACTCCGTTCTCCAGGCTGGCCCGGAGCACGTTGCGGGTCCCGAGCACGTTGATCTCGTAGAGCTCGCGCTGCTCACCGGCGCTGGCGCTGAGCGTGCTGACCTTCGCGGCGACATGGAACACCCGCGTGCACCCGGCGGTGGCGCTGCGCATGGCGTCGTAGTCGCGGATGTCCCCCTCCACCGTCTCGACCGGCAGCCCATCGAAGGCGCCGAAATCGGAGGCGCCCGGCTGTACCAGGCAGCGCACGTCCTGCCCCTCGGCCACCAGCGCGTGCACGATGTTGGCCCCCACGTGGCCGGTGCCGCCCGTCACGAAGACCTTGCCCTGGGGAATGCTCGTCTCGGTGGATGCCATGGCGTACCGGGCGGCCCTATCACCCCCGGACCGACCATGTCCACGGCTCGATCCCCGCGCCGCCGCGATCGGTCCCGATGCGCGTTCGGGCCCGTGATCTCGGCGACGCCAGTGTGAGCCCAGTCAGCACGCTCAGCGCGCCCGTGACTCGCCCACGAGCCAGGCCGCGTGCTCCGACAGCCACTGCGGGTCGAACACCCCAGCCGCCAGCGTGCGTGCACGTCCCGAGCGCATCAGCCGGTGGAGCGCCTCTCCGGCCCAGAACCTGGGCAGCATGTGCCGGGCCACGCTCGAGCGGTAGCGAGCCCTCCGGATCGCCGACAGGCCCGTACGGGGGTCGAAGCCCAGGACGTGCTGGGCGGCCAGCATGCCGCTTTGCAGGGCGAAGCCGATGCCCTCGACCGTGCCGGGACACACCAGGCGCGCCGCCTCGCCACACCACACCGCCCGCGGCTCGGCGATGGCTCGCCCGACCCTGGTCGTCACCGTGGCCGGATGCCCCATCCACTTGCCGATGGGCTCGGCGTGGGTCAGCGCCGCGCCGAAGTACTCGTCGAGCAGCTCGCGGAACAGCACCCGCAGGCGCTTGGCGTGGGCACCATCGTCGGGGATGGTCAGGCCGATGTTCACCACGCCACGCGGCTCGGGAAATGCCCACGCGTAGTAGCCCTCGAGCCTCGCGTCCCAGATCATCACGCCTTCATCGGGTGCGGGCAGCCGCACGCCCCTCCACCAGCCCATGATCGTGCGGATGCCTCGGCGCGGCGTCGGGTCGACCTCGAAGCGGGACGGCGAGCCGTTGGCACAGATCACCAGGTCGGCCTCGATCTCCCCCTGCGAGGTCCCGACCCCACAGGCCTGCCCTGCCCCGTCGCGCAGCAGCGCGGTGACCTTCGTGCCCTCGCGCAGCTCGGCCCCCGCCGTGCGGGCCGCTCGGACGATTGCGTGATCGAGCACGACCCGCGGCACCACCCATGCTCCCTTGGCGCCGCGCAGGTGCACCTGCCTGCCCGAAGGCCCGCGCGCCGTGATCCCGGCCATGTGCAGGTGCTCGGGAGCGAGCATGCCTCGCAGCTCGAGTTGCTCGAGCACCCGCAGTGCATGCGGAGACAGGCCGCTGCCGCACACCTTCACCCGCGGGTATCTCGACTTGTCGACGAGCACCACCTCGGCCCGCCGGGATCGAGCGAGCACCAGCGAGCAGGCGCCGCCGGCCGGACCCGCGCCCACCACCACGATCTTCGCACGGCGCACCTCCACGGTGTTGACCGTGACCATCCCCCTGCAACCCGACGGCAACGCCGCCACGCCGCGCTGGCGCCGAAGGCCGACGATCGACGTACGGGCGCGGCGAGCCCGGCCGATTCCCGAATGCACGAAGGCCGCGAGGTGTCCCCTCGCGGCCTCGTCTCGAAGACACGCTCGGCCTCGGGCCCGGCTAGTCCTCGATTTCCTCGCCGCGCGCCTTGGCCTCCATGCGGGAGGCAGCGCCCATCGACAGCTCGTCGACGTTGGGGCTCATGCCGCCCGAGGGGCTGCTGATCCACGAGCCGACCTTCTTGTAGTGCACGCCGTAGGCAAACCCGAACACCAGGCCGTAGAGGCAGATCCACGGGAAGATCGAGCCATTGAACAGCACGTGCACGTAGCGAATGCTCATGTCGGCGCTGCTGGTCACGCTGTGGAGGCCGCCGTAGACCAAGGCCGCCACGCCACCCAGGATCATCAGCGCGGCGTACAGGTTGGTGTGGGTGAGCTTGCCCCACAGCCGGCCGCGGTCGTCCTGGCGGAAGTACTCCAGGCTGTAGCGGATGATCGAGTGGGCGATGAGGTAGATGCCGGTGAGCGCCCCGTCGAACGGCATGTAGGGCAGCAGCGCGTAGAACACCGCGAACATGCCCAGGTAGACCACCAGCGCGTAGAGCTGCGCCGGGTGGATCTTGACGTTCTCGAGGTGGGGAGCGCAGCGCACCACCTTGGAATCCTTGCTGGTGTAGCGCACGCCGAAGCGGCTGCCGAACGCGCTGCGGGTGGGGCGACCCCAGCAGCAGCCGTACACGAAGCAGCCCAGCCGGGCGATGGCCTCACCCAGGGGCATTGCGAAGGCCGGGGCGTCGAGCACCCGCAAGAACGGCACCCCGCTCAGGTAGCTCACCGCCAAGAGGCCCACCGTACCGCCCGCGATGCCGCCGTGCAGCATGTAGCCGGGCTTGATGAGGGTGGCCAGCGGACGACGGAACAGCTCGCGCCACTCGAGCATCACGCTGAAGGCCCGCAGACCCACGAGCACGGCCGGCACCGCCAAGAAGAGGTAGAGCTTGGCCATGTACACCACGTCCATGCCGTGCATGGCGTCGAACCACAGCGACACGGCGAAGCCGGTCGCGAACGCAGCTCCGGCCAGGAACGCGTAGGTGGTGAACAACCAGTTGCCCAGGCGAAAGAGGACGGTGCGGTTGTGGAAGTCGAGGATCCAGGTCGAGATGAAGCCGCGCCGCGGAGCGGCTTCGTGCTGTGTCGTCGTCGTCGGCATGTGCGCGTTTCGGTCCCGGGGGGGACCTTAGACGATGACGGTGCTCGGAGGCCAATGGGCCGCGTAAAATCGCTGTGACACCGCCCACGCGGCACGGTGTTTGCCTAGGTCAGGCGCGGGGTGGTACTTTGATTCGATTTGTCGGAGCCCAAGCCAGCGGTGGTGCCCGCGCAAGCGACTGCGCACATGCGTGCGCATCTGCATGCGCATTCGCATCACGATCATGGCCACCACCACGGTCACGACCATGACCACGAAGGGGCAACGGGCGACGACGAGGGCTCATCGACCGGCTTCTTGCCCATGGGGCTCGCCGTCGGATTGTTCGTGACCGGGCTGTTCGTGCTGGGGCTCATTCCCGGCGTGACCTGCGGCCAATGAGCGCCCCATCGCCGGGCCCGGTGGCATGGGCCACGCGAGCGAGCGGCACGGACGATGCCGGTCACCCGCATCACGCGTGATCTCCACGCAGGGCCCGCGTCGATCCACTCCTCGGCGCTCCCTCGTACGCCTCCGTGATGACCCGCCTCGCGCTGGCCGCCCTGCTCGCTCTTGGCTCCGCCTGTGGCCACGGCGACGCCGCCACCTCGTCACCCGAGACGACCACGCCCGCCGCCCACGCGCAGCCGCAGTGGGTGGGCTGGGAGCCCGCGAGCTTCGCGGTGGCCGCGGCCGAGGACAAGATCCTGCTCGTCAACGTGGTCGCCAACTGGTGCCACTGGTGTCACGTGATGGAGGAGGAGACGTACGGCGATCCGGAGATCGCCGCGCTGCTTCGCGAGCACTTCGTGACCATCCGTGTCGACTCCGATGCGCGCCCCGACGTCGCCGAGCGCTACCGCGCATGGGGCTGGCCGGCCACCGCGTTCCTCACCCCCGATGCCCAGCCGGTGCTCGCGCTGCGTGGCTATCGAAACCGCGACGTGTTCGAGCAGCTGCTGCGCGAGCTCGTTGCCGACCGCGATGCCGGCACGCTGGCCCAGCGCACGCAGCCAGTCGAGCCGCCGCGCCCGGTCGACGGCGCACTGGGACCGGTGCTGGCCACCGCCGCCGCGCAGCTCGATGGCTTCTACGACGAGGCGATGGGCGGCTGGGGGCAGCGACAGAAGTACCCATTTCCCGCCCCGCTCGAGCACGCGCTCTGGCGAGCCCGCGTGCACGACGAGCCCGAGCACCGCGAGCGAGCGGCGCTGACCCTGCGCAACGAGGAACACATCATCGATCCGGTGTGGGGCGGGGTCTATCAGTACTCGCTCAAGGGTGACTGGGACCACCCGCACTACGAGAAGATCGCGGCGATCCAGGCGGGGGCGATCGAGAACTACGCGATGATGGCCCGGGTCAGCGGGGACGATCGCTGGCTCGAGCCGGCGCGCAAGGTGGCGGGATACGTCCTCGGCATGATGCGGGCCCCCGACGGAGGGTTCTACACCAGCCAGGATGCCGACCTGCGGCGCGAGGGCCAGCCCCCGGTGCTCGGAGAGGTGTACTACGCCCTGCCCGACGGCGAGCGCCGGGCGCTGGGGATGCCGCGCATCGACGACAACGTGTACGCGGATCTCAACGGGCTGATGATTCGCGCGCTGGTGGAGCTCTACGCGGCCACCGGAGCGCCCGAGGACCTCGCCGCGGCGAGCACCGCCGCCGAGCGGCTGCTGCAAACCCATCGGACCGACGAGGGCGCGTTCCTGCACGGAGCCGACGACGATCCCAGCGGGCTCTACTACCTTCGCGATCAGGCCGCGATGGGCTGGGCGCTGCTGGCCCTCTACCGAGCGTCGGGCGACCCGCGGTGGCTCGAGGCGGCCAAGCCCGTGGGTGCATTCATGCTGGCGCGGCTCGCCGACCGCGAGCTCGGGGGGTTCTTCGCCCACACCGAGGATCCCGCGGCGGTGGGGGTGTTCGCCGTGCGGCGCAAGCCGGTCGAGGAGAACGGGCTGGCGGCGAGCTTCCTCATCGAGCTGCATCGCTACCTCGATGGCGACGGCCGCACCCAGACCCCCTACCGCGAGGCGGCCGAGCGAGCGCTGGCGGCCGTGGGCCGCACCGAGACGATCGCCAAGGAAGGTCGCATCGTGGGGCGCTTGCTGCTCGGGCTCGAGGAGGTGCTGATGCCCACGGTGGACGTCACGGTGGTGGGCACGGCCGAGGATCCGCGCACGCTGGCGCTGCATCGAGCCGCGCTGCGTTACTTCGAGCCGCGTGCGGTGATCGAGCGCAGCCGCCCCGGCGAGCGCTACCCGGACATCGGCAAGCCGGCCGTGTACCTGTGCACGGACACGGCGTGCTCGTCTCCGGTCACCGACCCCGCGCGGTTCTCCGCGCTGGCCGACGCGTTCCTGGCCGAGAGCCTCCCGCCGCAGCAGGGCTGACGAAGCCCATCATCCACGTCATGGGCAACGTGCACTCGATCGTCGGCCTCGCGCCATGCCTCAGCGCCGAGGGAGCCATCATTCCCGTGCGACGAGAGGCCGAGGTCGCGTTCACCGAGCGGCTGCGCTCCGTTCCACCGCCCAGCTACGTGAGCACCGCGCGTCAGCTCCCCTCGATTCGCATCAACAACCCCAACGTCTTCGGCAACGACGTCCCCGATCGCGATCGTGCGGCCTACTACCTGGTGATCGAGGGCGGCGGCAAGTGGGGCTACGACGACGAATTCCGCGAGTATCTCGCGAACACCGCGCCGATGCTCGAGGATGCTCGGTTCCTCCTCTCGGACGAATACACGGGCTACGTCGATGCCTTCGAGATCCGCGACGGAGCGCTCGTGGTCGAGCGCCTGGTCGCGGAGCAATCCGAAGCCCTTGAGCATGCACGGGAGCTCCTCGCCGATGACCCAGAGGCTCGATTCGAAATCGATCGCCAGGTGGCCCAGCAGTGGATCCGGGAGGCCTCGGCCGCCCACGCGCTGCCCTACCTGGAGCGAGCCCTGAGGCATCGCCCCCTCGACGCAGCGCTGCTGCGCGAGCGTGGCTACTGCCTGAGCGCGATGGGTCGTCACGAGCAAGCCGTGGCATCGCTCGAGGCCAGCCTGGCCGCCCTGCCTGCTCACACCCTGCGTACGTGGGGCAAGGACGACGCGCTGCTCGAGGTGACCAACGACGTGGCCGAGGAGGTCGCCGCTGCCCTCAAGCTCACTCACGAACGCCTGGGCTTCGCCCTCTTCGGGCTCGGCCGCCTCGAGGACGCGCGAGCATCCTTCATCCGCTCGCACTCGATCACACCGACCCGCGGCGCAGTGGGAGCCCTCGACAACCTGTGCGTGGTGTCGATGAAGCTCGGTCACCTCGACGAGGCCGAGGCCGGGATCGCCGAGCTGCTGCGCACCGCGTCGAGCCGCCACGCCATCGCGCGAGCCTACTACCACCGGGCATGCCTTCGGGCGCGACGCGGCCAGCTCGACGACGCAGTGCGGGACGTCTCGGTCGCCCTCGAGCTGCAGCCGCGCTGGCGCGAGGACATCGGCGCAGACGACGAGCTCGAGCCGCTGCAGGGCCGAGAGGACTTCGCCGTGCTGATCGCCCCGCCCCGGTGAGCGTTCGACGGCCTCATGCGGCCGTGCGGCTCAATGACTCCCGAACCCACGATGCGGCGTTCGGCGCTTGGGCACGGCACGCAACGCCGAGGTCGTACGGATCCAAAGCGACGGCCGGCGCTGCAGCTCCTGGAGCAGGTCATCCATGCTGGGCCAGCGATCCTCGGGCCGCTCGGCCATGCCGCGCTGGATCGCCAGCGCGAGACGTGGCTCGAGCTCCGCGTCGGGATCTCGGCGGAGTGCATTCCACAGCGCCGAGCAGAACCCGAACTGATCGGCGTACTCATCGGGCTTGGCGCCCCGCCGCGTCTCGGGGGCGGGGTAGCGCGGCATCGGATCGCGATCGGAGGGGTTCATCGGCCGGGCTCCCGCCCCCGCGAAGTCGACCAGGCGCACCACGCCGTCGCGTCCCACGATCATCGACGCGGGGCAGCAGTCGCCGTGCACGAGGCCCGCGGTGTGAGCCGCCGCCAGCCCGCGGCCCACCGCACAGAACATGGCGAGGATCTGCTTGGTCTCCGCTTCGTCTCGTGTGGTCGGCCGGCGATCGATCCAGCTCTGCAAGTCCAGCCCTGCCACGAAGTCACGGGCGAGGAACACCCCCATGCGGCGGCCCGCCTCGTCGCGTGGATCGAGGAACAAGCCGACGTCGAGGATCTTCGCGACGTTGGGGTGATCGAGCTGGGCCCACGCCGCCGCATGCTCGGCCAGCGCCTCGCGTGCCTCGCTCTTGGTGCGCATCAGCGTGACGGCCACCTCTCGATCGAGCTCCGGATCGTAGGCCGCCCACACGGTGCCCGAGATGCCCGCCCCCACCTTGCGACGCAGCGCGTAGCGTCCCAGCGACACCAGCTTGTGTCGCGCGACGAACAGCGGCTGCTCGACGAAGCGATCGGACATACCCGGAAGACCCCGGACGCAGGTATAGCCGAAGGCGTCGGGGATGGTAGCAGAATGTGCGACTTCGACCCTGTAATTACTCACAGGTTTTCCCAAGCGATTTCGGGAGGTAAGGTCGAAATCGAGCCAGTTGCGCACAGTGTTCGGAATCGCTCAGGATTCGCGCACATTGCGTGACGATCGAGTGGGTTCGAGCGCCACCACGAGTGGCGGAATCCGTCGCCCGTTTGGCGGCGACCGCCCCTGGTCGCTGCGGTCCGGTCCCCTACAGTGGAGACAGGAGGACGACGATGACCCTGGCCCACGCGATGACCCTTCGGCAAGCCCGCGACCACTACCTCGCGGAGGCGGGCTTCTCCACCGACACCTACGTCGAGGACTGGGTCGACATCCCGTTCGGGCCCCTGCCCCTGCGCCTGCCGAGCACGGACGCGCGCAAGCGCGTGCTCCCGGTGCACGACATCCACCATGCGCTCACCGGATACCGAAGCGACCTCATGGGTGAGGCGGAGATCGGCGCCTGGGAGCTCGGCGGCGGCCTGGGTCCGCACACGGTCGGCTACGTGCTCGACCTGCTCACGCTGTCGTGGTCACCGCTGCTCGGTGCCCGCCGCGTGTTCCGGGCGTTCGTTCGCGGTCGCCACACCAAGAACTACTACCGCGCCGCGCTCCCGCTGCCGCAGAGCCTGCTCGACCGCGACGTCGACGAGGTTCGTCGCGAGCTGGGCCTCGACCGGGAGCTCCCCGCGGCCAAGGCCTCCGACGTGGCGGCATTCATCGGCTGGTACCTCGCGTCGCTGCTGATGGCGGTGGTGGGCCTGGCCGGGCTGCCCGTGCTGGTGGCCCTGGGGCTGTGGGGGCGCTGGCAGGCGCGGCGAGCGAGCACGGGCGCTCGCCCGCAGGCTCACGCGAGCGTCGTGTAGCGCGTCGTCACTGCCCAGAGAGCAGCAGCGTCACCCCGACCCCGTAGTGATCGCTCGCCTCGAAGGTCGTGCCCGACAGCGGCTCGGTGTACACGATGGCGCTGTCCTGCACGCGCACCCGCTGCAGGGCGTCGCGCACCAACACGTGATCGAGGCGTGCGGGGTACTCGGTGGCGGCGTACTGCTCGAAGTACAGCGAGTTGCAGTCGCTCCCCGTGAAGACCCCGGCGAGCTCGTCACACAGCGTCGCATCCCCGAGCGGCTCGTCGTGGAACGAAGGCCCGAAGGCCGGCAGCCGATCCAGGATCGCCACGTCCTCGGCCTCGCCCGCCGCCGCGTGGGCATCCCAGGCACCAGTCCCGGCCCCAGCCCCGCCAAGGTAGTGCAGCAAGAATGCATACGCCTGCGCGTTGCGCCACCACCCCTCGGTGGGCACGCCATCGACCTCGCCGAAGCGATCGAGCGGATAGTACGGACCCGCATTGACATCGCCCGCGAGCACCACCACCTCGTCGTCGGGGACCTCCTGGGCGCGCAGCCCCAGCTGCCGCACCTGCCCCTCCCGTACCCACGCCAGATCGGGGAACGCGGTGGTGTGGGTATCGAACACGTCGATCACCACGCCGGTGGGCGCGTGACGGAAGCGCCACGTGAGGAACCCTCGGTCGATGCCCGGGCCCGGAAAGTCCTCGACCCCGCGCTGTAGCTCGAAGGTCTCCTCGCCGCGATCGTCGGGCCCGCTGGGATCGACCAGCGACTCTCGCACCAGCATGAGCAGGCCGTGCTCTTCGTGGTGCTCGCTCGATCCGGCGTGCACCAGGTAGCCGGCCCGTGCGGCCTCGTCCGCGAACACCGCGACGTCGCGCTCGTCCCAGACCTCCTGCAGCAGCAGCACGTCCCAGCCATCGCCGAGCAGCTCGGCCGGCACTCGGACCCGGCGCTCGTCGACGTGCGGCACCTGGAGCACTGCGAACGGGTACCAGCGATCGAGCAGCCCCACATTGAAGCTGAGCACCCGCAGCGGCTCGGCCGTCGCCAACGGAGGCAGCGCCGCGTGCTCGTCTCGCATGCGCGCGAGCAGGGCCGAGGGGTCGGGCGCACGCACGTAGCCCGGGGCCTCGCGAAACAGGTCCTCCACCGTCAGCGCCTCGCCGTCGGGCAGCGCCACCGCGAGGTGCTCGAGCACCTCGGACTCCGACAGCCGCGTGCCATCGAGCTCGTGCTCACCGAGATCGGACGGCAGCATCGAAGGCGAGCAGCCAAGGAGCATCGTTCCACCGAGCACGGGCAGGAGCACCAGCCGTCGCATCAGAACCTTCCCCCCACCGCGAGCCCACGACCGCTCGGTCCGAGCGTGGGGGTCACCGCCAGACGTCCCGTCGCTCGGCGCTCACCCGCCGCCAGGCCCGACAGCACCGCGCCCGACGTCGTCAGACCCAGGCCCAGCCAAAACGTCGACTCTACGAAGCCGTAGGCGCAGCCATTGGTCTGACACGCCCGCAGCACGGGAAGCGCGGCCGCACGGCTCACCACCCACAGCGACAGCCCGCTGCCCAGCAGCCCCAACCCGAGCTTGCGGCGTCGATCGGTCCTCGCCGCATCCTCGGGTCGCGCCCCGCTCGCCACCCGCCACGCCCCGTAGCGACGAGACCCGAACCCGGTGAGCACCAGCCCCGGTACGACCAGCACGTTCGAGAACACGGTGAAGAACGCGATGTTGGGGATGCTCCACTGCCCGAAGGGCTCGCTCGGCCGCAGGCGGGCGGGCCCCGCCCAGAATCCTCCGATCGCCATGCGGCCAACGGCGCCCAGCCCCAGCAGCACGCCGCCGGCCGCGAGCATGCGGCGACCCGATCGCGCGGGATCGGCCGGGACGCGCGGCACGGGCACGACCTCGTGCTGCACGGGAGGATCGCCCACCTCCGGCCCAGGCTCGGCCGCATGCACACGCACGGGAGCAGCCGCGCAGAGCATCAGCCCGCTGACGACCGCGAGCGCCCTTTTGTGGGATCGCACCACTGAGCGGATGCTAGCCGTTTCGGGCACCGGCCGCCTTGGGCTCACGCCGCGATCTCCGGCGTGAATCCCGCTTCCTCCACCGTGTGCCCGCCCGTGCACGTTTTTCTTCGGATCCCGCCGATCGATCGACGCACGGTCGCGACTGGTCGCGAGCAAATGCCCATGATGCGCTCCAACCTTGGCTCGATCGTACTCGGACTCGCGGGACTGCTGCTCCTGCCCTCCGTCGCCTCGGCGACCGGCAGCGGAGGCTACGACACCGGATGGGGTGACACGGCTGCCCCGGACGAGACCGAGGGTGACGACACGGGCGGGACCGCCGACACCAGCGGCGGAGGTGGGGACACCGGCGGCGGCAGCTCGCCCGCGACCTCGGGCATGCCGAGCTCCGACTCGGGCACCACGGGTGAGGAAAGCGCCACCGAGGGCGAGACCGACGGAGACATGGAAGACGGCGCGGTCGACCGCGGCTGCACCATCGGTGCGGGCTCGCCCTCATCGGGCCTCGCCGCGCTGGCCGTGCTCGGCCTGCTCGCCCTGCGTCGACGTCACGGCTCACGACGCTGACGCTCGACCAAGCCACCGCCGCCAGTCGGTGCGAACGCGCTCGCACGGCCCCCTGCGTGCGCCGGGTCGCTTGACATCCCCCATCATGGGGAATTACAGCCGCCCCGATGACCGACCTCGCCGGGCATGCCCCTGGTCCGCCGCCCTCGTTCGAGCAGGCCATCGGACGCCGTCAGAAGGCCCGCGCCGCCGGCCTCGACCCCGACTACTGGTACGCGGTGGGGCAGAGCAGCCACCTGCGTCGGGGCCAGCACCTCGAGACCAAGTTCCTCGGGCGCTCGATCGCGGTCTTTCGCGGGAGCGACGGCCAGGTCCGCGCGCTCGAGAACCGCTGCGCCCATCGGCACATCGAGCTCACCCGGGGGCAGGTCGTCGACTGCAAGCTCGTGTGCCCCTACCACGGCTGGGCCTACGACGGCGACGGCAAGGCCCACATCCCGCACGATCTGTTCGGGCGCAAGGAGCCCGACATCCGCATTCCCACCGTCCCGGTGCGCGAGCGCTACGGGCTCGTCTTCATCTTCCCCGGTGACCCCGAGGTCGCCAAGACCCGCGACATCCCCTCGATCCCCGAGCTCTCGGGCCCGCGGCCGTGGCCCCACGCCATCGTGCAGTTCGACTGCCCGGGCCACCACTCGATGCTGCTCGAGAACGTCTCGGACTTCACCCACGGGTTCCTGCACCGCAAGTTCCAGCCGTTCCAGGGCACCGATCTCTTGCGCTGCGAGGAGATCGGCGATCGGGTCGAGGTCGAGTACGCCTCGAAGATCGCCGCGGGGCGCCTGCAGGACATGTTCATCGACCGGGGCGACGGCGCCTGCGATCACATGCGGGCCTGCTACGACTACCCCTATCACTGGTCCAACACCGACGACCGCATCAAGCACTTCCTGTTCACCTTGCCGCTGACCGCGTCGAGCAACCGGCACGTCTTCATCTTCTACCTGCGCCCCGGCACCATCCGCTTGCCGCTGCTCGGCCGAGTTCCGCGTCGAGTCGCCGATGCGATGATGAAGCTCACCCGCTTGACCACGCTGCAGCCGCTGCTCGGCCAGGACGTGTGGGTCATCGGCCACGAGCAGCAGGGCTGGGAGCGCTACTGGGATCGCCCGGCGCCCGAGCTGTCGCCCGTGGTCAAGGCCTTCCAGGATCTGACGATCCGCAAGTGGAGCGAGTACCTCGAGCGCCGCGGGAGCGAGCGCCCTGGCCCCGTGGTGCCCGCCGAGAGTCTCAGCCGATGAACGCCTCCCGACCCACCTCCGTGGCCATCTCCACCGCCGTCCCCGATGCCATCCCAGACTTGGGCGCGGCTTCGGGCGTGATCCGCTGCTTCGACCCCGCCACCCGCGAGCTGCTCGGTACCGTGCCCGTCGATGGGCCGCCGCAGGTTCGAGCCGCCATCGCTCGCGCTCGCGAGGCGCAGGTGGGCTGGCGCGAGACCTCGTTCGCCCTGCGCCGCCGCGTGCTGCGGAGGGTGGCCGACGCGGTGCTCTCCGGCGTCGACGACCTCTGCGAGCTCATCGTGCGCGACTCGGGCAAGACCCGCGAGAACGCCCTGATGGGCGAGATCTGGACCGTGCTCGAGAAGCTGCGCTGGACCGCATCGCAGGGCCCAAAGCACCTGCGCCCCGAGCCGGTCTCCGCGGGCCTGTTCCTGCACAAGCGGGCCCGCCTCGAGTACCACCCGCTGGGGGTGATCGGGGCCATCATCCCGTGGAACTACCCGCTACAGAACATCATGAACCCGCTCATCCCCGCGCTGATGGCGGGCAACGGGATCGTGATCAAGCCGTCGGAGTGGGTCGCGTGGTCGGCCCGTCGCTTCGTGCAGCTGGTGCGCGACGCCCTCGTCGCCGAGGGCCAGTCGCCCGAGCTGGTGCAGGTGGTCCAGGGCTACGGCGAGACCGGCCAGGCCCTCATCGCGGGCGGAATCGACTCGCTGGTGTTCATCGGCTCGGTCAAGAACGGTCAGCGCGTGCTCGAGGCCGCCGCCCGCACCATCACCCCGGTGGTGCTCGAGCTCGGCGGCAAGGACCCCTTCATCGTGTGCGACGACGCCGAGCTCGAGCCGGCCGTCCACGCCGCGCTCGCGGGCTGCTTCATCTCGGCCGGCCAGAACTGCGTGGCGGCCGAGCGCCTGCTGGTGTTCGATGCGATCTACGACCGCTTCGCAGAGCGCGTGGGCGCGCTGGTGGGGAGCATGCGGCAGGGCCAGCCCATGGGGGAGGACGGGCCCGTCGACGTGGGCGCCATGGTCACCCCCATGCAGCTGCAGATCGTCGAGCGCCTGGTGGCGCGAGCGATCGAGCAGGGCGCGCGGGTCGTGGCCGGCGGCCACCGGGTGCTGGCCGATCGCGGCGACTACTTCGCCCCCACCGTGCTCGCCGACGTCACGCCCGACATGGACATCATGCGCGAGGAGACCTTCGGCCCGGTGATGCTCCTTTGTCGGGTTCGCGACGAGCACCACGCGATCGAGATCGCCAACGGCACCGGCTTCGGGCTGTCCTCGTCGGTGTGGAGCCGCGATCGCGCCCGGGCGCGCCGCATCGCCTCGCGCCTGCAGGCGGGCATGACCGCCATCAACGAGTTCGGTGGCATGACCTACATGGCCCAGGATCTGACCTTCGGCGGGATCAAGGAGTCGGGCTTCGGGCGCCTCAACGGCCGCGAGGGCCTGCGCTCGTGCTGCAACGTCAAGGCCGTGCTCGACGACCGCCTGCCGGTGAGCTTTGCCAACCGCCTGTTCCCCGTGGCCGAGGGCGACTTCGAACGCATCAAGGGCGCGATCGAGATCGTCTACGGCCACGGCCTGCGCGGGCGTCTACGAGGCGCAGTAGAGCTGGTGCGAGCACTGCGGGGGCACAAGTGACGGAGACCAACTCGGCGCCCGAGGCCAACTCTGGCGGCCGGTCCATCCGGTCGCCTTCGGCGCCCGAGGCCTTCGACTACATCGTGGTCGGTGGCGGCTCGTCGGGCTGCATCGCCGCCGCCCAGCTCGCCGACGATCCCGACTGCCGCGTGCTGCTGCTCGAGGCCGGCCCGGCCGCCGAGGATCACCCCGAGACGCTGTCGGCCGATGGCTACAAGCACGCGTTCATCAACGACCGCGTGATCTGGGAGCGCTTCACCACTCCGCAGTCCCACGCGGGAAACCAGCGGATCTTCGCGGGCACGGGCACCGTGCTCGGCGGCAGCGGCTCGGTCAACGGCATGGTCTACACCCGCGGCGACCGCCGCGACTACGACGAGTGGCCGCGTGGCTGGCAGTGGAGCGATGTCCTGCCCGACTTCGAGCGCATCGAGGCCAAGCTGCGCCCGCGCCCGCGTCCCCCCACCCGCTGGAGCGAGGCCTGCATCTCGGCCGCCGTCACCTGTGGCTTCAGCCGCAGCCCCGACTTCCAGGACGGCAACCTCGGCAACGTGGTGGGCTACGAGCCCATGGCCTACGAGGGCGACCGTCGCCGCAGCTCCTACGTGGCGTTCATCAAGGACGCGGGCCCGCGCCCCAACCTCGTGGTGCGAGCCCAGGCGTTCACCCACCGCCTGGTGCTGGGCGAGGGCGGCCGCGTGGTCGCGGTGGAGTACGAGCACGAGGGCACGCGCCAGCGCGCCGAGGTCCGCCGCGAGGTGGTCATGTGCGCGGGGGCGCTCGAGACCCCCAAGCTCCTGATGCTCTCGGGCATCGGCCCCGCCCCCGTGCTGCGAGCGTTCGGGATTCCCGTGGCCGCCGAGGCGCCCCGCGTGGGCGAGGGGCTGCACGACCACCCCAACGTGCCGCTGTTCTTCGTCTCGCGCGGCCAGGTCGACTGCAACTACCCCCAGCTCTACAGCTTCTACCGCACGCGACCGGGCGCCCCCCTGCCCTCGGGCCAGAGCGACACCTGCTACGTGTTCTGGCCCGCGCGCTCGGCCATGAAGCAGGCGGTGCAGCGCGTGCTGCCGGGGCAGCTGCTTCCCCCCTCGCTCTACGACGGCCCGCTCAAGCAGCTGATCCGCGGCGGCGTGGGGCTGGCGTTCCGCTCGCATGCGCTCCAGCGCTTGGTCGAGCACCTCTACGGCATCGTGGTGATCCTGGGCAAGCCGCAGAGCCGCGGACGCGTGCGGCTCAGCAGCGTGGATCCGCGAGCGCAGGCCGAGATCGACCCCGCCTACTTCAGCCACGCGGGCGACATGGCCACGATGGTCGAGGGGGTCCGGCTCGCCCGTCGCCTGGCCCGCAGCGGCGGGCTCGGAGCGTGGGGCAGCCGCGAGCTGATGCCCGGGCCGCTCACGCGCAGCGACGAGGGCATCGCCCGCTGGGTCGCTCGCAACGCGATCACCACGTATCACTTCGCCGGCACCTGCAGCATGGGTGACGGACCGACCACGGCCTGCGACCCGCGCTTGCGCCTGCGAGGAGTGCCCAACGTGCGGATCGCCGATGCGTCGGCCATCCCCTCCACCCCCGTGTCGGCGCTCAACGCCCCCAGCATGCTGGTGGGATGGCGAGCCGCCCGCTTCATCCAGGAAGAGGCCCGCCAGGGCGCGGCGCGAGCGGGCTGACCGGCTCGCGCCGCGGCGGGCAGACCACGGCGGCCGGTTGCAGCGAGGGCGAGCCCAGACGCATAGTCTCGATCCTCCTCGCGAGTCGACCATGCCGCGCTACGACGCCACCACCGCCGAGTGCCATGTCTTCACCTTCAAGGAGGGCATGCTCTCCGCGATCGCGCACGACCTGCGGATACGCGTGGCTCGCTTCACCATCGACATCGACGCGGCCACGGGCGCGATCGAGGCTCGGCTCTCGGCCGACTCGCTGCGGGTCGACTGC
This sequence comes from Paraliomyxa miuraensis, assembly GCF_026337845.1. Classification (GTDB taxonomy): domain Bacteria; phylum Myxococcota_A; class Polyangia; order Nannocystales; family Nannocystaceae; genus Paraliomyxa; species Paraliomyxa miuraensis. Next base: position 34,143 of record NZ_JAOVZF010000155.1, on the reverse strand, counting down.
GCCATGAAGGACGGTCGCGAGGACCACGGAGCGCTGCGCGACGGCCACAAGCGCGAGATCGAGGACAACATCGCCAGCAACGTGCTGCACGTACGCAAGCACCCCGAGATCGTGTTTCGCTCGACCAAGGTCGAGGGCGGGGGTCTGCAGGACGCCGGCGACGAGCGGCGCATCGACGGCGCCCTGAGCCTGCACGGCAAGGACCGCCCCCTCCGAGCCACCGCCCGCCGCCACGACGATCGCTGGGTGGCCGAGGTCGAGCTGCACCAGCCCGACTTTGGCATCAAGCCCTACTCGGCCCTGCTCGGCACGCTGAAGATCCGCGCCAACGTGCGCGTGCGGATCTCGGTGCCGGCCGGCGCCGAATAGCACGGGCGGATGTCGAACATCCTGCACCAGCTCACCCACGAGACGGATCCGTGAGCGAGCCGCCGCGCCGGAACCCTCTGGGACCGCCGCGGACGCTCGCCGCAAGGCATCGGGCCTACTTCACACCTCGTGGACTTGCCCGTCGACGATGAGCACCTGCGTGCCGTCGAAGGTGGTCAGCTCGAAGCCGCCGAAGTCCTCGTTGTAGTTGCGGCTCTCGTCGGCGAGCAGCGCCAGCGCGACCTGCTCGCCCAGCCGCATGCCCTGGACGCCATCGGAGCGGTAGTGCACCCCGGCGGTGTCGCGACCCAGGCTGATGTTGGCCGCCAGCTTGTTCACCTCGCCACCGATCGTGAGATCGGCGCCCGCCCACGGGTCGAGGTCCATGCCGTCGGCGGTGGCCTCCACCGGGTTGGGGATCACGAACGACTCGTCGAAGAGCGCCTTGAGCATCGTGGCGCAGGCTCCGGCGGCCGTCGCATGCCCAGCCGGATACGCGGGGTGGACGGGCGATCCCTCCGGATAGGCCTGGGGCAGGAGCGCCGTGCCGTGGGCCGACAACACCGTCGTCACCGCCACGCTGTCGGTGATGTCGCTCGGCAGCCCATAGTTCTTGATGCCGTCGAGCTGCACCGTGAGCCGCCCCCCGTAGGCCTCGGGCCGTAGCCGACGGTGCACCAGCCACTTCTGGTGCCACGACGCACGCATGGCCACGGAGGCCACCCTCGAGACCAGGTCGACGATGTCGACCGGGCCGAAGGTGACGAACCCCTCCTGGGTGGGTGAGGTCGTGTAGGGGTTGCTGGGCGCGAGCGCAGCCGGGCCGTAGCTCAGCAGCACGAGCGCGCCGAACAGGAACGCCTGGAACGGGATGTCGAGGTGGACGTACTCGGCCAGCGTGCGTCCGTCGTGGATGTAGCGCGCGGGCAGGTACACGGTGGACGTGACCGGGGCGGCCCCGCGCTGGATCGACAGCCACGACGGGAAGTCGGTCATGAAGTCCACCGCGGTCGTTGCGACATAGCGCTGATCCACGACCGCGGCGGCATACGGCACCGGCTGCCACAGCAACTGTGACAGATAGGGGCCCACGAGATCGCCCGGAGTCTCGCCGCGCAGGAACGTGCCCGCGGTGACCTGCCCCCCCACCTTGGGCCCCACCGGGCTGGTGAAGGCGTTGAGATCCGCAACCGCCTGCCCCACGGTGGGATCGACCGAGTAGTGGCGGAAGGGTACGTCACGAGTGAGCGCCGCCCAGTACAGCTCGCCCATCTCGGCCGCAGCCTCGAGGCTGGTGAGCGAGGGGGCGGCCGCAATGCGCCCGAAGTGAGGGTCGACTCCCGACATCACGTACGACAGGGACGCCTGTGGGCTCACCAGGCGGCGTGTGGCCGATGGGTCGAGCGAAATCGCGTCGAAGTCGGCCGCATCACCCGAGTCGAGCGCGTCGAGCAGCTGACCATAGGCGGAGGGAATCACCTCCCCCAGCGCGTTGTGAGGCAAGCACTTGTGAAAGCTCCCTCGGCGGTCCCCGTGGGCCTCGTCGCCGTTGGTCGGCTGCGCGCTCGTGTTCTTCCACTGCTGCCAGTTGTCTTGGGCAGCGTCGTTGCGGCGCTTGCGGGCCTCGTTGCGACGCTGCGGCGGCGGGGAGCCTGCGGCGACAGCCACGGGCGAGGCCAGCAGCGTGGCCGTGGCCGCCGAGCCAGCTCCGAGCCCGAGCCCGAGCACGGGCGCGCGACCGACCGCCCTCAATAACTCGCGTCGCGAGAGCCCATTGGGCCCGGGGTCGTGCTCGCTCGAGGTCTGGCTCGAGGTGGTACGATTGGTGTGCTTCGACTCCATCTTCGACTCCATCAGCGTGGTCCTCTTTCCCGTAGTGAAGAATCCCCCGACCCTCGAACGACGGCGACCCAACGAGCGACTCGATAGCGACCTATTGAGTCGAGCTTGCGGGATACCAAGACGGACGCAAGGCCCAATGTGGGCTAGCGACATGATCGAGACCGACCAGTGCCCCTCTATGGGCCACTGATTTCTTCGGGCCACCCGTGATGGGCGATCCGGTTCAGACCATCCGCAGCTCGAAGTGCTCGTGCTGCCACGGCACCCGCCGCACCGATTCCCCGGGCACGGCCTCGCCCGACTCGGTGATCACCCGCACCAACACCGCATGGCCCGAGCCCGGAATCGGCAGCCCCACCGAGATCGGCTCGTCGACCGCCACCCGGTACTCGCGAGCGCCCGTCACCACGTGCTCGCGCCACACGTGACCGTCGGCCTCGAGCCACAGCCACGGACCCGAGCCACACAACAGCCGCCCCTTGCCGCGACGGACCTCCTGGTGATTGGCATCGAACACCACGTAGGCGTCCTCGGGTCCGCCCACGCGTACGCCACCATCACCCCGGATCCGCCAAACCTCGCGATCGAGGCCCAGCGTGTAGCGGTGCCCATTGTCGGGCCCCAGCGCCACCGTGGGAGAGTCCCCGCGGCCGTCGTTCTGCAGGCCCTTCATCGTCCCCTCGAGCGCCTTGGCGTGACTCCAGTCGGGGCAGGTGAGCACGGCTCGCATGGGATCGCCGGGCGGCCACTTCGGCACCACCGCCGGCCCGGCCCGGCGCCAGCGCGGGGCCAACAACGAGCCCACCACCGTGTCCACGTCGTAGACCGAGAGGTAGGCGTCCCCGTCGTCGGCGACCTCGATGCGCACCGGATCGTTGTCGATGTAGCCGTAGAGCTTCTTCTCGTGCCCACACGGCCAGTCGTGCAGGGCCGCCGAGAGCACGGATGCATCGTGCTCGGTCACCCTCACCCAGTGGAACCAGCTGCGGGTGCCCACGGCTCCCAGCCCCAGCATGGGGTCGACGAAGATCGGGTGCTCGCGCGGCGCCTCCACCTGGCGCCGTGGGCCATCGAAGAGACCGAATTCGAGCCCCGAGGAGCCACGCCCCAGCACGTACTGCCCGTCGGGGCTGATGGTGGCGGGCGACCCGATCGTGGTACCGGTGCGTAGCCGAGCCCCGTCGGCGAGATCGACGAGCACGGGCGGCGAGGTCCGCAGGTCGAGCAACGCGGGACGACCGTGGTGCGTACACAGCCGCCGCGCGATCGCCCCCAGCCCGCCGAGCCCCTCCGTGTCCCAGCGGCGCCACGGTCCGGGCGCGTAGGCCGAGGGCTCGGGGAGCCGCGTGCGGACTCGTGGTCGCGGCACGCGTTCCTCGCGCTCACCGGCCACGGCCAGCAGCATGGCCGCCACCTCGGCCGAGGACTCGGGGCTGCCCGTCCACTTCACGCTGCGCACGTCGTCACCCAGCGCAGCCTCGACCGCCATGTGTTCCTCGTCGACCAGCGCCATCAGCTCGACGTCGGAGAACAGGTCGTCGGCCCCCACGAGGTCTCGCACGATCACGATGCGCTTGGCCTGCCGCAGCCACGCGCGATGGCGAGTGAGCAGCGCCTCGGTACCAAAGCCCATGAGCACCGCCAGGGTGCGTGGCGGGTCCAGGCGACGCTCGTCGATGCCGTCTTCGATCGGCCACCCCAGCGCCTCGAGGAACGCAGGGAGGCGGGGCTTGGACCAGGGATACCCGACCGCAAAGTCGCCGAGGTGGACGATGCCAAGCCTGCTCTGGGACATCCCCCTGAGCCTAGCAGCCTCGACGACCGCCGGCGCGCTCCCTTCTTCGACCGGCGCGGGCGCGCCCCTGGGCCGACCACCTTCGTCAGGATTTCCCTCCAAACCCTTCCCGCCTCACTCAGCGGCGCCCACCCGACCAACGCGAACCGATCGACTGGTAGCGGCGCGCGAGCGCATCGACATGCTCGTCGCGCTCGATCTCGGGCTTCTTGGGGAACAGCTTCCGCATGAGCTGGGCCAGTCGGGGCGCGGAAGCGTGCAGGCCTTCGGCGAACGCAAAGTCCTCCAGCGCCTCCTGCAGCTCGAGCGCGGTCTGAAAGCGAGCCACCGGGTCGCGCGCGAGGGCTCGCATCACGATGGACTCGAGCGCCACGGGATAGGTGGGATCGATCGAGCGAGGCGTCGGCGCATCCTGGCCGACGATGCGGTCGAAGACCTCGGCCTGGGTGGGGGCTCGATAGAGCCGCGACCACACCGTCAGCTCCCACAGGATCACACCCAGCGAGAACACGTCGCTACGCCGATCGAGCGGCGTCCCCAGGCACTGCTCGGGCGACATGTAGGCCATCGTGCCGCGACGGAGCTTGTCGTCGACCTCCTGGGGAATCGGACCCACCCACGAGCCATCGGCCAGAAGCCGCAGGAACGCGCTGCGATCGGTCTTGGCGATGCCGAAGTCGATGAGCTTGACGTAGCCCTCGTCGTTGACCAGCACGTTCGAGGGGCACACGTCCAGGTGTACGATCCGCAGCGGGTGGCCTCCACGAGTCGTCAGCTCGTGGGCGTAGTGCAGCCCGGCCGCGACGCCGAGCACGATGCCGATGGCATGCGAGGGCTGCAGCCGCCCTTCGATCCGCCCCGCCTCGCGCACGATGTGGCGCAGCTCGGAGCCGCGCACCAGCTCCATCGTGAAGAACAGCTGCTCGTCGTGGTAGCCCACGTCGTAGGCCTCCACGAGGTTGGGGTGGTGCAGCGCCGCGCCCAGGCGCGCCTCCTCGAGCAGCATCTCGGTGTACTCGCGGTTGCTCGCCAGCTCGGGGCGAATGCGCTTGAGCGCCACCTCCTGGTCCTGGGCCCAGGCGCTGGCCCCGGCCACCTGCCGACGCACGTGGAACACGTCGGCCATGCCTCCCTGCCCGAGCTTGCGGACCACCCGGTAGGTTCCGAGCGAGGCCTGCATGGAGAGGGGGCGTGACATTGGAGCGAGGGCACGCGCACCGTAGCACGGCTGGGTAGGGCTTTGGCCGACCGGGGTCGTGGGCTCGCCCCGCTCGTTCGCGCCAGCCGGCCGATGCGCCGCTGGCCCGCTCCTTGCGACTTGGGTAGGCTCGGTGCGGTGAGCGCGATTGCGGACAGGGAGGCGTTCCTGCGCGAGTTCTACAACGCGCTCGCCGATCGTCCCCTCGAGCCCGACTCCGACTTCTACGAGCCGCTCTACGAGGGGACGGAAACGGACCCGGTGGAGCACCTCGCGACCACCATCGAGTGGCGCCGCTTGGGGAGCGTGCAGCTCTTCAGCGGATTTCGAGGGACGGGAAAGAGCACCGAGCTTCGTCGGCTTCGGCGACGTCTGATCGACAACGGCGCCAAGGTGGGGCTGTGCCCCATGGAGAGCTACCTCAACCTCACCACCAAGCTCGACATCAGCGACTTCCTGGTGACCTTGGCGGGAGCGTTCGGGGAAGCTCTGGCCGAGCCCGACATGCTCGGCGAGGACTCTGCTCCGCTGGAGTACTGGTCGCGGTTCTGGCGCTTCCTCGAGAAGACGCGGATCTCGATCGACGGCAGTGGCAGCCCGACGGACGACGCCAACGCGCTCAAGCTCAATCTCAAGAGCGACCCGAGCTTTCGCCTGAGGGTGCAGGAGCACCTCAAGGGCCACATCGGCCAGCTCACCGAGGACGTGCGGGGGTTCATGACCGACGGGGTCAAGGCTCTCCGGGCGCGGCATGGGGACGACGTGAAGATCGTGCTCATCCTCGACTCGCTCGAGCAGATCCGCGGGACCTCGGTCAATGCGGGCGAGGTTCAGTCCAGTGTGGAGCAGGTGTTCATGGGGCACCACGACAAGCTGCGCTTTGGCGGGCTGCACATGGTGTACACGGTGCCGCCGTGGCTGAAGATCCTGTCTGGCGGGGTCGAGGGGCTCTACGACGACGGGCAGCTGATTCCTTGCTTGAAGGTGCGAGAGCAACAGGGGGGACCGAGTCGGGAGGGGCTCGACCGGGTGGAGCGGATCATCGCGAGGCGAGGCGACTGGAGGGTGCTGCTCGGCGAGCGTGAGCGACTCGACGCGCTGGCGCTCAAGTCGGGTGGGTACCTGCGGGACTTGTTTCGGCTGGTGCAGAGCTGCTTGCAGCGGGCGCGCAACCCCGCGATCGCCCAGGGGCGGCTGGTCGAGCTGGCGATCGACGATCTGCGCAACGACTACCTGCCCATCGCGAACGCGGATGCCTCGTGGCTCAACGAAGTGCGGCGGACTCATCGCGCGAGTCTGCCCACGGGGGCCGAACTCCCGCGGCTGACGCGGTTCTTCGACAACCACTTGGTGCTCTGCTACCGCAACGGCACGGAGTGGTTCGACGTTCACCCGATCATCGAGGACGACGTGGTGGCGCAGGTGAAGCTCGAGCGCGAGCGCGCTTCGGCCGGGAGCTGAGCCTTGGCCAGACCCGGACGCAAGGTTCGTCTCGACCGCGTCAAGCCGCCACGGTACGCGACCGAGGCCGCTTGGCAGCGGCTGCGCGAGCACATGGAGTGGGCCGACCGGGGGTGGATCGGGTTCGTGTTCGCGGTGGATCCGGGGCAAGCACGGGAGCTCGAGGGGCGGCTCGAGGATTTTCTGCGGCAGCGCGCGAAGGTGCTGCGGGTATTTCGACCCAAGGAGCCCGTGGAGATCGCGGAGTTGCTGCCACGGATGCTGCTGGCGGTGGATGCTGGAGAGTCGCTGTGGATCGAAGGGCTGGAGCTCGACCCGGGGGAGGAAGGGACCGGGCCATGGCAGGAGGCGTGGACGTCGCTGATGCTCCGAACCAACGAGAAGCGGGACGTGCTGCGCAGGCAGGCGGGGGTCGCGGTGGTGTTCGTGGCGCCACCGCAGCTCAAGCCGTGGATTCGAGATGCGGCGCCGGATCTTTGGTCGGCGCGGGCGATCGCGGTGGATGTTGGGGCGGAGTGGCGGGCGGGGCTTGGAGCCGCACTGGCGGCTCCCGGCATCGACATAGCGGGGTTGGGGCTGACCGATGTGCCCGATCTGGAGATCGCGCTGGCGGATGTCGAGCGGCTTGAGCGGGATCCCGGAGGAAGCGCGGAGGATCGGGCGCAGGCGCACCTTCGACTCGCTTCGGCGCTGCTCGATGTACAGCAAGGACATCAAGCCATCGAGCATGCACGACGAGCCGTGGAGATCTTGCCGGACGATGCACCGGAGCTTGCATCCGCCGAGGCCGTGCTTGGGGCCGCCGAATTGGCGATTGGTGACCTTGCGTCCGCCAAGATCCACTTCCACGCGGCCTTGGACTCAGAGGTCCTCGAGCCAAGCGTCGGGATTCGTGTGAGGTTGGACCTCGCCGGGATATGCACCCAAGTTGGTGAGTGGAAGGCTTCGCGGGCGATCTATGACCAACTCGTCGAGCTTGCGCGCCTCCGCGGAGATCGTGCGCTCGAGGCCGGCAGCCTCGAGATGTCGGGACGCATGGCCTTGATGGATGGAGGAATCGATCTCGCCGAGTCCTTGCTACGCAAAGCCACGTCCCTAACACGGCTCATGGTCCGGCACCATTTCGGCCGAGGAATTCAGCTACACGCCCACGCGCTTCAGGGGCTTGCCGCAGTCATGATGGCCGCCGGTCACATCAGCGAGGCAAGAAGTGCTGCGGAAGAAGGTTTGACCACATTATCGGTCCCGTCACCCAACGACATGGATGACGTGGTCCTACACGCTCAACTACTGTCCCTCCTCCTCCACACCACAATCGATGACACCACTGACGCTTCGCGAACCGAGCTGGAGCTGCGCCACGACATCGAGACAATCGAAGAGGCACTGAGATCTGGTGCAGCCCCCGACGATACTGTGCCCATGTTCATCGAGACATTGCGAGAATTCGCCACATGGATGCGCCGGCGTTCCCGGCCTCGAGATGCGCTCGAGGTGGCGCAAGCCGCCGAGTTCTTCGCAAGGGATCTCTTGGACCGCCACCCCGCGTTCTCCCATGCCTGCTTGCTGGCCTTGGTGCTGGAGGAGGCAGGCAACGCTCACGCGGCGTTGGAAGACCACGAGAGCGCATTGCGCTACTATCGAGAGCGAGAGCAAGTGCTCGCCCAGATTCGGCGCACCCAACCCAATGAGACGTGGTCCGAGTCACTTCGGCTCGTACGACTCGAGTTCATTGCCGAGATCTTCAAGGACGAGTGCTGGACCGAAGCTCCCGCGTTGGCGCGATCGATCATCGCCGATGCCCAGGATTCGCGCATTGCCGCCGACATCGCCGATTGCCTGGTATTACTATCCCCCGCGCTGCTCCTCGCACGAGAACGAGACCTCGCGTTGGAGGCCACGACGATCTCCGTCTCTCTCTCTCGAGCGCTCTCGTCGCATGAGCAGGACCGCTCAGCGCTCGAGCGCCTCCACAGAGCACTCTACTATGCCGCCGGCATCTACGGGGAGACCGAGCGCGAGGACGACGCCGCAGTAGCATTTGCCGAGGCCATCGCCATTGCGGAATCGCTCGCGGCTCGGGACGATGCGGGTCCAAGCGACATCGAGCGTCTGCGAGATCTCCAAGAACACCTTGAGGACGAAGTCGACGACAATGATGAGGACTGAGCCCACTCTAGCCTGATCCTCTCCGGCCCTGGCCACCGTCATCGCCCGTCGGCTAGAGTCGTCCGATGCAGCACCTACCCTCCACTGGCATGATCTTGCTCTGCGCCACCACCTTCGTGTGGAGCTGCGGCGACGACACGTCCGTTACCGATCCGACCTCCGCTCCGGGCACCACCATGCCCGATCCCACCGCCACGGGGCCCATCGATCCCACGACCGGTGGTCAGCCCACCAGCGTCGGCACGGGTGAGGACACCACCTCCGGTACCACCACCGAGCCCATGACCACCAGCCTCGACTCGTCGAGCGAAGGTCCCGGCCCCGTGTGTGGCAACGACGTGATCGAGGCCGACGAGCCCTGCGACGGCACCGACCTCGGCGGGGCCACCTGCGTCTCCGAGGGCTTCGACGGTGGATCCCTCGCCTGTGCCGACGACTGCTCGGGCCTGGACACCTCGGGCTGCTCCGCGGCCGTATGCGGCAACGCGACCCTCGAGGGTTCCGAGCTGTGCGACGGCGCCGAGCTCGGAGGCGCCACCTGCCTCTCCGAGGGCTTCGACGGCGGCACCCTCGCCTGTGCCAACGACTGCTCGAGCTTCGACACCGACGAGTGCAGCACCTGCGGCAACGTGATCGTCGAGGGCGACGAGCCGTGTGACGGCGTGGCCCTGCTCGGCGAGAGCTGCGAGGACCAGGGCTTCGACAGCGGACAGATCGCCTGCCTGCCCGACTGCTCCGGCTTCGACACCACCAGCTGCGGCATGTGTGGCAACGGGGTGCGCGATGGCGACGAGCTCTGCGACGGCATGGACCTCGGCGGCGAGAGCTGCCTCTCGCAGGGCCTGGGCAACGGCAACCTCGGCTGCCTCGCGAGCTGCCAGTACAGCTTCGTGGGCTGTGAGCTGGCCTCGGGGGTGCTGCTGACCGTGCGCACGGGCGACGGCTGGCTGCGCGCGCTCGACCCGTTCACCCTCGCGTTCACCGACATCGGCCCGCTCGGCGTGGGCTTCGACTTCGGCGAGGTGGCCTACGACACCACCAACGGGATCCTGTGGATGATCGACGGTCGCCCGCTCGAGGCGCTCTACACCGTGAACATGGCCACGGGCGCGGCGAGCCTGGTGGGCGTGCACGGCATCGACGACCTGTTCGGCCTGGCTCACGACCCCACCACCAACACCCTGTTCGGCAGCGGCGAGTCACCCACCGGCTTCTACAGCATGAACACGATGACGGGAGCCGCATCGCTCATCGGCGATCCGGCCATGGCGGCCGACGGCCTCACCTACGACTCCACGCGGGATCAGATCGTGGCGCTCGCGGCCGGCGGGGGCACGATGTACTCGATCGACCGCATGACGGGCGCCCCCACCGTGCTGTCGAACGCGGGCTTCATCGACAACTGCGGCCTGGCCTACGATCCGTTCCAGGACCTCTACTGGGCCATCGACTGGTCGGGGAATCTCTATACCTACGATCCCAACATGGCGTACACACGCACGCTGGTGCTCAGCGGGCTCGGCTCGCACGACGGGCTGACCTACGTGCAGGGCTTCGCGCCGTAGCGCCAGCGCCTCACAGGCCCACCCCGCTCCCCCGCACCCCCACCGTCGCCGATCCCTCCCTCGTCGGCTCCTCCGCCGCTCGCTCCGCCACGCGATCGAGCGGCACGATCACCCCGCCACGACGACCCAGGCCGTACGTGGCCAGTACACCGTCGAGCTCGTCGCGCGCCACCGCCTCTCCGTCGAGCATGTACGCAGGCACCCCCACGAAGCGCCGGGCGTGCACCTTGGCCGCGTCGATCGCGAGCTGCTCGCACAACCACCGCTCGGGTGCAGCCCATAACCACGGCGCCTCGATGCGAACCCGCTCCACTGCCACCGCACATGCGGCTTGCCAGAATTCCGGGTCACGACCCTCGGGGTCGAAGTCGATCGGGACCGGCGTGACATGGGCCCGAACCTCCTCGAAGGCCAACACGCTGTGCAGCACGTCATGGCTGTAGGCACACGAGTCGCTGACCAGGGCAATGAGCCCTCGCCCCTCGACGAAGCGCCAGGGCCGGGTGGCGAGACCGACCACGCCGGCCAAGCCCAACCCCACCGCGACGGGCACGATCCACCGCACCACCCACCGCACCACCCACCGTCTCATCGGCCCTCCTCCTCTTCCTCGTCGCCCTCTTCCCCGCGCTCGGCCAGCAGCCGCTGCCGATGCACCTCGAGGTATCGCGCGAGATTGACCGCATGCCAGTAGTTCGCGGCATCCAGCGCCGATTCGAAGTGCGGAGGATCTCCACGCTTCACCACGTCTCGCTCGAGCGTCGCCTTCAGGCGCTCCACGCGGTCCACGTCGAACAGCGAGGCGGCGACCCATGGCGAGTAGAGCTCTTGCCCGATCGCGAGCCGATCGGGACCCTCCGGAATGCGCACCGTCTGCCCGAGGCGGATCCCACCGATGCACATGACGTAGTCGGGACAGTGAGCATCGGAGCGCTCCTCCGGATCGAGCACGCTGTGCTCGCGCAGCACGGTACGAACGTGCACGATGCGACCGCGTCGCTCGTCGACGCGGTCGAGCACCATCTCGACCCGGTAGCTGCATGCACCCTCGATCTCCGCTGCGTATCGATCGGCGCACTCGAGCCGCTCGTCGCTGACGAACGACAAGTCCTCGAGATCGGCGAGCAGCTCCACGTACGCCCAGTTACCGTCCGTGACCGCATCGATGATGCTCACGGCATCGGTGTCGAGCAGGGCCTCGTGCTCGTGGGCCCGTGCGGGCTCGATCGACCAGATCTCGCGCAGTTCTTCCGGCTCGGGGGCACCAGCCGCCGTCCCGGCCAGCCGAGCGCGCAGCTCCGACGCCCGCTCCGTTCGAGCCGGACTCTCTCCCACGAGCAGCCAACAGCCGATCGCAAAGGCCACCAGGCCCAGCAACAGGGGACCCCGCATCGTCATCCCTCGTGTCTGCGAACACACGACCCGACGACTAGAGCCCGATCCCTTGCGCGCGTACCAAGGGTCTCCTCGGCGCGACCGACGGGGATCCCCGTAGCGGCAGGAGGTCTTCGGCCACGATGTACTGCGCCCCGTAGCGCTCGAGCAGCTCTGCCGGGGTACTCGACTCGATGATGCTCGATGTCGACAGCGCCATCCTTCCCCCGGCAGGGTCGGAGGGGGGCACACGGATGATCACGCAGTCGAGGGGGACCTCGATGCAGTGCGTCTCTCGAGCCGTGCCGTTCAGGGTGATCGCCGCTGCGTCCGCTCCGAGGAGGCACGACACCATGCCGACCAGCACGCCCAGGCGCAATGTTCGCTGCTGCCTCTTCATGACGGGGGGCTACCCCATCATGGGCCGAGCACAACTCGTGCCCGTCGAATTCTCCTTGGCCGCCTCGTACCGTGCTCCCATCCTACGGCGTGCGCACTTCCTGCCCGCCGCTGAGCACCAGCCGCGGAAACGCGCTGCCCACCGTCGTCACCACCTGCATCACGTCGCCGACCGTCGCGCCTTCCTCGGGCACCACGATCACCGTCTCCTTGCCGGGGTAGCTCTTCTTGATCTCGCGCAGCAACACCTGCAGCTTCGCGGGCGAGTCGACTTGGTGCTCGCGGGCAAACCGGGGATCGGTGGCGCTCACGTGCACCGTGCCGCCCCCCACCCGAATCGTCAGCCCCAGTGCGGCCGAGCCCTGGCGCAGCTCCAGTCCCCGCGGGGGCACCAGGAAGAACGTCTTGGCCCGCAGGCTCCCGCGGGTGTTGTTGACCAGCAGCGAGAGCTGGGGAGGCTGCACCGGGCGGGTCTCGGACGCGGCGTAGGCGATCTGCAGCAGTGTCGAGGCCGGCAGGTCGCGGTGCACCGCGAGCAGCACCCGTGCGGGAATCTCCACCGCGAACGCGGACGACTCCACCGCCGACTCGAGCCACGTGCGCTGGAACGCATCGTAGAACGCAGCGGGGCACCCACTGTCGCACTCGGCCGCGATCGTCGAGTCGGCCAGGCGCCCCTGCTGCAAGGGGGCCACCGCGTGATCGTAGATCTGCACTTGCTCGAGAGTCGCGGTGACGAACATCCCCGGCTCGAGCCCGCCCCCGTCGGCCACGGGCAGCTGCTCGGTGCCCAGCACGTCGTTGACGTGATTGATCACGATCGTGCTGAAGCCCTGCAGCCGCTCGAAGTCGGCGCGCGAGCTCTGCGAGGTGCCCGCGGGCGTCGCAGACGGCTGTGCCGCCACGTGCTCTGCCCCCAACCCCAAGCCGATGAAGCTCGCGATCACGAGCCCTCCCACCATCCCGAGCATGGACCTGCGCATCTGGCTAGAACTCCTCCACGGGAAAGCCCATCCACCGATCGACCAGGCCCTCGGGGATGGGCGCGCTGGCGGTCGCCAGGCCCAGGGCACGGCTTCGGAGGCGCTCGTCGACCACCTCGCGCGCGGGCGGCTCACCGGCAACCGAGGCCGTCGCGGATCCGGCCGTCGCTCCCGTCAGCGACCCCGGCAGCAGCGTGGTCATCCCCACCACCGCGTACCGACCGTCGCGCTCACGCGTGGCCACGTAGACCCGAAAGGGATCGCGCTCACAGTCGAGCCGCACCAGCGTGCCGCCGCCCAAGCCCTCGTGGGACTCCTCGACGAGCACCGCGATGATGTCCAGCATGTTGGCCTGCCACAGGCCCAGCCGCTGCAGGCGCTCACCCGCCACCGCGCCCACCTGATCGATCAACGGATCGATCGGCTGCGACGCGTTCGCGGTGCACACCGCCCCGCGCATGGTGGACGAGTAGCGCTCGACCTCGTCGACGAAGCGGCGCTGCACTCGGCGAGGATCGGCGTGGTCGGCCAGCTCGGCCGGCAGCGCCTCGAGGATCGCCAGCGGCGAGCCCCCCGCGAGCCAGGCGAGCAGATAGAACGAGTCCCAACCCACGAGCTGGTCAGCCGCCTCCACGCACTGGCTCGCGCGCGACTCCACGCACTGCACGAAGCTCTGGGCCGTACGCTCGGCTGGCGGGGCGTCGGGCAGGCGCACCACGGGTGGGTCCTTCTTGCAGGCGGTCGCGGTGGCAAGCCCGCCCAGCACGATCGGGACCGACCAATGGCATCGACGCGAGCGGCATCGATGGGAACGGCGAGGCGGTCGCAGGGCGATCACGGCTCCTCACGCTAGCAGACGGCCCGCGCAGGGCCAAAGAAAGCGCGCGCCCTGGGGGGTGCGCGAGCCAGGGTCGAAAATTTCGGGTCTGGGGGGTCCCCATGAAAAGCAAGGTCCGTGGCTGTCTCGATCGGCACCAGCGCGGCGGCGGCCGGCCCCGCCCTCGACCTCCCCTCCACTGCGCTCCACTGGGCCTCGCCCGATGGCGCTGCCACCCTGCTCCATGGCGACAGTCTCGAGCTGCTCGAGGCGATGCCCGAGGAGTCGTTCGACGTCGTGTTCGCCGACCCGCCGTACTTCCTCAGCAACGGCGGCAGCACGTGCAAGAACGGACGCCGCGCCAAGGTCGACAAGGGCGGCTGGGACCGTAGCCGTGGGGCGGAGGACAACCACGCGTTCAACCGCCGCTGGCTCGCGGCCTGCCAGCGCCTGCTGCGGCCCGACGGGACCATCTGGGTCTCGGGCACGAGCCACGTGATCTACAGCGTGGGCTTCGGTATGCAGCAGCTCGGGTTCAAGCTGCTCAACGAGATCGTGTGGGAGAAGCCCAACCCGCCGCCGAACCTCTCGTGCCGCTACTTCACCCACTCGACCGAGTCGGTGCTGTGGGCCGCACGGGGGCGCAAGAGCAAGCACCACTTCGCCTACGCACGCATGCGCGAGCACAACGGCGGCAAGCAGATGAAATCGGTGTGGCGGATGACCGCGCCCGGCAAGGGCGAGAAGCTCCACGGCAAGCACCCCACGCAAAAGCCGCTGGCGCTGCTCGAGCGGATCCTCGAAGCCTCGTGCCCACCCGGAGGGGCGGTGCTCGATCCGTTCAACGGCAGCGGAACCACCGGGGTGGCGGCCACGCGCATGGGGTACCCCTATGTGGGGATCGATCAGCAGGTGGAGTACCTCGAGCTGACCAGGCGACGACTGCTCGACGAGCGACCGGCGTGGGCCGGCAAGGCGCGGCTACGGCTGGCGTAGGTGGGACGCTGATCTCGCCCCGCGCCACGATGAAGGCCGGCCCGCGCTCTCGAGAGCCCGAGCCGGCCTTCCTCCGCGTGCCGGCTACTTGCCCTTCTGGGTGTTCTTGGCCTGCTCGAGCGCGATCTCCTTGATCGCATCGAACGACGAGGCATTGCTCGCACCGTCGATCGCCTTGACCGCGAGCTCGGTGGTCTGCTTGCGCGCGCCGTCGAGCTGGCGCGACAGCTCCTCGATCTGCTGATCCTGCTTGGCGATCGTGTCCTCGAGGGACTTGATCTTCAGCTCCCACACCCGCTGCACGGCCTCGTTGTCCTTCTTCTTGAGGTCGGCCTGGGTCTTGGTCTGACGCTTGGCAATCCCGGTGCCCTCGGCCTCGGCCTTCTTGGTGGCCGCCTCGAGCTCGCCCTCGAACGCCTCGTTCTTGGCCGTGAGCTCCTTCAGCTCCTTCTCGCGCTCGGCGATCGCCTTCTCGCGCTCGGCCCAGCCGGTCCGCTTGCCCTCCTCGAGCGCCGCGAGTTCCTCCTCGAAGCGCTTGCGGGCCTGCGCGGCCTCGTCGGCCTGCTGCTTGTGGCGCTGCTCGGTGTCGTACTTGTACTCGGCCCCGTCGCGCTGGCGGCTCTTCTTGAGCGAGGCTGCGGCCTCCTTGGCCTCGCGCGCGTGATCGTCTTGCTCGCGCTTCCAGGCGGCCTTGGCCGCGCTGGCGTCCTTGTCGGTCGCGCTGCGCTTCTCGGCCAGCTGAGCCTCCACCGCCTTGCTGGTCTCGTGGTACTGGGCGATGAGCGTGTCGAGGGTGTCGGCCGCGACCTGGAGCCCGTGCAGGGCCTCGAGCTGCGCGATGAACCCGTCGGCCTCGCTGCGCAGGCGCGCGAGCGCAGTGGCCTCGGCCGTCAGCTTGCTCTGCAGCGAGCTCGACGACTCGCCGATGCTCGCCGTGAGTGCGTGGAGCCGGCCGACGATGTCGGAGATCGACAGCTCCTCGCCGTCGCCACCGTCCGAGCCACCGCCACCGCCACCGCCGCCGTCGGAAGCAGCCTCGCTCCGATTGGCCTTGGCCGCCTTCAGCTCCTTCTCCAGCTCCTTGTATGCGGCCACGAGCTCTGCCTTCGTGTTTCGAGTGGAAATCTTGCTTGCCATGTCGCTCACGCTCCGCGGGTGGTGGGACGCTGGAAGGCCTGCTCGGCCAGGTTCTGGCTCTTGGCGATGGTCGCGTCGAGCTTGGCGCTGAGATCGGCGATCTGTGCGGTCTGACGCTCGATGCGTTGCTCGAGGGTCTGCACCTTGAGCTCGAACACCTTCACGTTGGCGTCGTGCTCCTTGTCGAGCATCTCGAGCTCGAACTTCGCCTCGCGGTTGACGGTAGCGATGGCCTTGTCGCGAGCCTTGTTGGCCGCGTCCTCGAGCGCGGCGGGGAAGCCCCCCACCTTGGCGCGCAGCTCCTCGGTCTCCTTGCCGCGCTCGCCGAGCACCTTCTCGCGCCCCGCCCAGTCCTTGGCCTTGGCAGCCTCCTCGTCGGCGAGCTTGCGCTCGAGCCCCGTGCGACGCACCGCGTCCTCGTCGGTCTGCACCTTGGCCAGCCGTGCGCGCTCGTACTCGTGCTCCTCCTCGGCCTGCTGTCGCTCCTTGGCCTGGTTGTGCTCGAGTTCCTTCGCCGCCGCCTCGGCATCCTCGCGCTCGCGCTGCCACTGCTCGCGCAGCGCCGCCATCTCGTCCTCGAGTTGCTTGCGCGCCGCCTCGGCCTGCTCGGTCAGCGCGGCCAGCCGCTGCTGCCCGTCCTGCTTGAGGATCGCGAGGGCCTCGGCCGCGACCACGGTGGAGCGCAAGCGATCGAGACGCTGTCTCTCCACCTCGATCGCTCGCCGCAGCTCACCGAGCTTGGACGACTCGGCCTGCAGCTCGCTCGAGATCGCCTCCACCGAGCTACCGAAGCCGAGCTGCAGCTTGGCCAGGCTGTTGATGATGCTCTCGACCGTGTAGCCGGCCGCTCGCTCCACCAGCTCGCGATTCTTGATCTGCTCGGCTTCCTCGGCCTTGGTGGCGATCTGAGAGGCTCGTTGCTCGTGCGTGCGAAGGAGCTGAGTGAACTCCTTTTGGATCTCTTCTCGGGTCTTCGGTTCGTTCACCGCGGCCATGGGTTCCTCGGGGCTGACGATGTTGACGACCGCGGCTCACCATGAGCCGGCGGCAGGGGCGCCATCGTAGCCCCGATCGTCCGCAGGTGGATCGCATTCGCCCACGCTGGACGTCGATCCAGTCGTCCCATCAACCGGCGGTACGAAGCTCGACCGTGGCTCCGGCCGCCACCAGTTGCGCGCGCGCGCGCTCGGCCTCGACCTGGCCGACTCCCGCGAGCACGCGGCATGGCAGCGTTCGTAGCCGCTGCACCAGATCGCGCACCGAGGCGCGCGTGATGCCGCGCAGTGCCACCGCCAGCGGCAAGCTCACGGAAGGACACCCCACGATGGTCACGTCGAGGCTCGTCTCGGTCTGCGCGGAAACGACCGCTGCATCCGGGCTCGCCTTGGATTGCGGCTCAGGGGCCGGCTCGGTCGCCAACCCGGAAGCCGGCTCGCGAGCGGAACGCGCGGGCGCGCTCGGGCTCGGGCTCGGCGAGGCCGCGGCCCGTCGGGGCGCGCTCGGGGGCCGCACATCCACGCGTCCGTCGACGCCCAGCAGGGAGCGAACCTCGGCGAGCAGCTCCTCGAGCACGCCCCGGCCGAGCTGCTCTGCCACCAGCTCCCCAAAGCTGCCCTCGAGCAGCTCACGCGGCTCGCAGGCATAGCTGCGCTCGACCCCGTCGTGCGCGTAGCGATCGCCCACCACCACCTCGCCGCCACGCAGCGCCACGAAGGTCGTGTGCCCCGGCCACGCAGGGCCCGGCCGCTGCCACCGATAGACGCGACCATCGTGCCTCCACCGAGTGATGCCGTCGTCCTCGTTCGCTTCCGCCATCCTGCTCAGACCCATCCGAGACCCATGCGAGACCTGGTAGCAGTACCCCAAGCCATGCCACCATGTCCATCCTCGATGGCCGAGCCCAAGCCCGACATCAGCGCGATCTTGCAGCGCCTGCGAGAGGGTTACCCCAACGCCACCTACGAGCTGGACTGGCAGACCCCCGAGCAGATGTTGGTCGCCACCACCCTCGCGGCCCAGTGCACCGACGAGCGGGTCAACCGCGTGACCAAGACGCTGTTCGTCAAGTATCCCAGCCCCCAGGCGTTCGCGCAGGCCGACCTCGACGAGCTCGCCAACGAGCTCAAGCCCACCGGGTTCTTCAAGCAAAAGGCCAGAGCCGTCCAGACCATCAACCGCGCGTTGGTGCAGCGCTTCGGCGACAAGGTCCCCACGACCATGCGCGAGCTGACCTCGATCAAGGGGATCGCGCGCAAGACCGCCAACGTGGTGCTCAACTGCTGCTTCGACCTGCCCACCGGGATCATCGTCGACACCCACGTGGCGCGGGTCAGCCAGCGCATGGGGCTGTCGCGGCAAAAGGACCCCGAGAAGATCGAGGCCGACCTCATGCGGCAGGTGCCCAAGGACGTGTGGACGTTCTGGGGCCCCGCCATGGTGCTGGTGGGGCGCTACGTCTGCACGGCCAAGGACCCCGGGTGCGATCGCTGCCACTTCCTCGAGCAGTGCCCCCGCAAGGACGTCAGCGGCCCGCGACCAGCCAAGGTCACCCTGCCTCCGCCGCGGGTGGTCACGGCCGTCTCGCCGCGCACCACCGCAGGCGCAACGAGCCCCGCGGGCGCAGCGGCAACGGCTCCCGCGGTCACGCCCAAAGCAGCCACGCCCAAAGCAGCCACGACGACGGCCAAGGCTGCGACTTCGCCGAGCTCGCCAACCGCTTCGGCTGCGACCGCATTGGACCCGTGGGTCGAGGCGCTCGCATCCGAGATCGACGAGCCATACTTCCTCGAGCTGCTCGACTTCGTCGAGCGCGAGCGCGCCGAGCACCAGGTGTTTCCGCCGCGCGAGCAGGTGTTCTCGGCCTACGTCCACACGCCGCTGTCCGCGGTGAAGGTGCTCGTGCTCGGCCAAGATCCGTACCACGACGACGACCAGGCGCACGGGCTGAGCTTCTCGGTCGGGCCCGACGTCAAGGTCCCCCCGTCGCTGCGCAACATCTACAAGGAACTCCACGGCGATCTCGGCCTCCAGCCGCCCAAGCACGGCCACCTGGTCAAGTGGGCGCAGCAGGGAGTGATGCTGCTCAACACGGTGCTCACCGTGCGCGCGCACCAGGCGGGCTCCCACCAGGGCCACGGCTGGGAGCGCTTCACCGATGCCACGATCAAGGCGGTGAGCCAGCGCAGCGAGCACGTGGTGTTCGTGCTGTGGGGCAAGCCGGCGCAGAAGAAGAAGAAGCTCATCGACGGCCGCAAGCACACGATCCTCGAGGCCAACCACCCCTCGCCGCTGTCGGCGAGCAAGGGGTTCTTCGGCAGCAAGCCGTTCTCGGCCATCAACGCGGCCCTGCGAAGCAAGGGCCAGGCCGAGATCGACTGGCGGCTGTGAGACCGTGCGACCTGCGTGGCCGGCGTGGGCTGGCGCGAGGTGCGACCCCGGTGTGAGCGTTCCACGACCCCCGGGGTCGGCGCGCGGCCGACAACGGGGTAGATTCGCGCCGTGCCCCAGGTGGTCTACGCGCTGTTCGAGGATGCCAAGGCGGCCGACCAGGTTCGCGCCGACCTCAGCCGTGGGGGCAAGGACGGCCCCGGCCTCGATGTACGCCCGCACGAGCGCCGTCTCGACGCCAACCAGCTCCCCGAGGGCGCGACCACGTTCGGCCGCAACCTCGTGATCACCACCGCCATTGCCAGCGTGTTCTTCATGGTCACGGGCCTGGTGCTCGGCCTCTACGACGTGGTCGTGGGCATGGGCCCCGGCATGGGGCTCGCAATCGGGCTCATCACCGGACTGGTGATCGGGGTGTACACCGCCATGCAAGCGGGTACTCGCGTCGCCAAGCCCGAGATCCTCGAGCTCGCCCCGCGCGTGTCGCAGGGCGCCGTGCTCCTGACCATCGAGGTCGACACCCGCCGCGAGGCCGACCAGGTCGTCGATCAGCTCGACGATCGCGGAGCCGACACGGTCGGCATCTGCTGAACGCGTGCACTGCTTGCGCCCTTCCGTTCCCATGCGCTCTCCACGAACCACTCCAATCGCGTCGCTCCGCACGATCGCGCTGCTCGGTCTGCTGCTCCCCATCGCCTGCGGGACGGGCGAGGACTCCACCCAGCCCGCGACTCATGCCGAGGCCAAGGCGGCCGACGACGGACGGCCCGCGTCGGCCCACGAAGCCGAGGCCGAGGCGGCCGACGGCGCGTCCGCGGGCCCAGCCAACGCCGATGGAGGCGAGGCGGCCGAGGGCGAAGCGGCCGACGCAGGTGCCGGTGACGAGGTGGCCCACGCCAATGGAGGAGCGGACACGAGCGCCTTGCTCGTCCCCCCGCCGGCCGAGTCGCTGACCATGCACGGGCTGGCCGCCTACGAGGTGGTCACGATCTACGCCAAGCCCAACCTCGCCTCCACCAAGCTCGGCTACCTGCGCTTTGGCCATCGCACCATGGTCACGCCCAAGATCGCCGACGAGGGCGAGGGTTGTCCCAAGGGCTGGCATCAGCTCCCCGCCGGCGGCCACGCGTGCGCCAGCAAGGGGCTCACCGTCGAGGCCGACAAGGAGCCCTACATGTACCATCCGCCGCCGCGGCCTCGAATCGAGGAGCCGATGCCCTACGACTACGGGGCCATCGCGCGCGACGGAACCGAGACCTGGTGGCGCCCGGCCACCGCCGCCGAGCGCCAGCTCGCGGCGGAGAAGTTCGCGCTGCTGCAGGAGGAAGCGGCGGCAGCGGCGGCAGCGGCGGCCGGCCTTCCGCCTCCGCCGCCCAAGGCCAAGCCCGCGCCCAAGCCCAAGGCCGGCGATGGCGCTGCTGCGGGCGATGACGGCGGTGGCGGCGAGCCCCTTCCCGGAGTCGACGATCCACCGCCCGAGCCCGCCGCACCGCCCTCTCCCGAGGAGCTCGCCGAGCTCGCGCGCAAGGCCGAGGAGGAGCGCCTGCGGCAAGAGGAGGAGCGCAAGGCTCGACTCGAGCAGATGAGCAAGCTGCCGCTGCATCCCGAGCACCCGTTCCTCGAGCGCGGCTTCACCATCACCACCGCGCTCAAGGTCAACGACCAGGGCCGCACCTGGTGGAGGACCAGCCGTGGTGGCTACCTCGATGCGGCCAAGGTCTACAAGAAGCCCCCGCCCAAGGTCGCCGAGGTCGGCGTCGTGCTCCCCGAGACCTCCGGGTTCCCGTTCGGCTTCGCGGGCGACGACAAGACCCCCGTGTTCCAGCGCAACGAGGACGGCAAGCTGCAGCGCAAGGGGTCGCTCGCCTACCGCACCTTCGTCGACGGGGTGGAAGAGCTCGAGATCGACGGCAAGACGTACCTGCGCACGGCCGACGACACCTACGTGCGGGCGTCCGATCTACGACTGGCCGTGCCCCAGACTCCGCCGCAGGACCTGGGCGGGATCGACCGCTGGGTCGACGTCGACCTCTCGCAGCAGCTCCTGGTGGCCTACGAGGGCGAGCGTCCCGTGTTCACCACGCTGGTCTCGACCGGTCGCAAGGGCACCAAGGAAGAGCCGTTCGACACGCCCACCGGGACCTTCCGGATCGTCACCAAGCACATCTCGTCCTCGATGGACGGCAACACCGCCTCCGACGGCAACTACTCGATCCAGGACGTCCCCTGGGCAATGTTCTTCCACGGCAACTATGCGCTGCACGGGGCCTTCTGGCACGCGGGGTTCGGCGGACGGCGAAGCCATGGGTGCATCAACCTCGCCGTCACCGATGCGCGCTGGCTGTTTTGGTGGGTGGGTCCCGAGCTACCCGAGGGGTGGCACGGAGCGGCGGCGCACGATGGCTCGCCGGGGAGCGTGGTGGTGGTGCGGGCGGGGTGAGCGGTGCACACGAGGTCCGCTTGCAACCGTGCGGTGGGCTCGCTAGCGTCGATCGGGTGCAGCCCACACGCGAGCAGCTGTGCGACCGGCTCCGCGAACGGCTTCGCGGTCGCACCGACGTCCGCGTGGTGGTGCTGTTCGGCTCACACCACGCTCGAGACCGACCGGCCGTGGTACGAGCGCATGAGCGAGGCCTGGCTGGCCAGGGTCGCCCGGGAGGGGCTCGGGGGTGGTTGATCGTCATCTCATGGCAGCCAAGCTCGCCGAGGCCGAAGCTGTTCATCCGACGCCGAGCTGGATGTCGAGCTCGGTGAGCTCGGCGAGGAAGGCCCCCAGGCTGGGGCTTTGTCGGCCCGTGGTCAGCAGGGTCTTGCGTTTGCGGTAGGGCGCGGCCTCCTCGGTGTAGCGGCGTAGCACATTGCCCTGGTCGAGAGCATCCCGTCCCGCTCTCTTCAAGGCCTCGTTGGCTGCCTTGGCACAGCCGATCGTCTTGCTCTGCTTGGCGCGCTTGTCCTCGAGCAGCGGTAGCAGCCAGCACTCGATGGTGTCCACTGCGATCGCGAACAGCACGCGGTGGCCGTGCTTGGCGTGGAAATCGGCGCCCATCCATTCGACGAGGCGGGCCCTCGCGGCCTCTCGTAGCTGCCAGGGATCGAGGCTGGATCCCGTGCTCGGATCGCGGCGGGAGACGTCGTAGCCGGGGTGATCACACACGTCGGTGTCGATGTGGATCACGAGGTAGTCGTTGAACCCGAGCGCCTGGAGGTGATGGCCGTCCTGTAGGCGCCGCTTGAGGACCGTCCAGCCGCCTTCCTCGGGCTCTCCGGGCAGTGGGATCTCCGGGGGGAAGAACGAGTTGATCTCGAGGGCGTCGAGCGCAGCGCCTTGGTCGGCAAAGTACCCGAGCAGCACCTGCTTGATGACCGCCTGGTCCGTTCGGCCTTCGGAGAGGATTCCGATCGTGGTCATCGTGGCTGGCCCACTCGTCGCGTTTAGAAGTTGTCGGGCAGGCCGCCGAGGTAGCCGCGGAGGAACGCCTCGGAGAGCCGCAGCGCTGGGGCGCCTTCGATTGGCTTGGGGGCGGGCACCCGGCGGACGCGGGTGGCACCGTGCTCGGTTCGCGACACCACGACCAACCGCTGCTCGTCGTCGGAGAGGTCGAGACCGTCGAGGACCGCGGGGTTGTGGGTGGTCACGACGACCTGGCGGTCCTGCTGCTTGGCGAGCTCGACGACGTCATGCATGAGCCGGGCGCACAGGCGCGGGTTGAGTGAAGCGTCGATGTTGTCGATGGCAAAGAAGGTAGGCGTGTCGGGGCTGAGCAGCAGCGTGTAGTAGAAGAGCAGGAACAGGAAACCCTCATTGGCGCTGCGCTGGTCGAGGAGAGCGTCGGAGGCGAGGTAGCGATCGCGGAGGCTGAGGCGGCGCTCGCCAGGGCCGAGGTCGGTGGGGAGCTCGAAGCCGGAGAACCAATCGATGAGCGAGAGGTGGCGGTTGAGCTCCTCGAGGACCTCGGTCTTGCCTGCGCGGTCGAGGGCGCGGAGGTGGGCGAAGAGGCCCTCGCCGTTGATGCCGATGGGGAGGATCTGCCCCTCGCGCTCGAAGGTACGGAGTGCGGAGTTCTCGGGGGAGAAGATCAAGAACCGTTCGAGCTCGCCCACGAAGGGTCTGAGGAACCCTCGTTTCGCGAAGTGCTCAGCAACCAGGCGTTGAGCATCCGAGACCATCGTCCCCTGGCTGGTGATCTCGTCGACGAGCTCGCCTACGGCAGTGCGAAAGCGTTCGTCTACGTTCTTGACTGCGTCCCCTCGCTCGTTCACGAGGAGGGACTCCACCAACCAACCGGTCATGGTAACCGACGGATCTTCATGGAACCGAAAGTCGACCAGCACGTTCCTGAGCGCGCCGATGCACACTCGCATCCGATCTGCTGTTCCACCTGAAAACGCGGGTCGCATCAGCCTCGGCTCCACGCTCCGTATCCCCCTCGAGGCCAAGAATTCGTGGTCCAGCCGATTCGAGTACGCCGCCGATGCGAACGCGATCGCCTCGAGCACGTTGCTCTTGCCGCACCCGTTCTCGCCGATGAGCACCGTCACCCGGCCGAGCTCGAGCTTCAGCCGCTCGATCGACTTGAAGCCCTCGATTTCGATCTCGCGGATCACCAGCCGTTGCTCCTCGTCTGCGGTGTTCGCACGGCGCCCCAGCACGCGCAACCGGGGTACCCGCGCAAGACCCGCGATCGTGGCCCTCGGTGAGCCCCATTCGAGGCCAGTCGACCTCGATCGGAGCTTCCCCAAGCTCCTCGGAAGGTCCCGGGACATCCGCCGGAGCTTCCCCAAGCTCCTCGGAAGGTCCCGGGACATCCGCCGGAGCTTCCCCAAGCTCCTCCCCCAGGTCCTGGGACATCCGCCGGAGCTTCCCCAAGCTCCTCCCCCAGGTCCTGGGACATCCGCCGGAGCTTCCCCAAGCTCCTCCCCCAGGTCCTGGGACATCCACCGGAGCTTCCCCAAGCTCCTCCCCCAGGTCCCCGGACCTACTCGCCCACCTCCACCCGCACGAACCGCGGCCAGTAGAGCGTCTCATCCGCCACCAGCACCCCGAAGTCGGTGGCATTGCTCGCGTACGTGACCACCAGCCCCTCCCCTTCGAGCTGCGGGTGCGCCTTGGCGGCGTACACCAGCACCCCTGCTCGATCCGACTCGGGCGGCCGAAACACCGTGGTCCTTCGGCTCCATGGCCCCTCGGGTCGCGGCGCCGTCCGAATCCCGATCGTCGTCCCGCCGAATCCCTCGGTCTGCACCAGCACGAAGCGCTCGTGCTCGGCATCGAAGCTCACGCTGAACTCCGTCTGCGCATCCCCGAACACCACCGCCGGCGCTCCCGAGAGCGACGCGTGCGGCACCCAGCCGTCGCGCCACCACTGCGGCTCTCGCAGGTCCCCCGCGTCGAAGGCCGCCTCGCTCCACCGCAGCAGATACACGTCGTGATCTCCGGGCTCCTCCACCGCATACGCGTACACGAAGCCCGGCAGCGCCAGCACGCTCGCGCCGATCCTCACCCCGTCGTCGGCCCCGAACGACACCTCCGGCAGTTCCAGCTCCCGCCACGTCCACGCGCCGGGCTCGTCTCCGGTCACGTCGTCCGCTCGCAGCGCCCGCGTTCCCACGGCCTCGAACCCGAGCCCGCCGCCCGCAGCCTCCTCGAGCCAAAACGTGGTGACCACCCCGTTCCGCTCGATCCCGTGCAGCGGCCAGAACCAGTGCTCCGCCGCCTCGGGCACGTAGCTCGCCGGTCCACCATCCTCGGCCTCGCGCCACGCGAACGCGATGCTCGCGGTGACCGGATCCTCCCCACGCTGCACCGCCACCGTGTTGCGCACCAGCGTGGACTCGCTCCGCACGTGGCGCTCGGTCGTCGCCACGAACGTGTCCCCGAACAGCCACAGCGTGCGCGTGTCACCGAGCGCGACCGAGTACGCCGCATCCCCACCGAGCCACCGCACGTCGCGATGGAACAACGCATCCGCCTCGGGCCACGCACGCGCACTGGTCGCTGGCCCGCAGCCAGCCATCACGGCCGACCCCACGAGCCACCCGATCATCGCGCGCATGCGACGATCGTGCCGCCATCGCCCGCGCCGGGCAACCACCCGGCGCGCAGGCCACCTCGACTAGCCGTCGAGGATCTCCGCTTCCTTCTTGGTGATCACCTCGTCGACCTCCTTGATCTTCGCGTCGGTGAGCGTCTGGACGTTGCCCAACCCCCGCTTGAGGTCGTCCTCGGAGATCTCCTTGTCCTTCTCGCCCCTCTTGAGCATGTCGTTGGCGTCGCGCCGCGCCTGCCGGATCGCGATCCTGGCATCCTCGCCGGCCTTGTGCACCTGCTTGACGAGATCCTTGCGCCGCTCCTCGGTGAGCGCGGGAATCGGCACGCGCACGATCGCCCCGTCGTTGCTCGCGTTGAGCCCCAGCTGCGAGTTGTTGATGGCGCGCTCGATCGCGGCGATGTTGTTGCGATCGTAGGGCTTGACCACCAACATGCGCGCGTCGGCCACGCTCACCGTGGCCGCCTGCTTGAGCGGAAGCTGGGTGCCGTAGCTGTCGACCCGGACCTCGTCGAGCAGCGCAGGGTTGGCCCGCCCCGCCCGCACGCGGGCCAGCTCCTTCTTGAGCCGATCCAGGGCCGTGTCCATCCCGTCCTTCGCCAGTTCCTCAGCTTCCTCGAGCATCGCTATCTCGCTCCCGTCGTCGTGGTCGTGGTGGTCGTGCGTTGGTTGCTCACCAGGGTGCCCACCGGCTCGCCGAGCACGACCCTCCGGATGTTACCCTGGGTGCGCAGGTTGAACACGATGATGGGCAGATCGTTGTCCTTGCACAGCGAGGTGGCGGTGCTGTCCATCACCTGGAGGCCCCGGGCGAGGACTTCCATGTACGTCAACGTCGAGAACCGCACCGCGTCCGGGTGCTTGGCCGGATCCTTGTCGTAGCAACCGTCGACCTTGGTGGCCTTGAGCATCACCTCGGCCCCGATCTCCAGGGCCCGCAGCGCCCCCGCCGTGTCGGTGGTGAAGTACGGGTTGCCCGTGCCCGCCGCCAGGATCACCACCTCGCCCTCCTCGAGGTGCTGCACGGCCAGCCGCTGCGCATAGGTGTCGCACACGGTCTTCATGGGGATCGCCGACATCACGCGCGCCTTCACGCCCGCGTGCCGCAGCGCGTCCTCGAGCGCCAGCGAGTTGATCACCGTGCCCAGCATCCCCATCGAGTCGGCCATGGCCCGGTCCATGCCGTCGGCCGCCGCGCTCACCCCTCGGAAGATGTTGCCAGCCCCGATCACCACCCCCACGTGGACGCCCAGAGCCACCACCTCGTGGATCTCCTCGGCCACCGCGCGCAGCACGGCCGCGTCGATGCCATGACCGCGGTCGCCTTGGAGCGCCTCCCCCGAGAGCTTGAGCAGGATCCTTCGATAGCGCGGCGTGGGTCCGGTCATGGCGTCTGGCTCGGGTCTTGCTCGACGGTCGAGGGTTGGTCTCGTGCCCCCGCCATGGCTCGCCGAGCACGGCGGGGGCGAGATGGCCACGCGAGGCTAGCTCGAGGCAGCGGCGACCTGCGCGGCCACCTCGGCCGCAAAGTCGTCCTGCTTCTTCTGCAGGCCCTCGCCCAGCTCGTAGCGCACGAAGCGACGGATCTGAATGTTCTCCCCGATCTTCGCGATCATCTCCTGCTGGAGCTGCTCGACGGTGCGCTTGCTGTTCTCGGGCGGGTTCTTGACGAACACCTGCTCGAGCAGCACGCGCTCGGAGTAGAACTTGTTGATCTGCCCCTCCACGATCTTGTCGACGATCTTCTCGGGCTTGCCCTCGGCCAGCGCCTTCTCCCGCAGGATCCCGCGCTCCTTCTCGACCGCCTCCGTGTCCATCTCCTCGCGGCGCACGGCCTCGGGAGCCATGGCCGCGATCTGCATGGCGACGTCGTTGCAGAACGCCTGGAAGCCCTCGGTCTTGGCCACGAAGTCGGTCTCGCAGTTGACCTCGAGCAGCACACCCACGCGGTTGTTCGAGTGGATGTAGGAGACCACGGCGCCCTCGGTGGCCGCGCGCCCGGCCTTCTTGGCCGCCGAGGCCAGCCCCTTCTTGCGCAGATACTCCATCGCCTTGTCGATGTCGCCATCGACCTCCGCGAGCGCCTTCTTGCAGTCCATCAGACCCGCGCCGGTGGCCTCGCGAAGCTCCTTGATCAATGCAGCGTTTACCTGTGCCATTGCTCGCTCTACTCCATCACTGGGGCGTCACTGTCGTGGACCAGCGTCAGCTGGTGGCGTCGGCGCCCTCGGCCGCGGCCGCGGCGGCCTCCTCCTCGGGCGTGGCGGCGGCCTCGGGCGTGGGCAGGTTGCCCCGCCGCGACACCAGCTCGACCCGCGGGCCGTCGCCCCCGGTCATCACGCGAATGGTCTCGGGAGCCTCGTCCTCGCCCGACGAGGCATGCACCGCGCGCTGCTTGCCGATGCGGGTGCCCTCGATGCACGCGTCGGCGATGCGGGTGCAAAACAGCTTGATCGAGCGGATCGCGTCGTCGTTGCCGGGGATGACGTGGGCGATCCGGTCGGGGTTGGCGTTGGTGTCGGCCACCGCCACCACCGGAATCCCCAGCCGATTCGCCTCGCTGACCGCGATGTACTCCTTGGCCGGATCGATCACGAAGATCGCCCCGGGGAGCTTGGGCATGTCCTTGATGCCGCCGAGGTTGCGCTCGAGCTTCATGCGAAGCCGCTCCTTGCGCAGGACCTCCTTCTTGGTCATCTTCTCGTAGGTGCCGTCCTCGGCCATGCGCTCGAGGCCGCGCAGCTTGTCGACCGACTGACGCACCGTCTTCCAGTTGGTCAGCGTGCCGCCCAGCCAGCGCGAGGCCACGAAGAACTGCCCGGCGCGCTGCGCCTCGGCCACCATCACGTCGGCAGCCTGCTTCTTGGTGCCCACGAACAGCACGGGGCTGCCGTCGGCCGCCACGTTGCGCACGAAGTTGTAGGCGCGGCGGAACAGCACGGCCGTCTGCTGCAGGTCGATGATGTGGATCCCGTTGCGGGCCCCGTAGATGAACGGCTTCATCTTGGGGTTCCAGCGATCGGTGCGGTGTCCGAAGTGGACCCCCGCCTCGAGCAGCTGGCGAACGGTGATGATGCGTTGGGCTTGGTCGAGGGCGCCAGCGTCGCTGGCCTCGGTCGTCGTCTCCATGTCGTCTTCCTTGGGTGGCGTTGGGCCTCTGCCCCCGTCGTCGGTGCTCGCAAAGCCGCTGGGGACCCAGGCCGAGCCCGGGACCACGACGACCACGCCACGAGCCCCTCGAGGAGCATGGGTCGTTGAAAGCGGGGCGCTTGGTAGCACGCTCCCTCCGCACCCGACAAGCGATCGCGCCCCGCCCGACCACAGCCCCTTGGCCGCCTACCGCAGGCCCCTCCATGATAGTGAGGAAACCGGCGCCTAGCCCCCCAGAATCGGCGTTCTACGCGCACGATCCGCACCGCATGGATGTCATGGCCCTTCGGCCGGCTTGCGCTATCGTTGGCGCCGCATGACCGCCACGCGCACCTTGGCCGCCGCGCTCGCGCTCGGCTCGGTCCTCGGCATCAGCTGCTACTCGGAGCCTCAGCCGCCCTCGACCTATCGCTACGCCTGCAACGGTGACGGCGATTGCAACGGCGACGAGTTCTGTCGGCGTGGCCGCTGCGAGCGTCCGTGCACGCAGATCACCGCCGCCAACGACTGCCCATTCGAGGATGGCTACGTGGCTTGCTACAACGGCGCCTGCGTGTCGACCTGCGAGCTCGATCAGGGCTACTGCCCATCCGGTCTCGAGTGCATCGACCTCGGCATCGACCTCGGAGGGAGCAGCAGCCCCTTCGGTGGGGGCTCGAGCGCCGCGGTGGGCATCTGCGGAGTCCAGTGCGAGGCCGACGACGACATCTGCCCCGAAGGCGAGGTCTGCGTGCCCGACTTCGGAGCCTGCGCCGTCGACTGCTCGCAGGGGCAGGACTGCCCCGACGGCTACATCTGCTTCTTCGGCCTGTGTGCCCCCGAATCGGGCTTCCCCTCGGGGGATGATGGTGGCTCGGAGAGCTCGGGCATGGGAGCCAACGCCGACGACGAGGAGCGCCGCTGATGGACCGCCGCTTCATCGCACCCACCACCTTCTCGCTGGCCCTCTCGCTGTGCGTCTCGGCCTGCGCGACTGGTTCTTCGTTTGGTCCCACGGTTGGTTCTTCGTTTGGCACGACCGCGGCTCCGCGGCTTCTGTCCAACGACCTCCACGTGGGCGGGCTCGACGAGCGCACGCGCTTCGAACTCGACGATGCCGACTCGCCGCGCACGACCAAGCGCGGGGCATCCGAGGACCGCGTCGACACCCCCGCCAAGCAGCGCCGCCGCAAGGTGCTCTACTTCCTGGGTCTGGGCGCCGCCGGCTTCGGCGTGGTGGGCGTGACCGCATTCGGGATCGGCGGCCGCATCGTTCAGGCCCAGGTCAACAACGGCTACGACGACGGCACGCTCACCCACGAGCGCGAGGACCAGCTCAACACCACCGGCGCCGTGATGAACGGCATGGCCATCGGTAGCGCGGTGCTGGGCCTGGCCGGGGTGATCCTGAGCGCCACCATGTACGGCATCGACCATGCGCGCTGTGGCGACCTGCCGCCGCGACGCAAGGACGACTGCCGCGACGAGGGTGCCGTCGATGAGCCCGCACCGGCACAGACGGCCGAGCCCACCGACGCGCCCGGACCCAAGCCCATCGAGCCGGCTCCCAAGATCGAGCCGACGCCGGCCCCCGAGGCAGGACCCGAGCCCGAGCCCAAACCCGAGCCCACACCCGGCTCCGTCGCCTCCTCCCCGCAGCCCCAGCCCACGGCTGCAGCCGCGGGCGAGTAGTCGTGTCCGACCGAGCGCACGCGGACGATCCGTGGTCGCGCGTCTCGCCACGGGTGCTGTTGCTCGGCGTGCTGCTGCTGAGCGCGCTGCTGTACCTGCCGACCCTCACCTTCGCGTTCGTCTACGACGACCACTGGACCCTGCTCGCCAACGGCTTCCTGCGCCAGCCCGGCGACCTCCCGCGGCTGCTCGGGCCTTCCGCCCACGCGGCCCACGTGCCCGACGCGTTTCGGCCCACCCTCGTCGCCTTCGACACCGCGAGCTACTGGCTGCTCGGCGTGGATCCCTGGCGTCACCATGCGGTGTCCGTGCTGCTGCACGTGAGCGTCGTTGCGGCGATGGCCACGTGGCTGCGCCGACTCGGAGCCCCCACCGCCTTGTGGGCCAGCAGCGCGGCGCTGTTCGGAGTGATGGCCATCCACGCCGAGGCGGTCGCCGTGGTCTCGTTCCACGAGGATCTCCTGGCCGCGGGGTTGGGCATGGCGGCCTTGGTGCTCGCCGACGGCAGCGGCCGAGCACGAGGCACGGGCTCGATGCTCGTGCTCGCAGCCGCGAGCGCGGTGCTCATGGCCCTGGCCGCCGGGGCCAAGCTCAACGCAATTGCGCTGGTGGGTCTGTGGGTGCTCGCGCGCGGGCTGGCCCCATGGGGGCGCAGCCTCGGCGCTCGCGATCTTCCAGGCGCGCTGGGCCTGCTGGTCGGGGCCTCCCTCGCCTTGGCCCACCGACTTGCGATCTACGGCGGCCCGTCTCCCTATGGCGATGATCCTCGGATCGCCCTGGTCGAACACGGGCCAGTCTCCGTGCTCGCCCGCAGCGTCCAGATCCACGTGGGCTACCTGCAGCAGATGGTGCTGCCGTTCGGCCTCTCGCCCGAGTACGTCGAGCCCCCCGACGCCTGGACCTCGATCGCGACGTTGGTCTGCGCGCCCGCCTTGCTCGGCCTGCTCGGCCTGGGCCTCCACGCAGCATGGCGCCGCCGACATCCCGTGCTCGCATTGGCCGTGCTCGGTGCCATCGGCCTGGCACTCCCCACCAGCAACCTTTGGCCCATGCCCAACCTCCGAGCCGATCGCCTGATGTACCTGCCGTCGATCCCCGTGGCCGTGGGTCTGGCTGCGCTGCTGCTCGGGGCCGGTCGCACATGGGCAAGCAGGGTGCGAGCCGAGCGAGCCGACCAAGGCGGCGGGGAAGTTCGGGCCCTGGCGCCGCTGCTGACCATGCTGATCCTGCAAGGGGCGCTGGCCCAGGGCGCGAGCACCATCTACCGCAGCGACCTGCGACTATGGGAGACCGCGCTGCGACATGCTCCCGGCTCGGCCCGCGCTCACGCCATTCTTGGTGAGCTCTACGTGGCCCAGCTCGGCGATGCCCCCAACCCCGATCCCAAGCCGTTGACCCGTGCGTCTACTCACTGCACGATGGCTCAGCACCTCGCGCCTCGGCAGGCGCTCCCTTGGCTTTGCGAGGCCCGGGTCGCCGTGGCCGCGCACGACTGGGCGCGGGCCTACGATCGCTTCACCCGAGCCCTCGAGCTGGGCATGCCCCGTCGAGATCGCGTCCTCACAGCCCTGGCCTCGGTGGTGCTCGATCACCCCGACCTTCCCTATGAGGATCGCACGGTCCGGGCCCGCGAGTTCGCAGATCGCGCAATCCGCGAGTACCCCTACTCGGCCTTGGCTGCGGCCACGGCTGCGGGGATCCATCATCGACTGGGCGATGCGGCAGCGGCTCGCGAGCTCTACGCCCGTGCAAGGAAGCTCAGGCCCGAGCGTTGGGACCTCGTGCTGGCCGGGGTGGAACTCGAGCTCGATCTCGGCCATGCTTCGGCGGCTCGTGCCGCATGGGCCGCAAGCAAGGATCTGCTCGAAGGGGCCGATCCAACCCGGCGAGACCACGTACGGCGTCGTCTGGCCGACGCCGAACGCCTGGCTCCCCGACCATACCCACTGGACTCCACGCCATGACCCGCAAGTTCTTCGCGCTCCTCGCCTTCGTCGCCCTGTCGATCGCCATCGGTGGCATGGCCTGCATCGAAACCCAGGAGGAGATCGACTTCAGCGACGAGACCGACGGGGCGACTTGATCGAGCCCCCCGCGTTGGGCTCGAGCGTCTCGAACCGAACCGCAGGCGCCTCGGTGGACGGCGTGGGGGGTAGCGCCAGATCGTGCACCAGCCCCATCGGAGCCCACCAGTAGCGATCGAGCGCCGCTGCGTCCGAGGGGCCGTCGCCCACGAGCACGAGCCCCAAGCCCTCGAGGGCGGTGCGAGGACGAGCCTCCGCCGCCGAGACCAGCGCGGTGACCTCTCCGCAGCCGAGCGGCTCGAGCCGAGGGGCGAGAGCGTCGACATCCCCCAGCTCGCCGTGGATCCACACCGCCGCCGCGGCCAGGCACGCACGGTGAAGGGCGTGCTCCACCGCCAGCCGCTCCGCACCGCGGCGACCACTCCCGGCTGCGATCGCAATCTTCAGCACGAGACCCTGCGCCAGCGGAGCCGCGCGGCCGTGGACCAGCGCCACATCGATGCCCGTCGCGGCCAGGTGAGCGCGACGGGTGGGCTCGATCGTCCCGAGCTCGATGAGCTGGAGCACCAGGTCGGCATCGGTGGCTGGCTCGGGTCGATCCCCAACCCCCTGGAGCACGGCATCGCACGGTGGCTCGATGGTCCGTCCTTCGCCCTGGGCGAGGATCCAGGTCCCTAGCGAAGTCCACACGGCTTCGCACGCGGCGGCATCGAACGGCCGGGGCAACGCGGTCTCCTCCACCGGGGTCCGTCGGCTGCGCTCGAGCATCGCCCATAGCCGCAGCACCGTCCCCTCGGCGCGCTGGAACAGGACGTCGGGAGCCAGTCCATACGCCTCCTCGTCCTCGAGGACGTGCCGTAGCCTCGCCGCCCCCCAGCGTGCAGGTCGACGCTTCCACCCTCCGAGCGTGGCCGGGGCCACCGCCTCGGACCATGGCAGCTCGGGGGCCGCTGCGAGGGCTGCGGCCTCACGTGCGAGCTCGGTCAGCACGAAGTCGAGATCGGCCTCGAGGGGACCACGGGCGAGGACCACGGGATGCGAGGCGGGCATGCCATCGGTCCACTGCGACAGCATGCCACGTAGAGCCGTCAGATCCTCGCGTGCCGCGGCCATCGTGGGCTCCGAGGCCGAGCCGAGCTCGGCCAGCCCCAGGCGCAACGCCGGACCGAGCTCGGACAGCCCGCAGCCGTCGTCGCAGCGCCCGGCCGCGAGCCGGGTCGACAGCGCGTGAAGATAGGGCTCGATCGCGTGGACCAACGCATGCGGGTCATCGCGCCACGGGGGGCGCCGACGGTGCTGCTCCTCGCGCTCGAACGCGGTCTGCAACGCTCGCAAGATCACGCCGTCCTGCGGGGACGACAACGCCAGCGAGATCGCAGCCGCGTCCCGTTCCAACCTCACCGACACCTCGCGTCGCGCGGCTCGAGCGGCCGCGCCGAACTGGGGCGGATGCAGGGGCGTGCCCTCGACCTCGGCCGCGGCCACCGGATCGAGCATCCGCAGCGCCGCCGGAGCATCGCGCCGGAGCATCGCCATGGCCTGCGCATGGGCCTGCCGCCGCAGCTCCTCCGGCGCCAGCGCGCCCTCGGCGGGCGTCGAGTCCTCATCGCTCGAAGGGGGGGAGCCCCCCGGGCACCCGAGCAATGCTCCGCCGAGCCCGAGCATTGCGAGCCATCGCGAGATCGTCACGGCCCGAGGCGAGCCCCTGCCCACGCGTGGCGGACTACTCGACGGGAGTGAACCCACCCAGCTCCTTCTG
>NZ_JAOVZF010000117.1 GCF_026337845.1 Paraliomyxa miuraensis | reverse complement strand
CGAAAGATCGGAGGGGTCTCGTTCGCCTGACCCCGACGTCCGGATCCGCTCGAGGCCGGGGGACGAGAGAGCCGTCCCGAATCGCGAGCAGCAGCGGTGGCGCTCAGGCCGTGGGGGAACCTGCCTCCGAAACGTGGGCCCGTGCTCGACCAACCTCCAACCCGGTGGCGCTCAGGCCGTGGGGGAGACCTGCCCCCGAACGTGGGCATCGACCCGAAAGGAAGAAAGCTCATGCAACGACTCAAGATCCGAACGAAGAGACAGCTCGATGCCCAACATGCCGCCGACCGGGCGGTGCTCGCCTCCCGAGCCCAGCGGGCCGAACGGGCCAAGGCCGCCGCGAGCGAGCCGCCGACCATCCGCCCGCCGTCGCCCGAGGAGATCGAGCGGTTCGCGGTGGGTGGCTGCGGCACGGGCTGCCAGCCCAGCCCCAACACGGCCACCTGCCAGCCGCAGGTGCCGATCTGCCGGCCCACGTCGATCAACGACTGCTACCACGAGGTCGCCAGCAAGCACGGCTGCCCCCTCAAGGTGACGTCGGGCGGGGTGCAGCGGGTGGACGGGCAGAACCGCATCGAGTTCCGGGTGGAGCCCACCCAGAGCAACTACTTCTTGCCGATCGCGGTGCGGCTCTCCGGGCGGGGGAGCACCGACCCGGATCAGATCCGCGTGTGGCTCTTGACCGCGGTGATGGTCAAGAACCACCCGCAGGAGAACTACCACCAGCCCAACCCCGACGCGTCGACGGTGGTGGGCGTGGAGTCGGTGGCCTACGACGGCAAGACGGCCGGTGACGTGCCGGCCTTCGAGGTGGCGTGGGGTCCGTTCTCGCGGGCGGCCCAGGCCGACAACCTCGTGCTGGTCGGGTGGAATCCGTACGCGGCCGGCATGTTCCTCAACGCTCGCGCGGAGCTTTGGGGATACGAGATCGAGGCGCTGCCGCAGGGGTGGAAGTGTGGACACCACCCCGGACGCCTGCCGCAGCCGGCGATCGATCCGTCACCGGCGGCCGTGCCCTGACGGGTGCGTGACCGAGTGACCACGACGGCCGCGCGCGCTGGTGCGCGCGGCCGTACCCAGACCCGAACGCGGACGACTGCCGACTACCGATCCAAGGACCGACGCCATGAACCAGACCAACCACGAGCCCCACGACCCACGGCTGGGTACCGCCTACGTCTCGCGCCGCACCGCGCCCGGGGCCGAGGTGTTCGGGGTGGTGTCGGACGATGGCACGGCGGCGGGCCTGCGTCCGATCGCCACGCGCGTGGGCTCGTGGTCCAGCGAGTGCCCGACGGGCGAGCACCTTTGGATGGTGGGCAGCACGGTGCAGGAAGCTCTGCGCTGGTCGCTCGTACCCGTGGGGCCCGCTGGTGTGTCGGGGCTCGATCCTTCGCGGAGATCGGTGATGCGGCTGCGGATCACCACGACCGACTCGGCCCGCGGCACGACCTACGAGATCGACCTGGGGCAGTCGCTGGAGCTCTACGCCGAGGCGCTGCAGGTCGAGCTCTGGGCGCCCGAGGGGGCTGTGCTCATGGGCACGCAGCAGCCCGTGGCTCCGCAGCAGGGGCTGCTGTTCGAGAGCCAGGCGCTGCTACGGATGATGCGGCTCGAGGTCTCGCGCGGGGTCTTCTCGGCACTGCTCACCGATTCCTTCTACATCCCCGCTGGTCAGCCGCACATGCAGCGCGTGCCCGCGGGGGCGCGGCGGCTGACGGCCTATCCGTCGGCGGTGGGCCTCGGATCCGTGTGGACGTGGCTGCGAGGCGACCCGGCCGCGATGGCGGTGCCGTTGGGTCTCGTGGCGTGGTCGAGCGACCAGCCGCGCATGGAGATCGACGTGCCCTCGGCCACCCACCTGCGGATTGACCCGGCCGCTGCGGCGCGGCTCTACACCGTCGTTTGGACCATCACCCCGTGAAGGGAGCGCGCACGTGTACCAGGTGTCACTACGGTTGGCCGAGATCCCGAGCCAGAGCGTGCTCGAAGGCATGCTCGACGTGCTCGCCGAGCACAACTGCCGCTGGTACCTGCGCCAGTGGGCCGCGCACCGCGAGCCGCCATCGAGCGCGGCGGCGGCCGGGGTGCGGTGGCATCCCGACGCGCCCGCGGTCGAGGCGGTCTTCCAAGATGCGCCGCTGGTCTTCGCGCGCAAGTGGGCCTCGTGCGGGCCGATCGCCGCGGTGTCGGTGGGCCATGCCCGCGCGCTCGACCAGCTCCGCGGAGTGGTGGCCGCACGAACCCGCGACGAGCACCGCGTGGTGCTGCTGTCCCAAGACGCGCTGGGTCGCGGACGACAGTGGCACGCGTATCACCTGGCCGGTCATCGGCTGATCGACCCAACCGAACGAATGAGGCGTGTATGAGCAAGCGACGACGACGATGGGGCCTTCTCGGCCTGATGGGCTTGGGCGGCGGGCTGCTGGCCGTGGGCGCACTGGCCTCGGACGGCTCGAGCGGTGGCGGCTCGAATGGCTCGGGCAACGGAGGCTCGGGCTCGGGCGGCGGATCCGGTGGCGGAGGCGCAGAGCCGGACGATGGCGGCGGGCCGAGCTCGGGCAGCGGCGACCTCCCTCCGCCGCCCGAACCCGACGATCCGTTCGGCGATCTCCCGCCACCGCCTCCGCCGGACGACGACGAGCCGGATCCGGAGCCCGAGCCGGAGCCATGGCAGCCGGGCAAGCACATCGGTGGGGGCAAGGGAGGCGGCGGGACCACGCCCACGCCCAAGCCCACCGCGCCCGGCACTACCGATGGGCCCAAGCCGCCGATCGACACGCCCGAGGACGACCCGGTGCTCCCGGAGCCCGAGCTCGAGGACGACCCACCGTGGTCCGAGCTGCTCGACGAGTACCCGCGTGGTGGCACGTTCTATCCGGTCGTCGAGAACGACCGCTTCGGTGGGACCAACTCCACCTACTCGATCGCCTACCGGTACCTGCTCTCCGAGGCGTACCTCGCGGCGATCGAGGTAGGCGGCCTCGACGACGAGGACGCGAGCGTGTGGGCGCTGGCGATCGCCAAGCAGGACAAGCTGCGGCTGCGAGTCATCGATCTGATCCAGTGCAGCGGGTGGAACGATGCGATGTACGGGGCCAACCCCGTCACCGTCTCGCACGCGAGCAAGCACGGGCGGTCGATCCTGCTGCGGCCCGTGCACGGCCCCTCCGCCGAGCGGATCGAGGATCACTTCGCGCCCTTCCGCAACATCACCATGGCGGGCAACCCCGCAGACCCGGACTACCGCGACTATGAGCTGCTGTGGATGCCGCCCGTCGATCGCGAGGTGCTGTGGGAGTCGGCCGGCCAGGTGCTCACGACTACGGGGATGGAGTGGGAGGACGGGTCGTCGATGGAGAACCCGCCGCCGTGGGTGATGTGGCTGGGGATCGACGACCTGAGCGGCGCGCTGGTGGGTGACTTCGGCTGTCCGGGCTCGGACGGCGAGCTTGAGGTGGAGTGATGGTTTGCGGCGACACATACGCGCATCTGTTGGTGACCGAGGACGGCAAGACCCCCGACGACCCCTGGGACTGGCGTGCCGGACCGGGCGACTACGACGAGTGGTACGACGTGGCGCACGTCGTCGGCCGGGAGGTCTTTCGGCGCTGGAACTGGCTGCTGTCCATCGAGGACAAGCTCGCCAAGCTCGACGAGCCGCCCGTCGACGGTCCGTACCCCGAGCGCGACGAGCTGCTGGCGCAGCTCCAGGGGTTCGCGACCAAGCTCGAGTCGCTGCCGCACGTATTGCTCGATCCGAGCGCCGTGTTCGAGCTGAGCTGGGAGCCCGGGATCAAGAAGGCGATCGAGGTGGCGCGCGAGGGCACGTGCGTGCTCGAGCGGCTCGACGCGGCGACGGCCTACTACAAGCGGCCGCCGCTGCCGAGCACTCACAAGAAGCGCAAGCCCGAGGCCGGCGGGCGAGGCTGGGGCGCGGTGGTGATGACCGGCGCGTTGGCGGTGGGCGGGGTCTGGTGGTGGCGGCGACGTGGTCGCGAAAGGGAAGTGCGATGATCTGCGGAAGCTCCTATGCACACTTGCTGGTGACCGAGGACGGCAAGACGCCGGCCGATCCATGGACGTGGCCGCCGACGATCTTCGACTACGACGAGTGGTACGACGTGACACATGCCGTCGCCCGCGAGGTGTTCCAGCGCTGGCAATGGCTGTTGGCAATCGAGAACGACCTCTCCCGGATGGAGGAGCCGCCCGTTCCCGGGCCGTACCCCGAGCGCGACCAGCTCCTGTTCTTGTTGCAGGACTTCGCGGGCAAACTCGATGGTGTAGGCCACCCGCTCAACCCGTTCGACATCGACGGGATGTCGTGGGAGCCGTCGATTCGCGAGGCGATCGCCGTGGCCGAGGACGGCACGTGCTTGCTCGAGCGGCTCGACGCGGCCGCGGCCTACTACCAGCGCCCGCCGCTGCCCGAAGTGCACTCGCCACCCGAGCCCGACTCGGATGATGCGGGCTCGGGCGACGACCAGGCCGGCGGCGGCCTGGGTGGGGTGCTGATGACCGGAGCGTTGGCGATGGGCGCCGCGCTCCTTTGGCGACGACACAAACAACGAAAGGGACGAAGGACACGACGATGACGAAGCGCAAGAGCAACAAGGGTTTGGCCATCGCGGCCGGAGTGGGGGCTCTCTTGGCCCTCGGTGGGCTGGCCTCGGCGGCCGAAGGCGGCGGCGGGCTCGTGCCCGGTGGCGGTGGGCCTGGTGGAGGCGGCGGTTCGGGCGGAGGCGGAGGCTCGGGCGGTGGCTCGACCGACCCGTGGACACCGGGGCCGGGCGGCAAGGGCAAGGTGTTCGGCGGAGGCTCGGGCGGCTCGCAGTCGTGGACCGACTTCGACTTCGGCGGCAACGGGCTGTGGATCGCCCCCGAGTGCGACGGCGTGGTCGAGGGCGCGCTGTTCCGACCGGGCAATGATGCCTTCGTCGTCAACGCGGTCGAGCCGAGCGAGTACGAGGGCTACGAGGTGGGCAAGGAGCTCGAGGCGGTCTTGAAGTTCGCGTACGACAACACCGTGGCGGGCTTCATCGACTGGTACATGAACGGTCGCGAGCTGCCCACGGTGCCGATCTTCGAGGCGTGGGTCGAGTCGTACTGGACCGAGCGCGGGTGGCCCAAGCCGCTGCCGGCCACCCGGAGGATCACCGCGGAGCTCCTGCGACAGGCATCGGCGATGTCGCTGCCGGACGCGCCCACCTGCATGGACGTCAATCCCGTGGACTGGGGAATCGGGCTCGTGGACTGGGTTGGGGACTTCATGCTGTGGCTCGACCTCTACCTTCACGAGTGGTGGTCGGACGAGATCGCCTTCGAGCCGGGAGTGTGAGCGCCATGATTCCACTGTGGATACCCGTGGTCGGGCTCGGGGCGCTTTGGCTGACGCTGTCGAAGCGGTCGGGCTCGAACCTGCCGGGCGGCGGCAAGATCGTCGATCGACGCAAGCATGCGCGGCTGACCGATGATGCGGCGTCGCACACCCGCACGCGCAAGGCATCGGACGTGCGCGCGCTGGTGCTGCACCAGATGGGGTTCTCGCGCGGCAACGACCCCAAGCGCTACGACGGCGTGACCGCGCACTACGTGGTGCTGCCCGATGGCGGGATCTACTGGCTGCACGACCACACCACCCGGCTGCCGGCGTCGGGTGGGCTCAACTCCGAGAGCGTGGCCGTGGAGTTTGCCGGCAACCTGCCGAGCCGGGCCGGGAGCACGAATCCCGATGCGTTCTGGGGCGCGGACAAGTTCGGGATGGACCAGCTCGAGCCGGCGCAGATCGAGGGCGGGCGAGCGCTGGTGGATGCGCTGCGGCGGCAAGGATGGCTCACGCACATCTACGCGCATCGGCAGGGCGGGCCCAACCGGGAGAACGACCCCGGGCCGGACGTGTGGCGGGAGGTCGGCATGTGGGCGATCCGCAAGTATGGGCTGCAATGGGGCGGCGAGGGCTTCGCCGTCAACAAGGGCAAGCCGATCCCGGCGCACTGGTGGGGGGCGGTTGCATGAGTCGGCGGAACAGCAGTCCCGTGTCGTGGGGGGTGGCGGTCGTGGCGGGACTGGTCGCGGTCGTCTCGATGGCGGGCACGGCGAGCGCGAACTCGGGTACCGCGTCCGGCGACGGTGCGTATCGGGTTGCGGCCGTGCGGGGGTTGGCGGCCGAGGCCGGCCTGCCTCCGGCGTGGGGGGACTTCTTTGCGCTGGTGGCCTGGCGCGAGAGCAAGGGCAACCCTCGGGCCGTCAACGATTCGGCGAGCGAGGCCGCGGCGGCTGCGAAAGCGTTCGACCGCAACCGCGAGCGCTATGAAGGATGCGGGCACCCCGACGCCGCCTACATC
Source organism: Paraliomyxa miuraensis (assembly GCF_026337845.1). Lineage (GTDB taxonomy): Bacteria > Myxococcota_A > Polyangia > Nannocystales > Nannocystaceae > Paraliomyxa > Paraliomyxa miuraensis. The sequence continues at coordinate 16,961 of NZ_JAOVZF010000117.1, read as the reverse complement.
TTCGGCTCGGGTGGGTGGTTCGGGATGCTTCCTGCGAATGGCCTGGCCCAGCTCGGCGAGGAGCTGTACTGCCTGCCGCCGTCGTCGGTGCTCGAGCCGCGGGTGGCGTTGGCAATGGCCGTGGGCTTCGCCCGTGGGCTGATGCGCTGGGACGGTTTTGGGAAGGTGCCGACGTGGCTCAACCTGCGCGCCATGTGGGGTGCGCCGGCCAAGGGTGGTGACTTGGCGTTCCTGGCCAAGGCCCGGGTGGAATTTGCCAAGGACGCGGCCGAGGTGGGCTTGCCCGCGTCATGGATCGATGGACGGCCGTCGTCGCTTTCGGTGACGGGGGCCGAGGTGTTGGAACGACTGCAAACGGTGTGAATGAACGGAGGACGACATGAAGACGAGTGTGAAGTGGGGAATCGCCGCGGCCGTGGTGCTGGGCGTGGGGGTGGTCGCCATGGGTAGCGCCAGCGCTGCGACCGAGGACGACCCGAACAAGGGCAAGGGCCTGCAGGACAGCGGCGTGCGCCACGGGATCCGCTACGAGGGCTGTGATCACTTCGAGCTGGTCGACCCCGACGCGATCGAGGCGTGGGGGATCGACAACAAGCTGAAGTTTGCCAAGTGGGCGCTCAAGCTCGATGAGCTGAAGGCCAACCCGGAGCCGGCGATCGTCGAGGCGCTGACGCTGCTGTTCCCCGAGTGTCCCTGGCCCGCGCCGAGCACCACGACCTTCGGGCCGGAGAAGATGGGGTGGACCGAGGCGATGGCCATGGCCAAGGAGGCGATCGCCAACCTCGACTTGGCCGTGAGCGGTGGGACCGATGGGGCGACGGCGGCCGCGGGCTGGCTGCTGCGGCTGGGGTTGCAGCGAGCGCTCGGGTTTGGGCCTGGGGTCCGGTCGCGACGAGGGGCGCGGAGGGGACGGCGATGAGCACCCAAGACGACGGCGAGGGTCTCGCCGAAGTGTTCGTGAAGGGCATCGTGTTCACGTTTGGTGCGGCGCTGGCGGGGCTGATCCTCCGCCGGGTGTTTCGGCAGAAACCCGAGGTGGTCGTGGTCGCGGTCTCGGCCGACGAGCTGGCGCGCGCGGGCGAGCTCGATGGCGATGGAGAGGTCGAGGTGGATCTCGACGACCTGGGCGAGGAGGACGACCGGTGACGCTGCTGACCGGCACCGTCGTGGGTGTGGGGCTCACCCTGGCCGTGCTCACGCTGGCGCGTGGGTCGGGAAAGGGGGCTGCGGTCGGGGCGATCCGCCCGGCGTGCGGGGTGTCGATCGTGCTGTTCGAGCCCGACGGGGTGGAGTCGACGCTGCTCGACCAAGCGACGGGCGGGCACGGGTTCTCGCACGTGGCGCTCGACGGGTGCGAGGCCGACGACCAGGGACGAGCGCTGCTGATCGACTGCCGGCCCGGGCTGGGGGTGGCGCGGGTGCTCGAGGCCGAGTACGGGGAGCGCGGGCGGGTGCGGGTGTGGCTGCCGCTGTGCGAAGGGCGGGGGCTCTACGGGTGCGTTCGCGGGCGGGTAGGTCAGCCCTACGATGTGCTCGGGTTGATCGTCCCCAAGGACGGGCCTGTGGGCGGGCTGGTGTGCTCGCAGTTGGTCTACGAGTGCCTGCCCCGGGCGCTGCGCGGGCGGGTGCCCGCGTGGCCGAAGGGGCGGCCGGTTGCACCGAACGACCTCGCACGAGGGTTCGGGGCGGTGCTCGGTGGGAATGACGTGGTGCTTTGAACAAGGAACGAGGTACGTGATGAGCAAGTGGCTATGGTTGATGGGAGTTGCGGGAATCGGGACGGTCGCGCTCGCGGCTGGGAGCTCGACGAGCCCGGCCGGCAACGGTGGCTCGAGCAGCGGCGGCGGGAGCTCGGGCGGTGGCGGTGATGCTCCTGTGCCTGGGGGTGGTGGTGGCGAGACGCCCCCGCCAGGGGGCGGCGGGACGCCCGAGCCCGGCGGAGGGCCCACTCTCACGCCCACCGAACCAAAGCCCGTTGGGCCCAAGCCCGCCCAGCCGTGGCTCCCCAAGCCCTACGACGAGTACACGCGTGGGCCGTACACGATCGACCTGACTGGGCTGTCGACCGGAGTCAGGTGGCGGGTCTACGCGACCGCCGAGCACCCGGCCACCGAGACCGAGAAGGACGCGGTCAAGCTCGGGGCTGGGATCGAGGAGAGCGACGAGGACGCCCGCGTGGCCGCCAATGCCTACGTGGACGCGCTCGGCGTGCTGCCGGTCGAGCCCTTCTTCCCGATGCCACCCAAGCCGCAGCCGGACCCGCCCGGGGCGGAGGCCGGGCTCGACGGGATGGCACCGCCCGAGGCCGGACCCGCCCCCGGGCCGCTGTACGTCAAGGGCAACGGCGACGTTGGCTTCGAGGCCGGCCCTTCGACTGCCTCGTTGCCGACGATGGTCCAACGTCACGGCCTGAACGTGTGGGACGACTGCACGCGGATCACCGTCGACAGCATCGTCTCGTGGATCGCGTGGGCGGAATCGTGGATCCGCAACCGAGTGAGGACCACGCCCCGAGTGAAGCTGGTCCAGGGGCTGCTCGAAGCGAGCTTCCCGAGGTGCACGTGGGACCTGGCCAGGGTCCGCGTGGCCAACGGGCGGAGCCTTCTGCAGCAGCTCGCGGTGGTGGACGCCAAGTACTTCGCGCCCGTGCGGGCGGGCAAGCCTTGGCCGCCGCAGTCACCGTGGCAGCCGCTGCCACTCGAGCGGGCGGTGGCCGAGCTCGTAGGCGAGAAGGCGCCCCCCGTGGTGCCGCCGGAGTTTGCCTACCTCGGCTACCACGTCGAGGTCGAGCAGAGCCCCGCGGGGTGGGTCTGGAAGGCGTGGCGACGAGGGAAGCAAGAAGGCGCGGCGGATCTGCAAGGTGGCCCTGAGCGGGGCTGGCAAGCGGCGGTCATCGCTGTCAAGGCGAGTCTGGCGGCACAGCCGGGGTAATTCGTGACGGGCACACCTTTGCGAGGGGCTCGCAGCGGTCGTGTCCCTCTGCGCGGATGGCCAACGGGCGGGCCACGTTGGCCACTCTGACGATGAAGAAATCCGCGAGATCCTGAGACAGAAGTGGGCGCTCGGCAGCAGCCATCGCGACGTGGCGTGCAGCCTCGGCGTGAGCGTTGGTGCCGTGAGTTCGGCGGTTGCCCGGGCCACGCATGCTGGTCTGACGAGGAGTGACGTCGAGGCCCTCGGCGAGGTCGAGCTTGAGCACCGGCTCTTCGGCGGCGACGTCGAGCCCGGCGCGTTGCGGCCGCTGCCGAACTTCCAGTACGTGCATGCGGAACGTCGCCGACCCGGCGTGACGCTCAAGCTACTCCACCTCGAGTGCCTGCAGTCCATGCAACCACCGTAGGTCGGGCTCGTCTGGCCATCCAGCGGCAAGGCGGCCAGACGCGAACGAATGTCGGATGGAGGATGGATGGTCGAGTATTGAGTGTTGCCGGGACGCGCGGTCGCTGGGCCTCAGGGTCCACGCCGGCGGAGCCTCGACGGGCGCTTCTGCAGGGGCTGTCCCCCGCACGTGGGCAGCCTTGCAGGCTAAATTACGGAAGGTGCGCTGGACAAGCGGCGGGCTGTGGTTCATATCGCTACCAGCGATGGGCACTGAACAACGCTATACGCACCCACATCTCGCCCCCATTCTTGACGCCGACAGTCCCAGCGCAGTGCTCGTCGCCTGGCAGGGGGAGACCCCGCTCGGAGCGTGGCCCGAGGACGGCAAGGATGAGTTCGTCGAGGCGCTCCTGTGGGACGCGGAGAAGAAGGGACTAGTGCGTGACGAACGCGGCAATCATCCCGAACTCGCGAGTGACATCGAAGGTCGCATGGGCAAGCAGGAGTGGCTTGCCGGGCTGAGGTTCGAGCGTTTGGATACTTGCGCAGGGCTCCGCCTCCGAGAGAGGATCCTGCAGCGGCAGCTTGAGGCGACCGGCAAGCATCCGATGCAAACGGCCATGGGCCGGCAGCTTGAGAAAGTGGCAGACGAGCTTGGGAGGGTGGGGCTTATGCGTCCAGCCAGCTCCCCGAATCAGCTCGGCACGCTGGTGGAGTTCGTCCGCGGCCTCGCACGCGGAGGCAACGAGCAGGGGGAGGGGGCAGACACGCTCGCGGTGCTCCGCCTTCGAGTGGAGGCTCTGGAGCAGAAGCTTGTGAACCTTGGCAAGGTTCCAGTTCAGACACCCACGGGGCCACAGCTCAAGAAGGTCGCCGAGGAGCTCGAGGACGCGGCCAAGGGGATTCCCACCCGACGGACCGGGTTTGAGTGTGCGGCACTGGTGGACCTGCTCCTTAGGTTCGCCCGTGTGAGCTGAACACACCACGAGGGCGGACCGGGAGCGAAGAGCCACGCAAAAAATCGCAATGGCTCGCGGGCCTCTCCGCTTAGGCTATCAGCCTGCTTGCGCCCGTCCACCAGCTGAGTGGCAACGAAGACTCGCACGCTCGGCGGCCAGCTCAGCACGAGGCGTCGTCCTCCACCGCGAGGGCGAGCCGTCGCAGCAGCTCGATCGACTCCCGCACGCGCAGCACCCGACCGCTGAGCAGGACCAGCTCGAGCACCGCCGACTCGCGTCGCGGCACCTCGACGAACGTCGGCCCCGCGGGCTCGTCCGCCCACGTGTCACTCTCCGCTTCGAACCTCCGACGCCAACGCTGTAGGCGCGTCGATCCCCTCGCGCGAGGCGAACGCCTCCGCCGTCAGCCCTGACCGCGCCAGGTCATCGAGGGCCGCGCGGGCCTCGACCTCCGTCCACTGGCGCCGCGTCGTGTACGACCTCTCCTACCGCTTCGGCATCGTCGACTCCTCGTCGCACGATGATCCGTCGCAGCCGGATCGTCGGCCGTCTACACGTCGTTGCTGGAGGGGTTACGCTGGATCTCCTCCTTGTCTACCAGCGGATAGCCGACAACAATCGCCCGTCATGAGTCATTCGGATGAAGCGCACGAGAGCCTCACCCTCGAGGACCAGGCGCTAGTTGCTGAACTGCACCACCTCGCAGCGGCCCTACGCAAGTCTCCCGCGCAGCTGCTTGCCGACAGCGTCCGCCAGAACCTGCACTCGCTTCGAGCCGCGGCGATTCCTGAGCCAACGCCCGGAACCATCGAGACCTTTGTTGGAAGCGACGATCGACGGGAAGCGGAGAAACTCGCCGTCGCGACTGCTCTGCTGCTTCGATCCCCCTCGGAAGGTGAACCCCCTTTCATGGACCGCTCCGAGTTCGGACAGGCAACGATGCGCCTTGTCCGAGTTGGCGCACACATGCTCGCGGATGAGCAGCTTCGGGCCTTCTACAAGGAAGCCCATCAGCGCAACGCCACATGGGCCTCATTCCCGCAGGAGCTACAAGACCTTGCCCTCGGGTTCGACGACAGCCAAGCGGTTGCTCCGCTGGCCATGTTCGAGCCCTCGGCCATGGAGCTGACCGTCACCTTCAATGTCCACGGGCGGTTCGGCTTTCCGGAAGACCGCGTCGTGGAGCCCTTCGGTGGAGCGACCCACATCCGACTGATCGCGGGCCGAAGCAGGGTTCAGGACTCAGGGGCGAGTGAGCTCATCGGTGTCGAGGTCACCGTCCCGATCAACCCCGGGCACCCTCTTCGGCCTAAGGGGCTGATAGACAACACGTTCGGCGGCCCCTACTGGCTTCCGCATCTGATCGTCGATGAGCAGCGGCGGTGTTCCCGGTCTCCCGAGCTCGACCAAGCGATCGAAATCCTGGATCACATGGTTAGTGTCTTGCGCCTAACCGGCCGGCGCGTGGCCTTCGAGCCCTACGCGGGAGACCTCGGACCACCGTGGGTCATGTGGCTGGTCCTTCGGTTTCCGGACCAAACGGTCATCAGGCGAGTAGTCCACGGTCTGTACGGGTTCATGACGACAGCGGCAATGTCGCACAAGGAGCTTCTGGACGGACTACCGCTCGAGCAGCGACTGTTCGCCGATTCGTGGGAGAAAGCCCGGGACATTTGCGCGGTCCTGGCCGAAGCCGGCTCAGTGCGGCTCTTCGAGCAGTTCCGGCGCAACGCCCTCGTCCTCGAGTCGCGTTTCAATGGGCCCAGCGAGCATGACCCCAGAGTGAGAACGCTGGGCAGAGCAGCCAATAAGCTCGCCTTCCGCTCCTTCGTCGAGCGCATATGGCGAGAGCAGCCGGCCCCCGAAGATTTTGCCCCGACGGACGAAGGCTTTCCCATGACGTCCAACGACCTTCCTCGGACCGCCGAGGAGATCATCGAAGCCATTCCCAGGCTCCGCAACGAAGCCTCCCATTGCGCCCGCTGGGATGAGGACGGCAACGGCCTAGCCGGGGACGAGTACGGACTGCGTGTCCATGATGTGAAGCACCGCGAGAGGTTCGCCAGGATGTTCCCGATCTCGCGGCGCTTGGCGCTGGGTGTCCTTATCGATCTAGTTCCGGCGTTCAGGGAGCGCACCGAGGCGGACCTACGCACACTACTTGACCTATGGTTTTCCGAAGACTTCAGCACGGATGTGCATCTTCGGCGCACACAGGCGAGGCTGATTCTCCGTCGCGCTCGAGTGGAGAAGGAGTCTGATCCCCGGCTCCAGCGTTTTCTGGCCGAGCGCGTCCGGGAGCGGGAGCCGTCCGAGGGTCCGGCACTGGCCGAACTCTGCCCGGCCGTCGGAGGCGAGGCGCTGGACGCCCTCTTCGAGAGCCTGGCTCATGAACCGCTGGATTCGCTGTCTTGGTCAGCGGTGCGCTCCCTCCTTCATGCGGAGACGACCCGGCAGCGCCTGGAGTCGATACTTCCGACGCTTCCCAAGGCCGTCGCCCAGTTCAAGGAGCAGACCGACCGCGATTCGCATGAATAGAGCATGCTGCAGCCGTCGTGTGGTTACTCTCTGCTCTTCATGAGAGTCGCGTGCAGCGTCTCGATCGTGCCCGGCGAGATCCTCTCGAGATATGTCTCGAGAGTCGCCGGCGTTCGACGCATCCGTGCCGCAGAACCTCTCATAGCCGCGCGAGTCGGCGAGCTTCTGAGCCAAGGTCACGTAGTCGCACTGGTTCATGTCCTTGATGAGGAACGCGCGCAGACATTGCTCCGCCGTCATGATCTGATCGCGAGGCGACACCTCCTCGATGTCTTTCGCCATCGCCGCGACCAGTTCTGGTGCGTCGCGCAACACTGCGTCGATCTCGACAAGCTCCTCGGCTTGCCGTGGGCCATACTCGCGGTGCCGATACGGCCCTCGTCGCTGCCGCCATCGATTTCTTCGGCCGCTCATGACGGCCTCGTCGACGCTTTCCTCTTTAACCTCAACGCCTTGGCCAGCTTGCCGTTCATCGGACCACGGTACAAAAGCCACGGCGCGCCACCGAAATTCTGTGGAAGCGCGCGTGCTTACCCATTTCAGGGCAGGATGTAGACTAGAAGTAGTAGCGAATTTTGAACGAGAAGTCTCCGTGCGGCAGGTGGGGTAGCACGAGGTACGGCGACCACGAGCCCTCGAACATGGTGTCGAGCGGGGCCTTCTTCCAGTGGATGCCAAGACCGAGGATGGGCGCGCGCAAGAGCATCGCCACACCGCCGCCTCCGCGGTGGTAGTAGTAGTCGCGACGGTCGTAGCACTCGTCGTAGCGGGGATGGCCGGGATCGTAGTAGCCGCCGCAGGCACCGTGGTAGCCGTGATAGTAGCCGGCCCAGAACGCCATCCCGATGCCGAGGCCGAGGTAGGGCACCAAGTCGATGGTGGAGTTGGAAACGAACGTACCCGGGTGCCACAGGTAGTCGAACCCCAGGCGCCCGTGGCCGTGGTGGAGCGGTGCCCAGCCCAGGTCGCCCTGGATCGAATGGTTCGGGGCCATGAAGTACTTCATGGACGCGCCCATGGGATCGCCGAGGCTCAGGCCGATGCCAAAGTTGCCGCCTCTGCCCCGGATCTTCTGTCCCGGGGTGGGCGCCGCCTGGGCCTCGCTGGCGAGCGCGAGGCTCAAGAACCCAACCCCGGTCGCCAACGCAATGCCCCACCCATGTGCTCGAGTCGATGCCGTCATCGTGATCCTCCCATTGCCGTTCGGCACGGCCCGCAGGCCTGGTCCTGGTCGCTGCACTGGTTGTAGGCCCCCTCGCACTGGCGGTGCCCATCCTCGCAGTAGACGTCGGGTGCTTCGCAACAGCTCGAGCCAAGAGCCGTGCCGAGGGGCAGGAAAACCGTCAGTGCCGCGCGTACGGTGATGGGCTCATGGTATGGCCTATCGCGCATGTCGTCGACATTGGAATCAGTGACACGGACTCGGTCCAACACATCTGTGCCCGAGTTTTCGGGTCACGTTCACTCCAGGTCGGCCGCGACTCGCTCGCCGTCCGATGATCCAAAGCGCCACGTCGAGCGCTGGCACCACACGGGCTCGCACAACCCTGGAATCGACTCCCCGGTTGTGGTCCAATCAGACGATGCTGAGCCGAACGTGCTCCATTCCTCTTGCGGGCTGGGCTCGGTCCACGCTCTCGACCAGCGCCTTGCTCGTGCTTGCGCTGTCTTGTCGAGGCGACGAGGGCAACGAGGGCGATCCCAGCCAAACCTCCGAGGTGGGAACGTTCTCCGGTCGGTTCGACAACGTCGTCACCGGGTTCAATTTCCCGTTCGACATCGCGATCGCGCCGGGCAAGCCGCACCCCGACGACGCCGAGGAAGATCCCGAGGCGGCCGACGATCTCATTGCGCCGGGCGTGATCGTGGTGGCCAATTACGGCACCTCGGAGCTGATGCTCGCAGGCGATCCCACCGACGAGGGCGGCGGCCAGGCCCGCTCGCTGCTCGACGGCACATCGGTCGATCTGCGAGGCGCGACGGCCGTGTCCATGACCCCCGATCGCTTCGTGTGGGGCACGTTCGAGCAAGGCGGAGAGGGTGACGGCGGTGCCATCGTGGTGCTCGAGCCGGTGGAGGGGCGGCGTGTGCAGTTGCTCGACGGCACGCTCGACCGCGACGCGTTCCGCAACCCCGCCGGCGTCTGCTTCGGCGGTGCGATCGAGGACGACGAGGGCAACCAGGCGGAGTGGTTCTGGTTCTTCGTGAACCTCGGAGACGGCACGGCGTGGCGGGTGAACGCACGCGACACCATGGGCACCGACCCCTCACTCACACGCGTGGGCGGCGGGCTGGCGATCGGCACACCCGGTCGTCCCGGCAGCCCGGGCAACGAGATCACCAGCTCGAACGACCTGCCTCAGGATGGCGCGCGCGGCTGTGCGTTCCACGACGGCAACCTCTACGTCGCCGACGCCCAGAACGCTCGGATCGTGCGATTCGACCGCGCTCACGATGGACGTGATCTCGAGCCGGTCGTGTTGGAAGACACGCCACCGGAGCTGGTAACTTACCCCACCGACGTGACCGTGAACTCCGAGGGCGTGCTCATCGTGATCAGCTACGACAACGCCCACGCGTTCGTGACGTTGGAGCTGCCCTACGGTGGGTTCCTGGACAACGGGCTACACGATCTCAACGTCAACTCGGGCAACTACGGTACCGCCGTTGCATCGGAGACGATCTGGTTCACGCGCGCCAACAACAAGAACGGCAGCCTGCGTGCCATCACGCCGGACCACGATCACACACCCGAGACCTACGAACCGTTCTTTCCGCAGTGATCGCGTGGTGGAAGCCACGTGGGCGGGTGGGTCACTTCCGCTTGCCCTTTCCCTTGGCCCCCTTGCCCCCCTTGCCCCCCTTGCCCCCGCCGTGTCCTCCGTGACCGAGGCTAGAGCTGGTGATGTGGATCGTGCTGCCGCCCCCGTGCGCATCGATCACGACCGCGTCGCCCTTCCCATGGCCATGGCCCTTCGCCTTCCAGTGCCCGTGCTTGAGGTGGCCGGGTGGGATCCAGTGCCCGTGATCATCCACGGTGTACACCCCCACATAAACCGACCGATCGACGGCGAAGACCCACGAGAGGAACACGCTGCCGTCGACCACCACGCCAGCCTTGAGCTTTACCGGCACGACGTGGGTGTACACGTGAACGTCGTGGTGGTGCACCACCGCGGTGTATCGCGTGCGGATCTCGACCTCGGGCTTCGTGGAATGGCGAGTAAACGTCGTGGTGGCGAACACGATGGCCGCGTCGACGGAGCCCGAACTCGACGGAATGACCCGTAGCTCGAGCACCACGTCGCCGTCGGCCTCTGCGTGCTCCTCTACCTCCACCACTTGCACGTGATCGATCGTGCCGTCGGTGTCGATGTCGATGTGGTTGATGCCACGGTCCTCGTCGTTGATGATCACCTCGAGCTCAGCCGCCGACTCGATCTCGCCCTCTTCGACCACACTGGCGACGGCTTCGAGGTCGAAGTCCTTGGCGTCGATCTTCGTCTCGACCGCCGCGTCGGCCTCGACGTTGGCGACCACCTCGACGTTGGCCCGCGCTTCGGCACTGGCAGCGGGGATCGGCTCGGCTTCCGCGTCACATCCGGCCACGAATAGCCACAGGCTGGTCAACGCCACTGCGGTCGATTGCGAAGAGTGGTGCCTCATCATCGTGCGTCCTCCTCGGTGCTCACCGAGGCCCGTCGTGACGTGGACCGAGCCTGCGTGATGCAATTCCAAGATCGACCCGAGGCGCAGCTGGTCCACCGGATTCTGCGCAGCTTTCGTGGTGAGCCCGCCTACGTGCGGAGCAAACGTGAGGAGTAGAGTACGGCAAGGACGACTTGGAATGGTCGCGCACGGCGCGGTCCAAGCTCCACGATGGCGTTTGCCGCGACAGGACTCTTGCTCGGTGGGCTGCTCGCAATGGCCCCGGCCAAGGTGGAGGCCGAAGGCTCGGTGTCGGCCTCCACCCGCAGCGGCGCGTCGGCCGAAGGGCGGGCCAACGCCTCGGGCAAAGACCAGCCGATGCGACGCTGGGCCCCCGAGCGCAACATGTTCGAACTGGGCGTGTGGGGCGGCGTGCTCGTGATGAACCGCGAGCATGAGCTCTACGACCCGCGGGTTGCCCCGCACCTACGCTACCGTCCGGCGGCCTTCGACCTGGGCCTGCGCTTCGCCTACTTCCCGCTGCGGTGGCTTGGCGGCGAGCTCGAGGTGGGGGTGATGCCGACGCGCAACGACGCGGACGCCCGCACCACGCTCTACACGGTGCGCGGGCACGGGATCTTCCAGTTGCCGTGGTGGCGCCTCACGCCGTTTCTGGTGGTGGGCGGCGGAGGTATGGGTGTGGCCTCGCGGCCGAGCGCGCTCGGCAACGACATCGACGCGTCGTTCCACTGGGGGCCGGGCGCAAAGTTCTTCATCAATCGCTGGCTGGCCGTGCGCCTCGACCTGCGCCATCTAGTGGGCGCGCGCCGAGTCGTCAACAACGGGGCGGCGAGTCACTTCGAGGCGCTCCTGGGGCTCTCGGTCACGCTCGGGCGCGGCAAGGACGGCGGCTCGGGCTCGTCGGGTGCATCGGACTCGGGAGGCGATCCCGATCACGACGGGTTCTACGGCGAGGACGATCGTTGCCCCGAAGAGGCCGGCGTGTACCCCCACGGCTGCCCGGGCTCCGACGGAGACGGCGATGGCGTGGCCGACGAGAGCGATGAGTGCCCCGAGCAACCCGGCCCCGGCCCAAGAGGGTGCCCGGCCGCGGACGCCGATGGCGACACGGTGGCAGACACCGAGGACAAGTGCCCCCAGGAACCCGGGGCCAAGCCCGACGGTTGCCCGCCCGACACCGACGACGACGGCGTGCCCGACCCGAAGGACGGGTGCGTGGACGTGGCTGGCGATCCGCCCAGCGGCTGCCCGCCCGACGCAGACGGCGACGGCGTGAGCGATGCGACCGACGAGTGTGTCAAGAAGCCCGAGACCCACAACGGCTACGAGGACGAGGACGGCTGCCCCGACGAGGTTCCCGAGAAGCTCACCGGAGTGACCGGGGTGATGCCCGGTATCACGTTCGAGACCAACAGCGCCAAGATCACAAAGGAATCGCGACCCACGCTCGACCAGACGGTGGCGGTGCTGAAGGCCAACCCCAAGTACGACGTAACGATCGAGGGGCACACCGACGACCGCGGCAGCCGCGAGCACAACCTGGCGCTGTCGCAGAAGCGGGCCGATGCGGTGGCCGACTACTTGGTGAAGCACGGGGTCTCGTCAGATCGCGTGCACACCAGGGGGATGGGCCCCGACAAGCCAGTGGCGGACAACTCCATCGCCGAAGGGCGCGCCCAGAACCGGCGGATCGAGTTCAAGCTGCGCAAGCGCGTGGGCCGAAGGAAGGGAGCACGATGAACATACGCTGGATGGTGATCTGGGGCGCAATGGGATCGCTCTCGAGCATGGCCTCCGAGGCCGCTGCTGCTTGCGACCAGGACCAGGGGTGCAGCGGAGGGCCGGCGCGGATCATGCTGATCGTCGATGCCTCGTCGGACACGCTCAACGTCGGCGCCGCTGCCGGTGGCGAGGGGCTCTCCGCGTGGGATGTGATCCGTGAAGTGTCGGCCGGTGAGGGCGACACGCTCTATGACGCGCCGGTGGAGCCGCCGGGCCCGGTCGCCTCGCAGGTAACCCACTTTGGCTTGGCAGTGTTCGGCGACGACATGCCCGGTCCGGGCGAGGCCGAGATCCTGGTGGACTACGCTCCGTGCTCCGAGCCACGCGTGGAATGGTCCCTCGATCCTCGCAGCTCGTGTCTCGAGCCGGGTTGCAGCGATCCGTGGGCGGGACCACCGATCACGTGGACGCGCCAAGACGGTAGCGAGATCGACCCGCCCGGTTTTGCCGAAACCACGTGGAGCCACATGCCTCGCTGCGACGGCAACGGCGTGGCATGCGAGGGGTCGGGTCGCTTCGTGGAGCTGGCGATCGAGGAGATCACGAGCCACCGCCCCGCGTACGCCGCCACGACGCCCTATGTCGAGGACGCCTCGACACACTACGTGAACGTGCTCGTGATCACCGGACCCTATGACGGCACCGACGCCGACGTGCAAGTCGCATTGGAGGACGCCTTCGACGCGGGCATCCCAACGTATGTGGTCGCATACGGGGAGCTGGCCGCCATGCCCACGCCTGGATTCGCTGAACAGCTCGCGACCATGGCCGAGTGGGGCTCGGGCGGCACACTCACGCATCGTATGGCAGCCAACGCTGGCCAGCTCTCGAATGCACTACGCGAGATCATCGCTGACCTGGACCTACCCTGCTGCGCGACGATCGACTGCTCGCATGTGGGCGGGGCAGACTCGGGGGCCGACGGCACCGGCACTGCGGACCCCGACGCCGGAGCCGACTGGGGGGGCGGTGTCGACGGAACGGTGGGTGACGGCTCGGGCAGCGCCAATGGCGGCAGTACGACCGACACCGCCGGCGAGATCGACGATGACGGCGGCTGCACCTGCCGATCGGGATCGACGAGTGCACCTGCATGGTCGTGCCTCGCCGCGCTCGTCCTGCTACGGCGCCGGGGTCATCGTCGCGTTCGCCAGGACTGCTCGATCGACGAGGGCTCGTCAGGAGCGATCGCGAACGCTGCGCTCGTCGGGCGCTGATACTCGTCGGCGCCACGCCTGCGTACAACGCTGTCGAGGCCAACCCGTGGCTCCTGCCTCGGAGCAAATCCATCGCAGACCCATGGATCGGGTAGCCATCGCAACGCGAAAGCCCGCTCCAATGCCAGTTGGGCCTCGTTTGTGAGAGACTCAAAGGAGTGCGCCTTTCTGCTTCGCAACATTGGGCCGTGCCATGTGTGATGACGCTGTGGCTCGTTGGCTGCACCGAACCTCCGAGCGTCGTGAGTTCCTCGGGAGGCGGCCCCGACACCGAGACAGCCGCGACCAGTTCCACCACGGATGCTTCGGCCACGGCGGCGGCGGACGGTACCAGCACGACGAACGAGACGGCGACCACTGTGCCGCTGGACGACAGCGGGACGACGACCTCTACGACGGAGGATCCATCGACCACGTCGAGTAGCTCGGGGGACCCGACCACTACGGGGATGGAAACCACTACGGGTGGAATGGGTGACTGCCATCCGCTGCTGGTGGAGGTGTACTACGACACGCGAAGCGGCGAGGACCAGGAGCAGTGGGTCAAGCTATACAATGCGTGCCTTGGTGACATCGATCTTGGCGGCTATAGCCTGGGGTGGAGTGGAGCCTCGGACACGTCGGGTACCATGGACCTCTCGGGTACGATCCTCGCGGATGGCTGCTTCATCGTAGGGGGGCCCATGTCCACCAGCGAGAACGATAATCCAATGCTCGACCTCGCGATGGACTTCAATCCCGACATCGACAAAGCGAACGACCCGGGCAACCGGGTGGCGCTGTTCCTCGGTCCGGCGGTCGCCATCATGCCCGCCACGGTCCCGGTCGATGCCGTGATCTACGGCAACAACAACGATGAGATGCTCGTCGACGCCGAGGGCGGCATACCAGCGCCCCACGTAGGTGATGCGGGGGATCAGAAGTCCATCCGCCGCACCGCGGTGGCGGGGCCAACCTGGATCATCGAGAGCAACCCCGAGCCCAACGTGTGCCCGCCGTTTTGACGTAACGACGGGTGAGCCCCTGCTCCACGATGGCCGCGAGTCCGACGATGCCAAGCGGAACCCCGGTGATGCCGCGGGCAACTCGTGAGCGGAGTCGTATCGCATCGAGCCCGGCCTCCGCACCGGGCGATCCGGCTGCGGCTGGGTGCCATCGGCCTCGGGCGTGAGCGCTTCGATCCCCCGGGAATTGGCGACGACAGCCGTCACGCCCCGACGCTCCCCCGTACGCGGTCTCGTCGACGTGCGCGACCGAGCAGACGACCATGCGAGCCCTACGGGATCGGTCCCGAGCACCGAGCGCGGCTTTGACCTCGGGGCCTGATGTCGTCCCCGAACGTTCGCCGAATTCTGAGCGCCTCTCTCAAGCGGTCGCTGACAAACACGGGTCTCCCGCCACACGTCGAGCCCACATCTCTCTCGCAGTTGAGCTCGCCCTGCTGATGCGATCATCATTGAGCACCCGCTCGAGCTGCGCACGGTCACCCACGACGGGCGCCTACAAACTCCGGCTCGTACCGAGCCCGCGGGTCGAGTGAGCTCGGCCCGGTTGCGGCTAAGGCAATCACTTCCTCGGGTGAGCGTGCTTCATGTTCCGAGAGGCGATGAGCGGTGCGCGCAACCGCGAGTCGCTGGTCACTTGTGTTCCACTGCCGGCCACGCCGTCCCAAGTCGTGCGGATGGGCGACCCCGGCGTCCCGGTGTTGGCATTTTGGAAATTCGATCATCGCGGGCTTGCCCCTTCGCACCGCTGGAGCAGGGTGGCAACGGAGGTGATGATGGTAGGTCGACCGTTGCACGCAGAAGGTGGTCGTGGCCGGTTCCTCGATGCCTTGATCCCCACATGGGCGTGGTCGTCGGGTGCGCATCGGCTGGCCATGCTTGGTTCTCTTGGCGCCACGCTCACGATCGCCACGCTCGCGCTGCTGTTCGCTCCGGCGTGCGGCGGTGGCCCCTCCGCGGCCGAGGTCGCGCCACGCGGAGGCATGGCATCGCCACCACCCCCGGTCACGCTCGCGGACGAGGTCGTACAGCTCCGCGGGCAGGCCGTCGCGTTCGATCCTTCTACGGGGGTCGGCACGCTGCCCGGGCGCTCCGGGGTCACGCCGACCGGCCAGGCCGTGTACTCGATCCCGCTCGACGTTGCGCCGGGTGTTGGGGCGATGACTCCCGAGCTGTCGCTCGAGTATCGAAGCACCACGCAGGACGGTCCACTGGGCGTTGGGTTCTCCCTTGGTGGGATCGCCCCGCCGATCCGCCGCTGCAATCGCACGCTCGCGCTCGACGGTACGAATGGCCCCTTCGAATTCGAGCAGGCCGATCCTCTCTGTTGGGGCGACGAGCGCCTGGTGCTGGTCGCGGGCGTGCATGGCCTCGATGGTGCTGAGTACCGCACGCGTCGCGATCCGTTCGCGAAGATCGTCGGGCACGCCAACACCAACGCTCGCGACGGCTACTTTGAGGTCTTCACCAAGGATGGCCGGATCCTCACCCTGGGCGAGCCCGGTGCCATGCTGTTCCACGAGATCGACGGCGATCCCGTGCCGTGGGTCTGGGCGCCGCGCCGCACCGAGGATCGGTTCGGCAACGGCATCGAGTACCGGTATCACGCTCCCAAGCCCGCCGGGGGCTCCGATGCGTACACGTTGCAGCTCTACGAGATCGCCTATGCGGGCAAGGGCTCGGAAGCGAGCCGACGACACGTTCGCTTCGACTATGTCGCTCGCACCGATGTCTCGTGGGGCTATGTGGCGGGCGTGGTGCAGGGTCGCACCGAGCGGCTCGAGACGATCACCATCGAGGGTCCCTACGCGCAGTTGCTCGCGACCTACGTACTGAACTACGACCTCGACCCGCTCTCCGGCCGCAGCCGGATCGAATGGGTCAAGAAGTGCGATGCCGCGGGCGCATGCCTGCCCCAGACCACGTTCGAGTGGAGCGCTCCGGGCGGGGCCCCGGGTTCGCTTGCGATGGGCTTCGTGCCGTACGGCGTCTTCCTCGGTCCCGACGCCGAGCTCGTCGATGATCCGGTGCCGTTCGCCAGCTCGCCCACGCGCCTGGTCGGCGACTTCGACGGCGACTCCGACCACGACCTGCTCTACTTCACCGACGCGGGCTGGAGGGCCTGGGACGGCACCTCGCAGCTCGACCTGCTCGACACGCCGGTCGTCGTGTCGTGGCCCACGGTGCTGCCCGAGGGCGATGCGTACGTCGAGGCGCTCATCGAGGCCGAGGTGGACGCGGCTCTGGCCGCGGTGCCAGACGACGAGGAACTCACCGCCGAGGAGGAGCAAGCCATCATCGATTCCGCCGCTGCGACGCACCTCGACCGGCTCCAGCCGGGGTTCTCGATCATGGTGATCGAGGCCAACGGCGATCTACGCGATGATCTGCTGATCCCTCGACGCGACCTCACGGGCGGGCCATGGGTCGACGCATGGGGGTATCGCTTCGCGAAGGAAGTGGTCGTGGCC
>NZ_JAOVZF010000095.1 GCF_026337845.1 Paraliomyxa miuraensis | reverse complement strand
GGGACGACTCGCGGAGCTCCTGGCGAGAGGAGATGCGGGGGCGGTGCTGGCCTTGTTCGACGAGCTGGCGACGCGGCACGACGAGCTGGCGACTCGGCACGACGAGCTGACGACGCAGCGCGACGAGCTGGCGACGCAGCGCGACGAGCTGACCGAGAAGCTGCGTGAGCGCGACGAGCTCATCGCCCAGTACAAGCGGCTGATCTACGCGCGGAGCAGCGAGAAGCTGACGGCCGAGGAGCTCGGGCAGCTCGTGATGGCCTACGGAGGCTCGGCCGAGGCCGCGGCGGCCGAGAACCCCAAGGTCCCCGTGCCCGAGCAGGCCGACGCGGAGCCGGAGGAACAGCCGCCACCCGCAGAGAAGAAGAAGCGACGCAAGCACCGTGGCCGGACCCCGATCCCACCGAACATCAAGCGCGTGGAGACGACCGTGCCCGTGCCCGAGGGCGAGCGCTGCTGCAACGCGTGCGGCCACGAAATGGCTCACTTCCGCTACGTCGAGCACTCGACCCTGCACTACGAGCCCGCGAAGCTCGAGAATCACGTCGAGATGCGAGAGGTGCTCGTGTGCAGGACCCCGGGCTGCAAGTGCGATGCGGCAACGGCCGAGCGCGCGACGCCACCCAAGGTCAAGACTCGGGCTGGCGCGTCGCTGTTGGCGCTGCTGCTCGAGGGCAAGTGCGACGACGCGCTGCCGATCAACAGACAGCAAGACCAGCTCTCGCGCCTGGGCCTGGAGATCCCCGTGGACACGCTGTACGGCTGGTGGCGCTACGCGACCGACTTGTTGCTGCCGGTCAGCGACGCGTTGTTCGGCTACATCCTCGACGACCCTTGCTACGTGGGCATCGACGACACCGGCATCGACGTGCTCGACCGCAAGTCCAAGGGCGGGAAGTACCGCGGCCACTTCTGGTGCTTCAAGGGTAGTCGCAAGATGGTGGCCTTCATGTTCACCAGGACGTGGAGCGCCGACGAGATCGCACCGTGGATCCACGCGATCCCGCCGGACATCGCGATCCAGGTCGACGACTACGCGGGCTACAGCCGCAAGCTCGAGAACCCAGAGGGCGAACAGAAGGTGCTCGTTCCTCCCGAGAGAAGGCTCGGGTGCATGATGCACGTCCGGCGTCGCTTCTATGCCGCGCTCAAGCTGGGGGACAAGCGGGCCGCGGTGCCGATGGGCATCTTCAAGAAGATCTACAAGATCGAGGAACAAGCACGTGGCATGAGCCCCGAAGAGCGACTCGCACTTCGGACCAAGCACTCGCTGCCGCTCCTCGACGAGATCGACAAGTGGATCGAGGAGCACGAGGGCAAGGTCGGCAACACGGGCAAGCTGGCGGAGGCGATCCGCTACGCGAAGAACCAGCGCGAGTACATCCGGCGGTGCTTCTCCGATGGTCGCTACGAGATCGACAACGGGGCCGTCGAACGTCAAATCAGAGAACCCGCTCTTGGGCGCAAGAATTTCTACTTCACGGGCTCGGCTCCAGCCGCTCGACGACTGGCCGGGGCCTACACGCTCGTGCAGACGTGCCGCCTGCTGGGCATCTCGACCCGCGACTACCTGATCGACGTGATGGAGAAGCTCGAGGGGGGCTGGCCGATGCGGCGGCTGACCGAGCTGCTTCCGCACAACTGGGCCGCGGCCCGGGGCTTGGTCGTCGACGCCGGGTAGGGCCGGGGCGGAGCAGCCGGAGAGGATACCCCAGGGGCCCGGCGCCTTGGCGGAGGTAGTCCGTCACGGGCTTAC
>NZ_JAOVZF010000050.1 GCF_026337845.1 Paraliomyxa miuraensis | reverse complement strand
CCGTGCGGTGTCCCGCAGAGCCGGCTCGAGCAACGCCCGAAGGGACTGGGCTCGGTCGTCGTCGAGCCACTCCACCGTGTGGGTCGGTTGCCTGCCCTCGGGTCGAGGCTTCCTTCGACGGAAGCGCTCGGGAAGTCGCACCGCGTGCACGACCTCGGTCAAGGCATCCCAGGCGCCCAGGGTTGGGTTCACAGGTGGGGGGTGGAGGGTCATGGGTACTCGTTGAAAGGTCGCTGGGCGCAGACGCATCGAGGACGCAAGAACCCGACGCAGCCACGGCAATTGGCCACGAGCGAGGAGCGGCGCCCTTGGAGGAGGCGACTATCTACGGTGGGTGTACCTACGGGGGCTCGTGATGATCACTGGGGGCAAGCATG
>NZ_JAOVZF010000034.1 GCF_026337845.1 Paraliomyxa miuraensis | reverse complement strand
CAGCCGAGCGCCTACACCACCACGGAGTACGACGGCCTCGATCGGGTGACCGACGTCGAGCACCCCGACGGCGACCACGAGCACTTCGCCTACGGACTGCTGGCGAAGGGAGTGCAGACCGCCCACACGGACGAGAGCGGCGCAACCTCGCTGTTGCAGACGGACGCCGCCTCGCGGGTGGCGGTGAGCATCGATCCCCATGGGACGAGCACCTGCTTCGAGTACGGCGCCTTCGGTGTACTCGGCGAGGTCCGTCGGGACTGCACCGATCCGCAGAC
>NZ_JAOVZF010000070.1 GCF_026337845.1 Paraliomyxa miuraensis | reverse complement strand
CCGCGACGCGGAGGACTGGACGCAGCCGATCGACGACGACGTGCTCGACCTGCTCGGCGTCGGCTTCACCGGTCACCCCGCGCGTCTCGACGCCGGCCTGGTCGACATGGGCGGCCGCATGTACCACCCGGTGCTCGGGAGGTTCTTCTCGCCCGACCCGCTGGTGGTCTCACCCCTCGACGGTCAGGCATACAACCGCTGGAGCTACGTGCACAACCGGCCGCTGGTCGCGACCGATCCCACGGGCTACGCCGGGAGCTTCGGTAGCTCGGACGACGACGTCCGGGCGCTGCCGAGGCTGTGCGGCGCCGAGACCCACTGCTACCGCCCGATCGTCGTGCCCGATCCCAACTCCCCGAGCTCCGCACTGGACTCGTGGAACCGCGCCGTGGCGATGTTCGACGCCCCCAACGGCATCGGCCAGGGCGGCCCGAGCCACAACCCGCACACGGCCGGCCACACGCGTCACGGCAGCGACGCCGGACAGCCCGGCGGTACGCCGGAGTTCACGATCCGGGTGACCCCGGACAT
>NZ_JAOVZF010000077.1 GCF_026337845.1 Paraliomyxa miuraensis | reverse complement strand
CCTTGGGCCCATGCCCGCGCTGCGGCTTCTTGTCCTTGGCCGGCTTGTCACCCCGATGAGGGCGACGCTCCGACGACTCGCCGAACATCTGCCGTTGGAGGGCATCCATCTGCTCGCGGATCAGCGCCAGCTCCAGATCGAGCTGGCGTGCTGCCTCGGGCCCCTGCTCCTTGGCGAGCTGCTCGAGGCGCTGCGCCATCTCGCTGCGGAGTCTCTCCACCTCGCGAGCGTAGAGCTTGGCCCACTCACGCATCGTGTCGACGTCGTCGATGCGATCGAGGTGCTCGAACGAGGAGCTCACCTCCGACAAGATGCAGCATCAGGGCTTGACTGCAAGGTCATTGTGCTGCAGCGGAGGAGGTGAGAGCTGGATGCGTCCCACCAGATGGCTGCCTTGCAGGAACAGCTCGAGCTCGGTCTTCGTCAGCACCAGCTCTCGGCTCCGCGAGAAGTCCCACAGCGGGGCGAACCGCCGCTTCTCGATGCGCTTGGCGTACAGGCACATCCCCGAGCCGTCGAAGAATAGAACCTTGACGTACGTGCGCCTGCGGTTCGTGAAGAGGTACAGCTCGCCCGTCAGCGGGTCGCGTCCCAGCTCGTTGCGCACCAGCCCCGACAGGCCCTCG
>NZ_JAOVZF010000042.1 GCF_026337845.1 Paraliomyxa miuraensis | reverse complement strand
CCGAACGACCTCGCACGAGGGTTCGGGGCGGTGCTCGGTGGGAATGACGTGGTGCTTTGAACAAGGAACGAGGTACGTGATGAGCAAGTGGCTATGGTTGATGGGAGTTGCGGGAATCGGGACGGTCGCGCTCGCGGCTGGGAGCTCGACGAGCCCGGCCGGCAACGGTGGCTCGAGCAGCGGCGGCGGGAGCTCGGGCGGTGGCGGTGATGCTCCTGTGCCTGGGGGTGGTGGTGGCGAGACGCCCCCGCCAGGGGGCGGCGGGACGCCCGAGCCCGGCGGAGGGCCCACTCTCACGCCCACCGAACCAAAGCCCG
>NZ_JAOVZF010000051.1 GCF_026337845.1 Paraliomyxa miuraensis | reverse complement strand
ACGAGGCCCATGCTCGAGGGATCCCGGGTGAATTCGATCGTGTCGACGAGTACGTGCTGCGCCTGATCCGACGAGAACCGCAGCCGGATGGCACCGAGATCCTCGATGGCGATCGGCGCGAAGCGGGTCAACGGAATGCGGATCGTCTGCATGAAGTGGTGCGCACGACAGTTGGTGTTTCCCTGGTAGGTCGTCAGCTCGTCGTGCGGCTCGAGGATCGGCTCCGTGACCACCGTGCTCGCCTGCGCCACGCCGCTCTGGTCCACGAGATCGATCTCGAACGAGAGCGCGGCATGTTCGGACTTGCACTCCTCCGGGTCGAGGTTCTCGTAGATCCGGCCCGCTCGCAGGCTCAGGTGCGTGAAGCCGCCGATTCCCGCAAGCGGTG
>NZ_JAOVZF010000141.1 GCF_026337845.1 Paraliomyxa miuraensis | reverse complement strand
CTTCGGAAGGGGACTCACGCGCTCAGCAGCCCGGCGTCGTGAGCGGGCGGACTGCCTACCGCAAGCGCTTGTTTTAGGCCTAGACGCGCAATTTTGGCAGGCGCGCGACGTCGAGGTTTCCGCCGACGGTCGGGTCTACGTGTCGGACTTCTCGGGCAGTGCTTCGCATCCCGGCTCGGGGCACCGGATTCGCTTCATCGACGCCGGGGGCCAGATCCGCACGTTCGCCGGCATGGGAGGCAGCTGCACCGAGATCGGCGACGATGGCCCGGCCGGGCGCGGCTGCATCCGGCGTCCATGGGGTATCGCTATCGGCAATGACGGCGCCTTGTACGTCGCGGGCGGCAGCTCTGATTCCTCGACGTACCAGCGCATCCGTCGAGTGTCCTCGGCCGGCATGGGTTGGGCGGACGACGACGTCATCGTCGCGAGCACCGACCACCGCGAGCTGTACGTCTTTTCCGCCGAGGGCCGGCACGAAGGAACGCTCGACGCGCTCACGGGGACGACGCTGTGGACCTTCGCGTATGACACCGAGGGCCGTTTGATCTCGATGACCGACGCCTACGGTCGCGACACCGTGATCGAACGAGACGGCAACGGAGTCGCCGAGGCGATCGTCTCGCCCGACGGCGTGGAGACGTCGCTGACGATCGGCATGGGCGGGTACCTCGAGGCGATCACCAACCCCGAGGGGGAGACGCACGAGTTCCACTACACCGCGGACGGGCAGCTCGACTGGCGCCGCACGCCGCTGGATCACCAGTACGACTACACCTACGACACGGCCGGCCGGCTGATCCTCGCGGAAGATCCCGAGGGTGGGAGCAAGGCGTTCGCACGCGAGGAACTCGGGCCTCGGGACTACGAAGTCACGCTGACGACCGAGCTCGGCCGCGAGATGACCTTCCGAGTGGAACACGACGCGTTCGGGGCGCAGACGCGCACCAACATCCGTCCGGACGGCACCGAGATCATCCGGGTGATCGGCCCCGACGGCGTGACGACGATGACCCACGCCGACGGTACCGTGGTCGTCTCCGCGGAGGTCGGCGACCCCCGCTTCGGCATGCAGGCCCCGGTCAGGGCGTCCGAAACCGTCACGACCCCGAGCTCGCTCGAGCGGGTGACGATGAGGAGTCGCACCGTGACGCTGGCGACGGAGGGCGATCCGCTGAGCCTGACCGCGCTGACGGAGACCCAGACCGTCAACGGCAATACGTGGACCTGGGCGTACGATGCTTCGACGTCCGAGATCACGATGACCTCGCCCGAGGGTCGCGAGGTCGTCACGACGCTCACCACACTCGGCGCCGTCGATACGGTCGAGGTCGCCAGCCTGGCCACCATGGACTTCGACTACGACGCCACCGGTCGTGTCGACGAGGTCACGCAGGGCACGGGAGGGGCCGCGCGAGTTGCGAGCCTGTCCTACGACTCCAACGGCTTCTTGGAAGAGATCCTCGACCCCGCAAACCGGACACACGGGTTCCAGCACGACTTGGCCGGCCGCCTGGAGATCCTGACCCGCCCCGACCTCGAGGTGGTCACCTACAGCTACGACGCCAACGGGACCTGGCAACGCTCACCCCACCCAACGAGGAAGCGCACGACTTCGCCTACGACACGACGGATCGCCTGGCCTCTTACGAGCCGCCGGTCGTCACCGGCGTCTCGGCCCCCGCAACGGACTATTCCTACACCGACGACCACGAGATCGATCTGATCACCCGGCCCGATGCACAGACGATCGCGCTGGCCTACGGCACCATCACCGGCCGCCTCGACACTATGACCACCGCTCGCGGCAACTACGTCCTGTCCTACGACAGCGCCGGCCGAGTCGACGAGATCACGGACCCCGACGGTGGCGCGCTCGAATACACCTACGACGGATTCCTCCGCACCTCCGAGACCCTGAGCGGTGATGTCGCGGGCGTGGTGGCCTGGACCTACGATGACGACTTCCGGGTCGTCACGCAGACGGTCAACGGGAGCAACTCGGCGAGCTTCACCTACGACGATGATGGCCTGCTCCTGTCGGTCGGCGCCGCGACACTCGCCTACGACTCGGGCACGGGCCTGCTCACGGACATCGACGTCGTCGACGCCGCGACCGCGCTGACCTACGACCAGTTCGGCGGGTTGGACACGACGACGACCACGGTCGACTCGACGACGCTCTTCGATGCGACCTACGGCCCCCGCGATGCCCTGGGTCGGATCGTCGAGATCGACGAGACCGTCAACAGCGTCTCCCGCACGCTCGAGTACACCTACGACGATGCCGGCCGGCTCGAAACCGTGACCGAGAACTCGACTCTCATCGCTACCTATGTCTACGACGAGAACGGCAACCGCACGTCGGTCACGACCCCCGGCGGCACCACCACCGCCACCTACGACGAGCAAGACCGCTTGCTGAGCCACGGTGACCTCGACTACGAGTACAACGAGAACGGCGAACTCGAGTTCGTCACGGACACCGGCACCAGCGACGTCACCCAATTCGTCTACGACGCGCTCGGCAACCTGCGCTCGGTCGAACTCCCGGACACGACCCTCATCGAGTACGTCATCGACGCTCGCGGCCGCCGTGTCGGCAGGCTCGTCGACGAGGTCTTCGACCGCGCGTGGCTGTACGGCGACGCCCTGAACATCGTCGCCGAGATCGACGACGAGGGCGCCGTTGTCAGCCGCTTCGTGTACGGCTCGAGCGGCCACGTCCCGGATTTCATGGTGGTGGGCAGCACGACCTACCGGCTCATCACCGACCACCTCGGCTCGGTCCGTCTGGTCGTCGACGCCGACACTGGCGCCATCGCCCAACGGCTCGACTACGACGTCTGGGCCTCGTGGTGACCGACACCAGCCCGGGCTTTCAACCGTTCGGCTTCGCGGGCGGCCTGTATGATCCCGACACCGGCCTGCTACGCTTCGGAGCACGGGACTACGATCCCCACGTCGGCCGATGGACCTCCAAGGACCCGATCCTCTTCAACGGCGGCGACGAGAACCTCTACGGGTACTGCGTCGGCGATCCGGTCAACTACATCGACCCGACGGGGAACAACCCAGTGGCAGTCGCGGCCGCCTGCGCAGCCAACCCGGCGTGCGTGGCCGCGGTCGCCAATGCCGCGGCCAACATCGCCGGCGCCCTGGGGTTGGGCGCCGCGCTCGCGTGCATTCAATCGGGCACGTGCCTCTTCCCGTCCTGGAGGCCGATCGACTGGAAGGAAGTCTTGGACAGGGCCCGGGACAACGTTTGCCAGCCTCAGCCGCGTGCGGTGCCGATCCCGATGACGTTCGATCCGTACCGGTCCCCACCACAGTGGAACTGCAGGAGACTCTTGAGCTTCAATAACGAGTGTTTTTACCGATGCAGCGCCGGGGAGAGGGCGATCTTCCATCGTGAGTTTCCAGGTCCGGATGGCTGTCCCGACTATCCAGCAGAACTGTTACCTTTGTGAGGGAAAGCAAGCGAATGAATGCGAGCATCCGATTCTGTGTTCGTTGTTGCGAGGAGGAGATCCCGCTGCAAGGCTGGCCCCTCCACGCGCTTGAAGCGCTCGCGAGAATCGTAGGAATCGAATCTGGCGATTTCAATTCATTGCACGCAACTATCAGCGAGCGACTGCAGTCACCGGACCCCACCGTCGCTTCCTACCGGAACCAGTACGACGGGCCAGGTATCGATGCGCTCGAGTTGTGCGTTGCGAGCACGCTGCGTGACCGCGATCCCTTCGGTCGAGTCACAGAGATAGCGGACGTGATTCCGACCGGCCGAGCCCGGGAGATCGGAGCGATACCCCTGGCCGAGGTTCCCTATACGGTAGGGCGAGCGTACGTTTCCAAGCGCCGCTGGCGACACGCCGCATGGTGGATGGCCTTCGCGTTTCACGATGAGCACTGCGGTGCCCATGCGGAGTTGGTGCAGGGCATCGCCCAGATCGACGAGGACATTGGCTCCGCGTTCCGATCATGCGAGCACGCGCTGGAGAAGTGGGTCGATGGACTTCCTTCCATCTCGACCCACCTGCTCTGCCGGTCTCTCGCATTGGCATGCAATGACTCGGAACGAGCCTCGCGCTTCTGGAACGAGTTGGAAGAACAGCTCAGTACGCCGGTTCCGGGGCTGTTCGATGACTTTACCGCATTCAACCTGGCAACCGTTGGCGTGGCACTCGTGGCCTCAGGCGACTTCGAGGCTGCCAGTGAGTACATCACTAAGGCCCGACGGGCGCACGCCGAAGGCAACGGGCGAGTCCTGTACCTCATGGGATTGCTACTTCGAGAGCTGCCCCCCGACGAGAACGAACCCGTGCGGGAATTGGTCCTCAAAGCCCTCACCGCGTCCGAATGACTCGACGACGGACACTCATCGTCGGACGGCGACTCGAGAGGTCCCCCGCCCTGACTGCTCCCGGTGCATCAGCGAGTGCACCACCGGACTCGGCACCAGCATGATCATCGTCGAAGCCGCCAGCCGCTCGACTACGACGCCTGGGGCGTCGTGGTGATCGACACCAACCCGGGCTTTCAACCTCTTCAACGGCGGCGACGAGAACCTCTACGGGTACTGCGTCGGCGATTTCGTCGTTCGCGACCTGTGCTCCGACGCACCGCCGGACGTCGTCGACGCGGTGTGGAATGCCGAATCGCTCGAAGAGCGGGAGGAGATCTTCCGGGAGTGGTGGGCGGCCGTGGGGAGCCCGAGCTTCCTGCCGCTCGAGCAGATAAGCCAAGAGCTGAGCGCCGACCGCCGGTGGCGGCGAGTGCATGCCGCCAGGCACCTCCGCGAGCTCGGTGGTCCGGATCTCATCGATCGGGAGCTTGCCTTCGCCTCGGATGACCTCGCCGCGGCGAACCGATGCGGCTGGGGCGATTGCGAAGCCGTCGCTGCCGCCCAGCGCTCGTTGGTCGCGTCCGCCGATGAGGCCGACTCCATCGCCGGGATCGTCGCCGGTCTCACGCATGCACGGCGGTGGCGACGTTGGGGGGCAGCGCAACGTCTCCTGGATTCCGGTGGCCCCGCGCTCGTCGATCCAACGACTGGCGACGTGGCCCCGGACGCGGTAGCGGCGTGGATGAGCCTGTACGCCCGTGGGCCGCTGCACGTTGCCTAGTGACCAATCCAGGGAAGCCGGGTGGTCCGGCGCGGTCTCTTCCCCCGCCCCGCCGTGCACGCTAGGGTGCACGGGTGCGGCCCTCGTTCAACATCGCCGGCCCGTGCATCCCGGGGCGGCACTACATGCTGCCCCCCGAGCGCCGGCTGGGGCGGGTGCTCGAGCTCATCGACGAGCACCTGTTGTTCACCCTCCACGCGGGGCGGCAGACGGGCAAGACGACGAGCCTGCGCTGGCTCGAGCGTCACCTCAACGCCACGGGTCATTGGTGCGCGGTGTGGCTCGATCTGGAGCTGGCGCGCGAGCAGGACGATGTGGCGCGCGTGATGACGGTGGTGCTCACCCACCTCGATCGCATGCTCTCGCTGCGCATGCCGGAGCTCCCGCGCCCCGACCGGGCCGAGCTCGACGCCATGCTCGCCGTGCCGGACTCGGCGCTGCTCGTGTTCCTCGGCCGGCTGGCCGCGCTGGCTCCACAGCCGCTGGTGATGCTCTTCGACGAAGCCGATGGCCTGGTGGGCCGGGCGATGGTTTCGTTCCTCACCCAGCTGCGGCAGGGGTACATCGAGCGAGCCGACGTGCCGTTTCCCGCGAGCGTGGTGCTGGTGGGCCAGCGGCAGGTGCGGGACTACGTGCTTCGGGAGGAGGATCGGGCGGCGGTGGCGTGGCTGGGCACCACCTCGCCGTTCAACATCACCGCCGAGGCGCTGACCCTCGCCGCATTCACCGAGGCCGAGGTGGGGGAGCTCCTGGCGCAGCACACCGAGGCCACGGGACAGCGCTTCGAGCCCGAGGCGGTCGCACGGCTCCATGCGCTGGGGCAGGGACACCCCTGGCTGACCAATGCGCTCGCCGAGCAGATCGTGCGCCGAGACGTCCCCGATCGCACGGTGCCGATCACGGCCGCGCACGTCGAGGCGGCCAAGGAGACGATCATCGTCGAGCGGCGCTCGCACATCGACTCGCTGGTGGCTCGGCTCCGCGAGCCGCGGGTGCGGAGGATCCTCGACCCGATGCTCGCGGGCGACCGCGTCACGGGCGATGTGCTCGACGACGATCTCGCCTATGTGATGGGGCTCGGGCTCGTGCGCAGGCATCAGGGGCAGCTCGAGATCGCCAATCCGATCTACCGTGAAGTGCTCCCGCGCGCGCTGACCCATGGCCAGCAGCTCCAGATCGCCCACCCCACCACGTGGTACGTGCGCGAGGACGGCTCGCTCGACGTGCCCAAGCTGATGACGGGCTGGCAGACGTTCTGGCGCAAGGACGGGCACCTGGCCGCCGAGGGCTTCGGCTACCGGGAGTCCGGCCCGCACCTGATGCTGATGGCGTTCCTGCAGCGGGTGATCAACGGCGGCGGGAGGGTCGAGCGGGAGTACGGGCTCGGGCGGGGGGCGCTCGATCTGCGGATCGAGTGGCAAGGGCAGCAGCACGCGATCGAGGTCAAGCTGCGGCGCGACACGGAGACCGAGGCCGACGCGCTCGACCAGGTGACGCGGTACCTCGACGGGCTCGGGCTTGGCGAGGGATGGCTGGTGATGTTCGACCTGCGCAAGGGACCGAGCTGGGCGGAGAAGCTGTTCGTGCGGGAGGTGGAACACCAGGGCAAGGCGGTGCGGATCGTCGGATGCTGAAGCGCGGTCGAGAAGCGAGCCGTCAGCTCCCCTGCATCGCCGGACACATCCCGCACATCTCGCTGGCGCACTCCGAGAGCTCCCGCCACTGCGGAAGCTCGAGCTTGCCGCAGAAGTCGGCACACACGAAGAAGGGGTCGTCCTCCACGGGCCCGTCCCACTCGTCGACGCACTCGGCGATGCACGAGCACTCCGCATCGTTGCGGCAGGCCTCGAGCTCGGCGTCGCAGACCTCCTGCGCACACGGCAGGCACTCCTGCTCCTCGTGCCCTCCCGCCGTGGTGGTGCCGGAGCCATCGGCCACGTCGGTGACGATGGGACCACAGGCGATCGACGCGAGCAGGACACAGAGGATCGGCTGGCGCATCCCCATCCAACGCCAGCCATCCCACGCCATTACACGGCCGAGCACGCCGTCGCCCGGCCGGTGACGCTCGACTTCACCCCCCGGTGAGCGCCAGCGTCTCGCAGGCCGCGAGCGCACACTCGGCGGCCTTCTCCTCCACGCCCATCAGGGTGCCGGCGCCGCACAGGTAGAGGTGATCGCCGAGCACCTTGCCCACCTCCACCGACCACATCGTGTCGCCCAGGGGGATGACCCACGAGTGCTTGACGCGGTAGCCGTTGTCGTCCGACTCCTTGATCGGGAACTGGTCGTCCTTGTTGCCCGACGGACCGGTGGCGTTCTTGAACATCTCGGCCACCCCGTCCTTGCTCTTGCGGTGGCGGTAGAGCTCGATCTCCACCCCGCAGCCTTCCTCGGCGTCGATGTCGACGGTGTCGGCCGTGATGCCCTCGCCGTCCTCGAACTCGCCGAGCTTGGCCCCCTTGGGCGCCGACATGGTGACCCCCCAGGTCTCGAGCGCCAGCGGCTCGAGCTCGGGCGCCTTGACCTCCTCGGGCTTGGGCTCCTCCTTGGTCTCGGGCTCGGGCTCCTCCTTGGTCTCGGCCTTCACGTCGGCCTTGGCGTCGGCCTTGTCGTCCTTCTTGGCCTTGTCGTCGGCGGCCTTGCCGTCGGCGGCCGCGTCCTTCTTGTCGCAGCCGGAGAGGAGCAGGGCGGTGGAGAGGAGGGAGAGGAGGATGGAGCGGGTCATCTGCACGGGGGACGGACCATGCCACGAAGGTTGCACCCGGCCTTCGAACGCCGAGCAGAGGACTCTCACACCACGAGGTGAGCCCGCTCGGGAGCCGTCGCCGCTGGAGCCGTCGCGGACGACGGCCGCTACACGCAGTCCCAGGTGGCGATGCACTGCCCCGCGTCGGCGCACACGCACTCGCCGGTCCGCTGATCGCAGGTCTGGTTGCCGCAGAACACCCCGGCGGTGCCGCAGTGCTCCAAGCAGTAGCTCTGCCCCTCGTCGGTGGTGCCCGAGCAGGTCAGGTGCGACTCGATGGCCATGCACGGCGCATCGTCGCCATCGCAGGGCAGCACGCAGCTCGGGTAGCCACGCACCAGCAGGCACTGCTCGCCCTCGCCGAGGCAGTCGGTGTCGGCCAGGCACGGGGGAAAGATGCACAGCCCGTCGACGCAGGAGTAGTTGTGAGGATAGGTGCCGCCGGGGCACTGGCCCTCGCTCCCGGGCGGGCAGCAGTCGCTCGGCAGCTCGCAGGTCCGCACGCAGGTGAGCAGGTCGTCGTCGGTGGGCAGCGGCCAGCTCGGGCCGGTGCTCTCGTCCCCCGCGGGCAGGTCGGGCATGGGCTGGCCGGTGGTGCTCCCGGCCTCGCCCGTGGTCGAGCCCCCGCTGGTGGTGTCATCGGAGGGCGGCTGGCGATCCTCGGCACAGGCCGCGAGCAACAGCAGGACGACGGCCGCACCACGCCGCGGGGACGCGTGCATGTCAGCCTCCACCGGCCTTGGCATCGGCCTTGGCATCGTCGGCCTTGGCGTCGTCGGCCGGCGGCGGTGCGCCTCCACCCGGAGCGGCACCGACCTTGGCGAAGCTGGCCACGAGGGCGTCGAACGCCCCGGTCCACACGTCCATGGTGGCCTTGGGGCCCACGGCCTTGAAGTAGAACGGATCGCCCGAGCCCTCGACGATCGCGGCCACCATGCGCTGGTCGGCGTCGTCGTGCTTCTCCTCGGCGCCCGGCGACATGGCGGCCACGTAGGTGCCGGTCACGTCGACCAGGGTGGTCTTGAGCTCGCCGGCCTCGAGGGTCTTGGTGGTCGAGACGTCGTCGATGGTCTTGCCCTCGGGCGGCTGGAACTGGCCCTTCCAGCGCGTGAGGTTCTGCTCGATCCCACCGGCGCCCCCGGGAAAGCGGAACACCACCAGCTCGCCGTCACCACCGGGCCCGGGCAGCACGTACTGGGCAAGCCGCATGGCATTGGAGGGCGTGCCCTTCTCCCACTCCTTGGGCACCGCGAACGACAAGCCGGGCAGGGTCTCGGCGACGACCTCGCCCGAGGGCGTCACGTCGCGCGGCGGACCCTTGGGCGCCTGGGGAGCGCCCATCATCGGCGGCATGCCGGCGTGAGGGTTGCCGGCGTGCGGGTTGCCGGCCGGCGGCATGCCAGCGTGCGGGTTGCCCTCGTGGGGATTGGCGAGTTCCTTGGCATCGGGGGCCTTGGCATCGGACGCCTTGCTCTCGGCCTTGGCGGGCGTGGTGTCCTTGGGTCCCGAGTCGCAGGCACCCGCCAGCGAGAGCGAGAGGATGAGCAGCAGGGACGGGAAGCGGCCTGGTCCGACGGGTCCGACTGGTCCGATCATGGGCCCGGATGCTAGCAGGGGCGCTTGCTCCTGGGCGGAGCAGGGCACGAAACGGCCGTAGGCCCCCGGTAGCGGCGTCCACGGCCGGAACCGCGGTCTTCAGGCGGGCCGCGGGACCACCACGATCTCCTCGCCCGGGTACGTGGGCTCGCACTCCTGCACCGAGCGCTTGACCACGAAGGAGCGCCAGCGCTCGTTGAACGCGAGGAAGGCTCCCACCAGCGCCCCGCCGTGGCCGTGCTCGCGCAGGGTCTCGGCGAAGAGTGCCTGCCGCAGGTCGAACAGCTCGTCGGTGATGTACAGGTTGGCGTGCTCCTCGCGCAGGTACTGGCCCTGGTAGGAGCCGAACGAGGCGTCGCCCCACGACAGCAGCAAGAAGCGCACCAGCTTGACCTCCTGCCGCGCCTGGTCGACGTGACGGAAGAACCGGCCGATCCACGGGTGC
Organism: Paraliomyxa miuraensis; assembly: GCF_026337845.1. Lineage (GTDB taxonomy): Bacteria > Myxococcota_A > Polyangia > Nannocystales > Nannocystaceae > Paraliomyxa > Paraliomyxa miuraensis. Next base: position 156,870 of record NZ_JAOVZF010000141.1, on the reverse strand, counting down.
GCGTAGACCTTGTCGTAGAAGGTCTTGGCGAGGGCCGAGAGCTCCTCCTCGGGGGGAAGGGGCGGAAGCGGAGCTTCGGGGGTCATGTCGTCGAGGGGCATGGGGGAGCGCTCGGAGATCATGCCTCGGCGCGCTCAGCAGTTCGGACGGAGCCCGCACGTGTCTCCCCATGACGGGGGCGGCTCGGCCGGCTGCACGATGCCCTCGCCGACGCACGCGATGCTGCTGCAACATAGCTCGGGATTGTTGGTGACGGCGAACACCCCGTTGACCACCAAGAGCCCGCCCAGGCCATCGATGTCCTCGAGCACCGGGTTGAGCTGGATCGTCAAGTTGCCACCGGCGAACTCCTCCGTGCCGTCCTCGTTGGTGAAGGTGTAGCCCTCGAGGCCCACGAAGCTCTGGAACCCGCGGATGCTCTGGAGCGAGGCGTTGTCGCGAATGACGAGGCTGCCGGGGATCCGCTCGAGGTTCGGCAGACCGTCGAAGATCTCCAGCGCGTCGTTCCCGGAGAAGATGACGTCGGTGCCGATCGACGACAAGCTCCACAGCCCGTCGACGTTGGTGAGCTGGTCGTTGTCGAAGATCGTGATGTCGCCGGTGACCTCCTGCACGCAGGCCATGAAGTCGAGGTTGGTCAGGGACGTGCCGTTGATGCGGAGCGAGCCCTCGATGCGGCGCACGCTGGCCAGGAGCACGGGGTCGTCGCCCAGGCCGTCTCCTTCGATGTTCACGTGGGTGTTGACCACGAAGTCGGCCCCGCTGCAGTCCACCGGGGGCGGAGGGATCGGCTTGGGCGTGAGGCAGTCCTCCTCCTGGCCCGAGTCGCTGGCGTTCCCCGAGCTCGACGCGGTCTCGTCGACCCCGTCGGCCGAGCCCGTGCTCGAGCCCGTGCTCGTGGCCCCGGTCGCGCCCTCGGTGGTGGTGCCCGGGTCCGTGCCTCCCGCGTCGGCCGGAGGCAGCGCCGGATCACTGCAGCCGAGCAGGGCCCCGAGCGCCAGGGTGGAGATGATCTTGCTCGTGTTCATGGCAGCCGATCGAGGATCGCCTCGGCGAGCCCCTCCATGGGGATCGAGAAGTCCCCGCTGCAGATCGAGTACTCGTTGCCCGGCCCGCTGATCGCCCCGATGATCTCGTGAGCGCGGACGGGGGGCACCGCGCGCCCGGCCGAGCTCTCGCAGCCGGGCCCGATGCCGAAGTCGCTCTGGAACTGAGGATCCATCAGCGACTCCTGATAGGTCACCGAGCCGTCGGAGTTCACCCCGTTGATGCCCATGATGAACGCGCCCGTCGCCTGCAGCTGGTCGGCGTAGCGATGGATCGGTTGGAGCACCGCATCGTCGTCGGCGTTGGCGGCGGGCACCTCGTTGCCGTCCTCGTCGAGGTTGGTGGCCGTGCACGAGCCGCCGCTGCACGTCACGCCGGCGTTCCAGCACACGGCCGAGGTGGGGGCCGCTGCATCGGGATCGGACCAGAACACCCGGTTGCCCTCGGGCAAGAAGATGGTCTCGTGCGCGGCGTTGTAGGAGCAGTCGGCCTCGTCGGTGACGAGCACCACCGCGAGCAGGGCGCCCGGTCGATGGAAGCCGTACTCGCTCTCGCCGTTGGTCTCGGTGCGCCGGATCGCCTTCCACATCGACTCGAGCGGCTGCTCGAAGCCGCAGCCGTCGATCCCCTGGGGGAGCATGCACTGCATCGCCTCGAGCACGGCGTCGCCGGGCACGTTGGTGGTGCCCGTGGAGCGCTGGACGTCGATCCAGGGCTCGGTCAGGCCCAGGTCGGGGATCGTGCAGATGTTGCCGCAGGCCTCGTCGAAGGCGTCGATCGTCATGGCGCCGTTGAACACGAACGACGTGGGGCGGCTCAGGCAGCTGGTGGCCACGAACTTGCCCGCCTCCGGGCCCGTGCCCTGACACCAGGGGTTGCCGTTGTCGGTGGTGGTCACGGCCACGCGGTAGTCGATCGGCGGGGTGATGGCGTCGAGCACGTTCACCAGCGTCGCGACGCCGTTCGAGAGCATGCCCTGCTCCTCGCCCATCGAGCCCGAGTTGTCGACGACGAACAGGATGTCGACCGCGCGCTCGGTGGGCGCGGGACCGGTGTCGGTGCTGCTGCCGCTGTCCGGGTCGGTGGGGAAGGTCGTCGAGGTCGGGGGCGAGGTGGCGTTGGTGGTGGAGCCGGTGCTGGAGCCGGAGCCGTCGGTGCTCTCGTCGGTCTCGAGCTCGATCGTGTTCTTGGAGCAGCCCAGGGCCAGCGCCACGAGCAGGAGCGGCCAGAGCCTCGAGGGGGGAACGACGGAATCCTGCATGGTCCGAGCGTACCTCAATGGCCGTGTCCGGAGGACCGCCGGCCGACGAGCGTCGTCGACGTCGCGGGGCGATTGCACGCCGTCCTCCCGACGTCGTTCTCGGGCGCGGCTCGGCCGAATTCGGGCTCAGCAGCCCTCGTCGTTGGCCCGAGCGCTCCACTCCTCACGGGGCTCGGCGGGATCGATGATGCCCAGGCCCACGCAATTGACGCTGCTGAGACACAGGCTGGCGTTGTTGGTGACCGCGAACATGCCGCCGACCACCTGCAGACCTCCCAGACCGTCGATGTCCCGCAGCGCCGGGTTGCTCTGGACGTAGAGGTCGCCGACCGCCTCGAGCTGATGCAGGCCGCTGAGGGACTGCATGCCGTCGTTGTTCTTGATCACCAGCGCCCCCGGGATCTCGACCACGTTGGGCAGCCCGTCGAAGTCGGCCAGGCTGCCGTTCTCGCTGAACACGAAGTCCGCCCCCAGCGTGGTCACGCTCCACAGGCCGTCGACGTTGGTGAGCTGGTCGTTGTCATAGATGGTGATGCTGCCGGTGACCTCCTGCACGCACGCCATGAAGTCGAGGTTGGTGAGGTCCGTGCGGTTGACGTAGATCGAGCCCTCGACGCGAACGACCCCCTCGAGCGCCTCGGCCGGATGGCCCGACTGCGGCTCGACGTAGACGTCGTGATCGATGACCCCGTCGGCTCCGCTGCAGTCGACGGGCGCGGGGGGCAGCGGCTGTGGCTCCTCGCAGGTGTGGAGCGCCGAGGTGTCGGCGCCTCCGGACTCGTCCACCGTGCTCGAGACGCTGGTGGTGCTCGTCTCGGTGGTGGTTGCAGTGCCGTCGACCGATCCGGTGGTGGTGGCGGGATCGGTGTCGCCAGCGGTGTCGCCAGCTGCGTCGGGGTCGTCGATCGTGCACGCGCCCAGCAGCAACGCCAGCACCATGGAGGAAGAGCAACGCTCGAGGAGATCCATCGTTCGCGACATACTCCCGAGCCATCGGCCCCGTCCATGGGCAAGGTCATGGCGGTGCGCCCGCCTCGGTGAAACCCGCCGCGCGCCAGCCGTCAACCGTCAGCCGCAACCGTCAGCCGGGCGGCCCCGAGCTCGACAGGAATCCCAGGGTGACCCGCAGGCGCTCGTTGGTCCCCACCGTGTTGCCCATGGTGGTGTGCGTCTGCAGATCGCCATCGATCGCGTTGTCGACGTTGCCGTCGGGCTGCGCCGCGTTGTCGCCGAGGATCACGTGGCTGGCCACGTAGTTGCCGAACTCGGTGGTGGCATCCTCGAAGTCCAGCCCGATCTCGGCCAGGTTCAGCCCTCCACCCGCGGGGAGGGCCTGCCCGAACGTGCCCGAGATCGTCAGGTAGCGCCCGTCGAGCTCGAAGTTGCCGTCCTGGTCCGAGTAGTACACGTCGTAGAACTCGCCCGTCGCGCCGTCGATGTCGAAGTTGCCGACCGACAGGGGATCGGCGAGGCGCACGGTGAGCTCGGGACCATCGACGGTGAAGGTGAAGGCATCGGGGGCGGCCCCACCGGTGCGCTCGTAGAAGGTGATCGACACCAGCCCCGGCAGCATGCGCACGGGGTAGGTCATGGGGCCGCCCACGTCGGGCGCGTCGCCGAGATCGAACAGGACGCCCGGGCCGGTGGTGTCGTCGACGCCGGTGGTCGTCGCGGTGGTGGCCGAGCCCGAGCCGCCCCCGGTGCCCGTGGTGGTGCCCGGACCGTCGTCGGTGGGCTCGGGTCCGTCCTCCCCGATGGTCAGCGTCACCGGCCCATCCGCGGGCCCGCTCTCGGCGCTGCTGCGGCCCTCGTCGGCGGTGCCGCAGCCGGATGCGAGCCCGGCCAACCCCATGGACAGCAACCCCGTGACGATCGGCGCACGCATGCGGAGGATCGTACCTCCGATCACGCCGCGTCGGTCGGGAGATCGTCCTTGGGTGGATCGTCCTCGGGCCACGGCTGGAGCTCACGCAGCCGCGCGACCTCTACGTGCCCCTCGTCGAGCTTGCCGGTGGCGGCATCCCAGATCCGCCAGTGCAGCGACGAGCGCAGCAGCGGCTGCGACTCGACGAAGATGCAGCGCAGCTCGCCCGGGTCGAAACCGCACTGCGCCTGGAGCGAGAGCAGCAGGCGCTCGTCGTGCAGGTGGCCGTCGCCGAAGTTCCACCCGAGCGCGAGCCCGGCGATCAGCTCGCCGTCGGCCCACAGGTAGTCCTCGGGTCGCTCGACGGCCCTGGGCAAGAGCAGCGGCAGCGCACGGCCGTGCAGGTGCATCAAGCGGAACGCGATCACCTTGCCCACCAGCCCGACGGCGGTGGCGCGGTCGTAGAAGCGGTCGAGCTGTTCGAAGAGCCAGGGGGCGCTCTTGGTGAGCCGGTCGAGCTTGACGTAGGCGTCGCCGCGGAACAGCCAGATCGAGCACGCCCAGTTGCCGGCGTAGTAGCGCATCGAGGGCAGGAACGACACGGCATCGGGGCGCAGGTTGCCCAGCAGCGGGACCAGCAGCAGCATGCCCACCAAGATGGCGACGAGCGGCCACGACCCCACCGCGAGCAGCGAGACGTCGGCGTGGGCGCCGAACAGCACGAAGCCGCCGTAGACGACCATCACGTTCCACTCGAGCGGAACCCCCATGGGGACGCTGCTGGTGATGTGTGCGTGCAGCAGGACCATCAGCAGCAGGCCCACGAAGGTCACGTCGCCACCCCCGTGCAACGAGCCGAGCAACGAGCCGAGCAGCAGGACCAGCGGGACCCCGAGCTCGAGGGCCGTACCGCCGTGGGCCAGGCGCTCCGCGAAGCGGTTGGGACGCAGATCGTCGGGGTAGCGGCGATACATCCGACGCCGCAGCCACGGCCAGCGCAGCACGGGGCTGTTGCTGGTCATCACGCACACCACGGCGGGAAAGTGGTGGTTCAGCTTGGACACCCCGGCCCAAAACCACAAGGCGAGCGCCACCCACTTGGCGCCGGCCATCCACGTGGCCGTTCCCGCCACGGCGGGCGCGAGCACGAAGCAGAGCACGGTGACCCAGTAGTGCTCGGCGCGGGCGGCCAGGAACAGGGTGCGATCGGCCACGCCGCACAGGGGGACCAGGATCGCGATGGGCCATAGCTCCGAGGGCCCGAGGGCGGGGGCCACGAGCGCCCGGCCGAGCGCGACGAGCAGCGCCAGATAGAGCGCCACGTCGAGCAGGCCGCGGGTGCGCCCGCCCAGGCCCGGCAACCCCGGCCACCGCGGCAGCTTGGTGGTGCCGGGCCGGAGGAAGTAGAGCGCCCCGCCCACCGGCGGCCAGTAGCGGCCGGTCAGCGGCCCGCTGCCGCATCCCAGGCCCAAGACCTCGAACATCATGCTCCAGAGGATCGCCTTCTGGAACGCGATGGGATGCGACCACCACTGCCCGATCGTCCACGGATCCCCCAGCCCCTCGGTGGTGCCGCACAGCACGATCCACACCCCGACGTAGGCGCAGATCTTCAGCGCATAGAGCCCGTACGCGGCGATGGGCGTGCCATAGCCCTGGAGGGCCCAGGCCCGACAGACCATGCGGGCCTTCTCGGGAAAGGGCTTGGCATCCCACTCCAGTGGGTCGTAGGGCGTGGGAACCGGATCGAGCAGTCCCATCGGGGCTACATGCAGACGGCGCCTTGTAGGCCCGTCATGTCGGCCATGGGGGGAGTGCAGGTCTGCATGGGCATGCAGTCCATGTCGTCCAGGCACTCGCCGCAGACTCCGAGGGGGACGAAGCCGCCGAGGTCGGCCACTCCACAAGAGCCCGACTGGCACACGGTGCCGTCGCCCATGAGGCCGTCGAGCGGGCAGCCGCCGCCGTTCTCCACCGAGCCCGGATCGACGCAGCCGAGGTAGCCGGCAAAGGCGTCGAGGTCGTAGACGGGCGTGCAGATCTGGCCCCCCATGCACGGCGTGGTGTCGTTGCACTCGGAGCAGAAGTCGAGCGGGAACAGGCCGCCGGTGTCGACGAGCGGCGCGCACACCAGGGCGCCCATGCAGCCCTCGTCGCTGCTGCACATCACACCCAGGGAGCCATCGGTGCACACGGCGTGGAGCGCCATGGGGTCCAGCGAGCAGGTGCCCATCTCGCAGTCGTCGTCGTCGATGCACTCGGAGCACACGCCGCCGATCGTGGGGATCTGGTAGCAGAACCCCGACACGCACTCGGCGTCGTCGGCACACTGCGAGCCATTGCCCTGGGGGATGGGCCCGTCGGCGCCGCTCGAGTCGGGATCGAGGAACGAGCCGTCGGCCAGGCCGGTGCTGGACTCGCTGCCAGCGGTGGTGTCGACCTGGCCCGTGGCGCTCACCGTGCCGCCGGTGGAGCTGCCGGTGGTGCTGGTGCTGGCGGCGCTGGTGGTGCCGTCGGCGCTGGGCGGGTTGGTGTCGTCACCGCAGGCGACGACGGCGAGGCTCGCGGCCGCCATCCATGCCAGGGTCACCGTTCGAATCGACTCGTAGTGCATGAGCATGTCTCCGTGGTCCCCGGACCAGCGCGGGCGCCGTGCGGCGCGGTGCCATCATGGAGGAGGGCGACGCGGTAAGGCAAGGGACGAAGGACGCCGTCATAGCCGGCGCTCGAGCAGCACGGCCCGCTGTGCGGGCTGCCAGCCCGAGGCCCACAGCGCCCGGGTGCTCGGTGCCGACTCGGGGAGCTGCGGCAGCACGACCGGGGCCGGGGCGGGAAGGCGATCCAGGAGGGCGTCGGCCAGCTCGGGCAGCGCAGCCGCACGGAATCCCACCATCCGCTGGGCCAGCCATGCGAGGCCCTCTCGCGACAGCCACGTGGTGACGGCTCCGCCGCTCGTCGACCACGAGAGTCCATGGCGGCGGTCGGGCTCGGTGCCCGCCCACGCCTCGGGGAGCCATGCGATCACCTCGTGCTCGCCGGGCTCGAGGGCGCGCCAGGGTAGGGGCGCGTGCAGCTGCGGGGGCCTCGGGCTGCGACCGAAGCCGAGGGCGGTGACGGTGGCCATGACCCGCTCGAAGCGATGACGGCGATAGAACGGCTCGACCTCGGCCTGCGACCAGAGCTCGATGCGTCCGAGCCCCGCACGCGAGGCGAGCTCGGCGACCGCGTCGAGCAATCGCCCGCCCAGGCCCTGCCCACGCGCGTCGGGACGAACCCCGGTGCCAGCGGTTCGTGCCGCGCCGGGTCGGCTCGGCGGGGTGCCCACCAGCACGTAGCCGAGCCAGCCCTCGGGGTCGGCGAGCGATGCCCCTGCGTGCACCGCCACCGGCGACAGGCGTAGGTCGACGCACTCGCGCCGCAGCTTGCGATCGAACCAGCCCTCGGGGCGATCGCCGTCGCCGAAGACCCGGCGCGCGAGCAGCTCCAGGCGCGCGGGATCGGGCAGCTCGGCCGCGGTCACGATGCGGGGCGGTGCGTTGCCCATGAGCCGACCGCAGCATGGCAGATGCGGTCGGCTCATGGGCGCAAGATCCCGTGGACACGGGGGAATTCGGAGAACGGCGCCAAGTCCGCAGCGGCGCTCCTGCGCAAGGCCAGGGGCTCGATCTAAAGTCCCTCGTCGTCGCCCCGCCAGCCCGGCCCGATCGCGTGGTCACGGAGCGGGGCGCGACCCCGCCGTCCATGGAGACGCTCAGAGCCTTCCTCGAGCAGCCGTTCGTCGAGCCCACTCTCATCGTGGCGGCCTCGATCGGCCTGGCCTACCTCGTGGAGCTCGTCATTCGACGCACGCTGGTGGTGATGGCCAGCAAGACGGCCACCGATCTCGACGACCACATCATCGAGGCGCTGCGCCGGCCGATCTTCCTCAGCGTCATCTTCGGGGGGCTCGGGTTCGCGACCGCCTCGGTGGGGCTCGAGGATCCGGGGCGCTTCGTGGTGATGGCCGGGCTCAAGACCTTTGCCGTGGTGACGTGGACCACCGCGGTGATGCGGATCGGCAGCATGGTGATCCACAGCCTGGGCAACGCGAGCCGCCGGGGGTCGGTGCTGCAGCCTCGCACGATCCCGGTCTTCGACATGCTGATGAAGATCGTGGTGCTGGTCGTCGCGATCTACTTCGTGTTCGTGGCGTGGCACGTGGATCTGACGGCGTGGCTGGCCTCGGCCGGGATCCTGGGCATTGCCGTGGGCTTTGCCGCCAAGGACAGCCTGGGCAACCTGTTCGCGGGGCTCTCGATCCTGGCCGACGGCCCCTACAAGCTCGGCGACTGGATCGTGGTCGACGGCACCGTGCGCGGTGAGCTGCGCGGCAAGGTCACCCACATCGGCATCCGTTCCACGCGGGTGCTCACCATGGACGACGTGGAGATCACGGTCCCCAACTCGCTCATCGCCAACGCCCAGCTCATCAACGAGAACGGCGGTCCCGATCCCAAGCAGCGGGTGGAGATCGCGGTCGACGTGGCCTACGGCAGCGACGTGGATCGGGTGCGCAAGGTGCTGCTCGAGTGCGCGGCGGCCGAGCCCCTGGCCGAGAACACCCCCTCCCCGCAGGTGCGGTTCCGCCGGTTCGGGGGCTCGGGGCTCGAGTTCCAGCTGTTCGTGTGGCTCGAGGACGCCTACAGCCGCGCGCTGCTCATCGACCGGCTCAACGTGGCGGTCTACAAGGCATTCGCGGCCAACGACATCGAGATCCCGTACAGCAAGCACGACGTCTACATCAAGCAGATGCCGCCGGGTCGCCTCCCCGAGTGAGCCCGTGACGACGATGCGCTCGTGAGCTTCCATCCATGCGCGGTGGGGTGGCACCTTCACTTTCCACGCAACGATGCGCGGCGGTGGTCGATGAACACCCTCGTGCACCCCCATCCTCCCGCTCCCCTCCTTCGTGCTCTCCCGTCCCACGGTGGGCCGGGTCCCGCGGAGCCCCCCGAACTCGGGTTACTCGACCCCAAGAACGACTTCGTCTTCAAGACGATGCTCACACGCCGGGTCGAGCTCTTGCGCCACATGCTCGAGGGGGTCCTCGGTCGCCCAATCCGCACGGTGCAGGTCATCGACCCGGACATTCCCGGCGAGCTGGTCTGCGACAAGGAGATCGTGCTCGACGTTCGTGTGGTCCTCGACGACGGCTCTCGTGCCATCATCGAGATGCAGCTACGCCTGACTCCGTTCTCCATCGGCCGGTTCACGTACTACCTTGCCCGGGACTTCGTGGACCAGCTCCGTCGAGGGCAGGGCTACGAGCGACTCACCCCCTCGGTCGTCATCGTGTGGCTGCCCAAGCCCCTCTTGCCCGAGCTCGCCGATGAACTGCACTCGATCTTCGAGCTGCGCGAGCGCCGTCGGGGCATCGCGCTCGGCCGTCACCTATCGATCCATGTCATCCAGCTCTCGGCGCTACCGCCGTCCCAGGCCACGGGCTATGATGTCCTCGTCGAGCGCTGGGGGCGGTTCTTCATGGGCTACGACGACCCAGAGACGCTCGCCCAGCTCGCCGCCGAGGATCCCATCATGGCCCTGGCCACGCAGACTCTCGAGGAGATCTCTCGAGACCCCGAGCTCCGCCGTCGGGCGCTCGAGCGCGAGGATGCGCGCAAGCTCCATCGGTTCGACCTCGAGGCCTGTCGCGAGGAAGGGCGCGACGAAGGCCGGGCCACGCTCCTGCTCGAGCAGCTCGGCGCGCTCTTTGGTCCTCCATCGGAGGTGGTCCGGGGACGGGTGCGAGCGGGCACGGCCGAGGAGCTGCGCGCGTGGGGCTTGAGGGTGCTCGGAGCCAAGAGCCTCGACGAGGTCTTCGGGGCTGAGCCATCGCGATGCTGAGCCATCGTGATGCTGTTCGCGATGCAACGATGGCTTGGCCGACGAGCTTCGCCGACCCGATGGACTACTCGCGAAGGTTCGACAGCTGCCGTCGCGCCTGGTGATGCTGCAGCGCCAGCTCGCACAGCGCGGTGATCAGCTCCGGATACGACACCCCGGCGTGCCCCATCATCTTGGGGTACATGCTGATCGAGGTGAAGCCGGGCATGGTGTTGAGCTCGTTGAGGTAGGCAGTGCCGGTCTTGCGGCACAGCAGGAAGTCGATCCGCGCCAGCCCCTTGCAGCCGGTGACCTGGAACGCGCGCAGGGCCGTGCGACGGATCGTCTCCACCGCGTCGTCGGGGAGCGAGGCGGGGATGTGGAGCGTGCTGACGTCGTTGACGTACTTGGTCTCGTAGTCGTACCAGACGCCGGGAGGCAGGCCGATCTCGCCGGGTGAGGACAGCCGGGTCTCGTCGCCGCCGTTGCCGAGCACGGCGATCTCGATCTCGCGGGCGTCGATGCCTTGCTCGACGATCACGCGATGGTCGTAGCGTGCCGCGCCTCGCAGGGCGGCGGGGAGCTCGTCGACGCCGCGGGCCCGGCTCACGCCCACCGAGGAGCCCATGTTGACCGGCTTGACGAAGCACGGAAATCCCAGGGTGTCGCGGATCTCCTGGACCGCGCGCTCGATGCCCGCATCGGTGGCGAGGTCGGATGCGAGGAACTCTCGCCACGGGACCAGCGGGACGTCGGGGGCCGCCGAGGCGAGCAGGTGCTTCTGGGCCGACTTGTCCATGCACAGCGCCGAGGCCAGCACGCCCGAGCCCACGTAGGGCAGGCCGAGGATCTCGAACAGCCCCTGGATCGTGCCGTCCTCCCCGTAGGGTCCGTGGAGCACGGGGAAGGCGAGCTCGGCCTTCAGCGCGCGGAGGTCGGCGACGACCTCGCCGTTGGCCACCAGTCCAGCGAGCTCGGTGGGATCGGGCTGGTCGGACGACGAGCCGGTGCGCCAGGTACCGTCGCGGGCGATCGCCAAGGGCACGGGCTGCCAGCGCTGGCGGTCCACCGCGCAGAGCACAGAGGAGGCGCTGCGCAGCGAGATTTCGTGCTCCGAGGAGGCGCCGCCAAAGGCGACGAGCAGGCGGGTGGGGGACATGGCGGCAGTCTACGCTCGAGGCGCTCCGCACCAAAAAACGCTATCGTTCGCCGCCATGCTCGACATCAAGCTGCTGCGGGAGGAGCCCGACCGGCTGCGCGACAACCTGCGAGACCGCAACGCCCGGGTGTTCGACGATTCGTCCCCGTCGGAGGGAGACGACTGGGCGGCCCGCACGGTGGAGCGCCTGGGTCGGCTCGACCAGCGCTATCGCGATCTGCTGCACGAGCAGGAGCAGCTGCGCCAGCGGCAGAACGCCAACTCGCTGGCCATGCGCGAGGTGGGCAAGCGGCCCAAGGACGAGCAGGCGGCCGCTCGGGCTCCGCTGGTCGAGGAAGGGCGGGCGTTGCGCGAGCGCGAGCGCGAGCTGAACGACGAGGCTCAGGCCGCGCTCGTGGCCCGCGACGAGGCCTGGCGTCGGGTCCCCAACCTCACCCATCCCGAGAGCCCCCGCGGCAACACCGACGACGATCACCGCGAGCTGCGTCGCGTGGGGACGCCTCGCGACTTCGCGGCCGAGGGCTTCTCCCCGCGCGACCACCTCGAGGTGGCCGAGTCCCTGCAGCTGTGCGACTTCGCCGCGGGGGCGAAGGTGGCGGGCCAGAAGTTCTACTACCTCACGCGCGAGGCGGTGCTGCTCGACCTGGCCCTGCAGCGGTATGCGCTCGACGTGGCGCTACGCCATGGCTTCACGCTGCACACCACGCCCGACCTGGCCCGGGTGGAGATCCTCGAGGGCCTGGGGTTCAATCCGCGCGGCGCATCGACCCAGGTCTATAGCGTGGCCGATACCGATCTGTGCCTGGTGGGCACGGCCGAGATCACGCTGGGCGGGATGCTGGCCGACACCATCATGGAGCCCGAGTCGCTCCCGCTGCTCCTTTGCGGGCTGTCGCACTGCTTTCGCACCGAGGCCGGGGCGGCGGGGCAGGAATCGCGGGGGCTCTACCGGGTGCACCAGTTCACCAAGGTCGAGCTGTTCGCGTTCACGGCGGGCGAGCTGTCGGTCTCGGAGGCCATGCACCAGCGGCTGCTCGATATCGAGGAGGAGATCTTCGGGGGGCTCGAGCTGCCCTACCGCGTGCTCGACATCGCATCGGGCGATCTGGGCGGGCCGGCGCTGCGCAAGTTCGACATCGAGGCGTGGATGCCGGGGCGCGGAGCCTACGGCGAGGTGACCAGCACGTCCAACTGCACCGACTACCAGGCGCGACGGCTCAAGATCCGGCACCGGGTGGGCGAGGGCGACCCTGCGTCCAACCCAACATCCAACAAGAAAGCCAAGAATCGCTTCGTGCACATGCTGAACGGCACCGCGGTGGCGACCAGCCGGGCGATCGTGGCCATCCTCGAGAACCATCAGCAGGCGGACGGCAGCGTGACGATGCCCAAGGTGCTGCAGCCCTACCTCGGGTTCGACCGCATCGGGCCTCGGTGAGGGTCCGCTGGGGCGGAGCACCCCATCAAGCGCGGGCCTCGGCCACGGCCCGCCACCCCAGCCACAGGGCAGCCCAAAGAAGGCCGAGATCGCCGAGCCCGATGGGCATGCCCCCCAGCTGCAGCTCGGCCAAGCCGGTGCCTCCACCGAGCAGACGAGGAACCGCGCCGACGATGGCGGCGCCCCACAGCACGCCCAGGGCCGCCGCATCTGCGCGCGTGCGCCAGCGCCAGCGGATCACCAGCACCGAGACCACGGTGGCCAGCACCAGCAGGCCGACGGCCACCCCCATGCCGGCGTCCCCTCCGATCATGGCCTCGGTGGGCGAAAGGCGCGCAATGCCCCAGAAGTCGGTGTCGCCGCATCCGGTGGGGAGCGACCACACTTCGCCGGCCGCTTCTCCCACGCTCGGCGTCGAGGGGCAGGTGGCCACGCGGGCGGTGATCTTCACCCATGCGTCACAGCCCACCAACCACGCGGCCACGGCGACTCCTTCGAGCCAGGTACCGATGGACCACGTGGGAGCAGAGGGTGCGACAGAGGGTCCGGCCATGGGGGCCTACGATACCGCAGGCCCCCCAACCACGGACAGCCACGGACGGCCACGGACGGCCACGGGCAGCCATGGACCGCGATCGGACCGCCAAGGACCCGTGGTCCGACCTCGTCGGGGATTGGATGGGAGCGATTCGGCCCGCCGTGGTCCGCCCCATCTCGGTCGTGGGAACCCCACGTGGGTGCCGCGTTGCGGTATCCTTGCCAGACCGAACGTACCGTGGCCAACGATCCGAACGATCGACACAGCCCGTCTTCCCCTCGTGGCTCGGGCGAGTTGGGCTCGACGCCGAGTCGAGTGTCCGATGACCCGTTGACCGAGGCCTCTCCCAAGGAGTCGGCCGTCGAGGAAGACCTCAGCGCGCTCGGGATCTACTTCCGCCAGATGGGCGCCGTGGATCTGATGACGCCCGACGAGGAGCGCGCCGCGGCCAATCGCATCGTCTCGCATCGCGAAGCCTACTGGCGCGCCATCTTCGACTATCCGCCCTTCGTCGACGGGCTGGTCAACGTGGTCGAGCAGGTCATCGACCAGGACCGCTGGCCCCACGCGGCGCTCGAGGAGCTGCGCAAGACCTCGCGACGCGTTCGCGATCGGGAGACGCGGGCCCACAAGGAGGCGTTCACCCACGCGATCAACGAGGCCTCCGCGGGCATGGCGATGGCCGATCCCGATGGCGAGGCGACCGCGGTCATCATCCACGACCTCGAGGCGATCCGGGATGGTCAGCGCGAGGGCCTGCGGGTCGAGGTCACGCTGCCCCGCCAGGACAGCGCGCCGTTTCGCCGCTACGTGGAGAAGGTGCAGCTGGCCCACATGGCGCTGTGGCGCGAGAAGAACGACTTCGTGCGGGCCAACCTGCGGCTGGTCGTCACCATGGCCCGTCGCTTCAATCGTGGCCGCATGTCGCTGCCCGACCTGATCCAGGAGGGCAACATCGGCCTGATGAAGGCGGTCGATCGCTTCGATCCCCGCCGGGGCTTTCGCTTCTCGACCTACGGGAGCTGGTGGATCCGCCACGCGATCAGCCGGGCGCTGGCCGACAAGGGTCGCGAGGTGCGGGTGCCGGTGCACATGCTCGAGCTGCACCACAAGCTCACCCGGGTGCGTCGCGAGTTCGAGGCCAAGGAGGGGCGCCCTCCCGAGGACGAGGAGCTGGCCCGCGCCGCCGACGTCTCGCTCGAGAAGATCGAGCGCATGCGCCAGTGCCTGCTCGACCAGGGCCCGAGCCTCGATACCCCGCTGTCGGAGGACGACGGGCGTACCGGGGCCGATCTGCTCGAGGACGACTCGGTGCCGCCGCCCAACGAGCGCCTGCAGCAGGCCGCGCTCAACGACCGGGTGCTCGAGTTCATGGGGCGGCTGCCGCCGATCGAGGCCGACGTGCTCCGCAAGCGCTTTGGGCTCGATCAGGACGCACCCATGACGCTGCGGGAGATCGGCGAGCAGTACTCGCTGTCGCGCGAGCGGATCCGGCAGCTGCAGGAGCAAGCGCTGACCAAGATCCGCCGCGAGCTCCGGCGCAACGACATGCTGTAGGCCGGCGGACCGGAGTGATCCGAGCCGCGGCGTCGGATCGACACGTGCCGTCGGAAGTTCCCGTTCCCCCATGGATCGCCGTGGACATGGGGGTCGAGCAACGGCTCGGTCCTTGCACTGGCCAGCCCCCACGGCCGGCGTGGGCCGGGAGGGGTCAGCGACGTGCAGATGCAGGGCAAGACGATGGTGGTGGGGTTGGCGATGCTCCTGGGAGCCTGTGGAGAGGAGCCGAGCGACGACGGATCGCTGTTCTCGACCGGTGGAGGAATCACCACGCCGGGAACCAGCGGCTCCGACGACTCCACCGGGGACAGCGGAGATCCGGATCCCTCGACGTCCACGATGACGTCGACGACCTCGCCCACCACCACCAGCACCACGATGCCGCCGCCGGATCCCGACACCAGCGCCGACGGTCCGCCACCTCCTCCGCCCATGGAGTGCGGGCCGACCCCGGTGGGGGGCGCCGACCCTCTGATCGATGATCTCGAGCTCGAGGCGGGCCAGATGGAGCCCGACCACCTGATCCCCAGCATCGACGGGCGTGTGGGGTTCTGGTTCACCTACAACGATGGATCGGCGGGCGGTACCCAAGAGCCGCCCGACCCCTTCACCCCGTCGGCCGGCGGAGCCGATGGCACCGACCATGGGGCCCGGACCTGGGGCAACGGGTTCGATGCCTGGGGCGCCGGCATGGCGGTGAGCCTCAACAACGACTTCAGCGGCGACTGTCCGTACGACGTGTCGGCCTACACCGGCATCGGGTTCTGGATGCAGGGCACGGGGTCGGTGCGGATGCACGTGTCGACGCAGGCGACGGTGCCTCCCGAGCTCGGCGGCACCTGCAACGCGGCGCCCGGGATGTGTCACGACGACCACGGGGTGGATCTGGCGGCCGCCGGAAGCTGGACCTACCACGAGGTGCGCTGGAACGAGATGACTCAACAGGGGTGGGGCCAGGCCGCGGTGTTCGATCCGGGCACCGTGATGCAGCTGCACTGGCAGGTCCCCCCCGGCGCCTCCTTCGACGTGTGGGTCGACGAGTTGGTGTTCCTGACGGACTGATGGCTTGCATCCAGGGAGCCCGAGCAAATGCACATGCGGTGGTTTTCGGTGGAACTCATGGCTGGCGCGAGCCTCGTGCTCGCGGTCGGGTGCGCGGGCACGGCAGAGATGCCGGCCGCGACGACGTCCACGGCCGACACGGGAGACGAGACCACGGGGCTCTCGATCGGCTCGTTGGTCACCGGCGTGGGCGATGTGAGCAACACCGGGCCCGACGACGATGGCACCACGTCGTCATCGGCCACCAGCGGGAGCACCGGTCCGGGCACGAGCTCGGAGTCGACCGGTCCCGGCGATGGAGAGAGCACCGCGAGCTCGGGCTCCGAGGGCTCCACGGGCGGTGATCCTCCGTTGCCGGCGTACTGCGATCCCACCATCCCCATGGCGGGGGACGAGCCGCTGATCGACGACCTCGAGCTCGAGCCGGGGCAGATGCTGCCCGACGACGAGATTCCCAACCACGACGGCCGCGTCGGCTACTGGTTCACCTACAACGATGGGACCCCGGCCGCGATGCAGACCCCGGTGCCGGGGAGCTTCCAGCCGTCGGTGGGAGGAGCGGCGGGCACCGGCTACAGCGCCGGGACCTCCGGCCAGGGCTTCGTCTCGTGGGGCGCGGGCATGGGGGTCAAGCTCAACAACGACTTCTCGGGCGACTGCCCCTACGACGCATCGAGCTACGACGGCATCACGTTCTGGGGGCGGGGCAACGTGCCGGTGCGACTGCTCGTGACCACGCGGGCCACCCATCCCATCGCCCAGGGAGGGACCTGCGATCCGGGGATGGGGCAGTGCGCGGACCACTTCGGGATCAACCTCGTGCTCGGGCCGATGTGGCAGGAGCACACGGTGGAGTGGGGCGACCTGTTGCAGCAGGGCTGGGGGATCCCGGCGGCCTTCGACCCCGGGCAGATCATCGAGGTGCAGTGGCAGGTGTCCCCGGGGCAGGTGTTCGACGTGCAGATCGACGAGCTGCAGCTGTGGCGACCGTAGCCGTGCGGGCCGCGAGCGGACCGGTCTCCTCACTCGCTAGAGCACGATGCCGGGGATCGTCGCCGTCCCGTGATCCCCGAAGATCGCCCCGTTGCTGCCGAACGTGCCCTCGATGCCGAACGCCTGGAGCAGGCTGACGTGCAGGTTGGGCAGCGGCTCGGGGGTGGCGGCATTGAAGGCGATCTGGCGGCCGTCGGCCGCGATGACGCCGGTGCCGCCGAACAGGATCGGGCAGTTGTGGGCGTGATCGTGGCCGTTGCCCTCACCCATGCTCGGCATGGCCAGCACGATGGTCTCGTCCAGTAGCGTGCCGGCGGTGGTGCCCGGGGTGTCGCGGAGCAGCTGCAGCAGGCCGCCGAGCTGCTGGGCGTGCCAGGTCTCGATCGCCTCGAGGCGATCGCGGCCGGTCTGATCGCCGTAGTGCGACAGCGCGTGGTGGGCTCCAGGGGCGCCCAGGAAGTCGTGCGAGCGCCCCGACAGCCCGAACTCGATCATGAAGGTCATCACGCGGGTCTGGTCGCACTGGAACGCGAGCTTGATGAGCTGGTGGAACGCGGCCACGCGCTCGGGGTAGGCCAGCCCGCCGATCGGCGGGGTGAGCTCGGCGTCGCACTCGCCCACGGTGGAGGTGAGGCTCTTCTCGAGCTCGGTGAGCGCCGTGAAGTACTCCTCGAGCCGCAGCTGGTCCTCGTGGCCGAGCCGGGCTTGCAGGGCACGGGCGTCGTCTCGCACGAAGTCCACCGTGGATTGCAGCGACTGGCGGCGGATGTCGGCGGCGGGGCCCTGCAGCCCGTCCACGCCGGTGCCGAACAGGCGCTCGAACGCGGCGCGAGGATCGATGGTGGGCACCAGCGGGCCCGCGGGGCCGGTCCACGACAGGCTCTGGGTATAGGCGCACGACGAGCCGCCCACGTCGCAGGGACCGGGCTCGCCCGCGCTCCACTGGAGCGAGGAGAACCGGGTGTCGGGTGCGAGCTGCTGGACGACGAGCTGGTCGAGCGAGATGTCGTTGTGGAGCTGGCCCCCGGCCACGTCGGGGATGGTGGAGCCGGTCATCACCGTGCCCGTGCCCATGGCATGGGCCGCGCCCGGGCTGCCGATCGCCGCGAGGTTGGTGAGGTTGACCAGCGACAGGGCCTGGTCGGCAAAGGGCTGCAGCGCGGCTGCCTGCGCGGGGAACGTCAGGCCCGCGCCCGCCGAGGGCACCCACCACTCGGGGCGCCGCCCGTTGGGGAAGTAGTAGACGAGCAGGCGAGGCGGCGGGGTGCCGGCGATGGCCTCGCGCGGCGTGAACAGCTCGAGCGCGGGGAGGGCGAGCGTGGCTCCGGCGGTGCCCATGAGGAAGCGGCGGCGGGACATGGTGGAGCGCATGGCGTCACTCTCCTCCCTCGATGGCGGCGGGGGACCGGAAGGCCGGGGTGTGGACGATGGCATCGATGAGCCGGGGCAGGTCGCCCCCCTCGGCCATCATGCGGGCGGTGATCTCTTCGACGTGGGGGAGGTCGTAGAGGCGGGGTGGACGGCCCAGGGCATAGGTGAACAGCTTCTGGGTCAGGCATCCCGTGAAGGTGTCGTCCTCGGCGTAGAGCCCGGCCAGCGCGGCCGCGCCCTCGAAGGAGCGTCCATCGGGGAGCTCGCCGAGGGTGTCGACGTCGGGCCCGCTCAGCAGCGAGGCCACGCCGTCGAACTCCTCGAGGCCGATCCCCAGCACGTCGAGCAGCGAGTGACAGGCGGCGCAGGTGGGATCGGAGCGGTGCTGCTCGAGCTGCTCGCGCACGGTCTGCTCGCCGCCGAATTCCACGGGGTCGATCTCGAGGCCGGCGGGAGGCGGGGGGACGGGCGTGCACAGCAGCCGATCGGACAGCCAGCGCCCGCGCTTGATCGGCGAGGAGTGCTCGGAGTCGGAGTGCGCCACCAGCCACGCGGAGAGCGACAGCACGCCGCGGCGGTCCTGCGGGCCGGCGGGGACCCGCGACATCGCGGTGGAGCCGACCGGTGGCAGCCCGTAGTGCTCGGCGAGGCGATCGTTGCGGTAGGCGAAGTCGGGCTGGAGCATCGAGGCGACCGCGGCCCCGTTGTCGAGGTAGTCGCCGAAGAACAGCCTGGACTCCTGCGTCATCGCCTCGCGCAGGGCCTCGTCGAACGCGGGGTAGACCTCGGGGCTGGGGCTCGAGGTGGCGAAGTGGCGGGTCGAGAGCCACTGCTCGCCGAAGCCATCGACCAGCGCCTTGGCCTTGGGATCCTCGAGCATCCAGGCCACGGCCTCCGACAGGCCCTCGTCGGTGGCCAGGCTCCCGTCGGCCGCGGCCGCGAACAGCCGCGCGTCGGGCATCGAGCTCCACAGGAAGTAGGACAGGCGGCTGGCGAGCACGTAGGGGTCGAGCCACTGCTCGGAGTCGGCGTCGGTGATCGTGCGCGAGCGGTAGAAGAACTTGGGCGAGAGCATCACCGCGCGCATGACGATCCGCAGCGCATCGTCCTCGGACTCGCCGTGGGCGCGCACCCCGGCGAACAGCTGGACCAGGGAGTCCTCCTCCTCGGTCAGCAGCGGCCGTCGCCATGCCCGGAACGCGAAGTGGGTGATGATGTCGCGGTAGCAGGCCGCCGCGTCGTCCTGGGTCGCCGCCTGGCTCGGCTCGCACACGTACACCCGCTCGTGCCCGGGCCCGTGCGTGATCGTGGTGCTGCGCAGGGTCAGGGCGGCCACGAGCACGTTGTTGCTGGTGTTGGCGACCGCGTCGTTGATGAAGTTGGTGGGCAGCACGCGAACGTGGTGCACCCCGGGCACCAGGGTGATCGGGCGAACGTGTTCCTCGGGGTTGGCGGCGCTGCCCATGACGGTGAGGTTGGCGATCACCACCCCGTTGACCTCGAGCGCCGCCGTGGGCACGGGCGCGGGGCCGATGGTGCTCGCCCCGGCGGTGAGCACCAGCTCGTAGTCGCCGCCCTCGGGCACGACCACCTCGACGCTGGCGACGTTGCCGGTCAGCGCCCACAGCTCGCCGACCGGGTAGCCCCCGGCGGCACCGATCTCGGTGGAGGCGAAGCGGGAGGAGAACGCGGGGCGCTCGTCGATCGCATCGGCGATCACGGCGAAGGCGGCCTCTTCGTAGGCGTCGAGCAATACGGGCGAGAGCCCGAGCTGGTCGGCCATGTTGTCGAAGCCGTTGGCCTCGGGGTCGGGGCCGAAGGCGACCGCGGGGCGCAGCTCGGTGCCGAGCAGGTCGCGCACGGTGTTGTCGTACTCGAGGCGGTTCAGGCGGTGCAGCGGTTGCAAGGGGATGGCTGCATCGTCGCTGTCGTCGCCGCCCGAGGAGTCGGCGGTGTCGTCGTCTTCGCCGTCCCCGGTTCCGCTGCCGTCGACCCCGGGGTCGACCGCCCCGGCGTAGCAGCCCGAGCCCGCCGCCATCGTGGCCAACCAAAGCCACGCTCCACACCCGACCGCACGGGTGGTCCATCGCGATTGCTTCATCGTCCTCCGCACCCGGCCTGGCCCCTCCTACTCCAGACTACATGGGATTCCTGGCCTTGGAAGGCCGTTCCGAGGGGTGGTGAGCGGAATTTCCGTGACAGGGGCGGAGGCTCGCCCACCAAGACGACCGCACGTGATCGCTCAGGCGAACCCGTGCTGGCGGAGGTAGGCCAGGACCTGCTCCGCCAGCGCCTGCGCGCCCACGCCCCCGCTGCTGTCGAGGTGCAGCTCGGGTCTCGTAGGCGTCTCGTAGGGCGCATCGATCCCGGTGAAGTCCTTGATCACCCCCGCGCGGGCCTTGGCGTAGAGGCCCTTGGGATCGCGCTCCTCGCAGACCTGCAGCGGTGCGTCCACGAAGATCTCGATGAACCGATCCTCGCGCATGCGGGCCCGGGCCGCGTCGCGATCCTGCGCGTAGGGGGCGATCACGGCCACGATCGCGATGACGCCGGTCTGGGCGAACAGCCGGCCCACCTCGCCGATCCGCCGTACGTTCTCGGCCCGATCGTGCGGCGAGAACCCAAGGTCGCCGCAGAGGCCCGTCCGCACCACGTCGCCGTCGAGCAGCACGCTGTGCCGCCCGCGCTGGTGCAGGGCGTGGTCGACCAGGTTGGCGATGGTGCTCTTGCCCGCGCCCGACAGGCCCGTGAACCACAACAGCGCCCCGCCGTGGCCATGGAGGCGCTCGCGGTCCTCCGGCTCGAGGCGTGCAGTGCCCAGGTCTCCCACCGACAGCTCCGGCATGCCCCTGGCAATAGCGCGGGGCCCTCGCGCCCGTAAAGACCGAGCTTGCGCCCATGACGCCGTGGGCCTCTGTGCGAAGTATGCGCACATGAGACCCCGATCACCCGCCCCGGGAATGCAAGAAATTGGACGTGGCCGATCACCTGCGCGACCGTTCACCCCCGCGACCGAAGCACCTCGGCCGCACGAATTCGCGCCATGACCCAGCTCGAGCTGCTCCCGCCCGCCCTGTCCCAGGGAACTGCGCCTGTCGTCTCGCCCGAGGCCCCCGGGGCCACCGCGACCCCGGAGGGGGGCAGCGGGGATCGGGAGATCCGCGGCGATCTGGCCGAGGAGGCCCGCCGCAAGTACCTGAACTACGCGCTGAGCGTCATCACGGCGCGGGCCATTCCCGACGTGCGCGACGGTCTCAAGCCGGTCGCGCGCCGGATCCTGTTCACGATGTGGCACGAGCTGCGGCTCGTGTACGACGGTCGCCACCGCAAGAGCGCCAAGGTGGTCGGCGACGTGATCGGCAAGTATCACCCGCACGGCGACTCGGCGGTCTACGACGCGATGGTCCGGCTCGCGCAGGACTTCGTGATGCGCGCCCCGCTGGTGGACGGGCACGGCAACTTCGGCTCGATCGACGGCGATGCGCCCGCGGCCTACCGCTATACCGAGGCGCGGCTGTCGGAGATCTCTAGCCAGCTGCTCGAGGAGCTCGGCAAGGACACGGTCGAGTTCCGCGACACCTTCGATGGCACCGGGCGCGAGCCGGTGGTCCTGCCGGCCCGCTTCCCGCAGCTGTTGGTCAACGGCGGCACCGGGATCGCAGTGGGCATGGCGACCGCGATCCCCCCGCACAACCTGGGTGAGGTGATCCGCGCCAGCACGGCGCTGCTCGACCAGCCCGAGCTCACCGTCAAGCAGCTGATGAAGTCGGTGCGGGGCCCGGACTTCCCCACCGGAGGCGAGCTGGTGGGCAGCCGGGCCGACTTGCTGGCGATCTACGAGTCGGGGCGCGGCTCGTTCAAGCTCCGCGGGCGCTGGAAGCAGGTGGAGTCCAAGCAGGGGCCCACCCTGGTCATCACCGAGATCCCCTACGGGGTCGAGAAGGCGGCGCTCTGCGAGGAGATCGGGCAGATCATCCTCAGCAAGAAGCTCCCGGCGCTCATCGGCGTGCAAGACCTCAGCACCCGCGAGACCTACGTGGAGCTGCAGCTCGATCGGAAGTCGACGGTCGATCCCGAGCTCATCATGGCCTACCTGTTCAAGCACTCGCGGCTGCAGGTCTCGGTCAAGGTGGACCTGACGGTGCTGGTGCCGACCGACAACCCCGAGGTCGGGGCGCCGGCGCGGCTCGACCTGCGCCAGATCCTGCAGCAGTTCCTGGACTTTCGCATCAAGACGGTGCGGCGCCGGCTCGAGCACGACCTGCGGGTGCTGCTGCGGCGGATCCACATCCTCGAGGGCTTCGAGAAGATCTTCGACGCGCTCGACAAGGCCATCAAGATCATCCGCGCCTCCGACGGCAAGGCCGATGCCTCGACCAAGCTGTGCAAGGCGTTCGGCATCGACGAGGAGCAGGCCGATGCCGTGCTCGAGACCAAGCTCTATCGGCTGGCCAAGCTCGAGATCCAGAAGATCCGCGAGGAGCTGGCGGACAAGCGCGCGCAGGCCAAGGCGATCCGGGCGATCCTCAAGAGCGAGGCCAAGCTCCGCAACCTCGTCAAGCAGGAGCTCGAGGAGGTCAGCACGCGCTTTGCCGACTCGCGACGCACCAAGCTCGGTGCCGAGGACATCACCGAGGAGTTCTCGGCCGAGAGCTTCATCGTCGAGGAAGACGCGGTGGTGCTGCTGACGCGCGACGGCTGGATCAAGCGCCAGCGGACCATCAACCTCGAGACCACCCGCATGCGCGAGGGCGACGAGCCGCTGGCGCTGGTGGGCGGCAGCACCCGCGAGTGCGTGGTGATCCTGACCAACATGGGCTCGGCCTACGTGTGCCGGATCAACGACGTGCCGCCCTCGACCGGGCACGGCACGCCCGTGCAGAAGCTGTTCAAGTTCAAGGACGGCGAGCGCGTGGTGGGGGCGGTGGGCACCGACCGGCGGGTGATGCCGGAGTTCGCCGAAGAAAAGCCGCAGCTCGGCGAGGAGTACGAGGAGCCGTACCCGCACCTCCTGGCGATCACCAAGCAGGGCCAGAGCCTGCGCTTTGCCCTGTGGGCGCACCGCGAGCCCAGCACCAGCCGCGGCCGCATGTTCGCGCGGCTGTCCGAGGGCGACGAGGTGGTGGCCGTGTTCAAGGTCTACGTGGAGGACGTGGTGTGCGCCCTGACCCGCGAGGGGCGCCTCCTCGCCTGCTCGGCGGGCGAGGTCAACCTGCTGTCGGGGGCCGGCAAGGGGGTGCGCTTCATCAAGCTCGACGCCGGCGACGAGGTGGTGGGAGCGTTCACCGCCGATGTACAGGTGGAGATCGAGAAGTCGACCGGGGGCACCCAGAAGCTCGGCGGGAGCGATCGCGAGCCGGCGACCCGCGGGGGCAAGGGGCGGCCGGTGTTCAAGCGTGGGCAGGTCAAGCGGCTGCAGCTGCCGCCACCTGCGGTCCCCGACCTGAACCCCGAGGGCGAGGACGCCGAGGGCTGAGCGCACGCGAGCGCGAGGGCATGCGATCATGGCCAACAGCAAGAAGACCAGCAGCAAGAAGTCGGGCAGCAAGAAGGCTGGCAGCGGCAAGACCGCCGCGAGCAAGTCGACCAAGCGGGCCGCGGGCGGCAAGGGCTACGACGCAACCGCGATCC
This sequence comes from Paraliomyxa miuraensis, assembly GCF_026337845.1. Taxonomy (GTDB): domain Bacteria; phylum Myxococcota_A; class Polyangia; order Nannocystales; family Nannocystaceae; genus Paraliomyxa; species Paraliomyxa miuraensis. The sequence goes on along the minus strand of NZ_JAOVZF010000141.1, from coordinate 133,084 downwards.
AGTTCCTCGAGGGGGTCGACCACGTTCGCAAGCGGCCCGGCATGTACATCGGCGGGCTCAACAAGGACGGCCTGCACCACTTGATCTGGGAGATCCTCGACAACGCGGTCGATGAGGTGATCAACGGGCACGCCTCGGAGATCACGGTCGAGCTCGACGCGGATCACCAGGGGATCTCGATCGTCGACAACGGCCGCGGGATCCCGGTGGACCTGCACCCGCAGCTCAAGGTGCCCGCGGTGGTCGCGGTGTTCACCAAGCTCGGCGCCGGCGGCAAGTTCGACGATCAGAGCTACAAGCACTCGGGCGGCCTGCACGGGGTGGGGGCGGCCGTGGCCAACGCGCTGTCGTCGGAGCTGACGGTCGAGGTGTGGCGCGACGGAGGTCGCTGGCAGCAGCGCTTCTTGCAAGGGGTGCCCGAGGGCAAGCTCAAGAAGCTCGGGTCCTCGCGCGGCTCGGGAACGCGGGTGCACCTGCGGCCCGATTCCACGATGTTCCCCAAGGTGACGTTCGACCCGCTGGTGCTGCGCGAGCGGCTGGAGGCCAAGAGCTACCTGCATCGCGGCTTGAAGATCGTGTTCGTGGATCCCAAGGGCCCCACGCGCGAGGAATTCCAGCACGCGCAGGGCATCGTGGACTACCTGGCCAAGCTGGTGCAGGTGCGGGGCAAGCCCGCCGTGCACCCGGGGTTGTTCACGTGCGAGCGCGACGACGAGCCCAAGCTCGAGGCCGCGCTGGCGTGGACCGAGTCCACCGAGGACGCGACCTACTCGTTCGTCAACGGCGTGCCGACCCCCGACGGGGGGACCCACGAGCAGGGGCTGCGCAACGCGCTGGGCAAGGCGCTGCGGGCGTACATGCAGGCCCACAAGCTCGAGCCCAAGGGCGTCGCGGTGACGCTCGAGGACATGCGCGAGGGGCTGGTGGTGATCCTCAGCACCTACGTGCTCGAGCCCCAGTTCCAGAGCCAGACCAAGAACCGCCTGAACAACCCCGAGGTGGTGACGCAGGTCGAGGGCACGCTGCGGCCGGCGCTCGAGCAGTGGCTGCACGAGAACCGCAGCGCGGCCGAGTCGATCGTGGCGCGGGTGATTGCGGCGGCGCGGGCTCGCATGGCCTCGCGCGCGGCCAGCCAGAAGGTCTCGCGCAAGAACGCGGCCGCGGGGCGGCTGAACCTCCCGGGCAAGCTGGCCGACTGCGCCAGCACCGATCCACGGCGCTCGGAGCTGTTCATCGTGGAGGGCGACAGCGCCGGTGGCTCGGCCAAGATGGGGCGCGATCGGCAGACGCAGGCGATCCTTCCGCTGCGCGGCAAGGTGCTCAACGCCGAGCAGGCGAGCCTGGCCAAGGTGCTCGGCAACGAGGAGCTCGGCAACGTGGTCAAGGCGCTCGGCTGCGGGATCGGCAAGGACTTCGAACTCCAGCGCCTGCGCTACGGCAAGGTCATCTTGCTGATGGACGCCGATTCCGACGGGCACCACATCGCCACGCTGCTGCTCACCTTCTTCTACCGCTACATGCCCGAGCTCGTGCGGCGCGGGCACGTGTACCTGGCCCAGCCTCCGCTCTATCGGGTCGACGTGGGCAAGGAGACCCACTGGGTGGCCGACGACGCCGCGCTGCAGCGGCTCTTGTCCGAGATCAAGCGCGGCAAGCCCGAGATCCAGCGCTTCAAGGGGCTGGGGGAGATGATGCCCGAGACGCTCAAGTCGACCACGCTCGATCCGAAGAAGCGGCAGCTGATCCAGGTGTCGATCGGCGACGAGCTGGCCACGGATCGGACGATCTCGGACCTGATGGGCAAGGACGCGGGGGCGCGCTACTCGTTCATCATGGAGCGCGCGTCGGAGGCGGACGAGCTGGACATCTGATGTCCAAGGGGGAGGTGCGTTCGGGGAATCGCGGGCATGGCCCGCCCGAGTCGAACTGGTTGGTGGTGGTCGTGCCGCCGATGACACGGACCCGGACCGAGTCGAATCATGGGCGTATCGATGCCGTGCACGGCGCCCGAGTGACTCCAATCGAGCCATGTCCTTCGTTGGTCGGCTCGAGGAACATCGCGTATCCTTCTTGGGTGCGGCTGGACGAGAAGGCGAAGGAGAATCTCGAGGCGGCCGAGCGGCTGTTGCCCGACGAGGAGGGCCGTGAAGGCCTGCTCAACGCGGCTGCATCGCGCATCTACTACGCGGCCTACCTTGCCGTCGCCGATCGTGCGTTGCGGGACGGCGTGGCGTTCACCGACGACGGGCAGTGCTACTTCCGTCACGATCGGCTTCCTCGGGACGCCAGGTCATGGGGCATCCTCGATACCGACGCTGCGGAGGAGCTGGAGCTGCTCTACTCGCTCCGCATCAGGGCAGACTACCTCGAAGACCAAGTCGAATTCGACGAGGCCTTGCTCGCGTACGAAGGCGCGGAACGGCTGGTGGCGAGGCTCTTGGGGGAGGCAGCATGACCCTCGAGCGCGACGCCATCCCCGCCCGAGTCTCCGAATTGCTCGATCGCAGGCCCGTGCGCTGGGGCGAGATGGCCTGCGACTTCGATGGGCGCGATCGTACGCTGGAAGTCTTCGACGCAGACGCTCACGAGCAACGCGACCTCCTTCGCAGGCTTCGGCCTGTGCGCTCGCAACTCGACGAAACGGCGGGTGGGCCGCTCGTCATCGTGTTCCATACGCGTGCCGAGTCGCGCCGCCTCTACGCCGACGTGGTGGACGGGTGGTATCGGAAGGTACTGGCCGAGCTCGTGGCGCAATGGATCGACGAGAGGGCGGACACGGACCCACCGGTCGATGTCGGAGACATCGAGCCATTGCGTCTACGAGGAGCGGCTTGACGTGAAGCTGATGCTGGATGCCAATGTGCTCCTCGAGGTCTGCATCCCCGGTCGACATCAGGATGCCAAGGAGTGGTTCCGACGCCTCCTGCTCGCCCCGTCTCCTCCGGAGCTCCTCGTCTCGGTCGTAGCTGTCTACGAGCTCCGCCGCGCCCTCGAACTCAGGGGCGCCGAACGGAGCCTCGAGCACTTCGAGGAGATGTCGAGGTCTCTGCGGTTCGTACCCCTGTCCGTGGATGTGATGACGCGGGCCGCCTCTCTGGCCTCGGCGACGCGGCGAGAAGGGCCCCAACGAGAGGGACTCTCGGACTCCGACGCGATCATCGCCGCTCAGGCGCTCGTTGAGGGCGCAGTGGTCATCACTGCCGACAAGGTGTTCCATACGGTGCCCGGCCTCGACGTTCGGCACTGGAACGAGATCGATCCCGATGACCTGACCGTCGAGCCGTAGTCGCGAGTGCCATGCCGCGGCGAAGTGATCACGGCTTGGGGCGCCCGAGCAGGCACAGCGCCGGACCGCCGCGGGTGGCCTTCCACTCGTAGCCTTCGCTGCCCCGAACCGCGTGGGCGAGCTCGAGGAGCTCCTCGGGGGTGTAGGCGCGGAGTCCCGAGACCATGCCGTCCCAGGCGTAGAGCAGGGGAATCGCGGGCAGCGGGAGCGTGAGCAGGGCTCGGCCGAGGCGAAACGGGCGCACGAACGGCACCATCAACACGCATGCCGTGAACAGGACCAGCATGTTGGGGATCGCCAGCAGGGGCACCACGACACCGGGCAGCTTGCGCAGCGCGGGCGGAGCGGCCACGTCGAAGAACGCCAGCGGCACGCGGTCGTCCACGGCGGCCTGGACGAGCTGCCGTACGCCCTCGGGGCGAAAGTGGTGGAGCGCGCTCCACATGGTGCGGATGCCGTCGCGAAGCGACGGCGGCACGTCGAACGCGTCGACCGGCTCGGCGCGCCAGTGCACGTCGGGATCGCCCAGCGCCGTGACCCGCTCGGCCGTGGCGGCGTTGGGGTAGCGGTCGGTGAGCACGAGCTCGAAGCCGTCGTGCCCCTGCTCGCGCAGCAGGGCTCGCATCGCGATGGCACCCCCGCCTCCGCCCGAGCACAGGTCGACGAGGCGACGGGTGCCCGTGGCTTCCATCAGCGCGGCGAGCTCGGGGACCAGCGCCCGGTAGAAGCCCATGCGCGCGAACATGAAGTCGAGCACGTCGGTGCCGCCGTCGCGGATGGGCTTGGGCAACCAGGGGAGGTCCTCGAGCTCGACCAGGTGAACGCGTTGCATGGGAACTCGAGCGGGAGTGTACCGCGCGAGGCGGTCACTCCCGAGGTGGTGGGCGAACCATGGTCTCGAGGTGGGCGATGCGACAGTCGAGGGTGACCGAGAGCCCGGTGGCGGCTTGCACCGCTTCGCGTGTGGCGGTGACGCGCTCGGTCCCGATGGCAAAGGTGCGCACCACGAGCTGCTTCGCGGACTTGCCCAGCTGGCCCACGTACATCGCGCCGAACGTGTCCGGATCGAGGGCCAGCCCGTCGAGCGTGTCGGGTAGCTCGGGCCGCTCGCGGGCGAGCGAGGCCGGACCCAGCAGCAGCGAGAACACCTCGCAGCCGACACTGCCGGGCTCGGCGTCGGCGACATCGGCGTTATGGCGCTGGAGCTCGGTCAGCCACGCGGGGGTGAGCACCTGGTGTCCGTCGGCCGAGGGTCGACTGGCGAGCACCATGGTGCGCGGCACTCGGTCGGGTTGGGACGCGACGACCTCGAGCGTCACCCACACTGCACCGGCGGCCCATGTCAGCCCTCGGGCCCTGGTCGCGCTCATGCGCAGCGGTCCTCGCTCGAGCTTGGTCCAGTCGAAGCGCCCTTCCATGCCCTCGAAGAACCAGTCCTCGCTGGGGCCGAACGGATCGGTGGGCGGGTTGGGCAGCGCCACTGGCTCCCACGAACCGCCCACGGGCCTGCGCCACACCGGCTCGGCGTGGTGGCTCGCAATCCATAGCTCGCCGGTCGGGGTCCGAGCCGCACCCACGAGGTCGGCGGTGCCGCCCGGACCGCGAGGGGTCGACTCGACGGGGATCCGTTCCCACTCGGGACCGCGGCCCACCGCCAGGAAGCTCTCGGTGGACCGGCCGCCCTTCGCCAGGCTCCCGTAGGCGAGCGCCCAGTCGCCGCTGGCGGAGAGCTCGACGTGCCGCGCCCGCTCGAGCTCCGGCAGGGCGATGGTCTCGGCCGTCGTGGCGCCGGTCGGCCACATCAGCAGCCGACGCCCGGGGTTCTTGCCGCGGGGCGAGTCGATGGCGAACAGGGCTCCGTCGGAGGTGCCGACCGCCGCGACGAGCACTGCTTCGGTGGGGATCTCGGGCAGGGCGATCGACGGCCCGGACAGCCGAGCCCATGACGGGCGCGCCCGGGCGAGCGCCCGGCGGTTGGCCTCGTACCGAGCCTCGCTCTGCTCGTCGTCGAGTTCGTCGGGGGGCCCGTCCATGACGAGCACGTCGCCGAGGTCCCAGGCGCGTAGGCCCAGGAGGGCTCCCTCGCGCTCGACGTAGGCCGAGTAGTGAGACGCGAGTGGAGGCTCGCGGAGATCGAGTGGACGCCAGCGGCCGTCCTGGCGTCGATGGACCTCGTAGACCGAGCCGCTGCGATCGTCGTATTGCTCGGTGGTCACGAAGGTCGGTCGTGGATCCTGGAGCCCACCGCCGAGGGCCAGGGTGCTCCTTCGCATGACGAGGGGATCGCGAAGGGGGAGCAGCCCGCGTGCGCTGTACGGCTCGGGGGTGAAGCGGCCATCGACCCAGGGGATGGGCTCGCCGTCGAGGACGACGAAGGGGGCGTCGTGGTAGGGCAGGAGCTCGAGCGTGCCCTCGCGAATGGCCACGAGGTGAAGGTCGCCGGTCACGGGCGGGGAGGGTTCGACGATCGCGGTGGGCTCGACGTCCGCGGCGGGCTCGGCGGGCTCGACGGCCGCGGCGGGCTCGACGGCCGCCGCCGGTGCAGGCTCGGCCGAGTGCGCAACGGGGACGGTCGAGGCGGCCGGGTCGTTGGCCATGGTCCGAGTCGGCGGGTCCTCGGAGCGGGCACACGCGATGGGAAGCACGAGCAGGGACGCAATGGCAGTTTCACGGATCATGACGAACCTCGGGAGAGTCGGTCCTCACGGAACGAGCAGCCCAGCCGCAACCTGGACCTGGCCTTCGATCGGAGCGCGCCATGGATCTCGGCTCATCGCGGCCACGCGCTGGTGGAGCACCTGCCAGCGCACGGGAGAGCCGGCGAGCGGAGCGGGGAGGGTGAAGGTGGCCACGTGCACGCCAGCGTCCGGTCCCGTGCCCACGCGGTCGTCGGCCAGCTCGTCGCGCACGATCACGCCGCTCGACTGGTAGGCTTGGCCGAAGCGACGACCGAAGAGCTTGGTGGCGGTGAACGCCGGCTCGTCCTCACCATCGACCTGCACCCGCAGCTCGAGCCGGCGCAGCAGATCGCCGGTGGGCACGGCGTGTCCGACACGCCCGGGGGCGAGGCGGATCCGAATGGTGGACGGGGTTGGACGCGCCGCGTCGATCTCGAGCGCCTGGGCCAGCATCGCGCCGTCGTAGGCACCGGGAAAGCCGTGGCTTCGCCGGCCGTCGGCGTCGCGCGGCATGTGGCAATCGGCGCACGAGAGCGCCGCGAAGGCCGAGCGGCCGTGCTCGGTCACGGTGGACTGCATGGCCAGGGGGTGATCGCGCAGCGCATGATCGGGAAACGGGAATTCGTGGCAGCGGGCGCAGGCCTGCGGACCTGCGAAGGCCGGGCTGCGTGCGATCGGGTGGGGCGCGGGTCGATCGGGTTGATGCGCACCGGCCCGGGGGGCGGCCCAGACCTCGGTCGTGCCGGGCTGCACGTGGCAGGTGACGCAGCCCACGCCCAGGCTCGCGGCGGGCTCGGTGACCTCCCCGACGGCGGTGGACGCTCGCTCCTCGGGGGCATGGCAGCGCTGGCAGAACGCACGCGGCTCGGACGCGAACGCGCGCTGGAACGCGGGGCTGCTCCATGATCCCGCGTGCTGCGAGCCGAGCCAATCGTGGGCGATCGCGTGATGGCAGCGCTGGCATGCTCCATCGGCCAGGTGGCGCGCGGCGGGATCACGAGGGGGATCATCGAGTCGAGCCGGGCCGGGCAGCCAGTGCTCGGCCCGGACGAGCGCGCCGTCGCCGTCACGCCACGCGGGTCGGACGACGACCGGCTCGGGCTCGGATGCCATGGTCGGACTGGTGGACGTGGGCTCGATGTGCGGCACCACCACGGCCGGGCCGGCCGGGCCGGCCTCGCACGCCACGACCAGCAGCCCCAGCAGCGCCCACCACGATGGGCCGAGCGCGCTCAATGGGATTTCACCACCGTCTCCAGCATCGGGTTGTGGCACACGAGCTCGACCTCGGTGCCCACCACGGCAGCGACGGCCTTGCGGACCGCTTCGGCCTCGGCGGGCGAGCTCACCTGGCTGCGGGTCGCCAGCACCTTGGCTCCACCGAGCTCGGCTACGTAGATCGTGCTCACCGGTTGCATGACGTCCTCGACCTCGATCGCGTCGACCGCGTCGACGCGCTCGGGGTGCTCGGTCGCGAGCGAGGCAGGCCCGAGCACCACCGTGAACGAATCGCACCCGCGCTCACCGGGCTTGGCCGAGCCGCTGGCTGCGTTGGCGCGCTCGAGCTCGGTCTTCCACACCGGGGGAAGCACGGTCACCGCGGTGGCCGTGGGATCGTTGGTCAGGACCACCGAGCGCGGCCCGTGGTCGGCGGAGTCGCCATCGAGCTGCAGCGCCACCCAGATCGCACCCGCGGCCCAGGTCAGTCCCACCACGCGGGTCGACGAGTGATCGATCGGTTCGCGCTCGTGCTCGACCCAGGTGTTGCGGCCGTGCTCGCCCTCGAAGATCCATGTCTTGCTCGGCCCGAACGCACCGAGCTCCACCCTGGGCAAGGGGACCGCTTCCCACGCGCCATCGACCGGCTTGCGCCACACCGGGACTGGCTCGCCCCCCATGGGGAGGTCGCGTACGCCCAGGGCGATCCACAGCTCGCCGTTGGGGGCTCGGCTCGCGGCCAGGACGTTCGGGGGCATGTCGCGGTCGCCCAGCGGAAGCGGCATGGGGATGCGCTCCCAGGCGTCCGCATGCCCGATTGCGAGGTAGGCCTCGTCGGCCTGGCCTTCGCCCTCGCCCTCGATGCCACCATGGGCGAGGACCCAGTCGCCGCTCGTCGAGAGCGAGGCCTCGTAGGTGCGGTCGAGCCCGGGCACGACCACCGACTCGGCGTCGACCCCTCCCGGTCGCCACCGCAGCAGCCGATGCGGCGAGTCTTCGCTCCTGCGCTCGGTGATGGCGTAGAGGGTCCCATCCGAGGTGGTGACGGCACCCGTCAACGCGGTCTTGGCCGGGATCTTGGGCATCGGGACCTCGGCGCCGACCAGGCGTACCCACGTGGGGCGCGCGCGCTTCAGCGCTCGCTCCAGTGCGGCAGCCGCCGCGATCGATTCCTCGTCTTCCGACTCGTCGTAGTAGGACTCCTCGGTCGGGCTCCACACCTGCAGGCCCAGCAGGGCTCCTTCGCGCTCCACGTAGGCGTGGTAGTGGGCCACGATCGGACCCTTGGTACGCTCGACTGGTCGCCAGCGATCGCCATCGCGCCGATGCACGTCGTAGCGCGCGCCCGCGCGGTCGTAGATGGTCTCGAGGGTGACCCACGTGGGGAGGGGCGCCTGCGAGTCGCCACCCATGGCGCGGGTGAAGCCGATGTGGGCCATGGGCTCGAAGCTGGGAGGAAGGCCGCGAGCGCCGTTCGGTTCGGGCACGAAGCGACCCTTCACCCATGGGACCGGCTCGCCCTCCAGCGAGAGCACGGGAGCCTGTCGGTGGACGAAGAGATCGACGGCCCCTTCGCGCAGAGCGACCACGTGCAGCGTCGAGCCCGGTATGGTCGGAGTGGGATCGGCCGTGGTGTCGGGCGCAGCGGGCTCGGCCGCGGCAGCGTCAGCCGGAGCCGTGCCGGTCGGGGTGGTCTGGGCGTCGGTTGGTGTCGCGTCCGACGCATTGCTCGGCACCACGGGCTCGGCGGGTCGTTCGGCTGGGTTCGCGGGTGGCTCTGCGCCACATGCCGCCAGCAATCCGAGCATCGAGAAGACGGGGACGAGGAATGGTTCGCGCATGGGGCACCGTGGATGGCTCCACCCGGTCAGCACGCCCGGGGAGCCCCCGGCATTGCATCGGATCGAGCGACTCGGGCGCAAGTGATAGGGTTGGCCGATGCGTCATGTTCGGCCAGCGATCGGCCTGTTGTCGTCGACGCTCGCTTGCACCCCCAAGCCGGTGTCCGAGCGGACGACGCCGGCCGAGCCCCTGGACGCCGTTCCAGTCGCCATCGCCGAGGCCGAGCCGACCGTCGAGCCCACCGCCGCCGAGCCGTCGCCCGAGCCCGAGCCGCCGCTCGTTCACGAGCCACCCCCGGTCGAGCCCCCGCCCGAGCCACCGCCGCCCGAGCGTCCGCTCATCGCGTCCCCCGGAGGCCCCGCGCTCGAGATCACCCGCCGCGTGCGTACCGGCGTGCAGCCCAAGAGCGTGACGATCTCGCCCGACGGCTCGCGCCTCTACGTGTGCAACTTCGGCCACGCCGGTCGCCGCAACGTCTACGTCTACGATGCCGCGAGCCTCGAGCGGGTGGGGCACATCGACTTTCGCGGCAACGCGGCCGAGGCCACGGTCTCGGCCGATGGATCCACCGTCTACGTGTCCAACTTCGCGCGAGGCGTGATCGAGGTCGTCGACGCGAGCTCGCTGAAGGTCCGGCACGAGGTGAAGGTGGGCAACAACCCCAAGTTCATGGTGGTCGACGAGGCGCGGGAGCTGCTGTACGTGTCCAACTGGTCGGCGCGTACGGTCTCGGCGGTCGACCTTCCGGCGCGGCGGGTCGACCACACCCTCCGCACCGGTCGGCGTCCGCGTGGCATGGCGCTGATGTCCGACGGCACGCTCCTGGTCGGGGCCATGTGGGATCACCGCGTGCAGGTCTATGCCCCGGGACAGGTGCGGCCGGCTCTCGAATTCGAGGCCTGCGAGAACCCTCGGCACCTGGTGCTCTCGCCGGACCAGGCGCGGCTCTACGTCTCCTGCAGTGGGGATGACGCGCTGCGCTGGTTCGATCCCCGCACCGGTGAGGTGCTCGGAGAAGCACCCACCGGCGACAATCCCCGGACCATCGACATCAGCGGCGACGGCCGCTGGGTGGCCATCGCCGACTTCAGCGGCTCGACGGTGACCCTGGTGGATCTTCGGAACATGCTGCACCGCACCCACGAGATGCCGCGCACGCACCAGATCGTGGGGCTCGGCGTGGTGCCCGGAGACGAGCTGCGCGTGCTGGCGACGAGCTGGTTGACCAACGAGCTGCTCGAGCTGCGCCCCGAGGGCGCGGACCATGCCACCTGACCTCGTCTCGGGCCCGGGGGCCTCGCCGATCGTGCTTGCCCGTATCGCGCCGTGCCCGAGCCCTGTACGCTAGCAGGCCGGTTCCAGCGATGCCCGTCATCCAAGTCGTCGAAGCCCTCGATCTCGATGCGCTCCCCCCGGCCAGCGTCACCCGCTTTCGCGTCGACATGGTGCGCGACGGCATGGGCGAGATGGTTCGCTTGCCGGTGATGGTGGTCAAGGGGGCGCGCCCTGGTCCTCGCGTCGGGTTCACGGCGGCCGTCCACGGCAACGAGCTCAACGGGGTGCGGGTGATCCAGCGCGTGATCCCGTCGATCGAGCCCGAGACCCTCGCCGGTACGGTCGTGGCAGTGCCGGTGGTCAACGTGCCGGGCTACCTCGCCGGTCGTCGTGAATTCAACGACAACGCCGACCTCAATCGCGTGATGCCGGGCGTGCCCCGTGGCGCGATGTCCCATGTCTATGCCCATCGCTTCATCGAGCGGGTGATCCGCCATCTCGACTACCTCATCGATCTCCACACCGCGAGCGCGGGACGGGTCAATTCGCTCTACGTGCGCGCCGATCTGCGCAACGCGGTCACCTCGCGCATGGCGTATCTCGAGCGTCCCGAGATCATCGTCCACAACGCCAGTGCCGACGGCACCCTGCGCTCGGCGGCGGCTGCGATGGGCGTGCATGCGATCACGGTGGAGATCGGAGATCCTTCGCGCTTCCAGCGGGATCGGATCCAGAGCTCGGTGCGCGGCAGCTTCAACGTGCTGCAGCACCTCGAGATGGTGCCCGAGCGGGCGCCGCTGCACTCGGCCGACCCCGTGATCTGCGGGCGCTCGTACTGGATCTACACCGACCGCGGTGGTCTGCTCGACGTGTACCCCGAGGTCGGGGAGCGCGTGACGGCCGGGCAGCGGATCGCGCGGGTCTCCGACATGTTCGGGGACACCGTCTGCGAGTACGAGGCACCCGAGGCCGGCATCGTGGTGGGCAAGAGCGTCAATCCGGTCAACCAAGCGGGCTCGCGGATCCTGCACCTGGGGATCGAGGGGCTGCCCCCCGACTTCCCCGATCCGGGGGCGACCCTCGCCTCGTGGCCCAAGGTCGTGTCCGACGACTAGCCGTAGGATCGTGGCCGCGGGGGCGCGGCCGAGGCCTCGTCGAGCGCCTTGGTGACCACGGGCGGGATCGCGATCACGGTCGGGGCACTGGTCTTCCTCCACGCGGTCTGATAGGTGGGGGTGCGCGTGGGCTTCCCGATTCACCGGGCCAACTACCGCACCCTCGAGCCCGGCTGGGAGGGTGAGGTGTTCGTGGCCGACATCGATCGCACGTACCTCGCCACCGAGATCTCGAGCATGAAGGGCATGGCTCGGATCCCGTTCGAGCGCGCGGCCGACAAGGTCGACATCGCCGGCATGGCGCGGCTGTTTCGCGAGATCCGTCGCGGTCCAGGCCCCGAGCGGCGCGACACGCCGCTCTACTTCGTCTCGGCCAGTCCCGCCCAGCTGCGGCCCGTGATCGAGCGCAAGATGATGCTCGACGGCATCGGCTTCGACGGCACCACCTTCAAGAACTGGGTGGGGGTGTTCCGCAAGCTGCGGCTGCGCCGGCTGCGAGAGCAGGTCGGATTCAAGCTCACTGCGCTGTTGGCCGGGCGCGCCGAGCTGCCGCGTGGTGCCATCGAGAACCTGATCGGCGACGATCTCGAGACCGATCCGCTGACCTTTGCCCTCTACGCCGACGTGCTCGCCGGGCGGATCCCGGTGACCGATCTGTTTCGGATCCTGCGCTTGAACGGAGTGATGGAGGGCGACGCCGCGGCCATCGTCACGGCCCGGCGTCGCCTGGCGCCGGGGCGAGGGGTCAAGCGCGCCTACATCCGCATGGAGCGCTACGTCGACCCCGACGTGTTCCTCGACTATGGGCCCGGGGTCATCGGCTGCCGTGGTCCGTTCCAGATGGCCGCGGTGTTGATGCGCGAAGGCAGCGTGTCCGAGGAGGGCGTGCTGCGGGTGGCTGGCTCGCTGCTGTTGCGGGGGTTGGCCCCCGAGCAGCTGAGCGAGCGGTTGCGCGACCTGTGCGGCCGCGCGTTGCTCTCGCCCGAGCAGACGATGGCGCTCGGCGAGCGCATGGCCGCGCAGCAGCAGATTCCGCCGCTCACCGATCCAGGGCTCCCCGACCCCAAGTGGGAGGCCGTGTGGCGTCGAGGCCCCGAGCGCTTGTGGACGCCGCCCCGCTTCGTCGGCGAGGGATGAGCCCCGCGACGCCGTCAGGCGACGCTTTTGGACGGGCCGCCAAGGAGCCAGGCGAAGCCTGGCGGTAGGCCCCGCGGCGCCGTCAGGCGACGCTTTTCGACGGGCCGCCAAGCGAAGATCGATGGTAGCGTTCCCGTCATGCGTGGCTTGAAGAAGCGGGCCCAGGGATGGGCGGCGGGGGCGATGGTGCTGGTGGGGCCGGCGGTGGCGACGGGGGCGGAGCTGCCCGCTCATGATCCCCTGCGCATCGTGATCATCAGCGACGAGGTCAATCCTCATGGACTGCCGGAGGACCAGCTCACCCAGCCCGGCGAATTGGCGGCAGCCATCGAGAGTCCCGGCGCTGGCATCGAGGTCGAGTTCATCGACGAGGTGAGCAGCCAGTGCATCGACGATCCGCTGACGATGCTGGGCACTCCCGGCTCGGTCGACGTGGTCGTGTACTTCGCCCACCTCTCGGCGACGGGGTGCGACGGCAGCGATCGGCAGGCCGAGCTCACGGCGGCCTTCGAGGCTCACTTGCAGGCGGGCGGCGGCGTGGTGGTGTTCCACCACGGGATCTACGAGGCCGGCGGCAAGGAGCCGATCCTGCAGCTGCTCGGCGGGCGGGCCAGCTCGATCGCCTGGGACCCCGGCGCAGGGCAGGACGTGATCGCGGTGGCACCCGGGCACTTCGTGGTCGACCAGGGCATGCGCTACCCAAGCACGCGGAATTTCGGGGGCGTCGGGGTTGCCGATGGCGAGTACGGGTTCTTCAACAACACCCCCGACGAGCGCTACGACGCGCTGGATCTGCTCACCGAGGGCGGCGAGGAGCGCACGATCCTGTTTGCCAGCGACACCGGCGGGACCCCGAGGGTGCTCGGCTACGACCTGCGGCGCGCCGGGTGGATGGGGCACGTGGTGTTCTATCAGCCAGGCGAGTACCAGCCCAATGCGCTCGACGACGTGAACGGGAGCAACTTCCAGATCCTGGCCAACGCGATCCACTACGTGGGCACGACCCAGGAGGATCCCGGGACGACCAGCGACGGGGAGACCACCGGTGGGATGCCCGGAGACGAGAGCGGTGGGGCCGACGCCACCGGCGGAGGCAACGAGGCGGGCGGGACCGAAACCGGGAGTGAGGCCGACGGCACCGCCGGGGCGACCACCGGCGAGCCGGGGGCCGATGGAGATGGTGGAGGCGGCGGCGGCTGCGGATGCCGGACCGCGCCCGGCGGTGCTGCGGGGCCGCTGGCGCTGCTCGGCGTCTTGTTCGGGCTGCGGTCGCGTCGCCCGTGCCGGTACGAGGTGCACCAGAGTCGTTCGAAGTCGTCCACATCCACGCGGGATCGATGGAGGTCGTTCCGTTTTGGATGAGCCTGGGGTGATAAGAGCCGTGCCGATGAGGGGCGACCCCCATCGAGTCATTCACGGGGTGGAGCACGATGCGCTACCATCGTCGACGTGTCTGCGGACGCTGAGCACTTTCTGACCTCACTGTATGTGCGCAGCGCGTTCTCCGTGCGCGATCTGGAGATTCCGATTGCGCTCCCCGACGCTCCTCGACGTCACCTGATCCTCACCGGACCCAACGGTAGCGGTAAGACTTCGGTTCTTCGAGGGCTGTACCGGACTCTCTCGACCCTTGGAGTCCCTGCTGCGAGATCAGAGGGACCGCCGCTCGTGGATGTCCGCGGTGCGCCATCGGCAGGTCATGACGAGCGCTTCGTTGCGTACATGAGTGCTGGACGCACGCTGGACCTCCATCATCCCGCTGGGCCCGCGCGGTTCGATGAGCACCAGTTCCTCCGCTCCGAGGGAGCGGCGGCCATGCTGCTGCAATTCCTGGTCAACCTTCGAACCGAGCAGGCCTATGCGCGCGAGGACGGCGATCAGGCCGCGGTCGAGCGCATCGCGCGACGGTTCGATGCGCTCGAAGGACACCTTCGGCAGATCCTCGACGACGATCGGGCTCATCTGCAGCTCGATCGGACGTCGTTCGAGTTCAAGATCGTGCTGGGTGATGGTAGGGCGATCGCCTTCGACGAATTGGCCGATGGCATCGCCAGCGTGTTGTTCCTGTGGGCGACGCTGATGATTCCGGTGCACTACCTGCTTCGCGGCGGAGTCATCGAGCCCGCGGGCTGGGCCATCATCGACGAGCCCGAGCTGCATCTGCATGCGCGGTTGCAAGAGATGGTCCTGCCCTTGCTCACCGAGATGCATCCCAACGTGCAGTTCATCGTGGCCACGCATTCTCCCGAGGTCTTGGCGAGTCTCTCGAACGCCACGATCTTCGATCTTCGAACGCACGTGGTGCGCTCCAGCACCGACTACCTGGGCATTCGCTATGGCACGATCCTCAAGGAGCACTTCGGTCTTCCCACCGACATCGATCGGGCCACCAGCCGCAAGCTCGTTCGGCTCAAGGCTCTGTTCGATCTCGATCCACGCCCGGGAACTCCCGAGCGAGAGGAACTGCGACGTCTGGTTGCAGAGCTCTCCGATCGTCCATCACTGCTCGTCGCCCAGGCGCATCAAAGGCTCGAATTCAGTGCACCTTGATCCGGGGTTCTCGCCGTGATCGACGTCGAGCGCTCCAGGGTCGTTCCTGCGTCCCTCGCTCGAGAGACCAGCTGGGCCGACGATGACGTGCTCGAGGCCCTCCACCGCGACTTCTTGGGCAAGTGCTACCTCTGCGAGCGGAGGTTGTCGATCGGCGAGATCCAGGTCGATCATCGGCGCCCCATCTCCTACTGGCCCGAGGGCGCATATTGCTGGCCGAATCTCTTTCCCTGTTGCGCATTCTGCAATGGGCGAAGGTCCAAGTCGTATCCACGCGCGAGCCTGCTGTCTCCAGGCGACGGAATCGAGCGTCGCATCGAGCAGGTGGCGCTGCTCGATCACACGGGTACGACGATCGAGTGTCGGTTCGTGGCCAAGGATCTGAACGACGACAAGGCTCGCGCGACGGCAGAGGAACTCGAGCGCCTACACTCCGTGCACGAGGCCCGCTCACCCCGTGCTCGGCATGCGACGCACGATTTGTTGGACACCATCCACGATCACTACCTCGAGCGGGTCCACCCCCTTCACCTCAAGGTCCGGCGTGCCCGCGAGCGAGGGCGGGCTGACACCGAGGCCGCGGCTGGCCTTGCGGCCGTGCTCTCCCGCCGCGCCCCCTTCACGATGCTGATGCGTAGCCTGGTGCACCTGGGGGTGCGCGATCTCTTCGATTGATCGCAACGGCTCGTCACGTCCTCGTCGAGCACCCCACCGCGTCCGCTGGATGAACCTCCAGCACCACGCGCAGCGTCTGCTCGATCAGCGTGCTCGCCGTCTCCACCGGCAGCCCGTTCCCCACGTGGATGTGCCCCGCGGCCACGTTGTGCGGCGCGATCTGGTTGTAATAGACCCCGTGCAGACCCATGAACCCGCTGAGGTAGTTGCCGCTGGTGCCGTCCTCGTCGATCTCCACGCTCGCGATCCCGAGCGCGAACGCGGCGTCGAAGATCTCGTCCAGCGGTAGCTGACTGGCCAGCGTGGTCCCCTGGCGGTAGGTCGAGATCGCATCCCACGTGCGCGGATCCACCGAGCCCATCGTCGGTCGGGTCTCCATCCCGTAGCCATCCGAGCTCCAGTCCATCGAGGGATCCCCGGGGTTGCCCATGCCGTGTCCGCCTTCGATCGCCTCGAGCTCCCACCCGATGCCCCCGCCGCGGCTGTTGGTGATGAGGACGATCGGCCGCAGCTCGTCCACGATGCGCCAAAAGTCCTCCGAGGTGGCCTGGTAGTCGACCTGGAGCTCGAACTCGTCCGAGCCCACCGAGCCCGGCGATCCGATCGGATCGTTGCTCGGATCCCCATCGGGCGGAAACTCGGGGAAGAACGCGTAGACGTCGTAGCCGAACCCCTCCCAGTCCGCCCCGATCCACGCCCGGGTGTTCTGCAGGGGATTTTGGCTCCACGGTCGCAGCATCTCGTTGGTGGGCGGCCAGTAGCCCATCAGCACCACGTTCTTGCTGCATGCGGGCTCGCCGGTGGTGGTGGGGTCGGCGGTCTCGTCGGCGCTGGTCGACGCGCTGCTGTGCTGCGTGGTCTCCCCCGGCATCGTCGTCGAGGACGTGGCGGTCATCGGCGAGGTCGCGGCGCTGGTGCTGGCCGCGGTCATGGTCGACGCCGCCGAGCTCGACCCTTCGCCGACCGGTGGCGTCGACGAATTGCCGCAGCCTCCGAAGGCCGCAAGCCATGCTCCGATCGCGATCCCGAGCCGCTGCATCTTCGTCTCCCCTCCTAGGGCGCGAGCTGGAAGTACTCCACGGTCAGCCCGGTGGCGGCGGCGTCGGGCACTTCCTCGGCATACGCCACCACGTGCATCACCCCCTGCCCATCGACCTCCATGTTGGCCCGGATCGCGCGTACGTCGGGCAGGATCACGGTCGACTGCGGCGCGCCCCCCTCGAGCCAGCCGAGCAGCACGTCGTAGGTGCTCATGTCCACGAGCGGTACCCACTCGCAGCCGGGCATGCAGTCGCTGGCGTAGTCGACCAGCTCGTGCACCTCGGTGTAGAGCCACCGCACGTCGCCTCCCAGGCTCGAGGCGATGGCCAGCGGCCGGTAGGTCGTGCGGTCGAGGGTGCACAGCTCGCCCGGTCCCAGCGGAGGCACGTCGCAGGTGGTCTCGCCGGTGGGGTCCTCGGAGGCCACCACGGAGGTGGTCCACAGCGCGGCGCCGTCGCGTCGGGCATGGATCACCTGCACCCGATTGCCGATCGCAGTCTGGGCCCCCGCGATCACGTGCGGGACCATGGCTCCCGCACCGTCGTCGGTGAGCACGAGCTCCTGCGCAAGCGCAGGCGACACGGGCCCGATTCCATAGGGCATCACGTCCTCGAGGCCACCGGCCGAGGTCTCCCAGCGGAGCATCGGCGACATCCCTCCCGTGCTCCAGTAGGTGAAGTGATGGGTGCCGTCGGGCGCCACCGCCAGCGCGGGGCTGAGGTCGGTCGGTCCGCCGCTCGGCATGCCGGCCAGCATCCAGGCGCCGGGCCAGGTGGCGTCCACGAACCCGACGGCGGGCTGCTGCAGCACCCCGTGGAGGGTCGCGTCGCCGGTCAGCGCGAACGCCTTGGTCGACAGCGACTGGCTGCCCATCAGCGGATCGCCGCCGTTCCAGGCCACGCCGTCGTGGATCCGGGCCGAGACCTGGAAGGCCCCCTCGTACACCATGGCGCCGAAGAATCCGGTGACGGGATCGAAGTCGAGCCCGCCCTGGCTCATGGGGAACGGGGTGGGCTGCACGTCCCAGACGCCCGGAGCCGTGCGCTGGGCGAAGAAGCCCAGCGTTCCGCCCTGGCTGGTCGCATGCAGCACCGCGGGCTCGCAGTCGTCGTTCACCGCAATGGAGGGCGTGCCATTGCGCGGCAGCTGCATGGGCTCGATGGTCTCCGACGCCTGCACCACGCACGGGGCGGCCGCAGGCCCGCACAGCGGCCCCGACCACGGGAAGGTCATGGGGTCGTAGCAGCCGGGGAGCATCCCACCGGTGGTGGTGCTGGTGCTCTCGCCTCCGCTGCTGCTGCTGGTGCTCTCGCCTCCGCTGCTGCTGCTCTCGCCTCCGCTGCTGCTGGTGTCGGTGGCCGACGCCGTCATGTCGGTGGTGGTGTCGGGCGGCAGGGTGGTGCTGGTGGGCGGCAGGGTGGTGCTGGTGGTGAGCGTCGTGTTGGTCGGGTCGACGGGCCCCGTGTCGTCGCTGGGGCACAGCCCACCATGGCCACAGCACGCGCCCGGAGCGGGTGGCTGGCACGAGTTGTCGGGGCAGGTCACGAACCCGGGGCCGCACAAATACGGACCCGTGCTGCTCCCCACGTCGGTGTCCACGGGGAGCGGACCGTCGTAGCAGCCCTGGCCGAGGGCGATTCCGAGGCCGAGCCCAGCGATCGGTGCGAGTCGTCGGTGCATCGCGTGCATGGCGGTGGCTCTAGGGTGTGCAGTTGGAGGTGATGAAGCTGCAGGAGGCGAGGTTGCAGGCCAGGTTGCCGCCGCCGAAGCCGAGGGTCACGCAGGTCTGCCCGTCGAAGTCGATGCCGTCGCAGTCCTCGGGGCCCTGCTGGATGCCATCGCCGCAGATCGAGCACTCGCTGAGATCGAACAGGCAATCGGCACCGCAGATGACCTCCCCGCCCTCGTAGCCCAGCGACTGGCAGGTGACCTCGGGGGGGACGCTGCCCTCGCAATCCTCGGCGAGGTCGATGACCTCGTTGCCGCAGATGAAGCAGCCCAGGAGGTTGTAGTCCGCACAGGTCAGCAAGCAGCCGAGCTGGCCGCCCTGGTAGCCCAGCGACTGGCAGGTCTCACCGTTCAGCTGGGCGAGGTCGCAGACCTCGTCGCCCTCGATCATGTTGTTGCCGCACACGGACACCTCGCCCGTGGTGTCGTCGATCGTGGTGGGCATGCTCGTCGAGTCGTCGACGCTGGCGGTGGTCTCGTCGCTCGTACCGGGCGGAACGTCGGTGGTGGTGCCCTGCGTCGTCGTGGTGGCAGGCGGAAGGACCGTGGTCATCCCGCCCGAGGACGACGTGTCGGAGGTGGACGTCGATCCAGTGGTGGAGATGGCGGTGATGTCGTCGCCGGCCGGGCACGCTCCGGCTGCGAGACAGAGCACCACGAGGGAGCATCGAGCCAAGTCATTCACGCCCAGATTGTACGCGAGGGGGTCGCTTCGGCGAGCCGGCCGTGGGCACGGCTCGTCGATCTACTGAAGGGGTGTACAGGCGCGAGGTGCGGCTCAGGTGGGGGGCGACGCCGAGCCCCACTCGGCGCGCAGGACCGCGCCCGACGGCGGCTCCGGGTAGCGTCGGACCCCCGTCTCGCGAAAGAAGGGCTCGTGGCCGACGCCCACGTAGGCCAGCCGTCCGAGCAGATCGGGGCGTTGCTCCGAGATCCAGTCCCAGGTCGGCCGGGGATCGCCTCCCGCCGCGAGCTCGACCAGGACCAGCTTCACGCGGACCCCCGCGGACAGCAACGCGCCCGCCTCGGCCACGGTCATCGCCGCCACGGTGCCCAGTGCCTGCGCGGCCTCCACGAGCGCGGTGGGGTCGTCCCCCGTCACCACCACCACGTCGGGGGCGGGCGGCGGGGGCGTGGGGCGTCCGCGAAGCTTGCCCCACACCGCGGCGGCGAGCGTGGCCACCTGCACGCGATCGTCGGGCTCGAGGTAGAGCTTCCACACGGCCGCACTCAGCAGCGCCGCGTAGGGCACGCCCCACGCGATCACCTCGAGCGCGGCGGCGAGCCGCGGATGCAGGCCCGGCGGGCCGAGCGGCGGGAGCAGCTCGTGCCCCGCCCACAGCACGCCGCCGATCGCGGCCAGGATCCCGATCAGCCGGGGGATCCCGGTGCCACGCAGGTACTCGCCCCAGGTCATCTCGGCAAAGCCGAAGTAGGCGCGCAGGTACCACACGGTGCCGCACAGCTGGCCCAGCAGGCGCGCCACGATCATGCCGGTGTAGCCCCACAGGGGCGCCAGCGGAAACAGCAGCACCACCACGACGCCCGTGGTGATCATGGCCCACGTCAGCTCCAGTCGAACCCTGCCCTGGGCGCGGAGGCTCGATGACACCACCGAGGTCAGCAAGAGCGAGGCCTCGCCCACCGCGAGCACCCGCAGGGTCCACGCGGCCTCCTCGACCTGCGGGCCCGTCTCGCCGGTCCACAAGAGCAGCAGCGACGGCGCGAGCAGGGCCAGGAACGCGAACGAAGCCCCGCCCATCAGCGCGTCGGCCTTGCTGCCCTTGAGGAACAACAGGCGCTCGCGCGCTCGCTCGCCGCCCGCCCGCAGGCTGGCGAACGCGGGCATCAGCGGCGCGATCACGGCCTCGGACGCGGTCTTGCCGAGGTTGATGAGCTTGTCGGCCAGATCGTAGATCGCGACCGCCTCGACCCCCACCAGCTTGGAGATCAGGAACTTGAGCCCCTGCATCACGATGGTGTTGACGGCCCACAGCAGCTGGAAGCGGCCGCCCACCGACATCACCGCGCGCAGGCCCGCGCGGGACACGAATCGGGGCGAGATCCGCACGTCGGGCAGCCGTGCGCGCACCATCGAGTAGGCCGCGAGGTTGGTGACGAGCTGACCGGTGGCATGACCCACCGCCAGGCCCACGATCCCTCCGAGCCGACCCGGCCCCCACAACAGCAGCGGCACGGTGACCAGGAATTCGATGAGGTAGCCTAGGGCGTTGAGGCGCTGGGTGAGGTCGAGGCGCTGCAGGCCGCCGAGGATCTCGAGCGTGCAGCCCCACGTCATGCGCAGCACCAGCACCGAGAGCACGATCACCAGCGCGAGCGAGGTGTCGGCGACCAGCGGGGTGGGGACCCCCAGCCACGCCATGAGCGGCTCGCCCACCAGCCACGCGATCGCCAGGCCGACCGCGGCGGTCGAGCCCACCGCCGCCATGCCCGAGCCGATGATGTGGGTCAGCTCGTCGAAGCGGCGGTGCCGGACGTACTCGGCGGTGAACTTTGTGTAGGCCAGCCCGAAGCTGGCGTTGGTCATCTGCACGTAGGCGGCGACGCTGAACACCAGCGTCCACGCCCCGTAGCCCGCCCACCCGAGCTTGCCGATGATGATGGGGGTGAGGACCAGCCGCGACGCGATCCGCCACAGCTGCACGAGCCCGGTGGTGATCGAGCTGCGGCCGAGCGTCTTGATGTCGATCGCGGTCATGGGTGGGCGCGACCCGAGTATGAACGCTAGGCCCCCCTCGGGGGCAAGCTGGGCGGATGCTCGAAGCTGGCGGGCTGCGGGGGGCTAGGAAAACTCGCGGATGTTCCTGCGCCAGAACTCGGTGGGCTCGTTGCGCGGGAAGTAGCGGCTGATCTGCTGGTGGGCGGCCTGCGCGATGCGGGTCCGTCGCTGGGCGTCCTCGGCCTCGAACAGGCACTGGGCCGCCTCCTCGGGGGTGTTGGCCACGAACGCCGTCTTGCCGTGGTCCATCGCGAAGTTGGCGCCACGCGCGTTCTTGCCGATCACCACGATGCCCGCGGCCATCGATTCCTGGGGGGGCAGGGCGCAGCCCTCGATCTCGCCCGAGGCGAGGAACAGCTGGGGGCGCTGCATCTCCTTGGCCAGGTCCATCAGCGGCATGCCGTCGATGAGCTCGAAGCGCCAGAACCGACCGCCGCGCTCGCGATAGATGCGACGAGTCTCTGCGATGTACTGCGGGCCCTTGCGGGGGAACGCGAACGCCAGGCCCTCCTCGCGGTGATCCTGCGGGATGAAGGGGAAGACCTCGTCGTCGACGATGTTCGGGACGATCGGAACCTCCTTGCCCGGGTAGGCCTTCTGGCACAGCTCGAGCATGAAGGGCGAGTCGGTCCACATCGTGATCCGCTCCGAGCGCCAGTCGAAGTCCTGGCGCATGTGGATGGGGACCTGCATGTACGCGATCACGCGGCCCTCCACCGCGTCGATCACATCCGAGGCGAAGTCGGGCACCACCACCACGTCGTCGGGTTGCCGCTCGGACCACTTGACGTACGGCAGGTCGAGGATCCGCCAGTTCCGTCCGTACGTGTCGTTGCCGCTCGGCGTCGACATCGCGGCTTCGGCTCCCAGCTGCCGGGCGATCCAGCAGTGGCGCATGATGTTCAGCGTGCCGCCCCACGCCACCCAGGTGCGCAGGAACGGGTGCCCGAACACCCGACGCACGGCCGGGTTGAACGCGAGGTAGCCCCGCCCCTGCCACGCGGACAGCAGGCGCGCGCGAGGCCCGGGAGGGACGAAGTCCGGAACGAGGAACAAGAAGCGCATCGAGATATCCGAGGCGGGCGCAGTAGCAGAAGAGGGAGAGAGGCCGAAGAGAGCCCCCTTGGGGGGGCAGCTGGTTGCTCGGGAGCCCGGAGGGTGGCGGGCGCAGTAGCAGAAGAGGGAGAGAGGCCGAAGAGAGCCCCCCTTGGGGGGCAGCTGGTTGCTCGGGAACCCGGAGGGTGGCGGGGGGCTAAGATAGTAGTTGATCGAGGGCTTGTTCGATCTTGGAGATCGCCAGATCGATGTGCTCGCGTCTGGTGTCGAGGGCGGGGCGGAAGCGGATGCTCTGCGAGCCGGCGGGCAGCAGCAGGACCTTGCGCTGGGCCAGGAGCTGCAGCAGGCGGGCGCGCTGGGCCGTGTTGGGCAGGTCGAACGCACACATCAGGCCCCGGCCGCGAACGTTGCTCACCAGGCGATAGCTCTCCTGCAGCTCGAGCAGCCGCGCGTGCAGGTAGCCGCCCACTTCGGCCGCATTGGCCAGCAGATCCTCCTGCTCGATGAGCTCGATGTAGCGGGTGCACCGCACCATGTCGACCAGGTTGCCGCCCCAGGTGGAGTTGATGCGGCTGGGCACCTGGAAGCACGAGGCGACCTCGTCCACGCGCTTGGTGACCGCAATGCCGCACACCTGCGCCTTCTTGCCGAACGAGAAGATGTCGGGGGCGACGTCGTAGTGCTCGAAGGCCCACCACTTGCCGGTCATGCCCATGCCGCACTGGATCTCGTCGAAGATGAGCATCGCCTCGTGCTCGTCGCACAGCTGCCGCAGCGCGCGGAAGAACTCGGGGCGGAAGTGATTGTCGCCGCCCTCGCCCTGGATGGTCTCGATGATGATCGCGGCGATGTCGTTGGGGTTGTCGGCGAACGCCTTGCGGATCTCGGAGAGGCTGAGCTGCTCGGTGGCGGTGGTGGCGGCGAGGTTGTGCTCGTCGGTCGGGAACCGCAGCGACGGGGTGGTGACGCGCGGCCACGGGAACTTGGGGAAGTAGTGGGTCTTCTCGAGCGAGAACCCGTTGGTCAGCGACAGCGTGTAGCCCGAGCGCCCGTGGAACGCCGTACGGAAGTGGATGACCTGGGTGCCGAGCTGCTGGTCGCCCTCGCGGGGGATGAGCCCCTTGTTCATGTTCTTGCGCACCTTCCAGTCGAACGCGACCTTGAGCGCATTCTCCACCGCCAGCGCGCCGCCCTCGATGAAGAACATGTGGACGAAGGGCTCGGGCATGGTGCGCCCCATCGTGGCCACGAAGTCGGCCATCGCGGGGGTGTAGATGTCCGAGTTGGAGGGCTTGACGACGGCGGCCAGCTGCAGGCGGGCGAGGAATTCGGGGTCGTGCATCCCGGGGTGGTTGTGCCCCAGCGGCATGCTGGCGAAGAACGAGAACAGGTCGAGGTACTCGTCGCCGGTGACCGCGTCGACGATGAAGGCGTCGTGGCTGCGCTCGGGGTCGTACACGAACGGGAAACCATCGGTCAGGATCCAGCGGCCGAGCGTCTTGTGGACCTCGGCGGGGGCGGTCTTGTAGAGCGGGTGATCGACCATGGGCGAAGGACTCTAGCCCGAGGGCTGCTGCGGGTCCGGCGCGATTGTTGAGGGGTTGCGGCGCGTTGGCCCGCCTCCGGGACCGGCCGCGGTTGAGGTCGCTCACGGCTCGCACGCGCGCAGCCGTGCCGTCGTTGGCCGCGACGGCACGCGACCCCCCTTCACCTGTGCCACATTCGGGCCCGCTCGTGCTCCGGTCGGCTCCGGGTGCGGGCGCGAAGGGAAGGGACGAGCGCGTGAACGTGCAGCTTACGGATCAGGTCGTCATCGTCACCGGCGCGGGCCGGGGGATCGGCAGGGAAGTCGCGATGGTCGCCGCCTCGGCGGGCGCCCGCGTGGTGCTGGTGGCTCGCACCGAGCCCCAGCTGCAGACGGTGGCGCAGGCGATCCGCGCCGAGGGGGGCCAGGCGTTGGTCCATGCCTGTGACCTCGCGGTGACGGAGGCCGCGGCCGGGGTGGTCGACGCGGCCATCGCCGAGTACGGACGGGTCGACGTGCTGGTCAACAACGCCGCCATCAACTACGTGGCCAACCTGGTGATGTCCAAGGACGATCGCTGGCGGGAGCTCTACGAGGTCAACCTGTTTGCGATGGTCCGGCTGACTCGGCTGGTGCTCAAGCGGATGATCCGGTGCAAGTCCGGGCGGATCATCAACATCTCGTCGGTCTCGGCCAAGGTCGGCGCGGCGTACAACGCGGCCTACGCGTCGTCCAAGGCGGCCATGATCGGCTTCACCAAGTCGGTGGCGCGCGAGGTGGCGCGGCTGGGGATCACGGTCAACGCGGTGTGCCCGTGGCACGTGGACACCGAGATGGTGCGCGAGGCCATGACGAGCCGGGCCAAGATGTTCGGCAAGACCACCGACGAGTACCTGGCCGAGATCATCGCCGAGAACCCGCAGGGCCGCATCATGACGGCCCGCGAGATGGCCGCCACGTGCGTGTTCCTCATGTCCCACGACGCGCGCGGCATCACGGGCCAGGCGATCAACGTCGACGGTGGGTTCGTGATGGACTGACGGCAGGTGATGGATCCGTTCGCGCTCAGCGAAGGCGAGACGATCGCCACCGTGCCCGCCGAGGATCCGGGGGAGGGTCCGGCCGACGACCCGCAGCCCGCGCTGCGCCATCGGGTGTGGCGCGAGCCCGTGGATCCGCCGCGAGCCACTTTGGCGGTGCTCTCGGGGGTGATGAGCAACACCGCCTGGTTTCGTCCGCTCGCCGAGCGCTGGCGGGCGATGGGCTACCGCGTGGTGGGGCTGGAGCGGCGCGGCAGCGGGCTGAATCATTGGAGTGCTCGGCCGCCGCAGGAGCACGACCAGGGGCTCGAGGACGTCCCGTCGGCGCAGGCGTTGATCGGTGACGCGCTGCGGGAGCTCGAGCACGCGCGGGCGCCCGGACGACCGCTCGTGGTGGTGGGGTGGTGCTGGGGGGCGATCCTCGGGATCCACGTGGCCCTGCGCCTGCTCGACGCCGCCGACCCCGAGGGAGGGATCGACGGCCTGGCGCTGCTCACCCCCGGGATCCGTCCCTCGGCGCAGGTGCTCGCGCGCATGCGAGCGCTGGCCGAGCAGGCCAAGGGCCTGCCCCCGGCACGACCCGCGCTGGAGAGCCCCATCACCGACGAGATGTTCACCGCCGGGCCTGCGCTCGACGGGTTCATCCGACGCGACGACGCGCGCTGGCGACGGTTCTCTCCGCGCTTCCTCGAGGTCTCGACCAAGCTGTCGATGGCGGCACGGATGCGGCTGCGCAAGCTCGCGACGCCCGTGCCCCTGCCGATGTTCGTGGCGCTGGCCGAGGACGACGCCACCACCGACAACGCGGCGATCCTCGCGGATCTGGCGCGGTTGCCCGAGAATCACGTTTCGGTGACATCTCTGCCCGGAGCGCACGGGCTCCAATTCGACGCCCCACGGGCGCTGGCCGAGCGGCTCGACGCCTGGGCCCGGGACGCGCTAGGAGTGTGACCGACATGTTCGCATCGCGCGAAGCGCAGTCGTTCCTGGCCAGCCTGGCCGAGCCCGAGCGCGTACAGGACGAGTTCCTGCAGCAGCAGATCCTCGCGCCCAACGTCGAGTGCGAGCTCGGTCGGCGCCACGCCTTCGACAAGATCGCGTCGATCGAGGACTACCGCCGCGCCGTACCCATCTCCACCTACGACGGCTTCGCCGAGCTGATCGAGCGCGCGGTGCAGGACGGCGAGCAGGGCCTGCTGACCAGCGAGCCGATCAAGCGCTTCTTCCTCACCTCGGGCTCCACCTCGCGGTCCAAGTACATCCCGGTGACCAACCGGTTCGTGCGCAACAAGAGCCGCACGTTCGGGATCTACTGGAGCCTGGTGTTCGGGGCCCATCCCACGGCCCAGAGCGGTCGGATGGTCACGAACTTCTCCGACTCGGGCAAGGCGGTGCGGGCCCCGGGGGGGCTGCCGTGCAGCTCGGAGAGCGCGTACTGGGCGGGGGTCACCCGCGCCACCCAGCTCAAGGAGCGGCCCATCATCCCCAAGGCGGTGGCGCAGATCGGCGACTCCGACAGCCGCTACTACGCAATCGCTCGCATCCTGCTGGAAGAGGCGTTCTCGGTCATCATGACCCTGAACCCCAGCACGATCCTGCTGCTGTTCCAGAAGGTGGCCCAGTACGCCGATGCGCTCGTCGAAGACGTCGAGCGCGGGGGCATCGGGGCGGCCGAGCTGGCGGTGAGCGACGAGGTGCGCGACTACGTGGCGACGAACTACGCGGGCAACCCGGAGCGGGCGGCGGCGCTGCGAGAGCTCGCGGGCTCGGCCCCCGGCCTGCTCGCGCACCGGGTGTGGCCCGCGCTCGACCTGGCGATCTGCTGGCGCAGCCCCATGCTCCAGCCCTACATCGAGCTGCTGGCCCCGCACTTCGAAGGCGTTGCTCAGCGCGACTACATCCTCATGGCCTCCGAGGGGGTCATGGCGGTGCCGATCGAGGACGGCTGCAGCGGCGGGGTGCTGGCGCTCGGCGCCAATTTCTACGAGTTCGTGCCCGAGGAGCGGATCGAGGATCCCGATCCCCCCGTGCTGTCGCCCCACGAGCTCGAGGTGGGCCGCACGTACGTGATCATCCTGTCCAACGCATCGGGGCTGTACCGCTACAACATCGGCGACGTGGTGAGGGTGGTGCGCCTGCAGCAGCGCACGCCCGTCATCGAGTTCCTGCACCGGGCCGGCTCGACCTGCTCGCTCACCGGCGAGAAGCTCACCGAGGGGCAGGTCACCGCCGCCGTGTCCGACGTGGCCGAGCAGCTGGGCCTGCGGCTCGAGTCGTTCACGCTGGCCCCGGCCAAGTCGGGCTTTCCCCACTACGTGGCGATGATCGAGCTGCAGCGCGAGGCCGAGCGGTCGGTGCTCGCCGAGCTGCCGCGACGGCTCGACGAGGCGCTCGAGCAGCACAACATGGAGTACGGCTCCAAGCGCTCGTCGCAGCGACTGGCCGCGCCGCAGGTGTGGCTGGTGCGTCCCGGCGGCTACGAGCAGCGCCGTCGCCAGCGGCTGGCCGGCGGCACCAGCGACTCGCAGCTCAAGCCCACCCACCTCACGCGCGACGCCAACTTCGTCGACCAATTCGAGATCGTCGAGCGCTTCCATGCGGATTGATGCCGCCGTCCTGCATCGGGTCCAGATCCCGTTTGCCGGCAAGCAGCGCTTCGGGCATGCGTCGTCCGAGCGCAGCTGCAGCGATGCGGTGTTCGTGGAGCTGCGCGACGACCAGGGCGGGGTGGGGTGGGGGGAGATCCTCCCGCGCGCCTACGTGACCGGGGAGACCCTCGAGGGGGTGCTCGAGCGCACGGGACCCCAGCAGGCGCGGCGCTTGCTCGGCGTCGAGCTGTCCGATCGATCCATGGTCGAGGCGTGGATCCGCCAGACGCTACCGACGGTGGGCCGCGATCTCGCCACCTTCGGCGGCTTCGAGCTCGCGCTGCTCGATCTGGCGGGGCGCCGCATGGGGTTCTCGCTCGCCGACGTGCTCGGGGGCCAGACCGGAAACCAGACCGGGAACCCGACCGGAAACCAGTTCGGCCCGTCGCTGCCGGCGGGGGTCATCATCGGCTTCGAGATCGCGACCCGGAAGCTCAAGACGTACTGCGCGCTCTTGCGAAACAAGGGGCACCGTCACATCAAGGTGAAGGTGGGCCTGCCCGACGACGACGAGCGCCTGCAGGTGATCACGCGCGTGTTCGGGCCCGACGTGCCGCTGCGCCTCGATGCCAACGAGGCATGGGCGAAGGCGCCTCCCGAGGTGGCGGCGGCCGAGATCCTCACGCTGGCCCGGATCGGGATCCCGATCCACTCCGTGGAGCAGCCGCTGGGCGCGGGCGATCTGGCGGGCATGCGCTGGCTCCGAGAGCACGCCGGGGCGCCGATCATGGCCGACGAGTCGGTGTGCTCGTTGGCCGATGCCGAGGCGATCGTGCGCGCACGGGCGGCCGACATCTTCAACGTGCGCGTGGGCAAGCACGGCGGGGTCCTGGCCAGCCTCGCGATCGTGGAGCACGCGCGAGCGGCGGGCATCGGCGTGCACCTGGGCACGATGGTGGGCGAGTCGGGCGTATTGTCACGCGTGGCGGAGGTCTTCGGACGCTGCGTGCCCGGGTTTGCCTGTCTCGATGGAAAGGGGCAAAATCGCTTCCTTCTCGAGGAGGACGTGCTGGCCGGGCCCACCGACGCTGCCAAGGACCCTGCTGCGGTGACGCCACTGACCGCTCCCGGCCTGGGGGTGGACGTGGATCCGGAGATCATCGCGCGGCGTGCCCGAGGACGGGCGCTGCACCTTCCTTCCCCTTCGAACTCCCGAGAGACTTCGTCAAGAGCGAGCCCAGCGGCAGAAGAACGACCATGGACATCCAAGAGAAACTGACCGAGTACATTCGCAAGGATCTGTCGAGCGGCGAGACCAAGATCGAGTCCGACACCAGCTTGGCCGGCGTGATCGATTCCACCGCGATCATGGAGCTCGTGGTGTGGATCGAGGGCGAGTGCGGCTTCGACGTGGAGATCGACGACATCACGCCGGACAACTTCGGCTCGATCGAGCGGATCGTGGCCTACATCGACAAGAACAAGCGGAAGTAGCCCTCTCCTCGTCACGGCGCGTGCGCGGGGCGGCCTCGGCTCGGCCGACCGTCCGCGGGCGGGTCGTCGTCGAGCCACCCCGAGCCGAGGTCCTGCCGTGTTCATCTTCGATCTGCTCCGTCAAAGCGCCGAGGCCCACCCCGACAAGCCGGCGGGGATCTTCTCCCTGGCCAACGCCTCGCTGCCGTTCGGCGAGCTGTGGCGCCGCAGCAATCGAGTGGCGGCCGCCCTCCACGCGCGTGGGATCGGTCCGGGCGATCGGGTCGCGATCCTCAGCGACAACGCACCCGAGGCGGTCGTGTGCTTCTGGGGGATCCTCGAGGCGGGCGCCCAGACCGTCGACATGCCCACGCTGGCCGGGCGCGACGTGCTGCAGGCGATCCTCGACGAGGCCGCGCCCAGGGCGATCGTGATCGATCCCAAGCAGCTCGCCAAGCACGGCGGCCCCTCCAACCCCGGCCATGGCGGAGGCCTGTCGCTGCCCGAGCTGGTGATCACGTGGGGCGAGGGCGAGGCCACCGCGGCGGCGCAGGGGCGCGCGGTGGCGTTGCTCGCCGCCATCGAGGCCGACGAGTCCTCGCCCGTGCCCGATCCGGCCGTGACCGCCGACGACGTGGCGATGATCGTCTACACCTCGGGCACCACGGGGCGGCCCAACGGGGTGATGCTGTCGCACGAGAACTTCGTCAGCAACCTTCGGGCCTCCAACGAGCTGATGAAGCTCACCGCCGACCACAGCATCTTGATGGTCGTGCCGCTCTACTACATCCACGGGCGCATGCAGCAGCTGATGCATGCGATGACGGGCGGGACGGTGGTGTTCTCGGCCGGCTTCACGTTCCCGGCCAAGGTGCACCGCGAGCTGTGCGAGTCGGGCGTGCGCGGGTTCTCGGGCGTGCCCTATCACTTCTCGCAGCTGCTCGACCGCTCGAAGCTGGCGCAGGATCCTCCCAAGCAGCTCGAGTACGTGCTGATCACCGGCGGCGCGCTGTCGCCCTCGGGCCTGGAGCGCCTGCGGAGCGCGCTGCCGGGGGTGGGGATCCACCTCGCCTACGGACAGACCGAGGCGGCGCCGCGCATCACCTGGATCGGGCCCGACGAGCTGTTCGTCAAGCGCGGCTCGGTGGGACGGGCGCTGCCCAACGTGACCCTCGAGATCCTGGGCCCCAACGAGGAGCCGGTGGGTCCCAACGTGGTGGGCGAGGTCGCGGCGGGCGGTCCCAACATCATGAAGGGCTACGTCAGCGGTGACGAGCGAGAGCTCGGCAAGATCGACGACGCGGGCCGCCTGCGCACCGGAGACCTGGGGCGGATCGACGAGGACGGGCACCTCTACCTCGTGGGCCGCAGCTCCGAGATGATCAAGAGCGCGGGCGAGCGGATCTTCCCGCAGGAGATCGAGGACGTGCTGCACCGGTTCGAAGGGGTGCAGGAGGTCGCGGTGATCGGCCTGCCCGACGAGACCCTCGGCGAGCGCGTGGTCGCGTACATCATCCCCAAGGATGGCGTGCAGCTCGATCGCAGCGCGCTCAAGCAGCACTGCCTGGCCGCGATGCCGTTCGTGCGGGTGCCCAAGGAGTTCGTGCTCGTCGACGAGCTGCCGCAGACGGCCTCGGGCAAGGTCAGCCGCAGCAAGCTCAAGGCGCAGCTGCTCGAGGCGACCCGGCAGCAGGAGTAGTCGTCGTCGACGACGACGACGGCTCGGGCCGGGCGCGGGTGGCGAGGTGAGCGGCGCCAGGTCAGGGGACCGATCCCTGCGTCGGGTCGTCGGGCTCGAGGAAGTCGTCGTCGAGCAGGGCGGTGTCGAAGACGTGGTGCTGGTGCCGGAGCGCTGCGCCTCGCTCCGAGGTGAGCGCGTGGCAGCGTTCGAACTCGCGCTGGCGGGCCGGGGGCAGGCGTAGGGTCTCGGGATCCGCGACGCAGTCCTCGGCACCTCGGCACTTCCAGCACGCGTCCAGGGCCTCGCAGTGCTGGACGCTGGCCTCTGCCACCTCGGACTCGACGTGCATCAACTCCTGGTGGAGCTCGGCCGGGGGGCAACGACCCATGCTCCACATCAGGGCGCGAAGCTCCATGGATCGAAGCGACGACAGCACATCGAGCTGGTCCCGCGGCAGGTCGAGGATCATCGACAGCAGCAGCTCCCAGCCCTGCTGCGGGATCCGGTGCTTGAACTGCTCCTGGATCTCCTCGAGCTCCATGTCGGCGAGCAGTCCGGCCGCCACCCGTCGGTCGTCCTTCGACACCGACGCTCGCGAGGTGATGAACTGGGCCAAGGAAAGGCGCAGCAGGTCTCGCCCCGCGCGGGTCTCGAAGTCGGCCTTCTCGAGCGCGGCCTGGAGCTGCACCCCCTTGCGCCGGGCGTCGAGGCTGGCCTGCTCGGCCCGCTCGCCGGCCTCGACGGCTGCGAGCCTGGCCTCGTGGGCCCTCTGGCTCTCGCGCTGGGCCTTCCTGGCCGAGAGGACCGCCAGGATGGCCACCACTGCGAAGGTCGCGGTGACCAGCAACAGCAGGACTCGGCGGCGCAGCTCCTGCTTGCGCAGCGACTCGGACCACGCGAGGAACTCACGATCTCCCTCGGTCAGGCGGTCGGGGTTGTTCCGGGCCCACAGGAGCGCTCCGATCAGCGCCTCGGGGCGCAGCAACAGCGCGCGGTCTCGCTTGCCGTCCTCCCACAGCTTGGCCTGCACCTGCAGCGGGTGCAGGTGTGCCTGCTCCCAGCGGTCGTTGTCGTGCAGGATCGGCTCGACGAGCCGATCGTGGCTCAGCTCGAACCAATTGGCACCGGCGCGTTGCTCGGCGCGCACGAGATAGCTGTCGAGCAGCCGCTCGATGTGCCGGTTGTCCAGCCCCGCGCTCGTGTTCGTCTCCTGGCGCACCTGCGAGCGGATCCCCCCCACGATCAGCGTCTCGCCCACCCACTCGCGAATCGAGCGCTCGAGCGCCATGTTCGTCTTGGCGATCGAGCGCACGGCGTCGGCGTAGTAGGCCCCCAGCGCCTCGGACACGCTCGCGTAGGCGTCGATGTCCTCCTCGTCGATGCTGGGATCGTCCTTGGGCATCGCGTCCCACAGGCGACGGCAGACCACCTGCAAGTGTACGGGCTCGACGTGCACGTCTTGTTCCACCACGAAGCTGCCGTCGGGCTGCTGGGTTCGAATGGTGGACAAGTCGCGAATGAGCGCGTCCACGGCGGGGAAGCTGCGACCGCCTTGCCTGGCGAGCTCGACCGCGGCCTCGCGCGCGCCGTCGAGCCCGAGCAGGTCGAGCCGAAACGTGTTGGACAGCTGGGTGGGGAGCTTGTCGCGGTAGGGGGCGAACGCGGCCAGATGATCCTCGCGAATGATGAACAACGCCCAGTAGTCCTCGTGCTCGAGCGCGCGGCCCACCGCCGAGAAGAACGCGTGCTTGGCCTCCACGGCCAGCGGCGCGGTGGTCAGCACTTCCTCGAATTGATCGAACAGCAGCACCACGTTGCGCCCCGCCCGGTGCTTGCGACGGGGACGGGTGCGCAGGTACTCGGCGAAGTCGAGCGCTGCGAGCTGCTCGGGGGAGCGGCGATGGGCGGGGGGCAGCTCGTCCTCGAGGCTCACCATCGCGCTCAGCCGGTAGCGGTTGATGCCCACGGGCACGCCCGGGAGCCCGGTGGGATCGAGGTTGACCCGAATCGGCTTCCACACGTCGAACGACGCCGCTTCGAGCCTGGGGATCAGGCCCGCCTGCACCAGCGAGCTCTTGCCCGCGCCCGACGGGGAGTGCAGCACCACGATGCGGCGGGCCTGCAGGCGGTTGAAGAGCTCGCGGAGCTCTCGAGCTCGGCCATGGAGCGTCTCGCCCTTCTGGATTGGGCGGGGACCAACGAATGGATTGCGGCCGAGGCTAGAAGTCCCATTCATCGTCGTCCTCCTGCGCGGGCGCATCGTCGTCGTGGCCGAGGTCGCCGGCCCGGGCGAGCTCGTCACGCAGCGCGGTCAAGAATTCCTGGGAGCTGCCCCAGAAGATGTCGATGTTGGCTTCCTTGCCGAAGTACTCCGAGAGGAACGCCTTGGCTCCCTCCACGTCGGCCATGCTCTGCAGGTCGGGGTCGAGCTGCACGGCCACGTGGCAGTACTGCTTGAGGCGCTCGCGTCCGGGCAGGTTCATCATCAGGCGGAACAGCACCTGGAAGTGCCAGTCGGTGAGACGAAAGCCGAGGAACAGCAGCGAGTTGTCGACCAACGCGCTCTCCACCTCGGCCGGGATCAGCTTGTCGCTCGCGGTGTGGATCAAGAAGTCGAAGTAGTCGTCGGCGGTGAGCACCAGGCCGTCGTCCTGCGTGGAGCCGAACGCACCGAACACGTGGTAGACGAGCGGCGCGTTGACGGTGGGCTCGGCGATGGGCTGCTCGTCCGCGCTGCGCGGGGCCTTGCGGTAGCGCCAGCGCGTGAGCACCTGCTGGGGCGGTCGGTCGGCGGCTCGCAGCGCGCGCTCGAGCAGCGGGTCGAAGTTGGTGGTGACGTAGAGCGGGGCTCGTAGCTCGGCGAGGATCCGGTGGGGGTCGTCGGCGTCGTGGCGCAGGTGGTCACCCACCAGCGCCAGCAGCTTGCCCAGCTTGGGCCTGGGGTTGTGGGGGGGAATCTCCTCGGGCGGCAGCCAGCCGCGGTGCTGCGCCACGAGGTCGTCGAGCAGCTGGTTCTGGTAGGCCTGCAGCACGTTGTAGCGCGACTCCTTGACGCTCATGTAGCCGGTCACGCGCGGCAGATCGTCGTGCTCGTGGCTCGCCATTGGGTAGTGGGTGGCACCGGCCAGGCGTTGGGCGGTCTGGTGCGACGTGCCATGGGCGGCCTCGTTGAGGCGCGGACCGATGATCGGCACCACCTTGCCGTTGGCGACGGGCAGCAGCAGGCGTCGCCACACCTCCTGGCCTTGCTTGCCGCGAAACCCCGGCGTGTACCACAGTCGGCCCTCGGTCAGGCGGCTGAACAGCGCGGGCATCCAGGCGTCGTCGCGATCACGGACCTTGGCGCGAGCGACGGCCAGGGCGCGATCGATCTGGCCATCGACCAGCAGCTCGGCGAAGAACGCGGGCGCGAACGTCTCGATGGTGGCCATGGTGATGAAGCCCTGCATGGCGATCACCCCGGGGACCCCCGCGTTGGCCAGGCGCCCGGCGAGCGTGGCCTGGGCGGTGGTGCTCGACGAGGCGCCGGGTCGATCGCCGTCGCCGGCGCTCTGGCACGAGGCCAGCACCACCAGGCGTGGGCCTCGCTGCAGCTCGGCGATGGCGCTGGTCAGATCCTCGCCCGTGACGATCGTGGAGGCTCCGGTCTCGTCCTGGAGCACGAGCGCGGGGGTGCCCGTGCGGCGCCCGATCATGCCGTGGCCGACGAAGTAGAGGATGTCGACGCCGCGGCGCAGGGCGTCGAGCAAGCGGTCGAGGGTGCAGGGGTCGTCGGGGCCGCCGAGCACGCGGACGGCGATGTCGGGCAGCGCGCGGCGGACTCGGGTGACCTCGCCCTCGAAGTCGACCGGGGCCAGCTTGGCGCGCGCGAGCGACTCGGGGGTGGGGGCCGAGATGGCGATGAGCGCGTGCAGCTCGGTGCGGGCGCGCAGCGTCACCGGACGCCAGTCCCGCGAGACCATGAAGCGCGACAGCAGGATCCGCTCGGAGGTGCCGAGGGCGGCGCTCGTCTTGGGGTGTCGCAGGAGCTCCCAGCGCAGCGATTGCAGCTCCTGGGCGGAGGGATCGATGCAGACGAGCACGCGCAGGAAGCAGCCGGCGGCCTGGGCCGCGGTGTCGACTTGGACGAAGCGCTGGGTGAGATCCGGGTCGGACAAGAGCTGCTGGGTCAGCGCTTGGCCGTAGTCTGCGTGCCGGGGGTGGAGCCGCTGGAGCGCGTCGAGGTCGAAGGCGGCGGCGCCACGCGTGGGAGCGACCTGAGCCTGGCTCGTCGGGTCTTGGTGGGACAGCTCGACCTGGTAGGTCTCGAGTACGCGGTGGATGGAGATCCGCAGGGTGTAGTACTCGTCGGCCATCACGACCTGCCCGCGCGTCGACGACGAGCCGCTCGTCGCGCGACGGTTGACGGTAGCACGGGCGCCCTGCGTGGGTGATCGAGGGGAGGGCGGTGGTTCGACCGCGCCATCGAGGCCCGTACGCTCGACGAGGTCTTCACCGACCTCGACTGACCATTGCGCGGTACCCTCGCCCCGCGCATGGCCGAGCCCGAGCACCCCGACATCGTCACGCACCCGCACGATGGCCTGGTCAAGCGCTTCCTCGAGCGCCCCGAGGTCGCGGCGGTGCAGCTGCGCACGGTGCTGCCCCCGGCGCTCGTGAGCCGCCTGGACTGGTCGAGCCTCCGCCACGTACCGGGCTCGTACATCGACCCCAAGCTCCGGCCGCGGCACAGCGACATCCTCTACTCCATCGCGCTCGCGAGGAGCGACCCGGGCCCGGAACTCGGCTCCGACCCCACGACGGCTGACGCCGAAGCCGACCCCACGCTTCCTCGCACCGTGCTCGTCTACGTGCTGATGGAGCACCAGTCCTCGCCGCAGCGGATGATGGCGTGGCGCTTGCTGCAGTATGCCTGCCGCGTATGGGAACGCTACGAGCGCCAGCACCCCAAGACCATCGAGTCGCTCCCCCTGCTCGTCCCCTTGCTGCTCTACCAGGGCGCTGACGGCTGGGCCGAGCCGCGCCGGCTCTCCGAGCTCCTCGACGTGCCCCCCGAGCTGCTCGCCGAATTCCCCGCCCCGATCGAGCTGTCGTTCACCATCGACGAGCTGACCGCGCCCGTCGCCGACAGCCAGGCCCGCGCTCGCGCCGTCGCCCTCACGCAGGCGCTACGAACATTGCTCTACCTGGCGTTCCACCCCGAGGAGATCACCGAGGAGCGCCTGGCGCCATTGAGCCCACTGCTGGATACCGTTGGCCGAGAGTGGTGCACGGAGGACCTCCAGGCATGCCTCACGTATGTGCTGTCGGCGTTCGGCTCGGACTCTCGGCTTCGCGATATACTCTACGCGGCCGCCAGTCAGGAGACTCGCAAGGTGTTCGTATCGCTCGCAGACAAGCTCAAGACCGAGGGCAGGACCGAGGGCAGGACCGAGGGCATGGAGCAGATGCTCGTGCGCCTGCTCGAGCGACGGGG
This sequence comes from Paraliomyxa miuraensis, assembly GCF_026337845.1. Taxonomy (GTDB): domain Bacteria; phylum Myxococcota_A; class Polyangia; order Nannocystales; family Nannocystaceae; genus Paraliomyxa; species Paraliomyxa miuraensis. Next base: position 96,960 of record NZ_JAOVZF010000141.1, on the reverse strand, counting down.
CTTGCCGATCACGACCGAAGTCCAGTCGCGGATCACCGCTTGCACCGATCAAGAACGGCTGCAGCGGTGGTTCGACCGCGCCATCGAGGCCCGTACGCTCGACGAGGTCTTCAGCGACCCCGACTGATCAGTGCGCAGGTCTCCCATTCCGCCGCCCTCGTGCGATGCTTCCGGCGTCATGAGCGACCCCGCGCCCGATCTCCGCTCCTTCCTCGAGCTCGTCGCCCGCACCCGCCGTGCCGACTACGTCGAGGTCACCCGCGAGGTCTCCCCCCGCTACGAGACCGCCGCCATCCTCACCGCGCTCGAGGCCAAGCGTCGCTCACCGCTGCTGGTCTTTCGCAACGTGACCGGCACCCACCTGCCCGTGGTCACCAACGTGGGCGGCTCGATGGGCCGCCTCGCCCTCGCGCTCGGCTGCGCACTGCCGGAGGTGGGCGCCCGCTTCGAGCAGGCCGCCGCCCACCGCCATCCCCCCGTGGAGACCACCGACGCCCCCGTGCACGAGGTCGTGCTCCGCGGCTCCGACGTCGACCTCGGCTTCCTCCCGTCGCTGGTCTACCACGCCGACGACACCGATCGCCCCTACCTCACCGCCGCCATGGTGGTCGCTCGCGATCCTCACTCGGGCGTCCAGAACCTCTCCTACCACCGCATGATGATCGCCGGCCCCACCACCACCGGCATCTACATGGAGCCCGGCCGCCACCTCCACGGCATCCACCAGGCCCACGTTGCGCTCGGCCGCCCCATGCCCATCGCCGTGGTCCTGGGCGTGCACCCGGCCATCACCCTCGGGGCGCTCTACGCCGGCCGGGCCGACGAGGACGAGTACGAGATCATCGGCGGCCTGCTCGGCCAACCGCTGCCCGTGACCCGCACCGTCACCGGCACCAACCTGCTCGTCCCCGCCGCCGCCGAGATCGTGCTCGAGGGCGCGGTCTCCATCGACGAGACCATCCCCGAGGGACCGTTCGGCGAGTTCACCGGCTATGGCACCGGCCCCACGCGCACCCCCGTGTTCCACGTCGAGGCCATCACCCATCGTACCCAGCCCTACTTCCAGGACATCGTCAGCGGCAACATGGAGCACCTGCTGCTGTCGTTGCCCGCGCTCGAGCACCGCACCCTCCGCGATGCCCGTGCCGTGGCCCCCGGCGTGCGCCGCATCGCGCTCCCGGCCCCGCTCACCGCCATCGTCTCGCTCGCCAAGCAGGACGACGACGAGCCCCGGCGCGTCATCGAGGCCCTGCTCGGCGACATCTACGCCAAGCACGTGATCATCGTGGACGCCGACGTCGACCCCTCCGACCTGCGCGAGGTGATGGTCGCCATCGCGCTCCAGACCCAGGCCGACACCAAGGTCCACGTGTTCCCCGACCGGCAGGGCACTCCCCTCGACCCCAGCGCCCCCACCGAGCGAGGGCGCACCGCCAAGATGGGCATCGACGCCACCCGCCCGCTGGCGCCCGCGCGCGCCGTCACCCGCAACCGGATCCCCCCCGAGGTGCTCGACTCCATCGATCTCGCGCAGGTCCTCGGCCGCAAGTAACCACCCGGGCTCCCGACGTGCGTGCCGAACGCGTGGCACGGGGGGTGAGCCTCGCTTCGCGAACTTCTGTACTCACCGTCACGCTTTGGACATCGAGATCGAGTGGCCCGTTGGCACCATGTGACCAACGAGCCACGTGTGGGCGTATCATCGGCCCGATGGAGCGCCGTCGATGACGCCGACGCCAGTCGACGTCGACCTCCTCCACGAGGCTCTGCGCCAGGCGCCGGGCTACATCATCATCACCGATGCGCAGATGCGCATCATCTACGTGAGTCGCGTGGCGATGGGCTACAAGCGCGAGGACGTGCTCGGGCGCCGACACGGGGAGTTCGTGTCGGCGGAGCAGCGCCGCAAGCTCGAGCAGGTGTTCGAGCGTGCGCGGGCCACGGGCCAGGCGCAGCACTACGAGACGTTCCTCGATGCCCCCGACGGCCAGCGCTATTACTACTCCAACCAGATCTCCTCGTACGAGGTCGCGGATGGCTCCGGTGGCGGGATGATCTCGATCATGACCGACGTCACCCGGCAGCGCGCCGCCGAGGCTCGCGCCGAGGCGCTGTACCAGGAGCTGCGGGAGGCCTCGCATCGCGCCGGCATGGCCGAGGTCGCGACCCGCGTGCTGCACGACGTGGGACACCTGCTGAACGGCGTCTACGCATCCTCGGAGGCGTTGGCGACCGAGCTCGAGGGCTCCCGGCTGCACCTGCTCGAGCGCACGGTGGCGATGCTCGACGAGCACGAGGGCGGGCTTGCCGAGCTGATCACCGATGAGCCACGGGGCCGCAAGCTTCCCGTGCTGTTGACCGCATTGATCCGCGAGCTGAGGCTCGAGCGGGAGCGTATGCGGGCCATGTCGGCGCGCATACGGCAGCTCGTCGAACGCATGCGCTCGTTCATCGCCAGCCAGCACCGCATCGCGCGGCTCGGTGAGCTCGCCGGACCCACCGAGCCCAGGGGGCTGGTCCGGCAGGCGCTGTCGTTGTTCGAACTCGAGCTCGAGTTCCGTGTCATCGAGATCGAGCTGACGCTCGACGATGTGGGCAAGGTGGTGCTCGACACCAAGGCCACGCTGATGGTGCTCGAGTGCCTGATCCGCAACGCGATCGCGGCGCTGGAGACGAGCGAGCGCCGACGCGTGCTCTCCATTCGCCTGCGCGTCGAGGCGGACGCGATCCACTTCGACGTGCAGGACAACGGCCGTGGGCTCGACCCCGAGGAACTCGCCGGGCTGTTCGCTCGGAACGAGCCTTCGACCGCGCGCAGCGGGCACGGATTCGGCCTGCACACGTCCGCGATCGCGGCGCAGACGATGAACGGTACACTGAGCGCCCACAGCGAGGGGCTCGGTCATGGCGCCTGCTTTCGACTGTCCCTCCCGCGGATCTCCCCTTGAACACCCGAGCAACGAGCGCATCGATGCAGACGCACACGTACCCCCTCGATCTCCTGTCACCCGACTTCGTGCACGACCCGGTGCCCATGATCGACCGCATGCACGCGGAGGCGCCGGTGTTCTTCGATCCACGCGTCAACGGATGGATGGTGGGCAGCTACCGCGTGACCAAGGCGCTCGAGCGAGACCCGCGGATCTCGGCCAAGCGCTCGGCCTACGTCAGCGCCCTGACCCCGCCGCCGCTGCAGGAGCGCGCGGCCCCGCTGGTGGCCTGGTATGCCGAGTGGATGGTGATGCGGGACGGGACCGATCACCGCCGGCTGCGTCGCCTGGCGGCGCATGCGTTCGCGCCGGCCAGCCTCCGCTCGCTCGAGGCCCGCATGGTCGCGGTGGTCGAGCCGATCCTCGACGCTGCGATCGCGCGCGGGGAGATGGAGCTGCTGAGCGAGCTGGCGTTTCCGCTGCCGCGCACCATCATCTGCGAGATGCTGGGGATCCCCGACGAGGACGCGGGCCTGTTCACGCAGTGGGCTCCCAACATCAACAACCTCCTGTCGGCCAGCCTCGGCACCGAGGAGATCATCGACGCGGTGGCGGCCGCTCGCGCGCAGATCCAGGAGTACTTCGTGGCCGCGATCGAGGAGCGACGCAAGGCCCCCCGCGAGGGCGAGATCCTCAGCGGGTTGGTGCAGGCCATCGAGGGGGACGACACCTTGACCGTCGACGAGATCATCGACCTGGCGGTGTTCATCATGATCGGAGCGTACGACACCACCACGTACCTCATCTCCAACGGGCTGCAGCTGCTGCTGCGCGACCCGGAGCAGGTGGCTCGGGCGCGGGGCGACGCGTCCTCCAGCGGTGGCCCCAGCGGTGGGCACATCGACGGCTGGATCGACGAGACCCTGCGCTGCGATCCGCCCATCACCGTCAACACCCGGGTGGTGGCCGAGGGGTTTTCGCACGAGGGGCATCGCTTCGAGCCCGGGCAGATGGTGTACTTCGTCTCGGCGGCCATCAATCGCGACCCCGAGCACTTCCCCGATCCCAACCGCTTCGACATCGAGCGCGACAACGCGGGGGACCACGTGTCGTTCGGCTTCGGCCCGCACTACTGCATCGGCGGGCCGCTCGCGCGCATCGAGGCTCGCGTGGCGTTTCGCACCTTGCTCGCGCGCACCCGTGAGCTTCGCCTCCCCGAGCAGACGCTCGAACGCGCCCCGACCATGCTCCTGCGGGGCTGGAAGTCGCTGCGGCTCGAGCTGACGTAGCGTGCGCCCTCCACGGGCTCGCTCCGCGTGACCCCTCGCCTCGGATCCGGCATGCTCCCCCCGATGAAGACCTACGAGACGGACGTCCTGGTCGTCGGCGGAGGGGGAGCGGCCACGGCCTCGACGATCGCTGCCCACGATGCCGGCGCCCGCACCATGCTCGCCGTCAAGGGCCAGTTCGGCGTCCCCGGCGTGCGCGGAGCGGGAGCCACCAGCAACCCCAAGGCCGACTTCTGGACCATCCGCACCGTCGGCCCCAAGGGCGGCCTGTTCAACCCGCCCGATCTCACCTACCAGGACATGCTCCAGGCCGGCCTGGGCCTGGCCGACCCCGCCCTGTGTCGCATCTTCGTCGACGAGGTCACCGAGGCCATCAAGCGCCTGCGCAGCATGGGCATGCGCTTCCAGAGCAAGATGCTCGCCACCATGCCCGCGACCAAGGAGAGCAAGGGCACCAACAACATCGTCCAGATCCAAAAGGCCGTGATCGCCGGCACCAACACGCAGGTGCTCGAGCACGCCAACCTCACCGATCTCATCGTCGACCAGGGGCGCTGCCGTGGCGCCGTGGGCATCGACGACGAGGGCAACCCCTTCGTCGTCCACGCCGGCGCCGTGATCATGGCCACCGGCGGCGTGGGCCAGCTGTTCAAGTACTCCTTCAATCCCCCCGGCAACACCGGCGACGGCTATGCGATGGCCCTGCGCGCCGGAGCGGCGCTGTTCAACATGGAGTTCATGCAGCAGGGCCTGGCCACCACCTGGCCCACCCAGTGCATGGTGATGCTCTACGAGATGGAGGAGCCGTATCGCCTGCTGAACCGCCACGGCAAGGCGTTCCTCGCCGACTACCTCCCCGACGGCCTGTCGGTGCTCGACGCCTCCAAGCTCAAGGCCTACCACTGGCCGGTCAGCTGTCGTGACGCCGCGATCCATCTCGATCGAGCGATCCACGGCGAGGTGCTCGCCGGCCGCGGTACCGAGCACGACGCCGTGTTCCTCGACCTCTCGGGCACCCAGCGCGGCTTCCAGCCCGAGGTCTTCGATGCCTACATGAAGGAGAACGGCCTGGACATCGGCACCGATCTCCTCCAGGTCCAGCTCCACCACCACACCAGCAACGGGGGGATCCGCATCGACACCGACGCCCAGTCGCCGTTCGTGCGCGGCCTGTTCGCGTGCGGCGAGGCGGCGGGATGGCAGGGAGCCGATCGCCTCGGCGGCACGATGCTCGGCGGCTCGCAGGTGTTCGGCTGGCGGGCGGGCACCAAGGCGGCCGAGGTGGCCCGAGAGCGCCCGCAGGGCGACTTGCACCCCGACGACTTCGAGCGCCTGCTCGGCGAGCGCCTGGCTCGGCAGCGCGAGGCCAAGGGCGGCACGCGTCCGCAGGTGCTGCATCGTGCGCTCCAGCAGGCGATGTGGGAGCGCTTGCTGGTCGAGAAGGACGCGCAGCAGCTGGCCCAGGCCCAGCGCTTCATCGACGACCAGCGCGGCCGCATGCACGAGGACCTCCAGATCGCCGAGCCCTTCGACCACGTGCTGGCGTTCGAGCAGCGCAACCTGCTCGACGTGGCGGAGGTGATCACCCAGGCCGGCACGCTTCGTACCGAGAGCCGTGGTTCGCACTACCGCGCGGATCATCCCGAGCGCGACGATGCCCACTGGCTCGCCAACATCTTCGTCAGTCGTGACGCGCAGGGCGAGCTCGTGCTGCGCAAGCAGTGGATCAACGAGGAGGTCGGCTGGGAGGACCAGGGCCGGATCCGCATCATGCCGTGGGGCTGACGCGCGGGGAGGGGACCGCGGCTCACAGCACCTGCCGCAGGGCCGCCCGGACCGAGTCCAGGTAGCCGCGGCCAAACAGGTTGACGTGCACGAGCAAGGGGTAGAGCTGGTAGAGCGGCACTCGCTGCTCCCACCCGGGGGCCAGCGGCCAGGCCTCGGCGTAGGCCTCGAACGTGCGGGGCGAAAAGCCTCCGAACAGTCGCATCATCGCCAGGTCGATCTCCCGATGGCCGCCGTAGACCGCGGGATCGATGAGCACCGGGGCACCGTGCGCGTCGACGAGGAGGTTGCCGCTCCACAGGTCTCCGTGCAGTCGAGCTGGTGGCTCGGTCGGCCCGCAGCGCTCGGGGAGTCTGGTGGCCAGGCGATCGAAGTCGTGGCGCAGCGCCGCGTCGCACAGGCCCTCGCGCTCGGCTCGCTGCAGCATCGGCAGCAGTCGGCGCTCCCAGTAGAAGCTCGGCCAGTCGTCGCCGGGCGTGTTGTCCTGTCGTAGCCGCGCGATGAAGTCGTCGTGATCGAGCCCGAACGAGGGCGGCGCGGCGCGATGGAGGGCCGCGAGGCCACGGCCGAGCGCCTGTGCCGTGTGCTCGGTGGGCGCCCCGGTCTCGACGAGCTCGAGCGCCAGGAACGGGGGGTCCTCGCCCACCGCGAGCACGGTGGGAATTCGCAGCACGCCCGGCTCGGCCAGCCATCGCAGGCCCCTGGCCTCGACGGTGAACGTGTCGCGCTCGGCTCCGCGTCGGGCCTTGACGAAAGCGCGCCGCGGGCCGTCGGCGGTGGTGAGTCGCACCGCCCAGGCCTCGTTGATGTCGCCTCCACCGAGCCGCTGCGCATCCGTGATCGAGCCCCCGAGAGCCGCTTGCAGGGCAGGGCCCAGCCCGGGATGCAGCGCGGCGGTCCCGTGGTGGGCCCTAGCCGTCACGCCGGGCCTCGGATGGCGGAGACAGCCGGGTCAGCAGGCCCTGGCAGGCCGCCATGCAGATCTCGAACACGCGATCGAAGCCATCCGGTCCCCCGTAGTAGGGATCGGGCACCTCGGCATCGGAGGGCGATGCGGGGTCGAAGCTCCGCAGCAGCGAGACCTTGGCGCGCGCGGCCTCGTTGGGCGCCAGCCGCAGCAGCGCGCGCTGGTTGTCGAGGTCCATCGCCAGCACGTGGTCGAAGCGATCGAAGTCGCCGCGTCGAAACTGCCGTGCCCGTCCGGGCAGATCCACCCCGCGGGCCCGCGCGGTGGCCAGCGAGCGTCGGTCGGGTCGCTCGCCTTCGTGGTAGGCGGCCGTGCCCGCGCTGTCGATCTCGAACTCGTGCTCGCGCTCGGCCGCGGCCACGAGGTGGCGGAAGACGCCCTCGGCGGTGGGCGAGCGGCAGATGTTGCCGAGGCAGACGAAGCAGACGCGCGTGATGGGCATGAGCGGGGGCAGCCTACGAGCGAGGGCCGGTCTCGACCGCGGTCGTGGGCTCGGCGGCGTGGGTGCTGCGCCACCACAGGAACGCAGCGGTTCCGGCCAGGCCCACGATCACCACGATCAGCAGCGGGACCCAGATCGAGCGCGACGTGCCCTCGGGTCGCGGCGCGGGCGAGCGCATCTCGGGGCGGCGCAGCTCGGCCGCCTGCATGCCATGGCCTGCGAATGCCTCGCTCATCGACGCGACCGGCGACTTCTGGGTCGAGGTCAACGCTCCCCCGTCGCTCGCGGACGAGGGGGCATTGCGCTGCGTGCGGGACATCGGATCCTCTCCTCCCCACCCCATGGGCCCCTTGGGAAACTCCTGGTTGGGGTTGGCCAGCATCGAGCGATCGAAGCGAGGGATCGCGAGGGTGCGAGCGCCTTCGTCGACCTCGCTGCGGCCCGGTGTGGCCGGTAGCGGGACGGATGATTGTGCCGGTGGCTGCACGAACGGCACGGAAGGCGCCACCTCGGTGTGCATGACGCCGTGTCCCGACCACGGATCGGGCCCGTGCGGCAGCGGAGGCGCCCCGCCGGCGCCGAACTGCGCGATTGCCCGGGCCTGCTCGGCCGTCATCGCCATCGTGCGGTCGGCTGCCGCGGGCGCCTGCGACTTGCTCCGGCTGTCGAACGGAGACAAGGCGGGCGTCGACGGGCGCCGACCGGGTCGGATCTGGCCGGTGGGCGCGCGGGGTCGCGAGCCGGCGCCCGCGGTCATCGTGCGATCGGTTCCCCCTCCGGGCGGAGGCTGTGTCACGTTCGCCTCGGGCGTGGCCGACGATGGCGACGATGGCGACGATGGCGACGACGGGGTGGTTGCGCTGGAGGCCGCCAGCGGCGACGAGGAGCCCCCCGGGACCGTGCGTCCGCTGCGAGCGGGCAATGGACCGCTCATGCCACCGGCCGTGCCCCGCAGGGTGCGGCCGCTCTGCGCAAACGGGGCAACGGCGCCGAACGGCGGGGCCACGGGTCCCGAGCCCGCGCCCTCGGGTCGGGTCGGCGCGTCGGAGGGCGATGGACGGGGTCGATCCGAGATCGGACCGTGTCGCTTGTTCGCAACGGCGCGGGGGTTGGCCACGGGTGAGGTCGTCGCGTCCGGCTCGTCGCCGTCGGGCAGTTCCACCGTGACGTCCGTGGACGAGGGGCGGCGCTTGGTCGCCATGCCGCGAGGAGGCAGCCGCAGACGACCCCCGGCTGGGCGCGGCCCCGTCTGCGGAGGAGGGGCCACGGCCGCCCTGGCTCCCCGTGCGGGCCCTCGCACGGCTCCCCGTGCTGCTCCTCGTGGTTCGATGGGGGCGACCCGACGACTCGTCGTTCCGGTGACCTCCGTGGATGGGCCCGTCGAGCGGCCGTTCGCGCGCGGGGGAGGTCCGGTCGGCACCAGGGTGCGTGCGTCGGGGTTGCGACGGTTGACCTGCGTGTCCTCGTCGTCCTCGAAGTTGCCCAGCGAGGTGGACGAGCCGGACTCGTCGGCCGCATCGAGCCCGTCGTCCTCGAGGTCCTCGTCGTCGTCCCACGGATGGGGTCGCTCGCCGCATAGATCGCGGATGTACTCGCCCAGCCCCTCGGGCGAGGGCGCGAGGTTGCGGGCGGCAGCGAAGCGCAGCAGGTCGTCGCGCAGCGCCAGCGCGGTGGGATGGCGATCGCCCGGTCGCGGCCCCAGCGCTCGCATCACGATGTGCTCGAGGTCGGCCGGGTAGTCCTCGACGCGGGTCGAGGGAGACTCCACCTGCCCGGTGAGGATCTGATGGAGCACCGCCAGCTCGTTGTCGCCGCGGAACAGCCGCGTCAGCGTGGTCATCTCGTAGAGCAGGATGCCGATCGCGAACACGTCGCTGCGGCGATCGACCGGCTCGGCGCGGCACTGCTCGGGCGACATGTACGAGGCCTTGCCCTTGAGCATCCCCGCCTGGGTCACGTGGGTGGCCGCGGCGGCCTTGGCGATGCCGAAGTCGACGATCTTCACCTCGCCATCGAACGACACCAGGATGTTGGTGGGGGAGACGTCGCGGTGGACGATCCGCAGGTGCTCGCCGTCCTCGTCGACCTGCTCGTGTGCGTAGTGGAGCCCCTCGCACACGCCGAGGATGATCTGGACGACGTGCTCGAGCGGGATGTCCATCTCGACCTTCTGGGCGGCCTTGATGATGGAGCGGACGTTCTCCCCATGGACGTACTCCATGGTGAAGAAGTAGTCGTCCCCGTCCTGCCCGAGGTCGTGGACGCGAACGATGTTGGGGTGGTCGAGGGTCGCGGCGAGGTAGGCCTCGTCCCGGAACATCCGCACGAACTCGGGATCCTCGGACAGGTGCGGGAGGATCCGCTTGAGCACCACGATCTCGCGGCGCCCATCCTCGTACGTGGAGCGGGCGAGGTAGATCTCGGCCATGCCGCCCACGGCGAGCCGCCCGAGGACCTCGTGGCTCGCACCGTGCACCCCTTCCGCCGGTATGCCTGGCGCGTGTCCCTGCGACTGGTGCACCACGATGCTCGGGCCGATGCTATCCCGCGCGTCGTCACCACGGCAAATCAGGTGAAGTGTCGGTAAGGGTGCGCAGAGCTGCTCTTTGGACCCCCTGGGCGCTGGGCCAGGCTCATGGTCGAGCCCGGCCCTCGTCTCGTGCCAGCGGCCAGGCCCCAATTGGGGGGATATCCGCCGTTTCGCGGCATCGGCGGCCAATCGCGCGCAGGCGCGAACCGCCCCCGTGCGAGCCGTTGCACGGGGCTACGGCTTGCGAAACCGCAACGTCATCCGGTCGCTCTCGCCGATCTCCACGTACTTGGCCTTGTCGGTCTCGCCCAGGGTCAGCGTGGGCGGTAGCGTCCACACCCCCTCGGCGTAGTCCTTGGTGTCCTTGGGGTTGGCGTTGATCTCCGAGGCCTCCTCGAGGGTGAAGCCGGCCGCCGTGAAGCGCTCGACCACCCACGGCTGGGGCAGGTAGCCCTTGTCGGCCGACTCCTCGGGCTTGGCGTCGTCGTTGGCGCGGTGCTGCACGATGGCCGCGACCCCGCCGGGCTCGAGCGCCGCGTGAATCTTCTTGACGTTCTCGTCGAAGACCCCGCGGTTCACCCACCCATGGAGGCCGCGGACCACCAGCACCATGTCGGCGCTGCCATCGGGACCGAGGTCGAGGGTCTTGTTGTCCTTTTGCACGATGCGCTCGATCTTCCCGTAGGCCGAGGGCGAGCGGGCCATGAACGCCTGGAAGCGGCGGGCGTAGAGGGTGGTGCCCTCGTCCTCGGGCCCGGCTGGATCGTAGTCGGTGACGAGGAGCTTGCCGTGCTTGGCCAGCACGGGCGCCAAGATCTCGGTGTACCAGCCCCAGCCCGGGCCCACCTCCACCACGGTCATGTCGGGCCGCAGGCCGAGGAATGCCAGGGTCTCGGCGGGATGGCGGTACGGATCGCGCTCGACGTTGGTGGGGTGGCGGTGCTTGCTGGCCAGCACGGCGGTCAGCGCCTCGCTCGCGTCCTTCCAGTCGGACTCGGCCAGGCGCTTGGCCTCGGCCTCGACCTCGTCGGTCCAGCGGGTGGCCTCGGCGGTCTTCCATTCCTCGAGCTCGGCGAGGCCCTTGGCGACTCGAGCCTTGCGCTCTTCGGCCTCCTTGGCCGCATCGTCGGCGGCCTTGGTGTCGGGCGCCTTGGTGTCGTCGGCCTTGGCGTCGGCGACCTTGGCATCGTCGGCCTTGGCATCGTCGGCCTTGGCATCGGCGGCCTTGGCATCGGTCTTCTTGGCGTCCGCCTTGGCGTCGGTCTTGCCGCCATCACAGGCGACCGTGAGCAGCAGGGCGGTGAGGAGGGGAGCGATCCTGGGGTGCATGGCGGGCGGGGTTGTAGTACGACCCGGGCCCATCACGCCATCGTGGTCTTGGTCTCCTCGATGCGCGTGAGCAACGCCGCGGCGAGGCGTGCGAAGTCGTCGCGGCAGCGCAGGACGGCGGTCGCATGGGCTCCGGTCGCGCCGTCCGCTGGGCGCAGGTGGAACATGGGCTTGCGGGCATCGCGAGCGAGCAGCGCAAGGCCGGGGTAGGGGCGCATGCTGCCGAGACACCAGGGATCGTCCGCGGTGGTCGTCGGCTGCTTTGCGTCTCGAACCACCGCGTCGTGGTACTCCGTGGGCACCTGCCGCAGCCACCGATCGTAGGCGAGGACGGGTCGAGCGAGGCGCATGGCCGCCTGCATGACGACGTAGCCGAGCGGCATCAAGCGGCCCTCGGGCAGGCCGAGTCGAAGCCCGGGCTCGGGTCCGTGCTTGGCCTGGTGGGTGACGCGTTGCTCCCAGCCGAGGCGCCATTCCGCGAGCGCCAGGCCAAGGCTCCGTAGCCCTTGCACGGCGAACAGATCGGGCGCGATCGGGATCACCGTGACGTCGGCGGCAAGGAGCGCTGCACGATTGATGGCACCGAGGTTCGGTCCCGCGTTGATCAGCACGATCTCGGTGTCGTGTGCCGCGGTGGCGTGCTCGATGACGCGATGGAACACCGACAGCTCGCGCAGCGATGCCTCGTCGCGGGCTCGTTCCCATTCCCAAGCCGCTGCCAATGCCTGCTCGATGCTCGAGAGCCCCAGATCGCCCGCGACCAAGCCGAGCCCGTCTCGGAGTGGCTCGACGTGGACCTCGCCAGCATGCCGGTCCTGAGCAAGGAGCTGTCTCACCCCTCCCATGATCGTCAGCGAGTGTGCAGGCCCGGTCGACCACAGGGCTTCGAGCCGCTCCTCCGACACGCACATGGCCGTGAGGCTCGACTGCGGATCGAGATCCACGATCAACGTACGTCGTCCGAGGTCCGCCAGCATGTGGGCGAGGTGGAACACGAGAGTGGACTTGCCGCCACCGCCGTTGTTGTTGCAGAAGGCAACGCGAGTCACGAGCGGGCCCTCACGGTGACGCCGAAGTTGCTGGATCCGAAGGTGAACTCCGGCTCCGGGTTGCCGTTGTCCCTGCATGCCTTGCGCGCCAGGGGAACGCCGAGACCGAATCGCTGCACGAAGCCGAGCACGTGCAGCGCACCGGCCACCGTGGGGTTGCGGTAGTCGTTGCCTCCAGGCTGGCCGAAGGACGCCTCCGTGGCCCTCCCGAACAGCCCTCCGGGATTGTGGATCTCGATGCGATCGGAGAACCAGTACCACTGCACGGGGGCGTTGCTGGTCTCGTAGTTGCGGTGCATGACCGCGTTGCGCAGCAGCTGCTGCATGGCGTCCATGGGGTAGTCGGGGCTGCGCCGTTCGACCGTGGAGCCCGTGATGGTGGTCGCAACCCGGATTCGGGCGGACGTGATCTCATCCATCGCACGGAGGACCGTCGGAAGCGATCCCGTCAGCTCCTTGCGATCGACGATGGGATCGGTGAGCTCGACTCCATCGATCTGCAGGAATTGCACGTAGGCTCCGGGTAGGTACGTGGTGGGTTCGCGACCCAGGATCAACATGCCCGCGACGTTGGGCACGCCATCGGGTGATGCGAGGTGGAGCGCTGCGAGCTGCTCGGGGAGCGAGCGGCCATTCTCCCGCAGTGCCTGGGCATCGATTGCGTTGGGGAGGTAGTCCTGCTCGAAGAACCGAAGATCCAGCTCCTCGAGCGCTGCCCCCGAGATGGGGCGCTGATCGAAGGGGCCGTCCCATCCACGGCGTCGTTCGTTGAGGACGCGCTCCTCGTCCCTGGTGGCGGTACCCTTGCGTGGCCCGGATCGTACGCACACCCGACCACGCAGTCGCACGGGGGGCTCGTGCGAGGGATGCACCTCGATGACCGCCACGTCCCTTCCTTGCAAGGATGCTTTGCGTACGTTCATCACCGGAAAGGGCAGGATGTTGCCGCTGCTCCGGATGTCGGTGATCGCACGTAGGAGTTCATCGGTCACGGCCAGCCCCGTCGGCTGGCCGGTCTTGTCGGTCACTCCGATGAGCACGTAGCCAGGTTGCCCAGTGCCCGGCAGGTCGTTGGCGAACGCGCAGATGGCCTCCTCGATCTCGCTCTTGACGCTCGTGAAGGAGGCCTTCCGCTCGACTCGGAAGCTCTCCAGATCGGCCGCGAGCGCAGCCAGGTCCTCGGTGTCGACCATGGGCGACGAGGATAGTATCCCCTTCCCACGGGCGTGCGGGTCGACGTCGCTCGGGGCGGCGCACAGGCGGCGCAAGGGCGGCGCGGCCCGCTATCCGGGGCGAACGGACAGCAAGCCCGCCAGCGCGTCGCGGTAGGCCTGGTCCGACGCGGGTGGTCGTCCAGTCGAAGCTGCGCACGTCGAAGGCCTCGGGCATCGGGACCTGGGCCGGGACCAGCTCGTGCCCGAACGCGACCACTTCCCGTCCCGCGAGGTTGGTGCCGGGAGCGCACTCTGCAAGGTCCCACCGCAGCAGCGGCTCGGGCTCCGATGCGGGGATGGGGGTGCCGACGGCCACGACGATGGCTCCCGGATGCACCTTCTGCGACCACCCCCACTCGCTCACCTCGACCGGAACCTGCCCGATGGTGATCCGGCGCGGCTCGAGGGCGGGCCGCGCCGTGAAGCGAGAGCAGTAGAGGGTGCCGCGAAGCCCGGCTCGACCAATGAGCACGGTCTCGGCCGGTGGCGAGGGACGAGTCCCGGTTGCTCGAGTGGGTTCGACCCATTGGGCCGGGATCGCATCATCGAGCACGTCGACCGCAATGCTCGGTCGTGGCGCCTCGAGGTCGAGCGTCCGTCGTACCTCCCAGCGTAGCCTCGCGAGGGCGTCGTGGGGCAGACCTCGCGCATGCAGTCCCTCGTCGACCTCCCGCCTGAGGCGATCGTGGTACGTCGAGACGGCCGAGGTGGTGAGCCGAATTCGCATGTCGAGCCGGGAGGTCTCCCGGGGACGCATCATCACGAGGACGAGCCGTGAGGACTCGTCCGAGTCGCTCGCGCGCCGACCGAGCGCGTTCACCAGTGCATAGGCATGGGGGGCAGCCAGCCGTCCGCTCTCGTGCGAGGGCGGGACCCACTGGCCTCCTCCCGTCATCCAGTCGACGGCGTTGAAGATCCCCTCGAGCAGAGTGCGGCCCCGCTTCATCTGGCGGGACCCCGAGAGCCGCTCGAGTCTCTCGAGCTCTCCGGTGAGGTGAGCGGCCCGTTGCTCGGTGAACGGGAGCAGCTCGAGCTGCCGGTCACCGGCCCAGACCTCGAGCTCCACGCTCGGCCCCAGGGAGCGGTGGTGGGAGTCGTGGTCCACGCTCAGCACCACGACGTCCTCGTCGAGGGCCCGGGGGACCACCAGGTCGGGATCGGAGCCGAGGAGCGCGGCTCGCGAGACGACGTGCACGGTCACCGAGGGGCGGAGCGCTCGGGCCACGCTCGCCGCCACCACCTCGCGGTCGTGCTCGAGCTCTGCGGCCGCGCCACGGCCGAACGCGGCGGCCCGCATGGCGTCGTTGTACTCCTCGTTGCGAATCAGCCGCTCGATGGAGGGCGTACACGCCAGGGAGAGGGGCATCGAGAGCAGCGCCCCGAGCCCGAGCGCGATGGCGGGCTGCATCACGGCCATGGCACGGATGGTACTGCATCGGGTTGCACGCGGCATCGCTCGCGCTCGGCGAGGGGCCGCAGTCGACGGACCCGAGGGGTGCGCGCAGCATCAGCCCGCAGGCGGGGGCAGGCACACCGTGCCGCCCTCGATCTGCGCATTGGTGCGGAAGGTGTTGAGCTCGCGCCACGAGGGCGGCTCCACCGCGGGGATGGTCGCGTCCTCGCGGACGTTGGTCACGTGGTACGTGTGCTGGTTCCAGATCCGTCGCGCCTGGATCCAGCGGTCCTCGGCGTCGCGGATCACCTGCACGGTGGGCGAGGTCTGGACGTCGTCCCAGTTGGAGGCCGACACCACCACGATCTCCGCCGAGCCGTCGTTGTCCACGTCGGCCACCACCGGGTACTCGATGAGCGTCTTGGACGAGCGCGGCACCGTGAGCACGGGGATGCCCATGTCGTCGAACACGAACAGGTTCTCCTCGTCGGCGTACATCGCCTCGGCCCCGCCGTCCCCGAGGAAGTCGAACGCGGTCCCCGCGGCCCAGCCGCTGCCGTCGGCCACGTTGGTCGACCACATGACGGTGAGGTTGCGGAAGAACACCGAGTAGTGGCTGGCCGACGAGACCGCGAACTCCGACAGCCCGTCGTCGTCGAAGTCGTGCACGGTCGAGGGACGGAACCAGTTGCCGAGCCCCGCCGGATCTCCGGTGGGCCGCATGTCCTGGAACTTGATCGTGCCGTCGTGCTCGAGGATCGTGATCCCGCCGCTGTTGTTGACGATGATCTCCGGATCGTCGTCGTCGTCGAGGTCGGCGATCTGCGGGTAGCCGGGCAGGATGTTCGGGTCGTTCCAGATCACGGTGCCGTCGTGATGGTAGGCGCTCTGCCCCAGCACCAGCTCGAGGTCGCCGTCGCCGTCGAGATCGGCCGCGGTGGTGGCGGTGTTGCGCTGGCCGATGAACCATCCCGTCTGGGCGGGGGCCACGAAGCGGGTGTTGCCGTTGGCGTCGAGGATCGCTCCGTCGCCGTAGATCTCGGGCGAGCCGTCGTTGTCGAAGTCGGCGATGCCCACCGCGCCGCCCTGGTCGTGGGGCCACACCGTCTCCGAGGTCCAGATCGGCGTGCCGTCGTGTTCGAAGGCCGTGAACGCCAGGGTGAAGAAGCCCACCGGAGAGGCGCTGACGATCTCGGGCAGCCCGTCGCCGTCGATGTCGCCGATGGCCGGGGTGACGAACGAGTGCACCGCGCCCGGGATCGCGAAGTGCTCGCTGCCGGTGGCGCCGTCGAGCACGTGGATCTGGCCCACCAGGCCTCCGGTGACCACCACCACGTCGGGCGTGTCGCACAGATCGATGGTGCCGTTGCCGTCGTCGTCGGTGAGGTTGGCCACCAGCGGCGTCACGGCCGACTCGCCGCCCTGCCAGGTCCACTGCACCTGGGGGTTGAAGCTCTCGGCGGGGGCGCTCTGGCGGCAGTCCCCCACGCCGTCGAGATCGTCGACCACCTCGCAGCTCGGCTGGATCCCGGTGGGATCGATGTCGGGCGGCGCCTCGAGGTCGAAGATCGTGCCGGTCGTATCGGCGGTGGTCCCGCTCGCGGTGGAATCGGCGACCTCGGTGCCCGCCGTGGTCTCCGAGGCCGACACCGTGCCGGTGCTCGTGCTCCCGGGGACCGGGCTGGTCTCGAACGGGTCGTTGCCAGGATCGTCGTTGCAGGCCGTCAGCGTGGCCAGCACGGCGGGCACGAGGATCCACGGTCGTCGAGCACCATACGGCTTCGGTCCAGGCATGACCGCCCCATGGTAGCGGGCTGCGTCGCTCGGGGGTTGGTGACCCTGCGGCGAATCGACCGCAGGTCGCCATGCCGAAATGGTTTCGAGCACTTACGGTGGTCGCGGGGAGCCTGTTAGAGTCCGCCAGCCCAGGATGCGCACCATCATGTCCCTTCGACCGTGGCTCGTCACCCTCGCCCTGTCCCTCGCGACCTTCGGCCCCGCCGGCTGCAAGACCAAGGACACCACCACCGATCCCGATGGTGGGGGTGGTGATGGGACGGCCATCGACGACGACGCCGCCGACGGGGCCGCGGCGCTCTTGCCCGAGCGTCCGTTCGACTACCAGGAGACCGCGCTGGAGAACGGCATGCGCGTCATCACCCTCGCCGACCACAGCACGCCGATCGCGGCGGTGCAGGTCTGGTACCACGTGGGCAGCAAGGACGAGAAGCCCGACCGGCGCGGCTTCGCCCACATGTTCGAGCACATGATGTTTCGCGGCACGCAGAACATCGGGCCCAAGGCGCACTTCGAGTACGTCCGTCGCGTGGGGGGCGACTGCAACGCCTACACCTCGTTCGACAACACCACGTACATCCAGGAGATCCCCAGCAACCAGGTGGAGATGGTGCTGTGGCTCGAGGCCGAGCGCATGGCCTTCCTCAAGATCAACGAGGGCTACTTCGACACCGAGCGCCAGGTGGTGGCCGAGGAGTATCGCCTGGGTCGCGAGCAGCCCTATGGCACCGCGCCCGACAAGATCCTGGGCGAGATCTTCAAGCAGCATCCCTACCGCTGGACCCCGATCGGCGACATGGACGAGCTGGCCGCGGCCTCGGCCGACGAGCTGCAGGAGTTCTGGAACACCTACTACGTGCCGAACAATGCGGCGCTGGTGGTGGTGGGCGACGTGGAGCACGACCGGATCGTGCAGCTGGCCGAGACGTACTTCGGCTGGATCCCCAGCTACCCCGAGCCGCCGCGGGTCACGGTGAAGGAGCCCCCGCTGAGCAAGCCGCTCGAGGTCAAGATCAAGGAGCGCAACGGTCCCGTGCCGATCGTGGCGGTGGGCTATCGCACCGTGCCCACCGGGCACGAGGACGAGCTGGCGCTGGAGATGTTGGGGCAGATCCTTGGCGGGGGCGAGAGCAGCCGCCTCTATCGCGATCTGGTCACCGATCGCGATCTGGCGATCGTGGCGCTCGCGGCCGGGTTCTCGCTCGAGGACGATGGAATGTTCGGCGCGGGCGCGGTGATGTCCCCGTTCGGCGACGAGCCCGACGACGCGCTCGCGGCCATTCGCCAGCACGTGGCCAAGCTGGTCGCCGACGGCGTGACGGAGGACGAGCTGCGCAAGGCCAAGAACGGCATGCTGCGCGACGTGGTCACCTCACAGCTCACGGTGGCCTCCAAGGCCCAGCTGCTGGGGGACGCGGCGCTGATCAAGGGGGACCTGCCCGCGGTCAACCGTCGCTTCAAGGAGATCGAGGCGATCTCGGCCGCCGACCTCAAGGCGGCTGCCGCCAAGTACTTCGACCCGCAGCGCGAGATCGTCGTGCGCATCGAGCCCAATTTGGTGGGCTTCCTCGTCGACCAGTTCCGCGGCAAGAAGGACGAGAAGAAGAAGGACGACAGGCCGCAGGGGCCCGAGGAGATCACCGGCGAGGGCTCGGGCAAGCCGGGGCTGGTCCGTCCCGAGGGCCTCGGCGTGCAGCCCCCCGTGGCTCCGCCCAAGGCGCCCAAGGTCGCGATCGATCACGTCGACGAGGTGCTCCCCAATGGTCTCGAGGTGGTGGTGATCGAGAACCACGAGGTCCCGTTCGTCAGCTACCGGCTGGGCCTGCGGTTCGGGGCCTTTGCCGACCCGGCCGACATGCCGGGCACCGCCTCGCTGGCGGCCTCGATGCTCACCCGCGGCACCGAGGGCTACGACTACAAGGCACTGACCGACGAGCTGGACACCCACGCGATCTCGATCTCGCCCGGCGTGGGCATGGACACGGGCTCGGTCACGGCCAGCGCGGTGACTCCCCAGGCCGCGCGCGCGATGAAGCTGCTGGCCGAGGTGGTGCAGCGCCCCACGTTCCCCCAGGGCGAGCTGCCCAAGCTGGTCAAGCAGACCCGCACCGGGCTGGCGATCACCGAGCGCTCGCCGCAGTACCTGGCCGATCGCGAGCTGCGGCGCCGCATGTTCCCGGGCCACCCCTATGCGCGCTTGCCCGAGGCGCAGGCGTCCGAGCTCGACGCGATCACGGTCGACGGCATGAAGGCGTGGTGGAGCGGGCACGTGCGGCCCGACACCACGGTGCTCTACGTGGCGGGCGACCTGAGCAAGGCCGAGGCGTTCGCGCTCGCGAAGGAGCACTTCGGCGGGTGGAAGGCCACCGGGGCCGCGCCCACGGTCTCGGTGCCGGCCGCTCCGCCGCGCAGCAAGACCAAGATCTACCTGGTCGACAAGCCCGGCGAGCAGGCGCAGATCCGCGTGGGGCACGTGGGGATCGATCGCACGAGCGAGGACTGGTTCACCGCGCGGGTGCTGTCCGACGTGTTCGGCGGCGGCTTCAACAGCCGGCTCAACGACACCATCCGCGTCAAGAAGGGCCTGACCTACGGCGCGGGCGGAGGCTTTTCTGCCGATCGCTTCGGTGGACGCTTCGTGGTGAGCACGTTCTCCAAGAACGCCACCGTGGGCGAGACGGTCAAGACCATCCTCGAGGAGATCCGCCGGCTGCAGAAGGAGGCGCCCAGCGAGCAGGAGGAGCAGTTCTCGCGGAGCTACCTGCTCGGGCGTTTCGCCGGGCAGCGCGAGACCCCGCAGGACCTCGTGGGCGACCTGTGGATGCTCGAGGTCGAGGGGCTGCCCGAGGGGTACTACCAGCAGTACCTCGATGCGATCGCCAAGGTCACCAGCGCGCAGATGAACGCGGTGGCCAAGCGGCTGGTGCACGAGGACGAGCTGGTGATCGTGGTGGTGGGCTCGGCGAAGGTGCTGGAGAAGCAGCTCGAGAAGATCGGGCCGGTCGAGGTGGTGGATCCGAGCAAGTAATAGGCAGGCGTAGCCTGCCGGAAGGGCCCGCGGCGCCGCCAGGCGACGCCCCCGAAGGGGCCCGCCAAGGACAGCCCAAACCGGCGCCTGCCTAACTCACTCCCTGCGAGACCAGATCCTCGCTCGAGGTCGTGCGTGGTAGGGGCCCGCTCGCCATGCACGCCGACCAGCTCCCGATCACCGGCCCCTGTCCCATCGACCTCGACGCCATTGGTTTCGATCGCGACTCACGGGTGTCCCACTGCACCCATTGCGCGAAGAATGTCACGATCCTTTCGAATATGACCCGCGGTGAAGCCCGGTCGTTCTTGCGGGAGCACAAGGGGCAGACGATGTGCGTGTCGTACGCGCGCGATGCCGAGGGGCGGATTCGGTTTCGGCCGGAGCCGGAGGTCGTGGCCGAGCCGGTGCTCGTGCCAGTGTCGCGGCTGCGGGCTCGACCTTCGCGACGGGCCGGGCTGGTGGCGGCGCTTGGGGTGAGCGCGGCGCTGGCGGCCTGTGCTCCGCACGGGGAGCCGCCGCGGGAGGTGTCGATCCCGGCGAAGGTCGCCAAGCCCGAGACGACCAAGGTCGAGGTCGAGGGGCCGAAGCCCGACGCGGTGCCCATGGCCGGGGCGGCGGTGATCCCCGAGGAGCCGATGGTCGAGGGCGAGATCGAGGTGCCCGATCCGGAGCAGATGGTGGATGGGGAGATGAGGGTGCCGGATCCGGAGGCGATCGACGAGCCGTGCGATGGCACGAGCAAGGCCAAGGTGGAGGCGGAGGCTCTGCACGCGCGGCGGTGATCGGATCGGAGTGGCGCGCAGTCTTCGCCAAATACGAACACGTGTTCGAATTTGCCCCGCACCCGGGGTCGGCCGCGGTCTCCCACGTCAGCGTCGATCCGCCCGCTGCCCCGCGCTCACGCCGAGCCCCCCGCCTTCCGCGTCGCCGCTCGCGGCGACCGAGGCATGGGCGCCTGCGGCAGCAAGCCCCGCACCAGCGGCACGAAGGCCTCGCGCACCAGCGGCTCGAGCACGAACCCCTGCACGCCGATCCGATGGAGCGCCTGCCACTCGGCGGCGCCGCCGACCGCCGACACCACCACGATCGGCACGGCCTGCGTGGCCGGGTTGCCCCGCACGGTGGCCGCGAGCTCGAGCCCGCTGGTGCCCTCGTTCTCGAGCGCCGTGACGAGCAGCGCCAGCGGATCGGCCTCGAGCAGCCGCAGCGCCTCGTGGCCGTCGGACACGGTGAGGACCTCGGCATCGGGCATGGCATCGACGAGGGTCCGCCGGATCCACTCGAGGCACTCGGGATCCTCGTCGACCACCACCACCCGAGGGCGCGGCCTGGCGATCCGCCGACGTGCCTTGTGCAGCTCGTCGGCCAGGACCCGGGCGTTGGGGGTGCGATGGCGGGGATCCTTGTGCAGGGCCTGCAGCACCACCGCATCGAGCTCGCGCGGCAGATCGGGCCGCACCTCGCTCGGCGGCGGAACCCGAGCCCGCAGCTGCAGGTCGAGCATCTGCCGACGCGACGTGGCGGTGAACGGGTGCCGACCCACCAGCAGCCAGTAGGCCAGCATGCCCAGCGCATAGACGTCGGCGCGCGTGGCCAGCGGAGCAGGGATCATCGGATCGTCGTCCCGCGCGAGCTCGGGGGCCATGTAGCCCGCGGTTCCGCCGCTGACCCCACCCGTGCTCACGTCGACGTCGGCGACCACGCGCGCGAGCCCGAAGTCGGTCACCACCACGCGGAAGTCGGCGTCGACCAGCATGTTCTCGGGCTTGATGTCGCGGTGGACGGCGCCCGCATCGTGGATCGCGGCCACGCCGTCGCAGACCTGACCCAGGAGCCCCAGCGCCACGTCGATCGGCAGCGGCAGCGGCTGCTTGCGCACCCACGTGTGGAGATCCGGCCCGGCGACGTGGCGCATCACGAAGTAGGGCAGTCGCTCGTGCTCGCCGAAGTCGTAGACCTCGACCACGTTGGGGTGCCGCAGCTGCGCCATGGCCCGGGCCTCTTGCAGGAACTGCTGCACGAGCTCCGGCTCGAGCCGGAGGTGGGGGCGGATCATCTTGAGGGCGACCTCGCGATCGAGGCGCAGGTCGTGCGCCCGGAACACCACCCCCATGCCACCGTCACCCGCGCGATCGATCACGCGATAGCGACCATCGATGAGCCCATCGCTGGGCAGCTCGATGTCGCGCTCGCTCTCGGCCTCGAGCTCGCTGGCATCGAAGCGAGTCGTGGGGTCTCGATCCTCCACGTGGTACTCGGCGGCGTCGAACGCCCCATCGGAGGTTCTGCACGCATCGTCCATGACACGAACAAGAAGGGTAAAGAGGGAGAGGACGGTCGGGCTCCCCGACCAGCTGGGCCTGACTCGTCTAGTACGCCTGGGGCGAACGTCGTTGTCAATGGTGTGAATGGGGATACGCATGTTTCATGATGTAAGGCGATCGCTTAGTCGTTCGAATCGCGCGAGGCCGACGAGCGAGCCGACGAAGCGCGAAAGCTCGTGGCGAAATCGCCCTCGACCCTCTGGTAGACAGAGCACGGCATGGATCCCGAGCGATACTACGTGGAGCTCGCGGCCGCGTTCGTGCGCGGTCGTCTGCCCGCGCTCGCGGCGGCCGGGCCGGACGTGGAGGCGCTCGTTCGCGAGGGCAAGGCGCAGGGGCTGTCGCTGCACAAGTTCAAGCGCAGCGCCACGCTGCCTCGCGTGGCCAAGGTGCTCGGGATCCTGCGCGGGCTGATGCCAGGCTCCTTGCTCGACGTGGGCAGCGGTCGCGGGGTGTTCCTGTGGCCGCTGCTGCACGAGATGCCGTGGCTGTCCGTGACCGCCCTCGATGCCGATCCGCTGCGGGTTCGCGATCTGCGGGCGGTGCACGACGGCGGGATCGAGCGCCTGCGGGCGCTGCAAGGCGATGCGGCCGCGCTGCCCGTGTCGGACGGTGTGGTGGACGTGGCGACCGCGCTCGAGGTGCTCGAGCACCTGACCAACCCCGAGGACGCGGCCGCGGAGCTGCTGCGGGTGGCGAGCCGCTTCGTGGTGGTCTCGGTGCCCTCGGGGCCCGACGACAACCCGCAGCACATCCAGCTGTTCACCCCCGATCGGCTGCGCGACATGTTCATGGATCGGGGGGCGCGTCGCGTGCAGATCGAGCACGTGCTCGGGCACATGATCGCGGTGATCCGCGTCGAGGAACCCGCACGATGAGCCCGGCCCCGCTGCGCAAGTACCCGCGCACGCGCCACCTGATGGGCTCGCGCCTGCAGCCCGGCGACGAGGATCTGTCGGCCGCGCCGTTCTCGGAGCTCGAGGGGCGCCCGCTGGTGGTCGAGGAGAAGCTCGACGGCGCCAACGCGGCGGTGAGCTTCGACGAGGACGGCAAGCCGTGGCTGCAGAGCCGCGGCCACTACCTCACCGGTGGCCATCGCGAGCGTCACTTCGATCTGCTCAAGACCTGGGCGATGTGCCACCGCGACGCGTTGTTCACCGCGCTGGGCTCGCGCTACGTGATGTACGGCGAGTGGCTCTACGCCAAGCACACGGTGTTCTACGATCGCCTGCCGCACTACTTCATGGAGTTCGACGTGCTCGATCGGCAAAGCGGCGCGTTCCTGTCCACGGCGCGACGTCGGGAGCTGCTGCAGGACGCGCCGGTGTGGTCGGTGCCCGTGCTGCACGAGGGCACCGCGCCCTCGATCGAGGCGCTGGCCGAGCGCGTGGCGCCGTCGCTCTACAAGAGCGAGGACTGGCAGGACGCGCTGCGTCGGGCGGCCGCGGACGAGGCGCTCGACGTGGAGCGGGTGGTGCTGCAGACCGATCCGTCGTCGCTGGCCGAGGGGCTCTACGTCAAGGTCGAGGAGGACGGCGAGGTCACGGGGCGCTTCAAGTGGGTGCGCCACAGCTTTTTGACCTCGGTGGTCGATTCCGGAGGGCACTGGATCGACCGCCCGATCGTGCCCAATCGCCTCGCGCCGGAGGTCGATCTCTACGACCCGCGGCCCCCCCGGGAGCAGCGAGCATGAGCCCTCCGCAGACGATGGACCGGGGGACCCAGCCCGTCGAAGGGACGGTCGAGGAAGTGGTGGAGGGGACGGCCGAGGCCGCGCTGGGCCTGCCTCGGGATCCGACGTGGGCGGTGGAGTGGGACGCGCTGGTGGCCCGGCACCCGTGGCTCGAGGCGATGCGCGGGTGTCCGCAGGATCCCGTGTTCCATGCCGAGGGCGACGTGCTGGTCCACACCGGGATGGTGTGCGAGGCGATGGCGAGCCTGTCGGGGTTTCGGCGGGGCGATCCGCGGCGACGCCTGCGGCTGTGGGCGGCCGCGCTGCTGCACGACGTGGCCAAGCCGCGCTGCACGGTGGTGGAGGACGACGGGCGCGTGCGCTCGCCGGGCCACTCTCCGGGCGGGGCCCTCGATGCGCGCGTGATCCTGTGGCGCCTGGGCGTGCCTCCGCCCGTTCGCGAGGCGATCTGCGGGCTGATTCGATTCCACCAGGTGCCCTACCACTGGGCCAGCCGCAGCGACAGCCAGCGGCTGGTGATCCGCATGAGCCAGACGACGGTGCTGCGCGAGCTGGTGTGGCTGGCCGAGGCCGATCTGCGCGGGCGGGTGTGCCCCGATCGAGACGAGCGCATCGAGGACGCGAGGCTCCTGGCCGAGTATGCCGCGGAGCTGCACTGCCTCGATGCGCCGTGGGCGTTTGCCAACGACCACGCACGGGTGGAGTACTTTCGCCGCCCCGATCGCGATCCCACGTGGGCGGCCCACGACGACACGCGCTTTGGGGTCACCGTGATGAGCGGACTGCCGGGCTCGGGCAAGAGCACCTGGGTGGCCGAGCATGCGAGCGACGGACCCGTGATCGAGCTCGATGCGATCCGGCGCGAGCTCGGCGTCTCTCCGCGCGACGACCAGGGGCAGGTGATCGACCTCGCCCGCAGCCGCGCGCGCGAGCTGCTGCGACGGGCGCAGCCGTTTTGCTGGGACGCCACCAACCTCGGCCGCACCTTGCGCAAGTCGGTGGTGGGCCTGTGCCTCGACTACGGGGCACGGGTGCGCCTGGTCCACGTGGAGGCGCCGGCGTCCGAGCTGGGGGCGCGCAACCGCAATCGCGCCGATCCGGTGCCCGAGGGGGTGCTGGGCCGCATGCTGCGGCGCTGGGAACCGCCCGATCCGACGGAGGCCCACGAGGTGCTGCTGGTGCCCAATCCGTGAGCCCGTGAGCCTGCCGAGCGCGTGAGCCCCCGTGAGCCCACGCGTGGTGGGTGGTGCGTTCGGACCGCGTGACCCCGGTACCCCCATGGCGTTAGGGTGGCGGGCGATGGCCAAGGTTCGCCGAAGGGATGCGCTCGACTATCACGTGCAGGGGCGACCCGGGAAGATCGAGGTGGTGCCCACCAAGCCCCTCACCAGCCAGCGCGATCTGTCGCTGGCCTACTCGCCCGGAGTGGCCGAGCCGTGCCTGGCGATCGCCGAGGATCCGAGCCTGGCCTATCGCTACACCGCGCGCGGCAACCTGGTGGCGGTGATCACCAACGGCACCGCGGTGCTGGGCCTGGGCAACATCGGGCCGCTGGCGGCCAAGCCGGTGATGGAGGGCAAGGGGGTGCTCTTCAAGAAGTTCGCCGACATCGACGTGTTCGATCTCGAGGTCGACTGCAGCGATCCGCAGAAGCTGGTCGAGGTGGTGGCGGCGCTCGAGCCCACCTTCGGCGGGATCAACCTCGAGGACATCAAGGCGCCCGAGAGCTTCTACGTGGAGGAAGAGCTCAAGCGTCGCATGAAGATCCCGGTGTTCCACGACGACCAGCACGGCACGGCGATCATCACGGGGGCGGCGCTCATCAATGCGGCACACCTGCAGGACAAGGCCATCGAGGAGCTGCGGGTGGTCGTCAGCGGCGCGGGCGCCTCGGCCGTGGCCTGCAGCCGGTTCTTCATGAGCCTGGGCGTGCGACCCGAGAACCTGTTGATGGTCGACTCCACGGGGGTGATCTACGAGGGCCGCACCGAGAAGATGAACGAGATCAAGGCGCAGTTCGAGCGCCGCACGCAGGCGCGCACCCTGGCGGACGCCCTGCGGGGCGCCGACGTGCTCATGGGTCTGTCGGTGGGGGGGCTGGTCACCGCCCCGATGGTGGAGTCCATGGCCGAGCGTCCGATCATCTTCGCGCTGGCCAACCCCGATCCCGAGATCCCCTACGACGAGGCCAAGGCGGCGCGGCCCGACGCGATCGTGGCCACCGGGCGCAGCGACACCAACAACCAGGTCAACAACGTGCTGGGCTTCCCGTTCATCTTTCGGGGGGCGCTCGACGTGCGGGCCACCGCGATCAACGAGCAGATGAAGATCGCGGCGGCGCGGGCCATCGCCGAGCTGGCGCGTCGCGACGTGCCACGGGTGGTCAACCTGGCCTACGGGGCCGAGTTCAGCTTCGGGCCCGACTACATCATCCCCAAGCCGTTCGATCCGCGGGTGCTCTACTGGGTGGCGCCGGCGGTGGCCAAGGCGGCGGTCGACAGCGGCGTGGCGGGCATCGAGCACTACGACGACCAACGCTACCGCGAGCGCCTGCGCACGCTGCTGGGGCAGTCGTCGTCGGTGATCCGACGCTTCATCAAGCAGGCCAGCAATCGGCCGCAGCGCATCGTGTTCTCCGAGGGCGACGACCCGAGGATCCTGCGGGCCTGCTCGATCCTGGTCGACGAGGGGGTGGCCTCGCCCGTGCTGCTGGGCCGCGAGGCGGAGATCCGCGAGGTGGTCCGCTCCCAGGACATCGACCTCGATCTATCGCGGGTGGAGATCGTCGATCCGCTGCGCGACGCCCATCGCGAGGAGTACATCGAGCGCTACTTCGCCCGGCGCCAGCGCAAGGGCATCGATCGCAAGGAGGCTCGTCGCCACATGGCGTGGCGCAATCACTTCGGCATGATGATGGTGCTGGGAGGGCGCGCCGCGGGCATCGTGTCGGGGATCAACGCGCACTACCCCGAGGTGCTGCGACCGGCGCTGCAGATCCTCGGGCTCGCTCCCGGGGTGCGACGCACGGCGGGGATGTACCTGGTGCTGCATCACCAGCGCGGTCTGCTCCTGTTCGCCGACACCACGGTCACGATCGACGCCGACGCGGCGGCGCTGGCCGACATCGCGGAGATGGTGGCCGATGCGGCGAGCACCTACGACGTGACGCCGCGGGTGGCGATGCTGAGCATGTCGAGCTTCGGCTCGGTGCGGCATCCCGACGTGGACAAGGTGGTGCGGGCCACGGAGCTGTTGCGGGCGCGTCGCCCCGACATCGAGGTGGAAGGCGAGATCCAGGCCAACGTGGCCCTCGACTATGCGCTGCAGCAGCAGACGTTCCCGTTCTCGCGGCTCACGGGTCCGGCCAACGTGCTGGTGTTTCCGAACCTCGACGCGGGCAACATCGCCTACAAGCTGATGCGCGAGCTGGGCAACCAGGTGGTGGTGGGTCCGGTGCTCCTGGGCATGGCGCACCCGGTGACGGTGCTCGAGCGCGACTGCGACGTGGACTCGATCGTGCTCATGACGGCGCTCACGGTGGTGCAGGCGCAGGAGCGGGTGGTCGCCAGGGCCGCCCAGTAGCCCACCGATGGCCCCAGTCGCGGTTGCGCTACCATGGATCCCAC
Organism: Paraliomyxa miuraensis; assembly: GCF_026337845.1. Classification (GTDB taxonomy): domain Bacteria; phylum Myxococcota_A; class Polyangia; order Nannocystales; family Nannocystaceae; genus Paraliomyxa; species Paraliomyxa miuraensis. Next base: position 69,561 of record NZ_JAOVZF010000141.1, on the reverse strand, counting down.
GATGGATCCCACGATGGAGACCGCACCCACCGAAGCCGTGGCCGAGCGTCCGGGGGTCGTGCTCGGCGGAGGCTCGCAGCGCCACCGGGTGACCGGCGAGATGGTGCACCACCTCGGGCGTCTGCCGCTGTCGCCGGGGGCCGCTCCGCAGGCGGTGGACCTGCCGTTCTTGGCCCACGGCCTCACGCCCAGCCCGCACGACGAGGGGCTCATCGTCCTGTTCGAGAAGCACGGGCCCGGGGCCTGCGTGCTCGACCTGCGGCAGGGCGTCATCGTGCACACGCTGCACGCGGGGGAGGGGCGCGAGTTCTACGGGCACGGCGTGTTCTCGAGGGACGGCTCGCTGCTCTACTGCACCGAGACGGACGTGACCGACGGCAACCGCGGAGTGCTCGCGGTGCGCGATGGCAAGGACTTCTCGGTGCTGGGCGAGCTGCCGTCGTACGGGGTGGCGCCGCATGATTGCGTGCTGTGGGGCGACGGCGACGTGCTGGTGGTGACCAACGGCGGGTCGCCGATCGGGGTGGAGGAGCATCCGCCCAACGTGGCGTTCGTGGATCTGAAGACCCATGCCTTGCTCGACGAGGTGCGGCCGAGCAATCCGAGGATCAACACCGGGCACGTGGCGGTGGCCAGCGGTGGCGAGCTCGCGGTGATCTCGGCGCCGCGCGACGGGCTCTCGCCCGCCCACGACCTGGGGGGAGTGAGCCTGCGGGGCAAGGATGGCCCGCTGCGCACGGTGACCGAGCCGCTCGACGTGCTGCGGGATCTGAAGGGCGAGACGCTGTCGGTGGCGATCCACGAGCCCACGCGCACGGTGGCCGCCACCACGCCGCTGGGGCACTACCTCACGCTGTGGGAGCTCGACACGGGACGGCTGCGCAAGAGCCTGCGGCTGCCCGAGCCGCGCGGCGTGGCGGTGTCGCTCGACGGCAAGGACTTCATCCTGAACTTCGGCAACCCGCCGCGCATGGCCAGGCTGGATGCGTTCACGCTCGAGCCCCCCCGCGACCCCGAGGCGCGAGCGGGCTTTCCCTCGCTGTGCACGGGCTCGCACATCCTGGTGGCCGATCTGCCGGGCTGGGCGTAGCGGGCCGCTCGCGGGGTGGCCGCTACGCGGGGGCCGGGGCGTCGCTCCGCCGACGAAGGCGAGCGCGCAGGTTGGTGGGCGAGAGCGTGAAGCCGAGCTCCTCGCCCACGTCTTGCGAGCGACCGACCCGCTCGAGCTCGAAGTTGCGCAGCAGGGTGGCGAGCACCATGCGGATCTCGAGCAGCGCGAGGCTGCGGCCCGGGCAGATCCGGGGGCCGGAGCCGAACGGGACGAACACGCCCGCGCGCTGGAGTGCGGCGGCGGTATGGCCGTCGCGCCAGCGCTCGGGGCGGAATGCGTGGGGATCGTCGATCCGGGCGGGGTCGAGCGCGGACGGACGGGTGAGCACGAGGATGGGCGTTGCGGCGGGAAGCCGCACGTCGCCGAGGGTGACCTCGGGGATCGTCTCGAGGAACATCATCGGTGCCACGGGCTCGAGGCGCATGGTCTCGTTGGCGACCGCCTCGATCTCGTCGAGGGCGCGCGTGGTCGCCATGTCGGCGGGAACGCGAGCCGAGCCGAGCACGGCGTCGATGCGCGTGCGCAGGGCCGACAGCTCCTCGGGCGCGTCGAGCAGGAAGTGGACGGCCCAGGCCATGGTGTTGGCGGTGGTGTCCTCGCCGGCCACCAGCATCGTCAGCGCGTTGCCGAACAAGAGCCGGTCGGAGAACGGCCGTCCTTCGGGGTCGCGGGCCACGAGCATGGCCTCGACGAAGTCGCTGGGGTGCTCGGCGCGCGATGGATCGGCCTGCAGGCGCTCGCGGGTCCTGGCGATCACGTCCTCGAGCCACTTGCGCACACGGCCGAGCGAGCGCGTGAAGTGTCGGTCGCGCGGCAGCTGCAGGTAGCGCCAGTAGGGGAACATGGCGTTGATCCGCCGGGCGATGGTGGGGAACAGGGGATCGAGGTCGTCGAGCAGCTGGCTGCTGGCGCCGCCGATCACATCGGTGGGCTCGGAGAACGCCAGGCGGGTGGTGACGTCGACGGTGAAGCGCATCATCTCCTCTTGCACGTCGAGCACGTCACCGGCATCGGCGGCTGTCTCCCAGCGTCGACGCAGGCGCTCGGCCACGTCGTGGAGGGTGGAGAAGAACGCGGTCAGGTGGCGATGATCGAGCGCTCCCATCGCGAGCTTGCGCTGGGGTCGCCACGACGTGCCCTCGGCCGAGAACACCCCGTCGACGCCCATCTCGTCGAAGATATCGGCCATGCGACTCATGCGGCGGTAGGACTCGGGGCGCTTGCGGAGGATCTCGGCGATGAGCGTGGGATCGGAGACGACCGCGAACGCGCGGCGGCCGAGGACCACGCGGTAGAAGGGTCCGTGCTCGCGGGCCCACGCCTCGAAGGTGACGTGGACGCGGCGGGTGTCGAGCTGCAGGGCGTTGCCCACGAGGGGCAAGGGGCGGGGGCCGGGGAGCTCGGCGAAGACGCGCTGGGAGCTGGCTTTGGTGGTTGGGGCGGGCTCGCCTGCCGTGTCCGGCAGCTCGATCTCGACGTGGCCTTCGTGCTCGTGGACGGGGTAGCTGCGCAGGCACTGGGGGCCGCCGATGCGTGCGCCCGTGCGGGGGTCGAAGCGCCAGCGATGGTTGCGGCACACCAGCACGCCGCCCTCGAGCTCGCCTTCACCGAGCAGGGCGCCCTGGTGGGGGCACAGGCCATCGAATGCGCGGAGCTGGCCGTCGGTGCGGAGGAGGACGAGGTCGCGGCCTCCGACGGAGGCGGGGTGAGGGCCGTCGCCCGGGAGGTCCGCGATGCGAGCGATGCGATGGCGAGAGGTGGTCACGGTCTGGCGGCTGGAGGATCGTTCCAGACCTCGTCGAGGTTGTCGACGTCGAGCAGCCGCAGAGCCCAGGCCTCGAGCTGCGGCGCGGTGGCAGCGAAGAGCTTGGCCTCGACTGCGTAGGGCAGTGGACCGAAGCGATGCTCGAGCTGCTGCAGCAGCATCTCGGCTCGGCCCTGCACCCGGCCACGGGCCTCACCACGGGCCTCACCACGGGCTTCGAGCTTGTCGGCGATGCTCATCGCCTCTGGCGCGAGCTCCTCGTCGCTATGGTCGATGATCGCCTGCATCAGCGCGTCCTCGTTCCCCGTCCGTGCAATGTACTCCAGCAGGGCGCGGAAGTCATCGTAGCCGTGGGCCCGGTGGACTTGGGCGAGCCACCGGGCAATGCGCTCGGCGTTGGCGGCGACGAGCTGTTGCAGCGCGGCAAGCCGCAGCAAGCGCAGCGTGGTCCGTGCCAGCGTGGTCAGCTCCGCAGCCAGTAGGGGACTCTCGTGGATTTCGTGGACGATCATCTCGAGCTCCATGTAGATCCGGGGGGCGGGGTCGTCGGGAAGTCGGTGGTGATAGGCTCGAGTCGAGATGAAGGGCGTGTCGAGGGCGGAGTGGGGGCTCGGGCTGGCGCTCGTGGGGTGTGCGGCGGCGGGGACCGGTGCGTCGTCGGAACCGGACTCTGCGGCGGCCGAGCGAGCCCCCGAGCTCGAGATGCAGCCCGAGGTGGAAGAGCAAGAGGGAGCGGCTGCGTCGGGCGATGCGACGGTGGCTCCGAGCGCGAAGCCGGCCTCCGGGGACGGGGCCTCGAAGATCGCGCCGCCGATGACGGTGGAGGCGATCACCGGGGTCCCGGATTGCGACGCGTACCTCGAGCTCTACGCACGCTGCGAGGGCTTCCTGCGACCGCAGATCATGGCCGGCGACCGCCGGTTCTACCCGGCCGAGAAGGGCTGGCTGCTGCACTTGGCGCAGTCGCCCGAGGCACCGACGTTGCCCGAGGCGTGTGCGGAGATGCTCGACGGGTTGCGCACGGACTGTCCGGAGGACCAACGGACACCGGCGGTGGCAGAAGGGAGCTGAGGCCTACGAGGCGTCGACGTCCGTCTCCAGCGTCGCGAGTCGCCGGTCGAGATCTCGATTTCGAGCGGACGACGTGGCCTCGAGCGAGGCGAGCCTTCGCTCGAGCTCCTCCACGCGCTCGAGCAGCGACGGGGTCGTCGGCGTGCGGGCCGGAGCTGCACCGGAGTCACGAAACTCGGCGAGCCTGCCCTGCAACGACTCGGCTCCCGGGAGCTGCGGGGTCTCGACGTCGGGGGCGGCGTAGCTTCGCGCACGGGTGAGCCACAGGAAGGTGAGGTGGGCTGCTTCGATCTTGGACTCGCCGAGCTCGATGGATGCGAGCAGCCACGCGTCCGTGAACCAGTCGAACAAGGACGCCGCGAAGATCGGTCGGCGACCGGGGGTGGTGGCGGTGGTCGCGACCGCACTACGCAGCGGCTCGAGGAGCTCGTCGCAGGAGCTCCCCGCCGCCTCGACCAATCGGCTCGCCCCGGACGTCCCGCCCGCGAGCAGCTCGATCACCATGAGCTCCGGCCCGACCTCGAGCACCCCGAGGCGATTGGCCTCACCGACCGCACGCTCGAGCGCCATCATCGCGGTCGAGTCGAGCCGCTGGATCAGCTTCTTGGGGGTCGGGCGGAGGGTGATGGCTGGCATTGTCGCCGCGAAGAACGGCGCGCGCAACGAGACGGCCCGGAGGGCCGACGAGCGGCGCCTGCGGTCGTAGAGACGGGTCGACCCGGCGTTGCGGAGGGTCGATCGCAAGAGGCGACGGCGGTCGCGGCGGCGGGCAGATTGCTCGTGCTCACTCTTGGCTGATGGATGGTTCGGTCGTGCTCGTGGCATCGACAGGTGCTGCCAAGGATCTGAAACTCTGCCTCGTTCATGCTCCACCACCCCCGCCGAGCACGTAGTTGGGTCGCGAGCGTGGCCACTCACGGTGTGGCCGTCGTCGTCGGAGGCGTGCTCTCGATGGCGTTCGGTGTGGTGTCGCAGTCGCGAGGGCAGGCTGCGGGGATGGAGCGCGAGACGTGTCCAGATCTTCGCCCTGCCCTCGATGCATTCCACTCGAAGCCCTCCGTGCCCTCGCGGCGCTCGAGCCCGAGCGCGCCAGAATCCGGGGTAGCGCGGTCGAATGCCCGTCACGCATGGCTCGAGCTTCACAAAGCCCAGGCCGAGGCTGCGCTCGCAGAGCTGGGCGGGATGCCGCTTCGGTGGGAATCGATCGCCGATGTGCCCGAAGGGCTGCGCCCCAATGCCTTCGAGGCTCTGGTGCTGGGTGTGACCTCCGAGTTCGGGCTCGCGGATCCCGAGATCGACTGCAGCGAGTTCCCGTGCGTCGTCCTCGCGCCGCTGGAATGGACCACCGAAGAACTCGTCGCGGTGAGGGAGCGGACGCGAGCCGGAGTCGAGGTGGACGAGCCCATCTCTTCGTGCTCGATCGAGAGGGGCGGATCTTTGGGGTCTATTCGGAGAAGGGGAAGACCTCGGAGCTGCTCGAGCGGATCTGGTTTCGGTTGATGGAGAATCGACGGGACGAGGAGACTGGGGGAGGGGAGTCGCGATGAGTAGCGAGCGGATCCGGTGGTCAGTGGTGAAGGTGCTCGTCTCTTCGGGGTCGTCTCCCGGCAGGGACGCGAGCCGGATCGAGAAGCCCTTCCCGTATCCGCGACGGGCTGGCTGCCACGGCCATCGGCGAGTCCTGGCTCGACTCTGATAATCAGTGTTTCACGGTCCTTGACGGCCCTTGGCTCGTGGATAGCCTCGTGATCATGAGCACCAACGAACGCAAGCTGGTCGGCTTGGCCATCCTGCCCATCGTCGCCTCCGTCCTCTTGGGACTGCATCACGAGGAAGCGGCGGCTCTCGACTTGAACGCAAAGGACAAGGGGAATTACTGTGATCCTCCAACGGAAGACTGTGTGATCCTCACCGTGCCCGCTCCCGACAAGCTGATCCGGTCGACGTGTGACCACATTCGACAGGCGTCGGAGTCCCAGCTTGCAGAACGTGGTAGATATTGGATCGCGGCCGATGCCCCCTGTGCTGAACCAGCCGATTCGTGAGACTCGTGGAACTCCCCTCCGTTCTGACCGGACTGCTCGTGTTCGGCGTGTCGTTGGTCGTCCTCGATCGACAGCCCGAGATCGAGGACGCTTCGAGTCGACCCTCCGACTTCATTCCCAACGAAGCGGAGGCAAGTGTGAGCCTCGAATGGACGACCGATCCGGCCCATGCGGAGCAATGGAGGCAGTACACCGAGACGAACAGCCTCGATGTGCGGGCGCTGGCCATCGGTGGCGACTGGTCGTGGGTCGAGACCGCAGCGGAGCTGCAAGATTGGTTCTTCGTCGCGGAGAAACAGCGAGAGTGCAGCATGATGTACGGAGGCACGATCCGTGGCGTGTGCTCGTATACGATCTCCTATGTCGCCCTTGGCGACGGTGCTGGACGAGGCACGATCGTCTACGCGAGTTCCGCGTTGCGTGACGAGAGCAGCATTCCGCCCGCATCGTCCGCGAACGATCCCCGTTGCCACGACTACATAGGCTGCCTCGCTCGTGCCAGGCTGGGAGTGGTCATCCCGCTGCCCGCTGCGACGCGACCCGCGATGACGGCGATCCACGAACACCTGCAATCCCACTGGGGGGACCCTGTTCTCTTCGATCTCGAGCGCTTGCCGAAACTCATCGACTCTTGGGCCCGATACCGTGACTTCATGGCCGAGCAGGGCAGACGGGGAGAGCTGACCGAGGCACACGATGTCCTCAAGCTTCGTTCCGTGGAGTCTCTGGTCCCCTATCTGCGCGGTCATCAAAGGCGGCTACAGGAGGCGGCGGATGGCGGACCCTAGAAAGCTCGCCATCGCGGGCCTCATCGGGTTCACGTGCGCGTATTCGCTGCTCCTGGTATTCGCACCCGAGCGGTGGCTCCCGAGGGAGAAGCTGGTGCTCGTCGTGGCCGAGTGGTGCCCCAAGAGCCTCGAACTGCAGCGGCAGGTGGCGGAAGATGCCGAATTGGCGCGTCGCATCCTCGTGATCGACCCCGAGGCAGATCTGACGCAAGACCGCTGCACACCCATCGTGCAGGAAGTCGTCGAGTATGCGCCATGGCTTCACTTCGAGGATGACGCTTGGATCTGCCGGAGGATCCAGCGCCACGTGGCAGCTCTCTACCGTGAGCACTTCTTCGGATTGCCCGCTTGGATCGAAGATGGATCGCCAGTTGCACGACCCAAGGAGCGTCAGGTGCTCGCGCGGTACGGCATCACGCTATGCCCTGGTCCGCGCATCCATGCCGATGAGACCCCTTGCCCGGAGCCCCCGCCGAGGCCGCGACTCGTCGAGGTCGTGGCCGTCGAGAGGGGTCGGGACATTGGCTTGTGATGCAGGCCGGGGTGCGCCCGCTTCTACAACCCCCGCAGCCCCTCCGGCTTGAGCAGCCGCTCGTCCTTTGCTTCGAGCACCCGATCGAGCAACCCCACCAGCTCTCGCTTCTGCTGCGGCAGGTCGGCCGTGAGCGGCAGATAGTTGCTCGCATGATTCGCCGAGAACCGGCACGCCGAGAACTCGCTCCCCGCCACGATCTCCCGCAGCTCCTGCAGCATCGCGAACTTCTCGGGCAGCGCGAACTCCCCTCGCGCCTGCGCTGCTGCCAGCGGTGTCCCCGGGACCACCGTGGTCGTCAGCGCCCCCACGAACGGCGGATCCATCTTCGTGAGCACCTTGGCGGTCTCCTGCGCGTGCTCGTGGCTGCGGTCCCGCCCGCCGACCCCGAGCAGCACCATCACCGAGTGCGCGAGCCCGGCCTCGCGCAGCTTCCCCGCCGTCTCCACGCACTCCGCCGCCGTGCCGCCCTTGTCGATCCTCCGCAGGGTCTCGTCGTCGCCCGATTCCATCCCGTGGTAGACGATCCCGAGTCCGGCCTCCCGCAGCGCCGTCAGCTCCTCCACGGGCTTGCGTCCCACGCTGCGCGTGTCGCCGTAGGTCCCCACGCGCTCGACCCAGGGCAGGTGCTCGCGGATCCCCTCGAGGATCCGCAGGAGCTTGCGCGTGGGCAGGATCAACGCGTCCCCGTCGCACAGGAACACCCGCCGAAACCTCGGTCCGACCCGCGCGGCCTCCTGCAGATCTGCCTCGATCGTCGCCCACTCCTTGGGCCGAAACTGCTTGTCCCGATACATGTCGCAGTAGCTGCAGCGGTTGTGGCTGCAGCCCACCGTCACCTGCAGCAAGAAGCTGCGCGCCTCGGAGGGCGGCCTGTAGATCCTGCCGACGTAGTCCACCATCGCGTCGTCCCCCGTGAGCCGGTCAGTAGTGATACGACACGCTGTACGTGACGCAGGCCTCCTGCGGCATGTCCACGCGGATGTACACCATCGCGTTGTCCTCGGTGACGCCGGTGCAGTTGAGGTCGGGCAGGGCGATCCCATCGCTGGCGCAGCACCCGGGCCGTGCGCTGGGCGAGAGCGCATACTGGGTCCCCGCCGGGCACTCGAACTCGGTCTGCGCCAGCCCGTTGTCGCACTCGAGGAACTTGCACAGCCGCAGGCCCGCCGAGGCCACGATCTCGCGCGCAGGGTCGACGTTGCCGGTGATGTCGTCGTCGCCCTGGTAGCGGTACCAGTCGACGTCGCCGGGGTGATGCAGCGAGGCCGACACGATCCCGCCCTCGTCGGAGTCGTCGACCATCCCGAGATCGGTGGCGGTGGCCTCGTCGTCGTTGGGCTCGAGCAGGTCGCCGTCGCACTGCGCGGCCTGGCACACGTCGTCGAGGCAGAAGAGGTCGTCGTCGCAGGCCCCGGCCGCGCACGGGCAGCCCTCGGTGCCGGCCGGGCACTGGCCGGTGCTGGTGTCGCCGGGGGCGTCGGTGGTGCTGGTGCTGGCGTCGTCGGCCGAGCCGGTGCTGCTGCCATCCCCGGTGCCGATGCTCGTGGCGGTGGTGCTCGTGGAGCTGGCCTCGCTGTCGTCGGCCTCTCCGGACGACGAGGCGCCGAGGTCCGGACCGGTGGTGCTGGTGGCGTTGCCCTCGGCGCAGCCGGTCGCGACGAGGCCGACGAGCGCCGCCATCCACGTGTTGGGCGAGCGAATGAAGGAGAGCCGAGCGCGCTGCATGACGCACGCACGATAGCGCGCTCGAGCGGGAGGCGAGGGCCTCCTCGTCACATCGGGGCCACGGTCATCCGCATCACCCGCGGCGCCTGCGGCCACGACCAGATCGGGTCCTCGCTGGCCTCGCGGACGAAGGCCCAGCCCTGCGGCGGGCCCTGGTCGAAGATCGGTCCCGCCATGTCGTAGCCCGCGGCGCCCGCCTGGTTGCCCTCGGTCCCGGCATCCCAGGCCCGCAGCCGGGCGGCGATCTCCGCCTCGACCACGGCGGCGGGCCGCGGCGCTCCCCGCTCGTCGAGCAGCGCCACCCCGGCCGGATCCAGGGCCACGAAGGTGTCGTTGGACGGCATGATCGCGGCCAGGAGACCGAGGAAGCGGAACGGGAACTGGGGCGTGACCTCGATCGCGTAGGCATCGCCGGGCAGCAGCGGGCCCGTCGTCGGGATCCCGGGCCCGGCGTGGTCGGCCTGCACTCCGAAGTCGTAGACCCCAAAGGAGCTGCCGAGCTCGGTGAACAATGCGTAGGGCGAGCCCTCCTCGGCGAGATGCTCGATCCCCTCGCTGGCGGGGAAGCCCTCGTCGAACACGTGCACGATGTCGTCGTGGATCACCCACACCGTGGGCGAGAGCTGGCCCGCGAACGCGGTCGTGTCGCTGGTATTGGTGAGCGTGATCGTGAAGGTCGCTCCGCTGCGGGTGACGCCGACCGAGAGGAAGCCCCCCGCCAGCGGCCCCGTCAGATCGTCGGTGACGTCGGCGTAGCGGCGCACGCCCACGGGCTCGGGCTCGGGGGGCCCGGTGTCGGGCGCGACCTGGCGCGGCGCCTGGTGGAGACCCGCCCCGGGTACCTCGTTGGCCTCGGTGCCGGCGTCCCATGGGGTCAGGGTGGCCGCGATGTCGTCCGCGATGTCGTCGTCGTCGCGCAGGCCCTCGTCGTCGAACAGCCGCACGCCCCCGGGACCCATGGCCAGGAACGCGTCGTTGCTCTCCGCCACCATCGCGGCCAGGGACAGCCGAGGAAAGTCCGCGGTGGGGGCGAGCGGGAGCACGAGCTGGTCGCCGGGCAACCAGGGCCCGAGCACCACCCCGTGCTGCTCCACGCCGGTCACCCCGGCGAGCCAGGCGTCGAGCGGCGCGGGGTCGCCGTCCTCGGCCAGCGCTTCGAGCTCGGGGGAGGCGGGGGCGCCCTCGGTCAGCAGCTCGACCGTGTCGTCGTGCAGCGCCCACGACAGGCTCGAGAGCGCGGTGACCATGGTGCCGCGATCCTGCGAGACATTGGTGAGGGTCAGGATCAGGGCGTCCGGATCCATGGGGTCGACGTCCACGGTCACGGCGACGAGATCGGGTCCCAGGGGGATCGCTCGCGTGGAGTGCCGGTGGGGCAACACGCCGGGGAGCTCGGGCGGCCCGAGGCCGGGGCTGCCGCCGTGGAGCGCTTGCCAGGGACCCTGGCCGGGAGCCTGGTCGATCTCGGTGCCCGCGTTCCACAGCTGGAGGCTCGCGCTCACGTCCCGCTCGGGAAGGGGCAGGCCATCGGAGCCGAACAGCGACACGCCCGGGGCCTTGGTGGCCACGAACAGATCGTTGGAGCCCATGAGCATGGTGGCCAGCGACAGTCGCGTGCCCGGCTCGGCGATCACGACGAATTGCGTCGCCTCGCCCGGCATCAGCGGTCCGGGGCGGCCGGCCATGGTGGTGGGCTCGAACACCCCCGTCCTCACCACCCCGGCGTGGCTGGCCACGGATCCGGCGAGCATCGCGGGCTCACCGTCCTCGGCCAGCGCGTGCAGCCCCTCGCCATCGTCGGGGATGCCGGGGGTGAACAGCACGTCGGAGTCGACGGCGTGAACGGCCCACACTCCGGCCGACAGCGGGCTCTGCATCAGGCCGGTGTGGGTGAGGTTCTCGAGCGTCACCACGAAGCCGGCCGGACCCGGGGGAGGGAGGGGCTCGATGGTGTCGGAGCTGCCGTCGGGATCGACGGAGGTGCTGTCGGGACCGGTGGTCGTGGAGGCTCCGCTGGTCGTGACGGTCGCCTCGCCGGTGCTCGTGCCTTCGGCGTCGAGCGGCGGCGCCCCGTGGCAGCCGCCCGCGAGCAAGACCAGCCCGAACCGGGCGCCGATGGCGTGGATGCGCGTCACGATCGTCGGGCTCTCGCCGAGGGTATCCGGTTTCGCGGAGCGCATGCGACCTCGTCGTCGCCAGGCGCCTCGCCCCGACCCGGCGCCAGCGGAGCCGATCACGCGGATCACACTATGCGTGGTGGATCGACGCGCAGGACGTCACCACGGAAAGGAGGCGAGGGATGGGACAGCAAGCGTTCCAGGGAACGATCGAGATCACCGGCCACGGTCACGTCGAGGTCATGCCCGACGAGGCCATCGTGCAGCTGAGGGTGATCACCGAGGGCAAGACCGCGGAGCAGGCGGTGGCCGCCAACGCCACCGCCACGCAGCAGGTCATCGACGCGGTGTCGGGCGTGCCCAACCACGGGATCTCGACCTTCGGGCTCGGCGTGAGCCCGATGCTCCGCTACGACCAGGCGACGGGGACGAGCCGCATCGTGGGCTTCCGCGCCACCGACGGGGTCCGCGTGAGAACCAAGGTCGACCACGCCGCACGGGTGTTCGACGAGGGCATCGCCGCGGGGGCCAACCAGAGCAGCGGGATCGACTACCGCCTGCAGAACGACGCGCCGTATCGAGCGCAGGCGCTGCAGCTCGCGGTCGACGATGCCTTTGCGCAGGCCAGGGTGCTCGCCGATGCGGCCGAGGTGGAGCTGTGCGAGCCGATGACGATCTCCACCGACGTCGATGCCGCGCCGCCCTCGCCGTTTCGCACCGCGGCGCTCGAGAGCGGGGCCGTACCCACGCCCACGCTGCCCGGCGAGCTCTCGATCCCGGCCAGCGTGCGGATCGTGTTCCGCAGCGAGTGATGGTCGCGGGCCGGCCGCTCCGCGCGGCGATCTCGTGGTAGAGATCGCCGCAGCGGAGCGCACACGGCAGATGACCTACGACCTCAAGATCGAAGGCGGCACCATCATCGACGGCACCGGTCGCGCGGGCCAGCGCGGCGACGTGGGCATCAAGGACGGCCGGATCGTCGCGGTGGGGGACTGCGAGGGCTCGGCCGACGAGGTCCTCGACGCCCAGGGGGCGATCGTGATCCCGGGCTTCGTGGACATCCACACCCACTACGACGGCCAGGTCTCCTGGGATCCCGAGCTGGCCCCGTCGTCGCTGCACGGGGTCACCACCTGCGTGATGGGCAGCTGCGGGGTGGGCTTTGCCCCGGTGCACGCCAGGGATCGCCAGCGCATCATCGAGCTGATGGAGGGGGTGGAGGACATCCCCGGCTCGGCCCTCGCCGAGGGCATCACGTGGGGGTGGGAGAGCTTCGGCGAGTACATGGACGCCATCGACCGCTTCCCGCACGCGATCGACTTCGCGGTGCAGGTGCCCCACGACGTGCTGCGGGTGTACGTGATGGGCGAGCGCGCCGTCGCGGGGCAGGCCGCCACCGACGACGACATCGCGCGCATGCGGGCCCTGGTTCGCGAGGCGCTGCAGGCGGGGGCAGCGGGCTTCTCCACCGGGCGCACCGACAACCACCGCACGGCGCAGGGACAGCCCACCCCCGCGTCCGAGGCCACCGTGCGCGAGCTGACGGGCATCGCCGGCGCCTTCGAGGGCCTGGGCCACGGCGTGCTGCAGGCGGTCTCCGACTTCGATCTGCTGGTGTCCGACGACCGCTTCCACGACGAGTTCGACGTGATCGAGCGCATGGCCGCCGCCGCACCGGGGCACGGCACCTCGATCTCGCTGATGCAGCGCGATCAGTCGCCGCAGCAGTGGCGGTGGATCATCGAGCGTGCCGAGCGGGCGCAGGCTGCTGGCACCACGATTCGGCTGCAGGTCGCCCCTCGGCCGATCGGGGTGATGCTGGGGCTGCGGGCCACGTTCCACCCGTTCATGGGGTTTCCGTCCTACAAGGAGATCTCGGCGCTCCCGCTGGCCGAGCAGGTGGCGGCGCTTCGCGATCCGCAGCGGCGCGCGCGGATCCTGTCGGAGAAGACCGACAAGGTCGCGGGAGACGGCTCCTCGCTGCCTCCGCTGGCCGACATCCTCCTGGCCCAGATCGACATGGTGGCCAAGCGGCTCTATCGCCTCGGCGGCAAGGAGGGCGAGCGCCCCGACTACGAGCCCGACCCGCGGACGTGCCTGTGGGCCGAGGCCCAGGCCACCGGGCGCAGCATCCTCGAGGTGCTCTACGACGCCATGCTCGAGGACGAGGGCAGGGCGCTGCTCTACTTCCCGCTCTACAACTTCACGGGCCTCGACCTCGAGGCCGTGCACACCATGCTCACCCACCCGCTGGCGCTGCCGGGCCTGTCCGATGGCGGAGCCCACGTGGGCACGATCTGCGACGCCAGCTTCCCCACCTACCTGTTGTCGCACTGGGGGCGCGATCGGCCGCGGGGGCGGATCCCGCTCGAGCGGCTGGTCCAGTTCCAGACCCAGGACACCGCGCGCTTCATCGGCTTGCACGACCGTGGCACGATCGAGGTGGGCCGCCGTGCCGACCTCAACGTGATCGATCTTCCGCGCCTGGGCCTGCGCACGCCCCAGATGCAGAAGGATCTACCCGCGGGCGGACGACGGCTGATGCAGCGGGCCGATGGCTACCGCGCCACGCTGGTGGCCGGGCGCGTGGTCGCGCGCGAGGGCGTGCTCACCGGCGAGCGCCCCGGGCGGCTGGTCCGCGTAGGCCGGTCCTGAGCCCACCGGCGTTCTGCGGCGGGCCGGGGACGGTCGGGAACGGTCGGGAACGGCCGGGAACATTGGCAGGCGCGTGGGCGTCGGGGTTGGCCATGGAGCCCCCGGTGATGCCCCGTGCCCTGCGCTGGCTGCTGCTGGCGCTCGGAGCCCAGCTCGTCGTCGACCTGGCCACCCTGGCGCTGGGCGAGCCGCAGACCCCGATGACCACGGCGCTCGAGCTCCTGGCCCTGGTCGTGGATGCGGTGGTGCTGGGGATGCTGACGCGGGCCAACGAGGTGACCCGCACGCTGCTGCGCACGGCGGCGGCGGCCGGGATGGCGATCGACGCATGGATCCTGCTGGGGGTGCTGACCTGGGCTCCCCGCGACGCCGTGGGCCTGACCGCGCTGGTGACCTCCCTGGGTCTGGTGGGGGCGTCTGCGTTCGCGTGGGTCGTGCTCGGGCGCGAGGACGTCAAGGCGTGGATCTTCGGGCGGTGGCTGTGGCGGCAGGGCTTGCACGAGCCCGATGCCGCGCCGTCGTCGAGCTAGCAGCGACGGGTGACGTCGCTGCGCGGCTCGTGAGACGATCCGCGCAGCCCCCCGATGAAGCCCCTGCAAGACTTGGAGCACGCCCGGATCCTCGTGGTGGACGACGAGCCCGTGGTGGCCGAGAGCACGGCGGCGATCCTTCGCGAGCTCGGTCATGACGTCACGGTGGCGCACCGGTGGACCGACGCGCTGCGGGCCTTCGATCCGCTCGCCACCGATCTGGTGCTGATGGACGCGGTGATGCCCAACATGGACGGGCTCAAGCTCACCCGCCTGCTGCGGGAGCAGTCGCAGTCCTACGTGCCCACGGTGTTCCTCACCGGGCTGCGCACGGCCGAGATCCGGGCCCAGTGCGCCAACGCGGGGGCCGACGACTTCTTGACCAAGCCGGTGGATGCGCTCGAGCTGTGCGTGCGGGTCAAGGCGATGCTGAGGATCCGGGCGCTGACGCGCGCGCTGGAGGACAAGACCCGCGAGCTCGAGCGGACGGCCAGGACCGACCCCTTGACCGGCGTGGGCAACCGGAGGGTCTTCGACGAGCGCCTGGTGGCCGAGGTGGCCCGCTCGCGTCGTCACGGGCGCCCGCTGGCGCTGTTGATGTTCGACCTCGATCACTTCAAGCAGATCAACGATCGCCACGGCCACCTCGTGGGAGACGACCTGCTGTCGTTGTTCGGCACGATCCTCCGCGAGGGCCTGCGAGCCTCGGATCTGCCGTGCCGCTACGGGGGCGAGGAGTTCCTGCTGATCGCGCCCGAGACCACCGGGGAGCGAGCGCGGGCCGTCGCCGAGCGCATCCGACTCGAGTATCGCGCGCGCACGGCCGTGCGCGGCACCGTGGGGCCGCAGACGGTGTCGGTGGGGATCTCCGCCTCGGACGTGCTCGAGGTCGAGCTGTCGGAGCGCTCGCTCCTCGCTGCGGCCGACGAGGCGCTCTACCGGGCCAAGGCGCTGGGGCGAGATCGGGTGGAGCTGGGCTCGCGTCCCAACGACGCCGAGGTGTGAGCGCCGGGCGGTGCTCCGGGCTCACGGTGCAGGCAGCAGGGCCCTGGCCTCGGCGAGCCGCTCGGGCGCGTAGCCGGTGGGCTCGAGGAGCTCGACGCAGGCGCTCGCGTGGCGCGCCCGGTCGTCCGGGGTGGAGGCCAGCTTGGCGAGCGCGAGGTGGGCGAGGGCGAGATCGTAGCCGTTGCGATCGGAGCCCTCGAGGGCCTGCACGACCCTCTCGTAGTGCTCGCGGGCGGCGTCGGGGTGCCGCAGCGATCGCTCGACCTCGGCGAGCACCCGCAGCAGCGGCACCAGCTGCGGGGGGTCCACGTCGCCGCGGGCCTCGAGCTCGGCGAGCGCGGTCGTGAGGCGCTGGTGGGCCTGCTCGGCGCGTCCGAGCGCCAGCAGCGTGTCGGCGATCTGTGCCTGCGCCAGCGTGGCCTCGACCGCGTCGGGCAGCAGCCCTGCGCGTCGCTCGTGCAGCTCGAGCGCCTGCGGTCGGTCGCCGGCCCGGTCGGCAGCATCGGCGGCGTACTCGAGGATGACGGGGAGCTGGGGCTCGTCCTCGGCGACCCCGGCGACCCCGGCCCGCACGATCGCTCCGTAGCGCGCGGCGAGCTCCGACTCGCCGAGCATGGCGGCCACGGTCGCGGTCATCCCCGCCTCGGCGAGGGTCTGCGGGGCATGCTCGCCGTGCATCACGGCGGTGCGCTCGTGCACGTGGCGCAGCAGCGACAGCGCGCGACGGGGCTGCCCGGCCTGGGTCAGCATGACCGCGAGGTTGCGCTCCGCGCTGACGTACTCGGGGTTGTCCTTGCCCAGCGTGCGCTCGCGCAGCACCAGCGCGCGCTCCATCACCGCGAGCGCGCCCGGGAGGTCGCCGCGCTGGTAGATGGCCGGGGCCAGGTTGGTCAGCGCGCGCAGGGTGAGCGGGTGGTCCTGCCCGTGGACCGCGGTGTAGATCTCGACGGCCCGCTCGAACTCCACGATCGCACGGTCCCAGTCGCCCTGGCGGGCATACACGCCGCCGATGTTGTTGTAGGTGCTCGCGACGCGCGGGTGCAGCTCGCCATAGTGCGAGCGATAGATCTCGCGCGCATGCTCGAAGTGGGACAGCGCCCCGGGAAAGTCGCGGCGAGAGGCCGAGCCGTTGATCCCCTGCACGATCACGATGTCGGCGACCTGCAGGTGATCTCGGCCATAGAGCGACTCGGCCAGCGCACGCGCCTTGGCCAGGCGCTCGAATGCCTCGTCCCACTGCTTGCGGTCCTGGGCCAGCGCACCCACCTGGAATGCATGGTCCACCTGCACCGGCGGGCTGGCGTGCTCCATCGCACCCTCGGCGACGCGTACGAGCAGCTCGGCCTGGTCGAAGTGGCCCTGGACGCGGTGGCTGGCGATGAGCAGCGTGAGCGCCCGTGCGGCGCCCGACGGATCGGAGAGCCGGAGCGCCAGGGCGTGAGCCGCCAGCGCGGCCTGCTCGGCGCGCTCGTACTTGCGATCGTCGAGCGCGGCCTGGGCCTCGACCAGGCGTGCATGGGCCAGGCTGGTGGGATCGCCGAGCGCTTCGGCGTCGGCCACGATCCCATCGATGAGCGCCAGGCTCCCGGAGAAGTCGCCGACCTTGGCCAGGGTCTCGGCCTGCGCCACGCGGCCCTCGAGCGCGAGCGCAGCCTCGCGAGAGACGACGAGCTCGCCGCCCGAGGGGCGCTGCGGCTGGAGGCAGCTGGCCGGGGGCGGCAGCGCGGCGACGAGCTCGGCCGCATGCAGGATCACCGCGTCGTCGGCCTGCTGGAAGCTCGTGCTCACCGCGGTCACGCGGCGGAGCTGGCGGTCGAGGCACTCGAGCGCCGCGCCGGCCTGGTCGATCGAGCGCTCGCCCCGGTCGAGCGAGGCGCGGCAGGCCTCGCCGCGTTGCTCGGCCCAGCGGCGCAGGTAGGCATCGAGCCCGTCTTCGACCTCGCGCAGGGCCGGGCGGGCGAATGGTCGCTCGTTGCGCCCAAAGCTCGCGGCCACGCGCGCGCGCACGTCGTCGTCCCACGTGCCGACGAAGTGATCCGGGGGCAGCGCGCACGGGTCCTCGCGGGCCCCGGCCCCGACCCCGACCGCGATGCCGTAGCCGCCCGCCATCAGCCCCACCGTCAGACCCGCCCCCATCAGCCAGCGACGCCGGCGCGCGATCGGATCGTCGGCCAGCGTCCGAAGCAGCGCATCCATGTCGGGGTAGCGGTGCTCGGGTCGAGGCTCGAGCCCGCGGGCGATCCGGGCGCCCAGCCAGGCCGGCACCGAGGGATCGGCGGGCACCCTGGGGCGCTCGAGCTTGGCCGCGGCCAGCTCCTTCATCGATGCGCCGTGGTGGGGGTGATGACCGTAGAGACACCGCCAAAGCGACACACAGAACGCATACTGATCGGCGCGGGCGTCGATCGCCTGGCTCAGGTGCTGCTCGGGCGCGATGTAGGCCGGAGTCCCCACGAGGGGCTCGCCGTCGCCGTGCAGGCGGTCGAGCAAGGTGGCGAGGCCGAAGTCCAGCACGCGAATGCGGCCGTCGTCGCCAAAGCGCAGGTTCTGGGGCTTGAAGTCGCGATGGACCATGCCCAGGGCATGCGCCGCGGCCAGGCCCTGGCCCGCCGCGAGGAACACCGGCAGCACCTCCTTCCAGCCGCGGTGGTGGGCGGGGTCCTCGATCCAGTCGATGAGCGCAGGGCCTCCCAGGTGCTCCATCACGATGTAGAGGCCGTCGAGGGGGCGCCCGTCGGTCGCGTGCAGGGGCCCCACGTCGTGGATCGCCACCACGTTGGGGTGCGCGAGCTTGGCGGCCATCCTGGCCTCCTCGAGCAGCACGCGCGGATCGTGGGTGGTGCTGCCCATGGTGCCCGTGCCGTGGCGACGCAGCAGCTTGATGGCGACCTTGCGATCGAGCTCGGGATCGTAGGCCGCCCGCACCACCCCGAACGCGCCCTGGCCCAGCCGGTTGAGCAGGAGGTAGCGGTCGACGTAGCGGAGCTCCTCGTCCCACTCGGAGCGGGCCGAGGGGGAGAGCGCGGGCAGGTCGGTGTCGCTGCCTTCGGTGACGATGGTGGCATCGTCGTCGCCGTCGATCGATTGCACCGGGGCCGGGCTCCTTCAGCGCGGGTCGAGCTCGAGCAGTGCGAGCACGGCCTGCAGCACGGCGGGCTCCTGCGCGGCATTGAAGTGCTTGGCGTCCGGCACGACCCGTACCTCGGCGTCGATCCGCTGCTCGAATTGCTGCGCGGTGGTCGTCGCGTTCGCGGTGAACGGATCGTTGGTGGACACCAGCAGCATGCGGCGGCGGGCGGCCGTCCGCACCCGATCCCAGTCGAAGGGCGTCTCCATCCAGGGCACGAGGGAGGGCCAGGGCTCGTCGACGGACCACCATCCCGCGACCAGCAGCAGCGCGCCGACCGTGGTGCCGGTCGGGAGCTGAGCGATCGCCCGCATCGCCGCCTGGGCGCCCACGCTGTGGCCGAGCACGAGGGTGCGCTCGGGACGGTGCTCGGGGTGGAGGCGCTCGCGTACGGCGGCGACGGTGGCCTGCAGATCGGGGGCGCTCGGCGGCTGCAGGGGCGCCACGTCACGCTGCGGCAGCACGCCGCGCTCGGCCAGCTCGGCCCGCAGCCACGGGTAGTAGTCGCTGTCCTCGTGGCCGCTCCCTCGAGGGACCAGCAACAGGCGATCGAGTGTCGCAGGCGTGGTCATGCATCGTGGAGTCTCGCACGATCGACGGCCGAAACGCGGAGGCGTGCCTCGGAGCTGCGCTACGGGGCAGCATGCCGGGGGCGCGATCGCGCGGTCAGCCCGGCACGCGGCGGATCGATTCCGGCGGTACCACCACCATGGGCTCGGCTAGGATGCCCATCATGACGACGCCGGTCGCGATCATCCTCGCCGCGGGCAAGGGCACCCGCATGGTCTCCGACTTGCCCAAGGTCCTGCACCGCATGGCCGGGGAGCCGCTGGTGGCCTACCCCATTCGGGCGGCGCGCGAGGTCGGTGCGTCCACCGTCGTGCTCGTCGTGGGCTATCGAGAAGCCCTGGTGCGCCAGGAGGTCGGCGAGCGGTTCTCGGTGGACGAGGGCTGGCTGCGCTTTGCGACGCAGGCCGAGCAGCTCGGCACCGGGCACGCGGTGATGTGCGCCCTGCCGGCGCTCGAGGGCATCGACGGCACCGCGCTCGTCCTCAGCGGCGACGTGCCGCTCTTGCGCGAAAAGACCCTGCGCGCGCTGGTGGAGCGCTGCGAGGCGACCGCGGCGGGGCTGGCCCTCACGACCTTCGAGCCGCCCGATCCCACCGGCTACGGCCGGATCCTTCGCGATGCCGACGGGCGCGTGGTGGCCATTCGGGAGCATCGCGATGCCACCCTGGCCGAGCGAGCGGTGGGCGAGTGCAACGCGGGGACCTACGCCGTCGGGCTCGAGCACCTGCGCGCCGATCTTCCCCGTGTGCAGCGGAGCAACGCCCAGGGGGAGATCTACTTGACCGATCTGGTCGAGCTCGCCGCGGCGCGGGGCGAGGTGGCGGCGCTGCGCATCGATCCGCTGGAGGCGGCGGGGGTCAACACGCCGCAGCAGCTCGCGGAGCTCGAGGCGGCGGCGCGCGCCCGAGGCTGAGTCGTGGTCGCTACCGCCGGCGGGCGGACGCCCGGGTCGCCTCGGCCACCACGCGGCGCAGCTCCTGGATGTCGAACGGCTTCTCGATGAACGCCATGCAGCCCGCCTCGAGCGCCTGGGCCCGCTCGTCCTTCATCACGCTGGCGCTGATGGCGACGATCGGCAGGCCCTGCAGGCGCTCGTCGGCCTTGAGCATGCGGGCGAGCTCCAGGCCCGGCATCGCGGGCAGATCGAGGTCGAGCAGCACCAGCGCCGGCGGGTCGGCCTGGATCATCGCCCAGCCGGCCTCGCCCGAGGTGGCTTGCTCCACGACGTAGTCGCCGTGCGCCTCGAGGACCTTGCGGACGAGCACGAAGTTGGCGGGGTTGTCCTCGACGTAGACGATGCGCATCGGCTCGCGCGCGCATGATACCAAGCGACCGGCCCAGGCGGGTCCTGCGGTGCCCGAGCCCCTGGACGCGCGACGTGCGGTGGACCGCAGTGTACGACCCGATGGTCGAGTATCCTTGGCGGCTCGTGTGCGCTCGCCCCCGCCGCTGCCAGGCCGATTCGGCCCCGGGATCCCCCGCCGACGACGGATCTCGTGCGCGCCGAGCCCGGAGGTCGACATGGCTCGGGCTGGCGATCTCGCTCGCGGGAGGCGGGCTCGGGCTGGGCTCGGCCCGGGCCGGTGAGCTCGAGCCCTCGCCGGTGGAAGACCAGGCTCGCGTGCTCCGCATCCACCGAGTGGTGATCACCGGCCGCGAGCAGGTCTCCGAGCGCCAGGTGCTCACCATCCTCGAGCGCGAGGGGCTGGTGGCGGGCACGGATCTCCTGTGGCCCGAGGACGAGCGCGTCGAGCGGGTCCGCGACCGCCTGCGCGCCACCGGCTACTTCAAGCGGGTCACCCTGCGCGTGGAGCCGCGGCCACGGAGCGACGAGCGGGTCGACCTCTACGTCGACGTGGTCGAGCGCAGCACGGTCTCGGTCGCCGACGTGTACCTCGGCAATTCTCGGCTCACCCCGTTTCGTGGCGGCATCGCCCTGACCGAGCGCAATTTCCTGGGCCGCGGGGTGCTGCTGGGCGGGGCGCTCATCTGGGGGACGCAGCCGCGGGTCGACCGGTCGCGACGCCAGCAGGCCTACAAGGTGTTCGCCGAGGCGCCGCGCCTGCTGTCGGCGCCGCTGGGGCTTCTGGCCAGCGGATGGTTCATCTCGGCGAGCGAGCCCTATCGGGTGGCCGGAGCCGAGGACGATCCCGATCCCGCGCTGTTTCGGACCTTCGAATACGATCGGATCGGCGGCCAGGTGGGGGTGAGCTTCCCCGTGACGCCGCGGCTCGAGCTCGCGGGCGACTACACGTTCGAACGCGTGACCGCATTCTTGCCCTCGGCTCCCATGCGGGTCGACGAGTCCGGTCGGCTGCACGCGCTCGAGCTCGCGATGCGCGACGGAACCCATCGCCACACCTCGGTCGACTTCGGCCTCACCTACGACGGCCGCGACGAGCTGTTCCTGGTGGGCAAGGGGGGACGCTTCGCGATCGACGTGCAGGCCTCGTCGCCGGCCACCGGCTCGCAGTACGAGTACATCAAGATCGTGGCCGCCGGCGCCTACAGCCTGCGCCTGCCCTGGCGCCACTGGCTGACCCCCAGCGTCTCGGGAGGCCAGATCTCGGGGCACGCTCCGCTGTTCGAGCGCTTCTACTCCGGCGACCTCTCGGCGTGGACCCCGGGGCGCGAGCAGGGGCTGCGCTACTCCACGCGCAACCCGATCGACGTGTTCGGCACGGGCATCGACGCGCGCGAGTACGGCAACCTGTTCGGCCGGGTCGACCTCGAGTACGCATGGCCGCTGTTTCGGCGCACCCGCACCCGCGGGGTGTACGGGGGCGACCTTTACCTCTCGCTGGGCGTGTTCACGCTGGTGGGCGACGACGCCGAGCGTGCGCGTCGACGCGAGGCGGGGGAGCGGGTGGCCCCGGTGGGCGCGGCCGGGGATCTGGGGCTGCGGCTGGACACGGCGCTGGGCACCTTCAGCATCTCGGTGGGCAACGTGCTGCGGAGGACGCCGCTTTGAGCCGGGGCGTGCGGCGACGGACGCTCTTGCGGGGGGTGCTGGGGCTGCCGGCCGCCGCGTGGCCGCTTGCCCCGCTGCTGCCCCCGCTCTTGGGGTTTGCGCGTCCGGAGACGCTGGTGCAGCGCTCGGCCGAGTTCGCCGAGATCGGCAACTCGATCCAGATGACGCTGGCCCTGCCCACGCTCATCCGCGACAACGATCTCGAGGCGCTGGCCTCGATCGACTCGGGCTTCGACACGACCATCGAGACCACGCTCAAGGTGTGGGAGCACGGCACCCGACAGCTCGTGGCCACGCGCACCATCGTGGTCAAGCTGCGCCGCGACCCGTGGCAGAAGAACTACCTGCTGCGCACCAAGGGCAGCACCGGCTGGATCAAGCGCAGCTTCTCGGAGCGCGCCGAGGCGATCGAGGCCGCGGTGACCCTCGACGGGGTCAAGGTGTGCTCGGCCTCGCTGCTCGAGCGCGGCGGTGAGGCCGGCCCGTTCTACTTCGTGGAGGTGCTCGCCATGCGCAACCCGCTGCGGGTGCAGCGTGGCGGCGGGGGCGGCACCGAGACCCGCCGCGGCCAGGGCCGCGATGCCGAGTGGTTCCGCCGCCTGGTCGAGACCCTGGCCGGCGAGCGTGCGCGGGCCGAGCAGGTCGTGCACGTGCGCACCAACCCCTTCTTCCTGCTGCCGCGATGAGCGAGTCGCCGCGATGAACGAGCCCCGCCTGCTGTCGCCGATCCCCTGGTGGGGCCGCCTCGGAGTCCGAGTGACGGTCGCGCTGGTGGTGCTGGGCGTGGTGAGCGTGGGGGCCTCGCTCTACCTGGCGCGGCTGTCGGTCGAGTACTTCGACGCCCGCCTGTTCGAGGCGCTCGAGCAGTCGCGCGAGCTGGCCGAGGAGGTCGAGCCCGTGCACCACGAGCTGGTCGACGCTCACATCGCGGCCTTCGAGGCGCGCGCCCAGGTCTTTGCCCTGAGCCTGCCGGCCTCCCCCGAGCCCGCGGCCGCGCTGCAGGACCGGCTCGAGCGAGAGCCCGACGTGCGCGCCCTCGGGCTGAGCGGGCCCGATCGGGCGCCGGTGGAGGTCGGGCGGCCGCTCGCGACCGCCGACGATGACCCGCCCGAGACCTACGAGGTGCTCGTGCCCGTGCCCCAGCAGGGCAGGGGCGCCCGGCTGCGGGTGGAGTTCGACATCGACCCCGCCATCGATCGCCGCTACCAGGCGCTGGGCGAGCGCAAGCGAGAGATCGGGCAGCAGCGCAGCTCGCAGGCCGAGCTCGAAGGTGCGGTGGTCCAGGTGGTCGCGGGCGCCGGGGTGCTGGTGCTGCTGCTGGCGATCGCAGCCGGGGCGCTGGTGGCCCGGGCCACCACCCGCAAGGCGACCGCGCTGTCCCGGGCGATGGCGCGCGTGGCCGAGGGCGACCTGCAGGTGCGCGCGCAGGCCCGTGGCCGCGACGAGCTGGCCTCGCTGGCGCGGGCGTTCAACCTCATGCTCGACGAGCTGGCGCAGGCGCAGGTGCGCGTGGCCTACCTGCAGCGGATCGGCGCCTGGCAGGGCATGGCGCGGCGCATCGCCCACGAGATCAAGAACCCGCTCACCCCGATCCAGCTCGCGGTCCAGCAGCTGCGCGACAAGGATCCCGGGCTCGACCCGCGGTTCTCGGCCTTGTTGCGCACGTCGGTCGAGATCGTGGAGGACGAGGTGGAGGGCCTGCGGCGCATGGTGAGCAGCTTCTCGCAGTTCGCCAAGGTCCCCGAGGTGCGCCCGAAGCCCGAGCCGGTGTCGCGGGTGCTGCGGGAGTTCGAGCGCGCCTACGGGCACTTGCACGACGACGAGGGCGGCCGGCTCGACGTGGAGATGCCCAGGGACGACGTGGTGATCGCCGCCGATCGGCAGCTGCTCAAGCAGGCGCTGGTCAACCTGGTCGAGAACGCGGTGCTGTCCGCCCGCGAGGTCGCCCCGGGGCAGGTGCACGTGGCGGTGGGGGTGTCGGTGGAGGCCGGCTCGGTCGTGCTGCACGTCGACGACAACGGGCCGGGGATCGAGCTGCAGCGGCGCGAGCGGGTGTTCGAGCCCTACGAGACCTCGCGCAAGTCGGGCACCGGGCTGGGGCTGGCGATCGTCAAGAAGATCGTGCTCGATCATGGCGGCGAGATCTGGATCGATGGCTCGTCGCTCGGAGGAGCGCGCTTCTGCCTGCGGTTGCCCCGGGTGCGCGACGAGGGGTAGCGTGAGGCCGGCCCGATCATGAGTCCGATCATGAGCCCGAGCACGAACGAGACCGCCGCCCCCGAGGAGATCGAGATCGTCACGCCCGCGCTGCGGCTGGCCGCGCGCGCGTGGGGGCCCGCCGACGGGATCCCCACGCTGGCGCTGCACGGCTGGCTGGACAACGCGGCCTCGTTCGACGGCCTGGCGCCGCGGCTGCCGGGCTTGCGCCTCGTGTGCCTCGATCTGCCCGGTCACGGGCTCTCCGAGCACCTGCCCGCGGGCGGCAGCTACGCCTTCATCGACATGGTGGGGCACGTCCATGGTGCGCTGACGGCCCTGGGCTGGGAGCGCTTTTGCCTGCTGGGACACTCGCTGGGCGCGGCCATCGCCTCGGTGCTCGCGGGGGCGATGCCGGGGCGGGTGCAGCGGATGGCGCTCATCGAGGGTCTCGGGCCGCTGTCCGAGGAGCCCAAGCACGCCGCCGAGCGCCTGACCAAGGCGCTGCGCGACGAGGCGCGCAAGCGCGGCCGGATGACGACGATCCACCGCACCCGTGAGGACGCGGTGCAGCGGCTTCGGGCCGCGATGACCCGGATCGATCACGAGAGCGCCCGAACGCTGGTGTCTCGCGGTCTTCGCGAGGTCGAGGGCGGCTTCACCTGGCGCAGCGATCCGCGGCTGCGGCTTCCCTCGCGGGTACGCTTGACCGAGGATCAGGTGCTGGTGCTGCTGCGAGCGATCGAGTGCCCCACGCTGCTGGTGCGCTGCGGCGACGGCTACCCGTTCGCCCCCACGGCGGCCAGCGCCCGTGTGGCGGCGCTGCGCGACGCCACGATGGTCGAGGTTCCGGGCGGGCACCACGTTCACCTCGATGATCCCGAGCCGGTCGCGGCGGCCGTGGCGGCGCACTTGGGTGCCCTCGAGCCTCGCGATCCCGAAGGCGCAGCGAGAGTAGGCTAGGCTCGCCAGGCGATGGCCAAGCCGACGGTGTTCCACATCCCCGTGTGTCCGTTCTGTCAGCGACTGGAGATCCTGCTCGAGCTCAAGGGGCGGCGTGACGAGGTGGACTTTCACGTCGTCGACATCACCCAGCCGCGACCGCAGTGGCTGCTGGACAAGACCCGGGGCACGACCGCGCTGCCGGTGCTCGAGACGAGCGACGGGCGGATCCTCAAGGAGAGCCTGGTCATCCTCCAGTACCTCGAGGACGTGCACGTCGAGCCTCCCGTCGCCCAGCGCGACCCGTATCGACGCGCGGTGGAGGGCATGCTCGTGCGCATGGAGGGGGACTTCACCACGCAGGGCTACCGCTTCTTGATGAACCAGGACCCCGACCGCCGCGCGGCCCTCGAGCAGGCCATGCTCGAGCAGTACGGTCGGCTCGGCGACTTCCTCGCCGAGCACGCGCCCGCCGGTCCGTTCCTGTTCGAGGCCTTCGGCTGGGCCGAGGTGGTGTTCACGCCGATGTTCATGCGCTTTTGGTTCCTCGAGTACTACGAGGGCTTCGCCTTGCCCGACGCGCCCCGCTTTGGGCGAGTGCGCGAGTGGGTCGACGCCTGTCTGGCGCATCCGTCGACGCAGCAGGTCGGCAAGGAGCAGATCGTCAAGCTCTACTACGACTACGCCAAGGGAGCGGGCAACGGCGCGCTGCTCCCGGGACGCTCGCGCTCGTCGTTCGCGTTCGAGCCCGACTGGCGCTCCCGCCCCTGGCCGCCGTCCGACAAGTACGAGCACAGCGCAACCGACCAGGAGCTGGGACTCTGACACGGCGCTCCAGGTGCTCGCCGCAGTGCGGCCCAGGTCGCCTGAACTCGTGCCTCGTCATCGTCGGGTGGCGGCGCGCCCAGGCGCCACCCGAAGGCCAGCAGCTCGCATGCCCGCCGCCATGACTCGGCGGGAGACAACGGCGCCTCTCGTCGCGCTCGACGATCGCGGGTCTCCGCGGCGCGCATGTTCTCGACCCAGCGGCGCAGGACGGTCCCAGAGAACGACGCGTTCATCGTGCACGAGCACGACGCCTACCCTCGTGGCTCGCGACCGCTACGCTCGCGTGAGCGCGCGGCTCGCCAGCGGCGGGGCATTGAGCGCATCGACCGGACGAGGCCGTCCCATGGCCGCGCGAGCGATGCGCGCCTCGCCGTGCGGTATCATCCGGTCGGGCCGTCGCCCCAAGGCCGCACGCGACGCGAGCGCTCGATGCTCCCGTACTTCAACACCTCCGGCCCCTGCATCCCCGGCGAGCACTACATGCTGCCCCCCGAGCGGAGGCTGGAGCACGTGCTCGAGCTCATCGAAGGCCGGCGCTTCTTCACCCTGCACGCAGGGCGCCAGACCGGCAAGACCACCAGCGCGATGTGGCTTGCCGATCACCTCGAGGCCAGCGGTCGCTGGCACGCGCTGTGGGTCGACCTCGAGACGGCCCGCGAGACGCCCGACGTGACGGAGGCGATGACGGCGATCCTCGCGGCCTTCGAGCGTGCGCTGGCGTTTCGCCACCCGCAGCGGCCCCGGCCCGAGGCCGACGAGCGCGCCGCGATGCTGTCCACGCCCAAGAGCGCGCTGCTCGCCTACCTCACCCACCTCGCCGGTCGCTCACCGCTGCCGCTGGTGCTCTTGCTCGACGAGGCCGACGGGCTGGTCGGCGAGGCCATGGTCTCGTTCCTCACCCAGCTCCGCCACGGCTACATCGAGCGCAGCAAGGTGCCGTTCCCGGCCAGCGTGGTGCTGGTGGGGCAGCGGCAGGTGCGGGACTACGCGCTGCACGAGGAGGACCGCAAGGCCCTGACGTGGCTCGGGACCACCTCGCCGTTCAACATCACCGCCGAAGCCACCACGCTCGGGCCGTTCTCCGAGGCGGAGGTCGGCGAGCTGCTGCAGCAGCACACCACGACCACCGCGCAGCGGTTCTTGCCCGAGGCGATCGACCGGATCTGGGAGCTGGGCCGTGGGCACCCGTGGCTGACCAACGCGCTCGCCGATCAGATCGTGCGACGCGACGTCAAGGACCGCGCGGTGGAGATCACGGCCGAGCACGTGGAGGCGGCGAAGGAAACCATCATCCTCGAGCGCCGCACCCACATCGACTCGTTGGTGGCCCGCCTTCGAGAGGATCGGGTACGGCGGATCCTCGCGCCGATGCTGGCGGGCGGCTCCGTCGAGGGCGGTACCCTCGACGACGACTTCGCCTACGTGCTGGGACTGGGGCTCGTGCGCCTCGAGCGAGGGCACTGGGTCATCGCCAACCCCATCTATCGGGAGGTCGTCCCGCGCGCGCTCACCTTTGCACGCCAGGGGCAGATCTACCTCGAGCCCAGCGCCTTCGTGCGACCCGACGGCTCGCTCGATCTGCCCCGGCTCATGGCCGACTGGCAGGTGTTCTGGCGCGAGGACGGGCACCTGGCCGCCGAGGGCTTTGGCTACCGCGAGGCCGGGCCGCACCTGATGCTCATGGCGTTCTTGCAGCGCGTGATCAACGGCGGCGGGAAGATCCAGCGCGAGTATGGGCTCGGGCGACGGGCGCTGGACCTGGCGGTGGAGTGGCGGGGGCAGCGACATGCGATCGAGGTGAAGATCCGGCGGGGGACGGTCACCGAGGAACGAGCGCTCGACCAGGTGACGGACTACCTCGACCGGCTCGGGCTCGAGGAAGGCTGGCTGGTGATGTTCGACCTGCGCTCGACGGCGAGCTGGGCGGAGCGGCTGACGATGCGGGAGGTCGAGCACCGCGGCAAGCGGGTGCACGTGGTGGGGTGCTGACTTCCGCGTCGGCCGAGCCCCGCGGTACACTGTCGAGCATGCGAATCGCGAACTGGCTGTCACTGTTCGCCGTGGTCGCCATGCTGCTCGCCAGCGGCGGAGTCTGGGCGGGCGAGCTGAAGATCGGGGTCGAGCCGCTCGAGGTCGACGGCTCGGGCAAGCTCACCGATGCGGGCCGGGCCGCGGCGGTCACCGAGGTCGAGGCGGCGCCCGGCAACGAGGCGTGGTCGATGCACCTCCACGCGCAGATGGACAAGCGCGCCGCCGTGGGGCCGCTCTACGTCGAGATCTACCGCGAGCGCAACGGCACGCAGCTGGTCGCCTTCCGCAAGGAGTACCCGGACTACGATGGCGCTCGCTACGTCGACATCGATCTCACGCTCGAGCGCTACGATGGCTTCGCCCCCGGCCAGACCGTCGAGATCGCGTTCGTGCAGGAGGTCGCGGGCCGCACGGTGAAGTGGGCCAAGAGCCCGCTGACGCTGCTGGCCAGCTCGGTGCCGGAGGAGCCCGAGGAGCAAGCACCGGCCGAGGACGGCGAGGACGGCGAGGACGAGGAGAGTGAGGACGAGGACGACGAGGCCGAGCAGGCCGCAGCTCCACCGCCGCCCGCCGCGGCACCCGAGCCGCCCCCGGTGACCAGCACCAAGCGCGGATGCCACCTGGGTGGCTCCGAGCCTCCGGCCTGGCTCGCTTTCGTGGCCCTGCTCGGCCTGCGACGGCGCCGGGCCTGACCTCGCCGAGCCCAACGCTCGCCGCACGATGGCCCGCGCGGCTCTTGGCGCTCAGCCCGCGAGCACCATCAGCTGGACGTTGCCCACCATCAAGAGCCCACCGAACGGCACGCACTGCCCGGGTCGGACCCGCACGAAGGTGCCGTTGGAGCTGCCGAGGTCCTCCAGATAGACCGTGCTCCCCTCGCGCATGATCCGGCAGTGCCGCGCCGAGACGAACGCATCGTGGGGGAACACGATGTCCCCCTGCTCGCGACCGATGGTGAGCACGTCGCGGTCGAGGAGCACCACCTCCGGGGTGGGCGACTGGTGGCGGAAGATGGCCAGCTGCCCCCACGCATGGGCCACGCCCGTGGCGCGCCCGAGCACGAGCCGCGCCTGGCCGATCTTGATCTCGGTGCCGTCCTGCACCGCGACGGTGCCGGTGACCTTGGCGTGCGCGCCGTTGGGGCGGCCGAAGTCGTCCACGACCACCCCGCCCGCCGCGGGGAAGATCCGGGCATGCACGGCGTCCGGATCGTCGGGCCAGTGCTCGCCTGGCTGGCGCCCCATGTCGAGGAACGACCAGGGCTCCACGCGGCGCTCGGCGACCGGCTCGCCCCGCCACCCCAGCATCACCAGCCGCACGGGGATCACCCCCGGCACGGAGCCGTCCCACTCGTGGGACTCCGGAGGCTGGGGCGCGGGGGCCACCATCGTCCGGTCCGGGTTCGGATCGCCGGTGTCGGCCACCGGCGCCGGAGCGGCCTGGGCGGTCGGCTGAGGCTTGGACACCACCGTGCGATCCAGCTCTCCCGGCCCTGCGTCGGCGCGCGGTCCCGGAGCGCCCTGACCCTGGCCCTGGCCCTGGCCCGGAGCCGGAGCCGGAGCCACCTGGGTCACCGGACCGGCGGGCGGCTGCGGTCGTGCGCCGCGTTCCGCTTGCTCGACGAGCCCCTTGCGCTCGAGCTTCTTGCTCGGCGGACGCACGGTGATCGTCGCCTCCAGGTCCTCGAACTCCTCGATGAACTCGCTGGGATCGAGCTCGTGGGTCTCCCCGGCGACGAGCTCGTCCGCGGTCGCCGGGAGCTCCGCCGTGAAGCTCCGCCTGGGCGGCTTGGGCGTGGCCACCACGGGCGCGACGTCGCTGGGCTTGCTGAAGGCCGGCGAGGACACCACGCGGGGCGCCCGGGGGCGCTTGGCGTGCAGCGGGCACGGGGGCACGGGCCCCTCGTGGTCGGGGGCCGCCTCGTCCTCGTGCCAGGGCTTGGCCTGGTAACCGTACATCGGCTTGAACACCTTGTTCTGCAGATCGTCGCGGAAGAACAGCGGTGAGGCCGAACCGGCGATGGGGGGCACCAGCCACGACCAGTCCCCGAACACCTCGCGCCCCGCGGCCGTCTCCTGCTTCTCGAACTCGAGGAAGTACTCCCCCATCGAGTGGTGATCCTGCATGCGCACGCCGTGCTTGCGGTACGAGTGCAGCACCGCCACGTTCAGCTCGATCTGCGCGCGGTCGCGCCACAGCGTCGACGCGTGGCTGCGATCGAGGCCCAGCCGGTCGGCGATGACGGGCAGCATGTCGTAGCGATCGACGTCGCTGAAGTTGCGGGCGCCGATCTCCGTGCCCATGTAGAACCCGTTGAACGGTATGGCGCGGTAGTGCACGCCGCCGAGGTCCAGCGACATCTCGCTGACGGCCGGCACCGCGTACCACCGCAGCCCCAGCTCGGCGAACCACGGCAGGGTGGGGTGCTCGATCGGCACCTCGAGGCAGACCTCCGGGGTGTGCGGCAGCGAGAACCACTTGGGCGGCGCATCGCCGATGCGGATGATGATGGGCAAGAGGTCGAAGCGCGTGCCCTTGCCCCGCCAGCCCAGCTCCATGGCGATCTCGGTCAGCTCCGCGTTCGCGGGATCGCCGATGAAGCTGCCGTCGGGCTGTCGATAGCCGGCGTAGCGCAGGAGCTGGCTGTTGTAGAGCCGGATGATGGGCGGGCCGGGGCGGAACACGGTGAGCACCGACAGCAGGTCGCCGCCGTTGGTGGCCCGTCGCAGGTGCTCGACGATCGCCTCGAAGATCTGCTCCTCGGTCTGCAGGTGTCGCATGTCGCGGACCTGCAGGCCCTCCCAGAAGAACCGCCCGATGCAGCGCGACGAGTTGCGCCAGGCCAGGCGTGCGCCGTGGGTGAGCTCCTCGATGGTGTGCCGGTAGGTCCCGGTCGTCGCGACCTCCTTGCGAACCTCCTCGAGCCGGGCAGGGAGCTCGTCGGCTCGCCCCGTCTCCTCGTAGATCTGGGTCAGCGCCAGCTCCGCCTCGCGCAGCAGCGGCCAGCGCCCGCTGAGATCGAGGAAGAACGAGTCGTGCTGCACGCGGGTCTGATCGCCGACCGGCTCCGAGGCGGCCTTGCCCCGCTTGCGCTCGAGGTCGAGGACCTCGCCCTCGTCGTTGACGTTGGAGCTGAACACCTCCACGCGGACCGCCTCGTCGGGCCACCTCGCGTCGCGGAGATGACCGCGAACCTCGTCGAGGAAGCGCTCGGGCCCGCACACGAAGGCCACCGCACCCGGTACGTACCCGTAGTACCGAGCGACGACGTCGCGGCCGAGGCGGCCGCCCTGGGAGGTGCAGCGACGGGTCCAGCTGATGTGATCGTGGCGCTCGTCGAGCTGCTCGAGCTCCCGCGCGAACACGAAGTCCTCGGGCCGCCGCGCCGACCAGTCGATGTGCAGGCGACGGCGCCGGGGATCGGCGACGAGCGTGCGGGCCAGCGCGATGCCGGGCGTGATGCCGATGCCGCCCGCGAACATGTAGATCGGCCCCTCGTCGGTGTCGCGCAGGTGGTACTCGCCGGCCGGCTCCGACACGCGCAGCAGCGACTCGCGGTTGGCCTGGTCGGCCAGCCAGCCGCTGAACAGCCCCAGCTCCTCGCGCTTGACCACCACCTCGTAGGGGCCCATCTGGCCCCCGGGGCTCACCAGCGTGTACGCCCGCGTGACCCAGCGTCCCTCGATCCGCCCCTGCAGCACGACGTGCTGCCCCGCGCGGGAGGCCACCGGAGGGCTCTCCACGGGGACGACCCGCAGCCGCACGAAGCGCTGCGCCAGCGTCTCCAGGGCCAGCACCTCGGCCACGTGGAGCTTGGGCGAGCCGAGCATCTCCTCGACCACGGGAGTACAGCCGCCGCAGATCGCGGTGGCGCCCGTGCGGTCGACGATCTGGGGCAGGCTGCGGCAGCCCTGCTCGATCACCTCGAGCAGCGTGCTGCGGCGCACGCCCGCGCAGCTGCACACGACCTCGTCGGGCTCGCCCGCCTCGTTGGCCTGGTGCGGCTCGAGCGTGCCGAGCTCCCGGAACAGCGCGCGCTCCCATGCGTGCAGGCGGCGCTGCCGGAACAGGTCGCCCATGGCCCCGCGCATGCCCTCCCACTGGCCCCGGCACGCCAGCCCGATGAGCCGGCCGTCGAACAGCTCGAGCGTGCGCTGCTCGTCGCCGCGGTTGAACGCGATCATCTCGGTGGCACCATTGAGCGCCCAGCGGGCCTCCACCGCGCTGCCGTCCTGGGTGCGCCGCGTGTGCAGCTCGCCGCCGTCGATCGTCTGCAGGCGGCTGACCGTGGCCGGCTTGGCCAACAGCTCGTCGCTCGGGCGCCAGCGCAGCGTCTGGTAGTCCGGATCCCCGAAGTACGTCTCGTGCATGGTCAGCAGGCCACGCCCGGGCAGGATGAACAGGTTGACGAACGAGAGCGCGTGCTCGCGCAGCGAGTCGAGGGGATCGAGCCGACCCTGCCACACCGGATCGCTGTCGACCGACTCCGTCTTGAGCAGGTGCGCAGACTCGGCGGCGGCGCGCCGATAGGGCACGCCGGCCTCGGCCCACTGCCGCCGGATCATCGCGGGGGGCAGCGGGAGATAGGACACCTTGCGGGGCACGCTGGCCAGCGTGTCCTCGAGCAGCTCGTCGAGTCCCGCCGAGAACTCGGAGGCATTGATCGCGCCGTCGCCATCGCGGTCGGCCGCCCGGACCACGCGCTCGGCCTCCTCGCGGGGCGTGCCCATGGTGGTGAGGAAGCGGACGACCTTCGCGACCTCGATCCTCCCCTTGCCCTCCCGGTCCATCTCGCGCATGCGCAGCAGCGTGAAGGTATGGGGGTCGAGCGTCTCCACGAGCAGGCGGCCGAGATCCTCGGCCAGCTTCGGGCCGTCGCAGCGTCGCGGGCCGTGCAGCGAGATGTCGCGAGGGCCGCCCGAGCGGGTCCAGCCGATCACGGCCTGTGCCACGTCCGCCCAGGCCACGAACGGGATTGCGCCGCGAAGCGGCAGGCTCAGGATCCCGTTGGTCCGGACCCCGGCCCGCGCGCGAAGCAGCAGCTCCGTGGGGGGTGCGTGGCGCAGGATGGACGTGGCGCCGACCTTGTGTGCCGCTCGGGCGCAGCTCTCCGCGTAGGGCGTTCGCGGACCGTAGTCCGGGCGCACCAGCAGCACCTCGGTGCTCGGCGGCAGCTCGGTCGAGGCCAGGCGGGCGTCGGCCGAGCCCACGTCGTCGTAGCCCAGGAGCACCACGACCCGATCGCCGGGCGCGAGCTCCGGCGGGCCGTAGAACGTCCCCGCCGCATCGACGGCGGCCGCGATGGTGTCGAAGGCTGCATGGGAGCGATTGGCAATGAGGGCGGTACGCATGGGCGTGGTCGCTTGCCCGAAGTACCGCAGACGCTGGCGATTGACAGCGAAAAAACGCCTGGAGGGGTACGGAACGGTGTACCCGTTGGCTTGGCGGCGTTTGGAAAGGACGGGAGCGGCTCAGCGTCGCTCGATCCACCACGCCGATCGGTCGGCGCTGCGCATGCACTCGGGATCGGGAACCCCATCCGAGCCAGCGGCGTGGTGGCAGTAGAGCTGCTCGCCATCGAGGCGGTAGCGCCCCGCCATCAGCTCCATGCGTCGCATGAACGACAGCCACGGCCCCGGGTCCTCCACGGTGGGCTCCACGTGCAGCTCGAACGCCTGCTGCTTGCCGGCCTCGGTGATCTCGAAGCGGTGGCGGTAGCGAACGTCTCCCCCTCCACCCACGCGATGGATCTCCTGCTCGGGGCGCTCGGGGAGCTCGGGGCGCTCGGTCGACACGAGGGCCTCGGTGCGCAGCGCCGCGAGCTCCAGCCACAGCGGCTCCGCGACCTCGGGCAGCACGACCGAGGGGGTGGCGCCGGGCTCGTCGACCTTGTCGCGTCCGAACCACAGCACATCGCCGCGGGCGTCGAGCCACAGGTCGTAGCGCGCGCACACGTCGTCGAGGCAGGCGTGGGTCTCGATCGAGATCGACCACGCGGTGGTCGTGGGCACGGCCTCCTCGGCCGGGGGCGGCGTGGCCGAGGTGCAGGCGGCCAGCAGGAGCGCGAGCGCGAGCCCGCGTCGGAGGATGGACTGGCCCATGGTGACCCGTCGATGATGCGCGAGCACTCTGCGTCATTCCACCCCGAGGACTCGAGCCCGTGCTACCGTCGTCTCGATGGTCGTTCGGAGCACGGTCGTGGCGGTCTCGCTTGCCACCATGGGCTGCTCCCGCCCCAATCCTGCCTTCGGCGACACCGAGTCGGTCGGGGTCGAGACCGATGGCGATGGGCCCACGGTCACCGCGTCGGAGGCCGGGGGCGATCCGTCGGGCGGCCCGGCGGGCGCGACTTCGCCCGACTCGGAGACCTCGAACCCGACGGCCGACGACGGCTCGACCACCACGGGGTCACCATCGGAGACCGATGCTCCCACGGACCACGCCGTGTTCGTCTACCAGGGGCCGGTCACCCACGGCGGCATCGCCACCCTGTCCCCTGACTCTGGGCTCGACCCGGCCCGAGTGTCCTGTGTGGCCGCGGGGGTGTCAACCTTTCCCGACCTGTGCTCGAGCGCCGAGCGCACCGCATCGCTCGTGCGGTCGTCGGGGCGGATGATCGACGATCTGGTCGCACGCGGAGTCCCCACCACGCGACCGATTCGGAGCCCCGCGGGTGACCTGGTCGCCGTCGATCTCGACACCTGGATCGAGTCGGGGCCCGAGCAGCCACTGATCGAGACGCCGAGCATCTTCGTGGGCAACGCGGTGCCGTTCTGGACGGGAGGGCGAGAGCCCAGCGATCCCAACTGCATGGAGTGGACGGCGGGGATGGTGGCCCCGAGCCGGGAGTTCGGGACGATCGGCAGCCAGCACGTCACCGATGGATCGTGGCTCCCGGCGGATCTGCAGGCCTGCAACTCCACGGCCGCGATCCTGTGCCTGTGTTGGTGAGGCTCCGTGCGCCCGAGCGTGCGCCCGAGCGTGCGCCCCAGCGTGCGTCTGGTCCCGGCGCTCCGTCCGGCTCGTCCGTCCGGACCGCCGAGTCTTGCGACGTTCGCCGCTTGCTTCGTTCGCCTCCGTGCTAAGGTGAGCCACTTCGAGGCCCCAGTTTGACCGGATCACGCTCGGCCGCCGAGACGTCCTTGGCCGCAATGAAGGAGCTGCTGGAGCAGACTCGACGACTGTCGGGTCGCGCCTTCCTCGATCGGCTCGCGGTCGGGCTCTCGACGCTGCTGGACGGGGCCCTCGTGGTGATCGGCCGCTTGTCCGACGATGCGCGGAGCGTCCACGCAGAGCCCAGCGCGCGGATGGGTGAGCTCGAGCCCGCCATCGACTACGATCTGGTCGACACCCCCTGTGCCCACGTCGTGGGCGCGCAGATCCGGTACTTCGAGGGCGACGTCGTCGAGCGATACCCGCACGATGCCTTCCTCGAGGACGGCGGCTTCGTCTCCTATGTCGGGTGTCCCATGTTCGACTCCGAGGGGCACCCGTCCGGGCTGCTGGCGGCGTTGTCGACCACGCACCTGAGCCTGAGCGACGCCGAGCTCGCCCTGTTCGAGGCCTTCGCCCTGCGCGCGGGTGCAGAGACCGAGCGCGCCGCGGCGGTCGAGGCGCGCCGAGCCTCCGAAGATCTGTTTCGCGAGATCATCGACCAGCAAGCCGAGATGATCTGTCGCTTCTCCCCCGACGGCACGGTCACCTTTGCGAATCGGGCCTACCTCGAGACCTTCGAGATCACCAAGGAGGACCTCGCCGGCTTCGACTACACCCCGAGGATCCATCCCGACGATCGGCAGCAGGTGCGGGATTGCCTGTCCAAGATCCGACCCGGTGAACCCCAGGTGGTCGAGAACCGCATCCTCCGGGCCGACGGCAGCACGATGTGGGCGCAGTGGACCATCATCGGCCTCTATGACGACGAGGGCAGGCTCGTGGGGTTCCAGTCGGCCGGGCGCGACGTGACGACCGCCAAGCTGGCCCAGCAGCGCCTTCGTGAGGCGCACGAACTCAAGGACCGATTCCTGGCGATGCTGGCCCACGAGCTTCGCAATCCGCTGGGAGGAATCTCCAACGCTCTGGCGGTGCTGGAGCTCGGCGCCCAGCAGGGGCCCCGTGAGCTCCGCGCGCTCGCGATCGCCAAGCGTCAGGCCCAGCAGCAGGCGCGCCTGCTCGACGACCTCCTCGACCTCTCACGCATCACGCGAGGGCGGATCCAGCTGCGCAAGGTCGGCCTGCCCCTGTTCGAGACCGTGCGCGAGGTGGTCGAAGCCAAGCGACCAGCGTTCGCCGCGAAGTCGCAGTCGCTGCGGATCGAGCTGCCCGCCGAGGAGGTCGAGGTCCACGCCGATCGGGTGCGCCTCGAGCAGGTCATCGCCAACCTGCTCGACAACGCCTGCAAGTACACGCCCGACCACGGCTCGGTGAGGGTGGAAGGCCGGATCCTGCCCGACGCGGTCGCGCTTCGGTTCGTCGACAGCGGGTGCGGCGTGCCCCCCGAGATGCGGGAGAAGATCTTCGAGATGTTCCAGCAGCATCGGCCGGAGGAGCGACCGTCCTCGGGCCTGGGCATTGGGCTCACGGTCGTGCGCGAGCTCCTGGCGCTGCACGGGGGCTCGATCGACGTGGAGAGCCCTGGCGAGGGACAGGGCAGCACGTTCACGATCCGGCTGCCGATCTCGTCGGCACCCCGCGCACCGGGCCCCGTGCCGGTCTCCCCCTCGCGAACGGGAGGCGCCTCGCACCGCATCCTGGTCGTCGACGACGACCACGACGCCGCGGACATGCTCACCGAGCTCTTGCGGGCGTGGGGCCACCAGGTCACCACGGTCTACGATGGTGAAGCCGCCCTGCGGGTCGCGTGCGTCGATCCGCCCGAGCTGGTGCTGATGGACATCGCGATGCCGGGCATCGATGGATACACCACGGCCCGTCGGCTGCGTGCAACGGGTCCGGGCGCGGGGATGAGGCTGGTGGCGCTCACCGGCTTCGGGCAGCCCGCTGACGTCCACCGGGCCCGCGAGGCCAGCTTCGATCATCACCTGACCAAGCCGGCCGATCATGCGGTCCTTCGCGCGTTGATCGCAGGGCTCGACGCACGGCGAGCCTCGTGAGCGCGCAACGGGGCCCCGTGCGTCGGCGTCAGTGCCCCGCCTCGGCCTCGCGGGCCGAGGCTCGCTCGGCCCGCATCGATTCCATCAGCGCGAGGAGCTCGGCCCGCTCCGCGAGCGTGGGGTGCCCCCAGCCGGGCTGATAGGCGAACACCTCGCGCGCCGATCGCCGCTGGTAGCCGTCGATGAGGTCGATCCGGTCGAGGTCGACCAGGCTGGGGTGGTGCTCGCCGCAGGCGTTGGCCAGGGCGAGGAGATCCTTGCGCAGGCTCAGGAGGTAGTTGGCCAGGCGCGCGGACTTGCTGGTGGGGTCGAGCCCGCCCACGAGCCAGCGGTTCTGCGTGGCCACGCCGGTGGGGCAGTGGCCCGTGTGGCACTCCTGGGCCTGGATGCAGCCGATCGCCAGCATGGCCTCGCGTGCGACGTTGACCAGGTCGCAGCCCAGGCCCAGCGCCAGCAGGCTCGTGGCCGGAAAGCCCAGCCGACCCGAGCCGATGAACACCACCTTCTCGTGCACGTCGCGCTCGGCGAACACGCGGTAGACGCTGGTGAAGCCGAGCTTGAACGGCAGCGAGACGTGGTCGGAGAACACCAGGGGCGCGGCTCCGGTCCCCCCCTCGCCGCCGTCGATGGTGATGAAGTCCGGCGCGCGGCCGCTGCCCTCGATCTGGAGCGCCAGCTCTTGCCAGAAGCCGAGCTCCCCGACCGCCGACTTGATCCCCACCGGGAGCCCCGTGGCCTCGGCGAGCTGCTCGATGAAGTCGAGCATCGACGACACGTCGCCGAAGGCGGTGTGGGCCGAGGGCGAGATGCAATCCCGACCGAGCGGGATCAGGCGGATGCGCGCGATCTCGGGGGTGATCTTGCTCGCCGGGAGCACCCCCCCGAGGCCGGGCTTGGCCCCCTGCGACAGCTTGATCTCGATCGCCCGAACCGGGGCCGACGCGACGGTCTCGATGAAGCGCTCGAGCGAGAACTTGCCCGCGTCGTCGCGGCAGCCGAAGTAGCCGGTGCCGATCTGCCACACCAGCTCGCCGCCGTGGCGGTGGTGATCGGAGATGCCCCCCTCGCCCGTGTTCTGCAGGGCCCCCGCGAGCTTCACCCCGCGGTTGATCGCCTGGACCGCCGCGCTCGACAGCGAGCCGAAGCTCATGGCCGAGGTATTGACGATGGAGGTTGGACGAAACGCGCGGGCTCGCTTGCGGTGGCCGCCGAGGATCTTGGCGCAGGGGACCGCGTACTCGGGGTCGTAGCCGGGCTGCCCCGCGACGGGGGCGGAGACGGGGAACACCGAGTGGCGGATGATGACGTAGCCCGAGGTGAGCTCGAGCTCGTTGTCGGTGCCGAACCCGAAGTAGTTGTTCTCGCGCTTGGCCGAGGCGTAGATCCAGCGCCGCTGATCGCGGGAGAACGGCCGCTCCTCGTCGTTGTTCGTGACGATGTACTGGCGCAGGGGGCTGCCGAGGCGCTCGAACCAGTAGCGGAAGCGACCGACGATCGGGAAGTTGCGCTTGATCGAGTGCGAGGTCTGCAGGCGATCGACGATCGCGACGACGAGCAAGAACGCGACCAGGGCACCGAGGATGATGGGGGCGAGCTCCACGACGAACCTCGAGGGGACGTGGGAACGGGTCTAGCACGGCTGCGCGGAGCGTGGAAACCATCGCGGCCGCGACGCGGTGCCCTCGTCAGCCGTCGTCGAACGGCGAGGCGCTCCCTTCGGGCTTGCGCCGCCACAGCACGATCGCGTCCTGCCAGTCGTCGACGCGCTCGTAGCGGCCGCTGCGGAGCACCTTGCGGAGCGTCGCCTCGTCCTTCTTCGACAGGTCCGACATGCGCAGCAGCAGCCAGTCGGCCTCGGTGCGGTGGGGAAAGTGATACGCCCGATCGCGCGTGGAGACGTGCGGTCCCATGCTGTCGGAGGCGGCCACCGATGCGTGGGGGCCGATGCGCTCCACCTGGGCCCGCACCCAGGCGAGCCGCTGCTTGGACTCCTCGCTCTGCTCCCGCACGAGGCCCACGTAGCCCGCCTTGAAGCGCGTGCTGTCGCCCAGGGCGCCGAACAGGTCGCCCGTGAGCACCGCGGCCACCACGATCGCGACCGACAAGCCCACCGCCGAACGCCTCCGAATCGCGGCGGCCGTGCCCGGGTCGGCAGCCCGACCGCTCCAGCGTCGCATGAGCACGCGCGCGCCCTCGGCCGCCGCGGCGATCATCGCGGGGTAGAGGAACACGGTGTAGTGCAGGTAGGGATCGTGCAGGTTGCCGCCGGTGCTCAGCAGCGCGAACAGCAGGCCGAACGCCATCGGGAGCCACGCGCGGCGCTGCACGAAGCACAGGCCCACGCACGGCACGGCCATGACCGACAGGAACTTGAGCTTGGAGTTGGTCAGCGCATGCTCGACGACGAAGCCCGGGTTGCCCAGGAGCGTGACGAGCACGTCGGTGGCCCCGCCCGTCTCGGGATCGGGGATGACCTCGGCAAAGCGGTTGGCGTAGCGGTAGCTGTCGTCCGCGTTGGGCATGAACAGATCGGGGTGGGTCATCAGCCCGAGCTTCATCACCAACAGCCCCGCCACCGCGCCCGCGAAGGTGAGCGCGCCCACCCGGCGCTCGCGCAGGGTCAGGGCCGCGTGCAAGCCCAGTCCCATCACCAGGAACGGCACGTCCTCCCGCACGAACACCAGCAGCGTCACGAACACGGCGTAGCGTCGCCACTGGCCGCGGTGCAGGGCGTCGAGCGACCACAGCACGAGCGGAGCGCTCAGCACCAGCGCGTGCGCATCGAACAGCGCCGTGCCATGGAGCGACGGGTGCATCAGGTAGGCCAGGGCCAGGCTCGTCGCGACCAGGCGGCCCCAGCCGTCGCTGCCGATCACGTGGGTGGCGAGGCGGTGGGCCGGGATCGCCCCGCTGGCCAGCCACACGCACTGGACGGTGATCAAGGTCCCTGGCCCCGGCGCCACCCAGTAGAGCGGGCCCAGCAGCTGCATCACGGGGGACACGTGGGCCGAGGTGAAGGTGTCGCCGCGCAGGAAGGTCGTCACCTGCCAGCGGCCCAGGCTCGCGTGGTGCAGCAGGTTGTCGAAGATCCCCAGGTCGAAGTTGCGCGAGCCCAGATCGTGGTGGCGCAAGAGCCCCAGGGAACACAGCATGGTGGCCATCGCCACGGTGGCGAGGACCACCAGCGCGGTGGGGACGCGGCGCGACCACCATGGCGGCCAACCGCGGGCCGCCAGGCGATCGAGCCCGGGTCCGAGCGCCGCGCTCGCGCTCACACCACTGGCGATCGCGACCATGGCGATGAGCGCCAGGCTGAGGCGGGTGGCGTCTCGCTCGAGCCCGGGAACGGTCAGCAGGGCCCACAGCGGCGCGGTCGCGGGGAGCACCGCGATCCGCAGCAGCTGCGGCGTCGAGAAGCCGCGGCGGCGCAGCACCAGCGCGACCGCGAAGACCACCACGGCCGATCCGAGCGCCCACCCCAGGGGGGCGATGCGGCTGCCGTCGGAGGCCAGCAGCGCGTTGCTCGTCAGCCAGCCCTTCGGGTCCGAGCGCGAGGCGGCCCACCACGCCAGGCCCGGGCCCACGGCGGCCAGCACCGCGAGCAGACCACCCGCCCAGCCCGAGGTCTCGTCCATCCGAGCCGCGGGTGCGTCGGCCTCCATGGCCGCGGAATCCGGGGGCGTGCCGCGGTTGCTCATCGGGCGAACCAGGCAGTCGTACCATGGCCGCCGTGCCGTCGTCCCGCCCGCGCTCGGGTGCCGCCCTCGCGCGATGGCCCTGGGTCGTGCTCGTCACCCTGGTGGTGATCCAAAACGCGTGGGTCTGCGACGACGCCTTCATCACCCTGCGCGTGGCCGATCACGCGTGGGCCGGGCGCGGCCTGGTGTTCAACGAAGGGTGGCGCGTCCAGGTGTACACCCACCCCGCGTGGCTGGCCGTGCTGGCCGTGGTCTACGGCGGCCTGGGCTCGGGATTCCTGGCGGCGGTCGCATGCGGAGTGGTGACCAGCGCGGCGGCGCTGTGGCTGGGCCTGGCTCGCATTGCGCGGGCCGGCGCGGTGGGGCTCGCCGCCGTGGCACTGCTGGGCTCGCGGGCGTTCGTCGACTACTCGACCTCCGGCCTCGAGAACCCGCTGACCCACCTCGTGGTGGCCATGGCGGTGTGGGTCTACCTCGGCGAGGTGCACCGCGGCCGCGCGTTCGTGCGGATCGCCGTGCTCACCGGCCTCGCGTTCCTGTGCCGCCCCGATGCTCCGCTGCTGCTGGTGCCGCTGTCGCTGGCGGCGGGGTGGCAGGCGCGTCGGCGGGGTGGCAGCGTGCGGGCGCTCGGCCTGGGCATGCTGCCCGTGCTCGCGTGGGAGTCGTTCTCGCTGGTCTACTACGGGGCGCTGGTGCCCAACACCGCGCTGGCCAAGCTCGGCGCCGGTCTGCCCGCCGGCGACGTCTGGATCCAGGGCGGGCGCTACTTGATCGAGTCGGCCACCGGCGATCCCGTCACCGCCGTGGTGCTGACGGGCGGCATCCTCGGGTGCGGCCTGCGACGCCTCACGCGGCCGCTCGCGGCGGGGGCGGTGCTGTACCTGCTCTACGTGCTCTCCATCGGCGGCGACTTCATGGCGGGACGCTTCCTCACCGCGCCGCTTTGGCTGGTGGTGCTCGGGTGCTCGCGGTGGCGCATGCGCCCGCGCGGCTCGAGGCTCGGCTGCATCGGCTTGCTCGTGCTCGGCCTGCTCGGGCCCCGCTCGCCGCTTGCGACCGGTCCGGCCAGCGTGCACGCCGAGCCGCCGCGACCGCGCCATGGCATCGCCGACGAGCGGGCGCACTACGCCGCCGCGGCCAGTCTGTGGGCCTGGGCGCCGGGAACGTCCTTGCCCCGCCACCGCTGGCGCGAGCTCGGCGAGGCCGGCCCCGACGATGGCTCGCGCGTCGCGGTGTTCAGCACGATGGGCTACTACGGTTTCTTTGCCGATCCCTCGATCCACGTGGTCGATGGCTTTGCCCTCGGCGATCCCCTGCTCGCGCGCCTGCCCACCCTGCGACGGATCCACTTCAGGCCCGGCCACCTCTCGCGGCCGCTGCCCGAGGGCTACGTCGACGCGCTCCGCAGCGGTGACGCCTCGAGCATCGAGGACCCGGCGGTGCGCGAGCTGTTCGAGGCGCTGCGGCTCGTGCACCGGGGACCGCTGTGGTCGCGCGAGCGCTGGGCGGCGATCGCTGCCTTGCACACGGGGGCGCTCACCGAGGCGATCGATCGCGAGCACTACGCGTTCTTCGAGGTCGTCCGCCTGCGGGCGCGTCGGGTGGGACGAAGGACCAAGCCGCTGCGGATCCGCGACGCCGGGCTGCGCATCGAGGGGCTCGACGCGGCGCAGACCCTCGAGCTCGGGCTCGAGCCGCCCGTCGACGTGGAGTTGCGCTGGCTCGCGGGCGGCGAGACGGTCTCGACCGAGGTGCGTGCCGCCGCCGAGCGCATGCCCGTGACCGCGGCACCGGGGATCGACGGCCTGCACGTGGTGCCGCTCGACATGGCAGGGCGGCGCAGCCTGTCGATTGCGGTCCGCAGGTGAGCGCGAGCGGGCGGGCGCGAGCTTTGGCGTTGCGCGCCGGCCGGGCCTCGTGGTTCGATCGCCCATGCCCAAGCAAGACCCACCGTCCTCGCCGATCTCGCCGACCTCGATGCGTGACCCCGAGGCCGAGCCCGCCGCCCAGCTGTCGCGGCGAGAGATGCTCGGGGTCACGGCCGGGGCGGTGCTCAGCCTGACCACCGGCTGCGGCAACGAGGGCGCGGGCATGGATGACGGCACCGAGGGCTCGTCCGAGGGCTCTACCGGGACTCCGCCCGATCCGACCGCGGACTCGACCGGCGGCTCGCCCCCGGACCTGCCGGGCGAGCCGTCGATCCCGTTCGATCCGCAGGCCGTGCCCGAGTCCGTCGAGCTGTTCCCGCGCACGCCGATGGCCGGCGAGATGAAGCCCGAGTCGTTCTGGATCGCGGGTCACGTGGCCACGGCGGAGGCGATCACCGTGCGCGTGTGGCAGCCCGCCGCGCTCGCCGGCGAGGTCCACCTCGCGTTCGAGCAGGTGGTGATGCCCGACCCGCGCGGCTTCTTCAAGCTCGCGGTCGAGGGCC
Source organism: Paraliomyxa miuraensis (assembly GCF_026337845.1). Classification (GTDB taxonomy): domain Bacteria; phylum Myxococcota_A; class Polyangia; order Nannocystales; family Nannocystaceae; genus Paraliomyxa; species Paraliomyxa miuraensis. The sequence goes on along the minus strand of NZ_JAOVZF010000141.1, from coordinate 26,307 downwards.
TGCGCGCGGGCGAGCCCTACGAGTACGGGCTCTTCGCCGGGGAGGCCGAGCCGGGCTTCACCGCCCGCAGTCTCCTGGGGCGGGTGCGCACCGCGCTGCCCGAGGGCTCGCTCGAGCCGGTGACGATCACCGGCGACGTGCACATGTGCTACGTGGGGCAGGTCGAGCTCGACCCGGCCACGCCCGGCGAGTCGATGTGGGAGGTCTGCGTCACGTCGGGCAACAGCAACCCGCTGGCCAACGAGCTCCCCGAGGCGCAGTTCCCCTGGCGATCATCGGAGGCACACCTGCCGTTGATCACGTTCGATCCGGGGGCAGGGGAGGGCGCAGGGGCGGTGCGGGTGGAGTTCCTGACCAAGAGCGGCAACCTGGCGCACAGCCGCGAGCTGCCGCTCGGGTAGCCTACGCCCCGACCCACAGCGCCCGGGTGGCGGTGAAGTCCACGTAGAACCACCACCCATCGCCATCGGTGTCGTCATGCCCCGCGCAGTTGCCGTTGCCGCCGGGCAGCAGCTCCGAGATCGTCGAGGCCCCGGTCTGCATCTGGATGTCCGGCGGCAGCTGGATGTTCTCGGCGTCCGCCGTCGACAGGAACCCCCGCAGCGTGCCCTCGACGAGGTCGTCGGCCGGGTCGCCGGAGAGCTGCGCCGAGATGATGGCGTCGGCCAGCGGCAGCGTGAAGTCGCCCGTCACGATCTCCACGTCCGTCGCCTCGCTGACGAAGCAGGGACCGGTCGTGGTGCCCGGCGGCGGGTTGTAGCCCTCCGAGGACAGGTGCGCCGGATCCGGCTCGAGGCAGGTCCCCGCCTGCATCACCAGGTAGCCCGTGGGGAACGGGTTGGTGCCCGCCTGGAGGTCGCACTCGATCGGCGGCACCGTGCACACGCCGTTGGCGAACTCCATGTCGGCGCTGGCCCCATCGGACTGATCCAGCGGCCGGAACAGCAGCATGAGGTTGAGGTCGAGGTTCCCGTCCGGATCCATGGGGTCGTCGCTCTCGATGGCGGTGTTGAACTGCTCGTTGATCGACGGATCCCCGGTGGGCACGTCGTCGGTCACGTCGATGCACAGCACGCCGAGCCCCAGCACGAAGAAGTGCGGGTCGCGGACGTACATCGACGTGAACCGATACGCCTGCAACGCCACCGGCGGCGGGTCGGTGTCTGCGCTGGTCTCTCCCATCGTCGTGTCCACGCTCGTGGTCGGGTCGGTCGTCGGCCCGACCGTCCCCGTCCCTTGCGTGGTATCCACGCTCCCCATCGTGGTCATGGTCATCGGCGTGCTGGTGCTGTCGTCCATCGCCGCGGTGCTCGAGCCATCGCCGGTTCCCGGCGTCTCATCGTCACCGCAGGCGCCCAGCGCCAACGAGCCACCGGCCACCACGAGAAGTGCTCCCAAGGACATCGTCGATACGAACTGCATGCATGGATCCTAGCGGCTCTTCGTTCCCAGCTCCAGGTGGGTCGGCGTCGAGGAGGCCGGGTGTCCGCCGAAACCACGTCCCCAGCACTTCACCTCGCCGGACTCGAGCAGGGCGCAGCCATGCGTACGGCTGACCGCAATCCGTGTGGCACGACCTCCGAGCGGCACGTCGCCAGCCTGGGCCGGTGTCTGTGTCTTGCCCACCGTCGTCACTCGCTCGCCGTAGCCGAGCTGACCCTGCGGACCCGTTCCCCAGCAGCGGACCGCGCCCGACTCGAGCCGTGCGCACACGTGGCTGCCGCCGGCCTCGAGCTGCACCACCGGACCGCCCACGTCCACGTCCGGGGCGTCGAACGGCGTCTCGTCGTCGCCCACGTTGCGGCCGTCGCTGGCGTAGCCCAGCCGGCCCTCCGCACCAAAGCCCCAGCAGCGCACCTTGCCCGTGTCGAGCAACGCGCAGACGTGGGCGCCGGCCACCGCCACGTCGACGACCAGGCCCGGAAGCGGCACGTCGCCCACCGACGCGGGCGTGTCGGTCACCCCCACGTCGCGGGTCGATCCAAGGCCGAGCCCACCCTGTGTCGACTGGCCCCAGCACCGCAGCGCACCGTCATCGAGGATGGCGCAGGTCATGCCCATCGGGCCCGCCTCGATCGCGCGCACCGATCCGCCCACGGGCACGTCGCCCGCCTGTGCGGGCACGTGCACCTCCTCGCGATTGCCGTAGCCCAGCCGGCCGCCCTGCGCGGTGCCCCAGCAGCGCACTGCGCCGGTCGCCAGCCGTGCACAGGTATGGCCGTGGCCCGCGCTGAGCTCCACGACCTCGCCGCCCACGTCGACGTTGCTGGCCTGTTCGGCCGTGCGCACGGGGTCGGTGCTCCCGTTGCCCAGCGCGCCCCAGGCGTTGCGCCCCATGCAGCGCACCGCGCCCGAGCGAAGCCGTGCGCACATGTGGCCCACGCCCGCGGCCACCTCGGCCACGCGCCCGCCGAAGTCGACGTCCCGGGGCCCCTCGTCCTCCTCTCCCGGCAGGGGCGAGCCCACCATGCGGACGTGCCCGTCGTCGAACAGGATCACCGTGTAGCCGACCCCGGCGGCGATCTGCTGGATTCGGGCAGTGACGCCCTCGCCCGGGGCGTCGCTGCCCGATCGACCGCCGGCCTTGCACGCGATGATGATGGCGAGCAGGGCGCCCATCGAGACGCCGCGCATGTGAATACCGGTCATGATCCCATGACCCGCCTACCACCGTCCGTGGCCGTGTCGACCCATCGCTGCCGCGGGCTAGGACGTGCTCGCCATGATCCCAGTCCGAGCCCGATCGCGAGCGCGTGCCTCCGTCCTCCCGCGATCACCCATCGGGCGACGATCGTTCCTCGGAGCCGTGGCGGGCCTGCTGGCCGTCCCGGGCTGTACGACCAAGGGCGTCTACACCCGAGTCACCGAGGTCTGGCGAACCCAGGCGCACGTGTCCCTCCGAAGGCTCCTGGTGGTGGGCGCGTGGCGCAATGCGGCGGACCGACGCGGGTGGTTCGAGGAGCGCACGGCCGTGGCCCTTCGCCATGCGGGCGTCCCCGCCATGTCGGCCCAGGCCCTCATCGGCGACCGGTACCCGTATCCTCGCCAAGCGCTCGTCGAGGCCGCCGTCCACAACGCACTCGATGGTGCGCTGGTGATCCGCGTCGTCGGCCACGGTCATGCCGCGCGCGTCGACGTGACCGGCCCGCCGGTGGGTGACGACCCTCGCGCCCAGTGGACCGATCACTATCGCCACGTCTACCAGAGCGAGGGCGTGGAGCCAGTGCGGGTGGCTCGGGCCGAGTCGTTGCTGTTCGAGGTCGCGACCGAGGCGCTGGTGTGGTCGGGCCTCTCGGAGACCTTTGCGGTCGAAGATGCAGCCGAGGCGATCGCGTCCTACGGCAGCGCGATGGCCAAGGTCCTCGTCGACGGAGGGCTGCTCGCGCCTGGGCTCGCCGTCGAACGAGCGCGCGAGCGCGTGCGGACCCACGCGCGCGGGCTAGGACGAGGCCGTGGGTCGTGATCGAGCAACGACTGCGTGGGTCATGAGCCGGCGGGGGGCCGCATGGCTGCTGCTGGCCCTGGGATCCTGCCAGCCGACCTCCCCCCCGCCGGCGAGCCCCGATCCCCGGCCGGTGAAGATCTTCACCGTGCGCGGGCAAGGGGTCGACGCCGGGCGCGAGTGGCCGGGCCGCGTCGAGCCCTCGCAGAACGCCGAGATCTCGTTCGACGTCCCCGGCAAGCTCGTGGTGCTCGACGCGGAGGAAGGGGCCACGGTGCCCAAGGGGCAGGTGCTCGGCCGTCTCGACGCCACCGACTACGAGGCCCGCCTCTCGGCCCAGCAGGCCACGCTCAAGCAATCCAGGCTGGAGTACCGGCGCGACCAAGAGCTGGTGGCCCAGGGCGTGGTCGCCAAGTCCGAGCTCGACGCACGCGAGCGCATGCTCGACGTGGCCGGGGCCGCGGTGCAAGAGGCACGCAAGGCGCTCGAGGACACCGAGCTGCGGGCGCCGTTCACCGGCACCATCGCCAAGGTTCTCGTGGACAACTTCCAGAGCGTGCAGGCCAAGCAGACGATCCTGGTGCTGCAGGACGCCTCCAGCCTGCAGATCGTCACCGACGTGCCCGAGCGCGACCTCGCCGCCGCCCGGCCCGGGCTGACCATCGAGGAACGCAACGCGCGGATCTCGGCCAAGGTTCGCATCGATGCGCTGCCCGGCCGCGAACTCCCGGCCGAGCTCAAGGAGATCGCCACCGTGCCCGACCCGATCACCCGGACCTACGAGGTCACCTGGGGGTTCGTTCCGCCGTCCGACGTCGGGATCCTCCCCGGCATGACGGCCAAGATCGTGCTCTCCGACTTCGAGCGTCCCGGCGAGCCCTCGGGGGTCTTCGTGCCCTCGTACGCCGTGCTCGGGGCCGACGACGAGGGCGGCGCCTACGTGTGGAGGCTCGAGCCCGCGACCATGACCGTACACCGGGCCGACGTGACGCTGGGAGAGCTCCGCCACGGGACCATCGAGGTGCTCTCGGGGCTCGCCGCCGGTGATCGCATTGCCACCTCTGGAGCCCACGAGCTGCGCGAGGGGCTCGCGGTCACCGACTTCGACGAGGTGTTCGAAACGGCGCGGGGCTCATGAACATCGCCGAGACCGCCATCCGCGGGAAGACCGTCACCCTGGTCTTCGCCTTCGTGCTGCTGGTCGGGGGGCTCATCGCCTACCAGGGGCTGGGCCGGCTCGAGGATCCCGAGTTCACCATCAAGACCGCGGTGGTGATCACCCCCTACCCGGGCGCGTCCGCCGAGGAGGTCGAGCGCGAGGTCACCGACGAGCTCGAGCTCGCCGCCCAGTCGCTGGGGCAGACCGACTACGTCGAGTCCATCTCCCAGCCCGGGCTGTCCATCGTCGAGGTGGAGATGAAGACGCAGTACGACCGGGAGGCGCTGCCGCAGGTCTGGGACGAGCTGCGCCGCAAGGTGGGCGACGCCCAGGGGCGGCTGCCCCCCGGGGCCGGGCCGTCGCTGGTCAACGACGACTTCGGCGACGTGTACGGCGTGTTCGTGGCGATCTCGGGCGAGGGGCTGTCCCAGGCCGACCTCCATGCCTACGCCAAGCGCCTGCGGCGAGAGCTGTCGCTGGTCGACGACGTCGCCAAGGTCGAGCTGTTCGGCCAGCAGCGCGAGGTCGTCTACGTGGAGCTCGCTCGAGGCAGGCTCGCCCAGCTGGGCATCTCCCCCGCCACGATCTTCGAGGCGCTGCGCCAAAAGAACCTGGCCGCGGACGCCGGGCGGATCCACGTGGGTCCCGAGTACCTGGCCGTGGTGCCCAGCGGCGAGCACACCAGCGTCGACCAGCTCGAGTCGCTGGTGCTGGGCAACCCCCAGTCGGGGGCGCTGATCCGGCTGGGTGACGTCGCCGAGATCCGACGCGGCTATCGAGACCCCCCCAGCCCCCTGCTGCGCATCGACGGAAGACCGGCCATCGGCCTGGCGATCTCCACGGTGTCGGGCGGCAACGTGGTCACCATGGGCGAGGCGATCGAGCGCCGGGCTCGCGCGCTCGAGTACCTACGGCCCTACGGCGTCCAGTTCGACGTGATCGCCCTTCAGTCCAGGGCGGTGACGGCGGCCATCGACGGCTTCCTGGTCAACCTCGTGGAGGCGGTGGCGATCGTCATCGTGGTGCTGCTGGTGTTCATGGGGCTGCGCAGCGGGCTCATCATCGGGGGCAACCTCGTGCTCACCATCGCCGGCACCTTCATCCTCATGGCGGTCGAGCAGGTGGCCCTCGAGCGGATCTCGCTGGGGGCCCTCGTGATCGCGCTGGGCATGCTGGTCGACAACGCCATCGTCGTGGTCGACGGCACCCTGGTGAACCTCGGGCGCGGCATGGAGCCCACGCAGGCCACCAGCCGCGTGGTGAAGCAGACGGCGGCTCCGCTGCTGATGGCCACGGTGGTCGCGGTGCTCGGCTTCGCCGCCATCGGCACCTCGGACGACTCCACCGGCGAGTACTGCGGCTCGCTGTTCTCCGTGCTGTGGATGTCGCTGACGCTCTCGTGGGTCACCGCGGTGACCATCACCCCGGTGCTGTGCGTGATGTTCTTGCGGCCGCCCCGGCCCAAGCCCGGGGCCATGTCCGGAGCCATGTCCGGTTGGGCCGAGGGGAGCGAAGCCCCGCCGGCTCGCACCTCGTGGCTGCTGCGCTACCAGCACGGACTCGCGCGGATGATCCGCCGACGCTGGACCTCGGTGCTGGTCGTCGCGGTCGTCACTGCGATCGGGATCCTCGGCTTTGGCCGGGTCGAGCAGAGCTTCTTTCCCGACTCCACGCGACCGCAGCTGCTGGTCGACTACTGGATGCCCAGGGGAACCCACATCGAGGACACCGTCGCTCGGATCGAGCGCGTCGAGGACTACGTGATGGCCCAGGAGGGGGTCACCCAGGTGGCGAGCACGGTGGGGCAGGGGGCTCCGCGATTCCTGCTCACCTACGGCCCCGAGAAGGCCGATGACGGCTACGCCCAGCTCATCGTCTCGGTCGACGACTTCGAGCGGATCTCACCGCTGATGCAGACGCTGCAGGACGAGCTCCCGCGGCTGTTCCCCGACGGCATGGCCAACACCAAGCGCTTCTTGCTCGGGCCGGGGGAGGGCGGCAAGATCCAGGTGCGCCTGTCGGGCGACCACCCCGACGTGCTGCGTGCGCTGGCCTCCGAGGTCGAGACGATCCTGTACGACGATGGTGGGGCGCGCGGCATCCGTCACGACTGGCGCGAGCGGGTCAAGACCATCGTCCCGCAGATCTCCGAGGACCAGGCCCGGCGCAACGGTCTCGATCGCCCCGACATCGCGCGCATGCTTCGTGCCTCCTTCGAGGGCGCGCCGGTGGGCGTGTTTCGCGAGGGCGACGAACTGCTGCCCGTGGTGGCCCGGGCCGTCCCCAACGAGCGGGAGGACGTGTCGGAGCTGAACAACCTGCTGGTCTGGAGCACCACCGGAGACCAGTGGATCCCCATGCGGCAGGTGGTGGCGGGGTTTCCGATCGCGCTGGTGGACGACCGCATCGCACGACGGGATCGCAAGCGCACCATCACCGTGCACGCCGACCAGACCGATGGAACCGCGTCGGCCTTGCTCGAGCGGATCCAGCCGCGGCTGGCCGAGCTCGAGCTCCCGCGGGGCCATGCGCTCGAGCTCGGGGGCGAGCACGAGCGCTCGAGCGATGCCCAGCAGGCGCTCGCGGGCAGCGTGGTGCTGTTCGGTGTCTTCATGGTGCTGACGGTGATCGTGCTGTTCAACGGCCTGCGACAGCCGCTGGTGATCTTCTCGTGCGTTCCGCTGTCGATCGTGGGCGTCACCGCGGGGCTGCTGCTCACCGAGCAGCCCTTCGGCTTCATGGCGCTCCTGGGCATGCTCAGCCTGGTGGGCATGCTCATCAAGAACGCCATCGTGCTCGTCGACGAGTGCGACCTTCGCATTCGGGACGGCAACGATCCGCACCAGGCGATCCTCGAGGCCGCGGCCAGCCGCGTGCGGCCGGTCACCATGGCCGCGCTGACCACCATGCTCGGCATGCTCCCGCTGCTCGGTGATGCGTTCTTCGTCTCGATGGCGGTCACCATCGTGTTCGGGCTGGGCTTTGCCACGCTGCTCACCTTGCTGGTGGTGCCCGTGCTCTACGCGGTGGTGTTCCGCATTCGAGCTCCGGCCGCTCGAGCCCGGCGATGAGCCGGACCGTATGCAACCCCGGGGGCGGAGCGCCGCGCTCGAGCCGGCGCTCCGCCCCGGTGGCCATGGACGCTACCAGTCGGCGCAATCCGCCGGAGCAGCGCTCGCCGCCGGCCCCCACGCGTCGCACGCTCGCTCTCCATCGAGCCGTGCGATCAGCCGAAACGTCGTCTCGCCGAGCTCGTCGCAGCTCCACGGGATCCCGTCGATGCTCGCGATCGCCGACCACGCCCACTGACCGTCGGCGGTGGGCGTCGGGTTCGTCAGCGGCGTGCGCAGCGGCGTGACCATCTGCGGGCCGAGTACCTCCATCGACATCGCGTCCACGTCGGCATCGACGTAGCCCTCGAGGCGTAGCTGCTCGTCGAGGCAGCCCGCGCCGTAGCCGAGGTCCAGCGTCAGCGGTGGGGGCTCGGGGCTCGATACGCAGACCTCTCCGGCCAGCTCTCCATCGATGGCGTACGGGTGGCACCCCGCGTCGACGGCATCGAGGTCGACCCGCAGGGTCTGCTGCCCGACCAGCTCCAGCCAGCCGAAGAAGCGAGCGTTGGCCGAGCCGATCATGCCGCGGATCGAGAACTCCCCGAGCCCGTCGATCATGGCCGAGCCGCTGGTGATCGTGCACTGGCGCTCGCCATCGACCAGCGTGCAGCTCGCCTCGAGGTCCTCGATGCTCCGCCGCGTACCGTAGTCGGCGGCGAGAGTGGAGTGCGAGGTGTAGTGCTCGGCCATGGGGCTCGACTGCTCGACCCGCCCTTCGAACGCGCGGCCGCCTCCGGGCCTGGCGATCGACAGCGCGTCGAACTGCAGGACCATCGGCCGCGAGACGTCGTAGGTGGGGGACCCCAGCAGATCGCGCAGGGTGATCGCATTCTGGGCGGAGACCATGCCGTCGTAGGTGTAGCCGTCGTCGGTCGTGCACCCGGTGCCGGTCAGGGTCATGGTGTCGCCGATGTAGTCGCGGATCGGACACTGGCCCTGCGTGGCCTCGCCATGGACCTCTCCCTGCATGATCGCCGAGTAGGCGTCGCTCGTGCGCAGGCCCAGACCGGTGCCAATCGCGAATTCGACGAGCTCGGGCGAGGCCCGGGAGAAGTCTGCCAGTGACGGATCGCCGGACTCGTCGCCGCTGGCGCTGCTCTCGTCGGCTCCGCTCGTGGTCGAGCCATCGAGACCCGAGTCCTCCGACGCCGTCGAAGCGCTCGGATCATCGGTGGACGCAGGTGGGTGACTGCTGGAGTCGTCGCCGCATCCGGCGAGGAACGAAGCCATTGCAACGGCCAGCAGTGACGAGCGCCACCCGGCTCGGCCGAGTGCGTCCATCACTGGATTGGAAGGGGTACGAGCAACACGGGAACGAAGACCATCGAAGTTCGACATGGCTACTCCAAGGGGGACGGCCGATGGGCGCGTCGGATTACGAAGATGACGTGCATCCTCGCCAGGTGCACGAAGGCTCTGCGCTGCGCTTGGTCACGTCGCGAGCCCGAGGTGCTCGCTCTTGCGGTGAAACCCCGACGAGCCGCTCGTCGCAGGCACGAGTGGTCGCTTCGAGACCCGCTCGGCCGACGACGGGCTCGAGCGAGATGTGCGCTCTTCGTGATGGCTCCCGCGCATCCTCGAATTCGCGTCGGGCCCCCTCGACGCCTAGGCGGATCCCCGAGAACCGTGCAACCATCCATGAGCCCATGAAGGTGTGCACGACCAATGCCTTTCGCGTCGCTGCCGATCGCATCGACGAGCTCCGTACGATCCTCGAGGCCTACACCGCCGAGCTGCGCGCCAACGAGCCCGGCTGTCTGCTCTATCGGGTCCTCCAGCAGGACGACGAGCCGACCTCGTTCGTCGTCTACGCCGAGTTCGAGGATCAGCTGGCCTACGAAGCACACATGGCGTCCGACCACGTCGCCCGCCTGCGCGGCCAGATCCACCCCTTGATGGGCGACACCCATCGCAAGACCGTCTGGAGGTCCTTCGAATGACCACCGCGGTGCGCACGTCGTCGACTTGCCTGGCGCTGGTCCTCGCCGTGGCCTGTGGTCCGACCCGCGAGCCCGAGGGAGGGTCGAGCGGGGGAGGGTCGAGCGACGGGACGGGGGACACCACGCTCATCTCACCGACGAGCACCACCCACGAGGGCGACGGCAGCAGCGGGTCGAGCTCCGCCGGCTCGAGCTCCGCCGACTCGAGCTCCACTGGCTCGGACGTGCCCGACATCGATTGTCAGACCGTGCTCGAGTCCGATCTGCCCGGGGTCACGATCGAGATCGACAGTCCCTGCGCACACTCGCTGGCGCAGGCCCAGGACGGGGTCGAGACCTCGTACACGATCGACGTCACCGATGCGCTGATGGGCGTCGAGTCGGGCCAGGCCTGCTTCGAGACCCCCAGGGGCGGCATCCACGTGCAGTGGCGGGTGTTCTCCGCGGAGCAGCGCCACTGCGTCTGCGACGTCGGCCTCTGTCCCGCGCCCACGCCGTCGCCAACCACGCTCGTGCCCGGCGAGACCATCGACGGCTTCGAGTGGTTCGCCTACGAATGGGACGGACCCTCCGACACCGGCCAGCCATTCGGGGATCCCTTCGTACCCGGCGACTACACGATCGAGGTCGTGGCCACGGGGTTTTGGGACGATGGCGTCGATCCCGAGACGCCATTCACCATCCGGGCGCAGCGACCGGTCGTGCTCGTCCCCTGATGCGACTGATGCGACTGATGCGACCGGCCGCGTCGTCTCGGACTCAAGGCCGAGCCGCGACGTAGACGTGCTTCCAGCGCTTGGCTCGGAGCGCATGGACCCAGCTCCACAGTCCTTCGTCGCGCAGCCGCTGGCGGAGCTCGGGGTCGACTCCCTGGACGTCGAAGGTCACCAGCGGAGAGCTGCCGCTCCCGAACGTGGCCAGCGCGGCCAGGGCGGCGTGCGCAGCCACCAGTCCGTCGGGATCCCGGTGCTCCTCGGGGAGCTCGAGGTCGAGCACGAACACCGGATCCCCGCTGGCCATCAGGCCGAACTCGTCCTCGAACCATTCATGGAACGCTTCGTCGTAGTCGTTGCCGTCGAGCACCGCGCTCGCGAGGTACTCGTGATCCGAGGTCAGGGCATCCATCGCCATGTTCGCGTCCGCGCCACAGAGGAACGGCTTGGCGATGTGGATCTCGCCGACCTTCACGTAGTGCGCGTCCTCGTCGTCCGCGTCGAGAGGCGGCTCGAGGGGCCGATCGAGAGGCTGGTCGCGCGCGACCAGGATCGTACCGATGGCTCGCACCACCGGGAGCTCGTGCTCGAGCCTGGCATCCCAGCGAACCACCACCGGCGAGGTCTCGTACCAGCGATCGTCGCGTTGGTCGCGGGGGAATCGGAGTACGTTCCTGTCGCTCATGGGGAGCGACGATAGCGCAACCCGAGGCCCGGAGGGTTGGTCGACGGCGGGTCCACGCAGCGCTGCGGCTTCCAGGAATTCGGCGTCGGGAATCGCCTCGAGGTGTGCTCGCGGTCGGCAACTCGGGGTGGCGATGCCCGTGTGGTTGGCCATGCCGAATGCCTCTCGCCAAAGCCCGCCCGTGCTGCTCTCCCTGCTCGCGATCGCCCTTGGCGCGTGCGATTGGTTTCCTCCGGAGGAGCCCGAGCCATGCGAGACGTCCACCGAGACCGACCATGGGACGACGGCGGGGACGAGCTCCGACACCGGAACCGCCTCCACCTCCGACACCGACGCATCGTCCGGTGGCACGTCCGGGCCCGGATCCTCCTCGTCGAGCGACACCGGCGAGGCCTCGGGCATGTCCAGCGGGGGCGGCGACGTCGACTCCGATGGCGACGGCATCCTCGATGCCAACGACAACTGCCCGTTCGACGCCAACGTCACCCAGGACAACGGCGACGCCGATGCCTGGGGAGACGCCTGCGACTCGTGCCCCTTCTCGCCGGGGATCGGTGGGGCGCCCGACGACAGCTGCTGCGATCCTCGCTCCGCGGCGAGCTGCGTGGAGCCGCCGTTCGCGGCGCAGACGCTCGTGTGCCGGCTCGACGACCCGGGGACTCGCTTCACGTGCAACTACCACGTGCTCGGCTGCTCCACGTCCTACGGCTACATGTGCGATTGCCCGCTCGAGAGTCCGTGCCTGCCGGACGAGTCGCTCGTGCCGCCGAACTTCCTCGGCTCGGTCCAGTGCCTCGACGGCGGGGACTCGTGCCAGACCAAGTGGTGTACGATCGGTGGCGACCCCAACCAGTGCCGCGAGTACGTCTCGGGGATCTGGAACCAAGGCTCGCCCAATCAGCCCACGTGCATGCCGTTCTTCGCGCCCGGGACCGCGCCCGGCGGGCTCGAGGATCTCGGCGTTTGCATGCGGAACGCGGGCCCGTGCAGCGGGCTGCTCGGCAGCGAGTGCGCCACCTGGGGCACCTGAGGGCCATCCATCGTGCGAGAATGCGGGCGTGGCCGGATCCGATCGCTATCGTGCGTATGTGAAGCGGGAGCAGCGGCGCCTGGAGGGTCTGCCGTACTTCGCCGAGTCCGAGGAGAGACAACGGGCGTTCCTCGTGATGTTCGATGCGCTCGACCAGCGGGAGGGCGAGGACGCGGCCCTCGAGGCGATCCTGCGGTGGGAGGTGAACCGGTGCAGCGACCCGCTCTATCGCGTGCTCGCCCTCGACTACCTGCGCCACCGGACCGCCGACGAGGTCTCGTCCGGCGGGGACGCGTGGCCGGCGACGAAGCTCGAGCGGAGCTCCGTCGTTCGCGGTGACCTCCACGTGCAGGGCAACCTGATCAATGCAGTCGGTCTCACCGTACTGGGCGACCTCCGCATCGACGGAGCGTACGTCGCCCAGGGCGAGTATCCGTGTCTCCACGTCGCCGGCACGATCCACGCCCGCGACCTGTTCGGCGTCGAGACGGAGACCATCGCGCTCGGTGGCGTCCGCGTGGAGGGAACCGTCTGGGTCGCCTACAACCACACCATCACCATCGCTCCCTTCGTCGAGGCGCACACGGTGTGCGCGGCGGATGCGGAGATCAGCGCCGAGGTGCGAGCCGAGCGTCGCTTCGTGGACGACATCCCCGTTCGAGCGCTCTTCGGCTTCGAAGGCGACGACGTCGACACCCGCGTCGCGGAGTGGATGCTCCGACGGGGAGACGCGTAGCCCGGCGGTACCGGGCGAAGCGGAGGCGGAAGGGCCCCGGGCGACCGCGTGATGCGCTGCCCCCGTGGTATCCTCGCGGATCGCGGCCCCCGGCGCCGTAGCGAAGTTCGAATGATTCCCTGCGGTCCCGAGGCGATTCCCTACTACTGCGAAGAGAACGTCTGGCAGCTCTGCGTCGACCCCCGCGTCCGCGGGCTCCCTCGTGCCGCGCTCGTGATCTCCAACTCCACCCGCACCGTCGCGGTGGCCCATCAGCGCGCCGCGCCGCGCCCCGGCGTTCCGATCGTATGGGACTACCACGTGGTGCTCGCCGCCTACGGCCTCTCCAAGCCCGCCTCGCCCACCTGGGCGATCTGGGATCCCGACTGCACCCTCGGCATGCCGCTGCCGCTCGCCGTCTACCTGCGCGCCAGCTTCGGCTATCCCGAGGGCTTCCCCGAGCCCTACGCCGCTCGCTTTCGCGTGATCGAGGCCGAGCTCTACCGTCGCACGCTCGCCACCGATCGCAGCCACATGCTCGACGAGCACGGCATCTACCGCGCGCCGCCACCCCCATGGCCCCCGATCGGCGAGGGCACCAACCTCATGCGCATGGTCGACCTCGACGAGCCCTTCGTGGGCGAGGTCGTCGCGCTCGCCGAGCTCCCCCGGGCCCTCGAGCGTCTGCCGATCCGCCTGGCCGCCTCCGGATCGGAGTAGAGTCCTGCCATGGACGCTCCTTCGAGATCCTCGGCGCGATGGCGATGGCTCCGACGGGCGCTCGTGGCCCTCGCAGCGCTCTACGCGGCGATCTGCGCCGCGGTGTTCTTCCTGCAGGAAGGCATGCTCTTCCACCCCACCACGCTCGATGGCACCGCTCCCGATGCCACGGGTCGTGAGTCCACCGCATCATCGCAGCCCCTCGAGATCCCCGTCGACGGCGCGGTGCTCCGCGGCATCCTGGTGCCCGGCGTGGGGGAGGGGCCGCGACCGACCGTGCTCTACTTCGGCGGCAACGCCGAGCGCGTGCGCCAGCGTGCCAGCGATCGCGGCTGGGTCATGGCACTGGGCTGGAACCTCGTGCTCGTGTCCTATCGCGGCTACGACGATTCCACCGGATCACCCTCGGCCGCGGCGCTGCTCTCCGACGCCGTCGCGCTCCACGATGCCGTCGCCGCGCGACCCGACGTGGATTCCACCCACATCGTGGCATGGGGCAACTCGCTGGGCTCCGGGATCGCGGCCCGGGTGGCTCGTGAGCGCGAGCTGGCCGGGGCCGTGCTCTCGATGCCCTACGCTCGTCTCTCCGCCATTGCGGGCGACGTCTACTGGTGGTTGCCGGTTCGCCTGCTGTTCCGCCACGAGATCGACACCATCGCCGATGCCCCTTCGATCACCGACCCCCTGCTCGTGGTCCATGGCGAGCAGGACACGCTCATCCCTCCCACGCACGGTCGCCGGTTGGTCGACGCCTGGGGCGGTCCCGCGCGACTCGAGCTCGTGAGCGGGGCCGGGCACGACGATCTCGGTCGTCGGCCGGAGCTGCGCGCGGCGGTCGAGGCGTTCCTGCGCGAGCGATCGCCGTAGTCGATCGTCGAGCGGGTGAAACGTCGTCGTCTGCGAAATTCGGCGCTGGACAGCGCCCCATCGGGTGCTATCACCAACGAATCGTGAACACGCGCTCCGAGATCGTCGCCGCGCTGCCCACCGGGGTCTCCCTGGGCATCGTCGCGATCGTCGTCGGACAGCCGTGCCAACCGCAGTGTCGCTGCCGCTAGCCGCGTCTTGGCAGGTCCCGAGAGACGCGGCCGCGACCGTCGACCAGGGACCGATTGCGTCGTCACGTCGTCGCCACGACCGCTGCCGAGGGGCACGTGCGTCGCTGGTCTCGTCGTGCCCGACGAGCCCCTCGCCGCGGTTGCTCAATGGCTGGGCATTCGGTTGCAACCCGAAACGAATGCAGGTTCGACTCCTGTCCGCGGCTCCACTCGGGAGTGGTCCAACGGTGACGAGCTCACGGCCGCTCGAGCCCGTCCGCGCTCACCCGCTCGCCCGTGTCGAGGCGACCGCCTCACTCGAACGACCCGCCACGCCCGGCGCCATCGGCAAAGCGCCCCGCGCCCGTGCGGAGGGCCGGATCGGTCAGCGCCCGCAGCCCGTGCTCGAATTCGACGCGCAGCGCGGGCTCGAGCTCCAGCCCGAGCCCGTCGTAGATCGAGGCCCGATCGCCGAGCATGCACGTCTGCGGGAACCGGGCGATCTCCGCAGCGAGTCGCTCGGCGGCCGTGCGGGCGTGTCCGCGGGGCACCACGCGATCCACCAGCCCGATCCGCAGCGCCTCTTCGGCGTGCACGGGTCGACCCGTGAGCGTCAGATCCAGCGCGCGCCCCAGCCCGATCACGCGAGGCAGTCGCACCGTGCCCCCGTCGATGAGCGGCACTCCCCAGCGGCGACAGAACACGCCGAGCACCGCGTCTTCCTCCATCACGCGGAGGTCGCACCACAGCGCCAGTTCGAGCCCTCCGGCCACCGCGTGCCCGGCGATGGCCGCGATCACCGGCTTGGCCAGTCGCATGCGCGTGGGGCCCATCGGTCCGTCGCCATCGGCGGCCACGCGGTTGGGCGTGCCGCGGGCGATCGCCTTGAGATCGGCGCCCGCACAGAACGTGCCGTGCTCCCCCCACAGCACGGCCACTCGGGCCGCCTCGTCGGTCTCGAACGTCCGAAACGCGTCGGCGAGGGCCTCCGCGGTGGGTCGGTCGACCGCGTTGCGCACTCCGGGGCGCGAGAGGATGACGGTGGTCACGGGCGGCGAGGTCTCGATGCGTACGGCGCTCACGGCCCAACGTTGGTCGACGCGGCGCGCGAGGGCAAGCCCCCGTGCCGCCCAGGGGCCCGGACAACGCAGGTAAAGGGCTTCACCCAGTCCGAGGCGTTACCAGGAGCGAGCAACACACGGCACGCGCACCGTACGCTCGGTGTGCAGCGAGCACTTTCCGCTGATGGTTACGACGAGACCGATGGTGTCCGTACCCTCCGGCACTCCGTCCGTACCCGCCCGGGTGGGCTTGCTTCAGTCATCGCTCGGCCAGCGGTCGGCGAAGAGGTTGCGCAACAGCGTCCGGCCTCCCGCACCGTTGAGATATCGCCTCACCCACCGGGGGTGTAGGCCGGTGATGGTAACCAGGGAATCGACCACGTCGTCGTCGCTTCGTGCGGCAGCCACGGTCCACTCCGCTAGATCGTCGGCCGAGTAGTACGAATCCTCATCGTCGTCCTCCGAACCCTCGTCAGGCCATGCGTCTCGAAAGACGGTTCGTACGCGGAAGCGCCCGTCGATTGTCTCGATCCGCCTGGAGATGGCCCGCGGACTCAGGCCGGTGAGGGTGGCCACGGCCGCGCTCAGCGTTGGATCGCGGCGAACCGAGGCTATGGTGCACGAGCCCAGATCCTGCGTATCCTCTGCCTGCGGCCAGCGAGTGGCGAAGACGTTCTGGACGTGAGTCCGACCGTCAGCGGCGTTGAGTAGGCGCTTCACCCAGCGCCGAGAGATTCCCGTGATCACCGACAGGGCATCGAGCGCGTCCTCGTCGGCACGTGCCGCCGCGGCCGTCCACTCGGCCAGATCCTCGGCCGAGTAGCCATCGTCCTCCTCGAGCTGGTCGTGCTCATCGGCCTTCCTCGGCCAGCGATCGGAGAAGAGGCTGCGAACGTGTACCCGTCCATCTGCCGCATTGAGGTGGCGTCTCACCCAACGAGGGGCGATGCCAGTGATCGTCGCCAGCGACCGCACGGCATCGTCATCGTTCCGAGCACTCGCCACCCTCCAGTTCTCGAGGTCTTCGGCCGAGTACGAGATCTCTTCGTCCTCCTCGTCCTCCTCGTCCTCCTCGTCCTCCTCGTCCTCCGGCCAGCGATCGGCAAACACGTTCCGCAGCAGCGAGCGACCGTTGGCTTCGCCAAGCCAGCGCTTGACGCTGCGAAGCGAAAGGCCCGTGATCACCTCCAGGGACTCGAGCGCGTCGTCGTTCTCGCGGGCGGCCGCGACGGTCCACTCGGCCAGTTCCTCGGCTCCGAGACGCTCGTTGTCGTCCTCCTCTTCGTCGTCATAAGACGCCTCCGCAGCACCGTCCGGCCATCGATGGGAAAACAGGGTCCGAACGCGGTATCGACCGTCAGCCCGTGAGAGCTTGCTTGAGACCGTCCGTTCTGCAAGACCGGTGACGCCTGCGATGACAGCGATGGTCGCATCATCGTCACGAGCCCAGGAGGCCCTGAGCGAGCCCAAAGCTTCCAGGTCGAGCTCGGTCGCGTCGGTCTGGATCGGCTCGGGCCACCAACGAGAGAACACGGTTCGCAGACGGCTGCGGCCGTCGGACACCATCAGCTCTTCCCTTACCCTGCGAAGCGAGCGGCCGGTAATCGACACGAGGGAATCAAGCACGTCGTCCTCGTCGCGGGCGGAAGCGACGGTCCTGCTCGCCAGTTCCTCCGCCGAGTAGACATTCGATTCCTCTTGTTCCTCCTCATCTTCATCATCGGCCTGCGTGTCGGGCCACTGATCGGAGAAGACGGTCCGGAGGCGATAGCGACCGTCCTGCTGCGCGAGCTGGTCGGCGACCGTGGACTCCCCCAGTCCCGTGATCGAGGCGATAGCCGCGATGGAGGACTTGTCGTGCCGTACCGAGGCGACGGTGCACTTACCTAGCGCCACGGGATCGGCCTCGGGCGACGGCGACGACTGCGGCCAGTGGGCGAACAGATTCCGCAGGCGGACCCGCCCATCGGCACGAGCGATGTGACGCTTCACCCCCACGGGGGGGAGACCGGTGATGGCCACCAGCGCACCGAGAATGGACTTGTCGTGCCGCACCGAGGCAGCAGTTCGGTCGGCGAGGGTGTCGACGGAATGCTCGCGTTCAAGCGCGACCGAACTCCCACCGGAAGCCTTGGTCGCCGTCGAGGGGGCAACTCGACCCACCGATGCGGACACTCGCGCGCCCCTGCGGGACAGCGGTAGACGTCCTTCCTTCGAGGCACTCTCGGGAAACAGCGAGGGATCCTCGTGCCAAGCCTCGGTATGCGCGTAGTACTGAAAGGGCAGGACGTACACATCTTGTCGATCGACCCGGCCGAACAGTGCGAGCTGACGACGGCGGGCCCCTTGGTAGGCGGCCCCCGCTGCCAGATGGATCAGTCGTCCGCGCGCACTCGTGACCTCGTGAGTACCATTGTCGTGGAGGTGACCTCGCAAGACGATGTCGATTGCCCCCTCCAACCGACGGGTGATGGCTACTCGGTCTTCGGTATGGAGGAACTCCAGAGGATGGTGCATAAGGGCGATCGCCAGGTCGGGAGCGATACCCTGGAGAGCATCAATCGCCCGATCGATGCACCGCCGCCCGATCCATAGCTTCTCGTGGTCGGGGTCTTTCCAGCAGAAGAGGGCAGTGTTGATGGGGATTACCCCGATGCTCCTTCCTCGCACCGACAATGTCTCGACCGGACCACAGGTCGTGTCACGCGAGAAGCTCCGAATTCCTTCGAAATATTCATCATACCACTCCGAATATCGGGATAATCGATCGAAGTGATACTTTCTTTGCTCGTGATCGAAGTATCGATCGCACTCCTCGATGCTCGACAGCGTTCGCGCCAGGAATATCCCCTGCTGGCGATCCACGTCGTGATTGCCCGGCACGACGAAGAGTCGGTCTCGAGACAGACCCGCTGCGTCCAGTAGGTCGTCCAGCAAGCGTGTCGCTTGCTCATATGCCTTGAAGCGTCCTCCCGAGATGATGTCTCCTGTGATGAAGATGGCATCGATCTCCCGTCCTCTCTCACGTTCTCGTCTGACCGCGTGGACGAGATGGCGCAGCGCGACGTCTCGCCCGTAGTCATCGTGGGGCTCGAGGTGAGGGTCCGAGATGTGGAGCCAACCAAACTTCATGAGTGCCAGCCCCTACTCTAGATCAGCGTCGTTGCCCGGGAAACGCGGCATGTGCACTGAACATCGGTTCCTGCGTCGCTGGGCAAGCCCGCCGGCCTCGGTCACGGCCACTTTCAGGAACGCAGCCCGAACGAGGCATGGAACGCCTCGGAGCGCCCACACGGCTCGGCGAACGCGGGATCGGCCACCTGCGGACCCAAGTCCATTGCGCTGCGTCAGGTGCAGGTAGACGTGCTCCTCGGCCTCGAACACGGTCGCAGGCCAGCAACTCTGCGGGAGCGGCAGCCTCGTCGGGGGATCGCAAGAGCGCATGCATCACCGGCATGAGCCACGCCGGGACCCGCGAGCGATATCGGTGACGACCAGCCCTGGCAAAGCGCATGGGCGCAGAGCCACGCGTTCTTGCTCCCGGACGCTTCGTTCGACGCCCCCATGGGACCCGGCTCTGCTCGACCGGTGGAGCCCAGGGCCTCGGCTCTGGTAGACCATCCCGCATGCGCAAGGGAATGTTCGCCGCGCTCGATGCCTATCGCCGCGCCACCCAGTGGTGGGCCGAGCGTTGGGGCCCCAGCCCGGACGATGAAGCGGAGGCGGAGGTCGTCAGCGGGCGAGCGTGGGAGGAATTCTGCGACGCCCTCAAGGCCGCCGGTGCCTCGCTGTCGTTTCCCGGCACGCCCCGCACCGTACTCGATCGAGCCGAGGGGATCCGCTACCTCAGCCGGCTGACCCGGGCCGGGCTCGAGGCGTTCGTCGAGCACGCCGACCCGGCCGCGCCCGTGCTGCACCGGGTGGTGCACGAGACGGTCAAGATGGGCAGCGACAACCCCGACAACTACTATCTGACGGCGCGCCTCGACGGGCGGCTCGAGTATCGGATCACGGGGCGGCGCAACACGGTGCACTACCTCGGCTTCGGCACCCAGCACGGGCACTACGGGAAGAATGGAGGGCTGCCGCCGACCGGATACCTCGAGGGCTCGCAGCTGCGGATGGACGCGGAGGGGCGCTTCGAGATCACGCTGTCGGCCCGTGAGCCACCCCAGCAGGAGGACGGCAAGGAGGGAGGCAACTGGCTCCCCATGACCGAGCAGACGGGGACCCTCATCGTGCGCCAGACCTTCCTCGATCGCGAGCGAGAGGTACCGGCGCAGCTCGAGATCATGTGCACGAGCGAAGAGGCCGTGGCGCGTCACCTGACCCCACGCGACCTGGTGGAAGGGTTGCGCAATACCAGCTCGCTGGTGGCCGGAGCGTCGCTGCTGTTCGCCAAGTGGGCGCGTGACTTTCAAGAGCACTCCAACCTGCTCCCCCGGTTCGACCAGGAGACGTCGAACCGGGCCGGCGGAGATCCCAACATCGCGTACTACCACAGCCACTGGGCGCTGCCCCCCGAGCATGCGCTGGTGATCGAGACCGAACCACCGCCTTGCGAGCACTGGAATTTCCAGCTCAACAACTATTGGATGGAATCACTCGACTATCGCCACCACCGGATCCACGTCAACAAGCACACCGCGGTCCGGCAGCCCGATGGCTCGGTCAGAATCGTGGTCGCGCATCGCGATCCGGGCCTGCCCAACTGGATCGAGACGGTGGGGCACGAGTCGGGCACGATGTGCTTTCGCTGGGTTCGCGCCGAGCACCACCCCACGCCACGTACTCGAGTGGTGACGATGGCGGAGCTGCAAGCCCTGCGCGAGACCACGTCCGCCCCCACGTCCGAGGTTCGATGATGACGCGACGGAGGGCCGACGGCGATCCGCGGCGTGAGACATCGAGGGACTATGCCCGTCCCTACCGGCCGCGCGCGATCGCATGGTTCGATCGCCTGGGCGAGGCTACGGGTGCTCCGGCACGCCTACGCCCGCTCGAGACCTCGGCACTGATCGAGGCGGCCAAACGCCGCACCGGCCTCCAGCACTTCGACGATGAGGGATTCGTGCCCGCGCTGGATGTGCTGCTCGCGTCGATCCGGGACGAGGCACGCTTGTCCCCCACCGGTCACGTGGTGCAGCACGCACGCCTCGTGGAGGCGCTGTGCACCCGATTGCGGCTGCGCGCGCTGCTGGAGCGCTACCCGGAGATCGTCGAGCAGCCGGTTCCGCCGCTGGTGGTGGTGGCCGGGGTTCAGCGCTCGGGCACGACCAAGCTCCACCGCCTGCTCGCAGCCGATCCCGAGACCCGAGCCCTGCGCTCGTGGGAGGCCCTCGATCCGCTCCCCCGCCCGGGCGAGGCCCGAGGCGAGGGGCACCTTCGGCGGCGGCGCGCGCGGCTGGCCCAGGCCGCGCTGCGCTACCTCGCGCCCGACTTCCTCGCCGTGCATCCGGTGGAGACCGACGAGCCCGAGGAGGACGTGCTGCTGCTCGACCTGTCGTTCATGAGCCAGACCCCCGAGGCCACGATGCACGTGCCGAGCTACGCGCGCTGGCTCGAGGCCCAGGACGATCGCCCCGCCTATGCGCTGCTGCGTCGTCTGCTACAGGTGCTCACTTGGCAGCGGCCTGGTCGGCGATGGGTACTCAAGACGCCCGAGCACCTCGAGCACCTCGACGCGCTGCTCGAGATCTTCCCGGACACGACGGTGATCCAGACGCATCGCGACCCGCGGCAGACCATGGCGTCGTTCTGCAGCATGGTGGCGCACGGGCGCGGAGTCTTCAGCGACCACGTCGACCCCCACGAGGTGGGTCGGCACTGGCTCCGCAAGGTACGGCGGATGGGGCAGCGCGCGGTGGCGACCCGGCAACGCCATCCCGAGCGCTTCTGCGACGTGGGCTACGAGGCGCTGGTGGGGGATCCAGTCGGAGAGCTCGAGCGGATCCATGCGCACCTGGGCGGGCCGCTGTCGGCCCAAGCCAGGGCGGCGATGCAGGCTGCGGACGCGCACAACGTACAGCACCGACACGGCGTGCACCGCTACGCGCTGGAGGACTTTGGGCTCACGCGGGCCGACGTCGATCGAGAGCTCGGCTTCCTGCGCGCTCTGGTTCCCGAGCCAGCGAGCGCCCCGATGACCCCCCGGGCCCCGGTCGCCGCGCCCCTCCACTCGACGACGACGGGCCTGGGTCATCGCGATGCCCTGCGAGCCACGGCAACGGGACTGCTGGATCTCGTGCGGCATCGGACCGGCGAGGCCCTGTCACCGGTTCCATCGCACGTGCGGCTCGATGGACGCACGTGCCTGGTCACCGGGGCGAATCGGGGTCTGGGGCTGGCCACCGCGCGAGCGCTGGCCGAGCGTGGAGCTCGGGTGCTGGTGGCGTGTCGTACCGAGCCCGAAGCCACCGCTCGACGGCTCTCCCAGCAGACCGGCAATCCGCAAGTGGAGGGGTTGTTCGTCGACCTGGCCGACCTCGACACGGTAGATGCCCTGTGCGACCAGCTGCTCCGCCGCGGCGAGCGGCTCGACGTGGTGGTGCTCAACGCCGGGCTCATGCCAAAGCGTGCCCGGCCCACCGCGCAAGGGCTGGAGGTGATGCTAGGCGTGCATGTGGTGGCCAACCATCGGTTGCTGTCACGGTGGCTCGCCGACGGTGTGCTGCGACCGGCCGATCCTGGTGGACCAGGGGACGGACCACGACCGCGGGTGGTGGTGGTGAGCTCCGAGGTGCATCGCTCCGCGGACGGCGTGGATCCGGCGACCATGCCGACCTGGGTCGACTATGGGGTTCGCGATGGAATGCGACAGTACGCCGCGACCAAGCTGCTGCTGTGCGCCTTGGTGACCGCGCTGCGGGAGCGAGCCCGATCGCCGACGGAGCCGAATGGACCCCGCGAGGCGTGGCTCGGCGCCCACGCGCTGTGCCCGGGGCCGGTCGACACCGACATCGCCCGCGAGGCTCCGCCGTGGATCATGCCGGTGCTACGTCCGGTGATGCATGCGTTCTTCCGGTCACCCGATGAGGCGGCCGCTCCGGTGGTGTCACTGGCCTGCGATCCCTCGCTCGAGATGGAGGAGCACGTCTATCTGCACTCGATGCTCCGCAAGGCCATGGATCCGCGGGCGACCGATCCGGCGTTCGCCCGGGCCGTATGGGCGCGCTGCGAGGCGCTCCAGGCCGCGCTCGGGCTGCGGCCGTGAGCCCGCCCGCGGCCGGACCGCGGCCTTGCTCCCAAGCATCAGGTCGACCAACATTGGGGGTCCTCGGTGCCGCGGTGCCGCGGCGATGAGCGCGCCAGACGCGATGGAGGATCCTGGGTGCACCGGCTCTCTTGTCCCTCTTGTCTGGCTCGTCGCGGACGGGATCGCGTACAAGGCACGGATGACGATGCGGATTCCGAGCGCGGGCGTTGGTCTGATCCATGGCGGGTGGTGGGGGTGGGGGTGCTGGGGGCTGGTGCTCCTCGCCACGTGCATGGGCGCGTGCGGGGACGACGGCGCGGTCGCCATCGACACCGAGACGACGGGCTCGACCGGGATCCCGACGGGCTCGACCGGGATCCCGACGGGCTCGACCGAAATGCCGACCACCGGGTCCACGGACGACACGGGAAGCTCCGGAGGCACGGTCGACCCCGACAGCACCGGGGACACCGAGGACTCGGGCGCCCCGGTGGAGGTCACGCTCGACGGCGCGATCCAAAAGGGCCCACTCGTGATCGGATCGACCGTCGAGGTCGCGCTGCTCGACGAGGCGGGCAATCCCACCGGCCAGGTGTTTCCGACCGTCACCTCCAGTGACGTCGGCGAGTTCGAGGTCTCGTTCACGCACGCCGGCCCCGTCGGGCTCGTGGGCGACGGCTTCTATTACAACGAGCTGACCGGTGCCGTCTCCAACGCGCCGATCAGCCTTCGGGCCGTGTACACCATCGAGGTCGCGGGCACGCAGCCGGCCTACGTCAACCTCGTCACGCACCTCACCGAGCGCCGGGCCCTCGCCCTCCTCGACTCCACCGACCTCCCCACCGCAATCGCGCAGGCCGAGCAGGAACTGGTGACCGCGCTCGACATCGGACCCCCAGGAATCGATCCAGGCGATGCCGGCATCCACATGAATCTCCTCGGCGGCGATACGCTCGCCAACGCCTACCTGTTCGCCATGAGCGCGACCCTGGTCCAGGCCGCAGCGATCGAGGCCGGGCCCGGCGGCGGGATGGACGGCTCGCTGCAAGCCTTCATCAACACCGTGGCCAACGACCTCGCCGACGACGGCGCGCTCGACCCGGCCCGCGTGCAGCTGCTCGACGACGCCGAGCAGGCCCTCTACACCGATCGCGCCCACGATCTGCTGCAAGCGCGGCTGTCCGCCCTCGGGCTCGCGCAGACTCCACCGGACCTCGATCTCGTCATCGACACCGACCTCGACGACGTCGCGAACGCGATGGACACCTGCCCCTGGGTCGAAAACCCCGTGCAGACGCCGATCCTCGACGACGTCTGCCACGCACGCGCCACCCTCGTACCCGATGCCTCGGGCCTGGGGGTGTACGGGCTCGCGCTCGCCCACCTCGACGGCGACGGCAACCTCGACGCGGTGACGCGCTCGGGCGGCGAGTGGTCGTTCTTTGCGGGCGACGGGGCCGGCGGATTCACCCTCGTCGACCAGATCTACGTCGCGGACGTCATCCCGCGGGTCACCGACATGAACGCCGACGGCATCGCCGACATCATCGTCGACGGCGGCATGGGCATCACGCTCGTGTACCTGCGCACCGACGGATTCGACCCCTTGCCCACCCCGGTCCAGTCGAACTCGGCCTACCCCGGCTCCCTCTCGACCGTCGAGGGCGACATGAACGGCGACACGTACCCCGAGCTCATGCGGATGGGCGCGATCTGGACGTCGGGCGTGGCCAACGCGGACATGCCGATCACGCTGCTCCTCAACGACGGGGCGGGCGGGTTCACCGACGGTACCGCCACCGCCGTCATCCCCATGGGAACGAGCTTCTCCGGTCCCTCGGCCAGCGCGCTCGTGGACGTCACCGGGGACGGCCATGGCGACTTCGTCATCGCCGGCGACTCGGTGGGCGGGTTCCCGTCCGAGGATCTGGTCGCGATCACGTTCCCCGGCGATGGCATGGGCAACCTCGGCCCCGCGATCGTGTCCAGCGCGCCCCAGCCGATGGGCGTCGACCTGATGTCTGGTGACTTCGAGGTCGTCGACGTCACCGGCGATGGCATCGTCGACATCGTGCTCGTCGCGCGCGGTCCCTACGTCATGTGCATGCCCGGCAACGGCGACGGCACGTTCGGTCCCATCGTCATCACCGACGTGGGGGTCGACCTCGGCTACTCGACCCTGCTGACCACCGGCGACTTCACCGGGGATGGCCTCGCGGACCTCCTGGTTCGACAGAACAGCGGGCCGCTGTCGGACCTGCAGGTCTACGTCGTGCCCAGCCTTGGCGATGGTTCCTTTGGTCCCCTGGTCTCGCGTGTGTCCGGCCTGCTGGGTACCACCAACGACGGCATCTCCTGGGCCGCCACCGCCGACCTCGATGGCAACGGAGCCGATGACGTGCTGCTGAGCACCGGCACCCTGGGCACGATGATGTTCACGCCCTGACGGCCCGACGGCGACGCCGGCCGAGGGCGCCGAGCAGGGCGAGATGGTCCGGGGTCCGGGTCCCGGGTCGGGGTGCGCTCGGCCTGGGTGACCCACCGACGCGCGGTGAACCCGTCGACGAGCTCCATCGCGACGAACAGTCCCTTGCGCATGCCGGTGGTCTACCAGAGCCGCGGCGCTACACGAACGGGCTCTTGACGAACGGCCGCTTGGGCGGATGGATGCCGATCTCCGCGTAGCTCTGCCGCAGGTACACCGCCTCGAGCGCAGCGGGGTCCTCGAGCCGCCCGTTCGCCCACGCATCGACGGTCGCTGCCCACAGACCCGCCGACGTCGGCCCCGGGAGCGAGCGCGCCGTGGCCAGCAGCGAGGGCGGCAGCGCGTCCCGGTAGGGCTCCACCCCGCTGCCCACCACCCGCAGCGTCGGCGACCTCGGGGCGAGCGCCTCCACGAGCGTGGCGAGCGGGGCCACCCGCTCGTCTCCCACGGCGCTCACCCGCGGCAGCCCCTCGCCGCCATCGAGGCGCGCGCACTCGAAGCGCCCGCCGTAGACCTCGCCCTTGCGCGCATCGAGCAGTGCGAGCACGGGGCCCTCGTGCTCGGCGCTCGCGGCCACCGCGGCCAGCGTGCTCACGCCCACCACCGGCACTCCCAGGCCGTAGGCCAGCCCCTTGGCGCTCGCCA
This sequence comes from Paraliomyxa miuraensis, assembly GCF_026337845.1. Lineage (GTDB taxonomy): Bacteria > Myxococcota_A > Polyangia > Nannocystales > Nannocystaceae > Paraliomyxa > Paraliomyxa miuraensis. The sequence continues at coordinate 367 of NZ_JAOVZF010000141.1, read as the reverse complement.
CCGCCACCCGCGTCCCGGTGAACGTGCCGGGCCCGCGCCCACAGGCCACCGCCGCCAGTGCGCGCGGCGTGATGCCGGCTCGAGCCAGCACCCGCTCCACGCGGGGCATCAGCTGCGCCGAGGCCTGCTCGGCCGCCTCGTCGTCGCTGGCCACCCGCGCATGCGTGCCGGCGTCCACGTCCACGCGGCCCACCGCGATCGCGCTGCGCGGGGTCGAGGCATCGAGCGTCAGGATCCAGCACGGTCCCGAAGGACGCACGAGCATTGAGGGCGGGGCGGACACGCTAGCAAGAAACCGGATGTCGGAGGCTCGGTCAAGCGGCCGGGCGGAGCTCGACCTCGTAACCCAGGCCCTTGAGGCGCTGGA
>NZ_JAOVZF010000056.1 GCF_026337845.1 Paraliomyxa miuraensis | reverse complement strand
CGGCTCCCGTCTTCGCCTCCGCCGAGCTCGAGCAGGTGCTCCTCGCCACGGTGCAGAGGTTGGCGCGCTTCGGTGGTGCGCTTGGCCCTTGCCGCGCAGACTGCTTCGTCGAAGACCTTGCAGCAGTCGCCTTCGAGATCGCATGCGAGCGCTTGGCCGGGGAAGATGCCGTGGCCGTCGGCCAGCGAGTCGGGGATCTGCTGGGTTGGACCGATGGCCGAAGTGAGGCGTAGGGATGGGGTCGCGAAGGCGCCCGGTGCGGTGCAGTTCGCATGCACGTCGTGATCGTCCGACCACTCGATCTCGCATGCTGCGACACAGGCCTGCGTGATGAGATCGAGCTCTTCGGCGGTCGGGTGCTTCGGGTCGAGCACCCAGCCCTTGGGTGCGTGGACGACCCAGCCCTCG
>NZ_JAOVZF010000046.1 GCF_026337845.1 Paraliomyxa miuraensis | reverse complement strand
CGTTCGGCGAGGAGCTGTCGATCCACCTCTTGCAGCTCGGTGCGCCGCAGCGCCAGGCGCTGTCGACGAGCGAGGCGAGCGGCTATGATGCGGTGGTCGAGCGATGGGCGCGGTTCTTCACGCGCTACGACGATCCCGTCGAGCTCGAGCGCCTCGCTGCAGAGGATCCGATGATGGCCCTGGCCAAGCAAACCCTCGAAGCACTCTCACGGGATCCCGAGGCCCGCCGTCGGGCCCAGCGGCGGGAGGACGATCTCCGGCTCTACGAGATCGAGCTCCGAGCCAACCTCGAGAGGGCCACACAGACGGGGTGGAACCAGGGCTGGGACGAGGGCCG
>NZ_JAOVZF010000074.1 GCF_026337845.1 Paraliomyxa miuraensis | reverse complement strand
TAGGCCCTTCTGGTGATCACTTTGAGCTTGTTGTTGAGGCCCTCGGCCGTGCCTGCCGACACCTCGCCTTGGGCCCGGAACCAGTTGAGCAGCAGGTCGCGGTGAACGCGGAAGGACCTGGCCAGCTTCTTCATCGGCTCGATGCGGGAGCGCATGACCTTGGAGCACCAGCCGTCGAGGAACTTGGCAGCCCAGGTGACCGACTGGTAGTCCCACAGGAGCTGCAACTCCTCCTTGAGCAGGTAGGCGCGCACGGTTCGCAGGTTGTACCGGAGCAGGTCGCGGAGCTTGCTGTCCTGCTTTTTGGTCAGGTTCTCGGGGCGCTTGAGCAGCGGCCAGCGACCGCGCTTGAGCACGGGCTCGTAGCCGTCGCGCTTGAGCCGCTTGACCTCCGCGGCTCGGACCTGGTCGACGGCCTTGTTGAGCCGCTGCACGATGTGGAACCGGTCGAGCACGTGCACCGCCTTGCTGGCCCGGCGCGCGATGACGGTGAGGTACGGCTTGTGCTGGTCGCTGCAGATGAACCGTAGCCACCGAGCTCGCAGCCCGAACCAGTCGAAGAAACCATCGATGCACTCCTTGGTGCG
>NZ_JAOVZF010000127.1 GCF_026337845.1 Paraliomyxa miuraensis | reverse complement strand
CCAGACCCCCGACGAGGGCTACGGCGGCGGCCACAACAACGACAACTCCGCCGTCTCCGTGTGCGTCGACGACTACGTGGCCGCGGCCGCCAACTGACCCCTCAGTGGATCGCCGGCTCGTCCGAGGCGGGCTCGTCCTCGGGCACCAGGATCTCGGAGAGCGCCTGGAACAGATCCTCGAGCTGAGGCCGCTCCATTCGCAGCGTCACCGACCCCGTGCTCACGTGGTAGACGCCGCACGAGCAGCGGGCGATGCGGCACTGCGGCCGCTGCACGAGGATCTTCCGTTCGTGGATCATCTGGCGCGCTCCCGGGGCGAAGGTATCAGAGGTCGGGGATGGGAGCGGTCGCAAGGCCGACGGAGCACGCAGCGCCGCCCTGGCGACGCCAGGCGACTCGAATCGAGGACCCAGGTCCGAGGTGATAGGGTTCGACGATGAAGCGCACACTGGTCACGGGATCGAACAAGGGGATCGGGCTCGCCATCGTCACGGCGATCCTCGAGCAGCACGACGACACGTTCGTGCTGCTCGGCTCGCGGGACCTCGAGCGCGGTCGCGCCGCCCGGACGGCGCTGCTGCGGGACCATCCCGACTGGAGCGAGCGGATCGAGGTGCTCGAGCTCGACGTCGCGAGCGACGCCTCGGTGACCGCGGCCGCGGCCACCGTCGCCGCACGGCTCGAGGGCGAGGGCAGCCCGCTCTACGGCGTGGTCAACAACGCCGGCATCGGCCTTGGGACCTCCGAGCTCGCGGCGGTGCTCGAGGTCAACACGCTCGGCGTGCGGCGGGTGTGCGAGGCGTTCCTGCCCCTGCTCCGCCCCTCGGACGGTCGCATCGTCAACGTCACCTCGGCCTCGGGACCGAGCTTCGTCGCCACCTGCAGCCCCGAGCGCCAGCGCTCGTTCCTCGACCCCTCGGTGACCTGGCCCCGGCTGCGCGCGTTCATCGACGAGTGCCTCGCCCTCGACGGTGCCGAGGCGTTCGCCGCCGCGGGGCTCGGCGACGGCAGCCCCTACGGGCTGTCCAAGGCGTGCGCCAACACGTACACGCTGCTGTTGGCCCGCGAGCACCCCAACCTGCGGATCAACGCCTGCACCCCGGGGTACATCGAGACCGATCTGACGCGCCCCTACGCCGAGGCCAGGGGCAAGGACCCTCGCGAGCTGGGGATGAAGCCGCCGGCCGAGGGCACGCGAGCGCCCATGTTCTTGCTGTTCGGCGAGCCCGAGGGCAACGGGCGCTACTACGGCAGCGACGCCCTGCGCAGCCCCCTGCACCGCTACCGCGCCCCGGGGAGCCCGCCCTACACCGGTGAGTGACCCACGACCCAGCTGCGATGAGACCGATGATACGGTCGCGCCGTGCCGACCAAGGGCTTGATCCAGGGTGACGACGGTGTGATGCGGTGCTGGTGGTCCGGCCCGCACGAGGACTACCAGGCCTACCACGACCACGAGTGGGGCATGCCGATGGTCGACGACCATCGCCTGTTCGAGAAGATCTGCCTCGAGGGCTTTCAGTCGGGTCTGAGCTGGCTGACCATCCTGCGCAAGCGCGAGGGCTTTCGCCGTGCGTTTGCGGGGTTCGAGTTCGAACGGGTGGCCCGCTTCAATCGACGCAGCGTGGAGCGGATGCTCGCCGACCCGAGCATCGTGCGACACCGGGGCAAGATCGAGTCGACCATCAACAACGCCAAGCGTGCGTGCGCCCTGGTGGAAGAGCGGGGCTCGCTGGCCGCGTACTTCTGGAGCTTCGAGCCCACCCCCGCGTCCCGCCCCCGACGCATGACCCAGGCCGCGCTGAAGAAGCTGACCTCGACCCCGGAATCCACCGCGCTGAGCAAGGATCTGCGCCAGCGCGGCTGGACGTTCGTGGGGCCGACCACCGTCTACGCCTTCATGCAGGCGATGGGCCTGGTCAACGATCACCTCGAGGGCTGTAGCCGTCGCGATCCGGTCGAGGCCCGGCGCCGCGCCCTGTCGCGGCCCGCGTGAGACCCCAGCGGCGCCCACTGGCCGCGCCCTTCGTCAATCCGAGCTCGGCGACGAGTCCGCGGGCTCGTCCCGACGTCGGAACCGCACCAGGTAGAGCACCAGCACCGCGGCGATCCACACCGCTCCGATCGCCGCGGCGCCGCGAACCTCGGGGTCGAGCCAGGCTCCGACCACCACGCCGACCTCCGCCAGCCCGAACAGCGCCGGGACCCACGGAAACCCCGGCATTCGAACCGGGCGAGCCGCATGAGGCTGGCGGCGCGCGAGCACCAGCGACGCCACCCCCGTGAGCGCGAAGAACACCGCATCCACCAGGACCACCCCGGTCAGGAGACGATCGACGCCGTCCTTGCCGGCCGCGAGGAGCAGCACGATCGAGACCCCAGCCAGCACCGCGATCGCCGGCACCGGAGTTCCGCGCCCCGCGTGCACGCGCCCGAGCACCCGCCACAGTCGACCGTCCAGCGCGAGCGCGTAGAGCAGGCGCGGACCCGTGAGCAGCTGCGTGTTGAGGATCCCCAGCGCCGACACGGCCACGGCCACGCCCACCACGCGGCGCCCCGGACCCCCGAACACGGCGGCCACCGCATCCGCCGCCAGCGTCTCGCTCCCCGCCACCCCCGCGTGGCCGAGCAGCGCGAGATAGGCCCAGCACGCCAGCAGATAGACCACGACCACGATCCCCACGCCCACCAGGATCGAAAGCGGCAGGTTGCGCTCGGGCGAGCGCACCTCGCCTCCGATCCACAGCACTTGCTGCCAGCCTCCGAACGTGAACAGCGTGGGGACGAGCGCGGCCGCGAGCGCGGCCACGGGATGCAGCCGGGGGCCGATCTCGCCCGCCGCCGCGACGGCAGCCGGCGCCTCGGGCTCGGCCAGCAACGCGACCATCCCCACCGCCACCAGCGTGGCGAGCTTGGCCACCACGGTCAGGTTCTGGATGCGCGCCCCCCAGCGCACCCCGGCCACGTTGGCGAGCGCGATGCCGATGGTCAGGCCGATCGCACAGCCGAGCGTGAGCCACGGGTCGAGCACCGCCCCCGTCAGCGCCACCGCGAGGTTGTCGACGCACACCAGCGCGATCACGCCGATCGAGCCCGCCTGGGTCGCGGTGGCATTGCACACCACGTACACGAAGCCGGTCGCCGGGCCATAGGCGTCGCGCAGCAGCTCGTACTGCCCACCGGCCCGCGGCACCATCGCGCCGAGCTCGGCGAACGTGAGCGCGCCCAGCAGCGCGATCACCCCTCCGATGCCCCAGGTGAGCAGCGCCAGCCCGCCGTCGCCGGCCAGCGCAGCGACCCGGCTGGGCGTGAAGAAGATGCCCACGCCGACGATCGCCCCGATCACCACCGCCGTCGCATCGAACGCGGACAGCTCGCGGCGCAGCGGCGGCGCTTCCTCGGCCATGACCGAGACTACCGTGAGACGGCGAGGGTCGTCCGCGGCCAGCGTCGCCGAAGCGAGCTCAGCGACGACGACGGCGACGGAGGAATGCGACCGAGAGCAGCCACCACCAGCGCCCCGTCGAGCCGGCGGGCGCCGACCGACACGCGCAGCCCTCGGAGTCCGAGCCCCCCGCGCCGGGGAAGATGCCGCTGAGGCCACCATCGGAGGTGATCCCGTCGTCGCTCCCGATCCCGTCGCCCACCGTGCCGTCGCCGAGCGTGCCATCCGCGGCCGATGGATCCCCGCCCGACTCGTCCAGCCCGCCACCCGAGGTCGCGTCGTCGCCCGACGTCGTGCCGGGGCCACCGCCGAGCGGCGACACGCGGATCGCATCGAACGCCAGCACGCGCATGTCGCTGAACGGCTCGCCGGTGTTGTCGTCGAGCCGCACCGATTGTCCGCCGCCCTGGTCGAAGTCGAACGTGCCCAGCTCGGTCCAGCCGCTCGCGCTCGCCTGGTCGATCACGACGTCCGACACCCCGGCCGCATGCGTAACCACGTACTTCGCCTGCATGCTGCCGGCGAAGCCCGGCTCGATGTACGCCTCCACCAAGGCGCTTCCTGCCTGCTCGAACACGAAGTCCCAGCGCCCCGAGTCGTCGGCCTGGGCCGCATCCACCGCGTGGGTCCACAGGCACGCGCCCGCGCTGCCCACGTTGGCGTCGTACCAGTACTGCGGCGAGCCCGATTGCGCAAAGCACAGGTCGGTCTCCTCGATCGTGCGGCCCTCGGGGGGGATCGTGCCGCAGCTCGGGCAGTCCTGGGGGCAGCTGCCGCTGTCCTCGCCGCCGCTGCACACCCCGTCGCCGCACATCGCCTCGCCGATCTCCATGATCAGGCCCTGGACCAGATCCTCGTAGCCCGACATCGGCTCGGGCACGACCGCGTTGCCGCCGAAGGATCCGCCCGTACCCGAGCCTCCGACCGTGCTGTCGCGGTGCATGGCCCAGTGCAGGTGAGGGGTGGAGAACGAGCCGCATGACAGCGCCCCCTGACACGACTGGCCCAGCTCGCCGAGCACCTGTCCCGCCGCGACGTTGCCCCCCTCGACCACTGCGGGATCGATCGCGTTCAGGTGAGCATGGAGCGTGTGGTAGAGGTGGCCGTCGCCGAGGTCGTGGCGCAGGATCACGCGCAGCCCGTAGTTGGCCCAGCCCGACGTCGCCCAGCCTGCGCGAACGACCTCGCCGGCGAACGGCGCCACGATCGGCAGCCCCAGGCCCGCGTTGGGCTGGTCGTCGTAGACGAGATCGAGCGCGTAGTGGTCGTTGGCCTTGCAGCACGCGTCGGTGTCGGCGTGCAGGCCCGAGCCCCCCGAAGGGCTGTAGCCCGCGAGCACGCGGACACGGCTGCCCGCGGGGAACGGGGCCGGCACGGGCACCGGAGAGGCAACGGCACCGGCGATGGGGGGCGTGAGGGCGTGGGCACCCGACACCGCGGCGGCTGCGACTCCACCAATGACCAGTGCGATTCCGAGACCCCGCCGCATCGGACGATGGTAACGCAGATCATTGGTCCTCATGAGCGGCCGATCCGCTGCCCGAGGGCAGCGGATCGGCCCGAGTGAGAACCGGCAAGGTTCAGCGAGAGGGAGACTTGGGTGGACTACGCCAGTGCGACCTTGGGGAGCTCGACGACCGGGCTCTCGTCTTCCTGGCTCGTCTTGCCACGCAGTAGTGGTGGAGGATCGCGGGGTTCTCCTTTCGCAAGAACTGGAGGATCGTGAAATTCGGTGGGAGCAGGGGCGAAGCGGGGGGCGGTGAGGGGCATGGACCCACGGGTGGGCGGTGGTGCGCGAGGACTTGGCCGTACGAACGGCGAACGGTGACCCGACGCGGAGGCGCACGCGGAGCGGGATTGGTGATAGCGTGGAGGCTCGATGACACGCTGGATGCTCTCGATGCTCCTCGTGGGCGCAGCGTGCAGCGGCTCGGTCGAGGAGGACGCGACCGAGGGGACCGGCATCGACCTGAGCGCCGGCGGCTCGGAGTCTCCGCGCTTGGACCAGGGCAGCCCCGGCCAGTTCCCCGATCTGGGGCCCGTCGTGCTCGCCGATCCGCCTCCGCCACCGGTCAGCGGCGGCACGCTGCTGCGGAGCCACGATGGCGCCACGCTGTTCGCAGCCGATCCCGATCGCGACGCGGTCTACGTGGTCGATCCGGCGGCGCAGCGCCTGATCCATGCCGTCGAGCTCGAGCCCGGCACCGAGCCCGGCCGCATCGCCGAGGATCCCTCGGGCCTGATCCACGTGGCCCTGCGCCGCTCGGGCGAGGTGGCCACCATCGACATCGCCTCGGGCGAGCTCGTCGCCGTGCGCTCGGCCTGCGCGAACCCGCGGGGCCTCGCGGTCGATCCCGGTGACGGCTCGGTGCTCGTGGCCTGTGCCGAGGGCGTGCTGGCTCGCCTACGACCCGACGACTCGCTCGAGCAGCTCGCGGTCGGCATCGAGCTTCGCGACGTGATCGACCCGGGGCCTCCGATCCGGGTCTCCACCTTTCGGGACGCTCAGGTGCTCACCCTCGATGACACGGGGACGATCAGGGCACGACAGGCCCCACCCGAAATCGGGGTGTTCATCGACCTCTTCATCGATCCCGACGACCCCGACGCCGCCGAGGTCGAGCCCCACGACGTCATGACCCCCAACACGGCACGCCGGACCTGGAGTACGGCCGACGGCGGATGGCTGATGCTGCACCAGGCGGGCTCGGGCTTCGCCCGCAACTCGATGGTGACAGACGGCTACGCCGGCGGCGATGGATTCTGCATCCCGCTGCAGGCCACGGTGATCACCCACGGGCTCCCCGGCGGCGCCTCGGCCAAGGCCTGGCCCTTCCACCACATCGCCCCCGCGTTCGATGCGGACGTGACCGACGAGCTGGACATGGCCGCGGTGGTGGGGGGAACGCTCGGAGAGTGGGTGATCATGTTCGCGACCCACGAGCAGCCCCGTACCGTGGTTTCCCCACCGTGCCGCGCCGAACACAGCGTGGTCCTCCCCGGCGAGCCGACCTCCGTCGTCTTCGACGACGAGGGCCACGCGTGGGTGCAGCTACGCGAGCCCGCCGCCCTGGTGCGCGTGGATCCACAAGAGGAGGCCCTCGTCGCCAACATCGGGCTGGCCGAGCGCTCGGTGCTCGACACGGGCCACGACCTGTTCCATCGACCTACTCCGGGGATGGTGGCGTGCGTCTCGTGCCACCCCGAGGGACGCGAGGACGGCCGCGTGTGGCAGTTCTCGGACCTCGGCCCGCGCCGCACCCAAGCCCTCGACACGGGGCTCGAGGGCACCGAGCCCTTCCACTGGCGTGGCGAGCTGGCCGACATGGCCGGCATCGTGGACGACACGTACGAGAGTCGAATGGGAGGCCCCGATCTCGACGAGGAGCACGTGGCGGCGCTCGAGCGCTGGCTGTTCGCGCTGCCCTCGTTGCGGGTGGTGACGCCGCAGGACACGGCGATCGAGCGTGGTCGCGAGCGCTTCGAAGCCGTCGGCTGCACGAGCTGCCACCTTGGACCGAAGCTCACCCACAACGGCACGGTGGTGCTGGGCCCGCATGGGCTGCTGCAGGTGCCCAGCTTGCTGAACGTGGCGTTTCGAGCCCCCTACATGCACGACGGCCGCGCGATCGATCTCGAAGCGGCCGTCGACGACATGCTCAGGCTGACCGCGCCGAGTGTGGACGTCTCGGCGGAGGGACGCGCAGAGCTCGTGGCGTACCTCGCGTCGCTCGGGGCGGAGTGAGCGAGGGCGCCACCACCCCAGAATTGAATCCGGCCTCGCAGGCGGGTCACCTACGAGGCCGTCCTCGTCGTGCGCGCGGCAGGATTCGAACCTGCGGCCTTCGGCTCCGGAGGCCGACACTCTATCCAGCTGAGCTACGCGCGCCTGTGGCCGGAAGGGCCGCAACGTCTACCCCACCCCCATCGCCGGTGCAAGCCCCATCCCCTGGCGCCTCTCCCGCACTCTCCGTCCAACCCCGTTCACCGGTTTCACCCCGCCCTCACGTCCCGGCCGGTGGTCCCGCCGCCCGCCGTTGCTATCCTCTCCCCCATGGCCCCAATCCTCCTCGCGGCTGGGATCCCCGATCTGCTCGTCAACCTCCCCGACCTCGACCGGCTGCGGGAGCTGCTCAAGCGGATCCAGGAAATCCTGGCCATGGGAGGCATTGCGCTCGCCCTCGCGGCGAGCTTCGTGTTCCTGCTGGCCTGGGTGTTCTCGCATCTACGCCAACCCTCCAAGACCGCCTCGCACCCCGTCATCTCCACCCTCGCCCTCGTGGTGGCCTACCTCCCGGTGGCGCTGACCCTGGTCGCCGCGCTCGGCTGGCTGGTCCCCACCCTCGCCCCGCTGACCCTCAAGAGCTTCGCCCTCGCCGTCGTGACCGCGGCCTTCGCCTGGTGCCTGGGCGTCGCCGCCATCGTCGTCGGCGGCAGCAAGCAAAACCTCGGCCGCGCCCGTCGGGCCCTGCTGCTGGCCGGCACCCCCTGGTACTGCCTGGCCGTCTACCTCAGCACCTTCCTGTAGCTCACTCGCCCGTAGCTCACCCGCCCGTAGCTCACTCGCCCGTAGCTCACCCGCCCCCGGCCGGCTGCAGCCGCGTCAGCACCCGCTCCGCCGGCGGATACCCGGGCCGCAGCTCGAGCGCATGCCGAGCCGAGGCCATCGCCTCGTCCACCCGCCCCGCCCGCTCCTCGATCTCCGCGTGCGTGGCCCAAAGATGCGGATCGCCCGGATCCATCTCCAGCGCGTGCCCGATGTAGAACCGCGCGTCGTCGAGCGCCGGCGGCTCCTGCTCGAGCGCCAGCCGGGCCCGCAGATACGCCTCGTACGCCGACGGCGGCGGAGGTCGCGAGCTGACCACCTCGCCATCGACCTCGTGCAGCGAGCGATAGCCCAGCCCCACCGGATAGCAGGCCCCGAGCAAGGCGAGCGCCACGAGCATCGACGTTCGTGCGCCCGCGAGCCTCGCCATGGCCACCAGCTTGCCACGCTCCACCCCACGCCACCACACGCGCGGGCCCCCGGCCGGCGAGCACGAGCGCCGGCGAACGAGCTCATCCGGGCGCCGCCGCCTCACAGCGGGATGTTCCCGTGCTTGCGCCGCGGGTTGTCCTGCCGCTTGTTCCGCAGCATCCGCAGGCTCTGCGCGATGCGGTCGCGCGTGTGCTCGGGCCGGATCACCTCGTCGATGAAGCCGAGCTCCGCCGCCTTGTAGGGGCTGGCGAACAGGGCCCGATAGTCCGCCGCCAGCTGCTTGCGCCGCGCCTCGGGATCCTCGGCCTGCGCCAGCTCGCGCCGAAAGATGATGTTCACCGCCCCCTCTGCCCCCATCACCGCGATCTCGGCGGTCGGGTAGGCCAGGTTCACGTCGCCACGGATGTGCTTGCTCGCCATCACGTCGTAGGCCCCACCGTAGGCCTTGCGGGTCACCAGCGTGACCTTGGGCACCGTGGCCTCCGTGAACGCATAGAGCAGCTTGGCCCCGTGCCGAATGATCCCCCCGAACTCCTGCTCGGTGCCCGGCAAGAACCCCGGCACGTCCACCAGCGTCACCAGCGGCACGTTGAACGCATCGCACATCCGCACGAACCGTGCCGCCTTGACCGAGGCATCGATGTCCAGACACCCCGCGAGCACCAGCGGCTGGTTGGCCACCACCCCCACGCTCGCCCCCTCGATGCGCACGAACCCGACCACCATGTTGCGCGCCCAGTGCTCCTGCACCTCGAGGAACCGCCCCTCGTCGGCGATCGCGGTGATGATCCGGCGAATGTCGTAGGGCTTGCTGGGATCGGGCGGCACCAGACTCACCAGCTCGGGACACGCACGCTGGGGGTCGTCACCCGTGGGCAGCACCGGTGCCCCCGCCATGTTGTTGGGAGGCAGGTACGAGAGCACCTCGCGGGTCAACGCCAGCGCGGCCGCCTCGTTGCCGCAGCGAAAGTGTGCCACCCCGCTGCGCTCGTTGTGGGTCCGTGCCCCGCCCAGCGCATCCTTGGTGACCTCCTCGTGGGTCACCGCCTTGATCACGTCGGGGCCGGTGATGAACATGTAGCTGGTCTCGTCGACCATCACCACCAGGTCGGTGAGCGCCGGGCTGTAGACCGCCCCGCCCGCGCACGGGCCCAGGATCACCGAGATCTGCGGCACGACCCCCGAGGCCAGCACGTTGCGCTTGAAGATCTCGGCGTAGCCCGCGAGGCTCTCCACGCCCTCCTGGATCCGCGCCCCACCGCTGTCGTTGAGCCCCACCACCGGCGCGCCCACCTCGGTGGCCAGATCCATGATCTTGCAGATCTTGCGCGCGTGGGCCATGCCCAGGCTGCCGCCGAACACGGCGGGATCCTGCGCGAACACGAACACCTGGCGGCCATCCACGGTGCCATAGCCGGTCACCACGCCGTCCCCGTAGGGCCGGTTGTCGGTCATGTCGAAGTCGCTGCAGGCATGGGTCACGAAGCGGTCGAGCTCCACGAACGAGCCCTCGTCGAGCAGCATCTCGATGCGCTCGATCGCGGTGTGACGCCCCTTGTCGTGCACCTTCTGCTCCGCCGCCTCGGCCCGCGACCGGGCACGGGCCAGGCCCTCCTCACCGTCGTCGGCGACCCGGGGCGAGGCGTTGAGGCGGGCGAGCTCCTCTCGGAGCTGCAGCTCGGCGCGAAGATCACGATCGGCCATGGCGGCGGCAAGAGTAGCCGCGAGGGAGACATCGAGCGAGGGCCCGCCCCCGGGCGCCCCCGACCTCGCGCAGGGTCCATCCGAGCGCCGAGAGCAACCTCTACACCAAGCGGCCCAATTCAGATCGCGCCCTTGGTCGACGGCAGCGCCCCCATGAGCGCCGGGTCGAGCGCACACGCCATCCGCAGCGCGCGGGCGAAGCCCTTGAACGCCGCCTCCACCACGTGATGGGCGTTGCCGCCGGCGCGCAGGTGCAGGTGCAGGTTCATGCGCGCCTGCACCACCAGCGCCTGGAAGAACTCCTCGACCAGATCGCAGTCGAAGCGACCGATCCACTTTCCCGCGATCGCCGGCAGCTCGTGGACCAGGTAGGGTCGCCCCCCCAGATCGAGCGCACAGTCGACCAGCGTCTCGTCCATCGCCAGCGAGAAGCAGCCGTAGCGCGTGATCCCCCGGCGCTCGCCGAGCGCCTGGTCGAGCGCCATCCCCAGGGTGAGCCCCACGTCCTCCACCGTGTGGTGGTCGTCGATCTCCACGTCGCCTTGCGCCTCCACCCGCAGGGCCATGGCCCCGTGCTTGGCCAGCGCCTCGAGCATGTGCGAGAGGAACGGCACCGGGGTCGCGATCCGCGTTTCGAACGCCGGAGCATCGCCGGGCACGCACAGCTCGATGACGATCTGGGTCTCCTTGGTACGCCGCTCCACGCGAGCGCGCCGGACCTCGCTCACTCGCTCACCTCGCTCACCTCGCTCAACGGGCGTTCCTTCCGAGCAATCCCGGCGCCCCCGGGTGCTGCTCGATCTCGGCCAGGAGCTTGCGCAGCGGCGCCGCCTGCTCGAGCGTGAGCCCCAGCCGCACGTCGACCCAGGCGCCCCGCAGCTCGCCCTGCTCGAGCTTGCGCCGAGCCGAGCGCAGGTAGATCCGCGCGAACGTGTTGTGGACCTGTCGCTCCTCGGCCGTCAGTCGCCGCGCCCGGGCGACCTCGGACAGCCGCGCCTCGCCTCGCACCATCGCCGCGTCGTAGAGCACCCGCAGCTCGGGGTCGAGCAGCACGTTGTAGGCCTCGGTCATGCGCTTGAACACGGCATACACGGCCTGGCGCAGGCTCTCGCCCCCGCGATACACGAACTGATCGGGGTGGAAGCGCTGGGCCCGAGCGTAGAAGCCGTCGCGCACCGCCACGTAGTCGCAGCCGGGGCGCAGCCCCAGGTACTCGTAGTACGACAGCGAGTCGAGCCCTTCGTAGAGCCGCATGATCTCGGCGAGCAGCTCGTCACTGGACATGGTGCAGCTCCTCTTCCTCGCCGCTAGGCCGAGACGCCGGTCGAGCCCAGGCGCTCGGCCATGGCCGCCACCTCGTCCTCGGTCAGACCGCCGAGCACGCGCATCGTGGCCACCTGCTGCAGACCCGTGTCGCGATCGCGAGCGCGAACCTCGAGCAGACCATCGGTGTTGATCTCGAAGGTGACCGCAATGGTGACCTCGCCCCGCGGTGCATCGCGCAGGCCAGAGAGCACCACCTCACCCAGCTTGAGGTTCTTCTCGAATTCCTCGTCCTCGCCCTGGCACACCTGGATCCGCACGAACCGCTGGTTGTCGCGGGTCGTGGTGAACAACCGGGTCTGCTCCACCGGAATGGGGCTGTTGCGCTCGATGATGAAGTCGACGTAGCCGCCCACCGTGCGCACCCCGAGGCTGCGCGGGGTCACGTCGAGCAGCACGGCCGCCGCCGGAGCGTTCGACGTGGCCGTGGGTGCCGAGACCCCGCCGGCGGCCATGGGGACCAGCGAGCCCATGAGCGCCGCCCCCTGGATCGCCGCCCCCACCGCGACCACGCTCATGGGGTTGATCGAGGTCTGTGGCGGCTTGCCGAACACCTGCTGCACCACCTCGCGCACCAGCGGCAGGCGGGTGGTGCCGCCCACGAGCACGATCTCGTCGATCTGGTGCGGGGCCAGACCCGCGGTGCGCAGCGCGTCCTCGCACACGGGCACGGTGCGGCGAACGATGGCCTCCACGCGGCGGCGCAGGTCGATGTCGGTGAGTGACATCTCGAGCGTTCCCTCCCGGCCCGGCAGCACCTCCGCGAGGTTGACGATCGTCCGCTCCTGCTCGGAGAGCTGGATCTTGACCTGCTCGGCCACCGCCCGTACGCGCTCCATCGCCACCAGCGAGTCGATGAGCTCGGCTCCCCGCTGCTCGCGGAAGGTGTCGACCATCACCTCGAGGATCGCCTCGTCGATGTCGTCACCGCCCAGGAACATCTCGCCCGAGGTGGCGAGCACCTCGAACACGTTGCGGGTGATCTGCAGGATGGTGACGTCGAAGGTGCCGCCACCGAAGTCGTAGACCGCGATGCGCCGGTCGGTGTCCTCGATGTAGCCGTAGGCCAGCGCGGCCGCGGTCGGCTCGTTGATCACCCGGATCACGTCGAGCCCGGCCAGGCGCGCCGCGATGCGGGTAGCGCTGCGCTGCGAGTCGGTGAAGTTGGCCGGCACCGCGATCACGGCCTTGCCGACCGGCTGGCCGAGCGCCTCCTCGGCCATCTCGCGCAGGTACGTGAGGATGTAGGCGGAGATCTCGACGATGCTGTGCAGCCGTGAGCCGAGCTCGACCACCACCGCCTCGTTGTTGCCCTCGCGGATCACGTAGGGCACGGCGGTGCGCATGCGCTGCACCTCGGGCGAGTTGAACCTGCGGCCGATGAGGCGCTTGGCGCTGTAGACCACCTGGGTGGGATCGATCGAGCGGCGACGCTTGGCTCGATTGCCCACCACGATCGAGCCATCGGGCAGAGCCGCGACCACCGACGGCACGATGCGATCCTCGCCTCGCCGAACCACCGAGGCACGTCCCTCGCGAACGATGGCGCACGCAGAGTTGGTCGTGCCCAGGTCGATCCCCAGCACGATCTCGGAAGGCACAGACATTGGGATGGCCAAGTCTAGCCGATAGCGCCGATACCGCGAAAATCCAGCGCAATCTGGGCCGCTGGGGCCCTCAGATGGGCGCCTCGGGCACGAAGACGATGTCCCCGGGCTCGAGGGGGAGGTCGGCCCGACGGCTCTCCAGGATCTCCCGGACGTCGATCTCGTAGGTCTTGGTGCCCTGGTCCGTCTCGCGGATGAGCTTGACCCGCTTGGCCTGGGCCAGGGGGTTCATCCCGCCGGCCAGCGAGATCGCCTGAACGAGCGTCAAGCGCTCCTTGAACGGGTAGGACCCGGGCTCGTTGACCTGGCCGAGCACGCTGACCTCGCGGTTCTGGCGGGTGATCACCCGCACGGAGACCTGCGGCTGGCGCAGCCAGCCGTCGGCCAGCCGCTGCTCGATGAGCTCGGCGATCTGGCCCTGGCTCCGGCCTGCCACCTCGACCTGCTCGATCCAGGGGAAGCGGATGGTGCCGTCGGCCGCCACCTCGTACTCACCGGTCAGCTCCTCCTGATCGGTCACGCGGATCGCGATGACGTCACCCGGGCCGAGGGTCTGGTTGGCGCTGCTGACCGAGGGAGCGGGTGCCACGGGCACCGCCGGGCCGGGGCGACAGGTGGCGAGCGCCAGCAGCCCTCCGCCCAGCAGCCTTCCCGCGAGCAACGCCCAGGCGGTCATAGCCGGACGGCCCCCAGCAGCATCACCACGTGGCGGGTGAAGCCGCCGATGTCCTGCACGCCGTTGGCGTAGTCGATGGCGAACGTGGTGTCGTCCACGGCCATGTCGTACTGCAGCGCGACCGCCCAGATCTTCTTGAGCGGCTGCTCGACCTTGAGGTTGAGGTTGAAGACGACGTCCCTGCGCCGAAAGGTCTCCTGCACCGACTGGGGCTGATACTGGTCGATGCTCATGTCCTCCGACCCCGGAATGGCCAGGCCCACGTAGCGGCGGCCCGCGACCCAGGCCCCCGCGGTCGTGATCATCCGCCACTTGAACTCGTGCCGGGCCTGCAGCCGCGCGCCGATGTCGGTGTAGTAGTTGCCCAGCAGCGAGTCCTGGAAGGTGCGGAACGCCGACACGTAGAACAGGCTGCGCGGGTTGGGATAGTAGGTGGCGCCGAGCTCGAAGATCGGCCCCTTGAAGTCATCGACCCCGCGAGGATTGGTCGGATCCTTGCGGTAGAAGCCCATCCCGTAGCCGCCGATCACGTCGAGCACGACCTTCTTCATCACCTGGCCGCGAAAGCCCGCCGTGATGCGATTGGCGAAGTTGTCCTCGTTGCGGCCCCACTCCGCTTCGTTGCAGCAGTACGTGTAGTAGGTCCAGTCGAAGCCGTAGTTGATCACCAGGGCGCTCTTGGGCCGGATGCGCCACTTGGTCTCGACCGTGAAGCCCGGAACGACGCGGTTGCCCTTGGCGACGAAGCAGTTCTGCCCGTTCTCGAGGTCGCACCCGCCCTCCACTTCCTCCCTGGTGCCCGTGAAGTAGAGGCCTCCCAGGCGGGGCGCGAACATCAGGCTCAGGCGCCCGCCGCCCGGCCGACCGATGAAGGCCAGCCCCATGCGGCCATCGATGCGATTGAAGTTGAAGCCGCCAGCCTCGTAGGTGGCCGGCTGCGAGTAGTGGAACACGTCGCCGTCCACGTTGACGGAGAGCTTGCGCCCGGGCAGCAGCGCCACCCTCGTCTGCAACCCGAAGGTGGGCCGGTTCTGGGCACGCACGTTGGGGTTGCGCGCCATGTAGATCCGCGCGCCGCCCACCAGCCCGATGTAGTAGTCGGCGGTCCGACCCGAGCGCTCGGGCGGCGACATCAACAAGCCATCGCGGAACTGCCGGTTGCCGAGCCCCAGCCACCCGGTCGGCATCACGAACGAGGCCAGTCGCGGGCCGACCTCGCCGCTGGCCGGCCGCGGCTCCTGACGCGCGGTGGAGAACACGTTGGAGTCGACGCCGGTGACCAGGGCAAAGCCGGGGTGGAAGGTCGAGCGCTCGCCCACCTTGATGCCCGGTCCGTCCTCGGCGCGCGGGACGTCGATCTCCGGACCACCCGCTCGGGCTTCCGGTGACCACGACCACCCCAGCAGCACCGAGCACAGCAGCAAGAGCGACCACCCGGGCCCGCCGACCAGGGCATGGCTCGGTCGCCCGTACGAGGCGCGCCGTCGTCGTCTCCAGAGTCGAGCCAAGACAAACCACCCAAGGAGGTGCGTTGCGCGCAGCCTAGCCGAATCGTGCCCACCGAGCATGGTGATCATCGGCGCAGGGCTTGGGGCCGCGGGTGCTCCTCCACGTCCACCAACACGCACGGGGGCCGGCTCGGTTGACCCTCGTCGGCGACGAGGTCACCTCGTGCGGTCGAGACCGGAGCCAATCGCCCCTGCTCACATGCTGGGGCTGCCCACGCTGGGCGGCGAGGCATCATCGATCGGCGGGGGAACTCGATTGGGCTTGGTGCCATCGGGACTGCCGCCCACGGTGGGATCGGCCACGGGGATCGTGGGATCCTCGTCGACCTCGTTGTTGGTCACGTCGTCGGATTCCTCGGGGGCCTTGTCTCCAATGCACTCCTTGGCCTGCTCCACCAGATCGCCGAGCCGATCGGATGCCGCCTGGAGCTTCTCGACCGCGAAGCTGCGTGCCTCGGCGCTCGAGCCCTCGTCACGGATGATCAGCATCTCGCCGGTGGCCAGCTCCATCACGCCCTGCGCTCGCTCTTGCTTGTCGATCACGCACGCGGCTCGCACCAGATCGGCATCGCGCTTCGCCTCGGCGGCCAGATCTCCGATCTTGGCCATGTCGTTCTCCATCTCGCGACGCACCGCCGGCACCGAGACGGTGGACGTTGGCGGCGGCGCCTTCGCCTCGGCCACCCCCTCATCGGGGGCTTCGCCCGCAGCGCCCTCGCCCGCAGCGTCCTCCGGAGGTCCGGCCAGCGCACCCGATGCGCCGCCGAGCACCAGCCACACGCCACACACCCCTGCCAATGCTCTGGTTCGATTTCGCATCACCCGCCCCATCAACCACCGGAGAATACCACGGAGAAGGTCACCTCTCCGCTGTCTTCCTGTTTGCCGAAGCGCCAGCCCTTGATCTTGGCCTGCGCGCACGTCTTGACCTTGGCGTCGCCGACGGTGTCTTCCTCGACCACCACCGAGGTCACGCTACCCATGGCGCTGACGCCGATCGTGAAGGTCATCTTGCCCGCGATGTCCGGTCGCGTCTGGAGCACCGACTCGTAGCAGAAGTTCAGCGCGCTCATGCGCCGATTGATCTGCGCCTTGATGCCCTTGCCGTCGATGTCGCCGAACACGTCGGTCTTGGTCGACTTGGCGCGGCCCCGGACCTTGCGCTCGCGCTTGTCTTCCTTCTTCTCGAGCTGCGGACCCTCGCCTAGATCGAAGCCCTGCGTGTCGACCATGCTGCCACCGAGCGAGATGCCCTCGCCGCCGGGCACGAACGGGGTGATGGCCCCACCGTCGGCGAGCATGGTGGTGGTCATGCCCTGCGCGAACAGGTCGCCCAGATCGTTCTCGGTGCTCTCGATGACGTCGAGCACCGTGCCCTCGCCCGGTCCGCCGTAGGTGCCCAGCACACGAGCGATGCCCACGTTGCGCGCCTCGGCGACCGCCTTCTTCGAGAACTTCTCGGGCGGCTTGTCGAGCTTCTTCTCGGGCTTGGGCTTCTCCTTCTCCTCGACCTTGGTCTCTTCTTCGTCTTCCTCGGCGAGCGCGTCCTCTTCTTCCTCGGGCTCGGGCTCGACCTCGTCTTGCTTCTTGACCAGACCCATCGCCTGGATGAAGCGCTCGTCGAGATCGTCGATGTTGAACGTGTCGTCGTAGGGAGCCGTGGCCGCCCAGGTGAAGTACGAGCCGAGGGTGAGCGCCGACACGGCCATCGTCGACAGCTCACGGCTGCCCCACATCTGGTCGAAGCGCGCCTTGAACTGCACCGGGAACGGCAGCCGCGGCGGCAGCACCTTGGGATCGTCGAACTGGAACATCACCGTGCTGTCGCCGATGAGCAGCTTGCCCTTGGCACGCGGGCTGAGCTTGACGCGGAGCTTGTCGCCCGCCCCGAACCGCTGGCGCAGCGAGCCGATGGTGAAGGCCTTGCGACCCATCGACACCTTGCCGCGCACGTTGGAGGGCACATCGAGGAAGTAGACCCCGTCGCGATAGTCGAACAACGTGTGCTGTACGGGCGCACGCGAGCCGAACAACACCACGTCGCTGCGATAGTCGCTCCCCATGCTGATCGAGGCGGCCTCGTGCTGATGGATCTCGTCGCAGACGAGGTCGTCCACGATGACGGCCACGCGCAGCACCTTGGGTGCCCTCGACTCGCGGGGTTTGGGGTTCGGCATCAGCTTTGAAGGTTTTAGCAGCTACACCGCGTAGCGCAAACTACGCTGGCGGAAGAAGGGAGAAAGCGGAGCGAGCATACCGTTGCCGGCAACCGTGGCCAAACGCCGAGCGAACCCTCCAACCGGCCGGTTCCGAGAGCACGCACGAAGGCTCCGCCGGTTTCCTCGGCCATGCCTCAGTCCATGGCCGCGAGTCTCGAGATCCGTCACGCCGATCACGTGTCCACCCGGGCCCAATCGATCACTGCGCCATTGCTCGGCGCAACCAACGCAAACGGCCGGACCCGAGGTCTCGGATCCGGCCGCCGTCGACGTGCCCTCCCCGACGGGGAGGCTCTCAGCCATTCGACTGGATCACGCAGAACGCGTACTCGCGGAACTCCGCCCGGCCGGCCGTGTACATCACGTCGACCAACGTGGAGAACTTGAGGGTCTCGTCTCCAACCAGGATCACCCGGGCACTCCAGTCGTTCTCGGTCTTGCCCTGGGCCACGGCCATCTGCTTGGCCTTGTCGGCCTCTTCGGCCATCGCGTCGTAGAGCGGACCGATGAGGTGGTTCTGTAGCGCGGCGGGATCGATGTCGCCGTTCTCGTCGAGCTGGACGATCTTCTTGCTACCAAAGGTGATCGCGCGCTTCGAGATGTAGACCGGAATCCCGTCCTGGATCGGCGAGTCGGCCTTGGACATTGGGATCTTCTGCCCACCCGTCGGCGTGATGAGCACTGGATCCGAGCCGTAGCTCTTGAGGAGGTACACCACGATGATGGACACGACGTCCATCAGCGAGGTGAGCTGGAGCGAGGCGTTCTCGTCGGGCTTGTTGCGACGCGCGGCCTTCTTGGCCGCCTTCTTCGCTTGGAAGAGCTCTTCGGGGGTCATGTCAGCCTGCTCCTGCCTCGACGATGGGCTGCCAGAAGTAGCACTCGGGGGGAACTTCCTCCCCCATCATGGCCTTGAGCAGCTTGCAGTCCGATCCCCGCAGCGCGTCCATCGTGTTGATGAGCGCCTGCATCGGGATGCTGTTCTCCGCGCTGATCGTCACCACCGTCTCGTGGGCGAACAGGCTCTTGTACCGCGCGGCCTCGGCCTCGAGCTTGGCGTAGTCGTAGCGCGCGAAGTCGTCCAGTGGGGCCCCTGGCTTGGCCAGGGGGATCGTGGGCTTGTTCGAGTCGGCCGACTTGCCGGCCTCGGCCCCCTGCTGCTGCCCCTGCGCGCTCACCCGGTAGCCGTCTTCCATGATGAAGACCTTGAGGTTGAGCGGCTTCTCCTCCTTCTTCTCTTCCTTCTTCTCGTCGGCCTGCGCCGCGAACTTCGGCGGAGTGACGGTCACCGCGGCGAAGCGGGCGACCTCCATGGCCAAGAGGAGGGCGGGGATGAGAAGGAACATAACGTTCATGACGGGGAGGAGGTTGGCCTCGAGCTCCGCCTCTTCGTTTTTCTTCTTTCGTCTAGCCATGTCCCGCGTCCTTTCTCGTCAGAGAGTTCGTCCAGGGTGGTGAAGCGCTCGTCCATCCAGGGCCTTCTGCCCCCGTCTTCGGGGGCACCCGCGCCGCGGGGGCCGAGATGGCCGGCCCCCCACTAACCCTGGCGGACCCGCGCGGCCAGGAGGTTCTCGAGCTTGACCGAGTAGAGGTCGACCTCGTCGGCGATCTTCTTGGCCAGGTTCGAGATGAAGATGTGCATGGCGAGCAGCGGGATGGCGACCAACAGACCGAAGCCGGTCGTGTTGATGGCGATCGAGATGCCCTTGGCCAGAGCGGTCGCGCGCTGGTCGGCGGACACGGTCGCGACCGCCTCGAACGCCGCGATCATGCCGAAGATGGTGCCGAGCAGACCCAAGAGGGTGGCGATGTTGGCGACCGCGGAGATCATGGCCACGCGCTTGCTGATGGCGGGCCCGACCTCGAGGGTTGCCTCTTCGATGGCGGCGGCGATGTCTGCCTCGCCCTTGTTGGCGCGAGTGAGACCGGCCTTGATCACGCGAGCGAGCGCGGCCTTGTCGGCGGCGTTGCAGAGCTTGATCGCGCGGTCGATGTTGTTCGCCATCACCAGCTTTTGGATCTGGTTGAAGAACTGACCGCCGTTGATGTTGAAACGGAAGAACAGGAAGATGAAGCGCTCGATCGTCACTCCCGCGCCGATGACGGCCGCGAGCGCGATGAAGTGCATCCAGCCACCTCCCTGTTGGTAGAATTCAGCGAAATTGTCCATGACCGTGTGTCCTCCTCAGTGGCGGGGAGCCGTTCCTCGTGGTCCCCGGGTCGGTGGCACGTCGATGAGCCCGACCCATGCTGCTGCTGTTGTTGTTGGTGTGTTGCTCCGATGCTGCCCGACTCAGCCGGGGCAAGCGCTCTCGCGCGCGGAGAACGCTGGCCCTCGGGAGGCCCCCTTGCCGGGTGGCCAAGAAAAGATTGGGCGGCGATAGAGTAATCGTTTGGGCGGCGTGAAGTCCTGGGTGGTGCGACCCAAGCAGGGATTAGAACAGAGGATCCTGGACCGACTCAAGCACCAAAGGTGAAAACTTGGCGTCGAGCCGGGCCCAGTCGTAGTCGAGCGACGAGCGCCTCAGGATGTAGTAGGCGCTGGGCTTCTCCAGCTTGCCCTCCACGAGGAACTCGTCCTTGATGACGGTGCGCTTGCCCGAGGGCGCATTCCGACCGCGATCGCCCCCACCGCCAGTGCCCGAGTCGGGGGCCGAAGCCGAACCCGAGTTGGGGCCCGAGCCAGTGGTGGTGGGCTCGGTGGCGGGCTCCGAGCTCGGCTCGGGCGCGGCGGAGGACGCGGCCGTGACCGTGCGCATGGCAATGCGTACAGGCTCGGTCGAGGGCGCGTCGGCAGAACTCGCGGCCGTGGAAGAAGTCGATCCGGAGGAGCTGGACGACCCCGCGTTCGGAGCGACCGAGGGTGCCACGCGATCACCAGGCGACGACTCGGTCGATGGCCCCGCGTGCTGACGAGCGCGGGACGACCGAGGAGCCTGGGGGGTGTTCGCCGTCTCGGTCTCCGCCGGGGCGGGAGAACTCGAGCGTTGGCCCCGTTGTGGGGGCTGACCGTACACAGGTTGCGAGGCGAGCAATGTAGCGAAAACGCCAGCCGCTGCCAAGGTGCAAAACCGTTGCGTACGCCGTCCAAACGCCGAATTCAGCGGCCTAAGGCTCGATACCAATCCTACCGTTGGTTGCACCGTGGCCCGTGAGGCCGGAGGTGGAGGCTCCGAATCCGAGGCTTCACCGATCGAACCGTGGTGGCCCGTACGAAGCGAGCGTGAGGACCCCACGGGTCCGATGTCGAGCCCGGCCGACGCGCGTGCGAGACGATCACCGGCGACATGGTCTCCCGCGATGGACGGATGGGGTGGGCGGAGAATGGTTCGGCTCATGTCGGGCTCGTGGAAGGATCGACGCACGAGTCGTCGAGGCAAGCAAGCCACCGATCACCAATGAGCTCGGCCGATCTCGTGCAGGAGATCGGAGACGAAGGCGAGGTCTCGATGCACCCGGGGATGGGGGCACCAACCTGCATCGAGCTTAGTGTCGGAGCGGGGTAGCGGGTTCCACGCGATGCAGGATTGCGGGGAACTTTTTCGATGGACGAGCGCTGCGGCGAAGGAAGGCGTAACGACGCCGACTGTGGTTTCTGCACGGAGGGCTGCTGCGGCGCCGGCTTGGCGGGTGCGGGGCCCTGCGGTGCGGGACCTTGCGGTGCGGGCTTGGCCGGCGCGGGGCCCTGCGGCGCGGGCTTGGCTGGTGGAGGTTGGGTGGGTGCCGGCGTGCTCGGGCCTTGCGGCGGCGGTTTGCTCGGAGCCGGCTCCTGTGTACTCGGACCCTGCGGTGCGGGCTGGACGGGCGCGGGCTTGCTCGGCTGGGTTGGGCCCTGCGGCGCGGGTTGGGTTGGGCCCTGCGGCGCGGGCTTGCTCGGCGTGGGGGCCTGCGTGCTTGGGCCTTGCGGATCCGGCTGCTGCGGCGCCCCATCGTCGGGCGGCGTGCCGTCCGCGACGGCAGGTTCTTCGGGGCTCGAGCCCGCTCCGGCAACCGGCGATGGATCGCCGCCACCAGCCGGATCTCCTCCCGCGGGATCGCCACCCGCGGGGGTGGGCTTGGTGGCGCGCTCCTTCTCGCGATCGAGCCGTCGTTCCTCGCGCTCGAGCCCCTTCTTGGCCACGCGAATGTAGTCGTCGGCGCGCTCCTTGCTGACGCGCGGCGGTGGTGCCTTGCCGCTGCTCATGCCCGCCGTCGCCGAGCCGGGTCGCGGTCCGCCGTCGTTGCTGGCGAGCTCGCGGTACTTGGTCAGGTGCTGGATGGCCTTGTTGAGTCGCGCGGTGGTCTCGAGCCCGGGAAACGGATCAGCATCTAGGTAGAGCACGCCGAGGTTGAAGTAGGCCTCGGCGTAGCTCGGCCGCAGCTCCAGCGCCTTGCGCATGGAGGTCTCGGCCTCCTCCCACTTGTGCTGGGCTCGCAGCGCGGCGCCGTAGTTGAGGTGCGCCTTGTAGAAGCGAGGATCGAGCTCGAGCGCGTACTGGAAGCATCCGGTCGCCGTCGTCACGTCTCCCGCGTCGAGGTAGCGCGTGCCCAGGTTGTTCCACGCCGCGGCATTCTTCTCGTCGACCTCGGCCGCCTTCTTGAACAGCATGGTGGCCTTGACCTCCTCGCCGGTCGCCATCATGGCGAAGCCCTGGAGGTTGTAGGCCCGCGAGCTCTGCTCGGGCGTGCGCGTCTTGGCGTCGACCTGCAGCGCCGAGCTGGTGACGGCGAGCACCAGCTCGTACTTCTTTTGCCGGTAGAACACCTGACCGAGCACGAGCATCGCGTCGACGTTCTGCTCGTGGACCTTGAGGGCCTCGCGCGCGGTGTGGACGGCCTCGGTGAGGTTGCCCTTGTCGAGCTGGGCCTGAGCCGCGGCGCTGATGGCCAGCGACTTGTTCATCTTCTTCTTTTCTTCCTCGGGGTCGCGATCCTTGACCTTCTTGAGCACCTCTTGGGCCGCGGCCTGCTTGGTGGCGTCGTCGGCTCCCTCGGCGAGGGCGGCGTCGATCATCCCCTGATCGACGTCCTCGAGCTCCTCGGAGGGCCCCTCGGGGACCTCGGTCTCGGGCTTGGGCGTGGACGGGCAGCCCCCCAGCAGGCACAGGGTCAGGGTGCCCAGCGAGAGCCGGGCCAGCCATTGCTGGCTGCGAGGACGGTGGTCGAGCGAGCTCATCGGCGATCCTCCAGCTGCAGCTCGAGGGCCGGCGTGCGCAGCAGCGGGTACTCCTCGGGCATGTAGATGTTGAGCCGCTCGCGCGCGGAGCGGGTCCACTCGTTGGCGATGTTGAACTCCTTGCCGCGCGTCACGGTCTGGACATAGAGATCGATGGCCTTCTTCTCCACCTGGGCCGCGAAGACCTCGATCATGTCCTTGTACGCGAACCAGGACTCGGTGTTCTCCTTGAGCTTCTTGGGCACGGGAGCGTCACGCACCGCGATCGCAGTGGACTCGAACGCCTGGCCGCGGCGGAACATGGCCGCGAGCACCCAGTCGATGCGGCGGTAGGGGAAGACGTTGTCGTAGGCCGCCGTGGCCACCACGAGCGAGTCGAACAGCGCCTTGGTCTCCTTCTCGAGCTGGCGACCCGTGCCGGTGACCTTCTTGTCGAGCACGTCGGAGAGCGCATACTCGGCCAGCAGGAACTGCGCCTCGGCCGGGAAGTCGGCCGGATCGGTGTTGGGCTGCAGGCCGCGGGTCTCGAACGCGGCCACCGTGGCCCGGTAGTGCTCCTCGGCCTTCTTGCGGTTGTCCTGCGCGGCGTAGGCCTGGCCGATCCGCAGCTCGGCCTCGACGGCTCGCTCGGCGTGCTCGGGCTTGGCGCCGTAGCGAGCCATGAACGCCTGGTAGGCCGCGATCGTGGCGGCGTGGTCGTCGGTCTTGCCGAGCACCTTGGCCGCACGGAACAGGGCCTCGCCGGCCTTGGCCTCGTCCTCGCTCTTGTCGGCGTAGCGCTGGTAGAAGCCGGCCGAGCGCTTGTAGTCCTGGAGGTTGTCGAGCAGGTCGGCCGCGTTCCACAGCGAGATCTCGCGGTGCTCGCTGTCCTCGAAGCGCTGGTCGTCGGCGAGGATCAGGTAGCTCGCCACCGCCTCGTCGAACTCGAAGAAGCGCGAGTGGTTGAAGCCCGTGCGCAGCAGCGCGTCGTCGGCGAACTCCGAGTCGGGGTAGTCGGTGTAGATCCGCCGGTAGGTCTGGCTGGCCGAGGAGAACCGGCCGATGTTCTCGTAGCAGGCCGCGGCGTTGTTGAGCGCACGGTCGGCGTTGGGATCGTCGGGGGCCTGGTCGACCAGCGCGACGAAGCGATCGGCCGCGGCCTCGAACTCCTCGGCCTCGTAGAGGAGCGTGGCCTCCTTGAAGCGCACCGCGTTGCCGAGCGCCTTGAGCTCACCCGCGAACTTCTGGGCCTCGTCGCCCTCGCCGCAGCCGCGCTCGGCGAGCTGCTCGCTCCACAGCTTGACGTTCTCGAGGTCTTCGCGGGCGCTGTAGGAATCGAGGATGGCCGTACCGGCGTTGATGGCCACGTTCTCCTTGCAGTGCTCGTCGAGCACCTGCACGAAGCGACGCTCGGCCTCCTCGAAGTGGTAGTAGCGCTGCGAGATCTCGCCGGCCAGGTACATCATGGTCGGGGTCTGCTCGCTGTCGGGGACGATGCCGACGAAGCGATCGTAGGCGCCCTGCAGCGCCAGGACGACGCCGGGGATCTCCTGGGCTTCGAACGGCCCGGGAACGCCGGCCTTGGGCATCGCGGGCATGGCGAGCTCGCCCCGCTGCTCGAGCTGGCCCATGTGCGCCTCGTAGGCGAGCACGGCCCCCTGCGCGGCGTCCTCTTGCAGGCGGTTGTCGATGTTGGAGTCGCGCACCTGGCCGTACTGCTCGGCCGCCTTCTCGTACTGATCGCTGTAGTAGAGCGACTCGGCGAAGTTGAAGCGGTTCTCGTAGGAGGTGGGGGTGTCGGGGAAGCGCTCGAGGTAGGCCTCGTAGGCCCGCGCCGCGATCTCGTACTCGGCCTTGGCCCCGGGGTCGCCGGCGGCCCGCAGCTCCTGGGCCGTGTTGTGGTGATCGATGGCGGTGTGGACGAGCGCCTCCTCGGCCAGCGCCAGCGCCTCCTCGACCACGTCGGGGTCGCCCTCGTTGGCGTAGAACCACTTGGTCCCGCGCAGGTAGTTGGTGGCCAGCGCGTCGCGAGCGATGCGGGCCCCGTTCTCGTCCTGCAGGTAGTTGTAGGCCTGCATGATCCGCAGCTGGATCTTGGGCGCGGCGGGGGTCAGCGGCCAGCGATCGAGGGTCTTGCGCCAGATGTCGATGGCGGTGACGAACTCGGTCTGGAACGCGAACAGATCGCCGAGCGCGGCGTAGATCTCGGGCACGTGGCGCTCGTTGCCGCGATCGCGGTAGTCGCGATCGAGCCGGGAAAAGCCCCACACGCGATCGCGGTTGCCGTCGAGATCCCAGTCCTCCTCGACGTAGGTCTTGGCCAGGTACTTGATCGCGTCCTCGCGCAGGGCCACCGCCCCGTCGGCCTTGGCCTGGCCCTTGTGGGTGTCGGCGTAGCGCACGAACTCGTCGAGCTTGTCGGCCGCCTCGGGGAAGCTGCGCTTGAGGTAGAGCGTCCACGCGATGCGGATCAGGGCCTCGTCGTAGAGCTCGCCCTCGGGATCGGCGGCGGCCTGCTGGTAGGCCTCGAGCGCGGGGTCGAGCTCGTCGAGGTCGTAGTGCACCTCGCCCACGCGCAGCCAGGCCTCGGAGGTGAAGGTGCTGTCGGCCTTCCAGGGCACGCACTCGCCGTAGTCGCCGCGGCGGAAGGCGCGTGACGACACGAGGTTGCTGCCGTCGGCCAGGGGGGCCGCGTACTTGTTGGCGCAGGTCAGCGCGAGGTACGACTGTCGGCTCTCGTCGAAATTCTCCATCTCGTACGAGAGCGTGCCCATCATGTAGAGGGCAGCGTCGCCGAGGTGGTAGCGGGGGAAGCGGACGGCGACGTCGCGATAGAGCGCGATCGAGGCCGTGTAGTCGGGCTGCGGGCTCTCGGGAGGCGGCGCGTCGGGGTCCTTCTCGAGCGCGATCTGGTAGGCGTCGAGTTCCTTGGCGAACGCCTCCTCCTGGCGCGCGAGGCGATCGGTGGAGGTCTCGAAGTGCAGCTCGGCCAGGCGGAAGGTGATCTCGGGGGTCCAGGTGGCGTCGTCGGGGTGCAGCTCGAGGAAGTCCTGGTAGCGCTCGATCGCCAGGGCCCGCATCTTGCGGGCCTTGGCCTCGTGCTCGCGAATCCGCTGCTGGTACTCGGTCTCGAGCACGTGCTTGCCCTGGCTGGACTCGATGACGAGCAGCTGCGCGATGGTGTGCGCGGTGGCGTCGTGGGCCCGGCGGTAGCGGTTGGCGAAGCGCTCGAGATCCTCGACCGCCGCCCGCTCCTCCTCGTTGGCCGGGCGCAGGGGCAAGGGCGCCTGCAGCTTGGCGGGCTCGGTGGCGCGGATCTGCTGCTCGAGGCCCGCCCCCGAGCCGGGCTCGCCGGGGCGAGCCTTGACGCGCGAGGGCTCGAGCTCACTGCGCGGCAGGGCCCAGGCGGGCACGGAGGTCGCGGCGAGCATCCAGCAGAGCGAGGCGGCCATGAGCCCGAGGCCGCGGCGGCCGCGACGGACCCGAATCGACGAGGATCGACGCACGCTCATTGCCCCAGCTCCTCCAGGCCCATCTTCACGGCCGCATCGAGATCGCCGAGGGTACGATCGCGCTCGTACTCGAGCCGCTTGACCTCGTCGGACTCCGATTCCTTCATGGCCCACGCCACGTCGAGCAGGCCCACCTCGCTGCGCATCACCTGGTTGTGCAGCTCGCCGACCACGTCGCGATAGGTGGCCGACATCACCTCGGACACGAGGTCCTTGGTGCGATTGCGGGTGGCATCGAGCTCGCTGCGGTACTGATCGAGGTTGGCGCGCTCCTCCGCCATGATGATCATGGCCTTGGCCAGCCGCCGCTCGGCCGCCGCGTCGAGCCCCGCTCGCACGACGCCGGCCTTGGCGTGCCAGCTCTCGGCCCGCTTCCACAGCGCATCCGCCTCTGCCTCGGCAGCGACCTTGGCGAATGCCTGGTGCATGCGCGACAGGTGCTGCTGGTAGGCCGCCGCGGCCTGCCGCCAGGCGTCGTCCTCGGGGTTGGAGAAGCGCAGGTTGGCGCGAGCCCGGCTCACGCGTCGGCGCAGGTCGGCGGCCTCGGCCTCGAGCCCGGCGATCTCGTCGCGCATCTCTGCGGCCTGGGTGAGGAACGCCTGGTGGTCGATCTTCTGCTCGGCGCGGGTCTCCTCGTAGTAGCGCTCGGTGGCCACCAGCTGGGCCCGCAGCTCGGCCACCACCAGCTCGAGCTTGTGGGCCTGCTGCTCGAGCCGCTCGATGGCGCGGCCGGCCTTGTCGCGACCCGGGGCGGCGCCCCCCACCGGAGCATCGAGCTTGGCCCGCAGCTTGCGACGCTCGGACTCGAGTCGATCGACGCCCTCGCCACGTGCGCGCACCATCTGCCGGGCCACCAGCTGCTCCTGCACCTCGAGCACCTGCGAGGTGCCGTCGTCGAGCCCGGCCACGTGCGCGGCGAGATCATTGAACAGCTTGGCCTTGTGCGGCACGTCGACCGCCTCTTCCATGCGGCGCAGCAGCGAGCGCAGGTCCTCGAGCTCGCGGTCGAGCTGGCCCACCTCGCCGGCGAGCGACTCGCCGTGCATGGCCCGTGGCAACGCATGGGCCAGCGGCAGGGCTCCGGTGGGCAGCAGCGAGCCCAGGCTGAAGTGTTCCATGTCCTCGCCCACCACCGCCGCGAAGTAGGCGGTGGCGTCGCCCTTGGATTGCAGCTTGCCGCCCAGGCGCTTGGCGAGGCGCTCGAACTCGCGGCGCAGCACCAGGAACTGCGCCTCGGCGCCCTCGTAGTCGCGCTGCTGGATGCGGACCTTGCCGCGCAGGTGCTTGATCTCGGCCGCGATCGGCGAGTCGGGATCGTAGACGAGCAGCAGGTCGAGGGCCTGGACGGCCTGCTCGTACTGCTGCGCCGCCATCAGCGTCCAGGCCGTCTCGTACATGGCCTCGGGGAAGTACGGCGAGTCGCGACCGATGCGGCGGTACGACTTGACCGCGTCCTCGGTGTTGCCTTCGTCGTGGTGGATGCGGGCGATGCCGAGCCAGGCCAGCTCGACGATCTGGCGATCGTTGGGATCGGAGGGCCGAGCCTTGGTGATGCGGGAGAAGCGGTCGAGCGCGGCGGGAACGTCGTCGAGCGCGAGCGCGGCCGCGGCCGCGACGTAGGCCGCCCGCACCCGCCACTTGGCCCCCTGCCCACCGCGGGTGATCGGGATGTCGACGGGGCTCATCGCGTCGAGCACCGCGATCGCGCGATCGTGCTTGCCGGTGAGGTAGAGGTGGCGCCCGTAGGCGTACGACAGCTCGTAGCCGTCCTTGGTCAGGAGCGACTCGGCCCAGCGAACGAGGCGCTCGATGTCGGCATCGCGCAGCTTGCCCTTGGGAGGCTCGACCGTGGTCGACAGGCCCACCGCGCGCAGCCGTGCACGCATCTCGGGGGTGGCCGACAGGCCCGGCTTGCGGGCGAAGCCGGGCTCGCGACGCGGCACGGCCAGGTCGAGCAGGCGGGCCACCGCCAGCGGCTTGAGGCGCTTGGCGTCGGAGCGAGCGTCGCCCAGCACCTTGATGAACAGCTCGAAGGACCACTGGTCCATGCCGAGCCTCATGATGGCCTCGCCCAGGTAGAAGGTGGCCTCGATCGAAGCCTGCGACGAGGGATGGTTCTCGACGATGTCGAGGAACGCGATCGCGGCCCCTTGGTAGTCGCCCTCGGCCAGCTGCAGCTGACCTCGCACCAGGCGCTTGGCCAGCTCGTCGGCGGAAGCCTCGGGCTCGCGCTTGGCGGCCTGCTCGGCCTTGGCGAGCGACTGCTCGACCTCGCGCAGCGTGGCGGCCCACTCGTCGAGCGCCTCTTCGGCCGCGCGATCACCCGGAGCGGCCCAGGCCGTGGAGGCGGCGACGGGTGCCAGCCCGAGCACGAGCCCCAGCCCCACGCTCAGCCCGCACGCGAGCAACCGCGTGGGGACGAGCGCGGTCCACCGCGCTGGTCGGATCGGCAGGCCGCGGATGCCTCGCACCACTAGCCCTCGTCCTTGTCCTTGGACTTGCTGCCGCGGGTTCGCGGGAGCGGCCGGCCGGCGGCATCGAGCGGGACCTCCTGCCAGTTGACGGCCGGGCGATCCTTCATCTCGGTGGTCATGTTGCCGCGCTCGAAGCCCTGGCTCACCAGCTTGACCGCCCCGTTCTCGGGCGCGGTGAAGGAGTGCGAGCTCCGCGAGTCGAACGTGTAGCCATTGAGGTAGGCGAACACGCCGTAGCCGTTGCCCTGGTAGGTCAGCTCCACCGTCACGCTGTGGGGCCCGGGCGGGAGGTTGCCGTCGTAGACGAGCAGCTCGTCCTCGCCGTCGAGGCTGCCGGTCTCGTCGGTGCGCGCGAAGATCTGGGCGCCGTCCATGATCACCACCACCTTCACGAGCCGAAAGCCCGAGCCCATGAGGTTTTGGTGGGCGATGGTGACACGGCTGCCCGCGAGCACGCCCCGCAGCACGGTCTCCTTGAGGAGGGTCAGGCGCGCCTTGCTGCGAAAGATCTTGTCCTTGAGCTCGTCGACCTCGCCCTGCAGGTTGTCGAGTCGATCGCCGTAGAGCTCGCTCTCGCGAACGTTCGGGTTGGCCGGCCCAGCCGTCCCGGTTCCGGTTCCGGCCGCGGGAGTGGCAAAGGGATCGGCACTCGCGGCCGTGGGCGTGCGACCGGGCTCGGTCGTGGCCGGTGCCGGGGTCGTCGTGGCCGGAGCCGGGGTCGTCGTGGCCGGAGCCGTGGCGGGAGCCGGCTTGGCCGGTGCCGGCTTGGCGGGGGCGGGCTTGACCGGCGTGGGCTTGACCGGAGCCGGCTGGGCTCGCGCAGCCACCGCGACCCCCATGCACAGCACCAGCGCGACCACGGCGGGCAAGGACGAGAGGACACGACGGGCACGGCCCGCGATCATCCCCAGAATGGGGCCAAGAATGGGGCCGTGAACGAGCGAGTCCAGCACGGACACAAAGGTATCAAGGCCCCCAAGCCTCCACCAGAAGGAGGCCCGAGCGGCAGGGGCAAGGGCATGGAGCGAAGCTCGAGGTGACGGGGCCACGGGATCCTCCCTGGGAGGCGAAGGGCAGACCTCCCCGGCTCGCATCCACGCGAATGGCCCGGCCCAGTTTCCTGATCGAGGCACCTGGTCGAGTTTTCCTGCTCGCCGCTCGACCCACCGTCGCGAGATCGGACGGTCGCAGAGCGCAGGCGGCACCAGCACCTGCGTGCTCGTTCAGGCCGGCGGGGGGCTCGCAGGATCGAGCCGGCGCCAGATCGCCTCGAGCAGCTTGGGGATCCCCGCGCCGGTCTGGGCCGAGATCGTGAACAACGGGATGTTGCGCGCGCGCAGCTCCGCCCGCAGCTGCGAGACCATCGCGCGCCCCTCCTCGTCGCCGAGCAGGTCGAGCTTGTTCAACGCCACCACCCTGGGGCGACCATCGAACTGCGAGCCGTAGCGAGAGAGCTCGTGCTCGAGCGCCTCGAGGTCGGCCAGCGGCTCGCGCCCGGGCTCGGGATCGGGCGCCAGCACGTGCAGCAGCACCCGCGTGCGCTCGAGGTGCCGCAGGAACTGCAGGCCCAGGCCCTTGCCGTCGCTGGCTCCGCGAATGAGCCCGGGCACGTCGGCCACCACCATCGAGCGTCCGCTGGTCAGCTGCACCACGCCGAGGTTGGGAACCAGGGTGGTGAACGGGTACGCGCCCACCTTGGGTCGCGCACGGCTGATCTTGCGGATCAAGGTCGACTTGCCCACGTTGGGAAAGCCCACGATGCCCACGTCGGCGAGCAGCTTGAGCTCGAGGCGCACGCGAAACGCCTCGCCGGACTCGCCAGGCTCGGCCCGGTCGGGCGCGCGATTGGTGGAGCTGCGAAAGTGGATGTTGCCGCGCCCACCTCGTCCGCCGCGGGCGATCGTGAGGCGCTGGTGGGCCGTGCTCAGATCGCCCAGCAGCATGCCGGGCTCGTGCTCCACGAACTCGGCGGCAGGACGCAGGCCGTCACCACCCTCGGCATCGAGCAGCTCGAGCGGCACGGAGAGTTCGTCCTCGTCGTCGCTGGCATCGCCGTCCTCGCTCGCGTCGGCCAGTGCTGGCTCTGGTTCTGGTTCTGGTTCTGGCTCTGGCGCCGACTCGCCCTTGCCCCTGCCCTCGGAGGCGAGCTCGGCCGCAGCCTCGCGCAGGCGCTGCAGCGCCGCCGGATCTCCGTCGACGTAGACGGTCTCCATGCCCTCGCCGTCGTCGTCCGCGACCGTCACGCGGTCGGGCGCATCGGCGTGCCCCTCGAGGTAGACCATGGTGCCCACCGGCACCTTGATCACGAGATCCTCTCCGCCTCGCCCGTTGCGATCGCGGATCCCCCCGGGCTGCCCGTTCTCGGCGTGGAGGCGCTGGCGATAGCGCAGGTCGAGCAGTGTGGTGAGGTGGGGATCGGCCTCGAGCACCACGTCGCCACCATCGCCTCCGTCACCCCCGGCAGGACCGCCCTTGGGGACGTACTTCTCGCGACGCCACGCAACCGCGCCGTCACCACCGCGGCCGGCTCGGGCGACGACGCGAACCAGGTCGACGAAACGCATGGGACAGGCCGTCCTTCGGCCGAGGCTGGACCCGCGCGGCGTTCGACGCCGCGACCGGGGTCGTCACCTACTCGGCAGCCTGAGCCGGAGCCGCGTCGACGGCCACGTGCGGGCGTCGCTCACGACCGCGCTTGTAGAAGCGCACGTTGCCATCGACGAGGGCGAACAGGGTGAAGTCCTTGCCCTGCCCCACGCCCGGACCGGGGCGGTAGCTGTTGCCGACCTGACGCACGATGATGTTGCCCGCACGTACGGCCTCGCCGCCGAACTTCTTGACCCCACGCATCTGCGCCTTGGAGTCGCGTCCGTTCTTGATCGAGCCCTGACCTTTTTTGTGTGCCATGGATCTGGTCCTCTGGAAGCGCCTGGGGCGTCAGCCGGTGATCTCTTCGATCTTGATCTCGGTGTAGGCCTGGCGATGGCCCATCTTGCGGCGGTAGTTCTTGCGACGGCGGAACTTGTAGACCACGAGCTTGGGACCGCGGCCGTGGGCGGTGATGGTGCCCTTGACCTTGGCGCCTTCGACCAAGGGCTTGCCGACGCGTGCCTCGGCGCCGCTGCCGAGCAGCAGCACCTCGGGCAGCTCGATGCTGCCGCCGACCTCGCCCTCGAGCTTCTCGACGCGAAGCACTGCACCGGGCTCGACCCGATACTGCTTGCCGCCGGTCCTGACGATGGCCTGATTGAAGCTGGACATGGGAGGTTCTCCGAAGATCGAATCGGCCGAGCGTAGTCGGCCCGGGCGAGGCTTCGCGGCGTCGTGCCGAGGACGAAGCGCAGCGCCCGTCCGCCGCCCGGGGCGGCGAGGGAGGACGAAGCATATGGATCCGCGGCCCGGGGTCAAGCCTCCGGTCGAACCCGCGACGTGCGCGTCCCCGCACCGCCGTGGCTCGGCCCCATCGCCCGCCTCCGTGAGCCCCGTCCTAGGCGTCGCCGAAGCGACGATCGCGCCGACGCCGACGGCCCCACGCACGCCCCAGGAAGGGCAGCAAGGCCAAGAAGGCCAGCGCCCCGCCGCCACGGCCGCCCGATGAGTCCGCCGTGCACGCGCAGCCCTTGCCATCGCCATCGTCCCCGCCGGTCATCTCCGGCTGCCCGCCACCGGACTCGCCGCTCTCCCCGTCGGTGCCCGTGCCCTTGGGCGGGCTGGTGTCGTTGCCCCCGCTGCTGTCGACGGAGCCCGATTCATTGGGCGTGCCCACGTAGATCGTGACCGAGTCCTCGGTGATGTGGCCGAAGTGATCCTCGGCCCCCACCGTCACCACCCACACCCCGGCCGGCAATCCGGCGAGGTTGAGCGCCGGACGGTAGTCGTCGTCGACCTGGCGCTCGTAGTCGACGAAGTTGGCCATCTCCTCGCCGTCCTGCGTGATCACGTAGTACCAGCCGTAGCCCCCGTAGTCGTCGGAGATCAGGCTGCGCACGTCCACGTCGCCGCCCTCGGGGATCTCGAGGCCGTCGACGGGCTCGACGATCTCGACCATGGGCGCCTCCATGTCGGGCTCGTTGCCGCCAAACAGCCACGCGAGCTCCGCGTCCTCGTTCTGCTGATCGTTGCCCACCCCGCAGAACTCCTCGTGGGTGAGACGGCAGCCCGCGCTGTTGGGGCCCTGGCACTGCGTCTCGCACAGGCCATCGCAGGAGTCCGAGAACACGCCGTTGGCAATGCCGCAGTACGACATCACCGAGCCGCAATTGAAGGTGTGGTCCAGGCCCCAGGCGTGTCCCGCCTCCTGACTGGCCGTGTTCGCGGCCTGCGTGGCCGAGGTGCCGCCGCTGGCGAAGGTGTAGACCACGTGGCGCTGACCGAGCGCACCGCAGTCGGCCCCGGGCGCCACGCCGCCGGCGGGCGAGTCGATGTTGGTGTCGGTCCACTGCCCGCCCACCATCTCCATGGTGTAGGGCACGGTCTTGTTGGGCCGCGACAGGTAGACCACGTTGATGCCGTAGGCCGCCACGTCTTCCTGCACCGCCTGGATGATCGACAGCGCCTTCTGCTCCCCGCCCTCGTAGGTGGGGTACACGGCCTGCTTGGCCAGGGTGGAGCGGTTCTCGGCCGAGTTGTCGGCGCTGGCGTAGAGCATGCCGCCGTTGAAGTTCATGAACAGGGTGTGCTTGCGCGGGTACTCGTTGCCCGGGATGTCCTCGACGGCATGGATCACGTCGGGGTCGACCTCGAGATCGCCCGAGGCCACGGGCTGCGGCAGGACCACGCCGCCGCGCTGCACCCAGCCCTCGGGCGTGCGACCGGCTCGGGACGAGTCGGGCTCGGTCTGCTCGCCAGGCGGGACCGCGAAGTCATCGAGCGCATGGAAGTCGGGCTGCTCCACCGGGATGGCGCGACCTCGATGGCGCTCGGGATGCGCCACCAGATCGGCCGCATCGATCACGAGCGGTCCATTGGTCTTGGGCGCCCACGGGTGGTAGCCGGGCGAGGGCCCCCTGGCCTCGGCAGCCGGGACGAAAGCGAGCAGAAGAGGGCTGACCAGCAGGGCGGCACGGCGAACGACCATCGCGAGCACCATCATGCACCGCGCCGGGAGAGCTGGGGGACCGATGATCCCAAACGCGACCGAATGCTCCAGCGCCGGCGCGAATTGCGCAGATGCGAAGCACGACGAAAACTTTGGGCGACGCGCTGCCTTCTTTAGGGTCCGGGGCATGGCCCGACTCGATCGCGTCCCCAACCGTATGATTGGCCGCTCCGCCCTGGTGGGGCTCGTCGTGCTAGCCGCGGGGTGCGCGCAATTCCAATGGTCCGGCCTCGGCCCAGGGGCCCCGGGGCAGCGTACGCCGGGGCCCTCGCGCGAGGCGTTGGCCGCGGCGGCCCACGAGGATCGCGATCATGCCTTGCCCTCGATCGAGCCCGCGCCGCCGTTCCCCCTCGCCGATCGCGATCGGATCGCCCCCATCCAGCCCATCGTCGAGGACGTCGCGGCGCGCTACGACATGGATCCGGATCTGATCAACGGGGTGATCTGGGTGGAGAGCCGCTTCCAACCCCGTGCCAAGAGCCCCGCCGGTGCGCGGGGCCTGATGCAGCTGATGCCGGCCACCGCCAGCGCCATGGCGCGCGAGCTCGATCGCCCGGTCGCTCGCGTGTACGAGCCCGAATTCAACGTCGAGGCGGGGAGCGTCTACTTGCTCAAGCTGCTCGATCGCTTCGACGGTGACGAGACCCTGGCGTTGGCCTCGTACAACGCCGGAGCCGGCAACGTGGGCAAGTGGATGGCCAACGACGGCACACTACCGCCACGAAGCTTGCAGTACGTCGAGAGCGTGCAGCGGGCTCGCCTTCGCTTCGTGGCGATGCGGCAGGAGCGATCCGGATCGCCCGAGGATCGCACCATGCTCGCGTCCGCTCCGAGCCGCTCCGAGCCCGAGCCCACCCCCGAAGTTCCACCGCCACCCGCACGCCCGAGCGCATCGTCGACGCCGCGCTCCGAGCCGGCCGCACCGACGCCCGAGCCGGTCAATCCACTCGCGCCGTCTCCCGACGTCTACCGCCCCGAGCCCACCCCCGAGCCGCCGCTCGCCGACACGCCCTACCCGCCGCTCACGGAGCGTCGACCGAGCCGCGCCGCGCTCGACGAGGACGACGAGCCGGTCGAGGTTCGGCGACCCCGGTCGCTGCCCTCCGTGCTCGATGAGTAATCGGCCTCGACAACGAGGCTACGTCCGTGTGGCTGGGCTGCACGGCGCTTCACGCCCCCGCCCCCGCGCTGGCCTGGCCGTCGCAGCTCTCCACCCCGCGGGCAGGCTGCGCCCCGTCCGCTGACCTCCGAGAGCGGCCAGGAAGGACCCCATCACCGGGATCCATCGGCTACGATGCCGGGAGCGGATGGCGACGACCGAGCCCACGATCCCCGGCGCTACGCCACACGACCTCCTGCCCGCCGGCACGCGCCTGGCCAATCGCTACGTCGTGGGCGAGCTGATCGGCGGCGGCGGCATGGCGCAGGTGTACCGGGGCGAGCACGAGACCATCGGGCGCGCGATGGCGATCAAGGTGCTGGCCAGCGAGCTGGCCCACGAGCCCTCGATCGTCGAGCGCTTCATCCAGGAGGCGCGCGCGGCCTCCAAGATCCACCACGAGAACGTGGTCGAGGTGACCGACTTCGGCGAGACCGAGACCGGCCGACCGTTCATGGTGATGGAGTACCTCGAGGGCGAGGACCTCGGGCACACCCTCGCCCGCGAGGGGCGGATCTCGTGGGATCGCGCCCAGCCGATCCTCCTGCAGCTGCTCGCCGCGCTGCAAGCCGTGCACGAGCAGGGCGTGGTCCACCGCGACATCAAGCCCGAGAACATCTTCTTGCTCTCGCGCATGGGCAGCCACGACTTCGTGAAGGTGTGCGACTTCGGCATCGCCAAGGTCCTGCGGGGCAGCCGACCCGGAGGCAAGTCGCTCACCGTCAAGGGGCAGCTCATCGGCACGCCGCCCTACATGTCTCCTGAGCAGTGCCTGGGCGCCGACGTCGATGCGCGGGCCGACCTCTATACCGCGGGGATCATCGCCTACGAGCTGCTCACCGGTCGCACGCCGTTCGAGAGCGAGGACCCGGTGAAGATGATCCGCATGCACGTGTACGAGCCGGTCCCGCCCATGGCCGACAAGGCGCTGGGCATCGAGGTCGATCCCCAGGTGGAGGCGGTCATCGTGCGCGCGCTGGCCAAGGACCGCGACGAGCGCTTCTCCTCGGCCAACGAGCTGGCCCGAGCGCTGCTGCGCGACACCCCGCAGAGCAGCTCCACCCTGCTGCCCGGGCTCCGCAAGCACTTCGAGGGCACGGCCTGAGCCCACTCCATGTCGATGGCGAGGGCACGGTGCTGGTGGTGGCCATGGTGGCTGCTGTGGCTGGTGGGCTGCGGCGCCGGCCCGAGCACCGAGCCCCACGGCGAAGCGGTGGTCGTGGCCGAGATCGATCTCCTCGGCGCTCCCACCCGGATCCGCGAGACGCTCGTGTGGCAGGGCGGTCGCGGACCGCACGGCCGTGAGCTCCAGCTCGAGCCGATCCCCGGCGCGTTCCCGCTGCGCCCCGAGCTCGTGCTCGAGCACGCGGCGATCGACGACGCACCGATCGAAGTGGGCGTGCGGCACTACGACGACTGGCTCGACCTCGATCTACCGAACACGCCGGGCGAGGGTCGCCACCGGCTCGACCTGGCGTACACCCTCCACGGGGCGTGGCGTGCCGGAGACGATGGCGTGGATGTGCTGCGCATGCAGCAGGTGGGTCCTCGCTCACCGCTGACGATCCGCAACGTCACCCTGCGCGTGCTCGCGCCACCCGATGCTGCCCTGGGACTGTGGGTGGCCAACGGCTACGGCGCCTACGACCGCGTCGAGCTCCAGCGCCAGGGCGAGGTCACCGAGGGCGCGCAGGCATGGGTGGCGAGCCTGGGCTCATCGCCGCCCGCCACCCCGCTCTACTGGCAGCTCGGGGTGCGCTCACCGTCGTTCGATCCCGCACCGCTTCCCTACCTGGTCACGCTGGTGGGGCAATCGGGGTCGGTCCCGTGGGCCCTGGCGGGGATGGTGCTGCTGGCGCTGGTCTTGCGCGGGCAGCCACCCCATCGCGTGATCGCGGGCACCCGCGTGCTCCACCTCGCCATGCTCGCCGTCGCGGCATGGGAGCTGGTCGGCCAGCAGCTCCGCTCCTGGTGGGGGGCGCTGGCCGTGCCCAGCTCCGAGCTGGGCACCGCGCTCGTGGAGATCGCCGCGAGCCTCGGCTTGTTCGTGATCCTCGGACAGTTCCTCCGCGAGCAGGATCGCGGCCTGACGCAGCGCCGCCCCGAGAGCTACGAGCTCGAGCTGGCGCTGCCACTGACGCTGGCGCTGGCCGTGCCGATGATGTCGGTGCGCACCTCGTACCTGCTGCTCCCGCTGCTCGGCGTGCCGGGGCTCGTGGCCTGGCTGCGTCGTCCGATCGCGCTGGCCATGGGCGTGGATCTGCACCTCGTGGTCGAGGCGGTTCGGACCCGCGGCACCACCACCGTGCCGGAGCTGGCGGCGGCCGTGGGCTTGCGCCCCGAGGCGCTCCGCGAGCTGCTGCAGCGGCACCCCGAGCTTCCCGTGGTGTTCGAGCGGCGAGAGGATCGGGTGCTCTCGACCTCGACCGCCACGCTTCGCGACGACCTACGGCTGTGCCCGAGCTGCGGCGGTGCCACCCGCATCACCGGCCAGGACCTCCTCGCTTGCCCCTACTGCGAGCGCGAGTATGCGTCGGTCCACGTCCCCTCGTCCTCCTCCCCGGTTCCCCTGGTCGTGCGCAGCACTGCCACCTACCTCGACCTGCTGGGCCGCGGGCTCATGGCCTGGGCGGTGCTGCTCGGCGCCGCGTTCCTGGCGATGGCGCTGCTGGGCAACGCGCGCATCTCGGTGGTGGGTGCGCTCGTGGGCGGCGCCGTGCTCCTGCTGGTGGCCCATGGCGCGCACGTGCTCCTCGGGCGGTTCGCCCACGGGCTGCGCGCGGGCAAGGGCTACCGCGTGCTCTTGGTCCTGCTCGGGCTCGGCGTGCCCCTGGTGGTGCCCGCGATCCTGCTGTGGCGCCTGCGCAGCCCGCGAGCGCGGCTCCACTTCGGACGCTTCGACCTGCAGGCGCTCGATCGGTACCTGGGCGAGCGCGGTCAGCTCTCGCTCGACGAGCTCGCCCAGCGGTTGGGCACTCGCTGGGACGAAGCCTTCGATCTCGCCGTGTACCTGTGCGGCAACGGAGGGCTCGATGCCGTCCTCGATCGCGTGGGACTTCGACTCATCGCGCGCGCTCGTCTTCGCGAGCTGGCGACCGCCGGCACGTGCCTGCGTTGCGGCGGCATCCTGGGCATCGGAGCGGGCACCGTGCGATGCCACCACTGCGGCACCACGGCCAACGCAGCGTAGCCCGCGCGTCCGTCCATCGGGGGCACGAGCTACCGGAACCACCGCCCGGGTCGATGCGTCGGCGCGAGCGTCAACCGCCCGCGCCGATGAGTCGCCCGTCCTTGGCCGACGGTCCGGCGTGGCCGAGGTGCTCGCCCAGCCGATACGAGTGCTCGATGTGCGGCCGCACCTTGGGCTGCTCGACGATGTGCGTGGGCTTGACCATCGGCTCGACCGCCTCCCCGGTGGCCAGGGCCCGTACCGCCCGCAGCGCATCGGTGGTGGTGAAGATGCCCGTCACCAGGCCATCGTCCACGATCACCGCGCAGCCATAGCGGTGCGCCTCCATCTCCTTGCAGACCTCGGCCAGCGAGGCCCTGGGACCGCAGGTGAAGGGCGCGGCGGTCATCGCCTGGAACACGGTCACCTTCTCGGGCTTGACCCCGGGCAACGACAGCGCGAACGTGATGTCGCGGCTGCTCACCACCCCCACGAGGTGGTCGTTGCGGGTGATCAGCAGGTGCCGGATGTTGTTGGCGTTCATCCGATCCTGCGCGTCGAGGATGGACAGACCCTCGTCGGCCGTGCAGGGGGTGTACGTCATGAAGTCGCCAACGGTGGGGAGCGCTTTGGTTTCCTCGGTCACGGATGCAAGCTAGGCCACCCAACGCAGCGCGTCGGCGGCAAATGAATCGCGCGAGAGCTGCGCACTTGCGCAAGATTTGCGCGAGAGGCTCGTAGCCTCGCCACCGGAAGACCGGTCGGCCGAGTGGGCGAGCGTCGCCCAGCTCGCATCCTTTTCAATTCGACCGGCTCCAACGTCTTCGGTTGTGTCCGATTCGCCGCGGGGCCGTGCTGGGCTCTGCGCGAACTTGGACGACTCGTCTTCGCCCCTGCTGGTCCACCGCTGTCACGTGGGCATGGCCGGAGGCGCATGGAGCCTTCATTCATGAGATCGCCTGCCTTCCCTTCCTTGATCTGTTCCTCATTGCTCGTCGCGCTCGCGCTCGCGTCGTCGGTCAGCGCCGCGGTACCGCCCACCGTCACGCATCAGGGTCGACTGTTCGACCTCGATGGGGTGCCGGTCACCGATGCGCTCGACGTCACCTTCACCGTGTACGACGCGCCGGTGGGCGGCAACGCGCTGTGGACCGAGACCCACGCGATCGACTTCGAGGACGGCTACTACTCCATCGAGCTCGGTGGCCTCACGCCGCTCGATTCCACCATCATCGATGGCAGCACCCGCTACATGGCCATGGCCATCGAGGGCGACGACGAGATGTCGCCGCGAAGCTCCGTGGGTAGCGTGCCCTATGCGATGCTCGCCAACGACGTCAACGGCGACATCCATCCCAGCAGCGTCGAGATCCAAGGATACGGACCGGTCATCGACGGCGATGGGAACTGGGTCGGCGAACCCACGGGCATCGTGGGACCCGCAGGGCCTGCTGGACCCGCCGGCCCTGCGGGGCCCGCTGGCGTCGATGGACCTGCGGGGCCCGCTGGACCCGCCGGCCCTCTCGGACCCGCTGGACCGGCCGGTCCCGCTGGACCGGTGGGCCCTGCCGGCCCCGTCGGCCCCGTTGGCCCCGTTGGCGCTCAGGGAGCGCCCGGCCCCGCGGGACCTGCTGGACCCGCGGGTTCTCAAGGTCCCGCGGGTTCTCAAGGGCCCGCTGGGCCTGCTGGACCGGCTGGACCCGCGGGGCCCGCAGGTCCTCAAGGACCCTCCGGCATCGTCATGAATGGCTATGCGCAAGGATCGGTGGGCGCGCTCATCGACACGGGCTCCTACGTCTTCCTCGGGCCCACCGTCTCGGTCACGGTCGCCGCCGGCAATCTGGTCCACGTGGATGCCACTGCCGTGCTCGGCTCCAACGCGATCGGCGGCGCCTCGATGAGCCGCCTCTCGGCCTGCCACCAACCAAGCGGTGGCGGTGCCCTGGTCGATCACCTCAACGACTGGAGCTCGGTGGCCGTGACGGTGGGCACTCGCATCCCCTTGTCCGTATCGCAGCGGATCGCCGCGCTCGCGGCAGGCACCTACAACGTCGGTCTCTGCTACCAGATGGCCGCCGGTCAAGCCGCCAACTGGAACAACAACCAGTGGGTCAACAACCGGGTGTTCGTCACCAACTGAGGGGAGGACGCCATGCGCAGCCATCCATCGCATCCATCGCATTCGGCTCGGCGATCGGGCTGGGCGCTGTTGTTGGTCACGACGCTGGGATTCTCGTGTGGCGACGACTCGTCCGTGGTCGCCAGCTCGGGCTCGGACTCCTCGACCACGAGTACCG
Organism: Paraliomyxa miuraensis; assembly: GCF_026337845.1. Lineage (GTDB taxonomy): Bacteria > Myxococcota_A > Polyangia > Nannocystales > Nannocystaceae > Paraliomyxa > Paraliomyxa miuraensis. The sequence goes on along the minus strand of NZ_JAOVZF010000127.1, from coordinate 25,978 downwards.
ACACCCAGGGCTCGACCGGCACGTCGACCACCGGGGTCGACACCACCGAAGGGGTCGATGTCACCGGGGTCAGCAGCTCGAGCGGCTCCGACTCGAGCTCGAGCGACGACACCACCGGCGGTGATGCGATCACCGGCCGTACCGTCAACCAGCTCGTCTCCTCGGGCACGCGGGCCTCGAGCCGCAAGTACACCGTGGTGCACACGCTCGGCCAGCCGTCCTCGCTCCAGTCCACGCATGTCTCCACCCACTATCGCGTGCAAGGCGGCCTCGTCGGCGCCAACGGGAGTCCGCCATGAAGGCCTCGCGGCGGGTTCCCCTGACTCTCGCCGCCGTGCTCGGCTTGCTGGCCGTCACGCCATCGACCCGAGCCGCCGTGCCAGCCACCCTGACCCACCAAGGACGGCTGTTCGACGTGGACGGAGCGCCGGTGAGCGACACGCTCGAGGTGTCCTTCACCCTCTACGACTCGCAGTTCGGCGGCAACGCGCTGTGGACCGAGACGCACACCATCACCTTCGAGGTGGGCTACTACTCCGTCGAGCTCGGCTCGCTCACCGAGCTCGATGCCGGCGTCATCGACGGCAGCACCCGCTACATGGCCATGGCGATCGAAGGCGACGACGAGATGTCACCGCGCAGCCTCGTGGGCAGCGTGCCCTATGCGATGCTCGCCAACGACGTCAACGGCGACATCCATCCCAGCAGCATCGAGATCCTGGGCCATGGACTGGTGATCGACGAGAATGGGCAGTGGGTGGGTGATCCAACGGGGCTGCTCGGGCCGGCGGGGCCCGCTGGACCCGCTGGACCCGCTGGGCCTACGGGACCCGCTGGACAGGATGGTGCCGCGGGAACAGACGGTGTCACGGGTCCGATGGGTCCGTCTGGACCTTCCGGTCCCCAAGGCCCCGCCGGCCCGGCGGGCGCTGTCGGTCCTGCCGGCGCTGTCGGTCCTGCCGGACCTGCGGGCGCTATCGGTCCTGCCGGCCCGGCGGGTGCTGTCGGTCCTGTTGGCCCGGCGGGCGCTGTCGGTCCTGCTGGCCCGGTGGGTGCTGTCGGTCCTGCCGGCCCGGCGGGTGCTGTCGGTCCTGCCGGCCCGGCGGGTGCTGTCGGTCCCGCTGGCGCTGCCGGTCCTGCCGGTCCCGCTGGCGCTGCCGGCCCTGCCGGTCCTGCGGGCTCCGTAGGTCCTGTGGGTCCCGCTGGCGCCGTCGGTCCTGCTGGTCCGCAAGGTCCCGCTGGCGCCGTCGGTCCCGCTGGTCCGCAAGGCCTGCAGGGTGCGGCCGGTCCGGTTGGACCAGTCGGCCCGGCCGGTCCTCAGGGACTCCAAGGGCTCCAAGGCCCCTCGGGTGTCGTCCTCAACGCCTACGTCGATGGTGTCGTGCCCGTGCTCATGGACAGCCCTTCCGCCTACGTCTTCCTTGGACCCACCGTGTCGGTGACCGTGGCGGCCGGCAACACGATCCACGTGACCAGCACCGCCGTGCTCGGCACCACCAACATCACCGGCGCCACCATGAGCCGACTCTCGGTCTGCCATCAGCCGGCCGCCGGCGGGGTGCTGATCGACAACGACGCCGACTGGAGCGTGGTGCGGATCCCCGTCAACACCAGCATCCCCATGGCGGTGTCGCAGCGGATCTCCGGGCTCGCCGCGGGCACGTACAACGTGGGCATGTGCTATCGCATGGCCGCCGGGCAATCCGGCAACTGGAACGACAACGACTGGGTCACCAGCAAGGTGCTCGTGCTCCTCTGATGCCGTCCTCCTCCCCATCATGACCAATGCTCGAAGCCCATCCCTCCCCGTCGCAATCGTGGCGGGGAGCACCATCATCGGCGTGAGCCTCTACCTCGGCCTGCGCGCCATGCAGCCGGCGGCCCAGCCCACCCAAGCCCTGCCCTCGGCACCACCAGCAGCCGGGCCCCCGACCATGACCGGGGCACCGGCTCCGAGCGCGAGCATCACCGGTCCCACCAACGCCGCCTCGACCACGCCCACGGTCGAGCAAGCCCCGGCAAGGCCCACCGGCGCCGCGCTCGAGGCCCTCGTGCAGCAGCAGGCCCAGGCCGCCCTCGACGCCCTCGCGCCCACGCTCGGGAGCGCCTGTTGGACCCCCCCCGGCCCCGACGAACCCGCGTCGGTCGTCCTGGACTACGACGTGACGTTCGACCCCGATGGCACCCTCGTCATGCTGGGCATCGGCGAGCGACGCGACGCCTTTCGCACCGATGTCGCCTCGTGCTTGCGCGGGCTCCCTCGGCCCCAGCTCGCGATCGACCCTCCGGGCGAGCACACGCGAGTGGTGCTGGCGCTGGCGCTGCCGTGAGGTCCGGCTCGCGACGGCTGGCCCTCACGATGGCGCCGGCTCTCCCGGCGCCCAGCCCAGCGTGGCCAGGCACGTCGACAGCCGCCACAGTCCCTCGATCTCCTCGGGATCGAGCCGGTCGTCATCGATGAAGCGCCCCACGTACTCCGAGAACACCCGCGCATGCATGGCCCACGTTTGGGACGGCGACAGCTCGAGCGACTCGCGGAGCCCTCGAATCCGCGCCAGCTCGTCCTCCGAGATCTCGAGATCGTGCACCGCTCCCAACACCTCGTCGCGATAGCGTCGCAGGCTCAGGTGCCCCGGGTAGTGCCGTCCCACCCCCTGCCGCGGTTGCAGCACGGGTGGCTCGGACGGCGCGGAGGGCTCTGGCCACGACGGATGCTCGAGCGAGTCGAGCAGCCCCGGCCTGGCCTCGGCCAGCGCCCGCAGCGTGCCCATGCCCACGCGAGCGAGCCCCTCGAGCAGTCGCCGCAGCAGAGCCGCCGCCGCCATCGCATCGTGCCGCGCCGCGTGAGCCGCCCGGTGCGGCACGCCCAGCTCGTCGCACAGGGCCGAGAGCTCGTAGCTGCGAACCGAGCCCAGCGCCCGCGCCAACCGCAGCGTGCAGAGGTGCGGCGGCGCGGCACGCAGCATCCCGCACCGCGACAGCTCGGCCCCCAGCAGCCGTAGATCGAGCTCCGCGTTGTGAGCCACCAGCAATCGATCCCCGAACGCATGCAGCAGCGCCGGTGCCACCTGCGGAAACGTCGGCGCTCCTGCCACGTCCCAGTCACCCAGGCCGTGGATCTCCGTGGCCGCCATCGCCCGCTGTGGATCCACGAGCGTGTCGAAGGCCAGCCGCAGCTCCTGCCCCGGCACCGCTTCCACCACCGCCAGCTCCACCACGCGATCGCGATGTGCATCGAGACCCGTGGCCTCGAGATCGAGCACCACGAACGGCAGCTCTCGCAGCGGTACGTCGAGCCAGCTCATGGCGCCCCTCGGACGGACCGCCGCCTCAGCTCAGATCTCGCGCGCGCCGCCCCGTCTTGGCCAGGAACTCGCTGTACTTGCCGGGGAAGAAGTCGAAGCCCCCCTCGCCCTTGAGCTCGAGCACGCACGTGGCCACGTCTTCCACCATGTAGTGGTCGTGGCTCACGAACACCATGGTGCTCTCGTACTTCTGCATCGCTTCGGTCAAGGCGCGGATCGACTCGAGGTCGAGGTGGTTGGTGGGCTCGTCGAGGATGAGCAGGTTGTCCTTGGTCAGCGTCAGCTTGGACATCAGCAGCCGCGCCGTCTCGCCGCCGCTGAGCGCCCGCACCGGCTTGTCCGCGTCCTCCGAGGGGAACAGCATGCGACCCAGCAGGCCCCGGATCTCCTGCACCGTGGCCTTCTCGTCCCACTGATAGAGCCACTCGAACGCGGTCTTGGGGTCTTCCTTGGACACCCCCTCCTCGTGCTGCTGCGGCATGTGGCCCACCGTGACCTGGTGGCCCAGCGTGAACTTGCCGCGGTCCGGCTCGATGAGCCCGGCCAAGATGCGGCACAGCGTGGTCTTGCCGATGCCGTTGGGACCCACCAGCGCCAGCTTGTCGCCGCGCGTGAGGGTGAACGACACATCCTTGAGCACCACGTGGTCCTCGAACGACTTGGAGAGCTTGTCGACCTCGAGCACCAGCTTGCCGCTGGGCGTCCCCACGTCGAAGCGGATGAACGGGCGCTGGATGTTGCTGCGCTTGAGATCGACCAGATCGATCTTGGCGATCTGCTTGCGCCGCGAGGTCGCCTGGCTCGCCTTCTTGGCGTTGGCCCCGAACCGGCGGATGAACTCCTGCAGCTCGGCCACCTTCTTCTTCTTGGCCGCGTTGCTCTTCTCCGCGTGGGTCCGATACTGGACCTTCTGGCGGATCATGTCGTCGTAGCCCCCCGGGTAGAGGATGATGTTCTCGTAGTCGACGTCGGCCGTGTCCGTGCAGACCACGTTGAGGAAGTGGCGATCGTGCGAGATCACCACCAGCACGCCGTTGTAGCTGCGCAGGAACTCCACCAGCCACTGGATCGACTCGAGATCGAGGTGGTTGGTGGGCTCGTCGAGCAGCAGGATGTCGGGGCTGCCGAACAGCGCCTGGGCCAGCAGCACGCGCAGCCGCAGGCCGCCCTGCAGCGTGCGCAGCGGCTGCTCGTGCTCGGCCACGGGGATGCCCAGGCCCACCAGCAGCTGCTCGGCCTCCGGCTCCGCGTTGTAGCCGTCCTCCTCTGCGATCACGACCTCGAGCTCGGCCAGCTTCATGCCGATCTCGTCGTTCATCTCGCCCGAGGCCAGCAGCTCGTCCTTCTCCTGCATGGCCGCCCACAGCCGCGAGTTGCCCATGATCACCACGTCGCGGATCCGGTCCTCCTCGTGGCGGTAGTGATCCTGGTGGAGCATGCTCAGGCGGCTCTGCGGCGGCCGCACCACCTCGCCCACGTCGGGCTCGAGCTCTCCGGCCAGGATCTTCATGAACGTGGACTTCCCGGCCCCGTTGGCGCCCGTGAGCCCATAGCGATGCGACGCATCGAAGGTGGTGGTGACCTCCTCGAACAGCGTGCGTCCTCCGTAGGCCTTGGTGACCCCTGCAACCGTGAGCATCGGCGAGTGTGTAGGCCAGATGCCGTGCATTTGCCAGGGGTGGCACGCGCCCGCGACGCGGCGGTACCCTCGCAGCATGCGCCGAGGCCCGTGCTCCACCGCCTGGCTCGCCGTGCTCACGGTCGTGGCCGTGATTGGCCTCGCTCCTCGCGATTCCCGCGCGTGCTCGTGTCGTCGCCCGTCGCCTCCTCGGACCGCGCTCGAGGAATCCGACGCGGTATTCGAAGCGCGCGCCTTCATCATGAGCAACGACGGCCAACGAGCGCACTACGGCTTCGAGGTCGATCGCGTGTGGAAGGGCGACGTCGGCCTGCGAGTGGAGATCTCGACCGCACTGCACTCGGCCACCTGCGGGCGTAGCTACGAGATCGGCACGCAGTACGTCGTGTACGCCAATCGCCTCCCCAACGGCGAGCTCTCCGACACCATGTGCTCGCGGACGCGCCCCACTCGCTCCGCCGCCGAGGATCTCGCAGTGCTCGGCGCCGGCCACGATCCCCGCGGCCCCGAGCAGGCGCCGTTCGTGCCCGGAGAGAGCACCGAGACCACCGAGCCCCCGCGCATCGAGCCCGCTTCCGTCGAGCCTCCGCCCACGCCGCCGAGCCGTCGTGGCTGTGCCATGGAGAAGCCTCACACTCGCAGCGGCTCGCTCGCCTTGGCCCTGCTCGGGCTCACCGTTGCGATCGGACGACGCCGCGCCGTACGGTCGCCCGTGCGCCTCCGCTGAACCGCCTGCCCACTGTCCCCCCACCCGACCCCCCACCGACCCGAGCCCCGCCATGTCGATCGGCCTGTTCCGCGCCCCCACTCCCGTCAACGAGCCCGTCCGCACCTACGCACCAGGATCACCCGAGCGCGCCTCCCTCAAGGCCGAGCTCGCGCGTCAGTCCGGGCTCGAGGTCGAGGCCGCGCCCATCGTCGCCGGTCGTCCCGTCCACACCGGTGACACCTCGCCGATGGTCATGCCCCACGATCATCGGCACCGCCTCGGCGTGTTCCACAAGGCGTCCGCCGCCGAGGTGCACGCGGCCATCGACGCCGCGCAGGCCGCTCGCCCCGAGTGGGCCGCCCTGCCCTGGGAGGAGCGTGCCTCCGTGTTCCTGCGCGCGGCCGCCCTCCTGCGCGGCCCGTGGCGCGACCGTCTGAACGCCGCCACCATGCTCGGTCAGTCCAAGACCGCGCACCAGGCCGAGATCGACGCCGCCTGCGAGCTCATCGACTTTTGGAGCTTCAACGTCCAGTACCTCACCGAGATCATGGCCGATCAGCCGCTGTCGCCGACCGGCACGTGGAACCGGGTCGAGTACCGGCCCCTCGACGGCTTCGTGTTCGCGGTCTCGCCGTTCAACTTCACCTCGATCGCCGGCAACCTGCCCACCGCACCCGCCCTCATCGGCAACACGGTGGTGTGGAAGCCCGCCTCCACCTCCGTGCTCTCCGGCCACGTGATCATGGAGCTGCTGCACGAGGCGGGGTTGCCCCCCGGGGTCATCAACTTCCTGCCCGGCTCCGGCCCCGCCGTGGGCGACCCCGTGCTCGCCGACTCGCGCCTCGCCGGCGTGCACTTCACCGGCAGCACCGACGTGTTCCACGGCGTGTGGCGCACCGTGGGCGAGAACATCGCCCGCTACCACCAGTATCCGCGGCTCGTGGGCGAGACCGGCGGCAAGGACTTCGTGTTCGTGCACCAGAGCGCCGACGTCGACACCGTCGTCACCGCCTTGCTGCGCGGCGCCTTCGAGTTCCAGGGCCAAAAGTGCTCCGCGGCCTCCCGCGCCTACGTCCCCGACACCCTGTGGCCCAAGATCCGGGCCGGCCTCGGTGATGGCCTCGCCCAGATCCAGATGGGCGACGTGGCCGACTTCCGCAACTTCATGGGCGCCGTGATCGACGCCCGCAGCTACGCCAAGCTCACCGGGGCCGTGAACGAGGCCAAGGCCAGCGTGGGCAAGGGCGTGCAGGAGGTCCTCGGGGGCGAGCACGACGACGCTCGCGGCTGGTTCTTGGGGCCTTCCGTGATCGTCGCCACCGATCCCAGGTACCGCACCATGTGCGAGGAGCTGTTCGGCCCCGTGCTCACGATCTACGTCTATCCAGCCGCCGAGTACGCGCAGACCCTCGACCTGTGCGACTCGACCAGCCCCTACGGGCTGACCGGGGCCGTGTTCGCCCGCGACCGAAGGGCCGCGCACCAGGCCCTCGTGCGGCTGCGCCACGCCGCCGGCAACTTCTACGTCAACGACAAGCCCACCGGCGCGGTCGTGGGGCAGCAGCCCTTTGGGGGCACCCGGGCCTCGGGCACCAACGACAAGGCCGGCTCGGCTCAGAACCTCGGCCGATGGATCTCGGCGCGTACGATCAAGGAAACCTTCGATCCCCCGCGCCGCTTCTCGTACCCGTTCATGGACGAGGAGTGAGGCTCTTCGCGGCCGGCCAACCCCGTTCGGCCGCTCGTGTCGCCTCCGTGGCTCGGTCCGAGACCCGGGCGAGGTACGATCTTGGGCATGCGTGGCTTGTTCTTGGTCTGGCTCTCGTCTTGGTCCGTCGGGCTCGCGGCCTGCAGCTCCCCGAACCCGGCCTACGAGAGCTCGAGCGCTGGCGAGGACTCGACCCAGAACCCCACCGAGGGCACGAGCGGCACCGATACGGCCATCGCGGACGAGAGCAGCGGAGTGATGGCATGCGAGCTCGGACCATCACAGCCGCTCGCGATCACCGTCGACCTCGACGGAGTGGTTCGACCCCCCGATTGCTCCGTCCCGTACGTCGACTTCGCCCTGGGTGCCAACCTCTACGCCAGCACGGGGGACAGCATGGTGCACGAGCAGTGCATGCCGCTCAGCTGCGATTGCGCCGAAGAGCCCCCGCAGCTGAACATCGAGCTCGCTGCGGACCGAGCCTTCGACGAGAACATCACGCTACCCGACTGCGGCCGCGTGAGCATGTGGGCTCGGATGGGGCCCAGCGGCTGCGAGTGGGCTGGCGTGGTGCTGTGGGAGGCAGACGAGCCGTCCGTCCCCTGGTACATCGCCTCGCGCACCCTCGGCGTGCCGCCGCTGGGGCACGCCTTCATGCTCGAGCTCGAGCCCGACGAGGCTTGCGATGGGCTCGATGCATGCGCCAACTCCGGGCGCCAGCCCGGACGCTACGCGATCGACGTGCTGGGCTTTCGCACGGTCACCATGGACGAGAGCCCACCGCTCATCGAGCTGCCGTTTGGCGCGACTGGCGAGACCCGGGCCTATCTCTTCGACAACCGCATGGCGACGCTCAGCCGGGACTGTGAGCTGGAGGTGGCGTGGACGGCTGGGTTGTTCTAGTCCTCGGATCGATCCCCTGCACCCGCTTGATCACCGTGCCGGCCGGCAGCGACGCGGTCGGATCCTCGATGGTGTTGAGCAACGCCAGCCGCGGCAGGTCGATCGCCGAGGGCGCCCGCTCCTGCACCTGCAACAGCGTCGCCGCGTCTTCGAGCGTCAGCAGCTTCACGCGCATGGGCTCCACCCCTGCGAGCGCCGGCGCGGCGCGACGGAAGCTCGCGAAGCTCCGCGCCACCACCTCGCTGCGCGCCTCCCAGCCCTCCACGGGTCCAAGCGCGACCACGGCGATCACTTGCTCACCGTAGTCGATGAAGGCCAACAGGCCCATGAGGCTCGCGTCGGAGCTCGCCGCCGAGAACCCGGCCGAGACCACCGAGAACCCGCCGACCGTGCCGCTCCAGGTCTCGCCGCGCTGCATCGACCCATCGGCGAAGAAGTCGTCGAGTGCTGCCTCGGCCGACTCGGCCTCGAACGGCAGCAGCACGAGCAGCGCGGCTTCGTCCTCCGAGATCGCCATCGCCCGCGGCCCGTCGTGGCTGGCCTGCCAGCCTGCTGGCAGATCGATCGCGTAGCCCTGCTTCGGATGCACGAAGGTCTCACCGACGATGTAGCCGTCACGAGGATCCATGCCGTAGAGGACCCCATCGAGTCGCGCGAGGTACTCCGGGTCGGCCGCGGGGGGCTCGCCCTTGGCCATCGACGCCACCCGTGTCCGTCTCGCTTGCGGGTCGGGGTGGGTGGACAGCCAGGATGGCACGCGCTGCGCGTGCTCCACCTTGCCCACGCCCACCAGCACGTCGAACACCGACACCGTGGCCGCCGGCTCGAACCCGGCCCGTCCCACGTAGCGCAGCCCCAACGAGTCGGCCTCGTACTCGTCGTCGCGGCTGTACTTGAGCAGCGCCAGGCCGGCCGTGCTCGCCGCGATGCCCCCCACGTGGCGAAGGTTGGGATCGACCACGCGAAACAGCCCCACGCTCGCCGCCGCGACTCGGCTCTTGCGCAGCTGGATCACCCCATGGCGTGCCGTCACGTGGCCGAGCTCGTGGCCCAGCACCGCGGCCAGCTCGTCGGTCGAGCGCAGGTGCACCAGCAGCCCCCGGGTGACGTAGACATAGCCTCCCGGCAGCGCAAACGCGTTGACCGTGGGATCGTCCAGCACGCGGAACGTCCACGGCAGGCGTGGTCGCTCCGACTGAGCCGCCAGCTTCGCTCCCACTTCCTCCACCAGGCTCGACAGGCGCTCGTCTTCGTAGAGGCCCAGCGCCGCCACCACTTCGGCGTCGTTCTCCTGCCCGAGCTGGATCTCCTCCGACTCCGAGACCGCCGTGAGCTGCAGGCGTCCCGTGGCCTGGTTGAACGAGCATCCCCCAACCAGCAGGGCTCCCACGAGCCACGCGGCCATCCCCCAAGTGGGTCCTCGCGGGGGCCCCGGCATGGGATGCCTAGCCACGCCTGCGCTTGCGAAAGCCGCTGAACAAGCCCGTGCGAGGAGGCGTGACGTGCTCGCCGCGAGCTTCGGCCATCTGGCGCAGGGTCTCGGCCTCTTCCTTGCTGAGGTCTTCGGGGATGGTGACCTCCACGTGCACGTGGTGGTCTCCTCGTCCACGCTCGCCAAGCACCGGGATGCCCTGACCGCGCCGGATGAGCACCTCGCCCGCCTGGGTGCCCGGCTTGATCTGGACCTCGTCGGTGCCCTCCAGCGTATCGACCTGCATCGTGCAGCCGAGCGCGGCCTGGAACATCGAGATCTCGACCTTGCTGTGGATGTCGAACTCGTCGCGGACGAAGCGGGAGTCGGGCTTGAGCCGCAGCACCACGTAGAGATTGCCGGGAGGGCCTCCCCGGGGGCCGGCCTGGCCTCGGCCCTGGATCCGCAGGGTCTGGCCGTCGTCGACCCCTGGCGGCACGTTGACGGTCAGGGTGGTCTCGCGCTGGACCGTGCCCGTACCCGAGCAGTCGCGGCACGGGTCGGTGATGAGGCGTCCTTCGCCTCGGCACACCGGGCAAGTGGTCTGCAGGGTGAAGAAGCCCTGCTGGTGCATCACCTGACCGCGCCCGCCGCAGTGCCGACACGTCTCGGCCGACGTTCCCGGCTTGGCTCCTGCGCCGCCGCACGTGCCACAGGTCTCGCGCCGGGGTACCGCCACATCGCGGTTGGCCCCATTGACCACGTCTTGCAGCGTGATCTCGAGCTGGACCTTGATGTCGGCACCACGCTGCGGTCCGCCGCGCCGGCCTCCGAACCCCAGGTTGCCAAAGAGGTCCCCGAACAGGTCTCCGAAGTGGCTGAAGATCTCCTCGGACCCCGAGAACCCCGAGAACCCCGCCCGCGACGGTCCTTCGTGTCCGAAGCGATCGTAGAGCTGGCGCTTCTCCCCATCGGAGAGCACTTCGAACGCCTCGGCGGCCTCCTTGAAGCGCTCCTCCGCCTCGGCATCCCCCGGATTGCGATCCGGGTGAAACTTCATGGCCGCCTTGCGGTAGGCCCGCTTGATATCACCGGGCTCCGCATCGCGGGCAACCCCCAGGACCTCATAGTAGTCGCGTTTGGCGGACACCGCGCGGCGGAACCTAAGCATGGACCCACGGCGTGTCAACGGCCCCGCCGCCGTCTCCTGGCTCCAGCCCGCGATCGTGTCCTGCATTACGGAACCCTGGGCGGGTGTGGTAGCGTGCCCGGACCATCCTCATGTCCAAGCCGCGCAATCCTTCGTTCCTCGTGTTGGGCGCTCTGGGTCTCTGTCTTTGTGCGGGGGCCTGCAAGGATGATCCGCCCACGCCCAAGCTCTTCCAGGAGGAGGGGGTTTGGTCGGTGATCAAGTACGCTCTCGAGGGTGGTGAGCTCCGCGACGTCGACAACGCCAACCGTCGCGACGCGTTCATGCTCAGCTTCGACGCGTCCGAGAAGGTGGTGACCTCGGCCGCGTGCATCGAGCGCGAGACCGACACCGCGGCCAACTCGCCGTGTTTGTTGACGCCGGACACCACCCATTGGGACTGCCGCTGCTTTGCCTACGACTTTGCCAACGACGAGATGTTCTGGCGCGAGTTCAACGCGGGTGACATTCCGCCTTCGGTGAGCCTGTCCGAGGCCAACGGGGCTGGAGACGGTGGGGGGACGGCCACGGACGGTGGTGGGGGAGACGGCGGCGACACCGACACGTACATCATCGTCGCCGAGATCATGGACATCGCGTCCACCTACAACTTCCGCCCCTTGCCCGAGGATCTCTTTGGCAGCGACGGTGTGACCTCTCGTTTCGTGCTACAGAAGCGCGCCGACTCCGTCTTCGCCCGCGCCTACGAAGACCCCGACGGCCGCCCGGCCTGCCAGCCCTGCGTCCCCTGAGGCCCCCTTCGCTTTGTCCCCTTCCGACCCGAGATTCCCTTGGGGAGGCGCTCGACGTGCTGGTGCTGTCCCCGGTCTTCAAAACCGGTGTGGGGTGCGAGGAGCATCCTGGGCAGGTTCGATTCCTGTGCGCCTCCGCGAATTAATCCAATAAATTCATAAGCTTATGCGTTAGGGGTCTTCGGCGATGCCCCCATGTTGCCCCTCCGGTGCCCCATCCGCCCCGTCGAGCAGCTCGACGGCTTTTCGTCGGGCGCTCGGGGAGAGGTGGGCGTATCGCATCGTCATCTCGAGCGATGCGTGGCCGAGGAGCTCCTTGACCTCGAGGAGGTTCGCGCCGCTCATCACGAGGTGCGACGCGTAGGTGTGCCGGAGCATGTGCCAGCCCACCCGGCGTAGGCCCGCCTTGCGGCTGACCGTGGTGATGGGGCTGTCGTGCTTGGCGTCCTTGGACTTCGGCTCGCAATCCCACCGGGTGAGCATCGAGCCGTCCTCGCGGCTGAACACGTAGTCGCCGCGCTGGTGCTGCTGCTGGTCGCGGAGAACTGCGACCGCCTTCTTGGGGAGGTCGACGATCCGGGGCTGGCCGCTCTTGGGCGGGTGCAGCTCGTTCTCGTCGTCGGCCGCTTGGCGCACGTGGAGCCGTGCGGCCACGAGGTCGACGTCCTCCCAGCGGAGGGCCCGGAGCTCGCCGAGGCGTAGGCCGGTCCACATCGCCGTGGGGATCATCGCGCACCAGGGCTCGGGTGCACGACGAGCGGCCTTGATCAGGCGCTTGCCTTCCTTGAAGTCGAGGAAGTCGAACGCCGGCTTGGGCACCTTGAGGCGCCGGATCTTCGGAGGGGCTTTGGTCAGCTCCCCGATCTCCCCGGCGTAGCCGAGGATCTTCGAGAGGATCGCGAGCTCCTCGTTGATCGTCTTGGGCCCCACCCCGTCCTTCTTGCGGCGAGCCTTGAAGGTCTCCACGTGGCGGGCGGTGATCTGGTGCAGGCGCAGGCGCCCGAGGTGCTCGAGCAGCCCACGGCCGAGCGTCCGCCGCTTCTCGCGGACGGTGCTGGGTCGGTTGTTGGTGGTTGCGTAGGTCTCGATGAAGTAGCCGGCGAACTCCTTGAACGTCGGCACCTCCTCCTCGTCCTCCTTGCTCCCGTAGGTCCCCGCGGCCAGGGCACCTCGAACCTCGCGCTCGAGCTGCTCCGCGCCCCGCTTGGTCGGCACCGGGCTGACCTTGCGAATGCGGGTGAGGGATCCGTCGGGCATCCTGATCTTCACGTCGATCATCCAGCGTCCCCGCTGGGTCTTTCGAATGGTCACTGCGTCACCTTGGTTTCGGTTCGGCGACGCGGGTTGGCGGGGAGATGGTAACGCGGGATGGCCTGCAGGTGGAGGACCGGGCGTCGATGGTCGGGCGGGGTCGAGCATACGGCGATCGGAGCCTCCACCGGGACTAAGCAATACCCGACGTGCTCGTGGTGGAGCCGCGCTCCACCCGTGGGTCGCCAAGGGGCGGGCCCCGTTGGCCACTCCGTGACCAACCGATGCCCACCCGCTCCTGGCCGTCGCGACATGTCCAAGACCAGGTGACCGTCATCGACCTGACCGACCGAAGACCAGCGAGCACATGTCGAGAATCGTTCCTCCCACGCCTTCACGCCGCGACAGAAACGATGACATCGGCAAAGCGCAGCCCATCGGGAGTCGCGAGAGGAACAGGCGAAACACGCTGTACGGCCTGACTGCAATGAGGGACCATGCCCGACATCTTGACGGAGCTGCGATGATCAACGAGGCGACTTTCGAGGCCCACCTGGGAGCACTGCTCGGCAACCTGTTCCCCGTTACCGGCGTTCAGGTAACACACCAGGTTCACTTCACCGTCCGGCTCGGGCACCACGACATCCGAGCCGATGGCCGCAAGGGCTGGGAGAAGAAGGGCCGCGCCGACGTTCTGCTGACCGCCGAGGTCGGCCACGTCGCGATTCTTGAGCTGAAGCGTCCAGGCATCGATCTCACCGACGACGATCGCGATCAGGGGCTGTCCTACGCGCGCCTGCTCACGCCGATGCCACCGTTGGTGATCCTGTCGAACGGAACGACGACGAAGTTCTACAAAACCATCGACGGGACGCCGTGGGAGCAGTCCAGCATTGACCACGAGGTCTTCGCCAAGCTCATCACCGGCGCTTCCGCCGTCGCCGCCGCGGCGCGTGACGAGGCGATCCGCAGCCTACTGGGTGCCAACCCGGACGTGTGGGCAGACTTCCTTCGCACATACACCATAGACGCGCTCGCGGCACGTACTGGAGAGCTCCGGGAATTTACATTTCCGTTCGCTCGCGGGTTCTCAGTGGAACGCGAGGTCGTTGCCAGCGTGCTCGGCAAGCTCCGGAAGAAAGCACCAGCAGTCGTGGTCGCAGGGCCTCCGCTCTCCGGAAAATCGGTTGTACTGAAGCAGTGCTGCGAGAAACTGGCGACCGGCGACTTGGTGCCGCTCTACGTCGACGCGAGCAGCGCCAGGCAGGGGCCCCTTCGACTACTGGCCTCCGTATTCGCCAGGAACCTCTTTACAGCGACGAGCCCGGACCAAGTACGGCAGTGGCTCTCGACCTCGCTGCGGACGATGCACGGTGAGACGCGTCTCGTGCTCCTCCTTGATGAGATCGTGCCCGAATTGAACGACGCCTGGCTTGGCGATCTGGATGAGCTGCTGGCACTCGGGGCATTATCGCCACTATCCATCGTCCTCGCACTCGACCCAAACACTTGGAAGGCATTGTCGGTGCGGCCGGGACGCCAGACGAAGACAGAGCTAGGCCAGCACGCCGAGGTTGTCCAACTCGAACTGCTCTCGGATCGAGAGTTCAACGCGGCAACAGAGCAACTCTTCGACGCGACACGCAGTCAGCCCCACTTCGGTGGACAGTACAACATCGAGTACCGCGAGCCGCGTGTGCTTCGAGTGATCGCGGGCCGCATGCCTGCCCGGACCCTGGCCGACGACGGAACATGCATCAAGTTCCCGAGCACTACCACGCTCGGTGAAATCGATGCGGTGTGGGGTGCCTTCGCGCGTACGAACCACGAACTCGTATCTGCGCTACGAAGTCTCGCACGAGCATACCTCAAGGACATTGCGACACGAGCAAGCGACACAGAACTACAACTAGCATCATACCGAGCAGCGGCAATGCGGCAGGATGTTGCAACAGAACTGATACCATCGCCAACCTTGCAGTGGTTGCTCACACATAGCTTCCTATCCACACGCCTAGGCGCTCGCGAAGAGGTGCTTCTTTTGCCCCGCCATCTCGAACTGTTCGCCAAGGCCGCAGCACTCGAACTCGGCGAAACCATCTCGGCACTTCCAGATTTCGACGAAGCCTACAAAGCACTGATGCGGCGAAGCGAGCTACTACCACTGGGCGACATCGTTGGAGCTGGGGCACTCCGAGCAGTTGCCGATCGGGCCCCTGGTCGCTTCATCCAACTCCTTCGCCAAGCACTATCTGACTCCCCGAACACGGAGACAATTCCCACAGGGACCACGCTGCAGGTATCGTTCCGAGGGCAGGTGCTCGGCGAGATTGAGCTGCCCGAACCGTCGACGATGATCGGAAACATCCACCCGTGGATGGTTCTCGCTCAGCTTGCGGTCCTTCCTCTGGGGGAATCAGGGGGCAAAGTAAGCCTAAACGGATGGATCATCGCGACGGTTGGTTCGTTTGACGGTTTCCTTCGTCGCGTTCAAGACGAGCGCTGGCGTGACATGGTCGGTTTTCACTTTCACGACTTTCCCGGAAAGGGCTCTGTGCCATGTCTGAATAGCGGTGTCGTCGAGCCAATCGGGAACGCGATGATCGCAGGCTTTTACAATCGGCCGGATGAAATGGTCATGATAGCCAAATACGCTATCGCACAAGACATATTTCAGTTGGCATGGCGCCTGAACACTGCGGCACGTGAAGCAAAAAGCGCGACAGACGCACGAACCGCAGCAGCCGCCGAGGAGGTCGCTGCGCAAGCGGACGAGTATCTTCACGAACACTACCCGACGCTCCTCCATGATGTCGGCGACGCCCATGACCCCGAAGATAGCCACATCACCGATACGTTGTTGGATGGTGGCAATTCGAACGATCCTCCGTCAAGCATAGACTGACACGTCCTGGCCTAGCGCACCGCCACGGAGGATCTCAGCCGCCTCAAAGCTCTGAGTTTCGAAAGTCCTTCAGTCGGTGGAGGTCCAGGGCCTTGACGTACTCGAACACCTTCTTGAACACGTACTGCTGGATATGCCCGGGCGTCGCCGTGTTCTGCGAGCCACTGGAGGGCTGCGAGACCCCGACCGACGCGTTCCCCGAATCGTCGTCTCGCAGGAGCCCGGTCGTGCGCCACGTAAACTCAAGGCATATCGGGTCGCCGTCTGGATGCCTGATGCGTATGTCAGGCCGCAGTTCGCCTGTGCCCGCGTCCTTTGTCTCAACCTCGACTTCGGCACCAGCAACGGAACTGACGAGGTCTCTCACGGCTTCCCCGATCGCCTCATGGATCTGCCCATCGCGCTTCTTCTGCGCAAGCGATTGAAGGCGAAGGAACTCTTGCCTCGTCTCCGTCTTGGTCCGCCGCGGCTGCCGGCTCGGGGGAGGCTCAAGGCCACGGATAAGGTGGCCAAGGAGCGAGCCCTTGAGTCTTTCAACGGCGTCAGCCCGGGAAGTGCTGGTCTGCCGCAGCACTCCCTTCACCTCACTCGACCCAAACGCTCGCGCAATGGACAACGCTAACTCTGGCGACATTTCGATCACCCGCACATCCAGTGCCCGAAAAAGGAAGGGAACGTACGCAGCAAGCGGCTCCCAATCCTTCATGTACTGGGAATCAAACACACCTTCAGCCCGCGCTGTAAAACGCGCGACATCCAGCAACCTCGAGGTGCCAAAAGATAGCGCGCTCACCGTCGACGCCACCTCGACGGCATCGTCCGCGGCGACAACAATCCAGATTCGTGGCCTGGCTCGCTCGCTTAGAACGTCACTCACAACCGAATTGATACTGTTCGATAGCCCGATGAGCTTCGTGAAGTACTTGCCAAGCGTGGGCGCGTGAACGAGCACACCTCCCCCGAGTTCCTCATCGATACCATAGTCCGCCAACCCCTTGCCGTCATTGAAGACCGCAGACGTGCTGTCCGCGATCGAATAGAACTCGCCCTGAGGCGGCCCGGAGAACGTATAGTGGGCCACAGCGTCCCCCACCAACGACTCCGCACCAATCCGAACTGCCAGCTTGTGCACACGCTCAGCCTCGTCCCTCAACGAGATCGGCCACACCACCCAGACTCTGGCGGGCGCATCACGAAAGAAGTCGCGCAACCGCTCAAAAAAGGTAAGGATCTCCTTGTCACTCTCCAGTGGGTTATCACGTTTCTCAAGGTACAGGAGGATCCTCTTGTCACCCGCCTGTTCGACGAAAGCTCTGATCTCATCGACGGCGACAGCAAGCTCGTCCGTTTTCGGGATAGCATGGGATTCGAGTCCCTCGAAGAACATCGGGAGAGTCTCGAGAAATGTCGTCTTACCGCTACCTGAGTCGCCAAAAAACACCTCGAACCGTGAGATATCAGCCTGCCGCATGTGACCGAACACATGCTGAGCATGCGCCATTGCGGCATCGACCCGGACCACAATACGGCGCAGATCCGCCTGCATCTGCTCCGCACGACGTGCCAGTCTTTCAAAGCGGTTTGGGAGGAAGATCGGTTGCAGATCGGTTGCCATAGCCAGCGAACACAGCCTGTCTTGGGCCGCAACAACAACGGTACCACAGCAGCCGGCCTCGCCGGTCCGTTCGGCGAGATCGAGCCGGCACATGGTATTTGAAGCCGTTTTCTTCACACGAGCATGCCTGTTCCCGGGCAGTGGGTCTTCGAGTCCGCTCGCAGGCGCCTACGACGCCCCGGTTGGCCGCGCACACGGGCGTCTCGAACTGGCTCGCGGGTCACTTCTCGAATGCGTAGTTCGGCCTCATGTAAAACTTCGCGAGCGGCATATCAAGGCCAAGTTCGGTCCAGTTTGAGGGAATGAAATCCCGACCCATGTAGCCCGGGTGCAGAACTTCGGACTCAGAAGTCGTGTGCACAGTTGCCGAAGCCCCCTGCAGATAACATCGCGAGATCATGTCACTAAGTGCACCGGCAGGGTGCGAACCGATCGGACCGGCGTGATCCTCCGGAACCGGTGGGCCGAAGGGAATATCGACGTGCACAAGCTGTCCTCCTTCGTCCTTGAGCTCCACCGGCCACTCGTCCCACTCACCGTACCAAATCAGCCGCCAGGCGATCTGCTGCGAGATCCCCTTCAACACGAAGTTGTCCGCCAGTAGCTCCACGCGCTGGATGGTGAAGTGCGTCGTCTTCTTTCCGTCAGCTTCGACCACGGGGTTGTCCGCACTCGGATCCGCGACGATGCGCAGCCTGAGCGGCGCAGGGACCGCGACGATATAGTCTCCGAGATCTGCCATCGTGTTCGTCGCATACGCGCTTGGAAACGAGATTCGCCATTGTCGCTCCCCTTGCTCTCCCGCGGCGAATGCCCGCAACTCGGAGAGGGTCCACTTTCCGAGGGGTTCCCAAAAAATCGCGAAACGTAGTTCGGCACCTGTCAACTCAGCGTATCGGCGTAGTGCTCGCACTCGTCGATCAGAGATCGAGAATTCGCGGCATAGGTCGCCAGCGAACTCATGCCGCTTCACCTCGACGAGGAGCTGACGACCATCCCTGAGCACGAGACGGAAATCCGGAACCGCGACCTCATCTCCTCTGTATGCGACGGAGCCTTCGTCCTCCTCCTTCAGCAGCACCACGTCCCCGATGCCCATGACGACCGTCCGAAAGACTGCTTCTGCTCGGACTCCGGCAAGCCGTCGGGGGTGCTGGGCGAGGCTGTTGGCTGCACCAGCGAGCTCCCGTGCGAATGCTTCGAGCGCTGGCCCCGAGTATTGGTTCATACTGGAGAGCCGAGGATTGGTCGAGGTCAGACGGATGAAGTCCAGCTCGGGTGCACCACGCTTCAGCTCTTTCATCTCCAGATCCTCCAAGGCCGGGGTCGGCTTCAGCGAGCACTACCTGAACTCCCTGGGAAGGTCCCCGCAGGCACCATCAAAGTACCCTATACCGTCAGCGTGTGAGTCCAGTGCGAGATCCCATGCCTAGACAGGTATCGCACCAGATCCGGCGTGCCATAGTAGTTCCTGCGCCCACCCTCGGAGAAGACCAGCGCAGACTTGTCCACGCGAAGGCCCTCTCGGCGAGCCTGAACCGTCAGGTCGTGGAGGAGCTCGCCCCGGTCGACGTCTCGACGCGACGGCGCGTCAGCCGCAAACACCGCGAAGTTGATCCTCTGCGTGCGCAGGTGAGCCATGCGAATGGTGGTCATGGTGATCAACCCTTCGGAGGAAACGGATCGCGACCGTGGCTGTCGCGCTCCCGGATCCGGCCGTCACGACCGTGGATGAGGAGCTCCGCGCTCTGGTTCCGGGAAATCTCTCGGCCACGGGAGATCGCCTCTTGTTGGGTCCTATGCACCGACGACGCGCGCTCGGCGCATTCGGCTTTGACTGCCCACCCACTCGGGTGGGGAACGACGTGTTGGTTCCTCTTGCGACTCATGACCGGCTCCTTGTTGTGCTTGGGCTCGTGGCGGACGTCTCAGCGCCCGACTTCACCCCTTCTCACCGAGCCGGTGGGCGCTTTCGGACACCGCGGCGAAAATTCTTGGACCCGAGGCGTTTGGCGACCCGTTCGTGCCATCCGGTGCCAAAAAGGGACGCTCCGCCGAGAACCTCGTGTCCCGCGAGGCCCCAGGACACGGTAGTAGTCTCAGCCGGCCCAGCCATGGCTGACGACTTCGATCCGCTCTCTCGCAGCGACACTCTCCACGATCAGATGGAGGAAGCGCTTGGGTCCCTCACCAACAGGGACAAGCTGCAACTCCTCTGCTATGCCCGTGTGCTTGCCCGTGGCCTCGACTGCGACGCTCACGACCTCCTTCAGGAGGCCCAAGTCCGGGCGCTGTCGGGCAGTTGGCAGTGGAATGGGAGCACGTTCAAGAAAGACCTGATGCGCATCATGTGGAGCGTGGCCTCCACATGGCGGGATAAGCAGCGCGCCCGGACCGACCGAGAAGCCAGGTTCGTGGCCGAAAATCCCTCCGCCCCCTACCTCCTAGACCAATCGCCGAATCAACTCGAGCGCATCGAGAAACTTCGAGAACACTTGCTGGAGAAGAGGGACGAGGACTGCGTCCTCTTTCTCGATGCCGTCCTCGAGGGGAAGACCTACCAGGAGGCCCGCGAGGACCTGGGCATCGACGCTGGCAAACCCTTTAACACCTTGACCCGGCGACTGCGACGCCAGATTGAACGGCTATGACGACGAAGACTGATCGCGACAACGCCCTTCATCTCTTCGAGGAGCTGGCGGCATCGGTCGAGGAGATGACCGAGGAGGAACTCAAACAGGAGCTCGCGGATTCGGGGCTGGACCCCGATGAGGAGATCGTGGCCTTCGACCGCGTGATGCTGGACGGAGTCCGTCGACATCGCCGTAAGGCTCGTCGCATTGAGAGTGAGCAACGGCGTCACACCTTGGCCCCTTCTCGCAGGCTAAGCTCGCTCCCGCTACCCCGACAGCGACGGCTTCTTCAGCTTTCCTTCGAAAGGGCGCCGTCCTCCATGACCGCAGGGTGGCGCAACTACCAGGAGGTTCCCGACGACGAGGTGGAGAGTCTCCTAGCCCAACTCGACGCACTGGGCCTCCTGGCCGAGGAGGACGAGTGAGCTCCCCTCGAACACCACAGCAGGCAGCCAACCACCTCCTGCAGAAGTTCGGCGTCGAATCTCCACAGGATATCGAGATCAACGGTCTAGCCGAGGAGTGCAAGGCTACGATCGTCTACGAACCCCTGCGCGGCTGCGATGGCCGTGTGCTCGGAAACGGCGAACGCGCAATCATCACCGTGGCGTCCGATCGTTCGCCGGGCCGGCAGCGTTTCTCGGCGGCACACGAACTCGGCCACTGGATCTACGACCGAGGCCACGTCGACCAGCGACTCACCGTCGCCGAGCGGTGCAGCGACATCCTGGGGAAACGCAGTTGGGAGGGGCCTGGCCGCGAACAACGTGCCGACCGCTTCGCGGCGGAACTCCTCCTGCCCGACTGGCTATTCATCCCCGCCTGCGAGAATCAGCCCACAACGCTCGACGGGGTCAGCGCCCTCGCAACGATCTTCGGCACGAGCCTCACAGCGACGGCCCTGCGCCTCATCGAAAGAGGCACCCGTCCGGCCGTGCTGGTGACCCAGGACGAGAATCTGCGACGCAAGTGGTTCCGCTTCCACTCTGACCTCCCCGATCGCCTGCGGCTCCTGGACGCACCGATGGCCGGGGCCGGAGCCCGGCGCTTGTCAGACACGACTCGCAAGGTAGGAGACCTCGTGGATGCCAGCTGCTGGTTTGACGTGCCGAGAGGCAGCGGTTACGAGGTGCTCGAGAGCAGCCGGCGCTTCTCCGACGGTCGCACCCTTACACTGCTGTGCTGGGACGAGGACGAGCAAATGCTTCTCGACCTAGCGGACGACGAGTGAGCCGTGTCCGCATTGCCGACGCAAAGAAGACGGGGCTACCTTCACTCCACCGACGACTTCACCCCAAGCCGAATTCACCGATCAATCAGACCAGAGGAGACAGTACGACATGGCCATGACGTGCTTTGAAGTGGTAAAGCAGGTGCTTGACGCGACCTATGCAGATATTCCTGGCGACGAGGCAACCCGTGACGCCGCCATCAAGAGCGCACTGGCCTCCATGACGAAAGACTACAAGGATCTCACGCACACGGGAGGCCCTGATTTCTCCGATCCCGTCGTTCGATTCGCGTACGTATTCAAGTATGTCTCGTCGCATTCTCACTGGCTGTACGAATTGATCGGATGGAACGGGAGTACCAAGGAACTATTCCGCCAGAAAAAGCTCCGCATGGTGGCCATCGGCGGCGGGCCGGGAAGCGATCTGGTTGGGGTTCTCAAGTACATGGATACCATGAGCGCGTCGCCTTCCCTCCACTGTGAACTAATCGATGGCTGCCTGGGATGGAAGACCACATGGTCGGATCTGGCACACGAGCTGGACTGGTCTAGGCCGCTCCATACGGACTACGTGACGCATGACGTGGGGGACCCGGGCACTTGGGATGCGCCCAGTAACATTGCAAAGGCAGATCTGGTCACTTTGAGTTTCTTCGTCTCGGAAATCTACCACCTGGGCACAGCAGCGGAAGACTACCTGCGCACGATGCTCAAGCGGTTGAAGCCCGGAGCCATCGTCCTCTTCAGTGACAACAACGCCCCAAAATTCTACACGATGTTCGACCGAATCGCCGCCGAGGCAGGCCTCGAGGTCTTGGAGTCGGACCAAGGCAATCGAAAGATCTACGACTGGGGGGAGCAGAAGGACGCCATCGGGGTCTACGCCAAGAAGTTCGAACACCAAGCAAGGCTCAGCGGGAGCCTGTCCTGGCGGGTCCTACGAAAGCCGACCGCGTCCTGATCTACGTCGGTGTCAACCGCTCTCCGAGTACCGGGGCGAACCTGCGATCCCCTCGGTGGAAACGAGGCGGAAGGTCAAATTGATCCGAGCGCCCCGTACCCTCTTTCGCCGGGGGACACAGTGCTGCCAGCACGCCTGCGTCCTGCCTTTCATCAGCAGTAGACTTCCATGTGACAGCGGGATGACTTCCTTGAGGTCCGTCCTCTCCTTGTGCTGCAAGACGAAGTCGCGCTCTGCGCCGAGGCTGACACTGGCGATCACGGGCTCGGGGCCAAGTTCCGGCTCGTCATCGGCATGCCAGCCAACGGTGTCATGACCGTCCCGGTAGAGGTTGGCTAGCACCGTGTTGAAGTGGATGTCCGTCTTGACCTCCAGCCGCTCCCGTATCTCCCGGAGGGCAGGCACCCAGGGAGATGCCTCCATGCGAATCCCCGACCACGTGTAACTCATACCGCCGTCAGCGAACCATTGGTGTAGGCGCGGGGCGTCGTGCTCCTTGCCGTACAGGCGGATGCGATCTTGCCGCCACGGGATGGAAACGCGAAGTTCCTCAAAGAGCCGGTCTGCCTCCTCCTCCCCAAGGAACTCATGCAAGGCGACATCCGCGTCCGGCAATACGAACTTCCGGGGAATGTCCGATGGCGCGGGCGCTGAGAGGAGATTGAGCTGGGACATCATCGTCCTTGGTGAGCAGCACGGGCTCTTGGTGGAGGGGTGGGAGCTTACGGTTGCCGGCCTGGGACGCAAGACCGCGTCCTGTGCGAGGGTAGCCGATGCCGGGCGACGGCGCACATCGCCGCGCCGACCGCCTTGGCACCTTCCACCCCAACAAGGGCTCGCGGTTGTGTCCACGCTCCTGTCTGTCCCACGTTCCACGCGCATATGGCGAACTATCCGAGCCCGCGGACGAACCAGCCGACCAGCGACCCCATTGCGCGGGCCATCTGGCCGCACTTGGCTTGCTCTGTGCGCATCACTCGCGAAGCCCCCCGTGATCGTTGCGTGTAATACCGGAGCACGGAGGACCACTACGCGGCGTTAGCCAAGAACAACCCAGCTCCGCAACGAGAGCTCCGTTCACCCTTGAGAATCACCCTCCGCATCATCCTTGAGCCGCCCAGGCGGCTCGTCGTCGAGCAGTTCGGCCGCCGCTCTCCGGGCGATCGGCGACAGGTGGGTGTACCGATTCGTCATCGACATCGACGCGTGGCCGAGCAACTCCTGGACCTCCACCGGCTTGGCGCCCTTCATCATCAGATGCGACGCATAGGTGTGCCTCAAACCATGCCAACCGATCGGGCGCAGCCCGGCCTTGCGGCACACCTTCGCCAGCGGCCCGTCGTCCCTGACCGCCTTGGATTTCGACTCGCAGTCTCGAGTGCGGAGGATCAGCCCGTTCTCGCGGCAGAACACGTAGTCGCCGCGCAGGTGCTTGTACTCCTTGAGCAACCGAACCGCCTTGCGCGGTAGCTCGACGATCCGCGGCTCCCCGTCCTTGGGCGGGTGCAGCACGTCCTGGTCATCGGCTGCGTGCCGCACGTGCAGGTGGCGGGCCACGAGGTCGACATCATTCCACTTCAAGGCTCGTAGCTCGCCCAGCCGAAGCCCGGTCCACATCGCGATCGGGATCATCGCTCGCCACGGGTCCGATGCTTGACTGGCCGCCTTCTCGAGCCGCTTGGCCTCGTCGAAGTCGAGGAAGTCGAGCTTCGGCTTGAGCGTCTTGAGCCGGCGGATCTTCGGCCGCGGCGTGGTCAGGTCGCCGACCTCCTCGGCATACCCGAGCATCTTGGCCAGGATCGCCAGCTCCTCGTTGATCGTCTTGTGCGAGACCCCGTCCTTCTTGCGCCGGGCCTTGAAGGCCTCGACCTCCCGGGTGCCGATCTGATCCAGCTTCAGGTGCCCGATCTCGTCGAGCAGCCCACGGCCCAACGCTCGCCGCTTCTCCCGGACGGTGCTGGGCCGGTTGTTGGTGGTCGCATAGTTGTCGAGGAAGTACGTGGAGAACGACGCGAACGTCGGCGAAGGCTCGGCGTTCTTGCCCCACGTCCCTGCGACTATCTTCTCCCGGACATCTTGCTCGTACTTCTTCGCACCTCGCTTGGTCTGCACGGGGCTGATCTTGCGTACGCGCACGACGGACCCGTCGAGCAGACGAATGCGCGCATCGATCATCCAGCGCCCTCGCTGGCTCTTGCGGACGGTCATGGGGTCACCTCCTTTACCGGGTACCGAGCTCGGTGTCGGCGGATGAGATCCGTTCGCCCGGGTCGACTGACAGGGCGGTGGCCGACGAGGGCTCGGCTTGGGTACGAAAGGAGTCGTTTGGGACTCGGGGTGGAGGCGTGCCTCGGCGTGCCTCGCCTACCCCTTGGGACACGAGACTTGGTCATCATGGTCGTCAGCTCCAACGATACGGGTGTGCTTCACCCGGGTCGGTGCTCGATCGTCGAGCGGAAACGTGGCTCGAACTCATCGACCCGTGGTGTCGCTCTGGGTGTGCTCTCTGGCTCGAGCGGGTCGTCGAGGATGTGGGCAGCCCTTCGGATCCCGGACTACTGCGTATGAGTCGAGATCGATGGGCCGCCATCTCGCAGCCCACGCTCGATCAACGGAGGCGGTACACGGGTGGACCCCGGGGCGAGCGGCTGCCAGGGGTTCGTGCTGTGCGCGAGCACCAAACCACCGCCGCGGAAGCTCCGACCGAGGAGGGAGCCCGCGACGGCCTCGAAGCTCTGACTTGAGGGCGAGCCCTCGACGGCCGTGACGCTCCGATCGGGGGACGTCGCAACGCTCTGGCCCCACCATGACGAGCACGGCAGGGTGCTCTGGCGCTCAATGACGGTCGGGGCAGTGGGGCGGCTACGACCCCCGCGGCGGGGGCTCTCGGGGGCGCAGGGGCCATGGGCTCGGCAGGGGTTGGCGTCGCGCTCGCATCCAAGCGCTCGCCCGCCACCAGCGCAGCGTCGGCCTCGTTGTCGCCGACTCTGGTGTCGCCCACTACGTGCTGCTCGGCGGGTTCCTCTCCGCCGGCCTCACCATGCCTGCCCTCCGGGGACGGTTCGGCCGATGCAGTTGCGCCATCCTCCCGGGCCGTCTGCCCAGGTCGCCTGAGGAGCTCGCACAGCATCGCCACCATGAGCTTCTTTTCGATGGGTCCCATGGATGCAGGATCGCGGAAACCCTCGTCCAGGGTCGCATCCTCGGTCATCAGCGGGTCGACATCCTCGGCTTCGAGCTCCTGCGGGTCGTCGAACGAGTCCTGCTCCTCGCAGGGCTCCTCGGACAACCCCTCGGCGCTCTCCACCGCGGCCTCTCGCGCGACGTGCTCCTCCTCGTCGTGAACCGCCATGACACGGGAGTCGTGCATCAGGCGGATCACGTCTTGGATGTTCTGCGGGAGCCACTGATGAACGCGATCACCGGAGACGGCGTTCATGCTTTCCGCCCATGTCCGGCTCTCGGCCATGCCCTCGGCGGCCGCCGGCTCGCGCCCCGCCAGACCACCGCGCTCGAACGCCACGATCGCCTGCGCACGGCTGTACGCGCGCTCCACGTCAACGTCACGACGCGTCGCGCGGAAGTACTGCGCGAGCTTGGAGCCCACGCCGAGCCGCTCGGCCTCCGCCAGCGCGTTGATGATCTGCAGGACGCTGTACCGCTTGTGGTCGCGGTGCTTCTTCGTAAGCCCGTGACGGACTACCTCCGCCAAGGCGCCGGGCCCCTGGGGTATCCTCTCCGGCTGCTCCGCCCCGGCCCTACCCGG
>NZ_JAOVZF010000096.1 GCF_026337845.1 Paraliomyxa miuraensis | reverse complement strand
CCTGAACCAAGCGCTCGAAAAGCACAATAGGCGGGATTTCACCTGAAGGGCCGGTTGTTGAGGGGTTTGCGTCAGGCAAACGCGACCCCACCCAACCCATTCAGGTGAAGACGAGATGGTATCCCGAGAGCTCCAAGAAAAGCTACGGCAAGAGAAGCGAATGATCGAGCGGCGGCTCGCGCGAGCGAAGGGCGGCATGAAGCCCCTCTCGGACGGACCCGAGCTCTCGACGCGGAGCGTGCGCTTCGAGTTCTCGGACCGCACGCGGGCCATCGACGCGGGCGGGCTCGGAGCCATCGTCGAGATGGTCGCCGACCTCGGCCTGGCCAAGCGCATCGACGACGGGCTCCCGTTGCTCGAGCGCTACCGGCCGTACCACGAGTCCGATCACGTGCTCAACATCGCGTACAACGCGATGTGCGGCGGGCGAACGCTCGACGACATCGAGCTGCGTCGCAACAACCGGGTGTTCCTCGAGGCGGTGGGTGCTCGGATGATTCCGGACCCGACGACGGCGGGGGATTTCTGCCGTCGGTTCAGTGCAGACGATGTCTGGAAGCTGATGCACATCATCAACGACGTGCGGGTCGACGTCTGGAAGCGGCGCGGCGCCGAGCTGACCGACCAAGTCGCGTGCATCGATGCCGATGGCGTCGTCGTGGGCACGCTGGGCGAGTGCAAGCAGGGCATGGACTACAACCACCACAAGAAGACGTGGGGCTACCATCCGCTGGTCGTGTCGTTGGGCAACACCCAGGAGCCGCTGTTCCTGGTCAACCGAAGCGGCAACCGACCGTCGTCCGAGGGAGCTGCGGAGGTGTACGACCAGGCCGTCGAGCTATGCCGCCGCGCGGGGTTCGAGCGGTTCCGCTTGCGAGGGGACACGGACTTCTCGCTGACCAAGAACTTCGACCGCTGGACCGAGCAGGGCGTGCGCTTCGTGTTCGGCTACGATGCGAGCCAAGCAATGATTTCGCGGGCCCAGGGGCTGCCAGACGAGGAATTCGAGGAGCTGTGCCGCAAGGCCAAGCACGCGCTCGAAGGCAAGCCACGAACCAAGCAGCCGCGCGTCAAGCAGGGCATCGTCGTCGAGCGCGAGTACCTCGACTTGGTCCTCGAGTCCGAGGCGCTGGCCGAGTTCGAGCACAAGCCTGCGCGTGCCAAGCAGAGCTACCGCATGATCGTTCTCGAGAAGACCATCCTCGAGGAGCGCGGCCAGCAGTGCCTGGGCAACACCACCCGCTACCTCTTCTATGTGACCAACGATCGCGAGCTGACCAAGGAGCAGGTGGTCGCCGAGGCCAACGAGCGCTGCAACCAGGAGAACCTCAACGCCCATCTCAAGAGCGGCGTCCGTGCCCTGCGTGCGCCGCTCAACACGCTGGAGGCCAACTGGGCCTACATGGTCATCACCTCGCTGGCGTGGAGCTTCAAGGCATGGTTCGCGCTGCGGTTGCCGTCGTCGCCTCGCTGGCACGACGAGCACGAGGCCGAGCGCGACTCGATCTTGAAGATGGAGTTCCGCACGTTCCTCAACCGCTTCATGCTCATCCCTGCGCAGATCGTCCGAACCGGTCGCCGCCTCGTGTTCCGATTCCTCGCGTGGCGACCCGAGCTCCACATCCTCGCGCGCAGCCTCGGCGCCTCTTGAGCCGGGCCCGTCGGTCGGCAATGGTGCCCTTCGACGGACGGTGTCTCGCCCGTCAACCTCTCACGCCGCGATCGAAAGGAGCCGCTTCCAGAAAACCGAGCCCACCGCGCCGAAGCCTCCAGGCTTCGGAAGGGGACTCACGCGCTCAGCAGCCCGGCGTCGTGAGCGGGCGGACTGCCTACCGCAAGCGCTTGTTTTAGG
>NZ_JAOVZF010000029.1 GCF_026337845.1 Paraliomyxa miuraensis | reverse complement strand
CGGCTGGAAGCTGCCGGGGCTGGCGAGCTCGGCCCCGATCATCGTGCGTCGGGTGCCGGAGTACGACCCCACCAAGACCCCCACGGTGGCGGTCCGCGATCCGCACTGCGGTGGTCGCATGCTCGGAGCGTCCGACGGCGTGCCGCCCAGCCTCGAGGAGTATGCGGAGGCCGCGTGGGACGAGGACGCGCGGATCCTGCTGCCGTCGCCGCACTACGAGGCACAAGAAGCAGTGGTGGTGGGCGACGACCTC
>NZ_JAOVZF010000150.1:71669-305758 GCF_026337845.1 Paraliomyxa miuraensis | reverse complement strand
GCTCACCGCAAACGGGTTCTTGTCCACCCCATACAAGCACCGCTGTGCCACCAGTCGTCGTGCGTGCAGCAGCAGATCCTCATCCGCCC
The DNA here is from genome assembly GCF_026337845.1 of Paraliomyxa miuraensis. Taxonomy (GTDB): domain Bacteria; phylum Myxococcota_A; class Polyangia; order Nannocystales; family Nannocystaceae; genus Paraliomyxa; species Paraliomyxa miuraensis. The sequence continues at coordinate 305,669 of NZ_JAOVZF010000150.1, read as the reverse complement.
CGAGCTCGGGCGCCTTCCCGTCTCGCTCCCACGCCTCCACCACCATCTGAGCCAGGTGCCGGCAAGCCTCCACCAGGAACGCCCCCGACCCCATCGCCGGGTCGCACACCTTCAGCCCCAGGATCCTCTCCGCCGTCGCCCGCTCTCCTCCCGCCTCGAGCCCCTCCAGCACCGGCCGCAACGTCGTCCGCACGATCGGCTCCGTCAGACTCCGCGGCGTATAGTGACTCCCCGATCTCCTCCTCTCCTCCGTCGGCTGCAAATACAAGCTCCCCACCGGCAGCACCCTCGGCGTCTGCGGCGACACCTTCTTCTCGATCGCCGCCACCAGCTCGTCCACCGACCCCGCCGCCTTCACCTCCGCCTGCTGCTTCCCCCCCAGCTTGCACCCCGCGCCCTTCTCGAACGCCTCCACCCGCGCCTTGCCCTTCCCCCGCAGCACCTCCTCCAGATCCACCACCACGTGCTGCGGCCGCACGCCAATACTGGCCCCCCGCGTCCGCTTCACCTCGAACCCCATCACGGCTTCGTACACGCTCCCGATCTGCTCCACGTCCAGGCTCCGGTAGCTCAGCCGCTCCCCGTCGAGCATCAACAGATCCTCGAGCACCCGCACCACCACGCCATCCGAGACCTTCGGCGGCTCCACCCCATCATCCTCCGCCCCGAACCTCTGCCGCGCCGACCCCTTCGCCCGTCCCTCCAAGAACGGATACTCATCGGGATGAAACAGCTGCCCCTCCCGCGCCGGCAGCCACATCCCCCCATGCCCACCCCCGTCGAACACCAGCCGAAACAGCGACAGCAGCTGCGCCCACGCCCCGTACCGCTGGTCCATCGTGTCCGGGTACAGCCCCGCATCCGCCCGCAACCTCTCGAACAACCCCCCCACCGAGTAGTGCCCCACGTACACCGGATCATCGGGCAGCATCTCCCGCTCCTCCGCGTACAACAGAAACACCAGTCGCATCAGCACCGTGATCAACCCGCCATACACGTGCTGCGGATCCTCCCGCACCACCTCCCCGAGCAGCTGCCCCTCGGTCGCCTCGTCGGCCGCCTGGAACCCCCGCAGTAGCTCCCCGAGCGCCCGCAGCACCTGCTCGGCGAGCTGCGTGCTCACCACATTTTGGTACTTGCGGCTCTCCGCCACGATCGCCGGCAGCCGCCGCCCGGGCGGCAGCGTGAACATCCGCTCGGCGCACAGCAGCATGTGCAGCGCCGCCACGATCGGCCGCCCGCCCACCTCCGCCATCGCCCCCGCCGGAAACGTCAGGTGCCCCGAGCTCTCGCCCGCCGGTGCCACCACCATCCGCACCCCCACCGGCGTGCAGATCATCCCCAGCGCCACCCCGGTGTCTCGCAGCAGCCGCTCGAGCTTGATCTGCGGGCTCGCATGCCACCCCCGCTGCTCTCGCGCGGGCGGTCGGTCGAGCTGCTGCAGGTCGTCCACCTCCCGCAGCTCCTGCACCACCATCAACCACTCCCCGTCCCGCTCCCCATCCGGCACCGCATGCGTGGGCCGCAGCACCTCCTGGTGATCGGGCAGCGCCACCTCCAGTCGGGTCGGCATCGCCTCCCCCGACACCAGATCCTCCGCCTCCCAGTCGAGCACCCCTCGCGCCAGCACCTCCCACGCCGGCAGCCGCGGCCGCCCCTGCGGGTCCTTCTCCATCACCCCCAAGAGCCGCCGTTGCAGCTCCACCGCATTGCGGGCCACCACCGCCTGCGCCTTCACCAGCGCCGGCGGCGACACCACCAGCCCCACCGGCTGCAAGAGCCCCAGCCACTCCTGATGCGCGCGCGTCTCCGGATCCTTCGCCATCGCTCTCGTTCCCTCGTTCTCTCGCTCGCCCGCTCGCTCGCTCGCTCGCCCGCTCGCCCGCGTCGCCCTAGCTCGACACCGGCCACAGGTACACGACCCCCACCGGGTCCATGCGCACCGCCTTCACCTCGTACCCCGCCCGGACCCGCGCCGGCTCGGTATCCAACTCCTTCTCCAGCTCCCCCAGCCGCTTCTCCCAGTGCCGCCGATCGGCCGCGCGCTGCCGGCCTTCCTCGCTCTCGAAACCCAGCGCGAGCTGAGTCTCCTTGATCGGCTCGGGCTCGCGCAGCTCCTGCTCGATCCGCGTCTGCTGGTCCCGCAAGATCGCCTCCATCTCCTTGGCCTCCCGCTTGCCCCGCTTGACCAGCTCGTTCTTCGCCGCCTTGGCCAGCCGCTTGGCCTCCCGATCCAGCGCCGGCAGCAGCTCCGCCACGTCCTTCGCCGCGCCTGCGCTCAGCCGTCGTCGCGTCCCCTCCGGCACGTCCCGCAGCCGCGCCGACCCCAGCGACTCGTCCAGCCGTCGCAGCACATCCACCCGCTCGCCCTCTTCATCCGCCGCCAGCGGCTCCTCCCGCACGTCCCCCGGCACCCAGCGCGCCGTCACCGACAGCACCTCGTCGTGCAGCCGCGCCGCCCCCGGCCCATAGAGCGACAGTCGTCCCAGCAGGATCACCCGCGGGATCGGATCATCCCCATGCAGGACGCACGCCCGCGATAGATCATCGCTCACGAACCCCTGCGCAAGGAACCTCCCGAGCAGCCGCTGCGCCACCCGGTGCTCGAGGTGCAGGTGCACCACGCCATCGTCCAGCGTGCCCGGATCGCGAAACACCACCGGCCGGATCCCCGCCCGCCTTCGCCACTGCCACGCATCCTCCCCGCGCTCCCGTGGCGCCCGCAACGTGTCCAGCGTGGTTGCCCACGTGGGATCCGCCCCCGCCCGCTGGTCCAGCGCCGGCACCACCCAGCGCGCCCGCGCCGGATCCTCCGCCGCCGCGCTCGGATCCTCGGGCCGCAACGGCTCGGCCCCCAGCACCGCCAGCGACGCCGAGATCGCATCGCGAAAGCACCGATCATCGAGCCCCAGCCACTGCTGCGACTCGCGCAACAACCCCCGCAGCTCGTCCACCTGCCGCTGCAGCGCCAGGTCCCGGCGCCGTACGGGATCGAGCTCTTCCTCGATCGTCTGCTTGGCCCGCCGCGAGCCCTCGTCGACCTCCTCGGCCCGCTCGATCTCCGCCGCCAACGTCCCCGCCTGGTCGTGCCCGATCCCCGGCGACAGCAGCCGCTCCACGTTGCGCACCAGCACCGGCGACAGGCTCCCCAGCTCGCGCTGGATCGTGTCGGTCTTCTTCACCAGCACGTCGAGCACCCGATCCTCCGCCCGCTGCGGCAGCACGAAGTAGTGGCACTGCACCACCTCGGCCCGCTGCAGCTTGCGGTCGATCCGCCCGTTGCGCTGCTCCATCCGCGAGGGGTTCCACGGCACGTCCATGTGGAACAGATCCGCGCAGTGATTCTGCAGGTTCACGCCCTCGCGCGCCGCATCCGTCGCGATCAAGATCCGCAGCGGATGCGCCCCGGGATCCGCGTTGAACGCCCGCTTGATCTCCTCCCGTCGCTCGTCGCCCATCCCCCCGTGGAACGTGCCCACCCGCTGCTCCGCCCGATCCGTCCCGGCGATCGCCGCCTGCAGCTGCTGCTCGAGCCACCGCTTGGTGTCGGTGTACTCGGTGAAGATCAACACCCGCCGGTCCTCCCATGCCGCCCCGGCCTTCGCCGGACGCCCGGGCTCGCCGATCCCCGCGCACACGTGCTCGCGCAACCACCCAAGCAGCGCGCGCAGCCGATGATCCACGTCGTACCGCGCCCGCTCGGCGATCTCCGTCATCTCCTCGAGCAGCCGTAGCTCCTCCGCCGACGGCGGCAGCTCCCGTGCTCCGTGCCGGGTCGCCGCCTCGACCGCCGCGTCGTCCTCGGCCTCTACCTCGTCCTCGGGCCGCTCCGCGCGCTCGTCGTCGGCGCCGGGCGGCTCGTGCAGGAGCGTGGCTTCCTCCTCCGTGAGCCCCGCGTCCGCCTCGCTGGCCTTCTCCGCCCGACGCTCCATCGCCTTGCGATGCACCCGCAGCGTCCGGGAAAACGCCTCCACCGACGACAGCAGCCGCTTCTGCAGCGACGTGATCACCAAGAGCGCCGCTTGCTTGCGCGACTTCGCAGCCGCAGCCAGCCGCTCCGTTCGCGCCTCCCGATACGCCTGCAACAGCGCCGACAGTCGCAGCTCGGGCGCGTCCTCGGGCAGCCCGTCGATCACCACCGGCACCACCCGTCGCTCGGGAAAGCCCGACTCCACCCGCCGCAGATCCGCCTTGAGCCGCCGCACCATCACCGCATCGAGCAGCTTGGGGTTGCCCCCCACCGGCAGCCCCCGGCAGAACCGCTGCGGATCGAGCATCTCCAGCAGCGCCGCAAAGCTGTTGCTGTGCCCGTTGTGCGGCGTGGCCGAGAGGAACAGCCGATGCTCGAAGCGCCGCGCCAGATCCCGCACCACATGGGTCAGCTGCGAGCCGCCCCCCTTGCCCCCGCTGGCCGGCGCCGCGTTGTGGGCCTCGTCGAGGATGAGCAGCGTCCCCGGACAGAACGTCCCCAGCCAGGCCCGCAGCGTGCTCGCGTAGTCCTCATTGCGCAGCAGCGCATGCGAGATCACGAACCGCGTGTGCGTCTTCCACGGGTTGACCCCATACCCTCGCTCGCGCCGCATCCGGGCCACCAGCTCGCGGTCGAACACCACGAACGTCAGCCCGAAGCGCTGCTCCATCTCCGCCTGCCACTGCAGCACCACCGAGGGCGGGCAGGCCACCACCACCCGCCGCACCTTCTGCCGCATCAGCATCTCGCGCAGGATGAGCCCGGCCTCGATCGTCTTGCCCAGCCCCACGTCGTCGGCGATGAACAGGTTCACCCGCGGCATCCGTAGCGCCCGCCGCAGCGGCTCGAGCTGATACGCCTTGACCTCGATCCCCGCCCGATAGGGCGCCTGGAACAGCTCGGCCTTGGTCGAGGTGACGCAGTTCCACCGCAGCGTGTGCAGGTAGGCCGAGAACAGCGTGGGATCGTCGAACCCCCGCCGCGCGATCACGTCCCACGGCGTCGCCCCCAGCACCTTGGCGTCGACCTCTCGCTCCCACAGCACCTCGAGCGGCTCTCCCTGGGCGTCGTCGGCCAGGCACGACAGCCGCACCAGGGTGTCGTGCCCGTGCCGAGGCGGAGCTACGACCTCCTCCACCAGGTATTGACGGGAGCGAACGCGAACGATCTGACCGGCTTGCAGCGCCATGCGACGAACGGAGGGTCGAGGATACGGCAATCGGGACCACGGGCGGGCAGGGAACCCGGCGTTCTGCGCCATTGCCGCTGTTGGCCCGTTCGATCCGCCCGGTCGCCGCGACTTCGATGGCGTACCCCCACCATGGGATGGGACCATGCGGCAGCCCCATGTCCGTGGTCCAAGCGACGTCCTCGGTCACCCTCAACGACATCCGCGCCCGGATCCTCCGCTTGCCTGGCGCCCTGCGCGAGGCGATCCCCCGAGGGCGGGACACCCTCGACATCCGCGTCGCCGCGATCGACTTCTACGGCGCGCTCACGATCTCCAGCGGTCATTCGTATCTCGGGGGCGTGACCGAGCTGTTTCGCCGGCTCGGGGTCCTGCGTGGCGGCGAGACCGGGCCCCAGGGCCGCACCATGCAGGTGAGCTGGAGCTACGAGCCCGAGTCGGGCATCGCCGCGCTCGAGCCTTCGATCGACGACCCGTGGCGGCCCGTGCCGGGTTCCACTCCGGCCGACGATTCCACGCCGTCACCGACGGACCCCGCCGTGCTCGTGGCCGAGGCCCTCGCGCGCTTCACCCCCGCGCGCGAGGCTGCCCGTCGCCAGGCCGTCGACCATGCCCGGACCTTCGTGCAGGCCCACCTCGGCACGTTCTCCCCGGAGGACGTCCGCAAGCTCCTCCAGTTGTTCAACGTCGATCATCGCAACGGGAGCAACAAGGCCGATCGCTTCGCCCCCGGGTTCACCGGCTCGCTCGCCAACGACATCGCGGCCGCCACCGACGCGCTCAACGGCTGGATCCCCCGGCTTTGGGAGGCCTCCGACGACGAAGCGGTCGCCCGCGTGCTCGACGAGTTCTGGGCCGCCAAGGACGTTCCCGGGGCGGGTCGGTCGCTGCCCACCATGCTGCTGCACATACGCGACCCGGAGCGGTGGTTCCCGATCATGACCGGCCTCGCCAAGGGCTACACGGTCCTCACCGGACAATCCGTACGCGGGCGCAAGGGGGTACGCTACCTCGAGTATGCCCGGGGGCTGGCCCAGCTCCGCCGTGCCTACGACGTCCCGGTGCACGCGACCGACCTCGTGTTGATGGAGGCCGCACGTGCCGAAGCGAAGGCCGGTGTCGTCCACGTCGAGACCGAGTCCGCCCCGGCCGAGCCCGTCGTCGCCGATTCCCTCGACGGGGCGGTGCCCGCCGATGATGCGCCCGACGAGGAGCACGTCTACGACCGCGACGCGCTAATGGCCGACACGTCGATGCCCGAGGCCGAGCTCGACGAGATCGAGCAGCTCCTCGCCGACAAGCCTCAGTTGGTATTCTACGGCCCGCCGGGCACCGGCAAGACCCATCTGGCCGAACGCCTCGCCCGCTATCTGACCCGCGATGGCGGCGAGTTCCGCCTCGTTCAATTCCACCCGTCCTATGGCTACGAGGACTTCGTGGAAGGCATCCGCCCCGTGGTGAGCGTCGAATCGGCCCAGGTGGGTTACCGGGTCGAGCCGGGGATCTTCCGGCAGTTGTGCGACCTGGCGCGCAAGCGGCCGAATGAGACCTTCGTGCTGGTGGTGGACGAGATCAATCGCGGCAATCTCCCGCGGATCTTCGGCGAGCTGCTCTACCTGCTCGAGCGGCGGGGACCCGACCATCGGGTGGAGCTTCCCATCTCCCGGCAGGCGTTCTCCGTGCCCACCAACCTCATCCTGATCGGCACCATGAACACCGCCGACCAATCGATCGCGTTGGTCGACGTGGCATTGCGCCGACGCTTTCACTTCGTGGAGCTGCGGCCCGATTCCCAGCTGCTGCGCGAGTGGCTCTCGCAGCACGCGCCCAAGATGGCCTATGTGGCGACGGTGCTCGACAAGCTCAACGACGCGCTTCGGCGTGAGAGGCTCGACGACAACCTGCTCGTTGGCCACACCCATTTCATGCGGCGCGGGCTCGACGAGCTGGCGCTCAAGCGGGTGTGGGATCGCAGCATCGTGCCGACCCTCGAGGAGTACTTCTACGGCAAGCGGGACAAGATCGCCCAGTTTCGCTTCGAGACCTTCGTAGAGGTCGACGCGGCTGTATCCGAGAATGAATCAGGGGAGGGCGCTGGGTGATCCAGACCCTCGCTCTGCGGGAGCACGAGGCTCGCGAGGTCGCGCTTCGCGAGCACGACGTGTCGTTCCTGCAGGAGCACTTTCGGCACGTGATCGTCGTCCGACCGACGACGAGGCCCGGGCGCTACGAGCTCAAGGCGAAGGCCATCGCCGGCACGATCGTCGGCCCGAGCCTCGAGCTGCGCATTCGCCCCAAGTGCGGGCTGCGGAACCTGTTCGGGATGCTGAGCCACGTTCACCACCTCGCCAAGCTCCGGCCCGAGCTGGTGCACCAGGCAGAGGACGAGGATCTGCGCGACCTGTTGGTGCTCATCCTCGTGCAACACCTCGAGGCGCTGGTTCGCGGCGGCCTACGGCGTGGCTACGTCGAGGACGAAGCTCGCTTGCCGGTCCTACGCGGACGGCTCGCGCTCGACCAGCAGCTGCGCACGATGCCGGGCGGGACCCTCACCATCGCCTGCCGTTACGAGGACTACACCGCCGATCTCCCGCTCAACCAGGTGATCGGCTACACGCTCTCCCAGATCGAAGGCACCGGATCGCCGCAGCTCGACCAGCGCGTGCGCAGATCGAAGGCGGCGTTCGCTCGGCTCACCCCGCGACGGTTCCGGCCGAGCGACCTCGATCAATTCACCTACGATCGTCTCAACGCACACTACGAGGTCATCCACGGGATCTGCCGGCTGATCCTGCAAGCACGCGGCGCCGAGGACGGCCCCGGGGCGCTGCCCATGGGTAGCTTCCTGGTGAACATGAACACCCTGTTCCAGGAGTTCGTGGCGATCTGGCTCGATCGGAATCTTCCCGGGCCTTGGCGGGTGCGGGCCCAGGGGTCCCATTCGTTGGATCGGCAAGGGCAGATCAAGATCCTCCCCGATCTCCTGCTCTACCACGATCGCGAGCTGCGACTGGTCGCGGACACCAAGTACAAGCTATGTCGGGGCAAGGCGAGCAGCGAGGACCTCTACCAGGCACTGGCGTACTGCCGGGCCTTGCGGGTTCGCAGCGCGGTGCTCCTCTTCCCGGACATCGATGGTCGCCACCTGCACCTCGTTGTCGCCGACGGGGCCAACGAGCTGCTCACCGATGGCGTGGACCTGGCATGGCCGTGGGCCGAGGTCGAAGCGGGGATGCAGCCGCTGATGACACGGCTGCTCGAGCTGGCCAAGGGATGACGCACGGGGAGTGGGCGCGCTCGGTGGCGGGTCATCCTGCGCCGTCTGACCCCACAGCGAAGACTCCCGCGAGCTGAATTCCACCCGGTCCGACGCTGACGCGAGGTCATGGTCGTCGGCGGGTATGCCGTCGGCGTGTACGGGCGTGGGGTGGCGGCTGGGGTCTTTGTCGCGGCGAAGGCAGGAGGTCCGAATCGTCGAATTCGCCTGGCCTCCCGACGGTTCGGGGACAGCCAGCCGAGAATAGGCCCGCGGTGCTCAACGCGCCCGCCGGGTCCTGCTAGGATGGTCGGGCGATGACCGCTCCCGCCCATCGCCGCGCCACCTACGAGGACGTCCTGCAGGCCCCTCCACACCTGGTGGCGGAGGTGATCTACGGCGTGCTCCATACACACCCGCGACCGGCGTTGCGACACGCGAACGCGTCGTCGCACCTCGGCGGGCTCCTGTTCGGCCCCTTTCGGATGGGAACGGGCGGCCCTGGTGGTTGGGTGATCTACGACGAGCCCGAGCTTCACCTCGGGAGTGAGCCGGACATCCTCGCGCCCGACCTCGCGAGCTGGCGGCGCGAGCGGTTCGCCGACGTGCCCAAGGATGCGGCGTGGACCTCGGTCCCGCCCGACTGGGTCTGCGAGGTGCTCTCCCCATCGACGGAGGCGGTGGATCGGGCGGAGAAGATGGAGATCTACCTACGCGAGCGAGTCGGGCACGTGTGGCTGGTGGATCCGGTGGTACGGATGCTCGAGGTCTACCGCCACGGGGGCAGCGTGTGGCATCGCGTGGCCGTGCATCGAGACGACGCACGCGTGCGGGTCGAGCCGTTCGATGCGGTGGAGCTGGCGCTCGGCCTGCTGTGGGAGCGGTAGGCCCGTCGCTGGGTGGCCCCGCTGTACTACGATGCGCCCGTGATGTCCGACGCTGGTCAGAGCATCCTCGACGAGGCGCTGAGGCTCCCAGAGCCCGAGCGAGCAGGGATCGCTCGAGCGCTGCTCAGGAGCCTCGAGGACGACCAAGAGGTTCTACCCGCCCTGAACGACGCAGCTCTCGGGGCCGAGCTCGACAGACGCCTTCAAGAGGTCGTCGACGGCACCGTGCAGACGATGACCGTGGAGCAGGCCCAGGCCTTCCTCGCGGGGCGCAGACGGGGCGGCGGACACGTCGAGCGAGGCCCTGAGCAACTGCTGGATCCGTTGCACCTGCACATGGCCAAGGGGGAGACCCAAGGCGCTTGGCGTCGAGAAGACTCGGACGACGACGAACGCCAGACGGAGCAAGCCGATGCTGTGGCCACCATTCAGGCGTTGGAGGGACGCTGGTGAACCTCCACAAACCGTCGTCCGCTGACCCCCATCCCTTCTCCAGTTCTTCTCCAAAAACCTACGGAAATTCCCGCGTACCCCCGCGACCCAGGATCACTCCCGCGACATGGCGCGTCGTGATTCCAGGCACTCTAGCAAGCGGTCGCGGTCCGCGAGAAGGCGTCGGGAGAGCCGCACCACGCCCATCGCCGTACCCGTACCCGGCGGCGATATGTTCGAGGCGCCGGCCACGTTGGGGTCCCGTGCCGGTCCGCGCGCTCCTCCTCCTGCCCTTGGTCGGATCGCTGCTCCACTCGAGCGGCTGTTCCCCCTCGACGACGTCCGCCGAGCTCGGAGCGCCTCCGACCGCGGCCGCCGCCTCGCTCTCCGACGAGCGACCCTCCGCGACCATCGACGGGGCCCCTTCGTCGCCCGTGGGGGTCCTCGGCACGGACCACGTCGGCCTGACCGTCACCGACCTCGAGGCCAGCCGCGCGCTCTTCGTCGACGTGCTCGGCTTCCGCGTCCGCGGCCAGGACGAGAGCTACCCCGCGTACTTCCTCACCAACGGGCACACCACCGTCACCCTGTGGCGCGCCGAGGATCCCGAGCATGCCACCCCCTTCGATCGTCGCCGCAACGTGGGCCTGCACCACCTCGCGCTGACCGTCGACGGCTTCGAGACCCTCGACGCACTCCACGAGCGGCTGTCGACCCATCCCGGGGTCGTCGTCGAGTTCGGCCCCGAGCTCGCCTACGGCGGTCCCGCCAAGCACATGATGTTCTACGAGCCCAGCGGCAACCGCATCGAGCTCGTACACCGACCGGCCTCGTGAGCATCGACCGATCGCCGCGAAGGCGCAGGGCCCCTCTGCCTGGCACCGTCATGGCACGCCGTGCACAGTCGCCGGCCAAGGGCATGCCGGTCGAGGTCGTGCCCGCCGTGGCCGAAACGCTCATCCAATCGGCCGGGGCGATCGAACGCGTGATGCGCGGGACGGGGCCGGCAGCGAGCCCGGATCTCCGCCCCCATCGTTTGCTGCGATGCGGCTATGCTCGCGGGGGTATGAAACTGGCCGAGGTGATGAAGCGGCTCGAGCAGGCCGGCAACGAGTCCACGCTCAAGACCTGGCGCCGGCACGAGGTGACCGGGCCCGCGTTCGGGGTGCGCTTTGCCGACCTCTACGCGCTGCGAAAGCAGATCAAGGTCGACCACGCGCTGGCGCGCGAGTTGTGGGCCACCGGCAACCACGACGCGCGGACCCTGGCCACGCTCATCGCCGACCCCGAGGCGATGACGGTCGAGGAGTTCGACGCGTGGCAAGCCGTGTGCGACGGCAACTACGGGCTCAACGGCATGGTGGCGGACGTCGGCGGGCGTTCACCCCTGGCGCGCGAGCTGGTCGAGCGCTGGCACGGGCACGAGGGCGAGTATCGCTCGGCCGCCGGCTGGCACGTGCTGGGCATCCTGGCCGCCGGCGGGACCGATGTGGACGACGCATACCTGCGGCCGTATCTCGCGAAGATCCGCAAGGGAATCCACGCTGCGCCCAATCGCACCCGCTATTCGATGAACAGCGTCTTGATCGCGATCGGCGGCTATCACCCCGAGCTGCGCGACGAGGCGCTGGTGATTGCGAAGGCGATCGGCAAGGTCGAGGTCGACCACGGTGACACGAGCTGCAAGACGCCGGACGCGGTTGAGTACATCGCGAAGATGATGGCGAGGCAGAGCAAGAAAGCGGCGAAGCACACCGCGGCCAACGGAACGCCGGCCAAGAAGACCGCCGCCAAGAAGACCGCCGCCAAGAAGACCGCCGCCAAGAAGACCGCCGCCAAGAAGACCGCCGCCAAGAAGACCGCCGCCAAGAAAGCCTGACGTCCGCCTGCATCGTGCACTCGGTCGAGATCGAGGTGGGCGGACGCTCGGGTCGGTCGTCGCCGAGAGCACCGGCGTCTCGCCCACGACGCGACTGCAGTGGCGCCGCCATGGTGGCGAGACCACCGCGCTCGCGATGAGGAGCTGCGACCAGCGTTCTGGCTTCCGCTCTGTTGCAGCGCCGGGTCGAGGTGCGAACGCTGCAAGGGGAAGTGATCTCATGGCGAACGATACCTGGTCGAAGGCTCCGTTGGCGCTCGTCTCGGTGATGCTGGCCGTCGCGTGCTCGAACCCCGTGCCGGAGCTCGATGCGGCGCCCGCTACGACTGCGACCGCCAGTCCGGCGCCCAGTGAGCCCGATTCGAAGGGGCCGGTGTCCGCGGGCGTTGCTCTCGTCGCATCCGCGTCCGCTGGGGCCCTCGACGTGCGACTCGATTCCACGGAGCCGCTCACGGCCAACGCGGCCGCGTTTGCGCCGGGGTGGGGAGGCTGGGAGAGCCTGGGCGGTGTGATCACCACGCTGCCCGTGGCGGTGTCGTGGGGATCCAATCGCCTCGACGTGTTCGCACGCGGCACGGACGACGCGCTGTGGCATCGCTGGTGGGACGGGAGCGCGTGGGGAGGCTGGGAGAGCCTGGGCGGTGTGATCACCACGCCGCCCGCAGCGGTGTCGTGGGGGCTCGACCGCCTCGACGTGTTCGCACGCGGTACGGACGGTGCGCTGTGGCATCGCTGGTGGGACGGGAGCGCGTGGGGAGGTTGGGAGAGCCTGGGCGGTGTGATCACCACGCCGCCCGCGGCGGTGTCGTGGGGATCCAATCGCCTCGACGTGTTTGCGCGCGGCACGGACGGTGCGCTGTGGCACCGCTGGTGGGACGGGAGCGCGTGGGGAGGTTGGGAGAGCCTGGGCGGTGTGATCACCACGCCGCCCGCGGCGGTGTCGTGGGGGTTCGACCGCCTCGACGTGTTCGCAGCCGGTACGGACGACGCGCTGTGGCACCGCTGGTGGGACGGGAGCGCGTGGGGAGGCTGGGAGAGCCTGGGCGGTGTGATCACCACGCCACCCGCGGCGGTGTCGTGGGGATTCAACCGCCTCGACGTGTTCGCCCGTGGCACGGACGACGCGCTGTGGCATCGCTGGTGGGACGGGAGCGCGTGGGGAGGCTGGGAGAGCCTGGGTGGTGTGATCACCACGCTGCCCGTGGCGGTGTCGTGGGGATCCAATCGCCTCGACGTGTTCGCACGCGGTACCGACGACGCGCTGTGGCATCGCTGGTGGGACGGGAGCGCGTGGGGAGGCTGGGAGAGCCTCGAGGGGGTGATCACCACGCCGCCCGCGGCGGTGTCGTGGGGCCCCAATCGCCTCGACGTGTTTGCGCGCGGCACGGACGGCGCGCTGTGGCACCGCTGGTACTGAGCTGGGCAGCGCCGCCGAGCCCGACCCACCGTCCTCGAGGTCGCGTTCGCGTGGCGGTGAGCGCACCGCGTCCGCGTCCATGGGCCGGTGGCTCGTCGAACGCTGCGTGTCGCTCGGCGAAATTCGAACACGTGTTCGAATTTGCCGGCGGGTTCGTGGGGCCCGAAGTGCCGAGCGCCTGAGGCTACGCGAACGAGGCCACGGCCTCGTCCACGGTGTCGTAGGTCTCGAACACCTGGATGAGGTGCGTCATCCGGAGGACGTCGACGACCTTGATGGAGATCGCGGCCAGCTTGAGCTGGCCGCCCTGGTTGGCCGCGGTGGTGTACGCGCCCACCAACTCGCCGACGCCCGAGGAATCGATGTACGTCACGCCGGCCAGGTCGATCTTCGCGAGCCGTTGCGCCCGCACACGGCCAAGGGGTGACCCCGCAGCGCTCGGCCTCGCGACCCGGGGACCGATGTGGCCACCGATTCGGCCGCATCGGTCCTGACCTCGGCGGCTCTGGCCCGCTATCCCTCGTGCATGCGTACGACTCGTTTCCTCCTTCGCTCCTGCCTCCTCCTGCTCGCGATCCCGCCGCTCTGCGCCGGCTGCCCCATGGACGGGGCCGACGACGATCACACCGGGGACGAGGCCTCGCTTCCGCCCGAGACGTTCTCGGTCCTCGGCCAGGTCACCCGCTCCGCAGCGGCGGTTCCCGTCGACGACGGCGTGGGGACGCTGTGGATCGCGGTGTTCACCGCCTGCGAGCTGGGCGCTCCGCTGGTCGCGGCCGTGCGGATCGACGACGCCGACGTCTCGCAGGCCGGTGTGCCCGTCCCGTTCGAGATCGTCGACCTGCCGCCGGGGGAACACCACGTGGCGCTGTTCCTCGACGACGACGGCAACGCCAATCCGATGGCGCCGCTGCCCGACCCCGGCGACCTCGTCTACGAGACCGGGCTGGACGACGGCGTGCTGAGCTGCATCCCGGTCGAGGTGATCGACGAGGACGTGGAGGGGCTCGCGCTCGTGCTCACCGGGGTGATGCCCGGCGCCTGATCGCGCCGCACGAGCCGGCCGTGCGCGGCCGGGCTCGTGCCCGTCCAGCGGCGAAACGCGCGGCGGAATGCCGCGGCGTCGGCATAGCCGAGCGCCTCGGCCACCGCGGCCACCGGCGTGCCCGGCACGGCGAGCCACGCCTCGGCGAGGTTGCGCCGCACCTGGTCGACCACCGCCTGGAAGCTCGTGCCCTCGTCGGCCAGGCGCCGTCGCAGGCTGCGGGGGCTCTGCCCGAGCGCGGCGGCGGCCTGGTCCTGGCCCACGCTCGCGCGCGCACCTGCGGCCAGGAGCACGCCCCGCAGCGCGTCCGTGGTGGGCGTGGGCGGGAGCGCGAGACCCCGGGTCGGACCGGGCGCGCTCCGGCTCGCGATTCGCCGCGTTCGTACGGCCTCTTCGAGGATCTCGGCGAGCGCGGGATCGCTGCCGCGCATCGGTCGCTCGAGCGCGGCCCGCTCGTACACCAGCCGTGACCGGCTCGCACCGTGGCGGACGGGCCCGCCGAAGAACCGCGCGAACGCATCGGCCGTGCGCGGTGACGGTGCCTCCGTCGTCACGTCCACGCACCGCGGCCGTGGCCCGCCCTCCACCTCGCCCGCCACGAAGCCGACCACCGAGGCGATCGAGAAGAGGGCTGCGCCCGCTGACCGGCCGGCCCCGTGGAGCGTCACCGCGACCTCCACGTGGCGGCGATCGACGGCGATCTCGTAGCCGGTGCCCTCGCTGAGCAGCTCGCCGTAGATGCTGGCGAGCCGCCGCAGCGCGTGCTCGCCCGAGGGGGCGCAGCCGAGCACATACGTGAGCAGGCCGAAGCTCGACGCCCGCATCTGCTCGCCGAGCCGCAGCGGCGCGCTCGGTCCCTGCAGCGTGACGAGCGCGTCCCAGAGCGCATCGAGCGAGGCGAGCGGGAGCCGCTCCTCGCCCGCCCGCGCGCGACCAAGGCCCAGCGCCTGCACCACCGGGTGGTGCTCGCCGAGCATCAGCGCGAGCGGGCGCGCGGCATCGACCCGTGCGTAGAGCAGCGGGGGCGAGGAGGCGGGGCTCGGGGATCGCTCGAAGGGCATGCGGGACAAGGATAGTGCCCGCCGCGGCCGAGACGATCGGCCAATCGGCCAATCGGCCGGGGCCCACGTCGAGCGGAGGTCTCAGCGCCGCAAGGGGTGGGAGAACGCTCCGTAGCCGCCTTGATCGGAGCGGGAGATCCGGCAGGTGAGCACCTCCACTCCACGCGGAAGCGTGCGTGCCAGCCCGTCCTCGAGGTCGCGTGCGCGTGGCGGTCGTACGGCTGGATGGCGTAGCAGGGAGCGCGCTGCGTCCGCGTCCATGGGCAGCGACCAGAGTGGATAGCTGAACGTCCCCGTCTTCCAGCGGCCATGGACGCCGCTGGTGTGGATCTCGGGGTGAGTCTGGGTGCCGACCGGTGCACTGCAGAGCATTCCGATTCCGCGCAAGGCGAGCCAGTCCGCGCCGGGGGTGCCGAGCTTCTGGTCGTTCGAGGGGTCCACCGCGCGCAGGGCATAGGCGCGGTCCTGGGCGGGGCTCCAGCTGAACACCTTGAGCGCGCGATCGTGGGGCCATGGTCCGGCGAGGGCGACTCGCAGGTCGTCGGCGTCCACGGGTCGCTTTGGCGACCCGGGTCTTGCCTTCTCGTCTGCTCCATCGAGCAACTCGAGCGCGACGACCAGGAAACGCTGCTGGCCCGCGGTGAAGTGCAGCGCGAAGGGCTTGGCGTTCTTGCTTCCGTCCGTGGCCACGTCGGTCAGAGTGGCCGAGGCCCAGTCGGCGGTCCGGCGATCCTCGGGGCATGCAGCGTCGATGAGGGTCTCGGCAAGGATGCGGAAGTCCTTGGGTGGAGGCTTGAGGTCGCGAACGGCATTGCCCTTGTCGTCGGGGTAGGTGAACGCGAGGAATCGGTCCCGTGCGGCCCCTGACGGCCCCCGGCCGGCGATCTCGTCGAGGTCGGCCATCAGCGCTCGCGCAAGGGCGTCGAGGCTCGACCACGGGCCGTGCAGGGTGGGGATGGGTACGCCAGCCAGATCGAAGCACAGCGTGGGCGAGGGCAGGCCCTCGCGTTGGCACTGGCTCGTAGCCGCGAGCAAGCAGCCGAGGGCTGCGAGGTAAGCCAGCGGATCCTGGGCGTCGAGCCCGGGCAGGGGCAGGGCGTGCGATTGCGTGGTCATGCACGGTCTCCTGGCTGCACGCCGGGCGTGGCGCTGGCTCGGTGATCGCCGAGACGAAGCAGGGCTTCGAGGTAGGCCAGGCCGTGCCAGCCGTAGCGATGGCACAGGCGACGGAAGCGTGACGCGCACTCGATCAGGAAGGCGTCGTCGATGGCGTCGGTGCTCACGTCGACCTGGATCCCGGCGACCTGTGCTCGTACCCGCTGCGGGCTGGGGTCGATCACGCTGGGGGCCCATGGTCGGCACCAGCCGTGGTGGCTCGCGACGAGGTGGCGCACGAGCTCGAGGTCGTGTGCACGGGCCTGGAGTCGAGGGCTGGCATCGAGGAGCGCAAGCGACAGCAATTCGTGGCGTAGGCCGGTGGGCCAGCCGCTGCGCTGCTGGGCGCGCTGGCGGGATGCGGCCGACCCGAAGCGGCGAGACTTGGCCAAGGGATCGCTACCGGCGGCTGCAATGGGATCGCCCCCACGCAGCATGGCCTGGAACCGCAGGTCGGCCTTGCCGAGATCGTGGAGGAGCGCGGCGAGGGCGAGGTCGCTCGCCAGGGGCGTGGCCAGGCCGGCGGTGCGGCCGAAGGCGCCGGCCCAGGCCTCGACGTCGCGCAGGTGTTGGTCGAGGGTGACCTCGGCGCCCGAGAACACCGAGACCGCGTCCTCGGTGGTGGGCGCCACGGCCCGCCCGCGGAGCAGCGCCGTCACTCGCCACACGCGGCCCGTGGGTGAAGGGGCGGGGTCGGGGGCGCGGCGTCGGTTGGGGTCGGCGAGGGCACGAAGCAGCGGCTGCCATGGATCGCCGTCGTCGAGCTCGCGTGCGTGCTGCGAGAGCGCATCGAGCCAGTCGAGGCAGGCCTGCTGGGCGTCGTCGAGCGCGTCCGCGTCGTCGTCTTTGGCGGGCGGGGTGGGGCAGCCGTCGCGCAGGTGCTCCGGGAGCGTGCGACGGTCGAGGCGAAGCTTGGCCACGTCGTGGGTCTGCCAGGTGGCGAGCTCGGCGACGTCGGGCACTCGCTCGGTGCTCGCGGGATCCCAGGTGCCCAGGCCGAGGCCTCCGAGGATCGCAGGGACGATGATCGTGTCGTTGGGGCGGAGGCGATTGGCGGGGGTGAGCTCGAGCCCGTCGGCGGTCCAGCGCCATGCGGTCGGGTTGCTGGAATCGGCGCTGCGCGACGCGAGCCAGCGGCGCAGCTCCTCGAGGGGGACGCTCACCGCTTCATCGGCCACGGGGGGCAGGAATTCCAGGGCTTCGCTGACGTTTCGAGGGTCGTCACCGTCCTCCACGTCGCCCCGGAACACCACGCTGACGTCGCGCTTTGGTCTGGTGTCCTTGCCGTGCAGCCATAGCGAGGGATCGGGGTCGGGATGGGGAGCCGGGCGCGTCTCGGACCACAGGTCGAGGTAGGCGGGAAACAGGACCGGAGCCTCCTTGATGGGGGGCAGCAGGTCGCGCAGGCGCTCGGGAGTGGGGGCCGGGAACGTCTCGAGGCCAAAGTCCACGCGACCCTCGGTGGCGACCTCCTGGAGGTACTCCCAGGTGTGGCGCAGCGCATCACCGTAGATCGGGTCGGCCTTGGCGTTGGCGGAGAGCTGATCGGTGCAGCCGAGGATCCAGGCGCCCACGTTGCCATGGGTGCCCAGGCGATCGAGGCGACCGAAGCGCTGGCGCAGGGCGTCGAGGCTGGCGGCCTCGGTGACGAGTGCATCGAAGTCGAGGTCGGCGCCCGCCTCGATGCAGCTGGTGGCCACGACCACGGCGGGGCGGGCGTTGGGGTCGCGAGTTCGACCGGCGGCGGCGATGCGATCGAGCACGGTCTGGGCCGCAGCCTTGTCGAACGGGCGCATGCGTCCGGTCAGCAGCAGCACTTCCAGGTCGTCGTGCGTGCGCAGCAGGGCCGCGGTGCGGCGGGCGGTGTCCACTCGGTTGACCACGATGCCCACCGCCGTTGCGCCCGCGCGCATTGCCTGCTGGGCTCGTGCGCAGGCGGCCTCGGCCACGCGAGCGCGGTTGGTGGCGCGCTCGTCCTCGCTGTCTGCCTTCTTGGTCTTGACCAGCTCGAGGGTGGCCATCCGCGACGCGCCGAGGCGTTTGGCGAGCTCGGGGTGGGCGCGGTCGGCTGCGTCGAGGCCGAAGGCTCGCCGGGGCTCGACGCTCGTGGGCCGCGGGGTTGCGCTCATGCGGACCACGCTGAGGCGGCGTCCCGTTGGCTGCTCGGCCCAGCGCTCGGAGTCATACGTGCGCTCGAGACGGTCGAGGGTCTCCTCGAAGGCGGTCGCGAGGTGGACCTCGTCGAGCAGCAGCAGGGTGTCGCGCGCGAGCACGCCGGCGTGGACCGGGCGCATGCCCTCCGAGACGCCATAGCCGCGGAACAAGAGCCGCGAGCCCACCTGGTCGACGGTGGAGGCGATGATGGCGGGTCGATCGGGAGTCCCGAGCCAGGTGTCGTCGCGGGGGATCCCACCGCGCAGGTGCACGGTCCGGACGGGCTCTGACTCCTCACCGGGGGCGGTGATGGCCAGGGCGCGCAAGCGGGCTGCGATCGCGGTGCAGACGGGGCGCGAGGGGTCGAGCAGCGCGGTCTGCAAGCGGCGGGCGAAGCCATCGACTTGGTCGACGATGATCCGGCGATCGACCACGAGCACGATGCGTCGGTGGTGGCGCGAGGGGTCGAGCGCGAGCGCGAACAGGGCCACGAGGATCGTGGAGGTCTTGCCGGTTCCGGTGGGCAGGTCGAGCAGCGAGGGCCAGCCGGACTCGAGCACCACGTCGAGCAGGCGCCGCTGCCAGGGGAACGGCGGGTGGCCGGTCACCTCGGTCATGAACGGCACGAAGTCGTCGGGGGTCGGCTCAGCCATGCCAGGCCTCCAGCTGGGGATGCGGCTCGAGGGGGCGCAACAAGCCCAGGCCACGGTAGCGGCCGGCACCCAGCAACACGGGGCCGCACACGGGCTCGGCGAAGCGAAGGTGCAGGTGGAGGCGTGGGCGCTGGTCGGTGGTGCCCTGGCGGCGAGCGAAGCGACTGGCGGGCTCCGAGCCCGTGAAGAATGGGGCGTCGTCGAGTTCGATCTCTTCGGGAGCGGGCAGGCCGATGCGTTGGCAGGCCGCGGCGATGGTGGCGTGGGCGCGGGTGATGGCCTTGTGACGGCGAGTGCTGCGGCCGTCGTGCAGCGAGCCGGGGTGGCGATCGAAGATCATCGGGGTGACGGTGGCCCACTCGGTGGAGGGGCGGGTCCACGTGCGCTCTTGAAGGTTGATCAGGCGAGGGTGGTCGATGCAGCGCTCGAGGACCCAGCGGCCGAGACGGCCCATGGTGAGGACGGCACGGGGGCCGTCGTCGCCCGGGGGCAGATCGGGCTGTGAGCGTGCATCGGCCTCCCAGCGGGCGAGCGCGGCGTAGAGGGGGTGAAGGCCGGCGAGATCGAGGCCAGCAGGGGGAACGAGGGCCAGGCCGAGCAGATCACCGGAGGCGTGGCGGTTGCCCACGTTCGCGAGGGGAACGATGGCGAGGTGGTTGGCCTGGAGCGGGCTGCCGTCGGGTGCATGACCGCTGAGCAGGGGAGCACGGGGATCCTCGGCGTGACTCATCAGGGCGCGGCGGGCTGCGTCGGCGAGGGCTTCGCTGGCCAAGAGCGGCAGGCGTGGGCCGTCGAGGCGGCGTAGCACCACGAACGCATTCGAGAAGCTCGACGACCACGTGCGCGGGGTCGGGGTGAGGCTGCGGTAGCGCGCGACCACGTAGGGCATCACGCGCTGCTCGGCGTGGGGATGGGCTGCGTGCAGGGCTTGCAAGGCATCGAGCTGGCCGGGGCTCACCCAGCGCACGAGCTCGGAGCCCTCGGGATCGGGCTGCCACGTGGGGGAGGGCGCCTGGTTGGTGATGGGATCGGTGATGGAGGCTGCGACCAGGGTGCTCGAGTGGCCGAGGCGAGCGAGGTGGCGGGTGAGCGAGCGGAGGCCGGCGAGGACCCGGGGCGGCGGCTCGGTGGGCCAGCTCAGGCACACCACGGGCACCTCGGGGGTCATCGAAGGGAACGTGCGCGGCTGCTTGGTGCGGGTGGCGGGAAGTACGTGGAGGACCTTGGCGCGAAAGTCCTTGGCGAGCTTGGTCTCGGGGGCACTGGCCTTGGCGTAGGCCTTGGCGAGCTTGGCCTCGGCGCGGGTGCGGGCCTTGGGGGTGGCATCGGGCGCGAGCACGTCCGACCACGCGCGATCGAGCGTCGCCGAGTCGCTCAGCGCCTTGTCGTTGACGGGCACGTAGCAGATCTTCAGCTCGCGTGCGGTGGCCGGGGAGAACGAGAGTGTGGGAGGCGGCTGGGTCTCGAGCCAGCGCAGGGCGGCCTCGGCATCGGCCGTGGCGCCGCCTTCGTGGTGGGCGGCGACGAGCGCCGAGAACACGCGCGCCGGGTGGGGAGGCCACTCGGGCTCGTTGCGATCGTTGAACGCCGAGGCGACGTAGCGCCCCGTGAGCAGCTCGAGACGGAGGCAGAGCATGGTGCGCTCGTGGGCTAGTCTGCGGTACCGCTGACTCGCAGGTGCTCTTGGCTGGCGCGGATCAGCTGCACGAGCTTGGGCATGGGGCGGAGCACGAGCTCGTCCTCGGCCCAGGGGATGCCGGCCGCGAGGGCGTGCTCGAGCGCGGCGGAGTAGAGGGCGCGGGCCTGGTCGACGGTGAGGGAGAAGGGCTCGACGGTGCCGTCGGCGGAGACGAGCTCGAGCGACGCAGGGGCCTCGGGAACGAGGGTGCAGCGGCTGCGGAAGTCGTAGCCCTCGCGACGCTGCAGGGCGATGGCGAGCAGGCCCAGGGCGGCGAGCAGGGTATGGGCGGCGGAGGTCTTGGCGTCGTCCCAGTCACCGAAGCGAAGGCGGCGAAGGGCGGGCAGGGAGAGCACGGCGGTGTGGAGGGCGTACTCGACGGTGACGCCGCCGGATTCCTCGTCGCGGGTGGGGGGAATGTTGGAGTGATTGGCGTCCGACGGGCGTTGCTTCGACTTGCCCGTCTCATCGATGGACCATTGGTCTGGTGCTCCTTTGGGAACCACGAGTGACACGGCCTTTGCGCTCTGGATGGGGTCGATGCGGCTGCCGACCTTGGTGCCGGGCAAGAAGCCGATGCCGACGACCTCGCTGACGAGCGTGCGCTGGAACTTGTGGCCCATGCCGCCGCGGGGGCCGGTGGAGTCCCAGGCCCCGAACACGAGCGCGGTGGGGCAGTGCTCGAGCATGGCGCGAGCGTCGGAGGGGCTGGCATCGGTGAGGCGGCGGCCGACCTCGGAGGCACGGAAGGCGGTGCCGTCGAGGGTGGAGTCGCGGAGGATCGCGTCGTAGACTCGGTGCGGGGCTTGTAGGGCGCTGATGGTGCCGAGCTCGGGGAACTCGGGCGTGAAGTCGACGGTGCACAGCGGGAGGCGGAGCTCGCCGCGGCGGCGGGCGTGCAGGAGGGCGAGCTCCATGCGGTTGGCCTGCGAGGCGACCGAGTCGAGCAGGACGGAGGGCTTGTGCTCGCCGTCGATCACGCGGTTTTCGGTGGCGTAGTTGGTGGTCTGGTTGGTGTTCTTCTTGGCGTCCTGGGCCTCGGCGTAGGTGGGCGGGAAGACCTTGTCACCCGGGCCGCCCACGGGCTGGAGGCGGGTGCGGAGGCGGAAGGCGGCACCCGAGCCGGCGAGGGCGGCCTGGAGGGTCGAGAGGGTGGGCGGGGGGAGGTCGGTGGTCATGGGCGGAGGGGCGGAGGGGGAGCGTGATCGAGCCAGGTGTGATCGTCGTGGGGAGGAGAGCCGCCGCGTTTGGCCTCGATGACGACGACCTCGTTGGGGTGGAGCTCGAGGAGGTCGAACTGGCCGCGCACGCCGAGGGCAGAGGACTCGAGGGTGACGGTGCGACGGAGGGTGTTGGGAGGGTCGGCGAGCTCGGGATCTTCGGGGGGTGGATCGTCGGTGGGGGCGGAGGAGGCGACGGTCTTGCGACGGCCGCGACGGGCGGCGCGCTCGTGCTGGGCGCGGCCGTGGACGGTGTCGGCAGAGTCGACGAAGTAACCCTGGACGTGCTCGAGATAGAAGAGGCGCTCGCAGTAGACCAGCTCGTTGCACATGCGGACCGGGAGGAGATCGGCCAGCTCGGACGGGGGCGTGTGCTGCAGGCGCTCGGGCATGGTGAGCTCCGGAGGGTGGGTGGGGAGATGGGAGGTGGCGCGCTGCGGTTGCACCGCGGCAGGCTCTTGGGAGTGGTTGCGCGACGAAGGGGAACGATCCTTCGGGACGGTCGAATTTCGGAGCGCTTGGGCACAGTGGTGCGAAGTCGGAAATCGATCACCGCGGGTGGACGAAAATTCGTACGAGGGGCGAAGAAGGTGGGCGGCCGGCTGGCACGGCTGCGGCGGTCCGTGGCAAGGGGGCCGGCCGACCGGGGTGGGTGGTTTGGCCTGTCAAGAGCTGGGCCAGACGTGATAGGGTGGGGGGCAGAAATCACGCGGGCTCTCAGCGTGGAAATCCCCGGTCTTGCGTGCAAAACGATGATTTCGCGGGCGTAGGCGGGGGTGGAATGCTGTTTGAGAATCGAAGAGGTACTGAACATGTGACATGGGCGACATGTCGGCAAAGGGCTTGCTTGATTTCCTGCCCGAGAACGCCTGGGATTCCAGGCGGTTGGAAGGCGGGACCTTCCGCCTCGATCACGAGGCGGCCCCATTGAAGCACGTCGGCGGTCGCAGCGGTGCAGCGCTGTCGACGGCCTTCCGCCTCGCTCACGAGGCGGCCCCATTGAAGCGTGAGTAGCTCCGCGGGAAACGGCATCGTGTTCGTCCCTTCCGCCTCGCTCACGAGGCGGCCCCATTGAAGCCAATGACGAGCCCACCGTGTCGAAGGAGAACGTACCGTCCTTCCGCCTCGCTCACGAGGCGGCCCCATTGAAGCCTCGCGGTTGGACGGGAGCGCGATGGCATCGAACGGCAGCCTTCCGCCTCGCTCACGAGGCGGCCCCATTGAAGCGCCCAGCTCCATGAGCTTGAGCCCGCGGTGCACTCGCCTTCCGCCTCGCTCACGAGGCGGCCCCATTGAAGCCCACGGTCGAGGAGCTGCGCCGAGGCCGGGTCACTCAGCCTTCCGCCTCGCTCACGAGGCGGCCCCATTGAAGCTCGTTCTCGTGGTCGGTCATCGCGTCGATGTGCACCACCTTCCGCCTCGATCACGAGGCGGCCCCATTGAAGCTCGTCTGGTGGATCGAGGTACGGGTACTTGTCGCGCCCTTCCGCCTCGATCACGAGGCGGCCCCATTGAAGCCTTACTTGGTTCCGAAGCGCATCTCGACGACGCGCCTTCCGCCTCGATCACGAGGCGGCCCCATTGAAGCAGCTGGTTGCCCGCCGACGACGCGTCGAACAGGCCGTCCTTCCGCCTCGATCACGAGGCGGCCCCATTGAAGCCTTCGCCTTGGCTGACTCCAACCCGCGCAGGTACCCTTCCGCCTCGATCACGAGGCGGCCCCATTGAAGCGAGGGCAAGTTCTGGGCTCGTATGCCGCTCGGCGACCTTCCGCCTCGATCACGAGGCGGCCCCATTGAAGCAAGCCTGGCGATCCGTACTTCTTCGGGTTCGATCCCCCTTCCGCCTCGATCACGAGGCGGCCCCATTGAAGCCCGTTCGATGATGACACGACGACCGCGATTCGTACCCTTCCGCCTCGATCACGAGGCGGCCCCATTGAAGCAGCCCTGCCCGCACGTGGATCATTGATCGCGCTCCCCTTCCGCCTCGATCACGAGGCGGCCCCATTGAAGCGCGGAGGGCAGGGACACTAGGGGGCGCCACTCGGCCTTCCGCCTCGATCACGAGGCGGCCCCATTGAAGCGCCGAGATCACGCGCAGCCCCGTCGGAACGGCGGCCCCCTTCCGCCTCGATCACGAGGCGGCCCCATTGAAGCATAGCCGATGCCCACCGCTTCTCTCGCAGCATTCGGGCCTTCCGCCTCGATCACGAGGCGGCCCCATTGAAGCGCCGAGATCACGCGCAGCCCCGTCGGAACGGCGGCCCCCTTCCGCCTCGATCACGAGGCGGCCCCATTGAAGCAAGACCCCTCGTTGCTTGTCGGTGAGCGGTGGCCCAGCGCCTTCCGCCTCGATCACGAGGCGGCCCCATTGAAGCTTGGCCGCGCCGGCCTCGGTCGCGATGTTGTGCGACCTTCCGCCTCGATCACGAGGCGGCCCCATTGAAGCGAACATTTCAGCGGGAGTCGCACTCCCGGACGACGGGCCCTTCCGCCTCGATCACGAGGCGGCCCCATTGAAGCGATGCCTCACCTCGACTTCGACGAGAAGGTCCAGGACCTTCCGCCTCGATCACGAGGCGGCCCCATTGAAGCGAGGTGGACGTGGAGATGGTCGACGGCGCGACGGCGACGCCTTCCGCCTCGATCACGAGGCGGCCCCATTGAAGCCTCGCGCTGGTAGCTGAAAGCGAAAGCAAATTCGCCTTCCGCCTCGATCACGAGGCGGCCCCATTGAAGCACGGTAGCACTCACGGTGTATGGAACGAAGGCTGCTCCTTCCGCCTCGATCACGAGGCGGCCCCATTGAAGCCGCGCCAACGGCTTTCCCCACACGACGCACAGCGGTCTCGCCTTCCGCCTCGATCACGAGGCGGCCCCATTGAAGCATCTCGTCTCCTGCTTGTTTGACTAGGGCCTCTCACCTTCCGCCTCGATCACGAGGCGGCCCCATTGAAGCGGAACAAAACGACGCCAAGGCCTCTGCTGTCCACCCCCTTCCGCCTCGATCACGAGGCGGCCCCATTGAAGCCTCAATCGCTTGAATTTCAGCAGTGATGGATCACCCTCCTTCCGCCTCGATCACGAGGCGGCCCCATTGAAGCTAGAATTAGGTCGACAACGTGGTCCACTTGTGTCGGGGCCTTCCGCCTCGATCACGAGGCGGCCCCATTGAAGCGTGTCCTCCTCCCGAGTACGAGGGAGGTCCGCTGGGACCTTCCGCCTCGATCACGAGGCGGCCCCATTGAAGCGTGCTTGTTGGTCACGACGACGCTTGGCTTGGCTGCCTTCCGCCTCGATCACGAGGCGGCCCCATTGAAGCACCGTCGAGGGCTCCCCGGACGGCACCGCGATCCCGCTCCCTTCCGCCTCGATCACGAGGCGGCCCCATTGAAGCGACCTCATCCGAGGCGTCCGCGCCTTGCCCTTCGGCCCTTCCGCCTCGATCACGAGGCGGCCCCATTGAAGCCAGAGCCCCCGGTGCTCAGTGCGGCCCTCGATTGGCAGCCTTCCGCCTCGATCACGAGGCGGCCCCATTGAAGCAGAGGGAGCCACCATGAACGCCGCCACCGAGACCCACCTTCCGCCTCGATCACGAGGCGGCCCCATTGAAGCGACTCGAAGAACTCGCTGGGTTGCAGCGACGGGAACTCCTTCCGCCTCGATCACGAGGCGGCCCCATTGAAGCAAGAACACGTCCCACCGAAGGCGGCCGGACTTGATGTCGCCTTCCGCCTCGATCACGAGGCGGCCCCATTGAAGCGGGTGCTCCACTGGGAGGGCGAGTACCGCAGGGGCAAGCCTTCCGCCTCGATCACGAGGCGGCCCCATTGAAGCCAGATCGCCGTGCCGCAGTGGTCGCACGACCCGCCGCACCCTTCCGCCTCGATCACGAGGCGGCCCCATTGAAGCGTGACCGTCACCCACCCACGCGCTTCAAGCTCCCGTACCTTCCGCCTCGATCACGAGGCGGCCCCATTGAAGCAGACGCGGGCGCGGTTCTTCCTCCAGGTCGAACAGCTTCCTTCCGCCTCGATCACGAGGCGGCCCCATTGAAGCACCGCGGGTGGGACGACATCAAGCGTCGCCTACTCGACCTTCCGCCTCGATCACGAGGCGGCCCCATTGAAGCAGCCAGCGGCGCCGCTGCCCGGTCGTCATCCCTCGCACCTTCCGCCTCGATCACGAGGCGGCCCCATTGAAGCTACTTGGCCATGCTCCAGGATCGCCGCGTCGTCCATCCTTCCGCCTCGATCACGAGGCGGCCCCATTGAAGCCGCTTGTGCATCCTTGGCGCGAGCGAGACGGCGAGCCTTCCGCCTCGATCACGAGGCGGCCCCATTGAAGCGACATGGAGAATCCGAAGATGGACGGGAAGTCGAAGCCTTCCGCCTCGATCACGAGGCGGCCCCATTGAAGCGTGATCCCATACGAACGAATCACTACCCTTCGGCATCTTCCTTCCGCCTCGATCACGAGGCGGCCCCATTGAAGCTACTTGGCCATGCTCCAGGATCGCCGCGTCGTCCATCCTTCCGCCTCGATCACGAGGCGGCCCCATTGAAGCGCGGTGATCGACTTACCGTCACGGCCGCATAGCCGGCCTTCCGCCTCGATCACGAGGCGGCCCCATTGAAGCGTAGGGGGGCATTTGGTCTGCGTCTGCCATGGCCTACCTTCCGCCTCGATCACGAGGCGGCCCCATTGAAGCAGCGTCGCCTTCGTGGCCGGCTCATCGAGCATCCCAACCTTCCGCCTCGATCACGAGGCGGCCCCATTGAAGCCTGGTAGAGCGTCTTGGGACTCACCCGAAGTCGCCCTTCCGCCTCGATCACGAGGCGGCCCCATTGAAGCGAGCGGCTCAAGGAGTTTGGGATCAAGGCCCGCAGCCTTCCGCCTCGATCACGAGGCGGCCCCATTGAAGCGAGACATCGAGGTACACGTTCCCCTCCTCGTCCTCTTCCTTCCGCCTCGATCACGAGGCGGCCCCATTGAAGCGAATCAACCGCAACCACCGTCACCTGGAGCTTGCTCTTCCTTCCGCCTCGATCACGAGGCGGCCCCATTGAAGCAGTCTCCCCCTTCTCGCCCTTGTCCCAGGCTCGACGGTCCTTCCGCCTCGATCACGAGGCGGCCCCATTGAAGCCAGAGCGGCTTGCGCATCGAGTTCCCCCGCTGGTCGACCTTCCGCCTCGATCACGAGGTGGCCCCATTGAAGCGGGTACCGTGGCCATCAGCCGCTCCAGACCATCCCGGCCTTCCGCCTCGATCACGAGGCGGCCCCATTGAAGCCGGCAGATCATCGCCCCATTGAAGCAGCGTGCTTCCAGCGACCCGTTCCGCTTCTGCTCTGCTCGAGGGTCTCGCGCCCGGGGCGCAACCCGTGCGTGACCGGCCGGCCACTGCTCGAGCGCTGTCGGAGCGCTGGACGTCATAGCGCCGGCCGCGGCAAGTCGCCGAACCCTGATTCAGTGGTGTCGGTTGGCGGCGTCCGTGCGCGAGCGAAGGCTGTCGGCCGTGAAGGTTCCACGAACGATCGTGATGGTCGCAGCCGTCGCCGCGGGCGCCGGGTGCAAGCTCTTGGACGATGACGAGCCGCCGCTACCGATGGGAACGGGTGGCGAGGCCGGAGGATCATGCATCGCTGACGCAATCGAAGCGATCGGGGCCGCGTGTCCTCCTCCCAGGCAGTGGTGGGTGGATCACTCCGGCGGCACGAGCAAGGCGATCGCGATCGACGATCCGTCCGCATGGGTTGGCGTGGGGCCTGGGGCGTGGGTCGTGCAGGTGAGTAGCTCGGCCGACTTCGTTGGCACGTACATCGACATCGGTGAGGAATGCACTCCGGCCTGTGGGTGGTGCATGCCAGGTGAGCACGCGTGCCATGCTGGGTACGGGGAGGGCGGGCTCGACTGCGTGGCATGCTTGCCGCTCGACACCCCCGACGTGGTCGAGTCCTGCGCGATCATCATAGAAGCCTGCTTGCAAGGCGGCGGCGAAGGACTCGACGAAACCGGGGCAGGGACGAGCGATGGGATCGCCGGCTACGACTGCTCGTGGTGGCACCCCGAGGATGGCGTGGAGCGGGACGGCGGCACGGTCACCGTCGACGCCGCGTTGATCGAGGAAGCACTGCTCTACCAAGGTGAGCCGATCGCGTCGTGCGACGGCACCCGGTTCCGGGCCAGGGAGGATGGGCACTTCGTGGTCTCGCGGCTCGGCGAGCAGGGGTTGGCCGTGGCGATGGGGCTCGAGCTGGGCGATGCCTTGCTCGCGATCGACGGCCAGACCCTGAACAGCATCGACGCGATGATGAACGCGGCGAGCAAGTCGAACGGCGCGGGGAGCTTCGTGGTCACGCTCGAGCGAGCCGGCGAGCCCATCGAGCTGTCCGTGGTCGTGGACTGAATGGAGGCTTGGTCATGAAGCGACTCATCGTGATCGTGTGGCTGGCCGGGTGCGCGGATGGAGGAATCGACGACCCGTCCCCGATGCATGAGCCCGACATGGGCGCCGACATCGACGTCGAGAAGGAGAAGGAGGAGTGCGCCATCTCCAACGTCGCGGCGATCTGCCCGCTGAGCTGGGCATGGAAGGTCGACACGGGGCCAACCATCTCGGCGAGCAACCCAGACTTCGTGGAGCTCGCGGACGTGGCCGAGCCCGTCTGCAATGGCCATGGGCTGTTTGCCGTGCCGGACGACCTCGAGGGAGCCACCGCGGGCCCCGAGGTCACGGTCGTGCACAACTCCCAGTGCAGGGCCACCTGCTTCCCGCAGTGCTCGTTCACCAGCGTCTGCTACGCGATGAACCCCGGTGGACGCGGGTGCGGGCACTCGTGCACGGCGCCGCTCGATCTGACCAGGGAGGAGTGCGAGGCATTCGTGGCCGAGTGCATCGGCGACCCAACGGCATGCGAGTGACCGGCTCGAAGGGGCGCCTAGCCACGATGTATGCGTGTCGGATGGCGGCGATCGAGCGCCGGCGAAGACTGTCTGATTCGTGCTTCAATTGGGGCGCCTCGGGCTACCGCTACGGTGGGGTGATCGGCGGCGGAGCCGAGATCCTCTGGCACTCCGAGGGCTCGACCGAGGCAATCCTGTGGCGCCCGGAATCCTCTGGCTCGACCCAGTGGCGGGCAGAGTCATCACGTGGCGTCTGGGCGGCACCAGACGGAGACCTTCGTGCTCGAGGGCGACTACAGCCCCTACGTGGGCGACTTCGACGCCGACGGCTGCCATGACATCGCGTGGTTCGACGCGGTGGAGGACGAGCTCCACGTGTGGCGCTGCCTGCCGGGCGAGCGCGATTTCGACTGCGGTGACACCGCGCAGACTCCACCGAACGCCGCACCGGTTGGCATGCACTGGGGATTTTGACCATGTCCACCTCGAGCACCCATCGCACCACTCGACGCTGCTACAACGGACATGGGCTCATGACCAGACCGGTTCTGGACTAGGTGGAGGCACGCCTAGGACCCCCTTCCGCCTCGCTCACGAGGCGCCCCCATTGAAGCGCCACCGCGGCGCGCACCCGATCCACCACGGCGATCGCTACCTTCCACCACGGCGATCGCTACCTTCCGCCTCGATCGAACTTTCATGCGCGGTTCTCCCTGCGGAATTGGTCCTGCCATCGCTCGCTCTCGCTCATGGACCGTTCGGGTCATGCTCTGAACCCCCGTGATCCAAAGAGAACGTCCGACTCATGAACGCCGAACGAACGGTCCGAACGCCGTTCTCCCCCAGTCGCTTGTACCTCATGCCTTCGTACGCGACGATGCCCGACGGCGATGGTGGGCTCACTCTTCGATGCGTCGGTGTGCCGTACGGCGATGCGTGCTGGTCGTAGTGGTGTCGTTGCGGGTGGAACCGTCGTCCTGGCAGCCTTCTTCGTCACGGCCGCATGTGGCTCGGACGACGGAATCGTGGGATCGGGGACGGGTGGCGACCAAATGCCCGACGACGAGGAACCAGGCCCGGGCGGACCGAGCTGCGTCCAGCAGGTCGGCGCCCCGCCCGGATGGTCTCCCGACGACCTCGAGGCGCGAGCTCAGCCGGCGACCATCACCCGCGTGGTGACTCTGCGTGCGGATCCCTCGATTCCCGATGAGACCGTCGCCAATGCATCTACCTCGATCTCCCTCACTGCCGAAGGCCGTCCCTCCGGTGCCACCACTCAGGGCCCCCACGTCCACGAGCGCTGGGGCGAGTCTCGCAAGCTCGAGCTCTCATACTGCATCACCGCCGTGCCTGGTGATGACGCGGAACTCCTGGAGAACTATCACACGGCCATCCGTTCGCTCGTCGACACGACCTCCGAGTGGGAGCGTGTCACGGGGGCGAACTTCGTGCACATCGTCGACGATGATACTCCCGATACCTTGCCACACCCAACTCTGCAGTTGGATGGCACGGTGATCCTCAGGCCCGATTGTGCACCGGGTACCAAGTCCTACTTCGGTGTCTTCTTCCATGACTTCGGCCAGACGCAGGCGCTTACCAATCCGGTCCCGCAGGCGTGGGCGGATCCTGCCTTGGAGCCCCTGGGCGGTGGCATCCTGACTCGCGCCGTTGCGCTCAACATTGCGCTGCTATGGGGGGTCGACGCGTCGCCCCTGAGCCTCGTGCTCCGTCACGAACTCGGTCACGTGATGGGCTTCGTCCACGAAGAAGTCAGCATGCCCGATCTCGACGACGACGATTGCCACACCGCGGATCCCCGCCTGCTGACGCCCGTCGATGCCCAGTCGATCATGACCACCCCCGACTGCAGCGCCTTCTCCGACGATGCTGCGGTCCTCACGCATCGCGATCGGCTCTCGGCGTTCTTCCTGCACCACACACCTCGATCACGGTTCGAGACGCGTGTGCCGACCATGGGCTACCGCTACGGTGGGGTGATCGGCGGCGGAGCCGAGATCCTCTGGCACTCCGAGGGCTCGACCGAGGGAATCCTGTGGCGCCCGGAAGTGGTCGGTGGAGTCCTGTCGTTCGTGGTGGAGCCATTCCCGTACTCGTCGCCCAATACCACGCCATCCGGCGGCTGGTATCCCAACGAGAGCGAAGTGGTCATCCCGCTGCGCCTTGGCGCCCCCAACAGCCTTTCGCTGTTGTTCTACGGCCCCGGCCCGGACGTGGACGACCTCGTGGCATTCAACTCGAACGGGACCGCGACCGCCGTTCCCTGGTCGCACGACGGCTTTGCGGTCCCGGTGGTCGGTCACTTCGACGGCTCCGACCTCGGGCGCGACGTGGTGTACCTCTATCGACCCGGGACCGAAACCAGCGTTGCTCTCTCGACCGACGCCGACGTGATCTCGCTCGTCACCGACGTTCCCCAGCAGACTGCATTCGCTTACCCATTGGCTGCACCCTATCGCGGCACTACGGTTCCCGATGACATCCTCTGGCTCGACCCCGTAGCGGGCAGAGTCATCACGTGGCGTCTGGGCGGCGGGTTGCTCGAGCTCGTCGAGACCGCGAGGATCGACCAGGGCGAGCTGGGCCTCGTGCCCGGCGAGCACATCCCCGCCGTAGGTGACTTCGATGGCGATGGCCGAGCCGACATCATGTGGCAAGGGGTATCGAACCAAGCCGCGGGCTTCCAGGAGATCGAGGACGTGCTGTGGCTGTCGCGGAGCACCGCCGACCAGCTCGCGTTTGCCACGGTCCCCAAGTCGGTCGGACGCAGCCATCGACCGTTCGTGGGGGACTTCGACGGCGACGGCATCGACGACGTCTTCTGGCACCGAAGCTGGGGCATGACGGCCGAGGGCGCATCGGCGTTCACCACCGGTCCGAGCTTCATCTGGTACTTCGACGCCAGCGGTGGGCACCAGACGGAGACCTTCGTGCTCGAGGGCGACTACAGCCCCTACGTGGGCGACTTCGACGCCGACGGCTGCCACGACATCGCGTGGTTCGACGCGGTGGAGGACGAACTCCACGTGTGGCGCTGCCTGCCGGGCGAGCGCGATTTCGACTGCGGTGACACCGCGCAGACTCCACCGAACGCTGCACCGGTCGGCATGCACTGGGGATTTTGACCATGCCCACCTCGAGCACCCATCGCACCACTCGACGCTGCTACAACGGACATGGGCTCATGACCAGACCGGTTCTCCCGTCGTTGTTCGCGCTGCTCGCCGTGGCCTGCGAATCCCAGGTCCCCGACGACCCCGAGCCGCCGGGCGTGCTGGAGTACGAGCACGCCTACGCCCGCCTCTACCGTCGTGACCGGCGCATCGACGCCGTGCTCGTGCGCGGAGACACCGAGAGCCGCGCGTGTGGGATCCTGACCGAGCCCGCCCACGCCGAGCTCGAGGAGACGCTCGCCGCCCTCGATCCCAGTGTCGACTATGGCTACGACCCCCAGATCGACGACTGCACCTGGGAGCCTGGTGCGTGGGTCCACGTGGAGGGCATGGTGCACAGCCCCTTCTCGTGTGACTTCCAGTGCTGCCCACGAGGATTGGGCCGTGCCGCCGTGATCTACATGCTCGTCGAGACCTACTTCTCGGACGGGCGAGTGCTCGAGATCGACGGCGAGCCCTACGTTGCCATCGATCCCGACCAGCCGTGCCCGTGACTGCTACGAGGGAGCTGGACCCATGCTCGTTCCTCGTCTTGCGTTGCTCGTCGCGTCCCTCTCGTTGGTGGCATGCGAGCCCGACCCTCCCGCCGAGCCCGACCCTCCCGGCGCGCTGGAGTACGAGCACCCTACTTTCGACTCTACCGGATCGATCGTCGCGTCGACGTCGTGCTCGTCGAAGAGCAGGGCGAGCGCCGTGAGTGCGGCACTCTGACCGACCGGGCCCACGACGAATTGCAGGCCACGCTCGAGGGCCTCGACCCTCGCGAAGATCATGCCCACGACCCCGAGGTGCCGGCATGCGATCCCGGGCCGGGGGCGTGGGTCCACATCGAAGGCTTCGACCACAGCCCCTCTGCCTGTGACTGGCGCTGCTGTGCACCCGAGCTGGCCCGCGCGGGGCTCGTCTACGCGCTCGTGGAGTACCACTTCCTCGGTGAGGTGCTGTCGTTCGACGGCGAGCCGTACGTCGCGGTCGAGCCCGACAAGCCGTGCCCGTGATGGCCAGCATCGTGTTGCCCTTCATCGGCGCGTCGGGCCACCTCCATCCCTCCCCCCCGGCCCGGCGTGCCCGCTCTTTCACTCGCACGCGGCGGGGTCGCCGATGCACTCGGCCACGAACGCCTCGCACTCAGCCTCGCTCATGTCGTCCATCGGCGCGCATGCGTGCCCGCAGGCTTGGCCGCTGGGGTTCTTCGCATAGCAGGCATTCGTGAACCCGCACTGCGGGTAGCACACGATCGCGCAGTGGGAGTTGCGAACGATCGTCACCCGGGGGCCCAAGGGTGCGTCGCCGAAGTCGTCCGGCTCGGCGAAGAGGCCCATGCCGTTGCACACTGGCTCGGCGACGTCCTCCAACTCCACGAGGTGGGGGTCATCGGGCACGGAGTCGGACCCGGTGCTGATGCTCCACGCCCACGGGCAGAGCGTCTCGATCATCTCCACGCCGCGGCTGCACTCCTCCTCGGCTTCCTCGGTCGGGCTGGGCTCGGGCTGCTCGCCATCGACGGCGCACCCGGCGAGCACGAGCACGATGGCTGCGGTCCTCACTGGATCACCGCCTTCACGTCGATGGGCTCGCCGGCTCGCTCGAGCGTGACCACGAAGCTCCCGGCGCTCAGCTTGCTCGCCGCGTTCATCGATCATCGACGAGCACGAGCTGCCCGCTGCCTCCCTCGTAGCCGAACCACCATTGGTACGGAGGCTCGCAGGCATTGAGCACCGCTATGGCGTCCGAGCACGACTCCTCACCCCCCGTTCCCATCGGCAGTGGAGGCTCGTCATCGTCCAAGAGCTTGCACCCGGCGCACGCGGCGACGGCTGCGACCATCACGATCGTTCGTGGAACCTCCACGACCGACAGCCTTCGCTCGCGCACGGACGCCGCCAACCGACACCACTGAATCAGGGTTCGGCGACTCGCCGCGGCCGGCGCTACGGCGTCCAGCGCTCCGACAGCGCTCGAGCAGTGGCCGGCCGTAGCCTTCCGCCTCGCTCACGATGCGGCCCGAAATTCGAACACGTGTTCCGAATTGCATGGGTTGCCACCCCTGGGTGGTGGGCAACAATGGGTTCCATGCAGGCGCCGGGCAGCCGCAGGAAGCCGACGCGCAGCGAGCTGGCGCTCGCGGCGTTGGTAGGGGCGCTCGGCGCGAGCGCATGCGGGGCCGATGACGAAGTCGCGCTCGGGTCCTCGGTGCTGCCACCACCCTCGCCGAGCTCGACCTCGGCGAGTGACAGCGAGGATGTGCCACCGGACGTGGGTGAGCCGCTGCCCGAGGGGTGCGGGGATGGGATCGTCGATCCGGAGCAGCTCTGCTACGCGAAGCAGCGCGTCGTGTGGGCCGACCTCGACATCGGGGTGCTGTCGGCCTCGGACATCGTGATCACCGACCTCGACCAGGATGACCGCGACGAGCTGCTCATGCTCGCCAAGCCGATCGATGACCCGTTCGCGGACATGATGTCGATCGCGTACGAGGACGGGAAGTTCGTCAAGCGCTGGCAGACCGAGCCGGGAGTCGGCGATCTCGGGTTGGCCAGCGCCGCTCGGGATCTCGATGCGGACGGGGACCCGGACCTCCTCATCCAAGGGGGTCCTGGATTCGTGGCCTTCCATGAGAACCTCGGAGGTACGCTTGCGCCGATCGTGTACCTTGGAGACACGTGGTACGGAGACGATTACTGGCTGGCCAGTGGGTTCCCCGTGCCGATCGATGGAGACGGCGACGGCGAGCTCGAGAAGCTGGTGGCGACGATGTGGATGCCCGGGGAGGTCCGCGGGGGGTGGATCTTCGAGCGGGAGGGGGATGGCTGGCAAGGGGTCGAGGGGCCGATCGAGCTGTCCGGGTGCCAGAGCTTCGGGGAGTCGCTGTTCGGCGACTTCGACGGAGACGGCGTGGACGACTTCGTGGTTCGAGAATTCGGGGACGTCTGCGATCCGTATAGCGCAGACTACGACCCGCAGTGGTGGCGCTTCTATGTGTTCCTGACGCGCCCGAGTCTGCGGACGGTCGAGTACGTGGGCTCGTTCCCGGCCGGAGGGACGCACGCCATGGGCATGTATCGGGTCGACTTCGATGAGGATGGGAACCTCGACTTGATCTTCGATGTCTATCGAGGGGTATCGTTCATCCGTGGGAACGGTGATGGAACGTTCGAGGAGCCGGTGGTGTACGAGGCACCCGAGGGGACGAACTATTCCCTCATCGACGTCGCCGACTTCGACGGAGACGGCCGGCCGGACCTGTTCGTGTGGATCGACGGCAATTACTTCGTCGCCCCACTCGAGCCGGTGCCGGATCCCGCACGACTTCGTCCCATCGATGGTTCGGATGAGTTGTACTGGTACGCCGTGGCCGATCTCAATGGGGATGGGCTGACGGACATCCTCTTCAAGGATCCCGAAAGTGAAGCCAAACCTCGAGATGGGATCGCCTTGCTCTCCGTTCCGTAGGTCGTAGACCGCCAAGTGAAGCGGGTATGCGTACGCGTCATTGGTGACGTGTGTGGGAGGCTTCGGCGTGCCCGGCGAGGAGGGTGATGAAGAGCATGCAGAGCAGCATGAGCAACGGAAGATGTCTCCTGCCCTTGCTGACGGTCACGCTCGGGTTGGTCTTCGCATGCCATGGTGGCGATCTCGACGCACCAGGCAACCACTCGACCTCCGCGGCCGACGGTGGTGGTTCTACGAGCGCCTTCGAGGATTCCGGCGCACTGGATGAGACCGCGGGGGCTGACGAGACTGGTGGGTTTCCGCAGGCCGAAGTTCCATGCCAGATGGCCGGAATGTACGGCGTCTATGACGCTCACTTCGAGGCGTCACGCTATCCGATCATCGTAGAAGAAGACTGCGGACCAGTGGGCCTGTTATGGCAGGTAGGCGTGGGTCCCAAGCTCAATGGCCTCATGGAGCCCGACGACTTCGAGATCGTCGTCCACCACCCCGCGCCGCTGGTCGGCGCCCCGCCCGACGAGTGCAACCCGCAGAACACCCACGACAACCCGCCCGACTCGTGGCCGCCGAGCGACATCGGGTTCCCCAGCGCGTTCTTCGGGCCTGGCAATGGGTTGAGATCCATCGCGCTGGGGGCGATGCCGCCGCTGTCTCCCGGTCAGCATTTCTATGACACACTCGCGGAGGATCTGGCTCGCCGGGGCATGGTGGTGTTCAGCATCCAGCCTCCCAACAATTCGAACTGGAGCTCGGAGAAGCGAGAGAAGGCCCTGGCGTGTGCGATGCACTGGGCACGGGATCCCAACGCGACCAACCCCTGGTCGGGGGACGACGATGATCCTCCACGGCTCGCGCACAGCACGTTCGTGGTCGGCCACAGCCGCAGCGGCTCGGGGGCGTACCTGCTGCCCGCGTCGTTCGACTCCTACGCGGCGTCGCTGTCGACCACCATCGGCGAGTACGAGCTGTGCAGCCATGCCGCGATCGCACAGCGGTACGGTGACGGCACCATGGCTGGCGCCGGAGACCCCACCGACGTCGGGCCCATCACGGACGTGAGCGCCCCGCCGTTCCTCGGGCTGCTCGGGTCGATCGACGACGACACGCTCGGCGATCAAGTCGCCGCCTACGACAACCGCCTCTCCGACGATGCGTTCAGCTCACCCCAGGATCCCGCGGCCGCAGCGGAGAACGACGCCGTGCTCGCCAACGTGTTCGGCGTCACCCACACCGACTGGGGTGGCGTGACCAGGACAGTCGGCTCGCACTACGGACGGGCGATCGGCGACGTCCTCGGCCCGTTCTTCGTGGGGCGATTCGCGGCATGGACGGTATTCCAGGACGCCACCGCGCGGGAGGAGATCCTCCGCTCCGCCGATCTGCCTTCCGAGGGCGGCAACCCTACGGATGGCTTCCACTGCGCGCTGACGAGCGTCGACTGGCAGGGCCCCCTCGTCGACTTCCACGACCTCGTACAGCAGCGACCTCTGACGTTCATCGACTACACGCAAGGCCATGCGCCGCCGGGCGCGGACCGGTTCATGATCGACAATCTCCACCGCCCGATCTTCGGGTGCGGCCCCAACCTGGGAGCCTCGACCCTGGGCGGAGCAGTGGCCGTGTCCGGCTCGGGGGGCAACGCCTGCACCAACTTCGGCGCGGCGCTCTACGATGACCTCTCGGACAGCAGCTACTTCTCGCACGACACCGCGGCCCTTCGCGTCGACTATGGCGGCAACCCCATGGACGAGCTGGTGGTCGAGTGGTCGCTCGAGGACGACGGCGCACCGCTTGCGGGCATTGGCGGCTTCACGCACCTGAGCCTGAGAGCGGGCCGGATCTACGAGAACCTCGACTCGGAGGAGTGCAAGACCGAGCACGCGGCGCTCTCGTTCGCGATCGATCTCGTGGATTCCAGCGGAGTGGGGCAGGCGAGCACGGTGATCACCGAGCCGATCCTCGAACCACACGACGAGCAGACGATCTACCAGGGCGACATGAACTGTCGTGCGCACCACTTCATGCAGACGATCCGCATTCCGCTGACCCGCTTCGCGCCGATCGCCATCGAGGATCTCGGTGCCATCCGGCTGCGGTTCTCGTCGGATCAGGCGCAGCACGTACTCGTCGACACGATCGAATTCACCCGGGATCCCTCGAGCATGGGCCTCGTCGCGCCCAGCTACCGGGACACGGCGTGGAACTGCCCCGCGACCGCCGGGCTCACCCCCGTCGAGAAGTCGTGCATGGTCGAGCCCCACAAAGGGAGCTGTGGGTCGACCACCATCTCCCCCGTCGTCGTGCCCACCGTTCACGGCCCTCCCGGAGACTCCTTCGCGGGCTGGGTCGTCCACGCACCGAAGGGCTGGGTGCTCGACCCGAACCACCCAACCACCAAGGAACTCGATCTCATCACGCAGGCCTGTGTCGAGGCATGCGACCTCGAGTGGTCCGACGATCGCGACGTGCATGCGAACTGTACCGCACCGGGTGCGTTCTCGACTCCGTCCCTGCGTCTCACCTCGGCGATCGGTCCGACCCAGCGAATCCCCGACTCGCGGGCCGACGGCCACGGCATCTTCCCCGGTCAAGCGCTCGCCTGCGACCTCGAGGGCGACTGCTGCGAGGTCTTCGACGAGGCAGTCTGCGCGGCAAGGGCCAAGCGCACCACCGAAGCGCGCCAGCCCCTGCACCGTGGAGAGGAGCACCTGATCGAACTCGGCGGCGACGAAGACGGGAGCCGGATCGAATTCATCACGCCCAACGCGAGCACCTCGATGAGCCTGAGCGGCGAGCTCGGCTACTCCGTTTGCCCCGACGGCGAGACCGGCACCACCTGCCCGTTCTACCTGGGCTCGCTGTTCCTCACGAGCACGAACCAGGCAACGATCGCCGACACCTGCCCGGACGGCTCCCCGCTGTTGCTGAACGTCGGAGACCTCGACGTG
Organism: Paraliomyxa miuraensis; assembly: GCF_026337845.1. Lineage (GTDB taxonomy): Bacteria > Myxococcota_A > Polyangia > Nannocystales > Nannocystaceae > Paraliomyxa > Paraliomyxa miuraensis. The sequence continues at coordinate 267,171 of NZ_JAOVZF010000150.1, read as the reverse complement.
CAGCTGCTACAGCCCGCGATGGCAATCGCCGACGCGAATTCCTACACCAAGGCATTCCCGACGGGCGCGCTGCTGCTGCAGGCCGATCTCACCGTCGATGGCGTTCCGTACACCGTCCGTGGGGTCAACGAGGAACTCGTCACGCTCACCGCGGGCCACGCCGGCCTGTTTGCGGCCAAGCTCGACGCCAGCGTCCCGATCCCCTGCGGAGACGACGTGCTCCCGCTGACGATCCGATTCGAGCTCGCCACGCAGTCGGTGCTCGGGGAGCCGCCGATCGCCGCGATCACCACGCCCGCTGCGGTCCCATGCCCCACGATGCTCCCGCTGACCTCGAGCGTGGCGGACCCTGACGACGACTTCGACCACGTGCGCTGGTACGTCGACGACGTGCTCGTGCACCCGGATGTCTCCATCCTCGCGATGACCACCGACCACGAGCTGCGGCTGCTCGCGGTCGATGCACGAGGGGCGGCCACCACCGTCACTCGATCGGTCGCATGCCAGTGATTGGCGCGCCCACGTCTCGAGCCATCGCACGTCTTCGACGGCCGCCCTTCGGTCCCCCCGCCCCTGCGCAGCCCGATCCGCAAGCGCGAGCCCGGTCCCCCCGCCTCTGCGCAGCCTGATCCGCAAGCGCGAGCCCGGTCCGACCGCCTCTGCGCAGCCTGATCCGCAAGCACGAGGCCGGTCCGACCGCCTCTGCGCAGCCTGATCCGCAAGCACGAGGCCGGTCCGACCGCCCCTGCGCAGCCTGATCCGCAAGCGCGAGGCCGGTCCGACCGCCCCTGCGCAGCCTGATCCGCAAGCACGAGGCCGGTCCGACCGCCCCTGCGCAGCCCGATCAGAGTGCTGCGCCCTGCCACGCACGATGGAGCACCCTTGCCCACGGTTCACGGAGCACGGTCTGGAGTGCGAGCCCTGCCCACCACCGTCTCGCCAACCCATCGGTTCCAACCCATCGGTTCGATCACCGAGCGACTCCTTCGTCCGCGATCGGGACACCACGCTTTCTCGTCGTTTTCCGCTCGACCATCGAGTGTCGAGCGCTACCTTGCCAACTCCAATGCCCGCCCCCAAGTCCCCCAAGACCCGCAACCCCAAGCGTAGTGCTCGTCGTTCCACTCATGCTCCAACGCCTGCACGGATCATCGAAGCGGCCCGTGCTCGAGCATTCACCGACGAGTCCCCACAAGCTGCATTCGACCACTTTCGTCCGCTCGCCGAGGCCGTGAGCCAGGACGGCCTGCTGCCCTTGAATGCTTCGCCCCTGCTGCTGCGCAGCAACGTGCTCGCCGCGCTCGCCGTGGTCGAGCCGCACCTCGAGCAGGTGGTGGAGGCCCTGCGGGATCCGCCGCTGCGCGAGGTCTTCGAGCTGCCGGCGCTGGTGATGGCGCTCGACTTCGCCGCCGCACGGGTGCCCGTGGCCAGAGTGAGCGGCCGAGAGCTCGACACGATGCTCGGCGAGGGCGCCCCCTGGCGAGCGCTGATGCTCGACTTCCTCGAGGTCGTGTCCCACCCCCTCATCGACCTCGTGCCCCGTGAGCGCGTGGCCGCCATTCGGGCCGGCTCGGGCAAGCTCGACATGGCACGCGACTTCGTGGCGGTGGCCGGCCTGTTCGACGAGTACGCCAGCGTGCTGGCGAGCAAGCATCCCTTTCCCGGCCAGACATTCGCCCGCATCCGCGAGCTGGGCACCACGCTGGTCCAGAACATCCGCCCCGGTCGAGCCGCGCCGATCAGGGCCGACCGAGCGCCCGAGGCCATCCTCCGCGACCAGCTCGCCCACCTGGTGATCGAGCGCTACGACCAGCTCGAGGTGCTCGCCACCGTCGCCCTCGGCAAGCGCAAGGCCCACGCGCTGTTGCCCACCCTGCGCAGCGGCTCGACCACCTCGAGCACGCGCAGCGAGCCCGGGGAGGTTGCTGCCAACGAGGGCAACGAGGGCAGCGAGGGTAGTGACGTCGCTGGTCTCGATGAGGCGCTGCTGGTTCCGGCCACCGCCTGAGGTGCCGATGGCTACGGGCTCACGAGCGCGTCTCGTGAGCCCATGTCTACCTGGGCCATCCAAGGTGGGGGCTCACGAGGTCGCCTCACCGGCCCGCAGCGCATCCGGGGGAAACCCGGTCAGCAACACGCTGCCGTCGGCCGCCAGGTGCACCTCGGCCGTGGCGGTGTGGCCCAAGTCGCTTGCCGAGTAGCGCTCGGTCAGGAACCACACCTGCTGGTTGCTCGAGCCACGCCAAGGCTGCTCGGTGGTGCGCTGGGCTTGCGAGTAGCGACCCGTCACCAGCACGTCGGTCACCTCGAGTAGCTCCTGCCGGGCGTGACCGACGAGCTCCGCCCGCTCGAACCCTGTGAACACGAGCACCGACAGCCCAGCATCCTGTACGATCCGACCGAGCGACGCGAGCGCGCGCCCCTGAATGAAGGGTTCACCACCGGTGAAGGTGACGCCCTCGATGCCTTGCACGGCGAGGATCTCCTCGGCCATCGCGTTCACCTCCACCATCCGACGCGGATCGAAGCTCCACGTGTCCGGGTTCCAGCAGCCCGGACACGCGAGGGGGCATCCCTGCACCCACACCACGAAGCGCTCGCCAGGACCATTGGCCGCGCTCCTGCGGAGTGTGTTGGCAAGGTTGAGTCGCACGGGGTCGGTCCAGTCAGTACGTGCGCTTGACGAGCGCGAGCCGGATGGTCTCTCCGTCACGCGTTTCCTCGACCCGATAGAAGAGCTTGCGAGCGCGCTCGTGGATCGCCGCTCGTTGTGCTTCGACCACGCGCTGGCGCTCGGCCTCCAGCCGTCGCCGTTCCTCGGCGGCGAGCCGCTCCCGTTTGGCGTTCCAGTGCTCCTGGTAGCGGGCACCGAGCTGCGCGAGCCACCCCTGCCCATGGTGCGCTCGATCGTAGTCGCTCACGATCGCGTGATAGCCCGTCGCGGTGGCCAGGAAGCCAATGTCGTTGGACATGGATCCGACGTGTTGGCGACGAATGACGAGGTTGGCGGTCCGCTGGCGGCGGTCCCCGGCGAAACCGACGAGCTGCACCGGCGTGGCGTGGACCTCGACCTTGCTCCGATCGAATCCCAGCTCGGCCAGCGCTTCCAGCAGGCACTCCTCGTCCGTCATTGGCGTCATCAGGGTGATGTAGGCGCTCATCGCTTCCTTCCCAGGCCGTGAGTGGACCGTTGAGCCACGCGATCGTTGGGGGTGTCGGGCTTGCGCTCGACGGTTGCGACCCCGGCTCCGAGCCCTTCGAGCAGGCGGTCGAGGTCCCGCAGGCAAGCGTCCCCGGAAAATCCCTCGGCGTCGGCGGTGATCCGACCGTCGCGGTCGATCTCGATGGTGATGTGCTGTTCCTTCATGCGACCTCCGAAGCAACCAGCCGGGCGCTCAGTCGCCGTGCCGCCGGCTCGCCGAGCTCGAGGTGCTCCCATGTGTCGATGACCAGATACCGCTGGTCCTTCAGGCACATCAGGTTGCCCACCTCCGGCAGGGCCTCCTCCGGCACGGCGACCGTGGACGCGGTGGTGGCGGTGGGCACGAACCGGCCGCCGGGGCCCTTGGGCGTGGGCCCGGATCGAGTCGGTGGCGTGAACGAGAACTTCTCGTCGACCTGTCGCCGACACTCGTCCAGCGCATCGTGCAGCCCCTTGATGCGACGATCATGACGCGCGAGGTCGTCGCCGAGCTTGCGGAGGCGGGCCCTGAGATCCTTGCGGGCCTGTTTGCCCACGTCGGTCGCGTTCAGTGCTTGCTCGACGTCGGCGAGCTCTGCACCGAGCGTGCCCCGTCGGGCCTCGGCTTCGTCGAGCTCGCTGCGCTTGGACGGGAGCTCGCGACGCGCCTTTGCGACGCGAGCGGTCCACTCCGTCTCTTGTCGCGCCCGCTCGTCCTCCACGCGGGCTTCGTGCTCGGCATCGTCTTGCTCGCTACGAAGACGGCCTGCTTGGCCCTCGAGCTCCTCGAGTCGACGTAGTCGGTCGTTGGCCTCTGCAGGTCCTGCCTCCGACGGGCGTTGGGCGGCCAGGGCCTCGACCTCGCGCTGCAGTTGCTCGTGTGCGCGCCCAAAACCCGCGACCGCGCCGAGCAGACGGGATGAGATGCTCGCGAGACGCCCGCGATGGTCGTCGGCCGCGGTCAGCAGCTGCTCGAGCCCTGCCACCCGCGATGCCCAGTGCTCGTCGACTCGCCGCCATCGCTCGATCATGGGATCTTCCTTGGCCTTCGTCGGTACTCGAGGCGGGTGCACCGTCCAGCCGTAGTGAATCGTCAGCGACAGAGGGTGAGCCGCGGGCCACTGCGCCGGCACGACTGCGTCCATACCGCGGATCTCGGGGGCCGAGATGTCGGGCAGCTCGAGCACCTGCTGTGGCTCGATTGCACGGGTGGTCTCGGCCCCGTCGATCCAGAGCGTGGTGCCTTCGGCGGTGTGGTCACCCAGGCGAAGGTCGAGGCCAAAGGACCACGCCCCGGGCTCGTCGAGCCGCGCCGCGAGCTCGGCGGCCTGAGGTGGCGACAGCTCGATGCGAAGGCGATGGCGAGCACCGGGGAGCAGGACGATCCCAGAGCGACCGTCGGTCGCGACCTCGGGCAGGCCCAGCTCGTCCCATGCGACCGTCGCTCCTTCGCGGACGAGGTGGGCGAGCTGGGCATGGTGTGAGCCGCCGGGTGGGATCCACAGACGCCGAAGCCGCGTGGTCGGAGGCTCCCCTCCATTGAGGTGCACGTGTTGCTCGCGGGTGAATGCCTCGAGGATGGTGTTGGCGTCGACCAGGCGGACCGCCGCGCGTGCAGGTGGATCCGGTACATCGAAGGGGCGTGTGGCCGCAGCCCGCAGGCGTGGCGGCTTGGGCCCGGTCCACGTTTCGTCGATGGCGTCGTGCCAGAACGCGCGCAGGAAGAGCTGCCGAAGCGCCGCGGCTTGCTCGTCATCGAGTCGCAGAGCCCAAGGCGTCGGGCCACCGACGGTCGAGCCCATCCACACCCGGGCTCCATGCACGGTGAGGACCGCCGACACCGGAACCTCGGCCACCCGGCGGACGAGCACCTTGGGACAGCCCCGCAGTGCAGGCGCGGTGGGCTCCCACCACGAGGGCGCGAGCACGTACACCCGGGCGCCGGATCGACCGTAGGCCAAGAACTCGGCCATCGCGGGCGAGCTGCTCGAGCCGAGCATGACCAGCACCGGACCCTCGGGATCGGGCTCGGTCGAGCGGCGCGTCGGCTCGCCCTCGTGCGTCAGCCATCGCCCGGCGAGAGCAGGGGTGGGGGCCCGCTCCGTTCGCACCCAGGCGGTCGCGAGGCGCTGGTCGTGGCGCTCGACCACGTGTGTCTTGGCGAGGGGGACGATCGCGCTCACGGAACACCTCCGACCCGAAGCTCTCCGAGTTGCTCGGCTTCGAGGTGATGCGGGGACAGGTCGACGGGCGCGGCGAGGTTCCAGAACACCTCGGGCCGCATCGTGTGCAGGTCGCCCTCGATGAGCGTCGCGTGCGAGGGCAGGGTGGGCCCGTGACGCTCGAGCGGCGTCCCCTGGCACAGCTCGACGAACAGGGCCCGGACATCGTTCCGGCTGCGGTACCGAGGCTCGTGCGCGAGCCTACGCTGCAGTCGAGTCATGGCCCAGCGTTGGGCATCCGCCGCCGTCGCGGGGCCGACGGGCACGTCCTCCAGCACCGCATGCCCAAAGCCCCCCTTGCCGGGAACCTCGACGGCGCCGAGCGTCAACGTCAGGACGAAGCGCTCGAGGGAGTCGACGTCGAGCCTTTCGAAGGGGACGTAGAGCCGCCGTGTCGCGGGATCCCAGCGACCGAATGGCGCCAGCGGGCCCTCGCCCCATTGCTCGATCACGGCCCAGGGATCGACACCATCGTGCTCGGGCTCGTGCTGGATCTTCACGAGCGTCTCCCCGGACTCGATCCGTCCCTCGAGCTGCCAGTGGTCGCGCTCGTTCTCGAAGTCGAGGCACCAGCGCAGCTCGCAGCTCGCTCTCGTGGGGCGGGGGAGCACGCCCACCTGGCCGTGATTGGAGGGAAGATCGCGAACGATGAACCGCTCCCGCGGGTCGAGCACCGAGCGGAACACGACGCCTCGGTCGGGCTCGACGGCGAGGGGCTCGATGGCCTCGAACCTCGGGTCATGCCGGGAGGCCAGCCGCTGCGCCGAGAGCAGGCGCCTGCCGAGGACGGGGTGCTTCGTGAGCCAGAGGTCGTAGACCCCCTGCTCGGGCACCGGGGCCTGGTCGGTGCGGCCAACGTCGTCCCCCAGCGCGCTCAAACCACCGCTCGCGTCACACAATCCCAGGACCTTGCACCAACCCACGACGTTGTCGGCGCCCGTCTCCGACAGACCGGGTAGGACCGCCTGTACCGTGTTCCGGGAGAGGCGACCGTCGTGGTCGCAGGCGGCCCTACACACCAGGCCAAGCTCGGGTCGCCGCTCGAGCCAGGCCATCTCGGCGAAGACCGCGAAGCGCTGAACGGGTACGGTGGTGGACAGCAAGGCTCTCATCGGTTCCTCATCCTCGGAATGCGAGGGCTGCGGTGCACGAGCTCCTTCAGCTCGGCGATATGGCACTGGCCGAAGTAGTCTGCGTTGCCCACCACCACCAGCTGCTGGCGGGCGCGGGTCACGGCCACGTTCAAGCGGTTGGGGCTGTCGAGGAACCCGATCCTGCGGGTGTTGCGTATCGACAGCAGCACGAGATCGGCCTCGCGACCCTGGAATCGATCGACCGTTCCACACACGATCTCGACCGGCGCGTCGTCGACGTCGAAGCGCGTGCTGCCCCTGGAATCGTTGGTCAGCTGCTGGAGCATCGAAGAGAGCGCGCGCTCCTGCTTGACGTAGAAGGCCAGGCACGCGACCTCCCAGCGCGCAAGGTGACGGCCTTGGGGTGGTCCCACGCGTCGAGCCCAGGCGATGAAGTCGCGGACCAACCCCTCCACGACGCGGACCTCGTCTCGATTGATGCCCTGGTCCTCGTGCCCTTGCACGTGCCACCACACGCGTCGGGCCGGGAGCTCGCCGAAGCTCCAGCCGATGCCGGCATCGCGTTGCGCGATGGTGTTGGCGTCCTCGAGCGCGCGCCCGTCGTAGATGATCTCGCGGGCGAACGACGAGATCTCCGGGTGCATGCGGTGCTGATACCTCAAGCTCCCGAAGCGGGCCTCGAAGTCATGGGGTCGGTCGGCCCGAAGGCCGCAGGTCAGCGCGCTCGGGCGGTGACTTCGATCCTCCCCGATTCCCTCTTGCAGCACCTCGAGGATGCTGGGCAGCCCGATGTCCTCGATCTCGGCCAGCGGCTCGAAGATGTCGACGGCCCGGGGCATCAGCCTACCGAGGTCCTCGCGCAGGCGCTTGCGCTCGCGTTGGTCGCGACCGTGGCGAAGCTCGTGGATCCGAGTGAGCCTCCAGGCCACCTCGTTGGCGAGATCGTGGCGTGCGAGCCACTCGGACTCGCTACGCTGGCAGTCGGCGAACGTGGTCACCTCTCCACGCGACCGCTCGCCGCGGTAGGGCGTGGGCAAGCGCCCGGCCCGGGGCAGCCAGTGCCCCTGGCGAAGGAGGAGCGCGTTGCCTTCGTCGAGCCCTCCCGAGTCGGATGCAAGCTCGCGGGTCAGCAGGAGGTTGGACGGAAGCAGGCCCGACACCTCGGGGAGCAGGTCGTCACTCACCAGGACCCAGGTGGCGGCGGCGAGGTGCAGCGCCTCGGGATCCCCCGATCGCAGCTGCTCGACAGCGATGTGCTCCACGGGCCCCCCGCGGGCCCGAGCTCGGGGGACCACGCGAGCCACCAACAGATCATCCTCGGGCTCGACCTCGAGCTCGCGCTCGATCGCGTCGAGCACCCCGGGGGCCTCCACCACCAGCCACCGCATCCCGGGCTGCCGCACGCGTCCGCGCAGCATGTGGAACAGCAGCAGGCAGGCGCGCTGGTGATCGCGGGGAAACAGCGGCCGGTCCTTGGGATCGACCAGGTCGCGCAGGTTGGCCACGAGGTCGGCGCGATCGCTGAACGGCGGCAGCTGTCGCACGTCGCCCACGATGATCCACCGCTTCGCCATCAGGGCCGGGACCATGAACTCCTGGATCAGCGTCTTGGACGCCTCGTCCACGATGAGCACATCCCAGTGGGGCATGGTGGTGATGGGCCGCTCCCACCGCTGGAGATCCTCGTCGCGCCCCCGGAACAACGGGTGGTTGACGATGCCCATGGTGGTGCCACAGGTGAGGTTGGCGGTCATGATGATGGAGCGTTCGGCCATCGCGGCCAGCTCGGCGTCGTACTGACGCATGGCCGGCATCCGGCGCCAGCGCTCCACGAGGGCATCGACCCGAACGTCGAGCTGGGCTTGCTGGACGCGGTCGTCGACGCGCGCGAGGCGACCGATGCGAACGGCGTCGATGGGGCAATCCCCACCGAGCAGGCGCTCGAGCACGTTGTCGATGGCCACGTGGGTGGAGGCACACAGCAGCACGCGCTGGCCGCCCTCGACCAGCTGCTGGACGAGCTCGCAGATCGCCGTGGTCTTGCCGGAGCCCGGCGGGCCCTCGAGGAATGCGAAGTCTGGCGAGCCGAGCGCCTTCTCCACGAAGCGACGCTGCTCGCACGTGCCGTCGCGGGTGAGATCGGTGAGCGAGCGCCAGCCGTCGCTCGAGAGCGCCACCGGGGACACTGCGGGCCAGCGGACGTGGTCGGGATCCTCGCACGGTCGCAGCAAGCCCTGGTGATGAGGCAGGGGGGCCTGGGCAAGCTGGTAGAGCGCGCGGCACTGGAGGTAGAGGTTGCGCACGTCGACCGGCAGGTAGAGCGTGGATCCTTCGGGCGGGAGGCGGTCGAGCAGGAGTTGGTGGCGATCGGCGTCCACGCGCAAGACCTTGAAGACCGCGTCCTCGCGATGCTTGGGCTGGGTCCAGACCTCGCGCACGTCGCCCTCGCAGAACGCCACGCGTGGGTCGAGGACTTCATCGGACTCGACGGTCTCGGGGGCAAGGAGCCGGATCCACCAGCCGCGGCGGCTCGCACCGCCCTCGGCGGACCATCGGTAGCGCACGCCATCGTCGCCGCGCAGCAGGCCCTCGGCGGGTCGGTCCTCGGTGCGAACGAGGAGGCCCGAGGCGTCGAGCGAGCGACCACGCTCGTCGATCACCTTGCGTGGTCCCGGGTGTCCATGGAGCACCTCGACCTCCTCGCCGTCGACCAGCAAGCGCTTGGCCTCGACGCGCCCCTCGATGACGATCCGCCAGGCGTGGTCGGCGTCGGCCTCGGGACTGCCCCGCAGGGTCAATGCTCGTCCGTCGGGATCGGCGATGGTACGCGGGGCAGGGGGAGCTGGCTCGTGCTCGGCGGTGCACGTGCAGCCGCACCATATCAACCGATCCGATGGCTCGAGAGCGGGGGTGGTGTGCACGAGCAGCCCGTTGGAGGTCGCTCGTGCCGACTCCACCACCACGGGCAGGCTACGGTCGATCACGAACGCAGGCTTGGAGAGGTCGGGAGTGACCTCGGCGGGCCAGGGGACGAGCACCATGCCGGGCGGTCGTCGGGTCACGCGTAGCACGGTGTCGATCGGCTCGAGCCGAAGCGTCACCACGTTTCGCACGCGCTCCCACGGCAGCTGATACCGGACCTGGCGCTCCTTGGCGGTGTGGATCGCTTGTCTCAGATACCGCTGGAACGGTCCCAGGGTCGCCTCGGCCTGGTTCATCAGCGCGTGCGCGACGGCGGGGTGTCCCGCCGCGGCGTGGAAGAACAGCGCCTTCACGAGCTCTGCCTCGGGATGAAGGGATTGCGCGTGGCCTCCTGGCGCAGGCGGGGGGGCGATGCACCCTCCGCATCCTTGGGCAGGGGCTCGGGCGTCTGCGCGCTCGCGAGGCGGGCCCGCACCCTTGCCCATGCGCGGAGGTCCTCGATCTGATCCCTCATCGTGCGTGAGAGCGGATAGGTCTGCTCCAGCGCGCGCGCGATGTGGCGCGCGGCGAGCTCGCACCCCTCCGAGAACGCCTCGCAAAGTCCCTCACGCACCGCCTCCTCGAGCTCGGCCCCCGAGTAGCCGACCGCGCGCGTGGCCAGGTCGGCGATGTCGTAGTCGGCGGGGGTGCGCTTCTTCTTCGCGAGGTGGATGCGCAGGATCTCCTCTCGCACGGCCTGGCTGGGCAGGTCCACGAAGAACACCTCGTCGAAGCGTCCCTTGCGGAGCAGCTCGGGCGGGAGCATGTCGATGCGGTTGGCGGTGGCGACCACGAACACCGGATCGCGCTTCTCCTGCAGCCAGGTGAGCAGCGTGCCCACCACGCGCGCCGCCGTTCCGCCGTCGGTGTCGCTCGAGCTGCCCATCCCGGCCAGGCCCTTCTCGATCTCGTCGATCCACAGCACGCATGGCGCCAGCGCCTGGGCCACGTGCAGCGCCGTGCGGATGTTGGCCTCGGACTGGCCGACGATGCCCCCGAACACCTTGCCCATGTCGAAGCGCAGCAGCGGGAACTGCCACGTGGCGGCGATCGCCTTGGCGGTCAGGCTCTTGCCGCAGCCCTGCACGCCCAGCAGCAGCACCCCCTTGGGCGCATCGAGGCCGAAGTCCCGCGCACCCGCCCCGAACGCCCGGCCGCGGCGCTCGAGCCAGGTCTTGAGCTGGTCCAGGCCTCCCACGTCCGCCATGCTCGCGTCGGTGGGGTAGTACTCGAGCACCTCGCTCTGCTTGATGATCCGCTCCTTCTCGTGCGCGACCAGGGGCACGGCGCCGTGATCGAGACGACCGAGCGCGGCGGCGGCCTTGCCGAAGGCCAGGCTCGCCTCCATCACCGTCAGTCCTCGCGCCGCGTCGAGCAGGGCCTCGTTGGCGGTTGCCCGTACTCCCATCGCGGTGGCCGTCTGCTCGAGCACCACGCGCAGGTCGTCGACCCCGGGGAGCGGGAGCTCGAGGGTGGGGACCTCCTTGCGGAGATCCAGCGGTAGCCCCGGCGTGGGGGTGGAGAGCACCACGATCTTGCGGGGGGAGGTCGGGAGCCGGGCGAGCTCTCGCAGCCACCGCAGCACCTCGTGGTGCGTCTCGTGGAGGAAGGGGTGGACGTCCTCGAGCAACCAGATGCCGGGCTCCTCGGCGGCGTGGATGCTGCGCAGCAGCTCGAGGGGATCACGGGCCTCTTCGTCCTCCGCCTCGAGCTCACCCTCTCCGGAGCACCGCAGCAAGCCCCGCGACTGGCTCCACACGTGCATGGGCAGCCCGAGATCGCCGGCGAGGCCGATGACGTGGCCCCGCACGCGCTCCCACTCGTAGGAGGCGATGTGGAGCAGGGGGGCGCCGGCGCGGCAGAGGTGGAGGAGGTGGTCGTAGGTGGAGGTCATGGGGTGCTCTCGGGAACGACTGGTTGCACCACGAGGCCGAACGATCATTTCGGCGAGCACGATGATCGTCGTGCGCTTCGGTGCAACGGAGTCTCCGGACCAGAGCATGGTGCGTCGGCGCGCACCGCACGCTCCGTTCCCACGGCCGAACGATGATGACGATTCCACAGACCTTTCAGAGCTTCCTGTCTTCCCTCGAGCTGACCACCAAGCAGCGGAAAGAGGCCAACGAGCAGCACATTCGCCTCCGTATCGAGCTGCAGAAGCGCATGAAGGTGGAGGACAACTTCTTGTCGGGTTCCTATGCCCGCAAGACCGCGATCCGTCCGCTGGGGGACATCGACGTATTCGTGGTCTTCGAGCGTCGACCCGGCTTCGATCCGACGATCCCAATCCCCACGATCCTCGGGGAGGTCAAGCGCGTGCTCGATCAGGCGTTCCCAAGCAAGTCGGCGCTGTCCCAGAACCGGTCGGTCAACATCGAGTTCTCCGGTACCGGTATTGCCTACGACGTGGTTCCGGCGTTCTCGTCCCGTCCCGGGGTCTACATGGTGCCCGATCGGGAGACGGGTCGATGGGTCAAGACCAACCCCAAGATCCACGCCGAGCTCGCCACCCAGGCCAACGAGCGCGCGGGCAAGAAGCTCAAGCCGCTGCTCAAGGCGGTCAAGCACGCCAACGTCCACCACCGCAAGCTCGCGCGGTCCTTTCACCTCGAGGTGCTGTCCTGGAAGATCCTCACCCGGGACCCAGGACCGTACCTCGATGGCCTCGTGGCGCTGTTGCAGGGCTTGGCGCAGCGGATCGACGAGCCGTGCATCGACCCGGCAAATCTCGGTCCCGACATTCGCCCGGAGCCCGACCGGTGCCGGGCCGCGAAGGAGTGGCTGGGTCGGATGGCCAAGCTCGCCGCGGAGGCCAAGGTGCTCGACGATGCCAAGCAAGCCACGGCTGCTCACGCCAAGCTCCGGCAGATCTTCGGTGATCAGTGGAGGTGACCTCTCCGTCGTTCGGCGTCGGTCGGTTGAGCCATGCGCTCGAGACCTCTCGGGTGTCGATGCTTCGATCGTTCCGACCGCCGCTGCAACAGAGGGACTCGGCGCCTCCACGTGCATGGAGGCGAGCGTGAACGACATGAAAGCACCGAACCAACACGCAGAGCGCGTGCTCCTGATGCTCGACCTCGCCGCGGAGAACCAGTTCGACCCCGAACAGATCCTCGAGCTACGCCCTGGCTCTCCATCCACCAAGGTCTTCTCGGCGACGGACTTCGGAGGCGTGAGGACGGGTCGGGGCTGGTCCCGCGACTACACGCGCAATCACTCTGCTGCCGTCGAAGCCATGGTGAGCGCGGCCCGTCCGTACATCGGCCGGCACACCGAGCTCCTCGTGAGCGGGATGGCGAGCCTCGGGAGCTACGCGGAGCTGGGCTTACGGGTGTCGAGCTGGCACGACGACGTCACCCTCGTCAACCAGCGCAAGGACCGGCAATGGGACTTCTGCTCGATCGGCGGCGTTCAGGACCGCGAGCCCTACTTCGACCAGATCCACTTCCCACGCCGGTCCGCGAAGGAGAGCGGGAGAGTGGCAGTCGTCGTCTCGAGCGGCTATGCCGTGGAGCCCGAGCTCATCGAGAAGTTCTTCGAGCAGCAGGGGGAGACGCTGCTGAGCACGGTCACCCTCCGCGCGGTTCCTCCCGCGGGGTCGACTCGCAAGGATGTAACCGTTCACAACACCCCCGGGCTGGCTCGATCACTCTGCGCCGAGATCGAGAAGGTCAAGCTGATGTACCCCGGTCAGCGGGGCCTCGCCGTGTTCGTCGTGGGGCCGGCTCAGTTGGCGTTCCTTGTCGGCCGGGCCATCAACCCCAACGTCTATACGTCGGTGTGGTTCCCCCACAAGCACGGAGACGGCTACGTGGCGGGCTCGAAGGTCCCGTGGGAGGACAAGGTCCGCGTTCGCATGCTGCTGTCGGCGCCGGAGGACCTCTCGCCGATGGACCTCGAGCAGGAGCAGATGCTGGCCGTCGAGGTCCTGGATCGCCCTCTGTCCCGCGACAGCTTCGATCTCGCCGTCGAGCACGCCGCGACCTTCAACCAGTTCTTCGAGATGCTCATGTACGAGCGACCGCAGATCGTCCACTTCTCGGGGCACGGGAACGAGAACCTGCTCGCGTTCACGAAGGAGGATGGTAGCAAGGCCGACCTCGTACCGGCCGAGGCCATGCGGCGGGCTCTCGGGTCCGCGAAGGACCCGGTCAACCCGCCGCGGCTGGTCGTCCTCAACGCGTGCCTCACCGAGAAGCAGGCCGAGGCCATGACCGAGCACGTGGAGTTCGCGATCGGGATGCGTCCCAAGATCAAGGACGCTCGCGCAATCGCCTTCACGCGCCGCTTCTACGACGCGCTGGCCTCGGGCCGGTCGCTGCAAAACGCCTTCGACCAGGCCCGCGACTACCTGAGCAAGTGGGGGGCCAAGGCGGACGACACGCCCAAGCTCTTCTGCCGTCCGGGGTGCGATCCGAACCGGGTTCGCTTCTTCGAGGCGAAGTAGCCCGCTCGAGCAAGGAAGCGGCGGCCTACGAGGGCCGTCGCTTCTTTCGCACGGGCCGGAGCTCGTGCAGACGCTCGCGGATCTCCTCGACCCAGGAGCCTGCCTCGAACGCCGACAGGGTCGAGCTGAACTCGTCCTCTCCGCTGGTCAGCTCGGCGAGCGCATGCTCGAACGCCTTCTTCGCGCGCTTGAGGCGTCCGCGGATGGCGGGCTCGCCCATGTCATACGACTGCCCGATCTCGGACGCGCTCATCTCTTCCCAATAGTAGAGCTCGAGGATGATCTGGTCGTCGAGGGGGATCGCGCGCAGCGCTTCCAGCATGAGCTGGTGACGTCGGGTCTTGGCCACGATCGACGACGGCCCCGGCACCAGCTCTCGCGCCGACACGGCATCGAGGTCGAGCGCGTCGGTTCGGCCGTCCTTGTTGCGGTGCGTGCGGTGGTGGTATGCGAGCGCCTTGCGTGCGATCGTGAACAGGTAGGTCTTGAACTTGGCGTCACCGCGGAAGCGCTCGGTACCTCGCACGCACCCCAGCATCGTTTGTTGGATCAGATCCTCGAGATCATCGAGGGCGACCTTGTTGACGAAGAAACGACGAAGCGGCTGGAGATACTGGCGCAGGAGCCGGTTGCCGGCCCTCTCATCGCCGCCTCGCCACGCCTCGAGCAGGTCGAGATCGGGGTCCCGGTCCACGGTGGGCAGGCTACCATGGCCCGGGACCCCACTCGGGGGCCACCAGTACACGCCCATCATCAAGGCGACGGGAGCGGGCGGATGATCTCCTCGCGGATCCGAATGCGGATGCGGACCGTCTGGGTCTGGTTGGTCGAGGTGTTCGTGGCGGACACGTCGACCTCGTGGAGCTGACCCGGCGCTTGGTCGCCCGGGAGCGCCGACGAGACGATGGTGGTGCCTCCATCGTCCCAGGTCGAGCCACCGACCATGGTGGCAGCCACGGAGTGGTGCACGCTGCCTGCGTAGAAGTCCGCGGTCTGGAAGGTCACGTCGTCGGCGTCGTCGATGCCGACCACGAGGTCCTGGACCTCGGGGTGAGTGAGGGAGTCGCTGCCGTACTTCACCTCCAGATCGCCGCTGGAGTTGATGATGCAGGTGAGGGGGACGGGTTGCTGTGGGTCGGTTCCGACTTCGATCGTCATGGCTCGTTCGTCATTGCTGGGGTGAAGGGACGTGACGGCACCGTGGCGCCAACGCGGAACCACGAGCCGGGAAGGGATCCTTTGGAGACTGCTATGGAGGAGCACCAAGGGACGCGAGCTGGGCCTCCAGCTCCGCGCGAGCAGGCGCATTCACGGGATCGTCGTGTGATCGCAGGACTTCGAGCGCTTGCTGCAGGTACGAGCGGGCTTCCGAGCCGTGGCCGGCCGCGCTCTCGAGGTCGGCCAGGGCGACCAGCGTCCACGCGTGCTCCACGGGATCGGTGGATTTCGCGATGGCCGCGGCACGCCGGAGCGCATCGATGGCCGCCGGCACATCGTCGTCGACCCGTGCCTGCGCGATGATCCTGAGCTCGTTGACGCGCTCGATCCGGGCCATGGCATCCGGGTCGCTGGCCTGCAATTGCGCATGGTTCTCCCCGAGCTGCCGGGCGATGGCGTCGAGCGCCTCCGCGTCGTCACGATCGGCGGCGAGCTTGCCCAGCAGCACCAGAGCGCGGAGCGCCGGGGCACCCGTGGAGTCGCGAACGCTGCGGTCGATCCGAATGGCCGCGCGGAAGGCTTCCTCGGCCTTCTCGGTACGTCCTGCGTCGTCGTGCTGGATGCCGATGTTGATCCACAGCTCGGCGTTGAGCGGGTGGTCCTCGCCGTACATACGGATGACGGACGCATGCGCGTCTTGGTAGAGCGCCAGCGCTTCGTCCTTGCGGTCCGGGCCGAGGTGGCTGAGCACGCTCGCGAGGTTGTTCTTCGACCGGATGATGTCGGGATCGTCTTCGCTGGTCGCCAAGCCGCTTCGGATCGCGAGCGCACGTCGGTGGAGCTGCTCCGCCTGATCGTAGTTCCGGTCCTCGTATTGGACGATGCCGCTGGCATCCAAGAAGTCGGCATCCAAGAAGTCCCTTGACCCCAGCCTGTGCAGCGCTTGGAGCTCGCTCGACGCGAGCAGCAGCCATCCGTGGCCTCCTCGTCCTCCCAGCGGGTCGTTCGCGTGCAGCTTGGCCAGGTAGATCGAGGTCATGGCGCCCAGGAGGTGGTCGTGCGTGGCGCTCGCGAGCTCGATCGCCTCCTCGAGGCTCTGCTGCGCTTCACGAGCACGCCCGAGGGTGGATGCATTGCGGCCTCGACGGTAGGCGGCCTCGGCCCGGATCCGTTCGAGGCCAGGTGCTTGGGCCTTGCGAAGGACCTCATCGGCCAGCCGCAGAGCCTCCGAATGGTCACCGAGGAGCTCGCGAGCGTGGGCGATACCCAGCTCGTCCCGCAGGACTTGGGCCTGACGGGGCTCCTGCTCGAGCCCCAGCATTCGCTGGTACTGGGCGAGCACACGAGCGTCGACGCAGTCGTCGAGCTGCTCGAGCTCGGTGGTCAGCTCGCGAACGGACTCGGGCTGCGGCGCGGGGCTCCGAGAAAACTCGCGGCTGAAGCCCGCCAACCTCGACTGCACGTCCCTCACGCATGCGTCCATCGCCACTGCGAGGAGCCGGCTCTCGGGCGTGGTTTGGGGCTGCCTGCGGTCGTGGCACGCGGCCTGCCAGGCCTTTAGCCACTTCGCAGTGGCTTGGTCGAATGCCCCCTCCACCTCGGCCCATGCCTCTTCTCGGAGGGGATCGTCGGTTCTGCCAACCTGGGCTCGAAGCTCGGCGCGACGCTCGTCTCCCCAGATGGAGCTCAACTCGCCGGGTGCCCGTAGGCACGGATCCTCGGGTTGCCCACGAAGGCCGAACCAACCCATGAGACCAAGCCCGCCTACGATGATGGCGATGACCCGTGCCCTCTGACCTCGTCGGAGCCCTCGCGTCAGAGCGACCTCGACCTCGGCCATGCTGGCGAAGCGATCGTCGGCCTCGGTCGCGAGCCCGCGCTGGAGGATTCGATGCAGCCAGCGGGGGAGGGGAGCCCCCTGCGGAGCCCGGGGAAGCGAGCCCGATAGCATCGCCTCGACGATCTCGGTTGGGGTCTTGCCGCGAAACGGCCGAGTCCCCGTCAGCGCCTCGTAGAGGCTCACGAAGAACCCAAATTGGTCGCTCTGCGGCCCCGCGGCGGCACCTGCCAGCTGCTCGGGCGCCATGTAGCCCAGCGTGCCCACCAGCGCCCCCTCGGCGGTGAGCGAGAGCTGGAGCGCCGTGGGCTGGGCTCCACGCACGGCCGCGCGGCCTTCTCCGGGGCCGTCCGTGTCGGCGAACACGAGGCCGAAGTCGGCGATCACGACGCGGCTGCCCTGCAGCAGCACGTTGTCGGGTTTGACGTCGCGGTGGACCAGACCGGCTTCGTGGATCTTCGCCAGGCCGTGTGCCACCTTGACGTAGCACTCGATGATCTCTCGACGAGGGCGGGGCTTGTCCTGCCACTGCCGAAGGGTGGGGCCTGCGATGAGCTCCATGACCAGGCAGATGTTGTCATCGAGCTCTTCAACGTCGTGGACACCCACCACGTGGGGGTCGGAGATCCGTGCGAGCGCCTGGGCTTCCCGGAGCATCCTGGCGTGTGCGTCACCGTGGTCACCACGGTCGGCTCGCAAGACCTTGAGCGCCACCCGGCGATCGAGCTTGGGATCGTAGGCCGAGTACACGATCCCCATGCCCCCGGACCCGATGCGCTCGAGGATGATCCAGCGGCCCAGCCGCTGGGGCTGGAGTTCGCGCCCGAACAGCGCCGACTCCAGCCGGGCCAGAAGCTGCTGACCTTCGATGTCGTCGATCTCGTCGTCGTCGAACGGACGGGCCTGGCTGAGCTCGAACGAGTCGTCCGGAGGGGCGAGCTCGTCGTCGTCTGGAGAGGGGGTCATGGGAGCGGCGGAACGGTGCTGCGGAAGGTTGGTTGCACCGGGGGCGGAGACGATCATATCGATCGACGGCGGGATTGGGAGCCGCGGTCGGGCCTCGTGGGCGACCCGAAAGGTCCATCGCAGCGGCATTCGAGGGGGCAATGCGTTCGCAATGGACGCTTTACCGGGTCCTTGGCCCGTGGAGAGCCTCGAGCAAGGCGCTCGTGTGCCTGGCGCCCCGAATGATCGAACGCCCTCGTCGTGCAACCAGGGATGTCGACGAATCCTGGTGACCGATGACGGCCTTCGACCTGACCGACAGCATCCACGGCATCCACCACCGCTTGGTGGCCCAACTCGACGAGCGGCGGCGGCTCCCGCATCCCTCGATCAAGGGGGATGAGGGGGAGCTGCTGTGGCTCAACGTGCTCGAAGCTCACCTGCCGCGTCGCTATGCGATCCGACGAGGGATCGTCATCGACAGCCGTGGTGCCCGCAGCGACGCGATCGATCTCATCATCTACGATCCTCAATACACCCCGGTGTTCCTCGCCCAGGACGAGCACGCCTACGTGTTCGCCGAGGCCGTCTACGCGGTCTTCGAGGTCAAGTACGAGCTCGATGCGGGGAACATCGCCTACGCGGCCGACAAGGCTGCGTCGGTACGACGGCTGCACCGTACCAACGCCACGATCCCCCACGCCGGCGGTGAGGTCCGCGAGCCCAAGGCTCCATTCACCCAGATCGCGGGTCTGCTGACCCTCAGCCACGGCTGGAGCTCGATGGAGCCCAAGGTTCGCGAGCACGTCGAGCGTTGCGAGGGCGATCGTGCGCTCGATCTGGTGATGTGTCTCCAGGGGGGCTTGCTCGAGTCGAGGGCTCTGCCTCCCGATCCGTCCACCAACTTCGAGACCGGGCCCACGAGCTTCGTCCTGTTCCTCTACAGCTTGCTGCATCGGTTGCAGCGCCTGGCCACCGTGCCAGCGGTCGATTGGCGGGAGTACCGGGCGCGAGTACGACGCCTCCAGGCCGAGGTGGGAGGCAACAGCAGGCAGCAAGCGACTTCCGAATGATCGAACGTGGCCGAAGTGCAACTGGATTGGAGCCCCGAACTCGCGAGCAAGGCGATGTCTAGGAAGCGAAAACACTCCAATCGAGGCAAGGGCCATGCCGGGCACTCGAAGGCGACTGGACCGGTGCGCCAGGAGCCTCGAGCTCCCGAGTCGGTGGTATCCACGATTGCCTCGCCGCTCCCCTCTGGCTTCGACCTCGAACGTGCGCGCCAGCGCGTTGCCCGTGCGCTTCGCAACACCACTGGAGCCCCGTGGCTCGTCGGGTTCGAAGCGGTCGGAATCCAGGAACTCATCGCGGCGAACGGTCGTCCGTTGGCCATGCTGGGGGCGAGCAAGCTGGTCGAGCAGTTCGACCGAAGCAACCTCGACGAGGAGCATCCCCAGGGCGAGGGCGGCACGGTGTTCGCGGGGGGCGGGCGTGGTCTGCTCGTCGTGCCGGAGGAGCACGCCGACACGACGATCCATCGACTTCGCCACCGCTACTGCGAGCAGACTTGCGGCGGTCAGTTGGCGACGGCGAAGGCACCGCTGGACGTCGAGCGGCCGTTGGCGAGCCTGCGCTGGCTTCGGCTCGGTCTCGATGGTGCCAAGGATGCGGCGGATGCGCCCGAGGTACCCGTGCCGCCGTCGCACGACGGGAGGTGCACTGATTGCAAGGTTCGAGCGATCGAGACGACGTATGAAGGCCCCGAAGGCCCCGTGCCGGCTTGCGAGCGCTGCGCCAGGGCCGTTGCCTTCGGCCGGAACTCCGACGAGCAGCGGTGGACCCTCGAAGAGCTCGCGACGGATGGCCTCATCGCGGTCGTTTCCGCCGATGGGAACAACCTCGGCCGGTTGTTCGCTGGCCTGCGGGATCTCCAGGAGAACGCGATCTGCAGCGACCTGGTGTTCTCGATCTTCACGGACGCCCATCAACATGCATGCCCGAAGGACGCGCGCTTCGTTGCCCCGGTGGTCGGAGGCGATGACATTCGGGTCTTCCTCCCCCCCGAGCACCTCATCGACTACGTGACCAAGCTCGCTCGGCGTGTGGAAGAGCTGAGCAGTCGGATCGCGCACCCCGACCTGCCGTCGTCGATCGGCCAGGCGATCTCCAGGCTCGGGGTCGGCGTGGGGGCCGTGATCGCACCCTTTCACTTCCCCGCCTCACGTCTCATCGAGATGGCACACGAATTCGAAGACTCGGCCAAGAGGCTGTGTCTCCGTGGTGGCCATCGCTCCGCCTTCGATTTCATGTGGCTCCGCTCGGGCCAGGAGCTGAGCCAGGGACTGGGAACCGTCACCAAGGAACGCCCATCGGCTCTACCGCTCGAGACCACCAAGTGGCAGCAGTATCTCGCGAAGGCGAGCGCGCTCTCGAAGGTATCGCCGACGCAGCGCTCGATGCTCATCCCGCGTACCGCCGTATCCGAGGAGGATGTCCCGGAACGCGCGAACCTCTACCGCTATCAGGTGGCGCGTCACGAGGTTTGGCGGCAATGGTTCGAGGACTGCGGGGTCGACTGGCGTGATGAGGTCGCGCTGGCCAGCAACCTCCCCGACGCGAGGCTGGTGGACGTCGCATGCCTCTTGGAGATGAGCGGAAAGGCAGGACGGCGATGAGGAGATTCGAACTTCGCGTACGCTTTCCGACGGGGACGCTCCTCGTTGGCGGCCATTCGGCCTTGCCGGCAGGGATCAGTGCTTCCCATGCCGTGGACGGCCATGGCAAGCCGGTCATCCCGGCTACCGCGCTGCGGGGCGGCCTGCGAGAGTCGCTCGAGGCGATCCTGCGCGGAGTGGGGAGAACTGCGTGCGACTCCGGTTCGGGTATCGATCCCGAGCAGACACCGGGCGAGACCGAACCACGATCATGCACGGTGGACGGGGGCAGTTGCTGCATTCCGTGCCGGATCTTTGGTACGAGGCGTTCGCAACTGGCCGAGGACGCCCGTAGCTTCTCGTCGCTCATCCTTGGTGACGCCGTGCTCGAGGATGGCGAGGATGTGGAGTGGGTCGAGCGGCAGCATGTGGCGATTTCCAGGTCCAGGCGTAGCGCGGAGGAACAGCGGCTGTTCGTTCGCAGAGTGCCGAGCCTCGCGGACCGCTGCCTCGTCGCCCGCGGTTTCACGGTCGAGCCGGAACTCGACCACTATCTCGAGGCCGCTGTTCGGGGCACCAAGCACCTGGGATCTGGGCGAAGTGTGGGCTTGGCGAGGGTCGAGCTCGAGCTCGAGTGGCTCGATGACGTCGAGTCTCCGAGCGTCGAGCCCGTGCCCAAGGCGCAGCGCACGTTCGGCGTCCGGGTCCGACTCGAGTCTCCCACCGCGTTGGGGACGCCCCAAGCGAGTGACAACTTTCGCAACGCTCGCGGTGAGATTCCGGGATCGGTGCTCCGTGGCGCGATCGGCTTCGCGATCGCACGCGCGCTACCCAAGGAACCCAGCGATGAAGAGAACGAGCGGTTTCAGGCACTCGTGGACGAGCACGAGGGGGCACACTTCGGCTTCCTCTATCCCGTCGACACGCCGACCCGGGCGACCGACCAGGCCTTGCCAGCACCGTGGCCGGTGACGGCCCGCGCGTGCAAGGTAGAACCACGCACCCATGGGGTCGTCGACACGCTGCTCGACCGGATTGCGGCGGCCGCCGTCCGCACGCCTACCCAAGCGGCTCGTGTCCATGCCGGCGCCCTGAGGGAATGCTTGGCCAAGCCCCCGAGCGATCGTGCTCGCGTGGCCCATGGGCGATGCGATGCGCCCTTGCGCGGTGCCAGCGGCACGCGCAGATCCGACGGCGACCTCCCCAAGCGAGTGATCACGCGAGTTTCGATCGAACGCAGGTCGAGCTCGGCGCGCGATGGGGCGCTTTACTCCTACGAGCTGCTCGAGCCTGGGACCGTGTTCGAGGGCACGATTCGCAGCGTCCCCGAGGGCTCGCAGGGGCTGCTGGCCAGCGCGCTGCGGCTGCCCGTCCACGTCGGGCGCGGAGCGTCCGCGGGGTGGGGCCGGGTTTCCGTCGAGGTCTTCGAGCCTCCGACGCCACCCCCACTCGCCGCTCGCGGTGCTTCGTTCGAGGCCGCGGTTCGCGAGCACCTTCGCACCGCCGGGCTTCCCACTGACGGCCTCGACAGGTTGCTGCCCGTCACGTTCCTCTCCCCGTATCTACCCGACCAAGGGGCCGACGACGATGGGCGGACGCTCGAGCGGGCCATCGGTCGCGTCGAGGACTGGGTGATCGTGGCGCGCCGCTTCGAGCGAGAGGGCGGATGGGATCAGCGTACGGGGCAGCCGTTCGCCGAGCTCGCGATCTCGGCTGGGGCCGTGTACGTCGCCCGGCTCGCGACCCCATGGTGTGAAGCGCTCGCCGCCCTCGAAGCGCTCGAGCAGAGGGGCGCCGGCCGCCGTCGACACCAAGGATACGGGCACTTGGTCCTCTTCGATCCCTTCATCCTGAATCGAGGTAATACTCCGTGAGACGAACAGAGATCACCCGACAGCTCCGCAGTCATCGGCGCTCACTCGTGTTGGCCGCCGAGCGAGCGATACAGCAGGCGATGGCCGATAGGGACCGACGTCCCCCGTCCAAGACCCAATTCTCGCGGCTGGTCAACCTGTGCGGTGAGGCCACGTGCGCCGAGGAGTTGGAGAACTACCTACGCTACCAGGCGGGCCGCAAGGGCTCGGACAAGGGCGCCTGGACGGTGGGGTTCGTCGACCTCGTCGTCTCGGGCATTCGGGGCGTGCTCGATGCACCCGCGTTCCCCTCTGGCGGAGGCAACGAAGAGCAGCGCGACCTGTACCGGGTCGAGGCTTGGCGGCTCTTCGCGACGTACCTCGCACGTGCCTTCACCTATCAGGATGCCAAGCGAAGGCTCGAACGGGATCACCAGCCACAGCGACGACAGGAGGGGAACCATGGTCAACGCCAGCGAAACCGTCCTGCTTGACCCCGCAGACTTCCATCGCCTCGACAGCCGCTTGCGGCTGCGTGGTGTGCTGCGTGCTCGCACGGCGCTGCACGTGGGCGCCGCCCAAGGAGGAGATCAGGAGATCTCGGATCTTCCCGTGCTCAAGGATGGGCGCGGGTTGCCGTTCATCCCGGGAGCGAGTCTCAAAGGGGTGCTGCGGTCCACTCTGGAGGCACTCGTGCGCGCGGCCGAGAACGAGCCTCGGGGGATATGGGCGTGTGATTCACTCGATGGCGACGTAGACCACCGGCACCCGAGGACCGCGTGTGGAGCTCACGGCAAGGGCGGCCGCGGTTCCATCGACACCGGACGAACGTGCGCGGTTTGCCGTCTCCTGGGCTCCCGGGCGATTGCAAGCCATGTCCGAGTGAGCGACGCGATGCTCCGCGAGCACGAGGGGGCAAGCCCGATCGAGATCCGCGACGGTGTTGCCATCGATCGAGACCTGGGGACCGTGCCGCGTTCCCAGAAGTACCAGTTCGAGGTGGTGGCGCCGGGGACCACCTTCGATCTCGAGGTCTTCGTGGAGAACCCGCGCGACTGGCTGATGGGGCTGCTCACCATTGGATGGGACCAGATCGCAGACGGTTTCACCGCCGTGGGGGGCTTCGGTTCGAGAGGGCTGGGGCGCATGGAGCTCCAGTGGGAGAGTGCGGAGGTGTTCACGGCCATGTCGCTGCTTCAGAACCAACCCCCGACCCAGTGGACGTCCGAGGCGCTCGAGGCCGAGCAGGGAAAGTGGAGGCGTGCGCTCGCGCAGAGGCACGGAGGTGCTCATGTTCAAGGTTAGCTACAACCGGGCCGTGCTTCGGTTTCGACTCCAGACGGTCACCCCGCTGGCGATCCGAGCCGGGGAGACGGGGTTGGACCCGTCGGCTGCCGATCTGGTCTGTGTTCGGACGCATCACGTCCAGCACGGGCTCACCGTCTACATTCCCGGCTCGAGCCTCAAGGGAGTGCTGAGATCCACCGCCGAGGCATCGCTCCGTGCCTTCGAGTTTCCTGTTGCGGGAGGGGTTTTCCAGGGCGCCTGCAATCCAACCGATCACGAGACGAGCTGCCGGAGGCACGAGTCGAAGGTGACCGCGGATGTCCATCGCAAGAACTGCTTGGCGTGTCGGCTCTTCGGCTCGTTGTCGATGCGCGGTCGGTGTGCAGTCCGTGATCTCCTTCCGTTTCCCGATGGGGTCGAGCTCGGGGCCGGGGATCGCGAGAACCTCGAGCGGGCGAACCGCGTGGAGATCAGGCACGGCATCGCCATCGATCGCATCTCCGGGGCGGTGAAGGGCGCAGCCTTGTTCGAGCAGGAGGTCGTGCCCGCGGGAGTGCGGTTCCACGGGGAAATCGTCCTCCAGAATTACCAGGCCTGGCAGCTCGGACTGGTGTTCTCGGCGCTCGATGATCTCGACCGAGGGTTCGCCCAGCTCGGCTCGAGCAAGAGCAGCGGGCTGGGGGTGGTCGAGGTGAAGCCACTCTCCATGGTTCACGAGCAGGCGATGGGCCGCGACGCTCGACCTCGTGGAGTGGGGGAGCTGGTCGATGACGCGACTGGGCGAGCCCATGGGCTCCTCCCCGAGCGGTCGCTGCCGCCCGCCAGCGCGGTGACGCGAGGGCTCTCGCAGCGGTTCGAGATCGCCGCTTCCGAAGTCGCTCGGTGGCGGTCGGTGGGGCAAGAGGCCCTGAGCACGTTGAAGGGGATCGCACGGGAGGTACGTGATGGCGCGTGAGGGCTACGAGTTCGTCCCTCTGCCGGACGAAGTCCATCGCGAGGTGCGCCCTCATGCCGTCCTCGACCGCGAGAGGACGGATGCCATGGGGGTGTTGCTCGATGTTCGCTACGTGGCGATGGAGCGGGTTCACATCGGTTCCGGGTTCTGGAACCTGCGAGGCGGCCGAGCGCTCCGAGCGGTCGCTCGATCGAACGGTCGTCCGGTGATCCCAGGATCCTCCATGAAGGGGCTGATCCGCGCACGCTATGAGGCGATCACGAAGAGCTGCGTTGGCCACGAGCCGCCGAAGAGGAAGGTGACCCTCGACGATCAGCTTCCGTCGAGGAGCCATCCATACCACCAAGTCGTGCTCAGCGATGCCGTCGTCCGCCACGATGTGTTCGCGCAGTGCAAGCCCCCCATGCTCTGTGCCGCGTGTGCGTTGTTCGGCCGAATGTCGCAGCGCGGCCGGATCTCCGTCCACGACCTGCTGGCACCCGAGGGGGCTGCGCTCGTGGATGTCGAGCTCCCGAAGCGCTTCTCCCCGCGGCCTCATCATCTCGGGCACTACACCGTGCGTGGCGAGACGGCGACCCTCGTGGTGAACGAGCTGCGTGGGCGCAAGTTCCACGTCGGGGACGCCCCACCGTCCACGGTGGAGCCCGAGTATGTGGAAGCCATCGAGCCGGGGACGATCCTGACGGGCCGGATCATCTGCACCAACGTCACCGAGGCCGAGGTCGGAGGCCTGCTCTGCGCGTCGGGGATCTCGCCCGCGTCTTCGCTCAAGATCGGGTCGGCCAAGGCCTATCGGTTCGGACGGCTCGAGGTCGCGGGGGTCGGGCGCCTAGACGTGGTCAAGCGCCCGAAGGGATTCCAAGAGAACGGATTCGTCGAGCGCATCCGGGAGAGCTTCACGAGAGCCAAGGACTACTGGAAGGATGGGGAAGCAGCGCTGCTGGGGATGCATGGAGGGGCGACATGACGTTGCGATCGAGCGACATGGCCCGCCTGTGGAGCGACAGCTCGAAGCTCCATGGCAGGAACCACAAGGGATGGCTGGCGGAGGCGGCGAACGCCATACGGACTACCGGAGATCCACGCCACGCCGTCGAGCTCCTCGAGAGGCTTCGACGAGGGCAGAGGAGCAAGAACGAGCGGGATACCATCGCGGACGTCAATCATTGGCTCGAGCAACGACTGAGGCGGGAGCCACGAATGAACCCCGAGCGTCTGCTGGTGGAGTTGGGGTGGCTTCGTCGCATGGCGGTGACGCGGCAGGCCGCGCAC
Organism: Paraliomyxa miuraensis; assembly: GCF_026337845.1. Classification (GTDB taxonomy): domain Bacteria; phylum Myxococcota_A; class Polyangia; order Nannocystales; family Nannocystaceae; genus Paraliomyxa; species Paraliomyxa miuraensis. The sequence continues at coordinate 241,305 of NZ_JAOVZF010000150.1, read as the reverse complement.
AGGATGACCACGAAGCACGGGAACCGAGGGACCCCGTGAACCTCGCGCGGCTGGCCTTCTCGTCACGACATGGTCGAGATCGTGACACCGACCATCCCCAACCAAACCCCCGCCACGACCCTCCTGCCGCAGTGGCCCGTCCGTTGGCCACCCTGGGCGATCTTTCCCAGTTGCCCACCCCATCATTCGGCCTCACACCCTGGCGACCGCTTCAATGGCGTCGCCGTTGCACGAGCTGTTCGTCGAGCTGTTCGTCGAGCACCCGGAGCTGTTGCTCCCCACGCTCGACGAGCCTCTCGAGCTCGGCGGCGCCCTCCCGCGCTTTCGTCGGGGCGAGTCCGCCTCCAGCCAGATCCCGCCGCTCCGTGCCGACCTCACCCTCGAGCTGCACCGCCCCGATCACGACGACCCCTTCGCAGCCGGTACCGTCGAGATCCAGCTCAACCGAGACGACGACAAGCCCTACTCGTGGCTGCACTACCACTCCGGCCTGCACTACCGCCTGCGGATCCCCACCTTCCTCGTGGTGGTCACCAACGACCCAGAAGTCGCAACCTGGGCCGCGGGTCCCTTCCACTCCGGCATGGTCACCATACGCCCATGGGTGATCGGCCCGGCCAACGTGCCGGTAATCGCCACGCCGCAAGAGGCCCGCGCCGCATTGCCCCAGGCGTTGCTCTCTGGCATGGTGCACGGGCGCGAGCCGGTCGCCGCCGAGATCGGCACCGCGCTGGCCGCCGCGCTCGACGATACCCCCGACGACGTGGGTGCGCTCTACTGGGACACGTTCCTCACCGGTCTCGACGGGGCCATGCGAAGGATGATGGAGATGCAGCGACGCGATTGGACGCCACGAAGCGACTGGGGCAAGGAGCACTTCGCCAAGGGCAAGGCAGCAGGCCGTGCCTCGGACATCCTCGAGCTGCTCGACATCCGCGGCCTGCCGCCCGACCCGAAGCTTCGCGAGCGCATCCTGACTTGCACCGATCTCGAACAGCTCGGCCGGTGGTTTCGTCGGGCGGCCACCGCCCGCTCGCTCGACGATCTGCTCGCCACGTAGCACGGGGCCATCGACCAGTGGGGGCGACCCCTCTGCCTCGTAGGAGCGCTGCGAGTGGTGGCGAATGGCCATGGGCTCACCGTGACCGCGTAGACGAGCAGGGAGGTCGAGGGGCCGAGGATGAGGGTGGGGTAGAAGGGGCGGGGCAGGCCCCCCGCCCCGGCGGAGCCAAGAGCGCCCCCTGCTTTCGCAGACCCCCCGCCCAGTAGCAAGATCCCCCCATGCTGCACGCCTTCCGCATCGGCCCGATTGCCAATGCACCGAAGCCCTGCTTCCTCTACGCCGCGCGGGCCCCCTCGGGCGACGTCCATGCCACGCAGGCCTTCGACGACGACGAGGGCCTGCGTCTGCTCCTGGACGAGCTCGATGGCCAACCGATCCTGGTCGAGCCGCTGCTGGCCAAGGCAGGCAAGCGCCTGGGCCTACGTCGTGCGCCGCTGCCTCCCGAGCTCGCCTGCGAGAAGGCCACGATGGCGCTGGCGCTCGCCTTGCGGATGCACGAGCTCATCGGCGATCGCGTGCCACCGTCGCTGGTGGCCGACCTGCTCGATGCCGCGATGGCCTTCCAGCGCGCCGCGCCGTGGCGCTTCGTCGATTCCGACCTGCCGCTCACGGTGGAGGTCAACGACGGCAAGCGCCAGCGCACGATCGACGGCGCGCTCATGGGCAGTGGCGGCGAGGAATTCGGCTTTGCGCTCTACCCCCAGCCGGGCGCGCTGCGACGTCTGCTCGCGGCGGACGACCCCGAGCGGGTGGCGGCGCGTACGGATCTCGTGGCGGTGTCGATCGAGCGCGAGCCGGCCTGGGTCGCAGCCGCGGTGAAGCAAGGGCTGGGAGCGCCCGTGGTGCCGATGCCGATGCACATGAAGAACGGCCGACCGCGTGCGCTCGACCCCGGCGAGCTGGCGATGCTCACGGCGCTGCTGCGGGCCGCCAGCGAGATCGGACCGAATACCCGCGAGGTACGGGGCACGAGCGGCGTCGAGCCCCGCGCGGACGTGGTGGTGCACGTTCCGGTCGAGGCGGCGGCGGGCCCGGTGATCCGCAATCCGCCCGTGGTGTTGGAATCTCCTCGCCCTCGCCCGAAGGTGGGCCGCAATGCGCCGTGCCCGTGCGGGAGCGGGCTCAAGTACAAGCGCTGCTGCCTGACCAAGGACGAGGCCGCCGCGCGAGCCCAGACCCCGAAAGCGGCCCCTCGCACGCACGAGAAGCTGGAGCCCGAGGTGCGGTTGGTGCTCGAGATCATCGCGTTCGCCGACGAGCACGTGCCGAGCTGGCGCTCGTCGCCATCGGCCGGCTGGCGAGAGCTGATGGCGGAGCCGGCGGCCGCGCAGCTCCTGATGCCGCTATTGGCCTATCAGTACCACCTGGTCGCCGGCCTCACCGCCGCGAGCATGTGGCGCACGAACGTCGGGAACCTCGACGCGCAGACCCGGGAGATCTTCGAATCCGAGCAGCGTGCGTTGCTGTCGGTCTGGGAGGTGCTCGAGGTACAGCCCGAGGTCGGCTTGCAGCTCGTGAACCTGCTGACCCACGAGCAGTGCTTCGTGCACGAGATGCTGGGCACGCGCGGCATCACGGTACGCGACGCGGTGCTGGCCCGCGTGTGCACGCGACGGGGTCGCTCGGTGTTCTCGGGGCTCCATCCGCGCCCGCTCCCTCCCGCGGCCGCACACGAGGTGGTGACCGTGGTTCGGCGCGGGCTGGGGCTCGAGGTCGCCGCGGTCCCCCCTCTGCGCCTCGACCACGCGCCCACCATCGATGCATTGCTGAGCGAGTGGCACGCCGCGGATGCGCGTCGGGTCGATCGAGCGCTCGTGGAGCGAGAGCTCCAGACCACCGATGGCGAGCCATTCGAGCCGCACGAGGATCACTTCGGGCTCACCCGCGGCACCACGCTCGAGGACGTGGCGGCGGCTCTGCTGGCGCTGCCCGGCACGCACCTCGACGAGGATGGCCCCCTCGAGAAGTGCCTGACGTTCACCAAGCCCGGCAACGCGATGCACTCCCACTGGACGCGCACGGTGATCGGTACGGCGACGCTCGACGGTCGCAGCCTGGTGCTCGAGGCCAACTCGCGCGGGCGCATCGACGAGCTGCGCGGGCGGCTCGAGCGAGCGCTCGGCCCCTGCGTCGAGCATCGCCGGCGCAAGCGTCATCCCGTGAAGACGACACGGATGCCGAGCGACGCGGAGGGCCCGCTGGCGGTGGACGCCACGATGATCCCGGGGATCTGGGCCCCGCCGCCCGAGCTGATGCTTCGCGAGGAGGCCCGCCACTTCATGGAACGGCCTCACGACGCGCTCGACGGACTCTCGCCCCGGGTGGCAGTGACCAAGACCCGGCCGCGTCGCGCCCTGCACCAGCTGCTCAAGGAGCACGAGCACGCCCAGGCGCGCTCCGGCACGTCGGGCTTTGCCACGTACGTCCGCAATGCCCTCGATCTGTCGCCCACCGGTGAGCGCGTGCCGATCGACGCGCACACCCGTCGTACCGGGCGCGGCCGCAAGGTCTCCGACACGCTGATCGACTTCGCGGTGCCGATCCTCGGGGAACTCACCCACGAGAGCCAGCTGCGCCCCGTACTCGAGCTCGCGACCCTGGCGTGGAACCTCGAGGTGCTCGAGCTGGGCGAGCAGGCGGCGGACGTCGTGGCGCTCGCGACCGAGGCCGGCCTCGAGGAGGCCGCGCAGTGGCTGCAGCGCCTGCGGGAGCGGCGACGCCTGTTCGCAGAGGACGAGCGGATCATCGAGGTGCTGGAGCTCCGGTGGGAGGACGGGCAGATCTCGATCAAGGCGGCCGCACGGCTCGCGCTCCGTCCACACGGGCATTCCAGGGCGCAGCTGGGGCTGTTCGAGTAGTCCGCCGCCCCGCTCGCTTCGATCCAGGTGATCGCCCCCGCCCGCGAGCGTCGTTCACATCCCGTAGACCGGCTGCCCGCCGTCGCGGCACTGGGGCTTGGGCAGGTCGGCCCACGAGTCGGTGGGCGCCCGAGGCAGGCCCACGGCGTCGAGCTTGCCGGGGTCGAGATCATCCACGTCATGGGTGCCGGGGCTGCGCTCCCAGTAGCTCGTGGCGGTGTGGGTGAAGTCGCGGCATGGATGCTGCGTGGGCTGACCGCTCGGATCCTGGTGCGGCACCCCGCACGCATCACAGGCATTGGCCTGCATCCAGTCGTCCGTGGCCGCCTGCGCGGGGTCTTGCGCGCAGCCGAGGAACTGCCGCAGCGAGGCCTCGGCGTCGCTGTTGGAGTTGTGTCCCCATCGACCGCTGATGAAGCGAGGCCAGCCCGCAGGGCGCTGCGAGCCCCAGCCGTCGCTCGGATCCACGCAGTGGGTGAAGGGGTCGGTCCACTCGTCGGGGATCCCGTCGCCGCCGACCAGGTCGGCCCCCGCCACGCTCATCCATGCCTCGCCGGGGGCCAGGGCCGGTACGCCGTCGGGATCGGGCCAGTCGTCGAAGCCGTAGCTCGCCACCTCCTGCGCGCGACCCCACACCGACCCGCCCACGTACCACACCGTGTGGCCGTCCTCGAGCGCGCTCCAGTTGCTGCGCGCGGCCACCAGACCGCCGTCACCCACCTGGAACGGGGCGTTGGAGCCGGCCGGGATCCCGGTGATCTGGTGACCGGGCGCCGTCGCCCCGAACGCCGTGCCGATGAAGCCGGTGGGCATCACGTAGCTGCAGTTGCCACAGCGCGCGTCGCAAAAGCCGTCGTCGATCGTGTGCAGGCACGCATCGACGTCCTGCTCCACGCCGTCGTGGAGCACCAGCGTGGGCGAGTCGTAGGCACCGTCGGCGCTGCGGTGCAGCTCGATGACCTCGAGCAGGGCCATGGGGATCAGCCCGCGCGTGGTGAAGAACGAGTCCCATGCGTGGTTGGGCACGGTCTGGGCCAGGGTGCGCCCGTGGTTGTAGTGACGCACGTCGACCAGGCGCTGCGGCTCCTCGCACAGCGCCGCGGCCTCGATCGCGGCGTGCTCGACCGAGCTCGGGACCAGCGGCAGCGTCTCGCCCGACCACAGGCCATCCTCGTCGCCGGGCATCACCACCGGCTCCACGTAGATCTCGCCCCCGGGGTTCTGGGTGCGCATGGTGAATTGCTCGGCCTCGCCGCTGCCGTCTCCCACGGCCCATGGCTGCCCCTGCGGCGTTCGCCATGGCCGCTCGACCCCGTCGGCGGGACCGAAGCGAGGGTCGTAGCGATAGGCGTAGCCGATGATGCCGTTGCCCTGGTGCTCGCCGTAGCCGAGCGTGCCCGAGACGTTGTAGCCGGTCGTCCACATCGACCAGCGCCAGTAGGTCTCCTGACAGCCGGGGTGGCACGGGCCGAGCAGGCGCTCGCCCGTCTCGTCGGTCGCGGTGCAATCGCACGCGGGCTGCCCGGCCGCGCCGCAGGCGGGCTCGCCCGCATCGTCGCCGGCGGTGGAGTCCGCATCGTCCGAACCATCGGTCGAGCCGTCGGCGGACCCCTCGTGACTGCCGTGCCCCGTGTCCGCATCGCCGGTGTCTCCCAGGCCGCCCAGGCCGGGGGCTGGGGAAGGATCGCCCCCCGGCGAGCAGCCGAGCCCGAGCACCACCGAGAGGACGCCAAGCGTGCGCGCGAAGATCGCTGTCACCGTGTCGGAGCGTCTTTGCAAGAGTCGGGCGAGACGGACGACCCCACGACGAGCCCAACGACGAGCAGGGCTTGGGCGGATCGGTCGGGCGCGGGGCTGGGCGAACCGTTGGCGCGCGCTGAGCAGTTTGCCCAGGGGACGTGACGAGTTGCGCCGGGCGGCGACGAGCGCACGCGCCCGCCCGCCTGCTACCGTACGCCGACCATGGCGCTGTTCCCCGACAAGGGCGGCTACCCAACGCTGGCCGCCGCGCTCTTCGACACCCTGGCCCCCACGATCGCCGGGCCGTTCCACGCGTGGGCCGTGGGCCGCGCTCGCGCGCTGGTCGGAGCCGACGAGCGAGTGCTCGACGTCGGCTGCGGAGGCGGTCACCTGGCGCTGCAGATCCTCGATGCACAGCCCACCGCCGAGCTCGTCGGCATCGATCCCTCGCCCACCATGATCACCCGCGCGCGCCGCCGGGCGGGCGCCCGCCGGCTGTCGTTCGTCGAGGCTCCCGCCGAGGCGCTGCCGTTCGCGGACGGTCGCTTCGACGTGGTCGTGAGCGTGGGCGCGTTCAAGCACTGGTCCGACCAAGGTCGTGGGCTGCGCGAATGTACGCGCATGCTGGCGCCGGGCGGTCGCCTGCTGGTGCTCGAGGCCGATCGCGACAGCCCGCCGCAGGACGTCGAGGCGTTCGTGTCGGCGTGGCGCTTGCCGAGACCCCTGCGGAGCTTCATGGGGCGCACGCTCGCCCGCATGATTCGCACCCAGGGGCTGACCGTGGGCGAGACCGAGGCGCTCGTGGGCACGGTCCCGGGGCTCGAGGCCACGGTGCACTCGATCCCCGGGCTACCGGCGTGGGCGATCGAGGGTCGTCGTCCCGACGCAATCCCATGACCTGGCGTCACTGCGCGAGATCGAGCACGAGCCGAGACCAGGCGAGGTGAGGGATACTCCGTCGCATGGAGGGCGCGCGCGCATCGTGGTGGCGACGGTGGCTGATGCCCCCCACGAACGAGGACGGCTCGCCCGAAGGCCGCATGGCGCGGACGATCCACATCGTGCTGCTGAGCGTGGTGATCACCATGCTCGTGGCGCGGCTGCTCCTGCTGACGGTGGGCCTCGAGTACGACCTGGCCGAGGACGTCGGCGGCTGGGTGACGCTCGGGCTGGGCATCGTGGCGCTCGGGGTGCTGCGGCGCGGGCACGCGCACGCGGTGGCGCTGGCCTCCGTGCTGTACCTGGTGGTCTACAACGTGGGCCAGGCCGCGGGCCGTGATGGCATTCGCGGCGTCTCCATGTACTTCACCAGCATTCCGATCATCATCGCATTCCTGGTGCTCGGTCGTCGGGCAGGACTGGTGGTGACGGGCGCATCGCTCGCGGGCGCGCTGGTGATCACCGGGCTCGAGAGCCACGGCCGGCTGGGGGAGCTCCACGCGTACTCGGAGTGGTCGCACGCGTTCGGCTACTCCTTCTACTACGTGTTCGTGGCGGTGTTGTTGTTCCTGGTCACGCGCAAGAGCGAGGAGGCGCTCGCGCTGGCCCGGGCCAAGGAGAAGGCGCTCGCCGAGATGGTCGACGAGCTCGAGGCGCGCGTGTCGGCCCGCACGGCGGAGCTCCACCAGGCCAAGGAGCAGGCCGAGGCGGCCGATCGCGCCAAGGGCCAGTTCCTGGCCAACATGAGCCACGAGCTGCGCACGCCCATGAACGCGGTGATCGGGACCGCCGAGCTGCTGCTCGACTCCAGCGCCGATGCCGAGCACGCCCGCATGCTGCAGACCATTCGCGAGGGGGGCGAGACCCTGCTGCGGCTCATCGACGACATCCTCGACGTTTCGAAGATCGAGGCCGGCGCGGTCGAGCTCGAGCAGGTGCCGGTTCGGATCCGCACGCTGGCCGAGACCGGCGTGGAGCTGCTGCGACACCGTGCCGTCGACAAGGGGCTGTTGCTCTCGCTGGCGTTCGAGCCCGAGGATCCGCCGACGTTGCTGGGGGATCCCACGCGCTTGCGTCAGATCCTCATCAATCTGGTGAGCAACGCGATCAAGTTCACCCACGAGGGCGAGGTGGCGGTTGCGATCGGGGTCGAGCCGCAGGCGCCAGGGGAATCGCCGCCCGGCCCCTGCTGGCTCTCGATCCAGGTGCGCGACACCGGGATCGGCATGTCGGAGGAGCAGGTGCGCCGGCTGTTCCAGGCGTTCCGACAGGGGGATGCCTCCACCACGCGCCGGTACGGGGGCACCGGGCTGGGGCTCGCGATCTGCAAGGGTCTGGCCGAGAGCATGGGCGGGCGCATGGAGGTCGACAGCACGTCCGGTGAGGGCTCCATGTTTCGGTGCGTCGTCCCCGTGGCCCGCTCGACCGCGACGCAGGACGACGCGCCGACGCCAGGCCACGGGGCCAAGCTCGACCCGGCGACCGCCGAGCGCATGCCGCTGCGCATCCTGCTGGTCGAAGACGACGCCATCAACCGGCGCGTGGCCGAGCAGATGCTCACGCGCTTGGGCTATCGGATCGACGCGGCGACCAACGGCCGGGCCGCCGTGGAGCGGGCGGGCGCGGGGTCCTACGAGCTCATCCTCATGGACGTGCAGATGCCCGAGATGGACGGCCTCGAGGCCACCCGCCGCATTCGGGCCGAGGCCACGACCGGATTCCGACCCACCATCGTGGCGATGACGGCGAGCGTGATGAAGGAGGACCGGGATGCCTGCCTCGCGGCGGGGATGGACCACTTCATCAGCAAGCCGGTCTCGGGCTCGTCGCTGCTGGAGGCGCTGCAGCGGGCGAGCACGTCGCGGTCGTAGGCCGGGGCGCGGGCCCGGGCTCGCGTCCAAACGGTGTGGGCCATGGCGGTGCCCGTGTCGTCCCTGTAGGATGCCGCGGTGGGGATCGTTCGGCTGCGGAACAGGGGATGGGTCGTGCTCGCATGGCTCGGTGGCTGCAACACCCCGGGCGCCCGGGATGACGCATGGGAGCCCGACGGCACGGGCCCGCTCCCCGGGTCCACGAGCGACGGCACGGCCTCCGTACCCACGCAGACCGGCCCCGGTACCACCACCACCGATGCCGTCGACACCACCCTGGACACCGGCGTGGACGAGTCGAGCACCGGGCAGAGCTACGACTGCACTCCGTGGATGACTCCCTGGATCGGGGGCCCGTGCATGCAGGACGGCGATTGCGCCTACGAGGGGGGCCTTTGTCTGCGCGAGGACGAGGGATTCCCGTGCGGCACGTGCTCGCAGTCGTGCGCGATGCTGTGCCCCGATCTCGACGGGGCGCCCGAGACGTTCTGCGTGGACGGCAGCGACGTCGGCATCGAGCCCACGGGCTACTGCCTGTCCAAGTGCGACCCGGAGCTGCTGCCCGGCAATGGCTGCCGCGATGGCTACGAGTGCGCGGCGCTGTCGCGCTTCATGGAGCCCGGCACCACCGCGGGGGTGTGCGTGCCCGAGGGCTACTGGGAGCCGATGACCGCGTGCCAGCACGCGCTGGTGGATCGCGGGGTGGCGTTCGTGCCCACCACCCACGAACTCGACCATCCCGATGGCCACCCCGAGCTCGACTGCATCATCGTGGATCCGGTGCTGCTCTACAGCCCGGTGCTGGGGGTGGACTTGCGGGGTGGGGGAGGGGACACCGATCCGGTGCTGGTGGCGTGCGAGACGGCGATCGCCATCGCCGACACGGCCCAGATCGCCACGGACATGGCGCCGATCGGCGCGCACGAGATCATTCACTACGGGACCTACAACTGCCGCGTGATCGCGGGGACCTCGACGCTGAGCAACCATGCCGAGGCACGCGCCATCGACATCGCCGGCTTCGTGCTCGACGACGGATCCCAGCTCACCGTGCTCGCCGACTGGGAGGACGGGGTGGCCATGCCGGTGACCCCCGAGGGCCAGTGGCTGCGGGGGTTCACCGATGTGCTGTGGGAGACGATGACGTGGAACATCATCCTCACGCCCGAGTACAACGCCGATCACGACAACCACTTCCACGTGGACCTGACCCCGGGCGGGATGTTCTACGAGTGACGGGCGGGTCGGGGAGCGACCCGGCGCGGCATCAGTCGCGCATGGACAGGACCACGTAGTCGAGCGCCGCTCGGTCGGCGTCGACCCCACGCAGCACGGCCAGGGCCACCGCGTCCGGTCGTGCCGCCCCCACCATGCGGTGCACCTGGGCGGGCGCGAGGTCCACCACGAGCGGATCGACCGGCTGTAGGTCGTCGTCGAGGCCAACCACGTGGATCCGTGAGCTGCTCTCGGCGTGCTCGTCGTTGCATGCCACGATCGGGCCGACCTCGGTGACCTCCTCTCGGCAATGATGGACGCGCTCGACGTGCTGGCCGATCCACGCCAGTCGGGCTCGATGGCCCGTGCGCAGCAGGAGGTGATGCTCGGGGACTCCCGTGACTTCCTCGTGCGTGGTGCCCAGGGGGTACGACCGCTGGGGATCGTGCTCGGTGCCCCGCGCGGCCACCACCTCGCGGAGCATGGGACCGTCGGGGGCGAGGCGAGCGAGGTGGAGCTCGTTGCCGATGGCCAGCGAGACCAGCGCGGGCTGGCCGTCGGTGGGCGCGAGCACGTCGATCACGCTCACGGCAGCCGCTGCGGCCGAGGGCGGCCCGACCACCGTCACCGGGTCGCTGCCCACGAAGCCCGCGACGATGGCCACGCCCGTTGGATCGGTCGACTGCGCCACCCAGACGGCGAAGGGACGCCCGTCGGGAGTCAGATCGAACGCGGCCAGGCCACGGGCCGGTCTGGGATCGAGCGCGTCCACGGTCCAGCCTCCATCGTCGGTCGATCGTGCCAGCAGCAGGGGAAACTGCCCGAAGGTCTGGCGGCTGCTCAGCAGGGCGACGACGCCCCGAGGGCCCACCCGAGCGTCGAAGCTCTCCAGGCGCTCGACGCCCCGCACGTCCACGTCGAGCACGCGGCGCGGCCACGTGCCCAGCGTGCGCGGATGGGAGCCGTCGAGCCAGCCGCGCTCCTGCAGCACCATTGCCCATGGGCGAGAGATCACCACGGGCTGGCCGGCTGCATCGGTTCGAAGGATCGAGCCCGGTAGCACGTCGTCGTGGGCGCGGGCGAGGCCCTGCGCACCGATCTCGATGACCTGGCCGCGGCCGCCCGCCGTCGGATCCGTACGCGAGGGCCAGCCGCGCGTGCCCACGTAGCCCGTGTGGTCGGCTGCCAGCGCCACGCTGGTCACCGTGGCCGTGGGCGGGAGCTCGATCGACACCGACACCTGCACCGGACACGGAGCGTCGGCCGGGCACCGCGGGGCGTTCGATGAGGGGCGGACCGCACCACCCATGCGGGCGGGGCGTGCATGGGCGGTCTTGCGGCGCGAACGCGCCGGTGCCCCCTCGAGCGACACGACTGCGGGTGCGCATCCCATGAGCAGGGCCATCGCGAGCATCCATGCCTTCATGGTGGGGTCTCCTCGGGCGCAGGCGCGGCCTTCGTCAGGGGCTGCAGTCGAGACCCGAGCTCGGCCCAGGCGGGATGGTCTGGCCATCGCTGCTCGCCCTTGCTCAGGGCCTGGCGGGCTTGGTCGGGGTGTCCTGCCTCCATCCACCAGTGCACCGCGTCGGCGTACGTCGCGGCCGGGCACGTGGGCACGTCGAGGCAGACCTCGGCGATCGTCGCTCCGGCCTTGGGCCCTCGGCTGGTCGCAAACGCGCGGGCCATGATCCCCACCGCTTCGCCGACCCACGGGTCGGGGAGCACGTGGTCGCGCACGACCTCGACCAACAGCCGTGCGCTCTGGCCATCGCCCATCCCCGGGCGTCCTCGGGCCGCCAGCGCCATCTGGAGCGCCGTGCCGTACGCGAGGTCGCGCTGATCCGCCGTGGGAAGATCGGCATCGAGGACGGCGCCCGTGTTCTCGATGTCGGCTGCGAGATCGTGCCCCAGCGAGCGATCGACGAGCTGGAACCAGCGACGATCCTGGTAGGCACGGATCCATCGCTCCTGATGGGCGTCGACGAAGCGCAGCAGCGTTCGCACGATCGTGGCGACGGCCCGGCCCTGCGGGCCGGCGGTCTGGGGCGGATGGGCCGCAAACCACTCGTGCAGCGCGGGGAACACCCGATCCTCCACCGCGTGCATGCTCTGGCGATGCCAGCTGTCGGGATCCGTGCTCGCCCCCACGCCCTCGCGGATCGCGAACACGAGCGGCTCGAGGTCGTGCGCGGCCAGGACCCAGGCGTCGAGATCCTCGGCCAGCGCCGAGATCCCCGCCTCGCCCAGGCGCTGGTCGAGGTGCGCGTCGGCCGTGACGAGCACGAAGCGGGCACCCCACGTGATCTGGCCACCCAGCGCCGCGGGCAGCCGCTGCTCGAGGGGGTGACGCTGCTTCGGAGTCACGTCGCGCCCAAACCACAGCGCGCAGCTCATCGTCGCCGGTGCTCGAGGCCGGCTGGCATCGAGGGCGACGACGGGCTCGATCGCTCCCGGTCGCGTGCCGCTGCCGACGTAGACGAATGGATGGTCGAGAACGGACGCGGGGCGCGTCGTGGCCGTCGTCGGTGGCTGCGGCGTGCGGTCGCGGGCGCATGCCGCGGCCACCAGGGCCCCCAGCGAGCAGAGCACGAGTCCCCGGTGGCGCAGCATCGCGGTGAGGATAGCCGCCGACGTCGTGCTCGGGCTACATGGCCGTGCCCAGCGCGATCGTGTACGTGCCCGTGGAGACGCCCACGTTGCGCACCAGGGCGAAGGCGACGATCGCTCCCCCCGAGCTGAGCACGGTGGACTCCACCGCACCCGCTCCGCCCTCGTTGAGGATGGCCACGGGCTGCCCGATGGTATCGAAGACCTCGACCTGGATGTTGTCGTCGGGGTTGGGCGTGACCTCGAGCAGGTAGTCACCCGCGCCGAGGTTCAGGTGGAACATGTCGACGTCGGTCAGGGTGCCGATGCTGCGCAGCGCCGAGTCGCCCGGGTTGAGCGTCGCGGCCTCGTTGTCGAGCCCGGTGTCGACGTTGCCCACACACGCGAAGTCGCCCCCACCGATCGGCACGCAGAAGCCATTGACCCCCACGTTGATGTTGCAGTCGTCGGCCATGGCCTGGTTGCACAGCTCGCTGCAGTGATCGTAGGGAGCGGCGATGCACAGGCCCGAGGCGCAGACGTCGGGGACCATGCACGTGTCGAAGTAGTCCAGCGTGCCCATGCACGTGAAGCCATCGCCGGCGAAGTCCGGGTTGCAGGTGCAGTCGAAGCTGCCGTCGGAGTTGCTGCAGGTGGCGTTGGGATCGCAGGGGGCGGTGGTGCACTCGTCGACGTCGTCGCAGGTCGTGCCGTCCCCGGCGTAGCCGTCGTTGCACACGCACTCGAAGCTGCCATCGGTGTTGTTGCACGCCGCATTGGCGTCGCAGGGGCCGTCGTCGCACTCGTCGACGTCGCCGCAGACGGTCCCGTCGCCCTCGAAGCCGTCGTTGCACACGCACTCGTAGCCGTCGGGGGTGTCGCTGCACTCGGCGTTGGGGTCGCAGGGATCGTCGGCGCAGCTGGTGGCAGGCTCACAGCTCTGGCCGTCGCCCACGAAGCCCCGGTTGCAGGCGCACTCGAAGCTGCCAGGGGTGTTGGTGCAGGTCGCGTTGGCGTCGCAGTCGTCGAAGCCTGCCTCGCACTCGTCGGTGTCGGTGCAGGTGAAGCCGTCGCCGGCGAAGCCGCTGTTGCACGTGCAGGTGTCCATCACGCACATGGCATCGCTGGAGCAGCTCTCACAGGGATCACTGCCGCCCGACGAGTCGACCGTCTCCTCGGTAGTGCTCGTGGGCTCGCCGGTGGTGCCGTCCGTGTCGGTCCCGGTCCCGTCGCCGGCAGGGGGATCGGAGTCGCACGCGCTGGCGAGGGCCAGGCTCAGGCCGAGGGTGGTCAGGGTCAGGTGGATCGTGCGCTTCAACATGCTCGAATCTCTCGGTCGCTCCGTGGGCCGGCCAAGCTCGGCTCCACGGGTGCGGAACGTCGGTCGTGTACGACGTGCGACGGAGCGAGGCGAGCCTGGTTGCAGCCGCTCGAGGTCGACCAAAGCTCACGCCGGGCGCAGTTGCCGGGCTACCCGCACGGCGTTCCACCCTGGTTGCCGCAGATCGTCGTGGTCCCCTGCACGGCGATCCCCGCCGCGAACGCCTCCGCATCTGCCGTGGGCATCGCGGCGTGGTCGCTGATCTCGAGGTTGCCCTGGACCTGGTTCAACTGCAGCCCCACCAGGGTGGTCAGCGCCGCGTTGTTGCGGAAGGTGACGTTGGCCCACGCCCAGTAGAGGTTGCTGATGGCCCACACGTCGGCGAGCACGTCATTGTCGGCGATGAGGATGTTGCCGTAGAAGTTGCCGCCCGGCGGCTGATCGGCCCCACCGTCGCCGGCCGGCTCGGCCTGCGCATCGAGCCGATCGGCGAGCGCCCCCGGCCGGTGCGAGACCGCGATGCAGTTGCCACACTGCCCGATGAACTCGGCCCCGGCCAGCGAGGTCAGCGCGTCGTTGTTCTGGATCGTCACGTCCCCGAACGCGCTCAAGTAGTACGACAAGCTCAAGGCCGTGAGGCTCGCGTTGTCGGCGATGGTGATGTGGCTGCCCACCTCCGTGAGCCCCTCGAGCCCGGTCAGGCTGGTGGCGGCGCTGCCGATGACCTGGAGCTCGCCGTCGATGCGGTAGAGGGGGGCCAGCGGCGTCAGGTCGGCCGCGGTCCCCGAGATGGTGACGGTGCCCTGCACCACGCCCAGGCAGCTCTGCTCGTCCACGGCCTCCTGCGACGCGAGCGGCAGGTCGCCGTCGATGGTGACCCGCCGGTCCTCCACGATGCTCAGGCCACCCCCCTGGCACAGATAGGACACGCAGCCATCGGGAGAGTCGACCTGATCGCCGTCCTCGAGGATCTCGCCTCCGTACCCGCACTGCAGGGGCACGGGGGGACCGGTGGTGGTGTCATCCGTGTCGGTGTCGGCATCGGTGTCGGTCTGTCCTCCGTCGTCGAGCGTGCCGCCGAGGCAGGCGGTCGTGGACAGCAAGGAGCACAGCAGGAGCAGCGAGGTGGAGGTCTTCATGGCGAATCCAAGCAAGTGGTGTCCGGCGCGTAGAGCGACGGCTGAAACGTACGGATCTGCTTGATCACGAGCGCATCGTCGCTGGTGATCTTGAACTCGAGATCGAGGATCGGCGGTAGCATGGCCTCCACCTCCGCGTCGACGGGGTAGGTGGCCTGGAGCTGCGCCATCACGGCCCCGAGCTGGCGCAGCTGGTCGTCGTCGAGCACGACCTGCCCCGCTGGGACCAGCGTGGAGGCGACGACGCGCTCGATCTCCGCGACCTGACCGTCCTGCATGGTGAGCAGCGACAGCTCCGCCGTCACGCCCGGGGTGGGGCTGACCACGTCGACCTCGCCGAGCTGGGCATTGACGGTGAAGCGCGGCGAGCGTGGATCGATGGGATCACCGGTGAACGCGACCCCGTTGGCGTGCTCGCCCTCGTAGCGCAGCGAGATCGTGGCTCCCATCGCGATCTTGGTGTGGTCGAGCTGGTAGTAGTCGCGCTCCTCGAACGCGCCGAAGTTCCACAGACTCGACCAGACCTCGACAAGGCCCCGCTCGAGCGTACGCAGGTCCTTGTCGGGATCGCATGCCGAGGTTCCGGGATCGCCCTCGACCATGGAGTCGGCTGCACACGCGCTGGTGGAATCGTACAGGCCCGCGCCGTTGAAGCTGGGCGTGTCCTCGGCATTGGAGGAGGATCGCATGCGTACCATCACCGTGTTGCTGCCGAACTCGGTGACGATGCGGTCGTGCAGGGCCTGCACCAGCGCGGGCGAGACCGCTCCGTTGGTTCGCATCTCGCTGCGCAACGCCGCGAGGCGATCCTTGCGGACGGTGGCGTCGGTGCGGAACGCCTCGTCGCCGAGCCAGGCCTCGATGGTCTGCGCGTAGCTGAGGCTCTGCGGCCCGTCGCCCACGTCCACCGACCACGTGTTGCTGGTCATGAACTCGTCGTAGTAGTGGAACGGCACCCCGAGCCCCGGAGTCCGCAGGGCGGGGTCGAGGAGCCGCGAGAGCACCGCCAGCCCCACCGTCTTGGCGCCAAAGCGAGCCCGCGCCAGCGAGCGCTCCTGCGCGGTGGCGGTGGGGATCTCGTCGAATGCGTCGAGCTCGACGTAGTCGAGCTGGGCGGGATTGTCGACCTCCACGTGGGGCCGCACCATCTGCCAGTGGGCCTCGGCTTCTTCCTGCGTGGCCTCGGTCAGCGTGTAGTTGTACTGCTGGGCCTCGAGCCGCACCAGCTGGCCCTCGAACGGTGAGAACGCCTCGATCGCGTCGTGCACGTGGGCGTTGGGCGTTCCTCGCTGGGCCGAGAGCACGTTCAGGTGGCTCAGCACGTCCTGACGCTGGCCGGTCACGGCCGCGGCCCGCACGCCCTCGAGATCGATGGGGACCTCCTCGAACACCACGATGTCCTGCCAGCCGTGGGCGGCCGAGCCGTCCTCGGACCCCGGGCCCGCCGTCTGCAGCCGGACTCGCCCGTAGGCGATGCCGGGCGTGTAGACCTCGTAGGGCACGTCCTGCGCGTTGGGGCTGAGCACGGGGAACGGTGGATCGCTCCACGCGGCCGCCGCCAGCTGTTGCGCGGCGCCGTAGGGGATGTAGCCCAGCTCGCCAGGCGCGAAGCGGTCGGAGAGCTGTCGGTACACGGTGTAGATCTCGTCGGGGGTGAGCTGCTCCTCGGGCCGAGCCGCGGCCTCGACCGAGAACCCAAAGCGCGCCGGATCGGGGGTCTGCAGCTCGTAGAGCGCCCCCGCGTAGAACTCTCGGCCCGCGTGGGTGAGGATGAGCCGCGCGTACCCGCCGGGCGTCAGCCCGGGGAACTGCGGCGCGAAGCCGACCGACATCAGGCAGTAGTGCAGCCGGTAGAGGTTGGCGTTGGACAGCACCGTGGGCAGGCGGGCCTGGCCATCGAGCGGCACCAGGTACTTGCCCATGCGCTCGATGCCGCCCAGCGGTGCACCGCCGCCCACCGACAGCCGCGTCCACTGCTCGTCGTCGTCGATGGCGTGGACGCAGACCGTGTGCCCCATGCGCTCGCTGGCCTCGGCGCAGAGGTCCTCGTGGGGCCGGCACCTCACGTTGGGATTGCCGTGGAATCCGGGCTCGCAGAAGCAACGCTCGCTCGCGTCGTCGAACGCAGCCCCGGGCCCGCAGGGGTTCGACCCGGCCGTCGCCGTGCAGCCGAGCAGCGCGGCGGTCCAAGGAACCGCGGCGCCGAGCCACCCTGATCGCCTCCGAGCCATGCAGTCGCGCGCCGAAGCGCTGCGACAAAGCTAGGCGGCACGGCGACTCGTCGCAAGGGTGACGCGGATGTCATGCGGGCGGGTCCGCGCTCGCTGCCCTGGATCGGCGTTCCCCGGGGATTGGCACCCGGGGTGAGCGAGCGAGCGCGACGCGGGTGTCGTGGCAGAGCTTGGCTAGCCCATGGCCTGTCCGATCGACCCACGCATCTGGGACGACCACTCGGCCATCGGATCGTCGAGCTCGTCCGGCAGCTCGATCTCCGGATCGGACAGGGCCCGCATCAGGGACTCGCGAAGGAACGCCATGGCCCTTCGCATCCTGGACCTCGCGGCGCTCTCGGGGATGTCGAGCACGCGCGCGATCTCGGGAAACGAGAGATCCTCGAAGTCGCGCAGGAAGAGGAGCATCTGGTACTCGTGCGACAGCTGGCGGAGCGCCGCGGCTAGCGCGCGACGCTCGAACGCCTCGGCGAGCGCCTCTTCGGGGGTGGGGAGCGAGCCCTCGCGTCGATCGTTCGGATCCTCGGGCGGCAGCTGCCCTCGGCGGTAACGGCTGCGCATGCGGAAGTGATCCTGAAGCGCGTAGCGGGCCAGCATGAACAAGTAAGTCCTGAGGCTCGAGCGGCCCTCGAATCGGTCCAGCGCGGAGAAGAACCGGAGGAACGTCTGCTGGACGAGGTCGTCGACTCGGTCGGGGTCGACCGTCGTCGCGAAGAACCGCCGCAACAATGGTAGGTAGCGCGCAGCCAGGAGCTCGCGAGCGTGAAAGTCACCGCTGCGGGCGCGGTCGAGGAGGATCTCGTCGCTCTCTCGATGGGACGCTCCGCCGACGGCCGCCAACACGCGGTGCATGGCGGCCGCGCTCGGGGTGGTCGATGGTTCTCCTCGCGCGGCATGGAACACCCCGACGCCGCCCCGAGCTCGCTCTGCACGCTCGACCAAGGCCTGTGAGGCGGCCAGGTCACCGCGCCGACGCTCGACCTCGGCCAGCTCCAGCGCCACGTCTGCCGTCTGGGGGTGCGGAGCGCCGTGGTAGAGGATCTCGCTGTCGGTCAGCGCTCGCCGAAGCAAGGCCTCGGCCCACTGCGGGTGGTCCGCTGCGAGGGCACGACCCGCCACGCAGCGGGCGTCGATGGCTTGGGGATGCAGGGTGGTTCCGTAGCGCCGCTGCAGGAGCCGCAGCGCACGAATACAGCCGCCCACCGTCGCGCGGGGTGAGTCGTCGGGGTGCAGCAGGGCGAGATCGATCGCGACCGCGACGAGAGCCGCGCGTGGAGGCGAGCGCGCAAGGACCTGGGCCAACTGCTCCTTGGCCGCGCGGTCGCCACATCGAGCCCGCTCCAGCATGAGGTGGATCCGACCCGAGTCGCCGCTTGGCCAGTGCTCCTCATGCTCGGCGAGCGATGCGACGAGACCCTGGTGATCTCCTAGAGCTGCCAGGCTACGGCCATGGAGGCGGAGGGCCTCGAGGAAGGCGCGCATCGATGCACGGGCGGAGCTGTGCCACGTCGTGATGGCTTGGGCCGCCTCTACCCTGGCTTCGGCATGGCGTCGTTCCCGGTCCAGCGCCGCCGCCTGCTCGGTGAGGAGGAGCGCAAGCAGTGGGTCACCCGGCGACGCGCGGCCCAACCGCTCCATGGCTTCATGGAATCGCTCGTGTGCCTCGGAATACCGTCCCCTCGCATGGCACGCAGCGGCCCAAGCAATGCGGGCTCGGAGGCGTGCTCGTTCGCGGCTTGCCCGAGTGAATGCGCGCACGGCGAAGGACTCGGCGAGGTCGGGATGGCCGGCAGCCAAGGCAGCATCGGATGCCCTGATCCATGCGGTCGCTCGCCCAGTCTCCAGCGCATGGGCGTGCCGTTTCATCAACTCCCGGCATCCCGGGGGGAGCCTCCGCTCGGCGCCAAGGTTGGACCCTCCCTCGTCGGACGTGGAGCGCTCCGAGAGCACGTCCAGCGGATCCTTGGCGTGGGCGAGGGCGTGGCACAGCTCGGCGATCGATCGTCCCTCGACCAGGGATCGCTCCACGAGCTCCACCATGCCCGGCTCGGCCTCGACCAATGCGCTCGCACAGGCCGCCCACGAGCGATCGGCCTCGGGCAGGAGCGCCGCGATGCGCCAGGTCGCTGCTTCCCACGACGATGCGTCGTCGTGCACCACGGCGTAGCGATCATCCTGAAACGCGGGGTGATCCACGATCCACCACGAGCACCCCGTGTGCCTCGTCGCCACGTCGACCCGGAGCGCATGCCACGGGTCCTGCGCTGCGACCCAGACGGGGACCGCACTCCCTTGCGGCTCGAGACGGGCCACCAGCGCCGAGAATTCCTCCCCCGCCTCGACGCGCGCTCCCTCGAGCCCCGCCCGATCCATCACCGCCTCGAGCGCCCGTCCTCGCCACGCCACGGGTCGCCCCGCGGCCTTCGCCGCCAAGAGCCCCCGCACCGCGAACTCCGGCGGTCGGCTCGGGCACCGCACCACGTGCGAGATCCAGTCGAAGAAGTCCGGTGCGCCGCCGCGCAGCCGATGCAGCGGGAATTCCAGCCACAGCAAGATCCGCAGCCGCTTGTTGGCGATGATCGGCCGGTTGAGGTTGAGCCAGTTGAGCTCCGCCTCGTGCACCGTGAGCACCACCAGGCTGCCGCTGGGCACGTCGAGCAGCTCGGGCGCATGAAAGCACACCACGGGCGGCGAGGCCTCGTGCAGCAAGCTCGACAAGAGCGACCGCAGGCCACCCACCGACGCCCCCTCGACGAGGATGGCGACCTTCTCCCGCCCCAGGTGCAACCAGCGGGCGATTTTGCTCAACCAGTGATAGTCGACCTGAGCTTCACCAGCATGAGCAGGGGGTGCGGTTGGTACCATTCGCTCTCGTTGGGGTAGGGAAGGAGCCACCAGTTGTCGAGCATCTCGTCGACGATGTCGTCGTCGGGCAGCATGTGCTGGGGATCCTCGAGCACGGCGCGCAGCACGTCGACGTGGCGGCGGTTGAGCCCGGCCTCGAGCACCCGCCGACGCTCGTCGATCACGTCGTCGATCGCCTGGGCGTCGGCCACCGCGAGCTCGCGGTCCCAGCAGCGATCGCTGAGCAGTCGCACGAAGCGCACGAAGTCCCGCGTGCGGCCGCCCGAGAAGTAGGCGAGCTTGCGCAGCAGCGGCGGCGGGATCGCGCAGCCGTCGAGCTCGAGGTCGTGCGTGCGGCGACGAAACACCTCCTCGAGGAATGCCACGCCGTCACCCGGAGCGGTGAAGTCGAGCGGTCGACCGCGACGAAGGACCGGGGCGTTGGCCAGGATCTTGGGCTGCCAGCCCTGCAGGCTCGATAGGCGACCCTTGCGGCACAGCACCAGCGGGCCCGCCGCGACCGTGGGGCACGCCAGGCTCGTGAGCAGGTTGGAGCGCACGAACAGCGCCTCGGCCGTGTCGCGATTGCGGATCCGGTCGAGCCCATCGATGGTCAACGTCAAGCGCCGCGCATAGGTGGTCTGGAGTGCATCGACGAGGTGGTTGACCGCGTCGAGCAGCGCCCGCACCGGCTTGTCCTGATCGAACCGAGCTCGACGCCCAGGGATGCCGATGGGCAGCGACCACTGCCCCGCGGTGAGCCCTTCGCCCAGCACCGACAGCGTCGTGCCCACCACTCCGCCCACCGCGCCGCCGGCCAGCACGGCCATGGACGAGCCGAGCTTGGCCACGTCGATCGCGGGCGCGTCGCCATCGTCGGCGGCCAGCTCGGCCACGGCCTCCTCGAGCGCCTTGCGCTCGTCGGTCGTCCATCGATGCCCGAACCGGCGCTCCGCGGCGGACAGCACGGCCAGGCCCACGAGCACGAGCAGCTCCCACGGCTGTACGTGGTCGAGCGCCGCCACGTCGTGCACGTGCTCGGCAAAGTGCCCGTGCACGTCGAGGAACACCACGAGGCTGTCGCTCGTGCGCTGCTCGGCAATGCGATAGAGCTCGGTCGACAGCCCGCTGCCCGAAGTTCCCGAGATCACGTAGCGGTCACTGCGGTTGCGACGCAGCATGCGCCCGATCTCGTCCGCGGGGCTGTAGGCGCGCTCCGCCCGGCGCTCCGACGAGCGCGCGGGCTCCTCGGGATCGAACCTCCGGTAGATCTCGTCCCAGAGCTGTCGCGGCGAAGTCACCGGAGCCGAGCATAGTCCCAGGCCTCGAGCCTCACCACTGATCCCCTTGGTGCCATGCTGCGCGGTCTCGGCCCGGATGCCGAGCTCCGTGGCGCTCGGGACCGGTGATGCGGATACTGAGCCAAGGCGAGCGCTCGCTCGACCCACGACGAACGAGGCCCCGGACGCGCGTCCGCGGGCCTCGTTCGGCCATCCCACCGCGGATGAGGGCCGCGCGCTATCCGAGCGCGGCCTTCATCGTGCTGCCGATGTCGCTCGGCGTCTCGGCGATCATCACCCCCGCATCGCGCAGCGCGGCGAGCTTGGCCTCGGCCGTGCCCTTGCCGCCCGAGATGATGGCGCCCGCGTGGCCCATGCGCTTGCCGGGCGGGGCGGTGGTGCCCGCGATGAAGCCCACCACGGGCTTTTGGACGTTGGCCTTGATGAACGCGGCTCCGTCCTCCTCGGCGCTGCCACCGATCTCCCCGATCATCACGATGCCCTCGGTCTGGGGATCGTCGTTGAACAGGGTCAGGCAGTCCACGAAGTTGGTGCCGTTGACCGGATCGCCGCCGATGCCGATGGCGGTGGTCTGGCCGAGCCCCAGCGTGGTCAGCTGGTGCACCGCCTCGTAGGTCAGCGTCCCCGAGCGCGAGACCACCCCGATCTTGCCGGGCTGATGGATGTAGCCCGGCATGATGCCGATGCGGCACTGATTGGGCGTGATGATGCCCGGGCAATTGGGCCCAATGAGGCGGCTTGGGCGCCCTTGCAGGTAGCGCTTGGCCTTGACCATGTCGGCCACGGGGATGCCCTCGGTGATGCACACGATGAGCGGCACGCCGGCGTCGGCGGCCTCCATGATCGCGTCGGCCGCAAACGGGGGCGGCACGAAGATCACCGAGGCGTTGGCTCCGGTCTGCTTCACTGCGTCGGCCACGGTGTCGAAGATCGGCACCGCGTTCTCGAAGCGCTCGCCCCCCTTGCCCGGGGTGACGCCGGCGACGACCTTGGTGCCGTAGTCGAGCGATTGCCGGGCATGGAAGGCGCCGGTCTTGCCGGTGATGCCCTGGACCAGCAGGCGGGTGTCCTTGTCGACCAGAACGCTCATGTCGTCAGCTCCACGATCTTCTTGGCCGCGTCGCGCAGCGACGAGCCGGTGGTGATGGGCAGCCCGCTGTTCTCGAGCAAGCGCTTGCCTTCCTCGACGTTGGTGCCCTCGAGGCGCACGACCAAGGGGACCTGCAGGCCCACCTCCTTGACGGCCGCGATCACGCCCTGCGCGATCACGTCGCACTTCATGATGCCGCCGAAGATGTTGACCAGGATCCCCTTGAGGTTGGGGTCGCGGGTGATGATCTTGAAGGCAGCCGTGACCCGGTCGACGGTGGCGCCGCCGCCCACGTCGAGGAAGTTGGCCGGCTTGGCCCCGAAGAACTTGATGATGTCCATCGTGGCCATGGCCAGGCCCGCGCCGTTGACCATGCAGCCGATCGTGCCGTCGAGGTTGACGTAGCTGAGGTCGAACTTCTTGGCCTCGAGCTCGGCGGGGTCTTCCTCGCTGGGGTCGCGCAGCTCCTCGACGTCCTTGTGGCGGTAGAGCGCGTTGTCGTCGAAGGTGGCCTTGGCGTCGAGCGCGAGCACCTCGCCGTCGCCCGTGATCACCAGCGGGTTGACCTCGAGCAGCGAGCAGTCGAGCTGCTCGTAGGCGGTCGCGAGCTTGCCGAGGAAGCGGGCCATCTTCTTGGCCACGTTGTCGGCCAGGCCCAGGCCGTAGGCGAGCTTGCGCGCCTGGAACGGCATCAGCCCCGTGGCGGGATCGATGGACTCGCGCAGGATCTTCTCGGGCGTCTTCTCGGCGACGACCTCGATCTCCATGCCGCCCTCGGTGGAGGCCATCAGGGTGGTGCGCCCGGTGGCGCGGTCGAGGGTCGCGGCGACGTAGAGCTCGCGCTGGATGTCCATGCCCTGCTCGATGAGCACGCGGCCCACCTTCTTGCCCTCGGGGCCGGTCTGGATCGTCACCAGCGTGCTGTCGAGCATCTGCTGGGCGATCTCCTTGGCCGCCGCGGCGCCCTTGACCACCTTCACGCCGCCGAGGTCGGGGTGCTCCTCGAAGCGGCCCTTGCCGCGACCACCGGCGTGGATCTGCGCCTTGACGACGACGATCTCGTTGCCGGTCTGCTCGATGAGGTCGCGGGCGGCCCGCTCCGCCTCGGCGGCGGAGAACGCCACCTGCGACAGCGGCACGGGGACCCCCTGCGCCTTGAGGAGGGCCTTGCCCTGGTACTCGTGGATCTTCATGGTTTCGTCCTCCTTCGCCGTCGCGCCGGCCGATTACTTTCCATACGGGAGCAGGGAGACGACCTCGCGCACCGCATTGGCCGAGATCTCGAGCATGGCCTTCTCCTTCTCCCCCAGCTCCATCTCGATGATCTTGTCGACGCCACCGGCCCCGAGCACCGCGGGCACCCCGAGGAACAGGTTCTCGTAGCCGTACTCGCCCTTGCACAGGCAGGCGCAGGGCAGCACGCGCTTCTTGTCGCGCACGATCGACTCGACCATGGCCACGGCCGCGGCCGCGGGGGCGTAGTAGCCCGAGTAGCCCAGCAGGCCCACGATCTCGCCGCCGCCCTTGCGGGTGCGCTCGATGATCGCGTCGATCTTGTCCTGCGCCATCAGCTCGCGCAGCGGGATCCCGGCCACCGAGGTGTGCGACGGCAGCGGCACCATGGTGTCGCCGTGGCCACCGAGCACCATGCCGTGGATGTCCTCCACGCTCACGCCGAGCTCCATGGCAATGAAGGTCTTGTAGCGGGCGGTGTCGAGCACCCCGGCCATGCCCAGCACGCGCTGGTGGGGGAAGCCCGACTCGGCCAGCATCACGTGGCACATGGCGTCCAGCGGGTTGGACACGCAGATCAGCACCGCGTTGGGCGAGCGTTGGGCGAGCTCCCGGGTGACCCCGCCGACGATCTTGCGGTTGATGTCGACCAGCTCGTCGCGGCTGGTGAATTGCCCGGTCACGGGGTCCTTGCGGCGAGGCACGCCCGCGGTGATCACCACCACGTCCGAGCCCTCGGTGGCGTCGTAGGCGTTGGTGCCCACGAGGTTGCTGTCGAAGCCCATCACCGGGCCCGACTCGGCCAGGTCGAGCGCCTTGCCCTGCGGCAGGCCCTCCTTGATGTCGACGAGGACGACGTCCCCGAGCTCCTGCTGCACGGCCCAGTGCGCCGCAGTGGCGCCCACGTTTCCAGCTCCGACGATGGTGATCTTGTTCCTACGCGGCATCGCGGGGCCCATATATCACGGGTAGGGCGCCGCGGCGGGGGGAGCCCCCGATGGCCTCACGTGACGGACATCAAGCCCAGATCGATGAGGTAGAGGGCGCCGACGATGCGGACGACGCGGAGGAGCGAGACCGCGAAGAAGGTGGGGTAGGGCATCGCGGTGGAGCCGGCCGCCCATGCCGAGACCGAGTAGGGCAGGGGGGTGATGGCCGCGATGGCCACGACCCACGGGCCGCGACGCCGCAGCGCACGGTCCAGCCCCGCGCCGCGTCCGGTGAGGAAGCGATCCAGACCACGGGTGCGGCGAAGCGCACGACCGATGAGCCAGCCGATGCTGCCCCCGCTCACGCTGCCGAGCAGGGCCCATGCCACCAGCGGCACCGTGGGCATGCCACCGGCTCGCCCCAGGGCCAGGAATGCATCGTTGGGGATGGGCACGGTGAAGGCATCGGGGACGAGGAACCCCACCGCGATGCCCGGACCGCCGAGCTCGTCGACGAACCAGCGACCGGCCAGCAACAGCGGCTCGCGAAACCACGCCCCGAGGATCGCGATCACGGCCACCAAGCCGGCCACGGCCAGCAGGGAGGACACGATGAGGCGTCGAGCATCGAGCTCGTCCGCGGCTGCGGTCGCACGCGCGGTCAAGGCGGCGGCAGTGCTACCAGGACCGAGGCGTTCGTGCATCGGCGGACGTTGCGCGCGGCCAGGAGGCCCGCAGGACCGGCGGGGCAAGCTCACGGGCGGCTCTGTGGCCGGGGTGGGCCGGTGCCCGAGGGTCCCGGGCGAGTGTCGTGCCATAAACGCCCCGTGCACCCGACCTCCGTCCCTTGGCTGGTGGCCGCTCGACCGCGCGTGCGGCCCCGTCCGCAAGGGGGTGCGGGGAGGGAGCACCGATGAGCCCGATCGGTCGGCTCGGGGCCGCCTTCGGAGTACTGGGGGTGCTGGTGCTCGTGGTGCAGCCGCTGTTTCGCCTCACGCCCTACGTGCTCGAGGCGATCCGGGGCGGGCTCACCGGCTTTCAGTGGACGGTGCTGTGCCTGTGGGTGCTCGTCAACGCGCACGCCGAGGGGTGGCGGGGCTTCCATCAGCGATTTGCGCCGCGCGTGGTGGTGCGGGCCTACTACCTGGGCCGCAATCCACGACCGCACTGGGTGCTGCTGGCGCCGCTCTTTTGCATGTCGCTGTTCCATGCATCGCGCCGGGGGCTCTTGGTGGCGCGACTGCTGGTGGTGGGCATCGTGCTGTTGGTGCTCGCGGTGCGGCAGCTGTCGCAGCCATGGCGCGGGATCGTCGACGCGGGCGTGGTGGCGGGGCTCGGGCTCGGGGCGCTCAGCCTCGTCGTGCACCTGGGCCGGGCGCTCCTGGGGCGCCTGCCCGACGTGCCGCCGGATCTACCCTTGGAGTCGGATCCGGAGTCGGGTCCGGCGTCGGGTCGGACGCCGGACCGATAGGCGAACGCGCTACTGGGCCGACACCAGCGGACTCCACGGGAAGCCGCCGCAGCCCATCTCGAGGTCGTCGGGATTGCTCGCCGCGCCCGCGATCGCATCCTCGGGGGTCGCGGCGTCGAACACCGCGGTGCAGTAGTGGAGCACGTTGTTGGCCCAGGTCCAGTCGAAGCGGCTGTACAGATCGGGGAAGAACTCGTTGGCCGCGTCGCCCCGAGCCACCACCCAGCGCGCCTCGTCGTCGAACGCGTCGATGTGGTAGAGCGAGGTGCCGAACGACGACGACTGCTCCCACGTGGCCTCGGTGATCACGTGGGTGATGCCATCGTCGGGCGACAGGGCCTCGTACCACTCGCCGATGATCTCGAGGCTCGCCGTGCCGGTGGACTCATCGGCGCCGGTGGATTCCTCGGATCCAGTGGACGCGGCGGCGCTGGTGGAAGCGTCGGTCCCGGTGGATGCTTCGACGCCGGTCTCGGCGGTGCCGTCGTCATCGCCGCAGGCCGTGGTCAACGTTGGGATCAGCAGCAGGGTCGATAGGAAGTAGGCGGGGAAGGAAGGTGTCTTCGTCGTCATCTCGTGTGGCCGTGTCCTCGCGGTGGAGGCTCGGGGCACGAGACGAAGGGGTGCGGGCGATCGCCGATGAGCACCCCGGAAGGCCGTCCGCGCGGGCCGAGCCGAGACCCCGACGAGCGTGGCTCGGCGGGGGCCTTCGGCAGGTCTTCGGGCTTGCAGGCAAAGGGGCGTCCTACTGATCGCGGCTTCCCGGGTCGTGGACCCAGTGCCTCGAGCTCCACCGACCAACGGAGGCCGGCGGCCGGTGATGGCCTTGGAGTGCGACGTTCGTTCCTGCTCACCGCTGCGGGACAGCCGCGGATTCTCACCGCGTTCCCTCTTGCGTCCCCCGACCTCGCGATCGAGAGAACCGACGGCGCGCTCGATGTAGCCGGGGGACCGGCGCGGTGTCAATCAGTTGGGCATCGGAGCGTCGGAGGGCCGCCCGGCGGGGTGCTGGGCCGGGGCGTCGAGCCGTGCGAGCGCCTCCTGCAGTGCCGATGCGAGCCTGCGCGCCGCGGTGATCTCCAGTCGCAGGGTCACCGGGCCGAGCGTCAGGTGCAGCACGTCGCACGCCGTGCAGTGCTCGATGACGCAGACAGGGGTACGAACGAGGGGACGAAGCGGGTGGGACATGGGGAGATCGCGAGCTGGAGAACGGGACGAGCCGAGTCGGTGCTCCGGCCCCGGCGGTGGGGCACGACCCGCAGGCTACCGCATAGATTTTGAAAGTCAATATCAAAACTGATGCGTTGGCGGCCCGTCACTTCGGAATGCTGAAGTCCATCGGGATCACGAACACCATCGTGTCCTTGTCCGCGTCGTCGGGCAGCGGCTCGAAGGGCGCGGCCACGCGGACCATGCGGAGCGCTTCCTCGTCGAGCACCCGATGGCCGCTCGAGCGCGCGATGGTGGGGTCGCCGACGAGGCGTCCGCGTCGGTCGACGACGAGCCGCACCTTCGCCACGCCCTCGAGGCGCTGCTGGAGCGCGGCGGGGGGGTAGCGACGGTGGCGGGCCATCGCGCCGTGGACTCCCATGCCGTAGGCGCGCAGCGCCGCCTTGCTCATCCCGCGAGGACCCGCAGGCACGGGAGCCGGCACCGGGGTCGCCTTGGGCGAGGGCGCGGTGGTCATGGCCGGCGGAGGATCGGAGGGCGGAGGATCGGGCGAGGGCGGCGGTGGATCGGGCTCGACCTCCGCGGGCGGCGGCTCGGCGTCCGGCGGCGGTGGCTCCTCGGGCTCGCGCTTGGGCTTGGGCTCGGGGGGCGGAGGCTCTGGCTCGGGCAGGGGCGGCTCGGGCTCGACCTCGGGCTCCGGCGGTGGCGGCTCGGGCTCGGGTGGCGGCGGCTCGGGCTCGGGTGGCGGCGGCCGCAGCCGCACCTTCACCACCGGATCTTCGTGTCGCTGCGGTGGATCGAAGGTCAACGGCACCGCGAGCAGCAGCGCGTGCGCGAGGCCGGTCACGCACAGCGGCGCCCACAGGGCCGTCTTCACGGGGCGCTGCCTCCCGCGGCGGAGCCGGACGAGAGCCCGGGCTGGGTGGCCAGCGACACGGTCGAGAACCCGACCTGCTGGGCATCGGCGAGGATCTGCACCGCCCGCTGTACGTCGGCCTGACGGTCGGCGAGCAGCACCACCGAGTCATGGCCCGCGCGCGCCTCCTGCAGCGCCGCGCGCACGTCAGACAGCTCGACCAGGCGCTCGCCAAACCGCACCGGGCCCTCGGGCGGCACGCTGATCACCAGCGCCTCGCCCGAGGGTTCCGAGCGCGCGTCGGCCGAGGGCAGCTCCACGTCCACCGCTCGCACGCGCTGGAACGTCGCCCCCAGCACGATGAAGATCACCAGGATGAAGGCGATGTCGATGAGCGCCGAGAGGTTCAGCACCGGGGTCTCGCGGCGTCGCGATTCGAACTCGATCATCGCGGCCTCCCGGCTCGTTGGGCCGATCGCTCGCTCACGCGCTCCGTCGGGGCCTCGAGCCCGGCCTCGAACAACACCCGCGCCACCATGTCCCCGAGCTGCAGCCGCAGATCGTCGACGCGCGTGCTCAGGTACACGTGGGCGGCGAGGGTGGGGACGGCCACGGTGAGGCCGGCCGCGGTGGTGAGCAGGGCCTTCCAGATGCCCGAGGCCAGATCCGAGATCGCGAGGTTGGCCTGCTCGATCCCTTGCAGGCCCATGAACAGGTCGACCATGCCGAGCACGGTGCCCAGAAGGCCCAACAGCGGCGCGATCTGGGCGAGCAGGCTGAGCATGCCCAGGCGTCGCTCGAGCCGCTGGAGCTCGAGGCTGCCCACGCGCTTGGCCTCGGACTCGGCCTGCTCGGGGCGCTTGTCGAGCGCGCGGCAGACCGCCTGCACCACGCGGGCGCCCGGATGTCGTGGGCCCCGACAGGCATCCTGGGCCGCGCCGTAGTCGTCCGCGCGCACGTGGGCGAGCACGCCGTCGAGCCACCCGACTCGATGCAGGCCCGCCTGACGCAGCTCGATGAGCTTGTGCACGAAGATCGCCAGCGCCAGCATCGAGCACCCGTAGATCGGGTACATGGCCAGGCCGCCCTGCTCGAGCAGCTCGCGCATCGACATCTCGTGCTGATCGCCGAACGCGAGCAGGCCCAGGGTGATGACGGGGGAGAGGATGGACGACGACATGGACTCGACTCAGCCAAAGTGGAGCTTGAGCCCGACCATCAGCTGCGACGGCATTCCCGGCCGTGCCCCGAAGGGGCGCCGCGAGACCATGTACGCGTTGTTGGTCAGGTTCTGGATGGTCAGGTAGACGATCGAGCGCTCGGTCGGCGAGACCTGGGCGGACAGATCGACGGAATAGTAGCGATTGATCCGCTCGGCGTCGGGGATGGTCCCCTGGCCGGCGACGTCGCGCATCTGGCCCACGTAGACGCCGGTGGCCGAAAGACCCCATATCGCGCCACCGCCGGCCAGGCCCAGCGACGCGAGGTGCACGGGCACGTAGGGCAGGGCATCGCCCTCCTCGACGTCGGCGATCTGGGGGTTT
The DNA here is from genome assembly GCF_026337845.1 of Paraliomyxa miuraensis. Lineage (GTDB taxonomy): Bacteria > Myxococcota_A > Polyangia > Nannocystales > Nannocystaceae > Paraliomyxa > Paraliomyxa miuraensis. The sequence goes on along the minus strand of NZ_JAOVZF010000150.1, from coordinate 211,904 downwards.
TGCGAGGTGAACGCGCTGCGGAACGACGAGCCGGTGTACGTGTAGTTGGCCGAGGCCTCGACGAAGTGTTGGTGTGGCAGCTCCACCCGCTCGGCGACCAGCGCCTCCACGCCCCACACCAGCACGTGACCCGCGTTGAGCTGCGTGTCGAGGTTGGCCTGGTCGCAGCCCGACGACAGCGTGCACACGCTCGAGAGATTGGAGTAGTCGTTGAGGAAGCCGATCGCCTCGCCTCGCGTGTGGGTGCGCCCGGCGGTGAGGTCGAGCCGCGCCCCGGCCTCGTAGTTGATGCTGCGCTCGGGCTTGGTGCCCGGCGCCTGTCCGGGGGCGACGGGCGAGAAGCCCGAGTGCACGCCAGCCAGCACGCCCAGCCAGGGCGTGGCCTGAGCGTGCAGGCCCAGCCCCGGGATGAACACCGCGCTCACGTCCGTGCCGTCGGCGGTGGCATCGAGCCGATCGGCATAGGCGGTGCGGATCACCTCCACGCGGGCGCCGGGGACGGCCGAGAACCACCGGTAGCGCAGGGTGTCCATCACGTGGAAGGCCCCCGCGACCGCGGCCGCGCGGTTGTGGGCGGTGGTGTCCGTGGGGGTGCCCTCGGGTACCAGCGTGCCGCTCACCATCATGAAGCCGTCCTCGGTGTGCAGGCGACGGATCTCGTCGTGATGCAGCCGAGCTCCGACCTCGATGTCCTGCTCGAGGCCGCGGATGGTGGGGCGGATGTGCGTGACCACGGTGCCGCCCGAGGCGGCGAAGCGGCGATCGTTGGTGCCGATGAGCAGGGCCTGGTTGGGCGACAGCGAGTCCTGCTGTCCCGACAGCACCTGGTAGAACACGGCCGTCTGCCCCACGTCGGGGGCGGCGAGCACCTGCCGCACGTCGACGCCGCGGAAGTCGTTGAGCTTGCGCCACGCCCGGTGGAAGTCGTGACGATAGGCGCGGACCTGCACGTCGACCAGCGAGCCGCGGGCGGCGAGGTAGCCCACCTCGGCCTGGGAGCGCCACCAGCCCATGTGGTCCTTGCTGCTGGCGACGTAGCGGCGATAGGGGGTGGCCGCGAAGTCGGCGTCGGTGAGGCCGAGGTAGGTCTCGTACGAGCTCTCGGTGCCGTAGCCGCCCTTGACGTCGACCTGGTGGTACCAGAGGCGATTGGGGTCGGAGGCGTAGCGGGCCTTGAGCATCAGGTCGTTGCGGTCGAAACCGGTCTCGCCGCCGCCGTCGAGCTGCTTGAAGCCGTTGGACTGCACGCGCACGCCCTCGAGCAGGATCCCCAGGCGCCCCTTGGTGGTGCCCCAGTAGCCGTGCGCCTTGCCGTAGCCGCGCATGCCGGCCGCGAGATCGATCCCACCCTGCATCGTCGAGGGGATCGGGCGCGTGAGCAGGTTGATCGCGCCGCCGATGGTGTTGGGCCCGTGGCGAATGGAGGCCGGGCCCTTGAACACCTCGACCGAGGTGATGCGGGTGACCAGCGGAAAGTAGTAGGCGGCCGGGGCGGAGTAGGGGGCCGGCGCGAGCAGGATGCCGTCCTCCATCAGCGTGACCTTGGCGCTGCGGTCCGAGCTCGCGCCGCGAAGGCCGATGTTGGGGCGCAGGCCGAAGCCGTCTTCCTCGCGCACGTAGACGCCGGGAACCTGGCGGAGCACCCGGTGGATGTCGTCGTACTCCTTGCGCTCGAGCTCTTCCTCGTCGACCACGTGGGCCGAGCCCGCGATGCTGCCGAGATCCTGCGGGTTGCCGATGATCGACAGGCGCTCGAGCTCGAGATCGTGATCGGTGGGACCGACGGTGGTCGTGACGGTCTCGGGGTCCGGCGTGGCCGGCTGGGCCGGATCCTCGGTGGGCAGCTCGAGCTCGAAGTCGACGTCGTCCTCGGGCTCGGTGGTCTCGGGCTCGGTGGTCTCGGGCGTAGTGGTCTCGGGCTCGGTGGTCTCGGGCGCAGTGGTCTCGGGCTCGGTGGTCTCGGGCGCAGTGCTCTCCGGCGCAGTGGTCTCCGGCGCGGTGGTCTCGGGCGCAGTGGTCTCCGGCTCGGTGGTCTCGGGCGCGGTGGTCTCCGGCGCGGTGGTCTCCGGCTCGGTCGCCTCCGATGACGGGCTCTCGGGCTCGGTCGGCGCAGCAGCATCGGTGGGCGGGGCGGCGCTGGTCGGTCGTGGTACCAGCCACAGGCCCAGCATCGCCGCCACCGACCACCGGGGTCGTCGGCCCCAGCGCAGCATCACCGTCACGGCATCCAGCAAGGGCCCCACCAACATCGAGCCCACGCGATCGGGGTGATGGTTGCCGTCGTCGTCATCGAGACCATAGCGCTGCGGCGGATGTTCGGGGGCCGGGACGAAGCTCCCGAGCCAACGGTCCCACAGTGACAACCACGTGCCGTAGTTGGCGTTTTGCAGCGAGGGCGAGGTGGCGTGGTGGAGCTGGTGCTGCGCGGGCGACAGCAGCCACCGCTCGAGCCGCCCGAATCGCAGCCACACGTGAGAGTGACGCAGGTTGCTGCCTGCCGCGTTGAACAGGAATCCGATCGCGTTGATCCCGAGCAGCTGCAGCTCGCTGGCGGTACCGCGGAACAGGTAGAGGAAGACGCCGGTGACCAGGGCGGTCGTGCAAAGGCCCCGAAGATCGTAGAGCAGCGTCTCCACCGGGTGCGTGCGGTAGAGGGTCAGCGGCGTCAGCACCCGGGCCGAGTGGTGGACCTGGTGGAACGACCACAGCACCCGCACCCGATGCATGAGCACGTGCAGCGCGAAGCGGCTCAGATCCCACGCGATGAACAGGGTGACGCTGTAGACCACCGACACGGCCAGCGGGCTCCACCGCCCGCTCCCCGCGAGCTCCGGGGCGGGGCCGAGCGCATCGTGCAGCCAAAGGCCCACCCACAGCGCGGCTCCGGCCGTGGCCGCGAGCCATGGCAGCCGCAGCACGGCCTCGATCACGGCCTTGGCGAACAGCAGCGTCACGTCGGCGCGCGTCGACGGGTGCGTCCAGATCGCACGTCGACCGAGGCCCTCGCGCAGCGCCACCGTGCCCGCGCGCAGACCCAGCACGAGCCACGGCATCACGAGCGCACCGAGCAGGAACAACCAATAGATCCGCTCGGCCGGGTCGAGGACCGCCGACAGCGGCTGCCGAAGCGCCGCGAGCACGTCGAGACTCGCCAGGTCCATGCAGGGTCCGCCGTCAGTCGTTGTCGCCCGCGCCCTCGGCGGGGATGGTGAGCATCAGCGCCATGACGAACGGGCCCTTGAGGGTGTCGGTGACCTTCTTCAGCGCGTCGTAGAGGGCCTGGGCCTGGGCCGGGTCGGTGGCCGCGAGCTGGGTCAGCGGCGCGGGCAGACCCTCGGCCAGCTCGATCGCCGCGGCGATGTCGGTGCGCAGCGTCTGGGCGATCTCTTCCTGCCCGATCGCGGCGAGCAGGTCGTCGAACCCGTCGGCGGTGGCCGGGTCGGGCCCGCCGTCGAGCACGAGCTGCAGGCCGCGCAGGTTGGCCGCAATGAACGCCGCCGAGTCGCCGCTCCACTGCGTCTCCATCAGCGACACACACGGCACCGCGGCGCAGCCCTCGACGATGCCGAGCGGCACCCCGAGCTTGGCGTCCTTGGTCTGCTTGTCCACGTAGAACATCGCCCGAAACACGTCGTCGAGCGCCTGGGCCTCGCTTGCGTACGGCGACGCACCCTGCCCGGGCTCGGCGAGGGCGGCCGCGAAGTCGCCTCCCGCGGGGGACCAGCGCTCGGCCAACGCGGCGCCCTGGGCCGCGAGCTCGGCGGCCAAGCGCGCCGCGTAGGCGCTGCGGCGGCGCTCGAGCTCGTCGGGCCCGAGTGCGGCCCATGGCCCGTCGAGCTGCACCTGCGCGGGGCAGGTGTGGCCGTCGTCGTGCACGAACAAGAGGTACTCGAGCGCGTCGAGGCCGTACGACAGCACCAGCTCGGCCTGGAAGAAGTCGTCGGCCTCGTAGCGCGCCTCGGCGAGCGCCCGATCCACGGCGCACGTGTCGGCGGTGGGCCACGAGTAGATCCCATCGCGTCGGTCCTCGCCACCGGGCGCCGAGATCGAGGGCGCGGCCGGGCCGATCTGCATGACCTCGAGCACCTGCTGCTGGGTCATCGCCTCGCGCCATGCCTCCTGGGCGGTCGCCAGCGGCTCGTCGGCCGTGGTGGGATCGGCCGCCATCGCGCTCGCATGGGTCTGCACGGCGTCGTCGAGCGCCTGCACCCGGGCGGCGAAGTCGGCGGTGCTCGGCACCAGCACCTGCAGCGCAATGCTCTCGAGCACGGCGGCGCGATCGATCGCACCACCGCCGTCGGTGTCGCTGGTGCTGCCGTGGCCACCATCGCCGTCCTCGCCGACATCGCGGCAGGCCCAGCCCAGCGCGCCCAAGCCCGCGAGCACGATCGGTAGCAGCCAGGGACGGAGGGAGGCTCGTTCGGTCTTGCGTGGGGTCATCGTGGTGGCGTCCTTCCCTGGAAGGCGGGAGGCTCGGCGGCGGAGTATCGCCGAGGGGTACCGTCGTTGAAAGTCACTATCGGCGAGGTTCTGGGCCAATTCTGCACCTCGAGCGAGCTGATGAAAGAAAGAAATTGACTTTGATTTTCAAATATCATAGTTGGCGGTCATCCGAAGGACTTTCATGCGCATGCTCGAACTCGACCCCTTCAAGACCCATGGGCCGTACCTTGCGGTTCTCGCGCTACTCGCTCTCCCCGCATGTGGGGACGACACGGGCGAAACCGGCGGAGAGGACGCCACCGAGGGGCCAGCCTCCACGGGCACCGACACCACCATGGGTCCGGGCACCACGGCCGTCGTGGACGAGTCCGGCACGTCCGGCGAGTCCAGCGGATCCAGCGACACCAACGACACCGAGACCCCGGCCTGCCAGGTCGCCCCGTGGTCGGCCCCGGACTGGGACGTCAACGCGGCGTCGTCGCTGGCGTTGCGGGCCCAGCTCGACATGCTGACGGGCGACCCGACCATGCGTGGGGCCGAGACCGGCGCCGTCGTGGTCGACGACGTGTCGGTGCTCACCGACGCGTGGGAGGCCGGCGATCCCAGCCTGGCCAGCGTGGCCAACCCCGGCTTCGATGCCATCGTCCAGGACGTGTTCGAGGAGTTCGTGGAGGTGATTGCCGCGGGCGATCAGGATCTCATGGACGGCTCCCTGACCATGTGGATGCCGGGGCCCGACGGAGGGATCTGGGGCGACAGCGATCGCGGGATCAACGAGGGCGGGTTCGAGGTGCGGCAGCTCGTCGACAAGGGCGGCTACTCGGGCGGGATCAACTATGCCTACGCCATGTCCTTGACCACGGGCGACGTCGATGCCGCAACCATCGATGCGATCGCGGCGATCTGGGGCACCAACGCCGACCTCGACGGCATGGGCGAGCTGACCGACGGCGCCAATTACAGCTACCAGATGGGCTTCCATGGCCCGATGGCAGAGGCACTCGCGGCGGCCAAGTCGTATGCCGGGGATCCGGCCTGCACGGCCGAGCGCGACGAGGCGCTGGTGAGCTTCTTCCGGCTGTGGGAGCAGTCGATGCTGGCGCGGCTGGTGTTCTACGGCAACCGGGCCGCGGGCAAGCTGCTGATGGCGGCCGATCAGAGCGGGTTCGCCGACGTGCTGCACGATCTGGGTGAGGGCCTGGGCCTGGTGGTGGGCTTCTACGGCCTTCCCGATCCCGGTGCCGGGCCGCTCGGGGGAGCTGGCCGCATCATCACCGATGCCGACATCGAGGCGATTGCGGACGCCTTCGGGCTGGACCTCGGGGACATCGGTGCTTCGAGCACGGGGACGTTCCTCGAGAGCCTGCCCGAGTACGAGGCGGCGGTCGACGAGGCCGAGGACCTGGTGATGGGTGTCTACGGCGTGGACGCGGCGACCATCCAGGGATGGGCCATGCCCACCCCGGGGTGACCGTTCGTGCAGCCCGCCGTGTACCCTGAAGGCCGTGGCGCGTCGTGAAGCCGGCCGTTCGGCGGGGGGCAAGCAAGGGGACCCTACCGGACTCCCGCGAACGGCGGGGGAAGGGTAGGGTCTACCAGTGCGCGGGAGCGGTCCGTGGGCGAGGTGGTGGCTGCTGTGCCTCGTCGTCGGTTGTGGCGACGATCTGCCCGATGCCCTGGTCGGCGGCACCGGCACCTCGGGGACCTCGGGCACGGGGTCGTCATCGGGCCTCGGGCCCCCCGCGAGCACCGGCGCCGCGGCGACGGGCCCGAGCAGCGGCAGCAGCAGCGTCGACGAGACCACCTCGATCGATCGCGGCAGCGAGAGCAGCGGCTCGGTCGCGACCGCCTCGACCACCGAACTCGGCACGAGCGGCGGCAGCACCACGAGCGTGGCCAGCACCTCCGAGGCCAGCACCTCCGAGGCCACCACCACCGGCGATCCTGGCGATCCCGTGTGCATCGACGATGATCTCGGCAGCTTCTTGATCACCGCCTTCGGTGACACCAGCCTGGCCGCCGATGACTGGGACCCCCCGTGTGCGCCCGCGCTGGGAGGACCCGATCGCGGTCACCTGTTCACCGCGCCCGTCGACGGGTTCTATGCCTTCGACACCCTGGGCACGATGGGGCTCGACACGGTGCTCTACCTCTACCCGGGCGACACCTGTGCCGGGCCGGCGATCGCGTGCAACGACGACGCCGAGCTCGGCGAGCCGACCTCGCGGGTGAGCGTGTTCCTTCCCCAGGACGCCGCGGTGGTCGCGGTGGTCGATGGCTACGACGCCACCCAGGCGGGTCCCTACGCGCTCGACATCGATGCCGTGATCGGCCCCTGTGCGGCCGTCGACCTGGGGGCGGTGGCGATGGCGAGCGAGGTCGCCGATTCCACCGCGCAGATCGACAAGCTCCAGGGCTCGTGCGTCAACGTGCCCGGCCGTGACGTGGTGTTTCGCTGGGTGGCGCCGGTCGATGGTGTCTTCACCTTCGACACCATCGGCAGCTCCTTCGACACCGTGCTCTACCTGCGGCAAGGTCAGTGCAGCACCACCGAGATCGCCTGCAACGACGACTCGGGGGGCTCGCTGCAGTCCATGCTCGTGGTGGGGGCGAGCGCGGGGGCCGAGCTCACCGTCGTGGTCGATGGCTATGGCCTCGACGAGTTCGGGGCGCTCGCCCTGCACATCACACAGATGTAGCGGCGAGCTCTCGGGCCACCGCGGCCGCCACCGCCTCGGCCCGGCCGCCCTCGATGAGCGTGGCGCGATGCAGCGCGAACAGATCGGTCGGGGGCACCACCTCGAGCGGCAAGCGGAACAGGTGCTCGCGGTGGGTCGGTGCGCCCGCGATTGCATCGGGCAGCACCGCCAGCAGCTCTCCGCTCGCACACACCTCGAGCCCCGTCCATAGCTGCGAGACCACCATGCCCACGCGGCGATCGAGCGTCGGGGGCCAGGTCTCCTGCGGCACGCCGCGCTCGTCGGGTGACAGCGCCACGAACGCGTGCTCGAGCACCTTGGCCTCGGTCAGCGCATGCACGCCGTGCAAGGGGTGGCCCGGGCCGCAGTAGATCCCACTGCGTGCGGCCCCCAGGTGGAGCTTGGTGAGCTGGGGGTGCACCAGCGGCTGGGTCACCAGTGCCACGTCGATCTCGCCACGAAGCAGGAGGCCTCCCACGTCGCGATCGGATTGGTCGAGCACGTGCGGGACCAGCTCGGGCTGCTCGCGACGCAGCCGCCGCAAGGCCGGCAGCAGGTGGGCGGTGGTCACCAGCCCCGCCGTCGACACGTAGACCGGTCCGGCCAGCTCGGCGCCTTCGATGGCCAACAGGCCCTCGTGGACGATCCGCATGGCGTTGCGCACGGCCACCAGCAGGCGCTGTCCGGCCTCGTTGAGCTCGATCCTCCGCCCGTTGCGGAGGAACAGCCGTCGGCCCACGTCGTCCTCGAGCAGGCGGATCGTCCGCGACAGCGCCGATGCGCTCACGAACAGCTGGGAAGAGGCAGTGGGGAGGTGCTGTGTCTCGGCGACCGCCCGGAAGGCGGGAAGCCAGCTCCACAGGCTGGTCACGCGGCGGAGTCGTTCCATCCGGGGGGTTCACTGTACACGGTTGGGCCTCGGGGGATGCGCGGGGCTCGTGGTGGAACCGCCACGCTGGCTAATGGAGATCTGCCGGGATGGAGTCGGGTCGGCGGCAACGCGGCCCAGTTTGGCATGTGATTAAGTTCACCGCTCCTGGGTGTGCATACTCATGCACGAACGTGCATGGGCCTGCATGCGAGATCATGGGTGAATCGGCCGATCAGAGGGCGATCCAGAGGGCTGGGCCCGGCGCAGAACGACGTTACATGCGGTCATCCGAAGGGGCTCGCGAGGGCGCGGGTTTGCGCCCGAGAGGCGAACACGGTTTCGAAAGGGGGTTGTTCGGGAATACGGCGACCCATTAGAGTGGAGGCGCAGGCGCACCCACATGATCTCCCGAGGGGAAGCTCGTAGGCATACGGGTTCGGGACGATCAGGCGACGCGGGGCGCTGGGGAGGGGTCGGATGAAGCACCAGGAGACGAGGATTCGACGACGGGTGACCCCTCCTCGATGGGTACGAGCGGATGCTCGGCGAGGCGGGGGATCAGGATGTCGAGCCCGTTGATTCATCATGCAGTCCCTGAGTGGTTGGGCAGGGGTCGAGACGAGGTGGCCGGGCTGCGGGTCGTCCCGTCCGGGTCTTCGGTGGTCATGCCACCGCTGGACTTCGAGCGGCCGCTGCAGCTGATGCAGCTGGCGTGGAAGCATGGCAAGAGCCACTTCCCGTGCCACACGGGGCGTGATCGCAGCCTCAAGGGCGGCACCCCGGTTCATGCCGAGTCGTTCACTGCGATGGTGGTGGCCGACCTGCTGCTCGATCTGCCGGTCGATCCCCAGCAGCGCATGCTGGTGCGGGAGATCCAGACGATGCTCGAGCGCGAGCTCGGCGAAGAGGAGGACGTGTTCTACTTCTTCAAGGAGCACGAGCGCCTGCCGGCCGACGCCGATTGCACGGCGGTGGGGCTCTCGGTGCTGCTGCGGGGAGGGGTGAGCGGGCAGCGGATCCGCGAGCGGGCGAATCGGGCGCTCGATCTGATCCTGAGCAACGTGAGCGCCGAGGGGGTGGTGGAGACCTACTTCGATCCCACCGGCGAGCGCACCGGGATCGTGGATCCGGTGGTGTGCTGCAACGTGCTGTACCTGGCGTTTGCGCTCGGGCGGGGAGACGAGGCCCAGGCCACGCTGGAGTACGTCAAGCAGGTGCTCGAGGAGGAGGGGTACCTCGAGGGGACGCGGTACTATCACAGCCCCGACACCTTCTTGTACTTCCTCGGCCGGGTCGTGCACTTCTTCCCGAAGGAGACCGAGGAGCTGCTTCGCGAGCAGCTCGAGGCCGCCGTGAAGCGGCGGCTGGGGTGCTCGGGTCACACGCTCGACGTGGCACAGCGGGCGATCCTGTGTGCGTGGCTCGAGATGGAGGATGGGGGGGAGCTCGACCGGCTACGGGCGATGCAGGAAGGGGACGGGTTCTGGCCGACGGATGCGTTGTTCCGGTACGGGCGCAAGAAGGTGTTCTTCGGGAGCCGGGTCATGACCGCCGCGTTCGTCATGGGCGCGCTGGCCGCGAAGCAAGCGTCCGCCGAGCGGCGAGCGGCAGCGGGCGAGGACGATGCGGAGGAGAAGGAGTGGGATCCCTGGGCGGAGGAGGAATGGTCGTACCAGCGCCGAGGACCGTCGTTCCTGAGCTTTCGGTGAGGCGCATGCTTGCCCGGTCTGTACACGCGGTAACGAATTTGGAACTCTGAGGCAGGAGAGCCATGGCCGACTATTATCAACTCGTCGAGAAACACCGCGATCGAGTGCCGATTGGCTTCGATCGATGGGTCCATCACTTTGGCATTCAGGACGATGTCTCTCCCATCCTCTTTACCGTCGTCACTTGGGTGAAGTATTGCTCATGGGCGGATGCTACCGAGGAGCAGCATGTCCTTGCGTGCATGGATCTTGCGATTTCGTTCTTCTACCTCGATGACTATCAAGAGGATGACTACCCTGACTTGTTCGACGACTTCCGTCGAAATCTGAAAGGAGAGGAGCCTCTTTCCCGTCGTCCCGCCGTGCTCGCCCATGCCGACCTCCTACGCCGACTCCGTGCTCTGAATCGCCCCATGGACGACTTCCTGGCGATTCGTCTCCGTTTGCTCGATGAGTACATGCTCAGGAACGCGGCCATGCGGGGACGTGCTCGGTTGACTTTCGAGCGCTACTGGCAGTGCCGCTTGGTCACCATCGACGTGCAGCAATGGGTCGAGTTGTGGCTGTTGCTCTGGGATTTTCGATTGACGTCCGAGGAACGGTCGAACCGAGAATTGAACGATGCCGTGCGTTTGGCCGCGACCTTCTTTTTTCTTGGCAACGATCTCTATTCATTCGAGCGGGATGCCGCCAAGGGAGAGCCGAATTTGGTGTGCTTGTGGCGAGACGAACGAGGGGTGAGTCTCGCTCAGGCTGCCTCTGCGATCGATGGCATGCGCGTGGAAGCCCTGGACGAGTTCTACGCACGGGTCGACGCCTTGGTCGGTGAGTCCTCGGCGGAGCATTTGAGGCATTGCGGCCGACTCCTGCGGCGATTCGTGGATCATGCGGCCACCGCCCGTCATGACAACCCCGAGCGATACGTAAAGCCGGATCAGTTGCTGTCGCCCGAGCGTGCCGGGGCTAGCTGAAGCGCGTTCCAGAGTCTCATGCCTCGACTCGGGAGTGCAGTCGAAGCATGATGCCGGAGCGCGAGCGAATCGTGCTCGACAATCGAACCTTTGGCTGCCGTCCCTCTACGGGTTGGATGGAGAAGCGGCGGAGGATCGTGGCCAGTGAACAGCGGAGCTCCATCATGGCGAGTTCCTTGCCAATACAGGTGCGTTGGCCGGCTCCAAAGGGGCACCATGCCAGTCGGTGCCGGCCCGATTTCGTGCTGAAGAACCGGCCGGGATCGAAGGACAGTGGGTGTTCCCATTCCGCCGCATCACGATGGATTAGCCACGGTGCAACCATGACATGGGAGCCTGCTTTGATAGCGTACTTGCCAATCTTGGTGTCATCGACGGCGACCCTCGGGATGAGCGGGCCAGGCGGATACAGGCGCAATCCCTCTCGCATGCACGCGTCGAGCAGGGGGCTGTCGAATGACTCCGGATTCTCGTCGAGTTCGGCCTGCAACTCGGCGAGGATCCGTGGGTGCTCGGCCAGTAGCCACAGCGTCCATGCGAGCGTAGAGCCCGTCGTCTCGTAACCACCGATGAACATCGCCACGATCTCGTCGCGAAGTTGCTGGTCACTCATGCTCCCGTCCTCGTCAGTAGCTGCGATGAGGAGTCTCAGTAGATCGTGTCCCTCACCCGGGCTCTCCCTGCACTCCGCGATGATCGACATGACGTCGTCGTCCACGGCACGTCTTGCCTTAAGGAAGTGCTTCCGTCCTGGACGCGGCATCCATTCCGGCAGTTTGCGTGTAATGATTCCCCGCAGTGCGTGATCCAGCAAGGTGGCCATCGAAGGTGCGAGGCGGTCCACTCGTGCGAGCGCGAGCGTAGATCCGAGCAGTACGCGCACCGTTACAGTGGCGATGACGTGATGAGTCCATGCCTCGATGTCGATGGGACCATCGTCCCCACTCAGCATCTCGAGTTTTTCACCAACCGTTTGCAGAATCGTTGGCAGGAAGTCATCCAGTCTTTGCTGCCTGAATTCGGGGGTCATCAGCCGCCGCTGGCGACGCCACAGTTCCCCGCTGCTAACGGGCAACCCCTGTCCAAGGCCCTCTCGGAGGGAGTCCCAGAAGTCTCCACTCTTATCGTATTGCCGCGCGTTGCGGACCAATACATCCTCTGCCAGTCTGGGGTCGGCGACGATGACGAGCTTGGTCAAGGCCAAGTCGATCTCGAAGATTCCCCCGTGTTTGCGGAAGGCGTCTTCGAGGAACTCGAGTTGCCTCAGTGCAAGGCCGGGCAAGGCCCCTAGCAGAGGTAATCCGGTCTCTCGAGGCAGTGGATCCAACTCGTCGCTCATGCGCTGTGGGGGTTGAATGGCGGAGAGCTAGTCGATGGGGTATGCGCCGAAAGCATCGGCGATTTCTGCGATCCTCGAGCGTCCCACCGCGGAAGGCGCAACCCTCTCGATTGCCTTGCCGATGTCCGACCAGGAATACGCCTTGATGTTGGCACCGAGCCACGAAACGGCAGTCAGCACTCCCCGAGTGAGTCGACTATCGGTGACGACGGTCACCTCGAGTTTGCACGCAGTAACGGCATCCGCTGCTTGCTTTCGTTTGATCGCATCAATCGTGACCTCGCCGCGCACGAAATTCAGGACCTTCTTGGTGTTGGGTTGGTTGAGGGCTTCGATGAACTTGCCCCACCTATCATTGTCGATCTGCCCTGGCGCGGTGATGGCGACGATGGTGTCGCCGATGATTTCCCAATCGTGTGGGAGGTTTGGCTTGGCGGAATCCATGGTGGTTGGGCAGTGACGGGGTCGCAAGATGCTCGGTGTTGCGAGTATCGCGCATCGAATTTCGTAGCACAAAAGCGCAAAGGCGAAAAGCTCCAGAACGGGTCACAGAGGGCAGTCGGTTTGCGGCATCGGAGGCGTTGCGCGGGAAGCAGGTTTGGTTGCATTGCGCGATATGCGCAGATGGATGCTTCAGGGATCGAAGAGTTGGGCCCCAACCTCGATACACGACCTAGTGACCACTCTCCGAGGCGTGGTCCATGCGGATGGTCATGTCTCGGGTCGCCGTCCCCTACGACGCGGCCGTGCATCGCACGATCGGGCATGCGGTTCACTCCGTACCGTGTGCACCGTGGCCCTGTGCGAGCGTGTTCGGCACCGTTCTCGTCCACCGGGATGCGTGAAGATCTGTGATAATCCTCCCTCATGCTCGCAGCCACCCGCCGGATCTTCCCCCGCTGGATGGTCGCGCTCGCCGCGATCTTCGCCATCGGCTGGCTGCTCTACCTCCTCCGCGGCGCCCTGACCCCGGTCTTCTTCGCGTTCCTCATCGCCTACATGCTCGACCCGGTCGTCGACCGCTTCGAGGCTCGGGGCTACTCGCGCGGCGTGGGGATCGCGGTGATGCTCACCGTCGTCCTCGGGGGCATCACCTTGTTCCTGGCGCTGGCCTTGCCGGGCGCCATCCGCGATCTGGTCACGTTCTTCTCCGATCTCCCGGCCAAGGCCCGGCAGCTGGCCAACCTGGCCGAGCCCCTGCTGCAGCGCCTGGGCGTCTCCGCGGACGACTCGTTCGACAAGATCCTCGCGCAGCTCCACGTCGATGCGGGCGAACTGGCCAAGCAGGCAGCGGTCCCGGCGGGGACCGTGCTCAAGGCGCTGTTCGGCGGCGCACTCTCGCTGCTCGGTGCGCTGGCCAGCCTGCTGCTGATCCCGGTGTTCGCGGCCTACCTGCTCTACGACTTCGATCGCATCACGGCCGGCGTTCGTGACCTCGTCCCCCTGCGCTACCGCGGCTTCGTGGTCGAGGTGGCCCGCGACGTGGACGGGATCCTCGGCGAGTTCATCCGCGGTCAGCTCATCGTGATGCTGATCCTGGCGGTGCTCTACTCGCTCGCCTACGCGATCATCGGCGTGCGCCTGGCCTTCCTCATCGGGGTGGTCGCAGGCTTCTTGTCGTTCATTCCCTACGTGGGCGGCGGGGTGGCGGTGGGCCTGGGCGTGGTGATGTCGCTCATCTACTGGACGGGCTGGGGGCAGCTCATCGGCGTGATCGTGGCCTACTCGATCATCCAGGTGATCGAGGGCTTCGTGATCACCCCGCGCGTGGTGGGCGACAAGGTGGGCCTGTCCGCGGTCTGGGTGCTGTTCGCCCTGCTCGTGGGCGGCGAGGTGTTCGGCTTCATGGGCGTGCTGCTGGCCCTGCCGGCGGCCGCGGTGATCAAGATCTTCGTGGGGCGAGGCCTCTCCTGGTATCGCGCGTCCGAGCTGTTCCTCGGCGGCGCACCGCTCCCCGACGTGCTCGAGGTGACTCCCACCAAGCCCGAGGTCGAGGTCGAGGCAACGGTCGAGCCCTCGCCTGCAGTCGAGGCCGAACCACCCGTCGCGCCCGAACCATCCGTCGCGCCCGAGTCCGCGGCGCCCAAGCCCCCCGACGAGCCGGCCTGAACGCCTACGCCTTCTTGGGGGTGGCCAGGCGCGGCGGCTCGGGAAGCGCGGACCGGAACTCATCGGCTCGTGCGTGCAGCCGCCCCCGTAGATCCGGCTCGAGTCCGTCGAGCTGGACGGTGGTGGCGATCCGACGCAGGCGCTGGATCAACCCGCCCTCCGTGGTCTGCAGCCCTCCCGCCAACGTCGGCAGTCCGGCCTCGACGAGCTGCTGTCGCTGCGCGTGAAGCAGACGCACGAGTACGGCCAGATCGCGATGCTCTCCCAGCATGCGCTGGATGGCCTTGGCCCGCTTGCGCAGCGTCTTGCCCGACTCGTCCAGGGCGGGCCCGACCAGCTCCAGCGCGTACCGTACTTGCTTGGCCCGCTTGCGCACGTCGTGCCAGACCTCGACGTCGGCTTCGGGCGCGAGGGTGGGCATCCGAGCCACTGCCCTCGCGAGCGGCGGCTCGAGCCAGGCCTCCACCTGCGCGGACGGATCATGCCCAAGCGCCAACATTCGCCCACAGACCCGGTCGAGCGCCGCGTCGATCGCCTGCGCCAGGCCCGGTAGGTCCTTGCCGTCGAGCACATCGTCCATGCGCCGGGTCGTCGCCTCGCGCTGCTCCTCGGCCCAGACCATCACGTGCTCGAGCGCCGCCCTGGCGATCGCCTCGCTCGCCCGTTCGTGCTCGCGCCGAAGGCTGGCGAGGATCGCATCCCACTCCCGCCGGGGGCCCGCCGCTCGCGTGATGACCCGCAGCCGCTTGTCGAGCTTGCGCGCCTGCCGGTCGCCGATGACGGGGGCGAACACTCGGGCGAACGCTCGCAGCCGTCGCGTGGCCACCCGGAGCTTGCGCAGCGCTTGCTCGGGTTCCTGGGCCTGGGCCCACGTCGCTCCGTGTCTCAGCGCGGTGAGCCTGGGCTCGAGGTGAGCCCGCAGGTGCAGCGCCAGCATCACGGCCACGGTGGGTGTCTCGCTGGATGGCTCGAGCGGCGGCACCAGCTCGAGCCGCGACGAAGGCTCGGACGCCGTGGCCTCGACCCGCTGCTCCCTCGCCGACGGCTCCTCGGGCGCGGGTCGCCGGCTCGCCGTGGCTCGCTCGATCACGATGGGCGGCGGTGCGGGGGCGAACGGCGGGGCCGATGCCGCCGTGCTCCCGCGCAGCGCCATCGTCTCGACCACCGGCGGCAAGCGCCCCACCAAGCGCTCCGCTTCTCGCCCGAGCCGCTCGAGTGCGCCCATGGCGACCCGCCGCGCCGTCTCCACGGCACGAGCCCTCATCCGCGATCGCAGGCTCGAGCGAGGCAAGGCGCCAGAGCATACCGCGGGCGTCGCGATCGTGCTCCGCGACCCATCGGACGCCCGGCCCTCGGGATCGAGCCGCCTGCCCGCATGATCGGCTCACAGCGCCGTGACGTAGTAGACGCCCAGGCACATCTCGTCCTGGGTTCCATCACCCCAGTTCACGTGCTGGTCGCCGGCCTCGTTGTTCCACTCGCATGCGAGCCGCAGGCGGTCGCCGGGATCGAAGCGCACCGGGTCCGCGAGCCGATAGGCCTGCTGCCAGTCGAAGTCCCACTGCGGCAGCTCGAGCAAGCACTCGCGGCTCCCATCGCCGCGCAGGATCTCCTGCTGCGCCCGCGTGCCCAGCTTGTGCATGTGGTGCGAGGCCGAGTGGATCTGGAACGGCGTGCCCGCCGGGATCACGTCGGTGAGCAGGTTCATGAACTGGGTGGGATCGAGCTCGAACGAGTGGACGACCTGCGCCTCCCCGGCCGGGATCGGCATGCCGCCCGCGAGCCAGGCGGGGTCGGCCCACAGCATGGAGAACGCAGGGCGCTCCACCTCGGCGTCGATCCGTAGCTGCACCGCGCTGCCGTCGGGCCGAAGGTCGCCGACGAGGGTGTTGTAGTGGATCTGCAGCACGACCCTGGAGCCGGGCTCCATCGCGATCCCGGTGCCCTCGGGGAAGTCGCCCGTGATTCCACCCGGGGCCCACGCGCCGAGCCAGGTGCCAGCCGACTGGGGGCTGGTGATGGGGCCTCCCGGACCTCCGAAGCAGGTGTAGCCCGGCTCGGGATCGGCCTCGTCGAGCGCCTCGTACTGCGCGACTCGATCGGGCGCGATCGCGTAGGCGATCATGTGATGCACCGTGCGTAGATCGTCGGGCAGCGCCGCGAAGCCGGTCACGTAGCGAGTCTCGACCTCCGGCCAGGGCAGCAGGAAGCAGCGGTAGTCGTCGGGCATCTGCGAGGGCAGATAGGGCTCGGGCATGGCGAGGGTGAGATCCACCCGAGACAGCCCCGGAGGATCGGGGATCGTCGGAGGGACGTAGTCCGCGGGGTCGCCCTGGGCCGCGCCCTCGTCGAGCCATGCTCGCAGGAGCTGACGCTCCTCGTCGGTGAACTCGGGCTCGCCGAGGTAGTCCTGGCAGCCGTCGCCGGGCATCCAGGGCGGCATCGTGCCCGCCTCGACCGAGAGCACGAGCGACTCCCGCAGCGCATGGGCCTCCTCGTAGGTGGTCAAGGGAAAGGGCGCCACGGCGTCGGGCTGGTGACACGTGACGCAGTGCCGCTCGAGCACGGCGCGCACGTCCCCGTGGTAGGTCACATCGGGCTCGGAGACGGACCCCGTGCTGGTGTCGTCAGCGCTTGGCCCGCTCGTGCCGGCCTCCGTGGCCCCCGTGCTCGAGGTGCCCTCCGTCCCGGTCGCTGGCGGGGGAGAGGACGGGTCGCCGCAGCCTCCCGCGCTCGTCCAGAGCCCCCACCCGACGATCCACGCCCAGCGGCCTCGCATGCTCGACATCGCGTTCCTTCCGATCCCTCATGGGACCATGCCACAGGAGCGGGGGAGCTTGGTACCCTCGCCCCCGGATGTGGGGACCGATGCAGGCACGAGCCCTGGTGAGCGCCGTTTCCGTTGCTTGGGCGCTCGCGGGATGTGGAGAGCCGGGGACGTCGGCCGAGGCCGACGACGGCGGGAGCACGATGGCGGCGATGGCTTCGAGCTCGTCGGGCGTGGCCGACGACAGCGATGGCCCACCGAGCCAGCCGGGGATCCCGATGCCGCTGGTGCGCGCCGAGGCCTGGGATCTCGACGATGCGGCCGATGATCCGTTCGCCGACCACCGCCCCGACTGGGTGCAGTGCGAGCTGGGCTGGGGGGTCGAGACGGGGATCTTCGAGGTGAGCACGGACCTTTGCACCTACGGTGCCTTCGTCCAGAGCTCGCTCGCCCGGATCCACGAGGGCGACGAGCTCGAGCTGGTGATCCTCTACGATGCGCTCTGGTTTGAGGAGGAGGCCACCGCCCACGTGGCGGTGGCCCTTGGCGAGGAGATCGCCTGGGAGACCGAGCTACCGATTCCTTCGGCGGCCGGCCAGCTCCGCCCACGCTGGACTGCCCCCGCCGACGTCGAGGTGGGGACCCCCGTGCACTTCCACCTGCACAACCATGGGCTGAACAACTACCGACTCATCGGTTTCACGGTCACGACCCCCTGAGAACTGTGTTCTGGGCGAAATCGGAGCGGGCGCCCCTCCGCGTCGTGGTGCCGACGGGCGCGCAGAGGCCGGCGGCCGTGCGTTGGCTGTAAGCGGGCTCGCGGGGCCGCGTTGAGGGCGAACGTGGAACCCTCACTCGCTTCCATCGAGGGCGACGGTGCCTACCCGACCCGGCTGGTGCTCCGCGACGGTCAGCGTACGCTGACCATCGCGGCGGACGAGATCGTGTGGGTCGAGGCCGCGGGCAACTACGTCCAGATCTACACCGACCGCAAGACGCACCTGGTCCGGCACACGGTCAAGGCGATGGAGGTCAAGCTCGACCCTCGGCGCTTCATCCGGGTGCGGCCCTCGGCCATCGTCAACGTCGATGCGGTGTCGGCCGTCAACGCACGCCCGGGCGGGGACTACACGGTGGTCCTCGAGTGCGGGACCGAGATCCGCTCGAGCCGGAGCTTCCGCGAGCGGGTCGAGGCACTGCTGGCCACGCTGCCCGGCACCGCTCGCCATGCGCTGGCCAACCGACGGCGTCGCCGCGAGCGAGCCGCCGAGCGCAAGACGGGCCCGCAAGCGGTCGTCCCCAGCACGCCGCCGGTCGCCGCGAGCAGCGTGGCCGCGCTCTCGATGGCCGCGGCCCCTCCCAGCTGAGTCGACGGCAGGGCTACCCGCTCTTGGCCTTGCTCTTCTTGTCGGCCTTGCCCTTCTTGTCGGACGCGGGAGCAGCCTCGGCCGGGGCCTTCGTCGGCACCTCGAACTTGGCGTCGTCGATCTCCACGTTGACCTCGAGCTTCTCGGTGACCTGCACGGCGCTCATCAGCTGCATGTCGGTGACCGAGCGAAACGGGAACTTGACCCCCTTGATCTCGCGGTAGTCGTCGACCGTGATGCGGATCGGCAGCGAGCCCATGGGGGTCTGCTGCTCGAAGCTCTGCCCGGCCGGGAGCCCCGTGGCCTCGTCGAACATCAGCACCAGCTTGGCTCCGTCGGCACCCGACAGCTCGACCTCCACGAGGCTGCGCTCGCCGTCCTTGCTGCGGCCGAGGGTCTTGGCCTGCTCGAAGTACTCGCGCCAGTTGGCGGCGAGCATGGGATCCGAGCTCCAGCGGGTCTGCGCGGCCTCCTTGCCCTCGAGCTTGCGCATGCCGTTGATCGGGTCCTTGGACCAGATCTCGTCGCCCTTCTTCCACACCTGCGACAGCCCCACCCCGGGCATGTCGCTCTCGACGTAGAAGTCCTTGCCCTTGGACCAGATGCGGGTCACGAGGCTGATGCCCTGGGCCTTGATCTCGGTCTTGGCCTCCGTGTAGCTCGACTCGATCTTGGCGATCGCGTCGGCTCCGCCCACGGCGTCGATCGATCGGGCCAGCACCTCGTCGGCGGCGGGCAGCGGTGCCTCGGCCGGCTCGGCCGGCGCGTTGGCGTCGGCCTGCGCGCTGGCGTCGGTCGGCGTGGTGGTGTCGGTGGCCGGCGGCTTCTGGCAGCCCGCCAATTGGAGCGACAGTGCGAGGGACAGGGAGAGCGGCAGGGACAGCAGGCGAAGGTCGGCGATGCGTCGGCGCAGCATGGTCTTGGGTCCTCTTGGTCGGGGGTTGATCCGCGTCACTTGCCCTTGCCGCGCAGCGCGGCCAGGGCAGCCTCGAGCACGGGGTCGCGGCCCTTGGCGAAGTCTTGCCGGGTCTCGGGGACGACGGTGTCCGGGATCACGCCCTTGCCCTCGACCGCGATGCCCTTGGGGCTCTGATAGTCGGCCACCACGTACTGGAGCATGGCGCCGCCGGGCAGCTCCTCGATCACCGAGGGCAGGGCGGCGCCCTGCGAGGGCACCGCGCCGAACACGGTGACGCGCCCCAGATCCTGCAGCGCCTGGCCGAAGATCTCCGACGTGCTCGCGGTGCCCTCGTCCACCAGCAAGGCGATGGGCCCGGTGAACGGATCCTCGCCCACCGACACGTTGAAGGTCTGCTTGCCCTCGCGCATGTTCATGGTGCCGAGATCGGCCGGCTCGGACAGGATGAGCCGGCCCACGGGGACCACCATGGCCCCCACGCCGCCGGGGTTGCCCCGTAGATCGAGGATGAGCGCCTCCATGCCCTGCTTGCGCAGCTGCTCGAGGCCGGCCTCGATCTTGGGCACCAGCGGCAGCATCCAGATGTTGAATGCGATGTAGCCGACCTTGGAGCCCGGCAGCATGCGGTGCTCGACCACGGCCGGGATGTTCTTGAGGTTGCCCAGGGAGACGCGCTCGGCCTCGATCGGCTGGCAGGGGACGCTCTTGTCCTTCGGTGCCTTGGCCCCCAGGGGCTCGAAGCGGATCCTTCGCTTGGCGCCGGTGGGGCACGACAGCAGCGAGGTGACCGTGCGGCGCACGGCAAACGTGGCCTCGACCTCGCGGTCGGGGTGGCGCTCTTTCATGCCGGTGACGATCTCGGCGAGCTCGGCGTCGTCGATGGCGATGAGCTTGGCGCCGCGCGGGAGCCCGCTGCGGTGGCCATCGAGGGCGTCGTCGACGACGACCACCTCGCCGTCGATCACCCGGGCCTCCACCGGCACGCGAGCGTCGCCCGACTTGACGGCGGCGCGGGGCTCACCGGCCACGCGCTGTCGCGGGGGCACCACGGCCAGGTGGCTCTGACCCAGGCGTCCGAGCATCTCGGTGATGACCGCGTACGCAGCCGCCTCGTCCTTGGCCTCGGTGAGCTTGCCGCCGTACTCGACCCGGATGGCGGGCCAGTCGAGGCAATTGAGCGTGGGGTCGTAGTGCTTGTCGAGGACCGTGCGCCAGACCTGCTCGAGCGTGGCCGTGTAGGGGGTCTGTGGCAGCGGGGGCAGGGTGGAGACGTCGAGGTCGGCCCAGCTGCGGCAAGCGTCCTGGGGGGGCTCGGGGTCGGTGGAGGACGAGGAATCGGCGACGACGGGGGGCGGGGTGCCGCCGTCGGGCGCGGTGGTGTCGGTCTTGCCGCGGGTGCAGGCCAGGGCTGCGAGCGACAGCGCGAGCACGAGCCAACGGGAGCGGGGCGGATCGGGTCGATCGAGCATGGCAAGCGAGGCGACGGGCGGCCGTCGCAGGCGGCCGAACGGTACGGCACCGCGCGCGAGAACGCGAGGGGGCGCGCAATGTCCGCCATCGTGCCCTGGCGCCCGTGTCGGGCGAGGCGCTGCGATCAGCGCGAGGGCTCGATGATCACCTTGCCCATCACCTGCCGCGCCTCCATCGCGCGCAGGGCCTTCCCGACCTCGTCGAGCCCGTGGCGAGCGGTGATCCGGGGGCGTAGCGCCCCCTTGGCGTGGAGCTCGAACAGGGCCTGCATGTTGCTCGCGTGGCGGAGTGGATTGGCGAGCGCCCATGCGCCCCAGGCCACGCCCACGATGGAGCACTGCTTGAGCAGAGCGAGGTTCCACGGGACCCGGGGGATGGTGCCCGAGGCGAACCCGATCACGAGGTGGCGGCCGCCGGGTCCGAGCGTGCGAAGGGCCGCGTCGGCTTGCTCTCCGCCCACCGGGTCGTAGACCACGTCGACCGAGCCGCCGCTCAGCCGCTTGGCGCGTACCTTGAGGTCCTCGTGCGAGGTGTCGATGCCGTGGGCGGCCCCGAGCTCGGCACAAAATGCGAGCTTGTCGGCGCTCGACGCCGCCGCGACGACCTTGGCTCCGAGCGCGACCGACAGCTCGATCGCGGCCGATCCCACCCCGCCGGCGGCTCCGAGCACGAGCACGGTCTCGCCGGCCGCGAGGGCGCCCCGGTCGACCAGCGCGTGGTAGCCGGTGGCGTAGGTGAACGCGAAGGCGCCCGCGAGATCGGTGGGCATGGTCTCGGGGATGCGGACGCAACGCTCGCTCCCCACGAGCACGTGGGTCGCAAACCCTCCCCAGCCGGTCAGCGCCATCACCCGATCGCCGCGCTCGAACGCTGCATCCGGTCCGGCCGCGACCACGGTGCCTGCGATCTCTCCTCCGGGGGCGAATGGCACCCGTGGCCTCATCTGGTAGAGACCGCGGGTCATCAAGAGGTCCGGGAAGTTCAACCCGGCGGACTCGACCGCGACGACGACCTGGCCCTTGGCCGGGGTGGGATCGGGGAGCTCGACGACCTCGATGGCATCGGGTCCCTCGAGGGCGGTGATGTGAGCGGCGCGCATGGGGGGACTGTACCGCGGGTCCTTCACGGCCATTGGGCTCGTTGCGGAGGATGGGGCTCGGGTGCCCTCCCCGTGCGCCTTGCCCCGTGCGACCATCGGACGCTCATGGACTCGACCAGGGCTCGCGCCTTCGTCCTGGGCGGAGCGCTGCTGCTCGCCTGCCGTGCCGAGGAGCCCTCCGGCCACGACGATGGTGCGGGCAGCGGTAGCAGCGGGGGGACTTCGGGCGCCGGGTCCACTTCGTCCGGGACCACCGGGGGCAGCTCGAGCGCCGTCACCGACGGCGGCAGCACGGCGATGGGCGCGTCGTCCGGGGACGACGGCACCACCGACGCGACCTCCACGACGGCCGCCGACGGCAGCACCAGCGCCAGCGAGTCCAGCGGCAGCACCGGCGAGCCCGCGAGCGCCTGCGAGCAGGGCTGCGCCGTCGCGTTCACGTGCACCGCCGAATGGCCGAGCCAAGAGGAGTGCGTGATCGCGTGCGAGGCGAACCTGGCCGAGGCCGCCGCGTTCTCGCCGCTGTGCGCTACGGCGTGGGAGAACGTCTCCGAGTGCGTGGGCACCCTGACCTGCGAGCAGTACCTCGAGTGGAGCATGCCCACGATGTTCCCGTATCCCTGCGCCGACGCCGACGTGGGCCTGCGGTTCGAGTGCGAAGGACAGTGAGCACGACCCACGGAAGCCACGACCACGCCGGACCGCCACGGCCGGAGCCGTGACACGCGCAACCCTCGCCCCCGTCATCGCTCGCCCCCGCGACGTCGCCGCTGCTGCTGCCCGCGGTGCCGTCGGTCCGGTCCGTGGTGCCGCCGGGCTGGCCCGTCGAGCCGCCAGGGGGCATCGTGCCGCCGCTCTGGGTGCTCGTGGTCTCGCCGGCCGTGCTGCCACCGCCCGTGGTGTCGGCACCGCTGGTGCCCGGCGGCGTACCGAAGTTCACGATCGGGATCGCGAGCGTCTGCTCGGTGATCACCAGCGCCGGGGCACCGCCCTCGAGCTCGAACAAGGTGGCCACGTGGAGCCCCGCGTCGCCCGCATTGCTGGCGAGGAAGTCGACGTACTCGGGGCTGTTGATGAGGTAGCGCAGCCGCACCGTCACCAGCAGCTCGTCGTCGGTGTCATCGCCGGGCGTCACGTCGACGACCCGAGGCGCGCCCGGGAACGCGTAGACGTGCTCGTCGAAGTGGGGCCAGGTACCGTCGGGTTGCAGCGCGTAGCGATCGCCGACCGGATCGGTCTGCGGGTCGGGCAGCAGGCCCCGCGGCGGGATCCGGGTGTCTTCCTGCCAGTGATCGTTGAGCAGCAGGTGCAGCGTCGTGCCGTCGGACCAGCGCTCACCGATCGCTCGATAGGTGCGAAGCTGGGGATCCCGCTCGATGCCCGTGGCCGGATCCCAGCGACCCGAGCCGTACACCACCTCGCCGGCGTACTCGACCACCACCTCGAGCCACATCTCGCGGCCCTCCGAGTAGCCCGTGGGGAGCTTGTGGCCCGTGTCGTTGGTGACCGTGACCGCGAGCTCGGGCAAGCCCATCGCGAGGTCGACCTCGGTGGGGCCCTGCAGCTCGAGCGTGGCCGCGGTGGGCAACAGCTCGTCCATCGCGGCCAGCGTGTTGTCGAAGTACCGATCGGCGATGAGGTTGGCCCCCGCCGAGCCGTACTCGGACTTCATCACCTGCACCATGAACCGGTTGGCGCCCACCAGATCGTGGCGCCGTCCGCCGGTGGCGTGGGTGTACTGGTTCAAGTTGCTGGTGCAGCCGGGCTTGTCGGCCACCGCGGGCATGTGACAGTCCTGGCAGCTGGCGAAGTTGGGGCCGGGTACCGCGTATGCGCTGCCCAGCCACTCGCTGTAGGTGCGCTGCTCGTTGAAGCCCGTGCCCATGCCCACTCCCGCGTCGTCGACGCGCTCGGTGTCGGTGGTCACGTCGTGGCAGGTGCCGCACAGGCGCGAGGTGCCGAGGTAGCCGTCGGGCAGGTGGCCGTGGGGCGGCAGCGGCACGCCGTCGTCGTACGACCACGGCCCACGGCGAGGCACGACGAGGTCGACCCCCAGCTGGTCGTCGATCACGTACTGGGCGTTGCCGGGCGCGGTGACGCCGTCGTCCGTCATGCGATGGCACAGCTCGCACTCCACCCCGTCCTGCTGATCCGGGGTGAGATCTTCGATCGCCGTCGCGCTGCCGTTGCCCTCGAGGAAGGCCCGCGGCGAGTGACAGCGCACGCACAGGATGGTGTCGCCGGGGCTGTCGCCGTCGGCCACCGCCACCCCGGCCCAGAACACGGGGTCGCGGGCGCTGTTGGCCATCATCGACCCCTGCCACGTGCGCAGCGGTGCGTAGTCGGGGGCGAGCTCGTCGGTCAGGGCGTTCTCGTAGCCATGGCAGAACTCGCAGTTGCTCGACGAGGTGATCGGATTGACGAGCTGCCCCGGCAAGGTGGGCGCAGCCTTGGACGTCGACGGCGCCAGCAGGCACGCGCCCCCCAGCAGGAGCGCCACGGTCGTCGCCTGCAGTCGCGGGGGGGGCCGTCGCGGGCGGGACGGGGTCGGGTTCGATGCGCCGGGCATGACGACCCTCGATCCGGTGCTCACGCGCGGGCGCAACGGCGACGCCGCCGGCCGAGCAGCAGCCCGAACGCCAGCACCATCAGCCCGGCGGGGCCGCCACGATCCCGGCCACCCTCGCCCCCGAGATTGCCGGTGGCACAGCCGCAGCCCTGGCCGCCGCCGTCGGCCGCACCCGCATCCCCGTCGCCATCGGTGGTGCCCGCATCGTCGCCGCTGCTGCCGACGGCCGTCGTGCCGTCGGGCCCGCTGGTGCCCGGCGGGAGTCCGCTGCTGCTGCCGTCGGCCGGGTTGCCGTCGCTCGATCCACTGCCGCTGCCGTCGACTCCGCCGGTGTCGGGATCGCACATGATGCCCTCGTCGAGCTCGCCGTTGCAGTCGTTGTCCTTGCCGTCGCAGACCTCGGGGTTGTCGGGGAACGCGTCGCCGTCGGCGTCGTCGCAGTCGGTGTCGTCGGCCACGTGGCCCTGCGGACGCAGGCACGCGGTCATGCCCGCCGACGCGTCGCCGTGGCCGTCGCCGTCGGTGTCCGGGTACCAGGTGTCCGGGCAGCCCTCGATGATGTGCACCTGCTCGTCGAGCACGGCCGGGTCGTTGCTGGTGTCCACGTGTCCCGAGGGCCAGCGCACCACCACGCTGTCGATGGCCGTGTGGGCGCCGAGCCCGAAGTGCGTGGTGAACGAGTTGACCACGCCGTAGCCCTCACCCGCCCGGACCTCTCGCACCATGATGCCCCACGGGCCGTGCAGCTCCACGCGGGCGCCCACCGCCTCCACGTTGCTCTCCACCCCGGTCAGGCGAATGTCGAGCCAGTGGTTGGCGTTGCCCGGGTTCAGGAACAGCCGGTCGGGATTGCCGAAGCTGGGCTGGTTGTAGCCCGTGGCGAAGCCGGCCAGCACGTCGCGGAAGCCGTCGGCGTCCAGATCGCCCACCACCGCGCTCTGGATGCCCAGGCCCCCGGTGGGGAAGGCATCGAGGTCGGCGGTGAAGGTGTGGTCGCCGTTGTTGAAGAACAGGCGGTGCTGACCCTCGCGACCGGTGACCAGGAGGTCGATGAAGGTGTCGTTGTCGAAGTCCTCGAAGTGCGCCTGGATGCCCAGGTCGATGGCCTGGAGGTCCGCGGTCATGCCCGACCCGGCCGTGATGTCGACGAACGGCGCGCCGCCGCCCGGGTTCTCGTAGAGCTGGCTGAGCATGTCGTGGTTGACCAGGAACCCGTCCATGTCGCCGTCGTTGTCGATGTCGCCGAAGTCCATCACCCACGACTGCGCGCCCGGTCTCAGGCCTCGCGCCTCGGCCACGTCGGTGTAGTTGCCGTTGCCGTCGTTCTCGAACAGCAGGTTGAGCCGACGCCCGTCCATGGGGTCGTTGACCGACAGCCGGCACTTGGCGATGTAGAGGTCGAGATCGCCGTCGTCGTCGTAGTCGGTCCACACCGTGCCGTAGTTGCCCGAGTTGTCCGAGGGCACGGTGGACACGGGGTTGATGAGGCCGGTGTCGTAGGTGAAGTTGCCCGAGCCGTCGTTGGACAGCGGCGCGGACAGGCCGTCGTCGTGGCACACGAACAGGTCGAGCGTGCCGTTGTTGTCGATGTCGGCGAAGTTGACGCACTGCACGAACACGCCCGGCGCCGGCAGTGTCGACAGCGTGAAGTCGTCGCCCATGTCGTTGGCGCGCAGCAGCTTCATGCCGTTGTAGGCACCGCCCGCGAAGATGTCCTTGTAGCCGTTGCCGTCGGCATCGCCGATCGCCATGCCCCACTGGCTGCTGCCGGGCAGGCCCTGCATCCACACGTAGTGGCTGAAGGTGCCGTCGGGCTGCTGGTACTCGATCTCGAGGTCGTCCGCGTCGTGCATGCGGATGATGTCGTCGAGCCCGTCGCCGTCGAGGTCGGCCACGCCCATGGCCACCCCGCTCGAGACGTTGGGGTTGTTCAGCATCGGGGTGGCGTTGGTGAACGGATCCAACGCATGGGCCGCTCCGGGAAGTGCCAGCAGTCCCAGCGCACCGACGCCGAGGAGGGAGAGACGCGAGGAAACGACCGGGTGATGGCGCATGCGTAGGTCCATTCGAATCGGCTCGATGGCCGGAGACTACCAGTCCCTTCGTGAGCGCGGGGAATCGTAAGGACGCCCACGCGGACTACGCTCGCCCGACACTCACGGTGCAGGTCGAGCCCGAGGGCGATCCGGACCGGGCGTCGGCGACAGCGTGAGGCCGAAGACCAGGTGGTCGCCGCTGCGGCTGGCGCTCTGCAGCTGGGCGCGCAGGCTCTGCTGGCCCAGTTCGAAGTCGGTGCGGGCGGCGATGCTCTCCACGTGCTCGAAGCTGCGGCGGCTGACCCCGCCGAAGAACAGGCCCGCCTTGACCGCGGCCGAGCCCTCGACGTCCTGCACCTTGGCGTCGCTGGTGGCCAGCACCAGGTGGCCCTGCTCGGCGCTCACCTGCGGCGTGGCGCCGAGGGTGACGTGGGCGCAGTCCTTGGGCGGGCGACCGGCGGCGGCGGGATCGAGCAGGAACGCATGCACGAGCAGCGGCTTGGGGGCGGCGCCGTCCCAGGCGAGGTGAGCCTCCAGAGGGCCGTTGGGATCGGCATTGCCGTCGAGCTCGAAGCGGCGGGGTACCTGACCGCGGCGCATGGCGTCGTTGACCAGCTCGACCGCGGCCGCAGCGTGGATCGTGAGCTCCACCTGGTGGGCCGGGGTTGTGCGCGGCACCGTCGG
Organism: Paraliomyxa miuraensis; assembly: GCF_026337845.1. GTDB lineage: Bacteria > Myxococcota_A > Polyangia > Nannocystales > Nannocystaceae > Paraliomyxa > Paraliomyxa miuraensis. Next base: position 184,852 of record NZ_JAOVZF010000150.1, on the reverse strand, counting down.
TGCGATCGCCCCGCGGGAGGGAAGGGGCGTGTGGACGCCGATGACGAGGTCGGCCTCGCTCGAGCGCACGTGGATCTCGTCGACCGGAATCGGCGGGAGGTCGAGCTCCACGCGGGCGACCTTGCCGAGGTCGTCGAGCAGCTCGCGCTCGACCAGGTTGGCGGCGCTGCGCAGCAGCTGGTTGGCGGTGGGCTCGGCCAGGCGTGCCAGATCGCTCTTGGTGGTCAGCATGCGTGCCGCGCCGGGAAGCTGGGCCCACAGCGCATCGATCAGCGTCGTCGTGCCGCCGGGGCCCAGCGTCGCATTCATGGCGACCAGGCCCTCGGGATCGAGCGCGATGACGACCCGGCCGTTGCCCGGATCGAGCTTGGGTCGCACGCGGGCCGTGACGCGCACGGGGAGCAGCGTTCGCGTGCCCGAGCGGACCGAGACGTCGGCCACGAACGACACCTCCTCGGGCGGGCCGGGGACCACCGCGACCCGGTCGACCCCGACGCTCGCCGCACCCAGCGACACTCCGGCGATTGCAGGCAGGGGCAGGTGGGCGCGCGGCAGCCCGCGGAGCTCGCGGTTGACGACTTGGTCGACCAGCGCGAGCGGCATCGACAGGCGCAGATGATCACCCGCGACACCAGGCGCCGTCGGCTGGGTGAGCTCGGTGTGAGCCTGTTCGACGCGAGCACACGGCGACGCGCACCCGCCGAGGGTCGCGGTGGCGCAGAGCAAGGCGAGCAGGGGCGTCGGGCGCATGGCCAGAGGCTACCCGAAGGGCAGCAGCCTCTGGCCATGCGCCCGCTGGCGTGGGTGTCGTCGACGCCCGGGCGCTTTGGTTCACTTGTCCGAGAGCGCCACGTCGCCGATGTCGTAGACCTCGCCCTCGGTCATTCGCGTGCCGAGCGCAGCGCCCAGGGTGATCTGCCACTTGCGACCGGACTTGATGGCCAGGCCGTACGCACCCAGCGGCACGTCGTCGAACGCGAAGTTGCCCTCGGCGTCGGTGGTGCCGCGCAGGTGGGTGGGCGAGCCCGAGCAAGGAGTGCGCGTGTAGATGAGCCCTGGGCTCTCGCACAGCTCGATCTTCACGCCGGCCACGCCGGCGCCGGCCTTCGTGACTCGACCTCGCAGGCCACCCTTCTTGACCGCGCCGGCCTCGGGCAGGGTGGGGCCGTCGCCGCGTACGATGACCTGTGAGATCTGTCCCGCGATGGCCTCCATGCTGCCCGAGCGCCACACCACCGGGTCCTGGCCCGGGGCCACGATGGTGACCCCGGCGTCTCCCGCCGCCCACACGCGGCCTTGCTCGTCGATTGCCACCGCGGAGAGCGTGCCGATCGCCAGCGCCTTCTTGCCGTAGAGCACGGCCTTGTCGGCGGGCAAGAAGATCGAGACGCTCTCGAGCCCGCCCTTGGCCACGCCGTAGGTCGACTGCGAGAACGCGAAGTCGCTCGGGCGCTCGTAGGTGGAGACCTTGACCTTGACCTTGCCGGGCGTGCCGGTGAGGCGAAAGAGTCGATCGTAGGTGGAGAGGTAGACCTCGCCATCGGCCCCTCGTCCCATCTGGTCGAGGTACTTGGTGGGCCCGCTGGGAAGCGACGCCGGCTCCCACTTGCCGCCCGTGCGGTGGACCAGGCCGTCGCTGTTGGCGGCCCATGGCTCACCGGTGGAGTCGACGGCGATCCCCACCGCGAACTCCTCGCTCAGGCCCACCGCGCTCTTGCTCTCGGTGTGCCAGGCACCATCGCGAAACTCGGAGACGCCGGCGGTGCCGATGACCCAGATCTCGCCCTTGGGGCCCACGTCGAAGTCGGCGACGCTGCCGACCGTGTCGTAGTCGAGGGTGGCCACCGAGACCGTCCCGGTGGTGCCGAGCTTCGCGACGGCCGACGTGGACATCGTGTAGAGCTGGCCGTCGGCGCCGTGCAGGAGCTTGGCCGTGTAGGCATTGATCGCGCCGGGGACCGTGGCGAACCCCTCGTCGGTGAGGACCACCAGCCCCTTGTCGCGAACGGCGAAGTACGCCGCGTTGGGCACGTCGACCGGCGGCTTGGCGACGGGCGGGGTCGGTGCTGCGTCGGCGCCGTCGGCCGCTTCGGCGCCGTCGGCCGCCTCGGCGCCGTCGGCCGCTTCGGCCTTCGCGTCGCTGCCCTTGGCGTCGTCGGCTGCGATCGTCGACGTCGGGGTCGGGGTGGGGCTGGGAGACGGCGGAGCCTCGCTGGAATCGCAACCGGCGAGCAAGGCAGCAGTCGAGGAGAGGGCGAGCAGGAACGTCTTCATCGGATTGGGTGAGGGTGCGTGGCCGTCAGTGGCCGGGGGACGATCACACAGATCCGCAAGACGTTCGGCAACCCTCGGGCGTCCCTGGGTGCGGGTGAACGATCGATGGTGCGGCTGGGGCCCCGTCGAGTGATCCGCTGGGGCCCCACCGCACGCAATTTACGCAGGGCATGCGACGACGTCGTCGATGGTCGAGGCTCGAGTTCGTGCGCCAATGGCGCTCGAGCGCCGCAGTCACGGTTGCTGCGGTTCGACCGGCGCGACCGGGCACGATTGGTAGTCGAGGCAACCGCCACCGCCACCACCGCCGCCACCACCACCACCACCACCACCGCCACCCGGCGGGGGAGGGGGCGGGTCCTCGATGCGGCACAGCCCGTTGGTCCCCGTCTCGTAGATCTCCGAGAGTTCCCATCCCGTGAGGACTCGGCCGTAGAGCTGCACCTCGTCGAGCTTCGCGACGATCCTTCCGCTTCCGCTCTCCGAGCGGGCGCCGATTCGCAGGGGCCGGTTGTTGCTCAGCGATTGCGGGCGCACGGTCGCGTTCTTCGAGGACACCAGCGTTCCATCGACGTAGAACCGAAGCCCGCTGACGCCGTCGCGGTCGACCGTGATCGCAATGAAGTGCCACGCTCCATCGGCGACGTCGAAGCCCGAGTCGTAGTTCGTGCAGGAGGCCGAAGCACTCGACGAGCAGGACGAGGAGCCGGTGCCATCGGCGAGCTGGAAGCCGAGCTTGCCGTTCGACAGGTAGGCCACGTAGCCCTGCACGTCGTTGAAGACCTCCTTGCGCTTGTCGACGAGGACCTTGACGCCGTTGACGTCAGTGGTCTTGAGCCACATCACCAGCGACATGTCGCTGATCCCGAAGTCCAGGTTGGAGTGGTCGGCGACCTGGACGTAGCCGGTGCCATCGAGCGAGAACGCACCGCTGGAGAAGCCCGACGCCCCCGCCGAGGCTCCGCCGTGCAGAGCGCCGTGCCGGCTACCGATCTCATCGGTGGCGTTGGTGTCTGCCGTCCACCAGGCCCGCAGCTGCGAGGGCGTGCCCATGCACGGTGCCTGGCAGACGTCGACGGTGGGATCGGTCCCATACTTGGCCCCCACGTTCGAGTCGCACTGCAGACCAGCGCCGCACTGCAGGTCCGAGTCGCAGTCGCCCTCGAGGGGATCGCAAGGACACTCATTGGTGCAGTAGCTCCCGCCCCACAGTGCACCGACACTACACGTGGCTTCGCGGGGAGCGGTGGGGTTCGCGAGCGACTGAGACTCGGGCTCACCGTGGTTGTCCACGACTTGGGCATCGGGATCATCGGTGTCGTCGGGATCGCAGGCCACGAGGGGCAACGGCAGGGCCAAGGCCGCGCAGAGGGAGAGCGAGAGTGGGCGAGGGGAACGAGAGGATCGAGACATACGCATCTTTGTGTCCTGGGTGGTCGTCAGCCCGGCGCTCGGCGCTGGGCGAGAGCATTCACCGAAGGAGTGCCCACCAAGCTCGGTGTTGACGAAGCACGCGATGAGGCTGCTGCGGATCTGGACTCTCGCCCCGCTCAGCCGCCGCGGATCTTCCGTCGCAGGTCGGCCGCCCACGTTCGAAGCCCCATCAGCGTGCTCTCCACCCGCTGCTCGCCGTCCATGAGCGCCCCGAGCCTCTGCCGCAGCAAGACCTTGGCACGCTGCCTGCGGTCGCGGATCGTCGAGGCCGGTACCCCGAGCGCCTCGCCGATCTCGCGCGAGTTCAGGCCTTCCCAGTAGTGCAGCTCGACCACGATCTGGTGCTCGAGGGGAATCCGTCGCAGCGCCTTGACCAGGAGCTTTTGGTCCTGGTTGCCTGCGACCAGCTCGAATGGCCCGAGGCCGAGATCCTCGCAGGAGGCCGCCTCGCCGTCGAGCTCGAGGCGATCGCGTCCGCGGGCGCGCAGATGGTGACGCAGCACGTTGACCGCAATCCCCAGCACGAACGAGCGTACGCTGCCGGTCCCTTGGAAGTTGCTGCCACTCTTGATCAGGTTCTCCATGGTGGTCTGGGTGAGATCCTGGGTGGCCTCCGGGATCTTCGACCGAAAGAAGCGGTAGACGACGTCGAAGTAGCGGTCGTAGAGCTGCTCGCCGGCGCGTCGATCGCCGGCGACCCACGCCTGCAACAGTCGACGATCTTGCTGCTCGGTCGGTTGTTCATCGTTCACGGTCGAGCCCCCGTTCCTCGGCCCATCGTTGCACTTCCGCCCGCCCGAACTCGGCGCCGGGGATTCCGTCCAGTAGCTCGTTGGTCTCCTGCCACCGCTGCCTCGCCGTCGCGCGGTCACCGATTTCGAATGCGGCCTGGGCGTATCGAAAGCCGAGCTCGGCTCGAAGCAGGGCGTCCGCATCCGCCCCCAGGGACTCGTGCGCATGTCGGCTCTGCAACAACGCCAGCTCGGGGTCGCCGGCGGCGAGGGCAGCCTTGGCGAGCATCATGCGAGCCAGCGCCACTTCGGCATGACCGTCGGGGTAGTGCAACACTGCGGTCTCGAGCAATCGCTCGGCGGTGACCCTTGCGTCATGGGGCACACCGAGATCGAGGTGGGCTTCGATGAGCTCGTCGAGCGCGTGCAGCAAGACGGGCCGAGCGACGATTCCCTGAGCGGCGAGCACCGCCACCACATCCAGCAGGATCTCCTGCGCCAGCATTGCCCCACCCTCCAGCCTGAGTGCTCGCGCCAAGGTAATGCGAGCCTGCTGGTGCTCGAGCTCGTCGACGGTCGCGCTCGCCCGATAGAACGCATCGGCCTCACTGGCCAGCTCCCGGGCCTCCTCCACGGCCTGCTGGTCGAGAGCGACGAGGGCGAGGTTGTGCAGGGTGGGTGCAAGGAGCGACGTGCCACCAGCGCGCTCGAGCATCCTGCGGAGGTCTTCCAGGGTCTGCCTCGCGTCCAACAGATCCCCACGAGCGCGCTGGACCTCGGCCACGCCCAATGCCGCTCGGGTCGCATCATGCCCCGGCTCGCCCAGGGACAGAGCTTGCCGATAGTGGCGCAGGGCGTCGTCGAGCGAACCTCGCTCGCGGGCCAAGTCCCCGCGCGCCAGCATCATGCGGCGTGACAGGTCGACATCGAACGGAGCGAGCGCCGCGTGGGCCGCGGCCAGCTCCACCCATATCGAGCGGTCCTCGGATGCTCCCGTGATCGGGGCCATGGCAGCGAGCTCCAGGAAGGCCACCGCTGCCAGGCGTGGACTGCCGGATGCGACGGCGAGCGGTGCCGAGTCCTCCAGCGCCTTGCGAGCCCGGTCGTGCTGCTGCTGGGTCCGGGCCAGGCGCATGCCATAGGCTCCTTCGAGCAAGCGCGCCTCGGCCAGCAGGTAGCCAAACCCCTCCGCCTCGGCCAGCTCGGCCACCGATCGCGCCTCGTCGAGCGCTCGGGGGTAGTCGGCGAGCGCCGCTGCGACTCGAGCCCGAGTGAGGCGTTCGGTGAGCTCGCGCCACGTGGCCTCGGACTCGGGGGTCGCCGAGCGCTCGGTTCGATGGCTGAATGCTCGAGCCCGCGTGGCCAGCTGTCGCACGAGCTCTGCACTGCAATCGGACGCCGGAGCGAGCTGACGGGCGAGCGACAGCGCCTCGATGCCGGCAGGGCCACCGGGGGCTTCGAGCGCAGACCGTATCGACGAGAATTGCACGCGCTGTCGCTCGAGACACGCCACGCGTAGATCCATCACCTCGGAGCTCTGCTCGCCTCGCACGAGGGTCGCCTCGCAGGTGTCCTTGCGCGCCGCGGTCCAGGTGTGGGCGCGTTGGTCGAGCACTGCCATGCTCGGCCCGATCGCCCACGAGTCCGTCGTGGACCGCTCGAGGAGCGCATCGTGGACCCGCGCGCGTTCCTGCACGGTCCAGGGCGCTTCATCCACGGCGCACGGCGATGCCATCGAATCTCGTGGCCACCAATAGCCACCCAACGCGGTACAGAGCGCCACCGCAGCCGCACCACACGACCATGCGATCCGCGTCCGACGCAACAGCACCGCGCGGAGCCGATCGACCAGCTCACTCATCGACGGGTGACGATCGTTCGGATCCGATGCCAGCCCTCGCAGGACCAACCCGACCAGGGCTCGCGGCGCCCCGTGCCGATCTGCGGGCGGTCGCAGGTGCCCTTCCATCACGTTGCTTGCGAGCTCGTCGAGGGTACGGCCCGAGAACGGTGGCGCGTGAAACAGCGCGCGGTAGAGCGCATTGCAGTAGGCGAACTGATCCGCGGGTGGGCCCACGCTCGAGCCCCGATACTGCTCGGGCGCCATGTACTGCGGGGTTCCGACCACACCGAGTGAGGTCGCGGGAATGGCCTCACCGGTGAGGTTGCCGGGGCGAGTCACCTTCAGCTCGTCGGCCACGCGCGCGAGGCCGAAGTCGGCGACCCGCGCGCGACCATCGGTGCCGATGAGCACGTTGCTGGGCTTGAAGTCGCGATGGACGATCCCTTGCTCGTGGGCCGCTGCGAGCCCCTGCCCGATCTGCACGAAGAGCTCCACGATCTCGCGCCACGAGCGTGGGCCCTCGACCAGCCACTGGTCGAGGGTGGGTCCCTCGACCAGCTCCATCACGACGTAGAGGTCATCGCCCTGCACCCCACAGTCGTAGATCTCCACCACGTGGGGGTGCTGCACCCGGGCCGCGCTGCGCGCATCTCGGAGCAGCGCATCGCGGAGACGCTGGGCATCGTCGGCGTCCACATCCGAGCACCCCACGACTCGCTTGATGGCAACGCGGCGATCGAGCTCCGGGTCGTGAGCGGCGTAGACCTCGCCCATGCCTCCGCTGCCGATGAGTTTCTCGAGGCGATGACGACCAATCGTTGCCGCCCGAACGTGACCGAACAGGCGCTGTCGGATGGTCTCGTAGGCGATGCCACGAGCGAATCCATCACCCGCCTCCACCATGGGTCGACGCAGTTCGACCGAGAGTGGATCGTTCGATGCCGAGGCCTCGACCATCGAGTCGTTGGCCCGAACATCCACCATCGCATCATGCCCGATCATTGCGGAGTACGCATACAGCTCGGAGAGCCTTGACAGGACTGATGGCTGTTGCCTCCTGGGGGCACCGTGCCAGTTGGGGTGATGGATTGACCGCTGGACCACGAGAACGAGGTCACCTGCTTGGGCCCGTCGGGCCCGTCGGGCGCGTCGGGCTCGTCATCGCTCGGCGGTTCGTCGTCCGGGGCCGGTTGGTCAGCCTCTGGCCAGGACTCCTCGTCGACCGCTTGGTGTGCGTGGATCGACTCGCTTCGCATCCACGCATGTTCGTCCTCCTGCAGCACGTCATCGCCCAGTGTCTCGTCGTCCTCCAGCGCCTCTACGTCGATCTCGTCGCCACGCCACTCGGCGAGCTCGTCATCCACGCACCCTGAACAAAGAACTGAACTAACGAGCATCATCACAATCCTGCGCATGGCGATTCCCCCTCCAGAGGGATCGTGCCCTCCAGAGGAAATTCTGACGGACCCTCGATCACGAACGCCTCCATGGGCGACCGCTGGGCGTCGATGGAGGCGAACGAGCGGAGCCGAGGTGCGGCGCTCGGGACCCGAAATCACCAACGGCCTCCCAGGAACCCCTGGAAGGCCGTCTCCCCTTTGGTGGGCGCGACAGGACTCGAACCTGTGACTTCCACCGTGTGAAGGTGGCACTCTACCAACTGAGTTACGCGCCCTCGTTGGTGGGCGGGCTGTATAGCCAAAGCGTGGTCGGCTTGCAATGGGCGTCGGGCGTGAGCCAAGGTCGCCGCGCATGACCGTCCACAAGCAGATCATCCAGACCTCGTCGGCCCCGGCCGCCATCGGACCCTATAGCCAGGCCGTGGTGGTCAGCGGCGGCCGCACGCTCTACTCCTCGGGGCAGATCGCCCTCGATCCGGCGACCGGCGCCTTGGTGGGCGAGGGCGACGTGGCGGTCCAGACCCGGCGCGTGCTCGACAACCTCGAGGCGGTGCTGCAGGCGGCGGGCATGGGCTTTGGCGACGTGGTCCGGGCGGGGATCTTCCTGGCCGACATGGGCGACTTCGCGGTGGTCAACGAGCTCTACGCCCAGCGCTTCTCGACCGCCCCGCCGGCCCGCTCGACGGTGCAGGTGGCCCGGCTGCCCAAGGACGTGCGGGTCGAGATCGACGTGGTCGCGGTCGCCGACTGACCACGACGGCGATGGCGGAACCCTAGGCGTCGGGGTGGGGGAAGACCCGGCACCTCGCGGCATGACCCGTCGCAAAATTAGTAGTGAATCACACTTTAAAAAGATCCGGATCGTGAGCCAGATGTAGGTGTCCAACTCACGAGGCGCCACCATGCCCGACCCCATCGAGGGACCCTCGAGGGCGGGAGACACCGGCGACTCGAGGAGCGAGCGGATGCGGATCTTCGCGCATGGGTGCGGGGTCGTGGCCGGGTGCGGCCTGACCATCTCGAGGGCGGCCTCTACGGCCGGTCTGATGGCCAGCCTGATGGCCAGTCTGATGGCGGGGCTGGTGGCTGGCTCGACGGGCTGCGACGCGGCCTCCGGCCGGGCTCCCGGCGAGGGCATCGGCATCATCCTCCCCGGCCAGGACGATGGAGGCGAGGACGGAGGCGATGCAGACGCGGCCGAGGCCCCGCCGCCGGCGCGCGTGCAGCTGCGTCGGCTGACCCGCGCCCAGTATGGCGCGTCGATCCAGGATCTGCTGGGCACGCAGATCGAGCTGCCCACGGCGATCGAGCCGGATCTCGTCGTCGACCTCTATACGACCATCGGTGCCACCCAGGCGGTGCTCTCGGAGCTGGGCGCCGAGCAGCTCGAGACCGCGGCTCGCGACCTGGCCGAGCAGGTGGTGGACGATCCAGCGATCCGCGCTCACGTGATCGGCTGCGAGCCGTCGGCGCCCGACTGCGCGGGACAGTTCATCGCCAGCGTGGGCCGCCAGGCGTTCCGGCGCCCGCTGACCGCGGACGAGCAAGCCCGCTACGAGGGGCTGTTCTCCAGCATGCAGGGGCTGCACGGCGATCCATGGGAAGGGGTGCAGGGCGTGCTGACGGCGATGCTGAGCTCGCCGCACTTCGTGTACGTGGTGGAGCTGGGCGAGCCCGATCCTGGGGACGAGGCGCGGCTACGGTTCTCGAGCCTGGAGATGGCCAGCCGGCTGTCGCTGGCGCTGTGGGCCAGCGGACCCGACGAGGTGCTGCTGGCGGCAGGCGAGGCCGGCGAGCTGGTGGAGCCCGAGGCGATCGAGGCCCAGGTGGAGCGCATGCTGGCCGACCCGCGGGCGCGCCGAGGGCTGGGGCGGTTCTTTGCGGAGTGGCTGGGGCTGGACGTGCTCGACGGGCTGAGCAAGGAGACCGCGCTGTTTCCCCAGGCGTCGCCCGAGCTGTTCGCCTCGATGCGCGGGCAGATGGAGCGCATGGTGGAGGACGCCGCGTTCGAGGGCGGCTCGCTGCAGGCGCTGGTGGCCGGGCGCCGCACGTTCGTCGATGCGCGGCTGGCTGCGCTCTACGGGGTGGCGGCGCCGACCGAGGTCGATGCGGAGGGCTTTGGCGAGATCGAGCTGCCCCAGGACGGACAGCGCACGGGGATCCTGGGGACGGGCGCGTTCCTGGCCACGCAGAGCCGCCGCACGCGGACCTCGCCCACGCTGCGCGGGGTGTGGGTGCAGGCGCGGCTTCGCTGCCACGAGCTGCCGCCGCCGCCCCCCGACGTGGAGACCGACTTGCCCGATGGCACCGACGACTCCGAGATGACCCTGCGCGAGCTCCTCGAGCAGCATCGCGAGAATCCCACGTGCGCCGGCTGCCATGCGCAGGTGGATCCGATCGGGCTGGCGCTCGAGAGCTACGACGCGCTGGGAGCATTCCGCACGACCGACCGCGGCCAGCCGATCGACACCTCGGTGGATCTGGACGGCGTGGCGCTCGATGGGCTGTCGGACCTGGCCGAGCACATCGCCGACGACCCCGCGTTCGCGACCTGCGTGGTCAAGCAGCTCTACCGCTACACCACCGGGCACCACGAGGCGCCGGAGGAGATGCCGGCCATCGAGGCGCTGGCAGGGGCGCTGGTGGACGCCGAGTTCTCGCTGCCGGCCTTCCTGCCCCGGCTGATGTCGTCGCCGCAGTTTCGCACCCTGGCCATTCCCGAGTGAGCCCATCGAACCCGCCCGAGCACGAGAGAGCCGAGCCATGACCACGAACACGCGATCGATCGGACGACGAGCCTTCCTGCGTGGCCTGACCGCCGCCGGTGGTGCGATGGTGGGACTGCCCCTGCTGGACGCGATGATGAACGATCACGGCACGGCGATGGCGACCGGCGAGCCGCTGCCGCTGCGGCTGGGCACGTTCTTCTGGGGCAATGGGATCCGCCCGGGCGACTGGACCCCGGCCGTACAGGGGCCCGGCTGGGCACCCACCCCCAACCTCCAGCCGATCCACGACGCCGGGGTGGTGGCCGACGTGGCGGTGGTGTCGGGGCTCGGGCACGCGAGCGCAGTGGGCTGCCACAACCCCGGGCGCGCGCTGATGCTGTCGGGGAGCTGGGATGGCACGCCCTTCGATGGCAGCGCGGGCCGCTCGTCGGCGACCCTGCCCAGCGTGGATCAGCTGGCGGCCGATCACTTCGCGTCGCTCACCACGTTCCCGTCGCTGGAGCTGGCGATCTCCAAGGCCGGCATCACGGGCCAGGACACGTTCGGCTGTGCCTGGCGCGATGGCAACCTGCTGCCGGCCGAGACCTCGCCGCGGGCGCTGTTCGACCGCCTGTTCCTGGGCTTCTCGCCCGACGACAGCGTGCGGATCGGGAGGCTCTCGGTGCTCGATGCGGTGCTCGACGACGCCGAGGCGCTGCGGGGTCGATTGGGCGCCAGCGATCGCCAGCGCCTGGAGGCGCACCTCGAGGCCCTCTACGCGCTCGAGGTGCGGGTGGAGGCCGAGCCCCCGGTGTGTGCGATACCGGCCGCCCCGATCGACCCGGCGGAGGAGCGGCTGATGGAGCGGACCTCGTCGTTCGCGGAGATCCTGGCGATGGCGCTGGTCTGCGATCTGACCCGGGTGTTCTCGATCCGCTTCACCCAGTCGGTGGGCGACACGGTGTTCACCGACGTGGGGGCGGCCGAGGGGCACCACACGCTGTCGCACACCAACATGGCGATGCACTCGGCCACGGTGACCCACACGGTGGCGTGCTTCTGCGAGCTGGTGCGGCGCTTCGGCGAGCAGGTGGAAGGGGAGGGGCGGCTGCTCGATCGCTGCGCCTTGATGGCGGTGTCGGATCTGGCCGATGGCTCCACCCACACGGTGGAGGACCTGCCGGTGCTGGTGGCCGGGCAAGCGGGTGGCGCATTGGTCACCGGCCAGCACCTGCGCGATGCCTCGGGCTCCCGCGCCAGCATCGTGCCGTTCACGCTGCTGCGCGCCGTGGGGGTCGATGCGAGTGCATTCGGGACCGGCGAGGGCGAGGTGACGCAGACCCTGTCGGGTCTGACGGCCTGAGCCTGCTACGCTGCCGGGTGTTGCCACGCGCACGGGCATGGGGGCTGGCGTTGGGGCTGGTGGTCGGCTGCGCTCCGGCACGGGACGAGCCCGCGGCGCCACGCGAGCCGACGGCGTCGAGCGACCCCAAGCGCACGGTCGCCGGGGCATTCGTGCCGCCCGGGCCCCGGCAGCGTCGCGATGCGGTGGGGTCGCTCGAGGGCCTGCGTGGGCCGGACCGACGGGTGTTCGAGGAGGGCGAAGGGCTGTTTCATCCCGTACCCCAGGCCGGGCCGGGCGACTGGCTCGACGAGCACGCCGAGCGCTTCCAGACGTTCGACGACTATCGCACCCATCGGACGATCCACCCCGACGCGAACCGGCGAGCGATCTATCTGGTGGAGATCGGCGAGTTCCCGCCGGGCTCGAGCCCCTCGGTCGATGCGCTGGCCCGCTACGTGTCGACCTACTTCGCGCTCCCGGTGCAGCGCCTGCCTCCGCTGGACCTGCCCACGCTGGCGGTGGATGCCCGCAGCAGCGAGGGCCGGATCCAGCTCCACGCCAAGCAGATCCTCGAGCGTCTGCGCGAGCGCAAGCCCGATGATGCATTCACCCTGGTGGCGATCACGATGTTCGACCTCTACCCCGACGAGGACTGGAACTTCGCGTACGGCTATGCGGACGGGGCCACGCAGGTGGGGGTGTTCGGGTTCGCGCGCCTGCCCACCGATCCGGCGCAGCAGCTGCAGCGCAGCGCCAAGACCCTCACCCATGAGCTGGGTCATGCCTTCGGCGTGTCCCACTGCACGCACTATCACTGCGTGATGAACGGCCACAATCACGAGGAAGAAGGCCGGCGAGCCCCCATGCACCTGTGTCCAGTGGACCTGCGCAAGCTGCACCACAGCATCGGCTTCGATCCGGTGAAACGCTACCGACGGCTGCTGGAGGTCGATCGAGCGCTGGGGTTCCTGGACGAGGCGCGGTGGCTGGAGGAGCGCCTGCGGCAGATCGAGGGATGAGGGGCGACAACGAGGCCACGTGGGTGCGATAGTGAGCTGCCCTCCGTGATCCCTCGCGACGTCAGCGTCCTGCTGGGTGACTCCACGCCATCGGAGCTGCCCGCCAACATCCTCGATACGATCTCCGAGGTCGTGCACTGTGCCCGCGACGTGGCCACGGCGTTCGCGGAGATCGAGCAGCTCGAGCTGCGGCGCGCCGAGTCGTCGAAGACGACCGAGGCGATCGTCGAGGAGCTGGGGAGCTTTGGGCGGCAGACCGAAGTGGGCATCCGGGCCACGGCCGGCACGTCGCGGCGATCCGAGCTGAAGACGCACGGCGAGGAGGTGATCGCGGCCGTCAATGCGATGATCCTCGGCTGGCGGCAGCAGTACGAGCGCAAGCTGCAGACCTCCCACGCCCAGATCGCCGCGCGCACCACCGAGCTGCGGGCCACGATGCGCGGGGCGCTCGAGCGCTACCTGGTGCCCCGGCGGGTGGATGCGCCGCTCCAGCGGTTCCATCGCATCCACGACGGACAGCGCTACCTCGACTCCGCCACCGTCGAGCCGCTCTCCGGCGTGCGCGTCACCGTGACGCTGGCCGACCCCGAGGTGGAGGTGCCCCGTCGGATCCGATCGCTGCTGGGCAAGGGCCACAAGATCCAGGTGGGCACGCGCCGGGCTCGGCTCCGGCGGACCGAGGAGCCCGTGTACCAGAGCCTCGACGACCAGCTCCTGCTCGAGGCCGAGCGAGGCCCGGGACGGCTGCGGGTGGTGCTGGCGCGCAAGCCCGGGGTACCGGAGATGCTCCGGGTGGAGATCAAGCGCGGCGATGCAGCGCTGGCGGGGCAGGTGATCCGGGGCGAGGGCGAGGGCATCGCCTCGCCGATCGAGGACCTCCCCGTGCTCGAGGCGCTGTGGAGGGCCCTCGACGCCGAGCGCGATCGGATCCTGGGATGTCCGGCGCAGCTCGCCGAGGTCTCGCTGGATTCCCGTCCCGTGGACGGCCCGGGCCCGATGCTCGCGGTGGCCGAGCGCCTGATCCAGTGTCACCGTCCCACCGTGGCCGTGCTGGCGCGGCACAGCCCCAACCCGGCCGAACTCTCGATCAAGCTGGTGACCGGCGATGGCAAGCGCGAGGAGGCCTGGGTCCGGCGCGACGAGCTGGCGCAGCACCTGCTGGGTTTGCCCGGCCCCCTGCGCAAGCGGATGGGGATGCCCGAGCTGCACGACGGGGTCGACGACGACGCGCTGGCCGAGGCCAAGACCGGGGTGCACCAGACGGTCGGAGACGCGTTGGGCGGGGTCGTCGGGGGGACGATCGGCGAGCTGCTCGAGGACGAGTCGCTGCGGATCGAGCTCGAGCCCGCCGATGGGGTGCCGGGGGCACCCGTTGCCGACCTGACCCAGGACATCTCGCTGGGCGAGGTGCTCGTGGAGATCGGTGGCTCGGAGGACAGCGGCTGCATCGACGCCACGCGGGTGCGCCTGCGCTGAGCGGATGCGGCCCGCGAAGCGCGCTGCTACGCTCGGCCCGGCTTGAGCGAGTCGAGCGAGCAGATCGAGCCGAGCGATTCCACCAAGCGCTCCGCTCGGCCGTCCTCGTGGTGGCCGCGGGCGGGCGGGCTCGTGGTCTTGCTGGGTGTGCTGTGGCTGCTGCTCGGTCGCACGGAGCCGCTCGTCGAGGTCGAGGGCGCCGACGGCGACGGCCCGGCCCTGCTCGACGCGGGCACGACCGTGGCGGTCGCCGAGGGTCCGGTGGCGCGAGTGCAGGGCCGGGTCTACGTGGAGCGGCCGCTTCCCCGGCCCGAGCCTTCGGTGGAGGTGGTGGTCGAGGACGACGAGCCGCCCGAGCCCGAGCCGCCGGCCGAGCCGCCACCGGTGGCGCTCGATCCACCACCGCAGGGCGCATGCACGGTGATCGCCTGGCAGCAGGGCGAGCGCGCGTCGGAGCCCACGGCGTGCGCGGCCGACGGGACCTTCGAGGTCTCGCTGCTCCCCGGCCGCCACGGGCGAACGGCCTTCGAGGTGCTGGTGCCGGGACACCTGCGTGCGGTGCTCGAGGCCGACGTGCCGCCGGGTGCGGTGGCGCGCCTGCCCGCCGTTGGGCTGGGCTGGGCGGTGCGGGTGGATGGCCAGGTGATCGATGGCCATGGCGAGCCCCTGGCCGGGATCACGGTGCAGGCCATGCCCCGCGACAACCTGGGCGAGCCTGAGCCGTGGCGGGCCCAGAGCGACCCGAGCGGTGCGTTCGTGCTCGATACCCTGCCTCCGGGACCGGTGACCCTGCGCGCCGAGGCGCCCGGCTACGCCCCGAGCGTGATCGAGGCGATCGCACCGCAGTCGGAGCTGCTGGTCACGCTGCAGGCCCTGGTCGACCTGCGCGGTCGGGTGGTGGGCCCGCCGCAGGCGCTGGCGCGCGCGCGCGTGCGCATCGAGGGCAGCGCGATCTGGCCGGTGCGCGAGCAAGCGGTGCAGGCCGACGGCGGGTTCGTGCTGGCCCAGGTCCCCGATGGGATCTATGCGCTCGAGGCGGTCGTCGAGTCGGACCCGTCCGGTGGGGTCGAGCTGGCCTCGATCCCGCTCGAGAACGTGACGCCCGAGCTGGCCATCACGCTGGCTCTGGTCCCCGCGTTTCGGGTGCCGGTGCAGGTGGTGGCCCCCGACGGCACCCCGGTGGCGGGGGCAAGGGTGACCCTGAGCAACTCGAGCATCGGCCTGCTGCCCCGGCTGGCGGTCACCGATGCGGAGGGCACGGTGGCGATGGGGCCGGTGGTGCCGGGCCCCTATGTGCTACGGGCCCACGCCGATGGCTTCCTGCCCACGCCCCCGGTTGCGCTGTCGGTGGACGGCCCCGACACGCCGCTGCAGGTGCTCACGCTGGCCGAGCCCGGGCGCATCGAGGGCCGAGTGGTCGACGAGGACGGACACCCGGTGGAGGACGCACGGGTGGAGCTGCTGGCCGAGCACCTGTTCACGGCCGGCGAGGGCCAGACCCGGGCTCGCTTCGCCCAGGCCGCGCTGCGCTCGGCGGGCTCGCTGGGGGTGACCACCGGACCCGTACCCGAGGTGCCAGTGGGGGACCAGAGCCATGCGGACCTCGGCACATCGATGCTCACGGGCGAGGGAGGGCGCTTTTCGTTCGACATGCTGGTGCCCGGCAAGTACCGCTTGCAGGCGAGCCACGGGCGCTATGCCCAGAGCGACGAGCTGGAGGTGCGGCTGGGCGCGGCACGAACCCGGGCCGGGGTCGAGCTGGTGCTGCGCACCGGGCATCGGCTCACCGGGCGCGTGCGCGACGGCAACGATCGGCCGATCGAGGGGGCGGTGGTGCGCTTCGACGATGGGCGCCGGGCCAGCACCGATCGCCGCGGGGTGTTCGACGGTGGGATCCGTCGCGGGCGACAGCACCTGGTGGCGCGTGCCGACGGACTGGCCCCGCGCGCGCTCGAGGTGACGGTGCGCGAAGGACCGGTGGACGTGGAGATCGTCCTCGGCCGGGCGGGCGCACGGCTGCACGGCCGGGTCGAGGGCGGCAATGGCGAGGTGCTCGCGGATGCGCGGGTCACCCTGCGTACGCTCGATGGCCTGACCCCGACGCGGGTGACCTGGACCGACCCACGGGGCGTGTATCGCTTCGAGGATCTGCCTCCGGGACCGGTGGAGATCGAGGTCGATCATCCCGAGCACGGGCTGGTCGTGCAGCAGGCGGAGCTGCTGGGCGAGGACGACGAGGCCGGGCTCGACGTGGCGCTGTCCCCGGGATGGGCGATCGACGTGGAGGTGCTCGAGGAGAGCACGGGCCGGCCGCTGTCCGGGGTGCGGGTGGAGGGCGGGGGCGCCCACGCGCGCACCGACGCCGATGGACGCGCCACCTTGCCGCGCTTGACCGAGGAGCGCGTACGGGTGGAGGTCCGCGCCGAGGGCCACGGGCTGCACGATGTCTCGGTGGCGCGTGGCGGGGCCGAGCGGCGCGCGATCCGGATCGAGCTGCGCGAGGGCGGAGGGCTGCGGGGCCGCGTGATCGACTACCGCGGCGATCCGGTGCCCGGGGTCGAGGTGGTGGTTCGTGAGCTCGATGGCGGCGAGCTCGGTCGCGCTCGTACGGACGCACGCGGCCGCTGGGTGCTGTCGGGGGTTCCGGCCGGCGACGTGGAGGTCACGGTGGAGCCACCCTACGATCGCGAGGACGAACTCGCGCCGGATGCACTGCGCAGCGACGTGCTGCGCGGACACGTGACCCGTGGCGTGGATCTACGGCTGGATCGACGGTGAGCCGATCTTGCCCGCCGCGCACGTGCGCGGTGTTGCATCGATTCGAATTCGCCATGGTCCAAATCGACCATGTGCGATCGTGGTACATGCATGATCCCGCGCGCTCATGAGTGAGCCGCTGCCGTTTGCGCGGGCGACTCGTCGCGATTGCGCACGATCCCAGAATGAGCCCCGAATGAGCAGGAACGAGCCCAAAATGAGGACGGAGTGAACGGAGCGACGAGTGTGACGAGTTGTCTTGACGCTCGACTGGCATGCATGCTAACTCGGATCCTCATATGCAGGATGCTGCCCGCAATCGCTTCGATCGCATCGCCGACAACTACGCCAATAGCGAGGTCCATGCGTCCAGCCCCACCTTGCAGCAACTGAGCGAGTTGGTCGGCGATCGCACGGACCTCGAGGTCTGCGATGTCGGCTGCGCAGCCGGGCACACCGCGTTCGTGTTCGCCGGGCGAGCGCGCACGGTGGTCGGTGTCGATCCCTCGCCGACCATGCTGGGCAACTTTCGCACGCTCGCACGGAGCAAGGGCCTCGAGGTCGAGGCCGTGGAGGCCTTCGCCGAGTCGATCCCGCTGGCCAGCGATCGCTTCGACTACGTCACGTGCCGCCTTGCCTCGCACCATTTCTCCGACATCGACGCGGCCATGGCCGAGCTTCGCCGCATCACCAAGCCCGGGGGCAGGGTGGTGATCATCGATCTCCACGGTGACGACGATCCCGAGCTCGACGGACTCAACCATCAACTCGAGGTGCTGCACGATCCGACCCATGTTCGCAGCTACACCATCGCGCGGTGGCGTGAGCTGTTCGGCCGGGCCGGGCTCGAGATCGTGCACCTCGAGCGCGACGTCTCCGAGCGTCCCTCCGGGGTGCCACTGTCACGATGGTGCGAAATTGCGAGCTCCGGTGCGGCGGCCCACGCGGCCCTGGTGACACTGCTCGAGCACACCGATCCCGCTCGCCATGAGGCGATCGGCGTGCGCAGAGGTCCATCGGAATACATGGTTCCAGTGCGAACCTGCATCATCATGGGTGAGAAACCGCGGTGATCCGTGCCGGTCGTCCATGTCTATCATCACGCGGTCCCGGCCGAGGTCCCACGCGTGCTGAGCCGAATCCGCGACCGGGGCGCTGCCGCCGTCGGGGTGCCCTCCGAGCGGCTCTGGGTCCTCTGGCACGAGGTCGACCGTGCGCACGTGTGTCGTCCCGACTGGAGCATCGATCACGACGCCGGTCCGATCGTGCGCGTATTCTGCCGTCGAAGCCACCCCCGACCCCGTGTGGACGCCCTGCTGCGATCGCTTCGCCAGAGCCTGAGCCTCGAGCTGTCATGCCCCGAGCGTAGCGTGTTCGTCCAGGCGGTTCGGGTGGACGACGAGGATGTGATCAATGTCGAGTGAAGCCATCGCCCTGCGACCGATTGCGGTGGTCCACTGCCATCGTACCGACACCAGCGACGACGACTGGGGGAGCGTCGAGTCCACCATCGAGCTCGACGCGGAGCGCTTCGCTCCGGAGGTGCTGCTGGGGCTCGATGCCTTCAGCCACATCGAGGTGGTGTATGCCTTCCATCTCGTCCGCGAGGATCGGATCCACCTCGGGGCACGACACCCCCGAGGACGCAGCGACTGGCCGCTCACGGGCATCCTGGCCCAGCGCGCCAAGGCGCGACCCAATCGGCTCGGGGTGTCACGCTGCGCGCTGCTGGGCGTGGAGGGCCTGGTCCTGCGGGTCCGCGGCCTCGATGCGATCGAGGGCAGCCCGGTGCTCGACATCAAGCCCTACTTCGAGGAATTCGGCCCGCGCGGCGAGGTGCGGCAGCCCGCGTGGAGCCACGAGATCATGAAGGACTACTACCGCTAGCGCCTCGACTTCCCAGGACCCGTACGCTCGCTTGGAGCTCTCGATGAACGTGGTGGCCACTCCAGGGCCCGCCCCGCTGGGGCGGGTGCGCTCCGATCGCAGCATCGCCCGCCGGCGGGTCGGCCCCGACTTCGCCGCCGTCGATGCCGCGCGCGTGTGGGCCCGCGCCGACAGCTTCCAGGCCGACTTCTGCAACGCCTACACGCTGCTGTTGACCGAGGAGCACGAGTTCGTTCGCGTGGTGCGTCATGCGCTGCCCGAGACCCAAGACCCGGACCTGCGGCAGCAGCTCAAGGGGTGGCTGGCGCAGGAGGCCAGCCACGGCGTGCAGCACACCCGCGCGCTGCTCGTGCTCGACCGGCAGGGCCTTCGACATCGCAGGCTCCTGCGCGTGCTGCACTTCGTCGACTTCGGGATCTTCGCGCGACTCCTGGGCCGGCGCCTGATGCTTCGCATCGTGGCCGGGCTCGAGCACTTCAACACCATGCTCGGCGAGATGATCCTGCGCCACCCCGAGTGCCTCGAAGGCGCCGATGAGCGCATGGCGTTGTTGCTGCGTTGGCACTTTGCGGAGGAGATCGAGCACCGCGCCGTCATCCACGACGTGGCCACCGCCCACGGCATGGGCTATGTCTCACGCGTCCTCACCGGGGCCGTCGCGTTCGCGTTCTATGCATTCAACCTGTTCCTGATCACCTGGGTTTTTGCGATCCAGCGTGGCGGTCTGTTTCGGCTCTCGACCCATCGCGGCGCGCTGCGCTTCTTGTTCGTGGACGAGCGCTTCGTGTCCTATCTGCTCGCATACGCACGCGACTACCTGCGCCCTCGCTTCCACCCCCTCGATCGGCCCATCGATCACGTGGCCGAGCCGATCCTCGCGAGCATCGACTCGCGTACATGACGACCAGTCATCGACGTACTGCCTGCGCCACCGCGTCTCCTGCGACGCACGAGGAGGATCATGAACATCGTACTCTCTGGCACGCTCCAGAAGTTCGCGCAGTATCAGCGCGAGCACAGCATCGACGCCTGGACCATTCAGGAAGGGCTCGACCACCTCGTCAAGGCCCACCCCGCGCTCGGCAACGCGCTCTTCGACGGCGCCGGCGAGCTCCGGCGGGCCCACCTGGTGTTCCTCAACGGCGATCAGGTCACGTCCGATCGCTTCTCCGAGCGGGTGGGGGAGCGCGACGAGATCGAGATCTTGACCGCAATTGCCGGCGGATGAGCGATAGTGCCACCGCGCGAAACTGTGACACTGGCTGGTCGTGGATGACCCGATGTGGATGACTCGACGATGATGAACGGTGCGATGACGGCACGGGACTCGACGACGACCGTCGAGCCCCTCGACGACTCGCGCGAGAGGATCGCGCGCTGGGTCACCGACGTCGCCGGTGCGCTGCTCGAGCGCATGTCGGAGACCACCCTGGCGCGCGATCGCGACGGCACGCCGATCGACCGCGGGGACCTGCGGGAGGCCGCGCGCTGCGGTCTACTCGGGGCTTCGCTGCCGGTGGAGGTGGGCGGTCGCGGCATGAGCACGCGGCGATGGGGACGCGTGCTCGAGCACGTGGGCGGGGCGTGCGAGGACGGCTCGTTCGCGCTGCTGGTGAGCCTGTTTCCCGCCGTGGCGCGGATGATCCACGCAAGCGGCCGGGCGGACCTCGTCGACCGCTACGTTCGCGGGTGCATCACCGGTGAGGCGCTGGTCTCGTTCGCGTACACCGAGGACAGCGATCCGTTCTCGTTGGCGAGCACGCTCGAGTCGGCGGGCGACGACGTGATCGTCACCGCCAGCAAGACGATGGTCACCGGCGGGGCGATCGCCGACGCCTACATGACCTACGTGGTCGACCAGACCAACGGCGACCTGGCGGTGGTGATCATCGATCGGGGCGTGCCCGGCGTGGAGGTCGTGCCGATCGACACGATGGGGCTGCGCGGTGCGGGGCTGGCCTCGGTGCACTTTCGCGGCGTCCGGATCCCGAGGTCGCAGGTGATGCTCGAGCACGGCGGCCTCGACCACGTGCAGATGTTCCTCAACCCGCGCCGGGCAATCCTGTGCTGTGCGCCGGTGGGCCGCATGGAGCGAATCATCGAGGACTGCGTGCGGCGGCTGTCTCGCACCGTGCGCTACGGCCAGCCGCTCACGGCCATGCAGGTGGTCCAGGCCCGCCTGGGCAAGATGAAGCTGGCGCTGAACGTGGCGCGTACGCTGCTCGACCGCGCGCTGCTCGAGCTCGACGAGGGCAGCGCCCACCCGCTGTTCGACGAGTACGTCTCCACGGCGAAGTTCCAGATCACCGAGGCCGCAATCGCGCTCTCGCTCGATGCGATGTACCTGCTCGGCAGCCACGGCTACACGCGCGCCGTGCCGGTCGAGCGCTACTTGAGGGACTTTTGTGGGCTGCTGGCCGGCGCCGGTGCGCAGGACGTGATCCAGACCAACCTGGGGATGATGGCGATCGGTGGCGCCAAGAAGGGGAGATAGACCGATGGTGCGACAGACCAAGATCCACGTCTTGAACGACACGAGCTTGTTCGACTCGATGCAGCTCCAGCTGCGGCCGATCCTGACCATCGGCATGCGCTGCTGGGCCCAGTGGTCCAGTGAGAACCTCCATAGCTTTCCGGTGCTCATCAAGGAGCACCGCTTCGGGCTGGTGGTCGTGGGCGCGCAGGTGGTCCACGAGCGGCCCTACGACTTCTTCAGCGCATCCGGGTTCGACGTGGTCGGGCACGCCGAGGTGGTGCAGGAGCGTCGCCTGATCCTGGGCCACATGAGCTTCCTGCACGGCGAGGAGCGCTTCTTGTCGCTGCGGATCACGTGCCGACCGGTGGCGATGGCCGGCGGGGGATCGTTCGCGGCCATGCCCACCGCGATCGAGGGGCACCTGCTCGACAAGCTCGCGCCCGAGGTCACCAATCGCCGGATCGAGCGCGAGGTGCCGGCGCTGTTGGCCGCACTGCGGCCCGAGCAGCAGGTGGCCGAGGCGCTCGAGACCCACCGGCTCCACCGCCACGACTGCGAGGCGGCCGACCAGTGGTCGTACATCGAGATCGGGGCCCGTGCCGCATCGGCGCGCGAGTCGATGGTGAGCCGAGCGTCCAAGGAGCTCCGTCCGCGCCTGCAGGCGGGGCTGACGACGCCGGTGCGCTCGGTCGACCTCGAGATCAAGCGCCCGCTGTTCCTGTTCGACGAGCTGCACGTTCGCACGCAGGCCTTCGTGCAGGACGAGCGCCTCACGTTCGTGCACACCGTGCAGTCGAAGATGGGTGGTCGCCACGATCACGCGGTGATGGTGGAGCGGTTCTAGGGGCCGGTGGACGGTCGGAGACGTGAGGAGGGACGGATGAGCTCGATCGACGCATCGGTGCTGCACGGCGAAGGGGAGGGGACGGGCGCTCGGGCCCCGGCGATCCACCGCGATCACCCGTTGATGCTGGGGATCCGCATGCCGCTGACCGCGGCGTGGATCACGGTGCGCTTGCTCCTGGTCCCGCTGCTCTACCTCCCGTACCGGCTGGGACGCTCGATGCGCTGGGCCCACGAGCTCGATGCCGCCGTCAAGCGTCGGTGCTTTCCGCTGACCGAGCGCGCCGACGAGCACGCCACGCAGCAGGTCGTACCGCGATTGCGCGAGGGCGACCCGATCCCCGACGTGACCGTGGCGCTCGCGGGGCGCTCGGTGTCGCTGCCCGAGCTGGCGGAGGAGGGGCGGCTGCTCGTGGTGCTCTATCGCGGCAATTGGTGCCCCTACTCGCGGCTGCACCTCGGCCACCTCGCGGCCGAGCACGCGCGGCTGCAGGCGGCCGGGATCACCGTGGTGGGCATCACGGCCCACAGCCGCGCGTGGTGGTGGCGGGCCAAGGGCGTGTCGTTCGACATGGTCGACGACCCGAGCGGCACCGTCTTCGACGCGTTCGGGGTCAAGGCCCTCACGTCGCTGCCCAATCGGGTGTGGGGCAAGCTCGTGCCCCACGAGAGCGTGTTCCTGTTCGAGCGCGGTGGTGCGCTCATCGCCGGCGACGTGCGCAAGCTGAGCAGCTACCGCCTGCGGCAGAGCTTCCTCTCCGTCGACGCGCTGCTGCGGCTGGCCGCGCCGCGCGAGGCGTGACGTGAAGAAGGTCGTCTCGATCGTGCTTGGAGTCGCCATGGTGATGTCGATCGCATCCTTCGTGCTGTTCCGGTGGGGAGCGGCACCACCCCCGGAGCCGCCGCTGAGCGCGGCGCTGCGCCGGGGAGCGATCACCGTGGGGGGGCTCGAGCGCACGTTCGAATACTTCGTGCCCAGCGCGCTGCCGCCCGCGCCCGGCCTGCTGCTCGCGTTCCATGGCGGGGGTGGCTCGGCCGCGCAGATGCGGATCCACTCGGGCCATGGCTTCGACGTGCTCGCGGATCTCGAGGGCTTCGTGGTGGCCTATCCCGAGGGCCACGAGGGGCACTGGAACACCTGCCAGCGCGGTCGCGAGACGCCGGCCACCACGCTCGGGGTCGACGACGTGGCGTTCGCCCACGCGCTGGTCTCATGGTTTGGGGAGCACCACGGCGTCGATCCGACCCGGGTGTATGCGGTCGGTTTCTCCAATGGCGGCCACATGGTCTACCGGCTCGCGCTCGAGGCTCCGCAGTCGCTCCGCGCGGCCGCGGCGATCGCCGCCAATCTACCCGAGCCCGCCGATTCCAAGTGCGTGCGCGAGGGTGGGCTGCCGCCGCTGATGATCGTCAACGGGGTGGATGATCCCATCAACCCTCACGAGGGCGGCGAGCTGTCGTTCCATGGCCTGTGGGACATGGGACCGGTCATGGCGACCGAGCAGACCGCTCACACCCTTGCCGATGCCGATGCCGATGCCGATGCCGATGCCGATCCGGAGGCGCGCGTGCGCGAGCCGGAGGTCGATGGAGATCCCGATACCTGGGTCGAGCGCATCACCTGGGAACGGGGACGAGTGACGGTGCTGGCCGTGCACGGCGGAGGGCACGGGGTTCCTCAGCGGCGGTATCGCTTTCCGCTGGCGTTCGGGCCCACCAGCACCGAGCTCGATGCGCCGCTCGAGATCTGGACGTTCTTCGAGCAGCAGACGGGCAGCTAGCTTCCGCGTGACTTGGTCGTTCGGTGCATGCGCGCCGAACCTGCGATGTCGAGCCTCGCTCGAGCACGAATGACACGACGCGAATTCGATCGCGCAGACTTGGAAAGGATGAAAGAGGAACATGCTGGATACCATCGATGCTCGGTCCGATCTCGAAGGATACGAGCCCGACATGGGGGCGCTGCTCGCTCGGCACCCCGAGCTGCAGATCGAGCGCGACGACTACAACATCAACGTGACCGCCAACTATGGCGAGCGCCTGACCCCCCAGGAGGTGCTCGAGCACTACCGCGGGCACCCGGGGGCAGGGGCGCCCACGCACCTCTACTATCACTTCCCGCTGTGTGCGTACATCTGTCACTTCTGCAACTACGTCAAGCAGCTCGCGCCCACCAAGGATCCGAAGGAGGCGTACGCGCGCTGGACCCGGGCGCTCGTCAAGGAGTCGACGTTCTACCTCGATGAGATCCCCTGGGTCTCGAAGGCGAGGATCGAGTCGTTCTACATCGGCGGGGGCACGGCGGCGCTGCTCGAGCCCGAGCACCTCGCCGAGGTCCTCGAGCACGTGCGCTCGCGGTTCTCGCTCATCGAGGGCTGCGAGCTCAACATCGAGGGCAACCCCGACAACTTCTGCGATCCGACTCGCGTGACCGAGCTGGTGCGGCTCGGCTTCAACCGCTTCAGCGTGGGCGTGCAGTCGTTCACCGAGGACGTGACTCGCTTCACCAACCGCGGGCACACCGCGGCGATGTCGCGCCAGGCGATCGAGAACCTCGTGGCCACGGGCCTTCCGTTCAACGTGGACATGATGTTCGGTCTGCCCCATCAGGATCCCGACACGGTCGCCGAGGATCTGCGCACGCTCGTGGAGCTGCAGGTGCCCACCATCACCATCTACCGGCTGCGCAACGCCGATCGGGCGGCGATGGGCATCGGCAACCGTGCGGCCTGGAACCTGCCCAAGGTCCGGGATCGCCTGCAGCAAGAGGGCTTGTTCCCCTCGCTGCACACGACCTACGCCATGCGGCAGCGGGCGGTGGAGCAGCTGCTCGCGCACGGGTATCGGCCGAGCCCGTGCGGGTGGTGGAGCCGGCCCGACACCTATCCCGAGGGCAACATCCCCCGGGTGTCGCGCAACAAGTGGCAGCGCTTCGACACGATGCTGGCGTTCGGTCCCGGGGCCTACGGCTGGCTCACCGGCCACGATCGTCGAGTGGTGCAGACCCACAACGTCTCGGACATTCGCGAGCACATCGAGCGGGTGGAGGCCGGTGGCGAGCCGCCGCTGGCGTTCGGTCGGCTGCTGACGGGCGTGCAGGCGGTGGCGACCGCGCTCGGGTTCGCCTACAAGTCGTGCCAGCCGATCGAGGTCGCGCGCTTCCGCGAGGGCTACGGGGTGGAGCTGCTCGAGGACGAGCCCTACCGGGGCGTGTTCGAGGAGCTCGAGTCCCGGGGGCTGGTGTCGATCGCGAGCGACCGCTCGCAGATCCGACCCACGCTCAATGGCGAGACCCTGCACGAGGAGATCATCTCGATCTACCTGCACGAGCGGATCGGCTCGTTCGCGGCCGAGGTGTGCCACAAGGTGTAGCCGCGCGGCGGCCGAGGAGTTCGTGCACATGTCGGCAACGGCGGCACCCAATTCGATCGCGCTCGTACCCATCGGCCGGGTGCGATCCCCCAGGGACGAGGTGAGCCACGACGAGTGGGGCGACGTGCGCTCACGGATCCACCTCGACCCGACGCGGTTCGAGGTGGACGCGCTGCGGGGTCTCGAGGCGTTCTCGCACCTCGAGGTCGTGTTCGTCTTCGATCGGATCCCGGTCGATCGGATCGAGGTGGGCTCGCTCCACCCGCGGGGCCGGGTGGAGCTCCCCAAGGTGGGCATCTTCGCGACCCGACAAAAGGAGCGCACCAATCGCTTGGGGGTCAGCCGCTGTCGGTTGCTCGCGATCGAGGAGTTGGTGCTCCACGTGGCGGATCTCGACGTGCTCGACGGAACGCCGGTGGTCGACGTCAAGCCGTGGGTCGCGCGGCTCGGTCCGCGCGGCCCGGTGCGAGAGCCGCGGTGGATCACGGAGCTGATGGCGGACTACTACGAGCCTCGTTGAATCCGCTCCGCGGCCGCAGGGCTCGCGCCGGCGCAAGGTGCGCGACGCGAGATTCGGTTTGACAGCCGCCGTCTCGCCTCACTACCGTCGGCCACCGATTCCGTCAGGAGCCATTGCCATGCTCGCCACCGCCGCTCGTGTCGCCCTCGTCACCCTCGTGCTCGGCCCGCTGCTCGCCTGCAGCGGCGAGTCCAAGCCGGCTGCCACGTCGCCCACGCCCGAGGCCAAGTCCGACGCCAAGCCCGAAGGGGCACCGGTGGCCAACGCGGACGGCGGCGACAAGGTCAAGGTGGTCGAGGGGCAGCCTCCGGGCAAGGACGACCGCTATGCGCTGCAGATCGAGCCGCCCGCCGAGGCCACGGCCGGTCAGGAGGCCGAGGTGGTGGTGCGCGTGATCCCCAAGGATCCCTGGCACATGAACCTGGACTTCCCCACCTCGCTCAAGCTCACCCCGCCGGACGGCCTCGTGCTCGCCAACGCCAACCTCAAGAAGGGGGATGCGCGCAAGCTCGACGAGGGCTCGTGTGAATTCTCGGTCAAGGTGACCCCCAGCGCGGCCGGAGAGCACACGGTGGCCGGCCAGCTCAAGTTCGCGGTGTGCCAGGACGAGGCCTGCTCGCCCGTCACCGAAGACGTCGAGCTCAAGCTCGCGGCCAAGTAGTAGGATCACGGGCCAGTGACCGAGCCCGTCCCCCCCATGCCGAACGAGCCGAGCGAGCCGACCGAGCGCAGCGAGTCGAGCGAGTCCAGCGAGTCGAACCGCGGCGAGCCCCAGACCCCGACCTCGAGGATCCAGGCGCTGGCCACCTCGGTGTCCGAGGAGTTCAAGACCACCCGGCGCCTGCTGAGCTTCGACGAGTGGTTCGCGCTCCTGTCCAGCGAGCCCACCGTGCACGCTCGCAGCGCGGCGCAGTACGTGCGCGACGCGTTCGAGCACTTCGGCACCCGCAGCGTTCGCACCCCCAAGGGGCAGATCCAGCGGCTTTGCCTGTTCGACAGCGAGGTCGAGGGCTGGCATCGGTTGGTCGGCCAGGAGGAGGCGCAAAACGAGCTGCTCGAGGCCATCGAGGGCTTCGTGCGGCTGGGGCGGGTCAACAAGCTCGTCCTGCTCCACGGCCCCAACGGCAGCGCCAAGAGCACCATGCTCGAGTCGGTGCAGCGCGCGCTCGAGGTCTACTCGCGGACCGAGCGCGGCGCGCTCTACCGCTTCTCGTGGGTGTTCCCCAACCGCCGCAAGTCCACGGGGGGCATCGGGTTCTCGGCCAACGACGCGCTCCGCGACGCCCTGGGCGAGGAGACCTTCGCGCGCCTGGCCAGCGACGAGATGGATGCGAGGGTGATCGACGAGGTCAAGGACCACCCGCTGTTCCTGGTGCCCGTGTCGGCCCGGCGCGCGCTGCTCGAGGACGTGCTGGCCCCCGAGCGCCGCTTCGTGATCAGCGACGTCATCCTCCACGGCGAGCTGTCGCACCGCAACCGGCGGATCTTCGATGCGCTGCTCGGTTCCTATAGCGGCGACCTGCGCCGCGTGCTGCAGCACGTGCAGATCGAGCGCTTCTTCCTCAGCCGCCAGTACCGCCAGGGTCTGGTCACGGTGGAGCCCAAGCAGACGGTCGACGCCCGCAGCTTCCCCGTGACCCCCGACTCGGCCTACGCCTCGCTGCCGGCCGCGGTGGGCAGCCAGGCCCTCTACGCGGTGCAGGGCGACCTGGTGGATGCCAACCGCGGGGTCGTCAACTTCTCCGATCTGCTCAAGCGGCCCTACGAGCACTACAAGTACCTGCTGACCGCGACCGAGACCGGCCACGTGGCGCTCGACCACCTGGTGCTCAGCCTCGACCAGATGTTCACGGGCAGCGCCAACGACGTGGAGCTCTTGCAGTTCCGGGTGATGCGCCCCGCCGAGTACCAGAGCTTCCGCGCGCGCCTCGAGCTCATCCGGGTGCCGTTCCTGCTCGACTACCGGGTGGAGCGCAAGATCTACCAGGAGCAGGTGGGCGACATCCTCCGCGGCGTCCACGTGGCGCCCCACGTGACCAAGATCCTCGCGCTTTGGGGGGTGATGACGCGGATGCGGCGGCCCGACGCCAAGCGCTACCCCAAGCTCGCCAAGGTCATCGAGCAGCTCACCCCGCTGCAGAAGGCCGACCTCTACGCCTACGGGCGGGTGCCGCGAGGGCTCTCGTCCGAGGAGGCGCGGGAGCTGCTGGCCGCCGTGCCCGAGATGTACCAGGAGTCGTTTCCCCACGCGGTGGTCAAGGCCGAGGGCAGCGAGCACCCGCTGGGGGAGTACGAGGGCAGCTTCGGGGCCAGCGTTCGCGATCTCAAGGCGGTGCTGCTGGCGGCGGCCTCCGAGCCCGGCACCTCGTGCGTGACCGTGCCCAAGGTGTTCAAGGAGCTGCGCGAGTACCTGCGCGACCGCGTCAACTTCCGCTGGATGCTGCTGCCGCCCGACGGCTCGTTCCACCTGCTCGACGGCAAGCCCGAGTCGATCACCGAGCAGTGCTGGCAGCGGTGGCTCGACTGGTCCGACTGGGAGGTGCGCGAGGCCCTGGGGCTGGTGGACGAGGCCCGCTACCTCGAGCTCTATCGCCGCTACGTGGTGCACGTGTCGCACCAGCTCAAGCGCGAGCGGCTGTTCGACGAGGTCACCGGCGAGCTGACCGATCCCGACGCCAAGTTCATGGCCGACCTCGAGAAGACCATGGTGCCCGACATCACCACCGATGCGGCGCGGACCAAGCACCGCGCCGAGGTGCTGTCGCGGATCGGCGCCTGGGCGCTGTCGCATCCCAACGAGGATCCGGCCTACGACGAGATCTTCCCCGACTACTTTGCGCTCTTGCAGGAGGACTACTACAAGCGCCAGAAGGAGGCGGTGGGCAAGAGCGTGCAGGCCATGCTGGGCCTTTTGCGCGACACCGACGAGCTGCGACCGGACAAGGGCGGGGTGCAGCTCGAGGGCGCCGCGCTCGACAAGGCCCGCCACGCGGTCGAGGTGCTGCTGGGCGAGCACGATGGCGGCGATCGACGCGAGCGCCACACGCGGGAGACGCTCAAGGAGACGCTGGTGAACCTGGCGCGCTATCGCTACTAGCGTCGGGTCGCGGGAGCCGAGCGGGATGGAATCGAGCATACGAGCCGTCAGCAGCGGCGGCACGAAGGCCGATGCGCCGACCGCCTCCGAGCACCCTCCGCCCCCGCCGCTCCGCCCCTTCTTCGGCTACTACGGCGGGAAGTGGCGCGATGCGCTCAAGCTCTATCCCCCGCCCGAGCACGACACGATCGTCGAGCCGTTCGCCGGCTCCGCGGGCTACTCGCTGCGCCACTACTACAACCGCAAGGTCATCCTGTGCGAGGTCGACCCCGTGCTCTCGGCGGTGTGGAAGTACCTCACCACGGTCGCGGCCAAGGAGATCCTGGCGATCCCCGACCTTCCGCGCGACGGCTCCGTCGACGATCTCCGGGTAGGCCAGGAGGCGCGCTGGCTCGTGGGGCTCTGGCTCAATCGCGGGGTTGCCAGCCCGCGCAAGCGCCCGTCGAAATGGATGCGCGACGGCATAAGGCCCGGCTCGTTCTGGGGCGCTCGTGTTCGCCAGACGATCGCGTCGCAGGTCGAGGCCATCCGCGACTGGAAGGTGTTCAATCGCAGCTACGTCGATTGCCCCACGCCACGTGCAGCCACGTGGTTCGTCGACCCTCCCTACGAGACCGCAGGGAAGCACTACCGCTATGGGTCCGAGCAGATCGACTACCGTGAACTCGCGGCATGGTGCCGATCACGCCCCGGGCAGGTGATCGTCTGCGAGAACGAGGGGGCATCGTGGCTGCCCTTTCGACCGCTCGCCGACGTGAAGACGACGCGGGTGGATCGCCGCTCGAAGGAGGTCGTCTGGGACTCGAGTACCACCCCTCTCCGATCGCGGACCACGTCGCACGAGTCATGACCGGCCGTGCTTCGAAGGACTCGCGGGCCGAGTATGCGGCCCGGGTCAACCGCGTGATCGACCACATCGAGCGGCACCTGGGCGAGCCGCTGTCGCTGGCGGCGCTGGCCGAGGTGGCCCACCTGTCGCGATTCCACTTCCATCGCATCTTCGGCGCGGTGGTGGGCGAGACCCTGGGGGCCTTCGTGGGGCGCCTGCGGGTGGAGCGGGCCGCGGTGATGCTCGTGACCAACCCGCGGGCGAGCATCACCGAGATCGCGATCGACTGCGGGTTCTCGAGCTCGGCCACGTTCGCCCGGGCCTTCAAGGACGCGTTCGGGATGAGCGCGACGCAGTGGCGGGCCAGCAAGGGCTGCCTGGAGGATCGCAAGATCCGCAAAGCGCTCGGCAACCCCCGGCAAGCGGCCTCGATCTCGCCTTGCTATCTCGATCCCCGGACGTCGACACCGACGTGGAGGTACGAGATGAACGAGAACGGAAGCACGATCGAAGGCAAGATCGAGGTCGCGGAGCTCCCCGCGCACGAGGTGGTGTACCTGCGCCACGTGGGGCCCTACGGGCAGGTCGACGTGGTGCCGCGCCTGGTCGAGGAGCTGCGCGGCTGGGCCGTGCCGCGCGGGCTCTACACCCCGGACACCCGGCTGCTGCTCGTGGCCCACGACAGCCCCACCGTCACCGACGAGGACAAGCTGCGGCTGTCCGTGTGCTTCACCGTGCCGCCGGGCACCGCGGTGGCCAAGGGGGGAGATGGCGAGGTCGGTACGATGACGATCCCCGGGGGCAAGTTCGCGGTGGGGCACTTCGAGATCGAGCCGCGCCGGATCGCCGAGGCCTGGAACGTGGTGATGGGCGACTGGCTGCTCGGCAGCGGCTTCCAGCCCGACGATCGGCTGTGCTACGAGGAGGCCAAGAACGACCCGCGGCAGCACCCGGAGGGCAAGATCGTGGTCGACATCTGCGTGCCGGTGCGGCCGCTTTAGCGGCCAGCCCTCACCCCCGCACGCGGCCGTGCGGGGTGCCCTCTTGCCAGCCGCCGGTGGTCTGCACGCCCACCACCACCTGCTCGTGGAAGGCGGGCAGGGTGGCGGCACCCACGTAGGTGAACGCCGAGAGGATCCCCGTGATCGCATCGACGATGATCGAGCCCACGCTCTCGAAGCCCTCGCGCAGATAGATCCGCGAGGTCGAGATGCCCTCGCGAAAGAAGCCCTTCTTGGCCCGGGTGAATGCATCGTCGGTCTCGTTGCGCTCCTGCACCGCGCGCGCCGAGGCCATGCCGTAGTTCTCCTTGTAGAGCCGCCCCTCGCGATCCTCCTTGATGTCGCCGGGGCTCTCGAAGGTGCCCGCGAGCATGGTGCCCACCATCACCCGCGAGGCACCGGCGGCGAGGTAGAGCGCCACGTCGCGGGGATGGCGGACGCCGCCGTCGGCCCACACGTGGCGACCGAGCGCATGGGCCTGGCGCGCGCAGGCGAGCACGGAGCTGAAGCTGGGGCGGCCCACGCCGGTCTGCATCCGCGTGGTGCACATGGCCCCCGGGCCCACGTTGACCTTGACCACGTCGGCCCCGGCCTCGATGAGCGCCCGGGTGCCCTCGGCCGTGCACACGTTGCCGGCCACCAGCGGGACGCCGGGCCCGAGCTGCTGTCGCACCTCGTGCACCGCCTCGAGCATGCGCCGCTGGTGGCCGTGGGCGGTGTCGATCACCAGGCAGCCCACCCCCAGCTCGCGCAGCGTGGCGGCCCGGCGGGCGGTCTGGCCCGAGATCCCCACCGCGGCCGCGACCATCAGGCGCCCCGCCTCGTCGACGGTGGGGCGCAGCAGCTCCGTGCGCACGGCGGCATCCTTCTCGAGCACGCCGCACAGGCGGCCCCCGTCGTCGACCACCGGGACCGCGCGCAGGCGGGCCTCCTGCATCACCTCGAACGCGGTGCGATTGTCGGCGTGGGACGGGAGGGTGACCATGTGCGTCGACATCACGTGGCCCACCGCCGTGTACTGATCGCGGTCGCGCAGGTCGTGCTGCGTGATGATGCCCAGCGGCCGGCGCTCGTCGTCGACCACCACCACCATCCCGTGCGAGCGCTTGCGGATGATGCCTTGCACGTCGCGCAGGGTGGCCCGGGGGGCGACCTGCAGCGGCGTGTCGAAGCGAGGGCTGGCGGTCTGGATGTGCCGGACGATGCGCTCGACGGTGGCGAGCGACATGTCCTGGGGCAGCACGCCGAGGCCCCCATGGCGCGCCACCGTCTCGGCCATGCGCTTGCCGGTGACCGCGTTCATGTTGGCCGAGACCAGCGGGTGGGCGCCCACGGGGAAGTCGTGAGGACGAAGATCCACGTCTCGGCGCGAGCGCCCGTCGAAGAAGCCCGGCACGATGAAGCAATCGTCCAGGGACAGCTCGAGCTGCTCGTCGCGTTCGGGGTGCAGGAAGCGCATCGGCGGGAGCGTAGCAGGACGGGCGACGGGAGGTTTGCGCGGCGTGGGGCGGGCGTGGGATCCTCGAGGCATGGAGCATGGTCTGGCGGAGCTACGCGCCTCGATCCTGGCGGCGCTGGGCCTTTGGGGAGCGGCGTGCGGACCCGCGATCTCGATCGACGGGAGCGCGGCCAGCGGCGACGAGGTCCCGACGATCACCTGCGAGGGGGCGATGCCGATCCTGCAGGCCGACGTGGCGGGCACGGTGCCCACGGGCTGGGAGATCTGCGACGACGGGGTCGTGCATCGCGTGGAGGCGATCGCCTGCGAGGTTCCGCAGCCGCAAGGGCAGAGCTGCGCGCTCGAGGGCCAGAACTGCGCGACCGATGCCGATTGCACCGCGGGCGCCTTTGGGCGCTGTCTACAGCAGAGCGATCCGTTCTTTGGCGAGGAGTTCTGCAGCTGCTCCTATGGCTGCGCGACCGATGCCGATTGCGACGCCGATCAGGTGTGCGCGTGCGGAGGGACCGTCTCGGCCACCCAGTATCCGACGCGTTCGCGGTGCATCGCGTCGTCGTGCACCGACGACGCCAGCTGCGGCAATTCCCTGTGCGCGCTGGGCCAGGGCGAGGACGGCTGCGGGATCTCGTATGGCGCCGCCTGTCTCACCCCCGACGACCAGTGCCGCTCCGATCTCGATTGCATGGACTACGTGGACTGCTTTCCGCAGAGCGAGGGCCACTGGGCGTGCGAGGACTTCTGCTGCTGCGGTCGACCGCTGCTGGTCGACGGCTGCCCGGTGACGGCTCCCGCGATCGTGCGAGCCGACTGGAGCACCGGGCCGACCACCGACGTCTCCGGGCTCCCGGCCGTGGTGCGCCGGCGGATCGCCGAGCACTACACCCAGGCCGCACAGCTCGAGCACGCCTCGGTGGCCTCGTTCGCCCGCTTCACCCTCGAGCTGATGGCCCTGGGGGCGCCCCCGTCGTTGCTGGCCGATGCGCAGCGGGCCGGGCTCGACGAGATCGACCACGCCCGGCGCTGCTTTTGCCTGGCGTCGAGCTACGGGGGGCGCCCGGTGGGACCGGGATCGCTGGCCACGGCGGGCACGAGCCCGGCGACCACGCTCGAGGCGGTGGCCCGGGCCGTGATCGACGAGGCGTGCATCGGCGAGACCCTGGCTGCGGCAGAGGCCCGCGCGGCCCTGTCCCACGCGACCGTTGCGACCGTGCGGGCGACCCTCGAGGCGATCGCGGCCGACGAGCAGCGCCACGCGGCGCTCGGCTGGCGCACGCTGGCGTGGCTCCTGTCGCGCTGCGGCGGTGCCACACGAGACCGACTGCTCGCGCACCTGCGTCGCGCGGTCGAGGCGAGCGTGCGTGCGATGCCGGTGGCGATGGTGGACCACGATCGCGCGTGGCTGCGCGCGCACGGGGTGCTCGATCCGGCCGACCGCCGCGCGGCCCAGGCCGCCGCGATCGCCGAGGTCCTGCACCCGTGTGCGGCGGCCCTGAGTGCATGCGAGGCGCCGCCCGCCTGCCGCGCGTAGCCAGCCGTCGGTCGTGTGCGAGGAGCCGCGCGTTGCTACTCGGCGTCCTCGGCCGTGTCGTCGGGGTCGGACTTGCTGCGGGCCTCCCCCGACAGCGGCAAGCCGGCCGCGTGCCTCGCCAGCAGCTCGACGATCTCGTTCTGTACGGCGCGCGCCTGCGAGGTGTCGGCGCGTCGCAGGCCATTGAACAGGATCGAGAATGCGATCGGATCGCGATCGGGCGCCCCCGCGTAGCCCGACAGCGCCGACACGCCGTCGAGGGTGCCGGTCTTGGCGCGGATCCAGCCCGCGCGCGAGCTCTTGCGCAGCCGGCTGCGGGTGGTGCCATCGACCCCCATGATGGCCAGCGAGGCCAGGAAGTCCGGTCGCACGCGGAGGTCGGCGTAGACCGCCGAGAGCAGCGCCGTGAGCTGGGCGGGGCTGATGCGGTTGGTGTCGTAGAGCCCCGAGCCATTGCCCAGCGAGAGCCCCTCGCTCGGCACGCCCAGGGCCGCGAGGTGGGCGCGCACGCGGCCGAGCGCGCCGTCGAACGTGGCGGGCGAGGAGTCCTGGTCGATCGTCTTGAGGATCTGCTCGGCCATGAAGTTGTTGCTGAGCTTGTTGACCGAGCGCACCAGCACCGAGAGCGGGGCCGAGGCATGGGCGGCCACCAGCGGGGCCTTGGCGGGGACCTTGCCGGTGGTGATCCTGCTGCGGCCCACCTTGATCCCGCCGCGCCGCAGCAGCGAGGCCAGCACCTGTCCCGCGTGGGTCGAGGGGTCGACCACGGGGTAGCGCAGGGTGGTGGCGCTGCTGCCCACGCCCACCGTGCCGCGCAGGCGCAGCGCGATCGCGGGGCCGTCGTCCTCGTAGTCGGCGAACAGCGAGCGGCGGCGGCCGGAGGCGGTGGTGGCCTCCACACCGAGGGTGATGCCCTCCACCGGCGGGACGACCCCGGCGAACGGCGGGCTGCCCACGCCCTCGGCCGGACGCACGTGCACCTCGAAGGTGTTGAAGTCGACCGACATGCAGCCGCTGGGGGCCCGGTACGACGCCAGCTCTTGCTTCTGGTCGAATCCCGGCGGCAGCTCGTCGCGATCGAAGCAGGTGGCGTCGACCACGATCCCCCCCGTGATCCGCTTGATGCCGCGCGCATGCAGGGTCTCCACCAGCTCGTAGAGGTCGGCGCTCACCAGCGAGGGATCGCCGCTGCCGCGCAGATAGAGGTCGCCCTTGATGGTGCTGCCCGAGAGCGCGCCGTCGTCGTGGTAGAGGCCCGTGGCATAGCGGTGGGCGGGACCGAGCAGCCCCAGCGCAGACGCGGTGGTCACCAGCTTGACGTTGCTGGCGGGGTTCAGCGGCACCGTGTCGCCGCGCTGGTAGAGGACCTCGCCGGTCTCGAGGTCGACCACCGACACGCCCACCTGGGCCTCGGCCAGGAATCGCTTGGCGAGGGCGGCGTCGATCTCGGCCACCAGGGCCGGGGCGGAAGAGCCCTCGGCCGGGCCCGGAGCCAGCGCGCGGGCGGGACGGCCGCCGAGGTCGGGGCCCGTGCCCCAGGACAGGAGCGCACCGAGGAGGGCAGCGCACAGACCCAGGCGCCGGGATCGGTGACGTGGAGGGTCGAAGACGGCGTGGGCCACGGCGCCAGGCTACCGCAGGCCGCCGAGCTCGGGCCACTCGGTCTCCAGCTCGGAGGGCGGCGGTACCCGGCGGGACGGAGCGCTCCGAGGGTCGCGCAGCCCCGGTGGCTCGCTGGCGCCAGCGCCCTCGCCCTCGTCGTCGCCCGGGTGGGCCAGGCACTGCTCGGTGGCCAGCAGGTGCAGCGCCGTGGCCAGCGAGCCCTCCTCGGCGTCGCCCAGCTCGTGCATCAGGTCGTCCGGTGCGGCGCAGGTGGGGGGCAGGCCGTCGTAGTAGTCGCCCACGCCGTCGGCGTTGAGCAGCCGGAAGGTGATCGGCACGGCGATCTTGTCGCAGAAGTCGAAGTGCTTGGAGCCCACGGGCTTGCCGCCGGTGGTGTTGCCCACGATCGACACCGGCACGTGCGCGGCCACGGCGTTGATGAGCAGCTCGCTCGCCGAGAGGGTGGTGCCCGTGGTGACGAACACCACGTGGTCGACCGCGGGCAGGGTGTGATCGAGGCGCATCAGCTCGCGCTCGTCGTTCTCGTCGGCGAACGCGTCGTTGTAGCGCACCTGGTAGGCCATGCGGCCCTCGGCGACGCCCCCGGCCAAGAGGTGCATGAAGTGCCGCGCCACCGAGACCAGACCGCCGCTGTTGTAGCGCAGGTCCACCACCACCTCGCGGACCCCGGCGGCCTTCAGCTCGGCGAAGGCTCCGTTGAGCGCGTCGGTGGAGGTGTCGACGAAGGTGGCGAGCACCACGTAGCCCACCGGTCGGCCCTCCACTTCGTGGATGCGCACGGTGGGGACGGTCACGATCGAGATCCAGTCCTTGACCAACGAGACCTCGCGGACCTCGCCCGTGGCCTCCTCGACGTGCAGATCCACCGCGACCCCCGGCTCGGATTCGCCGTAGACGTCGCCCCAGCGGTTCTCCTCGTCGATCTGCTCGGTGAACAGGCCGCCCACCGACTGGATCACGTCACCGCGCTTCATCCCCGCGGCGGCAGCCGGCGAGCCCTCGTCGACGGTGGCCACGACCACCCGCCCCAGCGGGTCGCGCCGGGTTCGGAAGCCCAGGCCGACCACCTTGCCCTCCTGGAACAGCGCGTCGGAGCGGGCCTTG
The DNA here is from genome assembly GCF_026337845.1 of Paraliomyxa miuraensis. GTDB lineage: Bacteria > Myxococcota_A > Polyangia > Nannocystales > Nannocystaceae > Paraliomyxa > Paraliomyxa miuraensis. Next base: position 148,126 of record NZ_JAOVZF010000150.1, on the reverse strand, counting down.
TCGGAGACCCGGCTCCAACGATCGTGGCCGACGCGGAGCTCGGCGACCATCGCTTCGGGCGTGTCGTAGTCGAGCGGATCGATCTGCGGCAGCTCGTCGGCCCACAGATACGCCTCCTGCATCAAGCCGTACACCCACTCGTTCTGATCGGGAACCTCGCAGCTGCGTGGCCCGCCGAAGTCGAAGGGGTCGCCGACCGAGCATCCCGCCACGAGGGCGGATCCCATCGCTGCGGCGAAGAGCGCCGTCACCACCGATTTCACCATGGACTCGATCAACCTACCACGTGGATCGCCTCGCCGACGACGCCCCATCATCGCCATTGGTCGGATTGGGACGCTTTGCCTCCCGCCGCATCGCGAGGATCGGAGCCCCCCAGCGCGCGCAGCCGATGGGCTATCCTTGCGGCGCCATGCACGGCAGCAGCACGCGGCGCCCTGGGGGCGGATCGATGGGCAGTTCGGCATGCGGACCGATGGGCCGGTTCGTGCGGCGAGGACGGGCGCCGTGGGTGAGCGCGGCGACGATCCTCGGGATGCTGATGGGGGCGGTGGCCCACGGCGCGCCGGGGCCCGTGGGGCCCGAGCTCACGGTGGCGCGCAGCCGGCCGCTGGCGCTCTCGCCTCGGTTGTCGCGCGGCGGTCGGGTGGAGCAGCGCGAGCTGGCCCTGCACGGCCTGCCGGTGCGCGGGGCCTACGAGACGGTGCGGGTGCTGGGCGACGGCAGCGAGCAGGTGCTGTCATCGTCGCATCCCACGGCCGCGCCCCAGCTACGCCCCTCCGATGCGCGGATTCCCGCGGCCGACGTCCCGGCCCTGGTGGCCGCGCACCTCGATCTCCATCGAAACGGCGATCGGGAGCCGCAGCTCGAGGGCCCGCCCATCCTGGTCTATCTGATGGTGCTCGGACATCCCGTGCTCGCCTGGGAGACCCAGCTCGCCCTGAGCCTTCGGCCCGAGCCTTCGCGCCCCACGGTGTGGGTCAGCGCGGCCACGGGTCGCGTGCTGCGGGAGCGCGAGCAGGTTCGCGCGAGCCGGGCGCGAGTGTTCGCCGAGAATCCCTCCAAGACCCCCGTGCCGGTGCAGGTCGAGCTCTACGACATCCACGTGGAGGATGCAGGCCATCCGCTCGTGGGGCCGCGGGTGCAGGCCTTCAACTGCCTGGGGGAGGAGCCCGACGAGGTCTCGCCCTGGTGGGACGAGGACGAGTGCTGGCCGGTCCAGACGGTGTTCTCCAACGACGACGGCGACTTCTTCGTGCCCACCCCCAACGTGGTGCTGGTGCAGGACAACATCGACCGCTTCGATCCCTACGCGGAGCTGTCGATGTACGTGCACGCCGAGCGCTTCTTGGAGGCCATGCGGGAGAAGGGCATCGAGCAGTTCAAGTGCGAATTCTCGTCGATGCTGGCCAACGTCCACACCCTCGAGCCCTCGTCGTCGTTCGACTACAGCCCGCTGAACAACGCCTACTACACCAACCAGTGCGACCCCGAGAAGGGGCCCACCATGCTGTTCGGGCAGGGCTCCGAGGTCGACTTCGGCTATGACGGCGACGTGGTCTACCACGAGCTGGGGCACGGGATGGTCGCGCTGCTGGCCCCCGACAACCTCGGCGATCGTCGCCTGCGGTCCGATGCCTCGCTGGTGGACGCGGGGGCGCTCAACGAGTCGCTCGCCGACTACTTCTCGGTGATGCTGACCGACGACCCCCGGCTCGCCGAGTACGTGGGCCGGTTCTGGTCGGGCATCGGCTCGCCCTCGATCCGCGACGCGGAGAACTCCCGGACCTGCCCCGACGACATCGTGGGCCAGTCGCACAACGACGGCGAGCCGTTCACGGCCGCGCTGTGGGCCACCCGCAAGCGGCTGTCGCAGACCGGCAAGGAGGCGCTCGATCGCGCGGTGATCGAGGCGCTGATGCGCATGCCTCCCGACATCGCGCTCGAGGAAGCGGCGGCGCTCGTGCTCGAGCAGGCCGACCTCGAGGTGCAGGACGGCAGCCTGCATCCCGACGACTGGACGCTCCTGCAGCGCTCGTTCGATGCGCGGGGGCTGCTGCATTGCCCGCGCGTCATCACCGACCCCACGCGCGTCGACGACGGCCGCAGCATGAACCTGCGCCGGGCCGACAGCGGGATCCACCCGTTCCATCCCGCGCCCATGCAGCTGCGCTACGAGGTGCCACCGAACGCCGACGACATGGTGGTCGCCTTCACCCTGCGGCCGCGCGGATCGGACGATCCGGTCGAAGGCCTGGTGCTGGTCAAGCGCGGGGATGCGCCGATCGAGTTCGAGTACCAGCTGGTGGCGGTGGACGATCCTCCGCTGGAACCCCCCGAGGATCCCACCGGGCTCGAGGATCCGGTGCGCGAGCTGGTGCTGGTCACCGGCGACTGGGACCTCGAGCTCGCGGGCACCGAGGTCACCGACGACGACTACGTCGTGACGCTCGGTGGGCTCGAGCCCGGCGAGGTGCTGCACGTGACGGTGGTGGACGCGAGCCCCACCGATGCCTCGGTGAGCGGGTTCCTGGTGCGCAGCTCGGCGGCGCTGCCCGACGACGCCGCGGACGGGGGCAGCAGCTCCGACGACGGCGGCGAGGGGCCGGGGGCGGCGGTCGACCGCGTCGTGCCGGGCGAGGGCGCGGCGGGATGCGCCTGTCGGGCCTCGGTCGGCGACCGCCGCGGTGCCGGAGGCGGGCCCTGGGCGCACTTGCTGCTGCTGGGGCTTCGGCGAGCCCGGAGGCGTCGCCCATGAGGGCGCTGTCGAGGGTGGTCCGGGCGCTCGGGGTGCTCGCCGTGGTGGTGGTGATCGTGGGTCCCAACCTGCCCACGGACTGGGTCGGCGCGTGGTCCTCGGAGCTCGGAGGCAAGCTTCGGCAGGTGAGCTTCGTGCAGAGCTGGCGCATGTATGCGCCCAATCCCCAGCGCGCGCAGACGTACATGAACCTCACCGCGCACTACGAGGACGGCACCACGCGGCCGCTTTGGGAGACCGAGCAGGAGCGCAACGGCTGGGGCACGGTGTGGGCGTGGAACAAGTCCCGCGAGGACATCTGGAGGCACTACGCCAACTTCCATCCCAAGCGCGCCAACGATCACCGCACGTGGTACCTGCGGGCGGTGTGCGTTCGTGAGGCCCGGCAGGGTCCCGTGCCCGAGAAGATCGTGATGGAGCAGGTCACCCGCCGCTTCGCCCGCCCCGAGGAGGTCGCGGCCGGCAAGCCCGCGCTGGGGCGGTCCCGTCGAGCGCTGGTCACGGTGGCGTACTGCAAGGTCAAGCAGGTGCGCGAGATGATCGAGGACGACCAGCGGAGGCGATCCGGCTGATGGCGAGCGCATGGACCCGCGGATGGGCGAGCGTCGATCGCCTGCTCGGTCGCGCGATGCTCGACGACGAGGATCCCACCGCGCTGGGTCTATGCCGCATTGCGGTCGTCGCCGTGATGACCGCCAGCATGCTCACCCACCTCGGGGCGGTGTCGGACTACTTCTCGAGCCACGCGACCATCGGCGGGGCCGCGGCCCGCGAGGCGTTCCACTCGCGGTGGTCGCTGTTCTTCACCATCGGCGAGCCCTGGGCCGTGCGCACCGTGTTCGGCATCGGCGTGCTCGCCCACGTGATGTGGATGGTGGGGCTCTACACCCGGGTGGTCTCGGTGATCGCGTGGGTGGTGTGGATCAGCATGGTGGGGAGGCAGCCGCTGCTCTATGCGCTGCCCGACCAGCTCCACACCGCGCTGGCGACGATCCTGATGGTGGTTCCGGCCGGCCGCGGGCTCAGCCTCGACGCCCGCTGGCGCGGCAAGGGGGGGCGGGTGCCCGTGTGGTGCCGCCGGGTGCTCCAGCTCCAGATCGCGGTGGTGTACGTGTCCACCGGGGCGCTCAAGACCGGCGAGACCTGGCGCGAGCAGGGCACCGCGCTCTACTACACGCTGGCCAATCCCTACAACCGGCACTTCGTCATGGACCGCGCGCTGGCGCTGGTCCAGCCGTGGGTGCTGCGGCCGATGACCTGGGCCGTGCTGGTCTACGAGGTGGGCTTCGGCGGGTTCGTGCTGCTGCACTGGCTGCGCGAGCTCCTCGGCCGCCCGCGGCGCTTTCCCGATCTGCGCAAGCCGTTCCTCGGGTTCGGCGTGCTGATGCACCTGGGGATCCAGGCGCTGCTCTACGTGGCGTGGTTCACCCCGATGATGCTCGCGGCGTACACGGTGTTCCTGAGCCCGGACGAGGTGAAGACGATCGGGGCGTGGCTGCGGCGGCGGTCGCCCGAGGTCCCCGCATCCGATGGCGAGCAGGCGGTGCAAACCGCTCGCTCGCACTCGAGTTCAGCTCAGCTGTCGGCATCGCCGGCACAGGCGGTGCTGTGACCCCGTGGACAAGAACCGCTGCTCGCAGGCCAGACACTCTCGCATCGAGGGCCAGGTGCCGTTGATCCGGCACTGCTGCACGATCTGATTGGTCAGGCCCAGCAATGCGGCCCTCGCACGAACCGAGCGGGCCGAGTGTCCGTGCTCGCGCATCCACTTCAGCAACGCCGCTTCGTCCTCGACCAGACCGCGGAGGATCCGTGCGTCCTGCTCACGGGTGAAGGTCGCCGCCGAGGGCTGGTCGGACGAGTCGGACGGCGAGTCGTCGGTCATCGAGTCGCGCTCCGATCGATCGTGCAGGCCTTGGCGATGCCATCGAGCTCCGCTCGCTGCGAAGCTCGATGGGCAGGAGGTCCAGGATCCAACCAGGTGCTAGTAGCGCCGGCCTCCGGTGCGACCGCCACCGCCACCACCGTAGCCGCCACCGCCACCACCGTAGCCGCCACCTCGACCGCCGCCGCCGCCGCCGCCGCGCTCACTGGCCTCGTTGACGCGGATCGACCGGCCATCGAGCATGCTGCCATCCATCTCGCGCATCGCGGTCTGGGCCGCGCTGCCGTCTCCCATGGTCACGAACCCGAAGCCACGCGAGCGGCCGGTCTCTCGGTCCATCACGACCTTGGCTTCGACGACCGGGCCATGCTGGCCAAAGGCGTTCTTGAGCCCTTCGTCGTTCGTATCCCAGCTCAATCCGCCTACAAACAGTTTGTTCGACATTTCGTTCTCTTCGTGCGTCGAGCGCCACGCCCTGGGCGTGGCGCTCGTTCTTCGTTGGTCGGCACCCGGCATCATCGCCGTCGGCCATCGTCCTCGCCAGCTCCAGCGTGGGAGCTCGCGAACGAACGCCGTCGGCCATCAATCCGAGCGAAAGACCGCTTTATACCCTTGGATCGAGCAGGTTGCACGCTCCTCCCCGTGAAGCGACTCACGGAGGGCTCCGGATGACCGTTCCTGTTCTCCAGCATCCACGTACGTGCCAGCTACGGCACCTCGAGCAGCTCCACGCGATCGATCGTCCACCCGTCGGCGGTGCCCGAGTCGTCGCTGCCGAACACGAACCGCAGGTAGAGCGGGTCGTAGCGGGCAAAGCCCTCGAGGCGAAAGCGTGACTCGGTCCACCCGTCCTCGTCGGGGTTCTGCCCGTGGAATCCAGGCTGGCCGTCGGGGGGCACGTGCGTGGTGCCGAGCGTGCCCGAGTCGTAGAGGGTGCCCGACACCGGCATCAGCACGGTGAAGCCGGTGGTCGGATCGTCGCTGACCTGGAGGTTGCCGCCGTCGGTGATCACGGGGCCGGCGGATTCGAAGTCCATGAAGTGGCGCACGCGGATCTCCAGCGCATCGTGAACGCATCCGCGTCGTAGCTGGATCGGCGGCGAGCGCAAGATGCTGCTCTCGTCGTCGAGGTAGGGCCCGGCGAGGTTCGTGCTCCACACCCCCGAGTGAGGGCCGGGGCCCACCCCGGGCGCGGCCATCCCCTGCGCCCAGCTCGGCGGTGGTGCGGCCGGGTTGCCCGCCAGCGCGGTCCAGCCCTCGGGGCCGCGATCGAACTCGAAGACCACGCCACAGAACGTGCACCCGCTGACGTCCTCGCGGCACTGCGCGTTGCAGATCGCGTCGCCGGCCACCCCGGCGCCGAGGAAGGCGCAGCTGCCCGGCAGCGGCTGCCCCGGGGGCTCGCACTCCTCGACCCCAAGGAGCATGCCGTCGCCGCACCACGTGCACGCGGTGGTGTCGAAGCGGCAGGTCAGCGGGTTGCAGTCGAGGACCCCGCCGGTCAGCGGCCCGGGAGCCTCCGGGTCGTCCACGTCGGCGCAGGTCAGCCCGGAGAGCCCCTCGAGATCGCAGGGAATGCCGCCGCAGTCGCACTGCTCGTCGCCTGCGATCACGCCGTCACCACACACGGCGGGCGGAGGCGGCCCGCTCTCGTCGAGCGCGGTCGTCGTGATCGGGGAGGTCGAGGTCGACTCCGCATGACTCGTGCCCGTACCTTCGCCCGGGCCCGAGCCAAAGCCCGGCCCCGGGTCGGGCACGTCGACCGGGCAGCCCACCGCGGTCACGGTCGCGAGCAGCCCGAGCAGCCCGAGCGTCGGGCGACGGATGCGGCGCGGAGCCATGAGCTGTTCTACCATCGGACCCCCCGTGGCCGACCCCGTCCAGGCCCCCGTTCGGGCCCCCGTTCGGGCCCCCGTCCGGGCCCCCATCCGGGCCCGGCGCGTGCTCACCGTCGCGCTGCTGCTGCTCGTGGTGCTGCACGTGTTTCCGCTGCCGCTTGGCGATTCCGACCAGCTGCTGGCGGGCTTCATCCCCTGGGATCTCGCGTATCCCCTCGCGTGGATGGCCATGGCGTCGATGGTGGTCGTGTACATGACGACCACCCCGTGGCCCGACGAGCCTCCGCCCGAGCGGCAGCCGCGGCCACTGCAGCCGCCGTCGCGGGGTGACGATCGATGAGCGTGGGCGCGACCTTGTTGCTGGTGTGCCTGGTCTACCTCGCGGTGGTCCTGGCGATCGGGGCGGCCGCCTATCGACGCACGGGTACGGGATCCGAGGAGTACTTCCTGGGCGGCCGCACCGCGAGGACGGTGGTGCTGTTCATGGCGCTCCTGGGCACCAACGTCACGCCGTTCGTGCTCATGGGAATCCCCGGTCAGGCCTATCACCATGGCGTGGGCGTGTTCGGCCTCAACGCGGCCATCGTCGCCCTGGGCATCCCCTGGACCTTCTATGCGATCGGGTGGCCGGCCTGGAAGGCGGCGCGGCGCGTGGGCGCCATCACCCCCGCCGAGCTGTTCTCCGAGCGCCTGGGCAGCCCTGCGGTGGGCGTGGTGCTGTTCGTGGCCTTCGTGGTCTACACGCTGCCCTACCTCGTGACGTCGGTGCTCGGGGTCGGGATCGCCGTCAGCACGCTGACCCACGACGCGGTCACGCTGCCCGTGGCGGCGGCCCTCATCCTCGTGGTGACGCTCGGCTACACCGCGGTGGGCGGCATGAAGGCCACGATGTGGACCAATGTCTTTCAGGGCGCGGTCTTCATGGCCTTCATCGTCGTCGCCTTCTTCGCGGTGGCCGATGGCCTGGGCGGGTTCTCGGCCGCCACCGAGGCCGTGCGCGAGGTGGCCCCGCAGCTGCTCCGCAAGGGGGACCGCCCCCCGTTCGCGCCCGGGGCCTGGGCCTCGTGGGGGCTGGCGATCTCGCTGACGGTGATCGCCTTTCCCCACATGCTGGTGCGGATCTTCGCGGCTCGCGACGTCACCGCGCTCAAGAACAGCTGCCGGCTCTACCCGGTGTCGCTGGTGCTCCTGTGGGTGCCGGCCGTGGTGTTCGGGGTGTGGGGCGCCGCGGCGATCCCGGGCCTGCAGGGGCAGCAGTCCGATCGGATCTTCCCGCTGCTGGTCCAGGCCCACATGGGCCCGGTGATGCAGGGGATCGCCCTGGCCGGGGTGCTCGCGGCGGTCATGTCGACCGTCGATGCGCAGCTGCTGACGCTCGGCTCCATGCTCAGCCGCGACGTGGTCCGCCGCCTCGCCCCGACGCTGCCCGACCGCCTCGAGGTGGCCTGGAGCCGCGGCTTCGTGCTGGTGCTCTCGGTGGTCACGTTCCTGGTCGTGCTGTGGCGGCCAGCCTCGATCTTCGGCATCGCCAAGTTCTCGTTCTCGGGCTACGTGATGCTCGTGCCCACGATGTATGGGGCGCTGCACTGGCGGCGCACGACGGCGGCGGGAGCGATCGCCTCGGTCGTGGCCGGCAACGCGATCTTGTTGGCGACCTGGACCTTGGAGCCTCCGCTCGGGGGCCTGCTGCCCGTGGCCTGGGGCCTGCTGGCGGCCATCGTCGCGCTGGTGGTGGTGTCGTGGAGGACTCGACCGCCGCCCCCGGCCGTCGTCGAGCGGGCGCTGGGACCCGCGGGCGGCGCGTCCGCGGGGGCCTGAACGGACGGTCGGGGTGGGCGGGACCGGAGGCGGGAGGGCGATTGACGGTACGCGCCCGCGGCCGAGTGTCCTATGCTCTGCCCGCTCATGGCCAAGCAGCTCGAGTACAACGCCACCCTCGTCGAACGCATCGATCTCGAGCCCGCCTTGTCGATCTTCAAGGTTCGCCCCGACCAGATCACGCGCAAGGGAGGGCCCGACGAGCCGTGGTTCGTGCCGGGGCAGTACCTGACGATCGGTCTCAATCGCGTGGAGTCGGGGGAGGCGGCCGAGGGCGAGGACGATCCCCGCCCGCCGTCGGTGCGCCGCCCCATGTCGATCGCGTCGGCTCCCGAGGAGGGTGAGACGGTCGAGTTCTACATTCGCTACGTCGGCCAGCCCGAGTCGGATCTGCCGCTGACCCACCTGCTGTGGAAGATCCAGCCCGGGGCGCGCATGTACTGCCGGGCGGTGGCCACGGGCAAGTTCACCGTGCGCGACACCATCGGCGACGACGATCCGCGGGTCAAGCTGTGCGTCGCGGCCGGGACCGGGCTGGCGCCGTTCATCAGCATCGCGCGCAGCCGGATCCTCCGCGATCCCAAGGCGCGGCTCGACGACATCGCCATCATCCACGGCGCGAGCTACTCGATGAGCCTGGGCTACAAGGACGAGCTCGAGCGGCTCGCCCAGGAGCACGGCCTGCGCTACGCCCCCACCATCAGCCGGCCCAAGGAGGAGCCCGAGTGGACCGGGCTCGGCGGGCGCGTGGAGGCGCTGCTCGAGCCCGATCGCATCGAGGAGACGGAGGCGGCGCTGGGCCTGTCGGCGGGCGAGCTGCGGCCCGACAAGGCGGCCGTGCTGATCTGCGGGCTCAACGGGACGATCGCCCAGACGATCATCAACCTCAGCTCGCGCGGGTTCGTGCCCGACAACCGCAAGCTGCGGCGGGCGCTCGGCATCGGCGACGAGCGCAAGGCCTCGGTGTTCTGGGAGCAGTACGACAGCACTCCGGTCATCGATACCAACGACACCGCGCTGATCGAGCGGCTTCGGGCGCAGCTTCAGGCCGCGCTGGGGTGAGCATGCCGGGTGCTCGGTCGGGAGCTCGCGGGCTCGGATGCATGCTCGCCGCGATGCTGCTCGGGGCGGGCTGCAGTCGAGGCTCGGTGAGCGAGACTCCCGTGGAGCAGGCGGCCGATGTTGGCGAGCCGATCGCAGACGAGCGCGCGGCCGCAGCCGAGGCCGCCGAGGCCGGCGGGGGCGGGCTGGTGACGATGGTGGAGCAGCAGGTCGAGGCCGCGCGACGAGCCGCGCCGCCCGCCGTGTCGGCCGTACCGTCTGCCGTACCGCCGGGAGCAGAGCTGATCGCGGTGGTGGGCGGCATGCCGATCCCACGCTCGGCGTTCGACGTGCTCTACGCGCTCAAGGAGAAGAAGTACCGCGAGCGTGGACGGGAGATCCCCAGCTCGGCCAAGCGGCGCTATCGCAAGGCCATCGTGGAGCGCCTCGTTCACCACGAGCGTCTGCGTCAGACCATCGCCACGCTGGGGGAAGACGTCGACCCGGCCGCGATCGATGCCCGGTGCGAGCAGCAGCGCCTCGGGATCGAGGACTGGGTCGCGCATCTCGAGCGCCGGGGAGAGACCGAGGCCACGCTGCGCGCCATGATCGAGGCCGAGCTGCGCGAGAGTCTGATCCTCGAGCGCGAGGGGGCGCTGGTGGTGAGCCGGGCCGACATCGAGAAGGACTACGCGGCCATCGAGAGCGAGTGGGTCTCCACCAAGCCCCGCGTGCGGGCCTCGCACATCCTGATTCCATTCGACGAGTCGCTCGATCGCACACGGGCCGAGGCCAAGGCGCTGGCGGAGGCGCGCAAGCTCTACGAGCAGATGAGCGCTCCCGGGGCCGACTTCGAGGCGCTGGCCCGCGAGCGCTCCCATGGCCCCAGCTCGCGCAAGGGCGGCGACCTCGGGATCTTCACCGAGGACCGCATGGTCGCGGAGTTCTCCAAGGTCGCGTTTTCGCTGAACGTGGGCGAGATTTCCAAGCCCGTGAAGACCAAGTTCGGGGTCCACCTCATCAAGCTCACTGGCAAGTGGCCACCGGGTCCGCTGCCGATCGAGGCGCTGCAGGACCAGATCGAGGAACGCCTGCGGCAGCGAGCGCTGCACTCCGGTCGTCGCGCGCTGAAGGACCGGCTCGAGCGCGAGCTGCCGGCGACCCACCACCTGCTCACGCCCGAGGAACTCGCGCCTCCTTCGCCGCGGGGGCCAAGCGTCACCGTCGATCGCGAAGACCTCGAGCCCGAGCAATAGCGCGACGAGTCCCGTGTGTGGCTGACGGCCGAGCGCTCGCGATGACGTCGACCATCGCGAGCGCTCGTGAAGCGGTTGTTCACCGCCGGGCCTACTCGGCCGCCCGGGCCGCCGCCGCGCGCTTGCGCAGCGAGGTGACCAGCGCGGGCACGTCGAACGGCGGCAGCCCCTGCACGAACGCGCTCACGCTGCTCTCGCCGAGGTCTTCGGCATCGCGGCAGCGCACGTTGATCGTCCCGGCCTCGACCTCCTTGGCGCCCACCACCACGAGGTAGGGCACCTTCATCATGGTGGCGGTGCGGATCTTGTAGCCGAGCCGCTCGTCGCTGGCGTCGAGCTCGGCGCGCAGGCCGGCCTCGCGCAGCTGCGCGACGACGTCCTTGGCGTAGTCGAGCACCTTCTCGGACACCGGCAGCACCCGGACCTGCTCGGGAGCCAGCCACAGGGGATAGGCACCCGCGAAGTGCTCGGTGATGATCCCGAAGAAGCGCTCGAGCGAGCCGTAGCACGCCTTGTGCACCATCACCGGGGTGTGCCGGCCGCCGTCGGCGCCCACGTACTCGAGCCCGAAGCGCTCGGGCATCGAGAAGTCGACCTGGATCGTACCGCACTGCCAGGTGCGCCCGATCGAGTCGCGGATGTGGAAGTCGATCTTCGGGCCGTAGAAGGCCCCATCGCCCTCGTTGACCTGGTAGGGGCGCCCGACCGCCTCGAGAGCGCCCCGCAGAGCTCCCTCGGCCTTCTCCCACATCTCGTCGGAGCCGATCGACTTCTCGGGGCGCGTGGACAGCTCGAGCCGCACGTCGTCGAGGCCGAACACCCCGTAGACCTCGAAGTAGAACGCGATCAGCATGGTGATCTCGGACTCGAGCTGCTGCGGCGTGCAGAAGTGATGGCCGTCGTCCTGCACGAACGACTGCACGCGGAACATGCCGTGGCGCACCCCGGAGGGCTCGCGGCGGTGCACCTGGCCCATCTCGGCGATCCGCAGCGGCAGCTCGTGGTGGCTGTGCATGCGGTGCCGGTAGATGATGAGGTGTCCCGGGCAGTTCATGGGCTTGACGGCCATGGCCCGATCCTCCTCCACGTCGGACAGGATCTTCTCGGGGTCGTCCTTGTCCCGCAGCTTGCGCCGCGTGAAGAACATGTTCTCCATGTAGTGGTCGTAGTGCCCCGAGGTGTGCCACGTGGTCTCGGGCAGGATGAGCGGCGTGCGGACCTCCTGGTACCCGTGATGGCGCAGCCGCGATCGCATGAACTCGATGAGCGTGTTGTAGACCAGCGCTCCGCGCGGGTGCAGGAACGGGAAGCCCGGGGCCTCGTCCTCGAAGTGGAACAGGTCGAGCTTCTCGCCGAGCACCCGGTGGTCGCGCTTGCGGGCCTCCTCGAGCATGTGCAGGTATCCGTCGAGATCCTCCTTGGTGAAGAAGGCCGTGCCGTAGACGCGCACCAGCTGCTCGCGGCTGGCGTCGGCGCGCCAGTAGGCGCCCGCGATCTTCATCAGCTTGGTGTGTCGCAGCCACTTGCTGCTGGGCACGTGGGGGCCGCGGCACAGGTCGATGAAGCTGCCGGTGCGATAGAAGCTCACCGTGGGGGCATCCGCCGCGCCGGAGAAGGCTCCCTGGGCCTGCAGCCCCTCGATGATCTCCTGCTTGAAGGGGTTGTTGCCGCCGTCGATGGCCACGTACTCGCGGTAGACCTCGGAGTCCTTGGAGCTGGCCTCGCAGCGCACGAACGGGGCGTCGGCGTCGGCGAGGACCTTCATGCGTGCCTCGATGCGCGGGAAGTCCGACTCCGACAGCGAGCTGCCCTCGGGGAGGTGGATGTCGTAGTAGAAGCCGTCGTCCGTGGTGGGGCCGATGGTGAGCTGGGCTCCGGGCACTTCCTCGAGGATCGCGGCCGCCATCAGGTGGGCGGCCGAGTGGCGCAGCGTGTCGAGGCCCAGGGGGTCTTCGCTGGTCACGATTCGCACGCGGCTGCCGTCGGTGAGCGCGTGGCCGAGGTCCACGGGTCGATCGTCGACCACGCCGAGCACGGCTGCCTTGGCCAGGCGCGGCGAGATGGCCTTGGCCAGGTCACGGACCGTGCTGCCTAGCGGGAGCTCCTTGGCGGAGCCGTCGGGGAGCGAAACGGAGATGCTCATGATGGGATGCCTCGAAAGCGTGACGCGGGGTCGGTCTGGTGGCGGTGGCCGAGCGTGACGGCCGAGCGTGGTGGTGGAGGGTAAACCAACGAAAAAACCCCCGGGGGCCGGGGGTTCTCGCATGCGAACACACCACACCGGCCGGCTACGCCGAGTCGGTAGTGGTGGTCGTGTGGATGCGTGCGTGCATCGTCATGGCAACCATATCGCGTGCGCGGCTGGTGGCAAGGCCGAATGTGGATGCGCAACGTGCGCTGGCCGCGGCCCGTCGCGGCAGGACCGGCGAGGTCGCCTTCACACTTCTTCATGAAGGCGGGTCTTGGGGCTTAACACTCGCGGCTCAAGCTCGAACCCAAGGAGAACGACCCAGATGTTCGGATTCGTCCTTGGAGCATTGTGTGTGATGGGACTGGGCGCCATGGCCCGGCGACGACGCTACTGGCGTGCCTACCATGACAGCGGATGGGACAGCGGATGGGGCAGCGGTTGGGGCCACGACCCGGGGTGTGGCCCCGGTGGCTGCGGCGATGGCTACGGCGGGCATCATGGGCATCACGGTCATCACGGTCCGTGGTCCGGTGGTTGGCATGGACCGGGCGCGGGCGGCGGGTACGGCCGCGGTGGCATGGGCGGTCGATGGTGGCGGGGCGGTTTGTCCATGATGATGCGCCGGCTGCAGCTGACGCCCGATCAGCAGACGGTGGTTCGCGAGGAGCTCGAGCAGCTCGGACGGACGCTCCGCGAGCATCGGCAGGAGTGGCACGCCAGTCGACGTGACGTGGCGGCCGCGCTGCGCACGGAGAGCTTCGACGAGACGGTCATGGGCGAGCTGTTCGGTCGCCACGACGAGCGCCTCACCGAGGTACGCAAGGCGGTGATGGAGGCACTGGGCCGGATCCACGCCGTGCTCGACGACACGCAGCGCCAGCGGCTGGCCGAGCTCGTCGATCGCGGGGCCGGCCCCTGGCACCCGTTTCGCGGAGACATGGTGTGAAGGGAGGCAAGGTCATGCGAGCGATCATCGGAAGTCGCGTGGTGATGGGCCTCTTGGTGGTGGGAGCAGTGGTGGGCTTCGGCTACGAGGCGCATCAGCGTGGGCACTGCCGCCACGCCCACGCCGATCGGCTGACCCGGGTGTGCGTGGAGGCAGCCCTCGGTCGGGGTGACGCCGACGCGGGATGGCACGGCCATCGGGCGCGCTGGGTGGCCGAGCGCTGTGCAGCCCACGCCCAGCAGCTCGAGGGCCCCTGAGCCCGTACGCCCGCGGCGGGTCACCCCCGTCGCGGGCTGCTACCGTTGGGGTACCCCGTGTCGCTCCGCCTGCTCCTCATCGATGACGACGCTCGTCTCCACGCGCTGCTCGAGCGCTTCTTCGGCGAGCACGGGGTGACGCTGCAGTACGCGTCCGACGGGCAGGCGGGACTGCGAGCGCTGCAGCAAGGCGCCTTCGATGCCGTGCTGCTCGACGTGATGATGCCGGGCCTCGATGGGCTGGAGACGCTGCGGAGGATCCGGGAACGGAGCCCCGTCCCGGTGCTCATGCTCACCGCGCGCGGTGACGAGACCGATCGGGTGGTGGGGCTGGAGCTCGGGGCCGACGACTACGTGCCCAAGCCGTTCAGCCCCCGCGAGCTGCTGGCGAGGGTGCGGGCCGTGCTGCGGCGCAGTCGCCCCGAGGCGCTGGGCGAGCACCTCTCGGCCGGAGGGATCACGGTGGACGTGGCCGCACGCGACGTGCAGGTCGATGGACAGCGCGTGGAGCTGACGGGGCTGGAGTTCGATCTGCTGCTGGCCTTGATCCGACGGGCGGGCCGGGTGGTGCCCCGCACGGCGCTGCTGGCCGAGGCCGGCCGCGACGACGTTGCGGTGGGCGAGCGCACGGTCGACGTGCACATCTCGAAGCTGCGCAAGAAGCTCGGCGACGACCCCAAGACCCCTCGCCGGATCCAGACCGTCCGCGGAGTGGGCTACGTGCTGGCGAGGGAGCCATGAGGGGGCATCGGCACCATCACCATCGCCATCACCACGGCCATCATCACCATGGCCAGGAACCGCATCGCCGTCGCCGCTTCGCGCCGCTGGCCTACTACGTGCGCAGTCGGCTGCGGCGACGGCTCTTCGTGTGGTTCGGCGTGACGATCCTGCTGTCGGGCATCGTGGCGGCCACCACGGTGGGGGCGCTGTCGGGCTCGCGGGGCGGGTGGCGAGAGTCGCTCGAGCGCGTGGCGACGTTCGTGGGGCATCGCTTCGGCGAGGTGTGGGACGATCCCGTGGCGCGCGATCGGCTGGCCCAACGAGCTGCGGATGAGCTGCGCCTGGCCATCGAACTCCACGACGCAGACGGCCAGACCATGGCCCGGTTCGGAGGGACGTGCCCGCCGCGCTCGGCCGAGCTGAGGGCACCCGTGGTGCGTGACGGTCGGGTGCTGGGCGAGCTCGCCGCGTGCCAGACCGAGCCGCTCCGCGCCGATCGATCCGCAGTGGGGCTCGGCTTGCTGGGAGTGCTGGGGGTGCTGTGGGCGGCTTCGGGGGCGATCGCCTGGCGGCTGACGCGACCGCTGGCGCAGCTGGTGCAGGTGACCCAGGCGTTCGGCGAGGGCAAGCTGTCGACGCGGGCATCGCTGCCGCGGGGGCCGGGCGAGCTGTCGGTGCTCGCCCGCACGTTCAACGACATGGCCGATCGGATCCAAAAGCAGATCGCCGACCAGCGCGAGCTGCTGGCGGTGGTGAGCCACGAGATTCGAACCCCGCTGGGGCACATGCGCGTGCTCATCGACCTGGCCCGCGATGGCGAGGACCCGGGCATCCTCGACGAGCTCGAGCGCGAGGTACTGGAGGTCGACCGCCTGGTGGACAAGCTCCTGGCCAGCTCGCGGCTGGAGTTCGATCAGGTCGATCGCCGACCGCTGCGGGTCGACGAGCTGGTGGCT
The DNA here is from genome assembly GCF_026337845.1 of Paraliomyxa miuraensis. Classification (GTDB taxonomy): domain Bacteria; phylum Myxococcota_A; class Polyangia; order Nannocystales; family Nannocystaceae; genus Paraliomyxa; species Paraliomyxa miuraensis. Next base: position 132,457 of record NZ_JAOVZF010000150.1, on the reverse strand, counting down.
CGGGCCCTGACGCGCGCCGAGCTCCCGCCGGAGCTGATGGTGGTGGAGACGGATGCGCTGACGATCCATGGCGACGCCACGCTGCTGTCGCGCGCCCTGGCCAACCTCGTCGACAACGCGCGCGTGCACGGCGGGGGCTTGCGGGCGCTGCGGGTGTACCGTCGCGATGGATCGCTGTACCTGGCCGCGGAGGACGAGGGGCCCGGGCTTCCGGTCGAGGATCGCGAGCGGTTGTTCGAGTCGTTCGTGCGGGGTGGCGGCGGGGGCAAGCTCGGGCTGGGGCTCGCGCTGGTCGAGCGGATCGCCAGAGCCCACGGGGGTCTTGCGTTCGCCGAGGATCGTGAGGAGGGCGGTGCGCGGGTGGGGTTTTGCCTGCCCGAGAGCAAGGACGAGCCTGGCGAGGCTGCTACCCCTGCGGTGCGAACGCGCCAAAGTCGGTGATCGACGGAATCCCGGGGTCGACCAGTATCGAGCGCATCGAGTGGTCGGTGGCCAGGTGGATCACCAGCGCCTCGGGAAAGCTGCGTCGGTAGTCGTTGACGTGGGTGGGCTCGTTGTCGAACACCACCTGCACGCTGCCCACGGTGGGCAGATCGGCGTGGACGCGGGCCTTGAAGCCGTCGTCGTCCTCGTCGAGCGATGGCTTCATCCACAGTCGCACGCCCTGGTCGTCGGGGAGCGGAAGGGCGAGCCGCTCCATGCTCTCCACCGTGCCGTCGCGCATGCCCTCGTGGCGGCCGGTCAGGTAGATCACGATGGCCCCGGCGGCCCGCACGGCGCCCACGAACGGCGCCGCACCGGGCACGGGTCCGTCCACGCGGCAGTACTCGGAGGTGAAGAAGCGGTCGCGCCAGCACACGCGGTAGGGCTCGACGTGGGCCTCGACCTCGTCGGCGGGCAGCCCAGCGGCGCGCATGGCCGCGCGGAAGTCCCAGCCCGTCCAGTGCTCGGGGCGACAGCCGGCGAGCGAGGCAATCCCGTGCTCCCGGCCATACTCGGCCAAGATCCGGGCCTGACGCGGCTTGTTGTCGAGCAGGGTCGAGTCGAGGTCGAACACCACCACCGCGGCGGGACGGCCCGCCCGGGCGACGGCTTGCTGGAGCAGGGTGGTGGCGTCGGTGCCTCGGCGGAGATCGAGGGCGGCGAGCACGGGGTCGACGGAGGAACCGGGCAGGGTATCGTGGCTCATGGGGACGTCGGAGTCTCGGGGGCCGGGGCCTCGTCTTCGAGGGCAGGCTCGTCGGAGGGCTCGGAGGGCTCGCTCGGCGTGGCGGGTGCGTCGTTCCAGCCCATCAGCAGGGGAAGACTGTGGATCGGCGGAGCGCCGTGCGAGAGCGCTTCGTCGTGGAATGCACGGGCGTCGAACGTCTCGCCGGCTGCGGACGCACGGGCCTGCGCTTGCTCGCGCAGGCGCTTCCAGTCCTGTGCTCCGACGAAGTAGGTGGATAGCTGGGTCGAGGTCACCTGCGCCCGCACCCACTTGGCCTTGGCCTCGCTCTCCTGCTGGAACGAACGGAACACCATCAGCTCGAGCGCCTCGAGCTCGTCCATGGTGCCCGCGTGGAGCGAGTGGTCGAGCAGGGCATTGGTCACCGTGCGCAGGTAGAACTTGAGTCCGTGCAGGGCGATGGCCTTGGCGCGAAGCCGAGGCTCGGTCATCACCTTCCACACGCGCTTGGAGACCGAGCCGGGGCGGTCTCCCGCCGGGGCGGCTCCGTCGTAGCCGGCGTCGACCATCACGTGCTCGGCGTAGACCGCCCAGCCCTCCACGAACGGGCCGTTGGCGAGGATCTTGCGGATCTTGGACCCGGAGGGCTCCTTCTTGGAGTAGTAGAGCTGCACGAAGTGGCCCGGGATCGCCTCGTGGATCGAGAGGATCTCGAGCATGAAGTCGTTGTACTCGCGCAGGTACGAGTCCTTGTCGGTCTGCGGCCACTCGGAGGGGATCGGCTGCACGAGGTAGTAGCTGGGCAGACCCTGGCTGCGACCGGGTTGGGCGGCGTCGAGCGGGCCCGGAGCCGCGAGGCCTGCGATGGCCACCCCACGCTGGTGGGGCGGCGTCCAGATCACCTGGAGCACCTCGCCGTCGTCGAGGGTGACCACGCCCGCCTCGCGGACGAAGGCATCGAGGCGGGCGAGCTTGGCCTCGATGACGTCGCGCAGCTCGTCGGGCGAGGGGTGGGCCTGGGCCAGCTCCTCGAGCACGGCCGACACCAGCGCGGCCTGGCGATCGCCGGAGCTTCGATCGATGGTGCGGCGCTGGGCCGGGGTGAGCAGCACGTCGGCGAGCTCGGTGGCGAGCTGGACCATGCGCCCGCGGACCGCGGCATGCTCGAGGATCGCCCGCCGCCGCACCTCGTCGGCCGACAGCTCGGTGTGGAGGGTGAGCCGCAGCTTGCGCTCGAACGCGTCCTTGCCCAGGCGCCAGTCGGCCGCCGCCTCGGGCAGCAGGGCCTCGGAGTGCTCGCGGAGCTCCTGCACCGCCTCGCGGGCGGCCGGGCTGGCCGCGGTGACGGCCTCGAGGGTGGCCGGGGCGGCGCCATCGAGGCGCGCGGGAAGCTCGTCGATGAGCGCGAGCACGCCGTCGAGCTGGCCGCGGGCGACCTCGGTGTGCGGTCCCATGACCTGGGCGGGCTGGAGGTTGGCGATGGCTTCCTCGCACAGCGTGGGCAGGCCCTGCAGGCGGGCCGCCACCGCGCGGGCGCGGTCGTCGACCGGCGCGTAGTCGCGGGAGACCAGGTCGTCGAGGCCGCTGCCGATGAGCTGCGAGTACCACATGGGACTGCGCAGCCAGGGCTGCTCGATCTCGTGCGCGAAGCGCTGGAGCTCGAGCTCGTTGCGCAGCATGTCGAGGTCGACGCGGTCGGTGGCGTCGAGGCTCTTGGGGTCGATGGCCGAGAGGCGGCCGATCCCGTCCTCGATGCGCTGGCGGTCGGCGTCGATGCTCGCGGCCGAGAGCGACGGCCACTGACCGTCGAAGCGGTGCTCGCCGAGCCCGGTCGCGGTGACGGGATGGGACTGGAACCAGGCGTCGAGGATCGCGGCGCTGGCCGCCTCGAGCGGAGGCACCTGCGGGGCGGGCTCGTCGGCGGGCGGGATCGGTGGCGGCGAGTCCTTTTGGCAGGCGCTGGAGGCGAGCAGGGCGAGACCGAGGCCGAGCGCGGCCCCAATCCGGCGAAGGGGGCGACCGGTGGTGAGGCGGGGTGATCGAGTCATGCGGTGGTCACCATCGACGGGGGCAGGTGTCCCGTCTCGTTGAAGCTGATGAGGGCTTCGAAGCCGTTGGCGTAGACCCGCAGCTCGCTGATGGAGGCGTGGGCGATGTCCATCATCGCCCACGCCTCGTAGGGCAGCCGGAGGGTGCGGGCCACGAGGTAGCGGATGAGGTTGCCGTGGGCGAAGAGCAGCACGAAGGAGCGACGCGTGGGGGGCTTGAAGAAGCGGTCGCGGATCTTGTCGATCTGCTGGTCGACGAACACGCGGCCCTCGGAGGGGGTCGCCTCGAGCCCGATCGGAAACGACTTGAACTCGGGGCGCTCGGGGTCGACCAAGGGCACCAGCTCGTGCAGGTACCGCTTGATGCGAATGTTGTCGAGGTCCATCTCGCGGCCGGCGATCTCGGCGCTCTGGGTGGCCCGCGGCCACGGGCTGGCATAGACCCCTTCGAAGCGACCGCTGGCGGAGTCGACGAGCTGGGCCAGCCGGCGACCGACTCGCACGGCCTGTCGCCGCCCGAGCGGGCTGAGGCCCCACACCGTGTCGCCGAGGTTGCCGGTCCGCTCGTAGTGTCCATGCCGCATGAGGAACACGCGGCGACAGATGGGCGGCTCGTGGCTCATGGCAGGAGCGATCTCATAACATGGGCGGGTGGGCGTCGCACGGGCGATCGAGGGGGACCGCACGCCCCACGGGAGCGCGCGCCGCCGTCCCGGGCCCGGTGACGGGCCCTTGCGATCGCGCTATCGTGCCCGCGAGCATGGGTGACGCCATCGATGTGGTCGAGGTCCTCTTGACCAAGGACGTGCCCTACGCGGGTGAGTCGATCTCGGTCGCGACGCTCGAGTCGGCGATCGAGCAGGAGCGCACGCGACAGGACCACCAGGTCAAGGCGCTGCAGGTCCTGCAGCACCGCAACACGGAGGTCTCGGGCTCGCTCGCCCGCGAGGTGCAGCAGCTGGGGCGGGTGTCCCAACACCTGGGGCAGGGGCGGGTCAACGCGTCCGTTTGGGGGCGGTTTCGCGAGGCGATGGCCCGCATACCCGGGTTCTCGTCGCTCGCGGTCACGCCGCAGTCGGTCGAGGAGATCCTGCGCCACCAGTACGAGGTGAGCCTCGTTCGCGTCAAGGAGGCGGCCGAGCTCGCCGATCGCCTCGGTATGGCCGAGGCCGAGCTGCACGACGAGCTCGAGCGGCTCAACACCAAGATCATCGACTCCGCCCGCAACGAGACCCTGGCCGCCGAGCACGTGCTGGCGCTGCAACAGGAGCGCGATCGCCTCGAGCTCGAGCTGGAGAGTGCCATCGAGCCGGGGCCCCGGACCCATGAGATGCAGCGCAACATCGATCGGCTCCGTCGCGTGATGGCCGATCACAGCATGCGCCTGCAGCTCTATCACACGGCGGAAGGGCGGCTGTCGCGGCTGCAGGAGAGCACGCGGCTGCTCATCGGCACGATCGGAAATCTTCGCAACGACGTCACCGCCTACGCGACCGCGGCCAGCGAGAAGCTCGACCTGGTGGCGGGACAGATCCGGGCGATCGGGACGGCCGCCGATGCCTCGGTGGTGATGCTGGAGATGAAGCGCTCGCTCGATGCGATGGCCGAGGCGCTCGACCAGAGCACGCGCTTCATCGCCGACACCCAGCTCTACTTTCGTCAGAGCCTGCCCGGTCTGCTCGACGACCTCCACGTGTTCGACACGCAGACCCGCGACGTGCTCCAGCGCAACCTCGAGCTGAGCCAGGCGCTCGAGGACGAGAGGATCGCCCGGGGGGTGGAATTCGCGCTGCTGATGCAGGCCGAGCAAGAGGCGCTGCCCGAGTCCTCCGATGCTTGAGTTCACCCGTGACCCCTGACCCCATGAGCCAGTGAGCCCGTGACGATGGATCCGCTCGAGTTCGCCTCTCCCTCCGTGTCGGCCGAAGAACTCGCGCTCGAGGGCGATGCGGCGCAGCGCTACGTCGATGGGCTCTCGCGTGCGATCGCGCGGGCGCGGCTCTCGGACCAGTATCCGCCGGGCAAGCGTCTGGCCGCGCAGGTGAGCGCGATGGGTCCCGCGGCCCACGGCGGGCTCTATCCCGAGCTGCGCGTGGATCGGCGCAGCGGCCTGCCGAGCTACCGCGAGTGGACCCGGGTGAGCGCCGACGCCGAGCTGTCGAGCAAGATCCTGGCCGAGCTGCCGCCCGAGGACGAGCTGCGCGCGCGGGCGCAGCGGGAGGCCGGGGGGGCCCACGACGGGATCTGGACCAAGCAGCTGCGCAAGCTGTGCTACCACCGCCTGCTGTCCACCATCGACGGCACCCCGCCGTCGCAGATGGTGGTGAAGCTGCGGCGCGTGGATCCAGGGCAGCGTCGGGCATGGTTCCACGTGGTGCTCGACAAGCTCGATCAGAGCGGGGTGTTCGTGCGCTCTTGCCTCGACCTGGCGCAGACGGCCTCGTTCTGGAGCCGCCCCATGCTGCGGCTCGACGACGACGCGGTGCGCGAGACCCAGGCCCTGCGCACCATCATCTACCGGCTCACCTCGCTCGACGCCGAGCTCACCTTCGTGCGCCTGGCCGACACCGAGGGGCTGACGATCGAGCGGGTGATCAAGGGCACCGTGGGCCCCGTGTACGTGCCCGGGGTGGCCATGCCCGAGGCGCTGCGGGCCGAGCTGCCGGGGCCGCCAGCGCCCGGGTTCCTGATGGCGACGTTCGGCCTCGACATGGCAGCGGGCGACGTGGCCGAGGACGGCGACAACGATCCGGTGGAGGACCTGCTGACCGAGCGGCTCGATCCCGAGGGCCAGGCCGCCTATGCCGCCGCCCGGCAGCGCTACGGCTATCGCGTGTACAAGGATCGCAAGCTCGTCGTGAGCAGCCCCGCGCTGGTCGACGTGGCCCATCGCTTCTGCGCCCGCATGGGCACCCGCAACGTGGTCTACGCCCTGCGCGGAGGAGCGACATGAGCCGGCCGCACGACGTCGAGGTGGGTGACGCGCTCGCGGAGCTCGTCGATCAGTTCGCCGACCCGCTGGTGTTCCTGCGCGAGCTGGTCCAAAACGCGCTCGACGCGGGCAGCCCCGAGGTCGACGTGTACGCCGAGCTGAGGCCGTCGGGCGACGACCCGGACCAGGGCGTGATGGTGATCGGCGTCGACGACTACGGCGAGGGCATGGATCGCCAGATCATCGACACGCGGCTGACCCGGCTGTTCAGCTCGGCCAAGGACGGCGATCTGACCAAGATCGGCAAGTTCGGGATCGGCTTCGTGTCCGTGTTCGCGCTGCGCCCCGATGCGGTCTGCGTGGACACCTCGCGGGGCGGCGAGCACTGGCGGATCTTGTTTCGGGCCGATCGCAGCTTCGTGCGGATCGCTCGCGAGCACCCGGTGGACGGCACCAAGATCCAGGTGTTCAAGGCGGTGACCAGGGCCGAGTACGGTGACCTCGCGGCGCGGGCCGAGAAGACCCTGCGCCACTGGTGCAAGCACGTGTCCGGCACCGTGCGCTGGAACGACGACGACATCGCCGAGCCGTTCGACGTGCCCGGAGCGCTGTGCTCGGTGCGGAGCGAAGCGGAGGGGATCCGGGTGGTGGCGAGCTATCTGCCCGGGGGCGCGTCGTCGTTCGGGTTCTACAACCGGGGGCTCACGCTGCTCGAGGGCACGGGCTCGGGGTTCATCGACGGCGTGGCCTTCAAGGTGGACAGCCGCTACCTCGAGCACACGCTGGCGCGCAACGACATCATGCGTGACGCCAACTTCGACAAGGCGATGGCGGTGGTGGAGGGGCTGGCCAGGGAGCAGCTGCCGGCGGCGCTGTGGCAGCGAGTGCAGCAGGTGCTCGAGGCGGAGGCCGACACCAGGTCGCTCGATGCGGTCCACCGCGTGGCGGCCCGGGTGGCGGCGTCGTCGGAGGTGCCCTCGCAGATTCCGCTGCTGCGTGCCATCGACGGCGCGCCGCTCACGGCCGCGGCCGTGCGCAAGGCGGCCAAGGCGGGGACCCTGCGCAACGCCGAGCAGCGCTCGGCCCTGGCCGACGCCGCGGTCGCGGCGGGGGTGACGGTGGTCGAGGTTCGCTCGGGCTGCGCGGGTACCCTGGCCCTGCTCGGTTGGCTGGCCGACGGGGAGGTGCATCACGTGGCCCGCACCTTCATCATGCCCGGGCCGCTTCGGGATGCGGAGGAGCAGACCCGCTGGGCGCCGCTTCGGGCCGCCACCGAGGCGCTCTTGCAGGCGGCGGGCGTGCGCGTGGCGGGGGTCGTGCCCGCACGGTTCGACTATGCGGGCTCGTGCATCGCGCGTCGGCTGTTCGTGCTGCAGCGCGAGCCGCTGTCGTTGTCGCCCTGGGCCGAGGAGGTCGTGCGACCCGCGGAGTGGAAGCGCAAGGACACGGTGGTGATCAATGCCGCCGGGGACGGCGTGGATGCGGTGCTGACCCTGGCGCAGCGCGAGCCCGAGCTGGCCGCGTATGCCCTGGTCAAGCTGCTGCACCTGGCCGTCGGCCCCTTGCCGGTGGAGGTCGACGCGCAGCTGTGCAGCGCGAGCGCGGAGCTCCGCGCCACGCGGCTCTCCGAGCGCCTGGGGGTGGTGGCGCGGTGATCGACGACGTCCTGCGCGAGCTGCAGGCCGTGGGCACGGTGGAGTCCGAGGGCGAGTTCACCCTCGACCGTGCCAAGGCCCGCGAGAAGATGCGACGGTTCCAGCTCGCCGATCCGCGGGCCTACGTGCTCGAGCTGGTGCAGGCGGCCTCGCTCAAGGGCGCCACCCGGGTGCGCTTTGCGATCGACAGCCGCGACATGGTGATGGAGCTCGACGGGCGCCCGTTCACCGTCGAGGACTTCGACGACATCTACGGCGCGGCGCTCAGCCGCCGGCTCGATCACGACGTGCTCGCGCGGCGACAGCTGGCCCTGGGGATCAACAGCGCCATGGCCCTGCGGCCCAGCAAGATCGTGGTGGAGAGCGGCGATGGCCAGACCGGGGCTCGCCTCACGCTGCGGCCGGACGAGGACGACGAGCTGGGGGTGATGGAGACCACCTCGCTCCGGGGCACGCGGATCCACGTGCGCGAGCGCTTCCGGCTGGGGACGTTCGTGGCGTTCTTCAAGGACCTGCGGGGCACCCTGGCCGAAGAGCAGCTCTTGCGCGCGCGCTGCACCTACGCGTCGTTCGAGCTCGACCTCGAGGGTACGCGGATCGACGCGGGCCTGCGGCTCGACACCGAGCCGGTGCTCGATCCGATCGAGCATCGCACCGAGCACACCACGGTGGTCGGCGGGATCCACCCGGAGCTCGAGGGCATCGCCTACATTCGGATCGTCAAGGACGGGGTGTGGATCACCGATCACGCCCTGCCGAGCCAGCGCTTTCCCGCTGCGTTTCGTGCGGTGGTGCAGGACCACGCGCTGCGCAAGGAGGTCTCGCAGGGCGACGTGGTGCGCGACGAGGCCTACGACACCATGCTCGCGGTGGTGCAGACGGCGGCGTTCTTGGGGGTCGAGGCGCTGGTCGAGCGCTTCGAGACCGGCCAGGCTCCGGCGTGGGCCGAGCTGGAGCTGCTGCGGCAGCTGTCGCGGCTCGACGCGTCCTCGATCGGTGCGCCGAGCGAGGCATCCGGGAGCATCCTCGCGCTGCGTCGCCTGGTGCTGTGGGAGAGCACCGATCGCCGCCGGCTCTGCCTGGACCAGATCCTGGCCGAGGCCGACGCCCAGGGCAGCGTGGGCTACACCTCGAGCTCGCGCTTCGAGGGCCTGTCGCTGCCCTCGCGCTCGTTCGTGCTCTACGTCGTGGGCGTGGACGAAGCGTCCGCACTGCGCAAGGAGGTCCTGGGCACGCTGCTGGGCGACCGCCTCGTGAACGTGACCGATGCGCTCCAGCGCATGCACCTGCGCGAGAAGGCGCGGCGAGCCTGGCGGGCGCGGCCGGCCGAGCCGCGGCTGCCCGCGGGGTCGTACCTGGTTCGTCGGCTGATCGAGGGCCCCGGGGTTCGGGGCGAGGTGGGCATCGTGAGCGCGGCGACCGATCGCGCGCGGGTGGGGCTCATCGCCGACGGCTGCATGGTGGTGGAGAAGCAGCTCGAGCTGCCGTGGCTGGGCCTACGGGTGGTGGTGGAGGCCGAGGCGTTCCAGCCGACCGAGAGCTACGTGGACCTCGTGCGCGATGCGGCGACCTTTGTCGCGATGCTGGCGGTGGGGGAGCAGCTCGCCGCGCTCTATGGCGAGCTGGACGGCGTGCCGGCGAGCCCGTGGCGCGATGCGTGCGCGCGCAGCCTGCTCGATGCGCTGCTGCGCGAAGAGCCGGTGGGGGTGGGGTTCGCCCTGTACCTGTGCGATGTGGCCGACGCACTGGCCTCGAAGGAGGTCGAGGCGTTCGGGCGCGAGCGGCTGCGGGTCGAGCTCGAGCCGCTGGGGTCCTCGCCGCATCCGGTGTCGACCATGCCGCTGTTTCCCACGCTGGGGGCCAAGCGCTACTCGCTGACCGAGCTGTGCGGGCGCGCGCGCAAGGGCGAGGTGCTCGAGGTGGTGGAGAAGGCCGAGGAGGGCATCACGGCCGACATCCTGGTGCTCGACGCCGAGGACCGCGAGCTGCTGCAGCCCTTGTTCGCGCGGAAGTTCGTGGACGCCTCCAAGAAGGTCCGCCGGCTCGTGCGCGAGCGCGACTTCATGCGTCGACCCACGTTCACGCCCTTGGTCGAGCGAGCGGGGCCCGCGGTGCTGGTGCCGGTCGAGGGCGAGGGCATCACGGGGATGCTGCGCGTCGATCCCCACGCGAGTCCGATCGCGCGATCGCAGGCGATCACGCTCTTGTATCGCCAGCGCGCGATCGGAGGGGTCCCGCTGCTGCTGGTCGGCGCGTGCGAGGGCTGGGTCGAGTGCACCGAACTCGTGCCCCGGGCCGACTACTCGGGGGTCAAGAGCACCCCGGCGCTCGACGGGGTGCGGGTGGCCGTGCTGCGGGCGTTCGCGGCGGCGTGCCTTCGGATCGCCGAGCGAGCGGCCGAGCGCCCCGCCGCCGTGGATCTCGCGTTTCTGCGCGAGGTGGTGGCGCTGCCGTTTCCCACCCGGGGGCTGCGCTCGGTCTACGACAAGCTCGAGCGCAGCAAGGGGGTGTCGCGCGCCCAGACCCTGGAGGCCTACGCGCGGCTCTACGCGACGCTGCACGTGGAGGGCGGCGGATCCGACCTCGAGCACCGCATGTGGAGGGCCGCCCGGTCCAGGTCGACGCTCGATGAGCTGGCCGGGGTCGAGTCGCCCAAGCGCGGGATCTTCTGGGCCTTGGCCGCGATCGATCGGCTGTTTCCCCCGCGGGATCGAGACCAGCGCATGGACGAGCGCGCGCTCGCCCCGGTACCGGCGCTGGCCGAGCTGCCGCTGTTCCAGCGCCACGATCGGCGGCCGCTGACGCTGGCCGAGCTGAGCGCCAGTGGGGGGCGGGCCGACACCGTGCTCCACGTCGATGACTTCGTCGCGGTCGACATGGGCGAGCGTCTGGTGATCCAGGCCGACGCCGAGCGGCTGGAGCTGCTGCGCCGCATGCTCGGGACCAGCCGGATGCTCAATGGCGAGGGGGCGGTGGAGCGCGAGCGCCAGCGCCATGCGCTGAAGCAGCGGCCAAAGGTCGCCACGATCGCCTTGCCGCGGGGGGAGGCGATGGTCTCGGTACGCTGGACGCAGGCCCATGGCAAGAAGCAGGTCGAGGGCGAGGTGGGGCTGGCGAGCGAGCACCTCGGCGATCCCAGCCGCATGCCTCGGCTGAAGCTGCGGATCCATCGCGAGCGGGTGGAGATCGAGACGGCGCACGTGCCCGATCAGGCGGCGGAGCTATGCGCCACGGTCAACGACGATCGGCTGGCGCTCGCGGTCGACTTCAAGAGCATCCACCGCAACAAGGCGTTCGAGAGCCTGGTGGAGGCCTGCGAGGCCAAGGCGCCCGAGCTGGTGGCGCAGCTGATGGCGCGCTGGTCCGAGCTGTCCTCGGCTGCACGCAAGACCGCGTGGTACCACGTGCTCGACTTCCTGCGCGCCAGGCGACCCGATGGCATGCGGGGCTGGGCCGACGCGAAGATCGCAGGGGAGTGGTATGCACGCGCGGCGTCGCTGTCCTGGTTCTTCGCGGTGGGCGGGGCGCAATGGACGGCCGCCCAGCTCGCGGCGCTGTTCGAGCGGCGAGGGACGATCGAGGTGCTGCCCGCCCCCTGGACCGCATGGGGAGCGTCTCCGCTGCCGCCCGAGCGCCCGGTGATCTGCGTCGATCCCTACGAGATGGTGGTGCTGCAGGCGATGTTCTCGAGCGTGGTCGACGTGCGGAGCTCGTGGGGCCGGTGGAAGGAGCGGGCCAACAACCTCCAGGCGGCCTCGATGGCCTCGACGCCCTCGAGCGTGCCCAGCCTGGTGTCTCGTGCGGTGCAGGCCGGAGGGATCGAGGGCTGGCTGGCGATCCCCACCGATGAGCGCGTGATGACGATCGAGCTGTGCGCCGAGGGGCGGGTGGTGGTGCGACGATGGATCGAGCCGATGCTGCCGTGCGTGGGCTCGGTCAGCGGAAGCGGGGTGACCCCCGACGAGCTGTTCACCGCGGTGAGCGTGAGCCCGCAGGCCCTCGCCGCGTTGTCGCTGGCCTGCGTCGAGCTCTACCGCGAGCTGGGGCGGTGGTTTCGCGCCAATCGCGGACACCCTGCGCACGAGCGGGTGGCTTTGCTGCTCGAGCGCCCGACGGTCGCGCTGGCCAAGCAGGGGCGGTCGCTGGAGCTCGCCTGGCAGCTGCTGCTGGCCGAGCTGCGCGAGCTGCCCGTGCTCGCGCTTCGCAATGGGCGGCGGATCAGCCTCGAGACCGCGCTCGAGGAGCAACCCGACGAGCTCGGGCCCCTCGATCTGTGGCCCGCACGGGCGCATCGGCTCCAGCGAAAGTTCGAGGCACCGCCCGAGCTCGACGCGATGCTCGAGATGGTCGCGACAGGGGGGCCGTCATCGGCGCCGGTGAGCCAGCCGGCCGCGTCGCCGCCACCGCCCAAGCCCCGCGAGCCCACGCCGTCCGAGCGCCTGGTCGAGGCCGTCCGGGCCGAGCTGCGGCTGGTGCGAGACAGCAACCGCGAGCTGCTCTCCGAGGAGCACCTCGATCGGATCCGCGTGGACGAGCTGCCGCGCAAGCACCGGGCGCTGATCGCTCGGGCCGACCAGGGCGGCGTGATCGTCAACGGCGAGCACCCGGTGGTGAAGCAGGCGCTCGCTCGAGGACCGGTCGATCCCGTGTGGGTGAGCTACGTGTCCTCGGCCGTCTACACCGCGCTCAACGTGTGGCTCGAAGCGATCACCGACGCTCACGAGAAGCGCTTCGTGGTGCTCATGGCCAAGCTCGCGGCCAGCGCCTGAGGTCGGGATGATCGACGACCTCCTGCGGCAGCTAGAGGCCTCGGGTCGCGTGGACTCCGAGGGCTGCTTCACCCTCGACCGCGCCAAGGCTCGCGAGAAGCTGCAGCGCTTCCAGCTCGCCGATCCTCGCGCCTATGTGCTCGAGCTCGTGCAGGCGGCCGCGCTCAAGGGGGCGAGGCGGGCCCGCTTCGACATCGACAGCCGCGACATGGTGATGGAATTCGACGGCCGTCCGTTCACGGTGGAGGACTTCGACGACGTGTATGCGGCGGCGCTGCGCCACAGCCTCGAGCCCGACTTGCTCGCGCGGCGGCAGCTGGCGCTGGGGCTCGGCAGCGCGATGGCGCTCGGCCCCACGGCCATCGAGGTGGAGAGCGGCGACGGCACGACCGGCGCGCGGCTGCAGCTGGGGCCCCGGGGCGACGATGCCTTCGAGGCGATGCAGACCGCGCGGGTGGGCACGCGGATCCACGTGCGCGAGCGCTTTGGGCTGCAGACCCTGGGGGCGTTCGTGCGCAACCTGAGGGGGGCTCTGGCGGAAGAGCGGCTGCTGCGGGAGCGCTGCGTCTACGCCACCATGGCGATCGATCTCGAAGGCCGCTGGCTGAGCGGCGGGCTGCGCTTGCGCGAGGCGGTGTGCGACGAGATCAAGCTGACGCACGGGCCCACCACGCTGGTCTGCGGCCTGCGCATGGACGGCCAGGGCGTTCCCGTCGTGCACCTCGTCAAGGACGGGGTGTGGATCGTTTCGCACGAGCTGCCCGAGGTGCGGTGCCCCGTTGGGTTCGTGGCGGTGGTGCAGGATCATGCCCTGCGCAAGGAGGTCTCGCAGACCGACATCGTGCGCGACGCGGCCTACGTCGCCATGACCAAGGTGCTGTGGCGCGGAGCCGCGCATGCCGTGGCTGCGCTGGCGTACCGCCAAGGGACCGGCGCGGCGCCCGTGTGGGCCGAGGACGTGCTGCTGTCGCTGATGCAGCACCTGGCCGAGCTCGAGGTGAACTGGCACGAGGACGAGCCTACCGGGCGGATGAAGGCGCTGCGCGCCCTGCCGCTGTGGGAGACCACCAAGGGGCAGCGGGTGAGCCTGCTGCAGGTGCTCGCGGAGCTCGAGGCCAGGGGGAGAGTCGTCTTCACCCTCCGCCAGCCGCCGGACGGCGAGCCGTTGCCCGGGACCTCGTTCATCCTCCGCTTCCTCGCGGGCGATCCGAAGCATGCCGTGCGTCGCGAGATCCTCCAGTGGATCCTGCGAACGCGGCTGTGCAACGTCGACGTGGTTTTGCAGCGTCGCGCGACCTGGCGAGCGCGGCCCACCGCACCGGTGCTCCCCGAGGGGGTCTACCTCGCTCGCCATGCGTTCGAGGCACCCGGGGTGCGTGGCGAGGTCGGGATCGTGGCCGAGCCCAAGGCCGACGCGATCGTCACCCTGGTGGTCGAGGGGTGCGTGCTCTCGCAGCTGCACCTCTCGCTGCCGTGGCCGGGCCTGCGGATGATCGTGGCGGCCGATGCCTTCCGTCCGAGCGCGGACTACGACCGCCTGGCGCGCAGCGTGGAGTCTTCGCTGGCGCTGCTGCACGCGGTGGCGGCGATTCCCGAGGCCTACGCCGGGCTCGCGAGGGCGCCGCAGAGCGCGTGGCGAGACACCTGCGCGCGCAGCTTCTGCCGGACGCTCCTCCAACGCGCTTCGTTGCTGGTGCTGTGGCCCACGGCGCGAGATCGACCGAGCCCCATGATGCAGCAGGCGATCGCGGCGTTCGGGGCCAAGCGCCTGCGGCTCGATCCTGGCCTGGACGAGGGCCGCACGCCGCACCCGGTGCTCGGCATGCCGCTTTGGCCCACGCTCGGCCCGCGGCCGGTCTCGGTGCTGCAGATCCGGTTGCACGACGCATGGGGCGAGTCGGTCCAGTTCGTGGTGCCGGGCATCATCGGGACGGCGAGCACCGACGTGCTGGTGCTCGACGAGGACGATCGGGCGCTGCTGCAGGGCTGGTTGTCTCGACCGGCCGTGAACGTCTCGAGCGGGTACCGTGCGCGGCGGGCCGTCACCGCCGACGTGCACGCCCGCGTGGAGCCGAAGGTCCTTCAGGCCCAGACGCTCGAATTCCTCGAAGCGCGGCAGTCCTCGGTCGACGCCGTGGAGCCGGTCTCCACGTCCGTGCACTCGGGTGGGTCGTCCGAGGCGGAGGTCGAGGCGGCCGAGGCGGCCGAGGCGGTCGAAGCGGAGGTCGACCTCGAGGAAGGCGAGGAGGTCGAGGCCGAGGTCGAACTCGAAGAAGACGAGGTCGAGGCGGAGGTCGAGGCGGAGGTCGAGGATGTCGAGGAGACCGAGGTGGTACCCGAGGCCGTGCCCGAGCCGTCGCCGGAGGAGCGCCTGGTCGAGGTGCTGCGCGCCGAGCTCGGCCGCGTGCGCGAGCGTGACGACACGCTGCTGTGCGACGAGCACCTCGAGCGGATTCGCGTGGCGCCGTTGACCCGCAAGCGTCGGGCGTTGGTGGCCTGGGCCGGTCACGAGGGCGTGATCGTCAACCGCGAGCACCCGCTGGTCGCGCTCGTGCTGTCCGAGCCGCACGGCGATCCGGTGTGGCGCGACTACTTGTGCGCGGCGATCTACACCGCGATCAACGTATGGCTCGAGGAGATCACCGACGCCGACGAGCAGCGCTTCCTCGTGCACTGGGCCCGGCACGCCGCGTTGCGCTGACGCCCGCGCTCGGAGGCTCAGTGGAAGCTGCGGATCTGCGTGGGTGGGGCCGCGGCGCGCACCGTGGGCTCCCACAGCCGCTCGGCCACCAAGTGCACCACGCCCTCGGCTTGCTGGATCTTGCCGCTGACGCCCAGCACCGCCGCGCTCTTGATCAGGATCGCGTGCTCGCTGAACACCCGCTGCCACACCACCACGTTGACGAAGCCGGTCTCGTCCTCGAGGGTGAGGAAGGTGACCCCGCTGGCGGTGCCCGGGCGCTGGCGGCAGATCACCAGGCCCACGAACTCGGCACGTTGCTGGTCGCGCATGTGGGCCACGTCTTCGGCCCAGGGCAGCCCGGCCGGGAGCCCGGGGCGGATCGTCTCCATGGGGTGCCCGCGCGTGCTGTGGTGGCTGGCGCGGTAGTCCCACAGGATCGCCTCGGTGGGGTGCACGGCGGCAAAGCGCGGCTGATCCTGCGCGGGGGCTTGATCGGCCGACAGCGGCAGATCGTCGCCCTGCTGGCCCCACAGCCCGCGCACGGCCCACAGCGCATCGCGGCGATCGAGCCCGAAGCACGACAGCGCTCCGGCCTCGGCCAGCGCCTGCAGCGATCGCAGCGGCAGCCGGGTGCGGCGCACGAAGTCGTCGAGATCGGCGTAGGGCGGGGGCTGCTGCTCGAGGTCCCAGCGCTCGCGCTCGCCGAGGCCCTTGACCAGCCGCAGGCCCATGCGCAGCGCCCAGCGCGAGCGCGGCTCGTCGTGGCCGTCGTCGCTGCCGTCCGCAGCGGCGGGCTCGAGCGTGCAGTCCCACTCGCTGTGCTGCACGCTCACCGGGCGCACGGGCACCCCGCGGCGCTTGGCGTCCTCCACGATCGAGGCGGGCGAGTAGAACCCCATGGGCTGTGCATTGAGCAGCGCGGCTGCGAACACGGCCGGGTGGTGTCGACGCAGCCACGCGGTGACATAGGCGATGAGCGCGAACGAGGCCGCGTGGCTCTCGGGGAAGCCATACTCGCCAAAGCCCTGGATCTGCGAGAACACCCGCTCGGCGAAGTGCGGCTCGATCCCGTTGGCGACCATGCGCGAGAGCAGCCGCTCGCGGTGCCGCTCGATGCGGCCGGCCGAGCGCCACGCCGCCATGTCGCGCCGCAGCTCGTCGGCCTGTCCGGGTGTGTAGTCGGCCACGGCAATCGCCAGCTTCATCACCTGCTCCTGGAAGATCGGCACGCCGTTGGTCTTCTCGAGCACGCGGCGCAGCGCGGGGTGGGGGTACTCGACCGGCTCGAGCCCCTGCCTGCGTCGCAGGTAGGGATGCACCATGTCGCCCTGGATCGGGCCCGGGCGGACGATCGCGACCTCGATCACCAGGTCGTAGAACGTGCGGGGCCGAAGGCGCGGCAGCATGGCCATCTGGGCGCGGCTCTCGATCTGGAACACGCCCAGGGTGTCGCCGCGCGAGATCATGTCGTAGGTGGCGGGATCCTCGGTGGGGATCTGGTGCATCGAGAGCGGCGCTTGCTCGTGGTGCTCGAGCATCGCCAGCGCTCGCTGCACCATCGACAGCGCGCCCAGGCCCAGGAGATCGACCTTGAACAGCCCCAGGTCCTCCACGTCGTACTTGTCCCACTGAACCACGGTGCGGCCCTCCATGGTGGCAGGCTCGATCGGCACCAGCGTGTCGACCGGCTCGTGCCCGAGCAGGAAGCCGCCCGGGTGGATCGACAGGTGACGCGGAGTGTCGAGCAGCTCGGCGGTCAGGTGCAGCAGGTGCTGGTGGGCGGGGGCGAGCGGATCGAGGCCCGCGTGCTGGAGGACCTCGGGGCCGAATCCATCATCGTGCCCGTTTCCGTGCCCCTCTCCGTGGTAGTAGAGGAGCTTGGCCAGCCGATCGAGCGCCGTCGCCGGCATGCCCAGCGCCTTGCCCACGTCGCGGATGGCCGAGCGGGCGCGGTAGCGGATCACGTTGGCCACCATCGCGGCGTGCTGGCGACCATAGCGGGCGTAGACCCACTGGATCACCTCCTCGCGGCGCTGGTGCTCGATGTCGAGATCGATGTCGGGGGGCTCGGCGCGCTCGCGGCTCAAGAAGCGCTCGAACAGCAGATCCATCTTCACCGGGTCGATCGCCGTGATCCCCAGGCAGAAGCACACCGCGCTGTTGGCCGCCGAGCCGCGGCCCTGGCACAGGATCCCCTGCTCGCGGCAGCGCTCGACGATCTCGTACATGGTCAGGAAGTAGCCGCCGTAGTCGAGCTCGGCGATGAGCTGCAGCTCGCGCTCGAGCTGATCCTGGACGGAGGCCGGCACGCCCTCGGGGTAGCGGCGGGCCGCCCCGCGCAGGGCGAGCAGGCGCAGCCAGTCGGCCTCGGTGTGGCCCTCGGGAATTCGTTCGCCGGGGTAGCGGTAGCGGATCTGATCCAGCGAGAAGGTGCAGCGCTGTGCCACCTCGAGCGAGCGGGCGAGCGCCGTGGGGTCGTCGGCGTAGAGCGCCTGCATGACCTCGACGGGTAGGAGGTCGTGCTCGGCGTTGCCGCGGATCCGCGTGCCCGCGGTGGCGAGGGTGCAGCCATGGCGGATGCAGGTGACGATGTCCTGCAGCGGGCGACGGCTGCGGTGGTGGTAGAGCACCTCGGTGCTGGCGACCACGGGGGTGGAGGTGGCCGACGCCGCCGCTCGCAGGGTTCGCTCGCGCAGAGCGTCGTCGTCCTGGCGGTGGCGGGTGAGCAGGGCGTAGAGGCGATCGGCGAACGGCTCGCGCAGGGCGGGCAAGAGGGCGGGGTCGGGGCACAGCGCGAGCAGTCCCGGGCCGACGCTGCGCAGCTCCGACGTCAGCACGCGGCTTTGGCCCTTGGGACAGCGGGCACGGCCCTTGGAGAGCAGCTGGCACAAGCGGCCGTAGCCCTCGCGATCCTGGGCGAGCAGCACCACCAGGCGCGGCGGAGCGTCGACCGTGTCCTGCACGGTGACCTGCGCGCCATGGATCATGCGCAGGCCCAGCTCCTTGGCGCGCACGTGCGCGCGGACGATGCCGTGCACGCCGTCGCGATCGGTCAGCGCGAGGGCGGGCAGGTGGAGCTCGTGCGCGCGCTCGACGAGCTGCGAAGGATGGCTGCTGCCCTCGAGGAAGGAGAAGTTGCTCTTGACCCAGAGGGGGGCGTACATGGGCGGGGAGCGGATGATACTGATATTTTGTTCAGCTATGCAACATGGACGGCCAAACCTTCCCGATGGGGCCGCAACTAGCCGCAACTACCCACCCCGCGCTCAGTACTTCGAACTCGAGTGCAGCATCTGCCCCCCGTACCCATTGACCAGCTTGCGCGGCCGCTTGCCCGGTCCGGGCACGTCGATGAGCTTCATGCCGGGCTCGCCGATGTAGATCGCGACATGACCCATGGTGCCGGGCCGCGTCCAGCCCACCACGTCGCCCGGCTCGACGCCGCTATAGTCGTTGCCCGATCCCACCGAGTGGGCGTCCTGGCCCAGGAGCGAGTTGGCCTCTTCCCAGGGCACGCCGAGCACCTCGCAGACGAAGCCGCTGCAGCCCTGGAGATAGACGCGCCCCTCGACGAGCAGGCGCTTGGCAATTTGTACGCGTTTGGACTTGGTGTTGGACATGATGGATCGGACCTCGCAGTGAATCCCGATCTCACGGCGACGCACCCCGATCGTCAAGCGGATCCTTCGTTCTCGACCCGAATGGGGCGCGGTCTCGGACGCCGCGGGGCGGTCTCGCACCGAGGTGCCCTGCGGCGGCTCACGGCCGAAATCCCACGTACTCCCAGGTCTCCGCCACCGCGCTCCCGGGCCCGCCGTTTTGCAGCTGCCCGCCGAAGAGGATCGCCCGGTTCTCGCCCACCACCTCGGCCATCGAGTAATTGAACCGCGGCGTCGGCTCGCCCATCGGCATGAGGTTGGCCCACGTGTTCGCCACCGGATCGTAGGCGTACATCCCTGGGCTGGGATTGACGCAGCAGTTGCCCAGCTTTCCGCTCCACACGACCATGCGCCCGTCGTCGAGGATCTCGCCGTCGAGCACGGCGCGGGCGCCCGGACCCCCGGTGATGGTGCCGCTGCTCCAGCTGTTGGTCGACACCGCATAGCGCCACGTCTGGTTGATCGGGTTCTGGCTCTGGAAGCCACCGATCACGATGGCGGTGTCGGCATCGTCGAACGCGAGGGCGAACGACGCCGTGGGCTGCGGACCCGCGGGCGGGACCATGTTCTGCCACGCGTTGGTCGCCCCATCGAAGACCCACGTGTCGCCGAACTCGTTGCCGGGACTCATCATGCCCCCGAAGAGGAGCGCCCGGTTGTCTCCGATCGAGACCATCCCGTGCTGAAAGCGGGCCGGGGGCGCGGCCCCGGGATCCAGGCTCCACTGCTCGGCGACGGTGTCGAACAGCCACGTGTCCCCGAGCGCACCGCCGGCTCCGCTGTTGGTGCCGCCGAACAGCACCACCGTGTCGGCATCCAGCCTCGCCATCCCGTGTGCGTTGCGAGCGGGTGGGGCCATGGGCGGAGCCAGCGGGAGCTGGGTCCACGTGTGGGTGGCCAGCTCGAAGATCCACGTGTCCCCGAGCCAGATCCCGT
The DNA here is from genome assembly GCF_026337845.1 of Paraliomyxa miuraensis. Taxonomy (GTDB): domain Bacteria; phylum Myxococcota_A; class Polyangia; order Nannocystales; family Nannocystaceae; genus Paraliomyxa; species Paraliomyxa miuraensis. Next base: position 112,607 of record NZ_JAOVZF010000150.1, on the reverse strand, counting down.
TGTTGTCGCGCCCGCCGAACAACAGCAGCCGGCCATCCTGCAGGTCCACCAGCGGTGCGTTGAACCGCGCCGAGGGCCCCATCGCCATGATCGGCCGAAATGCATTCTCGATGGTGTGCCCGCGCACGGTGATGTCGTAGGGGTTCTCTTCGGGATCGTCGCTCGCGAGGCTGAGGAGCGCCTGTCGCAGTCCGCCGGCCTGGGGGGTCAGCATAACCGTGAACGCGCTCGCGTCACCGGCGGCGATCGTGGTCGCCAGCCCGCCTTGCTCGACCACGAAGTCATCGGTCCCGGGTCCCATGACCAGCACGCCGCCGATCTGCAGATCGTCGGTCCCCACGTTCTCCACCGTCACCGTCACCGCCGCTCCGACCTGGCCCACGGCCACGGTGTCGGCGAGGTCGAAGCTGCCGCCGGGGTCGATCACCATGCCATCGACCGAGACCTGGATGTCCGGTACCAGCTCGGCCGTGGTTTCCTCGGGGCCGGTGGTGGTGGAGTCGACCGCACCGTTGGTGGTGTCGAGATCGGACACGGTGGTGGAGCCCGTCGTCATGCCGCCCGTGGTCGGATCGACCAGCGTCGTGCTGCCCTCGCCGATCGCGGTGGTGGACGAGCCCTCGCTCGGAAGCGGCGTCTCGGGTGGATTGAAGCACCCTGGTGCGACCAGGGCGATGCACGGCGGCAAGACCAACGACAGGGAAAGGGGACGAGCCCGAAGCATTGCCCTAGCCTAACAGCACCCTCCTCGCACGGGGACGGCACCGTTTTCGCGCAACCGAGCGAGTCCCGCAGCCCCGCCGACCCATGGCCCCGCTGACCCGTTGCAAGTGACCGAAGGTTGGCGCGACGATTGCCTTGGACGACTCGCTCCATGCACGCCCCCGCCTTGGTCCTCTTCGTCCTCGTTGGATCGGCGAGCCATGCCGAGCCAGCACCCGAATCTGCGCCGCCTCCATCCGCGGCGGCGCCAGCCGAGCCTGCGCCGCCGGTCGAGACCGTGCCGCCATCGGAAGCCGAGCCGCCACTCGAGGCCGCTCCGCCGACCGAGGCCGCTCCGCCGCCCGAGTCCGGAGGCGACGCGGTGCCGGGGACCATCCTCACTCGGGAAGAGATGGAGGCCGAGGACGATCTGTTCGCCGAGACCGAGACCGAGCCCGAGCCTCCCGCGACCGACGAGGTGCACTCGTTCGAGGACTTCTCCGAGGATGCCACCGCCGAGTCGTTCCAGCTCCAGCCCCCGGGTCCTCGTCCCAGCCGCCCGCCCCCGGTGTTCGGCCCCAACTGGCTGACCTTCGGGCCCATCCTCGGCCGTGGCGCCATTGGCCTCGGCGTCTCCTACGTGCGCTTCGTGATCCCCCACCTCGGAGTCGGAGCCGACATCGAGGACGTCGTGTACTTCGGTGGTGACGTCATCAACTTCTTCCACCTCACCCCGAAGGTGACGTTGATGATGTTGCCGTACCGTCGCTTCTCTCCCCTGGTCCAGACCGGGATCGGCTTTGCGGCCCTCAGCGCAGGGGTGGGGGTCTACGCTCGCTGGATGGCGGGGCTGGGGTTCGCGATGGCCTTCAATCGCTTCTCGATGCGCATCGGGGCGGACGTGTGGGGCTTGATGCCGGATTCCACCTTCGCGCAGCGGGTGACCTGCCCGCTGGTGTCGACCCCGTGCTCGCTGGGGATCTCGCCCTGGATCGCCGTTGGACGGGGCTTCTGAGCGTCGCCCGTTCTCGTCGCTCATCCCCGCAGCACGATCGCCCCGTCCGCATCCTCCCCAAACCGCGCCCCGAACGGCTCACTCATCCGATCGAGCGCCTCGGCCAGCCAGCGTCGGTCGGGCTCGTCGGCGCGACGTAGCTGCATCCGGCACATCCGCATGGGGTAGAGCCGGAGCTCCACGAGCGTCCCGGCCTCCGGCGACAGCGTCACCATGCCCATCACGCCCAGATCGCTGCGCCAGCGCGAGGGGGTGCAGATGCCCTCGTAGTCGGTGATGAGATCGCCCATGCCGTAGAAGATCGGCCGACCCCGGTACAGCTCGATCGCGCGTACGTGGTGGGACGAGTGCCCGTGCACCACGGCGATGCCTCCGTCGACGAGGCGGTGGGCGAAGTCCACGTGCTCCTGCGGAATCTCCTCGCCCCAGTTGCTGCCCCAGTGGATCGAGACCAGCGCGACGTCCCCCGGCCGCGCCAGCAGGCGGGCCTGCTTGGCGATCGCATCGGCCACGGCGGAGGTCGGCTCCCGCAACAGCCACAGGCCAGGGCGCGTGGTGCTGGCGGCCCAGTCCCATGGGATTCCGCTCGAGGGACTGCCCAGGGCAAAGACCCACAGCGTGCGCCCGTGTCCCAGCGTCACGCGGGCGGGTCGCGTGGCCTCGACCAGGTTGCGACCGGCCCCGGCGTACCCGATCCCGACGCGCTGCAGGGTCTGCAGGGTCTGCAGCAGGCCCATGCGCCCGAAGTCGAGCACATGGTTGTTGGCCAGCACGCACACGTCGAGGTGAGCGGCGCGCAGGCAATCGATGTTGTCCGGGCTCATGCGGTGGTGCGCGCCCTTGCCGGGCCGGAAGTCCCGGCTATTGGTGATGCTGGTCTCGAGGTTGACGACCGAGGCGGCGGGCTGGTGCTGCTGGAGGATCGCCAGTCCGTCGCCCCAGACGTACGTGGGATCGACCGGGGCCAGAATGCGTCCGTGGGCCTTGGCCGCCAGCCGAACGTAGGCGGTGGCCCGGGTGGCATGGGCCTCGCGCAGCTCGGGATCGCCGGGGTGGGGGAGGACTTGATCCACGCCCCGGCCGGTCATGACGTCGCCTCCGAGGAACAATGTCACGGGCGGCCGGTCCGAATCGCTCGTGGCCATGCGGGTCTGCGTGGATGCAGGGGGCATACCAGCGAGGACGCATCGCGGTGGCCCCTCGCGATTCGCCGACCGGGTCGGGCCGGTGCCTGGGGAAGTTCACGCGGCGGTGGGGCATCGTCCCCACGACCGAGGTCATCCTGGTACCCTTCGCGGGCATGGAGAAGATCACGGGCATCGGTGGGTTCTTCTTTCGCTCGCGCGACCCCGGCGGGCTGGCGAAGTGGTACGAGCAGCACTTCGGGATCTCCGTGGTCCCCACGAGCTACGACGGGGAGGCGTGGGCGCAGGAGGCGGGAACCACCGTGTGGGCTCCGTTTCCGGAGGACACCAAGATGTTCGGGCGACCCGAGCAGCAGTGGATGATCAACTTCCGCGTGCGGGAGCTCGACGCCATGGTGGAGCAGCTGCGCGGCGCGGGGATCGAGGTCGTGGTGGATCCCGAGCAGTACCCCAACGGACGCTTCGCCACGCTCGCGGACCCCGAAGGCAACCCGATCCAGCTGTGGCAGCCGCAGGTCGTGGGCTGAGCGCCTCGGCGCCGGCTGGCGGGCGCCGGCGTCGATTCCTTCGCCTGGCTCGCGGCATCGGGTAGGCTCGAGGCCATGCGCGACGCCCTCGACCGCTTCGTCGAGCACCTGCAGAGCCAGGTGCGGTCGTCGCCGCACACCGTGCGCGCCTACCAGCGAGACATCGCGCAGTTCCTCGACACCGTCGAGGAGCGCACGGGCCGGGGCGCCACGCCGGCCGACCTGCAGGTCCGCCAGGTGCGGGCGCACCTGGCCACCATGCACGGCAAGCGGGCGCCGAGCACCATGGCACGCAAGCTCTCGGCCTTGCGGCGCTTCGGCGAGTTCCTGCGGCGGCAGGGCCTGGTCGAGGACAACGAGGCCGCGCTGGTGAGCAACCCCAAGCGGGGGCAGCGGCTGCCGGTCGCGCTGCCGGTGGAGGACGTGACCGCGATGATCGAGGCCCCCGCCGAGGCGGTCGCGGCCTCGACGGTGGTCGTGCCGAGCGAGGTCCATGCGCGTCGCGATCGCGCCGTGCTCGAGGTGCTCTATGGCGCCGGGCTGCGCGTGAGCGAGTGCGTGCGGCTGGATCTCTCGCACCTGCGCTGGGAGGGCGATCGCCTGCTGGTGCGGGTGGTCCTCGGCAAGGGCGGCAAGGATCGCGTGGTGCCGCTGGGGCGGCCGGCCGCGCAGGCGCTGCGCGAGTACCTCGAGCTTCGGCCGCGCCTGCTGCGGCCCAAGTCGCCCGCCGAGGCGGTGTTCCTGGGCAACCGCGGGGGCCGGCTGTCGGATCGTCAGGTGCGCTACCTGGTCGAGCGCCGCAGCATCACCGAGGCCAGCGCCCGGATCAGCCCCCATGGCCTGCGCCACAGCTTCGCCACCCACCTGCTCGAGAGCGGGTGCGACCTGCGGGCGATCCAGTCGATGCTCGGTCATGCGAGCCTGTCCACCACGCAGCGCTACACCCACCTGTCCATCGGGCGGCTGATGGACGTCTACGAGCAGGCGCATCCGCGGGCCCGCATGCCCCGGGGGCAGGGCGACGGATCGTCGAAGGGATAGCCCGCGCCCCGGGCCGAGGGCGACGGGGCGGCACGGCCGGCAAGAACGCCGTTGCCCGTGGGCGATCGTGGGCGTGCTCGGGTGCCGCGACGACGGGGTAGGATTGCTCGATGCAACGTCGGCTTGGTCTCGTCGCGCTCTCGGTCCTCGCGCTCTTCACCTCCTCGCTCGGCTGTCGCGACGATCGCAACGGCGAGCCGCAGTACGACGAGCTCGTGGACGCACAGATCGATGCACTGTGCGACTACTTCGTCGCGTGCGGCCTTGCGACCAGCGCAGACCTGTGCGTCGACGCCTGGGGCTCGTTCGTGCGCCTGCCGGCCGATCTCGACGCCGCCATCGCCAACGGCACCGTGATCTACGATGCCTCGGCGGCCGGCACCTGTCTCGATGCCATTCGCAATGCGACCTGCGAGGGCTTCCTCGACACCTTCGCCGAGGAGTCGTGCGAGCGGGTGTTCCAGGGCACCATCGACAACGGCAACGCCTGCTTCATCAGCGAGCAGTGCGTCAGCCAGTACTGCCAGGCGACCGAGTGCACGATGGCCTGCTGCCAGGGCACCTGCATCGCGCCGCCGCCCGAGGCGGCGGTCGGGCAGGACTGCACGGGCGAGGCGTTCTGCGTCGACGGGGCCTACTGCGACTACGAGACCGGACTCTGCGCGGCGGAGAAGGCCGCCGGCGAGACCTGCCCGGGCGGCTACGAGTGCCGCAGCGGGCTCTCGTGCATCAGTGGCGTGTGCGATCCGGGCCCCGGGGAGGGAGCGGCGTGCGCCGACTTCCAGTGCGCGGCGCCGTTTGCCTGCGACATCGACTCGATGACCTGTCAGCGCCTGCGTGGCGAGGGCGAGGCGTGCAACCCCGAGGCCAGCATCTGCGCCCTGGGCCTGAGCTGCGACGCGGGCTCGAACACTTGCGCCGTGCCCGGAGGCGTGGGCTCGTCGTGTGACTACGGCTTCATCGGCACGGGCTGCAGCGGCGATCTCTACTGCGACTACGACCTCGAGTTCGGGGAGGGGACCTGTCAGCCGCTGGTGGCCAACGGGGGCGCGTGCGAGGACGATGAGGCGTGCGAGAGCCAGTACTGCGGGATGGCCGGGACCTGCGAGCCCGAGCCGGTCTGCGTGCAGTAGGGGTGGTGCGTGCGGCTCGGGCGCTACACCGGCTCGAGCCGCACCGGGCAGACCTTGAGCTCCGCCGTCTCCGTGACCGGATCGTACCCCGCCCCGGTCAGGACGTTCACCGGCACGTCGCCGAACGAGAAGCTGCAGAACACGGTGCCCCGCGGCGAGCGATCGGTCGCCTCCACCCGCAGCTCCACCGCCCCGCGCGAGCCGACCATGCGGCACTTCCCTCCGTCGGTCAGCCCCCACCGGGCCACGTCGTCCGGGTGCACCTCGAGGACCTCCTGAGGCACGAAGAAGTGCATGCCCGCGCGGCCGGTCATGGTGCGCGTGTGGTAGTGCTGCAGGCGGCGCCCGGTGGTGAGCCACACCGGGAACTGCTCCGAGACCACCTCGGCCGGATCGCGATAGCCGACCCGCATGAACTTGCCCTTGCCCGAGGGGCTCGGGAACTCGTCCTCGTGCAGCCGCGGCGTGCCGGGGTGGCCCTGCTCCGGGACCGGCCAGTGGTACTTGCCCGTGCCAGCCTTCTCCCAGTCCACCCCGGCGTAGATCGGGGAGACCGAGCACAGCTCGTCGAAGACGTCCTGGGCCGAGTGCCATTCGAACCCGGGCGCGCCCATGCGCTGGCCGATCTGCGCCACGATCCACCACTCGGGCTTGGCCTGCCCCTGCGCGGGCACGGCCGCGCGCACCCGCTGGATCCGTCGCTCGGTGTTGGTGAACACGCCATCGGTCTCCGCCCACGCGCTCGCGGGCAGCACCACATCGGCCAGCTCGGCCGTCTCGGTGAGGAAGATGTCGATCACCACCAGGTGATCGAGGTTCTCGAGCGCGTGCTGGCAGTGCGCCCGATCGGGATCGCTGACCAGCGTGTTCTCGCCCGCGATGATCATCGCGTGCAGCTTGCCCTCGGCCGCCAGCTCGAGCGCGCGCACCTTGGTGATGCCCTTGACGGGCTCGATCTCCCGCCCGTAGAGCTCGCTGAAGCGCCGGGCGTTGTCCGGGTCGGTCACCGGCAGGAAGCCCGGGAAGTTGTTGGGCAGCCCGCCCGCGTCGCCGGCGCCCTGGATGTTGTTCTGACCGCGCATCGGGTTGATGCCGGTGCCCTCGCGCCCGATGTTGCCGGTCATCAGGGCCAGGTTGCACAGGCTCTGCACGTTGTCGACGCCGCAGATGTGCTCGGTGATCCCCAGCGTGTAGTAGATGGCCCCGCGCTCGGCCCGGCCGTACAGGAGCGCCGCGCGCTCGATGTCGGCGGCCGGGACCCCGCAGATGGTCTCCGCCCACTCGGGGGTGAACTGCCGCACGTGCTCGAAGAACGCCTCCGCGTCCTCGGTGCGGGCCTCGATGAACGCACGGTCGCACAGGCCCTCGCGCTCGATCACGTGGGCCATCCCGAGCAGGAGCGCCACGTCGGTGCCGACGCGCAGCGGCAGGTAGATGTCTGCGATCTCGGCCAGCGGAATCCGCCGCGGGTCGGCCACGATCATCGTGGCCCCGCGCCGCAGCGCCTTCTTGAGCCGAGTGGCCGCCACGGGGTGGCACTCGGTCATGTTGGTCCCGATCGCGAAGATCACGTCGGGCTTCTCCATGTCGGCCAGAGGGTTGCTCATGGCCCCGCGTCCGATGGTGGCGGCCAGACCGGCCACCGTGGGAGCGTGTCAAGCCCGTGAGCAGTTGTCGACGTAGTTGGTCCCGCTGGTGGCACGGATGAGCTTTTGGATCGCATAGGCCGACTCGTGCGGCGCACGACCCGAGGCGATCGCATAGGTGCTGTGGCGGCCGTGGTCGTGCAGCGCCTTCGCAAAGCCGGCCGCGGCCCGATCGAGCGCCTCGTCCCAGCTCGCGGGGCGCAGCGTGCCGTCGTCCCCGCGCACCAGCGGGGTGCGCAGGCGATCCTCGTGCTGCACGAAGTCGAACGCGAACTGACCCTTGACGCAGAGCGCCCCCAGGTTGGCGCCGCCGTCCCGCGCGGGGCGAATGCCCACGAGCTTGTCGCCCTTGGACAGCAGATCCACCGAGCAGCCCACCCCGCAGTAGGGGCACACCGAGCGGGTGGCCGCGATCGGCTCGGGGTCGGCCTGCGCCCGCATGGCCTTGCGATCGGCGAGCGCCCCGGTGGGGCAGGTCTGCACGCACTGGCCGCAGAAGGTGCAGGCCGAGTCCTGCAAGAGGCCGTCGAACTCGGTGGTGATCTTGGTCTCGAACCCGCGACCGCGCACGCTGATGGCGTAGTCACCCTCTTGCTCGGCGCACACCCGCACGCAGCGGTAGCAGGAGATGCACTGGTCGTAGTCGCGCAGGATGAAGGGGTTTGCGTCGTCGGTGCGGCTTTGGCCCGAGTGGTGGCCGGCGAAGCGCTCGCCGGTGACGCCGTAGCGCGTGCGCAGCTGCACGAGCTCCTGCGAGGCGCTGCCCCGCAGCGGATCGATGGTGGCCTTGGGGTTCTCGGAGACCACGAGCTCGAGCAGCGTCTTGCGATGCCGCTCGAGCGTGGGGGTCTTGGTGTGCACCTTCATGCCGGGCGTGGCCTTGGTGGTGCACGAGGCCACGGGATTGCGCAGCCCCTCGACCTCCACCACGCACAGGCGACACCCCCCGAAGGGGTCGAGCCGGTCGTCGTAGCATAGCGTGGGCACCTGCCGACCCATGCGCTGGCTGACCTCGTAGATCGTCTCGCCTGGGGTGAACGAGACCTCCTGGCCGTCCATCTCCATGACGGCGGCCAAGGTGGAGGGGGCGGGGGTCTGGATGGGCTGGTTCATGCCTTCCTCGCGGCGAGGTGGCGGGCCACCTGTTCGGGAAAGTACTTGAGCAGGCTGTCGGTGATGAGCGGGGCGGCGGTGCCCAGGCCGCAGGCCGAGGTGGCCTTCATGGCATCGCCGATGTCGACGACCTCGGTCGTCCAGGGATCGAGCTCGGTGGGGCCCGAACCTCCGGGTCCGGGACTGAGCCTCTCGCTGAGGCGCTGGGTGCCGATCCGACACGGGAAGCACTTGCCGCACGACTCGTGGGCGAAGAACGCCATGGCCTCGTGCGCCACCGCCACCATGTCGCGGGTGTCGTCGAAGACCATGATGCCGCCCGCGCCGAGGAACGAGCCGTGGCTGCGCAGGCAGGGCTCGTCGAGGGTGACGTCGAGGCGCTCGGCCCCGAGCAGGCCGCCCGAGAGACCGGCCATGGTGACGGCCTGGACCGAGCGCCCCGGGCCGGGGCCGCCGGCCCACTCGTCGAGCAAGGTGCGAAGGGGCAGGCCGATCGGTACCTCGTAGTTGCCGGGTCGGACCACGTCGCCCGAGAGGCTGATGACCTTGGTGCCCGCATGATCGCCAAGCCCCAGCGTGCGGTACCACGTGGCGCCGTGGCGAAGAATCGGGGCCACCGCGCACAGCGTCTCCACGTTGTTGACCACGGTGGGCTTGTCCTCGTAGCCGTGGGTCACCGGGTAGGGCGGGCGGTTGCGCGGGAACGGGTGCTTGCCCTCGAGGCTGTTGAGCAGGGAGGTCTCCTCGCCGCACACGTAGGCCCCCGCGCCTCGGCGCACGCACAGGGCGAAGCCATCGAGCAGCCCGGCGGTCTTCGCCTCGGCGATGGCACGCTCGAGGATCACCATCGTGTCGGGATACTCGTAGCGCAGATAGATGAAGCCTCGCGTGGCGCCCGTGGCCCGCGCGGCAATGGCCATGCCCTCGATCAGCGCATGGGGATCGTGATCCATCAGGGCACGGTCCTTGAAGCAGCCGGGCTCACCCTCGTCGGCGTTGCAGACGATCGTCTTGGGATCGCCGGGTGCGTCGGCCACCGCCTGCCACTTGCGGCCGGTGGGAAAGCCGGCGCCGCCGCGGCCAGCGAGGCCGCTTTGGGTGATCACGTCGATGATCTCGGACGGGCTGCGCGCGGCGGTGAGGGCCTCGTAGCCGCCGGTGGCGCGGTAGCCGGCCAGGGTGGCGCGACCCGGCGTGCGGATCTCTGCGAACACGCACTCACCGCTGCCGTCCCCCGCCGCACCGGGGTAGGGCGGGGGCAGGGGCGAGGGCTCGAGGCGAAGGAACGCCTCGGGGGGCGGCCATCCACGCTCGTCGCCTTGGGCGCCGAAGGCCCCGCCGGCGGTCGTGCCGACCAGCAGCTCGGCGCCGCGCAGCACGGGGATCGGTGCATCGCAGCGACCCGCGCAGGGCATTGGGGTGGCGTCGGGGAGCGCCCGCAGCAGCGCGTCGCAGCCGCGGAGGCGGCACACCGGTCCGTCGCACACCCGCGGCGCGCGCTGGCCCGGAGGGGTGCGGGCGAAGTGGTGGTAGAAGGTCACCGTTCCGAACAGGTCCGCGAGGGGCATTCGCAGCCCCTTGGCGACCGCGCGCAAGGCGTCGTCGGTGAGGTGGCCGTCGCGATCGTGGAACGCGTGCAACAGGGGCAGCAGCGGGGCAGGCTCGCTGCGCCAGCGTTGGATCAGCTCGTCGTCGGTGGGCGTGGGCACGGGCGGGACCAAACGAGAGGGGGCTTGGCCAGGGTACCACCCGGTTTTGGCGCGCAGAAAGCGAATGCAAGCGTTGCGCGCACCAATGGGTGTCGGATGGCTCACCGATCCGGGGTGTTCGATGCCGGCGTCGAGCTCGGAGCGTGGTCCGAGGCTCGGCGTCGGTGTCGGCCGAGGGCCAGCGCGATGCCCAGCAGGATCAGGGCGCTGCCACCGATCGTCGAGCGCGTCAGCGGCTCGTCGCCTGCGGCCCAGCCCAGCCACAGCGCCAGGGCGGGGGTCACGTACGCGATGAGGCTCAGGCGGCTGGCGTCGACGTAGCGCAGCAGCCAGTAGTAGAGCCCAAACGACACCACGGTGCCCACCAGGGCGAGGTACGCCAGCCCCGCGACGGCTTGGCCCGTGAACGTGGCGCTCGACTGGGTCTCGAGGGGCAGCGCCACCAGCCACAGCGCCGTCGCGCCCACGATCATGCCGTTTCGATTGAGCAGGGTGGCCGATACGGCCGGACCGTGGCGCTTGACCAGCACCTGGCCGGCCGCCGCCGACAGCGGGCTGAGCAGGAGGAACGCCCCCGTCCACAGCGCCTCGCCACCGATCCGGCGCAGATCGGTGGCGAACAGCACCGCCACCCCGCCGAGGCCCACGCAAAAACCCAGCCACTGGCGGGCGCCCAGGCGCTCGCCGGGCAAGAAGCGATGGGCGAGGGCGGCGGTCATCATGGGGAACACGGCCCACAGCACACTGGTGAGCCCCGAGGGGATCACGGTCTCGGCCATGTAGACGATGCCGTAGGAGATCGCGAAGTTGAGCAGGCCCATGCCCAACGACAGCCACCACGCGGGGCGCTCCCCGCCCTCGCGGCGGTGAAGGAGCGGGGCCAGCAGGGTGAAGACCAGGGCGGCCAGCGTGAAGCGGGTGGCGGCCGACGACAGCACCGGGAGGTCGCGCAGGCCCGCCTTGATCACGAACCAGGTGCTGCCCCAGATCCCGCACAGGATCATCACCGCGAGCGCGACGACCAGAGGACTCGGACCCGCACGGCTCGCCGCATGGTTCATGAGCGAACCGCTCGATAGCCTGGACCCGGGGGGTTGTCCAGGTGGCCTGGCGCCCACGCTCGCCGACCCGCGCCGGCTCCGAGTCAGTCCCCCAGCCGGGCCCTCGACTCGATCCGTTGGCCCTTGATCGGCAGCACGCGATCGCGGGCCTGCGCGTCGACGGTCACATCGACGAATGGAGCGGGCAGGGCGAGCTCCGCGTCGCCTTCACCGCCGGCGTGGGGGTGGGACAGGTGAAGATGGATGTGGGCACCGGTGCTGCGCCCGCTGTTGCCGACCTCTGCGACCACTTGGCCGGCCTCGACGTGATCGCCCACCTTCACGCGCAGGCTACCGGGGCGCGCATGCCACAGCGACGAGACCTCGCCAAAGCCATGATCGATCACCAGACCGTTGCCGCCCGCCTCTCCTCGCACGCCGGGTTCGTTGTCGGGCACGCCATCGACCACGCGGATCACCTCGCCGGCCGCGGGGGCGCGCAGCAGCTGCCCGTAGGCATGGTAGCCATCGTTGTCCTTGGTGCCCCGGCGACGAAAGCGGCCATCGACCATCAGCACCAGATCGTAGGCGAAGCGCTGGGACGTGCTGCCGTGGTGGGCGTTGAGCTCGCGCGTGGGCCCGCCCTGGGCGACCGTCCACTCGCCCTGCGCGGGCACGTGCAGGCGGGTCACGGGCACGTAGGCCTGCGCGGGAGCGGTGAGCTCGTCGATGAACCAGTGCTCGCGGACCAGCAGGCGCTCGAGCTGGCGGGTGGGGGTGAGCGCGAATTGGTAGAGCACCGGGGTCTGCACGACGCGGCCGCGAGGGCCCGGGCGCTCGTGGACGATCAGGCCCGAGTACCACAGCAGCGCCCCCTCGCGCTGGAGGCGTTCCTCGAGGATGCCCGCGGGTTGGCCGTAGCGCTGCGCGAGGTCGCGGCTGGATCGCTGCAGGGTGAGCGCCGGCAGCCGCTCGCGCAGGCGCGGGGTCATGCGGGCGGCGACTCGATCGACCTCGCCCGAGGCCAGCGCCGCGATGATCTCGTCGGCTTCACCCATGAGGGCGGAGTGGGCCAAGACCGTCAGCTCGCGCGGCGGCGTGGTCGAGCCCTGGCGAGCACAGGCGGGTGCGAACGCACAGAAGCCAGCGAGGGCAAGGGCGAGGGCGCGCACGCACGGAGGATAGGCGAGGAGCGACGTGGGGGCGCTGCGGAGCCGCTCCGGCGCCCTGCGGAGGCTGAACGCACGGATCCACGATCCATTCGTTCATTCTCTTGGGGTCGAACACCCCCACCTCGATCCGCTTCTTCATCCTCATTGGGGTTGGCCAGCCCCATTTCTTGGGGGAGTGGAGGATTCACCCGATGTCACCGGGGCCACGGAACCAAACGAAGTCCCGTGCGTACATCGGCCGATGCGCATTCGGCTCTTGGTGGCAGCTGCGGGGGGGCTCTCGATGGCGGCGCTGGCCGCGTTCTTCGCCACCGAAGTGCTCCATGCCGAGGAGGCACCCGCGGCGCTCGCCCACGACCAGCCCGCACCCACCCCGGTCTCGTCGGTGGTCGGCGAGCCCACGCCCGACCAGACCGCGGAGGATCCAACCCCCACCAAGCCCGACGATGCGCCGAGTGATGCCGAGCCAGACGAGTCGGAGGACGAGTCCGACGAGGTCTGGGTCGGCCCCCCCGACGTGATCCCCGACTGCGAGGCCAAGCTCGCCGAGGCCGGCATCGAGTACAAGCCCTCGCGGATCCCCCTGCACAAGACCAAGTCGGGCATCACCTGCGGGGCCGCGCAGGTCGTTCGCTACACCAAGGGCCCCGGCGGGATCAGCTGGGGCAACCCCCAGGTCACCTGCGGCGTGGCCCTGGGGATGGCCAAGCTCGAGGGCATCATCCAAGAGGAGGCCGAGCGCCACCTCGGCCGCCGGGTCAAGCGGATCAAGCACATGGGGACCTACAGCTGCCGCGAGATGGCCAACTACCCCGGCTGGGTCAGCGAGCACAGCTACGCCAACGCGATCGACATCAAGTACTTCGCGCTCACCAACGGCAAGGAGATCCCGGTGCTGGGCAAGTACCCGCGCGACGGCGCCGAGCCCAAGGACGCCGCCGGCCGCTTCCTGCGGGCGGTGGCCCGCCGCACCTACGACGAGCACGCGTTCTCGGTGGTGCTCACGCCCTCGTTCGATCGGATCCACCGCAACCACTTCCACCTGGACATGGCCCGCTACCTCGTGGACGGCACCTGAGTCCATACTCTCGTCCGTGTCCTGGTGGGCCGCAGCCCTGCTCGTGGGGCCCTTGCTCGATGGGATGCCCGCCGCGGGGATCGACCCCACCGGGTATCGCGTGCTGCAGACCGCGACGCCGCTGCCCGGGGTGCTCGTGGGAGATCACGAGCCCGTCGACGCGCTGCTGGTGACGCTGACCTGGACGTGGCCCGACTCGCTGGCGTCGTTGCTCGAGGCGGCCGCTCCTCATGTGCCGGTCATGGTGCTGCGCGAGGACGAGGTCGACGCCGCGCAGGCTCAGCGCTGGCTCGATGCCACCCTGTCGCCCGCCGCCCGGACGCGCGTGGAGTTGCTGCCGGTGATGGTCGACTCTCCATGGGTTCGCGACTACGGGCCCCTCCAGCGTCGCGATGCCGACGGCACGCTGCGCTGGCTCGACCCCGCGTACGAGGATCGACCGCTCGACGATGCAGTGCCCGTCGTGCTCGGACGGCGCTTGGGTGTCCCCGTGACCCCCTTGCCCTGGTCGGTCGATGGCGGTGCGGTGGCCAGCAGCGGCGATGGCCTGTGTGCCGCCACCCATGGCTACTTCCGGGCGCATGGCCTGCGCGACGCGGGCGCTGGGATCTCCACCGAGCTGCTGCCCGCGCTCGGCTGCGAGGTGCTGGTGCTGGTACCGGGTTTGCCACAGGAGCCCACGGGGCACATCGATCTCATGGCCCAATTCCTGAGCCCGAGCACGGTGGCGGTGGCACAGGCGGATCCGGAGCTCGAGCCGGAAGTGGCCGCGGCGCTCGACACCGTGGTGCGTGGCCTTCGAGCCGCTGCGGACCAACGCGGCCGGCCGTTGACCGTGGTGCGCCTGCCCACCACGCGCAACCTGGTGGGAGATCTGCATGCCTACGTCAACGGCGTACGGCTGCCCCACGCGTACTTGCTGCCCTCGTTCACCGATCCACCCAGGCCGGCCGAGCAAAGGGCCATGGCGATCCTGGAGCATGCGCTGCCCGGGGTCGAGGTCGTGCGAGTGCCCGCCGCGGAGCTGACCGATCTGGGGGGCGCGGTGCACTGCGCGGCGATGGGGTTGTTGCTCCCGCCGTCGTCGTTCGGCTTGTCAACCGAGCAGCCGCGGGGCTAATACGGTGGGCCATGGTCTCGTCGTCTCGTGATCGCGATTTCATGGTGGGCGTAGCGGTTGGCCGACTGGCCAGCCGCTTGCTCGTTCCAGTGGCCCTGCTGCCTGCGTGCACCGATCCGCCAGGTGTCGTCTCGACTGCGGGCTCGTCGAGCACCGGTGACGAGACCACCACGAGCCCTGCCGTCGACTCGACCACCGGTGCCTCCACGGGCGGCACCGCAGTGGTCACCAGCACGGGCGACGGCAGCAGCAGCGACTCGACCACCGTGGCTCTCGACGACACCGACGGCAGCAGCAGCGAGAGCAGCAGCGGCGGCGAGCCTGGCTGCACGGGTCCCGAGGATCCCGGCTGCGGCTGCGATGGCATCGATGTGCCCGACGTCGGTGGCGTGGACGAGAACGCCGACGGCATCGACGGCCTGGCCCACTGCTCGGTGTTCGTCAGCGATCTGGGCGGCGACGACTCCAACACCGGCCTGTCGAGCGACGACCCCGTGGCCACCATCGCGCGCGGCATCGAGATCTCACAGGGGTTCGATCCGCCCCGCCCGGTGCTGATCGCCGAGGGCACCTACGAGGGCACGATCACCCTGGGCAACGGCACCAGCCTCTACGGGGGCTACGACGCCAGCAGCTGGAACCGCAACATCCTGAGCAACGACGTCACGATCGTCGCCACCGAGGCGCGGGCGGTGATCGCCAACGACATCGACCGGGTCACCGAGATCGACGGGCTGACCATCGTGGGCATGGACTTCGCGAGCGCTGGCGCCAGCACCTACACGGTATGGGTGCGCAATGCGATGGGGGGCCTGCTGCACTTCGACTACTGCACCGTGGTGGCTGGGGCAGCCGGGGCCGGGGCCAGCGGAGCGGACGGCACGGCCGGCACGGCCGGCGCGGCCGGCACGCCGGCCGACCAGGGCTCGGGGGGCACCGGAGGCACCTCGGTCTGCGGAGCCGTCGGTGGCAACGGAGGCAACGGCAACGTGTGCCCGTCGCAGAACGGCCAGCCCGGGTCGGCCGGTGGCGATCCGACCGCCGTGGGCGCAGGCGGGTCGGCCGGCTCGAGCAATTGCGGCGGGTGCTTCGATGGCGCCACCCCGGGCTCGACGGGGTTCGCCGGCGGGGTGGGGGCCAACGGCCTGGCCGGGGTCGTGGCCACCGATCCCGACGGCCTGTTCACCATGAGCGGGCTGTGGATGCCGGCCGCCGGCAACGATGGCGGCCGCGGGCTGCATGGTGGGGGTGGGGGTGGCGGTGGCGCCGGAGGCTTCGACAGCGATCCCCTCGGCTGCGACATCAACACCGCCGAGGAGCCGTGCAGCGGTGGCGGTGGCGGCGGTGGAGCCGGGGGCTGCGGAGGTGCGGGCGGGCTGTCGGGCTCCTCGGGCGGGGGATCGTTCGCCATGGTGATCATCGATGCCGAGATCGAGGTGACCAACACCGACGTGTTCCTGGGCTCCGGAGGCGACGGCGGAGCCGGAGGCGACGGCGGCAACGGGGGCTCGGGCGGTGCGTTCGGAGCCGGGGCACCACCGTGTGGCTGTACCAACTGCGGCGAGGAGCCCGAGCCCGGGGCGGCCGGAGCCGCGGGCGGTGGCGGTGGCGGTGGCGGTGGCGGTTCGGGAGGCTGTGCGGGCCCGGCCATCGGCATCGCCTCGGTCGGCTCCACCATGGTGACCACCGGCAATGTCGCGTTCATGGGCGGATCGGCCGGCACGGCCGGCCCGGGCGGGCAGGGAGGCCTGCGCGGCGATGGCTCGGGCGCATCGGCGCCCGCCGGTCCGGGCGGCTGCGCGGGGGTGGTGGCCGACGAGCGCGCGTACTAGCCCCGTCAGCGACGGCCGCCCGGGCCCAGCGTCTCGGACACGAAGTCGAGGAACGCTCGCACCTTGGGCGTGCTCTGCTGCCCGGGAAGCACCAGCGCGTGGACGGGGGGGCCGGGGGCGGCGTGGTCGCGCAGCACCTCGACCACGCGGCCGTTGGCCAGCGCGCGCTCGACCATGAAGTCGAACACCTGGGCCACGCCCACGCCGGCCTCGGCCGCGGCCACGATGAGCTCGCCTTGGTCCAGGTCCACGCGGCCCGGAACATCGAGGCTGCGCGGCGATCCGCCCGGGGCGTCGAGGAAGGTCCACGGCACCGCCTTGCCACGTGGCGAGCGAAAGCGAAGGCACGCGTGATCGGCCAGCGCCTCCGGGGTCCCCGGTGCCCCGTGGCGGGCGAGGTAGTCGGGCGCGGCCACCGTGATCCAGCGCGGCTGCATGAGCTTGCGAGCCACCAGCGTCGAGTCGGGCAGGGGACCCACCCGCAGCGCCACGTCGACCCGATCGTCGACCAGGCGCACGCGACGATCGGTCAGGCGTAGATCGAGGTGGAGCGCAGGGTAGCGCGCCAGCAGGCGCGGCAGCCGGGCCACGAGCGTCGGCCCCAGCACGTACGACAGCGAGACCGTCAGCTCGCCGCGCGGGGCTCGGGCCGCGGCCGCCGCTTGATCGCGCCCCGCCTGCACGTGGGCGATGGCGTCCTCGCAGCGCGCCAGGAACCGCGTACCCTCCTCGGACAGGCTCACCTTGCGGGTCGTGCGGTGCAGCAGCGTGGCCCCCAGCTCGGCCTCGAGGCGCTTGATCGCCTTGCTGATCGCGGCCGGGGTCACCCCGAGCTGCTCGGCCGCCACCCGAAAGTTGCGGGCCCGCGCGGCGTGGACGAAGGGCACGATTCCATCGAAGAGGTCCGCCATGGCGGACTCGAGTATGCCGTGGATTGTCAACCCGTGGTTGATGAAGTGCCAACGAAGCCGACGTTGTATCCGCAGGGGTGGGGGTCTAGCTTTCGCATGCACCCGGGAGGCTCGAACGGCCTCTCCATCCGACGAGGGGCAGGACGAAGGAAGGCACGCACATGAAGATCGCAGTCTTGGGAACCGGCACGGTCGGCCAGCAGATCGGCAGCAAGCTGGTCGCGCTCGGCCACGAGGTGATGATGGGCTCGCGCACCGCGGGCGGCGACAAGGCGACCGCATGGGCGCAGCAGGCGGGCAAGGGGGCGTCCGAGGGCACCTTTGCCGAGGCGGCGGCGTTCGGCGAGCAGGTGTGGAACTGCACCGCGGGCGGGGCCTCGCTGCAGGCCCTGCAGGCGGCGGGGGCCCAAAACCTCGCGGGCAAGATCCTGGTCGATCTGAGCAATCCGCTCGACTTCTCCAAGGGCTTTCCGCCCACGCTGTCGGTCTGCAACGACGACTCGCTCGGCGAGCAGATCCAGCGCGCGTTCCCGGAGGCCAAGGTGGTCAAGACGCTCAACACCATGGCCAACCCCATCATGGTGGACCCCGGGTTCGTGCCCGGCGATCACGAGGTGATCGTCAGCGGCAACGATGCGCAGGCGAAGGCCGAGGTGACGCGCTTGTTGACGGAGCAGTTCGGGTGGCGCTCGGTGATCGACCTCGGCGACATCACGACCGCCCGCGGGACCGAGGCGTGGCTCTTGCTGTGGACCCGGCTCTACGCGGCGCTCGGGAACGCCGACTTCAACCTCCACCTGCAGCGCAAGCCCAAGGAAGGCTGAGGGGGCATGGCCCGGCCACCCGCGGGCGGGGCCGAGCCCGTGGGAGCCCAAGAGCGACGCGCTGGGCTCGATCTCCGGAGATCCCGAGGTCGAGCCCAGAAACGGCTAGAGTAGGCCCCCGTGGCCCTCGACCGCTCCCTGCGTCTGGAGCTCGATCCTCAGGCGCGCCCCGAGACCATGCCGCTGCGGCCGGAGGAGTACTTCGTGCTCAGTCGGGTGCAGGGGCAGCTGACCGTGGGGGAGCTCATCGCGGGCAGCGGGCTGGGGACCGCAGCCGCCGAGCAGCTGGTCGAGCGCCTGCTCGAGCTGGGCGCGCTGCGTCGCGCGGGAGAGCCCGCGCCGGCGCCGTCGGTGGCCACGACCCCGCCCCGTCGGCGCCAGAGCACCCAGGAACTCCGCGTGCAGGCCGAGGAGCGGCGCCGACGCGTGCTGCAGCAGCAGCTGGTCGCGAGTCGTCGCAGCACGCCGACCCCCGTCCCGTTTGCCCCCGAGCCCGTGGGCGACTCGTCGCAACCGTCGGCGCGGGGACCCGCGACCGGTGAGGTCCCCGTGGTGGCCGAGCCCGACGATGGGCCCGTCGTGTCGCCGGTGTCCGCCGATGATCCTCGTCTGGATCCGACGCTGGGCATCGGCCTGGACGATCAGCGCTGGCTGCTGGCGCTCGAGGATCGCGTCGACGAGCTCACCCCGTTCGAGTGGCTCGGCCTGCGCCCGACCGACGATCTCAAGGTCATTCGCGGGGCCTTTCGCGACTCGAGCCGCCGCCTGCACCCCGACGCCTACAAGGGGCGCGATCTCGGGCGCTACCGCTCGCTGCTGTCGAGCCTCTTCGCTCGAGCCAAGGCCGCGCATGCGGCACTCCAGTACGAGGAGGTTCGCAATCCCCTGGTCGAGGCGGAGCGGGCCGAGCAGGTCGAGCGCCAGCGTCGAGCCGAGCAGCAGGAGGCAGCGCGCAAGGCGGCCGAGGAGCTACGGCGACGAAGGGAGGAGCAGGAAGCAGAGCTGCGCCGAGCGGAGCGCGAGGTCAGGCGCGCCGAGCGTGAGCGCGAGCGGCTGGTGGGCGCGGTCAAGACCAAGGTGGCCGAGCACCTCCTGGCGGCCGACGAGGCCGAGGCCTCCAAGAGCTACGCCAGCGCGGCCAACAACCTTCGACTCGCGCTGCAGCTCGATCCCAGCGACGAGGCGCTCCGGGAGCGCTGGGAGGCGGTGCGCTCCCTGGCGCGCCATCAGCGCGCCAAGGACGCATTCAAGCGCGCAACGACGATGGCCGAAGGGGGCTACCGCACCGAGGCGATCCCACTGTTCCTGGAGGCAGCGGAGTCCGATCCCACCGTCGAGCACCTGGCCCATGCGGCAGATGCGGTGCGCGAGCAAGACCCCCCTCGTGCGCGGGACCTGGCGCTCGCGGCCCTGCGCGGCCTCGTGGAGCCCAGCGAGGGCCCCGCGTCGCTTCGGGCGTCGGTGGTCGCCGATCTGCGGCTGATGATCGGCCGAGCGTTCCTTGCCGCGGGACAGCTCGAATCGGCGGCCGAGCAGGCGCGGCTCGTGCAGCGCGTCCGTCCCGGCGATCCTCAGGCGCGCGCACTTCTCAATTCGGCCAAAGTGACCTAGCCTCGCGTTGAGGGCGCACCTGCTGTGGAGCGGCAGGGGCCCGAGCGAGCGAGCAGCATGGACAACGTCGTCGGCATCGACCTTGGCACCACCAACACCTGCGTCGCGATCGTCGAGGACGGGGTGCCCACGGTCATTCCGAACAAGGGCGGCTACAAGACCACCCCGTCGATGGTGGCCATCTCCGAGAGCAGCAAGCGGCTGGTGGGGCACATCGCCAAGCGACAGGCCGTCACCAACGCGCAGAACACGGTCTACGCCGCCAAGCGACTCATCGGTCGTCGCTGGGATTCCCCGGCGGCTCATGCGGTGCAGCAATCGTGTCCCTACACGGTGGTCGAGGGACCGCATGGCGACGTTCGCATCCGCCTGCGCGACACCGTCTACAGCATCCCCGAGATCAGCGCCTTCATCCTGCAAGAGATGAAGCTCGTCGCCGAGCAGTACCTCGGCAGCACGGTCGAGCGCGCCGTCATCACCGTGCCCGCGTACTTCAACGACAACCAGCGCCAGGCAACCAAGGATGCCGGGCGGATCGCCGGGCTCGACGTCGTGCGCATCATCAACGAGCCCACCGCGGCGGCGCTGGCCTATGGGTTCGGCAAGGATCTCGAGCGCAAGGTCGCGGTCTACGATCTCGGCGGCGGCACCTTCGACATCTCCATCCTCGACATCGGGCGCGGGGTGTTCGAGGTGATCTCGACCGCCGGCGACACGTTCCTGGGCGGCGAGGACTTCGACGTGCGCGTGATGGATGCGCTCATCCAGTCGTTCCAGGAGAAGACCGGGGTCGACGTGGCCGACGACCGCATGGCGCTCCAGCGCATCAAGGACGCGGCCGAGAAGGCGCGCTGCGAGCTGTCGGTGGCGCGCGAGACCCTGGTGGATCTGCCGTTCCTCTACACCACGCCCAGCGGGCAGACGTTCCACATGCAGGAGACGCTCACCCGCGACACGCTCGAGGAGCTCACCCGCGACCTGGTCGAGCGCACCGTCGCGATCTGCGACAAGACCCTGCGCGACTCCAGCATCGACAAGGGTGATCTCGACGACGTGATCCTGGTTGGTGGCATGACCCGCATGCCGCTGGTGCAGTCGCGGGTGGCCGAGTTCTTCGGGCTCGAGCCCTGCAAGGGCGTGCACCCCGACGAGGTGGTGGCGCTCGGCGCCTCGATCCAGGCCGCGGCCCTGGTCGACGAGAACATCGACGTGCTCTTGCTCGACGTGACCCCGCACAGCCTGGGGATCATGATCGTGGGTGGGTTCTTCCACCGGCTCATCGAGCAGAACACCACCGTGCCCACCGAGGCCTCGCACATCTTCACCACCGTGCGGGACAACCAGACCTCGGTGAAGATCCTGGTGCTGCAGGGCGAGAGCGATCGCGCCACCGACAACGAGCTGCTCGGCGAGTTCATCCTCAGCGGCCTGCGCAAGGCCCCCAAGGGCGAGGTCGAGGTCGAGGTCACGTTCTCGATCTCGGCCGACGGCCTGGTGAGTGTGGCGGCCAAGGATCTCGAGACCGGGCGCGAGCAGAGCATCACCGTCACCGCCACCTCGGGGCTCACCGAGGAGGAACTCCACAAGCTGGTCGAGAGCAGCCAGAACTACATGGTGGAGGTGCGCGCCAGCGAGGAGTTCGAGCGCCAGCGGCAGCAGGCCGATCGGCTGATCGCCGAGGTCCGCGAGCTGTTCCCGCAGGTGCAAGGGATCATGAGCGGCACCAGCTTCGGGCGCGACGCGATCGCCAAGGCCGAGGGCGTGCTCGAGCGCGCCGAGCGGGAGATCAAGAGCCAGGACGCGCGCAGCCTCGAAGAAGTGGTCGAGAGCCTCGAGCGCACGCTCAACATGTTCCGCGGCGTGGTCAGCAAGACCGGGCTGAGCTGAGGCAGGGCGGGAACGAGCGCGTCGCGGTCGGAGCTTGAGCCGTGACCGGGGCCCGGCTAGTCTCCGGCCGTGGGGCCGCGTGCGGATGGCTCCAGGAGCGACGTAGGACGATGTTCCGCGGGAGAACGAGGACTCGAATGAACCAAGGGCTTGGCCGAGGGCTTGGGTCGATCGTGCTGGCCGCTGCGTGCTCGGGTACCCCCGAGTCGGCCGACGTGACGACCGATGCGACCGATGCGACCGATGCGACCAGCGCTGCGACCACGCAGCCCTCGACCACCGAGGGTGGTACAGCGGGGACCACGACCGACGAGCCCGCACCCACGGCCGATGCCTCGGGTGGGGTGCCCTCGAAGGGCCGGGTACTGATGGTCGTGGCCTTCAACCACACGTGGTGGGCCGAGTACAAGGTGATGGCGGAGGGACTCGCGGCCGCTGGCTACGAGGTCGAGGTGCGAAGCAGCACCGACGACGCCGTCGCGCGAAGCTACGGCGAGCGGGTCGACGCGACGCCGGCGGGCGTGCCCGGGGTCGATCCGCTCGCGTACGAGGACTTTCGCGCGCGCTTCGAGGCGAGCTTCGGCGTCGCGTGGGACCCCGTGTGGGACGAGCCCACCACCATCGCGCTCGACGGGCGGGTGCAAGACGCTGCGATCGAAGACTACGTCGGGCTGGTGTTTCCCGGCGGCTCCGGGAGCCAGCACTACCGCTACGACGGCGAGTACGAGGACTTGGTCGATGCCGGGGGAGCAGGCCACGTGTCGCCGGCAGACGACGTGGCTTCGGCTGCGGCTGCGATCAACACGCTGGTCGTCGATGCCCTCGTGACGGGGCGGCCGGTGCTCGCGGTGTGTCACGCGGGGCCGACGCCCGGCTTCGTTCGCGTGCCCGGGACCGAGGGGCAGGGGCCCGGCGGCCTGGGCTCGAGCATCCTGCAGGGGCGTCGAGCCACCGGATTCCCGCTCGACATCGAGGTCTACGGAGCCGTGGGCGACGTGGCCGAGCAGTACCAGGCGCTCGGCATCGAGTTCGCGCGCGACGAGGCGGTGGTGGTCGACGGGCCGATCGTGGATCTCGACGGCGACGGAACCCCCGATGGCGAGGGCCTGGTGGTGACCGCCCGCTCTTGGTACCCCGAAGAGGTCGTGGCCGGGCTGGACGCGATGCTCGAGATCCTGGAAGGATGAGTGAGCCCGGGCTCGACGTGCTCGACCCGACGATAGCACGCCCGGCGTCGACGCGGCAGCTCGTGCGTTCTCGCCGGCGGTCGCTCACTCTTCGATCGCATGCCCCCTGCGCGCGAGTCCTCCACCGTCTCCCCTGACGTGTTGCCAGCGCCACTGCGCCTACGGCTGCAGCGCCTGAGTGCACTATGGGACGCGGCGCGCAGGGCCTGGCCGGGTCAGGGCGTGCCCGCGGTCGCCCACCTGCGCGTGCGTACGAGCGGACGCACGCGCGACGTGCTGCTGGGCACGCGCACGGCCAGCCACGCCGACCTCGTGGTGGTCGACTGGCGCACGGCTCCGCTGTCGGAGGCGCTGCTCGGCTACGAAGAGGGCGAGGACTACGAGATCCTGCTGCCCGATCGCACGCTCGAGGGCACCGTGCTCGAGCAGCACTTGCTCTCGGTCGAGCACGGTGAGCTCGCGGAGGTGCTCACGCCCAACGAGCGGCTGTGGCGTGACGGTGCGATCTGGCGGGTACAGCCGCGGGCCGAGGAAGGCGAGCTGCATCCTCGCGGTGCCGCCGCGCGCCGATGGGCCGAGGGGGCCGTGGTGCTCGATGAGCACCAGCGAGCGGCGGTGCAGCAGCCGGCCGATACCACGATGCTGGTGCTGGGGGAGGCGGGCTTCGGCAAGACCACGGTGGCCCTGCATCGCCTGGCATGGCTCGCCGAGCGGCGTGCCCCATCGTCGCCGACCGACGGGGGCAAGGCCTGGGCGCTGGTGATCGTGCCCACGGAGGGCTTGCGGCGGCTCTGTGCGCGACTGCTGACCCGGCTCTCGGTGCCGGGGGTCGACGTGCTCACCTTCGCCAGCTTCATCATCCGGCAGGCGCGGGCGGTGTTCGACGACCTGCCGGCCCGCCTGTCACGCGACGCGTCCGTGCTCACGGTTCGGCTCAAGCGCCACGCCGCGGTGGCCCAGGTGATCCCCACGGTCGCGGAGGGCACCGAGGCCATGCGGGCGGTGCTCCGTGGTCGCCGGCCCAAGCACGCCACCTGGCAGCACCTGCTGCACCTGTGGGGCGATCGCGAGCTGTTGCGGCAGATCGCCGCGATCGCGGGTGAGGAGGTGCTGCCCCCACGTGTGATCGACGAGGTCATTGGTCACACCCGCGTGCAGTTCACCCCGACCACCGAGCAGGCCATGCGCCACGTCGACGCCCAGCGCCTGCGCACGGTCGACGGCTGGTCGATCGACGAGGGTACCCCCGAGCAAGACGCACGGACGGTCGACCTCGAGGACCTGCCGGTGATGTTCGCCATCAACCACGCGATGACCGGTACCGATGCCACCCGCGCCGGGTCGCTTCGGACCTGGGAGCACGTGGTGGTCGACGAGGCGCAGGAGCTCGCGCCGCTCGAGCTGGCCGTGCTCGGCCGGGCGGTTGCGCCGGGCGGGGGGCTCACCGTGGTGGGCGACGAGCGCCAGCAGGTCGACGAGTCGGCCTGCTTCGGCGGCTGGGATCGGACGATGGCGTGGCTGTCACGAGCGGAGCACGCCCGGGTCGAGCTCCGCGAGAGCTACCGCTCGCCGCCAGCGATCGAGGCGCTCGCGAAGAGCCTGTTCGACCCGAGTGCATCGCTCGAGGCCGTGCGCGACCCGGCGTCATCGCTCGCGCTCGCGTTCCTGCGCTGCTCCTCGACGCTGCACCTCGCGACGGTGATCGGCCGCTCGCTTCGCGAGCTCCGCGACCGCGATCCCTCCGCTTCGGTGGCCGTAGTCCTCCGCCACCCCGAGGCGGCGCGCAGCCTCCACGGCGCGCTGGCCCGCGCCGCATCGATCCGCTTGGTGCTCGACGGCGAATTCACCCTCGGCCCCGGCGCATGCGTGACCACGGTGGCGCAGATCAAGGGGCTCGAATTCACCCACGTGGTGGTGCCCGACGCGACCTCGCGCAGCTACCCCGACGACGCTCGCGCCCGGCGGGCGCTCTACGTCGCGATCACTCGCGCGATGCACCAGGCGTGGCTATGCGCCGACGGCCCCTGGTCGCCGCTGTTGGCCGAGGCTCGGGCAACGGCGCACACCCGCGCCGCGGCGGGATCCTAGCCGCCTTGGGCCGCCTTGGGCCCCCGTGGCGCCGGTGCTACGATCATCGCCCCACCGTGCGGCTGCGGGCGCTCAGCTACAACATCCACAAGTGCATCGGGGGCATCGATCGCCGGTACCAACCCGAGCGAGTCATCGCCACCATCGCCCACTACGCGCCCGATCTCGTCATGCTGCAGGAGGTCGACGCCGGCGCCAAGCGCAGCGGAGGCCACCGGCAGGCGGACATGCTCGCGGAGGCGCTGGGCCTTCGCCATCACGCGTGGTTTCCCAACGTGTTCCTGCGCTCCGGCGGTGCCTACGGCAACGCGGTGCTCAGCCGCTTCCCCTGTCGCACCGCCTTCAACATGGACCTCAGCCTCGCCGGGCGAAAGGCCCGCAGCGTGCTGCACACGGTGGTGCGGATCCGCGTGGGCAGCCGCAGCCGCACCGTGCACGTGTTCAATCTCCACCTGGGCCTGCGGCAGGACGAGCGCCGCCGCCAGCTGGTGCGCTTCCTCGGCAGCCATCCGTTCGCCCACATGCACGCCCGCACGCCCGTGATCGTGGCCGGCGACTTCAACGACGTCTACGGCACCCTCGGCGCCCGGTTGCTCGTGCCGGCGGGCTTTCGGGCCATGCCCTCGGCGCCCAACACGTTCCCCGCCTATGCCCCGCTGCGTCCGCTCGATGCCTTCTTCGTGCGAGGCGACGTCCAGATCCGCAGGGTCGCGCGCGGCGAGATCTCCATGGCCCGACGCGCATCCGATCACCTCCCGTTGGTGGTCGACCTCGAGCTGGCCAACGCCTGAGCCCGTGTCCTTGTCTCCGGTCGGCCGCTGCGCCATGCTGGGCCGATGACCGATGACCTCTCGCTGCCGCCGATGGAGCGCTTCGCCCGGTGGGTCGACCAGGCCGAGCGGATCCTGTTCATCACGGGCGCGGGGATCTCGGCCGACTCGGGCTTGCCCACCTACCGCGGGGTGGGGGGCCTCTACGACGGGGCCGGCACCGAGGACGGCATGCCCATCGAAGTCGCGCTCTCGGGGCCGATGATGCACAAGCGCCCCGAGGTGTGCTGGAAGTACATCCACCAGGTCGAGCGGGCGTGCCGCGACGCCGCCCCCAATCGCGCTCACGAGGTCATTGCCGCGCTGCAGCGTCGCCGCGAGGGGGTGGTGGTGCTGACGCAGAACGTCGACGGCTTTCATCGTGCGGCGGGCAGCGAGGACGTCATCGAGATCCACGGCAACGTCCACGAGCTCCACTGCACCCGCTGCGCCTGGGAGCAGGTGGTGCCCGACTACGCGGGCCTGACGATTCCACCGCGCTGCCCGTCCTGCGATGCCCTGGTGCGGCCGCGCGTCGTGCTGTTCGGGGAGATGCTGCCCGATCGCGCCCTTGGTCGCCTTCAGGCCGAGCTCGCGCGCGGGTTCTCCCTGGTCGTCATGGTGGGGACCACCGCCGTGTTCCCGTACATCGCTGCGCCCGTACACTACGCCCCTCGCTGGGGCGCTCACACGGTCGAGATCAATCCCGGCGACAGCGAGGTCTCCCGATTTTGCGAGCTACGCCTGCCCGCCCGGGCCGCGCCCACCTTCGAAGCCCTGGCCGCGGCCCTGGGTATGTGAACCGTCTACAGCGGGATCTTCACGCCGTGCTTGCTCTTGCACGTGTTGCGCACGCCGGCGCGCTTGAACAACGGCACCAGCCTGAGCGCATTCTTGGCCTTGCCGATGTCGTTCATCGCGCAGGCCGACAGCGCCATCACCTCGGCTGCATCGCCGCTGGGCTTCATCTTGTTGCTCTTGGACGCCATGGAGTACGCCGATGATCCCTTGCCGGCGGCGTACGCCGAGCGGGCGCGCTTGAGCAGCTCTTCGGCCGAGAGCTCCTCGTTCTTGGGCGGCGCGGCCTTGGGCTCGTCCTTGGGCTCGGGCTCGGACTTGGCGCGCGATGGCTTGCTTCCGCCGCCACGCTTGCTCTTGCCACGCGACCCGCTGGCCGACGCCACCGCGTCGGACTCGTCACCGTCATCGCCCTCTTCGCCGTCGGCGAGGTCGTCGCCCTCGCCGTCGTCGATGGCTCCCGTGCTCATGGCGGCCTCGACGGCTTCACCGGTCGTGCCGTCGGCCGTGGTGCCGGCCGCGGGCTCCTCGTCGGCGGCTCCGGAATCGGCCGCCGGGATCGGCTCCGGAGGCGCGGGGTCCGTCGCGAGCGCCTCCTCGGGCGAAGCGGGCGGGGTGGTGGGAGCCGCGGGCGCGGCCGCAACCCGAGCCGGCGGATCGTCGTCACCGCCCTTGGCCAGCATGATCACCAGCACGAGCGCTGCGACGGCAGCGAGCGCGCCCACGATCATCAAGGCGCGGGGCTTGGCCGCGTCCTCCTTGGCTGCCATCGGCATGGCCTGCGGGCCCCACAGCGCCGCGCTCAACGGCGGTTTGGGCGCGACCTCGGTCGAGACCGACTCGGCCCTCACGGCCTGCTTCGTCTCGGCGGCCTGCTTCGCCTCGGCGGCCTGCTTCGCCTCGGCGTCGGCCCTGGCCTGCTCGATGAGCTCCGAGGCGACCTCGGCCACGAGCTGCATCGTGTTCTGCGACGCGAGCGCGCCGCCGTCACCGGGCTGGGGAGGCCGAAGCCGAGGCGGGAGCGAGCCCGAGGGTGGTGGCATTGCCGCTGCCGTCTGAGGGCGCTGCCGCGGAGCGGCCCGAAAGTCGGCCGCCTTCGGGATCGATCCATCGCGCAGCATGCCGGGCATGGGCAGCCGGGGCACGGACGCCACCGGCTCCTCGCTGGCGTCCGGGTCGTCGTCCCGTTCCGCTGCAACTGCTTCGACCGCTGGTTCGGCCCTGGGGGCGGCGGCCAGCAGCGCGGCCAGGGCCCCCTTGGACGCGTCGTCGTCGGAACTCGCCTCGGGCTCGGCGCTGACCTCGGTCGTCGGCGGTCGCAGGCGCGGCAGCGGCCCCCCCAGCGTGGGCGGCGGGAGCTCGAACGACTTGGCCGGCGACGCGGCCTTGGGTGCCTGGTCTTCTTCGTCGTCGAGATCCCACCCGTCGTCCGGTGGGACGCGCATGCCGCTGGTGCTCGACTGTGCATCGAGCGAGGGCACCTTGAGCCCGCTGGTGCTCGACTGCGCATCGAGTGAGGGCACCTTGAGCCCGCTGCCGCTCGACGAGGCCTCGATTCGAGGAGGCGGTGGCACCAGCGGACGCTGGGGTCTCGAGGGGAGCGATTGCGAGCCCGCATCGTCGACCGGCTCGGCCTCTACGCTCGGCCCGGGCGATGCGCTCGACTCGTCCTCCCCGTCCGGGGGGGCCTTCGCGGCCTCGTCGGTCGGCGCGGTCGGGCCCGGCCGGGAGGGCGTCGGGCGGGCCGAGCCGATGGTCGGCGGCGGGGGCATGATCCGTGAAGGCGGCATTGGGGCGAACCAAGCTTATCAGCCTCCTTGCCGGGATCTCCATTTGCTCCCATATCGAGCGCCCCTCGGCGGGGGCATCGATGTCGTGGAGCCTACGAAGACGACGGGGCGGACCCGTCGATCCGCGTGATGCGCTGATCGGTGCCCATCGTGCTCTCGTCACCGGACGGCGGGCTGGGCGGCTCGGGCGGACCCTTTCGCGGCGCTCCCGTGTCGACGATGGTGGGCGGCCCCATGCGGCGCAAGTCGTGCTCGTCCTCGTCGGGCTCGAGCAGGGCAACGTCGTCGAGCTCTTCGGGCACCGGCGGGCTCGTGGGCACTGCGGTCGGGCGACGGCTGGGCGGCGCTTGCTCGGGGCCGTCCGCCTCGCGCACGGGCATCGCCACGCTCGGCGTGCCGGCGGCCGGCGGTGGCGCTGCCCCCGGGCGCTGCGCCGACGGGCTCAGCCTCAGGAAGCGAGCCATGAGGAACTCCACCTCGCGCCGGAGGTCGTCGAGCGATCCGTCGTTCTCGACGATGTAGTCGGCGCGCCGTCGCTTCTGGTCCTCGTCCATCTGCGCCGCGATGCGGGCGCGCACCTCGGTCTCCGTCACGTCGTCGCGGGTGCGAACCCGGGCCACACGGCGATCGGTCGGCGCGGTCACCAGGATCACCGCCTTCATCTCACCCTGGAGATTGCGCTCGAACAGCAGCGGTACCTCGTACACGGCCACGTCGTGGCCCGCCTTCTCGAGCGCGTCGAGCACCTGCTCGAAGCGATCGCGGATCCGCGGGTGCAAGATCGCCTCGAGCTCGCGGCGTCGCTCGGTGTTGCGGAACACCAGGTCGGCCATGCGGCGCCGGTCGAGCTCACCGTGCTCGTCGAGGATCTCCGGTCCGAACGCCTCGACCACCGCGCGCAGTCCCTCGCTGCCTGGCGCCACGACCACCCGCGACAGCTCGTCGGCGGAGACCACCGGGACCCCATACTCCTCGAGCAACTCGGCCACGGTCGACTTGCCGCTCCCGATCCCTCCCGTGAGGCCGTACACATCCATGGAGCCCGCAGCGTAGCAGCTTCCGCGTCTTCCCTGGGTCTTTGGGTCGGTCGCCATGGTACGGATGCACGGGATGGCCCAGTCCCGCACCCGCACCACGGGAGCCGACGCTCCGCCCCGCACCCCCGCGGGCTGGCGGGTCGTGGACGCCCAATTCGTCACGAGCGCCCCCACCGTCGACGACTGCCCGGCCGACGAACTCCCCGAATTCGCCCTCGCCGGCCGCTCCAACGTGGGCAAGTCCAGCCTGCTCAATGCCCTGTGCGGTCGTCGGGGGCTGGCTCGGGTCAGCCGTACTCCGGGGCGCACCCAGCTGCTCAACGTCTTCGAACTCGCCCTGTCCGGCCCCGGCGCGCAGCGCCGAGTCCTGCGCTGCGTCGACCTGCCCGGCTACGGCTACGCGGCCGCCCACCGCAAGGTTCGCGAGGGCTTTGCGCCGATGATCGAGGGCTACCTGGCCGGGCGCCGCGCGCTGCGTGCGTTGGTGCTGCTCATCGACGCCCGCCGAGGCGAGCTCTCCGAGCTCGACCTGCAATTGCTCGAGCTGGCCACCGCCCACGGCCACCCCGCGTTGCTGGTCGCCACCAAGGTCGATCGGATCGGCGCCTCCGAGCGCGGCTTGCTGCGCCGTCGCCTCGGCGCCGCCGTCGGCGCTCGGCCCTCCGACGTGCTGCTGACCAGTGCGAGCGCCAACCTCGGCCTGTCCGGACCCGACGGCTTGGCGGCCGATCTCGCCGCGCTCGCCGAGCCAATCGCCGAGCCGATCGCCGAGCCGGAGCCGGGGTCGACCACCGACGCCGCCGAGCGAGCATCCACGTGAGCGCCGCCGATGCGGTGGGCCGCCCCGCCACCGCGATCGACCTCCCCGCGCTCGCTGCCCTCGATGCGGCGTGCTTCGGCAACCCGTGGTCGCTCGAGGACTACCGCCAGGAACTCACCCGATCGTTCGCCCGCCTGCACGTCGTCGAGGTCGCCGGGGTGCTCGTGGGCATGTCGTGCTCGTGGGTCGTGGGCGACGAGGCGCACCTCTTGCGCATCGCGACCTCCTGCGGCGAACGCCGCCGCGGGCGGGGCAGGGCGCTCTTGCGAGGCGTGCTCGACCACGCCACCGCCGCAGGCTGCCAGCAGGTCCTGCTCGAGGTCGCATCGAGCAACGAGGCCGCCCTGGCCCTCTACGCCGCCTTTGGCTTCGTCCCCATCGGCAGGCGCAACGGGTACTACGCGCATCCTCCCGACGATGCGATCGTGATGCGCCGCGTGTTGTCGCATGCGCCGTCGGCGAACCACTCCGACTGATTTCCATGGGATGCCCAGGTCAATCGGTATACGGCTCCGATCCCCGAAATTTACTCGTTTTACTCGTCACTGGAGAACGACCGCCAAGGAGATCCGCTCGGCGATCGATCCCACATCGACGGCGCGAGGAACCCGCTCGTCCCCCGCCGGCGTTCGCGACGAGTGCGGAGCTCGTTCTTCCGCTTCGTTTGGCCCGCGGCTGCGGTTGCGGCGTGAACGCGATGGTAGCGGCCATGCGTGCGCAACGCAGGGGTCATCCAACATTCGTCCGACGCTCACCAAGCCGGACGGTGGACGACCGGCGGCACCTGTCCTATCAACGCGGCCCGTGGTGACCCCGTCGCCCTCCCAGTTTCGGGCCCGCGTGGTGGATACCCGTGCGCTCGTTGGCGGCTACTTCGTGCTCTCGATGGAGGGACCGGCGCAGCCCGCCCCCCTCGCCGCCGTGATTCCCGGTCAGTTCGTCATGCTCCGCGGCGAGTGGGGGCGCGATCCGATCAACCCGCGCGCCTTCTCGGTGCTCGACTCCGATGGCGACGGTCGCTTCTCCGTCATGCTCAAGGCCTACGGCCGTGGCACCGCACGCCTTTGTGCCATGCGCTCCGGCGAGCCCGTCACCGTCACCGGTCCGCTGGGCCAGGGAACGTTCGTCTCGCCCTCGGCCCACGGTCCCACTCAGCTGCTCGTCGCCGGGGGCGTGGGCCTGCCGCCGCTGCACCTGCAGGCGCGCCGGGCCGCCGCCGCCGGCCTGGCCTCGCGCGTCGAGCTGCTCTACGGCGGTCGCGACCGCGATGACCTGGTGCTGTTGACCGACTTCGAGGGCTGGGGCGTGCGCATGCACCTGGCCACCGAGGACGGCAGCCTCGGCGATCGCGGCTTCGTCACGGTGCCCTTGCAGCGGCGCCTGCAGGCCGCCGCCGACGCCGGCGAAGCGCTCCAGATCCTCGCCTGCGGGCCCACCCCCATGCTCCGCGCCGTGCGGGCGATGGGCCTGCGCCACCACGTGCCGACCTTCCTGTGCCTCGAGGAGGAGATGGCCTGTGGCTTTGGCGTGTGCCTGGGCTGTGCCGTCCCCGTCTACGGCGACAAGCCCTACGAGTACTGCTGCACCGAAGGTCCCGTGTTCGAGGCGCGGAGGGTTCGCTGGTCATGACCGCGCCCGTCCGTTCCGCCGCGTCCCTGCGCCCCGAACAGGTCGAGCTGGCCTGCCGCTTCGGCTCGCTGTCGCTGCCGCACCCCATCATGACCGCCTCGGGCTGCTTCGCCTACGGTGACAAGTTCGCCCCGTTCTTCGATCTGCGTCGGATCGCCGGCCTCTCCACCAAGGGCATCTCGCCACGTCCTCGCCCCGGCAACCCGCTGCCACGCATCTGCGAGACCGCCGCGGGCATGCTCAACTCGATCGGTCTCGAGAACGTGGGCGCGCAGGCGTTCCTCTCCGAGAAGCTCCCCTGGCTCGCCGAGCTCGGCATCAGCGTGTGGGTCAACTTCTTCGGCGAAGACATGGATTCCTACGTCGAGTGCGCGCGCATGCTCGACGCCGGCCACGACCGCGGCATCGACGTGCTCGAGATGAACATCTCGTGCCCCAACATCAAGAAGGGCGGCATCGAGTTCGGCACCGTCCCCGCGGTCGCCCACGAGCTCACCAAGCGCTGCGTCCAGGCCACGCGGATCCCCATCGTGGTCAAGCTCAGCCCCAACGCCGCCGACCTGCCGGCCATGGCCCAGGCCGTCGCCGAAGCGGGCGCGGTCGGGGTCTCGCTCATCAACACCATCACCGGCATGGCCATCGACGTCCGCACGCGGCAGCCGCGGCTGGCCACGACCTACGGGGGCCTGTCCGGTCCCGCCATCAAGCCCATCGCCTTGCGGATGATCCACCAGGTGCACCGCGCCATGCCCCAGCTTCCGATCTGCGGCATGGGTGGCATCACCACCGGCGAGGACGCCCTCGAGTTCCTCATGGCGGGGGCCAGCTGCGTGCAGGTCGGCACCGCCAACTTCGCCCAGCCCGCGATCGGACCTTCCATCCGCGACGAGCTACGCGACCTCATGGCCGAGCTCGGCATCGCCCGTCCCGCCGACGTGATCGGCTGCATACGACCCGTGCCTCCCGAGCCCGCGTGGGCCTCCGAGGCGCCGGAACCCGGCTCCGCCTCCTAGTTCCTTGCCCGAGCCTGCCCCGATCCCCTTTCTTCGTTCCTGCCGCCATTTCACCGTCGAGGCCTGCCCCATGGATTCCACCGAGATGCTCAAGGTCGAGGCGATCATCCGCCCGTTCGCGCTCGACGACGTCAAGGAGCGCCTCACCGAGGTCGGCGTGGGTGGCATGACCGTGTCCGAGGTCCGCGGCTTCGGGCGTACCGGAGGCAAGCGCGAGGTCCACCGCGGCTCGGCCTACGTCATCGACTTCGTCCCCAAGATCAAGATCGAGGTGGTCGTACCCGCCCGTCTGGTCGAAGAGGTCGTGCAGGCGATCCGCGAGGTCGCAGCGTCCGATCGCATCGGCGACGGAAAGATCTTCGTCATCCCCGTGCTCGACGCCATCCGCGTGCGGACGGGCGAGCGCGGCGAATCAGCCCTCTGAACCGGCCCTCTGAACCGGCCCTCTGAACCGGCCCTCTGAACACCCGGTCCCTGGCCACTCCCAACCATCCGCACGCAACGTCACGACGAGACGAGACGAGAGCACCGTGAGCAACTCCAATTTCCCGCAAACCAAAGAAGAGGTCCTCGAGCTACTTCGCGATCAGGACGTACGCATGGTCGACGTGCGCTTCATCGACCTGCTCGGGGCCTGGCAGCACTTCACCGTGCCCTCCCACCAGCTCGACGAGGCTGCCTTCGAGGAGGGCTTCGCCTTCGACGGCTCGTCCATCCGCGGCTGGCGGGCCATCAACAACTCCGACATGCAGGTGATGCCCGAGGCCTCCACCGCGCGCATCGATCCGTTCATGGAGGTGCCCACGCTGGTGCTGTGCGGCGACATCCGCGATCCCATCACCGGCCAGGACTACGAGCGCGACCCCCGGACGCTGGCCAAGCGCGCCGAGACCTACCTGCGCTCGACCGGCATCGCCGACACCGCCTACTTCGGTCCCGAGGCCGAGTTCTTCATCTTCGACGACGTGCGCTTCAACAACCGGGGCAACACCGCCAGCTACGCGGTCGACTCGGTCGAGGGCCACTGGAACTCGGGCCGCGAGGAGTTTCCCAACCTCGGCTACAAGGTCCGCGCCAAGGCCGGCTACGTGCCCGTGCCTCCCACCGACGCGCTCCACGACCTGCGCACCGAGATGGTGCTCGCCCTCGAGGACGTGGGCATCACCGTCGAGCGCCAGCATCACGAGGTCGCCACCGCCGGCCAGGCCGAGATCGACATCCGCTACGACTCGCTGGTCTCGCAGGCCGACAAGATGTGCTGGTTCAAGTACATCATCAAGAACGTGGCGCGCCGGGCCGGCCGCACCGTGACCTTCATGCCCAAGCCCCTCTACGGCGACAACGGCAACGGCATGCACACGCACATGAGCCTTTGGCGCGACGGCAAGCCGCTGTTCTCGGGCGAGGAGTATGCCGGCATGAGCGAGCTGGCCATGCACTTCATCGCCGGCATCCTCCAGCACGCCCCCGCGCTGTGCGCCTTCACCAACGCCAGCACCAACAGCTACAAGCGCCTGGTGCCCGGCTACGAGGCGCCGGTCAACCTGGCCTACAGCGCCAGCAACCGCTCGGCCTCGATCCGCATCCCCGCCGCGGCACGCTCGCCCAAGGCCGCCCGCATCGAGTTTCGCACGCCCGATCCCACCGCCAATCCCTACCTCGCGTTCGCGGCCCTGCTCATGGCCGGTCTCGACGGCATCGAGCGCAAGCTCGACCCCGGCGAGCCCCTCGACAAGGACATCTACAGCCTCTCCCCCGAGGAGCTCAAGGACGTTCCCTCGGTGCCGTTCAGCCTCGAGGGGGCCCTCGACGCGCTCGAGCGCGACCACGAGTTCCTGCTGCGGGGCGACGTGTTCAGCACCGACATCATCGACGCCTGGGTCAAGTGGAAGCGGGGGCAAGAGGTGAGCGAGGTCCGCATGCGACCCCATCCCCACGAGTTCGAGCTCTACTTCGACGTTTGATCCGTCCCGAGCGCGACACCGGGTCGACGGGGCCGGCCGGGGTCGTGCGACCCCAGTCTGCCGCCGTCGACCGGACCGGAAGGGAACCTCCTTGCCTGGGGCGCAGGTCGCACCCCGGGTCCCTTGCGTGCGGGGCAGGCGCTCAGCTAGTCTACGCGCGCTGATGAGCGATCGCGGAACTCCCCTGCGCGCCCGTCTTGCTGCTGCTCTCGTGCACGCCACGCCCGACTGGTCGGCCGTGGTTGCCAGCCGGCTGATGGGGGCAGCGGCACGCATGCGCCTCCCGGCTCCGGTCGGGCGGGCGGCGGTCGGCGCCTATGCGCGCTACTTCGACGTCAACCTGCGCGACGTCGATCCCCTCATGCTCGAGGACGGGTTCGCCTGCTTCGACGAGTTCTTCACGCGCCCCTTGCGTCGCGGCGCGCGCTCGATCGATCGCAGCGCCACCACCGTCGTGTCTCCCTGCGACGGCGAGCTCCGCGACGTCGCACCGGTCACGGGTGACACCGAGGTCGTCGCCAAGGGCCACGCCTTCTCGGTGGGCGAGCTGGTCGCCGACGAAGCCTTGGCTCGCGAGTTCATCGGTGGCACCGCGCTCACCATCTACCTCCACCCACGCGACTACCACCGCGTCCACTCGCCATGCGATGCGCTCGCCCACCGCGTGGTGCACGTGCCCGGGCGGTTGTTGCCGGTCACCGCCGCGTCGGCGCGTCGCGAGCCACGCCTGTTCGCCCTCAACGAGCGCATGATCCACGTGCTCGAGACCGGCCACGGCCCCGTCGCCGTGGTCATGGTCGCGGCCTTCGGTGTCGGTCACATGACCTGCAGCTATCAGCGCTTCGATCCTCATCCACGCGAGCTGCAGGTACGAGACTGCGATCCACCCGCTCGTCTCAGCAAGGGCGACGAGCTCGGAATGTTCCATCTCGGGAGCACCGTCATCCTCTTGGCCGGCCCCGGTTTGCACGGCACCGAGCCCGCCTTGCCCACGCCGGTACGGCTCGGCCAACCCTTGCTCGAGGAGCGGGGCGCGGGAGGCCGTAGATCGTGAGCGCGTGGCAGATTGCGCGAGAGCAGTGGCTCGCCTGGATCGAGGACGATCTGGCGCTTGCCCGGCATCCATCCGGCCCCCTCGACCAGCTCGATGCCCATCTCGAAGTACGCCTCGGACGGGGTGGATTCGTGGCGGCCGAGCAAACCCTCGCCCGACCGGGCGTCGAGTCGAGCACCCACTCGTTCGAGCGCCGCGCCACGCTCGTTCGCAGCACCTTCGACGACGACGATGACGACGACCAGACACGGATCCGTCCGGAGCCGCGAGGTCTATCCGCGGGTCCGCCCGCTGTAGACGAGGCGATCGAGCCCCTTGCGAGCCCCGCCCCGGACGTGCTCGAGGTGGGCTTGCGCGTTCCCGAAGCCGGGCTCGAGGTCTCGCTCCATGCCCCTGTCGGAGATACGGTCGTTGCTCCGACCCCTTCGGGGGGCACCGTCATCGCTCCGGCCCCCGTGGGGCCCTCATACGACGATCCTCTCCCGGAGCCCCCGCCCCCGGCCGTCGAGGCCCGTGGGAATCGGGACGACGCCGCAGCCGAGCCGACCGACGCCGTCGACCAGGACGCCGACGATGGTCTGTTCATCCCAACGCTGACGCGTTTGACTCCCGAGCCGGAGCCCATCCCCATCGACGACGTTCCCGAGGAGCCGCTCGACGAGCTCCCGCCGGTCGTCTCCGGTCAGACCGTCGTGGGGCCCCCCCCGGTCCCGCCCGACGAGCCGGCGGAGGAGCTCCCGATCGAGTCTGCCGGAGTCATCGCGGTCGAGCCCGACGAATCGGCGCAG
Organism: Paraliomyxa miuraensis; assembly: GCF_026337845.1. Lineage (GTDB taxonomy): Bacteria > Myxococcota_A > Polyangia > Nannocystales > Nannocystaceae > Paraliomyxa > Paraliomyxa miuraensis. The sequence goes on along the minus strand of NZ_JAOVZF010000150.1, from coordinate 76,124 downwards.
ACTCTCATCCGCGGTGAGATCCCCTCACGAGACGAAGCTCCGCCGCAAGCCGAGGTACCGCGCAAGTCCAAGGTCGTCATCGATCCCTCGGCCAGCGGGGTGATGAGCGCCGTATACGACGAGGAAGAGCCCGACGAAGCCGTCGACGACGAACCCGACGAGCTCGATGCCGATGACCTCGTCGAAGACGACGAAGACGACGACGATGAAGACGAGCCGACTCACGAGGCTCTACCTCCACCGGCGCCCAGCCGCCCTCCCGCCCGGGAGGGCCGTACGGTGGACATCGGTCCTCCGCCACCGCCGGTGTCGGCTTCGAATCTGCACGCCGCGTTGTCTGCGCTGCCTGCGGCTCCCCCCGTTGACGAGGATTGGCAGGTCGATGCCTTTGGCGATCACTACGCCGCGTTGGTGTCTCCCCTGCGAGCGGGGGTGGTGGCTGGCGAGGTCGAGTTCCTCGCGTACTCGCTGGGGCTAGGTCCGGGCGCATCAGTGCTCGACGTAGGCTGTGGCGACGGCGCCCATTGCGTGGCACTGGGCACACGTGGCGTGGCCGTGACCGGTCTCGACGCATCCCCCGTGCAGCTGATGCGGGCCAGTCAGGCCGCCCAGTCGGCCGGCATCCCCTTCGAACTCATCTCGGGTGACATGCGCCAGCCGCCAGTCGAGGGCCCCTTCGACGCGATCCTGTGCATCGGTGGCACTTTGGGGATGTACACGGATGAGGACGATCGCATCGCGCTCCAGCACATGCGCGACCGCCTGGTCCCAGGCGGACGGGTCATGCTGCACGTCCTCAACCGCGACTACATCGTGGGACGTCTGCCGGCGCGCTCGTGGTGGCAGGGTCAGGGATGCCTCGTCCTCGACGAGGCTCAGATGTTCGCCCCCACCAGTCGCGTCCACGTGCATCGCACGGTGGTCTTCGAGACCGGCAAGCAGTTCGAGCACAACATCGCACTGCGCCTCTACGGGTTGACCGAGCTGGTACACATGTGTGCGCAGGTCGGCCTTCGCGTGCTCGAATACTCGGGCAGCCGGCACACACGGGGGCGTTTCTATGGCGCCACCTCGTCGGAGGTCTGGTTGGTCGCGCAGCGCTCCGACGGCTGACGACGTCGAGAGATCCCTGGGGATTCCGACCCGCTGGGTCGAGCGTGGACGATCCGTGTGCACCGCTACGGTCGCCGAGGTGTGACGCGAATGTCGTGGGTATGACGGACCTGACGGGCGGGAGCGGGGCGAAATCGGCCCGTTGTGAGACCCCGATCACGTTTCCAGGCGCTTTGAAGCTTCGGGATGGCCCGGGCCATGAAACCTAGGGACGCCCAACCCGTTCATTTGCCTGGGTCTAGGACAGCCAGCGCGCAGTTCGGTGTTCAACTTGCAAGAGCGAGGAATGTCGCTCTCGACACCGTTACCCCGAGGCTCCTGGCGACGTTCTCGCCCTTGCGGAAACTTTCACGCCCGTTCGCGTGTTCCTAAACGAACGGGCTCCCGGTCCGCGAACCTCCTTACCAACCCACTTCCATCACGAAGGTACAGCATGGCACGGCGCAAGGTCACCCGCGGAGCTCCTCCCCGTCTCGCTCGCTCGCGGAGCCGCACGTGGGCGAGCTCGCGTCCCCGTCGCGAAGGTGCCGGTGCAGGCAGCACCGTGTCCAGCAAGCCCAAGGGCACGGGCGACGAGGATGCCGACAGCACCCTGGGGGCCTACTTCAAGGAGATGTCGGGCCTCGACGTGATGAGCCCCGAAGAGGAGCTTGCTGCCGCCACGCGCATCGCCCAGTTTCGCATCGAGTACTGGCGCCGCTTGCTGGCGTATCCGCCGTTCATCGACGGCATCGTGGCGTTGGTCGAGGAGTCGCTCGACTCCGAGGACGTGCCGACTGCCGAGCTTCGTTCGATCCGCAAGACGGCCCGCGCACTTCGTGATCGCGAGACTCGGAGCAACAAGGACCAGTTCGAGCACAGTCGCGCTGCATTGGCGGATGCTCTGTCGAGCATCGACACCGATGGCATCGTGTCCGATCGGATCCTCGAAGAACTACAGGCGATCGACGGAGGACAGCGTAGCGGTCTGTCGCTCGCAGTTCGCCCGCCGCGGCGGGGCAGCCAGCCCTACAAGGAGTACGTCGAGCGGGCTGCACGTGCCCAGTTCGCGCTTCGCACTGCCAAGCATCGCTTCGTCAAGTCCAATCTGCGCCTCGTCGTCTCGATCGCCCGTCGCTTCAACCATGGCCGCATGCCCCTCCAGGATCTGATCCAAGAGGGCAACATCGGTCTGATGAAGGCCGTCGATCGGTTCGACCACCGCAAGGGCTTTCGCTTCAGCACCTACGGGAGCTGGTGGATCCGTCACGCAATCAGCCGGGCCATCGCCGACAAGGGCCGGGCCGTTCGTCTGCCGGTCCACATGATCGATGCACACCACAAGGTATCCAAGGCCCGACGCGAGCTCGAGCTGCTCCATGGCCGGGAGCCCACGCCCGAAGAGCTGGCGACCCACACGGGCCTCGCGGCTGCGAAGATCGAGAAGATGCAGACCCTGCTGCTCGAGCAGCCGGTGAGTCTCGATCGTCCGGTGTCCGATGCCGATGGTCGCAAGGTCGTCGACTTCCTCGAGGACGAAGAAACCGAGCAACCTGGCGATAGCATGGAGGCCGATGCGATCAACGAGCAGGTTCGTCAGGTCATCACCGGGCTGCGCCCGATCGAGGCCGACATCCTGCGCAAGCGGTTCGGTCTGGAGTACGACGAGGAACTCACGCTCAAGGAGATCGGCGAGCAGTACTCCCTGTCGCGGGAGCGGATCCGACAGCTCCAGGAGCAGGCGCTCGGTAAGATCCGCCGGGAGCTGCGCCGCCGAGACATGCTGTAGGTCACGCAAGACCCTTGGCCGGCCGGGGCAGGCACGAGTAGTGTTTGCCCCGTGCTCGCGCTTCCTTCCTCGAGCCTCCTTCGCAGCGGTGCGGTCACCTTGCTCGTCGTGGTCGGTGCGATTGGTTGTTCCATCGAGCATCCACTGACCGCGAGCCCGTCACGCGGTGGGCAGGGAGGCGGCCACGTGGTGCGCATCGAGGGGGAGGACTTTGCGGGGCACGGACCCGTGTCGGTCTACTTCGGCGTCAAGGGAGCCAAGGCGGTGGTCATCGAGAGCCCTTGGCTCATCACGGTCCTCACTCCGCAGGCCGAGGAGCCCGCGACCGTCGACATCGAGGTGCGCTTTGGCGACGGAACCACGCTCGAGCTGCCCCAGGCCTACACCTACGAGGAGGAGCCGGGCATCGTCTTGCGGCCGGAGATCGGGGGGGGCTGACCTCGCGCGCCGAGGATCGAAGGCTCACGCTCGATCGAGCTGGAAGAGCTTCTGACCAATGAGCACGAGGCTGCCGTAGGGCAGCACCGAGCCGGAGCGCACACGCATGTACGTGCCGTTGGAGCTGCCGAGATCCTCGACGAACACCCCGGTGTCGTCACCGAAGACGCGGCAGTGCGAGCCAGAAACGTAGCCGTCGTGGGGAAATGTGATGTCTCCGTGCTCACGACCGATGGTGAGTCCCTCGCCTTCGATGGCGAACGCCTGGGATGCCACGGTGGGCTCCACCAGCAGGCTGAGCCGGCCCCAGTAGCCGGGGTTGGGGCTGCCCATCCGCTCGGTGCCGTCGTCGGTGGGCGTGGGCTCGGGAAGGTCTTCGTAGTGGAGCAGCTCCTGACCCACGCGGAATTGATCGCCGTTTTGGATCTCCACTCGGCCGTGGATCTTGACGTAGATCCCATTGAGCGAGCCATGATCCTCGGCGCGGATGCCATTGGGCTCGGGAGTGAGGGCGCCGTGGTCGTTGTCGAGGTAGGCGTCCTCGTCCCATGGCGGCCCGGCGGCGCGACCGATCTGGAGGACCTCGCCGGGCGTGAGCACTCGCTCCCCGACGGGAGAACCATCGGGGCCGAGCATGATGAGCCGAGCCGATGGCGTACCAACCGCAGCCTGGGCGGGGGCGGTGGAATGACGAGGCGGCGGCTTGGAGGCCGTGGACGCGGCAGCGGCTGCTTCGCGAAGCTCGCGCATCTCCTCGGGTGCGTGCTCGACGAATACCGTCTGCGCGACACCGACGTCCTCGACCGGGGGCGGAGCGGCTAGCTTGGTGCCGCAGCGACCACAGAACGCGAACCCCGGGGGATTGGAGAACGTGCACGAGGGGCAGGCGGTGTACCCGTCGGTGGTCGGGGCTGCCGATGACCCCTGGGGCGCAGCAGCAGCAGAAGAGGCGGCGGGCGTGGATGGAGCGGGTGGCGGGCTCGGTGGATGGGCACCGCTCGTGGTCGGAGAAGAAGGGGCGGAGGTCGGTGGTCCGGCGCTACGGCCAGGACCGGGTGGTGGCGGTGGCGGCCGGGAGGCGGTCGATCGGGGAGGTGGCGGTGGCGTGCCCGATCCCCCTGCCCAGCCGTCGGTCA
>NZ_JAOVZF010000150.1:0-71565 GCF_026337845.1 Paraliomyxa miuraensis | reverse complement strand
GGGGGGGGGGGGGGGGGCGGGCCGCCTGGCGGGGGAGGAGGAGGAGCTGCTGTCACGGCTGGCAAGCGGGTCCCGCAGCCAAGGCAGAACCGGTGGCGGTCTTCGTTTTGCTTGCTGCAGTTTGGACAGATGATCACACAGCCACCCCTAGTGAGCCTGGTCGGGCCCGGTCAGGCGATCTCGACGCGCAGGAGCTGCTGGCCCACGAACAGGTAGTCGCCATGGAAGAGCTCCTGAGCGCCGGTGATTCGGATGAAGGTTCCGTTGCGCGAGCCCGTGTCGGTCAAGATCACGTGGTCACCATCGGACGAGGCATCGAGTCGGGCGTGATGGCCCGAGATGAAGCGATCGTCGGGGAAGTTCATGGTGTTGCCCTCGCGACCCATGGATAGCGAGGCGCCGTCTGCGGTCACGGTGCGTCCTTCACCCCCTCCGGCGAGCAGCTGGGTGAGCTGGAATTCACCAACCGGTCGCGGGCTCCCGTAGAAGTAGGTGCCTTCTTCGTTGGGCGAGCCATCGCCGAACGGGTGGTGGACCAATCGCAGCAGCTGCTCGCCCACCAGGAGGTAGGCGCCGTTCTCGAGCGGAGTGGGCTTCTTGATGCGAAGGAACACCCCATTGGCGCTGCCGGCGTCCTGCACGAACAGGCGACCGTGCTGCGAGGTGAACTTGGCGTGCTCGGGGCTGAGGAAGGGATCCTCGCTGAAGGTGATGTCGGCGGCGTTTCGACCGATGGTGGTGGTGGTTCCACGCAGGTGATACGTGGCTCCGTCGCCACCCTCGCCCTTGATCACCACCAATCGGGGGACGACGGGCTGCTGCTGAAGCGCGCCGAAGAACATGGTCTTGGCGGCGCCGCTCGTTGGCTGATCGGCGGCGCCGGACAGCGGCTTGCCCGTCGCGGGGTCGAAACGCTGCTGCGGCATCGTCTCGAGCGCTTCGAGGTCCGCGGCGGCTGCGGCAGGGGCTGGATCTCGGACGGGGGCCGGATCTTGGGCGGGGGCCGGCCGGCTCGCGGGTGCAGGGGTGGTGCTCCCCGCAGGCGGATGCCCATCGTGGGGCGCTCCGCGCGTGGGCGGATAGCCGCTGGCCCCCAGTCCCGTGACGGGCGCGGGGGCAAGGACGGTGCCACAACGAGAGCACGCCTGAGCCGACAGGGCATTGAGCTGGCCACAAACGTGGCAGGCGAGGCCCAGCTGCATGGCCCCCGCATCCTGCGTCCAGGCGCCCTGGGTTGTCAATCGCGCGCCCGCAGGTGGATCGGACCCTGGACCAGGGATGGCATGCACACGGGGGCGGTATTGGGTGGTCCATCGGTGGCGCCACAACGGGCCTGCTCAGCGGCATCGCGCTCGGCTCGGGTCCCGGCGGCTGCGGCCTCGAGGGCCGCGTGGATCGAGTCGGCCCACGGAGTGAGACGATCGGTCGGCATGGGCTCTACCCGGGGCGCCACCTGGGCCCGGAGCCAGCGCTCGACGGTGGTGGCCCAGACGCGGTCATGGGTGGGGGTGGGCAGGGACGGGGGCGGCTTGGCCACGGTGTCATCGAGCAGGGCCACCAAGGCGGCGGCGGCGGCGTCTCGGGGTAGACCCGCAGGGCCCAGGTAACGTTCGAGCAACGCTTGGACCTCGGTGGCCCTGGGCTTGGCGACTCGCCCCAGGCGCCAGGCGGCGATGGCCGCGTGCATGGGGTCGGTGACTCGGAGTTGGTCGTACAGCCGATCGACCCTGGTGTCGGGAGTGAGCGCGGCCTCGGCGAACGAGCAGGCATGGCGCACCGTCGGGCTGGCGTTGTCGCGGGCGGCGGCCGTGATCGAGCGGGCGAGCTCGGGGTCGACTCGATCTCGTGGGAGGCGGCCGAGCACGAGGCAGCCGAGCGAGGTGAGCATGGGGTCGTAGCCCGTCTCGACGTAGCGGCCGAGGGTCTGCCCGACCTCGGGCCCGCCGATGCCGGCGAGGGCCCACGCGGCGGCGTGGCGGGCTCCCTGGGACTGCGAGGGATCGGTGAGCGCCGCCTCGAGCTCGGGGATGGCCGCCGGGTCGCGGAGCCGGCCCGCGGCATCGATGGCGGTGATGCGAGCGCGATCGAAGGCGGAGCGCACGGTGGTGGTGGCATCGCGCGGGGCTCGGAGCGAGGCGCCGAGCTTGGCCAGCGGCAGTGCGGTGTCGGGCAGCCCGAGGTGGCCGAGGTGCTCGGCGGCCTGCAGGCGCGTGCCCACCGATCCGCGGCTGAGCGCGACGACCAGGGGACGGCGCAAGTGCTCGACCCGCTCGCGCGAGCGGGGCGCGTCATCCTTGCCCTCGCGAAGCCAGCGCTCGACCTCGTCGGGGTCGATGCGAGCGAGGGCCTCGAGCAGGAACTGCCGGGGCTCGTCGGCCTCGGGGCGGTCGACGGTACGACGTACGGCGAGGTCGAACAGCTCGCCGGTGGTGCCGGAGGCCTCGGCGAGGTCGAGAGCCCGGTTGCCCGCGGCGCGCAGCAGCTCGGGCGGGCCGCCGAGGTCGAGGATCTCGCGGAACGCCTCGGCGGAGCGCTCGGTGTCGCCGAGCGTGAGCGACAGCTCGGCCAAGCGCAGCCGGGCCCGGGCATCGCGGGGATCCGCTTCGATGGCCTCACGGTAGGCGCGGCGAGCCTCGTCGATGTCACCACGGCGCTCGTGTAGCTCGCCGAGGTGGATGAGGGCATCGACGCGCGTGCTGTCGCGCTGGGCCGCCTGGCTCGCGGCATCGAGGGCTCGATCGGCGTCGCCGGCCTCGAACGCGAGCTCGGACATCTCGGCGAGGGTGTCGGCGCTGCGCGTGGGCTCGGCGGCCAGCAGGTCCTCGAGCGTGCCCAAGGCCGACTGCACCTGACCGGCCCGCCGCTGGGCCGAGGCAAGCTCGGCGAGGCGATCGGGATCGTCGGGCGCGAGTTCGAACAAGCGCTGCTGCACGGTGACGGCGGCGGGGTAGTTCTCCTGCCGGGTGTAGAGCTCGGCGAGCAGCCGGCCCGCCTCGATGGCCTCGTCGCGGGGCTCGCCCGCGTCGAGCAGGGTCTGGGCGGCGTGCTCGGTGGCATCGAGTCGAGCCCGACGCTTGGGGATCGAGCCACCCACCAGCAGCTCCACGATGCGGGTGCGGGCCTCGTCTCGCAAGAGCCGGTCCTCGCGGTCGCTCGCGAGCGAGCGGACCTGCTCCCACAGGCCCAGCGCTTGATCCGGGCGACGCTGCTCCTCGGCCAGCATGGCCCGAAGTCGCAGGTAGCGAGGCTCCTCGGGCTCGGCCTTGAGCGCCATCTTGAGCGAGGACACGGCGTCGGTGGTCCGGCCATGCTCGCTGAGCACCTCGGCGTGCTTGGCCCAGCCGCGGTGCGCGGGGCGGATCAGCTTGGGCAGCATGGCCCACTGATCGAGCGCATCGTCGACGTGATTCATCTGGTAGAGCTGCTCGCCGAGGGCCACGCGTGCATCGGCCGAGCGCGGCTTGAGGGCGACGACGCGACGGGCCACGTCGAGCGCTCGGTCGCCTTCGTCATTGAGGTTGTAGAAGTCGAGCAGCAGCAGCAGTGCCTTGGGCTTGCGGGCCACGCGGGCCTCGATGTCGGCGGCGAGCTCGAGGCCGCGCTCGCGCTCGCCGCTGGTGATCAAGCGTCCCGCGAGCTCGAGCCCGAGCTCGATCTCGGCCGGGTGTCGCTGCGCGAGCTTGGTGTACTCGTCGATGGCCAGCTCGGCCTTGCCCTTGCCCTCGAGCGCCTCGACGAGGGCGGTGTGGCTCTCGACGTCGCGCGGGGACAGCTCGAGCACCTTGCGCCACGCCGCGGTGGGATCGAAGCCGGCGGTCTCCTGGGCTTGCGCCAAGGTCCTCCATGCGGCGGCCTCATCGGGGTGATCGGCGACCCAGCGACCGAGCCTCGCGACCAGCAGATCGGTGGTGCCGGCGCGGCGGTGGGCATCGGCCAGCTCGTCCCACCATCCGGCCCGCACCGAGCGGCTGGCGCGTCCGGCGGGCTCGAGCAGGGACCAGAGCAGCTCGGCGGCGCCGCCGGGGTTGTCGGTGGTCATGCGGGCGCGGGCACGCTCGGCCAGGAGGTCGTCGCGGTCGCGTGAAGGACTCCTGGCAGCCGCACGCTCGAACGCATCGTCGGCCTCCTTGCCCTGACCGGCGCGTGCGGCCGCCCGGGCCAGGCGGAGCTGGGCCCCGGTGTCGTTGGGGTGCTCGCTCGCCAGGGTTCGGGCCAGCTGCAGCGCGGTATCGGAGAGATCGCCGCGATCGGCCATCTCGAACGCGCGCACGAGCAGCTTGTCGCGGGCCTGGCCGCGGCTCGCCTCGGCGCGGACCATCAAGGCCGTGGTGGCGCCGCGGCGATCTCCGGCCGCCTCGAGCCAGTCGATGCGTTGCTCGAAGATCTGAGCGCCGTGGCGGCCGGTCTTGCCCTCGAGCTCCGCGAGCGCCTCGGCCGCGGCCGCGGGGTTGCCCTCGGCCGCGATGACCCGGGCCACCAGGATCTGCAGGGCAACGTCGCTCGGGCGCGCCTCGTGGGCCGTGCGAATGCGAGCGGCGAGGCTGGGCAGGCCGATCGCCTTGACCAGGGCCCGCCACTGGGCCTGGTCGAAGGGGTTGCGCTGGAGCTTGGCCATGCGCTGGCTCACCAGCTTGGGATCGTCGTTCCTCCGCTCGAGCGACCAGTCGTCGCCTCCGGGGGCGCCGAGGGCTTCTCCCGCCCCTCCCAGCGACGTGCCCAGGGCCACGGCCAGGGCCAGCACGGCGCGGTGGGTGCGGGAACGCCGCGGTCGGGCAGGAGGCATCGGAACGAGTCTAGCAGGCCCATCGCCCGAATCCGGTGCCGTGAGCGGGGGCGTGGCACCGAGAGAAGGGGGAAGCGCGAGCAGGCCCATCGACCGGGGTGACACGCATGGGTGGGGGGATCGATGCCCGGGCGGTCGGAAATCCCCGCCGAGCCCGTCCCGGGCCGCGATGGGCTCCACTTGCGGCGACCTCGCACCGGGTGACGCCCGAGGCTCGTACGGTGCTTGACGCGACGGAGGCAGAGCCTAAAGTGCGGCGCGGTCCAATGCCGATCTACGTCTACGGATGCCAAGAGTGCGGGGCGGTCGAGGAGCACATCCAGCGCTTCTCGGATCCTCCGCTCACGGAGTGCTCGAGCTGTGGGGGCCGGCTGGAGAAGCAGGTGACCTCCGCGGCGTTCCAGCTCAAGGGAGGCGGCTGGTACAAGGACGGCTACGCCTCGGCCCAGTCGGACACCAAGTCGGATACCAAGTCGGACGCCAAGTCCGACACCAAGTCCGGCAAGGGCACCGACAAGGGAGGCTCCGATTCGGGCTCGAGCGGGAGCTCCAGCTCGGGTTCGTCGTCGTCTTCCAGCCCATCATCGGCAGCGGCCGAATGAGCGCCAGGCTCATCGACGGCAAGGCGGCCTCCAAGCGGGTCCTCGCGGAGGTTCGTGAGCGCGTGGGGGCATGCACGGCCAAGGGGGTGACGCCCACGCTCGCGGTGGTGCTGGTGGGGGACGATCCCGCGTCGCAGGTCTACGTGCGCAACAAGGGGCGACGAGCCGCGGACGTGGGCATCGCCACCCGCGATCACCGACTCCCGGCCGAGGGCACGACCACCGCGTCGCTGCTGCAGCTGGTCGCCGAGCTGTCGGCCGATCGCGAGGTGGATGGAATCCTGGTCCAGCTCCCGCTTCCGCCCCACATCGACGCGGACGCGGTGCTGCTGGCGATCGATCCGGCCAAGGACGTCGATGGCTTCCATCCCGACAACCTCGGTCGGCTGATGCTGGGGCAGCCGCGCTTCGTGCCCTGCACCCCGGCCGGGTGCATGCGCCTCATCGAGGAGGCCGGGGTCGATCCGTCGGGCAAGGGCGCGCTGGTGGTGGGTCGCTCCACGATCGTGGGCAAGCCGATGGCGCAGCTGCTGTTGGCGGCCAACGCGACCGTGACGGTGGCGCACTCGCGGACGGTCGATCTGGCGCAAGAGGTCGGTCGGGCGGAGATCCTGGTGGCGGCGGTGGGGCGCCCACGGATGATCCGTGGTGAGTGGATCCGTCCCGGGGCCACCGTGATCGACGTGGGGATCAACCGGCTCGATGATGGATCGCTGGTGGGCGACGTGGACTTCGAGGGCGCGTTGTCTTCCGCGGGGGCCATCACGCCGGTGCCCGGTGGTGTAGGACCCATGACGATTGCAGGCCTGATGCGCAACGTGGTTGCATCGGCCGAGCGTCGGGCTCGGGGATAGGGAGTCGCACGCGGTGGTGCACGTGGCGTGGGGCTACGTCGGCGCTTCGCCGAGCCCAGCCGCGGGCCAGCGCGCGTGGACCTCGGCCACCGCTTCGAGCACTTGCTGGCGCAGCTCCTGGTTGTCGACCGGGGTCGGCACGACCCGCGCCAACGCAGCCGCCTGGGGGCGTAGCTCGTCGTCGCGGCCCGGGCACAGGGCGATGCGCGGGGGAGGGCGCGGCAGGGCGCCGAGTTCCTCGAGCACGATGATGCCCTGTTCGGGGTAGCGCTCGAGGTCGACGATCACGAGGTCGGCGTCGCCGAGCTGGGGCGCGAGCTCGGGAGCGAGCCGGTGCTCGGTGGTCTCGCAGGTCAGCAGCGAGCGCATCAACGCGGCGACGTGGTGCCATGCCGCGGGTCGGGCTCCCACCAGCTCGACCCGCAGCGGCACGAAGCGTGCGACGATCGCATCGATGGTGTCGCCGAGCACGACGTCGATGTCGTGGAACGAGACGCCCATGCCGGCAGGACCACGCGGGGAGTCCACCTCTCGTGTCCAGCGGACCCTGGCATCGATCTGCACCGGTCGATCGCGGCCCGGCACGCGCAGAGACAGCGTGAGGCTCTCGCCCGGAGGAAGTGGCTCGGGGGTGGGCAGGAACAGGCCGCCACGCGAGAGATTGGTGCAGTAGCTGACGAGGAGGTGACCGGCGTTGCGATACTCGAGCGGCAGCACCAGCGCGGCTCGCGGGGTGCGCCGCCGGGAATCGGGCGTCGCGTCCGAGTTCTCGGATGCGCTCGCACCTTCGTCCCGTTCGTCCTCGGCTCCGGACACCCGCGACAGTCTCGCCGATGAACCGCTCGGCGTGCCACTGGCAGATGCACTTTTGTGGGCCGGTGGGGTCGGGGAAACACGGGGGGCAGGGGCGAGCTGCGCGCCGAGCGGTCCCTGGGCTGGGGTGCATCGCCTTGGACGCCCGAGGGCGCCGTCGGGTGAGGCTCCGGAGGCGCCGGGAGGGCGTTCAGCCGGCGGGCTCGCGAAGGATGACGTGCAGCACCCGATCGAGCTCGTCGAGGCTGCCGTAGGGGATCTCGAGGGTTCCCGCGCTCTTGCCCTTGCCCTTGGGCCGCAGCTTGACGCGCACCCCGAGACGTCGTCGCAGGCGGTCCTCGAGCTCCTTGACGATGATCTTGCGGCGCTGGCTCTCGTCGTCGGCCTCGGTGGGGGGCCGTGGGGTGGTGTTGTGCTTGCGTACCGCTTGCTCGGTGGCTCGAACGCTCATGCTGGTGCGCGCGACCTCGCGGGCCAGCGAAACGATGTCGGCTTCGTGCTCCAGGCCCAGCAGCGTACGGGCATGACCCATGCTGAGCTGGCCCTCGCGGACCATCTCCTGGACCTTCTCGGGCAGTCGCAGCAAGCGCAGCGCGTTGGCGATGGTGCTGCGGTCCTTGCCCACGCGCCCGGCCAGATCGTCTTGGGTCCAGCCTCGCAGCTGGAGGAGCTGTGCGTAGGCCCGGGCCTCCTCGATGGGGTTCAGGTCGGCGCGCTGGATGTTCTCGACCAGCGCGAGCTCGAGGCGCTCGTCGTCGTCGACCTCGCGCACGACCACCGGGACCTCGTGCAAGCCCGCCTGTTGAGCCGCCCGCCAGCGACGCTCTCCGGCCACGATCACGTAGCGCCGCGGCTGGCCCGGGGGTTGACCCGGGACGCGGGGGAGGGGGCTGACCACGATGGGCTGGATGATCCCCTGTGTCTCGATGCTGCGCGCGAGCTCGGCCAGTGCATTGGGCTCGAAGCGCTTGCGCGGCTGCTCGGGGCCGGGCGACAGGGCTTCGATGGATACGATGCGCAGGCCCTCGCCGCTCGCGGTGGACGCGGGGGTTGGTGCGTCACCGTCGGGGGGGGAGGCGGGGGGGCCGGGCTTGGGGGCGGCCGCGCCGGGCAGCAACGCACCCAGACCTCGACCCAGCGCGGGTCGTCGCTTGCTGCTGCTCATGCGGCTCCCTTGGAGTTCTTGGCGGACTCCTTGGCCGTGGGCGCCCGTCCCGGCTCGATGCGCGACAGCACCTCGCGGGCCAGCTGCAGGTAGGCCTGGGCGCCCTTGCTCTCGATGTCGTACAGCAGGGCGGGCTTGCCGAAGCTGGGGCTCTCGGACAGCCGGATGTTGATGGGCACCATGGTCTCGTAGACCTTGGCACCGAAGTGCTCGCGAACCTCGGCGACCACTTGCTGCGCCAAGTTCGTGCGAGGGTCGAACATGCAGAACACGATGCCCTCGATCTCGAGCGTGGGGTTCAGGCCCGCCTTGATCGCGTCGATGGTTCCCGTGAGCGCGCCCAGGCCCTCGAGCGAGAAGTACTTGGCTTGCATGGGGATGATGACTCGATCGGCGGCCACCAGCGCGTTGATCGTGAGCAGGCCCAGCGACGGCGGACAGTCGAGCACCACGAAGTCGTAGGCGTCGCCCTCGAGCACGGTCGCCAGCGCGCGGGACAGCACGGTCTCGCGCTCGGGCAGCGACACCAGCTCGACCTCGGCGCCGGCCAGATCGGCCGACGCGGGCACGACCCACAGCGTGGGCAGCTCGGTGGGGCGCACCACGTCGGAGAACGACACGCCGCCGAGCATCAGCTCGTAGGTTCCCGCCTGCACCGCGCCGCGAGGGAAGCCCACGGACGAGCTGGCATTGGCCTGGGGATCGAGGTCGACGAGCAGCACGCGGTGCTCGCCCGCGGCCAGGCTCGCCGCGAGGTTGACCGCCGTGGTGGTCTTGCCTTCGCCGCCCTTTTGATTGCTGATGGCCACGACGCGGGGGCGGACCCGGGTCTTGCGGGAGGCGGAGGGGCTCGGCACGGCGCCCATCCTTACCATTGGTCCGGGGCGAGCACCTCGGGGGGCTTGGGCCGAGGAGCCCGCTCGGTGCGGGTGGCATCCGATGGCGCCGGGGGTCGCGCGGGGGCTGAAATGGCCTCGAACGGCCTGCCAGTGGGTGAAGCGAGCCGGAATTCGGGATTCGGTAAGATTCTTGTCTACATGTAGGTGCAGAGAATACCTTTCGTTCACGGGGTCGCGACGAACCGGTCTTTCCCCGACCGGTCTTCGTCGGCGACGGGCCACTCGCCCCGGTCCCCGGTTCCTCTCGTGTTCCCTGCATCCCCACACCAGGAGACGTCATCCCCGTGAGCACCTACTTCCGCACCGGCTACACCACGTTCCAGGAGTTCCAGCGCGAGGCCCTGTCGGGCTCGTACTCGCACCACGAGTCGCTGGGCAAGGAAGAACTCGAGCTGCTCGAAGAACTCGAGCTCGACGAGCTGTTCGATCAGGCGCCTCGACGCAGCCGCTGGGACTGATGCCGCCAACCACGGGCGAATGTCGACCAACGCCACGGTCGCCCACCAATCATGCCCCCTCTGGGGGGCAGGCTGGTTGTTCGCGTGCACCTCGCTGGATGCGGGGCGAGCAGAGCAGGGCGCCTCGGTCGGCCCAACCAAAGCCCCCCTCTGGGGGGCAAGCTGGGTGCCCGCAACGCAGAAAGCCGGCCGCGGGGGGCTAGAACTGATAGTCCTTGAGCTTGCGATAGAGCGTGGTGCGGTCGATGCCGAGCAGCGCGGCGGCGCGGGCCTTGTTGCCGCCCGTGGCGTGGAGGGCGGCTGCGATGGCATCGCGCTCGAGCTCGGCCAAGGTGCGGACCTGCTCGGGCACCCGCGCAGCGGTCGGGGCCGCGGCCGGCCGGGACGGCGCGGCGTGGAGCAGCTCGGGCGGTAGATCATCGAGCTCGAGCACGGGACCGTCGCCGAGGACCAGCGCGCGCTCGACCACGTTGCGCAGCTCGCGGACATTGCCCGGCCAGCGGTAGCGCGCCAGGGCATCGAGGGCATCGGGGGCGATCCGTTCGATGCGGCGGCCGATCTCTCCGCCCAGCGCGGTGGTGAAGTGCCGCACGAGCAGCTCGATGTCATCGGGCCGCTCTCGCAGCGGCGGAAGCTCGGTGTGGATCACCGACAGGCGATAGAGCAGATCCTCACGGAACTGGCCGTCGGCCACCATCTGCCGCAGATCTCGGTGGGTCGCGGCGACCAGGCGCACCGAGACCTGAACCTCCTTGGTACCGCCCACCCGCGTGAAGCGTCGCGTCTCGAGCACCCGCAGCATTCGCGCCTGGGTGGAGGGACTCATCTCGCCGATCTCGTCGAGGAACAGCGTGCCTCCGTCGGCGCGGGCGAACACGCCGTCGTGCTGGGACACGGCGCCCGTGAACGCGCCCTTCTCGTGGCCGAACAGCTCGCTCTCCTGCAGCTGCTCGGGAATGGCCGCGCAGTTGATGGCCACGAACGGGCCGCGGGCCACGGTCGACAGGCCGTGCACGAGCCCGGCCGCGAGCTCCTTGCCGGTGCCGCTCTCGCCTCGCAGCAGCACGGTGGCGGAGCTGCCCGCCACCCGCTCGATGAACACCTGCAGCCGCTTCATGGCGGCCGACTGCCCGATCATGCGCGGGAGGCTCGGGCGACCGGCCGAGCCTGGCCCGCGGCGCGCGGCCGCGTGCAGCTGGGAGCGCTCGGACGCGTTGTCGCCGAGGGCCGAGACCAGGTGCGCGGCGCAGCACAGCAGCAGCAGCGCGTCTTCGTCGTGGGCGCGGGCGAGGGCCTCGCTCGGGCCCCAGTCCACGTAGAACACGAGGTTCTGGGCCGGAGCCGCCATCGCGCCCACGATGCCGCGCAGCTGCACCGAGCGGCGATCGGCCAGGTCGGGCTCGGCCAGCACGTCGCGCACGAGGAACGCCCGGCGCTCGTCGAGGACCCGTCGCAGGAGCGTGCGCGACAGCGCCAGATCACCCATTGCACCGTCGGCTGCGGCCCCCAGGATGTCTCGGCCATCGGGCGACAGCAGCATGGCCCGAGTGGCGGGCAAGGCCCCGATGGCCCACGTCGAGGCCTCCTTGAACACCGCGTGCAGCCCGTCGCAGCGCGCGAGACGATCGCCGAGGGCGGCGAGCGAAGCCAGTCGCTCGGAGCCATCGGGGCGCTCGCTCAGGCGTGCGTCGATCTCGACGGTCGAACCTCCGGTGCCCCGTCCAGGCGTCCGCGTGGCCGCAGGCGCCGCTTCGATGCGCAAGGTGGTCCCGCCGAGGGTCACCGTGGTGCCCTCGCCCAGCGCGTGGCCGGCCAACACGTCGGCGCGATGGCCCTCGACCAGGGTCCACACGGGGTTGACCCCTGCGATCTCGGCCACGAGCACGGCGGGCCGGCCGGCGGCGTCGAGGCCCGGGCGCAGGGTGAGATGGTGCCGTGAAACGGCGCTGTCGGTCAGCTGCAGGCGCTCTGTCGCTCCACGCCCGACGGTCACGTCTCCGTCCACCACCACGTGACGCCCGAGATCGGGTCCGGCCGCCACGACCACGCGAAGGGGGGTCACGAGCCCGACCTTACCATCGGGCAGGCGTCGAGGGCGGGGCGCCAAAGCCGGCCCCGAGCCGGCCCCCCATCGGTCCCGAGCGGGTCTGCAACCGGCCATGCACTGGCTTGCCGCTGGCTTGCCACCTGCCCTCGACCTGCCCTCGACCTGCTCGGTCGGGCTGGTTGACACGAGGGGGCCCGGTGTTACGGTTGGCCGCGGAACCCGCATAGATGAGCCAACAGACGCCCGAGAACGACGATCGACCAGAGCTGCCGGAGCTGGTCTCCGTGTTGCCGCTGCGCAACTCGGTGCTGTTCCCGGGCTCCATCATCCCCATCGACGTCGGGCGTCCCAAGTCCGTCAAGCTCATCGAGGAGGCGATCCGCGAGGAACGCCCGATCATCGGCATCGTGACGCAGAAGGACGCGCGCATCGAGGAGCCGAGCGAGGACGACCTGCACACGGTCGGCTGTGCGGCGCGGATCCTCAAGGTCATCAAGCTCGCCAAGGACAACTACAGCGTGATCCTGCAGGGGGTCATGCGGATCCGCATCGAGGAGATCACCGCAGACGAGCCGTTCATCATGGCGCGGGTGTCCGAGATCTCCGATGTGGTGGCGGGCTCGGAGCTCGAGGCCGAGGCGCTGGTGGCCAACATCAAGGAGACGGCCAAGAAGCTGATCTCGCTGGTCCCCGAGCTGCCGCGCGAGGCGGCCACGCTGCTCGACAGCGTCACCGACGCGGGCCAGGTCGCCGACCTCGTGGTCAGCAATCTCGACATCGAGCCGGCCGAGAAGCAGGACGTGCTCGAGTCGGCCGAGGTCCCCGATCGGCTGCGCAAGGTGCTGACCCTGCTGACGCGCCAGCTCGAGATCCTCAAGGTCCGCGAGCGCATCAACTCCCAGGTCCAGGAGGAGATGGGCCACAGCCAGCGCGAGTACGTGCTGCGCCAGCAGCTCAAGGCCATCAAGGGCGAGCTGGGCGAGATCGACGACGAGAGCGGCGACGTCGAGGAGTTCCAGAAGAAGATCAACGAGGCCAAGATGCCGGCCGAGGCCGAGAAGGTCGCGCTCAAGCAGCTCGATCGGCTCAAGCAGATGCAGCCGTCGTCGGCCGAGTACACGGTCACGCGCACCTACCTCGAGTGGCTGGTGGAGCTGCCGTGGTCGATCTCCACCGAGGATCAGATCGACATCAAGACCGTGCGCGAGGTCCTCGACGAGGACCACTACGACCTCGAGAAGGTCAAGAAGCGCATCCTCGAGTACATGGCGGTCCTCAAGCTCAACGCGAGCAAGAAGGGCCCCATCCTGTGCCTGCTCGGCCCTCCGGGCGTGGGCAAGACCTCGCTGGGCAAGAGCATCGCGCGGGCGATCGGGCGCAAGTTCGTGCGCATCTCCCTGGGCGGCGTGCGCGACGAGGCCGAGATCCGCGGCCACCGGCGCACCTACGTGGGCTCGCTCCCCGGCCGGATCATCCAGGGCATGAAGAAGGCCGGCACCAACAACCCGGTCATCATGCTCGACGAGATCGACAAGCTCGGGCACGACTTCCGCGGCGACCCGGCCTCGGCGCTGCTCGAGGTGCTCGACCCCGAGCAGAACAACTCGTTCTCCGATCACTACCTCGAGGTCTCGTTCGACCTGTCACGGGTCATGTTCATCGCCACCGCGAACTACATGGATCCGATCCCGCCCGCGCTCAAGGACCGGCTCGAGATCCTCGAGCTGCCCGGCTATACCAGGCAGGAGAAGCTGGCGATCGCCAGGCGCTTCCTCATCCCCAAGCAGATCGGCGAGCACGGCCTCGCGGAGGCGGGCGTGGAGCTGCGCTTCACCGAGTCCGCCGTGTTCGAGCTCATCGACAGCTATACGCGCGAGGCCGGCGTGCGCAACCTCGAGCGCGAGGTCTCGGCGGTGATCCGCGGCGTCGCGGTCAAGGTGGTCGAGGGCGAGCTGCAGGGCGAGGTGGAGATCACCGAGCACGCCATCCGCGAGTCGCTGGGGCCCCAGAAGTACATGCCCGAGATGTCCGAGCGCACCTCGGAGCCGGGGGTGGCGACGGGCCTGGCGTGGACCCCGGTGGGCGGCGAGATCATGTTCGTGGAGTGCTCGCGCATGCCCGGCAAGGGCGGCCTGATGCTCACCGGGCAGCTCGGCGACGTGATGAAGGAGTCGGCCCAGGCGGCGCTCAGCTACGTCAAGAGTCACCTGGTCGAGCTGGGGCTCGATCCCGAGGTGGTCAAGGACCACGATCTGCACGTGCACGTGCCCGCGGGGGCGATCCCCAAGGACGGCCCATCGGCGGGCGTGGCCATGATCGCGGCGCTCTCGTCCCTGCTGGCCCAGCGCTGCGTTCGGTCCGACGTGGCCATGACCGGCGAGATCACGCTGCGCGGCCTGGTGCTGCCCGTGGGTGGGATCAAGGAGAAGATGCTGGCTGCGCATCGGGCCGGCATCAAGCGCATCGTGTTGCCCGAGCGCAACGAGAAGGACGTGGTCGACGTGCCGGAGGAGATCCGGCAGGAGATGGACATCGTCTACGTCAAGACCGTCAGCGACGCGCTCGCGGCCGTGCTCGAGGAGGAGACGGCCGCCGAGTCCGCCGACGCCGATCTGGGCTCGAGGGCCGACCCGCCCAAGCCTCAGACCGAACCTCACGCGGGGGGGGTCGAGGCCGAAGCAGGAGCCGCGCCCAGCTCGTAGCGACCACCGCCCCGACACGGGCAGAAGATGGGCGATTGCGGCCCTCTGGACCCGGTTGGGAAGGGTATGGTCGAATCCGCCCCTTCGGGGCCCCGGGCGGGGTTGACTTACCCCCGCCCGGCCTTAGGCTGCGGCCGCCTCGAGCTGCGCGGTCCCTCCTGGACGGGAAGACGCGACGCCTCACGTGACGAGGACACGCGAGGGTTGGCTCCGCGGCGAATGCGACCTTCACCCCGCTCTCTCATCCTCCCGACCACGCCTCCCCGCGCAACGCGTTTTCGTCCGCTAGAAAGGACCCGGAAGACCACCCATGGGCAAGATCATCGGCATCGACCTCGGCACCACCAACTCGGTGGTGGCGGTGATGGAAGGCAACGACCCCAAGGTCATCACCAACGAAGAGGGCGGTCGCACCACCCCCTCCGTGGTTGCGTTCGAGCAGAACGGCAACGTGCTGGTGGGCCAGCAGGCTCGGCGTCAGGCCATCACCAACCCCGAGAACACCATCTTCTCGGCCAAGCGCTTCATCGGCCGCAAGTACGACGAGGTCGATCGCGAGCGCAAGCGCGTGCCGTTCAAGGTGGTGCGGGCGTCCAACGGCGACGTCCACATCGAGGCGCGCGGCAAGGTCTACCCGCCGCCCGAGATCAGCTCGCGCGTGCTGATGAAGCTCAAGAAGGCGGCCGAGGACTACCTCGGCGAGCCCGTCGACGCGGCCGTCATCACCGTCCCGGCCTACTTCAACGACTCGCAGCGCCAGGCCACCAAGGACGCGGGCCGCATCGCGGGCCTCGACGTCAAGCGCATCGTCAACGAGCCCACCGCGGCCGCGCTGGCCTACGGCCTCAACAAGGGGGGCTCCGACGAGCACACGGTCGCGGTCTACGACCTCGGCGGCGGTACCTTCGACATCTCGATCCTCGAGGTGGCCGAGAACGTGGTCGAGGTGATCTCGACCAACGGCGACACCCAGCTCGGCGGTGACGACTTCGACGACCGGATCATCCACTGGCTGCTCGAGGAGTTCAAGAAGGACACCGGCATCGACGTCGGCAACGACAAGCTGGTGATGCAGCGGCTCAAGGATGCGGCCGAGAAGGCCAAGATCGAGCTGTCGCAGGCGCCCGAGACCGAGATCAACCTGCCGTTCCTGACCGCCGATGCGTCGGGACCCAAGCACATGCAGGTCAAGCTCTCGCGCGCCAAGTTCGAGAGCATGGTCTCCGACCTGGTCGAGCGCAGCATCGAGCCGTGCCGCAAGGCGCTGGCCGACGCCAAGAAGAAGATCGAGGACATCCACGAGGTGCTGTTGGTGGGCGGCTCGACGCGCATGCCGATGGTGCAGCAGAAGGTCCGCGAGTTCTTCAAGAAGGAGCCGGGCAAGGGGGTCAACCCCGACGAGGTGGTGGGCCTCGGTGCCGCGGTCCAGGCCGGCGTGCTGTCGGGCGAGGTCCAGGACATCGTGCTGGTCGACGTGACCCCGCTGTCGCTGGGCATCGAGACGCTCGGCGGCGTGATGACCACCCTCATCCCGCGCAACACCACCATCCCGACCCGCAAGTCCGAGACCTTCACCACCGCGGCCGACAACCAGAGCTCGGTCGAGGTGCACGTGTGCCAGGGCGAGCGGGCGATGGCCGGCGACAACCGCACGCTGGGCAAGTTCAGCCTGGTGGGGATCCCACCGGCGCCGCGCGGCGTGCCTCAGATCGAGGTCACCTTCGACATCGACGCCAACGGCATCGTCAACGTCTCTGCCAAGGACAAGGCCACCGGCAAGGAGCAGAAGATCACCATCACTGCGAGCTCGGGTCTGTCGGAGAACGAGATCAACAAGATGATGGACGACGCCAAGGCTCACGAGGCCGACGACAAGAAGCGTCGCGAGAAGGTCGAGAATCGCAACTCGCTCGAGGCCATGGTGCTGCAGACCGAGAAGCTGCTCTCCGAGTCGGGCGACAAGATTCCGGCCGAGCCCAAGGCCGCGGTCGAGGACGCGATGAAGGAGGCCAAGGCCGCGATCGAGTCCGACGACGCCGACCGGATCCTGGCCGCCAAGGAGGCCATGACCAAGGCCAGCCACGCGATGGCGCAGGCCATGTACGGCGCAGGCCAGCAGGCGCCCACCGAGGAGCCCAGCGCGGGCGCAGCGAGCGGTGGCCCCGAGGCGGGCGGCCCGAGCCCGTCGACCGACGACGGCGGCGAGGTGATCGACGCCGAGTTCGAAGAGAAGAACTAGGCTTTTGGGCCTCTCGGAGCCCCGTTGCTGTCGCGCTCGAGGGCGTCCCGGGGGTCCGGGGCGCCCTTCTTCGTTGGTTGGGGCGGGGGCGCGCGCCCTCGGTTTGGGCTGGGGAGCCGGTGGCGGTATGCTGGGCGCACGATGGCGCGTGCCCGCGCGAGCCTGCGGATGGTGCTCGGAGGCCTGCTCGGGCTGGCTTCGGTGTCGTGTGCCGGGCCGAATCTGTGGACCGATCTGACCTCGGTGTCGACCGGCGAGACCGGCCGTGGGCGGGTGCGGCTGCCGGCGCGCATGCGCCTGCGCGGCGTCGGCTACAAGGTGCCCGAGAAGTGGCGCAAGCGCGGGTTCAACTATGGCACCGACGAGCTGGTGACCGCACTCCAGCATGCGGCGGCGCGGGTTCGAGCCCGCTACTGGCAGTCCACGGCGGGCTTTGCCGACCTCTCGCCTCCCGAGGGTGGTCCCTCCAAGTGGCACAAGAGCCATCAGTCGGGCCGCGACGTCGACGTGCTGTTCTACACCAAGCTCACCGACGGGACCTCGCTGCCGCCGCCCGAGGAGGACATGATCGTCTTCAGCAACGAGGGCAAGCCGATCCTTCCGGCCGAGTACGGCAGCTACGCCGACCCCAACTGGGCGGAGCGGCGCTTCGATGCACGCAAGAACTGGCTGTTCATCGAGACGCTGCTGCGCGACCCCACCATCCGCATCCAGTGGATCTTCATCTCGCGCCCGCTGCAAGCGCTGCTCATCGCCGAGGCGCGCAAGCGAGGCCGCCCCGAGTGGATCATCGCCTATGCCGAGACGGTCATGCAGCAGCCGGGCGACTCACTGCCGCACGACGATCACATGCACATTCGCCTGTACTGCTCGCGGGCCGACAGGTTCCACGGCTGCGTGGATCGAGGCCCCGTGTGGCACCACGAGAAGAAGACCCACAAGTACCACGGGCCCGAGCGCTACGACCCGGTGCTGTGGCGGCAGCTCGCGGCGATGACCGAGGCGCTGGGAGGATAGCCCGCCCGACCCTCGGCACGCTCGTCGCGGCGACGCGCGCCGCCGACACGAGCGTGGCCGACTACGAGTGCGGCAGGGCAGGGACCTGGCCCCGAGCGCAGGTCGCTTGCGCCTGCTCGAGATAGGCCTGCTCGGGCGGGCTCGTCTGCAGCCCCCAGCGCGACTTGACGTCGATCCACTCGCGCACGTACTCGCAGCGGTACTCGGGCGCCTGCGGCATCCACTGGTGGGGAGCCTTGTCTCCCTTGGCCCGGTTGGCGCCGCGCTCCACCGCGACCAGGTGCACGGGATCGGACAGCTCGTTGGCATAGCGCTCTCGGCGAGCTCGATCCCACGCACTCCCGCCGGAGCGATGTGCCTCGTGCAAGGGGACGAGGTGGTCGACGTCGAGCTGGTGCGGATCGGTGATCACCTGGCCCGTGTAGGGGCAGCGCCAGCGTCCCGATGCCACCGCGCAGCGACGCTCGTCACGGAAGCGGACGGGGACCTCCGACTCGGCGATCAGCACCTCTTGCCGCGTATCCTGGCAGTCTGCGTCGGCATCGCTCCAGTGCGGCCAGTCCTTGCGATCGTAGGGCTTGCCGACCTCGTGAGGGGTCTGGGCTCCGCTGCGCCCGACCTCGAGGTGCTCGAGCACGCCTCGCTCTTCGAGCCACCACGCCAGGGCGACGATCGCCGCCAGGAGCAGCATGCCGCGGATGCGGTCGCGTGCCCGGCGTGAGCGTCGTCTTCGTCGGCCCATGGCCCAGTCTGCCGCCCAAGCGGTGGCCGACGCAAATGCGCGACCTCGATCCACGAGGACGGTGCGTCCCGCAAATGGCGCACCGGATCGACGCGGCCGCTGTCGTGGCGGCTTGACACCCCTGATGGCTGGCCGCCACGCTCCCTTGGGCGTGACGCAGGCCGTGGGGCAGTACGAGCTGATCCGTCGGATCGGCAGCGGAGGCATGGCCGAGGTCTGGATGGGTCGTCGGGCCAGCGTCGGCGGAGCGACCAAGTCGGTGGCCATCAAGCTCATGGCCCCCCGGGTGGCGCAGGACGAGCGGCACCGCCGCATGTTCCTGGCCGAGGCCCGCCTGTCGATGTTGATGACCCACTCCAACGTGGTGCAGGTGTTCGATGCCGGTGAGGACGACGGGCGGCTCTACCTGGTGATGGAGTGGATCGATGGCCTCAACCTCGCGCAGCTGTGCGAGCTGCGGCGTCGCGAGGGGCAGCCGTGGCCGCCCGCTCAGGTCGGCTACGTGATCGGGGAGGTGCTGCGCGGCCTGGCCTATGCCCATCACTTGACCCACGAGGGACGCACCGAGTGCGTGGTGCACCGCGACGTGTCACCGCACAACGTGCTGGTGAGCACGTCGGGCGAGGTGAAGATCGCCGACTTCGGGGTTGCCCGGCTCTCGAGCGAGGAGACCTCGGGCCTGCACATCAAGGGCAAGCTGCGCTACATGGCGCCCGAGCAGCTCGCCGGGCGCAGCAAGGAGCCCTCGGTCGACCTCTACGGGGTGGGGGCCATGCTGCACGAGCTGCTCACGGGGGCTCGCTTTCGCGACCAGGCCGACGAGGTCGAGCTCTACGGCCAGATCCTCGGTGGGCACATCCCGCCGCTGCAGGTGCCGGACGTTCCCCCCGAGCTCGTGTCGCTGCGGGAGGGCTTGCTGCAGGCCGAGGTACGGCAACGGATCCCCAGCGCCACCCGAGCGCTCGAGTACCTGGCGGCATGGGCGGGCTATCGCAACATGGCCGTCGAGCTCGGGTCGCTGTGCCGCACCGCCATGGGGGTGGTGGCGCCGCGATCGGGGATCGAGCCCACCGATCGTTCCCTGGGCCCCCTGGGCCAGGCAGGCGGCCGGTCGGTCGGGTCGTCGGGCCCCGTGATCGCAGGCACCGAGACCGAGGCCGCGACCGGGGCCGCGCGGACGTCGGGGGCTGCACCGGCGGCCATGCCCACGCGGACGTCGGGCGCCATGCCGCAGGCGGCGACGCCAACCCGCACGTCGGGAGCGGTGCAGGCCGCCGCGCCGACGCGTACGTCGGGAGCGGTGCACGCCGCCATGCCCATCCCGGCGTCGGAGGCGATGGCGGTGGCAGCGACGCGGACGTCGGTGGTGACCCATCGACCCGGCCCACGTCCGCAAGGGCGTCGCGGCCTGCTCGCCGCGAGCGCCATCCTGGGGCTCGGCTTCTTGGCCGGGGGAATCGGCGTGGCCGTCATGGTGCGTGGCCGGGAGGGTGACGAGCGCGAGCCGAGCGAAGGCGGCGGCGCGATCGAGCCGCCGCCCACCGAGGATCCGAGCGTGGTGGCGCAGGCCGACGCCAAGGCCGACGAACGCATGCACGATCCGATCGCCGACGATTCATCCGCGGGGCAGGGGACCACCGCGATCACCACCGGCGTGGCGACGGACGAGTCGACGGCCCTCGGCACGACGGGGACGAGCCCCTCGCTCGAGGACGACGGCAGCAGCGGCGAAGCGGCCGCGCCCGCCTCCGCGACGCGTCGCGCGCCCAAGTCGGCGAAGGTCAAGTTCGGGCTGCGTAGCCCGGTGCGGTTCGCCTACGTTCGCATCGGTCGCAAGGAATTCTCCGTGGATCCGGTGGCCGAGCGCACGCTGCCGGCCGGCCGCACCTCGATCTGGTGGCGCTCCTCCGCCGATGGCCCGTGGGTCGACGGAGGTACCTTCACCTTCGAGGCGGGACGCCGCTACCAGGTGCGTCTGACCAAGTCCGGCCCGGTGGTCGAGTAGCGCGGATCGAGTCGTTTCGCGTCTCGCGAAAGGCCCTTCGCAGGGGCTCGTCCTGGCCATCGTCGCCGGCGTGCGCTGGGGTGGTCTCGCGGTGCGTCCCATCGTGACAGCCGGCCGGAGTGATGGCTGCTGGCATGTTCAGGTGGGTGGGGTGGCGACATGACGTGAATCGCCGTCGTGCGTGTGTTCGCGGCCGCGAAACGACCAATGGCGTCGATCCGGATCCCACCCCCGATCAGCACCTACTGAACGCATTCGCAATATCCATGTATCGAATTATTTTGAGAAGTGATTAGAAAGTGCTTCCTAAAGATCCACTGAGTGGAATACAGTCGCGATGCGCCGTCGAGACGGATACATCGACACGAATCCATGGGGAAGGGGGTCCTGGTGGCCGGGGCCCTTCACCCCCCTCACCGGTGAGCCCCGCCGGTCGTCGGTCCCGTCACTCCCACCTCGGCGCTGAGTTCTCGGCGAACCACCCGCCATCCGGCGAAGCCGACCCGGCCACGTCTTCCTCGCTCCCTCTCCCTCCCCACGCGTCCCCGCGGCGCGTTCCTCCTCCTCTCGCTCCCCCCCCACCACCGCGATGCAGGTCGCGCTCACCGAAGCTCAGATCCGTGAGATCGAGCAGGCCAGCCCTCACGGGTTGACCTCGCAAGAGCTGGTCGCTGCGTTCTCGGACCGCGCGATCAAGTTCAGCGAGGCCACGCTGCGCAAGTACGTGCAGCTGGGTCTGGTGCCGCGCTCGCGTCGGGTGGGTCGCAAGGGCAAGCACCTCGGCTCCCGCGGGGTCTACCCGACTCGAGCCCTCCGCCGCATCAACACCATCAAGAAGCTGATGGCGGAGCGCTACACGATCGAGGAGATCCAGGCCCGCTTCCTCACCTTCAAGGACAACATCGAGACCCTCGACGAGGCGCTGTCGGAGCTGACCCGCCTGTTCGAGGATCGCATCGGCGAGCAACCACCCTCGCCGCATCGCGACCGTCTCGGCCGCGAGCTCGAGGCGATCAAGAAGACCGCCGACGAGCTGCTGAGCAGCGTGCACCGGCTGGAGAAGCTCATCATCTCCGCCGGGGAACAGGCCCGACCCCGCGGCGGCGGGGCGGCCAGCGCCACCGAGCTGCTGTGACTTCCCCGGGTCGCTCGCGGATTCCCACCGCGACCGACCCTCCCTCGCCACCTAGCCACTTCGCTTCCCGTTCGCGTCTCGCTCACCACCACCACTCACGACCACGACCGCTCATCCGCGCCAGGGACCCCATGTTCAAGTACGACCACGACACCATCGCCGAGCCCACCACCCCCGACGAGGAGCCCGCGCTGCTCCCCGATCCCAAGCCGATCGTCCGCCGCCACCGGGCCAAGACGATCGCGATGAAGCGCCTGACCAAGGAGGAACTCCGCATCGGCGCGCTGCTGTACCCCGAGCGCAGCTACTGGCGCCCCAAGTCGCGAGGCGAGTGCGCCAACGTGGCCCGGCCCTGTCCCTACGTCAGCTGCAAGTATCACCTCTACATCGACGTCAACCCGGCCACCGGGAGCATCAAGGTGAACTTCCCCGAGCGCGAGGTCTGGGAGCTCGAGCACAGCTGTGCGCTCGACGTGGCCCAGCAGGGAGGCATCACCCTCGAGGAGGTGGGCGAGATCCTGAACCTCACTCGCGAGCGCATCCGCCAGGTCGAGGTGCGTGGCTTGATGAAGCTGCGCGAGGCCGGTGGCGAGGAGCTGCTCACCTACCTCGCGCGGCAAGAGTCGTAGTCGGGTGGCCAGTCGCCAGTGCCGTGCCCGTGGGCACGGCCTTGCGGCGCGGCAGCGCTCTCGCTCGTTGGCGGGAGGCTCCCGGGCCGCAGCGCCGAGCCCGAAACGACGGCACCCACGAGACGGCCAAGCCGGCCGTCTCGCCCGACGCTCGACCGTGATCGCAGCCCTCATCACCTCGACGAGTTGCCGACTCATCCTTCGAGGCAGGCACGACCTGCCGACCGGCCGTGGTGTCATCCGAGACGCCGCGTCCGGGTCTGCCCCGTCCCTGCTGCTTGGCTTGCTCTTCCCCTGATTCGATGCGAGTACGCCTCCGCCTGGTGCGGGGGCGTACTCGTAGAACGAAGGCTCGCGCATGGTGTGCGGAATTAACGCCCCGCTGACGCCCAATTGACACGTGGTGACATCACGCTGGGATCTCGCCTCCTTCATCGCTCGTGCGGGTTCTCCCTCGTGGCGCCGATGACGACGATGAGGTCGCGGTGCGGTCGCCCGGACGTGTGTCGCCGGGTTCATGCTTTCCACCTTGACCCTCGGCGAGGGCCACGGTAGGCGGCGGCCGTGACCACGCCCATCCCCATCCGTCGCGCCCTGGTCTCCGTCAGCGACAAGTCCCACCTGGATCGACTCGCACGGATGTTGGTCGAGCATCGGATCGAGGTGCTCTCGACCGGCGGCACCTACCGTGCGCTGTCGGAGCTCGGGGTGTCGGTGCGCAAGGTCAGCGAGTACACCGGCGCGCCCGAGATCCTCGACGGTCGGGTCAAGACCCTGCACCCGCGGATCCACGGCGGGATCCTGGCCGCCCCCACCCCCGAGCACGACGCCGAGCGCGAGCGCCACGACATCCCGGCCATCGACCTGGTGGTGGTCAACCTCTATCCGTTCCGCGAGGTGATTCGGGAGCCCGGCTGCGACCTGCCGCGCGCGGTGGAGAACATCGACATCGGGGGCCCCACCATGGTGCGGGCGGCGGCCAAGAATGCCGCGCGCGTGACCGTGGTCGTCGATCCGGCCGACTACGAGGGGGTGGCTGCGGCGCTCCGCCAGCACGCGGGCACGGTCCCGCTGCCCCTGCGGCGCACGCTGGCTCGCAAGGCGTTTGCCCACACTGCGGCCTACGACGCCGCGATCGCAGCGCATTTGGCCCAACACGAGGCCCAACACGAGGCCCCGCACGAGGCCAGCGCAGAGCGCGAGGACGATGCTGCGCCGGTGTTCTTCGTGGGAGGCGAGCGACAGGGCGTGCTGCGCTACGGCGAGAACCCGCACCAGGCGGCGGGACTCTATGCGGTGGCGGGCGAGGCCCACGAGGCCTCGGGCCTGCCGCAGGCCCGCGTGCTGCAGGGCAAGGCGCTCAGCTACAACAACCTGCTCGATGCCGATGCGGCGCTGGCCCTGATTCGCGACCTGGAGCCCCTGGGGACCGCGGCGGCGGTGCTCAAGCACGCGTCGCCGTGCGGGGCGGCGGTGGGGCAGCCGGGCCAGGGGCTATGCGACGTGTTCGTGCGCGCGCGGGAGGCCGATGCCGAGAGCGCGTTCGGGGGGATCGTGGCGCTGTCCCACGAGGTCGATGCGGACACCGCACGGCGGCTGTGCGAGACCTTCCTCGAGGTGGTCGTGGCCCCGGGCTA
Organism: Paraliomyxa miuraensis; assembly: GCF_026337845.1. Classification (GTDB taxonomy): domain Bacteria; phylum Myxococcota_A; class Polyangia; order Nannocystales; family Nannocystaceae; genus Paraliomyxa; species Paraliomyxa miuraensis. The sequence goes on along the minus strand of NZ_JAOVZF010000150.1, from coordinate 47,838 downwards.
CTCCACGTCGGCGCGGGAGATCCTGGCCGCCAAGAAGAACCTGCGGCTGCTCGAGCTGCCCGACATGTTCGCCGAGGGGCCGCCACCATGGCGCGTGCGCTCGGTGGCGGGGGGCCTGCTGGTCCAGCGCGAGGACGTGATCCGGGTGGGGGCGGCCAAGGCTCGCGTGGCCACCCGTCGGGCGCCGACCAGGACCGAGCTCGCCGACCTCGAGGTCGCGTGGCGGGTGGCCAAGCACGTGCGCTCCAATGCGATCGTGATCGCCAAGGATGGAGTCACGCTGGGGATCGGCGGCGGGCAGACCTCGCGGGTGGAGGCTTCGCGCCAGGCGAGCCGCCACGCGGGTGAAGCGGCGGCCGGAGCCGTGCTGGCCTCGGACGGCTTCTTTCCGTTCCGCGATGGCGTCGATGCGGCCGCGGCGGTCGGGGTGACGGCGGTGATCCAGCCCGGGGGCTCGATGCGCGATCGAGAGGTGGTCGATGCGGCCGACGAGCACGGCCTGGCCATGCTGCTGGCGGGGGAGCGTCACTTTCGGCACTGAGGCAGGAGCGGAGCATGAGCACGGCGCGGATCTTGGTGGTGGGCAACGGCGGTCGCGAGCACGCGCTGGCGTGGCGGCTGACGCACGAGGGACACGAGGTGCTCGCGGCCCCCGGGCGCGACGGCTACGGCGATGATGCGCGCTGCGTGCCCGTGCACGCCGGGGACTCGGATGCCGCGGCCGCGCTGGTCCGGCGCGCGCGCGACGAGGGGGTGGATCTGGTGGTCGTGGGCCCCGAGCAGCCGCTGTGCGACGGGCTGGCCGATCGGCTTCGCGATGCCGGCCTGCCCACGGTGGGTCCGGGCGCGGCGGCAGCAGAGCTCGAGGGCAGCAAGGCCGCGGCCAAGCGCTTCATGGCCATGCACGGGATCCCCACCGCCCGCCACGAGACGGTCACCACCCTCGACGAGGGCCTGCGTGCGCTCGAACGCTTCGAGGCCGCGCCGGTGGTCAAGGCCGATGGCCTGGCCGCGGGCAAGGGAGTGACGGTCGCCAGCACGCACGACGAGGCTCGCGCCGCGCTCGTGCAGTGTCTCGAGGGAGGGGCCTTTGGCGCGGCGGGACGCACGGTGGTGCTCGAGGAGCGCCTGCGCGGTCAAGAGGTCAGCCTGTTCGTGCTGACCGACGGGACGGGAGCGGCCACGTTCTTGCCCGCGCAGGATCACAAGCGGCTCGGCGAAGGCGACACCGGGCCCAACACGGGCGGGATGGGGGCGTACGCGCCCGCGCCGATCTACGACGCGGCGGTGGCCGAGCGCGTGCGCACGAGGATCGTGGGTCCCACGCTGGCGGGCCTGCGCGCCGAGGGGCGCCCGTTTCGGGGCGTGCTGTTCGTGGGCTTGATGATCGACGACGCCGGCGAGCCGTGGGTGATCGAGTACAACTGTCGCTTCGGCGATCCCGAGGTGCAGCCGCTGCTGTTCGGACTGTCGGTGCCGCTCCTGCCCCGTCTGGCGGATGCGGCCCACGGCATGCTGCGCGACGAGGCGCTGCCGGGCGATCCGGCGGCCACCGTGGTGCTCGCCGCGGCGGGCTATCCGGGCGAGGTGCGGACCGGCGATCGCATCGAGGGGCTGTCGGCGCTCGAAGGCGACCCCGACGTCAAGGTGTTCCACGCGGGCACGCGGCGCGAGGGCGACGGCTGGGCCACCGCCGGGGGGCGGGTGCTGGGCGTGTGTGCGCGAGGCACCACGCTGGGCGAGGCCCTCGATCGTGCGCACGCGGCTGCCGGCCGCGTGCGCTTCGATGGCCGCCAGCTTCGCCGTGACATCGGGGCTCGAGCCCGCTGAAGCGCACACCGCCGCCGCCGCAGCCCCTGGCCGGGCCGTGTTAGCCCCCGGCCGGGCCGTGTTATAGGTCCGCCATGGCCGAGATCCGACCCTTCGGGGGCTTGCGCTACGACCTTGCCAGGGCGGGTGATGCCGCGTCGCTCATGGCTCCGCCGTATGACGTGATCGACGACGAGGGACGAGCCGAGCTGGCCGCCCGCTCGCCGCACAACGCGATCCACTTCGTCCTTCCCGAGGGGGAGGGCGACGCCAAGTACCCGGCCGGCGCGGCCCGCTTTCGCGAGCAGGTGGCGTCGGCGATGGTCCGCGACCAAGCGCCCGGGATCTACCTCTATCACCAGCGCTTCTCGGTCGAGGGCCAGACCTACGTGCGCAAGGGTCTCATCTGCCTCATCGAGCTGACCCGCTTCGGCCAGGGTCCCGTGCTGGCCCACGAGCGCACCCTGGCCGGGCCCAAGGCCGATCGCTTGAACCTCATGCGCGCCTGCCAGGCTCACCTCGAGCTGGTGTTCGGAATGTTCTCCGACCCGGACCGTGCCTGGGAGGGCATGGTCGATCCGCACCGGGGGCAGCCGGTGCTGCACGCGTCGTTCGACGAGGTGGAGCACACGCTGTGGCGCGTGCACGACCCCTCGGCGCTCGCGGCCCTGCAGGACCACCTGCGCCCGCGCAGCATCTACATCGCCGACGGCCATCACCGCTACGAGACGATGTGCGCGTTCCGTGACGAGCTGCGAGCCGCGGGCAATCCCAACGCCGACTTCGGGATGATCTACCTCAGCAACCTCGATGATCCAGGCCTGGTGGTGCTGCCGACGCACCGTCTGGTGCACGGCCTTCCCGCGGTCGATCTCGACGGCGTGCTGCGGGCGTCGGCCCGCTGGTTCTCGCATCGCGAGGTTGCGCTGCCGGGGGACGCCGGCGCGCTGCGGCAGGCCCTGGCGACCGACGGGCCCGCGACCTTCGGGCTGACCCAGCCGCGCTCCGGCTCGGGGTCGGGCACGCTGCACGTGCTGCGGCTGCGCGACGACTTCGACCCGATCGGCGCGGGCCTGTCCGAGCTGCCGCCGGCGCTGCAGCGGCTCGACGTGGCGCTGCTGCACGAGCTGGTGCTCGAGCGGGCCCTGGGGATCACCAAGGCGGCGCAGGAGGCCAAGACCAACCTCTACTACTACAAGTCCACCACGCGGACGCTCGAGGTCGCGGCGGGCCGCGGGGCGACCGCGGCGGAGCAGGGGGTGCAGCTGCTGTGCCTGATGAATGCGCCCCCCGTGTCGGACGTGCGAGCGGTCTGCGACAGCGGCCACGTGATGCCGCAAAAGAGCACCTTCTTCCATCCGAAGATCCCCAACGGCCTGGTCTTCCACGATCTTCGGCCGCTGCCGCGATAGCGAGGCTTCGCGATGAGCGACTCGACCGCTGGCGCCATCGGGGGCGCGCCGATCTGCGCCCTGCCGCGAGGCGCTCGGGATCTGCTGCCGGCGGCGTGCCGTCGGCGGCGGGCGATCACCCACACGCTCCTGTCCACGTTCGAGGCCTGGGGCTACGAGCCGGTCGCGACGCCGGCCATCGAGTACTACGAGGTGCTGTCGCGCGGCCTGTCGGAGGCCGATCGTCGCGGCTGCGTGCGCTTCATCGCCGCGGGCAGCGGTGACCTGGTCTCGCTGCGCGCGGACGTCACCCCGCAGATCGCCCGCATGCTGGCCCAGCGCTGGGGCGGCGAGCTGCCCGACGACGTGGTGCATCGCTTCAGCTACGCGGCCGAGGTGCTGCGCCAGCCCACCAGCGCACGCGAGCAGACCGAGGTCCATCAGGTCGGCATCGAGCTGATCGGCGACGCCGATCCGGCCGCCGACGCCGAGCTGGTGGCGCTGGCTCGTGCGGCGCTGCGCTCGGTGGGGCTGGTCGACTTTCGCCTGGACCTGGCGCACACCCGGGTGGCGCGGGGGCTGCTCGATGCGCTCGAGCTGCCGGCCGGCGTGGCCGAGCTCGCCCACGCGCACCTGGCCCGCAAGGATCGTGATGGCCTGGCCCGGGTGCTGCAATCCCACGAGCACCCCGAGGCGCTGCGGCGGGCCGCGGTGGCGCTGTGCGATCTGTTCGGCGAGCCCGCGCGGGTGCTGGCGCGAGCCGAGGTGGCGCTGCGCGACGCAGGGGTCGACGACGCACTGGCCGGGCTGTCGGCCACGATCGATCACCTGCGACGGATGGACGCCGACGTGCTGTCGCACGTGACGGTGGATCTCGGTGAGGCCCGCGGCTTCGACTACTACTCGGGGATCCGCGTGCGTGGCTGGGCCCGGGGCGTGCATCACCCGCTGGTTCGCGGGGGCCGCTACGACGGGCTCCCGCGCCGCTACGGGGTGCCGCGCCCCGCCACGGGGCTGGCCATCGATCTCGACGCGGTCGAGGCGGGGCTCGCCGCGCAGGGCGACGAGGTCCCCGGAGCGGAGCCCGGGCCTGCGCACCTGGTGGTGGTGGTGCCGGCGGACGACGCCTCGGCGCGCGCCCAGGCGCACGCCGAGGCTGCGCGGGCGCGTGCGTCGGGGCGTCGAGCGTGGGTCCAGCCTGGGCTCTCGCTGCCGCGAGCCCAGGCGCTGGCCGAGGCATCGGGGGCGGATCGCCTCACGATCGTGAACGAGCGAGGCGCGACTCGGTGGTCTCGCGAGCCCCACTCGTGGGTCCTGGTGGAGGAGACGACATGAGCGCGTTGGTGGTGGTGGGCGCCCAGTGGGGCGACGAGGGCAAGGGCAAGGTGGTCGACGTGCTCGCCGAGCAGGCGCACGTGGTGGCTCGCTTTGCTGGAGGCAACAACGCCGGGCACACGCTGGTGGTCGACGGTCAGCAGATCATCACGCACCTGGTGCCGTCGGGATGTCGCTATCCCGGCACGCGCTGCGTGCTCGGAGCCGGCATGGTGATCGACCCCGACGTGTTCCGCAAAGAGATCGAGCAGCTGCGCGCGCGGAACCTGCTGCAGGCCGACGAGCTGCGGGTCTCGCTCGATGCCCACGTGATCTTCCCGTTCCATCGACTCGTCGACGGGCTGCGCGAGGACTCGGCCGGCGACGCCCGCAAGATCGGCACCACGCGTCGTGGCGTGGGCCCGGCCTACGAGGCCAAGGCGGCGCGGCGCGGGGTACGGGTTCGCGACCTGCTGCGCGAGTCCGATCTGCGCGAGCGCCTGCTCAAGAACAAGGCGACCCTCGACCCCGAGCTGCATCGCCTCGGCGCGCCCGAGTCGGCCCTCGACGTGGAGGCGCTGGTCGAGCTGGGCCTTGGTTGGGGGCAGCTGCTGCGGCCCATGGTCTGCGACGCCGGGGCGCTGTGCCACGACGCGATTCGCTCGGGACAGCGCGTGCTCTTCGAGGGGGCTCAGGGGGCGCTGCTCGACCTGGACCACGGGACCTATCCCTACGTGACCTCCTCCAACTCGATCGCGGGTGGGGTGTGCACCGGGATTGGGATCGGTCCGACCCTCATCGATCGCGTATGGGGGATCACCAAGGCGTACACCACCCGCGTGGGCGGCGGTCCGTTCCCCACGCGGCTCCTGGGCGAGCAAGGCACACGCCTACGCGAGGCCGGCGCCGAGTATGGCGCCACGACCGGACGGCCGCGCGATTGCGGGTGGCTCGACTTGCCCGCGCTGCGCTACGCCGCGCGGCTCTCGGGCATGGATGGTCTTTGCGTCACCAAGCTCGACGTGCTGGCGCTGCTCCCCAAGGTCGAGATCTGCGAGTCCTACGAGGACGATCTCGACCCGGGCCGCGACGGGTTCGAGCACGTGGTTCCTCGGTTGCGGACCCTGAACGGGTGGGGGGATCCCTCGCTCGCCGCCCAATTGTCGGCCCCGGGCCTGCGCGCAGCCGAGCGTCGAGAGGACCTCCCCGGGCCCGTGCGGGCCTATCTCGACCTCATCGAGGAACATACCGAGGTCCCGGTCGTGCTCGTCTCCGTGGGCCCGGATCGTGCGCAGACCCTGCGGTTCGCCGACGCGTTCTAACGTCGGTTCGGGAAGCCACGCGCGGGAGGGAGCCCTCGGGTTGCCAACCAGCCCACCTGCGGCCTAGGATCGCCGCGTGATCGTGGGGACCCTGGTCCTCGCGCATGGGTCGTGTCGGCCTCGTGTCGGCGTACTTTGGTCCGATGTGGCCGTCATTCGACCCCCGGGCGCAGTTGTGCCCCGTCCAACGCTTCCCCTATACTGGCAACCGCCTCGGCTGGCTGGCACTCCAAGTCCAAGCACTCCCCACGCTCGAGCACCCAAGGCCACGCCCAACCGAGCCCCCCGGGACGCACGCGAATGAAGATCGAATGCGACAAGTGTAGTGCGAAGTACTCGATCGCGGATGAGAAGGTTCGCGGGAAGACCTTCAAGATTCGCTGCAAGAAGTGCAGCAACGTGATCATCGTCCGCGACAAGGGGATGACCGCCGACGCAGGTGCAGGCGCGGCCGCGGCGGAGCAAGCCGCCCCCGGCTGGCACCTCGCCATCAACGGCGAGACGGTCGGGCCCATGGCCGAGGACGAGGTCCGTCAGCGCTATGCGGCGGGCGAGATCGACAAGGACACCGCGGTCTGGCAGGAGGGCTTCGACGACTGGCTGCCCCTGGGCGACGTCGATGCGTTCAGCGATCTGCCCGAGCGCAACGACGATCCGTTTGCCGCCAGCGCCAACCAAGACGACTACGCAGCGGGCGGGGCTCGAGCGGGTGGGGTGGCTGCGGCCGCGGCCGTGGCCGCCACCGGCACCGACGGTCCTTCCGAGCAGCCTCAGTCCCCGCGGGTCTCCAAGCTCACTGGTCAGCGCAACGAGAACTCCGTGCTGTTCTCGCTCGACAGCCTGCAGGCCATGGCCACCGCGAGCGCAGCCTCGCCATCGCCGGCCGTGTCCGCTCCGGCGGCACGCGCTTCGTCCAACCCCTCCAAGGGGCTGGCCACGTCGGCGCCCACGTCCGAGGGATCGGGCCTCATCGACATTCGCTCGCTGGGTTCGATGGTGGGTAGTGGGCCGTCCATGGCCGCCAGCGCGGCGCCTCAGGCCGCGGCCGACGATGCCGCGCTGCCGAGCTTTGGTGGCGGCGGCTTCGGTGGTCTGGCGGCGACTCCACTGGTCGCTCCGACCACGCCCGACTCGTCCACGCCGGCTCCGCCGGCGGTGGTGGTGCAGCCGCGCTCCAACGCGCCGCTCTACATCATGATGGTCCTGCTCATCGCTGCGGTCGGTGGCCTCGGTTGGTACATCGCCAACCAAAAGCCGCCCGAGACCAAGACGATCGTCCAAGAGGTCCCCGTGGTCGCGCCCAACGTCAAGGACGACGATGACAAGGACAAGGACAAGGACAAGGACGACGAGGACAAGGACAAGAAGGACGACAAGGCCGGCGAAGGCGAGTCCGAGGGCGGCAGCGGAGGCGAGTCCGAGGGCGAGGAGGTCGACGACGGCAAGGGCGGCAAGGTCCGCAAGAGCGGCGGCTCGCGCAAGTCCGGCTCGTCGGGTGGCACCGCAAGCAGCGGCAGCGCCGGTAGCAGCACGGCGGGTGGTTCCGGTGGCACCAAGACCGACACCAAGAAGGACGAGGATTCCTCGCCTTCGGTCGAGTGCATCCTCGATCCCAGCAAGTGCGGCAAGAGCACCAAGAAGTCGAGCGGTGGGAGCTCGGGCGGTGGGAGCTCGGGTGGCTCGAGCAACCCCAGCGCGCCCGAGAAGCTGTCGCCGACCGATCTCAAGGCGGGTCTGGCATCGGTCAAGGCCGAAGCCAAGTCCTGCGGGGCCAAGAACGGCGCCAAGGCGGGCGAGAAGGTCCAGGTGAAGCTCTCGCTGTCCGGTTCCACGGGCACGGTCTCCAAGGCCACTCCGCTTGCGCCTCACGCCGGTACGTCGCTCGGCAACTGCGTGGCGGCGGCGGCCAAGAAGGCCAAGTTCAAGGAATTCAAGAACGCCACGATGGGCTTCCAGTACTCCTTCACGATGTAGGAGCACCAAGGCCCTTCGACCGGCGAGCCCCGGGCACCCACCGAGAGGTCCAGGTCCCCGGGGCTCGGTGCATTCGAAGCCGCTCTCACGCCTCTCACGACGACGGACGAAGCTCGGAGACCACGCGCCGGATGATCGTCACGATGGCGTCGAGGTCGGCGTCGTCGATGCCCAGGTGCAGGGCAAAGCGAACCTCTCGGTAGGTGTTGGGGTGGCACAGTACGCCGGCCGCTCGCAGCGGAGCGCACAGTTGCTCGGCGTGATCCCAAGGCGCGCGCACGGGGGCGACGATCAGGTTGGTGGAGGGCTCGGGCACCTCCCAGTCCGGCAGCGGTCGGATCGCGTCGGCCAGTCGACGGGCGCGTGCGTGGTCCTCGGCCAGGCGCTCGACGTGGTGCCGGAGCGCGAACAGGCCGGCCGCGGCCACGATCCCCGACTGGCGAAAGCCACCGCCCAACGCGTGCTTGTGAAGTCGCGCCTCGGCCACGAACGCTTCGTCGCCACACAGCACCGAGCCCACCGGAGCGCCCAGGCCCTTGGACAGCGAGACCGACACCGAGTCGGCGCATGCAGCAAGCTCGGCCAGCGGCGTTCCCGTGGCGACGTGGGCGTTCCACAGCCGCGCGCCATCGAGGTGGGTGGCTCGGCCGTGCGCGCGTGCCCACGTTCCCACCTCGAGCAGGCCGCGACCCCCCGCGCTCGGATCGCGCAGCGGCCAGGGCATGCCGCCGGCGTCGCCCAGCGTGTCCTCCAGCCACACCAGGCGCACGGGAGGCCAGCCGCAGCTCTCTTCGTGGCACAGCGCCGCCAGCTCGTCGACGCCGTAGCCGCGGCGATCCCCGATCGGCATGATCTGTGCGCCGCTGATGGCCGCGGCCGAGGCGTTCTCATGGATCCGCACGTGGGCGCCGGGATGCGCTGCGATGGCATCGCCCGCTCGACACCGCACGCGGACCGCGATCTGGTTGGACATGGTGCCCGACGGGAGGAACACCGCCGCCGGCTTGCCCAGGCGCTCGGCCACCGCGGCTTCGAGCGCGCGCACGGAGGGGTCGTCACCGTAGCAGTCGTCACCCACCTCGGCCGCGGCCATCACCGCGCGCATGTCGGCGGTGGGGCGAGTGACGGTGTCGCTGCGAAGGTCGAACGGAGCCGGCATCGCGCCGGTCATGCCATGAAGCTCGATGGACCGCCAAGGACCAGTCCGCCACCGACCTATGCGCCGCCGGGCGGCTCGGGCGCCCACGGGCCGTCGTCGGGGGGTGGGGTGGGCGTCGGCGTGGGCGCCCGGGGGCCGTCGGTCGGCGGCTTGGGGGAGGGGGGAGGCGCGGGCTGTCCACGCTCGGCCTTGAGCTTGGCGGCCAAGCCCTCGGCGATGGCATGGGGCAAGTACTCGGGACCGGCGTCCGTGCCGACGAGCAGCTTGACCGCGGCGCGCCCCGAGGGATCGACGGTCGCGATCATCTCCATGCTGCCGCGACCCCTGGGACCGTCGGGCTCGCGACCGAGGAGGAACTCGAACAGGATGAAGCCGGCGTCCTGGTCGCGGTCGACGACGGTGAAGCCGCGATCGACACGTAGATAGCGGACCGCGGCCGGCCACACCTGCTCGCTCGGGTAGGGGAGCACGCGGGTGTGCTCGAGCCTCGTCGACATCGCGCGCTGCCCCGAGCGCCCCGAGCCTGCACGCGAGGGCTCGGTCTCCTCGCCGTCCATCAGAGTAGGAGATGTAGGAGGCCGCGGAGAGGCGAGGGCGCCCGTGGCCATCATCACCATGGCTCCCCCGGCCAGCGCTGCGAGCCGCCGCCGCCCCAGCATCGCCTCGAAACCGCCCAACCGCCCGTGCTCGGCCGTCGAAGCGCCCGTGCTGGCGTCGGCGTCGGCGTCGGTCTTCGTCACCGGAATGAAACGTTCACGGGAGCGCAGAGCGATCGGCATGCCGCCGAGGCTACGGCGGGCTGGTCAACGGCGGAAAAATTGGGCAAATTCGAGGAAGCGTGGCGCTCGCTCGCAGGCGCAGCGACGAGTGCTCACCATCGTGGCGGTCTCCTGGGATCGCCCACGAGCCAAGCGATGATCATGAATGAGGATCGCAAGGGTGCGACGGGGTAGCGAGGGGATCGGACGGGAACGAAAGTCACCCTCGCGCGTGCAAGCGTAGATGACGAGGAGGGAAGCAGAGGCATGAACAATTCCGAGAACTCCGCCTTGATGGCGCTTTCCGAGCTCAAGAACCTCGAGGCCGACCGAGTGCGGCAAGAGGAAGAAGCTCGGCTCGCGGCCGAGGCCGCCGAGCGACACGCTCGCGAAGAAGCCGAACGGGTCGCCCGTGAGGCAGCCGAGCGCAGGGCCGCCGAGGAGGCCGCCCGGCTCGAGGCCGAGCGGGTCGCTCGCGAGGCCCAAGATCGCGAGGAACGACTGCGGATCCAGGAGGCCGAGGCCCGGGCCCGCGCCGAGCAGGAGGCGCGCCTCAAGGAGGAGCAGATGCGCCTCGATGCGCAGATCAAGCTCTCCGAGGAGAAGGCCAAGCCCAAGTGGCCGCTCGTGGTCGTACCGATCCTCGTGTTGGGTCTGGGGGTCGCTGGCTTCTTCTGGTGGCAGAGCGTCAAGCAGGCCGAGGTCGAGAAGGCCCAGGCCGACGAGATCGCTCGCAAGCAGGCCGAGGCCCTCGAGGCCGTCACCGCCCAGCTGAACAACCTCGCGGCCGAGCAGGAGCGCATGTCCAACGAGCGCTCTCAGCTCGAGAAGGATCTCGAGGCCGCCAAGGGCGACGAGAACAAGCAAAAGGAGCTCGAGGCCAAGCTCAAGGCGCTCGACGAGAAGATGGCGGCCAACGAGGCGGAGCAGGAAGCCGCTTCGGCCACCTCTGGGGTCAAGCGCAAGGGCTCCTCGGGCAAGCGCAAGTCGTCGTCTTCGGGGGGCGGCGATGGTGGGGCCAGCGATCCGCCCAAGTCCTCCGGACGCAAGAACAAGCTCGGCCTCGGGTCGGGCGACGACCCGCTGGGCGGGATCTGATCCGCGGGGCGGTCCCACGGGACACCCCAGCGACGGGCTGCATCGGACTCCGGTGCGGCCCGTCGGTCGTTCAGGCGGCATCTTGCTCGGGCTGCTGGCTCGTGGTAGGAAGCCCGCCCCACGGCGCGGTCGCCAAGTGGTAAGGCAGAGCTCTGCAAAAGCTCCACCGCCGGTTCGATTCCGGCCCGCGCCTCCCGTATAGCCCCCAACGAAGAAGCCCGAGCCTTGGTCGCTCGGGCTTCTTCGTTGGGGGCCAATCGGCTCGGCGCGCGCCAGTCCCCGGCTCTGGTCCGGGGTGCCGCCTCAGCGGGCGTGTCCCGAGGCGTGTCGGGCCACGCCACCGGCCATCGGTGCACGCGCCCGCGTGGGCAGGTCGTCCCACTCGAGGTAGGCCTGCGCCATGTCGTATTCGAAGAAGCCCATCAGCTCCGACGCGACGACCTGCCGGAGCAGCTTGCGACCCGCCGCGGGATCGCCCGAGCGCCAGCGCCGTAGTCCCTCGTAGAAGAACGCCTCGGCGCGCTCACCCTCGTCGCTGGCTCCGTCGAGCAGCTGGTCGTAGCTCAGCTCGCCGCGCGCATGCTGGGCCAGCTTGCGGCCCCAGCCATCGCTCTGCCCGCGCCTGCCGTCGCGTGACGAATAGTCGCGCATGAACTCCACCGCGTCGCGGTCGGCCGGCAGCCCCTGGCGCAGGGCCAGCTCGTTGACCCACAGGCTGAAGTAGAGCTTGAGGCTGTCGGCCACGTCGGGCTCGCCGAGCGCTCGCAGGTAGACCGAGCGTGCTTCCTGATAGTAGCCGTAGGACACCAGCTGCAGCATCGGCTCGGCGTAGGCATTGGCGTGATACGGGGCGAGGTCGGCCGCGAGCTCGAAGTCGTCGACGGCCAGGCTCACCTCACCCAGGAAGAACAGCAGCCGCCCGCGATCGAGGTAGCGATCGCTCTGATCGATCATCTCCATGGCGGGGCGGTTGAGCAGCTCGTTGGTCTTGCGCAGCGCCGCGCGCAGGTGCTCGGTCGCGGTGGTGGCGTCGCCGCGGCGCAGGGCGATCTCACCGAGCTGTCCTCGTGACCGCGCCTCCCAGCGGAGCTTGTCGTCGGGCTCGCCCACGGGCAGGCGCACGAGGTCCTCGTAGTAGCCCTGGGCCGTCCCCAGCTCGGCGCGCTTGATCGCGATCGTCCCCAGCAGGTCGAGCACGTGCGGCTGCGCCTCGATGGCCAGGCTCTTGCCGAGCAGGTCCTTGGCCTCGTCGACCAGGCCGTTGCGGTAGAGCCCCTGGGCCACCGCGAAGTAGGCCTCGGGCATGGCCGGGCGGATCGGCCGATCGCGCCAGAGCTTGGTCGCACGGCGATGGAAGACCTCGACCTCCTCGAGACGAGCGAGCGCTGCCTTGGGATCACGATGGGCCAGCGCGCGGAGCTGCTCGTGGTCGAGCGCGGCGAGCTGCTCCCACGCCTCGTACACGTCGTCCTGCAGCTCGATGCTCTGACGAAGATGGTGGATGGCCGCGGTCTGCAGACCCTCGCGCTGCATGACCTCGGCGCGCATCAGGTGGACGTAGGGATCCTCGGGAAAGCGCTCGAGGGCGCGGTGGCTGAGGTTGTCGATGATCCCCCACGACTGGCTCACGAACGGCAGGCTGGGATCGGCGTCCTCCTCGGGGACGAACTGCTGGGCCAGCGACAAGAGCGGCCGGGCGCTGCGCTTGCTCTCGAACGCCTCCTCGAGCAACGACTTCAGCTTGGCGGTCGAGGCCTCGTCGCCGACGCGACCCATCGCCGCGATCGCGCCCTCGGGATCGTCGGCGCGCAAGTAGAGGCGCATCAGCAGGTAGCCGGTGATCTCCACGCGCCGCTGCGAGGTCTGCCCCAGGCCCAGGCCTCGCGCGTGAGCGGCTCTGGCCGCCTCGTAGCGGGCGACGTAGAGGTCGGCGAGGCGCTCGACCACGAACGGGGTGGGGAACACGGCGGCGATGGCCTCGAGCGAGCGCTCGAGATCCTCGTGGGCCAGCAGTGGCTCGGTGGCGAAGGGGCCGTTGTCGACCAGCCAGCGCTCGAGGGCCTGCCACTGGTCGACGGCGTGGGTGCGCGGGGCGTCGCTGCCAAAGCGCTGCTCCACCGCGAGCGCGAGCAGCGAGGGTTGCTCGTCGCCGGTTCGCCCGGTGTGGGCATAGAGCTGGCGGGCCACCTCGGCCAGACCCGGCGCCGCCTCGGCCGTGCGCAGATCGGCGGCGGCGTAGAGCGAGAGGGTGTAGCGCAGGGCGGCCTCGGCCTCACCATGCTTGCCCTTGGCCAGCGCACCCTCGATGTACCCGACGAGGAAGTCGCGCAGCGCCGCGAGGTACTCGGCCCGCTCGGGGCGATCGCGGGGCAAGAGCACGTAGCGGTTGAACGCGGCCTCGAGCTCGTCGAGGTTGCGCACGCGAGGGGGCGGGACCGGGGCTTCCACCGTAGACCCGGCCCGCCGGTGGGCACAGCCGAGGGCGGGCAGGCACAGGGTCGCGGCGAGGAGCAGCGCGGGGCTCGTGCGCATCGCCTCAGTGTACCAACCAAGCTCGTCCGGACCAGCCGCCGGGCTCGGACCCGGCCCGTGGACCTGCGCATGGACCCATGGGCGCGCGTCAGTCCAGGACCTCTCGTTCGCCCCACATCACCGCGAGCGACACGGTGTGGAGCATGCCGAAGTAGCGCCCGGCGTTGCTCGGACGCCCCCGGCCATCGAGCACCCCGGCGGCGCCGGGGGCGTTGATGTCGCCGCTGCCATTGACGAACGCGGTGGCGTCCGCCGGGGAGAACAGGGCGTCGTCGGGCCCCACGGTTCGCGGCAGCAGCATGTCGAAGCCGTAGCCGGGCACCAGCACGAGATCGACCTTGGGGATCCGCACGCGGGCTCCCAGGCTGGTGCCGATCCGCCAGCCTTCGTCGTCGGCGGCCGTGGTGGCGCCGCGACGCACGGCGGGGGAGGCCAGGTGGGCCGCAGCCAGCACGAAGAGGTTGGTCTGCACGCGATAGCGCGCGAACGCATCGAAGCCGTAGAGATCCGCCTTGCCGCGAAAGCGCGAGAGCTCGGGCAGGGTGGCGCTGCCGCGGTCGAGGCCGATGAGGCGCAGCGTCTGGCTGCCGCCGGTCGGACATCGCGTGGCCCGCAGGCCACCGGGGCACAGGTCCATCCAGTAGAGGTCGAGATCGAGGCGCCAGGTTCGAGAGCGCCCCAGCAGGAACGAGCCGCCCAATGCGACCTGCTGAGGCAGCCGCTGGCGAAGGGTGGCTCCCACGGGATCGGCGACCTCGCACGGAGGAACCTGGTCGCCGAGGTCGCCCTCGGGGCCGACCTCGGCCTCGGGCCGGCACACCACGCCGACCCCACCCAGCAGCACCTCGCCGCCGCGGCGCAGCGGCGGGCTGCGGTAGCGGGCACCCAGGGTGATCGTGTCGTTGTTCAGTCCGATGGCGGCGCCCACGGTCAGCGCAAAGTCGAAGCCCGACGGGGCTCCGTCGCGAGGGATCCACTGCGTCCACCCCTTGAAGCCCACGCGCTCGGTGCAGGCGGGGTCTTCCTTGTCGGTGCACCCGGCGGTGCTCGCATCGGGGTCCAGCGAGGCGAGCGCGGTGTCGTCGTCGAAGGCAAAGCGCTCGCGCACCAGCGGCAGGTGCAGGGCTGCGCCGAGCTTGACGCGCCCGCCGTTCCACGCAAGCGCGGTGGTGATGTCGTGACGGCTCTCCACCGATCCTCCATTGGGAGGGCAACGCGACAGGCCCGGCCCGACGCAGCCGGGATCGGGGTCGGGGGCCAGGTGGTAGCGCAGCGGTTCGGCCGAGGTCAGCCGGTAGCGGCTGCCGAGGTCGTAGACGCCCACGCCCACCGCGATGGGTTCGAAGTAGAGGCTCGCGCCCACGAAGTAGCCCAGGCCCAGGTGGGCGAGCGAGGTCGGCGTGCGCAGCTCGGACAGCGGCTCGCCCGTGGCCGGGTCGATCGCGCTGCGTCGGATCCGTTGCTGCTCGATCCCGGTGCTGAACGAGGCGTGCACCGCCGTGCCGGGGATTGCGGCCAGCATCGCCGGATTGTGGTGGATGGCCGTGACCGCGCGACTTGCGGGCCCCTGAGGCTCGATCCCGCCCAGGCGCAGCCCCTGGCCGGGGGCTGCGGATGCGCTGCCGGGGATCGCCCAAGCCAAGGCCCCGCCCAGCGCCCACCCCAGTGCGAGCGACCGCGGCGCGAGCCGGACGACGCGGAGCGGAAATCGGCGCGAGCCAGGGCGCAGGGGGGGCATCGGGAGGGACGGACCGTCGTGCGGTCGGCCGAGGATATCGCGGTCCAGCGCCGGCGTGGCGCCTACGACGGGGCCGGCGACGAGGGGCGGACCCCTGGCCAAACGGGCAGGCACTGCGATTGCGGTGCGTTCTCCCCCTGCGAGGATATTGACCGGCCTCACGCTTTGCTTCTAGGATGCGGACCGGCCGCACTTTTGCGGTTCCCATCCTCTTTCCGAGAGGGGGGCTTCGCGGCGGTTCTCGTCCCCACCGAGCGCATATGGGCAGGACACTTCGACAGTTCACGTGCAGAGACGACCTGTGGGCCAGGGTCGAGGCGCTTGCTCAGCGGCGCGAGATCAGCACCGACGATGTCGTGCAGGCGGCGCTCGTCCAGCTCTTCACCAAGAAGAAGCCCACGACCCCCAATGGCGAGGTCAAGCGAGCGGCTCCGCCCTCGCCGGGCGTGGCGCCGGCACCTGCACCGCGTCCGGCTCCGCCTGGACCAGGGCCGGCTCCTCGTCCCGCACCCGCACCCATGGGCGCTCGTCCGAGCCCGTTGCCGCGGCCACCTGGAGCCGGGGGCGGGCTTCCCCGTCCTGGCCCGGCTCCGATGCCAGAGGCCAAGAAGGCCCGTCCGCTGTACCTGTATTTCGAAGGGCAGTGCTACGCGATCGATCAGGAGCAATTCGTGATCGGACGCGGCTCGAAGTACTCCGACCTTCCGATCAAGGACGCCAACATCTCGCGCCGACACTGCGCCATCGTGCGACGAGACGGGGGCTACTACATCAAGGATCTCGGCAGCACCAACGGCGTCGAGTTCAACGGTGAGCGGGTCGACAACCACCGGATCGAAGAGGGCACGCTCTACCGGCTGTGTGACCACGAGCTGCGGTTCTCGTTCATCCCGCCGGCCTGAGAGCAGGCTCGTCCCGCGCGCCGGTCGAGATCGCCGGCCGGACACGAGAGCAGGAAGGCCCAAGAGGGCCCGTGGTGACGGAGAGGCCGGCGAAAACGGCCTGCTTCCTTGCTAGCCTCGCCGCGTCGTGGGTAGCCCTTCGTCACGCGATCCTTCGGCTTCGGTGCAGCGCGCCTTCGCGGCGCTGCACGAGCTCGTGCGCGAGGCGGGGGCGGATCGCTTTGCGCGGATCGAAGCGCCGGAGCTGGGCGAGCGCCTGCGGCTGGCGTGGGCTCGCTTCATGGAGGCGGGCGGGACCCTTGGTACGCATCCGGGCGAGCAGCAGACGTTCGGCGAGGGGCTCACGCGCTTCGACTCGATGGGACGACACGATCGCACGCGGGTCATCGCGCACGGGCTTCGCCTCTGCATGGGGGCGCAGGCACGCCAGGAGCCGAGCCGGGCTCGAAGCATCAAGCCGCCGCCGCGCCACCGGGCCGCCTCCACCGCGGCGGCCGCTCGCGGGGCATCGCCCGCCGTTCATGCCGCGACACCGGTCGCGCCCGCCCGCTCGCTGGCCACGACCACGACCATGCCCGCCCGGGCCGAGCCCGGACCCGCGCCCTCGGTCGAGCCGCCGCTGGCCCACGCGCCGGTGACCGTGCTGCCTCGCGTGGGCCCGTCCACCGCGGCCAAGCTCGAGGCGCGTGGTCTGGTCACCCTGGAGGATCTGGTGTTCTTCCTTCCCGCGGGCTACCGCGACCATCGCGAGCGCAAGTCGGCGTCGGAGGTCGGCGAGGGACAGGTGCTGTCGGCCGAGGTCACGGTCGAGCGCTTCCGCCAGGGCTTCGCCCGCGGGCGCTTCTTCGCCAGCGCCGAGGTGGTGGCCGACGACGGCACCCCGATCTCGCTGCGCTGGTTCCATCGCGTGGGAGGGCTGGGGCAGCGCCTCGGTCTGGGCGCGCGCGTGTTCGTGGTGGGCCCGGTCCGGGAGTTTCGCGGGCGACCGAGCATCGCGCATCCGGACGTGTATCCCCTCGACGATCCTCCACCACCGATCGCGGTGCGCTATCCGGTGGTCGAAGGGGTGGGGGCCCGCACCGTGTCCTCGTTGTGCCGCGCGGCGCTCGAGCGCTTGTTGGAGATCGACGCGATCGAGGATCTCCTGCCTCCCGCGCTGGCGCGAGCGCAGCGGCTGCCACCGCTGCCGCAGGCGCTGCGGCTGCTCCACGATCCGCCGAGCTCGCTGACGCCGCAAGAGGTGCAGGAGCTCGATCGCGGTCGCTCGGCGGCGCACCGACGTCTGGCCTTCGGCGAGCTTCTGCTGCTGCAGCTGCTGCTGCTGCGACGCCGCGCGGCCTGGTGCGGCGATCGAGCCGCGTTCGTCACCCCGCAGGGCGCGTTCGGTCGCGAGCAGCTACGGGCGTGTCTGCCGTTCGAGCCCACCGCGGCACAGTGGCGGGTGATCGACGAGGTCGAGCAGGACATGCACGGCGGCCGCCCGATGCTGCGCTTGCTTCAAGGGGACGTGGGCTCGGGCAAGACCGCGGTCGCGTTCGCGGCGATCCAGGCGGTGGTGGCCGCGGGGGCCCAGGCCGCGCTGATGGCTCCCACCGAGCTGCTGGCCGAGCAGCACCTGCGCACGCTCGAGCCCTGGTGTCGGGCGGCGGGCGTGAAGGTGGCGCTGCTCACCGGATCCATGCCGCGCGCGCAGCGGAGCAGCCTGCTGGCGCTGCTGGGCGCGGGCACGATCGATCTGCTGGTGGGGACCCACGCGCTCCTGGTGGGCGACGTGACCTTCGCCGGGCTGGGGCTGGTGGTGGTGGACGAGCAGCACCGCTTCGGGGTGGAGCAGCGGGCGCTCCTGCGGGCCAAGGGCGAGCGGCCTCACCTGCTGGTGATGACGGCGACGCCGATTCCTCGCACCCTGGCGCTGACCGCCTACGGCGAGCTGGAGGTCTCGCTCATCGACGAGATGCCGCCGGGGCGGCAGCCCCCGGTCACGCGGCTGCTGGCCGGGCGTCCTGCGCTGCAGCGAGCCCGGGCCACGGTGGCCAAGGCGGTACGGCGGGGAGCTCAGGCGTTCGTGGTGTGCCCGCTGGTTGAGGCCAGCGAGGCGCTCGACGTCAGCCACGTGGAGGCCTCGGCGCAGGCCCTGCGGGCGCTGCTGCCCGAGTCGCAGATCGGCGTGGTGCACGGTCGCATGGCCCCCGAGGACAAGGACGCGGTGATGACCGCCTTTCGCGAGGGGAGCCTGCACGTGCTGGTGGCCACCACGGTCATCGAGGTCGGCGTCGACGTGCCGGGGGCCCGCACGATCCTCGTCGAGCACGCCGAGCGCTTCGGGTTGGCCCAGCTGCACCAGCTGCGCGGGCGGATCGGGCGTGGGGGTGGAGCTTCGCTGTGTCTCATCCACACCGCCCATGGACCGTCATCCGAGAGCGCCCAGCGGCTGGCCGTGCTCACGGAGACCGCGGACGGCTTTGCGGTGGCCGAGCACGATCTGGCCATGCGTGGGCCGGGGGAGATCTTCGGCACGCGACAAGCGGGGGTGCCTCGGCTGCGCTTCCTGGGGTTCGGCGGGGACGGCACGCGCATGCTCGTGCACGCGAGGCAGGCGGCGGCGGCGTTGCTGGACGAGGATCCCGAGCTGCGCCAGCACCCGCAGCTGCGGGCCGCGATCGAGCAGCGGGAGCGGGATGCGCCGGTGTACTCGGCGGAGGCGGGGTAGACCCCCCGACACGGGTGGACCGAATTGGCGCTCGACGACGCGAGTCGGGTGCAGTAGGATGCCTACCTACATGGAGAAGACCTCGTCAGGCGAGCTGCGGCGGTTCGATTCCGTGGCGGAGCTCATTGCGCTGTGCCGCACCCGATTCCCCGGGGCCGAGATCCACACGGCCAACGAGGATGGCGACTTCGTCCTTCGCATGCGCATGGGCTCCTGGCACTTCGAGAGCCTCATCGTGCACTTCGAGGGGGAGGGCTGCTACGCGGTGATGCTGCCCACGGCCGAGGCCGCGTAGTCCCCGTCGCTTCGGCGGATCTCGAGGGCGCCGTGGGCTTGCCGAGGGGCCTGCGCTGCCCTATCTCACACGCACGGTGTCGCGGACCCTGTGCCAGTGCATGCTCGTGTCCGAGCGCGACGTGTTGGCGACCATCCGCGCGGGCGCGCGCACGGTCGACGAGGTCGGCGAGCGCTGCGATGCGGGGACCGGCTGCGGGAGCTGCCGGGGTGGAATCGAGCTGCTGATCCAGCAAGAGGTTCGCCGCCGCGCCCGCGCGCCCGTGCCCGAGGCGCTGCTGGCCCAACTGGGCCTGTTCGGGCCGTCCGGCGACGATTGACCGATTGCGTGCAACGACCGGGGGTCGGTGGCCGACAAGAGGAAGGCATGACCGCCCCCGCTTTACACCCCGGCGGGGGCGCCCGTACAAACGGCGCCCCCGTGCTCGTGCTCCAGAAATACGGCGGCTCCTCGGTCGCCGATCTCGACCGGATTCGGGCCTGCGCCCGCCGCTGCCTCGGCGTGGCCGAGCAAGGCCACCAGCTGGTGGTGATCGTGTCGGCCATGGCCGGCGAGACCAACCGCCTCATCGCCCTGGCCAACGCTCTGGTCGAGCCTGCGCCCGCAGCCGAATCTGGGCTCGAGTCCGGCCCGCCGGCCACGGCCCACAAGGGTCCCTATGTGGCGTCGGTGCGCCGCAGCGAGGCCCACGACCGCGAGCTCGACCAGCTCGTGGCCACCGGCGAGAAGGTCAGCGCCGCCCTGCTCGCCATAGCCATCAATGACCTTGCCCCCCGCGAACGATTCGAGGAGAGCGATCACCGAGCCTGCCCCCCAGAGGGGGGCGAGCTTGCCCCCCGCGAACGACTCGACGAGAGCGATCACCAGACCAAGGCGGTCTCGCTGGTCGGGCACCAGCTGGGCATGCGGACCGATCGCAACTATACCCGCGCTCGCATCACCCACATCGATCACGACCGGATCCGCCGCGAGCTGACGAAAGGGCACATCGTGGTCTGTGCGGGCTTCCAGGGCATCGACGAGGTCGGTGACATCACCACCCTGGGACGCGGTGGCTCCGATACCTCGGCGGTGGCATTCGCCGCGGCGATGCAGGCCGACGTCTGTGAGATCCTCACCGACGTCGACGGGGTCTACACCACCGACCCGCGGCTCTGCGGCAACGCCCGCAAGATCGATCGGATCAGCTACGAGGAGATGCTCGAGCTGGCGGCGCTGGGCGCCAAGGTGCTCCAGAGTCGCAGCGTCGAGCTGGCCATGAAGCACCGGGTCCCGGTCCACGTGCGCAGCAGCCTGCACGAGGGCCCGGGCACCTTCATCGTCCCGGAGGAACCAGGCATGGAAGACGTCGTGGTGTCTGCGGTCGCGCTCGACCGCAACGAGGCCAAGATCACCCTCACCCGGGTGCCCGACGTTCCCGGCACCGTGGCCGCGCTGTTCGAGCGGCTCGGATCCGCCGGCATCGTGGTCGACATGATCATCCAAAATGCCGCGCACGACGGGTTCACCGACGTCACGTTCACCGTGCCCGAGGGCGAGCTGTCGCGCGCACGCGCGCTGCTGCAAGGGCTCGAGCTGCCCGCGGGGGTCCGCCCTGCGGCCATCCTCGCGGATCCGGGAATCTGCAAGGTCTCGGTGGTGGGGGTGGGCATGCGCAGCCACGCCGGGGTCGCGGCCAAGACGTTTGGCTTGCTCGCGGCCGAGGGGATCAACGTCCAGATGGTCTCCACCTCGGAGATCAAGATCTCCGTGGTGGTCGACGAGCGCTACGGCGAGCTGGCCTTGCGGTGCCTCCACGATGGCTTCGGCCTCGGAGGGACGGAGCCGCCGGGCTCGCCCCCATAGGCCTTCCGTGGATCGGTGCACGCGCCCCTTCGCTGGCCGTGTCGCCGCGCGCCTTCGCACCCACGGGCCCACGGTGGGAGCGTCGGTGGTGGTGATCGTGGTCGCGTTCGTGCTCGGTGCCGCGGCGCTGGGCGAGCGCCGATCCGTCCCCATCGTGCGCCCGTGCACCCGCGCGATCATGGTCGACAGCCGGTTGTGGTGCGACGAGGAGGTCCCCGCCGAGGTCGCGGCGCTGTGCCCGGCGCCTGGACCGGAAGCGCACGAGCCGATCGCGGCCGGCGACGCCTTCGATACGAGCCGCCTGTGTGCACGCTCGTTCGCATCACCCGACGCGCCGGGCCGTGGCCAGAGCGATGGCCAGAGCGATGGCCAGAGCCATGGCCAGAGCCATGGCTGGTCTCGCATGAGCCCCGACGACCTCGCTGCGCTGCAACAACCCGTGGATCTCAACCGGGCCTCGATCGCGGAGCTGACCAGCTTGCCTCGCATCGGACCCGCGCTCGCCCGTCGCATCGTGCAAGGGCGTCCCTACGACGACGTAGAATCGCTCGTGCGCGTGCGCGGCATCGGGCCGGCAACGGTGGCGCGGCTGCGTGGCCGAGCCTTC
Organism: Paraliomyxa miuraensis; assembly: GCF_026337845.1. Taxonomy (GTDB): domain Bacteria; phylum Myxococcota_A; class Polyangia; order Nannocystales; family Nannocystaceae; genus Paraliomyxa; species Paraliomyxa miuraensis. The sequence goes on along the minus strand of NZ_JAOVZF010000150.1, from coordinate 26,384 downwards.
GTGCGGCCGAGCGTCGCGGTCCCCTGATTCGCACCCCGGGCGCGCAGCAAGGAGCGCAACCGTGATCGCGACCCGTGATCGCGGGCGAAGTCGTCCCGTCGGATGAGGCGCTCCGTCGTGAGCCAGGACTCATCAGCGGAGTGTGCGCTTTGCGGGCTGGCACATTGCATGTGCTCGCGGGCTGCGGGATGTTCCGGCTCGCATATGGTTCGCCAGCTCACGAGTCGGCTCATCACCGAGGTCCAGCACCAGCTCCAGGAATTCACGCCCATGCGGTCGGAGACCGACCGAGAGCAGCTCTCGGCCCTGGCCAAGGCGATCATGAGTTCGGTCGACGTTCGCGACCTTCGCGGGGTGCCCGTGGGGCGGCTGCTGGCCCAATTCGAAGAGCAGCTCGAGCTCATCGAGATGCGCAAGCGGGGCGAGATCAAGGTGGCCCTGAGCTATCAGGACGACACCGACACCCTCGTGGTGCAGAGCCTGGTGGAAGACCAGCCGTTCCTCGTCTCCACCATGCGAGCGGCGCTCGCGGCCGAGCACTACGAGATTCGCCGTCAGGTCAACGCCATCGTTCGGGTGCGTCGCGACCCCAGCGGCAAGCTCATCGGCATCGGGACCGGGCAGGCCGAGTCGATCATGCGCATCGAGGTCGCCCCCTCGGGCAGCAGCGGTGGTCGCGACGGCGGGGGCATCCCCTCGGGCCTGCGCGAGCGGATCTCCGATCGCTTTGCGCTGGCCCAGGCCCTGGTCCGCGACTTCGATGCGATGTCGCGTGCGATCGAGGCCGTCGCCGACGACTACTTCGCCGCCGCCAGCGATCTGCACGGCGAGCTGGCGACCACCGCCCGCGAGTCCGAGGCGCTGCTGCGCTGGCTCTGCGACGAGAACTTCGTGCTGTTCGCGGTGGAGCGCTACGGCGACGATGGCCAGCTGCTCGAGGCGCTCGGCACCAGCACCATCCGCAAGGCCGAACGCGACGCCTCGCTGCGCACGCCCAGCACCAGCGCCAGCACCGAGGGCCGCTGGGTTCGCTACGAGCGCAGCGCCGAGGAGTCGCCGGTGCACCGCGCGGGCAAGCCCGGCTACTTCGTGGCCTCCTCGTTCGGGGCCGACGGCAAGCCCAGCGGCGTGGTGCTGGTGGAGGGGCTGTTCACCTACAAGGCGCTGCACACCCCGCCCGAGCAGATCCCGGTGATCCATACCGTGCTCCACGCGATGCTCGAGGACCGGCGCGTGGCCGCGGCCTCCGAGCGCGGCAAGAACATCACCAACGCCTTCAACTCGCTGCCGCTCGAGTACCTCCTGTCCGAGGACCGCGAGAGCATCTGGGAGCTGACCGACCGCATCCTGCGAGCCGAGGCCGAGGGCGGCAGCGACGTGCACATCCGCATCGGCGAGGGCGGCCGCTTCGCGTTCGCGTTCGTGGCGCTGCCGCGCTGGCAGTTCAGCGAGGAGCTGCGCCAGCTGGTGCAGGACCTCCTGCTCGCCGATCTCGGGGGCACCTACGCCGACTACGGGGTCTACATCGATCGCTACGACAACGCGGTCATCCACTTCTACGTGACCGGGGTGGGCCCGCTGCAGCAGGCCGACACCGAGGTCCTGCGCGAGAAGGTGCTGGCCCACGCCCGCTCGTGGTCCGACCGCCTGCGCGAGGCGGTGGAGTCCGTCGCCACCGACTCCCGCGCCGAGGAGCTCATCGAGGTCTACGAGGACGCGTTCAACGAGGAGCACAAGCGCCGCTGCAGCGTGGAGCGGATCAAGGGCGACGTGCTGTGCCTCGAGAGCCTGCGCGCCGGGGCCCAGGTGGCGTGCGATCTCTACGTCAGCGAGTTCGGCGATCACCCCGGCTCGCTCAACCTGCGCGTGTTCTCGCGCGACCCGCTGAACCTCAGCCGCGAGCTGCCCGTGCTCACCAGCTTCGGCTTCGAGGTGATCGACGAGTACAGCCGCGACATCCACGTGCCGCACCTGCCGGTGATCGACATGGACAACTTCCGCTTCGAGCTGCGCGCGGGGCGGATCGGGCAGATCATGGCGCGCCGGGGCAACATCACCCACGCGATCCAGGAGGTGTTCGAGGGGCGCGTCGGCTTCGACGATCTAAGCCGGCTGATCGTGGTCTCCGATCTCACCTCGCGCGACGTGGACGTGCTGCGGGCCTACGTGGCGCACCTGCACCAGCTGCGCCTGCCGTTCGACTCGGCCGTGGTGCGCAGCGCCCTGGTCGACAACCCGCTGGTGGCCACCGCGCTCATGGCCTGGCTGGCGGCGCGCTTCGATCCCAAGGTGGCGACCCCCGAGCTGGCCGAGAAGACCGAGGCCACGCTGGCCAAGGAGCTGCGGGAGATCACCGACTACACCGCCGATCGCGTGCTGCAGGCGGTGGCCGAGCTGCTGCGGGCCACTCGCCGCACCAACTGCTACGTGGCCGATCGCGACGCCGGCGAGGCGCTTGCGTTCAAGATCGCCGCGCGCCGGCTCTCGTACGGCCCCGAGCCCAAGCCCTACCGGGAGATCTGGGTCTACCACCCCGACTTCGAGGGCGTGCACCTTCGCGGCGGCCGGGTGGCGCGCGGTGGGTTGCGGTTCTCCGATCGGCCCGATGACTTCCGCACCGAGATCCACGGGCTGATGGCCACGCAGATGGTCAAGAACGTGCTCATCGTGCCCATGGGCGCCAAGGGCGGGTTCGTGCTGCGCCATCCGCCCGCCGAGCGCGATGCCCTGAGGGCGGCGGGCGACCACTACTACGGCAAGTTCATCCGGGCGCTGCTGTCGGTCACCGACAACGTGATCGACGGCCAGCCGCGCACGCCCGCGGGGATCCTCGTGCACCGCGAGGAGACCGATCCCTACCTCGTGGTCGCGGCCGACAAGGGCACCGCCCACCTCTCCGACACGGCCAACGCCATCAGCGCCGAGCACGGGTTCTGGCTCGACGACGCGTTCGCCTCGGGCGGCTCCAACGGCTACGACCACAAGAAGACCGGCATCACCGCCCGCGGGGCCTGGGAGGTGACGCGTCGCGGCTTCAACGAGCTGGGCATCGACCCCGAGACCGACGTGATCACGGCGGTGGGGGTGGGGGACATGAGCGGCGACGTGTTCGGCAACGGCCTGCTGCGCAGCCGCACCATGAAGCTGGTCGCCGCGTTCAATCACATCCACATCTTCGTCGATCCCGATCCCGACCCCGCCGCGAGCTTCGACGAGCGCCAGCGCCTGTTCGACCTGCCGCGCTCCACCTGGGAGGACTACTCGCCCAACGTGCTCTCGGAGGGCGGCGGGGTGTACCCGCGCAAGAGCAAGGAAGTGCCGCTGTCGGCCCGGGCCCGCGAGCTGCTCGGGATCGGGCCCGACCAGGTCGTGGGCGGCGACGACGTGATCCGGGCGATCCTCAAGCTGCAGGTCGATCTCCTGTGGATGGGCGGCATCGGCACGTACATCAAGGCCAAGGAGGAGAGCAACTCCGAGGTCGGCGACAAGGCCAACGACAGCGTGCGCGTGGATGCCTGCGACCTGCGCTGTCGCGTGCTGGCCGAGGGCGCCAACCTGGCCATCACCGATCGCGGCCGGGTCGAGTACGCCAAGGGCGGAGGCCAGAACTACAACGCGTTCCTCGACAACTCGGGCGGCGTGGACACCTCGGACCACGAGGTCAACATCAAGATCCTGTTCGCACCGCTGCTGGCCAACGGCACCACCACCCGCGACGCTCGCAACGCCCTGCTGGTGGACTGCGAAGAAGAGGTCGTGCAGATGGTGCTGGCCAACAACCGCTCCCAGAGCCGCATGGTCTCGTTCGACGTGGAGCTGTCGCGCAAGGACGTGTTCCGCTACGCACGGGCGCTGCGCTACCTCGCCGACCACGTGCCGTTCTCCCCCGAGGCGTTCTCGCTGCCCGGCGACGACGAGCTCCACAACCGCACGCGCAAGGGCCAGGGCATGCACAAGTGCGAGGCGGCGGTGCTGTGCTCGCACGCCAAGATGCTCGCCTACCGCGAGCTGCTGGAGGGGCCGCCGCTGCCGGCCGACATCGTCGATCGCTTCGTCACCGCCTACTTCCCGCAGCGGGTCGCAGCGCTGGCGGGACGCGCGGCGGTGGCCGGGCACCTGCTCGGGCGCGAGATCGCCACCACCATGATCGTCAACCACATCGTCGACAACATGGGGGGCACGTTCTTCACCGAGGTGGAGGTCGGGACGCTGATGTCGCCGGTGGACATCACGGTGGCCTACCTGCGGGCGGCGGCGGCGGCCGATCTCGACTCGATCCAGGCCCAGCTCCATGCGCTGGAGGACAAGCGCACCACCCGGGCCGTGTACGAGGCCATGGCGTTCGTGCAGCACTCGCTCGAGGACGCCACCTTCTACCTGCTCGACCAGATGGACCTGCCGACGATCGACGACTCCAGCATCGCGCAGGCCCAGACCTTGCTCGCCAACGTCGACGAGGCGCTCCCGCCCGGCTCGCGCGGACGTACCGCCAGGCGCCTGGCTCGCCTCGAAGAGCTGGGGCTGCCGCAGGATCTGGCCGCGCGGATCGTCAAGCTGCGCTACCTGACCCCGGTGCTCGATGCGGTTCGGCTCGCGCCCATGCTGGGCCGCAACCCCAAGGACACGCTGTTCTTGCGGCTGTCGGTGACCGACGCCATCAACTTCAACCTCCTGAACCAGGCCATCGATCGGCTTCCGCTCGACTCGCCGTGGGATGGTCCTTCGGTGTCGGCGATGCGCCGTCAGCTCAACTTCCACGTGCACAAGCTGGTGCGCATGGTCGAGGGGGACGACGTTCAGGGCATGGTCGACAAGTACAAGCTGCGGGAGTTCTCGGCGCAGGTCCGCGAGCAGGCGGAGACCAACCCCACGATCTCGGGGCTGGTGATGCTCGACGACTGGCTGCGGCGGCTGTTGCCTCCGCTGGCCAGCTTTGCCCGATAGCAGCGCGGCGCGCGTCGTCATCGTGCGGTCGGGTGGCGACCGCACGGCGTGCCACGCGGTGTGGTCGTTCGGCGCACGCCGTTTTGCGGCGAGGCGCTCGGGAACTCGAGACATGGGCCGCGCAAGGGGTGGCGAAGGGATCGCCAGTGGCTAGTCCGTGATCCGGTGAATCCTCGGTCACACGTCCATCGGTGGTGCTTCCTCTCGCTGGCGCCATTGGCGATCGCCATGGGTTGCGCCGACATCCATCACCCCACGACGACGTCGAGCGGTGAGGACGACGCGGCGACGTCCTTGGCGGACGAGGCCGGCGTGAACGAGGGAGAGGAGGAGGAGCCGCTGCCGTGGGCCCAGACGGCGCTCGGCCCGTACTACCTCGATCTCGGGTTTCCGCTGCCGCCCGCGCGCTACATCGGGGATCTGGTCAACATCGAGCTGCGGTCCGACACGCTGCTGGTCACGCACCTGCAGTGCACGGGGGAGGAGCACACCGAGCGCTTCGTGCTCAATTTCGAGGGCGACGAGGCCTTCGTCCGGCCCAAGGACGGCGAGACGTGGCTGATGTGGAAGGGGGAGCCGGTCGCCAAGGGGCTGGTGATCCGACCCGGCCTCACCTGCGCCAAGCTCGTGTCGGAGTTCATCGATCCCGTCAGTCCTCGCGGATCCTTCGCCAAGATCTGGTCGTGGCGGCGCGGCGCGGTGGTGGTGACCGACATGTGCATCGACGGCTTCGAGTGGGCCGCCGACGTCTCGCCGCAGGTGTCCACCGCGTGCCCCGACGGCGCGGCCGACGACTGAGTCGACCCCGAACGACCCCGAACGACCCCCGAACGACCGGCTACGTGGCAGGGCAGAACCGGTTGCGAATCACCCGCCACAAGAGGTCGTGCTCGGCCTTCAGCACGCGGGCCGCGAGCGTGTGCGGGTCGTCGCCCGGGAGCACGGGAACCGGCTGGTGCGCCAGGATCTCGCCCTCGTCGTACTCGTTGCTCACGCGGTGCACGGTGGGCCCCGAGAGCGGGACGCCGGCCTGCAGCACCGCCCGGTGCACGTGCTCGCCGTACATGCCCTTGCCGCCGAAGCGGGGCAGGGGAGCCGGATGGATGTTGATGGCGCGATCGGTGTAGGCCAGCACCACCCGTGGATCGAGCTTGGCGAGGTAGCCCGCGAGCACGACCACGTCGACCTCGTGCTCGTAGAGGCACGCGAGCAGGGCCGCGCCGGGATCCTCGTGGGTCTTGCGAGAGACGACGGCGGTGGGGATGCCCTTGTCGCGGGCGTACTCGAGCGCCCCCGCGTCGGCCCGGTTGGAGACGACCACGGCCACCGGCGCCGGGAGGACGCCCCGCGAGTACGCGTCGACGAGCGCTCGCAGGTTCGAGCCACGTCCCGACACCAACACCCCCAGGCGAGGAGGAGCGGAGACGGGCTGGTAGCCCACGAGGGTGTTGACGGATTGCGGGCCGGTCATGCGACGGTGCGGGGAATCTAGCAGGATTCGGCGCCCGGCCGGGTCCTCGGGCGCCGTCAGCCCGCGTGCTCGCGGGCATGCGCGGCCATCAGCGCGAACAGCTCGACCACCTCGTCGCCGGCGGGCCCGCCTCCGGACAGCTCGCGGTAGATCGAGCGCACGTTGACCACCACGCGCTCGGCCTCTCGCCAGTCGCGGAAGTCCTGCAAGGAGATGTCTCGCGCCGCCTCGGTGGCGCTCATGCCCGCGGCGTGGCGGGCCTTGGCCTCGTCGTAGAGGTAGCGCAGGTAGGTCTGGGTGCGCCGAACGTCGCTCGCCTCGGCCAGCGGTCCGTGCCCCGGCACGATCACCGTGGCGTTCGCCTCGAGGATCCGATCACACGCCGCGATCCAGTTCGACACCGGTCCTTCCCACACGATGGGATGTGCGTCGACGAACAGGATGTCGCCGGTGAACACCACGCCGCGGCTGTCCACGTGCACGATCACGTCGCTGGTGGTGTGGGCGGGCCCGACCTCGTGGAGATCGACCGCGGTGTCGCCCACCCTCAGCTGAAGGTGCTCGTCGAAGGTCTCGGTGGGGGGCGTGAGCCGAACGCTGCCGAAGTCGAAGCGGCCGAACGCGCGCGCGAGCAGATCGCTGCCCTCGAGCACCGCGCCGAGCTTGCGGACCCCCACCCGTGACAGCAGCGCGCCCAGTCGCCGTCCGAGCGCGCCGGTCCGCACGCCGAGCTGGCTGACCTTGGCGAGCTTGGCCACCAGCTTGGGGTCCAGCCGCAGCATCTCCTGCGCCGCGCGTCGCGAGGCCACGATCCGCGAGCCCTCGCACAGCTGATTGCCCCAGCAGTGATCGCCGTTGGCGTGGGTGTTGACCACCACGTCGAGCGCGTCCGCGGCCCTGGTGGCCCGCCGCATGGCATCGAGCATGGCCTGGGTCAGCGGCACGTCGAAGAGCGTGTCGACGAGCATCGAGGCCTCGCCGTCGACCACGAGGCCGGCGTTGGACAGGCCCCACGAGCCGTCGGGCTGCAGCCAGGCCCACACGCCGTCGGCGATCTCGTGCAGGCCCCGGGAGTAGCGCTCGCGTAGCGGCATCGACGGGCAAGGGTACCGGACGGCGCCCGTCCTCGTGGCAGGGTCCTTGCGCCGTATCCGCCGGCCTGTCGGAAGGTCCCCAAACCCGGCCTATACTCCCGGCGATGTCCGACGACGCAACACAAGGCCCCTCGGACGCCGCAGGCGTCCACGCTGGCACGGATCACCCGAACTGGCCCCGCATCCGCTCCACCACCGTGGTGTGCGTGCGCCGGGGGACGAAGGTGGCTCTGGGGGCCGACGGCCAGGTCTCGATGGGCAACACCATCATGAAGGCCAGCGCCCACAAGGTTCGCACCATCGCGGGGGGGACCGTGCTGGGGGGCTTTGCCGGCTCGGCCGCCGATGGCTTGACCCTGTTCGAGCTGCTCGAGGCCAAGCTCGAGGCGGTGGGGGGCAACTTCACTCGCGCCTGCGTGGAGCTGGCCAAGGACTGGCGGATGGACCGCCGCTATCGTCGGCTCGAGGCCCTGATGATCGTCGCCAACGCCGAGCGCTCGCTGTTGCTGTCGGGCACCGGCGACGTGATCGAGGCCGACGACGGGGTGCTGGCGATCGGCTCGGGGGGCAACTTTGCGCTGGCGGCCGCCCGGTCGTTGTTGCGCCACACCGAGCTCGACGCGCGCACGGTGGCCGCGGAGAGCCTGCGGATCGCGGGCGAGATCTGCGTGTTCACCAACCTGCACCACACCATCGTGGAATTGCCCGCCGCGCCGTCGGACGCCACGGCCAAGGGAGGCTCGTGATGGCCGGCGTCGAGATCCGCAACCTCACCCCTCGCATGGTGGTCGACGAGCTCGACCGCTACGTGATCGGCCAGAACAAGGCCAAGCGCGCGGTGGCGATCGCCATGCGCAATCGCTGGCGGCGACAGATGGTCGAGGAGCACATGCGCGAGGAAATCTCGCCCAAGAACATCATCATGGTGGGTCCCACCGGGGTGGGGAAGACCGAGATCGCTCGGCGGCTGGCCAAGCTCTCGGGCGCGCCGTTCGTGAAGGTCGAGGTCAGCAAGTTCACCGAGGTGGGCTACGTGGGTCGCGACGTCGACTCGGTGGTGCGCGACCTTGTGGAGCAGGGGGTGAGCCTGGTGCGGTCCGAGATGGAGAAGGACGTGCGCCCGCAGGCCCGCACCCAGGCCGAGGAGCGCCTGCTCGATCTGCTGCTGCCCGGGGGCGAGCGCAGCTACACCGACCGGGCCGGCGAGCCCTCGCGTACGGCCTCGGCCACCCGCGAGAAGCTGCGCGAGCTGCTGCGCGGGGGCAAGCTCGACGAGCGCGAGGTCGAGGTGGAGGTCGAGGAGTCGAGCGGTCTGCAGCTGGTGCCCGGCCTGCCCATGGGCGAGACGATGGGCCAGCAGCTCCAGGATCTCCTGGGCAAGCTCGGCCGCCGCAAGCACAAGCGCAAGCTGCCGGTCTCGGAGGCCATGCGGGTGCTGGTGGACCAAGAGGCCGAGAAGCTGGTCGATCGCGAGGCGATGACGCGCGAGGCGGTGCGCCGCACCGAGCAGCTCGGGGTCGTGTTCCTCGACGAGATCGACAAGATCTGCAGCCGCGAGAACGTGCGGGGCGGTGACGTGTCGCGCGAAGGGGTGCAGCGCGACCTGCTGCCGCTGGTCGAGGGGACGACCGTGGCCACCAAGTACGGGCCCGTCAAGACCGACCACGTGCTGTTCATCGCGGCGGGCGCGTTCCACCTGGCCAAGGTCAGCGACCTCATCCCCGAGCTGCAGGGGCGCTTCCCGATCCGGGTGGAGCTCGAGTCGCTCGATGCCAAGGACTTCGTTCGCATCCTGCGAGAGCCCGACAACTCGCTGCTCAAGCAGTACGCGGCGCTGCTCCACACCGAGGGCGTGGCGCTCGAATTCGACGAGGCGGCGATCGATGCCCTGGCCGACGCAGCCTGGCGCGCCAATGCATCGCTCGAGAACATCGGGGCCCGAAGGCTGCACACGGTGATGGAGCGGGTGCTCGAGGAGCTGTCGTTCGAGGCCAGCGAGCTGGGAACCCGCGAGATCCGCATCACCGCCGCCTACGTGCACGAGCGCGTGGACTCGCTCCTCCAGGACCAGGATCTGTCGCGGCACATCCTGTAGCGCCGATCCAGCCGTCAACTCCTGGCGTTGACCACAAGCTTCGCATAGCTCGGAAAGCTCTTGCTTTCACAGGAGCTTTGGCAGATTCTTCGAGGGAACGATTCTTCTGCCATGCGGAGCGCCCTGGCGTCTCCCGTGCCGACCCGAGGAGCGAACCGATGAAGACGATGACGATGACCTGGCGTGCCCTGCTGGGCACGAGCCTGTGGCTGGCCGCGTGCGGGACTCCCGACAACGATCAGATGACGTCCACCTCGTCGCCGAACACGACCAACGACGACGCCGACACGGGCGGCACCAGCATGGTGACGATGACGTCGGGGATCACCATCGACCCGACCAACGCCATGACCAGCGAGGGCTCGGGCATGATGGAGGGCAGCACCGGCGCCGACGGTGAGTCGGGCGTCGTCTTCCTCGTGGAGCCCGACGGCGGCGGGATCAGCTTCGAGTGCGACATCTTTGCGCAGGACTGCCCACCCGGGGAGAAGTGCATGCCGTGGAGCAACGATGGTGGCACCTGGAACGCCACCCGGTGCTCACCGGTCGCCATGAACCCGGGACAGCCGGGCGACGACTGCGCGGTGGAGGGCTCGGCCGTGTCCGGGATCGACGATTGCGATCTCGGGGCGCAGTGCTGGGACGTGGACCCCGAGACCAACATGGGGACCTGCGTGGCCATGTGTACCGGTGACGAGGCCAACCCGATCTGCGAGGACCCGGACACCACGTGCTCGATCGCCAACGATGGCGCGATCGTGCTGTGCCTCCCCGTGTGCGATCCCCTGCTTCAGGATTGCCCGATGGGCAACGCCTGCTACCCGGTGGCCGAAGACTGGGTCTGCGGTCCCGATGCCTCGGGCGAGATGGGGGCCTACGGCGATCCGTGCGAGTTCATCAACGTGTGCGATCCCGGGCTCGTGTGCCTCGGCGCGGCGGCGGTGCCTCCGGGCGAGGCCTGCGAGGGAGCCGCCGGATGCTGCACCGAGGTCTGCGACGTGACCGATCCAACCGGCGATGCGCAGTGCTCGGGTCAGGCGGGCGGCCAGACCTGCCAGGCGTGGTACGACCCCATGTCGGTGCCGCCCGGCTACGAGGACGTGGGCGTCTGCGCCCTGCCGGCCTGACGCGGATCGAAGGTCATGGGCGAGGGGAGCCATCTTCGGGTGGCTCCCCTCTTCATTCGCGGCCCGCGGGCTGCGCGACCCCGATGACCGTCATGGAGTGTCAGTCAAGATCGCCTCGGCGTGGACCGAACTGTGAGTTTGCACAAGAATGGTTCGTGAGTTGGAGCAAGTCGAACCCCCGGTCGACGTGAAACCGCGCAGATGCTCAAAATTGCTTGGATTTCTGGCATAGACCACCAGCATGTGAAGCCCCACGTAGCTGGATGGCAGAAATTCGACCGATAGGATCCTCTTGCAGCCCCGTAGGTTTTGGGAGATTCTCCTCGAGACCACATGACAAGTCGCGTTGGGGATGCGCGACAAGCTGACAAAACTTCCGACTCGGCGCCCTCCGCGGGATGAGCGGGGCCAAGGCGTTTGGGCGAGTCGACCGACCCAAGGGACGAAAAAGAGCATGAACAAGAAAATCGTATGGTCCATGTTGGTGTCTGCGGGACTCGCGCTTTCCGCGTGCGGAACCCCGGATGGTGACGAAGGCACGAACACGTCATCGCCGAACACCACGAATCAGAACGACTCGGGGGAGACCGGCAACCTGACGATGACCTCGGGGATCACCGTCGACCCGACCAATCCCATGACCAGCGATGGCTCGGGCATGATGGACGGGAGCTCCGGCGAGCCCGCGACCTCGGGTGTGATCTTCCTGGTCGAGCCCGATGGCGGTGGCGTCAGCTTCGAGTGCGACATCTTTGCGCAGGACTGCCCGCCCGGCGAGAAGTGCATGCCGTGGGCGAACGACGGCGGCAGCGCGTGGAATGCCACCCGGTGCTCGCCGATCGCCATGAACCCGGGTCAGCCCGGCGACGAGTGTACGGTCGAGGGCTCGGGCACCTCGGGCATCGACGACTGCGATCTGGGCTCGATGTGCTGGGACGTGGACCCCGAGACCAACGTGGGTACCTGCGTCGCGATGTGCACTGGCGACGAGTCCAACCCGATCTGCGAGGACCCGGACACCAGCTGTGCCATCGCCAACGACGGTGCGATCGTGCTGTGTCTGCCCAACTGCGATCCCATCCTGCAGGACTGTGCCGAGGGCCAGGCTTGCTACCCGATCCAGGACGCGTGGAGCTGCGCGCCCGATGCCTCGGGCGAGAGCGGCGTCTACGGTGACCCGTGCGAGTTCATCAACGTGTGCGACCCCGGCCTCATCTGCCTGGGCGCCGGGGCGGTGCCTCCGGGCGAGGCCTGCGAGGGTGCGGCCGGTTGCTGCACCGAGGTCTGCGACCTCACCGATCCGACCGGCGATGCGCAGTGCTCGGGCCAGGCGGGCGGTCAGACCTGCCAGCCGTGGTACGAGGAGGGCTCGGCTCCTCCCGGATACGAGGACGTCGGCGCCTGCGCGCTGCCGGCCTGATGCGGGCTCACGCATGACGGCGAGGGGGGCTGCCCAAGGGGGCGGCCCCCTTCTTCGTTTGGTTTGCGATGCCCGAGCCCGATTGGTTTGCGATGCCCGAGCCCGATCATCGGGCGCGGTGCAGAGGACTCAGCCGTCTCGTGAGACCCACAGCGGGAACTGCAGGTCGACCACGGCGGAGTGATCGGGGCGAGTCACGTGCCAGGTGAGCGTGGCTCGGTTGGCGGTGGATTCCACGGGCTCGAAGTAGAGGAACCCCCGCATCTGGGTGCCCGGCTCGAGCACGCCCCAGGGCAGCGCCCGTGCACCGACCTCACCCGGGGCGATGATGGGCTCGAACTCCACCGGGCCTCCGGGGTCGTAGTTGCGAAGCCCTTCCTCGGGATGGATGCGGCCATAGGCCTCGATCGACGCCTGCGGATCGGCCAGCACGAACGCGGCCCCCACGTCGAACAGCTCGTAGGAGAAGCCTCGGTCGTCCTCGAGCTCGAGGTCGCCGGGCGCGAGCAGGATCGGGTCCTTGCCGAGGTTGGCGACGAGCACGTGGAGCACCGTCCACTCCTGGGGCAGCGAGGCAGGGCGACCCTCCCATACGCCGCTGGTGAGGACCACGGTGACGCCACCGTCGGGATCGCGCGCGGTCAGGCGGTGGTCGCCATCCTCGGCGACCAACGTGCCCGCGCCCGCACAGCCAGACACGAGGCCGCAGCACGAGGCGAGCGCGAGCCCGAGCAACGCGCGGCAGGACGGAAGGCGGTGGAGGCGTGGGGGCACGACGATCGTACGAGCCGTAGCATAGCCCAAGCGGCGCGGCGCTCACGGCGTCCCGGGCCGAGGGAGTTCGGAGCGCGGGGGATCGGCCTCTCCGCCTGCGCCGTCGACCAGGATCCGGCGTGCATCGGGCTGGTCCAGGTAGCCGCGGCGAAGCTCCTCGTCGCGTAGATCGTCGAGGCGGGCGCGCAGCATCGTGGCCGCTTCGCGCAGCAGGGGCACGCCCTCGTCCGGCTTGCCGGCGGCGGCCAGCAGGCGCCCCAGGTGGTGGATCGAGCGCACTCCGTCGATGGGATCGGCCCCCGCCCGGACCAGCATCACCGCCTCGCGCTCGTGCTCGATGGCGGTGTCGAGCTCGCCCGATTCCTCGGCGAGCCGGGCCAGCACGGCCAGGGCCCGGCGTCGGGCGGTCCGAAGGCCCCGGCTGCGGGCGGACTCGAGCACCTGCTCGGCCATCGTGCGCGCGGTGGGACGGTCGGACTCGCGGCCCTGCTCGAGCAGCACGGCGGCGAGCCGGCCACGGGCCCGCAGCTCGGTCCGCACGTCCTCGCGACGATGCGCCATCTCGGCCGCATCCTCGAGCAGGGAACGGGCCGCGTCGAGATCACCCAGCGATGCCACCACCTCGCCCAGCGCCACCACCACGTCGCCCCACTCACCGGGGTGGCCGACCGCCTCGTGCAACTCGAGCGCCTTGCGAAGGTAGCGCTCGGCCCGACGGTGGAGTCCGATGGCCCCGTAGGCCATGCCGAGGTTGGCCAGCTTGCGACCGGTGGTGAAGCGATCGCCGAGCTCGCGATCGATCTGCAGCGATGCCTTGAAGTAGTCGAGGGCCTCCTGGTAGTGCGTGCTGCGTCCGGCGACCTCGCCGAGGGCGTTCAGCAGGTTGGCCTCGAGCCTCGGGTTGTCGATCCGCCGGGCGAGGGCCAGGGCGTCCTCGTAGGCGCGGCGGGCCGCGTCGAAGCAGCCCGTGCTGGCCTTGACCTGGCCCAGGCGGAGCATGAGGCGGGCTCGCTGACGCAGGCCGCGGACGTCCTCGCCGCAGTGGGACAGGCCGTCGAGCGCATGCTGCTCGGCGTGGTCGAAGCGCCCTTGCGCAAAGGCCAGCTCGCTGCGGAGCTCGGCGGTCACGGCGAGGAACGGGGCGGGATCGGGGACGGCGGCCACGGCCCCCTCCACGCGCGGCAGCAGGCGCTCGGCGGCATGCGGGCGCCCGACCTCGAGGTAGAAGCGCAGCAGCCTCATGGAGGCGATCGCCAGCGGGACCGGCTCGCCGCGCTGCTCGGCGCAGCGCAGCAGATCGCGGATGTCGGCGACCTGGGCCCTGCGGCGACCCCAGGCGCGGAGGATCCGCTCGCGGCGAAGCAGGGCCTCGAAGCGGCGAGGATCGTCCTCGGACAGCGCGCGCAGGGCCAGCGAGTAGTAGTAGTGGGCCTCGACGTTGCCATCGACCTCGTAGGCGTCCTCGGCCGCGCGCAGGGCCGGCTCGACCGCCTCGGCGACGCGGCCCGCGGCCATCAGGTGCTCGGCGATCGGGCCGGCGTCGCGCTCGGGGGCGTAGTCGGCGCGCGCGCGACGTAGCTCGGCGGCTCGACCGTGGAGGCGCTCGGCCTGACCGAGCGAGAGCGAGGCCTTGCAGACCTCGTGAAGGCTCACGGTGGTGAAGCGGTGGTCCTCCGAGCCCGCGCGTGCGCCCTCGATGCGCTCGAGCAGTCCCTTGCGCAGCAGCAGCGGCAGCGCATCGTCGACGGGGCGCCCGAGCAGCGACGGCAGCTCGATGCCGCGAAAGTGTCGCCCCAGCACCGCGGCGCCCTGGAGCACCTCGCGATCGCGCGGCGGCAGCTCCTCGAGACGCTCCCCGAGCGCGGCCTCGATCGAGCGGGGCAGCTCCACCGTGGCGCCCGGCTGGCGCACCAGCAAGTGGCGCCCCTGGGCATTCCACGCGACCACGCCGCGCTCGATGAGCGAGGCGAGGGTCTGCTCGATGAACAGCGGGTTGCCTCCGGTGCGAGCGAGGATCGACTCCACCAGGGGCTGCGCGGCGGCGGGATCCTCGAAGCGTCGCATCAGCAGGTCGCGGCGGGCCTGGGCATCGAGCTCGCGCAGCCGGATCTCGGTGATGGCGGGCTCGCGACGCACCTGCTCGACGCGGCGGTTGCCCGGTCGCCCGGTGGCCACGCCCAGCACCGGCCATGGCTGGCGGGCCTGGATCCACTCGCGCAGCAGCCCCAGGCTCTGCTCGTCGTGGAACTGCAGGTTCTCGATGATCACGAGCACTGGCCGCATCTGTGCCAGGCCGATGATCAAGCGTCGGACCAGTCGCCAGAGTCGGTCGCGCCGGGTGCGAGGGGAGATCCCGGGAGGCTCGGCGTCGTGGAGACCCAGAGAGGTGGCGAGGGTGCGTCCCAGCACGTCGGCCTCGCGCACGCCGAGCCGGTGGAGGCGCTCCACGATGACGGTGGTGGGGGTGTGGTGCTCGATCTCGAGGAACCGGGCCAAGAGGTCGAGGAACACCCCCATGGGCGCGTTGCGGCGCGACCAGCTCCCGGTGGCACGCAGCACCCAGCACGCGGTGCGAGGCAGCGAGGCCACGAAGCGCTCCACCAGCGCGCGCTTGCCCAGACCGGGCTCGCCGACCACCAAGATGGCCCCGGAGCGCCGTGAGCGGATCGCCTCGGAGAATGCATCGCGAAGGGTCTTGAGCGGCAGCTCGCGGCCCACCAGCATCGCGCGGACGCCCGGAGGACCCAGCGGATGCTGCGGCGGCTGGGTGGCGGGGCCGAGCAGCGGAGCCACGTGGGCCAGCTCGTGGTCCGCCAGGCGTGCGCTGCCGGTGCCGTCCTCGGGCGGCTCGATGAACGAGGAGTCGCCAAAGCGCCAGGTCTCGCACAGCAAGTCGACCAGGTTGCCCGAGACCATGATCGGGCCGTCGAGGTGCCGCCGGGCGATGGCGCCGAGCTGGCGGGACACGCCGCGGCGTAGCTCGACCCGCACCGAGCCTCGATCGTCGCGCTGCACCACGGTGGGGGCGTTGGCGACGAGGAACGAGAGTCGCAGCCCGGGGGCGGCCTCGCTGGCGTCGTCGCGCAGGGCCAGGGCCGCTCGCAGGGCCCGCTCGGCGTCGCCTCCGGTGCGCAGCAGGGCCCCGAAGGCCAGCACCACCGCGTCCGGGTCGGCGCGCAGCACCAGGGCCTCGCGCTTGAACGCCACGTCGCGGGCCAGGCTCAGGAACGCCTCGGCGTCGTGCCGAGGGCGGCCCGTGCCGTCGGCCGGGGGGACCTCGAGGGCGACCCACACCACGACCACGCGCTGCGATTCCCGGCTGGCGCGCACGGGATACTCGGTGTGCTGGGCATCGACGAGGCTGCCCGCGTCGAGCGGTGCGTGGGTGATGGCGGCGGCCGTGGGCGGATCGGGCCGGAAGTGACGCATCACGAAGCTGCTGAGCACGTCGTCGTCGACCACGGGATCGGAGCGATGGAGGAACTCCGCCAGGTCGCTCTGGAGGGCACGGGCGCTCTGGTAGCGGTCGTTGGGGTCGCGGGCCAGCGCACGCTCGACGATGGCGACCAGGGCCTGCGGCACATCGGGAGCCACCTCTCGTAGATCGGGCACGGGGTTGCTGCGCACCAGGTGCAGGGCCTTGAGGCGATCCTGGTGCCGGAACAGCAGCTGTCCGGTGAGCAGCTCGTGCAGGCACACCCCCAGCGAGTACACGTCGGAGCGCTGATCGAGGGGCCGCCCGCGGGCTTGCTCGGGCGACATGTACGCGATCTTGCCCTTGATCGTTTCCTCCATGGAGCGGGCCGCGGCCTCGAGCTGCTCGAGCGTGCGTGCCTTGGTGCGGGCGATCCCGAAGTCGAGGATCTTGACCTGACCCTCGAAGCTCACCATCACGTTGTGAGGGCTGACGTCGCGGTGGACGATGCCCAGGGCGCGGCCGTAGTCGTCGGTCTTGCGGTGGGCGTAGGCGAGGCCCGCCGCGATCTGATGGCCGACGTAGGCCGTGATCACGGGGGGCACGGTGCGCTCGGCGGCCCGCACCGCGTGCAGCAGGCGCATCAGATCCACGCCCTCGACCATCTCCATGGCCAGGTAGAAGTCGCCGCGCTCCTGGCCGAAGTCGAAGACCTGCACGATGTTGGCGTGATTGAGCGACAGGGCGATCTTCGCCTCCTCGACGAACATCCGGGTGAACTCGTGCTGATCGACCAGCTCCTTGCGGATCTTCTTGACGACCACCTTCTTCTCGAGACCCTCGGCGACGCGCACGGACGCCTGATAGATCTCGGCCATGCCGCCCTCACCGATGAGGCGGGTCAGGCGATAGCGCCCGAAGCTATGGGGAAGGGGCAGCGACACTACGGATCCTGGCTAGGACGGGGCCAAGCCCCCCTGGGGGGCGGCTGGATGTCGGCTCGCTGGGAGCGGGGGCGGAGGGCATGGCTAGAGCGCTTCGATGACGAGGTTGTCGAAGTGGGTCTGAGCCTCCCACCCGCTGAAGGCGAAGTGATCGTGGCCAGGCCCGCGAAGGGGTGCGTCGTCCTCGTAGGACAGCACCTCGCGGCCATCGATCTCCCAGCGCAGCTCGTTGCCGCTGCGCGTGATCGAGAAGTGGTAGCGCTGGCCGGGCTCGACCTTGGGCTCGCTGCTCGTCTCGCGCTGGCGCCCGTGTTCGTTGTTGCGGACGATGGCGTTGAGGGTGTTGTTCCAGCCCCCGAAGATCACCACGTAGCCCGTGGCGACGTAGTTCATCGACGTGGCCCGGCTCTTGCCGTCGCCGCACAGCTCGACCTTGATGTCGCCCTCCTCGGTGGTGGCCCTGGCATCGAATTCCACCCGAACGTCGTCGGGCAAGGGGTGCGTCAGCCACAGGGGATGGTTGTGGAGGTCCTCGATCACGAGCACGCCTCGCTCGAGGCTGGCGCCGGGACCGGTGACGTGCCAGTCGGGGCCGAGCTCGTCGCGCTCGAAGTCGTCGCGAAACAGCACCACGCCGTCCTCGGCTCGGGTGCTGTACGTGCGGGGGACCTCCTCGCAGCCCGAGGCCGCGAGCACGGCCCAAAGCGCGAGCGGCCGAGTCGGCAACGCGAGCGGCTGGGTCAGCAACGCGAGTCGGGGACGAGGGTTCACCACTGACGCTCCTCCGGATGGGGGGATAGCAGCGCTCGCAGGGTCGTTGGCCAGGGAGCGGGCAAGGTGTCGGGCACCAGCGCACGAGCGTCGAGGTCGGCGTCGATGCGATCGAGCGCATCGGGCAAGGGCATCGGGCTCTGAGCCAGCTCGAGCAGCACCACGCCGGCGCTGAAGCGATCGGACGCAGGAGTCGCTCGCGCGCTGCGGGGGGCGCCGGGTCCCGCGAGGGTCGCGGTGCCGCGCAGCTCGGGGGCGAGGTAGCGCAGGGTGCCTGCGTTGGTGGCCGCACGGTTCGGGTCGTGGCCCACGGCCAGCCCGAAGTCGGCGAGCGCCACCGGGGAGCCACGGCGGCGCTCTCGCACGAGGATGTTGGCCGGCTTGATGTCGCGATGCACCGCACCGGCCGCGTGCACGGCGGCCAGCGCGGCGCGAAGCTGCTCGGCGATGCGCGGCAGATCGTCGGCGGTGCACAGGCCGCGACGCAGGGCCAGCCGCAGGTTGCCGCCCCGGCACAGCTCGAGCGCAATGAAGCGGTGCCGCGGCTGCACATCGTAGAGCGCGACCACGTGGGGGCTGCGCACGCGGGCCAGGGTGCGGGCCTCGGCAAAGAACCGGGCCTCGAGCACGCGCTCGGGGACC
Organism: Paraliomyxa miuraensis; assembly: GCF_026337845.1. Taxonomy (GTDB): domain Bacteria; phylum Myxococcota_A; class Polyangia; order Nannocystales; family Nannocystaceae; genus Paraliomyxa; species Paraliomyxa miuraensis. The sequence goes on along the minus strand of NZ_JAOVZF010000150.1, from coordinate 7,687 downwards.
TCGCTGCGGCGGGCATCGGGCTGCAGCAGGCGCTTGATGGCGACGTCGCGGCCCACGTGGCGGTCGTAGGCCTCGTAGACCACGGCGTGGCGGCCTCGGCCCAGCGGGCGCCCGAGATCGTAGCGCTCGGCGCCGAACGCATGGCGCAGCTCGAGCTCGTCGAGCCCGTCCAGAAGAGCCAGGCCGCGGCTGCGGTGCTCGGCGGTCAGGCCCTTGGCCTCGAGCGCGCGCACCGAGCTCCCCCAGCCCCGCAGCGCCCGCGGATGGTCCACGTCGACCGAGAGCACGGCTTCGAAGTGGCGCAGCGCAGCCCCGGGGTCGCCGCCCTCGAGCAAGGCGTCGCCCAGCAGCAGGTTGGCGGCCACGAACGCGCCGTCGAGGCGCCGATCGCTGGCCTGGACCTCGGGTCGGGCGAGCACGGCCCGACAAAGGCGCACGCCGAGCGAGGGATCGAGCGCGTCGAGCAGCTCGCGGGCGAGCACCAGGGCCAGCTCGGGCGTGGGATCGCTGCGCAGTGCCCCCGCGATCACCGTAAGCGAGCCGCGCAGGTAGCCGGCATGGCTGAGCGTGCGCAGCTGGGCCTCGAGCGCGGGCAGCGGAGCGCGGGCGCGCAGGTCATCGGCGAAGCGTGCGAGCGCGGGCAGCTCGTCGGGCCGGGCCGCACCGTCGGAGAAGCGGGCCACGACCTCGTCGAGCACCCCATGCAGCGGGGCGTCGTCGACGTCGCCGGCCAGCGCCAGCGCCCACTGGGCGGTCATGACAGCACCTCGAGCGCGAGGGGGACGCCCACCAGCGACAGTCGATCGCCCACGAGCAGCTCGACCACCGCGCCCGCGGGGAGGCGATGGCGGTGGAGGTCGGCGAGCACGCCGCTGCGGAGGTCGAGCACCACCCAGCCGCGGTCGAACAGCACCCGGGCGGGGACCCGAACCTCGGGGGCGAGCACGAGCGGCCCGCCCTGGGGCAGGAACAGGTGCCAGGCCGGGCGTTGGCCCGAACGAAGCAACGCCCCGCAGGGCTCGCCCTCGTGGCCCCGCAGCGGCACCACGTCCACGGTGGCGCTCGCGCCCAGGCCCAGCTCGCCCGCGGTCTGCAGCGGCACGGGCTCGCCCGGCTCGAGCGGCTCGCCATCCCAGAAGGTGCCCACCTTGCTGCCGAGGTCGACGGCCATCAGGCGGGGCCCGTCGGGATCGGTGGCGTCGACCGACAGCTCGACGTGGTGGCGCGAGAGCCGGGCGCCGGGCACGGTCAGGTGGGCATCGGGCGCGCGTCCGATCAAGAAGCGAGGGTGGCCGCTGATGGTGGTCACTCGCCCGTTCCATTGCAGCTCGATCCGGGACGGTCGAGGGCGCGCGGCCTCGAGGGCGGCGAGGCGGCGCGCGAGGCCGGGGCGGCTGCTGGTACCGAGCCGCTCGCGGGTGGCCGCGTGCTCGAGCAGCAGCACGTGGGCCTGCCGGCGGCGACCGTCCTCCAGCGCGCGGTCGACCTCGGCCTCGATCCGCACGACCTCGGCCTCGGCCTGCTCGTGGCGCTCGAGCACCTCGAGCACCAGCTCGAGCTTGACGATCTCGCCGGCGCGCTCGTAGGCCCGCGCCGCCCGGTCGAGCAGGCCCAGGCGCTCGTAGAGCTCGCCGGCCTGGCCGCCTTCGTCGGCCTCTTCGAAGCCCCGGGCCGCCTCGAGCTCGAGGGCGCGGCGACGGGACGGGTCGGGCTCCTCGATCGCCCGGTCGAGCAGGGCCCGACCGAGCTCCAGGTGAAGGGCGCGGCCCTCCTCCGTGTCGCCCGGGTTGCGGGCACAGCCCTCGCGGAGCACGTCGATGCGCTCGCCCACGTCGGGAACGGTGCGCGCATGCTCCATGCGCAGCAGGGCGGCCTGGGCGTGCTCACCGGTGTGCTCCAGCACCCGGGCGGCCTCCTGCAGCTCGCCGGCCTCCTCCAGGGCCAGGGCAGCCCGTAGCTCGGGGCGGCGCAGGCTCGCGCGACGCGGCAGCGACCGGGGGCTCTGCGAGGCCAGGACCAGCTCGGAGGGCCCGTCTTCGCCCGAATCGGAGCCCGAGCCCGACCCGGAGCCGGCTGGGGGGAGGCTCGCCACGGCGGGGCATGCTAGCAGGCTGCTCGCAGGCGTGCCCGGAGCGGGTGCGGGACCACGGGAGGTTCGGAGATCGGTCGATCTGACCTTCCTCACCTCGTCGATGCCCATGGGCCCCGCCCGTGGTGGATCAGCGCTCGGTCGGGTCGATCTGGCCGCGCGACTCGGTGAGCACGCGCTCCCAGTCGGCGCGCTCGGTCCACCTCCCGGCGGGTTCCTCGGAGGCGCTGGGGCACAGCTCGGCCAGGGGGCAGCGCGCGCACCGAGGCTTGCGGGCGGTGCACACGTGCCGGCCGTGCAGCACCAGTCGATGCCCCACGTCGACCCACGATGCGCGGGGAAACAGCGCGCACAGGAGCGCCTCGATGCGCACCGGGTCCTCGTCGGACGTGATCCCCAGGCGCTTGCACAGCCGGATCACGTGCAGGTCCACGATGATCCCCTGGCCGACGCGGAACACCGACGCGAGCACCACGTTGGCGGTCTTGCGCGCCACTCCGGGCAGCGAGCACAGCGCCTCCATGGTCGCGGGGACCTCGCCACCGAACCGCTCCTCCACCGCCTGGGCGGTCTGGCGGATCATCTTGGCCTTGACCCGAAAGAAGCCCGAGCGCTGCACCACCTTCTCGACCGCGGCCTGGGGCGCGCGGGCCAGCGCGGCGGGCGTGGGCCAGCGGGCGAACAGCTCGGGGGTGATGCGATTGATCAGTCGATCGTTGGATCGGGCCGCCAGGATCGTGGCGACCAGCAGCTGCCACGCGTCCTCGTGGTCGAGCTCGACCTTGGGGCTGGGCTGCGCCCGCCGCAGGCGCCGGTGGATCTCCCGCACGCGGGTGGACAGCTCGGCGGGAACGATGGAGCCGCGGTGCACGGGGACGTCGGACGCAGGCTTGTTGCGGGCCATGGGAGGGCAGTGACGAGGGACTGTAGCGCAGCCGTGGCCCGGGGTATCGTGCTCGCCCGCCGCCGACCCCATGTCCGCCGACCTTCGCATCGACCCGTCGCGCCTGCTCGACCGCATTCGCTCGCTGGGGCAGGTGGGGGCCCTGCCAGGGGGCGGCGTCTGTCGCCTCGCGCTCACCGAGGAGGATCGTCGCGGCCGCGATCGCGTGCGAGGATGGATGGAGGAGCTCGGCCTGGAGGTCGGCGTCGATCCCCTCGGCAACGTGGTGGGCGTGTGGCCGGGAACCGAGCCGGGGCCGCCCGTGATGACCGGGTCGCACATCGACACGGTGCGCACCGGAGGACTCTACGACGGCAACCTCGGGGTGCTCGCGGGGCTCGAGGTGATCGAGACCCTGCAGCGGGCGGGCGTTCGCCCCCGCCGCTCGCTGGCCGTCGGCTTCTTCACCAACGAGGAGGGCGCTCGCTTCGCCCCGGACATGATGGGCAGCCTCTACTTCGTGGGGGCGCTGCCGCTGCGGCAGGCGCGGGCGGTGGTGGGCATCGACGGCAAGTCGGTCGGCGAGGCGCTCGATGCGATCGGCTACGCCGGCGCGTCCCCGCCGATGGCCGTGCACGCCTTCGTCGAGCTGCACGTCGAGCAGGGCCCCGTGCTCGAGGAAGAAGGGGTCACCATCGGGGTGGTCGAGGGCGTGCAGGGGATCTCGTGGACGGAATTCACGGTCACCGGCATCAGCAACCACGCGGGCACCACGCCGCTGCGCCTGCGCCATGACGCGGGGTGGGTGGCCGGCTCGTTGATCCAGTACGTGCGGACCATGGCGCTCGAGCTCGGCGGCGATCAGATCGCCACCGTGGGCTCGCTGCGGCTGCATCCCGATCTCGTCAACGTGATCCCCAACCGGGCGGTCTTCACCGTCGATCTGCGCAACACCGACGAGGCCGTGCTGCAGCAGGCCGAGGCCCGGCTGCACGCCCACGTGCGTGCCCTCGCCGAGCAAGAAGGAGTCACGGTGGCCCACCGCTCGCTGGCTCGCTTCGAGCCCGTGAGCTTCGAACCCGAGCTGGTCGACCGGATCGAGGCCACGGCCTTGCGCCTGGGACACACCACCCGCCGCATGCCCAGCGGGGCCGGTCACGACGCCCAGATGCTCGCGCGGATCTGTCCGGCGGCGATGATCTTCGTGCCCAGCGTGCGTGGCATCAGCCACAACGTGGCCGAGCACACCGACCCGGCCGACCTCGAGGCCGGCGCCAATGTGCTCTTGCAGGTCATGTGCGAGCTGGCCACCTGAGCGAGCAGCGGCAGCGGCTCGGCCGCGCGCGACGGCTCCGGCAGCGCCCCGCGCTACTCGTAGTCGTAGATCGTCTGCAGCTCGGGAGGGAACTCCGCGTCCACCACCTCGCCGAAGGCGAAGAGCGCGTCGAGCCGGGCGCAGCGCTCGGGCTCGGCCGCGGGATCGCAGGCCTCGTACTCGGCCCGCAGGTCCGGCAGCGACACCCGCTCGACGTCCTCGCGAAAGCGCAGGGCGTCGGAGACGAAGGCCATCGCGTAGGCGTCCGAGGGGGTCTCCGAGCCGTGGCACAGCCGGCACTTGGTGCCCGTGGCGTCGAGGACCCGCTCCATGGCGTCGACGGTGGCCAGCGGCCCCTCGATCGGGAACTCCAGCTCCCCCTTGATCGACTGGGTCTGCGAGACCAGCTCGCCGAACTCGAGCAGCTGACGCCCGTCACCGGCCACCGCGACCGAGAGGATGAGGTCGTCGATGAAGAGGAACACCCGCGGGCTGGCGGAGCCCACCGCCGGCTGCAGGCTCACCGTGCTGAACGTGGCGTTGATGGCCAGCGGCCGCTCGAGGCGCTCGAGGAAGCAGTCGAGGGTCAAGGGCCGCGGCAGCTGCTCGATGAAGGCCACCGCCTCGCCGATCGTCCGGGGCGCGCCGACCACGTCGGTGGGCTCCGAGCACGCGGTGGGCGGTGGCTCGGCCGCCGTGCCGTCGGCTCCGTCGCTCGACGAGGCCTCGGTGGTGCTCCCGGTGGACGAGGGATCGGTCCCCGCCGGTGGCTCGGCACAGCCGACGACGGCCACCATCACCCACGGTCCAAGGCTCCGTCCCCCCGCGATGCGCATCACGGGGCGATCATATCGATCGCACGCCCGCTTGCCAGTCGCGGGGGTCGGTGGAATCAAGGGGCCTGGCGAAGTACGTCTGCGTCGAATTGGCTGCGCCTACGACGTGGCCGAGCACACCGACCCGGCCGACCTCGAGGCTGGCGCCAATGTGCTCTTGCAGGTCATGTGCGAGCTGGCCATCTGATCCGAGCGAGCGGGAACGGCTCGGCAGAGAGCTACTCCGGCAGCGCGGGCATCGGTGCGTCGGGGGCAGGCGCGCCCTCGGGTAGGGTGGAGTCGTCCGTGCTGCCCGCGGCATTGCGCCGGCTCGCGGCGGCGCGGAACTGGTCGATTGGAAGCAGCGCCCGCTTGGCCGGCGCGAGGTTGTCGGGCGAGAGCGCCGCGAAGGCGATGATCTGGAGCGAGTAGGTCACGATGGCTTCGCCGAGCTCGCGCAGGGGCTCGACGAGCAACTCCTTGGCCTCTGGCGCCTCGGCGGGCTTGGTGATGCCGAGCGCCTCGCCATAGGCAGCATGGGCCTCGAGCAGCTCGTCGATGAACGACTCGCCCACGAGGTGATCGAGATCGTCGCGCAGGCCCTCGGCCTCGATGATCTGCAGGCGACGCTCGCTCTGTGCGTGCTCGGCCGGATACGACAGCGTGAGGAAGTCGAGCCCCGTCGGGAACAGGCGCTCGGTCAGTGCGGCGGAGGTCTGGCGATCGGGATCGTCGTCGGGGAAGATGCCCCACGCCGTGAGGCGGGCATGCACCGCGCCCCAGGCTCGATCGACGCGCCAGTCGGCCGGCCGCACATCACGAGATGCCTTGGGCTTGCCTTGACCGTTCCAGACGGTCTCGAGCGTGGTCACCGACTCGGTGAGCAGCTTGGCGGCCATCAGCACACCCGGCCCCGGCTTGTTGGGGATCATCATCAGGAGCATCTTGGCGAGGCTCAGCCCGGAGTCGGCGGCGATGCGAGGAGGACGAACGTAGGGGGTGGGGTCGATGCGGTTGACGAGCACGAACGGGTGAGTGGGATCGGGCGGTCGATCGATCGCGAAAAACGTGCCGGCGAGGGAAATGAGTCGGAGGACGGGGGGAGGGGAAGGGGGTAGTGCGAGGTGACGGTGCGGGTGGGACGGTGATGGGCGATGGGCGAGGCGCGGGAGCGAGGGTTCGAGATGTCCCAAGGCATCTCGAACCGCTGCGGCGCAGGGCTTGGAGATACCCCGGGGCATCTCGAGAGCCTGTGGCATGGGGTTTGGAGATAGCCCGGGGTATCTTGAGAGCTTGTGGCGTTGGGCTCTGGATGTCCTGGGGTATCTCCAAGCCCTGCGCCGCAGCGGTTCGAGATGCTCCGAGGGTCGTTTCGGCGGTCCGCCGCTCGGAGGGAAGGGGACTGTGGGTCCGTTTTGGGACATCGAGATCCGCTTCCGCGGTTCCTGCTGATTGCTTGGCCTCCTGCAGGTGCGGACGGCGCGGGATCCGGTCAGAGCGGCGGATCCCACTCGTCGATCTCGAGTTCCAGCGAGGTGGTGGTGACGATCTCGCCGAGGATCCGGCGCAGCGGGCCTTGCCCGGTGCCACCGAGGCGAAAGAAATGACGCTTGGGCTCGTTGTCGACCGATGCCGAGGTGATCATGGCTGCATCGGCGCGAAGATAGATGGCACAGCGAGGACCCGTCGCCACTGGCATCTCGAATCCTAGACTCTCCATCACGGGGTCGAGGTGCGAGCACACATTGCCGCCCGTGTCCTTGAACATGCCGACGCAACGCTGGGGGTGCGCCTTGACACCCCACGCGTTGGTCTTGCCCCAGGCTATCATCTCTCGAAACGTGTCGAACTGCCCATAGGCTGCTCCACCCAGCGGATGACGCTTGATCACCCGAGCGTCGTCCCGGGCCGGGTACTCGAAATCGTAGAGCACGTGCAGCGGCATGCCCTCGTCGGACTCGTGTCCAATCATCAAGAACCGAGGATTCGGGCTAAACAATCCCCTGCATAGCACGACAGCACCTTCGGCGCCGAGAAGTCGAGGCGAGGATACGCGATCGAGCCCATGCTGTGCCCCATGCGTATGAGGAACCAGCAGTAGAACGGCGGCAGGGGACGGCCAGCGATCGCCTCGATCCGGTCGATCTCGTCCTGGGTTGCGCCTTCCCACTGACGCTCGAGATCGGGCACGAGGCGCAACAACAGCGCCTCCATCTCGGGCTCTAGGTCTTGTGCTCGCATGCGTCCTTGCCTCCATTACAGACGGGCAGCGGTACGATGAGCTCGCACGCCCTGCACGGCGGCACCGTCTGCCCCGGTTTGAACTTCTCCACCTTGACCTCGCGAGTACCCGAGCGGGCGTCGACGAATTGGATGGCTGCTTGAGTCTTGCTGCCGCCGCTGCTGAACCATTGCTCGGTCATGGCAGAGGGAATGGCGCCATCGTCCATGAGCAGCAAGAGTGCTCCTTGAGCCGCGCATGTTCCGGGCGGATAGGCGGCTGTCGTTGTTCGCGACCATGGCCCAGGCATGTTCACCATCATGGCCCAGGGACCCCGAGACACCTGGATCATGTAGCACGCTCT
>NZ_JAOVZF010000055.1 GCF_026337845.1 Paraliomyxa miuraensis | reverse complement strand
GTACACCGATCATCCCGTGGGAGGGATCCCTTCAGGGTGGCCCGCGTACACCGACGACACCACCTGGCGCGAGCGGACCGAGGCGGCCACGCATCTCCAGGTGATGACGCTCGCCCCAGCCGTTCACGAGCGCGCGCAGATCACCTTCCTCGGGTACGTCGAGGACAACCCAACCGACTGGCCGTACCTCATCAACACCTTCGCCACCAACTACAGCAAGCCGCACAACCGCGTCACGACGATCACCAACGGGCTCGGGGCGCTCGTGGAGCTCGACTACGAGACCGTCTCCACGACGGGCGCGCACGGGATCGCGGGCCTCCACACCTACCCGCGGACGGGCGCCAAGGGGGCGATGGCCGTGGTCACCCGGCATGCGACGCAGGCCAACCCGCAGGCCGACCTC
>NZ_JAOVZF010000147.1 GCF_026337845.1 Paraliomyxa miuraensis | reverse complement strand
GAGGAGCCGGATGCGGGAAATCCGCACGTCCGGATCTGTGGGGGGCCGGTCCCGGGAGTCATCCCGGGACCGGTCTACCCGACCCAGGCCCTTCTTCTTCTTCACGATCACGCGCCATCAGGGCAACGATGCGGTGTTCCAGTAGGGTTCCCTTCTCCGGCTCAGTCTTGAATTTGAGCTTGAGTCGTGCCTTGCGGGTATCCTCGTTGCACACGACACCAATGAGATAGAACGATTGTCCGTAGATCGATCTCAGGACTTCGACCTCGGCAGGGTGTTTGAGGGAATCGATGACGAAGGCACATGGTGCATCGTCGTCACGAAATTTTTTCCGTTCCTCCTGGATCTTGCGAATGCCCAGGCCGGCAACCATGCTTCCTCCATACATGGTCCGCAGGTCCTTTCCCGCGTCCTGGAGCTTGATGGTCTCGTCGATGCTCTTGGCGCTGCTTCTCTGGAAGCTCCTGCATTCTGCGAGGAGATCCGACAGCTTGATCTCGTAGGGCTGGAAGCCCGCCTCCTTGACCTTCTCGATCAGCCCCTGCGCGACCCAGGAGGTACCCGACCCCACGTAGCCGGTCACTGCAAAGACCAAGTCGTCGGATTCCTTGGCGCGGAGTCGCTCACGAAGGAGATCCGACCCATCTGGGCTTGCTTGCGCGATGGGCAGGCGGATGGGCAGCGACGAGGGCATCGAGCCACCATGATATACCCGCGGTGCTCAGGGGTGTTGCGCCGAGCGCGCGGATTGCTGCGTGGGAGCCGCGCGGCAACGCGCGGCTTGGACGGAATTGCCTCAAAGGTCGCCGGATGCATCGAGGGTGGCGGTCTCGGGCATCGCGGGCTCGTCATTGGCTTGCTTGGGCACGTCGGCGGACGACACCGCCCAGCCGCCGGTCTTGCGCTGCAGCTCGAGCGTGGCGGCTCCTCCGGGGCGCTCGATGATCGCCTTGGCCCGGCGATCGGACAGGCGCTGGATCTCGATCTCGCTGGGGACGGGATCCAGCGCAGCCGCCACCTCCCACGTGGCATCGCGCTCGAGCAGCACGGTGTCGTCGAGCGCCCGCACCACGGTCGCGGCCGCCTGGACGCGAGCGCGGGGTTCCGCGCCCCCGTCGTGCAGGATGCCGAGCGCCGCCGCGAGCTGATCGAGCGCGGCCTTGGGCTCGTCTGCCGGCAAGCCCATCGGGCGGGTGAGCACGGCGCGTGGTGCCGCGACGGCGCGGCGCAACTCGGCGAGCTGGGGGTGGCGCGAGCCGGGGCGAAGCCGAACGATCGCGGTGCCGCCCTCGACCATGCGCAAGGACTCGCCATCCGGGTTCTGCTCGAACGTCCAGCGCTCGAGCTCCACGTGCTCGGAGCCCGATCGCAGCACTGCGGCCAAGACCACCACCGAGCGCTGTCGGGGTTGGCTCAGCTCGAGTACGGGCTCGGCCACGGCGCCCGCGGGCAGGTGCTGCTCGAGGGTGGGGACGAATCGCCACGGCTCGGTCGCTCGATCGGGTGTTGGAGGCTCTGGCTCGTTCACGCCGTTGTCGGGGCGACCTCGACTGGGCTCGCCTCCCGTCCCACCGCAACCCCACCCTGCACCGGTACCCACGCCAGCGATGGCGCACCCGAGGAGCAAAACAGCGGTCGCTCGTCCCCAACCCCCCTGATCCATGACTCCGGCAGCGTGCGTGGTGGTCGTCGCGGGGTCAAGCGTGGTAAGGTGCGCGCAGATGCCCACGGGGCTTCGTAGTTCTCCTTGGCCCGCCAGGCCGGTGGCCCTGGCCACGGCCCTTGGCATGAGCGTGGCCGCCCTTCCTCCACTCACGCTCGGACTCGGGCCGAGCCTGGCCCTGGCCGCGCCCGGAGACGAGCCCAAGGCGACGGCCACCAAGGCGGCGATCTTGCCGTTGGCGGTCGAGGGCGACGAGATGCCCGACGCCGATCGAGCCCAGCTCACCGAGCGCCTGGTCGAAGGCCTGCGTCGTGGTGACTTCGACGTCATCGCTCCCGACGAGGTCCTGAGCCAGGCTCCCGATGCCGCCAGCTGCCGCGATGCCGCGTGCTACACCGCGATCGCGGCCGCGACCGGGGCCACGCACGTGGTGCGCGCGGTCGTCGACGCCCAGGACCGCGACTACGAGGTCGAGGTGCTGCTGGTCTCGGGCAGCAACGGCGTGCAGGTGGCGACGAGCACCGATAGCTGCCAGATCTGCGGCGTGGTCGAGGTCGGCGATCTCATCGACGCAGCCGCGGCCACCCTGCGAACCAAGCTCGACACCCTCAATCAGGGGCCGGCGCGGCTGGTGGTCGACAGCACGCCGCCCGGGGCCCGGGTGAGCATCGACGGCGAGATCAAGGGCACCACGCCCTTCGACGAGGAGGTGCTCGCCGGCGAGCACGTGCTGCGCGTGAGCCTCGAGGGCTACATCGCGGTCGAGCGCGAGGTGAATTTCGTCGAGGGCATCGCGGACACCCAGAGCTTCACGCTCGAGAAGGTGCCCTCGCGCTTGCCCCCACGCCCGTGGGGCTGGGTGTCCCTGGGTCTGGGCATTGCGAGCCTCGGCTTCGCAGGGACCTACGCGGCGCTCGACGATCGCCAGTACAGGCTGTTCGACAAGTGCCCGACCCCCGACGAAGACGATCAGTGCCCCGAGCTATGGGACACCGAGTGGTACGTGCTGGGCGGAGCGATCGTCGGGGGTGGCCTGGTCACGCTCGGCGTGGCCATCCTGCTCAACTCGGCCCGACGTCGCAGCACGAACAAGGTCAAGGTCGAGGGCAGCGGCGAGGCCACCAGCGCGCGCTCACGACGGCCTCGCTTCGGGGTCGGTCCGGGCAGCGTCACCATTCAGGGCCGGTTCTGAAGTCGGAGACCACACCGGCTGCACCCAGGCCTTGCGTCCCTGCGGGTCCTCCACCACCGCGCGCACGTAGCCGTGATGCCCCCGCGGCACGCCGAACGTCGCCTCGCGACCGCGCTGGCGCTCGAGCACCTTGCCTCCGTCGCCGATGAACGTGAATCGATGCACCCCCTCGGACGCGTCGTCCACCGCGATTCGCAGGCGCTCGCCGTCCCACGCCACCTCGCGCAGCGTGACTCCGTTGCTCGCGTAGAACTCCCCCCGCTGCAGCGCCGCTCGGATCGCAGCCGGACTGCGCTCTGCCCTCACCATCACCCAGCCCCGGTTGCCCACGTGGGCGAGCCGGCCGTGGTCGCGGACCTGCCGGGCGTCGTAGTAGTGGTGGGCGTCGTCGGTGGCCACGCCCCACACGCGCGCGCCGGTCGAGAGCACCGCGTCCCATAGCGCCTCGGTCGAGGGATGGGCGCGGTCGCCCTCGTTGTTGCTGTCGACCGCCTCGTTGGCGATCTCGAGCAGCGACAGACCGCGGCCGGCCAGCGCGGCCACGAGGTCGGCATCGGCCGCGTAGTGGAAGTTGGGGTGGTTGAGCAGCGCCACTCCACCCAGCGCCTCGGTCACCGCGATCGCATGCGCGTAGAGCTCGAGCCGGTCGATCCCCGTGGGCGCGGGTACCGAGCCGATCACGCTGGTGTCGTTGCCCACGAACAGCCCGTTGACGTGCAGCAGGCACTGAAGGCCGGGCTCGGGCGGCGGCTCGCAGCGCTCGAGGTTCTGCGTCAGCTCGATCCCTGGTATCACCAACATCGGCGGCTGGCCACCGGCCGACGCGGGGGCCGGCGCGGGCACCTCGGTGATGCGGTCGTGGTCGGTGAACACGATGAAGTCGAAGCCGTGCTCGGCGTACCAGCGCACCACGTCGGCCGGCGGGGTCTCGCTGTCACCCGACACGTTGCTGTGCAGGTGGAGCTGTCCCTTGAGCCAGCCCGCGTCGGCGACGACCTCGCCGGGCTCGGTCGCCGCCGCCGACTCGGAGGGCACGGTCGCCGGGGGCGGACCGCAGGCGGCCAGCAGCATCATCGATGCCAGGGCCAGCCCCCCGATCCACCCGCGTGTGCCTGCGTCCCTCATCGCTGCCGCAGGATCTTGAGCGCGATGAAGCCGAACACCGTCGAGAGCCCGGGCACGTGCCGCAGTCCCCTCATCCACCACAGCCCCGGCATCACCCGAATCAACGCCCATCCGGCCCCGGCCCCGAAGCGCGAGGTCTTCTCGCCCGGCAGCCGCATCACCAGGTGCTCGGGTGACACGTCGGGATCGGCCTGGAACTCCAGTCGCTCTCCCAGGTCCCACAGCCGCAGCAGCGCGGCCCGCCGCACGCTGGCGTCGCCCGGATGGTGCAGCACCACGATCGGATCGGCTGGCCGGCGCCAGCGCAGGCGATCGATCGGGTAGAGCAGGATCCTCTGCCATTTCATGCGCCGGATCGGGCGACCGTGCTCACCCGGAGCCACCGGCTTGCTGAACACGTAGCGCCAGAAGGCGTCGATCTCGTCGCCCGACAGCCAGGCGAAGTACACCGCCATCATCACGTTGGCGAACGTGCCCACGTTCATGCCCAGATCGATGTTGATGTGCATGCCGAAGCCCACGACCAGCCAGAAGCGCTTGCCCAGCACCCAGTGGCGCAGGAACAGGTGACCGCGAGGCAGCAACCACCGCACCGCGAAGTAGGGCAGCACCACGGCGCGCATCAGGGGGGACTTGCCCGACCACAGCTGGCGCAAGGACACGTCGGGCCAGCTCGAGGCTCGTCGCAGCGCCAGGTAGAGCGCCAGGCACAGCAAGGGCAGCGCCGAAGCCACCACCATGGTCACCTTGACCAGGGTGGCTCGGTTCATGTGCAGGATCTTGAGCATCTCGTCCGGCGCGTAGTAGTGCGCGCCCAGCCCGGCGATGTAGACCCCGCAGCCCCATGCCCCGAAGAACGCTCCGTAGCTCAGCCACCGCCGCCAGGCGGCGGCCCTGGGCCAGGTGCCGTCGGCACGCTCGCGCTCGTGGGCATTGACGGCCGACCCGATGAGCGCCAGCGGGAACAGCATCTCCCACCAGTGCACCAGGACCACCAGCACGGGCAGCACCCCGATGTAGTGCATCGCCCCCACGAACCCCATCTGGGGCCAGCGGTAGAAGTGATCGAGGTTGAGCGCGTAGTAGAGCGCCGTGCCGTTGGCCCACGTGTTGCCGGTCTTGAGCAGCCCCGTGGCGCAGTAGATGATGGCCAGCTGCAGCATGGCCATCCGCAGCGGCCACGCGGGGATGAGCCGCGACGCCGGGAACTCGGTGGCCCCTCTCAGGATCGCCTTGCGACGCCGTCGCCAGCCGTCGATCGAGTAGGCCTCGCCCCACTGGGTGAACATGCCCAGGAACAGGAACACGCGCACCACGGTGTCGCCACCGGTGTAGAACACGGGGCTGTAGCGGTAGACCGACTCGACGAGGATCCACGCCAGGATCGTGGTCCAGCGCGTCCACACGCCCAGGATCATCAGGCCGATGCTGACCAGCATGGCCGTGTACACCGCCCACACGAACGGAGGATCCGAGCGGAAGTGGAGGATGGAGAACTTCCCCCACATGGCCTCGAACACGTCGTACCAGTGCTCGAAGCCGTGCTCGGGGTCCCACAGCGTGGCCAGCTTGCCCCCGTAGGACTTGCGGGCCATGTCGGTGAGCCACAGCCCCTCGTCGGTGAACAGGTAGCGCGCCACCGAGTCGTCCAGCGGACCGTGCGGCTTGAGCAGGTCCACGAAGGTGAGCATCAGCACCAGGCCGAAGGCGATGCGGAGCAGCCCGGCCGGTCGCGGATCGACCCGCTGGAACAACATCCGACGCCACAGCTCGGGGCGGACCACGAAGAACGCGATGAGCAAGCCGAGCGCGGCCAGGATGGTCCACGACGCCTGGGGCAGGTGCGCCGAGACGTCGACCTCGGCATCGTCGAAGAAGGCGAGCAGGCCGATCACTGGACCACCTCCTCCTCCGGGCTGCCCTCGGCCTCGCCCTCGACCCCCACGGCGTCGTCCGGGGGATCATCGGGCACGGGAGGCTCGTAGGGATCGCCGCGTCGCGCCGCCGCACGGGCCGCTCGCTTCTGCTTGCGCTCCTCGCTCTGGCGCTCGGATTCCTTGATGTCCCACCACGTGCGCAGGTGCTGGCCCTTGAAGTACTTCTCGGGCATCTGCGGCAGCCCGTGGCGCTCGCGAAGATAGTTGGGCAGCTGTGCATGTCGGTTGGTGGCGCAGCTGATGGTGTCCTCCTCGCGCTGGTGCAGCTCGAGCTGCATCGGGTCGAAGCCCATCTTGAAGATGTTGCCCTGGGCCCGCTCGAACACCGCCTGCGGCGGCGGGATGCGGGTCCACATCTTGATGAACTGCACCTCGTCGGCCGCGTCTCCGCCGTGGTCCATCTCCCACTGGCGACACACCCACGCCGCGTAGTGCCGGCGGTAGCCCTTCTGGTCGATGATGCGGCGGTTGATCTTCCCCATGCGGTCGTACCAGAGGTAGGGGTAGGTTCGCTTGCCGTAGATGTCGTGCTTGAGGTCCCAGACCTCCCCGTTCGCGTCCTTGACCAGCACCTTCATGAAGATGTTGGAGCGGTGGGGGTTGGGCGCGAACATGGCCCAGCTCTGGGTGTTGCCGCTGGCCTGCCAGTAGTCGTTGGCGTCGAGGCGCTCGTTGAGCACCTTCTGGGCGCCCTTGGCCAGGCCCTTGCCGGGAAGGTTGTGCACCAACAGGATCACCCCGTGGTAGAGGATGAACAGGGTGGCCACGATCTGCATGATCGGGCCGTAGCACCAGCGCCGGCTCGGCCGGTCGTCGCGAGGGACCGGCTGGTGCAGCAGGGTCTGCGCGAGCGATGGGCCGGGAGGCTCGGGCCGAGACGGGTCGCCCGGTTCGCTCTCGGCCTGGCTTCCCTCTGGGCTCCGGGCCGACTCGTCGGCGGCGGCCGGGAGCTCCGGCTCGCGCTCGTCGCGGTTGGAGTCGTCACTCATGACAAGACCTCGTGATCGTCACTCGACGTTTTGCGCGCCTTCATCGTCGATGTCCTGCTCGTCGGGCTCGTCGCGCTCGAGCGCGGCGGGTGGTGGGGTCTCGGCGTTGCGCAGGGCCTGCTCGCGCTTGCGACGGCGCTCCTCGGCGGCCTCGCGGCGCTGCCGCTCGTCCTCCTCGGCCTTGGCCCAGTTGCCGAAGTCGCGGCGATTCTCCCAGCTCTGCCTGCGGTTTTGGAACTTGCGCTCGTAGCGTTCGCGATCGCGCTCGGCCTTGGCCCGATCCTCGTCGGTGATCGGCAGCCCGTAGCGCTCCTTCATGTAGAGCGGCAGCTCGCCGTCGCCCTTGCAGGGGTTGGTCTGCAGCGGATGCTCGCGCGCCTTGAGCCGGCGGGGGTGGTAGGGGCCCTTTTGGGCGACCGCATCGGGCGGGGGGATGTTGGTCACGATCTTGGCGGTCTCGATCTCCACCGGGAGCTCGCCCGTGAGCAGGGTCCACTCGCGGCACTGCCACGTGGCCCAGTAGCGCAGGTACCACTTGCCCTTGCCCGCCATGCGCCGCTGCATCTTGCGCATGCGATCGTTCCAGATCCACGGGTTGGGCCGGTAGTGGAACGCGTTGTTGCGCAGGTCCCAGCGATCGCCGTCTTCCTCGATCACCACCGTCTTGAGGAAGGTGTTCGAGCGCGGGGGGTTGGGCGCGAACATCCGCCAGCTCTGGTTGGTGCCCGTGCCCTTGAGCCAGCCAGCGAACACCGCCGCGCCCGGGCTGCGCCACTTGTTGAGGATGGGATAGTTGGGGAACAGCGACAGCCCCACCGCCAGCGAGTGATAGAGCACCGCGAACAGGATGAGGCTGCGGCCCAGGGCTCCGTGGGCCAGCGCGGGTCCGGGCTCGCGCGCGGAGCGGATGTCGCCGGGGCGTGGCGGCAGCACGCGGAACACCAGGGCCACGGCGATGATGAGCGCGAGCCACTCGTAGGTGAGCTGGCCTAGATCCTCGATCCACTCGGGCGGCTCGACCTTGGCCCAGACCAGGCCCGCGCCCAGTAGACCCAGCAGCAGCACCAGCACGTCGGGGATCCGACGGCCGCGCACCACCACGGTCGGGGCGGGTCGGCCCCGGCGGCGCAGCTCGAGCCCGATCGCGGCCGCGAGCACCACGCCCACCACGAGCCCCAGGGTGGTCCATCCCTCGTCGAGGGCTCCGAGCTGGTAGCCGAACATCAGCGCCGCGAGCACGGCGGTGGGCAGCCCGAACAGCCGGCTGCGGAAGCCCCGGAGCTCGCCCATGGTGGAGGTCACCAGCACGAGGACGGTGAACGTCAGCGCCCCGAGCCCTCGCTCGCCCAGGCGCAGCGGCTCGAGCTCGAGCGCCGGGATCACCGCTCCGATGACGAGCCAGCACAGGAGGCCGGCCGCCGCGATCTGGATGAACGCGACGACGTTGAACTCGTCGTCGTCGACGGGGTTGACCCGCGAGGGCACGAACCAGCGCTCATGGCCGCGGGGCACCAGCGCCTTCACGCCGCGGATCCGCCGGGCGAGGTCGAGCACGCCCTTGTAGACCCGCGCGTGCTCCTCCCCGGTCACGAATGCTGCGTAGGTCATCAGCATGATGAACGGGAACATGCCGATGTTCATGAACAGGATCAGGAACCCGTGGAAGATGAAGCCGAGCGTCAGCCACACGCGGCGGCCGAGGAACAGCGCCCGCAGGGTGTCCTGCTCGAGCCGGAGCTCGGGGATGTAGAGCCACGGCACCCGGTCGGTGATCCACGGCAGCGCCCGCCCGCGGCGCAGCAGCGTGATGGGCCAGCGTCCCAGCGCGTACCAGGCCAGCACGAACGCCGGGATCACGATGCCCCACGCGATGTGGATCTTGAGGAACGCCCCGCTGGGGTCCTGCGGCACGTCGTCCTTCATCTCGAGGCAGAACGGCAGCACCAGGTAGTTGATGCGCCAGCAAAGGCCCCAGATGGCCACCAGGACCGTACGGGCACCCCAGCGACGCCACCAGGTGTCCTGCGCGCGGTACCACGGCTCGTGGCGGTGCCGCAGCGTGAAGCGCAGCGCGACGCCGACGAGCATGATCGGGAACAGCTGCTCCCACCAGTGGGTGACCCAGGTGTTGACGCGGAACAGGTTGGTGCCGAACGCCGCCGAGACGACCTGGGTGGTCCACTCGAAGCGGTAGAAGTGATCCATGTTCAGCGCGTAGTAGAGCGCGTCGCCGGCCGCCCACACCGAGCCGGTCTTGACCGCGCCCGTGGAGCAGTAGAGCGCGGCCAGCTGCAGCATGAACAGGTAGCGGGGCCACGCGGGCACGCGGCGGTAGATGGGCTCGCGATCGCTCCGGGCCTCGGGACCAGCGGGATCATCGGGATCGGCGGGATCGTCGAGATCGGCGGGCGCATCGGGGTCCTCGAGCCGCCCCTGCTTGCGCAGCCGACGGCAGCGCCACCAGTTGTCGAACGACCAGGCATGGCCGGTCTTGGCGAACAGCAGGATCAGCCAGAAGCAGCGGTAGACGGTGTCGGTGCCCTCCCAGTAGAGCGCGTTGCGGTTGTAGATCCCGCTCATCAAGAACCAGGCGAGCAGCCCCGTGGTGCGGCTGAAGACCCCGGCGCCGTAGAGCAGCAGCACGAAGAAGAACACCAGCATGTAGCCCACGACGAAGTCGGGGCTGCCCCAGAAGTAGAACAGCGAGGGCTTGTTCCACAGGAAGTTCAGGACCGCCCAGCCGTCGTAGAAGCCCTCGTCGGGGCTCCAGCCGCGCAGCGCCTGGCGGCCGAGCTTCTCCTGGGCGTACTCCATGTCGAAGATGCCCTCGTCGCTCCACAACATCCGCCAGTAGGGCTCGAGGTTGAGGAAGCAGGCGATGGTCATGATCGCGAAGCCGATGCGCAGCACCGCGAACACCCGGGGATCGTCGAGCGCGAACAGGAATCGGCGGACCGACTCGATGCGCAGCCACGCCAGCGCGCCCACCAGCAGCACCACGGCGAACACCAGCCAGCCGCAGTACACCGCGAACTCGGGCGGGAAGTCGGGGTACTTCTCGCGATCGAGCATCAGGCCCAGCAGGCCGGAGCCCAGCCCGAGGTCGGTCGTGGCAGCGAGGCTCGACGACGCCAGCATGGACTATCCTCCTTCGGTTGCGGCCTCGGCCACCGCGCGCAAGAAGTCGAAGCGCACCTGGTAGGCCATGGCCTGGAGGTCGAGGCCCTCGATGTGGTGCCCCTGGCCCTCGAACTCCACGTACTGCACGGGCAGGCCGGCCTGCTTGGTCTTGTCGACGAACTGCCGGCTCTCCTGCACGGGTACACGCCAGTCCTGGCTGCCGTGGGTGACCAGCAGGGGCGCACGGAGCCGCTCGGCGTGGGTCAGCGGGCTTCGATCGCGCATCTTCTCGAGCTCGGCCGGCTTGCTGGGATCGCCGCTCTCGAGCACCACCCAGTCGGGGATGTTGGTCGCGTCGTAGAAGGTCTTGATGTCGGAGAACCCGGCGTGGGCCATCCCGAACCCGAACGGATAGAAGTCGTTGCGTCCGTTGGTGCGCGACGGGAACGTCAGCGCCCGCATGGTCGCATAGCCGCCATGGCTGCCGCCGTAGACCCCGATGCGCGAGGACGGGAGATCGAGGCGCTGCTCGATCCAGCGAGCCACCATGAACAGATCGACGATCTCGTCGCCGCCGAGATCCTTGTCGTTGAGCGAGTAGAACGCCTTGCCGAAGCCCGTGCTGCCGCGGACGGCGGGGGAGATCACGGTCAGGCCCGCGGCGCACATGATCTGATCGAAGGTGCTGTAGCGGTTCTCGCCGCCGTAGAACGCGGTGATCATCGCCAGGCGCTGCTCCGGCTCGGGCACGGGGTCGCGCGGCTCGAGCAAGAACGCATGCAGCTGACGCGTGGTGCCGGTGGCGGGGTCCTGGTCGAAGGTGGGGATGCGAACGGCGGTGGCGCGGCATGCCACCAGACCGCGCTCGAGCTGCGGGTCGAGGCCGATCACCTCGTGGGGCAGCAGTCCCGCCGTGGCCAGGTCGAGCTCGTGGGTCTCGTGGACGATGTCGGGCGAGCGCTGGGTGACGAGGGCGCGGCGGCCGTGGCCCGCCGTCACGTCGGCCGTGCCGGGGAGCGCGAGCACGGCGGTCTCGTTGCCGGTGCGTGCATCGAGGCGCACCAGGGTGGAGCCCGCCGGGGTGCGGTGCACGGCCACCACCTCGTCGCCCAGCAGCTCGGCCGAGGTCACGTCCTCGGTGTAGCGGGTGAGCTGCTTGGTCCTTTGGGTGCTGCGCGAGTAGGCGTAGAGGTTGGCGAACCCGTCGTCGTTGGCGATGTAGAGCAGCAGGTCGTCGTCGACCCAGCCGTCGAGCGCCCTGGGAGCGTTGCGGCGCGCCTTGGTGGAGGTGATGGGGCGAGCCACTCGCTTGCGGCTGCGCAGATCCACCCGGACCAGCTGAGCGCGGTTGCGATCGCCCTGGACCTGCGCGTTGAAGTAGATCTCCTGCCCGTCGGGCGAGAATCGCGGCTCGGACCAGCTGAACGTGAGGTCGGGCGAGTCGCACACCACCTGCTGCTCGGCCCCGGTGGCGATGGTGCGCAGCACCAGGCAGGTCTCGTAGGGAGCCTTCTTTGGCGGCCCTTCGTGCGCGTCGCCTGCGGCGCCGCCGGCCTTCCTTCCCTGGCGAGGCAGGTACGCGACGATGCTCTCGTCCGGCGAGAACCCGAGCCCGTACACGTAGTCGTGCTGGGTCACCTGCGTGAGAGCCCCCGATTGCAGGTCGAGGGTCCACAAATTCATCTGCTCGTCGTTGCTGGCGTCGGCGTGCAACCACAGGGCCTGGGTCGGCGCGTGGTGATGCACCGACCACAGGCTGCGCTTGGACCAGTCCACGTCGCTGATGGCGGTGCCCGCCGCGAGCTCGAAGCGCTCGGTGGCTCCCGCCTCGGTCCCGATGTCGAGCATGCGCAGGGTGTAGCGCTCGCCCCGCTCGACGTAGAACAGCTTCCCCGTGCGCAGGCTGGGCTCGAAGTCACCAAAGGGAAAGCCCGCCAGGAAGGGGCGTAGATCGATCTCGCGATCGAAGTAGCGGGCCGTCACGGGCTCGGGGCCCGGCGCGGGCTCGGGCCTTGGCTCAGTGCTCGCGGGATCCACGCCCTCGGGCGGCTCGGCATCGGGATAGGGAGTGGCTGCATGCGGCGGCGCGCATGCCGCCAGCACCCACGCCGCGCTCGTCCACCAAAGGGGCCGCATGGGCGCCATCTGACAATGGCTCGCCCACCGGACACAAGGGTCGTGCATGAATTGCGTGACTCGCGGCGGATTCGGGCGGCGTCGGCACGGAGCCCTTCCTGGCCCAGGTAGCGCGGTCTCGGCGGCGAGAAGGCGACCTGGACGACGGCCGCCGCGTAACATCCACCCCACGAGCTGCGTCTTGCGCGACATCGTGAGGCTACGCCGACTCGTCCCCCTGGGAGGCCTGATCGCCGTCTTGACGGCCCCCGCGGTGGGGTGCCGGCTGACGACCGAGCAGGCGCCGGTCGAGGTCGAGGCTCGGGCGGCCGACTTCAGCCTCCCGGCCCACGACGGCTCCTCGGTGGCGCTGGCCGATCTGCTCGCCTCGGGCCCCGCGATCATCGTGTTCTATCGCGGGCACTGGTGACCGCATTGTCGTCGCCAGTTGGGCGAACTCGCGAAGATCCAGCCCGAGCTCGCGGCGCAGGGCGTGGGCTTGGCCGCGATCTCCGTCGATGATCCGGCGGACTCGGCCGCGCTGGCCGAGCGCCTCGGCGTGCAGTTCCCGCTGCTGTCGGATCCGCAGGTACGAGTCATCGCGGCCTACGGGGTGCAGATGGAGGGGCAGGCGCTCGCGGTGCCGGCCACCTTCGTGATCCGCCCCGATCGGACGATCGCGTGGCAATACGTGGGAGATACGGTGCCCGACCGACCGCCGGCCGACGTCGTGCGGCAGGAGGTCGAGCGCATGCGCTGATGGACCAGCGTCACCAGGGGGCTTACCGGGGCCCGGCCGTCCCGGTACCATCGACCTGCCTCGCGCCATGCCGCCGCTGCTTCGACGCCAGCTCCAGGGGTTCGTGGAGAGCCGCGAGCCCCTGCCGGACGATCCGAGGCCGTTGCTCGACGCTCTGCGCGAGGCTCGGGCCGAGGCGCTGGACGAGGACGAGCGGCGGCTGGTCGAAGACGCGCTGATGCTCGTTTCGCAGGAGCTGCTGCGGCGCAGCGAGACCCTGCACGCCGAGGCACCGGCGCGCTCGGCCGACCCCGACCGCGATCCTGCGGGGCCGCTGCGGGGGATCCTCGCCGCGCTGCCGGACATCCTGCTGGTGGTGACGCCGAGCGGCGAGCTGCGCGAGGTCCATGCTCCCGGTCGCAGCTTCTTGTCCGAGCCGGCGCAGATGCTCGTCGGTCGCCCGTTGATCGAGGTGCTCCCGGAGTCCTTGTACCGCGTGCTCTCGCCCGCGCTCGAGCAGGCGGCGAGCAGCGGCACGGCGCAGCGCTGCGAGCTGACCTACTCCCGTGGCCGCGATCGTCGTCGCTACGAGGCGCGCCTGTCGGTGAGCCCGGTGGGCGACGTGGTCATCCTGGTGCGCGACCAGACCGAGCGGCTCGACATGGCCGAGCGCCTGCGGGTGGCCGATCGCATGGCCTCGGTGGGGACGCTGGCGGCCGGCGTGGCGCACGAGCTCAACAACCCCCTGGCCTACGTGCTGGGCAACCTCGAGCTGCTGAACCAGCAGCTGCGGGCCACCTGGGTCGAGCCCACGCAGCTGCAGCTCCTGGTCGACGAGGCGCTCGACGGGGCTCGGCGAATGCGGAGCATCACGCAGGACCTGCGCATGTTCTCGCAGCCGCACTCCGAGGCCGTGAAGTCGATCGACCCGCGCACGGTGCTGGACTCGGCGCTGAACATCGCGGGCAACGAGATCCGGCACCGGGCCATGCTGCGGCGGGAGTACGAGGACGTGCCAGCGGTGCGAGGCGAGGCCAGCAAGCTCGGCCAGGTGTTCCTCAACCTGGTGGTCAACGCCGTGCAGGCGCTGCCGATGGGCGAGGCGGTGCGCAACGAGATCCTGGTGCGGACCTACAGCGACGAGCAGGGCTATGCGGTGATCGAGGTCTGCGACACCGGTCCGGGGATCCCGATGCACCTGGCCAGCCGGATCTTCGAGCCGTTCGTCACCACCAAGCCGCGCGAGGTGGGCACGGGGCTGGGGCTGTCGATCTGCCACAACATCGTCACCTCCATGGGCGGGCACATCTCGGTGCATCCCCGCAAGCCCAAGGGCACCGTGTTCCGGGTGCGGCTGCCGCCGAGCGATCTGGTCGTCACCGCTCCACCACCGCCGACGCCCGTGTCGCTGCCGCGCGACGTGCCCGTGGGCGGAGGGCGGCGGGTGCTCATCATCGACGACGACCCGCTGGTGGCCAACTCGCTGCGGCGGCTGTTGGCCAACCGCGAGGTCCAGATCGCCGACAGCGGGCGGCGGGGGATCGAGATCCTGCGGGAGAACGACCGCTTCGAGGTCGTGCTGTGCGACCTGATGATGCCCGAGGTCTCGGGGATCGACGTCTACGAGACGGTGCTCGAGGAGCGGCCCGACCTCGCCGAGCGCTTCATCTTCATGACCGGCGGCGCCTTCACCGAGCGCGCGCGGGCATTCCTCGACCGGGTGAGCAACCCCAAGCTCGAGAAGCCCTTCGACGGCAAGACCCTGCGGATGCTCGTCAGCGGCCACGGCACCGGGCGGTAGCGGCTGGGGCCGCCAGGCCCGCGCGCGCTCACGGGCGGCATGGCCGCAACATGGACACGAGTGCGGACGGATCTGCTAGAACGGCATGGACATGAAGCCGGCCAGAGGGTTCGACGATCCGCATTGATTCGTTGAAATCACGAGCGTTTTCGTCGCCCCTGCTCGGGACATGAGGTGGGACGAGCATGCGGCCCTACGAGCACAGTCACCCGTGGATCTCCTTTCAGTTCAACGCCGAGCGGCTGAGTCAACGCACACTTCTGCTCCTCGGTGAGGCCCACTCGAAGTGCAGCCACATCGCAGGCGTGCCGCTCACGCCGGGCGTGGCAGGAGAGCTCCATCGCATCTACATGGCCAAGGGGGTTGGTGGCACCACGGCCATCGAAGGCAACACGCTGACCGAGGCCCAGGTCAGGGAGGTCCTCCTCGGCAAGCTGGACCTGCCGCCATCCCAGAAGTATCTCCAGCAAGAGGTCGAGAACGTGGCGCAGGCCTGCGCCGAGATCGGCCAGAAGGTGTTGGACGGACAGGCGCAGCTGACCGTCGACTGGATCAAGCACCTCAACCGGCTCGTGCTCCGCGAGCTCCCCAAGGAGGAACACGTGGTCCCTGGAGAGATCCGTGGCTACTCGGTGGGGGTCTTGCGGTATCGCGGTGCGCCTCATGAGGACTGCGAGCATCTGCTCGCGCGAATGTGCCGCTGGTTCGAGGAGTGGCCGGTGAAGGCATGGGGGACTGGATCCGAGATCCCGACCGCATTGCTCAAGGCGGTGCTCGCCCACCTCTACATCGCATGGATCCACCCCTTCGGTGATGGCAATGGTCGGACGGCTCGGCTCCTCGAGTACTACTTGTTGGCTGACGCGGGGGTCCCATCGCCCGCGGCTCACCTGCTGAGCAACCACTACAACCTCACGAGGTCCGAGTACTATCGGCACCTTGACCGCGCGAGCAAGAGCGAGCAGGGGGTCGTAGAATTCATCGAGTATGCCGTGCAAGGCTTCGTGGATGGCCTGCACGACGAACTGCGCGTCATCCGTCAACAGCAGTGGAGGATGGCCTGGCGAGACTATGTGCACGAAGTCTTTCGCGGGCGGAGGAGCGAGAGCGACCAGCGCCAGCGGGACTTGCTGCTGGCACTGGGGCTGCGTGCGTGGGAGGCCGTCCCGCGCAAGGACCTACCCGAGCTGACACCAGAGATCGTGCGGTGGTATGCGACCAAGACCGATCGCACGCTCTCTCGTGATCTCAACACCCTCGTCGAGAGCGGCATGGTGGTCAGGACGGACGAAGGATATCGAGCCCGCCTCGAGATCGTGCTGGCCTTCCTGCCGCCGCGCAAGCCGTCGGAGGAGGAGCTTCGAGACGCACGACGCATCGCCAAGGAACTGGAGGCCGCTGGGCTTCCCGCTCGGGGGCGGTGAGGGGTGAGGATGCCACGGAAATGGCGGAGAGCATCGCAGCGGCGCGCGGGGCCAGCGGGGCTCGGGCCAGCGGGGCTCGGGCCAGTGGGGCTCAGGGTAGCTGCGTGGTGATGCGTCCGCTCATCATCAGCAGCGACAGCACCGTCCACGAGCGCTGGTAGTAGCGGCTGCGGGTCAGCAGGTCGAGGCCCGCCACGCGCTCGTAGGCTCGATCGACGAAGTCCGTGCGCGTGTCGTCGGCCATCGCGCCGACCCCGGCGCAGCCGATGAACACGGCCGAGCGCTCGGGCTCGGCGGAGCGCTCGTCTGGCTGGGGCGTCCCGTCGAGCGCATAACCGTCGACGATCGCGTCGGGTCCGATGCCCTCGTAGAACGCGTTGATGCGGTCGAGGTAGGCCTTGGCGCGCGGCTCGGCGTGGTCACACCAGTCCTGGCCGATCCGAAACGGAATGCGGGCCGAGTCGTACTGCCAGTTGTCGTCGGGCAGCTGCGTGGGATCGTTGGGCGTGGGCGGCCGGGGCGTGCCCTCGAAGTCGCACCACGCGGGCACCAGCCCGTTGTCGACGTTGCCGTTGGTCTCGTTCAGCGAGTTCTCGATGATCTGGTAGCTCGAGTCGATCACGGCCTGCCAGCCCTCCACGTTGTCGGTGACCTCGCCGAACACGCGGTAGTAGGCCGGGGCG
The DNA here is from genome assembly GCF_026337845.1 of Paraliomyxa miuraensis. Taxonomy (GTDB): domain Bacteria; phylum Myxococcota_A; class Polyangia; order Nannocystales; family Nannocystaceae; genus Paraliomyxa; species Paraliomyxa miuraensis. Next base: position 250,557 of record NZ_JAOVZF010000147.1, on the reverse strand, counting down.
AAGTACGAGGGGTTGGTCTGCACGTAGCCGCCCCAGGTGTCGCCGGGCTTGAGCACCGAGAAGGAGTGGTCGACCTCCCACTCGAACACGGCCTCGATCTGTCGCCGGGCCAGCACTCCGTAGGGCTCGTCGAGGCTGCCCTGACCGCCCCAGCGCTGCTCGGCCACCAAGAGCGCCCATGCGATGTCCTCGTCGGAGTCGGTCGCCGCGCCGCACGTCTCGGCTGGATCGCGCCCGGGGCAGGCCTCGGTGCCCGTGGGATCGACGTACCAGTACATCAGCCCGTGGCTGTCGGCCCACAGCTGCGAGTACTGCCACAGGTCGTCGAACAGCGCCTGGTCGTCCATGTAGACCGCGATGAGCATGCCGTAGGCGATGCCCTCGGAGACCGTGGAGTTGGGCAGCCCGTCGGGGGTGTCGGGCCGCCGCACCCGGCGAAAGCCGCCGGCGCCCTCGGTGGTGACCAGGTCGTCCTTCCAGGCCTGGAACGCGGCCTCGAGGTCCGCCTCGTCGGCGCTGGAGGCCAGCGTGCACTCGCCCAGCCGAGGGGGCTCGTCCATGGGTTCGTCCATGGGATCGCCGCTGCTGCTCGGGGCGCAGCCCAGCAGTCCGAGCACGACGGCCACGGGTCCCGTGCGCTCGAGCGCGCGAGTGGGCATGGACGTGCGGGTGGGCTTCGCAGCGATCATCGAGTGGTTCATGGTGTGGGGCCGCCGTGGTCCTTGCAAGCATCGAGCCGCGGTCGATGTGTCGTTCGACCCGCGTCGGCGGGTCGCGCATGTCGGGTACCGGGTCACGATTCGTTCCGTGCGGAACGATCCGTGCAAGCCCATGGGCACGGGGAGGGCCGAACCCTACACTCGGATCGCAACCGCCAACGTCACGGCCATCACCAAGGCCACCACTCACCCAGAACAGGAGAGCCCGCACCATGTCCACGCTCGAGCACCAAGTCGTCGTCATCACCGGAGCCAGCCGCGGCCTTGGCCGCGCCGCCGCCTTGCGGTGCGCCCAGGAGGGCGCGCTGGTGGCCGTGGGGTACGCCAGCAACGATGCGGCCGCCCAGGAGGTGGTCGGCGCCATCGAGGCGGCCGGTGGCCGCGCCTTCGCCATCCGAGCCGATCTGTCCTCGATCTCGGGGATCGATTCCTTCTACGCCACCCTCGACCGCGAACTGGAGACCCGCACCGGAGAGGCGCGCTTCGACACCCTGGTGAGCAACGCCGGAATCGTCACCATGGGCAAGATGGCGGACACCACCGAGGAGGACTTCGATCGCATGTTCGCACTGAACGTCAAGGGCTCGTTCTTCATGGCTCAGCGCGCCATCTCCCGCCTGCGCGACGGCGGGCACGTGATGTTCCTTTCGACCGGCCTGACCCGCTTCACGATGGCCGAGTACACGGCCTACTCGGCCAGCAAGGGCGCCATCGACGTGCTCACCAAGTGCCTGGCCAAGGAGCTGGGGCCGCGGGGGATCAGCGTCAACGCCGTGGCTCCGGGCGTGGTGGACACCGACATCAACGCGCACTGGCTGCGCGACAACCCGCAGGCACAGGCGCACATGCGCTCGATGATCGCGATGGATCGCATCGCCGAGGCGCAGGACATCGGCGACGTGATCGCATGGCTGGCCTCGAAGGACAGCCGGTGGGTCACCGGGCAGCGCATCGAGGCCAGCGGCGGACAGAGCTTGTAGACCCTACTCGGCCTTGGCCCCGGGACACGGGGCGAACTCGCACTTGGGGCCCTGCCGGCCGACCTCCGTTCCGTCGGGGCAGGTCTTGACCTCCATGGTGCACATCACGCCTTCGGCCGGCGGAGCGTCGGCCGGAGCCGGCTCCGGGCACGGGGCGAACTCGCACTGGGGGCCTTGCCGGCCGACCGCGGTGCCATCGGGGCAGATCTTGGCCTCCTTGGTGCAGCCCACGGGCGCCACGCCGGCGCCGGGCGGAGTGCTCGGGCCGGCGGCCGAGCCCGACGCTCCGGTGAGCAGCTCGAACTCGATGCGACGGTTCTGCTGCCGCCCCGCCGTGGTCTTGTTGTCGCCGATGGGCTCGTCGGGACCCGCACCGCGCGTGACGATGCGGCCCTCGGCGACGCCCTTGCCCACGATGTACGCCTTGACCGAGTCGGCCCGGTCCTGCGAAAGCTGGAGGTTCTTGTCGCGCTTGCCCTTGCTGTCGGTGTGGCCGCTGATCTCCACCCGCAGCGAGGGGTAGTCCGAGAGCACCTTCACGGCCGCGTCGAGGGTCCCGAACGACTTGCTGCGGATGGTGGCCTTGCCGGTGTCGAAGTAGATGCCCTCGATGACCCCGGTGAACTGCTTGACCACCTCGGGGATCTCGTCGGGGCAGCCATCCTCGTCTTCGAAGCCGTTGACGCTCTCGGGCTGCTCGGGGCAGGCGTCCTGCGGCGGGAACATGCCGTCGCCGTCGACGTCGCGCAGCGGGCAGCCATCGGGCTCCACGCCGACCTCCTCGGGGCAGGCGTCGTCGGGGTCGAGGAAGCCGTCGCCGTCGGTGTCGGCGATCGGGCAGCCGTCGGGGGCCGTGCCGAGCAGATCGGCGCAGGCATCGTCGCGATCGAGGAAGCCGTCGCCGTCGGTGTCCTTGGCCGGGCAGCCGTCGGGGGCGATGCCGGGCTGCTCGGGGCAGGCGTCGTCGGCATCGAGGAAGCCGTCGCCGTCGGTGTCGGGCGGGGGCGGTGCTTCCTTCTTGCGCGGCCCGAGGGCCAGCGAGAAGCCCAGCAGCACCTCGCCGGAGTGCGCGGGGGCGGCCACGGTAGCGCCCTCCTGGGGTGACATCACGTCGCGGCCCTCGAGCCGGAGCACGATGTGATCGGTCACGAAGAACTTGATGCCGCCGCCGACGTGCAGCGACTCGTCGCCGTTGTTGCCGGCCGCGTTGGGCTCGCTGCGCACCGACAGCACGCCGCCGCCGAGCAGCGCGAAGGGCACGATGCGCCACAGCCCGAGCTGGAGCACCGCGTGGGCGCGCGCGGTCGAGACGAACGCGCGCTGGTCGGTCTGGAGGCGCGAGGGGATCATGGCCAGCTCGCCCTCGAGCCCGAAGTGCTGCAGCGGGTAGTAGCCCACGCGCAGGCCGAGCTCCGCGCTGGTGTCGTAGCGGATGGGCGGCGGCAGGTTGCGATCGTGGAGCTCGATCACGTCCGACGGCAGCCACAGGCCGCCGAACATGCCCACCTCCCACATGTTGCGGCGGGGGGTGAAGCGGCGCAGGAACGGGCGGGACTTCTGGTCGGCTCGGGCGTCGGTCTGGGCATCGCCCGAGCCGCTGGCCGAGCCCGTGGCATCGGCGGAGACGTCGGTCGAGGCGGAGGCCTTGGCCTTGCCCTTGGCCGCGAGGGCGTCCCCGGCGGGGACGAGCGCGGCAGCGGCGAGGGCGAGGAGACCGGGGACGATTGCTCGGTGGTGCACGGCAGGACTCTTTCGCGACATCGTGACGGCAAGGCCACGGCGACGTGGGAGGAGCTCGACTAGAAGAAGCGGTAGACCAGGTTGACCGAGGTGAGGGTGTCGAGCGACACGACCCCCGGCAGCGGATCGTTGTCGAGGCGCAGGGTGAAGGTGGCCGACATCGACAGCTTGGAGACCAGCAGCGTGGAGAAGCTGGTGTTCCAGTTGAGCCGCCAGCGGGTGGCCTGCTGGAGGCTCTGCAGGTACTCGAGGTCGGTGGCGAAGCTCACCGCCTCGACGAGCTTGTTGCCGTAGCCCGCAGCGAGGCGCGCTGCGTGGGTCGTGCGGGTGCGGGGCAGGTACACCAGCTCGCCCTGGGCCGTGTAGATCGGCGTCTCGCCGTCGGCCTCGTAGGCGATGGCCGAGTCGGCCCGCACGTCGTACTGGAAGTCATAGCCGGCCTCGGCGTAGAGCTTCTGCTTCTGCTCGTTGATCACGTAGAACGCCACGCCGGGGTCGACGTTGAGCCGCAGATCGAGCCGCTGGAACGGATCGTGGCGGGCGGTGACCATGCCGAACAGCGACCAGCGGTCGGCCACGAACAGGTCGTAGCGCGCGCGGCCCTGCAGGTTGCCGACGGTGGGCTCGGGCTCGGACTGGCCGTCGGCTCTTGCACTACCGTAGTTGCCCAGGAAGTTGGCCAGCACCTGGTGTCGGCCGCGTCGGATGAGGAAGTTGGTGCCGCCCGTGATGGCGGTGCTACGAGCATTGCCCGTGGCCACCAGCGCGCCGAAGCCGAGGTCCCACTCGAGGGTGTCGCCCGCTGGCTCCCCGCGCTCGGTCGCCTGCGCGAACGTGCCCTGACCCGCGAGCTCGGTCGAGCCCGAAGACGCGGGGTCTCGGCTGACGGTCCCCGAGGGAGGCTGCGGCTCGGAATCGGCGGGCGGGGCCGCCATGGCCACGTTGGCGGCGAGCGACGTCGCCAGCCCGATCAGCGCGAGTGCGAGGCATCGGCGCATGAGCGGCGCCCATCCTACTCGCGATCGCCGGAGACGACGCGATCCTCGGCGAATTTTCCGCCGGGCGCGGTCAAACCCTCACCTCGGGGGCTCTCGCCGGCCCCCGCCCGCCTACTGGGCGCGCGACCGGCGGGGTCGGGAACGCCGGCGACTCCAGCCCAGCGCCAGCAGCACCAGCGTACCGAGGCCGGTCGGTGCCCCCCCGTCGGGGCGAGCCTGGCAGGCGCAGCCGCGATCGATGAGGTCCCCGTCGTCGCCCAGCCCGGGGCCGTCGTCGGAGCTCCCGTCGTCGGAGCCGCCATCGTCGGAGCCGCCGCTCGAGCTGCCGGAGCCCTCGACCTGGCAGAACTCGCTGCAGCCGTCGCCCGGCAGGAGGTTGCCGTCGTCGCACTGCTCACCGGCGTCGACGACCCCGTTGCCGCAGCCGGGAGGCACGTCGACGCCCGGCAGGAAGCCCATCACGCACAGCTCGTCGACGGTCCAGCCGCCCATCTCCAGGCCGGCGTCGCTGTCGAGCTCGAACGCGAGCTGGACCTGGCCGTCGCTGGCCCACGGGGTGAGGTCCACGTCGTGGAACACCCACTGCGAGTCGCGGTGGTGGACGGTAGCGGTGAAGTCGTTGTTGCTGGCGAAGTTGCTCCACGCGACCTGGCCATCGGCCATGATGCGCGCCTGATCGTAGAAGCCGTCCTCGACGGTGAGCCAGCGCCGGTAGTGCAGGCGAATCGAGGCGTAGTAGCCCACGGGCACCGAGATGTTGGGGCTGCCGGCCGACTCCGACGACCACGGCTGATAGAGGCCATCGTCCACGAGGTCCTGGCCGAGCACGTAGGGGTCGGGCCCGGCGGGCTCGCTGGGGTCGCCGCCCTGGCCGAGCGGCGGGCTCACCTGCCAGCGCATCGGCACGTTCCATCCCTCGGCCGTGCCGTCGGCGAAGCTGGTGCAGTAGATCGGCTCGACGGTCCCGAACCAGTGCTGGAACCATGGGTCGCCGAGGTTGGGCGGCACGATGCGCTCGACGCCGTTGCCGTAGGTCACCAGCACGCGGTAGCGCAGCACCTGCCCCGGGGGCAGCGGGGGCACCACGGCCTCGTAGCCGCCCGCGGAGGGCACCATGGGCACGATCTGGGTGGTGCCGTCGCCATCGCGGGGCCCGAACTCGAGCTGGGCGGTGGCCTCGATCGGGCAGGCCTCGAACGAGGGCAGCGACAGATCCACGTGGACCCACAGGCCCTCGGGGCGCTCCTCGTCGGTCACCCGCTCGGCCGCGGCAGGACCGGCCGAGAACAGCCCGTGGCTGCCGAACGCGGCGTTGATCTCACAGGCGTCGGGGGTGCCGTTGCCCAGGTTGCCGTCGTCGTCGTTGACCAGCAGCGCCGCGCCGTACATCGACGGCATGTCCACCGCGCGTCGCGTGCCCTCGTACCAGATGGTGTCGGTGCGTCGGATGCCCTCCTCTGCGCCATGCTTGGCGATGAGCAGGGTGCGAAGGTCCCACAGCGCGCCGCCGATGATGCGGCCTGCGTCGTGGACCTCGCCGTTGTCCTCCGGCCACGTCCACTCGAAGCCCAGCGGGTTGAGCTCGCGCAGCGGCTCGGGGGTGTAGAAGAAGCCCCGCGCCATGCCCGAGTCGCCCACGATGGTGGCGGCGAGATAGTCGGAGATGCCCTCGGACAGCGCACCGTCGAAGGCGCCGACCCCCGGGATGATCGACTGGTGATGAACCGAGTGTCCGAACTCGTGATAGACCACGTCGGACATTCGGCCGGTGTTCTCGCAGAAGTCGCTGTGGGCGAAGAAGTACACCGCGTCGCCATCGGACATCGCGTTGCACTCGTCGTCGATGTTGACGGTGGCGACGACGGTGCCGTCGAGCCAGCCGAGGTCGGGCGCGAGCTGCCGAACGTAGCCCTTGACGTGGGCGAGGTGGGCGTAGGTCGTGATCTGGGCGTCGGCGAACGGGTTGGCCGCGAGGTTCCAGGTGACGCCACCCCCGTCGGCGAGCGGGAGCGTGCCGCTGGCGATCGGGGATTGCTCGTCGATGATGTCGGTGAAGGGCCCGGTGAGGCCGGGCTGCACGTTGGCGGTGGGCCCCGCGAAGCTCACGAAGCCGACCTGATCGCTGACCTGCGTGGCGCCGTCGACCACGTGCTGGGTGAACGGGGTGGGGCGATCGCTGCGCGCGATGGTCGGGGCGCGCTCGGCCACGTTGTAGAACACCAGGCCCGACGCGTAGTGCATGCGAGATTCGCGGGCCACGGGCTCGCCGGTCTCGGCGTCGAGGTAGACCCACCAGCGCCCGAAGGGCTCGCGCGAGTCCACGTCGACGCGCACGACCTCGCGGTAGCGCGGTCCCGTGCTCGCATCGCCCACGGGCAGCACCATCGGTCCTTCCACTGCGCTGCGAATGCGTACGGTGGAGGGGCCGAAGTCGTCGTCGATGAGGGTGCGGGCTCGAGCCTCGGCCGTCGCGTCGCCGATGCGAGAGGATGCCAGGGGCACGAGGGCATGGGGCTCGGCGGAGTTGGTGATCAGCACCAGGCGGTCGTGGGCAAAGGACAGGCCGATCTGGCCGCCCACCACCTCGCGGCCGTCCGAGCGCTGGGCAAAGCCCACGCTGCGGATGCCGGCCGACTCGTGGTTGCTCACCAGCACGAAGTCGCTGGCGCTCGCACCGGGACACAGCAGCTCCACGTGGCGCTCGATCACGGCCCGAGCCACGCGCTCGGCCTCCTTGGGCGAGGCCACCACCCCGGGCGCCGCCAGGCCGGTGGCGATGATCTGCCGCGGCCGTGCCTCTCCGCCGGCTGTGTCCCAGGTGGCCCATGCCGATCCGAGCTCGCCCGCAAGGGCTTCCCATGCGCGCTCGCGATGCGGGGATTGGGCTCGTGCACTCCACTGGTGAGGCACCACCGGGCGCAGCACGGGCCCGCCGACGAGCTCGCGCTCGCCGGTCCCGGCTCGCTGGAAAGCGGGTGGCTCGATGGCCAATGCCGCGGCTGGCCACAAGACGAGGGCGATGGGCAGGGCCAACTTTGGATTCACAACAAAACCTGCAATCCCAAGTCGGTTGTAGGAGCCCCCGTGCGTTGGGTCAAGGTTTCTCTAGCGTCCAGTGTCGGCGATGGCGGTAGGTGCGCTGCATCGAGCGATGCCCAGCGTTTCAGCCCGAGAATGGGTTGCAGACCAGGGGGCCGCCGTCCTCGCCCGAGCCGCAGGGCTCGCCATCGAGCGTGGGATCGTCGTCGAGCGCGGTGAACGGGTCGTCGGGCCAGGTCGACAGCGGGTCGATGCTCTGCAGGGGATCGACGCTGGCGAGCAAGCCCTGGCTGCAGCGCGGGTCGGAGGGATCGCAGCCGGTCACCGAGGGCTCGGGCAAGGGCGACATGCGGCTCGCGGGTGCCGTGGCCGGGTCGATCACGGCGACCTCGGTGTCGAGCGCGACGCCGCCGGGCTGACACACGAGGAACAACACGGCGGCCGCGGTGCTCCACAGCGCACCGAGGGCACCCAGTCGGCGGCCACGCCGACGCACGGGCATCGGAGCGGCGGCGGCGACCTCGAGCTCGAGGTTGGTCGCGGCTTCGTGCAGCACCATCTGGAAGCTCGCCGCTCGCTCGAGCCGGCGGGCGCAGACGGAGCAATCGAACACGTGCGTCTCGAGCTGCTCGGCGGCGGGAGCATCGAGGGCATCGCTGACGTAGGCGGCCAGCTCCTCCTCACGAGGATGGCCATCGAGTGGAATGACCGTCATCGTACGTTCCTTTCGGGGTCGGTGAGCTCGGAGCGCATGCGCTTGCGAAGCTCGCAGACGATCTGCCGCACGCGCTGGACCGACAGGCCCAGCTCCGTCGCGGCTTCGGTGGGGGTCAGGGCTCGCTCGCCGTAGAGCAGCGCGAACACCCGGCGGGCGTTGGGCGACGCCTGATCGAGCACGCTTCGCACCACGCGAAGCTGCTGCCGGGCGTCGAGCTGCTGCTCGAGATCGAGGGCGAGGTGGTTGGCCGCATGCTGCCGTGGCTCGTGGAGCCGAGCGCGTCGCTCCTCGCGTCGCATGTCGTCGCGGGCGAGGAAGCCGGCCTGGGTGATGATGAGACCCGGAAGCTGCAGCTCGGGGATGAGGCCCGCACGATGGCGATCGATGACCCGCATCCACGCGTCCTGGGCCAGCTCCTTGGCGCGCTCGAGCGGCACGCCTCGCGAGACCAGGGCGACCACGACGCGGCGGCCATGACGGCGCATCATCTCGTCCCACGGGATGTCCTCGACGGGGTGGGGACGAGACGGCGCCTCGGCCCTGGGCGCCTCGACCTCGTACTCTTCGACCTGCACCTGGCCCGGCCAGACCCACAACCGTCCATCGCCCGCGGCCGCGGCGGCGGGGATTGCTCCCGCCCCCCCGGGGGCGAACATGCTGGGTCGGCTCACGGCAGGCACAACGGCACGAGGGCGATCAACATATCGCGGTCGTGGCGGCGGTGCGGCCGCGGTGGGGGCTTGCGGCGGATCCGGGGCCTTGGGGCGCATGGGCGCGTCAGGCCAGCGGTGGTGCCTCGCGCGCGAGCCGAAGCTGCACGAACGCAAAGCTCAGCGCGATGAGCGCTACCGCGGCCGACAGGCGCAGGCCGCCGTGAAGGGTGAAGATCGCCACCGGGGTCACGCAGCCCACGAAGAACCAGCTGCGGGCGGTCGGTCGGTGGCGCCGCAGCAGGGCCGAGGCGGCCACGCCCAGGCCCACGAAGAACGCGATCTGCAAGAGCGGCCACAGCACCGAGAGCTCGAGCAGCTCGGGCGAGACCAGCAGCACGAACAGACCCGCGCGGTCGGCGAGATCGAGGACCGGAACCGCGGCCACTCCGATGCCGAGCCACTGCGCCGCGGAGGCCAGGGCTCGACGGGCATGATCGTCGGCCAGCTCGGGAAGGGGCATGCCCTTGGGATACGCCCCCAGGGCACCGAGGTCACGCCCCATCCGCCGGCTCGAGCGATTGCCGAGCGGTGGCTAAGGGGCCGTGACGTCGAGCGCCGCGAAGGGGTCGACGGTCTGCATGGGCGCGCTCGCGTCGGCGGGCGCTTCGAAGGGATCGATCACGATCGACGGCGGCGGGGTCAGGCCGGCCACGGGCAGGAAGCCGTGGGGAAGCTGGCGGGCCGGGTGGGTCGTCGCCGCGTCGGGGATCACGCCCGCCATGGGGGTGATGCCCGAGGGCAGCGGCGCGTTGGCGCTCGCTTCGATGGGGCTCGGCTCGTCCGCTTCGATGGGGCTCGGCACGATCGTCAGGGAGGGCTCGGCCAGCGGAGGCGCAAAGACGTCGACCTCGATCATGGCCTTGCGCTCGACCTCGGGCTCGGCCTCGAATTCGTCGTCGGGCAGGATCACCAGGTCGTCGTCGTCGTCCTCGAACTCGTAGTCCCAGCGGCTGGATGCGAGCGGGGTGACGGCGGCGAATACCGGGTCGTCGAAGCGCGAGGTCTCGGGCTCGACCTCCGCCATCATCGGCTCGACGCGCGGCGAGGTGACCGGAGACGCCATGGTGGCGGCGGGCAGCAGCGCCAGCTCGGGAACGCGGGGGGAGTGCCGCACCATCGCGATGCCGCCGAGGGTGAGGGCGAACACGGCCAGGGCCGAGGTCGCTCCGACCAGCCAACGCCGCTCCCGCTGGAGCTGCGACTCCACCACGGTGGGGTGGGCCAGGCGAGGGCTCTCGCTGAGGGGGCGGGGTCGTGGGCTCTGCACGCCCGCGAGGCGCTCGATCTCCTGGACCAGGCCGTTGGTGCGGTCGACGCCCACGATGTGGAGGTCGGCGTCGGAATCGGGTCGGTACGCCGTGCGGAGCTGCCGGGCCAGGTTGGGATCGACCGATGGCACGCACAGCACCCGCAGCGACGGGCGCACGGGCGCGACCTGCTGGATCCACGGCTTGGCGGCGGCCCCGAGCTCGAGGTCGACCTCCCAGCCTCGGCTGCGCAGCGCGTCCTCGAGGGCGCAGACGACCGGGCGCAGGTCTTCGGAGGAGAGGAGGATCAGTCGCTTGCGGCGGTTCGAAGCCGCGGCGGCGGGGGTGATCGCGGGGGAGGGGGTCTCGGCTTCGTTGTGTGCCACCTTGTCCTACCCATTCCCACAGGGCGGGTCAGGCTCCAAGGAATCGGCGGATCTCGGGGGACGGGGCTCGGGGGCTCGATGCACGCGCTCGATTGCGAGCTGTCGGTCGACCATTGCATCGAAGGACCGCAGCAGCCCGGACAGGCCGACGGTGTCGGGCTCGATCGTCTCGAGGGCGCTCACGATCGCCTCGATGGTCGACAGCTGCACGGCCGGTCGCGGCGCCTTGCGAATGCGATAGCGACCGGGCTGGCTCGGAGCCAGGGCGACCGTGGGCAGGGCCTGGATCCACGGGTTGTCGCGCCGCAGCTTGCCCGCGCTCGACCACGTGCCGTCGAGCACCACCAGCGCGGGCGGGGGCGCGGCGAGCTCGACCCGCGGGTCGAGCCGGGGAGCATCGGGCGAGGGGAACAGCAGCGCCGCACCGGGCAGCGAGCATGGCGGGCAGCGCGTGAGTCCCTCGCGATCGTGGTCGGCCACGATCACGTCGACGTTGCGGAGCCCCAGCCGCGCGAGCCGTACCGTGCCAAAGGGGTGCCGGCGCTCGCGGGGGTGCTGCACGATCACCACGCGGGTGCGGTTGGCGACCGGGTGGATCGATGCACACACGCAGCAGGGCTGCGGCCGCAGGCAGCGGTAGCAGGTGGGGCGACCGAGCTCGGTGGTCGCGGAGATGATCGGGGCGGGGCTGATGCCCGCCCATACCACGGTGCGCATTCGCGCGGCCATCTCGCTGCCCGATGGTCGGCGGCGACGGGGTTCGGGCGTTGCTCTCGCCGATCCCGTCCCGCTCCCCGTATGCTCGGGCCCGGCCCCACGCGGAGCGGAACCGATGCCCAAGCTCAACCAGATCCTCGCGATCGAGAAGAACAAGAAGACCCAGCTCCACAAGGAGATCAGCGAGCTGCATCACGCGACGCAGAAGTCGCCGCTGCTCAACGGCCACCACAAGGTGTTCACGCCCAAGGCGGAGGACGGCGAGTCCTTCCCCGACGACGTCCAGAAGGTGCAGTACCTGCACCAGGAGGTCATCGCCCAGGTGTGCGATCGCCTCGCGGTGCTGATGGACGTGACGGCGGCCAAGGACTGGACCAACTGCAACGCCAAGGCCGACGTGATCATCGACGGCGCGACGTTCCTCGAGGCGGTTCCCGTGCCGTACCTCCTGTTCCTCGAGAAGGAGCTGCGAGACATGCACACGTTCGTGGAGAAGATCGTCGAGCTCGATCCCGGCGAGGACTGGACCTTCGACGAGAACTCGGGCCAGTACCGCTCGCGGCCGGTGGCCACCTCCAAGACCAAGAAGCTCCAGAAGCCGATCGTGCTCTACGACGCGACGACCGAGCATCCCGCTCAGACCCAGCTCATCACCGAGGACGTGGTGGTCGGCCACTGGTCCACGACCAAGTTCTCGGGGGCGATCCCGCGGGCGCGCAAGAAGGAGCTGCTCGAGCGCATCACCTTGCTCGAGGACGCGGTGAAGTTCGCACGCGAGCACGCCAACGGCATCGAAGCGAGCGAGCCCAAGATCGGTCGCAAGATCCTCGACTTCGTGTTCAAGAAGGGCTCCTGAGGCCCGCTCCGGCCCTGGGCACCACCAAAGGAGGACCATCGAATTCCCGTAGGGAGCCAAGCTCACGCCTCAATCTCAAGCTGACCACCCCTCCGGGGTCTGAAGGTTCGAGTCCTTCCCGCGCCACTTCTTCGCTCTTGGCGCGGTGGCGGAATTGGTAGACGCACCGGGCGTGTCCCGGCGGCCCAAAAACGGAGGACGATGAGGCTCAAGCTTTCACTCCCAAGCTCAAACGCACGTCGGAACTCGGCATCTCCACGACCAGCTACACCCCTGCCCGAGATCGGGGTTAGAATCCCCGGGACCCCGCCAAGGAGGACGGAGCACATGGCTCCCATCGAGTTCGAGCCTCGAGTCCTCCCACCCTCTGGGGACCTGGTCCAATGTCAAGACGCGGGCCCTGAGAACTAAGAGCTGGAGACCGTCGTTGTCGAGTCAGCCGGCTCCGTTGCCCGAGCGAGCAGCCGCTCGAGCGGGACGCGGAACCCCGAACCCCCCAGGTGCGGCTACATCCTGGGGGGTTCACCTTTTCGTCCGGGGTGCGAGCGTCGGCGCCGGTGGCGTCGGGTTCATGGCCTCGCATGCATGCCCTATGCTCGACGCGGGCTCGTCATGCAGTTGCTCGATCATCGTCTCGGCCGCGTCTGTCTGTTTCCTTCGGATCCGGTGGTCGCCGGTACGGTGGGCCAGTGGACGCTGACCTATACGGTCGGCAGCTATGGCATCGACGAGGGGGGGACGATCAAGATCGCGCGGCGCTTTGCCTCGGACTGGGAGCGGCCGCAATTCGAGGATCCCGGCGGCCCGGGGTACACCACCGCGACCACCACGGGCGAGGCCAGGCTGGCGCTGCGCTACGACCCCAAGGCCCATGTGCGGCCGTGGATGAAGTGCCTGGTGATCGACGTGTACGACGGGTGTCTGGCGCCTGGCGACACGGTGACGATCACGCTGGGGGATCGCAGCGGCGGTGGCCCGGGGATCCGGGCGCAGTCGTTTCTCGAGTCGGCGCACGAGATCCGCGTGTTGGTGGACCCCACCAACGCGTGCTTGGTGCGGCGGCTGCCGTCGTCGCCGGTGGTTCCGATCGTGGCCGGGCCGCCGGTGTCGCTGGTGGTCATCACGCCCATGGAGGCGAAGGTGGGCGAGCCGATCGAGGTGTTCGTCAAGGGGGAGGATCGCTGGGGAAACCCGACTTCGGTGCCCGATGGGGTGAGCCTCGAGTGGGAGGGCGAGGGCGCGGCAGCCTGGGAGGGCACCACGCTGCGGCTTCGGGCGCCCGGCAGCGGCAAGGTGGTGGCCACGTGGCAGGGCGCGCGTGCGGAGGGCAACCCCACCACCGCGTACGCCGAGCGGCCGAAGCTGCGGCGCTGGTGGGGTGATCTCCACGCGCAGAGCGATGCCACCGTGGGCACGGGCACCGAGGTCGAGTACTTCGCCTTCGGTCGCGACTGGGCGCGGCTCGATGTGATGTCGCACCAGGGCAACGACTTCCAGATGACCGACGAGGACTGGCGCCGTCTCAACGAGGTGGTCGCCGACTTCCACGAGGACGGGCGCTTCGTGGTGTTTCCCGGCTTCGAGTGGTCGGCCAACACCCCGGCGGGGGGCGACCGCAACGTGATCTACCTCGAGGAGGGGCGGCCGATCATGCGCTCGAGCCACTGGCAGATCCCCGGGACGCCCGAGGACGAGCGCAGCCCCGCGCATCCGGCCGACGAGCTGTTTCGGAAGCTGCGCAAGCACGTGCCGATCGAGAACGTGCTGGTGGCCGCGCACTGCGGAGGGCGCTATGCGGACATCCATCGCTACTTCGACGAGGAGCTCGGCCCGCTGGTCGAGGTGGTCTCGTGCTGGGGCGTGTTCGAGTGGCTGCTGTGGGATGCGTTCGAGCACGGCTATCGCGTGGGCGTGATGTGCAACAGCGACGGTCACAAGGGGCGGCCCGGGGCCGAGGGTCCGGGGGCGGGGCAGTTCGGGATCTACGGCGGGCTCACGTGTGTCCTGGCCGAGTCGCTCACGCGCCAGGCCGTGTTCACCGCGCTCAAGCAGCGGCGCTGCTACGGGACCACGGGGCCGCGCATCGATCTCGACGTGACCGTCGATGGTCATCCGATGGGCTCGTCGATCACCGCGAAGGGCTCCGTGCGGGTCCGGGCGGCCGTGCGGGGCACGGCGCCGATCGAGGCGCTGGTGCTGCATCGCGGTCGCGAGGTGATCCACGTGGAGCAGCCGGCCGCCTTCGGTGAACTCGGCGGCAGCCGGCGCGTGCGCGTGTCGTGGGGTGGGGCGCGGATCCGCGGTCGCGGGCGGCGAGCCGTGTGGGATGGCACGGTGCAGGTGGAGGGCGCGGTCATCGAGCGTGCGCAGGGCTTTGCCTTCGACTCGCCCGCCGATGGGATCCTCGAGCAGAGCGAGCAACGGCTGCGGGTGCGCTCGCGGACCACCGGCGACATCGATGGCGTCGACCTGTGGCTCGACCGCAGTGGGCATGGGGCCGCGCGTGGACGCCTTTGCTTCGAGTCCGAGGTGGGCCGCGTGGAGGTCGACCTCGCGACGCTCGATGATCGTGGCGTGCTCGAGTCGCTCGGTGGTCTCGATCTGCACGTTCGAGTGCAGCGCTACCCCGAGGCTCCGTCGGCGCGCACGCTGATCCTCGATCGCGAGGTCGAGGCCAGCGGCGGCGTCCCGTTGCTCGTCAAGGCGATACAGACCGACGGTCACATGGCGTGGGCCAGCCCGGTCTACGTGGACTGATCGCAATGGACGAACCCTCACCGCTCCCCCTCGCTCGCGCGGCCCTGCTCGGGGGGCCGCTGTTGGGAGCCGCCGTGGGGCTGTGGGTTCACCTTGGGGCTGGCCTGTCTCCGGCCGCCGGCTGGACCGCGGCCATCACCACCGTGTGCGCCGTGTGGTGGGTGCTCGAGCCGATTCCCCTGGCGGCCACCTCGCTGCTGCCGTTTGCCGCGTTTCCATTCGCTGGCGTGCTCGGGGCTCGCGAGGTCGCGCAAAGCTACGGCCACCACCTGGTGCTCCTGATGCTCGCGGGCTCGATCGTCTCCACCGCGATGGAGCGAAGCGGCGCCCATCGACGCGTGGCGGTGGGCTTGGTGCGCCTGGTGGGCGGCGGAGACGGGCGCCGGCTGGTGCTGGGCTTCTTGCTCGCCGCGGCGGTGCTCAGCATGTGGATGAGCAACACGGCGACCACGGTCATGCTGCTACCGGTGGCGCTCGCGGTGATCGGGGCCGCACGCGGCGAGGCGCTGGTGGTGCCCGTGCTGCTCTCGGTGACCTATGGTGCCTCGATCGGCGGCAGCGGGACCCCCATCGGCACCCCGCCCAACCTGGTGCTGATCGATCGCTACCGTGAAGCCACCGGAACCGAGCCGAGCTTCTTGGGGTGGATGCGCGATTGCCTGCCGGTGGTGGTGATCATGCTGCCGCTTTGCTGGCGCTGGCTCGTTCGCCGCGTGCCCCGATCGCTGACGGTGGAGGTGGGCACGCTCGGCCCGTGGCGCGCCGAGGAGCGGCGGGTGCTCGCGGTGTTCGGGCTCACCGCGCTGGCCTGGATGACCCGGGCCGAGCCCTTCGGCGGCTGGAGCACCTGGCTCGGGGTGCAGGATCGCGTGGGCGACAGCACCGTGGCGATTGCCGCCGCGCTGGTGCTGTTCGTGCTCCCGCGGGGCACGGGCGCGGGCGAGCGCCTGCTCGACTGGGAGACCGCCTCCAAGGTGCCGTGGGGCGTGTTCATCTTGATCGGCGGCGGCATCTGCCTCGGGCGGGCCTTCGGTGCCTCGGGGCTCGACGCCGAGCTGGGTCGGGCGCTGGGCTTCCTCACCGCGTGGCCGAGGTGGTTGGTGATCCCGGTCGTGTGCCTGTGCGCCACCCTTGCCACCGAGGTCACCAGCAACACCGCGGTGGCCAACATCCTCATGCCGATCCTCGGGGCCGCCGCCGCGACCGACGGTGGAGATCCCATGTGGCTGATGCTCCCCGCCGTGCTGGGGGTGAACCACTCCTTCATGCTCCCGGTGGCCTCGGCCTCCAACGCGATCGTCTACGGCACCGGGCGCGTGAGCACCCGGCAGATGGTGCGCGAGGGGCTGGGGCTCAACTTGATCGGGGCGGTGGTGATCTCGGTGGTGTGTCTGCTGACGCTGGGGTAGCTGCGACGGAGACCAGCAGGGATCAGCTTCCTGCAGGTCTTTCGGGCTTGGCCCTCATCTTCCGTAGATGCTCGAGTACCTCTACATCCGCAGCGACACCGCTGCCGTGTTCATCATTCGTCGTCCACCGGGTCCATGACTCCGTGGCGGAACGTGGCGTTCGACTGGTTCACCGTTTCCGCGATCGACCACCATGGATCGGCGGTTTCGTTGATTCCCAACAAGTAGATGATCCCTCGCTCGCCCGCATCGATGTCATCGAGGGTATAGCCACCGAAGGTCGTCAAATTCAGGAGCTGGAGTTCCATCTCGCTTCCGCTGTAGTGGCAGACGTGCGTGATCATGTGTTGCGCGCCCAAGTCGAGGATGTTCAAGCTGGTTGCGGAAGTGCCGGGATAGTAGTTCCAGTAGTCCCAATTCGTGCCGTTGAACGTATTCACGAACCAGGTCCAGTCACTCGCGAACGTGCAGGTGGCCGGGTCAGTGTCCTCCGTGTACGAGAACTCCCGGAAGTCGAGGCTCAAATCGCGGGGCTCCGCGTCGGTCGTCGCGAGATGGTCCATCTCCAGCTCGAGCGGGGCTTCTTCGGCTGGCGCGATCGCGCGGAACAGCTCGAGGGCGGTGGGTTCATGGACCATGTACCTCGAGATTTGCGACGGAGTCGCGATGGGTCCGACCTCGGACGCCACGATTGCGCCGTTTTCCAGCCGTGCGAATTCGATGGTCAGGTTGTCTTCCGTGTGGATGCGGGCAACGACGCCGACTTCTAGCTCTTCGGTTCCGGCACAGGCCGTGGCCAATGCAGCGATTGCCGAGGCCATCAGACAAAGCTTGGTGGTTTTCATCACTCTCTCCTCGTCGATCGGGCAAACAGGTACATATAGGTCCATGGCCATCATGTCAACAACCAAATCATGGCCTCGCGCAAATTGGTTCTGGTCGAGATCCTCGCGAATCAGCGTGACCGTCGACTGAATGTAACCGAGCGTTGCATGACCCTGAAGTCGCACGCAATGTGACGTAATCGAGCGCTGCCCATTGCTTGCCCTCGCCGATGATCGATTGCTGGTTGGCGCCCGTCGTGGAAAGAGCATGGCTGCCGAGGCACCGATGGTCTCGTTGGTGACGAAGTCCCGATACTCGTACTCGTGGGGTTCGAGCAGGTCGAGTTGCAGCGGACCCTCGCGCTACTCGGGCTCGACGAAGGAGCGCTCGTCGTCGATGCGCTGCCATGCGCGAGCTGCCCACCACCACCTCGTGGCGGGTCACCGTACACCGCCCCTCGGACACGAGCGCCTCGGCGCGGGTCCTCACGCTCACGCGTGATCCGTAAGGGCCACCCCTCGCGCGCACCCGGACCGTCCCGCGTGCCGAGCGGGCGCGGGTGCTCGTCGCGGATGCTGCGCATGCCTCTTCGGGGATGCCAAGGTCGGCGCCGATCTCGGGTCGCCGACGTCCTTCGACCGCCAACCCTGGATCCAGGATCAGGTGGCCGACCTCCTCCCGGCCCCAGCGTTGGCGGGGAAACAGGTCACCGACCTCCTCCCGGCCCAGCGTTGGCGCGAGAACAGGTCGCCGACCTTCCGCGGAGCGCCAGCGGTTGCGCGATGAAGCTCGCCGACCTCCTCCGAGCCCCACTGCTGCCGCCAACGACGGCTCGCCCACTTCTCCGAGCCCACACCATCGCCGCCAACGACGGCTCACCGTCGTCCCCGGACGAGGTCCCTCATCCACCCCGTCCCATCTCCTGCGCCAGATCTCCCACCTGTCCCGTTTAAGTCATGGACCCTCCTCCCAGCGCCGGTCACCTTGCCCCAACCCCCAATGCGTCGATCGAGGCCGAGATCGAGGCCTGAGCGGCGTTCCGACGCCGCGCCCAACGCGCCGAATGGGACATCGATGTCCCATTTGGCGTGGAACCCGCCTTCCCCTCCCCCGGTCGCATGCCCACGCTCAGCCCCACCCGCCTCGTGCCACTGCCATGGCAGCGCAACCGCGAGGTCGCGCGCCTCACTCGCGAGATCCTGGACCTCCAGCGCGACGCGGCCGGCAAGGTCGTCGATGCGGTGATCCAGATGGGCGCCCGCATGCGGCAGATCCAGGCCGCGCTCGATCACGGCCAGTGGATCGCGTGGCTGCGCTCGGCCGTGCCGTTCGATCGCCGCACGGTCACCCGCGCGATGCGACTGTCGGAGTGGGCCGAGGCCGAACCCCGCGAGCTCGAGCGCCTCGGGCACCTCGGCCCCACCAAGCTCGCGATGCTGGCACCGCTGCCCCCCGAGCACCGGCGCACGCTCACCCGCCGCACGGTGCCGATCGTGATCCCTGGTCACGATTGGCCCAAGACGATCGACGTGATGACCGTCATCGAGCTGGGTGCCGCCATTGGAGGCCTGGTGGCCAAGCCCGCGCCGCCAAAGCCCATTGGCAAGCTGGTGCAGGGCGCCCGCCACCGCATCGCCGGGCTCGATGCGATGGCGGACGAGCTGGTGCGACGCAAGGACGAGGACGACGCGGCGAAGATGCTGGAAGGGCTGCGTGCGGTGCTGGCGGAGCTCGAGGCGGCGTTCGAAGGGTGAACGGCGGTCGAGGCTCGATGCGGCACCGTTGGGCCATCGTGTTCGGAACGATGTGCGGGCGCCGGGAATGACGTTTCATTCGTGCCACGTTGTTCGCATCCAAATTACCATGCCATCATGGCAGTTCGTGGGCCTGCACATCGAGACCGTCGCGAGATCGCGCGTTCGTGGTGGCTGCCTCGTACGCGCCATGCTCGGAGTGGTGATCCTCGCGATCGCACCCGCATGCGGCGATGACAGTGGACCCGCAGGATCCGGCACGGGCGGCGACGAGATGCCCGAGGACCAAGACCCCGGCCCGGGAGGACCGAGCTGTGTCCCGCAGGTCGCTCCGCCCCCGGGGTGGTCGCCCGACGACCTCGAGGCCCGGGCGCAGCCGGGGACGATCACGCGCGTGGTCACCCTGCGCGGCGACACCCCGCTCCCGACCGAGGAGCCCAGCTCCGGCCATGCCGCTCACGCCGAGCCGTTCGCCCTGACCGCCCCGAGGCGTCCCTTCGGCGCGACCACCCAGGGCCCGCACATCCACGAGCGGTGGGGTGAGTCGCGCAAGCTCGAGCTGTCGTACTGCATCACGCGCCTGCTCGGCGAGGACGCCGAACTGGAAGCGCGATATCACGTGGTGACCCGATCTCTCGTGGACACGACAACCGAATGGGAACGAGTGACGGGAGCCAACTTCGTGCACATCGTCGCCGATGACACCCCTGGAGCCTCGCCGCACGTATCACCGGGGCCTCCTGGCGTTTCGATCCTGCGGCCCCAGTGCGCCGTGGGAACGAAAGCTTACTTTGGTGTATTCACCCATCCGACGGGTGACGTCCAGGCGCTGACGAACCCCGTGCCACAAGCGTGGGCCGATCCGGAGCTCGAGCCCCTTGGGGGCGGAGTCCTGACTCGCTCCATCTTGCTCAACAGCGGTCTCATCAATGTATTCGACGACGATGTCCTGCGTGGTTTGCTCCGGCACGAACTCGGGCACGTGATGGGGTTCATCCACGAGGAGGTGCACATGCCCGACCTCGACGACGATGACTGCCACACCTCGGATCCTCGCCCGCTGACCCCCGTCGACCCCCACTCGATCATGACCACCCCCGGCTGCAGCGCCTTCTCGGACGACGCCGAGATCCTCACACATCGCGACCGGCTCTCGGCGTTCTTCTTGCACCACACGCCGCGACCGCGGTTCGAGACGCGAGTGCCGACCATGGGGTACCGCTTCGGTGGGGCAATCGGTGGCGGCGCAGAGATCCTCTGGCACACCGAGGGCGCCACCGAAGGTATCCTGTGGCGTCCGCAGGTGGTCGCTGGCGTCCTGTCGTTCGTGGAGGAGCCATTCCCCTATTCGCCGCCCGAGCTCACGCCGCCGGGCGGCTGGTACCCCAACCAGAGCGAGATCGTGATCCCGCTGCGGCTCGGCGCGCCAAGCAGTATGTCGCTGCTGTTCCACGGTCCCGGACCCGACGTCGACGACCTCGTGGTGTTCAACACGGGCGGCACCGCGACCGCCGTCCCCTGGTCCCACGATGGATTTGCGGTGCCCGTGGTGGGGCGCTTCGATGGCTCCGATCTCGGGCGCGACGTCGTGTACCTCTACCAGCCCGGGACCGAGGACAGCGCAGTGCTGTCGGCCGACGATGGTGTGGTCTCGGTGGTCACCGAGGTCCAACAGCAGACCGCGTTTGCATACCCCCTGGCCGCGCCGTACCGCGGCACCACCTTGCCCGACGACATCCTGTGGTTCGACCCCGTGGCCGGCCGGTTCATCTCATGGCGTCTGGGTAGCGGGCTGCTCGAGGTGGTCGAGATCACGAGGATCGACCAGGGCGAGCTGGGCCTCGTTCCCGGCGAGAACATCCCGGCCATCGGTGACTTCAACGGCGACGGTCGAGCCGACATCATGTGGCAGGGTGTAAGCAATCAAGCCGCTGGTTTCCAAGAGATCGAGGACGTTCTGTGGCTCTCGCAGAGCACACCCGATGCGATTGCGTTCGCGACCGTGCCCAAGGCGGTCGGTCGCAGCCACCGGCCGTTCGTGGGGGACTTCGACGGCGATGGTAACGACGACATCTTCTGGCACCGTAGCTGGGGCATGACCGCCGAGGGTCCGTCGGCGTTCACCACCGGCCCGAGCTTCATCTGGTACTTCGATGCCATGGGTGGGCATGAAACCGAGACCTTCGTCCTCGATGGCGACTACAGTCCCTACGTGGGCGACTTCGACGCCGATGGCTGCCACGATGTCGCCTGGTTCGACGCGGTCGGCGACCAATTGCACGTGTGGCGCTGCTTGCCCGGTCAGCGCGATTTCGACTGCGGGGTGACCGCACAGACGCCGCCGAATGCGGCTCCCGTAGGCATGCACTGGGGATTCTAGCCATGTCCGAATCGAGCACCCATACTGCGACCCAACGCTGGTACAAGGGAGGTAGGCTCATGATCAGGTCCTTCGCAGCCTCGGCTCTCGCCGTGCTCGTCCTTGCCTGCGAGCCCGATGAGCCCGACGATCCCGAACCACCCGGTACGCTGGAATTCGAGCACTCCTACGCCCGCATCTACCGGCTCGATCATCGCGTCGACATCGCCTACGTGAGGACGATGGGAGAGCCCGAGCGCCACGGTTGCGGGATCCTGAGCGAGCGCGCCCATACCGAACTCGAGGACACGCTCGAATCGCTCGATTCGAGGGAGGACTATGGATACGACCCGAACGTCCAGGAGTGCGCCTCTTCTCCTGGCGCCGAGATCCTCATCGAGGGCTTCGAGCACAGTCCATTCCTGTGCGATTTCATGTGCTGTCATCGCGATCTGGCCCGGGCGGCGTTGATCTACACGCTCATCGAGTCTCACTTCGTGGCCGGGCAGGTCCTGGAGTTCGATGGCGAGCCCTACGTCGCGATCGAGCCCGACACGCCGTGTCCCTGAGGCGACGCGGGCCCGCGCTGCCATGAGGAGTAGAGGTCATGAGGAAAGCGATCACCGAAGCGGCCCTCGCGTCGCTCGCGTTCGCCTGTGGTCCCGAGACCGAAGCCGACCTCGATCCCGATCCACCCGGTACGCTGGAATTCGAGCACTCCCATGCCCGCATCTACCGGCACGAGCGCCGCATCGACATCGTGCACGTGAACGGCGACGGCGAGAGTCGCGAGTGCGGCGTCCTGACCGAACGGGCCCACACCGAGCTCGAGGACACGCTCGCAGCGTTGGATCCACGAGAGGACTACGGCTACGATCCCGAGGTCGACCAGTGCACCACGTCTGCGGGGGCTTGGGTGCACATCGAGGGCTTCGACCACAGCCCCTTCCTCTGTGCGTGGTATTGCTGCCGCCCCGAGCTGGCCCACGCGGCGTTGATCTACTCTCTCATCGTGTTGCACTTCGAGGGTGGCGGCGTGAACGTCGATGGCGAGCCCTACATCGCGATCGAGCCCGACACACCGTGTCCCTGAGGGCGACTCGAGCCCGCGCCGCTACAAGGGAGGCGAGGTCATGAGGAGAGTCATCACCGCGGCGGTCTTGCTGTCGCTGGGCATGGGCTGTGAGCCCGAGCTCCAGCGCGAGCCCGAGCCGCCCCCCGGCGTACTGGAGTACGAGCACCCCTACGCCCAGCTCCACCGCCTCGACCGCCGTGTCGACGCCGTGCTCGTGGAGGGCGAAGCCGAGCGCCGCGAGTGCGGGATCCTGAGCGAGCGTGCCTACACCGAGTTGACCGATACGTTGGCTGCGCTCGATCCTCGCATGGACTATGGCTACGACCCCGAGGTCCAGGATTGCACTTCGGACCCCGGTGCATGGGTTCACGTGGACGGCTTCGAGAACAGCCCCTTCCTGTGTTCCTGGAATTGCTGCCACTCGGACCTGATTCGCGCCGCGCTGATCTACTCGATCGTGGAAGCCAACCTCCAGGGCGGCGGAGCCAACGTCGACGGCGAGCCCTACATCACGATCGAGCCCGACACGCCGTGCCCATGACGCGACACCCGCCAGCTACTCCGGATCGACCGTCTGTGCGGCATCCCAGAGCTCGTAGAACTTGCCGCGCACCGATGGTTCGAGCTCCTCACCCAACTCCCGGGGGCACTCGATCGCGCGGACCAGCTCGATCACGTCGGCGAGGTCCTTGAGGCGGTGGGGAGCCGACATTCCCGAGGCGAGCTTGAGCTCGAGCAGGCGCGGCAGGGGAACGAAGGCGCCGCTCTTGCCGGGTACTGCCACATCGGCGGGGTCGGGAAAGCGGACGGGCTTGGGCTTGCCGTCGTCGGGGTACTCCCCGGCGAGGCGCACGTCGATCGCGACATCGTTCTCGGTGTCGCGCATCCCCTTGCTCCCCGGGAACTTCTCGACGTAGCCGCGCCCGAGCCAGTGAGCCTTGAACGCGGCGAGCCCCTCGGCGGTGAGCAACACGTCGACATCCGTGGTCACGCGGCGGTACCCGTACTCGTTGAGCGCCATCGCGCCGACGATGGCATAGGGCACGTTCACCTCGGCGAGCGCGGCAACCAGCTTGCGCAGTGCATGGTGGACGTCGGCATCTCCCATGAAGAACCTTCCCGCGTGCTCGACGCCGGCCCAGAACATAGCTTCGGAGCCGGCGGTTCGTGTGGCCATGGTCCGCGGCCCCCCTACGCCGGCACTGGCTCGGGCCTGGGCTCGGGCGCCTCGGCCTGTCCGGCCTTGGCCTCGAACGCGAACGTCAGCTCGCCGGCGTCCGCGTCGAGATCCACCCGCACCGTCCCCCCGTGCTCGAGTGCGCCGAACAAGAGCTCGTCGACCAGCTTCTCCTTGATCCGCTCGTCGATGAGCCGCGCCATCGGCCGCGCGCCGTAGAGCTTGTCGAAGCCCTTCTCGGCCACCCAGTCGCGGGCGGCCGGGCTGTACTCGATGTGCACGTCGCGGTCGAGCAGCTGCAGCTCGAGCTCTCCGAGCATCTTGTCGGCCACCTTGCGGATCACCTCGGGGCCCAGGGCGGCGAACATCACCGTCTTGTCCAGGCGGTTGCGGAACTCGGGGCTGAACGTGCGCTCGAGCGCCTTGCTGGCGTTGCTGGCCTGTACCCCGTCGTCGGAGAAGCCCACCTTGCGGGTGGCGATCTCGTGGGCGCCCGCGTTGGTCGTCATGATGATGATGACGTTGCGGAAGTCGGTCTTGCGCCCGGTGGTGTCGGTCAGCGTGGCGGCGTCCATCACCTGCAAGAGCACGGCGAAGATGTCGGGGTGGGCCTTCTCGATCTCGTCGAGCACCACCACCGAGTGCGGCTGCTTGCTGACCGCGTCGGTGAGCAGACCGCCCTGGTCGAAGCCCACGTAGCCCGGCGGAGCCCCGATGAGCCGGCTGACGCTGTGCTTCTCCATGTACTCGGACATGTCGAAGCGCAAGAACGGCACGCCGAGCAGGCGCGCGAGCTGCTTGGCCAGCTCGGTCTTGCCCACCCCGGTGGGACCCGCGAACAGGAACGAGCCGATCGGCTTGTCCTCGCGGCCCAGGCCCGCGCGCGCGCGCTTGATGGCGTGGGTGACCGTCTTGACCGCCTCGTCCTGCCCGTAGAGCACCTCCTGCAGCCCCTCCTCGAGGCGGCCGAGGACCTGGCGGTCGTCGCTGCTGACCGACTTGGGCGGGATGCGAGCCATGCGGGCGATCACGGCCTCGACCGCAGACACGTCGATCACGATGGGCGCGGGCGCAGGCGCGTCGGCATCGCCGGTCTTGCTCGTCTCGACCTGGGTCTTGGTCTTGGAGGGGGGGGTCTTGGACTTGGCCTTGGGGGCGTCGTCGTCGTCTTCGTTCTGGTCCTGGTCCTGGTCCTGGTCCTGGTCGTCGTCTTCGGCCTGGGCGTCGGCGATCGACGGAGTCGGCAGCGCGAGCGGGGAGTCGATGCGCGCCGCGGCGCCGACCTCGTCCATCACGTCGATGGCGCTATCAGGCAAGTGGCGGTCGCGCAGGTACTTGTGGGCCAGCTCGACGGCGGCCTGCAGCGCCTCGGGCGTGTACTGGACCAGGTGGTGCTCCTGGTAGACCTCGGCCAGCCCTTGCAGGATGAGCAGCGTCTCTTCCTTGCTGGGCTCGATGATTTCGATCTTCTGGAAGCGCCGGGCGAGGGCGGCGTCGCGCTCGAACGAGGCCTTGAACTCCTTGTAGGTGGTGGAGCCGATGCAGCGCATCGAGCCCGACGACAGCGCGGGCTTGAGCATGTTGCTCGCGTCCATCGAGCCGCCCGAGGTGGCGCCCGCTCCGACGACCGTGTGGATCTCGTCGATGAACAGGATCGCGTCGGGATCGGACTCGATGGCGGCGATGACCGCCTTGAGCCGCTCTTCGAATTGGCCGCGGAACTTGGTGCCGGCCAGCAGCGACCCCATGTCGAGCGCGTAGATGTGGGCGCTGGAGATCACGGCG
This sequence comes from Paraliomyxa miuraensis, assembly GCF_026337845.1. Classification (GTDB taxonomy): domain Bacteria; phylum Myxococcota_A; class Polyangia; order Nannocystales; family Nannocystaceae; genus Paraliomyxa; species Paraliomyxa miuraensis. The sequence continues at coordinate 225,303 of NZ_JAOVZF010000147.1, read as the reverse complement.
GGCACGCGCTTTTCGTGGATGCGCAGCGCCAGGCCCTCGACCACCGCGGTCTTGCCCACGCCGGGCTCGCCCACCAGCACGGGGTTGTTCTTGCGGCGCCGGCACAGCACCTGGATCACCCGCCGCACCTCCTGGTCGCGCCCGATGAGCGGCTCGATGCGCCCCGACTCGGCCTTGGCCTTGAGGTCGACCGCGTAGGCGGCCAGCGGATCGTCGGCCACGTCGCCGCCGTCGGCCTCGGGATCGCGCGCCGGGCCCGAGCGGCCGGCTCCGGGCGCCGCGCCGCCCGAGCCACTCGCGGAAGAGCTACGCCGGGCCCGCGGCACGCCCTTGCCGATCCCGTGCGAGATGTAGAGCGTGACGTCGCGGCGGGTGACGCCGTGGCTCTGCAGGATGAACGCGGCGTTGGACTCGGGCTCGGCGAAGATGGCGACCAGCAGGTTGGCGCCGGTCACCTCGCGCTTGCCCGCGCCCTGCACGTGGAGGACGGCGCGCTGGAGCACCCGGCCGACCCCGATGGTCTGGTGGGTGGTCAGCTCCTCGTCCTCGGGCACCTCGTCCATGTTGTCGTCGAGGAATTCCTCGAGGTCGGCCCGCACCGCCTCGATGTCGGCGCCGCACCCGGTGAGCACCTTGGCGGCGCTGCCATCGTCGAGCAGCGCCAGCAGCAGGTGCTCGAGCGTGAGGTACTCGTGTCGGCGTCGCTGGGTGTCTTCGATCGCCTGCTGGATCGTCGCCTTGAGCTCTTCACTCAGCATCTTCGCCGTCGTCCTCGGGCTCCATGGAGGCCATCAGGGGGTGGTCGTTCTTGCGGGCGAGCAGGTGGACCTGCGCGACCTTGGTCTCGGCGATCTCGTGGGTGTAGATACCCGCGACTCCCGAGCCGTGGTTGTGCACGTGCAGCATGATCCGCGTGGCCTCGGACTCGCTGCGGTGGAAGACCGTCTCGAGCAATCGCACCACGAAGTCCATGGGGGTGTAGTCGTCGTTGTGCAACACCACGCGGAACATGCGCGGCCGCTTGAGCTTCTTTTCTTGGCGCTCTTGCAGCGCCACTCCGTGCTCGGGTTGATTCTTGGATCGGTCTCGCTCGCTCACGGGCGCCGGGCTACCTCGCGGCGGATTCTAGCAGGGGGATCCGGCCTTGCCTCCCGCCCGAACGGGCAGGGGCCCTCACGGAGGGCCAGGGTTTGCAGGCGCCGCGGGTCGCAAGTAGAAGGACACGGACGGTGCGGCTGTCCACGCGTACGGTGCTCGATCTCGCAGGCGTCGATCCCGCAGCCTGGGACGGCCTCGATCATGGGCCGAGCCCCTTCACCGGTCACGGCTTCCTGCGAGCGCTCGAGCGCTCGGGCTCGGTGGGCGAGGGGACGGGCTGGGAGCCTTGCTACGTGCTGGTCGAGCGGGTGGAGGGCGATGCCGACGACGAGGCTCGCGCCGCGGGCGCGGCCCGGCTGCTGGGGGCGGTGGCGTGCTATCGCAAGACTCACAGCTACGGCGAGTACATCTTCGACTTTGGCTGGGCGAGGGCCAGTCGGCAAGCCGGGGTGCCGTACTACCCCAAGCTGGTGATCGCGGCTCCGGTGACGCCGGCCACCGGGCGCCGGCTGCTGGTCGCGCCGGGGCTGGGCGTCGCCGATCGCACCGCCGTGATCGAGGCGTTGCTCGAGGGCGTGCGAGCGGTGGCCGACGAGCTGTCGTGCCACTCGGTGCACTGGTTGTTCTGCGGCGCGCAGGAGCACGGGGTGCTGGCCGAGGCCGGCTACTGCCCGCGGGCGAGCTTCCAGTTCCACTGGCACAACCGCACGGGGCCAGCCGTCGAGACGGCGGGCTACGCCGACTTCGACGAGTTCCTCGCGGGGCTGTCGTCGCGCAAGCGCAAGCAGATCCGCAAGGAGCGTCGGCGTGCCCTCGAGGCGATCGACGGTCCGGTGGAGCTGCGGCCCGCGTCGGAGTGGACCCGCGACGACGTGCTGCGGCTCGAGGCGTTCTATCGCCGCACGTGCCTCATGCACGGCAACGAGGGCTACCTGACGCAGGAGTTCTTCGAGCTGATGCCGAGCATGATGTCGCAGCAGGCCCTGTTCGCGCGGGTGGAGCAGGGTGGTCGGCTGGTGGCGGGCGCCTTGTTCTTCCAGACCGAGCACGCGCTCTACGGTCGCTACTGGGGGTGCGCGAGGGAGATCCCGTTCCTGCACTTCGAGGTGGCCTACTACGCGGGCATCGAGCACTGCATCCGGCACGGGCTGCCGCTGTTCGAGGCGGGGGCGCAGGGGGAGCACAAGCTCTTGCGGGGGTTCTTGCCGGCCAAGACGTACAGCAATCACTGGCTGCGACACCCGGGGCTGCGGCACGGGGTGGAGCGGTACTTGAGGGCCGAGGCGATGGAGCTCGGCGGGTACATGGAACAGCTGGCGCGGTTCAGTCCCTATCGCAAGGATGACGAGGGCAAGCCGCTGCCGCTGCCGCAGGGGCGAGCGTGCGAGGTGGGTGAGGCCGGCGAGCGAGCGGCAGCCGAGGGGGAGGACGGGCTCGAGGGGTGAGAGGGGCGGCCGGCCCACCGTCGTGAGCGGGGCGGCCGGGCAGGTGCAGCCGGAGCGATGATGCACCTCGTCGGGCGGCTCGGAGCCCTGGAGCGGTGGGGTGGCCAGCGTGGTGGCCGGTGGCCAGAGGTGTTGCCTTCGGTCGCTCCTCCCCGCTGGAACGGCCAGAAGCGGCGAATTCCGGAGGTTGCTGCGATCCGGGGCGCGCCGGATCGTCCGCCTCCCGGGCCCGCCGAGATTTCACGCGATTGCAAGCGGTGGTGATCGCGTCCCGGCCGGCTTCGGCACGGGCCCTGCACGAGGCCCGGGTACCTTGCCGCCCAACGCTCCGCCCCCGGACCGCCGCGTGATCTCCCTGCATGCGCGACCGCTCGAGATCCCGTTTCGCACTGCCTTCCAGCAGGCGTCCAAGTACCGCACGAGCTCCGAGTCGGTGCTCGTGCTCGCCGAGCGCGAGGGAGCGCGCGGCATCGGCGAAGGATGCCCGCGCGACTACCAGACCGGCGAGACGCTCGCGTCCGCGCTCGACTGGATCGCATCGATGCCCGCGCTCGCACTCCACGATGTGGCGGCGCTGCATGACTGGATCTCCACGTCACCAGCACCCCCTGCGGCCCGCTGCGCCGTGGAGACCGCGGTCCTCGATCTGCTGGCGCGCGAGGCCGGGCTGAGCGTGGAGACGCTGCTCGATCGGCCCGCGGCGCCCACTCGATTTCGCTACACGACCGTGCTCGGCATGAACCCGGGGCCGGCGGTGCTCGACCGGCTCGTGCCCATGCAGATCGAGCACCTCAAGCTCAAGGTCGGGCTCGATCCAACGGCCGATCGTGCCCTGCTGGGCGCGGTGCGGCAGCGGGTCCCCCACGCGCGCATCCACCTCGATGCCAACAACGCCTTCGGGCACGACGAGCAGGCCGCGATGCGACACCTCGGTGCGCTGCTGGAGGGTGGTTCGGGGTTCTGGGCGGTGGAGGAGCCGCTGCTCCCCGGTCGTCCCGAGGCCACCGCCGCCATCGGGCGAGCGCTGGGCGTACCGATGATCCTCGACGAGGCCGTGGGCTCGCCCGCCGATCTTCGGGCGCACGCCGAGCACCCGGCGGAGTGGATCGTCAACATCAAGGTCTCGCGCTGCGGCGGCGTGCTGCGCTCGCTCGCGCTGGCGGAGCAGGCCCGGGCCGCCGGCTGGGGGATCATCGTGGGCGCCCAGGCCGGCGAGACCTCGGTGCTCACGCGGGCGGGCCACGTGATCGCACGGGCGGCAGGCTCGGCCCTTCGCGGTCTCGAAGGCGGGCTCGGTCGGCACGTGCTGGCCTGGGAGCCGGTGGCACCGAGCCTCGCCTACGGGCGGGGAGGCTGGATGGAGCTCGCCGAGCAATCGCTCGCGCCCCACGGCTGGGGGCTTTGGATCGACGACGCCAACGACACGAAGGAAAGGGCAGCGGACGCATGAGCATGCTGGCCATGGCACGGATTGGGCTCGACGACCTGAGCGGTCGCTTCGAGGCGTTCGTGGTGCACGAGCGCTCGGACCTCGCGGCATGCGTGGAGATCATCGAGTCGGTGCGCCGCTGGGAGCTTCGCCGCGTGGCGGGGCGCACGGCGCTCGAGACCTCGGGGTTCTCCGAGGAAGGGGCCGATGCGATCATGCTGGCGGTGCGCGAGCGCTGGAGCGGTCGCATCGTGGGCTGCGTGCGGGGGATCTTCGCCCGCAGCGTGGCGCACCAGCCCCAGGTGCACCACGAGTATCGACTCGACCTCGTACCCCCCGAGCTCATCGAGTACACGGGCATCGCCGCGCGCATGGCCATCATGCCCCAGATGCGCAAGACCGGCGCCTCGCTGGTGCTCACCCGGGCGTTCTTCGAGCACTCGATCCGCGACTGCGGGATGATGCTGTTTTGCGTGTCGTGCGAGCCCGCGCTGCTGTCGATGTACCAGCGCATGGGCTATCGAGCGGTGGGGCGAGCGTGGGCCAAGCCCAGCGGGGGCTATCGCGTGCCCACGTTGCTCGTGGGCCACGACGAGGAGCACCTGGCCCGCGTGCGCTCGCCGCTCTTGCCCGCGCTGCGTCGCCTGCCGCGGCCGTGGCCGGACGCGGGGCTGCGGTGGTTCCGAGCGCAGCCGGATCTGCCCGCCGAGTCCGGGGTGCGTCGCTGGGAGCCCCGCTACGATCACCGCGCGCTGTCGGTGCTCACCGCGGGGTTGTCGGCGGCCGGGCGTCGCGGGCTGCTCGAGCACGCAGTCGAGGTCGAGGGGCAGCCGGGTGACCTGGCGTTTCGCGAGGGCGACGGCGTGCGCGGACTGGCGGTCGTGCTCGAGGGCGAGGTCTCGGCGCTGCGTGGCGATCGAGCGGTCGCGCGGCTGGGGGCCGGCGAGGTGATCGGGGTGGCGTCGGCCGTCCTCGGCCAGGCGCGCCAGGCCTCGATCGTGGTCGAGCGACCCGGGACGCGGCTGCTGCTGCTGTCGCGCTCGGCGATCGAGCGGGTGCGCGGGGCCAACGATCGCACCGCGCTGTGGCAGACGCTGGCTCAGATCCTCGCGTGGCGTGCGGTGCACGAGCGCCCGTGCGTCGAGCCCGTTCCCGAGGTCTTCCACGACTCGGACAGCGCGGCCTGAGCGGCTTGCACCGCGACGAGGGCGACGAGGGCGGCAAGGGCCTCTACGAGGATTCGGAGGAGTCCATGGTCTGGCGCAGCCGGCCTCGGCCCTCGTCGACCTCGATCCGAAAGATGGCGCAGTGCTCCACGCTCTGCACGAAGCCCTGCTCGGGGGTCAGCATGTAGAGGCCCTCGCGGATGACGGCATAGTGGGTGAACGCGATTGCCGAGCGCACCCCCTCGAGGGAGCGCAGCCACCCCCGAATACGATCCCGGAACTGCGGGCCAGTCTCGGCGGGGCTGGCCTCGGTCGCGTCGGCCAGTTTCCGTAGATCGTCCAGGGTCAGCGACGAGGTGTCGATGAAGCGATCGGGCGGCCGACGCAGCTCGGTGAGCGCGGGCTCCACCACGGGCTCGGCCCCGGGTATGGCCCTCGCGGCGGTCTCGCGAGCTCGTAGCAAGGGAGAGGTGAACACCCGCTCGAAGTCCATCGGGGCCAGGGCGGCTCGTAGCGCATCAGCCTGGCGAGCCCCTCGCGGCGACAGCGGAGTGTCGGCCTGGGTGCCATCGACGTTGCCCTGGCTCTCTGCGTGTCGAATCAGCCACAGGTCCAGCATGCGGTCCGAGTATGCATCGAGCGGGTCGGGGCGGCCACGCGAAGCTCGAGGGCAACCTGCGACCTCGACGCTCAGGCGTCGGCGAGCAGCGTCTCGCTCAGCTCCCAGAGCCTCTCGGCCGACTCGTCGCTTGCGGCGTGGGGGTTGACGCCGCGGTAGCGTGACATGGGGCCGTCTTGGGTGGGCGCCGCGATGTCGCAGTCCTCGCAGTACACGCCCGGCTTGCCCTCGAGCGCCGGCGAGGTGGCCGCCCACAACGTGGTGGAGCAGCCTTGCGGCGGGGTCTTGAAGCCCTGCTTGGCCAGCGGGGTGGGCTCGCCATGTTCGTCGATCCACCCGAGCCGTACTTGCTCTTCCTTGGGAAGGTGGCGCTGCAGCGGCGTGAAGATGCCGCCCGGGTGCACCGAGAACGCGAGGCCTCCCTTGCCCTCGAGCCGACGCGACAGGGCGTTGGCGAACAGCGCGTTCGCGGTCTTTGCCTGGCCGTAGGCGACCCACTTGTCGTACGAGCCCGATTCGAAGTTCAGGTCGTCCCAGCGGATGTCGCTGATCTTGTGGCCGGTCGAGGTCAGCGCAACGACGCGGTGGCCGGGCGTCTTTTCGAGCAACGGCATCAGCCCCTGGGTGAGCGCGAAGTGCCCCATGTGGTTGACGCCGAACTGCGACTCCCAGCCGGGCCCGACGCGCGCCTCGGGACACGCCATGATGCCCGCGTTGTTGATCAGCAGGTCGAGTCGCGCGAGGTCGGCGACCATGGCTGCCGAGAACGCACGCACCGAGGCGAGCTCGGCGAGGTCGAGGGCGTGAGTGACCACGTCGCCTTCGATGTCGGCGAGGGTGTCCTTGGCCTTGCCGGGGTCGCGGACGGGGACGATGACCTTGACGCCCTTGGCTGCGAGCGCCCGAGTGGTCTCGAGGCCGATGCCGCTATAGCCCCCGGTGACGATGGCGGTCTTGCCCCCGAGCTCGATGTCGGCAATGACGACCGAGCCGTCGGTCCTGGCGGGGAAGGGGGACTGGGTTGGGACTTGATCGCTGAGGGCCATGGTCGGTCGTTCTCCTCGTGGGGGTCTGCACAGCCGGCTGGACCGTGACCGGGAGTACACCACGCGAGCGGGCGAACTACGACGTCCGATCCGTCACGAGTCGGGTAATTTCGACGCATCCTCGGCGGACCGCGGTTTCGGCGCCCGCGCACGGAGGTGACCTCGAGCGGTTCAACGGCGCCAGAACGAGACGTGCCCGCCGGCGTCGAGCACCACCATGGTGTGGGCGTCGACCCACGCGAACGCGAGCGCGCTTGCGTCGAGGGTGACGACGTCGAGCACCGCATCGTCACGTGTGACCACGAGCGCGGGGCCCACCGCCGGCCCGGATTCGTCGAGTGCTTCACCGCGTGTGAGCGCGGTGACTTCCACGTCGATCGCGTCGGACTCGAAGCCGCGGACCTCGACGTGCGCGCCCAGGGATCTCGACGCCCTTGCCGGTGGCTCGAACGCGTGCGTGTCGAGCAGGGCGCCGTGGTGATCGAAGATCGCTTCGATCCATCCCACGGCGATGCGCACCTGGTCGCTCGTCACGCGCAGAACGATGGGCGGCCGGTGCCCGCCGTAGTCGAGCAAGAACGGCGGCGCTCGGCTCGTGCCGCGCGTGAGGTCCCACGAGATGATGCTCCCGGAGGAATCGGCGGAGAGCACCTCGGTGCCGTCCGCCGACACGTCGAGGGACGTCACGTATCCGTGGTGCCCGTGGAGCGCGCGGCGCATGCGAGGGCCCGCGGAGAGGTCGATGTCGAGCACCACGCCGTCCCAGCCCGCGGAGAGCAGGCGCTCGTCGCCGACGAAGGCGAGCGCAGAGACCCAGCCGTCGTGGCTGGCGACCCTTGGTGCAGCGACCTGCGTGTCGCGCAGCGAGCCCGCACAGGCGGCGAGCCGCTCGACGTCCCACACGCGCACGTCACGGAGCCAGTCGCCGGATGCGAGCCGGGTCCCGGAAGGCGAGAGCGCCAGGGCGGACACGACGGCGCCCCTGCGCGTGCCTACGATGTCGTGCCAGCGCTGGTGCAGGATCCGTGGCGTGGCCTCGTCGGCGCCGAGGTCTGCGATCGCGATGCCCTCGAGCGCGAGCGTCGAGAGCTCGTGCACGGCGATCCTCGGCGCGGGGCTGCTCCCTCCGCCGATCATCACCTTCGCCGTCTCGAGAGCGACGACGCGTCCGCCGTTGCCGATGCTCGAGACGCGTGACGCGTGCACCTCGGGATCGATGGAGTACACGAGCACGTCGTATCCATCGTCGGCGACGATCCGGCCGTCATCGAGGAACGTCAGGACGTTCGGGCCCTCGCTGCCGGGCAGCTCCACGAGCACCCGCGGCGAGACGAGGTGCGTGGTGGCGTCGACCTCGTGCACGTGCGTGCTGCGGTGCGAACGGACGGCCACGCGCCGCCCGTCGTGCGAGAGGTCGAAGGTGCCGTTGCCCTCGCGAAACTGACCGACATGCGTGCCACCGACGAACTCACCCGTCGAGCGCCGCCACTGGAGCAGGGCAGACGTGCGGCCCGGCGGGCCGCTGCATGGCCACTGGGAGTCATCACCCCAGACGAAGGCCATCACGCGCTGCGCGTCGCGGGTGAAGGCAGCGCGGCCGATCTCGTGGCCGGCTTCGATGGTCCGGATCCGTGCGTCGTCCATGCTCGCCGTGCGAGTCGTGGCGACGCGGACCATGAAGAAGTCGGGGCGCCCATGCTCGGCCACGTGCGAGTCTGCCCACGCTCGCGGCAGCGAGCCGAGCGGCTCGCCGAGCGCCTCGCGAAGCACGGAGCGCGCACCGCCGCGAATGGCGAGGTGTGCGGTCTGCCCGAGGAAGCGCCGCCAGAGCGGCTCGTCGGTGAGCTCCGCTGCGAGCGGGACCGCGACGGCGCGCTCGACGGGTGTGTGCGCCTCGTCGAGCAGTGACATCGTGACGGACAGCGACATCGTGACGGACTCTCGGGGGAGAGTAGAACGCTTCGACTCCGCCTCGAAAGAGTCGCCCAGCTCCGGCACGTGCTGCGCGGTGACGCAGCCAACGGTGAAGGCATGAGATCGAGAGTCCGAGTGTCGTCAGGTGTCCCCGCTTTGTCGTCGTTGGTCCCTGGTCCCATCGGCGTGGCTTCGTATCCTCGATTTCGTCGAGGCTCGAGTCGAACGGCTCCCCGAGGCCCTGACCCCCAACCACGAAGGAGAAAGAACGATGACACGGCCCACCACGGCGGATCTGCTCACCCTTCCCGGCGCTGGCGACGCTTCCGGGACCCACTTGGTCACCAAGATCCACGCCAGCAAGCTCAACGACGACTACTCGGTCATGGAGGGGGTGATGAAGCCGCGCTCGCTGCTTGCCCCGCACACCCACGAGCACGAGGATCAGGTGGTCGTGGTGCTCAGCGGAGAGCTGGTCTTCCAGGTGGGGGGCGAAGACGGCGAGCGCTTCACGGCGCCTGCGGGCAGCTACGTGCTCAAGCCGCGCGGCCACGAGCACACGTTCTGGAACGCGACCGAGCAGGACGCGCGCTACATCGAGCTGTCGGGCAAGGCGGGCTTCCAGGGCTTCGTGGACGAGTCCACCGAGCACGGGTCGTTCAAGGCCTCGCGCCGCTCCGACGAGCAATTTGGCATCGTGTGGAGCTACCACCGGATCCCCAAGCTGATGATCGAGAACAAGCTCACCAGCATCTCGGGCCTGGACATGCCGTGGGACGAGCTCGCCGGGAAATCGCCCGCGGAGCTCATCGCCATCGTCCGCGACAAGCTCCGCGCGGCCGGCTGAACACTCATCGAGACCATCCGAAGGGATCACCAGACCATGCAAATCAAAGCCACTTCCTCGTCCACCCTCCTCGTTCTGTCGTTGATGATCGGCGTTGGTGCCTGCGATGACCAGGCACCCTCGCCCGACGAGCTCGTCCTCGACGACGAGGACGCCACCATCTCCATGCACTCCGTGGACTCCGCGCTCGCCACGAAGTCCAGCCAGCCCCTGTCGGTCGACGACTTCTGTGAGCGCCTGTCCGATGCCTACCTCCAGGCCAGCCAGGGCTGTGATCCCGAAGAGGTGGGCGCTCAGACCCTCGCGTGTCCGCTGGACCTCGAGCATCCGCTGCTGATCAGCGGCGAGCTCACCTTCGACCCCGAGGGCGCGGCGGCCTACCTCGTCGCGTCCGTGGCCGAGGCGACGGCCTGCACCGGCGCGCTGCCGGTGGAGCCCCTGTTCTTGCGAGGCTCTCGCGGCGAAGGAGAGGACTGCACCCCGGTCGACGGCGACCTCACCTACGCCAAGACCTGCGCCCCAGGGCTGCGGTGTCTGGGTGACGCACAGGGGATCGCCACCTGCCGGCAGCCCCACGAGGACCTGGTGACCGACATGCAGGACTGCGAGCACGGCAATTGCGTGCCAATCGGGGGTGCGCGAGTGAACCTGTCCAACCCCGACGAGCTGTGCATCAAGGCACGCGATGCGAGCGGCGCCGGGACCGACGGCACGCTCACGCTCAAGTTCTACTATGAAGGCGATCTGGAGAAGTGCTCGTTCACCGGCATCGATCGGGGCGAGACCAAGTGCTGCACGCCCTCGGATGCAGGATCGGCCGGCAGCAGCGCGTTCTACATGCACGTCAAGACCGACTCGAGCAACGCGGTTCGCGTGGCCCAGGTGGGAGTCGTCAAGAACGGCACGTACTACTACACGAGTCAGTTCGACAACGACGACCTCGGCCTCTACCTCCAGTGCGAAGGATGCGACTTGTTCTTCAATGGCTGCAACTCCTGCTGGGTCGACAAGAACGGCCACGGGAGCTGCCAGGAGGCCTCGTTCCACATGGACGACGGCACCGCGTTCTGCCCGATCTGATCCATGGCCAGGCCGGGCCCGCGTCCGCAGCCTCGCAGTGGCAGTGGTCTCTCAGCCCGAGACGAGCTGGGCCCGCAGCTCCGAGGGCGGCAGCCCCGTCCAGCGGATGCACGCACGCCGGAAGGCTCGCGCCGAGGAGTAGCCGAGCACGAACGCCACCTCGTCGACGCCGATCTGCGGGTCGCCGAGCAGCGCGCGGGCGTTGGCCTCGCGCGCCTGCTCGAGCAGGGCGGCCACCGTGGTGTCGTGCTCGCGGAGCATGCGCTGCAGGGTGCGCAGGCCCATGCCCAGCTGCTTGGCCAGGGCCTCGGCTCCGTACTCGCCGCGCTCCGCGTTGGTGGCGATGGCGACGTGCACCGGGGCCAAGTCGTCGGTGGGGGCGGGGGCGAAGCGCTGGCGGACGGCCTCGAAGTGGGCTTGCAGGTACTCGAGCGTGTGAGCGTCGCCGCGCCGCACCGGGATGCTGAAGTCGGCGGTGCGAAACACGATCGCGTTGTGGGGCTGCTCGAAGCGAACCGGGACCCCGAACGTGCTCGTGTACTGGTCGAGCGGCCCGTGCGGGACGGAACGCAGCTCCACGTGGTCGAGGGCGCCGTCGCTGCCGAAGCTCTCGCGACCCAGGCGCGCGGTGAGGGCCAGCGCCATCTCGGCGAGGTGGCCTCCGTCGAGGTCGTCGAGCGGGTGATGCATGTGCAGCGCCGTATGCTCGGGCCCCTCCACCAAGCGCACCTCGAGGCGTCCGGCGATGAGGTCGCTGTAGCGCACGAACATCCGCAGGGCCTCGTGCATGGTGCGGGTGAAGCGAACCGCGTGCAGCAGCACGCCGAAGTCGGTCAGCGGCGCGACCGAGGCCAGGTGCAGCCCGACCGCCTCGCCCGGGCAGTGCGCGGCCAGGCGGCGCCACAAGAGGTGCAGCGCTCGGTCGGGTACCCGGGCCTCGGGGTCGAGTAGGTCCGGCAGCGACAGCTCCATGCACGCGAGGAGCTCCTCGCGCGGCAGGCCTCGGGCCTGCGCATAGGCGAAGAGGCCCACCACCATCCCCGCCCGAACGTGGTCGTCCGAGGTGTCGTCAGGTGCCCCCGCTTCGTCGTCGTTGGTCCCTGGTCCCATCGGCGTGGCTTCGTATCCTCGATTTCGTCGAGGCCGGAGTCAAACGGATCGCTGGGCACGATCAAGCAGGCGATCGAGGTGATTCCGGCCGACGTCCCTGCCGCCGGCGTCGCTCGGTGCGGCGTCCCTGCGAACAAACCACAATGATTCAAGCCCCTTGACCGCCCAAAGACCCGCCTTGTTACCTTCCGCGGCATGGCGATGGAGATCGGCGAGGCCGAGTTCGACGCGCAGGTGCTCGAGCGCTCCCACGAGCTGCCCGTGCTCGTGGACTTCTGGGCGCAGTGGTGCGGCCCGTGCCGCATGCTGGGGCCGGTGCTCGAGCAGATCGCCGAGGGCGACGAGCGCTTCGTGCTGGTCAAGATCGACACCGACCAGGCCCCGCGGATCTCGGCGCGCTACGGCATCCGCAGCATCCCGGCGGTCAAGCTGTTCATCAACGGCAAGGTCGCCGCCGAGTTCGTGGGCGCGCTGCCGGGTGGCTCCATTCGCAAGTTCCTCGACGAGCACCTGCCCTCGCCGGCCGACGATCACGCGCAGGCCGGCCGGGCCAAGCTGGCCGCCGGCGACGTGGCAGCAGCCCGCACCGCGTTCGAGGCGGCGCTCGGCCTCGATGCCGCCCACGCCGGGGCCAACCTCGCGCTGGCTCGCCTCGCGCTCGACGAGGGCGACGCGGAGGCGGTCGAGCGTCACGCCGAGGCGATCCGCTGGGATGCGCCCGAGCACGAGCAGGCGGAGTTCCTGCGCAAGGCGCTGATCTTCCACGCCGAGCTCCAGACCCTCGACGAGACCACCGCCCGCACCCGCCTCGGGTCCGACGACGGCGATCTCGACGCCTGGTACGCCCTGGGCTGCGCCCACGCGGCGGCACACCGCTGGGAGGACGCGCTGCAGGCGTTCCTCGAGAGCGTGATGCGCAAGAACAAGTACCGCGACGCGGCCGCCCACAAGGCCATGCTGATCGTGTTCGGCTTGCTCGGGCACGATCACGAGCTCACCGATGCCTACCAGCGCAAGCTGCAGATCTACACCTGATCCCCATCTACGCGTCATGGCCCAAGATTCCACCGCGCTCCCTCGCTTCGCGCCCGCCCTCCTCTCGGGGCTGGTGGCCGCCGTCCTCGGCTGGGGCGCCACGGTGCTGCCGTGGCGCGAGTTCACCCCGTTTGCCATCACCACCACCATCACCGCCGTGGCGCACGGAGGACACGCCGCGCTCGCGCTGCTCGGTCACTCGCGCCGCGGACTGGCGTGGCGCGTGCAGTCGCTGACGGCGCTGGCCTACCTCGGCTACATCACCTGGCACATCTTCAGCGCCAGCACGTACATCGCGGCGCTCTACGGTGGGCTCGGCAAGGGCGTGGCGGCCGGTCTGGCCGCGGCCTGGGCGGTGGTGGCCTTCCTGCTGCTGCCGCTCGCCGTGTGGGGCCTGGCCGTCACCGGAGGCATGCGCTGGAATCGACGCGCTCAGGGAGGCACCGCGGTCGCGCTGCTGCTGGCCGGTGTGGGCCTGTGGCGCGCGGCCGCCTCGGCCGAGGCAGAAGCGGCGATCGATCCCGCGAGCCTCGAGGGCGACGCGCTGTCGAAGGCGCTGGCCAGCGTGCTGCCCGACCCTGCCGGGCTGCCGGAGCCTCCCGCCGATGCGCCGTCGCTGCTGGTCCGACAGGCGATCGAGTGCGAGGCCCCGCCGGGCCCGGGCCTGGTCACCGTGGTCGCGACGTCGCTGGTGGAGGTGGCCCCCACCCGCGCCGAGGCCCGCAGCCGCTGCGTGCAGGGAGCCACGCTGCCGCAGGCCCTCGCCGCGCTCGAGGCCCAGCTAAAGGCCCAGGCCCTGCGCGGACCGATCGAGATCGACGTGGTGACCGGCACCCAGGATCTCGAGCACGTCGTCCCCGTGGTCGACGCCATGCTCCTGCGCCCCGGCCTCGATGGCGTCTGCGAGGGCACGCGCTGCCTGATGCCCTGGCAGCTCTTGGCGCACGATCAGTTCAACGAGTTCATGCCGATCAAGGTCATCCCCGACCTGCGCTTCGGCTTCGACCCGGCCCAGCTCCGCAAGGCGCTGTCGTGGCCCAGCGTGCCCGAGCGCTTCGATCCAAGGGTGGAGGGCCTGCGGCGCCTCGAGGTCCGTAGCTTCGTGCAGGATGCCGGCGGCCAGCTTCACGCGCTGCACCGCATGCGGGAGCCCGCGCCGCCGCTCGACGCCGCCTCGCTCCAGGCCGCCGTCGATGCGGCCGAGCGCTACATCCTGTCGGCCCAGGGCTTCGACGGTCGCTTCGAGTACAAGGCCAACCCCTTCACCGGCCAGGTCAGCTACCAGGGCTTTGCCCTGGCCCGCCAGGCGGGCACCACCCTGGTGATCTGCGAGCTCGCTCGCGACCACCAGCGCGCCCGCGAGGTCGCCCGCAAGGCGCTGGCCATGCTGGTCCGCTCCATGCAGACCCACGAGGATCTGGGCTTCGTGGTGTATCCGATCGGCAAGAAGGTCGAGCGCGTGGGCCTGGGGTCGACCGCGCTCACCAGCATCGCGCTGCTGTCGTGCCGCGAGCGCGTGGGCGACGAATTCGACGAGGCGATCGGGCGCATGACTCGCTTCTTGCTGCACATGCGGCGCGAGGACGGCGGCTTCCATCCCGAGCTCGACCTCACCACCGGCGAGCCGATCCCCGGCCCCGATCCGCTCTACGCGGTGGGGCAGGCGGTGTTCGCCCTCTCGTTGCTCGAGCGCCTGCAGACGGAGCAGGCGCTGCCCGGCCTGCCCCCGGCCGAGCTCACGCGCGAGGTCGTCGACGCGGCCATGACCTACACCGCCAACGACTACTGGTCGGGCTTTGCCGCCGACTTCTTCTTCATGGAGGAGAACTGGCACTGCCTGGCCGCCCGGGCCTCGCTGGGGCACCACCGCCACGACGGCTACGAGCGCTTCTGCATCGACTACACCCGGTACAAGACCCGGCTCATCCTCGCCGAGAGCGACGGCGTGACGCCCGAGCTGGTGGGCGGCTACGGCTTCGGCAACGTGCTCATCCCCCACAACACGGGCTCGTCGGGCTTTGGCGAGGCCATGAGCGCCGCGCTGGCCCTCGAGCGGGCGCGGGGCGAGGACACCACGGCCCACGAGGAGGTGCTGCGCCGTGCCCTGCACTTCCTGGTGCAGCAGCAGTGGGACGAGGTGAGCTGCTTCGCCTGCGCGACCAAGCCCCACCCGATGGTGGGCGCATTCTCCGAGCACATGGGCTCGCCCGAGATCCGCATCGACTTCGTGCAGCACGCCATGGCCGGCATGGGACACGGCGGGCGCATGCTGGGCCTGGTGGAAGGCTCGTCGATCCCCGAGCCGCTGCAATGACCGACGACGCCAGCTCGATGAGCCCGGGCGCTCGGCTGTGGGCGCTGTCGTGGAGCGTGGGGCTGCTGCTCGCGGTGCTGTGGCCGATCCTGCGCGACCCTCCTCGCGATGGCTTTCCCCTGTCCAACTACCCCATGTTCTCGAGGGATCGGCGCAGCGCCGAGGCCGAGATCCCCCACGTGGTCGGATGGTCTCGCGAAGGACGGCACCGGCCGGTGCCGCCCGAGCTGCTTGGCACCGCCGAGGTGATGCAGGCCCATCAGACCGTGCACGTGGCGATTCGCCGCGGACGCGCCTCGGCCCTGTGCCAGAGCACGGCCGAGCACGTGCGTCGCGATCCCGCCCACGCAGACCTCGAGCACCTCGAGGTCCGCACCGACACCTACGACGCGCTCACCTACTTCTCGGGAGACACCAAGCCACGAGCCACGCGCATCCACGCCCGGTGCTCGGTCGAGGAGGGCACCCCGCCCGTGCAGGAGCCCGAGCGATGATCGAGATCGGCAAGGCACTGGCCGCCCCGTTGCGCTGGTGGGCCGCACCCGCGCCCGCCCAGCGGCTGGCGGTGCTGCGATGGCTCGTCGGCGGCTACGCCCTGGCCTACCTGGTGGTGCGCTTCGGACACTTCGTCTCGGTCAGCGGGATGTCGGCGCAGCAGTGGAAGCCGGTGGGTCCGGTGACGCTGCTGGCGGCCCCGCTCCCCGCCTGGGCGGTGGTGCTGCACACGGTGCTCGCCGCGGTCTTGGGCGTGGCCTTCGTCGCGGGCTGGCGCTTTCGCGTGGTCGGCCCGGCGTTCGCCGTCGCCTTGTTGTGGGTGACCAGCTACCGCAATTCGTGGAGCATGGTGTTCCACACCGAGAACCTCATCGTCCTGCACGTGCTGGTGCTCGCGGCGGCGCCCAGCGCCGATGCGCTGTCGATGGACGCCCGGCGCCGAGGGAGCGCGCCCGACCGGCGCCCGCTGGCCCGCTACGGCTGGGCGATCCGCCTGATGTGCGCCGTCACGGTGACCACCTACTTCATCGCGGGCTGGTCCAAGGTGCACAACGGGGGCTGGGGCTGGGCCACCAGCGACACCCTGCGCATGTACGTGGCCTACGACAATCTTCGCAAGGTCGAGCTGGGGGCGGGATTCTCGTGGCTGGGGGCCACGCTGGCGGGTCACGGCTGGGTGTTCCCGCCGATGGCGACGGTGTCGCTGCTGGTCGAGCTGGGGGCTCCGCTGGCGCTCCTCCACCCGCGGATCGGACGGTCATGGGCCGTGGCCGCATGGTCGTTCCACGCGGGGGTGGTGGTGCTGATGGCGATCGTGTTCCACTACCCGCTGGCCGGAGTCGCCTACGCCTCGTTCTTCCCGGTGGAGAGACCGGCGGAGGGACTCATCGCCCGCGTGCGCGCTCGCTGGGGTCGTGCACGGGAACCAGCGCCGGCTGCGACCACGTGAGCGAGCGGCTCGCGGCCGCCAGCGCCATGCGCATGCGCTCGTGCGGGGTCCCGTGGGTCGACTCGAGCTGGCCGGGGTTGCGGAACGGAGCCTGTCCGGCGGCGGCCTGGAGCAGCTCGCGTTGGGCCGCCAAGGTGGGCAGGAGCTCCCGCCATCGTCGCACGCCATCGCCCACCACCGGGGGCTCGCGGGCTGCATCCGGGCTGGCGCGAAGGGCTGCCGCCGCGGGAGCGGGCGCGAGCGCAGGAGCTCCGGCGCGCCGCACCAGGCAGGCCACGCTCGCACGCCACGCCGCCACGGCCGGGACCAGGGCCAACACCTGGGCCCATACGGGCACGAGCCCGCCCACGCCGAGCAAGAGCGTGCCCAGGGCCACGCTGCCCAGCCCCCAGCCCACCATCGCCCAGGTCACCACCCGTCGCTCGAGCGCCTCGGGATCGACGGCGCTCGTCTCGCGCATGCCAGCCGATGCCACCACGCGCAGCACCACGGCCGTGGGCGAGCCGCGATCGGCTCCGGCGCGATCGTAGCGCTGCACGTCGAGCTCGCCACGAAACGCGGCGCGCGTGACCGTCCAGCGGACGCCTTCGATCGGGCCACCGAGGCGGGTACCGTGGGCCTCGTAGCCGCACGACGGAGGAAAGTGGTGGACCAATAGCTCGGGCACCAGCTCGGTGAGCTCGTGGAACACGCGACGGCCGTGCTCGTCTCGACCCACCCGGATCGACCACGACATTCGGTCGTCCCCGCGTTCACCCACGATTCTTCAGCCTAGCCCGGATCGCTCGATCGTCCATGATCCCACTGCGATCCCACGGCGATCACGGTTCGGGTCGTGCAGGCATCGGGGGTTCCCGGGCTCCCACGGGCGGGAGCCCGCGGCGGCACTCGAGCCCGGCGAGGGTATACTCGCGCCGAACGTTGATCGCGTCCAGTTCCACCGACCCTCCGGAGATCGTCCCCCGCAGCGCGCTGGGTCGGCTCGTTGCGTCTGCCGTCGACTTGATGTGCATCGTCGACCGGCACGGGTCGATTCGGTGGCTCAACCCCGCGTGGGAGCGCGTGCTGGGCTGGAGCGCCGAGGAGCTGCGGCGCGGCACGCTGCTCGACTTCGTGCACCCGGCCGACGCCGACGACAGCGCCAGGGCGTTCGCGTCGCTTCGCACCGAGGATCAAGACCTGCGCTTCGAGAACCGCCTGCGCTGTCGGGATGGTGGCTTTCGCTGGTTGCAGTGGAGCGCGGTGCCCATGCGCAACGGGGCCTTCTACGGCACGGCCCGCGACGTGACCGAGCGCCGGCTCGCCGAGCGCGAGGCCGAGGAGCGCACGCGCCTGCTGCTCATGGCCGAGGAAGTCGCCGGAGTGGGCCACTGGCACATCGACCTGATGAGCGACACCCTCACCTGGTCGCGCGAGATGTATCGGATCCATGGGCTCGATCCGCGAACGTTCCAGCCCGACGTCGAGCGCACGGTGGAAGCCTATCACCCCGAGGATCGCGGGCTCGTGGCCGACCACATTCGCGATGCGATCCTGCTGCGCAAGGACTTCGAGTTCGAGCTTCGGCTGGTGCGCCCCGACGGCTCGATCCGCGACGTGCTCTCCCGCGGCAAGTGCGAGGTCAGCGACGACGGGCGCCCGCTCGCCGTGTTCGGCGTGTTCCAGGACGTCACCGAGCGCAAGCAGCTCCACGAGCGCGTGGTGCACTCCGAGCGCATGGCCACGGTGGGAACGCTGGCGGCCGGCGTGGCCCACGAGATCAACAACCCGCTCACGTGGGTCATCGCCAACCTCGACGCGATCGACCGCGAGCTGTCGTCGATCCCGACCGGGGATCCCGATGCCCTCGAGCAGGTCGCCAAGATGATCGCAGAGGCCCAGCAGGGCGCCGATCAGGTCAAGCGGATCGTGCGCGACCTGCTGACCTACTCGCGCTCGCAGCCCGAGCAGCTCGAGAGCGTCGACGTGCACGAGGCGCTCGACATCGCGGTCAACATTGCCACCAACCAGTTCAAGTACCGCGCCCACCTGGTGCGCGACTATGGCTACGTGCCCGCGGTGGTGGCCGACGAGTCGCGCCTGACCCAGGTGCTCGTCAACCTCATCGTCAACGCCGCGCAGGCGATCCCCGAGCGTCGCGAGCACGGCAAGGACGGGGAGATCGAGCTGTCCACCGCCATCGACCCCGACGGGCGGGTGCGGATCACGGTCAAGGACAACGGGCTGGGCATGCCCGATGCGGTCAAGGCCCGCGTGTTCGATCCCTTCTACACCACCAAGCCGGTGGGGGTGGGGACGGGCCTGGGGCTGTCGATCTCCAACAACATCATTCGCTCGTTCCACGGCGAGATCCAGATCGAGAGCGAAGAGGGCCGTGGCACCCGGGTGAGCGTGGTGCTGCCGGCCGCTCCCGAGGTCAGCGGCGCGTACGACTTCATCGACGACGAAGACGACGAGGTGGATCGGGCCCGGGTGCTGGTGCTCGACGAGTCGGGGCAGCTCGGGCGGCCGCTGTCGCGCATGCTGGGCCCGCGCTACGAGGTCGTCTCGCTTCGCAACGGCCGCGACGCGTTCGCGATCCTCGACGACGGAGAGCGCATCGACGCGGTGCTGTGCGGCATGAGGCTGCTCGACATGAGCGGCATGGAATTCCACCGCGGCATCATGCGGGTGGCGCCGCACCTCGTTGGGCGGGTGGCGTTCATCACCAGCGGGGACTTCGACGACGACTCCGAGAGCGTCGAGCGCAACGGGCTGCCCACCATCGCCACGCCGATCGAGCCCTCGATGCTGCGAGAGCTGGTGCAGCGGCTGGTCGAGCACTGACCGGGCCGGTGCTCATCGGGCCGGTGCTCATCGGGCCGGCTCCACCGAGCCGCGCAGCAGGCTCCCCGGGCGATACCAGCCGAAGTCGTTGGGCCACGCCAGCGCGAGGATGCTGACGCTGATGCTGGGGTCGAGCGCGTCGACCTGGTGCCACCAGCCCGCCGGGATCAGCAGGGCCTCGCCGGGTTCGAGCACCAGCTCGATCAGGTGCGCGGGACCATCGGCCAGCGCAGCCGACTCGCCCGGGTCCCAGTGGGAGTACACCCCCCGCGATCGATCGAGCAGCGCAAGCGACTCGGGCGGTGCGAGGCGGAAGCGCTTGCGGCCCACCACCTGGCAGAACATCGAGTCGTCGCCGTCATGGTGCAGCGGCGTGTGGGTCCCGGCAGGGCCGATCCACAGCCCCATGCGTGCGGGGTCCATGCGCGGGCCGAACAGCGCGGGGGGCAGCACGAGATCGTCGAGCAGCGAGCGCAGGCCCGGGCGACGCAGGGCCGCGTTCTTGGCGATCACGTAGACATCGTTGGAGGGGCCCGCCAGCACGCGCTCGATCAGCGCGGCCACGGTCAGCTCCTGGCGAAGCGGGGCCCACTCGGCGTCGGGATCCGTCGTGTCCTCGCGGCCGACGCAGACCTCGATGGACTCGTGGCCCAGTCGCTCCACCAGGGCCGCCGGCTGCCAGCGCTCGAGGGCGGGCCAGCGCGTGACGAGGTCGGTCAGCACCACGGGCACCCCCGGGACCACGTAGCGTGCGATGAACTCTTCGGCCGTGGGGAGGGGGCGTCGTGCGATCGCCGTGTGTCCCTCGG
Organism: Paraliomyxa miuraensis; assembly: GCF_026337845.1. Lineage (GTDB taxonomy): Bacteria > Myxococcota_A > Polyangia > Nannocystales > Nannocystaceae > Paraliomyxa > Paraliomyxa miuraensis. The sequence continues at coordinate 205,121 of NZ_JAOVZF010000147.1, read as the reverse complement.
CCTGGAGCGTGCGGTGCTCTGCACGCAGTCGCACGATCTGCTCGAGCGCAGCCACCCGGCGTCGCAGTGCATGGATCCGTTGCTCGTCGACCGTGGCGCGAGCGCGTGGACGAGGCGCTCCGTCCTCGACCAGCGCCTCGACCAGCGCCTCGGGCTCGGCCCCGCGCGCGAGGTTGTCGGCCACCCACGCTTGCCACCGGGGATGGATCACCTCGGCATCATCGGGCTCGCTCGGCGCCCCCGGCTCGCTCGGATGCTTGGGCACGGTGCGACCTCAGCCCGCGCCCGTGGAGCCCGTGCTCGCGCCGGTTCCCGAGCCGCTCGACCCGCTGCCGGAGTCCGAGCTCCCGTCGGTGCCCGTGGCACACTCGGGCGATTGCGGGTCGTGGGCGCACGGCCCCGCGGTGGGGTGCACGTCGGTGGCCGAGTCGGCGACCGACGTCGCGTCGGTGCTGCCCGTGGTGCCGGTCGAGAGTTCCGTGGTGCCGGTTGAGGGCCCCGTGCTGCCGCACTCGGGCGATTGCGGGTCGTGGGCGCACGGCCCCGCGGTGGGGTGCACGTCGCTGTCGGCCACGCTCGTGGAGCTGCTGCCGTCGTCGCCGCAGGCCAGCGAGGCCAGGGCCAGGGTGCTCACTGCGGTGGCCCGCACGAGCATGGGAACGCGAGGGCGTGGGGTCAGGGACGTACGAGTCATGGCGATGGGGCGATGGTACCAGGCCCATCCCCCGACGCATCGCGGTTTCGCTCGTCCACTCGCGACGGTGGGCGCCGCCTTCGGTCGCTCGTGCTCTCGGCCGCGCTCGGGCCCGGCCGCGTGCTAGCGTTTGGGGGGAGGTAGACCATGAGTCCCATCGTCGACAACCTACGGATCGACGCCGAGATCCCACCGCAAGGCATCGAGCCGGGGGCGTCGGTGGTGGTCTCGCTGCGGTTCCTCAACCTGGACGTGCGCGCGCGCAAGCTGTTCTTCATCCGCGCCGAGCCGTTTCGCTTCGGTCAGAGCACCCTCACCCTCGATCGCGGGGGTTCGGGTCCACCGATCGTGTCGCCCCCGCCTCGCCCTCATGGCTACGTGGTGACCGAGGCCGACTTCCACGACATCGCTCCGCGCAGCCGCCTGGCATTCTCGCAGGCCCTGAGGGTCCCCGCCGACCTCCTCCCTGGGACCTACGGGGTGCGCTGGGTCTACGAGAACGAGATCACCCAGTGGAAGGGGGGCGTGAACACGCTCGACGGACCCAGCGAGGTGCTGTTCGACGGCAAGCCGATCGAGGGCATCTGGGTGGGGAGCCTCGAGGATCGGTTCTCGATCACGGTCCGGCGGTAGCGCGGGCGAGCCCGCCGCTCGTGAGGCGACGGCCGATCCACGAGAACAGCACCATCCCGAGCAGATCGGCGAGCAGGTCGAGGGGATCGGCGGTGCGGTGGGGCGACCACGCCTGGGCGAGCTCCTCGGCGAGCGCGCCGACCATGGGGAGCCCGACCGCCAGCGGTATGCGCAGCGAGGCTCGCCCGATCGTGGTGCCGATCGTACGGCCGCGCGTGGCGAAGTGCATGCACAGCGCCACCAGCCCGAACAGGAGGAAGTGCAGCGCCTTGTCCACGCCCGGGGTCCGCAGCCACGGCAGCCGGCCACCGCCCAGGGCCCCGGCGTAGGCAGCCACCGTGATCGCGAGCACCAGGCCGAGCTGTGGCCACAGCAGCCAGCGCCAGCGCCAGGGGTCGTGACGCTCGGTGCGGGACCACTGCCACGCGCCCATGAGCGCCCCGATCAGCAGCAGGGCGGCCGCCAGCGCGAGCAGCCGGGGATCGAGGGGCGCGGACGCCAGGGGGGTCGTCGGGAGTGACATCGGTCCCCGGACGCGCGAGCGAGCGTCGTCGTTGCGCGGCCGAGCACGGGCGGTCGCCGCGCGCCGGTGGACGGCCGATCCGCGAGTGCGGACGGTCGGGCCCTTGCGCTTGACAGCACGGGCGACCCGGGGCTGCCATCCCGCCCGTGACCCTCCGAGTGCTCTCGTGGAACGTCAACGGGCTGCGCGCCTGCGACCGTGCGGGCTTTCGCAAGCACCTGCGACGGCTCGAGCCCGACGTGCTCGGCGTTCAGGAGGTTCGCGCCCGGCCCGAGCAGCTCGAGCCGGCCCTGCGACGCCCGCGTGGCTTCCACACCAGCTTCGTGGCGGCCGAGCGGCGCGGCTACAGCGGGGTGGGCTTGTTCTCGCGCCGGGTCCCCGACGCGGTGGAGACCTGCCTTGGCGAGGAGCGCTTCGATCGCGAGGGACGGGTGCAGATCGCCCGCTTCGGGCGCCTGGTGATCGCCAATGCCTACTTCCCCAACGGCAACGGCGTGCAGCGCGACAACAGCCGCGTGCCCTACAAGCTCGCGTTCTATCGCCGCCTGTTCGAGGTGCTCCAGGCCCGTCGCCGCGGCGGCATGAGGGTCCTGGTGATGGGCGACTTCAACACCGCCCACGAGGACATCGACCTGGCCCGGCCGCGCCAGAATCTACGCACGAGCGGGTTCCTCCCCGAGGAGCGCGCGGAGCTGCGGCGCTGGATCGACGCGGGGTGGGTCGACACCTTTCGCGCGTTCGAGCCCGGCGCGGGGCACTACTCGTGGTGGAGTCAGCGCCAGGGGGTGCGCGAGCGCAACATCGGCTGGCGCATCGACTACGTGCTCGCGTCACCGGCCGCCATGCGTCACGTGCGAGGGGCGTTCATTCGGCCCGAGGTGCGCGGCTCGGATCACTGCCCCGTCGGGGTGAGCCTCGATCCCTCCGTGCTCGCTTGAGCGCGGCAGGGAGGCGGCGCGAGGGGCTCGGGCTCGCGCGCGGGCCGGGGTCGGGCCGAGGACGCGGCGGTTCAGCGCACGGGTCGGTAGGTGAGCTGGACCAGGCCGCCTGCTGCTTCCGTGACCGCCACGCGCTCGAGGGCATGGCGGGCCTTGGTGCCCGCGAGCAGCGGCAGGCCCTCGCCGAGCACCACGGGCACGAGCGTGATCGTCAGCTCGTCCACCAGCCCGGCGTCGAGGGCCTGGCGGATCAGGTTGCCGCCGTCGAGGTACACGTCGCGCTCGCCCGCCGCCTCGCGGGCGGTCGTGATCAGCGTGTCCACCGGGCCCGTCACCGCGCGCACGGTGGGGTGGCCCGGCGTCAGGGGCCGGGTGGTCGCCACCAGCACCGGTCGCTCGCCGTAGGGCCAGGGGCTCTCGAAGCCGGCGACCACGTCGTGCGTGCGTCGACCCATGAGCAGCGCGCCCACGTCGGCCATGAAGGCGCCATAGCCATAGTCGTCCTCGCCCACGGGACCCGGCAGCCACGACAGGTCGTCGTCGGGTCCGGCGATGAAGCCGTCGAGGGAGCACGCGATGAACACCCGCACGCGAGAGGCCATGGGCGCAGGGTCGCTCGACCGGGCGCGGTCGGCAAGCGTCGCTCAGGCGTCCTCGCCAGGCGGGCAGCAGCGCTGCGGGGTGCAGGCGGAGCGTGGCTCGTAGCTCACCAGGGCGCCCCGATGATCGAGTTCCACGTGGCAGCACCGCTCGAGCCGCTTGCGCAGCTCGGCCCGCCCGCGCAGCACCCGGGACTTGACGGCGGGCAGCGACAGCCCCAGCCGCGCTGCTGCCTCGCGCTGGGTCAGGCCCTGCAGCTCGGTCAGGGTGAGCACGTCGCGGTAGGGCTCCTCGAGGGTCGACACGGTGAGCGCCAGCCACGAGGCCAACAGCGTTCGAGCGCTCTCGTCGTCCTCGTCGGGCGGAGCGGGCAGGAGCTCGGGGAGCGGCTCGGCCGGGGGGCGCCGCCGGTAGTGATCGGTCACCACGTTGGCGGCGATCCGGCGGATCCACCCCGCGAGTCGCTCGTCGTCGCGCAGCTGGTCTCGGCGGTCGTGCACGCGCAGGAACACCTCCTGGACCAGATCTTCCTGGGCCACGGGATCGTCCACGCGCCGCCGCACGAAGCGGCGAACGTCGTCGACGATGTGGGCGAGGCCCGGGTCGTGGGTTGCGGAGGGGTTCATGTGCAGCACGAGGGGGCGCAGCAGGGCGGCGTCGTGGTCTCGGAGGTGGTGGGCCCGGCCATGGGGCGCCCCTCGGAATGTACCGCGGCATCGGCCTGGGTGACGATGAACACCTCCCACTGGTGGCCATCGGGATCGGTGAGCCAGACCTTGTCCTGGACCGCGTAGCAGCACGTCACCTGTTCCTCGGGCATGCCGCCGAAGCCCTGCTTGGCCATGCGGCTGGCGATCTCGCCGATGGCGGCGCGGTGCTTGACCTGGATCCCGAAGTGCTGGGGCAGGGGGGGCGCCTTGGCCTCGGGGGTCTCGTTGAGCGAGAGGTTCAGCGGGGGATCGAACACCTCGAACTTGGCGTAGCCCGGCCGGACCTTGGTGGGCTCTTGGTGCAGCAGTGCCCGATAGAACTCGAGCGCACGGGATACGTCGCGCACGGCAAGGGCCACGTGGATGCGGGTGGGCGTGGGGAACTCCACGGCGGACTCGGTCGTCGTCATGTCCTTCGAGACGGGGGTCGTTCCCAAAGGATGCGTGGTTTCTTCGCGCGTCATGGCCGCATGATGCCCGGTTTGCAATGGGATCGCGGCGAGCGAAGTAGACACGCCACGATGAAACGACGCGCGCTCTTGCTGGGCGCCCTGGGCTGGCTGTGCCTCGGCGCCTGCGTTCCCTCCGCATCCTCGTCCACCCGGCCGCCGGGGTCGGTGGGGGAGAGCCGGGCCGGGAGGGGGAGGGGGATGGGGACGGGGGTGGTGGTCGAGGGGTCGGTGGAGGGTTCGGTGGAGGCTGGGGCGGGTTCCGTGGTGGGGGAGGTGGTGGGGGAGATCGAGCTCGAGGCCAAGCCGGTCGAGGGGACCGGGGGCTTGGAGCGCCAGACGGGTCACTGCGATCTCGACGGGGTGGTCGCCGCGCATGGCTCGCGGGGGCTGGCCCAGCGTGCGTGCGAGCGCGATCGAGCGGTCGAGCACGAGGTGGTCCAGGGGTTGCGGGTGTCGGTGGCGGGCCAAGTGCAGAACGCCGGGCGGCAGCGGCACCTGGCCGGCGACGTCGCGCAGGCGCGGCTCGACTATGAAGAGGCGATCCGACGCGACAACGATGGGCGCTCGCCCAGCGCCGTGACCGGCATGACGCGGGTCAATCTGGGGCTGCTGCATCACGAGCAGGGGGACCAGGAGGCGGCCGAGCGAGAGCTGCGGTGGGTGCTCGCGCGCTCGTCCGAGCCGGCCGTCCGCGGGGCGGCCTACCACAACCTCTCGCTGGTGCTGCTCGAGGTCGGCGACACCGACGGTGCGCTCGAGGCCGCCGAGCAGGGTCATCGATTGCTTCGCGGGGCGGTTGGGGCCGCGCACGGTTCGGTGGGTGCTTCGCTCAATGCGCTCGGGGTGATTCGTGCGGAGCGCGGTGAGCTCGACGAAGCGGCTGCCGTGCTCGAGGCGGCGATCGAGACGCGGACCGCGGCGCTGGGGGCCGAGCATCCGGCCACGGCGGCGTCCTATACGAACCTCGGGGTGGTGCTCGGGCGGCGTGGCGAGTGGGAGCGCGCGCTCGAGGCTCATCGGCGGGCGCTGTCGGTGGATCGGGTGGTGCTGGGGGCGGAGCATGCGGTCACGGCGGCGGATCTCGGTCACGTGGGGGAGGCGCTGTTCGAGCTCGGGCGGGCGGTGGAGGCGGGTGAGGCCTTCGAGCAGGCGCTGGCCATTCTCGAGCCGATGCGGTCGGCGGATGATCTCGAGGTGGAGCGGCTGCGAGGCTGGATGGAGGTCTGTCGCGAGGCGCGAGGGGAGTGAGTCGGCGGGCGGCGGCGGGAATGCGTGCTGCGGCTGGGGCGTGAGTCGGTCCGTGAAGGGGGCCGTCGCCGGGCTTGCATTGGTGGTCGCGTGCACTGCGGCGGCCCCCGAAACGCCAACCGAGGCCGTTGTTGCCGATCTCGTGGCTTCGGTCCCGGCGGCGGTCCCCGACGCCTACGGGGTGGGGAGGGGAGCTGGCCGAGGGGGTGAGGATCGAGAGTGGCCCGGTGCACGCTGGCCAGTTAGCTGCGACTCGGCGACTCGGCGCTTGCGATGCGTGGTTCAGCGGAACTCTGAATCTCGATCGGACCGAAGGCTGACCAGTCCGGCGAAGGTGGGGCGACCTTGTGGGACATGAACCGCCGGCCCGTGGGCATGCGCTCTCTCGCGCTATGTTCGTCGCCGAGATACTCGGAGGCCCGGACGGGCCATCCCCGGTCGAGGCGCGCGAGAAGTCGGCCGCTGAGCGGCTCGAGCCTGCGCAGGGTCGACGTTCGTGATTCCGCGCCGATGCGCGTGTTCACTTCGTCGTCGACGGACGTATCCTCGCGGTGGCGCGAAGGAGCCCGCATGAGCAGCGTCTACGCCAACGGTCGAACCATCCTACACAAGGGCGACGGGCTCACCCAGACCTCCGGGCCGCCCGACGTGTGCAAGACGCCCTCACCAGGTGGTCCGGTGCCGATCCCCTACCCGAACGTGGCGATGGACAGCGACCTGGCCAAGGGCGCCAAGAAGGTGAAGATCGAGAACAACCCGGTCGCGCTGGCCAGCAGCAACCTCTCGACCAGCACGGGCGACGAGGCCGGGACCGCGGGCGGCGGGATCATCTCGAGCAAGACCAAGGGCAAGCTGACGTTCGGCAGCTCGAGCCTCGACATGATCGTGGAGGGCAAGGGGGTCGCCCGGTTCATGGACGTCACCCAGCACAACGACAACACCTTCAACACCGTGCTGGCCGCGACCGGAGCCGCGGGGGTGGCGTACGGGGATGATCCGATCGACCAAGAGGAGCATGGACCGGCGACGGCGGCGGCGACCTGCCGCTGCATCGCAACCGGTTTGTTCCGTGGGAGGTCCGGACGGCTCTCACCAACGAGCGTGTCCCCGGCATTCCGGTGTTGTGGGGTACGAAACCCGATGACGTTCCTCAGCCGGAACGCTGTGAGGTAGAGGAACGCGTCCTCGCTGCCGCTCGCCTGGATGCGGTCCATCGACCGCCGATCGAGGAGATGACCATCGAGCAACGCTGCGTGGAGTATCGAGAGCGCATGCTCGACACGGCCAACTCGGTGCATAGAGCGCTTGTCGCCATGGCTGGCGACCACGAAGGCATCATCTCCGATGCACCGATCCGCGCGGTTCGAGAAGTGGTGTTCGCCGAGCTCGCGGAGATCAAGGCGCGGCTCGATGAATTGCAGGGGGAGCACAGGTCGGGCGCAAACGCCTAGAGAGCGGCTTCGTGGCGATCTCCTCGGTAGCGAAGAAATCGGCGGCGTTGGGGCGGAAGAACCGGGCACCACACCACCGAACCGCAAGGGCAACGCGCAAGCCTGCTCTGCGGTGTGTGTCCTCCGCTGGCGCCTGGAGTCGGCCTCGTGTCCAGGAACCAGCCCGTCCTCCACATCACGACGACCTATCCAACCCCGTCCAACTCCGCCACTGCACGCTCAAGGGGACGCACGGCAGGGGCAGGCGCGCCCTTGCCCAAGCCGATCTCATCGGCGATGAGCACGGGCAACGGGGTGGGAGCAGCCCTCGCCAGCAACGAGAAGGTGGACCGCATGTGCTCGCTCCGCCCGCGCCTGCAGAAGAACTCGTCGCCGCGGGTCGCGGCCGAGGGCGTGGTCTCGATCTCCCGTAGTTGGATCGGTACCTTCCCCGCCCGGAAGCGAGCGATCAACCTGGCCCGTCCGATCCAATGACCGGATTAGGAACGTAATCTGGGACATCAATCGGGCATTGCCCTCGCGCCTGGCCCAGAGAGTTTTGGCCCGAATGGTCCAAAATCGGTGACGGGGACGGCGGTGGCCTCACTTTCTGCTTCCCGGGCGCTCCAATCCCTGATAGTGGGGTGGTCTACGGCGAGAATGGCGGGATTGCGAACATTCTTGGGACCAGCTGTGGCCGGTGTCCTGCTGGTGCTGGCGTTCGAGGTGTTCGAGGTCGTAACGGTGGAAACCGAGGAATCTCCCGACCGTTGGAGCAAGGCTCGGATGCGACCACGGCCAGCGCAGAATTCGGCGTCCGGCGAGGTCGGGCAACGCGAGACGACGCGACGCGACGATGACGCAGGTCCCGGGGCTCAGCCCTCGGCGGAGCGAGTCGCACTCGCGGTGACTTCGCACCCCGGTGAGGACGAGCTGACGCTGCGGTGGAGCGAGCTTCCGGCCGAGGCGCGGGTTCGTGAGCTCCGGCAGCAATACCGCACGGCCATTGCCGCGATGCAGCGCGGGGCGGACTTCGAGGCCCATCGTGCTCGAGCGGATGCGGCCGTTTCCGCCCTGCGAGCGGAGTTGTACGGGACGACGTCGGGACGTCAGGAGCACGAGCGCCTCGAGCAGCGATTGCAGGCGCTGGTCGATCGCGAGCGGGCTCGTTGGGCGCCCGAGGGAGGGGTACAGTGATGCGCGGTTGGCTCGCTGGTTCGTGCTTCGTCGTCACGTCCGTCGTAGCGGGCGAGGCATTCGCGGCCCCGTGGATCGCCTCGGGTGCCACCGTCCGCGGCGACTTCGACGGTGACGGGATCAAGGAGCTCGTCGTATCGAGCCCTGAGGCCGACAGCAACAAGGGGGCTTTCGACGTGGTCGATCTGAGCACGGGCTCGCACACGCGATGGACCCGTGACACGTCGGGCTTGGTGGGTGCGGGTGCAGCGGCGGGCGACTACTTCGGGGCCGCGCTCGCCGTGGGTGACTTCGACGGCGATGGCTACGATGACCTCGTGGTTGGCGCTCCCGGGGCGGACGACTCCGGCGAGACCGACAGCGGAGCGATCCACGTCATCTATGGATCGGCCTCCGGGCTCACGACCACAGGCGACCAGATCTTCCATCAGGACACGACGGGGATCGAAGGCGTCGCCGAGGACGGAGACCAGGTAGGCGAGGTGTTGACCACCGGGGACTTCAACTGCGACGGCTACGCCGACGTGGTAATCGGCGTTCCGAGCGAGGCGGTATCGACGTACGCCGGGGCGGGGCAACGCAGGTGCTGTACGGCAGCAGCAGCGGGGTCAGCACGGTGGACAACATCTATCACCAGGGCTCGGGTGGAGTGGACGGCGTCGCCGAAGCCGGCGATCATTTCGGTGGCGCGGTGGCTGCGGGCAACTTCAACGGAGACTCCGACAGCGGCAACGACTGCGACGACCTCGCGATCGCGAGCCCGGACGAGGACGTCGGCTCGATCGCCGATGCTGGGTACGTGTACACGATCCTCGGCGGAACCTCCGGGCTCTCGACGACCGGGGACCTCGCGTGGCACCAGGACAGCACCGGGGTGGAGGACGCGGCGGAGGAGGACGATCGATTCGGGCTGCGGCTCTACACCGGGGACGAGGACGGTGACGGGTACGACGAGCTCGCAGTGGTGACGCCCGGGGACTCTTGCATCGAGGGGCACGGCGAAGCGGTGCACCTGTTCTACGGCTCGAGCTCGGGCATCACGCTATCCGGGGACGTGATCCAGTGCCATGACTACGCGTGCACGATCGACGCGGCCAACGACACGTATGCGTGCCACACGTACAGCCCCGTCGTGCATGCATCCGGGTCGGCCGATACCATCGCCATGTTCTTTGGCAACGACATCGTGCACGGAGGGGATGGCAACGACACGATCGCGGGTGGACACGGCAACGACGTCGTCTTCGGCGGCAGTGGGAACGATACGCTCTTCGGTGGCCCCGGTCTCGACATGCTCATCGGAGGTGCTGGAGATGACGTGTTCGTCGTCGACCTGGGATGTCAGGTGATGCCTGGTGAGGTCATCGACGGTGGCCCCGGCAGCGACACCGTCAAGAGTCACTTGACCGGAAGCCAGCTCACACTCCTCGGCGTGACGCTGGTATCCATAGAGACGTACACGACGATCTCGGAGGGTAGCGGAGACTGCGAACCCTTCCCATTCGAGGAAGGCCCATGGTTGAAACCGCGGGTCGAGCTCTCGTGGGACGATCTTCCAAATTCCGATTCAGTGTATACGTCCACGACCTCGGGTGTCCTCGACTTGACGATCGCGAACCAGAGCGCAGACGCTCTCACGGTCGACCTCAGCTTCCAGCTCACCGTTCGCGGGTTCACGGTAGAGCATACGGATTCGGTGAGTCTGAGCGCCTCGGGGTCGACGGTCTATGGATTGGATCTCGAAGACTTCATTCCACTCGGAGTGGATCCAGAGGAGGTACCCGTAGGGTGGTTTGAACTGCCGACGTCAGCGCATCTGCTGGCTCAAGCCGAGCTCAGCATCTCAAGCGTTCCACAGGGGTCTGCCTCGGCACCGCTTCTCTTCGGTCATCTCGAAGACGCAGGCGCTGAATTGGTGGTGTATCGGCAGGGGGCACTGGAAAGTACCTACTACGGCGGAGATCTCCATGCGTGGAGACTCGGTGGGAATCCCCCGTCCGTGGGCTTTGGACAAGTATACGAAGCGCGTTTGGAGGCGGCAGAATGAAACTAGTATGGCGTCCTGGTGGCGAGAGGCAGGAGATGCCCTCCCGCTCGTATGCTCGCATCACATCCGCCGTGACTGCTGCAACGATCATTGCCTGCAGTGCCTCTGTACCCTCGTCGGCACTTGCATGCAACGAGACACAGCGCCTTTGCGTCGAGTACGCGTTGGACCTCGACGATGACTGGGATCCGGCAAGCGAGATTGGGAGCGTCATCCCAGCCCGCGGTGCAAGGGTTACAGTCTTTCGACCTCCACCAGAGCCCCCTCTAGGGTTCTATCTCGATGAGGATGGGTGTGCCGATTTTCCGACTCAGTTCGCAGCCGGCCACAAAGTGGTCGTTCATCCCTCGGCCCTTCTGGGCAGTGGCCAGAACTTCATTGTCACAAGTCACGATTGGCAACTAGATCCGAACCAGTCGACAGATTTCGACAGCATTACTAGTCTTATTGATGAGGACCTCGACCCGTCGCCCCGCGGCTTCTGCAACGTGGGCCCCGCCGATGACGCTGACACAATTATTTGTACCACGGGGCCTTCGGAGATATCAAATCTCATGGCAATCGCCACGTACACCATTCATAGCTGGGAGTCGTTGCCAGGCTCATTCCTGGACGGCGAGCATAGGCTTCGTCTTGTGCGGATGGTAAATGCACCACACTTCGCATTTAGGACCCAGCATGACGGAATGACAGTGGCTATTGGGGCAGAAGTTGCCCGTCGAAAATTTATTGTAGCTCACGAGATTGGCCATTGGCTTCAAGGTCGAGCGCAAATAGAAGTGGTGGGAAATGAAGGTCCAACCGGAAGAGAAATACCGGTGAACTATCATTATCCGCGGCTCGATCACGTGGATGAATACGGAAATTCGTTGCAAGGCAGTCATCCGGAACCGCCGTGTCAGTTTGCCATTGAAGTTGACAGCATCGCCATGCTGGGGCCGGATTTCGCACCTCTATTTGAGGCGCATGGGTTGAGATCGGCCGAATACAGCAATGCTGCAATGGTTGAGGGCTTTGCCCACTTCGCTGCGTCCGCTGCCTTTAATTCCATCAATAACCCATCAGGTGCCTTCCTGTACTACAAAACCCCCGATCTTGATGTCGTGCCTGCCTACGGCGATCCATACTACGGAGTGCTCGGCAGTGGGTTCGTCGATCTGCCCGGTACCACTAGTCCTGTGACATCAACCGCGGGACGCACTGCTTGGCTGGAGAATTCATGTGGGGAGGATTGGGAAATCCTCTACTTCGACGAGGAGCAGACGGTGCCCGCTGCAGTTAGCAGTGAGATTGATTGGCTTCGCTTTTTCTGGGAATTTTTGACCCTGGATGATACCCCTCAGCCGACATTCTGGGATGTTGTCTATCTCCTCGCGTTCACGAGAGCTAACCATTCTTGGGTAGGTGATCCGAGCAATGACTCGCGTGTCTGGGAATACCTGGTCGAAACCCTCGACGATGGCAACTCTGGACTGGGAACCTACAAGGCACGATTCGTATCGCTTAACGGCAATCATTCGGTGTGGTATGAACCCTCGCAATAAGAAATTGCTGGGCGCTATGCTATCTGCTGCCTTGCTTGAATGTGCAGCGTGCGGACCCAATTCGCCGGGTTCCATGAGCGGCAGCGGCAGCGGTAGCGGTAGCGGTAGCGGTAGCGAAACTCAGTCCGGCACCGAGACGGCTGCCGACGCTATATTCGAGTGCCCAGACGCACGTTGGCACGAAGGCGACTTGGTTGTCGATGAGTCGGTCGATATCGACTCACTTCGTGATATTGGAGGTGTTACAGGTCACTTGTCAATCCGCAACACGACATCCTTGACGGACTTGGAGTTCTTGTCATGCCTCCAGGAGATTGGTGAGCATGCTACCGTCGCCAATAATGCGGCACTGAGGAACCTCCATGGGCTCGAGCGCCTTTCCGTTTTGGGGAGCGCATTTGATGATCAGGTGGGCGGACTGAACTTTATGCAAAACGACTCTCTTGAGCACATTCACGAGTTGCAGGCGCTTGAACAGATTGGCTCGTTAGGCTTTTCGGAAAATCCGAATTTGTCGAGCATTGATCTTGTTCGGGTTCGTGACATCGACATTCTGGCGTTGGGATATTGCGATAATTCCGGCGCCAATTCTGCGAGTAATGACAGCCTGCAGGAGTTTGGTGCGTTTCCGCAGTTGGAGCACGTCAGATGGCTCTATGTCGGCAGTCAGCAGGGTCTTACTTCGTTGGGATCACTGGTACAACTGGCGGAGCGCGGTGTGGCCTTCGAATACGCCAATTTTGAACGAAATGGATCCCTTCCCATTGCTGAAGTGGAGATGTTCGGTGCTGTAGCTGGCATCGATCCTGTCGCCTGCGAGAACGCTGATGATGAGGAGATTTGTGGCTCATGTTTGTCCGATTGAGCGATGGCAAAGAGGCGAGGCTTATGTGGGCGGGCATGGGCGCTGTGCTCGTGTTCGTTGTGCCAGTGTATGGGTGCGGTCCGACTCAGGTCGGCGGCCCTGGTGTATACGATACCGAGGCATGGAATCCCGATCACAACATCGTGCCGGATGAGTCGCCTTGTACAGTGCCGATGTGTGACAGCGGCTATGAAGAAGAGCCTGCTAGGAACTGTTGTCAGAGTGGCCAGCATCCGTCGGGGGGAGTTCCGGCCGCCGCTGCAAGCTGTCCAGGTGAGTATCCGAACAATTGGACATGCGACCAGCAAAGCGGCCAATGTGTTCATGATGGTTGCAGCGCTGATGCTGATTGCGGTCATCCGTTTCTTGTGTGCAAGGATCCACTGGACGTCAATGGAACTACGAGATTTTGCCTGACTGCCTGCACTGCAAATCCAGACTCGTGCAACTACTTCGCTACCGGCACGAAGTGTACGGGTGCGTTGTATGACGACACCGAGGGGCCGGACGGTTATTGCAAGGAATGGGGAGAGGCGTTGGACGAAGGCGGAGATTGATGAAACGTGCGACAAGGCACGAGGATTGGGGATTGGGGGGAGTGCCGGATAGCGCAGGGGGCGGGTCTTCACCGCCCCCCGAGGTAGTCTTCCGCATTGATCCCGAGCTTCCTCAGCATGAGCTGAAACCCCCGCGGCGTCATTCCTGCCACTCTGGCCGCCGCGCTCATGCTCGGTGACTCGGCGAGCAACTGGCGGGAGTAGCCGCGCTTGAACTCATCGACGGCCGCCTGCAACGGGCCGCGTGCAAACGCCCCCATCTCGGCCGGGGCATTATCCTTCGCCGCCCCCTGCTCGAGCACATCGTCGAACTGGACCAGATCCCTGACCGTCACCTCGCCCCCCTCGCTCAGGTATGCCGCGCGAAGGATGGTCTGTCGCAGCTCGCGAACGTTCCCGGCCCACTCCCGCCGCAGGAGCTCCGCCAACACCCCGGCGCCCAGCTCGATCTTCTGCCCGCTCCGCTCGCACACCTCCGCGAGGAACAGCTTCGCCAGGAACGGGATGTCCTCCCGTCGGTTCCGAAGCGGCTGGATCTTCACGAGGATCCCGGCGAGCCGGTGGTAGAGGTCCACGCGAAAGCGGCCGGCGTTGACCTCCTGCATGGGGTCGCGGTTGGTCGCGGCCATGATCCGCACGTCGACGGTGCGCTGGGTGTTGGAGCCGAGCCGCTGCACCACGCGCTCGTCGATTGCCCGCAGCAGCTTGGGCTGGAGCTCGAGCGGCAGCTCGCCGATCTCGTCCAGGAACAGGGTCCCGCCGTCGGCTTCCTCGAAGGGGCTCGGCCGGTTGGAGGTGGCCCCGGTGAAGGCTCCCTTCATGTGACCGAACAGCAGCCCGTCGGCCATCTGGTGGGGCAGCCCGGTGCAGTCCACGGTGATGAAGCGGCCCGAGCGTTCCGTGGCCACGGGAATGTCGGCCGTCCTTCGAGCGTGAGTCAGGCGTGAAGGGGGTCTTCATCGGACTTGCTCTGGTGGCTGCGTGCTCGGGGACGGCCTCCGATCCTTCGCCTGCGGCCGCTTCCGAGCCGGCGACCGCCATCTACGGCCCCGCGGTTGCCGTCGCCGAGGCGGTGGATCCAGCGGAGCCCCCCGGCCCCCCCGTGCCCTCCGAGGAGCCCTTCGAGGAGCCGAGCGTCGCTTCGGTCGCGCGCGAGCTCGCCGAGGTCCAGCCCGAGGTCACCGCCGTCTCGGCTGCCGATTCCCGCGACGCGGTGGTCGCCGAGCTGCACACCCTATCGCCCGATCCCGCGCCCGAGCACACCACCAACGATGTGCACTACCTCGTGTCCAACGAGCGGCGCCTCGATCTCTTCCGACCCGAGCTCGACGATCTCGGCGGCGTGATGCTCGGCGTAGGCAGCGACCAAAACTACGTGATGGCCGCCTGGTCGCGGACCGAGCTGCTCGTCATCGTGGACTTCGACCAGCAGGTGGTCGACCTGCACGGGATTCACGGCGCCCTGATGGCCGCAGCACCCACCGTCGACGAGTACCGTCGCCTGTGGTCAGAGGACGGGGCCGACGATGCTCGCGCGGCCATCACCGACGCGTTCGATGAGCCTGCTCGACACGAGCGCTTGGCGCTATACGACGAGGCGCGCACCGTCGTGGACAAGCGCCTGCGCAAGCTCGCCCGCCGCTACACCGAGCTCGGCATCCACTCCTATCTCGACACCCCCGAGGAGTACCGCTTCGTCGCCGATCTCCACGCCGCCGGTCGCGTGGTGGCGCTACGCGGCGACTTCACCCGCGAGGGCCTGCTGCGCGAGGTGGCCAGGGTGCTCGAGGCTCACAGCCAGGCGCTGAAGGTGCTCTATCTGTCGAACATCGAGCAGTACTTCACCTACCGCGAGCCCTTCAAGGCCAACATGCTCGCGCTACCGTTCGACGACCACACGGTAGTACTACGCACGCTCCCCGGCCGCCCCGTGGGCTTCCACTACATCCTCCAGCGCGGCGCCGACTTCCACACCTGGATGCGCACCCCCAAGGTATGGTCGGTCTACCGCATTCGCGGCTTGGGCAAGGGCGAGCACCTGCAATCCAGCGAACGCTTCGTGGCGGGGCCGCCTCCGGCTCCCGAGCCCAACCCAGTGGAGGGTGACTGAAGCGGACCGCTCGAAGACGGACGGCAACCAAGACGGCCTCTGGCTCGACGCCTCCCGCGCCCCTCCGCCCCACATCCTCCACGTCCACGTAACAGCGCCAAATCCTCCGCACGCGCTTGGGCGCCTTCCCGAGCCCATGACGCGCCGGGAGTTGCCACGCTCCACGTGACTCCCAGCGAAGAGTATGCAAGCATCTCGAAATGCCGTGGCCGAATGGCTGGGACCAGAAGGCGGCGCTGACCTACACCGCGCTCCTTTGCTGTCTCGGTTGTGGCCCGCGGGCGGGGCAAGACGATACGAACGAGACGACGACCTCGCAGACGTCCACGAGCGAATCGGCAACGAGCTCGTCAGACGTCGGCGGCACGATGGGCTGCGGCGATGGGGTGACGGAGCAGAATGTCTTTTGCTTCGAGCGCGTGGACGTCCCGGGGGTGAGCGGCGTGATTGCGCTCGCGGCTCACGATGTCGATGGCCTGCCCGGGGAGGAACTGGGGATCATCGACAATCCCGATGGCAGCAAGGCACGGTTTTCCATTGCGAAGTGGAACGGCTTGGACATGACGCTCTTCGCCGACGCGGAGGACGTCAGGCTCGAACCGGCACTGCTCATGACGGGGCGCCTCCGACCCGGCCAAGGCGTCGAGCTCGCAACCTTCCTCTGGGATGCAGTGCGGACGCACCGCCTGATCGATGGAGCCGTGTCGACCGTGACCGAGCCGCGGCAGGCGGACACGGTCGAATTGCAGTCGCCGGTCGCTGCGCTCGATGTCGACGGCGACGGCACCGATGAGATGATCGTCGATGCCTACATCTCCGAGGACGCGAACTATCCCTTTTTCAACGCCCTGCTCCTGCGTCGCTCGCCCGAGGGTTGGGTGGTGAATGGGGATCCCCTGCCAGTGAGGGACAGCTGGCCACGATTCGCGGCGGCCGTCGGCGATCTCGATGGAGACGGCGCCCCAGAGCTGGTCATCGAGGACCAGCACGACCCCTCCGGCGAACCGGGGCATGCACATTACGACCCGTCGCTCGACGAGTTGGTCGTCATGGGCGGCCAGAACGGCGTGCTCGTCGAGCGCGATCGCTTCCCGGCAGGAACCTGGCCGCTGGCCCTCCGCCTTGCCGATCTCGACCGAGATGGCCGCCTCGACCTCATCGTCGCCGGCGCAGACCGGATCGCGTTCGGAGCTGGCACGCCGGGCGGGAGCTTCGCCCCTCCGCAGATCGTCGAGCTCGGAGGCGAGTCGGCGGAAGGGTACGGCATCGGTGCCATCGAACTGGGCGACCTCGATGGCGATGGCGAGCTCGAGCTCATCATGGCCGTGAGGCCTTCGGCGCAGCAGAGGTGGCGGGACATCATCGTCGTGTCCGATCCCCTCGGCGCTGCGACGTCGACCACCATCGCTACTGACTTGAGCCCTACCACCCTCAGTCCCGCGCAAGCGATGGTCCGCGACCTCACCGGCGATGGCGTGCTCGACATCGTCGTCAGCACGGCCACTGGCGACAGCCCCGTGTTGACTGGTCTGAGTCTCTTGGTCGGAAATCCCTGAGCACGCCCAATGGGTGCAGCAAGCAGCCTGTTCCATGCTCGCCTCCTCTCGCTGCCCTGCCATGCTTGCGACGGCTCCCTGCTCACTTCTCCTACTCGGATGCCCAGATGGCGGTGGGGGAGGCACGGGAACTGCGACCGAGGAGAGTACGACCTCGAATGGAATGACGATCGACGGCACGGCCACTACCGGAGCCGACGTGACCGGGCCCGACACGGGGACTGCGACGGACACCACCGGAGACGTTGATTGCTCGGAGTACCCGCTGCCGTTTCCCAGCTTGGGCTTCGATGATTTCGAGCCACACCGCGAAGACGACGGCGGGCTGGTGATCCCCCAGGTCGCCCCTGCGCACTGCCCGAGCCTTGGCCTCGACGACCCCCTAAGCGCCGCGTTCTACGTCTACCGCCCATTCGACCCCGACCCGATGAACATGGACGATGGGTGGCCGGCCGGCCAGTTTCCCCTCGTCGTGTTTGCGGAGCCGAACGGCGGTAGCCTCATCGTGGATGAGGTGCATACTTATGCTCACATCTTCGATGAGCTGGCCGCGGACGGATTCATCGTGGTAGGGATGAACTCCGGGATCTCATCGGCCAGCTCTCGGCAAACACTCACGCGCTGCGCGATCGAATGGGCGTACGAGCAGTGGTCCGAGTCCAGCCGGCTGAATTGCGACCTCGTGCTGATGGGCCACAGCGTGGGCGGATACGTGATGCACGACTTCGTGGCCGATCCGCCCACCAGGGGTGACCAGCGGCTGCGTGCAGTCGTCGCCATCGCGCCGACGTCGATCTTCGCGACGGACCCTTCGACCGAAGTCGCGCCCTCGGACGCAGTTCCGTATCTCGTGGTCCACGGCTCGACCGACGAGGACAATATGGGCGACGGCACGACGAACTATGACCGCATGGCGGTCGAGGATCCTCCCGATGTTGCGGTCCCCCCGCTCCCCTCACCCGACAAGGTCATGGTGTGGGTCTATCGCGTGGGCCACTACGCCTGGGGCGGTCAGGACCTCCCGCCGGGGCCTGAGGTGGACCGGGCGCGTGCCGTCTCCGGATTCTACATCCCAACGTTCTTGCGTTGGCAGATCTACGGCGAGATGGAACTCCGTCACTGGTTCTTCGACCCTCTCACATACGACGGTGGCGCGACCTCGTTTCCGTCCTCGGTGGCCGATTTCACACTCTGGGCGGATATCTACGCGGATGACGCTACTGGAGCCTACGACGTGCTCGGTGGTCGGCCACTGTTGCAGCTAGGAGTATCGCAGGCACGCGACGAAATGGGCTCGCGCCTGCAGATCGACACCATGTGGCGCGAGGACGAGCTTGCGTGCAACGACCCAGCACAGCCAGTGCTTTCGCCGTCGGCACCCCTCGGAGAGGATGTATCGCTGTTGGGAGCGCTCGACAGCGCGGACGTTTGCTTTGCAACCAGCCTCTCTCAGACTCTCCCCTCGCACTCGACCTTCGCCTTGCAGGTTCCCTGGGGAGCAGCGAGCGACGGCGACGGCTTGCGCTGGCAACTTTCCGGGCCTGGGGATCCCGGGGTCGACCTGTCGATGTACGACCACTTCAGCCTGCGGCTGGGCCGCCGCACCGGGCCATTCGGAACGCGTGAGCCGTTCGCAATCCGCGTCCAACTCGACTCTGGGGAGGGTCCTGGTAGTCCAGTCGTCTATGATCGCATCGTGGCGCAGGACAATTCATTCGGAACGGACGGCGTGTTCATGCACACCGTCCGAGTCCCGCTTGCCGATCTCTGCTCGCCGGACTTCGACATCACGGACGTACGAGCCATTTCGATCGTGGCACCGCAGGCCAATGACGGTGTTTCGCTGCTTCATGTGGACAGCCTCGAGTTCACGCGTCACGACGAGGATACCGCGGCTGCGTGCCCATGAGGTGCGACAACATTGCCTGGCCGATCCTCGCCGAGGGCGGTTTGGGGAGTGCTCGTCTTGGATGTTCGCGAGGCTCCCCTCCACCCTACCGCCGCCCCCCCAGCGCGATGATCCACGACGCCCCCCCACGAGTCAGCCCTTGCGGCACCGGAATCTCCCGCCGCCGCAGCACCATCACCTGCTTCTCCGTCGGCGGCTGCTCGCGCCAGGGCTGGCGCATGTCCACCAATCGCACGGCCTCCGGCCGTTGCTCGCGGACCAGGCGGTCGCCCGTACGGATCGCGACCGCCAGCAACTGATGACGGCTCAGCTGCGTCACCGTCTCCGGCGCCCTGTGATGGAGCAGCTCCCACTCGTCGAGCAGGTTGCGCTGGATCACCAGCTCCTCCCCCTCGGGCAGCGGCAGCCGGTACCCGCCGGTCGGCGTTGAGCACCATGCGTAGGCGGTCGTGTCGCGGAGCTCCTCGGGCGGCTCGAGCTCCATGAAGTCGATGCGCTGCGCAGCAATGCGCAGCTCGTCCGCACTGGCGACGCGGCGTAGATCGAGCCAGGGATAGCGCTCGCCGATCGCCTCGAGCTCGTCGGCGACCGCGAGCGCGTCCCCGCCCCGCAGCTCGAGCGTCTCGGGAAGGTCGAACACGTGGTGAAGCCCCGCGAGGCGGTGCTTGCGGGAGTTGTCGACCACGTCGATGACCATGAGATCCTGCTTGTCGGGGTGCAGCCGGGTCCCGCGGCCCACCATCTGCACGTAGAGGAGCTGCGACTTGGTCGGGCGGGCCAGCATCACGCAATCGACCCGCGGCTCGTCGAAGCCCTCGGTGAGCACCATGCAGTTGGCCAGCACCGAGATGGCTCCCGTCGAGAACGCGGCGAGCGTGGCGTGGCGCTCGTGGCTGGGCATCGCGCCCCACACGGCGGCCGCGGACACGCCCGCCGCGAGGAACGCCGCCGCCATCGCGCGGGCATGGGCCACGTCGGCGCAGAAGATCACGGCGCGGCGCCCGGGGGCGAAGTCCTGGTAGGCCTTGACCACGGACTCGTTGCGGACCTCCACGTTGACGGCCGCGGCGAGCTGCGACTCCACGAAGTCGCCGTGGCGCACCTTGACTGCGTCGAGATCGACATCGGTGACGATCCGCCAGCCGCGGATACGGCACAGGAAGCGCTCGCGGATCATGCTCCGGAGATCGCGACGGAACACGATGTCCTCGAACACCGCCCCCAGGCCCGCACCGTCGCCGCGGTGGGGCGTGGCGGTGAAGCCCACGAGCATGCGGGGCGTGTCGGGCTCGCGCAGGCCGAAGTGGTCGAAGATCCGGACATAGCTGTCCGCGACGGCATGGTGCGCCTCGTCGACGACCACGAGGAAGAAGTCCTCCCGTCGCAGCCGCGCCAGCCGCTGGCTGGCCGCGCGGCCGAGCGTGGGCACCGAGGCGATCACCACCTGGGCATCGTCCGAGGCGTGGCGGGCGGCCTGCTCGATCTCCACGCGGAGCTCCGGGTTGGCGAGCGAGAACTTGTGGCGCGCCTGCTCGAGCAGCTCCTCGCGGTGGGCGAGCACGAGCAGGCGCCGCTTCATCCGGAAGAACCGCGGAAACGCGGAGAACACCACCGTCTTGCCCGTGCCGGTGGGCAGCGAGACGAGCAGGCGCCGGCGGCCGGCCTTGTAGGCCGCGTAGATCGACCGCAGGCACTCGCGCTGATACGGCCGCAGCTCGAGCACGGCGCAGTCATGCTACGCCACGCCGCACCACCAGCGATAGAGTCCCCGCCGCCGCGCGAAGGGGAATGCTCCTCATGGCCCCGAGGTTGGGGGCGCCCGATGGCAGAGGCCGAGCGCGACGGTGCGAGCGCGGATCCGGAACCGGCCGCAGCGCAGGGTGGCCTGTGCGTCGGCGAGCGGCCGCCTCGCGTGGGCGCTCCCGGACCCTCGGGGCATCTCCCCGATGGTGGCGTCTACGGCCCGGTCGGTCCTCGCCCTCGCCCCCTGCGCCGCGATCCTCTGTCTCGCCTTCGCCCCCGCGCCACGCGGTGGAGGGACCGCACTCCCCCGCGTCGCGGTCGAAGCGGTTAGGATGTACTCGTGCTGGGAGGGATGGAGCTCATCATCATCGCCTTCGTCTTCGGCGTCCTCGGAGCGTGGGGCTGGAGCCTCGTCGACATCCTCGGGCGCTCCGACCAGCAATGGAAGGCGATCGGGCAGGAGAAGACCCTGTGGCTGCTCGTGATCCTGTTCGCCGGCCTCCCGGGATCGATCGCCTACTTGCTGGCGATTCGGCCCAAGTTCGCGCGCATCGGCGAGCTCCCGAGCATGCCGATGCGGCCGATGCTCGCGCCTCCCCCCGGCTGGTATCCCGATCCACAAGGCGCCCCGATGTTGCGGTGGTTCGACGGCCGGCTGTGGACCCCGCACATCGCCCCGCTCGGCGGCATGCCACCCGGATCACCCCCTCCGGGCGCCCCACCCCCGGGACCCTGGCCGCCGCGCTACTAGGCCCAGGGGGGCCGGGCCGGCCTAGGGCATCACGTAGAACGGATTGGCGTAGATCCACACCCTCGGCGTGGCCGCGCCGTCGGCATGGCTGCCGAGGTACTCGGTCAGATGCAGCGGGGCCATGCGCACCTCCACGCGATAGGCCCCCGGTGCATCGGGTGCATAGCGCAGCTCGGGCCCGGCCTCGGTCGCGACCTCTTCGAAGCCACCGTCGATCGCTCGCAGCACGTGGGTCGTGATCACCGGAGGCATGGCCCCGGGATCGAGGTTCCGCACCCCGGGCCGCTGCACCACGATCTCGGGACCATCGCCGAGCGGCACCTCGGCACCGAGCTCGAACACCTCGCCACCCGCCTCGATCACCGCATCGAAGCCCTCGGCGTAGCCCATGTACTCGAACACGCCGAAGAGCCGCCCGGCCAGCAGCGCGTCGTCGAGGGCGAGGTCGTCCCAGCTCCCGTCGGCGGCGGGCTCCACCAGCAGGTGGTTGGAGAACCACAGCAGCATGCGGCGGAAGCTGTCGATGCGCTCGCCGTCGGGCAGCTCCTGGGGGAACGAATTGCGGTGCGCGTCGGTGCCCATGGTGGTGACGCGGCGCACCCCGCTGCTGAGCACGCTGCCCCAGCGCTCGAGGTAGCGCGGGTCCTCCTGCCACAGCGGGAACAGCACCAGGTCGCTGTGGGGCAGGCCCGGATCGCCCGTGAGGATCTGGGTGAGCAAGGCCAGCCCGGCCGCGATGTTGGCCTCGAGGTTGGCGTGCAGGTTGTACATCTCGAAGCCATCGAGGGGCAGGTCGACCAGCTCGGACACGTCCCACTCCTCGGTATGGGCGACCAGGATCACCGCCCCGGCGGCACGAAGCTCGTCGATCGCGGCCGGAGTGGCCGAGCCGTAGGTCGCCCCGAGGCCGGGAGCATGGTGCTCGAGGCCGATCGGCATCGTGCCCGACTCGCAGCCTGCCATGATCAGGGTGGGCCGCTCCGGCACGACCGGCTGCCCCACGCAGCCGGCCCAGCTCGCCACCGGATCACCGCCGCGCTCGACCAGCACGTCGCCGCGCGCGGGATCGTAGAGGAGGACGTCCGGGAACGTGTTGTCCGCGAACGAGTCGCCGTGATCGGTGAACATCACGAAGTCGTGCTGGGTCTGGCACAGGCCGCGGCGTAGGTCTTCGAGGCACACCGGGTCGGGCACGCCACCGGCATCCTGCGGCATGCCGTCGCAAGCGTCGTGCGAGTAGACCGAGTGGGTATGGATCGCACCGCGACGATCGAGCAGACCCCGGGCATTGGGACCCTCGGGCGTGGGGTAGACCGTGCCCGGCTCCCAGGGCTCCTCGACCGGGGGCTCGCCCGTGGAGGACCCGCCGTCGCTCGAGCTCGAGCCCTCGGTGGTGGTGGTGCCGGCGATGGTGGTGCCGGTGGAGTCGAGGCTCGCGCTCGAGGTCGAGGTGACGGCACTGGTCGAACTCTCGCTCGTCCCCGTGCTCTGGTCCGAGCCCTCCGGGCCCTCCGAGCCCCCGCCGCAGCCCCCGCCGCAGCCCCAGCCGATCGCCACGGCGGCGACCATCCAACGTACCCGGCTCATGTCAGCACTGGCTCCCGCCGCACTGGCCTTCTCGCGGCGTCGATCCACCCACCCCGATCCCACACCACTCCGGCAGGTCCGCCGGCACTCCGGTCTCCAGGTACGGCGAGTCCCCATCTTGCAGCCAGTACGGGTGCGAGATCACGAAGCTCCACAGCGGCGCGAATGCGGTCTCGCCGTTGGCCACGTCGAACGGCGGCGCGGCGTGGGTGCAGTTGTGGATGCACTCGAGCACGAAGTGACCCTCGTCCTCGAGGTTGTTCTCGAGATCCTGCGAGGTCACCTGGAAGTCCACCGCCACGCAGAAGTCCATGGGTCCTCCCCACAGCACCATGGCGGGCATCTTGTGCGCCGAGCCGTTCCAGGGCTTGACCACCGCGCCGCCGGTGCCCCCGGACAGCGAGAGGATGCTCGAGAGGTACTGGCCGCGGGCGGAGCCGAGCTGGCCGGTCCAAAGGCCCCCCGCGCTCACGCCGGCGCTCGAGATGCAGCCCTCGGCCACGTTGTACTGCTCGGCCACGCAGGCGAGCATGTCGTCGAAGAACACGTACTCCTCGTCGGTGCGCGGCCCCGGGTCGATGATCGAGAACGGCCACTGGAACAGCAGGTCGCCCTTGGAGCTGGGGATCACGGCGAGGAAGCGGAACTGATCGACCGCGTTCTGCACGTCGCCCTGCTCGAGGAAGTCCTGCGCGTCACCGCCGAGCCAGTGCCACAGGAACACCACGGGCAGGTTCTCCTCGGGCTGAAGATCACTGGGCGCGATGAGCAGGAACTCCCGCAGATCGCCGGAGCTGTCGATCGCATTGGGGCCGGGCAAGATCTCCGGACACTCGCCGCCGTAGACGGGCAGCGCAGGAGGCATCATGGCCCCGGGCGGTGGCTCGTCACGGCAGTCGGCCAGGCTCACGGGCGGCAGGTCGCCGGGAGGCGGGATGTCGTCGACGATCGGGCCGCTGTCCTCGGTGGTCTCGGCAGCCGCGGTGCTGTCGGCCGAGCTCTGGCTCGTCATGCCATCGGTGGCAGCCCCCGTGGAGTCGGCCGAGCCCGAGCTCGTGCCCGATCCTCCGCCGTCGTCGTTGGCGTCCTGCACCGTGCAGCCTGCGAGCAGCAGGCCCGCGCACAGCGAGCACGAGAGCAGGGAAGGACCAGGCCAATGCAAGTCACCCGACATCGCCCCACGATACCACCTTGGGCGATCGTTGTGGCGCTGGTTCATTGGCAGACGTCGGGCGTCATCTCGCCCGGGGCGCACATGCCTTCGTCGGGGAAGCTGCACACGCCGGCGGGGCAGAAGTTGACCACCTCCCCGTTGCGCAGGAAGTGATCGATCTGGTCGCGGGCCGCCGGCATCCGGCGCAGCCGACCGTGGGGATCGTTGCAGGCCGTCTGGGGGCGGTTGCACACCGGATCGGGCGGCAGGCCAAAGTCGTACTCCACCAGCGCGGAGCCCATGTGGCTGTCCTGGGCCACGGGAAGGCCCCAGATCTCACGGATGCCGCTGTCGAGGTGCACGATGCCGGCCGAGCGCGCCATGTTGTGGGCGCCCAGCGTGGTCACCTGGTGGTCGCCGAGCGCCGCGGTCATCAGCACCTCGTGCGGCGGCGTGTTGGGCAGCGGATCGGTGACGATGCGGTGCGTGTAACCCTCGGGCTCCACTCGATCCCACAGCATCTGCAGCGACAGGAGCGCCTGGGCCACGTCGAGCGGATCGGGGTAGGCCAGGCGCATCAGGTCGAAGAACGGATCGAAGTCCACGCTGCGGGTCAGCAGGGTGTTGTAGGGCTGTCCCAGCACGTCGAGCACGCCGCGCTCCACCTCGGTGGTGGTCGCCATGTAGACGCCGCCCAGGATGCCGCCCTGGCTGATGCCATACCAGTAGCGCTGGTCGGGATCGAGCAGGCCCGCCAGCAGCGGATCCTCGGCCAGCCCCGCCCACGCAAGACGCATGGCTAGCAGCTGATTGAGGGACCCCTGGTGCATGCGGTCGGTCATCACCGCGAGCCCGGTGGTCCCGGTGGTCGAGATCGTGGCCGCGATCGGCAGGTAGTCCTCCTCGGACATGCCGATCCAGTCGATGCCGAAGACCGCGTAGTTGTACAGGGTGGCCATCTCGCGGAAGTGGCTGCCCTCGATCTGCGAGCCCGAGCCCAGCAGGCCATGGCCGTGCTGCATGAGGGCGGCCGGGGTGGTCTCGGCCGTGCGCGGCACGATCAGCCAAAACGGCACGTCGACGGTGCCGTTGGCCACCGGCATGCCGTCGGGGCCGTGCACCAGGCGGCCGGAGACCGGGCTCTCGGAGTCGAGGTAGAGCGGAGCCTGGAACGTGCCCTCGATCCGGTACAAGAAGTCGGTGGTGTTCCACATCGTGTCCACCACGTCGAGCGTGTAGGGCGGGCTGCCGGTGGGCCCCAGCTCGGCGAACGCCTCGTCGCGCATGTGCAGCAGCCAGCCGGTGGTGTTCTCGTCGGACGCGGTGTGGAAGTCCCAGGCCAGCTGCAGCTCCTCGCGGGCGACCCCGGTCTGACCGAGCCGGTAGAAGATGTCGCCGTAGAGCTCGCGACGCGCCTCGACCGAGGGCTCCTCGGGGAGGTCGGTGTGATCGCGCAGCGCCGCGAACGCGGGCGACGCCGGCACGAGCGCCCCCCCGGCGTCGACCAGCCCGCGGATGGCCACGATGTAGCGCCGCGCGGGCGGCAGGCGCACGGCGGGGCGGATGAACAGCGCGCGGCGGTTGGCCTCGTCGGTGCTGTAGTCGAGCTCGGAGTAGTGGGCGATGCGCTCTCCGGTCTCGGCGTCGATGAGCACGGTGGGCGAGTCGTCGGCGAGCGAGGCGTCGATGTCCTCGTGGCTGGGCAGGCCGGCCGCGGTGGCGCCCGGGAGGAAGGTGGCGATGCCCGCCTGGGGCGAGAAGCCGTCGGACCAGGTCCATGGCTCGGGGTCGGGATCGGCCTCGAACGGCGCCATGGGCAGCTGCACGCTGCGCCCGGTGACGGTGTCCTCGGAGGGGATCGTGTAGACGTTGGAGGGGAACGGGAACGCGCAGTACTCGGGCACGAGGGGATCGCACTCGAGCAGCGGCCACTCGAGGTCCTCCGGATCGATGGGACCGCCGTCGTCGGTGCTGCCCTCGCCGGTGCTGCTGCTGGTGCTGCCCTCGTCGACCACCGCCGTGGTGCCGGTGGTGGCGTCGGTGGTGGTGGTGGGCTCGGTCCCCGTGGAGGAGCCGTCTTGCGCCGGCGGGGCGTCGTCCCCACAGGCCATCGACACCAGCAGCGAGCTCAGGGCAATGCAAAGACGGGCGGGCTTGACCATGATGAGTGTTGAACCCCGTAGGCCATGGCGTTGGCAAGCGCGAACGACGTCCCGCTGGGCATTTGGGTGAGACGAATCTCATGTCCGAGCATGCGATGCACGTGGATGTCCGTACGCGGTCGAGGTCCGCTACTGTGGGGGCCATGCGAGCGCGGGGATGGACGAAGTGGGCGTGGCCGGCTTGGCTTGGTGGGCTCGTGCTGGTCGGAGCGTGCGGAGACGATGCTCCCGTCGAGCCCGCCGATGGATCGAGCACCGGGACGAGCGGGGCGATGACGACGACGGGGGTCGACGTCACCGGGACCGCCGACGAGACCGGCACCAGCACCGGCACCGGCACCAGCACCGGCGAGACCGGCGGGGTGATCGAGCCGGCGCCGCTGCAGGCCGGGGTGGCCATGCGCTACCTCGATCGCCCCGTGGGCGTGTCGATGGCGGGCTACGGCGGCCGCACGGGAGGGCTGGGCTCGACCTGGGCGGGAGCGTTCTTCGCCTCGCGCGGCTTCTATGCGCTGCCGACCATCAAGGCCATGGTGCTTCGGGCGGGGGAGGAGGAGCTGGTGCTCGTCAAGCTGCCGATCATGAGCGGCGAGTCCGGGATCACCGATGCGATCGTGGCCAAGATGATGGAGCGCCACGGGGTGGACCTCGCGGGACGGATCATCACGGGCGCCACCCACTCGCACCACATCCACGCCCGCTACTGGCGGCTGCCCGACGCGCTGGCCGAGGTGGGGGCCGACACCGCCGACGAGGAGGTCATCGACGTGCTGGCCACCGCGTTCGCCGACACCATCATGGATGCGCGCGAGCAGCTCGCGCCCGCGCAGTGGGCCTATGGGGTGCAGGAGGACTGGGATCCCGCCGATCTCGTGTATCGCGACCGCCGCGGGGAGAACGACTTCCTCTACGGCAAGGACCCCCGCCTGACGATGCTGGCGGTGCGGCGCCCCGACGGCACGCCACTGGCGTCGGTGCTCAACTTCGGCATGCACGGCACGCTGCTCGACTCCGACAACGAGCTGCTCACCGAGGACGCGGCGGGCGGGGTCGAGATGGTGTTCGAGGAGCAGTTCTTCGCGGCCCACGGGGCGCCGATCCTCGGCATGTTCATGCAGGCGGGGGGCGGCGATGCCTCGCCGGCGGGCGGGCACCTGGGGCACGATGGGATCTCGCGCGCCGAGGTGATCGGCCACGCCGCCGCGCCGAGCCTGCTGGCGCTCTACGAGGGGCTGTCGTGGCGCGACGAGCTCGCGCTCGACGTTCACTCCCAGCGCATCGAGCTGCGCTACGAGACGTTCGGCTACGACGAGACCCCCGAGTTCGAGGGGGCGTGGCTGGGCGTGCCCAAGGAGTACACGTGGGGAGGGTGGCAGTGCACCAACCCCGAGGTCCCGGCCGATGACGACCCGGCGACCTCGATGGAGGGGCTCGACAAGAACTGCATCCCGGTGGATCTCCTGCTGGGCCAGGCGCCGCATGCCGAGGCCCACCAGACCTATCTGAGCGCGGCGAGGCTCGACGAGCTCTACCTGGTGACGCTGCCGGGAGAGCCGGCGTACTCGGTGATGCACTACCTGCGCGAGCAGATGGCCGAGCGCGATCCCTCGGCCACGGTGCTCGGCGTGGGCTATAGCCAGGATCACCTGCTCTACCTCACGCACCCCGACGACTGGTATCAGGCCGGCTACGAGAGCGAGATGAGCCTGTGGGGGCCGTTCGCAGGGCGTACCCTGGTGGACCGGCAGATGGAGGTGGTGGACCAGCTGCTCGGCGGCGCCGATCTGCCGCCGTTCGTGGAGGAGGCGCCCTCGCTGGCCGAGCCCGACTCGTTCGACCCGCGCGAGCTCGAGGGCAGCGACGATCCGGGCGCGCTGGTGCAGGACGTGAGCACGGGGATGATGCGGACCGAGGTCGTGCGCTTCGGGTTCGAGGGCGGCGATCCGGCCCTGGGAGCCCCGCGGGTGCGCGTGCAGGTGGATCCCGGCGATGGCACGTTCGTCGACGTGCCGAGCCCCGCGGGCTTTCCCGGCGTGGCGCTCGACAACTCGCGCCACGAGATGATCACGCACTACGACCCCACGCCGGAGCAGTCCGACGAGGTCCTCGCGTCGCGGGCCCACGTGTGGTTCGTGGACTGGGAGCTGCCGGCTGAGCTCCCGGCGGCGACCTATCGCCTGGTGGCCACCGGGCCGTGGTGGGATGGCGCGGCCGAGCAGCCATACGAGGTCGCGTCGTCGCCGTTCTCGGTGGGCCAGCACGGGGGGGCAATGCTCGACGTGCAGCGCAGCGGCACGATGCTCACGCTGACCCTTCAGCTGCCGCCGACGACGTGGACCGTCGAGGAGACCTGGCCCGTGGCGGGCTGGCGGGTGCTCGATCCCGAGGCCGGGCCCGGTCAGCCGATCACGGTGCGGGTGCCGCTGTCGCTGTCGCTGGCGGTGGACGGCGTCGCACAGCCAGGGCGCCACGTCGTCGAATTCGATCCGGCGGCGGGCGGGCATGCGTTCGATCTGGCCGATGCGGGGATCGACCCCACCGGCGTGACGATCGAGGTGAGCGCCCATCTGGCCGCGGACGTCGATCCCGACGCGATCGTCGGGCCCGTGCCCTGACGAAGGCCCGGGTGCCCACCTGCGCCCTTGCCTCGATGCGGCCCGAGGGCGCACCCTGAAGGCATGCAGACGAGGGGGAAGCAAGGGTGGGGCCTTGCCGCGTGTGCGTTGCTGCTGGCCACGGCCTGCGGGGACGACACCTCGGCGACCACGGCGGGCAGCACGACGGGGGCCACGACCACGGCCGGACCCACGTCGAACGGATCGTCCACGGTGGGCCCGGCCGATACCACGGCCGGCAGCAGCGACGGCTCGGGCAGCTCGGGCACGACCGGGGGTGGCGAGTATCCGGGCACGCCTCCCGAACTCCACTGCCCCGGCGATCCCTCGGGGATCTGCGATTCCACCGAGGGCCCGCTGATGGCAGCGGCAGCGGTGCGCTCGATCGTGCCCGAGTGCTACGAGAGCTGGACCGACCTCGCAGGCGACGGGACCTACGACGCGGGTGAGGACGACTTCCTCGATTGCGGCTGCGACCGCCTGTGTCCGGCCGATCGCGGCTACCCCGGGGCCGACGAGGGCGAGGGCGATGGCGTGTTCCAGCGAGCCTTCATCGGTGGCTTCCAGCACAACCGCCCGGCCTCCGGCGTGCGCGGCGACGGCGTGGGCTTGCCCGGAGTGGGAGAGGGCGACGGCATCAGCCTGCGCGCGGTGGTGCTCGAGCAGGGCGATGCGCGGCTGGCCCTGGTGGCCGCCGACACGGTGGGGATCTTCCGCCCCGACGTCGAGCTGGTGCGCACCGCCTTGCAGGAGGCCGGCCACGACGTCGACTTCCTGGTGATCCATGCGATCCACGATCACGAAGGCCCCGACACCATGGGCCTCTGGGGGCCCGATCTGCTGACCAGCGGCTACGATCCCGCCTATGGTGAGCAGTGGCGTGCGGCTGCGGTCGATGCGGTGGGGACGGCCATCGGCGAGCTGCGTCCGGTGGCCTCGATGATCGTGGGCAACGTGGACGCCTCCACCTACGATCCCGTCGCGGGGGTGGCCAACGTGCTCCGCGACTCTCGCGATCCGTGGATCGTCGATCCCACCGTGGGCGCGGCTCGCCTGGTCGACGAGCGCGGCGAGACGATCGTGACCTTGCTGTCGTGGGCCTGCCATCCGGAGACCGTCGCGGACGAGAACACGCTGTGGTCGGCCGACTACATCCACGCGCTGCGTCGCACGGTCGAGCAGGGCTCGATCTGGAGCACCGCCCCCGAGCGCACGGGGGTCGGCGGCCCCGCGATCTTCATCAGCGGGGCGCTGGGCGGCATGATGACCAGCCTCGGCGTGCAGGTGACCAATCCCGACGGTCAGACCTATCAGTCGGCGAGCTTCGAGAAGGCCGACTCGATCGGCCAGATCGTCGGCGAGATGGCGCTCGATGCCCTCGACGTGGGCGAGGTGATCGAGGATCCGCAGCTGCGCTTCATGGCGCAGAGCTTCGAGCTGGTGGTGGACAACACCAACTTCATCTTCGCGTTCGAGAACGGGCTGCTCGAGCGCGAGATCATCGACGTCGGCGGGCAGCAGGGCATCGTCACCGAGATGGCGCTCATCGACGTGGGCCCGCTGCGCATGATCACGGTGCCCGGCGAGCTGCTGCCCGAGCTGGCGGTGGGCGGCTACGACGGCTCGCACGTCCATGCGCCCGGAGTGCCGCTGGTCGATCCGGCCAACCCCAACCCGCCCGATCTCGATGCGGCGCCCGTGGGGCCCTATCTGCTCGAGCGCGTGGCGGCCGGCGATCGGCTGCGCACGCCGTGGATCATCGGCCTGGGCAACGACGAGCTCGGCTACATCATCCCCGAATACGATTTCATCCTTCACGATCTGCTGCCCTACTTCGACGAGGCCGACGGGGATCACTACGAGGAGACCAACTCCGTCGGGCCGCACATGGCGGGCGTGGTCGATGCCCAGGCTGACGCGCTGATCGACTTCGCCGAGTGGCTGGCGGGCTAGGGTCGGGCGAAGGACAAGCGCAATGAGCGCAGCAGGCAACCTTGCCAGTAGGCAACTTTGCCAGCAGGCAAACTTGCCTACCCGAAGGCCGCGGGGTAGCGTCTAGGACGATGTTTCGCTCGAGCGCCCCGGTAACCGCCAGCGGCTTTCGCGACCGCACCTCCGAGATCGCCCGGGTGCTCTCGTCGTTCGAGGCCCTGCAGGCGGGGGCTCCCCGGTGGCTCGCGCTGGTGGGCCCGCGCAAGGTGGGCAAGACCAGCCTGCTGCTCGAGGCGGCGCGTCGGGCACCGCAGGCGCTGAGCGTCGCCGTCGTCGACGTGTTCGAGCGTGCGCCGCTCGACCTCGACGTGTTCCGATTGTTCGCGGCTCGCTGCATCGACGCGCTGTTGGACGAGGAGATGGGAGGCTCGCTGTCGCGGCGGCTCCACGCGCCCGCCGAGGTTCGGGCCCTGCTGCACCGAGCGCCGTCGCTTCGAACGCTGGACCCTGGGCTGCGCACCGACCTCGATCGGCTCGCCGACGACGAGGCCACGGGGGACACGGTGCGTCGCTGGCTGGAGCTTCCCGAGGAGCTGTGCATCGCGCTCGACCGCACGCTGGTGCTGGCGATCGACGAGGTCCAGGAGCTGATGGGCCTCACGCGCTACTTCGAGCCGTTCGCCTTGATGCGCTCGGTCTGGCAGCGCCACCAGCGGGTGGGCTACGTGATCTCCGGCTCGGCGCCGAGCGTGCTGCGCGAGCTGGTCACCTCGCGCCACTCGCCGTTCTTCCAGCACTTCCACCTGTTCGAGCTCGGTCCCTTCGAGCGGGTGGATGCCGTGGAGCTGCTGGTGGAGGCGTCGCCGCCCGATCGCCGGATCCCCGGCGCGCTGGCCGAGCGCATCGTCGACATCGTGGGCGGTCACCCGTTCTACTTGCAGATGGTCGGTGAGGCGCTGGTCTCCGAGCCGCCGCCCTACGACGACGCGACCCTCAAGCCGGTGCTGCAGGGCCTGCTGTTCTCGCGTACGGGGCGGCTGTCGCTCTACTTCCACAACGAGTATGCCCGGCTGGTGGGGCACGCGGCGACGTTGGCCGCCACGCTCCAGGCGATCGCGCAGGAGGGTCCCGTGCGGGTGACCGACGTGGCGCGGACCATCGGTGCATCGACGGCATCCACGGTGCGGTACATCGAGCGGCTGGGCGACGCGGTGCAGCGCGACGACGACGGGCGGTATCGAGTGGCGGACGCGCTGTTCGGCACGTGGGTTCGCTGGCGTTCACCGGGGGGCACCGTGGTGCCCATGAGCATCGTGGGAGACGAGGCCGAGCAGCGGGTCGCGCGGATCCTCGCCGAGCTCGGGTTCGATCTGGTGTACCAGTCGCGTGCGTCTCGGGGGGCCTTCGACCTGCTCGCGCTCCGGGGTCCCGACCAGCTCGGGCTTCAGGTCGAGCGCGCGCCGTTTCCCCTGCGCTTTGGCAAGCGCGAGTGGAATCGCATGGATGCCGACGCGCGGCGCTGGGGGTGGCACTGGGTCATTGCGGCGGTGGATGCCGAGGGGGAGGTCCACGTGCTCGATCCGGCCAAGGCGCGACGGGGGCGAGAGATCCGCCTGGGGCCGGAGGCGGGCATCGACAACCTGCTGCGGTGGATCGACGAGCGCCGCTCGGCCGAATGGTCGGGGTGACGGCGGCCACGTGCACTGCACGAGCTCGTGGGCCGCGAACGGCTCAGGGCCAGCGGCGCTCGGTGCCGAGCGCGACGAGCATTGCCTGGAGACCGGCGACGTCGAGCGATTGCATCGTGGCGCGGCGCTCGGCATCCAGCGGGATGCGCAACGCGTTACAGAGGGCTTCGATGGCCGTTCGCGCCATCTGGGCGCGGCCCTTCTCGACGCCCGCCTCCTCGATCTCGAGGATCGCGGGATCCTGCTTGGCATGGAGGGCACGGACGACCGCGCGGTTGGCTGCGGCATTGTCGAGGAGGGCGCGGACGGGGATCGGCTGGACGAGCGTACGGTCTTCGAAGGTGCCGTCGGGGTCGAGGGTGATCCAGTCGTTGCGCTCGGGCGACCACTCGCGGATCTCGTTGGTCTTGACGAAGATGGCGATGATGCGACGAACGCCGCGGGCGGAGAGATCCTGGGCACGCTCGGTGATGTCGGACAGGGATTGCTCGTTGACGATTTCGAACGCGAGCTCTTCGAGGTGGCGCGTGCCGGTGGCAGGGTCGATGCCCTCGCGGCGGATGCAGGTGTCGGTGGCGAAGTGCGAAGTCGTGCTCGCGCGGGTGAGGAGATCGGTCGCGCCCACGTAGCCCGGCGCGACCACGCCGTGGGTGACGTAGTCGAGGGCGTGGTGGCGCTCGGCGTGCGGTTCCTTGGCCGGCATCGCCAGCACGAGGTGGCCGCGGAGCATCTCCTCGCGGGTCTCGGGGCGCACGAGATCCTCGTCGAGACGGGGGAAGACGGTCGGGTCGGGGCTCCGGGGCTCCGAAGGCTCGCCGTCGGCGGGGGCGCGGACGCGGGGGGGGGGCCGACCGGGTGGCTGGGGGTCCACGAAGGCAGGATAGCCCATGCCGGGATGGGAGGGGGCGCGGTAGGCGATGGTCATGGGGGCCTGGGGTCGGGAGGGAGGAGGAGCGAGCAGATCGACGCGAGGCGGTCGGTGGGAATGTGGACCTGCGCGTACCGATGAATGCGGTTGCGAACGATGGCGATGCGACCGGTGAGACCGACTCGCGGAGCATGGGGTGGATGATGAATGGGTGCAACTGGGGGATTAGGACCACCCATCGAATGGGTGGGTTGTGGAGAACCGGGGCTCGTTGCTCGCGGTCTGTGCCGTCCGAATCGCCTCCTCCGCCGTCCAAACGCCCACACTCCGCGCTCGGCCGACGCACGGCCCAACGCGTCTACTCGAGGCTCTGCAGGTACGCCACCAGCTCGTCCAGCTGCTGCGCATCGAGTGTGCTGGTGAACCCGTGCTGATCCCCAGGATTCGCGACCGTCAGCACCTCGTAGAGCGTTGCCGCCGACCCATCGTGCAGATACGGCGCCCCGCTCCACACCCCGCGCAGCGTCGGCGTATCGATCCCATCGAGCGCCCCCCCGAGCCGCTGCCCCGAGGCCATCGTCAGCGTCCCCACGTCATGCAGCACCGGCTCCCCTGCCACGAACTCCGAGTCGGTCATCCGCGCCCCCGCATGGCAATCCACGCACCCGAGCATCGGTGACACGAACAGCGCCTCCCCGGCCACCGCGGCCGGGCTCATGCTCCCGTCCGCCTCCCGAAACGGACTGCGCGGGAATTGATCGAGCGACGTCACATACGCCGCCAGCGCATCGAGCTCCTCCGACAGCCCCGCCTTTGGATCCCCCAGCGTCTGCGAGGTCGTCCCCGCGCTCCAGTCCTCGTCGTCGAGCAACCCCAGCCCCTGCGCCGCGTGCCGGATGTCGTTCTCGAAGTCCTGCACCTCGTCGAAGTTCGCACTCCAGTGGATCGGCCCGTGATCGGTCCCCCCACGCCCGAGCAGATCGATCGTATTGCGCATGCCCTCACCGCGATCGGTGAAGTCCCACGTGCGCAGATCCGTCTCGCCGTCCAGGTGGCAGTGCGAACACGCGACGTACGAGTCCTTGGCCAGCCGCGGGTCGAACGAGTCGTTGAACAGCTGCTTGCCGCGCAGCAGCTCGGCCGACAGCGGCTCGGCCGAAGGAATCGGCAGCGACTCGATCGGCTGCGGCAGCACGTCGAAGTTGGAGACGTCGTAGACCACCAGCGTGCGCGACAGGAACGAGTCCACGAACAGGAACCGATCATCGGCCGAGAGCACCAGCCCCGAGGGCGCGTAGCCCACGTCGAGCAGCGCTCCGGCCTGCCCGTTGTTGAACACGTCGATGCGCTCCACCGCCCGGCTGCCCCGCGCGGCCACGAACAGGTAGTCACCCCGGCTCGAGAACACCCCGGCCGAGAGGAACCCGCGGTTGTCGAGCTGCTTGCGGCGCCCGAAGTCCTCGACCATGGCCGGCCCGCCCGCCCCGGCCAGCTCGAGCCACGAGGCCACGCCGCGCACGGTGGTCTGGAACGTGAGCGGATCGCCGGTCAGGTACTCGCCGTAGCCGATGTTGGCCTGCAGCGAGGGCACGGCCGCCTGATCGCCGATCGGCGAGACCAGCACCTGATCGAGATAGCTGGGCACCCCGCCCGACTCGGTGTCGGAGGGCGCCTTGGGATCGTAGGCCAGCGTCACCAGCTCCACCGCGCCGTCGGCGGGGTCGAGCACCGCGATCTGCCCCCCGTCGTCGGGCGAGCGCCAGCGCGTCACCGCCACGCGACCATCGGGCATGAGCGCCACTCCGCGCGCGTCGTCGATCACCGGATGCATCTCTTGCAACACCAGCGGATCGCCGCTTGCGTCCACCCGCGCCAGCTCACCGCGGGCCTGCAGCGTCACCCACAGCGTGGCGCCGTCGGCCATCACCCCGTAGGGCCGCGCCCCGTAGGGCAGCACCAGCGAGCGCGCCGGCCCCCCGTCGGGGTCGAGCACCATCACGGAGTCGTCGCCCTGGCAGGCCACCGCCACGTGCCCGTCCGTCAAGGCCGCGGCCGTGCGAGGCGTGGCGCACGTGGGCACGCGATCGAGCACCGCATAGCCGTTCTCGCCCGCCGAGCCCACGATGGTCAGCTCGTTCGAGTCGGGGCTCACCACCGCCACGCGCTCGTCGTCGGCCAGCCGTACCACCGTGCTCGCATGCCGGGGCACGTGGCTGGGCACCTCGGTCACCGTGACCGTGAGCGACGCCGAGAGCTGGTTGCCCACCTCGTCGAACACCGTGAGCACCGGCCGGTAGCGCCCGGGCGCATCGTAGGCCACGCTCACCGTCGGATCGGGGCTCGGCTCGGTCGGCGGCGAGCCGTCGTCGAGCGTCCACCGGTAGAGCACGGCACCCGTCGAGCCCGAGCCGTCGAGGCTCACCCGCTCGCTCACGAACGCATAGAACGACGGCCCCGGATCCGGCAGCAGCGGCTCGCCCGCCGTGGTGCTCTCGCCGTCGGTCGCGGTGGAATCCACCGCGACCGTGGTGGTCGACTCGGCGTCCGTGGTGGTGGTCGGCCCCGCGCTCGTCGAGCCCGTGCTCGCGTCCGTCTCCCCCCCGGGCGGAGCCACGGGATCGGGGCAGGCACCCAGGATCAGCAAGCCCGGCAGCAGCAGCCGTCGCATGGCTCACCCGCCGATGGTGGTGAAGGTGAGGGAGAACGGCTCTTCCGTCCGATTGCCGTTGTAGTCGGCGACCCCGCCCGCGGGGATCTCGAACGTGTACTCGGTCGCGGGATCGAGCGGTGTGACGGGAGCGAAGTTGACCACGTTCTCCTGCACGCTGATGTGTCCCTCCACCGGGATCGGCTGCCCGGCGCCGCCGGTTCGGTAGAGGCGCACCGAGCCGAACCAGGCGCTCTTGACGTCGACCATCTCGCTGAAGGTCACGCCCACGCGGGCGGAGACGGGCAAGCCGGTGGTGCCGTCGTCGGGCACCGACCAGGTCACGCGCGGCGCCCGGGTGTCGGCCATCGTGTCGTAGGGCGCGAGCGCCGAGCCGTGCCCCGCATCGGCGTCCGCGTCGACCGACAGCACCGCGATGTTGCCGATGGGGGTGACGGTGTCGAGGTCGCCCGTCAGCGACAGCGTGGTCACCTGGGTGATCGCCCCCGGATCCGA
This sequence comes from Paraliomyxa miuraensis, assembly GCF_026337845.1. GTDB lineage: Bacteria > Myxococcota_A > Polyangia > Nannocystales > Nannocystaceae > Paraliomyxa > Paraliomyxa miuraensis. The sequence continues at coordinate 168,446 of NZ_JAOVZF010000147.1, read as the reverse complement.
CACGTCGTAGATCCCCGCGAACGACGACTCGCCCACGAATGCCAGCTCGTCCTTGGCGAACACGTACCCGCCGTTGCCCCCGCTGTCGTACCAGCCGGCCAGCGCGGGATTGCCCGGATCGCGGATGTCGACCATGAGCATGCCGCCGCCGCCGTTCTTGATCGCGTAGTACACGTAGCCGCCGCCCACGTTGCTGAAGTACGACTCGCGGATCATGCCCATGCCGTCGACGATCTCGAAGTCGCCGCCCGCGATCGGCTGCGGGAACTCGGGCACGCTGATGTCGAGCAGCACGGTGCGCGGGCCCTCGGCCGCGGTGGCCACCAGCAGGTTGCCGACCGCGTTGACCTGGCCCACCCGCAGCGTGGGCTCGAACGCATACTGATCGACCAGCTGCGGATCGGTGGGATCGGACGCATCGACGATGTACACCCCGTTGTCCGAGCCTCCCACGTAGATGTAGGGAGCCTGCCACGCCGCGCTCAGCACCACGCGCGCATAGGCGTCGGGGTAGAGGTGGCCCGGCAGGTAGAGGGTGGACACCACCTCGGGGGCGGCCACGTTGGTGACGTCCCAGATCAGGATGCCGCCGTCGATGTTCAGCCCGGCCTTCTTGGACGCCGCCACCGCGTACCAGCGGTCGCCCACCTGGGTCAGGCCCGTGGCGTGGGTCTCTCGCATGTCGGGGGCGCCGGTGCTGCTGAGCGTCTGCGGCTGGCACGGATCGCTGATGTCGAAGAACGTCAGCCCTCCGTTCCCCCACTCGGGGGCCCACGGCATCATGAGGTAGCCATCGAACATCACCACCAGGTTGTGGTGATCGATGTCGGCCCCGCCGCCGTCGAGGTAGGCACAGTTGACGTAGAGGTCCTCGGGCGGGAAGTCGACCGCGGGACCGCCCGGTCCCACGTTGGGAGGATGGGCGTCGGGCTCGGGGTAGGCCGGCCCGCCCTCGGTCTCGCCCGCGCTCGAGTCGATGCCCTCGTCGCTGCTGCCCGTGCTCGTGCTCGTCGCCGCCTGGCCCGAGCTCGACGTGTCGGCCGGCCCCGTCGAGCCCTCGCCGGTCGTGCCCGTGCTCTCGGCCGCCGGCGTGCCGTCGTCCCCGCATGCGCTGCCGAGGAGCGCCAGCGCCAGGCCCCACCTCGGCCCGATGACCCGTCGTGTCGCGTCCATTGCCCCCTCCACCGGGGACATCCTCCCGGCTCTCCCGCGGCCGGGTCAAGCCGGAACGGGCGGCGCTCATTCGCGTGACCCAACATACAAACGGGTCCATCGCCAACGGGTTGCGCGGAGGTGTCGCATCGACCCGTGACCTTCCGGTACCGTAGGCCGATGCGACGCATGGTGCAGTGGGGGTCCTGGTCGTCGGCGCTGGCGCTGGCGCTGGCCGGGTGCAACGACTCGAACGTGGCGACGACCGGGGACGGCAGCAGCAGCTCGACTGGCATCACCACCACCACCGATCCCTCGGCCGACGTCACGGGCGCGACGTCGTCGAGCGGACCCGACCAGCCGACCACCACCGGGGTCGACACCACCGCGGGCGAGGAGAGCACCACCGGGGAGCCGCCGTGGGAGGGCATGCAGGCCGGCGTCGCGGTGCGCTACCTCGATCGTCCGGTGGGGATCTCCATGGCCGGCTACGGCGGTCGGATCGGCGGCACCTCGACCCCATGGAACGGGATCTTCCTGGGCACCCGCGGCTTCTATGCGCTCCCCACCATCAAGGCGATGGTGCTCGAGTCGAGCAACGGCGAGATGCTGGTGATGCTCAAGACCCCGCTGATGAGCGGCGAGTCGGGGGTCACCGACGCGCTGGCGGCCAAGCTGCTCGACCGCCACGGTCTCGATCTGCAGGGACGGGTGATCCTCACCGCGACCCACAGCCATCACATCCACGGCCGCTACTGGCGGCTGCCCGACATCTTTGGCGCGGTGGGGGCCGACACCGCCGACGAGGAGGTCATCGATCTGCTCGCCACCGAGCTGTCCGACGCGGTGGCCGAGGCCGTGGACAACCTCGGGCCCGCGCAGTGGGCCTGGAGCTACGTCGAGGACTGGGATCCCCAGGATCGAGTCTACCGCGATCGCCGGCACGTCAACGACTTCGCCTACGGCAAGGATCCACGCCTGACCCTCTTGGCCGTGCGTCGCCCCGACGGCGAGCCGCTGGCCGCGATCCTCGACTTCGCCATGCACGGGATCCTGCTCGGCTCCGACAACGAGCTGCTCACCGAGGATGCCGCGGGCGGGCTCGAGATGGTGTTCGAGGAGCAGTTCTTCGCGGCCCACGGCCAGCCGATCGTGGGCATGTTCATGCAGGCCGGGGGTGGCGATGCCTCGCCGGCCGGCGGGTTCCTGGGGCACGACGACATCGCGCGGGCCGAGGTGATCGGTCACCAGGCCGCGCCCACCGTGCTCGAGCAGTGGGATGCGCTGCAGTGGCGCGACGAGCTCGCGCTCGACGTGCACTCGCAGCGCGTCGACCTGACCTACGAGTTCTTCGGCTACGACGAGAGCGACGAGTTCCAGGGCGCCCCGTTCGGCCTCCCGCTGCCGCTCCCCTACACCTGGGGCGGCTGGCAGTGCACCAGCCCCTCGGCGCCCGAGGACGACGACCCTGGCACCAGCATGGAGGGCGAGCTCAAGGAGTGCATCCCCATCGACGTGCTGCTGTTCGGCGACGTGCCCAACGCCGAGGTCCACCAGACGTATCTCACCGTGGCCCGCCTCGACGAGCTGCTGCTGGCCACCGTGCCCGGCGAGCCCACGTTCTCGGTGATGAAGTACCTGCGCGATCAGGTGGCCCTGCGCGCCGCGGAGGGCGAGGCGGTCGAGGTGATGGGCATCGGCTACAGCCAGGACCACCTGCTCTACTTCACACACCCCGACGACTGGTTCCAGGGCGGCTACGAGTCGGAGATGAGCCTGTGGGGGCCGTTTGCCGGCCGTACGATCATCGACACCCAGCTCGCGGTGATCGACCAGATGCTCGGCGGTCAGGACATGGATCCGTTCGTCGAGCAGTCGCCCTCGCTGGCCTCGCCCGGCGGCTTCACCCCGCGAGCCTACGAGGTCAGCCTCAACGCGGGGGAGATCATCGAGGACGTCACCACCGACATGATGCGGACCGAGACCGTGCGGCTGCGCTTCGGGGCCGGCGATCCCTCGCTGGGGGCCCCGCGGGTGCGCGTGCAGGTGGATCCGGGGGACGGCACGTTCGTGGACGTGGCCAGCCCCGCGGGTTGGCCGGGGGGGGCGCTCGACAACTCGCGGTATCACATGATCACGCACTATGATCCCAATCCGGCGCCCAACGGCAACGTGGCTGCGTCGCGGAATCACGAGTGGTACGTGGACTGGGAGATTGCCGCGGATCTGCCGGCGGGGATCTATCGCTTGGTGGCGAGCGGGCCGGTGTGGGAAGGGGGGGCCGAGGGATCGTTCGAGGCGACGTCGACCCCGTTCGCGGTGCATCAGGCGGTCGGCGCGGCGCTGCCGGTGAGCCGGGCGGGCAGCGTGCTGACGATCCGCATGGAGCTGCCGCCGGTGGTTGCCGCCAGCGAGGAGAGCTGGCCGATCGCGGGGTGGCGGGTGCATGATCCCGAGGTCGGGCCGGCGGATCCGATCACCGTGCGAGTACCGCTGACGCTGACGTTCGCAGTGGACGGCGTGCCGCAGCCCGGTGAGTATCCGGCGAGCTACGACGCGACGGCCGGGGGGCACGTGTTCGACCTGGCTGACGCGGGGCTGGATGGGGTGGCGGGGGTGATCACCGTGCAGGCGCATCTGGCTGCGGACGTCGATCCGGATCCGATCGAAGGCGTGGTGCCGTAGCGAATCGACGTCAGCCCCCGGGCGCGTCGTCGAGCGGCGTGTGCGTGAGCGTCTCGTAGAGCTCCCCACCCGCCACCCCCCGCCGCACGGCCGCCGCAGCCCGATCGAGCTCCTCCTCGATCATCAACCGAAACACCAGCTCCGGCTGTGCCCCTTGCACGGGTCGCCCGTTGATGAAGTACGCAGGCGTGCCCGAGACCCCCAGCGACATGGCCAGCGCCTGGTCCTGCTCGATCGCGCGATCGAGCTCCAGCGTCTCCATCGCCTTGCGAAACTTCTTCATGTCGAGGCCGATCTCCTTGGCGATGGCCTGGAGGTCGTCCTGGTCGAAGCGAGCCCGCTTGCGGTAGAGCGCGTCGTGGAACTCCCAGAACTTGCCCTGGGCCTGCGCCGCCACCGAGGCCCGGGCGGCCACGTAGGCGTGGCTGTGGAACGGCAGCGGGCTGTGCTTGTAGACCACCCGCAGCTTGCCGCCGTAGTGCTCGAGCAGCCCGGTGATGGTGTCGTTGCCACGGGCGCAGAACGGGCACTCGAAGTCGCCGAACACCACGATCGTCACGGGCGCATCGTCGGGCCCCAGCCGCGGCGAAGTGCCCAGCGGAACCGGTGCGACCAGGTCGGGATCGAGGTCCCGGCCCTCGGTGTAGACCACCTTGCGGTAGCCGTCGGCGATCGCATGCTCGTAGGTCTGCTCGGGCGGCACGCCCTGCTCGCGCCACCCCTCGACCAGCGCGAGCTCCTCTGCGATCACCGCCTCGAAGTTCTCGATCGGCTGGGCCCCGGCGAGGAGCCGACCATTGATGAAGAACGTGGGCGTGCTGTGGACCCCCAGCCGCCGCCCTTGCCGAAGATCACGCGAGACCTCCGGCCCATACTCGAGCTGCTCGAGGTCCTTGCGCAGCGCTTGCAGGTCGAGCTTGGCCGCCCTGGCGTGGGAGAGGAGAGTGTCGAAGTCGAGCCCGCGCTGGCTGAACAAGAGGTCGTGGAACTCCCAGAACTTGCCCTGCGCCTGCGCGCTGCGGGCGGCCATGGCGGCGAGCAGCGCATGCGGGTGCATGTCGAGCGGGAACGCCTTGTAGGCCACCCGCACGGCGCTGCCGTGGCGTCGCCGCAGCTCGTCCATGAGCTCGTGGCCGACCTGGCAGTAGGGGCACTCGAAGTCGCTGAACATCACCACGGTGACCGCAGCGTCCGCGGGCCCTCGGGCGGGCGCATCCCCCAGCGTGACGTGGTAGCGCTCGATCGCCTCGGTGCCCTTCTCATCGCTCGCGCCCGGGCCGGCCCCGAAGGCCGGCAGACCCCGTGCGTCCTGCCCGCGGGAGTGGCCGTCCGGCGTGCCCTCGCCCGGGGCCACCGGATCGCCTCCCCGCGGGCAGGCGAGGAGCAAGGGCAGGACGAGCAGCAACGAGCGACCACGCATGAGCCCAGAGGTTGTACGCTGCGACGTACGCCAGCGCCAAGCCGGCGGGAACCTTTTTCGTCGCCCGCGCGTCCCAGGCGGGGCCGGGGGCGGCACGCCCCCTCGGAAGGCTGCTCCAATGGAACAGGTCCAGTGCCGCAACATCCGTCACTCCTATGATGGCGTTCGCGACGCCGTCACGGATCTCGATCTCGCCGTGCGACGGGGCGAGGTGCTGGCGCTCATCGGTCCCAACGGCGCCGGCAAGAGCACCACCCTGCGCGTGTTCGCCACCCTGCAGCGCCCCGATTCCGGCTCGGTGCTCTGGGATGGTGCCGACGCCTGGGAGGACCGCTTCCAGATCCGCCGCCGGATCGGCTTCCTCGGCGATGGCACCGCCCTCTATCCCACGATGACCGCGGCCGGCTACCTGCGCTTCTTTGCCGAGTGCTACGGCCAGGACGACGCCACCGCGCGCCGCCGCGTGGGCGACACGCTCGCCATGTTCGACCTGACCAGCAAGGCCGAGGTGGCGATCAGCGAGCTGTCCAAGGGCATGCGGCAGCGCCTGGCGATCGCTCGCACCATGGTGCACGAGCCCGAGCTGCTGCTGCTCGACGAGCCGGCCGACGGCCTCGACCCGCTGGCTCGGCGACAGCTGCGAGACATCCTGCGCGAGGTCGCCGGCAAGGGCGTGGGCATCGTGGTGTCTTCGCACATCCTGCGCGAGCTCGACGGCTTCTGCGACACGGTGGCGCTGATCCAGAAGGGCAAGCTCGAGGTCCACGGCAGCGTGGAAGACGTGATCGAGGACTACGACGTGGGCCGGCGCCTGCACGAGGTGCACGTGACCCGCGGCCTGCAAAAGGCGATCGAGGTGCTGCGCAAGCACGAGGGGCTCGTCGAGGGGCTCGCACCGCTGCACAAGGGCGAGCCCGAGCCCGACCCCACCACGGGCGATCGCGGGATCGTGAAGGTGCGGATCCACGGCGTCGAGGAACGAGCCGCCCACCTGCTGCGCGAGCTGGTGCTGTCCGACGTGGAGGTGATCGCACTTTCGAAGGTCCGCAGCGATCTCGAGGACGTGTACCAGAGCATGGGCCGCGACGAGGTCAGCTAGCTCGACCGACCGGGAACCCATCGGCGTGGGTGGCAAGCGCAAGTCGCTCGAGACCAGCCGGGTGCTCCACGATCGCATCCGCTGGGATCCCACGCTCGACGAGCGCGCGTTCGTGGTGGTCTACGAGGAGCGCTTCACCGGCCGACGGGAGCGCTCCTTCACCGAGTTTCCCACCGACGGCGAGATCCCCTGGCACCGCGTGTGGGAGTACCGCGTGGGCGAGCTGGTGGTGTGGAGCCGAGAGCAGCGCATCGACCTGCTGTTCGGCTCGGGCGACACGACGGAGCCGGCGGTCGCGACGGTGCGCGCGGCGATCGAGCGCTGGCAAGCCGACGCGCGGCCGGCGATGGTGGCGGCATCCGAGGGCGCGGCGGCGATCGACGCGGGAACGAGCGGGGCGAGCGTGGTGGTGGAGCCCCCCGAGGCGCTGACGACGTACCGCTACTGGTCTGCCCCGGGACCGGAACCAGGAGAGTGGCTGGGCTCGGACGTGCGGGCGGCCGGCGTGGCGCTGCGGCCCAGGTCGCTGGTGGTGGTCACGCTCAACGTGCTGTTCGATCGCTACGACGACGGGCAGCTGCACACCGAGCAACGGATCCCGGCGATGCTCGAGCTGCTGCGCGAGCAAGGGGCCGATCTCGTCGCGCTCCAGGAAGTCACGCCGCGCACGCTCCGGGCGATCCTGGCGGCGCCGTGGGTCCAGCGGGACTACGTGGTGAGCGATGGCCCCGAGGCGTCGACGGTGGAGCCCTACGGGGTCGTGCTGCTGTCGCGGCTGCCGATGCGCGCATGGCTGCGGCGTGCGCCCGGCGGAGGGCACAAGCGCACGCTGCTCGCGGAGCTCGAGCTGGGGGATCGGGTGCTGCACGCGGCGGTGGTGCACCTGACCAGCGATCGCAAGGCGGACGCGCCGGTGCGGCGGGAGCTCGAGCTTCGGCAGACGCTGCACGATCTCCACGCGATGGGGGCGCGGGCGGCGATGCTGCTCGGGGATCTCAACGCGGACGAAGGGCCCCTCGATCACGCGCTGCGCGAGGCGGGCTTCGAGGATCTGTGGAGCGCGCTGCGGCCCGGGCAAGAGGGAGCGACGTTCGATCCGCGGCTGAACGCGTTGGCCCGAGTCGCGAGCCAGTCGGGGCGGGCACGCCGGCTCGACCGCGTGATGATGCGCGACGAGGCCGGGGTGCTGCGGGGCGTGGGGATCGAGCGGATCGGCATCGAGCCCAGCGCGCGCGACCCCGAGGGGCGGCTCGTGCCGATCTCGGATCACTTCGGGCTGCGGGCGCGGCTGCGGGTGGAGCGGTCGGTCGCTCCCCTGGCCGAGCCGCGCGAGGCGCTCGTGGCTCCGAGGTTTCGGCCCACGCACCACGGCGCGCTGGTGATGATCCCGCCGCGGGCGACGTGGGTGGCGATCGAGGCGATTCGGCGCGAGCACGACCGCGCCGTGGCGCGGTGGATGCCGCACGTCAACCTGCTCTACGGGTTCGCGCCCGCGCGCGAGCTGGGCGCGGCGGCGCGGACCCTCGAGGCGATGCTGACGGAGGTGCCGCCGTTTCGGGTGACGCTCGAGCGCCTGCGATGGTTTCCACGGCGCGGTGGAGCCACGGTGTGGCTCGAGCCGCGCTGCGATCCCCCCGGGGCGCTGCATCGCCTGCAAGCCGCGGCATTCGAGCTCTTTCCCTGGTGCGACGAGCAGTCGCGAAAGTCGCCCCAGGGCTACGTCCCGCACCTCACGGTCGCACAGCTGCGCAGGAGCGAAGACGAGGTGGCGCAGACGCTGGCGCGCTGGCAGGCGCAGTGGGAGCCGATCGAGTTCGAGGTGGACGCGCTGGCCGTGATCCACCGCGGGCAGGAGGGTCCGTTTCGCGTGCAGCGAGTGGTCGGGTTGGGCGGGCGGCGACGCCCCGTGGCCGCACCACGGCTCACGCGGTCCGTGGCCGAGCTGGTCGAGCGCCTCTCGAAGGTCTGGCAGGAGTGCTTCGAGGACGACGGACGCGCGGGCGAGCGGCCGGGGTTGTTCGTGGCCGGCTCGCACCGCCTGGGCGTGGCCGAGGCGAACGCCGACCTCGATCTCGTGGGCCTGGCACCACGAGGGCTGGCACGGGCCGCCCTGTACGAGCGCTTCGTGGCGCGGCTGCGCGACCAGGGGAACGCCGTGCAGTCGCGTGTGGTGGAGGACGCGACGGCGCCGCGGCTGGCGCTGCGAGTGGACGGCCGCGACGTGGACCTGCAGCCCGTGGCGTGGCCGCCCAAGCGGCCATGGCCGCGCACGGCGGCGGAGCTCGCAGAACCCGATGAACTCGACGCCGACAGCCACGGAGCCGTGCTTGCACTGCGCAGCGCCGATGCCCTGCTCGCGCACGCGGCACGCCACGGTGGTGTCGAGCGCTACGCGGAGGCGCTGCGGAGGCTGCGGAGGTGGGCGGCGGCGCGGCAGGTCGACGACAATGCGCTGGGATATCCCGGAGGGCTCGCGTGGGCGGTGATGCTGGCCGAAGCGGTCGCGGTCGTGCCGTGCGATCCGACCGACGAGGATCCGGCCGGGACGTTGATGGACGCCGGCGTGCGGCGACTCGCCCGCCGAGCGATGGAAGACTGGCGGTGCGACCCGATCGGGATCGAGGGCTCGACGTCGAGCGAAGGGCTCGATCCCTCCGCGAGCCCGAGTCCGATGATCGTGCTCGAGCCAGCGGACGCCACGCGCAACTGCATGCGGCGAGCGACGGCGACGACGCTGCGCGTGCTGATGACGGAGCTGCGGCAGGCGGTGACATGGCTCGAGGGATCGGCCGGCGCGGTCACGCCGGTCGATCCCTGTGCGGCTCACCCGTGGCTGCTCGTACTGGAGCTGCACGCAGGTGACGACGTCGACCTCGAGCGGCTCGAGGGGTTCGTGCGAGGCCGGGCGGTGGGACTCGTGCGGGCGCTCGAGCGGACGCTGGGGGCGAGCGGGATCGCGCTACGGCCCTATGGCAGGCCGCTGGCCCGTCGAGTCGACGACGACGGGGCGAAGGCTTGGCTCGCGCTCGGGCTCGAGACCCCGAGCGGCTCGCGACCCTCGGCACCCGTCGAGCTGGTCCGCGAGCTCGAGCGCGCGCTCGCCAGCTGGGACCAGCGGCCAGCGACCGCATCCGTGCACCTGGCGGTGTGGTCGGGCACGGAGGCCGGCGCTCGAATTCGAGCATCGGGTGCGGCTCATGTGAAATGAATGTGGCTGAAACAACGAAAATAACGCGCTATGCTCACGGGCGCGGGAGACCAATGGCAACGACGTTCGTGGGATTGGATTGGAGCGCGACGATGGTGGTCGCGATGACGGTCGCGATGGGTGCGATGACGGCCGCGTGCGGTGGAGATGCCTCCGGGCAGGGCTCGGGCGACACGGGCATCGATCTCCCCACCGACGGCAACGGCACCGAGGGCATGGACGGCACGGTCGACGAGACCGGGAGCACCGTCCCGGACAACTGCGGCGCGAGCAGCTTCATGCTCGATCACCAGCCCACCAACGTGGTGCTCGTGCTCGACAAGTCGTACAGCATGATCGACAACGCCTGGGATCACGACAGCGATCCCATGACCGCGACGGTCACGCGGTGGAACAGCCTCTATCACTCGGTGGAGTTCATCGTCGGCGAATTCGACGAGGGCCTCAATTTCGGAGCGGTGCTGTTCCCCTCGATCGACGTGCCCGACAACGACTGGCAGACCGCGTGCCTGGTGGAGACCGAGCCCGACGCGTCGGTGGAGCCCATGGGCGGGGCTGCGGTGCTGGACGCGATGCCCGGCCCCGACTCGCTCGAGATCTACGGGGGCACGCCGGCGAGCGCCGGGATCACCACGGCGCTCGAGCACCTGCGGAGCCTCGATCCCGAGCTGCCGCGCGCGATGATCCTCATCACCGACGGCGCGGCCAACTGCCTGGAGGGCACCACCAACAACGACGTGTTCGACATCTACGACGAGAACCTGCCGCTCCTGGTGGCCTCGGCCCACGACGACGACGACATCCCCACCTTCGTGGTCGGCATCGACATCATCGACGGGATCGCCACCTATCCGCAGGACAACCCATACGTGCGGCTCAACGAGGTGGCGATTGCCGGCGGCTTCCCGCAGCCCGGCGCCGAGAAGTTCCACAACGCGCAGGACGAGGACGAGCTGCGTGCAGCCATCAGCCAGATCACCAGCCAGATCGGCTGCACGATCCCGCTCGAGATGGCGCCCGAGCTGCCCGACCTGCTGTCGATCTTCATCGACGGAGTGGAGATCCCATTCGTCGAGTCGTGCGAGGGCAGCGACGAGGGGTGGCACTACACCAACCCCATGGGCCCGTACGACGAGATCGAGCTGTGCGCCGGCTCGTGCAGCGGGCTCCACTCGGTGGGCACGCTGTCGGTGACCTACAACTGCATCCCGCCCGCGTAGGCCCGCCCTCGCGACGCGCCTCACGTGCGCCCGCGCATCCCGTGCCAGTGCATGCTGGCAGGCCGTAGGCCGGGTCGAGGTCGTCAGAACGACTTGGTCTCGGCACACTCAACGAGCTGCTCGACCGTGGCATTGGGGCTCTGGGTGAGGCAGGCGACCGCGTGGCCCACGAAGTAGCTGGCGTACTGGTTGGTCGGTACCGGCGACGAGCGGTGTCCGCCGTCCTTGAGCCACTGTGAATCGGTGCCGATGGGCACCGGTGCCTCGACCAGATGAGTCAGCTCGTGGGCCATCGTGTCGATGATCTTCACGCCCTCGAGCCGGCGGGGCGTGAGGGAGATCGCGCGCATGCCGTAGTTGGTGCTGGCCAGCTCGTGCGCGCGTGGAACCACGAAGACGTGTACGGTCCAGGTGGTGAGCTGGGTGCGTAGGGCCTCGAGGATGCGGGGGCCCTCGACCATCTCCAGCGCTCCGGTGCAGGTGGTGCGGGCGGCGAGGGTTCCGTCGAAGGCTTTGGCGAAGACTTGGTCGAGCTTCTCGTTCGACAGTGCATCGCAGACCTTCTGGCGTCCTGCGATGAGCTCTTTCTTGTGCTTCTCGTTGGGTTGGTAGAGGTGCATGCCGAAGCAACCGTCGAGAGGACTCGGCGTTTGCGAGGGCTCGTCCTCGTAGCCGGGGAAGTCCACGCACGCAGGCATGGCGGCGGCGACCACCAACGCCAGCATGCAGGCCAGGCTCGGGTGGAGTCGGCGGTGGCTAGCCACCGGAGCCTCCATCGCCACCCTGGCTCGAGGTCTCCGAGGTCAGGGCCGGCTGCACGCACTGGAGCCGGCTGTTGGCGATCTCGGCCGTGACCACCAGGCCTTGCTCGGCACACTGTGGTGCCGTGCGCGGCAGCACCACGAGCCCGTCGTGGTGCGTGGCCTCGATCTCTACGGTGTGGCACGGGGTGGTCACGGTGAGCTCGAGCGAGTATGGGATCTCGTCGAGCTGCGGGGGTAGCCGGTGGATCACCACGAAGGCATCGCCGGGGCGCAGCGCCAGATCCTCGCAGGTGGGCTCGAAGGCGCACGCGTCGGGGTCGTCGGGGTCATCGTCTGGAGCGAACGACCGTGCGAGACCGAGGCGCGGCTCGACGATGCGCTGCTCGTGCCAGCAGCTCTCGTCATCCGATGTGCAGCCGAGCGAGGCGAACAAGAGGGAGGCAAGCATGGTGCGCTGCATGGTGATCACCGACCCTTGCTGAAGAGGCGAAACAGGGTGACGTCGACGGTGAGGGCCAGACCGAGCTGGATGGCGTGGGCGCCGGGGCCGTTGACGGTCGGCTCCCACGCTCGGTACTTGGGTCGGAACACGCCAAAGAGCATCACGCCGAAGGGGGTGCGTCCGAGCGCGGCTCGCAGGCCCAGCCCGGGGCTGAGCACGGTCAGCGGGTTCGGGCCCGGCAGGCGCCCGTCGCGTTGCACGTCGTAGCCGAGGAAGGCCGCTGGATCGATGAGGGGGATGAAGACGGCCAGCGCGGTGTGACGCAGGCCGAACGCGGCCTCGACTCCGAACGGGAGGAACAGCGTGGGCGCCTGCGCGTGCCAGCCCCAGCGCTCGAACGTCACGCCATAGGATCCATGGCGCAGCTCGGCGGCTGCCATCAGACCGGCGTGGGCCGTGAGCGAGATCGTCCGGTTCCCATGGCCGAGCTTGCGCTTCCAGCCGCCCGGGGGATTGGCCGCATCATCGAGCGCCTTGGCCATGTCGTCGGAGCTCTGCGCAGACGCAATGGCGACCAGCGTGCCGAGGTGACGGCCCACTCGGTCGAGCGCGCACATGAGCGCCTCGACCTCTACCGTGGCGGTGCTGGCCGCCCCGCCATGCTTGGCGCGCAGCTCCGCGAGCACCTCGCTCAGCATGCGTAGCCCCTGATTGGCGAGCCGGCCCCATTCGGCCGAGCCGCTGGCGCGGACGACCTCGGAGAGCTCGCCGAGGTGGGCGAGCTGCGCTCGGGCTCGGGAGAGGAGCTTGGCGAGCGCCAGGGTGGTGACATCTGTTGGCGAGCCCAGGGCAGTGCCGGCGGTGAGCGCTGCGTGGCGAAGGCCGGGCAGCAGCTCCTTTGCGCGGGCCCGCTCGAGCAGGTCGACCGTGGCCGTACCCATGCTGGTCGAGGCTTCGAGCATGTCGGCGATGGCGTCGAAGGCCTTGGTGCGATCGATGCGGAGCTGGGCCGAGAGCGTGGCATCGAGGTAGCTGCGTGCCGCCTGGGCGACGTCGGTGGGGGACTTGGCACCGTCGAAGCTCGGGAGCGGCGGCTGCGTCGGCGCCTTGCCGTCGGGTGGGTCGTCGCCCGGAATCGGCGTGGCCCCGAGCAGTTGAGAGGCGGCCTTGGCCAGATCGCTCGCGCTGCGCACGATCTGCTGCGTGGGCTGGTCGACTCCGGTGTGGAGCCCGATGAGCGTCGTGAGCTGCTCGGGATCCTTGCCGGTGAATCGCGCATCGATGGCCAAGACCTTGCTCGGGGCCGTCGTTGCAGCGAGCGCTTCGGTCATGCTCGGGTAGCCCTGGCCGGTCAGCGTCCAGCAGGCGGGTGACTCGACCAGCCCGGCGAGCACGGTGGCGCGGTCGGGCTCGACTCCGGCGTAGCGACCCAACGAGATCGCGCAGGCGACGACCTGGAGTGACGGGCTCTCGAGCAGGCCCTCGTGACCGACTCCACGCGCGACGTTGATCCGGTCCAGGGCCGTCGCCAGCTCGTCGAGCGCGATGCGGGGGTCACCGCCGCGCATGATGCTGCGGGTCGCCGCCTCCGTGGCACGGCGGACCTCCACCGCATCCTCGCAGAGATCGTAGTCGTTGTAGCGTACCTCTGTCGCGTGGTCGTTGCACTGCAGCACACTCGTCGGTGCAGCACTCGGCCGAGCGCTCTGCGTCACCAGCGTGGGACGCAGCGCGGTCTCGAAGAAGAAGTGCCCGAGCAGCAAGCCGAGTGCCGCCCCCGGCATGCCTTCGAGGTCCGTCTCGATCGCCGATCGCAGCGCCTGGAGCTGGGCCGCGCCTGCCCCGTAGTGGCTCGCCCGCTCCTCGGTGGCCAGCGTGCACAGGCTCGGGAGCCAGTGGCGCGCCAGCTCGCTCCGCAGCCAGGTGTCGGCGCTGTCGTGACTGCAGACCTCGGTGGCCATGGTGTCGAGCATCCAGCCGATCGCCTCGCGCTTGGCTCGGTCGATGATCACCTTGGCGAGGGCCTGCGCGGCGGTGTCGAGGAACGCGACGATCTGGGTGGCACTGATGCCGGCCATCCCGGAGAGTCCGTGGTCCTCATTGCGCGCTCCCCCGAGCGCGGTGCTCAGGTCGACCAGCGGCGAGACGTCGCCGAGCGTCTCGAGGGGGTCGACGTCGAGACGGACCTTCGCGATCTCCTCGTCGAGCTGGTGCTCGATGTGGGACAGCACGGCCCTCAGCGAGTCGGGATCGGCCAAGGCGGCGGCGGTTGCCAGTGTCGGGTCTTCCAGTGCGCAGAAGTCGAGCTTGCCGGCTGCCGTGCCACCTCGCGTGCACAGGGCATCGCACAGTGACTTGCGGGCGTTCGTGTCGATGAGTGGCGACGTCGTACCGAGCTGGGCCTGGAGCGTTGCATCATACGCAACCACACTGGGCGCATGTAGGGCGAGATCCTCGAGCAATCCGTCGAGCTCGTCACTGGTTGCCGAATGCACCTTCGCGTTGCTCTTGATGGCCTTGGCGATCGCATCTCGCTTCGCGGCTTCGAGCCCCTCCGTTCCCAACAAAGCCTTCAGTTGGTTGAGGATCACGTGTCGGCGCACCTCCACAGCATCCTTCTCGAGCAGCTCGGGCGCGATGCAGGCCCTTCGCAGCTTCTGGGCGACGATGTTGACTTTCTCGGCCCAGTCCCTGGCCGCGTCGTCCTCACCGGCGGCGTGCGCATCGGGGATCAGCGAGGCGTACAGCAGCACGACGAGCGTGAGTAGCGTTCGAATCTTCATGGACTGGCCTTCTTCCTCATTGATAGGGCCTCGTTCCTCAGCCGTGTCAGCTCGGCGATGTCGAGCACCGTGGAGACGATGCGCCCGCGGTAGCCACGGTACGTCCCCACGACCTTGTCGTCGTAGACCAGCGGTCCTCCGCTCAGACCCTTGCTGCCTTCACCATGGATGTGCTCGATCTCCTGCGAGTCTCGCCGCAGGGCATCCTTGACCGGGAACTTCGATGGTCCGCTGTCGAGGAACTCGCGCATGGACTTCGATCCCCACAATTCGGCAGGCAAGGGTCTGTTGCTGGGGATCGAGCCGGGGCCGTGGCCTTCTCGCAGCGGCTGGACGGCGCCGTCGAGCAACACGACGGCCACATCGGAGCCCTGGCGCCCTGGATGGTTCGCGACCCTGGCCTCGAGCCGCGCCGGTGATCGACCCTCTCGCCAGACGTATACGAAGTACACGACGTCGCTCAACCGGAACCTGTCCTTCCCCGTGACGACGTGCCGGGCCGTGACCACCGTGTCGGGCCAGGCATCGAGGAAGTAGCCGCTCCCTTCCTCGCAGCGTTGATGCAAGGTGCGCGTGTGCTCGCAGGCCATGATCCGCACGATCCAGTGCGCATCGACGACCTCGGATGCCGACATCGAGACGATGTCCACTCTCTGGCCCATCTTCGTGCAGGCGACCAGCACCATCGCGGTCGCGATCCACGAGACCACGGCCCGCTGTCCAATCCTCGATGTTGGTCGCGAAGCATTCGTCATGGCGGCCACCTCGGTTCGTAGGCACCACCTACGATGGTAGTGACGATGCTGCCGAGATCCGTTGCCGCCAGAGACGATACGCCGGGAATTCCGGCCGGAACGACGTTTGGAGCCAATCCCGGACCCCCGACGGTCGCGGTATCGTTGGGGTTGGTCATGGCCAAGCGATTCGACCAGCAGCTCGCTGCGCTGCAGCGGGCGGTGAACGACCCGAGCGATCGCAAGGGTCGGGCTCTGATCGTCAAGGCGCTCGAGGGCAAGAGCGGGCTGCTGATTGCCACCGCGACCGGAGCGGTGGTCGGCGGTGACGAGGACGATCCGGTGGTCGACCGCGGCCTGCTGGAGCTGCTGCCGCCCGCGTTCTTCCGCTTGATGGAGGATCCGGTGCAGCGCGACCCGCAGTGCCGCGGCAAGGCGGCCATCGCCAAGGCGCTGCGCCGGGCCGAGGCGCACGGCGACGAGGTGTTCGTGGCCGGGGTGCGTCACGTGCAGCGCGAGCCGGTGTGGGGCGGCAGCGTCGACACGGCGGCCGAGCTGCGCGGCGTGTGCCTGATGGCGCTGGTGGAGGAGCACCACCCGCGGGCGATGGTCGAGGCGGCGCGGCTGTTGGCCGATCCCCTGGCGGCGGCCCGGACCGCGGCTGCACGCGCCCTGGGGGCCTCGGGTCGGACCGAGGTGGCCGAGCCGCTGCTGCGGCTGAGGGTCGAGGCGGGCGAGTCCGATGCCGAGGTGCTCGGCGAGTGCCTGCGGGCGCTCCTGCAGGTGGCTCCGCGCGAGAACCTCGAGGTCGTGGCGCGCTTGCTCGACGCCGACGACGAGCCCGCGGCCGAGGCCGCCGCGCTGGTGCTGGGAGAGTCGCGGCTCCCTGGGGCATTCGAGGCGCTGCATCGTCGAGCCGAGCGTTCGGTGGGACGACGTCGCCGCGTGCTGCTGCTGGCGCTGGCGCTGTTGCGCTCCGAGGAGGCCTGGGACTACCTGCTGCAGCTCGTCGAGCAGGGCTCGCGCGGTGTCGCGGTCGAGGCCATCGAGGCCCTCGCCGCGTTTGCCCACGACGAGCGGCTGGCCGAGCGCGTGCGTGTGATCGTGGAGCGGCGTGCGGAGCCCGCGCTCACCCAAGCGATGGTCGATGGTTTCGAGGTGCGCGGCCGATGAGCCCCTGCGAGTCGCTACGTGATGCCTACCTGGTTCGAGTTCCCCATCACCGCCTGGCGGTACCAGAGCTCGCTCGAGCGGGCGCTCGGAGTCGCACTCTCACCCGCACTGCTGCTCGAGGAGCAGACGCATGGCGCGACCCGTGATGTCGTGTGGGCCTACGCCGAGGCGCTGCCCAGGCTCCTCGAAGGCGCGCTCGATGCCAAGGTGGTGCCGCTCGGGTTCGCGCGAGGGTCGATCACCGCGGCGGAAGTCGAGAGCCCCGCGCTCGTCCCGGGCCTCGAGTACGTGCAGACCACGTCCCCCGAGGTGTGCCGGCTGTATGCGCCCTTCGTCCCGTGGTTCAAGGTGATCGGTCGGCAGAGCGTCGAGGCGCTCGCCGAGGTGGGGGGCGCGGTGCGTCGGGTCGATGTGTGCTTCACCGAGCCGTTCGAGATCGAGGCTCCTTTCGAGGTGGTGTGGCAGTGGGGGCGCCCCGAGCCCCGACCCCACTGGTTTCGATGGAGCTCCAACCTCGACCACCTGATTCCGGTCGCCCTGCTCGACGACGACGTGTGGCTCTGCTGGGATCGTGATTACCATCGTCCTCGCATCCATGCGTTCGAAAGGGGCGTGCACGACGGCTGCCATGGGCCACGCGACGTTCACCCGGACCCCGCTCCGCCGCCCTGGGCGAGCCCCGACGAGGCGCTGCGCGGGGGCCGAGGATGGGCGGCCACGACCGCCCACGCGGGCAAGCGGAGCGAGGTGTCGATCGATGCCGACGGGCAGCGCTGGCTGTTGCTGTCGTCGTGGGAGTGCAACGTGTCCGCGCTCCACGACGCCTGGCGCCGAGGTCGCCCCGTCGCGTCGGAGATGACCCGGCCGGGGCAGCACGGAACGATGGTGTCGCTCGAGCTGGTCGGCAACCGGGCTCGCTTCGAGTGGATCGGGGTGCGGAGGGTGCTCCGCGTGCGGGCGGGTCGGCTCGAGCAGCTCACCGTCGACCACGATCTGCGCTGGATGGCCGCACATGGGCTGGTGGAGCTCCCCGAGGCTCTCGATACCACCGCTCTGCTCGCGCTGCCGAACGTGGTGGCGAAGCAGCTGCCAGACGGTGCGCTCGAGCAGGGCGAGACCGACGTGGAGCCGGGCGATCGATTCGTGCTGCTGTCGTCTTCGGCCCAGCGCGAGCTCGAGGCCAGCGGTGGCGGGGCGCTCGCGGAGCTGCTCGGTCGTGGCTCGGCTCGGCAGGTTGCACGCTGGATCCGTAGCGTCTTGCTTCGCACCGACGGGTACGATGCCGCGCTGGTCGTCGATGCGGACGCAGTCGCGACGACGCTCGCGCCGAGCGACTTGCCGACCCCTCCGCCGGCGCCGCTCGAGGTGACCGTCAACGAGCTGGTCCACGACTCCAGGCGATTCCACGGTCGACACATTCGCTGCCGTGGCATCTTCCACTCTCGCTTCGAAGGGATGCGATTCGCCGACGCGTGGTTCTCCTGCGACCCTCGGCTGCCGATGGGGACCTGGCTCGTCGACGCGGAGGGCCGGTGGATCTGCGACGGGAGCCGCCGGGGTCACATGGGGATGTACGACGCCGAGCTGGTCGGGTCGGCCACCGCGGTATCCATCGACCACCCCCGCGTGGTTGCCGAGGACCGCATGGCCGGGGCTCGTCGCTACACGCCGCTGCGCTCCGAGGTGACGCTGGAGCAGCGTCTGCAGGGCTGGACGTTGAAGGGAGATCGATGGCTCACTCGCCTCGGGCCCGACGCCCGCCTTCCCGAGCCGCCGTTTCCCATGCAGACGCGCGCGACGATCACGTGGATGGTCGACGGTTTCGGCAGCTACGGGGTCTTCTCCTGGGAGATCCACGACACCACACCGCTCGAGCCCGAGTTCGCGATGGCCACCGATGCGATCCCGTTGGGCAAGCTGGTCGTGCTTCGTGGGATCCTGCGATGCCCGGAGGCCCCGGCCCCCTCGCCGCCCGCCGCCACGTATGGCGAGTCCCCGAGCAACTGGTCCACGTGGCCGAGCCTGGACGGAGCGCTGGAGATCGTGCCGCCGCGGTTCGTCCGCTCCGGCGATCGCTACGCGATGCCACGAACCACTACCATCGAGACGATGCGCGACGCGATCGGCGATGGGAGGTTCGTGACCGTCGTTGGAGAGAAGACCAAGCGCACGCTCTTCGCGATCTCGATCGAGAGCGCCGACGGGGTCTTGCTCGAGCTGTGACGAGGGGGCGATGCCCCGCGCAGGGCCACTCAGCGGGCGCGGCCGCGGGACAGCGACGACATCGCGAGCTCCGACTCCGCCGCCGCGGGCTCGAGCGCCGCGTCGAGCCGATGGACCTCGCCGGCCGTCACGTCGATGGCCGCACGCCACGTGCGATGGCCGGCCGCCTCCACGCGCACCACGTGGCGACCGGGGGTGACCGTGCCGCGGTAGGGTGTGGACCCCACGGGGCGTCCATCGATGGTGACCTCGCCCGTGCGCATGGCCTCCACCTCGAGCGTGCCTTCGATGGCAGGAGCCGGAGCATCGGTGATCGCAGCGAGCGAAGCGGCCGGCATCACGGCCATCGAAGCGCCGGTCACCGCGGTCGGTGTGATCCCGGGCTCGCCCACCACGACGGCCAGCGCCAGCGCGGCCCCGGTGGAGAGCAGGCCCGCCCCGATCGCGATGCGGCCGAGCATGCCTCGACGCCGCGTCGGGCGGCGCATCGGCAGCACCGTCGCGTCCGGCGTCGGGCTCGCTTGGGCGGTCGCCGGAGCCGTCGTTGCGGGCGTGTGAGCCGGGCGAGGGTGGTGGGGCGGCCGAGCGGTGGCTCGCCCGCGCCCCGCAATCAGCGGCCGCACGCGCTCGGTCCACGGCCGGGCGGGCCAGCACGTCGAGCCGTCTTCGTCGACGAACGCCTCCATGCGCGGAGAGTCCACGGGCAGGCGCAGCGCCGACGCGGGCACCACCTCGAGCATGGCGCCGAGCAGCTGCTGGGCGTCGCGAGGCCGCGTGGCGAGATCACCATCGGTGGCCTCGAGCACCACCGTGGCCAGGCCGTCGGTGAACGAGGGATCCTCGTGCAGCGCATGCTCGACGCGCGCGCGCAGCAGCTCGCCTCGCTCGGCCTCGGTGCTCGTGCGCGGCAGCGGACCGGTGAGCATGCGGATGAACAGCACGCCCAGGGAGAACACGTCGGACGCGGGGTCGAGCGCCACGTCGCTCTCGGGGGCGCGATAGATCGAGGGATGATCGGTGGCGTTGCGCCGCCCCGCGGGCACGCCCAGCACCGCGGCCAGGCCGAGGTTGCGGATGCGAATGCGTAGGCCCTCACCGGCGCTCGGCAAGAGGCGCACGTCTTGCGGGCGCACGCCACCCACCACCACGCCGCGATGATGCGCTCGACCCACTGCGAGCAACACCTGGGCGAACAGCGGCAGCACCTGCGACAGGGGCAGCCGGCCGTCGTGCTCGCGCAGCAGCGTGTCGAGCCGCGGCCCGTCCTCGTGCGCGTGGATGAAGTAGGCCAGCCCCTCGTGGCGGCCATAGGCCAAGAGCGGCGAGATGTGATCCTCTTGGACTCCCGCGAGCGCTCGCAGCCGGGTCGCAGCGCGTGACCACGCCGCGTCGGCGATCGCCATGCCATGCACGGTCACGTACGTCTCGTCGTCACGAAGCCTGGCCAGGACCCGAGGGCCGAAGTCGTCGGAGCTCAGCGGTCGCAGCAGCTCGCAGCGCGCCGCCGGGGGTCCGTCGATCAGCAGCTCGCTGAGGTAGTTCGTCGGCGAGAACATTTGTTCACCCTGGGGTGGGATCCCTGCGTACCGCACTCCGAGGTCTGGTTCAACGTCGAGATTGGGCCGGCAAGCGGCACTAGTGCCCGAATTCGCGCCTCCATGGGCATTTCGCGACTATCACGCAAGCACGTGAAGCAATCCCCAGAACAGGCCCATCGGCCCGACTGGGCCTCGATCGTAAGTGTTTCCTGGATCCATACGCAGCGCTGGGATCCGGAGGGTCCCAGCCGAGGTCTTCGTGAGGATCACGTCGCCGACCGCCGAGCGGGAGGTCGCTCACCGCTTGGCCGCCACGCGCTCGAGCGCTCGCGATCTCTCGCGACTCTCTCGCGATCTAGGGCCCCTTGGGCGGCGCAGGGGCCTCGCCGATCACCAGATCGTGATCGTCGGAGAGCATCAGGCCGTTGGCGTCGACCATGTGCGCATGAAGGTGGGCCGCGAGCCCCGGCAGCTGCTCGGGCTCCACGTCATCGGGGATCACCAGCCACACCGCGGGACCCTCGAGCGCACCCGGCAGCTCGAGCGATGGATAGAATAGGGCGGGGTAGTCGATGACCTCGTTGAAGTGGCCGCCGGGGCCGTTCTCGTGGCCCTCCACGTCGACCCACGCCTGCAGGATGGGCATGTCGGGGTTGTCGAAGCCGGGATCGGGAGGGTTGTAGAACCCCGCGCCTCGCAGGGGCACCGAGAACATCGCCAGACCCTGGGGCCCCACCACGATCGGGAGCACGCCGTCGTACGGGTTGAACTCGGTGACCCCCCAGCCGAGCTCGAGCCAGGGCTCCTCGGCCCCCGAGTCCGAGTCCGAGTCGGTCGGAGTCGAGGACGTCGGCCCGACCGAGGTCGGCTCGCCCGAGGTCGGCTCGCCGTCGGTGACCGTGTTCGTGGTGCTCGCCATGGTCTCGTGGGCCGGAGGCTCGTCGTCCGCGGCCGGGCACGCACCGCCGAGCCCACCCACCGCCGCGACCAACACCATGGAGAGCATCGTTCGTCGCATCCTCTGCCACGGTAGCAGCCCCGGAGGCCCGCGCGAAGGGCTCGGGTCTGCCGACCGGGTCACGGGAGCGAGCCCGAGCCCCAGCCCGAGAGACAGTGAGCCGACTCGCTGACCACCGTGCCCGAGATCTGGGCACAAGCGCGGGATTCGTGCGCCACCCGCTGGTGGAATCCGCGGCGACGGTGTTTACTTCGGCCACGATGATGCGCAAAGCCAGCTTACTCGGATCCCTGGCGCTGCTGCTCGTCTCGGCGTGTGCCGACGACGAGCAGACCGGCATTGGAACGGCGCGCAGCCAGATGAAGCCGCTGGTCGATGCCGCGTGTGATTGGATGTTCGGTTGCTGCTCGCCGGGCGAGCTGACCTACCAGCTGGGCGACTTCACCGTCGACGCCGACGACTGCAGCGGGCGCATCCTCGATGCGATCACGGCCGGCGTCCCGCTCGAGCTCGAGCAGGCGGGTCTGAGCGACGACCCGGCCGGGGGGCTGTTGGTGCTGGCGCTGTCGATCAACGAGGGGCGCGTCGACGTCGACAGCGGGGCCGTGCGCGAGTGTGCCGACGGGACCTCCGAGCGGGCCTGCAACTCCGCGCTGGCGCCCCCCAGCGACACCGGGCGCTGCACCCCCAGCGCCACCGGGCCCGAGGCCGATCCCTGCGAGCCCGACGAGATGTTCCGCGGCAAGCAGGATGTGGGCGAGAAGTGCGATGGTCCCTGGGAGTGCAGCGAGGGCCTGCGCTGCGTCGACTTCGGCATCTCCGGGGTGTGTGCACTTCGGGCCAAGAACGGCGAGAGCTGCTTCTCCGACGCGGAGTGTGCCGACGGCCTCATCTGCAACTACGAGGAGGGGACGTGTCGCGCGGGGGCCAAGTCGGGCGAGGCCTGTGCGTTCACCGATCCGGCCAATCCGATCCCCGGCACCGAGTCCATCCGCTGCGCCGAGGGTCTGAGCTGCGACTCGATGCTCGGCGCGTGCGTGGGCGGCTATTGCTCGCCCGGCTCGCCGTGCTTCGACATCTTCGACGACAGCGATTGCCCCATGTCGTACTACTGCGTGGGCAACTTCGTCACCCAGCCCTCGTGCCAGCAGCCCGGCATCGAGGGCGCGCCGTGCAGCAAGCCCGACGACTGTTCCTCCGGCTACTGCGACCCGTTCAACGAGGTGTGCGGCACCCTGCTGGGCAACGGCGAGAACTGCTTCGACAACGCCGAGTGCGGCTCGGGCTTCTGCGATGGTGGTCTGTGTCAGCTCTCGGTGGGCGCCGGCCAGCCGTGCGACAGCTTCCAGGACGCGCAGTGCCAGGATGGCTTCTGCAACACCGCGGGGGCGATGCCGCTGTGCGAAGCCTATGCCAACGAGAACGGCCCTTGCCCCAACGGCAACGAGTGCGATCCCGACGACGACCTGTACTGCGTGGATGCGACGTGCCTGCGGCAGCCGTTCCCCAACGGCACCACCTGCTTCGACGGCTCGGTGTGCCAGTCGAAGGCTTGTTTCAACGGCGAGTGCACCGCGGGGGCCGTGGTCGGCGCCCAGTGCCGCACCGACGGCAGCACCGAGCCCTGCATCGTCGGCTCGTACTGCGCCGAGAATGCCCCGGGCTCGGTCGACGGCGTGTGCGCCGATCTCAAGGGCTCCGGCGAGGCCTGCCTCGACTCCTCGCAGTGCTGGGGTGAGTGCATCGTTCGCTTCGGCTCGCTCATGTGTGACGCCACGCCCGCCTTCGGGCTGGGCAAGGCGTGGTGCGACGGCGAGTGAGCCGTCCCGCGTTCCATCGCCCGTGCGTCCATGAAAGAACCCGAGACCGCGCTCGCGGTCTCGGGTTCTTGCATGTCGAGGGTCCTGTTTCGATGGTCCTGGCTACTCGCAGCCGCCGTAGATCTGCGTGTCGGCCACCTCGGCCAGGATCTCGGTCAGGTGGGCGTGCCCGACCGCGTTGGGGTGGATGAGGTCGCCCATCCAGGGGGCGGCGCTCTCGTCGTAGTACGGGCAGGTGTTCACGGCGTAGTGGTTGCCGTGACCCAGATACGACGGGTGCTGATCGGCGATGAACGCCCACTCCCGCGAAGCCGCGCGCTCGGTGAGCGCATCGTTGTGGGCATGGAGCAGATCGGTCTTGGTCTGGCTGACGAAGTAGGGCGCCGCGGTGCAGTCGTCGAACGGGTTGTACTGCGTGTTCATCAGCAGGGTGACCCCGTCGGGGAAGTTGGCCGGATCGCCCAGGAAGTCGAGGATGTCCTCCCATGCGGCCGCCACCTCGGGTCCGGTGGTGTCGTTCCAGCCGTCGATGGCCGCCTGATCGGACTGCACGATGTACTGCGCCAGGTCGTTGCCGCCCACGTAGATCATCACCAGCACGTGGCCGGGGATCCCCACCTCGATGTCGAAGATCTGGTAGTTCGACACGTCGGTGGTGACGGCCCCGCCCACCGAGAGGTTCTCGTAGGTGATGGGCCCGTGGCTGGCGGCGACGTGGTCGTTGAGCTGCTTGGGCGAGCAGTCGTCGGAGTCCTTGCCGCCCACGCCCGCGCACGCGACGATGCTGTCGCCCAGCACGACCATGCGGGTGGGGATCGGCTGGCAGTTCCCCGGGGGGTCCCCGGTGGTGTCGTCACCCGTGGTGGCGTCCGTGGTCTGCCCGGGGTCCTCGGTGGTCACGCCCACGCTGCCCTGCTCGCCGCTGGAGTCGGGCTCGCTGGTGCTGGGGTCACCCCCCGTCGTACCGGGCCCGGCCGTCTCGTCGCCGCCGCTGCTGCCGTCCGCGCCAGAGTCGCTGCTGCTCGGATCGCCGCACGCCATCACCCCGCAGCTCGCCGCCATCACCACCGTCGCTGCAAGCCAGTCGATCGTCGTCATCTCGTCCCCCCGCCGTGTGCTCGGCCGGGGCAACGTACCATCCGGTTCGGGGTGAGCGCGAGCGCTTGTCCACGCCGAGCCCGGAGCCCTATGCTGATCTCCGGGTCACTGCATGATCGCTCCGTACGATCCCGATCACCTCGAGACCTCGATCCGTCGGTTCCGGGCGTTCTTCTCCGAGCTGCACGAGACGTTCGTGGAGCGAGGCAGCGTGCTGACGCAGTGCGGGCTGGCCCTGCTCAGCCGGCAGCACGTGCTGCTCACGGGGCCTCCCGGCACGGCCAAGAGCCAGCTCGCGGCGCTGGTGCTCGGGCGCATCATCGACGAGTCGACCGGAGCACCCAGCCTGTTCTCGCGACAATTCACCGAGAACACGGTGCAGACCGATCTGATCGGATCGATCGACTTCAAGACGCTGATGGAGTCGGGCCGCACCGAGCACTTCACCGACGAGGGCATGCTCGGGTCCGTCCACGCGTTCCTCGACGAGGTGCTCGACGGCCGCGACATGCTGCTGCGCTCGACCCTCAACATCTTGCACGAGCGCGAGCTCAAGCAGGGCGGCACGATCGCCAAGGGGCGCATCGAGTGCGCCTTCATGACCAGCAACCGCTACATCGCCGAGGTGCTCGACTCGGCGCGCGAGACCCTGCTGGCGTTCATCGATCGCATCAGCTTCATCAGCTTCATCCCGCGAGGCTTCTCCAGCGTCGACAGCATGCGCACCGTGGTGCGCCGCCACGGGGGGCGCTTTGGTCGGCACCGGCCCTCGGCCTACCTCTCGGTGCAGGACCTCGACGTGCTCCAGGCCGCCGTCGACCTCACCTACGTCCCCGAGGAGATCTGCGACGCGGTCACCGAGCTGGTGGCATCGCTCGATGCCGAGCTCGCCGAGGCGCGACGGGCCGACCCCAAGTTCCAGCCCACGCGCTATCTCTCCACCCGCAGCGCCGTGCTGGCCACCGACGTGCTGCGAGCGGTGGTGGTCTACGACAAGATCTTCAACCGGCCCGATCGCTCCTTGCAGGTCGCGCACGATGATCTCGGGTGGCTGCGGTACTTCTTGCTGCTGAACGGGGTGCCGCGAGAGGCCATCGCGGCCTGCATCGAGCGGGAGACCGATCCCCGCGAGCGGCGGCAGCTCGACATCATGGCCACCGAGGCCGAGCTGTTCGAGCTGTGCTTGCGCAAGCTACCTCGCGTGGCCGCTCGGCCCGAGCCGCGGCGGCTCGAGCTTCGCGATCTCCAGGCCATGACCATGAAGGCCCGTACCTCGGGCGATCCCGATGCGCTCGCCAAGGCCGTCGACGCGCTCATCACCGCCACCGAGAGCGGCGCCACCGATGCCGGCCAGGCGGTGCGCATGCTGGTCGACACGGTGGGCACCCTGTCGAGCCAGGCCCTGCGTGCCGGGCTCGCGCCCTCGCTCGAGGGAGAGGAGCCGCTGACGGTCGTGACGCGCCAGCTCGGCGAGATCGCCGACGAGCTCGAGCGGGGCGCCGGCCTCGGCCGACCTCTCGCGCAGTGGTTGCGCGGCCGCCTGCTGGGCTTGCTCGACGATGCGCTGCGGCTGTCGGTGGTGCCCACGGCCGCCACCGTGGAGCTCTTGGCCAGCAGTCCTTCCATCGAGGCGATCGCTGCGCAGGTCACCGGTCGGCTCGACGACCTCGGGCGGCTGGGAGCCCTGCGACGCCGGCTGCAGACCAGCGGCGCCACCATGCCCCCCACCGAGGAGGGCGATCCCTGGAATGAAGCGCTCGCCAAGCTCGAGGACGAGCTGGTGCTGCTGTGGGACGCGAGGTTTCGCCTCGCTGCGGTCGCGCTGCTGGGGCGCTCGGCCCAGGTCCCCCTGTCTCAGGTTCTGCACGAGCTCTCGCCCCTGCTCGAGGACCTGCACGCGGACGCTCGCCGCCTCGGCGACCTGGGTCGCCCCTGCGAGCTGGTGCGTCGCGTGACCGGTCATCGCATCGAGCCCCTGGTGGCGCGAGCGTTCGAGCGCCTCGATGGCCGCGATCGTGCGGGGGTGATCGAGCAGGTCGAGGCCGTCGTGGCCGAGCTGCGCACGGCCGGGCTCGATGACGTGATCTCGGCCGATCGATTCGTGGCATGGACCGTGCCCGCGCTCGTGCGTGACGAGCCCAGGGTCTCCGAGGAGCGCCCGGCGGTGCTGAACCGGCGTGACTACGATCAGGTCCGGGCTCGCGAGGCGCCCGTGTGCATCACGGACACGCTCGTGCGCGTGGCCACCGGCACCCTGTCCGTGACGGGCCTGCCCGTCGACGATCCGCCGCGCGCGGCCGAAGCCGTGTGGCAGGTGCTGCGCAGCCTCGACGAGCCGTGGCGCGAGCAGGTCGTGCAGCTCGACCTGGCTCGCATTCGGCGGGGCATCGAGGCGCTCGAGGCCTGGTGGGTCGGGCTCGGCGAGGCAGCCAAGGCCGCCGAGGACGAGGCCGGCACGGTGGCCCTGCTCGAGGCGGCGGTGCGCTCGGGCTATCTGCGAGCGATCCGAGGCGATGGCGAGCCGCTGCGCCTGGCCGCCGAGGTCGGCCACCTCGTCGAGGCGTTCCCGTCGTGCGTGCCGCAGGGGTCCCGGCTGCGCGCACGCATCGAGGAGCTCGACGCCACCAGCACGCGGGTGATGGTCGCCCGCCTCGAAGATCGCTCCAACCGGGCGTGGTCCGAGGCCCTGGCGGGCTCGACATGAGCCAGCTCGATGGCGAGCTCGCCGAGCTCGGGCGTCGGATCGAGCGGCTGACGCTCTCGCCCGCCTCGATCTCCGCTCCGCTGACGCGGCTGTTTCGCCCGCTGCTCCATCGCATCCGCTGGAAGCCCAGGACCGAGGTGGAGGCCCTGCGCGCCCTGGTCAGCACGCTTGCACGGGCTCGCCAGGAGCCCGCCGCCCTCGATGGCTGCGGCAAGCTCCTGCGGCGGGCCCGCGGCGAGCTCGAGGACAACCTGCGCCAGGTCGAGCGCGCCACCGTGATCCGCCAGCGCGCGCTGCTGTCCTACGCGGCATGGCTGCGGCGCTGCTACGAGCTGCTGGTGGTGGCCGAGCGCGCCGTGCCGGGCCAAGGGCGAGAGGAGCCCGATTCCGACGCGCTGATCCTGGCCACCCTGCGCGACGACTCGATGCTGGTGCCGCCGCTGGCCATGGGCAAGGCCCGTCCCGGGGTGGAAGGGGGTTCGAAGGCCGACGAGGACGACGAGCCCGAGCCGCTCGCCGATCCCACCCGGGTGCTCGAGCTTCGGCTCGACACCATCGATCACCTGATGACGGCCGCTCGCGAGGAGGACGCGATGCTCGGCCGCCGCCGACGCCTGCTCGAGGCTGCGCGGCAGCTGCTGCTCGAGACCTCGGCCGCACTCGCGCTCGACGAGCATGGCGTGCAGGAGCGCCTCCAGGCGATCTCGCGGCAGATCACCCGCCTCAACCGCTACGAGGCGGCCGGCCTGCGACCCGACGCGACGCTGCTGCACCAGGCCCGCACCGCGCTGTCCCGTGGAGAGCGCGACACGCTGTTTGCGGCGCTCAGCGTGCTCCGCCGTCACGCGGTGGACGTGGGCGACGCCGAGGCGGTGCGCCTCGGCAGCACCATGATCGATCGGCTCGTCGGACGCCCGGTGAGCTCCGAGGGCGAGCACGCCTCGTTGCTCCGCTCGGGCCACGAGATCCTCGGGTCACGCGTGGTGCGGGCCATCGAGGCGGCCTACGAGCACGCGCGCACCAACGAGAAGCTGCTCGACGGCGAGACCGATCCGTTCGTGGTCTCGCTGGTCGAGCGCTACTACGCCCCTGGCCACGAGCGTGCCGCCCTGGCCCACGCGCTGTCGGTCGACGGTTGCTTCGAGGTCGGCGGGACCCTGTCGCCCACGCGGGTCGTCGAGGAGTTCATCCGGCACGCCGTCGTCCCGTTCCCCACCCAGCGGCTCGAGCTGGTGCCGGCACAGGGTCCCTCCGACGTGGGCATCGCCGTGATCCACGATCCTCGCACGATCATCATGGATCTCGCCGCGGGACGGCTCCTGGCCCGCCGCTTCGTACGCGAGGAGGTCGACACCCGCACCCGGACGGTGATGCAGGGCGAGGTGCGCGTCTACCTGCTCGATGGCTCGACCTCGATGATGGGCTCCCGCGCCCGCATGCGCGATGCAATCCTCGTGGCCGAGCTCGCCACCCTGATCGAGCGGCTCGAGAACCCCCGGCAGAGCACCCGGGTGGTGCTCTACTACCGCTACTTCGACACCGAGCTGGGGCCCGTCCATCGCGTCGACACGCCCGGCGGTGCCCTCGAGGCGATCCACGACGTGACCGCCACCCCCCGCCGCGGCGGCACCAACATCGAGGGGGCGCTCCTGTCGAGCATGCAGCTCATCGGAGAGGCCACCCAGAGCGACCACGATCTGGCGCGCGGACAGATCGTGCTCATCACCGACGGGGAGGCCCGGGTCGGCGAGCGCAGGATCCTCGAGGCGCGACGCCGGCTCGGGTCGATGCCGGTCGGGATCAGCGTGATCGCACTCGGCCAGGAGAACGAGGCTCTGCGCGAGCTGGTGGCCCACCAGCGCGCGGCCGACGAGCGTGCCTTCTACCACTTCGTGCCCGACGCCCAGCTCGAGCGGATCTCGGAGGGGCGCATCGACGACGAGCTCGTGCACCTGCCCACGGTGCCTCATGGGGGCGGCGAGCGCCTCGACCAGCAGCTCGGCGTCGTGCTCGAGGAGCTCGTCGACCTGCGCCGCAGTCGGGAGGCCGAGGCGCTGCGCGAGCTCGATCGCATGGATCGCGAGCGTCGGATCGAGCGCGCCGAGGTCGAGGCCGCGGGCGAGGGCGAGCGCGCCCGACTCGAGGCGCTCTACCGCGACGACCTGGCGCTGCAGCGGCGCTACGAGCGATGGTTTCCGCGCCCGCTGGTCGCGACCATCGAGGTCCCATCCGCCCCTTCCGGCTCGGTCGCGCTCGAGCGCCCCGTGCCTCCCGAGGGCACCCTCGAGCGCGACGACCTCGACTCCGCGCTCGTGGTGCTGGCCACCATTGCCGAGGTGGTCGAGACCGTGGGCAGCCAGCGACTGGGGCGAATGGCCGACGCGGTGGAGTTGCTCGAGCGGCTGCTGCCCGACGCGCGCCTGACCCCCGCGCGCTACCACGAGGTGCTGCGCTCCCATCCCCGAGCGATCGCGGCGGCGCTCGAGGCGGTGCACCGAGCCGCACGCTCGGGGCTGGGCTGGCAGCTCGAGGGTCCTCGCCCCGCGCTGGGCGGATGACTCGAGCATCGACTCGTGTCGCTGCACCCTTTGGCAGGGGCTCGGCTCTCACGTCCCCGATGCGACGACTCCGGATCGCAGGCCTCGTGGCGGCACTCGCGGTCCTCGGGCTCGACCCGGGGCACGGCCGGGCCGCCATCGCCGCGACGCTCGAGTCTTCGCTGGCCCATGACGAGCTCGTGACCGGTGGTGTCGACTTCGAGGCGACGCTCCCGATGGTCGTGGTGCTGCACGGCCGCGGTGGTGGAGCGGGACGACTGCGCACCGTGCTGCGCAGTCTCGACGTTCCCGCGCGCGTGGTGATGCCGTGGGGCTCGGTGCGCCTGGGTGACGGTCGGCCGGCGTGGTTCGGACCCCGGGCGGACGGCCCGGCCCAGGACGCGGTGGCCGGCGCGGTCGGGGAGGCCACCGACGACCTCGGCGCGCTGCTCCAGCGCATCCAGGACCGACGTCCCACCTGCGGCAAGGCGATCGTGGTCGGCTGGTCGCAGGGAGGGGTGCTCGCGTTCTCGCTGGCGCTCGAGCACCCCGAGCTGCTCTCGCGCGCGATCGCGGTCGCGGGCACGGTACCCGAGAGCCTGATGCCCCACACGCTCGAGCCGCACGCCCCGATCATCGCGCTGCACGGCCAGCAGGACGCCCGCGTCTCCTACCAGCACACGCGCAACGTGGTGCAGCGGCTCGAGGCGCTCGGCTACACCGTCGAGCTGCACGGCTATCGCCACGGCGGCCACGAGCCCGATGCGGCCATGCTCCGCGAGGTGCGACGCCTGGTGACCACCGAGGTACGACGGGCCCAGGCCCAGTGCAGCCGCAGCCGGCGGTAGTCCCTCGGCGTCCCGGCACGGTCAGTGCTCCGCGAACACCAGCCCCCGCGTGGGCCCCGACTCGGCCCGCAGCTCACCCCGCAGGTTGCGCTGCATGAGCACCTCGACCTCCTGCTGCGACAGGCCCAGCCCCAGCAGGTAGACGAGCTTGGCCTGCGCGGCCTCGGGGGTCATGTCGTAGCCGCTGATCGCTCCGGCTTGCTCGAGTCCCGACGCGCTCTGGTAGGCGTCGACGTTGACCGACCCCTGCACCACCTGCGTGCCGTCCACGATGACCACCCCGCGGTCGTGGGCGCGGCGCAGCGCCTCGAGGAACGAGGGGGTGGACGGGGCGTTGCCCTCGCCGAACGCCTGCAGCACCAGCCCGCGCACGGGGGGCTCGGTGGCGTCGAGCAGCACCTCGATCGCATTCGAGGTCTGGATCCCGGGGTAGAGCACCAGCGACAGCACCGAGAACCGCGGCAGCGCCTGCTCGATCGCCTCGAGGCGCGCCGCCACGCGTGCTCGGTGCTCGGGTCGCTGCATCGAGCTCTCGATCGGCGGTGGCAGCCGCACCAGGCTCTCCGACACGTCGATGGTGATGCCCGCCGTGGCCAGCGGGGGATAGTTGGGCGAGGCGAAGCCCTCGAAGGCGCTGGTGCTCACCTTGGCCGCCCGGCAGCCGCGATAGAGCGCCACGTCGAAGAACAGTCCCACCTCCGGCACGCCCGAGGTGGCCGCGAGCTGCATCGCGGTCACCAGATTGCGCAAGGCATCCGTGCGGGTCTGCGCCAGGGGAACCTGCGATCCGGTCACGATGACCGGCTTGGCCAGCCCCTCGAGCAGGAACGCCAGCGCCGACGTGGTCCACGCCATGGTGTCGGTGCCGTGCAGCACCACGAAGCCGTCGTAGTCCGCGTAGCGATCGAGGATCCGCCGGGCGATCATCACCCAGTCGTTCGGCGTCATGGCCGAGCTGTCGATCGGCTCGTCGAAGGCATCGAGCACGTAGTTGATGCGAAGCTCGCGATCGTCGAGCGGATGCAGGGTCAGGGTGGACGAATCGAACCCAGGCATCGTCTCGAGCAGTCTCTGCAGGCGGGACGCCGGCATCGGCGCCAACGGTCGACCATCCATGCCGATCGTGCCGCCGGTGTAGAGCACGTAGATCTGCGCAGAAGTCTTGCTCATGTTCGGGGCAACGGTCGCACGACCGCCGCGGAGGTGCCTAGCAGCGAGCCATGGGGGTCCATGCGACCCGCATCGAAAAACGAGGTATCGTGGGCCTCGGCATGCCGCAGGCCGCCATCGCTCCCGCTCCCGCTCCCGCTCCCGGCCCCACGTCGGCGCCGGCGTCGTCCCGCCTGCCGTCCCACGTGTGGCGCATCCTCTACCGCAAGCTCCGGGTCCGCGAGGCATGGTCTTGGATGGACGAGCGCCTCCACCTCTACGCGCTGCGCGGCAACACGTACGAGCCCATCGCGCGCAGCGAGGTCCTGCCGGGTCTCGATCACGAGCTCCTGCTGCGCTTCATCGACTCGTTGTCGGTGACCAAGGCCGTGCGAGAGTTTCCCGCGGCCCTTGCCGGCTGAGCGGTCCCATTCTCGACCTCGGGTCCCAGGCCGCATGTCCGTGCGCACGCCCGATCGCTCGACCCCCGATGCCACCGCGGCCGGCCTCGGCTACGCCCTGCTCGCCTACGGCGCGTGGGGCCTGTTCCCGCTGTTCTGGAAGCAGGTCGCGGAGATCCCCGCGCTCGAGCTGGTCGCCCACCGCGTCACCTGGGCGTGCGTCGCCTATCTCGTGCTGGTGCTCGTGCGTCGCCGCGGGCGCGAGCTCGTGGCGGGTCTTCGCGATCGCGCCACCCTGCGCACCATCGTTCCCGCCGGCCTGCTCGTCGGCATCAACTGGCTCACCTTCATCTATGCGGTGGCCACCGACCGAGTGCTGCACGCCAGCCTCGGCTACTTCTTGAACCCTCTGGTCAGCATCGTGCTCGGCATGGTGTTCCTGGGCGAGCGCATGCGTCGAGCCCAGTGGGTGGCGGTGGCGCTGGCCGGCGTGGGCGTGGCGTTCATGGCGAGCCTCGCCGAAGGCCTGCCCTGGATCGGCCTCGTGCTCGGGCTCACCTTTGGCGCCTATGGGCTCATGCGCAAGATCGCCCCGGTCGACGGCCTCCTGGGCGCCACCATCGAGTCGGTGCTGCTCGTCCCGGCCGCAGTCCTCTACCTCGTGATCCTCGCCCTGGACGGCACCGGGGCCATGGGTCGCATGGGCACGGGCACCGATCTCTTGCTGCTGACCGCCGGGGTCATCACCGCCGCACCCCTGGTGTGGTTTGCCAATGCGGCGCGCCGTCTGCCGCTGCGAACGCTCGGCTTCATGCAGTACATGGCCCCCACCGGCCAATTCGCCCTGGCGGTCTTGGTGTTCGGCGAGCCGCTCACCTCGGTGCATCTGCGCGGATTCGGCTGCATCTGGGCGGGGGTGCTGCTGTTCACCGTGGAGTCGTGGTGGGCATCGCGGCGGCGCACCGCGTGAGCCTGGCCAGGTTTGCCGTCCCCTCGCCTCGCACGACGTTCCACCTCGTCCCTTGTCGCCGCCTGGCGTCGGGCGTACTCCATTGCCCCGTGCCGTACCGCAACGACGAGGTCAAGGATCTGCAGGTCGCCCCCAAGTGGGAGCTGGTGCCCACCCACGAGGAGGCCTACGGGGGCTTTCGGCTGCCGGGGGTGCTCATGCTCCTGTTCTCGCTGCCGCTGCTGTTCTTCTTCGGCATCGGCATCCTCTTCATGAGGGGCCTGGTGCTCGTGGAGCCCAACGAGAGCAAGGCGGTGCTCCTGTTCGGCAAGTACAAGGGCACCATTCGCACGGCGGGCTTCCACTGGATCAACCCCTTCACCACCCGCCGCCACGTGTCGCTGCGGGCTCGCAACTTCGACAGCACCAAGCTCAAGGTCAACGACCAGCGCGGCAACCCCATCGAGATCGGTGCCGTCGTGGTGTGGCGGGTCAAGGACACGGCCCAGGCGCTGTTCGACGTGGACCACTACGAGAGCTACGTCGCCGTGCAGACCGAGTCGGCCATTCGCACCACTGCGGCCAAGCACCCCTACGATGCGGCGTCCGACGGCGAGGTCTCCCTGCGCGGCGACTCGGCCGAGGTCAACGCCGAGCTCATGGCCCAGCTCACCGAGCGCCTGTCGCATGCCGGGGTGGAGATCCTCGAGGTGCGGCTCTCGCACCTGGCCTACGCCCCGGAGATCGCCGGCGTGATGCTGCGCCGCCAGCAGGCCGAGGCCATCATCGACGCCCGCCAGCGCATCGTGGAGGGCGCGGTCAGCATGGTGAAGATGGCGCTCGACGACCTGCGCGACAAGGACGTGGTGCACCTCGACGGGTCGCAGACTGCCACCCTGGCCAGCAATCTGCTGGTCGTGCTGTGCTCCGAGAGCGATGCTCAGCCCGTCGTGTCGACCGGGGCCTGAGCTGATACCGTGGAGCCCCCGATGTTCGTCACCCAGTCGATCCAGCGTCCCAACGGCATCAGCGTGTTTGGCTCCTACGTGCTGCGGGTCGAGCCCAACGTGGCCCTCACGACCTTCGCCGTCTCTCGTCTCGAGCCCGAGCCGGCGGCCGCGTTCGCGGGGACGCGTGCCGCCGTGGCCGAGGTGCGCGCCTACCTGCAGCAGGCCGGCGTGGCCCCGGCCGACGTCCAGACCTCGCACGTCACCCTGTCGGCCGAGCACGATGGCTACGGCAAGGAGCGCGTGTTCCGGGGCTACCAGGCGCGGGTGAGCCTGTCCGTACGTCTCACCGACCTCGGCCGCTTCGAGGAGATCCTCGCGGGCGTCGTGCAGGCCGGTGCCAACCAGATCGTGAGCACCGAGTTCCAGACCACGCGCCTGGCCGAGCTGCGGGCCCAGGCTCGCCGCGGTGCGTTCGCGGCCGCCCGCCGCAAGGCCGAGCTCTACGCCGAGGAGGCCGGGGTGCGCGTGGGTGACGTGCTGCACGTCGAGGACGCCAACCCCGACAACCTGCGCGGCCGCGAGAGCCACGGAGCCGACGTCGATCTCGAGAGCGAGGGCGACGCGATGCAGCCCTCGGCGCCCGGCAGCATCCAGGTGCGCGCCGCGGTGCAGGTCGCCTTCGCCATCCTGCGCACCAAGGCCCCGAGCGGCTTCGCCTGAGCCCGGGGACGACGACCCGAGCCCCGCTCGACGCCCCTGTGCCACGGTCCCGTAACGCGGCCGGTTGACACCCACGAGACTTGGCCCCCGACCGTCGCGGGACCGGCGCAAACCCGCTCTACGCGGTTCGTGGCTCGATCTCGCGATCGGCCGTGGGGCGCGTTGCCAAGCGCGGTTTGCGGGCGATAGCGTCCGCGCATGTCGCCCCACCGCTCGTTCCGCTCGATCTCCACGTTCTCTGCGTCTGCTCTCGCTTCGACCCTGCTCGCGCTCGCCTGTGGTGGTGGAGCGGAGAGCAAGCCCGGCGACGCCAAGGCCGGCGCCAAGGAGGCCAAGGTCACCGAGACCAAGAAGATCACGCTCGACACCAAGGATGGCAAGGCAGGTCCGTCGCTGCAGGGCAAGGCCGGCACGCCCGAGGAGGCCACGGCGTTCATCACCGACGTCGACGCCAAGCTGCGCGCACTGTGGACCAAGTCCGCCGAGGCCGAGTGGGCCAAGGCCACCAACATCACTCCCGAGCACGAGGCCGCGGCCGCGGCCGCGCAGGCCGAGGTGATGGCCTACGAGACCAAGACCATCGGCGAGGCCACCCGCTTCGATGGGGTGAAGGCCGAGCCCGACGTGCGGCGACAGCTCGACCTGCTCAAGCTCACCTCGACCCTGCCCGCGCCCGACGACGACGCCAAGCGCAAGGAGCTGGCCACGATCGCCACCGGCCTCGATGCGGCCTACGGCGCGGGCGAGTGGTGCCCCGAGTCCGCCGGCACGGCCAAGCCCGGTACTGAGCCCGCTCCCGAGCCCGGTACGGAGACGGCCAAGCCCGCTGCCGATCCCAAGGCTTCCTCCGAGGGCTGTCTCGATCTGGGCGAGCTCTCCGCGATCATGTCCGACGAGGCGGCCAAGCCCGGTGATGCGCGCAAGCAGCTCGAGGCGTGGGAGCGCTGGCGCACCGTCTCGGTGCCCATGCGCGAGAAGTACGTGCGCTTCGTGGAGCTCGGCAACGAGGGCGCCAAGGCGATCGGCTTCTCCGACGTGGGCACGCTGTGGCGCTCGCGCTACGACATGAGCCCCGAGGCGTTCGAGCAGGAGGTTGGTCGTCTGTGGGGTCAGGTCCAGCCGCTCTACGAGGCCTTGCACTGCCACGTGCGTGCCAAGCTGCACGAGAAGTACGGCGACGCCGTCCCCGAGGATGGACTCATTCCCGCGCACCTGACCGGCAACATGTGGGCGCAGGACTGGGCGGCGCTCTACTCCTGGCTCGAGCCCTACCCTGGCGAGCCCAGCCTCGACGTCACCAAGGCGCTGCAGAAGGCCAAGTACGACGAGATCAAGATGGTCAAGGCCGGCGAGGCGTTCTTCACCTCGCTGGGCATGAACTCGCTGCCGCAGACCTTCTGGGAGCGCTCGCTGTTCCGGCAGCCCGAGGATCGCAAGGTGGTGTGTCACGCCAGCGCCTGGGACGTGAACTTCGACAACGACCTGCGCATCAAGATGTGCATCAAGATCGATCACGAGGACTTCGTGACGATCCACCACGAGCTCGGGCACAACTACTACTACAACAACTATTACACGATGCCCGTGCTGTTCCAGAGCGGGGCGCACGATGGGTTCCACGAGGCGATCGGGGATGCGATCGCGCTGTCGATCACGCCGGCGTACTTGAAGGAGATCGGGCTGCTCGACGAGGTGAGCAGCAGCGACAAGAGCGTGATCAACAAGCAGATGCAGGACGCGCTGCAGAAGGTGGCGTTCCTGCCGTTCGGGCTGTTGGTGGACCAGTGGCGCTGGGGGGTGTTCGCGGGCAAGACCAAGCCCGAGAGCTACAACGCCGACTGGTGGACGCTGCGGGCGAAGCTGCAAGGGGTGGGGGCTCCGTCGCCGCGCGGGGAGGAGTTCTTCGATCCCGGCGCGAAGTACCACGTGCCCGCGAATACGCCGTACATGCGGTATTTCTTGGCGCACATCATCCAGTTCCAGTTCCACAAGGCCATGTGCGAGGCCGCCGGGCACACTGGGCCGCTGCACGAGTGCTCGATCTACGGGAACACGGAGGCCGGGAAGAAGCTGAAGGCGATGCTGGCGATGGGGGCGAGCCGGCCGTGGCCGGAGGCGATGGAGGCGCTGACCGGGACCAAGGAGATGGACGGGGCGGCGTTGATCGAGTACTTCGGGCCGCTGAAGGGGTACCTGGACGAGCAGAACGCCGGGCGGACCTGCGGGTGGGCGGCGGAGTAGCGGGACGGGAGCGGTTGGTTGGCGACGGGATCGGACCATCGTGGGTCCCGTCGCCGACCGAGTGGATTGGGTTGGGTGGATTGGGTTGGGTGGATTGGGTTGGGTGGATTGGGTTGGGTGGATTGGGTTGGGTAGGTGAAGATCGGTGAGTAAGTGGCCCGTTTGGTCTTGATTGGTGGACGACGATGATTCGAGTGGCACGATGGTGACGGATGCCATCGCCACTGTGGTGTACTCGAGTGGATGAATTCCTGAGAGCATGACCCGTTGGAACCTTGACCGGCGTTGCGGCTCCACGCACCATCGGCACGATGTCGTCGTATGTTCGCAACCCTCGTTGGGCGTTGCTGTGCATGGGGCTGTTCGGTTGGGGCGGATGCGCCGACGTACCCATCGTGCCCGCAACGGAAACCGATTCTACTGGAGCCACCACCTTGGGCTCGAGCTCGGGTGGGTCTGGCGTCGATACGGGTGAGACCGGGGACACCGGGGAAACCGGGGACACCGGCGATACTGGAAACACCGGTGATACCACCGACACCGGCTCCACGTGTGGCAATGACCTCGTGGAGGTCGGTGAAGCCTGCGATGGAATGGATCTTGGCCGTGAGGACTGCCTGAGCCAGGGCTTCCAGGGCGGCACGTTGGAATGCCTCGCCGACTGTAGCGGCTACGACGTCTCGAATTGTAGCGAGTACGCGGGGCAATGCTGCGCGCCCAATCCGACGCCGGGGTGCGAGGATCCACAGTGCTCGGCGGCGGTCTGTGCGGCCGATGCGAGCTGCTGTGACTTCGCGTGGGGTGCATCGTGCGTGGAGGTCGCCCTGGGTGAGGTCGCGTGCCAGAGCACGAGCGTCTCCTGCCCCGAGCTCGGTGATTGCTGCCAGAGCAACGGCACTCCTGGCTGCGAGGATCCGCAGTGCACCGAGGCGGTCTGTGACCTTCGGGCGGAGTGCTGCACCGAAGGATGGACCGGCCCCTGTGCCTTCGAGGCTCCCATGCTGGCGCCCTGTCGCGGCGTGGGCTCCTGCCCCGCGTCCGTGTGCGGGGACGGATTCGCCGATCCCACCGAGGTCTGCGACGGTGCCGACCTGCAAGGGCAGGGCTGCACCGCGCAGGGCTTCGATGGCGGAACATTGGCATGCCTCGGCGACTGCTCGGGATTCGATACCTCCGGCTGCGCGGGCTTCAGCGGTGCGTGCTGCCAGGCGCACGTGAGCCCGGGCTGCGACGATGATGAGTGTACGGCTGCGGTGTGCGCTACCAACCCGTTCTGCTGCAACGGTTTCTGGGACAACCTGTGTGTGGTCGCCGCCATGGCGACGCCCGAGTGCTTCGGGACGGGCGTACCCTGCCCGGGGGCGGTGTGCGGCGACGGTGTCGCCCAGGCGGGAGAAGCCTGTGACAACGGCGATCTTCGCGGGGAGGATTGCATTACGCAGGGCTTCGATGGCGGTCAGATCGGCTGCCTGGACAATTGCTCGGACTTCGATGAGACGGCGTGCGGCATATTCGGAGGCGATTGTTGCTCTGCCAACGGGACTCCGGGGTGTCAAGATCCGACCTGCACCGCAACCGTCTGTGCTGCCCTGCCGCACTGCTGTGACGTCGCATGGGATGAGGCATGCCAGGCGTTCGCAAGTACCGCGCTACTGTGCCAAGGCGTAGGCATGGATGACTGTCCTCCTACCGTGTGCGGCAACGGAGTCGTTCAGCAAGGTGAGGAGTGCGACGGAGGCGACCTGGACGGGCAGAGCTGTGCGACGCTCGGAATGGGATTCGGACCCCTTCAGTGCGATGCAAACTGTGAGTTCGACACGTCCTCGTGCCCTGACTTCGGTGGTGACTGCTGCGTGGCCCACGTAGCCCCCGGTTGTACCGGCGGAGCGTGTACGGCCGCCGTTTGTGGCATCTTGCCATACTGCTGCGACGTTACGTGGGATGCTGCGTGTGTTGCCGAGGCGATGAATCAACCATTGGCATGTCATGGGGTGGGCCCGTCCTGTCCTGGGGTGTCTTGCGGAAACGGTCAGGTGCAGAGCGGAGAGCTGTGCGAAGCTTCCGATCTCAACGGAGAAACCTGCGGCACTCAGGGATTCGGAGGAGGTACGCTCAGCTGCAACGCGATGTGCAACGGCTTCGTGACCACCGGTTGCCACACGGGAGATTGCTGTGCCTCTCACGGCGGCCCTGGATGTGGCAATTTCGAGTGCGAGTCGGCCGTTTGCTTCGACCATCCATCCTGCTGCACGCTCTGGGACAACAGCTGTGTCGTGGCTGCCACGAACGAGCCGCTGTGCCAGGGCGTTGGAACCTGCCCGGCCGTCGAGTGCGGCAATGGCGTCATTCAGGAGGGTGAGACCTGCGACGGGGCGCAGGTCGGGGGTGAAGACTGCCTCTCGCTCGGCTTCGTGGGCGGCAATCTCGAGTGTCAGGACGACTGCTCGGGCGTCGACACCGACACGTGCTGGAGCGGCGACTGCTGCATGGCCAACGGCACGGCCGGGTGCGACGACGAGGAGTGCACCGAAGCCGTGTGCGCTCTCGATCCCTACTGCTGCAACGAGACATGGGATGCGATCTGCGGTGACGAAGCGATCGTGGAGCCAGATTGTCACGATGATGGCGACGACGTGAGTTCCTGCCCCAGCCCGGTGTGCGGCGACGGCTTCGCCGAGGGCAGCGAGGTCTGCGACGGAGCCGATCTCCAGGGTGAGACCTGCATCTCACAGGGCTTCGGTGGCGGCGCGCTCGCATGCGATGGCTCCTGTGAGGAGTGGGATGAGTCTGCCTGCTTCATGGGTGACTGCTGCAGCCCGCACGGAGGTCCAGGGTGTCAGGATGCCGAGTGTGCGGCCGCCGTTTGTGCACTGGGTGCTGCCGGTGCGCTGTGCTGCACCGGCACGTGGAACCAGTGGTGCGCCGAAGCTGCCCAGACGATTCCCGAGTGTGTAGGAGTCGGAGGCAGCTGTCCGTTGATCTGATCCCGCGGGCCGTTCGGGTGAAGGGCCCGCGTCGCTCGGTCGGGCGAGGTACTCGCCTCGCTCGGCCGGGCGGGTCAGGTGAGGAGCCCAGCTCCCCAGCCGGTCACGGCAAGCGAGACGCTCACCTTCGGGGCCTGCCTGCCCGTGAGATCAGAGCTTCACGTTGATGATTGGCATGCCTCGCATCGAGCCGGTCGCGGGGAACTTTGCGCCCTTGACGACCTTGCGCACGCACTCGTTGCGATCGCTGTTCGGCCGCACCACGGGGCTGAGCACCTTGCCTGCGGTCGAGATGGCGCCCTCCACCTGGATGGCCGTCGTACCGTCGGCCTTGCACTTGGCGATGACCTTGCTGCGCAGGTTGTTGGCGACTTGCGCATCGGTCAGCGGCTTCGCATCGGCTCGCGTGGGCTTTTCCTTGGGCTGGGGCTTCTTCGGCGGCTTCTTCCGCGGGGCAACCTTCTGCTCGAGCACCTTGGGCTCGGGCGGAACAGGATCGATCTCGGGCTCGGGCTCGGGCTCGGCGGTCGGCTCGGGTTCGGGCGAAGCGACTTGCTCGGGCTCGGATGGAGCAGGATCGGACGGCTCGTCGTCGATGCGCAGCTCGGGCTCGGGGGGCTCGTTCTCGGGTAGCTTGGTCGCGTCGGGGGGCACTTCCGCCTTCGAGCTCTTGGTCTCGAGCGCGACGGCCGTGTCATCATCCGGCGGATCGTCGGACGATGCGCCCAGCCAGATCAACGCCGCCACGAGCGTGACCGCCACCATCGAGGTCGCAACCAGGGCTCCAGTGCGTCGATGGGTGGATTCATCCTCGTCGACCAACGAGAACGACTCGGACACCGGCTCGCCACCGATCGAAGGCATCGGCGACAGCTGCTGTGACGACGACTGCGGCTCGTGGCTCACCGCGGCAAACGACGGCGCCGCGGGTGAGGGCTGCAAGGGGTTGGGCTCGACGGTCGTGGATCGTGGGGCCGCCCAAGGAGTCGAGACATCGATGGGCGTGGACACGACGGTCGCGTCTTCCACGAGGGGCACCCCCGGCGCTGGACCGGGTCCACTCCGCGGTGGGGCGGCGGGTGCTTGGGCCTTGGCGAACGAGGCAGATCCATAGTCGAGGGGGCGAGCGACGACGGTGGCTCCTTCGACCGCCGCATGTGCGGTGGGCTGCGTCATCGGTTGCGAGGTTTCGAACGTGCTTCGACCGGGTGCCGCGCGGCTGGGCGCGGGTGGTGGCGTGCGGTTCGGTGGTCGCGACGGGGAAGGGGCCGCGGACGACGATCTGAG
Source organism: Paraliomyxa miuraensis (assembly GCF_026337845.1). Lineage (GTDB taxonomy): Bacteria > Myxococcota_A > Polyangia > Nannocystales > Nannocystaceae > Paraliomyxa > Paraliomyxa miuraensis. The sequence goes on along the minus strand of NZ_JAOVZF010000147.1, from coordinate 127,359 downwards.
CGCGGCCTGCACCTCTTGGCGGCTCGCTGGTCGCGATGCGGCAGCGGACGGCGATCTCGGCGCGGGCGAGACCTTGTGGTGACCGGGGGGCTTGATGGCCGGCGGCCTGGGTCTGGCGATGGAGGCGCTCAGGTGCTGGGTGGCTTCGACCGCCGGAGCTCCGCGGGGCCTCGTGAGCAGATCGTCGGCTTCCGCTCGTGGCGGTGCCTTGGGGGACATGCGTAGAGGTGGAGGCCGCCTCGGTCCACCATCGGCCGGTCCGTCGAGCCCTCCGTCCCGAAGGGCATCGCGGAAGTCCTTCATCGACGCGAACCGATCATCCGCCTTCTTGGCCAGCGCCTTGAGGATGATTGCCTCGACGCCTTCGGGGAGCGAAGGCACCTTGTCGCGCGGACGAGGAGGGCTCTCGTTGACGTGCTTGGCGAGGATCTGGAACGCCGTGTTGCCCGCGAACGGCAGCTCGCCCACCAGCATGCGGTACATCATCACGCCGATGGCGTAGACGTCGGAGCGTGGATCGTTGGTGGTCCCGATCGCCATCTCTGGCGCCATGTAGCCGACCGTGCCGAAGATCTCGTCCGTGGAGGTGAGCCCCTGCGTCTCCTCGCCCACGTTGCCTGCGAACTTGGCGATCCCGAAGTCGAGCACCTTGATGAAGTCTTGATCCTCGAGCCCCGGTGCTTCGACCAGGAAGCAGTTGGACGGCTTCATGTCGCGGTGCACGATGCCGGTGGAGTGGGCGGCCTCGAGCGCCGACGTGGTCTGGACCAGGATGTGCTGCACCCGCGGCCATGACAGCTGCGGCTCGGCCTCGAGCACCTCGCGAAGATCGCGTCCCGTGAGCAGCTCCATGACGAAGTAGACCCGCCCCTCGACGGTCTCTCCGAAGTCGGAGATGTCGACGACGTTGGGGTGCTTGACTCGGGTGGCCGCCTTGGCCTCCCGCAAGAACCGCTTGCGGGCGATCTGCTGCATCGTGAACTGCTGCCGGAGCAGCTTCACCGCAACGCGCTTCTCGAGCGCCGTGTGCTCGGCCTCGTAGACCGCGCCCATGCCCCCGACTCCAAGCAGGCGGATCAGGCGATAGCGATCGAGGACTTGACCGCTGAGATCGGGCTCGAGACCTGGGTTCGCTGCGTTCACGCCTCCACCACCTTCCTTGCTCAGAATCTGCGGCTGAGCGCCACGCCTGCGCCGTGTCGATCGAAGTGCGGGACCACGGTGGTCCTCGCTTCCACGCCCTTGCTCGGGGCGTGGCCCTTGCGGTTCAAGGCGAGGAGCACGGCTCCAGCCGTGGCTGCAGCTGCGCCCACGCTGACCAGCACGGCGCCCGTGATGCGAAAGCGCTGGGCCTTGTCTTCTTGCTGGGCCAGGTAGGCCGCGCGGGCCTCCGTGCCCTCCTCCATGCCTGGCGTGAGGTCGGCGAAGGCCGATGCTTCGCGTCGCACGGTCCACCAACCGGTCAGCACTCCGGCTCCGGCCGCCGCGGTGATGCCTCCGCCGACCGCGAGTCCGACGCCAAGCCAGCTGGGGCGGTGCTTGGCGTTGGGTGGGGGAGGTTGCGTGGGCTCGGGGGTGCCGTTGGCGTGGTTGCCATCCGTGGAGCTCCCGCTCGACGACACCTCGTCGGGCACGGGCGTGGGGGTGGCAGGGCACTCCTTTGGAGTGGTCTTCTTTGGTTTTGGCGTGGGAGGCTGCTTGTCCTCGGCCCGCGAGCGCGCTTGCTGGAGCTCCTCGATGACGGACGCTCCCACTTGGTCCGCGCCGCCTTCCTGGGCTGCGACGCTCGCGAGGAACTCGTCGACGAAGACGGTCTGACGCTCGAGCACCAGGGGGTCGGGGTTCTCGTCGTGCAGGAGCTCGAACGCCGTCATCGCGTTGCGTACTGCGAGCGCGCCGACGTAGGAGACTCGGTCCGCGAGCGGCAAGCTGTAGTAGGCGGCGCTGTACCTGTCGGCGGCCTCGCGATAGTTGCCTTGCTCGCGCGCCGTGTCGCCCTCCTTGAGGAGCTTCTCCGCACGCTGGGCGCTGGGTGAAGCGGCGAGGATCCAGTGGGCGTGAGAAGGGCTCGGCCACAGCGAGAGCACGAGGACCATCGCGCAGAGCGAGCGCAATGGGGGACGGGCAACGCGAGCAGCATTGCGTGATGAAGGATGAGGGGATCGTCTAGACGACAGGCGCACGAAGGGATCATAGGGCGTGGTTGTGGCGTGGGGAAGCTGAATGTGCAGGGTAGCGTTGCGTGACGCATGAAGAAGTGCTCGAAATGGCATAATGAGGCCAATCAACTGCGGCTTCATCGCATGACCCAGAAGTGTCGTGGTGGACCGGGCCAAGGTGCCATATTCGGTTCAGGTGGGTCGCGGAGGAGCGAGGTGAAAGCATTCTCTCCTCCTGAGGTTGTGTAGGGAGAAGCCGGCTTTTTGATCTCGATGCAAGAATGTCGATGGCGTAGCCCCGGATCCCGGACAACGACTCGTCCAGGGCTGCGTTTGCCTATGCTGTCAGATCAGCCAATCCAGTCTGCCGGATCAACGAGGCTCAGGCCGCCGATCCTTGCGAGGGGCCCTCTGAGCCTCTCATCTACTACGATCCCTGAAACGCATTCTGCGAGACGGAACATTAGGAGTCCGTGGGCCTTGGCTTCGTCGATGGCAAGCTTGTCGAAATCGACATCGACTAGAGGTCGCCCATGGGCTTGGTAGTCCGAATTTGGAAAGTCCGTTGCTGCCACGAGACCGATGATATTGACTGCGTGATAGCCGCTGAGCAGAGTGCTGTTTCGAGTGTCAAGTAGTTCGACTTCGAATGACTGGAAGTTATCGACTCCCATGCCTCGAATGGTCTCGATCATGTCGGAACGGAATACAGGAATCCCTTCGTCGATCATCGGCGGGATCACGTGTTCTGGTTCCCCCATAACTTCAAGTCTTAATGGTGACGGAAGGACGTCACTGGGCATGAGTGATCCCGAAAGCCACGAGAAATTGACGAAGCGTGGAACCTCCCGCAAGGTGACGTACTCGACCGATGCGCTCTCCCAACACTCAAGCATGAAGAATGGCATTCGAGGCTCCTGGTCTGGATTGCTACTTTTTATTGAGCCCCTTGGCTACGGCGCTCAGTTTCGTTCGGGCTTCTTTCTCGGTCAACCCCTCTTTGTAGACCAGGGCCCATCGGGAAGTGAAGACGGGCATCCGCCAGTTCTTTGGGGAGCCTTCGAGCAGGCGGCGAAGCCTGCTTGCAACGCTGTTGAGACGCGGTACCAATTCGTACGGAGGATTATAGGGCTTGCTCTCGTCCTGTCCCATGCAGTGCTCATGGTCACAGCCAGGAGAGAGCTTTGCATTTGTTCGTCTATCGAGTCGTTCTGAGATCTTATCCAAGCACTTGACGACGAATCTCGAGTAGGCTACGTGACGGTCATGGAATTGGGCTGAGGTCGCTTCCATGGCTGCGCGTGCGTAATCTTGCTTGGATCCGTAGCCCGCCCATGGACTCCCACCTTCTTTGTAGCCAGTTGAGCCTGGAAGGCTAACCCCGTTCGTCGGGTGATTGACGTCATAGCCGATGTTTTCCTTGATATGATCGAGGCTCTTGTCGACCCATTTCTTGAGTTCTGTCTTGGGCCAACTCTCGTCCCCTGGAATCAGATGGTGAGGAGAGTTTCGGAGAGATTCCTCATTGTCGTTCACGATGATTGTCTGTGTGTCCGAGATGTGATCGCTTTCCATGTTCTTGCCGAGGAGGTTTGCATCATTTGCCCCGCCCGCCGGAGGGAATACGTTTGCCCTATCCTTTAGTTCCATTTTCTCATGGGAGAACAAGCACTCATCTTGCTCGGAGGGAGGCACTACGATTGCGATTGTTTCGCCCACTTGAGTCATTGCCTTGCTTCCCGTTGAAATGCTCGTCATCTACCCCAGCATGTTCTTGCTATTATGAAACAGCGGATCCCCAAGCCGGCACGCGTTCTTCCCGTCGATCTTCACATCGAACGAGTACAGCATGAACTCCGCCGCATCTCGATTCACACCACTCGCCACCCCTCCGGCCGTCCCCGCCTCGTCCCCGGATGACTTGCTGTACTTCGCCCCCTTGACCATCGGCATCTCGCCGTCGCACTTGACGGTGGTCGGGCCGCTCGAGGTATCCGAGGCCTGTGCGATGTTCGGGTAGGGGATCGGGATCGGCCCGGCCGGAGAGGGCGTCTGGCACACGTCCGGGAACACGATGCTCATGCCCCCGCTGCCCTTGTGCGCGATGCCACGACAGTTTGCGAACGTCTTCTGTGCCACGATCCCTCGCTCCTTCTCGGCCTACGCCGCCCTTGCGATCAGCGCTCCGCGCTGCTCTTGCTCCGAGGAGGCCCACACCAGCGCGGGCCCCTCGACGGTTCCTTGTCGCATGCCCAGCACCGCGGCCACGAGCATCATCGGCGCCAGACCGGCGCCGGCGTCTCCGGTGTACTCGGCCGAGTGCTCGATCCGCAGTGGATCCGCGAAGCGCTTGCGATTGCGCAACTGCGCCACGCCCCACTCCTTGGCGTGCAGGCTCTCCCCGGTGAGACCGGCCATCACCAGGCGCACGGGCTGTGCTGGCCCGGCGAGCTCCCTGAACGCGTGGCCGAACGCCTCGGCGAGTCCCTCTCCCAGGTAGGGCTGCTCGCTGTAGCGATGCCCGGGCTCACGCCCCACCCCCACGGCATCGATCCACGCCAGCGCCTTCAGCCCGTAGCGCTGGCATGCGTTGTACGACGCCACCAGCACGAACGCGGCCGCCTCGCCAGGCGTGAATGCATCCTGCACCCCGAAGGTGAGCAGCCGATCCTCTTGATCGAGGCGGGCCAGCCGATAGAGGTCGAGGTAGCTGTCCACCCCGCCGACGACCGCCAGCTCGGCCCGTCGCGCGCCGATCACCTGTGTCTGCGCATGTCGTAGCGCCTCGAAGAACCCCGCGTGACCCGTCGGAAACACCCGGCTCGTGCCGAGATCCACCGGCACCCCGGCTTGCAGTGCGAGCTGGCCCAGCATGCGCCCGGTGAGGATCTCCGCACGCCCCGGCGAGGGCTGCGGCCCGGCGACCAACAGCGGCGGCAGCGGAGCGAGCCCGTGCGGCAGCACCTTGGAGGAGAACCGAGGCTCGCGCTCGCCCGGGACCGCGTCCTCGACCACGTCGACGTCGAGCACCTCTTGCAAGGCAGGCCCAGCCAGCCGCAGCAGTCGCCGCTGCAAGGCGGTGAGCCCGAGCTTCGGGTCCTCGAGCGGCTCGACCAGCGGTGGCAGCACGTCGATCGGAAAGTGTCCCATCACGATCGGCTCGAGCCGCTTGTCCATGATCGACGTCTCCACCTTGCGCGGCACGCCGGCCCACAGCGAGGCCGAGGCTTGCTCGGCGTCGAGCCCCACGGGGCAGAACAAGCCCATGCGCAGGATCGCGAGCGCCTCGCTCATGCGGACCTCCGCTCCGGGACCACACCCTCGATGCGCTCGAGGGCGATGTCCACCTGCTCGACCTTCAGCATCTTCTTGTCGACCGGCAGCGATGCCCGCCAGCTCAGCGAGAACCGCTCCTCGGTGGGCTCGAGCACCACCGTCTCCAGCCGAGGCTGAGGCCGCTGTCGCTTGCCGGCCACCGTCACGTCGAGCCCGAGCGCACAGCGAGGCAGGTCGAAGCGCTGTCGCCCGCGCGGATGGAAACCACTCACGGCCACCGGCTCGCCACCCGCCAGACCCCGCGGAAACCACAGCTCTTCGGTCGCGGTGGAGAGGAAGCGACGATCGAAGTCCCGCGGAAGGTACGGCGCTCGGGTGCTCTCCCACGCTTCGTCGTAGGTGCCAGCGTACTGCACCCGCGGAGCCCACGAGGGGGCGATGGGACCGAATCCCACCGGCTTGCCTCGCGAGCTCGGACCCTCGATGGGAGACCGGGGATCCTCGACGTTGGGCGCGGGTTGCCCCAGCAGCTCGTGCGCGGCTCGCTTGCCCAGGAACCCGCAGCCCACCGGATTGCGGGGCTCGGCCAGGAAGGTGCCGCCGTTCGGGTCGAGCACGTGCTTGCCCCCGAACGCGCGCTCCCATGTGACCGGCAATCGCACGAACGACTTGGGGCGGGTTGGTCGTACGCCGCCAATCCCCTCGGTCCAGTAGCGCTCGCCGACGACGCGCGCCTGCTTGTGCTGGTTGGCGATGCCCACGCTCACATCGACCGCCGTGACGGGCCGCTCTCCGAGTGCGCAGGCCTCACCAACCACCACCACGTCGGTGCCGAGCTTGCAAGGATGCGCCTCCGAAGCACGACGCAGGCTCGATTCTCCTGGCTCCCCCCAGTATTCGTCGGCCAGTATCACCGGCTGCTGCTCCTCCGCAATCGACACGCCCGAGGCCGTGCAGCGAAACGTGCCCTTGACCACCACGAACAGCGTGTCCACGCCGTCGCAGTCGGGAAAGCCGAACATCTCCGCCACGAATGGCGATGTATTGCGAAGCTGTAGCACGTACGCTCGCGAGTCTACGCCCTTCTTCGAGTGATGCCCACATCATAGTGGAAGGTACGTTGGCGCCATTCGAGGGTCACCGCGGCCGCGTTCGTGTGCCCATGCTTCGTAGCGGCCGCCCCTCGAACACCCACGAGCCTGGCTCGATTCGTAGCCCTCGTAGAAGCTCACGCAGCTGTCCGATCGCACGGCGCTGCTCGGTCACCAGGAGCCGTGTCGAGTATCGCTGTGGCACCCGGTAGCGGATCGAGAGCTCCACTGCCATGGCCTCGCGAAGCTCCGGTCGCAGCGTGGTTCGCCCCAATTCCTCGAGCACCTGGAATGGATCGTACGGGACACCCAGACGTGCCCGTGCTCCGGCCTGGCGCAGGCAGGCTGGCCCTTGCGTGTCGATCCACGCTTTCCAGCGCTCTGGCGAAGTGGGCAGTCGCATCGCCAGCAATCCCGCCGACTCGTCGTTCTCGTCGTCCCCGTCGCCCTCGTCCGCATCGTCGACGAGTCGAGTCTCTTCATGGAGCGGTGCCCCTGTAATAAGGTAGAGCGCCTCGGCGGCGGCCTCCCCCAGCGCGTCCTCGGCCAGAGCCTCGAGCAGCATCGGGATTGCCTCCGTGCACCCGAGCAGTCCCAGGCCGTGCAGCACTTCGGGTCGTCGCAGATGTCGTGCCGCCGCGGCGAGGTAGGGCAACGCCTCGGCTCCCGCGGTGAGCGCCAGAGGCACGGCGGCCCAGGGCTCGGTGCCGACCACCTGGCCCAGGTAGGCCACCGCATTGCGGGGGTCGGCGCATGCGATCGCGGTAATCGCAGCGCCGCGTACCCGTGACTCCTGGTCACTGGTCACCAGCGCGGAGAGGGTCGGCAGCGCCTCGGGGACCAGCAGCCGCCCCACCGCTTCGGCCGTGGCCGCCAGATCGCCCACGCGATCCTCGAGCACACCCAGAAGCAGCTCTCCCAGTGCCCACCTTCGCAAACCCACCACCGTGGCCAGCGGTCCGAGCGCGTCCTCGGGGGCCTGCTCGTCCTCGAGGATCGCGGCCACCAGCTCTTGCCACCGCGGTGGCGCATCCCAGGTGAGTGCATCGGCCACCGCGGCGGCGCGCTTGGGCTCTTGCCAGGGGAGCGCCTCGACGAGCTCGTTGAGGGCACCGGCCTCGTCCCGCCGGCACAGCACCCGCATCGCGGTATGGAGTTCGCCTGCGTCTCCTTCGGTTGCTCGTTCATGGCACTCGCCGAGCACCAGCCGGCCCCCACGCTCGAGCGCCATCACGTGGGCTTGCGTGCGTTCCTCGAGCTCGGCCCATTGGTCGAAGGACAAGAGGTGGCCCTGCACGTGGAGCACCTCGCGGCGGGCGTACAGCCACGATGCCTCCGACCAGTGGTGATCGAAGATCTCCCTCGTGAATTCTACGGCCGCCGGGGGCAGGCGACGCAAGGTGTCGTCGAGTGACACTGCGACTTCGTCCGAGTCGATGATCACCTTGCCCAGTCGATGGAGTCACGTCAAGTTGCCCATTTGGGCAATTGTTCGATCGGTGAAATGAACACGAAAAGTGATCGTCGCGCACCACCCGCGGGAATCGAGCGCTATGATGATGCCGGATCGCCGATGGACTACGGCAGTCCGAGGATGTCTCAATGGCAGACGATGGCGCTGGCATCCACCAAGGTACGCTGATCGAGGTCGACTACGACTTCCAGTGCGAAGACGCAGGCGACACCACCTGGCTCCTCTACCGCATGCGCTTCATGGAGGACGTCAACGATTGCTACGAGCTCGACCTCGATCTCGTGACCAAGGACCTCTCGGCCGACACCGACGTGTTGCTGGGAGCGAGCTGTTCGCTCGAGATCTCCCGCGGCGAGCACACGCGCACCGTGTTCGGGATCATCATGGCGGTCGACTACGGCGGTCCGCACTCGGACAGCGAGCTGCTCATCAACGTGCGAGTCGTGCCCGCGTTCCATGTGCTGGGCCAGCAGACGCACTCGCGCATCTTCCAGGAGATGAGCGTGCTGGAGATCCTCGAGGAGGTGCTCGGCACCGAGCTCGGCGCTTACGACCGTACCTTCGACAAGGGCTCGGCCGCGCGGGGCACCGCACCGCGCGACTACTGCGTGCAGTACCGGGAGACCGACCGGGACTTCTGCGTGCGCTTGATGGAAGAGGAGGGGATCTCCTACTGCTTCGTGCACGACGAGGATCTCGGTCACGAGGTCCTCACGCTCACGTACGCCAACGACGACTTCACCGACGCGCAGAACGTGGACGGGACGGCGGTGGTGCCGATCATCGTGCAGCGGCCGGACACGGCCGACAGCGAGTCGATCCAGAGCTTCGACTTCCTGCAGGTGCTCACGTCCACCTCGCTTTGGCGCCGCGACTACGACTTCACCACGCCGCTGTCGCTGCTCGAGGACGAGAAGGTGGGTGCCGGGCCCAAGGGGCGCAACCGCAGGATCTACCGGCACACCGATCGCCGCTTCATCGTCGACGACGTGGCCGACCGCAACGCCGATCACCTCGAGGCGGCCCAGGCCCACGGCAAGGTGGGGCGAGGCACGGGCAACGTGATCGGCTTCGCTTCGGGCAAGGTGTTCGAGCTCGAGCGCCACGTGCGTGACGACCTCGAGGCGCGGTTCTTGATCACGCGGGTGGTGCACGTGGGCGAGTGCCCCGAGGTGCTGCTGGCCACCACCGACGGGGCGTCGAAGGCCGGGCGCTACGGCAATTCGTTTCGCTGCATCCCGGTCGAGGTGCCGCTGCGGCCGGCGCAGACGGTGCCCAAGCCGCGGGTGTACGGGCCCGAGACCGCGATCGTCAGCGGGCCGTCGGGCGAGGAGATCAACGTCGACGAGCACGGGCGCATCAAGGTGCAGTTCCACTGGGAAGAGGAGACGACCTACGACGACACCTCGTCGTGCTGGGTTCGCGTGCGGCAGCAGTGGTCGGGACCCGGGTGGGGATTCCAGTTCATCCCGCGCATCGGTCAAGAGGTGGTGGTGGAGTTCCTCGGGGGAGATCCCGATCGGCCGCTGGTGGTGGGCACCGTCTACAACGGCGACAACGGCTACCCGTACCCGTTGCCCGACGAGAAGACCCGCAGCGGGATCAAGACCGACTCGGTCTCGGGCGACGGCAGCAACGAGCTCCGCTTCGAGGACCAGAGCGGCAGCGAGGAGGTCTACATCCACTGCCAAAAGGACTTCACGATCGCGACCGAGAACGACAAGAACCAGACCACCGGGCACGACGAGACGCTGACGATCGGCAACGACCGCACCAAGCTGGTCGAGCACGATCAGAGCGAGACGGTGAAGAACGACAAGACCATCAAGGTGGAGGGCAACCACACCGAGACGATCGTCAAGGACATGCAGCTGACGGTCGAGGGCAACCGCAGCGTGGGCATCACCAAGAACCACAGCGAGACGGTCTCGGGCAACTACGACTTGACGGTGGAGAAGGCCAAGACGCTGGCCGTCAGCGCCACGTTCGACGAGTCGGTGGAGAAGGCCAAGACGATCCAGGTGGGCGGGGATTTCTCCACCAGCTGTGACGGAGCCGTGTCGATCGCGGCGAGTCTGTCGTATGCGGTCACCGCGGGCAAGGAGGCCAGCATCCACACCGACAAGTCGCTGTCGTATGACGCGACCGAGGACGTCAACGGCAAGTCGGGCAAGAAGATGAGCCTGGCGGCAGGCGACGACCTCGCGATCAAGACCGACAAGAAGGGGCAGCTGGTGGCGGCGGACGAGCTGACGATCAAGTGCGGCGATGCGAAGATCGTGCTCAAGAAGAACGGCGACATCGCGATCTCCGGGGCGAAGATCGACATCAAGGGCTCGGGGGCGGTGACCGTCAAGGGGTCGACCGTCGACAACAACTAGCACGGCTGGGAGGTCGAGACGGGTGTTGGAGGCAGGGCCAGAGTCGAGCGTCGTCGAGGTACCTCGGGGGTTCGAGGACCTGTGCGGGCAGGTGCTCCGGGAGCGCTACGCGATCGACGAGCTCGTGGGTTCGTCGCCGCAGCGCGCGGTGTTTGGCGGGAGCGATCGGCAGGGGGATGGTCGTCGTGCGGTGCTGGTGACGGTGGTGCGGCCGACGGAGCCGCACGACTCGCCCACGCTGGAGCGCTTCGAGCGGCGCGTGGCGGCATGCGGGCGGGTGCGGCATCCGGTGGTGATCACTCCGACCGATCATGGCGAGCTGCTCGACGGGAAGCTCTACTTGGTGACCGATCGTCCGCCCGGGGAGCCGCTCGATCGGCTCGTGACCGGGAGCGAGCAGGGGCGGATTGCGTGGGCGGAGGCGCGGCCGCTGCTGCTCGAGCTGGTGCAGGGGATCGGGGCGGCGCACGCTCGCAAGGTGGTACACGGGGCGCTGAGCCCTCGGTGCTGCTGGGTCGAGCTCGGGGCGCCCACGCTCCGGGTGATCGATTTCGGAGCCAACACGAGTCCGTCGGAGGCCGAGGGGGAGCAGGTGAGCTCGCGAACCACCGCGGTGAGTCACGATGCGGTCTACATGGCGCCCGAGGTCGCGGGCGGGATGCTCGGGGACGAGCGTGCCGACGTGTACTTGGTGGGGCTCGTGGCGTGGTTCGTGCTGGTGGGACGGCCACCGTTCAGCGGAGGCAATCCGTTTCAGCTGATGACGCAACACCTGAGCACGCCGGCGCCGGCGATGGTCTCGTGCGGAGCCGACGTGCCCGAGGCGGTGGAGGCGTGGGTGCGATCGCTGCTCGCGAAAGGGGCGGGTGCTCGGCCAGCCTCGATGGCGGAGGTCGAGCAGGCGTTGCTCGGGCTCGACGAAGGCGGGCAGGTGGTGGGCGCACCGCGAGCAGTGGAGCCGGTGGCGGCGCGAGGGCGCAAGGGGCGGGCGCGGGCGAGGCAAGCTCGTGCGTCGGCCCTGTTGGGCGACGGAGGCGCGCAGTCGCGAGAAGAGGCCGTGCGGCGGCTCGATGGTGGCGTGGCGTCGGTCGGACGAGCGCGAAGGCTGCCGGGGCAGGAGATCGTGGATGCTCGGGTGGCAGCGCCGCGGAGGGAGGCTGCGGCTTCGATGGCAGCGGCGGCTTCGATGGTGGCGCCGACTTCGACGGTGCCGGAGCCGGCTCCGGTGGTGATGCCGGCAGCAGTGGTACCGGAGCCGGCTCCGGTGGTGGTGCCGGCTGCCGTGGAACCGGAGCCGGCTCCGGTGGTGGTGCCGGCTGATGTGGTGCCGGAGCCGGCTCCGGTGGTGATGCCGGCTGATGTGGTGCCGGAGCCGGCTCCGGTGGTGATGCCGAGCGCGTCGGCTGGATCGACCACGTTCCTGTCGAGGAACGACATGCTCGATCTGCACTGGCAGGGCAGGCCACCCGCCGGAGTGGAGGCAGCGGCGACGCGTTCGCAGGTACTGGAGGTCGAGGCGACGACGATGCTGAGTCCGGATGTCTTCGCGGAGTACGTTGGCGCTGGCTCGGCGCCGATGGAGCTGGGCCCGGAGGACATCGAGGAGTACGTTGCCATCGCCTCGGCGCCAACGGAGCTGGGCCCCGAGGACATCGAGGAGTACGTCGAAGCCGACTCGGCGCCGATGTCGTCTCGCTTGCCCCTACCTTCGCCTCGGTTGCCGTCGCTGGAGGAGGCAACGATGATGCTGCGCCCGGAGGACATCGAGGAGTACGTCGAGACCGGCTCGGTGCCGTCGTCGGGTTCGCCGAGTACGATGTTGCTCACCAAGGATCAGCTCCGTGCTCTGCGGGCGGGGTTCCTGGTGGAACCGAGCACGCCGAGCACGGATGTGGGGTCGGTGCCGCCTGCGGGTTCGCAGCCGACATCGGCTCCGGTGATCACGGGGGCGACCCAGCGGGTGTCACCCGAGCTGATCCGGGCGCTGCGCAGCGGGGCGCTCTCGGGAGAGCTGCACGCTTCGGGGCCCAATCCCTTGCAATCGGCGGAGGGACGATGCGAAGAGCGGACGCAGTATCTGTCGATCACGCGGCAAGACGCACAGCCCGCGCTCGGAGCTCCGGCAGCGCACGAGTCGACACAGGCGCTCTCGCCCGAGGAGATTGCCGCGTTCCGGCAGTCGTTTGCCCGGCCCGGCTCGAGGGCGAAGGAGGGGTAGCGGATGTTTCACGGGAGTGCATCGCGAGTGGAGGTTCGCTTCGACGACGGACTGTGGCGGTACTGCCTCGGGTCGGCGATGGGGCGCGATGGGGAGGCGTTGACCGAGCGGGAGGCCCGGTGGGTGTTGGCGCAGTGGTTCACGCGGGAGCCCGGGCGGGGGGAGCTGCGGAGGTTCGCGGCGACGGAGCTGCGGGTAGAGGCGCGAACCGACGACGGGCTGGTGGAGCGGGTGCTGGCGCTCTTGGAGATGCGGGCGGTGAGGCTGTGGCGGCTGCCGCGGATGGGGATCGCCGAGGCGTTCGAGGTGGCGGAGGCCGAGGAGGCCGAGCCGCTGGTCGCGGAGAGCGAGGACGAGACCCACTGGTTCCACGTGGTGGTGGTGGATGAGGAGGACCGGCCCATGGCGGGGGTGCGGTATCGGATCGAGCTGACGGATGGGCGGGTGCGGGAGGGGAAGACGGATGCGAACGGGGGGGTGTACTACGATGGGATGCCGGCGGGGGAGTGCAATTTTTTGCTGGTGGAGTACGACGAGGAGATGTGGAGCCCGGCATCATAGTGCCATAGTTGATGCACGGAGAGTGAAGCGCTGAGGATCCACCCTGGCTTCGTTATTTGTACAACCTACACTCCTGGAAGGTAGTATCATGCATGAGCCAAACGAAGATGCGCAACCTGACGATGAGTTCAGATCGCCGACCCCGAACGAGATCTCATGGCGTGACATGGGCGTTCGCTCCGTCGCCCGGTCGATCGAGGGTCGAGACGATCTCAATACCCTAGAACTCCTTCCGCCCCTGCTTTTTTCGATATGATACACAAAGTCCAGGCAGGAGATTGTATTGGCTCGATCGCTGCGAGCCATGGGTTCACGTGGGAGCGAATCTGGGACCACGCTGATAATCAGGCGCTGCGTGAACTGGGTCGAGAACCCAACCTATTGGTTCCTGGTGACATCGTTCACATCCCCAAACGGAAAGAGAGGGTCGAATCAATCCAGACGGACCAGTCCCATCGCTACCAGATCCGACGCCAGGTCACCAAGCTCCGTCTTCGCTTGGTCCTCAGCCTCGAGCCGGCTGACGCCGAGCCCTACGTCCTGGTCTTCTCGGGTAAGCGCGTCGAAGGCAAGACCGACTCCAATGGGCTGCTCGAAGTTGTCATTCCGACCTCGGTGAGAGTCGCGGACTTGCTACTTCCCGAGCGCGAGATGAAGTTTCACTTACAGATCGGCGACCTCGAGCCCGCGAACACGACCCGTGGTCTCCAGAGTCGGCTAACCAATCTCTCCCTATTCATGGGGAACTCGAACGGCGATCTCGACGGTACGACTCGCGCCGAGATTCTCCACTTTCAGTCCGCGAACGACATCGACCCGAGTGGGGGCCATGACGAAGAGACCACTGCCGCCCTCGCAGACATGCATGGGGTTTGAGACGATCCGCCATGATACACCCATACGGCTCACGCACCTTGAAGTTGAAGACGCCCGAGCTCGAAGGCGATGATGTCCTCGAGCTTCAACGCCGAATCGTGGCCTTCGGGTCAAAAGGGAAGCCCGTCCCATGCACCGGAAAGTTCGACGTCGACACCAAGGCTGCGGTCGAGCGCTTCCAGAAGCAATTCGGCCTCGAACAAGACGGAATCGTTAGCTTCGACGAGTACTGGACGATCGATAACTGGGCGGCCGAGATGAAGCCGGCGATGGAGGACTTCCTCGATGACTACGCTTGTGATCACTCGAACGTGACCGGCGACTACCTAAAGAAGTGCAATGAGCTGTGGAGCGGCCACGTCAAGGGCAAGATCGAGATCGTCGGCTCGACCAGGACCGCGGGTGGCGCGTCGACATGCAAGGGCTTTGGCAGCCAGCTCACTCAGGTCGCGCTGACGTCTGGTAAAACATGGACCTACTCCAAGACCATAGATCTCGTCGAGAATCCAGGCATCGACAAGACCTTGTTTTGGATGGTCATGGGTGTGATGAGTATCTACGGCGTACGCAGGCTCAAAGTCAATAACGGATATCGATGCAACTTCAAGTATTTTCAGATCAACAAGATCCACGGTCCGGCCTCGATGAAGAACCACACGGGCCATGCGGTCGACTTCACGATCCCCGGTAGCGGCATCGCACGACCAAACGGCAAGTCGCTGACGCCTCGTACGAGCAAGGCGGAGCACTGCAATCAGATCCGCGATGATCTCGCCAGTTTCGGGATCGTCGAGACGTTTGACGAGAATACGAAGAACCGCGGTAGAACCGAGCCCAGGAAACATGCGCCGACATGGGTTCACCTTGATACGACGGTTTACGAGCAGCACACATACGTCAAGAGCGTGGAGGAGGCCATCGCTCCACAGGCGAAACTCGTCGCTTTGCCCGTCCGGCTCTCACAACGCGCGGAGGCGAATCAAGAATCACTTAGCCTCCTCCATCGCCATGTGGAGCAGGAGCGCAGAGGTGGCTACTTTCCGATTGGTGCGAACACCATTTGGCACGGTGGGGTCCATCTGCGCGTTACCGAGGGCTCGCGGGTTTATGCCTGTTTGCCGGGTCGTATCGTCGCGGCGCGTTTGGCTATGGATCCGATCGGTAGCTATGGCAGCCGGAATTTCGTCTTGATCGAACATCATTGGAGGGACCGGACGTTCTTTTCCTTGTACATGCATCTGGCGAGCCAAAAGGCTCCGCCCGAGGGGTTGGAGGAGGCAGCGACGTGGCTGAAGCATGGCGGAAGAAGCGGCGATCTCCTTACGCAACTTGCCGATGGAGCCGTCGTTGCGCTGGACGTTCCAGTGGCAGCGGGAGATACGTTGTGGGCCTCAAGCAAATACGGCTCAGGAGGTCATCGAACTGGACTCTTGCACTGGGAGATCTTTGCGGAAGATCACCTGTTCGAAGGCCGCAAACCATCGAAGGAAAACGTCAAGGATCTCCTTCCCAACGCGGAGCCGAAGACACCTCCCACATCGCGCAAGATCCTGATCCGCGAGTTCCAGGGCCCAACCAGCGTCGACCCGGGGGAGACGGCGGTCTACCGTATCAGCAAACTCAACGTCGCTGATCCCACGGCCGAGGAGAAGAAGCAGATCAACTGGCGGGTTGAGTGGCCTGGGGGTTCCGAGGTCCTCGAAGACCATGGTCCGGTGCTACAACTCGAGGTAGACGGGACGCGTGCGGGGCAAGAGGTACGGGTAATGCCATATATGAATTCGCCGTCGAGCGATATCGCGGTGAAGACGGAAGTGTCGACTCGTCCGCAGATCAAGTGGACGCTCGTCGAGGATGGCGACAATGACTACAACGTCGATACCGAGGCGATCCGGGAGCTGTTCGCTGATGGCGTGCTCACCGACGGCGTGATTACTGACGATGAACTCGCCGACTTCTATGCCGACGAACGGCGCGCCACCCCGTTGCGTGGATACGTGTGCAAATTCATCAGCGAGTGGGGGATCCCAGACTTGAGCGCGGCGATCAAGAAGCTTGTAGGGCGATGGACGACCGTGGGTTTGGAGTCGCGTATCAAGCCCTACCTCTGGTGGAAGGACGCGGTCAAGGCAGGGGTCGATCTGCCCGGGTCCGCCCATGTCTGGCACTACAATCCGATCCAGTTGCTGTGCGCGCTGTTGCCCGCGCGCCTGGTGTTGGCGACGACTCGCGTGGGTTCCATCGACCCTCACGAGGCCGCCACGGATAAATTCATCTTAGACCACGACATCACCCGACGGGACGTCTGGGGCCGGCACGTTCCCAGGTACTCAGAGATCAACGCGGACTGGGGCTATACACTGATCACTGTCCACCACGCAGGTGACAGTGGTGCCCATACGCCGCAGGAGATTGAGGAGAAACACATGGTCTCGAACGGGTGGTCTGACGTTGGCTATCACTTCTTGATTGATCCTGAGGGACACATCTACGAGGGGCGCAGATTGTTTCTTCAGGGGGCGCATGTCAAGGACAACGCCACGAGCACCGGTAAGGTGGGCATCATCGTGCTTGGCGACTTTGAGCCGAATTGGTGGGATGATGACGATGAGCCAACGACCCGGCAGATGGCGAGTTTGTTGTCGCTCGCGTTGTGGCTCAAGGCATTGTTTCCAAGCATCAAGACTCTCGGCGGGCACCGTGACTGGGACGACACGGCGTGTCCTGGCGAGACACTCTATGAACAATTGCCCATGATCCGCGTCAAGGCCCGCCTCGGGGCGCCATGATCCGTAGGCGACGACGAGATGAAAAGGGTATCAGGCGTGGGTGCGGCCCCGCCACGCCCCGCAATCCGGGGTTCACCGGGCAGGACACACTTCATCGAGCGCGCCGGTGGCAAGCGCCCCGGCTGCTGGGCTCACGGACGTCGCCGTCTCGTCGAAGCCGCGAGCGCGGGTGACCTCGTCGCGCATGCCGCCCTGCACATCATCGCGCGGTTGTTCGCCCTCGAGCGAGCTGCCACCTTCGCGGGCGACACGGCCGAGCAACGCCGCGCCCGACGGCTCGAAAGCTAGGCGTCCGTGGTCGCCGAGTTACGTGCCTTCGTCGATTACCATCGCGGTGGCAGCAGGCCGTCGCGGGTGGATTGGTGCTCGAGCGCGGTGTAGAGGGCGATGCGACGGGTGGTGCCGCGCAGACGGATCGTGAAGAGGAGATCGGAGCTGCGCCGGGCGAGCTTGCGGCTGGTGTAGTCGGCGGAGGCGAGTTCGAGGGTGGTGAGATCGAGATAGGCGAGGCAGCGAGGAGGAAGCACGTGACGCAGGAGGATCGACACCGTGTCAGGACGAGCGAACACACGCCGAACGAAGGCATCGTGGATGTTGCGTGGGTGCCGACGGACTCGCATGGCGAAGTGGCCATGCGAATTCGGTTCCGGGAGGTGGGTCGAATGATCTCGGTGGGTTGGCGGCGATGACTCGACGGTGGCCCGCCCGTTGGCCGGGGCGTGGCCAATGGGTGGGCCGGCGTGGCCCGAAGGGGTTGAATTCGAGGGGTGATGGAGGAGGCTCACGACGTGGGGCATGGAGGCCCCAGGGGCACGGGCACTCCGGAACACAGCGGTAGCTGGGCTCGCACCTGATGCGATCGCGAGGGGGTACCGCTGCAACGCCATTCGTGGCGACTTGGGCCCAGGAAGGCCCGGTCCGCTCGCGGACTCACCCTGCGGCGCTCATGCCCGGATCAGTACAGGTAGACCGCGCCGGAGTTGGTGACGGAGTCGTCGCCCTGATTCCCGCCGATGCCGGTGGCGTTGCTGTCTTCGTGGCTGGCGCCGATGGCGAGGGTGTTGCCGTCTCCGCTCAGGGCTACGCCGAAGCCGAAGTGGTCGCCCACATTGGTATTGGAGGCCTTGACATAGGCCTGCTGAGACCATGTACCCATGCCATCGCGGGTGAGCAGGTAGACGGCGCCGGAGCTGATCGCGGAGTCATCGGCTTGGTTGCCGCCGATGCCAGTGGCGTTGCTGTCTTCGCTCAGGGCGGTGACGGCGAGGGTGTTGCCGTCGCCGCTCAGCGCTACGCTGATGCCGAACCAGTCGTTCGAGTCGGGGTTGGAGGCCTTGACGTAGGCTTGATGAGACCACGTGCCCATGCCATCGCGGGTGAGCACGTAGACGGCGCCGGATTCGGGGGAGGAGTCGTCGGCCTGGTTGCCGTCGATGCCGGTGGCGCTGCTGCTCTCGCCCCGGGCGCCGACGGAGAGGGTGTTGCCGTCGCCGCTCAGGGCCACGGCAAAGCCGAAGTAGTCGCTCGTGCTGGTGTTGGAGGCCTTGACGTAGGCCTGCTGCGACCAGGCACCCATGCCATCTCGCACGAACACGTAGACGGCACCGGAGACCGGGGAGGAGTCATCGGCCTGGTTGCCGCCGACGCCGACGGCGTTGCTGGCTTCACCCAGGGCGGCGACGGCGAGGGTGTCGCCATCCTCGCTCAGCGTCACGTCGAAGCCGAAGCCATCGTTCATGCCGGTGTTGGAGGCCTTGAGGTAGGCCTGTTGCAACCAACCACCCTTGCCGTCGCGGACGAACACGTAGACGGCACCGGAGTTGAATGCGGAGTCATCGGCCTGGTTGCCGCCGACACCGGTGGCGTTGCTGTCCTCGTACCGGGCGCCGACGGCGAGGGTATTGCCGTCTCCGCTGAGGGCCAGGCTCCAGCTGAACTCGTCGCCCCAACCGGTGTTGGAGGCCTTGACGTAGGTCTGCTGTGACCATGTACCCATGCCGTCGCGGGTGAACAGGTAGACGGCCCCGGCATCGCTGGCGAAGCCGATGCCCGGGTTGGCGCCGATGCCGGTGACGTCGCTGTCTTCGTAGGGAGCACCGACGGCGAGGGTGTTGCCGTCTCCGCTGAGGGCCAAGCTATAGCCGAAGATGTCGTGGGGGCTTGGATTGGAGGCCTTGATGTAGGCTTGCTGGGACCAAGTGCCCATGCCATCTCGCACGAACACGTAGACGGCGCCGGAGTCGGGAGAGGAGTCGTTGCCCTGATTGCCGCCGATGCCGGTGGCGTCGCTGTCCTCGAAGTAGGCACCAACGGCGAGGGTATTGCCGTCCCCGCTGATGGCCACCATGCGACCAAAGTAGTCGTCCGAGCCGGGATTGGAGGCCTTGACGTACCCCACC
The DNA here is from genome assembly GCF_026337845.1 of Paraliomyxa miuraensis. Taxonomy (GTDB): domain Bacteria; phylum Myxococcota_A; class Polyangia; order Nannocystales; family Nannocystaceae; genus Paraliomyxa; species Paraliomyxa miuraensis. The sequence continues at coordinate 108,135 of NZ_JAOVZF010000147.1, read as the reverse complement.
GCATCCACGAGTGCCTCCGTCACGTCCACCGTCGCCGAGTCCGTGCAGCCTCCTGCGTTGCATGCTCGTAGCACGTAGCTCGCCTGCCAGCGAAAGTGCAGTGGCATCTCGAACGACACCGACTCGCCCACGATGTCTCCTCCGAGTGACGCGTACGCCTCCCCGGGCGCGGGGCTCTCGAGCAGCTGGTAGTACTCCGCCCCGGGCACGGCCGCCCAGCTGAAGTCGAAGCGCTTGACCTGCGAGAAGCTCAGCTGCAGCACGGGCTCGCCGGGCAGCAGGTAGCACTCGCTCACGTCGTAGCTGCACCCGACCGCACACGCGAGCGTGCCCACGTCGAAGCCGAGCCCTTCGCAGGTGCCGCCCGTGAGGTCGTCGCCCTCACACTCCTCCCCCGCGGCTTCGTTGATCACACCATCCCCACACGCGACGGGTGTGCAGTCGTCGTTGCACGTGGGTGACTCCCCAGCGTCGTCGCAGCTCTCGCCGACCTCGACGACCCCATTGCCGCAGGTGGGTTCAGTGTCTCCCGTGCCGCTGGTGCTCGAATCGACGTCCATGCTGGTGCTCGAGTCGACGTCCGTGCTGGTGCTGGTGTCGACGTCCGCGCTGGTGCTGGTGGCGGTCGAGTTTCCTTCGCTGGTGGTCGTGGTTTCCTCGGTGGTGGTCGCAACCACGTCCGGCACCGGGCTCGAACATCCGGCCCCGTGTATGAGCAGCAGCAGCGACCCCAGGACCATGAGCGAGCGAAGGACGGGCATTCCAATAGATCACGCAAGGCGGGGCTCTCTGTCAATCATCGGTGCGGGTTCGTTGGGTGCGAAGATCTCCTCGACCGAGGCAGCGGCGAGCGCTCGCCGGAACCAGCGTTCGAGGAGCTGTTCGTCCTTGGTGGAGAGGATGCGCCGGCGCGCGGCGGGAGGAGGCAGCGGAAGGGATCGGAGCTCGAGCACGTCGAGCAGCGAGCGGGCGCACCTCTGGCAAGCTCTCGGTGAGGCCCTTGTGCTGTAGTGAGTCGAGCTGATCACGGGAGCCCGCGGCCGTTCGTCCTACGCTGATGTCGTGAGCCCGGACTGGGTGTGAGCCTCATCTTCGGGGACAAGATGAGATCGAGCAGAGGGCGCGGGCGAGATCGACGAAGACGAGGATGGAGCGATCGGGTGGGGATCGTTGAGCACGGATTCGGCGAGATCGTTGGCGAGCATCTTGAGCTCCACCGGGGTGTCGAAGGGTGTCGAAGGCGGTGTGGACCTCCGGGGAGATCGTTGAGATCGGGGAGGCGAGTCGGCGACGTCCGGGCACGGCGTTGGAGGAGGACGATCGTGAAGAGGAGACGGAGCTGCACCAGGCGAGCTTGCGGCTGGTGTAGCCGGCGGAGGCGAGGTCGAGGGTGGTGAGATCGAGGTAGGCCAGGTACCGCGGAGAAAGCACGTGCCTCAGGAGGATGGACACCGTGTCGGCGCCGTCCGGTACGCCGAGGCGATTCGGTGGCAGGTGCGCGGCGCGGGCCACTCAGGTCGCGGGCGTTGGTTCGGTCGGAGGCGCCGCGGCCATCGACTCGCGACGTTCGTGGGCCCATCGTTGGGAGTTGGGGGCGGGGTTCAGTAGAGGTAGACGGCTCCGGCGTCGGAGGCGGAGTCATTGGCCTCGGCGGCGGGACCCGGGTCGACGCCGGTAGCGTTGCTGTCTTCGTAGCGTGCGCCGACGGCGAGGGTGTGGCCGTCAGCGCTCAGCGCCACGCTTTGGCCGAAGTTGTCGAACGAGTCAGTGTTGGAGGCCTTGAGGTAGGCGTGCTGAGACCATGTGCCGATGCCGTGGCGCGTGAACATGTAGACGGCTCCGGCGTCGGAGGCGGAGTCATTGACCTCGGCGGCGGGACCCGGGTCGACGCCGGTAGCGTTGCTGTCTTCGTAGCGTGCGCCGACGGCGAGGGTATTGCCGTCAGCGCTCAGCGCCACGCTTTGGCCGAAGTAGTCGCTCGCGTCAGTGTTGGAGGCCTTGAGGTAGGCGTGCTGAGACCATGTGCCGATGCCGTGGCGCGTGAACACGTAGACGGCTCCGGCGTTGGAGGCAGAGTCGTCGGCCTCGGCGGCGGGGCCCGGGTTGATGCCGGTAGCGTTGCTGTCTTCTCCGTATGCGCCGACGGCGAGTGTGTTGCCGTCAGCGCTCAGCGCCACGCTGTAGCCGAAGTAGTCGCTCGAGTCAGTGTTGGAGGCCTTGAGGTAGGCGTACTGAGACCATGTGCCGATGCCGTCGCGCGTGAACACGTAGACGGTTCCGGCGCTGGAGGCGGAGTCGTCGGCCTCGGCGGCGGGGCCCGGGTCGACGCCGGTAGCGTTGCTGCCTTCGAGGTGTGCGCCGACAGCGAGTGTGTTGCCGTCAGCGCTCAGCGCCACGCTTTGGCCGAAGTTGTCGGACGAGTCAGTGTTGGAGGCCTTGAGGTAGGCGTGCTGAGACCATGTGCCGATGCCGTCGCGTGTGAACACGTAGACGGCTCCGGCGCCGGGGGCAGAGTCGTCGGCCTCGGCGGCGGGGCCCGGGTTGACGCCGGTAGCGTTGCTGTCTTCTCCGTATGCGCCGACGGCGAGGGTATTGCCGTCAGCGCTCAGCGCCACGCTCCGGCCGAAGTAGTCGCTCGAGTCAGTGTTGGAGGCCTTGAGGTAGGCGTGCTGAGACCATGTGCCGATGCCGTCGCGCGTGAACACGTAGACGGCTCCAGCGCTGGAGGCGGAGTCGTTGGCCTCGGCGGCGGGGCCCGGGTTGACGCCGGTGGCGTTGCAGTCTTCCCAGAAAGCGCCGACGGCAAGTGTGTTGCCGTCAGCGCTCAGCGCCACGCTGTAGCCGAAGTAGTCGCTCGAGTCGGTGTTGGAGGCCTTGAGGTAGGCGTGCTGAGACCATGTGCCGATGCCGTCGCGCGTGAACACGTAGACGGCTCCGGCGCCGGGGGCAGAGTCGTCGGCCTCGGCGGCGGGGCCCGGGTTGATGCCGGTAGCGTTGCTGCCTTCTCCGTATGCGCCGACGGCGAGTGTGTTGCCGTCAGCGCTCAGCGCCACGCTGACGCCGAAGTAGTCGCTCGAGTCAGTGTTGGAGGCCTTCACGTACCCCACCGAATCCACTAGCGACCCCATCACGTCTACCACCGCCGACTCCGTGCACCCCCCAACATTGCATGCCCACAGCCGATAGCTCGCCTCCCACCGAACGTGCAGCGGCATCTCGTGCGAGACCGACTCCCCCACGATGTCCCCCCCAAGCTGCACGAATGGCTCCCCGGGCGCGACACTTTCCTCCAGCCGATAGTACTCCGCCCCAGCCACCGCGGCCCAGCTGAAGTCGAACAGTTTGACCTGCGAGAAGCCGAGCTGCAGCATCGGCACCCCGGGCAACACGTAGCACTCGCTCACGTCGTAGCTGCACCCCGCACCGCACGCGAGCGTGCCCACGTCGAAGCCGAGCCCCTCGCAGGTTCCACCCGCGAGATCATCTCCATCGCACTCCTCCCCGGCCACGTTGTTGGCCAAACCATCTCCACAGACCACGGGCGTGCAGTCGTCATCGCACAGCGCCGTCGCTCCACCCGCGTCGCATTGCTCGCCCCGGGTCGCGTTGACGATGCCATCGCCGCATTGTGCGGGCGTGCAGTTGACATTGCACGTTGCCGTCTCGACCCCCTCATCGCAGCTCTCGCCGGCCTCGACGACCCCGTTGCCGCAGGCGGGCTCATCCTCCCCGGTCTCGCTCGTACCCGACTCGTCGACCTCCGTGGTCCCTTCACTCGAGCCATCAGTCCCGTTCGCTTCCACTACGAACTGGCTCGCGCACCCCGCCCCGAGTACCACCACCGCCAGCCACCCCATCACGAACAGACGTACGACGAGCATGCCGGCACCATCCACGCAACCTCTCGCTGCTGTCAACGAACGCGTTCGCCGTTTGCACGTTCGAGCCGTTCGCCGTCACAACCACCATGGACTGAACGTGTCACAACACTCGATCTCCATCCTCACTCTCCTCAAACCGCTCTACTCTCGACCCAGTCCCCCATGACCCCCTCGCCCTCCCGCCGCGCCCCCTCCCTTCTGCTCGGTGCCCTGCTCACCCTCCCGCCGACCACCGCGTCGGCCCACCCCTTCCCCTCCGCCTCACTCGCCCCCACCACCCGCGAGCGCAGCCAGTTACTGCTCGCCGAGGGCGATGCCGCTTACGCCAACGAGCACCTCGAAGAGGCGATCTCGAAGTATCGCGCCTCCTACTACGGCCTCTCCCCCGACGATCAAGCCTCCTACCTCGGCTCGCTGCCGGTCCGCAAGGCCATGCGGACCTACGAGCAGCTCATCGCCAACCAGCAGGATCCAGCCAAGCAGCGCGCCTTGCTGCAGCGTCAGCGTCTACTCCTGATCGAGTTCCTCGACGCGGTCGCAGACAAGTACGGCGCCGCCGACGAAGTGGGCGAGGACGTGATCGCCGAGCTCGAGCAAAAGCGTCGCTCGATCGACGACGCCCTCACCGAACCACAGACCGACGACACCGAAGTCCCGGCTCCCAGCGTGCCTCCCGCGGACCAGCGCACGAGCGAGGCGTTGCCCGGCCCTGACGATGGCAAGGACACCTCCTCTCCTCCGCCTCCCAAGCCCCCTCGCGACTGGCTCGGCCTCGGCCTCGTGATCGGCGGCACCACCACGCTCGCAGCCGGTGCCGGCGTGAGCATCGGCTACTTCTCCATCCGTAGCGGCGCCGACGCCCTCGTCGCGGCAGGCAGCAGCAACCCAGCCCACGACCCCGACTCCATCCAGACCTACCTCGACCAGGAGTACGCCCGCGCCCGCATCTTCCTCATCACCGGCGCCGCCGCGGCCGGCGTGGGCCTGGCCGTCGTCATCGGCGGTGCCGTTCACCTCGCGCTCCACCGCCGTCGCCCTCACACGCCCAGCGACGCCACCGCCTCGACCCTTGCCCCCATCGCCAGTCCCACCACCGCCGGCCTCGTGTTCCGCCACCGCTTCTGATCCAGCCGCCGTCCCCCCGACCCGAGGCAGGCCAGCAAGGACTCCCACCATGAGCGCCCCCGACAAGATCCCCGAGCCCAACCTCAGCGATCGCATCCTCGATCGCTACCATCTCCTGCACCGCATCGGCGTGGGCGGCATGGGGGCGGTCTACGAGGCGGAGCACACGCGGCTGCGCAAGCGCTTTGCGGTCAAGCTATTGCGCCACGAGCTGGCGACCAACGAGATCTCGCGCAAGCGCTTCCTTCGCGAGGCTCGTGCGGCGTCGGCCGTGAGCCACCCGCACGTGGTGGCGATCTCCGACTTCGGCGAGACCGACGAGGGCCACGTGTTCTTCGTGATGGAGCTGCTCGACGGCAAGGATCTCCATGACGTGCTCGAGGCCGAGCGCGCGCTGCCGTGGCCTCGCACGCGCGAGATCCTGCTGCAGGTCACGTCGGCCCTGCAGGCGGCCCATCAGCTGGACATCATCCACCGCGACATCAAGCCGTCGAACGTGTTCCTCGTCGACGTGCCGGGCAAGGGCGACGAAGACTTCGTGAAGGTGCTCGACTTCGGGATCGCAAAGCTGTCGGGCAACCTCGGCGAGGCCACGGCCAAGCTCACGTCGACCGACGAGATCTTCGGAACGGTGGCCTACATGGCGCCGGAGATGGTGGTCGGCAAGAACGACGACCCCCGCTCGGACATGTATGCGGTGGGCGTGATGATGTACCGCATGCTCACGGGCGCGCTGCCGTACACCGAGGGCAACGCGTTCCAGATCCTCTCGCAGCACATCAATGCACCAATCCCTTCGGTGCGCGAGAAGAACCCGGCGATCTCCGAGGTGGTCGAGGCGATCGTGCAGCGAGCGATGGCCAAGCAGCCGAGCGACCGCTTCGCGACGATGGAGGAATTCAACCGAGCGCTGCGCCGGGGCATGCTCGAGGCGACCGAGGTGCCGGCGGTGGCACTGGCGGCCCGGCTGGTCGAGGCCGCGCGGGAGCCCCTGGCGGAGGTGCGGCCAAGGCCCGACATCGACGAGAGAGCGCCAGTGCCGACGCAGGGGATGGGTGCCCCCGCGCTCACCGACGCGGCCGCGGTCCCGCGGATCGAGCAGACGGTGGTGTCGACGTCGATCGTGGTGGATCCGAGCGGATCCATCGGAGTGCCACTGCGCGAGGTCGAGCCCACGGTGGTGTTCGACTCGGGCTCGATCGGTCGGCCCGCGCCGGACCATGCGGTGCTTCCGGAACCCGCCGACCTCGAAGCACGCGATGAGCCTCGGCGATCGTCCATGCGGTTCGTGCTCCCCATCGTGGGGCTCGTTGCGGCGGGGGTGATCGCGTTCACCATGCTGGGCGGGTCGGACGATGGTGCCGGAGCCAAGACGCCGGTGCAGGCGGTCGCGAGCATCCTTCCGGAGGCCAAGCCAAAGCCGGACGCCAAGGATCTCGAGCCTGCGAGACAGGGAGATGCACCGGAGACGCTCGGGCCGGAGCCGAAGCCCGCGGCGGACGACGGGGACGACGAGCCGGAGCCCGCCGCGGATGACGGAGGCGACGAGCCGGAGCCCGCCCACGCCGGTGCCGATGGATCGGAATCGAAGGCCGAGCCGAAGCCGGCCGCCGACCCCGAACCACCCAAGCCAACCAAGTCAACCACGACGCTCGAGCCGTCTTCGACCAAGCCGTCTTCGACCAAGCCGTCTTCGACCAAGCCCAAGTCCGACAAGGAGGTGGTCGCAGGCCTCGCGGCGAAGATCGCCAGCAAGTGCAAGGGGCAGAGCAGCGGCAAGGTGAAGGTGGAGGGGCTCATCAGCGCCTCCGGGAAGGTCGAGAACCTGCTGGTGACCCCACAAGGCGGGCTGGGATCTTGCGAGAAGCGCGTCAAGGGAGCGAAGTTCGACCCGCAGGGAGGCGTGCGGCCGATGCCGCGGTTCACGGTGGAGCTATAGGGAGTCGGGATGGGTCGAGCAGATCTCACGGCGCCGGCACACCCCACCGATGCACCTCGGTGGCGCAGCGCAGAAACCCCTCGGCGAGGTCCTCGCGCACGTGCAGCGGGGACGACGAGCGCTTCACCATTCGCCGATACGATCGCAGACATTCCGAGCGCTGGATCTCGGCGTTGAGGTCCTCGTAGCTCTTGTGCGGCAGGAAGATCGCGTCGGGGCGGTCGCGGCTGCAGTACTGCTCGAACGACTCGCCGCGGAGGTCGGAGACGATGCCGACGAGATCGACCACGCGAGTGCGCAGGAGCACGAGGCCGGTGACGCCCATCTCGGAGTGGTAGACGGTTTGGGCATCGGGCAGGCAGTGCGCCACGTCGAACAGGCCGCGGACGGTGGTGACGGTGTTGGCGTGGGCTCGCATGAGCTGCGCATCGCTTCGCAGCCGCGGCATGGCGGGAGGCTTCCATCCGAGCGTGGCCGCCACGACGATCGCCGCGAGCACACCGGTCTCGAGCCGCGGTCGCGGGCGCGCAGGCGGCAGGAGCAGCCAGGCGGCACCGAGGCCGAGGCCCACGTAGCTCGGCCAGGGGACGACCGCGAGCGGCTCGCTGGTCTCGGTGGGGAGCAGCTTCTGCCAGTACCCCACCACGATCGCCGGGGCCATCACGGCGAGGGCGATGAGGGTCGAGCGGTGGCCACGGGCGGCGCGCGTCTCTCGGAACCGGAGATCCGCACGCGCGGCCGCCATGATCAATGGCACCACTCCCGGCACATAGAAGCGCGCCCGATAGCCCATGATCTCGTTGGTGAACAGCAGGTGATAGCCCCACAGCGCCACGGTGGCGCCGAGCAGGGCCCAGGTGCCGGCGTCACGTCGATGGCCGGCGATCCACGATAGCGGCGCGGCGAAGACCAACATCACCGCGAAGTATTGCGCCTTCGCGCTCAGACCCACGCGAAACACGTGCTCGCCATAGGGCTGCAGACCCGCGGTCTTCATGTAGAACGAGAGCGGCAGGGCAGTGCCGTAGTACGCCCACAACCCCCCGAGCAGCACGAGCATCATCGCCGCCAGCGCGGCGACATAGCGCCACGGAAGCTCGCGGCGCGACAGCAGCGCATCCAGCCCGTACCCGACGGCAGGCACGAGCGCGACGTCGGGTCGAAACAGGTAGACCACGACCGTGAGTGCCGCCGCCGGCACGGGCCCGAGCCGCGGGCCTTCCCCGGACGACGGCCGCGGCGAGAACATCGCCGTGAGCACGAGCGCGAGCGCGAGCAGGGTGGCGGCGGTCTCCATCCCGGTGAGCACGGTGGTGAGCACCAGCGGGCAACCCAGCCCGAACAGCACGATCATCGCGCCCCGGTACGCCCGATCACCGTCCTCCCCGAGCGCCCGCACACACCACCGAGCGAGCACGACCCCCGCCGCCCACAGACCCAGCGCGCTCACCACCTTGATCGCGACGACGTAGTGCGTGGCCCACAGCGCCGCGCACACGGTGGCGACGAGCTGGAACGCCTGGCTGGTGCAGCCGTAGACGGGCCCGTCCTCCACGTTCCATGCGAACATGCCGTGCTCGAGGGCGTTGAGCCCGAAGCGCTTGAAGAAGTAGGCATCGTCGAACGCAGGCGCGCCGATGTCTCGCACGAGCAGGTAGCCGATCACCACCACCAAGACCCCGGCCACGGGGGCCCAGGGGCGAGCGGAGACCGAGGCGTCGGCACGGGTGCTCATGGATGGCGCGACGGCGAGCATTGCACGACGGCCGGCCATCGTGGACCCTGTGCGCCGTGAGCACGATCGACGCACGCGCATTCTGGGTGACCGGTCCTGGACGCGGGGAGCTGCGCACCGAGGCGCTCGGCGAGCCCGCGGAGGACCAGGTGCTGGTGGAGGCCCGGTGGAGCGCGATCAGTCGCGGTACGGAGTCGCTCGTGTTCCACGGACGCGTGCCCCCGAGCGAGCACGAGCGCATGCGAGCTCCGTTCCAGATGGGCGACTTCCCGGCCCCGGTCAAGTACGGCTACTGCAGCGTGGGCGAGGTGGTGCAGGGGCCGGACGAGCTGCGGGGGCGGTCGGTGTTCTGCCTGCATCCCCACCAAACCCGCTATGTGGTGCCTGCGGACGCGGTGGTGCCGATCCCCAGCGAGGTGCCGCCGGGGCGGGCCGTGCTGGCAGCCAACATGGAGACCGCGATCAATGGCCTGTGGGATGCCCGGCTGCGGATCGGTGATCGCGTGTGCGTGATCGGAGCGGGGGTCGTGGGCTGCCTGGTGGCCTACCTCGCGCACCGGGTGGTGGGCTGCGACGTGGAGCTGGTCGACGTGGATCCGCGCAAGGCCCCGGTGGCGCAGCGCCTGGGAGTGCCGCTACGCGATCCCGAGCACGCGCGCGGCGAGGCGGACTGCGTGCTCGAGGCCAGCGGGTCTCCGGCGGGCCTGCAGCGAGCGCTGGCGCTGGCCGGCCGCGAGGCGACGATCGTGGTGCTCTCGTGGCTGGGCGATCGGCCGGCCACGCTGCCGCTGGGGGAGGCGTTCCACGCCCAGCGCCTGCACCTGGTCTCGTCGCAGGTGGGCACCCTGCCCGCGTCCCAGCGCGCGCGATGGACCCATCGACGGCGGCTGGAGCTGGCGCTGCGCCTGCTCGCCGACGAGGCGCTCGACGGCCTGCTGACGGGGGAGAGCCCGTTCGAGGAGCTGCCCCAGGCCATGCCCGAGGTGGTCGCGCCCGGGCGCTTCGTGCTGTGCCACCGGGTCGTGTACGGTTGATCCATGTTCACCGTCTGCGTTCGCGATCACGTGATGATCGCCCACAGCTTCCAGGGCGAGCTGTTCGGGCCGGCTCAGCGCCTCCACGGAGCGACCTACGTGGTCGACGTGGAGCTTCGTCGCAAGGACCTCGATCCCAACGGGGTGGTGGTGGACATCGGGCGCGCGAGCGAGGCGCTGCGGTCGATCGTGTCCCGCTGGGCCTATCGCAACCTCGACGAGCTGCCGGAGTTCGCGGGGCGCAACACCACGACCGAGGTGCTGGCCAAGGAGGTGTTCGACGCCATGAAGGCCAAGATCGACGCGGGCGAGCTGGGCTCGGGCTCCGACGGGCTGTGCTCGCTGCGGGTGGTGCTGCACGAGTCGCACGTGGCCTGGGCCGCCTACGAGGCCGAGCTCGGGGTCCCGGGGTGATCGCCGCCCTGCGGCGCGCCGCCGCGGAGCGTCCCCGGTCGGTGGCAAGGTTGATCGCGGGGCTGCGGGTGGCGACGAGCGTGGGGCTGCTGGCGGTGACGCTGTCGTGGCTCGACGTGGACGCGCTGGGCGTGGCGCTGCGAGGGGCCGACGGCAAGTGGCTGGGCGTGGCGCTGCTGCTGTCGATTCCGCAGCTCGGGCTGGTGGCGTGGCGCTGGAGCTTCACGGCCAGACGACTGGGACTGGCACTGCCCATGAACGTGGCGTGGCGCGAGTACTACCTGTCGGCGCTGCTGAACTCGGTGCTGCCCGGTGGAGTCGTGGGCGACGTGGCTCGTGTGGCGCGTCAGGCCCACGATGGCGAGCAGCCCGTGGGTCCGGTGGCGCGTGCGGTGGTGGTGGAGCGTACGTCGGGCCAGGTGGTCCAGTGGCTGGTGCTGCTGGTGGGGGCGGCTGCGTGGGGGCTGGGGGATCTGCTCGTCGCGGCCGCGATCACGGTGCTCGCGGCGGCGGCGGTGGTGCTGGCGCTCGCGGTGGGACCGTGGCGCTGGCTCGTACGAGTGCGGCAGGAGCTGCGCGCGGCGCTGCTGCACGAGGGGGCGCTGGCGGTGCAGCTGTGCACGTCGCTCTCGAGCCTGCTGCTGCTGGTCGGCATGTTCTGGGCGTGCGCGGTCGCGGTCGACTCGGCGCTGTCGCCCGGGCAGGCGCTGGTGCTGGTGCCATGGATCCTGGTCGCGACGGTGCTGCCGATTACCGTGGGCGGCTTTGGCGTGCGGGAGCTGAGCGCCGCGGCCCTGTTCCCGCTGGCGGGGTTGCCCGCGGCCGAGGGAGCCGCGAGCGCGGTGCTGTTCGGAGCGGTGAGCCTGGTGAGCGTGCTGCCGGGACTGTGGCCGCTGCTGCGGCGAACGAAGCAGGAGTGACATGACGCGACCCGATGCACGAGACGCTCGTACCGCCATGATCCACGCGTCGTGGATGTTGGTGGGCATCGCGGGCGCGCTACGGCTCGGCGAGCCCGGGGTGCTGGCGTGGGTGGGCGTGGGCGCGCTGGTGTGGTGGATCGGCCGCCAGCGCGGTGCGGTCGTGGTGGGCTTGGCCAACGCGATCACGGCGCTGCGGGTGGTGATCGCGGCTGCAATCGCCACCTTGCCCTCCGACGCCGTCGTGCCATGGGGCGGGGGTCTGCTGCTGCTGTTCTTCGTGCTCGACGGCGTGGACGGCTGGTGGGCGCGCCGCAGCGGCACTGCCACGGCGTTCGGCGCGGCGTTCGACCAGGAGGCCGACGCGTTCATGGTGGCGGTGGTGACCGTGGTGATCACGAGGGCCGAGCTCGCGCCGGGCTGGGTGGTGACGGCGGGGGTGCTCCGCTACGCCTACGTGCTCGTGGTCCACGCGCTGCGCACCCATGGCGAGGCACCGCGCAGCCTCGTGGCCCGCCATGCGTTCGGGGTGCTGGTCGTGACCCTGATCGCGGTGATGCTGGTCCCGTGCCCGCTCACGCGCGTCGCGGTGAGCGTGGGGGCGGCGCTGATCGTGGCCTCGTTTGCGCGATCACTGTGGTGGTCGTGGCGGGGCCCAGTGACGGGCGCCTGAGACGAGGCACTCGGCAGTGTCGGTCCACGAACGAACGCGGCGGTGGGCCCATGCCCGGCGCTGACGCTCGGCGAGCACCTCGGGCGCTCGCGCCAGGGCCACGCACGCCTGCGCGAGCGCGGAGGCGTCGGCCACCAATTCGCCGCCCCAGGCGGGATCGACGTGGTACGCCACGTTGCCTCCCGTGCGCGCGAGGATCGGCCGCCCACACGCGCGCGCCTCCGCGAGCGCCATTCCGTACGACTCCATGCGCGAGGCCGACAGCATCACGTCGGCGTCGAGCAGGGCCTCGATGCACGCGGCGTGGGGGAGCGAACCATCGAGGCGTACGCGCTCGCAGAGCCCGGCGTGGCGCTCCACGGCGGCCACGCACGCCCGGGCGTAGGCGGGCTCGAGGGCGAGGTCTCCCACGATGCGCAGCGCGAGTCGGTCCTCGGGTCGCAGTCGCTCGGCGAGTCCCTCGAGCAGCGGGAGGATGCCCTTGCCCTCGGTCACGTTGGCCACGATCACCGCCTGCAGCGCGTGTGAGCGCTTCGCAGGGCGCGACGGGCAGGGGAGCTCGACCCCGGGCGTGGCCACGATCACGCGCTCACGCTCGACCCCGAGCCCGCACAGCTCGCTCGCGAGGTACTCGCTGGGCACCACGAAGGCCCGGGCGAGCCGCAGGGCGCTGCGTTCGGCGCTCGACAGCGACGAGCGTGGTGGTCGCTCGCCGTGGGCGACCAGCGCGGGAAGGTAGTGGGCGAGCAGGCCGATCGTGCCGGCCGGTGACGCGAGCGTGGCGAGCTCGGGAAGGCGCTCGAGCCACAGGCTATCGACCCACAAGAGCCGTGGCGTGGGCTCGGCGATCGCCTCGCACGCCCGAGCCCACGACAGCACCTCGCACGGCTCCCCGAGCTGGCCGAGCGCGTGGACCAGGCAGCGGTTGTAGCGGGTACCTCCGGTGGTGGGCCCGTCGAGCGCAGGAACCACGAGGGTGATCATTGCGGGGGCTGGGGCTCCGCCTCGGCCGCTCCGAGCCGGCAGTCGAACAGGATGTCGCGGCCGACCTCGAAGCAGCGCGCCTCGAGCCGCAGCGCGTCGTCGAGGTCGAGCACCTCGGGCAGGGTGAAGCCGGGCCGTCCCGAGCCGATGATCACGGGAGAGACCGAGACATGGAGCCGATCGAGCAGGCCCGCCTGCAAGAAGCGCGACACGGTCACCCCTCCGCCCTCGATGAAGATGCGCCGCAGTCCTCGTGCTCGCAGGGCCGCGAGGATGGCGACGGGAGAGAGCCACGAGCCCTCGGCCGCCACCACGGTCACCACCTGCACGTGGCTCGCGAGGGCTGGGGGCGCTCGGGTGCCCTCGCGGTGGATCAGCACGGTGGGGGCGGGTCCATCCTGCATGATGCGACGATCGCTGCCCACGCGACCGCGCGGATCGATGACCACGCGGGTGGGGCTATGGCCCGAGCAGAGCCGCGTGGTGAGCCGCGGATCGTCGTGCACGACGGTGGACGAGCCGACGACCACCGCATCGCACAAGGCGCGAAGGCGGTGCGTGTGCAGGAGATCCTCGTGGCCGCTGATGAACTGCGAGACTCCGTTGTGCGTGGCGATGCGCCCGTCGAGCGACTGCGCGAGGTGGGCGATGACCAGGGCCTCGGCATCGACGCACAGCGGCAAGTAGAGGTCGAGCAGTCGGGCGAGCGCGGCGGCGTCCGTGCCGGCCGGAGGCTCGTGCCCGGGCCAGGACCAGCCGCGCTCTGCGTGGGGATCGAGCACGATCCACGCTCGCTCGAGCTCGACCTCGAGCAGGCGGCGGTCGTCTCCGAGCCGCACTCCCGTGGGCCGTTGGAACGGCCCGTGGCTGCGCACGCGCTCGAGCGTGGCCAACACCAGGAGCCATGCGTGCTCGAGCGCGCGGTTGGGATCGAGAGGGGACAAGGGTGCGAGCCGGCGGCACTCTAGCGCGAAATCCAGCGCAAGACCCAGCGTGAGCCCGAGCACCAGGCCGACGAACTCTCGCGATCGAAGGGCGCGCCCGGCTCGGTCGCGCCGGCGCGGTCGGGTTGGTATCCTGTGCCATGGTTTGGGAGCGCCGACGATCCGCAATCGCGGTGCTCGTGCTCGGGCTCGGCAGCGGATGCTCGCGCGATACCGCCATGTCGGCACCTGGCGAGGAGACCAGCGCGGCCGAGGCCGAGGCCACGGCGACCTCGGCGACCACGGGCGAGGCCGAGGAGGACGATCGGCTGCTGGTGCTGCCGCCGCTCCAGCCCTGTAGCCCCGCAGCCGAGCGGCTGACCGGCGTGCGGGTGATGTCGTGGAACGTGTCGGCCGGCCGCGTCGGCTCGCTGGAGGAGATCCGCGACGTGTTGCTGGAGCACCGACCCGACGTGGTGGTGCTGCAGGAGCTCGACGTGCTGGTGCGGCGCACGGGCAGCGTGGACCAGCCGCGGGTCCTCGCGGACGCGCTGGGCTACTCGTATGCCTTCGCAGCCAGCCTGGAGTTCGACGGCGGAGACTTTGGCATGGCGGTGCTGTCGTGGCTGCCGTTCGCGGACGTGCGAAGGATCTCGCTGCCCTCGGAGAGCGGCTACGAGCCGCGGATCGCCCTCGACACCACGCTGTGCGCAGGCCCGCTACCGCTGCGGGTCGTCGACGTGCACGCCGACTTCGTCCCCTCGGCCAATGCCGCCGGCCTGGTCGCGCTGGGTGAGGAGGTGGGCTCGACGCTCGAGGCTCCGACGATCATCGCCGGTGACTTCAATGCCCCGCTCACGGCCGAGGGCGGGCAGGCGCTGATGGAGCTCACCGGAGCCGTCGATGCCTTGTTGCCGTGGGACCCGGGACCCACGCACGGCGACGGGCGCATCGACCATGCGCTGGTCAGCCCGGCTCCGGCGCTGGTGGTCACGGGGGCCACGACGATCGAGAACGACGCGAGCGATCACCGGGCGCTGTGGGTCGAGGTCCAGCCGCGCTGAGCGGTACGAGGGCAGCATGCGGGTACGAGTCGGCATCGCGTCCTGGGGGGTCCTGGCCGCCGTGGCTTGCGGGGGCGACGAGCTCGCGCCCACGCTCGAGCCCGAGCCGGAGCCCGCGTGCCTGCGCTCCCTGGCGACCGTCGACGGGGACGACCCGCTGTCGTACGGGGTTGCGTGGTCGCCCGCATCCAATCATGCGCTGGGCGGCACCACGTTCGAGCTGCGGCTGCTGGCCATCGAGGACGAAGGGCGGGTGCTGCGGGTGGCCGACCGGTATCGCGGCGAGACCAGCCAGCTCGCGGTGGCCTGGACCTCCGATGGCACGCTGGCCCTCGCGGCCGGGGGCGACGGCCAGCTCCATGTGTTCGAGGTCGACGTGGAGGAGGAACGGATCACCCATGTGGACGCGCTGCGCATCGATGCCACCACGGTCTACGACGTGGCGCTCTCGCCCGACGAGCGCCACGTGCTGGGTTGCGGCCACGGGGGGAGCCTCACGCTGCTGCGCTTCGATCGAGCCGATGCCATGCTGACGATCGTCGACCGCGTGGAGGCCCACGAGCGCTGCGTGCTCGCGCGCTGGTCACCGAGCGGGCGCTACGCGGCGTCGCTGGGCCGAGCCGAGACCACGAGGTTTTGGCGGCTCGATGCCGAGCACGAGCATCTGGTGGAGATCGCCGCGCTGGAATCGGGGGAGGAGCCCGGCGTCGTGGCGTTCGGGGCCGACGATGCCGAGGTGGTGCACGGGACCTTCGGCGCCGAGCACCGGGTCGCGGTGCTGCGCCTGGGGCTCGAGACGGGGGCGCTGCACGAACTCCAGGCGTTCGACGACTTCGCCAGCGGGATCAAGGTCATCGCGCCAGGTCCGGACGCGAGCACGTTCGTGATCGCAGCGCACGATGGCGTGCCGCGGCTGTACGAGCGCGAGCGAGACGGGAGCGGGATCGCGCTCGTCGAGCGGCTTGCCGAGGACGGCAACGGCTCCCACGCCGTGAGCTGGTCACCCGACGGTACGGCGGTGATCCGTGCCGCCAGTCAGCGCGATCGCTTCGAGGTGATCGACATGAGCGGATGCCCCTGAGCCCGTCTCGCGCCGCGGCGCGGCCGGCTTTGGCCTCGGCCCCGGGCTTGGGGCATGCTCCCCCCTGCCGCATGGACTCTCCGAGCACCCCGCGCTGGCTCCCCGCCCGGCTCGCTTCTCCACGGCTGGTCGGTGGCCTGCGTGCCGCCGCTCCCTGGCTGGGGCTCTTGCTGCTCAACGCGCTGTTCGTGCTGCCCGCGGTGGTGTGGCAGCTGCGTCGCCAGCCGCTGCTCGTGCTGGTGCCCAGCGGCGACCTCCTGTTGGTGGTGGCGCTGTGCGTGCTCACGGCGCGTCTGCGGCATGCCGCGTGGATCCGCCGCGTGGCCGTGCTGTGGGCCGTGCTGCTGTGGCTCTACATGTGGCCGGCGTTGATCGGCCAGGTGGTGCTCCGACAGATCCCGCTGCTCTACGATCTCTTGTTCCTGGCCAAGCACGTCGGGGTGCTGGTGATGGACCTGTGGAGCCCTTGGCGCTTCCTCGCGCTGCTGGCCGCGCTGGTGGTGGTGGGCCTCGTGGCGTGGCTGGGGCACCGCCTGTTCGCCGCGGTGGTCGGCACCCTGGCCTCGCGACCGCCTCGCCGCACCGCCCTCGTCGCGGCCGCGGTGCTGCTGTCGATGCTGGGGCTGTCGGCCCTGCACGACAAGCGCCACGTGGTGGGGGCCAGGGTCGAGGGCGAGATGCTCTGGACCACGCCCGCGTTCATGCACAACCTGAAGCTCTCGTACCGGATGTACCGCGACATCGAGCACGGCATCGAGGACTCGCCCTACGCACGCTACGACGAGGACTATCGGCTGGCGCGCAAGCCCGACGTGCACCTCTACCTGGTGGAGAGCTACGGGCGGATCCTGTTCTCGCACCCCGACACGATCGAGCGCTGGCAGCAGCGCATGACGCACTACGAGGGGCGCCTGCGGGGCGCGGGCTGGCACGTGGTCAGCGGGTTCTCCGAGGCGCCGGTCAGCGGCGGTGGCTCGTGGATGGCCGAGGCCACCCTGCTCACGGGAATCCGCGTGCGCTACGAGGCGGTGTTCCGGCACCTCATCGACGACATCGCCAACACGCCCAACTTCGTGCGCTATCTGAAGGCCCAGGGCTACCACACGGCGCTGCTGGCCCCCAAGGATCGGGCGCGGCCCGGGATCACGCTCGAGAACCGCTACGACTACGACTCCACCGTGTTTGCGCTCGACCTGGAGTACGAGGGCCCCGCGGTCGGCTGGGGCATCATCCCGGACCAGTACAGCCTGGGCTATGCCCACGAGCACGTGTTCTCCAGGGTCGAGGGGCCGCTGTTCACCAACTTCCACATGGTGTCCTCGCACGCGCCGTGGAGCGTGATCCCCCGCATGGTCGAGGACTGGCGCACGCTGGGCGAGGTGGAGGGCGAGGTCACCGAGCACATCGACGACGAGCCGCGCGAGAACCTCCGGGAGATCCGCGACCGTCTGCTCCACTATCGCCGGTTCCAGGCGCCGCGCTACGCCTACATGGGCGAGGTCGATGGTCTACAGCTCGAGTCGTTCACCGAGGCGGTCGACTACGATCTGGACGTGCTGGTGAGCCACATCGAGACGATCGAGGGCGACAGCCTGGTGATCATCATGGGCGACCACCAGCCGCCGCTGGTCTCCGATTCCGACGAGACCTACGACGTGCCGATGCACGTGATGGCTCGCGACCCCGCGCTGCTGGCCGAGTTTCGCGCGGCCGGCTTCACCGACGGCATGGCGCTCGATCGCGAGGCCTACACCGTGCTCGACCACGAGGGGCTGTTCTCGCTGCTGGTCCGCAGCCTGGTGCGCTGCTGCGGAGAGCCGGGGGTGGAGCCGCCGGAGCTCTTGCGGTCGGGGATTCGGATCGGGAACTGAGGTCAGGAGCCCTTCTTGCCGTACCGCAGGCGGTAGCGGATGGGCTTGGGCAGCCGGTCCGCCTTGATCGTCACCGACATCGTCATGCTCTGGCCGTCCTCGGAGAAGCGATAGACGTTGGTGCGGCTGCCGTTGCCGTCGAAGATGCGCTGCACGAGCTTGCCGTCGGACCACCGCTGGCTCACGTTGACGGTGTCGCCGAATTGGTTGACCCAGCGGACGGCCGCTCCGCTCGCGGGAGACTCGATGATCCGCCCCCCGATGTAGCTGGTGCGGAGCGTGTCGCTGCCGAGGCTGAAGTCGATGGTCTCGATGACGGTGTTGACCTCGAGCAGGCGAGTCCGAGCGATGCCCCGGATCAACGGGCTCATGTCGGCGATGGCCTCGTCGACGGCCTGCTCGATCGCGACGCGACCCTTGTTGCCTCCCGCATAGCGGAAGCTCTGCTCGAGCTCGGCGTTGGCGTTGGCCACGGTGGCGCTCGCGTCCGAGCTCGCGTCGGGGCTGGCCTGGGATGGTGAGGCCCATCCGGCCAGTCCTCCGAGCATGAGCAGCATTGCCGCGGCAGGAGACACGACTTGCTTGATCCGCACGGGTCGAGGATAGCAGTCCCGCCCGCCGTGCGAACGCGATTGCAAGGAGACGGCGCACGAGCCCGGATCCGAGACGCAGTGTCCGTTTTTCGAGAGCCGTCCCGAGTGTCTCGGCGGGGTGACGGCGCGCTCGCGCACGGCCGTCCGGCGATTGCTCCAGGTGAGGCCTCGCGCCCGCGAGGGGCTACCGGCAGGAGCCCTCGAGCACCTGGTAGGGCCGCGCCGCGAACGGCCGGATCTGCTTGAGCATCAGCGCTCCGTTGGCGGTGAGCTTGAACTCCAGGTCGAGCATCACCTCGGTCCCCTCGGGCGGCGTGGCGTCCACCGGGTAGCTCGCGGCGACCGCATCGAGCAGCTGGGCCAGCTCGCGCACGTGATCGTCGCTCAGCACCACCTGCCCCGGCGGGACCAGCGACGAGGCGACCTCGCGATCGATCGACACCACCTGCCCCCCTTCCACCAGCACTCGATCGAGCTCGGCCACCACCCCGGGATTGTTGCCGACCACGTCGACCTCGCCCACCTGCACGTTGATGGTCAGCCGTGGGTCCTCGAGGTCGATGGGGTTGCCGGTGAACGCGACCCCGTTGGCCTGCTCCCCGGCAAAGCGCGGGTTGGACAGCACACCCATGCCGACCTCGGAGTGATCGAGCTGGTAGTACTCGCGCTCCTCGTAGGCCCCGAACGACCACAGGCTGGCCCAGACCCGCTTGAGGGCCACGTCGACCGGCTTGGACTTGCGGCCGGGCTCGCACGCCGACTCGAGGTCGGCGGGCAGGTCGGGTCCGCAGCCGCTGATCGACTCGTAGAGCCCGGCGCCGTTGAAGGTGAGGCTGTCCTCGGCGTTGGAGGACGAGCGGAACCGCATCATCACGTTGGCGTCGCCGGTGACGTCGACGATGCGGGTGCGGATCTCGTCGAGCAGGGCCGGGTCGACCACCCCGCGCTCGATCATCTCGGTGCGCAGGCTCTGCAGGCGAGCCCCGCGAACCGATGCATCGGAGCGAAACTCGTCGTCGTCGAGCCACCGCGTGATGGTCTCGGCGTAGGTGAGCACCTCGGTGCCTGCGCTGACCGGGGCCTCCCAGGTGTTGCCCTCCATGAACGCGCCGTAGGCCGACATCGGGATCCCAAAGCCCTTCGTCACCCGATCGGGATCGGCGACCGAGCGCAGCACGGCGAGGCCCGAGACCTTGCTGCCGAAGCGCGAGACGGCCTGGGTGCGCTCGTCCGGGGTGCTGGTCGGGATCGCGTCGAGGTCGAGCAGCTCGGCGAAGGTCCAGTCGGGCGGGGCGGAGAGCTCGGCCTGGGGGCGGGTCTGGGCCCAGTGGGCCTGGGCCTCTTCGACGGTGGCCTCGCGAATCGAGTAGAAGGTGGGCAGCGCCTCGAGCCGCACCAGCATGCCCTCGTAGGGCGCGAACACCTCGAGCGCATCGTCGACCTTGGCGTTGGGGGTGCCCCGCAGCGAGGACAGCACGTTGAGGTGGGTGAGCACGTCCTGGCGCTCCTCGGTGATCGAGGCGGCCATCACCCCTTCGATCAAGAGCGGTGCCTCGTCGAGCACCACGATGTCCTGCCAGCCGAACGCGGTCGGGCCCGCGGCGAGCAGCGCCTCGCTGGTGAACCGGCGCACGCGGCCGTAGGCCAGCCCGGGGGTGTAGGCCTCATACTGAGGCCCGGCCTCCTCGGGGAGGATGAGCACCGGGAACGGCGGGTCGACCCACGACATGGCCTGCTCGAGGTGGATGTCGGCGTCGGTGGTGTAGGCGATGGGGCCGATGCCGATGCGATCCTGGAGCTGGCGGTAGACCTCGTAGATCTGGTCCTCGGTCAGCAGCTCTTGCGGCAGCGCGAGCGTCTCCACCGTGAACACGTACTGGATGCCGCTCGGATCGGGCACGCTCAGCTCGGAGATCGTGCCGCCGTAGTACTCCCGCGTGGCGCCCTCGATGACCAGCTGCTTGTAGCCGTCGTAGCTCAGGCCCGGGAAGTACGGCTCGAACGCCTGCGCCATCAGGCAGTGATGGCTGCGGTACCAGTTGGTGTCGCCGAGCACGGTGGGGATGCGTGCATTGGGGATCGAGGGCACCAGGTACTTCACGGCGCGAGACAGCGCCGCGTTCTTGCCGTGCCCGATCGACAGCACCGTCCAGGTGTCGGCGTCGTCGATGGTGAGCTCGCAGGCCGAGTGCCCCACCCGGGCCTCGGCCTCGCTGCACACGTCGCCGTGCGGCAGGCAGGACCGCTCGGGGTCGCCGAACGAGCCCACCTCGCAAAAGCACCGCGCGGTGGCGGGGTCACAGTACGCGCCCTCGGCGCAAGAGCCTGCGCAGGGATCGGGGGCAGGGTCGTCGGGGCGGCAACCGTAGAGGCCCAGGAGCGCGATCGCGACCGAGCCGAGCCACCAGTGTCGTCGTGATCGAAAAGCCAAGGTCCCGAGTATAGCCCGAAGCTCGGTCCTTGCGACCCGACTCGACCGCCAACCTCACCCGCAGTCGCAGTTGGGCACCCGCCGCTCCACGTGCCGCACCCCGGTCATGAACCCGCCGAGCACGAGGTCCTCGCCGGTGGTCAGCTGCAACGAGATCGGCTCGTCCACGCGATCGAACGGCAGCGGCAGCGCGAGCTTCCAGACCAGCGTGCCCTCGTCGGACCAGCGAAGCACCAGCAGCTCCACGTCGCTCTCGCGGCCGGGCATGCCCTGGGCCGTTCGAATCACCACGTGCGCGTCGCCGTAGGAGTCGACCCTCAGGTCGGGGAGGCTGGAGGTGACGGTGTCGACGGCGTAGGTGAGCGTCCACTGCTCGGGGTCGCCCGCGTGGCCGCTGCCCAGACGCAGCAGGCTCTGGTCGGCACCGATCGTCTGTCCCAGGGTGACCACGCGCCCGCCCGAGTCGGCGGCGAGGCGAAGCGGGGGCTCGACCCTCGTGCTCGTCGCGACCGCGTCGCCATCCGGCGCGGAGAGCCAGCGCACCTCGCCCGAGAGGCCCCCGTCGTCGGACCACGCGGGATGGGTGAGCACGAGCAGACCGTCTGCATCGTAGACCGCGCGCGGGATCGGGGCGTCGCCGGTCGCCGTGCTCACCGCGATCGGGGTGGTCGCGGTGGAGTCTCCCGTGGCGGCATCGTAGGCCAGCAGCTCGAGCTGCTCGAGGCCCGGGGTCATCGAGCCCTCGATGGCCGGCTGGAGCAGCAGGGATTCGTCGTGCGCGAGCAAGGTCCCCGTGCGGGGCGCGACACCAGCTCCGTTGGCCAGCGCGATGGCGCTCGACCACAGGAGCGTGGGGGCGCCCAGCTCCACGCGGGCCGCCACCGTGACGGGCGATCCCATGCCGTCCACCCCGCGGACCGACAGCAGCAGATCGCCCGAGGGATGGAGCCGCAGATCGACCAGGCGGCAGGGCTCGCACGGCAGCGAGAGCGGCAGGGTCCACAGCTCCTGGCCTCCGACATCGAGCCGGGCGAGGGTGATGGCCCCTTGGCGCTCCTCGGCCACCACCACGTGGTCGTCGCGCTCGACCTGCACGATCACCTGATCCTCGGGATCGAGCAGGGCCGAGGGATCGAAGCCGTCGTAGGTCCACGCGAGGTTGAGCTCGAACTGGCAATCGGGCGGGCACACGCCCGGGGGCAGGGGAACGTCGGGGGCCACGTCGAGCTTGAGCGGGGCCAGATCGAGGCGCGTGCCCTCGTCGAGCCCCTCGCTGGCGCCGTCGCTGCCGTCTTGGCCCGAGGTCGGGCCGAAGGAATCGGGGCTGGTGGTGGGGTTGGCGGTGACCGGGCTGGGGTCGTCGAGCGAGACGGTCGGCCCGCAGCCCAGTCCGCCGCCCAGCACGGCGGTGAGCATCCCCGACGGACCCGCGGTCGCGAGCCAGGGGCGCGGGATTCCGAGGCGCGGGCTCAGTCGCATCGGCACGTCTGCTCCCTGCGCTCGAGGTGAAGGCGACCGTCGACGATGCCGGCGAGCACGAGACCGTCGTCGACGGTGGCGTCGATCGCCACGGGATGCGACGAGGTCTGTAGCGAGAGCGGAATCGAGGTGGACCACACCTCGGTGCCGTCGCGCAGACGAACGAGCTGCACCGTGCCGCCGCGTGGATCCTCGGGTGTCCCCGCAGTGGCGTGCATGGCCACGATGGCGCTCCCCGACGAGTCCACGGTCAGCGCGGGCGCGCTCGAGGTGGTGGTGAGCACGCCATCGGAGAACACCCAGGGTTGCTCGCCGTGGCTGACACCGCTGGCTTGAAGTATGACCTGCTGCGAAGAGAAGTCGAGGTGGCCGGCCATCACCAGCTCGTCATCGAGCCTCTCGGCCATCGCCTCGGGCACGCCAGGGACGAGCACGCCGTCGAATGGCAGGAGATCCTCGCGGTCGAGCCACACGACGTAGCTCTGAGCCTCGTTGGGGTCGGGCAGCGTCATCACCACGCTGCCATCGCTCAGGCCGCGGCCGCGCGGGGGCGGCGAGGGGGTGTCGATGGTCTTCGAGTCCAGGACGACATAGTTCGCGGCGTACTCGTTCTCGTACACGAAGATCTCGATCCACTCCTGGGACGACCAGCGCGAGAACTCGCTGGCCTCGGTCACGAGCATGACGGTGTAGACGTCGTCGAGGGGGATCACCGAGCCCACGGTGGGCGGGATCACGTTCGTCCCGTAGATGGTGTCCCACGCCTTCCACTCGAAGTCCTGGGTCTGCAGATCGAAGCGGCCGAGCGCCAGCACCTGATAGAAGGAATCGAAGGAGCCCTGGCCGAGCACCGCGAGCTTGCCCGAGGGGTAGAGGGCCAGGTCGAGGATCTCGCAGTTGCAGTCGAGGCTGGCGGGCACGGACCACGCCAGCTCGCCCTCGGCCGTGATCTTGGTCAGCTGCGGGAACCCCAGCAAGGAGGTGGCCACCACCCAGCCTCCGTCGGGCAACGCGAGCATGGTCGAGAGCCACTGCTCGGGGTCGGAGACCTCGTCGTCCCAGGTCCAGGTGATGGGGAGGTCCACCTCGCAGCCGGGAGCGCACTCGCCCGGCAGCGGGGGGAGGTCGTCGATCGGGTCGTCGTCGGCGGCGGTGCTCGCCTGGGTCGAGCCGGTCGAGCCGCTCGTGCCCTGGGTGTCCGCACTCGACGACACGGGAGCGTCGCCCGACGAAGACGATGCCCGTGGTGGGCTGGCGTCGAGCGAGACCGTGGGGCCGCACGCGATCGCGAGCCCGACCCACGAGGCCGCGACGGCACGCACGAGCGTTCGCAGTCCCTCGCCGAGGGAGCGCGAACGCGCTGCCGTGTCCTCCCGCTGCATCGACATCCGACTCCGTGATCCGGACCCCACGATCATCGGGGTCCCCGCTCGTCAGGTCCAGACCCCTCGGGCGGGGCGTACCTGCGCGTCAATCGCAGGCGCAGGCTTGCTCGAAGCGCTCCACGCGGAGGTCGCCCCCGACCACGGTGCCCACGATCAGGCCATCGTCCTCGTCCACGACCAGCTCGAGCGGATCCGGAGTGGCCATCATCGGAAACGGGCGGGTGGCGCCAAAGCGAAGCTGGCCGTCGGCCGTCCAGCGGGCGACGTCGAGCGAGACGACGATCTCGGTCTCCCCGGGTGCGATGCGGGGGGTGGTGCGGGCGGCCACGTAGACGTCGTCGTCGGGGCCCACCGCGAGCGCGGCGCGGGTGTTGGCGGTCGAGAGCATGGGCTGCGAGATCGTCCAGCGCTCCGGGTCGGAGCTGCGGCGGCTGGTCACCTGCAAGGTGATGGTCTCGTTGCCATCGCTGCGCGCCAGCTCGAGCCGACGGCCGGCGGAGTCCACCCGTAGATCGTCGAGCACGATCGGCAGCGGCTGCTGGGTGAGCAGCGCGTAGTTGGGAGGCAGCAGCCGCGAGCTGGCGGCTCGGATGGGGTCGGAGTCCTCGTCCCGCGACGCGTGCCCCAGCAGCAGCTCGCCGCCCTGGCCGGGCTGGGCGAGCAGCGGCCAGCCCGCGTCGGTGGGGGACTGGCCGATCACGGGCCTGAGGGTGCGCACGTCGCCCTCGGCGTTCAGCTCGAGCACCTCGAGCACCTCGCCACCCTCGACTCCTCGGACCCGCGATTGCACGATGCGATCGTCGTCGAGCACCACCAGCTCCCCCGCGCGCGAGCTGGCGGAGGGCACGTAGCCGAACGTGACGTCGCGGATCCAGCGGATCGTGCGTGCACTCGCATCCCAGCGGGCGACCAGCGATCGTGCAGGGATCAACCCATTCGCGGGCGCGCTGGCCGACAGCAGCACGTCGCCCGAGGGGTGCAGCACCACGTCGACGAGGCGGCAGTCGGCGCCGCAGGGCAGCCCCGGGTTCACCGCCCACTCCAGCCCACCGTCGGCGCTCAGGCGAGTCAGGCCGATCACGCCGTGGAGCTGCTGGGTGCCCAGGGTGAGCGCGCCATCGGGGCTCCGCAGCATCTCCACCACCGTGTAGTGATTGGGGGGGCCCTCGTAGGTCCACGAGGGGAGGAGCAGCGGTGTGCACTCGGCCGGGCACAGCTCGAGCGGGGTCTCGCCGTCGGTGGTGTCGCCCTCGCCCTCGCTCGAGGTCGAATCGTCGCCCGCGCTCGTCGACGACCCCGTGGCGGGGGTGGTGTCGAGCGAGGTCGTGGGCTCCGCGCAGCCAGCGAGCAAGGCGAGTCCCGCGATGGCCGGCCACCGCGGGCCACGAGCTCGGGTCGAGGGCCATCGCATCGTGCTCACCCACACTCACAGGATTGCGTGCGGCGCTCCACGCGAAGACGGTCGTCGACGATCGCAGCGAGCAAGACTCCATCGTCGTCGTCGATGGCCAGGGCGAGCGGACGCAGGCCATCGTCCACGCTCATGAGCTCGCTCGTGGACCAGCGCAGCTCGCCCTCGGGAGACCAGCGCAGCACCCCGATCCCCACCAGCGGCGCCGCGCCCTCGGCGGGGATCTGGGTGGTACGGACGGCCAGATACGGATCGCCGTCGGGCCCCAGCGCCAACGCGGTGGCGCTTGCGGTGGTGCTGGGAAGCTCCATCGTGGCCACCCACCCGGGGTCGTGGCTCACGGGGCTGCGGTCGGTCAGCACCAGATGGGTCATCGATCCCGAGAACAGGTGCCCCACGTCGAGGGCGTGCCCGCGGTCGTCCACCACCAGGTCGTCGAGCGGATAGGGCAGCGAGGCATGGGCCGTGGGATTCCACAGCGGGGGGGCGAGCCGGTCGATGCGACCGTAGAGGTTGGCGTCCCAGCCCGCGAACACGCCGATCACCACCGTGCCATCGTGGTCGGCGCGGGCCAGCAGAGGAGGCCGGGACTGGGTCGGCGCGCCCTGCATCAGGTGTTCCTCGGCGACCACGAGGCCCTCGTCGTCGTAGACCACCATCCGCGTGTCTTGCAGCAGATCGAACTCGATCTTCGCCGACATGAACAGCTGCGCCGCCTTGCCGTCGGGGAGCGCGGTGATGTCACCGCTGCGCACCTCGACCGTACCGAGCGGAGCCAGCGGGCGGGTGGTGGTCCACACCTCCTCGTGCTGCTCGGGGTCGTAGCGCATTGCGATCAGGGAGAAGGCGCCGTCGACCAGCCACCCCGAGGCGGACACGAGCAGGTCTCCCGAAGGGTGCCTTGCCATGTGGCTCGGGTCGCACACGTCGCAGGGGAGCGGCACCGGAACGTTCCATTGCAGCTCGCCGTGGCGGTCGAGCCGATGCAAGGTGGCGCCGCCCTGACGCAGCTCGCCGAGGGTGAGCGTACCGCTGGGCTCGCGCAGCATCGTGCCCATCGCGTGGGTGCCGGGCCGCGAGGGGGTCGAGGAGGGCGCGCCCTCGTAGACCCAGTCGAGCGCGAGGCGAAACGAGCACTCGGCGGGGCACGTGCGAGGATCGTCGGGCATGGGCCCCGGCCCCGTGCTGGCGTCCGAGGTCGACGAGCCGCTGCCCTCGAGCGCGGGCAGTCCGTCGCCCGTGGTGCCGGTCGTGACCTCGGGCTGCGAGGGCGAGGGCTCGTCGAGCGAGGCGTCGCTGCTGCACGCGAGCGCGAGCACGAGCACGGCGAGCACGGCCGGGCGCGCGTCGTCGCGTTGGTCGACTCGCCGAGCTCGAGGTGGAGACGACATCGCTGTCATCGATCATCGTGGCCCCGCGCCGTTCCGTCCAGGGCGGCCCAGCGCCCGGTGCCTCCTCGTGGTGGGGCCGCGCACGGAGCGGCTTGTGCGGCGCCGCGCGTGGGGCCATGCTCGCACGCCTCATGTCGTCCGTGGTTGCCACCGCGATCCTCGAGCTGGCCGAGAGCACTGCGCCCGGTGGCGTGACCATGGGTCGCATCGTCGACACCCTGGAGGGCCAGGGCTTTGCGCCCGAGGTGGTGGAGCAAGAGCTGTGGCGGCTGCTGGCGCTGCGCAAGCTCACCCCCTGCGGCTACGTGTGTCGCAAGGTTCGCCGCCGTGACGGGGTCGGCGAGCTCGAGCAGGCCCGCAGCTACGAGCTGCTGTTCATCCCCTGGTCGGAGGATCTCGATCGCCAGCTCGAGCTGCGGCTCGCCGAGGGCGATCGATGAGCGACGCCGCGGTCGAGGCGGCCTTTGGCCTGCGTCATCGCGCCGCGCCGCGCCCCGACGCACCGGGGCTGTTCCTGGCGCTCGCGCCCATGGATGGGGTGACCGACTGGGTCTACCGCGATCTGCTGACCTCGCTCGCCGACGATCAGAGCGGGATCAGCCTGTGCGTGTCGGAGTTCGTGAGGGTCACCCGCGATCGCGTGCAGCCGCACGTGCTGCGCCGCATCTGCCCCGAGCTCGATCGCGGCGGCCGCACCCGCGCGGGAGTGCCCGTGTTCGTGCAGCTGCTGGGCGGCGAGCCCGAGCCCATGGCGGGCAGCGCCGCGCTGGCCGCCGAGCTCGGCGCGCCCGGGATCGACATCAACTTCGGGTGCCCCGCCAAGACCGTCAACAACCACGACGGCGGAGCCACCATCCTCAAGACCCCGTGCCGGATCGAGTCGATCGTGGGCGCGGTGCGTCGGGCCGTGCCCGCGAGCGTGCCGGTGACGGTCAAGATTCGCCTGGGCTGGGACGGCAGCGATCGCCTGGCCGAGATCGCGGCCGCGGCCGAGGCCGGAGGCGCCGAGTGGCTCACCATCCACGCGCGCACGCGGCTGCAGCTCTACCGCCCTCCCGTGGCCTGGGACGCGCTGGCCAAGGCCCGGCTCGCGGTGCGCATGCCGGTGGTCGCCAACGGCGATCTGTGCACCGAGGCCGACCTGCGTCGCTGCGCCGAGCAGTCGGGCTGCCACGCCTTCATGATCGGCCGCGGCGCGATGGGCCGACCGTGGCTGTTTCGCCAGGCGCGAGGCCTGCCCGAGCCCGACTACGAGCCCGTGCGCTTCTCGGCGCTGCTTGGTGAGTATGCGGCGCGCCTGCTGCTCCATGGCGCGGGCGAGCGCGCCGCGCTGGGGCGGCTCAAGCAGTGGCTGCGCCTGGGGGCGCCCGCGTTCGCCGAGATCGATGCCCTGTTCCAGGCGATCAAGGTCCTGCCATCGCTGCCGCAGGCGCTGGCCCGGCTGCAGCTCCGGCCGGAGGACACCCAGCCCCCTCCAGCACCAGGTCGTCGCCCTCGTCGCGAAAGCTCGAGCCCAGCGGTTGACCGAGCGTCCGCACCCGCTCCTTGACCTGCTGCCCCATGTACCCGGTGGCCGGCGCGGGGTGCTTGATGGGCACGCTCTTGACGAACACCGGGTGGAGCACCACGCGCTCCATGCAGCCGCGCTCGTCGTAGCGCACGCGCAGCACTCCGGTCTGGCGCGGCACGTCCTTGACGTTCTCGAACAAGAAGTTGCCCAGCGAGTAGGCGATGAGGCCGTGACCGTGGCGCTCGATGCCCTGCAGCACGTGCGGGTGATGGCCGATGACCAGATCGGCGCCGGCCTCCACCAGCGCGTGGGCGGCCTTGCGCTGGGCCCAGTCGGGCTCGTCGGCATACTCCACGCCCCAGTGCACCAGCACGATCACCAGGTCGTGCTCCACCCGCGCGTCTGCCACCAGCGGCACCAGCTCGTGCTCGATGTCGCTCAGCTCCAGCAGGGGCTGGGGCGGCACTCCGGTCAGCGACGGGATGTTGGCCTCGGTGGTCACGGCCAGCAGGCCCACCCGCCAGCCCTCGCGCTCGATCGTCTCCACCCGAAGGCGCGGCGCATCGAAGCGAGCCGCGCCCACGCCCACGATGCCCAGCTCGGCGAGGATCTCCGGGGTCTGCTCCACGCCCTCCGCCCGCAGGTCGAGCGCATGGTTGTTGGCCAGCGACAGCGCGTGGAAGCCCGCGGGCACGAGGTGCTCGGCCAGCGCCGCGTCGGCCCCGAAGCTGTAGCGCGTGCCAACCGGGCTTGCATCGGGCAGCGTGCGCACCAGCGGCGTCTCGAGGTTGCCCACCACGAAGTCCGAGCGCAGCAGCTCGCCGACCTCCGCGAACGGCTCGTGCTCGCCGTCGGGGATCGGATCGTAGCCGTCGTCGCGGTAGCGCCCGAGGATCACGTCGCCCACGAAGGTCATCTCGAGCGGTGCGGTGCGCGAGGGAGGCGGTGGAGGCTCGGGCCGGGGCGCATGCACCACCGCGGCCAGCACGGGCGTGGGCTCGGGATGCATGGGCGGCTGGGCAACGCTCGGCCGGGGTCCATCATCCTGGTCGGCCCGCACGGACGCGTCGCCTGGTGGCGCGCACGTGAACAGACACGCGGCCGCCAGCAGCCGCAGCACGCCGCGCGAGCGGGGCCGGGGCTCGGCGAGGCTCAGCCCGGGCGGTCCGGCTGCGGGAACGCGCGGCTGCACTGATCGAGCACCCACGGAAACTCTCCTTCGTTGCGGCCCATCAGCACCGCCACGCACGCGGCGGCGGCGGGGCTGGTCTCGTCCACGCAGGCCGCGAGATCGGCCGTTCGCGTGGCCTCCATGGTCCTGACCGCCGAGGACTCCTCGCCTTCGGTGTCCACGTAGTACTGCCGCGCGCCGTCGAGCATGCTCACGCACGCCGCCTTGGGGGAGGGCAGCGGCTCGGGCAGCTGCCGGACCACCCGCGCGCGCAGGTGCCGGGCCTCGGCGTCGTAGTCGGGCATGGCCTCGATCCCCCGCACCTGGTTGCCCACGTTCCCGATTCCGTCCTTCCAGGGGCTCACCAGTCCATGGCCCTCGCCCGCGGGCGGCTGAGCGTCGCCCGCGGGTCCGTCCGTGCGTCCCGGGCACCCGCTGGCCAACAGCAAGGTGGCGGCGGTCACCGACGCGCCGAGCACGAGCGACCCCGCCCACGACCCGGCGAAGCGGCCGTGAGCGCGGTCCAGCCGGGTCGGAACGAGGCCGGCGGCGGGTTCGCGCCCTCGAGGCATCGACGTTACGATAGCCCATCATGCCCAGGCGGCGGAGTTTTGGCCCTTTTTGGCGCAGGGCCCACGCGGGCGTCCTGCTCGTCGTTCCCTGGCTGCTGCCGTACCCGAGCGTCGCTCGGGCCGACCCGACCGTGCCGGGTGAGCTCACCAACCCGCTGATCGAGGCCAACGGCTGCCAGCTGTGCCACACCTATGACAACGCCACCGGCCACGAGGGGCAGCCCCGCTATGCCCCGTTCTACGGCTGGCAGGGCTCGATGATGGCCAACGCGGCCCGCGACCCGGTGTTCTGGGCCGGCGTTGCGCTCGCCGACCAAGACCACCCCGGCGAGACCACCGAGTGCATCCGGTGCCACTCGCCGCGCGCCTTCCTCGAGGGACGCGGGGGCGCCACCTCGATCGATGCGCTCGATCCGGCGGACTTCGATGGGGTCACCTGCGAGGCCTGCCACCGCATGACCGACCAGGGCGCGCTGGGCAACGCCCAGTATGCGATCGACGACGTGCCCGGCCTCGATGGCCTCGTGCCGCGTCGCGGGCCGTGGGCCTATCCAAGCCCGGGCGGAGGCGATCCGCCCCACGACTGGATCATGGATCCCTTCACCGGCAGCGCGCAGCTGTGCGGTACCTGTCACGACGTCACCACCCCCCGCGAGCGCCTCGACGACGATGGCTTGCCCATGGGCACCATGTTCAACGAGCAGCGCACCTACTCGGAGTGGGCGGGCAGCGCCTTCGCCCAGCCCGGTGACGACTTCCGCTCGTGCGTGGACTGCCACATGCCCGCGGTGGCCGACAAGCCCGGCTGCAACCAATTCGTCGACCAGAGCGCCCATGCCACGGGCGGGCGCCGTCACGATCTGGTGGGGGCCAATCGCTTCATGGTGGAGCTGCTGCGGGCCGAGTACGGCAACTCGGGCACCGGAGCCGTCAACGACTTCTTCTTCAACCAGACCCTCGAGCGCATGGACGAGCTGTTGGCCACCGCGGCCACGCTGGAGCTGCAGGGGCCGGCGCAGGTGCACCTGGGCGAGGGGCTGACGGATCTGCAGGCCACCGTAACCAACGAGACCGGCCACAAGCTGCCCACCGGCTACTCCGAAGGTCGGATCATGTGGCTCGAGGTCGCGGCGAGCTACGGGGAGCAGGTGCTGTGGACCTCGGGCCTGTACGTGCCCGGCATGGGGCCGCAGGAGGACCCGCAGCTGCGCGACTACCAAGGGGTGGCCGAGCAGTATGCCACCGGGACCACCATGCACCTGCTGCTCAACGATCACTGGGTCGAGGACACTCGCATCCCTCCGCGGGGGCTCCAGCCCAACGTGGAGACCGATCCGGTCGGCTCCCGCTATCCGCTGCAGGGCGACGGCACCTGGCCTCACTTCGATGTGGCCACCTACGCCTTCGACGGTCTGACCGACGTGCAGGACGCCACGCCCGGCGATCCCTCCGACGACGTGCTCGACGTGCGCGTGCGGCTGCTCTATCTCGTCAATACGCCGCAGTACGTGCAGCGCTTGGCCGACGACAACACCAGCAACGATGCGGGCAACGAGGTGGCCATGCTGTTCGACACCCTCGGCGGGGCGCCCCCGCTGGTGCTGGCCGAGCAGTCGCTGAGCGTGCCGATCGTGGGCTTTGGCGAGCCGCCGGTGGAGTCCACCGGGGCGGTCGACGACACCGCCGGAGTGGTCGATTCCAGCGGGGGGGCTCAGAGCACGGGACCCAACCCTGGCACCACCGGCATGGGCACCGGTTCTGCGACCGAGACCGAGGGACCCGGGCAGGATGACGAGGGGGGCAGCGGTTGCAGCTGCACGACCGGCGCCGGCGCTGGATCGGATCGTGCTGCGTGGTGGCTGCTGGTACCGCTCGGATGGAGGGCGCGCCGACGCCGAGTCGGAGCGCAGGCCCGCGACTGGGCCCGCGACTGGATCCACTACTGGGCCCGGTAGGTTCGGGCGAACGCAGGCCGCTCGGGTAGGGCGCGGTGCACGATGGCCTGCGCCCACTCTTGATCGGTCATGCGCTCGGTGCTCGGCCGCTCGAACGCGTACACGCTCGAGACCGGCCCGCCGTAGACCGCGACGTCGCCGCCCTGATCCACCACCACCACCATCAGCTCGGGATAGCCCGTGCCCATCTCGAGCACCGTGTCGTGCGCGCCATCGGTGTGCACGTCGGTCACGATCGGCTCGGCTTCACCACCCTCGGTGTGGTGGTGGCTTCCGCCCATGTCGCGCTTCTGCTTGCGCTCGTTCGTCCACATCGGGTTCCAGTAGAGCGCGGGGTACCAGCCGTCGTAGCTGCGCGTGCCGCCGTAGCCGTCGTCGGCGTGGCGGTCGACGGTGCGGTTCAAGAACGCCAGGTCCTCCGCCGACATCGGCTCGCCGCGCAGCTCCTGCTCGCTCAGCCGGGCCAGCCGCTGCATCACCTCGCGGAAGTGGGCGGCCCATGCGGGCACCGAGCCGAGGAAGGGGTCCTGGGCCACGAGCATGCTGTCGCCCTCGTAGAACGCCACGAGGTGCGCGGCCGCCTCGTCGAGCTCGCGATGGAGCTCGGGCAGCGGCTCGACGTAGCCCTGCGGATACTGGCAGCCAAAGAACGCCTCCGACTGCTCGACCGACAGCACGGTGTCGTGGCGAAGCTCGGCCCACGAGGCCAGCACCGTCTCCATGCGGTGGTCGTGCCAGGCGGCCGTCTGCATCACGGCCGGCAGGCGCGGATCGAGATCGGTTCGCGCCACCGCCATCAGGGCCTGCAGCCAGTGGTTGTAGAGGGTCTCGTCGAGGGCCGTGGGCTGGATGGCCTGCAACGTGGCGCGGGTGGCCGCCAGGCGCCCGGGCAGGGCGGCGCGCTCGGGCAGGGCCAGCTCGTCGGCGAGCGCGACCACGGCACGATCGGAGCCCAGCGCATGGGCCACGTCATAGGGCGAGGCCATCGTGCGCGCACCCGGACCCGTGACGGGCGGCAGCGCGGGCGAGGTGGTCTGGGCGGTGACCCACGCGTCGTAGGCGAAGCGCTGGGGAAACAGGCGCATCGTCACCGGAACCGCCGAAGGTCGAGTGCGGCTCGCGTCCGAGCCGGCCATGGTCTTGGTCACGTAGGCCGGGCCACCCTGGGCGGCATACTGCGCGGTCATGTCCGTGGGTCGACCCGCGCAATCGGGCGCCCCCGCCTTGGCGCACAGCGCCTGGAGATCGGCGGGCGTGAGCGCATTGGGTCGCCCCACGTGCAGGCGATAGAACCGCTCGATCGCCTCGAACGCCTCTTGCTGCCCGCTGCGGGCGAGCGCCGCCGCCAGGGCCCGCGCCGCCGCCTCCTCGCGGGGATTGGGCGGTGCACCGATCTTGGGATCGTGAAGCCGCAGGTCCATGCGGCCCAGCCACATCATCGCCTCGAAGTAGCGCTGCAGCGCCTCGGTGCGGCGGTAGTGACCGCGGGGGATGAACTGCGAGAAGTCGTGCTCGATCTCGGCGCCCATCATGGTGATGATGGCTCGCTGCTTTCCCTCCACCGCGGCGAGGATCGGCGCGATCTCGGCCGGGGGCGTCGGGCCGCGCCAGGGGCCGTTCAGCAGGGTGCGGGCCACCGCCAGGTGGAGCTTGGCATCGCGCTGCGCCGGGTCGGCCTCGTCGAGGGCAGCATCGAGGCCGTCGAGCACCGTGGTGAGCATGGGCAGCAGCGCGCTCTCCTCGGTCCGCTCGAGCACGTCGTCGTAGCTGCGGTGCCACGCGTGCAGCACCGAGTCGGCGCTGATGAACACCGGGAGGTCGGCCGCGAACACGCGGTAGTACACGTCGACCGGTCCCGCGCCGGCCGGCCCCCGCGGGGGCACCACCACGAAGCCCAGCGCATGGAGGCGCTCGCGCTCGGCCTCGGTCAGCGCGAACGCCTTCACGAAGCCCTGGTAGTGGGTCGCCGCGGGCACGTCGAGGCCGTGGGCCGGGCGAAACGCGGGCATGCGCTGCTCGAGATCTCGCGCCGACAGCTCACCCTCGGTGGCCAGGGCCTGCTCGAACGCGGCGCGCAGGCGTCGAGCCTCCTCGCGAGACGCCACGTCCGCGGGCGCCACCACGCTCGGCGCAGCGGCTTCGGGCCGGGCTTCGGGCTGGGATTCGGGCTGGGCCTCGGCCGCTGCGGTCGGCTCCCGCTGGCACGCGAGCACGAGCAGGAGGGCGGCACAGCAGCGTCGGAGCGCAATGGTCGAGAGGGTGGCGGACATGCACCGCCTCGACGCCTCGCGGCATTCGAAGGTTCCCGAGCTCATGGCCCGAGTCTCTCATCCGTAGCGCAGCGTGAGCACCCACTGCTCCCAGTGCCGCTGGAACGCCGTCATGTCCTGCCCCACGTAGCCGCGCAAGGTGGCCAGGCCCGTGGGATCGTGGCCCACGTCGTGGCGAAACGAGCGGTAGAAATCGCGCAGCTGCCCGGCCTCTTGCAGGTAGAGGCACAGGTAGCGGGCCTGGGCGTAGTTGCTGCCCTGGTCCTCCCCGTAGAACTGATCGCGCGTGGTCGACAAGAGCGATCCGAATGACGGCAGGCGCCCGGCTTCGATCGTCTGCTGCAGCCCGTGGAGCCGCCAGTTGGTCAGCCCCCAGATGCGTCCCTCGTGATCGCTGCACTGCTCGTAGAGCGAGGCCAGGCCCTCGTTGAGCCACGCCGGACACTCGGGAAAGTCGCTGTCGATGAAGGGATGCACCAGCTCGTGCACCAAGGTGCCTCCCCCCGTCGAGATGTTCATGATGAGCGCCTGGTGCTTGGGGGTGAAGTAGCCATAGGGGGTGTCGGGCTCCTCACCGAACACGGCGCGAGCGTGAGCGCGATAGCTCGCATCGTCGCCGAGCAGCCACACCTCCACGATGTCGCGGGGCAGGGCGTCGAAGTAGTCCTGCGACAGCCGCCGCACCGCCCAGCGCACCGTGCTCTCGGCTCGGTGGCGAAGCGCCTCGGCGCCCTCGTTGCCCACCAGCACGAACGGGGGCTCCACCATCACCGACAGCCCGTGAGGCCCGTAGCGCTCGGTCAGCGCAGCGGCCCGGGCTGCGAGGTTGTCCGGGGTCGGGGGGATCGCCGTGTCGTAGGTCTGACGAGCAGGCAGCGCCTGGGCCTTCGGAGCCTGGGCCACGGCCGTCGGGTCGGCGCGGGCGGGCTCGGATGGGGCCGGCGTGGCCTTGGCCGCGTCGTCCTTCGAGGGGTCGCGGGGCGCGGCGTCGCCCTCGCCTCGGTTCGAACGCGGCAGGCAGCCCGCGAGGGCCATC
Organism: Paraliomyxa miuraensis; assembly: GCF_026337845.1. GTDB lineage: Bacteria > Myxococcota_A > Polyangia > Nannocystales > Nannocystaceae > Paraliomyxa > Paraliomyxa miuraensis. The sequence continues at coordinate 73,287 of NZ_JAOVZF010000147.1, read as the reverse complement.
AGGACGAAGGCACGGCGCAGCACATCGGTTGGTAACGCACGAGGCCGGTGGGGTTCACGCCCCCGGTGCAATTCGATAGACCTTGCCGTCGAAGATCGGGCCGCCCAGGATCGCGTCCACGGTGGTGATGAACACGTCTCCGTAGGCGTTCCAGCCATTGCCCAGCGGCAGCTCGTTCTGGTCGAGCACCACCCCGAGATCGGTCACGGCCCCGTCCCAGGAGAGCGCGAAGAGCTCGCCCGTGCAGAAGTCGCCGTAGAAGTACACGCCATCCCATGCGGGCACCTCGCACGAGCGATACACCGAGCCGCCCGTGATCGAGCAGCGGCCGTTTTGGTGGTTGTACTCGACCAGCGGCATGGTGAGCCCGTCGGCGTTGACCTCGTTGGGCCCCGCCGTGGTGTCACACGGCGCCCCGCCGAAGCAGTGGAAGCCCTCCATGTCGCTCCAGCCCAGGTCGGCTCCGGAGGCGGCCAGGCTGACCTCCTCCCACTGGTTTTGGCCCACGTCGGCCACGTAGAGCAGGTCGGTCTCGGGGTCGATGGAGAAGCGCCATGGGTTGCGCACTCCCCACACGTAGACCTCGGGCGCAAACGCGGCGTCGCCCACGAACGGGTTGGTCGGCGGGATCGTGTAGTCGAACGGCCCGTACTGCGGGCAGCCCATGCATGCGGTGGGATCGTCGTCGGACCCGTCGGGCTCGACCCCGATGCGCAGGATCTTGGCGTGCACCATCGAGGGATCGCGGCCCGTGTCGAAGGCGTCGCCGCCCTGGCCACCGTCGCCCATGCCGATGAGCAAGTAGCCCTCGGAGTCGAACTGGATCATGCCGCCGTTGTGGTTGTTCGCGGGCTGGTGCAGCTCGATGATCACGCGCTCGCTGGTCGGGTCGACCTGATTGGAGTCGGCGGGATCGAGCGTGAATTCCGAGACCACCGTGTGGATGGGGGTCATCGGCGGCACGGCGGGGTTGTAGTTGACGTAGACCCGAGGATCGGCGGGGAAGTCGGGGTGGAAGGCGAACCCGAGCAAGCCGAACTCGGCCCCGATGCTGGTGTTGCCCGCCCCCTGCACGTCCACGTGCAGGAAGGACGAGCCCGGCGCGGAGGTCTGCCCCGGCTCGAGGATTCGAACGTCGCCCCCCTGCTCCACCACGAACAGGCGATCGATCTCGGTGGGGTGACCCACCGCGTGCACCGGACGGTCGAAGCCATCGGCCACCAGCTCGAGGGCCACCGCCGGCCTGCCCTCCACCTCCTCGTAGGGACACACGATGGGACCGCCCGTCGTCGTACCGGTGGGCTCGTCGGTGTCGGTGCCGGGTCCGGTGGAGGTCGAGACGGTGGTCGTCATGCCCTCGGTGGTATCGGCCACCATCGTCGTGCTCGGACCCGTGGCGGTGGTCGGTCCCGTGGAGCCCGTGGTCGTGGCCGACTCGGTGCCATCTTCGCTCGGAAGGTCACTGGGGCAGCCCGCCAGGGCCAGCAAGCAGGGGAGAAGCGAGGCTCGGATCTTCATGGTCATGCGCCGTCCGTAGGATCTACGCGCCGACCCTAGCATGGCCGGCCGGGCGGTGGATCAATTCGATACGCACAGCACTCGGCCGTTGCGCGCGGAGTTGCCGAACAGAGTCACCGAGTTGCCCGTCTTGTTGTTGAACGCCTTGCCGTCCTTGAGCCAAAAGACGAGCGGCGTGCGGGCGCCTGGGTTGCGACGGACGAACTTGGTCACCTCGCCCTCCGACGGCAGACGCCATCCCTTGAGGTTTCCGTGGCGCTCGGACTTGAGCCGATTGCAGGTCGACTTTGCCTCGGCCAGCGAGGAAGCCGTCGAGGGGCGCTTGGGCGCGTAGAGCTTGCCCGACGACTGGAGCACGCCGAGATCCGGCTTGGTGGTCTTGGGCGGTCGCGTGCTCCCTCCGTTGTTGCCACCGTCGCCGCCGCCATCGCCACCATCGTCGTCTGCCTTGCCGTCGTCACCGCCACCGTCGGCTGCACCACCGTCGGCTGCACCACCGTCGGCTGCGCCACCCTCGGCCGCTGCACCGCCGTCGGCTGCACCACCCTCGGCCGCGGCACCACCTTCGGCCGCTGCGCCACCTTCGGCCGCTGCGCCGCCCTCGGCCGCCGGCGTTCCCGTCTCGGCCGACGCCGACGTGGTACCGCCGCTGCCACCTGCGTCGTCGGCTCCTCCCGACCCTCCGCCCTCGGACTCGGCCTTGCCATCACCGCCCTCGGCGTTGGCGGGAGTGCCTGCATCGGCTCCGGCCTTGGTCTCGTCGGTGGCGGCGACCTCCGACTTGCCGTCCTTGCCGAGCTTGGTCATCGCGAACCAACCGCCGCCGCCGAGCAGCGCCAGCAGGACGATCACCATCACGATGAGGCCGCCCTTGCCTCCGCCGCCGAGCGACGAGTCGGGACGTTGCTCGAGCCGGCTGTCGGCCAGGCCGAAGGAGTCGCCCCCGCCGATGGTGGGAGCCGAGACTCCTCCGCCCTGGATCTCGTTCGACCACGTGGGCGAGGGTCCGGGACCTGCCTGGCCGATGCCTCCCACGAACGTGGGCGCGGCCCCGGGGTTGCCTCCGATTCCAGGAGGGGCGCCCAGGCCCATCACCGTTGGAGCCGCGCCAAGCGGTGCGCCCATGCCCGCCGGCGCGCCCATCCCCGTGGGCACGCCCATCCCCGGAGGAGGCGTCGGGGCGCCGACCGAGGCCACCGTGCGCCCGGGGCCACTGGGCGCGCTCGCGGCCACGCCACCGACCGAGTAGATCCCGTTGTTGCGGTTCTCGTACGATGCCAGCGCGGTTGAGAGTTCCTCGCACGAAGCCCAGCGCTCGGCCGGGTTCTTGCGCAGGCATCGAGCGATGACCTCCACCAGGCCGGGAGCGACGTGGCCCCCCAGCGCCTGCAGCGGCGGGGGCTCGCGGGTGCTCACGTTGACCAGCGTGGCCGCCATCGTGGGCCCCAGGAACGGATTTCGCCCCGAGAGCGCCCAGTAGAGGATGACGCCCATCGCCCAGATGTCGGTGCGGTGATCGACCTGCGCTGCGCCCTCGGTCTGCTCGGGCGACATGTACTCGGGCGTACCCATCAGCACGCCCATGCCGGTCTTGCCCGCCTCGGAGCCCTCGGTGAACTTCGAGATTCCGAAGTCCATCAGCTTGACCATCAGCTGACCGGGCTTGGGCTCGTGCAGGAAGATGTTCTCGGGCTTGAGGTCGCGGTGGACGATGCCCGAGTGGTGCGCGGCGGCGAGGCCCTTGAGCGCCTCGCGAACGATCAGCACCGAGAGCCCGGGGTCGACCTTGCCCTGGCGCTGCTGGAGGAAGGTCGCGAAGTCCCTCCCCTTGAGCATCTCCATCACGATGTAGGGCCCCAGATCGCTGCGTCCGAGGTCGAGGATGTCGCAGATGTGCTCGCTGCCGATGCGTCCCGCCGCCGTGGCCTCGTTGCGGAAGCGAGCCAGCACGCCCTCGTCCTTGGAGAACTGGACGTGCATGAGCTTGATGGCGACGGTCTTCTTGACGAGGACGTTCTCGGCCTTCCAGACCGCCCCCATCCCGCCCTCGCCGAGCATCCGCACGAAGCGAAACTTGCCGTCGAGGACACGCCCTTCGAGCGGCAGCAGCTTCTCGCTGTTGGGGCACAGCAGCACCGTCTCCGCGTGGGGCTGGCCGCAGAAGGGGCAGGGACCGAGAGCCGCCATGATTGGCGCGCATGATACAGCACGCTCCGCGCCCGTGCCGCGTCGCGCAGGGCGCGGACGCCAAACCCTTGCAGGGGCCCGCGATCTGGTGAAAAACGGCAGGAGGTGGGGGTCCGACCCAGGGGAGGACCGGGAACAGACCCCTGGACGACGAGGTACGTCGTCGCCCGAGCCCAGGACCTCAAGGAGACTCGAGATGCCCAGATCCAGCGTGGTGCGTCCTTCGCTTGCTTCTCTTGCCCTCATCGCGATTGCCCCCATGCTCGCGATCGCCAGTCTCGCCCCGAGCGGTTGTGATCGGGGCTCGGGCAGCGAGAGCGAGGCCAAGCCCGCGGCCGAGGCCAAGGGTGAGGCGAAGACCGAGGCCACGACCGAGACCAAGACCGAGACGAAGGCAGAGGCCAAGGGGGCGCCGGAGGACGCCAAGGTGCAGCCGGTCGCGGTCAAGACTGGTCCCGACGGCGCCACCCCGATGGTCGACCCGCAGGCGGCCACGCCTCCCGCCACTCCGCTGGTGCCCGAGCCGCCGCCCAGCGCCCGCACCCAGGACGAGACCAACACCATCTCCGTGTTCGAGGCGGCGGCCCCGGCGACCGTGTTCGTCAAGCAGACCGCAATCGTGCAGGACCGCGCGATGCGGGCCCAGGAGGTGGAGGCCGGCGCCGGCACCGGCTTCATCTGGAACGCCGACGGGTACATCGTCACCAACTGCCACGTTGCGCTGGCCGACTGTCCTTCTCTGCGGCCCGCGCCTCGGCTCTCGGTCACCCTCTACGATCAGAAGGTCTACGACGCCAAGCTGGTCGGGGCCGATCCCTTCAAGGACATCGCGGTCTTGAAGATCGAGACCAGCGACAAGCTGGTCCCCATTCGTCGGGTGCCCGAGGGGCATGCGCTGGTGGTGGGCCAGAAGACCATCGCCATCGGCAATCCCTTCGGGCTCGATCACACGCTCACCACCGGTGTCATCTCGGCCATGGGCCGCGAGGTCAAGGGCATCGGTGGGGTCACGATCAGCGAGATGGTCCAGACCGACGCCGCGATCAACCCCGGAAACTCCGGTGGCCCGCTGCTCGACAGCCGCGGTCAGCTCATCGGCATGAACACCATGATCTTCAGCGCCAGCGGATCATCGGCCGGCATCGGCTTCGCGGTCCCGCACACCGTGATCGAGCGCGTGGTGCCGCAGATCATCACCAACGGCCGGCCCACCCGCGTGGGCCTGGGCATCAGCATCCTCGACGAGGCCATCGCCCGGCGGCTGGGAGTCCAGGGGGTGGTGGTCGATCGCGTCGCCGCGACCTCGCCCGCGGGCAAGGCGGGGCTGCGTGCGATCACCCAGACCCCGACCGGCTGGCAGGTCGACGTGATCGTGGGCGTGGACGGCGAGCGGGTGAAGATCTACGACGACCTCTACAAGGTCGTGGAGAGCAAGGCGCCGGGCGAGAGGGTGAAGCTGTCGGTGTTGAGGTTGCCGGGGGAGGAGCTGTTGACGATCGAGACGGAGCTGGTGGAGCTGTAGGCGGGATCGAGCCGAAATCGATCGATGGCGGCGGCCCGAGGACCGGAACAGGCGGGTCGTTCGGGTCATGCGAGCACGGGCGGGGTCACGAATGTGACCGTTCTTCGTGTGTGCTGGCGTGATGCCGGGTATCGTTGGTGGAAGTGACTGCCTTCCCGAGAATCGCTCCGTTGCTTTGCGGCTCGATGGTGGTGATCGTTGCCTGCGCGCCCACCTATGCGCCTCCGGTGCGCACGATCCACGGCGGCGCGCCCGGTCGGCTCGACGTGGGACAGATGGAGGTCGCCGCGGGCTCGATGGGCTTGGGCGCAGTCCCGGGAGGCACCGGGGGCGGCGGTAGCCTCGGTCATGCGGTGCGACCCCATCTCGCGCTCGAAGGGGGCGTCGACGGAGCGAAGAAGGGGTGGACGCTGGGCTGGGGTGGCGTGCGGGCGCCGTATCGCATTCGGACCTCGCACCGCTGGCTGAGCTTCGCGGTCGACGGCTCGCTGAGCGTGGGGGCGGGCGTGGGCGGTCACAACTGCGCCGGAGATCCCGAGATCTACGAGCCCAACTCGGCCGGGTGCTACTCCGATGGCGTGCGCTGGTACCACCGCCTTGCGGGCGGCGGTGCGATGGGCGCGGGGGCCGCGATGCGGCTGGGGCCGGTCTCGTTGTTCACGCGCGGTCGCCTGCAGATCACGGGTGCGCGCAACATCCCCGCCACCCAGTGGGCCAGCGCCATGGGCGGTCTGCACGTCCACATCCTGCGGTATGCCGATCTATGGTGGAGCACGGGCGTGGGCCACTACTCCAACTCGGTCGAGGGCCTCACGGGCATGATCTCCGAGGTCGGGCTGGCCGTTCGCTTCGATCGCCACCTCGGTTGGCGCTGAGCTGGGACTTCGCGTTCCTCGACGGTCTTGCCCGGGTGCTTTGGGCAAGGCGACGCGATGGCGTACCCTCCTGATCGCTCCCCTGCGCCCGTCGTTCAACATCGCCGGCCCGTGCATCCCGGGCGAGCACTACATGCTCCCGCCGCAGCGGCGGCTCGGACGCGTGCTCGAGCTCATCGAACGCCGTAGCTACTTCACGCTGCATGCGGGACGTCAGACCGGCAAGACCACCAGCGCGATGTGGCTCGAGGAGTACCTCAACGCCACCGGAGAGGTCCTGGCGCTGTGGGTCGATCTCGAGACCGCGCGCGAGAAGCCCGATGTCGCGCGGGCGATGAGGGCGGTCTTGGCGTCCTTCGATCGCGTGCTCGCATTGTGCAGTCCCGAGCTGGCCCGGCCCACGTCGGATGAGATCGAGGCCATGCTGCTCAAGCCCGACGGAGCGCTGCTGGCCTACCTCACCCGCGTTGCTGGCCTCGCCCCGCGCCCGCTGGTGCTCCTGCTCGACGAGGCCGACGGCTTGGTGGGCGAAGCCATGGTCTCGTTCCTGACCCAGCTTCTCCAGGGGTACATCGAGCGGAGCCGGGCGCCGTTTGCTGCGAGCGTGGTGCTGGTGGGCCAGCGGCAGGTGCGGGACTACGTGCTGCGCGAGGAAGACCGGCGCGCGCTGACGTGGCTGGGAACGACCTCGCCGTTCGACATCACCGCGGAGGCCACGACCCTGGGGCCGTTCTCCGAGGCCGAGGTGGGCGAGCTGCTGTTCCAGCACACCGCTGCGACGGGGCAGCGGTTTGCACCCGAGGCGGTCGCGCGGATCTACGAGCTGGGTCAGGGGCATCCGTGGCTGACCAATGCGCTCGCCGATCAGATCGTCGGCCAGGACGTGCGCGATCGACAGATCGTGATCACGACCGAGCACGTCGAGGAAGCCAAGGAGACGATCATCCTTCAGCGACGCACTCACATCGACTCGCTCATCGCTCGGCTGCGTGAGGACCGGGTGCGACGGGTGCTCGCGCCGATGCTGGCGGGGAATCGTGCCACACATGATGTGCTCGACGACGACTTCGCCTACGTGCTGGGTCTGGGGCTCGTCCGCGATCGGGGCGGGCGCTACGAGATCGCCAACCCGATCTATCGCGAGGTGGTGCCGCGGGCGCTCACCCATCATCAGCAACGGCAGATCGCCAACGAGCCGGACTGGTACGTACACCCGGATGGCTCGCTCGACATGGCCAAGCTGATGGCCGACTGGCAGGTCTTCTGGCGCAAGGACGGACACCTGGCGGCCGACGGCTTCCACTACCGCGAGGCGGGGCCGCATCTGATGCTCATGGCGTTCTTGCAACGGGTCGTCAACGGAGGCGGCCGCATCGAGCGCGAGTATGGCCTTGGGCGTGGAGCGCTCGATCTACTCGTGGGGTGGCGGGGGCAGGCGCATGCGATCGAGGTCAAGCTGCGCCGCGACAGCGAGACCGAGGGCGAGGCGCTCGATCAACTGGTGGGGTACCTCGATCGGCTCGGGCTGTCCGAGGGCTGGCTGGTGATGTTCGACCTGCGCAAGGAGCCGAGCTGGGCCGAGCGGCTCTTCACCCGCGAGGTGGAGCACCGCGCAAAGCGGATCCACATCGTGGGCTGCTGAGGTCACCCGCCCGCAGCAGCATCTTCGGCTCGCTGCTACAGGTGCCCCACGATCACCGTCACCCCCGGTGCTCGCGTGGCCTGCGTCGTCGTGATGGTCAGCTGCGCCGTGCCCGGCGGCAGTCCCAGGGTCGGGCTCAGATCGATCTGCGGCAGATCGATGGCCCCCAGCCCCCCGCTGGCGATGGCTCCCAGCACCCCGTCGACCAGCTGGGTCTCGAGCGTGGAGGCGAGCAGCGGCTCGGTCTCGATCGAGTCGTCCTCGTTGACGGTCAGCTCGGTGTCGACCTGCTCGACCTCGCTGATGGTGATGGCCACGCCGCTGCTGGTGGGCGTGAACTCGAGGCCCGCCAAGAGAGTCGAGTAGGCGGTGAACGTGATCGGGGCCATCCCCAGCATCAGGCTGCCTTCGATGCGCACGTCGCCGAGGTGGGCCCGCACCTGGGCGTCGGGGCTGCAATCGGAGGCGGTGGGGGCGAGCATGCCGCTGACGTGGATCTCCACGTCGCTGATGAGGCCGTTGGCGGGCAGCAGCTCCGGCGGCATGTCGAACTCGAGCAGACCGCCCTCCCACGCGCCGTGCAGCAGCTGGTTCAGCAGATCGTCGGTCAGGCCGATCTCGAGCAGGCCGTCGCGTGGCATCTGCAGCGTGCTGCCGTCGCCACAGCCGTAGCGGTCGGGGATGCCCAGGTTCTCGTAGGGCGCCACCGGGGCCACCGCGTAGCCGCCTCCGCGCAGCACGATCACCCCGCCCTGCGGCGGTGAGCCGGCCGGGGGCGACGCGCCGTCGTGGAAGTCGGTCGCGAAGAAGTCGGTGACCAGCTCGACCTCGATGGGCTGCATGGGGTCGGCGAGGTTGGGGAACTGCAGCACCGAGTTGGGGGCCAGGCCGTTGAACGCCTGCGACAGCGCGGGGCCGAGCAGCGAGTCGACCTGCATGGTGAGCTCGGCCTCGATGTCGGCCACCACGCCGCCGATGATGAACGGCTCGATCACGGTGATGAGGAAGTTGGTCCAGGCGTTGTTCGACGTGATGTCGAGGTTCACCACGTTGGTCTGAGTGTTGGCCGAGGTGACGACGACCTGGTTGTTGGCGTTCACCGAGAGCAGCAGATCGGAGGTGACGCGGATCGAGTCGATCGTCATGTCGCCGGTGCCGTCACCCCCCGCGAGCTGGCAGGCCGGGATCGTGCAGTCGAACACGAGGTCGCCGCTGATGCCGTAGACGAAGCCCTGCAGCTCGATGCCGCCGTCGATCGCCTCGAGCGCGACGTCGGTGTCGGTGTGCTGGATCGTGGTGAGGTAGACGTTGTAGCCCGCGCTCGAGGTGATCGGCACCCCGGGGTTGATGAACTGCTGGAGGTCGACGGTCTCGAGCGCCAGGCCGAGCAGGGTGGCCACGTCGTTGGGAGGCGGGTTGTGGTTGCCGTCGTCGAGTGTCGGCTGGTCGAGGTAGATCGCCAGACCCTCGTCGGTGATGCCGTTCTCGGGCACGGTGGGCAGCCGGTAGCTGGGCGACCACAGGAACGACTGCACGCGCTTGCGGGGCTGGTCGAAGGTGTCGAGCGTCTCGAACACGAGGGTGTTGCCGCCAACCTGGGCCGTGACGTCGTGGCTGAAGCTGCCGTCGGCTGCGACCTCCACGTCCTCGCCATTGAGCGTGAGCGAGGCGATGGGGCCGGCTCCGCTGTGGACGGTGCCGGTGACGGTGACCACCGGCGAATCGTCCTGCAGGGTGGCGGCGCGCGGCGGGAAGTCGACGTCGATGGTGGGGCGGCACTCGTTGGAGATCACCGCGTCGCCCACCTCGCAGACCCCCGAGTTGCACACGTCCTCGGTGCAGGCGTTGCCGTCCTCGCAGTCGTCGTTGCGGATGCAGGGCTCGGGCGGTGGCTCGCCCGTGGGCTCGCCGGTGCCCGCGGTGGTGTCGGGGTCGGCGGTCTCGTCCACGCCCTCGGTGTCGGTGGCCGTGCCGGGACCCGTGCCCACGTCGGTGTCGGTACCGTCGGCCGAGGTCGGCGGATCGTCGCGACAGGCAGTGAGGACGGAGAGCAGGAGCAAGGAACCGTACGAGCACGAGCCAAGCCAACGCATCAGGCGCATGCTAGCACGGGCCAAGGACGGCGGTAGTGTCCGTCGACGAGGGCGCGGGTTGGACGGCCGGTCGAGCAACCTCGTGCGCGCTAGGGCCACATGCAGAACGTTCCGCCGTCCATGATGGTGATGCAGATCATCCCGCTGGGGCAGTCTCCCATGACGTTGCATGCGATGTTGCACTCGGATCCCATGGGCGGATCGATCACGTCGGCGCAGCTCTCACCCAGGGTGGCTCCCGCGGGCGCCGGGTCGCAGTCTCCGATGCCGCCGGGACAAGCGTCGACGCAGACCGACCACGTGCTCATGCCGTTGGTGGCCGTTGCACACGTGCCGCCGTCACAGGGAGCCGCTACGGCCCCACAGTCGCCGTACATCGCCAGCGGCTGCGCGGGCCAGGCACAGTAGGAATCGGCGAGGCTCGGCCGGCAGATCATGCCGTCCGGGCACGTCTCTCCGTTGCCGCACGACAGGTAGCAATCGTCGACCGCGTCACCCGTGATGGGTCCGCAGCTCACCACCGCGTCGCCCGTACCCGGCGGAGGCGGGCAGTCGCATGGACCGGCGCAGCTCTGGGCCGAGCACGTGGCGACCTCGATGGGAGTTCCGCCCCAGATGCAGAGGTCGCTTGCAGCTCCGCACAGGCTCATGGTTGCGAATCGACCGTATTGATCCAGGCAGTAGTCGTAGTTGCCCATGCCCCACACGCGGCCACAGACGTCCACGCACTGGCCCATGTCGTCGCACGTCTCGTTGCTGCCGCAGTCGCTCGGTTCTGCACACTGGGGCTGCATCCCACTGCTGCTGCTACCGCTGCTACCGCTGGTCGGCTCGACCCCCATGGTCGTGCCCTCGGTCGTGTCCTCGGTGGTCGATGACGAGCCCGTGGTGATGCCGCTGCTCGCGGTCGTATCCACCGCGCCGTGCGTGGTGTCCATCTCCGAGCCCATGGTGGTCTCGCTCGAAGTGGTCGGGATGGGTGAGGTCGTCGAGCTCGGGCCGGAGCTGCTCGAGACCTCGTCCCCCGAGCCGGAGCTGACCGTTTGTGGAGGGGTGGAGCACGCGCTCGAGGCGAGCGCGAGGGCAATCGGCAGCACGTATCTTCGAATGGACATGGCGGCCTACTGTTGCCACATGCAGAAGTTGCCGTAGCCAACGCCGATGTCGACGCAGCCCATGCCGGCCGGGCAGTCGCCGTTGTTGTTGCAGTCGAGGTGACACTCGTCGCCAGCGCTGGTGTAGACCTGTCCGCAGCCTTGTCCTTGCGACGCACCGGCCGGGGCTGGATCGCAGTCGCCGACCGCACCGCAGGAGCTGACGCAGACCGCCCAGTCGTTCATGCCGGAGGCCGTTGCGCAGACCCCACCGTTGGCACAGCCCGAAGCCACGGCGCCACAGTTGCCGTACATGTCCAGATCCTGCACGGGGTGAGCACAGTACATACCGAAGCGGCAGACCATGTCGTCTGGGCACGCCTCGCCGTTCTCACAGCTCAGGTAGCAACGATCGGTACCCGCGAGGTCGCCGCAGGTCACCGTTGCCGTTCCGGTCGGTGGGGGCTCGGGGCAGTCGCACTGGGTGGCACAGGTTCGGCCGCACACGACCACCTCGATGGGGTCGCCGCTGTTGATGCAGGACAGTGCTTCGCCGCATAGCACCGTGCTGTCGAACGTGCCCAGCGGAGTGAGGCAGTAGCCGTAGTGACCATCGCCCCACGGGTTGCACGCGGCCACGCACATGCCCGCGATGCAGGTCTGGTTGGATCCACAGTCCTCCGGGTCGGTGCACTCGGGCATCGGACCGCTGCTTCCGCTGGTCGTCGGGTCGACGCCCACGGTCGTGTCGCCGCTGGTCGAGGGATCGTCCATCGTGGTGTCGCCGGTGCTGACCGGTGGGTCGACGGTCGTGGTGCCGTTCGTGCCCGAGCCGCTATGGCTCCCGTTGGTGGTGTCCTGCCCCGGCGTGGTCATGCCCGGCGTGGTGGTCGCCTCGTCGGTCGTGCTCGAGTCGTCCGGCCCGTCCCCCGAGGCGATCGTCGAGGGCGGGGTGGAGCACGCGCCGAGCGCGAGCACGACCAGGGGAAGGGCAAGACGAGTCCAGCAGCGCATGATGCCAACTTTAGAGCGCCTGCGGCTCACCGAAAAGGACGGAGACCGATCGGCAGCCATCGCCGCCCTGGCTCCCGTTCCTGCGTCGGCGGTATCGTCCGTCACATGGATCTCCTCTCGAGAGGTCTCGACTCCGCCAAGGCCGTCCGCGTGGTCGCTGCCGTCACCACGTCGCTGGTGCGCGAGGCCGCGACGCGCCATCGCCTGCGTGGCGCGGCGGCGGTGCTGCTGGGGCGAGGGCTCACCGCAGGCTGCTTGCTGGCCACTCTCACCAAGCGCGACGACGAGCGGGTGCGCATCGCGATGCGCGGCGATGGCCCGCTGGGCCGGGTGCTCGTGGATGCGCACGGCGATGGCCGGGTTCGCGGGTGCTTCGTCAACGAGCGCACGACGGAACTCCACGTACCGCTCGGGGCGGGTCGCGCGGTGCTCGGGCCGCTGGTGGGCAACGGGCAGATCACGGTGACGCGCGATCTCGGGCTCGAGAACACCTATCAAGGCGTGGTGGAGCTGCGCACGGGCGAGCTCGACGAGGACCTCGAGCGCTACCTGACCGGGAGCGAGCAGCTGCCCTCGGTCATGCGCTGCCACGTGATGGTGGGGGCGGACGGCGAGGTGGTGCGCGCGGCGGGGGTGCTGGCCCAGACCTTTCCTGGCGCGGATCCCGAGCGCCTCGATCGCATCCGCGGCGTCCTCGAGGGCGATGGCCTGGCCGACGTGCTGCGACAGGATCGCGAGGTCGACGCGCTCATGGGCTTTGCCCTCGGCGGCGAGGGGTTCCACGCAGCCGAGCCCACCGCGCTGCGGTTCTCGTGCGGTTGCGGGCGAGAGCGCGCGCGTTCGGTGGTGTCGACCCTCGGGGCCGAGGACATCGACGCCCTCGCCGACGAGCAAGGGGGCACCGAGGTGCGCTGCAGCTACTGTGGAGACACCTACGAGCTGAGCGAGGCCGATCTGCGAGCGCTCGCCGCCGAGCTTCGGGAGCAGCGCAGCTGATGGGCCGTCCGCTGCGCTTTCGCGTCGTCGATTCCGAGGACGGCTCCCTGCTGCCCCAGCTGCTCGCACGACGGGTGCCGGAGCTGTCGCTGACCGACGCCAAGGAGCTGGTTCGGGGGGGCGCCGTGTACCTGGGGCACCTGCGGGTGCGGCTGCCCACCATGCGGGTGGCCTCGGGCGAGCGCGTGACGGTGCACCTCGAGGGGCTCGAGGCCAGGCCCTTGTCGTCCGAGCTCGTGCGCTTCGTGCATCGCGATCCCGACTTCGTGGTGCTCGACAAGCCTCCCGGGGTGCCCGTGGCGCAGACTCGCCAGACGGCGCGTGGAACGCTCGCGGAGGCCCTACGCCGCACGCTCGTGGACGAGGGCGTGGTGCGGCCCTACGTGGGGGTGGTGCATCGCCTGGACCAGGGGGCCTCGGGGCTCGTGATGTTCACCGTGCGCAGCGTGGCCAACAAGAGCGTGCATCGCCAGTTCGCCGAGCATCGCATCGAGCGGCGCTACCGGGTGCGGGTGGTGGGCGAGCCTCCGGCGGTCTTGCGCTGCGAGGCTCCGCTGTGCGAGCTGCCCCACGGGCGCGTTCGCGTGGCGCAGTCGGGCGAGCCCCGGGCGCGGCCGGCCGTGACCGAGCTGCGGCGGGTGGAGCCGGTGCTCGGCGAGGTGGAGGGACGCGCCGCGGCGCTGCTCGACGCGAGCCTGGAGACCGGGCGCACCCATCAGATCCGCGTGCACTGCCAAAGCGAGGGCTTTGCCGTGCTGGGCGATCGCAAGTACGGCGAGCGGCCGCCCGCGAGCGAGCCCGACGATCGAGGCGAGGGAGGGTCGGAGCCCTCGCGCCTGTTCCTGCACGCGTACCGCCTGGGGTTCGCGCATCCCACGACCGGCGAGCGCGTCGACCTGCGCGCGCCGCTGCCCGACTGGGCGCGCGCCCGCGAGGACGAGTAGACGCCGAGCGGGTGGACGTGAGGGCTCGATGGGCGTGCTACGGTGCGTGCGTCGTGTCGCGTCGCGGAACCGGATGCTCCGGCTGGGTGGTGGGGTGGCTGATGGGCCTCGTGCTCGCGGGAAGCAGCACCGCCGCGATGGCGGCCCCCGTCGAGCACCATGGCGAGATCCTGGTCCGGGTGCATGCATGGCCGCACGAGGTGGAGGCACTGGGTCTCGATGTATGGACCCACCGCGCGAAGGTGCCGCGTGTGGTGGCGCGCGTGGTTCCGTCGCTACGCGCGGCGCTCGAGGCCTCGGGGTACGCCTACGAGGTGATCGAGCCCGATCTCGGGTCGCGGCTGTCGGAGGAGCGAATGCGCCGGCTCGCCGTGGCCTCCGCGTACGGAGGAGGGCTCGACCCCGCGTACCACGACGGCTACCACGAGCTGCCGGAGGTGCTCGCGTGGCTCGATGCCCTCGCCACGGCCGAGCCCGCGCGGGTGAGCATCGTGGAGCTCGGCGTCTCGCTCGAGGGCCGGCCGATCCGGGGCGTGCGCATCACCAACCCCAGTCGCGCCGTCCACCCGTCGATCCTGGTGCTGGGGGGACAGCACGCGCGCGAGTGGATCTCGCCGGCCGCCATCACCTTTGCCGCCGAGCAGCTCGCCACCGCGGCCGAGGGCAGCGCGATCGACCTCTTGCTCGACGAGGTGGCGGTGGTGATGGTGCCCGTGGCCAACCCCGACGGCTACGTGTTCACGTGGACGGACGATCGGCTGTGGCGCAAGAACCGGCGCGACGAGCATGGCGTGGATCTCAACCGCAATTGGTCGGTGGCGTGGGGAGGCGAGGGCTCGAGCGACGATCCGGAGGACGGCAACTTCCGCGGAGAGGCGCCGTTCTCCGAGCCGGAGACGGTGGCCGTCCGGGACTTCGTGGCGACCGAGATCCGCCTGCTGGGATTCCTCGACGTGCACAGCTACGGGCAGCTGGTGCTGTGGCCGTGGGGCTTTGCCGAGGGAGTCGTGGCCGACGACGATGCTCGATTCGAGGATCTCGCCGTGGGCATCGCCGATTCCATGATGGACCCCTACGATCGGTTCTACGAGCCGATGCAGTCGTCCGACTTCTATCCGGCCGCGGGCAACTCGGTCGACTGGGCCTATGGCGTGCACGGGCTTCATGCGCTCGGGGTGGAGCTGCGGCCCGGGGGCGACGAGGAGGCGGGCTTCATGCTCTCCGAGGCGCACATCGTGCCCACGGGGGAGGAGCTGCTGGCGGGGATCCTCGTGCTGGCCGAGACCTCCATCGAGCTGGGGCCGGGCTCGCCCGGGGACGACGGCAACGCCGAGCCTCCTCCACCGAGCGACGATACCACGGGGACGACGACCGGGGAGGGGCTCGATGGCACGGGTGGCGAAGGGTCCAGCGGTGCGGTGGCTTCGTCGTCCGACGATGGCGTCGAGCCGGGGGGGACCGGGGGTGAGGCCGTCGACGAAGGCACGGGCGGGGGCTGTGGTTGTCGCTCCAAGGGCGAGGGTGAGGGCGAGGGCAGGGCATGGTGGGCCGTGGCGGCGGTGAGCCTCGGGCTCCGTCGTCGTCGGCGTCGAGGCCGGCGGTGAGCGAGCGAGTGATGGAGCACCGCCCCTTTCCCAAGATCCCCACGACCCTCGACGATGGCATGTCCGGGGGCGCGCGCTGGGTGGCGACCGAGAAGATCCACGGCGCGCAGCTGGTGGTGGCAACCGACGGCGAGGTCGTGCGCCTGGGCAAGCGCAAGGCGTGGCTCGATGACGACGAGCCGTTCTTCGGCTGGCAGCTGCTGCGCGGGGAGCTACGGGCCAAGGCGGTGGCGATGTACGGCGCGCTCGGACGCGGCGGCGAGCTGCATCTCTACGGCGAGCTGTTCGGCGGTGGGTATCCGCACCCCGAGGTGGCGGCGTTGCCGGGGATCTCGGCGGTGCAGACGGGGATCTGGTACACGCCGGGGATCGCGTGGGCGGTGTTTGGTGCGCTGGTGGTGGTCGACGACGGCACTCCCGTGTTCCTGGCGCATGCGCAGCTCGAGGCGCTGGCCGAGGAGGTCGGCCTGCGCATGCCCCCGCGGCTGGGCCGGGGCACGCGCGCCGAGTTGACGCGCTTGCCCGTGCGGTATCCCAGCCGCGTGGCCTCCGAGCTGGGATTGCCGGAGCTGCCGAGCAACGTGGCGGAGGGCTTCGTGCTCGAGCCCGACGCCGAGCTGCCCGCTGCGGGCCGACCGGTGGTCAAGCACAAGATCCCCGAGTTCGACGACAACCGCTTCGACGCCAGCCGCCCGTTCGACGCCGATGCGCACCTGTCGGTGGAGGAGCTGCTCGAGCTGTCGCGCGTGATGATGGGACCCATGCGGGTCGCGAGCGCACGCTCGAAGGTCGGGCACGCCGTGGCGAGCGTGGTGGAGGAGATGGTGCTGGATGTGTGGATCGATCTCGAGGCCATGTTCCCGCGACGCATGGCGGGGCTGACGGAGGCGGAGGCCGCGAGCTTTCGAGAGGGGCTGACGGCGAGGGCCGAGGCGGCGGTAGGGTGAGCGCATCGCCGCTACGACCGCAGCAACGCGCTCCACGTGCGCTCGTCCACCACCGTATCCACCGCCAGCCCCTGCGCCTGCTTGAACGCCCGCAGGGCTGCCAGCGTCTTGCTGCCGGCCTTGCCGTCGGGTCGGCCGTTGCTGCCCACCAGCCCCTCCGGACCGAGCTCGGCCGCCAGCAACAACCCTTGCACCTCCGCCACCACCTGCACCCGCCGGGAGGTCCCGAAGCTCGCCAGGTCCACGGTGGGCAAGGTGATCGTGCCTTGGTCGGTGCCGACCGACGCCTTCGTCGTCGCGGTCGAAGCGCTCGTGCCGGTCGTCGAAGCGCTCGTGCTGGCGCCCCCGATCATCGCCAGCGCCAGCAGCTGCTCCGCCGTCCCGTCGAACCGATCGACATCGGCGATCCCACCTTGGACCCCCGGAACCGCCCCGAACGTCTTCCCGTAGTAGTCGAAGTCTCCACCCCCCGACCACTGCCAGATCGTCCACGGCCACACCGCCGAGCCCTTGATCAGCCGATTCTTCGGCCCGGTGGCGCTCGGATCGGCTCCACCTGCGTCGTACTTGACCTGCCACAGCGCGACCTTGCCCACCAGGCCATCCCAGTTGCCGGTGGTGCCCTCCCACACGTCCGGACCGGTGTAGATCCCGGGGACCCGACCCAGCTCGTTGCTCACCACGTCGATGAAGCCCTCGAGCCAGTCGCGGTTGCGGTCCGCCTTGCCGGCCCACTTCTCCCAGTCGACCATCGGCGGGAGGCTGCCCGCGCCCGTGCTGCCGACCTGCTTCAACACGCTGCAGAACCACTTCGCCTCGGTCTGCCCCGCCTCACGACCCGGCATGCTGGTGCGATTGTCCGGGCGAGCGAAGTGATACGCACCGCGCACGAGCCAGGGATCGCTCCGCCCGGGATCGAGCTCGACCAGCGCCTTCCACTTGTCGCGGAACCCGGCATCTTCGAAGTCACCGCCCTCGGTCGCCTTGAGGATCACGAAGCGAAACGGCGGGCGACCCGGCTGCGTGGATCGGGCGAGCGCCTGAAAGTCCACGTTGCCCTGTGCATGGCTGACGTCGATGCCGAAGAGGAGCTTGGCGTCCATGGGCCCGGATCCTACCGGACGCAGATGCCCCGAGGGGGCGGGAGTGAGGCCGCAGGCGAGATCAGTGGGTCTGGAACCAGGCCAGCACCCACCCCGGCGAGTGCGAGGTCCACTGGTGGCTGGCGTTGTTCACGACCTTCAGCTCCACGTCGACCCCGGCCTCCACCAGCGCGTCCTCGTAGCCCTCGATGGTGTAGAGCGGCACGATCCCATCCCAGTACCCCGCCATCAGCAGGGTGGGCGAGTGGTCCTCGGGGATGTCCTCGGCGCTCACCGAGCACAGGGTGCTGATGCAGGCGGCGTACGAGGCCGACTGCAGCGCGACGGCCTTCATCTGGTCGGGGTAGTCGACGGCGAGACGGCTTGCCATGTAGCCGCCGCTCGACAGGCCCATCGCGTACTGGCGACCGGGGTCGAGCGGGCCGAGGGTGCCCGCGGCGATCTCGTCGAACAGCCGCTCCATCAGCTCCGCATCGGGGGCCGACTCCCAGTCGGTGTCGTAGGGCGGGATGTTCGTGTCCCAGTAGATCCCGCCCGCGCGCACCAGGGCCTTGGGCGCGATCACGGCAAAACCGTGATCGAGCAGGCCCTGCACCGTCTTGAGCTGGTAGTAGCCACCAAAGAGGTTGTCGATGGTGTTCCAGTAGTTCCAGTCGAAGAACTTGCCGGCGGGGTCGTTGGTGCCGTGGAACGCCAGCACCACCGGCCAGCCCTCCGGGGGTGGCTCGCCGTTGGGGACCTGCCACAGCACCTCGCGCTCCTCACCGTCGACCACGAACGTGGTGCTCTGGGCGTGGCAGTCGAGCCAGTAGAGGCCCGCGGTGCACACCGACGTCGTCCCCCCGTTGGGGTCGTCGAGCTTGCCCTCGTCCGAGTCGGCCGACTCGTCGCCATCGGCCTCGCCCGCGTCGTCCGACTCGCCTTCCCCCAGCGTTCGGTCGGGGTCGTCCTCGACGCACGCCAGCGGCAGACACCAAAGTCCCATGAGCACGATCGCGCGAAGGCTCTTCATCCGCATCCTCGAATCCCCGCTCGGTATAGGGCGTATGCTGCAACGCAGCAAGAAGTTATTCGCGCGAGATGGCCTTCATTGCGGGCACACGGTGATGAAACCGGCAGGGAGCAGACGGCCGGGGCGAGTCCATTTGTGCGATGCAGCAACGGGGAACGAGAAGCGGCCGATCCTCACCGTCGAGGATCGACCGCTTCGTGCCGATGCTTCGGCCGACCACCCCTCGCTAGAAGGGGATGTCGTCGTCCGCGGGCTCGGGGATGTAGCTGTCGTAGCCGCCGCCGTCGGACGGGCCTTGGTCGTAGCCACCGCCACCGCCACCGCCGCCGCCGCTACCACCACCGCCGTAGCCACCGCCGCCGCCTCGACCACCGCCGCCGCCACGACCACCACCACCGCCGCCACCGCGGCCACCACCACCGCCGCCGCCGCCGTAGTTGCCACCGCCTCCGCCTCCGCCGCCTTCGAAGTCACCACCGCCGCCACCGCGGCCGCCGAGGAACTGCACGGTCTCGGCCACGATCTCGGTCGTGTAGCGCTTGATGCCGTCCTTGTCCTCGTAGTTGCGGGTCTGCAGGCGACCCTCCACGTAGCACTGGCGGCCCTTCGAGAGGTACTGGTTGCAGAACTCGGCCTGCTTGCCCCACACGACGACGCGGTGCCACTCGGTCTCCTCGACCCGCTCGTTGTTGGCCTTGGTGAATGCGCGCGTGGTGGCGATGTTGAGTTGGCAGACGGCAGTGCCGCCCTGGGTGTAGCGAAGCTCGGGGTCGCGCCCGAGGTTGCCGATGAGGATGACCTTGTTGATTCCGGCCATGGGTGACTGGGACTCCTTGGCGCCGCCCGACCCGCGTACCCTTGGGTGCTCCGGGCGGCGGACGCGCGCTGTTGGGGGCAAAAGGGTACGAAAGAGCGCTTTCTACATCGACCACTTGCGGAGTGTGTTGCATCGCGACGGTCGAATTTTCGAGATCTCCAGCAAGAAACCCCTCAGAGGGCGCGCTCGGGGCGCGACCCTGAGCGCGCGTGCGTGGTCGAGCCGGTGGGTCGCGGCCATCTTGCCGGCGGACCCCTCGGGTGACCAGGCGTGCAGAACGACGCGCACTTGACCTTCCGGGGCTCGCGGCGGAAGCTGAAAATCAGCCGACCCGTGAGTGATATCGACGTTTCGCTGATCCTTCCCCTCCGCGACCAGGAAGCCGAGACGGCGGCCACGGTGCGGGTGGCGGCGGAGATCGCTGCGCGAGCGCGCCTCCCCGAGGGATACTCGGCCGGGGCTCGTGAGGCGCTCGAGGCAGAGATCCTCGCGCTCGACCAGCGCTCGGGCGACAACACGCTGAGCGTGCTGAGCCTGCTGCACGGGAAGATCCCCTCGCTGCGCACGCTGCAGGACGTGGAGCCGGGCCAGGCGATCCGCCGTGCGACTCGGGTGGCCCGCGGCGCCGTGTGGCTGGTGATGGATCACCCCATCGATCCCGAGCTCGGGGCCTGGGGAGTCGGTCAGGTGTTTCGCGGGCATCGCGCGGCGATCATCCCGGGAGAGATGCTGGTGGTGGATCAGCCGCTGGGGATCACGGTGCTCCCCCGCTTGCCCGGGGGTCTGGTCTCGGCCCAGCAGGCGGTGACTCGACACCTGCGCGGCCAGAATCTGCGCCCGGTGTGGAGCCCGCCCAGCAAGAAGGGCCCGATCGACCGGGCGCGGCTGTTCGTGCGAGGGCAGCTCGGTCGCTTCGGGCTCGGATGGCTCGATCGGCCGGGCGTACTCGATTGAGCGCGGCTCGATCGGTGCATTCCGGGCGGCGCCGAGCGGCCACGCGGGCTTCCGCTCGGATGCGCGGCCTGCGGGCGCTGCTATAGTCGCGACCAATGTCGATCGTCATCGCGATCGTGGCGCTGTGCGTCGTCATCATCCTCCACGAGACCGGGCACTACCTGGCCGCGGTGTGGACCGGGATGAAGGTGGACCGGTTCAGCGTGTTCGGAATCGGCCCCACCGTCGTCAAGCTCGGCACCTGGCGGGGCACGGAGTTCGTGATCAGTGCGATCCCGTTCGGGGCGTTCGTGCTGATCCGGGGGATGGAGCTGAGCGACGAGGAGCGCACGTTCACGGGCGATCCGATCGACGAGGATGCCTGGAAGAAGGCCAAGGCCGCGTCGCCCAACTTCCGCGACAAGCCGCTGTGGGCCCGGGCCGCGGTGCTGCTCGGCGGGCCGGTGGCCAACTACATCGGAGCGATGCTGCTGTTCTTCGGGCTCTATGCGGCGGTCGGAGTGCCGGGGCCGCCCGATCGCATCGAGGTCGGGCAGGTGGCCGAAGGGGGCCCAGCCGCAAGGGCTGGCCTGCAGACCGGCGACCGGATCGTCGCGGTGGGTGACGTGACCATCGATCCTACCGTCAACGGTCGGGACCTCACGGAGGCGCTCGAGGCCCATCGAAACGAGCCGGTGTCCATCACCGTGCTCCGAGACGAGCAGACGCTGGTGCAGACCGTCACGCCCGACGGCGACGGCAAGATCCAGATCGGCCTCGGCCTGCTCGGACCTCGGATACCGGTGAGCCTCGGCACCGCGGCCAGTCTCGGGGTGAGCCGACCGATCGAGTACAGCAAGCTCCAGCTCGTGGGGCTCTACAAGCTCGCGACCTTCCAGACGTCGGGGAAGGTCGAGGGCCCGGTGGGAATCGTCAAGCAGATCAAGCGCTCGGTCGAGCGGGGCCTCATCGACTTCGCCGAGATGACGGCGATCATCAGCACCCTGCTGGGCCTGTTCAACCTGCTGCCCCTGCCTGCGCTCGACGGTGGGCGCCTGAGCTTCCTGCTCTTCGAGGGGATCGCTCGCCGCCGGGCCAAGGCCCACGTCGAGGAGATGGTGCACGGCTACGGCATGCTCGCGCTGCTCGTGCTGCTCGCGGTGGTCACGGTACGCGACATCTTCCCGGGACTGTTCTGAGGCGAGCCCAGCGCTCACACGAGATGGGCGCGCGCGACGGCACCGAATCCGGTGCTATCTTTGGTGCACCGTGAAGTACACCAAGGACATCGAGCCGGTGACGGTCCTCAAGCGCGAGGCGGCGGTGCTCATCAGCCGCGCTCGCGAGCGTGCGACCCCGATCGTCATCACGCAGAGCGGCAAGCCCACCGCCGTGCTCGTCGACGTGGAGTCCTACGAGCGCGATCGCAGCGCCTTCCTCTTGCTCAAGCTCATGGCACAGGGTGAGCGGGACTACACCGAAGGGCGTACGGTGTCGCACGCCGAGGCGCGCAAGGAATTCCACCAGCAGCTCGCCGAGCTGCGGGAGAGCGAGTGACGCGGCGTTCCGCTCTCCGCTGGACCAAGGCTGCACGAGCCGACGTTCGAAGGATCATCCAGTACGTGGGCATTCACGGCGGAGCCATCGTCGCCGAGCAACTCACCGACAAGCTGCTCACGCGGGTCGAAGCCCTGGCCGAGCACCCCGAGCGGTGCCGTGCAGTGCCCGAGCTGGCGTCGCATGGCCTCCCGATGTACCGAGAGCTCATCGTCCGTCCGTATCGCGTGCTGTTTCGCATTCGGGAACGCCACGTGGTCGTTCTTGGCGTCTTCGACGGCCGACGCGATCTCGAGGCCCTCCTCATCGAGCGCGCGCTCGATCCCTGACACGCTCGCCCCTTCAGTGCCGCGGTGGTGGGCTCAGGGCCCCACGTACTCCCAGGTCTCGTTCACGGCGCTGGTGTTGTCGGCGTTGACGAGCAGGCCGCCGAAGAGGATGGCCTTGTCGTTGCCCACCGAGACCATGCGAGCGGCGAGGCGAGGGGCGGGCTCGGTGGCGGGGGCGAGGTCGGACCACGCGTCGGCGGTTGCGTCGTAGAGCCAGGTTCCGGCCACGGGGTTCTCGAACACGTCGTACTTGCCGCTGAAGGTGACGACGCCCGCTTCGAGCCATGCGCCCACGTGGGTGAACCGCACGCCCTGGTCGGTGGCGGCGACCATCGTCCAGTCGTTGCCGGCGATGTCGTACAGCCAGGTCTCGTCGGTGAGCGCGGAGCTGTTGACGGTCCCACCCGTGATCGCGAGCGTGCCGATGCCGTCGTAGACCAGCGGGAACGCCGAGCGCGGGCCGGGGGCACTGGCAGGGGCGAGGTCGGTCCAGGTCTGCGTGGTCGGGTCGAACATCCAGGTGTCCGACAGCTCCACGCCGAACTCGACGCGGCCACCATAGAGGATCGCGACGCCATCGGCCGTGCCCACCATCGCGTGCTGGAACCGGGCGGGGGGCGAGGCCGCGGGCATGAGCTCGGTCCACTCCCCGGTGGCCAGGTCGAGGACCCAGGTGTCGTCGAAGGGCATCGGGGTGGGGCCGTTGGTCGCGTTGCCGCCGAACAGCACCACGAGGCCCCCGCCCACGTAGGCGATGTCGTGGGCGTCGCGGAACCCGGGCGCGGTGGTGGGCAGCAGCTCGGTCCACTCGTTGGCCTCCACGTCGTAGACCCAGGTGTCGGCCAGGCGCACGCTGTCGGCTCCGCGACCGCCCAGCAGCACCACGCGCCCGTCGTCGGTGGCGGCCAGGGCGGTGTTGAAGCGGGGGGAAGGGGCCGTGGCGGGCAGCAGCTCGCGGTAGGTGTTGGGGGTGGTGCGGGCGCGCAGGTCGATGGCGTAGGTGCCCTCGTCGGCGTCGTCGTTGTCGATGGTGAGCAGCGTGGACTTGCGGCCGCCGTTGCCGGGCGCGAGGGCCACGGTGACGGAGGTCGAGGCGCCCGGGGCCACCACCGCTGCGAGCCCGCTGTCGTCGAGCACGAAGGAGTCGACGTCGCCGCCTCCGAGCACGACCGACGCGATGCTCAGATCGCTGCCGCCGATGTTGTCGATGGTGACGGTCACCGCATCGCCCATGGCACCCACGTCGACGGGGTCGCTCAGCTCGTAGGCGTCGCCGCTGGCGACCGGGCGGGCGGCGATGCTCACCTCGATCTCGGCATCGCCGCCGACGGTGGTGGCCTCGGTGCTGGTCGAGTCCACCGAGGTGACCTCGGTGGTGCCGGTCGAGTCGGCGTCGGTGGTCGTGGCGATGGTCGGACCCGTGGTGGGCCCCCCGGTCGTGACGCCCGAGGATGAACCCTCGTCGGCGGTCTCGCCGGTCGAGTCACCGCAGCCGAGGGCGGTCGCGAGGGTCAACGCAAGGACGATTGGCGTGCGGTCGTTCATGATGGAGTCTCGGTGCATCGTGGAGTCGAGTCGGGTCACGGAAGCCCGCAGAAGCCCACGTCCTCGTAGCCGGGCGGTGGGGTGTCCATCCCGTACCACGGCAGGCACTCCTCACCGTTGGCTTGGCCGGTGCACTGCGAGGAGGGGTCGGCCGCCGAGATGTCGCAGAACTCGGCGCAGCAGCCGGTGGGGTTGCCGCAGCCGAACACGATGTCCGGGATCGCGCAGAAGTAGCCGGGATCGCAGTCGTTGACGTAGGTGCACGGTGCCCCGTAGTCGCCCATCGCGGCCGGGAGCGCGTCGAGGATGCACACGAAGCCATTGACGGAGGGGCTGGCGAGGCACAGCTGCTGGCCGGGGCAGTCCTGCAACAGCGGGTCACAGTCCGTGAGGCACAGCGGGAGGTTGCCGTCGTTGTAGACGGCGCACAGGCCGTCGTCGCACTCGGGCACCTCGGGACTGCCATGGCACAGCTCGAAGCACGTGCCCATGTTGGTCTCGAAGCTGACATTGTAGCACATGGCACCCAGGTCGCAGTCGTCGATGCCGCTGACGCCGTTGCCTTGCACCGTGCAGGGATCGCCCACCTGCCCGGGGTTGCGCATCACCGGCGAGCAGGTGGTGGCGTTCCACGAATTGCCGCCGTCGTTCGCCCACGGCATGCACTTCTCACCAACGGGGCAATCCTGGGCGAACACGTCGCACTCGCCTCCGCCGGGCATGTCGGGGATGCCCACGAACATCATGGTGGTCGAGCCGCTGTCGGCCGAGTCGGTCGGATCGACGGTGGTGGAGGTGGCGGGCGTGGTGGTCGAGCCACTGGTGGAGTTCGTCGACGTGGGCGTGGTCCCGTTGGTCATCGACGTGGGGGCGCTGGTCGAGTCGTCGCCGGTGCTGGTCTCTTCGCCGGGGGGGGCATCGGTGCCGCAGGCGGCGGTGACGACGAGCGGGAGCACCAGGGAGAAGAAGCGCAGGCGAAGGCCATCCATGGAGGCCGCATTTACCCCAATGCCCCAGCCCTGGCCAGAGGACGACCGCCCCCAGTGACTTCGCGCGGGCCCGGGTCCTGAGGTATGACGAGGGCCGAGGCGACGCGTGGCCAAGGCACGAGAGCATCGCGAGCACGAGCCGTCACGGAGGGCCAAGCGCGCAGGTGCGCGCGGCCGAGGCCGGGCCTCGGGTGGGGCCGAGGACGCGGCCCCGGGTGCGAGCGTGGCGTCGACGCGTCGCCCCAGCCCGGCGCCCGCGGTGCCCGAGGCCTGGCAGCCGCGCATCACCGACGAGGCCGCGCTCGAGGAGGCGCTCGGTCGCCTGCCCGAGGCGCCCGGCGTCTACGTCATGCGCGATCGCCAGGGCCACGTGATCTACGTGGGCAAGGCGCGACGCCTGCGGGCGCGGGTCAAGCAGTACTTCAACGGACACGACACCCGCGCGTTCGTGCCTCTGCTGGTCAAGATCGTGGGTGACATCGAGACGGTGGTGACCGCCAACGACAAGGAGGCGCTGCTGCTCGAGAACAACCTCATCAAGGAGCATCGGCCGCGCTTCAACGTGAAGCTGCGCGACGACTCGAACTACCTGGTGATCCGCCTCGATCCCAAGCAGCGCTGGCCGCGGCTCGAGCTGCGCCGGCAGATCGAGCACGACCAGCGCAAGGACGGGGTCCAGCACTTCGGCCCCTATCACTCGGCGAGCTCGGCCCGCGCGACCCTGCGGGTGGTCAACCGCCACTTCCAGCTCCGCACGTGCACCGACTACGTGCTGGACCGCCGCACCCGGCCGTGCCTGCAGTACCAGATCGAGCGCTGCCCGGGCCCGTGCGTGTACGAGGTGGACGAGGCCGCCTATGCGGCGCAGGTGCAGGACGTGGGGCTGTTCCTCTCGGGGCGTCACCGCGAGCTCACCGATGGCTTGCGGGCCCGCATGCAGGCGGCGGCCGAGGGTCTGGACTTCGAGGTGGCGGCGCGGCTGCGCGATCAGATCGCCTCGATCGAGACCACGCTGACGGCACAGCAGGTGGTGGGCAGCGCGGCGCTCGATCAGGATGCGATCGGGATGTATCGCGAGGGCGGCCAGGTGGAGCTGGTGGTGCTGCACGTGCGGCAGGGCAAGCTGCTGGGCACCGAGACGCACTCGGCCACCGGGCTCGAGCACCCCGATGCGGAGGTGCTGGCGGACTTCGTGTCGAGCTACTACGCCCGCGCGCCGTTCATCCCCGACGAGGTGCTGCTGCCCGGTCCCATCGCCGAGGACGACGCCGAGCCGCTGCAAGAGTGGCTACGCGAGCAAAAGGGCAGGAAGGTGACGATCGCCACCCCCGAGCGAGGCGATCGCCGCAAGCTCACCCGCCTGGCCGATCGCAATGCGGGCTCCAACTTCGTGACGCGCCGCAACCGTCGCGAGGACAGCGACGCCGCGCTGGCCCGGCTGCAGGCACGCCTGCAGCTGTCCAAGCTGCCGCGGGTGATCGAGTGCTTCGACGTCAGCCACATCCAGGGCAGCGACACGGTGGCCTCGATGGTGGTGTTCGTGGACGGGGTGGCCGACAAGTCGCGCTACCGCTCGTTTCGCATCAAGGGCATCGGGGCGGGCACCGGCGCCGACGACGAGGCCCGCCTGCGCCAGGGGGCGTTCCAGAACGACGACTTCACCAGCATGTACGAGGTGCTCGGCCGTCGCTTCCGTCGGGCGCTGCAGGGCGACGACGAGGCATGGGCGCTGCCCGATCTGATGGTCATCGATGGTGGCAAGGGGCAGCTCGGTCGGGTGATCGCCGCGATGCAGGATCTCGGGGTGCCGCTGGGGGCCGAGGGGGTCGACGTGGTGGCGCTGGCCAAGGAGCGCAAGCACGCGCTGGGCCACGGCCGGGCCGCGCTGAAGGAGCTCCGGGCCCGGCGCGAGGCCGGTGACCAGCGCCGCTACGAGGATCTCGTGCTCGCGGACGCGGTGGGTGAGCCCGGCGCGAGCGAGGGGACGGGCGACGACGGGGAGGCGGCGGACCAGCCCGCGGCCGATGACGGGGTCGAGGTCAAGCCCGAGCGGGTGTTCGTGCCCGGCGTGAAGGAGGCGATCCGCCTGCGCCCCGGAAGCTCCGAGCGCTATCTGATGGAGCGGGTGCGCGACGAGGCCCACCGCTTTGCGATCACCCACCATCGCAAGCGTCGCGGCAAGCGATCGCTGCGCTCGGCGCTCGACGACATCCCCGGGGTGGGCCCTGCGCTCAAGAAGGCCATGGTCAAGCACTTTGGCTCGGTCGGTGCGATCAAGGCCGCCACCGTCGAGCAGCTCGGCGAAGTCAAGGGGATCGGCCCGGCCCTGGCGGCTCGAATCCGCGAGTCGCTTGGGGGAGGCTGACCCCAATCGGACACCGTCGGTGGCAGTGGTGAAGGCCATCACCGGTCGAACATCCACCAGCCTCGATTTGGCGCGAGATCCCCACGAACGTCGATTGCGGTGGCTCGGGGATCTCCGTAGGGTGTCGCCATGGGTCTACGGGGTGAGGCGGGGTGGTTGCCCGTCGGGTTCGTCCTCGTTGGGGCGCTGTCACTCGGCGGTTGCTATGCAGGCGTCGAGGGCTGGGATCCCAACGGGGGAGGGGGCCAAGACGGTGGGGAAGACGCAGGCGATGACGGCGAGGACGGGGGCGTGGAGGGGCAGTGCGCCGCTCCCCAGGCCGGCCCGACCAAGCTGCGCCGGCTGACGCGCAGCCAGTACGAGCACACGATTCGCGATCTGCTCGGGTTCGAGACCACCGCGGCGCAGGGCTTTGCCCCCGACGAGCGGGTGTCGGCGTTCAAGAGCAACGCGGTGGCTCCGGTGGGTGACCTGCAGGTCGAGCAGTACATGGGCGCGGCCGAGCAGGTGGCGAGCGAGGCCACGGCCGAGCTCGCGGCGCTGCTGCCCTGCGATCCCGCGGTGATCGGAGAGGATGCCTGCGCCGAGCAGTGGCTGCGCGAGCTGGCGCCGCTGGCCTACCGGCGCTCTCTCGCCGAGGCCGACATCGATCGCCTGATGAGCGTGTACGCCACGGGCAAGGCCGAAGCCGACTTCGAGACCGGCATCAAGGTCGCGCTGCAGGGGATCCTTCAGTCGCCCTGGTTCCTCTATCACGTGGAGCTGGGTGACCCCGCTGCCGACGTGGTCGATGGTGAGCCGGTGCCGCTGTCCGGGCACGAGCTGGCGTCGCGCCTCTCGTACTTCCTTTGGGACTCGATGCCCGACCAGGCCCTGTTCGACGCGGCCGAGGCGGGTGAGCTGGCCACCGACGAGGGCATCGAGGCCCAGGTGGAGCGCATGCTGGCCGATCCCCGCGCGGAGGAGGCCGTCGCGAGCTTCCACCTGCAGTGGCTCGGCGTCGACGAGATCGAGAGCCTCGAGAAGGTCCCCGAGGTCTACCCTGCCTTCGACGACGCGCTGGCCGAGTCGATGAAGGAAGACACGGCGAGGTTTGCCAACTGGGTGCTGACCGAGGGTGACGGTCGGCTCGAGACCCTGCTGACGGGGGCGTTCACGTTCACCGAGGATCCGGCGCTGCTGGCCCTCTACGGGGTCGAGCTGCCGGTGGGGCACGTGCCGGGTGATCCGATTCCGCTGCCGGCCGGGGAGCGGGCGGGCCTGCTGACCCAGGCTTCGGTGATGGCCGAGCACGCCCACGCCAACCAGACCTCGCCGGTGCATCGCGGTCAGCTCGTGCGGGAGAACCTGCTGTGCCAGCCGCTACCGCCGCCTCCGCCGGAGGTCGACAACGTGCCGCCGGATCCCGATCCCAACGCGACCACGCGCGATCGCTTTGCGCAGCACCGCGAGGATCCGGCCTGCGCTCCCTGCCACATGCTCATCGATCCGCTGGGCTTCGGGTTCGAGAATTACGACGGCATCGGAGCGTTCCGCACCATGGAAGGCGAGCTGCCGGTCGATGCCTCGGGCGAGGTGATCGGCACCGACGCCAACGACGGCACCTTCGACGGCGCGGTGCAGCTGTCGGCCATGCTGGCCAAGACCCCCGAGGTCCAGGACTGCATGGCGCGTCAGTGGTTCCGCTTCTCGCTCGGTCGCATGGACACCGACGACGATGCCTGCACCATGGATCGACTGGCCACCGCCTTCACCGACGCCGACCACGACGTTCGCAGCCTCATCCACGAGATCGTGCTGAGCGACGCCTTCCGCCACCGCATGGCCCCGGAGGAGCAGTGATCATGGCTTCCCGCAAGCGCTTCAATCCGAGCTTCTCTCGCCGCCGGCTGCTGCAGTCGCTGGGGGCATCCAGCGTGCTCGTGCCGTTCCTGCCCATGCTCGATCGCGAGCTCGAGGCTGCCCCGGGCGACTTCCCGCTGCGGCTCATCCTGCTGTTCTCGGCCAATGGCACGCTGCACGAGAACTGGGTGCCGTCGGGTGGTGAGAGCGACTTCACGCTCTCGACCATTCTGTCGCCGCTCGAGCCCTACAAGGACCAGATGATCGTGCTCGACGGGCTGCAGATGTCGCGCGATGGCCCAGGCGACGGCCACCAAAAGGGCATGGGCATCCTGTGGACGGCCTCCAGGCTGCTCGAGGGCACCGAGTTCGCCGGCGGCGACGGCAGCTCGGCCGGCTGGGGCGGCGGGATCTCGGTCGACCAGCACATCGCCAACACCGTCGGCACCGAGACCCCCTACACCTCGCTCGAGTTCGGGGTGCAGACCGGTGGGGCCACGGTGTGGTCGCGGATGAGCTACGCGGGCGGCAACCAGCCGCTGGCGCCCGAGGACAACCCGCAGGCCATGTTCGATCGGCTGTTCGCCGACTACAACGTGGATGCCAGCGAGCTCGAGAAGATCAAGGCGCAGCGCCAGAGCGTGATCGATCTGGTGCGCGGCGATCTCGACAGCCTGCTCGTGCGGCACGGGTCGGCGGACGATCAGCTGAAGATCCAGGCCCACCTCGATGCCATTCGCGGGATCGAGATGCGCAACCAGGCCGAGGTGCCCGCGTGCGAGATCCCCGGGGCGCCCGGGGGCGTCGATCACCAGGCCAACGACAACTTCCCCACGGTGTCGCAGCTGCAGAGCGACCTCCTGGCCATGTCGCTCACCTGCGACATGACGCGGGTGGCGAGCCTCCAGTGGTCGCGCTCGGTGTCGAACACCCGGCACACCTGGGCTGGCGTGCCCGAAGGGCACCACGACCTCAGCCACCTCGGCGACGGCGACCCGAACATGATCGACAAGATCACCGCGGTCAACCTGTGGTACGCCGAGCAGGTCAAGTACCTGCTCGATGCCCTGGCCGCGATCCCCGAGGGCGACGGGTCGGTGCTCGACAACACGCTGGTGGTGTGGGGCAACGAGCTGTCGCGCGGCAACAGCCACGGCAACCGGCCGATCCCCTTCGTGCTGCTCGGCGGCGCGGGCGGCCGGCTGCAGATGGGTCGGTTCCTGCAATATGACAACGTCTCGCACAGCCGGATGCTGGTGAGCCTGTGCCACGCCATGGGACTCGACGAGCAGCAGACGTTCGGCGACACGGATACGGGCTCGGGCGGGCTGCCGGGGCTCACGTAGCGGCTGAGATTGCCGTGACGGCCCGCTGGCCTCTCGCCAGCGGGCGTCGCCCGATCCTGCGACCGAGGTCGTGGGGACCACTGGCGATTGCCGTACATGTTCGCTAGCGTCTCGCGGATGGGGCGCCTCCCGGGCTTCGACGACTCCGCCCTCGAGGAGCAGCTCATCCTCACGTACGTTCGTGCGGTGGCCTACGCGGCTACATGCCAGAAATGGTGGCTCGAGGAACCCTCCGGGATTTCGAGGGTATGATCGAGCAAGGAGCGATCCAAGGTGCAGCTCGATCTCGAGTTCGTGCGCGCGTTCTTTCCCGGGCTGTCCAAGCACTGGGCCCTGTTCGACAACGCCGGGGGCAGCGTGCCCACGCAGGCGGTGACGGCGGGGATCGTGGAGTACCTCGAGCGCTTCGGAGTCCAGCTGGGGGCCAGCTACGATCTCTCGGCGCAGGCCGAGCGCCGCGTGCGACGGGGGGAGGAGATCGCGGCCGAGCTGCTGGGCGCGAGCCCCGAGGAGACGGTGGTGGGGTCATCGACCACGGTCAACCTGGCCACGCTGGCGCGGGCGCTCGCGCCTCGGATCGAGGCGGGCGACGAGGTGATCGTGACGGAGCTCGATCACGAGTCGAACATCGGGCCCTGGCGGGGGCTCGCCGCGCACGGGGCGGTGATCAAGACCTGGGCCATCGACCGTGAGCGCGCCACCCTCGACCTCTCGGACCTCGAGCCGCTGTTGTCCCCGCGCACGCGCCTGGTGGCGTTCACCCACTGCGCCAACGTGGTGGGAGAGTTCATCGACGTGGAGGAAGTGGTCCGGCGGATCCGCGCCAATCGGCCCGACACCTGGATCGTGGTCGACGGGGTGGCCTACGCCCCGCATCGGCTGGTGGACGTCAAGGCGCTGGACGTCGATGCCTACGCGGTGAGCCTCTACAAGATCTACGGGCCGCACCTGGGGGCGCTCTATGTGCGGCGCGAGCTGCTGGAGCACGCCAAGGGGCAGAACCACTTCTTCTTCCCCGAGGATGCGCTGCCGGCCAAGCTGCAGCCGGGCGGCGTGGCTCACGAGCTGGCGGCAGGCTTGCCGGGGATCGGGGCCTATCTCGATGCGGTGGCCGAGCGCCACGGGGTGCGAGGGGAGACGCGCCGCGAGGGGTGGGCGCATGCGTTCAGGCTGTTCGCCGAGCACGAAGAGCAGCTGGCCGAGCGGCTCTTGCAGTTCCTGCGCGAGCACCCACGGGTGCGGATCATCGGCCCCAACACCTCCGATCGCTGGATGCGGGCACCGACGATCGCCTTCGTGGTCGAGGGGATGCCGTCCTCGCAGGTGGTGCCGCCGCTCGACCAGCACCACGTGGCCGTGCGCTGGGGCCACTTCTATGCCAGGCGCGCCATCGAGGCGCTGGGGCTGGTGCGGCACGAAGGGATCGTGCGCGCGAGCATGGTCCACTACAACACGCTGGCCGAGGTGGAGCGGCTGGTGAAGGCGCTGGGCCAGGCGCTGCGGTGAGCGCCGGGGCGGGAGGCGCTGGCGGAGTGCCGAGGTCCCGAGCCGAGCTCATGGCTCGGCGATCGGTGCAATCTGGGCGGCCCACACTCCCGTGCGCTCGTTGTCGGCGTCGCGCACGGCGTACACCACCACGTCGTTCGGAAGCGGCGCCATGTCGACGTTGGTGACGAGCACGTCGTGGTCGATGTCCACCATGCCGCCATCGGCGTCGACGAGCACCAGCGTCCCGTAGCGGTCCTCCGAGTTGCGGTCGATCACGGTCAGCAGGCGTCCGTCGGCCAGGCGCTTCGGGTACCAGATGCCGGTGGCGACGACTCGGGGAGTGAAGTCGGGGCCGGCGAGCTCGAGCAGGCCCAGGCGTGAGGGATCGGCATCGTCCACGACGCCCAGGACCCACAGGCGCTCGTCGTGCACCCAATGCTCGCGCAAGGTGCCGTGAGGAATCGGGCGTGGGGTATCCGAGCCCGGCTCGAGGATCGCCAGCGACTCGACTCGGTCGTCGGAGGTGTGCTTCAGCACGTACGTGTCGCCGAGCTGCGCCACGCCTTGCCATGAGCCATCGAGGAGCAGGTCCGCGCCGCTCGGCAACAACACGAGCCGCGTGACCTCCCGTTCGAAGTTCTCCACGGAGACCACGTTCCCCGCCAGGTGAGCGTCGTGGGGCTCGTCCTCCCAACCGGATGGGGTCGGGTATTGCTCCTCGTCGGTCCACCGATCCCACAGTCGAACCCGCGGGGACGTTGCGCCTGCCTCGTAGACCACGAAGCGGCCGTCGTTGCTGACGCCGAACGAGTGACCGGCCTCGGGGCGGAGCATGGTCACCTGCCCCGACCATGCGTCGATCTCGATCAGCTCGTACATCTCGGTCAGGGCCATGTACTGGTCCGAGCTCCCCACCCTGACCACGGGCCAGATCGGATGGACGGTTGCCAGTGGCGTGATGTCGGCCGGTCCGTCGAGCGGGAGCCGGGCTCGAACGAGAGTATGTGATTCGTTACTCGCGGTACCGACCTTCGAGACGAATGCATCGCCGACCGTGCTCCAGGGGCACGTCAAATCCATGTGCCACTGCCCGCTGTGCTCCTCTTCTGGGTCGAACGTGAAGACGTCTCGAGTATTGCACGCGATCCAGGGTTCATTGCCGGACGGGGCCCGAAATCGGTGGGAGTTCTCGACCACCACTCGAGCATCACCGCCGCAGCCATCGACCCGAACGATGCGCGACGACACGCGCTGCGGCGCGTTCTCATCCCCATATTCGAAGTGGTAGGGGGTGGTCGGTGTGAGGTCTTGGTCGTAGGTATGGATGAGGAGCACCCAACCATCCCCGCTCGGCGCCATGTCGAAGGAGGTGGGAGTGTCGTTGGGATAGTACCAAAACGCGAGCCCAATCGACTCATTGGGTGCGAGCGGCATCAGTCGAACGGGGTCGGTGCTCCCGCAGCGCTCGGCGAGCACCCCGTGCTCGACGACGTCATCCAGCATGGGCTCCCCCGGGACAGAGGGGCCGCATGCGGCCACGGTCAGCAGCGTGATGGTCGAGCACGTCCCGCGGCGGAGCATCGAGACCGAGAGGATAGACCCAAGCCCCCGCTGCGAAAATCGCCGAGGGTCGAATCACGCCTCGCCGGCCCGATTGCGCTCTGCGGGGGTGCTCTCACCCCGGCAGCCGCAGCTCGGGGTCCTGCCCCGGGAACCACCGGCTGGCCATGCGCACCGCATTGGTCGCCGCCCCCAGCCGCAGGTTGTCGGCGGTGACGGTGAGGCACAGCGCCGTGCCCTCGCCCCCGCGCGGATCCAGCCGCATGCGGCCGACCAAGGCGCGATCGCGATCGTGCACGCAGTGCAGCGCGCTGAGCCCCTCGCCGATCGTTCCGGGCACGAAGCGCACGAACGGCGCCTGCACCGAATCGGAGAGCACCGCGGCGATCTCCTCGAGCGAGACCTTCTCGCGTAGCTCGACCCACGCATTGATGTAGTGCCCCACGGCGACCGGCACCCGGCAGCACTGCGCCGACACGGGCAGCTCGGCGATGTCGAGGATCTTGCGGCTCTCCATCATCAGCTTGCGCTCCTCCGAGGAGAACCCGCTGTCGTCGGTCTTGCCGTTGTGCGGCACGGTGTTGCCGGGGTAGCCGCCGGGATCGAAGCTCTGGCCCAGGCGGTCGGCCTTCGCGTAGCCGGCCCTGGAGGTCTCGAGGAACGCATCGAGCGGGCCCACGCCGGCGCCGCTGATCGCCTGGTAGGTGCTCAAGGTGGCGCGCGTGAGCCCGTAGCGCTGGTGCAGCGGCTTGCACGCCAGCGCAAACGGAATGGTGGTGCAGTTGGGATTGGCCGCCAGCCGCTCCTCGCCGGTCAGCAGGTGGCAGTTGACCCCGGCCACCACCAGCGGAACCTTGGGATCCATGCGGTAGGTGTTGCTCTTGTCGACCACGCGATAGCCGAGCTGGAGCAGCCGCGGCACGTAGCGGGCGCTGAAGTCGTCGTCCAATGCCACCATCGCCAGGTCGCCGCCCACCGCGTCGGCCTGCTCGAGGCGCTCGGCGGCCTTCACCGCGAGCGCGCGGCCGTCGGGCAGCTCCATGGTCTGGTCGCGGCTGGCGTAGAGGTCGAGCTGCGCCCCCGGCCAGGCCCGAAGGGCCAGCTCCAGCGTCTCGCGACCCACCAAGCCCGTGGCACCCAGGATGCAGATCTTCATGGCGGTGGTGCATAGCACGAACGACGGCAGCGACGAGGGAGGAGATCTCCTCCCGCCAAACCGCGCCTACGAGCCCCTACGCGGGGGTTTTTCCCGGACGTGCGGTCGTGGTACGCACCGGCGCGATGTCGGTGCGCGCTGCCTTGCCCCCGCGAGATCACGATCCCTCGCTGCACGCCACCCTGGTCAAGACCATCAAGGGCCTGGCCATGGACGCGGTGCAGAAGGCGAACTCCGGTCACCCGGGCATGCCGATGGGCACGGCGGACATGGCGGCCGCGCTGTGGAACCGCTTCCTGGTGCACGACCCCAGCGCGCCACGCTGGCCCGATCGCGATCGCTTCGTGCTCAGCGCCGGCCATGGCTCGATGCTGCTCTACTCGCTGCTGCACCTCTACGGCTACGACCTGCCCCTGGAAGCGCTGCAGCAGTTCCGACAGCTCCACTCGCTGACCCCGGGCCACCCCGAGGTCGATCACACGCCGGGGGTCGAGGTGACCACGGGCCCGCTGGGCTCGGGCTTTGCCGCCGGAGTGGGCCTGGCCCTGGCCGAGCGGATCCTCGCGGCTCGCTTCAATCGTCCCGGTCACACGGTGGTCGACCACTTCGTGTACGGGATCGTCAGCGACGGCGATCTCATGGAGGGCATCGCGTCCGAGGCGGCCAGCCTGGCCGGCCACCTGGGTCTGCACAAGCTCGTCTACCTCTACGACGACAACCACATCACCATCGACGGCGGAACGGACCTGGCGTTCTCCGAGGACGTGGTGGCTCGCTTCTCCGCCTACGGGTGGCACGTGGCCCGGGTCGACGGCCACGACGCGCAGGCGGTGGGCGAGGCGCTCGCGGCCGCGCGCGCCCAGGGCAAGCGCCCCTCGCTCATCGCCTGCCGTACCACCATCGCCCAGGGTGCACCCACCAAGGCCGGGACCTCGGCCTCCCACGGGGCGCCGCTGGGCGAGGCGGAGATCGAGGGCACCAAGCGCGCGATGGGTTGGCCGCTCGAGTCGTTCTACGTGCCGCAGGACCTGCGCCCCGCGCTGCAAGGCCGCGTGCGCCCGCTGCAGGTGCTGCGCGAGGACTGGGAGCGGCGCTTCTCGGCCTACGAGGCCCAGCACCCCGCGCTGGCCGCCGAGCTGCGCGCGGTGTGGGCCGACGAGCCCTCGCCCGCGGTGCGCGAGGCCCTGCTCGGGCTCGAATTCCCCGTGGGCAGCTCGGTCGCCACCCGCAAGGCCGGCGCGAAGATCATCGCGGCCCTGGCCGAGCACCTGCCCTCGCTGGTGGGCGGCTCGGCCGACCTGGCCGAGAGCAACGGGGTGACCGAGCAGGGGCTGGGCGTGCAGTCGCGCGAGCAGCCCGGCGGGCGCTTCATCCACTTCGGCGTGCGCGAGCACGGCATGGCGGGGATCTGCAACGGTCTGGCCCTCCATGGCCTGCGCCCCGTCAGCGCCACCTTCCTCATCTTCTCGGACTTCATGCGGGGTGCACTGCGGCTCTCGGCGCTGATGCGGCTGCCGGTGATCCACGTGCTGTCCCACGACAGCGTCTTCCTGGGTGAGGACGGGCCCACCCACCAGCCCATCGAGCAGTGCATGAGCTTGCGGCTCATTCCGCACCTGCACGTGGTGCGCCCGGCCGATGCCAACGAGACCGTGGGTGCCTGGCTCTACGCACTGTCGCGCAAGCGCGGCGATGGGCCCACCGCGATCCTGGTCACGCGCCAGGGGGTGCCCGTGCTCGAGCACGGGCGACGGGACGTCTCCCAGGGCGCCTACGTGCTCTGGCAGCCCCAGGGCGTCGCGACCGAGGCGCTGCACGGGATCCTCGTTGCCACCGGCTCGGAGGTGAGCCTTGCGCTCGATGCGGCCCGCCGCCTGCACGACGAGGGCCTGGCGCTGCGCGTGGTCTCGATGCCGTGCTGGGAGGCGTTCGAGGCCCAGGACGCGGCCTACCGCGACGAGGTGCTGCCGCCCTCCATCACCCGCCGGCTGTCGATCGAGGCCGGCACCACGCTGGGCTGGGCGCGCTGGGCGGCGCATCAGCACGGCATCGACGAGTTCGGTGCTTCGGCTCCGGCGTCCGCGCTCGCGGAGCACTACGGTCTCACCGTGGAGGCCGTGATGGCCCGCGTACGCTCGCTTCCCTAGGTGCCACACCGACGGCCAGGGAGCGCTCGCGCGTCGACCGCTCTACGAGGCAACTCACGACGCATTCAGGAAATTGACCCTTCACCACCGGCCCCCGGCGTGCTCATGCCCCATCGCTGTGGCATGCTCCGCGCCGCTTCGAGCCAAAGAAGAGAGCCATGCTCGACCTCAGCAAGACCCGCAACATCGGAATTTCGGCCCACATCGACTCGGGGAAGACGACCCTGACCGAGCGCATCCTCTACTACACCGGTCGCATCCACAAGATCGAGGAGGTGAAGGGCAAGTCGGGGGTCGGCGCCACGATGGACTCGATGGAGCTCGAGCGCGAGCGCGGCATCACCATCCAGTCGGCCGCCACGTTCGTGAGCTGGGCCGGACACCACGTCAACATCATCGACACCCCGGGACACGTGGACTTCACCATCGAGGTGGAGCGCGCGCTGTCGGTGCTCGACGGCGCGATCCTGGTGCTGTGCGGCTCGTCGGGCGTGCAGTCGCAGTCGATCACCGTCGACCGTCAGATGCGGCGCTACAACGTTCCGCGCATCGCCTTCATCAACAAGATGGACCGTGCCGGCGCCGATGCCTACCGCGTGACCAACCAGCTGCGCGACAAGCTCAAGCACAAGCCGGTGATGATCACCATCCCCATCGGGGCCGAGGACGACTTCGCCGGGGTCATCGACCTGCGCACCCGCGAGGCGGTGTACTTCGACGGTGACAACGGCGAGCACGTGCGCCGCACCAGCGAGCTGCCCGACGGCTACGAGGCCAAGGTCACCGAGTATCGCGCCAAGCTCATCGAGGTGGCGGCGGACTACGACGAGGAGCTGATGGAGAAGTTCCTCGAGGAGGACATCGACGAGGTCACTCCCGAGCAGATCAACGCCGCCATTCGCAAGGGCTGCCTGAGCCTCGAGATCACCCCGGTGTTCTGTGGCTCGGCCTACAAGAACAAGGGGGTGCAGGTGGCGCTCGACGGCGTGGTCCAGTTCCTGCCCAACCCCACCGAGGTCACGAACAAGGCGTTCCACATCGACGAGAAGGAGCGCAAGGAGGTCGAGGTCGAGCTCGAGACCACCGACGACAAGCCGCTGTGCGCGCTGGCGTTCAAGCTCGAGCAAGGTCGCTACGGCCAGCTCACCTACCTGCGCATCTACCAGGGCAAGGTGACCAAGGGCGACACGGTCTTCAACACCCGCACCGGCCAGAAGATCAAGCTCGGCCGCCTGGTGCGCATGCACTCCGACTCGATGGAGGACATCGAGGCGGCCGGCGCGGGCGACATCATTGCGATGTTCGGCGTGGACTGTGCCGCCGGCGACACGTTCCACGGTCCCGACGAGAAGTACTCGCTGCGCTCGATGTTCGTGCCCGATCCGGTCATCTACTACTCGGTCGAGCCCAAGGACAAGAGCGCGCAGACCAACTTCTCCAAGGCGCTCAACCGCTTCGCCAAGGAGGACCCCACGTTCCGCGTGCGCCGCGACGACGAGTCGGGTGAGACCATCATCGCGGGCATGGGCGAGCTGCACCTCGACGTCTACATCGAGCGGATGAAGCGCGAGTACAAGGTGGAGACCAACGTGGGCGAGCCGCAGGTGGCCTACCGCGAGACCATCACGCGCGAGGTGCCCTACAACTACATCCACAAGAAGCAGACGGGTGGCTCGGGTCAGTACGCCAAGATCGGTGGCGTCATGCGCCCGCTGGTCGATCCCGACCAGGGGCAGCACTACCGCTTCGTGGACAAGATCGTGGGCGGCATCATCCCGCGCGAGTACATCCCGTCGTGTGATAACGGCTTCCAGGAGGCGCTCGAGCGCGGGGTGCTCATCGGGTTCCCGGTGGTCGACGTGGAGATGGAGCTCAACGACGGCGGCTTCCATGCGGTCGACTCGAGCGACATGGCGTTCAAGATCTGTGCGCGGACGGCCTTCAAGGAGGCGATGCGCTCGGCTGGGCCGGTGGTGCTCGAGCCGCTGATGAAGGTGGTGGTGGAGTCGCCGGAGGAGTTCCAGGGCAACGTGCAGACCACGCTGATCCGGCGTCGCGGGATGATCCAGGGCTCCGAGACCGCGTATGGCACCACCTCGATCGAGGCGAACGTGCCGCTGTCGGAGATGTTCGGGTACTCCACGGAGCTGCGGTCGGCGACGCAGGGGAAGGCGGAGTACACGATGGAGTTCGCCAAGTATGGTGAGGTTCCGAGCAGCATCCAGAAGGAGCTGATCGAGAAGTACAAGGATCGGCAGAAGTAGGGCGGAGTGCCGTAGGGCCGATTGCGAGGGGTCGGGGCGGGAGCCTCGGCCCCTCTTGCATTTCGAGGGGTGGGGTCGACTCGGGGGTGGGGATGGGGTGGGGCGGAGGGTCGTGTCGACGACGGGGGGCTCGCGGGGGGTGGTGTGGGGTAGGGCGGAGGGGCGTGTCGACGGCGGGGGGCGCCTCTTTCGCAGCGTTGATGTTTCCGCCCGTGCTCAGACAGTTGGTCGCGCCACGACGCTGCGTACTACCGCGCTACCCGATGGTTGTTCACCAGGGCCTGGAACCGGCGCTACAAACTCGCGCGGGCGGAAACATCAACACTGCGAACGGCGCTGCGTGGGGCAGACGCATGTGCCCGCGACAACCGGCCATCACATCGGCCTGGCATCGAGCCGGGATGCTCGAGTTGCCATGCACGGCGGCGCTCGTTCGAGGCGGCGCCATCGCACAGAGGTGGCCGACGTATGAGTCATTGATCTGCAACGGCGTGATCTGGGGTCTCCACTGTCCCTACTGAAGGTAGCCCGACGGCATGGATGAGCGAAGTCGGCTGACTCGCGTGCGTTGGGTTTGCGCATCCCGCATGGTTGCGCCCATGGAGACGATATCGACGGCTGGGGTGTATCCCGGACTGGGTGGCAGCGTTGGTTGGTGGTCACACTCGTGTCGACGCCCATCGTTCCAAGGCCGGCCGCGGCGTCGCACCGATGTGAAGGCCGGCCGCGGCGTCGCACCGATGTGAAGGCCGGCCGCGGCGTCGCACCGATGTGAAGGCCGGCCGCGGCGTCGCACCGATGTGATGGCCGGTTGCGGCGTCGCACCGATGTGATGGCCGGTTGCTGCGGGCACATGCGTCTGCACTACGCAGCGCCGTTCGCAGTGTTGATGTTTCCGCCCGCGCGAGTTTGTAGCGCCGGTTCCAGGCCCTGGTGAACAACCATCGGGTAGCGCGGTAGTACGCAGCGTCGTGGCGCGACCAACTGTCTGAGCACGGGCGGAAACATCAACGCTGCGAAAGAGGCGCCCCCCGCCGTCGACACGCCCCTCCGCCCTACCCCACACCACCCCCCGCGCCCCCCCGTCGTCGACACGACCCTCGCGCAAAGCAAAAGGGACGCCCCCCGTAGGGAAGCGCCCCTCCGTCGTTCGTTCGATGCGCTACGCTACGGGACGATGTCGGCCGCCGTGCGCGGCGCGAGCTTGTAGTTGTTGAACGAGTAGGTCAGCACACCCGTGATCGAGGTGTACATGGTATCGACGGCCGGGTTGGGCCAGCTGGCCATCATGAAGAACAGGTCGTCGAGGAGGAGCACGTCGTCCACCTCCCACTCGCCGAACATGTTCGCCGCCGTGGTCACCGTGGTGGGTCCGATCCGGACGAGCACCCCCTCCCACTGCTCGGCGGGCGGATCGCTGCCGAGGTCCTCGGCGGTGAGCATCTCGGGCGCCGGCACGGGGCCGTTGCCCGAGGCGGTCACGTCACCCGCGGCCGCGATCTGGAGCTGCGACTGATCG
Organism: Paraliomyxa miuraensis; assembly: GCF_026337845.1. Taxonomy (GTDB): domain Bacteria; phylum Myxococcota_A; class Polyangia; order Nannocystales; family Nannocystaceae; genus Paraliomyxa; species Paraliomyxa miuraensis. The sequence continues at coordinate 32,879 of NZ_JAOVZF010000147.1, read as the reverse complement.
AAGTACTCGTCGTACTCACCGCACAGGGTGACCACGTCGCCAGGGGAGGGCACGAAGGCCCCCGCGCTGGGCATGTAGACCGAGATGCCCGAGTAGGCCCCGCCGGCCGGGTCCTGCACCCAGTAGGTGTCGCCGCCGAAGTCCCATGGCGTGGTGACCACGACGTCCTCGACGAGGACGAGGTCGCCCACGGTGACCATGCCCTGCTGGATCTCGTAGATGGACACGGGGGTGGCCGCGTCGGCGCAATCGACCAGCGTGGCGTCGTAGTCGTCGGCGTCGCGCGGCGCGAGCTTGAACTCGTCGAACGAGAAGCGGATCGGTCCGCACAGGGTGGCGAAGTACGTGCCCGGCAGCACCTCGAGGAAATCGGGGGTGCCGAACAAGAAGAAGTTGGTGACCGCCATGCCGTCGTCGATGTGGAAATCGCCGTACTGGTTGGTGGCGTCGGTGGCCGTCACGTCGTGCACGCACACCGGGACGCCCTCGTAGCTCTCGGCATCGGCCGCCCCCGCCACCACGTCGGCCGTGCTCACCTCGAGCGGGGCCGGGATCGGGCTCGTACCGCCGACGGTGATGTCGGTGGGCGAGGCGATGGTGAGCTGCGACTCGTTGAAGAACTCGTCGTAGGTGCCGGTGACGGTGACCCGATCGCCCGGGGACAGCGGTACGCCCATCACGACGTCGGCGTAGAGGTAGGCGTAGATGGCCGAGTACTGGCCGCCCTCGGCCTCCTGCAGGAACACGGCGCCGTCGTTGGCCTGCACCGGGCTCACCACGACCAGGTCGGTCAGGGTGACCACGGTTCCCGGGGCCACACTGCCCATCTGGATGTCATAGATGGTGGTGCCCTCGGGCTCGCCGGTGGGGTTGGGACCGTCGGTGGGGGCGGTCGTCTGGGTGTCGGTGCCCGTGTCGTCGAGGGTGCCGCCAGGGCCGTTCCCGGGGCCATTGGTGGTGGCGGTGGTGGTGCCCTCGGTCATGGTGGCCACGCCATCCATGTTGGGGTCATCGCTGAGGCAGCCGGCCACCGTCAGCGATGCAGTACCGCAAACGACCAGGCCCTTCGACCATCGTGTCCATCGAGTCATCGTAGGCGCTTCCCCGGGCCGCCGCGGGGTGATTGCTAGAGGGCGGAACCCGTGCGCGCGAGCGTCGACGAGGGGGGCAGGCCTGTCAAGGACGTTGGTGGCGCCTGCCAAGGCATCCACAGTGCGCAAAGACATCGGCACCGCTCGGCGGGGGATCTCATCGGTGACGGTCAGGTGACACCGCGTGGCTCCAACCCCGATCAGTGAGCGAGCGCCGATGATCGAGTGCCACCGCCCCGCACGCTCATGCCGCCGCGGCGCGCACGGAGCCGGGACGGGCCCTGACGAGGGTGACGGGCACGCCGCCTTCGGGAGCCATGGTGACGTTGCGACGCACGGCTCGAGGGGTCGATGGATCCAGGAGCGCCACCTCGAACTCCCGCAGCAAGGTGCCGAGCACGACGCGGAGCTCGAAGCTCGCGAACGCGGCTCCAATGCAGCGACGGTGACCCCCGCCGAACGGCAGGAACTCGTGCGGCCCGTACTTGCGGTCGAGGAAGCGCTCGGGGCGGAACGCATGGGGCTCGGGGTAGAGGGTGGGGTTGCGGTGGACCTCGAGGATGCAAGCCGAGACCGCGGTGGGGGGTCGCAGCGAGTAGCCCCCCAGCTCCATGGGCTGGTGCAGGTTGCGGAGCACCTCGGTCACGATGGGGTAGAGGCGCAAGCTCTCGTTGCACACCGCCTCGAGGTAGGGCAGCTTGGCGATCGCTTCGGCCTCGGGCTCGTCGCCGAGCTCGAGCAGCTCGCCTTGCAGGCGCCGGGCCACGTCGGGGTGTCGCCCCACCGCGTCCACGGCCCAGCACAGGGCGATGGCAGTGGTCTCGTGGCCGGCGAACAGCAGGGTGCGAAGCTCGTCCCGGATCTCGTCGTCGTCGAGCTGGTCGCCGTCCTCGTCGCGCGCGTGCAGCAGCATGCTCAGCACGTCCTGGCCCTCGCCGCCTCGGCGGCTACGGGCGATCTGGTCGCGCAGCATCTCGTCGAGGGCGGTGAACGTGCGGCGGAAGCGGGCGTAGGGGCCGACGCCGAACATCTCGCGCTGGAGGAACGGCATGAACAGGAACGAGGGCGACACGGCATCCACCATGGTGGTGATGGCAGTGGCGAACGCCTGCACGCGCTGCGGCTCCTGCACGCCGAACACGGCGCGGATGATGACCTCGAGCGAGATCCGCTGGGTCAGATCGTGGAGGCGCACCGTGCCCCGACCGGCGGCCTCGCCGAGCACGGTGCGGGTGGTGTCGCGCATGGCCTCGGCGTAGGCCCGCATGCGCGCGCCATGGAACGAGGGCATGATGAGGCGTCGGTGTCGGCGGTGCTCGACGTCGCGGAGCTGGAACACCGAGCGCGGCCCGGTGAGCGCGGCGATGCCATCGGCGGCAAAGGGGCTGTAGCTCGCGGCCGAGGAGGCGAAGATCTGCTTGACCAGCTCGGGCCGTCCCGTCATCACCACGTTGCCGTTGATGGTGGGCACGAGCAGCGGGTCTCCGTAGCGCTGGAACCAGCGGGGCAAGGAGGACATGGGGTGGGCCAGCACCTGATAGGTGGACCACAGTCGGATCGACGGACCACGGGGGCGGTCGGGCATGGACGGAGCCTACGATCGGGGCCGGGCCGTACCCAGGGGCATGCGGCGCCCAAGGAGTGACCGATTGCGCCACCGGGACGCGGGTGGCCTAACGCGACGGGCGGCGGTGCTCGGCCGGAGTGTGTCCGGTCCAGCGTCGGAACGCGCGATAGAACGCCCGTGGGTCGGCGTAGCCGAGCATGAAGGCGATCTCCCGGACGGAGCGCTCGGGGTCGCGCAACAGCAGCAGCGAGCGCTCTCGCCGGACGGCGTCGAGCTGCTCGCTGAAGGAGGTGCCCAGGTTCTGCAGACCACGCTGGAGGCTCCGGGACGACATGCCCAGGCTTCGGGCCACGGCGGCCTGATCGGAGGCGCCGGTCACCAGACCCTCGTCGATGGTCTCGCGGACGCGCGCATCCAGAGGTGCCCCAGCCGGGACCGGCTCGCGGGTGGCCTGCAGGGCCTCCACCTGCTGCTGCAGGTACCGCCCCACGCGCGGATCCGCTCCCATGATCGGCAGCGAGAGCGATGCGGTCGAGAGGGCCACGCCGGTGAAGCCAGCGCTGAAGCGCACGGGAGCCTCGAAGATCTGCTCGTAGCGGGCGAGGGGATGACGTCGGGGATGGCGGAAGCAGACCTCGTGCGGTGGAGGGCTGCTGGGGTTCATGCGTCGGGACGTGAAGGCCAGGGCGGCAACCATCATCTCGATGGGCTCGGCCATGGCCTCCACCCGGGGCTCGTGGGAGAAGGTGATGCGGGCCACATCGTCGCCGCGCTCGATCGTGAGGACCAGCCTGGGGTCCGCGAGGCGGCAGTGCCGGGCGTAGAGCTCCACGGCTGCGCCCAGATCCTTGGCGTGGGCGCAGGCATAGCCCAGCACCCCCAGCGTGGTCGGGGTGATGTAGCTGGCGTAGTCGAGGCCGAGGGGGCGCTCGGGGAAGCGCGCGAGCAGGACCTCCCACAGGCGGATCAGGGACTCGTAGTCGACCAGGGCGTCGGGGTCTCGCAGCTCGTCCGATGTCAGACCCGAGACCTCGATCATCTCCCTGGGGTCGAGCCCCAGAGTCGCGCAATATGCGATCACGGCCAGGGGCAGCGACGCGAACACCACGTCGTCGGGGGAGGAAGCTGGCATGTGGGCAATCCTCTTCCAGGGTAACGCCCTCCGGGGGAGCGTGTCGTTTACCCTTCCCACGGGCCGGTTGGCGTAGGATTGTGGCCCGTGACCGCTACCGAGCGTCGTTCTTGCCCCTCTCGTGTCTCGTCGTTTCGCATCGTGCCCGGCCTCGGGCTGCTGCTCTCGTTGCCCCTGGCGGCCTGCACCGCGCCTCCCCAGCAGATCGTGCCGGTGACGGGCGCGCCCGACGATTCGAGCTCGGGCGCGACGACGGATCCCGACGAGACCGACACCGAGGGCACGACGTCCGGCACCATGGGTCTGGACTCGAGCAGCAGCGGCGCGAACACGCTGGGGGCCGTCTGCGGCAACGGGGCGCTCGAGCCCGGCGAGGATTGTGATGGCGTCGACCTCGGAGGCGAGACCTGCGAGGCGCTGGGCTTCGTGGGCGGCACGCTGTCGTGCACCGCGGGCTGCCAGCTCGAGACCTCCGATTGCTACGAGTGCGGCGATGGCTCGCTCGATCCCGGAGAGGAGTGCGACGGGGTCGAGCTCGGCGGGGAGACGTGCGAGAGCCAGGGCTTCGAGGGCGGCGGCGTGCTGTTGTGCTCGCCCTCGTGCACGCTCGACACGACCGTGTGCTGGGAGTGCGGCAACGATCAGATCGAGCCCGGGGAGCAGTGCGACGGGATCGATCTGGCCGGAGACACCTGCGTGAGCCTGGGCATCGGCCTCGACGGTGGCACGCTGGCCTGCGACGCGGACTGCACCTACGACCTCTCGGGCTGCTTCAACTGTGGCGACGGCACCCTCAACGGCATGGAGGAGTGCGACGGAGCGGATCTCGGCGGGGAGACCTGCGTCAGCCAGGGCTTCGACCAGGGGTCGCTGGGCTGCACCGCGGTGTGCACGTTCGACACCATGGGCTGCGTGTCGGAGATGTGCGGCGATGGGGTGATCAACGGCGGCGACCAGTGCGACGGCATGGATCTGGGCGGAGCGACCTGCGTCAGCCAGGGCTTCGACGGCGGCGCGCTGGGCTGCACCGCGGGGTGTGCGTTCGACACGACGGGCTGCTTTGCGTGTGGCGACGGCTCGGTGGATCCGGGCGAGAGCTGCGACGGGGTGGACCTGAACGGGCAGACCTGCGTGACGCAGGGCTTCGTGGGGGGCGTGCTGACGTGCAATGCCGCGTGCGGGTTCGACACCAGCGGGTGCACCAACTGCGGCGACGACATCGCCGATCCCGGGGAGACGTGCGATGGGACCGATCTGGACGGCGAGGACTGCGTGACGCAGGGCTTGGATGCAGGCATGCTGGAGTGCGCGGCCGACTGCTCGGCATTCGACCTCACGGGTTGCATCTCGTTCGCTTGTGGGGACGGGGTGATCAACGGAGCCGACCAGTGCGACGGCATGGACCTCGGCGGTGAGGACTGCGCGAGCCTGGGCATGGGCTTTGGCGGCGGCACGCTGGGCTGCACCGCGGGGTGCATGTTCGACACCAGCGGGTGCTTCGCGTGCGGCGATGGCAGCGTGGATCCGGGCGAGAGCTGCGACGGGGCGAACCTGAACGGGCAGAGCTGCGCGACGCAGGGCTTCTTCGACGGGATGCTGGCGTGCGATGCGTCGTGCATGTTCGACACCAGCGGCTGTACCAACTGTGGCAACGACACCCAGGACGCGGGGGAGACCTGCGACGGGATGGACCTGGCGGGGCAGGATTGCCTGACGCAGGGCTTCGACGCGGGCATGCTGGGGTGTGCGGCCGACTGCTCTGCGTTCGACACCACGGCGTGCATCTCGTTTGCGTGTGGCGACGGGGTGATCAACGGCGGCGACCAGTGCGACGGCATGGACCTGGGCGGTCAGACCTGTGTGAGCCAGGGCTTCGATGGCGGCACGCTGGGCTGCACCGCGGGGTGCATGTTCGATACCAGCGGGTGCTTCGCGTGCGGCGATGGCAGCGTGGATCCGGGCGAGAGCTGCGACGGGGCGAACCTGAACGGGCAGAGCTGTGCGACGCAGGGCTTCTTCGGCGGGATGCTGGCGTGCGATGCGTCGTGCATGTTCGACACCAGCGGCTGCACCAACTGTGGCAACGACACCCAGGACGCGGGGGAGACATGCGACGGGACGGACCTGGCGGGGCAGGATTGCCTGACGCAGGGCTTCGACTTCGGCATGCTGGGTTGCGCGGCCGACTGCTCGGGCTACGACACGTCGGGCTGCGGCACGTTCATGTGCGGCAACGACACGACCGAGGGCACGGAGACGTGCGACGGCACGGATCTGGGCGGCGAGACGTGCATCACGCAGGGCTTCGACTTCGGCGTGCTGGGTTGCGCGGTGGACTGCTCGGGCTACGACACGTCGGGCTGCGGCATGTTCATGTGCGGCAACGACACGATCGAGGGCCTGGAGGTGTGCGACGGGACGGATCTGGACGGCGAGACGTGCCAGACGCAGGGCTTCGACGCGGGCGTGCTGGGTTGCGCGGTGGACTGCTCGGGCTACGACACGTCGAGCTGCGTGATGTTCTCGTGCGGCAACGATGTGATCGAGGGCGCGGAGACCTGCGACGGCATGGATCTCGACGGTGAGACGTGCGAGTCGCAGGGCTACGACTTCGGCACGCTGGGTTGCGCGGTGGACTGCGCGGGCTACGACGTGACGGGCTGTGGCTTCTTCGTCTGCGGCAACGACATGACCGAGGGCCTGGAGGTGTGCGACGGGACCGACCTGGGCGCCGAGACGTGCCAGACGCAGGGCTTCGACGCGGGGGTGCTGGGTTGCGCGGCCGACTGCTCGGGCTACGTGACCGACGGCTGCACCCTGCCCATCGACTTTTGCCGGCTGCAGTTCCCGCTGAGCATCACCGACGTTCCCGACGCGGTGCAGACCGTCTACGGACGGCTCTACATCATGGGCCTCACCGACCAGTCACCGCTCAACGACACGCACCCCTCGGTCCAGGCCTGGGTGGGTCATGGGCCCGATGGCAGCGATCCGTCGATCGACGACACGGGCTGGGTGTGGACGGCGGCGATCCCCAACGTGGGCTGGGATGGCAATGCGGCGGGCGAGCCCAACAACGACGAGTACCAGGCCGACCTCGTGGTGCCCGCGGTGGGGACCTACGACTTCGCCTACCGCTTCAGCGGGGATGGCGGGGCGACCTTCACCCACTGCGACCACGGGTTGGCGGGTGCGGGGAGCTCGGACGGGTACAGCGCGGCCGATGCGGGGCAGATGACCTCGATGTAGCGCGGACGTACGGCAGGCTCGCACCAGCACGGACTCGCCCACGCGTAGCAGCGAGAGCTCGCGAGCATCGGCGCCCACGCTGTGGAGCGCCGCGGCGGCGGCCTCCATGGCGTGGGCGATGCGACGTTGGTCGGACGAAGGCACGCTCAGCAGGCGCCGCAGGTGGCACAGGCGTCCGCACAGCAGTCGCCGAACATCACGCAGATGTCGTCGCAGAAGCAGCCAGCGGGGGCAAAGCCTCCGCACGCTCCCGAGGCGCAGCCGCAGTCCTGCGGGCAACCGACGTCGGTCTCGCTCGCGTCGCAGCTCCCGTCGCCGCACGTGGCACACGAGCCACAGTCGTCCTCGCAGGTGATGCACGACTCACCCAGTCCGGCCTGACAGAACCCGTTGCCGCAGCTGCACGAGCCACAGTCGGTGGGGCACGTGATGCAGTTCTCGAAGCCGCTGCACACGCCGTTGCCACAGCCCGGGCAGGCGCCGCAATCGGCAGGGCAGGTGAAGCAGGTCTCGAAGCCGCTGCAGACGCCATTGCCACAGCCCGGGCAGGCACCGCAGTCGGCGGCACAGGTGACGCAGTTCTCGAAGCCGCTGCAGATGCCGTTGCCGCAGCCTCCGCAGGCACCGCAGTCGGCGGGGCAGGTGTTGCAGTCCTCGCCGGCCGCGGCCTCGCAGGCGCCGTTGCCACAGGGGTTGCAAGCGCCGCAGTCGGCCGGGCAGGACCCGCAGGTCTCGCCGGCCGCGGGCTCGCAGACGCCGTTGCCACAGGGGTTGCAAGCGCCGCAGTCGGCCGGGCAGGACCCGCAGGTCTCGCCGGCCGCGGGCTCGCAGACGCCGTTGCCACAGGGGTTGCAGGCGCCGCAGTCGACGGGACAGGTGCCGCAGTCTTCACCGGCCGCGGGCTCGCAGACGCCGTTGCCACAGGGGTTGCAGGCGCCGCAGTCGACGGGGCAAGTACCGCAGTCCTCGCCGGCCGCGGGCTCGCAGACGCCGTTGCCACAGGGGACACAGGCGCCGCAGTCGACGGGGCAAGTACCGCAGTCCTCGCCGGCGGCGGGATCACAGACCCCGTCGCCACACGGCACGCATGCGCCACAGTCGAGCGGACAGGTGCCGCAGTCCTCGCCCGCGGCCGGTTCGCAGACGCCGTTGCCACAGGGAACGCAGGCGCCACAGTCGACGGGACAGGTGCTGCAGTCCTCGCCGGCGGCGGGATCGCAGATCCCGTCGCCACAGGGGTTGCAGGGACCACAATCGGCCGCGCAGGTGCTGCAATCCTCGCCGGCGGCGGGGTCACAGACGCCATCGCCACACGTGACGCAGGGGCCACAGTCGGCCGCACAGGTGCTGCAGTCCTCGCCGGCGGCGGGATCGCAGACTCCATCGCCGCACGTCATACACGGGCCACAGTCGGCCGCGCAGGTGCTGCAATCCTCGCCAGCGGCGGGATCGCAGACCCCATCGCCACACGAGGGGCAGGCACCGCAGTCGAGCGGGCACGTGTCGCAGGCTTCGCCGGCCGCGGGGTCGCAGACGCCGTCGCCACAGGGGTTGCAGGTGCCGCAGTCGAGCGGGCAGGATCCGCAGTCTTCGCCGGCCGCGGGGTCGCAGACGCCGTCGCCGCACGGATTGCAGGGTCCGCAGTCGATCGGGCAAGCGCTGCAGTCTTCGCCGGCTGCGGGGTCGCAGACGCCGTCGCCACACGGCATGCACATGCCGCAATCGGCCGGGCAGGAACCGCAGGTCTCCCCGGCCACCGCATCGCACGATCCATCACCGCAGACCGCACACGGGCCACAATCGGCAGGACAAGATCCACAGCTCTCCCCCGCGGCGGGGTCGCAGACGCCATCGCCACAAGTCGGGCAAGGACCGCAGTCGACGGGACAGGAGCCGCAGTCCTCGCCGGCGGCGGGATCGCAGACCCCGTCACCACACGGGTTGCAGGGTCCGCAGTCGACGGGACAGGAACCGCAGTCCTCGCCGGCGGCGGGATCGCAGACGCCATCGCCACAGGTCGGGCAGGGTCCGCAGTCGCCGGGGCAGGAACCGCAGTCCTCGCCCGCGGCGGGATCGCAGACGCCATCGCCACAAGTCGGGCAGGGTCCGCAGTCGACGGGGCAGGAGCCGCAGTCCTCACCGGCGGCGGGATCGCAGACGCCATCGCCACAAGTCGGGCAGGGTCCGCAGTCGACGGGGCAGGAGCCACAGTCCTCGCCGGCAGCGGGATCGCAGACGCCATCGCCGCAGGTTGGGCAGGGCCCGCAGTCGACGGGACAAGAACCGCAGTCTTCACCCGCGGCGGGATCGCAGATCCCATCGCCACAGGGGTTGCAAGGTCCGCAGTCGACGGGACAGGAACCACAGTCCTCACCCGCGGCGGGATCGCAGATCCCATCGCCACAGGGGTTGCAAGGTCCGCAGTCGATGGGACAGGAACCGCAGTCCTCACCCGCGGCGGGATCGCAGATCCCGTCGCCACACGTGATGCAGGGCCCACAGTCGATGGGACAGGAGCCGCAATCCTCTCCGGCGGCGGGATCACAGACGCCGTCGCCACAGCTCGGGCAAGGCCCACAGTCGATGGGGCAGGAGCCGCAGTCCTCGAACGCGGCGGGATCGCAGACCCCGTCGCCGCAGGTCGGGCACAGCCCACAGTCGATGGGGCAGGAGCCGCAGTCCTCGGACCCGGGATCGCAGACCCCATCACCGCACTGGGCACACGGCCCGCAGTCGTCCTCGCAGGTCGAGCAGGTCTCTCCGGCGGCGGGATCGCAGACCCCATCGCCACAGCTTCCGCAGGGACCACAGTCCTCGGGGCAGTTGAAGCAGAACTCGGCCGAGCCCGGATCGCACAGTCCGTCGCCACAGGTTCCGCAGCCACCGCAGTCCTCGGGGCAGTTGAAGCAGAACTCACCGGACATGGCGTCGCACAGCCCGTCGCCACACGCCCCGCAGGGGCCACAATCCTCGGGGCAGGTGAAGCAGACCTCTCCGGAGATCAGGTCGCAGACGCCGTCGCCACACGCCCCGCAGGGGCCACAGTCCTCGGGGCAGCTGAAGCACAGCTCGCCGGCTGCGGGGTCGCACACGCCATCGCCACAGTCCTCGCACGGACCGCAGTCGTCCTCGCAGGTGAAGCACAGCTCGCCCGCGATCGGATCGCAAAAGCCATCGCCACAGTCGCCGCCACAGGGCCCGCAGTCCTCGGGGCAGCTGAAGCAGAACTCGCCGGCCATCGGCTCGCACAGCCCGTCGCCACAGCCTCCGCAGGGACCACAGTCGATGGGACAGGTCCGGCACTCCTCGCCGAACGCCGGATCGCAGTCTCCATCGCCGCACGAGGGGCACTGCCCGCAGTCCACCGCGCACGAGAAGCAGCTCTCGAGCAGCTCGGGCTGGCAGTCGCCGTTGCCACACGATGGGCAGGGGCCGCAGTCGCCGGGACAGCTCGCGCAGTCCTCGTCGCCGTTGCAGAGCGCGTCGCCACACACCGCGCAAGGACCGCAGTCGATCGGACAGGTGCCGCAGCTCTCTCCCGCGTTGCACACGAAGTCACCGCAGAAGTCGTCGGGCCCCGTGGTCGAGTCTGGGTCGGGCTCGGTATCGGTCTCGGTGTCGGTACCCGTGCCCGTCTCGGTGGCCGAGGACGATGGCGGCGGGTCGAGCTCGAAGTCCGTCCGCCCGCAGGCGCCGAGCGTCAGTAGCCAAACCAGACAGAAGAGCCAAGACCAACGCATGTCAGAATTCCTCGCTCGTCCGCGGCGTACGAGCAGCATTCGATCGTACATGAAGGCCGCGTGATCGCCCAAAGCCAATTGCGCGGCCGACCACGCACCTGCACCTCCTTACAGGGGTGAACGAACCATGGGGGCCGCGGCCGGTGATGGACTCGTGGCGGACTAGGTCGCCCCCGAGCCGCGGCTGCGACCCAAGGCGCGCACGAATGCCTTCTCGGCGCGCGACGGGACCTTGTCGAGCAGGCGTACCAGCGTCACGCGACTGCGGATCGCCCGCCGTCGGGTGGTGATCGCGACCAGCGCACCCGTGTCGAGATCCGCGCTCACCGTGTGCGACGGCACCACGCCCAGGCCCATGCCCAGCCTCACCGCCTCGATCACGGCCTGCACGCTCTCCACGGCCAGCGCGATTTCGAGCCGGGCCGGGACCCGATCGAAGTGGTGGCGGAACCACCCGCGGATCTCGGGCGCCGCGGGCTGGTAGGCCACGAAGCTCGCGGCCTCGAGTCGTCGTTGGGCGCGGCTGCCTGCGAGGTGCTCGGCCTCGTAGGCGCGCGACCCCACCAGCACCAGCCGCTCCTCCAGCACCTCGACCACCTCGAGACCCGCGGTGCTCGGGCGCGACCCCGGGGCGTCGAACACGTCCACGAACGCCAGCTCGAGCCGACCCTCGTCGAGCCGCGGGAGCAGGAGCGAGGGATGACCCAAGGTCAGCTCGAAGCGGATCCCGGGGTGCTCGTGCCGAAACGCGGCCAGCAGCGGCGGGAGGCGGTGGGTCCCGAACTCCACGGGCGCGCCCAGGCGCACCACCCCCGAGAGCTCGTGATGCGCGCGGTGGATCTCCTCCACCCCGCCCTCGAGCGCCTCCACGAACGGTGCGACCACGCCGAACAGCCGGGTCCCGGCCGGCGTGGGCACCAGGCGTCGGGGCCGTCGCACGAACAGCTGGGCGCCCACCTCGGCCTCGAGCTTGGCCAGGCTCTGGCTCACGGCCGACTGCGTCACGTGCAGCTCGCGAGCCGCCGCGCTCACGCTGCCGGACCGCACCACGTGGAACAGCACCCGCAGTCGGTTCCAGTCGGGAAGCATTAGTCATGCTAATGCGAAATGAAAGATCGTTCAACGTGACCGAATCGTGGGGTCGGTCATCCTGGCGTTGGAAGGCACCCGCCAGTGCTGCGGGTGAACGACGAAGCATGACGACGACCACCACCACCATGGACATCAAGAGCATCGAGCTGGCCTCGGCGGGGCGCGATCGGATCGCCTGGGCCGAGCAAGCCATGCCTGCGCTCGCGGCCATCCGCCGCCGCTTCGGCGACGAGCGCCCGCTCGACGGCGTGCGGCTGTCGGCCTGCCTGCACGTGACGGCCGAGACCGGCGCGCTCGTACGCACGCTGCGGGACGGCGGCGCTCGGGTGCGGCTGTGCGCCAGCAATCCGCTGTCCACCCAGGACGACGTGGCGGCGGCGCTGGCGGAGGAGGACGGGATCTGCGTGTTCGCGGTCGGCGGCGAGGATCGGCCGACCTACTACCGCCACCTGCACCAGGCGCTCGAGCACGGTCCGCAGCTCGGCCCCACGGTCATCATGGACGACGGAGCCGACCTCGCCACGCTGGTGCACACCGAGCGCACCGCGCTCGGCAGCGGCATCGTGGGCGGCACCGAGGAGACCACCACCGGCGTCACCCGCTTGCGGGGCATGGCCGCCGATGGAGTGCTGCGCTTCCCGATGATCGCGGTCAACGATGCGGCGACCAAGCACCTGTTCGACAACCGCTACGGCACCGGGCAGAGCACGATCGACGCGTTCCTGCGCGCCACCAACCGGCTGCTGGCCGGTGCGTGCTTCGTGGTGTGCGGCTATGGATGGTGCGGGCGCGGCGTGGCCATGCGCGCGGCGGGCATGGGCGCGCGGGTGGTGGTCACCGAGGTCGATCCCATCCGTGCGCTCGAGGCGGTGATGGACGGCTACCAGGTGCTGCCCCTCTCCGAGGCGGCGCGCATCGGCGACTTCTTCTGCACGGTGGCCGGCAATCGCGACGTGATCCGCCGCGAGCACTTCGCCGTGATGAAGGACGGAGCGATGGTGGCCAACGCCGGGCACTTCGACGTGGAGCTCGAGCTGCCGGCGCTCTACGAGATGGCGGTGGCGCGTCGGGAGGTGCGGCCGTCGCTCGAGGAGCTGCGGCTGTCCGATGGCCGTCGGCTCTACCTGCTGGCCCAGGGGCGGCTGGTCAACCTCGGCGCGGCCGAGGGGCACCCGGCCGACGTGATGGACCTGAGCTTCGCCAACCAGGCGCTCGCGGCCGAGCTCGTGGCGCGCCCGGATCATGGGCTGTCGGCGGCGGTCCACGTGATGCCACCGGCGCTCGACCAGCAGGTGGCGCGGCTCGAGCTGCAGGCGCGGGGCATCGAGCTCGACGTGATGACCGACGCGCAGCAGCGCTACCTGGGCGGCTGGCGCGTGGGGACGTGATCCGGGCTCGTGAGGCGTGGAGCCCTACGACGCCCCCAGCGCGTCCTGGATCGCGGCCCCCAGCGCGTCGGGGCCGAGGTCGCCGTCGTAGGGCCGCCCGTCGATGTAGAAGCTCGGGGTCCCGCGCACGCCGACCTCCTGGCCCTTGGCGAGATCCTGGTCGACCTGCTGGCGCGCCCGGCCCGAGGCCAGGCACTCGTCGAGCTTGCTCATGTCGAGCCCGGCATTCTGCGCCATGCCGCGCAGGCTCTCGGCCGACAGCTCGCTCTGGTGCTCGAAGATCTCGTCGTGCACCTCCCAGAACTTGCCCTGCTCGAGCGCGCACTGGCTCAGCTCGGCGGCAGGGCGCGCGGCCGGGTGGAACGACAGCGGGAAGTGCCGGTAGCTGAACTGCACCTGGTCGCCGAAGCGCTGCTTGACCGCGGCCACCGTCGTGGCCGCGCGCGAGCAGTAGGGACACTCGAAGTCGGAGAACTCCACGATCTGCACCTTGGCGTCGGCCGGGCCGAAGGTCGCGGCGTGATCGGGAGGCGCGAGGTCGTAGGCGGGCGGGCGAATGTCGGGCAGCTTGGACTCGACCTTGGCGGCCTTGTGAAGGTCGGCCAGCAGTCCGTCGTAGGCGGCCTGCGAGCGCTCCTTGACCATGGCCTCCTCGACCTGGCCACGCACCAGCTCGAGCGGCGGGGCCTGCTCGGTCTTGTTGGCCGCGTAGTAGGCATCGACCTCGCTGGCGTCCGGGCGCTGCACGTTGGCGTCGAGGTGCTTGCGCACGAGCTGATCGACGTCGATGCCGTCCTTGCGGGCGGCGCGGGCCAGCAGGTGGTCGTCGATGGCGTTGCGCGTGGTGATCTGGCGGATCCGATGCACCTCGCGGCAGTACGTGTGCAGGGCCTCGCGCTCGGCCTCGCGACTCTCGGCACCGAGCGCCTCGGCGCGGATCGGCTCGCCGTCGACGGTGGCGATCACGGTGCCTGCGGGCAGCTCGAGCGCCGCGTTGCTGCACGCATCGTCGGCCGGGCCCGCGGGGCGCGAGGGGGCGGCGGCAACCGGAGCCGTGACCGCGGGAGGCGTGACGGCCGGAACACCATCGGGACCGGGCACGCCCTCCGAGGCCGGAGGAGACGCAGACGAGCTGCCGCAGCCGAGGGCCGCGAGCAGCAGGAGGGCAGGGGAAGGTCGCCGCATGGTCGGCGAAGCATGCGGTGTCACCGGGGCCGCGACAAGCCGCGAGTCACCGCCGTCGGCGTGCCATGCCGAGCAGCCCCAGCAGCCACAGCGCCAGCGCGGCGGTCGGGGGAGCGCCGGTGGTGCAGCCGCAGCCGTCGTCGAGATCGGTGTCCTGGCCGGCGCTGGCGCTGGTGTCGCCCGAGCTACCGCTGTCCTCGCCCTGCGTGCCCCCGCCGCTGCCCGAGCCCGCATCGTCGCTCCCGCCGCTGTCGTCGAGCGCCTCGGAACTGCCCACCGTGATCGTCACCGAGGCGGTCACGATGTGATCGGCGTGGTCCTGGATGTAGGCGGTGATCGTGTACACGTCGGGCGGCAGCCCCGTGAGATCGAAGATCATGGCGCGGTCGTAGTCGACCTGGTCGACCAGCACCTCGCCGGCGCCGTTCTCGACGAGCAGCTTCCAGCCGTAGCCGCCCACGTCGTCCCACGGTTCGAATTCGATCCGGACCGTCTCTCCCTCTTCGTACATCGCCCCGTCGGGGGGCTGCACGATCGCGATCGTGGGCTCGACCACGTCGACGCCGGCCGGGGCGAAGGTGGCGAACAGGGTCGCCTTGTCGTCCTGCTGGTCGCCCACGCCGCAATGGCACTTGTTGACGCCCACGCAGGCGGCGCTCTGGCCCTGCACCTGGATCGTGTCCACGCAGCCGTCGTGGAAGCCCAGGTCGCCCGGCTGCGTGTTGTCGTAGCCGAACGCCATCACGCTGTCGCTGGCGGTGGTGTGGCCCAGGCCCAGGGTGTGGCCGATCTCCTGGCTGATCACGTTGGCCTGGGTGGTCGCGGGCGAGTTGTTCTGAAACGCGTAGCACACGTTGCGCTGACCGAAGTCCTCGCAATCGAGCGGAGCGACGCCGCCCGACGGGCCCGCGGTGGTGTCGGAGTAGTGGCCGCCCACCATCACCATGGTGTAGGGCAGCACCTTGGGCGGTCGCTCGAGGTACACCACGCGCACGGCCCAGTCCTCGAAGTCGGCCGCCACCGCCTGCGCGGCCGCGATCGCCCGCTCCTCGCCGCCCGCGTACACGGGGAACATGTGCCCCGAGATCGCGATGTTCGAGAGGTTCTCGGCCGAGTTCTCGGCGCCCGTGTTCAGCACGCCGCCGAGGAAGTTCAAGTACACGGTATGGAAGCGCGGGGTCTCGCCGCCGGGGCGATGGTCGTAGTCGTAGATCCCGGGCGGCACTTCGTCGGGGAAGGCACAGATCTCGTTCAGATCGGGTCCGCCCGCCTGGGGATCGGTTCCCTGGGTCAGGGCGGTGGCCGCATCGGGCACCATGGTGGCGCCATCGAGCATGGCCTCCGGGACCACCATCCCGCCCACCTGGGCCAGCCCCTCGGGAAGACGGCTTGCCCACGGAGCGTGAGGGACGGGCTCGCTCGGCTCGACGTCGCGCTGGTGCGCGTCGAGGTCCGAGAACCGGATCGCAGCCGGACGATCGCGATCGATCCGGGGGCGGTGCTCGGGCCTGGCGTCGCTCGAGAAATCGATCACCACCGGGTCCGCGACCGGCTCGATCGACGGGTTCTGCACCACGGCGGAACCACCGGGGTCGGGCGGTGCCGCCTCGGCCACGTCGGGCCGAGCGGTGGCAGCGAGCACCAACGCCATGGAGAGGAAGGCAGGGGGCGTGGGTTTTACGAGCTTTGCCGACACCGCACCGGTCACTCTACCGGAGTTGGTGCCCCGGGGGTGCGTTGGAATCCACACAACACCCATCGCGACGCTGATACGTTCGACGGGCCGTGAATCACCGCCTGGTCCGTGCCCTGTCGTGCTCCGCACTGCTCTGTTCGATTGCGATGGCCTTGGCCGTGACGGGCTGCACGTCGCGAGAAGCGCCCCCCGAGTCGACCAACCATGACCAGGCGCCCGCCGAACCCACCGAGCCCGCGCCCACGGTTCCCCCCGGCACGCCGTCCGTCCCCGTCGAGGTGGTGCAGGTGCCAGCTCCACCCGGGGCCGAGCTCGCGTGGGTCCGTGCCAACGCCTGCGAGGACGCGGCTCCGATGTCGCTGACCGCCTCGGATGGCACGGGCCTGCGGCTGGCCTCGCTCACGGCGCGTGCGGTCGTCGAGGGGCCGCTGGCGTTCACCGAGCTGCGCCTCTCGTTCGACAACCCCGAGGATCGCCAGCTCGAGGGACGCTTCTCCATCACGCTGCCGCCCGGGTCCGCGATCAGCCGCTTCGCCATGCAGATCGACGGTCGCTGGCAGGAGGGCGAGGTGGTCGAGCGCCAGGCCGCGCGCGTGGCCTACGAGGACTTCCTGCACCGCCGCCAGGATCCCGCGCTGCTCGAGAACGACGCCGGCAACGTGTTTCGTGCGCGCGTGTTTCCCATTCCACCGCGGGCGCGCAAGGAGCTCGTGCTCTCGTACTCGCAAGAGCTGGTCCACGAGGCCGAGCCCTATCGCCTGCCGCTGTGCGGCCTGCCGCAGCTCGACCTGCTCGACGTGGACGTGGCGATCGTGCAGGGCACGGTGGGGGGCGACTCCTCGCTCGGAGGCGTCGGCACGTCGGTCTATCACCTCGGTCTCCAGCGAGAGAAGCTCGCACCCACCAAGGATCTCGAGGCGCGCGTGGGCCACGTGCCCGCCGAGGGGCTGCGCTACGGAGACCTCGCGGTGGCCCGGGTGGTGCCCGTGCTCGACAACCCGGCCGAGTCGATCACCGCGCTCACGATCCTCATGGACACCAGCGCCTCGCGAGCGCTCGACTTTCGCGGGCAGGTCGAGCGCCTCGGCGCCTTGGTCGCGTCGCTGCCGGGCGAGGCCCGCGTGCACGTGGTGGCGTACGACCAGCGCACGGAGCTCGTCTACTCGGGCCGCGCCGACGGGCTGAGCACCGCCATGCTGGAGGGTCTGCGCGAGCGCGGGGCCATGGGGGCTTCCGATCTCTCGCAGGCTCTGGCCGCGCTGCCCGGGCTCGGAGCCGCCTCGCCGCGCCTGGTGCTGGTGGGCGACGGCGTGGTCACGGCCGGTGCCCACGAGGCCAGCGAGCTGCAGCTCGCGCTGCGGGGGCTGATGAGCCATGGCCTGCGGCGCGTCGATGCGATCGTCGACGGCGGGATCCAGGACCAGGCGATGCTCGCGGCGCTCACCCGTGCCGAGCTGCCCCAAGACGGCGTGGTGCTCGATGCTCGCATGCCCGCGTCCACGCTCGCCGAGCGCCTGGGCCAGGCCACGCGCTCGGGCCTGCGGGTGACGGTGCCCGGGGCCGAGTGGGTGTGGCCCACCACCTTCGACGGCGTGCAGCCGGGCGACGCGCGGCTCGTCTACGTCCAGCTGCCGCCCGAGCTGCCGCTCGAGATCCAGCTCGACGGGGCCGCGGTGCGCGATCGCCAGCCCGTGCTCGCCTCCGTGCCCGAGGCGCTGCTCGGTCGGGCGCATGCGCAGGCGAGGATCGCCGCGCTCCAGGCCGAGCGCGGCGCGCTCGCGGCCGACGAGCACGAACGCCGCCGCGCGCTGCAGGACGAGATCGTGGGGCTCTCCACGCGACACCGCGTGCTGAGCGACTTCACGGCCCTGCTCGTGCTCGAGACCGAGGCCGACTACGCCCGCTTCGGCATCGATCGAAGGGCGCTGGCCGACAT
Source organism: Paraliomyxa miuraensis (assembly GCF_026337845.1). GTDB lineage: Bacteria > Myxococcota_A > Polyangia > Nannocystales > Nannocystaceae > Paraliomyxa > Paraliomyxa miuraensis. The sequence goes on along the minus strand of NZ_JAOVZF010000147.1, from coordinate 14,803 downwards.
CCTGACGGTGGGGCCCTCGGGGGTCGAGCGCCTGCGAAGGGTCGAGCCGATCGTGGCCGAGCCGATGCCGATCGAGGAGCCGGAGGTTCCCGAGGAGATCGTGGCGGTGGAGAAGAAGGCCGAGGTGGCCGCCGCCGATGTCGACGGCAAGGACGATGACAAGGGCTTCGGCGGCCCGGCCGATCCGTCGTCGCTCTTGCCCTCGGCGCCGGCACCCGGAGGGCCGCTGGCCGAAGGTCGCGGCGGAGAGGACGATGGTGATGCATTCGGGGTTGGCGGGCTCGGGCTGCGTGGCACCGGCAGCGGTGGCGGCGGCGTGGGAGAGCCTTCGCAGGCGGCGCCTCCTCCCGAGCCCTCGGCGGCCCCGGCCGACGAGGAGCGACCCGCACGTGCTCGTCGTGCTCGCCCCATGACCGAGCTCGCGGATGGTGGCGCCGTGGCGTCGAAGGAGAAGCCCCCGGTCGCCGATCCCTACCAGGGGCGGTTCGCGATCGTGATGGCCGCGCTCGCCCGCGGCGACCTCGATGGAGCCGAGCGCGAGGCCGTGGCCTGGCGCGGCGAGAGTCCCGGCGACGTGCTGGCCCTGGTGGCGGTGGGCGAGGTGCACGAGGCCCGGGGGCGTCGCGACGATGCGGCGCGGGCGTACGGCTCGCTCATCGATCTGTTCCCCTCGCGGGCCGACCTGCGGCGCATGGCGGGCGAGCGGCTCGAGCGGCTGGGGGGCAATGCACTGGCGCTGGCCATCGATACCTACGCGCACGCGGTGGAGCAGCGGCCCGACCATCCCTCGAGCCATCGCCTCCACGCCTACGCGCTGCTCAAGGCCGGTCGCCACGCCGAGGCGTTCGCGGCGATCGAGGCCTCGCTCGATCGCAGCTACCCGGGCGGTCGCTTCGCCGGAGTCGAGCAGGTGCTGCGCGAGGATCTCGGCCTCATCGGCGCCGCCTGGATCGCGGCCGATCCAAGCCAGCGCGCCAAGGTGGAGGCCTCGCTGACCAAGCACGGCGCGACCCTGGCCACCACCGCCTCCACGCGGTTCGTGCTCAACTGGGAGACCGATGCCAACGACGTCGACCTGCACGTGTACGACGCCAAGGGCGGTCATGCCTACTTCAGCAACCGCACGCTTGGCTCGGGCGGACAGCTCTATGCCGACGTGACCACCGGCTATGGGCCCGAGTGCTTCGCGCTCGAGGGCAAGCGCCGCGCCGGGCCCTACCAGGTGCTCGCGCACTACTATGCGCGGGGTCCCATGGGCTACGGCATGGGCAAGCTCGAGATCATCGAGCACGACGGCGCGGGGCACCTGCGCTTTGGCGAGCACCCCTTCGTGATCATGAAGGACGATGGCTACGTCGAGCTCGCCACGGTGGGGGCGACGATCGTCGAGCCACCTCCGCCGTCGGGTGCTCGGTCCGCGCTCGAAGACGAGCCTCGCCCCGGCATGAAGGTGATCTACCAAGCCGAGTGAAGGCGAAGAGTCGGCGCTCGCGTCGTCGTCGATCGCGGTGACGACGCGACGAGACTGATCACACCCATGCGGTCGATCGTGCGACCGGTCATCTCGGCTCGGTCCGAATAACCGCGGTTCGGCTCCCCTTCGGGGACGTTGTGCCAGGTCGACAATTCTCACTGGGCGATACGCGCGGCACCAAAACCCCTTGCCGCCGCAGCCACTCGCATGGAAGGCTCGTCCGCAATGTTGGGAATTCCGCTACTGCTTGCCTTCGCCTTTCCCGTTGCCTCCGCGACCCCCACCCAAGAGATCTACGGCGGGACCGAGGTGGTGAGCTGCGGATGGCCGACGACCGTCTCGCTGGAGGGCTCGTGCACGGGCACTTTGGTCCATCCGCAAGTGGTGATCTACGCTGCACACTGCGGTACGGGATACGGCTCGATCACGTTTGGCGAGACCATCGACGGTTCGCCGGGACGTAGCGTGCCCACGCAGTTCTGCAGCACGTATCCCGGCGGAGGTCCCGGGGGTGGCGACGACTGGGCGGTGTGCGTGCTGCAAGAGCCGCAGAACGACATCCAGATCGTGCCGATCCTGATGGGCTGCGAAACCGGAATCCTCACCCCCGGTCGCGAGGTGGTCGCGGTGGGCTTCGGCACCGCCAACACCGGTCCCTACGGGATCAAGCGCGAGGTCACGATGCAGCTGAACGGCATCTCCAACAACGAGCCGTTCATCGGTGGCGGTGGGTTGGATACCTGCCAGGGGGACTCGGGTGGTCCCGTGTTCGTGCGGCTGCCGGCCGCCGAGGGCGGCGACGACACCTGGCGCGTGTTCGGCATCACCTCGTACGGCGGTGCATGCGGGGGTGGTGGCTACTACTCGATGATGCACACGGGGATCGATTGGTTCGAGTCCGAGTCGGGCTTCGACCTCACCCCTTGCCACGACGTCGACGGCACCTGGGCTCCCACGCCCGATTGCAAGAGCTTCCCCCTCGAGCCCGCCAATCCCGGTGGCGTGTGGGCCGAAGGCTGCGATCCCGGCCCGCTCGGCGGACTCTCGGCCTCGTGCGGCAATCCGTTCGATGCCAGCAGCGACGTGGATGCCCCCGTCGTGGCGATCCAGAACCCCATGAACAACGCCGTGTTCATGAGCGACCCCGGGACGGGACAGGCCGCGTTCCCGGTGGAGGCGATCGCCGAGGACGGCATGGGCTTTGGCGTCGAGACGGTCTCGCTGCTCATCAATGGCGCCGAGGTTCCCGGCGGGGTGCTGACCTCACCGCCCTACGTGTGGAACGGGTCCTATCCTCCGGGGCAGTACACCTTCCAGGCCATCGCCACCGACTACTCGGGCAACGTGGGCGAGTCGCTCATCGTCTACGTGGGCGTCGACATGGATCCGCCCGAGCCTCCGATGGAGGGCGAGGACTCGACCGGTGGTGACACCGAGGGCGGCTCGGGTACGGGCGCAGACGGATCCGGTGGGCCCATGGGTACGGGTGGCGAGGAAGGCACCGGCTCGGGCTTGCCGCCGGGCCAGGATGGCAGCGGCGACGAGGGCGGTGGTCTGGAGGGCTGCGGCTGCCGCAGCACTTCGCCGTCGGGCGCACCGTGGCTGCTGGCGCTGCTGGGGCTGTGGGGGCTGCGGCGCCGTCGGTGAGACTTCTTGGGGCGCTTCGCTCCGAATCGCCCCGCGACCGACCTGGTCGATCGTCACTCTCCGCGAGCTCGGTCGAGCACGCACACGCGGAAGCCGACGTCGACGTCCCAGACCTCGTCCGCGATCCCCACTCGACAGGCCGAGCGCATGCGCGAAGCATCGTCGCTCCAGCCTCCGCCTCGACCGGTGTGGTCGTCGGCTCCTTCCGAGACGACCACGGGATCGACCTTGGACCAGAGGCTCGCTCGCGCGTAGGCGCGGGGATCCCATGTGTCCTGACACCACTCCCAGACGTTGCCGACCAGGTCGAGGTGGCCGTAGGGGCCTCGTCCTAGCGGGACGTCGCCGACTGGGTTCGTGCGTCCGGGAATGGGTCCGCGCCCGAAGCAGGCTCGAAGCTCGCTGGGAGGCTCGTTGCCCCACGGATGGCGGCGTGCATCGTCGCCCCTCGCGGCGCGCTCCCACTGGGCCTCGCTGGGAAGCGCGATGCGTCGCTGGGTGATCCGGCTCAGCCAGCTGCAGAAGCGTTGGGCGTCGGACCATCGTACGCCCACGACCGGATGGTTGCGGCCGGAGTACCCGGAGGCGCGCCAGTATGCGGGCTCCGGTGCGTCGGCGTCTGCCAAGAGCATCGCCTGGTACTGCGCGTTGGTAACGGGCGTCTCGGCGAGCCAGAAGCCGGTCACCGTGGCCACGTGCGAGGGTTGCTCCTCTTGATCGGCCTCGGGATCGTCGTCGGTCGAGCCCATCGCGAAGGTGCCGCCTGGAACCCACAGGAACCGAATGCCCGTGGTGGGCTCGATCCATGGCTCGGGCTCGGGCTCGGGCTTGGGCTCGGGCTCGGGGGCGCACGGCTTCGTGGCCGGAGGCCTGGCCGTGGATGCCGCGGCTGGGCTGGGAGGAGGTGCATCGAAGGACCCAGGCAAGGGGGCGCCCATCATCGGCATCCCGCTCGGCTCGGCCTCGGCACGCGGGATGTCTCTTGTGACGATGACGGGCTTGGCCTCCTCCCCGAGGCTCGAAGCGGATTTCGCCGGAGGTTGGACGGGCGGCCGCGGGCGCGGCTTGGGTCGAGGAGGCGGAGGAGCCATGTCAGGAAGTGGCTCGGGCTCGGGTGCCGGCTCGGCGACGAGCTCGGGCTCGGGTACCGGTGCAGGCGCGGCGAGCGTCGAGGGCATGGGACTGCGCTGCGGCGCCGGAGTGGGCGTCGGCTCGTCGGACGTCATCGATGGCTTGGCGGGTCCTCGCGTCGGCTCGCTTCGGCGGCGTTCCTGTCTCGCGGCGCCCGGGTGGGCAGACCTTCGTGCCGAACCGATCGCACGCCCCAACCTCTTTGCCGTGACGGCAAACCCGCTCTGGTCATCGTCGTCGCCGTCGATGTCCTTGGGTACCGCTTCTCGCTCCACGGGGCTCGCCTCGGCGATCCCGTCGTCCTCTGCGAATCCGCCATCATCCTCGTCGTAGTCGCCGTCGTATGCGAGCTCGGCCGTCAGGCCCTCGGGCCGTTCGACCACCAGCTCCAGATCGTCGAGGGCCACCAGTGCCTCGTCGGCGAGCGACTCTTCCTCGCTGTGCGGCGCTTCCGGCTCGGCCTTCGGAATCACGGACGCGGTGCCCGTCACCTCCGCGGCAACGTTCGGCCTCTCATGCACCGGCCGCCTCCGCTCGGCGCGATCCACCAGCTCGCGCGCCAGCGCTCGCACGTCACCGTCCTCGCTCTCGTCGTCTCGCAGCCGCCGGGCCCGATCGAGCAGCTCGGGCTCGGTCTGCCCGAGCAGCAGCTGCAGCACGCGGGCACGCCGTCGGTGCAGCTCGCCGGTGTCCATGGTGCGGCCGAACAACCCCAGCATGCGACGCCACCAGCCGCTCGCGCGAGGTCGCTCGAGCACCGGCAGGAACGGTGCGACCGAGCGCTCGCTGGCCTGCTCCCAGCACTGACGCAGCAGCTCCATCGGCGGGCGAGCCCCGCGGCGGAGCTCCGGCGAATCACCTTCGTCCCGTACCTCGTCCCCCAGCCAGCGGTCGCCCGCGAGCACGTGGTCCATGAAGGTCTCGAACGTGCGTCGGTGCCGCTGCGCCAGGCTCAGCAGCGTGACTTCCTGCCACCATGGATCCCCGAAGCGCTCGGCCAGCTCGCGGATCGCCTCGCCGCCCTCGTAGGCCACGTGCAGTGCCGCGAGGTACTCCTGGTAGGTCAGGTGCGCGAACCCGTAGTCGTCCTCGCCGTGGGCCGTGAGCACGCCCGCGTGCTCGTGCAGCCAGCGAAGCAGCGCCGCGGCATCGAGTCCCTCTCCCCCGGGACCCCGACGCTGCTCGCGGTCGTGGAGCGCCCACTGCTGGAGTCGGGCGGCGGTCAGTCCATCGCGACGGCGCTGCTCGTGCATGCGGAAGGCGACCACCTGCAGCACGCGCAGCGCCTCTGCCTCCGGCAGCGGCGCCGGCTCGCCGGTCTTGTGCGTGCTGCGACGCAGGAGCACCTCGAGACAGCGCTGGTAGAGCTCCGGTCGCTCGTGGGGGATCTGCCCGTTCGCCAGCGCCACCGCGCACACCAGCGTGAGCAACAGCGGCGAGGCGACCAGTGCCTTGAACTCGAAGTCGAAGGTCTCGATGCGCCGCAGCTCGACGATCACCCTCGCGGCGTGCTCCCCGGCATCGGCGTCCGCGCGTGCACGCTCGTCGGCGGTTCGCGGCGCCGCTTGCCAGTGCTTGGCCGCACGAAACCATCGCTGCACCAGCGCCTCGAGCCGCGTGCGCTCCATCGGTCGCACGTCGAGCCGCAAGAAGCTGCGATCGAGGCCCTCGAGCGCTCGCGACGTGAGCCCCGAGAACCGCGACGACAGCACCATGCGCACGCCGTGCCGCCGCCACCTGGCGGCAAGCGTCACGAGGCGAGCGAACAACTCGTCACGCAGTGGTTCGTCGGCGACCTCGTCGAGGCCATCGAGCAGCAGCAGCAAGCCTCCGCACGACCACAGCCGCTCGATCACCTCCACGGGGAGCCGGGGCTCGCTTCGTACCGCCTCGCGTCGCGCCAGCGCTCGCAGCGGATCGTCCTGCTCGAGGTCGGCCGCCGTCAGGTGCCGCAGCGGGAGCAGCAGCGGCAGCGTCTGCGGGGGGAGCCCCACGGCCTCTCCGCCTTCCACCAGCAGCTGGTGGCAGATCTTCTCCAGCGTGGTGGACTTGCCCGAGCCGGGCTCGCCCAGGACGATCACCTCGCGATCGCCCTGCGCGCGCGCAAACAGCTCCGGCAGCTCGAGCTCGCGTCCGGTGCCGCCGGGCTCGAGGCCACGACGGTGGCGTCGTCGACCCTGCCACGCCGGTTGCATCGACAGCGAGAGCGGGATGTACACCTCGTCGAACGGCACCGAGAACGTCGACATCGGCGCCAGCAGCTCGAGACGATCGTAGCGCGTCAGCAGCCAGCTTCGCAGCATCGCCGCGTCGCTGGGTCGCACGGGATCCAGCCCGGCCGCGGCGAGATCCATCCTCGTCGGGGGCTCCGTCGGGGAGGCAGCGGATCGCGTCGACCTCGGGTGGGCACGGCCCGGTCGCAGCTGCAGCGCTCCGTCTGGCCGTAGCACCAGCTCGGGGTCCACCGAGAAGCGCCCGTGCTTGGTCAGCCGTCGCACCCACAGCCGGATCTCCTCGTCCTCGTAGAGCGCGCCGAGCGAGTACCCCACGTCGAGTCGCGCCTGTGATTGCCCGTAGTGCTCGAGCCCGAACAGCGACGGCGACTGATAGAAGTAGCGCATCGCAGCCCCGTTGCCCGCGACCATCTCCGAGCGCGCCTCGTGCATGTGGCCGAAGAGACACGCGCTGAAGCGATCGTCCCGCGACGGGTACACCTGCACGTCGAAGCTCCGCCTGGCCGCCTTCGACAGCCAGTTGGGTGGGTGGTGCATGAGCAGCAGCGCCCCGTGCACGTGGTCGAAGCGCTGCCGCGCCTCGTGCACGTCGGAAGCCAGCGCGGCGTAGAGCTGCTCGATCGGCACGTGGAGCTTGCCCTGGAAGTCGCCGCCGTCGAACTGGATCCACGCCGAGTTGAGCCCCACCAGCAACAGCCGCAGGCCGTCGCGCGCGACGATCACCGACAGATCGCCCGGCACGTGCGAGCGGTGCAGCCCCTCCACCGAGAGCCCCGAGGACAGCGCTCTCGAGGACAGCGTCGGGAGCATCGTGCGCTCCATCCACTCGAGGTAGCCCGGGAACAGCGGCGTCAGGAACCCGGCGTCGCGGGCCTGCCACAGCTCCTCTCGCAGGCCGTGCAGGTCCGGATCCTCGTCGTCGGGGCGGTCGTACTCTCGCAGCAGTCGATAGTTCCGCGCCTGCTTCGCCGAGGGGCGGCGAACGTCGTGGTTGCCCGGCACCCCGAACACCACCGGGTCGACGCCGCGCGATCGCAGGTGCCGGAGCAACGGCCCGAGGAATTCGCGATCGAGATCCTCGTACTGCGCGGGCTCACCGCTGTAGACCAGATCGCCGGTGATGAGCACGAGCTCGGGCCGCAGTCCCGTGGCCTCGAGCTGCGCGTCGAGGTCGTCGAGGAACTCCCGTAGGACCTCGGCCCACAGCTCGCCGCCCGGCCGGCGCAGGTGGTGGTGGCCCACCTTCTGCTTGGTCACGTGGAGATCCGAGACATGCAGCCAGCCGATCCGTGCGCGCCCGTCCGCCACGCCACCACGATCCCCCGCATGGCCCGCCGTTGCAAGGCTCACGAACCGCGGGGGGCACCGCGATCGCCAGACTCGTGCATGTTTGGCGCATGGTTTGGCGCATGGGAGCCGGTTGGCCTGCGCTATCGTCCGCTCGTGGATCCCACCCGCGCCCGCTCCCCCCGTGCCATCGCGGCTCACGCCCTCGTCGAGTCGCTCCAGCGCCGCTTCGTCGATGGTCTCGAGGCGGTGGCCAACGCCCACGCATCGACCGGGGGGGGCTCCGACCCCGATCGCGATCATGATTCCCGCTGGGATCGGTTCCGGGCCGTCACGTGGCTCCGCGACGAGGGGCGGCACGGCGGTGGCACGCGCTGGGAGCTCGGCGACACTGCCGTGTTCGATCGCGGCTCGGTCAACGTCTCGCAGGTGCACTACGACGACGACCCCGCGCGACCGCTCGGGTCGGCGACCGCCCTGTCCACGATCATCCACCCCCGCAATCCCCACGCGCCGTCGGTGCACATGCACTTCAGCTGGACCGAGCTGCGCAACCGCAGCGGCTACTGGCGCCTGATGGCCGACCTCAACCCGTCGATTCCCGTCGAGGTCGATCGCGAGTGCTTCGCGGCCAGCCTGCGCGGGGCCGCGCCGCGTTGGTACGAGCATGCGATCGCCCAGGGCGCGCGCTACTTCCACATCCCCGCGCTGCAGCGGCACCGCGGCGTGATCCACTTCTACCTCGAGGGCCACGACACCGGCGATCACGAGGCCGATGCCACGCTCGTGCGCACGGTCGGCGAGCGCAGCATCGACACCTACTGCGGGATCCTGAGCGACGCGCTCGCGAAGCGTCGCGAGGTCTCCGAGGACGATCGCGCGCGGCAGCTCGAGTACCACACCGTCTACCTGTTCCAGGTGCTCACGCTCGATCGCGGCACCACCTCGGGCCTGCTCGTGCACGACCAGAACGACGTGGGGATCCTCGGCTCGCTGCCGTCTCACGTGGATCGCGAGCGGCTTGCCTCGTGGGAGCCGTGGATGCCCGGGCCGCAGGACGAGCTGCTGCGGGCGCTCGTCGCCGCGCTGCCCGATCCAGTGGCGAGGGAGGTCGGTCCGAGCGCCTCACCGGTGACCACCGAGGTCAAGCAGGCGCTCGCGTCGGCGGTGCGGCAGCACTACCGGCGGCACCCCGACGCGCTCCACATGCAGGCCTCGGCCGACATCGTGCCGCCCACGGTCGACAACCATCGCCCGGTGTGAGGATCATGATCCCGTCGGCTCGAGCCTCCTGCCAGGAGTTACGCCTCATGAACGTTCGCACCGCCCTCGTCCTCGCCTCGTCGCTGGCGATCCCGACGAGCTGTCGCTCCCCCGCGCCCTCCGAGCCGCCGCCGCCCGTGGGTGCGCGGAAGGCCGTCGATGCGCCCGCCACCACCGACCTCGAGGAGCTGCGGGCGTTCGCCCGGCTCTACGGCTATGCCCGCTACTTCCACCCCAGCGACGAGGCTGCCGCCGTCGACTGGGATCGCTTCGTGGTGCACGGGGTCGGCAGGGTCATGCGAGGCACCGATCGGGCCGAGCTCGACGCCGCCCTCGAGGAGCTGTTCTTGCCCATCGCGCCCACCCTCGACGTGTTCGTGGACGGCGAGTCGCCTCGCACGGCCGCGGACCTGTTTCCCGCCAGCACCGAGGGCCTCGAGCTCGTGGCGTGGCAGCACCTGGGCTACGGCTTTGGGGACATGCCCACGGTGTACTCGAGCAAGCGGACCCATCGGCGGCGCGACGTGCCCGCCGGTCAGCAGCGCACGGTGCTCGCGGTCCAGGACGTCGAGGCCTCGGCCCTGCGCGGCAAGACCATCCGCCTGCGCGGCTGGGCGCGGACCGACCCCGAGGCCCCGCAGGCCAGCACGAAGCTGCACATGCGGATCCATCAACCGTCCGAGCAAAGCGTGTGGGCCAAGAGCGGCGACCACGAGGGCTTCGAGTGGGGCGAGGTCTCGGTGCAGCAAGAGGTCCCCGATGACGCCACGACGATCACGCTGGGCGCCGCGGTCACCGGCCAGGGCGCGGTCTGGGTCGACGAGTTCTCGCTCGACGTCCGCGACGGCGCGAGCTGGCGCCCGGTTCCCCTGGTCAACCCCGGCTTCGAGGACGGCACCGAGGCGACGGGCTGGGAGCTCGACGCCCCGAACTTCACCCAGCAGATCCGTCCGCAGGCCCGCGGCGGCAATCGATCGCTGTGGCTCGCTCGCAAGACGATCACGCTCACCGAGGCGCCGTTCGAGGAGCAGCCCGAGCCGGGCGAGCTGCTGCGCGCATCGCTGGGGGCGGGTCTTTGGTGCCAGCTCCCGATCTCGCTCTACTCCAAGGGCGGCCACACCCTGCCTCCACCCGGCTGGAGCGCAGTCGAGCCGGTCCTGCCGTCCGCGGTGCCACGGTCGGCCAACGACCCCGCGGTACGCATCGCCGCGGTGATCGTGACCTGGAACGTGTTCCAGCACTTCTACCCCTACTTCGACGCGGTCGACGTCGACTGGTCGGCCGTGCTCGACAAGGCCCTCGCGGCCGTGCTCCTCGACGGCAGCGCGGCCGACACCGTGCAGACCCTCGAGCACATGGTGTCCGCGCTGCACGACGGACATGGCTGGGTGCAGCCGCCCTTCGCCCGCGAGGCGGCGCCGGTGCCCGTGTCGTTCGCTCGCGTGGAGGGGCGCGTCGTCGTGCTGGCCGCAGCCGAGGCCGATCTGCTCCGGCGCGGCGACGTGGTGCGGCGCTACGAGGGCCGAGACATCGACGAGGTGGTGGCGGCCGCCAGCACCCGGGCTTCGGGATCCCCTCAGTGGGTCGAGCATCGACTGCTCGCGTGGTCGGGCTTCTCCGAGGGTCCCCCCGGCTCCATGGCCAGCTTCGAGATCGAGCGCAGCGGCGAGACGATGACGGTCGAGGTGCAGCGCCGCAACGCGCACGCCCCCACCTCGTTCGAGCACGAGCCGATCGAGGAGCTCGAGCGCGGAGTCTGGTACGTCGACCTGTCACGAGCGGTCTGGGCCGACATCCAGCCCGAGCTCGCGACCCTCGCCGCCGCCTCGGGGGTGATCTTCGATCTGCGCGCCTACCCCAAGGGCGACAACTTCCTCGTGCTCCAGCACCTGCTCACCGCGCCCGAGAACGATCGCTGGATGCTCGTGCCTCGCATCATCCGACCCGATCACGTGGCCCCGGCCGGGTGGACCGAGCACGGCTGGGACCTCACCCCCGCGGAGCCGCGCATCACGGGCAAGGTGGCGTTCATCACCGGCGCGGGCGCGATCAGCTACGCCGAGTCGGTCATGGGCTACGTCGAGGGCTTCGGGCTCGGCGAGATCATCGGGGGACCCACCGCGGGGGCCAACGGCAACGTCAATCCGTTCACCACGCCCGGCGGCTACGTCGTGATCTCCACCGGCATGCGGGTGGTCAAGCACGATGGCTCCACCCATCACGTCGTGGGGGTCACTCCCACGATCCCCATGGAGCCCACGCTCGAGGGCCTCCGGGCGGGTCGCGACGAGCTGCTCGAGCGCGCGATGGAGGTGGTCCGACCGCCCAGGCGCACGCCGGGGCCGCGGGCACGCAAGCCGCGTTGATCCGCAGCGAGCTCCCGCGGCTCACTCGAGCCGCCGCGGAGCGAGCACGGCAAGCCGATCCCGGGCCTTCTCGGCCGCTCGACGCCCGGTCTGTGCGATCTCGCGACCACGCCACAGCTCGTAGACCGAATAGCCCGAGGTGTCGGGGATGAGCCCCACGTCGGCCATGTAGACCTGGCGCTCGCCGCTGCGGGCGAGCGCCACCACGTAGGTCAGGGCGGCCGTATGGAGGCGGTCGAGCCCGCCCAGGCCCGGCAGACGCCTCCGCAGGAGGGAGCGTCCGCGGTCGCTCGGCCCCCGCGGAGCGCGGCCCATCACGTGCACTCCGATCACCCGGTCGGCTCCCATCGCACGCACGCAGTCGACCGGCACGTTGTTGATCATGCCGCCATCCACGAAGCGGGCGCCGGGGCCGAACGGGCCGTCGTAGCTATGGGGCATGAGCACCCCCGGGATGGCGATGCTCGCTCGCACCGCGTCGACGATCGAACCCTCACGGATCACGCACTCCTCGCCCGACTCGATGTCGAGCGCCACGGCGGCAAACGGGGTGCACAGCTCGTCGAAGCGCTCGAGCTTCAGGAGATCGGTGAGGAATCGGCTCGCGCGATGTCCCGAGAGCACCCCGGAGGTCACGACCGTGGGGTCGACCACGGTCATCCAGTCGAGCGGGCGCCGCAGCTCGTCCATGCGCCGACGCAGGGCCTCCGAGCCGACGCAGAGATGGGCGCCACCGATGATCGCCCCCATGCTGGTGCCGAGCACGAAGTCGATGCCCACCCCCAGCTCCTCGAGCACGTCGAGCACTCCGAGGTGGGCGTAGCCGAGCGCCCCGCCGCCGCCCAGGGCGAGCCCCACGCTGCGGCCGAGCAGGGTGCGGGCCACGCGGGGCGCCACGCTCGACAGTGGGGCATCGCGGCGGGCCTTGATCCGATCGCGCGTGGGCAGACCCGTGCGCGTGATCTCCAGCCTGCGCACGGAGACCGGCGGCTCGATCCGCGGGGCCCTTGCCCCCACCAGCAGCGCGTCGCTGCCGGGGAGCATCATCGCGAGCTCCGGCCCGTCGTCGTGCACCAGCACGAGGGCGGAGTGCTCGGCCTCGTGCTCGAGCCGCTGCTGGCGCGCGACGGGCTCGGAGGGCAAGGTCGGCGCCTCCACGCGAAATCCACCCAGGTCGCGGGGCTCGCGAGGCTCGCGTGCTGCCAGCACCACGCGGCGCGGAGCATCGAGGTCGAGATGCCCGATCGCGGCGGAGATCAGCGCCTCGACGAATTCGAACGGCAGCGAGGCATGCACGCACCACACGCGGGCGCGCGTCCGGGCGTGCCAGCGTCGCTCCGAGACCACGAAGTTGTCCGCCACCCTCCCGGCAACCTCGATCGCGAGCGCCGGCCAGCGATGCACGAGCGCGGCAAAGTCGGCCGCGTGCATCCAGTACACCAGGGCGCGCCCGTGGGCCCGCACGCTCGCGCTGCGCAGGGCCCCACGCAGCAAGGCCAGCTCCCCCACGAGCTCCCCCGGCCCCACCAGGTTGAGGCGCTCCACCGTTCCTCCCTCGCCCACGCGGACCACCTCGAGCTCGCCGCTGGCCACCACGTACAGGCGGTCGGCCGCCTGCTCGGCGTGGAACAGATAGGCCCCATCGTCGATCGACTGCGGATGCAGGCACGACACGACGCTGCGGCGCGCCGCCTCGGGGAGCACGGAGAACAGCGAATTCTCGGCGACGATCCGGCTCAAGCTGGAGCGTGTCTCACCCATACCCGACCGTCCTCCCGGGCTCGCACCAAGCTCGTCGAGGCGAGGTTCCTAGCCCTCGGGCACGCAGGCCGCGTTGAGCAGCGCCCACCCGGTCATGTCCGAGTACGTATACGGGCTCGACAGCCCATTGTAGGTCCCGACCGCCACCCCCGTGGCGGGGTCGAACCTGTGCGCGATCTGGTTGACCGCCCACACGAACCCCTCGCGGTCGACGCTGATCCCCTTGACCAACCCGCCGCCGGTGGGGACGAACACGTTCCCGAGCTCCAGCGTCTCCACGTCGACCTCGATCGCGCCGACGTCGGTGCCGATCCACATGTGCCCGCTCGGATGCTCCATCAGGCCCGCCTGGCTGGTGAAGCTGCCGTCCACGATGTCCCAGGTCTCGGTCTCGGGGTCGAAGCGCACCGCGCTCTGACCGAGCATGGACGACAGCCACGGCCGCCCTTCGTGATCGACCGTGATCCCATAGGGGGCGATCTCGGGCGGGACCATCCAGATCGTCACGTCGAGGGTCTCGATGTCCACCCGCGCGAGCCGGTTGTTGCCGAACGTGAGCGCTCCCTGGGTGGAGAAGAACAGGTCGCCTCGCCCGTTGACCGCGCCGCCATACGCACCGAGCTGGAATCCGCTGAACTCGGGCACGTCGATCTGCTCGAGCGTCGAGCCATCGTCGCCGTCGACCAGCCACACCGTCACGCCGTCCATGCCCCCCGTGCCGGGCAAGCCGAGCGTGGTGCTCCCCACCGTCCACAGGCGCTGTCGCGGGGGATCCTCGCAGTCGACCGCCATGGGATCGTCGGGCGGGGCCCAGGCCACCGGCCGCTGGTTGGAGGTAGGGAAGTCCATGTACCACGCCCGGCACTCCTCCACGTCCCACGCCAGCACGTCGCCCGGGCCGCTCGAGGTCTGGATCCCCGGCATGCCATTGGACTCCTCGCAGCGACCGATGTCCGCGTGGAACTTCACCAGGCCCCCGTAGCGGTTGGCCACCGCCACGTCACCGGTCAGGCTCACCGAGGTGCGCGAGGGGCTGCCCGCGCCATCGGGCCGCGTAATGTAGCGACCCACCTCCGCCAGCGTCTGTACGTCGATCTTCGAGACCGTGCCCTCCTCGGCGTTGGCGATCCAGATGAAGTAGCCGCCGCAGCCGCACAGGTCGTCGAAGCCACCCACGTCGAAGGTCACGCCGGTCGAGTCCACCTGGCTCGAGTCGGCGGTCGACGTCCCCGTGCCGTGGGTGCCCACCGCCGTGGTCCCGTCGTCCACGGTGCCCGTGCTCGTGCCCATGATGGTCGACGTGCCCATCGACGAATCGGTGCCGTCGTTGAAGACCCCGCCGTCGCCCGGGCTCTGGTTGCAGGCTCCCGTGCCCACCACCACGCCCAGCACCAGCATCCCCGCCTCGACCGTCGTACCCCTTCGCCGTCGCTCACCGCTCATGTCGATCGCGCCCCCGAACCCCGCCACGGTAACACCCGACCCCTTGCCCGTGGTATGTGCCCGCGCATGGACCTGCAGGATCTCCGCTACGAGCGCGACGAGCAGCTCGCCGTCTGTCGTTGTTCACGATCATGACCCACCCGTAGCCGGGGTTTGTTCACGACCATGGCCCACCCTGGGGGCGGGTTGTTCACGAT
>NZ_JAOVZF010000149.1 GCF_026337845.1 Paraliomyxa miuraensis | reverse complement strand
GGCGTTGTAGATCCAAAACGGCTTGTCGGCCTCGGACTTGGCCGCGATCACCTTGCCGGGCGGCACGGTGTTGACGTGGTAGGTCACGCCGTTGTGCTGCAGGCGAACGTGCGCGCCCGCGGGCATCGGGAACGAGTAGACCGAGCCCATCGCGCCCGCGCGACCCGACGAGACGAGATCGGCGAGGCTGAGCGTCTGCCCCTCGAGGGTGACGTCGCCGGCCATGCCCTGGGTGAAGTTCAGCGTGTAGTCGCTGCCGTTGCCTCGCACGAGCGGGAACGCGGCTTGCTCGGGCAGGCCAGCGACCGGAGCATGGAACACCGCGTTGGGTGACTCGCCGACGGTGTAGTTGCCCACGCCCTTGTCGTCGAGGCGGACCACGCCGAACCCGAACGGCACGAGGCCGAGGAGCGCCAGACCGATGCCGATGCCGGCGATGCCGAGACCCGGGGCCTGCGGAGCGGGGCGGCCGAGCTCCTGGGCCTTGGCCTGCTCCTCGTGGAAGCCGTCCCAGTCCTGCATGACCTCGTTGCCCACGATGCCGAGGCCAACGAGCATGAGGGCCCCGCCGAGGCCGAGGAACAAGGGCGCCTGGCTCTTCTTGCTCTTGACCTGGCCGACGTGCTGCACGTCGAGGACGGTGTCGTTGTAGCTGGAGATGACCTCGGCGACCTGCGTACCGTCCTGGCGCTCGACCTCGCTGGCGTCGATCTGCATCGGCGGGCGCTGGGCCAGCGGCACGTAGGCGTGCTGCTGCATCTGCGCGTAGGCCTGGGGTGCGGCCATCATCTGCGGCGCAGCTGCTCCTCCCATCATGGGCGCCATCGGCGGCTGCATCATCGGCTGGGCCGCAGGCGCCGCCATCATCACGGGGCTCGGAGCGGCAGCGGCCATGGGAGCGATCTCGACCTCGATGCGGTAGGGGCCGAAGACGAGCACGTCGCCGGTGCCGAGGACCGCGTTCTTCTCGACCCGCGCGTCATTGAGCATGGTGCCGGTGGCGCTGCCGAGGTCGATCACGCGCACGTCCGACCCCGAGACCTCGATCACGGCGTGCATGCGCGCCACCGCGTCGTCCTCGAGACAGAGGTGGCTGCTCTTGAGCTTGCCGATCTTGATGACGTCCTGGGAGAGCGCCTTCGAATCGACGAGCTGGCCGTTCTTGAAGATCCTGAGGTTGAGCATCTGCGACATGGTGGTGGTCCTTGGCGAGGTTCGGCGCGGTGGACACCACCTGCGGGGGAAGGTTCCCGGGGGTGGGAGAATCTTCGGGTGCCTCGATGCGAGGGTCGGGTCCGGGATGGGGTCGAGCGGGAGGCGGCAGCGTTGGGTGCGCACGCACGATCGCGCCGAGGCGATGCGGCGTGCTCGTACCCGCCGGGTGGCTCGCCGAGCCTGCTGCTCAGGACCCCGCGGCGGCGCGGGCCACCTTGCCCCGCAGCCGCTCGGCCCATGCGTCGAGATCGCTGATCGTGCTCTCGACCACCTCGGGCGCTGCGGCCTCGCTGCGCAGCGCCTCTTCGAGCAGCGTGCGGGCGCGGCCGAGGTGGGTGCGTACGGTCGACGATGGAATGCCCAGCACGTGGGAGATCTCGGAGCTCGAGAGCCGCTCCCAGTAGTGCAGCTCGAGCGCGACCTGGAGGCTCAGGGGAATGCGCCGCAGCGCGGCCCGGAGCAGACGCAGGTTCTCGGCCTCGCGGAGCATCGTCTCCACCCCCGGCGCGATGTCGTGGACCGACCGTGACTCGAAGTCCTCGGGCAAGCGGTAGCGCTGCTTGAGGTGCTTCTTGAGCACGTTGTAGGCGACTCCGAACAGGTAGGACCGAAAGCGAGCGTCGTCGCTGATCCGATCGCGCCCCTGCACGAGGGCCAAGAAGGTGTCCTGCACCAGATCGCTGGCCTCCGCGCCGAGCTTGTTGGCGAAGAACCGCGCCACCGGCTCGAAGTACCGCATGCACAGCTGCTGACCACGCGCCTCGTCACCGTTGCGCCACGCCTGGAGCAGCTCGATGTCGCTGGCCATCGGGCCCCAGGATATGCTCGTTTGGCCTCGAAGGCGTACCCGGACCCATGCGCGAGCCGAAGAACCCCGTAGCGTGCGGAGTGTCGGCTCGCGCGGGCCTTGCCACCACGATGCTTCAGTCGTCATCGTCGTGCGCCACGATGATGTCGGGGATCTGGTCCGGCGTGGTCGTGGGCCTGGCACCCAGCGTCTGGGTGTGAGCCTGGCCGAGCTGCCCTGCGTAGTCGAGGCCCCAGCAGCGCGCCGCCCCACCGTCGAGCTTGGCACAGGTCGACGATCCGGTGGCTCCGATGAACACCGCGGATGCGGAGTGGTCGCCGAGCTCCACCGCTCCCGAACCCGCGGGGATCGTCGTGCCACCCACGTCGTCCTCGTGGCCGAGGCCGAGGCGTCCATCGAGCCCCTCACCCCAGCAAACCAGGCTCGCGTTGGCGAGGACGGCACAGGTGTGGCGCGCTCCGGCGGCCAGGCCGATGGCCGGTCCCCCGAGTGCGATGGCGAGGGTCGAGCTGGGACGCTCGTCGTCGCCGATCGTCTTGGCATGGCCCAGGCCGAGCTGTCCCGCGTCGTTGGCCCCCCAGCAGCGGACGGCACCCGTGTCGAGCCGCGCGCAGGTGTGGCCCTCGCCGGCCACCAGCTCGGCCACCGCACCCCCGAGCGAGATCGTGCGCACGTGGGACGGAGTCTCGTCGTCGCCGATCGTGGCGGTGTGTCCCAGGCCGAGCTGTCCCGTGTCGTTGGCCCCCCAGCAGCGCGCGGTCCCGTCGACGAGCTGGGCACAGGCATGGTAGGCGCCCGCCACCACGCGGACGGCGGTGCCACCGAGCGGCACCACGCCGACGTCGGCCGGGAGCTCGTCGTCGCCGATCCTCTTGGTATGGCCCAGGCCGAGCTGCCCCACGTCGTTGGCGCCCCAGCACCGAACGGCGCCGCCCTCGAGGACGGCACAGGCAAAGTCGTCGCCGACGGCGAGATCGATGGCGACCCCACCCAGCGCCACGTCGACGGACACGGTGGCCTTGGCCGGGGTCTCGTCGTCGCCGATCGTCTCGTCGTGCCCCAGACCGAGCTGGTACTCGTCGTTGAGGCCCCACGCCCGCACCACGCCGTCGTGGAGCAGAGCAAACGTCTGCCGACCGTTGGTGTGGATCTCCTGCACGGAGCCTCCCACGTCGATGAACGCAGCGTCACCGGGGAACTCGTCGTCGCCGATCCACTCGGCGTCGCCACGGCCGAGCTGTCCCTCGTCGTTGAGGCCCCAGCACTTGGCGCGACCGTCGAGCAGGGCGGCGCAGGTCGTGCCGTCGCCCACGCTCATCATGGCGACCGCATCGGACGGCTCGGGCATGGATCCGCTGCTCGAGCCCGGGCCCGTCTGCGCATGCACGATGCCGGTCGTGCCAGCGATGGCCACGAGCAGGCCGCCGCGAACGAAGGAGAGGAAACTGCCACTGTCTTGGTTGCGATTGTTCATTGCGTCCACGTCCTCTTCGGCTCGCGCACCAGCGCCCGCACGACGGCTCATCCGCCGCGCCGAAGACCCGCGTCCCCTCATGGCGAGGAGCCGATGTGGCACCACCGATCGATGCAGTCGGTCGGCAGTCCCGGGTCGGGAACCGGTGCTCCAGTTCGAGGAGCGCGAAGACCTGCTACGGTCGAGCTCGAGCTCGTTGCGTGCGTCCGTGCCTCCGTGGAGGCGACCACTTCCGAAGCTCGATCATCATCGAGGTGGTCGTGGTCGGACCGAGCCAGGCTCTCGTCCGATGGGGTCTTGCTCCCTCATCGAGGCAGTGCCTCGCCGAGCGAGACTGTCGAGCAATGAAATCCGAAGAAATCGACCGGCGTTCGGTACCGGCCTCACCAGGACCCATGGAATGGACGAGCGCGTCCCGGCTCCGCTGCCGTGACGCGCTCCCATGGGGTCATCGAGGTCGGGCGTCGCGACTCAGCGGGCGCTGGCGATGCGGCCTTGCAGCGCCCGGGCATCCGCGATGGGATCATCGTCGACGTTCCCGAGGTGCTCGTAGATCTCGATGGCAGCGTCGACGTGCTCGCGGGCGCGATCCCACTGCGCCTGCGCGAAGAGGGCATGGGCGAGGTGACGATGGGCATGAGCGGCTTGCAGGCTCGTGGGACCATGGGCCTGCTCGTAGATCGCCAGGGCCCGCTCGTGCAGTCGCTGGGCCTGCGGTGCATCGCCGCGCTCGAGCACGATCCGCCCGAGCCCCTTGAGCAGGCCGGCCAACGTCTCCTCGTGCTCGACACCGGCCTGCTGGAGCTCGGCGATCCCCTCGCGGTAGCGTGCCTCGGCGGTCACGAGGTCGTCGCGCTGGCGATGACGTCGGCCCAGCTCGCGCAGCACCTCGGCCGATCGCAGGGCGAGCTGTGGTGTCGGCGAAGGGTGGCTGCGGAGGATCCGGAGGGCGAGCTCGAGCTCCTCGATGGCGGCCTCGACCTCACCGCGGCCCCCCAGCGATGCGGCGAGGTTGAAGCGCGCGGTGGCCACGACGGGGTGATGGTGGCCGAGGGTCTGCTCCCAGACCCGGATCGCTTCGCGGTGCTCCGCCTCGGCCTTCGCATGCTCGCCTTGCTCGTCCAGCACGGTGGCGAGCCCGCTGTGCGGAGCTGCCAGCGAGGGATGATCGACGCCCAGCGTCCGTACCATCACGGCGATCGCCTCCTCGAGCAGGCGCCGGGCCTCTTGAAGCTGGCCGCGGTCGCGGTGGATGGCTGCGAGGTTGGCCTTGGTGAAGGCGGTGGTGGGGTGCTGGTGGCCGTACGCGCCGACGAGCAGATCCAGCGCTCGGCGACGGTGCTCGAGCGCCCGCTCGAGCTCGCCCCGCTGGCGGAGCACGGTGGCGAGGCCGTCGAGCGGCTCGACGAGCGAGACGTGGTCGTCCCCGTGCTCCTCGCGGAGCAGCTCGATGGCTCGCTCGTAGTGATGCTGGGCCGGCTCGAGCTCGCCGCGGGTGGTCGAGAGGTTTCCGTGGGCCGTATGGGCCACGGCCCGGGTTCGCAGAGGCACGCTCGGTCGCTCGGCGAGGCTCACGGCCAGGGACGCGTGCATCAGGCCCTGGTCGTGCTCGGCCAAGGAGATCCCGACGACCTCGACGAGCTTGGCACTGGCGGCCACCACGAGCGCGTCGCTGTCGTATCGTAGGGCGGCGATCGACGCAGCTTCCAGCTCGATCCGGGCCGCCTCGGGTCGACCGCGGCCCATCAGCGCGCGCCCCTCGACCAGCCTCGCCTCGGCGTGCAGCACCGGATCGCCGAGCGCCTCGGCATCCCGTGCCGCCTGGGAGGCCACCGCGAGCCCCTCGTCGTAGCGTGCGGCTGCGATCAGGGCGCGGGCCCGATCGAGGACGACGGACACGAGCTGCTGCGGCTCGTCCTGGCCCGGGCCAGCCGGGGGCGGCGAGGGGTCGTCGAGCGCCACGCAGGCCTCCACGGACGGCAGGCTGGTCACCAGCGGCACCGCGTGCTCGACGAGCGCCGGGTCGGCGGCGCCGAGCAGCTCCACCACGTGTCCCAGCCCGATCTGGCGGCGCTCGAGGCAGAGCTGCTGGGCGAACGACGAGGCCGAGCCGCTCGAGGATCGCAAAGCCGCCCGGCAGGTGCTCAGCAGCTCGCGCTCCAGCGCCTGCGCATGGGCGTCGAGCTCACGCTCGACCGTCTCCCACGTGTCGGCGGCGTAGGGAAGCCCCGTGCCGAGCAGGGCCTCGCGGACCTCGTCGCGGCGCTGGTCGCTCCACTGGGCCTCGACGCCGATCGACGTGTCGGCGCACGGGTCCTGGTCGTTCACCATGGTCGCGGTCACGAACACCGTGCTGGCCGCGAGCACGCCCAGGAGCAGCGGTGAGCGCCACCGGGCCGGCCGCAGCGCGCCCTCGAGCTCGCGCAGCAGCGGATCCATCGCGGGCCAGCGCGCCGCGGGATCGGCCGACAGACCCCGCCGCAGGGCGTGGCGCACCGCCGCGGGCACCCGGGGCGACGGCGGGAACGAAGGCACGGGCGGGCGGTCGGCGTGCAGCATCGCCAGCAGGGCGAGGCGAGGGTTGGAGCCGAACGGAAGCGCGCCGAAGAGCGCCTCGTAGAGCGCCACGCAGAAGCTGAACTGATCGCTGCGGGCGTCGGCTCGGCTGCCCCCGAGCTGCTCGGGCGACATATAGGCGAGCGTGCCCATCACCGTGTGGGTGGCGGTGATCCGCACCTCCAGCATGGTGGGGCCCGCGCGGGTCGAGGCGCGGGTCGGAACACGGGTGGAGGGCTCGGTCGAGATCCCGATGGACGTGCTCGACCCGTCGATCACCGGCGGGGACGCGAGCGTCGAGGCGGCCGCGCTCGGGGAGGGCTCGTCGAGGGGCTCGTGCAGGTCGAGCGCGCGGGCCAGGCCGAAGTCGAGCACCCGCACGCGGCCGCGGGTGTCCCGGATGCAGTTGGAGGGCTTGAAGTCGCGATGGACGAGCCCGGCCTCGTGGGCGGCGGCCAGGCCACGGCCCGCCTGCAGGTAGACGTGGAGGCACTCCCGCCACGAGTGGCGCTGCCGCTGCCATGCATCGAGGGGCAGGCCGTCGACGAGCTCCATCGCGATGAAGATCTCGTCGCCGCGCTCGCCCGCCTCGTAGATCTGCACCACGTTGGGGTGCGACAGCTTGGCCAGCGCCTGCGCCTCTCGCAGCAGGCGTTCGTGGTGGTGGCGCGCCGAGGCGTCGCTCACCAGCTTGATGGCCACCTCGCGGGCGAGCCGCTCGTCGTAGGCCCGCCGCACCGTGCCCATGGCGCCGCGGCCGAGCAGGCCCAGGTCGAGGAAGCGTCCGATGCGGGAAGGCGGAGCCGGATCGCCGAACAGCCGCGTCTTGATGCCCTGCTTGCGCGCCTGCGCGGGAGCGTCGTCGGTGGGCTCGCGGCCGAGCTTCGCGAGCCGATCCTCGAGCCGTGGGTCGTTCATGCGCTGGGCTCGCGGTCGTGGTGGGCCAGCGGGCTGCGTCGGCGCTGCTGCTCGACCCAGTCGTCGAGCCGGGTGATCGTGCTGCGCAAGAGCTGCGGCGAGGCAGCCAGCTCGCGCAGCTGTTGCTCGAGCAGCTCTCGGCCGCGACGCAGCCGGGTGTTGATGGTGCTGCGGGGCAGCTCGAGCAGCTCGGCCAGCTCCTCGTGCTTGAGTTCGTCCCAGTAGCGCAGCTCGAGCAGCAGCTGCAGCTGCAGCGGCAGGCGGCGCAGCGCCTCGAGCAGCAGCCGCTCCTCGTCCCGGTCGGAGAGGATCCGGCTGGGGGTCTGGCCCAGATCTGCCAGCGAGGTGTCATGGAGGGGCGACATGCCGCGCTGGCGCTGGATCCGGTGGTAGTGGGTGCGAAGCACGTTGATCGCGATGCCCAGCAGGAACGTTCGGAACTTGGAATCGCCCCGGAACCGGGTCTTGGCCTCCACACAGGCGACGAAGGTCTGCTGGATGAGATCGTCGGGCTCGGCCACCTTGTTGCGGAAGAAACGTTCCACCGTGGCGTAGTGGCGCTCGAACAGCTCCTCCCCGGCCGCGCGGTTGCCCTCACGCCACGCCCAGAGCAGCGCTGCGTCGTCCATTGCCGCGAGTATACGCGCGAGCGTGGGCCAACGGGGGCCGACGGCGGGCCGGCAACGGCAAGGGGGCTGGGAGGCTGAGACGGTGGTTTGGTGCGCCATCGTGGTCGGGGTGCCGGGGTGAGTACGACGAGCGGTGGTCTTGGCTGCGGTGGGGCGGAAGAATCTGCGCGCGCGAATGGCGGGGTGGGCGGACGATCGGCGAAGGTCGCAGTCAAGATGGGGTTGCGGTGCACTCATGGGGGCAGGAGCGGTGCATGGCGGACGACGAGGAGATCGGTGAGCAGCGCACGCTGGAGGTGGGCGACATGCTGGGTGGCACGCCAAGGCCACGGTTGGAGGAGGACCTGGTGCTGCAGGCCCAGCAGGCCAGGGTGTTCGGGGCGCTGTTTCGCAAGCCCGTGCTGCGGCGGTTCGGTCGCTACGTGGTGCTCGACGTGCTCGGGCAGGGCGGCATGGGGGTGGTGCTCAAGGGGTATGACGAGGAGCTCGACCGGCAGGTGGCGATCAAAGTGCTGCACCGGGAGCTCGACGAGCAGCACACCGCGCGGCTGCGACGGGAGGCGCAGGCGATGGCGAAGCTCTCGCATCCGAATGTCGTGCAGGTGTACGAGGTGGGGGAGCTCGAGGGGCAGACGTTCGTGGCGATGGAGCTGTGCAAGGGCAAGACGGTGCGGGCGTGGATCGAGCAGGAGCCGCGGCCGGGGTGGAAGGCGTGCGTAGAGGTGTTCGTGCAGCTGGGGGAAGGGCTGGCGGCGGCGCACGGACGAGGGCTGGTGCATCGGGACTTCAAACCGGGCAACGCGATCGTCGGCGAGGACGGGCGCGCGCGGGTGCTCGACTTCGGGCTGGCGCGGCGGGGGGACGGGGACGAGCGGTACGCGGAGGCGGGGGACGTCCCGAGCGTGATCGAGCAGGTGCGGACGGACGAGCACGCTGCGCTGCCGTTGGAGCAGTCGCTGACCAGGACGGGTACGGTGCTCGGGACGCCGGCGTACATGCCTCCCGAGCAGATGGGCGGGCTCTTGGCGGATGCGCGAAGCGATCAGTTCAGCTTCTGCGTGGCGCTCCATGAAGCGGTGTACGGGGAGCGGCCGTACGAGGGCGGCTCGATGGAGGTGCTGCTGATCGCGATGCGATCCGGCATGGTGCGGCCGGCCCCCAAGGGCAGCGATGTGCCGATGGCCCTGCGGAAGGTGCTGCTGCGGGGGCTGGCCACGAATCCCGAGCAGCGGTGGCCGTCGATGGAGGCGCTGCTGGGCGAGCTACGACGGCTGGTGGTGCCCCGAGGCCGACGCTTCGCGATCGCGAGCCTGGTGGTGGCGATCCTCGGCGTGGGCGGGAGCTGGGCGCTGGGGCAGTACGTGCAGATCAAGGATCGGTGCACGGGCGCGGAGGTGGGGCTCGCGGAGATCTGGGACGAGCCGCGCAAGCAGGAGGTGAGGGCGGCGATCCTGGGGACGGAGCTGTCGTATGCGCCGGGGACCTGGGAGCGGGTGGAAGAGCGGCTGGATGCATACACGGAGGACTGGGCGAGCAAGCACGAGGAGGTGTGCGAGGCGACCAGCGTGCGCAACGAGCAATCGCCGGACGTGATGGACCTGCGGATGGGGTGCCTGGACAAGCGCCGCGGGGAGCTGCGAGCGGCAGTGGGGGTGCTGGCCGAGGCGGACGCGACGGTGGTGCAGAACGCGGTGGAGCTGGTGGCGGGGCTGCCGGGGTTCTCGCGGTGCGACGACCTGGAGGCGCTGCGAGCCGAGATACCGCCGCCGGAGGATCCGGTGGTGGCGGCGAAGGTGGAGGCGCTGGACGAGCGGCTGGTGGAAGCGGCTGCCCTGCAGAATGCAGGGCAGTACGAGGAAGGACTGCGGGTGGCGGACGAGGTGGTGAAGGAGGGCGAGGTGCTGGAGTACGCGCCGCTGATGGCTCGAGCGTGGCTGCGACAGGGGAGCCTTCGAGAGAACAGGGGAGACTACGAAGGTGCGTTGCCGTTGCTGAAGAAGGCGTACGGCGCTGCGGTCGCGCACACTATGACGGCCGAGGCCGCGAACGCCTCGGTCGAGCTGGTATTCTTGTTGGGCTATCGGCTGGCCCGCCACGAGGAGGCCGATTGTTGGATGGAGCACGCGGAGCCACTGTCGCAGGCGGTGGGGACGGATCAAGCCCGCTCCAGCCACTTCAACGCCGTGGGCACCGTGGCGGTTTCTCGGATCGAGTATGACCAAGCCCGTGAGTATTACGAGCAGGCGCTGGCCATCCGTGAGAAGGGTTTGGGCCCCGACCACCTGCTCGTGGCGGCTTCGCTCAACAACCTGGGCGATGCGGTATACTTGGCAGGCGACTACGAGGACGCTCGCGCGCTCCTCGAGCGAGCGCTGGCCATCCGTGAGAAGGCATTGGGCTCCGACCACCCCGACGTGGGGTCTTCGCTCGGCAACCTGGGCAAGGTGGTGTGCGTGCAGGGCAAGTACGAGGACGCCCGCGACTTCTACGAGCGAGCGCTGGCCATCCAGGAGAAGACATTGGGCGCCGCTCACCCCGAGGTGGCGATCTTGCTCAACAACCTGGGCAACGTGGCGTATTTGCAGGCCGATTACGACCGCGCCCGTGACATGTACGAGCAAGCGCTCGCCATCAAGGAGAAGGAGTTCGGCCCCGACCACCCCGACATTACGGCCCCACTGTCCAACCTGGGCAACATGGCGGCCATGCAAGGCAAGTACGAGGACGCGTACGCACTCCACGAGCGAGCGCTGGCCATCCAGGAGAAGGCGTTGGGCCCCGACCACTCCAACGTGGCGGTCTCTCTCACCCACCTGGGCAGCGCAGCGCAAATGCAAGGCAAGCACGAGGTTGCCCGCGAGCTGTACGAGCGCGCGCTGGCCGTCCGTGAGAAGGCATTGGGCCCCGACCACTCCGACGTGGCGCGCCCGCTCAGCGGCCTAGGCAGCGTGGCGGTCTTTCAAGGCAGGTACGAGGACGCTCGCGAGCTGTACGAGCGAGCGCTGGCCATCCGTGAGAAGGCATTGGGCCCCGACCATCCCAGCGTGGCGGCCTCGCTCAGCAGCCTGGGCAACGTGGCGTCACGGCAGGGCGCGTACGAGGAGGCCCGTGAGTATCACGAGCGAGCGCTGGCCATCCAAGAGAAGGCGCTGGGCCCCGACCACCCCGACGTCGCCTACACGCTCACCGGACTTGGGGAGGCACTACTCGGCCTCGCCAAGCCCGCCGACGCCCTCACCCCGCTCGAGCGCGCCCTGACCATCCGCACCACCCACGAGGTCCAGCCCGCCTTGCTCGCCGCGACCCGCTTCGCCCTCGCCCGCGCCCTGTGGATCGCCCCCGCCGCCCAAGGTCGCGACCGCCCCCGCGCCCGCACCCTCGCCGAGCAAGCCCACGACGCCTACGCCGCCCTCGGCGACGCCAAGAAGACCGAGCGCACCGAAGTCCAAGCCTGGCTCGCCAAGCACCGCCTGCCGTAGCCGCACTCCATGTCGCATTCGACGATCCCGCTCAGCACCCCACCACGTGCACTCGCTTCCCCCGGTGCTCCACCTCGCGCAGCGTCAGCCGCTCGCTCCACTCCACCGTCGAGCGCAGGTCGAACATCACCAGCCACCCCTCCTCGAGCCCCGCGTGGTCGAGGTACCGCAGCACCTGATCGAGCGCCTCCGGCTCGGTCTCGGTGTCGCGTCGCAGCTTGACCTCGATCGCATGCCGCTGCCCTCGCCACTCGATCATCAGATCCAGCGCGCCGCGCCCCAGACCGTACTCGCGCTCGATCCTCCCCCCGCCGTTGACCACCCGCTGCAGGAACGCCATGAGCATGAGGTGCGGCCCGGCCTCGCGGTAGCCGAAGCCCTCGGCGGCCAGGTGCCCGTCCTTGCGCCAGAACACCTGCCACTCGGCCATCAGCTTGGGCACATCGAGCGAGCCGTTGGGTCGTACGAAGGCGGCGGGCTGCAAGAAGATCTGCCCCTGCTCGTCGAAGGTGAGCGCGCGGGGGACGATCTCCCGATAGATCGGATTGGCGAGTTCCCAGTGGCCGTCGCGCAGACACACCAGGCCCAGGCCCACCACGTAGGAGAAGTCGTCGTGGAGCACGTCCTGGGCGACGCGACCGCCGGTGATCATCGGTGCGATCACCCGCCGCACGCGATCCTCCCGTAGGCGCGCCACGAGCGAGTCGATGTGGGTACGGCGCTCGAGGATGATCGTCTCCTTGGCTGCCTCGACGTGCGCGGCCGTGACCTCGACGCTTCGCTCCTTCACGTCGCGGCGCACGATCTGGTCGGCGAGCGCATTGGTGAGCCACGGGTGCCCGCGGCCGAGTTCCCAGATCTTCGCGACCGCCTCGGGGCAGAACCGCTGCCCGGCGACCGCGGTGTGCTGCGCGAGCAGTTCGCCGACCTCGGCCTCGGTGAACGGCCCGAGCGTGGTGGCCTCGGCGGTGATGTTGAACGGCGAGGTGGTCCCGAGCCACGCGAGCGCCTTGCGGTCCTCCTGCCGCAGCGCGTAGTCCCGCACCTGCCGCTGTCCCACCAGCACCAGGCTGGCCGGGAACGGCACGCGGCTGCGCTCGATGTAGCCGTGTCGGATCTGGGTGAGGAACGAGACCATCGCCTCGCCGACCAGGCCGTCGGCCTCGTCGATCAAGAGCACCAGCGGCCGCGGCGAGAGCTCGGCGAGGCGCGTGAGGTAGGCCAGGAGCGCGCCCTTGGGCACGGCCAGCATGGCCGCGCGCTCCTCGGCCTCGGGCCGAGGCTGCTGAGGGTGACGCCACGCGAGCGCACGATCGAAGGCCGCGAGGATCGCCGTCATCGCCTCGCCCACGTCGGGGGTCTCGCGCGCGGTCTCGAGGTCGATCCAAAGCGCATGCCACTGCCCGGTGCCTTCGAGGTGATCGGCCAGCCACATCGCGCTGGTGGTCTTGCCCGTCTGGCGTCCCGCGTGCAGCGTGAAGTAGCGCCGGCCCTCGATGAGCTCGAGCACGTGCCCGAGCCTGCGCTCGGGCGGCAGCATGTAGTGCTCACCCGGGATGCAGGGGCCGGAGGTGTTGAAGAACGGGAGCATCGGAGGGCCTCGAGCGCTCGGGCCACAGCCGTGGGGGCCAACGGTCGAGATCCCGAGGCTAACACCGCGCGACAATCGCATGCGCGCGAAGCAATCCCCGGACGCGAGCCGGCCAGCACCAGCGACCGGTTGCCGCAGACGATCGATCGCAGGAGGCCGGGGCACCGCCCGTGACGACGTGCGCGGCGAACACGCGCAGCCGTCCATGCTTCGCTCGAGCCTCGCTCGCCAAGCACTCCCCGCCACAGCCGACCAGCCACCCCTTCTTCCCGGACGGCGGGTGGACCGTCATTTCGCCACTCGAGGATGATCGTCTCCTTGGCGGCCTCGACGTGCTCGGCCGTGATCTCGATGCTTCGCTCCTTCACGTAGTGCTGGACCAGCCAGCGCGCGCTGGTGGTCTTGCCCGTTCGTCGATGGGCAGGTCACCGAGCCCAACACTCGCTCGAGCCCCAGTCGCTCGAGGTACGCCGCCACCTGGTCGAGCGCTCGCTCCTCGGTGACCGTCCCCGGCACCGCCGGCCGTGGACCCCCCGTCCTCATCCGACTACCCTCCCCGCGTGTCGCATGCAGCCGATCCCGCCGCCAAGCTCACGGCCGAGCTCGAGGTCAAGCTGCTCGAGCGCCTCGTCGCCGAGTGGGAGGCGATCAACTACACGTTCTTCAAGGACGTGCTGCGCAAGCCGGTGTTTCGGCTCTCCCCCACCCGTGAGCGGCTCGGCCAGTGGAACGCGGAGCTGCGCAGCCTCGAGCTGTCGCGCGCGCTGGTGCTCGAGCGCCCGTGGGTCGAGGTCATCGAGGTGCTCAAGCACGAGGTCGCTCACCAGTTCGTCAGCGAGTGCCTGCGCGTGGACGAGACCGCCCACGGGCCGACCTTCCGCGGCGTGTGCGAGCGCCTGGGCATCGATGCCCGCGCGACGGGCAGCGCCTCGACTCCCCTGCCCGACGACGACCCCGCCGCGCGCGCCGTGGACCGCATCCGCAAGCTGCTCGCGCTGGCCCAGAGCCCCAACCAGCACGAGGCCGAGGCCGCCGCCACGGCGGCGCGGCGGCTGATGCTCAAGCTCAACCTCGACCTCGAGCGAGACTTCGAACGCAACGCCAACCCGGCCGCCAGCCCCACGACGCAGCGCCGTCACTACGGCTTCCGCCACCTCGGACACCCCTCGGGCCGCATCCTCGAGCACGAGCGACGCCTGGCCAACATCCTCACCCGGTACTTCTTCGTGGAGTGCCTGTGGATCCCGGTCTATCGCCCGCTCGAGGGCAAGCGCGGCACCGTGCTCGAGATCTGCGGGCGGCAGGCCAACCTCGTGATGGCCGAGCACGTCCACGCGTTCCTCTCGGCCACCGCGATCCGACTGTGGGCCGACTACGCGCAGCACAGCGGCCGCAGCTCCAACCGCGATCGGCAGGCGTTCCTCGCCGGGGTGATGCGAGGCTTCGAGACCAAGCTCGCCGCCCAGAACGAGCAGCTGCAAGAGCAGGGCCTGGTGTGGGTCCCCACCGCCGAGCTCCAGCGCTTCTTTCGGCGGCGTCACCCCAGGATCCAGGCGGTGCGACGCGGCGGCGCCCAGCGCAACGCCGCGTTTGCCGAGGGACATCGCGCGGGTGCGGAGATCGTGCTGTCACGACCGGTGGAGTCGGGACCCAGCGAGAAGCGACCCAAGGCGCTGCGCGCGGCGAGCAAGGATCCTCGCTGATCGTCCGTCCGCACGCCCGTTGCTCGGCACGAGGCCGCCCCTCGCGCCCTACTCCACGAGCTCGCCGGCGGGCGTCAGCCGCTGCACCAGCGCCTTGGTGGCCGGCGACAGATCCACCCAGCGCTCCTGCGGGGGAATCGTCATCGCCCGCTGCAGATCCAGCACGTTGCAGATCCGCAGGTGCTCCATTGCCTCGGGGTTGCACGACAGATCGACGTAGTTGTCCGGCACCGACTCGCCGGCCTGCCCGATGATGCCGATCGGCCCATCGCCTCGCCGCCGCCGCCACACCACCGGACGCCCCGGCACGCTGCGCTTGCCCGAGGCGGCCGCGTTGCCGAACTTCATGCGAGGCTCACCCGCCGTCTCGCTGAGCTTGTACACCGCGCTCACCGCATCGCGGGTGAGCGGCGTCCCCATGGGCTTGGCCACCAGGAACCCGCCGAACCCGTAGACCTGCCGCTCCGCGGGCCAGCCGGTGAACTCGCGCAGGCGCTCGAAGTGGCGGGTGGCCTCGTCGTCGAGGCTGTCCTCGAGCACGTGGGCGGGCTGCAGCTTGTGCTCGCGCAGCAGCTCGCTGGCGTGCAGGTACTGGATGAACTTGTTGCCCGAGTCGTAGCGGATGGCGCAGGCATGCTCGCGCTCGCGCATCACCTGCACCGCGGCCTTGATCCCCGCCCCCATGGTGTCGAAGGTGTCGAGCAGGTAGCTCGGGGCGGTGACCCGCATGTCCCGCATGGCCCGAAACGCGGGCAGGTCGGCGCCCCAGCGCTGCACGTGCTCGTGTCCCATGGTCCCCACGGGCGTCATGCCCAGCTCGCGCGCGAGCTGTACGTTGCTGGTGAGCGTGATGCCCTCGGCCTGGCAGGCGACGAGGGCCGCGCGGTGCTGCTCCATGCACACGGCAGAGCGCATGCCGACCTCGAAGATCCGCGCCGCGTCGCCCTGCACCGCCTCGACCAGCGATCGGGCGCGCTTGCGTACGCCCTCGTGGTAGGCCTCGTCCTCGCGGGTGATCTCGACCTTGGCGTGCACCGCCTCGGCCACCGACTCGATGATCGAGGCATGCTCGGCACAGGTGGCGTGCAGCAGCCCGGGAGGGCGCGCCTGCCCGCTCTTGAGCGCAGTGGCGAGCTGGATCGGGTAGTTCAGCCACAAGAGCATGGGCTCGAGCCACGACACCAGGAAGCTGGGGCCGGTGACGGTGAGCATGGGCTCGCGCTCGTAGACCCAGCTCCCCGCCGGCACCGCCTGCACCTGCAGCGCGTCGCCCTGGGCCAGCGCAGCCTCCATGGCGTCGCTCATGCCATAGCCGTGCTCGCGGGCGAATGCGAGGTCCTCGGGGGTCGGCCGCAGCCGGTCCACCGCGGCCCGCACGGTCGTTGCCAGATCGAACGGCACGTACTGGAAGCCGCCGAAGCGGAACGAGAGGTAGAAGGTCTCGCGGCGCAGGGGAAA
Organism: Paraliomyxa miuraensis; assembly: GCF_026337845.1. Lineage (GTDB taxonomy): Bacteria > Myxococcota_A > Polyangia > Nannocystales > Nannocystaceae > Paraliomyxa > Paraliomyxa miuraensis. Next base: position 287,424 of record NZ_JAOVZF010000149.1, on the reverse strand, counting down.
GCCGGCCTGCGCCATGGAGAACTTGTACGCGTCGGTGGCGAGCACGCTCGAGGTGGTCATCGCGATGATGGACCGTACCACGAGTGGGGGCAGCGGTACGGCCCGTCATCGAGGACCGGGTCGCACCGCCGCTAGGTCTGCGGGAGGATGCAGACGCCGACGTCTTCGTAGCCCGGAGGCGCAGTACCGGGATCGTACCAGGCCACGCACTCGGTCCCGGCGGGGCACGAGGCGCTCGGATCCGGCAGCGTGATGTCGCAGAACGCCGCGCAGCATCCACCCGAGCCCACGCAGTCGGGCACGGTCTCGGCCGCGGCACACCAACCACCGGGATCGCACACGTTGATGTACTCGCACGCATCGCCGATGGCCCCCATCTCGCCCGAGGCGTCGGGGGAGCAGAAGAAGCCGTTCTCCTCGGGGTAGCACGCCTGGCCGTCGGGGCAGTCCTGCAGCAGCGGATCGCACTTGGGGATGCAGAGGATCAACACGCCGTCGTTGGTGATCGAGCAGCCCTCGTCGGGATTGGGGCAGAACGGAGCGTCCTCGGAGCCCTCGCAGAAGCCCACGCAGGTGCCCGTGTTGGTCTCGGGGTCCACGTCCCAGCACATCGCGGAGACGTCACAGTCGTCGACGCCGCTGACGCCCGAGCCCTCGACCGTGCAGGTGTCCCCCGGCTGACCCGGGTTGTCGTCGATCGGCGAGCAGCGGGTCGCGTTCCACGAGCCGCCGCCGTCGTTGGCCCACGGCATGCACTTTTCGCCCGGCGGGCAATCCTGCGTCCAGATGTTGCACTCGTTCATCGCCCCGCCGCCGTCGGGGGGCAGGATGAACACGCTGCCCGTGCCCCCGCTGTCGCCGTCGGCCACCCCGGTGGTGGTCGCGGGCTCGCCCGTCTCCTCGCCGATGGTGGTGATGGGCATGGTCTCGCCGACCGAGGTGGTGGTGTCGTCGCTCGGCCCCTCCTCGCCGACGCTGGTCGCTTGGGGCTGATCGTCCTTGGTCCCACAACCCACGAACAACACGAGCCCGAGCGCTCCCGCGCCCAAGGACGACCACGAAACGAGCCGACGACGTTGCATGACGCGAGGATACACGAAATCGAGCCCACCGAACCCCTCAATTCCCACAAGTGCGCCCCTGGCTCCGGCGGAACGCAGGTCTGGGCGGGTGCGAGGATGCACGCGATCTACTGCGGCTCGGCAGCCTGGCTCGCGCCTGGCTCGACCGGGCCGGCCGACTCGAGGTCGACCTCCGTGGCCGACTCGGACTCGAGCTCGGGCTCGGGCTCGGGCCACCCCATGGCCTCGAAGGCCGCGCTCGCATGCTCGACCTTCTCGACGAAGCGCACGACGCCAGCGGGAAACGGCTCTCCGGCGTCGACCCAGGCACGCACACGACCGGGCCCGCGCGCATAGGCGGCGAGCGCCAGGGACCGATCGCCGTCGAAGCGCGCGAGCATGCGCGACAGGTAGTAGGTCCCCGCGTGGACGTTGAACTCGGGGTCGTAGACCCTGGCGGGGCGCTTCAGCGCCCGCCCCAGCGCCTTGGCGGTCTTGGGCATCAGCTGCATCAGCCCGCGCGCACCGCTGCGGTTCTTGGCCTTGGGGCGAAACTTGCTCTCGACCCAGATCACGCCGTTGACGAGGTGGGGATCGACGCCATGGGCGGCCGCGGCCTCGGCCACGAGGGGCTGGATCTCCTGGATCCGCGGCTCGTCGTCGGCGCTCCACGGGGGACGCACGGGCTCGGGCTCGGGCTCGGGTGCCGGCTCGGTCGGCGACTCCGGCTCTACTGCAGCCGGCGGGATCGGCTCGGGCCGAGGCTCGAGCGGCTCGGGGACCACGGCGACGGTCGGGGCTGGCTCGGGCGGCGGTTCGCCGCCGACCGGGCTGCAGGCGAGGCCCCAGTGGAGGAACCAGCCGGGAGCAGCCACGAGGAGGCATCGTCGCATCCTCGCCGTTTAGCAGCCCCACCCACGATCGCCCAGGCGAAAGCTCGGGGCCCCAGACCACGCCCTCGACCGCTACGTGCCCCCGTGAGCCCCCGATGGGCCGCGAGCGAGCGCGTCGGGCAACGCATGATGCATGGGCGCTCCCACGCCATGGACCTCGATCGTGCCCCGCTCGGTGTCGATGCTCACCCACATGGTCCGGCCACCGCTGCAGGTCCCGGTGTTGGCCATCGCGCCCCGAGACAGCGGCGTGATGCCAGGACAGTGGGTGTGGCCCATCACGACGATCGGGGCGCCGTGCTCGCGCATCAGCCCGAGTGCCCCGCGAGCGTAGGGACCGTCGGGGCCGCGAAAGCGGCGATCCTTGATCGCGACGTCGCGGAGCTCGAGCCACCAGGCCAGCGGCCGCATCCCCACGGCGCGCAGGCGGCCCGTGCTCCACGTGCCGAGCTCGGCGGCCCAGCGCGCCTCGACGGCAATCGGATCGAACTGGTGGCCGTGGATGAAGAGCGCGGGAAAGCGTCCCGGCAGGCGCAGGTGCTCGGGAGCACCGAGGGCGGGTCCGGCGATCGCGTCGTGGTTGCCGAACACGTGCACGTAGGGCGGCGCTGCGAAGCGCTCGGCCAGCACGGCCACGCGTCGGCGGGCCCGCTCGAGCATCCGCCGCGCCGCGCCTTCGGTGGGCCACAAGGAGTGATCGGTCTGGTAGATGTCGCCGAGCAGCACGATGGTGTCGTGCTCGGCCTCGAGGCGATCGAGGAAGCGAGCGAAGCGGGCGAGATCGTGGCGGAACCCGTCGGTGTGATGACGGGCACCGATGTGGAAGTCGGAGAGCGCTGCGATCCGCATGGGAGATCCGGGCGTCCGGCGTCAGTCGGGCTGGTGCGCCCGAGACGGGCGAACCACCGGCCCCTGGGCGGTGCCCGCGGAGCATACCGCCTCATGAGGCGTAATCGGCGTGGGACGCCTTGGGCATCGAGCCATCCGCGCCGTCCCTTCTCGCGAGGATTCTCGTCGAAAGGCCACCCCGTGGGGTCGAACTTGGGGCATACCGGGGATGGGAGCCATGACGCGTCGACGGAGCACCCTTGTCACCCTCGCAACCACGCTCACGCTGGCGCTCGCCGCATCGAGCGCCTCGGCACAGGAACCCGATGGTCACGACCATCACCAGCGACCGCCCGAGTACGACGATCCCACTCTCGCGGTGCCCCCCGTCTCGGGTGCGCCCTCCGAGTATCCGCGCGCGGTCGGCTTCACCCCGGCCCACTCCTCCAACTACACGCTCGACGGGATGGGCACCGTGCAGTACGTGGTGGTGCACACGATGCAGGGCTCCTATGCGGGCTCGATCTCGTGGTTCCAGAACCCGGCATCCAACGTCTCGGCCCACTACTGCATGCGATCGTCGGATGGCGAGGTCACCCAGATGGTGCACCACGAGGACCGGGCATGGCACGTGGGCAACAGCAACTCGGTGTCGTTGGGCATCGAGCACGAGGGCTTCGTCGACGATCCCGACTGGTACACGTGGCTGATGTACCTGGAGTCGGCCCGGCTGGCGCGCTGGCTGGCGGACTCGCACGGCCTGCCGCTCGACCGCGACCACATCGTGGGGCACGTGGAGCTGCCCAACCAGACGCACACCGATCCGGGGCCCAACTGGGACTGGGATCTCTACATGGCGCTCATCCACGACGTGGTGCCCCAGGGGGAGATCCGGGGCGTGGTGGTCGATCGCAGCCGCGCGTGTACGGTGACCGCCAACACCGACACGTGGCTCAAGGCCACGCCGGAGCCGTCGGACGCGCTGGCCGATGATCAGCGCTGCTCGGTGCCCGCGGGGACCGAGCTGGTCGTGCTCCACGACGAGGGCGACTTCATCGGGCATCGCCGCCTGGTGCTCGACGACGGCAGCCCCTGCGCCGCCGAGCTGGCCGGATGGGGCTACGCCTTCGCGGGCCACTTCGACGGCGCCTGCGACCCGTTCGATGCCGCGGCCGTCGGCGCGCAGGTGAGCCTCGCGGGCGGGGCCGCGATCGAGGTGGATGCCGAGGGGCGCTTTGGCTTCACCGGGCTCCCCGAGGGCGACCATGCGCTCGACGTGACCGGCGACGGCTACGAGTTCGCGACTGCATCGGTGGCGCTCGAGGTCTATCCCGGGGCGCGCGTGGTGATCGGGGTGGATCCCGTGCCCGATCCCGGCGGCGACGACACCAGCGGAGGTCTGGACGACAGCGGTGGTGACTCGACCGGCGGCGAGCCGGGTACGACCGGAGGGGCCGAGGACACGGGCCCTCCGGGAGGGACCGCGGGTTCGGACGATGGCTACGATCCGGCGCTTCCGCCGGGCCTGGGCGAGGGCGACGAGGGCTGCGGATGCCGTGGCCAGGGCGGCCCCGGCCGCACGGGTGCGATCGCGCTGGGGGTGCTGGGGCTCCTCGGCCTGCGCCGACGTCGTGGGCTATGACAGCCCCGCCAGCGGTCCCACGTCGTGCTCGGGATCGCCGAAGGCCTCGAGCGGAGCACCGAGGTGCTCGGCCAGCGCGAGCCACAGCGCCGCGATCGGAACGCCGGGTGACGACAGCACGCGTCCCCCGGACAGACCACCGCCGGCGACCAGCACGGGCAGGTCCCCCATGTGGTGCTGCACCGACAGGCCGCTACAGCACACGACCGTCGTGTGATCGAGCAGCGTGCCATCCCCTTGCGGGACGGCGGCGAGACCATGGAGCAGCGCGGCGAGCTGCTCCATGGTCCACGCATTCATCTGCGCGAAGCGTGCGTGGGCGTGGGGATCGTCGCCGTTGGCGAGGTGGGCCAGCGTGTGGAACTCCTGCGAGAATCCCTGCCACACGTGGCGCAGGCCGTCGTTGCCCGACGAGCCCCACTGCAGCGTGATCACGCGGGTCAGGTCGCACGAGAGCGCGGCGACGGCCAGCTCGGTCTGGGCGCGGACGAGCGTGGGGACGTCCGCGTCGGCGGGCGTGGTGGGGTGTGGTACCTCGGGTGGAGGATCGGGCACGAGGCACTCGGGCGGCGGGGGCCCGAGCGCATCGAGGCTGGCCTCGAGCGCGTCGAGGGCGTGCAGGTGATCGCGCAAGGGCTGGCGATCGTCGGCGGGCAGCGTGGGAACGAGCGCCTCGAGGCGAGCACGGGCGAGCCCGCGTGCGGCCGTGCGCTGGGCGGCAAGGTGCTCGCGATCGGCGGCGGGCAGCGACAGCTCGCCGAACGACGACTCGTAGACCGCTCGAGGATCGTCGTTGGCTCGTACGGGTCGACCGGCGTCGAGGGCCGAGAGACTGAAGCCCTGCGTGCGCACGCCCAGGTGCAGGGGCGGCCGCGCGGGCGCGTCGGGATCGTCGAGATGGGGTGCGAGGCGCCGATCGATCGAAGGACCGCCCGGCAGGTAGTGACCACCGGGTCCGAGATCGGCCTGCAGCGGCATCGCGGTGAGCAGCGTGCCCACGGCGATGTTGTGTTGATCGCCGACCTGGCCGAGGCCCGGCGCGTTGTCGAGGCCCTCGATCACGGTCAGGCGTGCCGCGTGATCGGAGAGCGGCGCGAGGATGGGCGAGAGCGACAGGCCCTCGGCGGTGGGCGTGGCCCACCAGTGGTCACGCGCCACGCCATGGGCGAAGCACACGAAGATCACGCGTCGCGGGACGGGCGAGTCCTCGGCGTGCGAGGGGAGCAACGGCACCCAGGGCGCCGCGGCGGCCCCCAGGCCCAGCGCGCGGAGGAAGGCGCGACGACGCACGTGCCCGCGCGTCCAACGGCTCATCCTCCGACGGGTCATGGCACCCTCCGGTGGCCGAACGCCTCGGACCGAACCAGCGCTCGCAGCAACGTGGGGAAGTGGCCGTCCGCCTCGACGAAGCGGGCCTGCACGACCTCGAGGGTCGGTGCGTCGTCGGGGGTCTCGGGGCGGCCGAGGGCGTAGCGAAACCACTGCGTGGCGTAGCAGCGGTGCACCTGCTCGCTGCCCGCGAGCGCCTCGGCCAGCGCCACCGGACCGTCGAGCGTCCCCTGGAGGTCGCTGTCCTCCACCCAGGCGGTGGCATCGATGGGGTTGCCGGCGAGATCCTCGAAGCGGAACGCGCCCATCGCATCGTAGGGCTCGAAGGCCAGCCCCACCGGATCGATGAGCGCATGGCAGGCCGCACAGGCGGGGTCCTCGGCGTGCTGCTCGAGCTGGTCGCGCTGCGAGCGGCCGGGGGCCGGGTCGGATGGCGGCGGCATGGGGACTTGCGGCGGAGCGGCGGCCAGCGCGTCGCACAGCAGCCGCCGTCGCACGAGCGTACCGCGGGCCACCGGATCGCTGCGCTCGGCCTTGGCGTGGGTGGCCAGCACCGGCAGCAGGGTGAGCACGCCCGCGCGACGCGTGGGCTCGAGCGCCACGGGCGACCAATCCGCGGGGAGCTGGTGGGGAAGCCGCTCGGGCGGCACGGCGGTGGGGCCGGCGTCGTCGCCGTACCAGAGCGCGAGCGCGGGGGGGACGAAGGTGGTGCGATGCAGCAGCAAGGTCGGCAGGCGACCGTCTCCGCGCAGCAGCGTGGCCTCCACGAAGGCCTCGAACTCCCGCTGCAGCAGCGGTCGCAGGGCAGGATCGAAGGTGGGGAACACGTTGCGGTCCTTGTCGAGGACGGGCAAGTCGTCCAGCTCGAGCCACTGGCGATGGAAGTCGAGCAGACCTCGAGCGGCCCTGGGATCGGCGAGCATGCGGTCGAGCTGCCGACCTCGCCCAAGCGGGTCGCGCAGGCGCCCGGCCGCCGCCTCGGCCCACAGCGCCTCGTCCGGCAATGACGACCACACGAGGTACGACAGGCGAGCGGCGAGCTCGTGGTCGGTCAGGCGCAGGACGGCGGGGTCCTCGGTGGGCTCGCCACGCTCGATGCGGTAGAGGAAGTCGGGGGCTTGCAGCAGCGCCGACAGGGTGCGGCGCAGGGCGGCGTCGGTGGGATCGTCGTCGACCTCGGCCGGCACGGGGGTGGGCTCGACCAGGGCGTGGAGGGTCGCGACGTCCTCGGGGGACAGCGGCCGTCGCCAGGCGCGAGGGGCCAGGGCATCGATCCACTCGTGGAGGCAGGCGGGCTCGGGATCGAGCTGCCCGAGGCACGGATGCAGGTGCTCGCGACGGGCCACGGCGGCGTCGGCGATGGTCTCGGCGGCGCGCTCGAGCTGCTGCGCGGCGAGGGTGGTCGTGGGCACCGTGGCGTTGCTGGCGAAGCCGCCGTGCTCGTCGTCGGGCGGGAGCAGCTCGCGTACGTCGAGCGTGGGAGGCAGCGCATCGCCGAGCAGGTCGTGCACCGTGTGGTGGAGCTGGTTGCGGGTGAGCCGGCGCAGCGGAGCGGCGAGGGTCTGAGGCGGTGCGGCGAGCAACGGCGGGTCGTGCCGCGATGGAGGCGCGTCCGCATCGGGGAGGTCGTCGCCGCAGGCCGTGGCGAGCGGCAGCAGCAGGCACGGGCCGAGCACGCGGCGAGCGAGGGCGACCAGAGCGAGGCGGTGCATGACGCCCGCCCCCTAGAGTGGCGTCCCGAACGTCTGCGTCCAGTAGTGCCCCAACGGATCGGTCTGCGTGAACACGTACCCCACGCCGATCTCGGTGTAGTCGGGGCTGAGGATGTTGGCGCAGTGTCCGGGGCTCAGCAGCCAGCCGTCGACCACCTCCTGCGGCGTGGTCTGACCGGCCGCGATGTTCTCCCCCGAGGCGCGAAACGAGTAGCCGGCCAGCTCGATGCGATCGAAGGGATCGAGCCCGTCGGGGTTGACGTGATCGAAGAAGCCACGCTGGATCATGTCGAGGCTGTGCACCCGTGCGGCGCAGCGCAGCCGTGACTCCATGGCGAGCGGACCGGTCGCGTCGAAGCTGCCCCCGTTGCCGCAATCGCCTCCGTGCGCGCGGGCCAGGTTCACGCGCTCGACCACCTCGCGCTCGAACGCCCGCCACCCTTCGTCCCAGCCGGCCACGTCCGCGCAGTAGTCGATGTCGGGCACGTCGGCCGCGGCCGGAGGCTCGCCCCCGCTCGAGTCGTCACCCGGTCCGTCCACGGCGCCGCTCTCCGACGCGCCGTCGTCGCCCGGCTCGTCGTCTCCCCCACACGCGACCGCCCAGCCGAGCCACGACGCCAGGCCAATGCGATGCCCCAACTTCGCTCCGCGCTGCATGCCCCCACGGTAGGCCAGGGACCGAAGGTCCAACAAGCCTTGCTTGTCGGGGTCCCCGGCGGCAGGCTCGGTCGCTGCCCCACGGGCCCCGCCTGCCCCACCTTCCCTCGGGGCCTGCCCGCCCCCGCGCACGGCGTACGGGATGAAGGTCTACAGGAGCAATCGCGTCGAGGCCCTGCTCGACGCCCTCACCGAGGTGCTGCGCGAGCCCGTGGCGGGCCCGCTGCACCCCGAGCCCGTGATGGTGCACAGCCGCGCCATGGCGGTGTGGCTGTCGATGCGCCTGGCCGAGCGCTTCGACGGCTGGGTGGGCGGCAGCTTCCCGTTCCCGCGCCGCTTCGTGCAGGAGCTGTTCACCACGGTGCTGGGACCGCGCACCGACGCCGAGCCGGCGGGCGACCTCACCGCGGCGTTCGAGCGCAAGCGCCTGTTGTGGTCGGTGCTGGCGGCGCTGCCCGAGCTGCTGCCCACGCCACCGTTCGAGGAGCTGCGACGCTACGTCGCCGACGACTCGCGCGGGCAGGCGCGCTTCCAGCTCGCGCAGCGGATCGCCGAGGTGCTCGATCGCTACGCGGTCTATCGCCCGCGCATGGTGCTGGCCTGGGACGACGGCGAGGAGGACCACTGGCAGGCCCGTCTGTGGCGAACGATCGTGGCCCGCCAGGGACCCGACCACCCACCCGCGCTGGCGCGCAACGTGTTCCGCCGTCTCGACGGGGGCGACTTCGACCGCGATGCCCTGCCCGCACGCGTGTGCGTGTTCGGAGTGTCCACCTTGCCCCCGTTCTACGTGCAGGTGCTCGGCGCGCTGTCGCGCCACGTGCCCGTGCACATGTTCGCGCTGTCGCCGAGCCACGAGTACTGGGCCGAGCTGCGCTCGGGACGGGAGGCCCTGCGCGCACTACGGGACCCGGCGAGCGGGTCGGATGGAGGACCCCTCGCCGGACCAATCGCAGACCAGGGCAACCCGCTGCTGGCCTCGTTCGGCGCGGTCGGCCGCGACTTCCAGCTGGTGCTCGAGCGCGAGCTCGACTACGAGGAGGCCGAGCCCTCGCTCTACCGCGAGCCTCCCACCCGCACCATGCTCGGCCAGCTGCAGGCCGACGTGCTGCACCTGCGTCACCGCGGGGGCGAGGTACGCGACCCCGATGATCCGCGCGCCCGCCTGACCACGCCACCCCCCAAGGTGGTCGAGCCCGATGATCGCTCGATCACGTTCCACGCCTGCCACTCGCCCATGCGCGAGGTCGAGGTGCTGCACGACCAGCTGCTCGATCTGCTGTCCGGGCCCAGCGCCCAGGGCATCGCGCCGCACCAGGTGGTGGTGCTGATGGCCGACGTGGACACGTATGCGCCCCTGGTCGAGGCGGTGTTCGAACGCGACCACCGCGAGCCGAGCTTCATCCCCTACTGCATCGCCGATCGCTCGGTGCGCGCCGAGAGCCCCACCATCGAGGCCTTCCACCGCCTGCTGGGGCTGGTGGGCAGCCGCGTCACCGTCTCGGAGGTCCTCGATCTCATCGCGGTCGAGGCGGTGCACACCCGCTTCGAGATCACGGCCGAGGATCTCGACACCATCACCGAGTGGGTGGGCGCCGCAGGCGTGCGCTGGGGGGTCGATGGACAGCACCGCGGCGAGCACGGCCAGCCGCGCTACGACCAGAACACCTGGCGCTTCGGGCTGCAGCGCCTGCTGCTCGGCTATGGGCTGCCCGGCGGCAACCGCATGACCTTCGCGGGCGTGCTGCCCTACGACGAGATCGAGGGCCAGGACGCGGAGCTCTTGGGCAAGCTCGCGGAGCTGTGCGAGCGGCTGTTCACCCACCTCACCCAGCTCGACCGCCCCCGCACCCCCGAGGGCTGGCAAGAGGCGCTGACCGCCCTCGCCGACGACATGCTCTCGACCCAGGGCCTCGCCGCGTGGGAGCACCAGCAGCTGCGGCGCGCCATCGAGGGGTTGGTCACCGACGCGGCCGCGGCCGGGTTCGACGGGACGATCCCGCTGCCGTCGATGCGGGTGCTGGTGGAGGAGCGGCTCGAAGAAGAGCGCCCCGCCCAGCGCTTCCTGGCCGGCGGCGTGACCTTCTGCGCCATGCTCCCCATGCGCACGATCCCGTTCGAGGTGGTGTGCATGCTCGGGATGAGCGACGGTGCGTTCCCCCGCACCGGTCGCACCGTGGGCTTCGATCTGATGGCCCAGCGCCCGCGCCCCGGCGACCGCTCGCGGCGTGCCGACGATCGCTACCTGTTCCTCGAGGCGCTCCTGGCCGCGCGCCGCCGCGTGATCATCAGCTACGTGGGGCAGAGCATCCAGGACAACGCCGACCTGCCGCCGTCGGTGGTGGTCAGCGAGCTGCTCGACGTGCTCGAGGAGTCGTTCGTGACCCGCGACGAGCCCGGCCCCGGCCGCCTGCGCCAGCAGCTGGTGCTGCGCCACCCCATGCAGCCGTTCTCGCCGCGCTACTTCGGAGCCGACGCCGACCCTCGGCTGTGGAGCTACGCCGCCGCCTACGAGGACGGCGCACGCGCGCTGCACACGGGTACCGAGGGACGCCCGCGCATCGAGCTGTTCGACGCGCTGCTGCCCCCGCCGCCTCAAGAGGAGCAGGAGCGGCCGCTGCCCCTCGACCGCCTGGTGCGGTTCTTCCAGCAGCCGGCCGCCGAGCTGCTCAAGCGCCGGCTGGGCATCAACCTCAGCGAGTGGGTCCGCGACCGCAGCGATCGCGAGCCGATGGAGCTCGACACCCTCGAGCAGTGGAAGGCCGGCACCGAGATCCTCGAGCACCGCCTCGACGAGCTGCCCGCGCTGCGCTCGCGCGAGCTCCTGCGCGCGATGGGCCTGCTGCCGCTGGGCGCCGCCGGCGACTCGCTCTACGAGGCGATCGCGCTCGACACCGATCCGATCGCGGCGGTGGCTCGACGGCTGCGCGTGGGACCGCGGCTGCCCAACCTCAGCCTCGATCTGTCGCTCCCCACCCTGCGCCTGGTGGGCCAGCTCGACCGTCGCTGGCCCGCGGCCATGGTGCGGGCCCAGTACGGCCAGATCCGGGCCAAGCACCTGCTCGACGCGTGGATCCGCCACCTGACCCTGTGCGCGCTGCGGCCCGACGACCAGACCCCGCGCACGGTGCTGGTGGGCCGCCCCGAGAAGCCCGGCGGGGCACGGGTCTGCCGGATGCAGCCCGTCCCCGACGCGACCGAGCGGCTCGACGAGCTGGCGCGCCTGTACCTGGCCGGTCAGCAGCGCCCGCTGCTGTTGTTCCCGCGCTCCTCGCTGGCCTACGTGCAAGCGCTCCGGGAGGGCAAGGACGACGCCGAGGCGCGGATGATCGCCCACTCGGAGTGGACGGGCCGTGGCCACACCGAGAACGACGACCCCCACCTCGCGCGGATCTTCGGCGATCTCGATCCACTGCAAGAAGGCTTCTCGCTGCTCGATCCCCCGCTCCTGGGCGGTGACTTCGCCTCGCTGTCGCGGCGGGTGTTCAATCCCCTGCTCGAGCACCTGCAGGAGGGCGAGGACGAGTGAGCGCGCCGGCACGGGGCTTCGATCCCCTGGGCACCAGCCTCGACGGGACCAACCTCATCGAGGCCAGCGCGGGCACGGGCAAGACCTACGCCATCGCGACGCTGTTCTTGCGCCTGATGCTCGAGCGGGGCCTGGGCGTGGATCAGATCCTGGTGGTCACGTTCACCGAGGCCGCCGCGGCCGAGCTGCGCGATCGCGTGCGTGCGCGGCTGCGGGCGGCGCTCGAGACCTATCGTACGGAGCGAGCCCCCGATCCGCTGCTCGCCGCGCTGGTCGCTCGGCGTCGCGCCGCCGGCCATGCCGAGCTCGATCGCGAGCGCCTGACCCTGTCGCTGCGCTCGTTCGACGAGGCCCCGATCTCCACCATCCATGGGTTCTGCAACCGCGTGCTGCACGACTCGGCGTTCGAGAGCGGGGTTGCGTTCGACACCGAGCTCATCATCGACGACGAGCCGGTCGTCGATCAGGTGCTGTGCGACTTCTGGGCCCGCGAGCTCTACGGCTCGGACGCCCGCTTCGTGCGGCACCTGCACCGCGAGAACCTCTCGCCCGAGCGCCTGATGCCGCTGGCGCGCCTGTGCCTGCGCCACATCGACGCGCCCGTGGTCCCCGAGCGCGTCGAGCTCGCCGACCTGCCCCCCGCCACCGCCTACGCCGAGGCCTACCAGCAAGTCCGCGAGCTGTGGTGGCGCGACCGCGACGAGATCAAGGCGCTCTTGCTGGGCTTCCCCTACCTGAACAAGGCCCGCTACCGCAAGGACGACATGCCCATGTGGTTCCTCGCCATGGATGCGTTCCTGCGCAGCGAGGAGCCCGGGCCCGAGCTCGGCTCGGTGGGCTTCGAGAAGTTCCTGCCCGACGCCCTGGCCAAGGCCACCTCGGTCAAGCACACGCGCGCGGGGGGAACCCCGCCCCAGCACGAGTTCTTCGGCGCCTGCGCCCGGCTGCACGCCGCCAAGCTGCCGCTCGAGGACGATCACCGCGAGCGCGAGGTGGAGCTGCGCCGCCGCCTGGTCGCGCACCTCCGCCGCGAGGTCCCGCGACGCAAGGTGGCGCTCTGCGTGCAGTCGTTCGACGACCTGCTGCAGCGGCTCGACAAGGCCCTGCGCGGGCGGGCTGGACGCAAGCTGGCCGAGCAGGTGCGCAAGCGCTACCGAGCCGCGCTGATCGACGAGTTCCAGGACACCGATCCGATCCAGTACCGGATCTTCCGCACGCTCTACGGCGGCACCAAGCAGCCGCTGTTCCTCATCGGCGATCCCAAGCAGGCGATCTACGGGTTCCGCGGGGCCGACGTGTTCACGTACCTGCGCGCGGGCAAGGCCGCGGGCTCGCAGCGCTTCACCATGGACACCAACTGGCGCTCCGACCCGCCGCTGCTGGCCGCGGTGGAGCGGCTGTTCGACGTGCGGCGCCCGTTCCTGCTCGAGGACATCGGCTTTCCTCCCGTGCGCCCGCGCCCGGGAGCCGCGGCGGCGCTGTGGGTCGACGGCGAGCCGCTGCCCGCGTTCGAGCTCAAGGTACAGCCACGGGCGACCGCCCACGTGCGCACCAAGCAGATCACGGCCGACTGGGCCGAGCACAACATCCCGGCGCTCGTCGCCGCCGACGTGTCGCGCCTGCTGGCCCAGGGGGTGACCCTCGACACCGGGTCGGGCACGCGACCGCTGCATGCAGGCGACGTGGCCGTGCTGGTGCGCAAGAACGATCAGGCGCTCCGGGTGCAGCGCGAGCTGCGACGCCTGGGCATTCCCGGCGTGGTCTACGGCGACGCCACCGTGTTCGACACCCCCGAGGCCGACGAGCTCTACCGCGTGCTGGGGGCGGTGGCCGAGCCCACCCGCAGCGCGCTCCTGCGAGCCGCGATCACCACCGAGCTGTTCGGAGTCAGCGCCAACGCGCTCGAGGCCATGGCCGACGACGACGACACCGAGTGGAACCGGTGGATCGACGACTTTCGGCGCTGGCACGAGCAGTGGGTCGAGCGGGGCTTCGTGCAGATGTTCCGAGCGCTCATGTCCGAGCGCAGCACCCAGGCGCGGCTGCTGGCCATGCTCGACGGGGAGCGTCGCATGACCAACCTCCTGCACCTCGCCGAGCTGCTCCACACCGCCAGCACCAGGGAGCACCTGGGGCCGGCGGGGCTGCTGCGGTGGTTCCAGCAGCAGCGACGCACTCGCTCGGGCCTGGTCGAGGCGGTCAAGCTCCGGCTCGAGCGCGACGACCAGGCCGTCCAGCTCATCACCATCCATCGCAGCAAGGGCCTCGAGTTCCCGGTGGTCTACTGCCCCTATCTCTGGGACGGCGGCGGGCTGTTCGCCGACGAGGAGGACAACCTGCTCTTTCACGATCCGAAGGACGACGATCGCCTCAAGATCGACGTGCGGCGCAAGGGCGGTCGCAAGGAGCGCGACGAGGACCCGCACATCGCGATCGCCCGGCGCGAGAAGGCGGCCGAGAACCTGCGGCTGCTCTACGTGGCGGTCACCCGCGCGCGGCACCGCTGCGTGGTGGTGTGGGGCGGGTTCTACCGCAGCCACCACTCACCGCTGGGCTACCTGCTGGGCTCACCCCTCGTGTCCGAGGACGTGCCGTGGGATCCGGAGGAGATCGCGGCCAAGCTCAAGGATCAGGACGAGGACCAGATGATGGCGTGGCTGCGGCAGCGCAGCGCGGGCGCCTGGGCGATCTCCGCGCTCGACGAGGGCGAGGCGATCCCCTATCAGACGCCGCCGGCCGCCGACATCGAGCTGCTGGCGCGGCGCCCGGCGGTGGCGATCGACCGCAGCCGCCGCACCGCGAGCTTCACCACCATGATCGCCGATCGCGAGCAGCCCCGAGGCGAGGCCAGCGAGGGCCGCGATCGCGACGAGCGAGCCCCCGACGCCCCCCGCCCCGGCTCGCCCCCGACCGCCGAGGGAACCATCCCCCTGGCCGAGTTTCCCCGCGGCGCAAAGGCGGGCAATTTCTTCCACGACGTGCTCGAGAACCTCGACTTCCAGGCGCCGCCGGACGAGCGCGACGCCTTGCTCGACGCCAAGCTGCTCGCCTACGGCTACGCGCGACAGGGCTTTGGCGAGCCGGTCAAGGCCGCGCTGCACGGGGTGCTCCACACCCCGCTCGTCGCCGACGACCCCACGCTGTGCCTTCACGGCGTGAGCCAGCCGCGGCGCCGCAACGAGCTCGAGTTCATCCTGCCCACCGCCGGCGGCGAGCAGGACGACGCGATCGCGCTCACCCGCGAGCGCCTGGCTGCGATGTTTCGACGCCACGGGCAGGGGCTCCCGCCCGGCTACCCCGAGCAGGTCGATCGCCTGGGCTTCTCTCCGCTGCGCGGGTTCCTCAAGGGCTTCATCGACCTGGTGTTCGTGCACCGCGATCGCTGGTTCCTCGTGGACTACAAGACCAACCACCTCGGCGACGACCTCTCCTCCTATGCGTCCAAGCAGCTCGGGCAGGTGATGGTCGAGGATCACTACGTGCTGCAGTACCACCTCTACACGGTCGCGCTGGTCCGCCACCTGCGACGCACCCTGCGCGGGTTCTCCTACGAGCGGGACTTCGGCGGGGTGCTCTACCTGTTCCTGCGCGGGATGACCCCGGCGGCCGGGCCCACGCGCGGCGTGTTCTTCGATCGACCGCCGGTGGCCCGCATCGACGCGCTGTCGGACCTCTTGCGGGGAGGGCCGCTGTCGTGACGCCGCTCTTGCAGCGCTTGCTCGACGCCGGCGTGCTCTCGGTGCTCGACATGCACTTCGCCCGGGGGCTGGCGCGGCTGCACCCCGACGAGCCCGAGTCGGTGTTCCTGGGCGCCGCGCTGGCCAGCCGCGCCGTGCGGCACGGGCACGTGTGCGCCGACCTGCACCGCGTGCTGTCGCAGCCGCTGCTCGACGAGGAGGGCCAGCCGCTGGACGTCGTGCTCCCCGGGCTCTCGGTGTGGGCCATGGATCTCTCCGCCAGCCCCCTGGTGAGCGCGGGGGAGCGCCCCACCCCGCTGGTGTTCGACGGCGGGGCTCGGCTCTACCTCGCCAGGTACTGGCGCTACCAGACCGCGCTGGCCAAGGGCCTGCGCGAGCGGGTGGAGCGACGACCGGGCGACGTGGATCCCGGCCAGCTGGGCGATGGCCTCGACCGCCTGTTCTCCGAACGCGGCGAGCACCAGGCCGATCCCTGGCAGCGCCTGGCCGCCGTGGTGGCCGCCCAGCGTGGACTCACCGTGATCTCGGGCGGGCCGGGCACGGGCAAGACCAGCACCGTGGTGCGGATCCTGGCGCTGCTGCAGGAGCAGGCGCTGGCGCGGGGCGATCGTCCCCTGCGGATGCAGCTGTTCGCGCCCACCGGCAAGGCGGCGGCGCGACTGGGCGAGGCGATCAGCGAGCGGCTGCAGGCGCTGCCGATCGACGACGCCGTGCGCCGATCGATCCCCACCCAGCCGTCCACGATCCACCGCGGGCTGGGCTTTCGCCCCTCGACCCCCACGCACTTCACCCACGACTCGACCAATCCGCTGCCGGTCGACCTGGCCCTGGTCGACGAGGCCTCGATGGTCGACCTGGCCCTCATGGCCAAGCTCGTCGACGCCGTGCCTCCGGGCGCGCGCCTGGTGCTCCTGGGCGACAAGAACCAGCTGGCCTCGGTGGAGGCCGGGGCCATCCTCGGCGACGTGTGCCGCACCGACGCGCGGCCGGGCTACTCGCCGCAGTTTCGCCAGGAGCTGCAGCGCGTGGCAGGGCAGCGCGGTCTCCCCGAGGATCCGCGCGAGGCGGGAACCCCGGGCATCGGCGACTGCATCGTCGAGCTCGCGCACAGCTATCGGTTCTCGGCCGAGGGCGGGATCGGGGGCCTGGCTCGCGCCGTCAATCGCGGCGACGGCGAGGCCACGGTGCGGGCGCTCGGCGAGCCCGTCCCACCCGACCGCGTGGGCACGCACGCGGGCGCCGTGGCGTGGGTGGAGCTGTCGGAGCAGGACGAGCTGTCCGAGATCCTGCGACCGGCGGTGCTCGAGGGCTTCGAGGGCCTGATGCGGGGCCGCGAGCCCGAGGAGCGCCTGGAGGCGCTCGGGCGCTTTCGCCTGCTGTCGCCCCATCGCCAGGGCCGCTACGGGGTCCTCGCGATCAACCGCCTCGTGGAGGAGCTGCTGTCACGGGCCGGGCTCATCAGCACGCGCGACGTCTGGTACGACGGGCGGCCGGTGATCGTGACCGAGAACGATCACCAGCTCGAGCTCTACAACGGCGACGTGGGCTTCACGCACCGCGACGCGCATGGGCAGACGCGGGTGGTGTTCGGCACCGCCGGCGGCGGGCTGCGCTGGCTGGCCCCCGCCCGGCTGCCGCCCCACGAGACCGTGTTCGCGATGACCGTGCACAAGAGCCAGGGCTCCGAATTCGAGCGCGTGGCGCTCTGCCTGCCCGCCGCGGTCTCACCCGTGCTCACGCGCGAGCTGGTCTACACGGCGATCACCCGCGCCCGCAAGCAGATCGTGGTGTACGGCACGCCGCAGGTGCTCGAGGAGGCGGTGCGGCGGCGGATCGACCGCGCCTCGGGCCTGCGCGAGGCGCTTTGGGGAGGGTGACGAGTCGCCGCGATCTTTTTCTTCGACCCATGTCGAGAACCCGGGCTCGGCTGCGACTACCCCCCGAACCCGGCACCCGAGCCCGGTGCACTCACCCCGAACCCACGAAGGACGGCAATCCCATGAAGTACATGCTGATGATGAACACCCCCAGCGGCGGCCCCTACCAGATCGCGAAGTGGCCGCCCCACGACATCCAGGCGCACATCGAGTTCATGAAGCAGCTCGCGATGGACCTCTCGACCTCGGGTGAGCTGGTGGCCGCCGAGGGTCTGGCCGGCCCCGAGCAGGCCAAGCTCGTCCGCGCCAGCCACGACGGCATGCCGATCACCGATGGCGTGTTCCCCGAGACCAAGGAATTCCTCGCCGGCTTCTGGATCGTCGACGTGGAGGGCCCCGAGCGCGCCTACCAGATCGCGGCCAAGGCCTCGACCGCCCCCGGGCCCGGCGGTGAGCCGCTCTACCTTGGCATCGAGGTGCGACAGGTGATGAGCGCCCCGCCCCAAGACATGCCGTGACCCTGCCCACCGAGCCCCTCGCGATCGAGCCCCTGCTGCGTCGGCTGGCGCCGCAGGTGCTCGGCGTGGTCGCTCGCCGCATCCGCGACTTCACGGCCGCCGAGGATGCCGTGCAGGAGGCCCTGCTCGCGGCCGCACGACAGTGGCCACACGAGGGCCTGCCCCGCGATCCGCGGGCCTGGCTCGTGCACGTGGCTTCGCGACGCTTCGCCGATCTCCTGCGTCGCGAGGCCGCCCGCGCCCGTCGCGAGTCGATCGTGGTGAGCCTGGTCCCCCCCGAGGACCAGCTGGCCGCCGCACTCGATCGTGGGATCGCGCCCGAGCACGACGACACGCTCGTGCTGCTGTTCCTGTGCTGCCATCCCGCGTTGACCACCGCGTCCGCGATCGCGCTCACCCTGCGAGCAGTGGGCGGGCTCACCACCGCCGAGATCGCCCGCGCCTTCCTCGTCCCCGAGGCCACCATGGCGCAGCGCATCAGCCGGGCCAAGCAGGCCATCAAGGGCTCGGGCGCACCGTTCTCGCTGCCCACTCCCGACGAGCGCCCGGCGCGACTGCGTGCGGTCCTCCATGTGCTCTACCTGGGATTCAACGAGGGCTACATGGCCAGCGCCGGCGCGGCGCTGCACCGCCGTGATCTGTCGAACGAGGCGATCCGACTGACCCGCCTGCTCCAAGAGCGCCTGCCCGACGACGGCGAGGTCACCGGCCTGCTCGCGCTCATGCTCCTGACCGACGCCCGCCGGGCCGCCCGAGCCGGACCGGCAGGCGAGCTGGTGCCCCTCGACGCACAGGATCGGAGCCGCTGGGACCGCGCCGCAATCGCCGAGGGCGTGGCACTCGTCGACCATGCCTTCTCCCGCGGACCCCCGGGCCCCTACGCCCTCCAGGCTGCGATCGCAGCGCTGCACGACGAGGCCCCCTCGCTCGAGACCACCGACTGGCCGCAGATCCTCGCGCTCTACGAGGTGCTCGAGCGCATGGCCGGCGGTCCCATGGTCACCCTCAGCCGTGCGATCGCGATCGCGATGGTGCATGGCCCATCTGCGGGGCTCGAGCTGCTGGCCACGCTCGACGACGACCCCACGGTCGCCCAGCACCACCGCCTGCACGCCACGCGGGCCCACCTCTTCGAGCGCGCGAACGATCCAGAGGCCGCGATCGCCGGCTACCAGCGCGCGGCCGAGCTGACCGCGAGCGTCCCCGAGCGCGACTACCTGCGCATGCGAGCGGCACGGCTTCGGAGCCAGCTCGAGCGCCCGTCTCGAGTCCCTGGTTGACGGGAGCTCCAGGTCAGGGAGGGTCGGCTTCCCACCGCCCCCAGCGATGGTCGGGCGTCCAGTCGAGCCCATCGATGCGGCTTCCGAGCAGCGCCCGCTTGCGCGCGAGGCTGGCGGGGTTGGCATCGTTGTAGCGCACGCGGATCGGCGCGTCGGGAGGCAGCGCCGCCCGAAGGCCACGGGCGAGCGCGACGGCACGGTCGGGCGCCATAATGAACAGCTCGGTCGCCGCCGGCCGGATCCGGTGCGCGTGGTGGACCAGCATCATCGCGTCCTCGGTGACCCACGTGGAGCTGACTCGATCGCTCGCTTCCTCCACGCGCAACAAGCCCAGCGCCGCAGGCAGCGCCTCTCCGACGTCGAGCGTCACCGCGAGCGCCGCGTGCATCATCGGCCCGAGCCCCTCCGCCCGCAGCTCGGTGAACAGCGCGGTCTTCTCGAGCATGGTCCTGGCATCGACGGCGAGCACTCGCAGGTCGTCGAATTCGTGGTCCAGGAAGTACACCGTGCCGTCCGCGTCGACGCAGTACGCAGACTCGATCCGCGGGTTGGCATGACCGATCACGGCCAGGAGGATTCCGCGCCGACACACGAACGGCCAGGGATGCGCGACGAGGTCGGCCGGCGGCGCGTCATCGTGGTCGGGATCCGCATCGAGGGGGGCGTTCAGGCCCATCGCTTCGAGGGTCCGTCGGTCGCGAAGCACGAGATACGGCCCCAGCCGGTCCGGGCTCGTCAGGCCCCACGAAGGTCCGAGGACGAGGCCACCGACCTGCGCCTCTACGTCGGTGAGCACCCGCCACGCGTCCGCGCTGCGCCGCGCTTCCAGCCACTCCTGCACGCCCTCGACCGAGCGCAGCGAGGGCGCCGTGAAGGCGCCGATGCGGGCGAGCGCACGACGAAGGCGCGGCGAGGCGCCATCGAGGCGAGGGACGCAGCCGCCGGGACTGTGCCCCGCCTCGACGACGAGCCTCTGCGAGGCCTGCCCCCGATGGTCGAAGCTCCACACGAAGGCCGTACCTTCGCGCTGCGCCACCACCCTGGTGCCGTCCCCCTCGTGGTCGGGCAGCGCATAGCACAGCCCGTGCGCCGGCGATGGCGAGAGCCCGTGCCCGCGACGCTCACCGAAGGCGTGCGGCGCGGCCAGCTCGGCCGCTGCCGACGTGCATCGAAGCGCCCGCTCGATGGCATCGGGATCATCGGAGGCGACCAGCGCCTCCGCTCCGAACGCCATGGCGAGCGTGGTCTCGTCGCGCGAGGCCACCACACCGACCTCGTGCGGGTTCGCGATCGCCAGCGCCCGAGCCAGACGCCGCCAGTGGTCAGCGCGCTGCGCCTCGAGGGCATGGCGATGCAGGTGCCAGCGGGTCGCGTCGAGCTCGCCCAGCGGGCGGGCCTCGCCGAGGCGGATCCAGAGCACGTATGCGCGGCCGAGGGCGTCTCCCAGACCGAGCGCGAGGTCGAGCAGCTCGGGCCAGCTGCGTGCCGCATGACGCAGGGTCTGGGACAGCGTCGGCTCGCGCGTGGTCCAGGTGTGCCAGGCCGGCGCCATCGACCACAGCGCTGCCTGCCCCGACGAGTGGCCGACGAGGAGCCCGAACAGGGGATGATACGCCAGCGGTCGCTGCCAATCGAAGAGCGGAGTCGGGAGCGTAAGCACCTCGAGTGCACCGGGGTCGAGGGTGAACCCGCCCGGCAGAGGCAAGCCGCGCTCCCCCGTCACCTCGAACAGACGCACCAGCACGGCTGCGTGGTCGTCATCGACCATGGCGTCGTCCGGCGTCCACGGGGACACCTCGCACGTGGCCAGCCGCTCGCGCTGGTCCTCGCGGATCGAGGACGAAGGCGGGCCCTTGCGGCGATCGGCTCTGGACCGAACGGACATGCCACTCGCGAGCGCAGAGTATCCCAGGCGCTCGACTGACCAAGGCACCAGCGCACAATTGCGCAGAGCGCGTGCCCGCGACGACGCGTCGACGCTCGGAATCCTCGGTCCGAGCGCCTTGACGCGCCCCAAAACCCCGGGCGTCCTCTATGCTCACCTGCGTGACGAGCAAGCACCGGCTGATCACCCGTAGCGACTTCGATGGCCTCGTCTGTGCGGTCCTGCTCAAGGAGCTCGACCTCATCGACCCCAGCGAGATCCTCTTCGTCCACCCCAAGGACATGCAGGACGGCAAGATCGAGGTCACCGAGCGGGACATCAGCACCAACCTGCCCTACGTCGAGGGCATCGGTCTTTGCTTCGACCATCACGCCAGCGAGGTCGAGCGCGCGAGCGGCAAGCGGGCCAACCACATCATCGACGAGCACGCCCTGAGCGCCGCGCGGGTGGTCTACGACCACTACGGCGGCAAGCAGAAGTTCCCCCGCGTCTCCGACGACATGATGGTCGCGGTCGACAAGTGCGACGCGGCGCGGCTGTCCAAGGAGGAGATCCTCGAGCCCACCGGCTGGATCCTGCTGAACTACCTCATGGACGCTCGCACGGGCCTCGGGCGCTTCCGCGACTTTCGCATCAGCAACTACCACCTGATGATGGAGCTCATCGACTACTGTCGCGATCACTCCGTCGAGGAGATCCTCGAGCTGCCCGACGTCAAGGAGCGCGTCGAGCTCTACCGGGCGCACGCGCCCAAGCAGCACGAGCAGCTGATCCGCTGCACCACCGTGCACCAAGGGCTCGCGGTGCTCGACCTGCGCGAGGAAGAGAGCATCTGGGCCGGCAACCGCTTCATGATCTACGCCCTGTTCCCCGAGACCAACATCTCGATGCACGTGATGTGGGGGCGGCAGCGGCAGAACACCGTGTTCGCGATCGGCAAGTCGATCCTCGACCGCTCGTCCAAGACCCACGTGGGCAAGCTGTGCCTCGAGTACGGCGGCGGCGGGCACGAGGCGGCCGGCACGTGCCAGGTGGACAACGACCGGGCCGAAGCGGTGCTGCAGCAGCTCATCGGGCGGATCACCGCCGACGGCTGAGCGCAGTCGTCGTTGGGCATCGCCGGTCCGAAAGGCTCGGCGTATCCTCGGGTCGTGCAGCGCGGAGGACGGGAGCACCGATGAACGGGGGGCTTGGTTCCGTGGCCATCTCGCTGGCCCTGCTGGGCACCGTGCCCGAGGATCCACCGCGCGCCGGCCGGCTCCGCGGGGCCGGGCCCGACACGCCGGTGGTCTTGCTCTCGGGGAGTACCGCCTGGTCACCCGAGCTGCTGGAAGGCACCGACGTCTGCGGTTCCGACGACCGCTGCGGTGCGATCGTGGCCGTGCGCGCGTGTCAGGTCCCCGCGTGCCCGTTCGGATTCGGCACGCAGTACGATCTGGCTCGAGAGGTCGCCAAGCTTCCCGCGTTGAGCGTGGTCGACGAAGTCTTGCTCGCGAGGCTCGAGCGCGAGCCCGAGCTGCGGCCCCTGGTCGACGCGGTGCGTCGGCATCGAGAGCCCGAGCCTCCGCTCGAGCCCGAGCCTCCGCTCGAGCCCGAGCCTCCGCTCGAGCCGTTGCCCGTACCCCAGCCTCCGCCCGCCCCCCCATCGATCGCCACCACTCCCAAACCTCGGCCTCCCGCGCGGCCACCATCGTGGATCGCCCCCGCTGGATGGTCGTTCGAGAGCACCGGCGTGCCCTTGCTCGGGGTGGCATTCGACGACGCCGACGACGAGTACTTCGCCGTCGGTGGCATCGTCACGGCCGGCGTGCGCTACCAGCTCGAGATCCCGGCCAAGCAGCGGCTCGTCGGGGCCGCCTGGCTCGGCAACCAATTCGGCGCCGACCTCGACTTCACCCTGATCCACGCGATGGGCTCGCCCCTGTTCGGCGTGGGCCTCGATCTGGTCGGGCGCACCGTCTATGCGCCCAAGGAGGAGGACCGCTCCGGCCCCAACCGCCTGCGTGCGTTCTCCATGCTCGACCTGCTGGTCCCGGGCTTCGGCGTGCTGTTCGATCGCAACGGTACCGTGCGTCCTCACCTTCGGCTCGCGGGGCCGGTCTCGATCCTGCTGCGCGAGCGGATCGGGCTCGAGCTCCGCATCGACATGAACGTGATGCTGGGCAACGGGCCAATCGCCGCCACCATCATGCTCGGGGCCGGCGTGCTGCTGCGCCGGCCGTGGGGGTGATGGCAGCGCGAGAGCATTGGCCCTACGTCGCCCGCCTCCTGCGCGGCTCCCTGGGGGACCTCGCCGGCCGGGCCCTGGTCGGCTTGGCCGGCGACAGGGACGGGTGGCTGGGCGCCCAGGCAACCACGGTGTCGACGAAGGCACGGACCTGCGGAGGTACCAGCTCGCGCTCGGGGTAGACGACGGAGATCCGGCTCTCGCCTTCGAGCACCCCCGGGAGCACCTGCACGAGCGCGCCACGGGCGAGCTGCGACTCGACCAGGATCCGAGGCACGAGCGCGATGCCGAGGCCGCGCACGGCCGCATCGGCGAGCAGGGTGACCTCGTTGGTGAAGAACGAGCCCTCGACGTGGACCTGGGCCCCTCCGATCGGCCAGTGGGACTGCGGCAGCTCGCCCCGGGCAAAGCCGAGCAGGCAGCGGTGCCTGGCGAGATCCTGACGCCGGCGTGGGGTGCCGTGCTCGGCGAGGTAGTCGGGCGAGGCCACCGCGACCAGCGGCATGCGCCCCAGCGTGCGCGCCACCAAGCCCGGCTCGAGCGTCGTGCTCGCCCGTATCGCGACGTCGTAGCCGTCGCGTCGCAGGTCGACGTGGCGGCTCGAGAAGTGCACCTGCAAGCGCACCGCGGGGTGGGCCCTGGCGAACTCGACGAGCATCGCGAAGAACCCCGCTTCGAGCATCGGTGGCACCGACACGCGCAGGTCACCGGAGATCGGTCCGCCCGCATGGCGTACGCTGGCCTCCGCGCCCTCGACCGCGTCGAGCACGAGGCGGGCGTGGCGATAGAACGTCTCGCCCGGGGGCGTGAGCGCGAGGCTCCGCGTGGTGCGACGGAGCAGGCGGGTCGCCAGCCGCTGCTCGAGGCGCTGGAGACGGCGGCTGACCGTCGCCCGCGGCACCCCCAGCTCGGCCGCCGCTCGCGACAGCGACCCGACCTCCACGGCCCGCACGAACGCCAGCAGCTCGCTCGTCTCGATGGGATCCGCCATTTGGATCATTTTCGAGCAACAGATGGCAATTGTCGATGCATTGTTCCAAGTGCCCGACGCGACCAGAGTAGGGCCATCCAACGGAAGATGCCATCATGAAGCACCGCAAGCTCGCCTACTGGGCCGCCACCGGCCTCCTCGCCCTCGCCTTCGCCGCGGGGGGCCTGTTCGACCTGAGCGCTTCGCCGGAGGTCGTCGCCATGTTCGCGCACCTCGGGTACGGGGCCTACGTCCCGCTGCTGCTCGGGGTGTGGAAGCTCTTGGGCGCGATCGCGATCGTCGTGCCTCGAATGCCCCGGCTCAAGGAGTGGGCGTACGCGGGGATGGTGTTCGATCTGACCGGCGCCATGGTCTCGCACCTCGCGGTGGGCGATGCGGTCGGTCAGCTCGTGGCGCCGTTGGTGCTGCTCGGGCTCGTGGCGGCCTCGTGGGCGCTGCGGCCGGCAGATCGGATGCTCGCGAGCACCCCTCGTTCACAAATGTAGTACTCGTTCAGATCCGGGCAGTACGTCGCCGCAAAGCTCCCCGCCACGCTCCAGCCGGGTCCCTCCAGCGTCACGCTCCCGGTCACCACCGCCGGGGTCTCACCCTCCTCCGCGCGAAAACAAGCTAGGCTGGGACCCCACCGTGCCAGACCTCCTCGCGAACATCGGCCGCACCCCGCTGGTGCCACTTCGGCAGATCGCGGCCGGCCTGCCCGTGCCAGTGCTCGTCAAGTGCGAGCACATGAACCCAGGTGGCTCGGTCAAGGATCGCATCGCGCTGGCCATCGTCGATGACGCGGAGGCTCGCGATGTGCTGCACCCGGGCGACACGCTGGTGGAGGCCACCGCGGGCAACACCGGAGTGGGCCTGGCCCTGGTGGCGGCCGTGCGTGGCTACCGGCTGGTATGCGTGATGCCCGAGAAGATGTCGGTCGACAAGCGCACCGTGCTGCGCTCGCTGGGCGCTCGCGTGGAGGTGGTGCCCAACGCTCCCCCCACCAGCCCCGACAACTTTCGCAACGTGGCCGAGCGCATGGCGGAGCAGCACGGTTGGTTCAATACCGATCAGTTCCGCAACCCCGCCAACGCGCTCGTCCACGAGCAGACCACCGGCCCGGAGATCGTCGAGCAAACGCTTGGCCGGATCGGCGCGTTCGTGGCCGGCGTGGGCACGGGCGGCACGCTCACCGGCGTGGGCCGATGCCTTCGCGCCAAGGTCCCCCATGCACGGGTCGTGCTCGCCGACCCGGTGGGCTCGGCCCTCGCGGACTGGATCGAGACCGGTCGTCTCGGGCTCGATGGCAGCTACCAGGTCGAAGGGATCGGAGGCTCCACCGTCCCCGAGAACCTCGATCGCCAGGTGGTGGACGAGGCCATGCGCGTGACCGACGAAGAGAGCTTCGCCATGGCCCGTCGTCTCGTCCGCGAGGAGGGCCTGCTGGTCGGCGGCTCGGCGGGCACCAACGTGGTGGCCGCGTTGCGACTGGCGGCCCGCGGAGGCCTCGACGGACCGGTCGTCACCGTGCTGCCCGACTCGTGGGACCGCTATCGGGCGCAGCCGTGGATGCAGGCGTGGGGCCAGCCCGCCTGCTGACAGCCGTGCGCGGCCGCGAACGCGCTCTCGGACGGCCTGCGGCCCCCATGATGCGCCCCACGGGGGCCCCAGAGCGCCGATGAGCGGCCTCGCCCCCTCCTGACAGAATACGTCGCCAGCCCCGCCGTGGCGCCTGGCCGCCCCCCCGATCGTCGGTCATCCTGCATTCGTTCCCGACGGGCCGGCCCCCGCCGACCCGCCGCCGACCGGCCACCGACCGGGGCCGCTCACCGCCTCGCATCCGTCCGTGCCATGCCATGGCCGCGACCGTCGTGCCACGACGTCGGCCATGACCTCCTGCGACGCGTGGTGACGCCGCACGCGGCCACCAGTTGGTCCATCGACCTTCGATCTCCTTCGCGATCCCGATCGCACTCGGACCCGTGCGCCTTCGTCACGGGCCCAACCCCTGCCGTACTGCCAAGAGGAACCATGACCACCCTGCAAGAGCCCAAGACCCGTCAAGACATCCAGCGAGAGTTCGACGCGCTGCTGCGTCGCCAGCAGGCCCGCGCCTCGCAGATCGCCACCAAGGCCGAGGAGGCCGAGCAGCGCAAGCATCGTGAGCTGGTGCAGAAGGCCGCGGCCTACACCGTCGAGAGCATCGTCAACGATCTGGCCAAGCTGCAGCTGGGCTTCGGGCGGGCGGTCGACGAGATCGCGGGGCAGCTCGATGCCGAGACGAGCAAGCTGGGGCAGCTGCGTCGGGCCATCGAGGTCGAGCGGGCCCGCCTCGAGCAGCTCCAGGGAACCGTGGTCGCGGCCGAGGCCCTCGCGCTGCTCGAGCAGGACCACGGCCGCTCGCTGGCCGAGCTCGACGAGCGCGTGGCTCAGTCCCGCAAGGCCCTGAGCGACGAGACGGCCGCCACCCGCGAGGGCTGGAAGAAGCAGGAAGAGGAGGCCCAGCGCGCCAACGAGGAGCAGGCCGAGCAGCTGGCCAAGCAGCGCAAGCTGGCCGAGGAAGAGCGAGGCTACGAGCACAACCGGCTCGCCCAGGTGCAGGCCGACCAGCGCGCCGTGCAGCGCCGCGAGGTGGAGCGCGAGCTCGCCGAGCAGGAGGCCAGCAAGACCAAGGACTGGGCCGCGCGCGACAAGGTACTGAGCGACGATGCCGGCCGCATCGAGGAGCTGCGCACGAAGGTGGCCGGCTTCGCCGAGGCGCTCGACAAGGCGGCCAAGGACGCGCGCGAGAAGGCGATCGCCTCGGTCCACCGCGACGCCAAGCACGAGCAAGAGCTGCTGGTGAAGCAGCACGAGAGCGACATCAAGGTCTTCGAGCTCAAGGTCCAGACCCTCG
This sequence comes from Paraliomyxa miuraensis, assembly GCF_026337845.1. Lineage (GTDB taxonomy): Bacteria > Myxococcota_A > Polyangia > Nannocystales > Nannocystaceae > Paraliomyxa > Paraliomyxa miuraensis. The sequence continues at coordinate 260,422 of NZ_JAOVZF010000149.1, read as the reverse complement.
AGGAGCGGATCGCACGACAGGCGAGCCTCATCACCGAGCTGTCCTCCAAGCTCGACTCCACCATCGCCAAGTCGCAAGACCTCGCATCGCAAGCCTTCCACCACAACGCCTGAGCCATCCCTAGCCCCTGCCACCTCGGAGAACACGATCATGAAGACCGTCACCAACAAGAGCACCAAGACGGAGATCCTCTCGGCCTACAACTCCGCCATGCGGGAGCTCAAGGCGCTCCGCGCCCAGCAGAGCGCGGATCCCAAGCCCATGAAGGCGTTGCCCCCGGCTCCCGGCGAGGCGCCGGCCGGAGGTGAGCTGTCGATCGCCGACATCATCACTCGGCTGCGCGGCCTGACCACCAACATCGGCGAGTCGGCCAGCGCCTTGCAGGGCAACCTGACCGCCGAGGCCACCACGCTCACCTCCCTGCGCGACCGTGCCAGCGCCGTCACCAGCGAGCTGCAGGCCCTGCACGGGATCGATGTCGGCGACGACACGCTCGCGGAGCTGGTCGCACGCTACACCGAGCGCAAGGACGCGACCGACAAGGAGCTCACCGAGCGCAAGGACGCGACCGACAAGGAGCTCATGGCGGCGCGGGCCGAGTGGAAGGCCGAGCAGGACGCCCAGGCGCGCAAGGCCAAGGAGACCGCCCGCGAGCTCGAGAAGGCCCGCAAGCGCGACCTCGCCGAGTACGACTACGGGCTGGCTCGCGCCAAGGAGCAGCACACCGACGAGCAGGAGCAGGCGCGCAAGCAGTTCGAGCAGGAGCTCTCGGAGCTGCGCGAGCGCAAGGCCTCCGAGTGGAAGGCACGCGAGCAGCAGCTCGCCAAGCGCGAGCAGGAGTACGCCGAGCTGCGCGCCAAGGACGAGACGTGGACCAGCGAGCGCGACACCGCGGCCAAGAAGGCCGAGGCCGAGGGCATGGCCATCGCACGGCGCCAGACCAAGGCGCAGTCCGACCTGCTCACCAAGGACCACGAGGGTGCTCGGCGGGTGCTCGAGCTCAAGGTGGACTCGCTCGAGCAGACCATCGCCAAGCAGGAGGCCCAGATCGCCGAGCTGTCGCGTCAGCTCGAGGGTGCCCGCAAGCAGACCACCGAGCTGGCGATGAAGGCCATCGACGGCGCCTCCAATGCCTCGAGCTTCGAGGCCATCAAGGAGATCGCGCTCGAGCAGGCCAAGAACTCGCCCAAGAGCAAGTAGCCCTGGCAGGGGCTGGTCCGAAGGGCCGCGGGTCGCGGGCAGCAGGAGGCTGCCCCGACCCGCGGCTCGCCGCGTTGTTCTCGTCGACGATCCGCGTCAACGATGGAGTCAAGTATCCCTCACCTACCCGCAGACCATCGGATCGTCGACCCCGATCCGCCGCGTGGTGAACCCGACCGTCATGTCGAAGGCGGTCTCTCCCATGATCCCGGTGCAGCGATCGGTGGGGCTCACGCCGCCGAGCAGCTGCGCGAGTGGAATGGAGCCGTTGGGGCACCCGCCGCAGTCGGGGTTGGCCGAGCCCGAGCACTGACCCAGACACGAGCACAGGTTCTGCGCCTCGGACTCCACCAGGCACCCGGTGAGCACCCCCGCAGAGATCTGCTCGGACTCGTTGACGGTCACGGTGGCCTCGATCGCATGCAGGGGCACTGCGTTGGGCGCCTCTCCTCCGGGCACGCAGTTGAAGACGGTGCCGTCGTCGTCCTCGGCGTAGATGTAGATCGTGTCCGACGGGGGCAGCACGAACGTGTAGGTCCCGCCGGCCGTGGCCCCCCCGGCCGCCGGCTCGGCACATGCGTCCGAGGCTCCGCTCACCTGCCACTGCGCCTCGCCGGCCGCGAACATGGCCGGCTTGGGATCGGAGGCCGTGGTCGGCTCGGCGCAGAGATCATCGTTGCTGGTGCCGATGCCCGAGCCGATGAGCAGCTCGGCCATGCCCGCGACGTCGTCGCGCGAGGCGACCGTGAGCATGATGTTGAGCTTGTGACCGTCGATGTCGGACGTCCAGGTGTTCTCCAGCAGCGTGGCCTGGATCGCGTCGCCGTCGGCCTGCCCGTCGCCGTTGCTGTCGCCCATCGCCATCACGTCGATGCAGTCGAAGCGGTAGGTCACGGGGAACATCAACGCGGTGCCCTCGGTGGTGTCGGCCGAGGTCTCCACGTTGGTGTCGGGCTCTCCCGTGCTGGGCTCGCCGGTCGCATCGCCGCTGCTGCCGCTTCCATCGGCGGACGGCAGCACGTTGGGTGGATCCTCCGGGTCGGGACACGCCGAGAGGCACACGAGCCCCAGACCGCACACCAAGCCCCACGAACGCCGCCTCGAAGCCATTGCGGGAGGAGCGTACCACGGGGGCCTCGCGGCCGGTCGATGGCCCACCGGGGTGCCGTACCTAGCCGCCGCAGAGCACGGGCTCGTCGACCCCGAGACGGTGAGCCGTGAAGCCCACCGTCAACCCGTAGGCGGTCGCGCCCATGGTCGCGGTGCACTCGTTGGTCGGACCGATCGTACCGAGGAGATCCGACAATGGCACCGACCCGTCCGGGCACCCGGCACACGGAGGGAACGCGGAGCCCTGACAGTCACCGAGGCACGAGCACAGATCCTCGGCCTCGGAGGCCAGCAAGCACCCGGTGAGCCGGCCCGCCGCGATCGCCTCGTCCGGGCCGCCGTCGACCGTGATCGTGGCCTGGATCGCACGCAGCGGCACGGCATTGGGGGCCTCGCCCGGCACCCCACCCGGGACCCCACCCGGAACACAATTGAGCGCGGTCCCGTCGTCCTCCTCGGCGTAGATGTAGATCGTGTCCGAGGGCCCCAGCGAGAGGGTGTACGTGCCGCCGAAGACTCCTCCCGCCGCGGCCGGCTCGGCGCAGACCCCAGCCGCGTTGGACGGCTGCCACTGCGCGTGCTCGGCATCGAAGGCAGCCGACCGGATCTCGGAGGCGCTCGAGGGCTCGACGCACAGGTCGGTCTCGCTGCTGCCCACGCCCGAGCCGACGCGCAGCTCGGCGCTGCCACCAGCCTCGTCGCGCGACTGCACCGTGAGCAGCACGTTGAGGCGAAGCCCGGCGATGTCGTCCATCCAGGTGTCCTCGAGCAGCACCGCCTGGAACGCATTGCCATCCGCCTGGCCGTCACCGTCGCTGTCGCCCAGCTCGATCACGTCGAGGCAGTCGAAGCGGTAGGTCGCGGGCAGCATCACGGCGGGATCCCCCGCGGTGGTGCCCGCCGTGACGTCGGGCACCGGACCACCATCGGTGGCCGCCGTGGTCGTCGTGGCCGTGGCCGTCGTGACCGCGGCCGTCGTGGCCGCGGCCGTGGAGCCTGCGGCGTTGCCCTCGGACGTCGTGGTGGGCAAGACGTTCGGCTCGACATCGTCTCCGCAGGCCACCGAGCTCAGCACCCCCAACGTCCACGCGCCGACGGTTGATGATCGCTTCACCATGCTCGCAGCGTAGTTCTCACCAACACCCTTGCTCTCTCGTGCTCGCCCATGCATCAATGCCCTCGTGTCGAACCTCGCCACGGGCCATCCCATCCATCGTCCATGCTCCATGGCCGCAGTGGCGCCGGCAACGACCGCGAGCCGTCGGGCACGACGTGCCAACGCTCCCGCTCGCCGCCACGCGTCGACCCTCGCCTTCTCCGCGATGCTGATGTCGGGGCTCGCCGCAGCGCTCGTGCCCACCATCGCCGCAGCCGGTGGCTTCGAGATCCCCGACGCCGGCGCCCGTGCCCTGGGCCGCGGCGGCGCCAATGTGGTGGGGGTCAGCGATCCCACCGCGATCCACTACAACCCCGGCGCCCTCGCCAAGCTCCGCGGGACCCACTTCCTCTACAACCACAGCCTCATCTGGCACGACACTCGCTTTGCCCGGGCACCGCTGTCGGACGGATGGGGAGCGGACGCAGGCACCACCTTCGAGGAGGTGAGGAGCGACCGCTCCCTGTTCCCGCTGGGGCTGTTCGCGGCGCTCTCCACCGACTTCGGGCTCGAGAACTGGACCTTCGGCGCGGGCGTGTACGGCCCGCACGCGGTGGGCCGGCTCGAGTATCCTGCGTATGGTCCGCAGTCGTTCATGCTGACCGACATGAACGTGCTGATGGCCAACTACTCGCTGTCGGCGGCGTGGAAGCTGCGCGACGTGTTCGGCGTGGGGATCACCGCGCAGTACGTGGACCTCATCGCGCTCGACTACGGGCTGGTGATCGACAGCGGCTTCACCTCCAATCTGAGCCCCGTTCCCGACGAGAACAGCACCCAGCTCACCAGCACCCTGAAGCTGAAGGACCGCACCTCGGGCACCGCGATCGTGGGCCTCTGGTACCGCCCTCATCGCCGCGTGGAGCTGGGCCTGGCCAGCCGCGTGGTCCCGGTGTTCCTGAAGGCCGAGGGCACGATGGAGGTGGACAAGCCCACCCTGGTCACCGACGACATCCGCGTGACCTTGCCGCTGACCCTGCCGGCCTATGTCCGCGGTGGCGTGCGCTACATCCACGAGACCAAGGGCCGCGAGTGGTTCGACCTCGAGCTGATGGCCCAGTGGGAGAACTGGTCGGTGATCGATGCCTACGACGTACAGGTCGAAGGACGGATCTCGGGCCAGGAAGTCGAGGACCTTCACCTCGCCAAGCACTGGAAGGACACGGTCTCGGTGCGCCTGGGCGGTGACGTCCACGTGATCCCCAAGCACCTCACGCTGCGCGCGGGCGGCTACTGGGAGAGCGGCGCCACGCCCAAGAACTACTCGCACCTGGACTTCCCCTCGTTCATGCGCGGTGGCGTGGGCGCGGGGCTGACCGCGGGTGGTCGCGGGATCTACGGGACGGTGGGCTTCCTGCACGTGTTCCAGCAGTCGCGCGAGGTCACCGAGCTCTACGGCAAGGTGCTCCAGCAGCGACCGATCCGGCCGTGCCCGGACGACTGTGACGGGCTGTCGGGCGTCCCGGCCAATGCGGGGCGGTTCTCCTCCCGCTACGAGATCCTCAACGTGGGGATCGAGCTGCGCTTCGCCGAGCTGCTGGGCAAGCGCCGCAGCCGGGGGCACCGGCCCGGAAGCGACGCGCCTGCGAATCCGCCCACCGCGCCCGATGTCAGCACCTTCGACCCCGCCCAGGGTAGCGAGGTGGAGCCGGGCGACGACGACATCTTCGAGTAGCCCGCCCAGGGCGTGCGGCCGCGCGAGCGCACGCACGCCTGCATCGAAGCGACGCGCACCCGCACGCACGACCGCATCGAAGCGGCGCACACCCGCACGCACGACCGCTCGCGAGGGCCGAGGGATCGGGTGATCGGTCGCTGGCACGGCGGTTGCTCTGGCAGGGTGACCGATGCCGAGCGCCGCAAGTGGCCGCCCCGAGTACCTCGATGCTTCGTACGACACGTTCCTGCGGAGCATCGACGGCGAGGCACCGGAGCACGAGCGCTTTGCCGCGTGGCGGGAGGCGGCGGAGGCCGATGACCAGTACGTCTACGAGCCGATCCGCGAGGGGGCCTCGCGGCCCGAGGTCTGCGCCGAGCGCAGGAATGGACGCCCGCTGCGGCTGATCAACCTCTCGTCCTACAACTACCTCGGGCTCGGCTATCACCCCGAGGTCATCGCGGCCGCCAAGGCGGCGCTCGATCGTCATGGGCTCGGTGCCGCGAGCTCCCCCATCAATGGAGGCACGCTCCGGATCCACTCCGAGCTCGAGCATGCGATCCTCGAGTTCTTCGGCGCCCCCGAGCGCGGGGTCTCGCTGTTCTCTTCGGGCTACGGCGTGAACACCGGAACGCTCGGCGCGGTGCTCGGTAGGGCCGCGTTCCGGCACGCGGTCGCACGTCGCATGGCGGCGAGCCCCACGCGTGGTCCGTGCTCGTTCCCGCCGCGCGAGTCGGGCCATCGTGGGCGGGGGACCCCAGCCGTTCGGCGGCCATCCCCGCGCACGCCTCCCCCCACGAGGGCCCTGCTCCCGGCTGGCCCCGGCCGTGCTACCCTCCCGCGGGTGAGCGACGAGGCGGCGCGCCCCGACGGCCCGACGCTGCCGCGGTGCCCTCACTGCGGCGGCGACCACCCGCCGCATCTGCTCAAGTGCCCCGACACGGACATGCCGCTGCCGCTCGAGGGGCGGGTGCTGCACGGCAAGTTCCGCTTCGTGCGACAGCTCGGCAAGGGCGGCATGGCGGCCGTGTGGGCGGCCATCAACACGCTGGTCGAGCGCCCGGTGGCGATCAAGCTCATTCGCCCCGAGGCCGGACGCGACGAAGAGACCGTGGCCCGCTTCCGCGCCGAGGCCAAGGCCGCCGGGCGCATCGGCCACCCCAACGTCTGCGAGATCTTCGACTTCGGCATCGGGCCGCTCGGTCCCTACATCGTGATGGAGCGGCTGCGCGGCAAGAGCCTGGGGCAGCTCATCCGCGACGAGGAGCGCCTCGATCCCTCGCTTGCGGCCGGCATCGTGCGGCAGGCCCTCGCGGGGCTCGAGGCCGCACATCGACGCGGCATCATCCACCGCGACCTCAAGCCCGAGAACCTGTTCGTGCACCAGCCCGAGGTCGGCTCGCCCGTGGTCAAGATCATGGACTTCGGGGTCAGCAAGCTCACCGACGGCAGCAGCGAGGTCGAAACCGAGCACGGAGCCTTGCTCGGCACGCCCGAGTACATGTCGCCCGAGCAGTTCAAGGGAGCCTCGCGGGCCGACGTGCGCACGGACCTGTGGGCCACGGGCGCCATCCTCTACAAGGCGCTCACGGGCAAGACCGCGTTCGGGGGTCCGAGCGTGGCGGGGACCTTGCTCATGGTCACCACCGACGATCCCACGCCCATCCCCGAGCTCGTGCGTGGCGTTCCTCCCGAGCTGGTGGAGATCGTGGAGCGATGCCTCCGCAAGGATCCCGAGGAGCGCTTCCAGAGCGCCCAGGCGTTGATCGACGCGCTCGAGCCCTTCGACCAGGACGCGCTCGCGGGCGTGGTGGTCGATGGCGAGCCCAGCCGAGAGGAACCGGCCCCGCCCACCGTTTCCGTGGGACCACGGAGCACTGGCCACGGGGAAGCGAGCCAGGCCGGGCGGGCGGCCCGGGAGCGCGGTGACGGCGACGATCCCAGCGAGAACGATGCCGCTCCACCCGACACCCTGCTGCCCACGACGCGGCGCCGCGTGATGGAGGAATCGCGCAAGCCGGCGCGACCCGATCGACGCGCGTGGCTCTTGATCGCCGGGGTCACGGTGATCGTTGCGAGCGTGCTGGTGGCTCTCACGCGTGGACCGGACCAGCCGGGCCACGACCCGGTCGCGAGCGCCAGGGCTCCGTCGACGGTGATCGACGACATCCCCACCACGGCGGAGGCCGAGATCGACGCCGGCGATCGGGGGAGCACCAGCGGGGGCGGCATCGAGACCCAGGACAGCACGGAGGCCGGTGGCGATACGACCGCGGCCGCCACGACGACCAGCGGCGAACCCACCGACGTCGGGACCACCGGGGCGCCGACCGGGACCACCACCGACGACGATCTCGTGCTCGGCGACGAGCCCACCACCGGGATCCCCGAGGGCCCCGATCCCGACGACGACGACGACGATGGCGGTGGGGGTCGGTCGATCGTCGACCCCGCCCATCCGCCCCCCACCCCGCCCGGGACGATTCGCGTGGGTCGCTACCTCACCCTCGCCAAGCCCGGGCCCTCGGGTACGCACGCCGAGGCCCGGGCCTACTGCAAGAGCCTCGGCAAGCAGTCCTTCGTCGGCGTGTCGAGCTGGACGCTCGCCGGTCCCCAGACCGCGCGCAAGTTCGCGGCCCACGTCAAGAAGGGCAAGTACTGGACCACCGCGCTGTGGAAGGGCAAGGCAGCCGTGCTCGCGCTCCCGGCCAAGACCAGCACCTCGCTCGATGCCGAGAAGAAGGGGCCACGACCGCTGTGCATCGCCAAGTGGCCATGATCCCCGACTCCCATTGCTCCCCACCCAAGACGACGAAACACTCGAGGCTCCAAGATGCCACGCACGATCCATTTCGCCCTGACGGGCGCGCTCCTCCTCGCCGCTTGCGACGACGCCAAGACCGAAGCCAAGGCACCCGCCCCCAAGGCCGAAGCCAAGACGCCCGCCAAGACCGAAGCCAAGGCGCCCGAGCCCGTCGACGTCAAGGCGCCCGAGCCCGCCGACGCCAAGGCGCCCGAGCCCATCGCCGCCGATCCGGCGCAGCCGTCCGCGCCCATCGCCGCCGTCTCCACCGGCACCTGCGACGAGAAGCAGGCCGCCACCTCCAAGGAGGCCGATGAGCGGGCCAAGCCCTACGGCATCGTCGAGCACCTGCAAAAGAACTTCCCGGACATGAAGGTCTCGTGGCTCATGAAGGAGACGCCGTACCAGAACTTCGTGGTCGAGACCGGAGCCACGAACTTCGGCCGCTGCGACGACACCGGCTGCTACCTGTTCGCCGCGCCCACCAAGGTGATCGAGGAGGCCGTGACCAAGTCGATGAACGGCGACGTGCACGATCCCGCCGTGATCGGTCAGGCGCTCGGTCTGCCCGCCAAGAACTTCGAGGGCCCGCTGCGCATGATGACGCTGGATCTCCACGATGCCCCCGACGCCTGCGTGCGCCTGCCCGTCGACAGCGACCCCGGCGTGTGGAAGTGCCAGAGCGAGGAGGACACGGACTGCTTCAAGTTCGGCGGCTACACCTCCGGCAACGTGCCCGAGGTGATGGTCATCAACGCGCCGGTCGACAAGGCTGCCGTGAAGGAGATCCAGTGAGCGAAGAGGTCCTGTACCGGAGCCCGCTGATGTATCGCGTGCTCCGGGAGGGCAGCGGCGCCCTGGTCATCGAGGTGGTGGTGGGCGGGATGGCGATGTCGGCGGTGCGCGTGCGTCTTCACGCGACGGAGGCCGACGCCTACGCCAAGGAAGGCAGCCACTTCAGCGACCGCCTCGCACGCGAGATCATGGCCAACCCCCGCTTCGGCGGACGAGCGTACGACGCCCCGGATTGAGCGACTCACGCTCGGGGGACTGTGGCCCCGGCCTGCTCGCGATCCGAGACCAATCGGTGTCGATAGGCCCGAAGCTCGACGGACAGAGTGTCCTCGGGGGCTTCGAGCAAGGCAGACACCGCCTCGCCCACGAGCGGTGCGAAATCGAGCAACCCGTGCAGGGATAGCTGATTCTTGCGATACCGACGCAACCATCCCTCGCGAAGTCGACGGACGCGCGTCCCCCTGATCAGGTCCAGAGCCTCCAAGGTCCGTTCCGCTCGGGCGCGATGTTTGGCAGGGATCTGCTCGGTGCACACCAACTGCAGGGATGGCAACTCGACACGGAACCACCCATGCTGGACCTCGAATGGATCGAGCAATGCTCGTGCCTGACGCTTGCGACTGTTGATCCTCGGCGATGCATAGCGGTAGTTGGTCCACTCGTACGCGAGATGGGGATGCTCCTGGCGACACTCGTTCCAGCTGATGAAGTGATCGACCTCGCCGTCCGCGATGTACATGGCCAACCATCCACAACGTTCGTGGAAGACCTCTCGCAGGGGCTCGGCGCACCAACCCCACAGGCTCCGTGGTCGGCCACGGTCGAGATAGCGGGTCTGCTCGAGCCAACGCAACCCCGGTTGCCGTGTGCGCTCGTCGAACCCGACCGGTTCGGGCCCGGCCCTCACGGGGATCACTGTGCCACGTCTCCCTTGGGCTCGGGCTCGTACCAGTACGTCCAGTACTCGTCATCACCGCCAAGGACCCGGCGCAGCTCGGCTTCGAGGCTCCGCCTGTCTCGTAGATGAAGAGGAATCTCGTCGAGGTGGCCCAGCATGAAGGCATCGGCCCAACGAATCGTGCGGGTGGCCTCGAGCGACCGGCCGCCACCTTCGACCTCGAACACGGCAGAGCTGAGCCAACCCACGGCATCTCCCTGCTTGACCCAGTCCAGCGCATCCACGTGGACGTCGGCGCCACGACCATCGAAGTGAAACAGACGATCTCGCTCGGGCTCGACGATGGTCTCGATCGAGGCGAGCACCACCGGCGAGTGCGTGGTCACGAAGAGCTGCACGTTCAAGGACGGGTCGAGGACCTTGGCCACCTCGACGAGCGCAGGCAAGATGGTGCGCTGCCACCTGGGGTGCAGGTGGGTCTCGGGCTCGTCCACGAGGATGAGCAATTCCCGCTGACGTGGTTGGTGGAGCAGCTCGGCGATCTGCACGTGCTCGAACCAGGCCCAAACCAGCGCATAGGCGAGTTCGAGCACCCGCTTGATCCCGGCCGATACGAGGGTGATCGGAACAGGGTCGCGCTCCCACGGAGTGCGCAAGGTGGGAATCTCCCTCGAGTCCGCGACGGTGACCCGACGAGGGGGTCCGGGCACGAAGCGCTCGTCCGGTCCGGGTGACAAGACCGCGAGCACCTGCTCGAGCAGATCGAACGGCGCCGGTATGCCCGCCGGCCGTGCCTCACCGGCGGATCGACTGCGCATCCAGTTGACCCAGTCGCGAACGATGCCGTTGCAGATCGGCCGCCCAGAGGCATCGGACATGCCATCCCAGAGATCGCGGCCGGTGAACGAGAAGTGGGTAGGCTCGGCGTGAGAGTCGACGTCCAGCTGCCCAATCGATTCCGGGAAGCGATTGCGATCGAGCACGAACGCCGAGAGTCGATCCACACCGAGGTAGAGGACCGATCCTCGAGGGGCCCGCCCCTTCACCGACGACCAACCCCACCGCTGGTTGGCAAACGAAAACTCCGCGACGACCTTGCCGCCTCCCCGCTCCTCGTACTCGATTCGGGGTTTGCCGCCACTCGGCAGCGCCGCCGCGCTTGCCCAGCTCCCGGTCAGGACCCACCACACCACATCGAGCACGAAGCTCTTGCCCAGGCCGTTGTCGCCGGTCAACAAATTGAGACGGCTCCCCAGCTCGAGCGTCATCTCCGACGCTGGCCCCACGTCACGGGTGTGCAGGCGGGAGAGCATGCCAGGATGATAGACCAACGCCCGGCGGTGGGCGCGGATCAGCGCGCGGCGGCGGTCTTGCGCCGCGCGGCCGGCCGCTTGCTCGCCTTGATCCTGGTCCCCGCCGCATCGGCCAGGAGCTGCCGCGCATGCTCGCGAGCGCTCGGCCCGACCGCCTCGCCTCCCAGCATGCGCGCGAGCTCCTCCACCCGCTCGTCGTCGGTCAGCCGCGCCACCCGAGTGATGGTGCGCCCCTTGTGGGTGCGCTTGTCCACGCGATAGTGGGCGTCGGCAAACGCCGCGATCTGCGGCAGGTGCGTCACACACAGCACCTGGTGCCCGGCCGCCGCCGCCTTGAGCCGACGACCGATCGCCACCGCGACCGCCCCGCCCACGCCCGCATCGACCTCGTCGAACACATACGTGGCCACGCGATCCTCGTGGGTCAGCGCGTTCTTGATGGCCAAGAGCACCCGCGACAGCTCGCCCCCCGAGGCCACCCGCGACAGCGGGGCCAGGGGCTCGCCCGGGTTGGCGGTGAACAGGAACTGCACGTGGTCGATGCCGGTGGGTCCGGGCTCGGTGGGGTCGGGCGCCTGCACCTGCACGGCCAGGCGTGCGCCCGGCATGTGCAGGATGCGAAGCTCGGCCTGCACCGCGTGGGCGAGGCCCTCGGCCGCCGCCACCCGAGCATCGTGCAGACGCTTGGCGCTGCCCATGCACGCGTCACGAGCCCGACCGACCTCGTCGTCGAGCCCGGCCAGGTCGTCCTCGACCCGCTCGAGCGAGGCCAGCTCCTCGCGCATCCGCTCGAGCTCGTCGGCGAGCGCATCCACCTCGACGCCGTGCTTGCGGCGCAGGCCCTCGAGCTCGTGCATGCGCTCCTCGGCCAGCTCGAGCTCTCCGGGCTCGATCTCCAGCTCCTCGGCGAAGCGAGCGGCCGCCTGCGCCGCCTCCTCGCAGGCCACCTGAGCCGCGGCGAGCTGCTCCTGCATCTGGGCCAGCAGCTCCGAGCCCTCGCCGCCGCGGCGGGCCCGATCGAGCAGGCTGCCCAGGCGACTCGCGATCGCGTCGTCGGCCTCGTAGAGCGAGACATGGGCATCGCGAGCGAACTCGGCCCAGCGCTGGGCGTCGCGCAACAGCCCCAGCCGTCGACGCAGGGCCTCGTGCTCGCCTGGCTGGGGCGAGATCGCCTCGAGCTCGTCGATCTGGAAGCGCAGATAGTCGCTGCGCGAGCCAGCCTGCCGGGCCCGCTCTTGCAGCGCCTGACGGCGGTCCTGCGCGTCACGGAGCGCGCGATGGGCCCGACCGTGCTCGGTCCGCGCCCCCTCGAGCTTGGCCCATGCATCGAGCACCTCGAGGTGCCGCGCAGGATGGGTGAGGAAGTGATGCTCGTGCTGGCTGCAGATGTCCACGAGCAGCTCGCCCACCCGCGACAGCACCGCCTGGGTGGTGGGCGTGGCTTGCACGAACGAGCGCCCGCGACCACTACGGGGCACCACCCGTCGCAGCACCACCTGCTCCTCCTCGTCGGCCGGCACCCCGTGCTCCTCGAACGCGGCCCGCAGCCGCGGCCACATGCTGGCGCCGGGCTCGAAGCAGGCATCGACGGTGGCTGCCTCCTCTCCCTGGCGCACGAGCTCGGGCCGGCCTCGCGCTCCTCGCAGCAGCGACAGCGCCTCCACGATGATCGACTTGCCCGCGCCGGTCTCTCCGGTGAGCACGTTCATCCCGGGCGACAGCTCCAGGGTCACGTCGTCGAGCAGCGCGAGGCCGCGGATGCGGAGGTAGCCGAGCATGGCGCCGCGGGAGGCTAGCAGGGGCGGGCAGGCCGGGTACACCGGGCACACCAACCCCACCGACGAACCCGGGCATCTGCGAGCCGGTCGCGTCCACGAGCCGCTGCGGTGGCCAGGGACCGGGTTCGCGACTAGGCTTGCCGGCCATATGGAGACCTCGCCCCTGGTCCTGGCTGCTGCCCACGTGCTGGTGGCAGCCCTGCCCGAAGCCGCCGCCCTCGACGTTGGCGACGTTGCCGCCCTGATCGAGACGCCCCCCAACCCCGATCTGGGCGATCTGGCGTTCCCGTGCTTCCGGCTGGCCAAGGTCCTGCGCAAAAGCCCTCCGGCGATCGCCCAGGAGATCGCGACGGCCATCCCCCGCGAGGGGCTGGTGGCCGAGGCTCGCCCGACCGGTCCCTACGTCAACCTCCGCCTCGATCTGCAGCACGCCGCACCGCTGGTGCTCGCGCCGCTCGCCCGCGGGCAGACGCCCGCGCCGCCGTCTCGCGCGGAGCGAGTCGCGGAGCGAGTCGCGGAACGAGTCGCGGAACGAGTCGCCGAGAGGGTCATGGTCGAGTACTCGCAGCCCAACACGCACAAGGCGTTCCACGTGGGGCACATGCGCAACCTCTGCCTGGGCGACTCGATCGTGCGCCTGCTGCGGGCCGACGGCTACCAGGTGGTCGCAGCCAACTACCTCGGCGACGTGGGGGCGCACATCGCCAAGTGCCTGTGGTGGTACCTCGACGTGCTCGACGAGGCCAAGCGCACGCCCCCCGACCATGCGCGTGGCGAGTGGCTGGGCGAGCTGTACTCGGCCGCCAGCAACCAGCTCACCGACTGGGAGGAGGCCGCCACGGCCGGCGATGCCGCCGCCAAGGCCTCGCTCGACGCGGCCAAGGCCCGCACCACCGAGATCCTGCGCAAGCTCGAGGCTCGCGACCCCGAGCTGATCGCCGTGTGGGAGCGAACCCGGCAGTGGTCGCTCGAGGAGTTCGACGAGATCTACCGCTGGTCCGGGGTGAGCTTCGACCGGGTGTTCTACGAGAGCGAGGTCGACGAGCTCGGCCTGCGGATGGTGGAAGAGTACCTGCAGCGCGGCGTGTTCGTGGAGAGCGAGGGGGCGGTGGGGATCTTCAACGAGGAGATCAAGCACATGCCGTTCTTCATGCTGCGCAAGCGCGACGGCACCAGCCTCTACGCCACCAAGGATCTCGCGCTGGCCCAGCTCAAGTTCGAGGAGCACGAGATCGATCGCTCGATCTACGTGGTCGACGTGCGCCAGAGCGACCACTTTCGCCACGTGTTCCTCACGCTGAAGAAGATGGGCTTCGAGCAGGCCGAGCGCAGCGAGCACGTGCCCTACGAGATGGTGGAGCTGCCCAGCGGGGCCATGGCCACGCGCAAGGGCAACGTGATCCTGTTCTCCGCGCTGCGCGAGCGGATGACCCGCCACCTGCGCGAGAACTACCTGTCCAAGTACACGAGCGAGTGGTCGGAGGAGGAGATCGCGCTCGTCGCCCATCAGGTCGCCCTGGGGGCGATCCGGTTCGGCATGCTGGCCCACGACGTCCGGCAGAAGATCGTGTTCGACATGGACGCGTGGCTGGCCGTCGAGGGCGACACCGGGCCGTACCTGCAGTACAGCGCCGCGCGGATGCGGTCGATCCTTCGCAAGGCCGAGGAGGCGGGCAAGGGACTCGACCCCACCCTGACGAGCAACGCCGAGCGCCTGAGCGCGGCCGGAGCGGCGCTGCAGCAGCCCGAGGAGCGTGGGTTGTTGCTGGCGCTGGCGCAGCTGGGGCCGCAGGCCCACCGCGCGGCCCAGGAGCTGCGACCGTCGGTGATGTGCAACTACCTGCTCGAGCTGGCCAAGGCGATCAACCGGTTCAGCAACTCCAAGCAGTGCCACGTGCTCAGCGCCGAGGGCAGCGTGCTCGACGGTCGGCTCGTCCTGGTGAGCGCAGCGCTCGCGGGGCTGACGTGGGGACTGGGACTGCTGGGGATCGAGGCACCGCAGCGGATGTAGGCGCCGACGCGTCGCCCACCCGGCCGTAGCCCACCCGGCCATGGAACGATCGTTGCCGTCGGGGGCAGCTCCCGGTGGTCGAGCGCCAGCCACCGGGGCATGATCGCAACGTGCCCCGCCTCATCTCCCGCGCCGAGGCGCTCGCGAGCATCCGGACCGAAGGCGGGGAGCCGTCGTGCCTGATGTGTGCGATCCGGGATCGTGCGGTGGGTCCGGTGTACGCGGTGCACGAGGACGAGCACATGCTGGTGATGCTGCCCCGCTACGTGCGCCGCTGGGGCCACCTGATGATCATGCCCAAGGCCCACGTGGTCTCGTACTCCGAGGTCGCCCCCTGGACCTGGCTCGAGGCCTGTCGGCTGTCGCTGCACGCGGCGCGGGTGATCGAGCACGTTCGTCGCCCCCGCCGCTGCTACGTCGCGAGCACCGGCAGCAGCGCGGGCGAGCTCACCCAGACCTCCCGCCACCTGCACGTGCACGTGATCCCGCTCTACGAGCCCGACGACAAGCCCGCCGACATCTTCAGCTGGTCCGAGGGCGTGTGGGTGGGCGAGCCCGCCGAGTGGGAGACCCTGCGGGACGCCTATCGCGAGGCCTGGCTCGCGTTGCCGCTTCCCGAGTCCGACGGCGCCGGACCCCACAGTTCGGGACCCGTCGGGTCATAATCGGCGAGCGCATCGGCAATGGCCCGCAGGTGCGCGGGCGTGGGCCGATAGCGCGCGTTGTCGAAGGCCAGGGTTCGGTGCCAGCGCGACAGCAAGGTCGGCGGAGGCAGGGGATCGATCCACTGCGGCCACGCTTGCCAGCGCTCCACCGCGGTGAAGGCCGCGGCGGCTGCCTCGCCGAACGGGCCCTCGGCCAGCTCGAGCATCAGCGCGCGCTCGGCCTCCACTCGCTCGCGGATCTCCGCCGTTCCCACCGACCACTTCGCCACCATCGCCTCGTTGCACAGCACGTGCTCGCGAAACGGGATGCTCTCGTGCGCGCCGAGCTGCTGGTGGTAGACCACGCCCAGCCGCCCGGGCTCGGCCAGGATCTCGGCCTCGGACACGATCCGCCCCCGCCCGTCGTGAAACCGCCACGGCGGGTCGACGGAGGGATCGAGCGCGGCGAACACCGCCTGCGGGCGCAGCTCCACGCGGATGAGCGCCGAGCCGTAGCGCTGCGGACCCTTGCCCAGCACGGTACCGAACGGGCTCGGCCACGCGTAGCGACGCTTGGTGAGCCCGGGACGCTCGTGCAACAGCGCCGCGATCTCATGGCCCGGGCGACGCTGCTCGACCATCTCGGCGAGCCGGCGATTGAAGGGCGAGGCATGCCCTCCCGTCGACGCATCGGCCACCAGCAGGGGACCACCCGCGCGCAGGGCCTCGATCTGTAGCGGCGTGGTCCAGGTGTAGAGGACAAGGCGCACGTGATCATCGGCCGTCACGGCGTGGGCATCGAGACGCTGCTCGAGCGTGAGCGGACGAGGAGTCGAAGTCGGAGTGGGCTCGGGCTCATGGTTCGTCGACGTCGGTACGGTCGCGATCGGCTCGTGCCTCGGCGTCGGTCGACAGGCGAGGAGCGCGAGCACCATCGCCCCGAGCAGCCCGCCCAGGCCCTGCCCTGCGGTGTGGACGACCAGATCGATCGCGGTCAGCCGCCCTCGCAGGGGATCGGGCGTGAGCTGTTGCAGGCGGGCAGCCGCAGTGGCCCAGTGTGCGCCGACTCCCAAGCCCCATAGCAGCGCACCCAACCATCCCAGACTCCACGCCAGCCCCCACAATAGCGCCACCCCATCGGCGGCGACGAACGTCCCCACGCCCAGGACCACCACCCCCAGCGCAGCGCGGAGGCCGGTCTCCGTGCCCCGCAGGGCCCGAATCCGAATCCACAGGATCGGTCCGATCCCGGTGCCGACCGCCCGCCACAGATGCAGCGTGCCCAGCGTCATCGCCACGGCCGCCCCCTGCTCGCGACCCGCGATCGCATGGGCAAGCACGAAGGCCACTCCATTGGCGAGCATCACCGGTCCCTTGGTCAGCGCCGCGCGCCGCAGCGACGGACGGGCCCAGACATACGCGAGCACCTCGGACCAGCGTCGTGCTCGACCGGAATCGTCGCCATCGCGCGAAGGGTCGAGACGCGGGAGCCCGGCGTAGATCGCCGCAGCCACGAAGAACGTGACGGCATCGGCCACCAGCGCCCCCACCGGCCCCACGACCGCCGTTACCACACCGCCCGCGGCCACGCCCACCCCGAACACCACGCTCCACGTGGTGCCCAGCAGCGCGTGGGCCTCGGGCAGCACCGCGCTCGGGACCAAGCGAGGCACCGCCGCGCCGGCCGCCGCATCGACGAAGGCCCCCGCCGCCATGCGAGCCACGAGCAGTGCCTGCACCCAGCCGCAAGCATCCGCCGAAGCAGCGACCACCATGCCCAGCACCGTCGCGCCCCGCACCATGCTGCCGAGCACGAGCACCGTACGACGATCGTGACGATCGGCCACCCGCCCCGCCCACGGAGCCACCAGGGCCCGGGGCACGGTATGGGCCAGCAGCACCCCCAGTACAGCCAGCGCGCCCCCGTGCTCGATCGCCAGCACGCCCACCGCGACGTACGTGAGCCAGTCTCCGAGCATCGAGACCAGGTCGCCCGCCCACAATCGACGCAAGCCCGCGTGGCGGAGCACCGCGATCACTCGAACACCTCGAAGCACTGCGCCGCCGTCTCCGGGTGGTCGAGGGGGTTGCGCCGCGGGTGACGCACATAGGGCTTGCGACAGTCGTAGCGCAGCTCGATGCGCTCGTTGGGCCCCAGTTCTCCCTGCAGCACGTGCTCGCGGACGATCCGCCCCCGCTCGTCGTGCTCGCCGCGCCAGTGCTCACGCTCGACGTAGCCGATCAGATCGCCGGCCGAGATCACCGCCCGGTTGTACTCGGACCGGCGCTCGACCTCCCGACCCTCGGCATCGTAGCGATGCTCCTCGAAGTCCTCGACCCAGCTGTCCTCCTGCTTGCGGGACCAGCGAAGCAGGCGGCCCGCCTCGTCGTGCTGCCAGGTCTGCACGATCCGCTGGTCGGGCTCGCCGTCGAGATCCGTGTCGAGCCGGCGCTCGACCTCGCGGCCCGCGGCATCGTAGGAGCGCCGCTCGTGGGTATCGACGCGACCGTCGCCATCGTGGTCGTGCTGCACCACGACCGCGCGCCCGTGATCATCGAGCCGCTCGCGCTCGACCGACCACGTGCCCGCGTCCCAGCGCGCGTGGTAGCGCTCGCGACCGTCGGCGCCGTGGTGCCAGCGCTCCACCACGAGCGGCTCCCGGGCATGGGTGGCGCGCTCGAGCAAGCGATCGCGCTCGTCCCACCGCAGCGTGACCGCACGCAGGAACTCGCCGTGCTGGTGCTCCGTCCACTGCACCGGACGTCCACGCTCGTCATAGAGGGTGCTGCGCCACGGACCTTCCGAGACGAGCTGGCCGCCCTGCTCCATCCGGGAGCCCAGCCACACCCCATGCGCGTCGTAGTGATGGGTGGTCTCGTAGACGATCGCCGGCATCAGCCCGTCGCAGGTGGGCTCCGGGGCCAGCCGCTCGCTCACTCGCACGAGCACGTCGTCGCGGGTCCAGGTGTAGCGAAGCCGCCGATCGATGGTCCCATCGGTGTCCTCGTCGATGCGCTCGTCCACCACGCGCCCGCGAGCGTCGTACTCGAGTGCAACGGTTCGTAGCGGCCGCGAGTCGTGGGCGAGGTAGTGTTCGCGGCGACACGGCCGGGGCTCGAGCACGGGCTGCGGGGCCTGGGGTGGCGAGGTCTCCACGTCCTCGGGCCAGGCCGGGGTCGCCGGCGTGATCGAAGGTGGGACGGTGGACAGGGGAACGACGAGGTCGGCCCATGAGACGTGCAGGGTCGAAGGCTCCTCGAGCAACCATGGCGGCGGATCGAAGCCCTCGACGATCTCGGAACGCGGACCCGACTGAGGTTCGATCGCGGCCGACGTCATGGGCTGGGGGTTGGGCAGGACTTCGACCGTGGCGATCGGCGCAGGCGGTGACGGCGAGCCCCCGTGCGTACACGCGAGCAATCCCGCTACCCAGAGCCCTGCCGCAGCTCGTCCCATGATCCCGATCCGCTCGAAGTGTCGCCCAGACCGCTCGTCGGGGCGACCGCCGCCAGGCACGCCTCAGAGCCCCGAGACATTCCCGGGCGCCCAAGCCACGCGGGGGCTCGCCGTGGTGCATCCTCACCCGCCCGCGGCCTCGCGCCACACGCTCCTCGTCGCCGGACGTTGCGCGCGTTCGCTTCGGGCGCGGGCAGGGCTAGAACGTCTCGTCGAACGGCAGCGGGATCTCCTGCCCGCTGGGTAGCCGCACCACCACCTTCTCGTAGGTTCCCGCCTCGGGCCGGCCATCGTAGCGCACCGTGATCGGGGTGACCTCCCGCGGCCATGACCCTGGTCGCTCGGTGATCTCCAGCTCGAGCACGAGCACATCGGGATCGCGCTGCTGCGGACTCGGAACGAGCCGAACGTCGTAGCCCGCCGAGGACATCACCACCACCCCGGTCACGTGCAGCGCGCCCGGCCAGGGCGGCATGCGATCGACCCAGGCAAACCACCGCGACGTGCGAAGCGGCAGCGCGCCCGACGACCGATCATGGAACGAGGTCACTACGACTCAGTCTTCGACGCGGGCGGTGGATTGCATCCCTGCCACGCTTCGATGGTACGGAAACGACGTCAATGCTGGGGCGAGCTGCAAGTGCAAGATACGCCGCGACGCGCCGTTCGCCACACTCGTCCGCTCCGCTGATCTCGACCCCCGCCCCCGCTACTCCTTGCTCCACCCCATCTTGTGCCGCAGCACCTCGAACACCGACGCCGACGGTGGCACGAGCTTGAGCGGCCGCTCCGCCCGCGTCACCTCGATCTCGTCCCCCACCTCGAGGCTGCTGCCCCAGAGCCCGTCGACCGAGAGCGTGGCCGACCCCGCGTCGACGGGCCCGCTGTAGACCACGCCGATGGGCTCGTTGGCCGAGGTCACCACCGGGCGATGGGTGAGGCTGTGCGGACAGATCGGCGTGATGGTGAACGCGTCGGTCCCCGCATTGACGATCGGACCCCCCGCCGCGAGGTTGTAGGCGGTCGAGCCCATCGGGGTGCACACGAGCAGGCCATCGGCGCGATAGCGGGCCATCGGCGAGCCGCCCACGCTGGTGCCGAGATCGATCATCCGCGGCAGCTCGCCGTGCTTGACGTAGACGTCGTTGCTGCCGGTGCACTCCCACGGTCCCGCCTTGCGCCGCACCGTCACGTGCATGCGCAGGCGCGGGCGCCACGTCAGCCTGCCCGCAACGGCATCCGCCAGCGCCTCCTCGAGCTGCCCCGCTCCATACGCGGCCAGGAAGCCCAGCGTGCCGAGGTTGATGCCCATCAGCGGCACGTCGCGCTCGGCCGCCAGACGAGCCGCCCGCAGCAGCGTGCCGTCGCCCCCCAGCGCCAGCACCAGGTCCAGCCGCTCCTCGCGGTCGTCGAGGTCGAGCACCGCACAGCCCGAGGGCATGCGATCGCCCATCCGCTGAGCCAGCTCGAGCGGCAGGTTGACCTCGATCCCGGCCTGACGCAGGCGCACCGCCGTGGCCACGGCCGCGTCGGTTGCCGTGGATCCATCGCGGCACACCAGCCGCACCGCGCCGACCTCGACGATGGCGTTGCGATCCATCACGACCCAAACGAACGGACGGACGCCACGGCTAGTCCTCGGGACGGTAGAGATACCCTTGGTGCTGATACAGGCACACGAACCCTCCGCCCTCGCCCCTGGCCCGATCGAGCGCAGCGTCGACCAGCTGCAGCATGTCCTGCAGCGAATGCGTGTCCTTGTTGGGGAAGAACGACACGCCCACGCTCACGGTGGTGCGCAGCTCGGGGGCGGCGCCGGATCGGAGCTTGCGGATGTCCCGCACCACGCGCTCGGCCACGGCCAGCGCCCCGGGGAAGTGGGTGTTGGGCAGCACCAGCAGGTAGCCGCTATCCCCGGCTCGGTACACGAGGTCGATCTTGCGGATGCTGTTGCCCACGACCTCGCGCATCGCGACCGTGAACTCGCCAGCGACCTCGGAGCCGTGATCGGTGAGGATCGCCTCGTACTGGTCGAGCTCCACTCGCAGGCAGGTGAGCGGATCGCTGTAGCGCTCGGCGCGATCGAACTCCTCCTCGAGGCGACGCGTGAACGCGGGATCGGACCGGTCGATGTCCCCACGCGGCGCCGTGTCGCCCACCGCCCCCTCGCGCAGCGGCGGCGGACGCCCGCCGTCGCCGCTGTCACGCAGCACCTTGCGCGTACGCAACAGCGCCTCCACCCGGGCCCGCAGCTCGTCGGCATCGTAGGGCTTGCCGAGGTAGTCGTCGGCCCCCGAGCGCAGCCCCTCGACCCGGGCGTTGACCGAATTCCGGGTGCTGACCATGATGACCGGCAGGTACGTCGCCTGGGTCTTGGCCTTGAGGATCCGACAGGTCTCGAGTCCGGTGAGCCTCGGCATCACCACGTCGAGCAACACGAGATCGGGGCGCTCGCGGCCAAAGACCTCGAGGGCATGCTGTCCATCGATGGCCTCGACCACCTCGTACCCGGCCTCGGTCAGCGCTTGACGCGCCGCGGCCCGCTCGGTGTCGGAGTCGTCCGCGACCAAGACCTTGGCGGGAGCGCCCTGAGGAGCTGCTGCGTTCACGAGTCCCGCGTAGTATGCCCGTTCACGGGCAAACCGACAGCCGATCGCTCGGACCAATGGGAAACCACCCGATCTCCCCTCACACCGGTGGTCCCCCGCGAAGTGCGCAGACGGCTCCCCGGGTGCCTCGTTCGCCTTGACAGCCCCCAGGGCGTGACGTAAGGCTCCCGCCCCCATGGCCACGCCATACCCGAATACCGCCACGCTCGAGCGCGAGTGGTGGGTGGTCGATCTCGACGGCGCCACGCTCGGTCGAGCCGCCACCCAGATCGCCACGCTGCTCCGCGGCAAGCACAAGCCGATCTTCACTCCCCACCTCGACGCCGGCGACTTCGTGGTCGTGATCAACGCCGACAAGGTGAAGCTGACCGGGCGCAAGCTCGACCAGAAGGAGTACCATCGCTTCACCGGCTACCTCGGCAACATGAAGCACGCCACCGCCCGCGAGGTGCTGGCGACCAAGCCCGAGGAAGTGATCAAGCAGGCCGTCAAGCGCATGCTGCCCCGCAACGCACTGGGGCGGACCACCTTCAAGAAGCTCAAGGTCTACGCAGGCGCCGAGCACCCGCACGCGGCCCAGAACCCCAAGGCGTTCCAGCTGGGCGGCTAAACTGGACGACCACGGACGACTAGACCGGCCCACTCACCGAAGCACTGGATACGATGGCCACCGAAACGATGAAGTTCTACGCCACCGGGCGCCGCAAGACGGCGGTGGCTCGAGTGTGGATGTACGACGGCGACGGCACGATCACGATCAACCGCCGTGACGCCGAGCAGTACCTGACCCGCCCCACCAACCTCAAGATCGTGGAGCAGCCGCTCTACGCCACCAACACCTCCGACAAGTACGACGTGTGGTGCACGGTCAAGGGCGGCGGGCTCTCGGGCCAGGCCGGGGCCATTCGCCTGGGGATCGCGCGCGCCCTGCTGCGCGTCAGCGAGGAGTACCGCGATGCGCTCAAGGCACCGGGCTACTTCACCCGCGACGCCCGCAAGAAGGAGCGCAAGAAGTACGGCCGCAAGGGCGCCCGCGCTCGCTTCCAGTTCAGCAAGCGCTGAGATCCCAACGAGACGCGCGCCATGGGGGGAGCGCGGCACCACGGTGCTGCGCTCCTTTTTCGTTGGGGCGGCCGCAGCGACCGGGCCGTCTGGCCCGCTCCCCCATGGGGCTGCGGTACTGGCGCGGAGCGGATCGACGCTCGCCACGACACGATCTCCTGATAGTCTGTGACAGGAATGCGAGCTTACGCGGTCATCCTGGTCGCGCTGGGCCTGATGCTCGGCAGCGGGTGCGGACGCACCGATCTCGAGGTCCACGTGTCGGGAGCCGACGGCACCGGTGGCACCGAGACCGAGGACGGCACGCTCACCGACGGACCCACCACCACGTTCACGACCACGGGGCCCACCTCCGGGGACGATCTGCCGCCGCCGCCCACCACGATCACGGCCACCGATACCAACACCACCGTCGATCCGCCCCCTCCCCCGCTCTTCTGCACCATCGATCTCGAGTGCGACTCGCCCGATCCCTGCCTGGTGGGCTCGTGCGAGGACGGCGTGTGCGTGACCGTGCTGCGCGACAACGACGAGGACGGGGTGCCGCCGCCCGAGTGCGGCGGCAATGACTGCAACGACCTCAACCCCAACACCTTCCCGGGCGCGCCCGAGAATTGCTTCGACGCGGACGACAACGACTGCAACGGCGTCGCCGACTGCTTCGACCCCGCATGCGACGGCGTGCCCGATTGCGGCTGCGTGCCCGACCCGGCCGGAGAGGAGTGCACGGGCGGGGCCGACGAGGACTGCGACACCACCGTCGACTGCAACGACTCCGATTGCATCGGCACCCCGGCCTGCGGGTGTGCGGCGGCGGAGGCCGGCCTGTGCGTCAACGGCTTCGACGACGACTGCGACGCCGCCATCGACTGCAACGATCCCGACTGCCTGCCCGACCCCGCCTGCACCTGCATGGCGCAGGTCGAGCAGTGCGACGACGATGCCGACGACGACTGCGACGGGCTGATCGACTGCGCCGACCCCGATTGCGAGGGGCTGTTCCCCTGCACCTGCCTGGGCCCCCCCGTGCCCGAGAACTGCAGCAACGGCACCGACGACGACTGCGACGGGCTGGTCGACTGTGCCGACCCCGCGTGCGTGGTCTCGGCCGCCTGCGCCATGTGCATGCCCGAGCAGTGCACGGGCGGCGTCGACGAGGACTGCGACGGCAAGATCGACTGCGCCGACGAAGCGTGCGTGTTCCACCCCAGCTGCCCGATCCAGCCCGAGATCTGCAACAACGACCTCGACGACGACTTCGACGGGGCGATCGACTGCGACGACTCGGACTGCTTTGGCGCCCCCATATGCGTGATCGGGCAGAGCAACTGCGGCACCGCCCAGTCGATCTTCGCCAGCGGGACCTTCTTCGGCGACACCACCGGCCACACCAACAACACCGAGGGCACGTGCGGCGGTGGGGCCGGCGAGGCGGTGTTTCGCCTGGTGCTGTTCCAGCCCGCGCACGTCACGCTGACCTCGGTCGGCACCTCGTTCGACTCGGTGCTCTACGTGCGTGCCGGCTCGTGCACGGTGGGCCAGGAGCTCGGCTGCGACGACGACAGCGGCGGCTTCATGTGGTCGGCCGCGCTCGACTTCGTGCTCTTGCAGCCCGGCAACTACTTCATCTTCCTCGACGGCTACACCATCGATCCGTTCGGCGGGCCCAACGAGGGTCCGTGGCAGCTCAACGTCGAGATCATCGAGAACCCGCCCGAGATCTGCAACGACGTGATCGACAACGACGGCGACGTCTATGCCGACTGCGCCGACCCGGACTGCACGCTGGTTCCCGGGTGTGCCGGGTGCGTGGGCGGGGCCAACCCCACCGCCGAGTTCGGGGTGGACGCGTGCACCGATGGTCTCGACAACGATTGTGACGGCACCATCGACTGCGCCGACGAGGACTGCAGCGCCAGCGACTTCTACGTGACCGAGTGCTGCAACGGCACCGACATGAACGACAACGGGATCCCCGACGACTTCAACTGCCGCTGCAACAACGACCTCGAGTGCGCCCCCGGTCACATCTGCTACGACCACACGGCCGACGTGTGCGGGATCCCGTGCACCTCGTTCTTCGGCGACGTGTGCCCGTTCGTGGCCCCGGGCTCGACCTGCAACGAGGCGACCTCGCAGTGCGAGTTCTAGTCCGGTCCACCCCGCCCGCACTCGCGGTGATCGCCGCACTGGTGGCCGCGGTCGTGCTGCTCCCCGGCCTGGGCACGCACGGGTTCTGGAGCGACGCCGAGCTCCCCGCGCTCGACCGCGTGCTCGCGGCCCTCGGCGCCGGCATGAGCGATCTGGTGCGCAGCCCGTGGCTGCCCGACCTGCTGCGCGAGCGCTCGTACGCCGTGCTGGGGGGCGAGGTCGGGCTGCGGCTGCCCCATGCCCTCGCCGCCATCGCGCTCGTGGCGATGACCACCGGCGTCGCGCGCAGCCGCGGCGCATCCCCGTGGGTGAGCCTGCTGGCGGGAGGCTTCGCGCTCGCATTCCCGGTGGTGGCGGTCGCGGGCCGCACCGCGCTGGGCAACCCCGTGGCCGAGGCGCTCGGCGTGGCCGCGGTGCTGATGGGCCTGCTGGCGCTGCGCAGCCCGAGCCTCGTGCGCGCGAGCCTGGCGGGCATCGTCGCGGCGGGTCTGCTCGCGCTGTCGGTGGCCAGCGCAGGGTTGGCGATCGGCGGAGCACTCCCGCTGGGCGCCCTCGCGGTGGCGGCCTCGGTCGAGCGCCCCGGCGCGCCGGACGGCGAGCGAGCCTGCATCCACCCCCGCATCGCGGTCTTCTTGTGGCTCGGGTTCGTGGTCACGCTGGGGATCGCGGTGATGCTGAGCCTGCGCCAGGGCAACGGCTACATCCCGCTGCTGGGCGCCGCCAAGGACCTCGTGCTGATCGACAAGCCCGAGAACCGTCGCTTCGCCGCGGGCCTCGAGGACCTCGGCTACGGCCTGTTTCCGTGGGCGCCGCTGTGTGTGGCCGGGGCGCTGCTCGGCCGACGCGATCGCCTACCCGCGCTATGGCTCGGGCTCGGCGTGACGATCGCGAGCGGCTGGAGCCTGGTCTACGGCCCCGTGCCGCTGCCGATCATCGTGCCCGCGGCGCTCGGCGCCGCCGCGGCCGTCGAGTGGATGCAGGATCCACGCACCGATCGCACCGGTCGCCGACTCGCGCTGACGGTGGTCGTCCTCGGCATGCTGGTCGTGGGCAAGGATGCCTCGCGCACGCCAGGCCGGGTGACGGTGCCCCTGTTCGCCTTCGAGGGCGAGCACTCCTTCCCCGGGCAGCAGCTGCAGGCGCCCGAGCGGCTCGGCCGCATCGGCTCGGCCGCGCTCTGGGCCCTGCTGCTGGCGGGCCTCCTGGCCCCTGCGGGCGGGCGGGGACATCGGGTGGATCGCCTGCTCGATCGGATGGATCCCGCCCGACGCGCGGCGGCTCCGTTGATGCTGCTCGGTGCCGCGACCCTGGTTGGCGCGTGGGGCTACGCCCAGAGACTGGTGCCCGAGACCTGCGATCTGCTCTCGCCGCGTCGAGTGCTCGAGCACCACCGTGCGCTGGTCGAGGCCGGGGTCCTCTCCCCGCAGCTCGGCAACCACCGCGTCCGCGACGAGGGGCTGTCGCTCCATGGCCCCGGCGACGTGCTCACGCTGGCCAGCCGCCGCGAGCTGGCGACCTACCTCGGCGCGGACGAGCCTCGCGCGGCGCTCATCCGTGAGCGAGATCTCCCCGCGCTGCACCAGGATCATCGCCAAAATGGCTGGCCGCTCTTCGTCCTCGACGACCACCACGCCCATCTACGCCTGGTGGCCAACCTCCTGCCGAGCGGCGAGGAGGATCGCAACCCGATCCCGGGGGTGTTGTTCGACGAGCCGCAGCCGCTGCGCCACCCCACCATGCTGCGCTTCGAGAACTACATCGAGATCATCGGCTGGGAGGTGACCGAGCCCGTGGTCCGTGGCCGCAAGGCGACGCTGCAGCTGTCGATCCGCGTGCTCCGCCCGCTGCCCGGGGGCTCGCAGATCTACGCCCGCTTGCTCAAGGACCGCACCAGTCGCATCAACGGCGAGCCGCACGACCTCACCGGTGGAATCTACCCTCCCAACCTCTGGCGAGAGGGCGACTACATCCTCCACCGCTTCGAGTTCGAGGCCCCGGCGCTCGAGATCCAGCCCGGCCCGCACGAGCTCATCGTGGGCCTACGCCGCAACGAGCGACAGAACTTCGACATCAGCGTGCCGCAGGGCGATCGCGGCGAGCACGGGGTGGTGATCAAGGGCAAGAAGCGCAACTTCGCCGCCCTGGGGGAGGTGGAGGTCTGGTAGACCGCCGTCACCACCCACGAGGCCCGGTTTTCTGCTAGGGATCCCGCTGTGATCTCGGCCGTGACCTCGCCCGCCTCGCTTCGCTCCCTCGCGCTCGCCCTGGTCGTGGTTGGCGCGACCTCGCTGGGACCAGCCGCCTGTCGACCCGCGGGGCCGCCCCCCAGCGCCCCCAGCCCGCTCGCGCAGCAGGGCGTACCCGACTTCGCCCGCCCCACCCTGGCCGGGGCCCGCATCGACACCAAGGAGCTGCGCGGCCAGGTGGTGGTCATCAAGTTCTTCGCCAAGTACTGCGAGCCGTGCAAGCACACCCTGCCCGCGGCCGAGAAGCTGCATCGCAAACACCCCAACGTGGCGTTCGTGGGAGTGAGCGAGGACGAGTACGCCTCGGACGCCCAGGCGCTCGTCGACGGGTTCGGACTGTCGTTCCCCGTGGTGCACGACCAGGGCAACGTGCTCGCGGGGCGGTTCCGCGTGAGCGAGATGCCCGTGACCTTCGTGGTGGATGCGCAAGGGGTGGTGCAGTGGGTCGGCGGCCCTGGGCAGGGCGAGGACGACCTCGCGGCCGCGATCGCGGCCTTCGGGGGGTAGGACTCCGCGATCCGCGGATCGCCCTGCCCTCCAGACGCACCATCGAGTCGAGCGCGACACGCATGCCCGGTGTCGAGCCCCGGCACGAGGACTAGCACCGGCTGCCATCGGCCGCTTATGCTCGCCCTCGCCATGGCAGCGGCCTCGCATCGTCGTCCTTCTCGCCTGCTGGCCGTCGCGGCGGCGGGTCTCATCGTCGCCGCAACGACCGGTTGCCCCAAGAAGGGCACGCCGTCCGAGCAGCTCGCGACCTCGCCCGACCTCGCGACGCAGACCGGACAGACCAAGTGCGGCGTGAAGGCCAGCGCGGCCAAGCCGTTGGTGGTGGAGTGGCCCGCGGCCGATCGTGCCGCGCTCGAGGCCCGCGCCACCCGCAGCCTGGTCGCCGTGCGCTACCAGGGCTGCGAGATGGAGGTGCTCACCAACTGCACCGTGGAGGGCAACTACAGCTACCTCGGCCTGAATCAAAAGCGCGAGGGCGTGAAGATCAAGAGCATGGACGAGCTGTACGCCCAGCTCCCCGTGGGCGCGGTGGGCCTCGAGGCCAAGCTCGAGCGAGCCGGCCAGCTCAACGTCGACATGATCATCGTCGGCCGCAAGGAGGCCGAGCGCGCCGTGTTCAACGAGCGCGACCTCGAGGGCCGCTGCGACGAGGCCACCCACGTGATCACGGGCCTGACGGTGGGCGCGTTCTCGTTCTACGCGGGCGCGAGCGCCGACGTGGGCGCGGGCGTGAAGGTCGGCAACGTCGGCGTCGGGGCGAGCAGCGGCACCGAGCGCGAGGTGCTCAAGCAGGACGGCAGCGAGGATTCCTGCGCCGCCGCCTCGCAGTCCGACATCGATGCGCCGCCCGGATGCGGGGCGCTGTTGCGGGTGGAGGTGGTGCCGATCGATCGGATCTTCGGCGACGGGGGGAGCACCGTGGCCAGCTCGGGAAGCGGCTCGCCGACCAGCGGTGGTGGCTCCGCCACGCCGGACACCGGGCCGACGATGCCCGATGACGAGTACAGCAAGAAGCGCAAGTTGTGGGGCACGCTCACCGCCACCGGGTACATCCTTGCGCTCGGCGGCCTGGGAGCGCTCTACGGCGGGGTGTACGTGCGCAACAAGGGCAAGGGCACGGTGGCCGAGACCGATCCCGGTGAAGCTCGGCAAAAGGCGATCAGCCAGATCAACGTGGGCGCCGGACTCCTCATCGGTGGCGCGGCGGCGGCCGGCTTCGGGCTGGCGCTCGCGGTATTCGCCAACACCCGCCTCAAGAAGCTCAACCAACAGCGCAGCGCATTCATCGGGCCCAGCCCGATGCCGAACGGGGCTGGTGTCGCGGCTCGAGTGCGCTTCTAACCAACTGGAACCACCACGATGAACCGAGGCATCTACCCTTCCGCCCTTCGCTCCGTCGCCATCGCGCTCCTGCTCGGCCTGGGGACGGCCGTAGCGTGCGTGGACGAGGCCGTACTCGAGAACGAGGACTGCGCGGAGGCCGACGACTGCTTCAACAGCCAGGAGTGCTTCCGCACCGGATATCAGGCCGAGGCATCCAACGAGACCCCCTACGGCTGGTGCCGACCCAAGGGCGAGGGCTGCGCCGTGGGCACGCAACCCGGCTGCGAATGCCTGCGCGAGGGAGCGCTCTACAGCTGCTCTTCGCGCAGCTACGAGGACGTGCTGGTGTGCCCGTCCGCGCAGGACGCCTCTTGCGTCTGCCTGTACCCGACCGACATCGACCCCAGCCTGATGAACAACAGCGCCTGCCCATCGACGATGTGACGATCGCTCGGCCGGGCTATAACCACGCCCGATGCGACGCCTCCCCTCTTCGTTGCTCGCCGTGGCCTTGCTCGCCTGCCTCTCGTGCAGCAAGGACCCGCCGCCCTCCGATCCGCCCGCGAGCGGTGACGCACCTCCGGCCACCGACGCTCCCGCCGCGCAGACCGACGATCTCCCGCCGCAGCTCGCCGCCCAGCTCCGTCGTCAGGAGGCGCGCGCCAAGGAGATCAGCGCCCGCTTCACCCCCGAGCTGCAGGCCGAGCTCGACGCGCTCGTGAGCGCCGGCTACCCCACCCCCGAGGCAGCCCTCGACGCGATCCTGGCGAGCCCCCACCGTGCCCCTGGCAACGCCGATCGCGATCGCCACCGCCACCCCAAGGAGACGCTCGTGTTCTTCGGCCTGCGCCAGGACATGAAGGTCTTCGAGTATGCTCAGGGGGCCGGCTGGTACACGGAGATCCTCGCGCCGTTCCTGGCCAAGCAGGGCACGCTCTACCTCACCGGGTACGACGGCACCTCGGAAGACCCGCAGCAGCGCTACGGTGCGCGGGCGGTGGAGCTGTTCCTCACCGCGCCGGGCAACCTCTACGCCAAGGTGCAGACGGTCACCCAGCCCGACCTCCAGGCGCCACCGGTGCTCGGCCAGCCCGACTCGCTCGACATGGTGCTGGTGATCCGCATGATGCACAACGTGCACCGGGCCGGGATGTGGGACCGCCTGATGCCCGCAATCCACCAGGCGCTGAAGCCCGGTGGCGTGCTCGGGGTGGTGCAGCACCGCGCCACCGACGATGCCGATCCGGACCAGAGCGCGCCCAAGGGCTACCTGCCCGAGCCGTGGCTGGTGCAGAAGGTCGAGGGCTACGGCTTCCGCCTCGACGCACGCTCGGACGTCAACGCCAATCCCAAGGACACCAAGGACTACGACAAGGGCGTGTGGACGCTGCCGCCCACGCTGCAGCTCGGGGAGACGGACCGGGCCAAGTACGAGGCGATCGGCGAGAGCGACCGCAGCACGCTGCGGTTCGTGAAGGTGGCCGAAGGCGGCGCCTGAGCCCCGGCCTGCGAGCGTACGAGGCCGCCGCTCACGGCAGCACGCACACGCCCACGTTCTCGAACCCCGGCGGCGCCGCCTCGGGATCACCGAAGAAGCTCACGCACTCGTCGGGCGCGATGCAATCGGGCGCGCCGAGATCACAGTACGGCGTGCAGCAGTTGCCCGCATCGCACCCGAAGCTGCCCGGCCCGCACCACTGCCCCGGATCGCACGAGTTCTCGCCGTCGGCAGGCGGACACGCGTCACCGTCGGCTCCGCCCGAGCCCGAGGCATCGAGGAAGCAGATGAAGGTCTGGTTGGGCGTGTCGATGCAGCTCTGGCCCGGCGGGCAATCCTGAAGCAGCGGGTCGCAGCCGGGCAGGCACAGCGGCAGCACCCCGTCGTTGTAGACCGCACAGGCGTCCCCCGTCCCACACTCGAGCTGCTCACCCATGCAGAACGCGATGCACACCCCGATGTTCTCCTCGTTGGTGTTGAGGCAGATGCCCCCCGCGTCGCAATCGTCGATCCCGCTGACGCCGCTCCCCTCCACCATGCACGAGTCCCCCGGCTGGTTGCCGCCCATCACCTCCACGCAGCGGGTGGCGTTCCAGAAGTTCCCGCCGTCGTTGGCCCACGCGGTGCACTTTTGGCCCATCGGGCAGTCCTGCGCGGTAGGATCGCACTCGTTGGCCCCGCCGCCATCGGGGGGCAGCAAGAAGGATACGTCGTCGCCGCTGCTGTCGGCCGGCGTGTCGGGACCGGTGCTCGTGGCGTTGGGTCCCGTGGTCAGCACCTGACCCGAGCCCCCCTCGCCTCCGAAGGTGGTGCCCTCGTCGGCTCCGGTGCTCGCGGACTCGCCCGAGTCGCCGGGCGTGGCCGGGCTCCCGCATGCCCCACTCACGGCCATGCCCACGACCCACCCGAGCGTCTCGATGCCCCGTCTCATGTCATCCACTGTCCCGCATTTCGCTCGCACGGGCGAGCGCGAGCGGCGAACGCCAAACGAGGGCTATGCTGCGCCGCGTGCCCCTCACGGGAACCGAGGCCCCTGCGCTGCCGCCGTGGCCCACGTCCCACGCTCACGCGCTCGACGATGCCGACGCGCTGCGCGACCAAGTGCTCGCCCTGCACGGCGAGGCCCCCGCCGCGGTGGGGCTCTTCATCGGACCCGATCCCACCCGCGGTCGCCACGATGCCGACGACTGGCGCGGCGGCTGCCCCGGCGCGGTGGCGCTGGCCGTCCCCGCCACCGAGGGCTCCGAGGCCCGCGTGTGGACGATCGACACGACGCTGGATCCAGAGCCCCTGCTGGCCTGGCTGGCCGACCCCTCCGGCCCCTACGTGGTCACCCACGGGGCACAGCTCACGGTGCACCGCCTGCTGACCTGGGCCGGCCGCGACGATGCTCCCACGCCCTTGCGTCTGGGCTGCACCCAGGTGGCGGCGGTGCTGCTCGCCTCGGGCCACCGTCGAGGCCTGCCCTCGCTGCCCGACTGCGTGGAGCGAGCGCTCGAGCACGCGTGGCCGTTCGAGTCGCCCGCGCTTCCCTTGACCGGCGACGACCCGCGTGTGGTGGCAGCCACCTCGGCCGCCGTGCTCGTGCCGCTGATGCGCGCGCTCACCCCCATGCTGCGCCGTCGCGACCTCGCCCGTGTCTACGACCTCGAGTGCCACCTCGTGCCCGCGGTGGTGGCCATGGAGCGCGCTGGCGTGGGCGTGGACGCGGCCGGGTTCCAGCGCATCGTGGACGGGTGGCTGCGCGAGCAGCCCACCGCCACCGATCCCGAGCGACAGGCTCGCCTGGCCAAGCTGGTCTCGACCTACGGCTACTGGCCGCGCGAGTACGTCAGCGGGGATCGGATCCACTGTCGCCTGCACCCGCTGGCCGCCGACTCGGGGCGGTTCTCGTGCACCGAGCCCAACCTCCAGCAGGTACCCAGCGAGCACGTGGCCCCGGGCCTGCGCGCGTGCTTTCGTGCCGCCCCCGGGCACGTGCTGGTGGTGGCCGACTACGCCCAGATCGAGCTGCGCGTCGCCGCTCACCTCGCCCCCTGCGATGCCATGCGCGCGGTGTTCCGCGAGGGTCGAGATCCACACCGCGCGACCGCGGCCACCCTGACCGGCAAGCCCGAAGCCGAGGTCAGCACCCGCGAGCGCCAGCTGGCCAAGGCGGTGAACTTCGGGTTCCTGTTCGGCATGGGTGCACCGCGCTTTCGCAGCTACGCCATGGACAGCTATGGCGTGGAGCTCGACATGCAGGAGGCGCAGCGCGCCCGCGAGGCGTTCCTGCGCACGTTCCCGGGCATTGCGGCCTGGCATGCGCGCGTCGGTCGGCTGGGGCGCCAGCATCCTCCGCGCGCGGTCACGGTTCGCACCGCGCTGGGCCGTCGCCGTCGCTTCGATGCCGAACGCTTCAGCTTCAACGCCGCGCTGAACATCCCCGTGCAGGGCACCGCGGCCGACGGCTTCAAGCTCGCCATGACCCGCCTGCTGCCGCGGCTACGCGCGCTGGGGGGCCGAGGGATCCTCTGCGTGCACGACGAGTACCTCGCCGAGGTCCCCCAGGAACGCGCCGAGGAGGGGCGCGCGGTGGTGGAGCAGACCCTGCGGGAGGCCATGCAGGAGATCGTGACCACCGTGCCCATCGAGGTCGAGGCGGCGGTGGTCGAGAGCTGGGCCGACAAGTGATTCGCCGACTCGGCGTGTGAGCACGAGGCGAGCTCGGCTCCCGGGCTAGGCGATGCGCCGACGAGAAGTCCCCCAGTCGTACCGGCATTTCCCCGATTTTTAGTTTCGCGGTTGCACCCGACGGTGATCACTACCAGACGGTCGACGAAGCACTCTTGCATCCGAGCCCTCGGCCGGACCTCACAAAGGACTTCGTCATGCATTCGTACCGCGCATTTCTGCTGGCCCTCCCCCTTCCCCTCACCTTGTTGACCGGCTGTCCCGGCGACGACACCGGCGACACGGGCGCCGACGAGCCGACCACTACCGACGCCACCACCGACGCGCCGACCACCACCGGCGCGCCCACCACCACCACCGCCACCACCACCGACGAGCCGACCACCACCACCCCCACCGCAACCACCACCGACGAGCCGACCACCGGGGAGACGGGCGACGGCGAGGACACGGCGATGATCCGCGTCATCCACCTCGGCGTCGCTACGCCGCCCGTCGACGTGTTCTCCGACGGACAGGGCCCCGTGTTCGAGGGCCTCGAATTCCGCAAGGGCACCGACTACGCCGAGCTGTCGGCGGGTGATCACATCGTCCAGATCGCCGAGGCGGGCGGCTCGCCCGCCGATGCCCTGCTCGCCCCCATGCTCACGCTCGACGCCAACACGAGCTACACCACCGCCGCCATCGGCGACATGGCCATGACCGACGGCGCGCCCGGGCTCCAGGCGATCGTGCTGATCGACGACGGTCAGGACGTCCCCACCACCGACGTCCGCGTCGTCGTCGTTCACGCCGCGCCCGCGGTGGGCCAGGTCGACATCTACGAGCTGTCCGCCGATCCCATCCCGCTGATCGAGAACGTGGACTTCGCGTCCGCGGTCTCGCTCGGCAACGTCGAGGCGGGACCGCTGGTGATCGGCATCGACGTGGACGACGACTCGGTCCCCGACTCGACCTTCAGCATCGATGCCTCGGTGCTGGGCGGCATGTTGGTCAACGTCTACGCCAACAACGACGATCAAGGCGCCCTGGCGCTGGTGGCCCAGCTGCCCGACGGCAGCGTGCTGACCGTTCCACCCAACTGATCATCCTGCGCTGGGCCACACCACGCCGGGCGGGCCGTCTCACGAGCGCGGCGGTGACGACGACAACGCCACCGTCTGCCCCACCTCGGGTGGAGCCCAGGGCACGAAGCGCTCGCCCTGCCAGGTCACCCAGCGCAGCGATGGATCCTCGAGCGGTACCTCGAAGCGCACTCGCACCACCGTGGGCAAGCCCTTCGCCACGCCCAGGATCTCCACCGTCATGCCGGCCAGCTCGACGCGATCACCAACCGCGAAGGGATGTGCACGCCCGCGGGCGATCGCGCTCCACGGATCGCCGAAGTAGCCGCCGACCGGCTGCAGCACCAGCGTGTGGGCATCGGGTCTGTGCACCACTACGGGTTCCCACGCGGCGCCGAGCTGCCGCAAGCGGCGAGGCAGCGGCTCGGGACCATTCCACCGCATCAGCCACAGGGTGGAGCTGA
Organism: Paraliomyxa miuraensis; assembly: GCF_026337845.1. GTDB lineage: Bacteria > Myxococcota_A > Polyangia > Nannocystales > Nannocystaceae > Paraliomyxa > Paraliomyxa miuraensis. The sequence continues at coordinate 226,000 of NZ_JAOVZF010000149.1, read as the reverse complement.
CGAACGTGGGCGGTGCGTTGGCGATCACGAGCTCCTGCTCGGCGAGCTCGGGATCGTCCGGCAAGCTCGCCACCACCGCCCGCGGCTGCTGTTCGAGCGCGCGCGGCAGCGCGACCACCCTGGCCGGCAGCGCAATCGGAGACCACACGCCATGCATGCCGAGGAGCGGCAGCCCGAGCCCGACCGCCAGCCAGCGGCGGCTCGAGCGAGCACCAGGCTCCATCGCAACCGCCACCACGGCGGCCACCGCCGCACTGCCCCCCACGCCCACCAACAGGAGCATGCGATCGGCGGGCACCGTGGTTGCTGCCGGCACCAGGGCCATCCCCGCTCCCGCGAGCGCCACCAGGAGCCCACGATCGCAGCGAAGCCGAGGTCCGAGCACCAGCCCCCCGAGGGCCACCACCGCCAGCGCCCCCCAGCGCGCCGCCTCCCACGGCATCGGATCCGTCGACCATCGCTCGGCCGACGGCCCCGACACCTGCGCCAGCAACAGCGCCGCCATGCGATCGGGCAGCACGGCCAGGAACGCCGCAGGCTCGCGCAGGGGATCGAGGTACACCCCCGAGCCCGCCGCCCCGTAGCCGAGCGCATCGTAGACCAGGCGCCACACCACCACCACCGCCACGAACGGCCGCAGGCTCCGCAGCGCACGAGTGACGCGCACGGACCAGGGTTCCTTGCGATCGAGACGGAGTGGCAGCAACCACACCTGCGCGCCGAGAAGGCCCAGCGCCGCGATCGAGCCCTCACCGGCCAGCAACGCCAGCAACAACAGCAGCGGGGCCAGCCACGCTCCGGGCCGCCAGCCATCGCGGGACCACCGGTCGTGGGCGATCAGCATCAGCACCACCAGCACCGCAGCGATGAGCGCATTGCGCTGAGCGATCCATGCCACGGGCGTGGCATGGGCGTCGTCGATCGCGTAGAGCAGCGTGGCCAGCCCTGCGATCCACGTGGCCCCCAGCCAGCGGCGCAGCAGCGTCCCCACGGCCACCACCAAGCCGCCGTACCAGGCCAGGCTCTGCGCATGCATCCACCACGCGGCCCCGGGCCAGGCCGCGTAGTCCAGGTAGTGCGTGGCCGCCGGCAGCGGTCGAAGGAACCGCACGCGCAGCTCGGGCACCGTCCACCACGGCGAGAACCCCACGTCCATGCGCGCCCGGGTCAGCGCCTGGTCTCCCTCGGCCGCCACGTAGAGATCCCACCAAGGACCGAGCCCTTCGCCGCGCACGTGCATCCCCACCACGAAGCGATGCAGGTGATCGTCGAGCCACAGCCCCGTGCCCAGCGCCGGCGATGCGAGCAGCACGCCGAGAAGAGCGGCCAGCCACGGAAGCCGTGGGTGGGCGAGCAACGCGGCGAAGCGCGGCAGCCAGCGGGCCAAGGGCATGCGCGCGGCAGTCTACTGCGGACGCGCGACCGAGGCGGACCCGCGCTCAGTCGAGGCTGGGAATGACGCCGTGGGTCTGCGAGCGCTCGATCTCGTCGAGCAGCGCGGCCTGGATCATGTCCTCGGTCTCGTCCGAGCTGTGCAGGAACTCGAGCCCCATGTAGCGCTCGCCGTCGTCGAGAACCCCCTCGCGGGCCACGCGAGCGACCACGCGTATCTGCGGATGCTCGGGGATGTGGAGATCGATCTCCGCGATGGTATCGAGCTCCAGCGGCGGCCCCTGGGTGATGAGCGCGCCGCAGACCGAGAGGTTGCTGACGAGGTAGCGCCCACAGCCATTGCGGGTGCGCACCACCGCATCGACGTGGCTCAGCGTTCGAGGATAGCGCCGTCGCTCGTGCGCGCTGAGGCTGGGCAACCCGGCCTCGGTGGCTTGCGTCTCCATGATCTCATGCCCCCCTACGACTCTCCAATACGAAATCGAGCAATGAATCGCGCCGCAACGCTGCCCTGCAATGGCATGACGGTCAGACCAAATAGCGACACCAGGAAGAGGCCACGGACAACGGCAACGCGACTCCTTGGGCTCGACCCAGCGTCGAGCTCGAGTCCCAGTGTACGCCATCGAGACAAAGCGGTGCCGATTTTTTTGCGATCGATTTCGAAACGCGCCGTCCCCCCGAATCGCCACCAACCCAGTCCACGATCGATACGCCATGCGGCGAGCATCATCCTTGCATTGTGAGACTGGCCGGGGTCACCTCGCGCACGAACGGTGGTACCCCCCACCACTGCGATGATCCGATCGCACCTGTCTGGAAGATGGTCTGGAAGACGGCCTGGAAGACGACCTGCGGAGCGGTGCCGAACGGGTCGACTCCCCGCTATGCTCGGGAACGATGATGCTCGGTGCGAGAACGGTGTCGGGGCGGGCCACCCTTCCCTTGTTGCTGGCGCTCGGCTGCGGAGGTGACGACGGTCGGGCCGATGACGACGGACCCACCGGTGCCACCGGCTCGGCCACCCAGGGCGACGAGCTCGGGGGCACCACCTCGCCCACCGAGGGCGGCAGCGGCGGCCCGACCTCGGGCACGGGTTCCAGCGCCACGCTCGATCCATCCGCCGAGGGGACCGCCACCAGCGACGATCCTGGTCCCACCACCGGCGACCCACCACCGCCCGGGAGCTGCGGTGATCCGCCGGTATGGTGCCCCACGCCGACGACGTCTTGGCAGTGGCAGCTCTCGGAGGCCCTCGACACCAGCGTCGACGTGGCCATGTTCGACGTCGATCTGTTCGACAACGACGCGGAGCAGATCTCGACGCTGCACGACCAGGGCCGCGTGGTGATCTGCTACTTCAGCGCCGGCAGCCACGAAGACTGGCGCCCCGACGCCGGGGAGTTTCCGCCGGCGGCGATCGGCTCGCCCCTCGACGGCTGGCCCGGCGAGCGCTGGCTCGACATTCGCGATCCCACCGTGCGCACGGTGCTCGCGGCGCGCCTCGACCTCGCGGCCGACAAGGGCTGCAACGGGGTCGAGCCCGACAACGTCGATGGCTACAGCAACGACAGCGGGTTCCCCCTCTCGCCCGCCGACCAGCTCGACTTCAACCAATGGCTCGCCGAGCAGGCGCACCAGCGCGGGCTCTCGGTGGGACTCAAGAACGACCTCGACCAGGTGGAGGCGCTCTTGCCCTACTTCGACTGGGCCCTGAACGAAGAGTGCATGGCCTACGACGAGTGCGAGCTGCTCGCGCCGTTCATCGACGCCGGCAAGGCCGTGTTCCACGTCGAGTACGTCGACACCCCCGCCGACGGGCCCGCCCTCGCCGCAGCGGTGTGTCCCGACGCGCTCGCGCGCTCGTTCTCCACCTTGATCAAGGGCTGGGATCTCGACGCCTGGCGGATCGCCTGTGAGTGACCACCCCCAGCGACGCAGGCGCGGGCTGACGCTCCTGCACATCAGCGATCCCCAGTTCGGCCACCACCACCGCGAGGCGCATGGCATCACCGCGGCCGATCGCGAGCACGACACGCTGCGAGCTCGTCTGGTGCACGACCTGCTCGAGCTGCGCGACCCCGTCTCGCAGAGCGATCGTGGGGAGCCGGTGCGGCCGGATCTGGTGATCGTGACCGGCGATCTGAGCGAGTGGGCTCGGCCCTCGGAGCTCCGCGCGTTCGAGTCGTTCGCGGCGGGACTGATGGACGACCTGGGGCTGCCACGCGAGCGCCTGGTGCTGGTCCCTAGCAATCACGACGTGAGCTGGGCCGGCTGCGAGGCGTACTTCAAGCAGTGCGAGGCCGAGGAGCGCGAGCCCGCCCCGCCCTACTGGCCCAAGTGGCGCGCCTACACCGAGCTGTTCGCCCGCTGGTATGGAGGTCCGCACGCCTCGGTCGAATTCCACGAAGCCCGGCCCCATACCTTCTATGTCTACGAAGAGCTGCGCACGGTGGTGGCGGGGCTCAACTCCACCCTGCCCGAGACCCACCGCGAGGGCGAGCACCACGGCGGGGTGGGCGAGGCCCAGCTGCGGTGGTTTGCCGAGCAGCTGCGGCCGTATCGCGATCGCGGCTGGCTGCGGATCGCGGCCGTGCACCACAACGTGCAGCGCAAGGCGGTCGACGACGACGAGAACCTCCGCGATGCCGACCTGCTCGAGCGGATCCTGGGTGACGAGATCAACCTGGTGCTGCACGGCCACACCCACGACGGCAAGCTGGGCTGGCTGCGCCCGCAGGTGCCCTTGTTCGCCACGGGCAGCGCGGCCGTGAAGGACCACGCGCGGCCGCACGGAGTGCCGTGCCAGTACCAGGTGCTGAGGGTCTTTGGGAGTGGAGTGCGGTGGCTGACCCGGGCGTATCGAGAGGGGCAGCAGCGCTGGGTGGGCGACTGCGCCGCATCGGTCGATGGCAACGAGTGGCGCCACGAGCACGCGGTGGCGTTCGTCGACGTGCACGGGACGTTCCCTCCGCCGGCCGAGCACGAAGATGCAGCCGACGACGACGATGGCGATCCGCCGTGCTTCGAGCCTCCACGCATGCCCGCGGCGGGGCATGGCAGCGACGACTTCCTGGCTCAGCTCGCGGCCATCGCCCAGCTGCGAGAGCCTCGGGCCGAGGTGGTGCGCCGACGCAAGGGCACGCCGCTCATCGAGTATCTCGAGCTGCGCCGCCCGTTGGGCGACGGCGATCAAGTCGAGCTGTACCCCGTGGGTGGGCTCGAGCGCGGGATCGACGAGGACGCCCTCGAGGCGTTCGTGCAGCGCGTGGTCAAGCCCTACCGCCGGCGCGACCCCGGGGTGCGGTCGGTGCTGGTGTGCTGCGGTGGGCCGATCCCTCCCGTGCTGATCCAGCGAGCCCGCGCGGTGGGCGTGTGGCTACAGTCCTACGAGCAGTACTGCGGGCTCATCGACTTTCGCACCTACCGCGAGCGCCTGGCCGCGCGACTCACCGCCGATCGCGTGTACCCGCCCGACAAGTACGTGGGGCAGCGCATGGTGGAGAGGATCGGTCGTGAGGAGCAGCGCCACGACGATGCGCTCGGCACCGTGCGCCGCTGGCTCGACGACGAGCACGGGCGCTTCGTGCTGGTGCTGGGGACGTTCGGCACCGGCAAGACGTTCCTGCTGCGCGAGCTGGCCCGGCGCCTGGCCGAGGAGGACGGCGCGGTGGTGCCGATCCTGGTCGAGATGCGCAGCCTCGAGAAGGGCCTGCGCCTCGAGCAGCTCTTGGCCCAGCACTTCGCGCTGCACGACGTCGACGACTACAGCCCCGCCCGGTTCATGCGGATGCTCGACGACGGGCGGGTGGTGCTGCTGTTCGACGGCTTCGACGAGCTGGTGGTGCGCAGCACCTACGCCCGCGCGGCCGAGCACTTCGAGACCATCGTGTCGGCGGCGCGCGGACGCGCCAAGGTCGTGGTCACCAGCCGGCGGCAGCACTTCCTGAGCGATCACCAGGCCAAGGAGGCGGTGCGGCAGGTCCTGCTGCAGAAGGTGGAGGCGGTGCCCGGACACCGCGTGGTCACGCTGCTACCGTTCGAGGACGATCAGATCGAGGCGTTCCTGGCCGGGCACCTCGGCGACGCCGAGCTGGCGCGCGAGCGCATGCGCCTCATCGCGGAGGTGCGGGACCTCGGGGGCCTGAGCAGCAACCCACGCATGCTGGGCTTCATCGCCGCGCTCACCGAGGACGAGCTGCGTGCGGCCCGGGACCGGCAGGGGGCCGTGAGCGCGGCCGGGCTCTACCGCACGTTGTTGGATCGATGGCTCGCGTTCGAGCAGGATCGCCGGCACCCGCCCGGGGCGGCGCCGGGATTGTCGATCGAGGCGCGCTGGCAGGCGGTGACCGAGCTGGCGCTGCGGCTGTGGACGCGGGCCGAGCACCACGTGGGGGTGGACGAGCTCGAGGCGATCGGCGCGGTGTTGGTGGAGCTGGCCGAGGGGAGCAAGCGCCTGGGCGCCAGCCACGGAGCGGAGGAGACCGGCTTTCAGATCGGCTCGGGCACGCTGCTCGTCCGCGACGAGGTCGGACGCTTCTCGTTCATCCACGAGTCGGTGATGGAGTGGCTGGTCGCTCGTGCCGGAGCAGCCGCGCTGCAGGACGGCGAGTATCCGGAGCTGCTGGGGCACGGGAAGATGTCTCAGCTGATGGCGGACTTCCTCATCGATCTGGCGGGGGCCTCCGCCGTGGAGGGCTGGAGCACGCGGGTGCTGGCGGCCAATGTCGGCGGCACCACCTCCGACAACGCGCTGGCCGTGCGGCAGCGGCTGCTGGCGGTGGGCCTGGTGGCGGCGGAGCCGAAGACCGTGGACCTCAGCCATCGCGACCTGCGGGGATGCGACCTCTCGCGACAGCACCTGGCGGGGGCCAAGCTCTCCGCATCGGATCTGCGACGCGCCAACCTGCGCGGCACCGTGCTCACGACGGCCCAGCTGGACGCTGCGGACCTCGAAGGCGCCGATCTGTCGGGCGCCGACCTGCGCGGCGCCGATCTGTCGGGCGCGAGCCTCGTGGGCGCGACCCTGCTCGGAGCCAGACTCGACGGGGCACGATTCGATGGCGCGAACCTCTCGCTCGCGCGGATGATCGGCGCGACCGTGGATCCCGCAAGCCTCGCCGCGGCGGCACTGACCCAGGGCACGGCGTGGCCCGGCGACCCGCTCGAGCCGGTGCTCGAGTCGGGCGGGCCGGAGGCTCGGTTCGTTGCCGACCTCGCGACCGCCCCCGACGGGAGGCTGACCATCGCCAGCGCACAGGGGGTGTTCATGCTCCAACCCGAGCAAGGGTTCATCACCCCGCAGCTCGGCGTGTCGGAGGCCGACTCCCTGATCCTCTCGCGCGACGGCCTGGGGGTCGCGGTGGCCAGCGGCCGCTACGTCAGCACATTTGGGCTCCAGCTCCCGCGTGGATGCAAGCATCGGCTCACGCACGAGCTGCCGGCGCCTCCGGCCGGCATTGCGTTCCTCGGTCCGGGCTCGGAGCGAGTGCTCGTCGCCACCCCGGGCAATCGCAGCCAGATCCAGGAGCTGCGCCTCACCCCCGAGCACGTCGTCACCGAGCACCATGGCACGGTGGGTCGCGCCATCGCGCTGAACACGTCACCCGATGGCCGCTGGATTGCGGCCGCGTGCTCCGATCACTCGCTGCAATTGATCTCACCGCTGTCCCACGACTATCGCATCGACCTGCTGGTGCTCGACGGGCACCGAGGCTCCATCACCGCCCTCGAGCTCGGAGGCCGGGGGCCCGCGCTCGCTTCGGCCTCGGTCGATGGCACGGTGCGCGTGTGGGACCTGTGGTCGAGCCAGCAGCGACACGCATGGACCGTGAAGGACGACTGGGTCACGTCGCTCGCATTCGGCGAGGATCCCTGGCTCGCCGCCGGAACCGCCGATGGTTCGGTGCACGTGTTTCGAACCGACACCTTCGAGCATCCAGCGTGCTCGACCGGGCACGCTGCCGGCATCACGGCCCTCGCGTTCCCCTCGGCAACGGTCCTCGCGTCCGGCTCCCGCGACGGCACCGTCAAGCTCTGGCGCATTCCCTCGCTCACACTCCTGGCAACGCTCGCCATCTTTCCCGAGGGCTGGGTGGCGTTCACCCCCGATGGCCGCTACAAGACCGGCGGCCGCGTCGAGGGTCGATTCTGGCACGTCGCCGGCGACTGCCGCTTCGAAGTCGGCGAGCTCGACGACTTCGTCCCCGGCCTGCGCCTGTCCCCCGACCAACCCCTGTTCGACCGCCCATGAGTCGTCGTGGTGCTCGAAGGCGAACGCTCGCGGATCTGGCCCGGATGGCCTCCGATCTCGTCCCGGCCCGCGGAAACGGCGTTGTCCCTCGGGCGGTTCTGCGGCATCCTGGCCAAGTGGTGTGCATCAGCGAGGGTGTGGCGATGACGGGGCGTTCGATCTTCTCCTGCTTGTCCGTGGGGGGGCTGTGCGGACTGCTGCTGGCGTGTGGTGGTGACGGTGGCCGCGAGTCGAGCGGAGGCCCCGGGGGCATCGGCTCGGTCGGGCCCGACACGGCCACGAGCGAGGGCACCAGCAATCCGACCGAGGGTACGAGCGTCGGCACCAGCGCAGGTGCGACCGAAGGCGCCGACGGGAGCTCGGGGGGCGGCATGACGGCCGGCCTCAAGTTCGACCTCGGCGAGGGGTCCGACATCACCGTGGACGACGGCTGCGCAGCGGTCGACTTCATCTTCGTGATCGACAACTCGATCTCGATGCAGGATCAGCAGAACGCGCTCAAGGCCGCGTTCCCCCTGTTCATCGACACCATCCAGAACACGCTGCCCACCACCGACTACCACATCATGGTGGTCGACACCGATGCGTGGGGCCGATGCGACACCGCCAACCCCTGGAGCGGATCCAATCCCGGGAGCAGCACCTGCACCAACTACATCAAGAACACGGTGTTCGAGGAGTGCGATCGTACCCGCGGCGCCGGGGTGATCCACCCCGCGGGCCAGGGCGCCAGCGACATGCTGTGCGTGCTGCAAGGCGGCAACCGCTACATCGTCGAGGGCCAGCCCGACCTCGCCACCACCTTCGAGTGCATCGCCTCGGTGGGCCTGGCCGGCCACCCCAGCGAGCGCCCGCTCGACGGCATGGTCGAGTCGGTCTCGCCGGCGCTGCTGACCGCCGGGGGCTGCAACGAGGGCTTCTTGCGCGACGACGCGATCCTGGTGGTCACCTTCCTCAGCGACGATCCCAACGTGGAGGATCAGAACACGGCCCAGACCGCCTACGACGCCATCGTCGCGGCCAAGGGCGGCAATGCCGACGCGATCGTGATGCTGGGGCTCATCCCCGGCGGCCAGGGCCACTGGGTGGACTTCATCTCGATGTTCGGCGAGCGCGGGATCGAGGGCCCGATCGCCAGCAACGACTACAACCAGTTCTTCCTCGACGCGGTGAGCATCATCGAGGACACCTGCCTCGACTTCCAGGGCTGAGCGGCGCCCGCCTCAGGTCGTCTTGCGGGCGGGGCGGAAGTCGATCCGCCCCCACGCCATCGGGTCGTACGCAAACGGGTTCGGCCCCCGGGAGATCTGGGGAACCATCGGGCAGTGCTCGTCGGTGCGCAGGCCGTCGCGCTCGGCGAGCCGCAGCAAGGCGAGCCCCTCGCCCCACCACGGCAGCACCCACACGGCGTCGTCCTCACGAACCTCCCCGCGCTCGATCTGCTTGCGCACCCGCTGGTCGCGAGCCCCTGCGACCTCCTCGAACGCGACCCCGAAGTCGCCCTCGTCGCGGCGCAGCAGCGCATCGCACAGCGGCAGCCGGGGGTCGAGGCCGCCCTCGAGCACGACCTCCCAGCGCTCGAGCAGGTCGCGCTGCCGCTGCTCCCACGCGGCCTTCGCCGCCTCGTCCTCGTCGCCCTCGAGCCCGTCGAGGAAGTAGCGGGTCATCAAGAACCACACGTAGAGGAAGTCGTCCTCGTGCTCCCACGTCGGGTTCACGGTGGGGCGACTGCCCGCGGCGATCTTGGCGGCCGCATCCCAGTACTCGCCTCCGATCGCATCGAAGAACACCGCGGACCGGCTGGTGACCTTGTCGTGGTCGGAGAGCCTGGGAAGGCGCGTCAGGTAGGCCGAGGCGCTCTGCATCTGCGCGACGAACAGGGGCTCGACCACGCCCTGGTCGAGCATCCGACACACCCCCAGCTTGCGATAGAGCACCGCAATCGCATGCGGATGGTGGGGCTCGTCGAGCTGCCCCGAGGAGTAGCCCGGGAGCACCCGCTGGAGCTGGCTGATGGCGTTGTCGATGCCAATGGTGAGCAGCACGGACGACGCCTTCCTCAGGAGAGCTGGACGTCTTCGAACACGAAGTTGGAAAAGCCCTGCGCGCGGATGAACTCGACCAGGCGCTCGCTGAAGACGTAGCCCACCGTGAGGCCCTTGACGCGAAAGATGTCACGCCCGGGGGGCACGAGCGCGGCCTTGAGCCAGAACTTGCCGAACAGCGCCACCGCGGGGTCGTCGTCGTCGTCGTCCATCTCCGACCGCACCGTGTCGAGACACTCCACCTTCCCATGCGGGTTGAGCACCACGTAGTCGCTGGCGTGCACCCGCTCCTTGCTGTTGACGAGCACGGCCGAGACGACCTCGTGCTCGCCGACGTCGTGCTGGCCGAGGATGGCGTCGGCGCAGAGCTTGCGCAGGATCAGGAAGTTGAGGTTGGTGCCGACGAGATCCGGGAGCTCGAGCGCACCGCGAGCCTCGTCGAGGTCGAACGTCACCGCCTCGACGCCCTTGTCCTCCATCCGGGAAGCGACCTCCACGCCGTGCGCCAGCGGATACGAGAACGGCGAGCCGTGGCGAGTGACCAGGCAATAGCGCTTGTCACTCGCGGAACACTTGCAGAGGTAGAGCTTCATGGGGCTTCCCTCGTCATTGATAGAGCGAAGGTCCGATGCTGTCGAGGGTGACGTCGGCCTGCCCGGCCGCGTGGGCCGCCGCCGCCTTGCTGATGATCGCGTCGTAGGTGCGATTGGAGATGCCCTCGAGCGTCTTGCGACACGCAGGGGCCTTGTCGTCGCCTTGGTGCTTGTTCGCCTTGATGGCCGAGGCGAGGCTCTGGTACTTCGGCTCGAGCTTGGTCTTGACCTCGCCTTCGACGGCGAGGCTGTAGTCGGGGTGATTCATCGCTCCCGCACCCGAGCCATCGAGGTGTCGCGGTAGCGCCATCGCGACCGCGTCCGGGTCCTGAAGCGGCAGCATGATCATGTTGGGCTCGTCGTTGAGGTTGTACTCCTCACCGAGCAGCCCCTGGACCATGACCTCGAACATGCGGTTCTCGTTGGGCTCGGCCGCCTTGGCGATCTGCTCGAGCGTACCGGCGAGGGTCGAGCGCGGGATGATGTGGTGCGCGTTGTTGGGCCACGGCCACCACATCGTCGAGAAGGGCTTGAGCGTGAAGCTCTGCTTGCCCCCGTACGTGCGCTTGACACCGCCGGTCTTGCCCTCGCTCTTGTACCTCGCGATCTTGGCGAGGTTGTCCTGCGTCGCATTCCAGCGCAGCTGGGCCATCTCGTTGGGCCGCACGTAGTTGATCCGCGTCTCCGCTCGCGCCTTCTTGGCGGCCTGCCAGCGATGTGAGCACGTGTTGCCCTCGATGTAGGTCGCGATGTGGCGGGTCACGCAACCCGGCACGTGCTTCTCGCTCTTGACCCCGAGATCCTCGTGCGCCATGGCTCAAGCTCCCTTCCAGATCGTGCTCGCTCCTACGTTGCCATACTCGTCACTGCTCGTGAAGAGCACGCGATCGCCGACCGCATAGCCGCGCTGGAGCGAGCGACATGCGATCAGGACCTCCAGCGCGGTCATGGCCGCGCCGAGGTCACCCACGCTGGTCGCCGGCAAGTCCGCGCCGTCGCCATCCCACAGCTGTCGGCTCACCCTGACCCGCGCATGCCCGTACTCCCGAGCGCGCCACTCCTCGCCGTTGAGGTCGGTGAGAGTCGGCGCGCGGTAGGGCAGCGCACCTCCGTCGCTGGAGAGCACCGAGGTCACCGCGCGCGCGAGCGCCTCGCCCTGGCTGCGCTCGCCGATGAACCGCGCGTTGGGCTCGCGCTCGATCGCCACCGCCCCCACGCGTCCGACGACCGTGGCACCACGGCTCACCGCGACCCGAGGCGCCTCGAGCAGCAGCGCCACCGCACCCTCGCCCGGAATCAATCCGATCGGGTTCTCGTCGTGCTTGAGCCGGCCGTGCTCGGCCAGCCACGACAGGGTGCTCGCATCGGTGAGCGAGTCGACCGCCAGGACCAACACTCGCTCGCAGTGGACGCGGCGGAAGTGCTCGTCGGCCAGCCGCAGCGCCTCGAGCACACCAGTGCGGCCGCGGCCGAGCAGGTTCGTGCGCCCGGGGACCAGCGCTCGCTTCACTCGAGCCAGCAGCGGCCTCACGAACGCTCCCTCCACCGCGGCATCGGACCCGCACGACGGCTCCATGATGAAGCGCGCCACGTCGAGCACCGGCACCACCACGTAGCACAGCGTGCTCGACCAAAAGCGCGTGTCCGTGCCGCCTGGCAGGCCCGCGCTGCGGCACAGGTCCTCGAGCGCGAGCGTGGCCAGCTGCAGCCACCGGCCGACGCCACCGAACCCGAAGGTGACGGCGGACGCCGGATGGCCCGTGACCCCCACCGGCGCCTGCTCCTCGCGGTCGAGCACCTCGAGCTCCACGAGCGTCTCGGGTCGAGAGAGGCCCGCGCGGATCGACGCACAGGTGGTGGCCGCATCGAGCCCCACCGAGGACACCGCTCCCATGCCCGTGATGACGACGCTCGTCATGCGCAAGTCCAGCTCCGTGAGACGAGGTCGATCCGCAAGGGTCCTAGACCGCCTCGTCGCAGATGAGGCACGTGGTCGTCTCGGTCCCCGGAATCACCACCACCGGCCCCTGCAGCAGCGGTACCGGCGGCGTGTTCTTGTCGTTGTGCAGCATCATGTCGAGCGCTCGCGGGACGTTCTTGCCCTCGGCCTTGACGTCCATCGAGTAGTTGACGAACTCGGCCTTGCCCTTGACCTTGCTGGACGCGACGCCCTTGAGGCTCCCCGCCTCGTCGCCCGTGCTCGTGCTGAAGTTGGAGTCCTTCGTGCACAGCGGCTGCCCGTCGGCCTTGACCTTCTTGGCGGTCTTGGCCGAGTCGGACGACTGCGCCACGTTGGGGTATGGGATCGGCACGGGGGGCGACGGGGTCTTGCACACGTCCGGGAACGCGATCGTCACCCCACCGCTGTCCTTGTGGACCACCGACATGAAATTCGCGCCTACGGTAACGCCCATGGTCTGCTCCTTGCTACGGGGTGGGTCTGGCGGGATTGCTCTGGCGGGACTGGTTGGTGGCTTGGTTGGCCGCGGGCCCACCGCGGGGCTCGACGTCCGACCGGGGCAGCGTGAGCGACTCGGGGCTCGACAGCTCGATGGCGCGCACGTCGTGCGGTCCGTCGGGCAGCGGGAGGCTCGTCCTCCACATCATCACGAGCACCCGCTCGTCGAGATCCACGATCACCGTGTCGAGGTTCATCGGCGGCTGGTGGCGGCTGCCATCCACCAGACTCACCATCACCGACGGCGGCGGCACTCCGGGCAGCGAGAAACCCAGGCGCCCCTCCGCCACCATGCCCACGATCGAGACGTGCTCGTCGCCGCGGAGGTAGCCGCTGGCGACCAGCCCCGCCGAGCCCGCGCTGTGGAAGCGGCGATCGAAGTCGGTGGGCAGCAGCGGGAACCGCTGATCCTTCCAGGCATCGTCGTAGGTGCCCGCGAACGAGGCCCGCGGCTGCCAGTCGGGTGACACGAAGCCCAGCCCCATCGGGGGTGGCGTGTCGTACGGCGAGCGGATCGGGCTGGCGATGTCCTCGATGTTGGGGGCCGGCACCGAAGCCCGCGCCCGGCCCTTGCGGGTGTGGAACCCGCGCCCCACCGGATTGCGCCGCTCGAACTCGTGATCGATGGGCTCGGGCGCGCTGCGATCCCAGCCGCCAAACGCTCGCTCGTAGGTGATCGGCATGCGCTCGAACGTGGCGGGGGAGGTCAGGGTCGGCTCGCCCATCGAGCGAAACCACACCCGATCGCCGAACACCCGCAGCGACTTGACCAGCGGACCCACGCGCACGCCCACGTCCATCTGGGTGGTCCGAGCATTGGGTGCCACGGCATGGCCCACGAACGCCACGTCGGTGGCGAGCTTGAAGGGCGCCACCTCGGGCTCGTAGCGGTAGCTCGATGGCTCGACGTCGGGCTCGTGGAAGATGCCAGCCACCTCGAGAGGACGCTGCTCGGCACGCACCGCCAGGCTCCCCCCCGGCAGGATGTCGAAGCTCGCCCTCACGACCGGCGTGAGCAGCGGCTGGAAGTCCTCGTCGACCAGGTGCAGCGCGTCGGCATGGAACGCGGTCTGGTTGTCGAGCGTGGGGTGCGGCATGGCGCGTGACCGTGACCGATCGGGCCTGGGAGGAATCTACCCCATCCCTCGGCGCCCAGGAGCAGATGGCGCAGGAACCGAGCGATCCCGCATGGAGGAACCCCACGCCGCTCATTGCCCGGCGTCGTCGATCTCGGCGTCGACCCGGCGATCCTCGATCGGCTCGCCCTCGCGCGGGGGCAGACCCGCCAACCGCCGCGCCGCGCGAACCTTCGCTTCCCAGTCGACGGCGCGCTCGAGCACGATCCGCTGGGCCTGCGGCGAGCCGGCACCGTGCATGCACTCGATGCGCAGCGGCACCGAGCCCGCGCCATAGCTCATCGACTCCACCAGGCGCAGCGCCAAAGCCCGCTCGTCGCTGCCCACCACCGTGCGCAACGCCTCGCCGATCACCGGGTGCCGAAGGTCGGCGAGCGAGGGCATCGTGGCCATCAGCCCCCCGGCAAGATCCTCCGCCAGCCGCACGATCTCGTAGGGCAGCCGCGTCACGTTGTGCTTGCACACGTTGGCGAGCACCGGATCCACCTGCCACACCCCCGAGCCGTGCTGGGTGCTCTTGCTGCTCGCCCCCAGGCCCAGGCCATGCACGGTCTCGGTGAGATGGGCCATCTCGACCAGCTTGTCGCGCACGTGGCTGGCTCGCTCCACCCCGTGCAGCCGGGTCAGCAGGCTCGCCGCTCCGATGAGCACGTCGAGGTTGCCCGGCTTGCATCCGCCGTAGCTGGCGCGGTGATAGCCAGCGAACGTCTCCAACAAGGTGGCGCAGGGGCCGAGCTGTCCGTCGAGGAACACGCGCTCCCAGGGCACGAACACGTCGTCGAACAACACCACGACCTCCTGGCCGCTGTACCGGGCGTTGCCCGCATCCGGCCCGCCCTTGCGCTCGTCGGACGGCTGACGACCCAGCACCATCGTCACCCCCGGGGCGTCCACCGGCAGCGCCGCCGCGATCGCGAAGTCCTCCTCACCGGGGCGCATCGCCATTCCGGGCATCACCAGGATCTGGTGCGCGTTGGCGGCCCCCGTCTGGTGGATCTTGGCCCCGCGCAGCACCACGCCCTCGGGCCGACGCTCGACCACGCGCAGGTACTGCTCGGGCTGCTCCCCTGGTCGCTTGCTGCGATCGCCCTTGGGATCGGTCATCGCGCCGTTGATCACGTCGTCGCTGCGCTGCACCTGCTCGAGCCAGGCCACGAAGCGAGCGTGGGCGTCTCCGCCCGCCTCCCAGGTGGCCACGAACAGCGCATTGATCCCATCCATCCCCACGCAGCGCTGGAAGCAGGTGCCCGTGAGCCGCCCGAGCACCCGCTGCAGCTCGAGCTTGCGCACGAGATCCTGCGGCTGCGTGAACAGGTGGGTGAAGCGGTTGACCGGAGCGCGAACGAGGTCCGAGTGGGCGGTCGCCAGCTCGCGATGGCGCGGATCGTGCGCCAGCGCATAGGTGGCCGCCACCGCATTGATCGCCGGCCGCACCCGGGGATGCGTGGTCGGATCGGCCACGCGCTCACCGTCGACGTAGAGCACGAGCTCGAGTTCCCTGAGGCTGCGAACGTACCGGTCGGCGGTGCGCATGGTGGGCATGCTACTACCCGGCGTGCGCGCGGCGATACTCGCTGGGGGTCTGGCCGGTCCAGCGGCGAAAGCTGCGATGGAACGCGCGCGGGTTGCCGTAGCCCAGCATGAAGGCCACCTCGGCCACGGACAGCTCGGGCCTGCGCAGCAGCTGCTGGGCTCGGCTGCGGCGGACCTCCTCGAGCTGGCCGGCAAAGGACGTCCCCCTCGCCTTCAGCCCGCGCTGGAGGCTGCGGGTGCTCATGCCCAGGACGTGGGCCACGTGGGCCTGATCGCTCTTGCCCGCGAGCAGGTTGGCGTCGATCACCGCGCGCACTCGAGCCTCGAGCGGCTGCTCGGCGGGGACCGGCTCGCGGGCAACCAACATCGCGTCGGCATGCCGTCGCAGGTAGCGTCCGATCCGAGGGTCGGCCCCGGTCACCGGAAGCGCGAGGGCGGCCGCCTCGAACGCGAAGCCGCTCCATCCCGCCTCGAAGCGCACGGGTGCACCGAGGACCTCGGCGTAGAGCGCGGCGGGGTGCTTGCGGGGGTGCCGAAAGCAGACCTCGGTGGGCCGAGGCATCCGGGGGTTCACGTGGGGCAGCTGCCGCACCATGGTGGCCACGAACACCTCGATGGGCTCCACCAGCGCGACCAGCCGCGGCTCGTGGTCCACGACCAGCCGCGCTTGCTCGCCGAGCACCTCGAGGTCGAGCGTCATGCGGGGGAAGCTCAGCGGGACGAAGCGGATGAACAGCTCGAGCGACTGCCGAACGTCCCGGCAATTGCGGGTGGCATGGCCGACCACGCCGAGCGAGGCCACGGCCTGGTCATCGAGGTCCCGCGCAAAGCTCAGACCCAGGGGCACGTCGGGAAAGCGCTGGACGAGCGCTTCCCACAGGTGCAGGGGCGCCTCGTAGCTCACGAGCGCATCGGGATCCCCAAGCTGCTGCGCCGAGATCCCGGCGATCGCCAGCAGCTCGTCCGCATCCATGCCCAGGGCCGATCCGGCCGCGACCAGCGGTGCGACCAGCGAGGCGAGGACCCGATCGTCGTGCATCCCGTGGCAGTATGGGCCGCCGATGCCGCGCCATGGACGCGATCCCGCGACGGTGGCGGCTTCGGTGCCCTCGATGGCGGCAAAGGACCCTGGTGCGCCCCGGCGTGGCGCCTAGGCTGACCACAGCCGATGCTCGATCCTCGTCGTCCCCTCGCCATCGGGCTCCGCTACGGGGCCTACCCCGCGCTGGTGCTGCTCGTGGCCGGCTCGTGCGCCCACGCCATCGCCGCCCGGCTGCCGCTGCCGGATCTGCTCCCGCTGGTCTTCGGCGGAGTGATCGGCGCGACGGTACTGCTCGAGTGCCTCATCCCCTATGAGCCGCGCTGGCAGCCCACGCGCCGCGAGGTGGTACGCGACGGCGGCTACTTCGTCATTGGCCTGGCCTTTGGTGGTCTGGCCCAGCTGCTGGTGGCCACGGTCGCGCTGTGGCTCGCCACGTCGAGCAACGGCCTGCCGCTGTGGCTGGGCGCTCCCCTCGCGGTGGTGGTCTCCGAGCTCTTCACCTACGCCTTCCATCGCCGGGTGCACCGCGGCGGCTTTTGGTGGAAGGAGCACGGCGTTCACCACGTGCCCACCAAGGTCAACGCGCTGAACACCACCACTGGGCACTTCCTCGACGTCACCTTCAACAACCTCGCCGCGCTGCTCCCCCTGGTGGTGCTCGGGTTCTCGGCCGAAGCCATCTTCATCGCCACCGTGGCGCGGGTGCTGCAGAACTTCGTGTCCCACGCCAACGCCGACCTCCGGCTGGGCTGGCTGGGCCACCTGCTGATGGGCCCCGAGCACCACCGGCTGCATCACGGCGCCCGCCGGGACGGCGCCGGCAACTACTCCACGGTCCTCACGCTGTGGGATCGAGTCTTCGGCACCTTCACCTGGGCGCCCGGGCGCAGGCCGGACGCGGTCGGGGTGGACGACCCCGGGGCGTTCCCGGATCCGCAGCGGATCCTGCCCAACCTCGTCCACCCCTTCCGGTCCACGCCGCGCACGCCGACGAACGCGGGCTAGCGACGTCGGCGTCGCGAACCCAGCCCAAGGCCCAGCAGGCCCAGACCGAGCCACAGCGCACCGCCTCCGCCGGTCCCACGCGCCCGACAGCCGCAGCCGTCGTCGAGATCGCCGGTCTGGCCCGGAGCCCCGTCGGTCTCCCCACCGCTGCCGGTGCCGCTTCCGGTGCCGCTCCCGCTGCCCTCGGTGTCGCCCACGTTGCCGCAGGCCTCGGCCGACGGGTAGTTCCAGCTGCAGTTGTGCTCGTAGAGCTCCTGCTCGATCACCGGCGTCTGCGTGACCAGTGAGACCGGACCTCCGGCCATCGCGATCTCCTGCACCTCCTCCTCCCAGGGCATCTCGTCGTCGAAGCTGGGCCAGTCCCCGTAGGGCACGAACACCTCACGGCCGTCGGGGAGCACCCAGACCTCGTGGGGTCCGCAGCCGAATCGACGCGAGGCCATCTCGTTGGTCAGGTCCACGTCGGGCAGGTCGGAGTTTTGGTGGAAGAACGGATCGTCGGTCATCTCGCCCGGCGAGATCGTGGTGTACATGCGAGTGAGCGTGGGGTACGCATCGAGCACGTTCACCGCGTGCTGGCCCGGTGCGATGATGCGCTCCTCGAGCAGGCCGGCGAACGTCGGGCCGTCCCAGGCGGCCTGGTCGATCTGCATCTCGAAGCACGAGGGGCACTCGTAGAACTCGGCCTCGTTCACCCCCATCGGCACCGGGAGGTACTCGAGCATCAGGTTGCGCAGCAGCGGGTGCCGGTACTCGCACACGAAGTCGAAGTCCAGGTAGCAGTCGAGCAACCCCTGGATCTTCAGGCGATCGATGGCCTCGAGCGGGGTGGCGAACTGGAACGGGTTGCTGGCCCACTGCGGGCTCCAGATCCCGCCGCGGGGAGCCACGTCGCTCGGACCCGCATACTCGGTCACGAACGCGTGGCCGTTGGCCTGCTGGGCATCCACCGCGAGCGTGATGACCTCCTTGTAGTTGCTCGCGAACGAGGGCCAGTCGAGCCGCAGGGGATTGACGAGCACGTGGCGATAGTTGCGGGGCACCACGCGGGCGTCGGCGAGGAAGAACGTGCGCACCTCCATGTCCTCGACCGCCGCGATCCGGGTCAGCCGCAGCGGGATGCAGGCCTCCTCGACGGGAAAGCGCAGCACCACCGGGTGGATGTCGGAGACCTCGGAGTCGTTGACCAGCTTGAACGCCGCGAACAGGTAGCCCTCGGCGAGGTACTCGTCGAAGATCGGCAGCGCGGCGGGATCCTGCTGGTAGCCGTTGTCGTCGAGCCACATCACCAGCTCCTCCGCGGTGCCCCCAGACAGCACGGTGATCTCGAACGCGCCCACCACCTCCTGCAGCACGATCTCGGGGCCCGAAGGACCCCCACTGGAGCTGTCCCCGCCGCCCCCTCCGGTCGTGTCGCCGAAACCGCCGTCGCCGCTCCCGTCGTCGCCTCCGCAACCCTCGCCGGTGAACGTGCTGGTGAACCCGTAGCTCGGCACCGTGCTCGCCAGCACGGCATCGAACAGCGGCTGCGAGCCCACCGAGAACTCGGGGATCTCCATCAGCGGGATCACCCAGGCGAACTTCTCCGCCTCGGTCTCGGGGTCGTACTGGATCTGGATGTGGGCCTCGGTGAAGGCCTCACCCATCACGAACACGATGTTCTCGCCGGTCTGGTCGACGGGCATGGACGTCGGACCGCTGTCGCAGAACGTGCCGCCGCAGGCCCGGGCATCACGGGGAGTCGCAGAGATCGCAAGGGCGGCCATGGCTGCCGCGGCGGTGGTGATCAACGAGGCATGTCGCATGAGGTGATTCCTGTAGGTCAACGGATTGGGATCCTGAGGCTCCGAAAGGAAGCGGCTCCGAGGTTCCCGAGACCCACGAGTGTCGACCTCGTCACCATCGATCGGCGCTCGATGACGAAATCCATCGTGACGCGCGCGCGACGAAGGAGACACACGCGCCGACAGGCACCCACACCCCAAAAAGGCGGACGACGTTCGCGCGCGATGGACGTACCCCAGGGCCGTGTGCGAAAACGAGAGGGTACCCATGCTGGCTCGACATACGGTGACATCGGGGAATCGCTCTCTTGCGGGGGCGTGGCTGGGGATCACGATGCTCGCGCTCGCGGCGTGCGGCGAGCCGGCCAACGAGGGCTCCTCCGGAGGCCCGGGCGGCATCGACACGCTGCCCCTGCCCACCGCCGAGGGCTCGACCGGCGACGACGCGGGCACCGGCGAGCAAGCCACCTCGGTGGCGACGAGCAACGGGACCACCTCGGGCGCCGACTCGACCGACGAGGGTGGCGACGGGATCAAGTTCGACGTGCCGATGGGCGGCGACGTCGGCATGCCCGAGAACAGCTGCCAGACCGATCCCAACGCCGACGAGGACGGCGACGGCTACTCCGTCAACCAGGGCGATTGCAACGACTGCGATGCCAACGTCAACCCGGGTGCCATCGAGGTGCAGATCACCGAGCCCGACATGATGGGCGTGGTGCCCGATCCGGCCGACGAGGACTGCGACGGGCTCGTCGACAACGTCGATCCGCCGTGCGACGCGGGCCTGTCGCTGACCGCCAACGATCCCTACGACGCGGCCGCGGCCATCGGCCTGTGCAAGATCTCGGCGGGCGCGACCGACTGGGGCATCGTCGACGCCGAGTTCGTGCGCTCCAATGGCGCCGCCCTCAACGCGCCGCTCCAAAACGGCATCATGACCAACTTCGGCCCCAACGTGTCGCCGCTCGAGGGCAGCAGCCTGCTGGTGCTGTCCTCGGGCCACGCGCGGATCCCCGGCCAGCCCAACGCCTGCAACAGCCTCACCTGCTACACCTCGGGTCTGAGCACGGCGCCGGCCGGGTTCCCGCAGGACGTCCCGGCGTGCCCGGGCTCGCTCACGATCTACGACGACATCGCGCTCGAGGTCACCCTGCGCGCGCCCACCAACGCGACCGGCTACGCGTTCAGCTTCGACTTCTACTCGTTCGAGTACCCCGAGTGGGTGTGCACCTCGTTCAACGACCAGTTCATCGCGCTGGCCTCCCCGCCCCCGCCGGGCTCGATCAACGGCAACGTCTCGTTCGACGCCATGGGCAACCCGGTCAGCGTCAACATCGCGTTCTTCGACGTCTGCTCGGGCTGCCCGCTGGGCACCAACGAGCTGGCCGGCACTGGCTTCGACACCTGGAACGACGCCGGCGCCACCAGCTGGCTCGCCACCACCGCCCCCGTCAACGGCGGTGACCTCGTGACCATCCGCTTCGCGATCTGGGACACCGGCGATCAGGCGTGGGACAGCACCGCCCTCATCGACAACTTCCGCTGGATCGCCGACGGCGGCACCGTCACCGTCGGCACCGAGCCCGAGGGCTAGAGACCCGAGACGTGGGCGTCGACGTGGCGATGCCCTGACTCACTCTCCCGCCGCATGCTCGGCCAGCCACCGGTCGATCTCCTCCCGCAGCGCCGCGTCTCCTTGCAGCATGCGCGCTGCGAGCTCCTCGCGGGATCGTCGAGCCAGCGCCACCGCGGAGCCCCGATCACGGCCCGCGTCGACCATCAGCGCGGCGAGCCAGAACCGAACCTTGGGGCCCTCGAGGCTCTCGATGGGCTTGCCGCCGGCGCCGTCGTAGATCGCCACCGCCCGCTCGTAGGCCGCGATCGCCTCGTCGGTCCGACCGAGCTCGGCGTAGGTCCAGCCCAGGAGGAACCAGGCCTTGGCCACCTCCGGATCGCTCGCGCCCAGCGAGCCCTCGAGCAACGCGACCGCTCGCTGGTAGCTCACCACGCTGCGCTCGTAGTCGCCGAGGAACCAGCGGGCGTTGCCGACGTTCTGCATGATCGTGGCCAGCAGCGGCCCGTCGAGGTGCTCGGCCCGCTCGGCGATGGCCGCCGCACGCTCATACCGCGCCAGCGCTTGGTCGTGCTGCCCGAGCCGATTGTAGACGTTGGCCAGGTTGTTGAGGCTACCCAGGGACGACGGATGATCGCTGCCCAGTCGTCGCTCGCGGATCGCCAGCGCTCGTTCGAAGTAGCTGCGGGCGCGCTCGAGATCGTTCGTTTGCAGCATCAGGCTGCCGAGCGAGTCCAGGCTCTCGGCGATGCTGGGATGATCGGGCTCGAGCAGCTGCTCGCGAATCGCCAGCGCGCGCTCCTCGTGTGACCGTGCCTCGGCGTTGCGCCCCTGGGCGTGTAGGAGCAGCCCCAGGTTGTTCAGGTTGCTCGCCACATCGGGGTGCATCGGACCCAGCAGCTTCTCCTGCACGGCGATCGCTCGCTCGATGTTGGCCACGGCATCGGCGCTACGACCCTGCCGCCGATCGATGAGGGCCAGGTTCGCGAGCGTGGCGGCGGTCTTGGGGTGCTCTTCGCCCAGCTCGGCCCGCTGGATCTCGAGCGCCGCCTCGATGAGCGCCCGCGCCTCGTCGAATGCACCCGTCGCAAATGCGATCGAGGCCTGGCTGGTGTTCCGGTGGGCCTCGCGCAGCCGCAAGGGATCTCCGGCCAGTGACGTCGCGACCTCGGCCAGCCGCGCCCACAGGCGGCCCTCGTCGTAGCGCGCTCGCTCGTAGCCCACCAGTTGGATCTGCGACACCGCAGCCGCGGCGGCCATGTCCCACGCCCCCGACCTGGACGCGAGCACGTAGGACTCGGTGTGCGCACGCTCTGCTCGTTCGAACTCGCCGGTCTGGCCCAGCAGCCACCCCTCGATCTGGTTCAGCCGAGCCAGCAGCGGTGGCCAGGCGAGCCGTTCGATCCGCGCCCGCACGGCCTTCAACCGCTCGAGCCCGTCGGCGTGCTTGCCGGCGTCACCCATGGCATTGGCCTCCGCCAGCGCGAACAGCAGCTCGAAGAGCTCCGGACGATCGCCCGCGTGCGGCGGCGACGGGCGCTGGTCGAGCACGGCCCGGTCCAGGCACGGTGAGCTCGGATCCAGGCCCGCTGCGGCGGGCACGGCCGTGTACAGCCGGTGGGCATCGGCCTGGATCAGCTGCGCGATCAGTGCAACCAGCTCGAGGCGATGCTCCTCGAGGCACCACTGCGCGCGCTCGTAGGTCTCCAGATCCCAGAGGTCGTGCACCCGCGCTCGCGTGCACGCCTCGGTCCCGTGCTCCCGCAGCGCGGTGGCCGACGCATCCAGCCACGGCATCAGCTTGTCTGCCGTGGTCTCGGCCTGGCTCGATCCGGTGGCGAGCAGGCCCTGGCGGACTCGCTCCCGCGTGGCATCGTTCCAGTCCTCCTCGATGCGACCGCCCTCCGCCTCGCAGTCGGCGATCGTCCGGGCCCGATCGTGGCGCCGCATGCCCTCCACCCCGACGCCGAGCCCCACGAGCACGCCGAGCCCCGCGAGCCCCCACACGCGTCGACTGCGAACGCGGCCGTGCTCGAGCGCGCCGAGCAGCGCCTCGATGCTGTCGAAGCGCGCCTCGGGATCGGTGGCCAGGCCCCGCGCACACACGCGACGCAGCCAGGCGGGCACGCGCCGCCCCCCGGGAGGGGCCCGCAGCTCCCCCCGCATCACCGCGCCGACCAGCTCGGCCACCGTGTCGCCCGCGAACGGCCGCTCTCCGTAAAGAGCCTCCCACAGCGTCACGCACAGCGAGAACTGGTCGCTGCGCGCATCGGACCGCCCTTGCATCTGCTCGGGCGCCATGTAGGCCGGCGTGCCCATCATGGCGCCCGTCCGGGTCATCTGCACCGAGAGCGCCTTCGGCTCCGACGGCACGCGCTCGACCAGAGCCATCGGCTCGGGCTCGGTCGGCCCGCGCTCGGCCCCCGCTCGCGCGAGCCCGAAGTCCATGACCCGCGCCCGACCATCGGCATCGATCATCACGTTGTCGGGCTTGAAGTCGCGGTGCAGCAGCCCCGCCGCATGCGCGGCGGCCAGACCTCGACCCGCGTGGCCCACCACCGCCACGACCTCCTGCCAGCGGCGCGGCACCTCGTGCATCCACGCCCCCAGGGTTCGGCCCTCCACGAACTCCATCGCGATCCACACCCGATCGCCCTCGGTCCCCACATCGTGGACGGCGACCACGTTGGGGTGGGAGAGCTTGGCGAGCGCCTGGGCCTCGCGGAGCAGCCGCGCACGACCGTCGCTGGCGAGCGTGGACGTGCCTCCGCCCGAGCGCAGCAGCTTGAGGGCGACCTTGCGGTCGAGCTCGGGATCGTAGGCGGCATGGACCACCCCCATCGCACCGGCTCCCAGCCGCGACAGCACCACGTAGCGGCCGATGGCCGTGCCCCGCTCGACCCTCGCTTCGCTCCCGCTCGGCATCGAGCGGTCCATCGTGTCGTCCGCGGCCAGCGTTTCTTCGAGGCCACCGGCGTCGGTCGACATCGTGGGGTCAGACTACCAGGCCTTGGCCGGAGCGGGGGCCGGAGCAGGGGGCGAGCGTGCGGCACCACTGCCGCGCTCGCGTGGTCATCGAGCCCCACGGCCCATCAGCGCCTCGGCCATCGCGAGCGTGCGCTCGTCGTCGTCGTGCGGGCGCTTGGCACCGGCGGCGAACGGCTGCACGTGGCGCAGCCGGCCCTCCCGCGTGAAGTAGGTGGCGCAGCTCGTCGAGCGGTTGCCTCGCATCATCGCCAGCGCGTGCTCGAGCACGCGCTGACGCTCGTCGAGCGACGGCACCTCGCCCGGGTCGCCCCACAGCACCACCTCGAGCTCGCGGCTCGCGTCCGACAGCAGCCCCGGCGCGGCGACCTCGAGGTGGCGCCACGCCTCGTCGAACGCCTCGCGGCGTCCCGTGGCCGCGTGGACCAACGCGAGATCGACCCAGGCCGAGATCCGCGTGGGCCCGAGCTCGATGGCTCGCTCGAGGTCGACGCGCGCCTCGTCGTGACGCCCCAGTCGCCGCAGCGCCTCGCCGCGGTGCACGTGGACCGCCGGCCCCTCGGTGTGGCCCATCGTGCGCACCCCGTGGGCCGACGTGCGAAGCGCCCGCTCCGGGTCGCCCTCGAGCAGATCGAGGCCCGAGAGCCCGATGTACGCCCAGCGCGTGAAGCGATCGAGACGGATCGCGGCCTCGAGATCCGCACGCGCCCCCGCGAGATCGCCGAGCCACGAGCGCAGCTCCCCGCGATGGCAGATCGGCAGCGGCGCGTCGGGGTGCCGCCGCACCACCTCGTCGAGCGCAGCGAGGGTGTCGGCCGGGGGCAGCACGCGGATGAGCTGGAGCGCGTGCCGGGCCGCGTGCCGCACCCCGGTGCGGGCCCGCACCCGTCGCAGCGTGCCGCGCTCGTCCACGAACGTGGCCGTGGGGGCTCGATTGCCCCGCATGCGCTCGAGCGCGAGCTCGAGGCACCGCACGAGCCGTGCCTCGCTCGGCTGCTCGAATGCCGCGCGCGCCTCGGGCACGATCTCCTCCACGGCTTCGCGGACCTCTTCGAACCGCTGCGGCTGCAGGACCTGCGGGGCTCGTTCGTGCAGCACCACCAGCAAGCGCAGCACCCAGGCGACGAACATGTAGCCCTCGACGCGCATGGTGGTACGCGTGAGCAGGGCGTGGGCGAGCTCGTACTGCTGCATGCGGTAGGCCGCCTCGGCCCGCCAGTAGAGCGCCACGCCGTCGTCGGGGTCGAGCTCGATCGCGCGATCGAAGCAGGGCACCGCGCGCACGGCATCGCCCTCGAGCATCGCCACCGTGCCACACACGCGCGCCACCCCTGCGGCCGCGGCATCGATGGCCCCGGCCGCGCTCGCCCAGCGCAGCGCCGTGGCGGTGTCGCCACTCCACAGGGCCTGCTCGGCCAGGTCGATCAGGGTCCGCGCGCGCGTGGGCTCGAGCCGCCACGCCGCCTCGAGCTCCGCACGGGCCTGGGTGAACGCCCCGGCCTCGCGCAGCACGTACGCCATGCCCAGGTGGTGCGTCTGCGAACCCGCGGGCACGTGGGCGCGGGTGGCCTCGAGGGTCGAGATCGCCTCGGCCTCGTGCCCGAGCTCGGCGTGCAGCCTCGCCACCTCGATGCCCATGCGAGCCGAGCCCGGCTCGAGCCGGAGCGCCTCCCGAGCGACGCGCAGCGCGTGTTCCGTGGCTCCCCCGCGCACGAACGTGCGCGTCGCCAGGGCGTACCAGCGCGGCTCGTATGGCTCGATGGCCATGGCCGCCTCGAGCGTCGCACGCACCTCCTGGTCCCATCCCAGCACGCCTGCGAAGCGTGCTCGATCCATCACCGCACGTCGCAGCCCCACGCCGCCGCGTGCGATCACCCGGTCGAGCACCTCGAGCGCGCCACCGTAGTCGCGCGCGACGAAGCGGCACGACGCGGCCACCACCAGGGCTGCATCGTCGATTCCCGGAACAGCGAGCACCTCGGCGACCTGCCGTGCCGCCGTGGCCCGACGACCCGCCCGCAGCGAGACGAGCGCGGCCCCAAGCGCCCCGAGGTGCGGTGGTGTGCGGGTCATCCCGCCGCATGCTACACGCCCGCCCCCGCCCTGCCATCGACGAGCGTTTCCTCATCGACCTCGCCCGCGAGCGCCAGGTGATCCCGATCGGTCTCGCAAGAGTACGGCAACGGATCATGACTCGATGAGCCAGCTCGAATTCGCCCGCTGCGAACGCATACGCCGTTCTGTTCACCGCCCATGGCCACGAGCCAGCTTCGCGGCATGCATGCGAACACCTCCAAGCACTCTGGTGACGACACCCAGCCCTGCGTGTTCCTCGTGGCGGACCCCATGGGTCCCAGCACGACCGCGCAGCTGCTGCGAAGAGCCGGGCTGTCGGTGCACCTCTACGACTCTCCGCAGGCGTTGCTGCCTGCGCTCTCACCCGAAGTCCACGGCTGCGTGGTGCTCGACGTGGAGCTCTCGTGGGCCCATCGTCGCCAGCTTCAGCAAGCACTGCTCGAGCGCGAGATCGTGCTCCCGATCATCTTCATGACCGACGATGCCAACGTGCTCGATGCCGTCGCCACCGTCAGGCAGGGCGCCGTCGACATCCTGCCCAGGCCGAGCGAGCCGGCCCACGTGGTCGCGACGGCCGTGCGGGCGATCGACGAGCATGCCAAGCTCGCATCCCACCATCGAGCCGTCGCGCTCGCACGGGCTCGCTGGCACACGCTCTCCTCGCGCGAGCAGCAGGTGTGCCGCCTGGTCGCTCAGGGCTTGCTCAACAAGCAGATCGCCGCAGAGCTCGGCACCCGGGAGAGCACCGTGCAGGCTCAGCGCTCCCGCGCCCTTCACAAGCTCGATGTGGCCTCGGCGGTGGAGGTGTATCGACTCATGGTCCTGGCCAACCTCGACGAGTAGACGAGTCGTCGCATGACCTTCGGGATGCGCGAACACGCGCATCCCGTCATCGAAGGACTCGGTGGTTCCATGTCAATCGGTTTCTTACCGACTGTCGATCCGAGGCCCACGCTGGTACCAGGCAGCCCCCTTCGGGCCACCCGGCCGCCCCGAGGATCAGACCAGCGCCCATGGAACCCTTCGTCCTTCCAGAGTTCTACATGCCGTACCCTGCGCGGCTGAACCCTCACCTGGAAGGCGCGCGCACCCACTCCAAGGCGTGGGCCTACCAGGTGGGGATCTTGGGCGAGCCCGATCCCACCACCGGCACACCGATCTGGGACGAGCGCACCTTCGACGCCCACGACTACGCCCTGCTGTGCGCCTACACCCACCCCGACGCCTCGGCCACCGAGCTCGACCTCGTGACCGACTGGTACGTGTGGGTGTTCTTCTTCGACGACCACTTCCTCGAGGTCTACAAGCGCACCCGCGACAACCGCGGGGCCAAGGCCTACCTCGACCGGCTGCCCTCGTTCATGCCCGTGCAGCCGGCTGCCCCCACGGAGCCGTCGCCCGAGCCCACCAACCCCATCGAGCGGGGCCTGGTCGATCTGTGGGCGCGCACCGTGCCGACGATGTCGGTCGCGTGGCGAGCCCGCTTCATCGAGAGCACCAAGAACCTGCTCGAGGAATCGCTGTGGGAGCTGGCCAACATCCGCCAGGACCGCATCGCCAACCCGATCGAGTACGTCGCCATGCGCCGCAAGGTGGGCGGCGCACCGTGGTCGGCCAACCTCGTCGAGCACGCGGTGGCGGCCGAGGTCCCGGATCGGGTGGCCCACACGCGTCCCCTGCACGTGCTGCGGGACACGTTCTCCGACGCCGTACACCTGCGCAACGACCTGTTCTCGTACCAGCGCGAGGTGCAGGACGAGGGTGAGAACGCCAACTGCGTGCTCGTGCTCGAGCGCTTCCTCGGGGTCGACACCCAGCGCGCCGCCGAGCTCACCAACGACCTGCTCACCTCGAGGCTGCAGCAGTTCGAGAACACCGCGCTCGCCGAGCTTCCGCTGCTGTTCGAGGAGCACCAGCTCGATCCCGTCGCGCGGCTCGACGTGGCCAAGTACGTCAAGGGCCTCCAAGACTGGCAATCGGGGGGCCACGAGTGGCACATGCGGTCCAGCCGCTACATGAACGGCGGCGGACCGGAGGCGGAAGACTCGCATGCAGCCACGCTCGTCCGGGTGCTCGGCGGTCCCAGCGGACTCGGAGTCTCGGCCGCCCACCTCGCGCCCACGCCTCGCCGCGTGGGGGGTCGCCTCGGCACCCGCACCTGGCTGGCCAGCCACTCGGGCCTTCCGTACGAGCCGGTGGGGCCGGTGACGCTCCCCGAGTTCTACATGCCCTACACGGCGCGGGTGAACGTCAACCTCGAGCGCTCGCGCCAGCACTGCATCGACTGGGGCCGCGAGATGGGCATGCTCGACGAGCTTCCGGGCCTGCCCCGCGCCGGGATCTGGACCGAGGAGAAGCTCGCCGCCTTCGACTTCGCCGTGTGTGCGGCGCGGCTGCACCCCGATGCCTCGGGCCCCGAGCTCGACATCTCGTCGGCATGGCTGACCTGGGGCACGTACGGCGACGACTACTTCCCCGTGGTGTTCGGGCACGCCCGAGATCTGGCCGGCGCCAAGCACCAAAACGACCGCCTGTCGACCTTCATGCCGCTCGACTGCAGCGCCACCCCGCCCCCGCTCAACCCGCTCGAGCGCGGCCTGGCCGAGCTGTGGCACCGCACCGCCAGCCCCATGGACCCGGACGCGCGTCGATGGTTCCGCAAGGGCGTGGAGGACATGACCGAGAGCTGGCTATGGGAGCTGCTGTGCCACATCCAGCGCCGCATCCCCGATCCCATGGACTACGTGGAGATGCGGCGCAAGACGTTCGGCTCGGACCTCACCATGAACCTGGCCCGGGTGACCAAGGGCCGCCGGATTCCACGCGCGCTGTTCCGCACCCGCTCGATGCGCGAGCTCGAGGACAGCGCAGCCGACTATGCATGCTTCACCAACGACATCTTCTCCTACCAAAAGGAGATCGAGTTCGAGGGTGAGCTGTGCAACTGCGTGCTGGTGGTGCGCAAGTTCCTCGAGCTCGACTCCGCGGCTGCGGTGCTGACGGTCCGCGATCTGATGACCGCGAGACTGCAGCAGTTCGAGCACGTCCTCGCCACCGAGCTCCCGCTGCTGCAAGACGAGTTCGAGCTCGAGGCCGACGCCCGCGAGGACCTCGCCGCATACGTCGAGGGCCTGCAGGACTGGGTGTCCGGCATCCTCGACTGGCACCGCCTCACCGGCCGCTACGACGAGGCCGCGCTGCGCCGCGAACGCACGCCGCCTCCCGTGCTCGCCGGCCCCCTGGGACTCGGCACCTCGGCCGTCCGCTTCTGGGCGCACCGCGGCCCCGAGCCCCTCCTCCGCTGACCCGACCAACGATCCGTAGACCCTCGTGCCCACGAGCAACGTGGAAGACCCGATCATGACCAATCCAACCGATGCCCTCGAAGCCGCCCAACAACAGCAGATGAGCCTGGCGACCGCCGCCGCGCGCAACCTGGCCACGACCACCAAGTCTCCCCCGCAGATGCAGGGCATCACCACGCGGTGGCTGCTCAAGCTGCTGCCGTGGGTGCAGGCAGCAGGCGGCGTGTACCGCGTCAACCGGCGGCTCTCCTATGCGGTGGGCGACGGTCGCGTGACCTTCACCAACGTCGGCGCCAAGGTGCAGGTGATTCCGCAGGAGCTGTGCGAGCTGCCGATGCTGCGCGGCTACGACGACGTGGAGGTGCTGTCCGCGCTGGCGAACCGCTTCGTGCAGCGCGATCTGAAGCCCGGTGACGTGATCGTGGAGGCCGGCACCCCGGCCGACTCGATCTGCCTCATCGCCCGCGGCAAGGTCGAGCGGGTGGGCCGCGGCAAGTACGGCGACCTGACCGTGCTCGACGTGCTCGCCGACGGCGATCACTTCAGCTACCAGGCGATCCTCGAGACCCAGGACTTCTGGGAGTTCACCGCCAAGGCCGTCACCCCGTGCACCGTGCTCACGCTCGAGCAGCGCGTGTTCGAGGAAGTGATGGCCCAGGCGCAGGGCCTGCAGCAGCACATCGAGGAGTTCAAGGCGCGGACCAAGAAGCCGCAGGACAACGCGGGCGAGGCCGCGATCGAGGTCGCGGCGGGACACAAGGGCGAGCAGCCGCTGCCAGGCACGTTCGTCGACTACGAGCTGTCCCCGCGCGAGTACGAGCTGAGCGTCGCGCAGACCGTGCTGCGGATCCACTCGCGCGTGGCCGACCTCTACAACCAGCCGATGAACCAGACCGAGGAGCAGCTGCGGCTGACGATCGAGGCCCTGCGGGAGCGGCAGGAGCACGAGATGATCAACAACCGCGAGATCGGCCTGCTGCACAACGCCGACCTCAAGCAGCGCATCCACACGCGCAGCGGCCCCCCCACCCCCGACGACTTCGACGAGCTGCTCTCGCTCGTGTGGAAGGACCCGGGGTTCTTCCTGGCCCATCCGCGCACGATTGCGGCGTTCGGTCGGGAGTGCAACCGCCGCGGGCTCTACCCCATCAGCACCGAGGTCAACGGCCACAAGGTGCCCGCGTGGCGCGGCGTGCCGATCTTCCCGTGCAGCAAGATCCCGGTCAGCGAGCAGCACACCAGCTCGATCCTGCTGATGCGCACCGGCGCCGAGAAGCAGGGCGTGATCGGCCTGCACCAGACCGGCATCCCCGACGAGTACCAGCCCGGGCTCTCGGTCCGATTCATGGGCATCGACGAGAAGGCGATCATCTCGTACCTCGTGAGCACCTACTACTCGGTGGCCGTGCTCGTCCCCGACGCGCTGGCCGTGCTGGAGAACGCGGAGATCGGACGCCAGGGCTAGCGCACGACCCCGACGGAGCATCCCCGCGAACCCGCGAACCCTCGAACCCGAGACCCAAGACGCATGACGATCACGGTGAGCAACGGTGCAGGTGACGTACGGCCGGCGTCGAGCCTGAGCACGGCGGCCGCGCGAAGGCTGGCCACGACGACCAAGTCGCGGCCCCAGATGACGGGGATCACCCCGCGCTGGCTGCTCCGCGTGCTGCCATGGGAGTCGGTCTCGGCGGGGGTGTTCCGCGTCAACCGGCGGCTCGTTCACGCGGCCGGCGACGGGCTGGTGGGCTTCACCCACGTGGGCGAGAGCGTGCGGGCGGTTCCCCGCACGCTCGGCGAGCTACCGATGCTCCGGGGCTTCTCCGACGATGCGGTGCTCGAGGCGATCGCCGATCGCTTCGTGCAGCGACGAGTGCAGCCCGGCGACGTGGTCGTGGCGGCCGGCACCCCCCACGACGCAATCGTGCTCGTCGCCCGCGGCAAGCTCGAGAAGCTCGGGGTCGGGAAGTACGGTGATCGCACGTCGCTGGGACTGCTCGGCGAGGGCGACCACCTCGGGTTCGAGCTGCTGCGCGAGGGACCCGAGCGCTGGCCGTTCACCGCCACTGCGCTCACCGTGGCCACCGTGCTCACGCTCGAGCGGCGCGTGCTCGAGGAGGTGATCGAGGGCTCCGAGTCACTGCGAGCCCACCTCGAGCAGGTCCGCACCCAGGCCGCAAAGCCCCGCGACAAGCACGGGCAGGCCGAGATCGAGCTGT
Source organism: Paraliomyxa miuraensis (assembly GCF_026337845.1). Taxonomy (GTDB): domain Bacteria; phylum Myxococcota_A; class Polyangia; order Nannocystales; family Nannocystaceae; genus Paraliomyxa; species Paraliomyxa miuraensis. The sequence continues at coordinate 194,598 of NZ_JAOVZF010000149.1, read as the reverse complement.
CGGCCGGGCACCGCGGCGAGGCCTCGCTGCCCGGCACCTTCGTCGACTACGAGCTGCACCCTCGCGAGTACGAGCTGAGCGTGGCGCAGACGATCCTGCGCATGCACACCCGGGTGACCGACCTCTACAACGGCCCCATGGACCAGCGGCAGGAGCAGCTCCGACTGACCATCCAAGCCCTGCGCGAGCGGCAGGAGCACGCGCTCGTCAACGATCCCGAGTTCGGGCTGCTGCCCAACGTCGACCCCAAGCAGCGCATCAGCACCCGTCGCGGGCCGCCCACGCCCGACGACCTCGACGAGCTGCTGTGCCGTCGTCGCAAGCCGAGGGCGCTGCTCGCCCACCCACGGGCAATCGCCGCGTTCGGCCGCGAGTGCAACCACCGCGGAGTGATGCCGCAGACCATGGATCTCGACGGCACGGCCGTCCAGGCGTGGCGTGGGGTTCCGCTGCTGCCCTGCGACAAGATCCCGGTCGACCCCGCCGGCACCAGCTCGATCCTCGTGCTCCGCACGGGCCTTCACGACCAGGGCGTGATCGGTCTGCACCAGCCCGGCATCCCCGACGAGGTCGAGCCCAGCCTCAACGTACGCTTCATGGGCATCGATGAACGAGCGATCACCTCCTACCTCGTGAGCGTGTACTACTCCGTGGCCGTGCTCGTGCCCGACGCGCTCGGCGTGCTCGACGACGTCGAGCTCGCGCGGTGACGCACCACGGACGCGTGCCATGGAGTCCACCGCCGATCTGTTGATCCACAACGTACTCGCGCTCGGGGCGCTGCTGGTGCTGACGGTCCTGGGCGCGCTCGCGGGCACGCGCCTCACCACGCGCGTGCTCGTGCCGCTGCTGCGCCGAGTCGACGAGCGCGAGGGGGTCCCCGAGCTCTGGGGCGCGCGGATCTCCAGGTTGCTCGTGGTCGGGGCCTTGCTCGTCGGCCTGTGCCTGCTCGGCGGAGCGGTGCTCGCGAGCTGGTACGAGGTCGATACGTCGGTGGTGGTGCTGCGCTGGGTCCGGGACGAGCTGCTGCGCGATCCCGCCGCGATCGCATGGCTGCTGGGTCGGCTGCTCGGCGTGATCTTCGGGGCGTTCGTGCTGCACGTGATGCTGCGCTGGGCCATTCCGCTCGCGGCCCGCAGCCTCGCCACCATCCCCGGTCTCGCCCGGCGGCAAGACGAGCTCGAGCTGGTGCTGGCGCGCGTTCAGATCGCGCTGCGCTGGACGCTGACCCTGGGAGCCCTGCTCGTGTGCCTCCGGCTCGTCACCGACTCCGCGGTGGTGCGCGAGCCCGTGGCCGCGGTGACCTACGTGGTGGTCGGCGTGTCGTTCTCCCGCAGCATCGTCGAGGCCGCCCACCTCGTGGTGGATGTGCTGTTCGAGCTGTCGGAGGTGCTCGAGGGCCACCGCACCCCGCTGCGGTTCCTGGGCCGCCTGCAGCGGCTGGCCAACGTCACCAAGCGCGTGCTCGACTACTTCGTCTACGTGGGCACGGCGACCATCGTCATCGATCAGGTCACGCCGGACACCCCGTTCTCCGATTTCGGCCCCGCCATCATTCGGGTGATCGCGATCCTCTACGTCGCCCGTGTGGTCATCGAGCTGTGCGAGGCGGCCGTGCGCGAGTCGCTGGCCGCAAGTCCGCACGCCAGCGAGGCCGAGCGACAGCAGCGTCAGACCCTCGCCCCCATCGCCACCAGTCTCATCCGCTACGCGATCTACATCGTGGCCATCGCGATGGCGCTCGGCGAGCTGGGCCTCGACGCCTCGCCGATCCTGGCGGCCGCCGGCCTGCTAGGCATCGCCGTCGGCCTGGGCGCGCAGGCGATCGTCAGCGACCTGGTGTCCGGGTTCTTCATCCTGTTCGAGGGCTTGTTCCTCGTGGGACATCGCGTGCGGATCGGCGAGGTCCTCGGCGAGGTCGAGGACATCGGCGTACGCGTGACCAAGATCCGGGACGAGCTCGGCGTGCTGCACTGCATCCCCAACGGAGAGATCCGCGGCGTGGCCAGCCACTCGCAGCGCTACGTCAACGCGGTGGTCGAGTTCGGAGTGCCGTTCGAGGAGGAGCTCCCCCGCGTGTTCGGTGCCCTCCAGGCCCACCTCCAGGCCATTCGCGCCCGCTACCCCGCCATCCTCGACGAGAGCGAGCTCGAGGTCGCCGAGCTGCGCGAGGGCTGCGTGTGGCTGCGCGTGGTCACCCCCGTGGAGCCCGGCCAGGACAAGGTCATGACCGACGCGCTGTACCTCGAGATCACCACGACGCTGGCAGCCGCCAGGATCGCACCGCCGCACACGCGGGCGATGGTGAGGCTGGAGCCCGACGGCCAGCGACGGCTCGAGGGCGGGGGCCCGTCGCCGAGCGCGTGAGCGGCGGACACTAGCTCGCGCTCACGTTGAGCACGTAGTTGCCGCTCGAGTTGCCATACCCGTCGATCACCACCAGCACGCTGCGGCCCGCCATGATGTCGAGCGTGACCTCCGACTGCAGCATCACGGTGTCGTCGTTGCACGCCAGCTCGGCGCCCTTGCACGTCTTGCGCACGTAGAGGATCGTGTCGTAGTCCGAGCCCACGGTGTCGAAGGTGTAGGTCCCGCTCACCAGCGCCGTCCACACCAGCGCCACGTCCTGCCCGTTGGGGCCCACGCAGCCGGGCTGGAAGTCGTTGCCCATGCCCACCGTGCTTCCGCTGGCCACCGCCGCGCCCGTGCTCGCCCCGATGTTGGCGTCGGCACAGGTGAAGTCCCCCGGGCCCATGCCCACGCCCCACACGCACAGGAACTCGGAGAAGCACACCATGCCGGTCGGGCAGCTCGCGCCCCCTCCACAGGCCAGCACGCACTCGTCCACCAGGTCGCCGGTGACGTCCATGCACGTCGACGTCGCGGTGCCGCCGGGCGGCGGCTGCGGGCACGAGCCCGGCCCGGCACAGCCCTGGTAGGCGCACACGCCCACGCCCGGCGGCATCCCGGCGTCGTTGATGCACTCCTCCCCCATCAGGCACACGTCCATCGGGGCTTCGTTCAGGCAGTCGCCGTAGCCCTGGTCCATGATGCCGGGACCCGTATCTCCGCTCGTGTCCTCCGAGGAGCCCTCGGTCATGCCACCGTCGGCGGTCCCGCTCGTCGTCTCGCCCTCGGTGGTTCCGCTGGTCGGCGGCGCCGTCTCGCTCGCGGTCGCATCGGGGTCGCCCGACGACGAGCTGGCGCTGGTTCCCTGCGTCATCGCGGGACCGCCGGTGGAGCCCGTCGAGCCGCTGTCGCCCTGGCTGGTGACCTGGGGGTCGTCATCGGGACACCCGGCCGACGCGAGCGCTCCCCCGACCACGAAGGCCGAGGCCAGCACCCGCCCCAGGAGCTCGATGCTCGCGTGCATGGGCCGATGCGCTCCCTCTCGAGGGTATCGGCCCGGGCGGGACTACTGCCCGCCCTCCTTGGGCTCGGCGCCCCCGGCCCCACCGCCCACCACCTTCGCGTCGGGATCGGTGACTCCCTTGTCCCCGGACAGCGGACGCATCTCCGTGGGCTCGTTGGCGATGATGTCGAACACGATGCGGCGGTTCTTGGCGCGCCCTTCCTCGTTCTCGTTGGTGTCCACCGGCTCGGTGTCGCCCTTGCCATCGGTCTCGATGCGGCTGCCGTCGACGCCGCCCTCGACCAGGTAGCGCTTGACCGACTCGGCGCGGCGCTTGGACAGCTCGAGGTTGGACTCCGGCGTGCCCACGTTGTCGGTGTGACCGACGATCGTGACGCGCACGCCCGGGAACTTCTTGAGCTTGGCGATCGCGTCGTCGAGCACCGGCTTGGACTCGGGCCGGATCGTGTCCTTGCCGAAGTCGAACTCGATGCCGGGCAGCTCGCCCTTGAAGGTGACCAGCTCCGGCGGAATCTCGTCGGGGCAGCCGTCGATGTCGTCGATGCCGTTGTAGGTCTCCTTCTCGAACGGGCAATCGTCCTCGAGGTCGTAGATCTTGTCGTTGTCCGAGTCCTTGAGCGGGCAGCCGTCGGGCTCCACGCCGGGCACCTCGATGCAGGCGTCTTCCTTGTCGATGAAGCCGTCGCCGTCGGTGTCGGGACAGCCGCTGGGCTCCACGCCGGGCTCGTCGGGGCACTGGTCGGCCTCGTTGAGGATCCCGTCCTTGTCGCGATCGGGGTCGACCGGCGCCACGTAGGGCGGCGGCACCGGCCTCTTGCGACCCAGCGTGACCGAGATGCCCGCGAGCGCCTGGAAGTGCGAGGTGCCGCTGTCCTGCTGGGCCGCGGTGGCGCTGACGATCTGCCGCGCCTCGAGCCGAGCCACCAGCCACTTGTTGATGAAGAACTTCACCCCGCCGCCGTAGTGGAACGCGGGGTCGATGTCGTTGCCCAGGATGAGGATGTGGCTGCGCACGCCCATCAGCCCGTAGCCGCCCAGGAAGAACGGCACGATGCGAGTCACGGGCACCTGCACGATCACGTGGCCGCGAAAGCCATAGACGAACGCGAAGTCGTTGGTGATGGTGCGAACGCGGGTGGGATTGGCCGAGAACTCGGCCTCGACCCCCAGCGGCTTGAGCGGGAAGAACGCGGCGCGAACACCCACGTCGGGGCCGAGCTTCCACAGCGGATCCTGCGGCCGCGTGACCGGATCGTAGAGGTCGTGCTCGTCGGACGGACGCAGGAGCCCCCCGAACAGGCCGAGCTCGGCCAGGTTGCGCGCAGGCTCCCAGCGCCGGATCCACGGGCGCTCCTTGGCCTTGGCCTTCTCGTAGGCGCGCGGATCGTCCTCGTAGTTGGGCTCGGCCTCGGCCTTCGCCTCGGCGTCCTTCTTCTTCCTGAGCGAGCGTCGGCCCGAGCCGAGCTCGGCGGACCCCGAGGCATCGGCCTCGGTATCAACGGGCGGCTTCGGGGCGGGCGGCTTGGGAGCCGGCGGCTTGGGAGCGCCCGGCTGGGCCGGCTCCGCGGCCGCGTCGCTCGATGCGCCCTCACTCGAAGCCGCGCCCTCGCTCGTGGGCACGTCGGCATCGGCGGTCGAGGGCTCGACCACGCTCGTTCGCTGCCGCGCGTCGGCGACCGACGACACGACGAGGCCGGGAAGCAGCCCAGCAGCGAGGGCAGCGACGGTGCGCTTCATGAGGCATGATGTATCGCAGGTCGCCACCTCGGGGCCACCCAAACGTGGCCCCGGCCCCCGGAGCCCTGCTAGACTGGCCCCCTGGCGACCGGCTCGCCCGGCTCGCATCCCTAATCGACCCTGACCTAGCGAGGCATGGCATGAGCATGAGCATGAATGTGAGCATGAATGTGAGAAGGATCGGCAAACGCGTGGCCATGGTGATGGCCCTAGGGGCCCTCACGGTGGGCTGCGGCGACGACTCGGGCGTCGGCAGCGGCGAAGACAGCAGCAGCGGCTCGGACACCGGCGCGAGCGAGAGCACCACCGCGGTTGCCGACAGCACCTCCACCAGCGCGGGCTCGGGCTCGGCCGAGGGAAGCAGCAGCTCGTCGTCCTCCTCGGGCGATCCCCCGGTCGAGGAGGTCGTGGTGGAGGGCGAGGTCATCGACTTCGTCAACACCCAGCCCATCCCCGGGTCCGAGATCGCGCTCTACGACAACGCCAGCATCAATACGATGTCCGACGGCGAGGGCCTGTTCAGCCTCGGCCCCCTCACGCCCAACTCCGTGCAGACCTTCGTGCTGGCCCCCAGCGCCGACTACTGGGGCGCCATCATTCCCGTCGACGTCGGCACCGACCCGCTCCAGGAGGGCGTGCAGCTCTCGCAGATCCCCAGCGAGTTCGTGGACCTGCAGATCATGTTCTTGCAGCCGCAGATGCCCGTTCCGCCCGATCTCAACCAGGCGATCATCATCGTCCGGCTCACCAGCGTCTCCGCGGTGTCCGACGGCCCGCCCATGGTCGAGATGATGCCGGCGCCCGAGGATGGCACGTACTACGCGCCCGACGCCTCCGGGGCCCCGATCCTCAATCAGACCACCATCGAGAACACCCTGCTGCCGTTCGTGGTGTACTTCAACGTTCCCGACACCGACCCCGGTGACATCTCGCTCTCGGCCACCCACCCCACGCGGGAGTGCACGGTGGTCCACCCGGCCGTGCCCACGCTGGGGCAGCACATCTCGCTGTTCGAGATCGAGTGTCCGGCGGCGTAGCGCCCACGGGACTTCCAGACCAATTCCAGACCAACTAGATGCACTCGGCGGCGAAGCCTCCACACTCGCCGCCGGGGTTGTCGTCGAGCAAGCCTCCGAGCACGCAGTTGAGGCAGATGGGGGGCCGGGTTCCGTCGGTGCCCGAGCTCGAGCTGCCCCCGGGCTCGTCACCCGTGGTCTCGGTCGGCACCAGGAAGTCGCAGTTGCCGTCGGCGATGCACTCGTTGGTGACGCACTCGGTCAGCCGAAACAGGTGCAGCACCTCGGCGGTGTTGAGCCCCTCCTCGCACTCGAGGAAGCAGGTGAAGTCGGGCTCGGGCAGCATCGAGGTCTGCAGCGCACCGGCACAGCCCACCACGCACTCGATCGCGTCCCGGCAGGTCTTGTCGGGCGCTTCGGTGGTGCTGCTCTCCGCCGAGGTGGTGGAGCTGTCGACGCCCGTGGTGGTGATGGGACCCGTGGTCGACGACGATCCCGCGGCGGGAACGTACTTCTCGTCGGAGTCGAAGCACCCGGCCAGGAGCAGCGAACCGACGACCACCCCCAGCGCCAACCGAACCGTTCCCACCATCGTGCCCACCATCGTGCCCACCATTTCGCCCACCACCTCGTTGGAAGAGCGGAGCCGAACGGAGCGTGGGCACAGAGCGCGCGGGCGCCAGGACATCGGCGCCAAGGTATCAGCAAATGGCGCCCGAGACGAACCCCCTGCGATGCACTCGACACGCGAGCTCACATAACGACCCTCGACCGCGATCCCACGCCGCACGAGTCCCCTATGATCCGACGATCATGGTGCGACCCGCTAGCGCAATTCGCGAGCGCACCCACCAAGTCGGCCGATGACCGCCCCAGACGCGAAGACCGGGCGTGAAGGCGGTGCCCCCGACGGCTTGTCACCGCAGCGGCCCCCGGACACAATGAGCAACGGGCCCCGTGCCTCGTCGGCGCTCTTGCCCGGCGTCCTTGCCCCCAGGACTTGATCATGCATTCGACGACCTCGGTAGACCGCCGTCCCCCATCCCGTCGGTTCCGTCGACTCCTCACCGCGCTGGGACTCTACGCCATCGGCTGCTCCGGCTCTGGTGATGGTACGGGCGGTGGCGGTGGCTGCCGTGGAGAGGACATCTCGTTCGACTGCGAGACCCAGGGTCAGGCGTTCTACCGGACCGCCGAGAACGAGGTCACGCCGCTCCTGTCCCCCGTGCCCGAGAAGGGCCCCTACCCGGTCGCGCTGCAGCTCACCGAGGAGGGCGTGCGACGGCTGCTCGGCGGAGCGGTGGCCGATCAAGACGTGCCGTTCACCGGCACGCTCCAGCTCGGGTTCGCCACCGCCAACTTCGAGCCCGAGGGCGATCCCATCATCGAGTTCGGCGAGGTCTCGGGCTGCCGCAGCTGCATCCTCTTCAGCATCGACTTCGGCATCGATCTCAGCACGGGCAACGAGCCGATCTCGAGCGGCGTGGGCACGGTCAAGCTCTCGATCCCCATGCGCCTGCAGGCCGACGAGACCGCGGGGGTGAGCACGCTCATCGCCGACTACGGCGGAGCCGAGGTGCAAGACCTCTACCTCGTGATCTACGGCATCGACTCCAGCGAGCACGACGCCCTCACCGGCGCGCTCGAGGTGCTGCTCACCGAGCGGATCCAGGAGGACTTCGGCCCGGTCTCGCTGCTCGAGATCGGCTCGTGGACGATCGGCAACGGCGAGGTGCGCCTGCTGGCCCGCGAGCTCATCGTGCAGCCCGACGACGACAAGCTCGTGCTGGGCATGCAGACCAACCTCCCCCTGCCCGGGGGCTCCGGCCTCGATCTCAGCGGCCCGCTGCCGGTCGATCAGCCCATGGCCGTCAGCATGGACACCTCGCTGTTCCTGACGATGAGCCACCGGATGTTCGACGAGGGTGAGATCGCCCGGCGCTACGACGAGAGCGGCGACCCCGACCCCACCGGGATCTACGGCGTCACGCTGCACGAGCTCGAGGGCAACGACATGGGCAACGCCCAGCTCGACTCGCTGTTTCGGGTGTGGCGCATCGCCGAGGGCTACTGCGGCTACGCCGAGGCCACGATGCCGCTCGACGTGACCATCAACAACACCCGCACCGGCATCGACATCACGCCGGGCCAGGCCACTCTGATCGCCGGCGTCGGCAGCGGTGCGGCCGCGCTCGAGGAGCAGGAGCTCGTCGAGGAGAACCAGGACCTCATCGACACCTTCCGCGGAGACCTCGCCTCCGCCGTGGGCAATACCATCAACTACGACTCGCTCGACCTCGAGGGCAGCACCATCGTGTTCGCCGTCGAAGAGGTCACCGTCGACCCCGTTGCCATTCACTCCTACTTGAACTTCCAGGTCTATGCCAACTCGAACGATGGCTCCTAGCGCCCCCGCCCAGGCGGAGGGATCGACGACCACCCCTCGCCGCGGCGCGATGCTGCCGCTGCCGCTGCCGCTGCCGGATCTCGCGCTCACGCTTGGGGCGCTCACGCTTGGGGCCCTCGCGCTCACGGGCTGCCCCAACGACCCCCCGCCGGGCACGGCCACCGAGTCCGAGTCGGAGTCCGATCCCACCGTCACCAGCGGACCGGCCACCGTCGACGACACCGGCCCCGTGTTCATCTGCGAGCCCGGTGAGAAGCAGTGCAACGGGCAGCAGTTCATCCAGACCTGCGCCCCCACGGGCCTCGAGTGGATCCAGGAGCCCTGCAGCACCAATGAGACCTGTGATCCCTGCACAGAGGACGAGACCTGCGCCGAGGACAAGTGCGTGGGCCTGTGCGAGGTGGAGGCCGAGCTGCCCTCCTCCGCGGGCTGCTCGTTCATCGCCAACCGTCAGCTCCACCTCAACGTGGACTCCCCCGACGGCCTCATCGTGACCAACCCCAACGAGGACCTGCCGGTCACGGTCCAGCTCTACCGCACGCCCGAGGGCAAGCGGAAGGAGGAGGCGGTGGGCAACCCACGGGTGCTGCAGCCGGGCGAGAACACGCTCTACGAGCTCACCGCCGACTTCGTGCTCGGCACCTCCTCGATGTTCCGCACCGGCGGCACCTATCGCGTCGAGAGCGACGTGCCGGTCGTGGCCTACCTGCACTCGCCGCTCACCAACAGCCGCGGCAACGACTCGTCGATGCTGCTGCCCGAGACCACGCTGGGGCGCCACTACGTGGTGCCCTCGTTCTCCCCGCACGCCGAGCAGCAGCAGGGCCAGGGCCAGCCCAGCTACTTCGAGATCGTTGCGACCGAGGACTTCACCGAGGTCACCTGGACGCCGCCGGTCGACACGGCCGGCACCGGGATCAACATCGACTTCGTGGCCGCGGGCGACGAGAGCCCCGTGCTCAACATGAACCGCTTCGACACCGTGCGGATCGCCGCCTCCGCCAACTTCCAGGAGAACCCCGATCTTCGCGACGTGTCGGGCACGGTGATCGAGTCCAACCACCCGATCTGGGTGGTTGGCGCCAGCCGCTGCTCCCGCGTGCCCGTGCTCGACGAGCCCCCGCTGGGGCGCTGCGATCCGCTGCAGGAGCTGCTCATCCCGCTCGACTACTGGGGCAGCCGCTACGTGGCCGCGCACTCGCCCGACCGCGGCACCGAGCGCCACTGGTGGCGGATCTACTCGGCCAACGAGGGCACGCGGATCACGGCCGAGGGCAACCTGGGCTGCCCCGACGACATCCTCACCGCCGAGAATTGCCCCGCGCCCAACGAGTTCGACGGCGAGGCCTGCACCTTCGCCGCGCGTGGCTCGTGGATCCAGGTCGACGTGCCCAACGGGTGCAGCTTCTTCCTCGACAGCACCAACGACCAGGGCATCTCGTCGGGCGCGTTCATGCCCGTGCAGTACCTGCAGGGCAGCCGCTTTCAGGAGAATCCCGCGGAGTCGACCGAGATCGGCGACCCGGCGATGTACCAGATGGTGCCCGTCGAGCAGTTCCTCAACCGCTACGTGTTCTCCACCGGCCTCGGCTTCGACTTCCACTACGTCCAGGTCATCCGGCAGATCGGCGGACCCACCGTCTTCCTCGACAACATGAGCGTCAACGGCTACTCGCCGGTCAACGACACCTGGGAGGTGGCCAACTTCCCGATCTCCGAGGGTCCCCACGTGATCGACAGCGGTGCGCCCTTCGGCATCGTGCAGATCGGCTACTCGAGCAACGAGCCCAGCGAGAACTGCGACAACACCGTGGATCCGCAGCCCATCTGCCACGCGTCGTACGCGTATCCCGGCGGGATGAAGTCCGAGGTCATCTACATTCCCTGACCCGGCCTCGACCCCGGCTGCACCCACCACGCACGAAGGCCGTCGCCCCCGCGACGGCCTTCGTCGTTCCTCTCCCTCCTCGGTCGCTCAGTACGCCGACACCACGGCCGACCGCTCGACGTTCCGCTCCCGCTCGCCCCCCCGCGACATCCGCTCCACCGCCGCGCACCCTCGTGGCTCGTCGGCCTGGCACGCGCGCTGATAGTTCGCGATGGCCTCCGCGTGGCTGGTGGGCAGGCCATCGCCGAGCTCGTACATGCGACCCAGCGTCACGCAGGCTTCGGGCACGTCGTGCTCGCACGCCCGGCGAAAGCGTCGCGCCGCCCGCCCCGGCTGCCGATCGCCGTCGCGACCCTCGAGCTCCCGCTCGCCCGCCCACAGGCACGCCTGCGGATAGTCGCCATCACAGGCCCGACCCAGCAGCTCGATCGCGGGCGGCAGGGTGGCATCGTCGACCGCACCGCTGGAGACCAACCGACCCAGGCGACCGCAGCCCCGCGAGTCGCCCGCGTCGCAGGCTCGGCGATGCAGCGTCACCGCCCGGTCGAGGTCTCGCGGCGCGCCCCGCCCTTGCTCGTACGAGAAGCCCAGGTTCACGCACGCGTGCACGCTGCCGCCGTCGCAGCCCCGCTCGTACAAGCGTCGCGACTCGTCGGCATCGACCAACACGCCCAGGCCGTGCTCGAACATCACGCCCCAGTTGCCGCAGGCCTCTGCGCTGCCGCCCTCGCACGCCTCACGGTAGAGCGCGTGGGCTCGCACGTACTCGCCCTGGCGCTTGGCCTCGAGCGCCTGCTCGCCGCACCGGTCCCAGGCCCGAGCGGTGCACGGATGCTGCTCCACCAGCAACGTGCGCTGCTCCTCGAGCGCCGCCTCGGCGGCCGCCAGCGCCTCCCTGGTCTGCTCGAGGTCGGCGGCGATCCGCTCGCTGGCGTCCGTGTCGCGCTCGGCTCGCTCGGCGACCCGCCGCAGCTCGTCCTCGGCCTGGTCGCGACGCCGCTCCGCCGCCCTCACCTCCTGCTTGGCCTCGTCGGCGGCCGCCCACGCGCGCTCGAGCTCGAGACCGCGCTGCTGCTCTTCTTGCCTTCTACACTCGCCGATCGCCTCGCCCATCAGCTCGGGAGGCAGGCCGTCGTACTCGGCCTGCTCGCTGTGGCTGCGCTCACGCTGGAACGTACCGCCCTGCCCCTGCACCTGGGCCGCGACCGCCGTACCCACGCCTTGCTCGCGCTCGACCCGAGTCTTGCGAAACGACTCCATGCAGCGCTCGAACACCAGCGTCGGGGTGGGCACGCACTGCCCGTCGTGCGACTGCTGCCCTCGCGGACAGCTCATCACCGAAGGTCCCGTCACGCATCCCATCGTCGCGAGCGCCACGACGACGACCCAACCACGTCCAATGAAGCGAAGCGCCATCGGCTCCGCACCGCGTTCCATGTCCATCGCAATCCACCCATCTTCAAGCTAGGGGTCCAAAGGTCAAGAAAGGGCGGCTCCAACGACGTCGGCGGCGCCCCAGTCAGGATCCTCCAGACGGCACCGGCTCGCCAAGAGCGAATGCGACCGATCCATCATTCGATCCTCGCATTCGATCCTCGGCGTCGTCTTCATCCTCGGCCTCGGCCTCGGCGTCGACATCGGCCTTGGCGGCACCGATTCGCGCGAGCGGCGCGAGCCCAAGCAGTCCTCTGAGGGATCCCACCGCGAGCCACCACACGAACCCTTCGTGACTCGGCCCATCGGCATCGTGCCGGGTTGGTGCTAAATGCCCGTACGCAGTCATCGCTGCGACCCAGCGGCCGGTTCGCCCGCGGCGCCGATCCGTCGGCCGCCGGCCCGAGAGGCTGCGGAACGTCGAACGAAGGGTGCGTTCCCCATTGCCGTTGTGCTACCTACGCGGCCCCAAAGGGTGCGCACGCCTTCCCCCGTTGCCCCGTCGCCCTTCGAAGAGAGTCCAGGAGGTCCCCATGAAACGCACAGACATGGATCGTATCGAGCGGGAGCTCAAGCGGGTTCAAAAGCGCCAAAAGCTCGGTGAGCGGCGCGAGGCTGGCCGCCCGGCCCAGACGATCGGCGCCTACATCAAGGATCTCAACGCGCTCCTGCGCCACGACGGCCACATCATCTACAACACGCTCGACGACGAGGAGATCCTCGAGCTGCTCGAGAACATGAAGGAAGACGTCCCCGAGGAGAAGTGGGACACCGTCATCCGCAAGGCGGTCAACGCCACCAAGGTCACCGAGCGCGACACGGCCGTCGAGCAGCTTCGCTCGCTGATGGCTGGCTGAGTCCCGGCGGGCGCCCACCGCCCCACCCGCTCGTCCTGCCCGTGAGCCGCGTTTTCCCCCGGGGAAACGCGGCTCACTCGCTTGGTCGGCTCACATCCCGAAGCGCCGCGAGGGAGGCGGCGGGGGCGAGCCGCCGGTGCTGCTCCCACCGCCAGCCATCTGCCGCAGGGCCTCGAGATCCGACGGCGCGAGGAACATGCCCAGCTTCAGCACGTTGCCCTTGGCCGCGACCTCGATGGAGTCGCCCACGGTCGAGGACAAGCCGAGCATCGGGAGCATCGCCTTGACCTGCCCAAGCTGCCCCTCGAGCTCGGCCGCGGCGGCCTTGGCCTCGGCCGCCGAGCCGAAGCCCGCGCCCATGCGCAGGCCCAGCCCGCGGGTGGCGTCGACGCTCATCCCCACGCGGGACAGCCCCGAGAACGCCGGCCCCAGCCCCGCGCTGCTGCCCGAGGGCAGGTTGGCCGCCATCCACGCCGTGCTGGAGGTGTCGACCTCGCCGCGGACCCAGCCAAGTCGCCCCGCGAGCGCCGACTCGTCCTTGCCCTGGATCCGACGGTCGACCGCGCCCTGCAGCGACTTGCTGGCAAAGACCACCACGTCGCGGCTCACCACGAAGCCCTTGCCATCACCGTCGGGCATCTCGAGCGTCGTGGCACAGCCCTTGGTCACCCGGCTCCACGGCGACTTGCCGGTCGCGCCCTCGATCTTCTTGGCCAGGCAGTCGAGGGTCTTGGCCTCGCCCACGCCCTTGGCCCGAATCCCCATCATGACGTCGTCGTGATCGCTGAAGCCGGCCACGAGGCCCTCGACCGAGGCCAGGGGCAGGCCGCACTCGTTCATCGCATCGAGGACCTCGGGGCTCTGCGCCAAAAGCGTGCGCTCGACCTCGGGAAACAGCGCCCCGCGCTGGAGGTGCTGCACGTCGATCTCGAGCGCACCGAGGATCTCCACGTTGGGCAGGAGCTCCCGCAGCGTACTGACCTTGGCCGGGCCGCAGATGGGGGCGGCCACGTAGGCGGCCGACTCGAGGGGAACCGAAGCGGGCGCCGGTTCCAGTTCCGCGCTCGCGCTGCATCCAACGGCCACGCACAGGCCAAGGGCACATCCAGCCATCGTCTTCATGGTCGACCTCGGGTGTTCGAGCATAGCGCACCAGACTCCCCGTCCACCGCGCCGATTCCTTCTTGGTACGATCCAGCGATGCAGCGAGGCGTGCCGACCATCACCTGCCGTCCGGGTCTGGGCTGGGCCCTGGGTTTGGCCCTGGGTTTGGGCGGTCTCGGGCCGTTCGGCTGCGGGGGCGAGCCCGAGGTCGGTCGGTCCGAGGTCCAGGCCTTGCTCCAGCGACTCGATGCCATGGAGCGACGGCTCGACGCGCTCGAGCAGCCGCCACCGGCCGCGTCGCCCACGAGCGCAGTGCCCATGACCGCTCCCCTCGCCGATCCCTTCGCGCGCCCGTCCGTCGGCCCGGCCGCGGCCAAGTCGCTGCACGTCACGGTGACGCCGACCGGGCTCTCCATCGATGGAAGGGACCTCACCCGCGACCAGGCGCGTCGACGGTTCGAATCCGCGGCGGCCGAGATTCCGCCCCCGCGCCTGGTCGTCGTGGCCGAGTCCTCCGTCTCCCACGCCGCCATGGTGGACGTGCTCGACCTCGCTCACGAGGCCGGCCTCGAGGACGTGGCCATGTCCGCTCGCATCCACGGCCCCGCGGATCCGATCCCCGAATAGGGATCGAGCGTCGCGCTCAGTGTCCGTGGCGTGGCGTATCCTCGACCTCGGACGGCGGGGTGTAGAACGACGGGCCGCGGACGTTCTCGTCGATCACCAGGGGATCGCGGATCGATGGGAACGCCCGCTGACCGCAGTCGCGGCGCGGACACAGCCGGCACGTCACGCCCACCGGCACGCCACCATCGAGGTCTTCGAGATCCACGCCCTCGGAGTAGACCAGCTCGCGCGCGTGCCGAAGCTGGCAGCCGATCGCCACCGCCTGGATGGTGGTGGGCTCGTGGTAGCCGCCACGGCTCTTGGGCACCGTCCGCGCCACGCAGAAGTAGGGCTCGCCATCGGGCATGACCGACAGCTGCACCCGGATCACGCCCGGCGTCTGGAACGCTCCGAACACGTTCCAGCGCGGACACGCCCCGGAGAACCGCGCGAAGCGAATGCCCGACGCCGTGAAGCGCTTGGAGATGTTGCCCGCCATGTCCACCCGGATCATGTGCAGCGGGATGCCCTCCGCCCCCGGTCGGCGCAGCGAGGTCAGGCGATGGCAGACCTGCTCGAAGCTGGCCCCGAAGTGGTGCATGAGCAGCTCGAGATCGTAGCGCTCGCTGCGGGCGGCCTCGAGCATGCGCTGGTAGGGCATCACCACCGCGCCCGCGAAGTAGTTGGCCAGCACCACCCGGCACAGGCGGCGAGAGGGCTCGGAGGTGAGCTCGGGATCATCGGCCAGATGATCGAGCACCTCGCCCAGCGTGGACAGGCCGATCTGCGTCGCGAGCTGGAACGCGCGGCTGGCCGGCGAGAGCATGCTCGACAGCCGCAGGCGACGGCGCTCCGGCTCGAAGTACCGCAGCGCTCCGCCGGGCCCTCCCAGCCGCACGACCTCGAGCCGCATCCCCAGGTCGTCGGCCACGTGGCGTGCGAGGCCGTGGTAGAGCTCGTCGGCCTCGAGCCGGGCGTCGCGCCACAGCGCCTCGGCGGCATCCTCGAGCTCGGGGAAGTAATTCCCTCGCCGCTGGATGTAGTCGCTGACCTCCTCGGACGGGAGCTGCGAGCGCGTCGCGACCGGGACCTGCTGCGAGTCGTAGAGCTGGCCGGCCAGACTATCGGCCGAGCTGCGTGCGGTACGAAACGAGCGATAGAGGGTCACGATCGAGCGAGCGATCGCCGGCGATGCACCCACCAGATCATGGAGCTCGGAGGGACCCACCCCGTGCTCGGTGAACAGTGAATCGGAGAACACCTCGACCAGGGCCACCGCGAGATCGTCGT
The DNA here is from genome assembly GCF_026337845.1 of Paraliomyxa miuraensis. GTDB lineage: Bacteria > Myxococcota_A > Polyangia > Nannocystales > Nannocystaceae > Paraliomyxa > Paraliomyxa miuraensis. The sequence goes on along the minus strand of NZ_JAOVZF010000149.1, from coordinate 178,886 downwards.
CGCGCCCGTCGCTGAAGTCCTGGAAGTCGACCCCGAGCTCCTCTGCGATCTTGAGCAGCAACGGAGCGGTCAGCGAGCGCTGGTTGTGCTCGATGAGGTTCAGGTAGCTCGCCGAGATCCCGAGCCGGCGCGCGAGCTCGACCTGGGACAGGCCCTCCTTCTGCCGCAGGGCTCGGACTCGGCTACCGAGGCGCTTGGGTGCGTGTGTCATGACAGTGTGAGTTTACTTGATTTACAGATTTACATACAACTCGGATCGATTAGTCAAGCATCAACTAGACGAAATCATTTCGCATTTGACGGTCCATGAGATCGAGTAAATATTTGCATTGGACTTGGCCGGAATCAAGGCCAGGTTGCTCGGGGAGCAAGAACATCGATGGTGGAAGACCTCGAGGTCCTCGGACCGACCGAAGGCTACGAAACGATCCTCACCCCGCACGCGCTGCGATTCGTGGCGTCCCTCGTGGCCGAGCATGCGCCGCGCATCGACGCGCTGCTGCTGCGTCGGCGAGAGCTGAGGGCGCGCTACGACGCGGGGCAGCGGCCGGACTTCCTGGCCGAGACGGCCGACATCCGGGCGGGCGACTGGACGGTCGCCCCGATCCCGGCCGACCTGCTCGACCGCCGGGTGGAGATCACCGGTCCCGTCGACCCCAAGATGATCATCAACGCGCTGCGCTCGGGGGCCAACGTGTTCATGGCCGACTGCGAGGACTCGTGCGCCCCCACCTGGGCCAACGAGATCGGCGGTCAGCTCGCGCTCTACCACGCCGTGCGGCGCGCGCTGACCTTCGATGATCCGATCACCGGCAAGCACTACGCGCTCGACGACGGTGATGGAGCCGAGCGCCGGCTGGCCACCCTCATGGTCCGGCCCCGGGGGCTGCACCTGCCCGAGCACCACGTCACGTTCGAGGGGCGACCGATCCCGGGGTGCTTGCTCGACTTCGGGCTCTACTTCTTTCACAACGCGGCCGAGCTGCTCGCGCGGGGCAGCGGGCCGTACTTCTACCTGCCCAAGCTCGAGAGCCACCTCGAGGCCCGGCTGTGGAACGACGTGTTCATACGCGCGCAAGACCGGCTGGGGATCCCGCGCGGCTCGATCCGCGCCACGGTGCTCATCGAGACGCTGCCGGCCGCGTTCGAGATGGACGAGATCCTCTACGAGCTGCGAGAGCACTCGGCCGGGCTCAACTGCGGGCGCTGGGACTACATCTTCTCGTTCATCAAGACCTTCCGGGCGCACCCCGCCTTCGTGCTGCCCGATCGCGCCCAGGTCGGCATGACCCAGCCGTTCATGAGGGCCTACACCGCGCGGGTCATCGAGACCTGCCACCGCCGTCGGATCCACGCAATGGGCGGCATGGCGGCCCAGATCCCCATCAAGGACGACCCGCAGGCCAACCGTGCCGCCATGGAGAAGGTGCGGGCCGACAAGCTGCGCGAGGTGCAGGCCGGCCACGACGGCACCTGGGTCGCACATCCAGGGCTCATCGGCATTGCGCGGGAAGCATTCGACGCGCACCTGCCGGGGCCCAACCAGATCGACGTGCCCCGCGACCACGTGCGCGCCGATGCGGCCGCGCTCGTGGCCGTGCCCGAGGGCACGCGCACCGAGGAAGGGCTGCGGCAGAACGTGCGGGTCGGCATCCAGTACCTCGAGGCCTGGCTGTCGGGCAACGGCTGCGTGCCGCTCTACTCGTTGATGGAAGACGCGGCCACCGCCGAGATCTCGCGCGCGCAGGTGTGGCAGTGGCTGGCGCACGGCGCCGCGCTCACGGACGAGCACGGCGTGGCCCGGGTGCTCACCCGCGAGCGCTTGCACGCCGTGATCGACGAGGAGCTCGCCGCCATCCGCCAGCGGGTGGGCGCCGACCGCTTCGACTCGGGCCGCTTCGGCCCCGCCCGCGAGCTGTTCGAGCGGCTCTCCACCGACGACGAGCTCGAAGACTTCCTGACCTTGGCTGCCTACGAGCAGATCACCACCGTCCGAGCCCCCGGAGCAACGAACCATGAGTGAGTACGAGAGCGAGACCAACGCGGCCCTGACCTTCAATGACGCGCGCTGGAAGGGAATCACCCGGCCCTATTCGGCCGAGGACGTCCAGCGACTGAGGGGCTCGGTCGTCGTCGAGCACACCCTGGCCCGGCTGGGCGCCGAGCGGCTGTGGCGGATGATGAACGACGCCGACAGGGGACCCAACCATGGACCTGGTTATGTGGCCTCGCTGGGCGCCATCACCGGCAATCAGGCCGTCCAGCAGGTCCGCGCCGGGCTGCCCGCGATCTACTGCAGCGGCTGGCAGGTGGCCGCCGACGGCAACGGAGCCGGGCAGATGTATCCCGACCAGAGCCTGTATCCGGCCGACAGCGTCCCCACGATGGTCGAGCGCATCAACAACGCGCTGCGACGCGCCGATCAGGTCGAGCACAGCGAGGGCGGAGCCAAGCGACACTGGCTGGCGCCGATCGTGGCCGACGCCGAGGCCGGCTTCGGCGGACCGCTGAACGCCTTCGAGCTGATGAAGGCGATGATCGCGGCGGGAGCGGCCGGCGTACACTTCGAGGATCAGCTCTCGTCGGAGAAGAAGTGCGGGCACCTCGGGGGCAAGGTGCTGGTCCCCGCGAGCCAGTTCATTCGCTCGCTGATCGCCGCGCGCCTCGCGTCCGACGTGGAGGGCGTGCCCACCGTGCTGATCGCCCGCACCGATGCCTACAGCGCGCGCTTGCTGACGTCCAACCTCGACGAGCTCGACGCGCCGTTCATCACGGGAGAGCGCACGCCGGAGGGCTTCTACCGCATCCAGGGAGGCTTGATGCACGCCATCGCCCGCGGGCGCGCCTATGCCCCGTATGCGGATCTGGTGTGGTGCGAGACCTCGACCCCCGACCTGCACGAGGCCAAGATCTTCGCCGAGGCGATCCGCAAGGACTTCCCCAACAAGCTGCTGGCCTACAACTGCTCGCCGAGCTTCAACTGGAAGAAGAACCTCGACGACGCCACGATCGCCAGGTTCCAGCGCGAGCTCGGAGCCATGGGCTACAAGTTCCAGTTCGTGACCCTGGCGGGATTCCACGCGCTGAACCACTCGATGTTCGAGCTGGCGCGCCACTACCGGGTCGAGGGCATGACCGCATACTCGCGGCTGCAGCAGGCGGAATTCGCCGCGGAGGCCGTGGGCTACACGGCCACGAGGCACCAGCGCGAGGTCGGCACGGGATACTTCGATGCGATCTCGAGCGTGATCACGGGTGGCCAGGGCTCGACGCTGGCGCTCGAGCACAGCACCGAAGCCGCCCAATTCGAAGGCGGACACGCGGAGAGGGACGGGGAAGCGTAGCCACGACGAGCGGACGTGGGCCACGACCGGGGCTGGCCCACGTCCGCTCGTGTTCGGACGCGCGGGCCGCCATCTTCAGTACCCCAGCAAGCCGCGGACCTCGGCGATGATCTCCGCCTCGCCGCGCCCCACCTCGCCGTCCACCGCGGCTGCGGCCTCGAGCTCGACCAGCAGCTGCTCGCGGTGTTCCTGGTCGAGACGCTCGAGGCGCTCGTCGACGGGCTGGCCGATGTCCACGGCGCCGAACACGGCCCGGCGATCGTCGTCGTCGAAGCCAAAGCGCTCCATCAGGCGATCGAGGAAGGCGCGCTCGTCGTCGGTCACGGCCGCGTCGGCGATGATGAGCTGCGCAACGATCTCGCAAAACAGGCGATCCTGGGACTTGTCCCGCTGGCTCATGGCAACGCCGAGGATAGCCCAGCCCCGAAGGCTCGGGGTGAGATCTCAAAAGTCGGCCAGGATCGCGGCCTTCTTGGCCTCGAACTCCTCGTCGGTCAGCAGCCCGGCCCGGCGTGCCTCCTTGAGCTGCTCGAGCTTGGCCTTGAGGCCGTCGTTGCGCTTGTGCTCCTTGGACTTCTCGTCCTTCTTGGCCTTGTAGACCCGCTCGAACATCGCCCGCAGCTCGGCCTCGTCCACGTTGCGACCGTTGCGGAAGTAGTGGTCGCTGACCTCGCCGATCGCCCAGGTGAGCGCGTAGGCCATGGAGATCGTCACCACCCACCCGAAGAACGGGATCAGCTTGGCGGCGGCCATGATGAGGTTCTGCGCGACGATGCTGGCCCCGAAGGTGCTCAGGATCTCGAGGATCGACTTCTGATCGAGCTTGTAGCCGTGGATCTTGCCGATCCCCTGCACCATGCCGATCTGGATCGGCGCGATGAGAGCGGTGTCCACCAGCGGAATCGGCTGGATGGTCATCGCTCCGGCGGCCACGCTGCACACCTGCACGAGCTCGCGAACGGCCTGGGCCTTCTCCGCCTCGGTGGCACCATCGTAGTTTCCGTCGAGGACGCGCTTGAGGGTGTCGAGGTGGCTCTGCATGCCGCAGCCAGCGTACACCGACGACCGGTCGGCGTGTTAGGGTCGAGTTCGCGGTCCATCGATCATGTCCGACAACGCCATCAAGCTCATCGGGATCGTGATCTACCTCGCGGTGCTCCTCTACATCGGGGTCCTCGCCTCGCGGCGCATGAAGGACGTGCGCGACTACTTCGCGGGTGGCAAGGACATGGGCTTTTGGGCCGTGGCGTTCTCGGCCCGCGCCACCGGGGAGTCGGCCTGGCTGCTGCTGGGCCTGACCGGCATGGGAGCCACCGTGGGCCTGCAATCGCTGTGGGTGGTGCTCGGCGAGGTGGTGGGCGTGGGCGGAGCGTGGCTCTTGATGGCCCGCCGCTTCAAGCGCCTCACCGATCGCTACGACTCGCTGACGATCCCCGACTACCTCGAGTCTCGCTTCCGCGATCGAGGCCATGTGCTGCGCCTGGTGTCGGCCGGAGCACTGGTGGTGTTCGTCACCATCTACGTCAGCGCGCAGATCGACGCGACGGGCAAGGCGTTCGAGAGCTTCCTCGACTGGAACTACTACGTCGGCATCGCGGTGGGCTTTGCCGTGGTGCTGGCGTACATCGTCAGCGGCGGCTTCGTGGCCGTCGTGTGGTCCGACGTCTTCCAGGGCGCACTGATGGTGGCGGGCATGGTCCTGCTCCCCGCGGTGGCCCTGTGGCACGCCGGCGGGCTCGCCCCGGTGCTCGACGGACTACGGGCCCAGGATCCCTCGCTGCTGGAGTTCTCGTTCGGTCACGGCACCGAGATCCTCGGCACCCTCGCCCTGCTGCTCATCGGGCTGGGGTTCTTGGGGTCGCCCCAGATCTTCGTGCGCTTCATCGCCCTGCGCTCCGAGTCCGAGCTGCGGCGGGGCGCCGCCGTGGCGCTGTGCTGGACCCTGCTGGCGGATACCGGAGCCGTGCTGACCGGCCTGGTGGGCCGCCATCTGCTGGTGGGCTCCGGCCCGAGCGCAGCCGCCAACCTGGCCCAGCTCGGCGACGGAGGAGAGGCCGTGCTCCCCGCCCTCGTCGAGCACGTCATGCCGATCGTGATCGTGGGGCTGTTCATCGCGATCGTGCTCTCGGCCATCATGTCCACGGTCGACTCGCTGCTGGTGGTGGCCAGCAGCGCCGTGGTCCGCGACTGGTATCAGAAGGTTCGTGCCCCCCACACCCCCGACGACGCGCTGGTGGGCCGCAGCCGGCTGGCCACCTTCGTGCTCGCGTTCCTGGCCCTGGCCATCGCGCTGGGCGTGGCGTTCGCCACCCCCAAGCGCACCGTGTTCTGGTTCGTGATCTTCGGCTGGTCGGGAATCGCCGCCACGTTCTGCCCGACCATGATCCTGTCGCTATGGTGGTCCAGGATGACCGCGCGCGGGGCCCTGGCCGCCATGGTCACCGGCTTCGTGTCGGTACCACTGTTCAAGTTCGCCGCGCCCGCCCTGCCCGAGGTCGGCGACGCGTTCGCCAAGCTCAGCGAGCTACCACCTGCGTTCGCCGCCTCGATGGTGGCGGGCGTGCTGGTCAGCGTGCTCGACGGCCGTGGCCGCGAGCGCGCGCGGGAGTCCGAAGACGACCTGCGCGATGCGGCCTCGTGAGGCGCGTGTGCGTCGACCGGGCCGTTGCTGCCGGGTCACGCGCCCAGCGGCTCACAGGCCCAGCAGCTCGCGGAAGGTCCGGCCATCGGGGTCGACGCGACCGTCGGGACGGCTGAGGAAGCGCGCCTGGAACTTGCGAAGCGCCGCGATGGTCTTGGGCCCGCACACCCCGTCGATGCTCCCGGGATCGATGCCGTTGTCGGCCAAGAGCTGCTGGACGAGCTCCACGTCGTCGCGATCGTTGCGCCCTCCCTCCCCCACCGATCCACCGAGCGCCCGTGCCGGCGCGTCGGGGACCTCCCACAGCATCACCCTCGAGGCGCGATTGAAGTAGGCGTTGTGCCGAGCGCGGGTGCCGTTCCACAGGTCGATGTGGCCGGTGGCATCGTTCCAGCCATCGACCTCGAAGATGACCAGACCCTGCCGGCCCTTGAAGCTCGGCGGCACCTCGCCTCCCCCGGGCGGAGGGTAGACGTGCTCGAAGTCGGGGGCGCCATACTTGCGTCGCATGTAGCGGGTGAACTCCCGCACGCGAAATGCATAGTTCTTGCCGTCCGCTCCGCGCAGCGTTGCGATCTCGTCGGTGGCGCTGCGTGGTATCGGGTTGCCCGAGTAGTTGAAGGCCCGACTGATCCGAATCACGCACGTGTTGTCGATGCGCTCGGAATCGACTTGCCCGCCTATGGTGTGCTTGGCGGCATCGGCCGACTCGCCCGGGTTGGGGTAGGCGTCCCACATCTTGTCGAAGCTCTGAAGCCGCGCTGGCATGACCACGCAACGATAGCCTCCGGCGCCGGGACCTGATGCCGCCTCTGCCAACTGCGGTGTGTAAGGGATTCCTGTGCCACGATCGAGCCATTGGCTGGCAATCGACCAAGCGGGTTCTGCGCACACTCGAGGGCCCGACTTCGCCCCGCCTCCAGACCTCGAGAGAGCGCCGCGATTTCCGCCGTTTGGCCCGGGCGGCCGGCCTTCATATGGATAAATTCCGCGCCGCCCCGGACACTTGAGAGCGCAGCGATGCGTCCGGCCCCCATGGAGGTCGGGATTTCGCCCAAAGCCCGTTTCCCCTACGACGTTCCTTGACGCGCCCTTGCGCGAGCCCCCTCAACCGATGGCAGGAGCCCGGCTGCCCGACGATCACACCCGGCCGCCCGACGAGCCCTCCATGTTGGAGACGACGGCTTCGGGCGATCCGGCCGTTGCTCCTCGCGCGGCGGTGCTTGCCACCCCCGAGCCGGGCGACAACCTCGGACCCTACGTCGTGGAGGCGACGCTGGGGCAAGGCGCCATGGGCGTGGTCTACAAGGCGGCGGACGACCGGGGACAGAAGGTCGCGGTCAAGCTCCTGCACCGGTGGCACACCGATCCCGAGACGGGGGAGGACGACTGGCTGCGTCACGAGGCGGGCACGCTCGCGCGCCTCAGCCACCCCAACGTGGTCGCCGTGCTCGGCGTGGGCACCTTCGACGATCGGCCGTTCCTGGCCATGGAGCTGGTGGACGGCGAGACCCTGGCCACGTGGATGAAGCAGCCGCGCCCCTGGCGAGACATCGTGCCGATCATCCGGGACGCCGCGCGGGGGCTGGCCGCCGTGCACACCGCGGGCATGATCCACGGCGACTTCAAGCCGGACAACCTCATGGTCGGCCGCGACGGACGGGCGCGGGTGATGGACTTCGGCCTGGCGCGCTCGACCTTCGGAGCCGACGCGACCGCGGCCCCCACGGTCGAGGTGGAGCGCGGCGGGGTGTCGCGACATCGCTTCGTGGGCACCCCCGCCTATATGGCACCCGAGCAGCTCGCGGGGCGCCGGGCCGAGGCGCGCTCGGACCAGTTCGCGTGCAGCGTGACCCTCTACGAGGCGCTCTATGGCGAGCGCCCGTTCCCTGGCCAGACCGCGACCGAGCTGGCCTACAACGTCATGCGAGGCTTTCGCCGCCCGCGGCCCCGCACCACCGACGTACCGGCCTGGCTGCATCAGATCGTGCATCGTGGCCTGGCGCTCGTGGGCGCCGCCCGGTGGCCCTCGATGGCGGCGTACGCCGATGCCCTCGAGCGGGGCATGCAAGAGCACGCCGATGACGACGCCTGAGCCCCTCGGCGCGCGGGCGTGGGGCCGCTGACGCCGGCCCGACCTCCTTCGGGAACCTTTCGGCGACCCAGATGTCGGGGTGTCGCGAACTCGGAGGATTGTTTCATGAGACTTCGTCGCGTGCCCGTCATGGGGCTCGTCTTCGGGGTGCTCGCGGTTGCGTGCGCTCCCCTGGCTCCCCCTGCGCTCGAGCTCGAGCTTCCCGAGGACGATGGTCCCGAGCTCGAGGCGCTCGCCGAGCCCGAGCTCGCTCGAGAGGAGGACCCGCCGGCCGAGCCCACGACCGAGCTGGACTCCGGCGACGCGCTCCCCACCGAGCACTGCTCGATCCACACGGGGCCCGCGAAGGCCCAGGAGGTGAGCGATCCCAACGATCCGGGCGGGGGGCGGCTGCTCACCGCGCTTCCGAGCGGCAAGGTCATGGGCCTGCCGCTGCGGCACACCAGCTTCGACGCCATCGTGGTGGGTACCATGGCCGAGACCACGGTGGTGCAGCGGTTCGAGAACCCGCTGTCGGAGACGATCGAGGTCGTCTACACCTTTCCCCTCCCCCACGACGGAGCGGTCGACGACTACTGGATCCGCGTGGGCGAGCGGACCATCCGCGGGGAGATCCACCGCCGCAAGCAAGCCCGGGAGATCTACGACGAGGCCAAGGAGACGGGGCACACGGCCGGTCTGCTCGAGCAGGAGCGCCCCAACGTCTTCACCCAACACGTGGCCAACGTGGCGCCCGGGGAGGCGATCGAGGTGAGCATGCACGTGGTGCAGCCGCTGCGGCCCGACCGTGGCCGCTACGAGCTGGTGCTGCCCACCGTGGTGGGACCGCGCTACGTGCCCGGCACGCCCCTCGCCGCGGGTGGCGGTGGCGGCTCGGGCACGGGCATGGTCGAAGACACCGATGCGGTGCCCGATGCCTCGCGGATCACCCCCCCGATCCTTCCCCCCGGATTTCGTAGCTGCGGCGATCTCGAGATCGAGGTCTCGATCGATGCGGGGGGTCCGATCACCGCGCTCTCGACCACCTCGCATCGCGTGACGGTGGAGCCCGATCACCTCGGGGCGATGGTGCACCTCGACGAGCGCTACGCGCTGCTGAACCGCGACTTCGTGCTCTCGTGGCGCCGCGACGGCAACGAGCCCCGCGCCACCCTCCAGGCCCAGCCCGATGGCGACGGTGGCTACCTCACGCTCACCATCCAGCCGCCGGCGGAGATCGACGACGACGACGTCCCCGGCCGCGAGCTGGTGTTCGTGGTGGATGCCTCCGGGTCGATGATGGGAGAGCCGATGGACATGGCCAAGGCCACCATGCGGCGCTTCATCGAGGGGCTGCGCCCCGACGATGCGTTCCAGGTGCTGCGCTTCTCCGAGACCGCGTCGGGCCTGGGCACCGAGCTGCTCGATCCCACCCCCGCCAATGTCACGCGTGCGCTCGAGTACATCGACACCCTGCAGGGCGAGGGAGGGACCGTGATGACCGAGGGCATCAAGGCGGCGCTGTCGCTCCCGCGCAACGGCGAGCGGCTGCGCTACGTGGTGTTCTTGACCGACGGCTACATCGGCAACGAGCGCGAGGTGTTCGAGCTCATCGCCGAAGAGCTCGGCGACGCGCGGCTGTTCAGCCTGGGCGTGGGCAGCTCGGTCAATCGCTACCTGCTCGACGGCATGGCGCGCATGGGGAGGGGCGCGGTGACCTACGTGGATCTATCGCAGCCCACCGAGCCGGTGGTGGAGCGGATCTACGAGAAGCTGCGGCACCCGGCCCTGGTGGACCTCGAGGTGGAGGTCGACGGGCTCAAGGTCCACGAGCTCGTGCCCGACGCCCTGCCCGACCTGTTCGTGGGCGAGCCCGTGGTGCTGTTCGGTCGCTACGACGGACCGCTGAAGGGCAAGGTCGTCGTGCGTGGTCGCCGGGGCCAACAGCGGGTTGAGCTCCCCGTGGAGCTGCAGGCGGTCCGCGACGAGGACACCGATGGCGTGCGCTCGATGTGGGCTCGCCAGCGCATCGATGATCTCCAGTTCGATCCCTCGCTGTCCTGGGCCACGGCGGCGCGCAAGAGCGCGGTGGAGAAGGAAGTGATCGCACTGTCGCTGGGCCACCGGGTGCTCACCGAGCACACCGCGTTCGTCGCCGTCGATCGCACGCGCGTGGTCGATGGCCACAGCCGCGGCAAGACCGTGGTGCAAGGCGTGGAGATGCCCGCGGGCGTGGCCCACGAGTCCGTCTGGGGCCACGTGGGCCTGCCGCCCAGCGGTACGGGTGGTGCAATCGGCTCCGGCTCGGGCGGTGGCACGGGCTCGGGCTACGGCCGTGGCTCGGGGGTGGGCTTCGGCGGCCGCGGCAAGCGGGTGCCCCAGGTGCGCCAGGCCAAGGCCACGGTCACCGGCTCGCTCGACGCGGTCATCATTCGCCGCATCGTGCGCGCGCATCTCAACGAGGTCCGCCACTGCTACAACCAGGGTCTCATCGGCGACCCCAGCCTCAGCGGTCGGGTGGTGATCCAGTTCGTCATCGACGCGCTGGGGAACGTGGCGGCGGCCGTGGTGACGGAGACCGAGCTCGCCGACCCGGAGGTCGGCAAGTGCATCGCACAGGCGTCCAAGCGCTGGCGCTTCCCCAAGGCCGAGGGCGGCAACAAGGTCATCGTGCGCTACCCGTTCGTGCTCTCGCCGGGGTGATCCGGTGAGCGAGCGAGTCCACGGGCTCGCTCGCTCGTGCAGGGACCGTGGGTCGTCGGCCGATCAGCCGCGGCCCGCGGTCTCGCCTCGTGGCCAGCGACCGTCGCGCTCGCGGTAGTGATAGTCGATGGCGTCGAGGAACTCCTGCGAGTAGGGCCGTCGGCGCGCGACCTTGCGGTAGAATACCTTGCCGTCCTCGTCGACGATGTAGACGGCGTGCAGCGCCAGGCCGGGCTGGTCGCGGTTCTCGAGGCCGAAGCGGCGGATGAGCGCGAGCTCGGGGTCGCTGGCCAGGGGCACGGTGAGGCCCTTCTTCTGGGCCCACGGCAGCGAGTCCTCGGGCTCGTCGACGCTGATGACGACCAGGCTCACGCCACGCTCGTCGAACTCGGCCAGGTGCGCTTGCAGGTCACCTACCTGCACGTTGCAGGCCGGTCACCAGAACCCGCGGTAGAACATCACGAGCACGGGTCCGGCCTTGCGGGCCTGCTCGAGCGAGAACGTCCCGCCATCGGCGAGGGGGACCTCGAAGTCGGGCAGGGTCTGCCCCATCCCGGGCGCATCGGGGGCCCCAAGGAACGCTCCGTAGGCGGGATCGACGATCGACACGGGCGCGGGGCTGGTGCTCGACGGCTTGTACATCGGCGGGCCCGAACCCTCGGGTGCGTCGGCGGTGGGGCTGGTCGCGGGCCCCACCGCCGAGCCGGTCACGGGCCCCACGGCGGCAGGAGGGGCGCTCGCGCAGGCGAGGCCCGAGGCGAGCACGGCGGCCGCAAGGAACGCGATCGAGCGAGGCGTGGTCATCGTCGGGCCAGGGTAGCCCATCACCTCCCCCGAGCCCGCGTTTCGTCGTTCCAACGGTTCTTGGACCCCCTTGGCCAGCCCGAAGCGCGCTCGGGTGGCCGCGGCCATGGAAGTCGCGGTAGGAACCGGCCGCGATGGATGCCTCCTTCCTGGGTGACATCGCGATCGGCCTCGCCGAGTCCGGTCGCGTGCCCGATGGCGCGCTGCGCTGGGCGATCCGCCGGCTGTGCCGACAGCGATTGCGCGACGACGTCCCCGACGATCCCGCGCTGGCCCAGGCCCGGGTCGAGGCGTTCGTGGCCGCGGCGTCCCGCAGCGAGATCGCGCCGCTCCCCGACCACGCCAACGCGCAGCACTACGAGGTCCCCGCCGCGTTCTTCCAGGAGGTGCTGGGACCCCACCTCAAGTACAGCTGCGGGCTCTGGGAGCCGGGCGCGTCCACGCTGGTGCAGGCCGAGGAGGCGGCGCTGCGGCAGACCTGCGAGCACGCGGCCCTCGCCGATGGCCAGCGAGTGCTCGAGCTCGGCTGTGGCTGGGGCTCGCTGACGCTGTGGATGGCCGAGCGCCTTCCGTCCAGCCACATCACCGCCGTGTCCAACTCTGGCTCACAGCGCGCGTTCATCGAGGACCGCGCCCGGACGCGCGGGCTGTCCAACGTGGAGGTGGTGACCGCCGACATCAACGACTTCGAGCCGGCCGCCGCGGGCTTCGATCGAGTGGTCTCGGTCGAGATGTTCGAGCACGTGCGCAATCATGGCCGGCTGCTGCGGCGCATCGCCCGGTGGCTGGATCCCGAGGGCATGCTGCTGGTGCACCTGTTCTGCCACCGCGACGTGCCCTATGCATTCGGTACCGAGGGCACCACCGACTGGATGGGTCGCAACTTCTTCTCGGGCGGGACCATGCCCAGCGACGGCCTGCTGCTGCGCCATCAAGACGACCTGCGGGTGCGTGCTCAGTGGCGCTGGCCCGGTACCCACTACGAGCGCACCGCGAACGCCTGGCTCGCCAACCTCGACGAGCGCTCGGATCGAGTGCTCGCGATCATGGGCCAGACCTACGGCCAGGCGCACGCCCACGTGTGGCGGCAGCGCTGGCGCATGTTCTTCATGGGCTGCGCCGAGCTGTTCGGCTACGACCACGGCCGGCAGTGGTGGGTCTCCCACTACCGGCTCGGACGCTGACGGACCTGGAGGGCCCACGCCCGACCGCCACCCCCATCAATTGACCGAGATGTGGATGTGGTCGCCGTGGCCGCTGACGCTGTAGTTGCCGCCGAGCTTGTGCTTGATGTGAGGGCCGAAGTTCTCCCGGCGGTGCACGTAGCTCTCGAATGCCAGCTGGATCGCATCGGTGATCGCGGTGACCGTCGCGTCGGCTCCGTAGTACTCGGACATCCGCTTGCCGTTGATGCGCGAGATGTCGACCGCCTTCTGCTGCGAGTGGCGGCTCGGCATCGTGTGCGAGTCGTTGCCCGACGAGATGTAGATGGTGCCGAGAGCATGCCCGGGCGCGATGTCGGTGCGGATGCAGTGCTGCAAGCCATCGATCATGCGCTGCTCGACGTTGCGGTTGACGGTGGGCGCAAACTCGACGGTGACGCCGTTGATCGTGCTGGGGATGAGTGGCATGGCCGCATTGGACCACACTCGGAGGCGCCGTGGTGAGGGTGGCGCCAGGGGCGTTGCAAGCGGCGATACGGGCCCACGAGCGCGAGTCCGGCAGTGTGCGCGATCGGATCCGCGCACGGCCTCACGCCGGTCGCGCCCCGCGATGCCCACGTCCGCTCGTCGACGACCTCTCCTGCGAATCGAGACCGACGATGACCGACGCGCCCGCTCGAGCCGGCGCGCGAGCGACTCGGGCTCCGAGCGACATCACCCGTCGCCGTCGTGCCCCCGATCGCTGTGCCCGAGGTCCCGCCCCGGATCCACGCGGTCGCGCACGAGCTGCTTGAGCTCCTTGCTCTCGGGAAACCGCCCGGACTCGGACTTGGCGAACACGCGCTCCCCGTCGACCCACACCTCGAACACGCCGCCGTCGCCGGGCACGAGCGCCACCTCGCCCAGCACGTCGCCGAGCGTCATCAACAGCTCCTGCGCCAGCCAGCCCGCGCGCAGCACGAACCGGCAGCGTCGGCAGTAGCGGATCTCGACCCGGGGTCGCATCCAGTGCTTGCGGGCGCTCGCTGGGGCGGCGGCGAGCCGAGCCTCAGCGGGACTGAATCGAAGCTCGCATGAGCTCGCGGTTGAGCATGACGATGGAGTCGGTGCTGATCTCCTTGGGGCAGACCGCCTCGCACTCGCCATGGTTGGTGCAGCCACCAAAGCCCTGCTCGTCCATGGTCGAGACCATCCGAAGCACCCGCTCGGAGCGCTCGACCTGCCCCTGGGGCAAGAGCGCGAGGTGGGCGACCTTGGCGCTCACGAACAGCATGGCCGAGGCATTGGGACACGCGGCCACGCACGCTCCACAGCCGATGCACGCGGCGTAGTCGAACGCGAGATCGGCGTCGGCCTTGCCGATCGGGATCGCGTTGGCGTCGGGAGCCGCCCCCGTGCCCACCGAGACGAAGCCACCGGCCTGCTGGATCACGTCGAACGAGCGCCGGTCGACCACCAGGTCGCGCAGCACGGGGAACGCCTTGGCGCGGAACGGCTCGACGGTGATGGTGTCGCCGTCGCGGAAGCCCCGCCGGGTGAACTCCCGCATGTGGAGCTGACAGGTGGTCGTGCCCTGCCGCGGGCCATGGGGCACGCCGTCGATCACCATCGAGCACATCCCGCAGATGCCCTCGCGGCAGTCGTGATCGAATGCGATCGGACCCTCGGGGTGCTTTTCGTGCTCGCGGATGATCTTCTCGTTGATCACGTCGATGGCCTCGAGGAACGACATCTCCTCGGCCACGTCCACGTCGTAGATCTCGAAGGCCCCGGTGGGGGCTCCCGCCTTCTGCCGCCAGATCTTGAACTTGACCTTCATGGCATTCCTCGTGCGCGTTGGATGGCGATCACTTGTAGCTGCGGGTGGAGAGCTTGACGTACTCGAAGCTCAGGGGTTCCTTGTGGAGCCTGGGCTGGGAGCCGACGCCCGTGTGCTCCCAGACGGCCGAGTGGGCGAAGACCTCGTCGTTGCGGACGGCCTCGCCCTCCTCGTTCTGATGCTCCTCGCGGAAGTGCCCGCCGCACGACTCGTCGCGGTAGAGCGCGTCGCGGCACATCAGCTCGGCGAACTCGAGGAAGTCGGCGACGCGCCCGGCCTGCTCGATCCACGGGTTCAGCTCGCTTGGGCTGCCACCGGGCACCCGGGCCTTGGCCCAGAACTCCTCGCGCAGGGCCGGGATCTCCTGCAGCGCCTCCTCCAGGCCCTTGGCGTTGCGCGCCATCCCGCACTTGTCCCACATGATGCGGCCGAGCCGGCGGTGGAATTCGTCGACGGGGACGTCGCCCTTGAGGTTGACGAGCTCGTCGATGCGCGCCTCGACCTCCTTCTGGGTCCGGTCGAACGCGGGATGCTCGGTGGTGACGTCGCCGTTGCGCAGGTTCACCACGTAGTGGCCCAGGGTGTAGGGGACCACGAAGTAGCCGTCGGCCAGGCCCTGCATCAGCGCGCTGGCGCCCAGGCGGTTGGCGCCGTGATCGGAGAAGTTGGCCTCGCCCAGCACGTGCAGCCCGGGCACCGTGCTCATGAGGTTGTAGTCGACCCACAGCCCGCCCATGGTGTAGTGGACCGCGGGGTAGATGCGCATCGGGGTCTCGTAGGGGCTCTCGCCCGTGATGCGCTCGTACATGTCGAAGAGGTTGCCGTAGCGGTCGGAGATCGCCTGCCGGCCGTCGCGCTCGATGGCCTGGGCGAAGTCGAGATAGACCGCATTGCGCACCCCGTCGACCTCGGCTCCCACGCCGTGGCCCTCGTCGCACACGAGCTTGGCCGCACGCGAGGCCACGTCACGGGGCACGAGATTGCCGAAGCTGGGGTAGCGCTCCTCGAGGTAGTAGTAGCGATCCTTCTCCGGGATCTGGCGCGGGCTCTTGCCCGCATCTGCCTCGTTGCGGGGCACCCATACCCGGCCGTCGTTGCGCAGCGACTCGGACATGAGCGTCAGCTTGCTCTGGTAGCCGCCGCTGACCGGGATGCAGGTGGGGTGGATCTGGGTGAAGCAGGGGTTGGCGAAGCCGGCCCCACGCTTGTAGCAGCGGTAGCTCGCGGTGACGTTGGACCCCATCGCGTTGGTCGACAGGAAGAACACGTTGCCGTAGCCACCGGTGGCCAGCAGCACCGCGTCACCGGCCCAGCGCGAGATCTTCCCGGAGACCAGATCGCGGGTGATGATGCCGCGCGCATGGCCGTCGACGAGCACCAGATCGAGCATCTCGGTGCGCACGTGCATGCGGACGCGGCCGGACGCGATCTGCCGGTTGAGCGCCGAGTAGGCGCCCAGCAACAGCTGCTGGCCGGTCTGACCGCGCGCGTAGAAGGTGCGGGCCACCTGCGCGCCGCCGAACGAGCGGTTGTCGAGCATGCCGCCGTACTCGCGAGCGAACGGCACGCCCTGGGCCACACACTGGTCGATGATGTTCACCGACACCTGGGCCAGGCGATAGACGTTGGCCTCGCGCGCCCGGAAGTCACCGCCCTTGACCGTGTCGTAGAACAGTCGATGGATGCTGTCGCCGTCGTTGCGATAGTTCTTGGCGGCGTTGATGCCACCCTGCGCCGCGATGCTGTGCGCACGGCGGGGGCTGTCCTGGAAGCAGAAGCACTCCACGTGGTAGCCGAGCTCGGCCAGGGTGGCCGCCGCCGACGCGCCCGCCAGGCCCGAGCCCACCACGAGGATGGTGTACTTGCGCTTGTTGGCGGGGTTGACGAGCTTGAGCTCGAACCGGTGCTTGTCCCACTTTTCGGCGATGGGGCCGGAAGGGATCTTGGCGTCGAGTTCCATGGTGGTCGTTCCGAGCGTGGCAGGACGATGGCAGATAGGAAGCGGCGAGCGGCGAGACCAGGGGGGGCGCGAGGGCCCAGGTCTACTGGACCAGCCCGAGCAGACAGGCGAGCGGCACCGCGGCGAAGCCGAGGCCGGTGACCAGACCGATGGCGGGGCCGACCTTGTAGAGCGGCGCCTTGAAGCGACCGGTGGCCAGGCCAAGGGTGCGGAACATGCTGCCGACCGCGTGGGCGAGGTGGAACGAGACCGCCACGACCGCGAGCAGGTAGCTCGCCGTGATGAGCGGGTTTTGGAAGCTGCGCACGAAGTTGGTGTAGATGTCGCGCCGGCCCATCGCGTCGGTGAGCTGCTCGTAGGCCACGACCTCGCCCGTGAAGTGCGCGAGGTGGAAGAGCAGGAAGGCCAGCACCACCCAGCCGGTGAGGATCATGTTGCGGCCGTACCAGGTGCTGGCGCGGGCCTTGAGGGTCTCGTACCGGCTGGGGCGCGCGGCCACGTTGCGGGTCGTGAGCTTGACGGCGGCAACCACGTGAATGACCAGGATCGCCAGCAACCCCAGGCGGGCACCCCACTTGATGCCGCCCAGGCCCTGCATGAACGCCGCGTAGTCGTTGTAGGCGTCCTGGCCCTGGAAGACCTGGAGGTGCCCGGCCATGTGCTGGAGCACGAAACCGACCATGCCGAGACCGGTGACGGCCATGGCCACCTTGAGTCCGACGGTGGAGTTCAAGGCGTGACGGGGGGAGAAGCGTGCGCTCATCGGGATCCTCGCCTGCGGATGACTCCGGCCGCCCTCGGGTCCGGAGCCGTCGAACGGGCATCTACCACACTCGGGGCGTGGATGCCGGTGCAGCGAGGGGTGCCCCGGCGCCGTGACCCGCCCAGCGTGCGTCAGCGGGCTCACATCGCGGATCGGCAGGACCCCCTCGCGGGCCGCACGAACGAGCGCGCGCCGTGGACGGCGGGCGCCGGGGGCCCGCGAGGGCATATCCTGGGGCGGGTGATGGTCCGCATCGCCACCCGTGCCCCATGAGCCCCGCCGCGCGCCCGTGCCCCTCCCCGACCAAGGGAGGCCGTTGGTGACCGAGCCGACGCAGCCGTCTGCACCCTCCGAGCATGCCGGCTTCGCGGCAGGGCTGCCCCCCGGCGAGGCGCTGCGGCTCGGCGAGCGCCTGGGCCAGGGTGCGGTGGCCTCGGTGTTCCGCGTGCATGGGGCCGATGGAACGACCTACGCCGGCAAGATGCTGCACCGGTCGCACGAGCAGGACGAGGCTGCCGCCGCTCGCTTTGCGCAGGAGGCCGAGCTGCTCGAGGGGCTCTCGCACGAGAACCTGGTGCGGGTCCACGGCCGGGTCGAGCTCGAGGGGCAGCGGGTGCTGCTGATGGAGCTGTGCGAGGGCCCGACGCTGGCGGAGAGGATCGCACGCGAGGCCCCGATGGGGCACGAGCAGGTGCGGGAGCTCGGGCGCGCGCTGTCGTGTGGGCTCGCGTATGCACACCAGGCGGGGATCGTGCATCGCGATCTCAAGCCCTCGAACGTGCTGCTGGCCGGGGGAACGGTGCCCAAGATCGCCGACTTCGGGATGGCGCGAGCCAGCTCGCTTGCCGGGGTGGGAGCGCACGCGCTGACGGTGCTCGGCACGCCGGACTACATGGCGCCCGAGTGCCTCGATCCGCTCGCGGTGGATGCCCGCACCGACCTCTATGCGCTGGGATGCATCCTGTTCGAGATGCTCACGGGACGGCCGCCGTTCTCGGCCGCGACCCCGCTGGGGGTGCTCGCCGCCCACCGCGACGCGCCCGTGCCCCCGCTGCCCCCCGAGGTGCCCCCACCGATGCGCGCGCTCGTGGCCGGGCTGCTGGCCAAGGCCCCCGGCGATCGACCCCAGGCGGCGCAGGCCGTGCGCGAGGCGCTCGAGGCCATGCGCGGCGGAGCCCTGGCCACGCGGGACGAAACGGAGCTGGTGGCCACGGCTGGCGATCGCTGCGGCGCATGTGGGGCCCCGCTGGTGGTGGCGCTGGGGGTGTGTGTCGACTGCGGACAGGAGATCGCGCATCTCGAGGGGGGAGCGCACACGGTGCTGGTGACGGGGCCCGGCGAGCCGGGCGACAAGCTCGATGCGACCCTGCGCGAGCGGCTGCGGCAGTGGCTGACCGACAACCCGAGCCTGGGGCTCACCCCCGCCGACAACCTCGTCAAGAAGATCCCGCGGGTCCCGTTCCCCGTGACGGGGCGGGTGAGCGAGCGCAGCGGTCGCAGCATCGTGCGCGCGCTCGAGCGGCTGGGCATGCAGGCGGCGCTCGTCGAGGGAGGACCGCTGGCATCCAAGGCCATGCGGACCAAGTCGCGCGCGTTGATGGGGCGCGCCGCGCTGATCGTGCTGAGCGCATCGGGTGGTCTTTGGCACATGGGATGGGTGGCCGCGGCTCTGGTCGGCGCCTCGGCGGTGGGCGCGGGCGTCATGCTGGTGTCGGCCACCCGTCGGGTCACGCGGGACGAGGGCGCCATGGCCCGACCGCTGCCGGCTCCGGTGCGGCGAGCGATCGACCGGGCGCGAGCGGGCCTGCCCGCGATCGAGCAGCGGCGCCACCGCCAGGGGCTGCGCGCGGTGCTGCGGCGCGCGGTGGATCTGTGCTCGGACGTCGCCGACGATGACGAGGCCGCCGAGGAGCTCGCGCGTGCATGCGACGCCGCGCTCGCCGCCACCGCCCGGCTCGACGAGCTCGACCGCAGGCTCGCGACCCTCGATCGCGACAGCGCCAGCAAGGACGCGCGCGCGCTGCTGCATGCGCGCGACACCTGGGCCTCGCGGCTGCTGTCGCTCACCGCCACCCTCGACACGCTGGCCATGCGACGGGCGGCGGCCGGAGCCCGACGAGGCCTGCACGAGGACGAGGAACGTCTCGAGCGCCTGCGGGCCCAGGTCGAGGCGCTGGCGGAGGTACAGAGCACATGACCGGACCAGCCCCCATCGCCGTCTCGACCGCCCCGACCGCGGCCTTGCCCGAGTCGCTCGGGCTGGTCGTGGTCGAGGGTCCCACCCGCGTGGGGTCGGAGCTGCGCTGGCGCGTGCTCGACGAGGGCCGAGCCGCCGTGCTCGCGCAGCTGCTGCCCGAGCTGGCCCGCGATCCCTCGCTGCGCCGCCGCTACGTCCGCGACGTCGAGCGCGTGGCCGAGCTCGCGCAGGCACGGCGCCCGGCCAGCGAAGCGAGCCGGCCGGACGCCGGGGGCAAGGGCGGGCTGCCCATCGTACGACGCAGCGGTCCCTCGCCCGATCCTCGCGACCCGAGCAGCGCGCCGCCGTGGCGCCTGCGCGACGATCCCCCGGGAGAGACGCTCGAAGCCTGGCTGATGCGACGAGGCCCGGTCCCCGTGGACGAGGCAGCCGACGTGATCGCGCGCATCGCCGACCAGCTCCACGCGCTCCACGAGCGAGGGGCAGTGCTGCGCGACCTCGATCCCCGGCGCGTGGTGATGGGCGAGGACGCGACGATCTGGCTGACCGACGTGGGCCTGTCGCGGGTCGACGTGCTCTCCACCCGCACCGCGGCGAGCCTGGTGCTCGAGGGCTCGCCCTACGGCGCCCCCGAGCTGCTGGTCCACACCATCGTGGATCCTCGCGCCGATCTCTACGGGCTGGGCGTGGTGCTCTACCGGGCCCTGACCGCCGAGCTGCCCCACGGCGACACGCCGTCGCTGCTGCGACCACCGGGACCGGCGCCTCGCGTGGCACGGCTGCGCCCGGATGTCCCCACCTCGGTCGACGAGCTGGTGGCGCGCTGCCTGGCCGAGGACCCCTCCCATCGCCCGGCCAGCGCGGCCGAGGTGGCCGATGCCCTCCGCGGTCGCGCCGCACTGCCCGGCCTCGCTGAGCGGGTGGCCTGCCACGGGTGCGGTGCGACGCTGCGCGTGGGTCAGCGGCTGTGCACCCAGTGCGGCAAGCTGGCGGTGCAGTTCACCCTGGCCGCGACCGAGGCCGAGAGCCACGGCATCGAGCTGCGCAAGATCGACGAGCGCGCCGAGTCGCGGGCCCACCTGCAGCAGGTGCTCCAGGCCGTGGCCGATGGCCCCCTGCCCCCGCTCAACTTCCTGGTGGGCGACGCTCGCATGTACTCCAAGCAGGAGCGCGAGCGGCTGCTCAAGCTCCCGGCTCGTCTGGTCGACGGCCTCACTCGCGAGGGGGCGCAGCGGCTCGAGCAGCGGCTGCGGGCCACCGGAATCGAGACGCGCGTGGTGAGCTGGCAGCCGGGCCAGCGCAAGCTCCAGCGCAACGAGCGGATCGGGCTCATCGTGGGCGGCGGAGCGGGAGGGCTCGCGGCGGTGATCGCAGCGGTGGCCGCCGGAGGGATCCTCGGCACGTTGCTGGCCGTGGGCATCCTCGTGGTGACGTTCGCCGTGCTGCTGGGTGTGGCGCATGCGATGCGCAATCGCGGGGTGCGACGGCTGGCCCCCGCGCTGGTCGGCCTGCGTCCCGAGCCGGCCGCCTTGCCCGCGTCCGATCCTCTGGTGGCCCGCCTCGCCGCGCTGCTTTCCGGCAAGCCCTCCGAGGATCTCCGCGAGCAGGTGGGCGAGCTCGCGTTGGCGATCCAGCGGCTGGTGGACCACCGAGCCCGCAACCTCGGCGAGGCGGCCGAGATCGATGCGGTGACCGCCCCCGTCGACGAACTGGTGCGCCTCATCGAAGCGCAGGTCGAGGCGATCGGACGCATCGACACCGAGCTGGCCACGCTCGACGAGGGCGCGCTGGTCCGGGCCCTCGCCGCCGCCGAGGCTCGTCGCGACCCGCCACCGGCTCGTGAGGAGCTCCTGCATGGGCTCGATCGGCTGCGCGCGCTCGAGGACGCGCGATCCCAGCGCTTCCATCGCCTGCTCGAGGCGAGCCGCCTGTGCCGTCGCGCGGTGGAGCTGGGGCTCTCGGTACGGGATCCCGAGGCCGAGCACGAGCGACAGGTGGCCGCCGCCCTCGCGGTGCTCGGGGGCGGCGAAGAGGAGCGCCGGGCGCTGCCACGGGCCGGCGACGAGGATCCCGCCCGAGGCTTGGGCTAGTTGCCGTGAAGCACCTTGTAGGCGCGCTCGTGGCTCGCCCGCACGCCGCGAGCGCTCGCGGGAGAGGGTGTTGGGACCGGTTGCGGGGCCTCGTCGACCCCCATGGCGATGCTTCCGGTCTTGCCCTTGGCGCCGCTTCGTCGGTCCACGGCGACCGGCTGCGGTGCGAGCCCGGGCAGGGTGGGACGCAGCTCCACCAGATCGTCGAGCAGCCGGGCGAGCTCGGCATCGGGCATGGTCTCGGAGAGCGTCCGTCCGGCGCCGAGCGTGCGATCGAGCATGGCCTGCGCACCCTTGACGTCGCCCGCCCGCGCCATCGAGACGATCTGTAGGGTGGCCGCCGCCGTGGTCGCTCGGGCCGCGGCCACCGAGACATCGAGATCGACCCCCTTGGCGAGTTCCTCGGCGTCGGCCGTGGCGCGAGCCGAGACGAACGTGCGCCGCTCCATGCCCGCGGAGGTCCGCGCATCCGCGTAGGTCACCACCCCATCGAGCAGCTCCACGGTGGCGCCATCGCGATGCTCGCTCACCGCGAGCCGCACGATCACCTGCTGCGTGTCGCCTTCGGCGAGATCGGGCAGGCCCAGCACCGCACTGCGTCCGCTGTAGCCGATCGAGAACCCGGGCACGTCGACGATGGCGACGCCTGGCCCGGGGGTGAGGGTGAGGGCCACGGCACGCGCGGCCAGCCGATCGATGCTGAGGACCTCCTCGCGAAACACGGAGGCGACCTTGGTCGGATCCTCCACGAAGTGGAACTTGCCCCCCGAGTTCGCAGCGATCTGCCCCAGCAAGGTCTCGTGGTACTCGAGCCCGAGACCCAGCGCGGTGATCGGCACGCCCACGTTGCGCGCCTGCTGGGCCAGGCCCATGATCGGCGCCTCGTCGTTGGGCACGCCATCGCTGACCAGCACGATGCGATTGATCTCCCCCTGGCGAGCCTGCGACTGGACCTGCTGGAGGCCCGCCGCGAGGCCACCGGCGAGATCGGTGGTGCCCGTGGCCTTCATCCGCTCCATGTCGGTGCGGATCGTCGGGCGGGTCTTGGCGTCGAGTACGGTGGCGGGGACCAGCACTTGCGGCGAGGAGCCGAAGGTGATCACCGAGAGCACGTCACCATCGCGGAGATCACCCAGGAGCGTGAGGGCAGCGGCACGAGCCTGGACGATCGCATCTCCCTCCATGGAGCCCGAGGTGTCGACGACCAAGCCGATGTTGGCCCGTGGTCGCTCGGTGTCTCGCGACTCGGGGCTGTGGATGCGAATGCGCGCCAGTACCTCGCCCGCGCGGCCGGCCTCGACGAAGCGATTGGCCAGGTCCCCCGTGACCTCGAGCTCGATCGGCTGCACCGCGGCGGCTTCGGGCGCCGGCACGACCGGGGCTCCGGGGGCGACCGGCGGGACAAGGTGAGCCCGGTTGGGGGTACAGGCGGGCACCAGGGCCGCAGCCACGAGCAGCAGGACGGGGAGGGTTCGCAATCGCATGACGAGATCCGGGCCCCCGAACGCCGGCCATCCCGAATGACTTACGGGGTGGCTCGTGGGCTCGGGTGCCGGCCCCCGAACGCACGACCCCACCAACCGAGCTACCCCGGGGGTGGAATCGTCGTGATATCGTTCGGCCCGCATGACGGCGTCCCGGCCTTCGGCCAACCGAGCGGGTGCGGCCCTCGTGGTGGTGTGTTGCGCCGCCGACGACGCGGATTCCCTGCGCGACACCCTCGCATCGCTGCGCAGCGATGGCCTCGAGGTGGACTTGGTCGAGGGTCTCGACCAGGACCCCAAGCAGCTCACCGAAGTCATCGATCGCCGCGCGGGCGAGGGGCTCTACGTGCTGTGCCGCAGCCCGAGGCTGGGGCGCGAGCTGGTCGAAGAGCTGCGCGAGATCCTGCTGTCTCGACACATTCCATTCGCGCGCACGCTCACGGTGGCCGTGGGCGGCCGCGGGGCGCTGGCCGACCGGATCCGCTCGGGCCTGCGCCGGGCGAGCACCCGCACCACGGGCCCCAACCGCCCCCTGGGATCGGAGGCGACACCCGAGCTGGTGTCGACCGGACGCTCGCGGCCGCTGCGCACGACCAACGCGACCGAAGACGAGGAGCCCACGCTGGTGGGCAAGCTCGATGCGCTCGGCTCGCGTCGCCCGACCTCGCATGCGGCCAAGCCCCTGCCGCCACCGCCAGCATTGCCGGGCCCCCCGCCCAAGCCTCCATCCCCCCCGTCCTCGGTGGCTGCGCCGGCACCCGAGCCCCTCCGGGAGGAGTCGGTGGTGGAGGCGATCGACGACGATCCGGCGTCCGACGAGCCCGCCTCGCTCAGTGATCCCGCGCTGTCGGCCAACGAGCTGGATCTGTCCGATCTGGATCAGACCGGATCGCGGCGCCCCTCGGGAGTCGAGAACACTTCGGTGAGCCTCTCCCCTGCCTTGATCACGGGCAACACGGTGGTCGGTCCTGCCCCCGCGATGATCACGGGCGACACCCTGCAGGGCGAGAAGCTACCGCCGCAGATCAAGGCCCTGGCCGAGCGCTGGCCACCACCGCCACCGTCGCCGCCCGCCCCCGCCAACGCCACCGGCAATGCTCCCGCCAATGCTCCCGGCGGCCCGGTGGGCGGGCCCTTCGAGTTCGAGCCCACCACTGCGCCGTTCGACCGGATCTCCCTTCCCCCCAAGCCGAACCCTTCACTCCCCACGCCCCCGCCACCGCCACCAACGACCGCCGGGCCCTTGCCTCCGACGGCGCCCATGTCCGCGCCCGTCGCTCCGGCCGCGCCGTCGCCGATCGCCCCCACCCCCTCGATCGCCCATGACGTCGCGCCCGCCGGTCGCCGCTCCATGCTGCCGTGGGCGCTCGGCGGCGTGGCCATCCTCTTGCTCGCGCTCGTGATCGGTCTGGCCGTGTCCGGCGACGACGATCCCGAGGTCGCGTCGGCCGAGTCGTCGGCCAACGACGAGACCTCTCCGCCCTCGACTCCGGCCGAAGGCGACCCGGGCCAGACCAAGGCCGCCGAGGAGTCCGCGCCAGCGGGCCCGCGCAGGTATCGGGTGATCGACGCGCTCGCGGCCCGCAAGGTGCGAGCGCTCGACGTGCTGCTGATCGCGACCGACTACGGCAAGCCGGGTGACTACACCGCCGCGGCGGCCTACTGCGGCGGTCTCGAGATCGAGGGGCTCGTCGACTGGCGCCTGCCCCAGATCGGCGAGCTGTCCTCGCTGGCCGAGGCCAGCATGATCGGTCGGGGCATGTACTGGTCGAGCACCGCCTCCGACACCTTCGGCGACGGCCACATGGCATGGAACGTACGCCGACGCCACGCTCAGCCGTACGACGACGATGCGATCGCCGTGTGCGTGCGCGGGGGAGCGAGCGGCTCATGAGCATGGACTCCGACCCCCAGGGGCTGCGGCTGATGGTGTACGACCGGAGCTGCCGCGGCCGGCCGGCGCTCCCCGGGCTCTCGCACGCGTGGTGGGCCGGCGCTCACCTCTACCGCAGCCTCGGGCGCCTCGATGCCTACCGCGGCGTCGACAGCTGGGACGAGGCGCTGGAGTGGCTGGCGAGCGTCGACCCCACCAGGCCACTGGCCGAGGTGCAGTACTGGGGCCACGGCAATTGGGGCTCGGCTCGGGTGCGCAAGCAACGGCTGGATCGCAGCGCGCTCGAGCCCAAGCACTCGCTGCATGCTCGACTCGCGGCCGTGCGCGATCGAATGCTCCCGGACGCACGCGGGCTGTGGTGGTTTCGCACCTGCGAGACCTTCGGCGCCCGCCCCGGTCAGCGCTTTGCGTCCGAGTTGGCCGACTTCCTCGGAGCGCGGGTCGCCGGGCACACGTTCATCATCGGTCACATCCAGAGCGGCCTGCACACGCTCGCCCCCGGACAGCGCCCCTACTGGGACGAGGACGAGGGCCTGCGCGAGGGCTCACCCGAGGTGCCGCTGCGCGCTCGTTGGTCGCGGTGGAAGGCGCCCAACACCATCACCTGCCTGCGCGGCACGATTCCACACGGGTATTAGGCCGTCGGGGCCTACCGTCGGGGCCTAACGCCGGGGCCTAACGCCGGGGACGGCAGCGCAGGTTCCCCGGCTCGCAGCGAAAGCGCACGTGCATGTGGTCGACGTGCCCGTTCTCGTGGTGCAGCAGGGGAGACTGCTCGGGATCCGCTCCCGGCACGTAGAAGTAGCGAGCGAACTCCTCGGGCGACAGCTCGGCGCGCGCCACCGGCTCGAGCAGCCGCTGCAGCTTGCGGCTCATGAAGATGTGCTGGACCTCGCCGGTGTCGACCAATGCCTTGATGAGGAACCAGTTCTTCTCCACGTCGAAGGTCTGGGCCGTGGCGCGCTTCCACTGCCACGCGGGCTGGTCCGGCGTGGGCTCGACGTCGAGGACGTAGCCCAGGTCGACGTCCCGCCCGGCACGGTGCGAGACATGCGGGTGCGCCCGACCGCCGCGCCGCGACGACAGCTCACCCACTCGGACCGGCGGCGCTTCCTCGAACGCCTCCCCGTAGCGGTGGAAGGCGGTCACCATCGCCTCCACGGCGTTGCGCGAGCCATAGGCCCGGGTTCGCCGCTCACGAAGGGTCCAGTAGGGCCCCTCGGGCATGGGCAGGCCGTGCTGGAGGCGCCCTCGGTTGGGTGAGCCGATCGAGCGCGTGGGTCGCTCCTCGTCGTGCTCGTAGACCCGCACCTGCATGCCGGCATGCACCGAGGACATCGCCCCGAGCTCCGGGTTGAGCGCCCGCAGCTCGTAGAGCGGCAAGCCCCAGCGCGACGAAAGGGTCTCTGCGCTCTCGTCGAAGGGCGCGGTCCACCACACCTCGCGGTAGGGCTCGTCGACCTCGGACTCCTCGGTCTCTTCTTCGTCGGGCGGCTCGACGGGACCCATGGCCGTGGGCGCCGTGAGTTCCTCGAGCAGCGGCGGCACCACCACCACCGTGGGCGGCGACCCGTCGCTCTCGATTGCCGAGAGAGGCTCGCTGGCCGTGGCCACCTGCTCGTCGCTGGCGAGCAACGGCACCAACAAGATGAGGGAGCGCAACCTCACCACCGCGGCGACGGTACCCAAGCCACGAAGGGGCGGCTACCCCCATCCGTTCCGAAAATTTCGCGGGCCAGCCCCCCGTATTGGCCCGATTCGTGGTCCCGATCGCTCTTCCACGATGGGGCGAGCTTCCCGCCAGTCGAGGGGCCCGATGGGGCAACACTCCGGGCGCATGAGGTCCCTTTCCTGGGCTTACAATCGCCGACATGCCGTACTTGGTCTGGCGCCTTGGTGCTCTCCCGTGGGTCTGCGGGTCCTTGCTCCTCACCGGTTGCCCCGACGACCCCGTGCCCGCCACCGAGACCTCGGACGGCAGCAGCTCGGACGACGCCACCACCACGACCACGCTCACCACGAGCACGACCGTCTCGCTCGACTCCAGCTCGGGGCCCGCGACCACGACCACCGTGGGCGACACGGAGGCCAGCACTGGCCCGGGCACGACCACGACCCCCACCTCGTCGTCGGCCACGGTCGGCGACACGGGCGAGATCGCGGTCTGTGGCAACAACGTCATCGAGGGCGACGAGGTCTGCGACCTCGCCCAGATCAACGGCGAGACCTGCGAGTCGCTCGGCTACGAGGGAGGGCAGCTCGGGTGCCTGCTGACCTGCCAGGACTACAACCTGCTGGGCTGCTTCATCTGCGGCAACGAGGTGATCGACATCGCCGAGGACTGCGAGGACTCGGTTCCCGAGGAGGTCACCTGCCAGTCGCTCGGCTTCGAGGACGGCTGGATCACATGCGGCAGCGACTGCCTCTACGACCTCAGCGAGTGCTCGATCTGTGGCGACGGGATCGCGTCGGGCCCCGAGCAGTGCGACGGCATCGACTTCAGCGGGGAGACCTGCGCCTCGCAGGGCTTCGACGGCGGCAACCTGGCCTGCAACCTGCTGCAGTGCGCGTTCGTGTACTCCGGGTGCTCGGGCGGTCAGTACCTCCAGAACTTCGAGGCCAGCCTCAACATCCCCATCGAGTTCGACGTGGACGCGGTGGCGCCGTGGGTCGTGGTCGAGGCGATGCCCATCGCGGGGGCTCGCTCGGCACGCTCGGGAGCCCTGCCCGTGGGCGGCACGACCAACCTCACCCTGCAGGCCGCGTTCGCAGCGGCAGGTACGGTCTCGTTCGACCACCGCGAGTCCACCGCGGCCGGCTTCGACTTCCTCTACTTCTACGTCGACGGGATCCAGATGGGCTCGTGGTCGGGCATCAACGCCGCCGCCAACTACATGGGCCCAGTGGCCGCCGGCAACCACACGTTCCAGTGGCGCTTCTTCCGAGAGGGCTTCATCAACGGGGGCACCGACCAGGTCTGGGTCGACAACATCACCCTGGTGGGCGGCGTACCGCTCTGATCGCGCTCGACCCCCTGCGCGGGCCCGACGGCTACGGGGCAGCCATCACCCGTGCGGACGCCCCGGCGCGCAACAGGCCCACCAGCGCCGCCGTGGCCGACGATGGGGTGCGGTCGCGCAGCACGACCACCCAAAATCGGCGTGCGACCGGCGTGCCCGGCAGCGGCACCAGCTCCATCCGTCCCGCGGCGAGCTCGTCGGCGACCGCGTGACGCGACACGAACGAAAGGCCCATCCCCGCCAGCACGCAGCGCTTGGCGGCCTCGGTGCTGCCCACCACGGTGCGGGCGGGGCCATCGTCGTCGACCGCAACGCGCGACAGGATGTCGGCCACCGCCGCGCGGGTGCCCGAGCCCTCGCCGCGCAGCACCAGCGGCACGCGGCGCAGCGCTTCTTCGTCGAACGATTGCCCGGGGACCACGAACGGATTGGGCGACGGCCCCACCAGCACCACCTCGTCCTCTGCGAACGGCTCGGCCTGCAGCGCGCGATCGGGCGGACGTCGACCCACCAGCGCGAGGTCGCACTCGCGAGCCATCAGCGAGGCCAGCGCCCGCGAGGACTCCGAGACCTCGACCCTCACGCTGACGCCCGGGTGCGAGAGCCTGAGGCGGGCCAGGAACGGAGGCAGCAGGTACTCGCCGGGGATCGTCGATGCCGCCACCACCACGCGCCCGCGCTGCCCGTGGCTCTCGGCCCGCAGCGCCTCGACGGCCTCGCCGCGCAGCGTCCACAGCCGCTCGGCATAGCCGCGCAGCAGCTCGCCCGAAGGGGTGGCGCGCACGCCATCGCGACCGCGATCGAGCAATCGCGCGCCCACCGACGACTCGAGGCCCTTGACGTGAAAGCTCACCGTCGACTGCGACAGGCCCAGGGCCTCGGCCGCCCGCGTGAAGCTCCCGTGCTCGAGCACGGCCAGGAGCGTGCGCAGCTGATCGAACTCCATCGTGCGCCTGCCGCTACTTGGTCCCGAACAGGCGGTCGCCCGCGTCGCCGAGGCCCGGCAGGATGTAGCCGTGATCGTTGAGCCGCTCGTCGATGGCCGCCGTGAACACGGGCACGTCGGGGTGGACGGCGTGGAACGCCGCGATGCCCTCGGGGGCCGCGAGCAGGCACGCGAACTTGATCCGCGATGCCCCCTCCTGCTTGATGCGGGTGACCGCCGCCGCCGCCGAGTTGCCGGTGGCGAGCATGGGGTCGACCACGATCACGGCGCGATCGGCCAGGTCCGACGGCACCCGAAAGTAGTACTCGACCGGCGCGAGGGTCTCGGGGTCGCGATACATGCCCACGTGCCCCACGCGGGCCGAGGGCAGGATCTTGGTCATGCCGTCGAGCAGCCCGGTGCCCGCACGCAGTACCGAGATCAGCACCACCTTCTTGCCCGCGAGGAACGGGGCCTTCATCGTCATCAGCGGCGTCTCGATCTCGTGCAGCTCGAGCTGCAGGTCGCGGGTGACCTCGTAGCCGAGCAGCATCGCGATCTCCTGCAGGAGTGCACGAAAGTTGCTGGTGCTCGTCTCCTTGCGCCGCATCAGCGACAGCTTGTGCTGGATGAGGGGGTGCTCGATGCAGTGAACCTCGCCGGCCATCGTCGTCGCCTCGTGCCGCGCCAGAGGTTGGCGAAGCGGGGCAGCGATGTCGAGGGGGCGGGCGTGAGCTGACTCGGGCGCGACCTCGGGGCGATCGGTGCACCACGCGCGGGCTCGTGGCGACGCTCAGCGGCCGCGTCCGGCCTCCCACAGCGCCTGCTCGCTCGCCAGCCCCCATGCTCGCATCACCACCCGCGCCACCACCGAGGTCTGGCTGATGAGGAACGCCACCAGGATCTTGAACGGGTTGCCTTGATCCGCCCCGGGCGCGAGGAACGAGTAGAGCACGAGCAAGGCGAGCCCGATCGCTCCGAGGATCGCGGCGATGCCGACCACCGCCCTGGCACGCCGCAGGCAGAGCCGCAGCCCCTCTCGCAACGCCGACCCCGCCGAGCACGAGGGATCGGCCACCGCGATCACCTTGGCGTAGTCCACCACCCAGCGGATCGCGAGCACCAGGCTCCACACCAGGGCGTACTTCCCCAGCAGCCACGCCGCATGCACGCGCTCGTCGACCACGTCGCGGCACCAATGCTCCACGAGGCGCGACAGCATGGGGAGTGCGCTGCCCAGCACCAGCGCCCAGCCGATCCAGCCCACCGCGGCCACCGACAGCAGGCGCCGAAAGTGGACCGCCCCCAGCGTGATCACCCCGCGCCGGTCGCCGCCAAAGCGCGCCAGCAATCCCCCGCCGAGCCAGACCCAGCCGAGCAGATAGAGCAGACCCGCCACCACCAGCGGCAGCGGCAGGTCGAGCAACGCGCCCTGCACCAGCGCATCGAGCGAGCGCAGCACGGCGCCGATCCCCACCACTCCGGCGTCGAACGTGGCCTCGAGTCCCTCCGCCCGGGTGCTGAACGAGGCGTGCCACAGCCCGTCCCACCCCTGCAGGAGGCGCTCGGCCGCCTCGCGGTGCTCGAGGGACTCGCGCAGGCCAACCTGCAGCGCGGCCGCCAGCGACAACGAGAGCAGCAGGCTCAGCCCGTAGGCCGCCAGCACCTGCGGCCATGCATCGCGCACGCGGTCCCAGCCCCGCGACACGGCGGCCCGCGCCGAGCCGGGAGGAGGACCGGAGGCCGGGGACAGCGAGGAATCGTTGGTCTCGTGGCTCGACATGGACCCGGCTCCTCAGGCGAAGAAGGCAAAGCCCTCCATGGCATGCTGCACCCACAGCATCCACTTGCTGGCCCACTTGGTGGCGGCCAGACCGGCCGGCGCCTCGCGGAGCCACGCGTTGTTGGTGAACTCGGTGTCGAGCACCAGCACGTGCCCGGGATCCACCCGCACTCGATCGACGCGACCGGGATGCTCGTAGCGGTAGGTGTGCCAGCGCTCCTGGCCGTCCCAGTGCTCGACCTTGCGCGTGCCGTCGGAGAACGTCACCTCCACCGCCAGCGGGAACCGCCCCTCCCCCCAGCGGCGCACGGTGACGGCCGAGTGCCAGGAAGGTTCGTCGGTCCGATCGCCATGCGTGCCGTCGGCCTCGCCCTTGGCCGGCTCGACATCGGCGTACCCGAGCGGCACCTCGTCCTCGCGCCAGCTCGCCACCTCCCCGACCGCGTAGTCGAACACCACCGTGTCGTCCCAGACCTGATCGAAGAACCACTTCAAGCGCTGGCCGCTGACCAGCTCGGCCACGGCAAAGAAGTCCTGGGGCTCGGGGTGGGAGAACGCGTAGGTGCGAAAGTAGGTCGACATCACCCGCTGGAAGCTGGTCCAGCCCAGGTAGCCCTCGAGCGTGCGCAGCGTCGCCGCGCCCTTGTTGTAGGCGTTGACGTGGTAGCCCCCCGGCCCCGTGCGCCACGAGGGCGTCGACTGGGGATCGCGCTTGAGGCTGCTGTGCATGCCCGCATGGGCGTCCATCCCGGCCGTGCGCTCGGGCGGCACCACGGTGGGCAGCGCCACCGCGAACAGGCCCTCGAGGTAGCGCTCGACCCGAGCGTGGGCCGGAAACGCCGCCTCCAGCGTTCGCGTGGTCGAGTAGGTGTTGAAGCCCTCGTCGAGCCAGGCGTGCTCGAACTCGTCGTTGGCCACCATGCCATACCAGAACTGGTGACCCGCCTCGTGCACGGTGACGCCCTCGGGGCTGCGCGACAGGAGCGGCGACTGCCACCGCGTCCCTCCGGTGAACAGCGTGGGGTACTCCATGCCGCCGGTCTTGGAGCGATAGGCCGGATCGACGATGGTGATGTGATCGTAGGCGTAGGGTCCCCACCAGCGCCCGTAGTGCTCGAGTGCGGCCACCGTGCCCGCGAAGTAGCGCTCGCGATGCGCGGCGTGATCGGGCATCAGCAGCAGCCGCATGTCCACCGGGGGCAGCCCCTCGACCTCGAAGCGTCGCTCGTGCACCGAGAAGTGCGGGCTGGCCGTCCAGGCAAAGTCGTGCACGTCCTCCTGGACGAAGCGGTGCACGGTCGCCTCGCCGCGCGCCTGGGTCTCCAGCTCGCGACCGGTGGCTCCCACCACCCACGCCGCGGGCAGCTCGAGCGACACGTCGTAGACCCCGAAGTCGGCGAAGAACTCGGTCTGGATGAACTGATGGCACGCCCACTGGCCGTCGGGCCGAAGCACGCCCACCTTGGGAAACCACTGGGCCACCAGCACGTAGTCGCCGTGGAAGCCGGTACG
The DNA here is from genome assembly GCF_026337845.1 of Paraliomyxa miuraensis. Classification (GTDB taxonomy): domain Bacteria; phylum Myxococcota_A; class Polyangia; order Nannocystales; family Nannocystaceae; genus Paraliomyxa; species Paraliomyxa miuraensis. Next base: position 146,710 of record NZ_JAOVZF010000149.1, on the reverse strand, counting down.
CGCGAACGTCCGGGGCAGCTTGGCGTCGAACCGGAGCTCCACCTCGATGGTCTGGCCGGGCTCGACCGGACGCGGCAGGGGCACCCGCAGCACCGTGCGATCGTCGAGGTTGCCGTCGTCGGGGGCGATGAACTCGGCGCCCGCCGACAGATCCTCGCGCTCGGCCTCGCCCGCGCCGCGCAGCTGGATCTCCGACACGTCCACGAACGCCCAGCCGTCGTCGGGCACGTGGTCGAAGCCACGCCCTTGCTCTCGAGCACGGCGCAGCCACGAGCTCCGGTCGTTGCGCCACGCGTTGTAGTAGAGGTGATAGCGCAGCTCTTGCGTGGGGTGCTCGGTGATGTTGGTCCAGCGCAGCACCTGGGTTCCCTGCAAGCGCTTGGTCCCGGGATCGAAGCGCACCTGCATGGTGTAGTTGGCGTTGCGCGGGCTCCTCGGGCCCTGCGGCCAGGGCTGGGGCGCCACCTCGACCGAGGAGGGTCCATGCTCCCCCATCTCCGACGAGGGGCCGGGCGCCACCACGGGAGCGAGCCGGACCGGCCGCGGCGCAGCCGCGACCTCGCCCACCGCGGGCGCGGCCAAGCACGGAACCAGCAGCAACCACGGAGCGGCGGGGCGGGCTCGCATCATCGTTGCGACGACGATACCAATGTTGCGGACCCTCATCATCGGGCCCATCTGCGACGGTGGTACAGTGCCCGTACGCGCCGATGCCCGGGTTCCGATCGCCTCCATGGCTCAGCCCAGCGCTGCCCCTGTCCGTGATCGTCAAGCTCGTGGGCGCCGTGGGGTACGCGGGGGCCCTCCTCGAGCTGCTGTCGCAGCAGATCTTCCTGCCGCGGCGGATCCCGCGAGCGCTGCGGGGCTACGAGCCCACCGAGCACGACGTGTTCGTGGCCGTCTACCCCAAGAGCGGGACCAACTGGGCGATGCAGATCGCCCAGCAGATCGCATACCGGGGCGCCGCCGAGTTCGATCACATCCACGACCTGGTGCCCTGGCCCGAGGCTCCGTTCCCCAACATCGTGCCGATGTCCGACCGCTCGATCGTCGACCGCTGCCCCACGGGGCTGCGCGTGATCAAGACCCACCTGCTCGCCGACCACGTGCCGTTCTCCCCGCGGGCCCGGTACATCACGGTGATCCGCGATCCCAAGGAGGTGCTCGTCTCCAGCTACCACTTCTTCACGGGGGTGTTCGGCCTCGGCCATCGGATCTCGGCGCAGGAGTGGTTTCGGCGCTCCACCAAGGGGGGACCCATCGGCCGCATGTGGGCCGAGCACGCCGCGGGCCACTGGGCGCGTCGCGAGCGCCCCAACGTGCTCGTGCTGACCTACGGCGAGATGAAGGCCGATCTCGAGGGCTCCGTGTCCCGCTTCGCCGAGCTGATGGGCGTGTCGCTGAGCGACGAGCAATTCGCCGAGGTCGTGCGGCGGGCCAGCTTCCCGTACATGAAGGCGCACGACGATCAGTTCGGTCCGCCGCGCCTGCCCCTGACCCGGCGAGATCAGGTGCCCCCCATGGTGCGGCGCGGGGTGGCCGGAGACTCCGGCGAGATGCTCGACGCCGATCAGCGTGCGCTCGTGGATCGCCAGAGCCGGGCCTTCCTGGCCGAGCTCGGCTCCGACCTTCCCTACGACGAGCTGTTCGGCCCGAGAACCGATCCCCGACCCGAGTAGGCCCGCATCTTCGCGGTACCATGGGCAACCGATGTCCAACGGGCTGGACGAGACCGTCGAGGGCGACGTGACGCCCCCACCCTCGGAGCGCTCGCCCTCGCTCCAGGACACGGTCGCACCCGCAGGCATGGCCCCCTCGCCGCGGCCTCGGCCCCTGCGTCATGCCACCACGCCGGAGAAGGGCACGCTCATCGGCCGCTACGTGGTCCTCTCCCGCCTGGGGGCCGGAGCGATGGGGGTGGTGGTCGCAGCCTACGATCCGCAGCTCGATCGCAAGGTCGCGCTCAAGCTGCTGCGCGGTCGCAGGCGCAGCGGCGAGCAGGACCGGATCCGGCTCCAGCGCGAAGCGCAAGCCCTCGCCCGCCTGAACCACCCCCACGTGGTGTCCGTGCACGACGTGGGCGTGCACGACGGTCGGGTGTTCGTGGCCATGGAATTCGTGGAAGGCAAGACCCTGACGCAGTGGCTGGCCGAGCCCGACGGGCCTCGCCCCTGGCCCCAGGTGCTGCCCGTCCTCGCGGCCGCGGGCCAGGGCCTGGCCGCGGCCCACGCCGAGGGCCTGGTCCACCGCGACTTCAAGCCCGACAACGTGATGATCGGCGACGACGGTCGCGTGCGCGTGATGGACTTCGGCCTCGCCCGGAGCACGGCCGTGCACTCCGAGGAACGCGACGAGAGCAGCCTTCCCTTCGCGGCCAGGTCCGGTGCGTCGAGCATGTGGATCACACGAGCAGGCGGGATGATGGGCACGCCCGCTTACATGGCGCCCGAGCAATTCGCGGACATCGACGTGGACGCACGCAGCGATCAGTTCTCGTTCTGCGTGACGCTCCATGAGGCGCTCTACGGAGAGCGACCGTTCCCCGGCGAGTCGATCCCGGAGCTGGCGGCGGCCGTCACCACCGGAGCACGCAAGGACCCACCGCGTGGCATCGACGTTCCCGGCTGGCTGCACCGGGTCGTGGTGCGGGGCCTGGACCCCGACCCGGCGGCCCGCTTCCCGTCGATGCCGGCGCTGCTGGCCGAGCTCGGGGCCGCCGAGACCCGACGACGACGCACGCGACGGGCACTCGTCGTCGGCGGACTCCTGGGGCTCGCGGGGCTCGCGGTGGGGGTGGCTCGCTACGACCATGTGCGGCGCGTCGCCGAGTGCCACGCGCACGGCGATGGCATCGACGAGGTCTGGAACGAGCAGACCGGGGCCGCACTGCGAGAGGGTCTGCTCGCCACCGGCGTGGCCTATGCCCCGGCGGTGGCCGACCGGGTCGCCCCCTGGTTCGAGAGCTACGCCGAGTCCTGGCGCGAGCACGCCACCGAGGCCTGCATGCGCGCCTCGGTGCACCAGACCTGGAGCCCGGCCGTGCTCGACAAGGCGCAGTGGTGCCTCGAAGACCGGCGGCGTGGCTTCGCGGCGCTGGTCGGTGAGCTGACCCAGGCCAACGAGCTCGTGGTGCAGAGCGCGATCCAGGTCGCGGCCGGCCTGCCCCCGCTGCTGCCGTGCGTCGACGATGGGTCGCTGGCCACCATGCCCACACCGCCCGCGCCCGAGCTCCGCGCGCAGGTCCACGCCGTGGGCGAGCGCATCGATCAGGCCATGGCCCTCGACCGCGCCGGCGACTACGCCCAGGGGCTGCGGGTCGCCGAGCAAGCGCAAGACGAGGCCGAGCGGCTGGGATGGGCGCCGCTCCTGGCCGGCACCTCGAGGATCCATGCCAACCTGCTCGGCCAGCGCGCCGAGTACGACCGGGCCGAAGCACTGGCGGTGCGCGCCTACATGGTCGCGGTGCGCACGGATGCATGGGACACGGCAGCAACGGCGGCGACCGACCTGACCAACCTCGTGGGCAGCCAGCAAGCCCGCTCCGACGACGGCAAGCTCTGGGCCGAGCATGCTGCGGTCGCCATCGAGAAGGCCCGCGATCCGCTCCAGCTGCGCGAAGCGGCCCGGCTCAACAACCTGGGCAACATCTACTACGCCCAGGATGACGCCGAGCAGGCCAAGGCGCACTACGAGCAGGCGCTGTCACGGTATCGCGAGGCGCTGGGGCCCCGTCACCTGCGGGTCGCCGACTCCTTGAACAACCTGGGCAACGTCCACACCAAGCTCGATCAGACCGCCGAGGCCAGGGCGCTCTACGAGCAGAGCCTGGCCATTCGACGCGAGGCCCTGGGCTCCGGGCATCCCACCGTCGCCTCGAGCCTGACCAACCTCGGGGTGGCCTACGCCAATGCCAAGGACTACGCACGGGCCAAGGAGCTGTTCGAGCAAGCGCTGGGCGTCATCGAGCACGCCCGGGGAGCCCGGCACCCCGAGGTGGCCACCAACCTCAACAACCTCGCGTACATCCATCGCATGCTCGGGGAGCACGCCGAGGCTCGACCGCTCTACGAGCGCGCCATCGACATCAAGGAAGCATCGCTCGGCAAGACCCATCCTTCGTTGAACACCTCGCTGCACGGCCTGGGCCTGGCCCTGCTCGCGCTGGATCGGCCCGAGGCCGCCATTGCCCCGCTCGAGCGGTCGACGGCCCTGGACGTGCCGCTCGAGAGTCGCGCGCTCGCGGGCCTCGATCTGGCGCAGGCGCTGTGGGACGCCTCCGAAGGGGCGGGACGTGACCGGGCACGCGCGCACGAGCTGCTCGAGCGGCTCGGCACCGAGGTGGCCGAGCACGACGAGCCCTTCAAGGCGCGGCGGGAGCTGCAAGAGCGGATCGAGGCCTGGCGATCCCAGCATCGCGACCCCTCGGTCGCGGTCCGATCACAGTGAGCTCGAGGCGCGACCCGCAAGCGGATCGGTTCTGAGCGAATGCGGGGCCTGCTATGGTGCGCCCCGCTCCCCACGATGACGGCGCGCTCCTCCACCCACCACTCTCGCGAGACGGGCTCCCTCACGCAAACGCTGGACGCGACGAGTGACGGCGACGACACCGTCCCGAGCCCACGCTCGGCGATCGATCCGTTCGACGTGGCCCGCGGTCGCCAGCTCGGCCGCTACGTCGTGCTCGAGCGTCTGGGAGCGGGGGCGATGGGAGTGGTGCTCGCCGCCTATGATCCCGAGCTCGATCGCAAGGTCGCGATCAAGCTGCTGCACCCCCGCGAGCGCTCCGCTTCGGGCGATCAGGGACGCCTGCGGCTGCTGGCCGAGGCGCAAGCGCTCGCGCGTCTGTCGGATCCCAACGTGGTGGCCGTGCACGACGTGGGCACGCATGACGGCCAGGTGTTCGTGGCCATGGAGTTCGTGGAGGGCCAGACCCTCGGCCGCTGGCTCGGCGGAACGCCGCGCTCCTGGCAAGAGGTGCTCGAGGTGATGCTCGCGGCCGGCCGCGGCCTGGCGGCCGCCCATGCGCGGGAGCTGGCCCACCGCGACTTCAAGCCCGACAACGTGATGCTCGGCAGCGATGGTCGCGTGCGGGTGATGGACTTCGGGCTCGCCCGGGCCGACGCCACGACGCCCTCGGGCGAAGCGTCCTCCTCCACCGGAGAGCTCGATGCGTCCCAGCAACGGTGCAGCGCGCTCGACCTGGCGCTGACCAGCCCGGGGTCGATGCTCGGCACGCCCGCCTACATGGCTCCCGAGTGCCTGGGCGGCGAGCGAGGAGGAGCGATCGCCGATCAGTTCTCGTTCTGCGTGACGCTATGGGAGGGGATCTACGGTCAGCCGCCGTTCCCGGCCAAGGCGCTCCCCGAGCTCTACGCCCGCGTGCTCGAGGGCACGATCGCCGAGCCCCCGGCGAGCCGACGCGTGCCCCGTTGGCTGCGCCGGGTGCTGGAGCGCGGCCTGGCGGTGGAACCCGAGCGCCGCTTTCCCTCCATGCACGACCTGCTGCACGGGCTCGAGCGCGGTCGGGTCCGGACCCGACGCGCGCGCGTGCTGGGAGCGCTCGCGGGCGCCGGAGTGCTCGGGGTCGCCGCGCTCGGCGTGTACCACCACGATCGGTTGCAGCAAAGGCAGGCGTGCGAGGGCGAGGGCGAGGCCATCGAGGAGGTGTGGAACGACGAGATCGCCGCCGCCGTGGGCGAGACGCTCCAAGCCACCGGGCTCGCACACGCGGGGACCACCCTCGACAAGGCCCGCCCCTGGCTCGACGCCCAGGCCAGCGCGTGGGCCCGGGCCAGCACGGAGGCCTGCGTGCACACCGAGGTGGACCACGACTGGGACGAGACCACGGCCGAGCGCGCGCGCTGGTGCCTCGACGATCGACGCCTGGAGCTCGAGGCTCTGATCGCCGCGCTCCGCCGCGGTGGCGCGCACATGGTCAACCGGGTGGTACCAGCCACCGCCGGCCTCGCTCAGGTGTCCCCCTGCCTCGATGCCGCGACGCTGGCCCGCATGCCTGCGATTCCCAGCGAGCATCGCGACCAGCTACGGGCCGTGCGAGCCGAGCTGTGGCGTGTGCAGGCCCTCCACGCCGTGGGAGCGCACGACGAGAGTGCGACCGTGGCTCGGGAGGCTCTCGCCCACGCCGAGGCCCTGGGCTGGGCACCGCTCGTCGCCGAGGCCCGTGTTCTCTGGGGCAACGAGCTCGAGTTCGAGGCCGAGTACGCCGAGGCCGAGCGCGTGCTCGAGCAGGCCTACTTCGAGGCCAGCGAGGCCGAGGCGCTCGACGTGGCCGTCGCTGCCGCCAAGGCCCTCGTGGGCCTGCTCGGCGACCGGCTTGCCCGGCATCGAGAGGCCCTCCGGTGGGCGCGCCACGCCGAGCTCGTGCTCGCCCGCCTTCCCCCCGAGACGAGCGAGGTACGCCGCGCGCACCTGCTGACCGTCGTCTCGACGACGCACTTTCGCCTCGGTGAGTACCGCAAGGCACGAGCGCTGGCCGAGCAATCCCTCGAGATCGACATCAGGCACCTCGGTCACGACCATCCGCGCATCGCCCACACGATGTCCAACCTGGGCTTGTTCGGCCAGGCTCAGGGCGAGTACGCCGAAGCCAAGGCGCTCTACGAAGATGCGCTCGAGCTCCAGGAGCGGGCCCTGGGACCGATCCACACCACGATCGCCGATCTGTGCACCAACCTCGGTTCGGTCGAGATGCGCCTGGGCCACAAGGATCGAGCCAAGGGGCTGTTCCAGCGGGCGCTCGAGATCCGCGAGGCGATCCAGGGAGCCGAGCATCCCGACGTGGCCGATGCCGTCAACAACCTCGCCTCGCTGCATCACACCCTCGAAGAGCCCGAGATCGCGCTCCCGCTGTTCGAACGTGCGCTGCGGCTGTACGAGGCCAAGCTGGAGCCTGGCCATCCCTCCATCGCCGGCGGCTACAACAACGTCGGCGACACGCTTCGTGCGCTGGGCCAGCTCGAGCGAGCGCGGGAGAACCTCGATGTCGCCCTACGCTCGTGGGAGGCCGCGCTGGGGCCGGACCACCCCGATCTCGCGTATTCGCTGCAGGGCCTGTCGTCGGTCGCGATCGCCCAGGGGCGCTTCGACGATGCGGTGGCCAAGGCCCAGCGGGCCGTCGCGCTGCGCCAGGCCGCCCACGTGGGCTCGGATCTGATCGCCGAGGCCCGCGTCCAGCTGGTCGAGGCACTGTGGGGGCAGGGCCTCGAGCGTCAGCAAGCCCTGGCGCAGGCCCGGCTCGCCCTCGCCGAGTACCGCGAGCACGGTCAGGCCCACACCGAGGAGATCGCCAAGCTCGAGCGCTGGCTGACCGAGCACGAGCCCGCGCCCCAACGGTGACGCGCCTGCTACCATCGCCCGCGATGCTCCCCATCACCTCGGTCGTCCTGTTCAAGCATGGCGTGGGCTACTTCGAGCGCCACGGCAAGATCTCCGGCGAAGCCTCGGTCGAGCTCTCGTTTCGGCAGAGCGAGATGAACGACGTGCTCAAGTCGCTGACCGTGCTCGACCACGATGGCGGCCTGGTCTCGAGCATCTCCTACGAGTCGACCCAGCCGCTGTCGCGGCAGCTCGAGGACTTCGCGATCCACATTCCCGAGGGACACGCGATCTCGGGCCTGCTGGGCCAGCTCACCGGTACGCGCGTGGTGGTGCACCGCGCCGACGGCCGCGGAGAGGGCGTGGTGGCCGGGGTCGAGCCGTTCTCGCGGCGCGAGGGCGAGGCCATCATCGAGAGCCACCGCCTGTCGCTGTGGGTCGAGGGGATGGCGCTCGAGAGCCACGACCTCGCCGACATCCGGCGGATCGAGCTGGCCGACGCCGCGCTGCGCAAGGATCTGCAGCACCTGCTCGACATCCTGATCTCGGCCAAGAAGAAGGACCTCAAGCGCCTGACGATCTTCTCGCGCGGCGAGGGCGAGCGGCAGATGTCGGTCTCGTACGTGATCGAGACCCCGGTGTGGAAGACCAGCTATCGGGTGCTGCTCTACGGCGAGGGCGAGTCCCGCTCGACCGCGGTGCAGGGCTGGGCCGTCGTCGACAACACGGGAGACGAGGACTGGAACGAGGTCGAGCTGACGCTGGTGGCCGGGCTGCCGATCTCGTTCGTCCACGATCTCTACTCGCCGCGGTACAAGCGAAGGCCGGTGGTGGTGGTGCAGGAAGAGGCGGCCTACGCCCCGCCCGTGCTCGAGCACGGCTTTGGCGGCGGCGGGATGCTGGCCGAGGAACCCATGGCCATGCCCGCGGCGGCGGCACCGGTCCCGCGGGCCCCCGGGGCGCCGCCGCCTCCTCCGGCACCGGCCCGTGGTGGCACGGCCGCTCGCAGCCGCAGCGCTCCCCCGCCCCCGCCTCCGCAGGCCGTCACCACGCGCACGCAGGAGGTGGGCGACCTGCTGCACTACACCATCGACAACCCGGTGACCGTGCGGCGCAAGCAATCGGCGCTGGTCCCCATCCTCCACCGCGACTTCCTGGGCAAGCGCATCGCGATCTACAACCCCGACGTTCGCGAGCAGAACCCGATGTCGGCGCTCTTGTTCAAGAACACCACGGGGCTCACGCTCGAGGGCGGGCCGCTGACGGTGATCGAGGACGGGGCCTACATCGGCGAGGCCATGCTCGAGACCATCAAGCCCGACGAGGAGCGCGTGATCCCGTTCTCGGTGGAGCTGGGGTGCCGCATCGCGGTCGACCACCGCTCCGAGCTCACCGACGTGCACCGGGCCCGCATCGTGAACGGATCGCTGTGGCTGCACCGCTACCGGCTGCAGCGCAAGATCTACGTGATCGCCAACAAGACCGATCGCCCCATCGACCTGTTCCTCGACCACCGCTTCGTGCGGGGCTACGAGCTCGAGGGCACGCCCGAGCCGGTCGAGCGCACCGAGTCGTTCTACCGCTTCCGCTTCGACGTGGCCGCCAAGACCACCCACCGCTTCACGGTGACCGAGAAGGGCGAGGAGCACCAGAGCCACGCGATCGGCTCCACCAACCTCGAGACCTTCGGCGTGTGGCTGAAGCACGGCTACGTCGACCCGGCGACCCACGCCGCGCTGGCTCGCATCGCCGGGCTCGCGGCCGAGGTGGCGCAGCTGCGGCACCGGGCCAGCGCACACGAGGCGACGATCAAGTCGATCTTCGAAAACCAGGGCCGCCTGCGCGAGAACCTGCGCGCGCTGGGCAGCGCGGCCGACGAGCGCAAGCTGCGAGAGCGCTATGTCGCGGAGCTCGCGGACGAAGAGGACCGGCTCGCCGCGCTGCGGCAGGAGATCGCGGCCCTCGAGGCCGAGCGCGAGACCAAGGAGCAGTCGATGCGGGACGAGATCGCGGGGCTCTCGTTCGACAGCGCCCGGGGCTAGTCGATCACGCACCCCGCTCGCGGTGACACGTAGTGCGCCCGGGTCTCGACCCACAGCGCCCGCACGCTCACGGCCTTGCCCTCCATGTCGTAGCTGCGCTCGTCGATCGGGACCACGTCCTGCCGGATGAAGCCCTCGCAGTGCTGCTGGTCGCGGCCCTCGACGAACAGGCACGAGCACAGCTCCTTGGCCTCGTACGACGACGGCAGCTCGGGGAACGCCGAGAGCTGCGACCAATTCCATGCCACGAACATCGCGACCAGCACGAGGACGACGCCGAGCAGCTTGCCCAGGAGCACGAGGAGCTTGGGGAGCTTGGAGAGCTTGGGGAGCTTCATCGGGGCACCGTCGCCATCAGCAACTCGAGGAAGTGATGCTTGGAGTAGGCCTTGTCCTCGTCGGGCTCGCAGCCGTCGGAGGCATCGGGACGATTGCAGGTGTACTGGCGATCGTCGCCGAGGCGCACCGCGATCATGTCGAGCGAGGGGATCACGAAGATCACCTTGCCCCAGTGCCCCTGGGCCGCGAAGGTGTCGTCGGGCGCCTCGGGCCAGGGCTTGTCGACACCCCGCTTGGGATCACCGTGGTTCAGGTAGACCTGCGCCCCGGGGTTGTCGTCGAGCGTCCCCGGGGTCAGCTCGGTGTCGTAGTAGGCGGGGGCCATCGTGAGGGTGAAGGCCACCCAGCCCTCGGGGAGCAGCCGCTTGCCGTCCCACACGCCATCGCTCAGGTAGAGGAACGCCCACTTGGCCAGGTCGCGCGCGCTGGCGTAGAGGTAGGACGAGCCCACGATGGTGCCCGCACCGTCGCGCTCCCACACGGCCGAGCGCATGCCGAGCTCGTCGAACAGCGCCGTCCACGGGTAGTCGGGCCAGGCCTCCTCCCCCACCGCCCCGCGCAGCGCCCCCATCATGAGGTTGGTGTCGCCCGACGAGTAGCTCCAGTGCGTGCCCGGTGGATGGGCCAGCTCGTGCGAGGCCACGAACGCGGCCATGTCGGCGCGGCCACGGGTGTAGAGCATCGCCATCACCGAGGAGAACACCGGCGAGGTCTCGTAGGTCTCGTTCCAGTCGAGGCCGGAGCTCATCTGCAGCAGATCGACGATCCGGATCTCGCGCACGCCCTCGCGATCGACGGGCGGGTAGTGGCGAGCGACCGGGTCGTTGACGTCGAGCTTGCCCTCCATCACGGCCCGTCCCACCAGCGTGCCGGCGATGCTCTTGGACACCGACCACGTGAGCAGTGAGCTGTCGGGGCCGTAGCCCCGGGCGTAGCGCTCGAACACGAGCTTGCCGTCCTTGACGATCACCAGCGCGTTGGTGCGCTGCCCCTTGCGGTCGACGTCGTCGCCGCTGCGTGCGAACACGTAGGCGGCCAGGCGATCGACCGCAGCCGGATCCATGCCGACCTCCTCGGGCTCGACCACCGGCCAGCCCTCGGTGGGCCACTGCGTCCGCGACACGACCTCGAACGGCGGAGGACCTCCGAGCACGATCGCCTCGCGAGGCTGCGAAGTCGCCGACGCACCGCCACAGGCCCCCGCCAACACCACGAGGGGCACCGCGAGCCCCAACCCGAACCCGATCCCGAACCCGAACCCGACGCGAGTCTCGATGAGGGACACTGCCCGAACTCTACCACCTGCCCCTTGCCACCGTAGCATCCAAGAGGGCACAAAGGCGTGGTGCCGTCGATGCGTCGCCGCTCGTGTCCTCGACGATCCATCGTGCTGCCGACCGCGATCGGCATTGCACTGGGGATCGAGCTGCTGCCCTCGCCCGCCAGTGCAATGATCGCCCCACCGCTCGCCCCGGACGCGGTCGAAGCCGACGATGCCGGCGACGACCCAGCAGCCGTCGAGACCGAGCCCGAGCTGCCCGCCGAGCCCCTGCCTCCCGAGCCTCCCCCCGAGCCGGAGGCGGTCGGACCGATGCCGCCCGAGGTGCCGCAGCCGAGCCCGCCCGCCACGGCCGGTGAGGGTGGAGAGGACGGCCAGGCGCCCTCGGGCCGCCGCGGGCGGAAGGGTCGCAAGGGCAAGGAGAACGACCCCGAGCGCCTCGAGTTCGGGGGCCTGCCGGCCACCAACTACGACACCGATCTCGGCGTCGGCTTCGGAGCGATCGCCACCCTCGCCAAGTTCTACCCGGGCTATCGCCCCTATCGGTGGCGCATCGAGGCGCTGCTCTACGCGACCGCCAAGCGGGCGCCCGGCGGGGGCGTGGAGATCCCGTTCCACGACGACTACGTCACCGCCGACATCCCGGGCCTGGCCAACAAGACCCTGCGGCTCAACATTCGGGTCGGATTTCGCAAGTTCACGACCACGGGCTACTACGGGCTCGGCAACGGCGCCCCGGCGACCAAGCCCTGGGAGGCCTTCGATCCGCAGACCGAGCCCGACGCCTACCAGGCCGCGCGACGCTACCACCAGTACGATCGCACCTACCCCGGCTTCGACTTCACCGCCCGGATCAAGGCGTGGGATCGCTCGATCACCGAGCACAAGCGGCGTCTCGAGGTCTTCGTGGGCACCGCGTTCGCCTACTCGTTCATTCGCCCCTATGCCGGCTCCAAGCTCGAGGAGGACATCGCCGCGGCCCGCGAGGACACCGAGGACGGCCGGACGCTGGCCAACCTACTGCGCGGCACCGACGATCACGCGCTGCTCAAGCTGAACCTGGGGCTCTTGTGGGACACCCGTGATCACGAGTACGTGCCCACGCGCGGCACGTTCACCGAGCTGTCCACGCGAGTCTCTCCCGGCGTGCAGGACGAACTCCACCACGCCGGCTTCACCCTCAACACCAGCTGGTACCAGGCGCTGCTCGACCGCTACCTCGTGTTCGCGGTGCGAGGCGTGGGCGACGTGATCGTCGGCAACGCGCCGTTCTACGAGCTGGCGCGCTATGGTGCCTTCACCGTCCGCGACGGCCCCGGCGGGTCGTGGAGCCTGCGCGGCGTGCCGCGCCAGCGCTTCCACGGCAAGGGCAAGCTGGTCTCCAACATCGAGCTCCGCTCGGAATTCCTGCCGTTCAGCATCCGCAGCCAGCGCTTCATGCTCGGCGCCATCGCCTTCTTCGACGCGGGGCGCGTGTGGGCGGACCTGCGGCCCACCGAGATCGGCGGGGTCTCGCTCGACACGCGCGGCGTGGCGGTGGGCGTGGGCGGCGGCGTTCGCCTGCGCTGGGGGGAGACCTTCATCGTGCGGGTGGATCCGTCGTACTCGCCCACCGAGGACAACTTCGGGATCTACATCGACGTGGGGCACATCTTCTAGCGGTGATGGGGTTTCCTCCGTATGCCTACGTGCCGGGGCGCCGCCCTCACCCCGTGCGCCATCCCAAGGGCCACGCCCATGGCGAGCCGGTCGACCCGCCTCCGGCTCCGCTCGAGCCGGCCGCGTGGCGTGAGTCGGAGGCCTACCGCCGCGGGATCGCGCTGTTCGAGCACGGCTACTACTGGGAGGCGCACGAAGCGTGGGAGGCCCTGTGGATCGCGGCCGGGCGCCAGGGGCCGGTGGCCGAGCTGCTGCGGGGGCTCATCCTGCTCGCGGCGGCCGGAGTGAAGATCCGTCAGGGTCGAGGGGAGGCGGCGGCCAAGCTCGGCGCGCGGGCGAAGGAGTGCTTGCTGCGGGCTCGGCCGCCCGACACACCGCAGGCGCCCGACCCACCGCGGATCGCCGGGTTGGCGATCGACGAGCTGCTCGCGTTCGCCGACATGGTCCATGCAGAGGGTCCACGGCTGCCGGGCTCGCCCGAGGCCGACGTCGCGGTCGTGTTTCCGCGACGGCTGCCGCTCGAGCGGGATGGCTGAGCCCATCCAGGCCCCTCCCGACTACATCGTCTCCAGGATCGCGTTGGCCAGCTTCGTCGCATCGGCCTTGCGCTGCTCGAGCGTCTCGGCGATGAACTTCTTTTGCGCCTCGGTGGCCATGGCGATCATCTTCTTGGGATCCGCGCCCACCGTGATCGTGGGCGGAGGCTGAGGCACCCCCTTGTAGGCGGAGACGTTGAAGGTCATGTTGCCCTTGCGAATCCAGATGATGCCGTCGCTCCGCCCCAGCGCCGCCTCGTCTCCGGGACCCGAGAGCTCGTCGTACTGAAAGCCCTCCTTGCCGGCCAGGTCCGTGAGCGCACCTCCGATATGCTCGGCTGCCTGCTCCTTGGGCTTGGTGTCGAGGTTGCCGTCCTCCTTCATCTTGGCCTTGGCCTTCCCCATGACCTCGGCGACCTCTTCGGCGCTCATGCCCTTGGTGGCGTTGCCGAACCACGTCTTGGCGGCATCTTCCGTCTCGTGGACGCGAATGCTCCCGAAGCGCGCCTCGAACATCTCGGACCTGTCGGCGTTCTTCCAGGAGTAGATGCAGCCCATCATCCTCATCTGCTTCAGCTCGCCCTCGGGGACGCCGAACAGGCCCGACACCATCCGTGGCGTCGCCGTCTCGCACGCCTTCTTGTCGCTGTAGTCGTCCTTGGTGAAGCCGGTGGCCTTGCGAATCTGCTCGCTGGCTGCGTCGAGCTTGGCCTGCACCGCGTCGGTCTTGGTCTCGCCCGTCTTGGTCTCGCCCGTCTTGGTCTCGCCCGTCTTGGTCTCGCTCGTCTTGGTCTCGCTCGTCTTGGTCTCCTCGGCCTTGGCCTCCTCGCTGGCGCTCGCGGTCGGATCGGAGCCCTTTCCCTCGTCGCAGGCGCACAGGAGCATGCCAAGGAGAATGGCGGATGGGAGCTGCGGAACGAGCCTGGGCATGGTGCAGTGGTACCCCGCACCCGCGCTCGGGTCAAAGCGCGTCGCCGCGCCCGCTCGACGGCACGTGGCTACGCCACCTTCAACGCCGCTGCCCTCGCGAGCGGAAGCGCGATGCGATCGCCCTCGACCGCCGACAATGCATCGTCGAGCGTGGGCCAGGCGTATTCGAACCCGCGCTCGAGCAGCACCCCCGGCCGCACCCGCTGTCCCCACAGCAGCATCTCCTGCGCTTGCTGCTTGCCGAACAAGAGCCGCAGCCCGAGCTCGGGCGCGGGCAGCCACGCCGGGCGATGCAGCACCTTGGCGAAGCGCTCGGTGAATTCGGCGTTGCGCACCGGCTCGGGCGCGACCGCGTTGACCACCCCACGCAGATCCGCATCTTCGAGCGCGAGCAGGATGATCGAGACCAGATCCACGATTCCGATGAAGCTCCAGAACTGCCGCCCCGAGCCCAGCCTCCCGCCGAGCCCCAGCTTCGTCGGCGTGCGCATGGCATCGAGCAGCCCTCCCTTGCCCAGCACGTGCCCGAACCGCAGCCGCACCACCCTCACCCCCATCGCCTCGGCCGGAGTGCTCGCGGCCTCCCAGTCCTCGACCACACTGGCCAGGAATCCCTCGCCGCGCGGGCTCTCCTCGTCGACCCAGCGATCGCCGGTGTCGCCGTAGTAGCCCACCGCCGAGGCCTGCACGAGCACCTTGGGCGGTCGGGGCAGCTCGGCGAACGCCTTGACCAACAGGCGCGTGCCCTCGATCCGGCTCTCCCGGATCCTCCGCTTGCGCTCCTCGGTCCAGCGGCCCGGACCGATCCGCTCGCCGGCCAGGTTCACCACCGCATCCACGCCCCGCAGCGCTGCGGCATCGAGCTCGCCGCGCCGGGGCGACCAGACCACCGTGTCGGGACCTCGGCTGCGGCTCACGGCCAGCACCCGCAGCGGCGCGCCGCTGCCTTCGAGCGTCTCGCGGAGCGCCGTGCCCACCAGGCCGGAGGCTCCCGTGATCGCGATCGTCGCCTGCTCGGCCCCAGTGTCGGCCCCAGTCTCGGCATCGGTCATGCCTTCCACCTCTAGCACGACCGCGCCAGACGTCCGCTACCGGCGATACAGCCGGCCCAGGTTGTGCGCCATCAGCTGGTTGGTCAGCCGCCGCGTGAGCACGCGGGTCAGCAGCGCGTGCACCAGCCGGTTGGACCGGCCCACCACCCACACCGGCCCGCGAGACAATCGAGCGAGCACCTCGCGAGCCACCGCGGCGGGCTCCATCAGCGGCATCGCGCGCAGAACCTCCGGATCGGGCAGCAGCGCTTCGAACGCCGGAGTCCGCGTGGCCCCCGGGCACACGCCCAGCACGTCGACCCCGTGTGGCCGCAGCTCGGACCACAGCGACTGCGCCAGGCTCAGCGTATAGGCCCGCGACGCGGCGTAGGCGGCCAGGCCCGGCGCTCCCTGCCACGCGGCCAGCGACGACATCAGCAGGACCCCGCCGCGCCTGCGCTCGCGCAGCGCCGGCGCCAGCGCTCGCGTGAGCATCAGCGGCGCCCGACAGTTGACGTCGATGGTGGCCTGCAACGCCGCGGGGTCTTCGTCGAGCACGTCGCCCAGGACCGAGATCGCCGCCACCTGAGCCAATAGACCCAGCTCGATGTCCGCCACCGCGGCCGTGATGCGCTCGACCGACTCGGGATCACCGAGATCCTCCACCAGCACCCGCACGCGATCCGACCCGAGCGACTGCGCCACCTGCTGCAGCCGCTCCGCCTGGCGATCCACCAAGACCACGCGCAGGCCGTGCCGCACCAGCTCGCGCGCGAGCGCCTCGCCGATCCCCTGCGCTGCCCCGGTGACCAGCGCCCAGGGACCGTAGCGCGCCCGCAGCTCCTCGCCCGTCATCACGACCGCGCTCGGACTACGCCGCCGCACCCGCTGGGGGCAGCCCCATCGCCGCCCTCGCCTCGGCCGGCGAGGCAATCTCGCGGCCGACCTCCCGGGCGCACCGCACCATCGCCTCCACCAAGTCGCCGTTGCCCCGCGCCCGCTCGCCGTCGGGCAGGTAGAACGTGTCCTCGAGCCCGGTGCGCAGCGCCCCCCCGAGCTCGGCGGCGCGTCGATGCAGCGCCCACACCTCCTCGCGCCCGATCGCGGTCACCTCCCAGCTGCAGCCCTCGCGCTTGTAGTCGAGCAGCAGCTCGAGCAGCCGCGGATCGGTGGGCATGCCCGAGGCCACCCCCATCACGAAGTTGTAGTGCGGCGCCTTGGCCATGCCGGTGTCCATGTAGAGCCCCACCGAGCGCACGATGCCCACGTCGAAGCACTCGAACTCGGGCATCGCCCCCACCTCGGCCATCACGTCGAGCATGGCCTGCACCTTGCCCACCGGGTTGTCGAACACCAGCGGAGGCCAGGCCCAGGTGCCGTTGCTGCGCGCCTTGAGGTAGTTCAGGCTGCCCGCGTTGCAAGCCGCGATCTCGGGCCGCAGCGCCCGCATGGCCGCGCTGGGAGCCGAGACGTCGGGCCCGATCACGCCCGTGCTCATGTTGATGATCACCCCGGGGCACGCCTGCCGCACCGCCGCCGTGATCTCGGCGCAGATCGTCGGATCCCAGGTGGGCATGTGCCCCAGCCCCGGCCGCTGATCGCGATAGTGCAGGTGCATGATCGCCGCGCCCGCATCGAACGCCTCCTTGGCCGAAGCCGCCATCTGCTCCACGGTGACGGGTACCGGGTGCTGCTTGGGGTTGGTGAGCACCCCGGTGACGGCACACGTGATGATCGCACGCTCGCTTGGCTCGCTCATGCTCGTTTCCTCCTGCTACTGCGACTCGTCGGCGACGGGCTGCACCTGGGCCAGCACCTGCCGGGCCGCGACCTGCTCGTCCACCGCCACCGCCAACCGCTCCACTCGACCGTCGATCGGCGCGGGCACTCGGTGCTCCATCTTCATCGCCTCGAGCAGCAACAGCGGCTGCCCGCGGGTGACCGAGTCGCCCTCGGCCACCAGCACCGCCGCCACGCGCCCGCCGATCGGTGCCCGGACCTCTCCGTCGCCGCCCTCGGTCTGGTCGGTGGCGCTGCGCGGCGCCGGCTCGGCGAAGGTGAAGGCCGCACCATCCTCGTCGAGCGCCACGCCGTCGTCGGTTGGCGCCCACGCCAGGCGCCGCCGCACCCCGTCGTGCTCGATCGTCACGTGGTTCTCGTCGCGCGCGACCATCCGCAGCACGAGCGCTCCCTCGGCCCCCGTGCCCTCGACCGCGTAGCGCCCCTCCCCCTCGTGACGCACGCGCAAGGTCTTGCTCTGGTCGTGCTCGTGCAGGACCACCGGCCACGCAGGGGTGCCCGCGCTGCGCCAGGGCCACGGGGCCAGCGGCGAGGCGGACCGCGTCGAGCACAGCACCGCCGCCACCGCCCACGCGCGCGCCGAGGGGCGCGGACGGGCAGGAGGATCCTGCTCGAGCCAGCGGTCGATCGCATCGGTGGTGATCGCCGCCCCCACGAACGACTCGCCCTCGAGCAGCTGCAGCAGGAACGACCGGTTGCTCCCCGGCCCGAGCAGCACGCTGTCCCGCACCGCCGCCACCAGCCTCCGCCGCGCCTGCTCGCGCGTGTCGCCGTGGGCGATGAGCTTGGCCACCATCGCGTCGTAGTGGGGCGAGATCGTCTGCCCGCTCTCCACCCCGTCGTCGACCCGCAGCCCCGCCCCCGTGCGCGGGCGCCAGCTCAGGATCCGGCCGAGCTGCGGGGCGAAGCCGGCGTAGGGATCCTCGGCGTAGATCCGGGCCTCGATCGCATGACCCCGCAGGCGCACGTCGTCCTGCCGTAGCGGCAGCGGCTCGCCCTCGGCCACGCGCAGCTGCAGCGCCACCAGGTCGAGCCCGGTGCACAGCTCGGTCACCGGGTGCTCCACCTGCAGCCGGGTGTTCATCTCGAGGAAGTGGAACCGGCCCTCCGCATCGAGCAGGAACTCCACCGTACCCGCCCCCACGTAGTCGATCGCTCGCGCGGCCGCCACCGCGGCCTCCCCCATGCGGGCGCGCAGGGCATCGTCGACGGCGGGCGAGGGCGCCTCCTCGATCACCTTCTGGTGGCGCCGCTGGGCCGAGCACTCGCGCTCGCCGAGGTGGATCACGTGACCGTGCTGGTCGGCGAACACCTGGATCTCCACGTGGCGCGCGCCCTCGATCAGCCGCTCGAGGAACACGTCACCGCGGCCGAACGCGCTGCGGGCCTCCGACGACGCGCTGGCCAGCGCCTGGGGCAGCGCCGCGAGCTCGCGCACCACCCTCATGCCGCGCCCGCCCCCGCCGGCCACCGCCTTGACCAGCAGCGGCACCCCGATCCGCTCGCCCTGGGACAGCAGCGTGGCTTCGTCCTGCGCCTCACCGACGTACCCGGGCGCGGTCGGAACCCCCGCCTCGAGCATGCGTCGCTTGGCCTGGACCTTGTCGCCCATCAGGCGAATCGCGGCCTCGGGCGGGCCCACGAAGGTCACCCCCGCATCGGCACAGGCGCGGGCCAGGTCGCCGTTCTCCGACAGGAACCCGTAGCCGGGGTGCAGCGCATCGGCCCCGGTGCGCGCAGCCGCGTCCATGATCCGCGCGAGATCGAGGTAGGACGACCCGACCGGTCCGGGCCCCAGCCGCACCGCCTCGTCGGCCTCGCGCACGTGCGGGGCATCCTCGTCGGCGTCGCTGTACACGGCCACGGTGCGGATGCCGAGATCACGGGCGGAGCGGATCACGCGGCGTGCGATCTCGGCCCGATTGGCGATGAGGAGCTTGCGGATCGCTGCCACGCGCTTCTTTCCTTCCTTCCGTGCTCTACGCCTGGGGATCGGCCCACCGGGGCAGGCGCTTGCCCACGAACGCGGTCATGCCCTCGAGGCCCTCGGGTCCTCGCGCCGCCTCGGCGAAGCGCTGCGCGCCCTCGTCGAGCACGCGCTCCAGCTCCACCGCCCCCACCTGGAGCATCAGGTGCTTGGTGGCCGCCACCGCCCCCGGTGCACAGCGCCGGATCTCGCCCAGCACGCGCTCCACGATGGCCTGCACGCCCTCGTCGTCCTCGGCCAGCTCGTGCACGAGCCCCAGCGCATGCGCCTGGCGGCCGCTCAGGCGTCCGCCCGTCACCGCCAGCCGCCGCGCCTGCGACAGCCCCAGCCGCCTCACGAGGAACGGCGCGATCTGGGCGGGCGGCAGCCCCAGCCCGGTCTCGGGCAGCCCCAGCTTGGCCTCGGCGTGGGCAATGGCCACGTCGGCCACGCACGCGAGCCCGAAGCCACCCCCGAGCACCGCCCCCTCGAGCACCGCCACCACCGCCTGCGGCGCTCGGTCGACCTTGGTGATCGCGCGACCGAACGTGCGATTGACCTGCGCCACCGGATCGGGCTGGCCGTCCTTGGCGGGCGCCATGCGGGCCTTGGCCATGTCCTTGACATCACCGCCCGCGCAGAAGTGTCCTCCCGCGCCGCGCAGCACGATGGCCCGCACGTCGCGGCGATCGAGCACCGCGTCGACCACTGCCTCGAGCTCCGCCACCATCTCCAGGCTCATCGCGTTGCGAGCCTCGGGGCGGTGGAGGGTCACGTGCAGCGCCCCGTGCTCGAGCCGCAGCCGCAGCGTGCTGGGCTGCAGCTCCTCGAGGGAGGGCTGGTCGCTCACTGGCCGCCCTCCTTGGCCTCGCCCTTGGGCCGGCGAGGCAGCGTACCCATCAGCTTGCAGATGATGCTCATCATCACCTCGTCGGCCCCGCCGCCGATCGACACCAGGCGACCGTCGCGGAAGAACCGCGAGATCTTGCTCTCGTGCATGTAGCCCATGCCGCCCCAGAACTGCAGGCAGATGTCGGCCACCTCGCGCGCGAGCCGGCCCGCCTTGAGCTTGGCCATCGAGGCCAGCTTGGTCACGTCCTTGCCGCTCACGTAGAACTCGGTGGCCTGGTAGGTCAGCGCCCGCAGGCACTCGATCTCGGTGGCGGCCTCGGCCAGCTTGAAGTGCACCCACTGATGGTCGAGCACCGACTTGCCGAAGATCTTGCGATCCCGCGTGTACTCGATGGTCTGTGCGAGCGCCTGATCGAGCCCCCCGAGCACGTTGGCCGCGCCCCACAGCCGCTCCTCCTGGAACTGGATCATCTGGAAGGTGAAGCCGTGCCCCTCCTGGCCGATCACGTTGCGCAGGGGCACGCGCACGTCGTCGAAGAAGATCTGCGCGGTGTCGGACGAGGCCATCCCGAGCTTCTTGAGCTTGTGCGCCCGCTCCACCCCCTTGGCGTCGAGCGGCACGATGATGAGGCTCTTGTTGCGGTGCGGGTGGCCCTCGGAGGTGTTGGCCAGGCAGCACATCCAGTCGGCCTGCATCCCGTTGGTGATCCACATCTTGCCGCCGTTGATGACCCAGTCGCCGCCGTCCTTGCGGGCGTGGGTCTTGATCGCGGCCACGTCGGAGCCCGCCCCGGTCTCGCTGACACCGATGCAGCCGACCAGCTCGCCCGCGATCGACGGCGCGAGGTACTCCTCCTTGAGCTCCTTGCTGCCGAACTTGGCCAGCGCCGGGGTGCACATGTCGGTCTGCACCCCCACGGCCATGGCCACCCCACCGGTGTGCACGCGCCCCAGGGTCTCGGCCATGACCACCGAGTACGAGTAGTCGAGCCCCAGGCCGCCGTACTCCTCGGGCTTGCACACCCCCAGGAAGCCTCCGTCGCCGAGCTTCTTGAACAGCTCGTGGGCGGGGAAGTTCTCGGCGTCCTCCCACTCGTCGGCGTGGGGGTTGATCTCGCGCTCGATGAACTTGGTCAGCGAGTCTCGCAGCTGCTCGTGCTCGTCGGTGAATTTCATGGCGGTGCTCCGTGATGGGTGCGGACTAGAGGCGGGCCACTCCGAAGGTGTTGGGGTACAGGCGGCGAGCGTCGGCCTCGCGGCAGATCGCGAGCGTGGTGGCGAGCACCCGCCGAGTGTCGCGGGGGTCGATCACGCCGTCGTCCCACAGCCGTGCCGTGGCGAACAGCGCCCCCGCCTCCGAGTCGAGCTTGTCGCGGATCCCCGCGGTCATCTTCTCCATGTCGGCGTCGCTCACCGTCACGCCCTGCCGCGCCAGCTTGGCCCGCGTGATGATCTCCATGACCTTGGCGGCCTGCTCTCCGCCCATCACCGAGATCCGCGCGTTGGGCCACGCGAAGATGAAGCGCGGGTCGAACGAGCGCCCGCACATGCCGTAGTTGCCCGCCCCGAACGAGCCGCCGATGAGGATCGTGAGCTGCGGGACGGTGGCGTTGGCCACCGCCTGGATCATCTTGGCGCCGTGCTTGACGATGCCGGCCTGCTCGGCCTCGGTCCCCACCATGTAGCCGGTGGTGTTCTGCAGATACACGATCGGCGTGCCCGACTGGCAGCAGACCTGGATGAAGTGCCCGGCCTTGGCCGCGCCCTCGGGGAAGATCGGCCCGTTGTTGCCCACGATCCCCACCGCGTGCCCCTCGATGCGCGCATGCCCGCACACCGTCTGCGCACCGTAGGCCGGCTTGAAGTCGAGGAAGTCGGAGTCGTCGACCACGCGGGCGATCACCTCGCGCACGTCGTAGGGCTGGCGGTAGTCGACCGGGACCACGCCCAGCAG
Source organism: Paraliomyxa miuraensis (assembly GCF_026337845.1). Classification (GTDB taxonomy): domain Bacteria; phylum Myxococcota_A; class Polyangia; order Nannocystales; family Nannocystaceae; genus Paraliomyxa; species Paraliomyxa miuraensis. Next base: position 124,987 of record NZ_JAOVZF010000149.1, on the reverse strand, counting down.
CTCCTCGGGATCGAAGCGCGGGGGCCTCGCGGGCACGTGCGAGGCCGCCCCCATCGCGGGCTGGCCCCGCTGGCCCGGCTGGCCCTCGTCCCACGGGATCTTGCCCATGAGCTCGCGGGCGAGCTCCAGCGCGTGGGCGTCGTCCTTGGCGAGGTACTCCGCCGTGCCCGAGACGCTGGTGTGCATCACCGCCCCGCCCAGCGTCTCCTCGTCGGCATCCTCGCCGAGCGCGGCCTTCACCAGCGGCGGCCCGGCCAAGAAGATGCGGCTGCGATCCTCGACCACGATCACGTAGTCCGAGAGGCCCGGGATGTAGGCCCCGCCCGCGGTCGACGAGCCATGCACCACCGTGATCTGGGGGATCCCGGCCGCCGACAGCCGCGCCATGTTGGCGAAGATCCGCCCGCCGTCCACGAACAGCTCGCTCTGGTAGAGCAGATTGGCGCCCGCGCTCTCGACCAGGTTGATGCAGGGCAGGCGGCTCTGTCGCGCGACCTCCTGGGCCCTCAGGCCCTTGCGCAGGCCCATCGGCGAGATCGCGCCGCCCTTGATGGCCGAGTCGCTGGCGTTGATCATGCAGCGGCGGCCCTGCACGAACCCGATCCCGATGATGGACGACCCGCCCGAGATCGAGCGCTTGCCGTCGTCGTCGTGCATCTTGTAGCCGGCCAGCGTCGACAGCTCGAGGAACGGCGAGCCGCGATCGAGCAGGCGATCGACCCGCTCCCGGGGCAGGAGCTGCCCGCGCCCGTCGAACTTGGCCTGGGCCTTTTCCGAGTGGGCACGCACACTGGCCTCGAGCTCGCGAAACTGCTCGACGAGCGCGAGCATCTGGGCCCGGTGGGTGGCGAAGCCCTCGCTGCGGGGATCGATGGTGGATCGAAGGACCGGCATGATGCGTGCTGCTTTGCGTTCCGGGCTCGCGGGGTCGGCTCGTCAAGAGTTCTGAGGCGGCTCGCCTTCGCCGCCGAGGACCTTGGGAACCACCGCGCGATGGAACCCCTGGTACGCCTCGTTGTTGGCCTTGCCGGGCGTGTTGTGCATGGGCCAGTGCAGGCTGGCCAGCGGGGCGCCGCCGTCGACCTTGAGCGTCTCGCCGGTGATGAACGCCGCGGCCTCCGACAGCAGGAAGCAGATCGCCGCGCTCACCTCGGACTCGGTGGCCACGCGGCCCAGCGGAACCATGGCCGGCAGCGTGGGGATCAGCGCCTTGGCCGGACCCTTGTAGGTGTCGAGGCCGCTGGTCGCCACCCAGCCCGGTGCGACCGCGTTGACGCGAACCCCGGCCGGGGCCCACTCGATGGCCGCGGTCTGGGTGAGGTTGACCATCCCCGCCCGGGCCGCGCCCGAGTGTCCCATGCCCGGCATGCCTCGCCACATGTCGGCCACGATGTTGACGATGCTGCCTCCGTGATCGCGCAGGTGCCGGGTGAACAGCTCGCGGGCCACGAGGAAGCCGCCCACCAGGTTGGTGCGCACCACCGTCTCGAAGCCCTTTTGATTGATCAGCGCCAGCGGCGAGGGAAACTGCCCGCCCGCATTGTTGACCAGGCCGTGCACGCGACCGCGGCGGGCCACGATGCGCTCGACGACCTCGGCCACGCGTGCCTCCTCGCGGATGTCGAGCACGTCGTAGTCGGCCGAGCCTCCGTCCTGCTCGAGCTCCGCCGCGACCCGCTGCAGCTTGCCCTCGTTGCGGCCCACCAGCACCACGTGGGCGCCGAGCGCCGCGAGCTCGTGGGCCGTGCAGCGGCCGATCCCGCTGCCGCCTCCGGTGACGATGATGCTCTGGCCGGCGAAGAGGTCGGGTCGAAAGACGGAGCGGTAGGGCATGGGCGGGGCGCCGCGCTACGGTACGGCCCCCCGCAAGGAAACGGAAGAGCCAACCGTCCGATTGGCCATACGAGGCCATGAACGGCGGTTGTTGGCGATCGAAAAGCGTACGACCGTACGGTTGGCGAAGCGCGGGACCCCCTGGACGAGCCCCCTGGGATGGAGTAAGCAGCGCAGCAGCATGAGCCTCGAAGACCTGACCACCAAGATCCGCGAGAAGATGGGTGCCGACTCCGGCCTCGCTGCCCGTCTCAAGTTCGACCTCGGCGACGACGGCGTCATCCTGCTCGACGGCACGAGCTCGCCCAACACCGTCACCAACGACGACGAGGACGCGGACTGCACGGTCGGCGTCACGCTCGACGATCTGACGGCCATGATCGCCGGCGAGCTCAACCCGATGACCGCCTTCGGTCTGGGCAAGCTGCGGATCGAGGGCGACATGGGCGTGGCCATGAAGCTCGGCTCGCTGGTTGGGTGAGGCCCACACGGGCTTCGTCACCAGTACTGCTGGACCGCATCGGCCCGGGTATCCGCTCGCGGGATTGCTCGGGCCTTCGAGGCGTTCTCGGAGCCGGCTTGTGGGCACCTCCGCAGGGAGTATGCTGCGGGCGTGCACCTACGCAGCGTCTCGATCCGCAACATCCGCTCGATCGCGGAGCTGACATGGGACGTCGAGCAGCACGTGACCGGCGACGATCTCTCGGGCTGGCACGTGATCCTCGGGGACAACGGCTCGGGCAAGAGCTCGGTGCTCCGGGCGATCGCACTCGCGCTCAACGGCCCCGATCAAGCTCCGGCCCTGCTTCAGGACTGGGGTACCTGGCTGCGCAAGGGTTGCACCGAGGGCTCGATCGGCCTGCACCTGAAGAGGCACGCCAGCATCGACTGGTATCTCAGCGAGCAATCCGTACCGACCCCCGAGGACGTCGATGCAGAGATCCGACTCATTCGGCTCCCCAAGAGGGAGGTCCACGGAGAGATGGTCACCAACGAGGTGGTCGAGTTGTCGAGCGACGACGGGCCCCGAGAGCACGTCTGGAGTGGTCTCAAGGGCTGGTTCTCATCCTCCTATGGCCCCTTCCGCCGCTTTGGAGGTGGCGACGAGTACCTCGAGCGGCTCTTCGATACGCACCCCCGCCTCGCCCGGCACCTCACCGTCTTCAGTGAGAGCGTCGCACTGTCCCGGGCCACCGACTGGTTGTACGACTTGAAGTTCAAGGCGCTCGAGGCCGAGAAGGGTGGCCACGCCGACGGCGGTGCGGCAGGACGCTTGCTGCAACGACTGTTCGAGCTGATGAACGAGTCTGGCCTGCTACCGCACCAGACCCGGATCACGGACGTCACCTCGGACGACGTGTTGTTCGTGGACGGAGATGGCAACGACATCCCCGTCGACGACCTCGGCGACGGCTATCGCTCCATCTTGAGCCTCTCGTTCGAACTGCTGCGAAACCTCGTCGCTGCATTCGGTGGTGACCGCATCTTCGATGCCGAGGGCAAGGTCGTCGTCCCCGGCGTGGTCCTCATCGACGAGATCGACGCCCACCTCCACCCTCAGTGGCAGCGCCGAGTCGGCCAGTGGTTCCTCGAGCGCTTCCCCCGGATGCAGTTCATCGTGACCACCCACAGCCCGCTCGTGTGCCAGGCGGCCGAGCGCGGCACGATCTACCGCCTACCTCCGCCGGGTTCGGACGAGGCTGGCGGCTTCGTCCGCGGCGCGGATCGTGATCGACTCCTGTACGGCAACGTCCTCGACGCCTATGAGACCGAGAGCTTCGGCGTGGTGCCCACCCGCTCCGATTCGGGTCGCCGCAAGCTCCTGCGCCTGGCCGACCTCAACCTCAAGGCCAGGAGGGAGCCTCTCGAGCCCGACGAGGAGGCGGAGCGAGACTACCTGCGCACGATCCTCCCGACCGTCACCCGAGGTGAGGGCATTCCATGATCCGCCTGGAGGACCACGAGCGTCAGCGGCGTCTCGTCGAGTTCGGTCGACTCCACCATCGCATGGTCTGGGAGGAGATGAAGCGGAACCCGGATCTCGTGCCTGGTCTCAGGGAGCACTTCGAGGTTGCCCCCGAGCTGCGCCAGGTCTGAACCGCGCCGTCCGCCCTTTGGAGCGAGCCGGCCGTCTACGGCGGCGGTGGAGCCCCCACCGTCGCTCGTGCGCGCTCGTAGGCCCGCATCACCTTGTACAGTCGCCACAGGTTCTCGAGGATCCCCCACCAGCCCATCAGGCCATCGGCCAGGATCCAGCGAATCTCGTCGTCCTGCAAGCCCTCCACTTGCAACTCCCGACCGAGCTCGCGGCGCAGCCCGACCCGCCACCGCAGGCGCTGCGGCGACTCGGTGAGTCTCGGGACCTCGCGTTGGTCCGGCTCGTCGAGCGCCATGAGGCTCGCCGCGCGCAGCGAAGCCATCGCGGACGACTCGGCCAGCGCCCGCAGGGTCGGGCTCTGACGCACCAGCGTGTCGCGCATGCAGGCGACGCTCTCGTACGAGAGCTGCTCCTCCCCTCGTCGCGGTGGCGCTGCGGCCCCCAGCTCGATGGTGGCGGCGGCGAGCGCTTCCGCCAGCTCCTCGATGCGCTCGCCGCCCACCAGCGCTCGGAATGGCTCGAGGTGGACGACCACGAACGTCGTCAGCTCTCGGGTCACGCGCTCCACCGTCAGTCCCCGATCATGATGCGCTCGATCTGATCGGCTCCGAGGTCCGGATCGATCGCCCCCTTCCGTACCTGTCCAAGCAGCGCTCGCAGCCGCTCCTTCGTCCGGGAGTCGACGCTCCGATCCTCGAGCAGGCGCTCGCTGAGGACCACCACCACCTCGAGCGTGAGCACCTCGACGCCGAGCACGCCAAGGCGCCGCAGTACGCCCTTCCAGCCGTTCTTGGCCGCGTCGACCCAGACCCGCTCGGCGACCTCCTTGCCGGCTTCCCCGGCGACCTTGTTGGCCGCGGAGCGGCCGAGCTTGCACAGGATCCATTGGATGAATGCCTTGAGGTGGTGGATGACGAGGAACGGGTGGACCACCAGCCCCCCCGCAATCACGGTCTCGGCCATGCCGAGCACCACCCGCGGGTTGCTCAGCAGGCGCTCGCGAGCAATCGGACTCTCGCCCACCAGCATGCCCGCCACGAATGCTTGCTCGATTCCAGGCGCACCGAACTCGAATGCCGCCTCGACCAGCGCCTCGACGCTCGCGTCGTCGGGCCCCGCGGCGGGCGGCACGGGAGCCGCGAGCAGGGTGTTGCCCACCAGCCCATCGAGCATGGCGGTGGGAATCTCCGCATCATCGGGAAGCGCCGCTTCCACCCTCGTGACGATCTCGTCGGCGAGCGACTCGCCGAGCCCTCGGGTCACGAGCGAGCGACGGAGCCGCGCCGAGTCGAAGGTCGATCGGGCTCCACCGGCGAGCACCACGGTCGGCATCGATGTCCTCCTTTCGTGGAGCACAGCCTAGGAGGCGGTCTTCCGATCGCAACGCCCGGCCCAGGTGTGGACGACCCGCCGGGTCCGCACTACCCTCGTGCTCTCGGAGGTCCCACGATGACTCGAACCCACCAAGCTCGTCGCGCCGGCCGCCGCACGCTCGTACCCTCGAGCTGGCTGCTCGGCCTGGCCTCGTCCCTGCCCCTCGTCGTTGGCGTGGCCGGCTGTGACGGCGAGAAGAAGAAGGACGCCCCCGACTTCGCCAAGGCGTTCGACAACACCGCGAAGACCGACACCAAGGTCACCGAGGACGGCATGAAGGCGCTGCGGGAGAAGGCCGAGAAGGAAGCGGCGGAGGCTCGCGAGGCCGAGCTCCAGAAGATCACCGAGCTGCCGCAGCCGCTCCCCGCCGACGTGGCCACCGCGTGCCAGGAAGCCGGCGCGGCGCTCGACGAGTTCAAGCAGCAGCGACTCGCGTCGGACGCGACCGAGCTCGAGCGCTGGAACCGAACCAAGGAGCCCGACCTGCGCAAGTTCGTGGAGAACTGCACGGCCACGGGCTCGGTCGAGTTCGGCGCCTGCCTCACCAGCGCGCATCAGAACGCGTCGATGGCGATGTTCGGCCCGGGCGCCACCGACGACTTCGCCGAGCGCTGCACCCGACGCTACGGCGGCGGTGAAGCCAAGGCGGCCGCGCCCTGACGCCGGGCTCACGCATGCCCAATCCGCCCGCGGGTGTCGTCGTCCCGGCGAGCCCGGGCGCGTCAGCCCGAGCCCAGCTCGGACGGCGGCACCACCTCGAGCTCGGACGAGGCCCCCCGCGCCATCGTGCTCACGCGATACGCCACCCCTCGCGCCCGCATGATCGACCCCAGCGGTCGGTGCTCGACCAGCGCGTGCCACGGATCGAACGACAACCCCTCGATCACCTCGGTCAGCCGCTCGCCCGCCGCCGACGCGGGGTCCTGCGCCGGGATCTCGAGCCGCGCCACCTCGACGAACGGGCTCACCGCCTCGGTCCACTGCACGGTGGGATCCTCGATCGGCGTGCGCTCGGCATCCACGTAGAGCTGCACGTCCACCGCAAAGCGAATCGGCGCACCCGCCACGCGGGCGCGCAGCTCGTCGGCCAGGTGGTGCTCGCCCCTGGGCAGTGCAGCCGGCGTGGGCGGACGCTCGACGGGACGCAGGCGCAGCTTGGCCGCCGCCTCGCCCCAGCGGATCGGGACCGGCACGAAGTAGGTGCGCTCGGCCAGGCTCTGCTTGCCCTTGTCCATCGAGCGAGCCAGCTTCGCGAGCATGCCCAGGCCGCCGAAGAATCCCAGGCGCCCGATGAGGAAGCCGGCCAGCCCCCGCACGCCTCGCTCGCGGGCGGCGACCACCAGACCCACGAACACCTCGGGATCGACGAACGGAAACGTCGAGGGCAGGATCGCGAGGAAGTCCTGGGTCTTGGCTGCTTCGAGCCCCGGGATCACCTTGGTGCCCTCGACCCCGACCACCTTGATCGCCAGCCCGCGCTGATCGGGGATCCGGTCGGGCTGTACCGCGCCCGCCCCCGAGGAGAAGCGCACGTAGCACTCGTAGCGGCCCGGCCGAGCGCACAGCCCCTGGGCCACCGCCGCGGGCAGCCCGTCGAGCACCTCGAACCGACCGGCCAGACCGATCTGGCCGTAGCGATGCAGCGCCCTCCCCTCCCTGGACGACTCGGGCACCAGGCGGGCCGCCAGTGCCTCGAAGCGCTCGGCCTCGCCCGGCCCGATCTCCTCACGCCATCCCGTACCCGTGGTCGCCATCGCGGCGGATCGTGTCCATGCGACGCGGCCGTGTCAAATCACCCCATCACGGCGACGGGCGGGGCTCGACCTCCACGCGACGATTGAGCGCGCGCCCGGCCGAGGTCTCGTTGTCGGCGATCGGCTCCGCCTCCCCTCGCCCCTCGGCCGACAGCTGCGAGGCGGCGATTCCACGCTCGGTCAACCACTGCACCACCGCCGCCGCGCGGCGCTGGGACAGGTCGAGGTTGTGCGCGTCGGAGCCCTGCGCATCGGTGTGCCCCTCGATCACGACCGAGAGCGTGGGGGTGGCCTTCAGCGCGGCCAACAGCTGCTCGAGCGCCGGCTTGGCGCTGGGACGCAGGACGTCCTGGTCGACGTCGAAGTGGATCCCATAGAGCACGGCGACGTGCCCGTCCTTCAGCGCCTGGGCGACCGCATTGGTCGGCTCGCGTGGCGGTGTGCACGGGGCCGCGGCCGAGGGATCGGGTGCGGCGTAGTACACCCGCGCGGGCCCGTTGAAGCTCATCCCGACCAGCTCGCCCGCCGTGGTGACGCGAGCGGTGGAGGGGTAGCGCTGGCCCTTGTCGTTCTCGGCCACCAGCCGAGCGAGACCATCGACGATCGAGCCCGAGATCGTCGACTGCTGGCCGCCCAGGCTCTGACAGCCGCCGAGCTCGTCGCCACGCTGCCACAGCTCGATCACGTTCAGCCCGGGCTCGTCGTTGATGCCGAGCCGACGCAGTCGCCAGCGTCCCTCGAAGGTCCCGGGGGGCACGACGATCGTCTCCTGCGAGCCGAAGCCCCGCAGATCGGAGAAGCGCGCCGAGTCCACGTCGCTCGGCGGTGCCTCCATGCGATCGACGAACGTCACCCGCAGCCAGCGAATGGCGCGAGGCTCCTTCACCGCGAAGCCCTGCGCGGCATCCACCCCCGCCCGGAGTTCGAACTCGAGGAGCGGCGAGAACCCCTGGTCGGCTGCGGTGGAGGAGCCCTCGAGGCGCACCGTCTTGACGTGACGACCCTTGGCTGCGCCGAACTCGTCGATCTTGGGCACCTCGAAGCGCTCGAACGTGGTCGCGGCGGGCATCTCGACCACGAACACGTGGGGCAGCGGCTCCTTGCGGGGGATGCCGATCGTGGTGGTGCGATCGTCCCCGTCGAGGGCCACGAGCGAGGCCTTCTCGGCGGCCGGCGAGGACGACACCACCACGGCCCCGGCCCCGAGCGTGAGCAGATCGATCGCCGCCGGCTCCTTCGGGGCGGGCGCGTCGGTCTTCGGGGCGGGCGCGACGTCGTCGCTCGGAGCACCCGCGCTCGACGACGGCGTGGCCGCCTTGGCCTCGTCGGCCGCCGATGGCGACGTCACGACCGCGCCTCCCTCGCCCGAGGACGTGGCGGGAGCCGAGCAAGACGGCACGAGCGGGCTTGCGAGCAGGAGGACGACGAGCACCGTACGCGGGGACATCGAGAGTGTGGTCATGGACTTGGCCCTACCGTGATTACACGACCCACCGTGATTACACGACCAACCTGGCCTCACGAAAACCGGGCGATCACCGGAACGTGGTCCGACGGCACCTCCCAGCTCCGTGGCTTGCGATCGTGGATCACCTCCTCGCACCGCTCCACCATCGGGGCGGTGGCGTAGACGTGGTCGATCCGCAGGCCCTCGTTGAGCTCGAAGCCGTTGGTCCGGTAGTCGTACCAGCTATAGTGCCCGCCCTCGCTCACGTGCAGGCGAAAGCAGTCCCGGAGCCCGAACGCCACGAGGTTGGCGAGCACCTCGTGCTCCTCGTCGGTGAACAGCAGCCGCCCCACGAAGCGCTCGGCATCGAACACGTCGCGCTCGTCCGGAGCGATGTTGAAATCGCCCACGATCACCAGCGGCTCGGTGGGCGAGCAGGTGGCATCGAGCTCGGCCCGCAGGCGCCGCAGCCACGCGAGCTTGTATGCGAACGCGTCGCCCCCCAGCTCGGTTCCGTTGGGCACGTAGAGGTTGTAGATCCGCACGCCCTGCACGCGTACCATCAGGATCCGCGGATGGCGATCGGGCTCGCCCTCCGCAAAGCCCCCACGAACCTCCTCGGCCTTGGCCTTGGTGAGCGTGGCGACCCCCGCCAGGGCCTTGCCGCCGTGCACGTGGACCTCGTACCCGAGCTCCATGAACGGGACGCGCGGGAACAGCTTGTCCTCGACCTTCGTCTCCTGCAGGCACACCACGTCGGGGGCATTGTCGTAGAGGTACGTCAGCACGTGATCGAGCCGCGCGCGAATCGAGTTGACGTTCCAGCTCATGATCGACAGGGGCGTCGGCATGCGGCCCGGAGGCTAACACCGCGGACCCAGCGCTCCCACCGCGCGCTATCCTCGGGGCACGTGACCCCCGAAGACCTGGAACGGGTGCTCCGCGAGGCAGCGGACGAGATCGAAGGCGAGGACGGCCGCTGGCAGCTGCGGCTGGACGACGTGGCGCTGGCCTGCATGGTCGACGTCCACTACGACCGCATGCGGCTCATCGCCCCCATCGCCGAGCTCGACGAGGTGAGCGACGACGTCCGCGATGCATGCCTCGAGGCCAACTTCCACACCACCCTCGACGCCCGCTATGCCACCAGCGACGGCGTCCTCTACGCGGCGTTCATCCACCCCCTGTCCTCGCTCGATGCGGAGCTGGCCGAGTCGGCGCTGCAGCAGGTCGCCAACCTGGTGGAGACGTTCGGCACCACGTTCAGCAGCGGAGCGCTGGTGTTCGGCCTGCCCCCGCGAGGACACGGCGGCGCGGTCAACTGAGCACGCCCCCGTGCCACGTCCCTCGTGATAGAAGAGGTGCGGGGGGAGATGCGATGAGCCGCTCACGGATGCAGCGACGCCACGGTTGGCTGGCGATGGTCGGATGCCTCGGGGTCGCGACGTGCAGCGACCCGGAGGCCGACGACGGAACCCCGCCCATCACGACGCTCGGCCCCGGACCCGGCTCGACGGACACCGCGAGCACGGGCCCCGACGAGCCGACGAGCGCGGGCACCATGGCCGACACCGACGGTGCCTCCGGCACGGCCGACGAGACCGGCTCGGTGCCGAAGTTCGACATGGGCCAGCTGCCCGACGTGCCCGGCACGATGCCGCCGTCGTGCGAGGTCGTCGACGACATGAACGCGGTGGGTGACTGCATGCAGACCGCGCCTCCCGACAGCTTCGAACCCGACGTGCAGTGGCAGTGGATGGGCGAAGGGGACGAGATCTACGTGGTCGTCACTCCGCTGGTCGCCAACCTCACCGACGACGACGGCAACGGCACCATCGATCTGTGCGACGTGCCCGACATCGTGGCGGTGGCCTGGGCCACGCTCGGCGGCCCGGCCCACATCCACGTGCTCGACGGCGCGACCGGGGCCCTGCACTTCACCATTCCCACCCTGGTGGACTTCTCGGTGGCCCCGGCGCTCGGCGACATCGACGGGGACGGCCTGCCCGAGATCATCAGCGCCAATTCCACCGGCAACCTCCTGGCCTTCGAGCACGACGGCACGCTCAAGTGGCAGAGCGCCAGCGCGTGGCCGGGCTACTACATCGGGGCGATCGCACTGGCCGACATGGACAACGACGGCGACGTGGAGATCGTGGCCGGCAACCAGCTCCATGATCATCAGGGCAACCTGCTGTGGACCGCGCCGCAGTCCGCCGGGGCCAACTCGGCCACCGCCGCGGCCGACCTCGACGGCGACGGCGACCTCGAGATGGTGCTGGGGCACGCCGCCATCCGCAACGACGGCACCCTGCTGTGGAACTCGGGCATCGGCCCCGGCTACCCGCAGATCGCCGACCTCGACGACGACGGCCTGCCGGAGGTGCTGGTGACCAACGCCAACGGGCTGGCCCTGCTCGAGCACGACGGCGCGGTCACCTACCAGGGCCTGCGCCCCACCGGGGCCCCCGCGGGCGGCCTGACCTGGCTGCGCCCCGCCACCATCCACGACTTCGACGGCGACGGGCGAGCGGAGTACGCCGTCAGCTCGGGCAACCAGTACAGCGTGTACGAGGCCGACGCGAGCATCCTGTGGTCGGCCCCGGTGCTCGACGGCAGCGGGGTCGCGGCCGGTACGGCGTTCGACTTCCTCGGGGACGGCGATGCCGAGGCCATGTACGCGGACGAGACGTTCCTGTTCGTGTTCGACGCCATGGGCAACGTCCTGCTGCAGACCCCGCGCACCAGCCGAACCGGCACCGAGTATCCCGTGGTGGCCGACGTGGACAACGACGGCTCGGCCGAGATCGTGGTGGTGAGCAACGAGCCCATCTCGGGTGGCGGGGCCACGGCCCCGGCGGTTCAGGTGATCCGCGACGTACAGGACCGCTGGATCCAGGCCCGCCGGATCTGGAACCAGCACACCTATCACGTCACCAACGTCCGCGAGGATGGCACGATCCCGCAGTTCGAGCCGCCGAGCTGGGAGTCGCTCAACACCTTCCGCACCAACGCCCAGATCGAGGGCGGAGGCGTGTGCATCCCCGATCCAGCGGGATAGCGCGAGCGCTGGCGCCGACCGGTTCCGGACGGCCCCCCTTGAGCCGCACCGACGATTCGAGGGAACCTATTGGTCGCGGTGAGCGACGTCGATCCACACTCCGTCTCGGCGGTCATGAGGACCACCGACGGCGGCACGCGCTCGCGAGGGCGGACGCGGCGGCGCGACGTGTCGGGACGATGGCGGGCCGAGGGCGAGCTGCCCAGCGGCTCCCGCATCGGACGCTACGTGGTGCTCTACCGGCTGGGGCGCGGCGGCATGGGGGTGGTCTACGCGGCCTACGATCAGCAGCTCGACCGCAAGGTGGCGGTGAAGGTGCTGCGCTCGCGCAGCACCTCCGAGTCGGGCTCGCAGGAGAGCCAGGGCCGCATGCTGCGCGAGGCCCAGACCCTCGCCAAGCTCTCCCACCCCAACGTGGTCGCGGTGCACGACGCGGGCTTCGTCGACGGCCGCATGTTCGTGGCGATGGACTTCGTGGAGGGCGAGACCCTGCGGCGCTGGCTCAAGACCAAGCCACGCACGCTCAAGGAGGTGATGGGCGCGTTCCTCCAGGCCGGCGAGGCGCTGGTGGCCGCGCACGCGGCCGACATCGTCCACCGCGACTTCAAGCCCGACAACGCGATCGTGGGTCGCGACGGGCGGGTCCAGGTGCTCGACTTCGGCCTCGCGCGGCTGCAGAGCGACACCCCCGCCGAGGGCGAGCCTCGCGTCGACACGCAGGGGCCTCGGATCGAGGGGGCGACCGCCGCTCCCCAGGGGCGGCGCCAGGGCACGCCAGCCTACATGGCGCCCGAGCAGTTCGACCGGGACAAGGTGGGACCGGCCGCGGATCAGTTCGCCTTTTGCGTGTCGCTGTGGGAGGCGCTGTGCGACCGCCCCCCGTATCCGGGCAAGGACGACGAGCTGATCGCCAACATCAAGGACGGGCGGCTGCAGGAGCCGCCGCGGGGCAAGCTCTCCGGGCACCTGCGCAAGCTCCTGCGGCGAGGTCTGCAGGCCGATCCCAAGGCCCGCTATCCGTCGATGCGAGCGCTGCTCTCCGATCTCAGCCGCGATCCCGGGCGACGCTGGCGACGGGCGGGGCTGGGAGCGGCGGTGGTCGTGCTGATGGGCGCCAGCGCGATCGGCTACGCCCAGCTCACGTCCGACGGCCCCGTGTGCACCGCCGCCAGCGAGCGCCTGCGAACGGTGTGGACCGACGAGGCGCGCACCAACGTGGCCGCGACCATCGGAGGCGTGAGCCGGGGCCACGCCGAGCACACCCGCGACGCGACCCTCGAGGCGCTCGACGGCTACGCACGGCGCTGGATGGACGCCCATACCGACGCATGCGAGGCCACCCACGTGCGCAAGGAGCAGAGCGAGGCCCTGCTCGACCTGCGCATGGCGTGCCTGGGGCAGCGCCTCGAGGATCTCGGCGACGCGATCACCCTGCTGTCGGAGGCCGATGCCGACGTGGTGGACCACGCGCTGGCCATCGTCGATGGCTTGCCCACGGTGGCCAGCTGCGGCGACGTGATGTCGCTTCGCGAGCGTCAGCCGCTGCCGCGCGACCCCGAGCGCCGTCAGCAGGTCGAGCTCACCCGGGCTGCGGTCGGTCATGCGCAGGCGCTCGAGCGGGCGGGCAAGGTCGACCAGGCCGTCGTGGCCGCTCGCACCGCGCTGCGCCGCGCCGAGGAGCTCGAGTACCCCCCGCTGCGCGCCCACGCCGGCCTGGCCCTGGGCGCGGCGCTCGAGGCCAAGGGCGAGGCTCCCGAGGCCCGCACGGTGCTGCTCGACGCCGAGGTCGCCGCCGAGATCGCTCGCGACGACCCGATGCTGGCCGAGATTCGGATCCTGCTGGTGATGGTCGAGGGCGATCGGCTGGGCCACACCGATCGTGGCCACCTCTGGGCGCGCCTTTGTCGGGCCACGCTCGAGCGCCTCGGCGGCGATCCCCGGCTGCAGGCCCAGCTCGAGAACAACCTGGCCCTGGTGCTCGACCACGACGCGCGCCCCGAGGACGTGCTGGTCCACCAGCGCCGCGCGATCGAGCTGGCCGAGGAGGCCGGCGAGAGCGAGCTGCGCCTGGCCTCGATGTACAACAACCTGGCCGGCACCCTGGCCGAGACCGGCGCCTTCGAAGAAGCGCTGCAGCGCGCCCAGCAGGCCCGACTGACCTGGGAGAAGACCCTGGGCGCCCAGCACCACCGCGTGGCGGTGGCCATGGGCATGCTGGGGTACATCCACGATCGCAAGGGCGACCCCCAGGAGGCGCTGCGCTGGTACGAGCGCGGCTACGCGCAGATCGTGCACGAGCTGGGACCCGACAACCTGCACTCGGTGAGCCTGCTGGACAACCTGGCCATCAGCCAGGCCACCGTGGGCCGGCTATCGGAGGCCGAGCAGAACTTCCGCCGGGTGCTCGAGCTGCGGACCAAGGCGCTGGGGCCCGACAACGCGGACGTGGCCCGGACCCACCGCAACCTGGGAGTGCTGCTCAGCCGCACCGAGCGCTTCGAGGAGGGGCTCGCCGAGCAACGCCGTGCGCTGGCCATCACCGAGCGAGCCACGGGCCCCGACAGCGTTCAGGTGGCCTCGGGGCTCGAGGAGGTGGCCAACGCGCTCGAGAAGCTCGATCAACACGCCGAGGCACTGCCGCTGCGCGAGCGAGCGCTCGAGATCCGCGAGCGGGTGTACGGGCCCGACCATCCCTCGCTGACCACCTCGATGGGCAACCTGGCGCACAACCTGCTCGATCTCCAGCAGCTCGATCGAGCGATGTCGGCGGCCAGCCGTGCTCTGCTGCTCGCCGACGATCCCTCCGTGACCCCGGTCGAGCGTGCGTTCGTGCGGCTGGTCATGGCCAAGGTGCTGAGCCTGCGCGGCGAAGAGGTGTCGCGCGTGCAGGAGCTGTTCGAGCGCGCACAGGCGGCCCTGGGCGAGGAAGAGGCGCCCACCGAGCGGCTCTTGCTGCACGAGCTGGCGCAGCGACACGGCTGGGAGGTCTTGGCGCCCCCGCCTCCATCCGAGCAGCTCACGACGCCCTGACCGCGGGAACCGAGCGCTCGCCTGGGCGCCGCTCGATTCCGCTACGCTTCGGGCATGCGATCTCGCTGGATGCTCGTGCTCGCCGTCGTTGGATCCCTGGGTGGATGTCGTCCGAAGGCTCCGGCCCCGACCATCGCCCCCGAGCGGCCCGCACCGGCCACGACCGCGAGCGACGGCTGTGGCGATGGCCCGGCCTGTGGAGCGGGCCTGACCTGCATCGAGCACTACCCCATCGTCGAGCGCCCGAGCCCTCCGCGCCACGCCTGCGAGCGACCATGCTCGTTCACCGGCGACGCGCCCTGCCCCGAGGACCAGTACTGCGCGATGGAGTCGGCCGGCGCGGGCTTGGTGTGCCGCCCGCTGGACACCACCGCGGCCCCGCCCGACATCCAGCGCCTGGTCGCGTTGGCCGAGGTCTGGTCGCAGGTCCGCTTCGCCCACCCCTGGCTCGCCACCAAGCCCATCGACTGGGACGGAGCCTTGCTGCGCGCGATCCCTCGCGTACGCGCGGCCCAGACCGACGCGGCCATGCGGGAAGCGATCGGCACGATGCTGGCCGAGCTCGGCGATCCGGCCACCCGCGTGGTCCCACCCGAGCCCGCTTCGTCCGAGGCCACCACCTCCACCACCGCCTCGGAGGAACCGGTGACCGAGGTGGAGGGCACCGTGGTCGTCGACTTCGCCAAGGTCCAGCCGTGGAATCCCGCCATGACGGCCGCGATCGCCGAGCAGCTGGCCAAGGCCGACCGCATCGTGTTCGATCTGCGACAGTGGCCCGCCGCCTTCGCCGAGGCGGTCGAGGTGGCATTCGAGCGCTGGAATCCCGTGCTCCTCGACGGCATGGCCACGCTCCCCACCCGGCGCAGCCGGGTCTTCCACGGGTTCCCCTCGGAGGCCATGGCCACCTCGGGCGGCTACTACGAGGCGTTCGAGTCCAGCGCGGCCATCCGCGTCGAGGGCCGGCGAGACGCCCGCCCGCCGGTGGTCGCGTTCGTGGTCGGTGACGGGCAGGTGCTCCCCGGGATCGCCTTGCCCCTCTACGAGCGAGGTCGGGCGGTGATCGTCAGCCCCGAGGCCCTCGATGCACGCGTGCTCACCCCCACCGCGATGCATCCCCTGGCGGATGGCCACTACGAGATCCGCGTGGCCGACCCCGAGTATCGCGGGGGCACCCCGGCGCTCAAGGCCAGCGCCATCACCGTGGACGATCCGATCGCCCGTGCCCGCACCCTGCTCGCGCGCCATCGCATCCGCCCCCGCTCGCTCGCGCTCGAGCCGATGCACCCGCTCGGCCGCGTCATGCCCTCGGCCAGCGCTTCGGGGGCGGCCCCTGCGGGGGCATCCCCTGCCGGCGCCGCGGGGCCCTCGCCCACCGAGCCACCCGACCTCGAGCACCGCATGCTCAACGCGATCCACGTGTGGAGCACACTCGACGTGTTCCACGCCTACCCCGACACGCGTCCACGCTGGAGCGGCGCCCTGGCCCGGGCGCTCGTGGCGATGGACGCGGCCCACACCCCGGACGCCTACGTACGCGCGCTGTTGCGGCTCAACGCCAGCGTCGACGACGGACACTCGATGCTGCGGTCCCCCCACGTACGGGAGGTGCTCGGCACCATGATGCCGTCGATCGAGCCCCGCGTGATCGAGGGCTGCGTGGTGGTGGCCCGGATCATCGACCCCGAGCGAGCCGGCGAGCTGCAGGTGGGTGACGTGTTCTCCGAGATCGACGGCGTCTCGGTGGTCGACCGCTTCGTCGATCGAGCCCCGCTCGTGGCCGGCTCCACCATGGCCGCCCACCGCAATGCGATCGCCTGGCAGGTGCTGGCCGGCTCCACAGAGGGCACGGTCCCCGTGGTGATCGATCGCGACGGCGAGCGCCTCGCGATCTCCATGAACCGGGCCAGGCGAACCGGCTGGCCCGAGTACGATCGCCCCACCTACGAGCGCATCGCCGACGGTACCCTCGGTCTGGTCGACCTCACCCGCCTGACCCCCGACGAGGTTCCCGCGATGTTCGAGGCCCTGCAGAACACCAAGGGCATCATCTTCGACATGCGAGGCTACCCGCGCGGCACGGCGTGGACGCTCGCGCCCTACCTCGATCGGCACCCGGGACCCACGCCCGCGGCCGAATTCCTGCAGCCCCTGATCGGCCGCGGCAGCCTCGATCCCTCGAGCGGCGACCAACGCACGCGCTTCCTCACCAGGCTCCCCAGGGCCGACGTGACGCGCTACGAAGGCCCCACCGTGATGCTCATCGACGAGCGCGCGGTCTCGCAGGCGGAGTACACGGGGATGTTCCTGCGCGTCGCCAATGGCACTCGCTTCGTGGGCACCCCCACCGCCGGCGCCAACGGTGACATCACCTCGCACGTGCTTCCCGACGGCACCGAGATGTACTTCACGGGGCAAGCGGTCGTGCCGCTGTCCGGACCGCCGCTCCAGCGCGTGGGCCTACAGCCCGATGCATGGGTGGCCCCCACGATCGCGGGCCTCCGCGCCGGCCGCGACGAGGTGCTCGACGCCGCCATCGCGCTGCTGCAGTAGGCGGCGGCTCGCGCTGCGCCGGTGAGAGTTCCTCGGGGCCATCGGCGCCGATCGTGCAGACGATCGATCGCACCCTAGATCGTGGTCACACCACCACCACCAGGACGACGATGACCGCCATCACCACGATCCACGTCAAGATCGCCACGGGTAACAACGGCACCATGGGTGCGGTGTACCTGGGCCTGGGAGGCCGGGAGTTCCGGCTCAACCGCATCGGTCACAACGACTTCCAGCGCAACTCCATCAGCCAATTCGTGCTGGGCGACGCGAGCCATGCCTACGCCGTCTCTCATCCGGACGACAACGACCCCACCTCGCCCATGCCGCTGGACACCATCGATCTGGCGCGGTTCCCCGTCTACATCCGCCTCGCCGGAGCCAACGGCCACTGGGAGATCGTCGGTGGCGTCGTCGACGTCCATGCGGGCCCGACCATGCACACCTTCGACCTGATGGAGCGTGCGAGCATGGTCCTGCTCGGGCCCGACAGCGGCGAGTACCTGGTGCTCTCGATCTGAGGCTAGCCCTCGGGCTCGTAGTTCACGCACGCCAATTCGATGCTGGTGGTCAGCGCCGTCTCGACCGCGGTGGGTACCGACATCGGCCCATCGCACAGGTCGGCGGCATGGCCGTTGGCCCCCAGCATGCCCGCGAAGTCGTAGAGACGCGTGGCATGGAAGATGTCGCAGTCCCACAGGCCCGGGAACAGCTCCACGCACCCGCAGCTGCCCGGCTGGTTGCAGAAGTTGAAGCCCCCCGCCGCCGAGGGATCGCCGGCCACCACGATCGCGGCCACCCCCGTGGGGTCCCCTCCCTTGGCGGCCACGAGCGCATCGTGGAGGCCCATCAACGACGACGGCGGCGTGGCGCAGCCGAGCCCGCAGGTGTTGCCCCCCTGCTGGTCGTAGGCGCCGTAGTCGTCGACGTCGGTCAGCAGCACCAGCACCAGCAGCGCATCGGGCCGCACGAACCCCGACGGGTCGCCGTCGATCAGATCGGTGGCGCTCGACAGCACGTGCTCGCACCCCGTGGACGCGCCGCCGATGCCCCCGACCTGCCCCACCGCGCCGTTGAACGCGTTGGCGATCTCCATGGGGGTCATCGTGGTCGAGTCGAACCATGGATTGGGATCGAACCACCCCGGCGGCACGAGGAAGCCGTGATCGTCGTCGTCGGTGACCCCGATGCGATACTCGATGCCGCCGCCGTTGAGCCCCTCGAGGGTCATGATCACCTGCGTGAACGAGCCGGTCGCGGCCAGGGCGGCCCGCTCCTCGGCCATCGAGGCCGAGCCATCGATCGCAAACAGCATGTCGATCGCCTGGCAGCCCATGGTGGGGATGATCCCGGTCTCCGCGCTGCCGACGTCGAGCAGGATGCCATCGTCGGAGGAGGAAGACACCACGCCGTGGGTGGTGTCCGGATCGGAGGTGGTGGGCTCGCCGGTCGTGACCGTGGTCGGGCCCATGGTTGTGCCCCCCATCGTGCCGCTGCCCGCGGTCGTCCCCTGGGACGCACTCGGGTCGTCGTCGCCGGTGTCGATCGAAGCATTGATGCACCGGTCGGCCACGCACACGAGGCCCGGGTTGCAGGCCCCGCCCGTGGTGCACGGACACTCGAGCGCCCCGATCGGGCAGTCGTCGCCCTCGTCCTGCCCCGTGCCCCCGCTGCCGCAGGCCGCGGCCACCACCATGCCCCCGAGCACGCCCCCCACCCAAGCCAAGGCCCACGTCCGCATGAGGTGGATCCTACCAAAGGCGGGCCCGGCTACGGGTCCATCGGCTGGAGCAGCCCGTAGCACGCGTCGTCGCCCTCGACCAGGCCGAGGAACTGCGCGCCAATGCCCTTGGGATCCTCGGCCACCCGCCCGAGCAGCCCCATCATCTCGGGTGACGGCGGCTTGTCGAGCTCGAGCATCTTGGTGAGGAAGTGATAGTGGGGCAGCCAGCGCTCGTTCCGCTGCCGCTCGTAGTCCGCGAGCGCATCCGCGAGCGGCCGACGACCGCCCAGGCCGTCGTCGATGGCCGCGGCGAGCCGCTCCGCATCGACGAACGCATAGCTGATGCCCGAGGGGTTGGCCGAGTCGTGGTGGCTCGAGGCATCACCCACCAGCGCCCAGCCCAAACCATGCGGCTTGCGAAAGAAGTTGGGCTGGTAGCCGGTGCCCAGCCAGCGCACCGCCTTTCGGCCGGCGCGCACCCGCTCGTGGATCTCGGGTACGTGCTGCTCGAGGTTGGCGAAGAAGTTGCCCTCCACGTCCGACTTGAAGCGCTCGAACTCGGCGACGGGAAAGTAGACGCCAACGTTGGTCAGCCCGTCGTTGGTCGAGACCAGCCCGATCATTCGTCCCGGCCGCATGTGCATCTCGAGCCCCGTCTCGATCGGCACGCCCTCCCAGTAGCTCCAGTACACCCCGGTGAGCAGCGGGATCTCCTCGTAGCGGGGTGCCTTCACCAGGCGAGCCACGAGCGAGTGAACCCCGTCGGCTCCGATGACGATCCTCCCGCGCTCCTCGATGGGCGCCTCGGTCTCGAGGTCGTGCCCCCGTACTCCCACGACCCGTGCCTCTGCCCCCTCGCCTTCCCACACGAGCTCGGTGACCGCCACCCGCTCGCGCAGCTCGGCGCCGGCCCCCGTCGCGCCCTCCACGAGGACGGTGTCGAGCACGTAACGACGAGGTGCATACATGGCGTCGACCCCGCCCACGCTGGGGCTCTCGAGCATGACCTCGAACGGCCCGGGATCGAGCAAGCACGTGCGGATCGGCGGGCAGTTGGATGCGATCACCCTTGGCAACAATCCCAGCCGCTTCAGCACGGCGCCCCCGGTCTTGAGCACCCCGTGGGTCGACAGCGGCTTGTCGCTGGGAAACTTGGCGCGATCCAGCAGCAGGACCCGGAGTCCGCGCTGGGCCAGCATCATGGCAAGAGACGCGCCCGCACAGCGAGCACCAACGATGATTGCGTCGTACATGGAATCGATCCCCCACGGCGATTCCATGTCGATTGCGTCACGACCGCAAGGCCTTTGCGCCGCAAATGCGAGGGCGTCGATCGATCGGTCGGGAGGGCGAGGCGATCAGGTGTCGGGCGACGAGGCCATGGCCACCGGACCGGTCTGCACGGTGGCCTTCATGCTGTCGGGCACCGGAGCGCGCTTGCGCATGAACAGGTGGTGGACGAGCAGCGCCCCGAGGAACCACCCCGCGCCCAGGAACAGCGAGGGATCGAGCGACCGAGCCAGCACCGTCAGCACCACCAGGCTCGAGACCGCATACAGGATCGGCGTCACCGGGTAGCCCCACGCGCGGTAGGGTCGGGTGGTGTCGGGCATCTTTCGCCGCAGGATCATCACCGCCATCACGGTGAGGGTGCCGGTGATGAGCATGGCGGCCGAGGTGTAGTTCATCAGCTGCTCGAAGCTCTGGGTGAGCACCAGCACCATGCTCCACGCGGCCTGGATCCACAGCGCGACCACGGGGGTACGGAAGCGAGCGTGCAGGGTGCCCGCGGGCTTGATGCAGTGCCCGTGGCGAGCCATGGCGTAGGCGATGCGCGAGCCCGTGAGCACGGTCCCGTTGATCGAGCCCAGCATGGCCAGCACGATCAGGGTGGTCACCCCCACCTCGCCCAGCGCCCCGAACAGGGTGCGGGCCGCGGCCGTGCCCGCCTCACCCACCCGTGCGAGATCGGCCATGGGGAACACGGCCAGGAAGCCCACGCAGAGCACGAAGTAGAGCAGCGTGACGCCGAGCGTTCCGCCCACCAGCGCCCGCGGGAGGTTGCGGGCGGGATTGCGGATCTCTCCGCCCACGAAGATCGCGGCGTTCCAGCCCGAGTAGGCGAAGTACACCGGCAAGAACGCCAGCGCGGCCGCCTCGAGACCGGGCGCGTGCATGGGACCCTGCGACCCCCAGGCACCCCCCTCGACGCCTCGAGACACGAGCACGCCCACGCTCGCGGCCAGCAGCACCAAGACCGGGATTCCGGTGAGCACCACCTGGAAGCGCCCCGAGAGCACCACGCCCACGTGGTTCAGCGCGGTCAGACCCACGATGATCGCGAGGGCCCACGCGATCTCGGGCGAGAGCCCGAGATCGGCCGGCAGCGTGTACCAGCGACCCAGGATCACCGGGAGCTGGAACGACGAAGTCCCCACCGCCATCGTGGCGAGCGAGCCGGGGAAGATCGCGAGCAGCTGCAGCCAGCCGACCCCGAATGCGATGCCCGGCCCGTAGGCGATGCGCAGGTACGGATAGTCCCCGCCCGCCCGCGGCATCATGGCCCCGAGCTCGGCCACCGCCAGCGCGCCGAACAGCGCCGACAGGCCGCCCGCGAGCCACATCAAGAGGAACGTGCCCGGATGATCGAGCTGCCCCGCAACGACCGGCGGCGCGATGAAGATGCCGATGCCGAGCATCGAGCCCGCCACCAGCGACACCGCGGCCAAGGGTCCGAGGGACCGAGATTCTTCGTGGTCGGGGTCTCTCACGCGAGCGGGATCCGGGGCCAAGGGACGGGCCGGGGCACGGGGTTTGGCGGACTGTACCGCAAGACGGAGCCGGGGGCGGCAAAACCATCGCGGGCCATCGAGGCGGCGGAGCGCGCCTCTTCCGCCCCCACGCGCCCGGCTCCTACGCCCGAGCACCGCCGATCATGCCCGGGACGGGCCCGGTCATGCCCGCGGACACCCGCGGGGAGCCACGCAAAGGCTGCGAGGCGGATCACCGAATGGACCCCTCTCGGTTTGACAGCCCCGAAATGCCGGGGCTAGCGTGCCCGCCGGCTCATGCGCGTGCGCTCCCTTCCCTCCCCTCGTCGGATCCACCGACCGTCGATGCGCCTCGGCTTGGCGCTGGCGCTCGGCTTGGCCTCGGGGCTCGCCACCGCATGCAAGTCCGGACCCGATCTCTCGGCCGACTACGCCCAGACTGCACGCGAGAACTACGAGCTGGCGCTGGGCGAGTTCTCCGACGAGGACTGGGACGAGACCATCCAGTACGCCGACTTCGTGCGGATCCGGTTCCCGTTCAGCCGCTTCGCGGTGGAGGCCGAGCTGCTCATCGCCCGCGCCGAGTTCGAGCAGGGCAACTACCTCACGGCGCAGGACGCCTTTGCGCAGTTCGCCAAGCTGCACCCCACGCACAAGCACGTGCGCAACGGCTGGGTCAGCTACATGGCCGCGGTGTCGGCCTACATGAACGGCCCCCAGTCGTTCTTCCTGCTGCCGCCCGACTACCAGCGCGACCAGAGCCGGCTGCGCGAGGCCCTGCTCGAGCTCGACTACTTCTTCGACCACTACGGCGACACGCCCACGGCCGAGAACGCGCTGCTGCTGCGCGACGAGATCAACCGCCGCTTGCTCGCGCACGAGCTCTACGTGGCGCGCTTCTACCTCGACCGCAACAAGCCCGAGGCCGCGATCGGCCGCCTCGAGTCGGCCCACGCGCAGTATCCCGGGATCGGCCTCGACGCCGAGGTGCTGTTCCTGCTCGGCGTCACCTACCTGCGAATGGAGGAGGTCGAGCTGTCGCGCTCGACCTTCAGCGAGCTGCAGAGCCAGCACCCCACCCATCACCACGGCAAGCAGGCCCGGATCTACCTCCGTTACATCTACGACACCTACGGCCCGGCCGACCCCTCACGCAAGCGCCCCGACCGCAGCCCGCCGGTCCCCGTGCCGCCGCCCAAGCCCAAGAACCGCGAGCGCCCCGAGCGGCCCGAGCTCGCGGCCGAGCCCGGACCAGCGCCGGAGACCACGCCCGCCAAGCTGCCGCCGCGGCTGCCGACGCCGCCGGCCGGCGCCACCAAGAAGGTCGAGGGCACGAGCGAGGCGGAGTCGACGAAGTCCGCGCCCGCCACCGGCGAGCAGAGCGAGGAACCCGCCACGAACGAGGAGGCGGAGCCCGAGTCCGAAGAGAGCGAGCCCGAGGAGAGCGAGGACGAGGGCTCCGAAGCGACGAACACGGCCGCTTCACCCTAGATCCAGCGTCGTAAGGCGCTCCCCTAATTCCGGGCGATTCGAGGCCAGCGGGGCCAGACCGTCGCCCACACGGCCGACGGTCTGACGTACCCTACGCGGGCGGCCCCGCTCGCCGCCCCCGCTGGCCATGGATCCGCAGATCAAGCACCACCTCCTCGCAGGCCGCGAGCACTACCAGGCCGGCGAGTACAGCCTCGCAAAGCCCCACCTCGAGGCCGTGCGAGAGGCCCACGAAGACTTCGCCGACGTCCACAACATGCTCGGCTTCATCCACTACGAGCAGGGACGGCCCCAGGAGGCCTGCACCGAGTTCGAACGGGCGCTCGCCATCAACCCCCACTACACCGAGGCCGCGCTCAACCTGTCGGTGGTCTACAACGAGCTGGGTCGCTACGACGAGGGCCGTCGGCTCTACGAGCAGGCCCACAACTCGCGGGGCTCGGGAGGCCTGGACCAGCTCGAGCCGCTCGCGCGCGGCAAGATCGCCAACATGCACCGCGACCTCGGCGAGGCCTACACCGCCGTGGGCATGCTCGACCACGCGATCGTGGAGTTCCAGAAGGCGCTCCGCGTGTGCCCCACGTTCGTGGACATCCGGACCAAGCTCGCCAACACCTTGCGCGACCTCGGCCGCTACGACGAGGCGCTCGACGAGTTCCAGGCGATCTGCGACCTGTCTCCCGACTACGTTCCCGCGCGCACGCACTACGGCGTGACCCTGTGGCGCATCGGACGGATCGAGAAGGCGCGAGAGCAGTGGCGAGCCGTGCTGGAGCGCGACCCGAGCAACCGCAGCTGCCAGGTCTACCTGAGCATGACGGCCTCGGACGAGGCCTGAGCTGGTCTCGCCCAGGGTCTTGCTGTTTCGAAGGCCGGAGGTCTCCCGAAGGGCCGGCCTCTGCCATCATGGGCGCATGCCTTCGCCCTCGTCGTGCTCCCTCCGCTCCCTGCTGCTCCTCGTCCCGCTGCTCCTGCCCGCGTGCAAGGGCGACGACCCTCCGCCCGCGAGCGATGAGACCGGCTCGACCGGGGGCAGCACGGCGGGTGATCCCAGTGCCACCAGCGGCATGACCACCGCCCCGCCGCCGACCACCACCGGCGTCGACCCCGACTCGACCACCTTCGGCCCCGGCTGCGGCCCCGATCCTTGCGCCGAGCAGTGCGGCCCCGAGTGCGAGCCCACCGCCACCTGCATCGCCAGCGTGTGGATGTGCGAGTGCGAGTGCCCAACCACCGACACGGGCGACACCTGCAGCTCGCTGGACGTCGAGCTCGACGCCTGGGTCGATCCCAGCAAGACCCCCGCGCTCGATTGCGGCAGCCTCGATCCCACCAACGATGCCACCGAGTGGCAGACCGCCCACGACTGCATCCTGAACCAGCTCATGGGCTCGGGGCTGCGGGCCACGTGGTCGCTCGATGCAGGCTCGGACCCCTACCAGTACGGGGTGGGTGCACGTTTGGTCGCCATGACCTACGAGATCTCCTGGTTCGAGGCGTCGAGCACGTCCACCCTCGTCCAGTACTCGTGCGACGCCATCGTGCCGACCCCCGACTGCGTGGTGGACGTGGGGCAGATGTGCCTGACGTGCGAAGGGCAGACCGAGCTCGCGATCCTCTGCGAGGATCCCCGCTGACCCGCTGGCTCACTGACTGACCCGGCGAAGATCGGTCGGCCGGAATTCATTCGCCACCGCCGCTTCACTGCCGTGCGTGCAAGCTCGCTCACCATTCGCACGCTGTGCGATCACGTCACGGGGTCGCTGCGGGCGCTCGCGTAGGGGACACCGCTCCGCCCTGCGTCGAGCTGGCGCGCGGGTTGCAGTAGGTGCTCGGCCGACGATGCCGACGAGGACCCTGCCCGAGCCCTTGCCCTTGGAGCCACGGGCGCACGCGGAGACCAAGCCGCTCGACGTACCGGCCATGCGCCCGCCCTCCGTGACGGGTGCCCGACTGGCGGCCGGCATCGACGCCCAGCGGCGGATCGGCGAGGGCGCCTCGTCGCTGGTGTACCGCTGCCTCGATCACGACGGCCGGCCGCTGGCGGCCAAGGTGCTGCGGCACCCCTGCCGACCCAGCGCGGAGCGGCGCTTCGTGCTCGAGCTCGACGTGCTGCGGCGCGTCCAGTCGCCCTATGTCGTACGCGTGCGTGATCACGGCCGGCTCCCCGACGGTCGCCCCTGGTATGCGATGGACTACCTTCCCGGTCGCTCCCTGGCGCAGCGCCTCGCGGGAGGCTGGCAGCCGAGCCAGAGCCGGATCGTTCGTCTGCTGCGCATGGCATGTCGCGGGCTCGCAGCGATCCATGCCGCCGGCTACGTGCATCACGACGTCAAGCCATCCAACCTGCTGGTGTCTCGACGCGAAGGGATCGAGCACCTCGTCGTCGCCGATCTCGGGGTGATCGAGGCGATCGGCGTACGGCCTCGATACCTGTGCGGCACGCCCGACTACATGGCCCCCGAGCAGGCCCAGGCCGGTCCCGTCGACGTTCGCTCGGACGTCTACGGCCTGGGCTGCTGCGCCTACGAGCTGCTCACGGGCCACAAGCTGGTGGAGGGACCCGACGTCACCACCAAGATTCGTGCTCACCTGCGCGGGGTGACCCCGCGATGGCCGACCAAGCCCGCGGTGGCGCCCGCGCTGCGTGCGATCGTCGAGCGCTGTCTGGCGCGGGACCCCGCCGATCGCGAGCCCACCATGCTCGCGCTCGAGCGGGCGCTGGCGGCCGTGGCCAAGGATCTCCCTCCTCTGGTTCGCGCCCGGGGCCGACGCGCCCGAGGGACGCGCCGGCCCACCCTCGAGCCCCACAGTCGCAGCGGGTCCGTGCGGCTCGATCCATGCACCCTCACCCTCATGGTGAGCCCCCCCGAGGTCACGCTCGACGGCGAGCACGAGCCGATCCCGATTCGATCGATGACCGCGGTGACCAAGGCGGCGAGCTAGGCCCAGGGCTCGAGCCCGAACACGTTGCGCAGGAACTCCTCCTTGCGATGGGCGCCGGAGCGCTCGACCATGGTGGTCGTGGCCGCGTCGAGCTGCGCGATGATGCGCCCGAACGCCGCCTGGATCGCCGAGTCGATCCCCTCGCCCGGGCAGCCCTCGTCGGGGTGCCGCTCCGCCACCAGGGGTGGCCGCGAGGCGATGAGCAGCTCCACGCACACGCGGACCGGACCCTCGATCGAGCACGGTCCCCACCCGTCGCGCTCGACCATGACCCGACAAGCCACGGCTCGGGGACGTCGATGGTGGATCTTGTGCAACAGACGCTCGGAAAGACACAGGGCTCGCTCGGCATCGCGACCGCTCAGGCCACGTGTGCGCCACTCCATCGGAATGCTCATGGTCGAAGGACCTCCTCGTCCCCGGGCTAGCCCGCGAGCTGACGGTGGCACGGCCCTTACACGAAAAAGACCTCGACCACGGGACCACTCGAGCGACGTCGGGCTCGTGGGGCGCACCGACCGCACCGACCACCGTGGGTGCCCGCGTTCTGCGCCCCGGCCGGGTCCCAGCCGCGGCCCCCCAACGCGGCAACGACCGCGGCCGCAAGGCCGCTCGCTGCCACCTCTGGCCCGGCTTGGCCCCCCAGCGCTGGCCGCAATACGCGGTTTCCGCTACCTTTCGCGCGCCGTCCGATGAGCCTTACCGAAGAATTCCTCAAGTTCTCCCTCCTCGGCGCAGAGTGGGTCCTTTGGCTGCTCGTCGTGCTCAGCGTGCTCAGCGTGTACGTGATGATCGAGCGTGCCGTGTTCTTCCGGGGCGTCTCGGGAGCCGACGCCGAGATCCGCCGCAAGCTGCTCGCCGCTCTCGCCGACGACGATCTCGACCTGGCCGCCAAGACCGTCGAGCACGCCAGCGGTCCGGGGGGTCGGATGGTTCGTGAGATGCTTCCCTTCGCGGGCAAGGGCGGCGAGGCGATCGACGCGGCCATGAACGCGGTGCGCCCGGGCGAGAAGGTCCGTCTCGAGCGCAACCTCAGCTTCCTGGGCACGCTGGGCGCCAACGCCCCGTTCATCGGGCTGTTCGGCACCGTGCTCGGCATCATCAAGGCGTTCAAGGATCTGGCCGAGTCCGGCCTGCAGCCCGGCGGCGAGACCAGCACCGAGGTCATGGCCGGCATCTCCGAGGCCCTGGTGGCCACCGCGGTGGGCCTGTTGGTCGCCATCCCCGCCGTGGTCGCCTACAACATCTTCCAGCGCCGGGTGAAGCGAACGCTGGGCGAGGCCGAGAGCCTGGCCAACACCGCCCGCTCGCTGGTGGTGGGAACCTCGACCGACGCCGCCCCTGCCCCTCCCCCCTCGAAGAGCGGGAAGGGCGGGAAGGACCAGGACAAGAAGGACTAGACGATGGCGGGCGGGACCGATTTCGACGACGAGGGCGAGATCACCGGGATCAACGTCACGCCGCTCGTGGACGTGACCCTGGTGCTGCTAATCATCTTCATGGTCACCACGTCGATCATCACCAACCCCGAGGGGCTGAAGGTCGACAAGCCGGAGGCAGCCACCGGGCAGACCCAAGACCGTGCCAGCATCCTGATCGTTTGTCGCAAGGACGGCACCACCGCGGTCGACGGCAAGGAAGTCACCACCGACGATCAGATCGTCGATGCGATCACCGACGCGTTGGTGGCCGATCGGGAGCTCCAGGGCATCGTGCAGTGTGACACCAAGGCCGAGGTCGGACGCATGGTCCACCTCATCGACCTGCTCCGCGCCGCCGGCGTGAACAAGTACGCCATCGCCACGGAGAAGCCGCCCAAGGAAGAGGGTTGACGACGCCAGGACCAAGACCGCGGCGCTACTCGCCGCGCCCCCGAGAGGACGAGGAGGCCAACCGCTGGCCTCTGTTCCTGTTCGTGGCGTCCATGGTGTTCCACGTCGTCATCTTCTACACGCTCCACGAGATGCCCGAGCCGGAGCGGCCCAAGCAGCTCATCCTCTACGAGGTGGCGGTGAACGAACCGGAACCGCCCGAGCCCGAGAAGAAGGAGCCCGAGCCGGAGCCCGAGCCCGAGCCCGAGCCGGAGCCGGAACCCGAGCCCGAGCCCGAGATCCCGCCCCCGCCGCCCAAGGAGCCCCCGCCCAAGAAGCCTCCGCCCAAGCAGCCCAAGCAGCCGCCGCCCTCCGACGATCTGCCGCCGCCGCCCAAGATCCGCCTGCCCGACAGCCAGCTCGTGCCGGGGGGCTCGGGTAGCCCGGTCGCCGTCAATGCCGGCGGCACCACCACGTCGCCCGGGCGGATCCAGGGCTCGGACAAGGGCAAGGTCGGCGGCAAGCCCAAGGGCGACGGGCAGGGCACGGGCGGCACCGGGACCGCGCCCACGGGGCCCAAGTGGGCGCCCAAGAGCGACATCTACATCAAGAAGATGCCGCTGCCCAAGAAGCGCCCGCCCAAGCTGCAGTGCCCCGCCAGCCGCGACAAGGGCGTCTACGGCACCGTGGTGCTCACCATCGACGTGCGCAGCGACGGCACCGTTCGCAAGGTGCACATCGAGACGGGCATCGGCTCGGGCTGCGACGAGATCGCCGCCAAGGCGCTCAAGAAGATGACGCTGACGCCCGCGGTGGGGACCGACGGGCAGGTCGCCGACTACGCGGGGCTGCGCTACGAGTACGTGTTCGAGCCGCCGAGCTGAGGCTCGAGCGCTCCTCGTGATCAGTCCTCGTGCAGCGCGTCCGCGAGGGCGTCGAAGACCACCCGGATCCGGCGGCTGGTCTTGAGCTCGCGGTGGCTGACGATCCAGATCGGCAAGGTCACGACCGGGGGTCCGTCGGGGACGGCCCGCTGCACGCGACGCTCGTGGTCGCCGACCTCCTGCATCATCACGCACAGGCCCATCCCGCGCTTGGCCAGCTCCCACTGCACGAGGTGGTCTTCGGTGCGGATCGGCGAGCAGCCGTCGGGGAAGGGGTAGCCGGCGGCGCGCAAGATCTCGCGCATTTGCTCGCTCTCGTCGAAGCCGAGCACCTGACCGCGCTCGGCGAGCTGCGCGGGCGTCTGGGGGCTGTGAAGGCGCCTGAGATACGCAGGGGTGCCGTAGAGGTGCGCCTCGGTCCCGTCCTTGACCAGGCGCGCGAACAGATCGGCGCCGTCGGGTCGGAAGTGCCGCACGGCGATGTCGGCCTCGCGGCGCTTGAGGTCGCTGCTCGCGTTGGAGACGACCAGCTCGACCTCGATGCCCGGATGCACCTTGCGCAGCTGCTCGATGACGGGCGGCAGCAGGTAGGCGGAGACGGCCTGGCTGGCTGCGATCCGCACGACCCCATCGACGTCCTGGGACTGACCCGCCGCGATCAACGACAGACGCACGGCGGCCTCGTTCATGTGACGGACTTGCTCGACGAGCTCCACCCCGGTCGCGGTGAGCTCGAGCCGCGACCCCACGCGCTCGAACAGGGCGACGCCGAGCTCTTCTTCGAGCGCGGCCACCTGGCGCCCGAGCGTCGGCTGGGCCTGCCCGAGCGCCCGCGCGGCGGCGGAGTACGAGCCCTCCTCGGCCGTCACGAGGAACGCCCGGGCCCGGTTCCAGTCGAATGCGAGCTTTCGCCAGTCCATGCAAGAATGCATGGCGATGATGCCACATTCGGCGAGGACCATGCAACCGTGCAGAGCTACAACGAGGACGGGCCCGACGACGAACCCCGGGCCACCAAGGAGACACGGCAATGAAGGTCTGCATCATTGGAGCCTCGGGAAAGCTCGGCCAGTACATGATCGCGCACGCGCTGGAGCGCGGGTACGAAGTCGTCGGCGTCTGCCGCGAGCAGAGCGTCGCCAAGCTCGACCGCTTCGCCGACCGGATCACCATCGTCCCCGGAGACACCGACGACCGCGAGGTCATCCGCCGCGCCGTTGCCGGCTGCGACGGCGTGCTCACCGTGCTCGTCCCCTGGGGCATGAACCACTACGCATCGGGGACCGCCCAGGCGGTGCTCGACCACGCCGAGCCGAGCGCGCGGCTGGTGTTCTCGTGCGGCTGGCACATCACGCGCGACGGCAAGGACGTCTACTCGCGCAAGCTGCGGGCGCTGGTCAAGATCGGGGGCTTCTTGGCGCGGCTGGCCCGGGTCGTCGACCTCGACGATCAGGTGGAGGCCTGCAACCGGATCTTCGCCAGCGATCGGCGCTGGACCGTGGTGCGCGGCAGCGACCTCGAAGAAGGCGAGAGCCAGGGCCTGCCGGTGTGGGCCGAGCACGTCGGCGATCCGATCCTCGAGAGCAACCTGACCCGGCGCATCGACTTCGCGCTGTTCATGGTCGCGGCCCTGACCGACGACACGCTCGTGCAGCGGGTGCCGGCGATCGTCGGGTGCGAGAGCGAGTCGGCCCGCCGCCACGCGACCGCCAGCCCCATGGCCCAGGCCAGCTGACCCCGCGGAGCGATGACACGAGACCGCCGCGCCGCTGACGCTCGGGCGCGCCACGAATCGCCACGGGAATGGGGAGCGCCCTACCCACGCCCGGTCTCGGTCCGATCCACCGCGCAGCGAAAGCCGTTGTTGCTGAACGCGGCGTGGGGATCGGACTTGCCGCGCGCGAACACGCCGTAGCCCGAGCACGTGTTCACCGAGCACCACCACGATCCTCCTCGCGCCACGCGTGCCCAGCCCGACTCGGGACCCCTGGGGTCGGTCACTCCGGCGGCATCCCTCTGGTACGTGTCACGGGCATACCAGTCCGCGACCCACTGCCACACGTTGCCCACCGGATCGTGGATGCCCCATGCGTTGGGAGGAAACGCGCGCACGGGCGAGGTGTAGAGATACCCATCGAGCCGCGAATTGTGGTGGTGATCCTCGCCCTGCCAGAAGTTGAGCCCATAGGACCCATCGGGGCGCTGCGGCCGATCGCCCCATGGATAGCGCGTGCCGTCCGAGCCCGCCCGCATCGCATACTCCCACTCCGCCTCCGTGGGCAGTCGACGGCCGAGGTGGGCACAGTAGCGCGAGGCATCCATCCAGCTCACCACCACCACCGGCTCGTCGTCGCGCTGCGGCGGAGCGTCGTCGCCCCACGGGGCCCGCCACGTCAGCCCGGGCCGCTGGTCCCACTCCCAGTCGTCCATGCCCTCGACCGCCGTCTTGCCGTAGCCGAAGCGCTCGGCGCTGGTGCGGTAGCCCGTCTGGTCCACGAACCAGCGAAAGTCCGCCACCGTGACCAGCGTGGCCTCGAGCCAGAACGGCGAGATCGTCACCGCGTGCGGCGGTGACTCGTCCTCGGCGTGCATGGGGTCGCGGCCCATGACGAACGTGCCGCCGGGGATCGGCAAGAGCGGCGCACCATGGGGCGGGCCGCTCTCGCGCGAGCGAGGCTCGACGTCCGACGTCGAAGCGCCAGCCGTCTCGGGTGGCGACGAGGTCGGCCGCTCACCCACGTCCGGGATCGCCGGAGCCCCCGCCCCATTCGCGTCGTCCTCCGCTCGGGGCTCGGCGTGGCAGGCGACGGCGACGGCGACGGCGAGCCCGCCTACTCCAGGTCGTCGTACTCCGGCTCCTCGTACTCGTAGTACTCCATGCACCAGTCCAAGCACACCTTCTTGGCCTTGGGAAACTCGCGCGCGCAGGCCTTTTCGCGGTCCTCGTCGCCGTGATCCTGCTCGAAGCACTCGCTGATCCGCACGCAATCCGGGCACGTCTTCTTGCGCTTGGTCTCGAATGCGAGGTTGCACTCCTTCTCCTTCTTGGGGCAGTCGACCGCCTCGCACTGCGAGTTGGCCGCCATGCAATCGTTGCGACACGCGAGCCGGGCCTCGGCACACTTGCGAATGCACTCGGTCGAGCCATCGGCACACGCGGCCTTGCACTGATCGCACCCGCTGGTGCACGCGGCCTGGCACGTCAGGCATGGCTTGGCACAGGCATGGATGCACGCCTGCCCGTCGTCCCAGCACCCCGAGGGGTCGTACGTGCAGTTCTGATCCCAGTCGTGGAACTCGCACTCGTCGACCGGGGGATCCGCCTCGGGGTCGTCTTCCTCGACCCAGTCGGGGACGAGGGTGAAGGCGTGCGCGCAGCTGGCCACGTAGGCATCCACCCGCTGCGCGTGGGTCGGCTCTCCGGGCTCGAGCTCCTCGTCGACCACGGCGGGCTCGGTTGGCGTCGGCTCGGTCGGCGTCGGCTCGGTCGGCATCGGCTCGGTCGGCGTCGCCTCGGTCGGCGTTGGCTCGGTCGGCGTCGCCTCGACCGCCTTCGTCGCGTCGCTCGACGCCTTGGGCTCGGCCACCTTGGTCGGAGCCGGCTCCGCCACATTGGCCACCTGCATCGGACTCGGACTCGGCGAGGTCTCGGACGCAGGCCCGGTACAACCGATCATCACCGCCAGCGGGAGCGACCATCGAAGCAAGGACCGCATCGAACGAGGGGGAGTCGAAGCCATCGACGTCGATGGTACACCCGCGCGAATCGACTCGAACGCGAGGGTCGCAGCCCGCCCGGGCGCGTCATCGGCGTGCACGACGCGAGCGACACCGCACGCGTCGGCCCGATCCCGGCGTTGGCCCGCGAGGAACGGACCCTGGCCCCCAATGACAGCGCGAGCCGACCCGGCGGGCGGCCGGTGGGGCTAAGCTCCCCTACGCCAATGACCGAGCACTTCGACGTCGTGATCGTGGGCGCCGGGATCTCCGGCATCAGCGCGGCCTGCCACCTGCAAGAGCGCTGCCCCGACCGAACCTTCGTGATCTTCGAGGGACGCCCCCGCCTGGGGGGCACCTGGGACCTGTTTCGCTACCCGGGGATCCGCTCCGACTCCGACATGTACACGCTGGGCTTTCGCTTCGAGCCCTGGAAGGAGCAGGAGGCCATCGCCGACGGTGATGCGATCCTGAAGTACCTGCACCACACCGTGAACAAGCACGGGCTGCAGCCGCGCATGCGCTTCGAACACCGGGTGGTGCATGCCTCGTGGTCGAGCGCCGAGGCTCGCTGGACGCTCGAGGTCACCCACGGCGACGAGCGCGTCCGCGTCACGTGCGGGTTCCTGTTCATGTGCAGCGGCTACTACGACTACGAGCAGGGCCACGCGCCGCGATTCCCCGGAGCCGAGCGCTTCGCCGGTACCCTCGTGCACCCGCAGCACTGGCCCCAAGACCTCGACTACGCGGGCAAGCGCATCGTGGTGATCGGCAGCGGAGCGACCGCGGTCACGCTGGTGCCCGAGCTGTCCAAGCAGGCGGCCCACGTGACCATGCTGCAGCGCTCGCCCACCTACATCCTGTCGCGTCCCCGCAACGACGCCGTCGCCAACCTGCTGCGCCGGGTGCTGCCCCGCGGCCTGGCCTACGACGTCACCCGCTGGAAGAACGTGCTGGTGTCGCTGGGCTTCTACGAGCTGTCGCGGCGCGCGCCCAGGCGGGTGGCCAAGGTCCTCATCGAGGGCGTCCGCCGGGCGCTCCCCGCCGGCTACGACGTCCAGACCCACTTCACTCCGCACTACGACCCCTGGGACCAGCGGCTGTGCCTGGTGCCCGACGGAGACCTGTTCGAGGCCATCGAGAGCAGGCGCGCCTCGGTGGTCACCGATCACATCGAGTGCTTCACCGAGCACGGCATCCTGCTGCGCTCGGGCCAGGAGCTGCCCGCCGACATCATCGTCACCGCCACCGGGCTGAAGCTGCTCGTGCTCGGGCGCGTGGAAGTCGAGGTCGACGGCGAGCCCGTCGACTTCGCCAAGACCATGGCCTACAAGGCGATGATGTTCTCCGACGTACCCAACCTGGCGCTCTGCTTCGGCTACACCAACGCGTCGTGGACCCTCAAGGCCGATCTCACCAGCGAGTACGTGTGCCGGATGCTGAACCACATGCAGCGCAACGGCTACCACACCTGTGTGCCGCGCCGACGAGACGCGAGCGTCAGCGAGGAGCCGTTCCTCGACTTCAGCTCGGGCTACGTGCAGCGAGCCCTGCCCGAGCTACCCAAGCAGGGCTCCAAGGCCCCGTGGAAGCTGCGCCAGAAGTACCTGCTGGACGTGCTGGCCCTGCGCCGCGGCAAGGTGGACGACGGGGTCATGGAGTTCCTGTGAGCGGGGAGCCGTAGCAAGGCGCTAGGGCGGCAGGAACGACGGAGGCGACACCGCCCTGGCCTGCGGCGAGAGCTGGCTCCACACGAGCGAGACGAGCAGCCAGCTGGTGGGCATGAGCGCCATGTACTCGGGCAAGAGCCGCGAGAACCCCAGCACGATCCCGAGCAGGGCGTGGCCCACCACGAACGCGTTGAGCGCCTTGTTGCCGAGCTTGCCGAGCTTGGGCGTGGGCAGGTTCGAGGCCATCAAGAATGCGCCCACCAGCATGGCGGCGGGCAGGTAGCCCCAGATCGCCATGGGCAGCACCGCCCCCTCGCCCAGCACCCACGAGAGCGGCGCCGGGCCCCAGAACTGCTCGGCCTGGCCGGAGGAGACCCCCAGCGGCGTGTAGCGCATGAACACCAGGTACCAGATGACCAGCATGCCCGCGGCCAGGGTGGTGGGCACCCCGTAGAACATGGGGTGATACCCGCCGGGCTCCTCGGTGATCACGTTGAACTTGGCGAGCCGAAATACGTTGGCCAGCACCCACGACCCGCATGCGCCCAGCAAGAGCACGTGACCCACGCCCTGCTGCAGCCCCAGCTCGGGCACCGAGTGCAAGGTGCAGTACACGAGCACGGCGGGCGCCACGCCAAAGTTGATCGCATCGGCGAACGAGTCCATCTGCACGCCAAAGGGACTGGTGGCCCGCAGCAGGCGGGCCACGAACCCATCCACGCGATCGAGCAGCACGGCCCACACGATGAACCATCCGGCATCGGTGAAGCGCTGCTCGAAGCTGGCCACGATCGACCACAGCCCGAACAGCATGCCCAGCGAGGTCACGAGGTTGGGGGCCAGGTAGCGAAGGAAGCGAAGGTAGCCGGTCGAAGTCATGAGGGTCGCTGCGAGAGTAGCTGGGAGGGTCGCTGCGGTTCTGCCGCGGTTGAGCCGGCCCCTGCGCCATGGTACCGAAGATCGTGGGCTCGAGCGGGTACGGCAGATCGATGCTGGTGGTCGTGGGGTGGCTCGCCGGCTGCGGTGGCGACGCAGCGGTGACCGAGGTCGCAGGAGGCACGAGTTCCACGGTGACCGGCCAGGACGAGGCCTCCCCCACCACCGACGCGCCCCCGCCCGATGACGGCACCGGGGGGCCGGGTCGCCATCCCACCAGCACCACGAGCGGCTCGACCGACGCGACCTCCTCCTCGGACGATGCCGACACCAGCACGGGGGAGCCCGAGCCTCCCGTGGTCGAGCCGAGCTTCGTGGAGGTGGCCGCGGCGGCCGGTCTCACCCACCTCCACGGCGAGTACTTCACCGCCCCCAACTGCCTGATCGACCAGGTGGGCCCGGGCACCAACGGCTTCTGCCTGCCCGAGCGCATGACCGCGGGCGCCGCCACGGCCGACTACGACGGCGATGGCTGGCCCGATCTGATGGTGTCGCGCACGGTCGGACGCCCCCTGCTCTACCGCAATCGCGGCGACGGCAGCTTCGAAGAGGTCGGGCTCGCGGCCGGAATCCAGGATCACACCTGGGGCACGTCGGGCCTGGCATTCGTCGACGTCGACAACGACGACGACCAGGACCTCTACGTGGTCACCCTGGGCGACACCCGCTACTACCTCTACATCAACGACGGCAGCGGGCACTTCACCGAGCAGGCCATCCTTCGCAACGCATCGCTCAAGAGTCCCAACCAGCACGCGGGGATGTCGGTGGCGGTGGGCGACTACGACCTCGACGGCTGGACCGACCTCTACGTCGGCGAGTGGCGCACGATCGCGGGGCTGGGCAAGATGCCCTCGCACTCGCGGCTGCTCCACAACCTCGGGCCGGCTGCACCGGGTCACTTCGAGGACGTGACCGATCCCGCGGGCGTGAACGTCGACGACGTGTGGAAGGAGACCACGCCGCTGGCGGGGATCTACTCGTTCGCGCCGTCGTTCGTCGATCTCGACGGCGATGGCTGGCCCGAGCTCTCCGTGGTGGCCGACTTCGACTGCAGTCGGCTGTTCTGGAACCAGGGCGACGGAACCTTCATCGACGGCACGATCGCCTCGGGGGTGGGCCTGGACCGCAACGGCATGGGCTCGGCGTTCGGCGACTACGATCGCGACGGCGATCTCGACTGGTACGTCACCGCCATCACCAACCCCGACGGGCCGGGCGAGAACCGGCTCTACCGCAACGACGGCAACCGGGTCTTCACCGAGATCGCCGAGCCCATGGGGGTGAGCCGAGGGGGCTGGGGGTGGGGCACGACCTTCTTCGACCCCGACAACGACGGCGACCTCGAGCTGATGATGACGGGCGGCTACTACTACTCGAACAACCTGGCCGAGCACGCCCAGCTGTGGATGAACGATGGCAACGGCGCGTTCGGCCCCGACGTGTCGGAGGCGGTCGGCCTGGGCGAGATCGGTCAAGGTCGGGGCCTGTTGGTCTTCGACTACGACCTCGATGGCGACCTCGACGTGTACCTGGCCATGAACTTCGACGTGCCGCGGCTCTACGAGAACGTCACCGGCAACCGGCACGACTGGCTGCGGGTGCGGGCGCGCGGCACCACCAGCAACCGCGATGGCCTGGGCGCCCGGGTCACCGTGCAGGTGACCGAGGGCGGCCCCATCTCGCTCCACGAGCTCGGAGCATCCGTCGCCCACTACATGGGGCAGCCCGACAAGGCCGCCCACTTCGGTCTGGGATGGTCGCCCGACGCGAGCCCGGTGCACGAGGTTCGCGTGTACTGGCCGGCCTCGGGGCAGGAGCAGGTCTTCACCGACGTGGAGCGCAACATCGAGCTCGTGGTGGAGGAGCCGCGATGAGCGAGCGCATGGGCGCTGCGATGCCGCGAGCGCCTGCGGTGGCCGGACGCTTCTACCCCGACGACCCCGACCTCCTGCGACGAGAGGTCGCCACCTTGATGGGCCCGGTGGTCGAGCCACGGCCGGCCCTCGCCCTGGTGGGACCCCACGCCGGCTACGTGTACAGCGGCTCGATCCTGGGCCAGACCTACGCCCGCGTGGTGGTGCCCCGCCGGGTGGTGTTGATGTGCCCCAACCATACGGGCCGAGGGGTGCCGCGATCGTCGTGGTCGGGCGGGGCCTGGCGCTTGCCCACGGGCACGATCCCGATCGACGAGGCGCTCTCCGAGGCGATCGTGCGGCAGTGCGGAGCGACGCCCGATCGTGCCGCCCACCTGCGCGAGCACGCGCTCGAGGTGCACCTGCCGTTCGCGCTGGCGCGTCAGCCCGACCTGAGCATCGCGGCGCTGTGCCTGGCCGGGCTCGACCTCGACGAGTGCCGCGATCTCGGCGAGGGCCTGGCCCAAGTGGTGAGGGAGTCCGACGAGCCCGTGCTGCTGGTGGCGAGCACGGACATGTCGCACTACGTCTGCGCCGCCGAGGCGGCCACGCTCGATCGCATGGCGCTGTCACGGGTGGAGGCACTCGATCCCGAGGGCCTCTACCGTACGGTCCGGACCCATCGGATCAGCATGTGCGGGGTGCTGCCCACCACCGTGGCCTTGTTCGCCGCCCGAGCCCTCGGGGCCCGCGAGGCCGAGCTGGTGCGCTACGGCCACTCGGGTGAGCGCAGCGGCGACCTCGATCGCGTGGTGGGCTACGCCGGCGTGGTCGTCCGCTGACGGCAAGAGGCCGGGGAAGACCCCCGACCCCTTGCTCGTCGACGACGAGCGCGACCCGCTACGGGCAGAGCATCGGGCACTCCATCAGCGCCTCGTCGGCACAGATGTCGTCCCATTGCGAGCTGCAGCAGAACGGATCGACCGCACACACGGCTGCCTCGCACGCGGGGTCGTCACAACCCGGCGTGACGTTGGCCGCACAGCAGTCTCCACCGACACCGCCGGTTCCGCCTCCGGTTCCGCCGCCACCGGGGCAGAGCACCGGGCACTCGAGCTCCGCCTCGTCGGCGCAGATCCCATCCCACTCCGTGCTGCAGCAGAACGGATCCAGCGCACACACGGCCGTCTCGCACACGGGATCGTCGCAACCGGGGCTGCCATTGGCCGCGCAGCAATCACCACCGACGCCACCCGTGCCGCCGGTCCCCACGCCCGTCGTGATCC
Source organism: Paraliomyxa miuraensis (assembly GCF_026337845.1). GTDB lineage: Bacteria > Myxococcota_A > Polyangia > Nannocystales > Nannocystaceae > Paraliomyxa > Paraliomyxa miuraensis. The sequence continues at coordinate 86,749 of NZ_JAOVZF010000149.1, read as the reverse complement.
CACCGGAGCCACCGGTGCCTCCCGGCGGGCACAGCATCCCGCACTCCGTCCCCGCCTCGTCGACGCAGATGCCGTCCCACTCCGTGCTGCAGCAGAACGGATCCAGCGCGCACACGACCATCTCGCACCCGGGGTCGTCACAGCCCGGGAACGGGTGCGGCACGCAGCAGCTGGGGTCCCCGCCACCGGTACCCACGCCCGTGGTGAAGCCACCGCTGCCGCCCGTGCCTCCCGGCGGGCACAGCATCCCGCACTCCATGCCGGCCTCGTCGACGCAGATGCCGTCCCACTCCGTGCTGCAGCAGAACGGATCCAGCGCGCACACGGCCGCCTCGCACGCAGGGTCGTCGCAGCCGGGGAACCCATGGGGCACGCAGCAGCTGGGGTCCCCGCCACCGGTACCCACGCCCGTGGTCATCACGCCCGTGCCACCGGTGGCCATCGGTGGGCAGAGCACCGGGCACTCCATCGTCGCCTCGTCGGCGCAGATCCCATCCCACTCCATGCTGCAGCAGAACGGGTCGAGCGCACACACGGCCGCTTCGCACGCAGGGTCGTCGCAGCCGGGCGTACCGTTGGCCGCGCAGCAGTCACCGCCGCCGCCCCCGGTCCCGCCGGTCATGCTGGTGCCCTCCGTGCCGCCGCCCGGGCAATTGGCCGCGCAGTCGTTGATCGCCTCGTCGACGCAGATGCCGTCCCACTCCATGCTGCAGCAGAACGGATCCAGCGCGCACACGCAGGTCTCGACGGCCGGCACCTCGCAGCCCGTGGCGGGGTGCGGGACGCAGCAGTTGCCATCGTCGCCGCCACCCGTGGTCGCCGGCCCCGTGCTCTCGGGCCCCGTACTGCCGGGGCCCGTGGTCATCGGGCCGGTGGTGGTCGTGTCATCGGGCCCCACGGTCGTGGCATCGGTGGTCGGCGGTGGCCCCACGGTCGTGTCGGCCGAGCTCGTGACCGACGTCATGTTGCCCGTGCCCATCGTGTCCGTGGCGGTGAGCGGCGGCAGAGTCGTGCTCGTCGGCGGGTCCGTCGTCGAGCTCGAGTCCTCCCCCGTGGTCATCGGAGGCGGGTCGTCGGGACACCCCGAGATCAGCAGCGGAAGGGTGAGCAAGCCGGCCTTCAAGAATCTGTGCAGCATCGAGGTCTCCGTTGTACCACTTCGGCGCGCCGCAAGGCTCGGTTTGGGACGACTGCCTCGCGTCGATAACACCGTTCAGCCCGCGCTCGACGGGTCGAGGGCACGCCTGGCTATCGATCGCGCAGCAGTGTCTGCAGCAACGCCCGGCAGCCCGTCTCGATGATGGCGTAGGCCGCCTCGAACTGCTCGTGCCCACCACGCACGGGATCGGGAACGTCGGCGTCTCGACCGCTGGCCTTGGGATCGGAGAAGCGCCGAAGCAAGGAGATCTCGGCGGATCCACCCACCACCGGACCAAACGCCGAGATCCGGCGCAGCCGCTCGATGTCCGCGAGATTGCGGCGATCCATCACCACGATGTGCGCGAAGCGATCGAGGTCGCCCGGCACGATCGATCGCGACCCCGTGCCCAGCAGCGCCACCTCGATGCCGTGCCGACGTGCTGCCTCCACGCTCCCCGGATGGGGCGCGATGCCCTCGGCGGCCCACGTGCCCGCGCTGTCGATCTCGAAGCGCTCGCGCGCCCCGGCCTCGGCGGCGAGATGGGCGAACACCCCGGCGGCCAGCGGCGAGCGACACATGTTGGCGTGGCAGACGAACAGCACGCCGCGGGCTCCGGGCGCGCTCATTTGAGCAGCGCCCGCACGTCCGGATCGTCCTTGAGGATCTCCCACATGGGATCGAACTCGATCTGCTTGAGCAGCTTGCTGCCCTTGCGCTCCTTGACCACCGTCAGCCACTTCTTGGCCTCGTCGAGCTCGCCGAGTACCGCCGCCTGCTTGGCCAGGTTGAACGCCGGGTTGGGGTAGGTGGCGTCCTTCTCGAGCGCGAGTTCGAACATGGCCTTGGCTCGCTCGGGGGTGGCATGGAGCGCTTCCCCGCGGGAGTTGATGGACTTGGCCAGCTCGAGGGTCTCCACCCCTGCACCCTCGGCCTCGACGATCGCAGCCTGCAGACGAGCATCCTTGGTCTTCTTGCTCTTGATCTCCTTGAGCAGCGCCTTGAGATCCACGCCGCCGCCCGTGCCACCGGTCGGCTCGCCGCCGCTGCCCCCGGTCTCGTCGGCTCCGGCCCCATCGCTGCCGGCTCCTGCGTCGGCTCCACTGGTGCCGCCCGTCCCTGGACCACCCGCCGTGCCGCCCGAGCCACCATCACCGGCGGGGCCGCCCGCCTCCGAGCCCCCGGCGCCGTCGCCCGAAGCCGCGGCCGGGTCGTCGACGGCCTTCACGTCGAGCGCCTTGCCATCGTCCGCCGGAGGAGCCTTGGCCTCGGCCTTGCCATCGCTCGTGGCGTCCTTGCTGCTGCCGCCGCACGCGAGGGGCAGGATCGAGAGCACGAGGACCGAGAGCACGCCGGGCAACACGCGCTTGCGCGAGGTCTGCATGGGCCGGGATGCTACCCGAAAGCGCTCGCCGGCTCACGCATCCCCCCCTTGGCCCCGTCTTGGACCAGGCCTGCGTCATTTCGCGCCTCCCGTGGCGTCGTGAGCACGCCCCAGTGGCCGGGCGGCCCGGCCCCCCGGCTGTCTCGTCCCGGCCAACTGGCGTATCCTGCCGACGAGCATGGCCGTGCCTCCCTCTCTCGCCATCGCCCTCACCACGTTCCTCTACAGCGCTCCCGACCCCGCCCAAGAGGCCAAGGTCAAGGAGATCTTCGACGAGTGGTGCACCTCGTGTCACTCGGGTGGGGGCAACCCCGCCTCCGACCCCTCGGGGGTCGACCTCGAAGTCCCGCTGTCGAGCCTGGTGGGGATTCCTTCGGCTGCCAACGGCAAGCCCCTCGTGGTCCCTGGTGATCCCGATGCCTCCTACCTCCTGCTCAAGATGAAGGGCGGCGAGGGCATGGAGGGCGAGATCATGCCGCTGGGCGATGATCCGCTGCCGCCCGAGCAGCTGCAGGTGGTGGCCGACTGGATCGCCGCCCTGCCGCCACCCGAGAAGGGGGACGGCACGGGCACGGGCTCCACCGGCGACGGCGGAGGCACTGGCGACGGCGGAGGCACCGGCTCCACCGGCGGTGGCAGCGACACCGTGAGCGGGGGAACCGGCGCCGCACCGGCCAAGGGGCGCAAGCCGTTCCATGGCACCACGCAGATCGTGCTGCCCACCACCACCACGCTGGGCAAGCGCACCTTGCAGTATCGCATCGATCACCGCTTTGGTCGGATCGGCACCGAGCGCGGCTACTTCGGCATGGACGCGGGCGTGTCGATGGCGATGGGCCTCCAGTACGGCATCATCGACGGCCTCGACGTGGGCCTGCGCCGCTCCAACTCGCGCAAGACCTACGAGCTGGGGCTCAAGTACGTCCCGCTGCGGCAGGAGGACGGCAAGGCCCTGAGCCTGGGTGGCTACGCCGCCCTGTCCTGGCTGCGGGACTTCGACGTGGCCAATCCCTGGGTGGGCGACTTCCAGGTGATGGTCAGCCGGCTGTGGTTCGACCGCTGGAGCACCATGCTCACCATGGGCTACCACCTCAACACCAACCACAATGCACGCGTGCTGGTGGACTTCGGGGACGGCGACGGGCCGGTCCCGGTGGAGGATCGCCGCGACACGCTGACCCTGGCGCTGGCCTCGACGGTGTGGGTCGACAAGAAGAAGAAGTGGGGCATCGACATGGAGTACCTGCTGCCGATCCCCGACGGCTCGACGCCCAACGTCTTCTTCTACCGGGGCGGCGATGCCGACCCCTCGGGCACCAAGATCGGCGCCTGGTCCCTCGGCGGGTCGCTACGCACCGCCAAGCACTTCTTCCAGGTGTTCTTCACCAACAGCCGCGAGATCACCACCAACAACTACGCACCCGGCGGCCAGACCGGCAACCCGTTCGGGGCCGACAACGGGGACAGCAAGAACCCGTTCCTCAAGGCCAACTTCTTCCTCGGCTTCAACCTCGGGCGCCAGTTCTCGATCAAGGCGGGCGGGGGCAAGAAGAAGAAGGCGGCCAAGGCCGCCGCCGGCAACTAGGGAAGGAGCAAACGACCATGACTCGCGCATCCATGTCTCGCATCCCTTCCCTGCTCACCGCCTGTGTCGCCGTCGTCGGCGTGAGCGCCTGCACCCAGGTCGAGAAGATCGACGATGGTGGCAGCGGCGCCCAGATTCCCGACGAGGTGCAGCGTGCGTTCGATGACTCGTGCGCCACCGCGGGCTGTCACTCGGGCGGCTCCCCGGCCCAGGGCCTCGACCTGTCGGCCGGGGCCTCGGCCGCGATCATCGGCGGCCAGGCCACCCAGGCCAGCATGCCGCTGGTCGAGCTCGGCAACGTGGAGGGCAGCTACCTCGCCATCAAGATCCTCGAGGAGATGCCGCCCGCGGGCACGCGCATGCCCCCCACCCGACCACCGGGGCCCGACGAGGCGATCATCGTCGGCTGGATCGCCGGGGTCAGCCTGCCTGGGGGGGGTGATGCGGGCAGCGACGGCAGCACGACCACCGCGGACACCGGCGACGGCAGCGGCAGCTCGGGCTCGAGCATGCAGCTGTGCGGCCTGGCCGACGTGGCTCCGGCCGCCGCCAACCCCTTCGACATCGGGACCGGAGCCGGACAGATCCCCGAGGACGTGGGCGCCGTGCTCACCAACAACTGCGGCTGCCACGAGGTCGATGCGACCGAGGTCACCGGGACCGTGTTCGCCTACACGGGCATGGTGCACTTCTCCACCGCCACCGAGGCGCAGTCCGACTACATGGGCACCCCCACGTACGACGTGATGCTCGCGCGCGTGGACAACGAGGCCAACCCCATGCCGCCCAGCTACTTCTGCGACGTCGGCGATGGCAGCGTGATCACCGACGCCGACAAGCAGCTGCTCGTCGACTGGCTGATGGCAGGGGCGCCCGACGCCACCATGTGGCCGTGACCGCACCGTCCGCCAGCGCGATGTCGCGCGCTCGGGTATCATGGGAGCGCGCGACCATGAACGACCACGCTCGCCTCAGTCTCCGCATCCGTGGCCGCGTGCAAGGCGTGGGATACCGTGCCGCCACCCGCAAGCAGGCGCGAGCCCTGAGCCTGCGCGGCTGGGTTCGCAACGAGCAGGACGGCTCGGTGACGGTGGTGGCCGAGGGGCCCCGCGAGGATCTCCAGGCGCTGCGGCGCTCGTGCGACGAGGGCCCGCCGTTCGCCCGCGTGGATCAGGTGGAGGCCATCTGGGACGACGCGACTGGCGAGTTCCCCGGCTTCGACATCCGACTGGACTGGCGCTGAATCAGGCAGGCGAAGCCTGCCCACCAGGCCCCGCGGCGCCGTCTGCCGACGCTCCCGAAGGGGCCGCCGAGGACGGGTCCCCGAGGGACGACGCGTAGGCCCGCTCGAGCACCGCCGCCGAGCGATGCAGCGCCGCGAGTTCCTCGGCCTCGAGCATCGGCTCCACCACCTCGGTCGCCCCCTCGCGCCCCACCACCACCGGCAGCGAGAGCGTGGTGCCTCGCAGGCCCAGCGGGCCCTCGTGCCGCCTCGACACCGTCAGCACCCGTCGCTCGCCCCGCAGCGTCCAGCGCAGCAGGGCCGCGGTCACCAGACCGATCGCGTGGTTGGTGGCGCCCTTGCGCGCGATGATCTCGTGGGCGGCCACGCGCACCTCGGTGGCCACCGCCTGCTCACGCTCGACCGACCACTGCGGCCACTGCCGCAGCGGTCGTCCTCCCACGTGCGCGCTCGACCACGCCACCACTTCCGAGTCGCCGTGCTCGCCGAGCACCTGTGCGTGGATCGAGCGAGGATCGAGCCGTAGCTCGCGGCCAATCACCTGGCGCAGCCGGGCGGTGTCGAGCATGGTGCCGGTGCCGATCACCCGCTGCGGTGGCAGTCCCGAGGCCTCTTGCACGATCCGCGTGAGCACGTCGACCGGGTTGCTCACCACGATCACGAGGCCCCGTGCTCCGCTGAGCGCCTCGCCCAGCGATCGCGCGATGCGGGCGGTGTCCCGCAGTAGCTCCAGCCGCGACTCGCCCGGCGCCCCGCCCCGGCCGGCCGCGATCACCACCGCGTCCGCGTCGCGCATCTCCTCCACGCTGGCCGTGCCGATGCTCGCGGATGGATAGAACGAGGCCCCATGCCGCAGATCCATGGCCTCGCCCTCCGCGAGCCCGGCGTCGATGTCATTGAGCCACAGCTCGCGTGCGATGCCGGCGTGCAGGGTGGAGATCGCGACGCTGCTCCCCACCCAGCCCATGCCGATGATGCCGATCTTCATGATGGGGGGACTCTATACCGCCGCACGATGGAGGCGCTGGCCCGGCCGGACGGCGTCGGGCGAGGCTTCGCGGATGGAGGTCGACGCCCGCGCCTCTACACCCGAGCCGCCCCCTCCCCGCGCAGCCCGGGCCCGTTCCCGCGGGCCGGGGGCCCTTCGCCACCGCCGAGCTCCGCCACCGCCTCCGGGTGCACCTCGAGCTCCGCGACCCCCCCGGGAATCACCAGCGCAACCACCGGCGTCCCCTCGGGGATCACCTTGCCATCACGATGGGTGATCACCGGCACCGGATGCGCGCGCTCGTGCGCCTCGAGCTCCCGCTCGAGCACCGTCTGCTCCGCCTCGTCGATGCTGCTCCACGCCTGACGCCCGCGACACTTGGGGAACCGCGAGCATCCCAGCCACGGCCCCCGCTTGCCGCGGCGCAGGTTCAGCGGCGCCTCGCACTTGGGACACTCGAGCTCCGTGAGCAGCGGTGGAGGCACCGGATACTTGATGCCCCCCTTCTTGTCGAGGTTGATGACATAGGTGGTCTTGGGATAGTCGACCGACGCGAGGAACGGACCGAAGCGACCGTTGCGGAGCTCCATGTCCGAGCCGTCCTCGGGGCAGCGCACGTCGACCAGCTCGGGCAGCAGCGGCCGCCCCTGGCGATCGATGGGCGCCGAGTAGTCGCACTCGGGATAGGCCGTGCACGACAGGAAGCGACCGTTGCGACCAAAGCGATACTCGGTCCGCGACCCACACTTGGGGCACTTGTAGATCGCGGCCTGCGTCTCCGCCTTGGCGTGGGTCATCACGTCGTGGGCGCTCTCGAGCGCCTGCGCGAACGGCCCGTAGAACTCGTGCAGCATCGCCACCCAGTCGGCGCTCTGCTCCTCGATCCGGTCGAGCTTCTCCTCCATCGAGCGCGTGTAGCCCACGTCCATCAGCTCGGGGAACGCCTCCTGCAGCTTGTCGGAGACCACCTCGCCCAGATCGGTGGCATAGAAGCGCCGGTCGAGCTGCTCGACGTACTTGCGATCCTGGATCACGCTGATGATCGAGGCATAGGTGGACGGCCGGCCGATGCCCTCGGACTCGAGCGTCTTGACCAGCGAGGCCTCGGTATAGCGCGGCGGCGGGCTCGAGAACCGCTGCTCGGCGTCGATGCCGAACGGCGCCGAGCGCTGCCCCTGCGAGAGCGCAGGCAGGGTCTGCTCGTCGGAGGCGGTCGGCACCCCGGCCACCCGATAGAACCCGTCGAACGCCAGCACGCGGCCGGTGGCCTTGACCACCGCCCCGGTCTTGCGATCGCTGCGCGTCAGCAGCACGGTGGTCGCGTCCCACTGCGCGGGCATCATCTGGCTGGCCACGAAGCGCCGCCAGATGAGGTCGTAGAGCTTGAGCTGATCGGGCGTCAGCGCCGAAGCCAGCGCCTTGGGCGTGCGGTCCACCGCCGTGGGCCGGATCGCCTCGTGCGCCTCCTGGGCATCCTTGTTGGACGAGGAGTACACGTTGGGCTTGGCCGGCAGATAGCCCGCCCCCAGGCTCGCGATGTGCTGCCGCGCCTGATCGATCGCCTCGGGCGCGATGTTGGTGGAGTCCGTACGCATGTACGTGATGAGACCCACCTGCCCCTCGCCGGGGACGTCGACGCCTTCGTAGAGCGACTGGGCCGTTCGCATGGTTCGCTGGGCCGAGAAGCCCAGGCGATTGGCGGCCGCGATCTGCAGGCTCGAGGTGATGAACGGCGCCGAGGGTCGCGTGCTGGTGCGGCGCGTCTCGATCGACGTGACCTCGTAGCGGGTCTTGGGATCCACGCGACCCGACACCGTGCGACGCCACCGAGCCGGACCTCGACCCTCGGGGTCCTCGACGCTCCGGACCGCCACGTCGAGCATGCCCACCGCCTCGGCCACCCGGGTGATCTCGGCCGAGAGATCGCGCGGGGCATCGGACTTGCAGCCCAGGGCGAAGCGCTCGCCCCCGATCTCGACCAGCTCGGCCGCCAGCGCCCCGTGCTCGGCCAGCCACGCGTTCTTGCTCTTGAGCGTGGGCCCCTTGCCCTTGTCGTCGACCGTGGCGAGCAGCGTGCCCCAGCCCTTGCCCAGGCCGGGCGCCGTCTTCTCGTCGAGCGCGAGCTGGGCCGTCACGCGCCAGCTCTCGTCGGGCACGAAGGCCCGGATCTCTCGCTCGCGCTCGACCACCAGACGCACCGCCACCGACTGCACGCGTCCGGCCGAGAGCCCGCGCGCCACCTTCTTCCACAAGAGCGGCGACGCCTGGTAGCCCACGATGCGATCGAGGATTCGTCGCGCCTGCTGCGCATTGACCTTGTTCTCGTCGATGGGATGCGGATTGGAGAACGCCCGCTGCACCTCGGTCTTGGTGATGGCGTTGAACACCACCCGCTTGGCCGATTGGGTCGGAATGCCCAGCTCCTGCGCGAGGTGCCAGGCGATTGCCTCCCCCTCGCGATCGAGGTCGGTGGCAAACCAGACAACGGAGGCCTGCTTCGCCAGCCGCTTGAGCTCGGCCACCGTCTTGGCCTTGCCCGAGAGCACCGTATAGGTGGGCTGGAAGTCGTTCTCGAGATCCACCCCCGGAACGGGCTGCTTGACCCCCTTGGGCGCCTTTTGGGGCAGATCGCGGATGTGCCCCACCGAGGCATGTACGATGAAGTCCGACCCCAAGTACTTGTTGATCGTCTTGGCCTTCGCCGGGCTCTCGACGATGACGAGCTGACGGCCCTTGCCGGAGACGGTCGATGCGGCCGGCGAGCCCTTGGGCGACGCCGTCGCCTTGGCGGCGCTCGCCGTCTTCTTCGCCGCCGTCTTCTTCGCGGTCGAGGTCTTCTTGGCCGCCGTCTTCTTGGCCGCCACCTTCTTCTTCGCGGTGGTCGTCTTCTTGGCGGCGCTCGCCGTCTTGGTCGCCGTCTTCTTCTTGGCCGCGGGCTTGGTCACCGCTGCCTTCTTGGCGCTCTTCTTGGTCGCCTTCTTGGCGCTCTTCTTCTTGGTGCTCGATGCCATGGGCCGGATTCCCAGGCGTGCGGTCTGCGCAGGCCTGCTGACGAGGGCGCCCGAATGTAATGGAAGCGGGTGGGGCCGGCTACCCGGGCGCAACGGGTTCGCAGGTGGCGCCTCGAGTGCTTCGGCGCACGACCACCCCTGGGAGGCCCCGCAAGTGGGCTTTGGCGATCTTTGCGCAGTCGCCGAACGAGGAGATCACCACCGCCCGCCTCCCCATTCGCGCCAGGACCGCGGTCGCTTGCGCCAACCGCGGTCCCTTCGAAGTCGCGAGGTGACCCTCACGCGCCTGGCGGTCGCTCAGGCCGGAGGTGCGCCGCCGAGCGCGGTGCAAGCGTCGATGTAGCCCGGCGCCTTGGTCGGGCACACCTGGCCGGCACCGAGCGCCATGCAGAAGCCGCGCTGGTCCGCCACCGAGAGCTGGCGAACGCAGTCCTGGAAGACGGCCGATCCGCTGTTGCCTCCGGCCAGCGCGAGGCAGCTGCTGCCGTTGGGATCCTGATGGGTCGAGTGATCGCCCGGGCGCCACTGCGACAGCGTGCCGATGTCTCCGCCGTTGACGGGCCGGACCCCGTCGGAACCCTGTACGCAGTCCTTGGCCTCGAGCTCGACCGTCTGACAGCACACGCGGGACTCGCCGCAGACGTCGTTGATCCAGTCGGCCTCCCACGTGGGATTGCAGGGGATGGGGCAGTTGGCCGCGGCCAGCTCGATGAGACCCTGGCCCGCGATGTCGGCCGTGCGCACGCACATGCCCGAGGTCGACAGCGCGTTGTTCATGCCAGAGAAGTAGGGGTCCTCGCCGCCATCGATGTTCTTGCCCATGTAGTTGGGCTTGGCTCCCATGGGCGCCGCCGGATCGTCGGAGCAGCAGAAGTGGGTGTCGGGACAGTTGCTCTCCTGCTGGGGGTTGCAGCGAAACGCCACCAGCGGGTAGTCGACGTCGACGCAGGACGTGGACACGATCGCGCCGAGCCCAATCGCCGCGCCGTTGACCAAGACGAATCGAAGCATCTTCTCGGGCCGCATTCTGCTTGGACCGTGGCACGGTCGCGCGCTGATGTAAAGCTTCCCGCGCGGGCTCGGGCCACGACCCGGAACCCCCGCCCCCTCCCGGCGCGAGCTTCGGGGGACCGAATCGTGGTGGTCGGAGAGGGCGCGTGGCCCGACCGCCGGACCCCTGGGTCCGGACCCTCGCCGCCGTCCCTCGTCGGCATCCCTCGCCGACCCCGCGCGCGCGACAAAGCGCCTTCGGGCCGCAGTCGGACGCGGGGGATCCGGATGCGGCATGTCTCGTGCCGGCAGGCCCCGGAATCCGGCCCTGCTTTGGCGCGTAGGGCCGGCACACGCTAGCATCGAGCAGCGAGGAGAAGGCCGTGAACGAGCGGATGGGGCAAACGCCCGCCACGCGAACCGCGAGGCGAGAGCGATCCTCCGCCGGGGCGACCCGGCACGAGGTTGGGGGCAAGGGACCGTCGAGAGAGGTCCATGGCAAGGCGCTGGCGCTTGCGCTGGCATGGCTCGTCGCCGGGTGCTCGGGCACCAAGACGGTGGGCGGCGAGGAGCCGGAGGCCGGTCTGGGCGCCGCGGCACCCGATGATCCCGAAGGTGGCAAGGAGCGCCTGCCCACCGAGGAGGAGCTGGGGCCGATCACCAAGAACAGCTTCCGCGAGCACTCGGCCGGATCGGCGTGGGTGTTCGACTCGGCCCCAAACAAGGACGGCACCAAGGATGGCACCAAGGACGGCAAGCCCCGGCAGATGCCCATCGGCGCGGCCGAGGCCCTGGGCTACTCCATCATCGATCTCTCCAACGACTGGACCCCGTACATCTTCAGCAACAAGACCCCGGGCCAGGACGACCAGCGCGAGAACCTCTACCGCGCCAAGTACATCGGCCTGGCCAACGATCGCCTCGACCACTGGGACGATCCCCTTCGCGAGCACGAGCACAACTACCTCGAGCTCTACGGAATCCCCCCCACGCTCGCGGTGGTGCAAGAGGAGTGGTCCCGCATCGACGGCGAGGTCGCCCCCTGCCTGACGCAAGCGGGCTTCGACCCCTCGGTGTTCACCCGCTACGACGGCACCATCGCCTACAAGAAGGCGGGGCAGACCAAGCGCAACAAGAGCGCTCGCTCGCGCAAGGCGATGCTCGGCAAGAAGATGAAGAAGGCCGGGCTCGACCCCAAGTCGGCCGAGGACCTCGCCGCCGCCGCCACCGACCCGCGCACCAGCAAGGAGTACGCCCGCTGGCGCGAGGACCAGGACGTCGTCGACATCATCGACCACGCCCAGCGCCGGTTCCGCTGCGAGAAGCTGTTCAACGAGGCCAGCGGCCAGGGCAAGTTCACCCCCGGGGTCTACGACTCCTCCACCACCCATGCGCTCGCCAACTTCGAGCGCAAGCACGACATCATGGGCTGGGGGCACTTCAAGCGCGACAACCTGGCCATGCTCGCGCTCACCCCCGACCAGGCCGTGCACGCGCGCCTCTTGCGGGTCATCGAGGAGCGCGTGGTGATGTCCACGGGCGTCATCGAGGACGGCTCGGCCGCGCAGTGGAAGAAGGACTTCCGCTGGAAGGACGCCCAGGGCAACGAGCACCCGCTGCCCAACCTGGTGGAGGACTACACGGCCGCCGTGGTCGAGGCGCTCGGGATGCAGACCCCCGAGTCGGCCAAGCAGAGCCTGGCGGCGCTGTCCGACCTGGTGGGAGAAAAGGCCGGCTCCGAGGGCGAGGGCGAGGGGGGCTTCGAGCAGCTGCTCATCGCCGTCAAGCTGCCCGCCCGCCCGGCCTACTACGCCGACGACATGAAGTTGTCGACCGTCATCGATCGCGGTGACATCTGGTACGACTTCCCCTACGACGAGCTGGGCAACAAGGTCGCCCAGCCGCGCAGCCAGACCCCGCGCCTGACCCTCTACGTGGAGTACGAGGGGCAGAAGATCCCGCTGGTCCACTGGCGCACCACGATTGGCTCGTGGCGCACCGAGATGAGCGCCGGCGAGCAGATGCTCAAGTACAAGAACTCCGACGTGGGCCCGCGGGTGTGGAAGGACATCATGGCGGCCCCGGTGTGGATCCCCCCGAACAGCACGCCCGCCGACGAGCTGGTCAAGGGGCACTATCGCAACGGCAAGTTCACCCGCGACGTCAACTACTCCGAGATCGGCCCCGGCTATCGCTCGGCCTACGGCCTGGTCGCCGCGTACCACATCAAGCAGGTCGTCAACGACGACGGCACGGTCCGCGCCGAGCTCGACAACGGCATCCGGACCCACGGCAGCGTCGACTACATGTCGATCCTGCGGCGGTTCTCCCACGGCTGCCACCGGCTCTACAACATGGACGCCGTGCGCCTGTTCTCGTTCGTGCTGCGCCATCGCGAGTACACCCGCCTGGGCCAGCAAGACGTGGGCGTGCGTCGCAACCTCGAGGTCGCCGGCAAGACCTACAACATGAGGATCGATACGCGCGGCTACAAGTTCGAGCTGGTCGAGCCCATCCCCGTGCGCGTGACCGAGGGCCGCATCCGCGGCAAGCAGCAGTCGCCCATCGATCAATACATGCCCATGCCCGTCAAGCCCGAGGAGGTCGAGGACGTCGGCGCAGACGGCACAGCGCTCCCGGAAGCCAGCGCCGAGTAGGGCGCCGGATAGGGATCTCACGTACACGCCCCCCTCGCCGTCCAAAGCGACGCGAAGACCCATCCTTGCACGCTTGACGCCTTCGCCCACGGCCGGCGCAGGTGGTGGGCCGGTCGGCATCCGGCCCAGGTCGGACTTGGTCGGCCCCGATCAAAGCTGCTAAGGTCCCGCGCCGTGCAAGGCAATCAGGTGGGCTTCGAGAGCAGCTTCCAGCGGCACCTCGACTCAGAGCAACGTCGCGCGGTGCTGGAGGCGATCGGGAGCAACATCAATCCCGACTCCACCCTTGGTGAGATCCTCGATGCCGCCGAGGCGCTCGGCTGGAGCGAGAAGATGGGCGACCTCTCGCTCGCCGACCTCGCCGAGGCCCTGCTCGCGCCCGAGGACGACGAGGCCGCAGACGAGGCGACGGACGAGCAGGACGAAGACGAGCAGGACGAGTTCGAACTCGCGGACGAGGACGACGAGGAGGACGAGGACGAACTCGAGGACGAGGACGAAGAGGACGAACTCGAGGACGAGGACGAAGACGACGAGTTCGCACTCGTCGTCCAGGAGCCCGAGCCGTCGCGGCGCAAGTCGAAGAAGTCCGCCACCAAGAAGGCGCCGGCCAAGAAGGCCGCCAGCAAGAAGACCGCCAGCAAGAAGACCGCCGCCAAGAAGACCGGCAAGAAGGCCGCCGCAGCCAAGCCGACCAAGGCCAGCAAGAAGACCGCATCCACCCACAAGGCGAGCAAGAAGGCCGCTTCGAGCAAGAAGGCCGCCTCGAGCAAGAAGGCCGCCAAGGGCGGGCGTCGCAAGCTCACCGCCGTCGACGTGGACGACCGCATGAGTCTCGATCAGGCGGCGGAGTTCTTCCTGCCCTACGTCGACGATCTCGGCGAGGCCACCATGCAGGCCCTCGAGGAACAGACCGGAGTCAGCCGCCGCAAGCTCCGCTTCCACGTGGGGCAGCTGGTCAAGCACGGCTACCTCGAGCGCCACGGCATGGGCCGCGGAACCTTCTATACGAGGACCTAGGGCGACGGATCCCATGGGCCGTCAAGGACGGCCCCACCCCCGGTCGATCCGCTCGAGCAGCTTGCTCGCCACCCGCGGCAGGCCTCCCGGCGGGGCCTGGCCCGCTTCCAGCCAGCACTGGCGCTCGTCGGGCAATCCTGGCCAGCGTGGCTTGCGGCTGGCTCGGCCCACCAGCGGGTGGAGTTCCCAGATGCGGTGCGTGAACACGTGGCGCACCATGGGCAGCGGCGCCTCCGACCAGCGCACCCCGCCAAGGGCCTCACCCGCCGCCGCCGCCAGGTCCTTCCCCTCCGCCGGCATCGACACCAGCGGCAGACACCACAGGTCCGCCAACAGGCCCTCGGCCGGACGCCGCACCATGAGCACGCGACCGCGCCAGGTGATGGCGAGCGCGAGCCAGCACTCGGTGGGCGACGCGATCTTCTTGCGGGGCGCCGGGATCCGATCCTGTCGACCGTCCCGATGAGCCCCGCAGACCTCACGCACCGGGCACACCGAACACTGCGGTGAGCGAGGCGTGCAGACGGTGGCGCCCAGCTCCATCAGCGCCTGCGAGAGCACCCGCGGCGTGCCGCCCTGGAGGATCGCCTCCACCCGCTGCCAGTGCCGACGCGCGGTGGCCACCTGCTGCCGCGGATCCTCGATCGCCTCGATTCGCGACAGCACGCGCGCCACGTTGCCGTCGACCAGCGGCACCGGCCGATCGAACGCAATCGAGGCGATCGCTCCCGCCGTGTACTCCCCCACTCCGGGGATCGCCCGCAGCCCCTCGGCATCGGAGGGGATTTGCCCTCCCTGTGCTTGCACCACATGGCGAGCCCCTCGATGCAGCAGGCGCGCGCGACGGTAGTAGCCCAGCCCGCTCCACGCGGCGAGCACGGCCTGCTCGTCCGCGGCAGCCAGCGCCTCCACCGTGGGAAAGCGCTCCATGAACGCTTCGAAGTAGCGCTGCACCGTCTCCACGCGGGTCTGCTGCAGCATGATCTCCGAGACCCAGATCGCATAGGGATCACGGGTCCGCCGCCACGGCATGTCGCGGTGCCCGCGGAGGAACCATGGCTCGAGCGCGAGGGCCAGCGTACGCGGCAGCTCGTCCCGTTCGGCGTTCGGAGGCGTGTCGCGCCGGCCCATCGCGATCAGCATGCCAAGACCGCGGGTCGCTGCCAAAGCCCCGAGGCCAGCCAGGGCCGAAGTCGCGGCTGTACGGGCGTCGCCCCCGTCGGTACCCTCGCCTCCTCCCCCGCCATGTTCCGCAAGCGCGACACTCACATCCACTTCGTCGGCATCGGCGGCATCGGGATGAGCGGCATCGCCGAGGTCCTGCTCAACCTGGGCTACCGGGTCACGGGCACGGACCTGGCGGAGTCCGACACCACCGAGCGTCTCGCTCGCCTCGGCGCCAACGTCCACCAGGGGCACAGCGCCGACTTCGTGGGCGACGCCGACGTGGTCGTCGTCTCGAGCGCCGTGGGCCTGTCCAACCCCGAGGTGGTCGCCGCCCGCCAGCGCAAGATCCCGGTGATCCCCCGCGCCGAGATGCTGGCCGAGCTCATGCGCCTCAAGGAGGGCATCGCCATCGCGGGCTCCCACGGCAAGACCACCACCACCTCGCTGGTGGCCGCCATCCTGCACGCGGGCGGCATCGATCCCACGGTGGTGATCGGCGGCAAGGTCAACTCGTTCGATTCCAACGCCCGCCTGGGTCGCGGCGACGTGCTCCTGGCCGAGGCCGACGAGAGCGACGGCTCGTTCCTGCTGCTCACCCCCACCTTCGGCGTGATCACCAACATCGACAACGAGCACATGGATCACTATGGCTCGCTGCCGGCCCTGCTGGACGCGTTCGTGGGCTTCGCCAATCGCGTGCCGTTCTACGGCATGGCGGCCGTGTGCCTCGACGATCCCAACGTGGCGTCGATCCTCCCGCGGCTGTCCAAGCGCTTCGTGACCTACGGCATCACCACCACCACCGCCGACTACGTGGCCACCAGCGTGGTGCACTCGAGCAGCGGGCTGTCGTTTCGGGTGGTGGTGCGCGGCCGCGACCGCGGTGAGTTCTCGCTGGCCATGCACGGGGTGCACAACGTGCGCAACGCCCTGGCCGCGATCGCAATCGCCGACGAGTACCAGGTGGATCCCGAGGTGATCCGCGAGGCGCTGGCCACGTTCGCCGGCGTCCAGCGTCGCTTCACCCTGCGCGGCGAGGCTCGCGGCGTGGTGGTGGTCGACGACTACGGCCACCACCCCACCGAGATCCAGGCCACCCTGTCGGGCGCGCGTCAGGGCTACGCCGAGCGACGCGTGGTGGCCGTGCTGCAGCCCCACCGCTACACCCGGCTGCGCGACAACTTCGACGGGTTCGTCCGCTGCCTCGACCATGCGCACCTGGTGGTGCTGGCCGACATCTACTCGGCCGGAGAGGCACCGCTGCCCGGCGTCACCATCGACGCACTGGCGGACCGGCTGCGACAGCGCGACCCCGCTCGCACGATCGTGGTCGAGAAGGACTTCGAGCGGCTGCCCGAGCGCGTGGCCGAGCACGTGACCGAAGGCGACCTGGTGCTCACGCTCGGCGCGGGCAGCATCACGCGGGTGGGCCCGCGCCTGCTCGAGCGGCTGTCCATGTCCCCCGCCGCCGGTTGAAAGCACACCGGCAACGAGCTGCCCCCCAAGGGGGCGCTGAGGTCGACGAGCCGCACGCCGTGCTGGCGCCCACGACCTGGTACGACCCGCTCGCTGGCGGTATCGTCCCCCGCATGTCGCACCACCCCACCGACTTCCAGGGCTCCGTCCACGATGCCATCCGCGAGGCCGTCGAGGCGGCGATTCCCGGGTCGACCGTGATGGTCGCAGGGGGCGGCGGGCACTACGAGCTCGACGTCACCTCCGCCGCGTTCGAGGGCAAGACCATGCTGCAGAAGCAGCGCATGGTGCTCTCGGCGATCAAGCACCTGATGGCGGGCGATCGGGCGCCCGTGCACGCGGTCGACAGCATCCGCACCCACGTGTCCTGAGCCTCGGGCAAAGGAGGGCTACGCGCTCGCCGCCTCGAGCCGCTCGAGCACCCAGCCCTCCACCAGCTCGAGCACCGGCTTGCGCAGCTCCGGCGGCTCGTTGTGCAGCTCGTGGTAGTAGCCGCCAAAGCAGTGCAGCGACTGGCCGTGCGCATCGGGCTCGGGGATCGACTTGAACGTGCTCATGGTCGCCTGATGGCTGCAGATGGTGTCGCCCGTCCCGACGTACCACAGGCACGGCAGCTCGATCTTGGCCACCTCGGCCCGCACCCTCGCGGTGGCCTGGTTCATCGCGCCGAACCACCCCGCGGTGACCACCCCCACCCGACGCGGATCTCGCTCGTAGCGCTCGACCTCGTCGGGGTCCCGACAGATCGCGCTCGGAGGGATCCCGGTCGGCAACGCCAGCGTGGGCCAGATCTTGGCCGCGATGAGCCCCACCCAGCGCTTGAGCGGGTTGACCTTGACCGCCACTTCGAGGAGCGGGCTGCTGATGATCGCGCCGCGCAGCGGCACCGCCTGCACGCTCCCCGGCAGCGCGGCCTGCTCCTGCGCGGCGGGGCCTCGTCGCTGATCGAGCAGGTAGGTCAGCGAGATCAGCCCGCCCATGCTGTGCCCGAACAGGAACCAAGGGATCGCGTCGGGTCGCTGATTCTCGGGGAGCTGCTCCGCCACCGCCTGCATCACCTGGCCCAGGTCGGCCGCATACTGCGAGAACGACGGCACATGCCCCCGGCGCCCGCCCGACTTGCCCTGGCCGCGGTGATCGGGCCCGAAGCACAGCCCGCCGTGCTCGCCGAAGCGGTTGGCCAGCCGCTCGTAGCGACCCACGTGCTCCGCTCCGCCGTGCACCAGCACCACCACGAAGCGCACGTCACCGCGGGGCTCCCAGCGCTCGACGTGGATCGAGGTGCCGTCGGCGGCCTGGATCGTGTGCTCGTGGTGCTTCACGAGCGGCATTAGAGCACGGAACGCGACGGTGCGGACCGGCCCCGCCACGATCGCTGCACGCTCACTCGAGCCCGGGTTCCTTGCGGCGCCGCAGCAGCAGCGCCAGGAGCACGATCAGCACGCCGATGCCCGCCATGATCGCCACCGCGTCGCCGTAGTTGGCCACGACGATGCCGACCAGCGCCCACGCCACCGTGGCCGCATAGACGATGCTGCCCAGCCCGCCGCCCCCGAGCACGACGCCCTCCAGCGCGACCATGATGGCCAGCCCGAGCATCGCGATGGACCAGGTCCGCAGCTCGTCGAGGAACCCGGCCACCTCGAGCGAGGCGAGCAGCTCCGAGACGTTGGCGAACACGGCGATCGAGAGCCAGCCCGCGTAGAGCGACAGCGGCACCACGACCAGGATCCGCAGCTCCAGGCGCTCGCCCTCCAGGGCCGGGGCGGCCAGCGCGTACGCGGCCCCCATCAGCCCGAGCATCATCACGATGAGCGGCAGGGTCGGCCACGCGGGGCCGAAGCGCGCGACCACCATCCACAGGATGCCCGCGGCGTAGGTGGCGGCGGTGAGCCAGCCGATCTGGCGCAGCACCGGGTGCCGCTGGTACCGCGGCAGCACGGCGAGCACGGCCTGCGCCAGCGCGCCCACGAAGATGAGCCACCAGATCGAGAACGCGTAGGCGGCGGGCACGATCGGCGTGGGCTCGGCGGGCGAGCCGGGCACGTCCACCTCGAATCCGCGCGGGAACAGCAGGAAGGGCGCGACGAGCTGACCGCCGGCGAGGACGAGGTTGATGCTCGAGCGTAGACGATCCATGGCGACTCCGGGCCCTTGGAGCCCGAGGATCGGCCTACGGTACGCTCGCCGTTTCGCCGTCCCGACCGACGAATCCACGCGACGATCGGGCATCGGGGCGGCCGCCTCGCCGCCACGGTCCAGACTTCGATCAGAACATCTCGCGGACCCAGCTGGTGAACCGCTTGGTGATCCCAGGGCCCTCGTCGCTGCGCCGCTGGCCGCCCCGTGGTGCCGCGACCTCGACCGGAAGCGGCTCGTGGGCAGCTCCGTAGAGCACCAGGCCCACGCCGGTCGAGAACTTGGGATCCTGGATCATCCCGGCAAAGCCCCCTTCGGTCAGCCGCACCTTGCTCCGCCCCGTGCGGGCGGTGGCGACCCCGGTGGGCACGCCCTTGCGAACCGGCATCTGGAAGATGTCCTCGGCGATCTCCAGCATGCCCTCCATCTGGGCCGCCCCCCCGGTGAGCACCAGGCCGCTGGCCGCCAGCTCGGCGCAGCCGCTGGCGAGCAGCTCCTGCTGCGCGAGCAGGAAGATCTCTTCCACGCGAGGCTCGATCACCTCGGCCAGGAAGCGGCGCTTGAACTCGCGAGGCGGCCGAGGACCCACCCCGGGCACCGCGATCACATCGTCGCCCTCGACCATGCTGATGAGCGCGCAGCCGTGCTTGCGCTTGATCGCCTCGGCCTCGATCACCGACGTCCGCAGCCCGTGGGCCACGTCCTGGGTGATGCGGTGTCCGCCCATCACGATCACCGAGGTGAACACGTTGCTCCCCTCGCTGTAGACCGCGATGTCGGTGGTGCCGCCGCCGATGTCGATGAGGCACACCCCGAGATCCTTCTCGTCGTCGTGCAGCACCGCCGTCGAGGACGCGATCGGCTCGAGCACCACCTCGACCACCTCGAGCCCCGCGCGGTTGCAGCACTTGACGATGTTCTGCACCGAGGTCACCGCGGCCGTGATCACGTGGGCCCGCACCTCCATGCGCACCCCGTTCATCCCGATCGGATCGCGGATCTGCCCCTGGCCGTCGATCATGTACTCGAGCGGCACGGTGTGGATGATCTGCCGGTCGAGCGGGATGTTGACCGCCTTGGCCTGCTCGATCACCCGCGCCACGTCGGCCTCCTCGACCTCGCGCGAGCGCATGCTGACCTGCCCGAGGCTGTTGAACCCGCGGATGTGGCCGCCGGCGATGCCCACGAACACCGACTGCACGTCGGCCGCGGCCATCTGCTCGGCCTCCTGCACCGCCTGCGCGATGCTGTTGGTGGTGGCCTCGATGTTGACCACCACCCCCTGGCGCAGGCCCTCCGACGGGCTCGTGCCCACCCCGAGGATCTCGATGCCCGCGTCGGTCGCCTCGCCGATGATGGCGGCGACCTTGGTGGTGCCGATGTCCAGGCCGCAGATGATCTCTCCCACCTCTGCCATGGTCGTCTCCTGCTTCGTGCTCCGGCGTCCGCCGGTCCTCACTCGTAGCGGGGCAGCCGTCCCCCGGCCCCCGTGCCCTTGGTGTTGGTCTTGCCCTTGCCCTTGCTCTTGCCCTTGCCCTTGGCCTGGGCGGCCTCCTCGGCCTCGCGTGCGGCCTCTGCCGCCTTCTCGGCGGCGCGAGCCTCGGCCTCGGCCAAGAGCGACGGCGCCTGCTTGGCGGGGAAGAAGCTGGCCACGATCCGATCCGGACGCCCGGGGGCGCGCTCGGCATCGAGGTGCACCAGCGCGAGCTTCTCGGCCTCCTCGCCCAGGGCGGCTCGCAGCGCGTCGTAGCGCGCGAGCGCGGGCTCCACCTCGCCGCGGCCCATCCGCAGCTGCGTGCCCATCTCGGCCGTGTAGAGGGTGACCTCGCCGAAGTCACCCACGTGCACCTCGGAGAGCCGCGGGCGCAGCTTGGCTCGATAGGCAAGGAGCACATGGAGGCCCCGGAGCACCCGCGGCTGCAAGTCCTCGGATCGCTCGAGCAGCTGCGGATCGTCGAACCCGGTGAGCACCGGAAGCCGGCCGCGCTCGCCCGTCTGCAGTTCCTTGAAGGCCGTGCCCTCGGCATCGACGAGCAGCAGGCGCCCCGCGAGCAGCAGCACCGCCTGCGGCTCGTGCTCCTCCACCGTGACCTCGAGGCTGTCGGGGAGCACCCGCACCACCGAGGCCTTGGCCACCCATGGATCCTCGGCCACGCGCGCTGCGAGCTCGGTCAGCTCGAGCGACAGGATGTTGGTGCCGGGCGGAAGCGCCAGCAGCTCTCGCAGCCGCGCATCGTCGACATGGGGCGTGGGCTCGTAGATGAGCCCTCGTACCTCGAAGCGCGGCGAGGTGGTCGCGTAGGCATAGCCCTCGCGAACCCCCACCAAAAGGCCCCAGGCCACCGATCCAGCGATGCCCAGGCGCAGGCCCAGATGCAGCGCACGACGGCCCCAGCCCGGTGGAGCGGACGGCGAGTCGGCCCCCCGGGCCTTGCGCAGCCCCGGCAGCACCCCACGCGCGGTCGATCGCTGCGAGGTCTCGGCTCGAGGGCGGCGGCGGGCACCGGTGCTCTGTCGACGTCGGTTGCCCGTGGGACGGGCGTGGTCGCGACGTCGCGCCAAGCGGCGGGCTAGACTCGGGATCTGCACGGAATTCGCGTCCTAGGGGCTGCTGCGAGCCCGATTTCGGGCTTACCCCCGTACGCCGATCAACGCAAGAAAACACCAGAGCGCGACCCGACGCTCGAGCCCGGGAGATCCACCATCCCGCTCTTGGCTGGAATTCCGTCGAATTCGCTGGAATTCGACTTGCCAGCCGATCGGACTCGCCTATGATGCCCACCGCGACGTGCGGGCGTCGTATCCGACCGTTACCGAAACCCGGCCACGTGCCGTCCCGCGAGGAGAACCCCATGGCAAAGTCCACCAAGAAGAAAGCTGCTGCTGCCCCCAAGAAGGCGCGAGAAATCGTCGTCGTGGGCTCGAAGGTCAAGGACGTGGTCCGCGAGGCCGGTCTGCGTAGCGACGGAGAGCTGGTCCAGGCCATCTCCGACAAGGTCCACGACATGCTCGCGGCCGCCATCGTCCGCGCCCAGGGCAACAAGCGCGGCACCGTGCGTCCCTACGACCTCTAGGCGAGCATCATCGCCCATGAACGGAAGGCGACATCCCTCGCGGGAGTCGCCTTCCGTGCATTCGAAGCTCGAGCCGTGCGTCGATCCAAGTCTAGCGGAGGTAGCCGTTGTCCTCGCCGCGACGACGGAGGAACGCGGGGATCTCCGAGGGGTCGGCCGAGTTGGTGTCGACGCGGCCCCACGCATGCGAGCTCGAAGACGACGACGCGTTCGGACGACGCCCGGAGGTCGTGGCCTCACCGGCCACCGGAACCTGCGGGCGCGCCGACTTGACCGGAGCGGGCGCGGGCACGGGCGTGACCAGCTGCTGGCTCGAGAACAGCCCCGCCTGACGCGCCGGGCTGGGCGCACGGATCACCTCGCTGCGCCCGCCGGGGCCCATCATGCCCGTCGCGAACAGCTGCTGCGACTGACGGCGCCGACCCGTGTGGGACTTGATGGCCTCCTCGAGCGCCTCCTCGGCCACCTGGTGGTGGTCGAAGCCGGTGGCGATCACGGTGATGCGCAGCGCCTCGCCCATGTTGTGGTCGATGACGGCGCCGAAGATGATGTTGCAGTCCTCGTGCGCGGCCTCTTGAATGAGCGACGCCGCCTCCTCGACCTCGTGGAGCTTGAGATCGGGACCCGAGGTGATGTTGATGAGGATGCCCTTGGCTCCCTCGATCGTGACGTCCTCGAGCAGCGGGCTGTTGATGGCCTGCTGCGCGGCCGCCACCGCTCGCCCCTCGTCGCTGGCGATGCCCATGCCCATCAGGGCGCGGCCCTGATCGGACATGATGGTGCGGACGTCCGCGAAGTCCACGTTGATGATGCCCGGGATCGTGATGAGGTCGGACACGCCCTGGGTGGCGTGCTGCAGCACCTCGTCGGCGAGCTTGAACGACTCGAGCAGGCTGGTGCTGTTGCTCGTGACGTCGAGCAAGCGGTCGTTGGGGATCGTGATCAGGGTGTCGACCGCCTTCTCGAGCGCCTCGATCCCGAAGTCGGCCATCCGCGAGCGGCGGCGTCCCTCGAAGCGGAACGGCTTGGTCACCACGCCCACGCACAGCGCCCCGCACTCGCGCGCCACCTGGGCCACGATCGGCGCCGCCCCGGTCCCGGTGCCGCCGCCCATGCCCGCGGTCACGAACACCATGTCGGCGCCCCGCAGCACGTTGGAGATCTCCGCCACGCTCTCGAGCGCCGCCTCGCGACCGCGCTCGGGGTTGGCCCCCGCGCCCAGGCCCCGGGTGATCCCCGAGCCGAGCTGGATGCGCGTGGGTGCGGCGTTCTTGTCGAGCGCCTGCACATCGGTGTTGGCGGCGACGAACTCCACCCCCTCGACGTGGTGCTCGATCATGGTGTTGACGGCATTGCCGCCGGCCCCACCCACGCCGATCACGATGATTTTGGCCTGATCCGGGAAGCAGTCCTCGAGCTCGAAGTGCGCCATGGTCTTGCTCTTGCCCTCGTCCTGGGCGAACGCCGAGGGGCGTCGCGCGAGGGATCGTGGACCCGGCCTATCGGACCCGATCCGTCCAAGCAAGAAAGCGGCGATTTGGGTCGAGAGCCGGGGCTGGCAAGGCACCCGCGACCCCCGAACTCGGCGGTGCGATCGGATCGCACATGAACACTCGGCCAGTCATACGGCCAGTCACGCGGCCCGGGCATTCGACCAGACCATCGACCCGAGCCCTCACGTGATCGCGTCGCGCATGGCCTGCACCACCTCGGGGGACAGCGACATCGCCAGCCACTGCTCCAGCGCCCGCACGCCCTGCCACAGGAGCATGGGGCGACCATCCTGGGTGGGCAAGCCGCGGTCTGCCGCGTCGGCCAGGAGGCCCACGGCGGGGGCGGGATAGACCAGGTCGACCACCCGGGCCTCGGCCGGGAGCCGCTGCACCTCCACCGCGACCGGGAACGCCGTGGGACCGCCGTGCATCCCCACCGTGGTGGCCTGCACCAGCAGGTCCGCCCACGGCAGCCAAGCCGCCAGCTCGGGATAGCCCACCGACGTCCAGGGCCCCGTGGGCAGCGTCGCAGGTCGCCGGCTCACCCAGCGCACCTGTGCCCCCGCCTCGTGGACCAGGGCATCCACCACTGCCCGCGCCGCGCCGCCCGAGCCCAGCACCACCGCACGCCGAGGCACCGCGTCGCCCAGCTCGCGCAGGCCCGCCAAGAACCCCACGCCGTCGGTGTTGTCGCCCCGCAGCCGCCCGTCCTCGATGCACACCGCATTGACCGCCCCGATCCGCGCCGCCGCGGGCGTCAGCTCGTCCATCGACGGCACCGCCGCCCGCTTGTGCGGAACCGTGAGGTTGAGCCCGCCCAGGCCAAGCGCCCGCGCCCCGGCCAGGGCTGCCGGCAGGGCCGCCGGGGTCACATGGAACGCGAAGTATCGATGCGGCAGCCCCAGCGCTTCGAACGCCGCCCCGTGCATCGCAGGCGAGCGCGAGTGACCGACCGGATCGCCCAGCACCCCAAATGCCCTCGCCACGAGCGACGAGCGCGAAGGGCTGGTGGGAACGGCCGGCGCCCGGATGCTCATGGGTGGCTTCCCGCCTCGGTCAGCCGGCGGCGATGATCCATGCGGATGTTGAGCATCTGCACGAACAGCGAGAACCCCATGGCCGAGTAGATGTAGCCCTTGGACACGTGCTGGCCGGTGGCCTCGATGACCAGCATCACGCCGATGAGCACCAGGAACGCCAGGGCGAGCACGCGAACCGAGGGGTGGTTCTCGATGAAGTCTCCGATGGGCCCCGCGAACACCATCATCACGATCACCGCGATCACCACCGCCACGATCATCACCTCGACGTGCTCCGCCATGCCCACCGCGGTGATCACCGAGTCGAGCGAGAACACGACGTCGAGGAGCATCACCTGGAACACGATGCCCGAGAAGCTGACCTCGGGGCGGCCGGCCGCCTCCGCCGCGTTCACCCCCAACGAGGCGCCATGCTCACCGGCCTGCTCCACGTTCTCGTAGATCTCTCGCGTGGCCTTGTACAGCAGGAACAGCCCGCCGAGCGCCAGGATGAGGTCCTTGCCCGACCACGGCACCACCAGGGTGAACAGCGTGGACTCGAGGTGCATGACCCACGAGATCCCCAGCAGCAGCAGCAAGCGGGTGACGAGCGCCACCGCCAGGCCGAGCCGCCGGGCGGCCAGCTGGCGCTCGCGGGGCAGCCGGCCGCACAGGATCGTGATGAAGACGATGTTGTCGATGCCCAGCACGATCTCCATCACGGAGAGGACGAGCAGGGACACCCAGGCTTCTGGGCTGGTGAGAAGCTCGAGCATCGCGCCAGCGTAGATCCAATGGCTGTCAAGGGCGAGCGCTCCGACTCGGCAGCGGCGCTACCGATCGGAACACCCATGGTCTGGCTACGGGTCGTCCTCGCGTTCGAACACGCGGGCCCGCAAGCGCCCTCGGTGCAGCCGAAGCGCGATCTCGTCGCCCTCCTGCACGCGGCGGGCATCGCAGAGCGCCCGGCCGCTCGCATCGGTGGCCACCGCATATCCGCGCTCGAGCACCCCCAGCGGCGACAGGGCTTGCAGCGCCCCCGCCGCGCGAGCCAGGCGCACGCGGGCCGTCCGAGGGAGCGCGCCGCCGATCGTCACGAGTCGACGATCGAGCGTGGCCAGGCGCATACGGGCGCTGGGCGCGAGCTCGCGGCCGGCCGCACGCAGGCGCGCCACCAGTCCCTCCAGCCTTCGGCGATCACGGGCCACCCGGCGCTGCGGGTGGTGGGCCTGCAGACGGCGCACGAGACCACCGAGGCGCTCGCGGTGTGCCTGGTGCAGACGCAGGCCCAGCCCGTGCAGCCGCGCACGACCGGCCTCGAGGCGGGCACGCTCGTCGAGCGTGCTGCGCTCGAGCGCTCGGGCCAGGCGCCGCGACAGCGCATCGAGGCGCTGCAGCACCGCATGGAGGTCGGGCACCACCAGCTCGGCTGCATGCGATGGCGTGGCGGCGCGCAGATCGGCCACCAGATCGCAGATCGTCACGTCGACCTCGTGCCCCACCGCCGAGACCACCGGCACCGGACACGCGGCCACCGCCCTCGCCAGGCGCTCGTCGTTGAACGCCCACAGATCCTCGGCCGAGCCTCCCCCGCGCCCGATGATCACCACCCCCACCCCCGGCCACCGCTGGACCCGCTGCAGCGCCCGCACCAGCGAGCGCGGAGCATCGGGCCCCTGTACCACCGCGGGCGACAGGATCACGTGGCTGGGACAGCGGCGGCGTGCGACCTCGAGGATGTCGTGGATCGCCGCGCCGTGGGCCGAGGTGACCACTCCGATCGCGCGCGGCCACGGCGGCAGCTCGCGCTTGCGCTCCGCCGCGAGCAGGCCGTCGGCCGCCAGCCTCTGCTTGCGCTGCTCGAGCTCCAGCATCATCGCGCCGAGCCCCGCGGGCTCGGCATGCTCGGCGTAGAACTGGAACTTGCCCTGCTTGGCGAAGATCCCCAGGCGCCCCTGCACGCGCAGCACCTGGCCGTCGACCAGCCGAAAACGCAGCCGCTCCACGCTGGTGCGCCACATCGCGACCGGTAGCGCCGCGTCGTCGTCGACGAGGGTGAAGTAGGCGTGGCCGCTGGCCGCGAGCTTGAGACCGGTCAGCTCGCCTTCGATCCACAGCAGGCCAAAGCGCTGCTCGAGCGCCCGGTTGGCTCCGCGCACCACCTGACCCACCGTCCACACCGTGGGCCCCGACGGCTGCGAAGGGGCGCGAAACGAGAGCTTGCTCTGACCCACGAGGACGCTCGATCGCGATGGTGCGGCGCGAAGAGCCGGCTAGGGGCGGTCGTCTTCGTCCTCGTCGTCGGAGCCGCCGAGGCCCTGGAGCTGGGAGCGGAGCTCCTTGAGCTCCCGCTCGAGCCGAGCCACGCGCTCGGCGAAGTCCCTGACGACGGCATCGAGGTCTTCCACGGTTCGCGCGTGGAATTCGGATCGAATCTCGAGCTCGCTGAGCCTCACATGGACCTCGTTGCTGCCGTCTTCCCCCCGGGGGGGCTCCGCGCCAGGCATGTGTAGGCTAGCATAGCCGTTTTTCCCGCAATGGCCGAGAGACCAGCGCACGGAGCCCGCAGGTAATTTGGGCCGGCCGCATTTTCGCCGTTTCATGGGCATCCATGCGCCCGAGCCGATCCTCGAGGTGGCCCACCGTGGCACTGATCACATGTTGTTCCTTCGGGCCGGGCTGCGATTTCTTCCAGGAGCTGGAGTCGGATCCGCAGCCCGCGGCCACGGAAACGGGCGGCGACGAGGCCGGGGCCAGCACCGGGGACACCGACGGTGGCCCGTGCGAGGTCTTGAACGATGATCGATGCCTCGATCAGGACCGGGTGGCGAGCTGTGGACCCGCCGATGGGGTCCTGAGCGAGGTCGACTGTCCGGCCGCCTGCGGCGGCTTGCTCAATTTCTCGTGCATCGCCACGGCCACCGGCCAGCACGCCTGCTGGTGTGTGGAGCCGGGCACCTACAAGGTGCTCACCTGTCCCGAGCTGGAGTCGTGCCTGGGCGAGTGCGACCTCTCCGAGTCGCTCGCGTGCGCGGATCAATGCTTCGCCCGCACCGATGCCGACACGATCCGGATCTTCGGGGCCCTGGTGCACTGCGCCGAGGCGGCTTGCGAGGACTCGTGTCGGCAAACCCCACAGACCTGCCAGGCATGCGTGGACGCGGCCCGAGGCGAGGGCGAAGGGGGATGCAGCCTGCCGCGCGCGGTGTGTGACGGGGATCGGAATCCCGACGAACCGTGGGGGTGAAGGCCGTGCTCGATCGAGCACGCCCTCAGAGCTCCCCGGACTCGGGGGGTTCGGTCTCGTCCTTGGCCTCGCCGCGCCCGAATGCACTCGGATCCGCGAGCCACCGATCGATCCTCTCCGTCATCATCGGGTTCTCCGAGTAGCGCCGGGCTTGCTCCGCAGTGCGGCGCGCCTGCTCGTGCTGGCTTGCACTCCACTGCGCCTGGGCCAGCGTGAACGCCGTGTTGCACCGCCACGAGGGCGCCTGCGCCGTGGCTTCGATGTAGGCCAGCACCTCGCTGCACAGCACCATCGCCGCGGCGGCATTCCCTTGGGCCTGCTCCACCCGGCAAAGGCCGCCCTTGCTGTGCTGATACAGCGGATGGGCATCGCCCACCGTGGCCTCGAAGATCGCCCGTGCCTGCTCGAACGCATCCCGAGCCTCATCGAGCGCGCCGTGGGCCACCAGCGCATAGCCCAGATTGTACCAGGAGATCCCCACGTCCACGTGCCCGGCCCCGAGCGCCTCTTGCTTGACCTCCAGCGCCTCGCGCAGCAGCTCGCGCGATCGCTGCGAGTCACCCCGCTCGCTGTACAGCGCGCCCAGGCTGTTGAGCATCCAGCTCCGCACCACGTCGTCGTCGGCTCGAGCCACGGCCGCGCGCGCCGCCAGCTCCTGATCGATGGCCGTCTGCCCGCGCCCCTGGAGCACGTAGCCGAACAGCAGATCGGTCCACGCGGCGGCCTCGGTACGGGCGTCCTTGGCCTCGGCCGCAACCATGATCGCCTCGCGGAGCGTCTGCTCGGCGTCGTGGGCCGATGCGCCGTCGAGCTGGAGGCCCCCCAGCGACTTCAGCGCCTCCGCGAGCACCGGCCGGTACCCCAGCGCTCGCGCGTCCGACACCGCCTCGGTCGCGATCGCGATGCCGCGCTCGAAGTCCCCCGACTCCTTGTGCGTGTCGGCCTCGTCGATGCGCTCGCGGAGCCGGCCGATGCGCTCGCGCGTCTGCGGATCCTCCGGCAGCGGCTGCCCTGCCATCACCGCCTCGAGATCTGCACATGCCTCCAGCCCCGGTAGCTGGAATGGGATCACCGTGCGCTCGAGGAGCGCCTTGGGCGTCTTCGCCTCCAGGAGCGCATCGATGGTCGAGCGCAGCCGGTTGCGTCTGCGCTCGAGACATCCCATGCGCTGATCGAACAGACGCTCGGATTGCTGGCGATGCACGAACGTGGCTCGGCACGACTCGTCGTACATGCGCACCCAGTCCGCGGCATAGCGATCGAGCTGTGCTCGTACGCGGGGCCCTGCGCTCGCCAGCGTCCGATCGCTGCCCTCGGCGAATTTCGCCTCGAGCGCCGCGCGCTCGTCCGGTCCCCACGTGCCCTCGAGCGTCGCCCAGGACTCGGCACAGGGCTCGTCCTTCGGGCTCTCGTCGAACACCACCGCCCCCACCCCGAAGCCCGCCATCAAGGTGAACCCCACGATGGCGAGCCGTCCCCAGTGCGACGGCGGCTCCTCGAGCTGGGCCAGCAGCTCCGCCATGGAGCCGAAGCGCTCGTTGGGATCCGAGGCCAAGCCTCGCACGATGACCTGGCGAACCCGCGGTGGCACCCGCTCGCCGCTGGCGCTGCGCTCGAGCGCGCGCTCGGGGATCCTGACCCCCTGCTCGATGGTGGCGCGGCGCTCGTCGTAGGTCTCGCCGGCCAGCGGCGAGCGATCGTAGAGCGCGACGTAGAGCGACATCGCGAACGCGAACTGCTCGCTGCGGTGATCACCCCGCGTGCCGAGGACCTGCTCGGGCGCCATGAAGGCCGGCGTGCCCACCAGCGTGCCCGCTTCGGTGGCGTAGATCCGGCCCGACCTCGACATGCGCGCGTCGGCAAGGGGCACATCGGGCGCGACGGCCGAGCCCCCCGGTTCGCCGCCGCCCTCGTCGAGCGCGTAGGCCAGCCCGAAGTCCACCACTCGCACGGCGCCGTCGTCCTCGACCAGCACGTTGGACGGCTTGAAGTCGCGGTGCACGAACCCCGCGTCGTGAGCGGCCACCAGCCCCCGTCCGGCGGCCCGGAACACCTCGAGGATCTCCTGGACGCTGCGGGTCTTCTCCTCGAGCCACTCGCTGACGGTCTTGCCCGCCAGGAGCTCCATCGCGATGAACACCCCGTGGTGGGCCAGGCCCGCGTCGTACACGGCTACCACGTTGGGGTGCTTGAGCTTGGCCAGCGTCTGGGCCTCACGCAACAGACGCAGCTCGGCCTGCATGGAGGCGCGACCGCGCCGCAGGAGCTTGAGCGCCACGTTGCGATCGAGCTGAGGGTCGTAGGCCTTGTAGACCACCCCCATCCCCCCGCGGCCCAGACAGCTGAGCACCGAGTAGCGCCCCACGGACTCGCCCTGGGCCAGCTCTTCTTCTGCTTCGACCGCCTCGGTTGGTTGCCCCGCTCGCTCGAGCCGTCCGTCGCTGACCAGCGAGCACTGCTCGCTCGCTCGAGAGTCGAGGTCCTTGGTCGGCAGGTCGAGCGTGGCCACCACGTGGGCTCCGACCTCGGCCCCCTCGTGGGGACTCGGGTCGGCGCGTAGTGTATGACGACTCGGCTCGCTGCGTCAGGGAACCCCGGTGATGGTCCAGGGTCGAGCCGAGCTCGCTGCGACGCCGTCGCTACTGCGGAAGCATGTAGGTGGCGATGGTGTGGTAGGGTGCCGAGTTGGAGAACAGGCCCTTCTTGCAGTTGCTCGGTACGTTCTGCGAGGGGCCGGCGAGATTGCAGCGCGAGTTGTAGCTGCACGACAGGTAGGTGGTGAAGTCGCACGACCCGGCGCCCAGCGAGCACGTCCGCCCCTCACGCCGCGCCGCCACCAGTCCCGCCAGCGAGCCCTTGCACAGGTACTGCTGGTCCGCATCGGCGAACAGGTTGCCGTAGAAGCCCGCCTCGAGCACCGCGCCCTGCGGCACTCCGTAGCCGATGGCCTCGTGCTCGGCCTGCATCAGGATGTGCACGGTCTGTCCCGACTCGTTGGCGCGGGCGAGCAAGCACGCCGAGACCCACTCTTGGCAGTCCTCGTCGCACGCATCGTCCTCCCACTCCGGCGCCAAGCCGATGAGGCCGTTCAGCACCAGCGTCTCGCCTTCGACCACCTTGGTGATGCTGCGATCGGCCGGCAGGGCGCACTCCACCAGGTACTGCGCGGTGCTCCACGCATCGGGGTCCTCGAGCAGCCCGACGGCGGTCGACATGCCGGCCTCGGTGTTCAGCGCGTGGGCGGGATTGATCCCACTCACGTCTGGATCTTCGAGGCCGTTGCGGATCCAGGGCTCGCCGACGGGCGGCTGGATCACGCCACCATCGCCACCGCCGCCACGAAACCCGAGCTCGCCCTCGAGCCCGAAATCCGAACCATCATCCGCAGCGCTGCATGCAGAAAGTGACAGCGCCAATGAACCAATCAAGAGGCTCACGCCTCGAACTCGCGTATTCACTGTGTACCCCCGTACCCCGAAATAGGATCGTCGCCTCGAAACCCCGTCCCTCCGTCCCCCAACGGAAGGTTCGAGCAAGCCGACATGTGCACCATAAGAGCATGAGGGTCTCGGGGTCAACGGTAGATCGACCCATCGATGTCGCTTTCTCTCGCGGTCCAAGCACTGGAACCATCTGCTGTAACTCGAATTACCCTGAGACTCGATCGTGATTTCGGGTTGCCAGGAACTACGGTGGCACGATGCCCGCGGAGGCGTTGGTTCGACAGCAGTGTTCGAGTTCCCGATCGTTCTCGCGCGCCGCTCGGGTCATGGCCGATCCCGAGCCTCGAGCGCCTCGGGCTCGGTCGACTCCTCGTCCTTGCCCACCTCGGCGTCGGCCGTGACCTCGCGATCTTGCTTGCGCCCCGCGGTCCCCTCGGGATCCTCGATCCACTCGCCAATGCGCTGAGCCGTGGTGGGATCGTCGGTGAGCAGGTGGACTCGAGCCTTCTCGGCATTCTCGCGAGCGGCCTCGTGCATGCCGACATCCCACTGCGCCTCGGCCAGCGCGAAGCTCACCTGGCCCATCCACCACGACGACGTGGGATAGGCCTCGAAGTGCGCCAGTGCCCCGCTGCACAGCTCGACCGCGGCCTCGGCATGCCCGCGAATGCGCTCGACCTTGCACAGCCCCGTGGTCACGTAGAGCGTCATGGGGTGCCTCTCCCCCACGGTGACCAAGAAGATCCTGCGCGCGTGCTCGAACGCTTCCCGGGCGGCGTCGGGATCTTCGTCGACCACGGAGCTGCCGAGGTTGTACCAGGAGATCGCGACGTCGACGTGATCGCTCCCGAGGGCCTTCGCCTTCGCCTCGAGCGCCTCGCGCATGTACTGCTGCCCTTGCTTCGCATCGCCCTGCTGGGTGTACAGAACCCCCAGGCTGTTGAGCAGCCAGCCCCGCATCTCCTCGTCACCCGATCGCGCCACTGCGGCACGAGCCGCGAGCTCCGTCGCGGCGGCGCCATCGAAGCGCCGCTGGATCGCCAAGCTGAACACCAGGCCCGTCCATGCCGCCGCGGCATTGCGATCGTCGCCCGCTTCGGATGCCATCAGCACGGCCTCCTCGAGCGTCGTCTGGGCTTCGCGAGCCGACCCGCCCGCGAGCTGCAGCCGCCCCAGGGACCACAGCGCCTCGTCCAGCGCGAGCGGATATCCCAGCTCGCGCGCCTCGGCGGCCGCCGTCGCTGCGAGCTCGAGCCCCTGCTTGAACTCCCCCGCATCGTACAGCGTATCTGCCTCGTCGATCCGCTCTCGGAGCTGCTCGATCCGCCGGCGCAGCTCCTCGTCGTCGGGCAGCGATTGCTCGACGGTCAGCTGCTCCAGGTCCGCACAACCATCGAGCGACGGCAGCTTGAACGGCACGATCGTACGCTGGGTGAGCACGGCCGGAGTCTCGGCCGACACCAGCGAGTCGATGGCCTGACGCAGGCGATTCCTACGCCGCCGTAGACATCGCATGCGACGATCGAACAGCAGCTCCGACTGTTGATGGCTGATGAAGGTGGCCTTGCACGACTCCCCGTACATGTCGACCCAATCCGTCGCGTAGCGATCGAGCTGGTCGCGTACCTGGACGAACGCGCTCGACACGAGCTCGCCATGGCCGAGGAAGGTCTCCTCGACCCGCGCCCGATCGGCGGGCCCCCATGTGCCCTCGAGCGCGCTCGACGGATCGGCGCAGGGCTGCTCCTCGGGCTTTTCGAACACCATCGCGCCCACCCCGAAGCCGGCCAGGAGGGTGAACCCCGCGATGGCGATCAGGCGCCAGCGCGACGGCGGCTGCTCGAGCTGCTCGAGCAGCTCCGCCATCGATGCGAAGCGGTCCTTGGGATCGTCGGCCAGACCGCGCTGGATGACCTGGCGGATGCGCGGCGGAACCCGCTCGCCGTTGGCGCTGCGCTCGAGGTGCTGCTCGGGGACCCGCAGGCCCTGCTCCATGGTCGCTCGCCGCTCTTCGTAGGTCTCGCCGCCCAGCGGCGAGCGATCGTAGAGCGCGACGTAGAGTGACATCGCAAACGCAAACTGCTCGCTCCGGTGATCTCCACGGCCGCCGAGCAGCTGCTCGGGAGCCATGAAGGCGGGAGTTCCGACCAGGGTTCCCGCCTGGGTGGCGAACACGTCGCGCGACCCCGAGGGGTACTGGCCGAGGTCGCGCTCGAACGGATCGGAATCGCCGAGCGCGGCGAGGTCATCGTCCGATCGCGCATCCTGGACCGAGTGCGCGAGCCCGAAGTCGAGCACTCGCACCGACCCGTCGTCTTCGACGAGCACGTTGGACGGCTTGAAGTCGCGGTGCACGAAGCCCGCGTCGTGCGCCGCGATGAGGCCTCGCCCGGCGGCGCGGAACACCTCGATGATCTCACCCACGGTGCGAGGCGTGGCCTCGAGCCACTCGTTGAGGGACTTGCCCGCGAGCAGCTCCATGGCGATGAACACGCCGTGATGGGTCAGGCCCGCATCGTAGACCGCAACGACGTTCGGGTGCTTGAGCTTGGCGAGCGTCTGAGCCTCGCGCAGGAGGCGGAGGTCGGCGTGGACCGAGCCACGTCCACGCCGCAGCAGCTTGAGCGCAACGTTGCGATCGAGCTGAGGGTCGTAGGCCTTGTAGACCACGCCCATGCCCCCGCGACCGAGACAGCTGAGCACCGAGTAGCGCCCCACGAAGTCGCCCTGCGAGAGCTCGGTCTCGGGCTCTTCGGCGGCCTTGTTCGCTTCCGATCGCGGGCGACCCGACGGAACGATCGACGGAGCATCCGCATCCGCGATCTCCTTGGTGGGTAGCTCGTAGGTCGACACCGAGGGCTCCGGCCGGGGCGTCATGCGCCCCGACCTTCGCTCCAGTGTAGGCCAACCAAGGCATCCCCGTAAGTGAACCCCTCAAGGGTGGGGAGAGGTCGTCTCGTGACGCAGACCCTCCTCCGTGGCCCATGATGGGCTCCACGGTGCAGCGGCAGCAGGAACGGCCGCTACTGAACGAGGAGCCACGTGGAGATCGTGTTCTGGGCGGGCCCTTGGGCTTGACTGCCGCTCTGACAATCGGACGGGACGTCATCGTTGGGGCCGGCCATGGCGCAGCGCTCTTGCTGATCGCACTTGGAGTAGGCCGTGAAGCCGCACCAGCCGCCGGTCAAGCAGGTTCGCCCGCTGCGGATGGCCTCGACCACGGAGTGGCCCGACCCCTTGCACAGGTACTTCTCGTCGTTGTCGTCGAAGAGGTTCCCCCAAAAGCCGGCCTCGAGGAGCGCGCCCGGCGGCGGCTCGTAGCCAAGCGCAGGATGACCCTTCAGGTAGACCAACACGGTATCGCCGGAGGTGTTGGTACGCGCGAGCAAGCAGGCCGAGACCCACTCTTGGCAGTCCTGATCGCACACGCCGTCCTTCCACTCGGGCGCAAGGCCAAGGTGACCATTGAAGACGAGCGACTGGCCGCCGAGGTCCTTGGTGACGCTCTGCCCGGCTGGCAGCGCGCACTCGACCAGGTACTTGGCGGTCTTGTACTTGTTGGCGTCCGTGAGCAGATCGATGGTCGGCGCCATGCCCTCATTGGTGCTCAATGCATTGGCGGCGCTGATCCCGGTCACGTTCGGATTCTCGAGCCCATTGAAGATGTAGCCCGGCGGAACGATCTGCCCGCCGTCGCCGCCATCACCGCGGAGCTCGAGGTCATCCACCTCGTCCCAGTAGGCATCGTCCGACGTGTCACATGCCGTGAGCAAGAGTGCCAGTGAACCAATCAAGAGGCCGATGCCTCGAATTCTCGTATCCATTGTGCATACCCCCGTACCCCGAAAGAAGGGCGATGATCGTGCCACTCGACGCTTGCCCGGTAATCCCCCGATCCCGGCCAAACAGTGGCGTTACGAAACTATGATCAACATAGTTTCGATGGCCCCCCTCGGTCAACCGAAGATCGACGATACGGCCCAGTTTGTTGCGTACCAAGTTGGTCCCCTGCCCTTCGTCACGCAAATTACACCCCACACCGACGGAAAACCCCGAATCGTTAGGTCCGTGGTGTCACTATGGCCGCGATGGGTTGGCTCGCTTGCATTGCATCCACATCGCCATCGGAGTGTCCCTGACACGATCGTAGTCACGCGCACGACGAGCAAGGGCATGTCGTGCTAATTCGCGCCTCGTGCCCGACTTCGTGAGCATTTCCGACCCCGTTGCCGGCGAATCGGCGACTGGACGCGTGCGCTTCGATCTCCGTCGACCTCCGATCGAGCCCCCGATCGAGCCATCCCTCGATCGGAAGCCCGATCTCCGGACGAAGGGGAATTCCTCGCCGCCTCTCGTGCTCCTCGGTGGCATGACCCAGACCCTGGCCAGCTGGGGTGGTCAGATTCGGCCGCTCTCGAAGTCGCGCCCCGTCCTTGCCTACGAAGCGCGTGGTCAAGGGTCCACCGTGCTCTCGATCGAGAGAGCCGATCTGGCTCAGCACGTCGATGATCTCGTGTCCCTGGTGCATGCGCTCGAGCTGCCCACGCCGTTCGATCTCTGCGGCTTCTCGTTTGGCGCTCGGGTGTGCCTGAGCGTGGCCGCGAGCCGCCCGCAGCTCGTCCGCCGGCTGGTGCTGTCGGGCCTGGGCATCGATCGCGGCGTGGTCGGTCGGCTCATCGTGCAGGGCTGGATCGCGGCGCTGGGCACCGGCAACCTCGAAGCGCTCGCGCGCATCAGCCTGCCCGACATCGTGGGGCCGGCCTACCTCGAGCAGCATGCCGACCTCGTGGAACCCATGGTCACCGCCGTGATGCAGCGCAACTCGTTCGAGGGCATTCGCGCGCTGTTCCTCCAGACGCTCGAGGCGCCCGAGGGCTCACCGTGGACGACGGCCGCGCTGGCCGAGCGCGTGCGGTGCCCGACGTTGGTGATGGGAGGCGCACTCGATCGACTCGCGCCGCCCACCGAGGTCGCCGAGCTCGCGCGGCGCCTCGGTGGCCGCCACGTCACGTTTCCCAACGCGGGCCACACCATCCCCATCGAGGCCGCCACGGCGTGGCGCGAGGCCGTGCTCGCGTTCCTCGACGAGGACGAGCCGTCGGCCAGCTGAGCCCGACTCTGGCGCCGACCCCGATGCGCCGACCCCGACCGGTCTAACCCGGCGCCTCGGGCAGCCCCCCGCCGTCGGCGATCACCTGCCACAGCGGGCGCGGCAGGCCCTCGAACACCACGTCGAGCCGCGCGGCCAGCGACGGCGTCCCACCCGCCACGGGGTCGCGCAAGTAGATCGCACGCACGCGATCGGGGAAGCGCCGAGCCACGTCGGCGTAGATCTCGGGGTCGCGCTCGCCCGTGTCGCCCACCAGCACGAACCCGCGGTGCTGGAACGATTCCATGATCGCGAAGATCACGGCGCGCTTGTAGCTCTCCGAGGGGTCGAGCAGCTCGAGCGCGGTGCCGTCGGTCCAGCGAAACGGTCGCAGGGCGAGCGAGCCACGGGGGAAGCCCTCGCGGCTCGCCAGCTCGCCGAGCGCCCCGAGCAAGGGCAGCGGCGAGGCGGAGACGTAGTGGAACGCCACGCCTTGCTCGGCCCAGCGCTGGTAGGCCGCCGCCATGCCCGGCACCGCCTGCCACGGACGGAGGAAGGTGTTGGCCAACATCTCCTGATGGTCGAGCACGTTGGTGATCTTGATCGTGTCGTCGATGTCGGAGATCACCGAGACCCCCTCGTCGGGCAGCAGCTGCACCCACGCGGAGAAGCGCCGCGGGTCGCCCGATGGCATCACGACCTCGAGCTCCACCCAGGGCGGCGCCCCCTCGCCCACGGTCGCAGGATCCCCCTCGGGAATCTCGAGGCTTCCCGAGGCCCGGCCGTTGGGCTCGGTGGGGCCCACCCGCACGGCATGGGCCCCTCGTCGCAGCGCGACCCACTTGCCGCGCTCGTTGTCCACCACGAACGGCCGGAGGTTGTTGGCCACGAGCTGCTCGTCGGGAGAGCCCGGGGCCAGCTCGAGCAGCTCGGCCATGCTCTCGATCAGGGCTTTGCGACCCAGGCCGTCTTCCTCGGGCTCGTAGACCCACGCGTCCACCGGCGCCTTCCAGTGCCCGTCGCGGACCACCGCGAACGTCGGCAAGAACGCGACCGTCTCGTCGCGCGAGAGCGTGCTCGGCTCGACCTCGGCCAGGGGCACCTGCGCGGCCTTCGGTGGCGTGGTCGAGGCGGGCGGGGCGGCGACCCCGGCGGGCCCACCGGAATCACCGGGCTCGGCCCCTCGGGAACACGCGCACAGCAGCACGGCCAGAGGGACGAGCACCAACGACGAGCGTGAAGCAACGAGCGGCACGGGTGAGCATCGTGACACCCGCCACGCGGTGGTCACAAGACCGACCACGGACTCTGCGTACGGTGCCGTGCAGAACCGCGACGGGAGGTCATGGATGACGAGCCGCGGGAGGCAGATCGTCGAGCCCGGGACGACCCGCGTCGACCCACGCGCGACAGGCCAGCCCGCTGACGCGAGCCAGCTCGGCCAGCGACGCACGAGGCACCTGCGTCGGCAATTCGAGCGCCAGGATCCATGGCGGCGGCTCGGTCAGCACGGGCCGGGCGCGCACGCCGGTCATCGACTCGAGCGCCAGAGCAACCAGATCGATGGTGCCCGATCGACGGTCGTACCAGCCGTAGGAGGTGGGAACCTCCCCCGGTCGCAAGCGTCCACGCTTCACGCATCGACGGTAGCGGCCCCTCGACCGCGGCGCGTCCAGGACGACCCGACCAGTTTTCGCGCATCGGCGTCGAGCGTGCGCGATGCCGATCCTCGACGCTCGCCCTCGCGCTCCCATGCGCGCTGGACCGCGCACGAGGCTCGTGATCGCGCGAGCGCTCGACACCAGCGATCGCGATCGACCGCGCGCATTCGATCAAGTCAAGGCTCGTCGTGCTCGTCCCCCGGCGGCACGTCGCCCCCCGGCGGCACTTCGCCCCCCGGCGGCCGCGGGCCCGCGGCCAGCGAGGCCCGCAGCGCGTCTTCGAGGCTCGGCGCGCTCGGGTCGAGGTGATCGATCCGTCGATACTCGAAGCAACCATCGATCTTGTTGCGGAACACCGCCATCTTGTCCTTCGAACGCATGAGCCACGCGTGCAGCTCGGGGGACACGTCGAGGTACTGGTAGACCTTGCCCCCCGAGAACTCCAGCTCGAGCACGCGAGCCTCGGCGTCGTAGCCGACCGAACGCAGCGCCTTGGACTCGACGGGGGCTCGCTCCATGGACGCACGATACGACCGTTGGCAGGTCCGATGCATCCTCGGCGTGAATTGGCGTAGCCTCTCGCGGCATGCGGCCGAGGATGAAACGGATGCTTCGCGTCCTCGCCGTGCTCGTGGGCGTGGCGGTCGTCGCGGTGGTCGTCGCGCTCGCGACCATGGACCGCTGGATCATGCGCGTGCTGGACCCGGGGCCGTTCGATCCCGCCGCGACTCCACCGGCGCCCGACTACCGGCGCCCCGAGGCCTGGGCTGCGCGGCCCGAGCTCGAGGATGGCGCCGACGTGGCGATCTCCGAGCTGCCGGCCGGCGATCAGCGCACCGCGCCGGTCGACGTGTTCTACCTGCACCCCACGACGGCGCTGGGGCCGACGTGGAACGCCTCGGTCGACGACCCCGCGACGCTCGAGGCCACCACCCGTGGTGGTACCCTGATCCAGGCCAGTGCCTTCAACGCCTGCTGCGCCGTGTATGCGCCCCGCTACCGGCAGGCCAACGGGCGGGCGTTCGTCCATCCCGACGCCGAGAGCGAGCGTGCGATCGAGGTCGCGCTGTCCGATGTCTCGGCTGCGTTCGACGAGTTCCTCGCCCACACGGGCGACCGCCCGTTCATCCTCGCGGGCCACAGCCAGGGCGCCGTCATCGGCGCTCGATTGCTGCGCGAGCGCATCGCGGGCCAGCCGGTCCAGGCACGAATGGTCGCCGCGTACCTCATCGGAGCCCCGCTCCGTCCCGACCAGCGCTCGCCCCTGGTGCCCCCGTGCGAGCGACCCGATCAGACCGGATGCGTGGTCGGCTGGAACGCTCGAGGACCGGAGTATCGACCCAACGGCCTCGAATTCGACGCCGACGATCCCGACCCGATGCGCGACCGGCTCTGCGTCAACCCGATCACGTGGACCACCGACGGTACCCATGCCCCCGCCAGTGCCAACGCCGGAGCGCTGTTCCTCGACACCGATGCCCCGGCGATCAAGCCCGCGTTCGCCGATGCCCAGTGCGTGGATGGGGCCCTGGTGGTCACCACGATGGGAGATCCCGAGCGCGACTTCATGAGCCGGCTGCTGCTGTGGACGATGGGGCCGGACAACTACCACCCGATCGAGTACCAGATGTTCTACCTGGGCCTGCGCCGCAACGCGGCGCAGCGGGTGGAAGCCTTCGGACGCTGAGGGCCGCCACCGCTTCCGCGGCGCCCACGCTTCGGCATCGCGCTCGACGATGGCGCCGACACCGTGGCCCCTGCTACCTTCGCCCATCCATGCCGGGCAATG
Organism: Paraliomyxa miuraensis; assembly: GCF_026337845.1. Taxonomy (GTDB): domain Bacteria; phylum Myxococcota_A; class Polyangia; order Nannocystales; family Nannocystaceae; genus Paraliomyxa; species Paraliomyxa miuraensis. Next base: position 47,136 of record NZ_JAOVZF010000149.1, on the reverse strand, counting down.
CCTTCGGCGAGCGCTTCGTCGTGACCACCTTCGGCGAGTCCCACGGCGGAGTCGTGGGGGTGGTCGTCGACGGCTGCCCGGCAGGGCACCCGTTCCCCCACGCACGGATCCAGGCGCAGCTCGATCGTCGTCGCCCGGGTCGGAGTCGCCTGAGCTCGAGCCGACGCGAGCCCGATGCGATCGAGGTGGGCAGCGGCATCGACCCCGAGTCGGGCCTGACCCTCGGCACTCCGATCTCGATGTGGGTGAGGAACGAGGACGCCAAGCCGCAGCACTACGACGAGCTCCAACGGCTGTACCGTCCGTCCCACGCCGACTACACCTACGATGCCCGCTATGGCCTGCGCTTCGTGGCGGGCGGAGGACGGGCCTCGGCGCGCGAGACGGTGGGACGCGTGGCGGCCGGGGCCCTCGCCGAGGACCTGCTCGAGCGGCTCCACGGGATCTCGATCGTGGCGTGGGTCGACCAGGTGCACGCGGTCCAGTGCCCGCCCGTCGATCCCGAGTCGATCACCCGCGCCGAGGTCGACGCCCACGAGGTCCGCTGTCCCGACCCCGATGCAGCCGCGCGCATGACCGAGGTGATCGAGGCCGCCCGCCACGATCGCGACACCGTGGGCGGCGTGCTGCGCTGCGTGGCGCGGGGGGTTCCGCCCGGCCTCGGCGAGCCGGTGTTCGACAAGCTCGGCGCCGACCTGGCCGCGGCCATGATGAGCCTGCCCGCCTCGCGCGGCTTCGAGCTGGGTGAAGGCTTCGCCGCGACGCTCATGCGCGGCTCGGAGCACAACGATGCGTTCGTACCCGCGCCCGAGCGCCCGCCCAGCACCCCCTTCGGGGAGGTCGGCATCCGTACCCGCACCAATCGCAGCGGCGGCATCCAGGGCGGCCTGAGCAACGGCGAAACGATCCGCTTCGGGGTGGCGTTCAAGCCGGTGGCGACGATCTTCCAGCCGCAAGACACCGTCGATCGCCAGGGCAAGGCCGCCACGCTCACCGCCCGCGGCCGCCACGATCCCTGCGTGTTGCCCCGGGCCGTGCCCATGGTCGAGGCCATGTGCGCGCTGGTGCTGTGCGATCACCTACTGCGGCGCCTGGGCGTGCGCGTCGAGGAGCTGCTCCCATGACCTTGCAGCTGGTATCCAGCAATCCGACGCCCGACGGCGGCAGCGGTGGCCCCCGCGGCCCCCGCATATTGGCCCCGGGCGCGCCCCCGTCCCCCGGCCCCGTGCCCAACGACCTCGCCCGCCATCTCGTGTTCGGCGAGGCGCTGGTGTGGTGGGACGAGAAGGATCGCACCCACGTGGGTCCCGTGGCCCTGGTGTTCGTGGCCGCGCTGGCGATCCTCGGGTTCGTGAGCGTGTTGGCGCCCCATTTCTGGCTGCAGCCCTGGCGCGAGCTGTGGAAGCCGATCGCGGCGCTGCTGTCCCCGGCGGCCCTGGTGCTGCTGCGCGAGCGTGCCAACCAGCGCGCCGTGCTGGTCACCGACGCGGGAATCATCGGCGTCGATCGTCACGGCCACGCCGAGCGCCTCCCCCTCGAGGCGATCACGGCGGTCCGACGCGACGTGCTGCGGGGCGGCCTGGTGCTCGAGGGCAAGCGCGGGCGGGTTCGGGTCCCCCCATCGCTGCTCGACGATGCTCGTCAGGCGATCGCCAGCCAGCGTCGCGGCCGCGTCCGAGCCCCCGGCTCGATCGACGATCCCACGAGGTGGCTGCCATGAGCATCACGCAGCGCAGCGCGCTGTCCCGCGCCCGCCGGATCGTGGTCAAGGTCGGCACGGCCGTGGTCACCCGCGACGGCTTCGAGCTGGCTCTGGGCCGCCTCTACGGCATCGTGGAGGAGCTGGGCCGGCTCCACCGCGAGGGCAGCGCGGTGCTCCTGGTCACCAGCGGCGCCGTGGGCATGGGCTCGCGGGTGCTCGGACTGGCCGAGCGCCCCTCCTCGCTGGGCCTGCGACAGGCGTGCGCTGCGGTGGGCCAGGGTCACTTGATGGCGCTCTACACCCAGGCCCTGGCGCAGCTGGGGGTGGTGGCCGCCCAGGTGCTCCTGACCCAGGACGACCTCGCCGACCGCGACCGGGCGCTGTGCGTGCGCACCACGCTGCTGCGCCTGCTCGAGCTGCGCACGCTGCCCGTGCTCAACGAGAACGACAGCGTCAGCGTGCGGGAGCTGGTCGAGCACATCCGAGCGTCGAGCGACGACGACGCTCCCGAGCCGGCCTTCGGCGACAACGACGGGCTCTCGGCCCGGGTCGCGGTGGCGGTGGACGCCGATCTGCTGGTGCTGATGACCAACGTGGACGGGCTCTACACCGCCAACCCGAGCCACGACGATGGCGCGACGCGGATCCCCGAGCTGACCGGCGTGGCCTCCGAGCTACGGGCGCTCACCCAGGGGCGATCGAGCGGCGGAACCGGAGGCATGAGCTCCAAGCTCGAGGCCGCCCGCCTGGCCACCGAGGCCGGCTTGCCCGTGCTCATCCTCGATGGCACGCAGCCCGGCGCGCTCACCCGGGCGCTCCGCGGCGAGGATCTCGGCACGATCCTGTGGTCGCCCGCGCCTCGACCGGCCAGGCGGCGCCACATCGCCATCGGACGCGCGCATCAGGGCGCCCTGGTGGTCAACGCCGGGGCCCTCGCCGCGCTCTCCGAGCGCAAGGCCTCGCTGCTGCCCATCGGGGTGCTGCGGATCGAGGGCGAGTTCCTGCGCGGCGACGTGGTGGAAATCCGCGACGGCAGCGGCCGCGTGCATGGGCGCGGCGTGGTCAACTACGACGCGGACGCCTGTCGAGCGCTCGCAGGGCGCCATAGCTCCGAGATCGACCGCGTCCTGGGATTCCGGGGCTACGATGCGCTGGTCACCCGCGACAACCTCGTGCTCGGCGAGGTCTAGCACGGGCGACGGGAGCACCGCCGATGGCCGATCCCTCCGAACACGTCCGCCAGCTCGCACGCCTTGCGCGGGCGGCCGGTGCCCAGCTTGCCCGCGCCACCGGACCCGACCGCCGCTCGGTCCTGCTGGCGCTCGCCGACGAGCTGGCCCGGCCCGATGCCCGCGGGCAGATCCTCGCGGCCAACGCCGAGGATCTGCGCGAGGCCGAGGCCCTGCGCGACCGCGGCGAGCTGGCCCCCGCGCTGGTCGACCGACTCGCGCTGAGCGACAAGAAGCTCGACGGTCTGTGCGACGGGCTCGGCCAGCTCGCCGATCAGGTCGACCTGATCGGTCGGATCGAGCTCGAGCGCGAGCTCGACGACGGCCTGGTGCTGCGCCGCGTGAGCTGCCCGCTGGGCGTGCTGGGCGTGGTGTTCGAGGCCCGCCCCGACGCGGTCCCACAGATCGCCGGGCTGGCCCTGCGCACCGGCAACGCCGTGCTGCTCAAGGGGGGCCGGGAAGCTCGGCGCAGCAACGCCGCCCTCGTCCGACGGCTGCGCGACGCCCTGCACGCGCAAGGATTGCACCCGGCTGCCGTCACGCTCCTCGAGGACCGCGCGGAGGTCGACGCCCTGCTGAAGCTCGAGCGAGGGATCGACCTGGTGATCGCCCGGGGCTCCTCGGCCTTCGTGCGCCACGTGCAATCGCGAACCTCGATCCCCGTGCTCGGCCACGCCGAGGGCCTGTGCCACCTCTACCTGCATCACACGGCCTCCCCGCCGATGGCGGCACGGATCGCCGTGGACGCCAAGTGCAGCTATCCCGCCGCGTGCAACTCGATCGAGACCCTGCTGTGGGAGCCTGGGGCCGAGCCGGCCCTGCTCGCGGCGCTCGAGGCCCTGCGGCGCCATGGAGTGGAGCTGCGGGGCTGCGAGGCCACCCGGGCCAAGCACCCGGACCTGCTCCCCGCCACCGACGAGGACTGGTCGACCGAGTACGGCGAGCTCGTCCTCTCGATCAAGCGCGTGGAGCACCTCGACGACGCGCTCGCCCACATCGAGCGCTACGGCTCGCGCCACACCGAGGCGATCGTGGCCAGCGATCCGCTCGCCGCGTCCACCTTCCTCGCGGCCGTGGATGCAGCGGGGGTGTTCCACAACGCCAGCACCCGCTTTGCCGACGGCTACCGCTATGGCCTGGGGGCCGAGGTGGGCATCAGCACCGGCAAGCTCCATGCACGCGGTCCCGTGGGCGTGGAGGGCCTGGTCACCTACCGCTGGCTGTTGCGCGGCGAGGGACAGGTCGCCAGCGACTACGGGCCAGGCAAGCGCGCGTTCGTCCATCGCACGCGGACTCCCCCCGACTGAGCGCGAACACGTCCCACATCCGACACGGGAAACCCCTACGCCACCAACCGCGCCCTCACACGCAATCCGATCACCCGTTGCCGAGATCCAGCGCGCGCGCGTGGTGAACCTCGCTTGTACCGGCCGGCCGCGATCGTCCATACTGCAATCCTCACGGACTGTGTTCGAGGGCCGCCTGGTCGCCGTCCGCTGCCCCGCCCGCTGTCGATGAGCATCCTGCGCCTGCTGCTGGTCGAAGACGATCCCGCCGATGCTCGGCTGGTTCACGAGCTGCTGCGCGAGTGCCAGCGCGACTTCGAGGTCGTGCACGCCGGTCGCCTCGAGACCGCACTCGAGCTCGCCGGCACCGAGGCCCTCGACGCCGTGCTGCTCGACCTCACCCTGCCCGACAGCAGCGGCATGGACACCGTGCGTCGTGCCTGCACGGCGATGCCCGGCCTGCCCATCGTGGTGTTGACGAGCGAGGCCGAGGACGAAGCCGCAAGCGGCGTCATCGGCGAAGGCGCCCAGGACTGCCTGTTCAAGGGGGCGCTCGAGCCATCGCTGCTGCAGCGGAGCCTGGTCTGCGCGGTGGAGCGCAAGGCGTTCGAGCGCCAGCTCCGACCCGATGCCCTGCACGACGCCGCCGCGGCGCTGCCCAGTCGTCAAGTGCTGCACGAGCGCCTCGAGCTCGACCACGAGCTGCGCGGCGCCATCGAGCGCGACGAGCTCGAGCCGTTCTACCAACCGCTGGTGTGGCTCCACACCGGTGAGATCGCAGGGTTCGAATCGCTGGTGCGCTGGCGCCACCCCACGCGCGGCCTGGTCCCGCCCGGCGACTTCATCGCGGTGGCCGAGGAAGCCGGCCTGATGCCGTCGCTGTTCCGTCGTCTGCTCCCCAAGGTGCTCGAGCAGACCCGCACCTGGCAGCGCGACGGCCACCCGGCGCTGCTGATGAACATCAACCTCTCGCCGTGCCAGATCGCCGACTCCGATCTGCTCGAGGTACTGGCCGAGCAGTTGCCCGACTCGGGGCTGGCTCCCGGCTCGCTGGGGGTGGAGATCACCGAGAACCTGCTGATCGAGGACGACGACGCCGCCCGCGCGGTGCTGCACCGGATCCGCGCCATGAAGATCCGCGTGCTGCTCGACGACTTCGGCGTGGGCTACTCGGCGCTGTCGTGCCTGCACCGCTTCCCCATCGACGGCATCAAGGTCGACCGCTCGTTCCTCGCACGCCTGGGCCATGGCCCACAGGAAGGAGGGGCCGAGATCGTGCGCGCCATCGTCAACCTGGCCGCGGGCCTGGGCAAGAGCACCACGGCCGAGGGCATCGAGACCGCCGAGCAGCTCCGGTTCGTGCGCGCGCTGGGCTGCGAGCTGGGCCAGGGCTACCTGTTCGGCCGCCCGATGCCGGCCCCCGCGGCCACCGCGATGCTGCACCGCGGGCACCCCGATGGCGTCAGCCCCGTCGTCGCCGTCACGCGCCCCCACTCCAGCCCCGATCACAGCCACACCCGCGGCCGGGTGCTGCTGGTCGACCCGCAGGAGGCGCGGCGTCGGCTCCAGCGGCTGCGCCTCGAGGAACAGGGCTACCAGGTGCTGCTGGCGGCGACCGAGGCCGAGTGCCTGTCGCTGGCGGCCGAGCAGGAGCCCGAGGTCGTCGTGCTGGCGCTGGGCATGCCCGACCTGCCCGCCGCACGGATCTGCGAGACGCTGCGCAGCTCGACCGACACGGCCGAGATCCCCGTGCTGCTGGCCACGGCCGGCCCCGAGGACCACCCGGCCGTCGTGGAGGCCCTCGAGGCGGGCGGGCGCGACGTGGTGGGCTGGGAGACCTCGACCATGCTCCTGTGCGCACGGCTCGACTCGCAGATCACCTGCGCGCGGGCCCAGGCTCGGCTGAGCCGGGTGACCATGACCGACGAGCTCACCGGGGTGCTCTCGCGCCGGTTCCTGTTCGGCGCGCTGCGGCGTACGGTCAAGTCGGTCAGCCGCCAGGGCGTGACCGGCATCGGCCTGCTGCTCGCCGACGTCGACGGCTTTCGTCGCGTCAACGACGTCGAGGGGCACCAGGCCGGCGACCGCATGCTCGCTCGCATCGCACGGGCCATCGACGGCAGCAGCCGCGACAGCGACCTGGTGGCGCGCTTTGGCGGCGCGGAGTTCGTGGTCGTGCTCCCCGACGTCGACGAGGAAGGGGCCCTGCAGGTGGCCGAGCGCATCCGCAGCAACGTGGAGGAGCGCTGCAGCACCACCGTGAGCATCGGTGGTGCCTTCGTCGATCGCATCCCGGTCGCTCAGATGCGCGACGGCGAGAAGCTCGATGCGCTGATCGAGGGCATGATCCGTGATGCCGACGAGTCGCTGGCGCGAGCCAAGGCGCGCGGACGCAACTGTGTGGTGATGCAGCGGTGCGCCGAGACCCACTCGAGCGCGACCGTCTCCAGCGCCACGTAGGCCTCGCTCGGAGCGGCGGAGCCCCGCTGGGGCTGGGCCCCAGGAAAACGCGAAGACCGACGGCGGGGTGCACCGTCGGTCTTCGTGCGGCCCGCGGGCGCGAGCCGGACCCTCGAGGGCCGTTCTCAGGACACCACGTCGGTGATTCGCATGTGGGCGCCGGACTGCGCCGGATTGCTGCGCTCGGCGAAGCCCTGGAGCTGCCGCTGCGCGGCATTGAATGCGTCACGCAAGGCCACGCCGAGGTCGGCGTGCTCCGGCTTGGGCTTGTCTGCGTTGACCACGATGTCGGCCCCCGGAACGCTCAGCTCGATGTGCACCTGGTAGGCGTTGCCCTTTTGGTGGTGCTGATGGGGAGCCTCGACGACGACCCGGCAGCTGGTGATGCGGTCGTAGAAGCGGTCGAGCTTGGCGGCCTTCGCCCGAATGCGTTCCTCGATCTCGTCGGTACGCACGACATTGCGAAACGTGATCTCCAATGGGAGCTTCATGGGCCTTCCTTGTCTGAGAAGCGCCGAGGTCCAACCGTTGCTCCCCTTGCTAGCTCGGCGCGACGCGGTGAGATGTCCAGTCGGGAGCAACACCCCAAGTGTGACAGGCACCCCGGCCAATGTGCCAGCAAAGTTACCGTGGCCGGTCCCACCGGACCGGCGTCCGGAGCCCAAATTTGCGGCCATCCAGACCAAACGGGCGTCCCCCGCCACTTGAAGGGATCCATGATCCTTGGTGCGACATCAAGCGACATGAACACACGAGAGGTGGCGCGAGGCGCTCACCCCTCGTCGGGCAGCACGGCATGCGCCTCGGCCAGCACGCCGCGCTCGACCAGGGCCGAGCGCAGGGAGGCGGCATCGGAGAAGCACACCGCGTCCATCCCCACCGAGCAGGCGGCCGCGCAGTTGCTCTGCCGATCGTCCACGAACGTGCACGCCGACGGCTCGACGCCCAGCGCCGCGGCAGCGCCCAGGTACGCCTGCGGATCGGGCTTGCGCACGCCCGTGTTGCACGACACGAAGCTCCACTGCAGATAGCGCGACAGCCGAAGCTCCTCCTCGATGTAGCGATACCAGCGGGGATAGTTCGACAGCGCGTGCATCGGCACCCCGCGCCCGCGCAGCTCCGCGAGCAGCGGCTCGATCCCCGGCAGCAGTCGATACCCCGCGCGCACCGTGGCCAGCAGTCCCGGCCCGTCGAACGCACGCCCGTCGGCGAAGAAGCGCGACAGGAACGTGGCCTCGTCGAGCGCATCGAGTTCGAACTCCACCCACGCGCCCGCGCGTAGCTGCGGCAGCAGCTGCCGCAGGCTCGTGCCGAAGAACCGAGGAATCTCCGCGAAGAACGGGTCGTGGACCAGCGTGTCCATCACGTCGAGCAGGAGCACGCGGGGCGATGACTTCGGCATGGCCGGCACCCCACACCTAGACGCGAAGGAGCTTGGCCTCGGCCTCGGCGGGATCGCACTCGAGCAGATCGATGGGCCGCAGCTCGCTGGCGGGCTTGTCGTGCTCGTAGACCAACAGCCCCAGCGCGCCGTAGTGCGGCCGTATGCGATCGGACAGCAGGTGGATCCTCTTGAGGTTGGGGATGAGCCGCCGAAACAGGGTGTTGCGGAAGCGCCCCATGAACTCCGAGCGCAGCACCGCGGCGTTCCACTCGCGTCGCGACATGCAGTGGGCGTAGTGCTCCTCATAGAACTCGTGGGCCAGGAAGCGATTGCGCAGCAGCACGGAGATCTCGTAGGCCCAGTCCTCGCGATCGCGCCGCTCGTGCTCGGGCAGCGCCGCGTAGTAGTCGCGCAGCGCCACCACCCCGAACGTCACGTGGCGAGCCTCGTCGGTGATGACGTACTGGAGCAGCTCCTTGAGCAGGGGCTCGCGGGTCGACTGACGCATGGTGCCGAAGGCCCCCAGCGCCAGCCCCTCGATCATGATCTGCATGCCCAGGAACTTGAGGTCCCAGCGCCCGTCGGTCATGAGCGCATCGATGATGGTGTAGAGGTTGTCGTTGATCGGATAGACCTTGCCGAGCTTCTCGGCGAGATAGCGGTGGAACACCTCCACGTGGCGCCCCTCGTCGACCACCTGGGTGGAGCCGTAGAGCTTGCCGTCCATCCACTGGACCGCCTCGGTGACCTGGCAGGCCGCGAACAGGGCCCCCTGCTCGCCGTGCAGGAACTGCGACAGCAGCCACGACGTGAGATCGGCGCGCTGCTCGGCCTGACGCCGGCGCGGCAGCGAGCGGTAGCTGGGCAGCTCGGCCAGCGGCAGCGTGTGCTCGGGCATCAGCTCGCGGCTCTCGTCGAATGGATCGACCTCGGTGCTCCACGGCAGCGCGGTGGCGCCGTCCCACTGGTCGCGCTTGGCCGCGTCGTAGAGCTTGGCGAGCTCGGGCCGGTTGCGCTCATAGTCCCAGTCGAAGTGGGCCTGGTGGTGGGCCGGCATCTGGGCCGTACGATCGCGCTTGCCCTTCTTGAGCAGCAGACCGCGCACGGCCGGCCCAGCGAGATCGAGGAACACGCGAGGGTTGCGGCTGCGGCCCAGGGGGCCGAGGGCAGAGGGGGCGGTGGTGAGCATGCGATCGTCCTCGAGCGTGCGGTGGTGAAGATCCGGTGGTGAGTTCCGGTGGTGAAGTCCGGTGGTGAAGTCCGGTGGTGCGTCAGCCGGCGGTGCCATCGGCGGCCGTCGTGATGGCCCGATGGGCGTGGTCGACCGGATCGCGCAACAGCAGCAGCTGCGCGAGCGCGGCGGTGTGATCTTCGGAGCCCCACAGCGGCCGCCGTAGCGGCCCAGCCGCGGCACGCAGCAGGGCGTCGGACCCCACCTGCAAGAGCGCGGCACGAATGGGCACGTTGGGTCGGAGCGCGGCCCCGTCCTGCTCCCTTCCACCCTGCTCACGGATGAAGCGCTCGAGCACGTGCAGCAGCGGCACCACCTGACGCAGCAGGATCTGACGCCCGGGCCCCTTGCCGTCGAGCAGCTCTCGCAGCACGATGCGGGCGAGCTGGGGCTCGGCGTCGAGGAACTCCACGTAGCGCGCCACCGTGCGATCGATGCGCTGGGACAGCTTGCCCTCGGCCGTCATCGACTCGACCAACGCGTCGCGCAGGCGGCCGAAGCAGCGCTCCACGGTGCGCGCGTAGAGGGCCTCCTTGCTGCCGAAGTGGTAGAGCAGCGACGGACGCCCGATCCCCGCTCGCCTGGCGATGTCGGCGAGCTTGGCCGCCCCGTAGCCCACCGCCGCAAACGCCAGCTCGGCGGCAGCCAGCACCCGCTCGGGGGTGGCGATCGCGTTGGCACTGGCGAGGGGGCGGCCCATCGTTGGAGGTCAGATTCATCGACTCGCGAGTCGAATGCAAGAGAAGAATGAACTCATCAGTCGATTAAATTCGCGCAAGTGACGCAGGTCATGCAGATGACCGGCGTTGTGTCATGGTGGGCAGGCCGTGCGGCAGTGGCTCCGCAAGCTGATGACCCTCAACGGCAGCCCCCGTGGGATCGCGGGTGGCTTCTCGCTGGGCCTGTCGCTGTCGCTGCTGCCGGTGCCGTTCGCGGGCATGTTCGTGGCGCTGGCCACGGCGCCGCTGCTGCGCTGCAACCTGCCCGCCACGTACCTGGGGACCGCCGTCGTCAACCCGGTGACCGGCCCGCTGTTCTACTTCGCCGAGCTCTACATCGGCCTGGCCGTGCTCGGTCGCGAGCTGCCAACGTGGGCTCGGATGCAAGCGCTCGACCTGCCCGGCTGGTGGCACCTGTTCACCGACGCGGTGGGTCCGTTCATGCTGGGCGCGGCCCTTTGCTGCGCCGCGGGCTTCGTGCTGACCTTTCCGCTGCTCTACTGGTCGTCGGCGCGGTGGCAAGCCAAGCATGGATCGCGCCGCGCTCGGGTCGTGACCGGCGACGCATCCGAGCCATAGTCAACCAACACTCGAGGGCACGGCCCCGCGCGGAGAACCGTGCCCTCACTGGCTGCTTTCCCGACCCAACGCGCCCTTTCATCGAGGGCGAGCTGGGTGCTTGATTGCCTGCCGCTGGATGCGGGGGCAGCCTAGAACAGCCGGCGCCGACGCAGGGTGCCCAGGCCCATCAGGCCCAGGAGCATCAGCATCGCGCCGCCGGGAGCGGGCGTGGTGCGGCAGCTGCAGCCGCCACCACCGGTGTCGTCCTGCGAGCTGGTGCTGGTGCCATCGCCGCTCTCGTCCTCACCGGTGGTGAACACGCTGCTGTCGTCGTTCGTGGCGTTGCCCCCGGAGGAATCGGCCCCGGTGGTCATGGGCCCGCTGGTGCCGCTGTCCTCGCCCATGATGGTGACGGTGGCGCTGACCATGTCGGCGATGTTGCCGTGGTAGTCGGCCGCCTCGAGGGTGATGGCGTACTCGCCCGGCGGCAGACCGGCGAAGGTGACCTCCCAGTCACTGTCGGTGGCCTTGAGGGGGGAAGCGTCCATCCAGTTGGCGTCGCACACGTCGTTGGTGCACTGCGTGACGGTGTCGGAGCCGATGATGTCGATGAAGACCTCCGACGTCACCGTCCAGCGCACGCCCACGATGGGGTCGCCATCGGAGATGTCGACGTCGAGCACCAGGTCGTCGCCCGCCATGAGCACCGCGCCGTCCTCGGGCACGATGTTGGAGAGCACGGGCGCCTCGGTGTCCTCGACGCGAGCGCCGTAGTACATCAGGAGGTCCTGGTGGCTGTTCTGGCCCTGCATGCCGCCCGGGCCGTCGCAGGTGAAGTGGTCGACGCTGGTGCACTCGAGCGGGAGGCTGACCTGCATGCCGCGATCGTTGAAGCCCTGCTGCTGCACGCGATCGTTGCACACGTCCTGGAAGCCCAGCGGAGCCATGGCGTAGTCGGGGCCGGCCAGCGGGCCCACGTCGACCACGTAGTTCATCCAGTCCTCGGGGTTGTCCACGCCCTCGAGGCCCGAGACCCGGCCGAACGCATAGGTCGAGGCGTGCACGACCTCGGGATCGATGCAGTTCATCGTGGTGCCCGAGGTGGAGGTGATGGCATTGCGGTTGCGGGCCTCGCAGTTGATGCCACCAAACGCGCACGAGAAGCTCGTGCTCATGTCCGCCGGATCGTCGCTGGCCAGGTGCATGACGTACGAGATGTACTCGGGCGGCCGCACGTTGGTGACCATCACGTCGTACTCGACCAGGTTGTTGGCCAGGGCGGTGGTGAGGTTGTCCGCGTCGGCGTAGGGGGGCTCGACCGTCTCCTCGCTCACGCCGTAGCAACCCAACGCGGAGTTCACCGAGGCGCCGCACGGCGCCATGTTGGTGGGGTACAGCGTGATGTCCTCGGTGGGGACGTAGAGGATGCCGGGCTCGGCGGAGGCCACCGAGGGGGCAAGGGTCAGCAGGGCCAGGGCGCTGGAAATCAAGCAAGTCCGCTTCATCACTTCTCTCCTCGCATTCCGCGAATCTCGGGGACGCTCGCCCGGGGTGACGCTCGTGTCAACCGGGCTCGCCCGACGACGACCGTGACCCAACGCCGCGCGCTCGCGCTCCTTGCTGTCCGGCCGCACGGTGAAGCCGTGCGTTGCCTCAATGGGCCGGCGACCGAACAGCATCCCGGGCCACGGCTGCGCGGTTCGTGTGAGGCGCCCGATGACCTTCGACCCAGCGAGGAACGTCCTCGGCCGTACAGCCCGATTTGGGATCGACCGGTCGCGTCGAGCCGCGACGATCGGGCCGGCGTCGACCGGCCCGATCAACTGGCCCGACAGACGGCAGGGATCTCCACGCGCGGACCGGTCTCGACCGTCAGCTCGCGCAAGCCGAAGAACAGCTCGCCATCGATCACCGGATCGAGCGCGGCCCCTGGGGGTGCAACCGCTCGCAGGTGCCGAGCCGGGCCGTCGTAGACCTTGCGCCCCCAAAACGGAGTGCCGAGCACCATGTTCGGGATGTTCGCGGCGACCCCCCACGGCGGCATGCTCATGGCCTGCGCGTGCAAGACCCCGGGCGTGGCCGCGTGCCGGAACGTTCGCACCACGCCGCCGAGGTTGATGTCGATCGCGCCCACCTGCAGCGAGGCGAAGTCGTCGAACGCCAGCGGCTCGCCGTCGAGCTCCACCCGTGCACGCGTGGGCGTGAACAGCGAGTCGGCGTAGCCGCTCAGGTAGCCGCTCAGATAGTTGCGAAGTGCATCCGGCATCAGGTCGCGCAGCGGTCGGGGCGTGCTGTGGACCACCGCGCCGCCCAGCGATCGGCCCAGCACCGCCACGATGGTCCTGGAGTCGACCGGCTTGTGCTCGTAGAGCTTTTCGAAGAAGCGCTGGGCCACGCCTCCAATGGCGCTGGCAAAGCCCAGGCGGTCGAAGCCGAGCCGCTCGTCCGGGCTCGCCTGCACGGGGCTCACCTCGCCCGCGGCTGGCTCGCACAGGCGCCCGCGCATGCGAAACGTGTCGAGCGAGATCGCCTCGAGCACCTCGCCGCGCTCGAACGCCGCCACCAGCTGCCGCAGCACCTCGGTGGCTTCGCCCCGGATCCCCGCCTTGTGGGCCACGAAGTCGATGCTGCCGCCGTTGGCCGGCACCACGCGCGGCAGCCGGGCCCGCCCCTCACCGCTGCGCTCGCACGCCACCCGATATCCCTCGCTGAGCATCCATTGCAGGGTTCCATCCCCGCCATCGACCACCCAGTGATCGCAGCCCGCATCGAACAGCTCGTGGAGCACCGCCCGCAGCTCCTGGGTGTCGTGGGTCTGCCGCACGATCCCGTGGCGTCCCACCGCCCGCTCGAGCGCGCGCTTGCGATCGCCTCCTCGCTTCCGGTTCTTGCCGGAATTGGGGTTGGTCACCACTCCGATGAGGCTCGCCATGCGTCCGAGCGGTCTACCACGGCGTACGGGCGCGTCACGATGCAGGCACGGTGCGAAGGAGGTTGCACACCTTGCTTCGAAACGGAGCCGGAGCCGACCGGGACGGAACATTGGACGGACCCGGTGCGCAGGGTCGGACGCGGTGTCCCAGCCACCGGGCCCGGCAATGCGCACAGGGCGCTCCCGGTGGGATGGGAGGTGTTCCATACTTGGAAGCGATGAACCGCCTCCAGCGCTACCGGGAGCTGATGCGGACGCTCGACCCGAGCGGGGATCCGCGGACGGCGGTGCAGATGGGGTGGGGCGTCGAGCGACCGAGATCGGCGACGGCCGAGCGGATCGCGAGAAGGATCGAGATCGAACCGTGGTCGAGCCATCTGATCGTGGGGGGCATCGGGTCGGGGAAGACGACGGAGCTTTGGAGGATCCATCACCGGCTGCGGGAGCTCGGAGGCGAGACGGGGGATGTTTCGCACTACATCGATGTGGCCGCGGAAACCACGTTGGAGTGGTTGTGGTCCGGCCGCCTCGTCCTGCTCGCGGGGATGCGACTGATCGGGTACGAGGAACGGGTGCGCAAGGCCCGTGGAGGCAGGTCGCCTTCTACAGAGGTCGTGCGAGCCATCGATGCGCTCGACGAATTCAGAGCAGGGTTCGAAACAGACGACCAGTGGCACGGGCCCGGAACCTGGGAGGATTTCATACTCGATCAGGCTCCTCATCTCCAAGTACTACAGGATGCCATCGTCACGGAGCACGGACACTGTGTAGTGCTCTTCGATAGCCTGGATCGCATCACGGACATCGAACGGCTCGAGCGTACGCTTCGAGTCGACCTCCAGGTCTTCGAGCGCGCCCGAATCGGAGTGGTGGTGGTGGGCCCGATGCGACTCAGCTACCGTTCCCCTCCCACCACCGCCGATCTATTCGACCAGAACGTGCTCGTGCTCTCCGACGTGGACCCCACGGCAGACGGGCTCGACTTCCTCGTCGAGGTGCTGGCACGACGTGCGGCACCCGAAGTCATGCCACAACGGTCTTGCTTCGACATTGCGCGTGCTTCGGGAGGCGTGCTGCGTGATCTGATTGCGCTCGCGAAGAGCTCTGCGCAAGAAGCCTACGTCGTTGGCTCGGACGTAGTGCAACCCGATCACGTTGCACGCGCCGCGGAGCAGTTCGGCCGCGTGCGGGCCGTTGGCCTGGACAGCGAGCAGATCCAGGTGCTCAAGAAGATCCGAGAAACGGATACCCTGGTAATTCGAGGCGAGCGCGAATTGGCGTTGCTCGAGACCCGCCGCGTGCTCGACTACGGCAACGGCCGCTTCGTCGTCCACCCCACCCTCGCCCCCTTGCTCGACCTCATCACGGTGGCCGCGTGAACATCTCGTCGCTCGGACGCTTCGAACTGGCGTCGCGGATCGCACTCGACGAAACGACTGGTTCGTGGTTCGTGGTGGGCATAGAGGACGAGCAACGAGCCTCACTCCTCGCCGAGGACATCGAGAGCCTCGTCGACTACGAGATCGCGATCGTGCAGGTGGCCGATCGAGAGTTGCTGGTCGCTGCTTCGCGCGAGCACGCAAGCCGGTTGGTGCTGCTCCACGCGACCGAAGGGCTCGAATCGCTGCACCTCGACGACGTACGCTCTCTCCTCCAACGCGATCACGCCGCGGTCCTGGCCGTGCTGCCTGCGGAGCTCGCCCATCTTGCGAGCATCGCCCCTCACTTCGCGAGCTGGGCGGGCAACCGAGTCTTCCTCGTGGAGGACGATCGCTTCCTCGACGAGGAGGCACGAGAGAAGCGCCTGGAGGCCCTCCGCACACACTACGGGATGAGCGACGAGCAGTTCCTGGCGGAGGTCGAGTTCGCCGAGCTCGCGCTCGAGCCAGATCATGCCGAATGGCTGGTTCTCCTCGACCGGTCGGATCTACTGGAGGCCCGCCGATGAAGGAGTGGGTCCCGCCGCTCGCGAAGCGCATTGCCCGGACGACACCGCTCATCGACTGCCGTTCGCCAGGGCATTACTTCGAGAAGGTCATCCGCTCTTGCCTGCAACGCGCAACGATCGAGGGCTGGCTCGAGGGTGGATCGCAAACCATCTCTCGGCACATTCGCCTCGACCGCCGCAGCGCGCAGGTGCCCGAGCAAGGAGCCCAGGATCTCATCGGTGGTCCCAAGAACTTCCGGCGCAGGAAGGACGATGCGGTCCTGCACACACCAGACGGTGGCTGGCTGTCGTTCTCGGCCGTACTGCGGCCATACGAAAGCCAGGTTGAGGTCCTCGCCTACAATTTCGAGCGCGTCTACGACGCCAGGGCCTCGAGGTGGCTTCGCTTCGACCTCAACCCATCGGGCCACGACAACGACCATCGAGGTCTACGGGCCCACTTCCACCCCAGCAGCGACGATCTCCAGTTCCCATCACCGATCTTCGCTCCGCACGAGCTCATCGACTTGCTGCTCGCTCCCCCGATCCCCCCTGATGATCGCAAGCCGCGAACCAAGGGCGAGCCATCCGCCCCCGCGTAGGCAGTCGAACCATGTCCACCCCACCCGACCCCGAGCTCGTCCCCTTCGTCCCCGGTGAGGTCTGGATCGCCCGTGCGCCGCTGCGGTTCATCGGCGTCCAGATGGGCACGCGCATGACGGTGTGCCGGCTCGCCAGCGGCGGGCTGTGGATCCACTCGCCGGTGCGCCCCACCCCGGCGCTGTGCGCTGGCCTCGATGCGATCGGCACGCCCATCGCGGTCGTGGCCCCCAACTTCCTGCATCACCTCTACGTGGGCGACTTCGTGGCCCGCTACGACGTGCCCGCCTACGGCTCGCGTCGCTTGCCCGCCAAGCGTCCCGATCTCGCATTCGCGGGGGTGCTCACCGATACGCCCGAGCCGCTGTGGGCCGACGACTTCGATCAGGTGGCCGTCGGCGCGTCGATGCTCGACGAGGTCGTCTTTCATCACCGCCGTAGCGGCACCTTGATCATGACCGACATGTGTCAGCAGGCCGACGAGGGCTCACCGCTGAGCGCCCGCCTGGCCGCGCGCCTGGCCGGGTTCTACGGACGACACGCCGCCCCCCGCGACATTCGCTGGCTGCTGCGCCGCCACCGAGCGGAGTGCAAGCGTGTGATCGAGACGATCCTGTCGTGGGACTTCGACCGCATGATCGTGGCCCACGGCGCGCTGGTGCCGACGGGGGCCAAGGCGGTGTTCGAACGGGCCTATGGGTTCGTGCGCGAGTGGTGAAGCGACGCCCTCGGAAACCCGCTCATCGGCGGTCGTTACTATCGATGCATGGCCACTGCACCCCCGCTGCCGCCTCGCGGCCCCCATGCCGTGGTTCGTTCGATCGCGGTCCTGGGCCTCTCGATGCTGGCCTGTCGGGCCACGCCCGATGGCACGACCGACGCTCCCTCCCCGACCGCGCCCGCCGAGGCCGAGCACCACGACGACGACGCCCCCGCCCCGCTCGACGGCCTGGCCGACACGGACACGTTCACCTTCTACGTCGACGGCAACCCACTCGCAACGATCGCGCACGACTGGCAGGCCGACGGGCGCTACCGAGCGGAGACCACGCTGAAGCTCGGCGGCCAGACGATCGAGCAGTCGCTGCACATCGATGTCGACGAGTCCGGCGCCTTCACCCGCATCGAGGCCAAGTCGCAGGGGCAGGTCAGCACGTTCGTCCGTGATGGCTCGCAGGTCACGTTCACCGGCCCGCATGGCACGGCGGCGCTCGAGCTCCCGCCGGGCACGGTCGTCTTCGGAAGCCTCCAGGATTTCAGCCCAGCCCTCGTCCGCCACGTGCTGCGACGCTACGACGTGGCCGCAGGCGGGGCTCAGACGTTCCCGGCCCTCGTTCCCGGATCGCCTCCGGTGGAGGCCGTCCTCACGCGAGAGGCCGACGAGACGCGGCGCGGGGACGGACGCGATGTGGCGCTCCACCGTTGGCACCTCGAGCTGCCCGGCGCTGCATTTGAGCTGTGGACCGAGCCCGACGATCGCGTGGTGCTGGCCCAGGTGATCGGTCGACCGCTGGTGTTCGTACGGCAGGGCTACGAGCCGCTGATGCCCGTCGAAGAGGATCCCGATCCGCTGCTGTCGAAGGCCGAGCATCAGGTGGTGGTCGACGACGAGGTCGTCACCCCCATGCGCGACGGCACCGCGCTGCGAGCCGATGTCTACCATCCCGCCGGGGACGGCCCCTGGCCCACCATCGTGATCCGCACGCCCTACAAGAAGGAGTTGGAGGACGTGAGGGCCAGCTACTACGCGCGCCGGGGCTACGCCGTGGTGGCGCAGGACGTCCGCGGACGCTTCGCGTCGGCCGGTGAGTGGACGCCGATGGTCAACGAGAAGAAGGACGGCTACGACACCATCGAGTGGGCCGCGGCGCAGCCATGGTCGACCGGCAAGGTGGGCATGGTCGGTCCGTCGTACCTCGGCTGGGTGCAGTGGCTGGCCGCGGTCGAGCAGCCGCCGCACCTGGTGACCATCATCCCCAACGTCGCGCCCCCCGACCCGCTCTACAACATCCCCTACGAGCACGGGGTGATGCACACCATGGGCTCGCTGTGGTGGCTGGACGTGGTCGCCACCGAGGCCCACGCCGACCTCACCGGCAAGGCCCTGCACGCGGTGAACACCAAGCCCTATGACCAGCTCCTGCGCACGCTGCCGGTCATCGACCTCGACCAGACCGTGCTCGGGGGTACGAGCCGCCACTGGCACGAGTGGGTCGCCCACTCGACCCTCGACGACTACTGGGCCGGCGCCAGCTATCTCGACCAGCTCGGGCGGGTCGAGATCCCCGTGCTCAATCAATCGGGATGGTTCGACGACGATACGATCGGGAGCAAGCTCGCGATGCAGCGCATGAGCGCGCTCGGGCGCGAGCACCAGCACCTCATCCTGGGCCCGTGGGGGCACACCGACGTGGCCACCCGGCAGTTTGCGGGCGTCGACTACGGCCCCGAGGC
The DNA here is from genome assembly GCF_026337845.1 of Paraliomyxa miuraensis. GTDB lineage: Bacteria > Myxococcota_A > Polyangia > Nannocystales > Nannocystaceae > Paraliomyxa > Paraliomyxa miuraensis. The sequence continues at coordinate 28,651 of NZ_JAOVZF010000149.1, read as the reverse complement.
AGTCGCGATCGATCTTTGGCGCGAGAACCTGCGATGGTTCGATCACTGGCTCAAGGGCATCGACAACGGCATCGACCGGCAGCCGCGGGTGCGAATGTTCGCCATGGGCTCCAATCGGTGGGTCAGCGGCAACGCCTACCCCCTCGAGGGCACTTCGTTCGAGAAGTGGTACCTGGGCAACGAGGGTCACGCCAACGGCCCGAGCGGTGACGGAACGCTGTCACGCGAGCCGAGTGGCGCCGCCTCCGACGTCTACGTCTACGATCCCGCCGACGCCACGCCCGACCTCGAATTTCGCATCCCCGACGAGTGGCCCGACATCGCGGGCGAGCCCTCCGATCCGGTCGCGGCTCGGGTGCGGCGTCAGGCCCGGCACGAGCGCCTGCTGGCCGAGCGCAAGGACATCCTCGTGTACGAGAGCGAGCCGTTCTCCGAAGACACCACCTTCGTCGGGCCCGTGTCCGCGGTACTCCACGCCGCCACCACGGCCAAGGACACCGACTGGTTCGTGCGGCTCTGCGAGCTCGATGCCGACGGCCGGCCGAACCCACTGGTACTGGGCACGATGCGCGCCAGCTACCGCAAGTCGGTCGAGCGCCGCACGCCCGTGCGCCCCGGCAAGATCGAGCGCTACACGCTCGACCTGTGGCACACCGGCATCACCGTGCGCAGGGGACACCGGCTGCGCGTCGAGGTCTCCTCGGCCTCGTTCCCCACGTGGGCGCGCAACCTGGGGACCGGAGGGGACGACGGGACCGGCACCGAGTACGTGAGCGCGACGCAGACCATCCACCACTCCAAGCGCTACCCGTCGTACGTGCTGCTGCCGAGGGTCGAGAACCCGCGGTGAGACGGTACGCTCACCCCTCGGCCCCTCGCACCCGTACCGTCTTGCCGTCGAACGCCACCACCAACACGTGCACCGGCTCGGCCCCGGCGGCGCGCAGCTCGGCCGCGTAGTCCATCGCGTGCGCCTGCGCCCACCCGTCGTCGAGCACCCGCTCGAGGGTCTGCCCCTTGCGCACGACCTTCAGCTCGAGCACGACCCCCGGCTGCCCCGCAACCACCGGGATCACCATCACGTCGGGGCGCCCCTTCCCCGACTCCCGGTTGGATCGCACGCGATGGCCAGGCTCGAGCGCTGCGAGCAGACCCAGCACGAACACCTGGTAGATCCGCTCGGGCTCGTCGGGGCGTAGATCGTGGTACGAGAGCACGTTGAGCACGAACGCGGACAGTTGCTGCTCGAAGCGGAGCGCATCGCCCGACAGCAGCGCCGACAGCAGCCGCTCGAGCTGCCCCCCGTGGCCCTTCATCCGCGCCTTCATCCACTGCTGGAACGTGCTCGTGTAGAGCAAGCGTACCTCGGCATTGGGGATCGACAAGCGATGGGGCGGCGGCCACGAGGGTTGCACCGGAGGACGACGCTCGGCCCTGAGGTAGCCCGAGAACACCAGCAAGCTCCACAGCGCATCGTCGTTGTCGTCGAGACGATCGAGCACGACGTTCTCGTCGAGGATTCTCTCGACCCCCTCGCCTGCCAGCAGGCGCGAGAACGGCTCGTGTAGCTCGGCCGCCCGTCCCTGCAAGAGCCGCTGCACGAGGTCGTTGGAGCTGGTGTTCAGCCAGTGCGGCCGGGGCTGCGCATCGTCGTCGGCCAAGTAGCACAGCACCGACCAGGGGTTGTAGATCACCGCTCCCCCGAAGTCGTAGCCATCGTACCAGGTGCGGACCAGCTCGAGCTGGCCAGAGCGCCCTGCCTGGGCCATGAGCGCCACGACCTCGGCCTCGGTGAAGCCAAAGCAGGAGGAGAACGAGCGCTGCAGCAGCGTATGCACCGCAAGGTTGTTGAGCCCCGAGAAGATGCTCTCCCGCGACACTCGCAGGACCCCGGTGACCACCCCACGCTCGAGGTGCGGGTTGTCCTTGAGCCCGTTGGTGAGGAACGCCCGGTAGAGCTCGATGACCTGGGCCCCGTAACCATGCACGAACCCGGCATGGATCGGCTCGTCGTACTCGTCGATGAGGACGATCGTGCGCTCCCCCGTTGCCCGGTGCAGGTAACGCGACAGCTCGCCCAGCGCCCTCCGGTAGAGCACGGGCTCGGCCGTGTCATCGAGGATCGCCTGGTAGTCGCGAGCCTCCCCCACCTCGAGCACCCCTCCGTCCAGCACGGCCCGGTGCTCCCGGTAGAGCACCTGGATCTTCTTGAAGAGGTCCTGCTGGCACGCCTCGAACGTGCTGGCCTTGGCGTCGCGAAACGTGAGGTACACGACCGGATAGCGGCCGAAGTGCTGCCGATAGGCATCCCCGGCTCGCCACACCGCGAGATCGTGGAACAACGGGCGCAGGTCGTCGCGCTGGCGCTCGAAGAAGCACCGCAGCATCGACAGCGCGAGCGTCTTGCCGAACCGCCGCGGACGAGGCAGGAGCAGGACCTTGCTCCCCCCGTGATCGAGCATCTCGACGATCAGCCCCGACTTGTCGACGTAGGTCAGCCCCTTCTCTCGCAGCTCGCGGAAGTCGCTGATGCCGATCGGTAGCTGCATGCCCGCCCGCTCCCCTCAGCTCCGCCACTGCCGTGAGCGCGACACGCTCATCAGGATCCCGAGCCCGATCATCATCGTCAGCACGTTGCTGCCGCCCGCGCTGAAGAACGGCAGGGTGATGCCGGACACGGGTACCAGCTGCAGCACCATGCCGATGTTGATCACCACGTGCCAGAAGAACAGCGCCGCCACCCCCGTGCACAAGAGCGCCCCGAAGCGATCGCGGGCCTGACTGGCGATGTTGATCGACCACAGGGTGATGCACAGGTAGAGGGTGAGCGCCATGGCCCCGCCCACGAAGCCCCACTCCTCGGCATAGACGGCGAACGGAAAGTCGGTGAACGGCTCGGGCAAGAAGCCCAGCACGTTCTGGGTGCCCTGGTCGACGCCGCGCCCGAAGAACCCGCCGTTGCCCACGCTGATGATGGCCTGGATCGTCTGGTAGCCCTCGTCGTCGGCGTAGAGCTCGGGGTCGAGCCACACGTCGATGCGCTTGCGCTGGTAGTCGGCCAGGTAGCGCCAGCCGAGCCCGAACGAGATCAGGCCCGCCAGGCCGGCCCCCAGCATGGTGCGCAGGTGCATGCGGGTGACCGAGAGCACCGGGAACGCGACCAGCAGGATCATGACGCCGGTCCCGAGGTCGGGCTGGTTGATGATGAGCGCCGCGGGCACGAGCACCATGGCAAAGGGGATCACCAGGGTGCGCATGCCCCTGACCTCCTTGGCGTGGACGTCGTGGAGGTAGCGCGCGAGCGCGACCACCAGCAGCACCTTCATCAGCTCGGACGGCTGGATGCGATAGTCGATGGTCCCCAGCCACCGCCGCGCTCCGTTGACCTTGATGCCGACCAGCGGAACGAGGATCAACAGGCCCACCGCGAACGTGTAGGTCGCGTAGGCCACGCGGTAGATCACGCGGTAGTCGATGGCGGTCACCGCGAACATGATCCCGGTGCCGAGCGCCACCCAGCGCAGCTGGGTCGCCACACGACCGGTCCAGTCGCCCTTGCCGGCGCTGTTGAGGTTGATGAGCGCCAGCGCGATCATCCCGAACGCGAGCAGCACCACCACCCAGTCGATGGAGTGACGCACCCGCCCCCAGGTGTCGCGCGGCTGGCCCAGCAGGCCGCTCATGGGGCCGCTCCGCTGGTGGGGATCCCGGCCCGCGCCGCCGCCTCGTCGCGGCGGGCCTGCCCCGGCAGCGGGGGCGGCTCGCCGTAGGCGCGCAGCGGCACGTCGGTCTCCGAGAGGGTGGAGCCGATGTAGTGGTTGGTCACCTTCATCACGATGGGCGCGGCGGCATCGGCCCCGATCCCGCCGTGCTCGACCATGGCCACGACCACGATCGAGGGGCTGCCCGCGGGCGCATAGGCGGCGAACCAGGCGTGATCCTGGGTGGTGTCCCAGCCCTCGATCTGCTCCTCCTGCTCGTCGGCCTCGGGATCGACCCGCCGCTTCTCACGGCCCACCTGGGCGGTGCCGGTCTTGCCGGCCACCACGATGTTGGGCAGGCGCTCGGAGTAGGCGGTGCCGTCCTCGTGGTTGACCACGCCCACGAGCCCCCGGTGGATGCGCTCGCGGTCGACGGGATCGATCACGGGCTGATCGTTGCGCCGCTGGGGCTGGCTGGTGAACACCAGCTTGCCCTCGTTGGTCTCGATGTGGTCGACGAGGTAGGGGGTCATCACGTAGCCACCGTTGGCGATGGCGGCGTAGAGCACCGCGAGCTGGAGCACGGTGGCCTTCACGTTGCCCTGGCCGATGGCGCTGTTGAGGCGCACGCCGCCCTGGTAGGTGCCCTCGCGGGCCTCGAACTCCTCGGTGGGGATGGTGCCCCGCACCTCGCCGTTGAGCCCCAGGCCCGAGCGCTCACCCAGGCCCAGCGAGCGCGCCACCTGCTCCATGCGATCGAGGCTGAGGATGTTGTCGACCGCGAGCTGGTAGAAGTAGGTGTTGCACGATTCCACGATCGCGGACTCGAGGTTCATCTCGCCGTGCACGTGGGTGTCGCGGAAGCGACGGCCACCGTACTTGATGTAGCCCTGGCACTCGATGAGCTCGTCGGGGTCGAACTCGGGGTGCGACAGCGCGGCGATCGCCGACACGACCTTGTAGGTGGAGCCGGGGAAGAAGTGCTCCTGCACCGTCTTGTCGATGAACGGCTTGAGCGGGCTCTTGGCCCACGCCTGCCACTGCGCGCTGGGGATCGGCTGCTCGTAGAGGTTGGGGTCGAGCGCCGGCACCGAGACCATGGCGAGGATCTTCCCGGTCTTGACCTCCATCACCACCACCCCGCCCGCGAGCTTCTCGGACAGCGCGTCGTAGGCCACGCGCTGCAGATCGAGATCGAGGGTGAGGTAGATGTCCTGGCCGGGAATCGGATCGGTGTCCTCGGGTAGCGCCTCGATCGCCTCGCGCGGGGCGTCTTGCGCCTCGCGGCGGCGGGCATCGACCACCCGCGCCCGACGACCCAGGCGCCCGCGCAGGTAGTTCTCCCACTGCCGCTCGATCCCCGTCTTGCCCATCCGATCGCCGGGGCGATAGTTGAGGTGGCGCGAGCGCTCGAGGGTCTTGGGGCCGATGTTGCCCATGTGACCGGTGACGAAGCCCACCAGCTGCGACTCGGGGTAGTACCGCTTGGAGCTCTCGCGGATCTCCACCCACGGGTCGATGGTGTCCAGGCGCGCCTGGATGCGGGCGAACTCGTCCCAGTCGAGGTTGCGGCGGGCGATCTGGGCATACTTGCCCTCCAGCTCGTCGGCGCGCAGCTCCTCGATGCGCGCGATGAACTCGGCCCGATCGGCGGCGTCGACGAAGTCGATGAGCGAGGCGATGAGGTCGCGGGTCTCGTCGTCCATGACGATGCGCTTGCCCTCGGGCGTGGGCACGACCCCGGCCTCGCCGTCGCGCATGAAGCGGGCCCACGCGGTCACGTAGAGGGTGTAGGCGGGGCGATTGGTGGCCACCGGCCGCCCCTCGACGTCGAAGATGCGGCCGCGCGGGGCCTCGACGTCGACCACGTCGATGAAGTTTCGCTCGGCTCGGCGGGTGTAGTGATCGCCCTCGAGGATCTGGATCTGGCACAGGCGCCCGAGCAAGCCCAGGAACACCAGCAGCACCACGAGCACCATCGCCTGGAAGCGGGGCCGCAGGTCGCGGAGGTCGTCGCGCTGGCGCAAGCCGATCATGGTGGTCGATTCACTTGCCGGTCCAGTAGGCCTGCTGCGGGGGGCGGTCGTCCAGCTTGAGGGCGACGAGCAGGCGATCGAGACCGGACCACAGCGGAGGAGCCACCAGGAGGGTGGCCAGCGCGTGCCAGTGCAGCACGCCGGTGGCCCCGAGCAGCGCCTCGCGCGGCACCCCGAGCGGATCGGCGAGCACGAACAGGATCGCCAGGGTCAGGCCGTCGAGCAGCAGGGCGGAGACCAGGCCCGCCGCGGCGCGCAGCACGAAGCCCGTGATCGCCAGCCGTCCCGATGCCCACCGCAGGACCAGGTAGCACAGCCCATGGGCCAGCGAGAGGGTGCCGATGGGCGCGCCCTGGTGGAGGTCTTCGAGGTAGCCCAGGGCGATGGCGACGAACAGCCCCAGCGGTACGGTGGTGCTCTGGGAGAATGCCGCATGCGTGAGGATGACCACGCTGGTCGCCGGCAGCATGATGGTCAGCGAGAGCACGTCGGCCATGCCACCCACCACGGCGATGAGGATCCAGCCGACCATCAAGTAGACGAAGGCGCGCAGCATGGGTCCGTCTCCCGCCGGCTCCTCAGGGGGTCACCGGTTGCAGACCGCGGGCCTGCACGGCCGGGCCCTCGCGCTCGCCCCGGGGATCGGCGTGCGGTGCGTTGGCCAGCACCACCCAGACCACGTCGATGCGATCGAAGCGGACCGAGGGCACCACGTGGAGGCGCTGCTGGTCGCCCACCAGCGGCTCGATCTCGATGATTTGGCCCACCGGGTGCCCCTTGGGGAACAGCTCGTCGACGCCCGAGGTGAGCACCAGCTCGCCGAGTTCCACGTCGTAGTCCTTGGAGACCTCGAGGGTGCAGCTGTCCTCGGTGCGGCCCTCGAGAATGCCCTGCGCCTTGGTCCGCGACAGCTCGACCGCGATCTTGGAGCGCGGGTCGGTGATGAGCATGACGTCGCTGTAGTCGTCGAGGGCCTTGTCGATGCGGCCCACCACCCCGTCGGGGGAGAGCACGGCCATGCCGGGGCGAGCGTACTCGCGGCCGCGATCGATGCGGATGTTGACCACGCGAAAGAACGGGCTCTGGTCCACGCCCACGCGCTCGGCCGGGATCATGTCCTCGGGGACCTTCTCGCGCATCTGCAGGGCGCGGCGCAGCTGCTGGTTCTCCTCCTGGAGGTGGACCAGCTCGCGCAGGCGCTGGCGGAGCTCGCGGTTCTCGCCCGCGAGCCGCTCGTTGGTGTCCTGCAGCCGGGCCTGGAGCACCCAGCGCTCGAAGAAGGCACCGAGCATGCCCGCGCTGTAGGACACGGCGGCCTCGAGGGGGGCGCCGATCCGTCGCACCGCGCGATCGAAGGCGCTCATTCGATGCGGGTCCTGGGCCGAGCTGCGCAGCAGCAGCACCGGAATGCCCAGCAGCACCACGATGAGGGCGCTGTTTCGGATGCTGCGCAGGGAGAGGGCCATGGCGGCGGCGGACGACGGCCCTGGTACGCCCGTTTGTTCCAGGAGCGCCCCGGGGCCGTGTCGTGCAACGGTGCCAGCTTTGGCGCGAATGGCAAACGATGGTCGACCGACTGGGCAGACGCGCAGTCTCCGCCGTCACCGAGGCCGACGGAGCGCCCCCGCTGCGCCGCCATGCAGATCCAGCCGGCACAGCTCCTCCTCCCCGAACACCCGCGAGCGCGTCAGGAACCGCACTCCCTCGGGCGCCTCGAGCGAGAAGCCCGAGCCACGGCCGGGCACCACGTCGAGGATGAGCTGGGTGTGACGCCAGCGCTCGTACTGCTGGTCGCCGATGTACACCGGGCAGCCCTCGAGCTGCCCGAGGTGCACATCGGACTGCCCCACCCGGAACTCGCCGAGCGGGTAGCACATGGGCGCGCTGCCATCACAGCAGCCGCCCGACTGGTGGAACATGAGCGGACCGTGCATGGCGATGAGCCGCCGGATGAGCGCGAGCGCGGCCTCGGTGGCCACGACCCGCTCCACGTCTGCTGGCTCGCTGGCCAAGGCTAGAAGAACCCCATGGGCTTGGGATCATAGCTGACCAGCAGGTTCTTGGTCTGCTGGTAGTGGTCGAGCATCATGCGGTGGGTCTCGCGGCCGATGCCCGACTGCTTGTAGCCACCAAAGGCCGCGTGCGCCGGGTAGAGGTGGTAGCAGTTGGTCCACACGCGACCGGCCTCGATCGCCCGCCCCGCCCGGAAGGCGGTGTGCACGTTGCGGGTCCACACGCCCGCGCCCAGGCCGTAGAGGGTGTCGTTGGCGAGCGCGATCGCATCGTCGAAGCCATCGAACGAGGTGACCGAGACCACGGGTCCGAAGATCTCCTCCTGGAACACGCGCATGGAGTTCTTGCCGCGGAACACCGTGGGCTGCACGTAGTAGCCGCCGGCGAGGTCGCCCGAGAGCTCCGCCCTCGCGCCGCCGAGCAGGACCTCGGCCCCCTCCTGCTTGCCGATGTCGATGTAGGAGAGGATCTTCTCGAGCTGATCGTTGGAGGCCTGGGCCCCCACCGTCGTCCTGGGATCGAGCGGATTGCCGGGCACGAACTGCCGCGCGCGCTCGATGGCGCGGTCGAGGAACTGGCCCTCGATGCGCTGATCGATCAAGGCCCGCGATGGACACGTGCACACCTCGCCCTGGTTCAGGGCGAACATGCAAAAGCCCTCGAGCGACTTTTGGGCGAAGTCGTCGTCCTTGTCGAACACGTCGGCGAAGAACAGGTTGGGCGACTTGCCGCCGAGCTCGAGGGTGACCGGGATCAGGTTCTCCGAGGCGTATTGCATGATGAGGCGGCCGGTGGTGGTCTCACCGGTGAACGCCACCTTGGCGACCCGACGGTTGCGAGCCAGCGGCTTGCCGGCCTCGACCCCGAAGCCGTTGACCACGTTGAGCACGCCGGGCGGGATGAGGTCGCCCACCAGCTCCATCAGCATCATGATGGTGGCCGGGGTCTGCTCGGCCGGCTTGAGCACGATCGCGTTGCCGGCCGCGAGCGCGGGCGCGACCTTCCAGGCCGCCATCAGCAGCGGGAAGTTCCACGGGATGATCTGTCCGACGACCCCGAGCGGCTCGTGCAGGTGGTAGGCCACCGTGCTGGCGTCGAGCTCGGCCAGGCTGCCCTCCTGGGCGCGGATGCAGCCGGCGAAGTAGCGAAAGTGATCGATGGCCAGGGGCAGGTCGGCCGCGAGGGTCTCGCGGACCGGCTTTCCGTTGTCCCAGGTCTCGGCGACCGCGAGCATCTCGAGGTTCTGCTCCATGCGATCGGCGATCCGATTGAGTACGGCCGCGCGGTCGGCCACGCTGGTGCTTCCCCAGGCGGCCTTGGCCCGGTGGGCCGCGTCGAGCGCGAGCTCGATGTCCTCGGCCTTGCTGCGCGCCACCTCGCAAAACGTCTTGCCGGTCACGGGGGATGGGTTTTCGAAGTACTCGCCCCCCTTGGGGGCGACCCACTCGCCGCCGATGTAATTGTCGTAGCGAGCACGAAACTTGGCGGGGGATCCTTCGGTGTTGGGCTTGGCGTACGTCATGGCACTGGCTCTGGGCCGGCCCCCATCGAGCAAGGGATGTACCCGCGGCGATTTTCCTGAATTCGTGGGGGTTTATCCGAGGCTTCACCGATCGACCGTCTCGTATCGCTCCGACCTCGTGTCCGAGGCTCGGACGATCGGCCGGCAATTGTAGCGATTCGATACGATCGCGATCGGCTGCGCTCGGGATATCCTGGGAAGGTGGGCTCGCAGGAGTCGCTGGTGTTGGAGGAGCGCTCGCCGCAGCGGTGGGAGCAATTCCTCGAGGGACACCCGTCGAGCGAGCGGGAACGGCCTCCTTCGCCCGTGATTGCCCGCTGGAGCCGATCGCTGGGGTTCAAGGTGGATCCGCGAGGGCCCACGCGGGTCGACCACATCGAGGCCCGACGAGGACTCGCCCTGCGGCGCGAGCGGGCGGCCGAGACCTGGCACCTGCTGCGGCCGCTGTTCGAGCGGGTGGCCGCCCGGCTGGCCGAGCAGGACTACGTGAGCCTGCTGACCGACCCCGAGGGCGTGATCCTGTGGGAGGCGGGCGGCGGGCGCTTTGCCCCGGATGCCCGCGAGGCGCGGCTGATGGAGGGCGCCCACTGGGGAGAGCCGGTGCGAGGCACCAATGCCATCGGCACCGCGCTCCACGAGGAGCGCCCGGTGGCGGTGGTGGGATGTGCTCACTTCGAGCGGACCAACCACCAGCTGGTGTGCTACGGCCACCCCATCCGCGACCCCGACGGTCACATCGCGGGTCTGCTGGATGTGACGTCGGCGCTCGCCCGCGCCGACGACCGGGTGCGGCTGGCGGTGGCGGCTGCGGTGGACGGAATGGAGCTGCTGCTGCAGCATCACGCCTGGTCGCGCGCACGGGGTGGGCTCGAGCCCTATCGCATGCTGCTGCGCCACCACCGAGGGCCCGCGCTGCTGGTCTCGGCCCAGGGGGCGGTGCTCGATGGCAACGAGGCCGCCCAGGCGCTGCTGTGCGGCCCCGATGGGCTCCCGGCCGGGCTCGAGCGCGCCACGATCGAGGCGGCCGCCCGCGGCACGGCCGTGTCGCCGGTCGTGCTCGGACAGCAGGCCTACCGTCTGCAGGTGGAGGCGATCGAGGCGGAACGAACCGTGGGGCACCTGGTGCTGCTGGAGCGGTGCACCGCCACGGCTCGTGGTGGCCCCCGTGCTGGCGGCCACCTTCGCGCCGCGCGGACCCCCGCGTTCGCGCGACTATGGGGGCACGACCCGCGCTTTGGGGCGGTGCTCGACCACGCGGCTCGCTTCGCGCGCACCAACGTGCCCGTGTTGCTGCTGGCGGAGACCGGCACGGGCAAGGAGCTGCTGGCCCGTGCGATCCATGCCGAGAGCCCGCGCAAGGACCAGCCGATGGTCACGGTCAACTGCGGCGCGCTGGCCCCCGAGCTGATGGCCAGCGAGCTGTTCGGCTACGTGGGCGGAGCGTTCACGGGCGCGCTGCGCCAGGGGTCGCCGGGCCTCCTGGCCCATGCCGACGGCGGCACGCTGTTCCTCGACGAGGTGGCCGAGATGCCGGCCTCGCTGCAGGTGATGCTGCTGCGGGTGCTCGAGGACGGTACCTACGGCCGCGTGGGCGAGGCTCGCACGCGGCGAACCAATGTGCGGCTGGTGTGCGCCACGTGCCGCGATCTCGGCGAGCTGGTGCGTCGCGGAGCGTTTCGCCAGGACCTCTACTATCGGATCCGCGGGGCCACGCTGTGCCTGCCCGCGCTGCGCGAGCGCAGCGATCTGCTCGCCCTGGCAGAGGCGTTCGTCGCCGAGATCGCACGCCAGCAGGATCGCGAGCCGCCCGAGCTGAGCGAGGAGGTTCGCGCATGGATGCGGCGCCACCCGTGGCCGGGCAACATCCGCGAGCTGCGAGCCACCCTCGAGCACGCCACGGTGCTCGCGGGGGAGCGGATCGAGCCGAGCGATCTGCCGCTCGACGTGCTGGAGCCCGCGGGGCGCGCTGCGGCAGCGATGCCCACCGCGGTGCCCACGCCCGAGACGACCCCTCACGCGAGCGTACGACCCGAGCCCATCACCCGCGATCAGGCCGATGTGGCGGTGATCCGCCGGGCGCTCGACGATGCGGGCGGCAACCTCAGCGAGGCAGCGCGGCGGCTGGGAGTCGCCCGCTCGACGCTCTATCGCCTGCTGGCCCGCCACGGCCTGCGCTGACTCGGTCGTCGTGCATCCAGGGCCATGCACGGCTTCGCTCCTCGGACTCGTGTCGAGCGCGGCCGAATTCCGTACGCTCGGGGGAGGCATGGGACGGCAAGACGTACGCATCGACCCCGGACGCGAGCCTGAAAGCGTCCCTGCCGCCGTCCGTTGGATGGCCCGGATGCGCGACCCGAGGACGCCTGCCCTTCGTCGGGGAGCGACGCTGCTGATCGGCGCCGCGCTGCTGGTGGCCTGCGGCGATCCAACCTCCGTCACCCCGGGCTCGTCGGGGACCGGCTCGGGTGGCGATGACGAGTCGGGCTCGACCAGCGATGCACCGTCCGACGTTCCATCGGGTTGCGGCAACGGTCTGGTCGAGGCCGGCGAGGAGTGCGATCTGGGCTTCGCCAACGCGATCGATGGCGCCTGCACCCCGGCCTGTACCCTCCCGTTCTGCGGCGACGGCCTGCTCGCGCCCGACGAGACCTGCGACGAGGGCGAGGCCAACGGCGGCTCCACCTGCACCGCGGCCTGCACGATCCCCACGCGCCTGCGCTGGTCGACGACGATCGCCGGCCCCGCCCACGGCTACGATCTGACCTCGGCGCTCACCGCCATGACGGGCGGGGCCGTGGTGGTGGTGCGCCAGATGTGGACCGAGCAAGGGGAGCCGGAGGTCGTGGTCGAGCGCTACGAGGCCGACGGCAGCCGCACGTGGTCGAGGGCCCTGCCCGGTCCCCAGATCTACTCGGGGCTCAGCCCGAGCCTGGTCACCGCGGCCGACGACGGGGTGCTGCTGGGGCTGTTCGTGGGCGACCCCGGCGAGATCGTGGCCGACCGGGTCGAGCTGCTGGCCCTCGATGCGGCCGGTGATCTGCGATGGGACCACACCATCCGTACCAGCGCCCAGGGCACCCCGCTCACGGCGCGGGTGACCCGGGCCGGTGACGAGATCGTCTTCGCCGCGATGATGGAGGTCGGCACCGATCAGTACGAGGCCCTCATCACTCGGCTCGACGACGACGGCACCATCCTCCGCGAGCGCTTCATCGAGCCGGCCGTGCGACGAGCGGTGGGCCTGCCCGACGGAGGCTTCGTGGCTCATGCGGAGGGCAAGCTCTGGCGCTTCGACGCCGACGACGTGGAGCAGTGGAGCACGCCGCTGCAGGGCACGGCCGAGGTGTCGCTCGCGCTCGATGGGGAGGGGCGGCCGGTGGTGGCTCGACGCGACCTCTCGGGGGCACGCACGCTCCAGCTGTTCTCGGCCGAGGGCCAGCTGCAGTGGGAAGCACCGCTTCGGCTCAATCCGCACGGGGTCACGGCGAGCCCCGACGGTAGCCTCGTGGTCGCGGGCACGGTCGACGCTCCGGCGACGGAGCTGGCGTCCAACGTCGATCTGGGGGTCGAGGTCTTCGACGGCGACGGTCAGCCGCGCTGGATGGAGGCGGTGGCCGGGCCCGATGGCGGTGAGGACAGGGGCCGGGCGGTCGCCGCGACCGACGACGGCGCGATCTGGCTGGGCGGTTCGGTCTCGGTGCGCTTCGAACACGAGGATGCCTGGATCGGTCGCTTCGAGGAGGCGCTGCGATGAGACTCGCGTGCGGTCTGGCCCGGCTCGAACGGCGGGCGGTGGGAGGGCTGGCGGTGGGCATGCTCGCGCTCCCCGGCCTCGCGGCGGCGGCCGAGGGTCCGCGCCCGACCACCGTGTTCATCAACTACGAGGGCGCGCGGCTCCGCGGCGGCGACGACTCGTCCCACGACGGGCTGAGCTGCATCAACGGCGAGCTCGACTACCCGGCGTTCTTCGGGAGCGAGGCGGTGGCCGACCAGGTCACCGAGCAAGTACGGGGACTGTTCGAACCCTATGCGGTGCGCGTGGTCGACGAGCGACCGCCCGAGCACCTGCCCTACACCATGGTGATGGTGGGCGCGCTGCCGCAGGACCTCGGGCTCGACAACGGCGTGGGCGGCTATGCGTGCGTGATCGACTGCGGCGATGCGCTCGCACGCGAGACGGTGCTGGTGTTCGGTGGATCCATCGAGGAGCCCCGCGAGCTGGCCCAGACGATCGTGCACGAGGTGGCGCACAGCTGGGGGCTCGACCACGTGGCGGCCAGCGAGCTCATCATGAACCCCACCACCTCGGGGGCCGAGCGCATGCTGGGTGAGGGGTGCACGGCGCTCGACGAACCAGCGAGTGCGAAGTGCAACGAGCAGCACGCGATGTTCTGCGCCGAGCCCGGCATGCAGGACTCGGTGGCGGAGATCCTGGCGCTGCGCGGGCCGGCCGCGCCGGATCTGGTGCCACCGGTGATCGAGCTGCGCTCGCCCGTCGACGGCACGCGCGTGTGGCCGGGCGAGCTGGTGCGAGTGGAGGCGATCGTGGAGGACGATCACCCCGACTTCGGCTGGCGCTGGGTGGTGCCCGAGCTGTCGTGGTCGCAGCGCGGAAGCGACGATGCGCTGGAGCTGCGCTTCCCGGCCGGCGAGTACACGGTGCGGGTGGAGGCGATCGATCAGGCCGGCAACGAGGCGTCGGCCGAGCTCACGCTGATGGTCGGCGAGGCCGAGGCGAGCGACTCGGGCGAGGGAGACTCGAGCGACACCGGTGGCGATGGTGGAAGCGAGGACGGGGCGGACTCCGCCTCGGCGAACGGCACCGAGCTGGACGACGGGTGCCGCATCGGCACCGACGGATCTCCGCGCGCCGGGCTCGTGCTGCTGCTGCTCGCGTGGATCCGACGGCGTCGCCGGGCCAAGGCCGCATGACCGGGCCGCATGACCGGGCCGCATGACCGGGCTCCGAACCCCGTGGTAGCCTGAGCTGGTGCATGGACGGATCGGTTGGTCATGGCTCCTTGGCCTCGGTCTCGCCTCGAGCACGATGATGGTCAGTAGCCCTGCGTGCACCACCGACGGTGGCGACGAGGGCAGCGGGGAAGCCAGTGACGGCGAGTCCATGGCGGACGGCGCGAACTGTGAGCCCCAGCCCACCGACGGCGTGCTCTATGCGTCGTGCAGGGGCGCGGCGTGCAACACCGGCTTGGTCTGCGCGTACAACGAGGAGCTCGGCCAAGCTGCATCTCCCGCCTACTGCACGGGCTACTGCACGTTCTCGGAGCAGTGCGAGGTGGTGGGCCTGTGCACGGCCGAGCCCATGTGCATCATTCCGTCCAACGGCAACACGGGGGTCTGCGTGCTCGACTGCTCCGACGGCAAGCAGTGCCCCGAGGGCATGGAGTGCCTGCAGGACGAGGACGGCGGGGCGATCCGATACCTGTGCTACTGAGGGCGGGCCGTGGGCAGGGGTTCGGCCGCAGGCAGGCGCTAGCTCAGCGCCACCTCGCGCAGCAGATCGAGCTCGTCGAGCGCCGCCCCCGAGCCGAGCACCACGGCGAACTCGGGCTCGTCGCTGAGGAACACGGGCAGCCCGGTCTCCTCGCTCAAGAGCACGTCGAGGTTGGCGAGCTGTGAGCCGCCGCCGGTGAGCACGATGCCCTTGTCGACGATGTCGGCGCACAGCTCGGGGGGCGCCCGCTCGAGCACCTGCCGCACCGCGTCGACGATCGCACTGACCGGCTCGGACAGCGCCTCGCGGATCTCGTCGGAGTCGATCACCACGGTCTTGGGGATGCCCGCCACGAGGTCGCGCCCCTTGACCTCCATGGTCATCACCACGTCGGTGGGGGCGGCGGTGCCAATCTCGATCTTGACCTTCTCGGCCGTGCGCTCGCCGATGAGCAGGTTGTACTTGCGCTTGATGTGCTGGACGATCGCCTCGTCCATCTTGTCGCCACCCACCCGCGCGCTCTTGCACGCCACGATGCCGGCCAGCGAGATCACGGCCACCTCGGCCGTGCCACCGCCGATGTCGACCACCATGTTGCCGCCGGGCTCGGTGATGGGCAGGCCCGCCCCGATCGCGGCCGCCATGGGCTCCTCGATGAGGAACACCTCGCGCGCGCCCGCGGCCAGGGCCGAGTCACGAACCGCGCGCTTCTCCACCTCGGTGATCCCCGAGGGCACGCAGATGATGATGCGCGGCTTGACGAGGGTCTGGCGGTTGTGCGCGCGCGTGATGAAGTAGCGCATCATCGCCTCGGTCACCTCGAAGTCGGCGATGACGCCCTCCTTCATGGGACGGATGGCCACGATGTTGCCCGGCGTGCGCCCGAGCATCTCCTTGGCCTCCTTGCCCACCGCGAGCACGCGCTTGGTGTTGGCGTGCTTCTGCACCGCGACCACGGAGGGCTCGTGGGCAACGATGCCCTTGCCCTTGACGTAGGTCAGCGTCGTGGCGGTGCCGAGGTCGATGGCCAGATCGTTGGAGAACAGGCCGTATACCCAGTCGAAGAGCATGGATGGCCGGCTGCGAGAAGGTCGTCCCTTCGGGGTGCAGCCGCTCACACATACACGTCGGCCGTGCGGCGGGCAAGCGCGGGACCAGCCCCAACGCGCGGGCCAGGGCCGGATATTTCGAGGCTCTTCGGGCCGTGGGAGTGACCGCGCAATCATCGCAGGTCGTGCCCCAGGAGGGGCGCCACGGCGGCAAGCCACCCCCGGCCAGCGCAGATCCACCGCCGCCGTGGCCGCCAGTCCCCGCCGCGAACGGGAGAACGCGACTCCAAGCCAACGGGAGCCATCTATGCGGCGCCCATGCGAGATCCATGCGGCGGCCACCCGAAGGCCACCCCGAGCCCAGGTCAGGCCGCGCCCCGTCGAGCCGCCCCGCCCGTCCTCTCGCCCCGCGATTGATGTCGGCCGGGCCCAGGGCTAAGGTCCCGTCCCCATGCTCGAGTTCATCCGCCGCAAGTCCACGAGCTTCCTGTCGTGGTTCATCTTGGGTGGCATCGCGCTCGTCTTCGGCCTGCAGTTCGGCCTGCCCAGCGACAGCCTGACCCTGGGACCCGACGGCTTGGCCGAGGTGTACGGCGAGGAGATCCGCAAGGAGGACTTCAACTTCCAGACGCGGATGGCATCGACCATGGGCTTTGCCATGCCCAAGGAGGCCGAGCTCCGCGAGATGATCGGGGTCAACGAGGAGCTGCTCGACGGCGCGGTGGAGCGCATGCTGCTGGCCCACGAGGCCCGCAAGATGGGGCTGGCGGCCACGCAGAAGGAGGCGGAAGACCTGGTCCTCGATGGCCATGCCATGATGTTCGGGATCCGCAACGACTTCCTGCGCAAGGAAGACAAGTTCAACTACAGCATCTTCAAGAACAACTGGCTGCGGAGCCTGGGCATCAACGAAGACCACTACCTCCAGCACCAGTCCGAGGAGCTGCTCGCGCAGACGCTGCGGGACCTGATGACGGCGAGCATCGTGGTGCCGGAGTCGGAGGTGCGCCGCGAGTACGAGGCGACCGCCAACACGCTCACGCTGCGCTACGCCCGCTATGAATTCGCGGCGTTCGCCGACCTGGTGGATCCCACCCCCGAGCAGCTCGACGCCTACGTGGCCGCCCACGCCGACGCGCTCGAGCAGCGCTACGAGTCGCAGAAGACCCGCTTCACGGCGCTGCCCAAGCAAGCACGCCTACAGCTGGTGCAGGTCGCGGCCAACCCCGAGGCCAAGGCGGCGCTCGAGCAGGCGCGGGCAGGCATCGAGGCGGGCACGGAGCGGCTGTCGGGGGTGGCGCGGACCCGCTCGATGCACGACACCGCGGGCCGAGGCGGGGACTACGGCTGGGTCGACGAAGACAGCCAGACGGCGTCCGATCTGCCCGATGCGGTGCGACGGGCGGTGCCGGGGCTGGCCACGGAGGCCGTCTCGGAGGTGATCGAGGCCGATGGCTCGCTGTGGCTGCTGCGCGTGACCGAGCGCCGCGAGGGCGACGTGCCCAAGGAGCTGGCGCTGCGCGAGCTGGCCGAGGAAGGGGTGCGCGACGAGCAGGGTCGGGAGCTGGCCCGCCGCGCGGCCGAGGAGGATCAGAATGCTGTGGCCGGCGGCACCCCGTTGCTCGAGGTGTTCGCTCGGCCCGGAGCGCTGGGCGAGACGACCCTGTTCGGGGGCAAGCCGATCGAGGCCCTGCCGCTCGAAGGAGCGCCCGAGGGGAGTCCCCCCACGGAGGGCGCGCCGCAGGCACCCGCCGAGGGCGCGCCCGCAGCCCCCACCGATCCGCTGGCCGGAGTCGCGCGACCCAAGGCCGAGCTCCAGTCGACGATCCCATTCGCCAAGGGCCAGAAGATCCCCGAGCTGGGCGCCGTGCCAGGGCTGGTCGACGATGCCTGGGCCCAGGAAGGCGATGCGGAGCTGCTCGACGGGATCTACGAGGTGCAGGGCGCAGTGCTGCTGGCGGGGGTGGAGAACCGGGAGAAGGCGACCGACGAGGGTTACGCGCAGGTGCGGCAAGAGCTGTACGACCGCCTGCGACGGCTCGAGGCCAGCCGCCTGGTCGGAACCTGGGCCAAGCGGCGGTGCTTCGACGCCAAGGGGCGCGGCGACATCAAGGTCTCCGAGGAGACGATCAAGCGCCTCACCACGTATGACACGCCGGCCGAGGACGAGGGCGAGGGCGAGGGCAAGGACGGCGAAGAGCCCGAGAAGCCCGAGAAGCCCGCGTTCACCGTGTGCGATCGCGTGGGTGGCGGAGGCGGGTTCTTGACCGCCCGCGCTCGCCAGTAGCTCGGCGTGGAGCCGGATGGCCGGGCCCGAACGAGGCCTCTGCGGCGCCGCCGAGCCGACGCCTTCGTCCGGTAATTGGGGCGCATCCTCGCTCGGCTCGCCTGCGTTATCCTCGACGCTCGAACCAGGATGGACGAGCACCCCCAAAGCGCGGGCGGACAACCGGCGGTCGGCAACGTGCTCGGCTTCTCCTTGTTGCTCAGAGATCGCCAGGCGCTGCTACGGCTGGAGCGGCGCGCCCTCCAGCCCGGGGTTCGCCTGCTGGAGTACGAGGCCGAGGTCCCCGATGTGACGTTTCCGCTGCGGGCCCAGGGCGCCTCGTCGTTTCGCCGCCGACGCTGCCGCGCGGGGCAGCTGCGACTCGAGCTCGAGCTGCGCGCAGTGGGCTCCTGGGTGGACGAGCACCTGCGAGGCCACGAGATCGCGGGCCTGCACCTCGACGAGGTCGCGCTGCGGCTCGGGGCCGACGGCCCGCTGCTGCTGCTGAGCGGCACGCGAGACGGCGGCCGGGCGTGGCTGGGTCTGGTGCTGCGGCTACGGCCGGTCGGGCGAAGGCTGGCCTGCCGCCCGTGGCGGACCTGGCGAATGGGCAGGGGGGCGCCGCGCCCGGAGGCAATGTGGGAGGGGCTTGCCGAGCGCATGGGGCTGCGACTCGACCCCGACGGCGGCGAAGTGATGCTCGACCCCGCGCGGGGGACGCTACTACGCCCGTTCGTGGAGGCCGGCTGGCGCGTGCCCGACCTCGGCGCCCTGGTGGTGCACGAGCTGATGCTGTCGCCCGATCGCGTCGAGCTGCTGCTGGGACGGCGTAGCGAGCGGCTCCTCGCCGCTCCGATCCCCGCCCGGACCGAAGGGGACGACGAGCTGGGCGAGCACCTGCAGCGGGTCTACGCGGCGCTCGAGCGCGACAATCGAGCCACGGCCCGCGCCGAGCTCGAGCGCCTGGCCGAGAGCCTGCCGCCCGAGCACCCGGCCCGGCTCCCCGTGCTGCGATGGCTGGTGGATCTGGCCCGGGTTCACGATGCGCCCCGAGCCCTGCGAGCGCTGCAGGCCTGGCTGTACCTCCAGCCCCGCGACGACGAGGCGGCGCGCGCCCTGATCATCGCGCTGGGGCGCACCGACGGCCACCGGGGGCTCGCCCAGCGCCTGGCCGGACAGTGTCGACTGCCCCACTCCCCGCGTCGTCAAGCCCGGCTCGAGCTGTCGCTGGCCTGCGTGCTCGTGGACCGGCTTCACGACGGAGACTCGGCCATCGGGCTGCTCTCGCCCCTGCTCGATCGCTGCCTCACCCAACCCCCGCTCCGGGAGCTCGAGCGGCCGGTCCGCGCCGCCCTGGCACGCGCCCTGGCCTCCCGGCCCGACGCGGACCCCAACGCGGCTCTGGACGCGCTCGGTCGAGCCCTCGCGACGATCCCCGTCGATGGCGATCGCGAGTCCGCCAAGGCCAGCCTGGTGGCCGGGGTCGCCTCGGCCCTCGCCCACCACGGACACCACCGCGAAGCGATGCCGCTATGGCGACGCGCGGTGCATGCGGCTGCGGACGACGACGAGCTGGTGGACCGAGCGCTCGCCTCGATCAACGCGGCCGGCGACGATGTCCTGGCGATCGAGATCCTTCGTACCGCCATTCCTCGAGCGACCCCGGAGGCGGCCCTGCCCCTGCGGCGTCGGCTGGTGACCACGCTTCTCGGGCGAACCGATCCCACCAGCCACGAGCTCGCGCTGGCCGAGCTCCGAGCGCTGGTTCGCGAGAACCCACAGTCGCGCGAGCTGGCGCTCGAGCTCTCGGCGCTCGAGCGCCACGGCGGGCGACCCGACGAGGCCGCGGCGCTGCTGGGTCGCCTGGCCGAGAGCACCGAGGAAGCCGAGGATCGGACGCGCTTGCGGCTGGAGCAGGCACGCCTGCTCACCGAGGGCGGCCAGCCCCGACGCGCATGGGCCCTGCTCGAGCCGGAGCTGCGCGCGCCCATTGCCGAGCTCGAGCTCGAGCTGCTCGATCTGGCGGTGGACATCGCCCCGCTCTCGGTCCGCGATGCCCTGATCGATCGGCTCGTGGAGCTCGACGATGGCCCTCGGAGCGGCAAGGCCCTGCTCGAGCGCGGTCGCAGCCGACGCTCCAATCCCCAGCGCCGCGCGGATCTCGAGACCGCCGCGCAGCGGCTGGACGACCCCCTCCCCGCCTTGCGGGAGCTGGCCGCGCTGGCCGCCCCCGACGACCCGGAACCCTGGGCTTCACTTGCGCAGGCATGCTCGGTCCGGGGCGACGTGGATGGGGAGACCGCGGCGCGCGTCGAGCTGGCGCTGCGACACCTCGGACACGGCATGCTCGATCCCGCCGCCGAGTCGCTGTCCCGAGCCCGAGCGCTGCATCCGGCCGATCCGGCGCTGCCCATCGCCCACGCGTGGGTCGAGGCCCGGGCTGGGCACTTCGACGATGCCGCCGCGTTGTTGGTCGCCGTTCCCCCCGGGCGCCTGCCGCTGTCGTCGCATCCGCTGTCCGATCCGCGCCTGGGGCTGCCGCCGCAGCTCGAGCAATCGGAGCCGTGGATCCGCACGATGGCCCAGCTTCCTCCGGGCGATCCGCGGCGGCTCGAGCCGAGCGTGATGCTGGCCCGGATCGAGCTGGCCAACGGTCACCCCCAAGCCGCCCGCGATCGGCTGCTGCCGGTGCTCGGTCAGCGCGGCGTTCCCCGCGAGGCCTACGAGATCCTGGCCGAAGCTGCCCATGCCCTCGGCGACGCCACCACGCGCCTGCGCGCGCTTCGTGGCATCGCCGTGCACGCCAAGGACGGCCCCGAGCGCCTCCATGCCGAGCTCGAGCTGGCGCGGCAGCTCGGCGAGGCCGGCCGCTCGCGCGAGGGGCTGAGCCACGCCGCGACCGCGGCCCGGGGCTGGCCCACCGGGAGCGACGAGCACGTCGATGCCACCCGTCTGTGGCTGCGCCTGGCGACCACCGCCGACGATGCCAGCGAGCAAGCGGCCGCCCGAGCCGCGTTGCGCGAAGCCCTCGGTCCCGAGCTGTCGGTCAAGGAGCATCGCGCGGAGGCACTGCTGCTGGCCGAGCGCCTCGATGATCTACGAGCGGCCCAGGGTGTGCTCGAGCACGGCCTCGCGATCTGGCCCGCCGATCCGTTGCTGCTGTCGACCCTCAAGCACGTGATGCACCTGGGCGGAACGCTCGAGCCCTATCTGGTGGCGCTCGATGCCGCGATCGAGGGCCTGGCGCCCGGGCCCGAGCGCGATCGCCTGGCCACCGAGCTGGCGCTCTCGGCCGCGGAGTTCGGCGATGCAGCCCGGGTCTACCGTGCGCTCGAGCACTGCTCGATCGAGGCCGGCGAGAGCGAGGATCTGCTCGATCTTCGCGAGTGGGCCGTGCACACGCTGGGCCTCGAGGATCAGGAGCTGCGGCGCATCGATGAGCGCTTGCAGACGGGGCTGCTGGATCTCGGCTTGCTGCGCCGACTGTCCCGGTTGGTGGGACCGGGCGAGCCCACGGTGGAGCACCTGGTGGCCCAGGCGCGCGAGGCCCCCCCCGAGATCGCGCGGCTCATCATCGAGCCGGCGCTCGTGATGGCCACGCCGCTGGCCATGCCCTCGCTGTCGATGCGCGTGCTTCGGCATGCGATCGGGGTGGGCGCGCTCGAAGCGGCCCAGTCCGCGTGGCCGCCCCTGCTGGCGCGGGTGAGCGAGACCAAGGACGACGCGGCGCTCGCCGATCTCGTGGCCCTGGCCGACGACGCTCGCGCGCTCGGCATGCAGATCGACGAGACGATCGAGCTTCGCCTCGACGAGGCACTGGCCGAGCGCCCGGGCTCGCCCCACCTGCATCGCGCGCTCGCGCGGCACCTCGCGCTTCGCGGCGGCGCCCCGCCGCAGCAGCACGCCGCCCGCATCGCTCACCTCGACGCCGTCGCCGATCGCTTCGAGCTGTCCGGGGCCGATCGCGCCCGGCTGTTCGTGGGCATGGCCGAGCCCCTCGATCGTCGCAGCGCGGCCGAGCTGCTCGAGGCCCGAGCCCGGGCTGCGTTCCTCGATCCTCCCGCCTTTGGTCGCCTGATCCGGGCGCTCGAGGTCCGCCAGTGCTGGCCCGAGGTGCTGCGCCTGCTCTCCGCCTGCGCCGAGGCAACCACCGAGGTGCAGGACAAGGTCGGCACGCTCAAGCACCTCGCCCACGTGGCCTCGGACGTGCTGGGCGATCCGACCGCCGCGGTGGCACACCTCGAGGCCGCGCTGGCGCTCGCTCCCACCGATCCCGACCTGCTGCTGCCCCTGCTCGATCATCACTTCTCGCAGACCGATCTCGGCCGCGCCGTGGAGCTGAGCGAGCGGGTGCTCGACCACGTGCGCATGGGCGACGCTGCGTTCGCCGCCCTGGCTCACCGCGCGGCCGATGCCGCCATCGCCCAGGGCGAGGCCCAGCGCGCCGCGACCCTGCTCGAGCGCATCATCGAGCGGCTTCCCGACGACGCCAAGGCTGGCACCCGCCTCGAGGAGCTGCACCACCGCACCGACGATCCGACCCAGCGGGTGGCCCTGCTGGCCGCGGTGGCCACGCGCCAGAGCGGCAAGGCCCGCATCGAGGCGCTCGAGGAGCGAGCGCGCCTGCTGCTCGAGCTCCAGCGCTTCGACGAGGCCATGGAGGACCTCGCCGCGGTGATCGCCGACGCGCCCGAGCGTCGCGAGAGCGCCGAGCTGCTGGCCGAGCTCTACCGCGAGCATGGCCGCTTCATCCAGCTGGTCGAGCTGCGGGAGGCCGAGCTGCCCCGGCGCCACGGGCAGGCGCGCGCGAAGCTGCTGACCGAGATCGCCGAGATCTACCGCGACGGACTCCACGATCTGTCGAGGGCCGAGCAAGCGCTGCGGCTGGCCATCGAGCAGCTCGGTGTGAGCCCGGAGGAACGCGCCCTCGCCGACCAGCTACGCGAGGCGCTGGCCGAGGACCTCGAGCAGCAGGGCCGTGCGGTGGACCTGTGCGCGTGGCTCGACAAGGAGCTCGCGACCGAGCTGGAGCTGCCAGCGCAGGCCCCCGCGCCCGAGCCTCCGCGCCTGGCGTTGCTGCAGCGCCTGGCCCGGCTCGTGCGCGATCGGCAGGAGGGCGAGGCCAAGGCCGCCCGCATCTACGAGCAGCTCGAGCGCTGGCACGCCCTGCCCGACGAGGGCCTGGCCCCGCTCGCGCGCTGGTACAGCCGTCACGGTCGCCACGACGCGCTGGTGCGGGTGCTGCAGCTGCGCGCCCAGGCGCTGCCCGAGCTCGGCGAGCGTCGTGCGGCCGTCGAGCTGCGGATCGCCGAGCTGCTCGACGGGCCGCTGCTGCGCCCCCACGATGCCGCCCCCCACTATCTCGACGCCTACCTCGCCGATCCCGAGACCCACGCCGCCGCCGGCAATCGAGCGCGCGTGCTGCTGCTGGCGGTCGACTCGATCGTCAACGTGCGCGACCGCCTGCTGCGTCGCCTGGCCGAGCTCCCGCACCACCGGCGACCCCATCTGCTCACCCTGCTCGCCGACGTGCTTGCTCCCCACGAGGCCCACGAGGACGAGGCGGAGGCCCGCTACCGCGAGGCGCTGGTGCTCGACGACCACATGGCGACCGCCCACGAGGGGCTCGGTCGCCTGCTCGCGCGACGCGGGCGCAAGCACGAGGCCGCGCTGGCCCTGGTCGCGGCGATCGAGCGCCCGGGTCTCTCACCCGAGCGCGCGGCCGAGGCCGCGGCCCTGGCTGCACGCAACCTCCTGGAGCTGCGGCACTTCGAACGCGCCGAAGCGGTGCTGCGCCAGGCACTGACGATCCGCAGCGACTCGCCGCGCGTGCTGCTCGAGCTCGCGCGCCTCTACGAGCGCACCGAGCGAGCCCAAGAGCTGGCGCAGGTGCTCGACCAGCTCGCCGGCCTCCCGCTGTCGGGCTCGACGATGGCCGAGGTCGCCTACCGCCGCGCCCTGCTGCTGCAGCCCGTCTACGAGGTCGTCCCCCAGGGCCCCCAGGGCGAGCGCGCGCGCAGCCTGATGCTGGAGGCGCTGGGCGCCAACCCGCGCCACGCCGCGGCCCGCCAGACCCTGCTGTCGCTCGCCACCGCGCGGCGCGAGTGGTCGATCGTCGCGCACATGCACTACCTGGCCATTCGGGATCTGCCCCCGGGGCCGCAGCGCGCCACCGTCCACCTCGAGCTCGCGGCCGTCTACCTCGAGCAGCTCGCCGACCCGGACAGCGCCATGCGCAACATCGAGAGCGCGCTGCAGCAGGCGGCCACCGACGTGGTCGTGACCCGCCAGCTCGGTGAGCTCGCGCGGCGCCTGCCGGATCGCGCCATGGCGGCCGCTCGCTTCGAAGCCATCGCCGGAGCCGACAGCGAACTCGACGACCCGGCCCGGGCCCGCCTGTGGCTGCTGGCGGCCGAGCTGCGCATGGAAGCCGACGACCGCGAGGCCGCCGCCGCCGCCTCCCGGCGCGTGCTCGAGCTCGCGGACGCCCCCGAGGATGCCACCGCCGCCGCCACCCGAACCCTCGAGCGCACCCGCGATCCGGCGAGCCTGCTGCAGACCAGGGACGCGCTCCTGGCCCAGCTCGACGCCAAGCCCCCCGGCTCGCCCTCGGATCGGGCCGAGCTGCTCGCACGACTGCACGACATCGGGGTCGCGCTCGACGACCCCAGCCTCGTCGAGCGGGCCCACCGCGAGCAGAGCGAGCTGGCGGCGGCGCTCGACGAGAGCGACGATCAGGCCGCCGGAGCCGTGCTTCGCGATCTGCTCGCGGCGCGTGGTGACTACGGCGCCGTGGTGGAGCTGAGCGAGCGGCTCGCCTCGCAGACCAGCGACAAGGATCCCGAGCGTGCAGCCACCGTGCTGGTGGAGGCCGCGGGCTATGCCTGGCGCGGCCAGAAGCAGCCGGCCCATGCCGCTTCGCTGCTCGGCCGCGCGCTCGAGCTCCGTCCCGAGCACGAGGTGGCCATTCGCATGCTCGGCGAGCTGGCCCACGAGGTCACCGACCCCGCGGAGGCGGGGGCGATCCAGCGCGCGCTGGGCTCGGTGTCGGAGGGCTCGCCCTCGCTGCGTCTGCAGCTGGCCGTGCTCGCCAACACCCGCGGCGACGACGACCAGGCGCTGGCCCTGCTGCGTCCCCTCACCGAGGCCGACGTACCCGAGGACATTCGCTTTCGGGCCCTCGAGCGGCTCGAGGCGCTCTTGCTCGAGCGCGGCGAGCACGACGAGCGCCGTCGCGTGCTGACCCAGCAGCTCACCCTCGCGCTGGCGCGCAACGACCCACGAACCGGCGACCTCGGACTCGAGCTCGCGCGCCTGGGCGCCAATGATGGCGATCGATCCGCCGCCCGCAGGATCGGCGAGGCGGCGCGCGGGGTCTGCCCCGAGCACCGCGACCTGCTGCGCTTGCTCGCCGAGCTCGCCGAGCGCGACGAGGACTGGCCGTATGCGGTCGCCCGGCTCGAGACGCTCGCTCAGCTCGCCACCGACGACGACGAGCAAGCCATGTGGCTCACCCGCGCCGCGGGCGTATACCTGCGAAGGCCCGAACTGCCCGCGAACGGCGACGGCCCGGGGCTCGCTCGCCGCATGCTCCTGCAAGCGGCCGAGCTCGCGCCGCGCAGCCCCGAGCCGCGGGCGATGCTGCTGCCGCTCTCGTTCGGGCAAGCGCGATGGGACGAGGTGCTCGAGCTCGGCGAGGCCATCACGACCCATGCGGGCCACGACGAGGAAGTCTTGGTGCTGGCCGCCGTCGCCGAGGCTCATCGCCGGGGCGAGCGCCGACTCGCCCGCGAGATCGGCTTCCGTCACCCGCCCGAGGTGCTTCGTCGCGTGCTGCTGCCCGCGCTCCAGCAGAGCCTGGGGGAGCTCGCGCGGCGCGGTCCCCTGCCGCGCCTCGACGCCGTCCTCGCGGCGAGCTCGGCCTTGCTGGGCGGACGCAGCCAGCTCTACGAAACCATGCACACGTGGGCTGGCGAGCTGCCCCCCGATGCGGGTCTGGTGCTGGGCCTCGCCCGCCTCCTCGAGGCCCGTGGCGCGGGCGACATGGCGCGCCACCACTACCAGCTCGCGGCCTTCATGGCGCCGCGTGGGCCCGTCCCTGGCCTGGTGGCCCGGCTCCCGGCGGGTTGGTTGGCCGACACCGATCTGCACCGGGTGAGCACGGCCCCGATGGAGGGTCGCAGCACGCTGCGCGAGATCTTGGCCGCGCTCCGCGATCACCTCGCCGGCATCGAGCACGATCGGGCGCCCGAGCCCGCCCCCGCCCGCATTCGACCGCCCGACTGGTGGCCCACGCGAATGGAGCTGGCCGAGACCATCGTGGAACCATGGCGCGCCACGCTGGGCGTGGACCTACCGCTGGCATGGACCGAGGCCCCCTTGGCCGGCGGAGTCACGGTGCGCAACGACAGCCCGCCCCGCGTGCTGCTCGGTCGCCTCGCCGCCACGCTGACCCTGCCCGAGCTCACGTTCCGCCTCGCCCTCGCCACCGCCTCGGTCGCCCTCGGCCTGACGGTGCTCGAGCACGACGCCGTCGACCTCGGCGTGCTGCTCGATGCCCTGGCCCAGGTCGCCAACCCAGGGCACCAGCCCACCGGACCCCTGGCCCTGGGCCTGTCCGACATCCTCGTCGCTCGGGACGCACGGAACATCGGCCTCACCACGGCCCAGCGCGCCGCCGTGCTCGACGAGATCGCCCACTGGCTCACCACCCAGCACGGGCTGGGCCGACTGCGCGTGATGCTGCGGCGCTCCACCCTCTTGCTCGCCACTCGGCTCGCCTGTCAGCTCGATGGCGCGCTGTTGGCTCTTGCCCGCGATCACGGCCTGTTCGCGGACGGCTCGGTCGACGCGGCCGGCGCCCTGCAGCTCCCGGATGCCGTGTGGCTCTTGCGGGCGCTATCCCTGCGCTGACGCCCGCCGCGCCCGTGGCCTCCCGGGGCACTTGTTGCGCACCAACGGAGGGCCTGCCAAGATTCTGCGGGCTCGACGCCTCTTGGTCGCCATACACGACACGAGGTTGGGGGGAGGAACAGGCTTGGCCGAAGCACAGCAAGGGTCGGGAGATCCGAACATGGGTCGCTGGGTGGTCATCGCCGCCGGCATCCTCGGCATTGGGGCGATCTTGGGCTACGGCATCTCGCAGTCCAACGAGCGCAACCAAAACCAGGCCCAGGCCAGCGCGCAACAAGCAGTGGAGATCGGTCCCGCGCGCTCGACGACATCCATCCCCGAGCTCGTGGCTCGGTCCGCCCGGGCCCGCAACGATCTCGACGTCGCCATCCTCACCCGGGTGAGCGCCGAGCTGGCCACCGCCGCCGAAGCCACCACCACCGTTCCCAAGACCCTCGAGGCCCAACGCGAGCGCCTCGACGTGGTCACCACGCTGGCGGTCGAAGCCACCGTGCGCGGGTCGGTGCTCGGCGACGCCGCGGCCCGGCGACAGGCCGAGGACTACGTCAGCGAGGGCAACGCGCTCGTCGACGAGCTCCAGGACGCGCTCGACCCGGGGCAGGTGCTGGCCACTCGCGCTCGGCTGGCGCTGGCCGGAGGCGACGACGTGATCTCGACCCAGCCCGCGGTGCTGCTGCCGACCTATCGCGATCGCGAGCTCCAGAACGTGCTGCTGGCCGAGCCGCTGTGGCACGCGGAGTTCGATCGCGAGCTCGACGACACCGACCGCAGCACGCTGATCGAGGCGCTCGAAGGCGTTCCCGATCCGAGCGCCCTCGAGCGGATGCTGCTGGCGCTTGCGCTGCCCGATGATCAGAGCAGCCGCGCTCAGGCCCTGGTCCGCGAGGTCCTCGTCAAGGCGCCCGGTCAGCCCCTTGCCCAGGGATTGCTCGCGCGCCTGCGAGGCGAGGTGAAGGTGGCCATGGCCGACCCGATCCCCGTAGGCCTGCCCGAGGACACCAAGGTCGACCTCGAGCCCCTTCCAGAGGACACCAAGATCGACCCCCAACCCGAGCCCCTTCCCGTCGACACCAAGACCGACCCCGATCCTCCCGTCGACACCAAGGTCGAGCCCAAGCCAGACAAGCCCAAGCCAGAGCCCAAGCCAGAGCCCAAGCCAGACAAGCCCAAGCCTGAGCCCAAGCCCGACAAGCCCAAGCCAGAGCCCAAGCCGCAGGTCGACCTCGCCGACGAGGGCTGCAAGCTGGTGCACGGGGGCAAGGCCGAGCAAGGGTTTGCGATGCTGCAAAAGGCGTTCGATCAGGACCCGCGCGACACCAAGGTCACCTTGTGCATGGCCGAGGGGCACATGAAGCTGGGGCGGTTGCCCTCGGCGCGGGCGATGGTCGAGCGAGTGCTTCGCAGCTCGGGCAAGAACAAGAAGGCGCTCGGGCTCGCGGCCAAGATCGAGGACCAGATGGGCAACAAGCGAGCGGCCGCGGACTACTACCGCAAGCTCCTCGAGCTCGAGCCCGACAACGCCACGGCTCAGGCCTACGTTGACAAGAACGGCTAGGCCCGCGGGGGGCCTAAACTAGCAAGAAACCGGATGTCGGAGGCTCGGTCAAGCGGCCGAGCGGAGCTCGACCTCGTAACCCAGGCCCTTGAGGCGCTGGACGAGCCGGCGTGAGATCCGTGTCTTGTCGAGGTTGTCGAGGTG
>NZ_JAOVZF010000120.1 GCF_026337845.1 Paraliomyxa miuraensis | reverse complement strand
AGACGACCATTGCGGAGTGGATCGAGATCTTCTACAACGGGAAGCGGAGGCACTCGAGCCTCGACTACCTGTCGCCCCTCGAGTACGAGCGGCGATACTACGAGAACCTGGAGAGGACTGAAGTGGCGTAAACCGGGTGTCCACTTTTTCGGGGGAATTCCAGGGCTCAGCCCGTCGCGCTCGAGTCAGCGACCGCGAGCCCGCGCGTCCCTCTCACCGCTGCGAGTTGCTCGGCTCGGGCGCGGATCACCGTCCCTCGGCTCACGAATTCTTCCGGGGAACCCCTTTCCGACACGGACCCCGATCCGCGCTATCATCGAGGGTCCCTCAACCCGGAGACACGCCACTTGTACGCCACCATCCGAGAAGAGCTCATCGCCGACGGAATGCTCAGGGGCAAGGCCGAGGGCAAGGCTGAGATGCTGGCTGAGATGCTGGAGCAGCTGCTCGATTCCCGTGAACTCGGGCTCACCGATGCGCTGCGTGAACGCGTCGCCGGCTGCAAGGACGAGTCGCTGTTCCGGCGGTGGTTCCAGCGCGCCATCACGGCCACGAACCTCACCGAGGTCTTCGACGACTGACGCCCGTAGCGCCCCACCGGCCCTACGACATTGGCGTGCGTGGTGCCGGAGTTCGGCCTGATTCCGGACTGCGCGCAGCGGCGTGAGCGCACGGTGTGACCGATATGGTCGAGCAGGGTCGCACGTCGGTGGCGCCCGAGCGCGTGACTTGCCGAGGACGCCTTCGGTAGCTTGGTGGAGGCGCACAGGAATCGAACCTGACCTCAGGGGGGTGGCGTGACTCGACGGGACGAGCACTTGGCCGCCACCTTCCTGGATTTCTTCGGGTTTTGGCGCGGGCGGGGGAGGGCCGGGATCGGCCCGGATCCTCGCTCGCGCGACAGATTGCCGGCAATGGTTGGGTCGTGGACAGGTCCCGGAGGGCATGAGGACGCCCGGGATCGGGCCTGGTTGCACGGGACGACGAAGCTCGGCGAGCGCGTACCACTCGGGGGCCTCGCGAAGCTCGAGCTGAGCCTCGGGCGTCAGCCGGACCTGTATCGCTCAGCCCGTGGCTCTGGTGGCCTGGCTCGCTCGGGTGACGATGGCATCGAGCTCGTCCTCGACGACCTCGGTAGGGATGGTCGTCGACTCGCCCGCACGGACGGACTCGAGGCGGCCCTTGGCCTCGGCGATCCAGCTGGCCTCGATGTCCGAGGTGGCTTGGTGCTGGATGCTGTCGGCGAGGATGGTGGCGATGGCGGCACGCTCGTCTTGGGGAAGCTGCAGGAGCTCGTCCAAGAGCTGCTCGGTGTCTGCCGTCACGGCGCGGAATCCTAGCGGGTCTGGCGGGTGATGGCGACTCGGCGTCGTCACCAGTAGCGGTCGGCGCTGCCCTTGCCGAGGCAGCATCGCTTGTACTTGCGCCCTGAGCCGCAGGGACATGGGTCATTGCGTCCGACCCTGGCCGTTTGGCGACTGACGGCGCCGACCGTCGGGCCCGTGATGAGCAACGGCTGGGACATGGGCTCGGGCTCGTGGCGCACGAGGCCTTCCCGTTGCATCGCTTTGCCGATCGCTCGCATGCGTCGAAGACGTTGCTCGAGCCGGTCAACGAGTACCTTCGTCGCTCGGAGCTTGGCCCACACGGCCGCTTGCGCCATGCACACGCACGGTTTGCCGGCGAGCGCTCGCCGCTCTGCTCGGCCCGGGAAGGCCCGCGGGGCTCGACGTCCGACGCCAAGCCCGCTCCCGACATCGAGTGAGCACGACGACGAGGCTCCGCGTCGTTGCGTCCCCGGAGCCCCTGGCTAGGGTGCAGCCACGCGGACGACATGAGCACCACAGACGATGTATTCGCAAAGCTGGGCCTTCGGCCGCGCCTGACCGCTCGAGACTACCTGCTGCCCGCTCTGGGCATCTTCGGGTTCGGGTTCCTGGCCGGCGCGGGCGTGATGATGCTCCTCGCGCCGCAGCTGCGAGGCCGCTTGCGGCAGCGATTCCAGCGCGGAGCCTCCCGGCTCCGGGCCGTGGTGGAGCGCGAGGGCGAGGAGCAAGAGCAGGAGCAGGAGCAGGAGCAGGGACGGGAGGAGCGGGCCGACCTCGAGAAGCTGTCGCGCAGCGAGCTCTACGAGCGCGCACATGCCATGAACATCGACACGCATCGCAACATGTCCAAGGCGGACCTGGTGGACGCGATCATCACGGAGGGCTAGTGGGTGACGCGGGCGCCACCGACGAGGCTTCGGACGTGCCCGATGCACTCGCCCACGTGGTGAGCGCGGCCGGTCGAGTGCTGGAGGATCGCCTCACCCTGTGGACCCTCGAGCTACGCCATGACGTCGAGCGCAGGTTGCGGATCGGGATGCTCCGCGTCGCGGTCCTGGCCACATCGACCTGCGCGGTGGGTCTGGGCACGGCCGCCATGATCTGGAGCCTGTCCCGTGTCATGTCGATCGGGCTCTCGCTGTTGTTGGTGGCATCGGGATTCGGCGCGGCGGCGGCGGGCCTGAGAATCGTGGCGCGCCGAGCCGCGCGGGTCGACGAGCCCAGAGCCCTCGCTCCGGGGGCGAGGACGGCGGCGCTGACCCAGCGAGGAGAAGCCTGACGTGGATCGCGATCGCGACTCCGACCGGAGCGTCGAGCTACGCTCATCGCTCCGTCGCGATGGACGAGAGCTTCGACTGGCGCTGCGCGAGCTGGGACGCGTGACGCGGGCGAAGCTCGACGTCCACCTGCTCGACCGCCACGTGGCGTTGCTGCTGCTCTCGGGGTTCGCGGTGGGCTCGTGGTGGGGCGTGCGATCGGGCCGCCATCGCACGCTCGTGCTGATCACGGCCGCGCCGAGCGCTTGCCTGCGGATTCCGGGATGATGATGATGTCCCGGTCGGGCTGCTCGATGTGCTCGACGTAGAGCCCGCGCACCGTCAGCACCACGACCACCAGCACCGGCGTTGCGACCAGAAGTCCGAGGATCCCGGTCGCCAAGCCCATCAGCAGCTGCACCGTCAGCAGGTACCCGGGCGGCACCGATACCGCGTGTTGCTCGGCGAAGGGCGTGATGAGGTTGCCTTCGACCACCTGAACGACGACATAGACCAACCCGGCCCACACCGCGGTCATGGGGCTCAGGGCCAGGCCCAGCAGGATGCCCGGGAGCGCCGACAGGATGGGTCCCAGGTTGGGGATGAACGACAGCAGCCCGGCGAGCAGGCCCAGCGAGGCCCACGCGGGAATGCCCACGATCCACAGGCCGAGCCCGGTCAACGTGCCCACCGCGAGCATCGACACGCACCGAGCCAGGAGCCAGCTGCACAGGTTGACCCGTATGGTGTCGAGCAAGCGCCGGGTGCGGTCCCGGTGCGGCGGAGGCACCAGTCGCACCATGGGGTCGACGTATGCGTCGGGCTGGGCGGCGAAGAACAACGACACCACCACCACGAATGCGCCCGCGACGATGGCCCCTCCGATGCTCGAGAACACGGTGGTGAGCTGTTCGGCCAGCCCCGAGCCCAGCATCAGCTTCTCGAGGGAGGGAAGCTCCGAAGCGACGTCCGAGGAGCGGATCGAGCTGGCCAGCGCGCGCACCATGGGGGGAAGCTCGCGGGACAGGTGCACGAACTGCTCGTAGAGCGCCGGGCCGGTCAGGGCGCCCACGCCCGCGATGGCGCCCAGCGAGACCAGCACGACCAGCGCCAGGTTGAGCAGGCGCGGCATTCGGGTGTTTTGCGTGAGCCAGGACGTGGGAACGCCCAGCGCCA
Organism: Paraliomyxa miuraensis; assembly: GCF_026337845.1. Taxonomy (GTDB): domain Bacteria; phylum Myxococcota_A; class Polyangia; order Nannocystales; family Nannocystaceae; genus Paraliomyxa; species Paraliomyxa miuraensis. The sequence goes on along the minus strand of NZ_JAOVZF010000120.1, from coordinate 27,262 downwards.
GGCCCCCCAGCACGGCCGTGAACGCGAGCAGGAGGATCTGCATGGTCAAGACCATGAGGCCGAGGACGACCAAGGTGACCGTCACGAGCACGAGGACGAATCCGGTGCGACGCTTGAAGGCCGTGGATGGATCGGATGGATCGGGCTCGTTCATGGGGATGGGGATCAGCGCTCGAGCGGCCCGGCCAGCAGGCTGAGCACCGCGAGCACCAACGAGAAGGCGTAGACGATGATCTCGGCGATGCCCGCGGCTCCGAGCGCAAGCCCACCAAAGCCGAAGATGGCGGCGATGATGAGCATGACGGGGCCTATTCTTCCCCTTGCCGGATGCAAGTCGTGAGCCGCGGGATTCTCTCGTGGATTTGCGAGGCGTCAGCGCCTAGTGTGTCGTGGCTGCGGGTGAGCGTGCTGCTCTAGCCCATCGATGGATGAGCATCATCAATGTGACAGATGGGCGATACAGCACATGCGGGAGGGCTCGCTGCACGATCACGATCCGGCCACGGCCGTCCAGACGCCTCGCACCGTTGCTCGAGTCGCCGCACAGAGGCAGCAGGGCCACTTGTGATTCCGGCTGATCGAGGACGGGACCTCTACCAGCCGCCGCACCGGGTGTTCCGGGCTGTCGATGTCATCGAAGGCCAACACTCAGGCAACACCAAGGCCAACCCCGACCAACGAACACGCTTGCCTTCGCCCTGTCTCGGCGCAGAACCGGGATCATGACGACAAGCAGCAATCCCCAAGAGAAGAAACACGAAGAGAAGGGCAAGGAGGCCTCGGGCGGCTCCGGTCAGCCCAGCGGCAAGCCCATGAGTGGAACGCCCATGACCGGAAAACCGGACAAGCCGAGTGAGGAGCGCGGCAGCAGGGAGGAGCGCGGCAGCAGGGAGGAGCGCGGCAGCAGGGAGGAGCACGGCAGCAAGAAGGCCTCGCATCCGAGCTGAGCACCACGGCAGGTGCCTTGCACGACCTTCGAAGCCCGGTGGCCGTACGCCCATCGGGCTTCGATCGATTCCAACCGCGACGACACCCCGCTCCGAGAGCCAGCGTGCGGATCGGCAACGGGGCGAGGCAGTGGCCGTCCTCCGTGGCGCCCCGAAGGAGTGAAGCAAGATGGCGTTCGGTGACGTCGAGCTCCAAGACATGGTTGCGGTCGGGCTCACGACCGCGCGCTCGGCCCGGGTGTGGGCGCGTAGCGTGCACGCGGGCCGCCATCGGCTGGTGCTCAGGCCCGCGGATGCCGAGGCCGCGGTGATCGACGTCGAGGTCGCGCTCGATCCGAGCGTGGACGATGGGACCGGAGCGTGGACCCTCCCCGGTTCGTTCGCACATGCGGGTGACCTCGAGCCCGATTGCGCCTACGCGGTCGAGCTCTCGTTCGATGGCCGCCGGCTGGCACATGCGGCGTTCCGTACCGCGCCCCGCGATCGCGCCAGTGCCCCGCCACGGTGGAGCTTTGGCGCGCTCTCGTGCCATCAGCCCTTCGACGACCACGGCGAGATCGCGGCCGAGGCCGACTCGATGCTGCGCGCGGTCGGGCAGGCCTATGAGGAGGCCGACGTGCGCTTCGTCCTGCTGATGGGAGACCAGTCCTACGCCGACCGTCCTGCCCATGCCTCGCTGTTCCTCGACGAGTACTTCGCAAGGGTCGCTCCGCCTGGGCGCACGCGGCTGCTGGACTGCACGGCCTCCGAGGTGCGGGCGCTCTACCAGCGGCGGCACCGGGTGTTCTGGGGCTGTCACGAGCTCTCCCGGCTGCAGAGCAGTCATTGCTGCTATCCGATGCTCGACGACCACGAGGTGGTCGACAACTTCGGCAGCGACCCCGCGCACGAGGGGCCCGCCTGGGCCAACGTTCGCCAGGGAGCACTCGACGCGTTCTTCGACTACCAAGGCGCGCGTGTGCACGAGCGCGGCCCGAGCGGCGAGCGCCCGCCCTTCCTCGACTGGGGCTTTCGCTGGGGACCTGCCGCGGTCTGGGGCATGGACATACGCTCGCATCGCCGCACCGTAGACGGCGTGACGACCGTCTACACCGATGCACAGCTCGGTGCGCTGCAGCGCTTCCTGGCGGCCCACGCCGAGCTCCCGCTGCTGGTGCTGATGACCCCGATCCCGCTGGTGCACATCGAGGGGCACCTGGTGACCATCCTGGGGCACTTGCTGAGCGAGGGCTCCGACCTGCACGAGCGCTGGTCCCATCCGCGGTGTCGTCGCGATCGGGACCGCTTCGTGTCGATCTTGCTGGAGCACGGCCTCGCACACCCCCTCCAGCGCATCGTGCTGCTCGGTGGCGACGTGCATGCCGGTGCGGCGTTCGAGATCGACTTCTCGGGCGGCGTGCAGCTGGTGCAGCTCACCTCGAGCGCGGTCTCCAATCGCGAGGGATGGCTGGTCAGGAAGGCCTGCGAGAGCGCCGCCCACTCCGTCAAGCGGATCGAGCTGCTCGACGGGCGCCACGGGGACGTGGGGTTGATCCGCGGCCAGGCCGAGGGGCGGGATCACAACCCCTTTGGGGACCTCAATGCAGGCATCGTCGACGTCTACGATCACGGGGATCGTGTCGACGTGGGTCTGCGGCTGGTGAGCCACGACGGTGAGGGCAATCCGCGGATCGTGTTCGAGACCGGTGAGCTCGGACGACGTAGGGACCGCTCCGAGCGGCTCACGGGGATCGACGAGCTGGCCCGGCCCCGCCGCTGAGGGCCGAGACCCTCTCGAGGATGCGTGACGATTTGGACCACCCCGCATTGGAGTCCGACGAAGAAGCCGGGGCGGGTGTCGACCCCGGCCTCGAGACTGGCAATGACTCGATCGGACCAGACTAGTCGTCGTTCAACCGGTCGAGCTTTCGCCGCGCCGCGTTGATGGCGAGCGTCACACCGACCTTGCCGTCGTCGATCACCTTGGTCGTACCGTGCTCGATCTCGTCCAGATCCTTGTTGGCCTCGTCGATGCTGGACTCGATGTCCTTGATGCTCTCGGCGCTCTTGTTTGCGACCTTGGCCGCGGCGAGCTCCGTCTCGAGCGCGGTGATCGCCTCGCGAGCGCGCTTGACGAATTCTTCCTTGGACTCCTGCTCGATGCCTTCGAAGCGACTCTCGAGGTGGGCATCGCCGGACGGCGCATCGACCTCCTCGTCGACATTTCGGTCGGCCTCGTCGACCTTGTGCTCGACCTTCTGCCCGGCTTGCTCGACCTTGTGCTCGGTCTTCTCGACCTTCCGGTCGGCCTTCTCGAGCGCCTCGTTCGGCGTGGTGTCGTCCTCCTTGGAGTTACAAGCACTCGCGCCGAGTACGAGTAGGGCACTGATGGAGATGATCCGATGAATTCGTGGCATGGAGGTTCCTGCATCCCTCGGAGGGCGAGCGGTGTCGTGGGAGGTCCAGCGGTGCAGCCGTGCAAGGACGGCGCCAGCGTGTCCGAGGACGCCTCCCTGGCCCACATGCGCTTGCCGGGTGAGCGCTCGTGCACAGTTGTCGTCGGAGTGCACGGCCATTCCGTCTCGGAGCGGACCGATGCCGTGAACGCAGCCCGCAGCGCCTCGCGACGGCTGGAACGCCGCGGGTCCACCCTGAATTGTGGGCCAATGCTACTTAGCCTCATTCGCCCCAGGGGGATGTTGGCGCTGGTCGACGCGCGTTTGCACCCATCGAAGGACGGGGTAGGCCGGAGTCATGGAACGAGCCGCCTTTGCCATCTTCCGTAGTCGCCGCGCGGCGCAAGAAGCCATGGACGCGCTCGTCACCCAGGGCGTACCCGAGGACCTCGTCGAGGTGCAGCTCCACGAGGATGAGCGCCCACGGCCGGCGGCCGTCAGCCATTTCTACGTCAGGTACGGAGTCCCCATCGTCGTCCTACTGGGCGCGACGGCGGGAGCGCTGATCGCTGGCTGGTGGGGCGTGTTGATGGGAATTCTGTTTGCGGGGGTCTATGGAACGCTGGCGGCAATCTTGTCGGGCAAGATCGACGTCAGGCCGGTGCTCGGCAAGCTCGCCTCGAAGGTCGGGGACCGACAGACCACGCTGGTCGTGGACATCGCTGGCGCCAAAGGAGCGGGCATCGACTTCGAACGATTCCTCATGCAGCACGGCGCGGTACGGGTGGGCATGACGTGAGCGGCGTGCCTGTCGGCATTGCCGGACTCGCGTCGCGCGGTCCATGTCGAGCGTGTGGCCGAGCCCTAGCGACCGCGTGGCCGGCACGAACCGAATAGTCCATGAAGCTCCTCGAGATTCCGCCGTCGCCGTCCGCGCGCGCGAGCGGGCGGCAAGCCCGGACCTGGCGAGACTATGCGTGGCCTGCCGTCGCGCCGTTCCTGGCGATCCACGTGCTGGGCATCGCAGGGGCGGTGGCCGGCGTGATCATGGGCGCGCCCGCTTCGGCGTGGATCCTCGCGCTGGTGCTCTACGTGGTCCGCATGTTCGGCGTGACCGGTGGCTACCACCGCTACTTCGCGCACCGCACGTACAAGACCGGCCGCGTGATGCAGTTCCTGATCGCGTTCCTGGCCATGAGCAGCTCCCAGCGCGGCGTGCTGTGGTGGTCGGCCCATCATCGCGACCATCACAAGTTCTCCGACGGAGATCGTGACGTGCACTCGCCGGTGCAGTGGGGTTTCTGGCACTCGCATGTGGGCTGGATCTACGACCACAACGACCGCTTCGACTGGAGCCGGGTCAAGGACCTCGCACGCTACCCCGAGCTGGTGATCCTCGAGAAGCTGTGGTTTCTGCCACCGGTGGTGGTCGCCGTGATCTGCTTCTTGGTCATGGGGTGGTGGGGTCTACTCATCGGGTTCTGCTTCAGCACGGTGCTCTTGTGGCATGGCACCTTCACCATCAACTCGCTCGCGCACGTGTGGGGCAAGCGTCGCTACGCCACCCCCGACGACAGCCGCAACAACTGGGTGCTGGCGCTGCTCGTCATGGGCGAGGGCTGGCACAACAACCATCACCACCACATGTCCTCGTGCCGCCAGGGCTTCTTCTGGTGGGAGGTCGACTTCACCTACTACATCCTCAAGGCGTTGAGCGCAGTGGGGCTGGTCTGGGATATCCGCGAGCCCTCGCCCATCGTGTACGAGGCTGGCCCGAGCAAGGAAGTCGGCGCCGACGTGCTGCCTTCCCGCGCCCCGTCGTCTGATGTGCCTGCATGACCTCCGGTAGCCATGCTTGCAACCAGATGCCTCCGAGGGGGCTGGTCAATGCCACCGCTCGTGGCCCTTGCTTGCGGTTGACTCGTATTGCTCGGGTTGGACCACGGACGCGGAGGTCGATCCTGCAGCGCTCGATGGTGCGGGGCACTGGTGGCGAGCGTCGGAGGGGTCTGGGGCATGGAAGGGGGTCGTGCAGGTGCGGCCGTAGGTGGCCGGCACCTGCACGCACGCGGGGGTGGAGACCTCAGATGTGCTCGATCAGCTCGTCCACTGCGCGCTCGGCAGCCTCGCGTGAATCGCCGTGGCGCTCCTGGATCTTGCCCACGAGCTCGTCGCGACGGCCCTTGACCTGCGCGAGGTCGTCGTCCGTCAGCTTGCCCCATTTTTGCTTGAAGCGGCCCTTGACCTGCTCCCACTTGCCTTCGACTTGATCCCAGTTCATCGGTTCGTCTCCGTTGGCGGTGTGTGACCCGCCGTGCTCGCACCCCAATGCATGGGCTGCGCCAATGCCGAGCGCCAAGGGATCGGGCGCCGAGCGACGCCGAAGCGAGGCGAATCCGCCCACCCGAGCGATGACGGGCGAGCAATCGACATTCGCAGGCGATCGGGCTAGGTCGTCGCAGTGGGTCGTGCGCTCGGCGCTGCACCAGCCCCACGAGGCCTTCCCGTTGCGCCGCTTTGCCGATCGCTCGCATGCGTCGAAGACGTTGCTCGAGCCGGTCAACGAGTACCTTCGTCGCTCGGAGCTTGGCCCACACGGCCGCTCGAGCCATGCACATGCACGGTTTGCCGGCGAGCGCTCGCCGCTCCGCTGATCATGCGCGGAGCGCTTCCGCGCCAGGAGTGCAGACCGAAGATCGACCACCCGAGCGTCTTCGGGCCCGAGTCACGAAAGCGAGAGGATCTCATGACGATGTGTCCAAGACGAACCGCCCTGCGCAAAGGCGTCATCCTCGCCATGACGGCGATGCTCAGCATCGGCGTGATGGGCTCTGCTTGTGAGCGAACCCAGGAGACCATCGACGACCTCGATTCCCGCATCACCTGCCGGGACTACTGCAACAAGAAGGCCGATTGTGAGCAGCACGACGCATCTCGTGACGAGCTGGATGCATGCGTGAGCGACTGCCGCAGCGCAATCGAGGACGACTGCGGCAACGAGCACCAAGCGGCCGCCAACGACAAGATCGCCGAGTGCGTCGACCAGAGCTGCACCGAGTTCTGGGCCTGCATGGTGTTCGATGCGGCCCCAGAGTGCTTTGCCTTCGTCGGGGAGTCGACCATGGCTGGAGGGGCCAAGCCATGAGACACACGATGCCCGGCATCACGCGATGGATCGAGTGCGGTCTTGCGGCCTGTCTCTCGATCGGTTGCACGACGAAGGATGAAGACTCGGCCCCCGGGCTGGAGCCCAAGCGGTCGGTGGAGGAGTACCGCGAGGATGCCGAACGGGAGTCGAAGGAGGCCGCGCAGGCGATGAAGGACTATACCTACGCGCAGAAGGCCGAGTTCGTCGACGAGATGAAGCGCGAGCTGGCCGAGATCCAGCAAGAGCTGGATCGACTCTCCGCCGAGGTCGACAGCTCCAGCGGAGAAGCGAAGGCCGATGCCAAGGCCAGGCTCGAAGTGGCTCGCAAGCAATGGTCCGAGGCGAAGGCGCAGCTCGACGCGGCCGAGGGGGCCACCGAATCCACCTGGGATGACGTCAAGGGGAGCTTCAAGAAATCCTACGAATCCTACGGCCAGCTGAAGGAATCGGTCCACGAGACGCGTCAGTGGGTCAGCGATGCGATCGAGCCCTGATGGGCCGGCTTCTGCGTCGAGTCCGTGCCCCTCGCTCCAGACCGGTCCCCACCGTCGGTGAGCCGAAGGCCACCCTCGAGTCGCTGATCGGCGCGGGGCGATGGCTTGCCGACTACGTGCGCTCCAGTAGCTTGCGTAGCACGATCTGTTGGCTCGGCTCGGACGCGGCCGGATTGCTCTCGAGTGACACGAGCACCTCGAACTTGGAGTGAGGCGTGGTCGCGGTCAGTCGGCCACTGCGATCCTCTTGGTCGTAGTCGAGCACGCCAGCCTTGGTGATCCCGTAGCCAGGCACGGAGATCCACACCACGTAGGCGTGCAGCGATGGGTCGATGCGGGCCGGCGGTGCGAGATTCTCGATCTCGATGCGGAGCTCGCGGATACCGGTCTTGGTCACCCTCACCGAGATCTGCGCATCGGCGGCGTATGCGGGTGAGGTGGTGTCGACCTCGTAGCGCGACACGCAGGCGGGCATGGCGAACAGACAGGCGATCAAACACGTTGAGGAGCAGGAGGGCATCGGCGGATTTCGTGGCATGGTCGTTCTCCGCGGTCATCCCCTGCACTCATCGAGCCAAGCCCGGTACATCCGGCCCGAGTACGTTGTCGCTGGGGAACGATGGTCCACGGTGACCATCGCGCTGGAGCTCGATGCCCTGCTGGTCGACTTGGCCGTCGTGGTCATGCTCGCCCGCACCACGGCGCTCATCAGTGCGCTCATGCGCACTGCAGCTGTGGTGCATGCTTCACCGCCCTGAGGCGCCGCCGCCCGATTGGCGAGTGCCCTTGGTCGAGCTTGCGATCATACGACTGATTGCGTCTGCAAGTCGGACGACGAGCCAACCCAGCGGGTCGAGCAGCCATCTGCGCAGTCGTGAGCTCGCCTCCAACGACGTGATCGGGCGCGAACGCTCGATGTGTTCCTGGATCCACGCTTCCGCCTGCTGGACGACGCCGTTGTCGTCGACCTCCACCAGCGCCTCAAGGTTGGCGAGCGAGAACGCATCCAGATTGAAGCTGCCCAGAAGGAGGCGGTGCCCATCCACGGTGGCAACCTTCGCGTGCAGAACCGAGTCGTTCCACTCGTGGATGGCGACACCTGCCGCAAGCAGGCGACGATGGAGACTCCTCGTGGCCGCGCGCGCGAAGGGGACGTCGCTGTGGCCAGCGAGCAGCAGGCGAACTTGCACGCCGCGCCGGGCGGCGGCCGTGATGGCGTGGATGATGCCGCGGTCGGGCAGGAAGTAGCCGTGGGCGACATGGATGCGCTTGCGTGCGTTGGCAAACGCAGCCACGTAGCGCCGGCGCAAGCGCCATCCGCCTCCCAGACCGCACAGATGGATGCGCAGGGAGCTTCTCACGGGGCCGAGCGGCTGGCGCCGAATCATCGCGCCGAGGCGTGCACACTGGGGGCCGCGGATCGCGAGCGCCAAGTCGGCCCAGCCCGGACGCGAATCATCGCTCACGTTTTCGTCACCGATGTTGATCCCACCGAGAAAGGCCACCTCGTCGTCGACGAGGAGGATCTTGCGATGGTTGCGACCAAGGCGGCCGACGAACGAGGCAAGCAGGCGATGGTAGATGTGGACCACGCAGCCAGCCTCGCGCAGAGTATTGGCGACGGCGCGTCCCCGACGCGCCGAGCCCCAGCCGTCGATCACGACCCGGACCGCCACACCCCGGCTGGCCGCCTGCCCCAGTGCCTCGACGAAGCGTGCGCCCACCCCCGAAGGGGCGAAGGCGTACACCTCCAAGTCGACGCTCCTTCGCGCGTGCGCGATGGCCGAGAGCATGCGCGGATAGGCCTGGTCGCCCCCGTCGAGCAGCTCCACCGACTCCTTCGTGGAGGCCGAGGGCACCTCGACCGCGAGGGCGACGCTCACCGTCGGCAGCCCTCCACGACGGTGGATGACCGCGTTGGTCGTGTCGTTCGCTTCTTGCGGCCCAGCCAGCCGAGCACCACGAGGGCGATGGTGGCGGATACCACGGAGCCGGCCAGGATCCCGATCTTGGCCGGTTGCAGCATGGCGGGCGAGTACGCCAGCCCCGCAATGAACAGTGACATCGTGAAGCCGATCCCCGTAAGAAAGGCGCCGCCGCCCAGAACGGGCCAGCTCAAGTCCGATGGGCGCGTTGCGAGGCCAAGGCGCACCGCGAGCCAGCTCGAAGCAAACACGCCGATCGGTTTGCCGAGAACCAAGCCGGCAACGATCGCCACGGTCACTCGCTCCGTCAGTCCGGCACTGGAGATCGAAACCCCCGCATTGGCGAGCGCGAAGAGCGGCATGATCACGAAGCCGACCCACGGGTGCAGCTTCATCTCGATCTGTTCGACCGCAGAGAGCGTCTCGCGTGCTGCGCGGCCGGCCTGCAGGAGATCGGCGCGATCCGCCGTATCCCCGCTCCAGTGCTCGCCCCTTGGATAGGCGAGGACACGCGTGAAGATGGCGTGAAGACGAACGTCGCTCACCCACGCTCGTGCCGGCGTCATCAGGCCGAGCACGACGCCTATCACCGTCGGATGGATGCCGGACGCGTCGAATCCGAGCCAAGCGATTGCACCGAGCAGAATGTAGACGGGAATGCTCCTGAACCCGATGCGCGCGATCCCGAACACGACGGCGACACCGAGCGCAGCCACAGCCAGCGCCGACCAGACGATGGCGTCACCATAGCCGATTGCCACGACCAGGATCGCTCCCACGTCATCGAAGATGGCCAGCGACAACAGAAACAGGCGCAGACTGGGCGGGACGCGGGAGCCGAGCACTGCGAGGCTCCCAATGACGAAAGCGGTGTCCGTCGCCATCACCACACCCCAGCCGTGCATACCGGGCTCGTTGACCGTGATCGCGAGATAGACGCCCACGGGGACGAGCATCCCGCCCAGCGCCCCGGCGCACGACAGAGCCGTCCTGCGCCTGTCTCGGAGCTCTCCGAGCACGAGCTCGCGCTTGAGCTCCAGGGCGACCACGAAGAAGAACAGCGTCATCAGCCCGTCGTTGATCCAATGCTGCAACGAACGGCTGAAATCGAACGAGCCAAACCGGAAGCCAAGCGAGATCTCCCAGAAGCTCGAGAACGCAGTGGACCATGGCGAGCTCGACAGGAGCAAGGCTGAGCAGGTCGCCACGAGCAGCGCGATGCCTGCCGCAGCCTCGATCTTGAGGAACCGCCCGAGCGGTTTGGTGAATCGGTCGGCCGTCTCGGGCGGAAGCGCTGCACTGTCGTGACTCCCCATGTCAGCTGTCTCGCCCCGTGCCCATCTCGCATGCTGACCTTCCCCGTGCCGTCGTCAACTCCAGCCCACGGTCCGACGGCCGGTGAGAACGCCGCTCTGCTCTTGACCGACCTCGGGGCTGGAGTCGCCAGACCGACCAACACGTGCGCCACGAAGCGCTTTCACACGCGGCCAACCCTTGCGACGCGCCGGCGGCCCTTCAGGCTTGCTGAGCTGGCACGGGCCAAGCTCATGGCACCCAGAGCGTAGAGGAGCGTTCGAGATGAAAGGCTTGTCGAGCGAGGTGGCAGAGCGCTTGCTCCGCGACGTCGGACCCAACGCGCTGCCCATCGTCAGGCCGCCGTCGTTTCTCCGCCGCTTCGTCCGACAGTTTCGCAGCGCGCTCGTGTATCTGTTGCTCCTTGCGCTGCTGTTCGACCTCGGGACGTGGCTGTGGCACGGGGCGCAGTCGGTTCCGCTCGAGGGCATCGCGATCGGAGTGGTGTTGCTCTTGAACGCAGGTCTCGGTGCACTCCAGGAGCACCGCTCCGAGGCCGCCTTGGCCAAGCTGGAGCTCCTGGCCGCACCCGAGGCGTGGGTGTCGAGGGACGGCGCGTTCGTACGGCGTCCGAGCCGAGAGCTGGTGCCCGGTGACATCGTGCGAGTGGAAGCGGGGGAGCGCCTGCCTGCCGACGGCGTCGTCCTCGACTCGTTCGGCTTGCTGGTCGATGAATCCATCGTGACCGGAGAGTCGCTACCGATCGAGAAGGCGGGCGACGAATACGTGCTGAGCGGCACGCTCGCCGTCCGTGGCAGCGCGTGCATTCACATCACGCAGACCGGTCTCTCGAGCTCGATGGGCAAGCTCGCGGTTCGGATCGGCGGGATCGACACCGAGCCGACCCCCTTGGAGCGGCGCCTCGGCGTGCTCGGGCAGCGTGTCGCGCTCTGGGTCGGCGGGCTGGCCGTCTTGCTGACCGTGCTCGGCATCGCGATCAACGGGTGGGAACGACTCGATCACGCGATCCTGTTTGCCGTTGCGCTCGCAGTGGCGGCGGTGCCCGAGGGGATGCCGGCGATGGTGACGCTGGCTCTTGCCCTCGGGGTACGGCGCATGGCCAAGAACAAGGTCGTGGTCCGACGCCTGAGCGCCGTGGAAGCCCTGGGATCGGTGACCGTGATTGCCACGGACAAGACCGGCACCCTCACGGAGAATCGCATGGTCGTCCAGAGCATCGAGAGCGACGCTCCCGAGCAAGCACTGCGCGCGATGGTCCTCGCCGGGGATGCCGACATCGCCGCCCGCGCTGGCGATCCGCTCGACACGGCCTTGCTCGACCACGCGGAGCGGCAGGGCATGGATCTCGACGCGACGCTGCGAGCCAACGTGCGCTCGACGAGCCGCTCCTTCGACAGCGCGTGGGGGTTCATGCGCGTCACCGTCGAGAGTGACGAAGGCGTTCGGAGCTTCGTGAAGGGGTCGCCGGAGATCGTGATCGAGCGCTGCGACCTGCCAAGCCGCGAGCGAGAGCTGTGGCTGACGCGCGCGGAATCGGCTGCCGCACGGGGGTTTCGAGTCGTCGCGCTGGCGGATGGCGAGGGTGAGTGCGAGGACGGCCTTCGGTTTCTCGGCATCGTGTCGCTGTGGGATCCGCCGCGGCCAGGCGCTCGCGAGGCGATCGAAGGTGCGCGCGACGCCGGCGTACGCGTGCTGATGATCACCGGCGATCATTCCGGTACGGCCGCAACCGTTGCACAGGCCGTGGGGCTCGATGCCGGCGAGGTCGTGACCGGCGCGAAGCTCGAGACGCAATCCGAGCAAGAGCTGCTGGCGACGGTTGCAGAGAGCACCGTCTTCGCCCGGGTGAGCCCCGAGCAGAAGCTCAGGCTCATCGAGGCCTTGCGGCGTGGGGGGGATGTCGTTGCAATGACGGGCGACGGAGTCAACGATGCGCCCGCGCTCAAGCGTGCGGATGTGGGCATCGCGATGGGACGTCGCGGGAGCGACGTCGCGCGGGAAGTGTCGGACATCGTGCTCATGGACGACGACCTGGGCTCGATCGTCGGAGCGATCGAGGAAGGCCGGAACATCTATCGCAACATCCAAAGCTTCATTCGGTTCACGTTCTCGACCAACGTCGCTCTGGTGATCGTGGTCGTCGTCGGTGCAATTGCATACTACGCACAGGGCGTTCGCGACGCTTCCGGCGCGACGTTCCTTCCGTTGACTGCGCTGCAGCTGTTGTGGATCAACCTCCTGGGAGACGGGCCTCCTGCGCTCGCGCTCGCGCTCGATCGAACGCCGGACGTGATGCGCCGGCCCCCTCGCGCCACGGACGGCTCCCTGCTCGATCCTGGATCGGGCTGGTTCATCCTGAGCACGGGTTTGATGAAGGGCCTCTTGGGTGTCGGGTTGCTGGTCGTCTGGCCCCTCCTCGGCGCGACGCTGCTCGCGGTGCAGACCACCGTCTTCTTGTACGAGTCCGTCGCGAAGCTCGTCAGCGCCTACGCAGCACGTCGTTGGTCCAGTCATCCGACGACGAACGTCGTGCTGCACATCTGCATCGGTCTTGGCGTTGCGCTACAGATCGCGACGTCATTCGTGCCCGGACTGCGTGCGTTGCTCGGGCTCACGAGCCTGAGCGCCCTCCAGCTCGTGATCCTATCCATCGGGATCACTGCCACCTGGGCGTTCGCGGAGCTCATGGGATACGTGCTCGGCCCCGGGAAAGCCCGCAAGGCTCGGTCCTGAAGGTCCCGAGAGCCGAGACCAGGGCGTGGCCTGGTTGGTCCGCATCCTGCCCTCGAGCCGCTGTGCGAGGTGCGCTGCTCTCCCCACGATGCGACGGTACACCCCCCACGCAACGTTGACATTGACACGCACGCGAGGCTGGTCGAGCAGCTTCGCTAGGTCGACGGCGACGACCACAGCGACTCCACGTTCGTGGAGCTGCGCCCGTACGTCGGTTGGAGCTCGGCGCTCGTTCCGACCGAAGCTGGGCGCCGGTTCCGGACGACTTGGACGCGCCTTGTGCTACGGAGGCGCACAGGAATCGAACCTGTCCGGGGGAGGGCGAACGTGTTGGCGCGGCGTCGGGTTGGCCGCCCAAACCCCCGAAATGGCTCGGTTCCTGGCGCTCCGTGGTGCGGGTGGGGCGGTGGGATTTCGGGGTGGAACTGCAGGGTTGGGGCATTGGTTTGCGTGGTCGCGAAGTCGTGCCGAGGGTAGGGCAGGGCGCGCTCCCCGGTGGTGTCAGCACGCTGTGTCGAGCTCGCGGAGGCTGCCCTCCGGGTCGGTGTGATGCTCGGGGCGGTGGCGTCGGGGCTTGAGGAGGCCGTGACGGCGATCGCCGCCTTGATGTCGCCCTCGCCCTGCGTGGGCCAACAGCGAAGCCGGCGGCCTGGAAACGGGCCTCGACAGAGATCACCCCGGAGTCCGAAGGCCGATCGCTCCGGTCGAGGAGGCCGGCGGTGGGAATGGCGCTCACAGTCGGCTTTGTCGAGGTCGCGGCGGCCTGGTCGTCGGTCGTCGAAGGCGACGAGCGAAGCCTCATTCTGGGAGACCATGACGTCACGGCTCGGGGTCGTTGGGCTGGTTCGATTCTTCGGGCTGGTCTTCCTGCAGCACCTGAGGGGGCAAGGCTGTCATCACGACGAGCCGAAGCACCAATCCCCAGAGATACACGTAGCGGTCTTCAAGGAACTCGTGATCGTCGATGAGTCCATGTGCCAGGCGGTTACGGAGATTCGAACCGCTTGCTCGAATGAGTAGGCCACGCAGAGTGAACGAGAGATCCTCGCCGAGAATCTCGTCTGCTCGGGGGGCGCCGAGTAGATCGTTCAAGTCGGCCTGGCGTTGAGTTCCATCTTGAAGGTGCTTCGTCGTAAGGACGCCAGCTTCAGCGAAGACCTCACGAATGGAGTTCTCGACCTGTGGAATCAGGATGTGGGCGGCCTCGGTGAAGTCGCCCTCGAGCCCTGCACAAAGGCCGCGCGCATACAGAGCCTCGCGACCGCTCGGAACGAATCGGCTGCTTCCTGCGATTGGCATGAAGTCCCGCATCGTGGACGGGTGGTCTGCGAGGATCTGGGAACGGGCGGGTTCGATGATCGCCGTCGCCATCGCGTTTTGCCTCTGCGTGGCGTGCTGGTGCATGCGCATCAGAGTCGCATCTCCCCCCTCCTCATCCCACGGCAGGGAGGGCACCTTTGCCACGGCATGACCACGTTTGTCGTGCACGGTGCTCTGAATGAGATAGAGCATCGGATGTCGCTGCCTGCTCTCATCCACGAATCTACGAAGATCCTTCCTGGACATTGGGGCTACCATCTGCGCGAGCACGACGATGGCGTCGAGAAAGGGCTTCCCCGAGACTGCGCCCCGTGCTCGCTCCACGACCTCGGATACGTCCTGCCGCACCTCGACGTGCTTCATGTGACCAACGAGCTGTTGCTGGACTTGGCCGAGCTTGCGGATGAGAGCCTGCGCCCGTGCTTGTTGGCCGGGCAGTTGACGGCACGCCTTGATTGCGGCCTCGAGATGATGGGCGGCTTGGAACGGGTTGCCTTGCGAGAGATCGGCTTCGCGTTCATGAAATTCGACAATGGCCAACCTCGCGAGGTTTGCGGCGTCGCGATCGCCCCCCTTCTCGCGCCACTTCGCTTCCATGGATCGGGCATGCCGCGCTACACGAAGCTCTCCGGCGGCCTCGGCCTGCCCCGCGAGAGTGACCATGCGACTCGCCTCGATCGCTGCGTCCGCATCTCGGTGCGTCAGCATCAGCTCCGAGAGCTTCACGGGGAGGTGCGGGTAGTCCGGCCATGTCGAACGATCCTGGATCTCGATGATGGCGGCCACGGCCTTCTGATACGTGGGGCCACGCTTGTCGAGCGACCGCGCGAGGTGAAGTGCTCGCTCCAGACGTTCGTGACAGGGTACCCAGTGCTCGGGAGCGTGGAGCCGCTTTGCCGAGTCTAGATACGCATCGATGGCGACTCTCCCAGCCTCGTGATCATTGCGGACGAGCCACAGGACGTCTGCCATTCTAGCGCGCAGGTCCGGGTCGAGGACCGACGGATAAGCCTCGAAGAGCGCGTCGAGTTCCTCCGTGGTGAGATCGCTCGGCGCTGGAAAGCGCATGGTTCCCATTTGGCCCGGGGACACGAGAGGCTCTCGCAGGTCATCCGACCGAAGGTGATACCAGGCGATGCACATCAGCGAGTGCCAGGCTCGCGCCTGGACGTGGTCACCGGCCTCTCGAGCCTCATTGCGGGCCTTCTGGAACTCGAAGTGAAACCACAAGCAGGTCGGTGTACGGGCCGCAGCGATGCGGGGTTCGAGGTCGAGAGTGGTGTACGACAGGGAACTCATGTGGCCTCGCGAGCAAGCGCCAGGGAGAGTATCCAACGAGGGTTTGGGGTGCGAGGGATGGGGTCCAATTCCGATGGGACCGCGGCCCATTCGAGCACGGAAGCAAACGCGCCGGGTATGGGCCGCTCGGTCGGGTCAGCCGCGCACGTGGTTCCAGCGAACGCGGAGACTCTTGCGCGTCATACCGAGGCTGCGGGCGGCCCGGTTGATGTTGCCCTGCGCGCAGGCCAGGGTGGCGCCGAGCAGCCAGCGGTCCACGGCGTCGCGGATCCGCCGACGGTCGCCGCCGTGGGCGAGGATGGCGACCACGGCTGGCGGCGTGGGGATCGCGGATGCGATGGTGGATGGCGTCACTGTTTGCGATTGGTCGAGGCGGTCGGCTAGGGCTCGGTGCCTGCGCACGGTTCGACGGGTGATGCCGAGGCGTGCGGCGGCGCGGGATACGTTGCCACGGTGCTCCTCGAGCACGCGGTCGATCATCCAGCGGTCGAGCGCGCGGTGGAGCTCGTTGTAGGTGACGCGCCCGAACAGCGCGGCGAGTTGGGGATCGGCAGGGGAGGGCGGAGCCGCCGCGAGGGCGCCCGCGGGCCGAGGGCTCGAGCCCCTGATGGGCTTGGGTGCTCGGGCCGGGGTCGAGCCGAGCACGACCTCCACCAACTCCTCGATGCCAAGGCCGGCAAGGGCTGCGAACTGCTCGACCTTCATGCGCCCGATGAGGCGGAGCGAGGACGACGAGCTGTGCATCGCTACCATGATCCTAGACGATCCCGGCGGGGTGGCCCAGGGCACCCGCGCTCGCAATGTCGAGAAACCACATGGCGATGGATCGAGCGCGAGATCGATCTCGTGCCGGTCCAAGCGCAGCACGCCGCCCGTGGTCATGTTCGCACATGGCCACGGTCACCCCACGGAGCCACTCGGTACGCCGGACGATCGTGGAGTTGGTGCTCAATTGCGATGCTTCTCCTCCCCGTCGTCCTGCTGCCCAGGCCGCTCGTCATCGAGCAGCTCGGCCGCCGCCCGTCGGGCGATCGGCGACAGGTGGGTGTACCGCATCGTCATCGACAGCGACGCGTGCCCGAGCAACTCCTGCACCTCCGGCAGCTTCGCGCCCTTCATCATCAAGTGCGACGCGTAGCTGTGGCGCAGACCATGCCAGCCGATCCGCCGCAGTCCGGCCTTGCGGCAGACCTTGACCAGCGGGCCGTCGTGCCGCTCCGCCGTGGACTTCGACTCACAGTCCTGATTGCGGAGCATGGTCCCATCCTCATGGCAGAACACGTAGTCCCCCCGCAGGTGCTTGTGCTCCTTCAACATCCAGACCGCCTTGCGTGGTAGCTCGATGATCCGCGGCTTGCCGCTCTTGGGCGGGTGCAGCACGTTCTTGTCGTCGGCCGCGTGCCGCACGTGAAGGCGCGCGGCCTTGAGGTCCACATCGTCCCACCGCAGCGCCCGCAGCTCGCCGAGCCGTAGCCCGGTCCACATCGCGGTCGGGATCATCGCCCGCCATGGCTCGGGTGCGTGAGCGGCCGCCTTCTCGAGGCGCTTGGCCTCGTCGAAGTCGAGGAAGTCGAAGTCCGGCTTGGGCACCTTCAGTCGCCGGATCTTCGGGGGGCGGGTGGTCAGGTCGCCAGTCTCCTCGGCGTAGTCGAGGATCTTCGAGAGGATCGCCAGCTCCTCGTTGATCGACTTGGGCCCGACCCCGTCGTTCTTGCGCCGAGCCTTGAACGCCTCGACCTCGCGGGTGCCGATCTGATCGAGCCGCAGATGCCCGAGCTGATCGAGCAACCCGCGGCCCAGCGCACGCCGCTTCTCTCGCACTGTGCTTGGCCGGTTGTTGTTGGTCGCGTAGGTATCGAGGAAGTCTTTGGCGAAGTCCGCGAGCGTCGGCGCCACATGCTCGCTCTCCTTCTTCCCAGATGCTCTCTCGAGCACCTCTGCCCGGACATCCTGCTCGTATTTCTTCGCACCTCGCTTGGTCTGCACGGGGCTGACCTTGCGCACGCGCACGAAGGACCCGTTGGGCAGGCGGATGTGCGCGTCGATCATCCAACGCCCACGCTGGGTCTTGCGAACGGTCATGGGGTCACCTGCCCCTTTGAGCATCGAGGTCGTTCGTGTCGAGGGTGATCCGGTCGCGTCGGCCGATCGGCGGGGACCTGGTAGGCCCCGGTGCGGGTCTGGGCATCGCCATGGACGCGATGGGAATGATTGCCGGAGAGATGAGGAGGCGAGCATCGCTCACCCCGTGCGGAACGGGACTCGGTCGTCATTGTTTGTCAGCTCCTACGGTTGGGGGGCTTCGCCCCGGTTGGGTGCTCACGGCTAGCTGCTCTTGCCGCGTAGCGATGGTCGTCAGCTTCGATGATGCGGTCCCGGGGGATCCCTGGGGCGGATCGGAAACGATGAGGATGTTGCGCTGGACTCGACGGACCGGCGCTTGGGATCGTTCGCGTTCACGGGGGGTGGCCTCCACGCGCTCGGCCATCGCCGCCTCGTCTCACTCGCTGGTGGCACGCGTCCGAGCACACCACCGTGCTCCGCTTGGCCCATGGTCCTTGTGTCCACAGGAGCACCCGCCACGGCGGTCGCAGCCGCCCCACGGCGTTGCACGCGAGGCATCGCCACCGCGGCACCCCATGCTGATCGGGCCGCGCCCGTTGCTGCGCGGCCGTCGTTGGCGAGCACTCCGAAGGGGTGGATCGGTGCGCCGACTTGGCATCCGCGATCAGCACGTATCCCCGGCTGCCCCCGGCCTCCAGGTGACGCCGTGCCACCGTCGTCCTGTGCGCGGTGCTCCACGCCAGCGTCACGTGATGCGCCTGCAACCGCACCACGGTGCCCACGCGCTCGCCCCGTCGCGGGTCGAGATCCTGGTACTGCTGTCCCAGCTTCACCGGTACGTGCTTCACAGCGCCTCCGCCTGGCTGACTGCCTCGGGTCGAGTGAGTCGCTCATGCCCTCCTCCGACGGTGACGCTTGGTCCCACGCACTGCCCACAGCAGCCCCAAGACGCCGAGCCCCAGCACCAAGCCACCGCCACCACCACCGCCGGGCGCGAGCTCGGCCACGACGTGGAAGGGCGCGCCGCCCTGAGGCGGAACGGGGGGCTCGGGCTCGGCGTCGGTTTCCCCCAGTGAGGTCGAGTCGGCGGGCGTGCTGGGGCCCGTGGGAGCCTTGAGCTGGTCGGCCACCGTCGCGTCGAACAGCGCGGTGCGGTACTCGGGGTCGATCACGTCGCGCTGGTCGACCTGGTGCCGCGCAGGATGCTCGAGCAGCAGCGCTCGCATCTGATGGAGCTTGTCCCGTAGCTTGGGGTCGTGGATGAACGCGGCGCTGTTGGGATCGGCGTAGGCCACCGCGATCGTCTCGAGGTACCGGTCCTGCCGCCGGGCGAGACGGTCGCACCACGGCTCGACGAACCCCTCCACGATGTCGTCGGGTGGGTTCTTGGGCGTCCAGGAGTTGGCGGCCAGGATTCCACGGCGGAGCTCGCCGTCGAGCTCCACGACGTGGAGCGGGGCCAGGAATTGCTGCACGATGAGGTGTCGGTGTTCATCGTTGAGCTTGTCGAGGCCGGTGTCCTTGATGCCGCGGCCGACGTACGCCTCGTAGGCGAAGCTCTTGACCGCGTCGACGTGGTCTCGCCACGCGCTGCGGACCTTGGACGGCGCCACGGACCACATGGCGGCCCCTGGGCGCTGAACGTGCTGGTCGATCGCCGTCATGAGCTGGGCCGGGCCCGGGTAGAAGTCCCCGACGTCCTGGTGGGACGCCAGCGAGCCGCCGGGGCGGCTCGACTTCTTGTGCCAGAAGGCTTGCGTGGCGCTGCTCACCTGCTGCGTACCAGGGATGAAGCCAAACCCCTGGCCACCCTCCAGTGAGTCCAGCAGCCAGCCGTTTTCGATCTCGATGATCCTTTGGGCGTTGCCGATCCTCGGCAGGAAGAGGCGGGTCCAGTCGTTGGTCGACAGCGCGGGCAGGAGTTGGGAGTTCATCACGTACTGCTCTTCATCTCGCTCGTAGACCTGCGGCGGAGGTAGGTACTCCCGCACCTGCTCCTGCGGTCGATTGGAGAGATCCCACAGCATCAAGCCCATCTGGCCGATCGCGCGAGCGATGGCCCCCACCACGGGGATCGCCGCGAGCGCGTCGACCACGATGCCCACTGCCGTCCGGGTGAGGCGGTCGAACAGCTCGTCGAGGTCGTCGGGCGGCTGCAAGATCAGCGGGCCGAGGGCGTCGACCACCGACGTGAGGTTTTCAGCCGGGAGCCCGAGCGCGCCCGTGCCCTGGAAGAACATCGCCGTCCGCTCGGCGGCGGCCCAGGCCCGGGCGCCGACGAGGGCATTGCTGTCGAAGCCGGAGATCCGGGGGCCCATGTCGGCCCACAGCGAACGGTCGCCCCGGGCGGCGTCGAGCAGAGCCGGGGAAATTACCCGCGACGTCCAGGAGTCGTCGACGCCGAGCCACATATCGTCGTCATGGAGCAGCACCGGATCACCTCCGACCGTTGGCAAGCGTGGCGGCCTGGGCCTGGGCCTTCTTGGTCTCTTCGAACCGCTTGGCGGCCACCGCCTCGCGCCGCTTGACGCGACCGAGCGCGCGCTCGAGCTCGGTCCGGGCTCGCTGGTGGTCGCGCTTGCGCTGGCGCAGGGTGCCCTGGGCCACGTTCAGTTGGCAGCGAGCCTCGCGGACCTTGCGGCGCGCGACCTCGCGATCCATGGGGATGGCCTTGCGGTTGCGCATGACGGCGTCGGCTTCGCGCATGGCGGTCTTGAGGTCGCGCTCGTGGTGCTTGACGTGCTCCTCGGCCTTCTTGATCGCGGCGGCTGCGTCCTCGACCCGTCGGCGGTAGGAGGTGGTGTCGATCGCTTCGGCTTGCTTGACGGCGACTGCGGCGGAGCACTGGAAGCGCTGGGTTCGACGCTCGGCGGCGGTTTGCTTGCGGCGCTGCTCGGCCACCTTCTTGCGCTCGGCGAGGGCCTTGCGGCGCTCGGCCGCGGTGAGCTTGCCCTTGGGCGTGGGTTTGGTGGCGGTGGCCTTGGGTGCGGCCTTCTGTGTGGCCGAGCGCGATGTCTTCTTGGCCGTCGAAGTCTTCGTGGTTGGCTTGCTGGTCTCGCTGGAGGGCTTGCCTGCCTTGCCCGAGGGCCTTGTGGGTTCGGGCGCCGCCTTGGACGTGGGCTCCTTGGCGGTCTGAGCGTCCGTGGCCGTGCGTGCCTTCGGTTCTTCCTTCAGCCCCGCCGCGATCTGGCACACGGGTGTGCTGCAGACCTCCTCCTTGGGTGTCTCTCGCGAGCAGCACGCCTTGGCCGACGCCGTGGGCGGCGGGAGTTCCTCGTCCTCGCCGTGGCTCGTGTCCGGGAACCCAGGCGCACCTTCCTTGCTCTCCTTCGCTGCCCAGTTGGGGTCGTACGCGTCCTCGCATGACCTCCGTAGCTGGCGGAGCTCGCCGGCCACGGCGGGGTAGTTGCACAGGTAGCCCGCGGTCTCGGGATCCGGCTCGCAGGCGTAGTCGGGGATCTTCGAGGGTTGCTCGACCCACCGCGACCACTCCGCGATCCTCCGCTCGATCACCCGCCGCAGGTCGTCGGGCAGGCAGTCCTTGGCGCGCTCGTAGGCTTCCTTCAGCTCGTCGAGCTGCTCGCCGATCTCCTTGACGCTCTCCTGCTCGCGGATCGACGCGCGCTGCTCCGGCGTCATCACGTCGAGATCCTCCGCGCGCACCTTGCCCGCGAATGGTCGCCAGTAGAGCCCCGACATCGATGGCTCCGAGGAGCTCGGCTCTTCGAAGTATCTCTGGAGGACCTCGCCCAGGCGCTCGACCTGGTCCCACGGCACGGCGTCCCACCGCCGCCCCTTGGCCTGGCCCATGAGATAGGCCAGCGCGCCGCGGATCGCCCGAGAGGCGTGCTTCTCTTTGAGGAGCCGCTGGCCTGCGGGTGTCTTGGAGAGCTTGCGGTGTCCCTTGCCCACGCGAACCTCGATGGCATCCATCCAGTCGCGCAGGCCGTCCCACGGGTCGATCACGTTCTCGAGGAAGTCGATGTTCTGGTCGTAGAAGAGCTTGGCTGCCTTGGCGGGCGAGTCGAACGTGGCCCGCAGCCCGGCCAGAGCGGCCTTGCCCTTCTTGCCCTTGTCCTTCTTGATGCTCGCGGCCTGCTCGGCCTCGTGTGCGGTCTTCTTGGCCTGGGCCTGCCCGGGGTAGTCGGCGGGGCTGTCCACGTCGAAGCGATATCGGCGCTTGCGTGGATCGGGATCGGTGCCGTGGCCGATGAGATCGTCCTCATCGATCTCGATCGTCTCCCCGTCGATGTCTGCGACGATCCGTCCGGTCGAGAGCGTGCCCGGCTCGCTGGGGTCGGCCGGGACCCCAGTCGCCACGTCGACGTACTCGAGCCGTGCCAGCGGAGTCGCGCGGTAGCGGTCCTCGTCCGTCCTCTCCACCAGTCCGCGGTCCTCCATGCCCTCCAAGGCGCGTGCCTCGTCGATGTTGTCGGGCTCGATCCCGTCGTCGCCCTGGTCGAGCAGCGACCGCATGAGGTCCTCCTCGAACGAGTCGAGCGGCGGAGGGCTCGACTCGCTCGTGCTGCCGTGGCTCGACGTGCTGGGCGGGTCGTCGCTCGGTTCCCCCCTCCCACCACCATTGGGTGGACCCGAATGGGGCCCGAGCTCGGCCACGATCTGCGCGCAGTCGTAGTTGCCGTCGATGGTGACGAGGGCTCCGAGCGGCTCGGTGTGGTAGCGCGAGAACACGTCCGGTCGACGACGCCCTTTCCACGCCACGACCACCACCGGCCGGAAGCTCGGGTCCTGGTGCTTGGGCATCGTGTGGAGCTTGGCTTGCTCGGCCCTCACGCGACGGGCCAAGTCGGGCGAGAGCTTGATCGGCGCGATGGTGACCAGTGGCTTCGGCGGCGTGGGCCGGTCGTTCGCCGCGGGAGCGTTGGTCGTCAACCCGCGTGCCGCGGCATGGCTCTGGTCCTTGGTCGTCGCGCTCCCTTGCCGCTCGGTCGCCGTCTTCGACAGGTCGGCCCTGCCCCTCCGGTCGAGCAGGGTCTCGTCCGCGTCCTCATTCCCCAGGGGTGGAAAGCCCCAACTCGGCCCCTCAGGTCCCCACATTCGCTCTTCCTCAGCGATGCGCCTCTCTCGGTCGATGCGCTGCACATGCTCGCGATGCTGCTCCTTCAACCCCCTTCGGGCCGCCTGCTCGTCGAGATAGGCGTACTCGTCCTCCCACTCGGGGTCGTCGTGCAGCGGGCCCATGGTGAACCCGTCGAGCACACGCCAGTTCCCGTAGTCGTCGTAGGCCACGACCTTGCCGACCGGATACCCGCGGCTGTCGTCGGTGGGCACGAAGGAGTCCTCGAGCACGTAGAACCGGATGTTCTCGTCGGGCCCATCCAAGTCCTCGCCGACGGGGAACACCGGCCCCATCTTTGGGTGGCGCGAGGGCACGTAGCGGCGCGTCGCGAGGTTGACCGCTGCGGGATCGAGGCTCGCGAGCACCTTCTTGCCGAGCTCGGTGGGCTCCACCATGAAGGGCGGGCCCGGGTGGTCGCCGTCCTGGCCGCCGAGGTCGACGTCCTTGGTGCGGTGCATGAGCCCGAGGTTGCGAAGGGCCACGAACGCATCCCACGACGGACCACCGCCCACGGGTCGGAGGTCGACCCAGTCCTTGATCGAGCGCTTGATCAGTCGCAGACCATCGGCACCGATGTCGCCGGGGACCGGTCGTCGGACGTTGGTGAGCTCGTCGAGGTAGTACCTCTTGAGGCTCGGCTGGAATTCCGGGTCACCGCCGGATTGGACCGCGCGGATTCCGGTGAGCGGAAACCACTGGGGTGCATGGATCTCCGCAGTGCGATGGCCGGGTAGGAGGCGAACGACGACGCCGAACCGAGTCGTCGAGCCTGACTCCTCGTGCTGGAAGGCGACGATGCCTCCCTCCCGGATCGTCGTGTCGGTGGCGTCACGCGGCGAGGCGGCCTTCGGGGTTCGGGTGGCCTTCCGCTTCGAGCTCGACCCGCTGGCCTTCTTTGGCATGGGCTTCGGTTTGGCCGGGGGCTTCGGTTTCGACTCGTCCGTCGACGCGGCTCCCCACTTCGGACCGGCCATGATGCGCACGTACCCACGTGGTGCCGTGACGATCTTGACGACGCCGCGCTTGGCCATCTCCTTGATGACACGAACGTGGCGGGGCTCGTGCTTGATGGAGAACTCGGAGACCCCGTTGGGGCCGTCGTCGGCGATCCGGTTGGTGAGGATGGCGCGAACCTGACGCTCGATGAAGCCTCGGGGGATCCGCTGGGTGGATGCCAACGGCTCGAAGGGGTGTCGGCGACCGGCGGGGGCCGGCGGTCGCACGGGCGGCGTCGCCTCGACCACGTGGAAGGTGGCGTTGCCATCGCGGATCTCCGACTCGCGCGCGCGCTCGGGATCCATCGCCCGCTTGGGATCGGCCCCGTGCAGGCGCAGCAATCCATCGCGGTTGGCCCGGGCCAGGCGTGCCTTGAATGCATCGAGGGATGGGCCCGCCAGCACGGGCTGGTCTTGCACGGCCTTCCACACGGCGGAGATGAGCACGAAGTCGTCACCGTGCCGCCCCTCGTCGCCCATGCGGTTGGCGACGGTTTGGATCTCACCGACCCAAGGACCCATGCGCATCATCGGCGTGGCCGGTGCCTGGTTCTCGTCGTCGGTCGGTGGTGTGGCGCGTACGCCAGCGGTCGGCAGTGGTGCCGGTGGCGCTGCCCGGCCCTCGTCGTCGGCCGAGCGCTCGCTCGTGGCCTGGGTGAGCAGCGGATCCGACGTATCCGGCGGTGGTCGTTTCGCCCGGCGCTCGGCCAGTTCCTCGGCACGCATCCGCTCGAGCACAGCGGGGTCGGGCTTGCCCACGTCGAACAGCGCCGGCTGATGCCCCGTGGGCACTTGCACGCGCTTGCCCTCGCCGGGTGGGGCCGTCAGGGCGAAGCCCTCCTCCTCGACCGTCCACAAGCTGCCCGGGGCCGCCTCGCCCCGCGGAGTGTCCTTCTCGTCCGCCATGGGTTCCTCCTCGGCCGCGTCGGCGACCGTCGTGTCCTCGGGTTGGGTTCCGGGTGGGAACAGGCCCAGGGGCGGATCGCTGAGGATGCCGGCCTCGGCGATCGGGCCCCACGTCCAGCCCTTGGCCTGGAGCTCACGCAGCTTCTGGAATCGATCGTTCTCGTCCTTCGGCCACTGCGAGCCGCATCGCTCGCATTGCGTCTTCTTGGGAACGACGGGATGTGGGTGGTTGGCGATGCACACCGGGCAGCCGATCGGCTCGCCGTTCTTCGTGGGGATTGGCTCGCGGAGAGTCCGATTCGTGGTGAGCTTGGACGGTCGGGACTGCGCGGGCTTGGGCTCGGGCGCTCGAGCTGGGGCGGGCTCGGCCGTGTCCTCTGCTACGGCCTGCTTCCCCGCCACCTTCTCGAGTTCCCGCATCGCGGCCGCGATCGCCTCGGGCTCGGCGGCGTCCGGCTGCACGGGAATGTGGAACCCTTGTTCCCTAGGACCTCGCACGATGACCTCGGTCTCGCCGCGCCGCGTCCTGATGTGCAGGGCTCGGCTCTCACGCTGCGATGGGCCCAAGTCGGGGTGCTGCCGCCAGTAGGCGAGGTTGAAGCGCTTGCGGCTGACCTCGCCGAGCTTCTGCGCCGTGCGGTACACCGCCAGCAGATCACGCGCGTCCGCCTTGCGCTCCATCTGCCGGGCCTCCTCTCGTCGCGCGATGTCCTCCTTCCTCGCCTGGGCCTTGCGGCCAACCTCGTCGAGCGACGTATCGCCATGACAGAGGTTGAGGGCTTCGTACCGGTCCTCGAAGCTCACCCCGAAGACGTCCCGCATCACGCCACGCGCCGATTCGAAGTCGATCTTGCACAGCCGCGGGTAGACGACTTCGGGGTCGGACTTCGGGTCGTAGAGCGAAGGGTCGAGCGCGGTGCGGAGATCCTCGAGCAGCTTCTGCGCGTCGCGAAGGATGCTGTCGCGGAGCTTGCCTACGAGCTCCGGCGTGGCGGGCGTATTGCCCTTGCGGATCTGGTCGAGGGGGACATGGAGGTGGTCGTGGACGACCAGCCGGGCCTGGTCCAGCAGCTTCGGGAACCAGTGTCGGGAGCGATCGTCCGTGATCGGCTCCATGCGCTCGGCCCACGTGCTGGCCTCGCGGTGGAGCTCGACGACCAACGGGTGATCACCGAGGCTGAGGACGATCCCCTCGAAGTCGTGCTTGCCGTACACGGCTCCGCGTAGGGGGGGAGGTGGCCATGCTCCGTTTTCCAGCGCCACCGCACCGCGGGCACGGCCGAGGTCGATCTTGACCTGGTCGGGATAACGCAGGTCTCGCTTCGCGATGAGCTGGGCCATCTGCTGCCCCACGCCCTGGCGCTCGGCCTCCATCAGGATCGGGTGGATCTCGTTGCCGTTGAGCGCCGTGTCACCGACCCCGAGCTTCTTGGCGAGACCCTCCACGTCCACCTGGGTGGTGGGCTCGGCCTTCGCGGTGGACTTGGCCTTGGTGGAGGGCTTGCCCTTCTTGGTGGTCTTGCCGGGCGTCGCGACCTCGCCCGCCGCGGCCTCGCCCGCCTCCTGCGCGACCTGGCCCATCAGCGCCGCGATGGCGGCCTGCTCGTCGGTCCCGGCGGGCAGCCTCACACCAAACGCCATGTCCATCGGACCGCGAACGACCGCCAAGACCTGCTCGCCCTTCTTGGCCACGGCGAGCCCTCGGCGGCTGCGTGCGGGCTTCTCGAACCCTGGATGCAGTCGCCAGTAGGCCGCGTTGAAGCGCCCCTTGGTGACCTCGCCGCGCGAGGCCGCCTCCCGGTGCACCTTCAGCAGCTCGCGGGCGTCGGCCTCGCGCTCGGCTCGTTCTTGCTCCTTCTGCTTCCGCTCCTCCTCTGCTCGCTGCGCGGCTCCCTCGGCCAGGGTCTCGAGTGTGATCTCGCCCTTGCAGAGCTCGGCCGCTTCGTCTTCCTCGTCCTCCGGGTGGAAGTCGATCTCGAAGACGTCCACCAGGATCTTCCGCGCGGTCTCGGAGTCGATCTCGCACAGCCGCGGGTAGACGTCCTTGGGGTCGGACTTCGGATCGTAGAGTGCGGGGTCCTGCACCTGCCGCAGTTCGTGGAGCTTCCGCGCAGCCTTCGCCACGAGAACCTCCATCGCCATGCGAGCAAAGTCGGGCGTGGCGGCCTGCCCCTGCGCGACCTTTCGCTCGTACTCGTTGTGGTGGTTGCCGAGCAGGTTGGTGGTCTCTCGGATGAGCGTCCGAAACCAGTTGGAGTGGCGAGGGCCCGCGATCGGCTGCATGCGCTCGGGGAAGGCCCGCAGCTCGGCGAGAAGCTGCGCGACCGTCGGCTCGTGATCCAGGCTTTCGAGGAGCCCGCCGAAGTCCTGCGCGCCGTACGTTGGCCCTCGCAGCGGCGACGGAGGCCAACCATCGCGCTCGAACGCCACGATCCCCCGCGCCCGACCGTAGGCACGCTGCACGTCCTGGTCCTCGAGCGTCGCGCGGAAGTACCGCGCGAGCTTCTCGCCCACGCCGAGCCGCTCGGCCTCCACCAGCGCGTCGATGATCTGCTGGACGGTGTACCGCTTGGCGGCGTCGCGGTGCTTGGCCACGAGCATGGTCAGGGGCCCGGGGGAGCCCGCAGCAGCGCCCGAGCTCGCCTTGGGCGCCTCGGTCGAC
>NZ_JAOVZF010000101.1 GCF_026337845.1 Paraliomyxa miuraensis | reverse complement strand
CCTCAGCTCGTCTTCCCGTTCCATGGACACGAAGGTCCCGGCCCGATCGCGCGCCTGCAAGACGGGTCAGGGCGACCTCGTACCACGCTGCTACGCATGCTCGAGCAAGCCCGCGAGCAACGCGGCTCTCCTCCTCTATGGGACGCTGTCGCGGCCCGACTCGACGAGGAGGACCGCCGACGCGACTCGGTCGAGCCAA
Organism: Paraliomyxa miuraensis; assembly: GCF_026337845.1. Taxonomy (GTDB): domain Bacteria; phylum Myxococcota_A; class Polyangia; order Nannocystales; family Nannocystaceae; genus Paraliomyxa; species Paraliomyxa miuraensis. The sequence goes on along the minus strand of NZ_JAOVZF010000101.1, from coordinate 2,056 downwards.
TGCTGCACTTGCTCGACCAGATCCACGAGCGCGTGGACGACCAGACCTGGCAGCTCATCCTCGACTTCGAATGGCGCACTTCCCATGAGGTCGTCAGTGGCGTCGAGGTCGGCCTTGAGCTGGGCTACGACCACGGCCGGACCAGCGCGCTCATGCGGGCGCAGCCCGGCCAGGGCGAGGCGGCCAAGGCTCTCACGGAGCGCTTCGCCGATCTCCTCGGGGACACCGATGCGGACTACCCTGACATCGTGATGGCCCTCATCACCACGCTACGGGCAACCGTGATGATGGCTCGGGGAGAGCACGACGACGGGGCGGGCGGCTTGCCGGTCGTCCAAGGCTGATCCGCCATCGAACGGATGAACGAGCGGGTCGGGGTGGCCGCGAACGGGCGTGAGCATCCCGCCGAACGCGACCACCCTGACCTCGCTCTCTACTGGTACCGTGGTGACGGGTTCGCCTCACCATCGACATTCGAGGATCGAGGAGCGCTCCGCGATCACGACCGAGCCGCGGTGGAGCTCGAAGCCGCAGCCCGCGTCGTGTGGCGCACCATGACCGTCGGGCAGGAACCGGACCCACTCGGCCGGGAGAAATTCCGCGAGACCCTTGAGCGCCTCGAGCTACTAGGGCCCGTGCGCGAGGAGATGATTCGAGCCTTCGGCACCCAGCCGGCCGTCGTGCGTCGTGCGGACGCTGCGGGCGGTGCAGTGCCATGCCCTCATCCGCGACTGTCCGACCATGAGCAGGGCGATCGCAGGGTTCCGTGCCTGCGCGTCGATCGTGCACGATGCCACGGGAACGCGGCCTGCGGTGCGCGAGCTGGTGAACGCCCCGTTCGTGCTGGCCCGGCCGACGGTGTCACCGGGTCTTGGTGCGAAAGCGTCATGCGATCCCTGAGCAGAAGATGACCGAATTCCATAGGGATGGCGTCGAGGATTCCCCCGACGGATGGCCGGTTTCCCCGAACGATCGACCGTGAGGATCCGCGACACCGAGCCGACGTCGGCGAACGCGTGGGGCTCGCTCGTGTGGTCGTGTTCGGGATCGGCGGTTCCCGTAGGCGCTTCGGGGGCGAGCGGGCGCCACGACTTCGACGCTCCGCTCGAACGCGACCTCGTCGATCTGAATGACCGCGCCGCCGAGCTTGCGAGCAGACGGCGGATCGACTCGAGCACCGAGTGCTGCTCTGCCCTCGGACCCGAGTCCGACCTCCATCGCTCGCCGGAACCACGCGTCGCTCCCGAGCCCGATGCTGACAACAAGGGCAGCGAGCGATGCAACGCCCCGCAGGCAAGCAGAAGAACGCTACGAAAGCGCGAGGAACCCGCTGATATGCTGAATTCGGGCAGCCAAATCTATTTGGAATTGATTACAGGTGGTTGCCCAGTTGATTCGGAACCGCGGCGGTTATTGTCTTTCGAAGCCCGAGGCGCGGGTGAATGCACCGAGGTAGGAGACCTGCTCCTGACAATTGCGCCCGATTGCGAGCGCGGGCGCTCGCTCGCGCTCTACATCATCCGATGGGCCTCGGCCGTGGGCGTCACCCCGACACCGACTCTCTGAGAAGCACGTTCCTTGGGGCGTCTTCGCACGTCGTGCGTGCCTCTTCGTCTCCAAGAACTTTTCCGTCGCGTGCGTGGAACACCAGTACGCTCGCCTTCACGGGCGTTCTTCGAAGTCCCCCGTCTCCAAGCGCTGCGCAGCCGATTGCGTCCGATCGGTTCGTGGTGTTGACTGACTGAGCGATGGATCTGTGATCGGGCTGGGTGCGTCATGGCCTGCGGACACGCGAGTACCAGCGACCTACATCGGCGTTCACGAGCGCTCGACCCCCGGGTTACGGAAGGCGTCGACGTGCTCGGTGAAATCATCGGTTCGTCAGAAGAATTTGTGAGCGACCGGGGGCTCGGGTAGCGCCCCCAGGGCATGGTAGAGGGCGATCTCGGTCGCTTTGAAGGTCCGCAGGCCGTAGGCCCTTCTGGTGATCACTTTGAGCTTGTTGTTGAGGCCCTCGGCCGTGCCTGCCGACACCTCGCCTTGGGCCCGGAACCAG
>NZ_JAOVZF010000110.1 GCF_026337845.1 Paraliomyxa miuraensis | reverse complement strand
TGCTCCGGAATGCGTGCCCAGGTGCGTCGGAACAGGCGCCCAGGTTCGGCCGGAACGGGTGCCCAGATCGCGTCGGAATTCGCATGCACCCCGGTTTTGGCCAGCGCAAAGGTTGTCGAGGCCGAGTCGGAGGTGAGGCCCATGGCGATCAGCAGGGGAGAGGACGGCAGGCGGAAGGTCGCCTCGATGATCTCTCGAGCGCCATCGGAGGGCAGGGCAGTGTCGATGAACACGAGATCGATCTTGGATCCCTCGAGTCGTGAGAGCGCACCACTGACGTTGCTGGTCACGTGGACGGCCCCACGGAGCGTGCACCCCTCGAGACATGCACGCACAACCTGACCGTGATCACGGTCCGAGTCGACGACGAGCGCAGCATCGAAATCGAAATTGCGCTGTGGCGAGCTCCCATCCATCGATGTTGCCCCATCGGAGTCTCTCAGAGCCCGTCGACGGAATCGAAGAAGATTCGACCGAAGATCGACAGGTGCGCTCTCAAAACGCTGTTAGTAACTGAACAGAAAACTAGATTGGTACGACGGTATCGTGTTCGCAAACGAGCACGCCACTCGTGAGCCTGCCTGCGCGCTCCGCGGCGTTGCGTTGAACATCAGGCCAGTGGGCCGTTCGGGTCACCGAGGGCCGCGTCGGGGGCACGACTCCCCACGGCGATCATCCGCTACAATCCCCACCCGTGTGCCCGCCCCAAGGTCCGCACCCGCGTTGCTTCGACCCCGTGCGGCCCTGGTACTCTAGATCAATGGGCGAACGCGAAACCTCCGTGGTGCACCGTCTAGCGGAGGGCATCCGAGAGATGCTCTGCCAGCAACGGGTGAGACAAAGGCTGGAGACGCCACGAGGCCGCTGGTTCCAGATCGTGGCGTGCCTGGACGCTCTCGAGGACTCGGAGCTCGCCATTGCTGCGTACTTCGACGCAGATGAGACTGACAAGGGAGCCCTATACCTCGCGACCTACGGGGTCTTCCAGGCTTTCATCATTCAGCAGGATGCGGCCCAGGTCCTCGCACAGTGCCTTGGCCTCAAGAAGGTGAACCGGAAGAAGTATAGAGAGTTGGGCGAGATAAGGTTTCTCCGCAACCGAATTGCCGGACACCCCACCCGTACCAATGCGGGATATCGCAACCTCGAGGCGATACTGGATGAGATCGGCGCGGAACCCGAAGATGTCGCGCGGATCGTCGCCCTGGCGGAGGCATACCAGCCAACGCTACCGGAGGAGTTCCATGCGGTGTGCAGATTGACCCTGTCAGTAGGACAATGCGACGTATTGACGTCGGGCCATGATCAGAGTGATCAGTATCAAACCATCGACGTGCGGCACCTCGCGGAACGGCAGCAGGAGGCCATGACGAAGATGCTCACCGCGATCGTCGAGCGATTCAAGAGGCGGGATGCAGAGCACCTTGCGGCGTTCGCGGACGTCCTATTCAGGGACATGCTGCGGGATCTCGATGCCGCTCTCGATGCCACCAAGTGCCACCAGCGGACCCATAACGCGCCTCCCGACTGGGGGCAACTAGGGAGCTTGGCCGAGAAACTCGCGAATGCGTCGTCGGCAATGCGGGACGAGTTAGACAAACGGGAACGACGTCTCGACGATATTCCGCTTGTGAACGGTGCCCTTGCAGAAGAGAGCCGGGGTATTGCGCAGGTTTTGGCAGACGGGGCGAAGCCGCTGCCGGAGATCTTCGGCTATGCCTTTGTCGAATACGCGGAGTGGGCCACCGTAGAACTGAGGGGGCTTGCCGATGAATTGGACAAGGAGTACCATGCTGACTCGGAACTCGCTCCGGTGGATGATGAGCTCGCTGAGACGGAGTGGACCGAAGCAGCGAGGCGCCGGGAGGAGGCCGCGAGGGAGGTGCTCGCCCGTATCTCGTCCGTACCGGACAAACCCAGAGCCGAGCCAGCATCGACAGCCGAGCGAAACGAGGAAGACCACGTAGCCCGATTCTCCTCATCGCGTGTCCGCCTCATGTCGCAGCTTCGGCGTATTCTGGGCGACTCATTTCCAGACGACTTGCTCTTCCCGGAGTGCTCGCGTGTTGTGGCGGACATCATTCGGGCATGCAGGCCATGGACGCTCGGTGGTCCTTTCGCGTACTCCCCCTCCGCGGCTCCCTGGGCCCAGCTACGCGACCGGCTAGTCACCTTCTCGGAGAAGATGGCCGCGCGAGGGCTAGCATCAACGATCTACTCCAACGCACTCGAGGCAGCGTGCGAGGCGCTACAGGCTCTCGCGGACCTCACATCGGATCGCCGCCAGGGCTCTCAGGCGGCGGTGGTGTTCGGTCCGTACCTGCGAAACCGGGCTGCCATTTTGGAAGAGGAGGTCGGAGCGCTGGAAGACCGTGCTCTCTCAGCGGAGGACGGGGACCATGGGGCCAATATGCCCCCCGCCCCCGGTGGGGATGCGTGAACAAGGTCCCCGCCCTCGACATCCGCCCCCCGACGTGCGATCCCTACCCCGGCCGCTCGTCGCGCACCTCGCTCATGTCCAAGAAGAAGACCCCCCGCTCTCCCGCCCCGGCCCAGCCCGCGGAGCCGAGCGCCGCCAAGAAGCGGACCACGGTCACGCTCCCGGCCTCGCTACACAAGGCGACCAAGCAGCGCGCCCTCGACGATGACTGCGACTTCTCGGATGTCGTGGTCGCGGCGCTGCGCGAATACCTGTCCTGAGCGCCCTTTGGCCGATACTCGAGGCCGTTCGCGCGCTTTTCGCAGAATTCTGGCTGATGCGTTGATGCTTAGGCCTCGCGGATGATCGAAGTTGCCACCTCGTCTGGGTGACGAAGGCCGATCGGCATGCGACGCGACACAGCGGCCGAGACCACGATCAGGGAGAAGTACGAGGCGTTGTCGGGGTTCCTCGACGAGAGGGCGAGGCGACTGTGGGCCGCCACCGAGTCGGTGGCGCAGGGATACGGCGGCGACGCGCTGGTCTCTGCGGCGACGGGCATCGCACGGGCAACGATCCGCAAGGGTCGGCAGGAGCTCGAAGCGGGGATCGAGCCCAGCGAGCGCCTGCGTCGGGCAGGATCGGGACGTCCGAAGCTCGAGCAGGTTCAGCCGGGATTGCCCGAGGCGTTGGAGGCGCTGGTCGAGCCTCTGACCCGTGGCGACCCGATGTCGCCGCTGCGCTGGACGTGCAAGAGCGCGGCGAACCTCGCGGTCGAGCTGGCCACCCAGGGATGGACGGCCAGTGTGTCCTGGGTCGGGCGGATGCTGCGGAGGATGGGCTACAGCCAACGGGGGCTTCGCAAGACTCGTGAGGGCGAGTCTCATCCCGACCGCAACGCCCAGTTCGAGCACATCAACACGACGGCCGACGACTTCCTCGGGCGCGGCCAACCGGTGATCTCCGTGGACACCAAGAAGAAGGAGCTCGTGGGCGATTTCAAGAACGGAGGCCGGGAGTGGCAACGCAAGCGCGAACCCGAGAAGGTGCTCGTTCACGACTTCCCGACCGATGCGATCGGCAAGGCCATTCCATACGGCGTCTACGACATGGGCCGCAACGAGGCCTACGTCAGCGTCGGGTGCGACCACGACACGCCGGCCTTCGCTGTCGCCGCGATTCGGCGCTGGTGGACGAAGATGGGCAGCCAGGCGTACCCCGAGGCCAGCCAGCTGTTCATCACCGCCGATGCCGGCGGCAGCAATGGCTACCGCTCGCGCGTCTGGAAGGCGGAGCTGCAGAAGCTCGCCGACGACTTCGGCTTGACGATCAAGGTCTCGCACTTCCCGCCCGGGACGAGCAAGTGGAACAAGATCGAGCATCGGCTCTTCTGCTACATCACCCAGAACTGGCGAGGGCGACCGCTCCGAACGTTCGAGACCGTGGTGCAGCTCATCGGCCACACCCGGACGGCCAAGGGGCTGCGCGTGCGAGCCAGGCTCGACAAGCGCAAGTACCCCACCGGGGGCAAGGTCTCGAAGGCCGAAATGGAGAGCCTCGCGCTGCACAGGGACGACTTCCACGGCGACTGGAACTACGAGCTGCGACCGAGGGGCGATCAGCGGGAGTTGATCAGTTAGTTCTGATCCGAGGCCTTAGGCATCTTGATGCGCTGATGTATCTGCACTACGCTGCTCTCCTCCCTCCACACGGGGAGCAGAGCGAGCGATTCTTGGGTGTGCCGGTTGGGGAGCTCTGCCCTGGCGGTGCACCTTCCCGGGCGAAGTCGGGGCCCGGGTCGTAGCCCCGGAGGTTGTGGCTTCGGGGCACCCGCACTTTGCCCGCCACAACCGGGCGAGGAGCACCCATGATCGAAGAGAAGCGAGCCCTCATTCGCGGAGGGCCGAAGGACGACCGACGGACAGATCCATCTCGGGCGAGTGGGCCGGTGTGCCACACCTCGCGACGGAAGGGAGCAGCCAACCATGGCGACTGACGACCGCGAGCCCCTCCGCCGCAGCCACACGCTGCCTACGAGGTCGCCCTGACCCGTCTTGCAGGCGCGGCGTACGAGGTCGCCCTGACCCGTCTTGCAGGCGCGCGATCGGGCCGGGACCTTCGTGTCCATGGAACGGGAAGACGAGCT
>NZ_JAOVZF010000106.1 GCF_026337845.1 Paraliomyxa miuraensis | reverse complement strand
TCGAGCGTGCGGTGGTCGGACACCGGACGTGCGGTGCACCAGAGGTCCGGCGCGCCTGCAAGACGGGTCAGGGCGACCTCGTACCTTGGTGCGGTCCTGCCCCATCCACAGCAGCCGACGGCAGTGCGCGTCGATCTGGTAGACCACCGTCAGGTACTTGTGGCCGCGGTGCCACAGCACCTCGTCGACGCCAATCGCCCGAATTCCTGTCAGATCGCGGTGTTCCAGCCCCCATTGCACGGCCAGGCTCACGGCTCGAAAGACGGTGTCCCAGGTCGTGTGGAAGGTACGGGCGACCTCCTGCCAGCTCATCTTCTTGGACCAGTGCGCCAAGAACCACGCGTAGGTCGTCGTCGTGGGGCTCTTGCCCTTGGCCCACGGGATCGCCTCGACCTTGACCCCGCACCGCGGGCACTTGACCCGGCGCATGGTGTACGCGAAGAACACCAGCAGACCCCACAGCGGGACGAACTGGAAGTACCGAGTGTCCTTCTGGGTGTCGTAGTACGGCGCGGGGTGCTCGCACTTGGAGCACAGCAACCGGCACCGGGTATCGGGGCGGATCCAGACGACCAAGCGCTCCCTTGCGCCCTCGCGGAGCTCGGCACGGTCGTAGACGAAGCCCTTGTGTTTCTGGACGTGGTTGAGCAAAGTCTTGAGCTGCATCTCGGGCTTTGGGAGTCGGTTGGTTGTGTTGCAACTCCATCCTCGCTCCTCCGAGATGCGCTTTGCCCGTGGTCCGTTGCTCTGCCGCCCAACGGCCCCGGTCCATGTTCGGCCTCGACCTGCGTAGGGCTCAGCCCGTCGCGCTCGAGTCAGCGACCGCGAGCCCGCGCGTCCCTCTCACCGCTGCGAGTTGCTCGGCTCGGGCGCGGATCACCGTCCCTCGGCTCACGAATTCTTCCGGGGAACCAAATCATCACGGTGCTCGAAGAGGGGATTCTCGCCACGCAGCTCGACGGGTCCGCTACGCTGCGCGCCCCGATCCAGCCTCTCACCGCGGGGCACTTCGGCCGCTGGATGCCGCCGTCCTTTCACAGCGCCATGGCCCTCGTGGAGGACGTCCGTGGCCGTCGCAGGCTCGATCCCGACGAGGAGCCGGAGGACACTGCCCCCTCGGCTGGCCCTCTTCGGGAGGAGCCCCAGGATCGCGACCACAGTGCCAAGGTGGCCAGGGTCATGGCCGAGTACCACGCGAGGAAGCGGGCGGAGAGACGGCGAGAGCAGGTTCTACGTTGGGAGGATGCGCGCGCGCTGATGGAGGTGCGCGATTGGGCCGCATCGGTCGGCGAGGTCAACGTGAGCCGGTTCAACTTCGCGTACCGGCAGCGCCATCCCATGTCCACCAGCGCGGAACGACGTCGGCGAGCGCTCGTTCTCACTCCGCGGGGCCACATGGTCGATGCGACGGTGCGCGGCCCCAACGGCACGGAGTTCACGGTATCCCGGCATGAGAGGGTCGGTGAGCGAGCCATCGTCCAAACCTTGATGTCCCGGATCGAGGCGGCGATCCCAAGGTTCGACTGGACCAAGGTCGACGAATGGGCCGAGCCCGCGCCGGAGAACGAGGAGACCGCCGACGAGCCCCCCGTCGACGAGAACGTGCCCGCCCGGGAGCCCGAGGTGGTCACGGCGACGACGGAGCTCGACGAGCCCGAGGCGGATACGACGACGACGGAGCTCGACGAGCCCGAGACGGTCATCGACGTGGCGCGAGAGGCGGAGCGACTCACGGCGATGATCTTTGGGCGAGCGACGCTCAAGGCCGCCAACACGGCGCCCGAACCCGCGGGCCAAGCCGACGCTACGACCGGCCCCGCCGAGCCCGAGGCGGTCGTCGACGTGCAACGAGCGATCGAGGAGCTCACGAGGATGGTCCGCGGAGGGCAGAAGCGCGAGGCCACCGACGCCGCTCCTGAAGTGGAGGACCGGGAAGAGGTCAGCGCGATCGAGGAGGTACGCCTGGCGGGCGAGCCCGTGGACGTCGAGGATCCCGCCGTCGCAGACGGCTCGGCCGGGCCGAAGCCGCGGGGCGGAGCGGTCGAGCACGAGAGCGTCACCCCGGTGGCCGGCTCTGGCGAGAGCACGACCGTGCACCTGCCCGACGTGGCCGAGTCCCATCCCGCGGAGTTGGCCGATCGAACGTGCGCTGGTCGACCGAGGGCCCCTGTCTCACCGCGGGCGCCTGCCCCTACGCCCGCAGACGAACCACCACTGCTCCGCACCCCGGTTCGTGCGACAGCGTTACGCCCTGCTCGTCGTACCGCACCCGTTGATTCGCCGTCGTCGTGGGCTCGCCCGTCGGTCGCAGCCTGGTCGACGGTGTCCTTGCGTCCGCGATCGGCACGTACTCCTGGATCCTGCTCTCCCAGAGGACCGCCCCCGAGATCTGTCGCTCGGGTCGAATGTTGAGCGAGCTCGACGGCCTACGGCTTGCCCGCGAGGTCGGCGTGGCGCTGGGCACTCGGCCACGCAAGCTGCGCAGACCCGTGGGCTCTGCATAGCGCCTCACGGCTGCGGACGACTCCGAGCACGTTGGCGGGTTGCGTAGTGAGCAATCGGAATCGCTCGATGGGACGGTGTGGAGAGGGAGCCCCCGACGGCTGTACTTCGGGGCCTCTCGGCGGGGTTCGTATCCGGACTCGAATCACGCGGTCGAGCCTCTATCCCGGTAGCTGTTCGCAGAAGGCCGCTGCGCAGCGATTTGCTCCTCTCGATCGTCCATGCTGATCTGATCGCGATGGACGAGGCACGTAGCAAAGACGCAGACGATGGATGACCAGCACCATAGCTCCAACAACCCCTTTGTCGTTGTTCGCGACCATGGCCCAGGCATGTTCACCATCATGGCCCAGGGACCCCGAGACACCTGGATCATGTAGCACGCT
>NZ_JAOVZF010000114.1 GCF_026337845.1 Paraliomyxa miuraensis | reverse complement strand
GGCCGGCCACACGCGTCACGGCAGCGACGCCGGACAGCCCGGCGGTACGCCGGAGTTCACGATCCGGGTGACCCCGGACATGTGTGCCGAGATCGCCGCGTGCTCCGGCGGCGTGACCAAGCGGGGCCCGGTCTACATCTGGGACGCCCCAATCGACGACTTGGCCCGCACCGCGGCGGACATCGGGACCGACTTCATCCCCATCGTGTCGACGCTCAAGTCGGTGTACGATGCGGTCCAGCGGCTCGACAATGGCGAGGACACCCTCGACGTGCTCATGTCCTCCGGGGCCGAGGGGCTGCTCAGCCTCATCCCCGGCGGCAAGGCAGGCAAGCGGCTCGGGGATGCCGTCGATACGGTCGCCGACGTCGCGGACGCGGCGGGGGACGTGCGGAAGGCCGCACGGGGAATCGACTCGGCAGGTCCTCTGCCGAAACCGCCGCGTGGGCCTGGCTCAGTACCGAAGTCACAGCGCGACCCGCAGCGGGTCTGGACTCCCAAGGAACGGGCGGCGAAGCGCGAAGCACAAGACAACACCTGTCGAGGGTGCGGTACACATATCGGCGCATCGAACTCCCGCGGTCACCACATCAACCGACACGCTGATGGGGGACCGACCAGTGATGCCAATCACGTTGAGGTGTGCATTGATTGCCACCTCGAGCTTCATAGGCCCTGAGTCTGAGGAGCTTCCATGAGCCAGTCCACGCACCCCCTGCCAGCAGCCGTCAAAGACGAAGATGCGGCCCACCCCATAGCAGGCGCTTGGCGACCGACCCTGAGCGAGATCGTAAGGTCGTTCGTTGCTGGTGACTATGCTCTGAGTCAACGGCCGGCCTCCGTTGCCCCCATCAGGACGGCCGTCACAGACCAGATCAGAGACTACATTGCGGACTACGGTGAAACGCTCGTCGAGCTTCCCGAGAATACATGGGGCACGTCCATTGCTCAGTGGATGGGAACCCACTGGGAAGTACTGGTGGATCTGTGGACTGCGGAATCGGGGGAAAGCGACTTGGTGCTGAGCGTCCGAGTGTTCGAGACCAAGGATGGCTTCCGCATCGAAGTCGATTCGATCCACGTCCCTTAGAGCCGATCCCAGTAGGCCCCCGGTAGGGCGACGGCTGACGCCGACGGTCCGATTGCCGCACCGATCCGGTTGGCTAGGCAGGCGGCATGGGGCTTCTCCAGCCGAACGACCATTGGCGCATGTCCGACGCCTTGTGGGGCAAGATCCAGCCGCTGCTGCCCGTGCCAGAGGACAATCACCCGCTGGGCTGCCACCGCAGGCGAGTACCCGATCGTGACGCGATGGACGCCATCCTCTTCGTGCTGAGGACGGGCTGTCAGTGGAATGCTCTGAGCGCGACCGGCATCTGCTCGAGTTCGTCCGCCCATCGCCGGTTCCAGGAGTGGACCGCGGCAGGTGTGTTCGAGAAGTTCTGGAGGCAGGGGTTATTGGTCTACGACGAGATGGTCGGCATCGACTGGAGCTGGCTGTCGATGGACGGAGCGATGACCAAGGCACCGCTCGGGGGGGAAAAATGTGGGCCCCAACCCCACCGACCGAGGCAAGGGCGGGGTCAAGCGCAGCCTGCTGGTCGAAGCCAAGGGCGTCCCGGTGGGCGTGACGGTCGCCGGAGCCAACCGCAACGACTGCAAGCTCGTGGAGCAGACGCTCGATAGCATTCCGATCCGCCGACCCAAGCCCACGAAGAAGCACCCCCAGCACATGTGCCTGGACAAGGGCTACGACTTCGAGTTCGTCCTGAAGATCCTGGCCGAGTACAACCTCGTCCCGCACGTTCGTCATCGTGGAGAGGAAGCTCGAGCGCGTCGCCGTCGTCGTGGCAAACCTCGGCGGTGGGTGGTCGAGCGCTCCCACAGCTGGTTCAACCGCTTTCGACGGATCCTGGTGCGATGGGAGAAACGCTCGTCGTCCTACATCGGGATGCTGCACCTGGTCTGCGGGCTGATCGCATGGCGAGCTACCGGCCTACTGGGATAGGTTCTTAGCCAACCACCTCGATGGCCAACACCTGGCTATCCGTACCACCCCGCGCGCCTTGACGCTGGGCGGAGGAGCCGATGCGAGCCGACGCCATATGTCTTGGATGGAGCCCTGGCGAGGGCTATGACTCATCCCCCGCCGCTCCTTCGTACACCCCATGCCGCTTCAAGCGCTCGCGCAGCGCCTTGCGACTGAACCCAGACCGCCGTGCCGCCTCACTGAGGTTCCCACCCGAGTCCGCCATCAGCCGCTTGAAGTACTCCGTCTCGAACTCGGAGAAGGGCAGCTCGAAGCACCCCATCTCCCGCTCCGATGCATGCACGGACCCGAGCCGCAGGTCGCCAGGACCGATCTCCGGCGATTGGACCAGCCGGGACGCCCGGCGCAGCACCTTGTAGAGCTCGCGCACGTTTCCGGGCCACCCGTAGCGCTTCACTGCCTCGCGGGCCTCGCCGGTCAGCGAATGCTCGCGTCCAACTTCCTGCGAGAGCTTGGTCAACAAGACGTCGGCGAGGTGGTTGGCGTCCCCGTCCCGCTCCCGCAGCGGCGGTAGCCGGATGCTCTCCTCGATCAAGCGGAAGTAGAGGTCCTCCCGGAACTGCCCGTCGGCCACCATCTGCCGCAGGTCGCGGTTCGTCGCCGCCACCACTCGGACGTCGACCTTCCGCGGCTTCCGCTCTCCAAGCCGCTGGACCTCCCGTCGGTCGAGCACCCGCAGCAGTCGCGGCTGGAGATCGATCGGCAGCTCGCCAATCTCATCGATGAACAGCGTCCCTCCGTTGGCCACCTCGAAGCACCCGGGCGCGGCGTCGTGGGCCTGGGTATAGGCCCCCTTGACGTGCCCGAAGATCTCCTCCTCGGCGAGGTTGCGGGTCAGCCACGCGCAGTCGAGTACCGCGAACGGAAGGTGCGACCGCGGGGACGCGGCATGCAGCGCCCGAGCGACCATCTCCTTGCCCGTGCCCGTCTCTCCCTCGACGAACAAGTCGAGGTCGGTCAGGGCCAGCCGTGAGAGCCGGGCGAAGACCTCGCGCATCACCGCGCTCTCGCCGTGCATGCCGTGGAACTCGCTCGCCGTGAGCACGGGAACCTCGACCGAATCGGTCCCGAGGATCTCGAAGCGATAGGCACCCGCCGTGAAGGACATCCCGGCGGACAGCATCAGCTCGGATACCCTACCGCCGCAGAACCAGGTGCCGTTGGTGCTGCTCCGATCCATGACCCGCACCCCGTCCTGCACCAGCTTGAGCGAGAAGTGCGTCCCGCTCAGCGAGGGATCGTCGAGCACGATGTCGTTGACCACGCTGCGGCCGCAGATGATCCGATCCTTGGTAAAGGTCTCGGCCCGAGGCGAAGCGGACCCACCCGTGATCCGCAGCCGGAGCTGGCCGGGGCGACGCACGAGGATCGCCGGCGGAGGCGGTTGCCGAACCGTACTCTGTAACACCTGCAACACCGGCTTTGACACGTCCGACAAGGTACCAGGGCAGACGCGAAGGGGAAGCCCTCGGAGGCACTGCCCAGCCGAACCGCTGCGTACCGGTGTCGCGACCCTCGACCGAGGTGGACCTTTGGTGCCACGCAGGGATCCGGTCGCTCGCTGAGCGGTGGCCCGTCGCAGGGGGTGGTACCTTCTCGGACCAAAAGGCCGGAAAGGTACCACCCGCGCACTGACCGCCGACTCTATCCTCCTGTTTTCACTAACTCGCACTTCTGGCACGGGACTTGATGATAGGTCGGCCGACCCGCTGCAGGGGGCTCTCGCTCCCCGCGGCCTCGACCCTATCGAGGTCGTCCGCGAGACTAACCGAGCCCCTCAGCCCGTAGCACGAGCCATGACCGACATCGTCATCCCAGGACACGAGATCCTCAACCTCATCGGTGAGGGGGGCATGGCCCAGGTGTATGCGGGCGCTCGGTTCGGGGTGGGCAACTCGATCAAGCCCGTCGCGGTGAAGGTGATTCGTCCCGAGCTCTCGGCTGACCCGCGCTTCCGCGAGATGCTCCTCTCCGAGGGGCGGACCAGCATGAAGTTCAACCACGGCAACATCGTGACGGTGTTCGACGTGGGCGAGGTCGACGGCCAACTCTACATGATCATGGACTGGGTCGACGGGGTGAGCCTCAAGCAGTTCGCCCACACGTTGTTGAAGAAGCGCGACCAACCGCTCGATCTCTCCTTGGTGCTCTCGATCGCGATCCAACTGCTGTGCGCGCTCCACTACGCCCACAACTACAAGGTCGACCGGAAGAAGAAGGGCATCGTCCACCGCGACGTGACCCCCTACAACGTGATGGTGTCCTCGTCAGGTGAGATCAAGCTGCTCGACTTCGGAGTCGCACGCATCGCAGGAGGTCGAACCACGCGGAGCATGAAGGGCAACCTCGTCTACATGCCGCGGGAGCAGGCGCAGGGTAACCCGCGGGTCGAGAGCGACATCTACGCGGTGGGGGCACTGATCTTCGAGCTCATCGAAGGTGAGCGCTTCCGAAGTCACTGCGAGACCGAGGACGACGTTCTCCGAGACATCTTCGAGGGTAGCGTGCCGGAGCTGCGGCGCCCGGACGTGCCCGAGGAACTGCGAGATCTCTTGCGCGACATGCTGGCGGTATCGTGGGCGGATCGCCCGCATTCGGCAGTGGAAGTGATCAAGCGGATCGACAAGCTACCGATCAAGCTGTTCTCCTCACCCATCGAGATCCAGGAGCTCTACGAGAGGTACTTCGGCGAACCGCACTCGGGCCTGACGCGGTTCGCTCACCGAGACCCGGAGCTATGGGTCGATCACATGCGCAAGTTGGGCAAGGACCGCGCGCGAGACGACGCCCAAAAGTGGAAGTTGGAATCCGACGCCCCGCAGGAGCGAAGCGGAGACGCTTCCCCGCGCACTCTATTGCAACCCCGAGCCCATGCGGAGGTGCGACTGCATCGGGCCATGGACGAGGGCTCCGATCCGTTCGAGGTCCAGACCACCGCGCGTTTCAAGCCGTGCGACACGCCGATCGCCAACGACGAGAAGCCGAGCGCGGCGGCGGATGCCGCCGAGGTCCGTGGCGACGGGGCCATGGGGGACGAGGCGCAGCGAGAGGGGGCGCGAGATCGAGGACGTGGCGAGGAGCAGCCGGAGGCGAAAGCCGAGCCGAAGCGCGAGCCAACCGTTCGCCGTCCTCCGCCTTCGTTCACCGCGACGGGCCCGGCAAGAGACGCAGGACCGAGGGAGCTGGCCCCGGCCATGGGCATGTTCACCCGCATGGGGTGGGTGTCGAGGACCTTCGGCGGCACCGTCCAAGGGGTCGTCCCGTGGCGTGACCTCCTCGCCGGGCCGTTTGGGTTGTTGCTGTTGGCCACGTTCACCTTCGGCGCGGTGGTTCCCATCGCATGCCAGGTGAGCCTTCCCAAGGCAGAGGTGCGGCGATGAGCGCGAACTCCCAGCCGTTGCGCGCCGCGGACTCGGATGGATCCTCGCTCGAGGGGCGCACGGTCGGCTCTGGTCGCTTCGAAGTGCGCTCCGAGCTCGGGCGAGGCGGGATGGGCGAGGTGTACCTTGCCTACGACCGACGACGACGGCGGGAGGTGGCGCTCAAGCTGATCGCCACGAGGTACATGGGCCGGCCCGAGCGCGAGCGTCGATTCCGCAATGAAGCCGAGTATGCCCGCGGCGTACGCACCCACCCGAACGTGGTGTCGGTGATCGACGCGGGCGAGCTGGCCGACTGCGAGGGTCGACTGTTCATGACCATGGAGTCGGTCCGGGGTCCCACGCTGGCCATGGAGCTCGCGATGCTTCGTCGGGTTCCGATGGACCAAGTCGCGGAGTGGGCCCGGCAGCTTGCGCGTGGGCTCGCAGCGATTCATGCCGCCGGCATCGTGCATCGCGATCTCACCACGTCGAACATCTTGATCCAATCGGGGACCAAGGTCGCCAAGATCTTCGACTTCGGGCTCGCGGGCGAGCTCGACTCTCCCACCTCGACCCACGGAAGTCGGTTGACCGTGCTCGACGAGGTACCGGGCACCGAGGGCTACATGGCACCCGAGCAAGCCATGCTCGCGGTACCGGCAGCGACGATGGACGTGTTCGCGTTCGGGGTCGTGCTCACCGAGATGCTCGTTGGGTGCAACCCGTTCGTTCACCTCGATCGGGACGAGTACATCGAGTGGCAGCAGACGTCGCACCGCGAGGTGAAGTCGATCAAGCGCTGGAACCTGCCGTTTCCCGATGGATTGGTCGAGCTGGTCGACGATTGCCTTCGCCGCGACCCCAAGGCGCGCCCCCAAAGCGCAGCGGAACTGCTCGACCGACTCGACCGGATCTTCCCGCCCGCTGTCGCCGAGTTGGTGCCCCTGCCCACGGCCACGAAGCCGAGCGAAGACGGGTTGGCACCCCCGCCCACGGCCACGAAGCCGAGCGAGGACGAACTCGAGCCCGTGCCCACGGCCACGAAGCCGAACGAGTACGAACTCGAGCCGCGTACGCTCGCGGAAGTGGCAGCCGAGCCAAGGCCGGCGCTACGGCGCCTGTTGCCAATGGCGGCGCTGCTAGCGTTGTCGATGCTGGTGATCGGCGGGGTGATCGGATGGCGGCTGGCCAACGCGGTGGAGGAGCCCGACGGATCGGCATCACCTGCGGTCGAGGGGCACGAGGGCGTCGAGGAGCCCGCCCCGCAGAAGACGACCTCCCAGGTGCCTCCGAGCGATGAGGAGCTGACGGCTCCGGTCGAGCCGCCCGAGGAGATCCCAGGGCCAAGCGGCCCTGCCAGCGAGGTGAAGCCGCCCAAGCCCACTTCGGAGCCCGCAAGTCCCGACAGGGACGCGACGGTTACCGAGCCCGTGGCGCCGTCGGACGAGTCTCAGCCGCCGAAGGTGAAGCCGTCGGACTCGGCGTCGGCGACCTCGTGCGAGACTCAGCGTCAACGCGCTCATGACGGATATCGTCGCAAGGCATGGAAGAAGGTTCTCTCGGCGACGCGGGATGGCCGATGCTGGCCCGACGAGGCCGAGCGCACGCGACTGAGGGTGCGAGCGCTTGCCGAGACTGGCCAGAACAACGCGTGCGTGCGGCTGGCGATGAGTTCCCGCGACCCCGAGACTTCGAAGTGGAAGACGACATGCGAGCAGGACGTGTGGAAACCCTAGCCATGGGATGCAAGGCACCGAGCAAGCGGTGGTCGTGGACGACGCTGGCGGCGATGGTCGTGGCTGCGCAGCTCGTCGTGGGCACTGCCTGGGCTGGACCGGTCCCGGTGCGCCTCCACGTGACGGGGGATAGGCTCGATCCCAAGCAGGCCAAGACACTGGAGCCGCAGGTGCGCGAGGCGGTCGAGGGGATCCTACGGGACGAACACGGGGTGGCGATCGAGGACGACGCCACGACCGAGGTCAAGATCGAGGTGCGGCCGTTCGAGGACAAGAGGAAGCGTGACGAGCTGATCTTTCGCGTCACCGTGACCTCCGACGGCAATGAGGTCTACGCCGGACAACCCACGACCTGCTTGCAGTGCGACGAGACCAAGCTGCTCGCATCGGTGCGGACTCGGGTGGTGGAAGCGGTGGAGCACCTGCCCGAGCAACCGGAGCCAGCCGTGGCAGAGGATCCGGGGCCTGATGACGAACTGACGGCCGAGGAGCAGGACACCAGCGAGGCGGCCGAGGGCATCGCCGAAGTGACCGGACCAGCGGCCGAGGACGGGGCACGGCCCACCGCACCTTACTTGATCATGCGCAATGCTGGATTGGGGCTCCTGGTCCCGGGTTGCGTCTCGCTGGGAGTGGGCATCGGTCTCGTAGCCGTCGGGACACGGGAGGTGCATCCGGCCGATGAAGAGGAGATCGGAGAACGTGACTACCGCCCTCCGGGAACCGTACTCGCGATCATGGGCGGTGTCGTCACCGGAGCGGGAATCGGCTTGTTGGTCGCTCATGCGATCCGTGGACGCAAGGGCAACGGTGGGGGCGAGCGGTTGACGTTGAGCCCCGTGCTCGATGGAACCCACGCGGGTGCCGTGCTGCGCGGACGATTCTGAGCCAACGGAAGGACGGGTGCGGAATGCAACCAATCAACGTGATGATTCGAAGCGCAAGCGTGATCGCGGGGCTCGGCGTGGGCATCTCGATGGGATGCTTGAACGTCGGACCGAATGATGACCACTGCGCGCTGCTCGACGGGGATCAGACCTGCGCGGAGCGTTACCCGGGAGAGAGAACCTTCTGTACGAGGGGCACCTGTGGTCCCACGCTTGGCAGGGACGGATGCGTAGACGAGCGGCCGGAGGACGACGCCTGCTACAGCCCATGCGGAGGGGGACGCTCGTTCGCTGAGGACGCCGCGTGCCTCAGTGGCTCGAGCACCAGCACGGGCGAGGAAAGCTCTGGGACCGAGGGCAGCAGCGGCGAGAGTAGCAGCGGAAGCAGCGAGAGCAGCACCACGGGGCCAATGCCCTGCGTGGCCAACGAGGATTGCCCGGACGCAGCGGCGCCGTTGTGCGAGCCGGTCAGCGGCGAGTGTGTCACGTGCGATGCATTCGGGGCGGAGGCGGATGCGGCGTGCGCCGGCCTCGACCCTGCCAACCCCGTCTGCCTCGACGGAGCGTGCGTGGAGTGCACCGCGGCAGCCCCGGAGGCGTGCATGGGGATGACCCCGGTGTGCGACGACGCCACCAACACCTGCGTGCCGTGTGTCGAGCACGACCAGTGCGGAGATGCGGCGTGCAACTTCTTCACGGGTGCGTGCCTGCCGAACGATGCAGTGGTGCACGTCGGGCCCGGCCAGACGTACACGACCATCGGCGCCGCGGTGAGCAGCTTCGACATGATGACCGAAGGGACCATCATCGTGCACCAGGCGAACTACGACGAGGCAGTCACCGTGGATGGCGGGCGGGTGCTGGCGTTGCTGGCGAACGCAGGCGACACACCCACCTTGGCCCTGATCGCTGGCGGTGCACCGCAGATCACGGTGGGCGATGCCACGGTGCTGCTGGACGGCCTGCGCCTGTCGGGCAACGCCGACGATGTGGGCCTCGTGGTCGACGGGGGCCAGGCGTGGGTGGACCGCACCCGCATCGTGCAGAACTCGGGCGGTGGCCTCGTGGCGCAGAACGCCGCGGAGCTGACGTTGCGAAACTGCTTCGTCGGCGGCGGAACGGACGTGATCGGTGTCGAGGTCGTCGATGCGTCCGCGTCAGTGCTCTACAGCACGATCAGCGCGAGCACGTTCGGCATGACCCCGGCGTTGAGCTGCACCACGCCACTTGCGGTTGACGTTCGCAATTCCATCATCGTCAGCCAGGGCGGCACGTCGCCCGACGAGCTGTCGTGTGCCGCGGCGACCATCGTTGCCACAGCAACCGAGGCGAACGTGGGGCCGTTCAGCGCCGGATGGTTCGTCAATTTCAACGGCGGCGACTACCACCTCACTGCCTCTGGCACGTCAGCCTTCGCCGACGTGGCCAACTGGAACACGGGCGATCCGTCGACGGACATCGACGGTGACCCCCGCCCCTCCATCGATGGCACCGCGGACCATGCGGGGGCCGACGTGCCCTAGAGATCGACCCGGGACCTTCCCTCGAGTCCTTCTACCGTAGACGTGCCCCACGACTGCTCCCGAACGGTGCGGCGGGAGGGACATGCTTGCCCCCAGTGATCATCATCAGCCCCCGTAGGTACATCCACCGTAGATAGTCGCCTCCTCGAAGGGCGCCGCTCCTCGCTCGTGGCCAATTGCCGTGGCTGCGTCGGGTTCTTGCGTCCTCGATGCGGCTGCGCCTAGCGACCTCCAACGAGTACCCATGACCCTCCACCCCCCACCTGTGAACCCAACCCTGGGCGCCTGGGATGCCTTGACCGAGGTCGTGGACGCGGTGCGACTTCCCGAGCGCTTCCGTCGAAGGAAGCCTCGACCCGAGGGCAGGCAACCGACCCACACGGTGGAGTGGCTCGACGACGACCGAGCCCAGTCCCTTCGGGCGTTGCTCGAGCCGGCTCTGCGGGACACCGCACGGTGCTCGCGTGCGGATGGCCGGCCCCGGCCGATGATCGCATCTCGGGATCCCCTGCGAGCAAGCAAGCCGGCGGTGTTCGAGCCACTCGCCGACCTGGCCGAGCACCCCGAGTACCTGCTCGCGGTCGACGTCGACGACGCGGTGTGGTGCTTCGACGGGAGCGAGCACGGGTGCCTGGAGCAGTGGAGCAAGCTGGTGCTCACGCCCGCGGCCGGGTTCGCGGCGCGGGTGGGCGACGTCATGCTCCACGGCGATCCGGTCGCGCCGGGCCCGGGCAGCCCCAATGTCTTCATCGGTGGCCGCCCAGCGTTGCGTAGCTGCGACGGCCACGTGTGCCCCCGGGCCGAGCTCGAACCGCATGCCGGCGGCGGGTTCGTGGCGACGCAGACCAAGGTCGAGATCAACGGCTTCCCGGCCCTGCGGGTCGGCGACTACGTGGACGAGGGGCCGCACGGGTTCAACCCGATCGCGGTCGGTTGCCCATCGGTGGTGATCGGGCCGACGCCGCGACCAGTGGTGGGCTGGTGCTCGACCGGGACCAAGCCCTCGCCGCGACCCGCCCGCCTTCCGTTCTCGTGGCGCCGCATCGAGCCCGAGCCGAGTGAGCGCAAGGAAGTCCTCGGGCTCGCGCTCGACGGACCACGCGCACGCGCCCAGGGCGTGGCCCGGCCGACTCGGCTCTGGGCCGAAGCAAGGCGAGAGGACGACCGACGATGACCACGCTACGAGCCCCACCCTTTCGCGACGCGCCGCACGTGCTCGAGCAGGTGGCGCAGACCCACCGCCGCCAGGCGATCGTGCCGACCGGCGATCCGACCCTGGCCTACTCCCTGCCGATCCCCAAGGGCTGGGGCCGCGTGCAGGGCCTTGGTGCCCAGGCCCCGGCGCGGCGCCCGGAGATCCTCGGGCTCTTCGCGCCCGACCCCGACATCGAGGGCCCGCGGATCATCGTGTCGGCCAC
This sequence comes from Paraliomyxa miuraensis, assembly GCF_026337845.1. Lineage (GTDB taxonomy): Bacteria > Myxococcota_A > Polyangia > Nannocystales > Nannocystaceae > Paraliomyxa > Paraliomyxa miuraensis. The sequence goes on along the minus strand of NZ_JAOVZF010000114.1, from coordinate 2,988 downwards.
TCGCTTGCGGTGGGACGTCGACCCGGTGGAGTGGGTGCGTCATGGCTGGGAGCTCGCGGGCTGGTCGATCGCGATGGCTCAGCCGCTCGAGGCCCGCTGGCACCCGCGCTTCGAGGTGGGTGGTCTGCGGACGAGCGACCGCCGCGTAGAGGTGCGCCGCGCGACCGGGTTCGTCGACAACGGGCGCTTGCTGCGGGTCGACGTGGCCGGGCCTGCCTCGACCTGGGACCGGATGCACGACGTCTTGTGGCCGTGCGGGGTGTTGATGGCCCTGGACCGGCCGACGTTCTGCCGCGAGGTGGAGCCCCGGGTGCGCCGCGGCGGACCGCACATGGCGTTCTGCTTGCCAGAGTCCTGGACCGCCCGACCGCAGCCGCCCCCATGGCTGGGCATGACGCGATGGGTGGCCGAGCCCACCGACGCGGCGCAGGGCTCGGTGGGTCTGCGGATCGACGCCACCCGCTGGCAGTACGACCGCCCCGAGCCGGTGCACACGCGACAGCACCGACTGCACCACGAGCTGTGGATCAACGGGATCGCGCTCGCTCGTCAGCCCAAGCGGATCCCCCCGGGCTCGGCCATGGGCACGTCGGGGCTCGTGGGGATCTACCTTGCGACCGCCCGTGACAGCCAGCAGACCTTCGAGCTCCGCTTCGCCCACCGCGACGTGGACGGCTGGAGCTTCGACTACACGGCGGTGATTGCCTCGCCCGAGCGCTACCCGCTCAATCGCATGCGGGCGATCCGGGCGCTGGAGATCGCCGTGGCCACCACCGAGATCCAACCCGAGGAGCACACCCCCCATGCCGCATGACGTTCAGGCCCACGACGCGCTCCCGGATGGCCTCGACGAGCTGCCGTCGCCGCGCGTCCGGCTGTACCTCCAGCTCCGGGGCGACCCGGACGAGCACGAGTGGGCGGTGCGGTCGTTCGTGCTCGACGAGCGCCTGCATGCTCCCTACGCGCTCGCGGTGACGGCCCTGGGCCCCCTGCCCAAGGCGGGGCTCGAGGGGCTGCTCGGCGGGCGCGTGGTGCTCGAGCTTGCTCGCGGGACCCATGGGCGAACCGTGCACGGCATCGTGCTCGAGGCCGAGCTCGTTCGCGGGGTCGAAGGGAGCGAGGTCGAGCCGATGGTGGAACTCCACGTGGTGCCCGCGTTCGCCCTGCTCGGGCTCTCGCGACGCAGCCGGATGTTCCAGGGCCAATGCGTGGTGGAGATCGCGTTGGCCGTGATGGGTCCGGTGCTGGCCGAGCACGGTGGCCTGGTCTGCGTGGAGCGGCTGCTGCGGCTCCACCCGCCGCGGGACTATTGCGTCCAGTACCGCGAGACCGACCTCGACTTCGTGCTGCGGATCCTCGCGGACGATGGGATCACCGTGCTCTTCGACCACGACGCGGGGATCGAGACGGTGGTGCTGTTCGACGCCAACGAGGCGCTGCCCAACGCGGGGCGGGAGCCGCTCGAGAACGACGACCGGTCGCCGCCGCGGATCCCCTTCGTGGGCCAGGACGTCGACGAGCTACCGTTCGAGGGTATCGCCGCGCTGGGTCGCCAGAGCCGGCTGCGGCGGCGAGAGTGGACGGCGACGGCGTGGGACTGGCAGGTGCCGGGGCAATCGGTGCGCGCGGAGACCAGCACGCTCGACCCCGCGGCCGTCGGCGAGTGGTGGGAAGCGGACGAGGGACGGTTCGACGAAGCCGCGGCGGCGGAGGGACTGGCCGCGGACCGCATGGGGCGACGGGTGCAGCTCCAGCGGGGGCGTGACCACGCGACGGCGACGCGGCTGCGCGCGTGCTCCAATGTGATCGGCCTGCGTGCGGGCTCGGTGTTCGAGCTGCTCGAGGGGCCCGACGACGAGCTCGGCGACCAGTGGGTGGTGACGGCGGTTCGCCACGAGGCTCGCTCAGAAGGTCCACGCGAGCTCGGGGGCGAGGCGATCGCGAGAGCCGAGGACCTGCGAGTGCTCGCCGACGACACGGGCGAAGCCGAGGGGCCGCCGTTCGTCTACGGCAACGACCTCGAGTGTCAGCCGTTGCGAGCACAAGTCGTGCCGCCTCCGAGCCCGAAACCCCGGGCCGTGGGCATGCAGTCGGCCGTGGTCACGGGGCCACCCGGCGAGGCGATCCACACCGATCGCTTCGGTCGCGTCCGGGTCCGCATGCTGTGGGACGAGCAGGAGCACGAGGGCGAGCCCACGTCGTGCTGGCTACGCGTGGCCACACCGTGGGCGGGTGACGACTTCGGCGCAGTGTTCATCCCGCGGGTGGGCACCGAGGTGCTGGTGTCGTTCATCGACGGCGACCCCGACCGGCCGATCTGCTGCGCCTGCGTCCACGACGGCGTAGCGGGGCCGCCCTACGAGCTGCCCGGGCACGCGACCCGTACCGTGCTTCGCACCCGGACCATCGCTGGCGGGGGCTTCAACGAACTGTCGTTCGAGGACTTGGCGGGGGCCGAGGAGGTGTTCCTGCATGCCCAGCGCAACCTCCGTGAGCAGGTGCTCGCCCATCACTGCACCGAGGTGCGTCGCAACCAAACCCTCGCCGTCGAGGGCTCGCGCATCGCGAGGGTCGGCAAGGACGACACAACGATCACGGCCGGCGAGCACCGCCACATCGTGAGCGGCAAGGCGACCGCCCGTTTTCGCGGTGGCTACGCGGTGCACGTCGGGGACGTCCCACCCCCCGCCGAGTCCGCCAGCGCTCCCATGGACACGGAGCCCGATGCGCCCGCGGGAGGTTTCGAGCTGCGGTCGGTCGAGCCGATCGTGCTCTGCTGCGGTAGCAGCCGCCTGGAGCTTCGCCCCGACGGCATCGTGCTCCGAGCCCCGCGGATCTCGGCCGAGTGCCCGGGTGCGGCATTGTTGCTCGAGCAGGACGCGGCCACGCTGAGGGCGGCCAAGAAGATCGAGCTGGGCACCGACATGCTCGTGGCGGTGACCGCGAGCATGGCGGTGCTCAAGGGCCCGACCACCGAGATCGAGACCA
>NZ_JAOVZF010000100.1 GCF_026337845.1 Paraliomyxa miuraensis | reverse complement strand
GCCACCAGGGTTGGCCCCGCGCCCGCTGCCCGAGAACCGCTGGGAGGCTTTAGACGATGTCGTGGCGGCACGCCGCTGGGCCCTTCACGGTCGGGAGCCAGTCCGCCGAGGCGCATACCCGGGCCGCTTGCTCGTGTACTTTCCCGATGCCGACCTCGCTGACGGGGCTGCCGAGGCTGCGAGCGAGGGTTTCTTCGACACCCACAACGCCCCGCCCCCCGCCACGTGGATCGGCTACTTCGAGGACGGGGGCGATGACCCCAGCTATTCGGCGTACGTGCTGGCGTGGGTTCCCACGGATGCCGTCGTCATTGCCGACGCCGGGGTGGCCGTGAATCCCGAGGAGTGCATCCAGTGGGTCGGTGCCACCCGGGTGCTCCTTCGCCCTGTCCTTGCCCACGTGTGGCTGCCCACGCATCCGCGCGAGCCTCGATGAAGGCAGCCGAGCAGTCGAGCTCGGCGCCCAGTCGGAGTCGGTCCCCGGACTTGGCGCGCGGCCGTGCACAGCGAGGGAACCTGTCCACCGCAGTTCATGCTCGCGGCTACTGTCCCGTCATCGCCCCGAGCAACTCCAGCACGTCTGCCATCCGCGGACGCGAACTCGGTATCAGCGACGCGCACTTGAACGCCAGCCGCCGCAGGTCCGCGTACTCCACGGGTATCCCATCGAGGTCCGTCTTGCCGGTGAGCATGAACACCAAGACCTTCCCAAACGAGTACACGTCCGCGCTCGGATCGGCGGCCGTGCCCTCGAATTGCTCGGGCGCGGCATAGCCATAGGTCCCCGCCTGCTGGAAGGTGTACCCGGGTGCGGCGTGGGCCCGATTCTTCGCGATGCCGAAGTCTGCGAGCTTCCAGCTCGAGCCGGCGAGCAAGACGTTCTCCGGCTTGAGGTCTCGGTGCACGATCTCGGCCTGATGGAGCGCGGCGAGACCACGGGCGATCTGCAAGGCAATCGGAGCGGCCACCGCGGGAGAGAGTCTCTTGTGCGGCTGCGAGTCGACGTAGTGCCGTAGGTCGCCCCCTTCGGCGAAGTCGGTCACCAGCGCGACGTGCTCCTCGGTGCGCTTCAGATCGCGGACTTGCAGCAGGTGCTCGCAGTCCAGGTACTGGAGCCGTGCGTAGATGTCGGACTCACGTTGAAGGGCTGGGAGATCGTGCGAGTCCACTTGCACGCGCTTGAGGAACACGATCGTGCCGGTCGCTCGGTCGCGCGCACGGAAGCACTCGGCCATACCACCGCCGCCGAGCTCCTCGAGTAGTTCGTAGTCCGGCAGCTCCGCTTGCGCTGCTGGCGGTTCGCTCGGGGGCTCGTTGCCCTGCGCGGGCTCGGCCGCCCGCGGAGCGCCGCGAGCTGGCTTGCTCTCCGGCTTGCGGTCTTCTGGTGGTAGCTCGTAGCTCGGCCCGAGCAATGCCGAGAGTGCCTCCGAGCCGGGCGCCAGGTCCCTCGCCGTGAGCGTGATGACCTCCCAGCCGGGCGAGGCCTCCTGGAGTTGCTGGCGGATCCTGCGGTCGCGTCGTAAGCGCTCCCCGCGATGGAACGCGGCCCCATCCACGTAGATCGCTCGCCGCTGACCCTTCACCACGAAGTCCGCCACCGTGATCGGCTTGCCACCGGGCGCGACCTCGATCGGGACCTGCTTGTCGACCGGCAGGCCGTTGATCTCGAAGATCCTCAGGAACCGGAGCTCGAGCGGCGAGCCCACCCCTGCCGCATAGGACTCGAGCCACGGCCGGGGGTCGTAGTCCTCCTCGTGAGTCACCGTAGGGGTGGCGGTGGCGAGCTGCTCGAGCTCGGGAACGATCGACGGCCAGTCGAGATGCTGATGGTGGCGCTGGTTGGCGTATGACTTGAGGCACCGGTAGCACGCCGAGTCACATTCCTTGTGCTCGAGGTGCTCGAGCGTATGGGTAGCGACGAGCTGCAGCTCGTGGGCAGCCCGCTCGAGGAAACCACTGCCCCCCACGGCCGGATCGAGGAACGTCAGTGCACCACGGAGACGCTCGGGCCCGCCGTCGTCGGAGCGGTGGCGCCACATCGGTTCGAGGCTGAACTCGATCTCGGGGCCGTCGAGCATGTAGAGCTGCCGCATCCCGGTGCGAAGGGCGTAGCCGAGTGAGTTGGAATTCCCCCGAAAAAGTGGACACCCGATTTACGCCACTTCAGTCCTCTCCAGGTTCTCGTAGTATCGCCGCTCGAACTCGA
>NZ_JAOVZF010000065.1 GCF_026337845.1 Paraliomyxa miuraensis | reverse complement strand
GCATGCGACGCAGGCCAACCCGCAGGCCGACCTCGAGGTCGATCGCTACGCCTACCACGATGCCGTGGTCGACGCGTGGGGCCAGGGCCTGCTGGGCTTCGCCGAGGTCGAGCGCTGGCGCGAAGGGCAGATCGATCACCACACGTGGATCCGCTACGCCTACGATCGAGACGACCAGCACGCCGACTATCCCACGGCCGGTCGCCCGGTGGAGCAACTCGAGCAGCGCCGGGCCGTCGACGACGCCGGGGCGGTGCAGTACTGGCTCACCCGCACGCAGCAGCAGTTGGAGACGGTGGTCGAGTCTCGCCTGGGCGGCGACACGCTATTCACGTACCCGGCACGCCAGGACGTGGATGTCTTCGTGCGGGACGTGAGCTGCACGATCGACTGCGAGTTCAGGCCCAGCGAGCGCTTCCAGTGGCTCACGATCGAGCAGGAGCGC
>NZ_JAOVZF010000014.1 GCF_026337845.1 Paraliomyxa miuraensis | reverse complement strand
CTGGCCTTCATCTCCGGCATGGCCCATCGCGACTCACCCATCGCCGCGGACGTGGGACGTGCGTTGTGGCGTGCCTTGGCATCGAAGGAACACGAGCATGGCGATCTGATTTGGGATATATACATTTCGTTCATCGACACGGAGTTGAGGAGGACGATCGAGATGGAACTGAGCAATTGGAAGCCCCAGAGTGACTGGGGGCGGAGGCTCTACGAAGAGGG
>NZ_JAOVZF010000092.1 GCF_026337845.1 Paraliomyxa miuraensis | reverse complement strand
GCGGAGCTCGACCTCGTAACCCAGGCCCTTGAGGCGCTGGACGAGCCGGCGTGAGATCCGTGTCTTGTCGAGGTTGTCGAGGTGACCCGAGCCGAGGTCGTGGTACTCGACCCCGTCGCGGAGGATGTAGTAGGCGGCGATGACGAGCTTGCGGGCCACGGCGACGATGGCCTTCTTGGGGCCGTGACGAGACTTGAGCTTGTAGAAGAAGGACCGGAGGTATGAGTCCTTCTTGCCGATCGCAGCCCAAGCCGCCTGGACGAGCACGGGCTTGAGCCAGGGCGATCCCTTCCTGATGCGTCTGCTGCGCTTCTTGCCCGCGCTCTGGTCCATGCGAGGGCAAAGGCCGACCCACGACACCAGATGCTCGTGGGTCAGGAACACCTTCATGTCGATGCCCACCTCGGCCAAGATCGTCTCCGCCACGCGGTCACTGACGCCCGGGATCGTCGACAGTCTCCGCGTGGCTTGGCGAAAAGGCTCGGGCATCACCTCGACGATCCGCTGGCCGATGCGCTCGATCTGCTCGTCGAGGGCATCGAGCGTCTTGAGGTGCACGTCGAGCATGAAGACGTCGTGGGACCGGACGTGACCTCGCACGGCCTCGGCCAGGGCCAGCCACTTGCGCTTCTTGATCGAGCCCTGCGCGAGATCTGCCAGCTTGATCGGGTCACGCTCACCCGCGATCAACGCGTCCAGGATCGCCCGCCCCGTGCTCCCGACTACGTTGGTGACCACGCTGCCCATCTTGATGTTGCAGCGCTCGAGCACCTTCTGGATGCGGAGCTTGTGCTGCGTCGTCTCGCGGATCAGCTGCCTGCGCGTTCGCGTCAGGTCCCGAAGGTCTTGGACCTGCTCGGGCGGCACGAAGCTCGACTCGATGAGGCCGTGGGCGAGCAACTCGGACAGCCACTGCGAGTCGCTGACGTCGCTCTTGCGCCCCGGGACGTTCTGGACCTGCTTGGCGTTGGCCAGCGTCAGCTCGAAGCCGCCCTCGAGCACCCGCCACACCGGCTTCCAGAACACCCCCGTCGCCTCCATCGCGACGTGGCTGACCTCGTTGGCTGCGAGCCAGTCGAACAGCTCGATCAGCTGCTTGGTCGTTGTTCCGAACGTCTTGATCTCGCGCGATGCCCCACGTCCCTTGGCGGTGCGAACACACGCCACCACCGTGTCCTTGTGGACGTCTAACCCCGCGCACTTGTCGTACAGGACCTGCATGGTCTCCTCCTTGGAAGCGCCAGCAGTGAAGCCCTGGAGTTGGACAATCTAGCAACCGCGCTCACTCCACCGGACGGCGGAGGGCAGCAATCTGGGGTGCGCACGGGGCTTCGGGTCAGACTAGAACACGGGCTCGAGCGCACCATTCGAAGGCCGACCTCTGCGCTGGCTGCCCCAAGCGTACCCCCAGGTTTCATCCTTGGGGGTACGCGTCAGCGAGTGGGCGACTAGAAC
>NZ_JAOVZF010000132.1 GCF_026337845.1 Paraliomyxa miuraensis | reverse complement strand
GCATGGGGGCGGTGGGCTCGGGGGCGGTGGGCTCGGGGGCGGTGGGCTCGGGGGCAATGGGCTCGGGCGTCTTGGGGGTGGGCGACGACGGGGTGGCCTTGGTCGGCGTGGCGGCGTCGCTGCCGCTTTGCGGGGAACCGCACGCGAGCAGCAGCGCGAGCAACGACGTGGAGGCGAGCGTGAGGCGGGGCATGGGTGCGCGTGATCGGGGCATGGCGATGAGCTTCGACGAGCGGGTGCTGATACTACGATCGGGCGGCGGTGCGGGCGTTTTGATGGGGTCGATCGAGGTTGCTAGACTCCGCGCCCGGTGCACGACGTTCCTCCCGACGGGCCGCTCCCTGGCGGCGGCAAGCCGCTACGTGGAGGGGCCGGGGCGCTCGACGTGGCCCGCGAGGTGGTGACGGTGCTCGAGGGCGGTCGCGGGCGGGCGGCGATGGCCACGGTGGTCGGTCGCAAGGGCTCGGCGCCGCAGATCCTGGGCGCGCGGCTGCTGCTCCACGAGGACGGCGAGATCGTGGGCACGGTGGGCGGCGGGGCCATCGAGGCCGAGGTGCTGGCCGCGTGCCGCTCCACGCTGCGCGACGGCAAGCCTCGCCGCATCGATGCCCAGCTCGTGCGCGACCTTGCGATGTGCTGCGGAGGCAGCATGGAGGTGTTCGTGGAATCGCTGGAGCCGCAGGTGAGGCTGGTGATCCTGGGCGCCGGGCACGTGGCCCAGGCGCTCGCCCCCGTGGCCCAGGCCGCGGGCTTTTCGGTCCAGGTGCTCGACGATCGCGAGGAGCTGCTGGAGAATCCGGCCTACGCGGGCGTTCGCACCGCGTCGTACGACGTGGACGAGCTTCGGGCCGCGCTGCCCGATCTCGACGAGCGCGACTACGTGGTGATCACCACCCGCGATCACGCGCGCGACGAACGAGCGCTGGCCCACCTGCTGCGGCGGCCGCATCGCTATCTCGGCATGATCGGCAGCCGTCGCAAGGTCCATGCGGTGCTCGGTCGGATCTTGCGACGCGAGCATCAGCTGGGCCGACCGTGGCCCGATCTCTCGCGGGTGCGCGCGCCGATCGGGCTGGCCCTGGGGGGAAGGACCCCGGGGGAGATCGCGGTGAGCGTGGTGGCCGAGCTGCTCGCCGAGCGTTACGGAGGGCAGGGCAGTCGCATGAGCGTGGTGGAGGAGGCGGCGGGTCGCATCGAGCGCGAGCTCGAGGCCCAGGCCCAGGCCCGAGACGGATCCGAGGGGGACGACGTCACCACGTCTCCTGAGGCGGAGTAGGCGGTCTCGTCGTCCATGCCCACGCGTTCGCAGCCGCCGGATCCGCACCCCGAGCCTCGACGTCGCGCGCTCGAGCACCAGGGAGGGGCGGCGGCTCGCGAGGGCGATCCCGAGGTGGCGGCCGTGCTCGCGGCGGCGCTCGAGTCGGTCGAGCGAGCGGAGCGCGACCCGCTGACCCATGGGCTGCACGCCTACCCGGCGCGCATGCACCACGCGATCGCGCGCCACGTGCTGCAGGCGTGGGCCGAGCCGCGCACCCGAGTGCTCGACCCGTTTTGCGGCAGCGGGACCGTGCTGGTGGAGGCCAGGCGACGGGGGCTTCGCACCGCGGGGGTGGACCTCAACCCGCTGGCGCTGCGGATCGCCGAGATCGCGACCACCTGGGCGGGGCCGAGCGAGCGCCGCGCCCTGGCCGACGCCGCGCAGCGGGTGGTGGAGGCGTCGTTCGATCGGGTGCAGCGCAGGGTGCCCGTGCGGGCGCCGCTGGCCGCGGCCGAGCGACAGTGGTACCAGCCGCACGTGCTGCTCGAGCTCGGGGGTCTGCACGCCGAGATCGAGGCGCTGCCCCCCGGCATGGTCCGGCGCGCGCTGCAGGTGGTGCTCTCGTCGATCGTGGTCAAGTTCTCGCGGCAGCGGGCCGAGACCACCGAGCGCGAGGTGGACAAGCGGATCGGCAAGAAGGTGGTGACCGGGTTCTTCGCTCGCAAGGCGCAGGAGCTGGTGGCGCGCCTGGCTGCGCTGGCCGACGAGGCGCCCGAGGAGGGGCCGAGCCCACGGCTGTGGGAGGGCGACGCCCGACGGCTGCGCGAGGTCGTGGGGCGCTGGCGCTTCGATCTGGTGCTGAGCTCGCCGCCCTATGGCGGCACCTACGACTACGCGGATCATCATGCGCGCCGCTACCCGTGGCTGGGGCTGTCGGCGGAGGCTCTGCAGCGGGGGGAGCTGGGGGCGCGGCGTCATCTGTCGGCACGAGGGCAGGATCGAGATGCGGCGCGGCGCTGGGCCGAGCAGGTGCAGGCCATGCTGGGCTCGATCGGGTCCGTGCTCTCGCCGCGTGGTCGAGTGGTGCTGCTGGTGGGGGATGCCGAGGTCGGTGGACGGAGGATCTCGGCGGTGCGCCAGCTCGCGACGCTCGCCGAGCGCGCCGAGCTGATGGTGGTGGCCTCCGCGTCCCAGCGCCGGCCCGACTTCCTCGGGGGGGCGCCGCGGCGCGAGCACCTGGTGGCGCTGGCGCGCGCGGCCGCGCACCAGGAGTCTGCAGGCCCCAAGGGGCTCGAGCCGCTCGAGCCCCCTTGAGGTTGGTACGGTCGTTCCCCTACTCTGGAGCGGGGAGGCCACGCGCATGTCCGCTTCGATGGTGCTGATGTCGCTGCTCTTGGCCGCGAGCCCGCCCACGCCCTCCGCGTCGGAGGACGTGAGCGCGAGCGAGGACGACGGGCCGCGCCCGAGAGACCTCGAGATCTCGGACGTGGTGGTGATGCCCACCGTCACCGGGCCCACCGTTGGTCCCGATCTCGGAGTGACGGTGGGGCGGCCCAACCTGCACGTGCGTCTGGGGCTGCAGGTGGTCGGAGGCCCCGACCGCACGCTGTCGCCGACGGGCCATCGCGTGGGGGAGATCACCGAAGCCAGCACCGTGCACGCGTGCGCGGCTCGAGGCCGTCGTGGCTTTCGGGTGAGGCTGTGCGGTGGTGGTCAGATCGGCGTGGTCCACCTGCGCTACCGCGGCTTCGAGCGAGCGGGTCATCGCGCCATGCCCTGGGGGGCGCTCTCCGGCTTTGGTGATCTCAACATCCCGCTCGGTCGGCGGCGGGGGGTGGATCCCGATCGCGTGGGCTTGCTGCTGCGCGGCGGCACGGTGATCCCCGTGCTCGGCCCGGCGATCGTGATGCACGACGTCCCCGGCGCGGGCACGCTGGTGCGGCTCCCCGGCTCGATCGGCGCCACCTTCGGGGCGGGGCTGCGGGTGAGCCTGCGGTAGCGAGACCCCGTGAGCGGAGCCCGAGGCGTCCTGCCGCGTGCATGCACGACCCCCGACGCATCGGCTATGCATGCCGTTTCGTCGCGCGTGGGGGCGGCCGTTGGAGGAGGCCACCTCGGGCCCCGCGTTGCGGGGAACTCGGTTCTGAAAGAGGAGCCGGGGCTTCGCCGATCAGCGCAGCCCGGGTGGTCCCACGAAGCGACTCGCGGCCGGGCTCACGGGAGCACCGGACTTGTTCTTGAGCACGTGGGGCTCCACCGTGAACGAGCCATCGGCTCGACGAATTCGTTGGGGCTCGACTCGCAGCCCGATGAGCGGACCGAGCGAGTCGGCATCGGAGGGCTTTTCGGTCAACAGGATCACGCGGCTGTCGTGCTGGCGCGACAGGCCCAGCAAACGCCCCTGCCACGAGGTGCGCGAGGCCGAGCGAGCGCCCCCGGACGGCAGCGAGCCCAGGTCGACCACCACCAGGCCGAAGGCACTCGAGCGCAGCAGCAGCTCGGCCGCCTTGCACAGCCCGGCCGCTCCTTCGTCCTCGGGCACGTGCACCACCACCAGCGCCTCGAGATCGATGCCGGCCTCGTGCAGATCGGGCGGATAGAGCATCCCCCCGCGGGGCTGGACCCACGCGGTGGTCTCACCCTCGCGCTGGGCCCGACGCAGCAAGGACGCGGCGGTGCTGATGCAGGCACCCCCGCCCGAAGGTGGTGAGGACAGCTCGACCAGACGCCCGGGCGTGACCAGCTCGGCCAGCTCTACGGGCTCGACGGGGGCCCCGACGGGGGCCAGTCCGGCCCCGACGAAGCTTGCCTGGTCACTCCCCCCGGCCTCCTCGGATTCCGAGGAGGCCGCAGCGGCGGTGGGAAGCAAGCGTAGAGCCGCCAAAGCCAAGGTGGGTCGATGATACTGTTCGTAGGTTCAGTGTCAACCGCGAAAAGCAGCTCGACTGGTCGAAGCCCCTGCCAGACTACATCAGCCGCTTCAGCTTCTGCTCGTCGGTCGCGGTGCGCTCCGCCAGCGCGGCCACCAGCACGGCATGCACCGCGTCGCTCGGCAGCCCGCGCAGGTGTCCCAGCAATCGCTCCGCGTGATCTTGCAGGCCCATGCCAGCGAGCGCCGCGATGGTGAGCGGGCAGTCCACCTCGCGTTTGTATACGGCTCGCAACAGCTTGCGCAGCGCGTCGGTGGAACAGGTCACCAGCCCCAGATCCTGCATGGCAGGCGGCATAGCACGCGCGGCGACCACGAGGGGCTCGGACCAGGAGATCCCTTGCGAGGCACCCGTCCCGGCGCTAGAACCCAGCCCATCGTGAAGGGGGCGCAACGGCGTTTGCTCGCGTGGAGCCTGGGAATCCCGCTGATCTCGTCGATCTCGCTGCTGGCGAGCGCCTGCGACAAGCCCGAGAGCACGCGCCTCGATGAGGTGCCCCCTCCCCATGTACGGGTCGAGAAGGTCGCGGAGGTCACCCCGCGTCCGAAGTCGCGCCACCTGGTGCTGCTGCAGCCGGCTCGCCGCGCTCGCCTGTCGCCCCGCATGGGCGGGCAGGTCATCGATCTGCTCGTGGAGGACCAACAGAAGGTCTCGGCGGGCGACGTGCTGTGCAAGCTCGCGGCCGGGGACTCCAAGGGCGGGCTGATGACCGCCAAGGCGTCGATCTCCCGGATCCAGGAGCAGCTGCTCGATACCGAGCGAGATCTGCAGACCACCGAGGATCTGGTCTCGCGGGGGGTCGAGACCACGCGCGCGGTCGAGCGCCTGCAGACCCAGCGCGCCACCTTGCAGGCGCAGCTTCGCGAGGCCAAGGGCACGCTGCTGCGCGCGAAGGATGCGGTGGGGGCCTCCACCCTCGATGCCCCGTTCTCGGGCACGGTGACGTCGGTGGACACGGAGCTCGGCGAGTACATCGGCCCGGGCTCGGTGGCCATGGTGCTGGCGCAGCTCGATCCGCTCGCAGTCGAGGTGCCGCTGACGGAGGCCGAGCTGGCCATGCACGATCAGGGGCACGACCAGGGCGGCCTTCAGTTCGCCCTCGTCGTTCGCGGCGAGCGGATCGAGCCGCGACTCGAGTGGATCGCCAACGAGGCCGATCCCGGCACGTCGACCTTCACCGCGCGGCTGCTCGTCGACAACGCCCAGGGCACCCTGCGCGCGGGCGAGTCGGCACGGGTCGAGGTGTTCGGGCCGCAGCGAGGCCCGGTGCTGGCGGTTCCGATGACCGCCGTGCGCTGGTCGGCCGGAGCGGCCTACGTCTTGCGGATGTCCGGCGATGCGATCGAGCGCGTCGACGTTCGCGTGGGTGACGACAGCGACGAGCTGGTCACCGTCGAGGGCCCGCTCGCGATCGGCGATCCGGTGGTGGCGGCCGGACCGATCAGCCTGATGCCCGGCGATCACGTGGTGGTGGTCGAGGCCCCGCCGCAGGTGCTGGCCGAGGCCTCCGGCTGAGCGCGTTCACGCGGGCCAGGGAGAGCGACCGATGTTCGACCGCATCATCCGCCTGAGCGTCGCCAACCCGGTGTTCGTCAACCTCCTGTTCTTCCTGGTGGTGGCGGCGGGGCTGCGCGCGGCCATGTCGCTGCCCCGCGAGGAGTTCCCCGAGATCTCGCTCGACCGGGTGATGGTCAACGTGCCCTACCCGGGGGCCACCGCGGCCACCGTCGAGGAGCTCATCATCCGTCCCATCGAGGACGAGATCGAGAGCGTCAACAACATCAAGGAGTACAGCGCCTTCGTCAACGAGGGCAGCGGCACGCTCACCATCATCTTCAACGAGGGGACCGATCTGCAGGCGGCGCGGTCCGAGGTGGAGAAGGCGGTCTCGTCGGTGCAGAACATGCCCGAGGACGCCGAGACGCCGGTGGTGCGCGAGCTGACCCTCGAGCTGCCCGTGGTCTCGGTGGCGCTCACGGGGGACAACGGCGCGACCCTGGTGGCCGATCGCATGGCCGATGCGCTGCGGGATCTGCCGGGCGTGGCCACCGTCAACGTCAGCGGGGTGGCCGAGCGCAAGATCTTCGTCGACCTCGACGAGCAGAAGCTGCGCACGCTCGGGATCTCGCCGGCCCAGATCCGTCAGGCCATTCGCTCCGCCGAGGCCAACCTCCCCGCGGGCACCGTGGAGCAGCAGGGCCAGGACATCTTCGTCAAGACCGAGCAGCGCCTGCAATCGGCGGCCGACGTGGCGCGGATTCCCATCATGCCCGGCTCGCCGCTGCGGATCGGCGACGTGAGCGAGACCCGCGAGGTGGCCGACGAGGCCGAGACGCTCTACTGGGTCGACGGCGAGCCGTGCGTCAAGCTGACCGTGGGCCGCGAGGAGACGGCCGACCCGCTCGAGATCCGCGAGCACGTGCTCGAGGTCCTGCCCACGCTGCAGGCCGAGCTACCGGCGGGCATGGAGATCCGCTTCGCCGAGGACTTCACCGCCACCATTCGCGACCGCCTGCACACGGTGTGGGTCAACGCCGCGGGCGGGGCGGTGCTGGTGCTGCTGGTGCTGCTGGTCATGTCGGGCCTGCGACAGGCGCTGCTCGCCATCGCGGGCATGCCGGTCTCGTACCTCGCGGCCACGCTGCTGATGGACCAGACGGATCTGACCATCAACGTGGTCTCCACCTTCGGCCTGCTCATCGCCACCGGGATCATCGTGGACGACGCGATCGTGGTGATCGAGAACGTGCAGCGCCACCTCGAGATGGGCAAGTCGCGGGTCCAGGCCACCCTCGACGGGGCCAAGGAGGTGATCCTGCCGGTCACGGTGGCGGTGCTCACCACCATCCTCGCGTTCGTGCCCCTGACCATGGTGGGCGGCACCATGGGACGCGTGATGAAGATCCTGCCGCTGGTGGTGATCTTCTGCCTGATCGGCTCGATGTTCGAGGCGATCTTCATCCTGCCCGGGCACATCGCCGACTACGCCACCGAGGACGCCAAGGACGGCTACACCGCTCGCCTGGCCCGGCGGATGCAGGCCGTGTATCGCCCGCTCTTGCGGGCTTGCATCCGTCACCGCTTCCTCACCGTGGTGCTGGTGATCGCGGCCTTCGTGGGGGTGGGGCGACTGGCCTCGACGATGCCCCTGCAGATCGGTGCGCCGGGCAAGCCCTTCCAGCTCGGGGTGCACTACGAAGTCTCGCCCGGGCTCGCCCGCGAGCTCACCCAGGCCGAGGGAGAGGCCATCGATCGGCTCGTGCGGCGCGAGCTGGGGGAGGAGCACATCCGGCTGACCTCCCTGCGGGTGGGCAGCATCCTCGACGACGAGACCGGCGTGCTGTCGGTGGGCGCCAACATGGGGCAGCTGCGCTGGCAATTCGAGATGAGCGACGAGCTCGTCGCGCGCTATCCCGCCATGGTCCGGGCGCTGCGCAAGTCCCTGCTGACCAATCCCGAGCTGTCGCGCAGCGCGGTCAAGGAGGTGCAGGCGGGTCCGCCTGCCGGGGCGGCGGTCACCGCCAACGTGCGCGGCCGCGACATCGATCGGATCAACGCGGCGATCGAGGACCTCAAGGTCTTCCTCTACGAGCAACCGGGCGCCCGCGACATCCGCGACAACTATGGCTCGGGCAAGGAGACCTTCCAGGTGAAGGTGGACCAGGATCGGGCCGCGCTCTACGGGCTCACCGAGCTCGACGTGGCCCAGGCCGTGCGCACGGCCGTCGATGGCCTGGTGGCGGCCGAGGTGTCGATCGACGAGGAGCCGGTCGAGATCGTGGTGCGCTACGCCGAGGGCCGCAGCCGCGATCGCTCGGGGCTGAAGAACCTCGTGGTCACGGGCGCGAGCGGCCGGGCGGTGCGCCTCGATCAGGTGGCCGAGGTCGTGCGCACCCGCGAGGTGGGCTACATCCGGCGCGAAGAAGGGCTGCGCCAGGTCTCGGTGCTCGCCGATACCGATCAGGACGTGCTGCCGCCGTTCGAGGCCGCCCAGCGCATTGCGGCCCACTGGGACGCGGAGCTCGCCAGCCGCTACCCGGGCCTGCAGCTCACGTTCGGCGGTCAAGCCGACGAGCTGACCGAGAGCCTGCGCGACCTGCCCGGCGCGTTCGGCCTGGCCGTGCTGATGATCTACCTGGTGCTCGCGCTGCAGTTCCGCTCGTACCTGCAGCCGTTCATCATCCTCTCGGCCGTGCCGTTCGGGCTGATGGGCGCGGTGCTGGGGCTCTACGTCATGAGCTTCGACCTGTCGCTCATGGCGCTGTTCGGCATCGTGGCGCTGGTGGGGATCGTGGTCAACGACTCGCTGGTGATGGTCGACTTCATCAACAAGAAGCGCCAGGACGAAGGGCTGCCGCTATGGACCGCGGTGGAGGTGGGGGCGATCGAGCGCCTGCGCCCGATCCTCTCCACCACGCTGACCACCTGCCTGGGGTTGTTGCCGCTGGCCATCGGGCTCGGCGGACGCGACGACGTGCTCGCGCCCATGGCCGTGTCGATCAGCGCAGGGCTCGGGTTTGCGACCGGCCTGGTGCTGTTGGTGGTGCCGGCCGCGTACCTGGTGTTCGAGGACGTGCGCGGCCTTGGCCAGCGGCTCATGGGACGCAAGGGGAAGCCCGGGTCCGGATCGTCCAATCGATCGCATGGTTTCGACGACGCTGGTTGAACCGGCGGTTGGAGCCGAGGAGGCCTCGTTGGATCGAACCGCCGTTTCCCTGTGAACGACGGGCAATCGTGCCGGCCGTGGCGAGTGGGTGGATCCTTCGGGCCACGAGTGGGGCGCCTCCATCGCCGTCGGGGCGGGCGCACGTGGCCAACGCGTTCCTACCGCTCGAACCGCGGTGTTATGATCGATGCACGAGAGGCGTCCGATTGCCCGCGCCCCACCACCAACGGATCTCGTCGGCAGCGACCGCCGCCGAGCTCCTCTGGACGCTGATGAAGCACGTGGCTCGCGCGACCACCGTCGAGGAGGTCTACGGCGCGGCCATGGATTGCCTCGAGCAGGCGGTGGGCGTCCGGCGCTCGTCGGTGTTGCTGTTCGACGACGAGGGCGTGATGCGGTTCGTGGCCTGGCGCGGGCTCTCCGACGCATATCGTCAGGCCGTGGAGGGGCACACGCCATGGAAGCCCGGTACCCGGGGCGCCGAGCCCCTGATGGTGCCCAACGTGGACGAAGATCCGGCGCTGGCCGACTATCGCCCGCTGCTCCATGGCGAGGGCATCGCCGCGCTCGCCTTCGTTCCCCTGCAGCTCGGTGACGTGCTGCTGGGCAAGTTCATGCTGTACTTTGGCCGGCCCCACGTCGTGCCCCAGACCGAGCTGGTCCTCGTGCAGGCCATCGCGGGACACGTGGCGTTTGCGATCGATCGCTTTGCCGCCGAGGCCACCGCGGAGAAGGCACGCTCCGAGGTGGCCCGGAGCGCCCGGCGCCTTCGCATCTTGGCCGAGCAGAGCGCCGCGATGGCCGGTGCGCTCGATTCCGAGACGGCGCTCCAGCGCCTCACGAGCTTCCTGGTGCGGCACGTCGCCGACTATTGTGTGACCTACTCGCTCGAGGCCGATGGTGCGCTGCGATGCGTGGCCGTGTGCCATCGTGATGCGGGCAAGGGGGTGCTGGTCGAGCGCCTCGTACGGGGACGGCAGCCCAAGGTCGACGACCCGGTGGGGATCGGGGCCGTGGTGCGGACGGGCCAGGCGCTGCTCGCCGAGCAGGCCGGGGACTCGATGCTCGACGTCGACGAGTGGAGCCCGCAGCTGCGCCGCATGGTGCAGGAGCTGCAGCCACGCTCGAGCATCGTGGTGCCGCTGCGGGCCCGCGGGCGCACGCTGGGGGCGAGCGTCGTGACGACCACCGCCGATTCCGAGCGAAGCTACACGGTCGCCGATCTGGCGCTGCTCGACGAGCTCGCGGGGCGGGCGGCGTTGCTGGTGGACAACGCCCGGCTCTATCACGCCGCACAGGAGGCGGTGCGCATGCGCGACGAGGTGGTCGCGGTGGTGTCCCATGACATCCGTGGGCCGCTGCAGACGATCACCACCGCGTGTGCGATCCTGGGGATGCCGGGCGTATCAGCGGTGCAGCACCAGCAGGGGCTCGAGGTGATCGGTCGCGCGGTGGCTCAGATGGAGCGGCTCACCACCGATCTACTGGACATCAGCCGCATCGAGGCGGGGGGGCTGCAGCTCCAGCTCGGAGAGGTCGACGCGGCCGAGATCGCGGCCGAGGTCGGCGCGGCGCTACGGCCAACCGCCGAGGCCGGTGGGATCGCGCTCGAGGTCGCGGTCGAGCCGGGGCTTCCGCGCCTCTGGGCCGATCGCAATCGCCTGGTGCAGGTGCTGTCCAACCTGCTCACCAACGCCTTCAAGTTCACGCCCGAGGGGGGGAAGGTGGTGGTGTCCGTGTCTCGTCACTCGGGTGGGGTGCGCATGGCGGTGAGCGACACTGGCTGTGGGATTCCACCCGAGCACATCCCGCGCCTGTTCGATCGCTTCTGGCAGGCCGATCGCAAGCGAGGGGCTGGAGCCGGCCTGGGACTGGCCATCGTCAAGGGCATCGTCGAGGGCCACGGCGGCACGGTCGAGGTCCACAGCGTGGTAGGCCAGGGCTCGACGTTCTCGGTGTCGATTCCCTCCGCGACGGCCCAGGCGGTCCCGGCCGCGGCGAGCTGAGCCAGCGGAGCCAGGCGGAGCCTGGCGGAAGGCCCTGCGGCGCCGGTAGGCGACGCTCCCGAAGGGGCCGCCAAGAACAGCCAGGCTCAGCCTGCGCGTCGCCCCTGGCCCACCAGGTAGTGCTCGGCGCTGCCGGCTCGGGTGCCCTTGGTGTGGAACGGCTTGCTCTGGCTGAACGTCAGGCGCATGCGCTCGATGAGCCCGCCAAAGCCGCCGCCCTGGAACACCTTGCCGGCGAAGTGCCCTCCGGGGCGCAGGACCATGGTGGCGATGTCGAGCGCGCGTTCGAACAGGGCCTCGCTGCGCAGGCGATCGGTGGTGGCATCGCCGATGGTCTTGGGTGCCATGTCGGAGAGCACCACGTCGAAGGGGCCGAAGCGATCGACGAGCGACTGGGGATCGAGCTCGTCGACGTCGGCGACGAACGCCTCGCACCACGGCGGCAGGGCCAGCTCCACCGGTCGTAGATCGAGTCCGACGACCAGGCCTTCGTCGCCCACTCGACCCGCGGCGTACTGCATCCACGAGCCGGGCCAGCAGCCCAGATCGAGCACGCGTCGCCGTGGCGCGAGCAGGTGGAAGCGGCGGTCGAGCTCCTCGAGCTTGTAGACGGCCCGCGCTGCGAAGCCCTCTTGCTTGGCGCGGCGGTAGGCCGAGTCGTGTCGGGCGCTGCGATCGCCGAGCTTGGTGCGCTTGCGGGCCATGGGCGTTGGGGTCGCCAGAAACGAGCAAGGGCGGCTGCCGAGGGCGAGGATCAGCCCGGCAGCCGCCCGACGAGCACGAACGGTGCTGGGCTACTTCTTGCCCCTGGCGGCCGCGTGCTGGGCTCGAAGGGCCGCCTTGTGCGAGAGGCGAAGGGTGACGATGCTCGAGTTGGAGCCGGGGATCGATCCGCGCACCAGCAGCACGCCCTCCTCGGGCAGGACCTTGGCGATGGTCAGGTTCTGCTCGGTCTTGCGCACGTTGCCCATCTGGCCGCCCATGCGCTTGCCCTTCTGGACGCGACCGGGCGTGAGGCGGCAGCCGATCGAGCCGCCGTGGCGGAAGTACTCGTGCACACCGTGGGTGGCTGGCTTGCCGCGCATGTTGTGGCGCTTCATCACGCCCTGGAAGCCCTTGCCCTTGCTGGTGCCCGTGACGTCGACCGCGGCACCCTCGGCGAAGAGGTCGAGCGAGATGTCCTGGCCCACCGGGTGGTTGGCGAGCACGTCGGCCGACACGCGGAACTCGCGGACGTGCTTGCGGGGCGAGATTTCGGCCTTGCCGAAGCGTCCGAGGTCGGCCTTGGTCATGCGCGAGGCCTTCTGCTCCTCGAAGCCGACCTGCAGCGCGGTGTAGCCGTCGCGCTCGGTGGTGCGGTGGGCGGTGACGGTATTGCCCTTGACCGAGAGCACGGTGACCGGGACGCGGGTGCCGTCGGGAAGGAAGAGCTGGGTCATGCCGAGCTTCTTCGCGATGAGACCTGGCTGGAGGTTCATGGTGGGTCCTTGCTTGGTGAACGGTTGCGAAGCGTGGCGCGTGGCCAGAGGCGTTCGTTGCGGGCGCCGATGACACGGCGGACCCGGCGGGGTGGGGGACTATGGACAACGGGCCCCGGAGGCGTCAAGTCGACGCGTCAAGTGTGAGCGGGGTCTCGGGTCGGTAGGGATCCAGGACCAGCGCCCGCTTCGGGGAGGGGCATCCGCAGCAGCGCTCGCGTATTGGCCGCCGCCTTCGTGGCGAGCGTCAGCGGGTCTTGCTGCCGTGCCTGGGCCAGCTGGGCGCAGGTGAAGGCCACGAACGCGGGCTGGTTCTTGGTGCCGCGCATGGGTACGGGCGCGAGGTAGGGCGCGTCGGTCTCGAGCAGGATCCGGTCGTCGGGGGTCAGGCACGCCGCCTCGCGGATGTCCTGGGCGCTGGGGAAGGTCGCGATGCCGGAGAACGAGAGGTGGAAGCCCAAGGCGAGCCACGCCTCGGCCTCCTTGGGCCCTCCGGTGAAGCAGTGGACCATGCCCGGGTCGCGCTCGCGGGGGCCGACCTCTTGCACGATGGCGAGGGCTTGCTCGTGGGCATCGCGGATGTGCAGCACCAGCGGCAGGTCGAGCTGCCGGGCCAGGGCGACGTGGGCGGCCATCGACTCGCGCTGCTGCGGAGGGTCGCTGAGGTTGTAGTGGTAGTCGAGCCCGGTCTCGCCGATCGCGAGCACCTTGGGGTGTGCAGCGCGCTCGCGCAGCTCGGCCAGGGCAGTGTCGTCGGTGGTCTTGCCCTCGTGCGGGTGGATCCCGATCGCGGCGAACACCTGCGGGTGCGCGTCGATCAAGGCCAGCGCGCGCGGCTGGCTCTCGCGCGTGCAGCCGATGTGCAGCACCTGCTCGACGCCGACGGCGGCCGCCGCCGCGAGCGTGGCGGCGACGTCGTCGGCCATGGGTGGGTAGTCGAGATGGCAGTGCGCGTCGATGAGGCCCGGGAACCGGGGCGGGGCTGGACGTTTGCGTCCCATGACCGGCGGGACGCTAGCATGGCGGGGGGTGGTGTCGAGCTGGGAGAGGGGCTCGAGGTTGGACCGGGTCGGCGTCGCTGGGATAGGCTCACCTCAGACGATGGCGCTCGAGTCCCTCCATCTGAACGATTTCGGCGTCTTCGAGGACGTGACCTTCGAATTCTGCCCGGGGCTCAACGTGATCATCGGGGAGAACGCGACCGGGAAGTCGCACGCGATGAAGGCGGCGTACGCGATGCTGCGGGCGCTGCAGAGTGATCGGTCCGAGTCTCGTGCCACGATGGCCGCGAGCCTCGCGTTCAGGCTTCAGGCGGTCTTTCGACCCAAGGACGGCGACATCGGGCGACTGATGCGATCGAATGCTGGCGATCGCAAGGCGGGCATCGAGATCTTCGTGGGGGACATGCACATGGACTCGTACTGGGATCGCGAGTCCGACTTTCCCATGGTCGTGATGCAGGGCCCGACTCCCAGCTCGTCGGCGGTCTACGTGCCGAGTCGTGAGGTCCTCGCGATGTACGAGGGGTTCGTTGCGGCCTACGACGCCCGCGAGCTCTCGTTCGACGAGACCTACTATGACTTGTGCAAGCTGCTGAGCGCCACCCCGCTTCGCGGGGAGCGGGCCGAACGGGCGAAGGAGCTGCTCGAGCCGCTGCGCGAGGCCCTTGGAGGAGAGGTCCGCAGTGCCGATGGGCGCTTCTACGTCGAGCAAGGCAGCGTCGAACTCGAGGCGCATCTCGTTGCCGAGGGCCTGCGCAAGATCGCATCCATCTACCACCTCATCAACACCGGGGGCCTGACCCAGGACGGCATCCTGTTCTGGGACGAGCCCGAGGCCAGCCTCAACCCGCGGCTGACCGAGCGCGTCGCCAAGTTCCTCGTGGCGCTCGTCGGTAGCGGCGTTCAGGTGGTCATTGCGTCTCACGACTACCTCCTGACGCACCGCCTCTCGTTGCTGGCCGAGTACGGCAAGCTTCCCGAGGGAGCGACGATGCGGTTCTTCTCGCTGTCACGTCCGCAACCGGGTGCTCCCGTCGAGGTGGAGGCCGGCGATACGCTCGTCGACCTCGAGCACAACTCGATTCTCGACGAGTTCGCGCGGTTCTACGATGACGAGCAGGCGCTGGCCCTCGCGGACGACTGAAGGACGAGCCGATGCCCCAGACCATCGTCGAAGGTGCACTCGAACTCGAGCTCGGGGACGACTGGAACGTCGTATGCAAGTGGGACGGAAGCGATGCCTATCGCCAGGGCATCCAGAAGCTCACGGGAGTCTACAAGTCCAGAGGCTCACGAGAACGTGAAGACTGCAAGGCGGTCGATGTGATCGCGTTCAGCGAGTCGCATGGCAAGATCTTGATGATCGAGATCAAGGACTTCCGTGAGCATCGCATCGAGAACAAGGAGCGCATCAAGAACGGTGAGCTGTTCGTCGAGGTCGGTTGCAAGGCCCGCGATACCATCGCAGGGATCTGTGGAGCTGCTCGCAACGGAGACGATGCCGATCTCTCCGTGTTGGCGGCGCGACTTGCCTCGCAGACCCGGCTCACCGTGGTCCTTTGGCTCGAAGAAGATCGCGGCGCCGAGGACATCCCCCTCGCTCACCCCAAGCGCCACAAGTCCCGCTTGGCCA
Organism: Paraliomyxa miuraensis; assembly: GCF_026337845.1. Taxonomy (GTDB): domain Bacteria; phylum Myxococcota_A; class Polyangia; order Nannocystales; family Nannocystaceae; genus Paraliomyxa; species Paraliomyxa miuraensis. Next base: position 86,281 of record NZ_JAOVZF010000132.1, on the reverse strand, counting down.
CGATGACGCAGGCCCTCAAGGGCGCGCTTCGCTGGCTGACGCCGCGCGTGATGATCTGCTCGCTGGGCGGGGCGCAGCTCACCGATCATGGGATCGTGGTGCGCCCCCGAGCTCGATCCGACTGATCACCCCGCCGGAACCGTCGCGCACCCGAACTGGATGTTGATCGAGCCGTTCTCCGCCGCCTGCATCTTGTTGCAGGTCTGCTCGCACATCACGATCGAGGTCGGTGCTGCGGGATTGTCGTAGTACCAGCCATCGACCACGTTCGGACAGTCGGCGGCCGAGTCCACGCGGCCGACCGCCATCACCCCACCCATGCCATCGTCGAACTCGAGGTTGACCTGGTCGGGGTTGAACTCCATGCCGTCGGGCGGCATGGGGATCGCGAACTCGCAGGCCAGGGCCGACCCCCCGATGACCTCGGTGGTGAGCACGTCGAACACCGCCTGGAAGTCCTGGTCGCACAGGTCCGCCGCGACCCCGCCGGTGTTGTTGGAGAGGGTGATGTAGTCGCTGCCGATCCCGGCCGCGCTCGCACAGTTGGAGTGGCACACCACCGAGTGGTGCACGTAGTCGGCGTAGCTGGGATGCAGCGCCTTGAACTGGGTGTCGAAGCTCGACCAGTTCAGGTTCGAGGTGTCGTCGGTCACCACCACGATGTGCTTGACCGAGTCCGCCCGCATGGCTCCCGCCCACTGGCCGTGGGTGGCCAGGAGCACCTGCCAGGCGTTGTGGCTGCCCACCGACTGGTTGACGTGGGTGAAGGTCGGCGGGTTGTTGTCGGACCCCGGGCACCCCCCGCTGCCCAGCGGGGCGCCGATGCAGATCCCGTGGCCGTTGCCGGGATAGCTCGAGATCAGCACCACGTGCACGTCGATGCCGCTGGCGATGATCTGGCTGGAGAAGTCGTTCATGTGGGCCTGGATCTGCCCCGCCTCGAAGGCCATCGAGCCCGAGTTGTCGACCACGAAGATGATGTCGGCGGGCACCGGGACCAGCTCGGCCGCCTCGTCGACCGAGGCGCACTCCTCTTCGCCCGGGGGGGGCTGGCCGTCGTCGGCCCCGTCGCCGATGTCGAACTTGGGACCGCCTCCGTCGAGGCCGTCGTCGCCATCCATGGTGCCGCCGCCACCCTCGGTGGCGTCGCCATCCATGGTGCCGCCGTCACCCTCGGTGGTGTCACCCCCGTCGAGGCCGCCGATCCCCACGCCGACCCCTCCGCCCGGCCGCCGATCGGGGTCTTGGCACCCCAGCAGCATCACGCCCAGCGCCATCACCACCGCATGCCTGGTCAACCGTGTCTCGTTCATCGTGCAAGCCCCTGTTCCATGAGTAGGACACCGACCTACGTTGCGGTTTCCGGGCCAAGATCGCCGGCAGGTGAAATTCTTGGAGGAAGGGGCTCGGGGGGCGGTTGCGGAGGGTCCAGCCTGGGCGAGCCGCTCCCTTCGGTGGGCGAACCGGCCACGGAGTTGGGCGAATCGCCCAACTGTGCCCCGCAGGGGGGCCACCATTACCGCGTGAAAGAATCGTGTGCCGGATCATGCCGTGAATCGTTGGCGATGAGCCTTCAGCCCGCCGGGATCGACGTGCACCCGAACAGGATGGCGATCGATCCGTCGACCACCTGCTGCATCCGCTCGCAGGTCTGCGGACACAGCACGATGGCCGCGGGCTCGGCGGGGTCGTCGTAGTACCAGCCGTCGATCGCGGCGACGCAGTCGCTCGGCGAGCCCACGCGACCGATCATCTGCGACGCGTCGAGGCCGTCACGGAGCTCGACGTCGATCGCGTCGAGGTCGAGCTCGAGGCCGTCGGGTGGCGTGGGGATCGAGATCTCGCAGGCGATCGTGGTCCCGGCGATCACCTCGGTGGACAGCGCGTCGAACACGGCCTGGAAGTCCTGGTCGCACAGATCCTCTGCCACCCCGCCCGTGAGGCCGGAGAGCACGATGTAGTCGCCACCGATCGCCGACGCGTCCTCGCAGTGCGAGTGGCACACCACCGAGTCGTGCACCATGTCGACATGGGCGGGCTCGAGCGCCTTCCACTGGGCGTGGAAGGTGGACCACCCCAGGTTCGAGGCATCGTCGGAGACCACCACCACGTGCACGATCGAGTCCTCGCGCAGGATTCCGGACCACTGGGCGTGGGTGTCCAGGAGCGCCTCCCAGGCGTGATAGCTCTGCACGAGCCGCTCGACGTGGGTGAGCCGCGGTGGATTGTGATCGGCGAGCGGGCAGTCTCCGCTGCCGAGCGGTGGGTCGATGCAGATGCCGTTGCCATTCCCGGGGAGGCTCGAGATCAGGATCACGCGCACGTCGATGCCGCTGGCCACGATCTGGCTGGAGAAGTCGTTCATGCGGGACTGGATCTGCTCGGCCTCGAACTTCATCGAGGCGGAGTTGTCGATGACGAAGATGATGTCGACGGGCCGCAGCACGGGCTGCGCCGAGATCTCGACCGCGGTGCAGTCGCCTTCGCCCGACGAGTCGGTCTCGCCGCCCACATCGAGGCTCGGCCGGTCGGTATTGGCGTCGTCGTCGCCCGATCCCCCGAGAACCACGATGCCTGCACCGTCATCGTGCGGCCGGAGGATCGCGTCGCCACACCCGCCCAAGAGCATGCCCACGACCACGACCCGCGAACGCCTGATCCACCGTGACTCGTTCATCTCGAACCTTGCATCCCGTGATGTCGAGGCCGTGCTACGCACTCCGAAGCGAGGGGCAAGCGGATCGCGAGCATCGACGACCGCGTCGCACGATGGTGGGCGTGGGACGGGCGGACGGCCCTTGGCTGGGGCTCGGCGCGAGGCCGGCCGGGCTCGGGAGGAACTCAGCCGCCCGACTCGCGAGCCGCGAGCTGCTCGAGGTTGGTGAAGGCGTCGCGGACGGCCTCGCGCACGGCGGGGCGAGGATGCCAGCGCAGCCGGAGCAGGCGCAGCACGCCCGGGTTGTCGCCGTCCCCCGCGGGCACCATGCGAGCCAGCGCATAGGCGGCCCGTACCCGAGTGACTCCCGGCAGCCACAGGCGCTCGCCGAGCCGCACGACCACCTCGACCTGCTCGGTGGTCGGAGCCGGAGCGGTCCGGCCCAGTGCGGCCAGCGCCTCCAGAGCTCGATCGCGCTGGTGTCGGACCGCGAGCGCGGCCAAGAGACGTGACCGCGCGCTGCTGCGACGCGCCGCCGCCAGGGTCATCGCCGCTTCGAAACCGATGCCCTCGACCCCCTCGGGTCCCCGCAGCAGCTCCTCGAGCACCTCACAAGCCGCGGGCCCGGGGGGATCGAGCAGCGACAGTGCCTCCACCATGCCCTCGCGCACGGCCGGGTGCTCCTCCTCGCGCAGGGCCCTCGCCAGCGGTGCCTCGGCCCGTGACCCGCCAAGCTCGACCAGCGCTTGCGCGGCCTGGTAGCGGAGGTCGGGCGGCTCGGCCCGAAGCGCGTCCTCGACGAGCGCCTCGATCCGGTGCCGCAGCTCGGGCGCGGTGTCGGCTTCGGTGGCGGCGCGGTGGAGCCGTGCCGCCGCCATGATGGCCGACTCGCGCAGGTACGCCGCATCCTCGTCGTCCTTGCCTGCGTCACCCCCGTCGGCGGAGCGCAGCCACGGCGTGGTCAGCTCGAGCACCGCGGCCTCGCCCAGCATCGACAGCCCCACCGCCGCCGCGCCGCGCAGCACGGCGGGCTCGTGCGCCGACAGCAGGCCCCGCAGGGCCTCGAGCACCGCCTCGCCCTGCGGATGCTCGGCGGCGGCACGCCAGCGAGGGCCAGGCTGCCGTAGCTCGAACAGCAGGGCGCGGGCCAGGTTCTCGGCGGCCTGGTAGCGAAAGCGGTCGTCCGTGCTCTTGCTGTCGCGCAGGGCGGCGGCCAGCGTGAGGTCGGGCGCCAGCATCAGCGCGACAGCTCCAGCAGGGTCTGCTCGATCGAGAGCCGTACGTTGGGGTTGCGCAGCAGGCTCTCGCGCAGCGCCTGGAGGCGGTCGATCTGGTGGAGCAGCCGCGGGACGTCGTCGGTGGTCCCGGCGGGCGGGGGCAGGCCGGGCAGGCCCGACTCTCCGCGCAGGTGCTCGCGCAAGTGCAGCAGCCACAGGTCGACGGCCCGGCCACACGCCGCGCGCTCGCGGGCCGGTCGGCCCGGACCCGAGCCGCCGCTGGCCTGCGTCCACGCCGACCACAGCGGCCCCTTGTCCCCACCGAAGATCCCCGCGGGGCCTTCGGCGACCGCCTCCATGCCGCAGCGCACCAGGGCCAGCACGTCGGCCAGCGAGGCGTCCACCAGCAGGTCCAGGGCTCGTCCCACGCTGCCCTGACCGAGCCGCACCGCGAGCGCGCGGCGGGTGGGATCGGGGAGCTCGAAGGGCGGCTGGCCCTCGGCTTCGGCTGCGGCTTGGCGCTCGCGGAGCACGGCGTCGAGCACCTGCTCGAGCTCGGGCTGGGCCAGCGGCCCCAGCCGCACCGGGAGGCAGCGGCTGAGGATCGTGGGCAGCAGGCCCTGGGGATGGGTCGTCACCATCACGAAGCACACCCCCGGCTTGGGCTCCTCGATCGACTTGAGCAGCGCGTTGTAGGCCTGCTCGGTGAGCGCGTCGGCGGGGTCGAGCACCACCACGTGGTGGCGGCCCTCGAAGGGAGCATGCTGCAGGCGGTGGGCGAGCTCGCGCGCCGTGTCGACCTTGATCGTGCCGCCGGGCTCCTCCGGCATCACCCACTCCACCCCTGCGTGCACGTTGGTGAGGATCCGATGGCACACCGTACAGGTGCCGCAGCCCACCGCCGGCTGCTGCGGGCAGTGCAGCGCACAGGCGAGGCCGCGGGCCAGGGTCGCCTTGCCGATCCCGCGAGGGCCCATGAAGATGAGGCCGTGGTGGAGCTGGTCGCGGGCGATGGCGCGCGACAGTCGGGCCTGGGCGTGGGCGTGGCCCACGACGCCGGGGAAGCGGGGCGAAGCCTGTTCGGTGGCAGGGGGCATCGGGCGCGCGGGGCAGCGTAGCAGCGGTGCGATCGCCATGACCGCCACGAATGAAATCAAGGTCTTAGCGGCACTGCGGGGGCCTTGCTACTCTCGGTCGGCGCGGACGCCTTCCCCATGAGCAACAAGCCCGGTCTCTTCAGCCGCCTCAAGAACAGCATCTCCAGCGCCCTCAACGACGCGGTCGACGCGGTGTCCGATCCGGGGCAGGAGGTGGCGCTGATGATCGACGACCTCGGCACTCAGATCCAGGAGTCCGAGAGGGACCTCAAGCAGGCCATCGTCGATCGCAAGATGCTCGAGCGCAAGATCACCGAGCTCGAGGCGGCCGAGAAGCAGTGGGTGGGCAAGGCCGAGCAGGCGCTGCGGCTCGGCGACGAGGAGCTCGCTCGCGCCGCGCTGGCGCGCAAGGGCGACTACGCCTTGCAGCTGGTCGATGCGCGCGCCGGTCTGCAGCAGCAGGTCGAGCTGGCCGACACCATGGCTCGGCAGATCAAGGAGGCCAAGGCCAAGCACAAGTCGCTCAACCTGCGGCGCGGCTCGCTGATGGCCCAGGCTCGTGCGGCCAAGAAGGGGGTGGCGCCCGGCACCCTGGGCGACGGTGGCACGCTGTCGCGGCTCGACGACATCGAGAACAAGATCAGCCGGCTCGAGGCGCTCAACGAGGTCAACGCCGAGCTGTCCGGGACCACGGCCGAGGACGCCGCCGTCGACGCCAGGCTCGCGCAATTGGAGGCGGGCAGCGGGCTGGACGACGAGCTCGAGAAGCTCAAGGCCAAGATGGGACAGAAGAGCCTGCCCAAGGGCGAGGACGAGTAGGCGGGCGGGCGCTTGGTGGGCTCAGCAGCCGACGATCCGTACCCGCTTGCCCGCGTGCTCCACCTCGCGCGCGTAGAGGCGCTCCTCCCACGACAGCGCCTCTCGTGGATCGAATAGTACCATCCAGCCCTCGGCCAGTCCCAGGTGGTCCAGGTAGCGGGCCACTTGGTCGAGCGCGCGCTGCTCGGTGACGGTGTCGCGGCGGATCTTCACCTCGATCGCGTGCCGCTGCCCTCGCCAGTCGACCAGGAGGTCCAGCGCGCCGCGCCCGAGCCCGTACTCGCGGACCACCGTCCCCCCGCCGTTGACGATGCGCTGCAGGAACGCCATGAGCATGAGGTGCGGCCCGGCCTCGCGGTAGCGGAAGCCCGCGGCGGCCAGGTGCCCGTCCTCGCGCCAGAACAGCTGCCAGTCGGCCATGACCTTGGGCATGTCGAGCGAACCATCGGGGCGTACGTACCACGCGGGCTCGTTGCCGATCTGCAGCTGCTGGGTGTGGGTGAGCGCGCGCGGCAGCACCTCGCGGTAGATCGGATTGGCCAGCTCGTAGTGGCCGTCGTGCTCGCGGATCAGGCCCAGGCCCAGCACGTAGGCGAAGTCGTCGTCGAGCACGTCACCGGTGGCGCGATCACCCACCAGCATCGGCGCGATGATCCGCCGCACTCGCTCCTCGCGGAGCCGCGCCACCAGCGAGTCGATGTGCGTGCGGCGCTCGAGGATGATCGCTTCCTTGGCCGCGTCGACGTGCGCTGCGGTCACCTCCACCCCGCGATCGGTCACGTCGCGGCGCACGATCTGATCGGCGAGCGCGTTGGTGAGCCACGGATGCCCCTGGCCGAGCTCGTGGATGCGGGCGATGGCTGCTCGGGCGAAGCATTGCCCGGTGGCCTCGGTGTGCTGCTCGACCAGCTCGCCCACTTCGGCCTGGGTGAAGACGTCCAGCGTGGCGGCCTCGGCGGTGACGTTGAAGGGCGAGGTGGTGCCGAGCCACGCCACGGCCCGACGGTCCTCCTCGCGCAGCACGTAGTCCCGGACCTGCCGCTGACCGACCAGTGCCACGCTCGAGGGGAACGGTCGCTTGCCCCGCGCGATGTAGCCCTGGCGCAGCTGGGTGAGGAAGGAGACCATCGTCTCGCCGACCAGGCCGTCGGCTTCGTCGAACAGCACGACCAGCGGCCTGGGAGCGCGGGCGGCGAGATCGCCGAGGTAGCGATGGATCGCGCTGCGCGCCGGCTCGAGTGCGCGAGCCGGTCCCGAGGGGGGCGCGAGGTCGGGTAGATCGCTCATCACGGCGCGGTCGAGATCGTCGAGCACGAGCTCGAAGGCTCGGGCGGGATCGGGGAGCTCACGGGCATCCTGCACGTCGACCCACAGCGCACAGAAGCGGTCGCCGGCATTGTGGTGGTCGACCATCCACCGCGCGCAGGTGGTCTTGCCCACCTGACGACCCGCGTGGAGGGTGAAGTAGCGGCGCTCGTCGACGAGCCGGAGCACGTGACCGAGGCGGCGCTCCGGCGGGAGCATGTAGTGCTCGCCGGGAATGCAGGGGCCGGCGATGTTGAAGCTCGGGCGCACGGTGGGATCCTAGCGCGGACGGCCCAGGACCGCTGGCGCGCGCTCCGCATCCGCGCGTTCGAGTCGCTCTTCGAGGTGGCACTCGGGCGGGTCGACGCGTTGATCGGGGCCAACGGCATCAGGCCCGGCCGTGCGTGGCCGGGCTCATCGTGGGCAGGGTGAACGTGAAGGAGCACCCCTCCCCGGGCTGGCTCTCCACCTCGAGCTGGCCGCCGTGCGCCTGCACGATGCCGTGGGCGATGTAGAGCCCCAGCCCCACCCCGGTGTGCGTGCGGGAGCCTCCCTGACGGTAGCGATCGAACACGTGATCCACGAGGTCCTCGTGGATGCCGGGGCCGTCGTCGCGCACGGTCACCCGTACCTGGTCGGGCTCGGCCGCGGCACGGATCCAGACGTTGCCGCCCGCGTCGAGGAACTTGATCGCATTGCCCACGAGGTTGACGAGCACCTGGATGAGCCGGCGTCGGTCGCCGCGGACTCGCGGGAGGCTGGCCGGAACCTCGTGGTGCAGGCGTACCGAGCTGGCGTCCGCGATGGGCTCGAGGGCCTGCAGCGACTCTTCGACGATCGAGCGCAGATCCTCCGGGGCGAGGCTCACCTTGAAGCTCCCCGCCTCGATCGTGGCGGCGGCGAGGAGGTCGTCGATGAGGCGGGTCATGCGGGCGGTCGAGCGGAGCACGACGTCGGTGGTCCGGCGGCAGACGTCGTCGCCGCTGCGTGCGAGCGCGAGGGCCCGCGCGCTGAGCTCGATGGTGGTCAGCGGGCTGCGCAGGTCGTGGGACACCATCGCGAGCAGCTGTTCTCGGGCATCCACGGCCGCGCGGACTTCCTGCGCGAGGCGGGCGATCTCCAGCGTGACGCTGGCCCGCTCGGCGAACATCTCCACCAGCTGCTGATCATCCTCGCTGAACGCCTCGGCGGTGCGCTTGTTGGCGAGGTAGAGGTGCCCGACGGTTCGGCCGAGGTGACGCACGGGCACGCCGAGGAAGGCGCCGATGGGGAAGTGGCGAGGAGGGAGACCGGCGAACGCCGGGTGCTCGGCGACCGCAGGCACGCGCAGCGGTCGACCCGAGCGGACGACCTCGCCGAGCACGCCCCGAGGACGGGGCACGCGACCCAGGCCTGCGACCTGGGTCTCGTCGAGACCGCTGACGACCCACGGGGCAAAGGCGGCGTCCGGGTCATCGCCCACGCCGAGCGCAGCGAGCTCGGCATCGGCGATGATCCGGGCCTGATCGACCACCGCCTGCAGCAGCTCGTCGACCGGGGCCTCGCCCATCCGCGCCAGGGCCTGGCTCAGCGCCAGCGAGGCCCGGTCGAGGCGCTCGAACCGGTGCCGCAGCCGCTCCTCGTTGCGGCGGCTGTGCTCGAGCTCGCGCTCGGCTCGCTGCCGCTCGGCCACCTCGGCCTCAAGCGCCCGGTGGGCTCGCTCGAGCGCGGTCACGTCGCGAAACGTCGCCAGCGCGTGCGGCTCGCCGTCGAGCGTCACCGGGTCGAAGCTGGCGGACAGCAGCAGCTGCTGTCCCGAGGGGGTCGTGTGGTCGAGGGGGATGTCGTGGGCCGCACTCTCCGCGAACAGCTGGGCCACGCGAGCCCGCGTGGTCGGGTCACCGATCCCGAGCTCGGTGCTGGTCTTGCCGATCGCTTCCTGTCGCGAGCGCTCGAGCATGCGGCACATCGCCTCGTTGACGCTCACCAGGACGCCGTCCGGGAGCCGCACGAGCGCGAGGGCAAACGGCGCGCGGTCGAAGACCTCGGCGCAGCGCTCCTCGCTCTGCCGCAGGGCTTGTAGCTGGGCGTCCCTTGCCGGTGACTCCGTGCCGTCGACCAAGTCGGTGACGTCCTCGGTGGAGATCACGATTCCGCAGATCTGGCCGTCGACGTTTCGCCACGGGTAGACCAACCAGCGCTGCCACTGAACCGAGCCGTCGCTCCGGACGAAGCGATCGATGTCGGCGCGAACGACCTCGCCGGCGAGTGCTCGCTGGTGCACGTGCTTCCAGCGCTCGCCGATCTCCGGAAACACCTCGTAGTGGGAGCGGCCGCGCAGCACCGCGTCGTCGAGCCCGTAGTCCTGGTGCCACCGACGGCTCGCGACCACGTAGCACATCCGGCGATCGAGGACCGCGATCGCGTGGGGTGCATCCTCGATGAAGGCACGGAAGCTCGTCTCGTGATCGCGGTCGGCTACCATCGATCTCCCGTTTTCGCGGCCAGGGTCATGGTGAGAGATGTTGGTCGTCGTGTCCATGTCGAGGCGATGGCGCGGGATTGGATGCTCGCTACGACGTGTCACGCGGGGCTCGGGGCTCATGGAGCGCCCGACTCGAGCTTCGCGCCGCGCGTGAGCGTGCGGCCAGACGGCTCATCGGCGCCAAGGGTCACGGGTGTGCCCCCTCGGGGGTGCTCCGTCGTATCCTGAGCGCATGGGTGCACCGCGCTGGACGTCGATGCTCGTCGTGCTCACCATCGCGTGCCGCGGTGACGACCTTGGTGACGATGGAGCAGCCACCGACGCTGCCTCGACCGGGGCCAACGACGAGGGAGCCGACGCGGCCGAGACGGGTGCCCCGCCACCCACCGCCCCGGCGTGCGACCCGGGCGACGAGCCCTCGGCCACCGTGGCCGAGCCCACGCTCGTGCTCACGCTCGCCCACCGCTGGCGGGAGGCGTGGCTGGCGTCGCCGGCGGTTGCCGATGTCGACGACGATGGAGAGCGCGAGATCATCGTTCCGCGGGCCGACATGCTGATCGTGTGGGGACCCGATGGCACGGTCGAGTGGACGTTCGAGACCGGTGCCGGCCGGATCTGGGCCAGCCCCGTGGTCGGCGATCTCGACGCCGACGGCGCCCTCGAGATCGCGATCGCCTCGCGTGACCAGGTCTTCGTGCTCGAGGGCGATGGCAGCCTGCATCCCGGCTCGCCGATGATCTGGGAAGACGAGCTGCGCAGCCTCGCGGCGGGCCAGCTCGACGGCGATGCCCCGCTCGAGCTCGTGGTCGCGCCCGCCCACGGTGGGCCCACCGACGTACTCATGGCGTTCGACGTCGATGGCGGGGTGGTCCCTGGCTTTCCGCCCCTCGGCAGCGGCAGCGCGGGCTGCGACGACGCCTGCTATCTCGCCGGCTGCTTCGATCAGAACCTCGCGGTGGGCGACCTCGACGGTGATGGGCTCGCCGATCTCGTGGCTCCGCACGACAACGCCTACGCCAGCATCCACCGCTCGACCGGAGAGGCGTTCGACGCGGCCGCCGGCTACCCCGTGCTCAAGACCCCCGGGGTTCGCTATCTCCACGATCTCGCGCTGGCGCAGCAGGGCTGGGCCGATGACGAGGAGGCGGCCGACCAGGCGCACTTCACCAACACCGCCCCGGCGATCGCCGACGTGGACGGCGACGGAACCCCCGAGGTGGTGATGGTGGGCTCGGTCCAGAACGCGGCGCAGAGCGATCGCGAGCGCGGGGTGGCGCTATGGGTGGTGGGTGCCGATGCCTCCCGGCGCCCCGGCTTCGAGGCGCCGTTCCATGCCCCCGGCTATCGCGCGGGGCTGTGGGACTTCGACGGCACCAACGTGGTGGGGGCGACCAATCAGGTGAGCGTGGCCGACCTCGATCCCGAGCAGTCCGGGCTCGAGTTGGTGTTCGCCGACTTCGACGGCAACGTACACGCGGTCTCCTCGAGCGGGCAGGGGCTGTGGACGACGAGCTTCACCACCAGCGACGACGTGCTCACCGCGGGCATCGCCATCGCCGACCTCTCGGCCGATGGGATCCCCGAGCTGGTCTTCAACACCTACTCGCCCACCGAGGATCGCTCGGCCCTGTTCGTGCTCGATGCCGGCGGCAACGTGCTGCACCAGCTCCCGCTGCCGCGACGCGGGGCGATGCCGGTGCCCACCATCGCGGATGTGGATGGCGATGGCACGCTCGAGATCCTGGTCTCGCTCAAGGACGCCGAGGACGGGGTCGAGAGCGTGCGCGTGTACACGGTGCCCGGCTCGCAGGACAACTGCCTGCCCTGGCCCACCGGTCGCGGCAACCTGCTCCGCAACGGCTGGGTGCCGTGAGGACGAGCCTAGCATTCGCGGTGGCCAGCCACTGTTGAACCTCGAAGCGGCGCCAACACGGCCACCGATGATGACCCAGCAAGACATGGAGGCTCAGCTCAGCTATGCCCATCCTTGTCGCCCGGCGCTGTCAACGGTCTCGCGCGCGCCAGCGTCACGGCACGAGCCGAACCTGCCCCCCCTCGCGCTGGAACAACAGCTCCGTTCCCCACAGCATCGAGCTGTCGAGCGTGCGTCGGATCGACACCGTCATGCGCCCCTGGTCCTGGTCGTCGAGCATCTTGTACGAGACCCGGTGGGTGTAGTGCTCGCGCGGGAGCACGAAGCCGGTCCAGTCCGGCACGCCCTCGGTGATCACGAAGCCGCCGGTCTTGACGTCGACCACCAGGTTGTCGGTCTGCTCGATGCCGGTCGCGGTCATCTCCACCACCACCTCGACCTCGTCGGCCGCCTTGTTCTGCCAGCTCACCTCCACCTTGAAGGTCGCTCCCTGGTCCTGCACCGTGTCGGTGACGGCGGGAGAGAGCGTGGGCCCCGTGGCCTGCTTCTGGCACGCGCTCCCGAGCGTGACCAGCAGGGCGGCGGTGAGGGCAGGGGCGATCGCGAGGGCGTGGCGGCGCATGGCCGGCAGTATAACGAACCGTGCCGGGCCCGCCGCCGGTGCCGACGGTACCGACCGCGCGGCTTGCTATCATTGCGGCTCGACGCCGCGACCCCTTCCGCTTCACATGAGGCTCCCCGACATCGAGGCGCTCCGCGATCGGCTGCGCCGCCGTGGTGGCTGGCTGCTGCTGCCGTGGCTCTGCATGCTGCTCGGCTCGACGTTTCCGTACTTCGAGAGCACCCGCAACGCCAACGAGCGCCCGCGCCTTCTGCAGGGCATGGCGATCGTCGACGAGGGCAGCCTCGCGATCGACGGTCCGGCCGCACGCGGCCTCGATCCCGGTCCCGACGTGGCGCGCAGCGACGTCGATCAGCGGCTCTACCCCAACAAGCCTCCGGGGACCAGCCTGGTGGCGGCCGCGGGCTATCGGATCGCACGAGCGCTCGAGCGCGACGATCACCCGCTGACGCTGCGCACCTATACGTGGTGGACGCGGCTCCTCGGCGGGGTGCTGCCCACCGTGCTGCTGTGCGGCTGGCTGTGGCGCCGCTACGCACCACGAGCGGGGCCCGCCGTGACCGCGAGCGCGGTGGTGCTCTACGCCCTGGCCACGCCGGCCGCCTCGTATGCACACCTGCTCTACGGGCACCAGCTCGCGGCCCTGCTGCTCGCGGTGGGCACGGGACTGCTCTGCGATGCCACCGCGGCCGGTTCGGGTTCGGGCTCGGGTTCGGGCTCGGGTTCGGGCTCGGGTTCGGGCTCGGGTTCGGGCTCGGGCCCGACCCCCAGCCGAAGCGCCCGGCGTCGCGCGGCGCTGGGCGGCGCGCTGGCGGGCTGCGCGGTGGCGGTGGAGTACGGGGCCGTGTTCGCGGCGCTGCCGCTGGCGGGCCTGCTCGTCGCCGTGGTGCGCCGTCCCGGTGGTCTCGCACTCTCGCTGACCGGCCTGCTCGGCGCGTCGATCCCGGTGGCGCTGCTCGGGGCCTACCACCGCGCGGTGTTCGGCTCGCCGTGGTCGACCGGCTACCATCACGTCACCAACGCCGAGTTCGCCGCCAAGCATGGCCAGGGATTGCTGGGCCTGTCGTGGCCGCGCTGGGAGGCGTTCTCCACCCACTGGCTCTCCGCCGACGGAGGGCTGCTCTGGTGGGCCCCGCCGCTGGTGCTCGCGGCCTACGGTCTAATCCAGCTCGCGACGTCGCCCGGGCCCCACCGCGCCGAGGCGCGCGTGCACCTGGGCCTCTTGCTGCTCTATGGCGTGCTCGTCTCGAGCCTGAGCTTCGATGGCGGCTGGCGCGTGGGCCCCCGCTACCTGGTGGTCGTGCTGCCGTCGCTGGTGCCGGGCTGGGTGCATGCGCTCGGCCAGCTGCGCACCAACGTCCTCGGCATGGCGCTGCTGACCGCGCTGGCCACCTACGCGGCATGCGTCAACGGGCTGGCCGCCAACCTGTGGCCGCACCTCGATCTCACCAACGTCCACCAGCCGGTGGCCGAGGTCCTGCTGCCGCTGTGGGAGCACGATCTCGAGCCCTACGGGATCGCACGCCTCGTCACCGGACGCTCGGAGCTGAGCATGGTGGTCGTGGGCAGCGTGCTGACCGTGTGGCTCCTGCTGGCGGCCGCGAGCCAGGCCGGGATCCGCATGGCGCTCGGGTTGGCGCTCGGCGGCGGCATGGGCCTGCTGCTCGTGCAGGCCACGCGCTTGCAGGAGCCCCATCCCCGGGGGGCCCGCAACCTCGCGTACATCGAGACGATCTACGAGCCCCGTCCCCGGCGTGACGACGCGCAGGGATCGGCCGTCGATGGTCCGAGCGTCGTGCTGGTGCAAGAGCTGCCTCGCGCCGTTCCTGCTGGGGCCAAGCCCACACGGCCGCGCGCATCCTCACCGACCCGCCGTCGCGCTCGGCCCTCCGCATCGCATCGGGACACGGCCAAGCCGGCCCCCAAGTGATACCGTCTCGTTCGCCACCCGATCTCCTCGGAGCGTTGCTGATGATTCGCCGTTCGGTTCTCCTCCTGAGCGTCGCGCTCTTGGTCGACGCGAGCACGACCGCGGTCGCGCTCGCCGATCCTCCGGCCCCGCGCACCCGCAAGACCACCACCACCGCCAGGCCGGGCACGCGACCGGCGGCGCGCAAGGTCGTGACGGCCGATCCGGGTGCGGATCCGGGTGCCAATCCGGGTGCCGACCCCTCGGCCGCGCGCAAGCCCAAGCACCTCGGCTCGCTGATGCGTCAGCGAGCCCTGGGTACGCCACCCAAGGCTCCCACGATCGCCGAGCGCATCGTCCCGGTGGATCCGCACAAGGTCCGCAAGCCCGGGCATCGGCTCGCGGGTCGCGTGCCCAAGAGTGCCTTCACCACCACCAAGAACAAGAGCGAGCTGAAGTCCCGCGAGTCCCGGGCTCCCAAGCACATCAAGGACGACCTGGCCAAGCTGCGACGGTCGATCGAGCGCGACAAGCGACGCTTTCGCGTGGGCTACACCCCGGTGCTCGAGCTCCCCACCGCCAGCGTGACCGGCCTGCGCGAGCCCGAGAACCTCGCCGCGCTCGCGCGCAAGCAGAATGCCGAGGCCGCGACGCTGGCCCGCAAGCGCTTCGTGCCCAACCTGCGCCAGCGCTCGCTACGGCACCGGACCGTGGCCCAGCCCGATGGCGCAGATGCGGCCACCAAGGACGGCAAGTCGTCCGGAGTCGTCGACGATCCGTTCGAGCCCATGGTCGGCGACGCGGTCTGCTCGGTGGGGGCGACCGCGTGGAGCTGGAAGGAGTACCTGGCCCCGCCGCGCTCGCAGGGCAGCTGCGGCAGCTGCTGGGCGTTCGCCACCCTCTCCGTGTTCGAGGCGGCGCAGAACATCGCCAACGGCATCGACCTCGGCCTCGACTTCTCCGAGCAGCACCTGGTCGATTGCGCCGAGACCAGCGACGGCTTCGACATCGGCGACTGCTCGGGTGGCTTCACCGTGATGGTGTACGACTACCTGCAGAGCAAGGGCGACGTGCTCGAGAAGGACGTGCCCTACAAGGAGCGCAACGGCACCTGCGACCACGCGCGCAAGGCCGAGCACAAGATCGCCAACTGGGGCTTCGTGGACGAGAGCGGCGGGATTGGGTCCGTCGACCAGATCAAGGCGGCGATCTGCAACTACGGTCCCGTGTCGTCCTCCGTGTACGTGACCTCCGCCTTCAAGGCCTACAGCGGCGGCGTGTTCGACGAGATGGCCCGCGGCCAGACCAACCACGCCGTCTCCCTGGTGGGCTGGGACGACAAGCGCGGGGCGTGGCTGCTGCGCAACTCGTGGGGCACGTGGTGGGGCGAAGACGGCTACATGTGGATCAAGTACGGCAGCAACGAGGTGGGCAAGTCGGCCGCCTGGGCCGTGGTCGAGCCCGACGAGCTGCCTGCCAAGCCCACGACGTTCAAGTCGCGCAAGCTGGTCGTGCGCAACAAGACCGGCCAGCCCCTCGAGGTCAGCGTCCTCTACGAGTACGGCCGCAAGTGGTCGCCGGCTGCCCCGGGCAAGGGCGACGGCCAGGCGCTGCAGTACACCATCGCGAGCGACACCGAGGTGTCCCTCGGGGTGGACGGCAAGGAATTGATCGCCTCGAACGTGCGCCTTTGGGCCAAGGCCACCAAGGGCGGCGGCTCGTGGAGCAAGGATCGTACGTCCGACCTCTCGCTCGTGCCCGAGGGCTCCTATACCGGGCTGGAGCACGAGACCTTCGTCTACACCTTCGACCAGAGCAACGCCGATGCCAGCGCGGGCACGGGCAAGGGCACGAGTCAGGGCAAGGGCAAGTCGGCCAATGATGCGATCGCCGAGGCGTTCTCGCGCATCGAGGCGGGCAAGCACGAGGAGGGCAGGGCGATGTTCGCTCGCTTCCTCGAGGACCACCCCGGTCACGCCCGCGTGCCCGAGGTGCGGTTTTGGAGCGGCTACAGCCACTACCTCGAGGGCTCGTTCTACGAGGCGCTCCTCGAGTGGTACGACGTGGTCTACGAGTATCCCGAGGACGACTTCGTCGCGTATGCGCTCTACTACTCGGGCCTGGCCTACACCTCGCGCGGGCAGTGCGATCTGGCGATCCAGTGCTTCGAATTGGTGGCCCACGCGGGCTATCCATCGGCCACCAAGGAGTGGGTCGACGCGGCGCTGGATCAGATCCGCCAGCTCGAGAAGAATCCCAAGGCCTACTGCGGGTAGGTTCGGTCGACCCGTCGGCTCGCGCCACGTCGCCGGCTGCACGCGAGCACCATGAGCAGGCCCCACAGCCCGCTCGCGGCGCTCGGGCGTGCGCCCGTCGTGCAGCCGCGCTGCTGCCCCGGCGCGGTGGGTGGCGGGCCATCGGCGGTGCGTGGCGGCTCGCCCTCGTTGGACGCGGGCGGGCTCTTGCCATCGGCCTGCGGCGGCGGCGTGAGCTCGGCCGGGCCTTCCTTGCAGGCCACGCACGCGTGACACACCGTGTCGGGGGGACTGCCCTTGGAGTAGTCGAGGTCGCAGCACTCGTCGGCCCGGCACACGCCGGGAACGGTGGAGCGCTGCAGCTCGCCCCCGCCCGGCGGCTTGACCAGCTTCATGAGCCCGCACGCGTCGCCCTCGCGCTTGCCCTCGCAGGCCTGCACCGCCGGATTGGCGGCGGCCAGCGACGGGAACGCGAGCCCGCCGAGGCACAGGACCAGGCAACCGCGAGCGAGGGTCGAGAGGCGAGCCATGGGGGCCAGCTTGGCATGCAGCCTCGACCACGCCAAGCCGACGCATCCACCCCGAGCGTCACCCCGAGCGTCACCGCAGCCGGCCGGCTCGCAGGCGATGCCGCTGACGGACGCGCTCGAGCAGCGTGCCGCCGCACGCACCGAGCCCGAGCACACCCAGCAACAGCGGCCACGCGGGGCGCGGGGGATCCCTCGGGGCGGGGCCGGCCTCCAGCACCACCTCGACCGTCGCGGTGGGCCCCGCCACGGCCTGGGCGATCGCTCGCACCCGTCCGTCGAGCGCTTCGGGCTCGGGGATCGACTCGGACACCACCACCGCGAGCACGCGCACGGGCTCGGCCGCCTCGCGTTCGGGCTGCTCCACGTCCACGCGCACCGTCATCACCCCGGTCAGCAGGGCGATCGCGTGCTCGATCTCCCGGGCCAGCGCGAGCTCGCGGCGCGCTCGCTCGCCTTCACGAGTCGGGACGAGCGAGGCATCGCCGAACAGCTCCGCCTTGTCGGCGGCGCGGCCCCGGGGCGGCGTACGCTCGGGCGCATCGCAGCCCGTGGCGCTCACGAGCGCGAGCCGTGCGATCCATCCGAGGACGCGGTGCATGGGCCGAGGATGAGCGGCCCGGCCCGATCCGCCAAATAACCGAACCCTCCGCCCCCAGCCCGTCACGAGTCCGGTCCCACGCCCAGCTGCTTGCCCAGCCGTCGCAGCAGCGACGCGTGCTTGCGCGAGATCGTCGACTTGGACAGCCCCATGCGCTCGCCGAGCTCGGTCATGTTCAGGCCCTCCTCGTACAGGGCCGTCAGCATCGCGCGCTCTTGGTCGGTGCAGCAGCGCAGCAGCGTCGTGCGGATCTGGAGGCGCACCTGCGCGTCGAGCAGGTGCTCCTCGAGATCGCCCACGGCGTCGTCGGGCACGTCGTCGGGGTCGTCGACCATGCGCGACAGCACCACCGCCGCGGTGGTCTGGGCCACCAGATCGGAGGCCGCCGCCACGCGCTCGTGCAGCGTGCGTGGATCGAAGGCGTCGTCGTGCTCCTCGTCGTGCACGAGCAGCGCCTGGGTGGCCTGGAGCACCCGCAGGGCCCGTCCGCGCTGGCGCAGGCCGGGGATCGCCTTGCGTGCGGTGTCGATCATCGCCCCGCGCACGCGACGGAAGGAGAACGCGCGAAACGTCGTGCCCACGGTGGGGTCGTAGCGCAGGCCGCACTTGACCAGGGCCTCGTAGCCGGCCGATCGCAGCTCGTCCTCGGTCACCCGGGCCAGGCGTCTGGCGAGCGCACGCGCGAGCTGATCCACCAACGGCTTGGCCCGCTCCACCCGGCGGCGTTGCTCGACGGACAGGGTCACGACTTGTCGCGCTGCACGTTGTCGCGCTGCACGTCGCGCAGGTGCTTGCGCAGCGCCCACTTCTGCTCGTCGGTGAGGTTCTCGAAGCGCAGTCCCATGTCGTGCTCGGTGGCGCGGACCACCCGACCGGCGAGCGGGAGGTTGGCGGCGAGCGTGGGGAACGTGATGACGATCTGGACCAGCGTGCCGGGGGACTCCCAGGCCGGCTCGCCAAAGCGACAGCCGCCCATGCTGAGATCCGCGACCGGATGGGACAGCACGACCTCCTCGCCGATCACATCGGCACGGGCATCCACCGCAAACCGAGGATGGAGGCGCGATTCGGCGGACACGGCGACATGATAGCCACCGTGGGGCCCCGCGCGAAACCTGCGCCGCTCTGATCCGGGCCGAGGTGCCGCGAGGCATCGGGGACGGGTTGCGTCATGAGCGCGCTTGCCGAGCCGTGCGACGTCCTGACAGGTAGCCCCTGGCCGGATTGTCATTCTGGCAACCTCGGGACCTCCCCAGGGCGTCGGATCCCTGGACCAAACCCATGAATTTTCGTGCGGTTTGGCCTAACGTCCGTCGGGTCGCGGCCTTGCAAGACGTCGGTCGCTGCCCGCCATGCGCCATCGCCTTCGAACGTTGCTCCTTGGCCTGCTCGTCGCCGGGTCCCTCGCTCCCGTGGCCTCGATGACGGGCTGCAAGAACGGCCCCACCATCCCGGGGACCGAGATTCCGGACACCGAGGAGAATCGCGACATCCTCCGCGTGCTCGAGCGCTACCGGACCTCGTTCGTGCGCCGTGATGCCGCCGGGGTGCTCGCCACGGCCCATCCCTCCTACTACGACCCGGCCGGCACCGACGATCCGACCGACGACATCGAGTACAGCGAGCTCGGCCCGATCCTGCGCGAGCGCCTCGCCCAGCTCGAGGCCATTCGCTTCACCATCGACTACCTCGAGATCAACGTGGTGCAGGACCGGGCCTCGGTGAAGGTGTGGATCGACGCCAGCTTCCAGCTCCGTGACATCGTCGATCCCGACTCCGGCTCGCTGCGCGTCGAGGGCCGGCACACGCGCAAGCAAGACCACGCGATGTTCGAGCTGGTCCGCGATCAGGGCGCGTGGCGGATCACCAAGGGGCTCTAGCCGGCCCTCGAGCGGCGGGCGGAGCGAGGAGTCGTCATCGTGCCGGGGCTGCTCGACGTCATCCTCGGCTACGACTGCAACCTCGCGTGTGACTACTGCACGATCACCCCGGCCATGCGGGCCCGGGCGCTGCCCCGCGAGCGCGTGCTGCACGAGCTGTCGCGCGGACGCCGGGACGACTACGACGCGCTGTCGCTGACGGGCGGCGAGCCGACGATTCGGAGCGATCTGCTGATCCTCTGTCGGGCCGCGCGGAGGCTGGGGTACGGCGACGTGAAGCTGCAGACCAATGGCCTGCTGCTGGCGGTGCCGGGCAACCTGGGTCGACTGCGCGAGGCCGGGGTCAGCCGTGTGCACCTGTCGATCCACACCCACCGCGCCGATCGCTACGACGCGCTGGTCCGACGCGAGGGCAGCTACTCGCTGATGTGCCAGGGTCTCGACGCCGCGGTGGCCTCGGGTCTGCCGCTGGTGGTCGAGGTGATCCTCAAGACCGACACCTATCCCGACCTCGTCGGTGCGCTGCGCTGGCTGCACGCCCGCGGGGTCGTTGCGGCCGATCTATGGTTCGTGTCGCTCACCGACGGCAACGCCACCCACGTGGCCTCGATGCCTCGCATGACCGAGGTCGTCCCGGTGATGGCCGAGGCGTTCGCGTTTGCGCGGGCCCATGGCATGCAGGTGCGCTCGCTCCACGTCCCGCGCTGCCTGCTGGGCGACGACCACGAGCACGCGCACGACCCCGGGGCGGCGCGGGTGCGGGTCGTGACCCCCGAGGCCACCTTCGAGCTGCGACACAGCCGACTCACCGGGCAGCTGCACGTCCCCGCCTGCGAAGGGTGCACGTGGCAGTCGCGCTGCCCCGGGGTCCGCGAGGACTACCTGCGGCGCTACGGCGATGCGGAGCTCGCCGCCGCGCGGGGGCAGCCGCCCACGCGGGTCGGCACCGCGGGCCCGCTGCTGCCGGTCGTATAGGGACCTACGATGCCTTGCTCGGTCGTGCAGGAGCGGCTGCGGGGAGGCGACGAGGCGACGAGGCGCCCGCCCGGGTCAGCGCTCTCATGTTCGAGAGCATTCTCACGAATCAAAAGGCACGTGTGGGCGACGAGTTTTCCCGACTGCCCCACTAGTTAGAAGACGGATGCGCTCGCCGGTGCGAGCGCCACCCCCAAGACGGCCCCGGCTCAGGCCACCGAGCGCGGGCCCACGACCACCCAACCGCCCTGGCCTCGCCGTACTGCGAGGTCGGGGGACGGCGACAGGAGCGTCTTGCCCATGCAGAGCAGCACCCCGACCCACTCTTCGGACTACGCGTGCGTCCGCCTCACCTTCGACCTCGACCGCCTTCCCGGGGATCACCTCGCATCCATCATCGAGGAGGTGCAGAGCCTCGTTGGCGAGCACGTCCTGCTCACCGAGCTGCGGAGCGAGCCCGTCGTCCTCGAGTTCTCGGGGCCCGAGGCCGCGCTCGAGCGGCTGCGGCTCTCGCTGGTTCAAGGCGGTCTGCGGCAGGGCAACGGCCGCTGGCGAATGACCACGGGCGCGGTGTGTCGTCACTCGCTGCCGTTTCCTCGGCGCGAGCGCCTGGTGATGCTGGTCGACGGTGACGATGCCCGATCGCGTCAGGACGCCGATGTCCTGGCACGCGCGGCGATCGAGCCCTGCGTGGTGTCCGGCGCGGATGCAGCCGTGGTGTTGCTGCGGCACTCGACGCTGCCGTTCGACGCGGTGGTGCTGCGCCATCACCTGCCCCGGGGCAACGGCCTGCAGGTGCTCGACCGCGTGCGCGCCGAGCAGCGGCGCTGCAGCGTGCTCGTGATCGACGACAAGGCGCGTCCCGAGATCGCCCGGGCCTACCGGGTGCGCGGAGCGTTTCGCTACGTGTCGCGCCCCGAGGGGCCGGTGCAGCTCGTGTCCCGGGTCCACGCCACCATCCTCGACACCCAGGCGTGGCGTCAGGTGGAGGAGCCGGCCACGACCGAGCGCGACGAACCCCCTCGGTTGCTCGTCGACCCCGAGCACGCGGCCGCTCGTCTGCAGTACGTGTGCGGCCTGACCTCGACCGAGCGCGACGTGGCCAGCATGGTGCTCCGTGGCCTGCGGGATCTCGACATCGCCGAGCGCCTGCGCAAGTCCGAGCGCACGGCCAAGCGCTACGTGGGCAAGGTGCTCGAGAAGGCGGGCATCGCCAACCGCTCCAGCCTGTGGGCGGTGCTGCACCAGGACGGGCTCGGCGAGCTCTCCTCGGTGTCGGCCTCCGGCCTCGCGCCGGCCCCGGTCGACGGCAGCGAGCGCCAGTCGAGCGCCGAGGAGCCGCTCAGCCCCGCGCCGAGCTAGCCGGTGGCCGACGAGGGGGCCGGCCCGGGCACGGGCTGCAGCTCGTCCCAGCCGTAGCGCCGCAGGTAGTTGCCCCACACGCCCTCGCAGACCGCATCGTAGCGGCACGAGGCGCACTCGGGCCGCTTGCGGCGCTGGTCGTCGTCGAGGTCGGCGCGTCGGATCTGGACCAGCTCGCCCTCCTGGCCGCCCCGCCGCTCGTCGCGGAGCTCGGGCGCCAGCAGACCGCGGGAGTCGGTGGGCTCGAAGTGCACGTAGTCTTCCACGTAGCCGCGATTGAAGTCGGGCAGCGCGGTGGTGGTGCACAGCGGGATGTCCACGAAGAACGCCATGACCCTGGACTCGTGGCGTGCGGCCTGGTCGAGGAAGCGCTCGGCCTGCGCCGCGATCTCCGAGTACCGCGGAAACAGCTGTTCGAAATAGGTGTTGGCGCGCCCGTTGGCCTGCATCACGTTGAACACGACCTGATCCACGCCGTGGGCTCGCAGGAACCGGTAGATCGGCAGCAGGTGCGGCAGGTTGCGCTTGGTGACCACGGTGCTGGTGTGCAGGGCCAGGCCATGGCGCTTGTGGCGGGCGATCACGTCGATGCCGGCCACCGTCTGCTCGAAGCTGCCGGGGGTGCGGGTCAGGCCCTCGTGCAGGCGCCGCTCGTGGCCGTGGATCGACACGTAGAACTTGTTCATGCCGAGCGCGATCAGGCGCCGGGCGTACTGCTCGTGGCCGAGCGCGCGGCCGTTGGTCATCATCGAGACCCACTGGGCGCCGGCATCCTTGGCCATCTTCACCCAGTGGTGCAGGCGCTTGTTGGTGGTGGGCTCGCCCGAGGTGAAGCAGACCTCCTCGTAGCGCTCGTGCTGGGCGAGGATCCAGCGCACCGTCTCGTCGGTGGTGGCGGAGTTGGTCACGTAGCGACCGTCGCGGTCCTCCTCCATGCAGAAGATGCAGTTGTTGTTGCACACGGCCCCGGTGAGGATGTGCACTCGGGGGCGCCGTCCGGCGATCCGCTGCTCGATCGCGTCGCCTGCCACGGCCTCCTGCCCTGCCGCGGCCTCGCGCCCTCCCGCGGAAGGACCGTGAGCGGCAGCGGTCATGCCGGCCCTCCGCGCGGGGTGACCGGGTCCGCAGGGGCGGGGCTCGAGGGGCTCGACGCGTCGGACAGCGGCTGGACGAAGTGCTCCCGCGCCCGGATCGTGGTCCAGCGCTCGAAGGTCCGCAGCACGCTCGGGTCGCCCTCGTCGAGCTTCTCGAACAGGTAGTCCTGGATGCCCTTGTGCACCGCACACACCGCGTTGTCGCGCATGCGCCCGAAGATGCTGCCCTGGGTCTTGTGGTTGTAGGCCGCGTTGGTGCCGCAATAGGGCTGATAGGTGCAGTGCACGCAGTCGGGCTGGGCGTCGAGGTTGGTGGCGATCGCCAGCGCGCGCACGGTGGGATGCCCGACCAGCTCGCGGTAGCGCGCGGTGTCGACGTGCCCGAGCCGGAAGCTCTGGTCGCCGGCCGCGGCCAGCATGCGGCCCTCGTCGCAGGTGTAGATGCTGCCGTCGTAGTCGTAGGCGAGCGCGCCGATGCCGGCCCCGGCGGGGCTTCGCAGGTCGAGGAAGTTGGGGTCGTGTCCGCCGAGGATCTTGGTCAGGAAGATGGCCGCGTAGCGCTCGAGGATCTCCACCCCTCGCGCGTTGAGCTCGAGCATGTAGTCGACCGCGCGGCGGTAGTACTCGAGGTACTCGTGGCGCGGGTACTCGAGCCGACGGGCCGTGCGCTCGGCGAACCCGAACGGATCGATGGGCCGCAGGAACAGGCTGCGGCACCCCAGCTCCACGTAGGTGTCGACCACCTCCTTCCACATGGGCAAGGTGGCGCGGGTGGTCGTGAGCAGGGCCTCCACGTGGTAGAGGGTGGGGTCGAGGCCGAGCTGCTGGTAGCGCTCGTTGATCCGGCGGATCCAGAACACGGTCTTTTGGTGGGCGTCGCCGGTGGGCAGCCTGCGCTGGGCGTTGTGCAGGGCCTGCGGGCCGTCGACGCTGGTGCACAGCTGCACGCGATGCTCGATGAGCCAGTCGAGCTTGGCGTCGTCGAGCAGCGAGAAGTTCGACACCATGGTGAACTCGAGCTGCTTGCCGCGCTCGCGGTTTTGGCGGGTGGCGTAGTCGACCACCTCTTGCACGACCTCGTAGTTGACCAGCGGCTCGCCGCCCTGGAACTCGAGGGTCACGAACGGGCTGGTGCTCGCGAGCGCGAGGTCGACGGCCTTGCGCGCCGTCTCCTTGCTCATGTCGGTGTGGACCGCGTCCATGTTGGCACGCGAGGCGTGGCAGTAGGCGCAGGTCTCGTTGCAGCGCAGGGTCACCACCAGCATGTGGAGGTTGGGCCCGGCCTGCAGGAAGGAGCGGCGCGCGCGGAGGCGCTCGACGGCCTGCGGCACGCGATAGCCCTCGCGCAGGAAGCCGTGGGAGGACAGGCGGTCGTGCAGGGGCGAGCCCTCGGGGACCTCGCCGCGGGCGAAGGCGGTGAACTCGTCGCGCGACAGCAGCAGCCACCGGCCGTCGACGTTGGTCACCAGCACGTGGTTGCGGATCGGACGAAAGCGGAACATGGCCTGGGTGCCGGCCCGTGGGCGTATGGCGGCCATGGGAAGCGGCACGGGCCGCAAGGCGGCGAGGTCGGCCGGAACGTCCGGGTCGTGGCCGGCGTCGGTCATCGGCTGTCCTCCGAGTCGGCGCCTTCGGCCGAGGTCTCGGCCGAGGCCTTGGCCGAGGCTTCCGAGGGTAGCGGGCGGCCGTGCTTCTCCTCCCAGCTCTGGGCGATGCCCAGCGGGTCGTCGAGCGCTTCGTCGGTGAAGTCGAAGTCGGCCAGATCGGCCAGCGACGGCGCTCCCATGGCCCCGGCCACGGCCTGCATGGTGACCGTCTCCACCAGCACGCGGTTGTCCTGGGTGAGCTGGTGGCGGAAGGCGGCGCTGAGCAGCTCGTTGGCGGCCTCGCCCACCAGGGCGCGCAGGTCCTCCGGGGTCGCGGCGGGGGCCTTGCTCGCCAGGGTGAGGCGCACGCGGCCATCGACGGGGCGATCGAGCAGCACGTAGGCGCGGTCGATGAACACGTAGGCGGCGGCGTAGATCGCCGGCAGGGGGTAGAGGGTCGCGTCGATCTGCAGGGAGACGGAACCGTCGTCCAGATCGACCTCCAGGAGGCCCTCGGGGGCCTGCAAGGGCAAGGTGCTCATGGGTTTGCTCGAAGGGTGGCGGCCACCGAAGCTTGCGCAGGGTCAGGTTATCAGCTCGGTGCTGGGGTCAAAAGTGGGGGATTCGAGGCGATGGAAGGTCGACGGGGGCCGCCGCGTGCAGGTGCGGTCGAGGGCGATGGGGCTCGCGAGCGGTGGTTTCGCGGTGAACGGTGGCGTCGGCGTGGTAGGGTGGGGCGCCCGGCCCTTGTCGCGCCCCTCCGACGTTCGTCTCGCCCTGCATGGGCCCTCTGCGGCGTGCCACGAGCTGCACGGCGGGGCCGGGGAGGCGTTCGTGGGGGTGCTCGAGCGCCTGCGGGAGGCGAGGACGGCGGGTCGGCGCGCGTTGGTGGCCACGTGGCTGACCCGCAGCAACTGTCGCTCGCTGGTGGCGCTGTGCGATCTGCTGGTGGGGTATGGCGTGGGAGGCTGGGTGGTCGTGTGGCCGCGGGTGGATGCGGGCGAGGTGGTGCCGGTCGTGCGGCGCCCGGACTCGGGGAGCGTGCCGGAGATGGACTCGGGGATGGTCCCGCGGCTGGGGATCGCGGTGCCGCACGCGCTGCGAGCGGTGCAGCGGGCGATGCAGCGGCGGCTGCCCACGCTCGTGGTCGGGGTGCCTGCCTGCACGCTCGGGCCGTTTGCGGCGCAGGGGCGCGTGGGGGTGAAGGCGGGTGCGTACCCGGATGCGTGTGAAGGGTGTCCGTCGCGGGCGGGGTGCGGCGGGGTGGATCGCTGGTACCTCGAGCGCTTCGGGGTGCAGGAGCTGCGAGCGGTGCCCGCGGTGCCGCGCGCGTCGCTGCCCGAGGCGCTCGAGGAGGGCCTGCGTCTGGCGGCGGACGAGCTGGGAGCGGTGCGATGAGCACGGTCCCGACGCTGCCGGACTTCTGCGTGCCCGTGCCGGGCTCGACCACGCTGCACGCGGTGCTCTCGGGCGCGCTGCGGCGAGCGCTCGGCGATCTGCGGGCGGTGCTGCACGCGTATGCGAGCGGGCCGTGGGCGGCCGACGTGGCCGCGTTCGCTCGTGCGGTGGGGCCGCTGTTGCGGAGCCAGCCCGGAGCGATCGCAGCGGTGGTGCGGCGGCCGGAGGTCGGCGTGTGGCTGCGGAGCCTGCGGCCCCATGCGGCGCAAGCGGTGGATCCGGCGCTGGGGATTCCCACGCTGCTGTGCACGATCGGGCTCGAGCTCGCGCGGACGGAGACGCTGCGCGGGCCGCTGCGACTACGGGCGTGGCCGCGACGGGTGCTCGGCGGTGGGGGGCGGCTGGCGCTCGAGATTCCACCGGGCACCACTGCGCTGTCGTTCGAGCCGGGGGCGGTGTGGGCCGAGCGGGGCGCGGAGCGGCAGGCGTTGCCGCTCGTGCCGGACGACTTAGCGTTCCTGCCGCTGCCGGGCAGCGCGGTGCGGCTGGCGTTGGTCGACGACAATCCCTGGGCCGCGCTCGAGGCTCACCCGGACAAGTCCGGCAATGCGCTCGATCTTGGGGGGCAGCCGGCCGAGCGCTGGCAGGCCGCGCTGGGGGAGGCGCTGTCGATCATCGAGCGTCACCTGCCGCCGTTTCGCGTCGAGATCGAGCAGGTGCTGCGGCAGGTGGTGCCGGTGGGGTGGTTTCCCGAGCAGCACCTGTCGGCGTCGGTGCAGGAGGCGATCGGAACGGTCTATTTGTCGCTGCATCCCAACCCGATGACCATGGTCGAGGCGGTGATCCACGAGGTCTCGCACAACAAGCTCGCGGCGCTGTGCGAGCTCGACCCGGTGCTGGAGAACGCTCCCGACGAGCGCTACGCCTCGCCGGTGCGGCCCGACCCGCGGCCGCTATGGGGGGTGCTGCTGGCCGTGCATGCGTTCTTGCCGGTGGCGGCGCTCTATGCGGCGATGATCGAGGCCGGAGCGCCGGGCAGCGAGCGACCCGAGGTTCGGCGGCGACTCGAGCGGATCGTGGAGGGCAACCGCGAGGGGACGGAGGTGCTGCGGGCTCATGCGCGGCCCACCGCGGCGGGGGCGG
Organism: Paraliomyxa miuraensis; assembly: GCF_026337845.1. Taxonomy (GTDB): domain Bacteria; phylum Myxococcota_A; class Polyangia; order Nannocystales; family Nannocystaceae; genus Paraliomyxa; species Paraliomyxa miuraensis. The sequence continues at coordinate 59,498 of NZ_JAOVZF010000132.1, read as the reverse complement.
AGTTGCTGGCGGAGATCGAGGCGCTCGATCCATGATCCCGTCGCGGCCCGAGGCTTCCAGTGAGAGGCGGCGAGGGTCGGTGGAGATTCGCTCGTGAACGCCTCGGATCCGCCGACAAGGCCGGAGGCGCGCTCGCCTTCGACAACGCCGCGCGGCTCTACTGGGTCTTGTGCTGACCCAGCGCGTACGAGCGCGCCTGCCGGTCGCCCTCGCGTGCGCCTCGCAGCGCGAGCTGACGCTCGATGACCTCGTGGAGCACCTGGGCCGTCATCGGCTTCTCCACGTAGACGTTCGAGGTGCGGGCCAGGAACGCCTGGGCCCGTGGGGTGAAGGCGCCGCCGGTCATGAAGATCACCCGGGCCGCGTGCTCGGGCCCCATGCGCTCGAGGGCTTCGTACAGCTCCGAGCCGTTGCCGCCCGGCATCATCATGTCGCACAGCACCACGTCGAAGCTGCGAGTGCCGTACAGGCCGATCGCCTCGTCGACGCAGCTGGCGGTGTCGACCTCGCAGCCATGCAGTGTCTTCTGCAGCGACCTCAGCACATGGGGCTCGTCGTCGACCACCAGCACGCGCGCCCGCGGGCGAGCCGTGTCGACCGCCTTGCCCATGGCGCTCGCCTGGCGCGGCTTGCCGGCCGTGTACACGGGCAGCTCGATGCGGAACGTGGTGCCGAGGCCGACCCGGCTCTCCACCGTGATCGAGCCGCCGCTGGCGTTGATGATCTCGCGGCAGATCGACAGGCCGAGCCCGGTGCCGAGGCCCACCGGCTTGGTGGTGAAGAACGGCTCGAAGATGCGGTCGAGGAGCTCGGGACGGATCCCGCTGCCCGTGTCCCAGACCGACAGCACCACGTGGCCTTGCTCCGGATGGTGGACCGCCTGCACTCCGATCTCGGGCTCGCCGCCCTCGGGCAGTGCATGCAGCGCGTTCATCAGCAGATTCACCAGCACCTGCTCGAGCTGGTGGGGGTGCCCGCAGACCGGCGGCAGCTCGGCCGGCACTTGCTTCACGATGCTCGCGCGCTGCCGCAGCGCGTGCCCCGACAGCCGCAGCGCGCCCTCGACTGCGCGCGGCACCGAGGCCGAGACCTCGTCGTCGTCGCAGCTGCGGGAAAAGCCGCGCAGCTCCTGCACGAGCGTGCGGATGCGCTCGATGCCGGCGTCGGTCTCCTCGAGGAGCGACAGCAGATCGTTGCCTCCGATCGCATCGAGGCCGGGGCCCAGCTTGCGCAGCGAGATCCCGAGACACTCGAGGTTCATCTTGATGTAGGCGAGGGGGTTGTTGATCTCGTGGCCCAGGCTGGCCGCGAGCCGTCCCAGCGCGTCGAGCTTCTGCATCTGACGAAGCTGGCGCTCGAGCCGCAGCCGCGTCTCCATCTCCTTCTCGAGCGTGTGGTTGGCCTGCTCCAGGTCCCGTAGCCGCTGCTGCTTCTCCTGCTCCAGCCGCCACTTCGTGGACAGCGCGGAGGCCAACTGCTGCACCTCGATCGGGTCGAACGGCTTGCGCAGGATCAGCAGCTGATCCGAAGTGCCCAGCCGCGCCACGATGTCGTGCCACGTGTAGTCCAGGTGGGCCGTGCAGATCACCACCTGCAGCGTGGGTGTCTCGTGCCACAGCGCCTCGATGGTGGCGAGCCCGTCGAGGTCACCGGGCATGCGCATGTCCACGAAGGCCACGGCATGCGGCCGGCCCTCGGCGACCGCACGCCGAGCCAGGAGCACCCCTTCGATACCGTTCGGCGCCACGTCGACCTCGAACGCCAGCCGACTCGGAGCGGCGTCACCGAACAGCGAGATCGCCAGCTCGTCCAGCAATGCCGCGTCGTTCTGCTCCGGCGACAGCACCGTGAGGAAGTCGTGGCGCACGCCCGCATGGTCGTCGACCACGAGCACCCGAGCTTGCTGGACCATCGACGACATTCATGCGGACATATGGATCCGAGCAACCCGGATCGGACGAGGTACGGTCGATTTTCCTCGCCTTGGGCGTTTGCGAGCAGGTCGTGTGCCCTGGGATACGGCCATTCCGTCGAGAGTGCGGATAACGGAGTTCATACACTCGTTGGTCGTCATGCCATTTGCCAGTATGTGAGGCTCACGCCGCTGAGGATGCGGGTGGGCAAATCGGCAAACGTTTGCCGATTTGGCGGAAGATGCGCAGGTGTGGGGCGCGCAAGGGCGGTCCATGACCTGGGGGGCCCCCCATCCGGTCCATGGCGGGCTGGAAGCGGGCATGGAAGCGGCGGCACGGGGTCGCTACGGAGCGTGCTGGACTCACTCGCAGGTGACGGTACGAGCGTCCGTCGTCGTGGCACCGCGGGCGTCGCGGGCGATGGCGAGGAGATCGTGGGATCGGGTGATCGGCATGGTGCCGATCCCGGGAGCGAGCAGCACGCCGTCGATGATCCAGCGGACGGAGGTCAGGTCGTCATCGGGATCGCTGCTGTCGTATGTCAAGGCCAGCGTGCCTGGGCAGGGGACCGTGGCGGGCGTGGTGATCTCGACCTCGGGCGGTCGGGCGGTCGGGGCGTCGGCGCTGTGCAGTTCGACCAGCAGCATCACGGGAAGTGAGCCGGTGCCACATGGGACCGCGAAGTCGAGCCCGACCTCCGCGGAGAGGAAGCCCTCGCGGTCGGCGGTGAGGAACACGGGATCTTCGTTGATGGCACGGATCGTGGTGGTGAAGCCCGCGACGGTGACCATGCCCTGCACGTGTAGGGCGCCGCTCGGGAACGCCTGTACGCCGTCGACGTCGATGCCGAAGGCTGGTTGCAGGAGCTCGATGTCGAGGTCGGTGAGCTCGACCGAGAACGGCGAGCGGTCCGGACAGGTGTCGGTCACGGTGATCGACTCGGTCGCGGTGACCGAGAGTGAGCCGAGGTAGAACGGGCATGGGCCGATTGCCGGGTTGGCGCACAGGGAGTAGCCGGCTGCGCCGGCCAGGGGGATGTCCTGGATGTTGCCGGGGGTGATGAGCATGGCCTTGCTCGTGGCGGGGCTCAGGTCGATGCGGAGCTCCTCGCCGCGCGCGAGCGGCTGTCTCGCAGCCGTGGGCCGGGAGGGACGGGCCGCACACAGAGCCTCGTCGAATGCCTCGCAGCAATCGCCTTCGAGATCGCAAGCGAGGGCGTGACCTGGGAACAGGCCGCCGCCGTGCTGGTCGTCGGTGCGGATCCGGTGGGTTGAACCAAGGCCAGGAACAGCGTGGAGCGTGGGCGTGGTGAAGGCTCCCGGGTCGGAGCAGTTGGCGGTGATGCTCGGGTCGTCCGACCACTCGAGCTCACAGGCCGCGACGCACAGGTCGAGGATCCCATCGAGATCGAGCGACGTCGGGTGCTTGGGATCGCCGAGCCACCCCTTGGGCACGTGGACCACCCAGCCCGGGCGAGGGTCGCCGAGCTCGTCGCTCACCGTCGGCAATGGGACGGGATTGGTGACCACGTCGTCGGGGTCGCATGCCGGATCGGGCTCACCCGCGCACGAGGTCTCGAAGGGCATCAAGGTGTCGGTGGGAGCACACGTCCAGTCGCTCTGCGACTGCGGGCAGACCGACGAGCCCGCGTCGCCGGGATCGCGGGTGAACTCGAGCGAGTCCACGAGCGCCTCATGGGACTCCATCGATTCCGGAAAGCGGATGCGAACGGCGGTGAGCGCCGAAGGATCGAAGCCCGGGCCTTGATCGCAGAAGTCGACGAGCGGGATCCGGATCGTGTGCATGAAGTGGCTGCTGGGGCAGATCGGAAAGCCCTGGACGCCGGGTACCTCCTCGCCGTGCTGGTCGGGGATCACGTCGGTCAGCACGGTGCGAGCGATGGGGATCCCGCTCGGGTCCTCGGCGACGAGCTCGACCTCGAGCTGGAACTCATCTGGAATGGAAGGGCAGCTGTCGACGAGGTTGCCGACGCGAAAGGACAAGTGCGTGTAGTCGGCGATCTCGGGCAGTGGCAGGCCGCCGGCCTCGAGGGACCACTCCACCTGCACGCCTGCGAACGTGTCGCCCCATGCGATCTGAAGCGCTTCGGTCGCATGATCGGAGCCAACGAGGGAGCCGGGTACCGGGCCGACCTCCTCGGCAGGGCCCTGGCAGGCCGCGGCATTGCCCACGCCGATCGGCGACATCGTGACGGTCGTACCCATGGTCGAGGGCGAGATGTCGCCGTCGCAATCCGGCGCCGCCATCCCGCGCGCGAGGGTATCCACGATGAAGCGCTCGGCCCCCGGCCACTGCGTGCCCTGGGTGAAGTCGGCATACACCAGCGGCCGGCCCACGCCCGAGAGATCCGCGCCGTCGCCCTGGTAGAACATCGCGAGGTTGGGGTCATAAGGCTGCGTACCGTCGACGTTCCACAGGCTCGGCTCCCAGACCGAAGGCGAGAAGTCACCCTGCATCGGCGAGACATTCGTGGGCCCGAGCACCTTCGCTCGGGCCTCGGGCTCGCGGAAGAGCTGCCAGCGCAGGAACTGCTCGACGAAGAACGGCGCCGTCGCCTGCGCCTGAGCCACGCCACGCAGGCCCAGCTCCACGGGTGAATTCACGTCGACGCCGCCCCACGCCTGGTGCATCGGCCCGTAGACCCACAGGCCCACCTTGTCGTGGAGCCGCAACGACGACGGCTCGGCCGCGACCGCGAGATCCTCGCTGACATTGGCATCGTACGCGGGGATCCCCTGCCCGACCGTGTCCTCGTCGAGGGTGCCCTGGATCATCAGGTAGGGCGGCGAGCTCGGGTCGCGGATCTCGGTGCGATCGATGCCGTTCCACCGCGGAGCGATCGACACGGTGGAGCAGATCTCGTAGTCGTCGAGCGCGGTACCGGGCGGCAGATCGTCCTTGCCGTCGCAAGCATCCGGCGCCAGGCAGCACCCATCACCCGCAGGGTCGTCGGAGTCCTGGCACAGGATCGACTTGGTCAGGCGTGTCGCGGCCGATCCTCCGCGGCTATGCCCCATCAGCACGGCGGAGTCGCCGATCCGCCCATCCGCCGCCGCCGCCCAGCCGTGGTCGGCGTCCTTGGCCCACATCATCGCGCACGCCAGCGCCGCGCGCCGCTTTCCGCTGCCCCACTCGACGCTGCTCGGCTGGATCGCAAACACCACGAACCCCGCCTGGGCCATCGGTTCGAACAAGAAACCGAAGAAGTGATCCTCGGGCTCGGTCGCAGGCTCGCCTGGCCTGACCGTGTTCAGGCCCTTGCCGGGCACGAAGAAGATCGCCGGGTGCGGCCCGTCATCGGGCCATTCTCCGGTGGGGTCCTTTGGCCGGTAGACGTAGATGTCGAAGAGATCGAGACCATCCTCTACTGCGTACGTACTCAGACGATCCGGATCGTTACCACTCGCATCGACCAACTCCGGGAAGTCGCAGATGACACGAGGATCCACGCCCGCAACGAACTCCTCGTCGACCGTCGTGTCCGGGATCTCGGTCTGGTAGCTCCCGAACATCCCCTGCATTGCGCAGGGATATCCGCCTTCGTCCCCCATCGCGCCCGATTCCTCGTCCCCGCCGTCGTAGGCGCCCGTGTCCGTGCCGCCCGTCGTGGCCGTGTCTCCGGTAGTCGACATGATCCCCGATGATGTTTCGGGATCGTGTGGGCCGGTGCATCCGCTCGCGGTCGCGAAGGTCGAAAAGCAGAAAACAGGCGCAATGCGCCCAAGTCGTCGACATGGCCGTACCATCTCGTCTCCTCCTAGCGAGTCGCGCGGCTCGGGTCGGGTCGGCCGCTGAAGTTACTGATGTCGTGGTGCTCGACAGCTCAAGGCATGGACAGCATCACGTACTTCTCTCCCAGGTTCACAGGCTCGGAGTCGACGAAGTCGACGACGCCGTCGCCGTTGAAGTCCCCGATGGTCATCACCGGTGGCGTGCTCCGCGGTAGTAGGACAACGGACGGCTCTTCGAGAAAGCTCTCGAGAATCCAGCGGTCGCCGTTCTCGGATCCCCCCATCCACTCGAGGTCTCCGTCCCCGTCGAAGTCTGCACGCCCCCGGCGGCTGAGGCCCCAAAACCCGACCGTCCCGCCGATCTCCGTGATCAATTCCGCCTCCTCGAGCGTCCCGTCCCCGCGCCCCCGAAGCAGCGAGATCGCATCCACGGTCTGGATCTGGATCGCCACATCCTGATGCCCATCCCCATCGAAGTCATCAGCCCACATCCCGACCTCGCCCCACCCCCCCGTCGGAAACATCCCCGTCGGCTCGAGCCGCCCGCTCTCCGGATCGCTCCGAAACACCGCGACCCGATGGAACGCCGGATCGTACTGCGTGGGATAGGGATCGCAGCCGGTGACGCTGTCGTGCACGACGAGGTCGAGGTGCCCATCCTCGTCGAAGTCGGCCTGGGCTCTCGCCCCCGTGACGCCGCACCCGGGGAGCGGAAGGATCGGCCCGACGTCGGTCCACTCGCCAGCCACGCGCTTGCGCAGATGAGCGCCCTGCTCGAGCAGCGGCCACTCCGCGCTGACGAGGAATTCGAGCTGCCCATCCTCGTCGACGTCGAGTGCCACGGGAGCGCCGTAGGTGATGTACTCGCTGCCCCCGATGACCTCGGTCTCGACGTCGGCCAGCCGGTCCCCGAGGCTGCGCACGATGAACACCCGCCATCCCTCGTAGCTCGGGACCAGCAGATCCTCGTGCCCATCGCGATCCCAGTCCCACCTCGTGGTGAGCTCGTAGCGCATCAGTCCCGACCCCATCGGCGGGCCGAACTCGAACGCACCGTCATCGAACGACAAGAACGCGGCGGTGATGCCACCGACCACGAGTTCGTCGCGGCCATCACCATCGACGTCCACGGCGGCCGCGGTGGTCACCTTGTTGTGATCGGGCCCAAGATACGGCAGCGGCACCTTCACGAAGCAGTACTGCCCCGGCTCGACGATCCCATCGCCGCAGCCCTCGGGAAGCTCCAGCCCGCCGGAGTCACTGCCGCCGGTCGGCGTGGCATCGGCTGCGGCGTCCGAACCGCTCGACGAGCCCGATGGATCGTTCGCCATGGCCGCAGCCTCGTACGGAACCGATGGCGAGCAGGCCGTGGTGCAGAGCACGGCGAGGGCCCACGCATGGCTGGGCGACGGTCGCGTCGCTCGCGGATGGCTTGGTCGTGGCATTCCTCCCACCACTTCCAATCCTTCGCCAGCAGGAGGAAGTGGCACCCACGAATCGTCGAAAAATCCACCCGAGGATCACGGCCGTCCAACCATCCATCCAACCGGACGGCCGGGTCGGTCGATCAGGGCAGCTGCTCGATGATCAGCTCCGGCGGCGTCAAGCCGTCGAGGTTCCAGTAGTCGATGCCATCGGTCGAGGTCGGCAGCACGCCGAGGTAGAGGCTCGGCTGGTCGAGCGGGAGCAGCTCGGGGGGCAGGTCCCACTCGACCACCGCTCCGGGACCCACCGGCCCCTGATCGGATCCGAGCAGGGGCCCCACGGTGGCGGGCTGCAGCGCGTAGAGGTCCATCGGCATGAAGGGCTCCACCTCGTACACCACGCCCGACGCGTCCGACTCGGAGACATTGGTGCTCACCAGGCGAAGCGTCACCGCGACGACGTCGGCGGGGACCACGGCGTCGTCGAGATCGAAGCGGAGGTAGGCATGGAACGGCCCGAGGCCGAGATCCATCGCATCGACGACCATCGCCCCCATGGGCGGCTCACCGTGCGCTTCGCAGGCCTCGGGGTCGAGCTCGACCGGCTCGTTGCACGCGGCGAGCACCGCGGGGTAGCTCAGCGCGACGACGGGGTTGCCGCTCGATCCCTCGCTGGAGTCGGTGCCGGTGGTCGACGTCGAGGCGGAGGTCGAGGTCGATGCGGAGGTCGAGGTCGAGGTCGATGCCGTGGCGGAGGTCGAGGTCGATACCGAGGCCGAGGTCGAGTCATCGAGGGGCGGCGTGGCATCGGTGCTCGGGACGGTCCCCGCATCCGTGGTGGTTCCCGCATCCGTGGTGGTCCCGGTCCCCTGCTCGAGGGGCACGCAGGTTCCCGATAGCTGGCCCGCGTAGTCGCCGTAGCGCTGGCCGGAGGGACACGACTCGTCGGGGAAGCTGCAGTAGCCGCTGCTCTCGCAGGTGCCGAACCGACCATCGAGCTCGCACTGCTCGGCGGCCTCGCACTCGAACGCGGCCGAGGCCGAGCAGCCGATGACCGCGACGACCCAAGCCAGGATCAGCGATGACAGGATCAGCGATGGGGCCATCCACGGCGACCACGGGGCCATGGCCGACTCACGCATGCGGTCCAGCCCTGGGTCCATGACGAGCAAGGATGCCGCAGCACACGCGCCGACGCCAGCACGTCCCCGACGGCCCACGGGCCCGCACTACGCCCGCACTGCAGAGGGTGGCACGGCGGCCTCGCGGTCGCGCCACGCCACCCCCAGCATCGCCAGTCCCACCACCGCGCTCACCCCCGCGTTGGTGTGCAGGTCGGCCGCGGTCATGCCGATGGCGGCGCCCCAGTAGATCCACTGCGTGCTCGCGTCCCACAGATAGAACGCCGCGTTGAGCACGTGCAGCCGGCGGCGATCGGAGGCCCGCGGCAGGCGGAGCGACACCACGGTCACCGCGGCCATGAACACGTGGAAGCTCGCGATGGAGAACCACTGGAACCGCCGCGTGGGCGTGAGGGGGCCGCCGAGGTAGGGGCCGTCGATCACCTCGGGCGACGACACCAGCGTGATCGCGATGATCAGGTTGAACGCGACGTAGAGCCACAGGACCATGCGTACGCCGAGCGGTACCGAGCGGGTCATCGGGGACGATGGAAGCGCGACCGGCCCCAGGCGGCAAGCGGCCGGGCAAGCGGCCGGCCCTGCGGTGAGCGCGTGGCCGTGGGCGCGCGGTCGAGCCCGATTTTTCACGTATCATGCCGGACGATGTCCATGCCTCGGTCCTCTGCTCGGTCGATGCCTCGGTCCATGCCTCGGATGGGCTGGCTCGTGCTCGTCGTCGCCATCGTCGCGGGCGTGCTGGTCTCGCGCGGCAGCGAGGCGGCGCCGCCGGAGGCCGCCAAGCTGCCCGCGGAGCTGTCGGAGTGGGTCGACTGGGTCAAGGAGGTCGAGCCCGAGCCGCGAGACTGTCGCGACCTCGACGATGGCACCACGATCTGCGTGTGGCCGAGCGCCCTGAGCCTCGAGGTGGGGACCAAGGGGGCGAGCTTCGTGCTCGACGTGTCGGTGTTCGGACCCGAGGAGATCGAGCTCCCGGGCGACGCACAGCAGTGGCCGCAAGACGTCGAGGTCGACGGCAAGACCCGCGCCGTGCTGCGCGAAGGCGATGCCGAGGCCCCGCTGGTGGAGCTGTCGGAGGGCCGGCACGTGGTGACGGGGTTCATTCCGTGGCGCGAGGCGCCCGACAGCCTGCGCGTGCCCGAGCGGGTGGGGCTGGTCGATCTCGTGGTGGGCGGCAAGTCGGTGCCGTTTCCCTCGCGGATCGGAACGTCGCTCTCCCTCGAGGGCCCGCCGCTTCCCGATGGAGAGGAGGCGCCGGAGGAACCCGAGGAGCCCGAGGAACCCGAGGAGCCCGCCGAGGAGGTGCCCGACTCCGAGACCATCGAGGTCTCGCGGCGCCTGGTCGACGGGGTGCCGCTGCAGGTGCTGACGCGGATCGACGTGCACGTCGCGGGCAAGACCCGCGAGCTGGTGCTGCCCAATCCGAATCTCGAGGGGGCCAAGCTCCTGCAGGTCACGGCCCCGGTGCCGGTCACGATGGGCGAGGGGGGCAGCCTGGTGCTCCAGGTTCGTCGGGGCACGTTCGCCATCGATCTGGTGGGAGTGCTCCCCGTGTCGCCCACGCGGCTCAGCCCGCCCCGGCGCCCCGCGCCATGGCCCGACGACGAGGTCTGGGTGTGGAACGCGGCCTCGTCCGGGATGCCCAGCATGGGGCAGGTGAGCCTCTCGGGAGCACGAGCGGTCGACCATGCGCGGACCCACGCGCCCAGCGAGTGGCAGGGCGGGGCGACCTATCGCCTCGATCCCTCGGGGGCGCTGGCCTTCGAGGTGATCCAGCGCGGGGTCTCGGAGACGAGCACCAACCGGCTGGTGCTGCTTCGCGACATGCGAGTGGATCTGGGGGGGACGGGCTGGACGGTCGTCGACGACGTCAGCGGCGAGATGAACAAGGGCAACCGCCTCGACCTCGACGCGGCGCAGGGGGTGCTGGGCAGCGTGGCCATCAACGGCGAGCCGCAGGTCATCACCGTGACCGACGACGGTCGGTCGGGGGTGGAGGTCCGCGGTCCCTCGCTGAGCATGCGGGCGCAGTGGCGCATCGAGGGGAGCACGTCGACCGTGCCGCTGGGCGGGTGGTCGGAGGAATTCGATCGGGTCGAGCTGGCCTTCATGCTGCCGCGCGGCTGGGACCTGCTGCACGCCGAAGGGCCGGGCTCGCTCGGACCCACGTGGTTCGGGGCGTGGCGCCCGCTGGACCTCATCCTGCTGCTCGGGGTGGTGCTGCTGGTGGGGCGCTTGGTGAGCCCCTGGGCGGGGCTGGCGGCGCTCTTGGGCCTGGGTCTGGCCTACACCCGCAACGGCGACGGCTACGTGATGCTGCTGGCCCTGTGCGGCACGCTGGCCGTGCTGGTGCCCGCGCTGCGGCGCCCGCAGGCCAACAAGGGGGTGGGGCTGGCGCTGCGGCTCTGCTGGGCGGTGGCGGCCTTCGTGCTCGCGGCGTGGGTGATCTGGCGGGTGCCGGCCGGGGTGGCGGCGGTGTGGCGCGATGGCCTGTCGGGGCTGGCCCACGTGCGTCTGGAATCCGAGCTCGAGAGCGTGGCCAAGGCCGCGCTGGCGCTCGCGGCCGTGGCCGGCGGCGCGCTGGTCATGGCGATCATCAGCGCCCGTGCGCGCAAGGGCATGGGACGGATGGCCGCCGTGGGGCTCACCGCGGTGCTGGGCCTGGGGGCCGTGCTGCTCCTGGTGAGCCGGGCCAGCGATCGCGGAGGGCTTTCGCCGAGCACCCGGGCCAACTCTTCGGTGGACTTCGCCGAGGTGGGGGCTGCACAGGAGATGATCGCGGCCGCGCCGGAGGAGTCCGAGCCCGAGGAGGAGTACGAGGAGTACGACGAAGACGAAGCGGGCGGGCCCGGGCAGCGGCACAAGGGCGAGGAGGGCAAGATGGGCCGGCCCTCGGCCAAGCAAAAGTCCGGGCTCTACGCGATGAAGGGGCCCAAGGATGCCAGGGACGCGAAGGCGGACGTCAAGGAGGACGCGTGGTCGTCCAATGACGACGAGGACGTGTGGGGAGGCCTGACCGGCACCGAGGTCGGCGAGGCCTATGGCGTGGGCGGGTTGGGCCTGGTGGGCACCGGTCGCGGAGGCGGCGGCACGGGCGAGGGCACGATCGGCCTGGGCAACACCGGTCTCATCGGCAAGGGCGGCGGCGGTGGAACCGGCAGCGGCTATGGCCGCGGCGAGGGGGCGGGCTTCGGCGGCCGCGGCAAGGCGGTCCCGCTCGTGCGCCAGGCCAAGGCGGAGGTCACCGGTGCCCTCGACAAGGACATCGTGCGCCGGATCGTGCGCGCACACATCAACGAGGTGCGCTACTGCTACAACCAGGGCCTGGCCCGCGAACCCACGCTGGAGGGCCGGGTCGCGGTCCAGTTCACCATCACCGGTGAGGGCAAGGTGGGGGCCTCGGTGGTGCAGGAGAACGGGCTGCCCGATCGCGACGTGGCCGATTGCATCGCCAAGGCGGTCGTGCGCTGGAAGTTCCCCAAGCCCGAGGGCGGGGGCAATGTGATCGTCACCTATCCGTTCGTGCTCAGCCCGGGAGACGGCGGGGGCTCGGGAGAGGACGGCGGGGAGGTCGAGGCGCCGCCGCAGGAGCGCTTCGTGGCCACCGACGTGGATCTGCCCGAGCTCGAGCCGCCCGCGGTGCCGCAGACCGGGGAGGGCGTGCCCGAGTGGACGGGGCCCCGCTGGGAGCTGCTGCTCGATCGCACGGTCAAGCGCGACGAGTCGGTGACGCTGTGGCTGGTGACGCCGATGGCGTCGCGCGTGATCGCGATCGTGCGGGCCCTGGCGCTGCTCGTGCTGGCGTTGTTGTTGCTGCGCAAGGGATGGCTGGCCCGACCGGAGCCGCCCGCGACGGGCCCGTCCGAGGGGCTGGCACGCAAGGCCGCGGGCGCGGGCGCGGTGGTGGCGGGCCTGGTGGTGCTGACGCTGGCCCGGACGGCGTCGGCGGCTCCTCCCACCGAGCTGCTCGAGCAGCTTCGCGAGCGGGTCAACGAGGAACGACCGCTGGCCCCCTCGCCCGAGTGCGGCACCGATTGCGCGCTGGTCAGCGCGCTCGAGGTCGCGGTCGAGGGATCCGAGCTGGCGCTGCGGGCCGAGGTCCACATGGCCGGGCCGGGGGTGTGGATCGTGCCGGGCTCGGTCGACACCTGGCTGCCGCGCACGGTCCAGCTCGATGGCAAGCCGGCCCGGGCGATGGCGGTGCACGAAGGGCAGCTCTTGCTGCACCTCCCGCCCGGCCGTCACGTGGTCGAGCTGAGCGGTCCGGTGGGCGGCACGTCGCTCGACCTCGACCTGGCCGGGGCACCCAAGCACGTGGTGGTGACCGCCAAGGGCTGGACGGTCGACGGCGTCGACGAGGACGATCTGGCCGAGAGCCTGCACCTGGAGCGCAGCGCGTCCGACGAGGGGGGCGAGCCCGACGAGGGCGAGCCCGACGAGGGCGAGCCCGATGAACTCGGCGACCCGGACGCGCCCGAGCCCGAGCGCCACTCGCAGGACATGGCGCCCTGGTTCGCGGTGGAGCGCCATCTGCAGATCGGTCCGCGCTGGACGGTGGAGACCACGGTCACGCGCCTGAACCACGGTCCTTCGCCCACCAAGGTGCAGGTGCCGCTGCTGCCCGGCGAGAAGATGCTCGAGGCCAGCGGCAAGGTCGACGACCCCAAGGCCACGGTGACGCTGCGCGCACCGGGGGAGAGCATCACCTGGACCTCGGTGCTCGAGTCGCGCGCGTCGCTCACGCTGGTCGCACCCAAGGACGGGGCCTGGACCGAGAGCTGGATCATCGGCTGTGCGGGCGCCTGGCAGTGCAGCGACGAGGGCACGCCGGCCACCACCGACAGCGGGGGCACGCGCGCGTTCCATCCCTGGCCCGGCGAGACGCTGCGCCTGACCTTCGTGGAGCCGAGCCCCGCCGATGGTCAGCTGCTGGCCGTGGACGAGGCGAGCCTCGAGCTCGAGCTGGGCGAGACCGGCACGGAGGCGCGGCTGACGATGAAGGTGCGCACCGCCACGGTGGCCGAGCGCACCTTCACGCTGCCGCCCGAGGCCCACGTGGGCACGGTGCGGATGGACGGCAACGAGGTGCCCATGGCCAAGGACGCCACGGAGCTGCGCCTGACCTTCCAGCCGGGGCTGCACGTGGTGGTGATCGAGCTGACGCTCGACACGGGCGCGGCCGCGGTGGTGCATGCGCCGGTCATCGAGCTGGGCGGTCGGGCCGTGGATGCCCGGGTGACCTTCCACTACTCGGACCAGAGCGATCGGGTGGTGGTGTGGACCTCGGGCGAGGGGGTGGGACCGATGGTCTGGCTGTGGCCCTACCTCGGCGTGCTGGCCCTCTTGTCGCTGGTGCTGGCCGTGGTGCTGGCCCGCACGACCAAGACGACGCTGAGCGCACTCAAGTGGTTCGTGCTGGGCCTGGGCTTTTCGTTCCTGGTGTTGCCGGTCGTGTGGCTGTGGTTCCTGCTGGTGGATCTCCGCAAGCGCCACGCCGCTCGTCTGCAGGACCCCGTGCGCTTCAATCTCGCGCAGATCGGCCTGTTGCTCATCACCCTGGTGGTGGTGGCGATCGTGCTGATGACGGCCAAGGCGCTGCTCACCTCGCCGGTCTCGACCATCGTGCACAACTGGTCCGACGGCAGCGCGCTGTCGTGGTACCTCGACCGCACCGAGGCGAGCACGCCCGCGGCCACCGTGGTCACGGTGCCGACGAGCCTTTGGCGTGCGGTGTGGGCCGCGTGGGTGGTGTGGCTCGCCTGGAGCAGCATCGCGTGGGGCAAGTGGGTGTTCGGCGCGCTGTCCGAGGGCGGCGAGGGGGCGGCGGGATGGTCGTGGCTGCGCAGCCGACCCGCACTCGAGGCCGAGGTCGAGGCCGAGGTGGACGAGCCGGTGGCTTCGGCACCGGTGACTTCGGCACCGGCGGCATCGGTCCCGGAATCATCGCCGGAACCGACCACGCCGACCCCGCCCGAGACCACCACCGGCCCGGACGAGCCGCCCGCGTAGCCTCAGTTCCAGGCGCAGATGAACGAGCCGAAGCAGGTCATTCCGGCCGGGCACGACTGGCCCAGGGAGCAGTCGAGGTAGCAGTCGCCCACGCCGTCGGTGGTGATGTCCGAGCAGGTCACCGGGGCGGTGCCGCCCGGGGAGGGCCAGCAATCGCCGACGACGTTGCAGGTCTCGGAGCACACGGAGATCGTCGGGGCCATCACGTTGTCGCTCAGGCAGATCCCATCGAGCCCACAGATCGAGCCGCCGTTGTTGAAGCAATCACCGTAGGGCACGCCGTCGGCGCCCTCGCCCGGCCACACGCAGGCGAGCTCGGCAAAGCAGACCATCCCGGTGGGGCAGGTCTGGCCGGCCGAGCAGTCGAGGAAGCAAAAGCCCTCGGGACCGCCGGTGATGGCATCGCAGGCGATCGGGGCATTGCCGGTGGCCGGCGCTCCGGGGCAATCGCAGGTGTCGGTGCACGGGGTGATCGAGCAGACCCCGGCGATGACCGGAGTGCCGGCGGTGATGCAGTTGTTGGCGCCCGCGCAGCCCGAGGTGTCGACCGCGTTGCCGGGCCCGAGGCAGTCGCCGTAGTTGCCGGGCACGTCGTTGCAGACCGGCGGCCCGCCGGTGGTGGCGTCGATGGGCTCGCACGCTCCGAGCACGCACATCTCGTTGGCGGCACACGGCGGGTTGCACTCCTCGGAGTTGGTGGTGGTGCCGGGGTCGAGGCTGGTCGATCCGAACGTGGCTCCCTCGGTCGTGTCGGCGACGTCGTCGGCCGAGCCCCCCATGGTGCTCGGGCCATCGTTGGAGTCGGGACCCTCGGTCTCCTCGAACGTGGTCACGCCCGGCGGCATGCTGGTCATCTGCGGGCCGGTGAAGGAGGTCGCGAAGGGATCGTCCTCCACTCCGGTGGTGCAGGCCCCGATGCCTCCGACCACGGGCGCGAGCAGGAGGCAGGCCAAGACACGTCGAGTAAGACCCATGGGGCCACGATAGCCAGCGCGCTCGCGAATCGCCACCGATTCCATGGCAACGTCGGCGACGTCGATTATGCGTAAATCGCGCGGCGTCGCCGAGGCAGCCCGCGGGACATCGCGTGGGGTCCGGGCCTATGCTCCTGCGCAGTGGATCGTCAGCCTCCTCGCAGCACGTCCAACGCGATCGATCTCTACATTCGGACCTACTACTCGCTGTTGCGCAGCTCCGGTGAGGTGCGGGTGCGGTCGTTCGAGGAAGCCCATGCCTACAGCGACTCGAGCCTGCACACGGGCGCGCTGGGGGAGGATCCCGACGTGGCGGCGTTCGGCTACAGCGCGGCTCGCCTGCCCGAGTCCATGACCCACGTGCGCCGGTTGGTGGCGGGGCAGTCGGTCGAGCAGTTCGAGCGCGCGGGCCTGCCGGTGCGGGGCTGGACCGCGGTCAGCACTCGTGGTCGGCGACGGCCCCACCGCTACGACGGCAACGAGATCCTGGCCGTGTTCGTGACCAGCGCGTCCGACATCGACGACCTGGTGCCGATCGTCACCGCCTATCAGATCGAGTGGAACAAGATGCATGCTCGCCTCGCGCCCAGCGACCTGGGGCGCCGGCTGCTGCGGGGCGATCCCCTCCCGCCCGACGACGTGCTCGACCGGGAGCTGTCGCAGGTGTTGGGCCTGTCCACCCACGATGCCGGCTCGCTGCGCAAGGCGCTGGGCGGCGCAGTGGACGAGGGGCTGCGGGCGATCGCGGGGGGCCCACGGGATCTACGGCTGCGCCTGCTTTCGGGTACGCTGCTCGAGTATCGCCGCGCGACCCAGCGCTGGTGGCAGAGCATCGAGACCTCGTACGGCGAGCGCTCGGGCCAGGGCTCTGGTCTGGGTTCTGGTCTGGGTTCTGGTCTGGGGGCTGGCCCGCCGCGCCCCGTGTACTTCGTCTCGTCCAATACCCACGCGCTGTGCAATCTCGTGGGCGGCTACGCGCGCACGCACCTCACGCGGATCCTCGATCTGGCCCGCGAGCGCGACATCGAGGGGCTGGGCGAGCGCGTGACCGTGGCGCAGCGCGACGGCGACGAGGTCGAGCTGCACAACCTGGCCTACTACCTCTTGCGCCACCACATCACCGCCGATCCCGCGCGGGAGCTCGAGCGGATCGCCGAGGTGCAGGCGTTCGATGCCGAGTGTGGGATCTCCACGCTCAGCTCGCCCGGGCACCTCGACGTGACGGCCCAGCTGTTCGAGCTGCGCAAGATGAGGTACGAGCGGCTCGATCCCCGCGTGGACGTGGAGGGATTCGAGCGGCTGGCCGACAGCGATGCCGTGATCATCAACATCGACTATCCGCTCGGCATGGCGGCCTATCACCACCTCACCCAGCTCGCGCAGGGGGTGGGGGAGATCCGGGGGATCTACGTGGTGGGCAAGGCCGCCACGCTCAACGGGCGAGTGGGCGACATCATGCTGTCCACCGTGGCCTACGACGAGCACTCGCAGAACTCCTACCTGTTCCGCAACTGCTTCGTGGCCGCCGACGTGGCCCCGCTCGTTCGCTATGGCACCGTGCTCGACAACCAAAAGGCGCTGACGGTACGCGGGGCGTTCCTGCAGAACCGCGAGTACATGAACGTGTTCTACCGCGAGGGCTACACGGTGGTGGAGATGGAGGCCGGGCCGTTCCTCTCGGCGATCTACGAGATGGTCCATCCCAAGCGCCACCCCACCGACGAGGTCGTGCACCTGTCGAACCTGCTGCCGTTCGACTTCGGCCTGCTGCACTACGCGTCGGACACCCCGTACTCGCGCAGGCAGAGCCTCTTGTCCAAGAGCCTGAGCTACTTCGGGATGGACGCGACCTATGGCTGCGCGGTGGCGACGCTGCAGCGGATCCTGCGGCAGGAGGTGGCGCGGCTGCGCAGCGTCGGGCCCTGAGCGCGCGTGGGCCAGCTCGCGTGCGCAGGCCGGCTACGTGCCGACGAAGTCCACGCAGAGCCGGCACAGGGCGCCTTCGAGGCGCCCGTCGGTGATGCTCTGCGGGGCATTGCGAATCGCGTCCTTGAGCACCTTGTCGCACGACAGCGTCATCACGTGGGCCACGTGCCCGGGGTCGGGGATGCCGTGGTCCTCCAGCATCTGCGTGAACGCCTGGGCCATGCGTCGCAGCTCCATGCGGTTGATCGCGTCCTTGTCGGCCTGGGCCATGCCCGTCATCGAGGGCAGCAGCTGGGCGAACTTGGCCACCAGCGCCCGCACGACCAGTGCGATCGCGTCCTCGAGCGACTCGCGTGGCGGGGGGGCGGGTGGAGGAGCGACCGGAGGCGGGGCGGCTCTTCGGTCCGGCAGGCGCAGGACGGCGGGCGGCGGCTCGCTGTCGGCGCGCGCCTTGGGGGCGGTCGCGGGCTTGCGAAACAGCGAGGACGACGGAGGAGGGGGCGGATTGCGAAAGAGGCTCGTGGCGGGCGGAGGCGGGGGCGCTCGCCGAGCCGGAGGGGCCGGCGGGGTCTCGACCCGCTTGCGGGTGATCACCGGTGCCGCGCCCGGATTTCGCGGGGTGCCGAGCATGCGTTGGCGCCGGCGCGCGAGCGCCTCGGCCACGATCACGTCCTTGTTGCGAAAGCACTGGAACATGGCCGTCAACGAGACCCCCGCCTTGGTGGCGATGCGCAGCGCGGTGACCCCCTGGGGCCCATGCTCGGCCAGGAGCTGCTCCGTGGCCTGGATCAGTGCTTCCATGAGCGCGGGATGATCGACCTCCTGGTGCGCGCGCTTGGGGTCGGTGAACTTGTCGCGGATCAACGCCGGCAATTGTGCCCCCTCGGCCGCCCGGATCGCCAGCCTTGGTCATCCGGACTGGTCCGATTCGCGGGCGGGGATGTGTGGGGATGAGTGGAGGAATGCGATGAATCCTCCCACCCTTGCCCACCACCACCCGGGTCTTCGGTGCTATCCCTGGCAGGCCTGGCGCACCCGCTCGGCCGGCACCGCGAGCTGCTCGAGGAGGTAGACCTTGAACGCCTCGGCGTAGGGCTGCTCGTCGATCGCCCGGCGCATGCACTCGAGCCAGGCATCGCGCTGCGCGTGTCCGATGCCAAAGCGGGCATGCACGGCCGGGATGCGGATCGGACCGTAGACCTCCTGGTAGCGCTTGGGCCCTCCGAGCCACCCGCACAGGAACCGGGCCAGCTTGTCCTTGGAGGTGGTCAGGTCCTCCGGGTGCATGCGCCGGATCTCCCGCGCCTGCGGCAGCGCGTCCATCCACGCGTAGAAGCGCTCGACCAGCGCCGTGATCCCCTCGATGCCCCCGGCGGCCTGGAACGAGGCATCGCCCTGGCCAAAGCCAGGCGTCGGCGGGCTGGTCATGGCGGTCCCTCCGGGGCCTCGTCGGCGGGCGCCTCCTCGATCTCCCAGCGCGAGAACACCGGCGGCATGTCGTCCACCTCGCGCAGGAATCGGCTGGGTCGCAGCAATCGCATCGGTCCGTCGCGTGCCTCCTCGAGCGTGGGATAGCAGAGGTAGAGCTCGTCGGCCGCCCGCGTCACCGCGACATAGAACAGCCGCCGCTCCTCCTCGATCTCGTCGTCGCTGCGCAGCGCCTGGGCCGAGGGAAAGCGCCCGTCGGCCAGCCACAACAGCAAGCACACCGGCCACTCGAGGCCCTTGGCCTGGTGGATCGTCGACAGCACCAGCGCATCGTCCACGTCGGCCCCGGCCACCACGTTCTCGGCCGCCACCCCCTGCACCAGCGCGACCTCGTCGAGGAACGCCTGGGCGGTGGGGTAGCGATCGGCGTAGCCGGCGAGGTGCTCGAGGTCCTCGCGCCGGGTGGGCCCGTTGCTGAAGGTGCGATCGGCATACTCGCCGTAGTGCACCTGCACGATCCTCCGCAGGGCGTCGCCGGGGCGCGGCAGGCCGTCGTCCTCGAGCTCGGACCAAAGGCGCGCGAGCTTGCCGAGCGCCTCGCGTCCGCGACCGCGGCTGTCCTTGGCGGCCTGCTCGAGCACCGCCACCGTGGAGATGGCCAGGTCGACGGTGGGCGGCTCGCTCAGCCGGCCGGCGATCCGCTCGGCCGTCTGCGCGCCCACCCCGGGCCACTGTCGCAAGAGCCGGACCCACGAGAGCCCATCGCGCGGGTTCTGCCGCGCGCGCAGGTACGCCACCACGTCCTTGATGTGCGCCTGCTCGAAGAACTTGACCCCGGAGCGCACGCGAAACGGGATCTGGCGCCGCGACAGCTCCACCTGCAGCTCGAGGCTGTGGCCGTGGTTGCGGTAGAGCACGGCCATCTTGCGCAGCGGCAGGCCCTGCTCGTGGTGCAGCTCGAGCACGCGCTGGGCCACCAGCTCCGCCTGCTGGTAGACGTCGCGCAGGGGGATCACGGCCGGCACCATCCCCGGCTGCTTGACCGCCGACAGCTCCTTGGGGTGCTGCCGGCGGTTGTGGGCGATGCAGCGGTTGGCCAGCGCCAGGATCTCGGGCGTCGAGCGGTAGTTGATCGTCAGCCGCAAGAGCTGGGCTTGGGGGTGGCGCTGGCAGAACCCCGCGATCTGCTCGAAGTCGGCCCCGCGAAACGCATAGATCGACTGGGCGTCGTCGCCCACCGCGGTGAGGCTGCCGCGGCCGGCCGCCATCGCGTCGCACAGGGCGCCCTGCAGCGCGTTGATGTCCTGGTACTCGTCCACGAGCACGTGGTCGAACGCGGCGCGCAGCTCCTGGGCCACCGCGACGTGCTCGGGCCGCACCAGGAGCTCGTGCCAGCGCGCGAGCAGATCGTCGAAGTCGCACAGGTTCATCGAGCGCTTGCGCTCGTCGTAGCGCCGCAGCACGTCCTCGATGACGCTGACCTGATCCATCATGCGCGGCAGCCGGGCCGCGATCACGTCGGCCACGGGCTTGCCGGTGCCGCGGGCCAGGCCCGCCACCGACATCAGCTCCTTGGGGGCGGGGAAGCGCCGGGCGCTCAGCGTCTTGAGCCCCAGCTCGGCGATGACGCCGGCGAGCAGGGTGCGCGCGTCCTCGGGATCGAGGATCCCGAAGTCGGCGCCCAGGCCCAGGTGCTCGGCGTGCCGGCGCAGGATCCGATTGCCGATGTGGTGGAACGTGCCGGCGAAGCAGCGCCGCATGTCGATCTGCAGCAGCGCCTCCACCCGCTCGGTCATCTCGCGGGCGGCGCGGTTGGTGAACGTGCACAGCAGGATCCGCTCGGGCGGGCACCCTCCGGCCACCAGCCGGGCCACGCGGTAGGTCAGCGTGCGGGTCTTGCCCGTGCCCGCGCCGGCGATGACCAACAGTGGTCCGGGCGGAGCCTCGACCACCGCGCGCTGCTGCGGGTTGAGGTCGGTCCGCGCGTCGAAGGGCACCCGCGCGGGCGCCGAGGTCTTGAGGACGTACTTCACCCTCGCACGAGGTCCACCGGACCCAGCTCCTCGATGAAGAAGTCGCGCATGCGCTCTTCCATGTACACGCGATCGGCCTCGGAGCGCGGCATGTGGCGCTCGTCGGGGAACAACAGCAGCTCGTGGTGCTTGCGGGCCTTGACCAGGGCGTCCACCAGGCGCGCCGCGTGGCGGAAGTGCACGTTCTCGTCGATGAGCCCGTGCACGATCATCAGCGAGCCGCGGATGTCGGGCACGTGGGTGAGCACGCTGCTGCGGCGGTAGCCCTCGGGGTTGCTCGTGGGCGTGCCCATGTAGCGCTCGGTGTAGTGGGTGTCGTAGCCGTCCCAGCTCGAGACCGGCGCCCCGGCCACCGCGGCCTTGAACGTGTCGGGGGCGCGGGCCAGGGCCATCGCGGACATGTAGCCGCCGTAGCTCCAGCCGTAGATCCCCACGCGCTCCGGATCGGCCAGGCCGCGCTCGACCAGCCAGCGCACGCCGTCCTCCTGGTCCTGGACCTCGAGGTTGCCCATGTCGTGCTTGATGGCGCCCTCGAAGGCCAGGCCCCGGCGGGCCGAGCCGCGGTTGTCGAGCTTGAACACGACGAAGCCCAGGCTCGCCAGGTACTGCGCGCGCAGGTCGACCGTCATGCCCCAGCCATGGGTCACGCGCTGGGCATGCGGACCGCCGTACACGCTGACGATGGTGGCGAAGGGGGGGTGGACGCCGTTGCCGGGCGGGGGCTCGTAGATCGCCCCGTGCAGCTCCACGCCGTCGCGCGAGGTGAGCGTGACCAGCTCGGGTGGTCGCAAGGCGAGCGCGGCGACCCGGGGGTCGGGCTCGATCCGGAGCTCCCGCACCACCGAGCCGTCGCGGGTGCGCCGCAAGGTGACGCGCGGGGGCGAGCTCGGATCGCTGTAGGTGTCGACGAAGTGGCGGAAGTCCTTGCTCATCGTCGCGTCGTGGGTGCCCGGCTCGGGGGTGAGCCGCTCGACGGGGCCGCCGTGCAGCGCCACGCGGTAGACGTGACGCTCGGTGGCGCCGTCCTTGGTGCCCTCGAAGTAGACGTGGCCGCCGGTCTCGTCCACGCCCACCACCTGGTCGACCATCCACTCGCCCGAGGTGAGCGCCCGCAGCTCCTTGCCCTCGCGGTCGTGCACGTAGAGGTGGCGGAAGCCCGACTTCTCCGAGGTCCACACGAAGCCGCCCGCGTCGGGGCCCTGGCCGTGCTCGAGCGGGCGGAAGTCGTCGTGGAGGTTGATCCACACGTCGCTGCGCTCGGACGAGAGCGTGGTGCGGGCGCCGGTGCGGGGATCGAAGCGCACCAGATCCAGGCGCGTCTGCTCGCGGTTCTCGAGCTGGGCGGTGAGCGAGCCGTCGGGCAGCCAGTGAACGCGCGCGAGGTAGAGCTCCTCGTCGCCGCCGCCGCCATCCTGATCGTCGATCGACAGCGGCATCCACACCGTGTCGCCGCCGCGGCGTGGCACCACGCCCAGGCGCACCTTGGCGTTGGCCTCGCCCGCGAACGGATAGCCGTGGTCCTCGTGCGAGTGGGCGTCGTCGCGGCCCTGGTGGTTGATGCGGTAGACCGGGATGTGGGTCTCGTCGACCTCGACGTAGGCGAGGTGCTCGCCGTCGTACGACCACCAAAAGCCCTGGTGGCGGCCCATCTCCTCCTGGGCGATGTACTCGGCCAGGCCGTGGGTCTTGCCCGTGCCGCGGGCGCCCGTGGTGAGCTGCCGGGGGGTGCCGCCGTCGTCGATGCTCACCGTGTAGAGCTCGGCGTCCTGGACCCACGCCAGGTGCTTGCCGTCGCGCGAGAGCACGGGGTCGAGCGCGGGGGAGCCCTCGGTGTCGACCACCTTGCGGGGCTGGGCGTCGGGGCCGTCCTGGATCCACAGGTCGCCGCGCAGGGGCACGAGCACGCGCTGCGCCTGCTTGGCCCACGCGTAGCGGGTGACCCCCAGCGAGCGCTCGCGTCGGCGCTCGCGCTGGAGCTTCTCCTCGGCCGAGAGGTTGTCCTCGGTCGCGCCGGCCCCCTCGGGCTCGAACATCACGCGACGCTCGGCCGTGCCTTCATCGACCGGCTCGACGTAGAGCGTGCGCGTGAGCGAGCGGTCGGGGCTGTCGAGGTAGGTCAGCCACTTGCCGTCGGGGCTGAACTGGAACGAGCCCGGGATCGACGTGCCGGGCAGCGGATACTTGGCGACCTCCTCGATCGGAAGCGTGCCATCGGGATTGCGAGCGGGCTCGGTCATGGTGGTCGAGTCGGTAGGGGACGGAAGGGCCTCGACGACGTCGTGGTGTTCGCGAGGCACCGTGCGCTCCTGGGTGCATGCGAGCGCGAGCGCGAGCGCCAGCGCCCCGAGCGCAGGACCCAGGGCGCGCCGGGCGTACACCCGGAGACGAGGACGATGGTCGACGACGCGCGCGGGCGGCATGGCGCGCATGATCGCAGGCGCGCCATGGCGGTGTCCACGGGCGTCGGGGGCGTCGGTGCTTGCGGGAGCGGCTCAAATGGCCGAAAACCCGGTTCGAACGAACATCATGGCCACGCTCGTCGAGAAGATCACCGATCCGTCCGTGCACCCGCAGGTCGTCGCGGGGTGCCTGCAGCTCATCGAGTCCGAGGTCGGCTCCAAGTCGGGGCTCTCCGGGGCCGCGGTCAAGGCCGGATACAAGGTCGTCAAGACGCTCAAGCCGGGGATCATCGAGGACGCGGTCACCAAGCTGCTGCCCGAGTTCGCCACGGCGCTGCAGCCCATGTACGAGCGCAGCGGCGCTCCCGAGGCCGGCGAGCGATCGGGGCAGGTGTTCTCGGATCACCTCGTGGCCCACCAGGAGAAGGCCGCCGACGCGCTCTTGGGGGTGACCGATCGCAAGGCACAAGGGGCCAAGAACCAGACCCTCAAGAAGACCTACGACCGCCTGCGGGGCAGCGCCAAGACCCACGTGACCGCGGCGATTCCGGGCCTGGCCCGGACGCTGGGACGCTTCGCCTGAGTCGGGGACGATGGTGGTCGATGGCTGAGCACGTCGAGAACCCCTACCGCCACGACGCTCCAGGGGTCGGTCCCTTCGTGGGCCGTCGCGTCGAGCTGACGAAGCTGCGCAGGTCGGTCGAGGCCGGGCGCAATGCGTTGGCTGCGGTCATGGGGGGGCGTGGGATGGGCAAGACCGCGCTCGCCACACGGCTGTTGTCGGCGCTCGAGGGTGACGAGCAGTTCGTCGTGCGGTCGATCGCTCGCGTGGGGCGAGACACGGGGGCGTTCGTTCGCCAGCTCGAGGATGCCCTCGACGCACCGATCGATCCGGGGGTGCTCGTACAGGCGCTCGTGCGGGCCGTGAAGGCCCGGCGCGGTCGACGTTTGGTGCTCCTGCTCGACGAGGTCGACGGGCTCGTCGACTCCGACGACGGCCGCGATGTGCTCGAGAACCTGCGCATTGCCTACGAGCAGCTGCATGGTGCCCTGGCCATCGTGGTGTTCGGCGGCATTCGGCTGCGGGAACTGCTCACGAGCAACGTGTCGCCATTCCTTCGGTCGGCGCAGTGGTTTCCGCTCGTGGGGCTCTCGCTCGAGGATACGGCGGCGCTGATTCGGGAGCCCTTGAGGCTGGAGGTGCCGCGGGACCTGGTCGAGGTCCTGTGGGAACAAACGGGGGGACACCCGCTGCTGCTGCAAGCGATCATGGAGCGTGCCGTCGATCTCGGTTCCTCGACGTCCACGCCGGTCGTCGACCACCTGCTGGCCGCAATGACGACAGTGGTGGTGGAGATGCTCGAGCCCAAGATCTTCCCCATCTGGTGGGACAATCTCACCGCGCGGGGGCAGCAGGGCTATCGGACGTTGCTGGCGATGGACCGGCCGCTCGAGCGCGAGCAATGGGCCATCCACCTCGGGAGCGGACCGGACGACGTCGTCGAGGTCCTGGAGTCCACGGGAATCGCTCGTGTCGAGGGAGGCAGGCTGCTGGCCCGTTCCGCCACGTTTGGCGCGTGGGTCAATCGTTGCCATCCCATGAGTGAGTCGTCTTCGCTCGCTTCGCCTCCCAGCGAGCGCAACGAGTGGTTGCGGCCGGGAGTCGATGCATTCGAGCAGCTCGTGGTGGAGAAGGTCGCTCGCTGGGCGCGCAGCATCGTCGAGCATCCCGCCCCGTTCTTGCGCGGCAAGGCCAAGGCCGGCGGCGATGGGTTGGGGCTGGAGCAGAGCTTCCAGCTCGGGCTCCTTCATGCGCTACGGCAGCACGATCTGCTCGTGGAGCCGGAGCCATTGTCTGCTGCCCGCGGCCGCGTCGATCTCAAGGTGCGACCGCGTGACGACAGCGATCAGCGCGCGTGCGTCGAGATCAAGATCTGGGGTCGCAAGCACAAGGACGTGCTCGAACAAGTGCTGGGCTATGTCGTCCCTGGCGACGACTTCGCGTGCATCGTGATGATCGACCGGCACGAGCGACCCCTACGGGATGCATATCTCCAGGAGTGCTTGTCGGAGCTGCCGGAGCCGCTGTGGCAAGATGCCGCCCGCCCGCCCGCCCATCCCGCCATCGTCACCGAGCATCGGCTCGCGTCCGGTGGGACCGTGCGCGTCTATCACTTCCTGGTGCAGCTTCCGCTCTAGCTGCCAGGGGTGACGATGGCGGCTCCGTCTCCTCCTCCTCCCGCAGGCCTCCAGCTGCGTCGCGTGATCACCACGTGGTGGCCGCTGGCGCTGTCGTGGGGGATGATGGGGCTCGAGCAGCCGCTGGTGAGCGCGGCGGTGGCTCGGCTGCCCGATCCGGCGGTGCAGCTGGCGGCGTGGGGGAGCTTTGCGTTCCCGCTGGCGCTGGTGGTCGAGGCACCGATCATCATGCTGCTGGCGGCGTCGACCGAGCTGTCGCGCGACCAGGCGTCCTATCGCTCGCTGCGGCGGGTGGCCCACGGGCTGGGGCTCGGGCTGACGCTGCTGCACCTGCTCGTGGTGGTCACGCCGGTGTTCGACTGGCTCGCGGCCACGGTGCTCGAGCTGCCCGCCGCCGTGCGCGAGCCGGCGCGCGAGGGCCTGCTGCTGCTGCTGCCGTGGACGTGGTCGATCGCCTCGCGGCGGTTCCATCAAGGGGCGCTCATCCGCCACGGGCGATCGCGGGCGGTGGGGTGGGGCACGGGGCTGCGGCTGCTCGTGGCCTCGAGCGTGCTCGGGCTCGGGCTCCTGCTCGGTGGCCGGGGCGGCGGCGATCCGTGGCTTCTCGGCGTGACGGGGGTGCGGGTGGCCGCGGTGGCGCTGTCGTGCGGGGTGCTGGCCGAGGCCGTGTTCGCAGCGATCGCGGTTCGGTCGGTCCACCGGGCCCTGCCGCCGCCCGACCCCGAGCGCCCGCCGCTGCGCGGCGCGGCGTTCTGGCGGTTCTACGTGCCGCTGGCGATGACGCCGCTGGTGACGCTGGTGATCCTGCCGGTGGGGACCGCCGCGGTGGCGCGCATGCCCGATCCGCTGGCCTCGCTGGCGGTGTGGCCGGTGGCCAACGCCCTGGTGTGGGTGCTGCAGGCGCTGGGCATCGCGCTCAACGAGGTGGTGGTGGCGCTGCTCGACGAGCCCGGGGCCGGCCCTCCGCTGCGCCGCTTCACCTTCGTGCTCGCCGCGGGGGTGACGGGGCTGCTCGGCGTGCTGTCGCTGCCGCCGGTGGCCGACGCGTGGTTCTCGGGCGTGGCGGGGCTGCTGCCTCCGCTGGCCGCGATGGGCACGGCCACGCTGTGGCTCGCGCTGCCGATCCCCGCGATGCGGGTGATCCAGAGCTGGTACCAGGGCCTGCTGGTCAACGCCCGGCGCACCCGCGGGATCACGGAGGCGGTGGTGGTGTTCGGGGGGACCTGCAGCGGCGTGCTGCTGCTGGGGGTGTACGCCGCGCGCTGGGACGGCCTGCCGGTGATGCTGGTGGCCTACTCGCTGGGGCGGATCCTCCAGACCGCGTGGCTTTGGTGGCGCGCGAGCCGGATCCAGTGACCCGGGCCGCGTGACTACTCGGGGCAGCCACCGGTGGCCTCCGGCGCATGCTCGTCATCGGCGAGGGCCGTCGTGGTCAGGGCGGCCTTGAGCTGGGTCAGCGAGCCGGCACTGCGGACGGCGGCTCGCGCCTCCGGGGTCGCGAACGCGTGGGCGACCATCTCCAGGAGCTCCAGCTGGGCCTCGAAGTCGTGCATTTCGGTGACGAGCAGGCACACGAGGTGGGCGGGCCGGCGGTCCGGGGCATCGAAGTCGATGCCGGCGTGGCTCAGGCCCAGCACCACGAGCGGCGTGCGGACGCCGGCGTGGTGGCCATACGGGACCGCGATGCCGTTCGCGAGGCCAGTGGGGGTGATTCGCTCGCGACGCCAGGCCTCGCGGGCCAGCTCGCGCGCGTCCACGCCCGGCGCGGCGGCGGCCGCAGCGGCGGCCAGCTCGGCGATTGCGTTGCGCGGATCGGTCGCCCGCAGCGCGGGGATGAAGGTCTCGTGGGTGAGCACCTCGCCCAGGCGACGCGGGCGCTTGCCCTTGAGGAGCCACTGCATCATCGGGCCGGTCAGCATGCTGGTGACGAGCGCCATGACGATGAGGGCCACCAGCAGCTCCTCGCCGATGAGGCCGTGGTTGTAGGCCAGCTGGCCCAGGATGATCTCCATGGCGCCCCGGCCCACCATGCCAAAGCCGATGGCCCAGCTGCGGCGCGGGCCGAGACGGGCCAGGCGCGCGCCGGTGTAGGAGCCGAGCACCTTGCCGAGGATGGCGACGGCCAGGACGATCGCCACGAGGGGCGGATCGAAGGCCTCGGTGAAGTGCAGCCGCAGGCCGATCGAGGCGAAGAACAGCGGCGCGAAGATGTTGGAGACGAAGTCGTGGATCGTGTCCTTCGCACGCCTGGTCAGGCGCGGAGAGTCGCCCACGGCCACCCCCACGATGAAGGCACCGAAGATGGAGTGGATGCCCAGCCACTCGGTGAAGGCCGCACAGACCATGGCCAGCACGAACACGAACGCCAGCACGCCGCCGGGCCAGGCCAGGTTGGCCTGGAGCCACGGAAAGGCGCGGTGGATCAGCCAGCGGCCCGCCGTGAGCGTCGTGGCCACGAACACCAGGGTGAGCGCGATGGTGAGCCCCAGGCCATGACCCTCGGAGGTTCCCGTGTGGACCATGGCGAGGACGACCGCGAATCCGATCCAGCCCACCAGGTCGTTGATCATGGCCGACGACATGATGAGCGCACCGAAGTCGCTCTTGGCCATGTTCAGGTCCATCAGGATGCGGGCGATGACCGGCAGCGCGGTGATGGCCAGGGCGATGCCCACGAAGAGCGCGAACGGGAGCCGGTCGAGCTCGGGTCCCAGGCCGAGCGGGCCCGGCAGGAACCAGGCGAGGACGAAGCCGATCCCGAACGGGATGATCATGCCGGTCAGGCTGACCAGGATCGTGGCGCGGCCCTGGCGAAAGGCGCTGGAGAGATCGACCTCGAGCCCCGCCACGAGCAGCAGCAGCACGGCGGAGAGCGTGACCAGCATCTCGAGCGCCACGTAGCTGAAGTCGTAGACGTCGCGCGCGGGATCCACCAGCTCGGGGAACAGCCAGGCCCACGCCTCGGGAGCCACTGCGCCCAGGACGGTGGGCCCGAGGATGATCCCTGCGAGGAGCTCGCCGAGCACGGCCGGCTGGCCCATGCGGCGGGCCGCCTCGCCGAGGAAGCGGGCGAGCCCCAGCATGACGCCGACGGACAGGAGGAAGACGGTGATGTGATGGGGCGCGATTCCACTCGCGAGGACGGCCATGCGCACCTCGACGCCCGCATGCAGGGGCGAACCGGCGTCACTCTATGCACCCCGATGCACGGCGCCACGGCGATCGGAGGGTCGGCGTGCACGAGCTGCTCACGCGCTCGGCGGCGCGTCGTCCTCCATCGGTGCTCCCCGCAGCAGCAGCGCGCGCGCGAGCTCCACCGCCTCGTGCGGGCCGGCCACCGCCAGCACGTCGCCCTCGCGCAGCACCTCGCGCCCGGTCGGCGCGGTCACGTCGGAATCGGGATGGGCGATCGCCAGCACGGTGGCCCCGGTGACCGCTCGCAGATCGAGCTGCGCCAGCGTACGCCCGGCGGCGGCGGCCCCCGGCCCGAGGCGGATCGCGGTCGCATCGCCGAGCCCGTGGAGCAGGTCGTGCAGCTCGGGCTCCTGGCTCTCGAGATCGTCGCGTCGCAGGAACTGCACCAGGGCCAGGGTGGCCGAGTGCACGTGCTCGCCCAGCGGGCCGCCGCTGCGCCACAGCGACAGGGCACTGGGCAGCAGCGCCGCCCCGAGCACGAGCAGGCCCACGCCCGGAGGCACGAACGGCTGGGTGAGGGCGGCGACGAACAGGCCCGTGGCCAGCAGCGCGGCCAGCTGCAGACCGATGCTCATCGCGCGCCGCGAGGTGGTGGTGAGGTCGGCGCGCCCCTTGGGTGCATCGGGGAACACGGCCTGCCCGAACTGGCCGCCCAGGCGACGAGCGGCGCGCAGCAGGCCCCGTGCGAACGGAAACACCACGATCGCGAGCACCGCCACGAACGCCGCGGTGGCGATCGTGGGATCGAGCCCCGCGCGCTCGCCGAGGAACGCGGTCGCCGGCCGCAGGCCCAGCGACGCGGCGATCACCAGCCCCGCCACCGCCATCGCATCGAGCACCAGCACGGTGAGGGTGCGCCGGACCAGGCGCCGCGGCTCCGACACGCCATCGCCCTGGCGGAGCGCATCGACCCATGCGGAGTAGAGCGAGAGGTTGGCGCGCAGGCGGGCGGGCAGCCTGCGATCGGCCGTGGCCAGCAGCCGCGGCGCCACGCGCAGCGCCAGCGGAGTGCTGAAGGCGGTGAGCACCGCCGCCGCCACCACCACCGCGAACATGTGCGAGGGCACCACGCCCGCCGTGACCCCGATGCCCATGATGATGAAGCCGAACTCGCCGATCTGCCCCAGGGCCAGCCCCGCGTGCCCGGCCCGGCGCAGGCCCAGGCCGCTGAGCAAGCCCGCCCCGGTCACCAGCAACAGCTGCAGCACGACCACCGCGACCGCCACGATCACCGCCGTGCCCACGTGGTCGACCGCCGCGAGCGGATCGACGGTCATGCCCACCGACACGAAGAACACCGCCGCGAACGCATCGCGCAGCGGGGCCACCAGGTGCTCGAAGCGCGGCCCCAGGCCCGACTCGGCCACCAGCATGCCCGCCAGGAACGCGCCGAGCGCCGGCGAGTAGCCCAGGTGTTCCATCACGGCGGCCAGCGAGAAGCAAAGGCCCAGCGCGAACACGGTGGAGACCTCGGCCGATTGCAGCCGGGCGATCCTCCGCGCCAGCCGGGGCACGACCCACAGCCCCAGGCCCGTGGCCGCCGCGAGCACGCCGAGCAGCCGCCCCAGGGTCGACGCCAGCGCCGACGGGGCCAGGCCCGAGCCCTCGGCCACCGCGGTGACCACCGCGATCAGCACCACCGCCACCAGGTCTTGCAGCACCAGCACGCCGAGCACCATGCTCCGCACGTCGGCGGGAGGGCGATGCAGCTCGAAGACCTTGGTCACCACCATGGTGCTGGAGATGGCCACGCTCGCCCCGAGGAACACGCCGCCCACGGGGGGCAGCCCCAGCGCCGCGCCCAGCACGTTGCCCGCCCAGAACATCCCGCCGATCTGGATCGCGGCCGTCACCCCGGCCAGCGGCAGCACCGTGGCCACTCGCCCCAGGCTGAACTCCAGGCCCACCGCGAACATCACCAGCACCACCCCGGACTCCGACAGCTCGTGCACGCGGTGGACGTCGGCGAACAGCGGGATGGGGATGTACGGGCCCACGATGAGGCCCGCCAGCAGGTACCCGAGGATCGGGGGCTGGCGAAGCGCTCGGAACACGGTGCCGGTGACGGCCGCGACCCCCAGGACGAGGGCCAGGTCGGTGACGAGGGACGCGTGCGGCATGGGAGGGCGGAGCCCAAGGGATAGCAGCATTGGGTCACCCATCGAGGAGTGCGAGATTGGTAACCCAGCATGCGCGTGCGTGAGTGCACGATCGATCCGAGCGCGTGGGATCCCCACCGAAGGTCTCGAACGCCGGTCGACAACGGCGGCTCGAGAGGGGATCCTGCTGGCCGTGGAACACCGTCCTCCGGCTTCGGGACGCCCGTCGGGCGATGCGGGCGAGGGCGCGACGCCGCGTCGCCGCAAGAAGGAGGTGTTGCTGACGCTGTGGCCGGATCGGACCCCCGATCCCGATGCACCACTCGATCGGCTGAGGCCCACCTCGGTTCGTCGCAGGATCGCTCCGCCGCGGCGGATCGGATCGTTTCGGATCCTGCGTCCGCTCGGCTCGGGCGGCATGAGCGTCGTCTACGAGGCCTACGACGAGCGCCTCGATCGCACGGTCGCGCTCAAGCTGCTGCGCGACAAGGGGGGTCGTCGTCGACAGGCTCGGCTGCAGCGAGAGGCGCAGGCGCTGGCGCGGCTCTGCCATCCCAACGTGGTCGAGATCTACGAGGCCGGCATGCACGAGGGGCGGGCGTACCTGGTGATGGAGCGGCTGCCCGGCGCGCCGCTGCACCGCTGGCTGGCCGCGGCACCGCGCACCGTGCCCGAGATCATCGAGACCTTCGTGCAGGCCGGGCAGGGCCTGGCCGCCGCTCATGCCCAGGGCCTGGTGCACCGTGACTTCAAGCCTTCGAACGTGCTGGTCGACGACGACGGGCGCGTCCGCGTGTTCGACTTCGGGCTGGCGGCACCCACCGGATCGCCATCGGAGGATTCCATGCGCACCGGTCCGCATCCGATCGCCTCGGGAGCGCAGGCGACGGGCACGGGCCCGCACCGGGCCGCCTCGGGGTCCCACCCCGCGCTCGCCAACGTCGAGCTGCAGAGTCACGAGGACGTGTGGGAGGGCGTGCTGACGCGCACGGGCGCGATGCTGGGCACGCCCGCGTACATGTCGCCCGAGCAGTACGAAGGGCGCCCCGCCTCGGCCCAGAGCGATCAGTTCTCGTTCTGCGTGGCGCTGTGGGAGTCGCTCTACGGCGAGCACCCGTTCGTGGAGCGCCAGCAGTGGGAGCTCTTGCCCAAGCACGTGATGGAGGGACGCCTGCGCGAGCCGCCGGCGGGCAACGAGGTGCCCTCCACCCTGCATCGGGTGGTGATGCGCGGGTTGTCGGTCCAGCCCGACGGGCGCTGGCCCTCGATGCAGGCGCTGCTCGTGGCGCTGTCGCAAGCGCTGGTCCAGCGTCGCCACGTGGCGTGGTTCGGCGCGAGCGTGGGCGTGGTGGGAGTCGCCACCGCGATGACCCTGTGGCTGGCGCACGAGCCGGAGGGCAAGGAGCGCTGCACGGGCGGCCGCGACAAGCTCGCCGAGGTCTGGGACGCCGCGCACGAGGATCGCGTGCGCCAGGCCATGCTGGGCACCGGGGTGCCCTACGCCGAGGACACGTTTCGCAAGGTCGAGGCCGGGCTCGACGACTACGGCGCCCAGTGGCTCGAGGGGCATCACCGCGCCTGTGAGGCCTTGCTGGCGGCGGCCGCCGCCGGCGGGGACGACGAGGCGATGGACGATCGCATGGCGTGCCTGGAGCGGCGCCGTCGCGAGCTGGGGTCGCTGGTGGAGGTGCTGATGGCGGCCGACGCCGGCGTGGTCCAGCAGGCCACCCTCGCGGTGAGCCAGCTCGAGGAGATCGGCAAGTGTGACGCGCGTGAGGGCGTCTCGGCCCTGGCCCCGCCCTCCGACCCCATGCTGGCCGAGCGCATCGAGGTGCACCGGGGGACGCTCTCGCGCGCCAAGGCGCTGCAGCGCTCCGGTCGCTACCAGGAGGGGCTGGCGGTGGCCGAGTCGGTGGCCACCGCCGCCGATGCGCTGGGCTACGCGCCCCTGCAGGTCGAGGCCCACCTGCAGGTGGGGGCCTTGCATCGCTACCTGGGGGCTCACGAGCCGGCCGAGCGCTCGCTCGAGCGCGCCTACTTCCTGGCCACCGAGCTGCCCTACGACGAGCTCGCGCGACAGGCCTCCACCATGCTCGCCTACGTGGTCGCCTCGCTGCAGGGCCGGCCCGAGGACGGTGAGAAGTGGCTCGAGCATGCCCGAGCGGCGGCCGAGCGGGTGGGGAGCGCCCGCGCGCGCGCCGACTACCTGGGCACGCAGGGGTCGGTGCTGCTCGCCGCGCGCCGCCCCGAGGAAGCGCTCGCCCGCTTCGAGGAGGCGCTGCCGCTGCTCGAGCACGAGTGGGGTCCTCGGCATCCCGAGGTTGCCGCCGATCTCAACAACATCGGTCTGACCCTGCTCGAGCTCGATCGTCCCGAGGCTGCGCTCGAGGCGATCCAGCGCTCGCTGGCGATCCGCGAGGCCGCCCTGGGCCCCGAGCATCCCGAGGTCGGCAAGATGCTCAACAACCAGGGGTTGGTGCTCATGCGCGCCGGTCGGGACGAGGAGGCATTGCTCAGCTTCCAGCGGGCCCACACCCTACGCCGCCGCGTGCTGGGGCCCGATCATCCCGACGTGGCCAAGCCCCTGGCCAACCTCGCGACCCTGCGGCTCCAGCGAGGCGAGCCCGGGCTCGCCCTTCCGCTGGCCGCCGAGGCGCTGGCGATCCGCGAGCGGTCCCAGGGGCCCGAGTCGCCCGAGGCCGCGCACATGCACCTGCTGCTGGGCGAGGTCCACCTGGCCCAGCAGCACCACGACCAAGCGGTCACCAGCCTGACCCGCGCCGTGCTCGTCTTCGAGAGTGCGCGAGGGGCCGAGCACGTGGCGCTGGTCGAGCCGCTGCTGGCGCTCGCCGAGGCCGAGCGCCAGCAGGGCCAGCTCGATGCCGCCCATCGGCACGTGGAGCGGGCGCTGAGCCTCTCGCAGACGCAGGAGGCCGAGCCCTGGGTGCTCGCGTCCGCTCGCTTCGCGCTGGCGCGCGTGCGGTGGGACCGAGGGGAGCATGGTCCGGCGAGGGTCGAGGCCGAGGCTGCGCAGCGGATCTACGCGGGCCTGGCCGAGGGCCGGCGTCGCCGGGTGGCCACGGCCATCGCCGACGTCGAGACCTGGCTGGCCGAGCACGGCGGGCCGTAGGCGGGCGCTCACGCGTGACCGAGCGCGGCCAGGTGCTCGTCGAGCATGGGGCCGATCACGTCGTCCCA
The DNA here is from genome assembly GCF_026337845.1 of Paraliomyxa miuraensis. Taxonomy (GTDB): domain Bacteria; phylum Myxococcota_A; class Polyangia; order Nannocystales; family Nannocystaceae; genus Paraliomyxa; species Paraliomyxa miuraensis. The sequence continues at coordinate 25,810 of NZ_JAOVZF010000132.1, read as the reverse complement.
TGCATCGCGGGCCGTGCGGTGGAGCGCTCGGGCATCGAGGCGGCCGTGGGCGGCCAGCGTGTTCGCGTCCGGCTCGGCCGTCGGCTCGGGTCGCTCGGGCACCGGGCGCAGCGCGGCCGCAGCTCGGCGTAGCTCCGAGGCCACGGCCTCGCCGCCCTCGCGCAGCGCCCAGGCGATCGTCGACCAGGCGAGCGCGGCATGCCGCGCCTCGTCGTCGGCGATCGGCTCGAGGTGGCGCGCGACCTCGGCCTCGGTGCAGCCACGCGCCGCTCGCTGGGCGGCCAGCGCTGCGATCGTCTCGCCCACGCAGCCCTCGGCGAAGGTGTCGGCCGCCAGGCGGGCCAGCGTGGCCGGGCGGGGTGCGAGGGCCGGCAGCGGGCCCGGCTGCATCGGCGCGCCTCCGTAGCGGGCCGCGAGCGCGAGGCATCGCTGGGCATGATCGATCTCGTCCAGACCCGCCCGCTGCGCCTCGGCCAGCAGCGCCGGGGGAGCACCCACCGCCATCAGCTCGAGCGTGGCCCGGGCGAACGCCGCCACCGAGGCATGCTCGGCGCGCGCGTCCTGCCGCCATTGCTCGGCGATCCGCTCGCGCAGCGCGGCGGGCAGCCGGGGCGAGGCGCTCGCGTCGGGCTCGGACCCACGCGCCCAGTCCGTGCCCTCGTGCAGCGCCGCGAGCACGGGGCCGTGCTCGCCGAGGTGCGGCCGACCGCTGCAGTACTCGAACCAGTGGTAGCAGCACGTATCCCCGCCGCCGGGCTTGGCCCGCGCCAGCTCCGTGCCGTGCTGGTTGAGCGCGCCCTGCATGTTGGGCGCCGCCGACAGCCCCGCGTAGGTCTTGGGGGCGCCCTTGATGGTCTCCACCGAGGTACCGCCCGTGATCCTCGTGGCGCACCCCAGCTCCTCGGGCAGCCCGGGAACCGCGACCGCGGCGGCGGCCGCAGCCGCGCCGCACCAGTTGCCCGAGATGCAGCTCTCCTCCTCGGGGTTGTAGCCGTCGATGAACGGAGGATCGCCCGGGAACGCCATCAGCCCCATGGTGTGGGGATCCGGGGAGGGCGGGGTGGCGGCCGCGCTCGGGCCAGGGTTCGGGCCAGGGTTCGGGCCAGGGGTCGGGGTCGATGGATCGGGCGTGGCGGGCTCGGGCGCGGCGGCCCGGCGCTCGGCCGCTTGCTTGCGGCGCTCGTCGAGCTCCTGCGCCTCGAGCTGGGCCGGAGGCGTGACGTCCTCGACCGGCTTGCCCTCGCGACGGGCCTTGTCCTCGTAGTACTGCTTGCGCCGCTCACCGACCTCCGGGGTCTCCTCGCGCTCCGTGCGACGGCGCTCCATCGCCTCGCGTCGCTTGCGGGTGGTCTCGTCCTCCTCTTCCACCTGCTGCGGCTTGGGTGGGGGCGAGCACGCGGCCAGTCCGAGCCCTGGCCCCGGCACGCAGACGAGCAACGCGATGGTGGTTCGCAGACGCAGCGTGTCGCGCATGGCCGGCACGGTAGCACCTTCCCCGTGCGCTATGCGACCACGGGCAAACGCGCGCGCACGGGTGCGGAGTGCGGCTCACCGGGCGTTGGCGTCGGGGTCGCGCGCGTCAGCTCCGGTCGCGCCTCGTGGTCCGTGCCGCAGCCGTACGGTCGCAGCCCCAGCTCGTCCAGCATCCGCAGATCGTCCTGCGGGCCGCGGTTGGGCGTGGTCAGGAAGTCGCCGATCATCATGCCCGACGCGCCCGCGGTGAACATCAGCGGCAAGAGCTGCCCCAGGTGGGTCCGCCCCGCCGCGATGAAGATGTTCTGCCGCGGCAGGAACAGGCGGTAGGCGGCGATGATCCGCAGGATCTGCAGCGGCTGCAGCGGCTCGACCTTCTGCAGCGCGGTGCCGTCGATGCTGACCAGGAAGTTCAGCGGCACCTCGTCCACGTCGAGCTCTCGCAGCGCCTGCGCCAGCTCGACCCGATCCGAGGGCGCCTCGCCCATCCCGAAGATCCCACCCACGCAGGTGCGCAGGCCCTTGGCCTTGGCCCGTCGGATCGTCGCGATGCGCTCGTCGTAGGTGTGCGTCGAGACGATCTTGGCGAAGTAGCTGCGGCCGGTCTCGAGGTTGTGGTTCAGCTCGGTCAGGCCCGCGTCGACGAGCCGGTCGAGCGCAGCCTCCGACAGGAATCCCACCGAGGCGTGGGCCTCGGTGTGGCCCGCCTCCCGCACCGCTCGGATCGCGGCCTCGACGTGGGCCAGCCCCTTGCTGTCGTCGGGCAGCCCGCGGGTGGCGGTGACCAGCCCCAGCGCGGTGGCGTGGTGGTCACGTGCCTTGATGCTGTGCGCCACGACCTCGTCGATCGGCGTGAACTTGCTGGCGGTCACGTGGGTGGAGAAGTGGCGCGACTGCGAGCAGAACCCGCAGTCCTCGGGGCAGCCCCCCTCCTTGGCGTTGACGATCGAGCACAGGTGCACGCGGTCGGCAAAGCGCGCCCGCCGAACCCGATCCGCCGCCGCCATCAGGTCCCACACGTCCACGTCCTCGGAGAGGAACGCCAGGAGGGTGGGGGCGTCGACGGCGTGGTCGTCGCCCGCCAGGATCCGATCGGCGAAGACGGCGGGGTCGGGGCGGCTCATGACGAGGAGGTATACCAGGGAACCAACGCTCGGGGATCGTGGGCGGAGGCCGGTGCGCAGCGGATCAGCCCCGCGGCAGCTCCACCATCCACAGCTTGCCGATCGCATCGCCTGCGGCGATGGCGTGCGGCCCCGTCGTGGTCACCGCCAGCACCTCGGCATCGCAGCGGATCACGGCCAGGCACCAGCCCGTCGATGGGTCCCACACTCGCACCGTGCGATCGGCCGACGCCGAGACCAGGCGACCGTCGGGCCACGCGGCCAGCGCGTTGACCCGGGCCGTGTGCCCCAGGAGCGTCGACAGCCGCGTGCCCGTCTCGAGCGACCAGATCGCGATCTCGGGCTCGTCGGTCGCGGTCGCAAAGCTGCCATCGGCCAGGGCCACCATCGCGTGCACCGACTGCGGCGGGGGCAGCAGGGCGCCCACCGTGCGCTCGGACGACTCGTCCCACAGGCGCACGCGGCCGTCGGACGACAGCGACACCACCGGGCCGTCGGGCACCGAGGTCAGGGCCATCACCACGTCGGGCACCGTCACCAGCGCGCGCTCGGAGTCGAGATCCCACAGGCGTATCGTCTTGTCTCCCGAGGCCGAGACCACGCGGCCGCCCGGCAGCGCCGCCACGCGCTGCACGTCGAGGCGGTGGTCGGCGATCACCACGTCGGCCTTGCCGGTCTGGGGATTCCAGCGCCGGAGCGAGCCATCGCGCGACACCGAGACCACGCGGCCGTCCTCGAGCGTCGCCAGTCCGTTGATCCACAGCCGATGACCGCGCCAGATCGCGATCATGCGGCCCGAGACCGGGTCCCACTCGCGGATCGTGCGATCGCGCGAGCCCGAGACCACGTGCCCGCCGGGCAGCGTGGCCAGGGCCGTGATGCCGTCGGTGTGCCCCAGGTGCTCGCTCGTCGTGGGCTCGATGGACCAAAGCCTCACCGTGTGATCGTCCGAGGCGGTCGCGAGCCGCTCGGGCCCCAGCACCGCCATCCCGTTGATCCCGCCCTCGTGTCCTCGCAGGATCATCGCCTCGCGGCGTGCATCCACGTCCCAGATCCGCACCGTGTGATCCTGGGCCGACGACGCCAGCCGACCGTCGGGCAGCACTGCGAGCGCCTTGACCTCGAACGCGTGGCCCTTGAGCGTGGCGAGCTTGCGCCCCGATCGATCCCAGATCCGCAGGCGTCGATCCCCCGAGGCGGTGACCAGCCGGCCATCGGGCAGCACCGCCAGCGCCAGCGCGCGCTTGCGGCTGCGCTCGAGCGTGGCGAACGGGCAGCCCGCCGCCACGTCCCACACCGAGATCGTCTCGTCGCCGGTGGCCGACAGCACGCGCCCGTCGGGGGCGATCGCCAGCGCCTGCACGCGGCCGCGCAGCACCGTCTTGGTCTTGCCCGTGTCCAGGTCCCAGATCCGTCGCGTGCCGTCGTCGGAGGCCGACAGCAGCCGTCCGTCGGGGAGCAGGGCCAGCGCCCAGATCGGGCCCGTGTGTCCCTCGAGCACGTCGATCGGCCGTCCTGCACCCACGTCCCAGATGCGCACGGTGGCGTCCACTCCGCCCGAGATCAGGCGGCCATCGGGCAGCACCGCCAATGAGCCCACCGGGCCGCCGTGTCCCTTGAGGATCGCCAGCCCCTCGCCGTACGTCGCGTCCCAGATCCGGATCGTCGCGTCCATCGACGACGACGCCAGGCAATCGTCGGGCAGCGCCACCACGGTGTTGACCCAGCCCTTGTGCCCGCGTAGCACCCGGGGCCAGCCATCGTCGGGCAGCGGGTGGCGCAGCCGCGGCAGGGGCGACGACCGGCGGTCGAACAGCCGCTTGTGCAGCGCGGGGGCTCGGCCCAGCAAGCGGTCGTACAGCAGCATGGGCAGCGCGTCGGGATCGTCGGTCAGCCAGTCCGAGCACGAACCGATCGCGCGCGCGAGCACGATGATCGCCTCGGCCGCCTCGGGCGGAACCACCTTGGCCAGCCGTCGCAGCGATCGCTCGAGACCCAGGCCGCCCTCGGTGCGCACCCGGTGGGTCAGCGCTTCCACGTTCAGCGTGGCCGCGACGACGGCGTTGGGGTCGTTGGGGTCGACGCGTGCGGGGGGCTCAGGCGGGCTCATGGGCACGGGCGTGACTGCGAGGATACGCGCCCCGGCAACCAAAGTGCCCGTGATTTCGTCGTTTCGTGACGATCCGCGCGAGCGTGACGAGACCGATGCTAGCCTCCGGCGCCCCCCTTCCAAGGAGGTCCCCCCGTGAGCCCACCGAGCGCCGAGACATCGCCTGCCCCCGTGGCCGGCCGCGATCCCGACGAGCTGCGTCGCCTCTACACGCAAATGCTGCGGATCCGCCGGTTCGAAGAGGCCGCCGCGCGAGCCTACACCCAGGGCAAGATCAGCGGCTTCCTCCACCTCTACATCGGGCAGGAGGCCATCGCGGTGTCCACCGCCGAGCTGATGAAGCCGGGCGATCGCGTCGTGACCACCTACCGCGATCACGGGTTCGCAGTCGCGCTCGGCTGCGACACCGGCGCGTGCATGGCCGAGCTCTACGGCAAGAAGACGGGGCTGGTCGGCGGCAACGGCGGCTCGATGCACTTCTTCGCCAAGGACCACGGGCTGTGGGGCGGATACGCGATCGTGGGCGGCCACGTGCCGGTCGCCGCCGGCCACGCCTTCGCCTCCAAGTACCTCGGGGACGGAGCCGTCACCCTGTGCTTCCTGGGCGAGGGCGCGATGCACATCGGGGCCACCCACGAGGGCATGCACCTCGCGGGGCTGTGGCGGCTGCCGATCGTGTTCGTGATCGAGAACAACCAGTACGCCATGGGCACCCCGCTGCGGCGCCAGACCGCCGTCGACGACCTCACCGTGCGTGCGCCGTCCTATCGGCTCACCTCCGATCGCTGGGTGGTGCGCGACGTGTTCGAGACCCGGGCCCGCCTGGCCAAGGCGATCGACCGCGCGCGCAACGACGAGCAGCCCGGGCTCGTCGAGCTGCTGACCTACCGCTTCCGCGGCCACAGCATGAGCGATCCCGGCAAGTACCGCACCAAGGACGAGGTCGAGCAGTGGAAGGAGCGCGACCCGCTGTTTCGCGCCGAGGCCGAGCTGCGGGGCCAGCACGGCATGTCCGAGGAGGACCTCGAGGCCATCGACGAGACGGTCTGGGGGGAGATGGACGACGCCGTTCGCTTCGCCGAGCAGTCGCCGCATCCGGAGCCCGAGCATCGCTTCCTCGGGCACCTGGTCGAGGACGACCTCGCAGCCGCCGCCGGCCACGAGCCCGTGCAGGAGGGGAATTGACGCCATGCCACTGCTTCAGATCCGCGAGGCGCTGCGCGCCGCCATCGACGAGGAGATGGGCCGTGACGACCGCGTGTTCGTCATGGGCGAGGAGGTCGGCTACTACGACGGGGCCTACAAGGTCACCGAGGGCCTGCTGAAGAAGTACGGCGAGAAGCGGGTGGTCGACACCCCGATCGCCGAGGCCGGCTTTGCCGGGGTGGGGGTCGGGGCTGCGATGGCGGGGCTGCGCCCGATCATCGAGTTCATGACCTTCAACTTCTCGGCCGTGGCCTTCGATCAGATCCTGAACAACGCGGCCAAGCTGCGGCACCTCTCCAACGGGCAATTCACGCTGCCGATCGTGTTCCGCGGGCCCAACGCGGCCGCGCACATGCTCAGCTCCACCCACAGCCAGGCGTTCGAGAGCTTCTACTGCGGGTTCCCGGGGGTGAAGGTGATCTCGGTCGCCACCCCCTACGACGCCAAGGGCCTGCTCAAGTCCGCCATCCGTGACGACAACCCCGTGATCTTCTTCGAGAGCGAGGTGATGTACTCGGTCAAGGGCGAGGTGCCCGACGAGGAGTACCTGATCCCGATCGGCAAGGCCGACATCAAGCGGCCCGGCGACGACGTCACCGTGATCACCTGGGGGCAGGGGGTCGCCGTGGCCCTGGCCGCCGCGCAGCTGTGCGAGGCCGACGGTCTGCAGTGCGAGGTCATCGACCTGCGGACCCTGCGGCCGCTCGACGACGAGGCCGTGCTGACCTCGGTGCGCAAGACCAACCGCGCCGTGCTCGTCTATCACGGCTGGCCGTACGGCGGCACCGGAGCCGAGATCTCCGACCGGATCCAGCGGCTGGCCTTCGACCACCTCGATGCTCCCGTGGAGCGGGTCTGCTACGAGGACGTCAACATGCCCTACGCGGAGAACCTGGAGAACCTGGTGATCCCCAGCCCCGAGCGCGCCGCCGAGGCGATCAAAAGAATCGCATACGTTCGCGTGTAGACCGCACCGAAGGACACCAACAACGATGGCCAAGATCGTCGAGCTTCCCCGACTCTCCGACACCATGGAGGAGGGCGTCATCGCCAAGTGGCACGTCGCCGAGGGCGACAAGGTCAAGCGCGGTCAGCTGATCGCCGAGATCGAGACCGACAAGGCCACGATGGAATTCGAGTCGTTCGACGCCGGGGTGGTGCTGCGTCTGCTCGCCCCCGAGGGCGAGACGATGGCGATCGGCACGCCGATCGCGGTGCTCGGCAAGCCGGGCGAGGACGTCGAGGCGGCCCTCGCGGCCCACGGCAGCGGCGGTGCGACGGCGGCTCCGGCCGAGGCGGCGCCCGAGCCAGCGGCCAAGGCGGCGCCCGAGCCTGCGCCCGAGCCGGCGGCGGCTCCGACCGAAGCCGCCGCTGCGCCGGCCCCCTCCGCCACGCCGGCCCCGCCCGCGTCCCCGGCCGAGGGGGATCGAGCCCCGGGTCGCATCGCCGCCTCTCCGCTCGCGCGTCGGCTGGCGCGCGAGCATGGGATCGAGCTGTCGTCGATCACCGGCAGCGGGCCGCATGGTCGCGTCATCAAGACCGACGTGGAGGCCGCGGCGGCCGGCCGAGCGGCGGCCCCCGGGGCCGCGCCCGCGGCCGCGTCGGTGCCGGCCGGCGTCGAGCTCGACGCATCGGGCCGTCCGCTGCTCGTGCGCCCCGACGAGCCGGTCAAGCTCTCGCAGATGCGCAAGGCCATTGCGCGGCGCATGAGCCAGGCCAACGCCGAGATCCCGCACTTCTACCTCACCACCGTCGTCGACATGGATCGCGCGGTCGCCCTGCGGGATCAGCTCAAGTCGGCCATCGAGGCCAAGGTGAGCTTCAACGACCTCGTGCTCATGGCTGCGTCGCGAGCGCTGCGCGTCCACCCCGAGGTCAATGCCTACTGGGACGGACAGACCGTGGTGCGCCGCGGCAACGTGCACCTCGGCGTCGCGGTGGCGGTGGACGAGGGGCTCATCGTGCCCGTGGTGCGCCACGCCGATCAGAAGGGCCTGCGCGAGCTCGCCGAGCAGGCTCGCGACCTGGGCCTGCGCGGGCGCGACAAGAAGCTCGCCCCGCAGGAGATGAGCGGCAGCACCTTCACCGTGTCCAACCTCGGCATGTTCGGCATCGACGAGTTCTCGGCCGTCATCAACCCCGGTGAGGGTGCGATCCTGGCGGTGGGGGCCATCGCCGACACCGTGGTGGTCGTGGACGGCCAGGTCGGGGTGGGCAAGCGCATGAAGATGACCCTGGCCTGCGATCACCGCGTGATGGACGGGGCCACCGGCGCCAAGTTCCTGGCCACCATGCGTGGCCTGCTCGAGCAGCCCCTGGCCATGCTCGCCTGACCCCCTGGCCCGACCGCGCTCGCGTCTGGGGGCGTTTGTTGGCACGATTGCGGCGGTGCCCGACATGCGTGCCTTCGATCGTCCGCGGATCCCTCGCGTCGCCCTCCACACCGGCCTGGGTCTGCTGCTCGGGTGGGCGGTGGGCTGCAACCTCAACGTCGTCTCGGTCTTCACCTGCCTCGAGGATCAGAACTGCATCGACGAGGGGGGCGAGGGCGGCGTGTGCGAGCCCAACAACCTGTGCACGTTCCCCGACGAGAGCTGTCCCAACGGCAAGCGCTGGCACGATCGCGCGGCCGAGCTGGCCGGCAAGTGCTACGAGGATTCCGATCTCGGCGGCGGCACCGGCAGCGACACCGAGGCCGGGACCGGCACCGACAGCGGCAGCGACGGGGGCTCGTCGTCCGGCAGCAGCTCGACCACCCTGCCGGCCGATGGCAGCAGCTCGGGCGAGCCGCCGCCGATGACCGAGTCCGGCGACAGCAGCAGCGGCGGCATGCCGGGGGTCTGCGACGACCTGTTCGGGGCCGTGCCCGGCTACATCCCGTGCGAGGAGACCCCCACCACCTGCTCGTTCAACGCCACGCTGGGCATGACCAGCTGCGACGCGATGTGCATGATGTTCGGGGCCACCTGCGCCGAGACCTTCACCAACACCGCCAGCGACTGCGCGTCCATCGACGTGGCGACCACCTGCGACGACGCCACCGCCAACGACCACATCTGCGTGTGCAACAAGCCCTAGGTGGCGTCGTGCGGGAAGGAGGACCCACGTGCTGACGCTCTACGTCTACGCCGCCGCGCGGGAGGGCGAGCCGTGGGCCAGCGATCCTCGCACGCTTGGGCTGGGCGTGGGCAAGGTCGCCGCCACCATGACGCTCACCGAGCGCATGCTTGCCGATCGGCCCGAGGCGGTGGTGCTGTTCGGGGTGGCCGGGGCCTACCCTCGCGGCCCCGAGGTCGGCGAGGTCTGCCTGGTCACCGCCGACTGGCTCGCCGACGAGGGCGTCATCACCCCCGGGGGCTTCCTCGCGCTCGAGGATCTGAGCCTGGGCGAGCGCGGGCCCTACGTGGCCGACATGATGCTCACCGACGTGCTCGACGCCCGTCTCGGTCGCGGCCTGCGGCGGGTCGTCGGCGCCACCGTCTCCACCTGCTCGGGCACCGATCGACGCGCCGACGAGCGCATGGCCGCGTGCCCCGGGGTGGCGGTGGAGACCATGGAGGGGGCCGCCGTGGGGGCCGTGTGCGCGGCGTTCGGCGTGCCCTGGGCCCAGCTGCGGGTCATCAGCAACCGCACCGGCAATCGCGATCTGGCCGGGTGGGACCTCGAGGGGGCGCTGTCGCGGCTGCACGAGGCGATGGACTGGCTGCTGCCGCCTGCGTCGTGAACGCGCCACTGGGTGACCCATGTCCGAGCCTGCCGTGTCGTCCCCCGCCGTGCTGTCCCTGGGCTTCTCGCCGTGCCCCAACGACACCTTCATGTTCGACGCGCTGGTGCACGGTCGGGTCGACGCGGGCGGCCTGCGCTTGTCGGTCGAGATGGACGACATCGAGGTGCTCAACCGCCGGGCGCTCGGGCTCGACTCGCGGCCGCCGCTGTCGGTCACCAAGGTCAGCGTGGCGGCCCTCGGTCGGCTCACCGCCGATCATGCCGTGCTCGATGCTGGCGCCGCGCTCGGCCGGGGCTGCGGGCCGCTCGTGCTGCGGCGAGCGGACGACCGCTCGCGCGTCGGCCTCGGCGAGCTCGCGGGGGCTCGCGTGGCGATCCCCGGCGAGGCGACCACCGCCAACCTGCTCCTGCGGATCTTCGGTCCCGCCAGCGTGCGGCGGGTGGTGATGCGCTTCGACGAGATCATGCCCGCCCTCGCGGCCGGTGAGGTCGACGCGGGCCTGGTGATCCACGAGAGCCGCTTCACCTATCCCGATCACGGTCTTGCGCTGGTGGCCGATCTCGGGGAGCGCTGGGAGGCCGACACCGGGCTGCCGCTGCCGCTCGGCGTGATCGTGGCGCGGCGCGAGCTACCGGCGGCCACCATCGACGCCGTGCAGCAGGGCCTGCGCGCCTCGGTGGAGGCCGCCTGGGCCGACCCCGACGCCTCGCGCCCCTACGTGCGTGCGCACGCGCAGGAGCTGTCCGACGACGTCTGTCGCCGGCACATCGAGCTCTACGTCAACGCGTTCTCGGCCTCGCTGGGAGACGAGGGGCGGCGGGCGATCGAGCGGCTGGTGCAGCGCATGCGGGAGGCGGGGGTGATGCCCGCCGACGCACCCGGGCCCTGGCGCTGAGCCTCGCCGCGGCCGCCGGCGCTCGTGCACACCCCGCTCACGAGGCCTGCTCGAGCGTGGAGTTCGTGTGGGTCACGTACGCATGGACCAGCCGCAGCAGGGGGGCGGCCTCGCCGTCGAGCGCCTCGTGCTCGGCGACCACCGCCAGGTCGCGGCGCACCTGGGCCGCGTGCTCCTCGGTGGTCGGCAGCGTGTAGCTGGCGCGCCAGCAGCCGTGGGCGTCGACGAACACGCCGCCGAGGATCGCCCCGGTGAGCTCGAGGCGCTCGCACAGCGGCCGGTGCTGCGCATCGCACGGGACCTGCACCACCAGGGTCTCGAAGCCCTCTGCCGCCGCTGCGGTCACGCTGGCCCGAACGTCGACCCCGGGGTGGGGGTCGACGACGGTGCGGGTCGCGGTGTGGATCCGATCGCTGATCTTCGTCTTGCGCAGCCGAGCCCGCTGCGTGGGCGCGCCCTCGAGGGTCTCGTGGAGCTGCGACACCCGGCACGTGTGGGCGAAGAACGGCATCTGGGCCGCGGTGAGCACCGGCATCGGCGGACGGAGCTCACGGGGCAGGCGGCAGTGATGGCTGGTGGTGAAGCGGCCGAGCCCGGTGCGGTCCGAGCGACGCAGCAGTGCCTGGGCCAGCGCGGCGCCGCGGCGCTCGTGCAGGCGTGCGTGCCAGGGGGCGACGGCGTTGGCCTGCACCGTGAAGTTGCTGGGGTGCAGCGCCACCGTGTGCAGGCCCAGCGCATCGGCGGTCGCCTTGGCGCCGCGGGCGAGGGTGGTTGCGTCGGTGATCGCGGCGTACTCGGGGATCGTGCCCAGCAGGCGCTGCATGGGCCGGAGCGCGCGCGCCGGGAGCTGCCGGCGCTGCCACGCCGAAGCGACCGCCCCGCGACCGATCTCGACCGTGCGCGCCTCGTGGTCGAGCACCAGGCTGAACGTCCCCACGCTGATGGTTCGGCCGTGCTCGTCCACCGCGTCGACCAGCACGCAGATCGCGTCGAGCTCGCGCAGGTCGCCGCTGCGGGTGCTGGGGACGATGACCGTCTCGAACAGGGTCTTGGCGTCGTCGAACGCCCCGTAGAAGTAGCGCTCGCCGTCCTCGACGGCCCACGCGTCGCGGATCAGCCGGCGTGCCGCCTCGGCGTCCTCCCACGTTCGCGCCACGCGGATGATCACGCCGTCGTCGTCGCGGGTCTCCAGCCAGTGCCAGGGGTCGAGGGTACGCTCGGCGGTCGCATCGTTCGTGGTCATCGCGGCATGGGTGGAGCAAGCGATGTGCCAAGCGCGATGCGGCCACCAAGTGCGTGAAAGGACGGGGTGGGGGTGCACGAGGCGACCCGTCGATCGGTGCGCGTGGTGGCTAGAGCCGTGGTGAAAGAAACTGCAATATCCAGCGAAATCGGCCGAAATTCATCGACGGGCGGCCGGCTGCGAGCGCGAAGCGTCGTGCTCGCTTCGCGCTCGCATGGGTCGATTTTGGCCGTACGATGCTCGTCATGCGTGGTCGGTTCGTCGTTGGTGGCTCGGTGCTGGGCGTGATGCTCGGTGCGTGTGGAGGCGGGGACGAGGCGCGGCCGGACTCGGGCACCTCGGGACCGGTCGTCACGCTCCCCATGTCGACCCTCGACGGCACGCTCGATGCGGGCGACACCGCCGAGCGCCTCGACCTCGGGGGTGGTCTCGACCTGCCGCTACAGCCCATGCGCTGCGACAAGATCGATCTCGTGTTCGTGGTCGACAACTCCGCCTCCATGTACGACGAGCAGCAGAGCCTGCTGGCCAGCTTTCCCAGCTTCATCGCCGAGATCGAGGCCGTGCTCGCGGGCGACGACTATCGGGTGCTGGTGATCGACACCGACATCGGCGACGGCTGGCCGTGCTACGAGGCCATGTACAACTCGTTCGATTGCGGGCTGTGGTGCGGGGCCAACTGTCCGGCCGGCTGCAACTGCGAGTGCAACTCGCAGCCGTGCGCTCCGTTCTCCGACGTGCCATGCGACGCCAGGCTGGGGGCGGGGCGGGTGACCAGCGGCAGCGGCGTGCCCTGTGGGCTGCCCGCGGGGCGGCGTTACTTGCTGTCTGGCGATCCCGATCCCAGCGGGAGCTTCCAGTGCATGGCCTCGGTGGGGATCGAGGGCGAGCCCAACGAGCGGCCCATGCAGGCGCTGTCCGCTGCGCTCGGCGAGCTCGCCCAGCCCGGCGGCTGCAACGAGGGTTTCCTGCGCGACGATGCCTTGCTCGTGGTCACCGTGGTCACCGACGAGGACGACTCGCTGGCCTCCCTGGGCGACCCGCCGCAGTGGAAGGACGTGCTGGTGCAGCTCCAGGGTGGCCACGAGGGCTCGGTGGTGGTGCTGGCGCTGATCGGCGACTCCGATCTGCCCGGGGCCGTGTGTGCGCCGTTCGATCCCGTCGACAACAGCGGGGCCAACCCTGCCGTGCGGCTGCGGCAGTGGGCCGAGTCGTTTCCCTACGGATCTTGGGCCTCGGTGTGCGAGCCCGACTACGTGCCGCTCTTCCACGATGCGATCGAGACCATCGACACCGCGTGCGAGGAGTTCATCCCCGCCGGGTGAGGGCGCACGAGCGGGGCGGGTGGTGCGGGCTCGGAGCGAACTCGGAGCGAACGCGGCGGATGGGCCAGCGGCGGGCTGGTGGCGTCAGTCCTGGCGCTGCGTTCGGGGGATCACCCGGCCGCCGTCGTCGAGGACCTTCCAGAACTCCGGCCACATGGGGATCTCGACCAGCGTGGGCACGACCTCGTCGTAGTTGTGCGGGTAGGTTCGCCGCAGGAACGCCACCACTGCCTTGGGCGAGGGTGCCTCGAGGAAGTGGGGTTCCATGATGGGGAACTCGTAGCGGAACTTGCGAAGCGCTGGCATCTGCGGGCTCGCGGCTGGGCGGAAGTGGTCGGGTGCGGGCTCAGGTCGAGGCTGGGTGCCACAGCGGCTCTTCGTACTCGAGGCGGTGGGCCACCGCGCGGCCGAGCACGAACAGGTAGTCGCTGAGGCGGTTCAGGTAGCGCAGCGCCTCGGGGCGCACCCGCTCGCCCTCGGTGTCGGCCAGCCGAAACGCCACCCGCTCGGCCCGGCGGCACACCGTGCGTGCGAGGTGGCAGCTCGCGCCCACCGGGCCGCCGCCGGGGAGGATGAAGCTGCCCAGCGGCGGCAGCGGGCCGTTCCAGGCGTCGAGCTCCTTCTCGAGCCGCTCGACGTGGCGAGGATCGATCCGCAGCTTGGGCTCCTCGACATCGGCGGTGGACAGCTCCGCGCCGAGGTTGAACAGCTCCTGCTGGATCCGCGCGAGCTGGGCGTCCATCTCGTCGAGGACCACCTCGGCGCCCTGGCGCCGAGGCTCGCGAGCCAGCTCGATGCGGATGAGGCCGACGCACGCATTGAGCTCGTCGACGGTGCCGTACGCCTCGAGGCGGGCCGCGTGCTTGCGCACCCGTCCGCCGCTGGCGAGCATGGTGTCGCCGGCGTCGCCGGCCTTGGTGTAGACCTTGGAGATGTAGACCATGGGCCGGGGGACGGTAGCACGGGGTTGTACTCGTGCCACCGCAGCGGGTCGTCAGGTTGGGCCACCCTCGTGGCTCAGCCCGTCGAGGAACGGGCTTGGCGCACCTGCCCAGCTCAGCATCAGCTCGTCCCTGGCTCGCGTCATGGCCACGTACAAGAGCCTTCGCTCGCGGTCCTCGGCTTGCTCGCGATCCTGAGGATCGCCGAGGTGCCGTAACAGCCCTTCGCTGGGGACCTGCCCTCGGGTACAGCCGACCAGCAGCACGGCCTTGAACTCGAGCCCCTTGGCTCGGTGCATCGTGCCGAGTCTGACCACACCTCGTGGTGGGCGCTCATCATCCGCCAGCCGCCGTGTCGGTACACCAGCCTCGTGTAGCGCGGCGTCCACCTCGTCGAGCACTCGCTTCGTTCGGGCGAAGACGGCGAGCTCCTCCGGCTGCAGGCCCTCGGAGATCCACGCACGCACTCGTTCCACCGCACCAAGGTGTTCCTGGGTCACGTTCGCGTAGCCCTGCAACACGGGCGTGGGCCCCCGCAGCAAGCTGCGCGTTCGATCGCGTCGCGTTCGATCCTGGTCCTCGTCGTCGATCACGCCCAGCATGCGGTCGGCCGTGCGACGGATCTGCTCGGTGGTGCGGTAGTTGAGCTCGAGCACGTGCGAGCGCCCGCGTACGGCGATGCCATGCTTGGAGAGGCCTCCTCCGCCCGGGTAGATCCGCTGACCCACGTCACCCACGACCATCAGATGGCCCGGATGCTCGGCACACGACGCGGCCACTAGGCGCAGCTCGGGAGGCGAGAGGTCCTGGACCTCGTCCACGATGACCGCGTCGAAGGGCGACTGCAGCTCGCCGGCCTCGAGTCGGTCGGCCACCTTGCGGCACACGCCCGGCCAGTCCAGCAGCCCGGTCGAAGCCAGTCGCGCGTGTACTCCGGTGAACACCTTCCACAGGGTCTTGCGGTCACTCGTGGACAGCGGCGTGCCCCGTCCCGTACGCCGTGCCGTGCGATATTCGGCCCATGTCCGCAGCCCCTGAGCCTGCACGACGGCCGACCACTCGGAGCGCACGAACTCGAGCGAAAAGCCAGGGGCCTCACGGCGCTGCAGCTCGACCAGGAGGTCGTCGATGGCCGATTCCGAGGCCGGCTGGATCCGTGGCTCGACCCTGCGCAGCAGCGACAATGCCTGCGCATGCACCGTCGACACGGTGATCCGCTCACGCTCCGTTGGCGAGCACAGGATCCCGAGCGCTTGCTCGATGTTCTTGCACAAGGTCTTGACGAAGCTGGTCAGCAATACGCGCTGCCCCTGGCGAGCCAGGTGCCGGGCCCGATGCATCGCCACCACGGTCTTGCCCGTGCCGGCCGAGCCGCTGACCTTGACCGGGCCCTTGTAGTCGCCCTCGACCAGGGCGCGCTGCGAGGGGTGCAGGAACGCAATCCAGCGCTCCATGGGGGCCTCGAGCGCGCGCAGGAGCTCGTCCGAGTCCTCGGACACGAAGAAGCGCCGTCGAACGTCGGGATGATCCAGCAGCGGTGCATCGGCGGCCACCGGGGCGGGGGGAGTGGGTAGGTCTCCCGCCGCCAGGGCCAGCAGGCGCTCCGCCACGTCGGGCGGCAGCTTGTCGATGACGACGAGGAGCTGGTCCTCGTCGACCACCTTGCGCAGCGTGGGCAGCCAGTCCTCCGGCACGCCCAGGCTCAGCAGGTACGCATCGTCGTGCGCCTCGAGCAAGAGCGGCGCATCCGCGGGGGCAGCCTCGACCACGCGCTGCACCTCGGGAACGGCCTCCACCGTCTCCACCACCTGGATGATCCCCGTCACCGGGTGTCGGCCGACGCGGCGCCGCTCGGCCCAGCGATAGGCTTCGTCGTGATGGTCGGCGTACAAGAGCGCCCAGTGCTCTCCATCCTGGTGGAGGATGCAGCGCAGGTCCCGGGTGATTCGACCGCTCCACAGATCGCGCGAGCGCCCGGTGAGACGCTCGAGGCTGGTCCCGGGGTTGGCAGGATTGGCCTGGAAACGGTTGACGAAGTCGATCGCACGCGCTTGGTCGCGGGGCTCGAGCTTGCCCACGGACAGGAAGAACGTGTCGGCGAACATCACGGCCATTGGGTCACTCCAGGAGCGCGGGGCTCGGATCGGCGTCAGGGGTCAGCAGGATGGCCCGGGCACCTCGGGCGTGCAGCAGTGCGGCGACCGCCTCGGACTCGGGGTCGTGGGCGTCGAGCACGTGCACGAGCTTGGATCCGGCCTGTATGCGGATCACGGTACGACCGATGACGCGCCCGCGGTCGTCGGCCACCTCGCCGCCGGCCTCGAGCCGGAGCTCGTCGTGGGCGGCGAGCCGAGCAACGAACGGCTGCCACGGCTCGTCGAAGTCTTCGAGGTCGAGCTCGGTCGGAATCGGAGCAGAAAGTCGCGGGTCCACCGGGGCATCGGGAGCCGCGGGCAGCTCGGATACGTCGGCTGCGCTGATGCTGATTCCTGCGAAGAACGCAGCGTCGGGCACGCTGACGGTGGGGATGACCAGGGCACGGTCGAGCAGCTCGTTGCGTTGCTCGCAGCTGGTCTCGGCGATGAGCAGGCAGCCGTGACAGGCGGCGCCATGCAGGAACCGCTGCTCGAACGTCGCATTGGGCTCGTGGCCGGCGCAGACGGGGTCGTTGCTGCAAAGGCGCCCCATGTCGAGCGCAGTGAGCAGGTGACGCTCGATCCGCCGGCCCACCTCCACCAGGCCGCCGAGGGTTCCTTCGGCGCCCGGGGTGGCGGTGTAGAGCAGGATCCCGCAGCCCGATCCCGTCGCGTAGACGCGCTCTCGGATCGAGCTGGCCGAGTAGCCGCACTCGAGAGCGACCGCGGTGATGAGCAGGTGCGCCAGGGAATGCAGCATCACGTAGGGCAGGCCGGGGAAGCGGGCTCGATCGCGGCCGTGGGCCTGCTTCCAGGCGGAGAATCCCTCCTCGAGCCGACGGCCGTGGGCGATCACGGCGCGGCGTCGTAGCCACTGGCGGATGGCCTCGGGCCGTATGGCCACGAACACGCCCTCGCCGCGTTGCTCGGTAGCGGGGACCCAGGGGCAGTCGAGGCTGAGCGCTGCACGTCGCACATCGAGGTCGAGCTCGCCATCGGCATCGGTCATGGCGGCCTCGAAGCGAGTGAAGCCGATCTGGGCCGTCACCTCGCGTAGGCGGTGCACGAGCACGATGCGCTCGACGATGGGGACCAGCACCTCCGGTAGGCCATCGAGCGAGCGCACCGTGGCATAGAACGACTCGGAGGGATCATCGCGGCCCAGCTCGTCGGACAGGAGGGTCTCGAGCTCGGCCTGCTTGATCCCGCGGGTCTGCGTGGTCTCGACCCCACGACGGCGCTGCAGCTCCTGCCACACCAAGTCGTCGGAGAGCCCCACCAGCGCCTGGGCCACCTTCTGCTTGCGACGCTCTCGCTCGACGTCGCCAAGGTCCTCGCAGTACTGCAGGAAGTCCTCCCAGACCAGGTCGACGGCGTTGCGCAGGCGCTCGTCGGGCTCGGGCAGCGAGATGACGCTCAGCGTCTGTGAGAAGTAGGCATTGGAGGCCGAGCGGGTGAGCAGACGGGCGTGGTGGGGCCTGTCGTCCTTGCCGCCCACGCAGTCCTCGCGGGCCGAACGGCCCAGCCATGGGCGCTTCCCGTTGCAACTGCCCAGGGCATGACCCTCGGCGCCCTTGAGCGCCGACAGAGGGCGGGTTGCCTTGCAGGCCTCACAGCGCACCTGCAGCTCGGCGAGATCACCGGTGGTGCCGTGCTCGTCGAGCCACAGCTGCCCGCGGCAGGCGGTGTGATAGTCGCGGTGCGCGAACCCGATCCAGTCGATGTCATCGATGTGGCCATTGGGACACGCCCGTACGAAGCGCACCGGAACCACTGCGTGGCGCTTGCGATCGGGGCCCAGGAAGCGTCGCTTCTCGAGCGCGTTCCAGTGTACCAGCGGTCGGGTGCGGCCTCCGTCGGGCAGCTCGTCCTGGTACTGCGCCAGGAACCAGGCGGGAAACGTGAAGGTGGTGATCCCGCTGGTGGCCGCATGGGGCGAGTCGCTGTCCACTGGGGGCGCACGCAGGGTCACCTCCGACACGCCGAGCACCTCGGCGATCTTGGTGGTGAGCCGATCCTCGCGGATCGGTCGCATCTCGCCGGCCCAGTGGTCGAGGCCGCCCACGATCACCGAGTGGTCGGGCAGATCGACCAACGCACCCGGACCAAAGGTGGTCACGATCTGTGACTGACGGATCTGGCCGACGGAAGACTTGGGGGTGGGGCTCATCGGTCGTCCTCCTCGAGCTCGTCGCGGCCATCGGGGTGGCGGACCCATAGGTTGGCCGAGGGCTCCACGTCGCGCAGGCTCCACGGGGCCCGAAACTCGCGATGGCCCACGCCAGCATCGAGTGGATCGGCGAGCAGGGCAGGGTACGAGCCCATCTCCTTGGCGTACTGCAGGCCCGAGCCGGTCTGCTGGTTGCGGGTCGCGAGCTCGGCCCAGTCCTCCAGGATCCGTTCGACCTGGGCGTGAACGCGCTGCCCGAGCGCGGTCTGCTCGGGCGTGGGCAAGGTGGGGTCGTGGTGCTGGGCACGGTTGGCCAGCGTCCGTGGCACGTGGGCCACGTCCTTGCGCATGCGCGCCATGGCCACCGCTTGCGCCGGGGCGGTGAGCTCGGGCACTTTCAGACGAGCCAGCGCCACCGTGACGGCCGCCAATCCACGGTCGAGGGCGCGGGGCGAGAACGGGGTGACCGAGGTTGCCTCCACGGCGCGGTAGAACACGCGGTGCCAGGCGGCGAAGCGCTCGAGGTGCGAGCGGTCGCGGGGGCGATGGATGTTGAGGAGCGTGACCACCAGACCCGGTCGGGAGTCGTCGCGGCCCACGCGAGAGGTGGCCTGGATGTACTCGGCGGCGGTCTTGGGCTGGCCCTGCACGACCATCAATCCCAGGCGGGGGATGTCCAGACCCACCGAGATCATGTTGGTGGCCAGGGCCACGTCGATGTGGGCCTTGTCGCGGAACGGCAGGGCCAGGCGCTGCTTGGTCTCGGCCACCTCGTTGGTGGGGACGCGCGAGGTCAGCTCGAGCGGGAAGTCCTGAATGGTTCGGCGGCTGAAGGGGCCGCGTTCCTCGCCCACGCGGCGGCGTCGATGATAGAGGCGTAGTCGAGCGTTGACCTCGTCCTCGACGATCCGCCGGCTTCCTCCGAGCTCGCGCAGCGAGTTGAAGTAGCCCAGCAGCGTCATGTAGGGGTCGGCCGGGTTGCGCTCGGCCTTGGCTCCGCCGTGCTCCTCCCATGCGTGCTGGGCTGCCGCGGCCAGGGCCAGGTAGACCCGCAGCAGCACCTTCTTGGCGCTCTGGCCCTGAGCGGCCACACCGACGTAGAGGCGAGCGTTCTTGTCGGTGGAGGGGACGGTGCGGGCGAAGAACGAGTCGCGGCGATCGGGTCCCGGAGGCGGGAACACGTCGACCTCGGTGCGACCGAACAGGGCCTGGATCTGTCGGGTGGCGCGGCGGACGGTGGCGGTGGAAGCGACGATCTTGGGACCCACGCGCAGATCGTCGATGGTGCGGGTGCACAGCGCGTCGATGGCCGTCTCGTACAGGCCTGCCATGGTGCCCAGCGGACCCGAGATGAGGTGCAGCTCGTCCTGGATCACCAGGTCGGGCGGGGGCAACGGGGCGGGCAGGGGGCGGCCCTGGCTTGGCTCGGCCGGGCCGTAGAACCCCTGGGCATCGTAGCGTGGGGCTCGGCCGAACAGGACGCCGGTGCGACCGATGCGGGGCAGACCCGCGAACTTGTCGACGGTGGCGATGAGGAAGCAGGGCAGCCGGCGGTAGATCGGCTCGTCGACTGCGATCACCGGCAGCGGATTCTTGCCCCCGAAGGCGCACCGGCGGCGGCTGCAGACCACGCGAAGCTCCTGCGGTGCGTCGGCATCGGGCAGCAGCTGGAACGAGCTGCGCCCGAACTTCTGGCCGCACCACGGGCAGTCCTCGAGGGGGATCGGTGAGGGCTTGCGCTTGTCGCCCTTGCCATCGAAGCTGCGCTCGAAGGCCAGCGTGCGGGAGCGGGCCGAGTGCTTGTCCTTGTCGCCCTTGCGGCCCATGCGGTTGGGGGTGGCGCTCTGGCCGACCCACAGGCCGATCTCGAACGGCCAGGGGCCCAGTCGATCGGGCTGGTCTTGGCGGAGGAGCTCGAGCGCGCAGATGAGGGTGGTGGCGCGGCCGAGCTGATCGAGGGTGAGCAGACGCAGGGTGTAGCGCATCAGCACGCTCACCCCGGCCGAGCTCACGCCCGGGTGGCGGAGGCGTCGGAGCACGAGGGTGAACGCGGCCAGCCCCAGGTAGGCCTCGGTCTTGCCGCCGCCGGTGGGGAAGAACAAGAGGTCGACGAGGGCGCGATCGCGGTGGGTGGGCTCGGACAGGCCCCGCAGGCACATCAGCACGAACGCGAGCTGGAACAGGCGCCAGCGCGGCGGGTCGACCTCCTCGGGGGTGCACTGCTTCTCGACGGAGAAGCGCTGGCGGGCGGCGCGGGCCATCGCGTCGTTGGCGAGGGTGAAGGCGAGCAGGACGGTGGGGTCGTCGAGCGCCGCGAGGCCATCGGCGATGCGGTCGCGGACGGCACGGGCCTCTTCGAGGAGCCGCTGTGCGGTCTCGTGGCGACCAGGATCGGCGGGAAGCTGGGTGACCTGGTCCTCGATCCAGTCGCCGTAGGCGGTGACGAGCGGGCCCACCATGGAGCGGATGGCCTCGGCGGAAGGTGCCTTGGCAAGGGCCTCCATCGAGAGGTCGACGGCGAGCTTGGGCGGTGCGGTGGGCTCGACCTTCTCGACCTCGGCGCGGGGGATCCATACCGTGCGCACGCGGTGGCAGGCGCCGTGCTCGTCGAGGGTGGCGTGGACCGAGACGTTGTGACCGACGGCGTGCTCGAAGTCGTCGCGATACTGGAGGTCGGCCACCTGCTCGTCCCAGTCCTCGAGCGCGTGGCCGCGGCCGTCGGGACGGGGGACGAAGGGGCGCGGGGCCGACAGCTCGAGCGCGGCCTGGAACACGTAGCCCTCGTCACGACGGCCGCCCGAGCGGGCGGAGCGGTCGTTGACGAGGAACACGGAGACCGAGCGCGTCCCGGGGGGAACGAGGTTGGTGGAGGGGATCGGGCGGACGGAGACGACGATGCGCAGGAGTGGATCGGTGGGCAGCGGATGGGCGTGGGTGTCGGGCCGGAGCGGGACGGTGAGGGTGTCGACGTGAGGGGTGCGCTGCCAGGGGGCATCGGTGGGGACGCGGTCGTCGATCGAGGGCGGCGTGGGCTCGGTGGTGGACGCGTCGCTGGAGGTATCGAGGATCGGGGCGTAGGTGCCCCAGTGGGCGGTGACGGTGAGGGCGTCGACGTCGGCGGGGACGAGCACCGATAGGCCCATCGACGAAGGGAAGAAGGCGCGACGGGCCGCGGCGGTCTCGGGGGAGTTCTCGTCGGCGCCGAGGGTCTTGTGCTTCTCGTGCTCGTCGAGCTGCTCGTCGGGCTCGTCGTCGGTGCGGTCGTCGAGCTTCGCTCCGCGCGGGGCGAGGAAGCCCGTGAGGTACCACTTGGTGGGGGACTGCGAGAGCTGCTCGGTGGCGTGGGGGGCGTGGGCGGGGTCGGTGGGGTCGGGGCCCACGAGGTCGAGACGAAGGGCGTCGACGAGGGAGGCGCGGACGGTGGCGGAGGTGGTCATGGGCAGGGTCGTCCAGGCGCTCGAATGGCACACTAGGGTAGACCCCGGTCGTTCGGTGAGGCAAGGAGGTCCGTTTGGACCACGTCAGGCGCAGGGGAACGGTGGCGGGATGCCTTCACGATGGCGGCGGCGAGCGCCTCGTCGCATGGGCCGTGGATGACCTCAGAGCCCGAGGGTGCCGAGGAGCTGCGTGGCCTGGTCCTGGTAGGTCGCGCAGGCTGGCTTGAGCTTGAGTGCGCGAGCGAGGGCGTCACCTCGGTCGAGCCGGGAGTGACGCTCGAGGTAGATCACCGTGGCGGCAAGCTCGAGCGTGCGCCAGTGGGTCTGCTTCGTGGCATGGTGGAAGGTCGAAATCGCTTGACGCTGACGGTCCGTGAGCGCGAGCAAGCGCAGATCGTCATGGGCCTCGTCGATCTCGTAGGTGAATTGGCGACGCTGTTCTGCGGTGGTGTGCTCGCGCTCTTGCACCAAGCCCGAGGCCACCGCTTGGTCGAGCACACCCGCGAGCTGATCGGAGTAGGGGCCATAGTGGTGATAGGCGAAGTGCACGTGCTGCAGGGGCTCGAACCCCATCCGTTGCAGCAGGTAGGCCAGCTTCTGGAGCCGAACCCGTCCGTGGAGGGGGGAGTAGCCACGGACGAGCGCCACCAGGGCAGCGAGGGCGTTGCGGAGATCGTCGAGGTTGGCCATGGCGAGGATGCGGGGCGATGCGGGGCGATGATGCGGGGCGATGATGCGGGGCGATGATGCGGCTCAGGGATGGCGCGCTCCATCGTCGCGGATGAAGCGAAGGAGATCTTGGTGGATCTCGGGGGGGACGAAGAGCCTGGGCTTGTAGAAACGTCGCTCGACCTTGGCAACGATACTGCGCTCGACATCCTCGATGGGGACGATGCGCCCGCGGTCGCGGTCACGAATGCGGATGGGGGCATCGCCGCTTTCCTCGCCCTTGTAGCGGCGGTAGTTTACCCGGGAGGGCTCGTCGAGGGTCACCAGGAGCCCGACCGGGATACCCGGCACACGCTCGGTGGCGAGCGCGTGCGCGCGATCACGGATGCGGTAGTGCTGCTCGAGCCTCTCGGGCAGAACGACCGGCTTTGGGAGATCTCGCCTCCAAAGCCGGTTGGCCAGATAGGAGAGTGAGGCGTCCTTGGACCAGCGCCAGCGGTCGACGAAGTACCACACGGTGGTGTCGGATAGACGTTCGTAGTCCTCGAGTGAGATCTCTTGTCCGCGCTCCAGCAGCGCCCGCAGGGGCTCGTCGGCGGGGATCGAGGCGTCGAGCACCGATGCCGCGCACCGGAGCGTGGAGGTGAGTAGCTCGGTAGCGGCGCGGACGGTACGGTGGAAGTAGACGGCACCGTAGAGGTGGTCGAGGGCGAGCAGCATGCTCTCCACCACGTCGAATGCACGGTCGTCGACCACGACGTCCTCACCGACACAGCCGAGGTGCTCGATGAGTCGATCGATATCAGGGCGA
Organism: Paraliomyxa miuraensis; assembly: GCF_026337845.1. Classification (GTDB taxonomy): domain Bacteria; phylum Myxococcota_A; class Polyangia; order Nannocystales; family Nannocystaceae; genus Paraliomyxa; species Paraliomyxa miuraensis. Next base: position 2,544 of record NZ_JAOVZF010000132.1, on the reverse strand, counting down.
TGATTGTCGATGCCGGCCATCCGGGCATCTCGCCGGATGTAGTCGAGGCGATCGGCGTCGAGCTGGCTCGAGACCAGGGTGTGCCACCAGTGGTTCTCGTCCCGACGCGTCTTGTCGATGTACTGCGCCAGACGCTCGCTGCGCCCGCTGGAGCCGTCCTCGAGGAGGTCGTGGATCCGGGAGCCGGCTTCCGTGAGAAGGCGAACCGTCATGGCCTCGTGATCGAAGGGGACCCCGAGTTGTCGAAGGATGTCCTCGAGCGTGTGCGAGAAGGGCCCATGGCCAACGTCGTGGAGCAGCGCGGCAAGGATGGTGTCCTCGCGAGTCTCTTGGGGCAGAGGGATCCTGGAGTTGCGAACGATCGCATCGAGCATCTTGGATGCCGTCCAGGCGACGCCGATGGAGTGGGTGAATCGGGAGTGCTCGGCGCCGGGGAAGACGAGGTTGGTGACGCCGTTTTGTCGGATGGACCGAAGACGTTGAAAGGCGGGGGCGTCGATGAGCCGACGGATCAAGGTGCCGAAGGCATCGCGGGGCCACTTGATGTCGCCGTGGATTGGATCGCGGAAGATCCGCGGGCGTCCATCGAAGGGATCATCCACGAGGGGAGTAGACGTCATGGGGATCGGCAAGTCAAGGCCACACTGCGAGGTTGGGGCTCGAGGTGAAACCAATGGGGACACCGAAGCGGGGTGGGGCGTGGATGGGACGTAGGGGATCAGGCGGGTCTCGAACGTCGAATCAGTCGATGCGGTCGCATGCTCGGTTGGTCGCGACCGGGCAGCGTGAACGGTCGGCGAGGATCAATCGTCGTCGCTCGGTAGCAGCTCGAGGTTGGCGGAGGCGGTCTCCTTCTTGCGGCGCTTCTTCTTGGTGGTCTTCCACTCGCCGTCGTCGTCGGGGGCGGACGACATCGTTGGGACAGGGGAGGTGGTCTTCTTCGTAGTCTTCTTGCCGGCCTTGGCCTTGCTCGCCTTCGCGGCCTTGGTCGCCTTCTTGCCGCCCTTGGTCTTGCCACCATCGGCTGTGAGACCGGCGAGGCGTTCTTCTTCGGCGCGCTGCTGGTTGAGGTCGAGCAGGCGGGCGAGGACCTCCTCCTGGATCTCGTCCGGCCAGCGGTAGCGCCAGGGCTTGCGGCGGCGGCTGGTGGTTTCGTCGTCGTCGTCTTCCTCGTAGTCGAGGAGGAACTCGCAGCGGGGCTGGATGTCGGTCCAGCCGTAGGCATCGAGCACGGCGCGGTCCATTGCGTCGTGGAGCTCGCGAAGGCGGAGGATGTCGGGGGAGGTCTCGTCGGGGTCGTGGAAGCGGTTGTAGGTGGTGGTTAGGCCTTCGTCGTTGCGGATCATGAGGGCGGCGCGGTGGGTGTAGTAAGTTTCACCCGCAGATTCGAGAGCGAGAGTGGAACCCCACGATCGAGGCAAAGGAAACGTCTCAAAGCAATCAGAGGATGTGTATCGAAGGTCATCCTTCATGGTGGATCCAAAGAAGCGTGCCCATGTCTCATGTGTCCGGGCTTGGATGCATGCAAAGAATGCGGACGAGTCACTTGCGAACACTGAATGAGGAGTTCCGATTACAGTGCCTCTTGGAATGAAAGCAAAGGCGAGATTTCTCGAGGTGAATGGGTGCATGAGTACTCGAGGTAGGTTTGCCGTGGCGAGTCGCAACTTAGGGCGAGTCCTCTCGAATTGCCACCATGGGTGATTTGAAAGTCGGCCGGCTTGTCGATGCGCCTTGACTTTGTTCTCAAGTATTCGTAAAAGCTCTGGCCAGCACAATGCCTCGGCGAGTGACAGATCTGAAAAATCTATCACGAACCTTCGATGCATGTGGCTCGGGTGGCTGAGCATCTCTTGTCCGCCGATATACGGCTTGATGATCTCTGCGTTGCGGGGGTTCTCGGCGAGAAGATCTATCGCGTTTGATACTGGAGTGGCTCCTTCATTCTCGTTGTCGAACGTGAAGCCTGCTCCGTCTACCTTTGGCCCGGCAAACGCAATGTTGGAGTTTTCGCCGAGTTTTTGAGGTGATATGTTTGGGCCGAACGGAAATAGGTATGATGTGATTTGTTCGACGGTGTCGCCGTTGAGTGTTGCCGTGGGAGTGTGTCCCATCGTTGACTTGTAGAAATGGATGATGCTGACATTGACTGCGGCTCGTCCCGGCCAGCGAAGCCTGCGTGTCGCTGAGTATATCGTCATGCCGAGGTTTGTGATGTGCTCGAGTGCTGCTTGGCGGGTATCCCCTTGTGAAATCGTATTGGTTGCCACGAGTCCGGCCGTTCCGCCGTGGCGTAGATTTCTTGCGGTGCACTGGAAAAAGTATGCGACGAGATCTGCCTGTCCCCCGGCGGAGTCGTAGTTGGACTTGAGCCAGGATAGGTAGGTGGGGCCCAGGTCTCCGCTGATGTTCTTGCCTCCGCGAAACGGTGGGTTGCCGATGAATGCGTCGAAGCCTGGATTCGAACGATCGAATACTTCGGGAAACTCCAACTCCCAATGGAATGGATGTAGGTCAATGTCGGGGGGGGGGGGGGGGGGGGGG
>NZ_JAOVZF010000146.1 GCF_026337845.1 Paraliomyxa miuraensis | reverse complement strand
GTTCCGCTGCGATGCCTCGAACGACTCCGACTGGATCAACGTGGACGACATCACGATCTCGGCGTACTAGGCTGGCCGAGCACGCGAGGGCGCCCGAGCATCGGTCTCGGGCGCTCTCCCGGGCGCCCTCTCCCGGGCGCCCGGGAGATCGTCACGGTGTGATGTCGAGGTCTATGCGGTCTGCGCTCGAGCCATCGATGGTCAGGCTACCTCCCGACAGGGTGTAGTCCGATCCGATTCCGATGCTGATGAGGCCCTTGGAGGCGACGGGGATCTCGAGCTTCGAACCAGCGCCGTTGACGAACACCAGCGTCACATCGTCACCACTCTCGTTCTCGATCTCGAGCGTACCCGAGCGGTTCGCAATCACCCGCGTCTGGTTCCAGAACTCGCCGATCGCTGCGAGCGTCACAGGGCTCGCCGCGCAGCTGCTCCGGGGCCATGTAAGCGGGCGTGCCGAGCAGCGCGCCCTCCGTCGTCAACAGCTCGTGGCCCTCTCCGCTGGTGGCCCGTCCATCGCTCGTCTGGGGTTCGTCCCCGTCTCGCCACGAGCCAGAGCCGGAGCCGGGCGCCCGCGCGAGGCCGAAGTCGAGCACGCGCGTGCGCCCGTCGTCGCCCACGATCACGTTCTCCGGCTTGAAGTCACGGTCCGCAAGCAGCTCGAGCAGGAGCTCTCCGAGCTCGCGTCCTCGCCCCGCGTGCTGGAGAGCACGCTCACCGGCTTCGCGGGCTGGGCTCGAAGATCACCGACCCTCGTCGGAATGTGCGCGGGACCCCTCGGACGGGTCGAGCATTCGAGACGGCGCGACCCGGAGTGCCGCGTGTCTCACGAGAACCTGGGCCTCGCCGACCGCACACCGTCGCCGCGAAACGTGATGCCGCCCACGGAAGAAATTCGGGATCACTCGGCGCACCCGAAACGAACTACTCGTCGAGCAAGCCCTTCGAGCCTCCATTTGCCGCTTGCAGGACCCACCCATGGCCCAGTTTCGCCCATCCTTCTTCATCGCGCTGTCCACGTTCCTCGCCGGATGTCCCGACGCCGACCCCGTGGCCACGATGTCGACCGATACCGACACCAGCACCTCCGATGGAAGCGAGACGGACAGCGACGCGGCCTGCGTACCCGGGCAGTCGATCTCCTGCGCCTGCACGGGAGCCGACCTGGGCGTCCAGGTCTGCTTGCCCGATGGCTCGGCCTACGATCCCTGCGTTTGTGAGGGGGCTGACACCACCGAGGGGGCTGACACCACCGAGGGGGCCGACACCACCGAGGGCGTCGACGAGACGGGCACCGACACCGGGGGTCATTGCGGCGATGGTGTGGTCGACCGCGGCGAGCAGTGCGACGACGCCAACCTCGACGACACCGATGACTGCCCGAGCACCTGCGTCTCCGCCAGCTGCGGCGACGGCTTCACGTGGGCCGGCATGGAGACCTGCGACGACGCCAACCTCGACGACACCGATGACTGCCTGACCACCTGCGTCGCCGCCAGCTGTGGCGATGGAGTCGTGTGGGCCGGCGTCGAGCAGTGTGATGACGGCAACCTCATCGACGACGACGACTGCACCAACGGCTGCGTCCTCCCCGACTGCGGGGATGGGATCGTCCAGGCCGGAGAGCAGTGCGACGACGCCAACCTCGACGACACCGATGACTGCACCAGCACCTGCGCGCTCGCGATCTGTGGCGACGGCCACCTCCACGCCGGCGTGGAGCAGTGCGATGACGCCAACCTCGACGACACCGATGACTGCACCAACTCGTGCATGCCCGCGATGTGCGGCGACGGCATCGCCTGGGCCGGCGTGGAGCAGTGCGACGACGCCAACCTCGACGACACCGACGCCTGCATCAACACCTGCCAGTTCGCCAGCTGCGGCGACGGTGCAATCCATGCGGGTGTGGAGACCTGCGACGACGGCAACTTCGTCGATTCCGACGCCTGTCCCACCACGTGCGACCCGGCCGCCTGCGGCGACGGGTTCGTGTGGGTCGGCGTGGAAGAATGCGACGACGCCAACCTCGTCGACGACGATGCCTGCACCAACGCCTGTACGCTGGCCGTCTGTGGCGACGGAATCGTCCAGGGCGGCGAGGATTGTGACGACGGTGATCTCCAGAACACCGACGCCTGCCTGACCACCTGCGTGGCCGCCAGCTGCGGCGACGGCTTCGTATGGACCAACAACGAGAACTGCGACGACGGCAACATGAACGGTGGCGACGGCTGCGAGAACGACTGTACGACCTCGGTCGGTGCCATGAAGATCGCGGCTGGTGGCCAGCACATCTGCGTGCTGTTGTGGAGCGGACAGGTCAAGTGCTGGGGGAACGGCAGCTCCGGTCGGCTCGGCTACGGCAACACCGACCACATTGGCGACGACGAGCTCCCCTCCAGCGTCGGCACCGTCGACATCGGCGGCACCGCGGTCGACATCACGGCCGGCACCTGGCACACCTGCGTGCTCCTGGATGACGCCTCGTTGAAGTGCTGGGGGCACGGCAACCTCGGTCGGCTCGGCTACGGCAACGTCGAGAACATTGGCGACAACGAACTCCCATCCAGTGTCGGTTCGGTCGACCTCGGCGACGACGCTGTCGCGGTCACGGGTGGTTACTTCCACACTTGTGCATTGACCGATCAAGGGACCGTGCGCTGCTGGGGCTACAACGGCTACGGCCAGCTCGGCTACGGCCACTCCAACAACATCGGAGACGACGAAACACCGGCGATCGCCGGCACCGTCAGCCTCGGCGGCACGGTGGCCAAGCTCAGCGCCGGCGGCTACTTCACCTGCGCGCTGCTCGACTCCGGCGCGGTCCGTTGTTGGGGACGCAACGACTACGGCCAGCTCGGCCTCGGCCACACCGTGCATATCGGCGACACCGAGCTCCCGAGCAGCGTCCCTGCGATCAGCCTCGGCAACACGCCGGTCGTCGATATCTCCGCGGGCTTCCGTCACGTGTGTGTGCGCCACGAAGACGACACCATTCGCTGCTGGGGTGCCAACCCCTCCGGGCAACTCGGCTATGGCAACACCCTCGACATCGGCGACGACGAGCTCCCGAGCTCCCTCGGCACCGTCAGCGTCGGAGGCGATGTCGATCAGCTGTCAGCAGGCTACGAGAGCACCTGCGTGCGCGTCGAGACCGAAGTGAAATGTTGGGGCTTTGGTAGCGAGGGTCGCAACGGCCAAGCCTCGACGGCGCACCTCGGCGACGACGAGCTGCCGTCGAGCTACGGCTTCATCGATCTCGGCATCGACGCGGACGATCTGAGCATCGGCGGCTTCGCCTCTCACAGCTGTGCGCGGAGTGGCGCGACGATCCGCTGCTGGGGCAACAACGGCGCTGGCGCGCTCGGCTACGGCTACACGATGTACATCGGCGACAACGAAACCCCGAGCTCGGCCGGGTCGGTGTCATACCTTTGATGAGCTGGACTTCGAGGGCTTCACCACCATGATCCATGCCATCGACGAGGATCCCGTGTTCCTCACCGCCGACGGCGAAGGCTTCCTCTCCGCGGAGGGCGGCTCGACCGATGGTCATCCCCAGTCGCTGGGGCTTCCCAGCTGCCCAAATCGGCAAACGTTTGCCGATTTGGCGCAAGTAGCGCAGAGCTACGGACCTCCCAAAACACCCCCTCAGCTCCCCGTAGACCGATAGTACCGTTCCCCCACCCGCCACACCCGAAGGCACACCCAAAAGAACCCCACCCCCACCAGCGGCGAGGCCCACGCCAACCACTCGGGCCCAAAGCGTTCGGGTCGCCCCAGCACCACCACACCGGGTACGAAGTTGGCAAAGGCCAGCGGAACCACCCACGTGAAGAACCGCCGCAATCCATCACCGTAGATCGACAGCGGATACTGTGCCGTCTCCACACCGCCATACGTGATGATCGCAAACAGCTCGAGGCTCTCGATGGTGAAGAACGCAACGGTGGCCTGCAGCACGAACACGCCCATGAAGGTGCACGCGCCACCCACGATCGAACCGACCACGAGGACCAGCTCGGCCCCGGGCCGCAAGAGCCCCTGCGCAACCAAGGCGTAGACCAGCACGGCAAGACCCTGGATCAGCCGGCCAACGCGGGCGAGCTCGAAGTGCTGGGCCGCGACCTGAAAGGCGGTACCGCGCGGCCGCAGCAGCAGGCGGTCGAAGTCTCCGCTCTTGACGAGCTGATCGAACACCCGAAACCCGCGTCCCACGATCTCGGCCAGCGCGAGCGAGACGTTGGCCATGCCGTAGAGCAGCGCGACCTCGGCCAGGGTCCAGCCCTGGATCTGGCCGAAGCGATCGAACAGGGCCCACAGGCCAAACAGCTCCACGCCGGTGACCATGAGGTTGCCGAGCGCCCCCATCACCACCGAGCCGCGGTACTGCAGCTGCCCGCGCAAGGCGACGGCCACGTAGCATCCATAGACCCGCAGCGACTCGAGCATGGCGCTCATCCCCCTTGCACCACCACGCGCCGCAGCGCACGCGCGAGCAGCCAGCGACCCGCGAGCACCAGCAGCACGGTCCACAGCAGCTGGTGCCCCACGGCCTGCAGCGCGGCCTCGGGCGGCAGGTGCCCCATGTAGAGACGAAAGGGGGTGTCGAGGAGCCCGCGAAACGGCAGCACCCGAACGAGCGGCTGGATCCACTCGGGCAGCAGCGGCAGCGGGATGATCGCCCCCGACATCAGGTTGAGCACGCCGATCACGAGGCTGTGGAGTCCGCGACCGGTGAGGGTGAAGAACGTGGACACCGACAAGAGCGCGGTGAGGGCGGCCGACAGCGCCACGGTGGCACACAGCGACACCGCGAACGCGAGCGCGGGCAGGGGACCCGCGGGCCCCGCCATGCCGAACACGCTGTAGGCCAGGACGACCATCGGCAGGCACCGCAAGAGCACGGGCGCGGTGCGCTGGGCCACCGCACGGGCCAGCCACAGGCCATGGAGATCGACGGGGCGCACCAGCTCGTAGGCCACGTTGCCGCTGCGGATGAGCTGCTCCACGTCGGGGTCGGGCCGCCACGGCAGCATCATCAGCAGCGCCTGGGTGAGCCACACGTAGGTGATCACCTCGGGCAGGGTCATGGGCTGCGCACCGGTGCTCGATGCATAGAAGGCGGTGAAGATCATCACCCGCACCAGGCCCCAGAACACCTGCGTGGCCAGGCCCGCCAGGGCCGCGGCGCGATACTGCAAGAGCGCCCGGAAGCGGGCCTCGAAGATCGCCACGTAGGCCCTCATGACGGGTCCTCGCGTGGCTCGGGGCGGGGCTCGGCCTCGCCGCGCGCATCGGCCTCGCCGTAGAGCCGCGCCACGATCTCCTCGATGGGCGGATTCTCCACGAACAAGTCGCGCACCGCATGCTCCCGGGTGATGCGGGCCACGAGCGCCGCCGCGGGCGTACGCACGGGATCGAAGGCGAGCACCACCCGCGTGCCCTCGCGCGAGACCACGCGCGCGTCGGTGGGTGCGAGCGGCTCGTCGCGCTCGAGGTCCACGATGATGCGACGGCCCACCCCGGCGCGCTCGCGCAGGTGATCGAGGCTGCCGTCGCAGGAGATCCGTCCGTGGTCGATCACCACCACCCTCGAGCACAGCGCCTCGATGTCGTCCATGTCGTGGGTGGTGAGGATCACCGTGGTGCCGCGCTCGCGATTGAGCCGGCGCACGAACTCGCGCACGGCGAGCTTGGCGGGAGCATCGAGGCCGATGGTGGGCTCGTCGAGGAACAAGAGCTGCGGGGCGTGCAGCAGCGCCGCGACCACGTCGCAGCGCATGCGCTGGCCCAGGCTGAGCTGACGCACCGGAACGTCGAGCACGGCCCCCACGTCGAGCGCGTTCACCAAGGCATCGAGGCGCACCCGGTACTGCTGGCGATCGACGCGGTAGATCTCGCGCAGCAGCTCGAAGGACTCCACCACCGGCAGATCCCACCACAGCTGGGTGCGCTGCCCGAACACCACGCCGATGCGGGCCACGTGCTCGACGCGCTCGAGCCAGGGCACGCGCCCCTGCACCTCGCAGCGACCGCCGTCGGGCACGAGGATCCCCGCGAGCACCTTGACGGTGGTGGACTTGCCCGCGCCGTTGGGCCCGATGTAGCCGACCAGCTCGCCCTCGTCGACCCGAAAGCCCACGCCGGCGAGCGCCTCGACCACGCGATGTCGACGACGCACGACCCCAGCGAGCGCTCCGAGCATGCCCGCGCGCCGCTCGGCCACGACGAAGCGCTTGCGCAGGTCCTCGACGACGATCTGGGCCATGGCCACGCGGGAAGGTATCCCTCGACGAGCCTGACCGCCACACTCGAGGTGCGACCACGCGCCCGTCGACGAGCGGCCCGTCGAAGCGCGAGACCCTGTACTCTTCGGGCTCCCCTCGAGTCCACCATGCCACGCTCCACCATCGTCACCCCGAGCTCCACCTCGGAGCCAAGGACCACGCCCGCGCCCCGCCCTCGCGTGGGCCTGGGCCTCGCGCTGCTACCCACGCTGGTCGGCTGCTTCAATCCCGACCAGAGCGAGACCGTCACCACCACCGACCCGACCTTCGATCCGAGCACCACCGGACCCATCGATCCGACGACGAGCGGCAATCCCACGACGGAGACCGAGGGCGAAGGCGAGGGCACGTCGACCACCACCGATCCCGGCCTCGATTCCTCGAGCGGCGCCGATGCGGTGTGTGGCAACGGCGTGGTCGAGGGCGACGAGGAGTGCGACGACGGCCCCGACAACGGCAACACGCACGCCTGCACCAGCGCCTGCCTCCAGGCGATCTGCGGCGACGGCCTGCTGTGGGCGGGCGAAGAGGGTTGCGACGACGAGGGCGAGAGCGCCACCTGCGATGCCGACTGCACGCCGGCCGCCTGCGGCGACGGGACCATCAACCCCACCGCGGGCGAGCAGTGCGAGCAAGACGGCCCGGGATTCGATTGCTCGGCGTGCACGGCGACCTGCCTCGAGGGCACCGGCGACTGCAACGACGATCTGCTCGCCGACGGCTGCGAGACCGACCTGACCAACCCGGCCACCTGTGGCAACTGCATGACCACCTGCGCGGTGGACGAGGAGTGCATCAACGGCGGCTGCGTGCCGCCGTCGATGGGCATGTTCCTGCTGACGGAGCGCAACTCTCCGAACATCTGGCAGTGGGATCCCATCACGGGGATGACGTCGCTCTACCACTCGACCGATGCCAACGACGTGGACTGCAACCTCGCCGAGGGCTCGCCTTCGGCGTGGATCCCCTGGCACTCCGCCGACTACTTCGGCTCGTTCACCCCCGGCGCGGGCATGGGCCTCGACTCGCAGTACCCCACTCCCTACGCCTATCCCAAGCACATCACCGTGTACAACGGCGACATCGTGGTGATGAGCCGCAACGACGCCACGCTGCACTGGTACTCCCAGGCCGGCGTGGAGCAGGGCTCGCTGGCCACGGGCAACGGCATCGGGCAGGGCATGGCCACCGATGGCGTGCAGTTCTGGGCGAGCTTCTGGAACGGGGCCAACTCCTACTTCGTGCGCTACGACGCCGCGTTCGCCTTCCAGCAGATGATCGCCAACCCGATGGGCATGGGCGTCAACACCAACGTGGTCGACTTCGCCTATCACCAGGCCTCGGGCCACTTCTTCGGGCTGGTGACCAACTCGGAGGGTGGCACCGGCACCCAGAGCAACACGGTGATCGAATTCGACATGGGCGGGTCCGTGCTGAACACGTACATGGTGCCGTTCTTCGCCGACGGGATCGGCCAGAGCGAGTGTCCGTGACGGCGGGGCGGGGCCGCCCGTACGCCGATCACTCGCGGCGCCCGGCGCCGCGGGCGGGTGGATCGAGCCCGAGCAGCAGCGCGACCCCGTCCTCGCCGTGGCGCTGCAGCAGCAGGCGATCGTCGGGCAGCTTGGCCGTCGCGTCGATCGACAGCCGCCCTTCGAGCCGAGCGCGCTCGCGCAGCTGATCGCGATCGAAGATCTCGATCGCCTCCCCCTCGTGCACGAGCACGTGCGCGGCGGTCACCGCGTAGACCCGTGCCGCCGTGAACGGCCGCTGCCGCACGAGGCGTCCCTCGCGATCGAGCTCGCGGAGGTCGCGACCGATCAGCACGAACCCCCCCATGGGATCGCGCCACAGGCTCTCCTCGCGACCCGCCACCAGCTCGCCCACCACGCGTCCCTCGGACGGATCCACGAGCCCATAGGATCGCCTCGTGCCCGGCGTCTGGGCGCCCGGGATCGGACCCTCGGGAAACAGCGGACGCTGACGTCGAGCGAGGCGGGCGCTCCACTGCGGGCGACCATCGGCGGTCGCATGAGCGCTCACGCGCCAGCGCCCGCCCTGCTCCTTGCCGACCACCACGCTCCCGTCGATGCCGTGGATCTCCAGCGTGCCCGCCCCCAGCGCTCGCTCCCAGCGCGGCTGCCCGCTGGCGCAGTCGAGCACCCGCAGCCGGGCATCGTCGGACTCGCGATCGACGAGCCAGCACGCGCCGTCGGGCGTCGCGCCCACGCTGGCCTCGCCCTCGGCGAGGGCCTGCTGCCACACCACCTCGCCGCGCTCGCGGTCGAGCCCCAGCAGCGCCGGACCACCCGCGGATCCGCTCGCCGAGGCCCCGCCCGCGGGCGCGCTGGCCACCACGACCGTGGCCTCACCGAACGCTCCGAGCAACCAGGGCTCGGGGGTGCACGAGGTGCTGTGCTCGCTGGGGTCGTCCGACATGCCGTAGAGGTGGAGCTGCTCCGAGGCCAGGTAGGGCCCGCGGGGTGCTCCATCGGCGCAGTCGAACGCCTGGATCCCGCACTGGCCCACCCACGCGCACGCGCCCTGCCGCAGCTGCGTCTCGTGTCCCTGGGGCCAGGCACTGGAGACGGGAGCCGGGTGGCGACCGAGCACCCGCCCGCGCGCGGCCTCGACCACGACCACGCGATCGCCGTCGTGCAGGAGCACGCGATCGTCCAGGCCGCGGATCCGCACCGCCGGGCTCACCGGCAGCTCGATGCGCCAGCGTGGCTCACCGTCGCGCCAGTCGTAGGCCGAGAGGTGGCGGAGGTCGGTCTCGACGACCACCAGCTCGGAGCCCGCCACCGCCGAGGCGGCCGCCGCTCCCGACCACGCCACGAACACGCCCGATCCCGGATCGGTGAGCAGCCGCGGGGGCTCGCGAGGCTCGGGCGGCAACGAGGGCGGCGGCTCGGATCGAGAGTCGCCGGCCACCGCAGACGGAGGCACCGGCCGCGGCTCCTGCGGCTGCGGCCCGCGGCCGACCGTGCAGGCCAGCCCGGCCGTCGCCCCAAGAAGCCATGCCCTCGTCCGGCTCATGGGTTCGAGATCAGCACGGTGATGGCATTGCCCGTCTCGCACGACACCACGATGTCGGCGATCCCATCCCCGTCGAGGTCGCCCACCGCCACGCCCGAGGGACCCCCGGCCACGGCGACGTCGGTGGCGTTGCCCCAGCTGCTGGCGCCGGTCTTCTCGAGCACGGTCACCGTGTCGTCATCCTGGTTGGCCACGACCAGATCGATCTCGCCGTCGCCGGTCACGTCGCCCGCGGCCACGTCGATGGCCCCGGCCCCGGTGGCATGGAAGTCCATGGCGGTGAAGCCATTGGGCGCTCCGCTGCCCAGCAGCACGTACACGCCTCCCTCGGCGTGATCGGCCACCGCCGCATCCCCCGCGTCGGTTCCGCCCAGCGAGCCGCCCACCGCCCCGCGCAGGTCCGTGCCCAGCGAGCCGCCCACGGGCGCGTCGGCGAGCCCGAAGCCATCGCCGGGCAGGGCCGAGTAGCTGCCCCCACCAAACGCGAACACGTCCTCGAACATGTCGTTGTCGAGATCGAACTGGCCGTAGGCCAGCCCCGCGGGCGCGGCCACCATCCCCGCCGAGTAGACGGTCTCGCCGCCCAGGCCTCCCATGAACGAGAAGTAGGTGATCGAGCCGCTCCCGCGGTTGGCGATCACGATGTCGGGCCCGCCGTCGTCGGTCAGATCGGCCAGGAGCACCGCGGCCGGGTCGCTCTCGGACAGCGGCACCGGGATCAGCGAGAAGGTGCCGTCGCCCTGCGATTGCAGCAGGGCCATCTGGCCCGCGCCCGCCGCGACGATCACGAGGTCGTCGCCCATCGCCCCGTCGAGATCACCGGCCCCGATCGCGGTGGGCCCGGTGCCGACGGCGTCGCCCAGCTCGGTCCCCAGGCCGCCCTGCCCGTTGCCCAGGCGCACGCTGTAGCTGCCCTCGGCGTTGGCCGTGGCCACGTCGAGGTCGCCATCGCCGTCGAAGTCGCCCAGCGCCACGCCGACGGGCGCTCCGCCCATGGTGAAGTCGGTGCTCCCGAAGCACGGCGCGCCGGGCTCCACCGAGCCGTCTCCACAGCCGGGCGCGGTGGTGGGATCGCTCGTGGTGGGCTCGTCGGTCGTGCCCGCGGTGGTCTCCTCGCCGCTGCCATCGGTCGGCCCGCCCGGTCCCTGGCCGGTGTCGCTCGTGGTCGTGGCGGTGGTGATCCCCCCGCTGCCCTCGAGCATGCCGTAGTAGAGCGACAGCTCGGAGTCGCTGGCCAGCAGCGCTCCCGAGGCCACGTCGATCGTCAGCCGCGGCAGCGGCACCCAGTGACCCTCCTCCGCGGTGTAGTCGTCGAGGCGGATCGCCGCCACGGCGACCGCTTCGGTGTCGTTGGGCAGCGCGCGGCGGTAGGTGACCTCCACGTCGACCAACAGCTCGATGTCGGGCTTGACGCGATAGGCGGGGCCGAACACGAGCGGGGGCTCGTCGCTGGGGAAGATCTCGATCTCGTGGTCGCGGGTGAGCGCGCCGGGCTGGAACACGAGGGTCAGCACCTCGTCGTGCGAGCTGATGAGGCCACCGTCGATCCCGATGGTCTTGCGCACGACGTCTGCGGACTCGTCGGCGCAGCCCACCGCACACAGCACCGCCAGGGCGCCCAACCACTGCATCCCGAAGCGAGGGCAGCGCATGCTCACGGCCCGTCACCCTACCAGCTTCCGCGAGGCCTCGCCTCCGACTCCATCAGTCGAAGGAGCCCAGCGGCAGCAGGCCGGCGCGGAACAGCTCCAGCACGGTCACCACGTCGCGGTCCTGCGCACGATCCTCGGTGAGCATGGGCACCAGCTGACGCACGGCCCCGTAGAGCGCACTGGCGCGGCGATGACAGCCCTGGCCGTCGCGCAGATCCACCGCCTGACACATGGCCAGGGCCACGATCGAGGCGATCGTCTCGGCCAGCGACAGCACGCGCAGGCAGTCGATGGCCGCGAGCTGGGCGGGACAGGGCAGGTCGTGCTCGGGGCCGAGCGCCGTGAGGAAGCCGGTGCCGGGGAGGGCATGCTTGCGGACCTGTGCCGCGAGCCCCGCGGCGCTCGACCGCAGCGAGCGAAAGCCCGGGCGGCCCGTGGCCGGGTCGGCCACCAGATCGCGAGGCAGGCCCCGGCTCGCATCGGGATCGCAGACCAGGGCCAGCGAGCACTCGAGCAAGCTGGCCGTCGCGGCCACGGCGCTCTTGAGCCCGTCGAGCACGTAGGCCACGTGGGCCCCGTGGCTGTTGCCCCCCACCAGCAGCTCGCCGGTGGTGGGGTGCACCACCGGGGCGTCGCTGACGCTGGCGAGCTCCACCTCGAGCGTGGCGGCGGTGCTGCGTGCCGCGTCGACCAGCACGCCCAGCACCTGCGGGGCGCAGCGCAGCACCCCGGGATCCACGGGCTTGCGCTCGTCGCCGCGCTTGCTCTGCTCGATGTCCTCGCGCAGCCACTGCGCCGCCGTGCGCACGCCTTCGTGGGGCTTGAGCCCGTCGAGGCGCGGATCGAGGTGACGCGGGTTGCCCTGGGTCACGTCGTAGGCCATCGCAATCAGCGCCGTGGAGAACCGGGCCAGGCGACGCGCACGATCCCAGCCCAGGCAGCCCAGACCGGTGGCCATGGACGTGCCGCTCATGATGGCCATGGCCTCCCTCGGCCGCAGCTCCACGGGCTGGAGCCGAGCCGCGCGCAGGCCCTCGGTGGCCAGCACCACCCGGCCCAGGTAGCTCACCTCGCGCTTGCCCAGCAGCGTGGCCGCCACGTACGACATGGGCACCAGCCCGCCGTCGCCCGAGCCCGGGGTGCTCGCGGGGATCCTCGGCAGTACCCGTCGGTTGAGCAGCTCGCACAGCAGCTCGAGCACCTCGAGGCGAACGCCCGAGTAGCCGCGCGCCAGCACCACCAGGCGCACGGCCAACACCGCCGCCGACTCGCGGTCGCGCAGCATCGGCTCGGTCGCGGTGGTGTGGCGCTGGATCAGACCCCAGGCGTCGTCGGGCTGGTGCTCGGTGCCGTCGAGCAGCCCGGTCAGGGCGTCGCCCGCCTCGAGCCGGCGCGTGACGATCTCGGCTCCGCGTCGCAGTCGCTTGCGGTGGGCGTCGTCCTCGTCGAGCACCGCGCGATAGCGCCCATCGGCGAGGCCCACGACGTCGCTGGGCGTGACCGGGTGGGTCCCGAGCTTGAAGAGGACGGCGCTCTCGCTGACCATGGGCACGGACCCCGGGAAGGAACCGGGGCAGGTGCCCGAGATCCTACTAGACGCCGTGCTGGATGCGAGCCGGATCCCGCCGCGCTACCACCCGACCGCGCGAGCCACCGCGCGAGGCGGCGGAGGGAGGACTGCACCACGGCGGGGCCGCGCCGCGGGAGCAGGGCGAGCGGGCGACACGACCGAGCGGGCGGGCGGCAGCGGGGGAGTGCCCGAGCGGCGGCGGTCTCCCAGCTCAGCCGAGTCCTCGTCGAGCACCAGCTCCACCACGTCGGCGGTCATCCGGCGATGGACCTGGGTGTCCTCCTCGAGCTCGATGTCGCCGAGATCGATGATCTGAGTGGCCTCGGCCTTGGCCTCGGCAACCATGAGGTCGCGGATGTCGAGCACCACCGTGCCCTCGGCGGTGGTCGGTCGCGAAGGGCGGGGCACCGGAGGCGGGGTGACCCGCCGGGGGGCACGCAGCGCTCGCACCGCCTCGACGAACCCGGGATCGTCGTGACGCCACCCCAGCGCACGACCGATGATCGCATCGGCCTGAGCGGTGCGCCCGGTCGAGCGCAGCTCGGTGACCAGGCGCTCGAGCACCGACAGCGCCGTGGGCACGCGACCGATCGCCGCAAACGTCTGGGCCAGGGTCTCGTAGCCGATGGTGTCGCCAGGGCTGACGCGCATGAGGTCGGCGAGCCTGACCACGGCGCGCTGGGCCTCGCCGACGCGCACGTACACGCGCGGCAGCTCGCGAAGCGTCTCGAGGTGGCGCGGGTCGTGCTGGAGGATCAGCTCGGCGACCTCGATGTACTCGGCGTTGTTGCCCGCGGCCAGCAGCAGGCGGCCGGCCTCGGCCAGCAAGGTCACGGCTTCGGTGATCATGTGGCGACCGAGGTAGAGCCGAGCGAGGGTGCGGCGAACCTCCGGGTTGCGGTCGTCGATCTCGGCGCCCAGCCGCAGCATGTTGAGGCCGTCGGCCCAGCGCTCGGCTCGCAGGTGGGCCTCGGCGGCGCGAGCACACAGGGGGCGTGCCTGGCGGCCGATCCGGCGCAGCACGTCGGCCACGACCACGTAGACCAGCTGGCTGGCGTCGAGGTTGATCACCTGGTGGAGCAATGCGAGCGCCTCGACGTCGCGGCGGGCCTGCCCGAAGGCGACGGCGACGCGGAGGTACTCGGCGGCGGCGGGTGAGCGGCGATTGCAGCGGACGAGGCAGTCGGCGAGCATCATTCGCACCCGGACGTCGTCGGGGCGGAGGTCGAGGGCGGCAACGTAGAGGTGTACGGCGTGATCGGGGCGGCCGGCGGCGGCCCACGCGGCGGCCTGGGCCTGGTAGGCGGCGGCTTGGTGGATGCGATCGGCGGGCGTCGGTGCGGTCGTCATCGGTGGCGTCCCCTGCTTGCAAGGGAGAGACACCGGGGTGGCGATGATTTCCTACTCGGTACTACATTTCGTGCAGGATCTTGGGGGGCGAGGTTGGGTGGGGGGTGGAAACCTGACGAAGTTGGCCTTCAATGGGGCGGGAGGGGGGGCTTAGTTATCCAACTTGGGACGTGATCATCGTGGAAAGTTGGTGTAATGTAGATGACATCGGCGGGATCAGAGGTCGCTGGCGCGGATGAGCAGGGGAGCCCGATGTGGTGGTCGGGGCCTGCTTGGTCAGTGAGACGAGGGGCCGTCGAGTGAGGCCGTGCGGGAGGGTGAGGGAGCCCGAATGCGGGGCCGGAGTGACGAGGCCGGGCGCGGACGAGTTGGGAGCTCGTCCGAGCCCGGCCCTTCCTTTCTGGTTCTGGGGCGGGGCGGGGGGGCGGGTTGAGAGGGGCGGGGGCTGGCGGGCGGATGGAGGTGACGGCGGGGGCGCCTCTTCGCAGCGTTGGTGTTTCCGCCCGTGCTCAAACAGTTGGTCGCGCCCCGCGAATGCGTACGTCCGCGCTACGCGATGGTTGAAGGACCAAGGCCTGGAACCGGCGCTACAAACTGCGCGCGGGCGGAAACACCAACGCTGCGATCGGCGTGGCGTGGCAAGGGACATCGGGGGCCGCTGCGAGTCGGAGTGCGGCGAGTCGGGGCGCGGCGAGTCGGAGTGCGAGTCGGAGTGCGGCGAATCGGGGCGCGGCGAGTCGGGGCGGTTAGTGGTTCTCGGCGTAGACCTCGAAGGAGATTCCTAGGCCGATGCGGTCGATGAGCTGGACGGGGGGGTGGGCCAGGGTGGCGATGGCGGCGGAGGCCCATTGGGCGGGGGGGGAAGTGCCGAGGAAGAAACGCTGGAGGCTGCGCTGGAGAGCGGCATGATCGAGGTTGGAGAAGCTCTGCCAGCGGAAGGGGCGAAAACCTCCGCGCTGGAGAAGAGCAGCTACTCCCCGACGCGTGAAGACCTCGAGGTGGTTGGGAGGACAAAGCATGGGGAAGCGACGACCCAGGATGCGGGCAGGCAAGCCGCTGGCACTCGGGGTCGAGAGCGCAAGGGTGGCACGGGATGACATCCAACGATGACACCAGCGCAAGGCGTCGACGGGCTCGGGTAGGTGCTCGAGGAGCTCGAACATGGCGACACCGTCATAGGGGGCGCTAGGATGGTGGTCCTCGAGCCATATGGGGTGGATCGGGAGGCCTCGGGCGGCGGCGCGCTGAGCCTGAGGGCCTGGGTCGACTCCCTCGGCGTCGATGCCAAGCTCGAGCAAGGCCTCTACGAAGAAACCAGCACCGCAACCCACCTCGAGCACGCGACGACAACCACGATCGTGCATGACCCGGGCCCGCGCCTGCGCCTCGGCGCGCATGCGCTCCTCGGACGCAGCAACGTCACCATGATACCCGGGATCGAGATAGGTCGCCTGGACCACGCGAGGGGGAGGCAGGGGGGAGACGAATACGGTGCCGCAGCCGCGACAACGCACGTGAGGGAAGCCAGCGACCACGAAGGCCCAGGTCGACCGCGATGAGCCGCAGGCGGGACAAGAGCGCGCGTCGGGGAGATCGGAGGTCGAAGACTCGGGCACGGACCACGATGATAGACGCCCGCGGTAGACTGGCGAGCCCGTGACCGCACGGACACCATCGGAACCCCTCACCCCGGTGCCAGCCACCGCCGAACCCCAAGAGCGCCGAGCTCTCGTGGAACGACTGCTCGCAGAGCATGGGCCCGAGCTGTATCGCTACTGCGTGGCAATGCTGGGGACCGAGGGGGCACGGGCGCTGCTACCCACGATCCTCGGGCACCTGCAAGACCACGCCCACGAGCTCGAGGCGGGCTCGGAGCGGCTGGTGGTGCTGGCAGTCGGGCACAACCGCTGCCTCGAGCGCAGCCGCACGGGAGGACGACCTCCCAACGGGCAGGGCTTGTCGGCGGTGCAGGCGAACGCAGTGCGAGCCCTCGCGCACCTGCGACCGGTGGGACGCGATGCGATCGTGCTGCGCTCGCTGCTGGGGCTGTCGTGGGCCGAGCTCGAGCGGGTGTGCGGGCAGCCGAGCGCACGACTGGTGATGCGCACGAGCCGTGGCTGGCGCAACGTGGGCTCGGTCGTCGAAGGCGGCAAGATCGGGCCGGGCCAGCGACCCAAGGGCAACCGCCTGAGCGAGGATGCGTCGGACTGGGCAGCAATCCGCGAGGACGCAAGGCGCTTCGTGGGGCTGCGAAACGTCCTGCGCGAGGTGGTCGAGGGCTACGCACCTCCCGACGACTGGCTGGAGCAGGCGTGGCTTCGACTCGAAGAGGAAAGGCGCGAGCAGCAACGACAAGCCCGAGTGCGCGCGGCCGAGCGAGAGACGGCAGCAAAGGAGGCGGCCGCGCGGGCAGCAGCCAAGGAAGCCCAGGCGGAGGCCGCAAGGGAAGCGGCGCGGCCCTCGGGCGGCGCGTTCTCGGAGTCGTCGGTCGACGAGGAAGAGCACGAGGCCGAGGCACCCAGCCGCCCTCGGTCCTTGCGCTGGCTGGTGCTCGGGGTGGTGCTCGCGGTGGTCGGGCTCGCGGCGCGCTGGCTGATGCTTCGCTGAGCGGACGAGACCGCCTCGTGCCTACCCCAGCGGCACCGGGGTGTCGCAGAACTGCGCCTCGCCGAAGGTGTCCACCGGGTGCCCCATGCGGTTGCACACTGCGGTCAGCACGTCGTTGTAGTGCTTCTCGTCGTCGGCGAACTGCAGCCAGCGCCCGCCGTTCACGCCCGCACCCGCGCCACCGGCCACGATCCAGAGGATGCGGTCGGAGTCGTGGTTTCGGCCCATCGGGCGCACGTAGACGACCATGGTGTTGTCGAGCAGCGACGAGCCGTCGATGTCGGGCGTGGCCTCGAGGCGTGCGAGCACGTCGGCGAACATCTTGCTGAACGCAACCTCCTTGGCGACTCCGAGGTCTCGACCAGCCTGCTGCGACAGCGGGCCGCCGCCAGGGCTCTCGATGCCGGCGAATGCGTGGCAGATCGCGTGCTCGTCGTGACCGGAGTGGGCGATGCCGAGCTCCGCCCAGTCGGGGCGGCAGGGGCCACCAAAGGCGCTGAACTGGAGGGTCGCGATGCGCGTGTGGCCACAGGCCATGCCCTGGGCGATGAGCTCGGCGTGGTCCCGCATCACGCGAGGGCCGTTGGCGTGCGCGAGGAAGTCGTAGTCCGACAGCGGGGCGCCTCCCTCGCACACCGCCGCCTGCAGCGATTGCTCGACCTGGTGCACGCTGTCGAGGTGCTGCTCGAGCCGCGGGCGATCCGCCGCGGGCACGCGGCTCATCATGCGGCCGAGGTCCTTGGCGATCACGTCGAGCACGCTCTTGCGCCGGTCGATCACCAGCTCGAGCTCGGTCTGGTCGAGGCCCTCACCGAACACGCGCTGGTAGGTGTCCACGGGGTTCTGAATCGGCTCCACGCGCTCGCCGGGCCCGGTGTACGACCAGTAGCTCTCGCCGGGCACGTAGCCCTGGATGCGGAACGCGGTGTTGAGCACGTTGGTGGCGAGGTCGGGGTCGCCCGCGAACTGGTTGGCGAGGTAGTGATCGATGGAGATCCCCGTCGAGGTGTAGTCCTTGATGTCGCCCGCCACGTAGCGCCTGCGCCCGGTCAGCAGCGCCGAGGTCTGCCGATGAGGGTTGGCGCCGTCGATCCACGCGATGTTCTCCAGGAACACCAGACGGTCGCGGAACGGGTGCAGCGGCTTGAAGATGTGCGGGAAGCCGGCCTCGTCGAGCGGCAGCGGCGTGTCGCCGGCCGACGCGCTCGCGGGCCGCCAGCCCGCGTAGCCCGAGCCCCCCGTGGGACCCACCAGGGGGCCGTTGGGGAAGCCCACGAACAGCACCTTGGGCAGCGGAACGAGGCCATCGTCCTGGGCGCCCACGGTGAACGAGCGAAGGAAGGGAACGGCAGCCGCGGTGCTGCACAGCGAGCCGAGGAAGGTGCGGCGGCTGGTCTTGGTGGAGCGGCGGCGACGGGAAGCGGTGGAATTGGCGCGGGTCATGGCGAGGTCTCCTGCGATACGAGTCGAGCATCAAGGGGCTTGGAAGTCGCTGGCGGCACGCGAGCGGAACCACTCCGAGGTGGCGATGGCGACCACCAGCGAGCGCAGGTCTCCGTCGCTGGTGGCCACGATCTCGGAGAAGGCATCCATCGTGCAGCGCTCGGCGCTGGTGTCGAGCCGCTGCAGGGCGTAGCGCGACCACTGGATCGCAAAGCAGCGATTGACCTCGGGCTCGCCGATGAGCAGCTGGGCCAGCTCGGGGATGGTCTCGAACGTGCCCTCCACCCCGTCTGCGCCGATGGGCTCGATCTCGCCGTCGGCCTGCAGTGGATCGCCGTCGGCGTCGAGCGACTGGAAGCGCCCCAGGCCGTCGTAGTTGTCGAAGCCGTGGCCGATGGGGTCGGTCCAGCGGTGGCACGCACCGCACACCGGATCCTCGACCCGCGAGGTCTCAAGCCCCGCGTTGGCGTCGACCGCCCCCTCGGGCGGCGGAGGCAAGGTGCTGCACAGCAGGCTCTCGCGCACGAAGATCCCGCGATGGACCTCGGGGAAGATCGCCCCCGTGTGCTGCAAGAAGCCCAGCTGGGTGAGCACGCCCGCGCGCTGCTGCGGGTCGAGCTCCACGCGCCCGAACGGCTCGGCGGGCGGCTCCACCCCGTAGAGCGCAGCCAGGTCCGCGTCGACGAACGTGTGGCTCGAGCCCAGCAGCGTCTCGATGCGAGAGTCCCCCGCGGTGAACAGGTCGTCGACGAAGGTGACGAGCTCGCGGGTCATCGAGTCGCCCAGCTCGAGGTCGTCGAGGTGCCCGACGCCGAGCCACTGGGTGTGGAAGCTCTCCACCGTGCGCAGGAACCGGGGATCGTCCATCATGCGCAGCACCTGCACCTCGATCTGCTCGGGCTCGTCGAGCTCGCCGGCCTCCGCCGCGTCGAGCAGCGCGTCGTCGGGCACGCTGCTCCACAGGAAGAACGACAGCCGCGAGGCCGTGGCATGGGGATCGAGCAGCACCACGCCCTCCTGGCCGTCGCCAGGCAGCTCGACCACCTCCTCCTCGAGGTAGAGGAACGCGGGCGAGGCCAGCAGCGCGGTCACCAGGGCCTGCACCGCGATCGATGGCCCCTGCTGGTCGCGCAACGAGGTGTAGAGCCCGACGAAGTCGGCCCGCTCGCTCGGATCGAGCGGGCGTCGGAACGCGCGCCGACCCAGGCCGTCGAGCAGCGTGTCGATGCAGCTGGTCTGCGCCCAGTCGCACGCGAGCACCTGCGGGAGCCGGTCGCTCACGTAGACCTCGGCCAGACCCTCGGCCAGCTCGAGGTAGCGGCGCGTCAGCTCGGGGTCGAAGCCGGCCGTGGTCGAGGCAAAGCCCCCCTGCGCGCCGTCGGTGATGAGCTGAAGGTGCTGCAGCGATTCCTCGGTGACCACGCTCGTCCCCAGCAGATCCGTCACCGCGTGGCGGTACTGCGTGGTGGTGAGGCTGCGCAGCGGGGCACGGGCCGCCACGACCTGGCCGGGCACGCACGCGGCGGCGGGGCCGTCGTCCCCGCCACTCTCGTCGTCATCGGCACCGTCGGCCCCGCTCGAGGAGCCACCATCGGTGGGATCTTGCTGGTCGAACGAGGACAGCCCCTGGTAGCACCCGGGGACGAGCAGGAGGCTGGCGAGGACGAGCGCGGGGTCGAGGCGCACGGAAGGGCGCGGCGACGCCCACGCCCGGCCGCGAGGGCGGCGATGCGTGGATCGGGACATGGGAAGGCTCCGGTCTGGGGAAGCTCGGCTGCGGCGGTCGCCGTCGGCCCGGCTTCACGGACCAAGTAACCCCTGGCGCCGATCCGTCCACGAAGTAATCGCACGGGGTGGTCTCACCGATTCTTCGGTCGGCGATGCCACCCCAGCGCCAGCAGCCCCACGAGCCCCAGCAGCCCCAGCGGGCCCTCCGCGGCGGGCACGAGGTGGCAGCCGTCCTCGTCCTCGCCGAGCCCGTTGCCGACCGGCTCGTCCATGCGCTCGGGCAGGCCGCTGGTGTCCAGCGCCAGCACGAACCCCGGCACGCGAGCACCCATGCGTCCCCCGATGCGTGCCACGTCGGTCAGCGTGCCGGTGTGGACGAGCGTGGCCTCGGCGTCGCGCCACAGCGGCTCGAGCAGCGACAGCATCACCGTGACCTCGCCCGCAGGCTCGTCGAGCGTGGCCGTGCACCCCGTCGCCACCACCACCTGGCCGCCCACCTGGACCTCGAGGCCCTCGCAGCCCCCCAGGGGCTCGAGCGGGGGCGCCACGCGGGACTCCACCGTCAGTCGCACCCGCGAAGGATCGCTGGCCTCCACCGTGGCCGCACGCACCACCGGCGCCTCGAGGGCCCCCAGATCTGGCGCGGCTCCGTGATGCGGCAGCAACGACGGCGCCGCGTCGATCGCCGGGCCGTCCGGCATCGGCGTCACGCCATCACCCACGTCGAGCCGCGGGTCGGCCACCTGCGAGGCCGCGTCGCACTCGCAGGCCCCCTGCCACTCCTCCAGGCTCGCTCGATCGCCGTTGCGCTTGAACAGCAGCGGATTGCCGTGCTGCCAGTAGAGCTGGTGGTCGATCGTGAACTCCGCATCGTCGCGGAACGCCTGCACCAGCGTGGTGTGTGCCACCACCACGTTGCTCGACACCACCGTGCCGAGCGTCTTGCCCAGGCGAATGCCCGTCGCCGCGTCGACCACCGTGTTGTGCTCCCAGCGATTGTCGGCGTTGCAGCCGGGAGCATCGCAGTCGTCGCCGGCGTTGCCGGCATAGTGATCGGCCGCGTCGCACAGGCTGCATCCACCACCCTGCAGCCCGATCGCCCGGGTCACGTTGTGGTGCACCCACCAGCGGCTGGCCCCGTCGTGCAGCGAGATCCCGCCCGCGAACCCGCTCGGCGTAGAGATGCTGCGGATGTCCTCGATCAGGTTGTGGTGGATCTCCCCGTCGGCCGCGCCCTCCCGCACCTCGATGCCCTGGGTGTGGACGCCCTCGAGCTCGAGACACTCGGGCTGATCTCGCACCGTGTTGTGGGCCACCGTGATGCGCTGCGCCCCGTAGCCGAGCTGGATGCCCGCGTACGAGTTGTAGCCGTTGTCACCGCAGCGGACCTGCTCGACGACGTTGCCCACCACCTCCCCGTCGTCGACCCCGTCGAGCTCGATGCCCGCGTAGGTCACGTCGCGGATGCGATTGTCGGCCACCACCACGTCGCGGATCGCCAAGCCGTTCTGCGGAGGGCCCACCACCACCCCATGGTTGGGCCAGTGCACGATCGTGCAGCCGCGGACCTCGAGGCCGATCACATCGGCGCCGATCGCCTCCACCGTGAGGGCCCGGCCCTCGCCCACCTCGCGGCCGTCCCAGGTCAGCCCGCGCAGCACCCAGTGGCTCACGTCGCGCACCACCACCGTGTCGCCGATGATCGGCGCATGGCCCGGGGCCGCGGCCAGCTCGATGGGCAGCTGTGCCGTACCGTCGACCCCCGTGATCATGAAACCCGGGTAGGGCTCGTCGGCCTCTTGCAGGCACACCACGTCGCCGGGGCTCGGCGGGGCCGCCAGCGCCTGCGCGATCGAGTCGAACGGCGACGAGGCGGTGCCATCACCCCCGGGCTCGGCGTCGCCGTCGACGAACCACTGGCACGCGTCCGCGCACGGGGACCACCCCAGGAGCCCCGCCCCCACCAGCACCGCCAGCCCCACGCGGATCCTCATGGCTCGAACCTCCGCAGCCACAGCCCATCGCCCGAGGGCGTCGCCCCCAGCACCAGCGGGCGCTGCTCGGCATCGAGCGCCACCGCCACCGCCCGCCCGGCCTCGGGCGGCAGCCTACGCTTCCAGCGCAGCTCCCCCGCCCAGTCGCGCTGCTCGATCCACGCCGCCGTGCCGCCCTCGCCCGTGCCGATCAGCGTGGCCCTCCCCTGATCGTCGAGCACCACGTCGGCCAGCCGCTCCACGCCCTCGGGCTCGACGAGCCAGCCCGGCGTGCCCGCGTTGCCCACCAACAGCGCCCAGGGCAATCCCGCGCCGGTGCCCGCGATCACCATGCCGCTGGGCCCCAGCGCGACGGCCCCGGGGGTCGTGCGCGCGCCGAGCTCCTCGAGCCCGAGCCGCAGCCCCAGCGCACCGCCGGGATCGACCAGCCACAGCCCGGCCTCGCCGTCGGCGCTCGCGCCCACCAGCGCCACCCGTCCGCCGCGCGTCACCGCCAGGTCGACCAGCTCGATCGAGCGATCGTCCTCCGGCCAGGTCTCGCCGAACACCAGCGCATCACCGGAGCTGCGTCGCTCGAGCCACGCGCGCCCGTCGAGCCGGCCTCCCACCGTGACCGCATCATCATCGTCCACGCCCAGGCCCACCACGCCCTGCTCGCCCCGCGTCGCCCAGCCCACGCCGCCCAGCACGGCCCCCGTGCCATCGAGCCGATGCAGGCTCACCCGCGACCCGGGCTGCGAGCCATCGGTGGTCTGCAGCGCGACCCATACCGCATCGTCACCGCCCACCGCCGCCGCGCGCCCCGTGGTGCCGGGCGTCAGCGCCACGTCGTCGCGCAGCACCGTGCCGTCGTCGCGCAGCAGCACCAATAGAGGCTCGCCGTCGATCGCCCCGGTCACCGCCACCAGGCCGCTGCGCCCTGCCGCCAGCGCAACGGGCTCGACCGCCGCCCCCGGCCGGCTCCACGTGATCAGCAGCACCGGATCGCCGCGCTCGCACGTCGCCGGGCAGCCGGGATCGTCGGCGCACGCCAGCTCGGGGCTCACCTCCGTGCAGTCCACGGTGCATGCACTCGCCTGGGCCGCGAACGGCCCGTAGCGCGACCCCGAGGGGCACTCGGCGCTCGGATAGGCGCAGTAGCCATCGGGCTCGCACGTGCCCTTGCGGTCGTCGAGGCGGCACTCCTCGTCGGCGCGGCAGGGTCGCGTCGTGGGCTCGAGGCAAGCACCCAGGCCCAGGCCCGCGGACAGCCCCAGCACCCACCCCCGCGGCGAGCCTCGACCCCTCCGCGCTCGCCGGGATCCCTGCATGCTCGTGTTGCTCACGCGTCCGCCGAAATAGTGTAACCAAAGGCCCGGTGCTTGGACGACCCGACGACTACGCGTTGCTAGCGCAGTGGGCGCAGGGCAACCGTCGCGCGGGCGATCGCCTGCTGCGACGCCATGTGCCGTCGCTGCGCCGCTTCTTCGAGGTCAAGGCGCCCGAGGTCGCCGACGATCTCACCCAGGCCACGCTGCTGGCCTGCATGGAGAGCCGCGAGCGCTTCCGCGGCGACGCCTCGTTCAAGTCGTTCCTGTTTGGCATCGCCCGTCGACGGCTGCTGCTGTACCTGCGCAGTCAGGAGCGCCAGGAACGCATGTACGGCTTTCGAGCCGCGCAGGGCCCCGACACCGTGCTCACGCCCAGCCGCTGTGCCGCGCTCCGGCAGGAGCAGTCCGCCATGCTCGAGGGCCTGGCCACGCTGCCCGTGCAGCTGCAGATGACGCTCCAGCTCTACTACTGGGAGTCGATGAAAGTAGCGGAAATTGCGCAAGTATTCGCGGTCCCGCCGAGCACCGTGACCTCGCGCCTGGCGCGTGCGCGCGAGCTGGTGGGCGCCCGCATCGAGGCGGGGCTCGGCCCGCAGCGCGGCAGGGCCATCGCCGACGACTTCGATCGCTGGCTCCGCTCGCTCGCCTAGCGATCGCGCCCCACCCCGGCGGCGCCGCGGCGCTGCGATATACACTGCCGTCGAGTGAGGAGCCCCGTCCTAAACCAGCGCGAGCGGGCCGAGATCCCGGCCGGCACCCGCTTCGGTCGGTACACCATCATTCGGCGCCTGGCCATGGGGGGCATGGCCGAGGTGTACCTGGGGCGGGCCGAGGGCATCCGCGGATTTCGTCGTGCGGTGGCGCTCAAGCTGGTGCTGCCCCACCTCGCCGGCGACGAGCGATTCATCGCCCTGTTCGAGCACGAGGCCAAGATCGCCGCGCTGCTCGACCACCCCAACATCATCCAGATCTACGAGCTGGGTCGCGAGCGCGGCGACACGTACATCGCCATGGAGTACGTCCACGGCCACACCCTGCGCACCGTGCTGGGCCGCGCCCACGGACCGCTGCCGCTGTCCGCGGCCCTCACCATCGTGATGGCGATCTGCCGCGCCCTGCACCACGCCCACACCGCGCTCGGGCCCGATGGCTGCCGCATGGGCATCGTGCACCGCGACGTCTCGCCCTCGAACGTCATGATCCGACCCGACGGCCAGGTGAAGGTGGTCGACTTCGGCATCGCCAAGGCCATGGCCCAGACCTCGATGACCGCCACCGGCACCGTCAAGGGCAAGGCGGGCTACATGTCGCCCGAGCAGTGCCGGGGCAGCAAGCTCGACCATCGCTCCGACATCTTCAACCTCGGCATCCTGCTGTACGAGACCACGACCGGCCGTCGTGCCTTTGGCGGCACCAACGTGTTCGAGGTCATGAGCCGGATCAACGATGGCCGCTACATGCCACCCTCGGAGGTCGTGCCGGGGTACCCGGCCGCGCTCGAGGGCGTCATCGCCCAGGCCCTGTGCACCGACCCCACCGGGCGCCCCGCGTCCGCGCTGGAGCTCCATCAGCGCATCGAGGAGGTGGCGCGAGCATGCTCGATCCACCTCTCCGAGCTCGAGCTCGCGGCCTGGATGGAAGCCCACGTACCTGCCCCGGCGCCGCTCGACCTCGACGTCGAGCCCGTCACCGAGGAGAGCACGCGCGTGCGACGATGGGGCTGGGCCAGCCGCGTGGGCCTCGTCGGCGTCCTCTCGGTGATCGCCGGCGCCTATGGGCTCTCGGCCCTCGCCACGCACGACGACGAGCCTGCATCCGATCCACTGCCCGATCCATTGCCCACGGCCAACGACGCCACCCCCCAGTCGTCGCCAACGCCCGTGGTGCAGGCGGGCGCTCCCGAGCCCGCCGGCCCCACGGAGCGCGTCGACGCCCCCGAGACCGTCGAGCGCGATGCCAGCACCGAGCCGGCCAAGGCCTCGTCCGCCGCCGATGCGGCCAGCTCCGCGGCGCCAGCCGCTGCGCGCTCCAAGGGCAGCAAGCGAAAGTCTCGCCGCGGCGCCTCCAAGCCGCCGGCCGATGCCAAGCGCGAGCCGCTGTTCCCGTGGATGGAGGGGGGCTAGAGCCGGATGGGTTTGCTGCTGATCTCGATCCTCGCGACGGTCGTGAGCACGCCCGCGCCCGAGAGCTTCGAGCAGATCATCACCCGCGCGCAGCAGCTATGGGACGCGGGGGACAACGCCGCCGTGGCCGAGCTGTTCGAGCGGGCCCATCGCGACGACCCACGGCCCGAGTACCTGTTCGGTCATGCGCGGGCCGAGGTGGCCATGGGGCACTGCGAGCGGGCCCATGCGCTGCTCGACGCGCTCGAGGCCAGCCAGCCCCCGGCCGCCATCCTCGACGCCTCCCGCTCGGTCCGGGAACAGTGCGTCGTGGAGCCGACCGAGCCCGTTGGACCCGCCGAGCCCGCCGAGCCCGCCGAGCCTCCCGCCACGTCGACGGCGCTGGAGCCCGACGCCTCCAAGCCCCGCGCACGGCACTGGACGCGAGACCCCGTGGGATGGTCCCTGGCCGGCAGTGGCCTCGTGGTGGGGGCGGTGGGCTCCGGTTTGTGGATCGGAGCCGCCCACGAGCTCGCCCATCCGCCCCCCACCATCGACGAAGACGCCTTCTCGGCCCATGCACGGCGCTGGCAGGGGGTGGGCCGAGCCGGAGTCGCCGCGACCTCCGTGGGCATCACCCTCGCGCTCGTCGGCGTCATCCGCCTCGCAGTGGTCGCTCGCCGCGGTCGCTAGGCAGGCGAACCGCGAGCACGAACCCGCGGGCCTCAGGTCTGCGCGCGCTGCCCCGCACCGCGCAGCACCACCAACCCCGCCACCGCCGCGACCACCGAGGCGCTCAAGATCCCCAGCTTGGCCGCCGCGAGCTCGGCCGGGCTGCCGAACGCGAGCCCTCCGATGAACAGCGCCATGGTGAAGCCGATCCCGCCCAGCAGGCCGATGCCGAGCACGTGCCGCCACGCGACGCCCTGAGGCAGGCGGCAGATCCCCAGCCTGACGGCCACCCACGAGAACGCCACGATGCCCACGGGCTTGCCGACCACCAGGCCCACCGCCACGCCGAGCGCGATGCCCTCCCCGAGCGCCCCCAGGCCGATCCCCGAGAAGCTCACGCCCGCATTGGCGAGCGCGAAGACCGGCAGGATCACGAACGTCACCAGCCCCACGATCGCATGCTCGAGCCGCTGCAGCGGCGCCGTGGCCGAGTCGTGGATCACCACCAGGTCGTGCAACGCGTCCTCCTGCGCGTGCGTGTTGAGGCCCGAGGTCGTGGGGGGTCCCACCCGGCGCAGGCGCTTCACGGCTCGCTCGAGCCGCCCCATCAGCAGCTCGCCGTCGATGCGCGTGCGCGCCGGGATCGTGAACGCCATCAGCAGGGCCGCGATCGTGGCGTGCACCCCCGACTGCAAGAATGCCAGCCACACGAGCAGCCCCACCACGAGGTAGGCCTGCCAGCTGCGCACGCCCAGGATGTTCATCAGGACCGAGACGCCAAAGCCCAAGAGCCCCAGCAGCAGCAGGTTGGTGGCGATTTGATCGGTGTAGAAGATCGCGATCACCAGCACCGCACCGATGTCGTCGACGATCGCCAGCGCCGTCAGCAGCACCTTGAGGCCCGAGGGCACGCGGTCGCCCACGATCGCCAGCACCCCCAGCGCGAAGGCGATGTCGGTGGCCATGGGGATGCCCCAGCCGTCGCGCAGCGGGGGCTCGGGGTTGATGGCGAAGTAGAGCAGCGCGGGCACCAGCATCCCGCCCAGCGCCGCCACGGCCGGCAGCGCGGCCTGGCCCGGGGTCGACAGCTCGCCCACGAGGATCTCCCGCTTGATCTCCAGGCCCACCAGGAAGAAGAAGATCCCCATCAGCCCGTCGTTGATGACGTGATGCAGGGACTTCTCGAGCGTCAGCGATCCCAGCGAGATGCTCGTGGGCAGGTGCAGCAGGTGCTCGTAGGCCTCGGCCCACGCCGAGTTGGCCCACGCGATCGCGATCGCGGTGGCCAGCAGCAGCAGGCCCGCCCCCGCGAGCTTGTGCGCCGCGAACACGCGCATCGGCGCCAGTACGCGATCGATCGGCATCACGACCGACCGCTCGGCGGGCGGGAGGTCGTCGGCAGAGCTCTGGTCGTGCGTCGAGGCCATGGCCGCCCGAGCCTACCCCACCCCGCCCCGTTGGCCACCAAACGCCGTCGAGGGTCGCCCCGCCGGCGTCTTGGGCGCCGATCGCCTAGAACACCACCACGCTGCGGATCGACTCGCCGTGGTGCATCAGCTCGAACGCCTCGTTGATCTTCTCGAGCGGCATGGTGTGGGTGATGAGCGGATCGATGTCGATCTTCCCGTCCATGTACCAGTCGACGATCTTGGGCACGTCGGTGCGGCCCTTGGCACCACCGAAGGCGGTGCCCTTCCACACCCGGCCCGTCACCAGCTGGAACGGGCGCGTCGCGATCTCCTCGCCGGCTCCGGCCACCCCGATGATCACCGAGGTGCCCCAGCCCTTGTGACAGCACTCGAGCGCCTGGCGCATCACCTTCACGTTGCCCACGCACTCGAACGAGTAGTCGGCGCCGCCCTTGGTGAGCTCGACCAGGTAGGGCACCAGGTCGCCCTCCACCTCGGTCGGGTTCACGAAGTGGGTCATGCCGAACTTCTCGCCCAGCGCCTTGCGGGCGGGGTTGATGTCGACCCCCACGATCATGTTGGCACCCGACATGCGCGCGCCCTGGATCACGTTGAGCCCGATGCCGCCGAGCCCGAACACCACCACGTTGTCACCCGGCGCCACCTTGGCCGTGTTGATCACCGCGCCGATGCCCGTGGTGACCCCGCAGCCGATGTAGCAGACCTTGTCGAACGGCGCGTCCTGCCGGATCTTGGCCACCGCGATCTCGGGCACCACCGTGTACTGGGCGAAGGTCGAGGTGCCCATGTAGTGGAACAGCGTCTTGCCGCCCTCGGCCGAGAACCGCGAGGAGCCGTCGGGCATCAGCCCATTGCCCTGGGTGGAGCGGATCGCCTGGCACAGGTTGGTCTTGCCCGAGGTGCAGTAGTCGCACTGGCGACACTCCGGCACGTAGAGCGGGATCACGTGGTCGCCCTTCTTCAGCGAGGTCACGCCGGGTCCCACGTCCACGACCACGCCAGCACCCTCGTGTCCGAGCACGCTGGGAAACAGCCCCTCGGGGTCGGCACCCGACAGCGTGTAAGCGTCGGTGTGGCACACCCCGGTCGCCTTGATCTCGATGAGCACCTCGCCAGCGCGGGGTCCGTCGAGGTCGACCTCCTCGATCGTGAGCGGTTGTCCTGCGGCATGAGCAACGGCGGCCTTGACCTTCATCGTGCGTCCTTCTCCCCGCGCCGCGAATCGAAAGGAGTGCCTCGGGAACGGCCCCGAGCGCGGCGCGGAGCCGACGATAGCGCCGAAGCGGGCCCCTGGAGAAGCGGGCCGCCAAATCGTGCGCACCCGGGTGATCTCGCTTTCCTGGGCCTACGATCGCACCCGACGACGGCCCCAGGGCCCGGGTGTACGCTTCATCGGGTGAGCGACCCCGATCGCGAGCTGCTGGAGCGCTGGCAGGGCGGTGACCGCGAGGCCGGCAACGCGCTGGTGCGCCGCCGCATCGGCGAGATCACCTGGTTCTTCCGCAACAAGGTCTGCAACGAGACCGACGTGGCCGACCTGGTGAGCCAGACCTTCCTCGGGTGCCTTCAGGCCGCCGAGGGCTTTCGCGGCGAGACCAGCGTGCGGCGCTTCCTGTTTCGCGTGGCCAACAACGTGCTCTACACGTACATCCGCAAGAAGAGCAAGCGCCAGCGCGAGCAGCTCGACTTCGCCACCGTGTGCGTGCACGAGCTCGACCCGCGCTCGGCCTCCTCGATCGTCATGCGTCGCCGCGAGGCGCAGGCATTCGTGCAGTCGCTGCGCCGGATCCCCGTGGGCGACCAGGTGGTGCTCGAGCTGATGTACTTCGACGGCCTCAGCGGCCGCGAGATCGGCGAGGTGCTCGGCATCCCCGAGGGCACCGTGCGCGGGCGTCTCCAGCGAGGGCTCCAGCGCCTGCGCGAGCAGGTCCAGCGCGAGCTGCTCGCCTACGTCGGGGCTCGCGGCGGCGAGGCTCCCGAGGTCTCGGTCGAGGACCTCGAGCGCTGGGCCCGGGAGGTCAGGGAGCTACGGAAGAGCGAGCTGGACGGCGATTGATACGAAGTGCATGTTAAAAGCGTCAATAGCCGACGTCAAGTATCATGCCGCAGAACCCGCCAACGAAGACCGAAGCGCTGCTCCGGCTCGCCCAGCTGGGGCCGATACGCGCGCGCGACCTCGATCGAGCGGGTATCCCACGTGCCTATCTCGGACGCCTCTGTGAACGTGGCGTGCTCGAGCAGGTCGACCGCGGACTCTATCGACTCGTCGACGCACCCGTCACCGAGCTCCACTCACTCGCCCAGGTGGCCAAGCGTGTGCCTCACGCCATCATCTGTCTGCTGAGCGCACTGCAGGTCCACGGGCTGACCACCGAGGCACCGCACGCGGTGTGGATACTCATCGACGGGCACGCGCGTACGCCGAAGATCGAGTACCCAAGGCTCGAGGTCGTTCGTGCCAGCGGTGCCGCGCGCGAGCATGGCATCGAGACACGAACGATCGAGGGTGTGGAGCTGCGGCTCACGACTCCGGCCAAGACCGTCGCCGACTGCTTTCGATACCGACGCCACGTCGGTCTCGACGTCGCGATCGCAGCCCTTCGGGCCTACCTTCGCCAGCGGCGAAGCGGGCTCGACGCTCTGATGGATGCGGCCCGTGCCGACCGCATCCAGACGGTCATGCGTCCGTACGTCGAGGCGCTTGCATGACGAAACAGCCGCCCAGGGATCGTGGCGCGTCGGTACGTGGTCGTCTGCTTCGGCTGGCGCGCGCGCACGGCGAGGACTTTCAGCGTCTGCTCACGCGCTATGCCAATGAGCGCCTCCTCTTCCGACTCGGAGCATCGCCGCATGGGCGCTCCTTCGTGCTCAAGGGCGCTGCTCTGTTCACGTTCTGGACCGGCAAGCCCCACCGAGCCACGCGAGACGTGGATCTTCTTGGCCTCGGCGATTGCAGTGAGGCGCACATTCGCGAGGTCTTCACGCAGGTCTTGGCGCCCACCGTCGAGGACGGTGTCGTGTTCGATCCGAATTCCATGGAAGTCGGACCCATTCGCGAGGACCAAGTATACGGTGGTGTCCGGGTCGAGGTCATCGCCCACGTCACGTCCGCGAAGCTGCGGCTACAGGTCGATGTGGGCTTCGGGGATGCGATCACGCCGAAGGCGGTGCTGGTCGAACTTCCGTCGCTACTCGATTTCCCTGCGCCTCGGCTGCGAGTGTACCCGCGCGAGACGGTCGTCGCAGAGAAGCTCGAAGCCATGGTGCAGCTCGGAATGGCCAACAGCCGAATGAAGGACTTCTACGACCTCGCCTTGATCGCGAGGATGTTCGACTTCGACGGACGAGTGCTGTCGCGCGCCATTCGAACAACATTCGAGCGACGACGAACGCCACTGCCCCGGGGACTTCCACTTGCACTCACGACGGCGTTTGCCGATGACGCAGGCAAGAACGTTCAGTGGACCGGCTTCGTTCGCAAGTCGGGTGCGGTCGATGCTGGCAGCTTGTCAGACACGATCACCACGATCGCCGCATTCGTCGAGATGCCGCTTCGGATGGCCGCCCAGGCTTCGGCGTTTCCCGCGACTCGATGGCAAGCGGGCGGTCCGTGGCGATCGAATCCGGAGTAGTGGTCGTGGAGACAATCGGACGTACGATACGAAACGTTTAAACATCGCTCATAATCACCGGCGTTTCGTATCACCCGTCCCATCGAGCATGCGCGGCCTCCTGAAGAGCCGCGGAGTCCCCGCACTTGCGGGGTCCTTCTCCGTCGTTCATTGGTTGGTTATACAATCAACTTATGGGCCGCCCCTCCAACGCCTCCGAGCGCCGCCTGCAGATCGTCGAGGCCACCCTCCGGGTGATGGCGCGCACCGGCTTCGACGGCGCCTCCGTCCAGGCCATCGCCAAGGAGGCCGGGCTCGCCGCGGGCCTGCTGCACCACCACTTCGGCAACAAGGCGGAGATCCTCCACGCGCTGCTCGACCACCTCGAGGTGCTGGTTACCTCCCGATACGAGCGCCAGTCGGCCCGCCGCCGCGGGGCGTGGGGGCGGCTCGAGGCCTGGATCGACGCCCACCTCGCCCAGGGCGACGATGCCGAGCCCGACGCGGTGGCCGCCTGGGTGTGGATCGGCGCCCAGGCCCTCAAGGACGACGACGTGCGCGAGCGCTACCGGGCGGTGGTCGAGCGCCGCCTGCAGCAGCTCACCGCGCTGCTGCACGAGGTCGCCCGCGAGCACGACGTGCGCGTCGATGCCCAGGGCCTGGCCGTGCTCACCCTGGCCACGATCGAGGGCTACTACCAGCTCGCGGCCAGCACCAAGGTCGTCCCCCCGGGCAGCGCCGCCCCCGAGCTGCGCCGCTCGTTGCGGCGCACGCTGACCGGGAGGCGTGGATGATGAGCCCGATCCAAATAGCCTCGCCCGTGTCGCTCACCACTCCGCGCAAGCTCGGCCTGCTCACCGCGCTCTACCTCTCGCAGGGCCTGCCGTTCGGGTTCTTCACCCAGGCCCTGCCCGCGGTGATGCGCCAGCAAGGCGTGTCGCTGGCGGTGATCGGAAGCAGCACCCTGCTCGCCCTGCCATGGGCGCTCAAGGCCCTGTGGGCGCCCATGGTCGATCGCCATGGCTCGCGACGGGCGTGGATCGTGCCGCTGCAGCTGACCAGCGTGGTAGTGCTGCTCTCGCTCGCCCTCGCCGATCCCTCGCACTCGCTGTCCTGGCTGATGCTCGGCGTGCTGCTCACCAACCTGGTGGCCGCCACCCAGGACATCGCCACCGACGGCCTCGCCGTCGATCTGTTGGCTCGGCACGAGCGCGGCCTGGGCAACGGAGTACAGGTGGCCGGCTATCGCGTGGGGATGATCGTGGGCGGCGGCGCCTTGCTCGTCGCATTCGAGCACTGGGGCTGGGCGTGGACCTTCACCTGCGCCGCCGGGATCCTGCTGCTCGCGACCATCCCCGTGTGGCGATTTTGCGAGCCACCGCGCCCGCGCCCCACGACCTCCGAGCCCAGCGTGCTCGACTCACTGCGCCGCTTCGCGGCCGACCCCGCGCGACGACGATGGCTCGCGGTGCTGGTCGTCTACAAGGCCGGCGACTATCTCGGCACCAGCATGCTGCGCCCGTTCTACGTCGACCGCGGCCTGGGCCTGGCCGACCTGGGGCTCCTGCTCGGCACGGTGGGCTTTTGCGCGGGCCTGTGCGGCGCGCTGCTCGGCGGCGCCTTGGTGGAGCGCCTGGGGCGAAGGCGTGCGCTGCTCGGGTTCGGCACCCTGCAGGCGCTCTCGGTCGCCAGCTACGCGCTCAGCGTGGATCCCAGCGCAGGGCCCATGCAGCTCTACGGCCCCGTCGTGTTCGAACACCTCGCCAGCGGCCTGGCCACCGCCGCCCTGTTCACCCTGATGATGGACCGCTGCCGCCCCGAGCACGCGGCCACCGACTACACCCTGCAGGCCTCGCTCGTGGTGCTCGCCTCGCTGGGCTCCGCCGCGCTCGGTGGGTTCACCGCGCACTGGCTCGGCTACGGTCCCAACTTCGTGCTCGGCGGCGTGGTCAGCCTGCTCGCGGTGGGGCTGGCGTGGAGCCCGGGTCTCCTTCGCGAGCCAGCCGTGACCTGAGCACCCCTGCGTAGGCCGATCCCCGCCGCCGCGATCGCCTGCGCCCGAGTCTTCAGGGCTCGGTCTTGCCGCCCGCGATCATCGCCGCGTAGACGCCCGAGCGCGGGGTTCCGGTCGCGACCTTGGCCGCGGCCTTGGCCTTCTCCTCGTCGATGAGCCGCTGAAAGCTCTCGCGCGGCTGCGCACCCGACAAGAAGCGCCCGTTGATGAAGAACGCCGGAGTGCCGCGCGCGCCGAGATCGTTGGCCTGCCGCTGGTGGCGATCGACCCGGTCGGCGATCGCGGTGCTCGCGAGATCGCGCTCGAACTGCTTGACGTTCAGGCCCAGCTCGCGCGCCCACGCCACGAAGTTCGACTCGGTCAGCGAGCGCTGGTTCTCGAACAGCTTGTCGTGCATCTCCCAGAACTTGCCCTGCTCCCCCGCCGCCTCGGCCGCGATCGCAGCCGCCCGCGCGTCCTTGTGGAAGCCCAGCGGGTTGTGCTTGAACGCGTAGCGTAGGTCGTCGCCGTTGGACTTGCGCAGCTCGGCAATCGTGGGAGACACCCGCGAGCAGAACGGGCACTGGAAGTCGGAGAACGTGACGATGGTGACCAGCGCGTCGGCGGGTCCGATCGTCTGCGCGTCGCCGAGCTCCACGCGATAGGTCGACGCGGGATCGGGCCGGCCCGCCATGCTGGGCGTGGTCGGCTTGGGAGGCGGCGCCTTGCCGAGTTCCTCGAGCTCCGCCTTCGCCCCTGCGAGCTGCCCCTCGAGCCCGGCGAGCTGCCCTTGCAGCTCCGCGACCTCGCGCTCGAGCGTCTCGAGCCGGCGCGTCTGGTCGTCGTTGGCCGCGCCGAGCTTGCTCTCGACCGCGCTCACCTGGCTCGACGCCACCTCGCTCATCATCGAGCGCAGCTCCTCGTCGCTGCGCTGGTCGCAGGCCGGCATGAAGGCCAGCACCAGGGCCAGCCCGAGGGTGGAGCGCAACGGGGCGGAGCGAAGCGGGGGCACCATCGGGCGCATCATAGCCTCATCGCCGGTCGAACGCGGCGGCATGGCCCTGGGCGATGGCCTGGTGCAGCCGAGCCCGCGTCATGCCGGGAATCTCGGCCACGCGCGCGTGCTCCCGTGGCGCGTCCACGTGCGACATCGAGGTGTTGTCGGTCGCGATGCAGACCCGCACTCCCCGGGCCATCCACGAGGCGATCGGGTGCGCGGTGATGCTCGGGATCACCCCGGTGTGCAGGTTGGAGGTCACGCAGGCCTCGAGGGTCACCCCGCGCTCGATCACCAGCGCGGTCACGGCCGGGTCCTCGAGCAGGGTCGTGCCGTGACCGATCCGCTGCGCCAGCAGCAGCTCGATCGCCACGCGGAGCTCCGCCGGAGGCCGCCCTTCCCCTGCGTGAACGGTACGGCCCAGCCCGAGGTCGCGCGCACGACGAAACGCCGGCACGTAGGCCTCCATGCCGAAGCGATGACCCGGCGCGGGGCCACCCGCCAGATCGAGCCCCACCACGCCGCGGCGGGGCCGGGCGAGCGCGACCAGCTGCTCGACCAGCTCCGGCGGGTCACCGTAGAGACCGCACAGGATGATCCCGGCTCGCCCCGCACAGCCCGCCACCGCGGCGTCGAGGATCGAGTCCATCGAGGCACCGGCCGCCTGGTGGAGCTGGGGGGCGAAGCGCAGCTCCAGCGTGCTCACCCCCGAGGCCCGGGCGTCCTCGCAGATCTCGCACGCCACCCGCTCCACCGCCGCCGGCGTCTGCAGCACGCGCAGGGTGAGCCCGAAGCAATCGAGCGCGGCTTGCAAGCCCATGCCGGGATGGAAGCCGAAGTCCTCGGGGATCGTGAGTCCGAGCGGCGCTGCGAGCTCGGCGAAGGTGCTCGGGCGCAGCGAGCCATCGAGGTGGCGGTGCAGGTCGGCCAGCGGGGGCAGCAGCGGGGCGTTCATCGGACGAGCTCGGTGCGATCGTGCCACACCGCGCCCGAGACGTAGTGCACCCGCAGCTCCACCACCGCCTTGCGCGGGAGCACCACGTCGACCTCGACCGGCTCGAAGCCGCCAGACGGCTCGCCGTCCTCGCAGCCCACCTCGCGCTCGGCCACGATCGCGTTGCTCGCGATCACCCGCACCTGCGCCGCCGGCTGCCCGCCCACCGCACCACCGCAATCCCAGCGCAGCCAGAACCTCGCCACGTAGCGCCCCCTGGGCAGCCCGAGGTCGGGGCCATGCGTCAGCACGAACGGACTCTCGCGCGGCCCATCGGGCACCCGTGCACGGACGCGACCGCCCGAGGCCGTCGGATCGGACCGGAGCGTGTCATCGCGCTGGCTCGGCATGTGCTCGGCCTCGAAGGTCAGCGGGCCGGCGTCGAGCAACGCATCGAGCGTTGCGGAGGTCCACGCAGCACGGCGCGGATCCCCGCCCAAGAACGCCATCACCCCCGGCGCGCGCACGATCTCGCTGCCATCCTCGGGATGCAGCTCCAGGGGCCACAGCGCACTCGTCACA
The DNA here is from genome assembly GCF_026337845.1 of Paraliomyxa miuraensis. GTDB lineage: Bacteria > Myxococcota_A > Polyangia > Nannocystales > Nannocystaceae > Paraliomyxa > Paraliomyxa miuraensis. The sequence continues at coordinate 211,497 of NZ_JAOVZF010000146.1, read as the reverse complement.
TACGCCTGCGGGGCCTCGTCGCCCTCACCCCGCCACGGCGGCCGCCTCACCACCCGGGCCGCAGGGCCATAGTAGGTCACCAGCGGGTACTCGCCGCCGAGCCTGGTGTCGGCGTCCACGTCGACCCTCGTCACCCCGCGGGCCGCCAGCGTCCGCATGAGCTGCTCGTGGCCACCGGGCGGAAGCCACAGCGTGGGATCGTGCAGGGTACCCACCACGAACGCCACCGCCGCCGCCCCCATCAGCGCCACGCGCCCCGCTCCGGCGAGCGCCGGGCGTCGCATCACCCCCAGCGCCGCCACGCCCACGAGCACCGCCACGTCGAGCTGCGACACCACCGACCCCAACATCCCCACCGCACCCACCCCCAGGGCGAGCACACCGCCGGCCGTCCGCGCCATCCCCAGTCGATCCCCGCGGGTCTCCACCACCCCCGCCACCAGGAACCCGAGCCCCGCCGTCAGCGGCACCACCACGTCGAGCGCATACCAGGGTACCAGCGACTGCGACAGATTGTCGTAGACCACCACCGCCGTCACCAGCAGCCCCGCCAGCAACGGCGCGCCATCGTCACGTCGGTCATCCGCGGGGCGCATCAACAGCAGCAACACCAGCCCCGCCACCCCCAGCACCCAGGGGAACGGCTCGCACGCCTCGCTCACCGTGCGCGCCAGCTCGTTGAGCGAGCGCGCCCCGTGTCCCGACTCGAACCCGGCGACGCGCCGCACCACGCCCGTGCGCACGTAGAGGTCGATCGCCGCGTCGCCAAAGCGGCTCGTCATCCACCAAAGCCATGCCACGCCCACGACCACCGCGGGTCCCAGCGCGAGGGCGAGCCGCGGAAGCGCCCGCCGCCCCTCGCGACGATGCAGCTCGAGCCCCACGATCGGCACCACCGCCAGCCCCACCACCACCTGCTTGGTCGCCATCGCCAGCGCCAGCGCCACGCCGGCCCCCACCGCCCACAGCAGGCCCGAGCCGCCCCGACGCACCAGCGCCTCGTGGTAGGCCCACAGCCCCAGCACGATCCACAGCATCAGCATCGGCTCGACGCACGCCACTCGGCCCCAGCGCATGCACGCCGCCACCCCCAGCAGGCACCCGGCCCAGCCCACCGCCATCGCCAGGCCCCCGATCCGGCGCCCCCAACAAAAGGCCACCGCGCACAGCCCCAGCATCGACAGGGCAAACGGCAGTCGCAGCGCCAACATCGAGACCCCCAGCGCGCGAAACGACAGCGCCACGCAGGCGATGGACAGCGGCGGCTTGGTGAATCCCGGGTAGAGCCCTCCCTCCCGATCCACCGCATGCATGAACTGGCCGTGCTCCAGGGCGTTGCGCCCGAGCTGGCCGTAGAGGCCTTCGTCGTAGACCCGCATGGTCCCGCCCTCCAGCCCCCACAGCAGCACCACCGCCCCGGCCGCGAGCACCACCAGCAGCCACGCCCAGCTTCGGCGGTCCCAGCCTTCGACGGAGGAGCCCGGCGCGTGCATGGGGCGCCTGCTCTCCATCACCTTCGCCGCAAGAGCGGCGCCGGATCGACCGGCTTGTCCCCGTGGCGCAGCTCCAGGTACACGCTCGAGCCCAGCCCGTCGTCGAGGACCTTGGGGGCCGCCGACGCGATCATCTCACCCGCCGTCACCGGATCACCCTCGGCCACCGTGGCCTTCCACAGCCGCCCCAGCATCACCAGTCGGCCATCGCCGAGATCGATCACCACCACCTGCTCGAAGCCCGGCAGCTCGGCCACCATCACCACCTGGCCGTCCGCGGGCGCGCGTACGTCCTCGTCGCGGCGCGCGGCCAGCTCCACGCCGTTGCGCAGCATGGGCAGGCGCAGGATCGGATCGGAGTAGTGACCGAACCGCCCCACCACCCGACCACGGACCGGCCGAACCAGCCCCTCGCCCCCCGTGTGCTGCAGCCGCTCGAGCTCGTCCCGACTCGCGCGCAGCTCGGCCAGGCGCGTCTTCTGAGCCGCCCGCGCGCGGGCCCGTGGTGACGCCTTCGACAGCAGCGCATCGCGCTCGCCGTGGGCTCGGGCCAACGCCGCCCCCGTGGCCCCCTGCGCCGCGCCGATGAGCTCGCCCTGCACGTCGTGCACCGTCGCGAGCACCGACAGCGCCTGGAGCTGGCGCTCGGCATCGAGCAGCTCGTTGCGTGCGCGCAGCTCGGCGCGCTGGTAGGCCGACAGCTCGCGCAGATCGTGCCGCACCAGCCATCGCAGATCGCGTCCACGCGCCAGCCGATCGGCTCGATCCCGATCGCCATCTCCCTCGTCGAGCACGATCCGGGCAATGCCCCCTCGGGCCGCCTTCGCCATCGCGCGGGCACGCTGCCGCACCACCCGCTCGCGCTCCGCTCGTCCGGCCCGATAGGCATCGAGCCTGCGCATGCTCTCGCGCCCCGCGTGGTCGAGCATGGCCGCCCCGTACTTCGCGCCATCCTGCTCGTGCTCCAGGGTCGCCACCGCTCGCTCGAGATCCACCGCTTGCCGGGTCAGGCCCAGCTCCGCGTCGATCGCCCGTTCGAGTCGGCTGGCCGCTTCCTTCCAGCCCACGCGCGCGTGCACGGGCACCGCCACCGACAGCGCCATGCCGAGCCCGGCCAGCGCCCAGCCCAGCCGACGCCTCCGTCCCTCCCGTCGAGGGCTCCGCGGTGCACCGAGCATTCGTGCGAGCCGTGCCATTTCGTCCTAGACCTCCGCGTAGCGACCGACCGCCGCCCGAGCGCCCAACAGGCCCAGCCCAGCGCCCAGCGCCACGCCGATCGCCAGCTCCTGCGGCGAGAAGAAGCGCAAGGCACCCCCCGCAAACAGCAGCGACAGCCCACGCTCGAGGAACGGCGCCGCCGCATCGAAGCCCACCCAAAGGATGCCCAGGGCCAGCCCAGCGCCCAGCGCTCCCTGCACCATTCCTTCGAACACGAACGGCCCGTGCACGAAGCGATCGGTGCCCCCCACCAGCCGCAGGATCTGCAGCTCGGCCCGCCGCGCGTAGACCCCCAGCCGGATCGTGCTCCACACGATCGCCATGCAGGCCAGGCTCACCAGCAGCCCCGCGCCCAGCGCCAGGTCCTCCAGCGTGCGCAGCAGATCGTGCGCGCGGCCGGCCCAGGCTCCCGCCACCGCCACTTCCTCCACCATCGGCTGCTCGGCCAGCCCCTCCGCCAGCACGTGCCCGAAGTCGGGGTCGATGCCCGGGGCCAGCTCGATCTCCAGCGATGGTGGCAGCACCGCGGGATCGAGCCCCTCCACCAAGGCACCGTCCTCGCCCAGGCCCTCGGCCAAGCGCTCCAGCGCCTGCTCCGACGACACCCGCTCCACGCGGGTCACCTCGGGCAACGCCCCGATGCGCTCCACCATCAGATCCACCGCCGCAGGCTCGGCGTGGTCCACCAGGTACACCGTCACCGGCACGTCCAGCCCCCACGCATGCACGATGCCCTGCGCGTTGCTCCACACCAGCATCACCACGCCCAGCAGCAGCATGCACACCGCCATCGTGCTCACCGCCAACAGCTGCACCACTGGTGCCTGGGCCATGCCCCGCAGCCCGCGGCTCACCACGTAGCCCAACGAGAACAACGGTCGGAACCGGCTCATCAAGCTGTGGCTCATCGTGCTCCGGTCCATCACGCCACCGCCCCCGCCGGTTCGGGCCATGCGGCGGGCAGGATCGCCGGGATCCCGTCCTCGTCCTCGCACCGACCGTAGGCCCGCGTCGCCTGATGCAGCGACACCAGGCGCCCGTGCTCGAGGTGGATCTGCTGGGTGAGCGCCGGATGATCCAGCACCAACGGGTCGTGCGTCGCCAGCAGCACCGTGGTGCCTCGCTCGCGCACCCGCGCCAGCAGATCCAGGATCTCTCGGGTCAGGCGGGGGTCGAGGTTGCCGGTGGGCTCGTCGGCCAGCAGGATCGCCGGCTCGCCCGCCAGCGCCCGGGCAATTGCCACCCGCTGCTGCTCGCCGCCCGACAGGCACCGCGCGGGGCGATGCGCATCGGGATCCAGCTCCACCTGGCTCAGGGCCGAAGCCGCCCGCCGCCTCACCTCGCCCGGCGGCATGCCCAGCACCTGCAGGGCCAGCGCCACGTTCTCCAGCGGCGAGGCATCGGACAGCAGCTTGAAGTCCTGGAACACGGCCCCCACGTTGCGGCGCAGATACGGGATGCTGCTTCGGCGCAGCCGATGGATGTCGCGCCCTGCCACGCGGATCGTGCCCTCGTCGGGCCGCTCCATCGCCAGCACCAGCTTGAGCAGCGTGCTCTTGCCGGCCCCCGAGGGGCCCATCAGCACCGCAAACGCGCCTTCCTCTACCGCCACGCTCACCTCGCGCAGCGCGGCCCGGCGCTCGTCCTTCCTGGCGGCCCGTCGCTGCGCGTCGCCTGGCGGCGCCGCAGGGCCGCGCCCGTAGGTCATGGTGACGTCGCTCAGCTCGATGATGGCCATGGCTGCTCCGACCACCTTCCAAGCACGCCTGGGCCCCAGGAGTCCAAAAATTGGCCAGCGCAAGATCCGCTGCGCGTTCGCGACGTTCTCGTTCCGAGCGGACACGTCGACAAGTCGTGTCGGGAACGATTGACATCATGTCATCCGCAGACCGCGCTACACCCTCCATCCGCCGCCGCAACCCCTTGGATCGCTTCGATCACGGCTCGGTACGACAACGGGCACGATGCTTGCGAAGTTGGCGGACGACCATGGCCGATGTCGCCCCGCCCACTCGAGCCCGCCGGATGCCCCCGGCTCCTCGTGTGCGGTCGATGGCTCCGGCACCGGCACCGACCAGTCCGTCCGTACCGAACCGCCCGGCGTCCGAGCGCGAGGCGGCATCGAACCCAGCGATGCCGCCTTGCCTCGGGCGCCCGGCCGACCTCCCCCCGCGCGTGGGCCCCTACCGGGTCCACGGGCGTCTCGGCGCGGGCGGGGTGGGCGTCGTCTACGAGGCCGAGGACGAGGCGCTCGGGCGTCGCGTTGCGGTGAAGGTGCTGGCCGACCGCTCACCCGCCAGCCAGGCCCGCTTCCGCCGCGAGGCCCGGGCCATGGGTCGGCTCAATCACCCCAACGTGGTCAGCGTGTACGACGTGGGCGAGGCCGAGGGCCAGGGCTACATCGCGATGGAGCTGGTCCGCGGCCGCACGTTGACCGAGTGGCTGCGTGACGCCCCCGCCTGGTCCGAGGTCCTCGCGGTGCTCCGCCAGGCCGGGCAGGGGCTCGTCGCCGCCCACGAGGCCGGTCTTGCCCACCGCGACTTCAAGCCCGACAACGTGCTGGTCGGCGATGACGGCCGCGTTCGCGTGCTCGACTTCGGCCTGGCCAAGCACCACGCCGAGCTCCAAAGTGGCCGGTTCGACCGCGCCGCCCTCGCCCGCGAGCTGGCCGACGGCCGCATCACCCAGACCGGCTCGCTGATGGGCACGCCCGCCTACATGGCCCCGGAGCAGTTCCGCGGCCAGGGCGACGTCCGCTCGGATCAGTTCGGCTTCTGCGTCGTGGTCTACGAGGCGCTCTACGGCCGGCTCCCGTTTGCCGGTGACACCGCCGAAGAGCTCTTCGAGGCCACCTCGCGCGGGCGCCTGCGCCCATGGCCGCCCTCCACCGGTGGCTTCGACGTGCCCATGGGCGTGCGGGCCGTGCTGCGACGCGGGCTCTCGGCCGACACCGACGACCGCTTCGCCTCGATGAGCGCGCTGCTGCAAGCGCTCGACGACGTCGTGGCCCGCGGCGACGCCGAGCCCAAGCGACGCCATCGCACCAAGGGCACGCGAAGCTGGCGCTGGCGGATCGTCGGCGTGGGCGCGGGGATCCTACTGGCGGCGCTCAGCTCGGCACTGCAGCCCCCGCGCCCCAGCGAGAGCCGAGCCGAGCCGGTGCAGGCCTCCGCGACCACACCCCTGAGCGAGCGGCCCGTCGAACCCGAGACAGTGCAGCACGAGGCAAAGCGCGGCACCGTGCACGCCCGCGCTGCCCACGTGCCTGCCTCATACCTGCGCGCCCGCACCCGCCGCCCGGCCCAGAGCTGAGCCATGGGCCACAGTGGGTGCTCCTTGCGTTGCCTTGAGCTTCACGTTGGGCTGCGAGAGGATCGCGTCACCGAGGCGCGAGGCAGCCCACATTCGTGACACCAGAGCAACAACGGGAGGAACTCAGCAAGGCGTACGTCGCCGCCATTGCCGCCCGTTGTGGCTTCAAGCTCGGCGTTTGGAGCCAGGACGACGACTGCCTCGACGTCACCATCGGGTCTGCGGGCGTCCTGGGAGGCGGGATCTTGGCTGGGCCGAAGCTCGACCTCCAGCTGAAGTCGTCGAGCGATCAGCGCCACGTGCACGATGACTACATCTCCTGGTCCTTGTCCAGGAGCCACTACGACAAGCTGCGAAGCGACGCCTGCTCACCTCGAATCCTGGTCGTGCTCATGCTGCCCAAGGAAGAGCTCGAGTGGGTTCGCCACTCACCCGAGTCCCTGGTGTTGCGTCGATGTGCATACTGGGACAGCTTGCATGGCCGCGGTCCCATCGAAGACACCAGGGACAGCACCACCGTCCGCATCCCCAAGCAAAAGGTCCTCTCCCCCACGGCGCTCCACTCGCTCATGGTGAAGGTGAGCCGCAAGGAACCCCTATGAAGCCGGATTGGGCCAGCGACGCAGCACGGCTGCCGCCATCGGCTCTACGCCGCTATCTCGTTGCCGCGGGCTGGGTCGACGACGACGAGAACGAATCGGCAACGTACTGGAGCTACTCGCGAGCCACCCCGCAGGGGCAGGTATCGGTCGAGGTTCCCAAGCGCCAGGACTTCGTGGACTACGACCGGCGAGTCGCAGAGCTCATCGAGATCCTGACCCTGGTGGAGAAGCGCTCCGCTCGCGCCATCATCTTCGAGCTGGGCCAGCCGGGTGCGGACGTGCTCTCTTTTCGCTACCACGGCGCAGAGACCGAGGACGGTACGATCTCGGTCGACGACGGCATCCGCATTCGTGAGGAGCGCAGGCGATTGCTGCTGTCCACGGCACACTCCGTGATCGAGCCGCTGCCGCACCATCCCCGACTCTCTCGCTCGGAACCCGCGGCGTTCATCGCCTCGTGCCGCGAAGCACCTTCGCGCATCGGAAGCTATCTCTCGCCCGTACTCGTTCCCGTTTCCCCCGAGGTAGGGGATGCCGAGGTCGAGGATCCGTTCTCGCGCAGGGTGACCACGATGCTGGCCAACGCGCTGCACATTGCTGCCGAGGCACTGAGCGCGGGGGACGACAAGCACCTGCTGAGAGGCGCCGAGAAGGGCTTGAGTTCGAACTTCCTGGCTGCTCTGTCGGGGCTTCGCCCTCCAGGTCGCGGTACGCTGGTGATAGGCTTCTCCTGGGCCGCTCGACGAAGACCGCCGTCCCTGCCGTTTCGCTCGGTGACGTTCGACCATCGAGTCTTCGAGCCACTCGGCGAGATCGCCCGCGTCCTGCGAGAGTCTTCGCCTTCCCCGGGCACGGTGGTCGAGGGCTACGTTGCCAGCTTCGATCGAGAGGCCACGGATCCGACCCAGCCTGGTGACGTCGTTCTCATCGCTACGATCGAGGACCGTCCGGGCACCCCGAAGGTGCACATGAAGCTGTCGCAGGAGGCCTATGCCCAGGCGATGCTTGCTCATCGAGAAGCCCGGCGCGTGCGCGTAATGGGCACTTTGATCAAGGAGGGGCGTCGCTACGTTCTGCGCGATCCTGGGGGGTTTGGAGTGATCTCCGAGTCCGAAGACTAATTTCGCGCCACTCAACTCGAGCCGCGAGCCCCGGCCAGTCATGCGCCAATACGCGAAGGGGGCACGGCGACCATTCGCCGTGCCCCCTCGCGAGTTGCCGATTCTCTTAACTCTCGTCCTAGCGCTCCACCGCCGCGGTGCAAGCGATTAGCTGCACCCGCTGGTGCTTCCGCAGGTCTCGCACTTGAGGCATGAGCCATTGCGGACCATTGTGAAACTCTGGCAGTTGGGGCACGCATCCCCTGTATACCCCTGCGCGCGCGCCTTGGACACCTCCGCGCTGAGGCTGGCCGCCGCCTTGAGCTTGGCCGCGCGACGCCTTTCCTTCCGGCCGTTGCCCTCCGCGGGCGCTGGCTCCGCCACCGCTTGAACCTGAGCGTCTCCCTGAGTGCGATCCTCGAACTCGATCGTGCGCTTGCGCTCGGCATCGGCCAGGAGCGCCGCCGCCGGCGGAGCGACCGTGAGCTTGAGAGGACCCGGAGTGACCACCCGTTGCTCCACGACCTCCTCGGTCTCGCGCACCTCGACCACGCGCTCGTCCACGACCTCCTCGTCGCGATAGTCGACCCCGCGCTCCATGTCGTCGTCATCGCCCGTGGTGTCGGGCGCCAGATCGTCGGGTGGCACGTGGGCCAGGTCGTGACGGCCGAGGTAGCTGATGGCCAGCTCGCGGAAGATGTAGTCGATGATGCTCGTCGACATCTTGATGTGCGGGTGACCCTGCACGGGGCCGTTGGGCTCGAAGCGGGTGAACGTGAACGCATCCACGAACTCCTCGAGCGGCACCCCGTACTGCATGCCCAGGCTGATCGCGATGGCGAAGCAGTTCATCAGGCTGCGGAAGGCGGCGCCCTCCTTGTGCATGTCGATGAAGATCTCGCCCAGCGAACCATCGGCGTACTCCCCGGTGTGGATGTAGACCTTGTGGCCGCCGATGGTCGCCTTCTGCGTGTAGCCACCGCGACGATCGGGCATCTTGCGGCGCTTGGCGAGGTAGCGATAGACCATCTTCTCGCTGATCTTCTCGACCACCTTGGGACGGCTGGTGGTCAGCGCCACCAGCGGGAGCTGCCCGTCGGGCTCGTCGCCCACCGTGAGCTCGTCGTCGTCGTCCTCCTCGTCCTCCATGTCGTCCTCGAGCTCGCCGAGCAGGGCGGCCGACAGGGGCTGGCTGAGCTTGGAGCCGTCGCGGTAGAGCGCAATGGCCTTGAGCGCGAGCTTCCACGAGGCCATGTAGACCTCCTCGACGTCGCCCACCGAGGCCTCGGCCGGCATGTTGATCGTCTTGGAGATCGCGCCCGAGAGGAACGGCTGGGCCGCGGCCATCATGTGCACGTGGGCCATGGGCGCGATGAAGCGCTTGCCGTAGCGACCGCACTTGTTGGCGCAGTCGAACACCGGCAGGTGCTCCGCCCGCAGGTGCGGCGCTCCCTCGAGGGTCATGGTGCCGCACACGTAGTCGTTGGCCAGGCGCACGTCCTCGGCGGAGAAGCCCAGCGCCGACAGCATGTCGAAGGTGGGGTCGGAGAGCTGCTCGAGGGAAAAGCCCAGCGCCTTGGTGCAGAACTCGTCGCCCAGGGTCCAGCGGTTGAACACGAACCCGATCTCGAACGCCTGCGGCAGCTCCTGCTCGATCTTGGCGATCTGGAGCTCGGTGAAGCCCCTGGCCTTGAGCTGCGCGTGCGAGATGCGGGGGCTGCCCACCAGGCTCCCCGCGCCCCGGCAGAAGCGCACGATGTCGTCGATCTCCACGGGGCCGTAGCCGAGGTGGGCCAGCGCGCGCGGGACCGACTGGTTGATGATCTTGAAGTACCCGCCGCCGGCGAGCTTCTTGAACTTGACCAGCGCGAAGTCGGGCTCGATGCCGGTCGTGTCGCAATCCATCAACAGGCCGATGGTGCCGGTGGGCGCGATCACGGTGACCTGCGCGTTGCGGTAGCCGTGGGCCTGGCCGCCCTGCAGCGCGTCGTCCCACGACTTGCGCGCGGCCGTGAGCAGGTACTCGGGGCAGACGCTGGCATCGATGGCCATGGGCGCGATCGCCAGGCCCTCGTACTCGCGCTTGGGCGCATCGTGGGCCGCGCGTCGATGGTTGCGAATGACCCGCAGCATGGAGTCGGCGTTGCGCTCGTAGCCGGGGAAGGCGCCCAGCTCCTTGGCCAGCTCGGCCGAGGTCGCGTAGCACTCGCCCGTCATCACCGCGGTGACCGCCCCACAGATCGCCACCGCCTTGGGCGAGTCGTAGGGCAGGCCCGAGACCATGAAGTAGGTGCCCAGGTTGGCGTAGCCCAGGCCCAGGGTGCGGTAGCGGTAGCTGAGCTCGGCGATGATCCGGCTGGGGAACTGGGCCATCAGCACCGAGATCTCGAGCGCGATCGTCCACAGCCGACAGGCGTGGCGGATGGCCTCGATGTCCAGGGCGCCGTCCTCGGCCACGAAGCGCATGAGGTTCAGCGACGCCAGGTTGCAGGCCGTGTCGTCGAGGAACATGTACTCCGAGCACGGATTGCTGGCGTTGATCCGCCCCGAGGCCGGGCACGTGTGCCACTCGTTGATGGTGGTGTCGAACTGCAGGCCGGGGTCGGCGCAGCTCCACGCCCCCATCGCGATCTTGTCCCACAGCTCACGCGCGCGCAGGGTCTTGGCCGGCTGGCCGTCGATGCGGCGCGTCAGCTTCCACTGGCCGTCGGTCTCGACCGCCTCGAGGAACGCGTTGGACAGGCGCACCGAGTTGTTCGAGTTCTGGCCCGAGACGGTGCCGTAGGCCTCGGAGTCCCAGCCGGTGTCGTACTCCTCGAACTCGATCTGGGTCACGCCCTGCTCACCGAGCTGGAGCGCACGCTGGATGTAGTTCTCGGGCACGTGGGCCCGGCGAGCGGCGCGGATGGCCTTGCGCAGCTCCCGGTTCCTCTGGGCGTCGAACCGCCGGTCCTCGGGGAGCTCGGTGGCACCGTGGGCCGCGTCGAGCACCTCGTTCAGGTGCTGATTGCACGCCTTGGAGCCCGCCACCAGCGCCGCCACCTTCTGCTCCTCGACCACCTTCCAGTCGATGAACTTCTCGATGTCGGGGTGATCGATGTCGACCACGACCATCTTGGCCGCGCGTCGGGTGGTGCCGCCGCTCTTGATCGCGCCGGCCGCCCGGTCACCGATGCGGAGGAAGCTCATCAGGCCGCTGCTGCGGCCGCCGCCGGACAGCGGCTCGCCCTCGGCGCGCAGGCTCGAGAAGTTGGTGCCGGTGCCCGAGCCGTACTTGAACAGCCGCGCCTCGCGAACCCACAGATCCATGATCCCGCCGTCGGAGACCAGGTCGTCGCCGACCGACTGGATGAAGCAGGCGTGGGGCTGCGGGCGCGTGTAGGCGTCGGTGGAGCGACGCACGTGGCCGGTCTGGGGCTCGCAGTAGAAGTGGCCCTGCGCCGGACCGGTGATGCCGTAGGCCCAGTTCAGCCCCGTGTTGAACCACTGCGGGCTGTTGGGCGCCGCCATCTGGGTGGCGAGCATGTGCAGCATCTCGTCGTGGAACGCCCGCGCCGAGGTCTCGTCGGTGAAGTAGCCGTGACGCCAGCCCCAGTAGGTCCAGCAGCCGGCCAGGCGTCCGAACACCTCGCGGCTGTCCTGCTCGCCGCACGTGCGCTCGTCGGGGGGAAGATCGGTCAGCTCCTCCTCGTCGGCCTCGCTGCGCCACAGCCACTGCGGCACGTCGGGCTCGGGCACCCGGCGCAGGCGGGTGGGGATTCCGGCCTTCCGGAAGTACTTCTGCGCCAGGATGTCCACCGCCACCTGCGACCAGCCCTTGGGCACCGCGATGTCCTTGGCCTCGAACACCACCGAGCCGTCGGGGTTGGCGATGCGAGAGCTGCGATCCTCGAATTCGATGCCTTCGAAGGGTTGGGCGCGATCGGAGGTGAACAGGCGGGTGACCTTCATGGGGGAGCACTCCGGAAGAGGCGAGCGAGCGGATGGCCCGGGGGTGAGGGCCGGAGGAAGAGGAGGAGGGAATCGGTCGGGGGTTGAGTCGGCGACCGCAGCGACTTCGAATCACGAGGGGGCCCCTTGGGGGCATGCTGGGCGTGGGTGACGCTCCAAAGTCGGTTGCGGAGGGGGTGCCTCGTTGGGAAGCGAAGACACCCGTTGCCTAGCCGGCCAGAGGAAGGGGGCACCTCTGGTCGAGCGAGACCTTCGTGATCGTCCTGATTCGCAGGACCCGAGTTGGAGGACCCGAATCCTTGGGACGAGACCGAGCGGGGTGAGTTGCTCGGCCCTGGTCGGCACCGGTGCCGCGGGTCTCCCCGGAACACCGCCACCCCCAACCCTTTGGGGCGGGGGACCTATAAACCACAAGATATGGTGGCCACGCAAGAAGCTGGCGCGACCCGAGGCCACGATTTCATCCACTATTTCGGCCAGTGGGCCGCCCTCGCGAATCCCCAAGTGATCCACAGGGTTGTCCCCAACCCGGAGCCATCCCCGAAGCTGCGGTGGCTCCGCAATCCAGGTCGATGCGGCGGCCGATCGCCGTCCCGGGGGAGGGGGTGGAACGCGCAGTCGCGAAGCCGCGGGATCGTCCACGGCGCTCCACCGCCTGCGACCCGACCAACCATCCCCCGGTCATCCCCAGGACGACCGATCAAGCGGGTTCACCGCGCCGCTTCGCCCCCAGGTGGTTGGAGGAAGGAGATCTCCTCCGCCCCCTCCTGTCGTGACGAGATCGTGAGGTAGACCCTCCGAATCATTGTAAGGGAAAGCCTTGGTCCGCTCGGGCCAACCCTCGATGGCCGGGGCCCTCCATCGGGGGTCGATGGGAAGCGGCTCACTGGCACTTGCACCACCCCGGCGGCATGCCTCATGATCGTCGGCGCAAAGAAGTCGAGGCTCGGACGCGGAGCGACGTGGATGGCACGACGCCCGCGCCCGAGGTCCTGCAAAACCACGACAAAGAGCCTCCAATCCTTTGGGCGAGCCGCCAAGCGGGCGTGGTCGCGGGATCGAGGTCCAACCCGATGAGCCCGATGATGCGCAAGGACGCGAGCGCAATCTTTCAGTCCCACGCCGGCACCTACGACGAGCTCGAGCGCCTCAGCGCCCTCGAGACGCTCAAGGGGCTGCGTAGCCCCGACACGGTCACGCTGGGCGACCTGGTCGGCTACCTCGAGTCTCGCGGCCTGTGGGCCCAGTTCGCCAAGATCACGCTCGGAGACCTGCGCGATGCCTTTGCCCCGCCGCGGGCCGAGGCCGAGGCCACGGGTCGCCGTCGCAAGCGTCGGATCCTCGAGGACGAGCTCGAGGATGCCTACGCCGAGAAGGCCGAGAAGGAAGGCAAGGCCAAGGTCGAGGAAGAAGAGGACGACGGCGTCGACTTCGAGGAGTGCGCGCGCCAGGTCCTTCCCTTCGTGGAGGGCAACGGCGAGGTGACGTTCGACGACATCGAGGAGTACTGCCGGATCGATCGCAAGGTGCTGCGACGCCATCTCGCAGCGCTGGTCAAGGACGGGCGGCTCGAGCGGATCGGCGTGGGGCGGCACGCGGTGTACTCGTCAGCGCTCTAGCCGCGGGCACGACCCACGCGATGCCGAGCGCGTCGCCGTTCTGCGGCGGCCCGATTCTCAACGCCGAAGCCGTCGCTGGACCAGCGCCGTGATCGTGGGCAGCACCAGGAGCGCCGCGAGGGCGGCGAGCACGATCCCCAGCACCGCGAGGCTGCCGATGCCCCGCACGCCACCAGAGTCGGCGACCATGAACGCGGCGAAGCCCACGGCGGTGGTGGCGGTGGCGGCGAGGATCGCCCCGCCGGTCTCGTGCAGCGCGTCGACCAGGCCCTCGTCGGTGGCGGGCGCGCGGCGGATCCGATCGGTGAGGTAGACCCCGTTGTCGACCCCGATGCCCAGGATCGCCGGGAGGATGGGCAGGTTGAACAGCGTGAAGCGCATGTCGATCGCGCCCATCACCCCCAACAGCCACGCCATGGCCAGCAGCAGCGGCACCAGGGTCATGAGCATCAGGGGGATCGAGCGCAGCTGCCAGAACACCAGCACCGCGATGAGGATCGCGGCCATGCCCAGCACGACCGGCGCCTCCTCGCGCAGCATCAGGTACATCGCCGCGTAGACGACCGCCTCGCCCACGAAGGTGCCCGACTCGGGGTCGTCGAGGTAGGACGAGGTCTCGTCCATGAACACGAGCCCGCGTTGCATGTCGGCCACGTCGAACGCCGGGTAGGCGAACAGGCCGTACGAGCCATCGGACGCGCGCACCTTGGCCAGCAGCGTCTCGGGTAGATCGTCGACGGTGAACGGCTTGGCATCGAGCATGGCCAAGAGCAGCTCGGCGTCCTCCTTGGACAGTTCCTCCGGCTCGGCTGCGGGCGCAGCAGGCTCGGGCGGCTCGGCCCCTGGCGGGGGCGCGGGTGCGGCTGGCGAAGGCGCAGGCGCAGCTGGATCGGGCGCGGCCGGCGAAGGCATGGCCGGCGCAGGCGAGGCTGGATCGGGCGCGCCCGGCGAAGGCGAAGGCGCGCCCGGCTCGTCGTCGCTACCGTCCCACTCGTCCCAATCGTCGGCGTGGGGCGCGGGCGGAGCAGGCGTGCCACCCGAGCCAGCAGCGCCATCGTCGTCCCAATCATCCCAGTCGCCGTCCTTGGTGCCCTGCGAAGGCTCGCGCGGCGGTAGGCCGGCGCGCTCGCGCAGCTCGTCGACGAGCTCGCCATGCTCGGCGGAGAACCGGGCGATCCACCGCGCCCTTGCCTGCATGTCGATGGTGGGATCGGGCAAGAGGTCGGTCACCCCGAACAGCTCGGCCACCACCGTGTCGTCCGCGGCCACGCGCTCGGCGTGCCGGGCCCGCGCCAGCTCGAGGGTCGCGCGAGCCTCCTGCAGCGTGGGTCGCACCAGTACGGCCGCGTGGATGTCCTTGCCGAAGATCGAGGAGATCAGCTTGGCATCGGGCTCGGTGTTCTCTCGCGCGTGGTCCGACTGCAGGCTGCGTCCGTTGTATTCGAAGCCCACGTGGCGAGCGCCTTGCAGCGCCACCAGGCTGACGGCGACGAGCATGATGAACATCAGGCCGGGTCGCGCGAGCACCAGGCGAGCGGCAAGGCTGGGCTCCTCGCGCGAGTGCTGCTCTCGCTTCTTGATCCCCACCAAGAAGCACAGCGCGGGCAGCACGGTGACCATGCTCAACAGACACAGCGCCACCCCCAGGGCCGCGATGATCCCGAACTCGCGAAAGGCCGGGAACTCCGAGCTGGCCATGCTGCAAAAGGCGCCGATGGTGGTGCTCGAGGCCACGAGCAGGGGGATCACCAGCCCATCGAAGGCACGGCGGATCGCCTCCCCGTCGTCGTGCTCGAGCCGCGCCCGCTTGGCGCGACTGAAGAAGTGGATGCCCGCGTCGATGCCCACCCCCATCACCACCGTGGAGATGGTGCTGGTCATCACGTTGAGGTGACCGAGCACGAGCTGCGTGGCACCGAGCGACCAGACCACGCCGCACAGGAGCGGAACGAGCAGCACCAGCACCGCCCGGTGGGAGCGGAACAGGAAGTAGAGGATCGCCACCACCCCCACGAAGGCGAAGATCCCGCTGCGCAGCATGTCGCGCAGGATGGTGGTCTGCTCGTCGGCCTTGGTGATGTAGGGGCCGGTGATGTTGTAGGTCATCCCGGTGCCGGCCCACGGTGCGTCCGATCGGTCGAACACCTCGGCGGCCAGGCCCCGGATCTCGTGCGTGACATCCTGGGCGACCTCGAGCCGGTTGGCTGGCTCGTATGGGTGCACGAGCATGACCTCCGCCTCGATGCCCTCGCGTTCGTAGCGGTCGCGGAACCCGGTGCGAGCGTTGGCCTGCTCGCGCTTGTCGTCGATGAAGGCGCGCAGGTCGTCGGGAGCCCGGGGGTCCGGCTCGGTCAGGCACGCGTCACCCTGCCGCGAGCACAGCTGATAGTGCTTCCAGGCCTCGACGAGCTGCTCGAGCCGGTCGAGCTCGGCGTCGGCGAGGTAGTAGAGCCCACGCTCGCTGAAGAACCCGCTGGGCAACCCGTGCTCGACGTCGCGGAACAGCGGATGGCCCTGCAGGCGGGCCTGCAGCGCGTCGGTGAAGGCATGACGCGCCTGCGGGGTCCCGTCCTTGGCGACGATGTTGACGCTGTTGATGCTGCCGAACGTGGACTCGATCTGGTCGAGGCTCCGCACCACCCGGTGGTCGGGCGGCAAGAGCACCCGCAGGTCGCCATTGATCTGCAGCCGGGTGGCGAACAGGCTCGCGACCAGGGTCAGAACGGCGGCCGCGAGCAGGATGACGCGATGGCGTAGCAGGACCCAGCGGATCCAGCGGTCGCTCAGCGGCTCGCGACCGCGGAGTGGTTTTGGCCCCGCCAAAACGGGGGCGACTCTCGCACGAAACGTCTGCGTGCGCACATCAGACCTGCGCATTGAGCGCAGGCGCGGGCGCGCGCAGGCCTGGGTGGCTCAGCCCTGGCCCGACAGCTCGGCGTGAATCACCTGCTCGACGTGGGTGGTCAGGTGGTGCGCGCCGGCCACGGTGAGGTGGATGCCATCGCCGGCCCGCACGGTGACCTTCTTGCGTTTGGTCTCGCCATCGTCGGGCGTGAGGTAGATGCGGTCGGCGTACTGGCCGTCCTCGTCGGCGAGCACCGACCAGATGTCGACGAACCGCGCATTGGGCCGGATGGCCATCTCGGCGCGGTAGATGGTGTTGACCCGCTGGACCCGGGCGTGGAACTTGGTGGGCCGCATCACCGGCATGCCGATCCAGAACAGGTGCTGGCCATCGGGTGCCACGGCGTCGGCGAGCGCGTTGATGCGCCGGGCGTACTCCTCCGACCAGCCCTCGTCCTCCCAGCGGATCCACTCTGCGGCGCCCGAGGCCTTGCCCATGTACAGGCCCTGCACGTCGTTGCCCCCGAACATCACCGCGGTGGCGTCGAACGGGCCCTCCTCGACGAGGTCGGCGGCTTCGGCGATCCAGTCGAAGAAGTCGGGGCGGGCCAGGCCCGAGCTGGACTTGCCGCGACGGGTCACGTCGTAGCCCCGCTCCTCGCCAAGGGCGCGGGCGAGGTAGAGCCCGAAGCCCCCTGCGATCATGCTGTCCCCGATCACCAGCACCCGGGTGCCCCCGCGGGGGCCGTAGCGATCGGCCCGGGCCACTCCGGGTCGCATCAGCGCGGTGGCGCCCGCCAGGCCGGCCAGACCGGTCAACCAGCGCCGACGCCCCAGCCCCCCACCGTGCTCTTGGTTCCCCAGTTCCTCATCGAGAGCTTCGCGATCCACGCGTATACCGTCCTTCTCTTGGCGGCCCAGCGACCCCGAGGCCGACTCACCATGGCGCGGTTGGCTGGACGTGCCAAGTCCCCGGCACATTTCGCCGACGCGCGCATTGCGCACAGGCCAGGAACATCGCTGACCCACGCCCACGCCCCTTGAACGGGCCGGGATTCGGCACTATCCAACGCTACGTCAGGCTCGTGACAGCGCATTCATCGCTGCCGCGCCCCCGGGCGCCGAGCCTAGAGGAGCTGATCCATGCTCGCCGACGACACCCGCAAGTTCATCGATACCCTGGTGAAGGGCAACAAGGTCATGTTGTTCATGAAGGGCAACCCGACCTTTCCGCAGTGCGGCTTCTCGGCCGCGGTGGTCGAGGTGCTCAAGAAGCACGGGGCGACCTTCCACCACTTCAACGTGCTGCAGGACCAAGCCGTGCGCGAAGGGATCAAGGAGTACGGCGACTGGCCGACGATCCCGCAGCTCTACGTCGATGGCGAGCTCGTGGGAGGCTGCGACATCGTGCGCGAGATGGACGCCAATGGCGAGCTGGCGCAGCTCTTGTCGCCGCGGTCCTAGGCGAATGCGATCCAGGCGACGACGGCGGCGATCACCGCCACCACGGTCACGATGAGGCCGACCGGAATCAGCCGCGCCGGCTGGGGGATCACACGAGGGAAGAGATCGCTGCCGAGTCGGCGCTCCGGCCGAGCGCGCTGCAAGCCGCGTCCCTTTCGATCGAGGGCGACGACGTTGATGCCACCTTCGGTGTAGCGCGCGTTGGAATCGTCGTCTCCACCTCTCACGGCCTTCGCCTCGTTGGGCACGATTGAAGCGAGGATCGCTCCCGAACGCAATGGTCCGGTTCGAGCCGAACCATTGCGCTTCGAGGCCACGGGCCCACTCCTGGGGCTGGCTATGGAGCTGGATGCACGCAGATGCCCGCGCCGCCGGCAGCCTGGCAAGTGGCACCGGCGGGGCAGTTCGTGTCGTCCATGCAGATCAGGGCGCACTGGGTGGGGCCGGCGCCCATCATGAGTTCGAGCACGCACATGGGCTGCGCGGTCCCCTCGTTGGGCATGGCGCACATCGAGCCGGCGCCATCGCAGGGCGGCGAGCAGAAGCAGCCATCGAGGCCCATGATCTGGACCGGCGACTCGCCGGCCGCGCACATGTTGCAGGGGCCGTAGTCGCTGTCGGTGGGCGGCGGCGGCTCGCCGGTGGTGGTCTCCTCCGGAGGAATGTCGAAGCAGGCGCCTTCGATGCACATCTGGCCGGCCGGACAGGGCGGGTCGCAGGTCACGCCACCCGAGGTATCGGGGTCGGCGGTTTCCTCGGCCGGCATCGTGGTGGCCGAGCTGGTGCTCTCCTCGGCCGTCGTGCCGTCGGTGGCCGTCATGCCGGTGGTCGGCACGGGCCCCGAGTCGACCACGGTGGTGTTGGTGCCGTCGTCGCCCCCCACCACGCAGCCTTCCATCGTCATCGCCATCGCCAGCGCCGCGAGGCCCCAAAGGCCCTGGGCGAGCCCATTCACGAGTCTCGATCCAAACGTCAACGTCATGGTCATCGTCCCTTCGTCCGCTGTCCCTTGGGCTCGTCGCCCGATGCAGCTGGTCACCGAGGGACGCTGCCATAGTGCCGGCCCGAGGGGCAATTGCCTCCGACGTGGGAATTGACGCGTCCAGGGCTGAAACCGCGGTTCTTGGCCCGGACCCTCGTTCATGCCGTAAGATGGGATGGGACTTCGCTGCGCGGACGACCTGGGTCGGCGGTCCGGCCGCGGCGAAGCAACGACGAGGGTCGAGCCATGCAGCACAGCAAACGACGAGGAGCGCGTAGAGACGTACGGGGCTGGTGGATGGGCGTTGGGCTCACGACCGGCTTGGTGCTCGGCGCCTGCGCGCCGCAGGTCGATCAGGGGGGATGCGACGAGAACACCCCCTGTAGCGGGCGCGGCCAGGT
Organism: Paraliomyxa miuraensis; assembly: GCF_026337845.1. Lineage (GTDB taxonomy): Bacteria > Myxococcota_A > Polyangia > Nannocystales > Nannocystaceae > Paraliomyxa > Paraliomyxa miuraensis. The sequence goes on along the minus strand of NZ_JAOVZF010000146.1, from coordinate 192,511 downwards.
CTGCGACCTCGAGGTCTTCGAGTGCGTGGCGGCCGAGATCGACGCGAGCACGGCCGAGAGTCCCGCCCCCGGCAGCTTCTCCAACAAGGTGATCGCGTTCCATCGCGGGGAGATCTGCCTGCCACACGAGGTGCAGTCGGGCGCGAGCATGCCGGTGGTGGTGCGGCAGTGCTTGCACCCCTGCGTGTCCGCGTCTTCGTACGAGTTCGACTACGGCTTCCACTGCCGGGGCAGTCGCTGCGACGCGCAGGTGCTCACGTGGACGGTCGGCGCCTCGGCCCCCACGGGCTGCCCCGCCGACGCGTTCTCGGCGTTCGACCCGGCGACGTGCCAGTACGCCAACGAGATCGAATTCCACATCGACACCGAGACCAGCAGCGGGCCCATCAACGGCAGCATGAAGCTCGAGATCCCGTTCCTCACCAACGCGGACGCCACGATCATCGCGATGGATCCCGACGACACCGACACGGTGGACGAGCTGGTGATGCAGTACCCGCAGATGACCAGCCGGATCCCCGATGGTCGCGACGTGAGCATCCTGCCGGGCAACCCGGCCCCGCCCGAGAGCTGCCGCGGCGGCGCTTGCCCCTGCTATCCGATCGGGTTCTAGCGAGTGGTCGACGTCAAGGACGACGTACCCCGCGTGGGCCTGGTGCTCTCCGGGGGAGGCGCGCGCGGGGCCTACGAGGTGGGAGTGCTCCGCTACATTCGCGAGCAGATCAAGCGCCCCTGTCCGTTCCACGTGATCACGGGCAGCAGCGTGGGGGCGATCAACGGCTCGTACGTGGCGGCCACGCTGGATCGGCCGCGCGCGCAGATCCGGCCGCTGGCGCGGGTGTGGAGCGAGCTCGATCTCGACCAGATGTACCGCTTTGGCTGGTCGCAGGTGCGCCACCTGCCGCAGGTGTTGTTCGGCCGCCACCTGCCCAAGGACGGGCGCGTGGAGACGATCGGCGGTCTGGTCGACTCCTCGTACATCGAGGACTTCGTGCGGCTGCGGATCCCCTGGAAGGGCCTGCGCGACAACATCGAGCAGGGGCACCTGCATGCGATGGCGTGCAGCGCCACCGAGCTGGCCACGGGCAAGACCACGGTGTTCGTGCAGGCCAGGGAAGGGGCGGTGCCGCCGTGGCCCGCCGAGCCGGGAGGCGAGGCGGTGCCCACCGTCATCACGCCCGCGCACACGCTGGCATCGGCGGCGATCCCCGTGCTGTTTCCCGCGGTGCGGGTGGCCGAGCGCTACTACGTGGACGGCAGCCTGCGGCAGAACACTCCGGTGCGGCCGGCGATGCGGCTGGGGGCCAACCGGCTGCTGGTGATCGGCCTGCGCCACGAGAATGCGCAGACGCTGGCCCAGCAGCGCGCGCGGGAGAAGGCGCGCACGATCTTCCCCAACGCGGTGTTCATGGGCGGCAAGCTGCTCGACGCGCTCATGCTCGACAAGCTCGAGGCCGACCTGCGCCGGATCGAGCGGCTCAACGAGATCATCGCGGCCGGGCAGGATCTGTACGGGACGGACTTTGGCGCGCGCATCGGCGATGCGATCCCCGGGCGCCACGGGCGAGCCTACGTGCCCATGGAGGTGCTGCTCATCCGCCCGAGCCAGAACCTCGGCGAGGTCGCCCACGACGTGATCCGGCGCTCGAACCTGTCGCGCTACAGCGGGGTGATGGCGCGGTGGATACGGCGCTCGATGCTGGGCGACGAGATGCCGGAGAACGACCTGGCCAGCTACGTGCTGTTCGATCCCGACTACACCAAGGCGCTGATGCACCTGGGCTATCACGACGCCCAGGCGCAGCACGCGAGGATCGCTGCGTTGTTCGGGTGAGCGAGGCGGGCGGGACGGGACGTCGATGGCCGAACCGACCAACGAGCTGCCCAACTGCTCCAATGACGAGACGCTGGTGGCGGAGGACACGGGGCTCGATGCGGGCCTTGGATCCTCGGGCTCGCGCTCCCTCGACCTCGAGGCCTTGTTCTCGATCCGCGACGGCGCTCGCTCGCTCGGACGCTACCTCGTGCTGGGCACGCTGGGCAGCGGCGGCATGGGAACGGTTCTGCGAGCCTTCGACCCCAAGCTCGACCGTCGCGTGGCCATCAAGGTGCTCCATCGCGAGCTGAGCGAGCAGCAGACCGAGCGCCTGCTGCGAGAGGCCCAGGCGCTGGCCAGGCTCTCGCACCCCAACGTGGTGCAGGTCTACGAGCTGGGAGAGCTCGACGGGCGAACGTTCGTGGTGATGGAGCTGGTGGAGGGCCAGACGCTCGCGCAGTGGCTGCGCGCGACCCCGCCGCCAAGCTGGCGGCGCTGCGTGGAGGTGTTCGTGCAGGCCGGCGAGGGGCTGGCCGCGGCCCACGAGCGGGGCCTGGTGCACCGCGACTTCAAGCCGGGCAACGCGATCATCGACGAGCACGGGCGCGTACGGGTGCTCGACTTCGGGCTGGCGCGGCCGGTGGATGGCGTGGACGACGAGGCGGCGACGTCTGGGACGAGCTCGGGCACGCTCGACTCCGAGAGCTCGAGCACACCACTGACCCGTACGGGAGCGGTGCTGGGCACGCCCGCCTACATGCCGCTCGAGCAGATGCACGGAAGCAAGGTCGACGCGCGCAGCGATCAGTTCAGCTTCTGCGTGTCGCTCTACGAGGCCGTGTACGGCGAGCGCCCGTTTGCGGGGGACTCGATTGGCGCGCTGATCATTGCCATGACGGAGGGCGAGCTGCGCCCGGCGCCCGCGCATGCGAAGGCACCGTCGGCCTTGCGTCGAGCGCTGCTGCGTGGGCTGTCGATCGAGCCGGAGAGGCGCTGGCCGTCGATGGGCGCGCTGGTGGCGGAGCTCCAGCGGCTGCTCGCGCCGCGACGATGGTGGCTCGGGGTGAGCATCGGCGCAGGGCTGGCGGCGCTCGGGGTGGGGCTGGGCTACCAGGCCGAGGTGGGACAGCGCTGCACGGGTGCGCGAGCACAGCTTCAGGACACGTGGAACGACGAGCGGAAGCGAGAGCTGGCGACGACGATCATGGCCGACGGGTCTGCGTATGCCGAAGGCACCTGGGAGCGGGTGGACGCGCGGCTGGCCGCGTATGCAGAGGCATGGGTCGCCAAGCACACCGAGGTGTGCGAGGCGACGGCCGTGCGTCGGGAGCAGAGCGAGGAGGAAATGAGCCTGCGCATGGCGTGCTTGCGCGAGCGCAAGACGGCCCTGCACGCAGTGGTGAAGGTGCTCGCGCAGACCGACGCCGAGGTGCTGGAGCACGCCGTGGACCTGGTCGCGGGCCTGCCGGACCTGTCGGACTGCGACGATGTGGAGCGGCTGCAGGAGCAGCGCCAGCGACTCCCCCCACCGCAGGACGACGACGTGGCCAGGGAGGTGGAGACACTGCGCGAGCAGCTGGCGGAGATCGGAGCCGAGCGCGAGGCCGGCCGCTACGCAAGGGCGCTCGACCAGGTGGATCCGCTGATCGAGCGCGTGCGGGCGCTGGACTACGCGCCGCTGGTGGCCGAGGCGACATTGTTGCGCGGACGAGCGCGAGACGAGGCCGGACAGCACACCGAGGCCGAGCAAGACCTTCGGGAAGCATACGCGCTGGCCGCCGAGCACGGACACGACGCGCTGGTACTGGACGCTGCGATGAAGCTGGCGTTCGTGGTGGGCTATCAGCAGGCGCGGTCCGCAGAAGGTGCGGTGTGGATCGACACGGCCATGCCCCTGGCCCGGCGCAGCGGTGACGAGGTCGACCTCGCCGAGTGCATCAACAACCATGCGGCCGTGCTCCTGGCGCAAGGAAGGTATCGGGACGCAGAGCTGGAGTATCGGCGAGCGCTCGAGCTCCAGGAGCGCGTGCTCGGAGCCGACCACCCGGGGGTTGCCATGAGCTGGAACAACCTGGGGGTCGCGCTGGAGCTCCAGGGCAAGCACGCGGAGTCGGAACAGGTCGTTCGACGCGCGCTGGAGCTACGACGGCGCGTGCTCGGAGAGGAACACCCCTCCACCGCGCACTCGATGCACGGGCTGGCGCATACGATCGCAGGGCAGGGGCGGGACGCGGACGCCGAGCTCTTGCTCCGCCAGACGATCGAGATCCAGGAGCGCGTGCTGGGCAAGGAGCACCCGCACCTGGCCGAGAGCTACAACACGCTGGGCGCCGTGTTGATCAACCAAGGGCACCTCGAGGAGGGCGAGGCCCTGTTTCGGCGCGCGGTGGCGATCTTCGAGCAATCGGTCGGCGAGGACCACCCCGACCTCGCCAGGGCGCTGGGGAACCTGAGCTTCGCGCTCTCGTCGCTCGACCGGCGCGCCGAAGCGGAGCCCGTGGCCCGAAGAGCGCTGGATATCCGCCTGCGGGTGCTGGGGGAGGACCATCCCGAGGTCGCCCACTCCTGGAAGAGCCTGGGGACCATGCTCACCATCCAGGACCGGTTCGCGGAGGCCGAGCCGTGCCTTCGGCGCGCGCTGCAGCTGCGTGAGCAGGAGCTGGGGGCCGAGCACCCGGACCTGTCGTGGGAGCTGGAGGGCCTGAGCGATGCCCTGCGGGGGCAAGGCAAGCTCGACGAGGCCGAGTCGCTCGTTCGAAGAGCGCTCGCGCTCCGAGAGCGGGCGCTCGGAGCCGATCACCCGGCGGTGGCTGACGCAAGCATGCGACTGGCCATGATCGCGCTCGAACGAGGCGAGCACGAGGGCGCCCGCGACCATGCCGAGCGGGCGCTCTCGATCCGCGAGGCGGGGGCGATGCCACCGGACTATGTCGCTTCGGCGCGCTTCCTGCTCGCGCGCACGCTATGGCCCGCTGCCACCGAGCGAGTCCGTGCCCGTGCGCTGGCCGAGCAATCCCGACGGACCTACGAGTCGATCGGCGATGCCAAGACGACCGAGCACGACGAGGTCATACGGTGGCTGGCCGAGCACCCCGTGCGCTGAGCGTGCCCGCTCACGCGCCGCGCCGCGCGCCACCGAGCGCGCGCAGGCTGCCCGCGACGTCCTCGTCGAGGTGCAGGTCGAGCTGCGGGAACGCGATCACCACGCCCTCCTCCTTGAACGCCCACCAGATCGCCTCGTGCAGCGACGAGCGAGCCGCACGCTCGCGCCAGGGGTCGGACATCCACACGAAGATCTCGTAGATCACGGCGTTGTCGCCGAACTCGGACAGGTAGACCTCGGGCTCGTGCGCGGCCAGGCGCCAGGACTGCTCGCGAGACACCTCCTCGAGGCGGGCCCGAACGCGGCGGAGATCGGACGAGTAGAGCACCCCCACCGCGGCGCGCAGGCGAAACTTGGAGTCCTCGAGGGTGTAGTTCTTCACGCTCGACTGCGCGAGCACGGAGTTGGGGACGATGATCTCCTCGCCGTCGCGGGTCTGCACGATGGTGGCGCGAATGCCCATCTGCCGCACCTTGACCACGTCGCCCTCGACCTCGAGCACGTCGCCGGGCTTGATGGCGCGCTCGGTGAGCAGGATGACGCCCGACATGAAGTTCTGGGCGATGTTCTGCATGGCAAAGCCCAGCCCAATCGCGAAGATCGCCCCGGCGGTGAACAACGCGGCCAGATCGATGCCGATGGTCTGCAGGGCCACGCCAAAACCGGTGACCAGCACGACGTAGTAGAGAATGCCGCCGACGGTGCCGGCCGTGCCCTCGCCCAGGCCGCGGCGCTCGAACACGCGGCGCACCAGGCGTCGCATGACCTTGGCCAGCCATGCGGTGAACGTGATGACCAGCAGGGCGCTGAGGGCAGTGGCGAGGGTGACGGACGTGCCCCCGACCTCGAACAGCTTGACGTCGAGGTGCTCGAGCACTCCGGTGGGTTCGGCCAACAGTGCATACGCGGGGGGCATGTCAGCGGCAGGGTAGCGCGCACCCACGAGGGCGTCGCGTGACACCGGCACCAAATGGCCGAGATCGAGGCCCAGCTCGATGGCCAAGCTCGACAGCAAGCTGCGTGGCCGAGCGCGGTCGCCAGTCAGCCGCGCCGCGGCGGACGGCCCTGACGCAGGCCCAGCGCCAGGATCTTCTGGATCACCTGCTCGTGGGTCATGCCGCCGTCCTCGGTGGCGCAGTGCAGCTCGCTGCCCAGCGACACGTCGGGGTTGGGGTTGGCCTCGAGGAAGTAGAGCTCGCCCTGGGGGTCGAGCCGAAAGTCGATGCGCCCGTAGCCCGACATGCCGAGCGCCCGGTAGATCCGCTTGGTGGTGCGCTCGATGTGCTGGCGCAGGGCGTCGTCGACCCGGGCGGGATCGAGGGTGACCCCGCGCCGCTCCTGGTAGTCGAGATCCCACTTGGTGCGCTCGGTGGCGATGAGCGGGGCATCCGGGCGGCGATTCTTGATGATGAGCTCCCACGGGGGAAACACCCGCAGCTGGTGGTTGCCCATGATCGTCGAGTAGAGCTCGCGACCATCGATGAATTGCTCGACGATCGCGTCGGTGCCGAGCTTGTCGTGCACGAACTCGACGCGCTCGATGAGCTTGGCGTCGCTGTGCACCACGGAGGCCTCGGCGATGCCGAGCGAGCCCTCCTCGACCAGCGACTTGACGATGAGGGGAAAGCCCAGGCGAGGGGGGCGGCGAAAGCGAGTGCCGCGGGGTGCCACCGCGAACCCGGGCACGCGAATGCGGTGGTAGTGCAGGATCTTCTTGGACAGGGCCTTGTCGCGGGCCAGCACCAGCCCGCGGGGGTTGCAGCCGGTGTAGGCCTGACGCTGGAGCACCAGGTAGCTGACCACGTGGTGGTCGTAGATGGCCTCGCCGTGGAATTCCTCGAGCAGGTTGAAGACCACGTGGGGGCGGATCTCCTGCAGCGCCAGGCGCAGGGGCTTGATCTCGTCGTGCAGGCCGATCTGGTGCACTTCGTGGTCGAGGTGATCGAGCGCCACCACCACGTCGTACTCGGTCTTGAACGGCTCGATCTCCTTGTCGCTGAGGCCCTCGAGGCTCTCGGGGGGCATCAGGTCGCGGTGCATCATCACCAGAACGCGGAGCTTGCGACTCATACGGCGTGCCACTGCGAGGTATGAATGCGATGGACGGTGTGTGCGGTGAGCAGCACGACCATCTCCATCAAGAGGGTTCGCTCGCTGCCGGCTGCGCGCAGCCGGAGCTCCTGGCAGCGGGCGATCATCTCCTTGAGCACCTGGTCCACGGTGACGGGATGCTGGCCAGTGCCTCGGGCCACCAGGGCCCGCAGCTCGGAGCGATGCTTGCGGAGGAATGCAGCGGCCGTGTTGCGGCCGCGGTCGGCGCTGAACAGCACCTGCAGCTGCTGGTCGTAGGCGCCCGGCGTGGAGCGGCCGTAGCGGGCGCGCTTCTCCTCGTAGTACTCGCCGAGGCGCTGGCGCAGCGAGGGCAGCGAGTACGGGCGCCCGCGGCTGTGCACGGGGGGACGAACGCCGCGCAGCTCGTTCATGAGCTCGTCGACGTACTCGAGCTTCTCGAGCGCGGGCCAGCCCTCGTACTGGCGCCGCCAATTCGAGCGCGGAGCCAGCCACACGGCGAAGGTCTCGGCAAAGTCCTCGGCGGGGTGCGACTGGGCATACCAGCCCTCGAGGTGCTGCACGAAGCGGCGGCTGCCGGGGCGAGGACGGTAGTAGTCGGGATAGGGCTGCGAGGACGGACCGAACAGCCGCTGCCAGCGGCGCCGGCGGTGCAGGGCGTAGCCGTGCTGCATGGCATGGCCCACCTCGTGACGCAGCAGGCGAACGCACTCGCGCCGGTTGCCGCCCTCCACCTCGTACATCTGGGCGCGCTCGAGCGCGGCCAGCCGCGGGTGTGCCAGGTAGAAGGGGATCGCGACCCCGGGGATGCCGTCGGGAGACGCCCACTCGTCCGAGAGCCAGAAGTGCGGCCGCAGCACGAGGCCTTGGGCGTGCAGCTCGCCCTGCACGCGCTGGACGAGCACGTGCAGCCACGTGCCCTCGAGACGGAGCTTGAGGTCGCACAGCCGCACCTGCAGCAGCTCGTCGGCGGGGAGATCCTCCCAGGGGAAGGCCTTGGCGGCCGAACGCGACCGGCGAGCGCTGCCCAGGATGGCCTTGCGCCGCGCGCCGTGGGTCGAGGAGCGGCCGCCGTTTCGCGGGGCGGGCACCGCTGGGGAGCATACACCATGCGGCCACCATGCGGCGACGTGCGTGGTCAGTCGGACATCACCAGCACGCCGTCGAGCTGCCACGAAAGCGGCATCACGTCGCGCGGCCGCAGCTCGGCGGTGATGGTCGCGGGCACGCCGTGCAGCTCGTACGGGTCGAGCTCGTCGGCGATGATCATCGGAATGAAGGTGTAGTGGAAGCCTCCTTCGCGGCGCGGCTGGAACGACACCGGAAAGCCGACCACGGCGGCGACGGGACTTGCGTGGCCCTCGGCCTCGATGCGGACGTCGAGCGTGGGGACCAGGTCGTAGGCGTAGGGATCGGCCGGCACGCAAAAGCCCTCGGCACGCACGCCCAGCGGGACCATCCAGGCCCCCTGCCCTCCCACGGTGATGGTGATGGGTCCTTCGCGCTCGAGATCGATCCAGCCGTCCTTGTAGTCCCAGCCGAGTACGAACCGGGGATCGGGTGCCTGCTCGGTGGGGCACAGCCAGGGGTCGTGGTCGTCCGGCTCGCCCGTGAGCTCGGGCTCGGGCTCGGGCTCGGCGGTCGTCGTCGATGCGCTCGTCGAGCCGCCCGCCGTGGACTCGGATCCCCCGTCGGTGGCGGCAACGCCGTCGGACGTGCAGCCTCCGACGACGAGCACGGCCGCGAGCCAAGGGCTCGCACATGTGCGTCGGTTCGGCGTCGGCGTCACGCGGACAGCATGGCAGACCGAGCTCAGGCGTGGGAGCCGGACACGGGTGGTGGGCCATCGGATGGCTCGTCGTCGTCGACCGCGGGATCGTCGAGGAAGCGCCGGAGGATCTGCTGCGCCACGCGCCCGCGCTGCCGGGCCGGCGCGGGAAAGCGCAGCAGCAGCTCCACGCGGTTGGGCTCGGGCACCTCGAGGTACACGGCCGGCTCGGTGCTGATGAGATGGGTCTTGACCCCGCCCGGCGAGGCCTTGGCCAGGGCACGGCGGGCATCGTCGACGTATCGCGCACATCGCTCGGTCGCGATCGAGGCCAGCTTGTCCCGGGCCGTGCGCCAGTCGGCGTCGGCGGTCAGGGGCACCCGCAGCACGTGCAGCACGAACTCGTCGGACATCGTCTCGTTGGTGACCGGGTGGGTCAGGAACACGCTGTTGGGCAGGGTGATCTTGCGACCCGTGCGCTGGTGGATCGACTGCCCGGGACCCACCTCGAGCACCGCGGTCGTGAGCGGTCCGATGTCGAGCACGTCACCGCGAACGCCCGCCACCTCGATGCGATCGCCCACCCGAAAGCCGCCGCCGCTGGCCCGCAGCGTGCTGCCCATGAGGCACATGATGAATTCCTTGGTGGCGAGCACCAGCGCCGCCGCCACGGCCGCCACCGAGATCGCGGCGGTGTGCAGCTCCTTGGCCCACACCACCACCGCGCCGAGCCCGAGCACGATGATCGCAATGTTGCGGACCTGGGTGCGCCAGCGCAGCTGGTCGTCCACATCGAGCTTGGAGCGGCCGATGGCCCGCAACACCGCGCTCCGCAGGACGAGGACCACGACCACGAGCAGCAGGAAGACGAGACCATCGCGCGCGAGCTCGTTGTCGCGCAGCACGGCGAGGAGCTTGGTCTTCATGACGGGGGCCGAGAGTAGCGCCTAACGCGGCTCGCGCTCGCGCGCCTTCTTCTTCCGGGCCCGATTCCACCGCCACAGCTCCACCACGCCGCGCCCCGCCGCGTCACGCGCACGCGCCCCGAGGCTCTTGGGGGCCGCCTTGCCCTCGACCGCCTCGCGGGAGCGGCTGGCCGCGTATCCGACGTAGAGACCGCCCGCGACGGCGAGCACGACCAGCAGCACGAGCACGGGGGTGGGCATGGGTACCCGACGAACGTAGCAGCTTCGGCCGCTCCTCGCTTGCATGCAGGACGGGCCGCAGTACCATCCGGCTCGATGAACGAGATCCCTGGACACGACCAAGCCACTCAAGACGAGCTCGCCAAGCTGGTTGCGTCCGACCAGGTGGTGTTGTTCATGAAGGGCAGCCGCGGCGCGCCGCAGTGCGGGTTCTCGGCCACCGTGGTCGAGATCCTCGACCGCTACGTGCCCGAGTACACCACCATCGACGTGCTGGCCAATCACGCCATCCGCGAGGGCATCAAGAAGTTCAGCGACTGGCCCACCATCCCGCAGCTCTACGTGCGCGGGGAGTTCCTCGGCGGCTGCGACATCGTGCGCCAGATGGACGCCGAGGGCGAGCTGCTCAAGGCCCTCGGCAGCACGGTGGCCAAGATCGAGCCGCCCGCGGTCACCGTGACCGACGCGGCCGCGGCCGTGTTCCGCCAGGCCTCGGCCGAGGGCGACCGCGACGACGACCTACGGGTCACGATCGATGCCGCCTTCCGCCACGACCTCTCGCTCGGGCCCAGCCAGGAGCACGACGTGGCCGTGATCACCAACGGCATCAAGCTCGTGTTCGATCCAGCCAGCGCGCGCCGTGCCGCGGGGCTGGTGATCGACTACGTCGAGCAGCCGCAGGCCGGCTTCAAGCTCGACAACCCCAACGCACCGGTCAAGGTCGAGCAGGCCTCGCCAGCCGAGGTCAAGGCCTGGCTGGACGCGGGCGAGCCCATGCGCCTGCTCGACGTGCGCACCCCGGCCGAGCGCAACACGGCCCACATCGAGGGCAGCACGCTGGTCACGGGCGACAACATCGACGAGCTGATGGCGCTGCCCAAGGACACCAAGCTGGTGTTCTACTGCCACCACGGCATGCGCAGCTTCCAGGCGGCCCAGCACTTTGCGCAGCAGGGGTTCCGCAAGCTGTGGAACATGAGCGGGGGGATCGACGCGTGGTCACAGGGCGTCGACTCGGACGTGCCGCGGTACTGAGCGGGCAACCAGGTGCGGTGGGGACGGGCAACCAGGTGCGGTGGGGAGTGGAATGGCCAACGACACGGAGCACACGGTGGGAATCCGCATCGAGCCCGGTCGCGGGATTGCCTTCTTCGGGATCGAAGAGGTCAACCGCCAGCTGACGGCTGGCCGACGCATCAAGGAGATCCGCCCCGGAGGCGCGGTGATGAGCAAGGTCGGAGAGGACGAGCACAACGTTCGCTTGCAGCTCGCCGGCTGTGATCTCCAGATCGTGTTCGAGTAGGGACGACGATGGCGGTCTTGCTCGAAGCCTGGAACGTGGTGGCGCGCCGCACCGCGGTCGAAGATCGGCTCGAGGGGGACGTGGACGGATGGTTCCGTCTGGCTCCCAATCAAACCGCGTGTGTCGGGCCACACCTGTGCCGGATCGGATTCATGCACGGGCGCGACGCCACGGAGTTCCTTCGGCAGCTCGAGGCGCTGGGGCTGCGGGGGGAAGAGGGCGGCACCTACCGCGAGGTCGCCATCCTCTCTCCGACCGAGCCATGGCAGCACACGTGCCCGTGGATCGAGCTGGGGCACTACGCGGGAGTGCAAGCGGCCTGGCTGCGGGGCGCGAACCCGGAGCCGCTGGTCGTTCCGTTCTCGTATCGACCGGAGGCTCGGATCTTCGACCTCGGCGCCGAGGAGGCCGCCGAGCGCTTCGAGTTCCTCCGTCGCGAGGGCAACATCGAGGTCTATCGCGACCGTCAGACCGACCAGGAAGTGTACCGAGGGCGTACCACCGAGGACGCGGCGCTTCCCGAAGACGTCGGGCAGCGATTCCTACGCGCGGTGGAATCGATCGAACCCCTGCTCGCCTGGGATGGGATTCCCAAGCGACTGGGCCTGCTCGAGCGTCGTCGCCTCCGCAAGGGCATAGCCGCGCTCGAGGGCCTGACCGGGACCACGCGCGGTGCGTGGCGGATCTGGTTCTACCTCGGGATGGCTCGACGATCGGCCCGCGACGCCCAAGGAGCGTACGAGGCATTCCGCGAGGCCTACCACGACAACGCCGAGCATTCCGACGTCGTACGGGAGTACTCGGGCCAGTGCCTTGCGCTGGGCCGCGGCGAGGAAGCGGTCGCCCTCGCCCGCCGCAACTGCGAGCGCAACCCCAACGATGCGAGCCTGCGCTCGAACCTCGCGCTGGCGCTGATGATCGCCGATGACATGCCCGAGGCCAAGCAGCAGGTCGATCGAGCCCGCGCGATGGAGCCCGATGACCCCATCACTGCCGCGCTCGCTCGCATGATCGACGATGTGCTCGCGGGGCGCACCCGTCGACCCGAGAAGTACCCCTGACCTGAAGCGGAGCGCGAAGCCTAGAACCGCCCGCTGATCACCGCGCCGCCCAGCGACGGGGCCACGCGGATGTGCGCCTGGTTCAGCCGCTCCTGCATCTTCACGCCCTTGCGGAAGATGACGCCGCCCACGACCACCGCGATCGCACCGGTCAGCAGCAGCGCGCCGCCGATCTGGCCGTTGCGGTTGGCGCTGTCGATGCCGTCCTCGGTGGCGGTGAGGTCGGCACGGATGGTCTCGCAGGTCGACGAGGTGCTCATGGCGCAGTCCTCGAGGGCAAGCGCTTCCTCGATGCCGCGGGCGTCCTCTTCCTTCTGCGTGCCGATGGCGGTGAAGGCGATGGACAGGGCCAAACCGCTCAGGGCCAGGGTGCCACCTGCGATCATCACCCCCGCACCAGCGCGCCGCAGACGACGCGCCTTGGCGGGATCGGGCAAGGGCTCGCCGTCATCGAGCGCATCGGGTGCAGGCTCGGGCTTGGTGACGACCGGCTTGGGCTTGGGTTCGGGCTTGGGCTCGGGCTGCGCCTCGGGCTCGGGCTCGGGCTCGGGCTGCGCCTCTGCTTCGGGCTCGGCGGGCTCAGCCGCGGCATCGGGAGCCGGCGCCTCGCCCTCGGGTGCAGGCTCGGCGACGGCCGCGGCATCTTCGGCTTCGGCCCCTGCTTCGGGAGCTGCCCACCCGGGCACGGGCAGCAGGGCCAACCCACCCGCGAGACCGAGCGACAGCAAGCGCCCAGCCATGCATGTGGTGGAGGAACGGGACGAGCTACGGTGATCCATGGTCATGGCGATCCTCGTGGTGGTGGCGGCCTATTGGTAGGACGGCGGCTCTTCCGACAGCACGCACATGCCCAGCTCGGTCAGGCACTCGGTGGCGAAGTTGGGGTTGATGCCGTTGAGGTCGTCGTCGCAGTCCTCGTTGGTCTCGCAGTAGACCACGGGGAACACCCCAGTCACGTGGTACGAGGCCCGGCAGCCATCCTGCTCGAAGTCGAGCTCGGCCGACATCTGGGTGCCCTGAGCATCGGCGTTGACCAGGATGTTGACGTTGCTCCACTCGTAGCTGATGGTGGTCGCCGGCTGGGCCGGGACGCTCTCGTCCTCGTCGGGCGTCTCGGGATCGTCCTCGATCGCGGCCACCTCGGGGATCGCAAGCGTGGTCCTGTTGGTGCTCGGGACCTCGCAGAACTCATTGGAGTCGGGCAGCGCGGCGGTGAAGTCACCCACGGCCTGGGTGTTGTCGTCCATCGTCAGGTCCACGCCGTCGTCGAGGGCGCGGAACACATAGTTGTTGAGGTACAGCGGACGGATGGCCACCGAGCCCTTGTCGAGGTCGGGGCGCATGCCCGCGTCGGCAAAGTAGGTGTTGAGCCCGAGCTCGTCGCCGAGCAACGAGCCACACGGGCTGCTGGCATCACCGCTCTCCAGCTCGTACTTGGCAGCGAAGTACCCGTGAGCAGTGGTGCAGTTGAGGGGCGGCTGCTTGCAGCCGGTCGTGGCGAGCACGCCCAGCAGCAGAGCAGGGCAGACCAGGGCGAGGTTCTTGTCGAAGGTCATGTCGGCTTGCTCCCAATGCTAGAACTCGAAGCGGAGGCCGAAGCGGAAGGTCCGCGGGCGCTGGTAGGCGATCGGCTTGCCGAAGTTGGGGTTCTTGACGACCGGATCCCCGTAGATGTCGTTCAGGTTGTCCAGGTCGTCCATGGTGCCGCCGGGGATCGGGTTGACGTCACCGGTGGTGTAGGTCTCATCGACCGCGATCACCTGCTGCAGGTTGAGGACGTTGAACACGTCCATCGACACGGTGAGCGCGAGGTCCTTGTTGAACTGGTGCCGGTAGCCCAGGTTGGTGTCCACGCTGAAGTTCCACGGCAAGCGCTCACCCGAGCCGCGCGGCAGGATGAACGACTCCTGCGAGCCGTAGAGGTAGTGCGAGGCCATCACGTTGGTGGGGCCACCCGAGCGGGTTCGCACCGCGCCGCCGGCCATGATGAAGTCCTTGTCGCCGATGGGGATCTCGCCCGCGGTGAACAGCTTGATGTCGTGGCGGTGGTCGCCCGGCAGCGGCCCGAAGCGGTTGTCGAGCAGCGAGATCAGGTCGAAGTCGGAGTTGATGTTGGGATCGAGCTGCCCCGACTCGGGCCGGAACAGACCCGCGATGTTGCCGCGCAGCCACGACACCGTGTAGCTGGCGTCCAAGAGCCAGTGGTCGGCGAAGCGCTTGTGCAGGTAGAGGATGATCGCGTCGTACTTGCGCTGGGCCTTGGGGAAGTCGGTCGCGATGCCGTACCCCGGGTTGCCCACGAAGTAGGTGTAGGCCTCGTCGCGGCTCATGTCCTCGATGACTCGGTTGAGCCACCGACGGGTGTAGCTCATGCCCAGGCGACCGTTCTGGAAGATCTCGTACTCGCCGCCGAACACCAGCTCATCGCTCGACTGCGGCTTGAGGTTGGGATCGACCGGGGTCTTGCCGGCACCGAACGCGATCCACAGCTGATCGTTGTCGGCGGGGCCACCGATGGGCAGACGCGCGGCGTCCTCGCGGCAGGCGCCGGTGGCCTGGTCCGGGTCGCTCGGATCACACGCCGAGGCGGGGTGGATCGAGGCCAGACCCGGGTCACCCGAGCCCGAGCGGTCGGCGATGTCGAGCGGCACGCTCTGATAGAAGCGGGCGTAGTTGCCGAAGATCTTGGCACGGCCCTCGTAGGTGGGATCCCAGATGAGGCCGACGCGCGGCGAGAGCTGGTTGGGCAGGGCCAGGGCGAGGTTCTTGTCGTTGCCGAACAGGAACTGGGAGTCGTAGCGAAGGCCCGCGTTGAGCGTGACCTTGTCCATGATGTTCCAGCTGTCCTGCAAGAACGCGCCCGAGGTCACCGAGAAGGTGGTCCACTGCAAGCTCCGCAGCACCACCGCGTCGTCGGGTCCGATGAGGAAGCCCTGCTGGCGGTAGTCCGAGAAGGTGGTGCCGCTGGTCGACTCGCGGTACAGCACGCCGCCGCTGTAGCCGCGGAGGTTGGTGTACTGCATGTAGTCGACGTCGATGCCACCCTTGATGAGGTGGTGACCCGCCCCCTGCGCCCAGTGGGTGATCATGTGGCGGCCCTGGACGCGCTCGAGCTGGCGGTCGTAGAGGAAGCCGGGGCCGTTGATGGAGTAGCCGGTGACCGGGCAGGTCTCGGTCACGATCTCGAGCGTGGGATCGGTGGGATCGGGGACCGTCACCGGCGCGCACGCATCATCGGGCGCTCCGCTCGGCAGATCCTCGAAGTCGAGGATCGAGTGCGGGCCCGGGTTGTTGCGGCGGTAGATCACGCCGGGGATCGCCGCCAGGCCGGTGGTGTCACCCAGGCGCGAGCCATCGGAGGGCATCCGAGAGGCGCGCTGGTGGTGCCAGCCGACCATGGTGTCGAAGATCCACTTCTTGTCGTTGGTGGTGGCCGACCACTTGAAGTTGAGGTCGCCCGCATCGTCGCGGTAGCTGTGAGCCAGCGACTCGTAGTGGCCCAGGCCCGTGGCCACCTCGGGCAGCCCGGTGCGCGCGTCGAGACCGTAGGTCCCGTTGCCGCCCGAGAGGGTCGGGATGTAGATGCCGAGCAGGTCGAAGCTGTGGTTCTTGTTGGCCCGGAACGTCAGCTTGCCGACCACCTGAATCGAGGTCGACTGCGCCTTGCGATGCACGAACGTACCGGGGATGCGCTCGGTGAGGGCGAACCCGGTCACGTCGTCGGTGAGCACCTCGGCCGTGTCGGGATCGACCAGCGTGCGGTACCACGAGGTGTCGAGGTTGTAGACGCTGCGCGCGGCCTGGAACCCGCCGTAGAACCACAGCCTGTCCTTGATGATCGGCCCGCCGATGTCGAAGCCCGCGTCGCCGATCCAGCCCAGGGAGGGCTCGGCGATCACGGCCGAGCCTTCCCGCTCGACGATCTTGCGGCGCCCCTCGAGCTGACCCGGCGTGTAGAAGCCCCACACGCTTCCGTGCAGCTCGTTGCCGCCGCTCTTGGTCACGGCGTTCAGGATGCCGCCGGTCGCCCGGCCGTACTCCGGCATGAAGCCGCCGCTCTCGACGTCGACCTGGGTGAGGAACTCGACCGAGAGCGCGGTGCCGTTGATGCCGAACGCGGGGTCGTTGACCGAGATCCCGTCGACCACGAAGTTGTTCTCGGGCGACGTGGTACCGGCCACCGAGGTGCCGTAGAGGTCGTTGCGCGCGCCCGGGGTCGCCTCCGCCACCGCCTCGAAGCTGCGGTTGGCGCCGCCCTTGCCAGCGGGCTGCGCCACCGGCACCCGGCGGGAGAACTCGGTGGAGATGTTCATCCCCGTGGAGGTGCTGCCCACGTCGACGGTGGGCGAGGGCACCACGAGGGTTCGGGTGGTCGCCGTGTCGACCGGCCGCAGGCGGGTGTCGATGCGAACGGTGGCGTTGGCCTGCAGCAGCACGCCCGCACGCGAGACCACCTCGTAGCCGTCGCGGACGATCTCGATGGTGTACTCGCCGGGCGGGAGGTTGGGCAGGCGGAAGATGCCGCTGCTGTCGGTCACCACCGCTTGCTCGCCCTGCAGGTTTTCGCTGGTCACCGAAACCGACGCCTCGGCGATCGGGTCTCCTGACGCAGCGTCCTTGACGACACCGATGATGACGGCATCTCCCTGGTCCGCCTTGGCGGTTTGAACCACCGCCGCTTGTGCGGCGAGGGCACCCATGGCCCAGATCCAAGCCTTCGTTCGCATAGACGAGTCTCAGCGTTCCCACGGTCGTGGACCGCGGGAGTCGGAGTGAAGGGCAACAGCCCGCAAGACCCCATCGCCACGCAACGTGCGGGACGCGGAAGTCGGCAGTGAGTGCTCTGGCCGGGGCCAGAGGGGTGAACGATTCGCCGTGTCCGCCTCGTTGGGACCCTCAGTGGCGAGATCTCGAGGGCCCTACCCGGGAATTCCGGGGGGAAGGACGGGTGCAAAATCGATAGCAGCCGGAGCAAAACCCCGTCAACGCCAAAAGTAGGGGGAATGCCCTCCGAGGGTGGTGCCCTAGCGGGCCAATCGAGGGCCCAGGGACCTGGGTGGAGACTGTGCCGAATGCGCGAATTCGCAATTCGGCCGCCCGGCCAGACGGTCGGAGACGACTCGGTCGGCCCGATCGAATCGATCGAATTGGCGACCTGCAACGATGTCCGGATCGTATTCGCGGTTGCGGTCCCGAGCGACGACGGCCGAGCCGACCCGTCACTGCGCAAGCGATTGCCGAGGTCCGAGACTCCGGCTGCGACCGCCGATGCTCTTCGAACGTTCAGGGGAGAGACGCACGAAAGTTCGAGAGTGGAAGTGAGGTGATCTGCCCGGCTCGACTGGGCCTCACACGTCCGCCTGGTCACCTCATCCCGAGCGGGCCAGTTTCTTCGAGCCAGTCGGCACCGTTGCTACGGTGGGGGCATGCCGGTCCGCCGCTTCACCAAGCCCAGGGAGGACGAGACCGTCCGCCGAGCCCCGCCGCAGCCCGCCCTTCCGCCTCGCGGACGCCACTCCGTGGGCGTGGCCAGGATCTCGCTGCGCCGTCTCTCCGTGGGACGGGCTCCCATGCCCATGGAGAAGACCCGCTGCGATCGCCGTCGCGAGCAGCTCCCGCTGCCCCCCGGGTTCGTCGATCGCCGGAGGGCGTGAGGCCCGGGAGCTAGAATCGCCCGCTGATCACCGCGCCGCCGAGCGACGGGGCCACGCGGATGCGAGCCTCACGCAGGCGCTCCTCCATCCGCACGCCCTCGCGGTGGGCCACCCCGCCCGCGATGATCACGACGGCGCCTGCGAGCACGAGGATGCCACCCACGCGCGCGCTGGTGTTGGCAGCGTCGATCTTGCTCTGCGCGTCGGCGAAGTCGGCTCGGTAGGCGCGGCACGCCGACGTATCGCTCATGGCACAGTCATCGAGGAACAGCGCGTCCTCGATCGCACGCCGGTCGTCGTCGAGCCGCTTGCCCTTGATCGTGAAGCCAATGCCGAGCCCCACGCCAGCGAGGGCGACCACGCTGCCCGCGAGCAGCGTGTAGACGCCCCCCACTCGCAGACGGCGAGCCTTGGTGGGATCGGGCAGCGACCCGTCGGAGAGATCTTCTGGAGCAGGCCTGGGCGGGCTCACCACCGGCTTGGGCTGCGGCTCGGGCTGCGGCTGTACCTCCGGTTGCGGCGACGCTTCGGTGGACGCGGTCGCAGCCGCGGGAGCGGGCGGCTCACCTTCGGGCGTGGCCGCGGCCGCCTCGTCGGTGGCACCCGCGTTGGGAGCGGCCCTACCGGAGGTGGGCAGCAGCACGAGACCAGCGGTGAGCCCGAGCGTCAGCGCGCGAGCGAAGAAGGACGAGGTACGGTGGTGCACGATCATGATCCCCTCACGAAACGTTCCGGCTCACTCGTAGGAAGGCGGCTCGTCGGTCAGCACGCACAGGCCCAGGCCCGGTGAGCACTCGGTGGAGAAGCCGGGGTTGATGCTCCCAGCGTTGGCGCAGTCTTCGTCGCTCGTGCAGCCCACCGCGGGATACATCGCGATCACGTGGTACCGGGCGGCGCAGCCGTCTTGCTCGAAGTGCAGATCGGCCGAGAATTGCGTGCCCTGGGCGTCGGCGTTGACCAGGACGCGGACGTTGCTCCAGTCGTAGGAGATCGTCGTGGCGGGCTGGAGCGGGGCGCTCTCGTCCTCGTCCGGAGTCTCGGGGTCGTCGGGGACCTCGGGAACCTCGGGGATGGTGATCGTGGCCTCCGAGAGGGTCGGCGCCTCGCAGAAATCGTCGGCCCCCGGCCTGCCCGCGCTGAAGTCACCCACCGACTGAGCATCCTCGTCCATCGACAGATCCGTCACGCCCTGCTCGAGTGCGTGGAAGATCAGCGCGTTGACGTACCGGGGCCGGATGGCGATCGAGCCCTGCTCGAGGTCGGGGCGTCCACCCGCGTCGGCGTAGTAGGCATTGAGCCCGAGCACGTCGCCCGGCAGCGAACCACACACGGAGGTCGGATCGCCGCTCTCGAGCTCGTACTTGGCGGCGTAGGTGCCGTGGTAGACGGTGCAGTTGAGATCGGGCTGCTGACAGCCGGACCCGCCGAGCACGCCGAGCAGCGCCGCCGGGCAGACCAGCGCCGAGACCCAACGGAAGCAGCGGTCGAGCGTGGAGATCATGATCGGCTCTCCCATGGGCTAGAACTCGAAGCGAAGCCCGAAGCGGAAGGTCCGCGGGCGCTGGTAGGCGATCGGCTTGCCGAAGTTGGGGTTCTCGACGACCGGGGCCCCGTTGATGTCGGTGAGGCCGGGCAGGTCGTCCATGGTGCCGCCGGGGATGGGGTTGACGTCGCTGAACGTGTAGTCCTGGTCGACCGCGACCGTCTGCTGCAGGTTGAGCACGTTGAACACGTCCATCGAGACAGTCAGCGCGAGATCTCGGCTGAACTCGTGGCGAAAGCCCAGGTTGCTGTCGACGCTGAAGGTCCACGGCAGCCGCTCGCCCGACCCGCGCGGCAGGATGAACGACTCGTGGAGCCCGTAGCGGTAGTGCGAGCCCATCACATTGGTGGGGCCGCCCGAGCGCGCCCGAATGGCCCCGCCGGCCAGCACCATGTTGTTGCCCGGAAGCGGGATCTCCCCCGCGCCGAACAGCTTGATGTCGTGCCGGTGGTCGCCGGACAGCGGGCCGTAGCGGTTCTCGAGCAGCGAGATCAGGTCGAAGTCGGAATTGATGTTGGGGTCGAGCTGGCCCGTCTCGGGTCGGAACAGACCCGCGATGTTGCCGCGCAGCCACGACACCGTGTAGCTGGCGTCCATGAGCCAGTGGTCGGCGAAGCGCTTGTGCAGGTAGATGATCACCGCGTCGTAGTTGCGCTGCGCCTTGGGAAAGTCGGTGGCGATGCCGTAGCCCGGGTTGCCCACGAAGTAGGTGTTGGCCTCGTCGCGGCTCATGTCCTCGATGACGTAGTTGAGCCAGCGGCGGGAGTAGCTCACCCCCAGGCGGGCGTTGGCGAAGATCTCGTACTCACCACCGAACACCAGCTCGTCGCTCGACTGCGGCTTGATGTCGGGGTCGACCGGAGTGCGGCCGGCCCCGATCGCACTCCAGACCTGGTCGTTGTCGGTGCGACCGCCGGTCGGCACGCGCCCCTCGTCGGTCTGGCAGATCCCCGTGGCCTGGACGGGGTCGGAGGGGTCGCACACGTCGGCGGGGTGGTTCGAGGCCAGGCCGGGATCGCCCGAGGCCGCACGGTCGGCGATGTCGAGCGGCACGCTCTGGTAGAACCGCGCGTAGTTGGCGAACAGCTTGGACTTGCCCTCGTAGGTGGGATCCCAGATGAGACCCACGCGCGGCGAGATCTGGTTGGGCAGGGCCAGCGCCAGGGTCTTGTCGGCGGCGAACAAGAACTGGGCGTCGTAGCGCAGGCCCGCGTTGAGCGTGACCTTGTCCATGACGTTCCAGCTGTCCTGCAAGAACGCGCCCGCGGTGACCGAGGAGGTGCCCCAGAACAGGGAGTTCACGACGACCGCGTCGTCGGGCCCGACGAGGAAGCCCTGCATGCGGTAGTCCGAGAACGTGGTGCCGCTGGGCGACTCGCGGTAGAGGACGCCGCCGCTGTAGCCGCGCAGGTTCTGGTACTGGTTGTACTCGATGTCGACGCCGCCCTTGATCACGTGGTGGCCGGCGCCCTGGGCCCAGCGGGTGATCATGTGACGCCCCTGCACGCGCTCGAGCTGGCGCTCGAACAGGAACCCGGGACCGTTGATGACATAGGTCTGCACCGGACAGGTCTCGGTGCGGATCGTGGCCGCCGGGTCGGCGGTATCGGGGATCTCCACTGGATCACAGGCGTCGGCCGGAGCGCCGCCGGGCATGTCTTCGAAGTCGAGGATCGAGTGCGGCCCCGGGTCGTTGCGGCGGTAGACCACCCCGGGGATCGCGGCCAGGCCGGTCGTGTCGCCGACCTTCGAGCCGTCGACGGCCCGTTGCGACGAGATCTGGTGGTGCCACCCGATCATCGTGTCGAACGTCCACTTCTTGTCATCGGTGGTCGCCGACCACTTGAAGTTCACGTCGGCCGAGTCGTCGCGGTAGGTGTTGCCGAGCGCCTCGTAGTGGCCCAGCGGAGTGTTGCCGACCTCGGGCTGCCCGCTGCGGGCGTCGACGCCGTAGGTGCCGTTGCCGCCCGCGAGCACGGGGCTGTAGATCCCGAGCAGGTCGAAGGTGTGGTTGTCGTTGGCGCGGAACGTCAGCTTGCCCAGCACCTGGAACGTGGTGGCCTGGGCCTTGCGACGCAGGGTGGTGCCGGGGATCCGCTCGGTGACCGAGTAGCCGGTGGCCTCGTCCACCTCCACCTCGGCCGTGTCGGGATCGACCACCAGGCGGTGCCACGAGGTGTCGATGTTGGTGACCGCGCGAGCGGCCTGGAAGCCGCCGTAGAACCACAGCCGGTCCTCGATGATCGGCCCGCCGATGTCGAAGCCGGCGTCGCCGATCCAGCCGAGCGTGGGCTCGCCCACGATCGCCGAGCCCTCGCGCTGGACGACCTTGCGCTGCCCCTCCAGCCGGCCCGGCGTGTAGAAGCCCCACACGCTGCCGTGGAGCTCGTTGCCGCCGCTCTGGGTGACCGCGTTGACGATGCCGCCCGTGGAGCGCCCGAACTCCGGCATGTAGCCGCCGCTCTCGACGTTGACCTCCTGCAGGAACTCCACCGACAGCGAGCTGCCGTTGATGCCGTAAGCCGGGTTGTTGACCGAGATTCCGTCGATGACGTAATTGTTCTCGGGCGAGGTGGTGCCCGCGATCGACGTGCCGTAGAGGTCGTTGCGCGCGCCCGGGGTGGCCTCGGCCACCGCCTCGAAGCTACGGGTGGCACCGCCCTTGGCGCCCGGAGTGGCCACCGGCACGCGCTTGGAGAACTCGCTCGAGATGTTCATCCCGGTGGCGGCGCTGCCCACGTCGATGGTGGGCGCGGGCACCACGAGGGTCCGCGTGGTCTCGGTGTCCACCCTTCGCAGCCGGGTGTCGATGCGGACGGTGGCATTGGCCTGCAGCACCACCCCGGTGCGGGACACCAGCTCGTAGCCGTCGCGGGCGACCTCGATCGTGTACTCGCCGGGTGGGAGGTTCGGCAGCCGGAAGATGCCGCTGTCGTCGGTGACCACGGCCTGCTCACCGATCAAGTTGTCGCCGGTCACCGAGACCGAGGCCTCGACGATGGGATCGTCGGTGTCGGCGTCCTTGACGACGCCGACGATCACCGCATCTCCCTGGTCCGCCTTGGCGGATCGAACCACCGCCGCTTGTGCGGCGAGGGCACCGATGGCCCAGATCCAAGCCTTCGTTCGCATGATGGGGTTTCGCGCTCAGCATGTGGGATCGAACGCGGGTGGCCACTCTGAATTCGGCACATTTCTCCCAATCCGCCGGGCATGTGGACCGGCCAACCGCGACGCCGTCCACCCCTTGCTACCGTGCGCCTCGTGGACGAGTTCCTTCGCGCAATCCGACAGGCCTGCTCCCCCCGCACCTGGTCGCGAGGCGTGGAGCTGGCGCGAAGCGGCGCCGTGGTGGGCGTGGACGATCGCGGCGACGAGGTGGAGCTGCGGGTCACCATGGGCAGCGGCGTGGTCTCACCGCTGGTGAGCCTCTATCCCGACGAGCACGAGTGGGATTGCGAGTGCAACGGTCGCGAGGACGCGTGCATGCACGTGGCGGCCGGAGCCATCGCGATCAAGCAGCTGCGCGAGCACGGCGAGCAGGCGCCCACGGCCTCGGCCCGAGCGGCGGCACCGATGGCGGTGACGCCCGCGATGGTGGCCTACCGCCTGTTCTCCCACGAGCGCAGCCTCGCCCTGCGCCGCGTGATCGCGCGCGAGGGCGAGCCCGATCGACCGATCCGCGGCTCGCTCAAGCAAGCCGCCCAGGGACTGCCGTGCCCGCTGGTCACCACCGAGGCCGACCTCGCGTTCGAGAAGCGCTTTGGCACGGTGGGCGGGGGACTCATCGCGGCCGACCAAGTGCCCGACGTGCTGCATGCGCTCTCCAAGGTGGAGCAGCTCACCCTCGACGGTGATCCGGTGACGATCGGCCCCAAGAGCGCAGGCCTTTGCGTGCGCATCTGGGACGTGGGCAACGAGCTCCAGGTCCAGCTCGAGCAGGATCCGGCGATCGAGAAGACCTTCAAGAACGGAGCGCTGCTGCGGTCGGGCAAGCTGGCGCCGCTCTCGGGGCATGGGCTGTCCGAGCCGCACTTCCGTCGCCTGCGCAAGGGCTGGGTGTTCGAGTCCGACGAGCGCGGCACCCTGGCGGGCGACCTGTTGCCGCGCTGGCGACGGCGGCTGCCCGTGATCGTGGAGACCGATCGCCTCCCGCAGGCCCGCACCCTGCGACCGCGGCTGCACCTGGCCACGGCGCGGATGGGCGACGAGCTCGAGGTGCTGGCCACGGTGGTCTATGGCGATCCGCCCGTGGCACGGGTCGATGGCGATCGGCTCACGCTGCTGTCGCAGGGCGAGGGCGAGGCGGCGCCGATCCGCAACTTCGGCCTGGAGAAGGAGGTACTGCGGCAGCTTCGAGCTCTCGAGCTCGAGCCGGGGGTGCGGCGGCGGCTGTCGGCGAGCGAGGCGGTCACGTGGCGCTCGCGGGCCGAGCGGCTCGAGGATCAGGCACCAACGGGTGCCGGGTTCGGCTGGGAAGGAGGAGCTCATCGCGCCTTCTTCGAGGTGGGGGTGCTGCAGCCGCGGGTACGGATGGACGAGGGATCGCTCGACGTGTGGTTCCAGGCCGCCGACGAGGGCGGTCGGCCACGAGGCGAGGGCCGCGGCACGGCGCGGGCCGACGCGACCGCGGTGCTGCGGGCCTGGGACGAGGGCGCCGAGCTGGTCCCGCTGCTCGACGGCGGCTTCGGCCGGGTGCCCGTGGCGTGGCTGTCCGAGCACGGACCGCGCGTGCTGGCGATCCTCCGCGCCAAGGAGCAACGCGACGACGAGCTGCCGCCATGGGCGTTGCCCGACGTGGCCGCGCTGTGCGAGGCGCTCGAGCAGCCCCCTCCCCCCGCGTTCGAACAGCTGCGTGCCCTGGTCGAGGGCCTCGACGGCAAGGGCCTGCCCCCCGCGACGCTGCCCGACGACCTTCGGGCCACCCTGCGCGACTATCAAGCCGATGGCGTGCGCTGGCTGAG
The DNA here is from genome assembly GCF_026337845.1 of Paraliomyxa miuraensis. Taxonomy (GTDB): domain Bacteria; phylum Myxococcota_A; class Polyangia; order Nannocystales; family Nannocystaceae; genus Paraliomyxa; species Paraliomyxa miuraensis. The sequence continues at coordinate 168,084 of NZ_JAOVZF010000146.1, read as the reverse complement.
CTTCTTGCGGCGCGCGGGCCTGGGCGGAATCCTGGCCGACGACATGGGCCTGGGCAAGACGCTACAGGCCCTGTGTGCGGTGGAAGGTCGAACGCTGGTGGTGGCCCCCACCAGCGTGCTTCCCAACTGGGCCGCCGAGGCGCGCCGCTTTCGACCGAGCCTGCGCGTGTGCACGTATCACGGGCCGGGCCGGGCGCTCGATCCGAAGGCCGAGCTCACGCTCACCACCTATGCCCTCTTGCGGCTCGATCTCGACGCGCTCGCGGAGGTGGAGTGGCACACGGTGGTGCTCGACGAGGCGCAGGCGATCAAGAACCCCGACAGCCAGGTGGCGCGCGCGGCCTTCCGCATGCCCGGACGCTTTCGCGTGGCGATGACCGGCACCCCGGTGGAGAACCGCCTCGAGGATCTGTGGAGCCAGATGCAGTTCGCCAACCCGGGGCTCCTGGGTGGTCGCAGCGAATTCCACGAGCGCTACGTCAAGCCGATCGCCGCCGGTGACGACGCCGCGGCCGCCTCGCGGGCGGCGCTGCTGCGCCAGCGCATTCGCCCGTTCCTGCTGCGTCGCCGCAAGCAAGCGGTCGCGCGCGAGCTGCCGCCGCGCACCGACGTGGTGCTCCACTGCGAGCTCTCCAAGCCCGAGCGCGAGCTCTACGACGCCGTGCGGGCGGCCACCCAGGACGACGTGGCCAGGCGCCTGGGTGCCGGCGACAACATGCTGGCCGTGCTCGAGGCGCTCCTGCGCCTGCGTCAGGCCGCCTGCCACCCCGCGCTCGTGCCGGGCCACCGCGCCCCGACGGACGCGACGGTGGAGGAGAGCACCTCGTCCAAGCTGGCGCTGCTGCGCGAGACCCTCGAGGAGTGCGTGGCCGAGGAGCACAAGGCGCTGGTGTTCTCGCAGTGGACCAGCCTGCTCGATCTGTGCGAGCCCGTGCTCGAGGACGCGGGCCTGCCATACGTGCGGCTCGACGGCAGCACCCGCGATCGCGGTGCCGTGGTCGAGCGCTTCCAGGACGAGGCGGGTCCCCCGGTGATGCTGATCTCGCTGCGGGCGGGCGGCACGGGCCTGAACCTCACCGCGGCCGACCACGTGTTCCTGCTCGACCCGTGGTGGAACCCGGCCGTGGAGGATCAGGCCGCCGACCGGGCCCATCGCATCGGGCAGGACAAGCCCGTGCTGGTTCACCGCCTGGTGGCCCGCGACACGGTGGAGGAGCGGATCCTCGCGCTGCAGGAGCACAAGCGAGCGGTCGCCGAGTCGGCGGTGGGTGGAGGCGGTGGGGCCAGCGCGATCACTCGCGAGGAGCTGCTGGCGCTGCTCGAGTGATCGCGTCGCCGTGGGATGCTTGCGCGGCGGTGGGCGGCGGCAGCGGACGCATCACGATCACCCCCTTGCGATCGCTGCGCTTGGCCATGCACGTGGCCAGATCGCACCGCGACAGCGAGACCCGCTCGTTGAGGTCGGTGGCATGCAGCACGTGCGGGCGTCCTTCGTCGTCGAGGCTCACCAGACCCGTGTGGGTCACGCCCAGCCCCGGGGTGCCCTTGATGAAGCCGAGGATGTCTCCGTCTTGGAGCAGGTGCTGGATCTCGGCGACCCGCTCCCGCGGCACGACCCGCTGCGGCATCTCGGAGAGCCGCAGCTCCACCGTCCGTATGGCTTCGCGGTTCTCCGGCTCCCGCAGCGGCGGGTAGAGCCGGCGATGCTTGGTCATGTAGTCGAACGGGCGGGTCGTGGTGTCGGCCCCGAGCTCGTCCGCGAGCGAGCGCAGGCGGTCGCGTCGCTCGTTGTCGGCCATCCAGTCCTCGAAGTAGTGCAGCCGCGAGGCATAGCCGTCGATGTGGCCGTCGCGATAGCGGGTCTGGCGTAGCTCTTCGAGGAAGCAGGGCACATCGGGTCGCTGCTGCCAGCTGCAGCGGGCGATCGCGGTGGCGGTCTCGATGAGGGTCACGCAGTCGAGCGCGTCGACATCGACGGACAGCGCCTCGGGACCCTTGCGCGTCGACGTCTTGGCCTTGGGATAGGGGGTGCCGAGCTTGAGCTTGGCGGCGCGCACGAGCAGGCCCCCGAAGCTCTCGTCGGGGCGGGGCTCGCCCAGCTTCTGGAACCAGGCCTCGATGTGCATGTGCTGCCGCTTGGAGAGCGATACGGCCGGCCCGGACGAGGCGATGGACGACGGCTCCGGATCGCGAGGGAGCTCGGCGTTCGTGGGCGCCGGGCTCGGTACGCTCGCGGGCGCCGGCGCCGGGCTCGACACGCTCGCGACCTCCGCCGCGGGCGAGGCGGAACGCGACTGCGAGCCCGCGGGCGTCGTGCGGGGAATCTCCTCGAAACCGCCGCGACCGGCCGTGCACGAGCCCGCGGCGAGGATCAACCCCGCGAGCCAGCGACGGCCGAGGGGCCGAGTCGAGTCGGGCATACCCCGATGAGGCTACCGTCGGCGGCGCGCCTGGTCGAGGCTGCGCGCGCGGTGGTCGGCCTCGCGCTGTCGTGCCTGCTGCTGCCGCGACAGGAAGCGCCGCGCGCCCTGTCGCATGAGCAGTCCCTGCTCGATCGTGAACTCGGTGTCCCCCTGCCGACAGCTGCACATGATGTTGTCTTCGGCGGTGCTGTGCCGCAGCCCCAAGAGGTGCCCCACTTCGTGGGCGAACGTGGTCTTGGGCGCGCCGAGGGTGACCATCACGAACTCGCGCTGTCGGAGCTGCCGGTTCAGGCCCACGTAGCGCCAGTGCAGGCCTCGCACGCGGCGTCGCACCCCCACGCGCGTGCCCACCGTCTCGGTATCGAGGCTCTGGGCCACGAACACGTGGATGCTGCCGTCGTACTGGGCCATCGTGGCGAGGCGACGACGATCGCGGCGGCTGGTGACCTCGGTGTAGCCCACCATGCTCACCACCTGCCGCAGCTCGACCGCGAGACCATGCGGGCGCAGGGCATCGTTGGCGCGCTCGACCCACTGCGTGAGCTGTCGTCGAGTGGTCAGCGGCACCCCGCCTTCGGTGGGCATGTGCACGGTGACCCCGATGACGGTGAGGCTCTCCCTGGGACCCGTTGGGACCGCACGCGACTCCTCGAGGTTGGGGACCACGCGGCGGCCTCGCGCATGGGCGGCTCCGGGCAGCAGCATGGCGCCGCCCATCACCATGAACGCGGCGAGCACCCCGAACAGCCAGCCACGCCTGGCACGGGCAAAGCGGCCCCTGCGCAGCGGCGAGTCCTCGCGAGCGATCGCGCTTCCGAGCGAGCCCTCGGGGGGGCTCGAGCTCGAGCGAGAAACGCTGTGCGCAGGGTGTGGGATGTCGCTACCTACCGTTCCAACGATACGGGACCGTGCCGTCCTAGTGTGACCTACCCGACGTTCCATGCCAATGGGCCCGTGAATATTCGTACGGGCGCGGGCTCCCGTGGTTCCCGAGCGCCGCGACGCCGACGTGCGAGCGGGGCCCGCCCTCCACGACCGTATCGCCGCGAAGGTACCGCCGCTCGAGATGAAAGCCGCTCGAGATGAAAGGCGCCACCGTCGACGTCGCCGAGGATGGCGAGGCCAGCGGTCGGTCGATATGCTGCCTGCGATGTTGGGCTTCTCCTCCGCTCCGAGCGTCGAGTTCCTGCCCGCCGAAGGCACCCGCGCATGGGTCGCGGATGGCCTGCGCCAACATGTGGCGCGACTGGGTGCCCCTGCGCGAGAGCCTCGGCTCGTCACCAAGACCGCGCTCGACAAGCCCCGCGATCTCGACGATCTGTTCGAGCTCTTGTGTGGGGTGCAGGCGGGTGTGGGACAAGCCGACGTGGAGCTGACCCTGCTCGAGCTCGATCCCGACGATCCCCCCAGCAAGCACGGCTACACGCCGCTCGGCGACCCAGTCGGGCAGATGATGCACACCTTCGTCAAGCGCGACGAGCTGCTGATGGTGACGGTGCCGGCGATCTTCCGCGTGACCGAGCTGGTGCTGGCCTCCGTGGCGCGCGAGCTGGGCCGCATCGCGGTGCATCGGGCGGGCGGGCACCGGGTCGAGCCGACCGACTTCGAGGGCGACGCCGAGCTGGCTGCGATCGCGCTGGGTCTGGGCGTGTGGGTGGCCAACGGCGCCTACGTGTACGAGAGCGCCTGCTGCGGGGGTGGCTGTGGCATCGACCTCAAGTCGCTGCGCGCGGGGCTGTCGATGCCCGAGGCCTGCTTCGGGCTCGCAGTCGACAGCCAACGCAAGGGCATCTCACGGCGCGTGGTGAGCAAGTACCTGCAGGCCACGCAGAAGGCCGCGCTCAAGCGCAGCTGGGGGTTCGTGAGCAAGCAGCCGGCCCTGACGGCAGCGCCCGAGGTGGCGGCGCTCGGGACTTGAGAGACGGCGGCAGGGATCACGGCCGCCGCGGAGGGGCTTGGTGCTGAGTTGCGGCGTGGCGGCGGCGGGCTTCGAGATCGGTGCGGAAGCGGAGCTGCTCGGGCTCGAGATCTTCGGGGCTGGCGGCGAAGAGCTGCTCGAGAGCGCGGCCGAGCAGCGGCGTGCGGTGCATGATCTCGGACAGCGATGTTCCGTTGGCAAAGAGCCGGAGCTCCGCTTGCCTCCACTTCCGCACCAACGGACCTGATTCCAGCTTGAGCACTTGCAGCGTGCGCTCGGCCGTCCCTCGATGCTCGACCGGAATTGCGTCGGTCATGCGGAGGCGAAGCGACGGCAGATGGATGTCGAACCAGCTGTCCTGAACCTCGAATGGATCGAGGATTTCGTGATCACTCTTGAGACTGTTGAGCTCGGGAGCCATCCAACGGAGGTTCTCCCACTCGTAGGCACGATGGTGCTCGTTGCAGCTCTTGCAGCGGCTCCAGCTCACGAAGTGATCGGTGTAGCCGCTCGAGATCCAGGTGGCGGCGTAGCCACAGCGTGACTCGAACTGACGCTCGAGGTCATCGCGGCAGTGCTTCCAGTAGTCGCGGGGTCGAGGCTTGGTGCGGTTGTTGGGATTCTCGAGCCACCGGAGGCCGGGCTCTTGCACATCTCGCTCGAAGTTCTTCGGTGCAGGGTGACGATCGACGCGGATCATTGCGAGGCCTCGTCGACGGGAGCACCCCACTGTAGCCAGAATGGGTCCATCGATGGGAGCAAGCGCCGCAACTGGCGGTCGATCTTCTCACGGGTGTCGAGATCGGAGGGCAGGCCCTCCTCGGCCGCCAGGAACGCCTCGGCGGCCTCGAGCACGCGCTCGAGCTCGGGAGACGTCGCGTACCCGAGCTCGAACACGGGGGATTCCAGCCATGCGCTCGCATCGCCATGATTCGCCCACGGGATCTCCTTGAGCCGGATCTCGTTGCCCTCGTAGCCGAGATGCAGCAGCTGGTCGGCGTCGTGATCGAAGTGCGGCTCGAGGGAGGCAACCACCAGGGGGCTGTGGGTGGTCGCGACGAGCTGGACCGAGAGGCGTTCCTGCGAGAGACCTGCTGCGGCTTCGAGCAGCGCGGGCAAGAGCATGCGCTGCCACTTGGGGTGGAGGTGCGCCTCGACCTCGTCGATGAGCAACACGATCTGACTCGCGGGCGGGGTGCCCTCCAAGCGCGCGGCCTGGACATGCTCGTCCCATGCCCAGATGAGCAGGTAGGCAACGCCGAGGATTCGCTTCATGCCGGCGGAGAGATGCTCGACGGGGACGATCCCGTGGCGAAGGCGAAGCTGGGGTACCCGCGCGGCGCTAAGCTTGCTCAGCTTGACGAAACCACCCGGCTCCGGTTCTTCGTCGGATGGCATCAGCGCTCTGACGACCCCAAAGAACTTCTCGAAGAGGCTCTTGTCGTCTCGCTGGTACCAATCTCGCCAATCGTCGAGGAGGCCGTTGCACAGCACGACACCGACGGCATCGACGAGGCGATCCCAGGGAGACGCGAATTCGAGGGAAGGGGGGGCCCCAGCGCCACGACTGCGGAGGGGATCCCAGAGCGAGAACCTGCCGTCGAGACGCACGTAGAGCACCGGTGACGAGGTGAGGGGCCAGCCCGCGGGACGGGGCCAGAGTTCGTTGACGCGATCGAAGACCGAGGACGACGTCGCACCACTCGTATCCGTCACCCGGATCGTCGGCTCGCGCTGGCGGGCATCGAGCGATGGCCACGCTGCTCGATTGGACCATGTGCCCGTCAGGCACCACCACAGCACGTCGAGCACGAAGGTCTTGCCCACGCCGTTGTCACCCGCAATCAGATTCAGGCGAGGGGCAAGCTCGACCGAAAGGGATTCCGCAGGGCCGACGTCGACGAGTGCGAGCCCTTGAAGCGCAGCCGTGCTCATGACGACGGCTCCCTTCTACCACTCCTGCGCGATCCACACGAGCCATCGCCGCGCGCTCATCGAGCGTGCCGATCGGCTCCTCGTGCGACCAAATCGGCTCCGATGCTCCTCCAATCGCCTCCGACGCCGCCCAATGGTGCTCGGCCGCCGCCGCCCCCGCGTCCGGCCGTGCCTGCCCCCGCCTCCGGCGATGCCTGCCCCCACCTCCGCTGACCCATGCCCCCACCTCTGCGACCCCTGGCCCCAGCTCGGACCACTGACGCCCCCGCCTCGAACCACTGGCGCCCCCCGCTCGCACCACCCATGCCCCCACCTCGAACTGCGCCTGCCCCCGCGGGGCGCTCGCTCCCCGATCGAGGGGCAGGCGCCGTGCGATCGAGGGGCACCAGTGGCTCGATCACCGACCGCCACGCCTCGATCACGACCGTCCTCGGCCCGCGCTCGCCGCTACGGCACCGGCACGCGCAGCAGCACGTAGTGGAAGCTCTCGAACTTCACCTCGATGCCGTCCTGGTACTGCCGTGGCACCTGCGAGCGCAGCCTTCGGGCATGAGGTTCGATGGTGATGAACCACAGCGCTCCACCGCGTCCCTCGTGCTCGATGAACAGCTCGCCGAGCGCCTTGCGGTCCACGTCCTTCATGACCCACACGTCCCCCTTGGAGAACCAGGTCTCGCCGCGATAGTAGAACCACCAGCTCACGAGGCGATCCTCGGGACCGCGCTCGTCGAAGTAGATGCGCAGGGCGCTGCGTTGCGACCAGTTCTCGGAGGCCGCAGGGAGGTAGTCCACCACCACCCAGCCCGCGGTGAGCAGCGCCGAGAGCACGAAGCCGGCCAGCGCCTCACGACGTCGCGCGAGCATCCACGCCAGTAGGCCCAGCGAGAACGGTACCAGCAGCCACGGCAGCACCGTGACCTCGGGGCCGCCCTGACGCCACATGCCGGTATAGAGGTACGTGGTGAGGTGGGCCAGCCAGGCGGTGGTGTGGAAGGCGTCGCGCGTGACTGCCACGAGGATCGCCAGGCCCACGGCCGCCCCGATCACCACCGCGGTGCGGGAGCGAGCGGGACGACGCATCGCCTGGTCGAGCCACAGGCCCACGAGCAACGCCAGCGGCGGCAGGCAAGGCAAGAGGTAGTGGTAGTACTTGGTGACGGAGAAGCCGATCGCGAACAGCGAAACCCCGAACCACGTGAGCGCAAAGCGGTGCAGCGTGACGCGGATCTCCTCGGGATCACGGGCCAGCGCATGGTCCTCGAACGCGGGCGCGGCCGCGGCCTCGCTCTCCACCTCGCTCTGCTCCTCGCTCCCCTCCTCGCTCTGCTCCTCGCTCCCCTCCTTGCGGCCAAAGGTGCGGAACGCAGCCGCGAGCGCCAGCGGCACCACGGCCGACCAGGGCAGCGCGGCCAAGCCCAGCGTCTCGAGGTAGAAGGCAAACGAGCCAACCGCCTGCTCCTGCTCGCCGGTGCCGAACCGCGCCAGGTTGTTCTGAATGATGAGCTCGTTGACCCACCGCTCGCCGCGGTAGAGGATCATCGCGTGGTGCCACGGAAAGCTCGCCAGCGCGAACAGGCCGATGCCCGTGGGTAGCCCGCAGCGGCGCAGCAGATCCCAGCGTCCCGTCACCACCAGGTGGGCCAGCACCACCGCGCCGACCAGGCCGGGACCGATGAGGCCCTTGCCCACGAGCGACAGGCCGGCCGCCAGGTAGAGCACGCCCATCCACGCCTCGCTGCGTCGTTTCCAGCGCAAGCTTCGCAGCAGCACGACGAGCGCCAGGCCCCAGTACACGAACATGTGGGTCTGGATCTGCTTGAGGGCCGCCAGCATCTTGGCGTCCCGACCCAGAGCGGCGATCGTACGAGGATCCCACGTGAAGGGGTCGAACGCGTGCTGGTGGATCACCGCGAGCGGGGCCACGGCCGACAGCAGCAGGAACCCCAGGAAGGCCAGGTAGGCGCGGTCCCACGGTGGCTCGGGCAGGCGGCGCACCCCCGGGAACCTACGGGCCAAGCGCTGCGGCCAGTGCCTGCGCAGCGGCCGGTCGGGCTGGCCCCACGCCATGATCCACGCGACCGCGGCCAGCACCACGGGCGCCACGAAGATCATGTCGGTGAGCGCCTGCCGGGTGGCGATGGCCCACTGGGGCATGGTCGCCAGCACCACCGCCGCGAGGATGCCGGCCCGCGGCGAGACCATGCGCCAGGCGGCGTGGCCCAGCAGCGCCGCGCTGCCCAGACCGGCGATCAGGCTGGGGAGGCGAATCGCGAATTCCGGCCAGAAGGGGCGCACCATCTCGGCCGGATCGGCCGACGTGCCCACCCCCATGACCTTCATCGACAGGGCCATCAGCCAGTACGGCAGCGCGGGTTTGGACCAGAACGCCTTCTCCGCAGTGGCGTCGGGTCCACCGTTGCCGGCCTGCCACCACAGGTCGATGGGGTCGTGCCGTACCAAGATGTTGCGGGCGACCTCGCCGTAGTGGGTCTCCCAGGGATCCCAGGCCCCGGTCGAGGCCATGCTGGCCAGGTTGATGGCCACGACCACGATCGCGAGCAGCACGGCCCAGATCCAGGGACGGCTCCAGGGGGTGGAGGACGTGGCGGTCACGGAACGGGCGCAACGGTACCGCAGGCGGGGTCGGGCCGCGATGCCGGGCCAAGGGGCCGCCTCCGTGATCCTTTCTCGCCCGGCGAAGAGCCCGTAGGATCCGTAACCGGACCGCCGCGTGTGGCGATCGGTCCCCATCGTGGAGGTATCCATGGTCAGCCCCTCGACCCACGACTCGCTGGATCTCGACGCCACGCTGGCAGCGTCCACCGCCATGACCTCGGCTGCGACCAAGGCGCCCGAGGTCCCTTCGGCGGTGGAGACCGTCGCTGCGACCGGCGCACCCCGTCGCGTGGACCAGTCGGCCCGCACCCTCGCGGTGGCATCGGACCTCGAGACCGATGTCGCCACCGGCGGCGACGGCCGCATCACCGTGCTGCCCCGGGTGATCACGCAGGGCGACGGCCTCGTCCTCGAGCACGACGCGCGTCCTCGCTACACGATGGAGCGCACCCTCGGCGCGGGCGCGATGGGCGAGGTGGAGCTCGGCGAGGACCACGACATCGGCCGACGCGTGGCGCTCAAGCGGCTGGCTTCGGGCCTGCAGTCCCCATCCGCGGTCGCGCGCTTCGTCGACGAGGTGCGCACCATGGGCGCGCTCGATCATCCCAACATCACGCCCATCTACGACGTGGGCCGCGACGAGCGGGGCCGGTTGTTCTTCACCATGAAGTACGTCGAGGGCCAGAGCCTCGAGGACCTCATCGACAAGCTGCGCAAAGGCGATGCCCTCACCCACGCGCAGTACCCCATCGCGCGGCGCCTCGACATCTTCGTCGGCATCCTCAACGCGCTCGACTACGCCCACGCGCAGGGCATCCTGCACCGCGACATCAAGCCCGCCAACGTGATGCTGGGCACCCATGGCGAGGTGCGGCTGATGGACTGGGGCATCGCTCGCCGCGATCCCAACGCGCTGAGCGGAGCCACCCTCACCCAGAGCGAGCGCCCCGACATGACCCACGACGGCGCGCTGCTCGGCACGCCGCTCTACATGTCGCCCGAGCAGGCCCGCGGCCATCGAGATGCGATCGATGCTCGCTCCGATCTCTACAGCGCGTTCGTGGTGCTCTACGAGCTGCTGACGCTGCGCCGCTACGTCCGACGGGACGCGGACGTCTATGCCACCCTGCTCGAGGTGGCCGAGGGCGAGGAGCTCGACATGCACGAGAGCGATTGCTCGAGGTGGCTGCACCCCGCCCAGCCGGCCGTGCCCGTGGAGCTGCGCTACTTCCTCCACCACGGGCTGCATCGCGGAGCCGACGAGCGCTTCCAGAGCGCGGCCGAAGCCTTGCTGATGCTCGAGCGGATCCGCTCGGGCGAGATCCGGGTCGAGTGCGCGATCACGGCCTTCAAGGCCACCCAGAGCCGCCTCGGCCACTTCGTCGACCAGAACCCGCGCCGGTTCCTGTGGGTGATGGTCGCGACGGCGGCCGGGCTGGCCGGGCTGTTGACCCTGGCCGGGGTGGGCGTCGCCTCGTTGGTCTGAGCGAAGATCGCGGGCCTCGCGCAGCGCCGGCTACGATTGCAGCCAGTTTCACGGGTCGCTCTCCACCCCGGGCCACGGTGTTCGTCCCGGGAGCGACGCGACTGGCCACGAGCGTCGTAGCCGTTGCCGGCCACCGCCGACCCCCTACGCTGCCGCCGTGCGAACCGCCCCCCTTCGCCCGTTCACCCTCCTGTTGCTCTCGTCGCCGCTCGGCTGCTTCAGCGATCCACTCATCGTCGACCCCACCGAGTCCACCGCTGCCACCGCTTCCACCGACGAGGAAGGCTCGACCTCCAACGGCTCGGACGCAGGCGCCAGCGGCACGGTCACACCCGGCTCATCCACTGGCTCCTCCACCGGAGCGGCCGACGAGGGCACGACCACCACTGCGCCCGCCGACGCGTCCACCGGCGATCCTCCTGGCCCGCGCACCGTATTCGTCACCGAGGGGGTGTTCTTCGCCAACCTCGGCGGAGTCGCGGGTGCCGATGCCCGATGCAGCGCCGAGGCCGAGGCCGCGGGCTCGACCGGGGAGTTCCTGGCCTGGATCAGCGACGGCGCTCGGTCACCCGCGGACCGCTTCGATCGCGAGGGTGGCCCGTGGGTGCTGGCCGACGGCACGCCCATCGCCGACGACTGGGACGATCTCACCGACGGCACGCTCGATCATGCAATCGACCTCGATGCCGCCGGTCAGCCGCTCGACGACCAGCTCGCCGTGTGGACCAACACCGCCTGGGACGGCAGCGGACTCTCCGCCGACTGCCAGGCCTGGACCAGCATGGCCTTCGAGGACGGGGGGATCTTCGGCGACTTCATGGCCAGCGGCGAATTCGGCGAGTGGACGCAGTGGGGCAACCCCACCCCGTTCCCATGCGAGAACACGTTCCATCTGTACTGCTTCGAGCAGTAGCCGGGGTCACACATCGACGAGCGGAATACTCGGGCCACGCACCGTCCGCTCGGTCGGCTCGCTTACGCGATGCACGAGGCGTGGCCACGCGGCCACACGCGAACCGGCACGAGGTGGCACCAATGTGCATCTGGTCCAGGGCCGGCCCGCAGCGTACGCTCGAAGCGAGTGACCGGCGACTACCAGGGGATCGACACCATCGTCGACGATCCCTCGCCTCCTTCGGCCGATTTCGAGCTCGGCGACTCGTTCGCGAGCCGTTACCGCGTGGAACGCTGTCTCGGGCGCGGCTCGATGGGCACCGTGTACGCGGTGTTCGACCAGGTGGTGGGTGAGCGGGTCGCCCTCAAGCTGCTCGCGCTGCCCAAGGACGATTCCATCGAGGGCTTTCGGCGCGAGGTACGGCTGGCTCGACGCGTCACCCACCGCAACGCGGCCCGCACCTTCGACCTGGGCGCCCACGCGGGGGTTCACTTCATCACGATGGAGCTGATCGAGGGCGAGAGCCTGCGCGTGCTGCTGGCGCGGCGGGTACGCCTGCCCGAGCCCGAGGCCGTGAGCATCGCGTGGCAGCTGTGCCTGGGCTTGCAGGCCGCCCACGCAGTCGAGGTGGTCCACCGCGATCTCAAGCCCGCCAACATCCTCGTGGAAGAGGGCGGCCGTGCCGTGATCACCGACTTCGGCGTGGCCGGCACGCTGTCCGAGGGAGCCGACAGCACCGAGGAGCGTGCGCGCGGCATGGGCACCCCCATGTACATGGCCCCCGAGCAGGTGCTCGGCTCCCCCTTCGACGGTCGGGTCGACATCTACGCGCTGGGCCTGGTGCTCTACGAGATGCTCACGGGCAAGCCCGCGTTCAGTGGCGGCTCGAAGATCGAGATCGCCATGGCGCGGCTGTCTCGACCGCCGCCCGATCCGCGCGAGCACGCCGAGGTCTCCGATCTGCTCGCCGAGCTCGTGCTGCGCTGCCTCGCGCAATCCCCCGACGATCGCCCCGCCACCCCCGGCGAGCTGGCCAAGCGACTGGCAGCCCTGGGAGCGAACGCCAAGGATCCTCCGGCCTCCGTCGCGACCGAACCCGAGACCACGTCGGGCTCCGGCACGGGGCCGTTCGCGCCCACGTCGGTGGGCGACCGCAAGCTGGCGGTGATGTCGTTTCGCTACCGTGGCAACAAGGAGCACGCCTACCTGGCCGAGGTGCTCACCGACGAGCTGGTGGATCTGCTGGCCATGACCCGCGGCCTGCGGGTCTCGGCCAGCGGTGCGGCCAACCGGTTTCGGGACGAGCGAGACGCTCGTACGGTGGGACGAGCGCTCGGGGTCGATGCGATCGTCGATGGCTCGGTGCTCTACACCGGCGACCAGATCCGCATCGTCACCCGGCTCATCGACGTGGAGACCGGCTTCCAGTCCTGGACCGAGCGCTTCGCTGGTCGCATGGACGATGTGCTCGACCTGCAGGACCTGATGGCCAAGCGCGTGGCCGAGGCGCTGCGGGTGGAGCTCGCGGTGCTCGATCAGGGACGCACGGTGCCCGGCGAGGCGATCGAGCTGTATCTGCAAGGCCGCCAGCGCTCGCGCGAGCCCGATGTCAGCGGCCGTAGCCTCGAGGGTGCCATCGCGCTCTACGATCGCGCGCTCGAGCGCGCTCCCTCGTTCGCGCTGGCGCTGGCCGCCCGGGCCGAGGCCGCCGTGCAGCGCTGGTTCCTGCCCTCGGCGCGCGAAGCCGACGGCTGGGACCGCATCTCGACCAATGCGGTCCACGCCGCGCTCGAGGGGGCCGCACACCTGGCCGAGAGCCGCATCGCCGCCGCACGCCTCGACGTGAGCCACGGCGAGTTCGCCTCGGCGGCGCGACACCTGAGCACGGCCCTCGAGATCGCCCCCACGTGCGCTCCGGCCCACGAGTACCTGGGGCTCTTGCAGTGCGACGCAGGGCGCTCACGCGAGGGCGTGCGTCACATCGAGCTGGCCCACGAGCTCGATCCCTCGCTGTTCCAGGGTGCGTTCTCCGTGCTGCGCCACCATGCGCTCCGGGGCGAGCGGGAGCGGTGGAAGCAGCGGCTGGAGCAGATGCGGCTGTCACCGCGGTTTCCCGGCTTCGCCCTGGCGCTGTTCGAGTACCGCCTGGCGCTGTGGGATGGCGACGTGCAGTGGGCCCGCGACGTGCGGTGGCGCGCGGATTCCGATCCCAACAGCTCGACCGCTCGCCTGGCCTCGCTGCTGCAAGACGCCCTCGATCACTCCGCGTTCGAGCTCGGCCGGCGCTTCGATGCCCTGATCGAGCCGCAGTCGAGCCCCCGCCTGCGCACGCACTGGCGCCAGATGGCGGTCGAGGTGCTGGCGTGGCGAGGCGAGCGCGACCTCGCCCTCGACCAGCTCCAGAAGGCCGAGGCGCTCGGGGTGCTGCTCGATGCCGACTGGTTCGACGCCTGCCCCGTGCTCGAGCCGCTGCGCTCGACCTCCACGTTCGCGGAGATCCACGAGCGCGTCCACGAGCGCGCCGAGGCCATCTGGCGCACGGCCGGGGCGTAGCAGGTCCTCGGGCTATGCGTCGCCGTCGGCGTCGGCGTCGCCGTCGCCGACCGCGGCGAGGACCTTGGCGAGCTTGGTGCCCTGCAGCAGACGCGACAGCACCTGCGCCACGCTCTCGCCGCCCAGGATCGCCAGCGGGGCCATGCTCTGGGCCATGCGCTCGGCCAGCGCCTTGTCGCCGAAGGCGGTGAGCGCCGCCACCAGATCGGGCGAGACGGCCTGGGCCTTGTGCGCCACCGCGTCGACCTGCGCCTGCAGCTCGCGCAGGCGCTGGGCGAGCTGCTCGTTGGCGATCTCGTGGTCGAGCGTGCTCTGGCTGCGCCGCCGCGCCAGGCCGGCCGCGTGCACCGCGTCGACCGTCTGCTGGTCGGCCAGCTCGGCGTCGAGCCGCGCCTTGCGGGTGTCGGCCTCGGCCTCGATCTTGGCGCGATCGAGCTGCAACCTCGCCGCCACCTCCGAGCGCTGCAGCGCCACCACCTGCTCGCGGGTCCCCGACTGGATCGTCTGGATCTCCCGCTCGATGCGCTCGCGCTCGCGCGTCAGCTCGAGCCGCCGGCGCTCCTCCTCCAGGGTCAGCGTCTGCTCGACCACCGCGTGCTGGGCCCCGACCAGCAGGGTCTCGATGCCCTCGTCGCCGATCTCGACGTCGAGCACCTCCACGTCGTACACGTGCATGCCGTTCTCGTCGAAGCGCCGGCCGGGGCGAGTGCCCCCGTCGCCCTGGGCGCCGAGCAGTACGTCGCGCACGATCGCCACCGCCTGCGGGTAGAACTCTTGCACCGCTTGCTGCTTGATCGCCCCACGCAGCAGCGACCGCAGGTGCTCGGTGAGGAACTTGACGTAGTTCTCCACGTTGAACCACCGCTGCGGTTCGCCCTCGAAGTTGACCCGATACGAAAGCCGCACCCGCACGTCCACCAGGTCGCGGGTCTCGGCCGCCACCACGTCGCTGACCTTGTTGTAGAGCACCCGCAGGTACACGGTGCGGTCGAGCACCTCGTCGGTCTTGGGCGTGCCGGTCGAGAGGTCCATGGCCTGCAGCACCTCGTCGTACTCGAGCAGGTACGTGGCGGGACCCACGATCACCTTGCGCTCGCCGGTCTTGCTGACCACGAGCACCGCGTAGCCCGTCCACACCGAGATGCTCACCGCGCCGTCGTAGCGGGTGTCGAGCACGATCGTTCGCGGCTGCGTGAAGGTCTGGCTGCGCTTGAAGTCATCGCCCGCGAACGCGGCCTGGGCCGGCGCGGCCGCGGGTGGAGCCACCTCGTCGGCCGCCTCGCGGCGCGACGTCATCACGGGCGCCCCCGCGTCCCCCGACCGGGCCAGCCGCTCGTTGTGGGCCAGCGCGCTGGCGTTGCCGGGGAACCATAGCTCCACCTGGCGCCGGTCGAGCACGCGGCGCACGATCACCTCGCGGCGCGGATCGGGCAAGAAGATGCACGGGCCCTTCTCGAGGCGAATGCGACCCGTGTTGCGATCGAGCACGTAGCGCGCCTCGCCGGCCGGGATCGCCACCGCATAGTGGATGGCCTGATCGCCGTACTTGATCGCCGCGTGCTCGGGCCGCGGGAAGTAGATCATCTGGTCCTTGCCGGTGATGAACAGCTCGTCGCCGACCGCGTGCTCCTTGCCGCTCCCATCGCCGCCATCATCACGGTACGGAGCGATGACCTTGAGGTAGATGCCGCTGTTCTCGGACAGCTCGATCGCCCGGAACTTGCGAGCACCGTTGCGCTGCACGAACACCTCCGTGGGGCGCGGGAACACCACCGCGGGCCCCTGCAGGTAGGTCTTGTTGCCGGTCTCGTCCAGCAAGATGCAGTACTCGAGCCGCTCGAGCGTGACCGCGTCGCGCACGTACTCGCCGCCCGTGTCCGGCACCACCTCGACCCCGGTGGGCGGGATGTAGAACGAGACCTCGGTGCCCTTGATCACCAGGAGCTTGCCCATCGTCAGCTCGGGGATCTCGGGCACCTCCGCGTCCTCGCCCGGCGTCTGCGGCTTGATCACCGCGTTCTTCCAGTTGGCCTTGGCGGCTTCTTCGTCGTAGACGCGGACCACCAGGTATTGGTTGGATCGCAGGTGGTGGCCCTGGATCACCCGCACCATCTGGCCGGGCCACAGCGCGAACGCGACCGGCCCTGGCAGGTTGACCTTGCGGCCGACCTCGAGCTCCACCAGGTTGTTGATGGCGCCGGTCTTGGGGTGGGCGCCGTCGTCGGTGGGATTCTTGAGCACGAGGTACCAGCCCACCGGGGCCACCGCGAAGCTCAGGATCGCTTGCTCGAGCGAGCAGTGCTCGAAGCGCTTGGTCTCGACGTTGAACAGGACCGGCTGATCGGTGTTGGCCAGGCTCGACTTGTACGGCCCGATGTACGCGTTGATGTTGCCCTTGGTCTCGTCCGCAATGAACGCGTACTCGTTGGGCGCCAGCACCAGGTCCCGCTCGCGGGCACGATCTCGATCCGACATGGGGGGTTCGCTCCTCGGTCCCCGGGGGTTTCCGGGGGATCAGGGTAGGGCCTGGGGGGGCCGCGGATCCAGCGTTGCGGCGCTTTGGTGCGTGGGCCCCGGGGGGCCGGCGTTCCGTGGACCGACGAGGGCGATTGCGAGATGGTCGGAGGCGGCCCCAAGCTGGACCCCCCGAAGCGAAGCAAGAGCACCATGACCGACGACACCAACCCCGTCCACGAGCAGAACCGCCGCTCCTGGAATGCCGTCACGCCGGCCCACAACAGCCACAAGCACGATCAGGCCGGCTTCCTGCGCAGCGGCGGCACCACGCTGTTTCCCGAGGAGCTCGAGCTGCTCGGCGACGTCGCGGGCACGCGCCTGCTGCACCTCCAGTGCAATTGCGGCCAGGACAGCCTCAGCCTCGCGGCGCTCGGAGCCGAGGTCACGGGCGTGGACATCTCCGACGCGGCGATCGATTTCGCCCGCACGCTGTCGGCCGACTCGAGCCTGCCCGCCACGTTCCACCGCAGCGACGTGCTGCCCTGGCTCGAAGACGCGGCGGCCCGCGGTGAGCGCTTCGATCGCGTGTTCTCCTCGTACGGCACCATCACCTGGCTCGAGGATCTCCCCCGCTGGGCCCGCGGGGTGGCCTCGGTGCTCGCCCCCGGCGGCCGCCTGGTGCTGCTCGAGTTCCATCCGCTGGCGTGGAGCTTCGACCGCGAGGGCAAGGTCATCGAGCACTACTTCATCGACGGACCCATCGAGGAAGGCGGCGTGAGCGACTACGTGGGCCGCTCCCAGGAGGGACTCTCGCCCATGGGCCGGGCCGAGGGCACACGGGAGTTCGCGAACCCCGAGAAGGCGATCTGCTACCAGCACACCGTGGCGCAGACGGTCCAGGCCATCGCCGACGCCGGCCTGTTCGTCGAGCAGCTGCGCGAGTACCCCCATGCCAACGGCTGCTTGATCTTCGAGGGCATGCAGCCCCTGCCCGGGCGACGCTTCGGCATGCCGCAGGGCGTGCCCTCGATGCCGCTGATGCTCGGGCTCGTGGCCACGCCGCGCTGAGGCGGATCCGCCGATCACGTCAGCTGCCGGCGCGCCAGCTCGCGGAACGGTCCCTCGCGCTCGAGCAGCTCCTCGTAGCGCCCCTCGTCCACGATCCTTCCCCGATCCATCACGAGGATCCGGTCGGCGTTCTGAATCGTCGAGAGCCGATGCGCGATCACGATGCGGGTGACCTGGAGCGACTCCAGGCTCCGCGAGACCACCGCCTGGGTGCGGTTGTCGAGCGCGCTGGTGGCCTCGTCGAACAGCAGGATCTTGGGCTCGTCGACGATCGCTCGCGCGATCATCAGGCGCTGGCGCTGCCCGCCGGACAAGCTGGTTCCGCCATGGCTGACGATCGTGTGCAGGCCCATCGGCATCGCCTCCACGTCGTCCTCGAGGCCCGCGCGCCGAAGCGCCCGCCACACCTGCTCCTCGTCGTACACGTGGGCGCCGCAGATGTTGTCGCGGATGCTGCCCGAGAGCACGCGGCTGTCCTGCAGCACCACGCCGAGCTGGCGCCGAACCTCCGACACGTCGAGACCGGACAGCGGCTGCCCCGAGTAGAGCACCGTGCCCGTCACCGGCTGCTCGAAGCCCAGCAGGAGCCGCAGCAGCGTGGACTTGCCGCACCCCGAGGGTCCCACCACGGCCACGAACTGACCGGCCTCCACCCGAAAGCTCACCTGGTCGAGCACCATCGGCTGATCGGGCGTGTAGCGAAACGAGAGCTGCGTGACCTCGACGTCCCCCGTGAGCCGACCGGGATGCTCCTTGTGGGAATCGGCCTCGACCTCCGCCGCGAGGATCGGCCGCGCCCGCTCCCACTGCGGAATCGTGGAGATCAGCACCAGACCGTTCTCCAGCAGCCCCAGCAGCGAGCCCATGAAGATCGTGAACGCGGCAAAGAAGGCGAGGAAGTCCCCGGTCGTGAGCCGCTCTCCCAGGCCCACGCTCGCGAGGTAGAAGATGGTGGAGGTGGTCACGGCCGGATAGACGCTGCGCAATCCTCCCACCCAGATGTCCAGCAACGTGGACCGGTAGCGGAGCTGTCGCAGCATGCGAAACTCCCGAGCCCAGAGCTGGAAGGCCGCCGTCTCGAGGCCCGCCACGCGGATCTTGGCGATTCCGTCGAACAGCTGCAGCAACACCCCGGAGAGCCGCCCCCGCAGGGTCGCCGCCTCGCGCTGAAAACGGAGCTGCAGCAGCGACGAGCCGAGACTCAGCGCCAGGGGCACGACCAACAGCCCCACCGCCACGAGCGCCAGCCTCACGTCGTAGACGAACAGCAATAGCAGGTACCACGTGCCGAACAACGCCGAGAACACGCTCGAGATCACGCTCCCCGACAGCGCGCGATGGATGCGGTCGATCCCCGTGGCGCGCTCCGCCAGGTCGCCCGCGGTGTAGTCGCGAAAGAAGCTCACCGGGAGGCTCAGCAGTCGGTCCCACGTGGCCGCCTGGACGCCGATGCTCATCTTGGTCCCCACGCGAATCATTGCGACCGACCGCACCAGCCCGAGCACCGTGCTCCCGATCGCGAGCCCCACCAGCAACAGCACGACCTGCAGCAGCAGGCCGCGCTCCGCCCCCGGGATGATCGCGTCGAAGATCCGGCCCATGACCAGCGGAAACACCGTGCCGAACAGCCCGATGAGAGCGCCGAGCACCAAGCCCGTGGACAGATCTCGCCGCACGTCGAAGAACGCGAAGCGCAGCAGATCGCGCCTCCGGAGCGCGCGGCCGGGCAGCGTGCGAAAGAAGCCGTAGCCGAACGGCTGGAGCGCCTGGATGTGGGCCTGGGACAGCCGGGTGGTGGTGCGGGACTGGGGATCATGGAGCTCGTACCCTCGCCCTCGACCACGAAGCAGCGCCACGGGTCGCTGGTCGTCGCCCAAGAACCCGAGCATGGGACCGCCGTCTCGTGTCCACCACTCGTGCTCGAGCAGGATGCGACGGACGCGGAGCCGCAGGCCGCGAGCGAGGTGGCGCACCCGATCCTGCTGTGCCGCGCCCTCGATCGGCACCAGCACCGGGGGATCGGGCTGGCCGAGGGCACGGGAGATCTCGAGGAACGCGGCGACGAGAGCATCGCGATGGTGGGCTGGCGCGGGCCGAGCCGCGGCCACGTCGGAGAGCGACGCCAGGGTCTCCTGGAGCCGCTGTGCTTCAGCCTCCTCCTTGAGCCGCATGCGCTCGCGCTCGGCGAGCCCCTCGACGCGCACGCGCTCCTGCAGGGCGATCATCACGCTGCGGTGGAAGGGCTCGAGCGCGGCCTGGATCCACGCCATCGCATCCGTCGGACGCGCGGCGCGATGGGCCACGTCCCCCGAGCTCGCGACCGGCCCCGGCGTACGCGACAAGAGCTCCACCCAGTGCTCCACATGGGCCGTGACCTCGTCGCGGAAGTCGTCGCCTCGCGACAGCTCACCCAGCCGCGACACGTCGAGTCGACGCAGCACCGTGTCGGCGTCGACCACGGCGAGGAAGCCGATCGAGTCGCCCACGGACTCGTGCGGGACGCCGAACAGCACCTGTCCCTCACCGAGCCCTCCGGCGTAGCGACGCAGACCGACCGGCAAGCCGTCGCGGGTGGGCACCCAGAACAGCTCCACGCGTCCCGATTCCACGTACCACGCGCTGTCGCAGTCCGACAGCAGCAGCGGCGCCTGGGTCGACACCCGCGCCCGCCGGGCCTCGCCGAGCATGATCCGCCGCAGCGGCGACTCTGATCGATCGTGCACGCTCATTCCACCGAGCGGATCAACCCCACGTACGGGCCCGCCTGCCGCACCAGCTGTTCATGGGTCCCTCGCTCGACCGCCACGCCCCGATCGAGCACGATGATCTCGTTGCAATCGCGGATCGTGCTGAGCCGGTGGGCCACGACCACACACGTACAGCCCCTGCGCCGCAGGTTGTCGTCGACCAGCTTCTCCGTGGCGGGGTCGAGCGCGCTGGTGGCCTCGTCGAGCACCAGCAGGCTGGGTGACTGGGCCAGGACTCGCGCGATCTCGAGGCGCTGCCGCTGCCCACCACTGAAGTTGCGACCGCCCTCCTCCACCCGGCTGTCGTAGCCGCCGACCCGCGACATGATCTCGTCGTGGATCGCGGCGTCGCGAGCCGCGTCCATCATCACCTGCTCGGGGACCGTGGGATCCCACATCGTGATGTTCTCGCGCACGGTGCCCTCGAAGAGGCTGATGTCCTGGCTGACCAGGCCGATCGTGCGATTGACGACCGAGCGAGGCAGCCGTCGTCGATCGAAGCCCCCGAGCAGCATGCGCCCCTCCCAGGGCTCGTAGAGCCCGCACAGCAGCTTGACGAGGGTCGACTTGCCGCTGCCCGAGGACCCCACCACCGCCACGCGGTGGCCAGGCTCGAGCACGAGGCTCAGGTCCGAGAGCACCGGAGCCGCGAGACGACTGTAGCCGAACGAGAGGTCTTCGAGCACGAGCCGGCCCGTCAATCGTCCCGCTGGCACCACCTCGCTCGTCGCCGAGTGCCCGTTCGCGGCCTCGAGCCGCGGATCCTCGAGCCGCGGATCCTCGAGCACCGGGTCTTCGAGCAACGGATCGGGAGGGTGGGAGAGCACGTCGTCGAGCCGAGAGAGGCCGCTGTCGAGGGTCTGTAGCTCGGTCGCGAACCCGGCGACTCCCCGCACGGGCTCCATGAAGCTGCTGGCGATCGACTGGAACGCCACCAGCGTGCCCAGCGTGAGATCGCCGTCCATGACGCGCAGCGCTCCGATGCCGAGGACGAGGTAGCGCTCGAGCAGCGACAGCAACGACGGCACGGCATCGTAGACGAGGTTGGCCTCGCGATACTGCTGCTGCACCGAGACGCTGCGCGCGTAGTGGCCCGACCAGCGCGAGAAGAAGTCGGGCTCCGAGCCGCTCGCCTTGATGCTCTCGATGAGCTGCAGCCCGCCCATCGAGACCCCCGCCAGCGCGGCGATCTCCTTCTCCATGCGCCGCGCATGATTGACGCGCCGCCGCACGAGCAGCTTGAGCGTAATGAGGTGCAGCGCGGCGAACACGAACACCACGGCCGCCAGCAACCCGTCGTAGTAGGCCAGCATCGCGCCGAAGAACGCGGCCAGCAGCAGGTTGAGCACGGCCTCGGCCAGTCGCCCGGAGATCACGGTGGCGAGCGTGTCGTTGACCCGCAGGCGGCTCGCGATGTCTCCGGCGAGCCGCGCGTCGAAGAACCGCACGGGTAGTCGAAGCACGTGCCACATGAACCGGCTCGAGCCGGTAACCTCGATGCGCAGCGAGAGCTTGAGCAGCGCGAGGCGCCGCAGCATCGAGATCGTGGTGCGGGCGCCGTAGGCGACGATCACCGCGACGACGAGCGGAATGATCCACTCGGTCTTGCCCGCCACGAGGATCTCGTCGATGAACACCTTGGAGAACACCGGGATCAGCAGACCGGGTGCCACCAGCAACGCGCCCAGCAGGATCACATAGGCGATGCCCAGGCGGGCGCCGGGGAGCCGCTCGCGGAGGCTCCGCACCACCGAGCTCCGGACGCCCCCGCGCTCGAAGCCAGGCCCGGGCCGAAACGCGAGCACCACCCCTGTGAACGACTCGTCGAGCTCGTCCAGACCGATGGTGCGGGGACCCGTGGCTGGATCGTTGAGGTAGGCTCGATCGTTCCCGACCGCCTCGACCACCACGAAGTGGTTGAAGTTCCAGTGGGCGATGAGCGGAAAGTGAAGCTCGTGCAGGGCCCCGGGCTCTCCGCTGAACGCCTCGACCTCGAGACCATACGAGCGTGCAGCCTTGGCGATGTTGCTGGCCGAGCTGCCGTCGCGTGATACCCCGCAATCCTCCCTCAGCTGCTCGAGGGGCACGTAGCGACCGAAGTGCGCGAGGATGATGCCGAGGCACGCGGCACCGCACTCGGTCGACTCCATCTGGAGCACCGTGGGAGTGCTCCCGATCCCGAACCACGTGCGGAGGAAGGCGCTCGTCACGGCCAGCTCAGCTCCCGAGCGCCTTGCGCAGCGCGGGCAGGACCAGGGTGATCGGCGCTTGCTCGCGCACGGTGATCGTGGCCGTGCACGGCGTCCCCGAGGTCAGCGGTTCATCGGGGCCCTCGCCCGACGACCACTCGAACCCGCTGGACGTGGTGGGGTCTTGCGACAGCGTGGCGATGACGGCGAGCGCCGGTCCGCCCGCGAGGAACTGTACCACCAGCTCCTCGTTGCCGAGCATCCGCAGCATGCCGCGTCGCGACGCGGGGAACTGCGAGACCGACGAGACCTCGCCCTCGATGAAGCCGAATTCCTCGCGCTTGGCCGTCGATGGCGAGATCCTCACGCGCATGCCCGACCGGATCTTCTTGCCCTCGGTGGCTCGCACGTAGAGCAGCACCTCGAGCTCCGCGGGATCGACGTCGACCGTCGTGGGATCGATGCTGAGGATCGGGGACCCGGGCGCCACGAGATCCCCGGGGTTGACGCGCTGCTCGATCACGCGTCCCGCATGGGGGCTCGTCACCGTGGAGTTCTGCTGCAGGCGGTCTTGTAGGGCGCGCAGCGCTCGCTCGGCCTCGTGGATCCTCATCTCGCTGGTCTGGATGTCGACGAGGCGCTGCTCTTGCTGCTCCTCGCCCGCCACGCTGGTCTCCCCGAGCAGGGCTTGCCACGCCCGAACGTCGGCCTCCTCATCGGCGATCTCGAGCCGCGTCTGCTGGACCTCGTCCTCGAGCACGATGCCTTGCGCATGGAGTGCCTGTTGGTTGACGAGCTTCTTCTTCAACCACTCGAGCCTCCGCCGCGCCGAGTCGATATCGCGACGCAGGTTGTCGCGCTCGATCTTCGTCTGCCGGGCACGCTTGGCGATGTTCGCGGTGCCAAAGGCCAGGAGCTCCTGATGCCTGATCCTCAGCTCGCTGAGCTGGGCCTGCTTGTTGTCGATCTCCGTGATCAGCTCGGTCTGCGCGAGCTCGGCGATGGCCTCGCCCTCGGCCACGAAGTCACCGACCTTGGGGTGCACCACCGTGACCTGACCCATCGCCAACGAGACCACCTCCTGCATGCCTCCCTGACGAATGATGATGCCCTCGGCCTCCACGTTGGTGGGCAGCGATCCCGCGATCGACCAGGCGATCACGCAGCCGGTGAGCACGGCGAGGACGACCGCAGCGAGCCACTCCCTGGGCCGAATCAAGACGAGCTGACGATCGAGGTGCTCGGGCGACGAGATGCGCTCGAGCGCGATCTTGCGAAACACATGGCTGGACTTGCTGGCCACGGAAACATCACGACGACGTCGACCGTCGGTGGAAGTGCTCGAGGCGGCATCGTATAGTATTCGGGTGCTCGGGTGCGCTCGGGTACGCCCCAACCATCCTCTTTGGTGAGCCATCTTGGTGAAGGCTTGGCCCGTGATCGAGTCCCCGCTGATCGGACGGCTTGCGCTACGCGAAGGGTTGATCTCGGTCGCGCAGCTCGAGGCCGCCGTGCGCGTGCAGGGGCGCTCGGATGGCGCGCGGCGCCTCGGTGACATCCTCGTCGAGCTCGGTCACCTCGACTCGGCGGGCCTGGCCCGGCTGCTCCAATTGCAGCAAGAGACACCGCTCGGATCCGCCCGAGCTCGCGACGCCGACCGACCGCTCCCCACTCCCGTGCGCCTGCAGCTCGACGCGGGGCTGCGGCCGATGCTCGGCGCATGCGCGCAGGCGGGCGTCAACGATCTGTTCCTGACGAGCGGTGAGCCGGCGCGAGCTCGCGCCCACGGGCGCTATCACGACGCCAGCGACGAGGCGCTCTCGGGAGCGGTCCTGCGCTCGTTGGTCGCCGACCTGCTCACCGACGAGCGCCGTCGCGCGCTCGACCAAAGCGGCTGCGTCCGCTTCATGATCGAGCATGCGGGCGAAGCACGCTTCCGCGCGATGATCCATGCCGGTGAGGGCGGCCTGGCGGCCACCTTCCGGGTGCTCCCGGCCCAACCTCCCACGCTCTCGTCGCTCGCTCTGCCCGCCGCCCTCGCTCGCCTCGCCACCTTCGAGCGCGGGCTCGTGCTGATCGGGGGCGCGCTCACCAGCGGCAAGTCCTCGACTGCGGCCGCGCTCATCGATCTCGTCAACGAGGATCGCTCCGAGCTGGTCCTCACCGCCGAGCGCCTCGTGGAGCACGAGCACCGCTCCAAGCGCTCGGTCGTGCAGCAGCGACAGCGCTTGCCCTCCGAGGGGCTGGAGCAGGTGTTCCGCCCCGCCGCGCATCGGCCCAGCCTGCTGCTGGTCGATCCTCTGCATGGTGAGGCGGACCTGCGGGCCGCGCTCCACCTGGCCACCATCGGTCACCTGGTCTATGGAGTGGTTCGTGCCACCGACGTCGCGTCCACGCTGTGCTGGGCAACCGAGCGGGTCGGCAGCGAGGAGCGCGAGTGGCTGCGTGGCGAGCTCGGCCGAACCCTCCGCGCCGTCGTGTGTCAGCGACTGCTCGCGCGGACCGGCGGGGGCCTGGTACCGGCGGTCGAGCTGATGCTCGTCAACGATCATCTCTCCGGCGTCATCCGGCAGGGACGCTTCCACGAGGTCCGCTCGGTGCTGCAGGCCGGCGAGTCACAGGGGATGCTCGACATTGAACGCTCGGTACGGTCCCTCCGCGAGCGTGGGTGGACGCCATGACCGTGGGACGAGTCCACGAGCTCTTGCTCGAGCACGTGCGCAGCGGCGGCTCGGATCTCTACATCACGGGCGAGCAAGAGCCGCGCACCACCACCACCACGGGCCATGGGGTCGTCGGCCCGCCGGTCCCGAGCAACGCCGTGCTCGAGCTACTGGACGCAGAAGCCACCCCGACCCAGCGCAGCCGCTTCGACCGCAGCGGCTGCGTCGCGCTCACGCTCGCGCTCGGCGGCGCCCGCCTGCGCGCGGTGTTCTTCCGCACCGCGACCGGCGTGGCCGCCAACATCCATCGTCTCCCCGACCGGCTGCCCGATCCCGTCGCCCTTGGCCTCCCCGGTGCGCTGCTCGAGCTGACCGAGCAGCCGCGTGGCCTGGTGCTCGTGACGGGCCCCCAGCGCTCGGGCAAGTCCACCACCCTGGCGGCCATGATCGGCCACATCGTACGCTCGCGAGACGAGCACGTCGTCACCGTAGAAGAGCCCACCAAGTTCGTGCTCCGCTCCGAGCACGGACCCTGCACCCAGCTCGAGATCGGGCGCGACGTGGCATCCCACGAGGAGGGGCTCGACCTCGCGATCGATCTCGGCCCGTCGGTGCTCGTCGCTCGCGATCCACCGCAGTCCGCCATCGAGCGGGTGCTCGCCGCCGCCGAGGCCGGCGTGCTCGTGCTCGCGTCCATCGCAGCCCACGACGTCGGTGCCCTCGTCGACGAGCTCACCCATGCGCTGTCGCCATCGTGCGTGGCAGCTGCGCTGCCGACCCTGGAGCGGCTGCTGCGAGGCGTGGTGCTCCAGCGCCTGCTCCCCGATGCGCACGGCCGCGGCTGGCACGCCGCACACGAGGTCCATGGCCCCGTCGCGATCCGAGACCGGGACCGCGATGCGCCCCTGCCCTGGCTCCACCGGCTCACCCCGAGCATGCAGGCACAGCTGCTCCAGCTGGTCGGCGATGGTCGAGTCGCGGCCGAGGATGCCCTACGCGTCGCCCCCGATCGCATCGCCTTCCTCGACGAGCTCGAGGCGCTCGGGCACCCACGCGGGCCGTCCACATGAGCGCCCTCTGATCGGATTGGCCGCGCTCAGCCGCGCCGCAGCAGCAGCGACCTGCGCTCGATGTGCTCGATCGCCGAGCGACGCCCACCCAGGCCCAGCATGGAGGCGGTCACGCTCAGCTCGGGCTCCACGCTGCGACCGTGGCGAGCCCTGAGCACGTGCCGCATCGACCAGCGGCGCTCGTGCTTGGCCCGCATGACCGCGCGCCAGCGTGCCGTGAGCTCGTCGACCTGCTCCACCACGAAGCCGCTGCGCTCCGCCAGCGCCTCCCAGGGCGTGGACACCGAGCTATAGGTCGTGAAGGCGAGCACCCCCGCGGGGCGGAGCACGCGGTGAGCCTCGGCCAGCGCGGCGGCGGGCTCCTCGGCCATGTAGAGCGCGTCATGGGAGAACGCGGCCGCAACCGAGCCCGCCGCGAGCCCCGTGGCCGCGAAGTCTCCCACCACGAAGCGCTCGTGCCCCTCCGGGCTCGCGCTCGACCTCGCCTGGGCGATCGCGACCTCGGAGCCATCCACGCCCACGAGCCGGGCTCCCAGCCGCGTGGCCAGCCATCGTCCGATCCCGCCACGCCCGCAGCCGAGGTCGAGGAGCAGCGGATGCTCGCGCTCCCCCGCCGCCAGCGCGCCGCGGAGCTGCTCGAGCACGCGGGTGAGATCCTCGAAGACGAGGAACCCGTTGCTGAGGCCGAGGACCCTGGGATCGGTCAGCTCCTCGGGCCCCAGGGTGGCCAGCTCCGCGTGGATGGCGTTGCCGTAGATCCGGTCGTACGCCGCGGCCTTCACAAGGGCTTCCGCATGAGCAGGGCCGCATGGGCTCCATAGCCGAGGTGCTCGTAGAAGCCGATCACCTCCTGGCGGCTGTCCAGGAACAGCGCCACCAGCCCGCGCTCGCGGGCATCCTGCTCGGCAAAGCCCAGCAGCTGCTTGCCGATCCCCCGGCCCCGGTGGGAGCTTCGCACCACGAGATCATCGACATGCAGGTGGGGTCCCCGCGCGAGGGTGTCGACCCTGCGCATGCCGAGCACGCCCACGATGCGATCGCCCTCGAACGCCCCCACCAGCTCGTAGCCGGCCGCCCGCTGCAGCGCGAGCCGCCGCGCGTACTCGCCCTGGTCGAGGTGCGTGCGAAGCTCGACCACCACCTCGAATGCATCGGTGGCTTGCTCGGGGGTGAGACGCTCGATCCGCAGCTCGTTGGTCATGGCTCAGCTACCCTCGAATTCTTCTTCGCTGCCCACTTCGTTGTGTGTGATGTCGTTGAACTGGGACAGTCGCTTCTTCATGGTATCACGAACGAAAGCGCCCTTGCCCGCACTCATGGCCTCCTCGAGCAACCGGGCCGTGTACGCGATGTGCGCGGTCTCGTCGGCGAGCAGTCGGTCCATGACCTTGCCGACCGGCTCGTGGTGCTCCTCCACCGCGTACCCGAGCAGCGCGGGCCGAAACAGGGTCTGATTCACCCGCGTGCGGATCTCGCCGATGTTCATCTGGATGAGCTCGTCGAGCGTCCGCCACTCCGACTGGGTCTCGACCGCGCGCTCGGGTCGATCCTTCTTGCCGAACCGCGGGGAGTGCTCTTGCAGCCGAGACTTGATCTCCGGAGTGATGGCGAAGGTCATGTCGAGCAAGGACACATAGAGGAGTGCGTGTCGAGACTCGTCGATCGCGTGCAACCGCACGAGATCCGCAATGCGCTCGTCGGCGGCACACCCAGCGAGGCGCCAGAGGCTGCGCGAGCCGATCCCCTCCTTGTTCGAATTGCCCACCAGGCTCTCGGCGAGCCACTGCTTGTTCTTGGCGAGCCGAAAGAACTTCTTGCCGTACCACGGCCGCTCGAACGGCGGAGGTGCCGCGGCGAAGGCGTCGCGGAGGCAAGCGGCATACTGGGGGAGGGGCTCGACCCCACCGTCCTTCATGGCATCGAGGATCGTCTCTGCGAGCGACATTGGTGCATTCCTTCGTGGCAAGAGGCGCTGGGGGCGAGCCCCGCAGCGCGCAGGGTCGTTGGTCTAGGGGCGATAGGCCGCATTGCAGGCGTCGTACGCCGCATTGCAGGCGTCATACGCCGCATTGCAGGCGTCGTATGCCGCGTTGCAGGCGTCGTACGCCGCGTTGCACGGATTGTACGCCGCATTGCAGGCGTCGTACGCCGCGTTGCAGGCGTCGTACGCCGCATTGCACGGATCGTAGGCCACGCCGCCCGTCACCTTCTCGAGGTGCTCGAGGTCGATCTTGGTCAACTTCTCGCTCCCCGTGGCGAGCTTCCTCAGCTTCTTCGATTCATCACTCATATCTACTCTCCCAGTCACGCTGGCGCATTCCACCAGCACGAGGCTCCGAACTATATCATCGCCGCTCCATCCCACAACAACACATTCACCGCCGCCCGTTACATCGATCGATGGCTCGATATCAATCGGCTCGAAATTACCACATGCGATCGAAGTCGGCTCGATATCGTGACACGACGGATCGCATTCGCACGCTCCTGGCAAGGGCCGGCCGCGTGTCGCGGCCTCGAGGCGACAGTGTCACTTTCGCACGCACGCGGATCCGAGCGACCTCAGGCCTCGCCCGCCGTGACGAACCCGAACTTCATCAGCCACAGCAAGTGTCGCAAGACGCGACCGCGAGGGCCGTGGGTTTGCGCGAGCACCGCCACCGTGCGTGGACCGGCCTCGAGCGCCCCGAGCAGCTCCGCGAGCAGCTCCTCGTCGTGGATCTCGAAGCGCCCCGAGAACGGCAAGACCTCGCGCCCCTCCAGCAGATCCCGCCCGGCCGAGGTGAGCGCGAGCGCATCGTCGTCGCTCAGCACGCGCGACGCATAGTGACCCACGGTGCCGAACAGCGGTGGATCGTAGGGTGAAGGTCGGCGATCGGCATCGAGTCCCCTGGACGCATCCTCGAGCTCGGCCCACAGCGACTCGTAGGCCGCCACGATGGTCGGCCAACCAAAGCACGACGTGGCCCGGCGCCTGGACTCCTCGGCCATGCGCCCGCGGAGATCGGCATTGTGCACGAGACCGGCGAGCGCCGCCCCCAAGGCGCGAAGGTCGATCACGATCGATTGCCCCGCGCGCATGTCCCGAAGCACGTCCTTGGTCATGGCGATCGGTACGTCCGAGGAGCAATCGGCCCAGAGCGTGGGCACGAGGATCCCCGTTCGATCGTGCTCCACCGTGTCGCGATAGCCGTCCCAGTCGGAGACCACCTGTGGAATGCCCGATGCCATCGCCTCGAGCGGCGTCAGCCCGAAGCCCTCGTCGATCCAGTCGGTGGGAGCCACGAAGACGTCGCCGCAGTTGTAGACGAGGTGCCGCTCGTCGGGTCGAACGTGGCCCAGGAACCGAATGCGATCGGTGATCCCGAGGTGCGCCGCATAGGAACGGATCAGCTCCTCGTATCCCGCAACCTCCACCCGGCCGGCGATGACCAGCAACAGCTCGGGCGTGGTGGGGGCGAGCTCGGCCAGGACACGCAGCAGCGGCAAGAGGTCGCCCTTCTGCACGGGGCTGACTCGGCCCACGTAGAGGAGGATCGTGGCCTCGATGGGCAGGCCGAACCGACGCCGGTGCTCTGCGCGATCGCGAGGCTTGAACGTCTCGGTGTCGAGCCCCCATGGGATCACCTCGACTCGACCCCGGTAGCTCGGCGAAGGGCCCAGCGACGACGCGGCCATGTGGGCGAACAGTCGATCGAACACCCCGGCGAGCGATCGCGAAGGACACACGAGCGCATCGCAGGGATGGGTGGGCCCCAGCAGGAGGGGGAGCACGATCGTGCTCAGGTGTCGATTGGGGTGGCCGTTGTGGACCGCGAACGTCAGGGGGTAGGGAGCTCTCTCCGAGCGCTGTCGGACGGTGATCACTCGGCTCATGTCGTGGACCAGGTCATGCCAAACATGGATGGCTCCGTCGCGAGCACGGTCCTCGGCCTCGAACACTCCGCGGGTCGAGCACCGGCCGCGCATTCGAGCCATGAGCTCGGTCCGGGGCTCCATGAACACCTCGAGCTCGCTGTGCTGCCCGTGGTCCATCATCGCCTCCATGAACTCGTTGCAGATGATGGTCAGGCCCGAGTCCCGCTTGGCTTCCGGCGGATGGAAGATGCCCACGGTACGTCGAGACTCGCTCATGGTGCAGGTGTCCACTGGCGACCGAATGGTAGCAGCATGCGAGCGAGTGAGATCGCGCGGGGGTCTCGCGCTCGTTCGTGCGCCAGCTCGAGCTCAGTCGATCGGCCCGCAGTCGTCGAGCTGATCGCACGAGAGCACGTCGCTCTCCACGATCACCGATCCCGCGCACAGGGCCGGGATCATCGTCTTGGTGCTGTAGGCGTCGAGCGGGTTGTCGGTCACCCACAAGCGGCCGCACGAGACGTCGAAGATCGGCGCGTTCTCGATCGCGCCCAGATCCATGATCTCGTTGCTCGACAGATCGAGCTCCTCGAGCAGGGTCAGGTCGACGATCGGCGAGACGTCGGTGAGCCCGTTGTCGGGCACGTGGAGCCACTCGATCGCCAGCGACATGCCGTCGAGGCTGGTCAGCCCGATGCCGGCTGCCGACACCGTGCGCAGGCCGGGCAGCGCCCATAGCTGCTGGGGGTCGAGCAGCGGCGCGCGATCGAGCTCGATCGACTCGATCGGCAGAGCCACCAGCGGAGCCAGATCGGTGACCTGGGTGTCGGAGATGGTCAGGTACGAGAGCGGGGCGAGGCTCGCGAGCGGCGAGAGATCGCCCAGCGGGTTGTCATCGATCCACAGCCACGCCACCTGCGTGGTGCCGAGCGGCGCGATGTCGGTGATCTGGTTGCGACGCAGCGCGAGCGTGTGGATCGTGCCGTTGGCGAACAGCGGCGACAGCTCGGTGATCCCGCAGCCATCGAGCTCCACGTGGCTCAGCTCAGGAGCCGAAGCAATCGGCGACAGGTCGGTCACCAGCGTGTCGTTGGCCACGAGCTCCCACAGCAGCGGCATGCTGGTCACGACCGCCAGATCGGACACCGGGCTGCCCTCGACGTGCAGCTGCCTCAGGAACGAGCCCGCCAGCGACGAGACGTCCTCCACCTCGGTGCGGTTGAGCCAGATCTGAGTTGGCTGGGACGCGGCCAGCGGTGGGAGCTGTGCCACCGGAACGTCCTCGATGATGAGGTCTTCGAGCGCCTCCAGCCCGGCGATCGGAGTGAGGTCGGTGAACGAGTCCACGCGGAACACGATGGTCTCGAGGTTGGGGAAGCACTCCAGGCCCCCCAGGCTCCCCACGTCGGTCTCCGCATCGTCGAGCACGAACGGGAGCGAGGCGGCGAGCTCGGGCGTGATCACGTCGGCGGGCCCGAGCCCGAGGAACTCGCGCACCCATGCATCGAGCACCGGATCTTCGAGGCAGATCGGATCGCACGACCCGGGCTGATACGTGCACGCGACGGGGGGCTCGTGCGTGTCGCTGCTCGAGCCGTCGACCGGCCCCTGCGTGGCGTCGACCGTACCCGAGCCCATGGTCTGGCCCGTGGAGCCGCCCGTGCCGTCGGTGGCCTCGGTGCCGCCCGTGCTCCCGTCACCCGACGTCGCCGGACCGCACGCCCCGAGGCCCAGGCAGAGCACCGCCGTCCCCATCGATCTCGTCACACCACCCATCGCGCCACCCATCATGCCACCCGCGACGCACGCTCACCTCGAGAAAGTGGTTGCATCGCATCGCTTGCCGGTCATACTGCCCCCTCGCGAGGGATTGCTGGCTGCTGCCCTCGGGACCCGACCATCCTTGCCCCCCGCCACCGGCGTGGAGCAAGCGACTGCGCGAGGCTCGTCCTCGCCCTTCCCCCGAGCGCGATGGCGCGCCTCTGGCCCCGAAGGCCATGC
The DNA here is from genome assembly GCF_026337845.1 of Paraliomyxa miuraensis. Taxonomy (GTDB): domain Bacteria; phylum Myxococcota_A; class Polyangia; order Nannocystales; family Nannocystaceae; genus Paraliomyxa; species Paraliomyxa miuraensis. The sequence goes on along the minus strand of NZ_JAOVZF010000146.1, from coordinate 136,208 downwards.
GGCGTGCCATCTGGAGCAGCCGTCATGTCCACTCGACTCCATCGCGTCTTCGCGGCCCTGGCTCGCGAGGGCCTGCACCTGTCCACCACCGATCATGGCTACCGGATCCGTCGCCCCGATCGCGACGACATCCCGCCGGCCGAGCTGGTGCTGCCGCCCGACTTCCCGCTGGAGTCCAAGGCGCTGCACCAGCTGATGGGCTTCGCGGGCGTGCGCCACCCGGCGGGCGGCCACGTGTGCCAGGTCTGCGCCACGCCCGACTTCCATGCCGGCCACCTCGTGCCGGTGGGTGCGGTGGTGGCCACCACCACCGATCTGGTCGTGCCGCAGGCGATCGGCACCGACATCAATTGCGGCATGCGCCTGCACGTCACCGACCTCGACATCGACGCATTCGCAGCGGGCAAGGAGGCGCTGGTCGAGCGCCTGCGCGGCGATCTCTTGCTGGGCACCCGCGACCTGCCCATGACCCCGGGCTCGATGGCCGCGATGTTCGACGAGGGCTGCGTGGGCTGGCTCGAGGCGGTGGCCGAGCGCCCGCTGGGCGCCCTCGCGCGCAGCGAGACCAGCCAGCTCTGGCGCGATCTCTGCCGAGTCTACGAGGGCGGCAGCTTCCCCGGCGCGTCCCGCCATGCTCCCGAGGCGCTGTGCGACCCCTCCCGCGACTCGCTGCGCGACCCCACCCTGGCCACGCTGGGCAGCGGCAATCACTTCTGCGAGCTGCAGGTGGTCGAGGAGATCCTCGACGCGCGTCTCGCCTTCGAGTGGGGCGTGCGACCGGGCCAGGTGGCGTTCATGATCCACACCGGCTCGCGCGGCGTGGGCCGCCACGTGGGCAACACGTGGATCGACCGCGCGCGCAAGCGCTGGCCCACCGGGGTGCGTCATCCCGAGACGGGCATCTTCGCGCTGCACGGTGACGACGCGGCCGAGTACCTCGAGGCGATCCACACCGCGGCCAACTACGGCTTCGCCAACCGCCTGCTCCTGGCCGAGCTGGTGCGGCTGCGCATGCGAGAGGTCTACCGCGCCGACCTCGAGGCTCCGCTGGTGTTCGACGTGCCGCACAACATCGTGCTGCGCGAAGGCGACCGCTTCGTGCACCGCAAGGGCGCCACTCCGGCCCACGCGGGACAGCCGGTGCTGATCCCGGGCTCCATGGGCCACTCGTCGTACCTGGCCGTCGGGCGCGGCTGCCCCCTCACGCTCAGCTCGGCCTCGCACGGGGCCGGACGCGCGCTCAGCCGCTTCGAGGTCGGCCGCCGCGGGCCCGCCGATCCCACCGCCCTGGGCCTCGATGGCGTGGAGTGCATCACCCTCAAGGCCGAGCGGCTGATCGAGGAAGCGCCCGCCGCCTACAAGCCGATCACGCCCGTGGTCGACATCCAGGTGCAGGCGGGCGTGGTGTCGAAGGTGGCGCGACTGCGACCACTGCTGACCTTCAAGGGGTGAGCTCGTACCGTGCTCGAGCGGAACGAAAATTGAAATCGACTGAAATCGTGAGCACTGCAATTCGTGTTGCCCGTGCTCGCCGGATTCAGCTAGTACATACACTCATCACAACCAGGATCCAGGTGGCGATCGATGGAACTCGGCTTGTGCATGGTCGTCAAGAACGAAGTCGGTCACCTGACGGATTGCCTCGAGAGCATCCACGACCTCTTCGATGACATCATCGTGGTCGACACGGGCTCGACCGACGGAACCCAGGATCTCCTGGAGTCCCGGTTCGGTGTCACACCGATCTCGTACCATCGAACGACCCATGCTGGACTCCTGGACTTCAGCGCCGCGAGGAACCTCGGAATCTCTGCCATCGGCGCCCCCTGGGTGCTGGTCCTCGATGCCGACGAGCGCGTCGCCAGGCAGGAGCTGAAGCAGCTGCTCGAGCTGGACCCGGATGCGAAGGACACGCACGATCGAGATGCCCCTCGTCGTCGATCTCCGCCACGAGTTCGGCGACGGCTATCACATCTGCCTGTTCTTCAACCGGTTCGAGGCCTTCGCGAGGGAGCTGACCCCTTCGCCGACTTGATCCCCGACGGCCCTGGCGAGTGATGGGGCCGGGCCCCGCCAGCATCGCGGCCGACGGCTCGTCGCGTGAAGCGGCTGAGAGAGCCTCCCCGGCGTCGCCGGAGCAGCCGCGACCGCCGCCGTGCGCACTGCGGGCGGAAAGCGCCTATGCTCCGGTCCGTGGACGTACCCACCCCCGCTCCCGCCCCCGATCGCCCGCGCACCCGCCGGCTGGTCCTGGGCGTGATCGCGGTGATCGTGCTGCTGTGCGTGGTGTTCGGGATCACGGTCCGGCGACAGCAGGCCCGCTACCAGGAGTACCGCGCCGCCACCCTCGAGGCCGGCCCGCTGCCCTGGACCGAGCGCACGATGAGCCCGCAGGAGTGCGTGGCCTTCACCGTGGACTGGGCCATGGCCTGCCCCGGCGTGGAGAGCTGGTGCGCCAACGAGGCGCCTCGGCTCACCCGCGAGTGCCTGAGCAGCACCGATCGCAGTGAGTATTGCGAGTCGCTGGGCGACGAGGTGGCGAGCACCCACTTCGGCTACGCCGAGTGCGAGACCATGCGGCAGAGCGTCGAGGGCCGCTACACCAAGCGCAACCACAAGAAGTTCTGCGCGAGCAGCTACCGCGCGGTGGCCGAGTACTGTCGCTCGAGTCCAACGCCGTAGGCCGGGCCCGGCGCTACGGACACGCCACGAAGAACTCGATCGGCAGGTTGCCCACGTCGCTGATCACGTTCATGCCGTGGGACGAGCCGTCGAGCGACAGCTCGACCGGCATGAGCACGGTGCCCCCCGCCGCGCCACAGTAGGCCGGGGTCCCGGCCGGCACCGCGTTGAGCTGGATCGACGCAACCACGTCGGCCCCGGTGATCGGATTGGCCGCCCCCGGAATCAGGATGATCCCCGTGTCCCAGTAGAACGTGCCCGTGGCCGCATCGACTGGCACCCCCGCGTAGGCGTAGACGTCACCCACCGGCTGCCGCGGCGCCGTGGTGCTGCCGATGTCGAGGCTCAGCCACTGCAGCGTGAGATCGACGGTGCCCGAGCCCGGCGTGGCGGTGACCACGGCCTGGAACGGCAGCCCCGGCTGCCATGAGGAGTTGTAGGCCATCAGGTAGGTCTGCGGGCCCATCGGCATGCCCGTGTCGGACACCGTCGTGTCCCCGGTGCCATCCATCGTGTCGCTGGTCGAGTCGTTGCCGCTGCCGTCTCCCGGATCGGGATCGGTCTCGAGCTGAACCGTGTTGCTGAAGCAGCCCAGGCCCAGAACGGAGACGAGCAGCGGGAGCGTGCGAAGCCAAGACATGACCGGCGAAGCGTAGCAGAGGGTCCTGGGAGCGGCTAAGATCTCGCAGGAACCCACCATTAGTCACGGGCGGGCGCCTGCCGGATCGCGTGACGGGGGACAGGCGGGATCTCGGCCGAGCGCCTTGGCCTCGAGGGCGGCTTGGTCGGACCGACCCGCCGCGCACAGGGCATCCAGCTGCACGAGTCGACGCTCGTCGGCCAGCTGCCCGTCCGGGAAGCGACGCGCGTGCTCGGCCAGCCGCTCGAGCGCATCCTGTGGCCGACCGTTGCGCAGTGCCTGCCGGGCGCGTCGCACGAGCGCGAGCTCGGCGGTGAGCGCATCGGTATGTGGCTCCTCGACCGCGTTGGTCTGGGCGGGGGCGGCTGGGGCCTGCGGACGGACCACCGGCCGCCGCGTGGGCTCGGACGTGGGGACGGGCACACGCGGCGCCGGCACGGCCGCCTCCGCCAACGGCTCGACCTCTCCCGCGGCCACGGGCCGCTCGTCTCGGGTTTTGTGGTGCGTCGAGCCGGAGGGCTCCGCATGGCTCTCCAACCGCGCAGGTGCCGAGCCGCTCGCCGCAACCATGGCCGCCCGCGCCCCCAAGAGCCCGACCCCGAGCGCGGACCCCACGGCCAACCACTTGGCTTGCGCCCACCATCCTCCGCCCGTGGCCACGGCTCCCCCGCTGCCCCGGCTGGGCACCAGGCCGCCCGCCACCAGCCCCCACATGCGCCGGCGTTGCTCGGACGACGGCTCGGGAGGTCGCAGCCGCGACAGCTCGCGCCGGGTCTCGCGGCCCGCCTCGCGATCGAGCCCCTGCCACGCCGCACGCAGCCGCGAATACACGGTCCCGAGCGGCAACCCCAGCGCATCGGCGACCTCGGGAGCGGTCATGCCCTCGAGCTCGGCGAGCACGAACACCGCACGCTTGTCGTCGTCGAGCCGCTGCAGCAGGGCGGCGAGGCTGTGGGCCGCCTGCACGCGGTCGAACGGCTCGTGCACGCCCTCGGGGGTCTCGGCGTCGGCGAGCACGAAGCGCCGCGCCCGGGCGTCGGCCGAGCGGCGGTAGCGAAATGCGATGCGCCGCGCGATGCCGAACAACCAGCTCCGCGCGCTGCTGCGCCCCTCGAACGTCGACCAGCGGCGATGCGCGGTGACGAACACGTCCTGCACCGCGTCGTCGAGCGCGGCCTCCTGCACGCCATGGTGCCGCAGCGCCCGGCACACGAAGCCGCAGTGCTCGTCGAACAACGCGGCGATCCGGGCCGCGGGATCGTCTCCGGCCCCGTGCGGCTCGATGGCATGCGACGCGGTCATGATGCCTCGCTCAGGGTAGCCGTAGCTCGACGCTCAGGCCCACGCGCACCGCCACGGGATCCACCGCGTGCACCAGGCCCGCTTCGGCGATCGCGAAGCGATGGCGCCGCAGCGGCGCCACCAGGTCGAGCCGAGCCCCCACCGAGAGCCGCGACGTGGGCACCCACTGCGGGCGAGCGCTGGCCACGGCGGCCACCCACAGCGCGTTCACGGTCCTCGGGTGGAGCAAGCCGATCCCGCTGCCCCTCAGATCGCCGACCTCGACGCCCCCGCACAGCGGCAGCGCCATCCGATCGCGCCGGGGCACGCCGCACCCCCGCACCCCTCCCGTGAACAGACCGAAGCGTCCCCCCACCGCGGGCAGCCGCTCGCTCACCCCACCCGGCCCCACCGACGCCAACCCCGAGAGCTCGAGCCGAGCCCGCCGACCACCCACCCCACCGGAGAGTTCGAACGCCCCGGCGCCTCGGGGCAGCACCCCCAGCTCGCCCATCATCGCCGCGGCCAGCACGGCGTGCGGGCGGGGCCGCGACGGCGGGCGATCGGTCGCCGATGGCCCGCTCGCTCGCGAACGCTCGATGCGCCGCTCCGCCGATGCCTCGGGCTCGCCCACCGCCTCCGTCGAGGGCGGCGGGTCGATCCGGGGCAGAGGCGGGAGCCGGGGCTCGGGCTCCCGCTCGACCACCGGCGAGGACTCGAAGTCGCCCGTCGACGCGCCGGCCACCGCCAGCGGATCGAGCTGCACCGCCACCACCAACGCAACCGCGTCGGTCAGCGTGGCGCAGTCGCGTCCCTCCAGGGTGCGGCGCACCGCCGGCCCAGCCGACGCGAGCTCGAGCGCGACCCGCCAGCCCTCGCCCACGGGCTCCGCCGCGAGGGCGAGCCTCGCCTCCGGCGGCGCGCGACCCAGCAACGACGTCACGCGACCCGGCAAGCCCTCGGCCTCCACGCATGCCGGCTCGGTCTGCCACCGCAGCTCGAGCCCGGCCGGGGCCGGATCGAGCAAGAGCATCGAGAGGAGCGGTGCCAGCACGCGTGGGTCGATTATCGGAGTGCGCGCGGGGCCGGGCAACGCCGGCCCCGGCCCCCGGTGTCACGGAGTCACCGCCCACGCCGCCATGGCATAGCTCGCCAGCGGCGTATCCGTGCACGTGGGCATGGGCGTGGCGTGGGCCGAGGTCACGCTCACTCGCATCTGCTGCTCGGGGAAGGGCGTTCCGATCATGCCTTCCTGGTAGGGATGCAGCACCAGCGGCGATTCCTCGATCCAGCCCGCCGTGATCGCCATCGGCTCGTCGTTGCACTTGGTGATCGGGCCACCGCACTGGGAGTCGGTGGTCCCCACCCCCATGCCCTTGTGCCAGGGCGCCCCGCCCAGCATGTCCGAGACCTCGAGGCCCCAGGACGAGTCGATCGGATCGACGTACTCGGCATCGAACAGATCGAGCACGGGTGCGCCCTGCCCGTCCTCCAGCATCACCCAGCCGTTCCAGCCCATGCCCCACCACTCGAGCACCACCGACAGCCACACCTGGTCGCCGATCGAGTCGACCACCTCCGCCGCCGGTACGGTGCCCGTCATCTCGATCACGGGCGAGGCATCGCCCTCGAACATGACATCGGCGTCGAGCCGACCGCTCAGGGTGCACTGCAGCGGAATCGTCCACGTGGGATCGCCCTCCTGACCGGGCGTCTCCACCACCTCGCCCACCGTGCAGGGACCGGTGAGGATGGCCGCGAACTGGGGGTCGATGCCCTGCAGCGGCGCGATGCCCTGGCCGTTGAACAGCCAGCGGGCGTACTCCGGATCCTGCTCGCACCCGGGGTCGCCCGTGTCGCCCGTGGTGGGGTCACCGTCGGTCCCGTCGGTCCCATCGCTTCCGACCGAGGGATCGGGCGGCTCGTCGGCCTCTCCGGAGGTCGCGCTGGTGGGCACTCCGCTGGTGGCGCTGGGATCGGGCGGCATCTCGGTGCCCCCGGTGTCCTCGCTCGCCCCGCCGGTGTCCTCGGCCGTCTCGCCGAGGTCGTGGGTCACGATGCAGGCAGGCAGCGCCAACGCGGCGCCCAAGCAGGTCATCAAGCCAATTCGATTCATGGGTCCTCTGGCGGCCCCGCCGGGGGCCTCACCAGGGTTGGTCTCGGCCGTGGCCCGCGCCCATTAACCGATCTTCGAAAATTCCTCCGGCCCGCGGTCGCCCGTCGATTCACGGGGATTGCGCACTGCTGGGCGCGGGCGTCGGAGGGGTCTCCACGTGCGGCTTGGACCACGGCCATGGGATCTCGATCCCGCGCTGCCGCATCACCACCGACGCGATCCCGGCCCCGAGCAGCAGGCTCAAGAGCACGATGGTGATGATCGTGTTCCAGTCCCGGGGAGGCCTGGGCACGTCATCCTCGTCCACGCGCACGTCGAGCCCGTCGATCGACTCGCCCATCCGCCAGCTCGCCTGCACGTCGACCGCGGGCGCTTCGTTCGGTGGCGTGCCATTGGGCGGCGACCGCCCAGCGGCGGTTGGTGGTGCCTTCGCCTCGGCCTTCACCTCGCCCGCGGGGCTTCGCGCCACGGGCGGAGCCGCCGACAACAGCCCGCTCTTGTGCTGGCGCACCAGCGCCGGCCCGCTGCTCTCCCGACTCCCACGGGGCACCACGATCGGCCCCTCCGAGCCATCGGCGGGAATGGCCAGCAGCGCCTGCTCGACGTCGGCCATGGTCTCGAAGCGCAGCTCGGGCTTCTTGGCCAGCAGCGTCAGCACCACCGACTCGGCCGCCTCGGACAGCGTGGCCACCAGCGCCCGCGGTCGCACGGGCGGCTCGCTCAGGTGCCGCGCCAGCACCTGGAACTCGTTGCGGCCGGTGAACGGCACGTTCCCCGTGATGAGCTCGTAGGCCATGATCCCCAGCGCATACATGTCCGTGTGCACGCTGGCCGGCAGCCCCTCGGCAAACTCCGGGGCCATGTAGGCCAGCGTGCCCACCAGCTCGCCGGTCTGGGTGAGGCGCTTGCCCACGTTGCCGGTGGAGCTGGCGCTCGGATCCTCGCCGAGCTTGGCGATTCCGAAGTCGAGCAGCTTCATGCGCTCGGGCAGCTGGGGCTCCACGGAGGTGCACACGAAGCAGTTGGCCGGCTTGATGTCGCGATGGATGATCCCATGGCGATGGGCCTCGCGGAGCGCGGCCACGGCCTGCAGCAGGTAGTGGCGGGCCCGCGCCCAGGGCAGCGGTCCGTCGCGGCGCAGGAGCGCCTTGAGGTCCTGACCATCGAGCAGCTCCATCACCAGGTAGACCTGGTCCTCGGACGAGGTCCCGAAATCGACGATCTCCACCACGTTGGGGTGCTTGATGCGCGAGGCCGCTCGCGCCTCGCGCATGAAGCGCTCGCGGTGCTTGGGCTGGGCCGCCAGCCACGGGTGCAGGACCTTCACCGCCACCGGGCGATCGAGCGCGAGGTGGTGCGCCACGTAGACCTGCCCCATTGCACCCTCGCCCAGCGCACGAGTCAGCCGGAAGCGGCCGTCGAGTGTGGTTCCTGACAGATCGCTGCCGACGACCGAGGGCATGGCGGGATTGGGCAATGGGGGCAGGCCCCGTGGGTCGGTTTGCGATCCTAGCACGACCCCCCATGGTTCCTGGCCGAACGAGCCCTCGACCGGAGATTCGGCGGTTTGGCCTGCTAGTGCTTACGGGCCTGGAAGTTGATCGCGGCGTTGCCGTGGGCCTGGCGGAGCAACAGTCGCTGCTTGGGTGCCGCCTTGGCCCGGGGGCTCGGCGAGGGACTCTCGGCGCCTTCGGGCTCGGCTGCAAACACTTCGGCCAGCGCTTCCATGTCCTTGGCCTGCTCGCGCAAGCGCTCGTCATCGAGGCGCGCGGCTGCCTCGGCGGCCGCGGGGGCGGCCTGCTCGATCATGGACAGCGCATCGACGTCGTTGCCTTGCCGAGACAGCGCCACCGCCTGCAGCGTGAGCGCGGCTGCCTTGGCGCTCTCGATCTCCCGCTCCAGCGCCGGATCGATGTCCTCCGCCAGCAAGGCCGAGTCGTCCTCGGCCCGCGCCGACAGGAACACCGCGTGATGATCCACGGCCAGGCCGGTGCTCGGATCGCGAAACGTGAGCGCGGCGTCGAGCAGCTCGACGGTGGCCCCCGCCCGGTGTGGACCCACCGCCAGCCGCACCACCACCACCCGCTCCTCGCCCCGGCTCAGGTCGCCCAGCACCATCCCCAGCCGCGGCTGGGGCAGCGCGAACGCCTGGCCCACCACCTCTCGCAGCTCCACGTTGGGGCCGGTGGTCAGCGCCAGCACCAGGTCCTTGGCCGCGATGCCCTGCAGCCGCAGGTTCTCCTCGCGGAAGATCGGCACGAGGTCGGCGGGGGCCTCGAGGAAGTGGAAGGCGCCCCCGGTCTGCTGCGCGATCGAGGACAACAGCGTCTCGTCGTAGTCGAGCCCAAAGCCCAGCGCCGTCACGGTGATCCCGGCCGAGGCGGCCTGGGCCACCGCCGACGGGATCGCCAGGGCATCGTTGGGCACCCCGTCGCTCAGCAGGACCAGCCGGGTCACGCGCCCCTCGCTGGTGTGCGGCAGCAGGTCCGAGAGGGCCAGGTGGAGCCCTCCGGCCAGGTCGGTGGTGCCACGCGCCTCGATGGCGGCGATCCTCTCCAGGCTCTCCTCGCGAGCGTCGTCGTCGAGCTCCACGCTGGGCACCACCAGCACCGGCTTGGAGTCGAAGGTGACCAGGGTGAGGCGATCTCCATCTTGGAGTGCGCCGACCAGCTCGGCCGCCGCCGCGCGGGCCGCCACGATCGCCTCCCCCTCCATGGAGCCCGAAGTGTCGATCACCAGGCCCACGTGGACCGGCGGACGCTCCTCGGCGGGCCCCTGGTCGACCACGATGCGCAACACCGCCCACAGCTCGGTGCCGACGTCGGCGGGCACCGTGCGGCGACTCTGCTGGCTGTGAAGGCTCACCAGGTCGAGCGGCTCGGGCGGGGCAGACTGCCACCATGAGCAGGTGGCTGCCCCCACCACACCGAGAATTCCCATGCCTACGAACGCCCTGCGCTTCATGGTTGCCCCTGCGTCACCGCCGCATATGGCGGACGCCGGCGGTCCAACGCACGACCCCGTGATCGGGTTTGGGCGGCCGCACCGCTATGCCATGCTCCCCAGGGCAAGCCATGAACATCTCGGCCACGATGCGCGAGCTCGGTATCGACAAGGAGAATTTCCGCACGCTCGGCCTGCTGCCGCTGGTGTTCGTGGCCTGGGCCGACGGCACCGTGCAGCGAGCCGAGGGCGCGCTCATCCGGCGCGTGGCCCGGGACAAGGGGTGGTTGGTGGGCAAGGGCGAGAGCTTGCTCGACCGATGGCTCGAGGAGGAGCCCGACACCGAGTACGTCCGCAAGGGACTCGGCCTGCTCAAGGTGCTCACGGAGGCTCGCCACGGCCTCGGCAACGCGATCACGGCGGAGACGCTCTCCAACCTGTTGGTGCTCTGCAAGGACGTGGCCGAGTCGGCGGGTGGGCTGTGGGGACTGACCGAGTCGGTCAGCCCCGAAGAGGAGCAAGCGCTCGCGGTCATCGCCGAGGAGTTCGGGATCGGCGATGCCAAGACGTGGCGCAGGATCGTCGACGACCTCGAAGCGGCGCCCGCTCGCAGCGCCCCGGGGCCCAAGGGCAGCGCGCTGGTGGGCGAGCTACGGGCGGTCGTCAACGACCCCATCGGCCTGCTGATGCGATGCCTCAACGAGCACGGCGACGTGGTGCGCATCCGCATGCCCGGGATCGAGTGGTTTCTGATCTCGCACCCCGACCACGTCAAGCACGTGCTGATCGATCATGCCCGCAACTACGTCCGCGGCAGGAGCTCCGACCGCGCTCGGGTGCTCGTGGGCGACAGCATCGTCACCACCGACGGCGAGGAATGGCGCCCGCTGCGACGGATCGCCCAGCCCGCGTTCCACCGCCAGTCGATCGCGAGCATGGGCGAGATGATGACCCGGTACACCACCGACATGGTCGACCAGTGGGCGCGCCGCGTGGAGCCGAGCGGCACCTTCGACCTGGCGACCGAGATCCAACAAGTCACCCTGCGCATCATCGGCCAGGCCCTGTTCAGCGTGGATCTCCAGGACGATGCCAACGCGATCGGAGACGCGGTGCCCGTGGCCCTCGAGTGGGCCGCCGGCTTGACCAATCCGTTCCGCCTGCCCTCGTCGATCCCCACCCCCTCCAATCGTCGCTTCGCCCGCGCGATGAAGGTGTTCGAGACCTTCGTGTTCGAAACGCTGGCCGCGCGTCAGGAGTCGGAGGAGCATCCGCACGATCTGATGTCGATGCTGCTCGACGCCGTCGACCCCGACACCGGCGAGGGCCTCAGCCACGTGCAGATCCGCAACGAGATGCTCACGTACCTGCTCGCGGGGCACGAGACCTCGGCGAACACGCTCGTGTGGCTCTTCTATCTGCTGTCGCGGCACCCCGGGATCGCGCGTCGGATCGACGACGAGCTGCGGCGCGAGCTGGGTGGAGCGGTCCCCACGGCGGGCCAGCTCGATCGGCTCGTCTACCTCGAGCAGGTGCTGCTCGAGACCATGCGGCTCTATCCCGTCGCCTACATGGTCCTCCGCGAGGTGGTCTCCGAGGATCGCATCGGTGGCTTCACCATCCCCGCCAAGGCCTGGGTCATGGTGGCGCCCTACGTGACCCACCGGCGACCCGATGTCTGGGAGAACCCGGAGGGCTTCGACCCCGATCGCTTCGCTCCCGACGCCCCGGACCCCTCGCCCTGCGCCTACTTTCCGTTCCTGGCGGGCCTGCACAAGTGCGTAGGCCAGTCGCTGGCGATGATGGAGATGAAGCTCATCGCAGCGACCATGATGCAGCGCTGCTGGCTCGATCTGACACCGGGATTCGACCCCGAGCTCGAAGCCGGGCTGACCATCAGACCCAAGAATGGAATGATGGTGCGGCCGCGATGGCGAGACGCGACCACCTGATCACGAGCGTACTGGTGCTCGGGCTCGCCGTGGGCGGCACCACCACCGCATGGCTCGCGATGCCCATGTCCGACCAGACCGGTCGAGTGGTGCAGGCCGCGAGCATGAGCTCGCCACCCGCCCCGGCCCACGAGAGCCTCGTGCTCTCCACCACGCAGGTCGATGCGAGCGGGGACCACACCACGTTGGAGAGGACGGTGCCGCAGGACCCTGCGAGCGAGCACGCTGCGCCCGAGTCGCTCGATGCCGAGCTCGTCCTCGACGCCAAGCCTCCGCAGGCAGCCGAAGAGGCCGAGGAGACCGAGGAGACCGAGGAGACCGAGTCCGACCCTCCGCTGCGGTTCGACGACGTGGACATCGAGTACATCGAGGGCACCCGCCCCTGGGTGATCCATCGCATCCTGCGGGTCGAGACCCTCGAGCAGGTCGCCCATCGCTACGACGCAACGCCGCAGGCCGTGCGCAACTGGAACGGCCTGGCGCCCGACGCCACGCCGCCCGCGGGCCTGCGCGTCAAGCTCAAGGCCAAGCGAGTGCCACCGACGCGCAAGCGGGTGGGGTACACGGTGAAGCCGGGGGATACCTGGTGGAGCATCGGGACCGCGCATGGCATCGACTCCCGAGACCTTCGTACCGCCAACTGGACCGCACCCAACCGACTGGCCGGAGGAGAGCGCATCACGCTGTGGATCGATCCGGTCGTACATCACTGGATCCACGAAGGGGAGAGCGCGACGGAGGCCGAGGGCGGGGCGGTCGGCATTCGGCGCGGTGCGGTGGGCGTGGGGCCGCCATGGGAGGGTCGGCTGATCAACGGGGTTCGGATCCCCGAGGGAGCAGGCTGGCGCCGCAAGATGATGCCGTCGTCGTACGGAACCACCCACGCGGTGACCAACCTGGTGAAGGCCTTGCAGAAGTTCCACGCCGAGGGCGGCTACGAGCGCGACGTGCTGCTGGGCTCGATGAGCTGGCCCCACGGCGGGCCGATGAAGGGACATCGCTCGCACCAGACCGGCCGCGATCTCGACATCTGGCTGCCGCTGTTGGCGAGGTATCCCTCGTGGACCAAGCTCGAGCCGCGACGGATCGACTACGAGGCGCTGTGGAAGCTCGTGGCTGCGCTGCTCGACACGGGCGAGGTGGAGATGCTGTTCCTGGACCACGAGCTACAGCGACGGCTGCACAAGGCGGCCACCAAGCTCGGGGTCGATCGAGCCACGCTGCGCGAGGTGATCCAGTGGCCCCGTGGAGCCACCGCCCATGCGGGCTCGATGCGTCACGAGAGCGGGCACGAAGACCACATCCACGTTCGCTTTCGCTGCGGGCCCCACGAGACCGAGTGCGCGGCCGGCCGGGCCCCCGGACGCGACGGGGGATGAGCGCTCGACCAACGACGCGAGCGCCATCGAAGTCGCTGCATGCTCGGCGCTCACCCCTCGGGGACCGCGTCGCGCACGTCCACCCAGCCCGCGCCCGCGTCGGGGAACGCGTCGGCATAGGGCACGTAGGGCTTGACGTCGAGGATCGGCGTGCCGTCGAGCAGGTCGCAGCGCTCCACGTGCAGGCACAGGCCGTCCACGGCAAGCAGGCGCACGGCCGACAGCGCGATCGGGTTGGGCCGATGCGGCGCTCGCGTGGCCAACAGCCCTCGCTTGACCTCGCCGTGCTCCCCCGGCACGGCCACCCGGTTGCGCCAGCCATGGTTCAGGTGCATCCACGCGATCACCCAGATGTAGTCGAAGCCCGGGAGATCCTGCACCGCATGCGGTGAGAGCACCTGCGGAAACAGCTCGAGCACGGCGCGCTCGTCGGGGCGCAGCGCGGGATCGGCCGGGAGCACCGCCTGGCGCGGAGTGCCGTGGCGCTCCTTGTGAGGCGAGCGCACCACGCCGATGGGCCGCAGCTCGATGCGCGTGGGGAAGACGGCGTCTTCGGCGTAGTGCTTGGGCGGGATGGGCCGAGCCATCGGGGTGGGTGGTCTAGCATGATCGGCTTCGACGGGGCGATCTCGTGATGGATGCCCTGGATCCTGCTGTGCTGCGCTCACGCTCACGCCGCACGAGGCTGCACCGACCCGGGCGGCCAGGCGGGTGACGCGATGTGATAGCGGCGCCGTAGCTCGTCGACGTCCTCGGCCGCGTGCTCCCACAGGTCCCATGTGCCATCGGTCAGGTCGCGGTTCATGCCGGCACCGCGGCAGATGGCATCGAGCGCCCGGAACGGATCCCACTGGCCCTCCTCGGCCTGCGCGATGGGAGTGAGGCGAATGCCGAGGTGGAACTGGCACAGGGTGAAGAACACCAGCATGAAGCCATCGCTGTGCTGGTAGCCGCCCTGGAAGCAGCCCGCCTGCACCTCGCTCGCGGGATCGGTGCCATAGCCCGCCAGCACGTGCGACACGTCGTGGTAGTAGACGATGTAGAACGGGGCGCCGCGCGAGCCGGGCAGCGAGAAGCCGGCGTTGCGCCAGAACGCCAGCAGCGTCGGTCCGAGCGTGTGCGCGGGCAGCTCGTCGAGGGCCCGGAACCTGGCCTGGATCCCACGGTCGACCCTCAGCCGCATCATGACGGCGAGCATCTTCACCAGCGACCACCAGCCGTGCTCGCGAACGTGCTTGCGGAGGATCGAGAACACCCACGCGCGTGGCATGAGGTGCCGACGCAGCCGCATGAGGCGACCGTGGGCGAGCAGCCGCAGGTCCTCGAGCTCGAGCGAGTCGACGCCCAGAGCGCCCGCGAGCGCGTCGACGCGGCCGGCGATCGCCGGGCTCGGGCGACCGTCGATCATCGCGCCGACGATCGCCAGGCGCACGAGCTGGGTGCGCAGCGGAAGGCCCGGCACCGCCGCCGCAGTCTCGGCCGGCGCAGCGGGAGCGATCGCCTCGGGCTCGAGGTCGTAGCCGGTCTTCCACACCACGGCATCGGCGAGCCGCCGTGCGCCCTTCGGCCACGGGCCGGACGGCGCCACGATGGCGCGCAGAGCCGCGAGCGCGGCACGAACGAGGTCGATGGAGAGGCCGTGCTCGAAGCCGGCCGAGAGGGCGATGGGCGGTTGCATGGCGAGGTCCTTTCCGTTCGGGAGGGAGCTGACGATCGCGTATTAGCAAGTGGTTGCTTGCAATCAATCTCCGGCCGGCTCCTTTCTGACAAGCAGAGCAATTCCAAAGGATTACCGACGCCATCGCAGCACCCGGACCCCATGGTACGGACCTGGTCCGCAAATCACGCCGCCGAAGAAGTCCTATCATGCCCGCCACCGTGACCCCGGCGACCCAAACGGTGGAGCTGACGGTGGCCGACGAGCACGCCTGGCTGCGGGTCGATGCCTACCTCGCGCAGCAGCTCCACTGGCGCTCGCGTCGCTCGCTGGCCGAGCTGCTCGCGGCGGGCCAGGTGATCGTCAACGGGCATCGCGTGAAGAAGGCCCATCGCCTGGCCGCCGGCGACGTGGTGATGCTCCGGCTGCCTCGCAAGCCCGAGGCCGACCTCGACCTCGCGGAGATTCCGCTGCGCATCGTCTACGAAGACGACGACCTGGTGGTGGTGGACAAGCCCGGCAACCTGGCCGTGCACCCCGCCTCGACGTGCCAGTACCGCAACCTGCTGCGACGACTCCAGCACCACTACGCGGTCGAGCGACCCGACCCCGGCGTCGAGCCCTCGGTGCTACATCGGCTCGACCGCACCACCAGCGGGGTGGTGGCGCTGGCCAAGCGACGGACGCTCATCGACTTCTACACGCGACAGTTCGCCGCGCGCACCACCAACAAGCACTACGTGGCCGTCGTGCACGGCTGCATGGAGGGCGAGGGCTCGATCGAGCTGCCGATCCATACCCCCGCCGACAGGCCGGTGGTCGTGGGCGAGGGCGGCAGACCGTCGCGCACCGACTGGCGCGTACTCGTGAGCACCGACCACGCCTGCCGCCTGGCGATCACCCTGCACACGGGACGCAAGCACCAGATCCGCGCGCACCTGGCCGCGGTGGGACACCCGCTCTACTACGACGGCGTCTACGGGCCCCCACGCCGATCCACGTGGCCGGAGCAGGCGCGGCCCCTGCTGCATGCGGCGCGCCTCGAGCTCGACCACCGCGACGGTCGACGCCTTTGCTTCTCGGCACCCGTGCCCGAGGACATGGAACGCGCGTGGGCTCGGCTCACCACGGATAGCTGATCGTCACTTGCAGATCCCACTCGTGGGACGCCCGGCCAAGCCGGGCCCTACTGCTCCACGAACACGCAGCTGCGCTCCGACGGCACGGTGCCCCCGGAGCAGTTCCCCAGGGCGTCCACGTAGCCCCCGGGCGGCTCCCACGACTTGTCGCTGTCGCGGTTGATCGCCACGTAGACCACGTCGCCCTGATGCTCGACTCGATACACCCAGAAGTAGGGCTCGACGTACTCGGTCTGCCGCGTGCCACGGCGCAGCGCCGGATGCTCCTCGCGCAGCAGGCCCACCATGCGGGCGTTCTCCAGCGAGTCCTGCTCGTCCCCGGACAGCCCCGTGAACCGGTGCATGGCACGGTTGTCGGGATCCTGCCCGCCGAAGGTTCCGATGTCGTCACCCTGGTAGAGCATGGGGATGTTGCTCGGCGAGGTGAACAGGAACGTCTGCGCCAGCCGCAGGCGATTGTGAGCGCCGCCGGCCTCGGTCAGCGCCCGTACCTGGTCGTGGTTGCCGAAGAAGTTGCCCATGATCGCTCCGGCGTATCCCCCCACCCCGCCCGCCACCGTGGGCTGCGGAGTGAGATAGGCGGTGTCGTTGGGGATCGCGAAATTCGCCAGGTCCTGCACGCTCTGGCTGTAGGTGAGCAGCGAATTCTTGGTGCGCTGATAGTAGTCCTCGTCGACCTGCCCCTGCACCATGTCGGCGCGCACGTGGTAGCGCGCCCAGCCGCCGAGCGACTCGCCCACCATGTAGAACACGGTGGCTTCCTCGGACAGATCGTGGTTCTCCACCGTGGTCTCGATCTCGGCGACCACCGCGGTCTTGAGCGCCCGCACGAACGCATCGTCCATGTGCTTGAGCGCGTCGGCCCGAAAGCCGTCGAAGTTGAACTCCTGGATCATCCACAGCGCGTGATCGACCACCGTCTGGATCGCCTGCGGATTGCCGCCGTAGTCGAAGTCGGGCATCTGGGTGGTGAACCAGCAATCGATGCGGTGCGCGTCCCAGTTGCCGTCGCAGGGGTTGTAGGTGAAGAACCACTCGGGGTGGTCGGCGTAGATCTGGGCCTCGCTCTGCACGTGGTTGGTCACGAAGTCCGGGACCACCCGGATCCCACGCGCATGAGCCTTGCGGACCAGCTCGTGCAGCTCCGCGGGGGTGCCGAACGCGGTCTCGATCGGGTTCTCGTAGCCGAAGTCGTCGAGGTGCGTGTAGCCGGTGACGATGGGGTGGTACGAGTGATAGCTGGAGAAGCGACGGTCGTCGCCCAGGCCCACCGCGGGCTGCGAGTTGTGCGAGTTGAGCAGCGGCGAGCTGATCCACAGCGCGTTGATGCCCATGTCCTCGAAGTAGCCGTCCTCGATCTTCTGGATGATCCCGCGGAAGTCACCGCCCTGCCACTGGCTCCGCACGTCGTTGACCTCGGCCAGCGTGCCCTGCGAGTTGTCGATGTCGTTCGATGGATCCCCGTTCAGGAAGCGGTCGGTCATGATCTGGTACATGATCCCGTCCTTCCACGAGAAGTCGGCGTAGCGCATGCCCTGCCCCAGCCACTGCGGCACGAACAGCGGGCGCACGTCCTGACCGCCGTCGGTGCGCATGCGCAGCAAGAAGCTGTACTTGCTCGGCGCCAGACCCGTGGCCGAGATCGCCATGTCGCCCGAGCCCGGATCGACCTCCACGGCCTCGGCCGGCAGCTCGTCGTCGTTGAGACGAATGGTGCTGGCCCCCAGGTCGAGCGAGCCCGCGCCTTGATAGCGCACGATGATCCCCACCGCGGTGCTGGTCTTCTGCGCGCAGAACTCGAAGTCGCCCACCGTGCGGTCGGGCGAGCACGCGGCCTGACACGAGCCATCGGCGCCCTCGCACAGCTCGCCAAAGCCACACTCGACCCCCGCGCACGCATCGACCACGCAGGTCTGAGCCATGGGATCGTAGACGTAGCCCTCGCTGCAATCGCAGGTCTGCTCGGCCTCGTTGCAGGTACCTCCCTCGCCGCAGTCGACCTTCTCGCAGAACGGCGTGTCGGTGGTCTCGACCCCGGTGTCCCCGGTGGCGGCCGTGCCCCCCTGCGGGCCGTCGTCCTGCCCGTAGGTCGTGGTGGCATCGGGATTGCCGTACTCGTGGCTGAGCAGGTTGTCGCTGCCACACCCGAGCGTCGGGATGGCGGCGAGCAGCAATGACCAGCGGGACCGAAGGAGCGTCATCATGGCGACCGAGCACCTCGTACTCTACGCGCGGGGCCCGTGCGGGGACAAGCGCGCGCAGGGCACCCGGTCGACCGCTCGCGTGGGGGCTCAGGCGGAGGTCAGGAGCAGCTGTCGCGCCTTCTCCAGCGCCTCCACCTCGGTCCGGTCGCCGCCGGCCATCGCGGCCCCCAGCTCGCAGGCGTTGTCGATGAGCGCGGTGACCAACGACTTGGACAGGCCCAGCTGCTCGCCGAGCTCCCGCGCCTGCTCTCGCTCGAGCACCGACAGACCGTCGAACGAGGCCACGGTGGTGGCCCCCGAGAGCACGTAGGCCGCCTTGCGGCTGCCCCGCTCGAACAGCTCGCTCACGTGGTCGAGGGTGACGCCCTCGGGATCGAAGTCGAGCACGCTGCGCTGGATCTGGTTGGGGATGCCCGACATGATCATCAGGAACTGCAGCGCGCCGCGCTCCTGCTTGGACAGGCCGTCGGCCGACGCGATGAGCAGGACCGCCTTGGCCAGGTTGAGCTCCTCCTCGAGCGTCAGCTGCATGCCCGACACGCGCAGCGAGTTGTTGCTCACCGACTCCTCGGCCGTCTCGCGGACCGTGACGTTGAGCCCGGCGAGGAAGTCCTGAGTGCTGGCGGCGATCGGATTGCCCATGTCGGATGACTTTGCCAAAGCCTCGCCGCGCTCGCCAGGCGGCTCGGGTCTAGAGCCGCTCCGCCACCGCGGCCAGGGTCTGGCTCGCAGCCTCGTCGATCACCACGCCGTGGCCGGGGACCAGGCGCACGAGCCCCTCGGTGCCCGAGAGCTGCTGCATGAAGCCTCGCAGCGCCTCCTTGTCGCGCAGCGCCACCTTGCGAAACAGCCACGTGACCTTGGGCCCGCCGGTGGAGCCCATCAGGCGGATCACCAGCCCCATCAGGCCCCGCTGGTGCGGCACGTTGAACAATAGATCGGTGAACACCATGGTCTTGCCGTCCTCGGCGGTCACCGTCATCACGCCTTCCTTCTCGTCGATGCCCGCGGCGTGCCGCAGCGAGACCACGCCGTCGCCCTCGAAGCGATCGTAGGTGAGATCGACCGGGACGACCTCCTCGACCTTGGGCCGGGCCCCGACCGGAGCGACCACCTTGGCGTTGGGGTAGCGGTCGGCGAATGCCTTGGCATCCATGCGATGGAAGCCGTTGGGCACCACGAGGTAGGCCACCTCGCCCCAGTCCTCGAGGCGCTTCATGTCGGCCTCGGGCAGCGCCACCGCGTTGTGGACGAGCAAGCGGCCGTCCTCCATGCGAACGACCACCATGTAGCGCCCCAGCGGCATCCGGGGCACGTGTCCGCGGACGATCCACATGTGCTCGTTGGTCTCTTCGATGGTGGGCTCGCCCACCACGGTCCAGGGCGAAGGCGAGCTTCCGCGCGCATCGGGCATGGCGGGACGGGACCATGGATCGCAGGGCACGACAAGCCCCCCGCCGTCGGCTCGGGCATGCGATACTCCGAACACCGCTCATGTCGAGCCCCCGCACCATCCGTCCTCAGGACCAAGATCGCCCGCGACCCATCTACGCGGTCTGGGAGATCACCTTGCGCTGCGACCATGCCTGCGATCACTGCGGCTCGCGAGCCGGCCCCGTGCGCGACGACGAGCTGTCCACCGCCGAGCTGCTCGAAGTGGCCGATGCGCTGGTGAGGCTGGGCACGCGCGAGGTCACGCTGATCGGCGGCGAGGCCTACCTGCGCAGCGACGTGTACGAGCTGGTCGAGCACCTGGCCAAGCAAGGGGTGCGCGTGACCATGCAGACCGGCGGACGCGGGCTCACGGCCGACCGGGCCAGGCGCCTGCGCAAGGCGGGGCTGGCGGCGATCGGGGTGTCGATCGACGGCACCGAGGCGGTGCACGACACCCTGCGGGCCAGCCCCGGCAGCCACGCGGCCGCGTTGCGAGCGGTGGAGAACGGGCGCGCGGCGGGGATGGTCGTGACCAGCAACACCCAGGTCAACCGGCTCAACATGGGGCAGCTGCGGGAGATCGCGGCGGAGCTCGAGGCGGCCGGGGTCGCGGTGTGGCGGGCGCAGCTCACCGCACCCATGGGGAGGGCGGCCGATCGTCCCGAGTGGATCGTGCAGCCCTACATGATCATGGGGATCATCGACACGCTGGCCGAGATCGAGGCCGATGCGGTGGCGCGAGCGCAGCAGAGCGGCACGCCGCCGCACAAGGCGTTCCACGTGACGCTGGGCAACAACATGGGCTACTACGGGCCGCACGAGCACATGCTGCGCTCGCGGCCCGATCGCGCCGATCGCTTCTTCTCGGGCTGCCAGGCGGGCCAGTACGTGATGGGCATCGAGTCCGACGGAGTGATCAAGGGCTGCCCCTCGCTGCCCACCGCGCCCTATGTGGGCGGCAACGTACGCGAGCTGAGCCTCGAGGAGATCTGGGAGTCGGGCGAGGCGATGAAGTTCACCCGCGACCGCACCCGCGAGGAGCTGTGGGGCTTTTGTGCCGGCTGCTACTACGCCGACGTGTGCCGAGCCGGGTGCTCGTTCACCAGCCACAGCACGCTGGGGCGACGGGGGAACAACCCGTTTTGCTACCACCGCGCCAGCACGCTGCGAAAGCAGGGCGTGCGCGAGGTGCTGGTGCATGCGGTGCGGGCACCGGGGGATCCGTACGACTTCGGGAGGTTCGAGCTGCGCGAGGAACCGTGGTCGACGGAGGCGCCGCCGGAGCCCTCGCGGCGGTCGTTGCCCGTGCTGGGGTAGTAGCGCGGGAGCCACGGCGGCCCGACCGTGATAGCCTGGGTGACGATCATGAAGCTCGACCAGCTCATCATCGAGAGCAGAAAGCTTCCGCGGAAGGAGCGGGCGCTCTTTGCCCTCGAGCTCGTCCGCGGGCTCGAGGACGACGACGACCCCGACGACGACCCCGACGTCCACGGCGCGTGGACGGCAGAGATCCAACGACGGCATGACGAGGTTCGCTCTGGCGCCGTGGTCCCCCTTACGCTGAGCCAAGTCCACGAGGTCGTCGCGCAGCGCCGCAAGGCCCGGTCGGAGTGACGGGGCCTGCCGTCTTCCACCCGGAGGCCGCAGACGAGTTCGCCGATGCCGTCGCGTGGTACGAGCGCCAACAGCTCGGCCTCGGTGACGGATTCGAGGACGCCGTCTACGGCGGTGTGGATCGCATCGTCGAGCGTCCCCTGGCGTGGCCCGTGTGGGTCGGATACGCCCCGGCGCGTGTGTTCAACCTTCAGCGCTTCCCCTTTCGCCTGGTCTACACACATGGGGATGGCGTGCTGGTGATCGCCGTCGCACACATGAAACGCAGGCCTGGGTACTGGGCCTCTCGACTCTGAGCTGCGCTGACCGCTGCGATGGTGGCGGGCGACGAGCCACTCTCCCGAGCATCGTGCGAGCGCGCTGACTCGGCCTTCAGCCCGAGCCGGTGCTGGTCTCGGGCACGCCGTACTCCGGCTCGCCGACCGAGTCGGTGCCCGAGCCCGAGGTGGTGCTGGTCTCGGGCACGCCGTACTCCGGCTCGCCGAGCGTGTCCGATCCCGAGGTCCCCGACGCCGTCGCATCGTCGATGCCGGTGTCGGGCGTCCCGTACTCCACGTCGCCGCTGCCGCTGATCGAGTCGGCGGTGGTCGAGCCGGTGTCGCTGCCCATGGTCGTGCCGTGGGTGCCGGAGCCGTCGTGCGACTCGTGGGTGGTCGCGCCCGTGTCGTCCTCCTTGTCACCCGGGCAGCCGGCGAGCATCAAGCCGAGCAGCATCGAGGTGACGACGGGCGCGGTGGTGGTGTGCAGCGCCGCGCCGCAGCTGTGGCAGCGACGGTCGTCGACGAACACGTGGGCGTGGCACGAGGGACAAGGGGTCAAGCGAGCCATGTGCACATCATGCCCCAGGGACGGGCGGGCGGGCCAGCCCAACGTGAACACCGCAGGTGATACGGTCGCCCGCCCGCTCCCGTGCCGTCTCCGATCCACCTGATCCCTCGCGACGAGCAGCTCGATCCCTTGTCGCTCACGTCGATCCTCGAGTGGGTCGAGCGCGCCAAGCCGCACCGCCGGTCGCTCAAGCACCCGCGGGCTCGCGCCCGCGCGCTGGCCGACCTCGTCCAATGCCTTTGGCCCGGCATCGACCAGACCGACGACCCGCATGCGATCACCATGCAAGCTCCCGATGCGCCGTTCTCGCTGAGCCTCGGCGAGGATCGGGCCACGGTGTCGGTGCTGCGAGAAGCCGACCACGGCGAGCCGCGATTCGTCGACACCATCGTTCGGGCGCTCTGCGGGCAGAGCGGCTGGGTCGCCTACGATCCAGAACTACGGGACATCGTGGGCGGGGTACAGTGGCGCTGTACAGGATGTGAGCGCTGGCTCGAGGTGCGATCGAGTTGCCACTCTTGCTCGACCCTCCCCACGAGCGCAGCGCTCGTGTGGGCCGAGCCCGTCTCCGTGCTGCCCTCGACCTCGGATGCAATGTCGCTGGAGCTGACACCGCTACTCGGGTACTACGAGATCCCGGCGGAGGCGTTGAACGGCACCGTGCTCGCTCCGATCGAGGCCGAGCTCTCCCGGGTCGCCAGCGAGGCACTCGGCACCAAGCTCGAGGTCTTCATCGACCGACCCATGGACGGGCTGGACATCTTCGGGCCGCTCGAGGCCGAGCTCGCCGCGATCGGCGATCCGGACCCCGTGTCTCCGGCCCCGCCGCCGCTCTTTCCTCCACGGCAATCGATTGGTCTGCGGGTGATGCAGTGCGTCAAGGTCGTGGCCACGGTGGTCGATCCCGAGCGTGAGGTCACCCGAGAGGCGGCGGCGGCCGTGGTCGACGAGGTCGAGCTCGACGACGAGCTGCTGTGCACCATGGCCATCACGCGGTCGGAGCAAGCCAGGGCGGCCGCCCATGCGCAGCGCCACGACGTCTGGCCACGAGATCCATGGCAACCCGGGCTGGCGCGGCCGCTGTGGGCCGCGCTGCGACCCCTGCTGCAGGCGTTGGTGCAGCAGCTGCGGCGGGAATCCTGACGACCCCCGCGAGCGGCATGCCGCTCGACGGCCGGCCAGCCGAGTGAAGCGTCCCCACGGTCGACTCCGGTCCACGGTCGAAGAAGGGAACGCCGAGGTCGACTCGCGCGCATCGTCTGCTACAGGTCTGTGTTCACGCATGGCGCTCCAGATCCGTGGGCCATCCCCCACGGTGCGGCCTGCGCCTGGAAGGCGGACCCGTGAAGCTCTCTCTCCTGATCCGGCAGCACAAGGACTCGATCATCGAACGCTGGTCATGGAAGACCGCAAAGCGCCTCGGGCTGGAACCCTCCCAGAAGCCGCAGATCGTCAACGACCTGCCCGAGTTCCTCGATGAGATCGTCGAGCAGCTCGACCTCCCGCCCGAGCAGTGGACGGACACTCGCGGCGCCGCGGCGCACGGCCGCCACCGCGTCGAGATGGGCTTCGACATCGGGGGGCTGGCCGAGGAGCTCGGCATGGTCGGTGAGACCATCTTCGAGCTCATGGCCGAGCTGCGGCACTCGCTCTCGCCGCGGGAGGCCAGCGTGCTCGCGCGCATCATCGGCCGTGGCACCGCCGAGTCGGTACGGGCCTACGCCCAGCTACGCGATCGCCAGCTCGCGGAGGAGGCCTCGCGGCACTTCTCGTTCGTGGCCCACGAGCTCCGCACCCCGCTCCACACCGCGCGCTTGGCCACACAGCTCTTGATGGTGGGGCGGGGCGATCGCGCGGGGCTGCTCGAGCGCGTGCAGCGGGCCCACGACCAGCTCGTTCACCTCGTGGACAATTCGCTGGTCGAGGCGCGGCTGTTCGGCGCACCCGAGCTGCAGTGCACGCCGGAGCGCACCGCCGAGCTGCTGCGCGAGGTGATCGCCAACGCCTCGATGCTCGCGGATCGACGGGACATCGAGCTGATGACCGAGGGCGTGGACCTCGTGGTGAGCGTGGACCGCAAGCTGATGGTCTCGGCGCTGACCAACCTCGTGGTCAATGGCATCAAGTTCAGCCGCGAGGGCGGAGCCGTCGTCATCCGCACCCAGTACGTGGGCGACCGCATGCGCTTCGAGGTCGAGGACGACTGCGGCGGGCTGCCCGAGGACCTGCCCGCGCGGATGTTCCAGCCGTTCGTGCAGGCCAACGCGGATCGCAGCGGCTTCGGGCTCGGCTTGATGATCGTCAAGCAGGCCGTAGAGGCGCACGGCGGTGCCGTCCGGGTGATCAATCGACCCCCGCAGGGGTGCCGCTTCGTGGTGGAGCTGATGGCGACCGAGACCAAGCTCGACGGCGACCCGACGGTTGGCCGAGGCTAGCCGCTGGTGGTCGCCACGCCGTAGTCGGGCTCGGGGCCCGAGCTGCCGTCGGCCGTGGTGCCACCGGTGTCCGTGCCGCCGGTGTCCGTGCCGCCCGACTCGGCTCCCGTGCTCGCCGTGGTGGTCATCCCCTCGGTCATGCCGTCGGTCGCCCCCTCGGTGCTCCCCGTCGTCCCGGCCGTACCTCCGGTGCCCGAGGTGCTCGGATCCGGGAGGCCATAGGCCGGCTCGGCCATGATGCAGCTGGCGAGGGTCAGGCCGACCGCAAGCGTCGCAACCCGCGGCGCGGCCGTGCTGCGCAGCAACGCGCCGCAGTGCGGGCACGCACGATCACCGACGAGCACATGAGCATGACACGAGGGACAAGGGGTCAGGCGAGCCATGGCCGGAAGTATCACCCCGATCCAGCCGCCTCGCACCGGAAATCATGTCCGTAACGATGTTTTCGCGGTCCGGTGATCCGATCTCGACCCCGCGGGCACTCTCGGGTCGAGGCCGTGCGCCGACTCGGTCATCATTGGACTGCCATCGAGCTGGACTGGACTACACCATGAACAAGGACGTGATCCACCACCTCCTCCTCACGATGCTGATCGCAGCGGGTTGTGGGAGCGACTTCGAAACCTTCACCGCGGAGCGCGAGCGGCTGGCGTGCGAGATCGACGAGGCCTGCGGCGCCGAGGGTCTGATGTGCGACGAGGTCTCGGGCTACGCGAAGGACGATTGCGTGCGCTACCGTCCCAGCAAGGCGGACGAGTGTCTCGAGGCGCTCGAGGCCCGGCTGGCCGAGATCGAAGCCGATGCGGCCACCTGCGATCCCGGCTGGACCTGGCCCGACGCGTGCAGCGACGCCGACGAGTGGGTCAGCCACAGACAGGGCTGCAATGCGGTCGCGGGTCGGCCCTTGCAGCACGAGGGCCAGTGGGTGCTGGCCGAGGTGACGCGAGGTCGGCACTGGTCTCGGGCCACGGCTGCGCTCGCAGCCGATCGCGACACCAACCGCCGCCATGCGGCCGCGCGCTGGCTCGAGCTCGCACGCGCCGAGCATGCGTCGGTGGCCGCGTTCTCCCGGGCGAGCCTCGAGCTGATGACCCTGGGCGCTCCGCCACACCTGCTCGAGGGCTGCCATCGCGCGGCCCTCGACGAGATCGCCCACGCACGCCTGGCCCTCGACCTCGCTCGCACGCTGGGCGACCTCGATGACGAAGAGGCGTGGGACCTGGGCCCGCTGCCCGCCGTGCCCTGGCGCTCCGTCACCCTGGAGCAGGTGGCGATCGACGCATTGCTCGAGGGCTGCCTGGGTGAGGGAGCCGCGGCCGCGGCCGCGCAGGTGGCCACCGCCAGGGCCACCGGTCGGGCGGTCGAGGTGAGCGAGACGATCGCGGAGGACGAGACCCGTCATGCCGCCCTGGCGTGGGCCACCTTGCGGTGGGCGCTGCAGCGCGATCGAGCGCTGGCCGAGCCGCTCGCCGACGCGTTCGCGCTCGCGCTCGCCGAGCGTCGGGCTCGCGTCCGGCAGACGCCCACGCCCGAGCCCGACGTCGCGATCCACGGTCTGCTCGACGCGGCCGAGCTCGCACGGATCGAGCTCGACGTGGCCGAGCGGGTGGTCGCGCCCGTACTGACCCGCCTGCTGTCACGCGCGCACGATGACCGGGAGCCCCACGCCGCGGATCCGCGCGGCGAAGCCCTCCAGCCACGCATCGGGTAGCCGCGACAGCCGCTGCGCTCCCGGCTGCTGCGGCGGCCGGGCCATGCCGTAGAGCAGCACGTCGTGGAGGGCGGTGCCCGCGGCGAGCTCCTCGGCCAGGAACGCGAGGTAGGCCGACTGCTCGGCCTCGCTCGGGGGCTCGCCATCGATGGCGATCACGCAGGTCTGGATCCGCGTGCGGCACAGGCCGGCGCAGATCCGCAGGTTCTCGCGGGCACGCTGCGGCGACCCGGCCGCATCGTTGATCGCCTTGCGCCCGGCCGCGGTGGCGCTGTCGAACTTGAACCACGCCTCGCCGCCCGCCCGGCCCAGCCGCTCCACCGCGGGCTGGACCGCCGGCCGATGCAGCTGCGACCCGTTGGTGATGAGCACCTTGTTCAGGTCGGCGAGCCCCTCGCCGTGCAGCACGTCGAGCACGCGCGCGACGATCTCGTCGAGCTGATCGCTGGTGGTGGGCTCGCCGTTGCCCGAGAACGCCACGTCGACCACGCGGCGGTAGGGCTCCTCGACGTTGCGCTCGAGCCACTCCTGGCGCTGTGCTCGCCCCAGGAACCCGCGCAGCTCGGCCTCGAGCCGATCCACGTCGATGGGCGGCGCCGCGCCGCGCACGAGCCCCGGCACCTGGCAGTACACGCAGCGCCAGTTGCAGGCGTTGTTGGGGTTCAGGTTGATCCCCACCGACACGCCCCCGGCCCGACGAGAGACCACCGGGTACACATAGGTCAGGCCCGCGGCATCGCGGTCGTGATCGGTGACGGTGAGTCGGGTCATCGCGCGGCGGGCCATCATGGCGCATGCCCAACGCCTCGGCCAGCCGCCTCGGCCAGCCGCCCCGGCCAGCCCGTCGGGTGTCCCGACCGCCGGTCAGGGCTGATCGTAGCGCACGCGTCGATCGACCGCCGGCGGCGCGGGCTCGGTCGCGGTGCCGTCGGGCCACACGATGCGCAGCGCGATCGCCTCCGCGTGCGACCCCAGACCAAAGTGGCACGCCGTATCCCCGCCCCCACCCAGCGACGGGCGCCCCGTGTGGAAGCAGGTCTGGGTGCCCGCCTCGGTGGTCAGCTCCACGATCGCCCCCACCGCCGCTCGATTGCCCCCACGCCCGCGCAGCTCCACGTCGAGCCAGTGATGTCCGGTGACGGACCGATCCATGCGGTTGTGATACACGCGCAGCGTGCCGCCCCACACGGCGGTGGCCAGCTCCCACGCCCCGTCGCCGTCGAGATCGACCAGGGCCGAGCCCTTGCCATGGGCGGGATCGTTCAGTCCCGAGGCCCAGGTGAGATCCTCGTACGTCCCGTCGCCGCGGTTGTCGAAGAAGGCATCGGGCACCGGCTGGCTGCCCTTGATGCGGCCCCCGCTGAAGTAGAGGTCGAGATCGCCGTCGTCGTCGTGGTCCCACAGGTGCGGGGCCCAGGTGATCGACGGCCGATCCCAGGGCAGCCGGCGGCGCTCGATCCCCGCGTCGAGCGAGACGTCGACGAACGTCCCGTCGCCCGCATTGAGCAGCAGCACGTTCTCCCCGATGTTGGTGAAGGCCAGGTCGACCATGCCGTCGCCATCGACGTCGCCCAGCGCCAGGCCCATGCCGTTGACGCGGGCGAGCCCCACTCCGGACTCCTCCGCCACGTTGGTGAACGTCCACCCCTGCCCCGGGCCGTCGTTGCGCCACAGGGCATTGGGCTCGCTGATCATGCCGCCCACGTCGTCGTTGATGACCACCAGATCCTGATCGCCGTCGCGCTCGACGTCGATCCACACGGCCGAGAACCCCACCGAGTCGATCACCTGGGCCGTGCCACCCCCGAGCGCCTCGGTGCGCTCGACGAACACCCCGCCGTCATTGCGATAGAGGTGATCCCGCGCCCGGATCTCGCTGCCCAGGGCGGGGAAGCAGTAGGCGTGGTTGACCACGTAGAGGTCGAGGTCGTCGTCGGCATCGTAGTCGCCGAACGCCACCCCCATGGTGCGCTGGCTCTCCACGCCCAGCCCCACCTCGAGGGTCACGTCGTCGAAGCCGGGCTGGCCCGACGGCACCAGGCGATTGCGCAGCACCACGTTGGTCCCACGGCGGCCCACGAACAGGTCGAGATCGCCGTCGCCCTCGAGGTCGACGAACGTGGCCATGGCCACCGCGGACAGCTCCACATCGTGCAGGCCCGCGGCCGCGGTCGCATCCTCGAACTCGGGCAGGCCGTCACCATCGCGGTCGCCCACGTTGCGATGCAGCACGCCGTCTCGGCCCACCTGGCCCACGTAGGCATCCACGTCGCCGTCGCCGTCGTAGTCGCCGAACGCGAGCCCGGTGTGGCTCTCGGCGCACTCGTCCGGGCTGCCGGTCACGTCGTGCACGTGGGCCAGGCCGATCGGCTCGGCCACGTCGACGAAGCGCGGCTCCACCACCGTCAGCGCGTGCTCGGCCACCGACTCGGGCTGGGCGCGGCGCCGCACGAACAGGGTGGCCGAACCCACCTCGAGGTCGTCGGGCAGCGGCACGATCGCACCGGGCAGGTCGGCCTGCAGCGGCTCCCGTGGACCGTCGAGGAGCTGGCCATCGATGTCGAGCAGCACCATGTGCATCGGCAGGTCGACCATCACGTAGAGCCGACTGCCCCGGGCCACCGCGTCGGGGGCCGCCACGATCTCGGGCGGAGGCAGGAGCGCGTCGGTGTCCTGATCGCCGCTGCCGCCGCCGAGCGCGGGTACGCCATCGCCACAGGCCAGCGCTCCCCCACCGAGCAGCACGGTGGCGAGACTCCAGCCAGCGACGTCGCGCACCATCTCGTCGATGCCCCCCGATTCCCGCGGCTAGAAGCCGAGGATCACGATCACCACGCCGGCCTCCGCCACGGCCACGTCGTCGCGACCGTTGCCGTCGAAGTCACCGGCCGCCAGCGCCTGCGCCGGGAAGCCGTGGAAGTACTGCGAGGTGCACAGCAGCAGCAACGGCACGTTCTGACCGCCGTAGCCGAAGGTCAGCGACTCGCCGGTATTCACCACCACGTCGGGGATCCCGTCGCCATCGAAGTCGCCCACGTCGGCCTGTGAGCCGTTGCCTTCGAGCGCGATGTAGTACGGCCCCACGTCACCGTTTTGCCAGGCCTCGAGCAGGACCCAGCCTTCCTTGGGCGTGACGCCCAGCACGTCATCGGCGGCCGAGGCGTCGAAGTTCGAGGACAGCAGCTTGCGTGGCCCGTGGTAGGCGCCGTTCAAGACCGAGTCGAGGGTCAGATCGCCCGAGAAGTCACCCAGGAACAGCTGCCCGGCCGCGTCGTCCTGGACCCACAGGTCGTCGTAGGCATCGGCGACGTAGCTGGTGCGGGTCAGCGACGTCACGAAGCCGTAGGTGGGCAGCGTGGCGCTGGCGACGAAGTTCCCCATGCCGCCGCCGAGCTGCACGATCGCCGCGCCATCGTTCGAAGCACCAGCCAGGTCGAGGGTGCCGTCGCCGTTCCACTGGATCGCCGCCAGATCGTACAGCACCAGGCCGAGCGGTTGATCGAGCAGCCCATAGCCGCCCGCACCGTCGCTGAGCAAGGTCAGCAGGTGCCCGTCGTCGGTGGAGGCCACCAGATCGGGATCCCCGTCGCCGTCGAAGTCGCCCGACACGATGTCGACCACCTGCGAGCCCGGGGGAACGGGCAGCGGCTGCGGGCCCGCGTCGCCGGGGCCCAGGTGCAGCTCCACCAGGCCCTCGCGCGCGACCACCAGATCGTCCATGCCGTCGGCGTTGGCGTCGACGAACGCCATCGAGACGAACTCGCCATCGCCCACCGGGAGCTCGAGCGGGAGCAGCTCGGCTTCACCATCACAGCTGGGCAGCGGTATCGCCACCTCGCAATTGCCGTAGCCGTAGTTGGTGTTGCACAGCCCCATGGGGCCGCACTCCTCGTCGGAGTAACACTCGGCGTAGTAGCACTCGCCGTAGCAGCAGTCGTCGTAGCAGCAGTACTCGTAGCAGCAGCCCCCCTCCGCGCAGTAGTAGTCGTAGGGGATGCAGACGTTGTCGATGCACTCGTAGCCGGCCGGGCAATCGCTGCCGTTGTTGCACTCGACGGTCGTGGTGGGGTCGACCTCGGTGTCACCCTCGGTGGCGTCCGCGACCGAGTCGGACTCGGTCTCCTCGTCGAGCGTGATCAGTGGTCCACAGCCAACCGCCAGCACCGAGGTCGCGGCCGCGCCCAGGGTCAGGTTCCACCAGTTCGTCTCCAACCGAGGCCAATCCATGGCCCCGAGCCTACAGCAAACCCCGCGCCAAGGGCGGCTGGGGCTCGGAGGGGGTGAATTCGGGGGATCGGAGCCCGATCGCGACACGGCTGTCGCGGGCAGCCGAACGGCGTTGGACACCGGTGTCGTGCCTACCGCTCCCATGCTCGGGATCGGGTGACTCGCCGCAAGGAGCACATTCGAGCCGAGCAACGCCCATGGCCTGTCGCGCAACAGGCGCGCGAGCACCTCCGCGTCTCCATCAGCGACCTGGCCTAGGCTGGCAACCCCTGCCGGGCGCGCTGCTGCATGGCCATGCGCTTGCGGTGCTCGGCGACCTGCGGCGCCAGCTCGCGGCTGGTGGCGTTGAGCGTCTCCATCAGCGACCTGGGCAGGCCGTGGTGCTCGTCGATGCTGGCGTAGAGCTCGTCGAACACCCTGGCC
This sequence comes from Paraliomyxa miuraensis, assembly GCF_026337845.1. Classification (GTDB taxonomy): domain Bacteria; phylum Myxococcota_A; class Polyangia; order Nannocystales; family Nannocystaceae; genus Paraliomyxa; species Paraliomyxa miuraensis. The sequence continues at coordinate 105,543 of NZ_JAOVZF010000146.1, read as the reverse complement.
AGGTGCTCGGGCACGCCGTCGACCTCGGGGCGGTGCTGCGTACGATTGCCCGGGCGCACGGCGCCGATGGCCGCCGCCACGTCGAGGTCGGGCAGCGCGAGCCACTCGACCACCCGCGTGATCACTCCGGTGGGATCGGCCAGGAGCCCATCGTACGACTGCACGTGGATCGCATGCCGTCGCACCAGGATCTCGCGCATGAGCATGAAGCACTCGTCCCACCACTCGAGCCATGGCGGCATGCGCTCGGGCGGGGGAGCCTGCGGACCTCGCTGCTCGTCCTCGATGCGATGGAGCCGCTCGAGCGAGCGCTGGTACTCCCGCCAGTGACGCATGGTGGCGACCACCTTGCCGATGTAGGCCAGGTCGGTGCGCACCAGCCCCGGGATGAACACCTTGACCACGTGGCGCTCGACCTGGCTGGGGTGGAAGAACGCCCCCGACTGTGGGTGGGGGTTGGTGCGGTAGTAGATGCCCTCGCGCAGGACCGACTCGTAGAACCCGTCGGGGTTGGCGTCCTTGAGCGTGCGATCCCAGTTGCGGGGGAACGCCTCGCCGAACGCGGGCAGGCCGGCCGCGGTGAGGATCTGCATCCACATCGAGGTCCCCGAGCGCTTCGTTCCCGTCACGATGATCATCGCGGCCCTCGTCGCCCTCGCCGCGGACACTGTACCGTGACCGATGCGGGCCCCGCTTGTCGGCCCCTCCGATTCGTCCTAGACAGGCCCCATGGGACGAAGGATCGGCGGGTTGGTGCTGGGCATCGTGGCCGCGGGGCTGGTGGTGATGCTCGTGGAGGGACTGGGCCACGCGATGTTTCCGCCCCAGGCCGGCTTCGATCCGGCCGCACCGAACCTGGCGCTGGTGCCCGTGGGCGCCATCGCACTGGTGGCCCTCGCATGGACGCTGGGTCCGCTGGCGGGCGGGCTGGTCTGCACGCTGGTGGGCAAGCCGCCCGGCCCCGTGCCCGCGCTCGTGGTGGGGCTGTTCTTCCTGGCCGCCGACGTCGCCAACCTGGCGATGATCCCGTCGCCCGCGTGGCTGTGGGTGGTGGGCATCGCGGCGCCGCTGCCCGCGGCATGGCTGGGATTCGCGGCGGCCCGGCGCCTGCGCCACAGCCCGTCCTGACCTCACACGCGGGCGCTCGCCGTCTCGCGATGCACGATCGAAGAGACGCTCACCGCAAGATCACGAACGCACCGAACACCGCCGTCGCCAGCAGAGCCAACGCCATCGTGACCATGCCCGCGCTCGCCCACCCCCGCGGCGAAGCCTCGGTCGTCGCAGGCGGCGGCTCGACCCTCGCCGGCTCGAGACGAGCGCTCGACAGCGACACGCCCAGGAACGAGGGCCACTTCTCGGCGGCCCCCTTGGACGTGACGACGACGTTCTTGCGCGACCGCTGGTCGGCCCCATGGCGCACGCTCGAGACCAGCTGGTCGAGATCCTCGTCGTCGACCTCGAGGGGAGGCTGCACGGAGAGCACCGGCTCGAGCGGCGCCACGGGCTCCTCGTCATCGGGAGGATCGAGCGCGCGGATGTAGTCGAACCTCATCGCGATCGCATGGGTTCAGGAACCGTGCCAGCCCGTCGGCAAGCGATCTCGACGCCGCGGCGAGCCGGCGCGCCCTCGAGTACCGTGCGGCTCGTCCACAGTCGTGCCGTTTCGCTCGTCGCGAATGGCACGGTGTGCTTGTGGACCCCATGCGACGATGCAACCTTTGACGAAGCGAATGAACCGAGACGAGTTTCGAGAAGCGTTGCTCGGGGTGATGGAGCGCAAGGTCCACTGGGCGTGGTCGGCGTTCACGCGGGGCGAGGTGGCCGCCGACCGCCTGCACGTGCACCTCGAGCAGGAGTACGGCACCTACGTGCGCGACTTTGCGGTGCTGCTGGGCCGCGCCTATGTGCAGTGCCCGATCGACGAGGTGCGTCGCGATCTGGCCGAGAACCTCTACGAGGAGGAGACCGGTCGGCTCTCGCGAGGACGCCCTCACGCCGAGCTGTTCCTCGAGTACCCGCGCGGCCTGGGCATGGATCTGGCCCGCTTCGGCCGCGTGGAGCTGCTCCCGGCCGCGGCCGCCTACCGCGCTGCGCTCGACGACACCACCACCGACGCGGGCTGGGAGCTCGCCACCGCGGTCACCACGATCTTCGTCGAGGGCACCCGCTACGAGCGAGGCGAGCTCGACCCCGGCGCTCCCCGCCGCCCCGAGCCTCCGCTGGAGCAGCACCCGCTGGTCGTCCACTACGGGCTGCCGCTGTCGTCGCTGGCCCTGACCAAGGTCCATCGCATGGTCGAGGGCGATCACCGGGCCGCGGCGTGGCGGATGGTGCTCGACCACGTGCCCGACGCTCGTCGCCCGGCGGTGGTCGACGGCATGGAGATCGTCCTGGCGCGCTGGCTGGCCTACCGCGACGCGGTTGCGCGGGCGTGTGGGCTCGAGCCGAGCGCCGCGCCGACGACCGACGAGTGAGACCCGGGGTCAGGCAAAGCGCACGGCATGGATCGGAGGCAGGCGCTCCTCCGTCCCGACCCAGGTGTCGCCCCCGTCCTCGGAGGTCCAAAGCCCGCCCGAGGTCGAGCCGAACGCGAGGCGCTGGCCCGACTCGTCCACGTCGAGCGCGTGGCGAAACACCAGGTCGTAGGCGTGCCGCTGCGGCAGGCCGCGATCGAGCACGTCGAAGCTACGACCGCCGTCGCGCGTGCGCGTGACCACCACCCGGCCATCCACGGGCACCCGCAGCTGGTCGCTCTTGGCGGGCACGAACCACGCGGTCTCGGGCTCGCGCGGATGCACCGCAACCGCGAATCCGAACGTGGAGGGGCCCGCCTCCTTCACCTCGGACCACGAGCGCGCGCCGTCGGTGCTGCGCCAGATCCCGCAGTGGTGCTGGGTCCACAGCTGATCGAAATCGGCCGGACACGCGACCACGCGGTGGGGATCCTGGATCACGGGGTCGTTCGCACGATCGGGCGGCATGAAGTCGGCGCGCATGCCATCGGCACGCACGGTCCATGTCTCGCCATCATCGGTGGTCTCCCACACGCCGCCGCAGCTCACGCCCACCAGCACCCGCCGCGAGTCGCGTGGATCGACCAGCACCGAGTGGATGCCGGGCCAGTCGGCGCCGCCGCCGAACCACTTGCGACGATCGGGATGGAACCACAGCGGCTTCACCAGGCTCCACGAGGTCCCGCGATCGCGCGAGCGAAACAGGCCGCCCGGGATGGTGCCCGCCCACAGCTCGCCCGGCCGGTCGGCCCCGGCGCCTTCGAGGGCCCAGATCCGCTGCAAGGTCCACGGCACCGGACGCCCGCCCGCAGAGTCGTCCTCGTCCTCGGGCTTGGCTGGGTAGGTCGGCACGTCGATCTCCTGCCACGTCAGGCCGCGATCGTCCGAGCGCTGGAGCTTGGCGCCGAAGTGGCCGTGGTCGAGCGCCGCGTACCACGTGCCGTCGCGCGCGTCGGGCAGCGCGAGCGTGGTGTTGTCGCCGAGGAACGAGACTCGCACCACCGACCAGCCGGTCGCGGAGCGCTCGAGCACGAACAGACCCTTGCGGGTGGATGCGATGATGGTGTCGGCCATGGTCGTTCCTTCAGCCTCCCGAGAGGGCCTGCATCACGTAGAGCTCCGAGTCGGGGCGCACGGCGTCTGCCAGGCCCCGGCGATCCTGGATCTGCTCGCCGTCGACGAACACGTTCATGTGCTTGCGCAGGGCGCCGTGCTCGTCGAGCACGTAGCCGCGCAGGCGCGGGTCGTGGTCGAACGCCTCCGCCAGACACTCGGCCACCGTCGAGCCGGACACGGTCACCCGAGGCGACGAGACGTGGCGCTGGAGGTTGGCGGTGAAGCTCACCGTGGGCACGGCGGGCCGGAGCATACACCCGCGGCCGGCCGAACCGTAGTACGGCGTTCGAGGGGCGTGGTTGTGTGCAGGGCTGGCCGTACCAACCAGGCCTTGGGGTGGCCGGAGGGCGGCACACCGGCTCAGTCTAACCGTCGGCGACGAGGTCGGCGCATAGGCCGAGGTGATCCGAGACGAAGGTCAGCGGATCACCGGGCAGCGGCGTCGTGCCGACGATCTCGATCGCCTCGACCCGCCAGCGATCGCTGCGAACGAACACCCGATCGATGCGCCGGTGATCGTGCTTGCGCTTGGCCAGCCAGCGCATGCGGTTGACGGTGGTGTCGATGGTGTAGCCGGGCTCGTCGCCGCGAACCTGCGCCCAGGCGTCGGTCCAGTCGGCGAGCGCGGCGCTCTCCGGCCGGTCCGGCTCGGCCGGGAAGTTCATGTCGCCGACCAGGACGATGTCGCGCTCGGACTCGAGTCGGCTGGAGATCTGCTCCAGCTGCACGAGGCGGAACTCGGTCATCTCCGCGGTGCTCTCGAGGTGGACCGTAGCGACGATCAGCGGCGGCTCGCCGGCCAGCCACGAGGTCAGCAGCTCGCGGCCCATCATCGAGGGCAGCGGCATCCGCTCGCTCGAGCGCACGGGCACGCGCGAGAGCACGACCACGTCGTAGTCGTACAGCGCCTCGTCGCTGACCCACCAGCCGCGCGCCCGAAGCCGCTCGATCTCGGGCCCGGCGAGGTGCTCGGGCACGACCTCCTGCAGACAGACGACGTCGGGCTCGAGCCGCTCGATCTCGGCCCACAGCGCAGCCTGTCGCTCTTCTCGCCTCCACTGGCCGAACCACACGTTCCAGGTCACGAGTCGGAGGCGTCGCTCGGGCATGCGCATCCCCTTTTAGCAGGTCTATCCAGTGAGCGCCCACGGGGAGTCGATCCGAGTGATCGCCACGGCAACCCGTCCGCGCCTCTCGGCCCGCCTAGCGCGACTCGTGGAGCTTGCGCTCGAGCCGGGTGATGACGAGGTCGATCCCTCCCTCCGCGTGGAGCCGCAGGAGCTCGTAGCGGTAGTTCTTGGCCAGGCTCACGCCTTCGGTGATCAAGTCGCGCACGAGCCAGCGGCCACCGACCTCGTGCATCACGTAGTCGACCGAGACCACCTTGGTCTGCCCTTGCTCGACCCAGCGCACGCGCGTGTCGATCTTGGTGGCCTTGTCCCGCACGTGATGGGCGACGACCTCGACCGTGCCCCGCCCGCTCGTCGTGATCCGCTCGACGTAGGTGCGTCGCACGAGCGCGGTCAGCAGCGCCTGCAGCTCGTCGCAACGCGGCGCGCAGCGGGCCTCGTACTGCGCGGGACCCCCGAGCGCGGCCTGCATGATGAAGCGGTAGTCGAGCAGCCCGTCCACCAGCGCCTGCACGTCCTTGGCGGGCGCGTGCGCATCGACCAGCGCGGTGAGCTCGGCCTGGGTGCTCGTGAACGTCTCGAGCGCCCCGGGTCGCTCGGTCACCCCTGGCTCGCCCAGGCCGTGCACGACGGGAGAATGGAGCAGCACCCCGCCGAGCAACGCGGCGGCCACGATGATGTTGCGCATGGTCACGACTTCCATCATCCATCCCTACCGGTGCGCGCGGGGACCGACCGTGGGTGACGGCGATCACGACCCCGACGGCCGCGTGCGCGCTTCGGCGCAGCGATGGTCGTCATCGCCCTTCGCTCGGAGCTCCTGCGCGCGCCGACGCACGAAGCTGCTCGAGCCCACGTGCAAGAACGCGAGCCTCAGCGCGGGTTCGACAGCTCGTCGGGATGCTGCGGGATCGGCTCGCCGCCGTCGCGCTCGGCGACCGCCTGGCGAAAGCCCACCTGCTCGGCCCGCGCCTTGAAGGCCAGCCCCGGCGGGTTGTGCCGCGCCATGCCATCGAACAGCGTGGCGATCATCTGCGTGTTGGGCAGCCCGGTCGCATCGCAGGCCTGGTTGACCAGCAGCTTGTGCATGGCCAGCTGCGCCCGGGGAACCGCCGCCACGCGCCGGGCCAGGGCCGCCACCGCGTCGTCGAGCGCCTCGGCCGGCACCACCTCGTTGACCAGCCCGATGCGGTGGGCCTCGCGACCGTCGATGAGATCGCCGGTCAGCAGCAGACGCTTGGCATGCACCGGGCCCACGCGATGGATCCACATCGCGGTGGTGGGACAGCCCCACACGCGCGCGGGTGGGTAGCCGATCTTGGCGTCCTCCGCCATCACCACCAGGTCGCAGCACAGCGCGATGTCGCTGCCGCCGGCCACCGCGTGGCCGTGCACCTTGGCGATGCTGGGCTTGGGGCTGCGCCACAGCGACATGAACTGCTGCGTGAAGCGATGCATGAGCGAGAAGTCGACCATCGGCTCCCAGGGCATCGGCTGCACGCCGGCGTTGCTGCCCGGGGCCTCTGCAAACCGCATCAGATCGTAGCCGGCACAGAAGGCCCGTCCGGCGCCTTGCAGCACCACCACGTGCACGGCGTCGTCGTTGGCCGCACGCTCCACCGCGGCCTGCAGCTCACCGGGCATGTGCTCGTCGATCGCGTTGAGGCGATCGGGACGATCGAGGGTGATGGTCGCGATGCGCCCCTCGGTGGTGTAGCGAAGCGTCGACGGCTGATCGGGCGAAGCGGTCATGGCACCAACGAGGGTACCTCTGCGACCACGTGCTCCGCAGGGGTACACATCGAAGCGACGGGCAATCATCGCTACCATCATTTCAAGCCCATGGGATCGCGATCGAAGGGAGATCCCGATGATCCTGGCCCAGGTCGAAACGGTACGAATCGGGCTCGACGGAGTACGCTAGGAGGTGATCGGTAGGGCGGTATGAAAGCAGCATCGGTATCCCTTTCCCCATCGGTGCGAGGTGCCCATACGGTGGTGCTGGGTTGTGCCAAGGCTCAGCGTGGAAGCATGGCTCCGCTGGTCGAGGCACTGGCGGCCCAGGAGCACCACGTGGAGCTGATTTCCGGGCTCGACGAGTCTCGGCTGCGCTGGCGCGAGGCCGGGCAGCGCCACGGCACGCGGGCCGTCTACGTGGCGTGTGGGGGCCCGACGCTGCCCTCGTTGGAGCTCGAGGCGCTGCGGCAAGACCTGCAATCGCTCGGCATCCCGGACACCAGCGTGTGGACGGGCGTGGTCGACTGGACCAAGGTCGATCGGCTGATCCGCGACGTGGAGCACATGACCGTCGGCACTCGCGTGGTTTCCCCGCCTCCGATTCCCATGCTCCACTCCTCCTCCGTCCCGGCGATTGCGGCGATCACCGCTCCGCCCACGCAACCCCCGGGATCCGCTCGGCTCGCTCCGATGGGACCGGGCCTCCAGCGCCAGGGTCAGCCCATGCAGTCCCCGACTCGACGTGACGACTCGGTCGACCCGTTCGAGCTCCCTGGACGCTCGCGACGACGCTGGGCGCTCGCGATGGGCTCGACGGCGGCGCTGGGCCTGGGCCTGGTCGTGATGCTGGGCCTCGCCGCCGCCCGCGATGGTGAGGCCCCGCTCGTGGCCGAGGCCGCCGCCGGAGAGACGACGGAGTCCGCAGCGGCTCGACGACCCGGCAACGAGCCCTCCGCGCCGGCCGACGCCTCCGACTCCACCGCCGAAGCCGAGCCCATGCTCGAGGTCGCCGCCAGGCCCATCCTCGCCCCCGAGCCGGCCGACGACGACGATGGTCAGCTCGTGCACGAGGCGCTGATGCAGCGCAAGATCCGAGCGCTCGACATCCTGCTCGTCTCGCCCGAGGCCAGGCGCAAGGTCCGTCGCAAGTCCCGCGTGAACCTGATGAGCTGGGCCGACGCCCAGGCCCACTGCGAGGCGCTCGACATCGATGGCGTCAAGGGCTGGCGCCTGCCCACCGCGGGCGAGTTCCGCACCCTCAGCGGCAGCAACATGCTCGAGCGTCGCAGCTACTGGTCGGCCACCGAGGCCGATGCGTTCGGCTCGGACCGCGTGGTGTGGAACAACCTGAAGAAGGCGATGGCCCCGGCCCCCGGCGAGTGGAAGGGCGGCCGGGTGCTGTGCGTGCGGCTCCAGCACCCCGAGCATGCTTCACCGGCATAGCCGGCTGGGCTCACTGCGGTGGGAACGGCTCGTAGGTGCCCGGCGGATGACTCTGGTCGGGGGTCACCGCGCGCAGGCTGCCGTTCTTGTTGTTGGCTCGGGTGAACCAGATCGTCTCGAACGCCACCGCGGTACCGTAGTTGCCCGCGTTGACGTTGAGATCGTGCAGGCCGTTGTCCACGAACCCACCGCCCGGAAGCTCGAGGGTCACGAATGCGTGCGCGTTGTCGTAGCTGATCACGATGAGGAACCCTTCGTCGTTGACCGTGACGTCCGTCGGGTAGGTCACCAGCTCGGCGGGGGTATCCTCGAGCGCCACGCCCGTGATCTCGCCGTCGTCGTGGGCTCCATCGAACCGCACGATGCGTGCGTTCTGGGCGTCGGCGACGTAGAGGTTGCCCTCGTGGAAGGCACAGCCTCGCGCGCCGCCCTGGGGTAGCTCGCTCGAGGTGGTGATCCCGTTGCCCGGGGAGCCGGGGCTGCCCGGGGTTCCCCGGGCCAGCCCGGTGCCCACGCGCGTCACCACCGGGTTGGCGCCCGCAGTGTCGTCGGCATCGATGCGCCAGGCCGTGCCGTCGCCGAGGTTGATCACGAACACGAACGAGTCGACGAGCGCTCCGTTGCCATCGTCGGTGGCGCCGCCGAAGCAGATCCCGCCCGGGTTGGCGAACGCCATCGCATCGACCCCGCCGTCGATGACCTGCACCAGCGCGCCGTCGGGATCGAGGATCGCGATCCCGCCGTTGCCATCGACCCCGCCTTGCTCGAACGTGGCCCATACGAAGCGATCGGGGGTGATCGCGACCGCAGTGGCCCCCATCAAGCCCTCGGCCGTGCCATCGAGCAACGGCGTGGCGGCACCACCGCTGCCGCCCGTGGGGTCGCCCGCGAGCATCAGCTCCGACGTGCCGTAGTTGGCGACCACGATCACCCCGGGCGCGATGAGATCGTCGTAGGCGGGATCGTCCTCTCCCTCGGTCTCTTGATCCTCCAGCGCCTTGCCCGGAGCGATCGCGATGTCGAAGGGGAAGTTGAAGCCGGTCACCACGTCGTCGAACAGGCCCTCGAACAACCCGACGACGGACGTGCCATCGGTGTCGGTACCACCGCCGTCGTCTGGGCCTCCGCAGGAGAGGGACAGGAGCAGCAAGGGGAGTCCAACGCGCGCTGGGCGGGTCATCGAGGGCTTGGACCGCGCCGGCGGCATGGATTCCAACCCGTGCGCTCGCGAGCAGGGTGTGTTCGCTCGACACGGATGGACCTCGCAGCCGCCACGCTCGGACCGCGAAGCGGCTGGATCGATCGTTGCAGCTCCGGTCGCACATGCATCGGACGATCGGGATCCTCGCCCTCATGGGCTTCGCACTCGCCGCGTGTGGAGAGCAACCCCCCCCGGCGGTCGAGCCGGCAGGTGAGCCGGAGACCACCAAGACCAAGGTGCTCGAGACCGGCGCCAGGGTGCTGCAGCGAGCGGGGCCTGCGGCGACCCTCGACCTCCACCTCGTGGGCTATCATCCGCTGTTCGACGATCCCCACGACCAACTGGAGGCCCACCACTACTGCAAGCAGGTCAACGAGGACTTCGCCCAGTGTGCGCTATGGGACTCCAACCGCGAGGACGCCAACCTGAACGGCATCGAGTACATCATCTCGCAGCGGCTCTTCGACGGCCTTCCCCCCGAAGAGCAGCAGTACTGGCACCCGCACGACTACGAGATCCTCTCGGGGCAGCTGGTCGCGCCCGGGCTGCCCGAGCTGGCCGAGCTCGCGCTCATGAAGGGCAAGATGAACAGCTACGGCAAGACGTGGCATCTGTGGAACACGGGCGCCGACCCCGATGCGCTGCCGATGGGTCCGCCGCGGCTGGCGTGGTCGTTCAATGCCGACGGCGAGATCGACCCCGCGCTGCTCGAGCAGCGCGACCGCGTGCTGAAGCTGGACACCGACCAGATCCGACACGCACGACAGGCACTGGTGCCGCTGGCCGAGCCGCAGCGCGGCGTGGATGCCCTCGCGGACGCGTTCCCCCAGCGCAGCAAGCCGGCGGGAGTCATGAGCGCCAAGTGAGCCGAGCGAGCGGTGAGCTGGTACCGAGGTACGCAGCGCGTCTTTGCTCCACGCGAAATGTTTCCCCCGTCGCGCGCGTGGTCTAAGGTCGCGTCGATGTCCCGATCGCAGCTCACCGATCGCCGTACCTTCGTGCTGGGTCTCTCCGCCGGGCTGGCGCTGCCGTTCGTGCCGCGACGCGCCGGGGCGAGCACCGAGGACCTCCGCGTGCTGATCGTGGGTGGCAGCGCGATGGTGGGAGCGCTGGGCAAGGAGCTGAGCGACGGGCTGCAGGCCGCGGGCCACGTCACCGAGCGCAAGTCCAAGAGCGCCTCGGGGCTGGCCCGGCCCGACTTCTACGACTGGCCGAAGGTCGCGGCCGAGGCTCACGCCGAGTTTCGGCCGCACGCCACGATCGTGATGTTCGGGGGCAACGACGGTCAGGGCCTGCGCATGCCCCCCGAGTCCGACGTGGAGTGGATCCGCTGGACCAACGAGGCGTGGAGCGAGGAGTACGGCCGTCGCGTCGACGCCTTCGCCGACGCCGTGATGCCCGACGGCGAGCAGCTGTTCTGGATGGGCATGCCCGCCATGCGGCAGAGCAAGCTCGACCTTCGCATGCAGCGGATGAACGCGATCTTCGAGGAGCGCATGGCGGCACGCGCCAACGGATGGTTCATCGAGACGCGCTCGGCGCTCTCGGACGACCGCGGCAACTACGTCGACGAGATGAAGGTCGACGGCCGGCTGGTGCGGGTGCGCTCGCCCGACGGGATCCACTACAGCCGCAGCGGAGCCAAGGTGCTCGCGCGGCACGTGGTGCCGCAGGTGGTCGAGCGCCTCGGCGCCACGGAGTGACGGCGCCGGCCCGAGCGGCCGATTGTCAACTCTGATTCATCATTGAACGGAATCCAATCCCATTGTTCTCCGATGGGAATCCATCATGATGGGACCATGCGAGCCGCCGTCATCTCCCAGTATGGTCGTCCCGAAGCCCTCGAGATCCGCGAGGTCGACAAGCCGACCCCCGGGCCCCGGCAGCTGCTCGTCCGGGTGCGGGCGTCATCGGTCAACCCCGTCGACTGCGCCATCCGCAGCGGGGCCCTGCGCTCCTTCATCCGCCTGCGGCTGCCGACCCCGCTGGGGGTCGACTTCGCCGGGGTGGTCGAGGGCGTGGGCCGCGAGGTCGAGGGCTTCGCCGTGGGCGACGAGGTGTTCGGCTTCATCGACATCCGCGTCTGCGGTGCGCATGCCGAGTATGCGGTGATCGACGCCGCGGCCGCGGCGAAGAAGCCGGCCTCGCTGTCGTGGGAGGAGGCGGGCGCCAGCCCGGGCTCGGGTCTCACCGCCCAGCAGGCGCTCACCAGCGTGGTCGCGGTGCGCCCCGGCGAGCGGGTGCTGATCAACGGCGCCGGGGGAGGAGTGGGGACCTTCGCCGTGCAGATCGCCAAGGCCCTCGGCTGTCACGTCACGGCGGTCGGCAGCACCTCCAAGCGCGAGCTGCTGCTGAGCCTGGGCGCCGACGAGGTCATCGACTACACCAAGCAGGATCCCTTCGCCGCCCGGGCGGCCTACGACGTGATCATCGACTGCGTCGGCAACATCGGCGTGTTCGCGGCCCGCCGATTGCTGGTCGCGGGGGGCCGCTGCGTGGAGGTCGCCTCCAACCCCAAGATCATGCTCCGCGCCCTGCTGAGCAAGCTCCTGCCCAGCAAGCCCTACAAGTCCATGTACGTGGTCCCGCGCGGCAGCGACGTCGAGGCCCTGGCGGGGTGGTTCGAGCGCAACGAGGTCCGCGTGGTCCTCGATCGCACCTATCCCCTCGAGAAGATCGCCGAGGCCCACGCCTACGTCGAGCGGGGCCGCAGCACCGGCAAGGTCGCGATCTCGATCGCCGCGTGAGCGGCGATCTGGTACCTCGACGAGGATGATCGAGCGGGCGGAGCCGAGGTGAGCACGCGGAGCGTGGTGCCGCGTGTGATCGAGCGCCTCGGCTCCCCCGGTGACGCGGCTCGTCAGGCCATCGCCTTGCCGGTCTCGAGCAGGGACTTGAGGTCGCTGAGGATCCAGCCCCAGCCGCCGCCGCCCTGCTCGTTGAACTTGCTGGAGACCGCCCCGGCCATGCCCGGCAGCCCCTCGAGCTCGTGCGTGATGGTGACGCGGCAGAAGCCCGCCCCGGTCTCGTTGATCTCCCAGGTCAGGCGCGAGAAGCCCTCGGCCTTGGTCTCCTCGTTGAACAGGAAGCGGTAGGTCTGCACCAGCTTGCGCGGCGGGTCGACCTCGAGCACCTCGCCGTCGACGACGACGTCGGGCAGGCCCATCTCGCGCATCCCCGGCGTGGCATGGGCTCGAAAGGCGCCGCCGGGGCGCAGCTCGTACTGGGACGGGCCCTTGTAGCCGTACCGCGCCGTCCACTCGGGATCGGTGATCGCGGTCCAGATCTCGGAGGCGGGGGCCTTGATGTAGATCTCGAAGATCTTCGTGGTGGCAGGATCGGTGGTGGTGCTCATTCTCGTGACTCCAGCTTGGTCTTGAGGTCGACGAGCATCGAGACTCGTCGCTCGGTGTACTTGTCGATCCAACGGTCGTGGATCAGTCGAATCGGGACTGGGTTCAGGTAGTGCAGCTTCTTGCGGCCGGACCTGCGGGTGATCACGAGGTTTGCGTCCTCGAGGATCCGCAGGTGCTTCATCACGCCGAAGCGAGACATGCTCAGCTCGGCCTCGAGCTCGCCCAGGCTCGCGCCATCGCGCTCGAACAGGCGGTCGAGAAGTGAGCGTCGCGTACGGTCGGCCAGCGCCTTGAACACGGCGTCGTCGCTGGCGACCTCCGGCACACCGGGGACAATAGGTGACCTTTTGGTCACATGTCAAGGAGCAGCGATCCGAGGGGTCCCAGGGGCGGTTTGGCGGGGTTTGGGACCCTCGGGATCAGAGATCGACGAAGTAGCGCGGCACGGGGTCGGTGCCTGGGCCCGTCCGCCCGGTCCACCGCCACCTCTACCACCCTCCCCCGCAGCTTCGAGTTCGGCGCCAGCACCCGTGGTGTTCACGGACGGTAGGCGTCGAAGAGCGCGTTCACCTCGGGCGCGTCGTTGTTGGCCAGGAACACGGCGAGGTCGCCGTCTGCGGCTCGGTCATCGCGGGGAGCCCCAGCGCCTCCGGGTCGGCCCAGGCCGAGACGAGATCGGGGGGACGTGGCTCGAAAGGGTCATGGTCACGGGTCGCCGGGATCCTTGCCGTAACGCCCGTGGGCTCGGTCATGGTAGAGATCCTCGGATGCGCCGGCTTCTGATCCCGCTGGTCATTCCGTTCGCCGCGGCTTGCTGGGTAAAGACGCCCTACGCCCCCGCAAGCTCCGGCTTTCGAGGGGGCTACAGCGACTTCGAAGCCCAACCGAGCGTGCACTTCGTGAGCTTCGAGGGCAACGGGTTCACGTCTCGCGACGAGGTCATCGCCGGCTGGCACCAGCGCGCCGCGGAGATCTGCGGGGGACCGTCCAAATACCAGATCATCAGTCACTCCGCGGCCACGACCACGCACTCGCAGACGATCGGGTCGGACCAGATCGACGCGACTGCAACCACCCACGGCAATACCACCTACGTGGAGGGCACGATCACGGAAGCGCCGGAGATCCAATTCGACAAGTCGCGCGCCGAGGGTTACGTGCGTTGTGTAGCGACGGGTCCAGCGGAAGAGTCACCGGATGCCGTGCCTCCCCAGCAGGAAATCTCCGAGCAGTGGTGTTTCTTGGGCGATGCGGACGGCCGCGAAACGGGCGGCTGTCGGTCGACCTTGGAGGAATGCAACGCCTACGCCGAGTATCTCCTCCCTGCTGGGTTGCAGATCAGATCGTTGTGTAGCCCCACGGCCAACGTCGTGTGCTCGGAGGCGAGCAGGGCCAGCGACGGCGCAAGCATCGTTGCTTGCTTCCCCTCGGTACCAGCATGCGAGCACTACGGAGAGGCCCTCGCGGCGTCCGAGGATTGGGGGGCTTCCTCGCCATGTGTCGATCCCCGTGCGACCCCGCTACCGGGGGATCTGAGCGCGGCCTGTGACGACGGTAGCGCAGACGCGTGCCTTGCCCTTGCACGGCAGCGCTATGACGCCGGGGCCTACGTCGAATCGCTCGAGTACACGGCGAGGGCGTGCAAGGCCGGCAACGCTGCCGCCTGTGTGCACGCTGCGACCGCCTTGGAAACGGGCGAGGGGATCGAGCCCAACGCCAAGAAGGCCGCGGCGTTCTACAAGGCGGGGTGCAAGCTCGGAGACGATGCAGCGTGCGAGGCATTCGCTCGCCTGCGGTCGGCAGGCGACACGGCCGTCGGTGGCGAAGCCGCGAAGTAGCAGTCACGCGGCGCCAGAGCCCGACAGCCAGCCTCCGAGCACGTGCCCTTTCTCGGCGCCCCAGCGGCCCCAGGATGCGCCCGGCGAGACCCGGGGCCGGGGGCCACGACCGCCGCGCTCACCCGAACTCCCTGCGAACTCCCGGCCGCTCCCCGAAAACAGAAAAGCCCCTCGAAGGGGGCTTCTCGCAGCGCATCCGGAAGGATTCGAACCTCCGACTTTCGGTTCCGTAGACCGACGCTCTATCCAGCTGAGCTACGGATGCATGAGCGCTCGTGGGTCGCGGAGACTACCCATCCCGGTGCCACCTCGCAACCCCGTTCACCCACCAGCGCGAGCGATCCCTCACGCCCTCCCCGGCCTCCCCGACCTCCCCGTCGCGCCCTACCCGGCCAGCTCGCTGCCGCTGAACAGCAGCGCCAGCACGAACCCATTGTTCCCCATGTGCACCAGCACCGCGGTCCACAGCCGTCCACTGCGCTCCAACACCGCCGCGAACACCAACCCCAGCCATAGATAGACCACGAAGCCGGCCGGGTTGCCGTGGATTGCCGCAAAGCCCAGCGCGCTGACGGCGTAGGCCAGCCCGCGCCCGGAGACGGCGGTGACCCGGCGAAACAGCAAGCCCCGAAACAGCCACTCCTCGGCGATGGGCGCCAGCACGAGCGCCGCGAGCACCAGCATGCTCGCCTGCAGGTCGAATCCTCGGGCGACAACCCCCTCGGTGATCTCCAGGACGCTCGACTGCTCCTGCACCCGCATCCCGAGCTGCTCGAGCAGCAGCCCCAAGAGGATGCTCCCCCCCAGCGCCGCGAGCACCCCCAGGGGCACCGTGACCAGTGCCGTCCCCAAGCCAGCGACCGGTGGCTCGTGCCAAGGAGCGGGATCGGGGTCGGGCTCGTCCTCCTGCCCCCTGGCCATCGCAGCCCACAGCGGCCCGATCTTGCCGTAGAAGGCCGCCGCCACCCCGGTGATCAGGGGCCCCGCCAGCAAGGCGAGCGGCCCGGAGCCCAGGCCCACGGCGCTCATCCCCGCCGCGACCACCACGTAGCCGAGCACGAGCCCGCCAAAGGCCATCCCGAGCTCGGCCAAGCCCCGCCAGAGCCTCCTGCCGCGCTGCCCCATCGCGGCCACAGCATGCCCACCGCCGCCCGTGCCAGCAAGGAGCAGCCCCCGGTGCCCCCGCTTGCCAGGGCCCCCCGACCGCGGTTACCTTCCCGCCCCCGCAAACCAGCAAAGCGCCAATTTGGAAAGGGTGCCCCGAGCACCCCGGGACCTGTGGAACGGTGGCCGAGTGGCTGAAGGCACAGGTTTGCTAAATCTGCGTAGGGGAAACTCTACCGAGGGTTCGAATCCCTCCCGTTCCGCAACGAAAGACCTCCGCCGGGATTCCGGTCGGAGGTCTTCGTTCTTCGAAGCCACCGCCGCCTGCTATCGTGCTCGGCCGATGCCCACGCGCCGCGCTCGCCTCGCCTCGGCTCTCCTCCTGCTCGGTCCGCTCTCGTGCGACTCGGCCGACGACACCGTCAAGGCCGGCGAGCAAGCGGCTCGCGAGGCCTCGCAGCAGGCGCTCGATGCCTCGAAGAAGAAGGCGGGCGAGCTGGCCGACGAGGCCGCCGACGCGTCCAAGAAGGCCGCCGGCGAGCTGGCCGACAAGTCCAAGCAGGCCGCGAGCGACCTCGCCGATGCCACCAAGTCGGGCGCGAAGGCGCTGTTCCACGATCTCACCAACGATGGCGAGCTGAGCCAGACGGCCAAGTCGTGGCTCGAGGGTCAGGCCAGCGGGGCGGATTCCGTGCTCACGATCGAGACGGTGCTCGTCAACGGCGTACAGCTGGCTCCCGTGGCGCTCGAGGCCGCCAAGGTGCTCGCCGATGCAACCGACAGCGAGACGGTGGTGGAGCCGATCTTCCAGAAGGTGCACGACGATCCCGCCGCCATCGACCAGGCCATCGGCGACATGCCCCGGGTGCAGGTGGTCGACGACGTGACGGTGGGCTTCAAGCAGATCGACGGCCTCTCCGGGACCACGCAGGTCAAGGAGCGCGGCTACCTGGTGATGTGGCGCCACGAGGATCACCTGGTCGGCTTCGTCTACCGCTCGACCCGCACCATCGACCTCGAGAAGCTGGTCACCGAGACCCCCCGGCTCATTCGCCTCACCCAGAAGGCGCTCGAAGACTGAGCGGCGTGGACCCTTCCCGCGGCGCTCCGAGCCGGGCGGGGCCGCATCTCCCGTTCCGGCGGCCCTGGTCGTTCCCGCTTCCCTTGCCGACCGGGCCTCCGTACGATTCGCGTCCGGTCCTCGCACGGACCATCCCCCACCGGAACGGAGACGATCGCCCATGGACATCAAGACCATCTCGACCGCCCTTGCCCTGCTCGGCAGCGGCCTCGTGCTCAACGCCTGCGACAAGGACGATGCCAAGAAGGATGCGGCCGAGGTCAAGAAGGACGAGAAGAAGGCCGATGCCAAGACCGACGTGAAGGCCGATGCCAAGGCCGACGCGAAGGCCGGTGAGCACGCCTGCGGCGAGGGCCAGTGCGGCGCCGACAAGGCGGCCGCCAAGGAGGCCGCATGTGGCGAGGGTGCCTGCGGCAAGGAGGCCAAGGACGACGGCAGCGCCGCGGTCAAGGCCGGCGAGGGCGATGCGAAGGCCGACGCGCCCGCGGACGAGCCCGCCGACGAGGCCGACAAGTCCTGAGCCGATCGAGATCGGACGACCGAGCGCACGCACCTGCGGCGCCCTCACGTCCCGCCCCGTGAGCACACCCGGGCGGGACGACGCAGCGCTTGACGCCTGCGCAGGCGACCCCGCAAGATCGCCGCGGAGGGCAGCACGATGGCTTTGGTTATCTCTTGGTTGGCCGCGACGGCGTGGATTGCGGGCTCGGGTGTGGTCGTTCCCGCGGCGCCGGAGCCACAGCCGCTCGATCCCCCTCCGGTGATGCCGATCACCGACCCGGCCCGTCCCCCGATGCACATGGGCCTGGGCCACGAGCCCGACGTCCAGGCGGGGTTCAACACCCCGACCGTGCTGTACGTGAACTTCGAGGGGCCGTTCATGAACGGCGGCTGCGGCAACAACTCGCTGCAGGACTGCACCACGATCTTCCCCAACACGCAGTTCCTCGAGCACCCCGGCAGCCCCGCCACGCGCGCGGCGATCATCCAGGCCACCCGCGAGGACGTGGAGGACTTCGGGGTGATCGTGGTGGGCGAACGACCGCCCGCGGGCAATCCCTATGCAATGGTGGTTGCCGGCGTCCCCAACGGCGGAGGCCCACCGGGCGTGGGGGGCGTGGCACCGGGCATCGACTGCAGCAACACCAACCCCAACATCACGAGCTTCTCGTTCCTCGTCAACGACAACGCCAACATCCAGGCCACCGTCATCCACCAGGAGGCCGCCCACACCTGGGGCCTCGAGCACGTCGACGACCCCTCCGACAACCTGTTCCCCTCCACCGGGGGAGCCAGTGATCCCAAGTACCAGGACACCTGCAGCACGGTGGTGGCCGACGTCGCCCTGAACCCCACCAACGCGGCCTGCAACTCGGTCCACACCATGTTCTGCAACGCCAACCAGCAGAACTCCTACCAGGAGATGCTGCTGCTGTTCGGGCCCCCGATTCCCGACCAGGTGGCGCCCCTGGTGACGATCGACTCGCCCCTCGACGGCCAGGAGCTCGACTACGAGACCGACTTCGAGCTCACGGTCACGCTCGACGACGACCGCCGTCCCGCCGTGCTGGCGACCACGGTGTACTTCGACGACGCCGAGGCGGCCGACGTCTCGCTCATCAACGCCACCCACACCTTCCCGGTCAATGGTGGCGATGCCCCAATGGGCCACGGGCTCGGCAACGGCCCGCACACCATCCGGGTCGACATCGTCGACGAGGGCGGCAATCCGGCCTCGGCCGAGGTCACGTTCGTGATCGTCAACGGCCCCATGGAGGGCTCCGACGAGACGGGAGCGGACGACAGCACCGGGGGCGATCCCACCGCGGGAGAGGGCACGGGGGACGATCTCCCCGGGGGCACGGGAGCCGGCACGGGCGCGGCCACCACGGGTCCCGAGCTCGACGACTCGGGTGACGAAGGATGTGCCTGCCGGGCCACGGACGGCACACGCGGTGATTCGAGCACCGGCACGGGGCCGGGAACGGCATTGCTCGTGCTCTTGACGCTGGGTCTTTGGCGTCGGCGCGATTGAGCGCATCCCACGGGGTCCATGGCCCCCAAGGCGTGACCGCGCACGAACTCGTCCCGCTTCGAGGTCGAGTCTCGCCGTCGTCACGATGGGCGTGAAGCTCACGGTGTGCGATCTGCACAAACCGCATGTCACGCCAAAGATCGGTTTGCATGCCGTGCCAGGAAGGGCCTACGATGGTCCCGCGATGGGGATGCATAGCTCGATGGGGCGTCTTTGTGTGGCAGTCGTGCCTGCGCTCGCGCTGGCCTGCGGAGGCGACGGTGATGGTCGCGGCGATGGAGAGGGTGACGGAGGAATCCCCACCACGATCACGGCCGCCAGCAACACCGACAGCGCCACGGGTCAGGACGAGGATTCCAACAGCGGCACGACCAACGGCACGGGCAACAACTCGGGGGTCGACAGCAGCGGAGACGGCGACGTCAAGTTCGACCTCGGCACCCAGCCCGACGCCAACGTCGGCTGCGGAGGTGGAGGCGGAGGCGGAGGCGGCGGAGCCCCCGACTTCTCGTACATCTGGATCGCCAACAGCAACTCGGGCTCGATCTCCAAGGTCGACACCCAGACGCTGATCGAGGAGGGCCGCTACGTCGTGCGTCCCGACTCCAACGGCAACCCGTCGCGAACCTCGGTCAACCTCAACGGCGACGTGGCGGTGGCCAACCGCTCGGGCGGCGTCACCAAGATCTATGCGATCCCCGAGCGCTGCGACAACCCGGCCAACACCTCCACGGGGGCCGGCGACGTCAAGGCCTGGCCCGACGG
The DNA here is from genome assembly GCF_026337845.1 of Paraliomyxa miuraensis. GTDB lineage: Bacteria > Myxococcota_A > Polyangia > Nannocystales > Nannocystaceae > Paraliomyxa > Paraliomyxa miuraensis. The sequence goes on along the minus strand of NZ_JAOVZF010000146.1, from coordinate 86,221 downwards.
CTGCATCGCCTGGCACACCCCGTTCGCCTACGCCTCGCAGCGGCCCGTGCAGTGGACCCAGGGCACGTTCAACACGGGCACGTGCCGCTACGAGGACACCAAGGTCTGGACCTCGGGCGCCAACGGCAGCATCGACGTGGTGCTGATGGACGGCGAGACCGGCGTGGTCGAGGCCACCGTGCCCATTCCCGGCGTCAACCCGAACTTCTACGGGATCTACGGCGGCGCGGTGGACTCCGACGGCAACTTCTGGGGCAGTCAGCTGAGCCAGGGCTACCTGGTGCGGGTGCGTCTGTCCGATCTCTCGGTGAGCACCTGGCCCATGGCCACCAGCGGCTACGGCATGACGGTGGACTCGCTCGGTCAGGTGTGGACCTGCAGCAGCAACGTCGGCCGCTTCGATCCCATCACCGAGACCTGGCAAACGGCCTACGCCGGCGGCAGCGGTGGCTGCATGGAAGACGGCATGGGCACCCTGTGGCTGGCCAACGACCCGATGGTCGGGGTCGACATCAACACCATGGCCGTGGTCCAGACGATCGATCTACCGAGCTACGTGCACGGCATCAGCATCGACTTCCAGGGCAACGTGTGGGGCCCGGCCATCTACAACAACGAGGCCTACCGCGTGAACCCGGTCACCGGGCAGATCGACACCGTGACCGGCTTCAACCTGCCCTACACCTACAGCGACATGACCGGCTTCGCCCTCAGCAACGTGGGCAATCCCATCGGGTAGCACCGAGTCGCCGAGGGCCGGTCGCCCCACCGAGGGCACGAGAGGGCGAGACCTGCACGGCGGGTCTCGCCCTTCGGCGTACGGCGATGTCTGACCTGTACATCCGTCCGGGTGCCCGGCTCGAGGCCGCCGGCCGCGGGGGCGACGATTTCGACGGTCGATATTCGTCTTTCGGCCCCCACCTATGCGATGCTTCGCCCCGTGGAAGGCGCCACAGCACCACGCTTGATTACCCCGGGTGAGATCGAGGTGGTCGTCGGTCTCTATCGCGACTCGATGGCCCGCTACGAAGAGGCAGGAGCAGTGCTCGAGCACCGCTTGCGCCGCGAGCTGCGCGCAGCAGGCATCAAGGCCTTGGTGCTGTCGCGTGCCAAGCATCCCGACGAGGTGCGACGCACCCTCGCCGAGCAGCGATCCGCCGACGAGCCCTCGAGCCCGACCCTCACGTACACACGGCTGACCACCGAGCTCAACCGCTTGGTACCCGATCTCGCGCGAGCGCGTGTGATCGTCTACCACCCGGTCGACGAGCAGGCGGCGTTCGAGCTGATCCTGCGGCGGTTCCCGCTGGCCGACGTACCCAACCCCATCGAGCACAAGGCCGATCGCGCACGGGCCAGCCGTGCGCTCGTCGACCTCGACGAGTCGTTCGACCGGCCGTCGCTGCGAGGCTCGATCGTCGAGGTCCAGGTCGCGTCGATCTCGTCGCACATCTTCAACGAGCTCGAGTCCGACATCGCCTACCGGCCCGACGCCGAGGACATCCCGCGCGAGGTCCACGAGGGCATCGACGACCTGCTGCACCTGTCGCGGCTCACCGACCGCGCCGTGGAGCGGCTGCTCGACGCCCGCCGTCGCCGACTGCTCGATGCCAACCACCCGCTCGAGAGCCCCGAGGATCTGCGGCACGCGCTCGAGCACTCGGTGGGGCACACCCTCACGGGTGACTTCATGCGGCTGTTCCGGCTGATGGACTCGGTGATCGAGCCCCTGACCTCCGGCGCGCTGGCGGGCCTGGGCACCACGGCCGAGATGCTCGAGCGTGGGGTCGAGGTCGCGGGCGAGCTGGGTCTTCACGAGACCGGCGGCGACGACGACGTGCTCTGCTACACCCTGGCCCTCATGCCGACCTTCGGGCCGGAGTTCCAGGATCTCGCCAAGAGCTGGCGGGGTCCCACCAACGACATGAAGAACGCCATCCTGGGCTGGAAGAAGTAGTCGATGTCGCAGCTCAAGCTCCCCGATCTCGCCTCCGGCCTGCTGAGCCGTGGCAAGCGCTACCACGAGCTCGTGGTGTTCGCCGACGACCTCGCCGAGGTGGCACAGCTCCGCATCGGCGAGCTGCCCCTCGAGCTCACGCCGCTCGATCACGCCGGGCAGCACTTCTCGTTCCGCGAGATGAACCAGGACTTCATGCTCGAGGTGAGCGAGGACGGCGTGGCCCGCCTGCAGAAGCTCGATGCTCCGCCCAAGAAGCGCCCGGTGCTGCAAGACGAGGCGCCCCACGGGGCGGTGCCCTCGGCGGCGCTGCGCACCGCGGTGGCCAAGAAGGGCGACGGCTGGGCGGCGGGGCTGGTGCTCGGCATGCTCATCGGCGCGCCGATCTCCAAGGAGTCGAACTCTCGCAAGGTCCTCACCGTCCGGTTCCATGCGCCCGATCGCTCGTGGCGGACCTACGACGGCGGGCTCGTGCGGTGGATGAAGCGCGAGCTCACGGCCTCGGGCTGAGGGCCCGGGCGGCCCGCCGCGAGACCGCTCGCACCAATCCGAAGAGCCCCTCCCGCGCCCGCACCCCGGGCGCGACCTACGGGGCGTCGTTCGGGTAGGCAGCCATGATCTTGCGGACCGCCTCGTCGATCACCGCTGCCGGGTCGTCGCCCTTGTGCAGCCACTTGGAGGTCCAGCCATGCCAGACCTCCGCCTCGGTGGCGCGATCGATGAGGTAGATGTTGAGCGTGCCCTTGGTCTGTGGCTCCCCGGGGCCGGTCGCGGTGATCGAGCTGGGATCGACGCCCTCCACCCGGTAGCGCACCCGCACGCCCACCGAGAACGCCACCAGCACCTGGGCCTGCTCCTTGGGAACCAGCTGGAACCCGCGCGCGGCCAGCTCGCGATTCACCGCCTCCCGGATCAAGCGCTCGTTGTCCTTGGTGCGCACGTTGGGCTGATCCTCGCCGAGCTCGATGAGCACGAGATCTTCGGTGACCCACGCGTAGGCCTTGGCGGCCTCGAGGTCGTAGTCGGGCGTGCGCTGGGCATTGACCTTGGGTGCACACGCAACGACGGCCCACAGGCCCCCCACGAGGAGCGCGAGCACGGCACGGCGGGACGAGGAACGGGGCCGGGAGTCCGCAGCGACAGACATGAGCGGGGCAGAGTATAGGGCAGTTGCCGCCAGACGCTCGCTCGAGAATGACGATGCGTCGCTCCCGCAGCCTGCCCCGGGGCCAGCCTGCCCCGGAGCCCAGCCTACTGGAATCGACGGCGCCTACTTGCCCTTGCTGGGTCCGCTCTTGTCTCGCGAGGGGCTCCGCGGAGGCGCGCTGATGTCGAGGTTCTCGAGCAGGTCCTCGAGGGCGATCTTCTTCTCGAGCCGCTGGCTCTGCAGCTCCACCACTTTGCGACCGATGCGATCGCCCTCGGACGTGAAGTCCTCCAGGCGGTCGCTGAGCTTCTTGCGCAGCGCATCGGCCTTGGGGTCCTTCTTGATCGCCTCGAGGTTCTGCCGGGTCTCGTTGGCCCGCTGGTCGAGCTCGATCTGCTGCGCCTTGAGTCCGTCGATCTCCGTGTCGATGCGGCCGATCTCCCGCCGAAGGTCGACCACGGGCTGGATCTTGCTGCGCATGTCGGCCGGCAATTCGGCCGACAGCACCAGCTTCTCCATCAGGCCCAGCGCGCGACCGTCCCAGATGCTGATCGTGGTGGTCGAGGGCGTCTGCTCCACCACCACCGTGCTGCCCTCGGTCTTGCCCTTGGGCACGTCCACGGGGATCAAGTACCCGTCGGGCAGCACCTCGGTGCCCTTGGGCGGATCGATCAGCTCGTAGTTCCAGCCGGCCTTCCCGTGGCGCACCAGCACGTTGTAGCCGTCCTTGTCGGTCTTGCCCTTCACCGACCAGGTGGTGGTCGTGCGCGAGAAGCTCTCCACCTCGAGCACGCCTCGCGAGATCCGCAGGAGGTGCATCTCGTCGCCCGAGTACTGCGCGGACGAGCTGACCATGATGCCCGGCTCCACCGCGAACGGAATCGTGGCGCTGGTGCCCGTGCTCACGGCCTCCGAGAGGCCCTCGCCCACGAAGCTGCCCCCGGTGTAGATGCTGATGGGCCCGGGCTCGAGCACGAACGGCGTGCTGTTCTTGAACCGCACCACCCGGTAGGGATTGGCGTCGTAGCCGATGCCCGCGCCCCCGGGCCGGTAGAGGAAGGTCTGCTCGGCCTCCACCTGGCGGTTGAGGATCGCCACCATGGTGGCGCTGCCGTTGGGCACGGTCACGCGCTGCTCGAGGTCGTAGCGGGTCATGCCGCTGACCTGCTTGGCGCGGGCGTCGGCCAGCGTGCTGCGCCGCAGGGCCTCGAGGTCGACGGGGCTCGGTGCATTGGCAGCCGGCGGGGGCATGGGGCCCGAGGCGGCGCTGGCCCGACCGTAGCCGCTGCTGGGGGCGCCGCTCGGCTTCGGCTCGGCCGGCTTGCGCTTGGCCTTGGCGTTCTTGTCGGCCTTGTACTCGCGCTCCTCCTCCGCCTCGGCCCAGTAGTCCCCGTCGCCCCCGGCCATGTCGTCGGCCTCATAGTCGTAGGCCGCAGCCGCCTCGGGCTCGGGCTCGGCCATCGCCTCGTCGTAGGTGCCGTAGGTGGTCTCGCCCATCGCCACCGTGGCCCGCTTGCGCACGCCGGACTCGGTGAGATCGCTGCGGAACACGGTGCGCGGGGTGTGCAGATCGTACTGGAACGCGATCGGCTCGCCCGAGGTCAGCGACATGCTCACGTTCGACCAGTCCTCGCCGCTCACGTTGTCGACCACGGCCCAGCCCTGGAGCAGCGCCTGGCCCTTGCCGTCCTCGGGCAGCACCACGCGATAGGTGGGCTTCCACATCGGGGCCGAGACCACGTAGCTCACGCTCACGTCGTGGCTCTTGGCGCCCACCAGCTCGATCGCCACCTCGACCTGCTGGAACATGCCCTCGCCCGAGCTGGCGTCGAGACGGCGGTGGAGCTGCATGGCGAGGTCGCCGTCGTGCAGCGTCACGTCGCGGACCTTGGACAGGCGCACCACCTGGAGCTCGTTGCCCCTCATGAGCGTGACCTTGAAGTCGCGCTGCGAGGGCCCATCACCGCCGCCGCCGCCGCGCGGCCAGCCCGAAGCGGCGTCGGGATCGGGCTCGTCGATGATCCGCTCCACCAGCACCACCCGACCGCGAACGCGGCCCAGCGTCGTGTGCAGGGTGACGTCGGTACCGCGCAGGCCGTCGAGTAGCTGCGCCAGGCTGCCGCTGCCCGGGGTCAACGCCGACAGGGCGGCCGCGGCCCACGTCTCGGGGTCCAGCGGCATCGACACGCTCACGGCCTGGCCGTTGGCATCGACCACGGTCAGGCTCTTGAGCAGATCGTTGATCTGATCGCGGCGCACGCGAATGCGCAGGGTCGAGTCGTCGACCTCGCCGTGGCGCTCGAAGTAGCCGACGCCGTTGCGATAGAGCACGACGCGCTCGAGCTCGAGGTTGGTGGAGGTGGCGGGGAATGCTCGGCGCCCGCTGGCACAGCCCGTGGACGCGAGGGTCGGGGCCAGAGCCAGGAGCAAGGTGAGGGGGCCGAGGCGGGCGAGCTTGCGGTTGCGCATGACGGTCTGAGCGGGTGGCGACTGTACCGATCCCGCCGCTTCTACGCACCATCGGTCCCCCATGGTGTGAGCGCCGGGTGGGCGCGGGTGGAAAATGGCGGGGCTTCGGCATGCGCGGCTCTGCGCAGGGTCCCGTCCTCGGAGCGGATGCGTCCTCCAGGTGCGCTACCCGCGAGGGCTTTCGCGAGCCCCCGCGATCGGGCGGGAGCCGTTATCATGGCGGCAGCGTGTCCGAGCTGCTCCTAGGTCCCTTTGGCGAGCTCTACGAGCTCTCGACGCGGTTCGACCCGGCCAAGGCCGGCGCCGCCTCGACGGTGACGCTGCAAGAGGCGGAGTCGTGGAGTCGCACCTTCGACTGGATCGTCGATCACCCCAGCAACCTCGAGGCCCTGCGGCGGGCGCTGATGCGGGCCGTGCCGCAGCTGGGCGCCGACCTGTGGTCGCTGCCCGAGAGCCGGCTGCTCGAGCTGTTCTCGCGCGAGGTGGCCTCGGGCGAGATCATGGTCATGGCCTGCATCCGCGAGCGCCCGTCGATGGAGCTGCTCGACAGCGAGCCCTCACCGCTGGCCACGCTCACCCAGCAGGATGGGAGCACCTCCTCCTCGCCCCCCAAGGAGTCCGAGCCCGCACCGGCGCCGGTCATCGAGTGCATCCTGGCCGTGGTCACCTACGAGTGCAGCCACGTGGGCAAGCGCAAGGCCGCCCTGCGCCTCGAGGTGGGCACGGCGCAGTCCGACCGCACGCTCGAGGTGGTGGCCGGCGACCAGGACCACGCCGACACGATCACGGTCAAGCCCGAGTGGACCGCGGCCGCGTGCGGCGTCCACCAGCCCAAGGTCCTGTCGGTCACCGGGCCCGGCGTGCGGCAGACCCTGCCCGACGGCGAGCTGAAGGTGCAGGTGTTCTACTCGCGCATCGACAGCTCGCGCCTGCTCGACTACTTCTGGGCCTGGAACATGGGCCCGGCCGAGTTCACCCTGTCCCCGCAGGCGTGCACCGGCCACGGGGTCCATGCGCTCGTGCGCGTGTACCCGGAGCTGCAGGTCGAGGCCAAGCTGGTGCTGGCGCTCAACACCGACGATCGCGTCGACGGCAAGATGGAGCTGGCACAGCAGCGCGGCTACCACGAGAAGCGCGGGCGCCCGGCCCATACCGAGTGGAAGTTCGAGCTCGAGGGCAAGGTCAAGTACGGCGGCCGCTCCGAGTCGCTCGGCCTCAAGTACGAGGACAAGATCAAGAAGTGGGCGGCGTTCAACCGCCTGATCAAGCGGGCCATCGACAAGTTCGTCGAGTACTTCTTCACCTTCACCGGGGTCACGCTCCGGCCGCTGTTCCCCAACCTGCAGCTCGAGTACAAGGGCCAGTACACCGAGATCGAGGGCAAGACCACCGTCGGCACCGAGTGGAGCGTGATGCTCAAGGCCGACCCGCTCATCGGCCTCGAGCTGCGCATCGAGATCCTCGACGTGCTCATCAAGGCGCTGGGCAAGACCCAGTTCGCGATCATCGCCAAGGGCCTGGCCAAGGTGCGCGAGTGGGCCAAGGAACGAGATCAGGTCTTCGAGATCTTCCTGGCCTTCCAGGGGCTCATCGCGGGCGAGATCGGGGCCAAGAAGAAGCCCGAGCTGGCCCGAGCCAGCGTCAACGGCATGATCCAGGGCGCGCTCAAGGTGATCTTCGAGGCCAGGGCCTCGTTCGGCTCCACGGGCTGGTTCGGGTTCGCGTTCGGGGCCGAGGTCAAGGGCAACACCGGCTTCGCCGTGCGCTTGCAGCTCGATCACGACAGCCAGGGCGTGTTCCTGGTGGGCAAGTTCGTGCTGCTCGAGTGCAAGTTCGAGTGTGCGGTGTGGGCCTCGGGCAAGTTCATCTGGGAGCTCAAGGAGGGCTACGAGGGCGAATTCAAGTGGTGGGAGGAGCAGGATCTGCTCAAGACCGGCAACAAGTACGTGCTGACCAGCGGCTCCTGAGCCGTAGGCGTCACATCACCGCCACGCGACCCGCCGCGCCGTTGCCCCCGCGAAGGTTGACCGCGCCGCCGCCGTAGACCGACACGCCCCCGTTGCCCCCGGAGACGTCGAGGGCGCCGCCCGCGACGTTGGTCATGGGCGAAGCCAGCATGATCGCGCCCCCGGCTCCGCCGCCGCCGCCACCGGTCGCGCCCTCGCAGCCGGCATCGTTGCCGCCGTTGCCCCCCGAGGCATCGATGTCGCCGGTCACGGTGATCGCCACCGTGGCCTCGATCGCGATCGCACCGCCACCACCACCACCGCCCGCGCCCTCGTCGTCGGTGGGATCGAGGCCGGCACCCAGCGCGCCATCCTTCTCCACGCTTCCGCCACCGCCTCCGCCACCGCCCACGAGCGGGGGCAGGCTGGCGTACGCCTCGCCGCCCGAGCCCCCCACCCCGCCGGCGTTGCCCAGGCCATTGGAGCCGGCCATGGCATGGCCACCTCCGCCACCGCCGCCCGCTCCGAACACCAGATCGATCACCGCGTTGGCCTGTCCACCCCCGGCGACCGCGACCATCTCCGGCGCCTCGCCGGCACGACCGTTCTCGGTGCCCGAGCCTCCCAGGCCCGCACCATCACCCCCGGCGAAGCCTCCGGGGCCCCCCTGCCCTCCCTGGCCGGCCGAGTTGCAATCGATGCCTCCACCGCTGGGGTTGGTGCCGTTCTCCCCCGAGACGTCGAGCAGCCCCGCCACGAGCACCTCGCCCTCGACCAAGATCGTCAGCGGAGCGCTGCCGATCACGCGCAGGGATGCCCCCGCCTCGAGCTCCAGCCCGGTGAGATACCAGGTGGCGCTCGCGGGATCCCAGCTCGTCTGCGGCACCCCGTCGAGCTCCCCGGTGTCGGTGTCGAGCACGTGCATGCCCGCCAGCACCAGCGCGGGCGCCGGCATGCACTGGTTGCTGCAGAAGTCGAAGTCGTCGGGGTTGCCGTCGTCGCACGACTCGAGCGCGGTCTCGTTGAGCACGCCGTCTCCACACGCCGCCGCCGTGCAATCGGCGTTGCATGCCGTCGACTCGCCTCCGTCGTCGCAGGTCTCGCCCGCGGTCTCGTTGAGCACGTCGTCTCCGCACGCCGCCGCCGTGCAGTCGGCGTTGCAGGTGGCCGACTCGATCCCGTCGTCGCACTGCTCACCGGCGGTCGCGTTGATCGAGCCGTCTCCACATGCGGCCGCGGTGCAATCGGCGTTGCACGTGGCCGACTCGACCCCGTCGTCGCAGTCCTCGCCGGCATCGACGATCCCATCACCACACGCCGGAGGCGCGGTCGTCTCGTCGACCGACTCGGTGGTGGAGGTGCTCTGGTCTCCGCTGCTGCTGTCGACGACCGCGGTGGTGACGAGCTCGTCCCCGGTGTCACTGCCCGAGCCCGAGCCCGAGCCCACGGGCGTGAGCGAGTCGTCTCCGCACGCGAGCCCGGCGAGCAGCAGCCCCGACAGCAGCAAGCCGCGGTGACGCGACGGGTGGTGTGGACGGTGACCCGAGGGGCGGCCCGGCTCGAGGCCCACGTGATCGAAGGCGATGCGTGGAGATCCAAGCACGATGCCGGCATGATCGCCGACGAGCCCGACGAAGGTCCAGGAGCACGCGCGCATGAGCACCACGTTTCGACCCGATCTCCTCCACGGCAAGGTTGCGCTCGTCACCGGCGGAGGCTCGGGGATCTGCAAGGGCATTGCCGCCGCGTTCGTGGCCCATGGCGCGAGCGTGGGCATCGTGGGTCGCAAGGTCGAGCGCCTCGAGGCGGCCGCCGCGGAGCTGAGCGCACGAGGGCCCGGCCGCGCGTGGGCGCTGCCGGGGGACGTGCGCGACTACGCAACCGTGGAGGGCATCGTCGACGGGCTGCTCGAGCGGGCCGGCGAGCTGCACATCGTGGTCAATGGCGCGGCCGGCAACTTCCTGTGCCCGGCCGCGCAGCTGTCGAGCAACGGCTTTCGCACCGTGCTCGACATCGACGCGCTCGGGACCTTCAACGTCTCGCGGGCCGCGTTCGAGCGAGCGCTGGGCCAAGCGGGCGGCAGCATCATCAACATCTCGGCCACCCTGCACTACGGAGCCACGATGCTGCAGGTCCACGCGGCGGCGGCCAAGGCCGCGGTCGATGCCACCACGCGCGGGATGGCGCTCGAGTGGGGCCCGGCCGGAGTGCGGGTCAACGGCATCGCGCCCGGACCGATCGACGACACCGAGGGCGTCGCGCGGCTGCTGCCCGCCGATCAGCGCGAGCGGGCGCTCCGGTCGATCCCCCTGCGCAGGTTCGGCCTCATCGAGGAGATCGCCGACGTGGCGCTGTTCCTGGCCTCCGACGCCGCCTCGCTGATCACGGGCACCGTGATCGTGGCCGACGGGGGCGCGTGCCTTCCCCAGGGCATGAACCTCGACTCGATGGGGTAGACTCGCGCTCGATGACGGACGGCCAGACCCCGCTCGGAAGCACGGGAACCCCGGTGTTCGAGGTGGCGGTGACCACCAGCGGCCTCGACCTCGAGGTCCGGGCCAACGACGTGCCCGTGATGCGGGTCTCGGGCGGCCACGTGGAGACGAGCTTCGACGTCAACCCGCACGTGGTGACGGGGCACAACCACCTGGGGGCCGTGGTGCGCCCCTCGGCCAAGACGGGCGAGCACCACCCGGCGGGCGAGGCCACCATCGTGCTGCGCGTGCGTGATGCTCCGGGAGGCTCGGTGGTGCAAGAGCGCGGCCGACTGGTGTTCGCCACGTCCGAGCTCGCGGCCGACACCGCCTTCTCGCGCTCGGTCACCCCCGAGCGCGCCGAGCCGGTGGTGCAGGTGGGTGCGGGCGACGTGGTCCGGGCGCGGATCCCCGTGGTCCTGGCCACGCCGTTCGCCCCGTGGAGCTGGCTTGGCGCCGACACGCTGACCCACGAGCCCGCCACCTTCGACGACGTGCTCGCGCAGACCCGTGCGTTGTGGTCGGCGATCCAGGCCAAGGACGTGCCCGGGCTGCAGGCCGCCGCCACCCCGCAGGCCAGGGACTGGCAGCGCGCCTACTTCCTGCCCGACGAGGCCACCGCCCACCGCATGCTCGGGGTGGCCCAGACGCTGGGCGACCCCGACGTGGAGGCCATGCCGTTCCCCGACCCCGGCGAGCTGTCGCTCGAGCTGCTGGGGTTCGGCAAGCTCGCCCACCTCGTCGACGCGCACGGCAAGGGACCGATCGCGCTCGGCGTGAAGGGCAACCCCCGCATGACCGGCCGCTTCACGGCGATCTTCTGCCGGCACGGGCAGACCTGGACGATGATTCGCTAGCGGGACGACTGCGCCGAGATTCGGCGCGCGGACCGGCGGCGATTCCAGCGGATGCCCAGCTCCCGGGCCAGGCCTCGGGGCAATTGGGCCACGCCGGTCGCCACGACCAGGATCAGCATCGCATAGGTGAGAATGGTGAAGATGCTCATGACAGACTCCTTCCCGCTCGTGCGGTCAGAGGATGCGCGGCCCCCATGCGATGCCCGTGCCAAGATCGAAGGGCTCCCAATCCGTCGAAATCTCGGGATCTGGCGTGGGACTCCCCTCACTGGCAAGTCCCGTGGCCACCGGCGACACCTGGACGACACCAAAGTGGCTACTCGAGTTGCCGATCCGGGGCCGCGGGAGGGCCGATCCGCCCCGAATCGGGGCCAAATCGAGGATCCCGGGTGGCCTCGACAGTAGCCGCCCCTCTTTCATGGGCGACGTCGCGCGCGCCACTATCATGCGGGACGAGCTCCGCCCGTGGTCATGAAGCCAGGCCAGCGCTACGGCGCATTCGAGATCCTCGAGCACATCGGCTCGGGGAGCTTCGGTCACGTCTACAAGGTCATGACGCCGCGCTCATCCGAGCCGATGGCGCTCAAGGTCTCGCTCGCTCCGATCACCCAGATCGATACCGCCCAGCGTGCGCTGCGAGAGGTGGCGATCATGCGAACGCTCACCAACCCGCACGCGGTGCGCGTGTACGACTGCGGCCTGCGTCGCGACGGCCACGTCTACGTGCTGATGGAGCTGCTGCAGGGGCTTCCCCTCGACAAGTGGCACGACTTCGATCGGCCGCTCGATCCCGCGTGGTCCTGCCACGTGATCCACCAGTGCTGCCTGGGCCTGTGCGAGGCCCACGATCGGGGAATCGTTCACCGCGACCTCAAGCCGGCCAACGTGTTCGTGGACGAGCGCGTGCTGGTGCGCGTGCTCGACTTCGGCCTGGCCCGCTCATGGGACGACAGCTCGGTCATCGGGCACGACGCCACCGGCAGCCACATGCTGGTGGGCACCGCCCACTACGCCCAGCCCGAGCAGCTGCGAACCATGACGCTCACGCCCGCGGCCGACGTGTACAGCCTGGGCATGATCTTCTACGAGCTGATCACCGGGCACACCCCCTTCATCGCCGACGAGCCGGTCAGCGCGGTGGTGGACAAGTGGAAGCGGGTCCCGATCTCGTGGATGCAGGCCCACACCAACTCGGAGGTCGTTCCACCCACGCGCTACCTGCCGCCCGGCCGAGGCCTCGAGAGCATCGAGGCCGTGATCCTACAGGCGCTGCACAAGGACCCGCACCGTCGCCCGGCCTCGGCGCGCGAGCTTGCCGAGCTCATCGAGGGGGCCTGGCCCACGTCCTAGCCCTTGGCGGCGTGGGCGGCGTCGACCAGGGCCAGCAGGTACTCCTTGTCGAGCTCGAGCAGCATGCGGCTGATGACCTCGTTGCTCACGCCGACGTCCTGCAAGACCACCACCACGCCCATCGGGTCGTCACCTTCGATGGCCTTCTCGAGCTCGGCGAGCCGACCGGTCTCGTAGATGATCTTGCCCAGCTCGTCGGTGGAAGGAGGTGCCATGCGCGCGTAATAGCACGAACCGATCGGCATGGAAGCCCCTCGCTCTGCGGGAGATCGTCCCGAACGATCACCACGCGATGATCTCGATCACCCAACGATCATCGCGCGGCGCTCTCCCGACGCTTGCTCGCTCGGCTTGGCCTTCTTCTTGCGGGGGGTCACGGGGGTACGGCGGACGATCCCACTTCGTGGGCAAACATAGACCGGGCACTGACGAGCGCTCACGGGATGGCCCCGCCGATACGCTCGATCGTCACCGAGGTCGTGATGGGGCTTGCCGCCCACGAGCGCCACGGCGCGGGCCACGTAGTGCTGGGCGTGCTGCCAGATGTGGAGCTGAACTGCGTTGTTGGGGCTGATGTTGGCGCGCAGCTCGGAGTAGACGTCGTCCCAGCGCCGACCCACCTGCGAGAGCAGCCAGCGACGCAGCGGGCCCAGGTGTTCGCCGAGCCACTTGGTACCGCCGCGATGCCGGCTGATGGGCTCGAATCGTGGATGGTCCTCCCACGGCAGCAGCGCCATGCGTGCACCGGGGATCCGCGAGAGGCTCGAGCGCCCGCGCGCACGGCTGCGTCGCTTGACCCGCATGCCTCCGCGGGGGCGCTCGCACAGCACCTTGTCCATGTCACGTCGCATTGGAAGCCTTCTGAGTCTGTGGAACGATCGTGTCCGGCCGATGGGGATCGAGCTGCCATTGCATCACGGGTCGATGGGTGGGCAGGTCGCGCCGGGCCTGCCAGGCCTCGAGCGCGCGGGTCGAGGCCTGGGCCTCGTGGAGGTGTCGGGTGACCGCGCGCTGCAGGGCCTGCAGCGCCGCGGCCCGGTTGCGGGACTGGCTGCGGTGAGCGTCGTGCTGCACCGCGATCCCGGTGGGCCGATGGGTGATCTGCACCGCCGTCGATCGCTTGTTCACGTTCTGGCCGCCGGGCCCACGCGAGCGTACGAAGCGGATCTCGAGGTCGGACCGTGCCAGTACGATCGGCGCCGAGCCCTCCGGACGATCGTGCTCGATGGCCGCGAACCAGCGACGCCGCGCATGAGGCCCTCGCAGGTCGGCGGTGAGCTGGTGCGTGCCCACCCAGCCGTTCAACCCGGATCCATCACCGCGCACGCGCACGAGCACGCGCCCGGGGGCGCTGGGATCGCCGTGCGCCTCGATCGCCTCGACCTGGGCTCCGCTGGCCTGCAGGCGCTCGCACAGCGCCTGCGTCAGCATGACCACGAAGCGTCGGGCCTCTCGCGGACCGCGGCCCGCCCCGATTCGAAGGGTGTGCAGGGTGCTCATCGCTTCACCGTCACCAGGGGCACGAGGGCCGCCACGCGGGTGGCCACCCCGGCCTGCTCGAGAGCCGCCACCACCGGCTCGATGGGCTTGTAGACGTCTTGGTGCTCCTCCCACAGCAGCTCCTGGCGGTCGCACAGCACGTGGCCGCCCAGCGGCGTGCGGGTGAGATCGCTTCGTCGGTAGCGATGGGACAGGCGAGCCTTGGCCTCGGCACGGGGAATCCGTCGACCCGCACCATGGGCCACCGAGCACAGGTGCGCCTGGTCGCCGCGACCGCGGAGGATCCAGCTGGGACTGCCGCGGCTGCCCAGGGTGATGGTCAGCTCGCCCGCACGGGCGGGGGCGGCCCCCTTGCGGTGCACCCACGGTGCCTGCGGGCTCTCGCCGGGACGCACGTCGTTGTGCACGAGATCGAGGGTGCCGCCGAGGCGATCGACCCGGGCGGCGCCCACCGCCTCGAGCAGCCGCCACACCAGCAAGGCGCGGTTGGCCTGCGCAAAGCGGCAGCAGCCAGCGAGCTCGCCGAGGTAGGTGGCGATCTCCTCGGGCTCGCCGAGCGCTCGCTCCTGCCAGCGCTGCACCAGCGCATAGCCCAGGCCGCGCGAGCCCGAGTGGGCCATCACCACGTGCGCCCCGCGGCGCAGGCCGGGCAGGGCGTCGTCGTCGAGCACCTGGTCCACGCGACCGAGCTCGATGAAGTGGTTGCCACCGCCGGTGGTGCCGAGCGCCTCGCCGAAGCGAGCCTCGTGCAGCGCCTCGGGGATGGGACCGCTCGGGCCGAGGGGCTCGCCCCATGGCACCGTGGCGACCCACTCGCCGAACGCCTCGGGCATGCCGGCGAGATTGGCCAAGCCGCGTGGTCCTCCGTGCCAGGCGGCCTCGAGCGCCTCGAGGGAATCGACCGGCAAGGGATCGGGATCCACCGTGGCTCGCTCGATGCGCCGCAGCTGCTTGGCCTGCGGCACCACGCGCCGCGTGACCACGGCCGTGACCCCGCAGCCCGCGTCGCTGCCCACCAGGGTGGGATGCACGTGGGTGGCCGAGGCGGTGACCATGCCGATGGGGATGCCCGGGCCCGGGTGCAGATCGGGCATGCCCACCGCACGCACGCACCCCGGAAGGCCGGCGACTCGACGCAGCTGCGAGACCGCGTCGACTTCGATGTGAACGCCGGGACCCTCGATCACCGAGACCTCGGGAGCGGCGTGGATGCTGGGAGTGCCCATGATGCCGCCCGGAAGAGCAGATCCCGTGCCACCATGGAATCATTGAGCTTTCTTGTGGTAATGGTGCACAATGCACCGTGTTGATACGGTACATCATGCACCGCTGACGGTGCGTGATACACCATGTCGCGCTGCCTGCTGACCTGGTCCGACCGCAGCACCACCGTGCGGGGCGAGCCGCCGCCATCCAAGGGCGGAGAGCCGCCCGATCGCGGTCCGTTGATGCGGCTGCTCGACCACAGCGAGGTCGAGTACCAGCACGTGCGGCTGCTGACCTCGCCGCAGGGCGAGCCGGCGGCACAGCGGCGACTCGCCGAGATCCTCGCCCGGGGAACGTCGGCCGATCTTCGCGTGCTGCCGATCGTGGACCCCAGCGATCACGCGCAGGTCTTCGCCGCGCTCCACGGCGTCACCGAGGGCCTGCCCCCGGTGCCGCTGGACGTGTGCCTCTCGGCCGGCACGCCGCAGATGCAGACGCTGTGGGTGATCATGGTCGAGGCCGGCCTCTTGCCCGCGCGCATGCTGCAGGTGATCCCGCCCGCGTTCGTGCCGTCGGTGCACCCGCACCCCATCCGCGAGGTGCGGCTCGAGATCGAGGGCTTCCCGCAGATCCGCGCGCTCAAGGAAGAGGTCGTGCGGCTGCGTGCGGCCGGCCGGCGCTCGATCGTGGGCGACAGCCCCGCCATGCACGAGCTGTCGCGACGGCTGCTCCGAGTGGCGCGCAGCGACGTGCCCGTGCTCGTGCAGGGTGAGACGGGCACGGGCAAGGAGCTGGTGGCGCGTGCCATCCACGAGTCCAGCGAGCGGGCGAGCGGGCCGTTCGTGGCCGAGAGCTGCGGGGCGTTCGCCGAGGGCGTGCTGGCCAGCGAGCTGTTCGGACACGAGCGCGGCGCGTTCACGGGCGCGCAGGCGCGGCGCCGCGGGCTGTTCGAGCAGGCCGACGGCGGCACCCTGTTCCTCGACGAGGTGGGCGAGATGAGCCCCCGCGTGCAGGCCATGCTCTTGCGGGTGGTGCAGGAGGGCACGCTGCGGCGGGTGGGGGGCGAGCGGTCGATCGACGTGGACGTGCGGGTGGTGGCCGCGACCCATCGCGACCTGCCGCAGCTGGTCGCGCGCGGGGACTTCCGCGAGGACCTCTACTACCGGCTGGCCGGCGCCACCTTGCACGTGCCGCCGCTGCGCGAGCGCGGGGCCGATCTCGAGCGCCTGGTGGCGTTCTTCCTCGACGAGCTGTCCGGCCCGCGCCCGTGGCCCACCCCTGCCGCCTGGCGCTGCCTTCGGAGCTACGCGTGGCCGGGCAACGTACGACAGCTTCGGGCCGAGGTGGTGCGATGGACCGTCTTCTGCGAGCACCGGGTGGAGGTGGAGGACCTGTCGCCGCAGCTACGAGCGCTCGCCGAGGACGACTCCGCTCCCGCTGCGGGCTCTCGCCCCGGCCTCGCAGCAGACGCTCGCCCCGGGCCCGCGCGCACGACTCTCCCCTCGTCGCCCCGCACCCTGGCCGAGGCGGTGAGCGAGCTCGAGGCTCAGGTGATCCGCGAGGCCCTGGTACGCGAGGGCAGCCTCATGGGCGCCGCTCGGGCGCTGGCGATCGACCGCAACACCCTCAAGCGCAAGCTCCGTAGGCTGGGTCTGCGGTGACGGGAACGGCGTCTCGATGCTGGCCATGGTCCCGAGCCCGGAAGTACAGTCGTCGAATGACACGCCGCCCCCTCTCCTTGGTCATGCTCGCGGGCGCCGGCCTGCTCACCGCCTGTCCCGGCATCGACATCCCGCCCGTCCCCGTCGACGGCAGCAGCTCGGACGACGGCAGCACCGGTCCCGCCACTCCGCCGCTCACCACCGATGTCGATCCCGACTCGACCACCGTCGCGGACGAGAGCTCCTCGACCGGCTCGACCTCGATCGATCCCGACTCGAGCACCACGGACGTGCAGACCTGTGGCAACGGCATGCTCGATGGCGACGAGGTCTGTGATGGCGACGAGCTGTCCGGGGAGACCTGCGCGAGCCAGGGCTTCGACTCGGGGCAGCTGGCCTGTGCCGCCGATTGCTCGGGCTACGACACCCGCGCGTGCGCGATGTTCAACTGCGGCAACGGGGTCGTCGAGGGCAGCGAGGTCTGCGATGGAGCCGACGTGGGCGGCGTCACCTGCGAGGGCGAGGGCTTCGACAGCGGCACGATCACCTGCGCGCTCGATTGCAGCGCGCTCGACACCAGCGACTGTGGCACCTGCGGCAACGTCATCGTCGATGGCGACGAGGTCTGCGACTCGATCGTGCTGCTCGGCCAGACGTGCATGAGCCAGGGCTACTCGAGCGGCCAGCTGGGCTGCTCCGCCGATTGCCTGTCCTACGACGTGGCCAGCTGCATCCAGTGCGGCAACGATCTCATCGATGGCATCGAGCCGTGTGATGGCGTCGACCTCGGCGGGGAGACGTGCGTGAGCCAGGGCTACGTGGGCGGCGTGCTGGCGTGCGACGCCGACTGCAGCGCCTTCGACATCTCGGGGTGCAACACGTGCGGCAACGCCATCGTCGACGCCGGCGAGGCCTGCGATGGCATGAACCTGGGCGGGGCGAGCTGCGCCAGCCTGGGGCTGATGGGCGGGGTGCTGGCGTGCACCCCCGGCTGCCAATTCGACTTCTCGGGCTGCGACATCCCCGGGGTCCCGTTCGGCAGCGACGCCTTCTACACGGGCATCTCGCTGAACCCGATGCCGCTGCCCTGCGACGACATCAGCGCCTCCGGGACCAATGCGTTCCTCGACGACGACGACGAGGTCGGCGTGCCGATGGGCTTTACGTTCACGTTCTATGGCGTGCCGTTCACCCAGGCCACGATCGCCTCCAACGGTGCGATCTACTTCAACTCGACCGACTACCTCGACTACCTCAACGTGTGCATGCCGGGTGACACGTTCAGCCCGGTCACCAACTACATCCTCGCGCCGTTCTGGACCGATCTCGATCCCAGCTCGGCCGGTGCGGTGCGCTACCAGACCCTGGGGGCGGCGCCCAACCAGCGCTTCGTGGTGCAGTGGGACGTGCCGTTCTATGGCGGGAGCGTCGCCGACCTCATCCGGGTCCAGGCCATGTTCCAGCAAGACGGCTCGATCCAGGTCTGCTACCCGGACACCATCAGCGTGGGCGACCCGGGCAACAGCGGAGCCGGGGCCACCTCGGGCGTGCAGCAGAACCCGCTCACCGGCTTCCAGTACAGCTGCGATGCGCCCAACCTGACCAACGGGCTGATGCTGGCGTACCTGCCGACGTGAACGCGAATCCGGCGAGCTGGCCCTCACGAAAACACTCTTTTCGAATAATCCCAACCAATCCAACACCAGTCGTGCTATCCCGGAGTCCATGAGGTCCTGGACTCGGGGATGGGGTGTGGTCGTGATTGCGATGGGGATTGGCGGGGCCTGTGGTCCCATCGTCCAGCTCGACGACGAGACGGGCTCGGGAGACGAGGGCAGCACCACAAGCATCCCTCCGCCGAGCACCACGGTGCCGAGCACCACGTCGCCGGGCACCACGGCCGGGACCACGATTACCACCACCAGCACGACCGCGAGCGAGACCTTCGGCGAGTCGCCGGGCGACGAGACGTGGAGCAACTTCATCCCGCAGCCCGATGACCTCGACTGGGGAGACCAGTGCGGAATCTTCGAGCAAGACTGCCCCGAAGGTGAGAAGTGCATGCCGTGGGCCAACGACGGCGGCAACTCGTGGAACGCCACCCGCTGCTCTCCGGTGGCCGAAGATCCCGATGGCCTGGGCGAGGCGTGCGTGGTGGAGGGCAGCGGGGTGAGCGGGGTCGACAGCTGCGACTACGGCCTGATGTGCTGGGACGTGGACCCGGACACCAACGAAGGCACCTGTGTGGCGTTCTGCGTGGGCTCGGAGGAGAACCCGTTTTGCGAGGACGAGAATTCCACGTGCTTGCTGAGCAGCGATGGCGTGCTGGCGCTGTGCCTGCCCCACTGCGACCCGCTGCTGCAGGACTGCAACGACGGCAGGGCCTGCTACCCGATCAACGACGAATTCATGTGCGCGGTCGATGCCTCGGGCGACATGGGGGAGCCTGGCGATCCGTGCGAGTACATCAACGTGTGCGACGGCGGGAATTTCTGTGCCAGCGCGGATGTCGTTCCCGATTGCATGGGGAATGGTTGTTGCACTCCGTTCTGTGCGCTCGACGATCTCATGCCGCCATGCCTGCCGGGGCAAGTGTGCACGCCGTGGTACGAGCCCGGCTTGGCCCCGCCGGGCTACGAGAACGTGGGCGCGTGCGTGCTGCCGATGTAGCGCGCATGCGGAGCAGGTCGCAGCGGCCCGAGTCGGGTGCTGCGAGCGGGCCGTGAACCTACGCGGCTGCGCCCGAGTCGGTCGGCGATCCCTCGGCCGCAGCAGCAGGCATGGACTCGAGCCCGCTGCTGCACACCGTGCCCACCACCGTCGCCGGCTCGGGCTCGGGCTCGTCGAAGAACTCGCGCAGCTTGTTGTAGAACGGCCGCGTGACCACCAGCGACGAGTGTCCGCCGGGCAGCACCAGGTAGTCTCGCTCTCCGTCCACGCCCTCGAGCAGCTCGGGTCGCGGGCAGAAGGCATCCTCGGCGGCGCTGACCTGACGGACCCGCACTCCGGGCGGCATGGGGGCATCGCGAAGGTCGCGGAGGAAGGGACTGGTGGGCAGCACCTGCCACACCGAGGGGCTCACCAGGCCCACCGTGCCCACCCCGGCCAGGCCCACCCAGGTGCCGCTGGTGGGCGAGCCCAATAGAGCCAGGCGACGGATCCAGCGCTGGGCCTGCAGGAACTTGAGCGCATGCAGGGCAATGAGACCGCCCATGCTGAAGCCCACCACGTCGACCCGCTCGACCCCCAGCTCGCGCTCGAGTCGTCCGAGGTGATCGACCAGCTGCTGGGCGGAGGCCCGCAGCGACCGCAGCTGGAACGTGCCGTGGTGGTAGCTGAACACCACTCGACCGTCGGACTGGAAGCGCTGGGTCAGCGGAATCATCGTTCCGCGCGTGCCCATGAACCCGTGCGCGAGAACGACCGGGGGGCTTCCGGGCTTGGTCCAGGAGATGTCACCCGCGAAGTGATTGCCCCGAGCAAGGTGCCGGGCGTACTCCACACTGTGGGTGACGGTCTTGAGGGCCCGGCGGAGCCGGCCTGGCTTGCGGTCCTTCGTGACCACGGCGTTTCAGAATTTACCAAGCGATCAACGGCTCGGCCTCTTTTTGGTAAAAGCGCGTAATTCGCACTTCAAAGCCGGCCAAGATTCCAAGGGTTTCGGCCATTTGCGTGCGGAACATGGATCCGAGCCGGTTGGAGCGACAAGGGCGGCTCACGGACCGAGCCGGACGCGCGCCGGTTCGGCGGCGTGGAGCGGCCAGGAACGGGCCGACTGGGTCAGGTCTTGGGCTCGTCGTCGCCCATGGGGAACGACGCATTGCTGGAGTTGGCGGCGGGGACCTCGGGAAGCATCGCGCGGAACATGCTGCCCTCACCACCTCCGGAGGATCCGAGCGCTCGCAGGCGGGCCTGCGCTTCGCTGGCCAGGCGGGTGCCGGGGAACGCCTTGGCGGCTTCCTCGTAGCGCGTTGCCGCCATCTTGCGCTCCCCAATGTGTTCATAGGCCTGCCCGAGGTGGAAGAGGTAGACCACCAGGGCCGGGTTGTACTCGAGCGCCGACAGCCCGCTCGCGAGCCGGTCGACGCCCTCGCGGGCCCGGCCCATGCGAACGAGGCACAGCCCCTCGAGCGCGTTCCAGGCCAGCTCCACATCGCCACGGAACACGGTGGGCACGTGGCGCAGGCACTCGTCGCGGTCGCGGCGAATCGCCTCGAGCCGCGCCTCGTTGGGAGCCTCGGTGAGCACCGCCAGCTCGTGGCGGCCGAACGAGGCCAGGGCGCGTAGATGAGGGGCGAGCTCGGCCTCGCTCGCGGGCGCCTCGATCGGCGCGGGCGGAGCTCCTTCGTCTTCGTCGGCGGGAGCATCGCCGGGCAGCGCCAGGGGATCGAGCACATCGCCGGGCAGTGCCTTGGCCCCGCCACCGAGGGGAATGCCCGCGTAGATCCCCCTTGCCTCGTCGAGTCGCCACTCGGCCACCATCAGCCCGCCGAGCTGGGCGCGGGCCATCCACTGACGCTCGGGGCTCACGGCCTCGCCGGCTTCGACCAGCGCGAGCTCGCGACGCAAGGTGGCCTCGAGCTCGCGGTGCTGGCCGGTGGCGATGGCCCGGCGCAGATACTCCGCCTCGTAGAGCGCTCGACGCTGACGACCCGCGCTCAGCAACCACGCGCCCAGGGTCATGCCGAAGGCCATGGCGGCGAGCACCGTCAGCTCGCCCGCGCAGCCCGATAGACCCGCGAGGGCAGCGAGTCCCGCGGCGCGGCCGACCACGAGCCCTCGCGTCCGCGTGTGGCCGTCGCCATGGTGGCGGCGGTCTCGAGCCGCGGCGGGCTCGGGCCGTGCGATCCTCGGCGAGGGCATGCGGGCCAGAGCATAGCGCGGTCGGTCGCAACCGACTCGACCAGCTCCTGGGCCTCGATCAGATCGACGAGAACGCCTCGTGATCCTGCACCTGGGCGTCGAACACCAGGCCGCGGGTGGCAAACGTGCGCCGGTGGGGCTGGTCCTGATAATACTGCTCGATGAAGGCCTCGAGCTGCGGTCGAGAGAAGCGCGCCAGCAGCGAGGAGCAGAAGTCGCAGATGTTGCCGTACTGCTCCGGGAGGTCGTGGCCCTGCGCTCGCAGGAACACCACCAGCTGGCGCGGGCCCTGGTAGTGCATGAACCGCGCGATCGGATCCTGCCGGATGGCGTGGGTGATCTCCTCCACGTTGCCACCGGAGCAGCGGGTGGTTCGCATCTGGGGCTCGTTGGCCCAGCTCGAGCAGCAGGGGAACACGTCACCCTCGGCGGTGACCAGCGGTGACTCGCCGGCCTGGTGGCAGCTCTCGTCCTGCCACTGGTCCACGTGCCACCGGGGTAGCGCCTCGAGCGTCGCCCCGCGGCCGACCGGACCCGTGTACTGGTGGTGCACGACGATCTTCGGGTGCACGTAGCGAGCCACGATCGCCTCGGCCCGGGGGTCTCCCGCGCGCAGCAGGCTGCTCTTGACGTGGACGGGGACGCACTCCGAGCGAGGTACCCCGTAGAGCACCAGCAGCTGCTCCACGTCGGGGTCGATGGCCGCCCACTCCGCGGCGACCAGCGCATCGAAGGACTCCGCGGTGACCTGGTCGAGCCGCAGGCGGCCTGCCTGGATCGGATCCTCGATCTCCGGCGGCGGGGCCGGCTCCTTGCGGTCGATCGCAGTGCACAGCTGCGGCTGCAGCCCCAGTCGGCGTACCACCTCGAGCGCGTGGCGGACCCGCGGGGCCGCCACGTAGGGCAGGTGGTGGTGATCGATCGAGATCTGGAGGGTCGAGAGCCCCGCCTCGACCAGGGGCGCGAGGAAGGCCAGACCCCGCTCGACGTCGAGCGCCCAAAAGCCGTTGCTGATCACCTCCGTGCGCAACCCCAGCGCGGTCCCGTGCCGGCACAGCTCCAGCACATCGTCCCGGTGCAGGAGGTTCTCTCCCCCCGTGAGGTACACGGTGTCGAAGAGGCCCGAGCGCGCCGCGCCCGTATAGATCTCGAGCGCCTCGGCCAGGGGCATGCGGCGCTTGACCTTGGGTCCCGCCAGCGACACGCAGTGCGCACAGCGAGCGTTGCAGGTCAGCGTGTACGAGAGGACGAGCGTCTGGTGTCGGCGGCGCGTCATCGCAAATCGCTCGGGCCTCAGGGCTCGTCGACGATCTTGAACGACTCGATCACCGCGCGCAGGTGGGGCTTCTTGGCCCCGCCGAGGATCCCGAGTTTCGCAGTGGGGATGCCCGCCTTCTCGAGGCGCTCGAGCCCATCGGTCGACCACAGCTCGGGCATCTTGTCGTCGCCTACCGACTTCTTGATCTCGGCGATCCGCACCTCGAGATCCTTGAGGGTGGGCGCGGGGATCTGGGCACCTTCGGGGACCTTCGCGCCCATGGCACGCAGGGTCCCGGTGGGATCGGAGACGAACTTCGCTCGAAACTTCTCGTCCGTGAACATCCTCTTGCGAAACTCGAGGATGAGGTCCTTGGTCCACCAGCTCATCGGTACTCTACCTCTTGGTATCGTTGGGGGCTCACTGTATCCTATTCGGCGTCGTCCTCGAAAGTCGATGATTCGAAGGGGACGGCCGACGTCGGGTCATTTTCGCTCGGAGACCGAACGGAAACGACCAACAGCGCCGCAAGGCCGGGGACGAATCGTGTCGTGGCTACTGCTCCATGGATTCTAGGCGTCAATGCATCGCACAACGGCGCGGCGTGCCTGCTGCGAGGCTCCGAGCTCGTGGTGGCGATCCAGGAAGAGCGCCTCACACGGGTCAAGCGCACACGAATCTTCGCGGGTCGGCCGTCGCTGGCGACCTCGTACTGTCTATCCCACGCCGGAATCGGGGTGGACGAACTGGACTGCGTGGTGATCTGCTCGTGCCCCGGTCGCAGCGAACCCGATCACGATCCTTTGCACAATTTGCAATTCGAGCCACTACATCGACAGGGGCGTCTGCTGTCGTTGTCCCACCACTTGGGACATGCTCATAGCGCGATTGCGAGCGCGGGCTACGAACGCGCGGCGGTGCTGGTCATCGACGGTGTGGGCTCACCTCTGGTCGATCTCGATCCGAGCGAGCGTCGCACGATCGTCGAGGGCGGCCCATGGGCCGGTGACGGTCCTTGCTACGAGGCGATCTCACTCTACGAGGCGACCGGCCTCGGGGCCCCGGCGCTTCGGGTCACGCCCCTCGCCAAGCAGGTGTCGCGGGCGTGGCTCGAGCGAGGCCACGAGCAACTCGGTCGCATGCCTCGATTCGAGAGCCTGGGCGGGCTCTACTCGGCGGTCGCCCAGCAGATCTTCGGCAACCCGCGGCACGCCGGCAAGGTGATGGGCCTGGCGTCCTACGGTCGGCCCACCATTCCCACGAGCGCGTTCCTGAAGGTGGACGCGGACGGCCAGGTGCACTATCGCGACGAGGTCTGCACGCTGTTTCGTACCGAGGAGCGCTGGCCCGCCCGGCATGAGCAGTACGCCGACCTGGCCGCGTCCGCGCAGGCGGCCCTCGAGCACGCCGTGCTGGCGGTGGTGGGCGAGCTCCGTCGACGCTGCCCGCACCCGCACCTGTGTTATGCCGGCGGCGTGGCGCTCAACGGCCTGCTCAACGAGCGCATCATTCGCGAGTCCGGCTTCGAGGAGGTGTTCATCACCCCCGCCGCGGAGGACAGCGGCACGGCCATCGGGGCCGCCTACTACGGCCTGCAGTGGTGGCTCGATCGCCAGCCGGCGCCCGTGAGGGTCGCCCGCCCGCGGCTGCGCCGCGACGCCACGGGCACCGAGTACCCGCCCCTGGGGCCGACCGCCTCCTCGCGTGACGATGTCGTCGAGGAGGTCGTCGACCGGCTCCTCGACGGCCAGATCCTGGGCTGGTTCCAGGGGGGCAGCGAGCTGGGGCCGCGCGCGCTGGGTCAGCGCAGCATCCTGTGCGACCCACGGCGCGCGGAGGCCAAGGAGCGGCTCAACGCCGCGATCAAGCGGCGTGAGTGGTTTCGGCCGTTTGCGGCGTCGGTGCTCGAGGAGCACGCGGCGCAGTGGTTCGACTGGGGCGAGACCACGGAGGACAGCCCCTTCATGCTGAGGATCTGCCCGGTGGCCCCGAGCTGCCGCGAACTGGTTCCCGCGGTGGTCCACGTCGACGGCACCGCGCGCATCCAGACCGTGTCGCGGCAGGTCCTGCCGCGCTTCCATGCGCTCATCGAGCGATTCTTCGCCCGGACCAACGTGCCGCTGCTGCTCAACACTTCGTTCAACGTGCGAGGCGAGCCGCTGGTCGAGACCCCCGACGACGCGCTGCTTTGTCTGCTGACCAGCGGGCTCGATGCCTGCGTGTTGCACGATCGGGTGATCGAGCGCCCTCCCGGCGTGACCACCCCCCTCGAGCTGGGCTACGCGGTGTCCGAGCGCGTGCGGGACGTGCAGGTCCGGCCGCGCGACGACGGTGACGTGCTGGAGGTACTCGATGGATCGATGCCGCTCTCGATCTGCATCGAGACCCCGTGGGGCACCCTGGTGCGGGAGTTTCCGGAGCCGTGGGCGGCGATCCTGTGGGGCGTTCGAGAGGGGCACCATGGCGAGGCGCTGCGGGCGGAAGTTGCTCGTGCGTGGCGACGCGCCGTGTCGCCCGAAGAGCTGGGCACGGCGCTCGTGGAGCTCGGTCGCGCCGGGGTCCTCCGAGTCCATGTGGGGTGAGTCATGAACGAAGCCGACCCAGGTACGCACAACCCTCCAGTCGAGCCCGCGCCGGGGACCCCGCTCGTCTCGCTGGTGTTCCCGCCGCAGGTGTTCTCCTCGTTCGGCGCCTACTACCCATCCACGGCGGTCCTGGCCGGGCACCTACGGGCGCATGGCTTCGTCGCCGAGCAGCACGACCTCAACAGCCGGCTCTTCGAGCACCTGCTGCGGCCCGAGCACCTCGAGCGGCTCGAGCACGGCTTCGCCTTCGACGGGGAGGTGTTCGCCCCCACCAGTTCGCCGGCCATGGCCGCGCGCGTGATCCAGCGGCTCGAGCGGCCCTTCCACGACGAGCAGGGGCGCGTACGCGGGCACTACCCCCGCGGCTACAACCCAAGGATGCTGCTCCACTGGTTGTGCCAGCCGTACCGCGTGGACCAAAGCGTGGGCGCGTGCCTCTCGGAGGCGTTCGGCCGCAGCGAGATCCATGAGTTCTACGCCCGCTTCTATCGGCAGAGCGAGTACCTGTCGTGGCTGCGCGGCGCCCCCGATGTCGCGCTGGTCGGGATCTCCGCGTCGATGGCCCCGCAGCTGGGGCCGAGCCTGATCCTGGCCCGCTGCATCGGCGAGGTGCGGCCCGATGTTCGCGTCGTGCTCGGCGGTTCCACCTTCAGCCTGATGGCGCCCGACGATGTGGCCCGGGTGCTCGAGGCGGCGCCGGTGGACGCAATCGTGCGCTTCGAGGGGGAGCGGCCCTTGCTGGCGCTCTGCGAGCAGGTCGCGGGCCGGCAGTGGGCGCCGGCCGAGGTCTCGGGCGTGGCCAGCCGCGTCGAGGGGCGAGTCCAGATCAACCCCGCGGAGGCCGGGGTCGCGCTCGAGGAGCTGGCGTTCCCGCACTACGACGCCGAGATCCTGGCGCGGCTGGCCGACCCGATCTTGAGCGTGGTCCAGGCGCGGGGTTGCTACTGGGGGCGATGCGCCTACTGCGACTACGTGGAGCTCTATGAGGGCAACCCCCGCTATCGCACGCGCTCGGAGGATCGCTTCGTCGACGAGATGGAGCACCAGATCGCGACGCACGGGATCCGCCGCTTCACCTACGTCACCGAGGCCCTGCCGCCCGCCTTCGCCCGGAAGTC
This sequence comes from Paraliomyxa miuraensis, assembly GCF_026337845.1. GTDB lineage: Bacteria > Myxococcota_A > Polyangia > Nannocystales > Nannocystaceae > Paraliomyxa > Paraliomyxa miuraensis. Next base: position 59,830 of record NZ_JAOVZF010000146.1, on the reverse strand, counting down.
CGGGCTGCGGATCTTGGAGCGCGGGCTCGACGTCCGCTGGGGCTCCTTCGTGATGGTGGAGCGGCACTTCGGCGAGGAGACCTTCGCCATCATGCGCCGGTCGGGGTGCGAGCGGATCGTGGTGGGCGTGGAGACCATGACCGATCGGGTGCTGAAGGTGGTGCGCAAGGCCTCGACCGAGGCGGAGATCAGCGCCTTCCTCCGGCTCGCGCGCGACAACGGCATCACGGTCCACATGAACATCATCATGGATCTGCCCACCACGACCTTTGCCGACGCGATGCAGTCGCTGGCGTCGTTTCGCGCCCACGCCGACTGCGTGGCCGACATCAACCTGTTTCGCTTCGAGGCCACGCGGTCGGCCGAGGTCGGCCGCACCCCCGAGCGGTTTGGCCTGCGCGTGCTGCCCTCGGGATGCGGGTCGGAGGCGGTCGAGTCGTGGCACAGCGAGTACCCGTCCAACCACCTGCACGTGGTCGACCCCGCCATGTCCACGCAGGAGCGCGAGGAGGTCTACCGGCGCTACGAGGCGTTCGTGCACGACTTCTACGGGGAGAAGTTCCTCCAGTCGGACCACGCCGCTCGCTTCATGCTCGACGCACGCGATCGGACCACGCCCGTGCGCATCACCATGGATCACGTGGACGTGCTCGAGGACGGCGACGATCTGCACTGCTTCCAGTGGCAGCGCGGTCTGGATCTCGTGCTGCGCGGCGCCCACCGAGCGCTGTGGGACATGGTCGTGATGAACGTGGCCCTGACCGGGGACGAGCTCGTGGCCCGCTTCGACGACCCGCAGCAGGGCGAGGCGGCATGGGTGACCCTGGTCGACGGCTGCGCGCTCGTGCGGGCCTACCATCCCGACGACTGGTTGCTGGGCCTGCTGGGCATGACCGACGAGCCCGAGGCGGCAGCGGCCGGCGCACAGTGAGCGAGCCGTACCCGCGCGGTTCATGGCGAGGGCATGAGTAGACTCCAGGAAGTCGACGCCCAACAGCGCGACCACGAACGGTGAAACCGAGCGCGTGCGGGACGAACACGGAAGGGCCCGTGATACCCTGACCCCCGATGTCATCGGTGCGTTGCTTCTCGGGCCACTTCGTGTTCGCTCTCGCACTGGGGCTCGTTGCCGCTTGCTCCGGTGACGACGTTCCCGTCTCGACGACCTCGGAGGGCACCACCACCGGCGCGACCACGACCGACGGCGTCACCACCTTCGCCATGGACTCGGGCTCGACGACCGGCGTGGGCACGGGCGAGGCGAGCGAGGATACGGCCAGCGTCGACAGCAGCGGTGGCGGGCTCGGGTGTGGCAATGGCGTCGTCGAGGGCGACGAGTCGTGCGATGACATGGGTGAGTCGGCCTCGTGCAACGCCGATTGCACGGCGGCGGCGTGTGGCGACGGGGTCGTCAACCCGACCGCCGGCGAGGCATGCGACGACGGGGTCGAGTCGGCCTCGTGCAACGCCGATTGCACGGCGGCGGCGTGTGGCGACGGGGTCGTCAACCCGACCGCCGGCGAGACGTGCGACGAGGGCGGCCCCTCGACCACGTGCAACGACGACTGCACGCCCGCATCGTGTGGCGACGGAGTGGTCAACGCGACCGCGGGCGAGCAGTGCGACGATGGTGGCGAGTCGGCGACGTGCGACGTGGACTGCACGCTGGCGGAGTGCCAGGACGGCATGCTCAACGTGGCCGCCGGGGAGATCTGCGACGAAGGCAGCCAGACGGCGACGTGCGACATCGACTGTACGCCCGCCGAGTGTGGCGATGCCTATCCTAACGGGCTCGCGGGGGAAGTCTGCGACGACGGTGGCGAGACCGCGTTTTGCAACGCCAACTGCTCGCTGGCCTCGTGCGGCGACGGACTCGTCAACATGGCGGCGGGCGAGCAGTGCGATGACATGGGCCCCTCGCCCGGGTGCGACGTCGATTGCACGCCGTCCGAGTGCGGCGACGGGGTGATCAACGGCCCGGCAGGCGAGCAGTGCGACGACGGCAACGTGCTGGGTGGAGACGGCTGTGACAGCACCTGCCAGTGGGAGATCGGGCCGAGTGATTGCGCGCCGGGCTTCACCACCGTGTCCGTGGCCCCCAGCGGCCTGGCGGTGCTTTGCGACGACCCCGCCGACGTCACCTGCGAGGAGGACCTGGAGCTGGCGTGCCCTCCGGGCTGGGGCCTGTGCTCACGGGCGCAACACGTCAACCGCAACACGGGGTGGAACGTACCCACGGGAGCCTTTGGCACGCCCGAGGTGGTCGTGGGGGAGATCTACTGCCGTGCCGGCAGCGGAGCCGGTCACTACACCCTGGGGCCCTACGACGGAGTGACGAGCCTACAGGACGATCCTCCCGTCAATTGCGGCTACGGCAGCTCGCGGTCGAGCTGCCCCAGCGTCTTTGGGTGCAACGAGACATACGTGCGCGCGCTGTGCTGCACGCCCACGCCCAGCTGTGGCAATGGTGTGGTCGACTCGGTCGAAGAGGAGTGCGACGACGGCAACCTCGACGAGAACGACGATTGCCTCAACTCGTGCTCGTGGCGCCAGCCCTCGGCGCACGGGGGTGGCGTGGGCTGCTGAGGGGCGGGCTCGCGCGCATGCCACCGATGATCGCTAGGGTTCGGCCCGGCGCAGCCCGAGGTCCGCGAGTGCCTCGTCGACGGCCCGCTCCATTTGGTCGGTGGTCAGCACCACGTCGGGCGTGACGCCGACGCCATCGATGGCGGCGTCGTCGGGCGAGAAATAGCGTGCGATGGTCAGCTTGAGCACCGAGCCATCGGGCATGCCCATGATCTCCTGCACGGTGCCCTTGCCGTAGCTGCGCTCGCCCACGCTGCGCGCCCGCCCGTTGTCGCGCAGGGCCGCGGTGAGCAGCTCGGCCGCCGAGGCGGTGTGTCGATCCTGGATGATCACCAGCGGAGTCTCGGTGTCGGTGCCCGCCTCGTGGGCGAGCTCCTCGCGGAGGATCCGACCCCCGCGGCCGCGGGTGCGGGTGAGGATGCCGCGGCGTACGAAGCGGTCGGCCACCACGAGCGCCTCGTCGACCTCGCCACCTGGATTTCCTCGGAGGTCGAGCACCACCGCCGCGAGGCCATGGGAGCCGGCGGAGCGCCGTAGCTGCGCGAGCTGCTTCTTGAACGCCTCTCCGGTGCCGCGGCGAAAGCCACGAAGCTCGATGATCGCGGCCTTGCCCTCGAACCCGTGCGCCCCCGCCACGGGCAACAGCTCGCTCACCAACTGCTCGCGCGGTGCCTCGCCGAGGGTGAGGTCCACGCGGGAGGGGCTGGAATCGTGCCGACGCTGCACCCGCAGAGCGACCTGCTCGCCCACCTCACCCGCGAGCAGACCCTCGGCCTCCACCTGGCTGAGCAGGCGTCCGACCTCGGTGCCGTCGATCTCGAGGATGCGATCGCCAGGAGCGAGGCCCGCGAGCGCTCCGGCCGAGCCCGGCAGCACGCCCATCACCTCGAGCACGCGGTCACCTCCGCCGGGGGCGGCGTGCAGGTGCACGGCCAGGCCGGCGGTGCCGTCCTTGACCTGGGTGCGCAGAGCCTTGCGCTCTTCGGCCGTGAGGAAGTGGCTGTGGGCATCGAGCCCGGCCACGATGTGCTTGAGCCCGCGTGCGAGCAGGGTCGAGCCGTCCACGGGATCGACGTAGCGATCGAGGACGGCATCGAGGGCCTGATGGAACGAGTCGCGATCGAAGCGGGAGCCCGCCGCGGTGGCTTCGGGGACGGTGACGGTCCGCCCCGGTAGCCACAGCACCATCGCGCTCGCCACGACCACACCGCACGCGAAACCGCTCCACCAGGTCGAGGTCCGGGTCCGGATCGGGCTGCGCCTCACCCCACCATCGTGGCCCACGATCCCGTCGCTTTCCAGCGAATCGGCTTCGAGGCGCCGGGACCTGCGAAGGCAGCTCCAGCTCGGCGGGCGGTCGCCGATCGGTACTACTTGGTCCCCTTGCCCTCGTTCTCCTTGGCCTTGATCTTCTGCAGGATCGCCTCGCCCTCGTCGATCACGTCGTCCTCGGCGGTGCGCTTGTCCTGACCCATGGCCGCGATGTCGGCGTCCATGTTCTCGAAGCGCGCGAGCATCTGGTAGAGGCCCAGGCGGCTGCCTGGCGCGGGACCCTCCACATCCGTGTCGTCGTCCTTGGCGGGAATGTAGATCTCCCCGCGCGCGCCATCGATCACGCACTCGTGCGCGGCATTGAGAATCGCCTGCGGATCCTTGACCGACGGCAGCCCCTGAAGGACCGCGTACTCCTCGGCGAAGTGGTTGATGAACGTGTCGATCGCCGCCGCCGAGCCACAGCGGGCGTAGAGCGGGTCGTACTTGTCGGGCACCACCGCGGTGGCCGTGTTGATCACGTTGTCGGCGTCGCGCTCCGCAAAGTCGCCGCCCGCGGTGGCCAGCATGCCGAAGTCGGAGAGCAGGTGGCCGTAGATGATCGAGCGCAGGTAGGCCTTGCGCAGCGCCGCTCCGTCGAGCTTCTTGCTGAACACGTAGGTGAGGTCGTTGTAGCCGCCACCGAGGTCCTCGCGCATGATGCCGAAGCCCAGGTCCTTCTCGGGCTTGACCTTCTTGGCCTTGTCGGGGATCTCGGGCGAGCCCTCCATGATCCACAGCGAGTGGGTGTCCTCGAGGAACGCCTCGCGCTCCCGCATGTCTCGCATGTTGAGCAGGGTGCCGATGAGCTGCTCGTCCTTGCGGATCTCGGTGGCCCATGCCTTGAACTGGGCCGAGGCCATCGCGTCCTCCCAGCTGATGGGCGGCGGCTCCTCCTTGCCCAGCTCCTTCTTGATGTCGCGCAGCACCCCGCGGAACGGCTCGTCGCCGGCGACCACGCGGCGGGCGTACATCTTCACCGCCATCCAGTCGTCCCAGATCTTCTGCTTGTTGTCGACGTAGTATGCCCGCATCTCCTCGACCGGCCCGCGCACGTCCTCGGGCAGCGAGGCCACGTCGGCCTGGGCCGAATCGCTGTTGAAGTACTGCAGCATGCGCAGCTCGGCGTAGGCCTTGAGGATCCTGTCGCGCTGCTCCTTGCCGTAGCCGTTCTTGACGCGTGCGACGAGGTCGGCGTACTCGCGCCGCGCGTCCTTGCGGTAGGCCCACGCATCGGCCTCGGCCGTGGCCTGCACGATCGCGCGAACCTTCTCGTTCTGGGGCAGCCCGGCGGGAACGCGGATCACCGCCATCACGCCCGCCTCGAGCTCGTACTTGTAGTCGCCCTCGGGCATGATCTCCGCGTCGGCCACGCCCGGCGGCTTGTTGAGCGCGTAGACCTTCGAGAGCACCGGCATCAGCTTGTCGCGCAGCGGATGCGGCGGAACCTCGGGCGGGAGCTCGACCTTCTCCTTGGGCTCCTTTTGCATGCCCTCCATCTGGCGCTGCATCGCCTCGTCGCGGTCGCAGCCAGAGGAGGCCAGCAGGAGCCCGAGCCCCACCACGGGAGCCCAGCCAACGATGCCAAGGGGCGATTTCAGGACGCTTGCCGCCATTTGCGCCCACGGTAGGCGTCCGCGCCGGGGCCTGTCAAACGTCGGGAACGGTGGCGGCGATCGCGACGCGGCTAGGCCAACATCGGGCCAACTTTGGGCCGACTTTGGGGCCGACTTTGGGGTGGGATCGCCGCCGAGCCTCACCGGATGGGTAACCTCTCGCCGGCCGGGGCGGTCCTTCGGTCCGCTGCCGAAGCCCCTCCTCGCCGGTTCTTCTTCCTCCCCCGGGACGCGAGGACTTGACCCCGGCGGCCCGTGAACGCAATCTTCCCCAACGTTAGCTTTGGCGACGAGAGCCGCGCCAGCTGCGCAACACTGGAGACCCATGTCCACCGAGACCATGACGACCGAGGCGACCGAGCCCAAGGCAGCGCCCGAGCCGATCGACGATCCCGCGATGGCGGGCGCCCTGTCGCTCACCGAGACCGCCGCGGACAAGGTTCGGGAGATCCGCGAGGCCGAGACCATCGAGCCCCACTACGCCCTGCGGGTCAAGGTGATGGGTGGCGGCTGCTCCGGCTTCCAATACGACCTCTACTTCGACGAGCACGCCGAGGGTGACTACGTGTTCGACAGCCAGGGGGTCACCCTCGTGAGCGACCAGATGAGCTTCATGTACCTGATGGGCACCTCCATCGACTACGTGGAGGGCCTGCAGGGGGCGGGGTTCAAGTTCAACAACCCCAACACCACGGGCAGCTGCGGCTGCGGGTCGTCGTTCTCGGTCTAGCGTCTCATCGACCCGCCTACTCGACCGGGATCACGTTCTCCTGGATCAGCCCCGCGAGGCACCGCAGTGCGGGGCTGAAGTCGGTATCGCAGATCGACTCCATGCAGCAACGGATGTCGCTCTCGTCCTCGTTGGTGGCGGGGTCGTCTTCGACGTCGAGGGCCTGGCAGACCTCTTTGATGCGCACGGGCGGGATCGCCTGACCGGTGAAGCCACCCATCCCGTCTTCACCCGTACAGCCGGGCCCGATGCCGAACTGGTACTGCTTGAACGACGCGTCGATCATGTTGTTCCAGTCGTCGGGCAGGATGTCACCGCCGTTGGCGTAGTCGGGGTCGCGCCAGTCGCGGTACTCGAGGTCGAACAACCCGCCCGCAGTGGGCTGATAGGGCGGATCGGGGTTGCGCGCGGTCACGGGCGGAATGCCCACGATGCCCAGCATCACCACGCGCCGGTTCTGATCCTGGAGGAAGTCGACGTACTCCTGCACGGGCCGCAGCCGATCCCCGGTGGACTCGCAGTTGCCGTAGAGCCCGTTGCCATCGGGGCCGTCGCAGGAGACCCCCGCGTTCCAGCAGATGGCGCTGGTGGGCTGGGCCATGCCGGTCTCGGGGTGATCCTCCTGAAAGGCGGCGTCGGCCATCACCGACTCGTCCACGATCGAGCAGTCGGCCTCGTCGGTGATGATCGCCACCGCGAGCAGTGAGCCGGTGCGCAGGAACGGGTCGGAGCCCTGGTTCCACGGAGCGCCGGGGTCGAGCGCCTGCAGCATGCTGTCGAGCGGCGACTCGTAGCCGCAGCCGTCGATCCCCTGCGGGCCCACGCACGACAGGGTCTGCGCCGCCGGGCTGTCGTCCATGCCATCACCGTCGACGTCGGCGGGAGCCACGTCGGGCACGTTGTCGAGCGAGCCGTTGAAGGAGATGAAGTCACCCTCGGGGGCCAGGGGCGTGGGGCAAACGGTGGTGCAGGCGCCCTCGGCATCGACGGGCGGCATCGACACGCTGGTGAACCGGTCCAGCCGATCGGTGCACGCACTGCTGATGGGCGTGCCCTCCTCGGGCGAGCGACCGGGCTTGTAGTAGGGGTCGCACAGCGGATTGCCCGAGTCGGTGGTGGTCACCATGATGTGCACGTTGGCGGCCACCGGGTTGCCCATGGCATCGGTGAGCTCCTCGAGCCCTCGCACCAGCTTGGGCATGTTGAGCGCCAGGTTCAGCTGCTCCTCGCCCATCGAGCCCGAGTTGTCGATGACGAACAGCAGGTCGACCTGGTCGTCGCACTGCCCGACGCCCTCACCGCAGTTGATGGTGCCGGTGTCTGCGTTGCCGACGTCGAGGATCGGTCCGGACTCGTCCGCCGCCGTCAGCACGATCCCGCTCTCGCCCGAGCCACCGTCGGTCGAGGGCGGCTCCTCCTTGCACCCGCTCACCCAGACGAGCAGTCCGAACGACGTCAATCCCCATCGCCACGCGTCGACCATGCGAGCATGCTAGCAGCCGCAGGTGCCTGGGCCCCAGCGAAGGTTTGGAATGACCGGCTGCGGCTCGGTCGAATCAGCACGTCGGGCGTCGGTGCGCCCCTCCTACCACACGTAGCCGGCCGTCCCCTCGCCGACGTAGCCGAAGCTCGCGATCGCGTTGTCTCGCTCGGCCGCGCTGGTGGTGTAGAAGTGGTCGCCGTTGGCGGCCCGGTAGAGTCGGTAGAGGGGGATCGAGCCGGCCGTGCCCGCGCCGGTGGCGATGTAGCCCAGCACGCCCTCGAGCTGCAGTCCCTCGCAGCCGGGATCCTGGGTGTAGAGGTGGAAGCCACCCGGCTGATAGCAGCGGTGGAAGGCGGTCAGCCCCGCGTGTGCGCCCGCGTAGAGCTCGAAGTAGCTGGCCACCTCGAGCGAGAAGCCGGCCCCCTGCCCCTCGGCGAGGCTGGCCGTGTAGAAGTGCTCGCCGGTGGTGGGATGCACGAAGCGATGCACGCTCACGCGGCAGCCGCCCACGCCTTCGTCGAAGTCGCCGTCGCAATCGTCGTCGTCGAGGTTGCAGCTCTCGGCCGCCGGGGCCGGCGCATCGCAGACCTCGGCGTTGCCCATGCACACCGTGGTCCCGTTGCCGCACGCGTTGGAGCATGCCTGCCCCACGTCGTCCACGGCTCCGTTGCAGTCGTCGTCGAGGCCATTGCAGACCTCGCCGCCCGGCAGCGCGGGAGTGCACGGCTGAGGGATCCCACCCACGCAGGTGGGCTGGGTGACCTCGCACGAGCCCACCCCGCAGGTTTGCGATGGCTGGTCCTCATCGACCTGACCATCGCCGTCGTCGTCGAGGCCATTGCAGATCTCCCCGCCCGGCGGAGGCGGATCGTCGGTGTCACCGGTGGGCGGCCCGACCGTGGTGGCCGAGCCACCCCCCGAGCCGTCGGCCACGTCGTCGCCGCTGGCGCCGTCACCGGTGCCATCGGAGCCGCCCCCGGCCTCGCCCACGCTGAAGGCCGAGCCCGCGCCATCGGTCCCCGTGCCCACGGCACATCCCAGCAGCAGCAGCGACGACGCCACGGCTTCCCATCCGGCACGCCAGAGGAAGCGTCTTGCGCACACACGCGCCTTGCCCGTCGAGCTCATCGTCGCGTTCGCCTGGTGGACCCACGATACCACTGCCGCGGGTCCCTCGCGCCTTCGCGCGTGGTGTCGATGGCGTCGTATGCTCGCCGTGCATGCGCGCCCCGCTGCCGGCTTCGTTCGTGCTCGTGACCGTCCTGCTCGGGGCGCCCGCTTGTCGGCCGACCACGGCGACCCCGATCGACGCCGACCCGCCCCAGCCCACGTCGCCCGCGTCTGCGCGTCCGGTCACGCCGGAGCCTCGCGAGGTGGTGCTGCCCGAGGTGGTGGGAGCATCGCCGCTCGCGGCCGAGATCGACCGCCTCGCGGCGGAGCTCGAGCCGGCGGTGGTGGGCTACCGCCGGGATCTCCACGAGCATCCCGAGCTGGGCAACCGCGAGCATCGCACGGCACGGGTGATCGGCGACCACCTGCGTGCCCACGGCTGGAGCGTGCGCACCGGGGTGGCGCACACCGGGCTGGTCGCCGTGCTCGAGGGCACGGCCCCGGGACCGGTGGTGGCGCTGCGGGCCGAGATGGACGCGCTGCCGGTCGAGGAGCAGACCGGCCTGCCGTTTGCGTCCAAGGCCACCGCGTCGTGGCGCGGCCAGGACACGCCGGTGATGCACGCGTGCGGCCACGACATGCACATGGCGATCGCCATGGGCGTGGCCGAGCTGCTGCCTCGCCTGCCCCGGCGGCCGGGCACCGTGGTGATCTTGTTCCAGCCGGCCGAGGAAGGCGCTCCCGAAGGCGAGGAGGGAGGGGCCGAGCTGATGGTGGCCGAGGGTGCGCTGGCCGAGCCCGCGCCCGAGGTGATCTTCGGGCTGCACGTGGTGCCCGAGCCGGTCGGCGACGTGCTCTATCGGGTGGGGCCTGCCATGGCCAGCGCCGATGCGCTGCGCATCGTGGTCAAGGGCAAGCAGACCCATGGCGCGTACCCGTGGCGAGGGGTCGATCCCGTCACGGTCTCGGCTCAGATCGTGCTGGCGCTGCAGACCATCGTGACCAGACAGCTCGACACCACCAAGAGCGCGTCGGTGATCTCGGTGGGCAGCATCTCGGGGGGCGTGCGCGGCAACATCATCCCCGACGAGGTGGAGATGATCGGCACGATCCGCACCTTCGATGCCGGGATCCGCCAGCAGCTGCACGAGCGCATCGAGCACATGGCTCGCCTCACCGCAGAGGCGTCGGGGGCCACGGCCGAGGTGACCATCGACCTGGGCTATCCCGTGGTCGACAACGATCCCATGCTGCTGTCCCGCATGCTGCCCACGCTGCAGCGGGTGGCCGGCCCCGGGCGCCTGCGCGAGCGACAGCCCGTGCTGGGCGCCGAGGACTTCGCGTTCTATCAGCAGCGGATCCCGGGGCTGTTCTTCTTCCTGGGCATCGTGCCCGAGGGCACCCCGGTGGCCCAGGCGCCCAGCAACCACTCGCCCAGGTTCCTCGCCGACGAGGCAGCGCTCGGGATCGGCGTGCGTGCGATGAGCCACCTGGTGGCCGACTACTTGTTCGCGGCCCAGCCCGATCCTCGGCCCTGAACACTGGAGTCGGTCCCGCCGTCGGGTCCCGCCGTCGGGCCCCGCCGTCAGGTCCCCGACCCGAGCTCGATCCACTGCGTGGCGAGCTGCAGGATGCGTGCGTTCTCGGGAACCCGGGTCGAGAAGCTCTCGCGTAGCTCCGGTTCGTCGATGCGGCGCGCTCGCTCGTCGACGCTGCGCTTGGCCGAGAGGATGGCCGCCCGGGCCTCGTCGAGGTGGCCGGCCGCCGCGAGGGCTTCGGCCCAGGTGAGCCGAATGAACGACTCGCCCTCCTGCACGCGATCGAGCGACTCGAGACCCTCGATCGCGATCCTGGCGTCCTCCAGCGCGAGCTGCGGGGCTCCCGACGAGAGGTGGATCTGCGCCCGGGTCGCACGCGAGATCGAGCGAGAGACGGCGTGGCCCTCGAGCAGCTCGATCGCCAGATCCACGTGACCCATTGCCTCGTGCGTGCGGCCTTCGTGGAGCAGGATCCACGCGATGTGGCAGCGGGTGAGGCCCATCATGCGCTGGTTGCCGTGCCGTTCGAAGCTGGCGAGGGCGTCGAGCTCGAGCTCGAGACCCTCGGTGAACCGACCAACGTCGACCAGGCGCCGGCCGAGGTTGTGGCGGGTAACGGCACAGACGTGCTCGAGCCGCAGCTCGACGCAGCGCTCGATCGTCTGCCGCAAGAGCGCCTCGCCCCGCTCGCGGCTCCCGACCTCGAGCATGAAGAAGCCGGCGCCGGCAAAGTGCTCGAGGGAGTTGCGCAGGCTCCCCGCGCTCTCGAACGCGTTGGCGGCGGCCTCCATGGCCTGGTACGCCTGGCTCAGATCGCCGTCGGCGATCGCGAGCATCGCTCGTGCCGAGTGCATGGTTGCGGCGGCCTCGGGATCCTCGTCGACCATGGTGGCCGTGATGTCGATGATCTTCTCCACGAGCCGTCGCGACGTCGCGACGTCGCCGGCGGCGGCGAGCGGCACGGCGGCGCGCACGAGGCCCATCGCGCCGCTGCAGCTGGCCAGCTCGGCGTTCATCAGTCGGTCGATGAGCTGCCCCACTCGCCAGGGCTGCTCGGTGCGGCTCATCGCGAGCGCAGCCTCCCCGGCGGCGCTGTACCAGCGGGCGCTGCCCAGGGGGAGCTCCTCGAGCGCGGCCATGGCCGCTTCCACGGCCTCCTGATGGCGGCCCGAGATCGCATGGAGCTCGGTCCGGCGCAGCAGCAACCGCCCCCGAGCCTCACCGGGCACGGCATGCCGCTGACCCCGCTCGACGAGCTGGAGCACCACGTCGAATTCGTGCCGCTCGAACGCCTGGTCGGCTGCCGTCGCGAACCACTCGGTGGCCTTGGGATGATCCTCTCCGCGCAAGAAGTGCTCGGCGAGCACCACCGCTTCCTGGCCCCCCGCGCGCTCCAGCCAGCGCCCCGCCAGGCGATGGCCCACGCGCCGATCGGCGTCGGTCAGGGTGGCGTAGGCCGCGTCGCACACCAGCGCGTGCCGAAACGTGTACTCGTAGTCACAGGGGATCTGCGAGCGTGGGCGAGGGGTCAGCCATTCTTCGTTGGCCAGGCGCATCAGCGTGGGTCCGAGCGCCTCCACGTCGGCATCGCGTCCCAGCAGCTCGCGGATGCCTCCCTGCCATGCGGTCTCGCCGAACACGCTGGCGGCGCGGAGCACCTTGCGCTCGAAGCTGGTCAGCGAGCCGAGCCGCGCCTGCATCATGCCCAGAACGGAGTCGGGCAGCTCGCCGCCCGAGCCATCGGCGACCGCGCGGATCAGCTCCTCGAGGAAGAACGCGTTGCCGCCGGCTCCCTTGACGATCCGCTCCACGTCGTGGTGCTCGACCGTGTCCCCGAGCACCTCGTGGACGAGCTTGCGGGCCGCCCGGGGCGCCAGCGGCGAGAGCTCGAGGGTCTCCACGTCGCGATGCTTCCACAGCTCGGGGAAGAGGTCGTGCACGGTGGGCCGAGCCAGCGCCAGGACCAGGATCGGCTGGCCCTCCAGCTGCTCGAGCAGCGTGTCCATCAGCTGCACGGTCGCGGCGTCGGCCCAGTGCAGATCCTCGAGCACGAACAAGACCGGGCTCGCGTTGCTCTCGGCCCGCAGCCAGGTGACCCAGGCTTCGCGGATTCGGGCGCGCAGCGAGGCGGAGTCCTCGCGGGCCAGTCGTAGCTCGAGCGGGGCGTCGTTGCCGTAGGCAGAGACGAGCTCGCCCAGATACAGGGTGACGCGCTCGATCTCTTCGCGGCCCACGTGGCGCGCGATCCGAGTCCGCAGCTTGTGCTGCCGAATGGCCGTGGGCTCGCCGTCCTCGAGGCTCGCCGCGCCGCAGAGCACCCGGGACATCAACGACAGCGGCGCCTGGGTCCGCATCGGATCGGCGCGACCGAGGAAGGTGGTCACCGGTTGTCCGGGGTGCGATCGGAGGCGGGCGTCGAGTTCGTGGCGCAGCCGGGACTTGCCCGCACCCGCGTTGCCGATCATCAGGACCGCGGCCGCGCACAGCTCCTCGCAGCACTCGGCAAACACGGCCTCGAGGTGTGCGAGCTCGCCACGTCGTCCGACCAGCGGCGTCTTCTTGCCCAGCAGGCGCCGGGTGCCCGATTGCGTGTCGCGGACCGCGACCAGGGTCAGCCCGGAGGTGCCATCGGCCACCTCGAAGCTGGGATCGAGCAGGCTCGCCGTCACGTCGTCGATGCAGATGTTGCCCGGTCGCCCGCGCAGCAGCAGATCGGCGCCGCGGTCGAGGACCTGCCCCATGATGGAGCGGCCCGTGACGATGCCGTGGCCGGAGGCCACCGCGATCGCATAGTGAGGCGCACGCTCGCGCAGGGCGAGCGCACAGCGGGCCGTGGTGGCGGCCTGATCGGAGGCCGCGCCGCCGCAATCCATCACGATGAGGCGAGTCCCGTCGACGAGCGTGTGGTCGTGCCCCAGGTGCTCCTTGGCGAGCTCGGTGAGATCGATGGGGTCGGCCACGTCCTCGGAGCGACCGCGGAAGAACAGCACCGAGCACAGTACCTGCTCGTCCTGCGTCAGCGCCTCGGAGATCAGCTCGAGCGGCTCGTCGTTGCCGTCGACCAGGCTGCGCAGGCGCTGCGCGAGCTCGCGGGCGTTGCCGATGCGGCGCTCGCGATCCTTCTCGAGCAGCCGGGCGACGATCTCCTCGAGCACCACGGGGATCTCCGGCACCAGGCGCCCGAGCCGGGGCGGGTTCTCCATGAGCACCTTGGCGAGCACCGCCATCACGTGCTCGCCCACGAACGCTGGCTCTCCGCACAGGCATTCGTGCAGCACGCAGCCCAGCGAGAACAGATCGGCGCGAGGATCGAGATCGGGGGCCCCCCTGGCCTGCTCCGGGGACATGTAGTCCGGGGTCCCGATCACCTTGCCGGGGAGGGTGAGCGTCCACGTGTGCGTCAGCAGCCGCGCCACGCCGAAGTCGAGCAAGCGCGCGTCGGAGGGGCGCCCCCCCACCAGGAAGATGTTGCTGGGCTTGATGTCGCGATGGATGACGCCGTGCTCGTGCGCGGCGGCGAGGGCCTCGGCCACCCGAACGGCCAGCGCCAGCGCATCATCGATCGACAGCGGCCCGTGATGGAGCCGATCGTCGAGGTCCACGCCATCGAGCCACTCCATCGCCAGGTAGGGGATCCCTTCGGGCGTGGTCCCGTGGTCCACGTACTCGACGATCCCCGGATGGGAGAGCCCCGACAGCGCACGGACCTCTCGCAGGATCCGCTCGGCGGTCGCCGGGGTGTGGTTCTCCGGACGAACGAGCTTGAGCGCGACCTTGCGATGGGTCCGCAGCGACGTGGCCGCATACACGTTGCCCATGCCCCCCGATGCGACGTGCCCGAGGATCCGGTAGCCGGGGACCACGGGAATGACCGGGTAAGCCGCGGTCGGGCCATCCGCCGTCGCAGATGGCCCTCGGTAGAGCCGTCGCACTCGCGGCACGACGATGGGCTTGGAGCTCATTTCCCGACGGGACCCTCGCGGAGCAATGGTCTTCGATTTCCAGGAATCCAAGGGAGCGCGATCGACCCTTCATCCGGGGCTCCTTGGTGCAAGCCCTCCGTGGACGCGGTTCTTGCCGCCCAGCGGCGACATTCGGAGCAGAGCCCGTCGTGAACCATGTAAAGTGATTTGTATCACGAAATTCCGGACCATGATCACCGTCATCCCAACCGCACCAGCATCGGCCCCTCGCAGGGTGGCATGGACGGTGCTGCGGACGCTGGCATAAAACCCGCTCATGCTCCGCCGCACCATCATGGCCATCGCGCTCGCGTTGCCCTTGGCCCCTGGTTGTTCCAAGCAGGGGAAGCTCACCGAGGTGGAGGTGCCCGAGGCGGGCGTGAGCATGCGCTACGATCTCACGCCCGGGCAGGAGTACGACGGTCACATTCGCATGCGCAATGCCGCCCAGACCCCTCTGGGCGACATCGTGACGGTGGTCGAATTCGACGCCAAGCTCGTGGTCTCGGCGAAGACGCAGGGTGGTGGGGCGCTCGTGCGCGCGCGCGTGGACGGGATCAAGCTCGATCTACGCCTGCCCGACGGGGTTCCCGCGGAAGCGGTCGGGCTCACCCAGGAGGCGGCCACGGCTCTCAACGGCAAGGAGCTCGGCTTCGACCTCACCGAGCTCGGCGAGGTGAGCAACGAGCCCGAGCCGCCCCCGGACGCGCCGATGGAGAGCAAGACCATCTTTACGATGATCGCCAGCGCGGTCACGGCCGGGTTCGTGAGGGTTCCCGAGCAGCCGATCAAGGACGGGGAGACCTGGGACGCCGCGCCGCGCGAGCGCAAGCCCGGCGTCACGTCGATGTCGAGCACGGGCACCCTCGGAGGTCTGGGGCGCAACGAAGCGGGCGAGGACATCGCCAAGCTCGAGCTCGCGTCCGAGGCCGAGATGGAGCGCGACGGGCAGCAGGTCAAGATGAAGCAGAGCACCAAGGCCGCGTTCTCTGCCACGGGGGGCTACCCGGTCTCGGTGAAGCGGACCATCAACAACGAGATCGTGGGCAAGGCCACGCTGCTCATCGAGATCGAGGCGGAGTGGGCCAAGGGCGGCAAGCAGGCGGTCGAGGCCTCGCCTCCGCCCGCCGAGGTCCAGGCCATCACCGACCCCTGCGATCCCGACTACGTGGGCGCCGAGGAGTGCGCCGACGAGGCCACGCCCGCGACCGAGGGCTAGGGCTAGGGGCTCCCCTGAGCCGCGGGCGGGGCCTTCGACGTCCGCTCACCCCGCACCGGCCCAGCGTCCCCTTTCGTGACCCTTCTTGGGCCGCTTGGGCGCTCGGCGACTTGGCGCGCATCCCGAGCCGTGGCGAGCCGGCGCTGCTTGCTATCATCCACGGGAGCTTGGTCTGCGGCGTCGTCCATGGCCCCCCGCGAGAACTATAGGCGCTACGACTCGGTCGAGGAGCACACGCGAACCTCGATGCATCGGTTTCCGATCGACCCGCGAGCCGAGGCGGCCGATTGTCTGGTCATCCTCGCGGGTGACGATCCCGGCCGACGCATCTACCTCGAAGGCGACGTGGTGCTCGGTCGCGGCAAGGACTGCGACGCGATCGTCTCCGATCAGGGCATCTCCCGACGCCACGCCCTGGTGGGGCGCAACACCGACGGCCACTACTACGTGCGCGACCTCGACAGTCGCAACGGGGTTCGCGTCAACGGGCACCGCGTCAAGGAGGCCGTGCTCGAGTTCGGCGACGAGATCGCGCTGGGCGAGCAGACCGTGCTGGCCCTGGCCCGGCGCGAGCGCTTCGAAGACCACCTCCTGGTCGCCCAGAAGATGCAGGCGCTCGGGCAGCTCGCGGGAGGGGTGGCGCACGACTTCAACAACATCCTCGGGGCGCTGTTCGCCAACGTCACCTTCCTCGGCACCAAGCACCACGACACCGAGACCGCGCAGTGCCTCGAGGAGATGGAGGCCGCGGTGCGCCGCGCCATCGATCTCACGCGGCAGCTGTCGGGGTTTGGTCGGCGCACGACCTCCGAGCACCGCTCGATCCGCCTCCACGAGCTGATCCGGGAGGGCGTGGACCTGCTGCGCCGTACGTTGCCGCGCAACGTGGCGATCACCACCGAGATCCCCGACGATCTGCTGGTCATCGGCGACACCTCGCGCTTGCTGCAGGTGGCGATGAACCTCTGCATCAATGCCAAGGACGCCATGCCTCGCGGCGGCACGCTGACCATCTCGGCCGACGCGGTCGAGGTGACCCAGGAGACCAAGCAGCTCCAGCCCGGTCCCTACGTGCGAGTCACCTTCGCCGACACGGGCCTGGGCATCGATCCGGTGACCCTGGCGCGGATCTTCGAGCCGTTCTTCACCACCAAGCCGCGCGGGCAGGGCACGGGCCTGGGCCTGGCCACCGTGCAGGCGATCCTGCGCGATCACAACGGCAGCATCGAGGCCCGCAGCGAGGTGGGCAAGGGCACCGAGTTCATCATCCACCTGCCCTCGGCCGAGAGCGCGCGCGAGAGCACGTTCGTGGGTCCGCGCCCCGAGCTCTCGATGAGCGGTGGCATCACCGGCCTGGTGCTGGTGGCCGACGACGACCCGCTCGTACGCACCGCCATCACGCGCGTGCTGTCACGCGACGGAGCCGACGTGGTCACCGCCACCGATGGTGCCGAGGCCCTTCGCCGCTACGCCGAGCGAGCCGCCGAGCTGCGCCTCATCGTGCTCGACCTCGACATGCCCCGCATCGACGGCGCCGAGGTGCTCAAGGTCCTCCGCTCCTTCGAATGCGACCTCCCCGTCGTCATCGTCTCGGGCCACACCGACCCCGCCCGGACCAAGGAGGTCAAGGCATTGGGCATCAGCGAGTTCCTCCCCAAGCCCTTCGACGCCCGCAGCTTGCTGGGGGCGGTCAAGCGCCACCTGCGGCGCCAGTAGACCGGCAACCTCTCGAGCCACCCGCGGCCTCGCGTCCTGGGACTAGCTGCTCTGGGCCACCTCCAGCAGCTCGTTGGTCAGCTGCTGCTTCTCCTTGTCGATCTTCTCCTGCTCGACCACCTGCGCCAGGCCGAGCCGGCCCCGCTCCATGCGGATGTACCACCCTCCCACCGCTTGATCCGGCTCCGCCGTGAGGTCCTCGTGCACGCTCCCCTTCTTCACGAGCAGCCGCGCCGCCGGATTTTCGGTGCCGAGCTGCGCCCGCTCGTTGACCATCTCGATCGCAAAGCTCACCGCCCGATCGATGGTGTTCGGATCCACCGCATCCCCCTCGAGATCCGCGCTCCCCGAGATCAGCGGGAGGATCACATCGAAGGCCGCGCGAAAGTCCGTCTGTGCGATGCCGTACAGCACCACCTCGTCCTGACGCCGGATCTGCTTGTACATCCCCGACACGATGATCGCGAAGTTCACGTACGCCTTGCGGATGCAGCGGTCGTGGAACCCGATCGCCGCGTCCTCGTCGAGCTCTCCGCGTAGCCGCCCCGCGATCGACGCGGCCGCCGAGACCGCTCCCAGGAACGCCAGGTGCACCCCGGTGGAGAACAGCGGGTCGATGAACGCCGCCGCGTCGCCCACGAGCCGGTAGCCCGGTCCCGAGAAGGTGTCGGCGATGTACGAGTAGTCGCGCCAGGTCTGGACCGGCTTGGTCATCTCGGCCTTGGCCAGCATGTTGCGCAGGTGCGGCGCCTTGTCGATGCCATGGCGGTAGATCGCCTCCACGTCGGCCCCGCCTTCGGCCCCCTCGGTCGGAAGTGCGGTGCGCAGGCGCTGGAACTCGTCCGTATGCATCACCACGCCCACGCTCATGGTGCCGTCGTGCAGCGGGATCGCCCAGATCCAGCCCGAGCCGTCCCGCAGCGCCTCCATGAAGAAGCGCCCCTCCTGCGGGGTGCCGTCGGGCGCGACGTACTCGTCGTAGCCCTTCCAGTAGCTGCCCACCGCCACATTGGCGAAGGCGGGCTGGAACTTGCGGTTGTGCAGCACCTTGGTCGACAGCAGGCCCGAGAGGCCCGAGGCGTCGATCACGTACTCGAACTCGAGCTCCCCGCTGCTGCCGCCCTGCTGCTGCCAGCGCGCACGCACCGGTCGATCGCCCTCGAAGTCGACGCCGGTGACCGCGGTTCGCTCGAACACCTGGGCGCCCATCTCGGCCGCGTACTGCAGCAGCAGGTGATCGAACTCCGAGCGGATCACCTGATAGGAGTGCTGGTGGACGCTGACCTTGCGGAAGTCGATGTGGCCCGGAGGCGCCCCCTCCTTGAGCGTGAAGTAGCCCCCGTGCTTGCGAACGAAGCCGTGCGCTTCCATGCGCTCGTACAGCCCCACGAACTTGAGCACCGGGATCGCCGACGTCAGCAGCGACTCTCCGATGTGGTAGCGCGGGAACTGGTCGCGCTCGAGGAGCGTGACCTCCATGCCCTCGCGAGCGAGCAAGATCGCGGCCATGGAGCCGCCAGGGCCGCCGCCGATCACGAGGACGCGGGTGCGTCGAGGAGGAAGGGAGGACGGGTCGGTGGTCATGTGGATGTCCACGAGCCCCAAATCTTCGCATGGCCCCGCAGAGCGTGGGGGGTCAGGGAATCCCCCGCCCCCGGAGTCACGTGTGCGTTCGAGTCCTCTCGGACACCGCCGGCCCGTCACGGGCCACCGCGTTGGATTCGCCGCCCGAGAGCCCCCGAGGAAGGTGGTCCAGCCTCGGACTGGTGGTGCCAAGGACCCTACCTCTGGGCTCGATCACGATCACCTCATGGTACCGTATCTGCGCTGGGATTCGGGGAGCGGTGGTCGACAACTTCTCGCTGACTCCGTTCGTCGCGCTCCGAGAGGTGCTGCAAGCCCTCCGCGGGACGATCGAGCTGACCGAGGTGGACGCCTCGGACCTTGGCGTGCTCGGTGAGGTCGCACGCTGGACGGTGGACTATCTATGTCGCACCCACGAGGACCTGGGGCGCAGCGGCGACGTGTGCCCGTACACCCAGGTGGCGATGCGCGAGGGCCTGCTCTACTCCGCCGTGTGTCACGTGTTCGATGCCGATCCACGTCCCTCGATGAACGCCGTGATGATGCAGACGATGAAGGACTTCGAGTCGCGGCCACCCCGGATGGGCGCCAAGGCCGGGCTCAAGGCGATGCTGGTGTTGTTCCCCAGCCTCGAGGGCGAGTGGGTGGACGATGTTCAGCTGAGCCTGTCTCAGACCTTCGTCGAGCGTGGGCTGATGATCGGGGAGTTCCACGCCGAGTGCGAGAAGCCCGGGCTGCACAACCAGGAGTTCAAGCCGCTGCGCAGCCCCATTCCCTTGCTCGCGGTCCGCAACATGATGCTGACCGACCTCGCGTTCCTCAAGGACTCGGACGCGAAGCTCAAGTGCTACCTCAAGCGCTTTGGCGACGCGGCGCTCAACGCCATCGGCGGCTACCTCCGTTCGCCCCACGACGTCGTCACCCCCGAGGTCGCCAACCGCCTCGAAGCCGCCGTCTACGGCATCCTCGTCCCCGACGACGACGACGAACCCACCCCCAAGTAAGAAGCCATCGAGAGCATCTCACTACAGCAACCAGGAGGGCTCCGCCCGACCGCCGGGGAGGGGGCCCCGTGACGGCTTTGCCGGCACGGGGGCGGGGCTGCGAAGCCCCGCCATCAAGACGAGGCTAATAGTACCGCTCTCGGATGCGCTCGCAGTAGTCGCACAGCGCTCGGCGCGAGCGGAGGTTCGCCCATACCGGGCTCTCCGATGGGGTCCAGTAGGTCAGCGACAGGAACCCGAACACCGTGGCGTCGATGTCGCGGGGCTCTTCGCCGAAGAAGAACGGTCCGTCGCCGAGCAGCGTCTCGATGACGTCGAGATCCTCGATGCCCATCTGCACGATCTGCTCGTGCGTGTGGCGGCCCACCCCGCGGGCATGGAGCTGCTTGCGCAGCGCCGAGCGGGCCACGTTGCGGACCAGCACCCGCACGCCGGGCGGGAGCTGGTCGAAGAACTCGTAGGCTCGCTTCCAGCCGCCGTCGAAGATGAACAGCTCGTGCTCCCACACCTGGTGGAAGTGATCCTCGAGCATCAGGCGAACCGCGGTGGCGAGGGCGAGCTGCTGCGGCGTGAGCCCGGTATCGGTCCGGATGCCGCGACGCTGCTTGATGGTCTCGATCACCATCTCCGAGTCTCCGAGGGCCTGGCCATCGACCATCACCCAGGGGCACTTGCCCTTGGGGCCCTTGCCCGGGTTGTTCTCCACGTGGACCCGGTGCGGCAGGTCCTGCATCCGCAACCACGTGATGAGCTTGACTCCGAAGGGGGACGCGGTGAGCACCGGAATGTCCCACGCCGGACCAAAGGTGTAGACGTCGAGAGGAGCCTGGGTGTCGTTCATGAGGGGGCCTTTGGCCATTCCTGGGCATGCTGCAGGATGGCTGCGTTCTCGCTGACTCGATGCAAGAAATCGCGCTTGACCATGTCCGCAGCGCCGAGATCCTCGGCGCGCTCGAGCAGGTTGGCGTGGGCCTCCGCGATGGCGGCCAGGGCCTGCTCTCGCCTTCCGCAGCCCCACAGCGCCTCGGCATAGGCCAAGCGGGTGAGCGACTCGCCCTCGTGCACGAGCACGAGCTGCTGGAGCTGATCGAAGGCCTGCTGCGCGTAGACCATGGCGTCGTGGGGCCGGTCGACGTGGAGCAGCACCTGGGCCAACGTCGACAGCGCCACGATCTTCGAACCCGACTCGCGCTCGAGCAGCTCGACGCCGCGCCGCGCGTGGAGCTCGGCCTCGAGCGGATCGCCGTCTTCGAGCGCGATGCGCCCGAGGAAGGCGTGGGTCAGGCCCTCCATGCGGCGATTGCCGTGGTTCTGGAACGCCTTGAGCGCGCTGCGCTCGAGGGCACGTCCCTCGTCGATGCGTCCGACCTCGGCGAGGCGACGCCCGAGGTTGTGCTTGGCGACCGCGTTGAGGTGGTGCAGGCCCACGCCCTCGGTCGTCCGGATGACCTCCATGAGCAGCCCCTCGCCACGCATCAGCATGCCGAGTTCGAGGCAGGTGTAGCCCGCGCTCGCCCGGTGCTCCCAGGCGGTGCGCAGGCTCCCCGCGGACTCGAACTCTCGCGATGCCGCCTCGAGCTCGAACAGCGTGGTCGCCAGCTCGCCCGTGCACAGGGCCCGCAGCGCGCGAGCGGAGTGATAGGGGCCGCGGGCGTCCGGATTGCGATCGGCGATGGCCTGCAGCGCGCGCTCGACCGAGTCCAGCACCTCCAGCGCCGTCCCTCCAAAGCCCGTGGATGCCAGGGGGATCGCCGCGCGGATGATCCCCATCAGCTCCACCCCTCCGCCCGACAGACCCAGGTCCATCTCGTCGAAGTGCTCGATGACCTCGAGCACGCGGCCGTGCTCGCCGATGCGTGCGCTGGCCAGGCTGGCCTCGCCCGCCGCGGCCAGCCACGATGGCGTTCCCTCGGTGAGATCCGCCATCGCCCGAAACGCGAAGCGCGAGGCTTCCGCGTGGCGACCCAGGCAGGCTTCGGTCTCGGCTCGCAGCAGCTCGAGGCTGCCCTGCAGCTCGCTGCCCTGCAGCTCGCCGCCCTCCGCACAGGCCAGGGCACGATCGGTGATCTCGCGGACCGCCTCGAACTCGTTGCGCGCGAACGCCTGTCGTCCGGCCTCCACGTAGAAGCGGACCGCCTCGGAGAGCTCCTGCCCCAGGCGGAAGTGCTCGGCCAGGATGTAGCTGTTGCTCTCGCCGCGCTCGCTCAGCCAGCGTGCCACCGAGCGGTGGGCGGCCACCGTGTCCTCCTCGGTGAGCATGCCGTAGGCCGCATCGCGGATCGACAGGTGGTGGAACTCGTACTCTTCCTCGCCGGGATAGCGCGAGGTGGGGCGCCGTACGACGAGCTCCTGATCGATGAGCTCCTCGAGCCACTCGCGGACCAGCGCCGCGCTCGAGCCCCGCTTGCGCAGCGCCACCACGCCATCGAGCCAGAACACCGGGCCGAACACGCTGCCGGCCCGCAGGATCTGGCGCGCGTCGAAGCCCAGGCTCTGAAGCCTCGCGTGCATCAGGGCCGAGATCGTGTCCTCGGTGCCCCCGAACTGCTCGTCACCGCGCTGGCCCACCGCACGGGCGAGCTCCTCGAGCAGCAGGGGGTTGCCCGCGGCGCGCTCGATGATGCGCTGCACGAGCTTGGGCGAGAGATCGTCGCCGAGCACCTCCTGGAGGAACGCGGCGCAGTCGCTCGCAGACAGGCGCTCGAGCTGGAAGCGAGAGAAGCCCGGGGTGCCCTCGAGCGCGGCCCAGGGAGAGGCGCCTGGTCGGGCCAGCACCAACAGCGTGAGCGCCCCCGTGGCCGTCGAGCGCAGCGCATGATCGAAGTAGCGCAGCGTGGCCAGGTCGCCCCACTGGCAGTCGTCGAGGACGATCACCAGCGACTGCTTGGAGCTCGCAACCGCGATCAGATCCTCCCACGCGCGCCGGGTCTGCTCGGCCATGTACTGCGGGTCCTGGCGCGCGATCACCAGCGGCAAGCAGAACTCGTTGGGATAGGGGGTGCGGCTGAGCTCGCCGAGGAACGCCTCCACGCGTCGCAGCTCGGTGCCCTGGAAGTACTCGGAGAGCCGGCGGTGCAGCTTGGACTGCCGGATCGCCATGCTCTCGCCCTCGGCGATTCCCGCCATCGCGTGCACGAGCTGGGCGAGCAGCGCGAACGGTGATCCTGCGCTCACCGGGTCGCCACGAGCGATCCACACCAGCGGCGGCGTGTTGCTGGCTTCGAGCCCGCTGAGCAGCTCCTGGACCAGGCGAGACTTGCCCATGCCGGCCTCGGCCTGCATGACCACCGCCCGCGGGCGGCGAGTCGCCACCGCGTCGAGGTAGGTGAGCAGCAGGCGGTCCACGTCGCCGGTGCGGCCCACCCAGGGGCTCGGCTTGCCCAGCAGCAGGCGCCCGGCCGCGAGCTCGCGGCGAGGTCGGAGCAGGCGACACACCGCATCGGTGCGCTCCACGTCGAAGCGCACGTCGAGCAGGTTGGCTGCGCGAGGGTCGATGAGGATGGGGTGCTCGCCCTCGTCGTCGGACGTGGGCTCGTCCTGGTCGAGCAGCCGCTCCGCCGCGGTGATCAGGCTCTGCTGCGTTTGTGGGGGAATCTGGCCCAACACCAGGGCGAGGCGAGCGGTGGGGCATACCCGGCGCACCTCGAGCGCGCACAGGGCCGTGCGCAGGGTGTGATCGCCCTCGGAGATCCGGCTCTCGAGCGTGATGACCAGGCTCAGCAGGCCCAGCACGCGCTGGGTGGCGCCGAACTTCGAGAGCACCTCGGCCACGGCGTCGCGGGAGGGATGCGCCCGGGGATCGAGCTCCACCCGAATCAACCCGACCAGCTGCTTCTCCTGGGCCGACAGCACGGACGTGTCGTCCGGGTCGAGGCGGGAGGCCAGCGCCTGCAGGTGCGAGGCCACCACGCCGCCGTGGGCCGGACGCAGGCTGCGGTCGGTGGACAGCATGCGGCGCAGCAGCTCGTCGAGCTCGTTGGGCACCGACAGCCCCAGCGTGGTGCCGTCGACGACCTGGGCGCTGCTGCTCTTCTCGACCACCGTGGCCGTGGGGAGATCCTCGCTGCCCTGCAGGCTGGGGCGGCTCTCGGTGGTCGACAGGCAGCGCGTGAGCAGCAGGCCCAGCGAGTACACATCGGCGCGAGCATCGATCTGCGAGCGCTCGAGGTGCAGCTCCGGGGCCATGTAGCCCGGCGTACCACCCCGAATCAGCACGAATTGAGTGAACTGCGCGATGCCGAAGTCGGCGATCTTGGCCTGGTCCACGTTGCCATCGGGCAGCAGGATGTTGCTGGGCTTGATGTCGCGGTGGATCACCCCCACGCGGTGTGCGGCGGCCAGGCCTTCGGCCAGGCGCAGCCCGAGCCGCAGCGTTTGGGCCACCGTCAGCGGCTCGCGACGAAGCTTGGACTTGAGGTCCTCGCCCTCGACCCACTCCATGGCCAGGTAGGGGGCCCCGCTACTGGTGCGGCCGTGGTGCACGTAGCGGACGATCGAGGGGTGCCGCAGGTTGGCCAGCAGCTCCGCCTCGCGCTGGAAGCTGTCGAGCAGCTGCTGGGTGTCGAGCGATGTTCCGGGCTCCGGAGGCTCGCCCGTCTGCGAGCTGTGAGGTGTAGGCTGGTCCCGGATCACCTTGAGCGCGATGGGGCGTCGATCGTCGAGCAGGTCGGTGGCTCGGTAGACGCTGCCCATGCCGCCCGAGTCGATGATCTCGCCCACCTCGAAGCGCTCGGCCACGACGGAGCCCGGCTCGAGGATCGCCCCGACCATCGTTGCGAAATCTCCGGGTCCTGCACTTCGCAAGTTGCTCGTGCTACCGGATGTCGCGGCGGTATCTCGAAGGGGTCGACCCACGGGGTGTTTCAGGGGCGAGTGTACCAACGCCTCGGACAACGTGCGGTCGAGTCTGAGGCCGTCGCCCCATGTGTCCCGTTTCGGAGTGTCCGGATGGGGCAACCCGCAGATGCGTGTACGGTGATCCCGGACATTTGCGTACGAGCGACCTCGCGCAGGCGACGCAAAAACGGCGTAACTACGGACGGGCTTTCGGCATGGGCGCTCCGCGCTGCGCTGATACCATCCGGGCCCGCAATGGCCTCGTCCTGGTTCTCTCCCAACCCCGACAAGGCCTGGGCCGAGCGCTGGCTGCTGGGCTATAGCGCCGCCTGGATGCTCGCGGTCGCGCTGGTGATCGTCACCGGCTGGATCCACACCTGGGGCGACCGAGGCTACCTGCTGTTCTCGATCGCGCTCGGGGCAGCCGCGGTCGTGGGCCCGTGGCTGTGGCCGGGTCGTCCCGATCGCGGGCGGCCGGTCTGGGAGTGCTGGTGGTTCAAGCTCAACGCATGGGTGTTCGTGCTGGTGTTCTTCGGCACCTACGTGGGCACCCACTACTTCTTCGACCTGATGGGCATGCGCTACAGCTTTCCCGTCACGTGGACGCTGCAGGCCGACATGGGGCGCTCGTCGCAGACGGTCCCCGTGTTCATGTACCCGCTGACGCAGGCCTACTTCGTGACCTACTTCGTGGCCGCCCCCGTCGCGCTGCGCAAGCTCGGCGGGTCGGTCGGCCGGGGCTGGCTCGGTCGCGTGCTCGTGGTGCTGGTGCTCGGCTACGGCATCGCATGGATGGAGACCTTCGCCATGGCCAACGACGGCCTGTCGGACTACTTCGCCTACGCCGACAAGGCCAAGATGCTGCGCTTCGGATCGCTGGGCTACTCCGCCTACTTCCTGGTGGGCTTGCCGCTGGTGATCCGCATCGACGAGGACCGCGAGCGCTGGCCGCTGTGGCGCGTGCTGCTCGAGGCGGCGGCGGCCTGCTGCGCGATCTGGGTGCTGCTCGAGCTCTGGGCCGCGGTGGTGGGGCCGCTCTAGGGTTCGGGCTCAGCTCCCCGGCCCCAGGTCTTCGAAGCTCGTGTCGCAGCGCGTGCGGCACGCGATCGGTGGACGCAGCGACAGCCCGGTGATCGTACCCACGTCGACCAGGCCGAGCTCGGCCAGCAGCAAGCGTGGGCGATCGTCGGCGCCCCACAGCTCGATCAGCATCGAGGACTCGTCGAGCCGCCGCAGGCGCACGTGGGTTCCCGCTTCCTTGCCCGAGCGCCGGCCCAGCAGAGCGCCTTCGCTGCCGAGCACCACGACCTGCCATTGCTTGCCGCAGGGGCCGCCCGTGCTGATCAGCAGCTGGTGGTCATCGCCCAGGCTACACGCGGTCCACTGCGTGGCATCGAGCGAGGTGCGCTTGGGCAGGTGGGGGCGCAGGCCAGCGAGCGAGGTCGCCGACGCGGGCTCGCAGCCCGGCGGAGGCGATGCGAGCGTGCCCGACGGATCGGTGGCCAAAGGAGCACCCTCGATGTCCCAGTCGGCCAGCATCTGGGCGGGCGCTCGCTGGTCGAGGCGACCGGTGGTGCGGCGCTCGTAGACGCCTTCGTCGAGCACGATCGCCTCGACCTTGGCGTCGTCGCCCTCCACGCGGCCGATGCCGAAGCCCAGGCCCTCGGTGTGGCGAAACACGCGTCCGCCAAAGCCCCCCATGTCGCCCAGCGGGACCAGCACCCGCGTGTGGGTGTCGAGCAGCGAGTAGGCGCCCTGGTGATCGTCGCACGTGGACCACGTGGCTTGCTCGATCAGCAGCAGTCGATCGCCCGTGCGGCCCACCAGTGCGGTACCGGGCAAGAGCCGCTGCAGGCGCCCGTCCGCGTCGACCCGCTCGAGGAAGGCTCGTCCGGCCGAGTGCGTGCGTAGCTTCTTGCGCCACACGGGTGGATCGAACGCCACCACCGTGTGCGCGAGCGTGATCGCCAGCGGATCGCGCGGGGTGCCGGTGCGGCCGTAGACCTCGAGCTCGGCCAGCTGCACGGGACCCTCGCCATGGGTCTCCATGATCTCCACGCTGAGGTTGCGGGTCTGCACGGGCTCGCCGAGCAGCACGTGCCAGAGCCGGTCCTCGTCGGCGAGCCGGGCTTCGGCCCAGCCCTGCGTGGTGTGTACGCGGATCCGCTTGGGTCGCGCGCGGGCCGGGCCATCACCGGGAGGGAGCGCGTAGAGGCGTATCGCCTCCACCTCGGCCGGCACGGGGAAGTGGATGCCGAGGGCGCAGCCGCTCTCGGACGAGGGACGGCAGCTCCACGCGGTGTGCAGATCGTCGTCGCGAACGAGTCGCTCGCTGCCCTCGCCGGGGCTCGACCACTCGGGGCGCTCCACCGCACCTGCCAGCGCATACACCTTGGAGAGCTTGTCGAGGTCGAAGCCCATGTGCTCGCCGCTCTTGCCGGGGAAGCGAAGCTTCTGGCTCGCGCGCACCAGGGGCTCGGGCGGCGCCGAGACGGGCTCGGCCGATGGATCCGCCTCGGCGGCCGCGGCAGGTCGGGGCGGTGGAGGAGGCGGGTCCTCGTCGAGGCCCAGCAACGCCTCGAGCTTGCCGCAGCCGGGGAGCAGCAGCGCGCAGAGCAGCAGCGAGAGGCGTCGGGCGGCGAGGTGCATCGGCCGATCGGGCGAGACGAGCCCGCGGTGGCCCATTGGTAGCATGGACGAGCCGCGTGTGGGCGCGTGCACCAGCGCTCAGCGACTCAGGCGACGGACCAGTCGTCGTCCCGGTCGCGATCGACCGCCGCCTCCCTCGCCCTCGTCGACCTTCCCCGGCTCGGGATCGGGCGGAGGCTTCGACGAGCGCTTGGTCTCGCGTTCGGGGCCAGCGCTCGCGGGAGCGGCGGGGTCAGGGCCCGACGCCTCGACGGAGGTCGGGGACGACGGGGAGTTGCGCGCGGCCAGCCATGCCAGCCCACCGATCCCGAGCGCGGCGGTGACGATCCCCGCGATCACGATCGGGCGCCGCGAGGGAGACGGGACTCCGGGCGCGGGAGCGGGCATCATCGCGGGCGCCGACGTCACGGGGTACGCGGTGGGCGGACCGGACGGCATTGGAGGAGCGGCCATCACGGGGGGATCGGTGGGCAAGCCGTAGACGGTGGGATCGGTGCCGAAGCTCGATGGGCTCGCGGGTGCCGACGCTGGCGTGGCCTCGAGGCCGTACACGGTTGGATCGGTGCCGAAGCCCGACGGGCTCGCGGGTGCCGACGCTGGCGTGGCCTCGAGGCCGTACACGGTTGGATCGGTGCCGAACCTCGATGGGCTCGATGGGCTCGATGGGCTCGCAGGTGCCGACGCTGGCGTGGCTTCGAGGCCGTACACGGTTGGATCGGTACCGAACCTCGATGGGCTCGTAGGTGCCGGCGCTGGCGCGGCTTCGAGGCCGTACACGGTGGGGTCGGTACCGAACCTCGATGGGCTCGCAGGTGCCGGCGCTGGCGCGGCCTCGAGGCCGTACACGGTGGGGTCGGTGCCGAACCTCGATGGGCTCGATGGGCTCGCCGATGCCGGCGCTGGCGTGGCCTCGAGGCCGTACACGGTTGGGTCGGTGCCGAAGCTCGAGGCGCCCGGCGCCGCGGCCTCGAGCCCGAGCATCGTGGGGGCGTGGCCCGAGGGGTTGGCGGTCGGGGGGATCGTCGCAGCCGTGGCCAACGGCTCGGCCTCGCGATCGGCCATCGCATTCGTGGGGGCGATGGTCGGCGCGAACGCTCTGGCCGTGCGCTGGTGGGGGTCGTTCACGCGATCACCTGCAACGAGTATCGAGTCGCGACTGTCCGTCGTGCAACCGCATCCATGCACCACTCCTCGCGGCTCGGACCGCACGTCCTCGCCATTCGAAGCACGGTCCGCGAAAAATTCTCCTTGACGCATCGACGGGCATGGCGCATGAAAGGTCATCATGACCGCGAAGCGACAGATGCTCGATCTGCGCGTCGGCCTGCTCCCGCAGGGCGGACGCTCGGATTCGGCGCTGCCAGCAACCGCGGCGTAACCGGCCAGTTGGGCTGGTAGGACCAAACCCCCGAATTCGCGCGTCGAGAGCCGATTGGCGGCATTCGACGACGCCCGACACGAGCCGGACGACGCGTAGTCCCGCGAGCAACACCGAGCGCTGAAGCCCAGGCTTTGGCCTCTCGCTCGCGCGGTGGGCCTGGTGCTCACCCCCAGCGATGGGAAGGACGATCGCGAGCCGAGGCGGTGACGACCCGAGGGATCGTCGCCGTGTTCGTCGCCGCGTCACCGTCGTGTCGGATGCGGGGGCCCCGGCACCGCGGCCGAGTGCGAGCGCGGTGCCGGGGCCCGGGGTCCACGTGCGTGCTCCTGCCGCGAGCACGATGCGAGGGCCGATCGATTCCTTCGTCAGCAGTGAAGCAGGCAAGACCCATGAACAAGCAGCACATCAACGTTGGGACCATCGGACACGTCGACCACGGCAAGACCACCCTCACCGCGGCCATCACCAAGGCGATGGCCTCGCGACACGGGGGTCACGCGCGGGCCTTCGACGAGATCGACAACGCCAAGGAGGAGAAGGAGCGGGGGATCACCATCAACGCCTCGCACGTGCAGTACGAGTCGGCGACCCGTCACTACGCCCACATCGACTGCCCCGGCCACGCCGACTACGTCAAGAACATGATCACGGGTGCCTCGCAGATGGACGGGGCGATCCTGCTGGTCGACGGCAGCCAGGGCCTGCAGCCGCAGACGCGGGAGCACGTGGTGCTCGCGCGGCAGGTCGGGGTCGAGCACCTCGTCGTGTTCGTCAACAAGGTCGACATCGCCGACCAGGAGATGCTCGACTTGGTCGAGCTCGAGGTGCAGGAGCTGCTCGGCGCCTATGGCTATCACGACGTGCCGTTCGTGCGGGGCTCGGCGCTGCGAGCCTTGCAGGGCACCGACGAGGCCTGCATCGAGCAGCTGGTGGAGGTGATGGACACGCGCTTTCCCGTTCCCACGCGCGACCTCGAGGCGCCGTTCCTCATGCCCATCGAGGGGGTCTGCACGATCCCCGGGCGCGGCACGGTGGTGACCGGTCGAGTGGAGCGGGGATGCCTTCCGCTGGGGGCCACCATCGAGGTGGTGGGTCGCAGCGAGGGCAAGGCGGTGTCGGCGGTCGTGACCGGCATCCAGGCGTTCCACCGCAACATTCCGTCGGCCGACGCCGGCCTCAACGTGGGGCTCTTGCTCCGCGGGGTCGAGCGCGACGGGGTGGAGCGTGGTCAGGTGGTCATCGCACCGGGCAGCCTGCGGCCCCACGCCACGGGCAAGGCCGAGGTGATCACCCTCAGCGCCAAGGAAGGCGGGCGCCACACTCCGTTCGGCACCGGCTACCGCCCGCAGCTCCACTTCGGGGCGGCGGACGTGTCGGCCACCCTCGACGTGGGCGAGCGCGGCAGCGTGAGCCCCGGCGAGCGCGCGGAGATTGCCTTCCGCCTCGACAAGCCCGTGGCCTGTGAGCCCGGGATGCGGTTCGCCATCCGCGAGGGTGGGCGCACCGTGGGCGCCGGCTTCGTGACCGAGGTCGGCGGGTGAACGACATCGAGCCGGGGGCGGCCCCATCGAAGGGGTCGCTCCCGGCTCGACCAGGAACATCGGCGTGTAGTCCAGCGGTCCAGGACACCTGTTTCGGGAGCAGGAGGGCGCAGGTTCGAATCCTGCCACGCCGACCATTCAACGGTTGACATTCGGGCTGTAGTCCAGCGGCCAGGACGCGTGCTCGGGGAGCACGAGAGCGCAGGTTCGAGTCCTGCCAGCCCGACCATTGCCATCACCCTCCGCCTTCCTCGGTCGCTCGCATCGGCATGGGGCATGTCGATGCGAGCGTTCGAGCGCTAGCGGCCGGGCGACACCTTCACGTAGCCCCCATACCACTGCGGAGTGGCCGCCCTCTCCGCGAAGAACACGAGCTCGGTCTCGCCGGGGTCGACGTTCTTGGACTGAGGTGGCAGCTGCGGGGTGCCGCCGATCCCGTCCTTGTAGATCACGTCTTCGTTGGAGCCCGAGTACTGAACGAACACGAACGTCACCGTGCTCGAGCTGTTGACGGTGATGGTGGGGGCATTCGGAATGCTGTCGGAGAGCTGTGTCCACGATCCGGAGCCTTGCTGCCTCCAGTACAGATGAGTGGTGTCGTCACAGTTCACTTCGATCGTCACGATCGTGCTCATGGGTCCTCGTTCTTCTTGGGGTGATCAACGATTGTTTGCTCGGGAAGGGGTGCGCACGGCCGTCCGCAGGCGTCGAGCCAGGCGTCGAGATCGGCCACGAATTCGGTGAAGCCGGCGCCTGCGTAGGCGTCTCGGGCCTGGCGAACGAGGCGTCCGGCTTCACGGGAGTCTTCCTCGCTGGGGGCGGCGCCCTCGACCCGGAGGGCCTGGCCCAGCGTCCACCGCAGCCCCGCACCCAGGGAGGGGTCCTGCTCGAGCGCGGAGGTCAGCGCGAGGACCTTGCGCAGGTCGGCGATGCCCGCCGCGCGCTCGCCCAGCTCGAGCCGCACCTTTCCGCGCCCGAACAAGGGATAGGCGCGACGCGGGTCATCGGGGGCCGTGTCGACCGTGAGCACGGCCAGCGATTGATCGTAGAGCGTGAGCGCCAGCGCATGCTCACCGCTGGCCGCCAGGCAATCGGCCATGTTGCTGTCGATCATCGCCAAGTCCACGCGATTGGGAGCTCGCACGCCCTCGTAGGCCTCACGGGCCTCGCGATAGTGCACGAGGGCTCGCGCCGGGTCTTCACGCGTTTGGTAGAGGGCACCGAGCAAGTTGGCCGCCTCGCCGCGGATCTGGGGAGAGACGTGCTCGTCGACGTCTCGCTGGACCAGCAGGGCCTGCTCGACGGCGGCGTCGAGCTTGCCCTCCATGCGGTGGATCTGCGCCAGCAACAAGCGCGGTCGCAGCATGGCCTTGTCACCAGCCCGATCGAAGGTGGCGTAGGTGGCAAGCGCGGTCTCGACGAGGGTGCGGGCCTCGGGGAAGCGCCCGCCCGCATACTCGAGATAGGCCAGGTCCTGGAGCGAGATGGCCAGCTGGGGGAGGTTCCCGCTCTCGTCGCTCATGCGGCGCACCTGCTCGAACGTCTCGTGCGCCCGGTCGAGCTCGTTGCGCTGGATGTAGATCTCGCCGAGGGTCATGAGCGCCTCGGCGTGGGCCGTGTCACCGCGTTGCTCGAGCGTCTCGTGCATGCGAACCGCTTGCTCGGCCATCTCCAGCGCGTCGTCGAGTCGCTCGTTGACCAGCGCGACCATGGCTTCTTGCAGCCGGTGCCTCGCCGCCATGCGTGGCTGGTGGTCGAGTCGGGCCAGCTTGCCGCGGATGGCGGCGAGCCAGGCGCTCGCGGCCGATGCGTCGTCATCGGCAACGGCCGCGCGCACCAGCTCGTTCAAGGTCTCGATCGCTCGCATGGAGTCACCGAGCGCCTCGGCGAGCTCGAGCGCGGACTCGAGGTCCTGTCGGGCGCGAGCCCACTGCCGCATCTCGCGGAGCAGGTGCCCGCGGTTGAATCGCGCCTCGAGCCGCAGCCCGGGGGCCTCGGGGATCGCCTCGGCGGCCTCGACCGCGTGCTCGGCCGCGTCCATGCCACGCTCGTCGTGCCCCGTGGCCCCGATTGCCCACGAGCGTGCAATGAGCTCGTGGATCTTGGCGGCCTGCTCGGCGTGCTCGGAGGGCACTGGCGCAGGACCACGCAGCAGCGCTTCTGCGTCGGCACAGGGCTCGAGCGAGGGGATCTCCTCGAGGGCGCCCACCGCATGCGCGGCCACGCGTGCGTCGGCGAGCGAGAGCTCCTCGACGGTGGCCTGCACATAGGTGAGGCGATCGGCGAGGCAGGCCATGCGTCGGGCCAGAGCCTGCTCGCCCGCTTCGTGTCTCACCCAGGTGGCCTCGCAGGCGTCGACTCGGGCCTCGACCCACGCAGAGGCATAGGCATCGAGGTGCTCCTCCACGCGCTCTCGCGTACGCGCGGCGTCGGGCAGGCCCGAGCGCTCGATCGCCGTACCGACCATGTGGCGCTGCTCGGCCGACCATGCCGGCATGGACGCGTCCCTCAGGCCTTCGCAGGGCTGCTCGCCCTGGAACACGCCGGAGGCGTAGAGCACGACGCCCAGCCCTGCCATCACCGTCGCCGATGCGGCCACGGTGCGCACGCGACGTCGTCGGGCCAGGCCGCGCTCGAGCGCGGCGAGCAGCGCCTCCATGCTGGGGTAGCGCTGGTGGATGGCGACCGAGAGCCCGCGACGCAGCACCTCGTAGAGCCACTTGGGTACGGGCGGCAGGCTCGGGCGACCGGCGGGAGCCACCAGCACCTGGGACTGGATCGCGTAGAGGATCGACATCGGGGTCGAGCCCGCGAACGGTCGCGTCCCGTAGAGCGCCTCGTGCAGGGACACGCAGAACGCGAACTGATCGCTGTTGGGCTCTGCCGCCTTGCCCATGAGCTGCTCCGGGGCCATGTAGGCCAGGGTCCCGAGCATGGTCCCGGTTCGGGTCAGCGACAGGTTGAGCATGCGCTGCGATCGCGAGGCTCGCAGGCTCTCCTCGGCGGTGACCTCGGCCTCCTGAGCCCGCTCGACGTCCACCGGTGCGACCGTGGACTCGGGCTCGGTACCCACACCCCGCGCGAGGCCGAAGTCGAGCACCTTCACCAAGCCCTGCTCGTCGAGGATGCAATTGGCGGGCTTGAAGTCTCGATGCACCAGGCCCTGGGCATGAGCGGCAACAAGCCCCCGGCCCGCCTGAAGGTAGACCTGAAGCACCTCGGTCCAGGAGCGCGGTCGTCGCTGCCAGCGATCGAGCGACGTACCTCGCACCAGCTCCATGGCCATGCACAGGCGCCCGTCGACCTCGCTGACGTCATAGACACGAACGACGTTGGGATGGGCAAGCTGGGCCAGCGCCTGGGCCTCGCGCAGGAGCCGCTGCCCCTGCTTTCCGCCGCGGCCATCGTGGAGCACCTTGAGCGCGACGTCGCGACCGAGGGTCTCGTCGTGAGCCCGCAGCACCTTGCCCATGCCGCCCTGGCCGAGCGTGCCGTGCACGAGGTATCGCCCGATGCGCTGCTCTCCCGGCGAGCCGAACAGTCGAGCGAACACCTCGTCACGCTGCAGCCGCATGTCGACCCCACGCCGGGCGGGCTCGTCCTCGCGGCTGTCGTCCAGCGTTTCGCGCGCGATGATGGTGTCCTCGACGTTCGGCTTGGCTCGCACGGGGCGCCCGACTCCAGCCGGGTCGCCGTGGCCCTGGTGACCTTCGGAGGTCGACCATGAGGTCTTCGCAGGCATCGCTCGAAGGAGTAGTGCGTGTAGCCGCGCGGGTGTTGACGCCGGACTGGTGAATTTCGTCGAGTTTCGAGCGAACGCTGCTCAAGCGGGGACCACTTGCAGTGTGGCCCGAATGCGGTCGAGCCAGTCCTCGAGCTCGGCCAGTGTGCTGTCGCGGGTGTGGGGATTGGCGGGAAGCTGCGCAATCGCGCGCTCGAGGAGCTCCCGCCCGCGGACCAGCCGGGATCGGGCCGTCGCGGCCGGGATTCCGAGCGCGGTACCGATCTCGGTGGAGCTCATGTCCTCCCAGTACCTCATCTCGAGCACGACCTGAAGGTCCATGGGGATCCGGCGCAACCCGTCGAGCAGGAGCTGTTCCTGTTGGGCCGCCCCCACCAGGGTGCTGGGCCCGGGCGCGATGTCGTGGATCGATGCCGAGCCCAGCTCCCCCACGTGCTCGGTGGCCCGCATGCGGCGAAAGTAGACCTTGAGCACGTTGAAGGCGACACTGAACAGGTAGGAGCGAAAGCTACCGTCGTTGCGCAGTCGATCACGCCCACGCAGGCATGCCTCGAACGTCTCCTGAATGAGATCCTCGTGGTCGGTGCTCACCTTGTTGGCGAAGAACCGTGACACGGGCTCGAAGTAGCGGGCGAACAGCTCCTGTCCGGCACGCGAGTCACCCTCGCGCCACGCAGCAAGGAGCTCCGGGTCGCCAGCCACCGCATGCAACGGTATCACCGCGTCGATTGCATTTGACATCGCCGCCGACCATTGCTATCCGAAGTCGACACCATGTCGACCTTGCGCACCAACGCTCACATCGATCTCGCGGAGGCCCCAGTGGTCTTCGCCGAGCGCCATGTGGTCGTCTCGCGCCAGCAAGGTCATCGAGGAGAGTACGAGGTTTCCACGGGAGGCCTGGCTCCACCCGCTTGAACGCAGCCCAATCGGCCATTCGAGCGCACGTGGAGCCACCTGGGAGACCCGGTGGCTCTTCTGCTTTCGAAGCCCGCTCGTCGGTACGGGCGGATCGAGGATTGCCATTTCGTACCACCCCCTTCGAACCGGAGGACCATCATGTCCGTGCTCGCAATGACCGTCACCCGTGTACAAGACCATCCCAACGCCGACTCCCTGCGCATCTACGAGTTCGAGGCGCCCGGATCGTCGGGGCTGGTGGTGGTGGCCAACCTCGACGACCAGTACGCCGTGGGCGACGTGGTCGCCATTGCTCGCGTGGGGACGGTGCTCGAGGACGGCACCAAGATCCGCAAGAGTCGACTGCGCGGCGTGGACTCGTTCGGCATGGCCCTGGGCCGGGTGCAGGATCCAGCGGGCCAGGATCTCAGCGATCGCTACTGCTCTGGGGATGGGGCCCAGGATGGAGACGGGCCCTCGGAGGGCACGCCCAGCGTGCCGCTGATCAAGTGGGCCAGCATCGAGCAGCTCCATGCGGTGCGCTTTGGGTTGCAGTCGAACGCCGAGGCCATGGGGACGCCGCTGCCCCGGGTGAGCTACCGCGCCAAGGTCAAGGTCGACGGCACCAACGCGGCGATCCACGCGTTGCCGGGCGGCTTCGCGGCGCAGAGCCGCACGCGGCTGCTCACGCCCGATGACGACAACTACGGCTTTGCGGCCTGGGTGCATGCCAACGCCGAGTGGAGCGCGGGGCTGCACGCCCGGCTCGGCCGCGCGGTGATCTTCGGCGAGTGGTGCGGGCGCGGGATCCAAAAGCGCACGGCGATCTCGAAGGTCGAGCGCAACGTGCTGGCCGTGTTCGCGGTGCAGCTCTATCCCGCCCTGGGAGATCCCGAGCGGGAGGCGGCGCGGCTGCTCGTCGAGCCGGAGCGGCTGCGAGCGCTCTTGCCCGAGCACCCCGACGTGTTCGTGCTGCCGTGGCACGGCGAGCCCACCGAGCTCGACTTCTCCGACCCCGAGCGGCTGCGCGTGCAGGCCGAGCAGATCGATGCGCTGGTGGCCGACGTGGAGGCCACCGATCCCTGGGTGGCCGAGATCTTCGGGCTCGAGGGTCTGGGCGAGGGCGTGGTGCTCTACCCGGTGGAGGGCGTCGAGTTCGACGACGATGGCACCACCGATCGCGATCGCTACGTGCCGCTCATGTTCAAGGCCAAGGGTGAGGAGCATCGGGTCAACCGGCAGAAGCGGCCGGCGCAGATCGACCCCGAGGTCGTGCGGAGCATCGAGGGCTTCGTGGAGCTGATGGTCACCCCGGCGCGGCTCGAGCAGGGCCTCGAGCAGGTGTGCGCCGGCCAGGCCGACATGCGCCATACTGGCCCGTTCCTCCAGTGGATCGGACGAGACGTGCAAAAGGAGAGCGCCGCCGAGCTCGCCGCGGCGGGACTCGAGTGGAAGCAGGTCGCCAAGGCCGTGGGGCAGGCCGCCCAGCGGTGGTTTCGGGCGCGGGCCATGGCGTGATAACCACCGCGCCCATGATCGACGTGGTCGACGTGGCGATCGTGGGCGCGGGTACGGCCGGGGCGGCGGTGGCGGCCCTGTGTGCCGAGCGGGGGCTGTCGACGATCTGCGTGGATCGTCGGCCGCTCCACGAGGCGGGGGCGCGGTGGGTCAACGGCGTGCCCGCGTGGGCCTTTGGCGAGGCGGGCTTGCAGCCGCCCCAGGGCGAGGAGCTTCGCGCGGCCGATCACGTGTTCCATCTCGTGGTGGGCTGGGGCCCTTCGCGGCTCACCCTTCGGGGGCACGGGCTGCTCGAGGTGGACATGCCTCGATTGGTAGAGCGGCTGCAGGATCTCGCCCGCTCGGCCGGGGCCCGGCTCCGCGGCGAGGTGGAGATCACCGGGATCGAGGGCACGCGGCTGCGGCTCGCCGACGAGGCGATCGACGCGCGGTGGATCGTCGATGCCTCGGGCCTGTCGGGGGCTCGCCTGCTGCGACAGGCTCCGGTGCCGCGGACCGATCTGTGCGCGGCGGCCCAGCAGGTCCACGCGCTCGCGGATCCAAAGGCGGCACGCGCGTGGCTGGCCAAGCACGAGGCGAGCGAGGGACACACGCTGTGCTTCACCAGTGTGGCGGGCGGGTACTCGATCGTCTCGGTGCGGGTAGAGGGAGACTCGGTCGGGATCCTGACCGGCAGCATTCCCGCGCTGGGGCATCCATCGGGTCAGCGCCTGCTCGACGAGTTCGTGGCCGAGCACCCGTGGATCGGGGCGCGGCGCTTCGGAGGGGCGCGAGCGGTGCCGCTCGGGCGGCCGCGCGACGTGCTGGCCGAGGGTCCCGTGGCGCTCGTCGGTGACGCGGCGGGTCAGGTGTTCTCGGCGCACGGCTCGGGGATCGCCGCGGGCCTGCTCGCGGCGAGGCTGTTGGCCGACACCCTGGCCGAGGGGGGAGATCCCGAGCGCTATGCCGTGCGGTGGCAGCGACGCTACGGCGGGCTGTTTGCCGCCTACGACGCGTTTCGGCGGTTCTCGCAGGGCCTGTCGGTGTCGGAGGTCGAGCGGATGATCGAGGGGGGCCTGCTCGACGAGGCCTCGGCGATCGCGGCGCTGCGACAGGAGCTGCCTCCGTTGCCGCTGTCGCAGCTGCTCGGCAAGGCGCGGAGGCTGTTGCGCGCGCCGGGACTCGCCGCGAGGTTCGCTCCCGTGGCCGCTCGCATGGTCGCGGCGCAGGGCCTCTACCGTGGCTATCCGGCCGAGGCCACGCAGCGGGCGCGCTGGTGCACCTGGGCGGCGCGCTTGCTCGATTGAGCTCTTACTGGCGTCGACGGCGACGAGTCCCGAGGCCCAGCAGCACGAGCATGCTCGCGAGCAAGCCCGCCGGTTCGCGTGGTCCGGTGTGGCAGCCACAGCCGCCACCCCCAGCGTCGGTGGCTCCAGACCCCGTGCTGCCCGAGCCGTCGCTCGAAGAGCCGGTGGAGGCCGGCGGAGGAGGCGGAGGAGGCGGGCTCCCGGTGGTGTCGTCGCCCGCGCTGCCGGGTACGGTCACCTCGATGGGCGCGGAGAACTGCACCTGACCGTTGACGTCGGCGGCCGCGTCGAGGGTGTGGGTCCCGGGCATCAGCCCCACCGTGAAGATCATGTCCTCGGTGTCGCAGCCTTCGTCACCGCTCTGGCAGTTGGTCACCGTCATGCCATCGACGCGGATGTTGATGCTGAACGGCGGTCGCGGGCCGCACACGCAGCCGTCGCACGAGCACGTGTAGGGCGCGGTGACGCGGACGTCGGTGGTCGCACCAACGGTGGCGCCATCGGCTGGGCTGACGATCTGGACCACGTCCGTGGAGGGCTCGCACTCGCTGCACGGCTCGCCCGTGGAGCTGCTGCCGGAGCCGGAGTCGGAGCCGGTGCTCGAGCCCGTGTCGGTGCCCGAGCCCGTGTCGGTGCCGGTGCCGGTGCCGGTTCCCGTGCCGGTGCCGGTTCCCATGCCTCCGGCCCAGGCGGTGGCGGGAATCAGGAGCGTCGACGCAACCAGCGAGGAGCGGAGCCAGGTCCAAGTCATGGTGGCCGACGGTAGCACGGGGCGACGGGATTCGGGGAGCGCGTGCCCTTCGACGACGCTCGTCGAGCTGCTAGCCTTGGCGCCCGATGCCCGACGACGAACTCGAGCCGCTGCCTTCCCTCTCCGTGGAGGACGTGCGGGCGGCCGCAGCCCGCATCGACGGTCGCGTGCATCGAACGCCGGTGCTGCGCATCGAGGCGCTCGATGCCCGCGCCGGGGTCGAGCTGTGGCTCAAGGCCGAGAACCTCCAGCGGATCGGCGCCTTCAAGGCGCGCGGGGCCATGCACGCGGTGGGGCACCTGACTCGAGGCGAGCGCGACCGCGGCATCATCACGTTCAGCTCGGGCAACCACGCGCAGGCGGTGGCCCTGGCCGCGCGCAGCTACGGCTGTCGGGCCACGATCGTGATGCCCACCGACGCGCCTGCGATCAAGGTGGCGGGGGTTTCCGCCCTGGGCGGTGAGGTGATCTTCGCCGGCACCACGTCCGACGAGCGCAAGGCGGTCGCCCTCGAGCTGGCCGAGCGCACCGGGGGGGCCGTAGTCCAGCCGTTCGATCACCCGCACATCGTGGCGGGCGCGGGCACGGCCACGCTCGAGCTGCTCGACGAGGTGGCGGTGCGCACCGGCGGCGGCACCCTCGATGCGCTGCTGGTGCCCGTGGGGGGCGGAGGCCTGATCGCTGGCGCGTGCCTGGCGGCGGCGGCCACCGGCACCAAGGTCTACGGCGCGGAGCCGCACGGCTGCGATGCCATGGCGCGCAGCCTCGAGGCGGGACGACGGGTGGCGGTGCCGCCCGGACCCACGCTGGCCGATGGCCTCAAGCCAACCATGGTGGGGCGCCTCAACTTCGCGATCGCCCAGGCCCACCTGGCCGGATCGTTTCGCGTGAGCGACGAGCAGCTCGGTCCCGCGTTGGTGTCGCTGTTGGTGCACGGCAAGGTGCTGGTCGAGCCCTCGGGCGCCGCCGGGCTCGCGGTGGCGCTGGCGGGCCTCGTGCCGGGCCAGGACCAGCGCCAGCGATCGGACCAGGAACCTCCGCGCCGGATCGGCGTGATCCTCTCGGGCGGCAACGTCGACCCTGCTCTGGTCGCCTCGCTGCTCACCATGCATGGAGGAACCGCCTGATGCCGTCGCGCTCGCTCATCAGGCTGGGATTGGTCGTGGGTCTGGCCGGCTGCCCCGCCAAGCGCGACGACGGCGGGAGCGCACAGACCCCCAAGGCGCAGGGCACCGAGCCGGCGGCCGATGGGGCCGTTGCGGTGCCGCCGACGGCCGACGACGACGATGATGCCGAGCGCAACGAGTCGGCGCACCACGTGGTGTTCGCCGATCGCACCAGCCAGGCCTATCTGCTGCTGCTGACCGAGGGCTCGGGCCACGCGCTCGACCGCGAGGCGCTGGCCGAGCTGGTGCGCAAGGCCCTGGCCGGGGCCGATGACGAGCCCGAGGCCAAGCTGTTGCTCGAGATGGTCGCCACCGAGCCACGCCCACCTCAGGGCGATCCCTCGCTCGATCCCAGCGAGCGCGACGAGATCCGCCACCGCGATCTGCTCGGCCTGCACCTGGACCTGCTGCCAGTGGCGCCCGCGGGCGAGGAGCCGCTCATACCGCTCGAGGTGCTGCGCGATCCGATCTCGACGCGGGCCCTCACCGATGCGGAGCGCACGAGCCTGCCCGCCCGTCGCCACGCCCTGGTGTTGCGGGCCCACTACCGCAACCGCTACGGGATCCGCGGGCTGCGGCTGCTCCAGACCCTGGTGCGCATCGTCGCCATCGATCGCAAGGCGCTGGTCCACGATCCCGACACCGGCGAGACCATGGGCGTGGAGGCGTTCACGGCTCGTCGCCTGCAGTCGA
The DNA here is from genome assembly GCF_026337845.1 of Paraliomyxa miuraensis. GTDB lineage: Bacteria > Myxococcota_A > Polyangia > Nannocystales > Nannocystaceae > Paraliomyxa > Paraliomyxa miuraensis. The sequence continues at coordinate 19,508 of NZ_JAOVZF010000146.1, read as the reverse complement.
CCGTGGGCAACGTGGCCGACCAGGTCGTGGTGGTGCCGTTCCCCGACGAGCGCAACGGCGAGGGCTCCGTGCGGCTCACCACCCGGGGCATGCGTCGCTTCGGCAGCGTCGATCTCGAGCTCGATGGACTGCCGCGCGAGGTCGAGGCGCTCGAGGCCGCCACCCACCTGCTCTACGGCCTGGCCTTCAAGATGGTGCGGGCCGGGGAGTACGATCAGGAGGGCTATGCGGTCGAGGTCGACGACGTGATCGAGGTGACGCACCACGACGTGACCTCGGCCTACGCAGGCCAGACCGGGAAGGTGCCCCGCTGCGACGGCTGTCCCGAGCGCGTGCGCCTGCACCTGGTGGAGCGTCCCGCCGAGGCCCACGATCCCATCGAGCACGTGGTGGCCCGGATCGTGGCTCCCCGGGTCGACAGCGATGCGGCCGACTACGATCACCCCGCGTGGGTTCGGGGGGCGCTGGCCGATCTGCTGGGCGTGCGCTGAATCGTGTAAGGTTCCCCGGTGACCGAGCAGACCGCAGCGCCGAGCCAGGAACCGGCCCCGCTGGTGTGGATCGACATGGAGATGTCGGGCCTCGACCCCGACGCCTGCCGCATCCTCGAGATCGCGACCATCATCACCAACGCCGACCTCGAGGTCTTGGTCGAGGGTCCCGACCTGGTGGTGCACCAGCCCGACGCCGTGCTCGATGCCATGGACGAGTGGTGCACGCGTCATCACGGCGACAGCGGGCTGACCGAGCAGGTGCGCGCGTCGACCATCGACGAGGCCGAGGCCGAGCGTCAGACCCTCGAGCTCCTGGCCCGTTGGACGCAGGCGGGGGCCTCACCGCTGTGCGGCAACTCGATCCACCAGGATCGACGCTTCATCGCGCGCTACATGCCCCGGCTCGATGCGTTCCTGCACTACCGGATGGTCGATGTGTCGTCGCTCAAGGAGCTGTCGCGCCGCTGGTATCCCGACCTCAAGCCGCCGCCAAAGCGCGAGACCCACCGAGCGCTCGACGACATCCGCGAGTCGATCGAAGAGCTGCGGTTCTATCGCACCACGCTGTTTCGCGCGCCGTAGCGGCCACGGGCCCGAGTCCGGCGGTCCCTAGGACTCGGCGAATTCGATCGCGTAGAAGCGCTCGCCACGAACCCACGGCCCGCGCCGGGCCGCGTCGATCCCCGCCTTGCGGCACAGCGCCGCCACGAATTGCGTGGGCTCGGGCAGGCTCTCCCACACCACGGGCAGGAACACGGCCCGTCGCGCGTCGTCGTGGAGCACCAGGCCATCGCGGCCGGGCACGAGCGCGGCGGTGATCGCCTCGAGCCCTTGCTCGTCCATCGGCTCGGGTGGCGTGAGCACCGAGATCGACGCGTGCAGCCGCGGCAGCTCGTCGGGCCGAGGCACCGGCGTGCGCGGATCGTGCAGCCCGGCTTGCACCGCGAAGTACCGCACGCCGTCGCGCAGCGAGCGGTGCGGCTCGAGGGTTCCGATGCAGCCGACGAGGCGCTCGCCCTGGTGCCACGACACGAACAAGCGCGAGGGCTCGTCGAGCCCGGGGTCGGCCGGCGGGGGATCGATCGGCGTCGTGGGCACGCCCATCGCCTCCGTCAGCGCATGCCGAGCCGACGCCAGCAACCAGCGCCGGCTGATCGGCGACAGCTGCCCTTGCGTCGTCAGACCAGCCTCGGGGATCCCCGGTTTCACGGCTTCGATCTTGCCTCGATCCACTGCCCTTGGCCATGCCGACCCGCGCGCGAAATGGTGTAGGGTCGGCGTCGAGATGCCCGCACCGAGACCATCCCGTCGTCGCGTTCGCTCCGCCGGCCGTGCACCCGTGCGCGGCCCGGGCCGGCGCCGCACCTGGCTCGGTGCCTTCGTGCTCCTCGGCGTGGGCATCGGCCAGCCCGGGCATGCCGACGAGGGCCAGTGGATGCCCAAGCAGCTCGCCGAGCTGCCGCAGGCCGAGCTGAAGCAGGCGGGCCTGCGCCTGTCACCCAGCGAGCTGTGGAACCCGAGCGATGGCGGGCTGATGCGCGCGGTCGTGAACCTCTCGGGCTGCTCGGCGGGGTTCCTGTCCAACAAGGGCCTGCTGGCCACCAATCACCACTGCGCCTACGGGGCCATCCAGTCCAACAGCTCGGTCGAGCACGACTACCTGCGCGATGGCTTCGTGGCCGCCACGCTGGCCGACGAGCTGCCCGCGCGCGGCAGCACGGTCAAGGTGCTCGTGTCGATCGACGACGTGACGGAGTCGATGCGGAAGGTCGCCGAGGCCGAGCCCGATCCGGCCCGCCGCGCTCGCGCGTTCGAGCAGGCCGGCTCCACGATGGTGGCCACATGCGAGCAGGAGCACCCCGGCCACCACTGCCAGGTGGCCGAGTTCTACAACGGTCACGAGGTCCAGCTGCTGCGCTACCTCGAGCTGCTCGACGTGCGCCTGGTCTACGCGCCGCCGTCGTCGATCGGCAACTACGGGGGCGAGGTCGACAACTGGATGTGGCCGCGCCACACCGGCGACTTCTCCATGCTGCGCGCCTACGTGGGCCCCGATGGCAAGCCGGCCGCGTACGCCGAGGACAACGTGCCCTACGTGCCCGAGCGTCACTTCGAGCTCGGCACCGAGGGCGTGGGCCCGGGCGACTTCGTGGCGATCCTGGGCTATCCGGGCAAGACCGAGCGCTACCTGCCGGCGGTGGAGCTTCGGCGCAAGCTCGAGCAATTCCTGCCCGCTCGCGTGTCGCTCTACGGCGAGTGGATCGAGCTGCTCGAGCGCCTGGGCCAGGCCGATCCCGCCGTGCGCATCAAGGTGGCGGCCAAGCTGCGTGGCCTGCAAAACCGCCACAAGAACTCGCGCGGCATGATCGAGGGGATCCACCGCAATGGCCTGCTGGCCCGGCGCCAGGCCGAGGACGAGGCGATGGCGGTCTGGCTGGCCGGGCAGCCGCCCGACGTCCAGGCCCGGCATGCGGGGGTGCTCGAGGGCCTGAACGCGCTCAGCGAGCGGCGCCACGCGGGATTCGAGCGCGACTTCCTGATCGAGAACCTCGGCGGCGGGGCCAATGCGCTGGCGGTGGCGATCGACCTGGTGCGGCGCGCCAGGGAGCAGGCCAAGCCCGATCTCGAGCGCCGCGGTCCCTACCAGGAGCGCGGCGCCGAGCGGCTGTGGTCGCGCCAGAACGGACGCCTGCACGACTACGACGCGGGCGTGGACGAGGCGCTGATGGTCGCGCTGTTTCGCCGCATCGAGGCCCTCCCTCCCGAGCTGCGCTTCACCGGCTTCGGAGTGGCCGACGTCCCGCGGGTGCTGCGGGCGACCAAGGTGACCGAAGAGGCGTTCGCCAAGGCGGCCTTCGATGCCGCCGATGCCGAGGCGCTCGCCGCCAGCCGCGACCCCCTGCTGGTGCTGGCGCACGAGCTGGTCGAGGCGATCGAGCAGCACGAGGAGCGGTCGGATCGCGACAGCGGCGAGCTGCTGGTGCTGGGCCCGCGCTACTTCGAGATGCTCGAGGCGGTACGCGGCGGGCCCGTATACCCCGATGCCAACGGCACGCTGCGCTTCTCTCACGCCACCGTGCAGGGCTACACGCCGCGCGACGGCATGCTCGCGACCCCACAGACGGTGCTGGCGGGTCAGGTAGCCAAGCACACGGGGCAGGAGCCGTTCGACCTGGCCGAGGCGGTGCGCAACGCGGCTCCCTCGGCCGCGCAGAGCTACTGGTCCGACCCCGCGCTGGGCGACGTACCCGTGGCGTTCCTCGCCAACGGCGACACCACCGGGGGCAACTCGGGCAGCCCGGTGATCGATGGCCAGGGTCGCTTCATCGGTCTGAACTTCGATCGCGTGTGGGAGAACATCGCGGGCGACGTGGGCTGGAACCAGGCACGCTCGCGCAACATCATCGTCGACGTTCGCTACCTGCTGTGGGTGCTCGACGAGGTGACCGACGCGGGTCCGTTGCTCGAGGAGCTCGGTGTGGCTCACCTGCGCGACGCTCCGCCTCGCTCGGCCAGCGACTCGGCGCGAGGGGCCATGGGCAACAGCGGTCACGCGACCCCCAGCGCCCGCGACGAAGGCGAAGGCCTGGTCGGTACGCCGCTCGACCAGACCAAGCCCCTCGAGACCGCACGAAGCGGCACATCCGGGGGCGGTTGTGCGTGCAGCAGCGGTGGGCCATCGGAGCACGCTGGCTGGTCCTGGCTCGGCGGGCTGCTCTTGATGGGCGTACGACGCCGCGGCCCACGCGGCTGAATCGCCGCGATCGCCTCTCGACGTGCCTCCGTAGCCGCCGAGACGGCAATTGCGCGATACGCGCATACGCCGGACGATGGTCTATGATTGGGGCGCATGGCTCGGACCACGCCCCAGATCAACCTGAACCTCAACGTCCGCGGGATGCAGGCATCGGCGACGGTGGCGATCAACGAGCGCAGCAACTCGCTCATCGCCCAGGGGCGCGAGGTGCTCAAGCTCGGGCTCGGACAGTCGCCGTTCCCGGTACCGGAGCCGGTGGTCGAGGCGCTACGCCGCAACGCCCACGAGAAGGACTACCTGCCGGTCAAGGGCCTCGCCGCGCTGCGCGACGCCGTGGCCGACTACCACTCCCGATCCAACGGCCTGGTGCGCACCGGAGAGGACGTGCTCATCGGACCCGGGAGCAAGGAGCTGATGTTCCTGTTGCAGCTGGTGTTCTACGGAGACCTCGTCATTCCCACGCCGGCATGGGTCTCGTATGCCCCGCAGGCCCGCATCATCGGCCGGCAGGTGCGCCTGGTCTCCACGCGGCAAGAGGACGACTGGCGCCTGAGCCCCGAGCAGCTCGCCGCCCTGTGCGAGGAGGATCCGGGGCGCCCACGGATCTTGATCCTCAACTATCCCTCCAATCCAACCGGGGCGACCTTTCGCGTGGACGAGCTGCGCGCCCTGGCCCGGGTGGCAGCGCAGCACCGCGTGGTGATGCTGTCCGACGAGATCTACGGGGAGGTGCACCACAAGGGACAGCACGTGTCGATCGCTCGCTTCTATCCCGAGGGCACGATCATAAGCGCAGGACTCTCCAAGTGGTGCGGAGCCGGGGGCTGGCGGCTGGGGACGTTCTTGTTCCCGCCGACCATGCGGTGGTTGCTCGACGCGATGGCCGCAGCGGCCAGCGAGACCTTCACGTCGACCAGCGCGCCCATCCAGCACGCGGCGGTCACGGCGTTCCGCGGCGGGGAGGAGATCGAGGAGTACCTCCAACGCTCGCGACGCGTGCTGGGGGCGCTGGGTCGCTGGTGCCACCGTCGACTGACGGAAGGCGGCCTACGCTGCTGCAAGCCGTCGGGAGGCTTCTACCTGTTTCCCGACTTCAGCACGCGCGCGTCGGCGCTTGCCGCCCGGGGCATCGACGACAGCGTGGGGCTGTGCGAGCGGCTGCTCGAGGACACCGGCGTGGCGATCCTGCCCGGAAGCTGCTTTGGTCGCGACGTACGCGAGCTGACGGCGCGCCTGGCCTACGTGGACTTCGACGGGGAGGCGGCGCTGCACGCCGTTGCGGCGCTGGGCAAGGACGCCCCACTCGACGACGCGTTCCTCCGCCGCCATTGTGCCAAAGTGACCAAGGCGATCGATCGCATGGTCGAATGGGCGAGCGACTGACTCGGAGGTCGGTGAGGTCCTGGCCGAGGCGGCCTGGAGCGAGACGGGGATCACCATGCCGTGGCCCTGGCGATAGAGGCCATGCCGTCGCAGGCGCTCGCGCAGCACCTTGCGCGAGCAGCCGGCCCGGCGGGCGGCCTCGCTGAGGTTGTCACCGGTCTGGTGGAGGAGCTGGCGCAGATACCATCCATCGACCTCGCGCCGCATGGCGGAGAACGGACGCCCGGCCAGCGCCTCGAGCGACGGCGGAGCCAGCGGATCGAGGGCCAGGTGGCACCGCTCGATGCGATCGCTCGTGGCGTGGACCAGCGCGCCATCGAGCACCTTGCGAAGCTCGCGAACGTTGTCGGGCCACGGGTGGCTGGCCAGCGCTTGCAAGGCCTCGGCGTCCAGGTCCACGGCCGATCGGCGGGCCCGGTGGAGCATGACCTCGACCAGGGGCAGCAGATCGTCGGGACGGTCCCGCAGCGGCACCACCTCGAGCACCCGGTCGGCCCATCGCTGGGCCAGCGCCGGGTGCAGGCGACCCTCTCGCCGTAGGCCGGCCTCCGGGACGTGGCTCGTTGCGATGAGCCGGACCGAGCCATTCGAGGCCTCGGCCAGACGGCGCTCGAGCGCGACCTGGTCTTCGAGGGACCAGTCCTCTAGATCATCGAGGACCAGCGTTCCTCCCTGTTCTACGAGGGTGGCCCACAGGTTGGCCGGGGGTGAGGGCTCGGCCGCGGTACACGGGAGGAAGATCGCGTGGGCCGAGCACGAGGCAAGATGGAGCAGACGGGCCAGCAAGGACTTGCCAACTCCGGATTCTCCCATGAGGAGCACGCCCAGAGGGCTCGAGGACCATGAACGCATGCGAGCCAAGGCCTGCTGCATGCTCGGGTCGTGGGTGACGAATGCGTCGAAGGGATCGAGAACGGTGATCGCGGTGGACATGAGGCCATGACAGAAGCAACACGCGGGCCAACCATGCGATCGAATGATCCCGCATCGATCCGTCGAACACGGGCGGGTCAATGGCCCACCGGTTGGCCACCCCGGTCCGCCGGTTGGCCACCCCAAGTTCGACTCTCGGTAGACCTCACCGACCGCGCAGCGATCGGACATGGACGTGGGAAGGACCCGCTGGATCCCTACTCGTCGGAGGAGGCCGGCGACGGACCGTCCACGAAGCTCACGGCCGCGCGGAGCCGGTCCAGGGCGCGCGTGGCTGCGTTCCAGGCCTCGACCGAGCGGAATCCATGGCGCTTGTCGTTGTGCACCACGGTGTGGGTGTATCCAGCCAGGCCGCAGAACAGCAGCTCGAACACGTTCTTGATGTGGTCGTCGAACACGTAGAAGCCGCTGGGGACCGACTCGTCCACGCGAATGGTCACCAGCTCGCGGTCGACCATGGTGTCGTTGACCACCCAGTCGCCGTTCTCCACGCCCTTGCTGCCCACGTCGGGCACGTCGTGCCACAGGAAGTCGGGCCAGCGACCCCAGTGGTGGTCCGACGTCGCCGGGCAGTAGGCCTGTGGCTGGCCCCGCTCGTCTCGTCGCACCAGGTAGTCGAGCGTGGCCTCACCGAAGCGCGCCTTGACGTCCACCTGCCAGCGCTCGGTGCGAGCCTCGGGATTGGCGCCGGTCTTGGTCACGCGGAGGCGGGTGACCACGCCGTTCCACACGGCCGAGGCCTGGTCGGTGTCGGCGCAGATGTTGTGAGCCTGACGCAGGGCCAGGTGCAGCAGCGCGGTGAACTGCGAGGGATCGTCGCGCTTCATCTCGCGGCTGAGGGTGCAGCGCAGCGGAGACTGCAGCGGGACCTCGATGTCCTCGCTCGGCACGCGCGAGGCGACCCACGTGTCGCCTCGCTGCGTGTAGCGATCCATCTCGGCCACGATGCGATTGCCGGCCGGATCGTAGTACACGCGCAGCAGCTTGCGAGACGCGGCATCGTCCATGTGCGTGCCCAGGAAGTACCGCCCCTCCGGTCCCGGATCCGCGCCCGGTCGCAGGTCGATCACGGTGGTCTGGTCGCGCTGTACGGGATAGCCGGTGTGGGGATCGAAGGCGTCGACCTTGATCTTGGCCTCGATGCGGGCGCCCGAGACGTCGATGACGTTGTAGTCGCCCTCCACGGTGGTCACGTAGCGCGGATTCTTGGCGAACGACACCGTCTCGAGCTCGGGCAGGTGCCGAAAGAACGCGGTGCCCATGTCGGGTCGCTGGCCGTCGGGAAGCTCGATGGCGGTCACGTGCATCAGCTCGCGACGGCTTCCCATGGGCCAGCGAAAGCCCTTGCCGCGGCCGGGGCCGGTGAACTGCAGACGATCGGGGCGACTGTCGTTGCGCGAGCCACCAAAGCGACGGAACCCCCGCCGTCGCTGGCCGGTGCCATCCAGACGGCTGTAGCTCGAGCCCAGCTCGAGCACGCTGGCCAGCATCTCGAGCAGCAGCTCGCGATCGTAGATCGTGGTGCGGCCCGTGTCCGCGCGGTACTCCTCCACGCGAGGCGGGGGGTCGCCGGTCAAGGTCAGCCCGAGCAGCTCCAGCACCGCCTTGACGTCGCAGTGACCGGCCCACGACACCCAGTCGATCGCGCCCTGCTGGACGAATCCCCCTTCGTCCCAGTCGAAGCGGATGCCCTTGCGCAGGTGCGGGTCGTCGGGGGCGCGGCGGAACGTGAGCTGCTCGGGCTCGCGCGGAGCGCTGCGTAGCAGCTCCGGCTCGACCTCGAGCGGCTGGTGGTCCTGGAGCCGCAGCCCTCCCGCGGCGTCGCGGTACACCCACGCGCCCGCATGGGAGTGGTTTGCGGTCGGAGCGATGCGCAGCAGCTCGTAGTGCGGGGCGAGAGGGTCGGAATCGGGGACCTCGGAGACGATCCGCCGGCTCTCGGCGTCGATCAGGAAGCCACCGAGCGAGCGCTCGATGTCGGTCTCCTCGATGCCGTGGTAGGCGTACTTCTTGCGCATGAGCCAGTCGAGGTGGGCCCGCGTCTGCTGGTGCTGGCGACGGACCGACTCGCGGTTGGCCGAGTGCAGCAGCGCCATGTCCTCGCTGCCCTCCGCGGGCAGCGAGGACAGCAGCTGCTCGAGGTAGTGCACGAACGGAGCGTCGTGTCCGAAGCTGTGATACGTGCCGGTGTCGGCGTCGTCGAACTCCACCGTGCCCGCGTAGGCCTCCTCCTCGAGCTCGGTCACGGCGCGGTAGCAGCCTGCACGCTCGGAGGCCGGGAGGGTGCCGCTCCCGAGCCAGGCCTCCACGCGGCTGCGCACCTGGGTGAACAGCGCGGCGGTTCGAAGCACGCGGATCCGGTTGCGCCAGTAGCAGGGGCTGTCCGGCGGGGCGCTCTTCGGGTCCAGATCGCGGGTGGCGAGCACGTCGGCGTGGAGGGTGAGGGCGCTGGCGATCGCCTCGCGCAGCCCGGCGGCGCTGGTCGGTGGCGAGGCGGGCTCGAACGACGCGATCGACGGCCCTGGATCCTCGACCTCGGCAAAGGCAAAGCGGATCCGTGGGTGCGGTCGTCCGCCGTTGACGCGCTCGAAGAGGGTGGCGATCACCCGGCCTCCCGGTCGCAGGGGCTGGTCGCGAACGTCCTTGATGCGGGTGCCCAGGTCGAGCGTCTGCGCAGCGTCGAGGAATGCCTGGTAGGCCTCGTTGCGGACGACTTTCTTCATGAGGCTCCGATCGGGGCGAGGCGCCCACGGGCTGGGGGGATGTTACAGCGCGGTGAAGACGATGGGTGGCGCGATCGCGCTCGAATCGTGCCCCAATCCCACCCCTGGCCGGGATGGTCTGGTCGATCTCGAAGGTGGCTCCGGTTCGGGCCAGGACTGGACTATGCTCGACGCCATGGATGGGAACGCGGACGGGCGCGGGTCGATGCCGAGCACGGGGTTGGTGCTCGGTGCGGGGTTGGTGTCGGTGCTGTTGGGGTGTGGCGGCGACGGAGGGCGAGCCGATGACTCGGGGCCGACGAGCTTGACCGGGATCACGATCACCGCCACCGCCACCGACGGCGATCCCACCGAGACCTCGGCCGCCTCGGTCGACGGCACGGCCGATGGCACCGGCGGGGGTGGGCCGTGTGAGACCGACGACGACTGCCCGGCTGGGCAGCACTGCGGTGCGATGTCCAAGCAGTGCCTCGGCCCCATCGACTGCGTGCTCGACAACGACTGCGACGAGGGCTTCACCTGCGAGGAGGGCATGTGCACGATCGGGGGCGGCTGCGGGGGCTTCGTGTTCTCGTTCGACGAGGTCCCGCCCAACCTGCTCATCCTGCTCGACCGCAGCGGCAGCATGGACGGCGACGTGCCCGGCACCGGCATGAACCGCTGGGAGGTGGCGCGCGAGGCCATCTTCGGGGTGACCACCCAGTTCAACGACGCCATCGACTTCGGGCTGGCGACCTACTCGTCGTGCCTGCCCGGCGGGTGCTCACCCGGGGACATCGTGGTGCCGATCCTCCCCGTCAACGCTCCCCTCATCCAGAGCTTCCTCGACAACACGGCGGGACAGGGCAGCCTCAACGGTCAGGCGATGAACCCCGACGGCACGATCAGGTACCTGTGCGACAGCGGCAACCCCGAGACCAGCACGGGCGTGTCGCTCGACGCGCTGGTGGGCGAGCCCAGCCTGCAGGATCCCACGCGCACCAACGCGGTGCTCTTGCTGACCGATGGCGGCGAGAGCAGCGAGTGCACCGGCAGCGTCAATGGGCCGGCCGGGGCCGCCAACCTGCTGAACCAGGCCGTGCCCGTGCAGACGTTCGCGGTGGGCATGGGCGGGGCCAGCCTCTCGCAGCTCGAGCAGATCGCCATGGCGGGGGGCACCGGGCAGCCCTACTTCGCCGATCAGCCCGCGGACCTGCAGATGGCCATGGCCGCCATCGCCTCGTCGGTGACCTCGTGCACCTTCCAGCTCACCGAGGTCCCGCCCAACGCCAACGAGATCTACGTGTTCTTCGACGACGATCCCGCCGGCGTGCCCAACGACCCGGCCAACGGCTGGACCTACGACTCCACCACCAACACGATCATCTTCCACGGGGCCGCGTGCCAGGCGATCCAGGATGGATCGGTGGTGGGGATCGACATCGTCTACGGCTGCAACATGCCGCCCGTCGGGTAGCCCCGCAGGGGCCCCTCCATGTAGACTCCCGGCCGGTCTCCCGTGCGTCGTCCTTCCCCGCTCGATCTCGCGCTTGGTCTCGCGCTCGGCCTCGGCTCCCTCGCCGCGGCAAGCATGCCCCGCTCGGCGTGGGCCCACTCGGGTGGGGTCAACGGCAGCGGGTGTGGTTGTCATGGCGGGGGCACCGTGGGCATGGACATCACCACCAATCCCGCAGTCGTGTCCCCGGGCCAGACGGTGCAGGTGACGGTGACGATCTCGTCGCCCGGCGCGGCCGAGGCGGGGCTGTTCCTGCAGTCCAACGAGGGCGACTACGCAAGCCTCGGCTCGGGCCTGGCCGAGGTGGTGGCCGGGCTCACCCACACGCAGCCCCGGGCGATGGCCGGCGGTCAGGCGCAGTTCTCGTTCGACTGGACCGCCCCGGCGGCCCCGGGCGCGGTGCGCTTCGAGCTGTGGGCGGTGGCGGCCAACGGCAACAACGGCTCCTCGGGCGACCTCACCGACGAGGGCGCGTTCGACTTCGTCTACGGCTGCGAGGCGCAGACCTACTATCGCGACTTCGACGGCGACGGCTACGGCCGCACCAACCTGCCGCGGGTGCACTGCGCCGGAGCGCCCCCCGATGGCTACGCGCCGCTGCCCGACGACTGCGACGACAACCGGGCCGACACCTACCCGGGCGCGCCCGAGTACTGCAATCAGATCGACGACGATTGCGACAACGAGATCGACGAGGATGCGATCCCGGTGGATCTCTACCCCGACGGCGACGGCGACGGCTACTACGGCCAGCTCGAGTACGAGAGCGGCGAGATGATGATGGGCTGCGTGGGCACCCCTGGCTGGGCCGGGCAGCCCGGCGATTGCCGCCCCGAGGATCCCACCATCAACCCCGGCGCCGAGGAGGTCTGCAACGGATTCGACGACGACTGCGATGCCGACGTGGACGAGCGCGTGCGCCCCCAGTGCGGCGAGGGCTGGTGCCGCCGCGAGTCGATCAATTGCGAGCCCGAGGGCTGCACCCCCGGAGAGCCCAGGGACGAGGAGTGCAACTTCTTCGACGACGACTGCGACGGCGAGGTCGACGAGGACTCGCCGTGCCCCGAGGGACTGACGTGCCAGGCCGGAGAGTGCCGGGCCGGGAGCGGCCCCGAAGGGCTCGACGAGAGCGGCACCCCCGGCGACGATGGCCCGGGCGACGACGGCGGCTCGGGCACGGGAACCGGCGCTGGACAGACCGAGGGCCCCGGCGCGGGCGGCTGCGGCTGTCGCCACGGCGGTGATCCGGGAACGGCGTGGGCATGGCTGCTGGGCCTGGTCATCGGCGGGGCCGTGCGACGCCGAGAGCCGAGGGCGACCACGGAGGACGACCGATGAACGACGGGGCGACCAACGAGGGCCCGTTCGTGCACCAGCTGGCGCTGGGGCCGTGGGACAACTTCATCACCTTCATCGGGGACAAGGCCTCGCGCACCTGTGCGGTGGTCGATCCGGCCTGGGATGCGGCCACGATCCTGCGCGAGGCCGAGCGGCTCGACGTCCGCATCACGCGGATCCTGTGCACCCACAGCCACTTCGATCACGTCGATCAGGTCGAGGCCCTGCTGCAGACCGTCGACGTGCCCGTGCACATGCTGCGCGAAGAGGTCGAGTTCTCGGGGTTTCGCTGCAACAACCTCCAGCAGAACCGTCCGGGTGACGTGGTGCGCGTGGGCGAGCACGTCGACGTCACCTTCATGCACACGCCGGGGCACACGCCCGGCTCGACCAGCTACCGGCTGCGCGGCTCGATCGTGACCGGCGACACGATGTTCGTGAACGGCTGCGGGCGCTGCGACTTCATCGGTGGCGATCCCCGGGTCATGTTCGGCACGCTGCGCACGCTGGTCAGCGCGCTCCCGGGCGACACCATCATGTATCCGGGGCACGACTACGGCAGCACGCCCACCTCGACCATCGACGCCCAGCTGCGCGACAACCCGTTCCTCCAGCGCGGGACGGTGCAGGACTTCGTGGCGCACCGCATGGAGGGAAGGACGCCCGACACGCCGCTTCCGCCCCGACCCGACTGGACGCCGTCCTCGACCCACTGATCGTGCCCCATCGTGGCCCCCGAGGGGGTATGCTGGCTTGGTGGTGGTCGACGCTGCGTTGGACTCGTTGGTGCGACGCGTCATGGTCCGGGTGGCCATGATCGACGGCACGCTCCACGAGGACGAGGTCGCACGCTTGCGGTGGACGGTGGGGCGGCTGACCGGCAGCACGCCCGACGAACAGCAGGTGCGGGACGACGTCGCGGAGGTCCTGGCCAATGCCAGGCCGCTGCCCGAGCTCATCGAGCAGGCACGACGAGAGCTCGATGTGGAGGGCCGCCGCACGGTGGTGCGTGCCGCCTGTGCGATCGCCACCGCCGACGGCGTCGTGCCGGCCGCCGAAGAGGCGCTGCTCCTCGAGATTGCCCGCGGCTTGGACATCTCGCCGGCCGAGCTGCGCGCGCTCGCGAGCCCGCTGGCGCTGGCGCGTGCGCTCGCCGAACCATAGTGGGGTCCGCGGCGCCGGTTTTCTCACGATGGACGGTCCGCATGGCCCCGAAACACCGACCCTGCCGCGTGACGCGAGATGTCGGCGGCCGGCAGCGCCGCCGGGCGACACCCCGCGAAGGGGCACCCACACCACCGCGAGTGCTCGGCTGGGCAGCGGGTCACGAGAGTGTATCCTCCCGCGCATGTCCACGCGTCGAAGCGCATTGCTCATGGCTTCGCTGGTCGTACCGCTCGCGCTCGCGAGCTGCGGCAAGAAGAAGAACAACGAGGAAACCCAGCCGCCCCTGACCCCCGTGCCCGCGGTGGCCGTCGACGACGCGCCCGCACCGCAGCGCCCCGCACCCGCGGTCGAGCGCATCACGGTGACCGGCAGCATCGAGGGCCTCGACGACATGCTCGCCGCGTTCAAGAAGTTCTCCGAGAGCTACATGCCCGACGAGGCCCAGGACCCCAAGGCGGAGATCCAGGCGGGCCTCTTGGGCATGGGCTTTGGCCCCGGGTTCTTCAACAACCTCGATCTGAACGGGCTGCACGCGTTCACCACGTCCACGCCCGTCAGCGGCGGTGGGCCCCAGGACTCGAGCGTGGCGGCGAGCGTGGCGGTGGTCGACGCACGCAAGCTCATCGAGAACATGCCCCAGAGCCAGCGCCCCGCGCCGCTGGGCGAGGGCATGTGGGAGCTGGCGGTCGATTCCACCCGGCTGCTGATGCGCGAGCAGGGCAAGGAGCTCCTGCTGGGCATGTCGACGGCCGACATCGACACGGCCGGCAAGCTGCGCGGTCAGACCAAGCCCGGCGCCCGCATGCGGGTTCGCGCCACCAACATCCCGACCGACGACATCGATCCCTCCGCCGTGCTCGAGGAGCTGCCCCTGGGTGGCAAGCTGGCGCGGGACCTCGACGAGATCCTGCGCGAGCTGGAGTCGGTGGGGATGTCGCTCGATCTGGGCACCACCCGCGACTTCACGGCTGCGGTGGACGCCCAGGCGCCGTTCCACAAGCTGGGCCTGGGGCCCATCGGTCAGCCACGGGCCGCCGCCACCGCCCTCGAGTCGCGCCTGCCGGCCGACCCGGTGTTCGTGACCACGCTGTCGTGGGGCGACCCCGCGTTGCTGCACAAGCTGGTCGACAGCGTGCCCATGGGTCAGGTGCCCGATCCCGTCAAGCCGATGGTCGAGAAGGCGATGAAGAGCGCCCATGGGTTGCTCGACCAGGTCGCCAGCGACGTGACGTTCGCGCTCTACCTCGACAAGAAGGGTCAGGCCACGTTCGTGATGGCAGCCGACGTCAAGGACGACGCCAAGACCAAGGCCGCCCTGCAGGGCGTGCATCAGGTGCTCAGCGAGGGCGTGGATGCCCAGGCCACGATGGCGGGCAAGAACAAGGACGGCGCGTTCTCGGCCAAGCTCGAGCTCGACGGTCTCAAGATGCCCGGCGGCGCGGCCGATCACCTCACGATCAAGATCCCCAAGGACTTCCAGGGCGACGTGAAGAAGGCCCGGATGTTCCTGAGCAAGGGCTCGCTCGAGGCCGTCTCCTACGTGCACCAGGGCACCGCGATCATGGCGATCGGGGCCGGGGCACGCGGCCTGGTGACCGACGTGGCCAAGAACCTGGGCAAGCCTCGCAAGAGCAGCCTGGCCCAGCACGCGGGCCTCGAGAGCCTGCGCAAGTCCATGGGCGGCTGCCAGATCTGCATCGCCGGCGACCCGCTCGAGTACTTCCGCTTCCGGCTGATCCTCGTGCGCGACGACTCCGACGACAAGACGGTGCAGAAGCAGGTCGGCACCAACATGGGTCGCCTGTCCAAGCTCTCGTCGATCGGCGAGCCCGGCTTCGGGGTGAAGGTGGAGGCCGAGCAGGCCTCGGTGGGCCTGGTGGTACCGCAGGCCACGCTGTTCGCCCCGGCTGCCACCGTCAAGGCGCTGGGCGAGATCAACGAATTCGTCGACGATCCCGAGACCGCGATCGCCGAGGCGGCGCCCAAGAAGGACGAGTCCAAGCGATCCGAGAAGAAGGCTCCCGCCAAGAAGGCAGGGTGATGAAGTGAGCGGTCTGGCCGCGGTGGTGCTCGCCGCCGGGGCCTCGACCCGCATGGGCCGGCCCAAGGCGCTGCTTCGGTGGCGGGGCCGGCCCTTCGTTTGGCACGTGTGCCAGCAGGCCCGGGCGGCGGGGGCGGGGCTGGTGGTGGTGGTGGAGGGGGCGGTGGTGCTGCCGCGGGGTGAGCTCGGCGAGGGGGCGGTGGTGGTCCGGAACGACCGCTGGGCGGATGGGCCGCTCGGGAGCCTGCAGACGGGGCTGCGGGCGCTCGACGAGGCGGGGGTGAAGACGCCGGTGTTGGTGCTCACCGTCGACAGGCCGCACCTGCGAGAGCAGACCCTGCGGGCGTTGGCCAAGGCGGTGGCAGCGGAGCCCGACGCGATCTGGCAGCCACGGCTGGGGGAGCGGCGGGGGCACCCGATCGTGTACCCGGCCGACGTGGTGCCGATGCTAGTACGGCTGCGACCACCACAGACGCCCCGAACCTTGCTGGCTCAGCACGATGTCGCAGCGCGGCGAAAGCAGATCGAGGTGGATGACCCGGCCGTGCTCGATAATTTGGATGCACCCGAGGATCTGGAGCGACTACCGCCGTGAACCCGCCACGTCGATCGGCTACCGTGCCGATACAAGTGCTTCAGCAACTCGAGCTGAGGCTCGGGCCGCTGCAGCTCTTGCTCGGTGACAACGGCACGGGCAACGGGGTGGCGGGGCTGAAGGCGTTGCCGTCCGCGGCGCGTCGTTCGGACCTGATCATTCACTCGAGCCCCAGCACCGCTGCGGTGAACATCTCCCCGCGCTGCGCATAGCTCTTGTACTGATCGAAGCTCGCGCACGCGGGTGCCAGCACCACCGCCTCGCCGTGCTTGGCCAGCGCGCGCGCCTTGGGCACGGCATCGTCCATCAGGCCCGCGCGCACCACCGGCACCACGCCCTCGGCCATCGCCGCGAACTCTTCGGCCGCCTTGCCCACGGCCACCAGCCCTCGCCCCTGCCGGGCCAACACCTCGCGCAGCGGCGTGAGGTCGTCCCCCTTCGAGAGCCCGCCCGCGATCAGCACGAACGGCCGCTCGAGCCCTCGCAGCCCCGCCAGCGCGCTGGTGACGTTGGTGGCCTTGGAATCGTCGTAGTAGACCACGCCATCGAGCTCGCGAACCCGCACCATCCGATGCGGCAGTCCCTCGAATCGCTCGAGCCCCCGCTGGCACGCCTCGGCCGACACCCCCAGGTGCCGCGCGGCCAGCAGGGCGAACAGCGCATTGCGAGCGTTGTGTCCCCCGGCGATCCGCAGGCTCGACCGCGGATACTTCTCGGCCTGGTAGAGCACCAGCTGCTGGGCCGCGCCATCGTCCTCGACCACGGCCGTCTTGGGGTCGCCCACCCGCGCCACCCAGGCGCCGGTGGGGATCTCGGATGGCTGGCCCGAGCCCTCGGGAGGGGCCAGGCGATCGGTCCACTCGTCGTCGGCGTCGAGCAACGCGAGTCCCGTGGCCCCCAGCCCCCCGAAGATGCGCGCCTTGGTGCGGGCGTACTCCTCCATCGAGGCGTAGCGGTCGAGGTGGTCGGGCGTGACGTTGATGATCATCGCCACGTCGGTGGGCACCGGGGGCAGGGTCTCGAGCTGGTAGCTCGAGCACTCGAGCACCAACGAGTCGATCCACTGGGCCCCCCGCAGGGTCTCGAGCAGGCGCTCGCACAGCGGCACGCCGAGGTTGCCCCCCACGAACGGATGCCGGCCATCGGCCTGGAGCAGCGCCCCCGTGAGCGCGGTGACGGTGCTCTTGCCATTGGTCCCGGTCACCAGCACCGTGGGCACGGCCGGCCACTGCGGCTGCCCCCCAAAGCACACCAGGTGCATCGCCAGGCTCAGCTCGCCATGGATTGCCGCCGAGGGCGCCAGGCGCTCGGCCCGACGGCGGATCTCTTGCGGTGGCACCCCCGGGCTGAGGACCAGCAGATCGATGCCCTCGAACGCGGCATCGGGCGGCTGCGGCATGCCGAGGAAGGTCGATAGGTCGACCGGCAGCCCCTCGATGGACTCGCGCGCGTCGTAACCACGAACCCGGACGCCCAGTCCGACGAGCAGGTCCACGGCCGCCAGGCCGCTACGGCCCAGCCCGATCACGAGGGCGTGGTTCCAGGGAGCCCGTGCCTGCGGTCCGGGCGTGGGATGGTCGCTCGTCGTGCTCATCGCAGCTTGAGGGTAGCCACTGCCACCAGCGCCAGCATGAAGCTGATGATCCAGAAGCGGACGATCACCTTGGGCTCGGCCCAGCCCTTGAGCTCGAAGTGGTGATGGATGGGAGCCATCTTGAACACTCGCTTGCCCGTGAGCTTGAACGAGACCACCTGCACGATCACGCTGACCGTCTCGAGCACGAAGATACCGCCCACGATCACCAGGGTGAACTCGTTCTTGGACGCCACCGCCAGGAACCCCAGGCCGGCGCCCAGGGGAAGGGAGCCCACGTCGCCCATGAACACACTGGCGGGGTAGGTGTTGTACCAGAGGAAGCCGATCCCGGCCCCGATCATGGCCCCGCAGTAGATCGCCAGCTCCCCGACCATGGGCAGGTGGGGGATGCGGAGGTAGGTCGCGATGTCGAAGCCCGCAATGAGGGTACCGGCTGCATAGGTCAGCACGAGGAAGGTGGCGGCCGAGATGATCACCGGTCCAATGGCCAGCCCGTCGAGGCCGTCGGTCAGGTTGACCGCATTGGAGAACCCGGTGATCACGAACACCGCGAACACCACGTAGATCACCGGGGAGAGGCTCAGGCGGTAGCTGTCGCTGTAGAAGTCGAGCAAGGGGACCTGCACCCGATAGCGGATGTCCTCGGGGACCACCGCCGATTGCTCGAACAGCCAGTAGGAGACCGCGGCCGAGATCACCACCTGGCCCAGGAACTTGAGCTTGCCCGGCAGGCCGCCCGAGCTCTTGCGTCGGATCTTGAGGAAGTCGTCGAGGAACCCGATCACCCCGAAGCCGGCCGTGGTGAGGCTGACCAGCAGGATGTAGGGGTTGCGCATGTCGGCCCACAGGAGCGTGGGGATGATGAGCGTGAACAGGATCAGGCTGCCGCCCATGGTGGGCGTGCCTCGCTTGGACAGGTGCGACTCCGGGCCGTCGTCGCGCACCACCTGCCCGAGCTGGATCCGCTGGAGCGTGCGGATGAACCAGGGGTAGAGGACCAGCGACAGGACGAGCGCGGTGAGGGTGGCCGCGATGATGCGCGTGGACGTGTAGCGCAGCACGTTGAGCCACGAGAGCCACGCGTACTGGGCACTGAGCGGGTAGAGCAGGGTGTACAGCACGCCGGTGTCCTCGGGGTTCGTGGCTCCCGGGCGCCGTTGGCGGCGTACGCGGGGTCGATGCCCGTACCGCTACGATTGGCACACGGCGGGCCTTCCACGCAAGAATTCGCGCCACTGGCACCACCGACGATGCCTACGCAGGGCGAGTGGCAAGCTGTGCTGTTCGCTTGCCTACCGCTGCCCGCCGGACGAGCACAGCACAGCGCCCCGAAAGCCCTCCCCAATGCCCCCCTGGGGGGCAAGCTGGCTGTTCGCTTGCCTACCGCTGCCCGCCGGACGAGCACAGCACCGCGCCCCGAAAGCCCTCCCCAATGCCCCCCTGGGGGGCAAGCTGGCTGTTCGCTTGCCTACCGCTGCCCGCCGGGCGAGCCGAGCACAGCGCCCCGAAATGCCACCCCAATGCCCCCCTTGGGGGGCAAGCTGGCTGTTCGCTTGCCTACCGCTGCCCGCGGGGGGCCTAAACTAGAGCGGCGATCAGATAGCGCCAAGGGGATCGACCCTGGGGCTCGATCATGATCTCGTGGTTGGGTCATGCCCCGCCACGAGAACATCCGATGGAGCCCCGCGATCGAACTGACCAAGGTGGAGGAGATGATCTGTGCGCGGTGTAAGCGCACGGGACGGCTCTTCGCCTTCCTGCGAAGGCACCGCCACGAGCTGTTCCCCGAGGACTTCCAGGCCGAGCTCGCTGAGATCTATGCCGACACGCCCAAGGGCAAGCCGCCCGTGCCGCCCGCACTGCTGGCGATGGTGACGATCCTCCAGGCTGCCGGTGGCGTCTCGGATGCGGCGGCCGTCGAAGCAGCGGTCTTCGATCGGCGTTGGCAGATGGTGCTCGATTGCGACGGCGCCGAAACGGCACCG
>NZ_JAOVZF010000128.1 GCF_026337845.1 Paraliomyxa miuraensis | reverse complement strand
GGGAGCAGCTGCTGCACCTGCGCGACATGATTGGCGTCGGCGTTGCTGAGCATCGCCGAGCTGCGGATCGTCATCGTCGTGTCCCCCGCTCCGATCGGCGCCGCGAGCTGGAACACGCCGTACGACCCCGTGTACGTGTCGTCGCCGAGGATCACGTCGAAGCTGTCGGCCACGCTCTGCGGCGACGCCGAGCTCGCCACGTCGCCCGGCAGGTCGCCGCCGATGCTGCTGTTCCAGTGCGCCTGCAGCCCGTCGCGCAAGACCCAGTAGGCCTCGCCGGTCACCGCGTCCCGGACCGCAAACGTCGGGTCCGCCACCGCCCCGGGATTGATCAGCTGCCCGGCGCTCGAGTCCCACACCCGTAGCTCGCTGCAGATCCTCGCGTGGCCCAGCCCCGCGCTGCGCACGTCCTGAGCCATCGTCCACATCGCGCCCTCGAGTGCCTGCTGCACCCGAACGTTGCGCTCGTGCAGCCCCGCCGTCGACTGCTGGATCGCCGAGAACGCATAGACCCCCAGCACCACGATGGCCGACACGACCATCGCCACCATCAGCTCGATGAGGGTGAACCCCGCCTGCGCTCGACGACGACTCATGGCCCGGTCCCTCCATCGTCGCTCGCCACCAGCACCACGTCGTTGACCCGCACCGTTCGCAGCCGCACGTTGCCCACGTAGGGGCGAAACTCCGGATCCTGCGGGTCGGTCATCGCCGGCACCAGGTCGGTGACCTGCAAGCCCTCGGGGGGCGGATACCCGGGGTTGGTGTGATCGATCCACAGCACCACCACCTCGAGCTCCAGCGCGTTGACCTGCCCGATCTCGTTGTCGGGCTCGAGCGGATCGACGCTGGGAGGGTTGCCCGGCACGGCGCCGGGGGTGGTGACCCAGTCCACCCGGCGGAACACCAAGAAGCTCCCGCGCACCTCGCCGACCACCGCCTCGTCGTCGGGAATGTCGGCGGGCGGGCGGCTCATGCTGCGCTGTCGCTCGTTGGCCGCCACCAGCTGGTCGTCGTAGGGAAACGATGGGTTGGCGTTGCCCGCGAAGTCCTGCGACAGCAGCTGCAAGAAGCCCTTCCCGTAGAGGTCCGCCATCGTCTCCTGGGCGATCCGCTCGCCCTCGCGAAGCTCTCGCGAGGCCCGCTGCGACTCGATGCTGCGGGACTCCAGCGCCACCAGCCCCACCACCGAGATCGCGAACACGGCCAGTGCCACCAGCACCTCCATCAAGGTGAAGCCGGCCTGACCACGATCGGCCCGAACACGACCGACCCGACCGCGCGCTCGCATCGCCCGTCGTGCCATGCCGCTCATGATCCCACCTCGTCGAACGTTCGGATGAGTCCCCCGGGGAACACCTGCACCAGCGCATACGACAGCTCGCCCGCCACCGTGCGGTCGCCGATCCACAGCGTCACCCCGGCGTTGGGCACCACGCTGAAGGCATTGTTGGGGTCGCTGAAGGTCCCGTCCGGCTCGAACCGCAGCGTCTGCACCCCGGGCAGGCAGTCGTCGGGCGGCAGCACGTTCTGCGCCTGCGCGGGCGTCTGCACCCCCGTGCCCAGCCCGAAGATGCAGACCTTGGCATCGTCGAGCAGCAGCGCATCGCGCTGGACGGTCATCGCCACGCGCTCGAACAGCTCCCAGGTCTCGGTCACGGGGTTCCATGCCGTCAGCGTCATCGAGGTCGCATCCACGTCGACCCGCACCGGCGTCTGCTCGTCGATCGCATGGTTGCGGGCCTGGGTGATCGCACCGTGCACCGCCGACACGAAGCGCTTGCGCTGCCCCTCCTCCTCGTTGCGACGAAAGCCTGCGAACGCGGCCACTGCCACCAGCACCAGCACCGAGAGCGTCACCATCAGCTCGATGAGCGTGAACCCGCGCGACCGCGACCCCGAGCACCGTGCTCCGGCAGGTCGGGCCGCACCGCAGCGACTGCGAGGCATGTGAACTATTTTCATAGCCAGACACGCTGCGTCACCGACCACCATGAGCGGGCTGGACGCGGAAGGATGGGAAATCATTGGGGACCGTGACCCTCGACGGGGCCCGCCCCCGGCCGAGCCCGGGGAGATCGAACCACCCGAGAACCACGGCTGCAACGACCGTACCGCTCGATTTTCCCCATACCGTCATCGAATTGACTAGTTGTCATTCAGCTCACAGCGTTGCCGATGTTCGTGACCTCGCGTACATTTCCCTCCTAGATGGCACGCTCTGCTCAAGACGCCTCGGCCAAGGACGAGAAACGTGCGCTCTGGTACCTGCGCAAGATCCCCCTCCTCGAGGGCGTGCCCAGCGACAAGCTCACCGAGCTCGCCGCCGAGGTCGAGATCCGCGAGATTCCACGGCGCCAGGTCATCTATCTGCCGGGTGATCCCGGCGATCGGGTGTTCTTCATCAACGGCGGTCGCGTCAAGTGCAGCAAGGTGACGCGCGACGGCAAGGAGCTGACCCTCGCCTATCGCGGTGCCGGACACATCTTCGGCGAGCTGTGCGTCTTCGACGGCGCCCCGCGCGACGAGATGGCCGAGGCCATGAAGAACGCGATCATCACCGAGCTGCCGCGCGAGGTGTTCCAGGCGCTGCTGCTCACCGACGCCAAGCTCGGGTTCCAGTTCGCGACGATCGTGGGCGAGCGTCGCAAGCAGATCGAGACCAAGCTCGAGCACCTGGTGTTCCGCGACGTGCAAGCCAAGCTCGCAGCGCTGCTGCTCGAGCTGGGCGAGGAGTACGGGGTCGAGCACGAGGACGGTCTGCAGATCGGCCTGAAGATCACCCACCAGGAGATGGCCAACCTGATCGGCTCGACGCGCGAGACCATCTCGCTGACGCTCGCGCAGTTCAAGAAGAAGGGCCTGCTCGATCTCAACGGCCGCAGCGTGGTGCTCAAGGATCAGAGCGGCCTGAGCGCGATGACCTGAGGGCCGTCAGAGATCGACACAGCGGCGAGGATCCTCGGGGTCGTCACGGATCCACAGGCCATCCACCACGGTGCTGCCTTCGCCGCTGGTGAGCACGAGTCGGCCCGAGCGGTGCTCGCAGTCGAGCCGATGCTCGACGTGCACGTCGCTCGCCTCGACGACCCGCCCCACCGTGCAGCGACCGCGGGTCTGACCGATTCCGTGCAAGAAGTCGCGATACCGCGAGGGTCGGCCGCGCTGCAGGAACGTGCGGGCGGCGAGGTCCTCGTCCCAGCGCGCCAGCAGCTTGCCCACGTTGGCCGCGGCCTTGCGCAGGTGCTTGGGGGGTCGATCGAGCGCGACCATCGGCACCACGTCGACGAAGCCCGACCCGTGAGCCTCGAGCTCCATGCGAACCCGCCCGCGCTCGCACGTGCCATGCACCGTGGCATGGGTGGCCGTGACCTCGCCGAGGCGGTCGAGCTCGCACGCCCCTACGCGCTCGTGGATTCCACGCCAGCGCGCCCACAGCTTCTGGAGCTGCTCGGGCGACCATGACGATGCGAGCAGGGCGCCGAGCCGCGACTCGTCCCCGGCCACGACCGCGGCGAACAGCTCGCGGCTGCGGGGCTCGAGCCGAGGATCGACGGGCAGCTCGCGCACGGTGAGCGCAGGATTCTCGGCCAGATCCTCGAGCAGGTGCACGTTCAGCTCGGCCAGGTTGGTGGAGTGCTGGTTGGACAGCAGCACCAAGCCCACGCCGCGCTGGGGAAGCAGCGCCAGCGTCCCGGTATAGCCGGTGTTGCGGCCATTGTGGCCCACCACGTGCCCGAGCTCGCAGTCCCGCGTCACCGACCAGGCAAGGCCAGTACCCGCGAGCTCGGCCGCCGGGTACCGTCCGGGGGTGAAGCGGGTGGTGGCATGGGGCGCGAAGTGGATCGAGTGCGCCTCGCGAATGCTCGACCGCCGCAGCGGGCCCGAGTCATCGCCCGAGCGCGGCGGCCAAGCCCCCAGCTGCAGCGCAGCGAAGCGAGCCATGTCCTCGACGGTGGAGTAGAGCCCACCGCCCGCCGACGCGGCACCATGGTCCTCGTGGTGCATGGGCTTGGGCTTGCCGTTCTCGACGTCGTGGGGCATGGCCAGCTCCGTGCGCACGTCGCCCGCGCTCCACACCGAGGCCTTCATGCCCAGGGGCGCGAGCACGGCCTGGTCGATGTGCTCGCGGTAGCCCTGGCCGGTCACGTCCTCGATGAGCAGTCCCAGGAGCATGTAGCCGAGGTTGGAGTAGCTGCTCACCAGGCCGGGCACGGTCTGGAGGTCGAGGCCCTCGAGCGAGGCCTCGACCTCCGCGCGGTCGACCCGATGCTCGGGACCCTCGAAGTCGAAGCGGCCATTTCGCGGCAGCCCCGAGGAATGGGTCAGCACCTGCCGCACCGTGAATCCCTGCAGCTCGTCGGTGGGGTGGCCGATCGCGCCGACCTCCGGCAGGTATTCGACCACGGGGTGGTCGAGGTCGAGCTTGCCCTCGTCGCGCAGGCGAAGGATTGCGGTCATCGTAATGGTCTTGGTGACCGAGCCGATGCGAAAGGCGGTCTGCGGGGTCACCGGGCGGCCGGTCTGCAGATCGGTCACGCCAAACCCCTGCGCCCAGGCGAGCTCGTCGTCGATCACCAGGCCGACCGCGAGCCCCGGGATGTGGTCGGCGGCCATGAAGGCCTCGATGCGGCGCGTCAGCGTGGGCACCGAGTCGAGCAGACGCTCGCGTCGGTCGGGATTGGGGAACACGGGCAGGGGGGCGACGTCCTGCGCCACGCGGGGAGCGCTCGGCCCCGTCGGGGGAGGCTCCGTGGAGTCCTCCCGCTGCAGCGAGGTCGACGCCACCACCGGCGAGGCCGTCGGCGGCGGGGTGGTCACCGATGGTGCGCTCGACGGCCGACACCCCGAGGTATTCGTCGTGATCGAGGCCAGCGCGACGAGCAAGGCCAAGGAAGAGGGAAGCCGAGCCGAGCGATCCACCGTGGGAGGGTAGTCGAGTCACCACCCACCGTCACGCTCATCCACGCAGCACGCGTCGCAGGTAGCGGCCGGTGTGGCTGCTCGCGTGCCGAGCCACTTGCTCGGGCGTACCGGACACCACGATCGTGCCCCCCTCGTCGCCGCCCTCCGGGCCCATGTCGATCACGTGATCGGCCTGCTTGATCACGTCGAGGTCGTGCTCGATCACCAGCACGGTGTTGCCCTCGTCGACCAGGCGCTGGAGCACCTCGAGGAGCTGCTCGATGTCGGAGAAGTGCAGGCCCGTGGTGGGCTCGTCGAGCACGAACAGGGTGTTGCCGGTGGACTTGCGCGCCAGCTCGCGCGCGAGCTTGATGCGCTGGGCCTCGCCCCCCGACAAGGTGGTGGCGCTCTGGCCGAGCGCGAGGTAGCCCAGGCCCACGTCGCGCAGCACCTCGAGCTTGGCGCGAATGGACGGGTGCGCCACGAAGAAGTCGCAGGCCTGCGCCACCGGCAGTGCGAGCACCTCGGCGATGGTCTTGCCCCGCAGCGTGACCGCGAGCGTCTCCCGGTTGTAGCGGGCACCGCCGCAGGTGCTGCAGGTGACGTAGAGATCGGGCAGGAAGTGCATCTCGATGCGCCGCACCCCCTCGCCCTGGCACCCCTCGCAGCGCCCGCCCTTGACGTTGAACGAGAACCGCGCGGGCCCGTAGCCGCGGATCTTGGCCGCGGGCAGCTGGGAGAACACCCCGCGGATCTCGGAGAACAGCCCGGTGTAGGTGGCGGGGTTGCTTCGCGCCGAGCGTCCGATCGGGGTCTGGTCGACGAAGATCACCTTGTCGAGGTGCCGCAGGCCCCGCAAGCGCCCGTGCGGCAGGCCGTAGCCGAGCGCGCCGTTGAGCTCGCGCCGCACCTCGGGCAGCAGGGTGTCGACCACCAGCGAGGACTTGCCCGAGCCGCTCACTCCCGTCACGCACGTGAGGACCGACAGCGGCACGCGCAGGGCGACGTCGCGCAGGTTGTGCCCGCAAGCCCCCTCGAGCACGAGCGAGGCCCCGCTGGGCTTGCGCCGACGGGCCGGTACGGCGATCTCGCGGCGGCCCGAGAGATACGCCCCGGTGAGCGAGGCTGGATCCTCGAGGATCTCGGCCACGCTGCCCTGGGCCACCACCCGACCGCCCTCGGTGCCCGCTCCCGGGCCCATGTCCACGATCTGGTCGGCCGCTCGCATGGTGTCGGCGTCGTGCTCGACCACCAGCACCGTGTTGCCGAGGTCGCGCAGGCGCAGGAGCGTGCGCACGAGGCGATCGTTGTCGCGCTGGTGCAGCCCCACGCTGGGCTCGTCGAGGATGTACGTCACGCCCACCAGCGCCGCCCCCACCTGCGTGGCCAGCCGGATCCGCTGGGCCTCGCCGCCCGACAGCGTCATCATCGGACGATCGAGCGTGAGGTAGTGCAGTCCCACCTCGATGAGGAAGGCCAGGCGCTGGCGCACGCGCAGGAGCACCGCGCTGGCGATCTCCTCGTCTTCCTGGTCCCATGCGATGCCATCGAGGGCGCGCCGCAGGGCATGCAGCGGCATGGTGCACAGCTCGTGGATCCCGTGCTCGCCCACCCGCACCATGCGAGCCTCGAGGCGAAGGCGCTGGCCCTCGCACTCCTCGCAGGTGCGCAGCTCGGTGTAGGCCAGCAGCTCCTCGAGTCCGGCCGGGCCGTCGTCGTCGCTGCGCAGGGCCGCATCGGAGGCCTTCGCCTGCAGCTCATCGAGCCGGCGCTGGACGAAGGGGCGAGCGCCCTCGAACGTGTCACGGAGGCCGGGCAGGCCGCCCTCCCCCACCCCCTCGATGAAGGTCACGCGCGCCTCGGCCGACAGCGCGCGCCACGGGGTGTCGAGCGAGGCGCCGAGCGCCTTGGCCACGGCCGCGATCGACTTTTGGTGGGCCGCCCCACCGCGTCCGCCGAAGGGGTGCAGCGCGCCCTCGGCCAGCGAGCGGCGCTCGTCGGGCACCAGGCGCGCGGGGTCCACCACGCGACGCTGGCCCAGGCCATCGCAGCGGGGGCAGGCGCCGTCGGGCGAATTGAACGAGAACAGCGAGGGCGTGATCTCGGGATAGGTGATGCCGTGCTCGAGCTCGGCGTGGCGCTGCGACAGCTCGATCGGATCGCCATCGAGCGGCAGCAGGCGCAAGAGCCCCCCGCTGAGCTCGACCGCGGTCTCGATCGAGTCCGCCAGGCGACCGCGGATCCCCTCCTTGCGGACCAGGCGGTCGACGTAGACCTCGATGCTGTGGCGCTCGAGCGGATCGAGATCGATCGCCTCGCCCAGATCGCGCACCTCGTCGTCGATCGCGACCCGCACGAAGCCGCGGCGGCGCAGCATGTCGAGCAGCTCGCGATGGTCGCCGGGCGCGTTGCGGGCCACGGGCGCCACCACCGAGAAGCGCGTGGCCTCGGGCAGGCCGAGCCCCGCCTCGACCATGTCCTCGATGCTGTGGCGCTGCATCAGGGCGCCCGTGCGATGGCTGTAGACCCGTCCCACGCGGGCGAACAACAGCCGCAGGTAGTCGTAGATCTCCGAGGCGGTGCCCACGGTGGAGCGTGGGTTGCGACCCGGCGGGTCCTGGGCGATGGCCACGGCGGGCGAGAGCCCCTCGATGAGATCGGCATCGGGCTTGGGGAGCTGCGCGAGGAACTGGCGCGCCGAGACGCTCAGGCTCTCCACGTAGCGGCGCTGCCCCTCGGCAAAGATGGTGTCGAAGGCCAGGCTGCTCTTGCCCGAGCCCGAGGGGCCCGTGATCACCACCAGCCGGCCGCGCGGGAGATCGATGTCCACGCCCTGCAGGTTGTGGGTTCGCGCGCCGCGAATGCGGATGGTGGTGGGCTCGGACAGCGGCGGCAGCTCGTCGCCGGGCCCAGACCCGCTCGCGGCCGTCGCCGGCTCCATCCGGGCGTTCGCGTCGGCGGTCCTCGTCTTCGCCTTCATCGTGGTCTTGGCCGCCTTGGCCCTGGTCTTGGTCGTCCTGGCCGATCCGCGGGCCTTGCTCGCACCCGCGACCTCCCCGGCCTCGGCCACCTCCGCCGCGGGCTTGTGGCGCCCGCCGCGACGACGCGCCGCCGGGGCCGGTACCTTGGCGCGGCTCATGCCCGACCTCCACGGGCGAGCCGCACCGCCGCCTCCATGCTCGAAGGATCGGCGATGCCACGCCCGGCGATGTCGAGCGCAGTGCCGTGATCGGGCGAGGTCCGCACGAACGGAAGCCCGAGCGTCATGTTCACCCCATCGGTGAAGTGCACCAGCTTGAACGGGCCCAGGCCCTGGTCGTGGTACATGGCGAGCACCGCGTCGTAGCGGCCGCGATCGTGCGCGGCAAAGGCCGCGTCGGCCGGGAGGGGACCCTCGACCTCCGCAAACTCGCACCGCCGACGCAGCTCGATCACCGCGGGCTCGATGATCCGCAGCTCCTCGTCACCGAGCAGCCCGCGCTCTCCCGCATGGGGGTTGAGCCCCAGCACCGCCAGGCGCGGCCGCGAGTGCCCGAAGCGAGCTCGCAGCGCCTGCGCGAGCAAGCAGCCGGCGCTCACGATCGCCTCGGTCCGCAGGCGCTGCGGTACCTCGCGCAGCGCGACGTGGATGGTCACCGGCACCACGCGCAGCCGCGTCCCCACCATCAGCATCGCCACCTCGACCCCTCCTGCTCGGTGGGCGAGGTACTCGGTGTGCCCAGGGAATGGAAACCCGGCGTCGTGGCACGCCCGCTTGTCGATGGGCGCGGTCACCAAGGCTCGCCCGGGCGACTGCAGCACCAGGTCCACGCCGCGCTCGAGCGCGCGAACCTGAGCGAGCCCGGGGTCATCGGCCTCCACCGCGACCAGCCGGGCCTGGACCCGCGCCCACCCCGCCAGCGCCCACGGCTCGGGCAACCGCCGTGCCCATTGCTCCATCCACGATGGGCTGGCGACCACCTGGTCGCCCTCGCGTAGCAGCCCGCTCGCGCCGAGTCGCAGCAGCAGCTCGGGACCAATGCCTCGGGGATCGCCCTGAGTCAGGACCAGCGGTGCATCGAGAGCGGAGTCCATGGCGTGGTAGGGTCGGGCATCCTACCATTGGCATCCCGGTGGAGAACGGCACGCCCACCCCCACGACGATCCCCGCGACCATCCCCAGGGCCAGGGGCCGACGGGGGGCGCACCGCATGGCCGTGGTGCTCTGCTGTTTCACGACGATGACCCTGGGCCCGACCGTCCGCGCAGGGTCGAGCGAGCCCGGGCCGGAGACCATGACCCAGCCCCCCGCGGGCCCCGACCCGGACGAGCCACGAGGGCGCCGCGTGGGCAGGGTTGGCGTGGTCGGCGAGCCGACCGCTCCGCAGGGGGTCTCGCCGCCGCCCGACGCGAGCGTGATGCCATCGCTGCGCACACCGCCGGTGGTCGGCGCCGGCACGACGCCGGGTGCCAAGCCGCGACCTCGTCCAAAGGGCCTGCACGGGTGGAGCGACGCGCTGGCCTCGCCGCCGATGATCGACGCGCGGCGTCGGCAGGCACGCACGCAGCGCCCCGCCGACTTTGGGCACACGCTCGGCATCGGCGAGCGCTTTCGCTTCGACGTCTCCTTCGCCGGCAACCCCGCCGGTCTGGCGGAGGCCGAGATCACGGGCATCGAGCCCGACCCTCGTGGGCCACCGCCTGCGGGCGCGCCCATGCTGCGCCTCGAAGGGCACGCACGCACCAGCGGGGTGGTCTCGCTGCTGGCCACCGTCACCGACGACATGGTGACGTACGTCGATGCTCGCACGGGGGCCGCGATCTCGAACTACAACGTGCTCCACTACTCGGGCTTCGCCCCGCGCAAGTACACCCACCGCGAGACCCGCCAGGCCTATGAGGGCCGGGGTCAGGTCCGGATCGTCGACACCAAGGACGACGAGGTGGAGAAGAAGCTCCATCGCGTCCCGATCGACACCTACGACTCGCTGTCGGTGATGGCCTGGGTTCGCTCGCTTCGGCTCGAGAAGGGCGAGCGGGCCAAGGCCCACGTGGTCGACGGCCTCACCCTCATGCGCGTGGAGATCGAGTGCTTCGGTCGCGATCGCCTCAGCCCCATGCCCAGCATGGCGACGGCGCTCGGGCTCGACCCCGACGACACGATCCGCATCGAGGGCACGATCACGCGCGTCGACGAGCACGGCGCTGCGATCCCGGGCAAGAGGGCCTTCAGCTTGCGCGCCTGGCTGTCGGCCGACGAGCGCAGGATTCCGCTGGTGATGGAGAGCGATCTATGGGTCGGTGCGATCCGCCTCGTGCTCACCGGCTACGATCCCCCGACCGAGACCTCCGGGAGCAGCGCCTCTGCACGATAGCGAGAGCGTCGGCCCTCTCGCGCCGGCCGTGCTCGGGGCCGGCGTCCCACCCCGTCTCACCCATCGCTTCCATGGCCCCTCGTACGCGAGGAGAAAATTCGGCCAGGGGACGCACGTTTTGGGCCCCTGCCGTGCCACCGACCAAGGTACAATCCGCAGCGGCCGGCCCCCCGTGTCTGGGGGCGCTGGCGGCTGCCCCCTTCCCAAGCCCACCACCCATCATGTCGTCGGAGCGCTACCGCCCACTGTTCAAGCTCGATGCCGGAGGCATGGCCGAGGTCTATGTCGCCGAGGCCGAGTCGATGGCGGGCTTCAAGAAGAAGGTCGCCATCAAGCGAATCCTTCCGAACCTCCTCAAGGACGAGCGGTTCGTCCGCATGTTCCTCGACGAGGCGCGGCTGTCCCTGCACCTCAGCCACGCCAACATCGTCAGCGTCTTCGACATCGGCAAGAGCTCGTCGACCTACTTCATCGTCATGGAGTACGTCGAGGGGATCAACCTCAAGGGGATCCTCCAGGAGTTCTCGCGCAAGCGGCAGACGTTCCCCGTTCCGCTGACCATCTGGATCCTCAACGAGGTGCTCAAGGGCCTCGACTACGCCCACCGCCTGCGCGACCCCGAGACCGGCCGGATCCTCGGCATCGTGCACCGCGACATCTCGCCGCCCAACATCCTCGTGTCGTGGAACGGCGAGGTGAAGCTGACCGACTTCGGCCTGGCCAAGGCCTCCACGCAGCTCGAGTCCACCGACCCGGGCGTGGTGAAGGGCAAGTTCTCGTACCTGTCCCCCGAGGCCGCCAGCGGGCTCGAGGTCGACGCCCGCGCCGACATCTTCGCGGTGGGCATCCTCGCCTACGAGATGCTCACCGGTCGCCGCCTGTTCCTCGGCGAGTCGGACTACCAGACGGTGCAGATGGTGCGGGCGGCCGACGTCCCCAGCATCAACGCGCAGAACTCCAGCGTTCCCTCCGAGCTCGAGGACATCATTCGCAAGGCGCTCGCCCGTGACGTGGACGAGCGCTTCCAGACCGCCAGCGACTTCGCCGACGATCTGCTCGGGTTCCTGTTCTCGCGCAAGCTCAAGGTCTCGGCCCGCGACCTCACCGAGCTCATCGCGGACCTGCGCAAGAAACACCCGGGAACGCAGCCCAAGGCGGACGAGAGCAACGTCATCCTCAAGCTCATCGAGGACGAGTTCGCCGACTTCCGCTCGATCGACGACGACGACGGTGGCCACCCCACCGGCTCGCAGCCGCTGGCCTCGCTGGGCGACTACGATCCCTCGGCGCCGCTGGCCCTCGATGGCTTCGACGGGGGCTTCGACGCCGGCGATCTCTCGCCCGCGCCCACCGGTCCCGGGGAAGCCGAGCCCACCCCCGTTCCCGCGCCCGGCTCCGCGCCCATGCGCATGGACGGCAAGGAGGACAGCGCGCCCCGCAAGGCCTCCCAGGGCGGCCCCAGCCAGCCGAGCCGGGCCCCGCGCCAGGGCATGGGGATGATGCCGTTCCTGGTCCTGCTGCTCGTGCTCGCGGCCGGCGGCGGCGCGTACTACTGGTTCGTCGTCCTGGGCGGATGAGGGGCGCGCGATTGCGATGACCAAGCGCTCCGTCTGCGTGCTCGCCTTCGCCTCGCTGGGCCTGACCGGGTGTCCGGATGGAGGTGAGGGCGACGGGACCGACCCGTCCACGAGCGGGATCCCGACCACGCTCGGCTCCGGCTCCACGGGCTCGGCGACCATGAGCACCGAGGGCTCGGCGAGCACCGTCGCCGACACCACCGCGCTGCCCGACGGGACCAGCAGCGACGATGGCCCCGATCCTTGCCTGTTCTGCGACGCTCCCAATCAGCAGTGCATCGACGACCAGTGCGTGACCACGTGCCAGGGCCAGGTGCCCGACCCCTGCGGCCCGACCGAGGTCTGCGACGTGATGAGCGGCGAGTGTCGCGATCCCGAAGCGGCCTGCACGCTGACGGGCGGCTACGAGGCCTGCGACGGCCAGCAGTGCGGGCCCGGCACGGTGTGCGATGGCCAGGGCGAGTGCATCCCCGTGGCCCCCTGCGGTGACGTGGTCTGCCTGCCGGGCGGCGAGTGCTGGGGGACCTACTGCTCCTGCGAGCGCACGATCGACTGCGCGCCGCCGTCCGAGCTCGACCTCAACGGCCCGTTCGCCGTCGAGATCGGCGACCTCGAATTCGCCGACGACTGCACCGCGTGGATGGTCACCCTGCGCAGCGGCACCGACTACGTGCGACGCTTGCTCCCCGACGGCACGCTCACCGAGTGGCCCGGCGTCTCCAACCTCAACATGGGCGAGGTCAAGGTGCTCAAGGCCGTCACCCCGCCGGCGGGCATCACCCCCGGACGACCCGGGGGGCTGTCCGCCGGCTCGACGCTCCCGAGCCGGTCCCGACCGGGCATGCCCGGGGGTCTGTTCGATGCGGGAGCCCGAGGCGTCGAGGGACTCGGTGAGGTCGCGATCACCTACACCTGCTGTGCGAGCTGCGGGTGCTTCACCGATCCGCCGCAGGGCGTGGCCCGGCTGGTCGAGGACGATCCCGCCAATCCCCTGCCGCTGGTCATCGAGGCCGTCGTCACCCAGGGCAGCGGGCCGTTCGGGTCGGCCGGCGCCGACGCGGGGCCCTTCGGTCTGACCTGGGGCATCGACCGCGTGCTCTACGTGGGCAACAGCACCGCCAACGGCGACATCGTGACCGCCGATCTCGACTCGGGCACCCAGAACGCGCTGGGGACCCTGACCGCGCGCATCACCGCCGGGGCGCCCATCAGCGCGGCGCACCTGCTGTTCGCGATCGAGGGTGGCGAGGTCCATCGCTTCAACGTGCTCACCTTGCAGTCCGAGCTGCTGGTCGATCTCGCCCAAGACGTCACCAGCCTCAGCCACGACGCGTTCGATGGTCGGGTCTACGTGGGGCTGCGGAGCCTCGAGGTGGTGGTGCTCGATCCTCGTACCGGCACCGTCGAGCCGTTCGACGTCATGCCGGGGCGGGGACGCGTGACGGTGAGCCCCAACGGCCAGCTATGGTTCTCGCCGGTGGCATACCTCGATCCCAACGCGATCTTTGCGTGGGACCTCCCCGACGCGTTCTGACGGATCACGGCGTGGGGTACGGCGCGCCGGGGACCCCCACCTCCACGCGGTAGACTCCACCCGGAATGCCCGCGGCGTAGAGGCTGTGCTCGTCGAAGCCCGGGCCGCGGCCGAACACCGCGTTGGCCACGTTGGTGGGGAACTGCGCGAGCTCCTCGGGCATGCCGACCGCCACGCCGGCCTCGTCGAGCCACACGCGGTAGAGCGTGGCGCTGCCCTGATCCATCGCGTAGAGGTTGCCGCAGGCATCCATGCTCAGGCCGTCGATGAACGCGTTCGGAATCGAGGCGACCATCGAGACGACCCCCGGGCTGCCGTCGCCGTCGATCACGACCGAGCGGATGAGACCCGGACCGTAGTTGCTGTAGAACAGCAGGCCCCGCGTGGGATCGAGCACCACGCCATTGGTGCTCGCCGCCTCGGGGTTGCCGGTCACGATCGCGTCGACGCTGCCATCGGGGTTGATCCGCCGCACGGAGCTCCCGTTGGTGAACCACACGTTGTCATCGAAGTCGGGGTAGAGCCCGTTGACCCCGCCGGCCATGGTGACGAGCGGACCCGCGCCGTTGACGATGCGGATCTCCCCGTTCGCGTACTTGGCGGCCAGCAGCTCGCCGTTGGCCCGAAAGCGCAGGCCGTAGGTGCCGCCCGGGTCGGGCCAGTCATCGACGACCGTGCCGTCGGGCGACACCAGTCGGACCTCGGCGCCGCTCTTGCCCGCGAGGTGGCCCTGGCCATCGAAGGCGATGTCCTCGCTGCCATCGAACACGGTGCCCGCCGCGAACACCTCCTCGAAGGGCAGCGGGCCCGGGGGCAGGGTCGAGCAATCGAAGCCCGCCGTGTCGGTCTCGGTCTCGGCGCCCGTGCTCGTGCCCGAACCCGAGGAGTCGACCATGCCCGTGTCGCTCGAGCTGCTCGAGCCCGACGACGTTGCTCCGTCATCGGTCGTGCCCGGGCCCGAGGAATCGACCGCGGTCGTCCCCTCGCTGGTGGTCTGGCCGGTGCTGGTGTCCGAGCCCTCGGCCGTGGCGTCGTCGCCACACGCGACCGGACCGAGCGCCATCCATGTCGACAACAGGGCGATCGTGCATCCGCTCGAGGGTGACGGCACAGTCCAGGTCGGGCTCATGCACGGCACGCTACGTCAAGCGAAGCGGTCGCTCAACGCTCACCCGCGCGTGACGTTCCCGAGTGCCGCGACGCGAGCGTGGGCGACCACGGCAACCAGCGCTCGCGCCAGAGCGCCTCGATGGTGGCCTGATAGCGGCGGGTCTCCTCGGGCAGCTCGAGCTCGCCGCGCTGATACGCCGCCACCCGGCCCGGACCCGCGTTGTAGGCCGCCAGCGCCAGCGGTAGGTGCCCTTCGTGCTGCTCGATGAGGCGAGCGAGGTACCACGCCCCGAGGTCGAGGTTGTACGCCGGCTCGTCCAGCGCATCGGGCGTGGGCGGAGGCAAGCCCCGGCGCTCGGCGATCTCGGCCGCCGTGGACGGCATCAGCTGCATCAAGCCCCTCGCCCCGGCCGAGCTGCGGGCCTCGGGGCGACCGCGCGACTCGGTATGGACCACGATGGCCAGCAGCGCCGGGTCCACGCCGTGGCGCTGCGCGGCGCGGACGATCTCGGGCTCGTGGCGGCGCACCGAGGCGGGTAGCCACGCCACGCCGATCGCATCGCTCGGTACGGGGGCGAGCGCGGGCGCCTCTGCGCGTTCGAGCGCGACCACGAGCACGCCCACCACCGCCAGCATGCCCACGCGGGCCGCCCAGCGACGGGCCCCTCGAGCGCGACGGGGCTGGACCAGCCGCAGCACTCGCGAGCGCAGGCTCGGCCCGCCCAGTCCCAGCGCGAGCGCGGGCGAGGGCCGCACACGCCACTGCTCGAGCTCGAGCAACGCGCGGGCGTAGGCCACGGGGGCGGGAGCCGCGGGTATGCGC
The DNA here is from genome assembly GCF_026337845.1 of Paraliomyxa miuraensis. Classification (GTDB taxonomy): domain Bacteria; phylum Myxococcota_A; class Polyangia; order Nannocystales; family Nannocystaceae; genus Paraliomyxa; species Paraliomyxa miuraensis. The sequence goes on along the minus strand of NZ_JAOVZF010000128.1, from coordinate 53,926 downwards.
AGCACCGCTTCATCGCACGCGTGCTCGCGCTCGCGACTCAGACGCCACGACATCCACCACACGGCGGGATTGAAGAACAGGCCGATCTCCACCGCGACCTGTGCCGCGTGCAGCCAGGGATCGAGGCGTCGCAGGTGCATCAGCTCGTGGGCGAGCGCCGCCTCGATCACCTGTGGGCTCACCCCGTGGACAAGCCCCGCGGGGAGCAGCACCAGCGGGCGCAGCAAGCCCAGCACCAGGGGGGAGTCGCAGGCCGACGACTGCGCCACCGCGGGCGCCCGCATGCCCATGCGCAAAGCCAGGGTCCGGACGCGCTCCAGCCACTCCGGCGGCAGCGGCACGGCCGTGGCGCGCAGCGCCACCACGGCGCGCCATGCCCTCGCCGTGCGGGCGGTCATCAGCAGCATGCCGACGAGCCAGACCACGAGCACCCACGTCACCCAACCGGGGCTGGTGGCGGGATGCGGCGCGGTGCCCAGGGTCGACGTGACGGCGAGCCCATCACCGAGCGGAGCATCGACCGACGTGGGCACGACCCACGAGCCGAGCCCGGGCAACCATTGCAGCGCCGTGGCGATCGCGACCAACGGGACCAGCAGCAGCGCGCTCGCTCGAATGGCATGACGCGTGCTCGCGCGCTCGGCCCACGCGTGCTCGAGCAGCCACGACAGCGCGGCCACGAGCGGTGCCTGCCACAGCGACGCCAGCAGTGCCTCGGCCCACGACAGCGCGATCGTGCTCGTCATCCCAGGTCGCCTCCGTCGTCAGGGTCGGCCTCGAGCGCGTCGAGCAGCGCCCGGATCCGTGCGAGCTCGGCCGCCGACGCGCGCTTGCTCGACAACGCGCGCAGCACCAGCGCCGAGGTCGATCCTCCGAACCCGCGCTCGAGCAGGTCGTCGACCCAGCGATGCTGCATGGCCCCCTGGTCGATCGTGGGCTCGTACACATGACTGCGGCGCGACTCGTCACGCCGCAGCAGGCCCTTGTGCGCCATGATCTGCATGAGCTTGAGGACCGTGGTGTAGCCCGTGCCTCGATCGGCCAGCGCATCGTGGACCTGCCGCACCGTCGACGGACCGCGAGCCCACAGCACCGAGAGGATCGCCGTCTCGGCCTCGGTCGGTCGGGGAAGCTCGTCGGTCATGGGCGAGTGCGGCTCGGGTCTGCATCATACGATGCTCGTCGTACTTTCGGGTTCCGCGGTACGCGCAGATGCCTGCACTGCCGACTCGTTCGCTCCATCGTGATCGACGACGAAAACCAATGGATTTCAATGAGTTGGTGTGACCCCCTGGACGCAGAGACCGCAGGTCGGTCGGCTCCCCGAGAAATTTCTTGCGACGGGGACGCAACGGAGGGCTGCGGTGGCCGATAGAAGCAATCGCAATGACCAGGCCATCCAGCCCTTCTGCTCCCGCGTCCCATTCCTCCGACCTTCGCAGCCCTCGCGAGCCGCTCCCTTGCGTGCGTCCCCGTCCATCCTTCGCCCTGTTGCCGGCCCTTGTCCTCGCCCTGCCCTCGGCGGGGTGCTTCTCCCCCATCGTGACCGACCTCACCGGTGACGAGAGCAGCAGCGGCGGTAACGAGAGCAGCAGCGCGGGCTCGGACTCGGACTCGGGGTCGGGACCGGGATCGACCGCCAGCGGGGACGGCAGCTCGAGCGAGGTGGATCCGGATGGCAGCGGCGAGACGCCGGCCGTGTGTGGCAACGGGGTGGTCGAGGACGGCGAGGTCTGCGACGACGGGATCAACGATGGAGCGTACGACGGGTGCAGCCCCGATTGCAGCGAGCTGGGACCTCACTGCGGCGATGGGTTCCTCGATGACGCAGAAGCGTGCGACGACGGAGACCAGGTGGACGGGAATGGCTGCAACGTCGACTGCGTGGTGTCCGGGTCGGTGCTGTGGGAGGTGACGTACGACTCACTGCAGCATGGAGTGGATACGGCCTATGGGATCACGGCGGACTCGATGGACAACGTGATCGTCGCGGGAGCCCTTGGCTACGGTGCCCAGTCGGTGCCGTGGCTACGAAAGTACTCGCCCGACGGCTCGCCGGTCTGGACGGCCAACCTCACCAGCCCCGGAAGCAACGCCAGCCTCGGTCCGATCGCAACCTTGCCCGACGATGGCTTCGTCGTCGGTGGCAGCTTCGATCCCGGCGGTCCCAACGATGCATGGCTCATGCGAGTGAGCAGTACCGGGCAGACCGTTTGGAGTCAGACCCACGCCGGACTTCAGGGCGGTTGGGATCGCATCCGAGGCATCGGCATCGACACCGAGGGGTTCGTCTACGTGCTCTTCGAATATGGCGACCCAACGACGGAGACCGGCTACCAAACGGTCCTCCGCAAGCAAGCCCCGGATGGAACGGAGCAATGGACCCAGGCTCAGAGCGGCACGGAACGGGCAATGCGAATGACCGTCAACGCGGAGAACCGGATCCTCCTCGCGGGGGTGTCCGTCGCCGGCGGGGTCGAGCAAGCCTGGCTTCAGCTCAAAGACAGCAACGGCGCGGACTTCTGGACCGAGAATCCGAACCTGGCCGGCGAGACCCATCCCGACGCGCTCGCGATGAACGGCAACGGCGACATCGCCATCGCCGTTTCGCCGAGCGGGGCCTCACCCCGCATCACTCGACTCACCCCCAACGGAGCCGAAACCACCGTGATCTTCCCGCTGCCAACGGCCCCCCTATTCACGATCGAAACCGTCCATCTGGATGACGACGGCAACGTCGTCGCAGGAGGCACGAATCTAGTCGACGACACAACGATCGAGGGCTGGGTCTCGAAGTATGACGCTGACGATTCAGAGACCTGGACCAATGTTCACGACGGAGACTTCGACACCCCACTGAGCTGGGACGTCACTCTGTCGATTGATGTGGATACACAAGGAAACATCCTGGCAGCGGGTGCGATCCACAGCGAAGAGGCGTCCAAGCGTGACATCTGGCTGGCCAAGTACGCGCCCTAGCACCGAGCGAACGCTCTGCTCGAATCGACGCGCACACGACCCAGGCGATCGATTGCACGTCGATTCGATTCACACGAATACTGGCTAGAGACACTCGGCGAGGCAGTTCGCAGTCGAGCATTGGATCAAATCGTCGACCTCGGCAACCCCGCTCGTCATGCAATCCGTTTGACATTGCCCCACGCCGGCTGGGCCCGCTTTTGCAGTGCAATCTTGGAAGCACGCACACTCGGGAACAGCTGCGCAAGCCTCGATCTCGGAGCAACAGTTCGCCTTTGAGCACTCTTCGCAGTCATCCCCCATGGGATCCGGGTCGCAAAGACCCGCACCAGTAGTCTCGGGCTCACTCGTCGTGGTCCCTGGGGTATCCGTGGTGCTCAAGGTGACGGGTCCGTCCGTGCTGTCGGCCGAGGTCATCTCGGTGGTGTTGCCGCTAGTGCCGGGCGTACCGGTGCTGCCGTCGGCCACCGAAGTGGAGGTATCGTCGCCGCTGGGGCAGCCAAGGAGGCCCACGAGCAAGCCCAGGGTCAAGGTCGAGAAGGTACGAGACATTGGAAGCTCTCCACGCTGGGGTGAGGAGGCGGGATGGTGGCATGGGCCTGTGAGGACCAGCAATCCGCGGGCAAACCAGCCAACCGCAACTCGGCGGGGCGTGCACCCTTCTGCGCACCTCCTATCGGCGGGCGAGAATGACGAACTCCTCGCGGTCGTGCTACGGGCTCCTGGTCCATCGACCTCCGGGATCTCCCTCATGCCCTCGCCTCGACGACGGCGATCGGAGCACGCGAGCTCGTGAGCAAGCCGGTCAACGATGGAATGCGTTCGTGTCACCATCACAGTGAGCCGCGAGGTCGTGGCCAAACCCGCTGCCCTCGAGACCACGACGCCCGAAACCGCGCTCGGCACGGATGCGCATGCGAACGAAGTCACCCCGCATCGCGCCTTCCCAGCCCCAATCCTCATCGCGCGTCCCTCGCGACCCCCCTACGCCACCGCGATTGCGGCATACTCCCCGCAGTGCCTGCCTCGGACCCCAAGACCCGCCAAGCGGTCTCGGAGCCCGCTCGGACGGCGTTCGGAGCAGGCGGGCGTTGGGCCGAGGCGCTCGCCGTCCTCCGCCGCCGCAACCCCATGGCCCGACCTGCGTCCGATGAAGCGATCGTCCGCGCCGAGGCACGCCTTGGTCTGCCGCTGCCCACGGGCTTCGCTCGACTGCTGCGCGAGCTCGGAGCATGCGACTGGCCCACGTGCATCTTTGGACCCGATGCACTGGTGCGCGAGGAGGGCATCGCCGAGCGCCCGGCGTGGCTGGTCGCGTTCGCCACCGATGGCGGTGGCAACGACGACTGCTTCGACGTGCGGTCGCCCGCACCCGAGCTGCCGATCGTGTTCTGGGATCACGAGGTTCCTCGGCCGCTCGACCAGCTCGACAGCTCCGCGAGCGAAGACGCGTTCCTCGACTGGCTCGAGGAGAGGATCCACGCGGCGCTCACCCAGGAGCGCCGCGAGCGACGGGCCGAGCTCGAGCTCCGCATCACCACCGAGATGGAGCGGATGGTCCCGGTGTCGGCCCGGGGCTTCTCCCCCTCGCCCCGCGAGGTCGTCGCGGCCACGCAAGAGCTGGGCAAGACCGCACCCGAGCCGTGGCGCTACTTCCTATGCACCTTTGGCTGCTGGGAACGACCGGTGCGATTCCTCGCCCCGTCCGAGCTGGTGGTCGAGCACGACCGCCTGATCTTCGCCCACAGCATGGACGACGCGGTCGCGTACTCGTTCGAGGGACGCGGCGAGACGGCCACCGTGGTCGCGATGCCCGGGGCCGAGCGCTGGACCACCTTCGAGGAGTGGCTGCTCGTGATGCTCGAGCGAGCGAGCATCGCCGCGGCGACCCGCTCCACCTGGACCAAGGTCCCCATCCGGCGCCGACGCACCCTCGCCCCCGACGCGGACTGATCCTCGCCCTGGATCGAGCGATCCGACTCGAGCGCCCCCTCAGCAGGCCAGGTCCTCGTACGACCCGCAGGCGCAGGCATCGGCCGGGTAGAACGTCCCCGAGGCATGGTTGCACCACTGGCACTGCCCGGCCGCGGGCACGCGGCAGGTCGCGCAATCCATGCAGTAGAACGTGCCGAAGTTGGTCGCGCTGGGATCCCCCGAGGCGCCGCAGTAGGCCGTCCAGCAGCCGTTGGCATCGATGCCGCTGGCGCTGCACTGGTGCTCGACCCCCACCGGGACCTCACAGCCATTGGCCCAGTTGCCGTCGCAGTTGTCCCACGGGGCCTGGCACGAGTACTGGCACGCGCCCCCCGAGCACGAGGCGTTGGCATGCGCTCCGGCACTGCAGCCGTCCCCACAGCCGCCGCAGTCCGAGGTCGTCCCCAGCTCGGTCTCGCAGCCGTCGGCCGCGTTCCCGTTGCAGTCGGCAAACCCCTGCGGGCAGTCGCCGCCCATGCACTCGCCGCCCACGCACGTACCACCGCCGCAATCGAGCGGCACGCCGTAGCACACCCCCTCGCCATCGCAGGCGTCGCCCGTGGAGCACGGATCACCATCGTCGCAGGTGGCCCCGGGCGCGGCCGCACCATGCTGACACAGCCCCCCCACGCACATCCCCTGCTCCTGCAGACAGGTGCCGGGCGGAAGGATGCAGTCGGTGTCGTCGTTGCACATGCCGAGATCGGGCAGACCCGGGCCATCGGCCGAGCCCGTGCCCGGACCATCGGCCGAGCTGGTCTCGATCGGTCCGTCGAAGGTGCTCATGCTCCCCGTGGTCGGCCCGTCGTCGTCGTCGGAGGCATCGGCGTTGCCATCGAAGGCCTGGCTGGTGCCCTCGGGCTCCACACCGGTCGCACAGCCGACCAGCCCGCACGCCCCAAGCACGATCAAGATCCTGCGCACCCCGAAAAACCCCGCCATCGCTCGCCCATGGTAGCGCACCCGAGCCGCGACCGTGACTTCCCCCGCCGTGCCGGGCCCCAGGAGCCGGCGTATGCTCCCGCGCAACCCCATGAGCTACCCCGCTCCCTTCTTTGCCGCGCTCCATCGCGGTACCGCCGGTGACCTGGACCACTACGTACGCGTCTGCCAAGGAGCGGGCTCGGTGCTGGAGCTGGGCTGCGGCTACGGCCGAGTGGTGACTGCGCTGGCCGCACCGGGCCGCGTGGTGGTGGGCGTCGAGCGAGATCCGCAGCTGCTGGCGATGGCCCGCCAGGCGGTGCAGGCCCTCCCCAAGGCGCACCAGGCCGGCGTGTCGCTGTGCGAGGGCGACATGCGAACGGTGAGCCTGCATCGTGGCTTCGACCGCGTGCTGATCCCCTTCGGAGGGCTCTACTGCCTGCTCACCGACGACGACGTGGACGCAGCCCTCGCCAACGCGGTGCGACACCTCGCGCCCGGAGGCCAAGTGGCACTCGACGTCTACCGGGCCGATGCCTTCCACCGCGAGTCCGAGCCCGACGACGTGCCCGACGACGCCCACGAGCCCCTGTGTCGGGTGGAGGTGGATGGCGTCGACTACGAGGTGCTCGAGCGCAGCACGTGGGACAAGCCGCGGCAGCGCATCGACGTCTCGTACCTCTACGTGGACGACCACGGCCGCGCCGTCGAGGGCACGATCGCCCAGCGCTACCTGCTCGAGCCCCAGCTCCGCGCCGCGCTCTCGCGGGCGGGCCTGCGCATCGTCGAGCTCACCGACCGCTTCGACCCCGACCGACCCGAGCGGGACTCCGACGGTAGTGATGACGCGCTGATGGTCGTACGGGCCGAGCGAGAAGTGGGACGGTGAGACGGTCGAGCGAGGTCGTAAGCCGGGTTCTGTCCCCGGGTCGATTGCTCTTGCCGGGTGGTGATCATTCCTCTGTGCAGCACTACCCGAGACGGGACGGGCCGTCCCTGCCCAGCGGTGTTGCCACGTTTGGGCGCGTCTCTGCTCGGCCTTGCTCCGGATGGGGTTTACCGTGCGGCCCCTGTCGCCAGGAACCCGGTGCGCTCTTACCGCACCCTTTCACCCTTGCCTGCGCGAACGCGGGCGGTTTGCTTTCTGTGGCACTTTCCTTCGGGTCGCCCCGACTGGCCTGCGCCAGCATCCTGCCCTGCGGAGCCCGGACTTTCCTCGACGGTCGTGGTGGTCGAAGACCCCACGCCGCCGCGATCACCTTGTCCTCCTCGGCCGTCTCACCTCCCGGCGTACGTCTAGCAAAAACGACCCCGAGCGCCAACACGCGAAGACCCGGGGGTCCATGACCCACGCGAGGCCCACGCGAGGCCAGCGAGGAAGACGCCAGGGCTCAGGGCGCCGGCGCCTCGGCCTCCACCCGCACCTCGATGCGGTGCTGGCCATCGGCCCCCTGCTGGTGGGTGATGTCCACGGTCGCGTGCTCGACGTCGATCCCCTCGGCGCGCAGCTCGGCGAGGATCCGACGCTCGGCTTCCTCGACCCCGTGGCGATCGAGGGTGAGGTCGAGCAGATCGTGCGACAGCTTGCCTCCGACGGTCCCGTGCACGATCCCCGACAGCGGGGCATCGCGCAGCTCGGCGTGGGCGAGCACGGGAAAGCTGCGGCGCAGGTCGTCGACGAGCGCGTCGGGATCGAGCGCATCACCGGCCACGAACATGCGCACCTTCAGCTCGTCGTGCACCACCGGGGCGCCCTGGGGGCCGCTGTGCTCGGCGCGGTGCATGGCGACCATCAGCTCGACGCGCTCGACCGCCTCGCGCTCGTGCAGCCAGCGGGCGATCGCATCGGGATCGAGCGCATCGGTACCGCCCATGTCGGCGATGTCGGCCAGATCGACGATGATCTCGAACCCGTAGCCGAGCTGAACCGGGTACTCGGCCGGCATCACGCAGGCCCCCACCGCCACGGCCAGACCCAGGGCACCGGCGAGCGCGAAGCGAGGCACTCGGAACCATCTCTGGATTGGGCTCCGGATTGGGCTCCGGATTGGGCTCCGGATTGGGCTCCGGATTGGGCTCCGGATTGGGCCCCGGCTCGGGCTCCGGCTCGGGCCGAGGGTCCGCCCCTCTTCCGAGGCCGTTGCCCCACGGCGCGCCACCGCAGCCACGAGCGTGTCCTCTTGGGCCAGCTGGTGCTCGCGCTGGCCCTCGTCCAACGAGGCATCGGCTCGGCGATGGAGGCCACGCAGGCGATCGTCCAGATCAGATGGCATAGCCGGCCGCTCCCTTCTGCGAGGCCTCGACCTCGAGCTTGCCGCGGAGCTCGCGGAGGGTCCGAGCAAAGCGCTGCTTGACCGCGGCCTCGCTCATGTCGAGCAGCGCGGCGATCTCCCGCACGCGCAGGCCATCGCCGAAGCGCAGCGCGAACATCTCCCGCACCACCGCGGGCTGGCTCGACAGCAGCGCTCGCAGCCGAGCCTGGCGCTCGTCGTCCTCGAGCGCCCGCGCGGGATCGAAGGCCGCGTCGGCCAGGCGCTCGAGCACGTCGGCATCGCCGCTCGCCCGCTGATGCCGCAGGTGATCGATGACCGCGTTGCGTGCGATGCCCAGCACCCAGGCGCGCACGTTGCCACGCTCGGGCTCGAAGCGGTGCAGGTGCTCGACCACCCGCATGAACGTACGGCTCACCAGATCCTCCACATCGGCCCGGCCGGCGATCCGACGCGAGACGTAGCGCCACACCAACGGGTGCAAGGCCCGGTAGAGCTGGCGAAAGGCGGCCGTATCCCCCGCCGAGGCGGCAACGGCCTGGCGGGAGAGGCGAGCAGCGCTGAGCGTCTCGCGGAGCGACATCGAGCGGCGTTCCCTGCCCTCTACGGGCGAGCCCGCCGATGGTGACACGAATTCGTCCGGGGGCGCCCCGACGACGACGTCATGACGGTCCGATCCGCGCCGCCAGCTCGAACAGGTGCTCGTCCTCGTCCTCGCTGGCCCCCAGCTCCCGCAAGGCCTGGGCCAGCCGCAGCACGTACTCCGCGTTGGGGCCGCTGGGGCCGCGGCAGCGGCGAACCTGGGCGGCGATCTCGGCCAGCGGGGCGGGACCGAGGTAGTTGGGGTTGTCCTCGGTGGCCAGGTACATCACGGCACCCGACAGCATGGAGCCCTGGGGCAGGCGCACGTCGACCGCGACCCGGCGGTAGCCCCCCTGCTCGCGGTGGTCGAGCCCAGCGATCACCGACGAGGCCTGGTCGGGCGCGACGCGGTAGGCCATGCCCCAGCAGCGGGACTCGGGCGCGGGCACCAGCGTGACGACGCGGCCGGGATCCTCGGGCACGCCGCGATGATCGGTCGAGGCTTGCCAGAAGCGACGCGCCCATCCCTCGACCCATCCGGGGCAGCGCTCGGCGAACGGAAACGCCGGGCGCCACACCAGGGAGCCGTAGCCGAAGATCCACAGATCGAGATCGGCGCTGGTCATGATCGGGACGGGATCGGGCCGGGCTCCGAGCCTGCCCATGGACAACCTAGCCCGTATTCCTCGCTCGAGGAACACGGGCCAGGAGCATCGCGAGCGTCAGGCCGCTCAGGCCGCTTCGGCGTGCTCTTCCTCGTCGGCACCGGGGGCGTCGGCGACCGCGGGCGACGACGGACGCGACGATGCGGCCGCCGTCTCGATCGCCCGCAGCCGCACGCGCTCGAGCAGCGGCGCCGCCGACGGTCGACACGTCTCCCAGATGAAGTCGTGCACGTCGAGCATGTCACGGGGTTGCTCGCCCATGGCCACGAGCTGCTCGCGAAGCTCGCGGGCCACCCCCGACAGGTGCCGGTAGTGCAGGCCCTGCGGCGTGACCTTGCGGGCACGGTAGGGTGCGATCACGCCGACCATGCCGAAGAACACGCTGGGCCGAATGCACACGTCCTCGCCGGGGTGGACGAGCGCTCGCAGCCCGCTCAGCAGCGGCCACGAGGGCGGCTTGCCGCGCGCGCGCATGATGAGCGTGCATGCGCGATCGAAGGCGACGCCCTCGGGATCGGGCTCGTGGACGAGGTCGCGGATGGCGTGGGCGAGCGCAAGGCTCGGCGTGGCCCCGCGCAGGACCTCGAGCTGCGTGGCGGTGACCAGGTCGGTGGCTCCGAGCACGGCCACCGCTCGTGCCAGCACCTCGGCGGCATTGCCCTGGGCCAGCAGTTCGTCGAGCGTGTCGCGATCGAGCCGTTGCTTCGCATCGTGGACCGCCGGCTCGCGGTGCTTCTTGGTGCGACGCTTGGCCCCTTCACCTCGGACCTGCTGCTGCCATCGCGGATCGGAGAAGCCCCCGGCGTAGGTCTCGTGGAACACGGCCACGAGCTCCTCGAGGGTCGGCGGAACGGGCTTGGAGACCGCGCTCGCTCGGTTCGCGCTCGCACCGGCCGATCCCGAGCCGGTCTCGCGATGGACGCTGGCGAGCAGCTTCTCGGCCGTCTCGCCGATCGCGGGCCGAGGCTCGAGCAAGTGGTAGTATCCCTCGGAGAACACGCGCTCGCTGCCGTCCTCGAACCGGTAGCCCCGCTTGCCGTCCTGCTCCCACAGCAGCGCCGCCAACCCCCACTGCGCCCGCTTGACGTGCTCGTAGACCATGGGCGGCGGCGCATCATGGGCATGGGCAACATGGGAATCGGGGGTCGAGTGCTGGGCAACGAACATCGGAGGATCTCCTCTGGGCAAGGGTGGAGGCGAATCGAACCCGCTCGGAGGCCGAATTCACCGGAATCGAGCCCGCGCCACGGACGAGCACCAACGGCCACGAGGCCGCAACGGCTCGAGCGCTACGCGAGCAATGGCTCTTTCATGATAGCGCCGATCGTGCCAGATGCAAGTCGCGGGCCCACGCCTCGCGGTTCACGTCATCGAGATCACTACGAGATCGAGCGAGCATCCGGCTTCGGTCGACGTGGTGGTCGACGGACCACGCAAGGCCACGGATGCAGCTAGCATGGGGCATGCGTTGGATTCCGGGACTCGCGGCCGCCTCGGTCGCTCTGAGCATGGGGTGTGGCAATGGAGGGCAGAGCGAGGAGGCCAGCGCTTCCATGGCGACCAGCGACGACCCCGATACGAGCGCGAGTGCAGGTCCCACCACGGCCGTCGAGGACGAGACGGGGCCACCGGGCACCACCAGCGACGATGGACCCGATCCCACGATGGGGGTGACCACCCAGCCCGAGCCGGTGTGCGGCAACGGGATCCTCGAGAGCATCGAGGAGTGCGACGACGGCAACCAGGTCGATGGTGACGGCTGCGACGCCGACTGCACGCTCAACCTCGACACCAGCCTGTGGCAGACCACTCACGCCGGTGATGCCGGGGTGCGCGACGGCGGGCACGGGATCGCGGTCGACGGCGCGGGCAACATCGTGGTCGGGGGCTACGAGGTCGACGCGATCGGCGACCCCAACATGTGGCTGGCCAAGTACGCGCCCGACGGCACCGAGCTGTGGGCGACGACCTACGACCCCTCGGGCGGGCTCGATGACCGGATCTACGGGGTGGCGATCGACCCCATGGACAACATCGTGGTGGTCGGCGACGTGGACGTGGCGCCGTCGTCCTCGGATGTGTGGGTGGCCAAGCTCGACGGCAACGGCGGCGAGCTGTGGAGCGCGACCTTCGACGGCCCCGACGCGGGCGACGACGGCGGACGCGGAGTGGCCTGCGACTCGGCCGGCAACGTGATCGCGGTGGGGTTCCAGCGCGTGGCCAACAACGACGTGGACATCTTCGTGGTCGCGCTGAGCGCGGGCGGAGCCACGCAGTGGAGCGAGCTGGTGCCCGGCCCGAAGACCCTCGACGACCGCGCCACGGGGGTCGCCGTGAACGGAAGCGACGAGATCGTGGTGAGCGGCTACGTGTCCAACGGCGGGTTCAACCGCGACGTGTGGCTGCGCAAGTACGACGCGGGCGGCGGCGAGCAGTGGACCGAGATCTGGGACAGCGCCAACTCGGGCGACGACGTGGGCTGGGGGGTGGCGATCGCCCCCGACGGCTCGATCGCGGTCGCCGGCATGACGCCCGTGATCGCCGACAACCAGGACGTGTGGCTGGGTCGCTTCGACGGCGACGGGATGCTGCTGTGGTGGAAGCAGTTCGGGGGCCAGGCCTACGTGGACGACACGGGCCTCGCGGTGACCGCCGACGGCGACGGCAACCTCGTGGTGGCGGGATTTCGCGGGGCGAGCCCCTCGGACACCGACATCTGGCTGCGCAAGTACGACGAGGGCGGCAACGTGCTGTGGTCGCAGGTGGTGGAGGGCTCGGCCGGCGATCGCGACGAGGCCACCGCGATCGCGGCCGAGGCCGACGGTACGCTGGTGGTGACCGGAGAGATCCGCAACGGCGTGGGCAACGACGGCGACATCTGGATCGGAAGGTTCGGCCCCGGCTGACGGCTCGCGATGGGATCCTCCCCTGCCCTTGCCGCGCTCGGGTCGTGCATGGTGATCGGCGCGGTGGTGTCGTGCCACCCGCCGCCGCCCGCGTCCTCACCGGCCCCGCGCGAGGCTCCACCACCCCCTGCCGCCGGCGCGCCGGCCTCGGTTCCGGACGTGCCCGCCCGGCCACCCGCCAGCGCGCTCACCACCGCGTCCGGCGTGATCGTCGACGTGCTCGAGCCCGGCGATCCGAGCGGGCCCCAGCCTCACACCGGGGACGAGCTCGAGCTGCGCTATCGCGTGTGGGACGAAGCGGGACGGCTGGTGGGCGAGTCGCGACCCGGGCGAACGGAGCGGCTGTCGACCACGTGGCTGCCGCGTGGTTGGGCCGAGGCGATGCTCATGCTGCACGTGGGTGCGCATGCCCACGTGTGGATCCCTGCCGCGCAGGCCTACGAGAGCCAGCCCGACGGGCCCCAGGGTGATCTGCGCGTGGACGTGTGGCTGGTGAGTCTGGAGAGCACGGCCACGCCCGCCGAGCGGGTCCCGCTGATGCCACCGCCCGATCAGGCGCTGCGCACGACCACCGGCCTGCGGTTCCTGGTGCTGCGCTCGGGCACCGGCCTGCGCCATCCGGCCCCCGACGCCCGCGTGACCGTGCACTACGAGGGCTGGACCGCCGACGGCGCTCGCTTCGACAGCAGCTACGAGCGCGGCAAGCCCACCACGTTCCCGCTCACCGCGGTGATCTCGGGCTGGCAGGAGGCCGTGCCCCTGATGGTCGAGGGCGAGAAGACTCGGTTCTGGATCCCGGAGGAGCTGGCCTACGGGCACGAGAAAGGTCGGCCGCAGGGCATGCTGATCTTCGACATCGAGCTGCTGCGCATCGAAGAGTGAGCGGAGTTCGGGGAGCGGCGGGCGCTGGACGCGAACGGACGAGAATGAACGAAGGCACCGAAGCGCGTCAGGTGGCCGCGTCTCGGTGCCTCAAGTGTGATTGATGACGAAGTGCGACGACCTCCTAGTCCTCGCAGTGCCCGGAGGTGTCGTTCTCCCCGCCGTTCTGCCAGCACTCGAGCCACTCCTCGAGGAACTCGTAGCGGTCGACCACGAACTCGCGAAGCTTGTCGACGTCCTCGTAGTACCGGTCGTTGCTCCACGGCTTGTTGGTGTCCTCGAGCACCGCCTGCTCGATCTGCGCCGACCACTCGTCGACCAAGACCACCATGTCCGCGGGCTGGTAGTGCTGGTGCACGACCTGGTCGATGTAGTCGATGTAGAGATCGAAGTGGTCGGGATCCTCCAGCGCGAGGTCATAGAAGGGGCGCCCGTGGCTCGTGAGCCGCTCCCACGTGACCGGATCGGGGTCGTCGGGGAAGGCACCGCCGGACCCGTCGTCGAAGCGCTCGAAGCAGCCGTCGAGGTCCCAGGGCAGCAGCATGAACTTGCCCCGATGGGGATCGTCGTAGTAGTAGCCGTTGAGGCCGCCTGCCCAGAACCCGTCGGAGTTGGGGATCACCGCCTCCGTCGCCCACAGCAGCAGTGCCTGCTCGAAGTCGAGGTACTCGCCGAGCGCCTCGTGCGTGTCCGCCTCGAGCATCTCGTCCAGCCGTTCCTCGGTGGCGATGTCCTCGTTGGTCTTGAGCTCCCATCCATTCCGCTTCCACAGATCCCCGGTGGGGTCCTCCATGGTACGCGTGAGGAAGACCTCGTCGATCTTCTCGGTGTTGGTGAAGATGCCGTAGTACTCGCCGTTGACCACCAGGCGCGCGTTGTTGGCACACGGCGCTCGCAGCCCCACCTGGCGCATGACCCAGAATCCCAGCCGCTCGCGCAAGAAGTGTTTGTTGCCGGTGGCGGCGTCGAGCGCCATGCGCCGCAGCCCCATGAAATTCCCCTCGGGGTCCTGCACGTGGAACCCGATCTGGAACTGCATCTTGTCCTCGGGGATCGGGTACCAATGCGTCGCGTTGCCGCGCAGGCGGATCGAGGCGTTGGTGATGACGGTGTCCCCGTACCTGAACTCGGCCACCGAGTGATACGGCTTGATGTCGTAGCCCTCGACGTCCTCGTAGATGTGACCGGTGTTCCACTCGTACTGCAGCTGATCCCAGACTGCGGGGTGGATGGTCAGCTCGAACGTGGGCAAGATGTCCTGGGCATAGATGACGTGGCAGCCCTCCTCGTCGACCGGGTAGGCCTCCTCGGGCGGATCCTCGGGGACTCCGCCGGTGTCACCCGCCGGGCTCGGCTCGTCGCCGCCCGACGTCGCTCCATCGGCGCCGGAGGGGGGCACCCGCCCTGGCGGCGGCGCCTGATCGCTCGTCGGGTCCTCCGCCGACGCCACGATGACGTCCCCGCCGGTCGTGCAATCCGAGCCCGCCGAGTCCGCCGTGTTATCCGGGAGCCCCGTATAGCACCCGACGGAACTGCAACACGCAACTGCCAACAATCGTCGATTCGATACAATCATGTCCTTCGCCTGGCGCGAGCCACTTGTATCCCGCGTCACGGGCTCACCCAGCAATCAGGCTAGGACGGATCCGCGGCGCCGCAGCACCACGATCGTGATCACACACTGGCGACGAGAACGCTGGCACCGTTGGCGCCACCGTCATGACGACACACACTGTCGCCGAAGTCGCAACATCACTACGGCTACCCCCTACAATCGCCAGAAGTACGGACATTCGCTCGATGCACCGACGGCCGCGGCGCGCACATCAGTCGTCGACGACGGCGGCGGCGCAGACAACGGTTGTTCCGCTCGACAATTGAGTTTGAGCGCCATCGATTCCCGGCGTATTAAGTATCTCGGTGGACATCGAGGATCAGACGAAAATAGGATTCCAAGAGCCTCGAGCGCCGGATGGATGCACCGGAGATCGAGACATCGATCGACCGAGGGCCATCGCACACACCGGCGGATGGCTCGCACTACCAGTGGCAACCCTCGCGCTCGTGCTCGGCTGCACGGCTGACACGAAGGAGCCCATTGCCGACACGGACACGGACATGGACATGGAGCCGGGGCCGGAGCCGGAGCCCACGACCGAAGCCAGCGGCGACATCCCCAGCTTCGACTGTGACATCTCGGATCTCTTCGCCCAACGCTGCGACGGTGGAACATGCCATGGTGCTGGCACGTCGCCCGCGGCCGATCTGGATCTGCTGTCTCCCAATGTCGAGCACAGGGTCTCCGGTGCACCGGGCACGACCTGCAACGGGATCATCGCGGACCCAGCCAATCCGCGCGCGAGCTTGCTCTACACCAAGGTCACCGAGCCCGTCTGCGGCGTGCTGATGCCGACCGGTCGTGAGCCCCTCGACGCGGGCGAGGTGTCCTGCATCGAGAGCTGGATCTCCGGCCTGCTGCCCCCCGGTGGTGACTGTGAGGACTGCGAGTGCGAGCCGGGCGTCGTGGAGGCTTGCTACGCCGGCCCCGAGGGCACGGCCAACGTCGGCATGTGCAAGAGCGGAACGCACACGTGTCAAACGAGCGGCATGGGCTGGCTCGAGTGCGTGGGTGAGATCACTCCCCGTGGCGAAGATTGCTTCACCCCCGACGTGGACGAGGACTGTGATGGTGAGACTCCCGCGTGCACCGAAGTCTGGGCGCGCCTGTTCGGCGACCCCGACGACCAGGCCATGCGCTCGGTGGCGGTCGACCACGACACCGGGAACATCTACAGCTTCGGCGACTTCGAGGGCGTCGTCAGCTTCGGCGGAGACCCCCTGATCGCCGCGCTCTCGGTCCCTCCCAAGCAAGATCTGGTGATCGCCAAGCACGACCTCTACGGCAATCCGATCTGGAGCCGTGGGTTCGGCGACAGCAGCACCCAGATTGCACAGGAGATGGCCATCGACGACGACGGCAACCTCGTGTTCGTCGGTCGCATGTACGGCACGATCGACCTCGGCGGCGGCACGCTCCACGCCTCTGGAGGCAACGACATCATCGTCTTCAAGCTCGACGGCGCGGGGAACCACGTCTGGAGCCGGATCTTCGGCGGCAACGAGCCCGACCGCGCCGCGCGGATGGCGTTCGACGCGGACGGCAACGTCATCATCACCGGCGCGTTCACGGGCAAGGCCGAGTTCGGCGAGTACGAGGTCGAGTCCTGGGGTCAGCGCGATGCCTTCGTCGCCGAGCTCGATCGCAATACCGGCGAGCCCACCTTCTTCATGCAGATCGGCGCAGAGGGCGATGACTACGGCTTCGGCGTCGACGTCGACCAAGACGGCGACGTCGTCATCGCCGGTCGCTTCGGTGCGCCGCTCGAGCTCGGCGGCCACATGCTGACCCACGCCGGCGACCTCGACATCTACCTCGCGCGGCTCGACGAGACCGGCGACGTGCTCTGGGCCGAGTCGTTCGGGGGCTCCGGCAAGGACGAGGTCCACGATCTGCGCCTGCAGCAGAACGGAGACATCGTGCTGCTGGGGGCGATCTCCGACAGCGTGGACTTCGGCGGCGGCTCGCTCGTCAGCGCCGGCGTGCGCGACGTCTTCTTGGCGACGTTCGACGACCAGGGATCGCACTCGTGGAGCGTCAGCTACGGAGACGCGGCCGATCAGTTCGAGACCGACGGCACCGAGAGCTGGCTGAGCATGGACCTCGACGCGAGCGGCAACATCTACATCGGAGGCACGCTCTACGGAGTCCTCGACTTCGGTGGCGGCGAGCAGCTGGTCGCCAACGGGGACAAGTCCGATGTCTTCCACGCGAAATTCGACGCATCCGGCGACTACATCGGCGGCCGGAGCTTCGGCGGCCAGGCCTCGGACTACGGCCACGACCTGGCCGTGACCGAGTCGGGCCACGTGCTCCATGCCGGACGCACCCAGGGCAGCCTCTCCGGCACCGGCGTCGGAGCGCTCACCAACGCGGGCCGCAGCGACGGCTTCCTCGTCAAGTTGGCCCCGCTCTAGATCCACGACCACCAGGCTTGATGACCATGTCGATCTCGAGAATCGCCTCGCTCACCCTCGCCGTGCTCCCCGTCCTCGCCTGCAAGTCGACGCCAGGCGCGGAGGACACGAACGACACCGACGGCACGGACGGTATCGACGACATGGGCGAGTGCGACGTCGGTGATGGTGATTGCGAGGCGGCTCCGAGACCCGGTCCCACCCCGATTCGTCGACTGACCCGGGTCGAGTACGACAACACGATCTACCAGCTGTTCGGCGACAACAGCCATCCTGCGGACGCCTTTCCGCCCGACGAGGAGGCCGGCGGCTTCGACAACCAGGCCGACGTACTCGTCGTCAGCCCGCTGCTCGCCGAGAGCTACCTGAGCGCCGCCGAGCAGCTCGCCGCGACCCACACGCCCACCCTGATGCAGCAGCTGCCGCATTGCCAGGGCGACTCGGTCGACGAGGCCAGCTGCGAGGGCGATGCCGACGCGTTCGTGCGCAGCTTCGGCAAGCTGGTCTTTCGTCGCCCTCTGACGGACGAGGAGGTCGGGACCTACGTCGAGCTCTTCGCTCGGGGCACGACCCTCGCGCAGGTGCCCTACTCGCCGGACATGGGAGTCCAGCTGGTCGTCCAGGCCCTGCTGCAGTCGCCTCACTTCATCTATCGCGTCGAGCTGGGCATGGCCGACCCCCGTGCAGGTGACGTCGTGGCGCTGACCCACTACGAGATCGCGTCGCGACTGTCCTACCTGCTGTGGAACTCCATGCCCGACGCGCTCCTGTTCGAGGCGGCCGACGCCGAGCGGCTCCATGATCCCGCCGAGCTCGAGGCCCAGGCCCGGCGCATGCTCGACACACCGCGAGCCCACGAGGCGGTCGGAAACTTCCATCGCCAGTGGCTGCACCTCGACGAGATCGAGCCGGTCATCCTGGCCAACGGCAAGGACCCCGAGATCTACCCGGAGTTCTACGACGGGCTGCCCTCGCTGTGGCGCTCCGAGACCGAGGCGTTCATCGATCACGTCGTGTTCGAGGAAGACGCGAACCTCGAGTCTTTGCTCACTGCGCCCTACACGATGATGAACGAGGAGCTCGCCGGGTTCTACGGCGTCGACGGCCCGACGGGCATCGGGTTCACCCGCGTCGATCTCGACCCCGGCAAGTACGCGGGATTCATGACCCAGCCCGGTCTCATGGCGCTCTTCGCCAAGCCCGATCGCTCGTCGCCGATCCACCGCGGCATGTTCGTGCGCGAGACGATCCTCTGCCAGACCCCGCCGCCGCCGCCGGACAACGTGCCGGAGCCGCCCTCCGTGGACGAGAGCCAGACGACGCGCGAGCAATTCGCCCAGCACGCGGAGGATCCGGTGTGCGCGGGGTGCCACGCGCTGATGGACCCGATCGGCTTTGGCTTCGAGCACTTCGACGGCATCGGACGCTACCGCGCCACCGAGTGGGGGCTGGAGGTCGATGCGGCCGGCGAGCTGAAGGGTACCGACGTCGACGGGACGTTCGACGGCGCCGTCGAGCTCGCCCACCGGCTCGCGAGCAGCGACCAGGTCAAGGCGTGCGTGGTGAGCCAGTGGTTCAGGTTCGGCTACGGGCGCTACGAGACCGAAGAGGACGAGGACTCCATCGCCGAGCTCCACGCCGCCTTCGCCGCCTCCGACTACGACATCAAGGAGCTCATCGTCGCGCTCACGCAGACCGACGCGTTTCGCTACCGCCACGCGATCCAGGAGGACTGACCATGACCCTCATCCGCCGTTGTCCCATGAAACGACGCACGCTCCTGCGTGGCCTGGGAGGCCTGGCCATTGGGCTCCCGCTGCTCGACGCGATGCGCGGGTCCCTGGCACACGCAGGGGGCTCCGAGTTCCCCAAGCGATTCGTCGTCATGTACACGCCCAATGGCACGGTCCCCAAGAACTTCTGGCCGACCGACGTGAACTCGGAGACCGATTTCCAGCTCTCGCCCATCCTCACTCCGCTCGCCGCCCACAAGGGCGACCTGCTGATCGTCGGCGGCGTCGACATGCTCTCGGCGATGGCCCCCAACGAGAACGGAAGCTCCCCCGGCGACGCCCACCAAAAGGGCACCGGTCAGTGCCTGACCGCCACCGAGCTGCTCCCGGGCAACTTCATCGGCGGCGGCGGGCAATCGGCGGGCTGGGCCGGAGGGATCTCGGTCGATCAGGAAATTGCCAAGCACATCGGCCAGGACACGCCCTACGGCTCGCTCGAGCTCGGCGTCGCGGTGCAGGCCGCCAGCGTCAGCGGGCGCATCGCGTACCGCGGCCCCGGTCAGCCCCTCCCGCCGGAGAACAGCCCCTACTCCGCCTATCAGCGCCTGTTCGGGGACTCGCTCGGCGAGCCCCTCGAGATCGAGCGAAGGATCGCGCGACGCCAGTCGGTGCTCGACGTGGTCGCCGACGACTACGGGAAGCTGCGCGGCCGACTCGGTGGCGAAGACCGCGACAAGCTCCACAATCACCTCCTGAGCATCGACGCGATCCGCGAGCGGCTCGACAAGGCCGTGATCGAGTTCGGGGATGCCTGCCAGCCTCTCGAGCTCGGCGCGATGCTCGACGTCGACAAGATCGAGAACATGCCGATCGTGGGCAGCCTGCAGATGGACCTGCTGGCCATGGCGTTCGCCTGCGACATCACCCGGGTCGCGACCTTGATGTGGACCCACTCGACGTCGAGCGCCGTGCTCTCGTTCATCGATCCGGCGATCAAGGACGGACACCACGCGCTCGCCCACAAGGGTGACGAGGACACGGTCAAGGTCCATCACAACACGCTGATCAACACCTGGTACGCCAGCCAGCTCGCGTCGCTCATCGATCGACTCAAGGCCATCCCCGAGGGCGACGGTACGGTCTTCGACAACACCGTGATCCTGTGGACCAACGAGCAGTCGCGCGGGAACAACCATGACCGCCACGATCTGCCCTACGTGCTCTCCGGCAGTGCCGGCGGCTTCTTCGAGACGGGTCGCTACGTGGAGTTCTCCGGCGACACTGGCCACAATCACCTGCTGATCTCGCTGCTCCACGCCATGGGCATCGACGCCGACGAGTTCGGGAACCCGATCTACGGGACGGGACCGCTGACCGGGCTCACCTGAGCCCGCACGTCGGCGGGGTCGAGCGAACGCACGAGGCAGGAGCGCATTCGTGGGTCTGCCGCGCTTGCCCACGCGAGGAGACCCGACTACCGTCGCCTCGATGCACCTCCGGCACGCATTGTTGATGGGCTTGGTCATCGTCCACTTCGGCTGCAAGGACGAGGAACAGGAAATGCTGGCCAAGGCCGACCAGGGCCTCCCCACCGCTGGCGCCTTCGTCGACGCACTGCTCGATGCTCAGGCCAACGCCGCCGATGCTCCGGCCTGTGACGGTCCGGTCCCGATGCCGACCCTGCTGTTCACGCAGGAGCGACTCGACAGCCTCCGCGCGGGCACGGGCGAGGTCTCGATGCACCCGGCGTGGGATCCCGTCGAGGGTCACCCTTGCCACCGCAAGGCCCGGGTGTCCGACCTCCAGATCGTGGCCCACTACCGGGAGCGCAAGCTACGCTCGGGCGTCAAGGCCATCCAGGTCTTGAACGCCGTCGAGGACGCCACCGAGTGCCACGCCGCGCTGAAGTCGTTCGTCGTGTTCCGCACGGACGAGGTCGAGGCGGCCAAGCTCACCAGCGAGCACTCGTTCGACCCCGGCTGGGCCAAGGGGCAGCTGCGAGTGTTCGAGCCCAACGGGAGCCTCCGCTGCGCCACCAAGGTGCAGATCGAGTCCGACCCCGAGGTCTCGGTCTACGGTGGCAACGAGAAGGAGGACAAGGAGCAGGCGCTGAAGATCGACCTGGAGCTCAAGCTCAGCCACGCCGCCTTCGAGGCCCTCGGCGACGCCAAGCTCGAGCGACACATCTGAGCCCACCACCACCGCTTGGTCGCAAACGCGAAATCGATTTCGCATCCGACGGTTGCGGGGCGCCCCCGGAGGCGACCTCGCTGCACCACCAGCCCACAACCGTTCACGGGGCGAGCACAGTACTACGTCACGGTCGCCCAACAACAACGCCCCCCTCCGGGGGGCGACCTCGCTGCACCGCCAGCCCGCAACCGCTTGCGGGGCGAGCACAGTACTGCGTCACGCTCGCCCACCAACAACGCCCCCCTCCGGGGGGCGACCTCGCTGCACCGCCAGCCCGCAACCGGTCGCGGGGGGCATGGCTAGTGCAACTTGACGGCCCGGTTGGGCACCCACGCCAGCTCGAAGTGCCCGAGCATCACCGGCGAGTCCTCGGTCAGCCGAACCACCGAGTGGCTGGGCCCCTCGGTCATGCCGGCCGGTCGCACGCCGTTGGTGCTGGCGAGGTCGTACACGAGCAGCGATCGCGGCGCTTCCTCGGTCACGAGGGCATGCACGCGAGAGAGGTTGCGGCCGTGACCGGCGAGCGAGCAGCGATCGCTGTAGCGACCGATGAGCAAGCCGCGCTGCAGCTGGCGGCTGTCGAGGTCGAGCTCGCGGACCTCCTCGCCACGCCCCGAGGGCTTGGTCGAGCGCAGACGGAGGACGCCTCGCGGCTGCGGACGCGCCTCGAGATCGAGACCACGGTAGCCGCCGTACTCGCGCGGCTCGTCGCCGCCGAGGTGCGCCACGCCGGGCTCGGAGGTCGCGCTCATCGCCAAGCGCACGCCGTTCCCGGTGGGATCGAGACCGGTGAGGTTGCGGAAGGCAACGTCGTCGCCACCATCGAGCAGGCCCACGCCCTCGGGTCCACCGGGGGCGACGAACACCACCGTGCGACCGAGGCTGATGAGACCCTGCGACTGGAACGAGAACCCGGGCACGCGCTTGCCGTCGGCCAGCAGCACCCCCGCCCGACCACCGAGGTCGTAGCCGCGGTAGTGGATGGGACCATCGCCCGGCCACGCGGTGAGCAGCACGTGTCGCAAGCTCACCCGGTTGTCGTTGGGGATGGAGAGCGCGCAGCGGTTGTGCCGACCGATGACCAACGCACGCGGCAGATCGCGAGGGCGACGCAGCACTCGCTGCGCGACGGGAAAGCCCTTGCGATCGGTCGCGACCACCAACGCATCGCCGGAGTCGACCCCGGCGACCAGCGCCTGGAGCACTGGGCGAGCCCTCGCGAAGCAGCCCGCGAGCTGCTGCGTGGGGGTCAGTCCGTCGCGCCCGGGCGCTTCGCCAGGACGGTGTTGATCCGCGCTGTCGTCCGGGTTGAGCGCCACCGCCTTGCAGCCTAGGCCAGACCGCTTCGAATGGCCATGCCCAAAGCGCGGTTGATGCGACCCCGCCAACCCCGGCCCCGACCCCCCGAGCCAGGACCGCGCAGGCTGAACACCAACGCAGTAGGCACCCGCGCCCGATCCCGGCTAGGTTGCGCGCGCAGCGGCCATCGACTCGCACTTTGTCCCACCTTGGCCGAGACCCACGAGGAGTCGGGCATGAACGCGCCGGAGATCATCACCATCCTGGGCAAGGGCAGCGCCTTCGATGGCAAGCTCACCTTCGAGGGCACGGTCCGCATCGACGGGGACTTCTCGGGCGAGATACGCACGGATGGCACGCTCGTGGTGGGAGACTCGGCCAAGGTCACCGCGCAGATCGAAGCGTCGGTGGTGGTCATCGAGGGCCGGGTGGAGGGCGACGTGCGTGCCTCGGAGCGGATCGAGCTGTCGAGCACCGGTCGCGTGGCGGGCACCCTCTACTGCCCGAGCCTCGAGATCCAGCGCGGCGCGGTCTTCGACGGGCGCAGCGTGATGACGTCCACCCCGGTCCCGACGAGCGCCGACGCCGACGCCTGAACGCCGGACCCGAGGGGCGAGCGGATCGGCTCCCCGTCCGACCGAGGTCCGAAAGCTCACGCGATCGCCCACCCCACGCGCGATGCTCGAGGAAGGCCGCTCGCGCGGCCTCCCTACCCCGACAGCCCCCCGGCGTCGACCGGATGGGGCACCGTTGACGGACCCCCTTCGAAGTGGTAGCTAGCCGCCGCGTCGACCGGGCTATTTCAAGGTTTGCGGCCATCTAGCGCCCCAAATCCCGCGGAATCCACCCTCCCGGTCCCGCATCGGATCCGTCGTCGGATCCCGCTTCGGATCCGGGCCCCTTCGGGAGTCCCTTCACCGTCCTCCACCCCGCGCTGATGGACATCTGCCGCCCTCTCCTCGCCATTCCCGTCGTAGACATCGACGGGACCATGTTCATCCAGCTGGGCATCTATCTCGGGTTGGTGCTCATCCTGGGGCCGCTCCTGTTCCGGCCCTGGCTCGAGGCGCAAGAGCGTCGCAAGCAAGCCGTGGACGGAGCGCTCGCCAAGTCCAAGACGCTGCGCAGCGAGGCGGACGAGATGGCCAGGGACTACGAGCAGCGGATCGAGGCCGCGCGCGAGAAGGCCCACGGGGTGCGCTCGGAGGCGCGCCGCGAGGAGGAGACGGCGCAGGGCACCAAGCTCGCCGCGGTCCGTGACGAGGCGGCGGCCACCCTCTCGCGCGAGCGCGAGCGCATCGCGTCGGAGACCAGTGCGGCCCGCGACTCGCTGGCCAGTCGGGTGGACGAGCTGGCCGACACCATCACCGCCAAGCTGCTGGGGAGGGCCTCGTGAGCCGTCTTCGTTCGATTGCGTTCGTGGCCGTGGCCACGCTGGCGATGCTGCCCGTCACCATCCCCTCGCTCGTGTCGGCTGCGCCGATGGCCGAGGCCGAGCCCGGAGCCGCGGCTCACGGGGCAGGGGCCGCAGGGGCGGCCGAGGCCGCCGGGCACGGGGCCCATGGCGGCATCGAGTGGGTGACCCCGATCTTCGGCGGCTCGGGCAAGCTGGGCCTGCTGTGGATCCTCATCAACTTCGCGGCGCTGCTGTGGATCCTCGAGCGGCTGCTGTTCGCACCGCTGCGCGCCCGCACCCGCAACAAGCACGACACGGTCAAGAGCGAGATCGACAAGGCCACGGCCGCCCGTGAGGAGGCCGAGTCGGTGCTCGCGCAGACCAAGGACCGGCTCGACGAGCTCGACGACGAGATCGGCACGCTGATGGCCGACGCCAAGGCCAAGGCCGAGGCCGATCGCAAGCGCATCGTCGAGGCGGCCGAGCGCGAGGCCGAGCAGATCAAGGCGACGGCCGTGGCCACCGCCGAGCGCGAGGCCGCCGCGCGACGCCGCCAGCTCGAGGCCGAGATCGTCGACCGTGCGGTCGAGCGCGCCGAGGCCATCCTGCGCCAGCGCATCACACCCGCCGATCAGCGCGGCATGGTCGACCGCTACGTCGACCAGCTGGGCTCGGTGAGCTTCGGAGGCCCATCATGATCCCCGGTAGCCTTGCCCGTCGCTACGCGCGGGCCCTCATCGGCCTGGCCGACAGCGCCGCCCAGCGTGACAAGCTGGCCAAGGACCTCGACGCCTTCGCCGACGTGTGCCGCAGCCAGGACTCGTACGGCATGGTCGTGCTGACCGTGCTGTCGTCCGATCGCTACTCCCTGGCCGATCGCAAGAAGCTGGTCGACAGCTTCCTGCGCCGACTCTCTCCAGGGGGAGCCGACCCGATCCTGGGCAAGTTCCTCCACTACGTGCTCGACCGAGGGCGCATGGAGGGCGTGCCCGACATCGCCCGTGCCTACCGCCGCATGGCCGACGAGGCGGCGGGTCGCGTCAACGCCGAGATCACCTCGGCCGCCCCGCTCACCCCCGACGCGGTCTCCAAGATCACGGCAGCGCTCGAGCGCGCCACCGGCAAGAAGGTCATCGCCACCACCGCGGTCGATCCCGAGCTCATCGGGGGCGTGATCGCCAAGGTCGGCTCCACCGTGGTCGATGGCAGCGTCCGCTCCGCCCTCGGCCAGCTTCGGTCATCCCTCCGCGGCTAGGGCCGTCCATGCCCCCTCGAGGGGCTCCCCTCGCCGCCTCACGAGAACCGCCCGTAGACGGGCTCGCACCCCACCCACCAAGAGACGCCATCGCCATGGAAATCCGAGCCGACGAAATCAGCCGCATCATCCGCGAGCAGGTCCAGGGCTACGACAATGCGCTTGCGGTCGAGGAGACCGGCACCGTGCTCACGGTGGGCGACGGCATCGCCCGCATGGACGGCCTGAACAACGCCATGGCCGGCGAGCTGCTCGACTTCCCGCACGGCGTGCGCGGGATGGTCCTGAACCTCGAGGAGGGCAACGTGGGCGCCGCGCTGCTGGGCAACGACCACCTCATCAAGGAGGGCGACACCGTCAAGCGCACCGGCACCATCATGTCGGTCCCGGTGGGCGACGCGCTGGTCGGACGCGTCCTCAACGCGCTCGGCGAGCCCATCGACGGCAAGGGCCCGCTCGAGGGCACCGAGGACCGCGTGGTCGAGATCAAGGCGCCGGGCATCATCCAGCGCAAGTCGGTGCACGAGCCGATGCAGACGGGCCTCAAGGCCATCGACTCGATGATCCCGATCGGTCGTGGCCAGCGCGAGCTCATCATCGGCGACCGCCAGACGGGCAAGACCGCGGTGGCCGTCGACACCATCATCAACCAAAAGGGGCAGAACATGATCTGCGTCTACGTGGCCATCGGTCAGAAGCAGTCGACCGTGGCCACCGTGGTGGATCGCCTGCGCCGCGAGGGTGCGATGGAGTACTCGATCGTGGTGGCCGCCACCTCGTCCGAGTCGGCGCCGCTGCAGTTCCTGGCCCCCTACGCGGGGGTGACGATGGGCGAGTACTTCCGCGACAACGGCAAGCACGCGCTGCTCATCTACGACGACCTGTCCAAGCAGGCCGTGGCCTATCGCCAGCTGTCGCTGCTGCTGCGCCGCCCGCCGGGCCGCGAGGCGTACCCGGGCGACGTGTTCTACCTGCACAGCCGCCTGCTCGAGCGCGCCTGCAAGCTCTCCGACAAGGAAGGCGCGGGCTCGCTGACGGCGCTGCCGATCATCGAGACGCAGGCCGGCGACGTGTCGGCGTACATCCCCACCAACGTCATCTCGATCACCGACGGCCAGATCTACCTGGAGAGCCAGCTGTTCCACCGCGGCATTCGCCCGGCGGTCAACGTGGGTCTGTCGGTGTCGCGCGTGGGCGGCTCGGCGCAGGTCCAGGCGATGCGCAAGTACGCGGGCACGCTGCGGCTCGAGCTGGCGAGCTACCGCGAGCTCGAGGCCTTCGCCCAGTTCGCGTCCGATCTCGACGCGGCCACCCGGGCCAAGCTCGACCGCGGCCAGCGCCTGGTGGAGCTGCTCAAGCAGTCGCAGTACCAGCCGCTCGACGTGGCCCTCCAGGTGGCCTCGATCTTCGCCGGCACCAAGGGCCACCTCGACGATCTGCCGGTGAGCGACGTGGGTCGCTTCGAGCGCGAGCTGCACGTGTGGCTCAAGGACAACCGCGCGGCGCTGCTCGACAAGATCCGCACCGCGAGCAAGAAGGACCTCGGCGAGGTCGACACCGAGCTGACCGACGCGATGAAGGCGTTCAAGAAGGCGTTCAAGTAAGCCTGCCGTCCATGCCCCCCCGCAACCACCGGTAGGCAAGCGAGCAACCAGATGCCCCCAACGGGGGCAGGCCTTGCCTCCACCACGAGACTCCCGATGGCGAACCTCAAAGAGCTGCGACTGCGCATCGCGACGATCAAGAACACGCGGAAGATCACCGCGGCGATGAGCCAGATCGCCTCGGCCCGGCTGCGCCGGGCGCAGAACGCCCTGATGGCGGCGCGCCCCTACGGCGAGCGCATGCACGAGGTGATGCAGAGCCTGGTGGCGGGGATCGATCCGGCCGAGCGCAAGGCGGCGCACCCGCTGCTCGAGGAGCGCCCGGTCGGGCGGGTGCTGATCATCGCCCTGACCGCCGACCGCGGCCTGTGCGGTGGCTTCAACTCCAACATCAACCGCACCACCGCTCGCCTGCTCGAGGCCGAGCGCAAGGCGGGCCGCAAGGCGGTGCTGATGGCGGTGGGCCGCAAGGCCCAGGCCTACTTCAAGCACTACGGCGAGGACATGAGCGGCCGCATCCATCCGGCGCCCGAGGACAAGACCGTGGTGGAGCTGGGCAAGGCCATCGCCTCGTCGGCGATGGAGCTGTTCACCACCAAGGACGAGTCCAGGCGCGTCGATCGGGTGGTGCTGCTCTACAACCACTTCGTCAGCGTGCTGACCCAGGAGCCTCGCGAGCTGCAGCTGTTGCCGCTGTCCCCCGGCGAGGGCAAGGGCCCGAGCCGCGAGCCCACGTTCGAACCCGATCGCGGCTCGATCCTCGAGCACCTGGTGCCCGTGGCGGTCGAGTCGCTGATCCAGCAGGCCATGTTCAACTCGGTGGCGGCCGAGATCGCCGCGCGCCGCGTGGCCATGGACTCCGCCACCGACAACGCGTCGGGCCTCATCGCCGACCTGACCCTCGAGTACAACCGCGAGCGCCAGGCCGCCATCACCACCGAGCTCATGGAAATCATCGGCGGCGCCGAAGCCCTCAAGGGCTAGTTCCCTTCGAGACGACTCCCAGCGCGCCCCCCACCCACTGCTTCCACCGCGAGACGAGAGCCAACAATGACCACGCCCAGCACCCCCGCGGCCCCCCTGTTCAGCAACCCCGGCCAGCCGCTCGGCGGCCCCGCGACCACCGAGGTGGTCAAGAAGCGTACCGGCCGCATCCTGCAGGTCATCGGTCCCGTGGTCGACGTGGAATTCGACGACCACCTGCCCGAGGCCAATGTGGCGCTCACCATCACCAACCCGTCGATCTCGGACAAGCCGGACAACCTGGTGGTCGAGGTGGCGATGCACCTGGGCGAGCACACGGTCCGCGCGATCGCGATGGACTCGACCGACGGCCTGGTCCGCGGCATGGAGGTGCGCGACACCGGTGAGGCCATCGCGGTGCCGGTGGGCCCCAAGACCCTGGGCCGCATCCTCAACGTGGTGGGGGCGCCGGTGGACGAGCAGGGCCCGGTGGAGACCGAGCTGCGCTGGCCGATCCACCGCAAGGCGCCGGCGTTCATCGACCAGAGCACCAAGGTCGAGCCGTTCGTCACCGGCATCAAGGTCATCGACCTGCTCGCGCCCTACCGCCGCGGCGGCAAGATCGGGCTGTTCGGCGGCGCCGGCGTGGGCAAGACGGTGCTCCTGATGGAGCTCATCAACAACGTCGGCAAGAAGCACGGTGGCTTCTCGGTGTTCGGCGGCGTGGGCGAGCGGACCCGCGAGGGCAACGACCTCTACTTCGAGATGATCGAGTCCAACGTCATCAAGGCCGACTGGGACCACGAGGCCCGTCAGGTCAACTCGATCGACTCCGAGGGCAGCAAGGTAGCACTGGTCTACGGCCAGATGAACGAGCCCCCCGGCGCGCGCGCTCGCGTGGCGCTGTCGGCCCTCACCATCGCCGAGTACTTCCGCGACGAGATGAACCAGGACGTGATGCTGTTCATCGACAACATCTTCCGGTTCACCCAGGCCGGCTCGGAGGTGTCGGCGCTCCTGGGCCGCATTCCGTCCGCGGTGGGCTACCAGCCGACGCTGGCCACCGAGATGGGCGTGCTGCAGGAGCGCATCACCACCACCACCAAGGGCTCGATCACCTCGGTGCAGGCGATCTACGTGCCGGCCGACGACCTCACCGACCCGGCGCCGGCGACCGCGTTCGCGCACCTCGACGCCACCACGGTGCTCTCGCGCGCGCTGACCGAGATCGGGATCTACCCCGCAGTGGATCCGCTCGACTCCACCTCCACCATCCTCACGCCCGAGGTGGTGGGCGACGAGCACTACAAGGTCGCGCGCGACGTGCAGCGGACCCTGCAGAAGTACAAGGAGCTGCAGGACATCATCAAGATCCTCGGCATGGACGAGCTGTCCGAGGAGGACAAGCTGACCGTGGCGCGCGCCCGCAAGATCCAGGTGTTCATGTCGCAGCCCTTCCACGTGGCCGAGCAGTTCACCGGCATGTCGGGCAAGTTCGTGGAGCTCGCCGACACCGTGCAGTCCTTCAAGGAGATCCTCGAGGGCAAGCACGACGATCTGCCCGAAGAGGCGTTCCGCTTCGTGGGTGGCATCTCCGAGGCGGTCGAGAAGGGCAAGAAGCTCGCCGCCGAGACCAAGTAGCGCGGGGATCGACCCGAAGACCCCGACCCAGAGGGAGCCCGCCATGGCCGATCGCATGAAGCTCGACATCCTGACCCCCCGCGGTGCCAAGCGCGAGGGGATCGACGTGCCCGGAGTCGAGCTCCCGGGCCTGCTGGGCGAGCTGGGCGTGCTGCCCGAGCACGTGCCGTTCGTGACCGCGGTCAAGCCCGGCGTGGTGCGCTTTCGTCAGGGCAACGAGTCGGTGCGGCTGGCGGTGGGCGCAGGCTTTCTCGAGGTGACCGACGCGGGCCGCGTGGTGCTCCTGTGCGAGCGTGCCCTCGAGCCGGGCGAGATCGACAAGGAGGCTGCGCGCGCGCGGCTGTCCGAGGTGGAAGCGGAGCTGCGGCAGTACACGGGCCCGATCTCGGCGGCGACCTTCCGCGACCTCGATCAAGAGCGCACCTGGCTGCAGGCGCAGCTCCGCTGCGCGGACTAGTCATGCCCCCCGCATCCAGCGAGGTGCACGCGAACACCCAGCTTGCCCCCCAGAGGGGGGCTTTGGTTGGGCCGACCGAGGCGCCCTGCTCTGCTCGCCCCGCATCCAGCGAGGTGCACGCGTGACGGAGCCCTGGGCCACCGTTCGCATTCAGCTGGTGCGGGGCGCCGATGGTGCGTTGGCCAACGATGCGGTCGACCGTCTGGATGCGCTGGGATTGCTGCTCGCCGACGAGCCCGCCGTGGGCGGGGTGGAGCGGCGTGACCCTGGAACGCTGGTCAATGCGGCGACCCCCGAGCAATGGGCCTACACCACCCCCCCGGGCGTCGAGGCCGTGGTGGCCCGGGCGCTGGCGCTGGCGGGCAGCGTGGGCCTTCGCGTGAGCACCGAGGTGGAGGTGCACCACGACGACGACTGGCGCGAGTCGTGGAAGCGCTTCTACCAGCCCCAGGTGCTGGGCAACGGCGCGCTGCTGCTGCGGCCGAGCTGGGTGGAGCGCCGCCCCGGCGATCCCGAGCGCGAGGTGATCCTCGATCCCGGGCGGGCGTTCGGCACTGGTCTCCACGAGAGCACGCGGCTTTGCCTGCGACGGCTGTGCATGCGGTGGGCGGAGGGCCTGCGCCCCCGTACGGTGCTCGATCTCGGCTGCGGCTCGGGGATCTTGCTGATGGCGGCCGCGCGGCTGTTCCCCGGGGCCCGACTGTGGGGCGTGGACTACGACCCCGAGGCGATCGAGACAGCTGAGGAGAACGCCGTGCTCAACGAGCTCGACACGCGAGCGAAGCTCTGGGTGGCGCCGGTCGACGAGATGGAGCTCGGGCCCACCTCCGAGCTCGAGCCCGTGGAGCTGCTGCTCGCCAACATCCGCCCCGAGGTGCTGGTCCCATCGGCCGGTCGGCTCCGCGGACTGCTGGCCCCCGGCGGCCGAGTCTTGCTGTCGGGAATCCTGGTGGAGGAAGCCTCGGTGGTGCGCGCGGCCTATCAGGCGGTAGGATTGCAGTTCGAGCCTGCCGCAGACGACGTCGACGGCGAGTGGCAGGCGATCGAGCTGCGAGCCCCGCCATGACGGCACGAGTCTTCTCGCTACCAGGCCCCTGGGAGGTTGGACAGCGGCTCCCGCTGTCGCCCGAGGAGTCCCACTATCTCGTACGAGTGCGCCGCACCAGACCCGGAGAGACGGTCGAGCTGCTCGACGGACGCTCGGCCCGATGGGACGCGGTGCTGCTGGCGGTGGGGGGAGCCACCGCCACCCTCGAGCTGCGCGGCCCCCTTCCGGCGCCGGTGACCATGCCGCTGCAGCTGGTGCTGGTGGTTCCCGAGCCCCGAGCGACCCTGGAGGCCCTGACGCATGCAAGCGAGCTGGCGGCCACCGAGGTGATGCTGGTCGAGGGCGAGCACAGCCCAGGAGGCCTGCCCTCGACCGAGCGCATCACCCGGACCCTGCGAGCCTCGCAGCGCCAGTGCGGACGCCCCAGCGTGCCGCGAGTACACGGTCCCGTCTCGCTGACGGAGGCACTCGAGCACGCGGCGGACCGGCCGGGATGGGTGGCCCAAATCCCAGAGATGGTCCCGGAGATGGTCGGCCCGTCGCCAGACCCCAGACCTGACCCAAGACCAGAGCCCAGACCTGACCCAAGTCCCCTCCAGCTCGACCCGGCCACGGGTGGACGCTTGTTGGTGGGGCCCGAAGGGGGGCTGTCGCCCGCTGAACGAGCCTGCGCCGATGCGGCGGGGCTCGTCCCCCTCCCCTTGGGGCCGTGGGTGCTTCGCACGCCCACCGCGGTCTCGGCCGGGCTGGCGCGGCTGCTGGGCGGTGCCGACCGCGGGCCATGGTACCCTGCGCGGTGATGGGCCTGCGAGCCGACGACGCGCACGCCCTGCGGCTGCGAAACCTGTGGCGCGCCTCGTGTCCCACGGCGTGCCCTGCGTGCGATGCCGGGGTCGACCCCGCCACCGCCCGCGACGACGATCCCCGCTGCCCGCGATGCGAGCAGCCGCTGCTGCCCGTGCGCGTGGCTGGCGTTTGGTTGCGCGCGGCGGCCGGGGTGGTGGACGCCGTGGTGCTGCTGGCGACGGCGGGGCTGCTGAACTTCCTGTTGCTGCGCTGGCTCGACCTTGCGCCGCTGCTCGGCGATGCCCGCGGCCTCGACGCCATGCTGAGCATGCTCGATGTCGATCCCGCCGCGGTGCTCCGTCGCTGCGCACCCGCACTGGCGATGGCGGCGCTCTACTTTGGCTTGTTCTGGTCGCTCACGGGACGAACCCTCGGTCACCGCATGCTGCGGCTTCGGGTGATCGATGCCTACGGGCAGCCGCCTTCGCCGTGGCGTGCCGCGGTGCGCGTGGTGGGGCATGGGCTGGGCTTGCTGCTCGGAGCCATGGGCTGGCTGTGGGTGGCCTTCGATCGTGAGAAGCGTGGTCTACACGACCACTTGGCGCGAACCTACGTGGTGAGGGAGTCGTGACGCACCTGCGCCGGTATCTCGAAGAGCACGGAGTGCTGTACCCCGAGCAGCTGGCCGAGGCCGTGCGGCGCCAGCAGATCTACGGGGGAAGTCTCGACACCGTGGTGCTCGAGCTCGAGCTGCTCGATCCCAAGACCCTGGGCGAGCTGCTCGAGCGCGCATGCGGCTTTCCGATCGTGCCCCCAGACTTGCTCGAGAACGGCCTGACGCGGCCGTGGACCGAGATCCCCGAGGACATGCAGCGCTCGCGATGGGTGGAGCCGCTGGCCATCGAGGGCAACGAGGTCCTCGTCGCCGTGCACCCCGACCTGCCCGACGATCTGCTCGGTCGGCTGCTTCGCAATGTGCGACGCCTGCGGCCCATGGTGACCCCCGAGTGCTGCCTCGAGAAGGTGGCGGCCGAGCGACACGGATCGGTGGTGCCGCAGCGGTATGCGGTGCTGTGTGCGGCGTACATCAGCGCGGTTCGACGTCGACCATCGACGTCGGGGGCGTTTGGCGTACCCGGGCACCAGCCTGCGGCCGAGGCCGCGCCCAGCCCCAGCCCCAGCCCCAGTCCCAGCCCTGGCCCCGCGAGCCAAGGCCCCGCGAGCCCGACCCGGGAGGCCACGCCCGATGACGACGACGAGCGGCCGGGTCCGGTTGCCGGCTCGATCGACGTGGTCGAGACGGCGCCGATGAGCTTGCCCGGGCCGGCCGTTCCGTTGGCCCCCAAGCCCGTCGAGCCCTCCAAGCCCGCCCAGGCTCCGCCGCACGTCACGCGGGTGATGCACCAGGAGGCCGACATCCTGCGTCGGCTCGAGCAGGCGCGCGCGCATCTGTCGGCCTCGCGCTCGCGCGACGAGGCGCTCGAGGCGATCGTGGATGCGGCCATGGTGCTGTCCCCTCGCGTGGGCCTGTTCCGCGTGCGAGGCAACGAGCTGGTGGGCCTGTCCACGCCGCGGAGCCACCTGCCCGATCTGGGCGGCAAGCTCGTCGCGGCCAGCGACGGCTCGGCCGCGGGGATTGCCATGTCGCTGGGTCGATTCTCCGGGCTCGCGCCCGAGGCCGACCTGCGCCTGGCCGCCGGAGTCAGCGCCACCACACCGTGCGTGCTCCAGCGCGTACAGGTGCGAGACCGTCCGGTGGTGTTCGTGTACCTCGATCACGATGGCGCTCCCATCGAGCGCCGAGACCTCGCCGCGCTCGGCGACCTCGCCGACCTCGCCGGTCAGGTGTTCGAGGAGATCGTCAAGCGTCGCCGTCAGCCGGGTGCCGCCGGTCCGCCCGACGCGGCCGCTCCGAGTCCGACCTCGAAGCCAACCCCGCAGACGGCCCCGCAACCGACTCCGCAGCCGACTTCGCAGCCAAACCCAGGACTGGGCCAGCCACCGACCAGCGGCTGGGGACCCGCCCCCCCGATGGTGCGGGCGGCCCATGGTGATGCGACGGCCGAACCCTCACCCGCCGAGCCCGTGACCTCGCGCGTGAGCACGCCCGAGCGCGAGCATCCCCACCAAGCACCCGAGCCCGCGCTGGTGCCCCCGGTCGAGGCCCCGGCGCCGCCCGAGTCCTGGAGGCTGACCCCCGAGCTCGCTGCACGTGCGCTGCAGGAGCAGGCACGAGTGACGACGGACGAGGGCGCTGCACCCGAGCCCACGCCGGTGCCGGCTCCCGAGCCCTCGCCTGCCCCCGAGCCCACGCCGGTGCCTGCCCCCGAGCCCACGCCTGCGCCCGCTCCATCTCCCGCGCCCGAGATCACACCACCGTCCCCCGCGCCCGAGATCACGCCACCGTCCCCCGCGCCCGAGGTCGATCCGCCTGCACGCGAGCCCGAGGTCACTCCACCTGCGCACGAGCCCGAAATCACGCCGCCTCCGTCCGAGCCCGAGGTCGATCCTTCGGCGTCCGCCCCCGAGATCGTCTTGCCGAGCGCGATGAGAACGGCCGAGCTGCCGCGGCTGCGACGTGAAGAGATCACTGAGGTCGTCCAACGACCCGCGCTCGAGGACGAGGACCTCCCCCAAGAGGAGGAGGACGACCTCGCCAGCCGAGCCTCGCAGCGCCCCACGGTCGAGCTCCCACGACTCGATCCCTCGAAGGTCCCTGCCTCGATCACCCGCGAGACGATGGAGATCTACTCCCCGGCGGCGGGCCACCGAGAGTCGGGCTCCGATCCCGCGTCCTCCGAGGACGACGAGTCGCGCCCCTCGTCGCTGAGCAGGCTCACCATGCACTCCTCGCCGCCGCCGCCTCCCCTGCCTCCGCCTCCGATGTCGGCCGTGGGCGAGGGTGACGTGGACGACGCACCACCGTCGGGCGGTCGCCGGACCCGCAGCCCCACCATCCATGGGCTCCCTCCACCCGAGATCAAGACGCGGTCCGGCGAGAAGCGCACGGGGGTGCCGTCGGGCGAGCCCGTGCTCACGGGCGACGAGGACGACGTCAACATCATCTCACTGGCGGCCCCCATCATGCCCGCCACCGCGCGCGGGCGCATCGAGCTCGAGGACGAGGACTGGGTGGCGCCCGGCTCCCAGCTGGCCAGCGACTCGCAGCAGGGGCTCATCGACGCGGTGATCGACGCCGTGGTCGCTGGCGAAGCTGGCGTGGACCAGCTCCAGGAGTATGGCGATGCCGCCATGCTGCGCTTGATGTCCCAGTTTCCGGGCCCGCTCGAGGTGCTGCGCCGCGACCTGCGATCGCTGCCGCCTCCTTCGGCCCATGGCCCGCTGCTGCGCACGGTGATCGCGGTGGGTGCTGCCATCGTCCCGCACATCATCGACCTGCTCGAGCACCCCAACCCCGACGTGCGGTTCTACGCCGCGTTCGTGTTCCACGAGCTGCGGGACCCTCGCTGCATGCGCCCGCTGGCCAAGCTGGCCTTCGACACCAACGGCGACGTGCGCATCGTGTCGATGCGCGTGCTCGAGACCTACCGCCGAATCGAGGGGTTCTCCGACGCCGCCGCCGTCGTCCGCGAGGAGCTCGACCACGAGTCGCGCTCCCAGCAGCTGCACGCGACCCGGGCGGCGGGCACCCTGCGCGACATCGGGGCCATCCCGCAGCTCGTGGAGTTGCTCGCCTCCAGCGACCGCTTCATCCAGGAGGCCGCGCTCGAGTCGCTGTGCTCGATCACCGGGCAGCAGCACGGGCTCAAGCCCCATCGCTGGCGCGCATGGTACGACGAGCAGGGCCAGCGCCACCGCGTGGAGTGGATCATCGACAGCCTGCGCCACCGCGATCTCCCCGTGCGCCGCTGGGCCGCCGACGAGCTGGTGCGGATCACCGGACACCGCGTCCCGTTCTCTCCCATGGGCGACAAGCGAGCGCGCGAGGTGGCCGCCAAGGCATGGATGGACTGGTGGGAAGCGCGGGGCCGCGAGATGTTCGGCGCGTGAGCCTCGCTCGGGCCGAGTGCAGCGAGGGACTCGATGCGCTCCGGTGATCACGAGTCACCATGACGCACCCACTCGCGACTGCGTGGGTCATGACGGCTCCTGGCCGTCATCGCCCCCGCCGCGGCAGCCCCAGTCCGACCCCGAGCAGCAGCACCGCCGCGCCCAGCAGCTCGGCCAGCCCCACCGGATGTCCCAGCACCAGCACCGTGAGCACGGTCGCACCCACCGGTTCGAACAAGATCGCCAGCGCCACCACGTGCACGGGCACGTGCCGCACGGCCCAGTTGAGCAGCCCGTGCCCCACCACTCCGGGCACCAGGCCCAGGTAGAGCACCGCCCCCAGGTGCATCCAGCCGACCCCGGGCCACGACCATGGCTCGAAGACCGCCGCCACCGACCACAGCATCACCGAGGCCAAGAGGTGCACGAGCCCGAGGTACGGTCGCAGCGGCAGCCGCTGGCCCACGCTGCGCCCCACCACCAGATATCCGGCCGCGGCCGCGGCCGCCAGCAGCGCCAGCCCATCGCCGAGGTTGAACCCCAAAGGGGCCATTGGCGCGGTCGATGACCCGCCTCCCCCCACCATCACCAGCGTGCCCACCACGGCCAGCGCCGCCCCGCCGTAGAGCGACCACGGGGCTCGGTCCCCCACCATGCGCCCCAGGAGCCCGGCGAACAGCGGCTGCGTGGCCACCAAGGTGACCGAGCGCGGCACCGTGGTCATCGACAGCGACGCCACCCACGTGCCGAAGTGCACGGCCAGCAGCACCGCCGCCACGAGCACGCGCCCCCGCACCCCGGGGCGGCGGAGCACCGCCCAGGCCTGCGGCACCGCGCGCGCCCCGAGCAGCACCAACACCACGCCCGTCACCCCCACCCGGCCCGCCGCGATCACCGTGGCCGGCAGGGGCTGCGCGAGCAGGATGAACAGCGCGGCGCTCGAGATCGCCGTGACCGCCCCGCCAACGCCGAGCACGAGGGATCCGGGTCGCACGGAGCTCACGAGGCCCGATTCTGGCGCTCCACGACGCCCCGTCGTCAAGGACCCCGGCTCCGTGGAAGGCGCCGGCCCGCGGTGCTATGTACCCCGACCATGTTCGAGACCATCTCCAAGGGGTTTCGGGCCGCGCGCGAGCGGATCACCGGTCGTGGCGAGCTCACCGAGGACGTCATCGACGCGGCCCTCAAGGACGTGCGGATGAGCCTCCTGGAGGCCGACGTCGAGTTCCGCGTGGTCAAGCGGTTCCTGCAGGCGGTCAAGGACAAGGCGCTGGGCGAGCAGGTCCAGCTGGTTGCCAAGTCGGGCGACAAGAAGGTCCGCGTTCGCTCCGAGGATCACTTCGTCCGCATCTGCCACGAAGAGCTCGTGGAGCTGATGGGCCCCGTCGACACCACGCTCGAGACGGCGAGCAAGGGCGTCACCGGGATCATGATGGTGGGCCTACAAGGCTCGGGCAAGACCACCACCACCGGCAAGCTCGCGCGCCGCCTCCAAAAGGAGGGCAACAAGGTGCTGCTGGTCGCGTGCGACGTGTACCGCCCCGCGGCCGTGCGCCAGCTGCAGGTGATCGGCGAGCAGCTGGGGATCGAGGTGTTCGCCCGCGAAGGTGGCGACCCGGTCGAGATCGCGACCGAGGCCACCGCCAAGGCGCAGGCGAGCGCCTGCGACTTCGTGATCTACGACACCGCGGGTCGCCTGACCGTCGACGAAGCCCTGATGACCGAGCTCGATCGGATCAAGGCCAAGGTCAGGCCCGCCAACATCCTGCTGGTCATCGACGCCATGATCGGCCAGGACGCGGTCAACACCGCCAAGGCGTTCGACGAGCGCATCGACGTCTCGGGCGTGGTGCTGACCAAGCTCGATGGCGACGCCCGCGGTGGCTCGGCGCTGTCGATCAAGGCGGTCACCGGCAAGCCCATCAAGTTCCTGGGCATGGGCGAGACCCTCGATCGCCTCGACGAGTTCCGTCCCGAGGGCCTGGCCGGCCGCATCCTGGGCATGGGCGACCTGGTGGGCCTGATGCAGGACTTCCAGGAGGTGGTCGACGAGGAGCAGGCGGCCGAGGACGCCGCCAAGATGCTCGGCGGATCGTTCACCATGGACGACTTCTTGGGGCAGATCAAGTCGATCCAGAAGATGGGCAGCCTCAAGGACCTGATGGACAAGATGCCGCTGGGGAACCTCTTCGGGGGCGAGATCCCCGACGACGTGATGCAGCAGGCCACCGACGATCGCGAGCTCATCAAGATCGAGGCGATGATCCGCTCGATGACCAAGCAGGAGCGGGCGCAGCCCGACCTGTTCCTCCTCTCTGGACGGGGGGGCGACGAGGACAAGGGCAGCAGCCGCTACCGGAACAAGAAGCGCAAGCCCAAGCCCAAGGATCCCACCAAGATGATGGCCGAGCTGCCGCCCGACGCGTTCGTCGACTCGCGCGTGGACCGGGTGGCCCGGGGCAGCGGCCGCGACGAAGAGGACGTGCGTGCGCTGGTGGGCCGCTTCATCGCCATGCGCGACATGTTCGGCATGCTCGGCGATCTGATGGGCGGCGGAGGAGGGCTGCTGTCCAAGCTGCCTGGCGTCAAGCAGATGAAGCAGCTGGGAGCCATGCGCAAGCTGGCCAAGAACCCCGATGCGCTGCAGGCCCTCATGGGCGGCGGCGGCATGCCGGGCCTGCCGGGAATGGGCGGCGGAGGCATGCCGGGGATGCCCGGTCTTCCGGGAATGGGCGGCGGCATGCCCAGCCTGCCCCCCGGGATGTCCCTGCCCGGCCTGCCCGCGGGTCCTTCGGGAGGCGGCGGCAAGTCCAAGAGCAAGGATCAGCGCAAGAAGGAAAAGAAGGCCAAGCGCAAGAACCGGCGCAAGTAGCTCAGATCAACAGATCATCGTCCTCGAGGTCGTCGGCCCGCAGCGGTCGCGAGAGCCTGTAGGCCTCGTCGAGCCACGC
Source organism: Paraliomyxa miuraensis (assembly GCF_026337845.1). Lineage (GTDB taxonomy): Bacteria > Myxococcota_A > Polyangia > Nannocystales > Nannocystaceae > Paraliomyxa > Paraliomyxa miuraensis. The sequence continues at coordinate 15,375 of NZ_JAOVZF010000128.1, read as the reverse complement.
GCCGAGGTCGGCGAGCTTGCAGCGACGCGAGCAGAACGGTCGCCAGCGGAAGTCATCGGGGACCTCGGCTTGCTTGTCACACGCGGGGCAGCGGATCTTCATGATGGCGATGGCGGCTCGCGGCCGCCGCCAGGGTAGCAACCGAGATCGTGTGGCGCACGTCGGCTCAGCCGGTGGGCAGCGAGCGCAGCGCATCGCCGATTCGCGACAGTCCCTCGGTGAGCGTCGCGTCATCGGTCGCATAGCTCATCCGCAGGTGCCCGGGCGCCCCGAACGGCGTGCCGGGCACGGCGGCCACCAGCTTCTCCTCGAGCAGCCACTTGGCCAGCTCGATGTCGTCGGCGTGACGCGCCTTCTCCCCCGTGTGCCGCGAGACGTCGACGAACACGTAGAACGCACCATCGGGCGGCAGCGCCTCGGCCCCGGGGATCTCGGCCAGGCCCTCGAGCACCAGCGAGCGCCGCCGCGTGAAGGCTTGCTTCATCGCCGCCACCTCGGCCGGGACGCTGGGATCGGTGAGCGCGGCGAGTGCCGCCACCATCGACAGCGTCGTGGCCCCCGAGGTGGTCTGGCTCTGGATCCGCGAGGCCGCCGCCACCACCTCCTTGGGCCCGGCGAAGTAGCCGATGCGGTAGCCGGTCATGGCGAAGGTCTTGCTCACTCCGTCGACCGCGATCACGCGGGAGCCCACCTCGGGTCCGAGGGCCGCGATCGGGCTCGCATAGGTGAAGTCGTCGTAGACCAGGTCGCGATAGATGTCGTCGGAGAGGACGTAGGCTTGCGGGGCCTTGGCGGCGATGACCTCGCCGAGCGCCGCGAGGTCTGCTTCGCGATATCCCGCCCCGGTGGGGTTGCTGGGGCTGTTGAGCACGATGAGCCGCGTGCGGGGGGAGATCGCCGCCTCGAGCGCCTCGGGGCGCATGCGCCAGCCCTCGGCCCGGGTGGTGGGCACGAACACCGACACCGCCTCGGCCAGGCCCGCCATGTCGGGGTAGCTGACCCAGTAGGGCGAAGGGATCACGACCTCGTCGCCCGGGTCGCACATGGACAGGAAGAGGTTGGCCAGGCTGTGCTTGGCCCCGCACGACACCAGGATCTCGTTGCGCTCGAAGCTGCGGCCGTGGACGGCGCAGAGGGTCTTGGCGATCGCGTCCCGCAGCGCCGGCGTGCCGGGCACGGGCGCGTAGTGGATCGGACCCGCCGCGGCTGCCTCGGCGACCGCGCGGGTCACCGCCGAGGGCGGGCTGAAGTCGGGCTCGCCTGCGCTGAAGTTGAGGACCTGCTTGCCCTCGGCCCGCAGCTCACCCGCGCGACCGGAGACGGCCAGGGTGGCAGAGGGCTTGATGCGATCGGCTCGGGTGGAAATCGGTGCTTGGGTCACGGTGGGCTCCCAGTCGGATCGCCGTGGTGTCGCAAGAGCTCGAGTCGAGCTTGCCCGTAGTCGCGAGCGCGCTCGAGCGCCAGCGCCCTGGGCCAGGCGATCGGGCTAGTTGTACCGCGAACCAGCTCGCGCTCGCAGACCACCCACGCATCTTCGGCGAGCCAGCCCCCCTCGACCAGCGCCTGCGCGACCGGCTCGAATACTTCCGGCATGCGAAACGGCGGGTCGACGAATACGAGCTCGAAGGGGCCGCTGGTCATGGGAACCTCCGCGGCATCCACGCGGTCGGTCCGGAGCCATGCGAGCGCGTCGGTCTGCACCACGCGCGCCCGCGCCGACAGGCCAAGGACGTCGAGCTGGCGGCGCAGGTGTCGGACCACGCGTGGATCGATCTCGAGCATGGTGCACGTGGCCGCGCCACGGCTGAGGGCCTCGAGCGACAGCGCGCCCGAGCCCGCGAACAGGTCGAGCACCCGCGCATCGATCACCTCGCGCTGCAGACGATCGAAGATCGCCCCGCGGACGCGTGCCCCGGTGGGGCGCAGACCCGGCACTCCCGGCGGCAACGGGAGCAGCTTGCGGCCTCGCAGCGTGCCTGCCTCGATCCTCTGCATCGTTGCCGAACGAACTCAGGAGACGACCATCATCCCGGGCATCCCGGGCATCCCGGGCATCCCGGGCATCCCGGGCATCCGCGCCTGGAGCTCGAGCTGCTCCTCGAGCTCCAGCCGGCGATAGCCCCGTCGCACCGCGCGGCGGCGTCGGATCCACCCGATGGCCACCAGCGGCGCCACCAGGATGAAGGGTAGGCCTCCGCTGGCGGCCAGCGGATACCACACGAAGCGCGCGGGCAGACCGGCTCGCCACTCCCTCACCAGCTCCTCGAGGCTCACGCCGTAGGCCCGAATCACCGCGACCTCGAAGCGGCGACCCTGCCGCAGCTCGGTGAACACCTGTCGCAGGCGCATGCCGTTGGGATCGTAGGATCGCATGAACTCGACCAGGTCGCGGGCCGCCGCGTAGGCCACCGCCGCCTGCGGACCATCGGCACCGTGGAAGCCCTGCTCGAGCCGCGGCAGCTCGGGCACCCCCGGACCGAACACGGCCGAGGCCAGGGTCTGCGCGCGCCCGAAGCTGATGGTGCCGTTCCAGCTCTCGGCCACGCCCTCGTGGAACCACCGCGGCACCTCGCTGCCTCCCGTGGCGCGGTAGAGGATCACGTGGGCGAGCTCGTGACGCAGCAGCTCCTCGAGGTTGGTCGGCGCTCCATCGGGCCCGTGTCGCGCGATGATGATCTCGCCCGAGGGCGGGTGCGCCACGCCGGCCACCCAGTGCGGCATGTCGCTGGCCTCGGCCACGCGCCCGGCATGCTGCACGAACGTGATCTCGAGGCGATCGTCCACGTCGCCGGCGAGGTCGGTCTCGATCTCCGACCACCATCCCGGTGCGTGGCGAGCGAGGTCGCGGGCGGCATCCTCGAGCTCGGGCTCGTAGCGCAGCTCCATCCGTCCCACGCGGATCACCTCGGTGGCCTGATCCACGGCCCATCCGGTGGGCCGCCCCTCGATGGCGGCCGCAGGGCTCGCCGCGCCGAGCCACAGCATCACGATCATCAACAGCCCCACCACCACGCCGCGGCCGCGTCGAGCCACGCGCGCGAGCCAGCGATGGGGGAGCCGACTCGCGCCGACATGGGCTCGCGCAGAGCGAAGAGGGGCCACGACGTTCATGGGCGCACCGTGATCACGACGGACTCTTCTCGCAAGGCGTTGGCGACCAGGGCTCCCACGGCGACTCCGACCACGACGAACGCGACCCCGCCAATGATACCCGCTCGCGCCTTCGGTCCGACCGAGAGTCGACGACGCTCGCGTACGCCCTCTCGCAGCAGCTGCTGGTGCTCGTCCCACAGCGCGCTCACGAGGCCCGACGAGTGCGCCGCGTCGGCGGCGCGCACCGACAGCGCGCGATCGAGGCGACAGTCGTGCGCCAGCACGACCGGGGCCTGTCGATCGGCGACGTAGCCGATCACCACGACCAGGTCGTCTCGTTGCTCCCGGCATGTCTGGCGTGGTGCTCCCGCGCCCGGTCGCAGGCGCCGAACGTCCGTGGTGGGATCGGTCGATGCCCTCGCGTTCGACTCGAGCGCATCGAGCAGCCCCTTCTCGTCGCGCGTGCCGGGTGCCTCGGGGGCCAGACCCACCGCGACCGTGACGTGCTCGGGGACATCACGGACCGAAGACGGCGGCGGTACCGTCGCGGTTACACCGCCGTCCGCGGACGCAGCCCCTTGCGTCGGGCCCTCGTGCGCCGCGGATGGAGCATCGTCCATCGCGCCACCCTCCGGGTGCACGCCCACGGCCGCGCCGTCGGGCTCGGCGTCACCGGCCTCCACCTCGGTCTTCTTCTGATTGGGGTCGTTCCAGGGCGCGACCCGACCGGGCTCGTCCGCCACCGCCGTTGGACCCGCGTAGGCACGACCGGCCGGGTCCTCCTCGACGGACGGCTCGCCCCGCATGCGCAGGAGGTCCAGCCCACCCGCCTGCGCCGCCGGAAGCGCTGGCCCCAGGCTCACCACGACGGCCACGATCAGCGAAGCGAAGCCGCGCGCCTTCGCTCCTCGGGAAATCCCCGATGGCGTGGGCCTCACGTGGACCCGTGGTTCTCGAGGAAGCGGTTCAGTGCCCACGTCTCCTTGGCTCGGAAACCGGTCACGAACTGCAATCCGATCATCCCCTGGTCGAGGTCGCCGACCCAGCGCACGTCGGCCTTGGCCGACAGCGGCTTGTCGAGGTCGGGCAGGCGAAACGAGATCTCGACGCGGTCCCCCACCTTCACGCTCAGCTCGGTCGCAAGGCGAACCAGCGCGCCCCCCAAGCTCAGGTTCTCGGTTCGGGCCAGCGCCACCTGCCCGTCCCGCGTCACCTGCATGGGAAGATCGACCTCGTAGCGCGTGGACGCGCGCTTGTCGTTGGGAGACATCAGTGGCTCCAGTGTCGGGGCCTTGTGGCCCCGGCGTCAACGAGGCGGGGTGCCAGGCCACCGGCGCAGCCCCGCGGGACCCTGGGCCAGGATTCGAACGAGCCACCACCCTCACTCCACGGCCGGCCCGGGGTCGCCCCGGGGCGGTCGGCGACGGTCGCGGAACCACGGACGGTAGGCGCTCATCTTGCGCCGCTGTTCCTCCGGCGCCCGGCGACGGCAGGTCGAGCGCTCCTTGGAGCGCTCGGGCGCGCCCCAGCGGATCTCCGCGCAGTCGTTGGGGTTGTAGGCAACCTCGAGCGCGGGCGCCCGCGCCACCAGCTCGGCCAGGGTCAGCGTCTGCTCGCTCCCATCCGAGCGGGTGTAGGAGAAGGCCAGCGCCGGATCGGCCAAGAGCCGCTCGCGCTCGGCGGCCAGTCGGGTCCGCACCGCCTCCAACCCACCCGCCGCCTCGACCCCCCACGCGGCCGGGCTGCGGGCCACCTTGGCCTCGAATCCGGTCGCCACGTCGATGGCGATGAGCAGCCGTAGATCGCGAGCCGGGGTGGAGAAATTCTCCCAGGCGCCGGTGGTCTCGAAGATCTCGAAGCCATCGGGCATGGAGACCTCGCGGCCGGACTTGGCGAAGTTCGCCTCCCCATTGTCGACCGAGGTCACGCGCACCTTGGCCGACTCGTGCAGGGCGCGAATGGCTTCTTCCTGGGCCACGAACGGATCGCGAACGCCCGGGGTGATGAGCCCATCCATGTGATCATAGAAGGCCGCCGCATCGAGCGTGGCCTGCTCCTGGCTCACGTCGCCATAGCCCGGCAGCGAGCGGAGCTGCTCGTCGGAGGCCGCCGCCAGCCGGCGACGCCCGCCATCCTCGGTCACGAGGTGCGGGCGAAAGCCCTTGAACCCGCTGCCACCCAGCGCGGGATCGGGGTTCCACAGGAAGTTGCCCTCCCAAAAGCGCTTGCGGGTGATGCTGCCGTCGGGCTGTCCATCGATGGCGTAGAGGATGCCCGGCTGCTCGCCTTGCGCCGGCACCATCTCGGCCAGCACGAAGATGTGCCCGTAGGGATCGGCGTAGATGATGCCCGGCCGCAGGCTGCGACGCGACAGCGCGAGCGGATAGAAGTCGCTGTCGCCGTCGTCGTACGCGGTGCGCCCGTTGCCCGTGTGCACGCCCCAGGAGAGCGTGCGCCGAAAGAAGCGCTGCACCACGCCCAGCTCGCCGGGCAGGCGCTTGTCGGGCTCGATGTCGGGCTTGCCCAGCACGCCCCGCACGTTGCCGCACGAGGGCGCCGAGCCGTCGGCGCCCCGGGAGCACAGGCGATAGCCGAACGGCAGCTCGCGCTTCCACGCAAAGTAGGCGCGAAGGAAGTAGGGCGTGTCGGCGCAATCGGGCTTGAGGTAGAGCCCGGCCTTCATGGGGGGCGAGTCCTCGCCCCAGCCGAAGAAGTCGTGGAGCACGTTGCGATCGGCGTCGGTGGTGACCTCGTGCAGGGCCGACCACGCCAGCTCCTCGCCGGGCGGGGCGTGGAACAGCTCGCGCACCCACGCGCTGTAGAGCGCCTCCTCGCTCGCGTCCCAGGCCCGGGTCACCGGCCACACCCCATCCTCGAGGGCCGTTCGAACCTTGCGCTTGTCGGCCACGCGACCGCGGACGCGTAGGGTCTGGCACCCCAGGCCCTGGCCGTTGCGCCCCACCACCACCTCGATGCGGGTACCGGCCGCGGGCGCGGTGAGGCGAGCGATGGTGGCCGCGGGTACGCCCTCGTAGTGCACCAGCTCGGCCGCCACCGGCCGTCCATCGTCGTCCTCGAGCCGCAGCGCCAGCGGCTCCTCGGAGGAGAGGGTGGCCGCCACGATCCGCAAGGGCTCGCCCTCCATCGCGCGCTCGGGCGAGATCATCAGGCCCAAGTCATCGGCGACGTCCGTGGGGCACTCGCCCGCGTCGGCCGACGACGGCGGCTCGCGAGGGGTCGCGGCGGTCGGGGGCGTGACCGTCGGGGCCGACGCGTCGGCCGAGGGTGACCGCTCGCCCGCGGCTGGGGCCGGGATGGTGCTCGGCTCGGCCGCGGCATCGGGCGAGCCGGCGCGCTCCGAGGCGGGCTCGCCCGAGGCCGGCACCACCGCCTCGGCGCGATCGCACCCGCCCGCCCCCGAGACCGTGCCCAGGCCCACCAGCGCCCAGCAAACCGTTGCCACGCCGGGACCCACCCGGAGCAGCGACCGTGCGCGGGACCCACGAGAGCTGACCGACGAACCCAACATCGCGCCCCCTTACCTACGACAAGAGCCTGCGCATCGCCAAGGGCCGACCCCGGAGGGACCGCCCGTCGGGCGTCTGGGCACCGGTTGGGCCGCCCGTCGCGCACCGGCGTGTTATTGCTGCGGCCATGCGGGTACTCATCGCGGACAAGTTCTCGGCCGACGGCAAGGCCACGTTGGCGACCATGGGGCTACACATCGAGGATCGGCCCGAGCTCGGCGCCGACGACATCCCGGCGGCGCTGCAGGCGAGCGGCGCCGAGATCTTGGTGGTGCGCTCCACCGAGGTCCGCGCCGAGGTGTTCGCGGCCGCGCCCACGCTGTCGCTGGTCATCCGCGCGGGCGCCGGGGTCAACACCATCGATCTCGCCGCCGCCGGCCGGCACGGCGTGTTCGTGGCCAACTGCCCCGGCAAGAACGCGATCGCGGTGGCCGAGCTCACCATGGGCCTCATGCTCGCCCTCGACCGCAACATCCCCGATGCGGTGGCCGAGCTCCGCGCGGGCCGCTGGGACAAGAAGCGCTTCGGCAAGGCCCGGGGCCTGTGCGGCAGCCGCCTGGGCCTGGTGGGCTTTGGTGCCATCGCCCGCGAAGTGGCCGTACGCGCGCAATCGTTCGGCATGCGCGTCCACGCGTTCGACGTGGCCCTGACCGACGCCGACGCGGCCGCCCATGACGTCGTGCGGGCCAGCTCCCTCGAGGAGGTGCTGCGCACGTGCGACGTGATCAGCGTGCACGTGCCGTACATCAAGGGACGCACGCACCACCTGCTGGGCGAGGAGGAGCTGGCCCTCATGAAGGACGGCGCCACCTTGATCCACACCTCCCGCGGCGGGGTGGTGGACGACACCGCGCTCGCGGCCGCCGTGGCCTCGGGTCGAATCCGCGCCGGGCTCGACGTGTACGAGGGCGAGCCCGCCGAGGGCAAGGCACAGTGGCAGGGCCCCGTGCTCGAGGTCGCGGGCGTCTATGGCACCCCCCACATCGGGGCTTCCACCACGCAGGCCGAGGATGCGATCGCCGAAGAGGTGGTGCGAATCGTCCGCGACTACGTGGCCCAGGGCGTGGTCCACAACTGCGTCAACGTCCAGCGCCCGCGCGGCGAGGGCTGTACGGTGGTGATCCGTCACCTCGATCGCGTGGGAGTGCTCGCCGCCGTCCTCGACGCCTTCCAAAAGGAAGACCTCAACGTCCAGGAGATGCAAAACGTGATCTTCGACGGGCGTGCCGCCGCCAGCGCAACGATCACCCTGGCGCGCGAGCCGAGCCCCGAGCTGGTCGCGCGCCTGCAGACGCGCGACGACATCCTCGCGGTCTCGGTGCGCGTGGGCACCCGCTGACCCCCGCGTTTTGGGGTAGGCTCACCTCCGTGGGGCTACGGCTCGTCATCGATGACGCCGTCGCATGGCAGACCGAGGCGTTCGGCCACCTGGCCCAGCTCCACGCGATGCCCGGCCCTTCCATCGACCGCTCGGCCCTCGCGTCGGCCGACGCCCTCGTCGTGCGCAGCGTGACCCGCGTGACGGCCGAGCTGGTGCAGGGCACCCCCGTGCGCTTCGTGGGGACGGCGACCGCCGGCGAGGATCACATCGAGCGCGAGGCTCTCGAGTCCCGAGGGATCACGGTGGCCAATGCTCCTGGCTGCAACGCGCAGGCGGTGGCCGAGTACGTGGTCTCGGCGCTGGCCCATGCGTGTGAGCATCGCGTGAGCGCCCCGCCGGGCCCGGTGGGCGTGGTGGGCCTGGGCCACGTGGGACGACGGACCGTGCGAGCCCTCCGGGCCCTGGGCTACGACGTGATGGTCAGCGATCCACCGCTGGCCGAGCGTCGCGCCGCCAAGCTCCCGATCCACGATCCCGACCCCTCGCTGGCCAACATGGCGCGCTACGAGCGTCTGTCCTCGCTCGACGCCTTGCTCGACTCGTCGTTCGTGATCTCGCTCCACGTGCCGCTGGTGTTCGGCGGACCCAACCCCACGTGGCACCTGTTCGACGCGGCTCGGCTCTCGCGGCTGCGCCACGGGCAGCTGCTGCTCAACACCAGCCGCGGTGGCGTCGTGGACGACGGCGCCATGGTTCACTGGCTCGGCCAAGGCTCGGGTCGCGCCGTGCTCGACGTCTGGGAGGGCGAGCCCCGGCTTCGACCCGAGCTGCTCGATCCGTCCGCCGGTCTGGTGCTGGCCACGCCCCATGTCGCCGGCTATTCGCTCGAGGGCAAGGTCGCGGCCACCCGCATGGTGCACGAGGCACTGTGCCGCTTCTTGGGCCGTCCTCCCGATTTCGACGGGCGCGCGGTCCTGGGGCCCCGTGGCACCCACGCCCTGCGCTGCGATCACCCCGATGCCGCCCACGACTGGCGCCCCTGGGTCCGGGCTGCGATTCCCATCCGGGATGACGAGGCGGCTCTGCGGGCCACGATGCAGCAGCCCGTCGGCGAGCGCCCCTCGGCCTTCGAAGCGCTGCGACGTGGCCATCGACTGCGACGCGAGCTGTCGGCGTTCTCGATTCCCGACGCGGTCGCGCTCGACCCCGACACCCACATGCACCTCGGGGCGCTGGGGCTCGGCGTGCCTCCCGAGCCCACCGCACCACCGGTACGCCCCACGGAGCCCACGGGATGAGCGAGCCGACCGCCGTCGTGCTGCTGGCCCACGGCAGCCCCGACCCCGACTGGCGGCGCCCCATCGACGCGCTGGCCCAGCGGCTCTCGGAACGCCGCCCGCAGTCCACGGTGACGGTGGCCTACCTCGGGTTCCTGGCGCCCACGCTCGCCGAGGCGATCGACGCGCTCGCGCACCAGGGGCATCGCGACGTGGTGGTGCTCTGTGCCTTCCTCTCTCCGGGCGGCCGACACATCAAGGAGGACGTGCCCCGGCTGGTCGCCGAGCAAGCCGCCGCCCATCCCGAGCTGCAGCTCCACCTGCGCCCCGGTGCGCTGGGAGCCGAGCCCGAGGTGGTCGAGGCGCTCGCCGCCGCGGCCGAGCGCGCGCTGCACGAAGCGGGCTCCTCCCCGCCCTCACGGCGGTGACGGTACGAGCGCGGTGGGCCCGATCAGCGCCCGTCGGGGGCGGCGATCGAATGCTCGGCCGGTCGCGGCGGGGTCACGAACGCATCCTCGTCGACCTCGTAGCAGGCACGAAGGCGCGCCGTGGCCTCCAGGATCGCCATCAGATGCGGCAGCGGCACCAGCCCGGTGTCGACGAAGAAGTCCGACCACCACGTGCTGCGCAGGAAGTAGCGCAGCGGATCGTCGATGCGGCTGAGCGACAGGTACTGATACTCGTAGACGTGTCGGGCCAGGAGGTGCAGCGGTCGCTCCTCCTCGCCAAAGTGCGTGTACACGTTGGCGCGCACGTAGGCCTCCAGCTCGCACGGCGGCAGGTAGCGACGCGCCAGCAGGTTGGCGAGGAAGTCCGGCATGCGCTCGAGCACCAGCGCGCACACCAGCGCCCCCGGCTCGCGCCCGGCCGCCTGCGCCTCCTGCTCGACGGCGCGACGAAACGGCGCGGGAGCCTCGTCCACCAGGGCCTGCACCGCGGCCCGAAGCTCCGCCTGGGCATGCTCGTGCTCGTCGCGGCGGGCCTCGGGCACGGCCACCCAGCCCGCCTCCTCGGCCAGGTGCCCCCACTCGTGGATCGTACGCGCGCCCACCAGCATGCGGTGGTACGGCGGAGCGGGCTCGAGCAGCGGGCGAAGCCCCGGCTGGGCCAGGCTGTACACCATCAGCGGTCGGGTGGCATGCACGTAGATGCCTCCGTCTTGCTCGACCCCCTCCCCCGGCCGAGGCAGTCGCTCGGGATCCCGCAGCGACGCGAGGAACGCGGCCGAGCGCTCCCCCACCACCTCGAGATCCTCGCGCAGGCTCTGGGCCACACGGCCTCCGATCCCCTCCAGGCGCCGTCGCAGCGCCCCCACGCGGCGGGGCTCTTCGGGATCCCACAGCACCGTCTCGTGCTCGTCGGTCACCAGCACCGGCGGGCTCGCGCGCTCCAACCACTCGCACACATGGTCGGCGGGACTGCTGGCGAACGCCACCGCCGGATCGGTGGCCGGCGCCTTGGCGGCGGTGGCCAGGTACGCCTCCATCACGGCGCTCGCATCGGCCCGCAAGGCCGGCACCAGGGCATGGAGCTCGGCCTGCAGCGCCTCGGGAACCCACAGGCCCGCCTCCTTGACCTTGCGCAGCCCGGACCTCGCCTCCGGGGCGGGGGGTCGCAGCGGATCGTGGAACAGGGTGCGAACCCAGGGCATCGCCTCGGCGAGGCGCACGAACACCGCCGCGTCGGGCCGCGAGCTACGGCGACACGCCGCCACGAACGCCTCGACCTCGGCGTCGCTGCGCACGAGCCAGTAGCTCATGCCGCAGATCACGGCCATCGCCATGTCGCGCGAGGTACTCAGCCGCTCGGCGTGCAGCAGCTGATGGGTCGCGTACTCGAGGTTGGACGCGTCGGGATCGAAGTCCGACGCGTACAGCAACCACGAGCTGCGGTGGAATGGTTGGTGATAGGGGCGAGTGCTCTGGGCATCGAGCGCAATGCACAGGTTCTGCAGCCGCGGGGGGAACCAGGAGTCCGGCGCGCGCTCGTAGAGCCACGCGGCACGCTCCCAGTAGCTCGACATCGCTCGATCGAGCAGCGCGATGAACCCGTCGCCGAGCCCCCGATCCGCGCGCAGCACTGCGGCCAGCTCCTCGCTGACCCCGCGCTCGGACAGGTGCTCGACCGGGATCAGCACCAGCTCTCGATGGGCCAGATAGAACGGTCGCAGCTCCATGCTCCACCCCAGCGTCGCCGCTCGAGCGCCGGGTGTAAAGCGCTGTGAGCGCGCGGTGGTGATCGCCCCGGTCCGCGATCTCCCGGGACCCAGGCCCCGAATTCACCGCCTCGCGATCGTCGTGTTGCGGCTCCGAGAACGAGCTGTCACCCAGCGCGATTCTACTTTGCCCACGCCATGCGACATTGCCTTTCATCTCCCCTCCCCATCGGGCTCCTCCCCGCCGCCTTGCTGATGCTTGCCTGTGGCGACCCGGTCTCGGGCCAGGACGACACCGACACCGAGGGTGACGCCACGACCACGGAAGGCACCACGACCGCGGGTCCCACCACCGCCGGGCCGACCACCGCCGCCCCCACGACGACGACGACGACCGTGGGTGAGACCACGGCGGACACGTCGAGCACCCGCGGGCCAGCCGATGAGTCCACCGGCGACACGACCGGCGGCACCACGGAGGACTCCACGGGCACCGACGGCACCACGGGCGAGACCTACGAGGGAGTGCTGGAGATCCACCGCATCGGCCGCTATGCCCCCGAGCCGCTCGCCGATCGCTTCAACGAGGGCGCGGCCGAGATCTCCGCCTTCGATCCCGTCTCGCAGTCGCTGCTGGTCACCAATGGGATGACCGGTGCCATCGACGTGCTCGATCTCTCCGATCCCACCATGCCCACGCTGGTGCAGTCGATCCTCATCACCGATCCCAGCCTGGACGGACCCACCTCGGTGGCGATCCACGACGGCGTGGTGGCGGCTGCCGTCCCCAGCGCCACGTCCACCGATCCGGGCCGGGTGATCTTCTTCGACATCGACGGCACCGAGCTGTCCGCGGTGACCGTGGGCGTGCTGCCCGACATGGTGGCGTGGAGTCCCGACGGCAACACCGTGATCACCGCCAACGAGGGCGAGCCCACCGGCTACGGCCCCGGCGAGACCGATCCCGAGGGCTCGGTGAGCCTCATCGACGTCTCGGCGGGACCGCAGAACGCAACCCAGCTCGACGTGAGCACGGCGGGGTTCGGCGGCTTGATGCCGGGCGATCTCGACGCCACCACCCGGATCTTCGGCCCCGGCTCGACGATCGCCCAGGATCTCGAGCCCGAGTACGTGGCGGTGTCGGCCAACAGCGCCACGGCATGGGTGACGCTGCAGGAGAACAACGCGCTGGCGATCGTGGACCTGGCCACCGCCACCGTCACCGACGTGGTGGGCCTGGGCCTGGTCGACCACTCGCTGACCGGCCTGGACCCCAGCAACCAAGACGATGCGATCGCGATCGCCACGCATCCCGTGTGGGGCATGCGTCAGCCCGACGCGATCGCGAGCTTCGTGGTGGGTGGCAGCACCTACCTGGTCACGGCCAACGAGGGCGATGCGCGCGACTACGACGGGCTCGACGAGGAGGCGCGGATCTCCTCCCAGACGCTCGACCCGGTGGTGTTCCCCAATGCGGCGATGCTGCAGGACGACGCCATGCTCGGGCGTCTCAACATCAGCACCGTGTCGAGCGACCCCGACGGCGACGGCGACCTCGACCAGCTGTGGGCGTTCGGCTCGCGCTCGATCAGCATCTTCGACCCCGGTGGCAACCTCCTGTGGGACAGCGGCGACGCCATCGAGCAGGCCGCGGCGGCGGCGTTCCCGATGGACTTCAACGCCACCCACGACGCCAACGAGTCGTTCGACTCGCGCAGCGACGACAAGGGCCCCGAGCCCGAGGGCCTCGCGGTGGGGTGGGCCCATGGCACCACCTACGTGTTCGTGGGGCTGGAGCGGATCGGCGGCTTCATGGTGTGGGACGTGGGCGATCCGCTCGCTCCCGTCGAGTGGGGCTACGTCAACCCGCGCGACTTCACGGGAGATCCCGAGCTCGGCACGGCCGACGATCTGGCCCCGGAGGGCATGCTGTTCGTGAGCGGCGGCGACAGCCCCACCGGCAACCCCTTGCTGATCGTGACCCACGAGGTGAGCGGGACCGTGTCGATCTACGAGCTGGTGCTGGTCCCCCTTCCAGAGTGAGCGCGGCCGCGTGCGTTCCTCCACCCCTCGGATCAGCGCCGCGTGACGGGATCGACCAGCGGCACCGGGGTCAGCTCCACGTGCAGCGAGACGCTCCCTCCTCCGGTCCCCTCGGCCGCCAGCACGACCGCGCGCACGCCCGGCAGCAGCGGGCGCTCGAGCGCGTCGCCCGGGTAGAGCCGCAGTGCACCGCCGTCGATCTCGGGGTCGGGTCGCATCCAGTCGGTCATCAGCCCGTGACGCGCCCGGGCGTGGGGATTGAACACGTCGACCCAGGTCCCGGGGTCGCCCTCGACCCGCAGCAGGGCTCCCTCGTTCTGCGGGATCACCACCCGCCGCACTTGATACATGCCCTCGCGCTCGTCGGGCAGCGGACCCATGGTGTCCTCGGCTCCGCAGTCGAGGTCGACCGCCACCTCGAAGCTCAGGCGCTCGGGACCGAGGGCATGGGGGTCGTCGTCGAGCGCCTTCACCATCAGCTCGAGCGTCTGCTCGTAGCCGAGCCCCTCGTAGGCCGGGGACGACTTGGCGCGGTAGTCGGCCTCGATCGCGTCGATGCGCTCGCCCATCACCTGCTCGAGCGTGGCCTCGATGCGCTCGGGTGACGCACCCGCCTCCACCTCGGCCGCCAGTCGTCGCACGCCGTGCTGACCGCGACGATCGTACACGTAGCGCATGAAGTGGCCCGCCGCGTCGTAGTCGAAGTGGCCCGCGCGGTAGGCCGAGCGCGACAGCCGAAGCCGCTGCCCCGGCCCCTCGTCGTCGCCCAGGCCCTCGTAGTACACGCCCACGCCGGAGAGCAGCTCGGCCATGCCCTCCTCGATGAAGTAGCTCTCGCCCTCGGAATCGAGCGCGGCGTGGGTCATCTCGTGGGTGATGCTGCCGCCGCGCGCGAACATCATGCGCGTGGCGGGAAAGAAGCAGCCGCCCCGTCCCTCGCCGCACACCTCGTCGAGACCATCGACCATCCAGTACAGGCGATACGGATCGCGCTTGCCGATCTGCCCCAGTCCCTCCTCCACCGCACGCAGGTGCTCGTCGAGCGCCGCGAGCGTGCCCTCGCAGATCGGAGCATCGAACTCGGGTGCGATCTGCAGACGCTCGGTCTCGTAGGCGACCTCGGGCAACGGAGAGCAGCCGACGATCGTGCCGAGCATCGTCGCGAGCACGCCGATCATCGATGCCTCGATCGAGGTGTGAAAGCGCAGGCGAGGTCGCTGCGTTGCGTGCTCGTGATGGCGTCGTCGAGAAGGATCGCGGTGGGCCTGCTCGGCGCTTCGCTGACTGCTTCGATGGCCCTCGCCACCCCGGCCTTCGCCACCGAGCCCTCGTCCTCGCCGAGCGTCGAGGACGGGTCGGCGATCGTGCCGGGGCGCAACGCGGTCGTCTTGCACACCCACGCCAAGATCCCCGACTGGGCCAGCGGTCTCGGCTACCAGCGCGCGCTGGGCCGGCGCTTCTCGGTCGAGGCCGCCGTCGAGTTCGGCTACCCGCGCAGCGGCTACTGGCACCTGCCGGGCCTCGGCGAGACGCTGGCCGGGCAGCTGTGGCTGGGCCGCACCTTCCGCGGGGTGTTTGCGGAGGCTTCGCTGACGGTGGCCCACCAGTTCCTGTCCCGGCTGCCTCGGCTGTCGACCACCGCGGTGGCCCCTGGTTTGGGGATGGGCTTCCGCTGGACCCACCGCAGCGGCCTGTCGCTCGGGGCCTCGGGCGGCCTGCGCTGGGGTCGACGGATCGCCGCATCGGACATCATCTGCACCCGAGCCGAGCACTGCAGCACCGTGCGAGAGGGCGCCTACGCCCGAATCACCGCAGACCTGGGCTTCGTGTTCTAAATGACGCGCCATGGCAACGTGCGTTGCCTCAACGCCCCCCACCCCCCAGCCTTACATTCCCCACGATCCCCCAACCGTCCCCCAACCCCCGTCCCCCACCCCCCCAACCCCATGAACCACCTCA
>NZ_JAOVZF010000103.1 GCF_026337845.1 Paraliomyxa miuraensis | reverse complement strand
GGTGACAGAACGCTGCACTGATCAGCTACGACGACGAGGGGTTGTTTCGGTTGGAGGGTGTCCACTGAAACGGGGGAGGTCTAGTCTTCTTCAAGGGACGCCGGATCACGTCGCACGTCCGCAGCTACGTGCGCAACGGCTACACGACGAAGAAGGAGCACATGCCCAAGGCGCACCAGAAGCACCTGGAGTGGACGCCGACGCGGATGGTGAGCTGGGGGCAGAGCGTGGGACCGAACACGGCCGCGCTCATCACCGCGATCCTGGCCGACCGTCCTCATCCCGAGCAGGGCTACAAGTCGTGCCTCGGCATTCTTCGGCTCGGCAAGAAGTACGGCAACGAGCGTCTCGAGGCAGCCTGTGGTCGAGCCCATGCCTCCGGTGCTCGCTCGTACCGCCACGTCGACTCGATCCTCAAGCGCGGGCTCGATCGCGTGCCGCTCGACTCGCGTGCCGACGAACCTCGACCACTACACCACGAGAACATCCGTGGCCCGGAGACGTACCGCTGAAAGGAACGAACAACATGCTCAACGAACCCACCCTCGACAAGCTCAAGGAGCTGCGGCTCGGCGCCTTCGCCGATGCCTGGCTCGTTCAACAAGCCGATCCAGAATCGGCCTCGCTCGGCTTCGACGAACGCCTCGGGCTCCTCGTCGATGCCGAGTGGAGCGCCCGACACAACAAGCGGCTGGCTCGCAATCTTCGGGAAGCGAAGCTGAAGTTTCCCAACGCGTGCATCGAGGACGTCGACTTCCCGCCACGCCGGCAGCTCGACAAGACGGCGGTCCGCCAGCTCGCGACGTGCAAGTGGATCGAGAACCATCAGTCAATCGTGATCACCGGGGCCACGGGTGTGGGTAAGACATTCCTCGCGTGCGCGCTGGCCCAGCACGCGATCCGCAAGAACTACCGCGCCGCGTACCGTCGCCTCTCGCGTCTGTTCGACGAGCTCGCCCTCGCGCGGGCCGACGGCTCCTACGTCCGGCTGCTCGCCCAGCTCGCACGCACCGACGTGCTCGTGCTCGATGACTGGGGCATGACCCCGGTCCGCGAGGCGGAGCGTCGCGACCTCAACGAGATCATGGAGGACCGCTGGGGCAACCGCTCGACCATCGTGACCAGCCAGATCCCGGTCGCGAAGTGGCACGACCACATCGGCGATCCAACGACCGCCGACGCGGTCTGCGACCGCATCCTCAACAACGCGCAGCGGATCGTGCTAAAGGGTCCTTCCCGCCGGAAGCAGGATGATGGCGATGACACCTGACCCAACCTCGTCGCTCCGCTCCGCTCCGACCCGACCCACGGCCGGGCCTCGGCGAGGGGCATCGAAGGGGCAACCGTCCCGATCCCTGACCGGCACCACGACGCCGCCCCCAGACCTCACGCCTCGGAGGTGCCCACGGCCCACTGACCACCACCAACCCTCGTCGCTCCGCTCCGTTCACGACGACCGATCCGAGCGTTCACGTGGCGGCGATCCGAGCGTTCACGTCGGCCGGAATCTGCAGTCGAGGGTGGCCTGTCTCGCGAGATTCCGGCCTGGATGTTCGATCCGGTTGCATGCGGCGCCATGGACGTCGGACCACCCGTCGTAGCCGTCACGGCGTTGCAGGAGCTACGACGCGTCCTTTCCGGAGATGGGCTTGATCCCTCGTCGGTGCTTGCTACGGGATCCGTGAATGAAGAGGAGGGCGCCCAGAAGACGAGGCCGAAGGCGCTCCAGGTCGTGGAGCAATACAGGTCAGGCGCAGCTGTTCCCGTCCTCGGCGACAGTGGTGCTCCCCGTCGAGGCCGCAAGAAAAGCTATCGACGCGCTCGCCGAGATGCTGCTCGCGGTGAGCGACGTGGCCATCAAGAGAGGAGGCGATGATGAGCTCCAAGATCTCACCTGAGCACCTCGAAAAGTTGGCGGTCGTGTACGTCCGGCAGTCGACCATGGCGCAAGTCCTTGGGCATACGGAAAGCAAACGGCGGCAATACGAGCTGGCTGACAAGGCCCGTCAACTCGGCTTCAAACAGGTGGAGACGATCGATGATGATCTCGGCCGTTCTGGTTCAGGAGAGGTAGAACGACCTGGCTTTCAACGGCTGGTTGCCAAGGTGTGCAGTGGCGCTGTGGGAGCGGTGTTGTGCATCGAGGCATCGAGGCTTGCCCGCAACGGTCGCGACTGGCATCACCTGATCGATCTGTGTGCTCTGGTTGGAACGTTGATCATCGATCCCGATGGAGTCTATGAGCCCAGGCAGGGGAACGATCGTCTGCTCCTTGGCCTCAAGGGCACGATGTCCGAGTACGAGCTCAGCCTGCTCAGGCAACGAAGTCTTGCCGCGCGAGACTCCAAGGCTCAGCGAGGCGAGCTTCGCTTCGGCCTTCCTCCCGGCTTGTGCTGGGACGAGCTCGGTCGCATCGAGATCGATCCCGATGACCGCATCGTGACCGCGATCCAGCTTGTATTCAGGAAGTTCCGCGAGATGGGTAGCGTCCGGCAGGCCCTCCTATGGTTCAGGGACAATGAGATCGAGATCCCGATCATGCAGCGAAGCCCCAAGGGGATGCAGGTCGAGTGGAAGAAGCCTTCTTATCACAATATTCTGAGTGCGCCATGAAGCTTGGAGAAGGAGGATTGCCATGTAGCAGCACGAAACCTTCTTTCGTGACCCTGTGGACCTCGAC
>NZ_JAOVZF010000098.1 GCF_026337845.1 Paraliomyxa miuraensis | reverse complement strand
TTCTGAGTGCGCCATGAAGCTTGGAGAAGGAGGATTGCCATGTAGCAGCACGAAACCTTCTTTCGTGACCCTGTGGACCTCGACGTCCACCCGGGAGGGGTTGGCCAGCCCACCGGAACCGAGTGTTGCGCGGCGTCGGGCAACCGGCGGCGTGAAGCGTACACAGGGAGCGAGCGGGCCTTGTATTGAGCCCCGAAACTCTGATGATCGCGGTTGCCGACGCCTTTCAGAATGCGGAAGGCCACGCCGAGGCACCAAGAGCTGGCCGGTGCTGAGGGACCGCCGGGGTCGTAGACCAAGGCACGTGAGCAGTGGGGTCACCCAGGAACATGGGAGGTCCTCCCGCCCTCGTAGAAGTACCGGTGGGCTCCGGTTGAACAAGTCCAGGCTCCGGGTCGACGCGTCGGTCCATCCGGAGAGCGAACAAGCGGCGCAGCGAACAAACGGGGTCGTCGAGGGAAGACCGAAGACGGCCCTGGGGCGGAAGGAAGTCGGAGTGCTCCATAGTACCGGAGAAGCGGGGGAACTCGACCCAATGGACCCCGTGGAGGGAAGGGGGCACCACGGTGAAGAACCATCGGAGGGAAAGATGACGGAGACAAGGAACTCCGCGACCATCTCAACGAAACAAAGATGGATAGCTGAAGTGGCGAGGCGCAAGCGGGACCAACCGCTAACACCTCTGGCTCACCACATCGACCTGGCTTGGCTGCGTGAGGCTCATCGGCGAACGCGACCAGGAGCTGCACCAGGCATCGATGGGGTGATTGCACGGGACTACGAACGGGAAATCGAGGAGAAGCTCGTCTCGTTGCTGGACCGTGCGAAGTCGGGGCGGTACCGGGCTCCTCCGGTTCGGCGTGTCCTGATCCCCAAGGGGGAAGGGGCAACGCGCCCGATAGGGATCCCGACGCACGAGGACAAGGTCCTCCAACGAGCAGTGGTGATGCTTCTCGAGCCGATCTACGAGCAGGAGTTCTACGACTTCTCGTATGGCTTCCGTCCTGGTAGGTCAGCACACGATGCGTTGGCTGCCCTGCGTACGGCAGCAATGCGGTTCGGGGGCGGGTGGGTGCTCGATGTCGATGTTTCGAGCTTCTTCGACACCATCGACCATGGGGCTTGCCGCGCGTTGCTTCGTCGTAGGGTAGGCGATGGGGTGGTGGAACGGCTTGTGGGTAAGTGGTTGCGGGCAGGTGTCCTGGATGGTGGCGTCGTCGTACGTCCCGATCGGGGCACGCCGCAGGGCGGGGTCATCTCGCCAATGCTCGCGAACATCTATCTCCACGACGTGCTTGATGCTTGGTGGGTTCAGGAGGCTCAGCCACGGTTGCGAGGCAGGGGCTTTCTGGTCCGCTTCGCGGATGACTTCGTCATCTTGTTCGAGCACGAAGAGGATGCCCGGCGAGTCCAGGCCGTCCTGGCAAAGCGATTTGCACGGTTCGGCCTACGCCTTCACCCCGATAAGACCCGAATGGTGGATTTCACTCGACCCCGGCGTCATGCCGTGGGGAGGGATGGAAGACCCGAGACCTTCGACTTCCTGGGCTTCACTCACTTCTGGGGAAAGTCTCGGCGAGGGCGATGGATAGTCCGGAGGAAGACGATGCGGACCAGACTCAGCCGGTCCATCATCGCAGTCGACAGGTGGTGCCGACTAAACCGGCACCAACCTGTCGCGGTCCAGTCAGCGGAACTGGGTCGCAAACTTCGAGGTCACTACGCGTACTACGGCCTGAGAGGGAACGCAGACGCGCTCGGGGAATTCCACTTTCGAGTCCGGCAGCGATGGCGCAAGTGGCTGAGCACCCGCTCCCAGCGAGGGAAGCTCTCCTGGAAGCGGTTCATGGAGATCGAGGCGAGGCATCCACTGCCACGACCTCGGATCACCAAAGCGTCACGCTGAGCATTGCGAACCTTCACCGTGAGGAGCCGGATGCGGGAAATCCGCACGTCCGGATCTGTGGGGGGCCGGTCCCGGGAGTCATCCCGGGACCGGTCTACCCGACC
>NZ_JAOVZF010000035.1 GCF_026337845.1 Paraliomyxa miuraensis | reverse complement strand
TGTAGTGGCGCCGGTGGCCTCGGGCTTCCGCCCCCCGCGAACCAGCCTCATGAGTTCCTCGACCGCTCCCGCCGCGTCTACGACTGCCTCGGGCTCGGCCCAGCCGTCCTCGCTGGTGCGCTCCTCGGCGCCCACGGGCTCGCCTGCTCGGCGTTCCTCTTCGACGGCCTCGATGTCCTCTTGGTCCTCGGGCCCTGTAGTGGCGCCGGTGGCCTCGGGCTTCCGCCCCCCGCGAACCAGCCTCATGAGTTCCTCGACCGCTCCCGCCGCGTCTACGAC
>NZ_JAOVZF010000039.1 GCF_026337845.1 Paraliomyxa miuraensis | reverse complement strand
GGCCAAGCACGGCCGTAGCATCAGCATTCATCCTCAAGAGCAGCTGCTCCAGAAGCTCGCGGCCGCCAAAGCCACACCCGAGGGCCGTGCAGAGCTTCGCAAGCGCGTCCCCGTCGAGCATGGGCTCGCCCACATCTGCCAACGACAAGGACGACGCGCGCGCTACCTGGGCGTGGACAAGAACATCTTCGACCTCACGCGCTACGCCGTCATCGAGAATCTCTTCGTGGCCGACCGCATGGAACGCGCCCTTGCCGCATGAGACTATCTGTTCGCCGCTCTAG
>NZ_JAOVZF010000144.1 GCF_026337845.1 Paraliomyxa miuraensis | reverse complement strand
AATGGAGACCGCTACGCCAAGCACGAATTCGCGATCAACCTCGAAGGCGGGACGGTCCGCTGCCCAGCCGGCGAGACCACACGCATCCACGGAGCCGTGGCGCGATTCGAGGCATCGACGTGCGAGCAGTGCTCCCATCGCGAGCGCTGCACGATGGCCAAGCACGGCCGTAGCATCAGCATTCATCCTCAAGAGCAGCTGCTCCAGAAGCTCGCGGCCGCCAAAGCCACACCCGAGGGCCGTGCAGAGCTTCGCAAGCGCGTCCCCGTCGAGCATGGGCTCGCCCACATCTGCCAACGACAAGGACGACGCGCGCGCTACCTGGGCGTGGACAAGAACATCTTCGACCTCACGCGCTACGCCGTCATCGAGAATCTCTTCGTGGCCGACCGCATGGAACGCGCCCTTGCCGCATGAGACTATCTGTTCGCCGCTCTAGTGCAGCCAGTCGCGCCAGATCGGGGGCAGCTGCGCCTCGCCCACCGCCACCATGACCCGGGGCGCCAGCCATCGCGGTCGCAGCGGTGCGCTCAGTAACGGCATGCCGGCCTCGTCGGGGGTATGGCGGCCCTTGCGACGGTTGCAGGGGGTACAGGCGGCGACCACGTTGGTCCAGCTGGTCTTGCCGCCCTGACAGCGCGGCAGCACGTGGTCCAGGGTGAGATCGCGGGAGGGCAGGTGTCGACCGCAGTACTGACAGCGGTACTCGTCGCGCAAGTACACGTTCTCGCGGGAGAACCTGACGAAGGGCGGGCGGTGGGCGATCGCCCGCAGCAGCCGGACCACGGCCGGGGCCGGGAACGGTCGGCTCACCGTCTGCACCGACCAGGCATGCGCGGTCACCAGCTCCACCTTGCCCACCAAGTGCATCACCAGCGCCCGCTGCCAACTGATCACCTTGAGCGGCTGATACCCCTGATCGAGCAGCAACGTATCCCGTATCGTCATCGACCCACTTGCGACGGTAGCACGCCCGGGGCCGCGTTCGGGACGGCGCCACCGAAACGTCACGAACTTGCCCGCGGCCCCGCGCCATCCTATGGGGCAAGGGCGTGCGTTGGTCTCCCGACAGCCTGGCGGCGCAGGCAGAGGGGCAGCTGCGGCGACGCGGCGCCACCGAGATCGCCGGCGCCTTCATCGACAGCCGAAGCCCGCGCCCAGGGGCGCTGTTCGTGCCGATCGTGGCCGCGCGCGACGGCCACGACTTCCTCGCGCATGCGATCGCGGGCGGAGCCGCCGCGATCCTGGTACGACGCGGGCATCCTCTTGGCTCGGTCGACGCCGATGGCCCTGGCGATCTCACCCCCGAGATCACGGTGGTCGAGGTCGATGACACCCTGGCCGCGCTGACGCGCCTGGCTGCGCGCAGTCGCGACCGCGTGGAGGGTCCCGTCGTCGCCATCACCGGGAGCAACGGCAAGACGACCACCCGCGCCATGGTGCAGGCGGTGCTGGCCTCGGCCATGCACCCGGTGCTGTGCACCCGGGGCAACCTCAACAACCACCTCGGCGTCCCGCTGACCCTGCTCGACGAGCCCCACGAGCCCCGGGCCATGGTGGTGGAGCTGGGCATGAGCGCTCCGGGCGAGAACGATCACCTCGCGGCGATCGTGCGGCCCAGCGTCGCCATCATCACCAGCATCGCGCTCGAGCACCTGGAGTTCATGGGCACGCTCGAGGCGATTGCAGCCGCCGAGGCCGAGGTCGTTCCCCATGTGGCGCCCGACGGGATCGTGGTGGTGCCCAGCGACGAGCCCACCCTGCGGCCCCATCTGCCCGCATCCGAGCGCGGTCCGGCGGTGCTCGGCATCGGACCCACCGAGGATGCCGACGTCGTCGTGCTCGGCGTGGCCCTGGGTGAGCGCACCGAGGCCACCTTGCGCCTTCGCACCGGCGACGTGATCACGGTGCGCCTGCGCTGCTTCGGGGCCCACAACGCCCGCAACGCCGCGGCCGCGCTTGCCGTGGGCACCCACCTGGGGCTGCCGCTGCCGCCCATGCTGCAGGCCCTCGAAGCGGTGGAGCCGGTGGGCGACCGCGGTCGCGTGCACCACCTGGGTCCCCACCTGCTCGTCGCCGATTGCTACAACGCCAACCCGGGCTCGATGGAGGCGGCGCTCGGCAGCCTCGCTGCGATCGATCGCCAAGGCCCACGCGTGGCGGTGCTCGGAGACATGCTCGAGCTCGGTCCGCGCGAACACGAGCTCCACGCCGAGGTCGGGCGTCGCTGCGCGGCGCTGGGCCTCGATCTGGTGATCACCCTGGGGCCCCTGGGCGAAGCCATCGCTCGCGCAGCCCATGACGCCGGCGCCACCGCCCACCACGTGGGCGACGATCTCGAGGCGGCGGCGGTCCTGGTTCGCGAGGCGCTCGAGGGCGCGCAGCCGGGTGCAGTGCTGCTCAAGGCCAGCCGCGGGGTGCGGCTCGAGCGCTTGCTGCCGCGGCTGGGCCTCGAGGGCTGATCCGCCCGCTCACGCCCAGAGCGATCTGCGCTGTTGATTTCGTTGCAAGGCGTACCCGGAAAACGCGAGTGCTCCTGGTGTCCGACATTGCAGGGGAACGACACACATGATGCGCAAGATCATCGACCTGGGAATCGCTGCCGCTCTCGTCACCGCCCTGTGGGCGCCCGACTGGGCCCGCGCCACCGAGCAGCCGGCGCAGCCCGTGGCCGATGCCGGGTCTTCGGCCGCGACCATGGTGGTGCCCGTGGCGAAGGTGGAGATCCAGCACCAGGGCCGCGTGATCCAGTCCAAGCCGGAGCGGCTGAGCTGGGACGAGCCCGGAGCCATTCGGCTCGAGCGAGGCGATCGCATCCATGACGTCACCCTGGCCGTGAGCCGCAAGGAAGGGTCGGGCAAGCTCCACGTGACGCTGACCTACGAGCTCGACGGCGAGCTGGTGATCGAGGGCTTCACCTACGACACCAAGGCCAAGAAGCGCGAGGTCTTGCGGACCGACGGAGTGGCGCTGGCGATCACGGTCACCACCAAGCCGCTCGAAGCGGCTCGACCCACCGAGCGCGAGGACAAGCTCGAGCCCGAGCTCGATCCCACCGATCCGCTCGCGGGGCTGTGAGCCGCGGACCGTGGTCTCGAGACCTCGGCGTCGGAGGCTCCGGGCAACCGGCCTCTATGCTCGGTCCTCGGCCCCATGGGTCGAAGACCATCGCGTGGGGAGGCGATCGGTCTTGACCGCGAGCGTCGGCGGGAGCGAAGCGGCCTCGCGGTCGGGATCGATGCGCTCGAGCACGGGCTCTGCCCACACGTCGCGGGGTGTGCCCGGCCACCACGACAACGGGCTCGCGACGCGACCGGAGTGGGGATGCAACCATCGGCCCAAGCGCCACACGGCCCCATCGGGTCGCCGATTGCGTGCCTCATGCTCGACGCGGGCGAACACGAGGGCCTGCGCCCCCGAGCGGGAGTTGGTCAGCAAATAGACGTTCATGACCAGCACCGAACAAGCTAGCACGCGATCGATCGATGCGAGCGCCCGTGAGCGTCGCATTTTTGGTCCACTCCCGTCGGGGTGCGTCCTCACCGTGGAGGCGTGCTCGGTGAGCCCCCGAGGGCAGCGCCCTACCGTGGGACGTTCGAGTCGGTGATCAGCCCTCGGGCGTGCACGTGTATCCGTCGTACATGTCGCCGAGAGCATCGACGCAATCCTCCGCGTCCATGCACGTCACTCGGGTGGGTGTGGGGACGTCGACCAGCGGCTGCCACGCGTCGAGGCGATCGCCGGTGATGCAGAATTCTCCGGCGCTGCTCTCGCCGTCGACGGTGAGCACCACCACGTTGCCGATCACCTCGTAGGTGCCCATGCCCAGCTCGGGCATGCCGTCGTCGGGGATCGTGCAGCGGCAGTTGGGCCCCATCGACTGGCAGGACGCCGTGGGATCGTCCATCTGGAGCCCAGCCTCGAAGGCGTCGCAGGAGATGCCGAGGCAGGCCATGGGGTCGAAGTCCAGGGTCATCTGCAGCTCGATGTCATAGTCCTGCACGAAGGTCCCGTCGTCGGCGAACGACAGGGTGCCGGACTGCGAGAGGATCTCGACCGAGAGGCTCGACCCCGGACACATGTCCTCGAAGGGGTTGGGGAACGCCTCGAAGCCGCAGAGCGACTCGAGCGACCAGTCGCCCACCAGGTCGCCGCCGCAGGGGACGGGGTCGGGGCTGCAGGTGGTATCGATCGGCATGCCGTCGCGCGCGAGCACCGAGCCGACGTGGCCGACGATGGTCAGGCCCTCGCAGAGCCCGGCCTCCCCGCCCGTGCTGGTCCCGGTCTCGTCGACCGCCTCGGTCGTCGAGCTCGAGGAGGAGGGGTCGACGGTCGTGGAGGTGGTGGTCGAAGTGGTACCGTCGGGATCGGGACCCTCGGTGGAGGTGCCGCTGGTCGTGCCCTCAGTGTCCTGGGTGGTGTCGTCGCCGGGACAGGCGGTCAGGAGCACCACACCGAGCGCGGCCATGGCAGTACGAGGGGATCGTAGGGTGGATCGAAGCAGGATCAGGCTCATGGTCCTCAACCTTGGCTGCCATCGGCTCGCTTGAAAAGAGCGAAAGAGGCGGCGAGTACCTTCCGGCCCGCCGCCTCGCGAGGACGCCTTCCGGCGACCGAGAGTCGAGCTTCGCGCTACTCCCGGACCGGGAGGATCGCGAGCGCGGCCTCGTCGAACTCGCAGGAGCGCTCGTCGCCGAACGAGTACGAGGGATCGTAGTCGGCGTAGGGCTCGTTCAGCTCGCGCCAGGTCAGACCGCCGGTGCCGTCGAAGCACTCGTGCACCGTGATGTCGCCGTGGCGAAGGTCGCCCTCGCCGTCGACCTCGACGATCATGCCGCGGGCACGGCCGGCCTCCTCGGCGTCCCAGCGCATGTCGACCACCATGCGCTCGAGCTGCGGGCCGCTCCACTCCGAGCGCTCGAACGAGCTCAAGGTGGCAAAGTGGAACTGGCCGGCACCCTCGGCGTCGCGGCGGTAGGTGTAGCTCTCGCCGTCGAAGTCCAGGTCGTCCTCGCCGTCGTCGTACCAGAAGCCGCGGAAGTCGAGGTCGACCTGCTTGTGCTTGGAGTCGGTGTCGCGCTCGAAGGTGACGGCGATCTTGCCTCCGTAGCGCGCGAACGGATCGGCATCGTCGATGAGGTCGGAGTAGGCGTAGATCGTGTCGAAGTCGATGGTGAACGCGCCGTCGCGCTGCTCGTCGCTCACCGAGATCTCACCGTCGATGAGCAGGGTCATCTCGGCCTCGCTGGCCCCGCGC
Organism: Paraliomyxa miuraensis; assembly: GCF_026337845.1. Lineage (GTDB taxonomy): Bacteria > Myxococcota_A > Polyangia > Nannocystales > Nannocystaceae > Paraliomyxa > Paraliomyxa miuraensis. The sequence continues at coordinate 222,752 of NZ_JAOVZF010000144.1, read as the reverse complement.
CGCCCGATGTAGACCTCGAACACGGCACCGGACTCGTCGCCCTGGATCTTGGCCATCCAGGCGCCGTCCTTGCCGTCCTCGTCGTCGTGGGGGCCGTAGATCCGCCAGTCGTCCTCGATGCGATCCTCGGGGTAGCGGTTCAGCTCGCGAACGATCCGCGTCATGCCCACGGCCACGTCGGTCACCCAGCCGTTGACGTCGCCCGAGACGTCGAGCGCGAGCTGGTACACGTCACCGCGATCGCCGGCGGCCCGAAAGCCGTTGGCGCCGGGGGGATCCATCCGCACGTCCTCGGCCTCGATCACCGGGGTGTCTGGGTTGGTCATCCAGCAGCCGGAGGCCGAGGTGAGGGAGGCGGTCAGGAACAAGGCGGCGGCGGCGGTGTGGCGAAGCATGGTGCCTGCCTCTCTAGCGAAGACCGATCCGTCGAGACCCCGGATCGATACTTCAATGATTTCGAATGTTTGAGGTGACAGCCAGGAGCGGGTGTGGCGGTCTGCAACGCTTCAGGTTGCGACGGTTCCGGAAGATTGCAGCGGCCCACCGCAGATGGAGTCGTGCGGGCCCCCGGTGGCGGAGTACCCTGCCCTTGATGCTCCCTCGGTGGTGGATGGCGGTGCTCGGGCTGACGGCGTGCACCTCCGCCAACCCTGCCTTCGATCCGACCACCGCGGGCTCGGTGGGTCAGGGAGAGAGCACGGGGACGTCGACGGGTGTCGGTGAGAGCGCCAGCGGGGGCACGTCCAACGGCGGCACGGTCGCTGGGAGCGAGGAGGCCGACGAGTCCCACGGGAGCGAAGGGGAGCCGGATGCCTGCCAGGCCGATCTCTACGCGATCAACCAAAATGGCGCGCTCTACCTCCTCGATGTCGACGAAGGGTGGTCGATGTCGATGGTCGAGCTGCAATCACAGCTGTCGAGCTGGGCGCTGGCCACCGACCCCACGACCGGCATCCTCCACGTCAGCCAGTACGGCCACCCGAGTACGGTGTGGCGCGTCTCACCCGTGAGCTTCATTCGTGATCCCGTCCCGGTGATGGTTCCCGGCAACAACATCGTGAACATCGCCCGCGCGGCCTTCGATCCCGAGGGCAACCTGTGGCTCGGCACCGACGGCTTGGGCAATCTCTTCATCTCGTTCCCGCCCGGCGCGGAGATGGCCAGCGAGCTCCTGCGACCGGGCCTGGGCGCGGGCGGCGACATGCTGTTCCTCGAAGACGGCTCCGTGGTCGTGCCCAGTCGCGATGGCAACCTGTGGCTGACGCGGCTCGACGCCGAGGTCGAGCCGCTCCAGTTCCCGCTGGCGATCCAGGCCGTGGACGGAGTCCCCGATCTCACCGGCATCGCCCGCGATCCCCTGGGTCGAGCATGGGTGGCCACCGTCAACGGGGTGCTCGCGCGGGTCGAGCTCGACGACCTGCTCGACGTGGATCCCGGCCCGGTGGCGCCGGTGGTGGAGGTCGAGCTCGGGATCTTCATTAGCGATCTCGCGCCGATCGTGGTGCCCCCGGACGGGTGCTGAGCGGCTCTCTTGCGCCTAAGGGATCGACCTACCACCTCTCGGCAGAGGTAGGGCGGCTCGACAATTGGACGTCGAGGGTTGCTCGACGCCCTGGAATCTGCGGCAATGGGGAGGACGCGCAGGTCATGACCAATTCGGCCAGTCCCACGAGGTCGCGAGTGCGTTGGCCACGCGAGCCGCTGAAGGTCGCGCGCTGGGAGCGAGGCGACAGCTACATCGAGGTGGTGACCTTGAGTCGCAACGTGATCGCGGTCGATCTCCATGGCACCGCCACGCGTGACGCTCTGGACGTGGTGCTCCCGCAGCTGGGGGAGCTGTTCGCGGGCTCGGACCAGTGCCAGTCCTTCTGGAATACCGCGGACTTCCAGGGCTTCGACCCCGAGTTTCGCGACGGGGTGCTGGCTCTGCTCAAGCAGCACAGGTCGCGGTGGGTCAAGATCCACACGCTCGTCAAGTCGGCGCTCATCGGAATGACGGTCACCACCATCGGGCTGCTCTTCCTGGGCGCGATCAAGAGCTACCGCGACCTCGACGACTACCTCGCTTCGCTGCAGCGAGCCCTCGAGGGCAGCGGCGACTGAGCTGCGGGCCACGAGGCTCAAAAGCAGATCGAACGCTCGCCCGCACCCGTGGCCACCGCCTCGCAGCGCATGCCGCGGGGGCATGGCGCGTCCTCGCAATCGAGCGCGCACACCCAGCGCCCGTCCTGCAGGCCGATGTCGAAGCAGGTCGAGGGCTGGTCACCCGGCGGCTCGGCGCAATTGCTCGGATCGGTGGGGGCGACGCACGCAGATGTGCAGTAGCCCGACTCGTCCTGCGGGAACACGCAGAACTCCAGCGGTGGGCACTGCGCGGAGATCTCGCAGGGAGAGTACATCTCCCCGGGCGCGGAGGGCTGATCGCCCGGCTCGTGCTCGCCCTGGGGAGGACCGACGGTGGGGTCTTCGTCGCCCACGTCGTCATCGGGCAGCGCTCGCGAGGAGCAGGCCGCGAGTGCGAGGAGCAGCACGGTGACGACTCGGGCTCCCATTGGTCGGAGCATAGCAGGCGGGGCCATTGCCAGGGCGATGGCCGGCCGGGTCGGTTTCCGTGTCGCTATTCGTCGTCCCCCCGCAGCGCCGCCAGCACCGAGATGTCCTCGAGCGTGGTCACGTCGCCGGCGGGCTCCTTGCCGGCGGCCAGCTCGGCCAGGAGCCGCCGCATGATCTTGCCGCTGCGGGTCTTGGGGACGGCGTCGGCGAAGCGCACGCTGGCGGGACGGGCGAACTTGCCGATCTCGTTGCCCACGTGATCGGCCAGCTCCTTCTTGAGCTCGCCCGAGGGCGTGACCCCGCCCTTGAGGGTGACGAAGGCGACCAGCGCCTGCCCGGTCAGCTCGTCGGGCCGGGCCACCACCGCGGCCTCGGCCACCGTGGGGTGGGCCACCAGCGCGCTCTCGAGCTCGGCCGTGCCCAGCCGGTGACCGCTGACGTTGACCACGTCGTCCACGCGACCCATCACCCAGAAGTAGCCGTGCTCGTCGCGGCGGGCGCCGTCGCCGGTGAAGTACTTGCCGGGGAAGCGCGAGAAGTAGCCCTGGCGGAAGCGCTCGTCGTTGCCCCACACCGTGCGCAGCATCGAGGGCCACGGCTGGTCGATGACCAGGTAGCCGCCCTCGTTGGTCTCGGCCTCGCTGCCGTCCTCGCGGAGGATCTTGGGGCTCACCCCGAAGAAGGGGAGGGTGCACGAGCCGGGCTTGGCCGGGATCGCACCGGGCAGCGGCGTCATCATGATCGCGCCGGTCTCGGTCTGCCACCAGGTGTCGATGATCGGGCAGCGGTCGCCGCCGATCACCCGGCGGTACCACATCCACGCCTCGGGGTTGATGGGCTCGCCCACCGTGCCCAGCAGGCGCAGCGAGGAGAGATCGTGCTTGCTCGGGTGCTCGTCGCCCCACTTGATGAACGCCCGAATGGCGGTGGGCGCCGTGTAGAAGATCGTCACCTGGTGCTTGGCGATGATCTCCCAGAAGCGATCGAGGCCGGGATGGTTGGGTGCGCCCTCGTACATCAGCACCGTGGCCCCGTTGGTGAGCGGGCCGTACGCGATGTAGCTGTGGCCGGTGATCCAGCCGACGTCGGCGGTGCACCAGTACACGTCGTCGTCGCGGAGGTCGAACACGTACTTGGTGGTCACGTAGGTCCCCACCATGTAGCCGCCCGTCGTGTGCAGCACGCCCTTGGGCTTGCCGGTGGTGCCCGACGTATAGAGGATGAACAGCGGGTGCTCTGCGGGCAGCGCGGGGGCCTGGTGCTCGTCGGACACGCCCTCGAGCACGGCGGTCCACTCGTGATCGCGCCCCTCCTTCATGGTGATCTCGTTGCCGGTGCGGCGCAGCACGATGGTGCGGGCCACGTCGGGGCACTGCTCGAGCGCCTTGTCGACCTGGGCCTTGAGCGCGACCACCTTGCCGCGGCGCCATGCACCGTCCTGGGTGAGGATCGTGGTGGCGCCCGCATCGAGCACGCGGTCGCGGACCGCGTCGGCGGCAAAGCCCCCGAAGATCACGCTGTGCACGGCCCCGATGCGCGCACAGGCCAGCATGGCGATGGCGGCCTCGGGGACCATGCCCATGTAGATCACCACGCGATCACCCTCGACCACGCCCGCGCGCAGCAGGCCGTTGGCGAAGCGCTGCACCTGCCGGCTCAGCTCGGCGTACGTGAACGTGAGCGTCTCCCCCGGCTCGCCCTCCCAGACGAGCGCCACGCGATCCCCCCGGCCCTCGGCGACGTGTCGATCGAGGCAGTTGTAGGCGAGGTTGGTGGTGCCATCCTCGAACCACTTGGCGAACGGCGGATCCCACTGGCGGATCTTGGTGGGCTTGGAGAACCAGTGCAGCTCGCTGGCGAGGTCGCCCCAAAAGCCCTCGGGGTCGTCGATGCTTCGGCGATAGAGCGCGTCGTACTGCTCGCGAGTGCTCACGCGGGCCTGCTGCGCGAACGCGGCGGGGGGCTCGAAGATGCGGGACTCCTTGGAAACGCTCTTGATCGTGGACATCGGTCGATGGCTCGGGTGACGGTCGGTGGCTCGGGGGTGATGGGGTGGACGCTAACGGGACTACGGGGTCCGGGATACCATGAATCGGGCACGCTCAAAGCAGCGCCCAGGCCCGGCTCGGGACGTCCCGAGGACTCGTTGGCACTGCCGCTGACATTCCGGTCGGTCGGTTGCGGACAAGGCGCAGGGCCATGGGAGGCCGGGTCCGACGTAGAATTCGCGGACCCCCTCATGAGTTCTCGCGACGAGCCACGGCAATCGTCCTCGAAGACGGTCGTCACGGTGGACTACGAGCCGACCGAGCCGTCCGATCGGGGCTCGCGTCGTCGTCCGATCACGCGAGATCCCGCCGCGGACACGATCCTGTCGGATTCGGGGCTGTCGGGGCTGTCGAGTGGGACCCGGAGCCGCGACGGCGGTCGGCCGCGCAACCTGGTCGACGTGGGCGATCAGCTCGGGGGTTATCTGCTGCTGCGCCGCCTGGGAACCGGCGGCATGGGCGACGTGTTCGCCGCGCGGCCGCTCGAGGGTGGCGAGCAGGTCGCGCTCAAGAGCCTCTCCACGATCACGGCCACCCGCCTCTATCGCTTCAAGCAGGAATTCCGGGCGCTTGCCGACATCTCGCATCCGAACCTGATCCGCCTGTACGAGCTGTCGGTCCGCGAAGGAGGGGTGCCGTTCTTCACCATGGAGCTGCTCGACGGCCGGCAGTTCGTGGACTGGGTGAGGGACGAGAAGCCCGAGGGGCAGCTCCCCGACTTCGCCCGGCTCGAGGCTGCCCTGCGCCAGGTGATCGAGGGCGTGTGCTTCCTTCACGACAAGGGCTACGTGCACCGCGACATCAAGCCCGCCAACGTGCTGATCACCCGCAGTGGGCGCGTGGTGGTGCTGGACTTCGGGCTGGTGTCCGAGATGACGAGCCTCGACGCCGGGATCACGTACGACCGGCAGATCGTGGGCACACCGAGCTTCATGGCGCCCGAGCAGGCGACGGGCGAGCGCGTGGGGCCAGCGGCCGACTTCTATGCGATCGGGGTGATGCTCTACGAGTCGCTGACGGGGCGCTTGCCCCACCGCGGTGCGGCGTTCGAGGTGCTGGTGGCCAAGCAGGGGCCACCGCCCGATCCCGGGGACGAGGTCACGGGGATCCCATCGTGGCTGCGCTCGCTGTGCGTGCGGCTGCTGGCACGCGAGCCCGAGGCCCGGCCCGGGGGTCGCGAGCTGCTCGAGCTGCTCTCGGTCCCGAGCACTCCCGCCACGAGGGGGCCGGCCTCCGTGTTCGTGGGTCGCAAGCAGGAGCTGGCCACGCTGCGCCAGGCGCTGCGCGACGTGGTCGAGTGCCGGGCCCCGGTGGTCGTGCACCTGCGCGGCCGCAGCGGCGACGGCAAGTCCTCGCTCGTACGGCGCTTTCGCTCCGAGCTGCTCGACACCCAGACGGTGGTGCTGCAGGGGCGCTGCCGCGAGCGCGAGGCCGTGCCCTACAAGGGCATCGACGCGGTGGTGGATGCCCTGTCGGTCCACCTGCGGACCTTGCCCCCCGAGGAGCGCGACGCCCTGCGGCCGCCCGATCTCGACGCCCTGGTGCGCCTGTTTCCCGTGCTCGACGAGCTGTGGGAGCCCGGCGAGGTCCAGGTGCTGGGCCTCGACGAGATCCGCAAGCTGGGGGTGGTCACCTTGCGCAAGCTGCTCGAGCGCATCGCCGCCACGAGCACCCTGGTGCTGTGCATCGACGACGTACAGTGGGCCGATCTCGACAGCATCAGCCTGCTCCAGGCGCTCGCGCGCCCTCCCGATCCGCCGGGGTTCTTGCTCATCCTGAGCTACCGCAGCGAAGAAGACACCGAGACGCTCCGCGAGCTGCGAGGGGGCGACATCCTCCATGGTCCCGACGCTCGTACCATCGAGCTGGGCGTGCTGTCGGCCGAGGATGCACGCGAGCTGGCGCGCGAGCTGCTGCGCGCCAGCGGCGACGCCGATCCCGGTCCACGGCAGGCGCGGGCCGAGACCATCGCCCTGCGCGCGCGCGGCAGCCCGTTCTTCATCGCACAGATGGCTCGAGGCGGGGACGCGCTGGACAGCTCCGAGTCCAACCTCGACCAGATCATGGTGCGTCGTCTGTCCGATCTCGAGGACGACGCGCGACGGCTGCTCGAGGTGGTGGCGGTGTTCGGCGGACCGCTGGCCACCGGGCTGGCCCAGGAGCTGTCGTCGGCGCCGACCGCCGTGCTCGAGTCGCTGTGCGAGCTGGGCCTCCTGGTGCGCGAGGGCAGCGGGGTCGACGACCGCGTCGAGACGGCCCACGATCGCGTGCGCGAGGTGGTGCTCGAGGAGCTGCCGGCGGCGGAACGGATCGCGCTGCACCGTAGGATCGGCGAGCGCTTGCTGGACCACCACGGCGGTGATCCCCCGGGGGACGACATCTTCGCGGTGGTCAACCAGCTCGATGCGGGGGTCGACGATGCCGCTGCGCTCGCGCCCGAGCGGCGGCTGCGGTTGGCCGAGCTCAACCACCGCGCGGGTCGGCGCGCGCTCGACTCGACCGCATGGGTGGCGGCCCGTCGCTACCTCGGGTTCGCTCATGCGCTGGCCGAGCCCTGGCTCGAGCAGGCGCGCGAGGGCCAGGGGCACCACGAGCTGTGCGTGGCGGTGGCGTTTGCTCGGGCGCAGGTCGAGCTCACGCTCGATCGTCCCGGCAGCGACGAGGCCCTCGAGGATCTCCTCGGCTGGTCGCTCTCGATGGAGGACTACTGCCGGATCGCGCAGTGGTACTGCTGGAACCTCTCGCTGCGAGGCCGCCTGGCCGAGTGCGTCCAGTTCGGGCTGCGAGCCCTGCGGCACATCGGGTGGCCGTCGCCGTCGAGGCCGTCATGGCCTCGCGCGGTGCTCTCGTACATGCTCGGCTGGAGGTCGGTGTGGGCGATCGGTCCCGGCCAGGTGCGTGCCCTGCCGCCCATCGAGGACCTGCGCACGCGCGCCGCCATGGACATGCTCGCGGCCGCCGACAGCTACTCGATGATGGTGGACATCAGGCTCCACCTGATGCTGGCGGGCATCTACGGGCGGCTGCTGCCCAGGCATGGGTTCCACGACGGCGCCGGGGTGGCGCTGTCGGCCCTGGCCATGTCGGCGGCGGCCCAGGGCAAGCTCGAGCAGGCCCGAACGCTGAGCGAGGCGGTCCAGGGCTTTGGCGAGGATCGCACGCTCTCCACGTTTGCCCAGTTCGGGCCCCAGGCGATCATCCTCAGCGCGCTCAACACCATCTACCCGCTGGCCGAGGTGGTGGCCCGGGGCGAGGCGATCTACGCGCGTGCCTACGAGGTCGCGCCCCAGACCCTGGTCGAGGCGATCGGGCTGTGCTGCGCCACCAATCGCTACTGCGCCAGCGTGCCCTTGCCCCGGCTGCTCGCGTTCATCGACGCCTTCGAGGCCCAGCACGACGGCTTCAAGCTGTCCTGGGTCGCGCACCTGGTGGTGGCTTGCCGTCACTACGCGCACCTGTTGACCCATGGCCGGCAAGAGCTGACCCATGGCGAGGACGAGATCGGTCACTACGAGGGCCCCTCGGCCGTCACCGATGCGCTGACCGGCTCGGTGACCGTGATGCAGCTCGAGGTGGCGCTGCTGCTCGGCGAGACCGTGCGGGCATGGGCGCTGTGCGACTCGCTGTCGCGCGACTACCAGCGCAAGGTCGGCACCCTGTGGCATGCACCGGCCTACGCCATGATGAGCGTGATCGCGATGGCCGATCGATGGCCGCACAGCAGCCGTCGCGAGCGCCGGCAGCTACGCCGTACCATGCGGCAGCGTCGCAAGGTCGGCCAGCGCTGGGCCAAGCGCTGCCCCGAGAACTTCCAGCCCATGCTCGACATCATCGATGCCGAGCTCGCGGCGCTCGACGAGCGCTACGACGAAGCAGCGAGTGCCTTCGAGCGCGCACGGGCGAGCGCCTCGTCGCAGGCGATCCTGCGGCTCACGGGGCTCGCCTCCGAGCGCTTTTGCAAGCTCGCCCGGCGGCGAGGCCAGGGGCTGGTGGCCGAGGCAGCGTACGAGGCCGCCCGCGATGCGTACCAGGCATGGGGGGCGACGGCGGTGGTGCGACGGCTGGACGACGAGCGGGGGGGCGGGGTCTCGGGGGCTTGAGCTACCCGCCTTCCTTCGAGCGAGCGCCGCTCGGAGGCGTGGCGGGCGGATTGGCGTCCGCGGGGGCAGTGACCTCGGCGGGCGGGTCGGCGTTGGCGGGTGGGTCGGCGTTGGCCGCAGGAGCCTCGACCGCAGGCTCGCTCGGAGCGGGCTCGGGCTCGCCCCGCGGCAGCTTGTCGCACGGTGAGGGCTGCCTGGGCTCGGGCAGCGGATCGGGCGGACGCTGGGGCTCGTCCTGCTCGCAGCCGTTCGGATCCTCGTAGGTCTTGCCGTGGGCAATGTCCCACAGCGCGTCGAGGCTGGGCAGCAAGAAGTAGGCACCGCCCCGCGTGGTCACGAACGTGGGCAGCCCCCACGCGATGGTCGGCGCCTTCTTGCGATGGGACGAGGGGATCAAGAACTTGCCGGCACTGCGGCCGCGCAGCTGCTGCCCGACCAGCGGATCGCGATCGGCCGGCAGCGTGAGCACGGTGGAGCTGAGCACGCTGTTGATCCAGTTGAGCTGCAAGAACTCGAACTGTCGCGCGATGTCGGCGTTGATCACCGCGAACATCACCCCGCGCTCCTTGCCGTCGTCGGGCGCTCCGTCGGGCAGGCGGGGGCCGTAGGGCGTGGAGCGGCGAATGATGCGGTGCAGGCGGGTCTGGACCGCGCCGGGGCCGGAGGGATCCTCTCGCGGGTTGTTGCGGCGAATGTGTGACCCCAGGGGGCAGCGCAGTCCGTCGGGGTCGCCGTCGTAGCGAAAGTCGTTGTTGCGCCGATCGTCGGCCCCCAGCGCGGGGTCGTCTCGATCGGGCGACAGGACCAGGGGCGCCCCGCTGGGCCAGCGGCCGACCATCTTCGAAGCGACGAGCTCGGGCGTGGTGCCGTTGCGCTGCGCCACCTCGGCCACGTACTCGCGGAAGCGGACCACGTGCTGCTGCAGCTTGCGCACCACCAGGAAGCTGCCGTTGACGAAGAACGGCGAGCGGAACTGGTTCTGCCCCGACTCGTCGATCTGGCCCAGCACGAACTCGCCGGGCTGGAGGCGATCCCATCCGCGCCGCTTGCGGGGAGTGCCGTCGCCGGGATGATCGGGGATGCCCGAGCCGAGGACGGAGGGCTGGGCGATGCCGTCGGCGTAGCCGAAGTGCTCGGTCCCCGCGTACTCGCCCGAGAACCCCCTGGCCTCTTGCACGTGCAGCAGCTCCACCGTGGGGGCCGCGTCGATCGCCTCGCGGGCCTTGCCGACTCCCTGGCGCAGCGCTTCCTCTTGCTTGGCGGTGACCCACACGACCGCGTGGATCCGTCCGTTGCGGTAGACCGGCTCCCAGTTGTCGGGATCGCTCTCGTCCACGTCGCCGAGGATCGACACGGCACGGGCCTTCATGCCGCACTTGAAGGCCGCGATGGCCCCGGTGGCCTCGTGGTCGGTTTGGTTGAGGGCATGAGCCGCCCCTCCAAAGCCGAACATGTCCACCGCGGGGTAGGTCAGCCCGATGTTCAGCACGTGCGCGACGCCCCGGTCCACGTCGGCGCAGCTGGTGACCATGGGCAGCAGCCGCTTGATCAGCGCCCGGGCGTCCTCGGCCTCCGTGAAGTGGAGGAACAGGTAGCACTCGAAGGACGGGGAGTCCTTGCGATAGTACTCCCGCAAGATGGTGCTCTGGATCTGACCGAGCTCGAGCATGGGTTCGTCCGTCGGCAGGCCTGGGTCGGCTGGTCTAGGTCAGCAGGTGCTGGTGATCGTGGAGGAAGCACTGCATCCTGGTGTGCAGGTTGCGGTGATCTGGACCCACGCGCTTGCTGAAGCGGGCGAGCGCCTTGGTGAGCTTCACGCTGGACTGGATCTGCAGCAGGCTCCGGTCGAGGTAGGACCCGGCGAAGTCGCGCGTGACGATCTGGTTGGCACGCAGGAAGTCCTTGAACGCGAAGATGTCGGCCGAGCCCGCAATCGGGTAGCCCACGCTGGCCCCGAACACGGTGTCGATCTCCTTGGAGATGCGGGTGCTGAAGTCCTCCACGTACTGGATGAAGTCGCCGTCGTAGACGCTGGCGAACAGCATCTGGTTGCCGTCGACGACGCTGACCCGGGCAAAGTGCAGGGTGGGGAGGTTGCGCAGTGGCCTCGCCGCGAGCTCGATGTTGGCGAAGGTGCCCAGCCGCAGCGTGCGCACGAGCTTGGGCAGCTTGCTGGGGTGCACGCGCGCCATCAGGGTGAAGGGGCTGACGCGGTCGGGCGCGCTGATGGCCTGCTCGGGATCGGGCATGGCCAGCGGGCGCAGCCGCAGGGGACGGCCGGCCTCGGTGTCGGCCCAGTCCACGTCGTTGTCCCGGATGCGGTCGTGGTTGAGCATGTTGGGGTTGACGAGGAACTCGGCGTAGCGCGTTCGCAGCTCCTTGTCCGACACGCCCTCGATGCTGCGCACGAACACGAGGAACGCGTCGCGCAGCGCGAGCGCGTCGCGGATCTCCCGCTGCGACTCGTCGTAGGCGCGGTAGAACAGCTCCACGCACAGGAACTTGCTGCGCACGTACTCGTCGAGCAGCTCGGGATTGGAGGCGCCCGGGTAGTCGGTGCAATTCTCGAACACCGGATCGACGCCCTTGGCGTTGACGTTGAGGAACGTGATGGCGTCCTCGTAGTCGTCGTAGATCACCATGAAGTACAAGTAGCGATGCTCGGCCGTGAACAAGCGGGCGAAGTGGATGCCCGAGGACGGCGTCTCGAACGGGTTGAACGAGGGGTCGTCGAGCATGGCCTCGAGCCGGCGGTAGCGGCCGGGCTGGATCTCGATGCGCAAGGTGAACGTGCGAGGGCCGCGGTTCAGCTTGGTCTCGTGCTTGGGGCTGAACGGCGAGAAGCACGGGCGACAGCCGGCGAACAGCCCCGAGGTGACGACTGCACCCACCATGCCGCGCGCGAGGGCTCGGCGGGACATCCCGGCCGATCGGGCAAACGGGGAGGCCTCGGGCCGCTCGCAGGCTTCGTCGGCTTCGTCACCGTGCGGCTCGGACTCCGCGTCGAAGTCGTGGAAGCTCGGCATCGGGGGGCAGCATAACCCGATCGGCCCCGGAGGTCTCGGCTCACTCGCAGGGCTCGACCCACACGCGGATGTTCTTGTGCTGCCCCGCGCCGAGGCTCGAATTGCTGCCGGCGATCGCACCGCTGGCCGTCTGCCAGCCGAACGTGTCCGTGCCCTGCACCGTGTAGATCGAGCCTGCGGTGATCGGTACCGGGGTGGACAGCACGTTGATCGAGTCGAACCCCACGAACGTTCCCATGCCCTGCCCCGGGAACAGCTGACTGTGCAGCAGCGCGCCTGCGATGCCCTCGCCCTCGTACACGTTGATGGTGAACGAGTCGTTGGTGCCCGAGAGGTTCCAGTAGAAGTCGATCCTGACGATGTCGCCGTTGGTGTCGGCGGTGAACGACTGCCACGCGTCCCCCTGACTGATGAAGTCGCCGAGGCTCTCGAACTCCACCTCGGCGGGTCCCGGGGTGCAGGCCATGGTCCCCGACGACGAGCCCTCGCCGCTGCTCTCGCCCGACGTGCTGCCCGAGGTGGTGGCCATGGAGCCCGTGGTGTCGTCGGTGGTGGCGCCCGGGCCCGTGGATGTGCCATCGAGCGGCATCGTGGTGCCCCCGCTGGTGTCGTCCGAGCCGTCGGCGACCGATGTGGCCGACGTGGCCGACGTGCTGGCCTCGAAGGTCGTGATCGACGTGGGATCCTCGGTGGTGGGGCCGAACGGGCTCGTCGAGGCGCTCGGCTCCCGCGTGTCCGGGTTGAAGCATGCGATCGGCAGGACGGCGAGGACGAGCACGAAGACGCGTGGCATGGCGTTCGCAGTCTATCCCAGGGGGTCGCGCGAAGGGGCTCACGCGCAGGAACGCCGCACGCCGGTCGGTTCGGGTAGACTCCGCGCGCCAGGAGCAACGCACGATGGGACTACTCGACAAGATGTTCGGCGGAGGCACCAACCTCGAGCTGCGGCTCGACACCGAGAAGATCCCCGAGGGCGGCACGCTCTGCGGCACGGTGTCGCTGTCCGGGGGCAAGAAGCCGCTGCGGCTCACCGCGCTCAAGGTGCGGCTGGTCTACGTGAAGGTCGAGAAGCGCGACGACTCGCCGCTGCCCAACATCGAGATGCAGGTGTTGATCGACAACACCATCGCGGCCAACGCCGACCTGCCTCCGGGACAGCTGCAGAAGTACGACTTCTCGTTCAAGGTCCCCACCGGCACCGATCCCGACGGTGAGTACCGGGTGATGGCCACGGCCGACATCCCCAAGGTCAAGGACCCCTCGGCCGAGGCCAAGGTCAAGGTGCTCTCGCCCGACTCGGAGGGCGCCAACCGGGGGATCTTCAGCCGCCTGACCGGCAAGGCCAGCGAGGACGAGATCCTCGCGCAGTTCCCCGGGCTGATGTCGTCCGACGAGGACGAGCAGACCGAGGCGCTCAGCGACCTCAACTGCGCCGCCTACGACGACGACAACAACTTCGTCAACATCGCCGGGCACCTGGGGCGGATGATGGCCAGCGGCACCGCCGAGGTGCGGGCGGCCGCGCTCGAGGCGTGGGGCACGGTGCTCAACAACCGGGCCAAGCCCGAGCACATCCAGGCGCTGGTGGCCATGGCCAACGATCCGTCCGTGCAGTCCGATCGCCGGCTGATGCGCGAGGTGGTAACGGTCGCGGCCAAGTTCGCCGAGGAGGGCGCGGCCCAGCTCGTGCACTGGTTTGCCCAGCACCAAAACCCCGAGGTACGCAAGGAGATGGCCGATCGCCTGCGCTTCGACGCCGACGACGAGTTCATGGAGAAGCGCGCCATCCTGACCGCCCTGGCCAACGACCCCGACGCGGGCGTGCGAGCCTCGGCCATCGGGGGGCTCTCGGAGCACAACGACGAGGCCGCGATGGTGCAGGAGTTCGCGCAGCGCTCGATGTCGGATCCTTCGCCGGAGGTGCAGGCCGCGTGCCTGTCGGCGCTGACCCTGTCGCATCACCACGGCTTTGGCGAGCTGGTGTTCTCGAGCTTCCAGCAGCACCTGCAAAACCCGCACGTGAAGGTTCGCAAGGAGCTCGCCGACTCGTGCCACTGGCTGCCGAGTGACCCGCGGCTGGCGGGGATCGTACACGCGCTGCTGAGCGACCCCAGCCCCGAGGTACGGCGCGCGATGGCCTGGCAGGGGGTGAACATGGGCGATCATCCGCAGCTGGCCGAGCTGTTCATGCGGGCGTGCGACGACCCCGACGAGGAGGTGGCTCAGGATGCCCTGCGCGGGATGGGGCGGCTGATGGGCTTCGACAACGCGGCGCAGTTCTATCGCCACCGCATGGCAGCCCGGCCGACCGAGAGCACCTACTGGGGGGTCTACTATGGGATCTGCAGCGATCTCGAGGACGAGCCGGCCGCGCGCGCGCTGATGCAGGAGCTGACCCGAGCGCAGTTCGCCGACGTGGCCAGCTCGGCGCGCGAGTCCCTCGAAGACCTCTAGCGCCGTGACCGACGATCGACGCTACGACGACCGCGAGGTCGGCCTGATCCTCGAGCGGGTGGCGGAGCTCCACCGGCGCGAGGGTGAGCGGGCCGACGCGCGGTCGATGACGCGGGCGGAGATCGAGCAGATCGTGGGCGAGCTGGGGATCTCCAAGGCCCTGGTCGCGCGGGCGGCGGGCGAGCTGTCGGTCCGGGACCACCGCAATCGGCCGCAGTGGTGGCTCGGGGGCAAGACGGATCTGATGTTCGAGGACGTCGTCGACAGGCGCATCGACGACGCCACGATCACGCGAATGCTCGAGGTCCTGCGCCGCCTGCTGGGTGATCCCGGCAAGCTCGAGCGCGAGGGCGAGACGCGGATCTGGTCGACGCAGGGCGAGGGGCGGCGGGTCCACCTCACCATCGTCGAGCACGAGGGCAGCACCACCGTGCGCCTCGAGGAGAGCATGCCGACCGAAGCGGGCGCCGTGGTCGGCGTGAGCACCCTGCTGGGCCTGTTCCTCGGGATCATGACGATGGTCCCGCTCAAGGCACTGCTGCTCAAGTCGGTGTTGATGATGGCGCTGGGGCCGTTGATGGTGCTGGGAGCCGGCACGGGGTGGCTGGTGGGGCGCAGGCTGTGGAAGCGCCACAGCACCGGGCGGGAGCTGCTGCTGCGCGGGGCGTTCGGGGAGCTGATGGGGCTGGCGGCGGGTGGAACGAAGGCGCTGCCCGAGCCGGAGGAGGAGTGAGCGTTCGCGGCGTCGAGACCCTCCTGCGATTGCACGGCGCAGAAGCTCACGTTGTAGCGACCGGCATCGGCGAACACGTCGACGGGCAGGCTCTCGCGGCCGCCGCGGATGAGGCTGCCCCACTTGCTGCCGTCGAACTCGGGGGTGCTCACTCCACCACGTCGATCACATAGGCCGGCTCGACCACGATGAAGGCACCGCCGTGATCGAAGGCCGCGAGGTCCTGCGGCGGTGGATCGCCGACCAACAGGCGCAGCGACCAGCGCCCGGGAGGCAAGCCCAGCATGTCGCCGAAGCGGCCCTGCAGCTCGATGACGCCGCGCTCGGAGACCGTGGCGGGACCGGGGTCGAGCAGCCTTCGCGAGGGCTCGACCCCAGGACCCACGGCCTCGGCCAGCACCCGCAGTCCGAGCGAGCTCGCGACCGAGCGCTCGGGTCGCACGACCCAGTGCACGCGGGTGTCGGCGCGATAGCGCGGAACCTTGGTGGGATCGGTGGGATCGACGTCGCTGGAGCGCACGTCGTGGAGGGTCTCGTTGCGCACCACCAGGCCGAACCCGGGCAAGGCGGACGCGCCACCATCGACGGGAAGCTGGCCGTCGTGGTCGCGGGGCACGAGCCATAGCGCGAGCGCGGCGGCGGCCAGCACCCCGAGCCCGGCCGTGACCCAGGTGGCCGCGCCGCGGCGGCGCTCGGCCAGGGAGATCACGGTCGCGCCTCCGTCTTCGTTGGCGTGCGCGTCGTCCCCACGGTCCGATGCTGCCTCGCCCGCGTCGGGGTGGTGCTCGGTCCGCGCGGCGGCGAGGCGGTCGACCCAGCGCTCCCGCTCGGCCATGCGCTCCTCGTCCGAGCCGACCGCGAGCATGGCCACGAGCGCGTCGAGCTCCTCGGGATCGTCCCCGGCCGCCCGCCGAACCGCAGCGACCTCTTCGACCGATCGCCGCCCTCGCACCACGTCCTCCCACTCGTGGGGGAAGCGCTCGTCGTACTCGCGCTCGAGGGCCCCGAGCTGGTCGAGCAGATCATCGTCGTCGTGCTCGTCGTCGTGCTCGTCGTCGGTCATGCCGCCTCCTCCCGGGCGAGCCCTCGCGCCAGCCGACGCAGGCGCGCGCTCCACTGATCGACGGCGGCGCGGCTCATGCCCTCCTCCTCACCCACCTCGGCGATCGAGCGCTGCTCGACGTAGATCTTGTGGAACAACCGCAGGCCGCGCTCGTCGAGCCGCGCCCGTAGCTGCTCGAGCAGGCGCTCGAGCCGGGCCCGCGACTCCAGCCGCCGAAACGTGCCGCTGCGATCGGCACGCAGACCCTCGAGCTGCTCGCCCTCGGTGGGCTCGCTGCTCCAGGGATTGCCGCGAAAGCCCTCGAGGATCCGCGCCACGCGGTGGCGGGTGACCATGCGAACGAAGCTGGCCAGCGAGCGCCCCCGCTGCGGATCCCAGCGCAGCAGCACCCGTCCCTCGTCGGCCATCAGGTGCACCATCACGTCCTGCACGAAGTCGTCCACGTCCTGGCGAGCATCGCGGCCCGAGGCATTGGCGCGGCGGCGCAAGGCCACCGCGGCTTCCACCTTGATCACCGGCAGCAGCACGTCGACGAGCGCGGCGAGGGCACGACGCTCGCCTCGGCATGCGCTTCGGATCTCGTCGGGGGTCAAGGCGGAAGACCGGGAGGATATCACGCCCCGCCGCGGCCCCGAGGGCGTCGATTCGAGCACGGCGAGGCTCCATCCTCATCAGCGCACCACGTCCACGACCTGGTTCATCGTCTGGGGTGGATTGGGTCCGCTGGGGCTGTCGTCGTCGACCTGCAGCGTCAGGCGCCCGGACACGACGCCGCCGTGCCGCTCGAGCCAGTCGGCCACGGTCTCGCCCGAGGGCAAGGTGAACGTGTGCAGATCGATCTGGGTCGGCGTGGTGAGGGAGATCGTCCCCAGTGCCATCGAGACGGTGGTGCCGCTCTGTGAGTCGTAGAACGTGAGCACGGGTCGATCGACGGTGGCACCGGCGTAGTAGCCGTCGAGCTCCACGTAGAGCGCGTACTCGACGGTGCCGGTGGTGAGAGCGGTGGCGGTCGTGGTCGTCGTCGTGCCGCTGCTGCCGCCGTTGTTGCTGCTGCCGCTTCCGCTGCCGCTCGAGGTCTTGCGCACCACGGGGCAGTTGGGACAGATGGGCACGTGCGGCTGCGGCCGCGTCTCGTCGCGGAGATACGAGGTGGCCGGCAGCCCGGTGGTGCCGCTGGTGCCCGGCGCCACGAAGGTGGACACGGGCAGGGCTCCGCAGTTGCTCTGCACGGGCTTGCTGGACACCAGCGAGACGGCCCCCAGGGGATTGGGCGCCTGCAGGCGCGCGCTCACCACGTCGCGCAGCGCCTGCGAGATCGCGGAACTGGCCTGGGACGACACGTAGGGGTTGTTGGCCGCGTCGATCGCCGCGATCACGCCATGGGCGTCGATGCGATGCACCGCGGCCGGGTTGCCCGAGGTCTGGCTGCGCCACTGGGACGCCACCGGGATCGGGGTGCCGTGGGCATCGAACATGCCCACCACGTCGGTCGCCCGATTGCTGGGCCGGTGGCTCCACACCTGCGCCGCGATGGCCGACAGCCCGGCGGCGGCGATCGAGGTGCCGGTCCAGGGCTGGGTGGTCGCGCTGCCGCCATCGACGGAGACCGTCGCCTGGTGGGCATGGAGCGCGCGCGATGGCATGCTGCCGAGGCGGCTGTTGGCGATCGGCTGCCCGGTCGCGTCCAGACCGCCCACGCCGTAGGTGAGCTTGGGGGGAGACTGGTCGCCAGCCAGGGCCACCCCCAGGTGGGCGCAGGCGGTGGCATCGAGCTCGGGCAGGCTCTCCCATGCAGCCGGCGCCAGGGCACCCTGGCGCTCGCACAGGGCTCCTTCGGTGTTGCCGGCCGCCGCAATCGACAGCGCGCCCTCGCAGGCGGCCCAGGCCAGCGCGGTGTGGACCGCCTGCACGGTGGCGGGCACGGTGGGATCGGGCGCCGCGACGTCGAGCAGATCGCCGTGGCTCGGCGGCAGTGCACCGCCGTGCTCGAGGTCCCAGCCGAGGCTCATGTTGATCACCAGGGGCGAGCTGCCGGCATCGGGGCGGGCCTTCCAGCGCACCATCGACTCGCCGAGCGCCGCGGCCAGCGAGCCCAGGCTGCCTCGCTCTCCGCCGGACGGCAGCGGCTGCACGTGGGCGGCGTCGAACGGGAACGCCTGCGCGAAGAACTGCCGCGAGGTGCACTGGGCCTGCCGATGAGGGCAGCGTACGGCCTGGATCAGCGCAGCCATGGTGAGCCCGTGCTGGAGCCGCGCGGGGGCCGAGGCGTAGCTCGGCAGCGTGGTCGGCCCGGGGCCGCGCGAGTCGGCCGTGTCCACCACCGCCACGTAGGGCAGCCCCTCTTCGCGGCTGTAGGGCGTGACCGAGGGCGGAGCCCCCGGCGTGGCGCCGAGGCCTTGCAGCAGCGCGGTGCTGCGGGCCGCTGCGAGCACCTGGGTCGGGCTGGCCTGCGGTACGACGACATCGGGGTCGGGATCGACCCGCACCGAGCCGGGCACGGCCGGAGGCGCGAGCGGCTGTCCGGCACCCGTCCACGTGTAGAGGCAGAAGCGCTCGAGGGGTGCGGGCATCTTCCCGCCCGCGGCTTCGTAGGCGCCCCAGGCCTCGGCGGCCGGGCCCGTGAAGCGGAACAAGCGCTGGGCCGACCATCCCCGCAGGGGCGCACACGGGGCGCCGGCGTTCATCAGCGCCACGTAGCGCAGGCGCACGGGCTGTGAGGGCGCCAGGGCTTGGGCGTCGAGGGATGCCGGCTTCGCGGCCACGGCTCCGGCCACCGAGCCCGCGAGGCCGGCCGCGGCGGCGGCCGCCTTGTCACGGGCCGCATCGTCCCCCGACGAAGGACCGCTGCAGGCAGCCGAGCCGATCAACAACGAGAATGCGAGGCGAGCAGAGTTGGAGCGGGACACGCCCTACCTTCTACATCGACGGCCGTTCTTCTGACGCGGCTTCGGTCAAGGAATCCAACCGCGGGTGTAGAGCCAGCCATCGTCGTGACCCATGCGCTGGCGCAGCGCGCTACGCAGGGCCTGGGGGGCGTCTTCGCCCGCGGCGTGGGCCCGGTGGAACGCCTCGATCAGCGCACTGGCCGCGGCGTCGTCGACCTCTCGATCGGTCGCCACCACCAGCCGTGCGCCCGCGACCACGAACGCATGGGCCAGGCTCATGCCGCCCGCCAGCGCGGCGGGGTCGATGCGTCCGGTCTCGCAGCCATTGAGGATCGCCGTGGTCGGGGCGCGCGGGAGCGCGAGCACGTCGCCCACGTCCACGGTGCCATCGCGCGCGAGCACGAGCGCGCTGCTCCAGCCCTCGAGTCCGTCCGCGCGCGCGTGCCCCACGTAGTGCAGCAAGCCCGCCTGCGGCAACGCGCGTCGCACCGCATCGCCCAGCGCATCCTCGCCCTCGATGCGCTGCACCTGCCAGCCCGCTTCGCCGAGCAGACGCGCGACCATCTCCGCCTCGGCCGCGGCGTGGCGCAGGTTGCTGGGCGGAGCCACGATCACCGCGGCGCGCTCGGAGGGTCCGGGCTCCCGAGGATTGCGCGGAAGATCCAGGCCGTAGCGCACCACGGCCCGCTCCAGCAGCACCTGCGTGGGATCGCCATCTGACCGCGGTGGAATCGGCAGCGCATGGAACGGCACGCGACCCAGTGCACCCACCGGCATCACGCGGATCGAGTCGGCCTGGGCGAGCGCCTCGGCGAACGGCGCGAGCAAGTCCGCGCTCCAGCGGGCGCGGTGCTGGGGATCGGGCTCGCCGTCGAGCGCCAGCGGGCCGAGCCGACGCACCGTGAGGCCCTTGGCGAGCTCGGCGAAGCCGACCCAGCCGTCGTCGAGCCGAACGAAGTGCAGGTCGAGCTCGCCGGGCCCTGGATGGGAGAGGTCGTTGCAGCCTTCGTTGGACTCTCCCCCGGGATCGAGCGCGCCGAGCAGCTGGTCGAGCTCGCGCTGGTGCTCGCGACGCTCGGCCTCGAGCTCGCGTTGCTTCTGACGCGAGGCCGCGGCGGGCAGGGACCAGCTCTCGTCATAGGCGGCCTCGAGGCGGGCCCGGGCCTCGCGATGCTGCCGAAGCGCCTCGCGTTGCTCCGGCGTGGCTCGACTCAGGCGCCGCACCTGCCGGGCCACCGTGCGCAGGGCCCGGGTCCGTGCCAGCCGAGCCACGCACAGCGCTTCGTCGGGCCGCGAGAGCCGCAGCAGCAGGTCCACCTGCCAGCGCACGCCGCGGTCGCGCTCGGCCCCGAAGCGTCCGCGACCCTCGCCGAGCGCGATCCTGGGCAGCTGCTCGTCGAGCAGGCGCTCGGCCTCGGCATAGCGGGCGAGCGCCTGCTCGGGACGCCCGAGCGCCTCTTCGATGCGCCCCTGCTCGAGCAACGCCTGCCAGCGCAGCTCGGGCTCGTAGAGGCGCTCGGCCTCGGTCAGCAGCGCCGAGAAGCGGCGGCGCGCCAGCGGCAGCGTGCCGTCGAGTCGCGCGACCCGGGCCAGTAGCAGCATGCGCCACAGGCGATCCTCGTGATCGAGCTGCGACTGGTCCACGCGCTCGAGCCACGACCGAGCCTCGCCCGCGCGCTCGTCGAGCGCCGCCGCATAGGCCAGGTTGAGCATGATCGCATTGCGCGTGTGCAGCGAGGCCACGTCCTGGCTGTCGCCCAGTCCCTCGAGCGCCTGCCGGAGCAGCGGCACGGGATCCTGCTCGACCGATGCTCCGCGACCCCGTGCCTCGAGCAGCATCCAGGCCACCGCGTTCAGCAGCTGGCTGCGCACCAGGGGCACCGCATCGGGCCCGGGCGTCAGTGCGGGCACGAGCGCGAGCGCCCGGTCCTCCAGCGCTCGCGCGCGCTCCCACGCACCCAGCCGCCCCACCAGCAGCATCTGCTCGACCAGCGCGGCCGCCTCGGTAGCGTCGAGCCCGAGCGCCCGAGCCATGCGCTCGCCGCTGGCATGCGCCAGGCCGGCGGCTCGCAGCTCTCCCCGGTGCTCGGCCAGCAACCCCTCGTAGTAGGCGTGCAGCATGCCTTGCTCGGGATCGGCCACCACCAGCGGGGCATCGCGCTCGAGCCAGCGAGCCGCGTGCTCTTCGTCGTGGCGCAGGGCCAGGTACACGAACGTCAGCCGCTGGGCCAGCGTGCTCGCATTGCGCAGGTGACCGGCGGCCACGGCTCGCTCGAACGCCTCGGCGTAGGACTCGGCCACCGCGTCGAGATCGCCCACCTCGAAGGCCAGATCACCCGCGAGCATGTACGCCTCGGCTCGCGCCGCGTCGTCGGCCAGCGTGGGCAGCAGCGCGTCGAGGCGTCGACGCGCCTCCATGATGTCGACCATGCTCGCGATCGCATCGAGCTCGGCCGAGCGCGATGGCGGCGAGGGATCGAGCGTCAGCGCGAACTTGCCCGGCGCGCCGTCGAGATCGATGAGGATCTCCAGGTGTCGGGCAGTCGCCGAAGGCTGGACCACCCAGCGCAGACCGCCCTCGATCGGCTCGGGCTTCCCATCGAGGGGAGCCCCGTCGATCGCGATCGTGCTCGGGAACCCAGGGTCGGTCTCGATCCACAGGCGCAGCGTGGTCGATCCCGGCTCGAACGCACAGATCGGCCCCTCTCGCACCTCGCGGCAGCCGCCGAACCACGCCGTCAGGGCGCGGGGGGCTGGCGTGGCCGTCGACGAGGGCTCGCTCGTTGGTGGGCCTTGGGCCTCGCGAGCCGGCGCGGGAGGATCGCGGCCGCACGACAGCATCAACAACGCTGCTCCGATGACCGCTCGTACGTGCATGCCTCCGCTGCGGCGCCCGGCTTGGTCGGGCCTCCGCGCGGAGGGTAGCGTGCCCACGACGATGCGTCATCGCGGGCGTGAACGCGGCGCTCGGCGTCGGCGGCTCAATAGGCCTCCTCGACCGTCTTTCCCTTCTTGGGGGGCTCGTAGCACGCGCCGGCTTCCTCCTCGAGCGCCGCGAGGTCGTCCTCGATCTCGAGGATCACCTCGAAGGCATTGTCGGTCTCGTCGAGTCCGGGGGGCGGCGGTGCCTGGTTGCACGGGACGTTGGTGGTGGTGCCGCCGCTGACGTCGTAGCAGCGGGGGACCAGGCCACCCACGCCCGTGTTCTGGCACGTCACGTGATAGGTGCCGCCGCTGCAGGTCCACGAGCAGCCGTTGCCGTTGCTGCCGGGGCAAGGTGGCTCGGCGTGGGCGAGACCGGCGGTGAGGGCGAGGGCGGCGAAGGAGGCGAAGGAGATGAGCTTGGACATGACGAAATTCGCTTTCGGGACTTGGGACTTGGGACTTGGAACTTGGGAAGGTGGTGTGATCGAGAAGTGCGTTGGGTTCGATCGCGGTCGTGGGGTTCTTGCTCAGTAGGCCGGGGCCAGGCCGTCCTCGGTCACGGGCTCCTCGGCGGTCTCGCCCTTGGTGGGCCCGTAGCAGACGCCGATGTCGTCCTCGAGCGCAGCGATGTCGTCCTCGAGCTCGAGGATCATCTCGAACGCGTTGTCGGTCTCGTCGAGCCCAGGGGTCGGCGGCGCGATGCTGCAGGGTACGGAAGTGGTGGTGCCACCGGTGACCTCGTAGCAGCGGGGGACGAGGCCTCCCACGCTCGTGTTCTGGCACGTCACGTAATAGGTGCCGCCGCTGCAGCTCCACGAGCAACCGTTGCCGTTGCTGCCGGGGCAGGGCGGCTCGGCGTGGGCGAGGCCAGCGGTGAGGACGAGGGCGGCGAAGGAGGCGAAGGCGATGAGCTTGGACATGACGGGTCTCGTTTCTCTGGGTGGTGATGGGCAGGCCCGGGGCTCGGCTTGGCTTGGTGCGCCGCGTTCCCCGGGCTCGCAGACCCCTCTCCGGTGGGCTCGATCGATCTGACGGAGGTCCGTCGAATTTTCTCTTGCCCGGGCCACGACCCCAGCGGCGGATGGCCCGCCAGGCCGCCTCGGGCTAGACTCGTCGCCGTGGAGCAGTGGCCTCGGACCGCAGCAGAGATCGAGGAGATACTCCTACGAACGGATCCGGACCTCGTGGCAGCGGCACGGGAGGTGGATCGCTCGCTGCTGGCGTGGTTCCTGAGCCTCGATCCGCTCGAGCGACTACGAGTGTGCACGTGCAACACTCGAGGACTGGAGTGGCTGCGACGTGGAACGTCCGGCGGGTGACATCGTGGCCACGCTGCGGGCACTGAGTGCCCGCGACCTTGCGTTCATCCTCGTTGGATCTCCGACCACTACACGAGCGGCCGTTGCCGTTGCTACCGCTACCCCGCCATCTCGGGCGAGGCGCGGAACCGGTACCCCGTTCCGCGCAGGGTCTCGATGTACCGTGACGCCGGCCCGATCTTCTTGCGTAGCCGCTGGATGTGCGTGTCGACCGTGCGCGTGGGCAGGCCGGGATCGTGTCCCCACACGTCGTGCAGCAGGGTCTCGCGGGTCAGCACCCGACCGCGTCGCGTGAGCAGCGTGGAGAGCAGGCGGAACTCGAGGGCAGTGAGCGGGATCTCCTCGCTGTCCACCCACACCTGGTGCCCCGCGGCGTCGAGCCGCAGCCGACCGAAGCGCAGCTCGCTGCCGGTCGCATCGGGCTGGTCGGCTCGACGCAGGATCGCCTTCACGCGCAGCACCAGCTCGCGCACGCTGAACGGCTTGCCCACGTAGTCGTCGGCGCCCACCTCGAAGCCGACCACTCGATCGATCTCGTCGTTGCGCGCGGTGAGCATCACGATCGGGATCGCCTTGGTGTGCTCCTGAGAACGCAGCGTGCGACAGACCTCGGTGCCCGAGAGATCGGGCAGCATCAGATCGAGCAGGACGAGGTCGGGGGTCGGGTGAGCCCCTGCGAGGTCGAGCGCAGTGCGGCCGTCATGGGCGACCAGGGTCTGCCAACCCTCCTGCTCCAGCGCATAGGCCAAGGTGGCGGCGATGTCGTGCTCGTCGTCCACGATCAAGATCGACTTACCCATCGGTTCGCGTACGTTGCCCCGCTCGTGTGACGTCGGGGTCACGCGCCGGAAAAATCACAGGGCCCGTCCGTGCGGCGCTGCGCACGAGCGATGACCCCGTGACGTTCGCGTGACGATTTTGGGTTGTCACAGATCTGAGACGAATCGGACACCCAACGGACATCCGGCCACACCATAGTCCGAGCGCCCAATGCTTGGTGGATTCGACCCCCGCCTCGAGGAACTGTTCGTCCGCCGTCGCCGCGGCGGCGCGTTCTTGTGGGGCGCGGTGCTACTCGCGGTGACGGGCACGACCGCCTGGCTGGCTTATCCGCCCAAGAAGGAGCGGATCGTCGAGGTCGAGCTCGAGCCCGAGATCCAGGACTTCGCGATCGAGGAAGAACCCGAGCCCGAACCCGAGCCCGAGCCGCCCCCGCCGCCGAACACCAAGGTGGAGGTGGTCCAAGAGCCCAAGCCCAAGCCCAAGCCCAAGCCGCCCGACAAGAAGGTCACCGACGCCGCCGAAGAGAGCGACACCGAGAAGACCATACAGATCGGCCCGGGCGGCGGCTCGCCCGGCGGCAGCGGCGTGGGACAGGGCAAGGATCCACCCAAGACGGTGGAGAAGCCCAAGCCCAAGCCGGAGCCCAAGCCGGAGGCGCCCAAGCCCAAGCCCAAGCCCAAGGCGAAGCCCCAGATCGACCCCACCGTGCCGATCGATCGGCCCGAGAACGCCACCGCGCCCAAGCAGAAGTCGGGCAACCCGCCCGCCTATCCCAAGGAGCTCAAGGACGAGGGCATCACGGGCAAGGTGGTGATCAAGCTGCACGTGCACCGCGACGGCACGGTGCGCGGGGCCAAGATCCTGCGCAAGACCAACAATGCGACGACCGACGAGGATCAAGCGCGCGCGAACAAGCTGTTCGTGGCCGCCGTGATCGCCGCGGTCAAGACCTGGACGTTCGAGCCGGCCAAGCTCAACGGTCAGCCGATCACGGTGTATCACCAGGTCACCGTGCCCTTCACCCTCACCGCCGGCTGAGACCCGCAGTAGGAGCATCCATCATGGAGCTGTCACTCTTGGAAATCTGGGAATCGATGGGCTTCCTGTCGCGCCTGGTCGCCATCGGATTGGTGGCGATGGGCGTGGCGAGCCTGTTCGTGGCCATCGAGCGCGTGCTGGTGCTCGGCAAGGCCGCCGCGATGTCGAACGAGTTCGCGGCCAAGGCCCGGCCCTTGCTCGAGGATCGCGACTTCGAGCCGCTGCTCGACCTGGCCAAGGGCAAGGACTACGAGCGCACCCCGCTGCCGCGGCTGATGGCGTTCGGACTCGAGTCGTACTTCAGCCAGCGAAAGCACGTGATCAACGACGACGACGAGGCGGTGACCCCGGCCGAGATGGCGCGGCGCGAGCTGACACGCCGCCAGCAGCAGCTCGACTCCGAGCTGCGCCGCGGGATGGGCATCCTGGCCTCGACCGGCTCCACCGCGCCGTTCATCGGGCTGTTCGGCACGGTCATCGGCATCATCACCGCGTTCCAGGGCATCGCGGCCGCGGGCGGCGGCGGGCTCGAGGCGGTCTCCGCCGGTATCGCCGAGGCGCTCATCGTGACCGCGGTGGGCCTGGTGGTCGCGATCGGAGCGGTGCTGGTGTTCAACTACCTCACGGCGCGCTTCGACAAGTTCGAGATGCACATGCAGCACGCCTCGGGCGAGCTGGTCGACTTCCTGGAGGGTGCCGGCCGTGGGCGCAAGCCTGGGAAGTAGCAAGGGGAAGATCGCCCCCAACATCAACGTCACGCCGCTGGTCGACGTGGTGTTGGTGCTGCTCATCATCTTCATGCTGGTGATCCCCAACGTGCAGAACGAGGGCAAGCCCATCGAGATGGTGAAGGTCGACGCGGCCGACGAGCTGGCCGACGACCAGGAGCCGATCATCGTGACCGTCGACCGCAACGAGACCTTCCTGGTGGGGTCGCAGGAGCTGCCGATGGATCAGGCGGTGCGCGAGGTGCTGGCGCAGGCCGCAGCCAATCCGCGGCAGCGGGTGCTGCTGCGCGCCGACGCCAAGCTGCCCTACCGGCCGGTCCGCGAGCTGTTCCACGAGCTGCAACAAGGCGGGCTGACGAACATCGCGCTGGCGGTGGGCGTGGCCAAGGACGGCAAGGAGCTGGCCAGCAAGTCGGCCGAGGGAGAGGGCTAGCAGCATGGGGATGAGCGTCGGAGGCGGCCGCAAGGGCCGCGTGCAGCCCGAGATGAACGTCACGCCGCTGGTCGACGTGGTGCTGGTGTTGCTCATCATCTTCATGATCCTGGCGCCGATCATCACGCAGGCGTTCGCGGTGCGGCTGCCGCCCAAGGACGACGACAAGCAAGAAGAGCTCGATCAGGCCAACGACCCCAACCAGCCGCTCGTGCTCACCGTGACCGACGAGCAGACCTTCGAGGTCAACGGGGTGACGATCGACGAGCCCGAGCTGTCGGTCCGCCTGCACCGCATGTTCAATGCGCGTCCCGACAACGTGATCTACATCGACGGCGAGGACGACGCGGCGGTGGGCACGGTGCTGCACGGGGTCGACCTGGCGCGGCAGGGCGGCGCCTCGCCGGTGGTGTTCCTGACCAAGAAGCTCCAGTGAGCTGCGACCGCCCGAAAGGAGAGCCATGAACGTGCGACGCTGCGGGACCACGCAGGCGCTGGTGGTGCTGGGTGTACTCGGGGGCAGCGCGCGAGCGCATGCGGAGGAGCTCGCCCCGCCCGAGGACGACGGCTTCGTCGTCGAGGACGACAGCGCCGCCGAGCCTCCGCCGGGGGACGATGGGTTTGCGGTCGAGGAGGAGCCGATCGACGAGGATGGCGGCGAGGTGATCATGCCCTCGACCGCGCCGGTCGACGACGGTCCGGTCGCGGACGTGCCCGAGGACGACGGCGACTGGAGCTTCGAGGTCGAGGACATCTCGGAGGACTCGGGCGCACTCGAGGAGGAGATCAAGGCGTCCACCGTCGAGGCGACCAAGGGCCCGGTGGGCACCGTGACGGGCAAGGTGCGCGACTCGGTGAGCGGCGATCCGGTGATCGCGGCCACGGTGGAGGTGGTGGGCGGCAAGTACAAGACCAAGACCGACCAAGACGGCGAGTTCTCGCTGCGGCTGCCGCCGGGGGTGTACGAGCTGCGCCTGCGCAGCGACAGCTCGCAGCCGCTGCGGATCTCCAACGTGGAGGTTCGCCAGGGCGGCACGGTGGAGCTGAACCGCGACCTCAAGCCGCTCGAGGGCGCGGGGCAGGTGGTCGAGGTCGAGGCCGAGATGAACCGCGAGAGCGAGGGGGCGCGGCTGCTCCAGCGCAAGGAGTCGCTCTCGGCCCGCGACCTGATGAGCCGCGACGAGATCGCCAAGTCGGGCGGCGGCTCGACCAGCTCGGTGGCGCGGCGCATCGTGGGATGCACGCTCGTGGAGCGGCGCTACCTGTTCTGCCGCGGCCTGGGGCACCGCTACGGCAACACCCTGTTCGACGGGGCGCGCGTGCCGAGCCCCGAGCCCGAGCTGCGCACGGTGCCGCTCGACATCTTCCCGTCGGGGGCGCTGTCGGCCATCAACATCCAAAAGACGTTCACCCCCGACGTGCCGGGCGACTTCGCGGGCGCCTCGGTACAGCTCGAGAGCCGCGAGGTGCCCGACGACTTCATCCTGGAGGTGGGGGCGGAGATCGGGGCCAACACGGCGACGACCGGGCGGCAGATGGTCACGAGCGCGGGGTTCGCCGGAGCCGACGCGTTCGGGTTCGGCAACTACCCGCGGGGGATCCCCGAGGTGCTGCCCACCAACCTGCCGATCGGCCCCACGGTGCTCGACCCCGACACGCTCAGCACCGCGTGGACACCCGAGCAGACCGAGGCCTTCGGCGAGTCGCTGCTGTCGGACACGCGCGTGCGCAGCGGGGCCAAGGCTCCCCCCAACTTCGGCTTCAACGCCACCACCGGCTGGGGGCGCGAGTATGGCAAGGACGGCAAGATCGGGTTCTTGGCCTCGGCGCGCTACAAGGCCAAGCACGAGACGCTGCGCGAGCAGGTGCGCGTGTTCGGCCTGGACGGCGGCGAGCTCGACCTGGACACGCCGCGCACCGACTATGGCGAAGGGAGCATCGATACCACCTACAACGTGGCGTGGTCGGGCGTGGGCCTGGTCAAGTGGAAGGCCAACAAGAACCACCGACTCGAGCTGCTGGGCTTCTACTCGCGTGACACCGACGATCAGACGCGCCTCTACCAGGGGGATGCACGCAACGTGGCCCAGGGCGCCGCGCTGGTCACCAACACCCGCCTGCGCTATGTGATGCGCTCGATCCTGCTGACGCGCCTCGGAGGCAAGCACACGTTCCCCGGGGCCAAGGGTCTGCAGTTCGACTGGTTCGGCTCCTATGCCATGGCGCGCCGCGATGACCCCTCGATGCGGGACATGGTGTTCACCACCAACGACGCGGGGCTGACCGCGCTGAACATCACCAACGGCGGCGGCAAGCAGCTGTTCCTCGATCTCACCGACGACACCGAGAGCGGCGCTGCCAACTTCACGCTGCCGTTCAAGCAGTGGGGTCAGCTCGACTCCAAGTTCAAGACCGGCGTGTGGGTCGAGGGCAAGCAGCGCGAGTTCTTCGCCCGGCGCTTCGCGGTGGGCCAGACCAGCGGCTCGATGGTGCCCCCGGGCACGGGCGACGTGCTCGGGCCGGAGAACATCGGAGGCAACGCCCCGATGGATCCCGCGCCGTTCTTCTACCGGGAGACCACCCGCGCGCTCGACAACTACGACGCCGAGCAGGAGATCTACGCGACCTACGCGATGATGGACCTGCCGATCGTGCGGTGGTTCAAGCTCGCGGGCGGCGCCCGCTTCGAGGCCAGCTTCATCGACGTGCAGCCGTTCGACTACTTCGGTCAGAACGACGTGTCGGCCGAGGCCGCATCGCTCGACGAGTACGACGTGCTGCCCTCGGCGTCGCTCATCTTCTCGCCCAACGACGAGATGAACATCCGCCTGGTGGGCGCGCGAACCCTGGCCCGGCCCGAGTTCCGCGAGCTCGCGCCGTTCGAGTTCGAAGACTTCGTGGGCGGCACCGCGATCGTGGGCAACCGCGGTCTGGTGTCCACCGACATCTGGAACGCCGATCTTCGCTGGGAGTGGTTCCCCAGCGCGTCCGAGGTGGTGGCGGTGTCGTTGTTCTACAAGTACTTCGACGAGCCGATCGAGAAGATCGCCAGCGCCCGCGCCGGCAGC
Source organism: Paraliomyxa miuraensis (assembly GCF_026337845.1). GTDB lineage: Bacteria > Myxococcota_A > Polyangia > Nannocystales > Nannocystaceae > Paraliomyxa > Paraliomyxa miuraensis. The sequence goes on along the minus strand of NZ_JAOVZF010000144.1, from coordinate 193,596 downwards.
CGGCTGGCATCGTTCCGCAACGCCACCTGGGCGCAGAACGTGGGCTTCGAGCTCGAAGCCCGCAAGAACCTCGAGTTCCTGGGCAAGGCGCTCGAGAACTTCTCGCTGGGCGGGAACTTCGCCTACGTGTTCTCGCGAGTGCGGCTGGGGGAACAGTGCGATCCGTCCGATCCCACGTGCGACATCTCGGTGCCCGACGCCTCGACCTCCCGCGAGCGCCCGCTGCAGGGTCAGTCGCCGTTCGTCGTCAACGCCTTCCTCGACTACACCAACAAGAAGAGCGGGACCAACGGACGGCTGCTCTACAACGCGTTCGGGCGCCGCATCGACGAGGTCGGTGCCCTCGGCCTGCCCGACATCTACGAGGAGTCGATCCACACCTTCGACCTCGTGATCGGACAGGAGATCGGCAAGAACTTCTCGCTCTCGTTCACGATCGAGGACATCCTCAACTACCCCCGCCGCTTCACTCAGGGCGCGGACAGAGCCGTAACCTACCTCGCATGGCCGGGCACCACGTTCGTGCTGGGCCTGTCCTACAAGATCTGACGGCCGTGCTCTACGTGAACGTGACGTGACGACTCGCTTCCGTGACGAAGATTTGCGCTGGTTGAAATGCATCTGTCACATGGGGAAGCAATAACGCTCCGCGCAGGCCCCCGGACCACCGGCGTGGTCTCACGAGGAGCAGATCCAGGATGAAGAGGTTCATTGGCTTCGCCGCTTCGCTAGCGCTTCCCCTTACCCTCGCCGGGTGCCCGGGCGACGACACGTCCAGCTCGGGGACGGAGTCGAACACCTCCGGTCCCACCGGAGGCGAGACGGACTCCGCGGACGGCACCGCGACGGGCGCAGAGGGCTGTGTCGGCATCGACGGCCCGCGCAGCGAGGTCGCCACCGCGATCGACGGTGACACCACGCTCGGCTGCGACCGGGTGCACGTGCTCACGGGGATCACGCTGGTCAACAGCGGCACGCTGACCATCGAGCCGGGCACGTGGATCGTGGGCGGCGCGGGCTCGGCCCTCGCGATCACCCCCGCGGCGCGGATCGATGCGCAGGGCACCGCGGACGCGCCGATCGTGATGACCTCGATCCAGGTCGCCGACGGCGGCTCCCCGGCGCGGGGCGACTGGGGTGGCCTGGCGCTGCTCGGGCTGGCCGAGGCCAACATCGGAATGGGACCCGCCGAGGGCTTCGCCGAGGATCCGCCGATCTACGGCGGCAGCGACAACGGCCACGACTGCGGCACCCTGAGCTACGTGCGGGTGGAGTGGGCCGGCAACGAGATCTCCCCGGGCAACGAGCTCAACGGCATCACGTTCTTCGCCTGCGGCACCGCGACCAGCGTCGACCACGTGCAGGTCCACATGGGCCTCGACGACGGCATCGAGATGTTCGGTGGCACCTTCGACGCGAACAACATCATCGTCACGGGCGCGGCCGACGACAGCATCGACAGCGACGAGGGCTTCCGGGGCACCCTGCAGGACGTGTTCATCCACCAGGACCCCACCACGGGCGACAACTGCCTCGAGTGGTCGAACCAGGGCACCGATTTCACGGCGCCGCCGCTGACCAATCCCACCATCAGCAACCTGACCTGTGTGGGCTCGGGGTCGGGGGGTACCGACAGCAAGGGCGCCACGCTCAAGGAGGGCGTGCAGGCCACCATCCGCAACTCGCTGTTCGTCAACGCGACCAACGCCGCGATCGTGCTGGCCAACCTGGCCACGCAGGCGCAGGCCGAGGCGGGCGCGATCTCCTTCCCCGGCACGCACTTCTGCGGCACCAGCACCTTCGAGGTGGATGCGGGCGACGACATGGCGACCTGGGACTCCGCGGGACTCGAGATGTGGCTGACCGAGACCGCGGGCGCCACCATCGGCACCGACTGCATGCTGCCCGACGCGACGTTCGGCTCGCCCAACATCCAGCCCGCCGCCGAGATCGCCGGCGAGGGTGGCTACGCGGGTGCGGTGGATCCGGCCGGTGACAACTGGACGCTCGACGGCTGGATCAACTACGGGACCTGAGGCAGCTGCTTCGAGCTCGCCGAGGAAGCCGGGCATGGGGAAGACCCCGCCCGGCTTCCGCCAATTCACGAGAACGACCCGCGAAAGTGGCTGGCTCGATCTTGGTCCGCGCTCGACGTTGGTCTATGGAATCGCTCGTGACGATCCCCCCCGGACGACTCGGCCTGCTCTTGGCGGGCACGCTGCTGGTCGGCGCTTGCGGCCGCGAGAGCACGCCCGTGCCGCAGAGCGACGGCAAGATCCCCGAGGCCACGCCGCCGATGGCCATCACGTCCCCACCCACCGCCCCTTCCGCCGACATCGGTGACGCGCCGCTGACCCACGCCAAGCCCTCGTTGTCGGCACTGGGTCAGGCGATCGTCGATGCCCTCGACGCCAACGACGAGGCGGCCCTGCTCGCGCTCACGGTCCCCAAGGAGGAGTACGAGCGGCTGTTTCCGGCGCTGGTGAGCCACCCCAACATGCTGCGGCTCGGCCCCACCTTCGCGTGGCAGAACCAGGAGGCCGAGAATCGCGGCGACCGAGCCACTGCGCTGCGACGTCACGGCGGCAAGGGCTACGCGTTCACGAGCCTCGAGCCCACGGCCCGCGAGGAGCGCAGCGGCCTGGTCGTGTACCGCAAGCCGCGGCTCACCGTGACCGATGCGCAGGGCGCCACGCACGAGCTGCGGATCCTGGGCGCGGTGATCGAGCACCCGGCGAGCCAGACCTTCTCGATCCTCGCGTTCGTCGACTGAAGCTCGGCCAAAGCACCGGTGGACCCACCCTGCGACCCACCGGGGGCGACCTCTTTCGTGCACCGTCCGGGCTTGTTCTACTTGGTGGACTCGGCCATGACCACGATCCCTCCTCGCGTTGCGCTGCCGCTGACGCTGCTGCTTGCGGGGTGCCCCGACGCCAGCCCCGGTTCGGCTGGCGATACCCCTCCTCGAGGGCAGGCAGGTGACCAGACCGCGGCCAAGGGCGCCACGCAACCCCACGGCCGCCCCTCGCTGCCGCAGCTCGGCGAGGCGATCGTGGCCGCGCTCGACGCCAACGACGCTCGCGCCCTGACCGCCCTGATCATGCCCAGGGCGGAGTACGAGGAGCAGTTCTCCGAGATCGAGACCGAGCCCGGCGTGCTGGACCAGGGGCCCTCGGAGGGCTGGGCGATGCACGACCGGATCAACCGCCAGGCCATGGTCACCATGCTGCGCGACCACGGCGGCAAGGGCTACGCGTTCGTGCGCATGGAGTCCTCCGGGAGCGAGACCCGGCAGGACTGGGTGATCCACCGCCGACCCCGGCTGATCGTGGCGGACGCCGCGGGCAAGGAGCGGCTGCTGCCGCTCGTGGGCGTGGTGCTCGAGCACTCCGAGAGCCACACCTTCTCCGTGCTGAGCTTCCTGCCCTGAAGCGCCTCGTTTGCCTGCTAGGCTCCGTCGCCAGTGCCCGCCGCGCTGCCCATCGACGCCCTGCTGCCCGAGGTGGAGGCCCGGCTGCGACGGGGCCCCAACCTGGTGCTCCAGGCCGATCCCGGCGCCGGCAAGACCACGCGCGTGCCGCCGTTCTTGCTCGAGCGCTTCAGCGACGACTGGGGCCTTCGCGAAGGCATGCAGATCGTGGTGGCCCAGCCCCGGCGCCTGGCCGTCCGGATGGCGGCCCAGCGGGTCGCCAGCGAGCTTCGCGAGCCCGTGGGGCAGCGCGTGGGCTATCAGGTCCGGTTCGAGTCGAAGGTGAGCGATGCCACCCGCATCCGCTTCGTCACCGAGGGTCTGTTGGTCCGGTGGCTGCGGGACGAGCCCACCCTGCCGAGGGTGGCCGCGGTGGTGCTCGACGAGCTGCACGAGCGCCACGTGGACACCGATCTCGCGCTGGCCCTGCTGCGACGCCTGCAGCAGTCCCGGCGCCCGGACCTTCGCCTGCTGGCGATGTCGGCCACGCTCGACCCGGGACCGGTGGCCGCGTTCCTCGATGCACCCGCCCTGTGCTCACCGGGGCGGAGCTTTGCGGTGGAGGTGGAGCATCGCCCGGGCAAGGGCGATCGCCCGCTGGGCGCACAGGTGGCCGAGGCGCTGCGGTATCTGGGCCAGGGTGGAGGCGGAAGCGCTGGCGAGCTCGACGGCAGCGTGCTGGTGTTCCTGCCGGGTGCACGGGAGATCCGCGAGTGCGCCGAGGCCTGCACCGCCCCGGCGCGCGCGCTGGGGCTGCCGATCGTGCCGCTGCACGGCGAGCTGCCGCCGGCCGAGCAGGATCGCGCGGTGGCACCGGGTCGCACGCTGATCCTGGCGACCAACGTGGCCGAGACGTCGATCACCATCGAGGGGATCGCCGCGGTGATCGACAGCGGGCTGGCGCGACGGGCCAGCCACGATCCATGGTCGGGCCTGCCCACACTGACGCTGGCCAAGATCTCGCGCGCCTCGGCCGAGCAGCGCGCGGGTCGAGCCGGGCGCACGCGGGCCGGGCGATGCATCCGGCTCTACCCCCAGCACGAGCTCGAGCGGCGCCCCGCGTTCGACGAGCCCGAGCTCCATCGGCTCGATCTCGCCGGGGCCATGCTCGACCTGCGCGCACACGGACTGCGCAGCGCCGACGAGCTGCGCTGGCTCGACGCGCCTCCGCCCGCGGCCGTCGATGCGGCCGAGAGCCTGCTGCGCCGGCTGGGCGCCGTCACCCGCGACGGCGAGCCCACCGCGGTGGGTCGCGAGATGCTGCGCTACCCCGTGCATCCACGCCTGGCCCGGCTGCTGGTCGAGGCCCGCCGTCGAGGCATCGCCGGGCTCGGCGCAGGCGCGGCGGCGGTGCTGGGCGAGCGACCGCTGCGGCGGGGCTCGTCGGAGCACGAGACGGCCTCCGACGCCGCCGCGGCCGACGTGCTCGCCGACCTCGAGCGGCTCGAGCGAGTACGGCGCGATCCGGGCCAGGTGAGCCGGCTGGGTCTCGATCGTGGCGCGGTGCGACAGGTGGAGCGGGTACGGCGGCAGCTCCTCGATCGCCTCGACCACCGCGCTCCGCCAAGCCGCACTCCCGAGGACGAGCTGTGCATGGCCTTGTTGGTCGCGTTTCCCGATCGCGTGGCCCGGGTCGAGGCGCGTCGCGGACAGCCCGATCGCCTGGTGATGGCGGCCGGTGGTGAAGCCGAGCTGTCGCCCTCGTCGGTCGTCCATGGGGCGACGCTCGTCGTCGCCGTCGCGGCCGAGCAACGCCACGACCCCGGCCGTCGAGCGCCGCGCACCGTGGTTCGAAGCGCCGCCATGATCGAGCCCGAGCAGCTGCTCGAGCTCGACGACGCCCCCCTGGTCGAGGAGACCCTCGTTCGCTTCGACCCCAAGCTCGAGCGCGTGGAGGCCATGCGGCAGACCCGCTACGAGTCGCTGGTGATCGACGCGACCCCGCGGCCCGAGCTGCCCCCGCAGGCCACCGCGGTGCTGCGCGACGCAGCGCTCTCCCGGGGCGCTCGCGCGTTCGTGGGCGACCCCGCCGCGCTCGATGCCTGGCTCGCCCGCGTCGCCTTCGCCGCCACGCACCACCCCGAGCTCGCCCCGCAAGGCGAGGACGACGTGGCCCGGGTGCTCGCGAGCATGTGCGAGGGGCGACGCAGCTTTGCCGAGCTCCGTCGCGCCGATCTGCTCGCGCACCTCGCCGCCGCGCTGTCCCCCGAGCAGAGCGCGGCGCTGCGTCGCATCGCACCCGAGCACGTGACCCTGCCCGGAGGGCGACGCCTGGTGGTGCACTACGAGCGCGATCGTCCGCCATGGGTCGAGTCGTGGCTTCAGGACTTCTTTGGCTCGGGCACCGGACCCGCCGTGGGGCAGAGCGGCACGGTTGCGCTGGTGCTACACCTGCTTGCACCCAACCGTCGCGCGGTGCAGGTCACGACCGACCTCGAGGGCTTTTGGTTGCGACACTACCCGGAGCTGCGCAAGGCCTTGATGCGGCGCTATCCCAAGCACGCGTGGCCCGAAGATCCCCGCACGGCCACCCCACCGCCGCCCCGCGGGCGACGGTGAGCATCGAGCCCTCGCCGATCCCGTGGCGCTCGCGACGACGAGCGCACGAGCGCTCGATTTCATGCGACGGTCGACTGCACGGTTGTCCACGGAACGGGCGACGGGGTGGGGAAACCCCGATCTGCCAGCGCTGCCCCTGGTGCTTCGCATCCGTGCCCTTCCCCATGCTGATAGGGCGGGAGCCCTGTACCAATGTCCCGATTGCCAGCCCTGCGGGGTGGTGAAACGCTGCGCGGCATGGTCCAGACCGAAGTGGCCGCGCGCCTGTGGGAGCAGCTCGAGGGCCTGTCGCGCGGCTTGGACCCCACCCAGCTCTCCATTCCCACCGTGCGCGTGACCCTCGACAGCGGCTCGGTGCTCGAGGTGTTCCGAGCCGAGCCCGTGGAGTCGACGATCGCCGCGTGGCGCGTACGCGGATTCACCGGCCCCGCCGCGATCAAGCACGCCTTCGATCCCGGCCGCACGCCGTCGACCTCCAAGGCCGTGCGGCTGGCGGTGATCCTCGGCACGCGCGACGGCCGTGCGATGGTGACCGAGCGAGTGTCCGACGAGAGCGAGGAAGCCCTGGTCGGCGGGCTGGTGGTGGACGCCGAGCCCAGCACGCGCGCGTTGATCGATCTGTCGGAGGCGATCGCAGCGGCGGTACGAGCGTTGATGGAACCGGCGACGTCGTCGTGAAGCCGCGGTCGACGGAGGGATCTACCGTCGGGACTGGGCGGACTCGTTCAGCCCAGCCATTCTGGGGACATTGGATCTCGACGGCCCGTTTGATGGCGCTGGTGCTGTCGGCTAGGCTGAGCTCCCGTGTCGTTCGTCGAACGAGTCATCGAGCACGTGCGACGCGTGCAGCAGATCGCCCAGGGTGGAGCGCGCGACAAGCGGGTGGTGATCAACCATGGGCGGCACGAGGCTCACGCGCTCGAGCTGCTGCAGCGCCGGAAACCGGGACCTTCCGGTCGGCACTACGATGACTCCGAGCGATGGTTGACGGATCGCCTGGAGTGGTTCGTCGAAGAGCTCCATTGGGTGTTGCTTGCGGGCGCAGCTTCGGAGCTGAACCTCGATGAGCGTGCGGCTCTCGTCGATCTGGGGATCACATTGGCAGCTCGCGCACCACACGACGAGTTTCTGGGACACCCTTGGATCACCCCCTTGCGTCTCGAGTGGCTGACCTTCCGGTCGGTAGAGATACGTTCCCTCAGCACGAGCTGGTGGGACCTCTTCGAGTCCATGACATGGCCACGCATCCCTCGTTACTGCGCAGAGCTTGGTCTGACGGACGAGGAGCAAGGGGCCTGCAGGGTCACCAGTGCTGGCGAGTTGCTGCTACGACTACGAGGACGAGACGCGGTGAAGTGGCTCCTCGCCCTCGAGGTGCAACGGACCGCTGGTCGACGGGACCAATGGCGTGCCAGCACCGAGCTGCTGTCGGAGCTAGTAGCCCAACGCGGACTGGTGCATGGCACCGCACCGCGACACCATGACCAACCCGAGGATACGAGCTGGATCCACCTGGAGAAGCTCTCGGCCATGGGAATCGTCGAAGCCATCGAGGAGGAGGGGTTCGCATCGGAGGGTTGGCAGCTCACGCCGCTAGGCGAAGCGTTGCTAGAGGAGGTAGCGAAGGGACCAGAAGACCCCATCGGCGTGCTCGCCCAGGCGATCCACGAGGACGAGCTCATGGTGGTCGTGGAGTCGAGGGCCAGTGCACCCACTCAGACCAACGAGCACGTTGGAGCGATGCTCCTCCACGCCCGCATGGTCGCTCACGAGGTTCGCAATGCGCTCGGTCCCGTGCAGCATGCATCGCGAGCGCTGAGATCGACGGTACGAGACGACACGGCTCTCACGAACGCCGTCGAGCTCTTGGATGCCATCGATCGAGGCGTCAACCGCCTCCATCGCTTCGTCACCGAGGCGGTACGGCTCGTGCCACCCGAGTCACGGCGCGTCGAACCCTTCTCCGTGCTCGACGCGATCGCCGACGCACGCAAGGAGCTCGGGCCCGATGGCGTCGGCTCGCTCAACGTGGAAACGGTCCCGGCGTCTGCCGATCCCCTCTGCCACGGCAACCGCGGCCACTTCGTCCTGGCGATGCTCAACGTTCTGCGCAACGCACAGCAGGCCAAGGGGCCCGACGTTCGGATCGCCATTCGCGTCGACGCCCGCAACTCCTCCCAGGTCTTGCTCACCATCGACGACGACGGCCCTGGAGTCCCCGACGCGGTGCGCGAGCACATCTTCGAGAACGGTGTCTCCTACCGTCAGGACGGCACCGGACACGGACTGGCCTCTCTCCGCGCCGTCGTGGAGGACATCGGAGGCAAGGTTCGCTGCACGACCAGCGAGCTGGGGGGCGCGAGGTTCGAGATCATGCTACCAGCGGCAGAGGATTCCCCATGAAGAGGCCAGGCCGAGTGCTCGTCGTCGACGACGAGCCGTTCTACCGCACGATGCTCGCCGAGGAGCTGGCGAAGGATGGGTGGAGCGTGGAGGCGGTCGAGACGCGAACGGCAGCTCTCGACGCCCTCGCACGCGAGCCGTGGTCGGTCGTCCTCGTGGACCAGAAGCTTCGAGGACCCAAGGGACCCGACTCGGGGCTCGAGCTCATCGCGGAGGTCCGACGCGCACAGCCGGAGGCTCGATCGATCGTGGTCACGGCCTACGCGAGCCCGAATGCAGTAGAGCGTGCCTATCGCGACGGCGCCTATGATTTCGTCGAGAAGACCGAGAGCTTCACGGCACTCTTGCGCATCAAGGTTCGCAACGCGATGGAGAGCATTCGCTCGCGCTGGCTCGAGCTCGCTCGCTCGGAGGAGACCTCGCCGACGCTGGCGAGGCTCCTCTCCGACTCCCGGACCGAGCACCATGCCGCACGCAAGGGCCGTCTGCTCGAGGATCTGCTCGAGCTGTTGCTCTCCACGGTGCCGGGCTTCGTGGTCGTAGCCCGTGAGAATGGAACCGACGAGGAATTCGACCTCGTCGTACGCAACGAGTCCTCGGATCCCTTCTGGTCCAAGGAGAGCCCGTACATCCTCGTCGAATGCAAGAACTGGAGCTCCAGGGTCGGACCCGACGAGCTCGATCGCTTCACGAACAAGCTCGGCCGTCGCTACGACCGCGCGAAGCTGGGCTTGTTCGTGGCGGCCAATGGATTCACCCAGGGGTTCGAGACCACCCGACGGACCGGGCGCACGAACAACGTCCTCGTGGTACCCGTCGGCGCTCCCGACCTCGATGAGCTCGTGGCGGCCCCCAACGTCGGAGAGACGCTCAAGGCCCTACACCAGCGCGCCACCGTGGGCACCGACTGAGCACCCCAGTCTCAGCCCGAGACACGGTGGACGAGCGAAGCCTCGCGCCCGCATGCATCGAGTACGTCCACGCGGAGCTCACCGCGCCCCGAGGGATCGTCCTCGAGCAGCAGCACGACGCTGGGCAGGCGCACGTCGTCGTCGTCGCCCTCCTCTTCGAGCTGTTCCTCGCCCGCGTAGAGCAGGCGCTCTCCTAGGGTGACCTCGTCGGAGCAGTCGGTACGCGCACATTCGATGGCATCCATGGTGAGCTGGATCTGCTCGTGGGCCGGGTCGAGCCCCTCCACCTCCATGGTGAGATCGAAGTGGATCCCTCCCTGCGCCCCGTGGTGGATCACCGGCCAGCGATCGTCGCCAAGCGGCTCCATGGTGTCGGTCTCCAGCACCGTCAGGATCAAGGGCTCGTCCGCGTCGCAGTCGTCGACGATCTCGAATGCCTCGCCCTGCTCGCACGCGAGCACATCGTCATCACACGAGTAGTCGTACGAGCAGCCCGCGACGAGCCATGTCGAAGCCAGGATCGACCCGGCCCAACCGCGAAGACACAGCACCGACTCAGCATACGCCCGAAGCCGCGAAGCGTAGCGTCCCGAATCGACCCTCACGACACGCGAGCGACTGGCACGAGCACCCGAGGCTCGAGGTTGGTCCGGATTTGGGCCTCATGCGGTTGGGACTGCGCACCCATCGGGCCCGCAGGCCTCTGCATCATCGAGCGGCCGCGTTGCATCCTCTTCGGCTTGCACGCGCATCATCACCTGCAGCAGGACCTCGGTCGGCTGCGCCCCGGACACGGCATGGTGCTCGCCGATCACGAAGAACGGCACCCCGGTGACCTCGAGCCCACGAGCCACCGCCTGCTCCTCACGCACGGCTCGCTCGTAGTCGGAGCTGGCCAGCATCGCCTGGGCGAGCTCGGCCGGCAGCCCCACCTCGGCCGCGAGCTCCACCAGCACCTCGTGATCGGAGACCAGCCGCCCTTCGTACATGTAGGCCTGGAACAGCCGCTCCTTCAGCGCCCCCTGCACCTCGTGCCCCGAGTGCTCTGCCGCCCAGACCAGCAATCGATGCGCGTCGAAGGTGCTGCCCGGCTGCACGCGATCGAAGCGGAACTCGAGCCCGGCCTCGGCGCCTTTTTGCGTCGTGCGATCGATCATCGCCTGCGCCTGGGCCCGCGATGCTCCGTACTTGCGAGCCAGTCGCTCCACCAGGCCGACCCCGGGCTCGGGCTTGCGCGGAGCGCTGGGATCGAGTTCGAACGCCCGCCACACCACCTCCACCGGATGCCCGAAGTGCTCGATGGCCGCCTCGAGGTTCCGCTTGCCCAGCCAGCACCAAGGGCACGCGACGTCGGACCAGATCTCCACGCGCAGCGCATTCACGAGACCAAGCGTAGACGCTTCGCTCGCCCCTGGGAACCGGGATGCGCCCTCCCGTAGGAACGTCCCCTTCGCCCCATCTCCACGGTGACTCGCGCACGCCCGGGCGGGTATCATCGCCCCATGCGCTGGTTCTTGGCTCGGGGGCATGGACGGTGGCGGTTGGTCGGCGCTCGTACGCTCGCGCTCGTCCTCCCCCTCGCACCGTGCGGGTGCAGCGACGACGACGGCTTCTTCGACGACGGCAGCGACACCACCGAGGGCTACGTCGAGCCCATGGTCGACTACAGCGGGTGCGAGCGTGCGATGCGGGACTCCCCCTGCGGCATGGCGCTCTGTGGAACGAGCGCGGAGGCCCAGGACTACCTGCAGCTCATGCTCGACGTGGTGCGCGACGCCGGCCACTCGAGCCGGTTCTCACCCACCGTGGCCGAGTACTACGCGCTGACCAACGAGCTGCGGATCGACTACCAGCTCCAGGTGGGCTGGTTTCGCGTGGCCAACACGCTCTCGCTCTCGGTGCCCGCGACCGATGATCTGCTGCGCGACGAGCTCGAGGCCCACGTCGACACCTGGGTGATCCCCTCCTCGGTGGTCCCACCCGAGGACATCACCGACGAGGTCGAGGCCTGCCACGCGCTGCTGACCTACGACCCCTGCCAGGACCACCAGCTGGACTTCACGGTGCACGCGAGCTACGACTGGGAGCAGCCCGACTGCGTGTACAAGACCACCTACGCACTGGTCGACGCCGACAACGGCAGCACCCTCGACTGCGTGGTGGAGCAGGAGCTGCCCTGCGAGTAGCAGGAGCGCCCTGCCCTACCCCACCGGCCCGAACTCGTCGCACGCCGTCTTGATCACCCCGATCGCCTCCTGGAAGATCGGCCCGTAGTCCTCGCACACCGGTCCGATGAACCCGTAGGTGAACATGCGGGTGAACTCGAGGATGCGGGTGGCGACCTCGGCCCCCTCGATGCCGCCGTTGCACTTGTCGAGCGCGGGGCACATGCTGCCCGCCTCGGCGTCGGGACCCACGAGCGACAGCACCACGATGTGGCTCTCCTTGTCCTTGACCGCCACGAGATCATCGAACCAGTCGCCAGGCTCGCCGGGCGAGCCCGGCTGCACGGTCATGTTGCAGGCCTGCTCCTCGGTCTCGTGGTCGTCCTCCTCGTCGGTGATGATCACCACCACGAGCAGCGCATCGTCGCGCAGGAAGCCCTCGTTGCACATGCCCGGATCGGTGAGCTCCGGGCTGAGCGCGGTGAGCATGGCCTCCATGGGGTGCTCGTCGCCGTCGCCCGAGGTGCCCACCTGGGCCGCGCAGGCGAACTTGTTGTCGAGGTTGTCGTTCTCGGTCATGAAGCGCATGCCCGACGAATATGGGCTGCACACGTTGTTGCTCGAGTCGACGCCGCCGGTCTGGGTGACCAGGTTGCCGATCGAGACCGGCCCGCAGCTGACGTCGAAGATGTAGAGGTCGCTGGTGACGACACCGATGTTGTAGCCGTCGGTCTCGGCCAGCTCGGCCCGCATGGCCTCGATGAAGCCGGGGACGCTGGCCGCGAGGTTGGCCTGCTCGTCGGCCATGCTGCCCGAGTCGTCGATCACGAACAGCAGGTCGACCTTCTTGCAGCTCTCGTCGCCGGTCTCGATGCCGTCGTCGCCCATGGTGCCTCCGGCCACGTCGAGCTTGGGAGGCCCGGTCTCGTCGAGACCGTCGCTGCCCGAGCCGCTGCTGGAGGTTGGCTCGGGCAGCGTGCTGGTGCCCGGGAGGGTGGTGGAGGTCACGAAGGGCTGCTGGTCGCCCTGGTCCGGGCAACCAGCGAGCCCGAGGCCGAGTCCACAGAGCCCCCACGTCGCCGATCGGATGCGTCCCACCATCCCAGCGTCGGCGGGGGGGCCGGAGGTGTCAAGCCTCGTCGGGACGGCGGCGCCGCAGGCCACTCAAGCCAATCAGGGCCAGCAGCGACCAGATCATGCCACGCGGCTGCGACTGGCCGGTGGTGCAGGCGCAACCGCCATCGTCGCCCGTGATCGGGGCGTCGGTCGACGACTCGTCGCTGCCGTCGGAGGTCGTGCCGACGGAGCCCGCGGTACCGAGGGTCGTCGGCGGCTGCGGGCCGCCACCGGTGGAGTCGGCCCCACCGGTGGAGTCGTCACCGCCGGTGGAGTCGGCCCCACCGGTGCTCCCGGGCTCCTCCTTGATGGTGCAGTCCGCCGAACAGTCGTCGTCGTCGTCGGTGTTGCCGTCGTCGCACTCCTCGCCCGCGGTGGAGTTGAGCACTCCGTCGCCACACGTCGCGCTGGTGCAGTCGTCGTCGCAGGCCTCGCTCTCGCCCGAGTCGTCGCAATCCTCGCCCGCGGCGGCGTTGACCACTCCGTCGCCACACGACGCGGTGGTGCAATCGGCGTTGCAGGTCTCGCTCTCGCCCGCGTCATCACACACCTCGCCCGCGGTGGCGTTGGCCACTCCGTCGCCGCACATCACGTTTGTGCAGTCCTCGTCGCAGGTCGCGGTCTCGCCCGGCACGCCCATGCCGTCGCCGTCGCACTCCTCGCCCGCGGCCATGTTGACCATGCCGTCGCCGCAGGAGACCGCGGTGCAGTCGGCGTTGCAGGTCGGCGTGCGCATGCCCTCGTCGCACGTCTCACCCGCGGTCGCGTTGACCGTCAGGTCGCCACACGAAGCGGCGGTGCAATCGTCGTCGCACGTGGCCGACTCGCCGCCGTCGTCGCACTCCTCGCCCGCGGCCATGTTGATCATGCCGTCGCCACAGGAGACCGCGGTGCAATCGGCATTGCACGTGGCCGACTCACCACCGTCGTCGCAGGCCTCACCGGCGGCAATGTTGACCACGCCGTCGCCACACATCGCCGGGGTGCAGTCGGCATTGCAGGCGGCCGACTCGCCACCGTCGTCGCAGATCTCACCGGCGGCCATGTTGACCATGCCGTCGCCGCAGACCGCCGAGGTGCAGTCGACATTGCAGGTGGCCGACTCGCCGCCGTCGTCGCAATCCTCGCCCGCCGCGGCGTTGGTCAAGCCATCTCCGCATGCCACGGCGGAGCAGTCGGCATCGCACGTCGCCGACTCGCCTGCGGTGTCGCAGTCCTCGCCGACATCGAGCAATCCGTCGCCGCACGGAGCGATCCACCGCACCGCGGTCACCCCGGGCACGAGCGACCCTCCCGTGTCGCAGGTATAGGTGAGCGCCGATCCCGTGACGGGATCGTACAGACCCGTGGTGCTGCCGCTGCCCCCCTCGGGGTCGGCGGCCACCATCATGAGGATCTGGTTGCTGCCGTGGAACAGGATCACCTCGAGGTTCACGTCATCGGGCAGCGAGTCGGGGAAGTGATCACCGGTCCACTGGATCACGCTCATGCCGTGGGTCAGGCCCGGGTAGCCGACCGCGGCCGCCTGCACCTCGTCGAAGAACTGATAGAAGATCCGGGTCTCGAGGTCGTCGTGAACGAACTCGATGCGCGGGTTGATGGCATCGCTGAGGTCCGGGAGCGGGCAGGCATTGCCGAGGTCGCTGGCGGTCGCGGCCGACCGGGTGATGAACCCGTTGGTCGAGACGTCGAGGTCGGTGAATTCGAGGCCGTAGAAGTAGAACGGAGCCGCCAGCGTCAGCGGAGCCAGGATGTCGTCGGCAAACGACCGGAACTCGATCCCGCTCGACGTGATGTCCACGTAAGTGTAGATGGCACCGTCGGCCTGGTCGAAGTAGGTGTAGCCGAAGACATCGGGTCCCCCCGTCGCCGCCTCGGCCCGGTCTCCGACCAGGCCAGCCGTGCACAGTGCCGTGGCCGTTGCGAGAAGAGTAGTCGATCGCATCGTCGCCAAGGTATCCGAGGTCGGCCCCGCAAGTCCTGCTCAAACGACACCACCGCCGAGGCGGTGGAGATCGATCCTCCCGTGATCTCGATCGATGGGCCATGCGAGCGCGGCCCTCGAGGCGAGCAGATCAGCCATGCAGGCGACGAGGCAGCATGCCGTGCAGCACCGGGGGGTAGCCGATGAGCGCGGCGAAGACCGAGCGAAGGAAGCGAAGCGTGGAAGCCGCGGTGCGAAGGTTCCTCATGGCGGGCATCCCTATTCGCTCGGGGACGGCATGGGTTGGTTTGGCGAGGAGATTCCTTCGCTCGACCGCCTCGCGCCGTCTCGTGCCGTCGTGCACCGCGCGGGCGACGCAAGGCCGGATGCCACTGTCAGGGTTTCCCGTGGGCACCGTCGTTGCTCCGCGAGCGTCGTGTCATGCTCGGCCGGACGGAGAACCTCATGGATGCTTCGCTCGCCCGTCATACCGAGCTCGACACCGCGCTCGTACGCATTGCCAGCTCGATCAAGGTGCTGTCGGAGGTCGCATGGCCCGCGGGGATCTCGGAGCAGTTCCTCGTGGGGTGGCGCGCGGGCAACCCGGTGCTGCCGGAGATCGTGACGGCCTCGCTGGGCCTGGGGCACGAGCTCTCGGCGCTCACCGAGATCGCCGATGCGTGCGATGCCAGCCACCCGGTGGGCGACTACGTGCGGCGCACCGCGCTGTCGTTCGCGACCGCGGTGCGAATGCTCCGCGCCGCGGGCACGCCCGACTTCACCCGCTACTCCGAGGAGCTCTATGGCCGTCCGAACGATCCGGTGCTCGGCAGCGACAAGTCGCTGCTCGACGCGGCCGAGGGCTTCATCAAGGGCACCATCGAGTTCGAGCGCAGCTGCCTCATCCCCGACGACGAGATCTGCTTGCTCGCGACGACGGTGGCCGAGGAGCTGCAGCGCGAGGTCTCGGCGTTCTTCGATCGTCACGAGGTGCGGGTGGTGCTCGACCCCAAGCTCTCGGCCAAGGCGGCCGCGGGGGCGAGCGCCATCCGCCTGCGCAGCTCGACGTGCTTCTCGCCCCAGGATATCCCGCAGCTGCTGGTCCACGAGGCGTTCGTGCACACCCTGACCAAGCTCAACGGACGAGCTCAGCCGAACCTGCCCAGCCTGGGACTGGGCGCGCCGAGGACCACGCGCACGCAGGAGGGGCTGGCGTTGTTCGCCGAGCTGATCTCGGTGGCGATCGATCTACAGCGCCTGCGGCGGATTGCACTGCGGGTCAAGGCGATCGATCTGGCGCTGTCCGGCGCCGACTTCATCGACGTGTTTCGCTTCTTCCTCGAGGCGGGGCAGAGCGAGGCGGAGAGCTTCCAGTCGGCCGCGCGAGTGTTCCGCGGCGGAGACGTGCGCGGCCGAGTGGCGTTCACCAAGGACGTGGTCTACGTGGGAGGGCTGGTGGAGGTGCACACCTTCATGCGCAAGGCGATCCAGCACGGCCGGCTGGAGCTGATCCCGTGGTTGTTCACCGGGAGGGTGGCGCTGCGGGACGTGATCGCGCTGTCGCCATGGCTCTCGAGCGGCTGGGTGGAGGCCCCGGTCTACCTCCCGCGCTGGGCCAAGGAGCTGCCCTCGCTGACTGCATTCTTGCTGTACTCGGTGTTCGTCAACGGGGTGAGCCTGCGCGAGGTGGATCTCGAGGACTTCGAAGCGGACGGGCGGTAGGGGGGCGCTGCCTAGCGCGTCGGGCACCTGGAGTTTCCTCTACCCTGGAGGTTGCCCCCGGCCTGCTGACGGTTAGGCCGTCGGGTGGATGAGGGAATCACCGATTCATCGGGCATGCGTGCTCACGGCGGTGGGAGCGGCCACCGCCTGCAGCCCGGGGGAGCTGGCGACCATGCGTGACGGCAGCGGGCGGGCGGCGCAGGTTTGCTTCGAGGGGCCCGAGCGGGCGGTGGCGGCAGGAGCGAACGCGAGGGCCTGCAGTGGTGAGGTGCTTCCGACGTGCTCACCCGGATGGACGGGGCCCGGGTGTGACTGGCCGTGTGATGGTGCGGAGTGCAGCTTTGCGTCGTACTGCCACGGGGACGGGCGTACATGGGGGCTCGCGGCCTTCGGGGCACGGCTGTTCGAGGCCAGCCCGAAGCTTCCGGACGAGGAGATCCATGCACTCTTCGAACAGTTCGTGGTCGAGCATCCCGAGGACTTGGGGCTCGCGGCGGGCGTGTCGCCGGAGGATCTCGATCTGGTGCCGGCTCCGGCGTTCCGAGCACCCGCAGGCAAGCTGGAAGTGCTGCGATTCGAGCAGAAGTACCGTGGGATCCCGGTGTACGGGCCGGACGGTACGGTGCGGGTGACGCTGGGGCCGAGGGGGGCGATCGCGTTCGACGGTGCGATCGTAGACGGACGGCAGGACTGGGCGAACGTCGAGGAGCACGCGAGCGAGGGGTTGGCTCGACGGTCGATCCTCTCGCACGCGGTGGAGCGCTCGGGGCTGTCCGTCGGAGAGTTGGAGCTCGCGAGCCTGCGCCTGGTCGCTGTGCCGAGGGTGCAACGCGTTGGCTGGATGGGGACTGTGCGCTCCGGGCTCTCGCCCGTGACGACGATCGTGGTCGACGCCGATCCCGAGGCGAGCGTTCCGCTGCCGATCCTGCATGCCGAGCACATCGAGGCCGCGGGACTGGCCGACGAAGTGGATGTCAGCGTGCTGGCCGAGGATCCCGCATCGGATGTGTTCGGCTCGCCGGACCAGACGGCGAGCCTGGCGCAGCTCTTCGATGCAAGCCCGCTGAGAGGCTCGACGCGCGGGGGCGAGGTGATCGTCGGGACGGAGCGCGTGGTTGGTTACGATCTCAGCTCGGCGATGAGCTTCATGGGCATCAACACCGTACCGCCGCTGGCGAGCGTGACGACGAACTTCGATGCGGCGCCGGGGACCATCGCGTACGATGTCCAGAACGACTACGTTCGCGTGCAGAGCTACTACGCGTTCGTCGATCAGTACATGGCCGGCGTGTGGGAGTCCTTGAACGTCGTACCGAGTATCCCACCCGGTCAGTTCGAGCCGCGGGTGATGCTGTGGGTGCAGCCTGGCTTCGACCTGTGTCCGATGCAGAGCTATTGCGCCAACTACGTTTCGCTCGAAGGGCTACCCACGGAGAGTATCGCAGACGAGTACGAGCAGCCGTTCGGCGGCCCCACGCTGGAGAACGGATCGAGGATCGCCATCGAATTCCCCGGCGCGTCGGCGCACGTGCTCGCCCACGAATTCGGCCACATCGTCGATCTGTTCGCGGCGCCGTACTTCGTCGGCGCCGGCTTGGGCTGCACGGGAGCTCCTGGGTGCATGCCGAGCTGCCAGCCCGACACCTCGGAGGAAGCGCCAGCGCTACGGGAGGCCGTTGCCCAGGTGTTCACCATCGCGGCCACGAGCGAACTCTTCCCCATGGCGACCTTCGACGATTGCGACCCCCTACCCGCGATCAGCCTCGGCGCCGATGGTGCCCCGCACAACGATGCGTGTCGGCCGGGCGGTGAGCCCTACTCGCACTTCCTCGACCCGGCTTCCTGCGCAGTGGGAGCGCATTGCGACCACGACTTCGCCGCCCAAGTGGACCCGCCAACGGGGCTGTGCGCTCAGTCGAGAGGCTACCGAGTCGACAGCCTTCACCAGGCGTTCTGGGAGATCTTCCACGGCGAGCGCTGCGCTGCGACGCCGCCCTATGTGTGCACGCCGATGAACCTTCCGCCGGGGCTGTCGGCGAGCGACGCCTTCATGCCGGCGTTCCTCTATGCCTTGCGCATCGATGCGAACTCCGTCCGCCAATTCATCGACGCATTCGCGACGCACGTGTCGTGCAACCTCGGTGCCGTGGTCTACCAGGAGGTCAACGAGGTGCTGTGCCATCACGACCTTCGAGCGTGTGGTGCTCCGCCTCCAGCAACCTGCGAGACCTGTGGCAACGGGGTTCGCGAGGACTCGGAACTCTGCGACGGCAACGACCTCGGCGGAGCGAGTTGCGTCGGCCTCGAGTTCAGCGGCGGCTTGCTCGCCTGCGATGCCTCGTGCATGCTCGACACATCGATGTGTGATGCCGCGGAGGGGGCCGACGTGACGGGGGCGACGGACGTCGACAACGACGTCACCGGACCCGGCGCGACCGACGGCGACGCGACGGGCGGCGGTGGTGTGAACGATGACGGCGGCGGCTGTGAATGCAGCACTGGCTCCAATCGCGGAGCGGACCTCGTCCCGACGGGCCTCGGGTTGCTCGCGCTCGTTGGAGCACGACGGCGTCGTCGTCGCGCTCGCGCGAACGCGCTGGTCGTGGCGCTCACGGGCTTGGCCGCACAGGCTTGCAGCGCCCCTACGGTCCGCACGGAGACGGAGGCGTCGGACGAAGATCCCTCGACGACGGGCGAGAGCGGTTCCGAAAGCGGCTCTACGGAGGCGGTGGGAGGGCCGCTACCACAGTGGGCACTCGGCGACTTCAGCAGCGCAGTCGACAAAGTCGGGATGTCCTTCTCGGACAACCTGTATGCGTGGGCCAACGTCCACATCGACGAAACCGGGACGTTTCTCCTCGACATGTACGTCTGCGCAGAGCGGCAAGAACTCCAGGCGTTCCGGTGGACATCGGCCAGTGACGGACAGAGCTTGAACATCCAACCGGTGCCTCCGTCCGAGGTGTTCACCTTCGGGAATGGCAGTCAGGTGTCGGAGGTCATCGTCGAGCCCAGCGACTCCTGCGACACAATCGTAGTCCGCTCCTTTCATGTCGAAGCGTTGAGTTGGAGCGAGAGTCACTACCACCGCGGCAACGTCTGCGCGAGGACCACCGTCCCGGATGGCTGCGCATTCACGTACGAATGGTGCGACAACAAGCCGCCACCTCCGTGCGAGTGACAGAACGGACTGACGCGATGGTGAGACCAGTCCAACTCTGCGTACGACGGCATCGTCGCCGTACTCGCCCACGCGCGCTGGCGGTGGCGCTCACGGGCTTGGTCGTACAGGCTTGCGGTGAGCCCACCGTCACCATGGCAACATCGGATGCTGGGACCTCCACAACGGGGGAAAGCGGCTCGGAGAATGGCGCCACGGAGACGATGGCAGAGCCACTTCCGGAGTGGGCGCTCGGTATCTTCAGCAGTGAAGTGGACCGAGTCGGAATGTCCTTCTCCGACAATCCTTACTGGTGGGGCAAGATCGAGATCATGGCGTCGGGGACGGTCCTTCTCGACATGTACGTCTGTTCGGGGCACCAAGAACGCCAGGAGTTCCGTTGGAAGTTGGCGGGCGACGGACGGAGCTTGGCCGTCCGGCCGGAGCCTCCTACCGACATGTTCACGTTCGGGAACGGTACTCAGGTGTCGGAGGTCATCATCGAACCCGGCGACACATGCGATACAGTCGTCGTTCGCTACTTCACCATCGAAGCGATGAACTGGGGCGTAGGCGAGTACCAACGTGGCAACGTGTGCGCCCGAGCCACCGCCCCCGACGGCTGCACGTTCACCTTCGAATGGTGCGACGGCACACCGCCACCTCCGTGTGAGTGAGAGAAGTCGAGCACGCGATGGTGAGACCACGTCAATCGTTTGCACGTCGTCGCGCTCGCGCGAATGCGCTGGTCGTGGTGGCGCTCACGGGCATGGTCGCACAAGCATGCAGCGACCCTACGGTCCGCACGGAGACGGAGGCATCTAGCCAGGATTCCTCGACGACGGACGAGGGCGACTCCGGGGATGGCTCTACGGACACGTTGGGAGCGCCACTTCCGCAGTGGGCGCTCGGCATCTTCAGCAGCGCCGTCGACAAAATTGGGATGTCATTCTCGGACGATCTCTACATCTGGGGTAACGTCGAGATCGATGCAACCGGGGCGTTCCTCTTCGACATGTACGTCTGCGCAGAGCGGCAAGAACTCCAAGAGTTTCGTTGGACGTTGGCCGACGACGGGCGGAGCTTGAGCGTCCAACCGGTCCCTCCTGCCGAGGTATTCACGTTCGGAAACGGCCATCAGGTATCCGGTGTAGTGGTCGAGCCCGGCGATACCTGCGATGCGATCATCGTCAGCTATCTCCCCACCGAGACGATGACCTGGGTCCCATACGAGTACCACCGCGGCAACGTCTGCGCGAGGACCACCGTCCCCGATGGCTGCGCATTCACATACGAATGGTGCGACGGCACACCGCCGCTCCCGTGCGAGTGACGGAGCCCGGCCGGTGGCAGAGACCCGGCCCGCCCGCTCGATTGGGGGCCTTCGAGCGGACGGGCCGGTCATGTCGGGAACATGGTGGGTACCGTGGCGGAGCTGCCATGCTCGCCTCTTGCCCCGGTACCCGATTCCGCCCTGATATGAGGTGCTCACGACTGCAAGTGCGATGCCGATCCACTCGGGCCAAGACTCTCGCGAACATCGACCCGATAGTGTCTCCATGAACCGTGTCACGACGACACAGCTGAGCGCATGCGCACAGGCGATGGTGCCAGCCTCATTCGTCGTGGACGTAGACGCTGATGGTGTGGTACGGCGCGGGATCGCCGTCGGCCACGCAGTCGATGGCGGTGACGCCATCGTCCCACTCGAAGTCGCAGCGTTGATCCAGCATGCAGTCGTCGTAGCCGATCATTCCGCATTGCTCGGGATTCGGTGCACACGTGCGCCCCACCGCGGTCGCCAGCGTCAGTTGCCACGGGTTGCCCTTACACACGTGGCGCTCGTCGGTGAAGATGTTGCCGAAGTAGCTGGCCTCGTACACACCATAGCCTGGCACGCCAACCGTACCGATGCTGGGTGCGTCGGCCCTCAGCGAGATCACCACGCTCTGCTGACTGACGTTGGTTCGCGCCAGCATGCAGGCCGAGACCCACTGCTGGCAGTCCTCATCGCAGCTCCCGTCTTGCCACTCGGGAGCGAGGCCGACCGCTCCCTCGAACTCCAGAAGCTGGCCTTCCACGTCCTTGACGATGCTCGCGCCCGGCGGCAACGCACACTCCACCAGGTACTGCGCCACGATCCAGGCGCCAGGCTCGACCAGCACGCCGGTTTCCTCGGACAGACCCTGCGGGGTCGAGAGACCGAACGCAGGATCGACGCCTCCCACGCTGGGATCAGCGAGACCATTGTTGACCCAAATTCCCCCACCGTTGCCTCCGGACCGAAAGCGAAGGTCCGGATCGACGAGCGCGCCGTCGTGGACTCGTACGCCTTCGATGGGGTCGCGCTCTGCTGGTTGATCGCACGCGGCCATCGAGCCCACCATCCAACCCACCATCGAATAGGGAACGGCAGCGAGCAGCGAACGCCGAGACCAACGATGAGTGATGTCGTGCATGAGCACACGGTGACTTCATCGACCATGCCACCTCGTGTGACGACTGCAATTCTCGTGAAATCCCGTACCATCTCGGCAGTGGCGAGTGTGTGCGATCGATCCGCGCGTCACGAAGCGACACACCGCGCGCCCGCGCTCGCCTCACTCGCGCTCGCTTCGATGCGGACCACCGTCGACGGGCTCATCGTGCTCGTCGATCCACTCGAGGAGCTCCCGCTCTTCCTCGGGACCCACCGATCCACTCAGCCAGCGGGCCCGTTGAGCCATCGCCCGAGCCTCTGCATACCGGCCGGCCCCCCAGAGGGCTCGGGCCATCACGGTTCGAACGCGATACTCGTTGGCGTCGGACTGTGGCGTGGACTCGAAGCGCAGCATGGCTCGACCACAGCGCTCGATGGCGGCGTCGTAGGAGCCCAAGCCCGTGTCCACGCGGCACCGACCGGCGTCGACGTAGGCCATCAGCGGGTGCTCGTCGCCCACCGTGGCCTCGAAGATCGCCCGCGCCCGCTCGAAGGCGTCGTGGGCTCCGCGCAGCTCACCGTCGTTGACGAGGAGGGTGCCGACGTTGAGCCAGGTGATCCCTACGTCGACGTGATCCTCGCCGAGCGTGCGGGACTTGAGCTCGAGCGCGCGCCGCAGGTAGTCGCGAGCCTGCCTGCGCTGTCCGGTCTCGGCGTAGAGGATCCCCACGTTGTTGAGCCACCATGCTTGCAGCACGCGATCTCCGGTGCGCTCCACCGCCGCCCGCACCGCCAGCATGCGGGACTTGGCCGCCGTGAGGCTGCGGTCGATGGTCATCGCATAGAGCATCGAGAGCCACGCGCGCGCCTCGACCTCGTTGGCCGAGATGCGCGACGCCAGCAGCACGGCTTCCGACAGCGTCTGCACCGCATCGAGCGCGTAGGCCGACTCGGCCTGCAGCCGCCCCATGCACTCGAGGGCCTCGGCCCGCAGCAGCGGATCGCCGAGCGCCTCGGCTTCGCGGCGCGCGCTCTTGGCCAGCTCGAGCCCCCGATGCAGCGCGCCGGCCTCTCGCAGGGTGTGCGCACGATCGATGCGCTGGCGTAGCTCGGCCAGTCGATCCCGATCCTCGACGGGCTCGACGATGATCGGCTGTTCGATCAGCGCGTCGAGGTCGGCACACGGCTCGAGCACCGGGAGCTTGAAGGCGAGGATGGAGCGCTGCACCAGCTGCGCCCGATCGCTGGACTCGGTGAGCGCATCGATGGTGGAGCGCAGATGATTGCGGCGGCGCTCGAGGCAGCGCATGCGGCGGTCGAACAGCTGCTCGGATTGCTGCTGGGTGACGAAGGTGGCGTGGCACGAGTCCTGGGCCATTGCGGTCCAATCGGCGACATAGGCATCGAGCCGCCCGGTCACGCGCTCGCGCAGCCCGTGCGGCGACTCGATCGAGCCGTAGCGAAGGAAGACGCGCTCCAGCTTCTCGCGGTCCTCGGGACTCCATGCGTCGTAGAGGCCGGCCTCGGGTCGATCGCACACGTCGGTCCGAGGACCCCACAAGGCCAACAGACCTCCGCCCAGGCCCACCCCGACCGCGAGCAGCAGGGGGGTGCGCCACCAACGATGTCGGGGGAGCAGCGCACGAAGCTCGTCGAGCAAGGCACGCATCGACGGCCAACGCGCGCGAGGATCGGCGCTGAGACCTCGAACCAGCGCTCGCCGCAGCCGCCGGGGCACCTTGACGTGGGGCGGGGCAGGGCGAATGCGATTGTGGCGCAGCGCGGTCATCAGGGAGAACGCGCTCTGTCCACTGAAGGCCCGCATGCCGTAGAGCGCCTCGTAGAGCGAGGCGCAGAAGCTGAACTGATCGCTCAGCGCGTCGGCGGCGTGTCCCTGGAGCTGCTCGTAGGGCATGTAGGCCACGGTGCCGAGCACCGCGCCGGCGGCGGTGAGGGGCTCGCCGAGCAGGCTGTCGGACCAGGGCACCTCGTCGAGGGCATCGGTGTCCTCGAGGCCGGATCGATCCTCGCGCGAGGACAGCTCGACCTCGCGGGCGAGCCCGAAGTCGAGCACGCGCACCCGGCCGTTGTCGCCGATGATGCAGTTGTCGGGCTTGAAGTCGCGGTGCACCAGACCCTCGGCATGGGCGGCGGCCAGGCCCTCGCCGGCCTGCAGGTAGACCTCGACCGTCTGGCGCCATGAACGCCGCTCGCAGGCCCAGTCGCGCAGGGTCTGGCCGCGTACGAGCTCCATGGCGATGAAGGTGTCGTCGCCGACGGTGCCGATCTCGTAGACCTGCACCACGTTGGGGTGCGAGAGCCGAGCCAGCGCCTGGGCCTCGCGCAGCAGCCGGGTGCGGTGCTGCTGCGCGGCACCGGGATGCAGCACCTTGAGGGCGACGGTGCGGTCGAGGGTGTGGTCATGGGCCTCGCGCACCACCCCCATGCCCCCCGAGCCGAGGGTGTCGAGGATGAGGAACCGCCCCAGGCGATCACACTCCGTGCGTGATCCACTGACGTCGGCGTCCATCGCGACGGCGGCCTCGAGGGTCAGGGTGGACGACTCGGGCTCGATGCATGGCACATCGCTGCCCGTCCGAGGTCCACGGCTGGGCTCGGCGCGGGATCGGGGTGCTGGCATGACTGCGCAACAGGCTACGACGTGCCTTCGACCCGGCAACGCGCGCGCCCCCCAAAGATCGATCTAGGGCGTGACCTCCACCACCTTCAGCTTGCCCAGCGAGACCAGGGCGAGGGCGTCGAGCACGGACATCTCGAGGTGCCCGGCGCTCACCATGCTGCGACCCCACGTGGGGTCGATCTCGTGCCAGCGCTCGCCGTCGTGGTAGGCGACCCAGGCATGGGCGACCAGCTCGTCGCCCGAGGCGGCCATGCCGTCGCGCACCTCGGCGGGGACCCCTGCGGCGCGAAGCAGGGTGACGGTGAGCCGCGCGTACTCGGTGCAGTCGCCCCGTCCTGCCTCGAGGATCTGCGCGCCATCGAGCGAGCGTGGGGTGATCTCGTAGGTGATCCGCTCGTGCACCCACGCACCGATGCGCTCGGCCGCCGCCGCGGGCGCGGTCCCCTTGGGGGCGAGGCGACGGGCAACCCCGACGATGCGGGGGTCGTCGATCGGCAGCACGTCGGTTCGCTTGGTGAGCTCCTTGCGCCGCTTCTCGGTCAGCGGGGCGGGGGTGCCGCCCTTGGCGGGAGCCGGAGACACGGTCAGGCGCACCCGGGTGGGGCCGAGCACCTCGGCCTGCACGCGCGGGGACTCGGCCAGGGTGTGACGCACGAAGTCCTCGGCATCCGGCACCTCCACGACGTAGCGCAGCGGGGCCTCGATCTCGTCGTCGCGCAGGCGTCGAGGCAGGGCCGCGGCGTTGTGGCCCTCGGAGGCCGCGAGCCAGTCGTCGATCACGCGGCCGCGATCGCCGGGCGGGCGCAGTCGCATCGCCATGTGACCCTCGAGCACGGCCACGCGCTCGGTCGGGCTCCAGTGCGCCTCCACGCTGAGGTCGGTGACGACGCCGAGCAGGGGGGCCACGGCGCGCAGCACCATGCGCTGGTCGATGGGCAGCCCGTCGAGCCCGGGCAGGGCCGTGGCCGCGGTGGGTCCGTCGAACGTGCCATGGGCGACCCGCAGGTGATCGCGCGAGGGGGCGGGGGGAGGCGATCCGGTCAGCGCGTCGTCGACGAGCGCGCAGTCGCCCATCAAGAGGTAGGCGTGCCCCGGGCCGGCGCCGCTGCGCTGGGCGTAGCAGAGCGCGCCCTGGCGGCGGCTCTTGCCCGCGGGCCCGAGGGTGATCCGCTCGCGACGCAGGACCTTGCGCAGCGCATCGTCGAGGGGGGTCACGGCCAGCCACCGTCGCCACAGGCGATCGCCATCGCGCAGGTACCAACCGAATGCGAGGCCGCGGGCCGCCATGAGCACGGACAGGGGCGGCACACGGCCGGCATCGGAGCCCTCGGCTTCGAGCGGCTCGATCTCCAGCGACCTCATGGGACCCAGGCCATGGGCAAACGAGGTCACCGCCCCCGGGGGAAGCTGGGCCAAGGCGGGGCCGATGTCGTCGATGCCTTGCTCGGAATCGAACGCGCCTGCGTAGCGAAAGCGCAGGCCGGTCTCGTCGACCACGACCTCGACCGAGGCGCCGTTCTTGGCCCACGGCCACGAGCGCCCGAGGGCCACCGCCTGCAAGGCGGCGCCATCCTTCCAGTCGGCGGTGAGCCGGGCGAGCTCGGGCGAGTCGGCGAGCACGGGGCCCTCGTGCTTGCGCAGCACCCGTTCCATGGCGTCCTCGGTGGAGAACACCCACAGGCGATCGCCGACGAACAGGTAGCGCTCGGAGTCGATCGAGAGCCGACGGGTGCTCGCCTCCACGATCGAGTAGCGCTGCAGCTCCATGGAGCCGCGCACCACCACCATGCGCGCGCGCTCGGCCCCCTCGTCGGCGTTGGGGCCCTTGGGCTCGTCGTCGTCCTCGGGGTAGACCAGCGGGTGCAGGATCGCGGGCAGCAGGCTCAGGGCCAGGGGCACCACGCCCGCGGTGGTGGCCACCGTCAGCGGCAGCGACACCCCGGCGTCCTCGCCCCCCGAGCGCTGACTCAACACGGCCAGCAGCGCATCGCGGTCGGTGACCCGCGCGGTGCAGACCCACCCGTAGCCGTCGGCCGGCTCGGCGCACTCGATGGGCTTGGCCGCATCGAGGCCGCCGCTGCTCGACAGCGCCGCGAACCCGTTCTCTCGCAGCATGCGGGCGCCGAGCTCGCCCAGGCGCTGGTCCACCGCCTCGTCGCCGGTGGTGAGGCGCTCGACCACGTCGCTGACGGTGCTCGAGAACAGGCCTGGGGCGGCCAGGCGAGCGAAGACGTAGTCGTGGCCGGGGAGCAGCTGCGCCAGGCTCTTGGTGCGCAGGTCGGTCTCGGAGCGGATCGGCAGGCTGCGGCGGCGCTGGGTGGCACGCCAGGACAGCGCCCGGCCGTCGTCGGGGCCGGGGCTCGGCGAGGGCTCGCGCGACAGCTCGAGCGCCCGGGCGTGGTCGCGCGCGAGGGTGCCGAGCTCCTCGCGCGTACGCTTGGCTCGCTTGGGGTCGTCGCCATCGACCACCCGGGCCGCGAGTGCGGCCAGCCGCGAGTGGTCCTGCGGCTCGAGGAAGCTGGCCAGGTGCCGGGCGAGCGCGCGCAGCACGATCTGCTCGTCGTCGGAGGTGGCGGGCCCGGTGGCGTCGAGGTGCTCGCGCAGGCGCTGGGCGTCGCCGGGGCCGGCGCGCATGGCCAGCAGGAACGCGGCGTCGCTCACCATGCGCGGCGAGGGGTCGGCGAGGGCTGCATCGATGGTCGCGTCGCTGGCCAGCTCGGGCCGTAGCTGCAGCGCGGCCCAGGCCAGGGCCCGGTCGTGCAGGTCGGTGCTCTGGGCCAGGCGGTTGGCGAGCGGACCGGCGTGCGCGTCGGGCAGCGCCCCGATCGCCTCCACTAGGCCGTGCACGGGCAGATCGCTGCGCAGCAGGTAGTCGGGGGCCGAGACCGGCGGCGTCAGCGGGGTGCTGAGGATGGTGCGCACGTCGTCGGTCACCCGATCGGGATGCTGGGCGACCGCACGGCGGCCGAGGGCATGCACGCGGGGGTCCTCGTCGAGCAGCGCGACCAGGGCCAGGCGACCGGCGGCGGCCGAGCGCGGCTCGGCGCAGCTCACCAGCGCCCGGCGAGCCCCCGCGTCGGGCGTGGACAGCCACAGATCGACCAGCAGCTCGGCGCGCGCACCATCATCGGCGAGGGCGGCCAGGGCCCTGGGCACCGGGCAGGCACCATCGTCCTTGGTGCTGGGCTTGGCGCTGGGCTTGGCGCGGGCCTGCTCGCGGCGTCCGGCCAGGCGCACGCGGTCGTCCACCCCCGCGCCGGCTGCACGCAGCGACTCGGCCGCGAACGGAGGCAGCACCGCATCGAGCGGGCGAAAGCCGTCGCGCAGCAGAGCCACGGTGGAGCCCATGAGTTCGAAGCGCGCCAGCGGTGCGGCCATCACCAGGGAGAACACCCGACCGCCGCTGGGCAGCACCCACATCACGGCCACCTCCTCGGTGTTGGTGAGCAGGATCTGGGTGGCCTCGAGCCCGGCCAGGGTGGTCTGTCGCATCCACTGCTTGGTGCGCCCCTGCCCGCCGAAGGCGTCGAGGATGTCGCGAGCGCAATCGGCCCCCTGGCAGCGCGAGGCCCGGGGCGTGGTGAAGACCATCATCCGCGCGCCGAGCTCGTCGTCGAAGCGCAGGGTCTTGCCCTCGCTGGGCACCCAGCCGGCGGGCACCAGCAGCTCCACCGCGTCCTCGGCCACCACGTGGCGCTCGGGTGCCAGCGCGTCGACGCTGGCGTCGGAGATCCGGGCGATGCGCTCGTCGAAGCGGGCCGGATCGCGCACCCAGGCCGGCACGCCGTCGTGCGGCCCGGTGATCGACTCGGGGACGTCGGCATGGCGCAGGACCAGGTCGCCCGGGTGCATGGCGGCGCTGGCCTCGTAGAGGACCCGGGCCCGATCGTCCTCACCGGCGGCGACCCACAGGGGCAGCACCGCCGCGACCGCGAGCGGATGATCGGGATGACGCTCGAGCAGCGCCTCCGCCACGGGGCGCGCCGCGGTGGCATCGTCCAGCGCGCGGTAGGCCAGGGCCAGGGCCAGGCGGGTCGAGCTGGCCTCGGGATGGGTGGCGTGGAGCTGCCGCGCCGGCTCGAGCTCGGGCTCGAGCACCACGTCCGCGAGCAAGACGAGCGCATCGGGCTGGAGGCGCCCCGCGGCCAGATCTTGCTCGACCCAGTCCGCGAGGTGACGCAGTCGATCGGGCAGGTCGAGCTGGGAGCGAGCGAGCCGGGTGAGGTCGACGAGCCCCCGTGCGCGTGCGGCCTCGGCATACGCACGAGCCACCCCGGTCTCGGCGCCCGCGAGGGCCAGCCGCGCGCGGAACAGATCGAGCGCGAGCGGCTCCATCCACTCGTCGACGCCTTGCATGGCGCGGATGAGCAGGCCACGCTGGCGGATCTGCTCGACCACGTCCTGCAGACTCGAGGTGTCGGCCAACCCGAAGGCGTGGGCTTGCCACCACGCCCGCGCCGCCGCCTCGTGCCGCCCCTGGGCCGCGAGCCAGATCGCCTGGTTGACGTACCACGGCTCGGCCAGGTTCTCGCCGAGCGCGAGCGCGGGCGCCTCGAGGAACGACGGAGCGCTCACCGTCGCGAACACCTCGGCGATGTTGGGGAGCACTGCGGTCGCCTCGGGCACGGCTCCGGCGCCCGAGGGCACGGGCGACGGTGGGCTCAGCGCGAGGAACGACTGGCTGATCCCCACCAGCAGCGATGGCTGTGCCTTCCAGGCCTCGGCGCACACGGGGATCGCCGGGCTCGCGTCCTCGCGGCTGACCAGCTCCCCACACGCAAATGCCTGCAAGATCGAGCCCTTGGGCGGATCCAGCAGCAGCGCCTCCACCCGGGCCATGGCATCCTCGTCGGTCTCGTAGCTCCAGCGCCACAGGTCCCAGACCAGTGCGTCGTCGATCTCTGCCGCCTCGAGGGCGCGCAAGAGCATCACCACGCCCTCGCCCTCGCTCAGCGGGCGCAGGCCGTGCTCGCGGTCGAGGTGCTGGGCCAGGGCCAGGCCCTCGTCGGCCCGCCCCAGCAGCAGCGACAGCCACAAGCGCTGGACCCGGGCCTGACCGTGCGGCGGTGGGTTGGCCTCGAGCATCGCGAGCGTCTGGGCCGCCCAGCGTCGGGCGGTCTCGAGCTCGGTCGCCGTCTCGATCTGCTCCATCCCCCAGCGCGCCGCCGTCTCCGACAGCCACGGCAGATGGACCAGCAGCTCGGGGCCCACCGCCCACGCGTCCTGTGGCGTGCCATCCAGACCCCGGCGGACGCGATCGACCTCGGCCAGCGTCCGCAGGTCACCCCGCAGGATCCGGCTGCGTAGCGCGTGATACCGGCCCTCGGCGGGCGCCCGGGTCACGAAGTCGAGCGCCGGCTCGTCCGCGACCGCGGTGCCCTCGGCCAGCAAGGCCACCATGCGCCGATGGAGCACCATGTCGTCGGGACTCCAGCGCAGCGCATGGGCGAGGAAGCGGCGCGCCTCGTCGGGCCGACCGGCTGCGAGCGCCAGGTGGGCCTGCATGCGCGCGTAGGCCGAGCCATGGGGGTCGACCGCATGCAGCCGTACGCGTAGATCATCGCGCACCGAGGCCTTGCCCGCGTGGTGGGCCGCGAGCGCAGCGGCGGCCAGGCCCTGGCTCACCGCCGCATCGGGCACGGCGTCGAGCACCGGCAGCAAGTGCTCGAGCGCCTCGGCGTGGCGCCCCTGCGCCGCCGCCTGCATCCCCTGGCGATAGCGATCGGTCCGCAGCGGGGCCGAGGGCTCGGGTGGCACCGGCTCCTCGGGCTCCTCGAACTCGTCCGCGAACCCGGGCACCCAGGGATTGGTCTCGTCGTAGCTGGCCGTGCCCGCCGCGAGGTCGTCGATCGCCAGCCACGCCCAGGTTCGCAGGCTGGGCTCGAGCAGCGCGCCATGGTCCTCGAGCCGCGCGCGTGCCTGGGCATGGTCACCGGTGGCCAGGGCGATCCGCAGCCGGGCGCCCTGGTACTCGGGCGAGGCGGCGAGCACGGTGTCCTCGTAGGGCCGAAGCAGCGGCTCGAGCTCGGCCAGCGACGCGGCATCGAGCCCGGCCACGTCGAGCGCATCCGGGTGCAGGTGCCGGGTGCCCGAGGCCAGCGCGAGCCCGGCCATGACGTCCTCGTGCTGCCACAGCGACGCGCAGGTGTTCACGTCCTGGTGCAGCTCGTCGCAAAGCTCGCGCCAGGCTGCCGCCTCGCCCGTGCCCCAGGGGATCCAGTGTCGCACGCGCTCGCGCGCCCGCGCGTCGAGACGCGCGTCGAACACGATCGCCTCTCGGAGCGTGTAGTCGTCGGGCGGGCGATCGAACGGATGCTCGAGCCGGGCCCGTCGCCTCCGGGCTCGCGCGGCCGCGGTGCGCAGCGCAGGTCCCTGCCCCGCGTGGTCGAGCACGGCGAGCCACTCGTCGACCGACGCCGAGCGAACCCCGTTGCGGATGCGCCAGCGCTCGAAGCTCGCCAGGTCGCCGCGGCGGGCCGCCGTCATCGCCCGCAGCTGCTCGTGCAGGTGATGCGCCTTCGACTCGTGCTCGGGAACGGCCAGCGACTCGAGCACTCCGTGGGCATCGCCGACGAGCTCGGCCCGCAGCAGCCACCAGCCGAGGGCCAGCCCCAGCGCGCGCGAGTGCGAGGCGGCCTCGCGCCGCACGTGCAGGCGCGCCATCCGGTCGCGCCCCTCGTAGAATGGCCCGACCAGATCGTCCAGCAGCAACGGATCCTCGACCAGCACCCCCGCCGCGAGTTCGTCGAGCATCAACCGCACGAGCTGGGCATCCACCTCCCATGCATCGGCTGCGAGCGTCGCGGCGGCATTCTCGGCCAGCGCATCGGGGGTACCGCGGGCTTCGATCGCCTGCCGCAGCCCCTCGCGACCGAGCGCCGGGGCAAGGCCCAGCCACTCGCGATCCTCGTCGTAAAGCGAGCGACCCAGCCACCAGCGAGCTTCGTGGTCGGAGCCCACCAGCTCGAGCACACGCGGAAGGTCGGCGTCGTTGAGGGTCCGCCCTCCCTGCACGATCGCTCGCCGCAGCGCCTTGCTGTGCCGTCGAGGGTGCCGGTCCGCCAGCACCGCCGCCACCATCAGCTGCGGATCGTCGGTTTGCGCGGCCATGCGCCGCGCCTGCCGGGCCACGCGATCGAGCGTCGCGCGAGCTTGCTTGGCGGCCGCCTCGTCCCCTTGCATGCGAGCGATCTGCCAGGCCACGTCGCCGCGCCGCAGGGCCAGCGCCATCAGCGACGCCGCGCGATCGTGCCGCCCCAGCGCCAGCTCGGCCTCGGCCAGCGCCAACGCGTGCTCCACCGGATCTGCCTGGGCGGGCACCGCCTCGGCCAGCGCCACGCGGGCGCTCAGCTGGCCGGGCTCGAGGGGCGTGAGTGCTCCCCCCGGCACTCGCGCGCACCCGGACAGCAGCAAGGACCACAGCAGCGAGCCAACGACGAGCGAGAGGCGAAGCATGACGGGGCAGGCAACGAGCGATGCCGATCGCCGCTCGCGACGCCCGATCATCGCATCCATCCCACGCGCGCGCACCAGTTCGTGGAGGCCGGCGGAACGGCCTCCCTACGGACTACAAATCCGGGCGGAGTCGTAGCCCGAGGTTGAAGCTGAGCACCGTCTCGAGCTGCCCGCCGAGCCCCGGCCCGGTGACCTGCTGGCGCACGCCCGCGCCGATGTCCACGCCCACTCCGCCCTCCTTGGCCGGCTTGACGTAGGCCAGACCGCCGGCCACGTAGATCCGATCGTCGTCCTTGCTCTGGCCGCGGCCATCCCACAGCGTGCCGAAGCGGATGGGCACCGGGCCCAGCACGAATTCGGCGCTGCCGCCGTAGGCCATCCGCGTGTGCCTTTGGTGGTAGAACGACGAGAAGTCGTAGAGCCCGTCGAAGTTGAGGCTGAAGTTGGGGTTGTGCAGCGGGAACACCGACAGCCCGTGCTCGAACGTCAGCGGAAAGTCCGACAGCTCCGAGACGTTGCCGCTGTCGACCGAGCCCGCAGCCGCACCAGCATCGGCCAGGTCGAGCTCGCGGCGCTCGTGGAACGCGGGCGGGTGGTTGCCCACCACGTTGGTGGTCACGGCCGAGATCGCCGCCCAGCCCTGGAAGTTGAGCGTGGCGCTGAAATCGAGCCCGAACGTGCTCAGGCGGTCGTGCGCGTCGTGGGCCACGCCCATCGCATCCTTGTAGCGCAGGCTCGAGAACTGGTACTTGGGCTTGGCTCCGACCGCCAGCCAGTTCTTGACCACGGTCACCCCGATTGCCCCGAACGTCTCGTGCGCCACGTGGACCAGCTCGAGCTGCCGCTCCAGCGAGGTCTCGCCGTCGGCCGGCACGCGCACCGGATCGTCCGAGGTGAACGACACCGTGGGTGAGCCCCGCATCACCAGGTAGCCCAGGCCCACGGACAGCCGCGGGTTGTTGAGCGAGTCCATGATCACGAAGCCCAGCCCGTGCCGCTTGCCCGCGAGCCCCGCTTGATAGATCGGCTCGATCGCAAAGGTCTGGACGAACGGCATGTTCGAGGGGTTGATGAGCGCCGCGTTGGTCCCGAACGAGGACGAGCGCGCCACGCTGCCCAGCGAGAGATTGCGGGTGCCCTCCACCCCGGGGTGGGCCGAAGCCGGGGCCGACAGCCCCAGCAGGGCGGCCGCGACCGCAATCGGGCCGAGGGCGAGGCTCGCAAGTCGTCGCACGGTGGTCGTCTCCCCGGTCGTCCGGTTGGTCCCGCGTGCTTGCAATCCCCGTGCGCAGCGGGTCAGCCCGCCAGACGGCGGGAATTCGGTCGCCGAGGCGGGGTCGGGCGAGACATCCCGTCCCGAACGGTGAGCCGGCGTGCCGTTTCGTCGCGGGCGGTTGCGAGAACGCGGGAGCATCCGGCCTCGGAGCATACGGCTCGGGCGGATCGCGGCCAAAAAACCCCCGAGCCGACGCGGCGCGATGTGCTCCGCTCGGAGAGCGCGATACAGTGGCGCTCGTGGCGGCCGCGGGGGACGACCGATGGGACGTGGTGGTGGTGGGGCTTCGCGACCCCTCACAGGCGAGCGTCGTGATGGTGATCGCCGAGCTGGCTCACTACGCGAGCTTGCCGCCGCATGAGATCGAGAGCGCGCTCGAGGAGGGCGAGCTGTTCGTGCTCGGCAACATCGACCGTGCCGAAGCCGAGCGCGCCGCCAACGAGCTGTCCGAGCTCGGCGCCGTGGTCGACCTGCGCCTGACGGTGGAGAGCAGCCTGGTGTTCCCCGTGTTCAAGCCCGACGCCGAGCGCACCATCGGTCTCGCGGTGGGAGGGATCATCGACGACTCCGCCACCCCGCCCATGGTGGGCGAGTCCGTGAGCTTGCCCGAGCTCGAGCCCGACCTCGAGGGCGCGTCCGAGCCACGGGAGCGGTCACGGTCGAGGACCCCGCGATCGGGCTCGGCGTCGTCTTCGGATGATCTCGAGCTGGATCAACTCGGTGATCTCGGCGGCCCACCGGAGCTCGACCTGCCGCCACCGGACCCTCCGGCCGAGCCCTCTCCGCGGGCCAAGGCCAAGGCCGCTCCGAAGAAGCAGAAGGCCGCCCCGAAGCAGAAGGCCGCCCCGAAGCGGCCCAAGCCCGATGCCGATGATCTTCTCGGCGGCATCGACGATCTCGACGATCTCGGGCCCCCCATCGAGCTGGCGGCCAGGCCAGCCAAGCCCTCCGCCAAGCCGGCCAAGCCGGCCAAGCCGGCCAAGCCGGCCAAGCCGGCGGAGAAACCCGCGAGGAAGGCATCGGCGAGGGGCCCGAATCCGGGCGGTGGGCTCGAGCTCGACTTCGAGGCCGCTGGGCTCGGGCGACCTCCGCCCAAGGGTGGAATCCGCCCGATGGCAGCCGCTCCTCAGGCACCCACGGCCGAGCGCAGCAGCAGCCACATGCCCCGGCGGACGCGCGCGGGGCACATGGGCGGCACCGGTGTCTCGGCCGGCGGTCACGAGCGGGAGCCGAGCGGGCTCGCCGACGCGCTGCGTGCCGACGGCGTGTCCGCCTTGCTGGTGGGCCTGGTGGTGGGATCGCTGCTCGGCATGGGGCTCGGGATGGTGATGCAGCGCGGCGACGCCAAGGAGCAATTGCCTCCGCTCGAGGAGGAGCTCGCCGCGGCGCTCAACGATCCCGTCGGAGTCGCATCGGGCAAGCACCGCGATCCCACGGCCGTCGAGGGGGAGATCGACGACGTGCTCGGCGAGCTCCAGCGCAAGTTCCTGCTGTGGTGGTTGATCCCGGGCGCGGTGGTCGGACTGGGGCTGTCGCGACTGCGTTCGATGTGACGGCGCCGCGCCCTCGCTACATCGGCACGACGCACGCGCCCACGTTCTCGTAGCCAGGAGGCGCCATGCCGCGCTCGTACCACGGCAGGCACATCTGCCCGGGCAGACACGCGGGCATCGGGTCGGTGAGATCGCACAGCGGGCTGCAGCACCCGAGCGCCATGCAATCGGGCACGTACTCGGCCGCGAGGCACATCAGGCCCGGCTCGCAGGCCGCGACGAACTCACAAGGATCGCCCGGCCCGCCCACGCCCCCCGCAAACGGTGGCACGCAGACGAACTGATCCGCCCACGACACGCACGTCAGACCGCCATCGCAATCCTGCACCAACGGATCGCACGGAGCCAGGCACAGGGGCAGGATGCCATCGTTGGCCAGCACGCACACCAATCCGTCGGGACACTGGGGATTGCTCTGGTCCCCCGTACAGAACGGCACGCAGGTACCCTCGAGCGTCTCGGGATCCACGTCCCAGCACATCAGCCCGTAGTCGCAGCTGTCGATGCCGCTCACGCCGCTGCCCTCCACCAGGCATGGCTCGCCCTCGCCTGCGGCGTCGTCGACCACGGGTGAGCAGCGGGTGGCGTTCCAGGCGTTGCCGCCGTCGTTGGCCCACGGCATGCACTTCTCGCCGAGCGGGCAGTCCTGCGCGAAGACGTCGCACTCGACCGTGGGCGCCGGGTCGCCGAAGCTGTCGAGGAAGACCAGGCCCGTGTCCGCGGGCCCGGTCGTGGTCTCGTCGGGCGGAGGCGGCACCGTGGTTCCTGGAGGCACCGTGGTGGTGCCCGGCGGCACGCCGGTGGTGCTCGTGCTCGTGCTCGTGGGATTGGTCCCGGTGGTGCTCGTCGTGTCGTCCTCGACCTCGACCGTCGGGCCGCAGCCCAGGCCGAGCGCGAGCACGAGCACGACGGCCCACTGGCCATGCCTGGGCTCCTGCGAACGAACCCTCCTCGATGATGGATGCACGATCATTGGGTCTCCTCCGTTGCCTTGGCGCCATTCACATCGACGAAACGCAGATCCCGAGGTCCAACCCCCATGGGTCATCCCGATACCACGATGTGCACATCTGCCCCGGCAGGCACGACGGCATCGGCTCGGTGAGCTCGCAGAATGCGGAGCAGCATCTCGACGCCGGGCAGTCGGGCACCGCAGCCGCGTCCAGGCACGCGGCGCCGGGATCACACGAGTTCACGGCTTCGCACGGCCCGCCCGGCGCCCCCATGTCACCCGACTCATCGGGCAGGCACACGAACCCATCGGTCACCGGATAGCAGCCGTCGCCCGCCTCGGTGCAATCGACCAGCAGCGGATCACACGCATACGCGCACACCGCCAGCACCTCACCCGAGGTGAAGCAGAGCCGATCGGGATCATTGCAGCCCAGGCCGCCTCCGAAATCGCCGCACAGCGGAATGCACGTGCCCTCGTTGGTCCCCGGGTCCACGGTCCAGCACATCAGGCCGAACCCACAGGTGTCGAAGCCACCGTAGGGGCCGTTGGGGGTCGTGCAGGGATCGTCCGCCTCGCCCATCCCGAGGATCGGCACGCAGCGGGTGGCGTTCCACTCGGGGCTGCCGTCGCTCGACCACGGCACGCACTTCTCGCCCTCCCCGCAGTCCTGCTCGAACGGGTCGCAGCTCGGCGGACCCCCGAAGTCGAGGCCTCCGTCGAGGAAGAGCGCACCGCCGGAGTCGGCCCCGGTGGTCGTGTCGGGCCGCTCGGCCGTGGTGCCCGGCGGGGGCTCGGCCGTGGTCCCGGGTGGGGGCTCGGCCGTGGTCCCGGACGAGATCGTGGCCGGACCCGTCGAGCCGTCCGCGCTCGAGCCACTCGCATCGTTCCCGAGATCGATTGCCGGACCGCAGCCCAGGCTCGTCCCAACCACGATCGCCGTGGCCACGAGCACCAATCGCCGTCCTCGCACCAGGTGAGAGATACCACGAATTGGTGTAAGAAAGATCGGTTTCATGAGGAACGGTGGTTCACGGAAGTTCCGCCTCGTTCCCTATACTTCGAGATATATCAAGAGCCACATGGATAGCATGCGTCGCTCGTGATCCCGGGCCGCGGGCGGCATCGATCGCTTCAACCTCTCGAAACCAAACGAGGAACCCGCGGCCACGGGCTCCTTCGTGCTTCCGTGGCACGCCTCGTGCTTTTCTCGGGGAGCATTCGGGATAGCTCAACGGTAGAGCACGCCAAAGAAGATCATCCCCCGCTTCGGTTCCTCCCGTGAAGGGGCAGTGAGAGACGGGGTTCCTTCGAACCATTGATTGGTGAGGTTGCAGGTTCGACTCCTGCTCCCGAGTCCGAGCTCCATCGAGGCAGTGAGGTCCGCGGTTACTTCATTTGGGTTGAAACACACCGCGACCATCGTTCTCCTCGAGCCGAGCTCTACGGCCTTCACCTCTGTCTTCGCACGATGTCTGGGAGCGAAACGGGTCTCTCGTTCGCAATCACGGCCCAGCATCCGGGATGTCTTGCGACGACAGCGGTGAAGGCTCCTCCTTCTTCCCATCGCTCCCGCACCCGCGGGCAAGGGGACAGTGCAATCATGGCTCTCTTCCACCGAAGCAAGCGACTCGAGCACGACGACCGTGCCAAGGCCAACCTCGACTGCCACCGCAACTGGATGAACGGCACGTCCTACGCGATCACCGATCCCCTGCTGCGCCTGCGCATGGCCGCGGCGTCGTGCTTCTTCGGCGAGCCCATGTACTACCACCGCGATGGTGCCGACCGTCGGGCTCGTCGGCGTGCGCCCGCGTTCGCGTTGACGGATGCCGACGTGACGCGCCTGCGCGAGATGCTGGGGGCCGTCGATCCCCAGGACTGGCGGGGCCTGTCGCCCGCGGAGCTGATCGAGCGCACCGTCGACGAGGCGCTGGGCCACGATGCCGAGGCCACCCTGGCCGAGGCCGTC
Organism: Paraliomyxa miuraensis; assembly: GCF_026337845.1. Classification (GTDB taxonomy): domain Bacteria; phylum Myxococcota_A; class Polyangia; order Nannocystales; family Nannocystaceae; genus Paraliomyxa; species Paraliomyxa miuraensis. Next base: position 155,899 of record NZ_JAOVZF010000144.1, on the reverse strand, counting down.
CGCCTGCGTCACGAGGCGTTCATCCGCACGACTCCCCAGGTGATCCTGGTCCGCGCCGCCAACCACGCGGCGGTCAAGGGCACGGGCCTGGTGCGGCGCTTCGGGCCCCGCATCATCGCCCGCGCCGACGAGCCCGCGGTGGGCCTGGCCTACCAGCTCCATCGCTTCGGCAAGCCGATCCCCAACGCGCTCAAGAAGGCGTGGCGCGACGCGCTGCAGCGCTTTCCCGCGCATGCGCTGGCCAAGTACCGCATGCAGACGCGCACGGAGAGGACGGTGGACGTGGTCAACCTCGTGCACCCCAAGAGCATGGCGGTGGACGAGCTGGCCAAGGGCACGCTGACCAACGACGAGCGCACGTGGGAGTCGATCGTCTCGACTCACGGCAGCACCCACGAGGCATGGACCCGTGCGCTGCCGGTGATGGGCCACATGGCGCTGCTCCGCAACCTGCGGAACCTGATGCAGGCGGGCATCCCCGCGCAGCAGGTGGCGAGCGCGCTGATGGCCGGCGCCCGCACGGGCAAGCAGCTGCCGTTCCGCTACTACAGCGCCTACCAGGCGCTCGGCTCGGATGCTCCGGCGGCCCTGAAGGACGCGGTGGAGGACTGCCTGATGACCTCGCTGGACAACCTGCCCTGGTTCGGCGGCCGCACCATGGCGCTGTGTGACAGCAGCGGCTCGGCGCAGGGCACCACCACGTCGGCCATGGGCACCATGAAGGTCTCGACCATCGCCAACCTCACCGCCGTGCTCGCGGCGATGCGGTCCGACGAGGGACACGTGGGCGTGTTCGGCGATCGGCTGAAGACGATGTCGATCCGCAAGCGCAGCTCGGTCTTCGACCGGCTCGACGCGGCCGAGCACGCGGCCAAGGACATCGGCCTGGGCACCGAGAACGGCATCTGGCTGTTCTGGGATCGGGCGATCCGCCAGCGCGAGCACTGGGATCAGGTGTTCGTGTTCTCGGACATGCAGGCCGGCCACGGGGGCCTGTACGGCACCACCCCCAAGGCCTACCGCGCGTACGCCTGGGAGGGCCGCGAGCAGTACATCGACGTGCCCAAGCTCGTGGCCAAGTACCGCGCCGAGGTCAACCCGGACGTGCGGGTGTTCTTGGTGCAGGTGGCCGGCTACCAGGACGCGCTGATGCCCGAGCACTATCGGCGCACGTACATCCTCGGCGGCTGGGGTCCCGGCCTGCTCGGCTATGCGGCCGAAATGGCCGCGCTGGAGCAGCAAGCCGCCTGAGGCTCCATGATGGCGCTGGCGGCGGTACGATGCCGTCGTGGATCCCGACAGCACCATGGTGGCGACGAGCTCGGCGGGCGAGGATACGCGCCCGCTGAGCCCGCGCTCGCGTGCTGACGCGGCGCCAGTGCGTGGCACCACCCTGGGTCGCTACCTGCTGCTCGATCGGATCGGCGCGGGCGGCATGGGAGTGGTGCACGCGGCCTACGATCCGGAGCTCGACCGGCGCGTGGCGATCAAGCTGATCGAGGCCAACGAAGGGCGCGGGGCGACGGAGGGATCGCGACGGCTGCTCCGAGAGGCACAGGCGCTGGCCAAGCTCAGCCATCCGAACGTGGTGGCGATCCACGACGTGGGCACCCACGGCGAGCTGGTGTGGATCGCGATGGAATTCGTCGAGGGTCGAACGCTCGGCGCATGGGCACGGGAGCGGGAGCCCAAGTGGCCGGAGCTGCTGCGCGTGCTGACCGATGCGGCACGCGGGGTCGCGGCCGCTCACGCCGCGGGCCTGGTCCATCGCGATCTCAAGCCCGACAACGTGATGATCGGTGTGGATGGTCGGGTGCGGGTGATGGACTTCGGGCTCGCGCACGGGCGCGGGGGCAGCGAAGCGAGCGAGGCTCCGGACCTCGAGGTCACCGAGGACGGGTACGTCGATCCCCCCGAGCCGGCGCTGTCGCTGCAGCCCAACAGCGCGCTGTCGCTGCGGCTGACCCGAGCGGGCGCGATCCAGGGCACGCCGGCCTACATGGCCCCGGAGCAGTGGGAAGGACGCGAGGCGGAGGCCGCCACGGATCAGTTCGGCTGGAGCGTGATGGCGTGGGAGCTCATGCACGGTGAGCGGCCATATGATGGTTCCACCCCGGTCGAGCTGGCGGCGGCCGTGCTGTCGGGCCAGCGCCGCGCGCCGCCTGGCCGCCGCCGCGTACCCAGGTGGCTGCGGCGGATCGTCGAGCGGGGGCTGGCGACCAGGCCCTCGCAGCGGTGGCCGACGATGGCGATCCTGGTGGCCGAGCTCGAGCGCGGCCGCGTGCGCTCGCGACGGCGGACGATGGCCGTGGCGGGGCTGGGGATCGCCGCTGCGATTGCGGGGTTCGTCGTGGAACAGCGGTGGTCGGAGGCGCAGCAGATCGCGGCTTGCGAGGCGCAGGGAGCCGTCATCGACGAGACCTGGAACGCCACCACGCGTGAGCAGCTGCGTGAGGCGCTGGTGGCTACGGGAGTGAGCTACGCAGAGGCGACGGCGGAGAAGGTGACGCCGTGGCTCGACGAGCGAGCGCAGGAGTGGAAGCACGCGCGCAGCGAGGCCTGCCTCGCGCTCGAGGTTCGCAAGACGTGGGGCGAGGACGCCTTCGACCGCTCGCAGTGGTGCCTCGAGCAGGAGAGGATCGAGCTCGAGTCGCTGGTGAACCGGCTCGCTCGGGCGGATGCAACCGCGGTGCAGCGAGCGGTCCAAGCCGTGAGCAGCCTCGGCGATGCGGACGCGTGCCTCGACGAGGAGTGGCTGCTGCGACAGCCGATGCCGCCGACGGAGGGGCGCGAGGCCGCGCGGCCGATCCGCGAGGCGCTCGCTCGCTCCACCTCGCTCGATCTGGACGGTGACTGGGACCAAGCGCAGGTCGTGGCCCAGCAGACTCGCAGCGAAGCCGAGGCGCTGGGATGGCCGCCGCTGTGGGCCGCTGCGCGCGCGCAGGAGGCCGATCTCCTGCAAAGGATGGGACGCTACGACGAGGCCGAGTCGATGATGGCCGAGGCGTACTTCGAGGCAGCCCGGGTGGGTGCGTGGTCGGAGGCCGCAGCCGCGGCCATCTCCGCGATCACGATCGTGGGTGCGTTGCAGGCACGTCCGGCCGAAGGCCGCCGATGGGCGCAGCACGCCAGCGTGGCGCTCGAGCATGCGGGGGACCGGCGAGGGCTCCTGGAAGCGCAGCGCCTGCACGCGCTCGGGGCCGTGCTGCGGGTCGGGGGCACGTATGACGATGCCCGCGAGCTCCTCGAGCGCGCGCTGGCGATCCGCGAGCGCGAGCTGGGCCAAGAGCACTACCTGGCGGCGGCGAGCCTGGAGCAGCTGGCGATCGTGCACGAGATGATGGGCGCCTTCGACGACGCGCTGAAGCTCTACCAGCGTGTGCTGACCATTCGGACCAAGGAGCTGGGACCCGATCATCCCGACGTCGCCAACACCTTGGGCAACCTCGCCGACGTGCATCGCGAGGTGGGCGACCACGACGAGGCCGAGTCCCTGTATCGACGCGGGCTCGACATCACCACGCGTGCGCTGGGAGCCGAGCACCCCAAGGTCGCGAAGTACCTCGGCAACCTCGGCGTCACCGCCAAGGCCAGGGGAGCCCACGCGGAAGCGCTGACGCTGTTCGAACGCGCACTGGCGATCCGCGAGCGCGCACTGGGGCCCATGCACCCCGATCTCGCCAGCACCCTGAACAACGTGGCCGTCGCGCACGAGGCCATGGGCGACCACGAGAAGGCCGGCCCGCTGTACGAGCGGGCGCTGGCGATCTGGGAGCATGCCCTGGGGCCCGATCATCCCGATGTGGCGAGCGCCCTGTCGAACCTGGCCAACATTCGCAAGGCCGCTGGCGCACTGGACGAGGCGGGAGCACTGTACGAGCGCGCGCTGGCGATCAAGGAGAAGGCGCTCGGCCCCGAGCATCCGCGGGTGGCGGTGAGCCTGATCCAGCTCGCCACCTTGATGCTCGAGCGCGGGGATCCGGCCCGAGCGCTGACGCTGTTCGAGCGGGCGGTGGTCATCCTCGATGCGCTGCCCGGCGTGCAGAACGGCGAGTATCAGGCCCACATGTTCCTGGCCAAGGCGTTGGTGGCCACGGGCGGCGATCTCGAGCGCGCGCTGAAGGAGGCCCGCTTCGCCCGCGACGGCTTCCGCGAGGGGGGGAAGGGCTTTTCCCGCGAGCTCGCGCACATCGAGGAGTGGCTGGCGGCGCACCAGCCCACGGGATGACTTCCGGGCCCGCCTCGCCAACGCGAGCTCGCGCTGGTGTCCCCGCCGGCTCGCCCCTCACTCGCCTGGATGGCCTGCCGATGCTCGTCGAGCGCCCCGACGATGGGTGGCCGGTCCTCGCGGCCCTCGTGTGTGGAGGCGCCCCCCGCGGCCTCGAAACCGGCGCCCGTCGTCGCGGGGCCCCCGCTCGTCGCATTCGCGTCGCTCGGGGGCGGCTGCGATCACCTCGACCTCCGCGGGCTCTCGGGGCAGCTTGGGCTCGGCCAGCTCGAGCAGCGCCGCGACCACCGTTGCGGGGTCGCGGCCCTCGAGCAGCTGGGTGGCGTACTGCAGGGTCTTGTCGGTCGGGCCCACCTCGGCGTCGAGCCGCGCATGGAGCTGCTTGCGCGTGCGCTTGGTGATCGCCTTGCGCACCTTGGCGGGGGTGGGAACCGGCTGCCAGTCGACCTGCACGCGCGCGGCGGCCAGGAGCCGCTCGACGTAGCCGCGGGCGCGGGGCGGGACCAGCAAGAGACTGCGTCCCCGTCGACCCGCACGTCCGGTCCGGCCGCTGCGATGGGTGTAGCCATCGGGATCCTGCGGCGGGGTCATGTGCACGACCATCGAGATCTCCGGGACGTCGATGCCGCGCGCGGCCACGTCGGTGGAGACCAGCACCTGGATGGTGGCGGTACGAAACGCATGCAGGGTGCGAGTGCGCTGGGCCTGGCTGAGGTCGCCGCTGAACGGCAGCGCCGCGAACCCGTCGCCGGCGAGCTGCTCGGCCAGGTCGGAGGCATCGCTGCGGCGATCCACGAACACCAGCACGCGCTCCCCCTGGGCCAGCAGCAGCGCGTTGACCAGGGCGCCGTAGCCCTGGCCGGGCGCGACCACTTGGCCGATGTGGGCGATGTCCTCGTTGGCCTCGCCCAGCACCGTGCCCTGCACGTGGAGCGTGCGCCCCTGGAAGCGATCGGCGATGTGACGCACCACTCCCGAGAACGTGGCCGACACCAGGTGACTGCGACGCTCGGCCGGGAGCGCGTCGATGATGGCCTCGAGCTCCTCGCGAAAGCCCATCTCCAGCATGCGGTCGGCCTCGTCGAGCACCACGTGCCCCACCGCAGAGCAATCGAGCACCTCGCTGCGGACGTGATCGAGCAGGCGCCCGGGAGTGGCCACGAGGATCGTGGGCGGGCGCCGCAGCATCCGCCGCTCGCCGCCGAGGTCGGTACCTCCGGTCACCACCTCGACGCGCAGGCCGGGAAGCTCGGCCAGCAGCCACCGCAGCTCGTCGCGCACCTGCACGGCCAGCTCGCGGGTGGGGGTGATGACCAGTGCCACCGGCCCACGCGGGCGGGGGGCGTCGGCCTGCTCGCGCTCGGCCAGCAGGCACCGCGCGAGCGCCAGGCCCAGGGCCACGGTCTTGCCCGAGCCGGTCTGCGAGGAGATCCGCAGGTCGTGGCCTTCGGCGTCGCCGTCGAGCACCGCCTGCTGAACGGCGGTGAGCGAGGTGAAGCCGCGACGCTCGAGGGCGATGCGAAGGGGGCCGGGAACACCGGCGAAGGGATCGAGCGTGCTCATGAGGCCTCGGCTGCCGTGGGCGAGACCGTCGATCGACCCCGCGAGCCGCACGCCATATCACCCTTTGGGACCCCGTGCGGGCGCGGGCGCGGGTACCGACCTCCGTTGCCTCACACGTTTTGCCGCTGGTGCCCGCACGAGGCCGTTGGTGGACCCGGTCACAGCCCCAGGTCGGCCTCGGTGGGCGCACCGCAGGCCAGCCACTCGCCGAGCAGCGCCCGCTCGTCCTCGGGGGGCGGGCCCACCGGGGGCATGGTGAAGTTCTGGTCGGCGGCGCGGATCCAGATGCGGTCGTCGAAGGCGCGGATGTCGTCGATGTCGTCGAAGTCGACCTCGATCGGCGAGCCCTGGCGCATGTCGGCGGGCAGCCGTGAGGCGTGACAGGTGGTGCAATAGCTCAGGATGAACGGTCCGCCGAAGTTCTCGTAGGTCAGGAAGCTGTCGTCGGGGCAGGGGCGCTCGTCGAGGCTGGTCCACGGGCCCAGGTCCTCGGTGTCGGCGGCATCGCCCGAGCCGGTCTCGTCGGCGGTGCCGTCGCCCGTGCCGCCGCTACCGGTGGCCTCGCCCTCGCTCGTGCTCGCCGTGTCCTCGCCCGAGGCACCATCGTCCTGCCCGTCGTCGCGACAGCCCGGCGAGAGGCCCAGGATCGCCGCCAGCATCGCGCCAAGGCTCGCAGCTTGTGGGCTGCGGGGGGCATGGCCAGCCCCCCCTTGGGGGGCACCCGGATGCGCGCTCGCAGCTCGTGGGCTGCGGGGGGCATGGCCAGCCCCCCCTTGGGGGGCACCCGGATGCGTGCTCGCAGCTCGTGGGCTGCGGGGGGCATGGCTGGTCCTATCCACAGAGCGCATGGAACGGCTCCTCGCCAGGGAGATATGTCGCCGCGTCCACGCCCACCGCTTGCAGCAAGCCCGCCGCAAAATTGCCGTACTGGATCTGCACGCCCCCGTCGTCGGGCTCGCCCGTGGCCAGATCCACGGTACGCCCGTAGAGCAGCTCGTCGGTACCGCCGAGCACGCGCCCGCCGGGCAGGCCGCCGCCGATCAGCATGGCGGAGGTCACCGGCCAGTGATCCTTGCCGCCGGTCGAGTTGAGCTTGGGGGTGCGCCCCATCTCGGACACCACCAGCACCACGGTGTCGTCGATCATGCTCTGGCCGGCCTGCATGCCGGGCCGCGCGGCGAGGTCGTCGACAAGCGCCTGCAAACCGGCGTAGAACGCATCTTGCAGCGGGATCTGGCCGAGGTTGTTCTCGTGGGTGTCGAAGCTGCCCAGCTCGATCTGCGCGGCGAACGAGAGCCCCTGCTCGAGCGCGTCCACGGCGAGCTGGGCCTGGAACGACAGATCGCCGGTGAAGCCGAAGTCGCCGAAGTCGGCGGTGGCGGCCAGCACGTCGGCGCGATCGATCGCATCGACGAAGTCCTGCAGGCGGCGTTGGTTCTCGCCGATCTGCCCCCGCGCCGCCAGCCGATCCTCGGCGCGACCGAGCACGTGGGCGCGGATGAGGTCCTCCTCGGTGGCGTCGAGCGGCAGCCGCGGGGTGAAGTCGGCGGGGCTGCCCACCGGGTAGGCACGCTCGGGCGCGAGCAGGGTGCCGAGCTGGTTGGCGGTGCCGGCCCGCGCGGAGATCGAGGCGTAGGGCCCCGAGAACGAGTTGCGGCCGAGCACGAGGTAGGGCGCCGCGAGCTCTGCCTCGAGCGCATGGGCCGTCATCGCGCCCATGTCGGCGTTGGTGTCCGAGGGCGTGCCGGTGAGCATGCGCTTGGCGCAGTCGGGGTGGTTCAGCGACTGCACCTGGATTCCGTTGACCACCGTGCACAGCGCGGCGTGGGCCTGGAAGAAGCTGGTCACGGCCGGCCGCGTGCCGTCCACGTAGACCGGCAGGCCAGCGAACTCCTGCACGTCGCCCGGCAGCGCATCGATGGTGGTGAGACCCGGCTTGGGGTCGAGCACGGCGGTGGGATCCCAGCCCCCCTCGGCCATCACGATGATGAGCCGCCGCGGCGGGCGATCGGTCCCGGCGCGAGCCTGGCGACGGTTCACGAGCGTGCCCGCTCCCAGCATGGCGGCTGCTCCCAGCAACATTCCCCTGCGAGTGATGATCGACATTGGTTCGTCTCCTCTTCGGTGGCGCCAGCCCACGGGGGTGCGTCAGTAGTAGGCGATCTCCACGTCCTGGAGCAGGGCGGTGAGGGTGACCTTCCAGGCCCGCGGCACGCTGCCCGAGTGGTCGAGCGCGGCCGCGAATAGATCGTAGCCGCGGTCGATCTCGGGGTCGTCGGTGGGCAGGGCGCGGGCGAGGATCCGCAGGTGCAGCTGGGCGAGCTGCTCGCGGATCACGGCCTCGTCGGTGTCGGTGTCGGTGACCTCGGTCAGCAGGTGGCGGCTGCCGAGGTTGGGGTTGGCGAAGTCCTGGTCGACCACGTGGTTGGCGGCCTCGCGGGCGAGGTTGCGCAGCACGAGGCTGGCGGTGGCGCTGTAGGTGTGCGACGGCTGGGTGACGAACAGCGCGTCGATGCCCCCGAGCAGCACGCCGTAGCCGAGGAACGAGTCGGCGAGCAGGTCGATGGGCGCCAGATCGAACTCGCTCAGATCCGTGCGCCACCCAAACCCGGTGAGGTCGTCGAACAGCAGCGAGAGCTGGACCGGGCGGGCCTTCTTGACGCCCACGGGATCGTGCATGCCCTCGTCGTCCGGGTCGGCATGCGACACGCGGAACTCGTCGTCGAGCACGATGGCCCGGACGAGCGCCTTGGCGCTCATCCCGCTGTCGACCAGCTCGCTCTGGAAGTGGGCCGCGGTCTGCAGCGGCACGTCCTCGAGGTTGATCTGGTGGAGGTAGGAGTAGAAGCGCTTGGCGGCGCACAGCGAGAACCGCGGGTCCTCGGCGATGAAGTGGCCGAGGTCGGCCAGGCCGTTGCCCGCCTGGCCGAAGTAGTTGGCATCGCGCACGGTGGCGCCGATGTTCACGAACACGTCGGGCTCGTAGGGGTCGTGCGGGTAGGTGACGTCGGAGGGCACGTAGACCGGCGACCAGTCCTTGAGGAAGCCCGCGAGCGTATCGAGGCCCTGGTGGCAGCTGGCGCAGGCCGGGTTCTCCACCACCGCATCGGCCACCGACTCGGGATCGGCCAGGTTCACGCTGGCATCGACCTCGATGTCGCGCGACAGGAAGTCGTAGCAGAGCAGCGCGCGGGAGATCGCGTTGGCGCGGCCGCGGTTGGCGTTGCTCACGGTGCTCTGGAAGCGCTGGAACAGCCACGGATCGGAGAGGATCCCCGCGTGGTCGCGCTCGTCTTGCCACTGCGACAGCTCCCAGGACTCGCCGTCGCCGTCGTAGGGGATGCCCCAGACCTCGGACACCACGCCGTCGGCCACGGTGTAGTCGGCGGTGACGATCTCGGTGTAGGGCAGATCGCTCATCACCACGTGCTCCACCAGGCGCAGCGGGGCCTCGGAGATCGAGCGATTGAGCCGGTAGACGTCCACGTCGGCCACGGGGCCCTTGGGGAGGAAGCCGGCGGGGAACACCAGGAAGTCGATCAGCGTGAGCAGGGCGTCGTTGTGCAGGTCGCGAACGATCGCGCCGAAGCGCGGGTCGTCGAGGTAGCCGTCGACGATGCCGGGGAGCGCATCGGGATCGTCTTGCACCGCGGCGAGCTCTTGCACGCTGGGTCGCACGCCGCGGATGGCCATGGAGATCCGCGTGAGGTGCTCGGTGGGCTGGAGATACACGGGCTCCGGGCCCATGTCGCTGGTGTCGTCGGCGGGCTCGCCCGAGTCGGCGGTCTCATCGACCGCCGCCGTGGCATCGCCCCCCTCCGAGCCGGTGCCCTCGTCGGACCCGGGCAGCGCGTCGTCGCGACAGGCCGTCGTCGACAGGGCCAGCGCCAGCGTCATGCCGATGCTGGTCACGAACGATCGGGTTGGGCTTGGTCTGCTCACGTCGTCGGTCCCCCTTGGCGGCCCCCATCGTCCAATTCGCGGGCCAGCCTGTCACCTGGATAAAGCCAGGAGATCTCGGGGGGTTGCGATCGGAGACCCCGGGTGGGGCGTTGCGGCGTTGCACGCTGCGACGTTGCAGGTCGCCACACCCGGGGTCGGGATCGAGGCCTGCGGGGCCGCTGCGTGGGGCTACTCTTGGGCTCGTGGACGCACGAGGCACCACCGCGGGCGCTCCGGCTGCCCCGGCCCTGCGCGGCGAGGAGGCGGTGCGGGCCCTGGTCGCGCTGCTGCGCGGACGGCGGGTCGTGGCGTTGGTGGGCGCGGGTTGCAGCACGGCCTCGGGCATCCCCGACTATCGCGGTCCCCACACGCGAGAGCGCGCGCGCAACCCGATCCAGTACCAGACCTTCGTGGGCGACGACGCGGGGCGGCAGCGCTACTGGGCACGCGCGATGGTGGGCTGGACGCGATTTCGCGCCGCACGGCCCAACCCCGCGCACGTGGCCCTGGCCACGCTCGAGCGCGCCGGGGTGGTGCGCGGGCTCATCACGCAGAACGTGGACCGCCTGCACCACGCCGCGGGCAGCGAGCGGGTGGTGGAGCTGCACGGGGCGCTGCACGAGGTGACCTGCCTGTCGTGCAAGGCGGTGGAGCCCCGCGATGCACTGCAGGCCCGGCTGCTCGCGCTCAACCCCGACTGGGATCGGGCGACGCTCGCCGAGCTCGCCGAGCAGGCGCCCGATGGTGATGCCGAGCTGCCCGCCGACCGGATCGCCGGCTTTCGGGTTGCCGGCTGCGACCGCTGTGGCGGCGTGCTCAAGCCCAAGGTGGTGTTCTTCGGCGAGAACGTGCCGCCCGACGTCACGGCCACGGCGTGGTCGCTCTTCGCCGAGGGCGAGGTGCTCCTGGTGGTGGGCTCGTCGCTCACCGTGTTCTCCGGCTATCGATTCGTGCGCAAGGCGGCGCAAGTCGGGATGCCGGTGGCGGTGATCAACCTCGGGCCCACGCGGGGTGATCCGTTGATCGAGCTGCGCGTGGACGATCGGGTCGAGCAGGTCCTGCCGGCGCTGGCGGAGCAGCTCGGAATGAGCACAGTGGATCCCGCCGTGGCGTTCACCCCTGCAGATCCACCGCCCAGCGCTTCCACTCGTCGTTGAAGATCGGCGGCAGCGGGGTCTCCCACACGCCATCGACCAGGCACTGCTCGAGCACCGCGTCCTTGGCCCCGCCGATCGTCGGCGGCTCGACCTGCACGATCTCGTCGAGGGTGGTCTCGAGGGTCAGCCGGATCGCACGCATCTGCCCGCCGCACGCGTCGAGGGCCTCTCGCACGCGGCGCTCGAGGATCTCCTGCCGCATGTCCCGGCCGCCGAAGCCGATCATGCCCGTGCTGCCGAGGCCGATGCTCCCCGATCCACCACCACCGCCCCTGCCGATGAGGCCGAGACCCTCGCTCTCGTCGAGGCCCTCGGTGGAGGGGCGCACGCCGGGCTCGATCGCGAGGTAGCTGGTGACCGGCGAGACCACGCCGCCGTGGAGGGCCAGCGGCATCATCTGCTCCTCGTCGAGCTCGTAGAGCAGATCGTCGCCGAACAGCAACGCGGCCCAGCGGCGGCCCTGTGCCGCATCGGGGAACACGGTCTGCTTCACGGGGGTGCTCCAGAGCTGGCCCTCGATGCGCAGGTGGTCGACCGAGTCGGTCACGATTGTGAAGACCGCGAGTCCCTGCCCCTCGTCGAGGGTCTCGGGGATGTCGGTCCGAGGATCGGACAGCGGGGCGACCGCGACCTGCAAGTGATCGATGCGCACGGGACGGGCGAGCTCCTCGAGCACCGCGTGCGGCTCGTCGCGTGGGCCCTCGGGATCGAGGGCGAGCGCCCAGGTCACGCCACCCGTGACGGTGGCGACGGAGGCCCACTCGTGGTCGTCGAGACGCTGCAGCGAGGCCTCGCCGGCCTCGACGGTGCCCACGTGCACGATGGCGCCGGTCCGCTCGGCGAGCGTGCGCAGGCGCTCGGGCTGGAGCGCGTCGCGGGTGCGGGCGTCGGTGAGCAGCAGCACCCGGCGCGGGCCCTCGGGGGCGTCCTCGAGCAGCGCATGGGCGCGGGCCAGCGCATCGTCGACGGCGCTGCCGTTGGCGCCGGGCAGCTGCAGGTGATCGAGATCGGCGATGGCCTCGCGCACGGGCACGAGGCCATCATGGCGCGCCGAGACCTTGCGATCGAAGGTCACGACCTCGGCCTGGGCGCCCAGCTTGGAGCCGGTGAAGTGCTCGAGGTAACTGCGCGCGGCCGCGATGGCCACCTGGCGCTCGACCTCGCCCATGGAGAACGAGCCATCGATCAGCACCACCACGCGGGCGTTTCTGGGGATCGTCGAGAGCGTGGGCGCGAGCGCGACGTCGTAGTGCAGCAGCACGCCCTCGGCCCCGAACGGCACGGCGGCGAGGGTGGCGTCGATGCGGGGGGCCCGATGGCGGGCCAGCGCGAGCTCGCGGTCGTCGTCGAGGATCAGCGGGTAGCCGCGCGCGACGGGATCGCCGTCGACGAACAGCTGATCGCGGGGGTCGACGGTCTGCAGCACGACGCGCGCGGGATGGGCCTCGGTGCCCATGGCGGGCAGCTCGAGGTGATCGCGGCCGTCGTCGTACTCGGTGGGGATCTGCAGGGTGTACTCCACGGTCTTGTCGGTGCCGGGGGCCACCGGGAACACCTGCAAGGCCAAGAGCGACTGGTCGCGCCACGACAACAGCGCGGGGTCCTTGGGGTAGTAGCCGCCGATGCCGGTGAGCTCCTGGTAGCGCGCCGCCGCCAGCTCTGCCTCGAGCAGCTCGCCCTGAAACCAGTGCGGGCGGCCCCGCAGGGTGCCCTTGGTACGCAGGCCGGTGGCCACCGCGCCGGACGGCAGGTCGAGGAACATCACGGCCTGATCATGACGCTCACCCCCGTTGAACACGGTACGACGGGCACGGAGGGTGGCCACGCCGTGGTCGAGCACCAGGTGGATCTCGTGCGAGCGCTCGACCAGCTTCTCCGAGCGGGTCCCCCAGACCTCGTCGGCAGCCGCGGTGCTCGGCACGAGCGCGGCGAGCAGCGAGAGGGCGGCGACGAACCTGCGGGGATCCGGGCGGGAAGGCATGACCGCCGCACGACACTGCGGGGGCCAGAAGGTTCCCGACCTGCGACCGGACCTCGATCGCCGTGGCCTCACGGCGAGGGCGGGAAGCTCGGGGCGGGACTTTCGCGTACGAGATCCTCCGCCTCGCGTCCGCTCTCCAGGCGCTTCAGGAACGCGTCGACCCGAGCCGCGCGCTCGGTGTGTCCGTGGCTCTCGAACGAGTCGCGGGCGGCCCGGGCCATCACGCGAGCGGCGGTGGGATCCTCGGCCGCGGTGGCCTGTGCGAGCCCGAAGCGCACGCGGGCAAAGTCGAACGGCGAGGCCCCATCGGACTCGGCCAGGGCGAGGGCCTCGGTGAGCACCTCGCGGCCGGCCGCGGCGTTGCCCCGGGTGATCTCCGAGTCTCCGAGCGCGTAGAGCCACGGCATCAGACCGTCCTCGTCGGGATCGGCCCGGCGCCGCCGAATGGCCAGGCCGCGGCGCAGCACCACCACCGCCTCGTCGTGGCGATCGGCACGCCGCAGAACGGTGCCGAGGTTGTAGAGCGCGCTGGCCACCTCCTGGTGCTCGGGGCCCAGGATGCGCTCGCGGGCCTCCAGCGAGCGGCGCAGGGCCTGCTCGGCCTCGTCGTAGCGCCCGAGCGAGCCGAGGGTGAGCCCCAGCGTTCCCAAGATCCGTGCGGTGTGCGGATGATCGTCGCCCCATACCTCCTGGGCGCGCGCGAGGGCGAGGCGCAGCTGGGCCTCGGAGTCCTCGTAGCGGCGCGCATAGGACAGCGCGCGGCCGAGGTTGAGGCGCGCGGTGATGAGGTGGGGATGGTGCTCGCCCAGCTCCTGCTCGAGCAGGGTGATGGCCTCGTGGTGCAGGGCCAGCGCGCGCTCGTGGTCGGGCCGGCGGGCGCGGGCGACCGCGGTGGCCATGTTGCCCAGCAGGCGCGCGCGCAGCAGCGGCCGCGGGCCCAGGCCGTCGAGCTGGGCCAGCGACTGCTCGCCCAGGCGAATGGCCTGATCGGTGCGATCGCGATCGGTGCCCAGCACGTAGACCTGGTAGATGCGTGCGCGCAATCGGGTCAGCTCGTCGCCCGACGACTCGGCACCCTCCATCGCCACCAGCAGCGCCTGCTCGGCGGCGGGCTTCTCCCCTGCCTTGAGCAGCAGCCGCCCCTGCGCAAGCGCGGCCTCGGCCTCCAGCGAGCGATGGCCGGCCTCCCTCGCGGCTTGCTGGGCCTCGGTGGCCGCGTCTCGACCCGCCGCGAGCTCGGCGTCGTAGTGATCATTGCCCTCGGAGGTGTCGAGCACCGCCAGCGACCGCCGGGCCCGGGCGAGCGCCCGGCGAGCTCGGGTCACCGCCGCCTCGCGCTCGGGGGAATCATCGGTGGGCCACGCCATCAGGCGGCGATCGTCGGCGCACGCGCCGAGATCGGGCAGGCGCGTGGCGGCATGGGCGGCATCGACCACGGTGGCCTCGTCGGCCGTGACCAGTCCGTCGGCGAGCAGGTCGAGCGCGGTGCGAGCGTCCTCGAGACAGCGCTGCTGGCGAGCGCGACGGGCCGTCGCCGCTTCGGTCGAGACCAGCGCACCGATGCAGCTTTGTTGAGCGGCTTCGACCCACTCGTCGGCATAGGCATCGAGTCGTGGCGCGAGGGCGTTCCACACGTCGTCGGCGTAGGGCAGCGCGGTCGCGTGCACACCCCGGCCCGAGGCCTCGCGAGCGGGCTCGTCCCACACGTCGGCCAGGCGCTCGGCTTCGTGGCTGCACTCGTCGCCGGGCGAGCCCTCCACGCGCATCGCCATCGCCACGGTGCCGGCCAGCGCGACCACCACCACGCCGCCCACGAGCACACTCCCGCGGGCGCGCGGGCGCAGGGCGGCGAGCAGGGCGTCCATGTCGGGCCAGCGCTGCTCGGGATCGACGGACAGGCCGCGCCGCAGCGCTCGGAGGATCCTTCCCGGGACCGCGCCGGCCTTGGAGTCGGCCACGCGTCCGCTGGTGACCGCCTTCATCAGCGAGCTCGCGTCCTCACCGGGGAACGGGCGCTCGCCCAGGAGCGCCTCCCAAAGCGACACGCAGAAGCTGAACTGATCGCTGCGAGCATCGACCGCGTGGCCGAGCCACTGCTCGGGCGACATGTACGCGGGCGTACCCAGCAGCGTGCCCGTGGCCGTGAGGCTGGCGGGGGTCGCGGTGTCGAGCCGCCCCGGGGGCAATGCGACGGGTGGCGCTGGCTCCGAGCCGTCCTCGGTGGTCGCCGCACCATCGGCCTGCTCGCGCGCGAGCCCGAAGTCGACCACCCGCGCGCGGCCCTCGGCGTCGACCACCACGTTCTCGGGCTTGAAGTCGCGATGGATGAGCCCCTTGGCATGGGCGGCCGCCAGACCGCGACCCGCCTGTTCGAACAGCCCGAGGACGTCTCGCCAGGGCCGCGGCGGCGCCTCGTCGAGCCAGGCCCGAAGATCGCGGCCATCGATGAGCTCCATCGCCACGAACAGGTGCCCGTCGGCCTCGCCGACCTCGAACACCATGGCCACGTTGGGGTGCGACAGGCGGGCCATGGCGCGGGCCTCCTGCACGAGCCGCGCCCGGGTACTCGCGTCGCCCATGCGCTCGGCCCGCAGGAGCTTGAGCGCCACCTCGCGCTGCAGCTCGGGGTCGAAGGCCCGCATCACACTGCCCATGCCCCCCGAGCCGATCGGGCCGAGCACGGTGTAGCGACCCACCGACACGGGGTGGGTCGGCTTGCCGAACAGCTGCGCCTCGACGGCCGCCTGCACCATGCGAAGCTGGATGTCCACGGGGCCCCCCGAGGGTAGCAGGCCGCGGAAGTCGCGGTAGGGCGAGGGCCGCGGATCTCGCCTACGTCGCCCCGGCCGACCACTCACGGGCGAGCACCGCGTAGATGCACAGCGTGGTCCACTCGCCCTTCCAGAAGTCGGCCTCGCGCAGCTCGGCCTCCTGACGCATGCCCACGCGCTGCAGCAGGCCGCGGACGGCGACGTTGCGGGCGTCGGCCTGGGCGAGCACGCGGTGCGTGCCGTGGTGCTCGAACAGCCACGCGATCATGGCGCGCAGCGCCTCGGTGGCCAGGCCCCGGCCCTGGTGGGCGGGCGCGAGCGTGACGCCGAGCTCCACCGTGTCGGGCTGGGCGGCGACGAAGTGAAGCGCCAGGTCGCCCACCAGCACACCGCTGCCCCGCTCCTCCAGGGCGATCTGCGTCCACGTGCCGGGGGTGCCGAGCGCGTGTGCCTGGTCGTTGCGCAGGAATTCTTCCGCGTCGGCCATCGACCAGTCCTCGGTCCACGACTGGTAGCGCGCAACGTCGGGGTTCGAGCGGTACGCGACCATCGCGGGAAGATCACCCGGACCGAACCGACGCATGCGAAGGCTCGTGGTGGTGGGCAAGGGCACGTCGGGGTTCATGGCGCGGGAGTATGCCAAGCGTGCGAGTTCCTACCCCGCTGGGGTGATCGCGACCCTCACGCTCGTACGACGACCACTCTGCGCCCCCCGGGGCTCGTCCTGGTCTCCGCGTTCGTGCGCTCGGCGAGCGCCACGTCCGAGCGGCGGTCGAAGATCACCAGCCACCCATGGTCCAGCCCAAGACCGGCGAGGTAGCGGTCGAGCTGCTCGAGCCCGGTGGGCAACGGATCGGGCCGGCCCTTGCGCCAAACCTTGAGCTCGACGGCGAGGGTCCGATCATGGTGACGAACCAAGAGGTCCATGCGGCCCGAGCCGATCGCATACTCGCGCTCGATGCTGCCACCGCCGTTCACCACGCGGTGGAGGAATGCCAACAGGACCAAGTGGGGGGCAACCTCGTGGTAGGGAGCGGCGCCGAACAAGGGCTCGGCGTGCTGTCGCCAGAACCCGAGGAATGCGGCCAGCAAGCGGTCCTCGTCGAGTTTCCCGTCGGGGCCGAGCCACGTGGTTCGGATCTGGGGGAGCGACGCGATCGCGATGCTGGCGAGGGCGTTGGGGATCACCTCGCGGTAGATCGGGTTGGCGACCACCAGGCCGCCCCCCTCGGAGTGCCGCACGAGGCCGAGGTCCTGCACGTAGCGCAGATCATCCTCGGGCATGAGACCGAGCGCCGTGCCCGCGAGGATCGGCTCGATCACCTGGCGGACCCGCGGCTCGCGGAGGCGCTCGGCCAAGCTGTCGAGGTGCGTATCCTGGCGGCGGATCAGCACGTCCTTGGCCGCATCGACGTGAAGCTCGGTGATCGTCTGCAAGGGATCGGGCACGAGCTCTTCCACGATCTCCTTGGCCAGCGCGTTGACGAGCCACGGCTGTCCGTCGGTGAGCTCGAAGGCGCGACCAACGGCCTCGGGAGAGAAGGCCTGACCGGTCTCCTCGGTGTGCTGGGCATAGAGCTCGGCGACCTCGTCGGCCGTGAAGTTGCGGAGCGTCAGCGAGGCATCCTTGATGTTGAAGGGGCTGGCGCTGTGCGACGATCCATCGGAAGGATCGAGCTTGTAGTCGCGGACGTCGCGGAGCCCAACGAGCGCGAGCGCATGGGGGAAGTCGTGGGGGTGATCGGGATAGCCGTCGCGGAGCTGGCGAAGGACCGAGACGAGGAGCGGGCCCTGTAGAGCGTCGATCTCGTCGAGGAAGACCACGAGTGGGCGCGGCGCCGCACGAGCCCAGGCCTGCAGCGCACTCGCGATGCGGCGGCCAGGCGAGGTGTCGGGCCATGGGGGAGGCTGGAGATCTCCGGGTAGCCGCGATTGGGCCCGGCCTCGCCAGGCGTCCAAGATCGCCAGCTCTGCGGCGCCCGTGTCGTCGAGGAATCCCGCTCCCACCTCCATCGAGAGCAGCACGGCGACGTAGCGACCCTCGGACGTGAGCTCGTGGGCGAGGGTCAACAGCGCGGTGGTCTTGCCCACCTGCCGCGGCGCGTGGAGCACGAAGTAGCTCTCTTGGTCGATGAGCCGCCGTACCTTGGGCAGGCGTCGCATCACCGGGAGCATGTAGTGGCGCTCGGCATTGCAAGGACCGGCGATGTTGAACCAACGCGGCATGGACGAGGTGCACGGTCGCGCGTGCGGGCGCCGAGCGCAAGCTCGATGCGGTGAGCCATCGAGGTCCGGCGCCAGAGCCACTGGAGACCATACCGACCGGCCGCGCCACTCGTGCTCGAGTCGGTCGAGTCGGCTACGCCTCGGGCAGCGGGAGCGCCGTGCCCTCGCGGGCGAGGTACACCACCATGCGCGGGCGGCCGTCGGGCTCCGAGCCGTCCTCGACGTACAGGCACACATGACAGGTCTCGGAGCGCGCGAGTGCGTGGGTGAGCTCGCGGTAGGCGTCCTCGTCGCGCAGCACGCTCGTCAGACGGCACATCGAGTTGCGACAGGCCACCTCCTCGATCGCCGAGCCCTCGGGGAGCATCGCGAGCGTCACGCGCTCGATCTCGACCGCGGCCGCCGAGGCCCACCGGCCATCGATGGGCTCGTTGGTGAAGGCGTCGGCCACATGCGTGGTGACCCGCTCGATCGCCGCCGCCTCGTCGTGCGATCCGGGCTCGGGTGGTTCGGGCGGCTCGACGGGCTCGGCCGGCTCCGCGTCGTCGTCGTGGCGCGGGCGCTCGACCCAGCGCGGTGGATCGAGCGGCGCCGACCGGATTCCCGACGAGCGGGTGGGCGAAGGCATGGGGCGAGCTTGCGAGCGAGTCTCCGCGGTCGAGACCTGCGGCCGTGCACCGTGCGTGCCCGCGTCGCCGTGCAGCGCCAGCCAGGTGATCGAGCCGAGGCAGGTGAGCCCCAGTAGCGCCAGGGAGATCGTGGTCGTCTTGGTGGTCATGGGAATCGATTCCTTGGGGAGCAGCAAGGAGCACACCGCTCGGCCGCCTCGCGCGGCCGAGCGGTGCGTCCATCGAGGAGCGCCTGGTCTGGCGTCATTGGTCGTAGTGGAAGGCCGAGATCCCGCCCTTCGTACCGCCGGTGAACGCGGGCAGATCGCAGTCCACGTGCAGGTTGCCGTGGGCTGGAATCGAGATCTCATACTGGTTCAGGGCCAGGGCTCCGTAGGTCGCCTGCCCCCGCTCGCCATAGACGCTCATGTGGAGGACGCCGGTATCGGTGGTGCTGACGATCCAGCACTTGACCACGCTCGTGCCCGTGCCGCGGCCGTAGATGCTGAGGTTGTTGTGCACGTTGCCGCTGGTGTCGATCGGCGCATCGAAAAGCCACTTGCGGGGCGTGTTGCACTGGTTCTCGAGCATGCTCCAGTTGTTGATGAAGCAATCGGCGTCGCTGTGCCACCAGGCCTTGCCGTCGAGTGGAGTGACCCCGCGGGCCTCCACCTCCGGGGCGCCCGCGGTCATGGCCGCGATCATCGCCAGCCCGAGGCCGCAGGTCAGCAGGCGTCGGCTCGTCCTACGAGCATTCGTGTGTTCGATCTTCATGGTGTGTTCCGTCGTTTCGTTGGGAGACGTGAAAGGGTGGAGCGCTCGTGAGCCCGACCCTCGCGATCGGGACTGGGGGCGCGCACGATCTGGGGGTTGCCGCGGGCGAGCCGGCTGATCACGACGCGGTCGAAGAAGTGCCCTCCGCCGCGCAAGGGCGCTGGCGCACCACGGGGGCGGTCGGGTGACCACGGCGCCGACCCCAGGCTGCTAGACTGCCGCCCGCATGCGCTCCCGCCTCCGTCCTCGCCTGCCCTCCCTGGCCCTCGCGCTCGCCTACCTGGGCCTCGGGCTCGGCGCGGGCATCGGCATTGGTGCCAGCCTGCCGACCGAGGCCGCCCCGGCCGGCGCCCCGCCCAAGACCTACTCGCGCTACCAGAAGCTCGACGTGTTCGCGCGCGCGCTCGCGGTGGTCGAGCAGTACTACGTGCGCCCTGTGGACGACCAGCAGCTCATCTACGCCGCGCTCGAGGGCATGATGAGCCAGCTCGATCCGCACACCCAGTTCCTGCCCCCGCGCGAGGCCAAGCTCTTGCGCGAGGACATCGAGGGCACGTTCGGCGGAGTGGGCATGGTGGTGGTGCTCGGGCGCAAGGACGACGGCGATCGCTTCCTCGAGGTCCGCGACGTGATCCCGAGCAGTCCGTCGGACCTCGCCGGAGTGAAGGTGGGGCACCGCGTCGTTCGCATCGCGGGCCAGCCCATCGCCGACTTCGGCGACCTCGAGCAGGCGATCGTGAAGATCCGCGGCAAGCCGGGCACCAAGATCTCGGTGACGATCGAGGACCCCGAGCGCGGGCTGCTACGCACGATCGAGCTGACCCGCGCCATCATCGATCCTCCTGCGGTCGAGGTGGACTATCTCGGCGAGGGCATCGGCGTGCTGCGCCTGCGCGACTTCACCGAGGACTCGGCCCGCGAGCTGGCCGATGGGATCGCCGCCCTGCGCACCCAGTCGAAGTCCGGATCGGGCGAGGGCGAGCTGCAGGGCGTGGTGATCGACCTACGCGACAACGGCGGCGGCCTGCTCGACGAGGCGGTGCGGATCGTCGATCTGTTCGTCGACAAGGGCATCATCGTGCGCACCCGTGGCCGCCAGGGGCTGGTGCTCGACGAGAGCCGCGCCACCCGAGCCGGCACCGAGCGCGACCTGCCGCTGGCGGTGCTCATCAACAAGGGCTCGGCCAGCGCCTCGGAGATCGTCGCCGGCGCGCTGCAGGACCACCGCCGCGCGGTGATCGTGGGCGAGCGCAGCTACGGCAAGGGCTCGGTACAGGCGCCCTACGAGCTCGACGACGGCAGCCTGCTCAAGATCACCACCGCGCTCTACTACACCCCGGCCGATCGGCTGATCCAGGCCAGCGGGATCACCCCCGACGTCTACGTGGGCGCGGTGTCCCCCGAGGTGGGCACGGCCGCGATGCCCAACCGCGACAGTCGACCCGAGCTGCCCTCGGAGCGCCAGACCCCGGGGCACCTTCGGCCCGAGGACTTCGATCGCGACAGCCCGCCCCGCGTGGACGAGTCCGAGGCGGTACGGGCGGCGGGCGACGACCTGCAGCTGCGCGCGGCGGTTCAGCACCTGCGAGTGCTCGCGCGCATCGAGAGCCACGGGTGAGCCTCGCTCGCGCCCGCCTCGGATGCGGACCTCGTGGGCGCGGCCCGGGAACATGGTGGTGGCCCGCTCCATCGACCCCTCACGGGCTCCCTGCCTCGCCGGCCTGGGACCGCAGCAGCGCGTCGAGGGTCGTCCCCCACGCGTGCTCGGCCTCGGCGAGCAGCTCGGCGGCGGGGCGCTCGAGCGCGACCATCGACCACTGGCGCACGTCGCCGTCCCAGCTCCCGCTCACGAGCCACTGGCCAGCGCCATCGAACGCGAGGGCCGAGACGCGGCTGCTGTGCCCTCGCAGCGCCGCAAGTGGCTCGAGGGTGACGGTGGACCACACCGAGAGGCTGCCGTCGTGGTGGCCCACTGCGACGTGACGCCCGTGGGGCGCGAGCGCGAGCTCGGTGATCGAGCCCTCGGGCACGGCTGCGTGGCGCGAGCGTCCTTCGGCGTCGATCACCTCCAGGCCGGACCGACTGGCGACCACCACGAGCTGGTCGCTGCCCGCCACCGCCACCGCATCGGGGCGCTGCACGATCGTCCGAGCGGGCTCGTCGGGGCCCGCGGGTAGTCGCAAGATCCGACCGTCGGCCGCGAGCACGGTGGCCCCGCCCCGATCGGGATCGCTCTCCATGTCGATCGCCCGGATCCGCAGGTCGGGTGCGGGACTGTGCTGGGCCACCCCGTGGTGCCAGGCCACGATGCCCCCCCGGTAGGGGGCGAGCCGCAGCGATTGCTCCCGCAGCCACGCCACGCGCAGCCCGGGGCTCCCCGCCAGCGTGGAGGACGAAGCGAGCGCGTCGAGGTCGAGCAGGTGCACCAGCTCGTCCTGCGCACACACGGCCACCGCATGCCGACCATCGGGGGCGATCTCCACGTCCTTGACCACGCTCCAGTGCAGGGCCAGCTCGGCCTGGGTCTCACCGTGCTCGACCCCGGCCAGCCGCACGCGACCATCGCCGTGCGCGGTGAGGATGGTGCGACCATCGGGTGACAACGAGAGCGCCGAGATGCCCTGACCGGTGGACCGCACGTGCGGGCGGACCGGCTGCGTCGGCAGCTCCCAGTCCTCGATCGTCGATCCGATCAGCCGCAGCGAGTGCCCCCCGTCGAGCCACCGCACCCGCACGCCCCGCGCGGCCAGACCAACCACGGGAGCCCCGCTGGCCAGCTCCCACACGTGCACGCTGCCGCGACCATCCGAGAGGGCCACGCGCGTCGCGGTGAGCGCGAGGTCGTGGGGCGTGCTGGCGTTGGTCTCGAGCACTCGCACGATCCGCTCCTGCTCGAGGTCGAGCACGACCGCGTGGCCCCCCGTGGATGCCACCGCCACGAAGCGCTGGTGGGGGCTCGAGAGCGCCAGCAGCAGCGGTCCCCCCAGCGAGGCGGGCACGCCCGGGAGCTCGCGAAACCCGTGCCGCGGGCTCCACAGGAGCATCCCGCCATCGTGGCATGCGATCACGCGCGAGCCGTCGCTGCGGGCTCCGATCGCCCCGGGAGCCACGTGCCCCCGAGTGCGACAGTGCTCGGTGACCTCGACCCTCCGCCGCTCGACGTCGACCCAATGCTCGGCCGTACCGACCACCCATGCCACCCCACCGTGCTCGCTCGCGAGGATCTGCTTGGGGTGCGAGCTCTCGACCCGGAGCACCTCTCGACCCCCGGGACGCCGGGGGTCGATCATCGCGAGGTCCTTGCCGGCATCGACCAGCGCGGCGCCATCGTCCAGCAATGCCAGCGGCTCGCCGCGGATCGCGAGGGGTTCGACCGCATCCCATGCCGCCCCGGGGCCAGCCACGCGGATCTCACCGTTGCGTGCACATGCGATCCGATCGCTGCTGCTGGACACCACCACCCGGTCGCACGGCGGCATGTCCCTGCGCCCCACCAGCCGAGGCCGCACCGTGGGATCGAAGCGCGCCAGCACGCCGCGCGCCGTGACCGAGGGGCCGTGGGTCAGCGCCCCGGCCGCGAGCAGCTCGGCGTGCGACCCGATGCCCTGCTCCATGGCCCCCAGGGCCTGCGCGACCTCGACCCGCGCGAGGCCGTGCTCGGCGCGGTCGAGCGCCGCCAGGGCGACGCGCTCGGACTG
Organism: Paraliomyxa miuraensis; assembly: GCF_026337845.1. Lineage (GTDB taxonomy): Bacteria > Myxococcota_A > Polyangia > Nannocystales > Nannocystaceae > Paraliomyxa > Paraliomyxa miuraensis. The sequence goes on along the minus strand of NZ_JAOVZF010000144.1, from coordinate 132,951 downwards.
CTGGGCGCGCGCATGCTCGGCCGCCGTGCGCCGCACCCCCACGCCGATCGCCACCCCGATGCCCACGATCGCCAGCACGGCGATCACCAGCGGCACGCGATGCGCCGCCCAGATCCGCATCACCAGCTCGCGCACGCCGTAGCGATGAGCAGCCACCCGCCGCCCCTCGAACCACGCCTCCACGTCCTCGGCCAGGGCGTGACCGTCGGGGTAGCGATCGGCGGGCAAGGGCTGGGTGGCGCGCACCACGATCGCCCACAGCTCGGAGGGCACGCCCGGCCCGGGGCGACCGTGACGAGCTCCGGTCACCAGCTCTCGCAGCGTGACCCCGAGCGCGTACACATCGGCCGAGGGCTCCAGCACCTCGCGCCGCGCCTGCTCGGGCGGCATGTAGCCCGGCGTGCCCACCACCCCGGGCGGAGCCACGCCCGCGGGCCCGGCCAGGCCCCAGTCGACCACCAGCGTCTCGCCGAAGCGACCCACCAGGATGTTGCCCGGCTTGAGATCGCGGTGCAGCAGCCCCTGGCTGTGCGCGTAGGCGATGGCCTCGCACGCATCGAGGAAGTGTCGGACCAGGCGCAGGCGCTCGGTCAGCCGGGGCCGCTCGCCCAGCGCCTCGGCCAGGGACCGCCCCTGCACGATCGGCATGGTGTAGAAGGGTCGGCCGTCGGCCGTGATGCCCGCGTCGTGGATCGCCACGATGCCCGGGTGGGCCAGACCCGCGGTGAGGGTCGCCTCGGCCACCAGCTGCCGCTCCGCGGAGCGATCGCACCCCACCGGAGTCTTGATCGCAACGGTGCGTCCGAGCCGGCGATCGTGGGCCGAGCGGATCTCGCCCATGCCCCCGCGGCCGAGCAGGCCTCCATCGGCGTAGCGCAGCGGCTCGGAGAGTTCGAACGAAGTGCGCTCGTCGACCGGATCCCCCGGATCCCCGGCATCGCCGGACTCCGAGACCAGCCCCAGCGACGCCCCGCTACGCGGATGCGGCACGTCCTCGATCACGGTCAGGTTCGGTCTTCGACCACGTCGTACGGATAGAGCAGCAGCTCGACCTGTCCGGCGCCGTCGGTGTGCACCAGGTCGGCCCGCACGCGTGCGTCCTTGAGCTTGCGTCGCAGGCGCGACAGCGTCACGTCGAAGCGCGAGCGTACGCCGTTGGCCGGAGCATCGTCGGGCCACAGCAACCCGGCGAGCACCGTCCAGTGGGCGGGCCCACCCAGCGCAACCAGCTCGGAGATGATGCGGGCATGCACGCCCCCCAGCACCAGCACGGCCGCGCCCTCTCGGTGCACGTGCACGGTGTCGAAGTTGGCGAGGAGCCGTAGCGGCGCTTCGACGCCTCCTCCGGCGCGGGTCGGCGACTGACCGGCCGCATCGAGCGGGATCGCCACCGCGCGCACCCAGTGCCCGGCCAGCTCGAGCTGGTCACCGGGCTCGAGCGAGCGCGGCGGTCGGCCTTCCACGCGCAAGCGCCACGATGCCCCGGTGCTCCAGACCCACGCCGCCGCGTGCTCGACATGACCCGCCTGCAGCCGCAGCCCTGCGCTCGCGTCGATCGAGGCCACCGGAGGCAGGGCCTGCCGGGGCAGCGAGGGCCCCTCGAGCCCGAGCACGAAGCCCGGCAGGTGCACGCCCACGACCTCGATCGAGAGCCCGCGGGCGAGCACGATCTCCACTCCGGGTCGCAGTACCACCTCGTTGACCGGCCGCCCGCGCAGCGCCAGACCGCCGCGCAGCGCGATGAGCCGCAGCTCGCCCTCGCGCAGGCTGACCATCGCGTGCGCCTCGCTGACGCGCGCGTCGTCGAGCGGCATGGCGGCCGACCACAGCCGACCCACGAGGTCGCCGTGCACGAGCTCGTGGAGCGCCCCGTCGGGCGCCTGAAGGGTGGCGTAGGCCCGCACGGGGGCCGTACGCCAGACCGGGTGCGCGCTATTCCGACGAGCGGCTCAACCCTCGGGGAGCTTCTGCTTCTTGCCCAGCGCCACCACCCCGCCCTCGCTCACGATGAAGCCGCGCGCACGATCGGCGTCGTGGTCGATGCCCACGGTGGCGTTGGCGGGAATTCGTACGCCCTTGTCGATGATGGCTCGGCGCACGATCGCCCCCTCGCCCACGTCGACGTCGTCGAGCAGGATCGAGTCCTCCACGGTGGCTCCGCCCCCCACGCGCACCCCGGTGGACAGCACCGAGCGATGCACGGTGGCGCCGCTCAAGATCACCCCGTTGGCCAGGATGGTGTCGGCCACGTGTCCCGCCCCGTACTTGCCGATGGCCACGATCTTGGGCGGCGGCATCGCGCGCACCATGGTGTGGATCGGCCAGCGCTCGTTGTAGAGGTCGAACTCGGGCAACGGCGCCACGAGGTCCATGTTGGCCTCGTGGTAGGCATCGATGGTCCCCACGTCCCGCCAGTAGTGCTTGGGCGGCGCCTCGCCGGGAACCTCGTTGGTGTTGAAGTCGTAGACATGGGCCTCGCCCTGCTCCACGAGGGCGGGGATCAGGTTGCCGCCGATGTCGTGTCGGCTGCCCTCGTCCGAGGCATCGCGATGCAGCGCTTCGAGCAGCACCCTGGTGGTGAACACGTAGTTGCCCATGGAGGCGAGCATCATGTCGGGCGCCTCGGGCAGGCCCGGGGTGCTGGCCGGCTTCTCCTTGAAGGCAGCCACCTTGCTGCCCTCGCCGCGCTCGATCACCCCGAACTGGTCGCACTGATCCCGGGGCATGCGGATGGCCGCAATCGTCAGCCCCGCGCCCGACTCGATGTGGTGGTCGAGCATCTGCCGGGGATCCATGCGATAGACGTGGTCGGCCCCGAACACGAACACGTACTCGGGTCGCTCGTCGTCGATGAGGTTGAGGTTCTGGTAGAGCGCGTCGGCCGAGCCGCGGAACCACGTGGGACCCTTGCGCATCTGGGCCGGCACCGAGGTCACGTAGTTGCCCAGGAACGCCGACAGACGCCAGGTACGGGCCAGGTGCACGTCGAGCGAGTGGCTCTTGTACTGCGTGAGCACCACGATGCGGCGGTAGCCGCCGTTGGCCAGGTTCGAGAGCGGGAAGTCGATGAGGCGGTACTGTCCGCCGAACGGGACCGCCGGCTTGGCGCGATCGCGGGTCAGCGGCATCAGCCGCTTGCCCTCGCCACCGGCGAGCACCACGCTGAGGACCCGGGGACGCCTGTCGGCTTCGCGCATCGGGCATGATGGTGCACCATCACGGGGCCGGGCGCGAAGAATCGCCCGTCACGGGATGCCCACGCCCAGCGGGCTCGCGCGGGGTGCGGTCAGCCCGCTGCGCCGTCCCGCACCGAGCGGGCCCAGTCCTCGAGGTTGGACAGGGTGCTCTGCACCAGCCGGGGGTCGGCCGACAGCCGCCCCACCTCCGCCTCGAGCAGGGCCTTGGCCCGGCGGATGCGGGTGCGCACCGTACCCTCGGGAACGCCGAGGATCGCGGCGATCTCGGGGGCCGGCAGCGGCTCCCAGAAGTACAGCTCGAGCAGCACCTGGTGCTCGACGGGGATCTTGCGAAGTCCCTGTAACAATAGTCGCTGCTCGTGCTGGTCGGCCAGCACCTCGACCGGGCCGGCCGCGAGCTCGAAGATCGAGGTGACCCCGAAGTCCAGCCGCTCCTCGTCGCGACGGACCCGGCGGTAGTGGTTGCGCAGCACGTTGTAGGCCACGCCGAACACGAAGCTGCGAAAGCTGCCCTCGCCGCGGAAGCGTTCGTGCCGGTCGCCGGGGCCGCCCGTTGCCTCGAGCAGCCCGAGCACCGTCTGCTGGATGAGGTCGTCGAGGCCGTCGCCGCCCGGCCCCACCTTGTTGCGGAAGAACCGGGTCAGCGCCTTGAAGTGCCGGTCGAACAGCTGCTCACCCGCCCGGCGATCGCCGGCTCGCCAGGCGGCGAGCAGCTCGTCGTCGGTGGCGGCCGTCACCGGGCCACGATAGCAGAGGCTCGCAGCCCTCTGGTGGGGAACGGCAGCAGGGCCGCGAGCTCGGTGCCGCGGGCGCGAGCGCCTACCAGCACGTCAGGTGCAGGTCCACCACCTCGCCCACCGCGAGCGCGCCGCTCTGCGTGCGCAGCTCGATCGTGGCGCGCTCGTAGCCGCAGTTGCCCCGGTCGTCACAGGTGGCCTGGCGCCGAAAGCCGAGGTCGATGGCCTCGACCGTGGTCTCGCGGAGCGGGCGCAGCTCGGCATGGGCACCGAGGCGATCGCCGTCGAGGTCGCTCCACAGCACCAGCTCGCCGAAGCGCTGGTCGGCGGCGGTGATGCGACCGTCGCGATTGGTGTCGAGCTCGGCGAGGGCCTCGAACCCGTGCTCGGCGTACCCACCGGCGGACATCGGCGTGGCGCTGCCGAACAGCTCGCTGCCGTCGCGGATGAAGCCATCGCCGTCGCGATCGAGGGCCAGCCAGGGGGCAGTGGGCCAGTCGGTGCTCATGCAGGTGCCGTCGGTCGAGAGGTCGAACGACATGGCCGAGGCGGGCGACAGCTCCACCGGGGCACCGTCGAGGCTCACCACCAGCGGGGTGTTGCAGTCGGGCTCGGACCACGAGTACTCGTGGAACGCCTCGCCATCCCAGTAGCAGATCGAACCGACGCAGCCCATGTCATAGCCGTCGCCGGGCTCGCACTCGGGTGGAGTGGTCGAGCACGGTGTGTAGAACTCCTCGCCATCGACCACGATGCAGTACTCGACGCCGGGCTGGCCATCCTGGGTGGTGCACTCGTAGCCGCCCCAGTGGTTCAGGTCGCAGACCTGAGCTGCGTCGGGCTTGGTTTTCGGCGGCGAGGCGGGGTCGTCGGGCGAGCCGGGACCAGGACCGACGGGCGGGCCGGCCACGCCCGGGTTCTCCGTCAGTTCCTCGTCCATGTCGTCGTCTGGACCCTCGACCTCGGGATCGCAGGCGCCGAGCAACAGCAGAGGCAGGAAGGGCAGGAGGAACGAGGAGCGAAGCCAAGCCATGGCCGGCCCACGATGCACGCATGGTGCCAACCGCCCGGAGGCCGAGATCAGCGGCGTGGAGGCGATGGGAGGGGCGGCGGCCTACGACACCGGTGTCGCGCCCATGTCCCGTACGCCCTGATGCGAGCGTGTCGCGGCGTCGATGCATCGATCCACGCTCGTCGCCTCCAAGTCGCCCCGCAGCCTCGGATAGGCTAGGCCGCGAGGACCCACGCGATCACCCCTCTCACTTCGGCTCGGGGTACAGCGCCAGCCGCTCGCGGCAGAACCCGACGATCGGCTCCCCCTCCAGCCCATGCTCGGCGCCCTTCTGCACGCAGTAGGCATAGGTGGCCCGGGCCATGTTGCGGGGCTCGGCCGCGAACGAGTCGAGCGCCCCGCAGTAGGCCGTGCGCTGCTCGGCGCTCAGGCCGGCCGGGGCGGGAGTGCGAGCGAGCGCATTGGAGGCGGTCTCGCTCACCATGCCGCTGCGGGCGGCGGCCACCAGCGTCCATCGGTGGTCGCCCATCTTCTTCACCGCGGCATACGACTGCAGAAGGCGCGCGCCGTCGGTGGTCAGCTGCGTATAGAACAGCTTGAACGCGGTCTCCGACAGGGCCTTGGCCTGGGTGAAGTCGATCTCCGCGGGCACCTCGAGCGTCAGCAAGCCCTCGAGCTCCGCGTCGGCGAGCTGGACCTGCGCGCGGGCGATCGCGTCGACGAACGCGGCGCGGGTCTGCTCGTCGTTGGGCGGGGCCACCCCGCCCAGGGTCGTGGCCGCCCGTAGGTTCTGCTGCGCGGCATTGGCCTGCGCATGCGCGCGCTCGATGCGTTCGATCCGACCGCGGGTGGGCGTCGAGCACGGCTCGTCCGAGGCGGCCACCGGCTGCTCGACGATGCACAGGTCATGGGTGGCACGCGGATCGGTGCACGAGCGACGCCACTGCACGTCGCCCGCCGCCGAGTGGGCGACGGCGCGGTGCACCTCGGAGCCATGCTCACCAAAGCGCTCGAGGAACACCTCGGCGGCGGCCAGCCGCGCATCGTCATCGGCGGCCGCGAGGATCGCCGCGAACGCCTCGGCCTCGGCCTCGGTCGTGGCCTCGGCCGCCCCCGCGAGCACGCGCTCGTCGACCACGTCCTTGGAGACCCACACCATCGGGCCGCTCGCGGCGGCGGCGGAGGTCGTTTCGTGCTCGGTCGTGCCGGCCGACATCACGAACAAGCCCGCGCCGAGCCCGGCCGCCATCGCGCCCGCCACGATCGCGCGAGCCCGTCGCTTGGGTGCCCGCACGGGCGCGGGCACGAGCGCGCGGGTGGACTCCAGCGCGCGGATGAGGGCGTCGAGCGACTCGGGCCGCTCGGCGGGCTCGCGCGACAGGCCCTGCTGGATCAGCGTCGCGAGGGCCGAAGGCACGTCGCTCGCCCCGAGCGCATGCGGCCGACCGGTGAGCACCGCCGCCGACACCGAGGCCGCATCGTCGCCATCGAACGGCCGCCGCCCGGCCAGCGCCTCGTAGAGCGCCACGCAGAACGCGAACACGTCGGTGCGCGCGTCGACCGAGGCCCCCATGAATTGCTCGGGGGCCATGTACGCGGGCGTACCCAGCAGCTGTCCGGTGAGGGTGAGGCTCGCCTGGTGGGTCCGCTCGTCGGCCTGGGCCGAGCCCGCCGCGCCATCCGAGCGCACCTCGGGATCGAGCGAGTCGGAGGTCTTGGCCACCCCGAAGTCGACCACGCGCACGCGACCATCGTCACCGATGAGCACGTTCTCGGGCTTGAAGTCGCGGTGCACCAGACCGGCACGGTGGGCCGCTTGCAATCCGCGGGCGGCCTGCACGAACACATCGTAGAGCGCGGTGCGAGCGGGGCCGGCCTCGAGCCACGCCCGCAGGGTCTTGCCCTCGACGTACTCCATGGCCACGAACACGCGGTCGTCGTCGTGAAGGCCCACCTCGTGCACCGCCACCACGTTGGGATGCGACAGCTTGGCCAGCGCCCGAGCCTCCTGCAGCATGCGCTCGCGGCCGCGCGTGCGATCGGCCCGCAGCACCTTGAGCGCCACCTTGCGATCGAGCTCGGGGTCGTGCGCCACGTAGACGGTGCCCATGCCACCGCGGCCGATCCGTCGCAGCACCTCGTACTTGCCGATCGTCACCCGGCCATCGGAGCCGAAGATCCGCGCCTTGAGGTCGCGATGCAGCAGGCGATCGTCGAGGCTGGCCGCCACCACGCCGTCCTGGGCCCCCAGGGTGTCCACGTTCGAGGCGCGCTCGGCCTCGTGCTCGTCGGGCTCGGTCTCCAACCCCACCTCGTGAAGCGATTGTCCGGCGGGCGAGAACGTGTGCAAAGCGTCGAGGGAGAGAGCGGGCTCGTTCATCGCGGGGGCGGTAACCCGAGCCGGAGAATCGATTGCGGTGAATTCGATCGCGTGATTTGCGCACAGTGTCAGGGGTCGGCGCCGTAGCGCTGGCGCACCAGCAGCGGCCCTTCCCAGCCCAACCCATCGTTCTCGAAGTAGTCGGGGATCGCCTCGATCTCCCGACCGAGCGCCGCGCCATCGCAGCCGCGGGCGCCAGCGGGCGCGTCGCAGCGCTCCCAGCTCGGGTCGGGTGTGAGCGTCTCCCAGAACGCGGCGTCCCACTCCGACGGCAGCACCCCGGTGGGCACCGCACCAAAGCCCGGGACCTCGGCGCACGTGGCGTTGGCCTCGAGACCGGTGGCCGCCACGAAGCCGGGCAGGTCGAGGTCCATGCCCATCGTCTGCAGCACGCACGGCTCGCCGTCGGTGGCAAACCAGTCGAGATCCATCGCGGACACGTCGTCGGCCAGGTCATCGCCGAGCATCCGTACCCACGGAGCGCCTCCGCGGGCGAGCACGAGGTGGTCGCCGATCGTGGCGCCCTGCGAGTTGCTCGACACCACCAGCGCCCCGCCGCTACCCTCGTGCACGATGGTGTTGTGGTGTGCCGTGGCCGTACTGCGCAGCTCGAGACCATAGCGGCTGTGCATCAGCACGTTGCCGCTGACGGGTCCCTCGGCCGCGAACATCATGGCGCCGCCGCTGGCCCCCGCCTCGTCGCCGGCCCGCGCGACCACGTTGGCCACCGCCCACACGAAGCCCCGGGAATCGATGGTGATGCCCGCACCATCCACGTCGGCCACCACGTTGCCGGCCACCTTCACGTCGGCGGTGATGTCGTCGGACTTGACCATGATCCCGATCCCGGGAATCCCCATGACCACGTTGTCGATGATCCAGTGGTGCGCCCCCACGCTGGCGGGCGGCTCCCAGTCGACATCGGCCACGAAGATCGCGGTCTGGGGCTCCACGTCGATGATCACGTTGTCGGCGATCACGGTGTAGGCCGCCTCGTCGTGTACCCGGATGCCGCGGGTGGCGCAGCGGGTGAGGGTGTTGTGGAGCACCACCACGTGGGTGCTGGCCTCGATCATGATGCAGGGGCGATTGCCGACCATGGCGGCGTCGTCCTCGACGTAGAGGTCGCGCACCACCACGTGCTCGGCGTCGTACACTCGCACCGCGCCCGGATGCAGAGCGGGGGCGCCGTCCTCGAACGCACCGTAGGCGCCCACGACCACCGGAGCATCGAGCGAGCCGCTCACGTTGCGCACGTCGAGCTGGTCGGCCCACTCGCGACCGCGGCGGAGCAGGTAGTGATCGCCCGGCGTGGCCTGGGCCAGCGCAGCCTCGAGCCGCGCGATGGTCTGCCAGGGCTGCTCTCGGCTGCCGTCGTTGGCGTCGTCGCCCTCCGTGGCGTCGACGAAGTAGCAGGTCGTCGACCCGCAGGGGTCCTCCTCGCACGACTGGCCCACCGAGTAGTAGCCGGGCTCGCAGGCGCAGGTGGCCTGGTCGTCGACGACCACGCAGGTGCCCTGGCCGGAGCAGTCGATGCCGTCGCAGGAGCCGGGGATCGGGCCCGAGTCGCTCGAGGAACCGTCGGCGCTGGTCGAGGTCGAGGTCGAGCCCGTGCCTGGCTCGGTGGTGGTCGAGCTGGTGCCCGAGCCGGTGGTGCCGGTGTCGGTCGCGTCCTCGGGCACGCACACGCCCGCGGCCGAGCCGGCGAAGTCGCTGTAGCGCTGGCCCGAGGGGCAGGTGTCGTCGGGGTAGCTGCAGCGGCCGTCGGGTTGGCAGACGCCGTCGCCGAAGCGGGAGCACTGCGCGCTCTGCTCGCACTCGAACTGGCCGGCAGGGATGCACGCCCAGCCAAGGACGACCGCGATCGCTCCAAACCCCCGCATGATGCCCCCAACGGTAGCAGAAACGACCCCCTGCACTTTTTCGAAGATCGCCCCAGACGAGCCGCGCCCTCGTGCAACTACGGGCGCGATGACGACGAACGACCGCTCCGCGCTCGCGCTGTGCGCCCTGCTCGCCCTGGGCGGGTGCTATTCCGGCGTTCAGGGCTTCGATGGCGATGACCCTGGCGCGGATCCGAACGATACCGCCGATCAGGACGGGGAGCCGGCCGCCGACGACGAGCCGGAGGGCGAGCAGGCCCAGTGCGGCGAGCCCACCCCGGCCCAGAGCCCCATGCGGCGGCTGACCCGGCTCGAGTACGACAACACGGTGCGCGATCTACTGGGCGACACCACCCGCCCGGCTCGACGGTTCTCGCCCGACGAGGAGCTCGGGGGCTTTGCCGCCAACTCGATCGCTCCGCTGTCCGAGAACCCGCTCAACGAGTACATGGCAGCGGCCGAGGATCTCGCCAAGACCGCGGTGAGCGAGCGCTGGGACGCGGTGGTGGGCTGTGACGCGGCCGAGGCGGGCTGCGTGGAGGGCTTCGTGGCCAGCTTCGGTCGGCGGGCGTTCCGCCGCTCGCTGACCGAGGCCGAGCGCACCGACTACCTCGCGGTCTATCACGACGCCGCAGCCGAGTGGGGAGCCACCGAGGGCGTGGCGGTGGTGATCCACGCAATGCTGATGTCGCCGCTCTTCCTCTATCATGTCGAGCCGATCAGCCAGGGCACCGAGCCCGGCGAGGTCGCTGCGCTGACCGGGCCGGTGCTGGCCTCGCGCCTGTCCTACTTCGTGTGGGCCTCCATGCCCGACGACGTCTTGCTCGACGCGGCCGAGGCGGGAGAGCTGAGCGACAGGGCGGGCATCGAGGCGCAGGTGCGGCGCATGCTCGAGCACGAGCGGGCCGCCGACGCGATCGCCAGCTTTCACGAGCAGTGGCTGCACCTCCAGGGGCTGCCGGATCGGGTCAAGGACGCCGCGCTGTTCCCCGAGTGGAATCCCTCGCTGGGCGAGAGCATGGAGCAGGAGACGCTGCGCTTTGCCGACGCGGTGATCCGCCACGGCGACGGCTCGCTGCGAACCCTGCTCACCGCGCCATGGACGATGGCCGACGAGTCGCTGGCCGATCTCTACGGGGTGCAAGCACCCACCGACGTGGATGCCGACGGCTTTGGCCAGGTGGAGCTGCCCGATGACGAGCGCGCGGGCCTGCTGACCCACGCCAGCTTCCTCACCAGCACCGCGCACGCGGCCGAGAGCTCCTGGGTCTTTCGCGGCAAGTTCGTGCGCGAGCGCCTGCTGTGCCAGGTGCTGCCGCCGCCGCCGCCCGGGGCCGAGACCATGGAGGTCAACGACCCCAACCGCCTCGAGAACCCCGAGTGCTCGGGTTGCCACACGATGATGGATCCCATCGGGGTGGGCCTCGATGCCTACACGCCGATCGGCGCGTTCGAGCCCGAGGGACCCGATGGCGAGCCGATCCCGGTGCAGGGCGAGGTCAAGGGCGCCGAGGGGCTCGGGGCGTTCGAGGGCGCGGTCGACCTGGCCCGAGCGCTCGCCGAGTCGCCGCAGGTGCACGACTGCGTGGCCGAGCAGTGGTTCCAGTACGGCGCGCGCCGGCTGACCGCGGAGGTCGACGAGTGCACGCTCGAGCACGTGCGCGAGGCCTTCACCGGCAGCGACCTCGACGTTCGCGAGCTCATCGTCGCGATCGCGGTGTCCGATGCCTTCCGCTTCCAGATCAACGAATAGGCCCAACGAATCATAGGAGATCGACGACCATGGCCAACCTGCTTCGCACCTCCCGTCGTGGCTTCCTGAGTGGAGCCGCCGCCGCCTCGGCGATGTCGCTGCCGTTCCTCTCGAGCCTGCTGGGCCGCAGCGCCAAGGCGGCCGACGGCGCCCACGCCAAGCGCCTGGTGGTGTTCTTCACCCCCAACGAGCCGATCGACCGCGACCACTGGAAGCCCGCCGGCAACGGCAGCGCGTTCCCGCTGACCAGCCTTCCCACGATGATGAGCGGCCTCGAGGCGCACCGCGACGACCTCGTGCTCGTGGGCGATCTCGAGATGAAGACCCGCGACGTGGAGGCGTTCGGGGCCGGGCACGTGGGCATCGGGCACATGCTCACCGGTCGTACCGTCTCGCCCTACGGCTCCGGCAACGCGGAGTTCTGGGCCTCGGGGATCTCGGTCGACCAGCACGTGGCCAACCACCTCGGCGTGAACGCGCTGACCCTGGCCGCCCGCCCCGGCGGCGCCAACGGCAACTCGCGGATCTCGTACACCGGCGCCAACCAGCCCGTGCACCCGCTGACCCGGCCCGACGACGCGTTCGACTCGCTGTTCGCCGATGCCACGCTGCCCGCCGACGAGCTGGCCGCCCTGCGGGGGCGCAGGCTCAGCGTGCTCGACCGGGTGGCGGGTGACCTCGACGGGATCAAGGCGCAGCTCCCCGGCGAGGCACGGAGCAAGCTCGACGTGCATCTCGAGCTCGTGCGCGACCTCGAGCTCCAGCTGACGGAGGACAAGGGGGTGACCTGCGAGCCCGTGGCGATCCCCGGCGGGGTCGACTACGAGTCGAACGCGGCGTTCCCCACCACGGCGCGGCGGCAGATCGACCTGCTGGTGCAGGCGCTGGCGTGCGGGCTGACCGACGTGGCCTCGCTGCAGCTGTCGAATTCGGGCGCGGGCGACCTGACCCCGCTGTGGGCCGGCGAGGGCCTCGACATCAACCTCGACTGCCACACCATCGCGCACGACTACAACCAGAACCCCAGCGGCGCCGCCACCACGCGACGCGTGCAGCTCGAGACGTTCTTCTTCGACATGTTCGCCTACCTGCTCGACGGGCTGGCCGCGATCCCCGAGGGGCCCGACGGCGGACGGCTGCTCGACGACACGGTGGTGCTGTGGTGCAAGAACCTCGGCTACAACCACTCGGGCAGGGAGATGCTCTACATCCTCGCCGGCGGAGCCGGCGGCGCGCTGCAGACCGGGCGCTTCGTGTCCCTGCCGGGACGACCGCACAACGATCTGCTGGTCTCGGTGTGCAACCTGATGGGCATGGACGACACGAGCTTTGGCGACCCCGATCTGTGCACGGGGGCACTGCCGCTGTAGGCCGGATCTAGAGCGTCATCAGCCACGCGACGATGTCGTCCCCGTCGGGCCGGACCTTCAGCACGCTCTGGTCGCTGGTCGCGGAGAATGGACAGTAGTCCTGCGCGGGGAACACCTTGCGACCGAGCTCCTTGCCGGTGTGTGCATCCCAGGCCACGACCTCCTCGTCGATGCCCTCGCGCGGCAGCGAGAACGTGCCCGTGCTCTCGACACCGTCGGTCACCACCTTGTAGCCGTCGCAGTCGGAGAGCTTGCGCGGCTCCTTGGGCGCGCCGATCGAGACGATGTCCATCGTCGACAGCGGCCCCTTGCGACCGCCGCCTCGCAGGTGGCCCTCGCCATCGAGGTGGACCACCAACGGCTCGGCGTTGCGCTCGCCCGGGAACGGCTGCTGGGGAACGGCAGTGAGGCGTGCACGCAGGCCATCGCCGCTCACCGACATCCACTGGGCAGTCAGCGGTACGTCCTTGGCCGAGCCGTCGGCGAGGGTCACCTTGGCGGTGATCGGCGTCTCGGGGGCCGAGCCGTAGCCCATCAGCGCGTCGGAAGGCACCATCGCCAGGGTCTCCTCCGGCGTGAACTCGATCGCACCGCGCCCGTCCTCGCTCAGGTCCGCCTTGCGCTCGAGGAGCTCGACGGTCGCCTTGCCCGGGCCCTGGAGCGCAATCGTGACGCTCCCGTCGTCGTTCATCAGCGCCCCGCCGTCCTCGCCGAACGACCACAGCGCCCCACCCGAGCTGGCCCGGGGCCCGCTGCCGATCTTCACCCAGTGGGTCGCATCCCCGACCTTCGCGGCATCGGCCGGCGAGAACGGCAGCTCGACCGTGGTCTCGCCGAAGTAGTTGAACAAGAAGTTTCCGCCGATCGCCATCACGTGCAGATCGGTGGTGGTGCTCATGTACGAGAGACGCTCGACGGAGACGACCACGCGCGCGACTCCCTGGTCATCGGTCGTGGCCTCCTGGCCACCCACGTCGATCTCGATGCCCGGCTTGGATTTCACCTCGATCTCGTACTCCTTGCTCGAGGCGCGGATCACCTTGGCCTCGATCGTGACGTCCTCGTTGCACGCGGGCGCCAGCAGGGAGAGCGAGAGCAACAGTGAGAACGACGGGACACGGCGTGGCATGGAGCGGCCCCAGCATACGCAGGTTCGCGCGGGGGCGACCATGGCCGCGACGAACGAGCCTCGGAACGCGAGACCGCAGCGGTTCCTCGCGGCCATCAGCCGCGGCCGTAGCGTGTGAGCAGCTCCCGGACGCGGTCGTGCGGGAGCGCCTCGATCGTGACGTCGTCGATGCCCGTCATCGTCTCCGCAGCGACGAGCGCGTTGAGGATGGCCGCCTCCGTCGCGAAGATCGTCGCGTCGAACACGGGGTTGAGCGCCGCATTCGAGAGCATCTCTATCGTGCGCGTCGGCGCGGTGAGGCTGGCGGCATCGGGGTTCGCGGTCGAGAACGCGATCATGATGTCGCCCGATCCATTGCCCGCGCACGACCCCGTGCGGCCCAGCCCGAGCGCGGCCCGACGGGCGACGCGCGCGAGCTGGTGGGGCAAGAGCGGTGCGTCCGTGGCCACCACGACGATGATCGATCCCTGCTCGGTCCTCGGCACGGACGTCGCCGCGGGCGACAGGGGGAGCTCGCGCCCGACCGGAACGCCGGCGATGGTGAGCTGCGAGCGGAGCCCGAAGTTGGCCTGGACCAGCACACCGACCGTATGCGCGTGATCACCCTCGCCGGTGCGGCGCGACGCGGTCCCGGTACCACCCTTGAAGCCGAAGCAGACCATGCCGGTTCCGCCACCCACGTTCCCCTCGGCCACGTCGCCCTCGGTCGCGCTCTCGATCGCCGCGATCGCGTGCTCGGCCTTCACGTGGAATCCGTTGATGTCGTTCAGCGTACCGTCGTAGGTCTCGGCGACGACGGGGTACGAGTACGGCTGGAAGAACCGCTTGGTGCGCGCCTGCCATTCCACGACGGCATCGCGCACGACCCCGACGCTGTGGGTGTTGGTCAGGAGAATCGGGCTCTCGAGGAACCCGGACTCGTCGATCCATGCCGTGCCGGTCATCTCGCCGTTGCCGTTGAGCGGAAACCAAGCGGCGAACACCGGGGCGTGGGATCCGAGCCCACGAGGGAGGATGGCGGTGACGCCCGTGCGCACCGGGCCCTCGCCGACGCGAAGCGGCCCCGAGCCCCGCACGAGCGTCGAGAAGCCCACGGCGACGCCGGGGACGTCGGTGATCGCATCGCGCGGTCCCGGGATCCCATCGAGGGGGATCCCGAGGTCACGGGCGCGGGGCTCGATCGGACGGGACGACGCGGTGCTCATGCGTCGGCGATGGTACATGCTACCGTGAGCCCGCTGCGGCCCTTCGATGCCGACCACCGACGAGACCGACTTCGAGCTGCTGGAGCGCTGGCGCGACGGCGATCCCTCGGCCAGCAACGAGCTGGCGCGGCGCCACTACGACAGCGTGCGCCGGTTCTTCGAGGTGCGCCTGACCCACGCGGCCGACGACCTCACCCAGCGCACGTTCCTCGCGTGCATCGAGTCGCTGTCCAAGCAGAGCCTGCACACGAGCTTTCGCTCGTACCTGTTCGGGGTGGCGCGCAACCAGATGCTGATGCACCTGCGCAGCTCGTCGCGCATCGATGGCCTGCGCAGCTTCGCCGAGAGCTCGCCCGAGCGACCGTCGCGCAAGACCACGCTCACCGGGGTGTTCGCGCGCTGCGAGCAGCAGGGACTGCTCTTGCAGGCGCTGGTGGAGCTGCCGCCCGATCTGCAGATCGTCGTGCAGCTCTACTACTGGGAGGGCATGGCGACGGCCGAGATCGGCGAGGTGGTGCAGATTCCCGCGAGCACCGTGACCACCCGGCTGGCCCGCGCGCGCGAGCTGGTCAAGCGCAGCCTGGTGAAGATGAAGCTGACGCCCAAGATGCATGCGTCGATCGTGCGCGACGTTCCGGGATGGACGCGCTCGCTGGTCGATCCGCGGGGGCGCCGGCCGTCGGGATGAGCCGGTTGACGACTGACAAGCACGGGTCTCGCCGATCGATCAGCCGCGACTGGTCCGTGGGATCCATCGTGAACGACGTACCCGATGCGTCCGGATGCGGCCTCGATCCGACCCGGTGCCCGCGTTGACATGCCGGCGGCAGCCGACCTATTCGCTCGCCCGGAGGATCACCCCATGAGCGAGAAAATCTACACCCACGGTCGCTTCGTCTGGCGCGAGCTCCTCACCACCGACGACGAGGGCGCCAAGGGCTTCTACGGCGAGCTGTTCGGCTGGAGCTTCAAGGGCATGGACATGCCCCACGGCACGACCTACTGGATCGCCCACGTCGGCGACGCGCACATCTGCGGCATGATGAAGAAGCCCGACGAGGCCGAGGTGCCCAGCCACTGGTCGGCCTACGTCTCGGTCGACGACGTGGACGCGGCGGTGGCCCGCGCCAAGGCCAAGGGCGGCTCCTCGCCCATGCCCATCATGGACCTCGACGGCGTGGGTCGCATGGGCTTGGTCATCGACGCCTCGGGCGCGATCACGTGGGCGTTCAAGTCCGTGCACGGCGACACGCCGATGACCGAGCCCCCCAAGCCCGGCCGGTTCTGCTGGGAGTCGCTCGCCGCCAAGGACTTGGAGCAGGCCAAGGCGTTCTACACGGAGGTCTACGGCTGGAAGACGTCGGAGTTCAACGGGATGACCGTGTTCGGCGTGGGCGAGGGCATGGAGAACCAGGTCGCCGATCTGATGCTGGCGCAAGAGGGAATGCCCGCCTACTGGGGCTCGCACGTGGTGGTCGAGTCGGCCGCCGACGCGCGCGCCAAGGCCAAGCGGCTCGGCGGGACCATCCTGGCCGAGGAGATCGCGGTGCCCGGCGTCGGTCTGATCTCGGTCGTGCAGGATCCCCAGGGCGCGGTGATCTCGTTGTTCCAGCCGCAGATGTGAGCCGCGGGCGACGGTGCACTCGAAGCCCTTCGGTGGTCGCACCCCGAGGCCGGTGATGACAGCCCATCACCCCCCGGGGTGCGCCACTTGGCGCACCCGCCGGACCAGCGCGTGCAACCACTCGCGCAGCTCCGGCGCCGACGTGTCTCCCGGCAATGAAGCACCTTCGGGGATCACGACCTGATCGAGCAACCACGCCAGAGTGGCCGGAGTGCACCCACCGTCCTTGGCCAGTGCGTCCGGTAGGGCATCCTCGATGCGCAATCCGCTGCGCTCGAGCGCCCACAGGTCTACGAGATCCCGCTCCTCCGCCCGACCAACGACGGCGCAAAGCTCGTTGGCCAAGATCTCCCGCAGAGGATCGACCCGCACGCCTTCCACTTCGGGCTTGTCCGCGACGACCTGAGGCACGCGATCGAGCACGGTGTCCACCACGACGGCCTCGTCCCCACACTCGAGCACCACACGACGAAATCCTGGTGCGTCCTGGCGGACCTGCAGCGTGGCCTCCACGGCCGCGGCGACCTCCGCCATCACGAATCTTCCGCGCTCGAAGGCTTCGGGCCGAGTGGTGAAGAGATCGAGCCTATTCGGGGATGAGCCCGTCGCTTCGCCAACCATCGATGAGCCACCTCCAGAATTCGAACCGTCGACCCACGCGCCGACGTAGGCGCGGCAGTGCCTCGGCAACATCGCCTGGCGTCACGAAGCGCCACACGTCGATGTCTCGGGCCTCACGGAGCAGCTTTGCGAGCAAGCGATCGCGCTCATCCGAGAGCGGACCCGCGAGCACGCGCTGAAGCTCGCCGATCGATACGTCTTCGTCCCAGAAGAAGTAGGGACGGAGCTCCTCGCGATCGAGATCGGTGGTCAGACCCCGGCTCACGAGCGTGATGGTAGCAGATCGCGCACGCGGAGCTCGGGTCCGAACGAGGAGCGTCGACGACCCGGCTCGACCCGGCGCCGCCCGTCCTGCTTCGCCGGCTCGGCGCCGGTTTCGTCCCCTTCGGCTCGAGCTGATAGATTCGGGTCAGTGGATCCCGGTGCCCAGCCGCCCGTCGCCAAGGTCGAGGTGCTCGCGCCCGGCATGCGAGTGGGCCGCTACCACCTGCTGCGGCGGCTGGCGATCGGGGGCATGGCCGAGCTGCACCTGGCCTGCGCGGAGGGCCTGGCGGGGTTCCAGAAGGTGGTGGTGCTCAAGCGCGTGCTGCCGCACCTGGCCGCCGACGCCGACTTCATTCGGCTGTTCGTCAACGAGGCGCGGCTGGCCGCCAACCTCGACCATCCCAACCTCGTGCAGGTGATGGACATCGGCGAGGCCGACGGCGAGTACTTCTACGTGATGGAGCACGTGCACGGTCGCAACGCGCGGGAGATCCTGGGCGCGGCGGCCGAGCGCGGGGGATTGCCGTTGCCGGTGGCGCTGACCATCGTCACCGCGGCGGCGGCCGGCCTGCACCACGCGCACGAGCGCACCGATCTCGACGGCAACCCGCTGGGGCTCGTGCACCGTGACGTGTCGCCCAGCAACGTGCTGATCAGCCACGACGGCGCGATCAAGGTGACCGACTTCGGCATCGCCAAGGCCAGCGCTCGCTCCACCGAGACGATCGGCGGCACCATGAAGGGCAAGATCGGCTACATGGCGCCCGAGCAGTGCCGCGGCGAGGCGGTCGATCGACGCAGCGACGTGTTCGCGCTGGGGATCCTGCTGTACGAGCTGACCACCACCGAGCGGCTGTTCTTCGGTGACAACGACTTCGCCGTGCTCAACCGGGTGGTGCAGGGGCGCTTCGATCCACCGTCGGTGCGGGTGCCCGACTATCCACCTGCGCTCGAGCGCATCGTGCTGCGCGCGCTGTCGCTCGAGCCGGACGACCGCTATCCGACCGCGGCGGCGCTCTTGCAAGACGTGGAGACGTTCGTCCACGAGGAGCACCTGCGCTGCACCCCGGCGGTGGTGGGCGAGTGGATGGCCGAGGTGTTCGGACATCCTCCGTTCCCGCGGGTGGAGCTGCGACCGGCAGAGGGGGACGATCCGCTGGAGACGATCCCCACGCTGGTGCCCGTGAGCCACGAAGCACCGGCGGATCCCTCGGCGTCCACGCGGGCCGAGGCCGAGGTGAGCACCGCGGTGGCGTTGGTGCCCGCAGGCGAGACGATGGTGGCAACACCTCGTCGCCCGCGATGGATCATGGCGCTCGGGGTGAGCGCGGCGGTCGGGCTGGGGGTGCTGGGCTGGGGGCTGGCGTCGAGCCGAGGCGAGGTCACGGATCGCTCCAGGGCGAGCGAGCCCGCTCCCGTGGTGATCGTGCCGACCGCGGCCGTCGGGGCCGAGCCCTCGAGCCTGGCGGCCGCGAACGAAGCCGGCGAGACCGGCAGCACGACCGGTGCCTCCACCGACGAGGGCTCGGGCACGTCGGGCGAGGCTTCCTCCAGGCCCAGCAAGCGCACCAAGCGACGCAAGCGCTCCAAGGCGAAGCCGCCCCGCGAGCGGCCCGACTCCGATCCCAACGTGCTCTATCCCGTCAAGGGACGGTAGCACGGTAGCATCGCGGCGGTGCTGCCCTCGCTCGCGCTCGCGCTCGCGCTCGTCGCCCCCGCGACCACCGACGCTCCTCCCCCCGAGCAGACGTCGGCGACCGTGCCCGACGATCCCAACGCGCTGGCAGCCGCGGCCGAGCGAGCGTTCGCCGAGGGCCGCTTCGAGGACGTGGTGGAGCTGGCCGCCCGCGCCCATGCGCTCACGGGCGACCCCCGTCACCTGTACGCGCAGGCCCTGGCCGAGCGCCGCCTCGGGCACTGCCGCGAGGCATTGATCCTCTACGCGCGGGTGCTCGCCAGCGTGCAGGACGACCCTGCCTTCGGAGCGCTGGTGGCCGACACGCGACAGGGCATCAGGCTGTGCGAGGATGCGCTGGAACCCACGCCCGCGCCGGAGCCCGAGCCCGCGCCGGAACCCGAGCCCGCGGTCGAGCCCGAGCCCACCCCACCCGTCGTCGATCGCGGGCCCCGGCCGTGGCATCGCGATCCCCTGGGCGGGGTGATGCTCGGCCTCGGCCTGGGCGTGGCCGGGGGCGCCGGAGGCACGCTCTGGGGGCTGTCCATCCGCGAGACCCGAGGACTCGGCTCCGCCCCCGACGAGTCCGCCTACGCCGAGGGGCTGGCCGACGCGCGGGCCCTGCGGGCGGGGGCGATTGCCTCGGTGGCCGTGGGAGGTGCGCTGCTGGTGGGCTCGATCGTCCGCTATGTGCTGGTTGCGCGCCGGGGAGCCTCGCGCATGCAGGCCCTGCGGCGGCGGCCGACCCTCTGAGCGCGCCCTGCCGAATTTTCGACCCGAAGCGCAGACGAGACGCCGGCTCGTGCAACTACGGGCTCGTGCGGACGACGACGAGCATCCTGGCCATCCTGTGGGCAACTGCGTGCGCGGGCGTGGACGACCCGACCGCCGGCGACGGCGGTGACGAGAGCACCGGCATGGCGAGCGAGGACACCGCCTCCGCGCCGGAGCCCGACCCCGACCCGGAGCCCGAGGACGGCGACACGACCAGCGGCGAAGCCGAGGGCAGCAGCGGTGACGAGCCCGAGCCGGAGCCCGAGGACGACTCGGGCACCAGCACCGGCGACGAGCCCCCGCCCCCGCCGGGCCTGGGCTGCAATCGCGACGACCTGCTGCTGTGCGACGACTTCGAGGACGGCACCGTCGACGACTCGCTGTGGGAGGTGCTGGAGATCAACGGCGGGCAGGTCTCGATCGACGGCACCTGGGCCTACCACGGCGGCGGCGCCTTGCGGATCCACCTGCCCTCGGGCGAGGGCGCTCGCGCGGGCCTGCGCACCAAGGATGGCGTGGTGTTCCCGGTGGAGGGCAACCACTTCTTCGGCCGCGCCTTCTTCCACGTCGATCCTACCGTGCCCGAGACTCACAGCGCGGCCCTGACCGCACGCGGGCAGCTCGATGGCGCGGTCGCCCAGTACCGGCTCGACAGCAACGGGGCCAAGTTCAACAGCCGCTACGTGCACAACCCCACCGTCGAGCAGCACGGCGGGCTCAAGAAGTTCGGCTACGACGTGCCGCAGCAAGAGTGGCTGTGCATCGAGTGGGAGTACGACGGAACGAACGATTCCATGCGCTACTGGATGAACGGCGAGGAGATCGTGGACATGACGGTGACCGCGACCTCGGAGGAGCAGACGTGGGTGGCCCCGGTGTTCGAGGACTTCGAGATCGGCTGGCGCACGTTCCAGGCCGCACAGTCGGCCCCGGCTCACGACGTGGTGTGGGACGCCGTGGCACTGGCGACGTTTCGGATCGGGTGCGAGTAGTCCGAGCGTGGCTCGAAGTGCTCGCTTGCGCGCCTCCGAATTCATTGACAACACTCCGACGAGTGCGATAGGCGTTGCAGCCGCTGGGCCATGCCGATCGCTCGCGAGTTACCGCTGCGCATACGAATGCTCAACGGGGTGGGACGCTGGCTTGCCCGAGGTGGCATTCGCATCGCTCCATTCGACCCCGATGCGCTGCGCAAGCTCGCGATGCGCAAGACGGGCCTGAGCGACTTCGACGAGGATCCACGCTTTCGCGAGGCCTTGGCCGTGCTGTGTCGCTCGGCCGAGGACGACGCGGCGCTGTCGCTCGCGGGGCGGGTGGCCATCCGCGACTACGTGGTCCACGCGCTGGTCAACCGCCTCCGCTACGTGCATGCGCGCAATGTCGAGCCCGAGGTGGCCGAGGTCGAGCTCGAGCCACCGATCATCGTGATCGGCCTGCCGCGCTCGGGCACCACCCTGCTGCATCATCTCCTGGCCCTCGATCCGCAGGCGCGCTCGCTGTTGTTCTGGGAGCTGCGGGAGCCGATCCCCGGCCCGGGCCCCGATCGCCGCCGCGACGATCTGGCTCGGATGCTGCGCGACATCAAGCGCATGGACGGGGGGATCGACGGCAAGCACCACTTCGGCGTCGACAACCCCGAGGAGTGCATGCTCCTGCTCGACTCCACGCTCATGAGCGTGTCGTTCTGGGTGTTCGCCCCCGTGCACGGCTACCTCGCGTGGTTGCGGCACCAGGATCAGCGCGAGGGCTACCAGGTCTATCGCTGGTACCTCCAGCGCTTCCAGCGTGACAGCCCCGGACGCCGGCTGGTGCTCAAGGCCCCGGCGCACACCGCCGCCCTCGGAGCACTGCTCGAGGCCGTGCCCAACGCACGCCTCGTGCAGACCCATCGCGATCCCGCCCAGGTGGCGCCGAGCCTGCACAGCCTCATCTTCTCGCTCCACTCCATGGTGGGCGATCCCGTCGCCGTCGAGCGCATGTGCCAGGGCAACCTCGCGCACCTCGAGCACATCGTGGCCACGGCCGAGGCCACCCGCGCCGCCGGCCACACCTGGGTGGACGTGCGGTACGAGCAGCTGGTGCGCGATCCGGTCGCGGTCGTGCGGGACATCCATCGCAGCTTCGATCTGCCCGTCACCGACGAGTTCGTCACGCGCATGGAACGGTTCGTCGCCGCGCGCCCCAAGGACAAGTTCGGCACGCACCAGTACACCGCAGAGGACTTCGGCACGACGGCGGCCGCGCTGCGCGAGCGCTTCTCCGAGTATCATCGCAAGCACGTCGTCGAGACCTCGACGTGACTGGATAGTTTCACATGCGCATCACTTCCGTTGGTGTGTCCATGCCCTCGTGGCAGGTGGACAACGAGCAAATCCTGGATCTCATTCGTCAGCACAGTCGCGACGGCTTCGACGGCGATCTCGAGCGCACGCTGGCGACGATCGGCCGGCTGCTCTCGCGCACGGGATCCCGCACGCGTCGTTGGCTCGCCGAGGGAGACACCCCCATCGCGCACATCCGCAACGCGGTGGACACGGCCCTCCGCGACGCGAGCATGGAGCCCGACGACATCGAGCTGCTGATCTACGTTGGAATCGGCAAGGGGTTCCTGGAGCCGGGGCAGGCGTACATGGTGGCCCACGCGCTGGGGATGCACCGGGTGGAGTGCTTCGACCTCATCGATGCGTGCATGAGCTGGACGCGCGCGATGCAGATCGCCGAGAGCTTCTTTCGCACGAGATCCTACCGGCGCATCCTGGTGGTCAACGGCGAGTTCAACACCGCCGAGGGCGGGCCCCTGCGCCCTGGCAACTTCCGCCTCGACAGCGCCGAGCGGCTGTCGTGGACCATGCCCACCTACACCATCGGCACCGCCGCGACCGCGACGATCGTGGAGCCCGACTCCGATCGCCCGTGGACGTGGCGCTTCGAGTCGCGGCCCGACTTCGCAGACCTGTGCACGATCCCCAGCTTCGGGCTGGGCACGTTCTCGGCCGACGACGACAAGATCGGCAAGAACGGTCCGTTTCGCTTCACCTCCTACGGCAAGGAGCTGCACGAGCACGCGCGCGAGCCGTGCGTTCGGCTGCTCCGCGAGGTCTTCGCCGTCCACCCCGACGTTCGCGTGATCTTCCCGCATGCGTCGTCCTACCGCGAGTGGGACGTGTTCGCGCGCGATGCCGGCGTGCAGGACAAGATGCACCACATCTTCCCGGACTACGGCAACCTCGTATCCGCCTCGGTCCCGGCGGGGCTCGCCCTGGCGTGGCGCGCCGGCGCGGTGCAGCGGGGCGATCGCGTCGCCGGCTGGGTGGGAAGTGCCGGCATGTCGTTCGCCGCCTACTCCTTCGAGCTGTGATCGAGGCTCTCATGAAGGATCTCTCGGGTACCTCGGCGATCGTCACGGGCGCATCGAAGGGCATCGGGGCCGTCATCGCCCGAGCCCTCGCGGCGCGCGGGGTTCGGGTTGCGCTCGTGGCCCGCTCGGAGCAGGCGCTCGAGGCGGTTCGCCTCGAGATCACCGCGCGCGGCGGCGAGGCGATCGCGATCCCGGCCGACGTCACGAGTGCGGAGGACCAGGCCCGCCTGGTGGAGCGAACGCTGAGCGCGTTCGGAGCGATCCACTGGCTCGTCAACAACGCGGGGGCGGTCACACCATCGGCCTACGAGCGGCTGCCGCCCGCGGAGATCGAGCGCGTGCTCGCGCTCAACCTCACCGCACCCATGACCCTCACCCGCCGCGTGCTGCCGGTGATGCTCGAGCAGCAGCGCGGCCACATCGTGAACGTGGCGTCGCTGGGGGGCCTCATCGGCATCGGCTGGGGCGAGTCCTACAGCGCGAGCAAGCACGGCCTGGTGGGCTTCACCCGCTCGCTCCGCACCTCGCTCGCGGCCAGGGGCTCGAGCGTGAGCGCCTCGGTCGTCTGCCCCGGGTTCGTGGACGACGTGGGCATGTACGACGACGAAGCGTCCTCTCGCGGCATCGAGGCCCCCTGGGCCCTGGGGACGTCGGCGGCGAGCGAGGTGGCCGACGCGGTGCTTCGCGCGATCGATCGCAACCTGCTCGAGGTCGTGGTCAGCCCGCGCCCCATTCGCCTGCTGTTGATGCTCGCGGCCGCGTCCCCTCGCCTCGGCGAGTGGCTCGTGCGCCGGTTGGGAGGCCATCGCGTGTTCGAGGGCGTCGCGCGGGCCAACGGCGTCGAGTAGCCCGCGCTCGACTGCGCATTCCGCCTACGAGAGACTCCCTGGCCATGAGACTGGGCAGACTGACATGGGGAGCGGGCCTCGTGGTGCTGCTGGGGCTGACCGCTTGCCCCGACGATCCAGCCGGCACCGGAACGGAGAGCGACAGCGAGGGCTCCACCGGCACCACCACCGGACCGGTCACCACCGACACCTTCGAGGTCACCAGCACGTCGTCGTCGTCCGCGGTGGATTCCACCGGCACCAGCGAGGGCTCCACCACCGACGAGACCACCGGCAGCACCGGTGAGCCACCGCCGGCGCGGGGGATCGCCGTGGGCGCGGCGGTGGTCACCCTGCTGCCCGAGGTGGAGGGCTCCACCGCCTATGCCGATCCGCTGCGCAACGACCCCCCGCTGGCCCTCGATCCGGGCGACCCCGGGCTCGATCCCGGTGTGTTCGTGGAGCAGTGGGACGTGGGCACGATCGCGATCGGTAACGGCTACCCCACGTCGCACTGGGTGCACGACGAGATCCGCGCCCACGCGGTGGCCTTCACGCGCATCGACGACGACCGCGCGCCCACGCTGGTGCTGGTCACGGCCGACGTCTACATGCTGTTCGCGCCGGGGATCGCCTCGATCAAGGACAAGGTCTTGGCCCTGGTGGGCCAGGAGGCGTTCGACCGGCTCGAGATCGTGATCTCGGCCACCCACAATCACATGGGACCGGACACCTCGGGCCTCGATGGGATCAACCACGAGTACTACGAGTACATGACCGATCAGATCGCGCTGGCGATCGCGGATGCGGTCGATCCCGCTGCCATGCGGCCGGCGACGCTGCTCGTGGCCAGCTCGGACTACCAGTTCGGCACCGCCGACGGCACCACCCCGCGCATCGTCGATCCCACCCTCAACACGCTGCAGGCGGTCGATCGCGACGATCCCTCGCAGGTGCTCGCGACCGTGGTGCAGTGGCAGAGCCACCCCGAGGACACGCTGTTCTTCGGCGACGACGTGGCCGCCGATCCGGCGCAGGCGGGCGTGCTGCAGGCCATGGGCGAGTGCCACAGCGAGGATGGCGGGGCCACCTGTCACATCGAGGGGCAGTACATCTCGGCCGGCTTCTCGGGCTACACGGTGCGCTACTTGATGGAGCAGACGGGCGCGCCCGCGATGGTGATCGAGGGGCCGGTGGGGCACCTGCAGTCGCCGCTGTTCACCCTCACCTGGGAGACCGAGGGGCCCACCGCCCAGCCACCGGGCGATGGCCAGCAGGTGCCGGCCGGGGCCGACGTGATCCCCCGCAACTTCCATCGCATGGCGGTCAACGGGCTCGAGCTCGGGCGCCGGGTGCTCGCCGATCTGCAGGCGGCCGACACCTTCGACGACGGGCCGATCGAGGTGCGCCGGCAGCCGTTCTACTCGCGGCTGGCCAACCTCGGCTTCCGCATCGGCCTGCTGCTCGACGGCATGGGACAGGTCACCCAGCTCGGGCACCTGCCGCGCGAGCTCTACACCTGCCCGCCGATGGGCCCCAAGGACGACGCCACCTGCGTGTCCGATGGCTTCATGGGCGCCGATCTCGGCGGCGGCCTGGTGGCGCGGGTGGGCGACCACCTGCGCTCCGAGGTGGTCTACGTGCACCTGGGGCCCATCGAGATGCTCAGCATCCCCGGCGAGGCGGCACCCGAGCTCGTGCACGGCTTGCCCATGGACTTCGTGGCCGATCCCGCCGGCGTCTACTACCCGCACCCGGAGGACGCGATGAACCACATGGCCCGGGACCAGTACGTCACGCCGGGCTACGTCCGCCAGATGCTCACCGAGCCCTACCGCTGGTCGCTCGGGCTGACCGAGGACGCCATGGGCTACATCTTCCCCATGAGCGACTGGCGGCTGCTGTGCATCGCCGACATCCCGGCGTTCGGCGGAGTCGCGGGCCTGTGCGATGCGATGGGGGCCGCGGGGATCCTCGACGGCCAGGATCCCTCGGGCGCATGGTGGATCACCGGGCAGCGCTGCAAGGAGATCCTCGATGATCCCACGCTGCTGGGTGCACCGCCGTACACCGACGTGCCGGGAGGTGACGTCTTTGCCGCGCTGTCGTGCCAGCTCGGGCAGGTGGCGGGCGAGCCCGCGGACCACTACGAGGAGACGGTGGCGGTGGGCTGGGACATCGCCGCCGACTGGGTGGAGGCGGCCCGGCTTGCGGCGGAGTACGAAGGTGCGGTCGAGCAGGTCAACCCGGGGTTCGTTGGGTACAACGTGATCCCGTAGCGGACTGCGCCGATCTCGTGCCATCACCCCTTCCACGTCGGTGGTGGCGGAAGCCTCGGTCCGTCGACCGATCGCAGATCCATCACCGCCGAGGGATCCTCGCCCTCCGCCTCCGTCGGCACCCCGAGCGATTCACCACCGACCGTCACGCCTTGTGCCAGCGCTCGTCGCACCGCGGCCTCGACCAGCGACGCGTGATCGGCATCGTGGGCATAGACGCTCACTTCGATCTGCCCGCCCGTGCGACGCTCGACCTTGGCCTCGTGCACGGCCGAGGCCCAGTGGCAGCGCATGGCCGCGGTGATCACCCGGCGCTTGAGCTCGAGGAAGTCGGCACCAGCGGGCTCGTCGAGCACGAACGCGTGCACGTAGGCACCAGACACCGACTGCGTGCGACGCAAGGTGCGGCGGCCCACCCGACCCCAGGGCACGACCGCCTCGTCGCCCTCGCGAGTCTGCAGCACCAGCGCGCGCAGGCCCACCGCGAGCACACGCCCCTCCACGTCGTCCACGCGCACCTGGTCGCCGACCTGACAGACCTGGGCCACGCGGAAGGCCACCCCCAGCACGAGGTCGTAGAGCGACGACCATGCGAGCGCCCCCATGATCCCCACCAGCGCGATCAGGGTCCATGCGAACGCGGGCTCGCCGGCGCGCAGGGCCACCACGGCCGAGGCCACGTAGGCGACCGCGACCGTCAGCTCCACCACGGGGGCGAAGCGCAGGATCGTGGCCCGTAGCCGCGTCGACATGGGACCCACCTCGACCAGCGAGACGAGCAGCCGCAGGAGCCACGCGAGCAAGAGCCCCCCCAGCACCCAGAAGGCCAGGTCGCCGATCGCTCCCAGGAGGCGTTGCGCGGTGCTCATGCCAGCATCCCCTGTGCCCGGAGGCGATCGGTCACCAGGTGGGCCACGAAGCGATCGACGTGCAGCACGTCGCGATGGTCGCGTCGCACCAGGCCCATGCGCACCAGCGCGCCCACGTCCTCCTCGAGCTGCATGGGCGACAGCGCGGTGAGCCGCTCGAGCCGACGCAGGCCGACCTGCTTGTGCACCACCAGCTGCACCAGGAGCGCCCGCAGCTCCACCCGCAGCGCGGCGAGGGCATCGGCCCTGGGCCTACGTGGCCAGCGCATCAGCAGCGTGTTGCCGTCGACCTTGTCGATGTGCAGGAGCCACGCCCGCAGGGCCACCGCCACCAGGCCGCCCGAGAAGTCGAAGTAGCGGGTGAACAGCCGGGCCTGCTGCCAGGGCGCGAGGTCGGACTCGGCGGTGCCGGCCAGCTCGAGCTCCATGCCGGTGGAGCCGTGACGCAGCGAGATGATCGACTTGAGCGCCTCGGCCGGCAGCGGGTCGCACTCGATCGCGGCCAGGCCGTGCTCGGCGAGCCGGACGAAGCTTCGCAGCACCCGCCACGCGTGTACGTTGAGGTTGGCCACGAACAGGCAGCGGCGCCCGTGCTCGCGCACGGCGGCGAGGATGCGGTCGATCACCACCATCCCGCCCTCGCTGCGCTCCCACCACATCTCGAGGTCGTCGAGCAGCACCACCGCGCCGTCGGGGATCCGCCGCAGCAGCTCGGGCAGCTCGCCGCGCTCCTTGAGCTCGCCCTCGAGCGCGAGGCGGAAGGCGGCGAGGTCGACCGAGCCGCCGGGCGGCGGCGCGATGCGGATCACGGGGCGCCGCGGCAGCAGCTTGGACACGATCGCATGACACAGCGCGGTCTTGCCCGAGCCGATCTCGCCCACCACGAACAGCAATCCCTCGCCACCCTGCTCGTGGCGCTTGATGGCCGCGCGGGCGCGCTCGAGCTCGAGCTGCCGTCCCACCCAGAAGGTGTCGCTGATGGTGCCCTGACCGGAGAACAGCTGGCGGTAGTAGAACGGCAGCGCCCGCAGCTGCTCGCGCCGGGGGGTGAGCGGGTGGGTGACCGCGATGATGCGATCGACGGCCGTGCCCTCGGCCGTCTCGCCGTCGCGACGCAGCTTGCGGGCCAGCAGCACGCCCGAGCTGCGGCGGTACAGCAGCGCCACGAACCCCGCGCGCACGAGCTCCGCCAGCCTGCGCCCGCCCTCGCGCAATCGCGACACCGCCTTTTGGCCGCCGCGGCTGCGGATGTAGTGGGCCAGGCGATCGGAGCGGCTGGTGAGGGCGTAGGGGGCGGTCTCCTCGCGCAGGCTGTCGAGCTGCTGGGCCACGCGGCGCACGAAGCCGTCGACGGTGGAGCGCAGCACCTGCACCTCGGCCTCGAGCCGCCCTGCGCCTTCCTTGGCCACCCCCAGCACCTGCTTGCGAAACTCGGGGCTGTCCCAGCCGCCGAGCGCCTCGAGGTCGCCCATGGTGAAGGACAAGAGGCGCATCACGTCGCGCGCCACCCCCACCGTGCGCTGCTCCTGCAGCGGGATGCCCGAGATCTCCTGGTTGATCACGTCGAGGAACTCGGTCTCCACCAGGTACTTGACCAGCGGGCGCACCGAGACGGCGACCTCCTCGGCCTCGGTGGGCACGCCGCTCTCGAGCGCGGCGATCGCCTCGTCGGAGAGGGTGGTCGAGGTCTCGGGCAGCTCGCGGACCTGCTCGTCCACGTCGCGGGCGATCGCCTCGAGCGCGGCATGGCCGTCGAAGCGCGCCCGGAGCTCGCGCTCGACGGGCGCCTTGGGAGCCTGCCCCGCCTCCACCTGGGCCACGAACGCCTGCAGGGCCTCGAGCTGCTTGCCCACGTCGCCGAGCAACGAGCCGCGGATCCCCTGGGCGATGTCGTTGCGCGTCTTGAACGCGAGCACGGAGAAGCGGTGCTGGAACGCGGCGATCTGCAGGCCGAGCTGGGCGCGGTGCAGCAGCAGCACCTGGTGATGGCGCCACGTCTCGGGGCTGCCGCGCAGGGTGGCGAAGCGAGCGGCGGCCCGGCTCGGCTTGGGGGGGCGTCGCTCGCCCTTGACCAGCCGCCGAATGTCGAGCCGCTCGATGTCGCGGCAGAAGGTCTGGGACAACTCGTGGGTGCGCTCGGCCAGGCGCGCCGCGGTGCCGTCGGTGAGATCGCGGGCGAGCTGGGTGACCGCATCCACGTGCGACACCAGCCGACGCTTGCGCTCCTCGACGCCATCGGCGTCGATCTCCCGGCGATCGATGGAGGCGGCCACCGCCGACAGCTCGGTCGCCGCCTCGTTGAGGATCTTGCCCAGCTGCACCGCCAGGCGATGGCTGCTGCTCTCTATCGAGCGCAGGGTGTGCTCGAGCAGCTCGGCCCCGGCCTCGTCCACCGCCCACGCCCGCAGCGCGCCCACCGGGGCCTCGTAGGCGGGCGTGCGCGTGAACATGGCGGCCCAGCGGCGCCGTCGCTTGAAGCGACGCAGGTGCGCGTCGTCCTCGGGCGAGGGTCGCAGCTCTTCGGCCCTCAGGCGCACGCGCACCGTCTTGGGCCCGCCGTCGCGCAGGCGCCGTAGCCCCTCCACGAACGCGTCCACCCGGGCCTGCAGCGCCTTGGTCTGGGCGGGCAGCTCGTCCTCCTCGAACGTGGCCAAGAGCTTGCGCGCCTGGAACAGGAAGCCGCCCTGGGCCCGCCCCGCGGGCTTGCGCGCGCGCGCGAGCTCGGTCTCGCCGACGCTCTTGCGCACGATCTCGAGCTGCCGGGTGACCAGCTGCTTGACGTCGGCGAGCAGCGACTCTTGCCGCCCCAGCATCGGAGCCAGCCCGTGGCGGTAGAGCTCGTCGCCGAGCTTGCCCAGGGTCGCGGCAAAGTCTGCGGCCGGCTCCTCGAGCTCGCCGATCTTGGGCAGGTGCAGCGGCCGCAGCTCGGTGCTGCTGGCCTGCGCGCGCTCGATCGCCTCCGACAGCCCCGAGCGGCGGCCGATCGGCAGCACCTCGCCGAACAGCGACGAGCCGCGCAGCAGGAGCGTGGTGCCCAGCCCCTCCACCAAGGCGTCGAGCTGCGCGAGCCGCTTGTCGTCCAGCCGCTGCGACGGCAGGCCCAGCACCACGAGATCCGCATCGCCCGACTCCTGGCGCACCGTGCTCTCGAACCCGTGGGCCTGCGAAGGACTGGCGACGACCTTGACCTTGGCCTCCACCCGCGCGTCCGCCAGCACGCTGCGCATCGCATGCAGCAGGTCGTCGCTGAACGAGGTGTCCTCGGACACCAGCAAGAACCGCAGGCTGGCTCCCTGCCACGGCTCGAAGCGGGTCAGAAAGCGCATCAGCGACAGCGACAGCGCCACGTTGCCCTGCTGGGGTCGCCACCACACGTCGATGCGCCGCCGCTGTCCCCAGCCGCGCTCGGTGTCGTAGCGCAAGAGCAGCACGTTGAAGTCCTGCTCCACCGTGTCGCGCACCAGCGCCCCGAAGCTCTCGTCGTTGCGGCCCTGCTTGGGCTCCCACGGCAGCAGCACCGTGTTGGGGTCGAGCCCCGAGAACCCGTGGTGACGGCAGGCGGCCGCCACCGTGGCGTGGTCGTCGCGGCTGGGCGTGCGGCGGCGAAACACGCCCATCTGGGCGGGCTCGTCGTCCTCGCCGTCGGCGGCCTTGCCGGGATCGACCAGCTCGAAGTCGGTGAGCAGCCCGTTGCCGGTGATGAGCGCGCGCGACAGCTCGAGCACGTGGGGCCGTACCGGGCTGGCCGCGCGGGTGAACGCCAGCACGTTGGGCCGCCAGTTGCGGCGCTGCCCCTGCGCCTGGCTCAGGCGGTGCAGACCCGTCCGCACGATCGACGACCAGATCCCCTCCCACGTGTCGCCCGCGTCGAGCGTGAGCTGCCGCCGCTTGAGCCACAGGAACAGCGCCGACAGCAGCACCGTGGCGCCGGCCATGGCCGCGAAGTCGAGCTGGATCATCACCAGGATCGACGTGATCGCCCCGATCACGCTCACCAGCCGGGGGATGCGGAACGCGGGGCGAAAGTCGGGGCTGGCCCAGCTCTCGATCGCCGAGCTGAAGTTCAGGAACCCGTAGGTCGCCAGGAACACCATCGACACCACGCGGGCGATGATGTCGAGCTCCGCGATGAGGATGCCGCCCTCGCCGATCGCGAACGCCAGCAGCAGCGCGTTGCGGGGCTCGTTGGTCTTGCCCGTGCCCTTGGCGAAGAACCGCGGCATCACCTGGTCGACCGCGAGCGCCTGCAGGATCCGCGGTGCGCCCAGGATGCAGCCCAGCGCCGACGACAGCGTGGCGCCCCAGATCCCGGCCAGCACCGCCGGCTTCCAGAACGCGATCTGCGACAGCACGTCGGTGTTCTCGCGCAGCGCCTGGGGATCGATCCGCAGCGCCACGAACACCGCCAGGCTCACGTAGACCACCAGGCCCGTGCCGATCGCCACCAGCGTGCCCACCGGGATCGCGCGCTTGGGGTCCTTGAGGTCGCCCGACATGTTCACGCCCGCGGTGAAGCCGGTGACCGCCGGGAAGAAGATCGCGAACAGCTCGCCGAGCGATGGCGCGCCCGTGGCGGGCTCGTAGTGCCCCGCTGCGGGCGGAGGATCGCTGTGCCCCAGCAGCACCGAGATCAGCGAGGCGCCGATCAGCGCCAGGATCACGTACTGCGTCCTGATTGCGAACGCCGTGGAGATGAACGTGATGATCGTGACCGAGAAGATCGTGATCGTGCCCGCGATGCGCAGGTTGTTCTGCGTCACCGGCAGATCGATCGTGGTCAGGAAGCTCTCGCAGAACCCGATCACGTAGAGGCTGATGGAGAACGACAGCCCCACGAACAGCGCCAGCCCCAGCGTGCCGCCGATGGGCAGCCCGAGGCTGCGCGACACGATGTAGTAGGGCCCGCCCGCGCCCACGTTCTTGTCGGTCGCGATCGACGAGATCGACAGCCCCGTGGTGATCGAGATGACGTGGGCCACCAGGATGATGCCCAGCGCCGTCCACAGCCCGGCCTGGCCCACCACCCACGGCAGGCGCAGATACATGATCACGCCGAGGATGGTGAGGATCGAGGGCGTGAACACGCCGCCGAAGGTTCCGAACTTGCCGTCCTTGCTCATCTCGCTGCCCGAGCGCTTGGACCGGGTTGGCAAGCATGCCCGACCCGACCCGAGCGAGACCACTGAACGGGTCTGCCCTTGTGGCGAAGACCGCGACCGTGGCTGTCGGGCGCGTCATCACGATCACGCGGTCGGCTACGAAGGGCGCGGATCCACCCGCCTCGCGTCGCCGCTCGACTGGTGGCCCAATCCGCGGCCCCAATCCGCGGCTCGAATCCGCGGCTCGAATCCGCATTCGTCTTGGCGGCGGCGATCCCGAGAGGGCCAACGCAGCCCCGTAGTGGCCCCCGAGCCGTGTTCGTCCCTTCGCAGGTGATCGTTTGGGCCGCGCAGGGCATGCTCGGAGGACTTGCCATGATCGTGCCCGTCGTTGCCCTCGCGTCGTCCCTGGCCCTCGTACCGACCGTCGGGACCGCGCCCGGCTTCGCCTCATCGAGCGCGGCGCCCACCGAGGTGGCCCCCACGACGGCTCCACCCGCCGCCCCTCCGCCGGCCGACCTCGCTCCGCCCACGGCCCCTCCGCCGGCCGACCTCGCTCCACCGCCGGCCGCCCCACCGCCCGCGGCCCCTCCAACCGCGGCCCCTCCAACCGAGACCGCCGCCCCACCGACGGCCGTGGCTCCGCCCCCCTCTCCGGCCCCACCGCCCTCGGGCGCGGTGCCGCCCGGGGCCGCCCCACCGCCCGGAGACCCACCACCCTCCGACCTCGCGCCCGGGCCCGAGCAAGCCGTGCCCGCCGAGGACTCGGCGATCGAGATCGTGGCCGCGGAGCCCGAGGCCGTCCCGGCCCCTTCGCAGCCCGCCGAGCCTCCCGTGGCTCCGCCTCCGCCACCGTCCAATGGTCGAGGATTGCTGATCGCGGCCGCCGCGGTCGGCACCCTCGGAGGGATCATCCGCATCGGCACCTCGGTGCAGGTGGCCCGGGCCAATGCCCTCGTGCGAGCCGGCGAGCTCGAGGGCGACGCCCCCATTGCCGTCGCGATGCAGGGCGCCGTGTTCCACGCGCCCTTGATCGCCACCGCGATCGGCCTCGCGGCGGGCGGCATGGCTCGACGCGGTCGATTCGAAGCGCACGACGAGCTGTTCGAGGGCGAGGAAGCGGCGCGTCCCCGTCGCAAGCGCGTGGGCTGGATCCTGTTCGGCAGCGGCGTCGCCGTGTGGACGGTGACCCGCTTGGCCGGCCTGCTCAGCTGTCGCGACGGAGTCTGTGCCTCTCGGGTCTGGGAGGCGGGCTACTACGTCAGCCTGGCTGGCACCGTGCCGGGTGCGATCATGGGTGGCTACGCCACCGGCTTCGAGGGCTACCAAAAGCGCTTCGGTCACGTGGCCGACGTTCGCCTCGCCCCCGTCGCCAGCCAGCAGTCCTGGGGCATGGCACTCTCCGGCCGCTTCTGACCTGGCCCCCGCAACCGGTTGCGGGCATGCGGTACAGCGAGCTTGCCCCCAAGGGGGCGTAAATGGTGGGCGACCGTGGCGTCGTGCAGGGTGCGCGCCGCAAGCGGTTGCGAGCGAGCCGCGCGTCGCGTCGTGCTCCCAGGTCGACCGTGCGACTTCGGCCGTTGCTCACCATTGCGGCGAACGGCCCTGTCGGCCTGCCCCCACGAGGCCACGCCCAAACCCACAAATGACGCGCGGTCGGCTCGCCGCCCCCATTCGACAACCCGTGCGGCCCATTGCAAGATGCGCCCGCCGAGCCCACCCCCCTCCGCGATGTACGGCGCGGTGCGGTGCGGCCGGCCAGGGAGCAATCGGAGTATGACGCAGAACAACCTCGACTCGTTTGGCGCGCGCTCGACTCTCACCGTGGGTGATCGCAGCTACGAGATCTACCGCCTCGACGCCCTGCGCAGCGCTGGCGTGGGCCACGTGGACCGTCTGCCGTTCTCGCTGCGGGTGCTGGTCGAGAACCTGCTGCGCAACGAGGACGGGGTCGCCGTCACCCAGGCCGACATCACCGCCGCCGCCTCGTGGGACGCCAAGGCCGAGCCCACGGTGGAGATCGCCTATCACCCCGCGCGCGTGCTCCTGCAGGACTTCACCGGCGTGCCCGCGGTGGTCGATCTGGCGGCCATGCGCGACGCGATCAAGACCATGGGCGGCGACCCGCAGCGCATCAACCCGCTCGAGCCCGCCGACCTCGTCATCGATCACTCCGTGCAGATCGACCACTTCGGCACCGACCAGGCCTTCGGCCTCAATGTCCAGCTCGAGTACCAGCGCAACCGCGAGCGCTACGCCTTCCTGCGCTGGGGCCAGGAGTCCTTCGGCAACTTCAGCGTGGTCCCGCCCGGCACCGGCATCTGCCACCAGGTCAACCTCGAGTACCTCGGCCGCACCGTGTGGACCAAGCAGGTCGGCGACGTCACGCAGGCCTATCCCGACACGCTGGTCGGCACCGACTCGCACACCACCATGATCAACGGCCTGTCCGTGCTCGGGTGGGGCGTGGGTGGCATCGAGGCCGAGGCCGCCATGCTCGGCCAGCCGGTCTCGATGCTCCTGCCCCAGGTGGTCGGCTTTCGCCTGCACGGCACCCTGGCCGAGGGCGCCACCGCCACCGACCTCGTGCTCACCGTCACCCAGATGCTGCGCAAGAAGGGCGTGGTGGGCAAGTTCGTCGAGTTCTACGGCCCCGGCCTCGACAGCCTCTCGCTGCCCGACCGGGCGACCATCGCCAACATGGCGCCCGAGTACGGCGCCACCTGCGGGTTCTTCCCCATCGACGACGAGACGCTCTCGTTCCTGCGCTTCACCAATCGGCCGCAGGAGTCCGTGGCCCTGGTGGAGGCCTACGCCAAGGAGCAGGGCTTGTTTCGCACCAAGGACACGCCCGACCCCGAGTTCACCGACACGCTCGAGCTCGATCTGTCGACCGTGGAGCCCAGCATTGCCGGGCCCAAGCGCCCGCAGGATCGGATCCCGCTGCGGGCCTCGCAGGGGGCGTGGCGCGAGCTCATCGGCGACAAGGCCAAGGCCGGGCCCGTGGCCGTTCGGGGCAAGGACTACTCGCTCTCGCACGGCAGCGTGGTGATCGCCGCGATCACCTCGTGCACCAACACCTCCAACCCCTCGGTGCTCGTGGCCGCCGGCCTGCTCGCCCGCAAGGCCGCCGCGCTCGGCCTGCGTCGCAAGCCGTGGGTCAAGACCAGCCTCGCCCCTGGCTCGCGGGTGGTGAC
Organism: Paraliomyxa miuraensis; assembly: GCF_026337845.1. Classification (GTDB taxonomy): domain Bacteria; phylum Myxococcota_A; class Polyangia; order Nannocystales; family Nannocystaceae; genus Paraliomyxa; species Paraliomyxa miuraensis. The sequence goes on along the minus strand of NZ_JAOVZF010000144.1, from coordinate 97,698 downwards.
CGAGTATCTCGCCAAGTCGGGCCTATTGAACGACCTCGAGACGCTCGGCTTCAACGTGGTCGGCTATGGCTGTACCACCTGCATCGGCAACTCCGGGCCGCTCGCGGACGAGATCGTGGAGGCGATCGACGCTGGTGATCTGGTGGCCGCCTCGGTGCTCTCGGGCAACCGCAACTTCGAGGGTCGCATCAGCCCCAACGTGCGGGCCAACTATCTCGCCTCGCCCCCGCTGGTGGTGGCCTACGCCATCGCCGGGCACATGGACTTCGACCTCCAAGAGAGCCCGATCGGCCAGGACGCCAGCGGCAACGACGTGTTCCTGAAGGACGTGTGGCCCTCGCCGCAGGAGGTCCGCGACGTCGTGCGTCAGTGCCTGGGCGCCGAGATGTTCGCGCAGCAGTACGCCTCGGTGTTCGAGGGCGACGAGAGCTGGCAGCGGCTCGCCACGCCCAAGGGCGAGCTCTACGCGTGGGACGACGGCAGCACCTACGTGCGCAACCCGCCCTACTTCGAGGGCATGAGCCGCGACAAGGCGCCGCTGGCCGACATCACCGGGGCGCGCGTGCTGGCCAAGCTCGGGGACAGCGTCACCACCGATCACATCTCGCCTGCCGGCAACATCCCCAAGAGCGGGCCGGCCGGGAAGTACCTCGTCGAGCACGGGGTGGAGCCCAAGGACTTCAACTCGTTCGGTGCGCGGCGGGGCAATCACGAGGTGATGATCCGCGGGACCTTCGCCAACATCCGGCTGCGCAACCAGCTCGCGCCCGGGACCGAGGGCGGCGTCACGCGGCACATTCCGAGCGGCGAGCAGATGAGCATCTACGACGCCTCGGTGAAGTACCGCGACGAGGGCGTGCCGCTGGTCGTGCTCGGCGGGGTCGAGTACGGGACCGGGTCGTCGCGCGACTGGGCCGCCAAGGGGACGATCCTGCTCGGGGTCAAGGCGGTGATCGTCAAGAGCTTCGAGCGGATCCACCGCAGCAACCTGGTGGGGATGGGCGTGCTGCCGTGCGTGTACAAGGACGGTGAGGACGCGCAGACCCTCGGGCTGACCGGCGAGGAGGAGTTCAGCATCACCGGGATCGCCGAGGGGCTGACGCCCAAGAAGATGGTGAAGGTCAGCGCCAAGGCGGCCGATGGCTCCGTCAAGGAGTTCGAGGTCGTGGCGCGGCTGGATACGCCGAACGAGGTCGAGTACTACGAGAATGGGGGCATCTTGCAGTACGTGCTGCGGCGGATGCTCAAGGAGTAGGGCGGCGGGGCCGACGGCGCGCGCCCGGTCCTCACGAGACCAGCGGGGCGGTTCTTCCACGGGAGGCCGCCCCGTCGTCGTTCCGAGGGTCGTGAAATGGCACCTGGCAACGTGAGTGACTCGATGTGAGCGACTCGACGTGAGCGACGTCGCCCTCTTCCCTTCGACCACAGGTGCTATCCTGGGCGTACCGTGGAGCGTGATCCCCTCCTGCTCACCCCCGAGAACTTCGCCGACCACATACGAGCGGGTCGGGGGCCCGCGGCCCAAGCAGCCATCGACCACGGGCTCGACCTGACCCTACTCGAGCGAAACCTCGCGCTGACTCCCACCGAGCGCATGCAGCAACATGATGAGGCGCTGAGACTCTACTTCGGGCGACGGCGATGAGTCGAGCCCGGGCCCCCCAACAGAACGAGCGACTGCTTCGGGTCCTCTTGGAGGGCGGCGTCGAACTCGTGATCATCGGAGGCGTGGCCGCGCTGTTGCACGGGTCCTCACGAATGACGGTGGACAACCTCACCCGACTGCTCGCCGCGCTCGCTCCGTTCTCGCCACGGCATGCCACCAGACCCGACCTGAGCCCCGGTTCCCGGTCGAAGCCGTCGACCATCGAGCACTTCAGCGGGGGACACCCAGGACGCCTCGGCACCCCCTACGTGCTAGCGTCGCCGTGGTGCTTCGCCCCGTCGCCTCGTACCGCGTGCTCGGCTCGCCGCCACCGCGCCGTACCTTTCCCCGTCCGAAACTCGAGCTCGAGGTCGAGCATCAAGCCTGGCTCGTCGACACCACCAGCACCTCGGTCGCCGCGTTCTGGCTCGATGGCTCCCTGTGGCTCAGCGGCCACGATGCCTACGCCATCGGCTCCGGCACCCGCGCGCGGCTCCCCCCAAGCGAAGCATCCCCACCAGGTCTCGAGAACCCAGAGCCTCGCTCGTGGGTCTCGCTCGTCCCCAAGCCCAACATCCGCTACGTCGTGACCGCAGGGGCGGCCCAAGCCCCCGACCCCACGCGCACCGATCCCACCGCCCTGCTCGACCAGATCCTCGACGTCCCACCCCCGCCCAAGCCGGGCCTCCTCGCCAAGGCCCTTGGCATGCAAGCCTTGCCTCCCGAGGCCGCCGCGCTGATCATCGACACCACCGACGAGCCTCCTCCCGCCGATCTCCCCGCCTGGCTCGCCGACCTCCAGGCCCGCACCATCGATCTGAGCTGGGTGGCCAACGAGAGCGGGCCCGGCCTGGTCCACTCGTTTCGCGCGCCCATGCACGACGAGACCAACGTCCGCGCAGCGCTCCTCGACCACGCTCGCGAAGATCCCGAGCTCACCGCTCTCATCCGCGAGCACGCCGAGATCTGGCTCCTCGACGGCGGTGGCGAACCCGTCGAGGAAGGGCGGCTGATCCCCGACGATCCAACGCGCGGATGGATCGAGGACCTCGAGCTCGACGCCGTCGCCCGATGCATCGGTGGGCGCGCGGGCTCATGGCTGGACCCCTACACCAGGCAAGCACGCCTGGCCTGGGATCTCGTCCTCCCCGGCGAAGCGGTGCTCGCCAGCTTGCGCGAGCTCGTCGAGCAGCCAACGATCGTCGCCGTCGTATCGGCCACGGAAGAGCCCGTGCTCGCCGTTCACCTGGTGGGTGGCATCGACCGCCAGAGCGGCGAGCTCGTTGGCTTTGCCCTCCAGCGCATCTGGACCTGATCACTCACGCCTGCTCGGAGCACGAAACCAACGGGCAGTTTCCCCGCACGACGACGACACGGGCCCCGCCCACCCGGCGACGGCCGCCTACTGCGTCAAGCGATCGGCGCGGTGATACACCGTCACCGCCCCCCGCTCCGCTCGATACGTCCTCCCCGGGCTCACCAGCTCCACCGCCTTCGCCCGCTCGAACGCCTCGGTCAACGGTGCCCGCACGGTCATGCGCGGTCCCTCGGACCATGGGCTCACCTGCACGGGCACTTCCTCCACCGCCCCGTCCTCGCCCACGTACCGCAGCACGTGATCCGCCGCCGCCCGCGTCACCCAGCCGCGATCGGTCCACCACGTCGCCTCCCCGCTCACGGGATCGATCGACCCCACGAGCACCGCCTGCTGATCCACCGCCCCCATCCCCGACGCATCCCAGCTCGAGAGCGTGCGAATGCGCTGGAAGGTCGCCTCCCACTGCCAGTCGGAGGCCCACACGGGACTGCAGTAGCTCATGTAGTCGGTGTGCCCCTCGGACACGCGGATCTGCCCGTCGCGCGTGCCCCAGCCCCACGCGCCGATCTGGCCCTCGGGATGGGGATAGGTGGGATCGGGCCCGCCTGCCTGCACTCCGGGACAGGCCACGTGCTGACGCCCCTGGGTGTGCCCCACCTCGTGCACGAAGGTGGTGGCGCCAATGTCCAGCAACCCCGAACCATCGGGCGCATCGAGCTCGATCGCCCCAATGGCCACCCGCTCCCCCGCACTACCCATCGAGTCGTCGGGCAAGCCGGCCGCCACCCCCAGCACACAGCCGGGCAGCCCCCCAAAGCCGATGCACTGCGCACAGTTGTCGAAGATCCCGTAGTAGTAGACGTTGGGATCGGGCTGATCGCCCGCGCGCAGCTGCTGGATCCGGTTGAGCAAGGTGAAGAAGTCGTTGGCGTCGGCCAGGTTCAGGTCGTCGACCACATAGGGCTCGTGGACCTCGAGCTCCACGCGCTCGACGGGGTTTTGCTGGTACATCGCCTCTTCGTAGGCCGCGATGACCTCGGGCGAGGTGTCGAAGGTCGCCGTGCACGCGGCGCTCTCGTACTGCACGGGGACCAGCATCACCCGCATGACCAGCTCGCCATCTTCCACGCCCACGAAGTTGGGCCCGTCGGCGGGCAGCCGGGGAGCCGCGGGGTCGGGCTCGGGCAGGCCCTCCCAGCCGGTCGGCGCGGCCTCGAAGAGCTCCACCTCGAACTGCACGAACGGCTGCATCATCTCGGCCGGGACCACCAGCATGAAGGTGGAGTCGAGCGCGTCCTCGGCCTGGGCCGAGTCGGCCGTGATCATCGCCACGCCGCTGACCACATCCACGGTGCCATCGAGCTGGTGCAGGCTGATCCGCGCCTCGAGCTCGCGAGGCACCCACGCCGCATCGTCCACGTCGACGCGAACCCGGAACAGGGTGTCGCGCAGCCGGGGAATCGGCGCATTGCGACCACTGCCGTCGACCCACTCGCCATCGCGACCCACCGGGACCGCCACGCCCGAGTTGGTCTCGACCAGGGAGATCCGCACCGCGCGGGCCGGCACGTCCGCCGCATCACCGGTGGTGGTGCCGGTGTCGTCGGCCACCGCGGTGGTCTCACCGGTCTCGCCCGTGTTGCCCGTATCGCCCGAGCTCGCCTCGGTCCCGCTGCCATCCCCCGTCTCGGGTGCATCGGGCGTGCACCCGAGCGCCAGCAGCACGATCGACGACAGAGCCCAGGGAAGGGGACGGCAAGCCAGGGTTGACATGGGCGGATGATGAAGGGGTTCGAGATGGGAGGAATAGGATTAATCTCCCATCTGAGGCGAATTCGGCCAGCTCCACCCGGACTGCGTAATTCGTCGTTCTGAGGCCGGTCCAGCGGTTTCACACGAGGTTCATCGCGTCCACGGACGATTCACTGGCCGCTTGGGGGCCCTCGCCTCAGGCTCCACCCCATGGCCCTTGGAACTGCGATGACCGCGATGTTGCTGATGTGCGATCCCACCGCCTCCGCGTGCACGAGCGCCGATGCGCTCGACCATACCGACGAGGCACACGATCTCGACGAGTACGGACCCGCCCCGCTCGAGGCCGAGCCGGCCCCGCTCGCGTACGACGAGGTCTCCGCTTCGGCCCGGCCCGCCGACGCGCGCAAGTGGGACGGCGGCCTGCACTTCTCGCTGGGGCTCGCGCCCATGTCCACCCTGCACGCGCAGGGCTTCCACCCGGGCGTGCGCTGGGACATCGAGACCGGCATGGCCTGGAGGCGCGGTCGCATGAAGATCTCCGTGGGCCCCGACATCCACATCCTCCAGTACTACGGACGCCGCAAGCCGGGGTTCGGCGTGGATGCGATGGCGACCCTGAGCCTGCGGCACGTCTACGTGCGAGTGGGAGCGGGCACGGCCACCGGGATCCCGGCCCGCCTCGACATCGACGACGTGCGACCGATGATGGGCGGACTCGTGGGCGGCGGCTTCGTGGGCCGGATCAAGGACGTGGAAGGCCGCATCGGCCTCGACTACGACGTCCGCATGGACACCACCGGGCGCGTGGCCCAGACCGTGCTGGTGGCCATGCGGCTGTCGTTCGGGCCGTAGCTATTGCGGCTCCACCACGAAGGCCACCCCGATCGGGCGGACCAGCGCGGAGTCCGGGCCCACGAAGATCGCCCCGGAGAGCCCATCGCCGGGGAGTGGATCGCCGGTGGCGGCATCGAAGCGCAGCAGCACCCCTGGCCCGGTGTCATCGGCGGTGTCGAAGGCGGGCACGTAGATCTCGCCATCGCTGCCAAAGGCCAGCGCCCCGGTGGCGGCTCCCATGACGTAGCTGGTGCTCACCTCCCAGACCACGGCGCCCATGGCATCGTGGCGGCGCAGCCCGCCCGCGAAGTCGGTGGTGTAGAGATCACACGCTCCGCCGTCGCAATCGGGACCGAACGCCACCCCCAGCATGCTCACGAAGCCGAGACTGTCGGGCAGCGGGGTGGGCTGCTGCACGTGCACGGTGGACTGCCCGGTGCCCAGGTCGAAGCGCAGGACCTCGCTGGGCAGGCCGGGGAAGGTGGGCATGCCGTCCATCGCCACGCTGCCCTGGGTGCTCACGTAGAGGGCACCATCGGGGCCGAGCTTCACGTCGTTGGGACCGTTGAGGCCGCCGGGCATCCCGTCGCCCGAGGCAAACACGTCCACGAAGTCCCCGGTGGTGTCGTCGTAGCGCAGCAGCTCGTCGGTGAGGAAGCTGGCCACGTAGATCATGCCGTCGCCGCCAAAGGCAAAGCCATAGGGACGGTGCAGGCCCCCGCCCATGATGAAGGTGTCGACCAGATCTCCGGTGGTCGCATCGAAGCGCAGGATGGCCGAGGTCTCGGGGGTGTCGCCGCTGGCGACGTAGAGCATGCCATCGCGTATCAACAACGTGTCGGGATGGTAGAGGCCTCCGGTTCCGGCCGCGACCATCGTGCCGTCGATCAGGCCGGTCTCGGCATCGATGCGGATCACGTCGTCGCCGCGGGTGTTGCCCACCAGCACCCACGAGCGCGGCTCGACCGTGCCGGTGGTGGTGTCCTCGCCGGTCGAGCTCGAGTCGACGGTGCTGGTGCTCGAGTCGGACGAGCTACCGGTCGAGCCGGTCGAGCCGGAATCGGTCGGGGCCGCAGTGGTGTCACCATCGGTCGTCTCCGAGCCCGAGCTCGTGTCCTCTGCCTCGGGCTCGGGGCATGCCACCAGCAGCAGCGAGAGGGAAGAAAGGGCCAGCAGGCCCACATGTCGCAACGTCCCATTCATGCGGGGGAGGGTAGTGCACCAGGGCGGGCGTTGGCGCTCATCTACCCCTTGACGTGCTCGTCGAGCCACTCGCAGAGCCGAGCGGCGAAGTCGATCTGGTGCGCCCGCTCGCGCAGCCCGTGCCCCTCCCGGGGGTAGAGCACGATCTCGGTCTTCGTCCCGGCATGGCGCAGCGCTCGGTAGAGCTCCTTGGCCTGCTCGGGCGGCACGCGGGTGTCGTCCATGCCATGCACCACCAGCGTGGCGGTGGTGCTGCCGGTGGTGTGGGCCATGGGCGAGCGCTCCCACGCCAGCGTGGGCTCGTCGTAGGGCCACAGGGTCCAGTGCACCAGCGAGTTCTCGTGCTCGATCTCGCTGGTACCGGTAAAGGAGATCCAGTTGGTGATCGCGGCCGAGACCACCGCGGCCCGAAAGCGCTTGGAGTGCTTGGTGGCGGCGAGGCCGGAGAAGTAGCCGCCGTAGCTCCAGCCGGCCATGCCCACGCGCTCGGGGTCGACCAGGCCCTCGGCCACCAGGTGGTCGATCCCGGCCAGCACGTCCTCGAATTCCTTGCCGCCCAGATCGCCCTGGTCGGACTTGCCGAACGCCACCCCGCGACCCGACGAGCCGCGGTAGTTGGGCTCGAGCACCACGTAGCCCCGGGTGGCCAAGAGCTGCGTGGGGTAGCCCGAGCGCGTGTTCCAGCCGTCGAGCGAGATGCCCTCGGGGCCACCATGGACCAGTAGGGCCAGCGGGTAGCGCTTGCCTGCCTCGTAGCCCACCGGCTTGGTCAGCACGCCCTCGATCTCCACGCCATCGGCCGCCTTCCAGCGCGCGATGCTGCGGTCGCCCAGGCGCACCGCGTCGAGCCCGGGGTTGTGATGGGTGACGCGGCGCAGCTTGCCACCGCCCAGGGGGAGAGGACCGGCGTAGAGCTCGCGCGGATGATCGGCGCGCTCGCCCGCACAGGCCGCGACCGAGCCGCTGGCGTTGGCATCGAAGGAGAAGCACACGGGCCCCGTGTCACCCAGCGCCTTGCGGGCCCCATCGGTCCCGACGCGGTGCAGCGTGGTGCGCGTCCCTTCGTTGGCCAGCATCAGCACGGTGTCCTTGGCGACCCAGTCGATCCACTGTCCCGTGCCTTCGTAGTCCATGGTGAGCGCCCGAGCCCTGGCGCCGGGCGTGCCTCCGGCGGTGGAGACCACGTGCAGCACCCCGGCGGTGGGATCGTGCAGATCCGCCGCCCCGAGGAACGCGAGCTGCGAGCCATCGGGCGACCACGCCATGTGGGAGAGCTTGCCCGCCGTCTCGCACAGCGGCTGGGGCTGGGCTGTATCGCCCTTGGCGTCGCCCTTGACGTCGATGGTGTAGAGCCGGCTGTACATCATCGTGGCGTCCACGTCGGCGCGCTCGCTGGCCTGCAGGGCCAGGCGCTTGGAATCGGGCGACCACGCAAGGTGCGACACGTGCAAGCCACGGGGGCTGATGGGCTGGGCCTCCTCGGTGCGCAGGTCCATCACCCACAGCCGATGCATGGTGCCCTGCACGTCGCTCTCCACCCAGTCGCGGCCGGCCTTGCGATCGTCGCTCTCCTTGGCGGTGGGCTGCTGGTCGGCGATGAACGCCAGGCGCTTGCCGTCGGGCGACCACTCGAACTCGTGCACGTTGGCGGGAGCGTTGGTCAGCGGCTCGGCCTCTCCGCCGTCGATCGGCACCGCATAGACCTGGGTATGGGACGTGCCCGGCCGGCGCGAGAGGAACCCGATGCGCTTGCCGTCGGGGGACCACCGCGGAGAGGACGAGCTGGCGCTGGGCGTGGTGAACGAGCGCCCGCCATGCCCCTTGCCGGCGGCGCCGGAGGGCTTGGTCGGCACCACCCAGATCGCGCTGCGCATGCCGGCTGGGCCGTCCATCGCGTCGGGGGGCACGCGCAGCACGTAGGCCACCGTCTTGCCATCGGGCGACAGCGCAACGTCGGCGACGTACTCGAGGTCCACCATGGCCTCCACCGTCAGCACATCGGTTCGAGGCACGCTGGGCACGCTCGCAGCGGGAGCGGACGTTCCTGCCCGGGCCAGCGCGGGCTTGGCACAGCCGAGCAGCAGGAAGGTGAGGGCAAAGGTCGAGAGCCGACGCATGGACGGGGAGGATACACGGGCGCCTCACACGATTCGCCCCCATGAGTTCCTCGGGGTGCCGCCACGGAATCGCGCGTCGACGAAGCGGATCCCGGGCGACCGTGCTCGCGATATGCTGGGCGCCATGATGTCGACGCGCTCGATGCTTCCCCTCGTGAGTGCCCTGGCCGCGGCCCCGCTGCTGGCCGCCTGCCCGGGCGAGGATCCGCCGGTCGACTCCGGTGGCAGCACCGAGTCATCGACGACCAGCGACGCCACGACCGCGTCCGACGGCCCGCTGGACTCGAGCGGCGACTCTCCGACCGCCGGGCCCGACTGCGGCGACCAGATGTGTGGGGCCGACGAGGACTGCGAGACCTGCCCCGGCGATTGCGGGCCCTGCGAGGATCCACCGGTCACCGAGTGCAACGACGGAATCGACAACGACGGCGACGGGCTCGTCGACTGGCAGCTCGACATGGGCTGCTGGAGCGCCGACGACGTGACCGAGGCCAGCGCGCCGCGGGATCAGGAGAGCGGGTTCACCACGTTCGATCTCAGTCCCGACTCGATGGTCGTCTACGTCAGCTCGAGCGACGGCGACGACGCCAACGACGGCCTCTCTCCGCAGACCCCGGTCGCCACGCCGACTCGCGGTGCGGAGCTCGTACGCGATGGCTTCCCGGACTTCTTGCTGTTCAAGCGGGGTGATACCTGGCGGGGCATGGACCTGGGGCCCGATCGCGTTGCCCGGCGCTTCAAGTCCGGGCCCGATCCCGAGCACCCGATCGTGATCTACAGCTACGGCGACTCCACCCAGCGACCTCGCCTTGAGATCGACAAGCCCTTCGTCGACGACGACGGCAACGAGCGCAGCAACATGGCGATCGTGGGCCTGGCCTTCATCTCGTTCCCCAAGATCCCCGGCGACCCGGAGTTCAACGGGGCCGATGGCGGAGCGCTCCGGTTCGTCGGGACCGGGCAGAACATCCTCATCGAGGACGACTACGTCGAGTACGGCGAATTCGTCGTGCAGAACGTGAGCAACGTCGAGGTGCGCAACAACGTGGTGTATCGCAGCTACCACGTCGGCACGTGCCTCGAAGGCGATCCCAGCGGCGACCCGACGTATCGGCCCTCCGGCATGTTCGCGGGGGAGGTCACCGGCCTGCTCATCGAGGGCAACGTGTGGGACGAGAACGGCTGGAACCCCGACGTCCCCGATGCGTGCGCCACCGTCTACAACCACGACCTCTACCTCGCCAGCATCACGGATCTGACCGTTCGCGACAACCTGATCCTCCGCGCCTCCAGCATCGGCATCAAGCTGTCGGCCTCGGGGCCCGGGGCCGCGAGCAACATCGCGATCGAGGGCAACGTGTTCGCGGAGGGCGAGATCGGCATCAGCATGGGGGGCAACGCCAACACCGAGCACCGGTTCGTCGACGCACGGATCGAGGGCAACGTGTTCACGGACATCGGGCGCGCGCAGCCCACGGGGCGCACGCTCACCTGGTACATCGACATCATCGACAACGACGGCACGGAGATCCGCGACAACCTGCTGGTGAACCAGCCGGACCTGGGCAACGCCTACGGCATCCACCTCACCGGCGGCTCGAACCGCGACGTGGTGATCGAGGGCAACTTCATGCACGGTCTCCAGCGCCGCGCGATGTTCGTGGACGCGAATGCCTCCTGGTCGAGCCTGCGCGTGGCGTCCAACACCATGATCGCGGACGCGAGCGAGAACTGCCTGGTGGCCCACAACGGCCCGCTCGGGGCCTTCGAGTACGACGCCAACGCCTATCTCAGCCCCGCGAGCCCCGACCAGTGGTTCTGCATCGACGGCACGGGGTACGACCTGGCGGGGTGGTCGGCCAGTGCACCCGAGACCGGACCGAGCGAGGCCGATGCGGGAGGGGTGGAGGTGCGCAACCTCGACAGCTACGCGGGGGAGCTGGGCTTCGATCCGAGCCTGCCCGCGTTCGCCGAGCAGGCGCGCATGCAGTCGCGGCACGACCATCGGCCCGAGCTGACCGCGCCCGCGGCCAGGGCTTACATCCGCGAGGGCTACTCCGGGGGTTGAGGCCGTGACCGGCCATGACCGGTTGGGGGGAATGCTACCCTCTGCGCGCCCATGCCCACGCGCGACGAGCTGAACCGCTGCCGCTACGACGGATCGGACCGCGGTCACTACGAGAGCTGGTTCCAGCGCGCCAATCACCCGTCGCGACCGCTGGCGTTCTGGATCCGCTACACGATCTTCTCGCCCGCAGGGCGCCCGAACGACGCCGTGGGCGAGCTGTGGGCGATCTGGTTCGACCGCGAGCGTCGGCGGATCGTCGCGGTCAAGGAGGTCCATCCACTGGCAGAGTGCGAGCTGTCGCGCTCGGGGCTGAGCGCCCGCATCGGCGCCGCCACCCTCGACGACGCCAGCCTGCAGGGCCGGGCGCACCACGCCGATCACGAGCTGCAATGGTCGCTGCGCTACGCGGGCGACGAGGCGCCGCTGTTGCTGCTGCCGGCCAGTCTCTACGAGGCCGCGCTGCCCAAGGCCAAGGCGCTGGTGGGCACCCCGCTCGCGCGCTACGACGGTGAGCTGCACGTCGACGGCGAGCGCATCGAGATCGATGGCTGGGTGGGCAGCCAGAACCACAACTGGGGACGCCAGCACACCGACCACTATGCGTGGGGCCAGGTGGCGGGCTTCGACGACGACCCCACCGCGTTCCTCGAGCTGTCGACCGCGCGCATTCGGCTGGGACCGCTGTGGACGCCCTTCTTGACCCCGCTGGTGCTGCGGCTCGGCGGTCGCGAGCATGCGCTGAACTCCGTGGGCCGGGCCCTGCGAGCGCACGGGAGGTTTCGGCCGTTCGAGTGGCGGTTCTCCTCGCACGGGCCCGAGGTGCGCATCGAGGGCACGATCAGCGCCGCGGCCAGCGACTTCGTGGCGCTGCGCTACGACGATCCCCCCGGGGGGACCAAGGTGTGCCTCAACAGCAAGGTGGCTGCGTGTCGATTGCTCGTCGAGCAACCGGGGCAGCCGCCGCGGCGGCTCGAGACGGAGTACCGGGCGGCGTTCGAGATCTTGAGCGACGAGGCGCCCGACGGGATCTCGCCGGTGGCGTGACGGGCAACGGCCGCCAGATCGCTCGTTGCCTTTAGCGGCGTTCGCCGCTCACCAGCTCGTATAGCCCGCCAGCGTCGAGCACCTCGCAGTGCACCCCGCCGAAGGACAGCAGATCGCGGGGCCCCACCGGTATCGCTTGGCCGGGCTGGAGCCGCACCCCATTGCGCCACGTGCCATTGGACGAGCCGAGGTCGACCAGGCTCAGCTGACCACCGGCGCCGACCAGGAAGTGCGCGTGCAGCTTGGACACCACGGGAAAGCGCAGCACCAGGTCGCAGTTCAGGGCCCGACCCACGCTCATGCGCTCGGGGTAGGGATTGCCAGGCCGCTTGGCGACCTTGACCGCTTGCCAGTGCTGAGTGGACGGGATGATCTGCGAGGGATCGTTGGGATCGGACTCGAGGGTCGTAAAGCCGAGGCTCGCCGCATCGTAGGCGGTGGGTGGCTTGAGCAAGTGGAAGCCCTGGTGCTCGGCGATGAACGAGGGACGACCGAGACGCATCGCCGCCGGGAACAGGGACTCGACCACTGCCACCAGGACAGCCTACGACCCTAGAAAGCTGATTTCCACGAGTTGTTTTGGCGACCGGGGGTACGCGGAACGCCGCCTGACGAGGCACCCAACCCGCCCCACGAGCAGGGGTTCGCAATCGGGACGGCATCCGGCGTTCTTCGCGCGTCCAAACGCGGTTTCGCGGGATTCTTCGGGGGTACGCCCCGCGTAGGCTATGCAGGAGCACGATGCGCATGGACGCCACGAAGATCGGGCTGGCGTGCCTTTGGCTGGCCATGGCGTGTGATCACGCCAAGCCCCCGCAGGCGCCACCAACCCGCAACGAGGCCCAGATCCTCGACGAGGATGCCAACGCGGACCCGACCCCTGCCCCCGTGGCCGCCGCGACCCCGTCAGCCGCTCCCCGGCCGGAAGAACCCAGGACCATCGACGTCGGCCCGGCCCTCGTCGACGTGGTGCCGTACTTCGAGGAGCTGCTGCCCGAGCGCCCGCAGGCGCCCGCCGACTACGGCATGCTGGCGTTGAGCCTGCCTCCTCCCGCCGGGGAGGAGCTGGTGGTGCATGCGGTGGCAGGCTACGAGGTGGTGGCCGTCTACGCCGAGCCCGACATCGAGTCCCCCAAGCTGGGCTACGTGCGGCTGGGCACGCGCATGATGGTGAGCGAGAAGCAGGGCACCGATGGCTGCCCCAAGGGCTGGTATGGGCTGCCCGCGGGCGGCTACGCGTGCGCGAGCAAGGGGCTCTTGGTCGACGCCAAGAATCCCCCCTACTTCCCCAAGCCACCGCCGCCCGCTCGCCTGGAAGAGCCGCTGCCCTACCGCTACGCGTACGTGCGCAAGTGGAACAGCCCGATGTGGTGGAAGGTGCCTTCGGCCGCCGAGCAGACGCAGGCGCAGGCCGAGCGAGCCGCGCGCGAAGCCGTGCGCGAGGGCAAGCCGCTGCCGGGTGAGACCAAGCCCGCGACGACGGCGGCGCCGACCACCGCGGCCGATGCCAAGCCCACGATCGCGGCGCCCTCCGTCGCAGTCGCGAAGGACGAGCCCGCGACCGCGGCCCTTCCGGCCCCCGCGGCGCAGGCCAAGCCCCCGAGCGAGACCGCGCCCGTGGTGGCGACGGCCGACCCCGTGCCCGAGCCGCCCAGGCTCCCGCTCAACCCCGACAACCCATGGCTCGAGAAGGGCTTCTTCATCAGCCTGGGGCAGAAGGTCACCGAGGGCGACCAGAGCTGGTGGCACACCGCCCGCGGTGCCTACGTGGAGGCCGAGGCGGCGTACGAGTACGACGCCAAGGACTTCGCGGGCGTCGAGCTGGGCGAGGAGGTCACGTTCCCGTTCGGCTGGGCGATGGTGGAAGAAGCCAAGGTCTACGAGCTCGGCGAGGACGGCGGGCTGAAGGCCGTGTCCACGCTGCCGCGCCGCACCTTCGTGAACCTGAGCGAGGAGCTCGAGCTCGGCGGCAAGACCTACATGACCACGCCCGGCGGCCAGCTGCTGCGCAAGAAGGACCTGCGGCTGGCCGAGGCCCAGCCCATGCCCGAGGGCATCGAGCCATGGGAGCGCTGGATCGACGTGAGCCTGGCCAAGCAGATGCTGGTGGCCTACGAGGGCGACCGCCCCGTCTACGTCACGCTGGTCTCGACCGGCCGCAAGGGCACCAAGGACGAGCCGTTCGACACCCCGCCGGGCCGGTACCGGATCCGCAGCAAGCACGTGTCGACCACCATGGATGGCAACTCGGCGTCGGACGGCAACTACTCGATCCAGGACGTGCCGTGGGCGATGTTCTTCGAGGGTAGCTACGCCCTGCACGGCGCGTTCTGGCACGACGGGTTCGGGCGGGTGCGCAGCCATGGGTGCGTGAACCTCGGGCCCAGCGATGCGCGGTGGATCTTCATGTGGAGCACGCCGTTCTTGCCCGAGGGGTGGCACGGCGTGCATGCGCACGAGGGGAGTCCCGGGACCACGGTGATCGTGCGAGAGTAGCCCGCGCGCGGGGTGCCGCCGCTGCGGGGGTGGCCCAACGCCCGAGGTCTCACGATGCGATCGAACATCCCTTGTCTTGCGCTCCTCCTCTCCGCCGCGGCCTGCGGTGATCCCATCCCCTCGGTGCCGGCCGAGACCGATGCGACCGGCTCGAGCACCGGCAACGACTCGATCGTCATCGACGGTACGAGCACCAGCACCGGTGGCTCGACCGACGCGACCGAGGGCACGGCCGACTCCACCGGAACCAGCAGCAGCGGCAGCAGCACGGCCACCGAGACCGGCTCGTCGACGACCGACACGGGCGACTCGTGTGGCAACGACATGATCGATGCCGGGGAGGAGTGCGACGGAGCCGAGCTGGCCGACGAGACCTGCGTGAGCCAGGGCTACCCCGCGGGCGGCACCCTGGCCTGCAGCGCGAGCTGCCAGCTCGACGCCACGGGCTGCCACGAGTGTGGCAACGACGTGGTCGACCCGGGCGAGGATTGCGACGGCAAGGAGCTCGGAGGCCAGACCTGCGTCGCCCAGGGCTTCGACGCGGGCATCCTCGGGTGCAACGAGGACTGCACGTTCGACACCAGCGTCTGCTACGAGTGCGGCAACGGGGCGCTCGAGCCGGGCGAGATCTGCGACGGGGTCGATCTGGCGGGCGAGACCTGCGTGACCCAGGGCTTCGACGACGGCGTGCTGGCGTGCTCGGCCGCGTGCATGCTCGACGCTTCTGGCTGCATCTCGCTCTCCTGCGGCAACGGGGTGATCGACGGGGCCGACCAGTGCGACGGGGCCGACCTCGGGGGGGAGACCTGCGTCTCGCTGGGCTTCGCCGGTGGCACCCTGGCCTGCGCGGCTGGCTGTGCCTTCGACACCAGCGGCTGTACCACTTGCGGCGACGGAGTCCTCGATCCCGGCGAGTCCTGCGACGGGGCCGACCTCGGCGGCCTGGACTGCGTGGGCCTGGGCGTGGGCTACACCGGCGGCGCGCTGGCGTGTGATGCCTCGTGCCAGCTCGATCCCGTCGGCTGCACGCCCACCTACACCATCGGGTTCTGCCGCCTGCAGTTCCCGCTGACGATCGACGAGCTCGCCGGGACCAACGTGACCGTCTACGGTCGCTTCTACGCCGCGGGTCTCACCGACATGTCCACCGGCAACGACCTGGCCGCCGCCGTGGGCGGCTGGGTGGGCTACGGCCCCGACGGCAGCGATCCCGCGGTGGATCCCGGCTGGGTGTGGACCCCCGCGGTGCCCAACCCGGGCTGGGATGGCAACGTCTTCGGCGAGCCCAACAACGACGAGTACCAGGCCGACCTCGTGGTGCCAGCGCCCGGAGTCTACGACTATGCCTATCGCTTCAGCGGGAACTCGGGCGGGAGCTTCGTCTACTGCGACGGCGATCCGGGCGGCAACACCACGGGGTATGCCCCGGCCGACGCGGGGCAGATGACGTCACTGTGAGGCCGTCCGGCGCCGTGACCGGGTCTGGATCGCGTCGGGCTCAACGAGCGCGTGCGAGCCAGGCCTCGACCTCGTTCGCTCGCTCCTCGTCTCCGGCGGCGAGGTAGTCTTCGCGAGCCTGGCGGGCGGTGGCCAGCACCAGCGCCTCCTCGCGGCCTCCCTGCGCGAGCGCCTTGGCCAGCTCGAAGCGGATGTGCCCGTCGTCGATCTGCTCGCCTTCGCCGGCCGACAGGCGCAGCGCGTGCTCGAGCGTCTCGATGGCCTCCTCGGTCCGACCCAGCGTCCTCTGCACCAGGCCCATCGGGTACAGCGAGGTCCTGACCTCGGACGAGTCGGTCCCGTACACCGCCGTGTGGATGGCCAGGCTCCGCTCGACCAGCGGCAGCGCGGCTTGCTGGTCCGGCAGCTCGACCTGGCACCTCGCGTAGTCGTTGAGCACGGGCGCCAGCGAGACGTGCTCGGGCCCCAGCAGGCGCTCCTGGATCTCCACCGCTTCGCGAAAGTACGAGACCGCCTCGGCGCAGCGCCCCAGATACCTCATGCTCTTGCCGATGGCGCTCAGCGACTGGGCCACCTCGATGTGATCCGAGCCGAACGCCTTGCGCCGGATCTCCATCGCGCGCCGATCGTGATCGATGGCGGTGTCGTAGTCGGCGACGTTGCGGGCGAGCACCGCGAGGTTGTGGTGCGGCAGGGCAAGACGAAAGTGGTCGGGACCCAGGGATCGCTCCCAGTTGGCCAGCACCTGCTCGAGCAGCCGCTTGCCTTCCTCTCGGTCGTCCAGCATGAGCCTCACCGACGCCAAGTTATTGAGCGGCATCACGACATCGGGATGCTCGGGGCCGAGGGCTCGGGCCCAGGCCCGATGCGCCTGCTCGAAGGCCTCACCGGCCTCCGAGATCCGCCCGTCGCGGAACCGCACGTTGCCCAGGTTGTTGATCGCACGGGCGACCTGGGCCGACTCCGGGTCGACCTGGCGCAGCAGCTCGAGCGACTGCTGGTAGTCCTGCTCGGCCTCGGGGTAGTGACCCAGCCCCTCCTGCACATTGCCCCGCGCGCCGAGCAAGCGGCCGAGCATCTCGGGCGGATCGCCGATCCGCTGGGTGGCGGCCTCGGCGTGCCGGACCCACTCCAGCGCGTCCTCGTAGCGCTTGAGCTGCTGACCCAGTAGGTACACCAGCTCGATGGCCACCCGCGCCGACAGCCGATCGTGGCCCACCGACGAGGCCAGGTGGGCGGCCGACTCGAGCGTGGCGACGCCCTGATCGTGCCGACCCACCCGCCCCTGCAGCGTGCCGAGCACGAACAGCGCGTCGGCCAGGGTGGGCTCGTGCCCGAGCGCCTGCGCCCGCTCGGCCAGGCGCTCGGCCTCGACCAGGGCCTGGGCGTACGAGCCCGCGGCCAGCTCCGCCTCCACCCCGGCCATGCTCGACTGGAACGCCAGCACCTGCTGCACGAGCTCGGGATCCTCGGGCACCAGCGCGCCTCCTTCTGCCACCGTGGTGCAGCCCTCGGCCGGCACCAGCTCGGAGACCGCCGCGACGGCGTGCTGCACGACCTCGGGGCGCGCGGTGGCCAGCACCTCGGTCAGCGCGTCCAGCTCCTGCCGGCGGCGCTCGAGGCACGCCATCATGCGATCGCCATCCGCGGAGGGCCGCGAGGTCAGGCCCAGACCCGTGCGACACGCCTCCTGGCGCGTGTCCAGCCATGCGTCCACCTGGGCGTCCAGGCGGGGCTCGAGCCGCGACCAGGCGGCCGCGGCGTAGGGCTCGGTGCTGCTCGCGAAGGCCGCGGCGACCGACGCTCTACGCTCGGCATCCCACGCCGCGCCGAGCACCGAGGGATCGCGCGGGCATGGAGGCTCGGCCGCTGGTGCCGACGCGAACAGGAGCGCGCCAAGGGCCAGCACGCCTCCGGCCGCGAGCGTCGCGGTCGTGCGGCGGCGGGTCTGCCCAGCCGCCCGCGACAGCGCCCGCAAGAGCGCGTCCATCGTCTCGTACCGCTCGCCGGGCTTGCTCGCGAGCCCTCGTCGCAGCACGGCGAACACCGCCCGTGGGATCCGTGACGAGCGCGGCGGTGCCACGAGCTCGTCGTGGATCTGCGCCCGCAGCAGCTCGACGTCGGTGGGTCCTTCGAAGGGGCGCTGGTCGTAGAGCGCCATGTAGAGCGCCACGCAGAACGCGAACAGATCGCAGCGCTGATCGACCGCCTCGCCCATGCGCTGCTCGGGCGCCATGTAGAGCGGGGTCCCCAGCACCGTGCCGGTCGCCGTCATGCGCTCGTCCACGATGCTGATCGAGCGCTCCGCGCTGCTCTGCACCAACTTGGTCGAAGGCGCGATCGTGCCGAATCGAGCGAGTCCGAAGTCCGCGACCCGAGGGCGCCCCAGGGGATCGATGAGGACGTTGCTCGGCTTGAAGTCACGGTGGACGATGTCCGCCGCGTGGGCCGCGGCCAGGCCCGCCCCCGCCTGCGCGAACATGGCCAGGATCTCCGGCCACGGGCGCGGGCGGTCGTCGAGCCACTCGCGCAGCGTGGGGCCCTCGATCAGCTCCATCGCGAGCACGAGCTGCCCCTCGACCACGGTGACGTCGAAGATGGTGACCACGTTGGGGTGAGACAGATGCGCCAGCGCCTGAGCCTCGCGGCGCATGCGGTCGCGAGCGTCGTCGAGCCTGCTGCTCCCGTCGTGGCCGCGCAGGACCTTGAGGGCGACCTTGCGGTCGAGCACGGGATCGTGAGCGGCATGGACCAAGCCCATGCCGCCCCGGCCGAGCACCCCGTGGATCTGGTAGCGGCCGAGCACGACGCCCGCGGGGAACGGCACGTCCTCGGACCCGACCGAGGGTGGATCGGCCGGGCCCTGGAACTTCGTTTCCTCGTCGTCGGTGCTGGGTTCGCGTTCCACCGCGCGAACAGTCTACTGGATCCGGAACGCGCTCGCCGAGGCACCGTTGGTGGGAGCTGCTCGTGATGCAGCAGCCCCCGGCATGGGCGCGGCCAAGCCGCGTCTCACGACTTGGCCTTGAGCGTCCCGCAGGCCTCGATCTGGCGCTTGCTCGCGGCCTCGTCGTAGCCGCCGTGGTTGCCTTGCTTGCACACCCACTTCTCGCCGCCGACGTCGATGATCATCTGGAAGTGATGGCTGGGCTGACCACCCTCGGGTTGCATCGTGTAGCGCAGCAGCGTGTCGGTCTTCTCGACGATCGTGTTGGTGCTGCCGTACTTGTTCTCGAGCATCATCTTCTCGAGATCGTCGAGATTGGTGTTGTACTCGTTGCCCTTGGCGATCTGCACGCCGAACAGCTTGCCCGAGTCGCGCTTCTCGCCGAAGTCCACGCGGATCGTGGTCTCGTCGTCGTTGAAGGTGGTGCAGCCCTTGGGCACGTCGATCGTCGCGGGGATCTTGCTCTCGCCTTGATCGAGGGCCAGCGTCTCGGTCTCCGTGGGGAGGGTGTCACCAGCATCGGCCTCGACGGCCTTGACGTCGGCCTTGGCGTCGCCCTTGGCATCCGCCTTGGCGTCGCCCTTGGCCTCGGCCTTGGCATCCGCCTTCTTGGCGTCGTCGGCCGGCTTGGAATCACAGCCGAAGGGGGCGAGCAGGGTGAGGACCAGCGCGAGGGTCTGAGACTTCATGTTGGTTGGCCAGACGATCAGCCATCGGCGCGGTTGCGCACCCACGAAGCATTTTTGCCCTCCGGAGTCCCGGATGGAGCCGTCGCCTGGCGCGAAAACTGCCAAGGATCACTCGAATTGAGACCAATTCCAACGTACCGGTGGCGCACGGGCTCGAGAGCACGTACGTGCGCAAGCAACGCAGGACGTCCACCGCCGGTACGTCCACCGCGATCGTTACACTCCACGCCGCCGACGATTCGAGTGCACGTGCTTTGTCGTTGCGCTTGCTTGACGGCACCCGACTCGGCTCCTAGACCACCCAACGTCATGGCTCCGTCGCTCACCACGGATCTGCGCGGCCCCGCTCTCGTCGAACGAGAGCGCGAGGGTGAAGTCCACCCGCGCGGGTCCCTGGGCTGAGCATCGCTCCGCCATCACGACCGGCCTGCGCGGGAGGGCTTCACCCTTCGTGGCCACGCTTGGCGTGGCTGTTCTTGGCGGCCCCCTTCGGGGAGGCCCTCTCGCGCGGGCGTCGTTCAACCGGCCAGGACCTCGGCCCTTTCATGCCGAAGATGCGGGTTCGAGCCCCGCCGCCCGTACGACCGCGATCACCAGCCATCGGCGGTGATCCATCACGTCCCTGTGGTCTAGTGGCCGATGACGCCGGCTCCTCATGTCGGAGACGGGGGTTCGATTCCCCCCAGGGATGCCAGTGCCGGGCCGTGGTTCACCGCCGCGGCCCGGCATCACGGGACGAGGAGCTCGAACGCCATGTACGCTCGAATCGACAAGCGAGGCAGCCGCAATCACAACGCCAAGCTCGACCTGGTCAAGGTCCGCACGATCCTCGGGTCGCGCGAGAGCAACGCGGCGCTGGCCCGGGTGCTGGGCGTGTCGCCGGCGGCGGTGTCGAACGTCCGCACGGGGCGAACGTGGGCCTGGGCCTCCGAGGACGCGCTCCCGGACGATCCGCGCGGCTGATCGCCGCGGTTCGACGAGAGAGGCGCTCGCTACCCTCGGTCCCTGATCCACCCTTCGGGACCCTCCACCAAGATCTCCACCCGTGGGTCGGAGAGCTCGTGGTGCGTTCGTAGCACGAGCCGCATGGTCCCGCCGTCTTGGCCGGAAGCCACGCGCACCTCCGATCCGTCGAGGCCGGGCAGCGGTATCCATCGCCCGTCGAGCACCCCACGATCGAAGATCGGCCGCAGGTTGAGCTGACCGCCCCGTCGTAGATAGAGCGCGAGGCTCTCGGAGGGCTCGATGGGGCCGGCCCAGGAGGGCAAGCGATCGAGCCGCAGGAAGCTCGCGTCTTCGCCCTCGAGCTCGATCGCCAGCGCTCGCGGACCCGCTTGCGACACCCGCGTGCCCCTGCCTGCGGCCCCATCGTGGGTGACGACGCCGAAGCGCACGTCGCCCAGCCGATCCCGCAGCGTGCCCTGCCACATCGAGAACGGACGGGCATCGCCGACCTCGAGCAAGTAGGCGGTGGTGCCGGCCGGCAGCCCGAGCGCCTGCAGCTTCGCCACCGCCGCGCTCAGGGCCCGCTCGTCATCGGCCATGCGGCTCCACGTTCGCTGCGCGAGCGAGTGCGACGACCAGGCGGCCCACGCCAACGTGGCGATCCCTGCGACCGCGATCGCCCGAGCCGAGGGCATCCGGCGCAGGCACCAGGCCGCACTCAGGGCCACGAAGGCGACCGGCACGTAGACCTGCCGCAGCCCGCTCCATCGGCTGGCGTACACGTCGCTCCAGCCGGCCTTGATGCACACGTCCAGGAGCAGCAGCCCGATCGGGAGCACACCCAGCCGCGCGATCTTGCCGAAGTCTGCACGCGCCAACCAGGCGAGCGCGGCGAGCATCCCGGCCAGCCCCAGCAGCGCGCTCGGCTCGAGCGGTCCGAGTCCCTCGAATTCGTCGACGGGTGGGTCCATGCTCCACGGTCCCGAGCCCGGCGACCACAGCAGCAGCATGCGGCGCAGCGCCAGCACGGGCTCGATCACCAGCGCCCGCAGCAGTCGCTCGTCGAGCGCCACCGCTTCGAACGCGGCGTGGTGCTGTCGCACCGTGGGGTAGTGCAGGCCGTGCACGGCATGCACCGCGATCCCGAGGCCCAGCGCCCCTGCACAGGGGAGCCACCACCGGCGGCGCTCGTCGACCGACGAGAGCACCACCAGGGGCATCACCACGAAGGTCACGTCGCACAGGCAGGCCGCCGCCAGCATTGCCGCGACCTTCGCTCGTGACTCCCCGTGGCGCGCGATCCACAGGGCCAGCAGCGAGCAGAACCCGCCGAACACGTACTGCGTGAACTGACCGGTCACCACCACCTCGACCGCGGCGGGGTGCAATCCGAACGCGAGCCCCGCGAGCGCGGCCAGCCCCGCTCGATCCGTCATCCGTCGAGCCAGCGCCGCCACCAGCACCGACGACCCCACGTGCAGGGCCCACGGCAGCGCGTAGAACAGCGGCGCCGAGCCCCACTGGTGCGCGGCCACGCTGGTCCACAGGGTCGAGGGCAGCTTGATGGTCCGTCGCTCGAGCAGCCGGTAGAACCACTCGCCGCCCGTGCATGCGCTGCTGAAGCCCTCCTGCCACGCCGGCCAGTCGCACAGCTGGGCCTGTGTGTAGGCGGTCTGTACGTGCCAGTTGAGCAGGCTGCTGCGCCACAGCACCGGCAGCCAGTAGAGGCCCACGAGCGTCGCGACGACCACGCAGGCTGCGTGCGCCAGGGCCCACCGCCTGGCCCGAGCGACGACGCGTCCGCGCATGTCGTCGAGCTCCTACGTGGTCAGCACTCGATCATCGCGAGCGCGGGGCCGTTGCCCTCGTCGCCACAGTACCAGGCATTGCCCGAGGCATCGCAGCAGCCCGGGCCCTCGATCCCGCTGCACGCCTCGCCCGCCTCGAGCGTCACGCCGTCGGGGCAAAGCAGCGGGTAGTTCCCGTTGGGGTCCTCCCCGTCGCCTCCGCACACGTAGCCCTCGGGCACGGTGGCATCGCCGGTCGGACCCCAGCCGCATGCCCCGCCTGCGGCGGTCTCGTCGCTCGCGGTCTCGTCGCTCGCGGTGGCCGCCGTGGTCCCGCCGGTCTCCGACTCGGCGCCCGAGGTCGCGGGCCCCGAGGTCGCGGGCCCCGAGGTCGCAGGCCCCGTGTCGTTGCCGGTCTCCGATCCATCGTCGTCGTTGACGATGATGCACCCCGGCGCCGGGCAGAGCAGCCCAACCACCAACGAGAAGCTCAGGCCATGTCGTGCGCTCACCGCTCCACCGTATCACCGGCCGACCCGGGCCTGGTGTAGCTTTCTGCTCCGTGACCGTCGACGCGATCGAGCTGGAGAACCTGCGTCTTCGCTGCGTGGTGGGGGTCTGGCCGCAGGAGCGCGAACGCGAGCAGCCGGTGCGCGTGGACCTGCAGCTGTGGCTCGATCTCGGCCGCGCCGGTCGCACGGCCAGCCTGAAGGACACTGTGGACTACTCGCGGGTGGCCGCCGAGGTCACCGCCTTGCTTCGCTTTCGCCGCTATCGCTTGCTCGAGAACGCGGCCGCCGAGCTGTCGGCCATGCTGCTGGGCTGCTACTCGCTGGTGCAGGGGCTCGAGCTGCGCCTGGCCAAGCCCGAGGCGCTCGGGGGGCGAGCCGACGCGACCGCCGTCCGGATCCGCCGAGCCCGCGAGGATCTTCCCACCCGTCGTGAGCCCACCGGCTTCGGCCAGGCCGAGGTCCTGCTCGAGACGGCCGAGGCCGGGCTCTACCTGCTGCACGTGGAGCCCGGGCGCGAGCTGCTGCCGAGCCCGGCCGAGGGCATGCGCGAGCTCTCGTGGCTGGTGGACGGCGCGCTGCGCCTCGACGGCGAGCCCATGGTGGCGTCGCAGCCGGCCGAGCTGTCACGCGGCGACTCCCACGCCTACCGCAACTACGGCAAGGACGTCGCCACGCTGTTCTTCTGCGGCTGCCCCCCGCCCCTGCACGAGCACGACCCACCGCCGGGCACGGTCCACCGACGCTCGTGGTCGTAGGGCGAGCCTACCAGCGCGATTGCACCCGCGCGAGGAAGTCGTAGGGGTAGCCCAGGTCGAAGGCCGAGGCCTCGTCGAGCGCGCTCATGTGGGCGTCGTCGAGCCGGAGCTCCGCGGCCTTCAGATTGTCGTCGAGCTGCTGAAGCGAGCGCGCGCCGAAGATCACCGAGGTCACCTGCGGCTTGCGCAACAGCCACGCCAGCGCCACCTGGCTGGGCGTGCCCCCGGTCTGCTCGGCCACGCGATCGACCGCCTCGAGGATCCTCCAGTTGCGCTCGTTGTCGAAGCGTCCGAGGCGGTCCTTCCACTTCTCGAGCCGCGAGCCCTCGGGCGGCGGCGCGCCCTTGCGGTACTTGCCGGTCAGGAACCCCGCCCCCAGCGGCGACCACGGCAGGATCCCCAGCCCGTGCTCGCGACACACCGACACGTGCTCGCGCTCGATATCGCGGGTCACCAGGCTGTACTGCATCTGCGCGGTCACGAAGCGCTCGAGGCCCTGCGTCTTGCTGATCCACAGGCTGTCCACCAGGCGATGGGCGGCGTAGTTGCTGCATCCGAGGTAGAGCACCTTGCCCTGCCGCACCAGGTCGTCGAGCGCCCGCAGGGTCTCCTCCTCGGGAGTGTCGATGTCCTGCATGTGGATCTGGTAGAGGTCGATGCGATCGGTCTCGAGCCTTCGCAGGCTGTCCTCGACCGTCTTGACGATGCGGTAACGCGAGGCGCCGCTCTTGTTGGGGCCCTTGCCCATCACGAAGCGGAACTTGGTGGCCAGCACCACCTCGTCGCGACGGCCGTGCTTCTCGAACCACTTGCCGATCACGCGCTCGCTCAGGCCGTCTTGGCCGTACACGTCGGCGGTGTCGAAGAAGTTCACCCCCGCGTCGAGCGCCCGATCCATGATGGCGAACGAGGTCCGCTCGTCGCAGCCGACCTGGTGCATGAACGAGTTCTCGTCGGCCTCGCCGAACGTCATGGTGCCGAGGCAGAGGGTGGAGACGCGAAGTCCGGTGGGGCCGAGCTGACGGTAGTCCATGGTGCGGTTCCTCTCGGGTGGAGCGGGTGTGGAGTAGCAGACGCGGCTCTACCAACGCCACCGCCGTTCGCGCTGTTTCGCGCGAATGCTGCTGGCTGGTGATCCGCCCGTTGCCGAGCGGGCACTTGGCCCATGACTCCTCGAGGAACGCAATGGACATCGATCGCACTCTGCTACCCGTCTGCACGTTGCTGGCCGTCACGGCCTTGCCCGCCCTCGCCGCGGCCCACGAGGTTGGCCAGTATCCCGCCCACACCGTCGTCGGTGACTTCAACGGCGACGACGAGCTCGACAAGGTCGTCGCGAGCCCCAAGGCCAACGGCCAAGCCGGGCAGATCGAGCTGTTCCTGGGCGACGGTACGCAGGGCTCGCTGTGGCACAAGGGGGTGGCGCACTCGAGCTGGCCCAACCCGCCGGTCGTGATGACGGAGGACGATGGGATCTTCGTCGGCAGCGCCGGCTCGTACCGCCGCTTCGGCGCGGGCCTGGCGGTGGGCGACTTCGACGACGACGGTCGCGACGACATCGTGTTCGGTGCGCCCGGAGCCGCCGTGTCGGGCAACAGCTACGCGGGCCTCGCGTACGTGCTCTACGGCAAGGACATCGACCCCGTCACGGGGACCTACACCGTGGCCAGCGCCTACCAGCAGGGGGCGGCCGGGGTCGCGGGCACACCCGAGGCCTACGACTACTTCGGCGAGTTCTTCACCGCGGGCGACTTCGACTGCGACGGCATCGACGACCTCGCCATCGGCGTGCCGCGGGAGGACCTCGTGTACGCGGCGCAGACCCATACCGATGCGGGGATCATGCACGTGCTCTACGGCTCGGGCAGCGGCCTGACCACCACGGGCGACGAGTACTTCGCCGAGAGCCTGGTGGGCGGCACGATCGAGGCCTACGACTACTTCGGCGGTGCGCTCACGGCCGGCAATTTCGACACCAGCACCGGAGGCGGCTACGGCTTCACGTGCGAGACGCTGGCCATCGGCGTGCCGCGCCAGGACGTGAGCGGCAAGAGCGATGCGGGCGCGGTCTACACCCTCCCCGGCACCGTGCTCGGGCTGTCGCTGTCGGGCACGCTGTGGCACCAGGACGTCGCGGGGGTCGACGGCACCACCGCGGCGGGCGAGCAGTTCGGCTCGAACCTGGGCACCGCCAGCCTGTCGGTCGGCGAGGACCTGTGGGTCGAGGTCCCGGGCGAGCTGTGTGGTGATCCCGACGACCGCCGCTTCCACTCGATCCGCGGCGGCTCCGGCGGGCTGACCACCGCGGGCGACACCCGGTTCTGCTCGCGTCACGAGCCCGGGCTGCACGACACCGAGGTGGGCTGGATCGTGGAGAAGCGCGACAGCTACGGCCCCTACATGCAGTACTTGCCCACCGGGGTCGACGAGACCTCCGAGGTGCTCGTGGTCGTGCACGGTACGCCCACCCCGCTGCTGGCCAGCGAGGATCCGTGGGATCACGCCGCCCGGGCCGCGCGCTTCTGGATCGATCTGCAGGACATGTGGATCGACATCGCGGAGCAGGAGAACCTCATCATCATCGCGCCGGGCTTCACCGCCACGGGCTTTGGCAGCGTGAGCCTCGACGCCGGGCACCCCGAGTCCGATCTCGACGATCTGCGGGATGACCACGGTGGCTATCGAAACCTGTACGGGCGAGACATCCAGGCCGACGCGTGGGTCAACGCCATCGTCGACAGCTACCAAGACGTCGATCTCAACCCCAGCGGCGAGATCTACATCTACGGGCACTCCGCGGGGGCCCAGATGGTGTCGCGCTACATCGCCCGCAACCCGGACCGGATCATCGAGGCGGCGATGAGCTCGCCGAACACGGTGGCCGAGCCGGACGGCGCGACGTGGGGCTACGGTCTGGGCGCGCTCGGCTGGACGGAGTTTCGGTGGATCCGCGACGACTTCAGCGGGCTCGACGTCGCCTACTACTCCTTCGCCCCCGATGCCGAGGACTGGGGAGACGCGCTGACCCACCCGATCTACATCGACGTGGGCGAGCTCGAGCAGAGCGGCGGCGACACCCACGTGCAGACGGCAATCGGCTACAAGACCAAGACCGACACCTTCATGGCCAGCGAGAACAAGACCAGCGGCGTGCAGCTGTGCATCGTGGACGGCCAAGACCACGACTACGGCTCGATGATGGCAACGCCCGCCTACCAGCTGTTTGGCTGGGGCGTGGCCCCGACCTGTGTCGCTCCGTAGCCGTCTGCTAGACTCCGCGCCCGGTGTCCGCACCCACCTCCCTCGATCGCCTCGAGCCGGGTCGCAAGGCCGACGTCGTGGGCGTGGATGGCCCCGGTGACATGGCGGTGCGCCTGCTCGAGATGGGCTTCGTTCCCGGCACGCGCGTCGAGCTGGTGAAGGTGGCGCCGCTGGGCGATCCCCTCGAGCTTCGCGTGCGCGGCTATCACCTGTCGCTGCGCCGCGCCGAGGCAGCGTACGTGCAGGTGACCCTCCAATGAGCGAGACGAGCGCGCCCTCGACGTTGCGCGTGGCGGTGGCCGGCAACCCCAACGTGGGCAAGACCAGCCTGTTCAACGTGCTCACGGGATCACGCCACCGGGTGGGCAACTACTCGGGGGTCACGGTCCAGCGCCTCGAGGGCGAGGTCGTCGGCAAGCTCGCGGGCGAGGGGCCGCCGATCCGCCTGGTCGACCTGCCGGGCATCTACAGCCTCAGCCCCACCTCGGAGGACGAGGTGGTGGCGTTCGACGTGCTCACCGCCAAGGACGCGCCCGACGCGGTGCTCTTGGTGCTCGATGCCTCGAACCTGGCGCGCAACCTCTACCTCGCGCTGCAGGTGCTCGAGCTGGGATTGCCCCTGGTGGTCGCGCTCAACATGGTCGACATGGCGCGCGAGGCCGGGCTGCCGGTGCAGCCGCAGCGGCTCGCGAAGGAGCTGGGCGTGCCGGTGGTGCCCACCGTGGCGCGCACGGGCGAGGGAGTCCAGGCGCTGGTGGACGCACTGCGGGCGCTCGATCGGGCCGAGTCCCACGCGCCGGTGCTGGTGCCCCCCGGCCCCGACGACACGGCGTTGCAGCGCGCGCTCGAGGGCCTACATCCGTCGCTGTTGCCGGCCGAGGCTCGCACCGCGCTCCTGGCCCGCCGCGCGGGCAAGGGCGTGCCCGGAGCGGCCGGCACGTTCCTCGCGAGCCTGCCGGAGTCGGACGTACGAGCGGCGGCGCAGCAGCTGGTGTGCGCCCGCTATCGCCGGGTCGACGAGATCCTCGAGGTGCTCGGCCACCGCGAGCGCGTGCGCGACGACGCGCCCGCGATGGCCCCCTCGCAGCGGATCGATGCCGTGCTCACCCACCGCGTGGCGGGCCTGGCGATCTTCATCGCGGTGATGGCGTTCATCTTCGTGTCGATCTTCTCGTGGGCCGATCCGATCATGGGCCTCATCGAGGATGCCTTCGGGTGGCTCTCGGGCCTGGTGTCCGACGCGCTGGGCCCGGGGTTGCTCACCGAGCTCGTCACCGAAGGCGTGATCGCCGGGGTGGGCAACGTGGTGGTGTTCGTCCCGCAGATCGCCCTGTTGTTCCTGTTCCTGGGCCTGCTCGAGGACTCGGGCTACCTGGCGCGCGCGGCGTTCCTGCTCGATCGCCTGATGGCGCGCATGGGCCTGCACGGGCGTGCGTTCATTCCGCTGCTCTCGGGCTATGCGTGTGCGATCCCGGCGATCCTGGGCACGCGCACGATCTCGACCACGCGCGATCGGCTGGTCACCATCCTCATGATTCCGTTCATGAGCTGCTCGGCGCGGCTGCCGATCTACACGCTGGTGATCGGGGCGCTGTTCGTGAGCACCGAGCCGGTGATCTCGCGTGGGGTCGACCAGGGCCTGGTGCTGCTGTCGATGTACCTCCTGTCCACGGTCTCGGCGCTGGCCATGGGCTTCCTCTACAAGCGCACGATCCTCGTGAGCCCCACGCCGCCGCTGGTGCTCGAGCTGCCGCCGTATCGCCTGCCGCGGGTCCGCGACACGCTGTTGATGGTGTACGACCGCGTCAAGGACTTCCTGCGCGGAGCGGCCACGGTGATCATGGCGTGCACGGTGGTGCTGTGGGCGCTCTTGTCGTTTCCGGCCGAGCGCACGGGCGCGGGCCAGGGGGGCGCGACCATGGTGGCGCAGAGCTACGGCGGTCGAATGGCCCGGACCCTCGAGCCCGCGCTCCAGCCGATCGGCCAGGACTGGCGGGTGGGCGTGGGCATCATCGGCAGCTTTGCCGCGCGCGAGGTGCTGGTGAGCACGCTGGGCCTGGTCTACGGCATGGAGACCGACGAGGACGACCCGGTGCAGCTGCGGCAGGCGCTGCGCGAGCAGAAGGATCCCGACACCGGCCGCCCCCAGCACACCCCGCTGTCCGGGTTCGCGCTGATGGTGTTCTTCGTGTACGCGTGCATGTGCATGTCGACCCTGGCCGTGGTGCGACGCGAGACCGGCGGCTGGAAGTGGCCGGCATTCATGTTCGTGTCGATGACGGGGCTGGCCTACGTGATGGCGTTGTTGGTGTTCCAGGGCGGACGCGCGCTGGGGCTGGGCTGACCCCATCATGGGCCCTGGGGTTGCAGGGCGAGCGCCGCCGTGAAGGCGGCGTGCAGCGTGGCCTTGTAGGCCTGCGGGGTGCTCGAGAGCACCGCCACCGCCACGCGATGCCGAGGCGACCACTGCAGCTCGGCCCAGTGGGTGCCGGTGTTGCCCGAGTGCCCGAGCACGAGCGCGTCGCCCGTGCCCTGCATGCGGATCCCCAGGCCGTAGTCCCAGCCGGGACGATCGGAGATCACGCGGGTGCTGGTCATCGCGGGCAGCCAGCCGCTGCGCTCGAGCGCGAACGGTAGTCGCGCGAGATCCTCGGCCGATGCAAGGCCGCCGCCCGCGGCCCGGGTCCATGCGGGCAGCGGTGGCGAGGCACTGGCCTCGATCGCCTGCCAGCCCCACCCCTCGCGATGGTCGCAGGCGAGGCGTGCTCCGTCGTCCATCGCAAGGGCGATCCGCTCGCGCACCGCGGCCAGCGTGGGCTCGGTCTCCAGCCGCGATGTCAGCTCCCGCCCCGTCACGCGCTCGAGCCACGCGCCCACCAAGAGGAAGTTGGCGTTGGCGTAGGCATGAGCCCCCGGCGCCTCGCGATGGAGCGCCAGCGCCAGCGCCCACCGATCGCCCCGCGACAGCAGCTCGTGGGGCTCGGGATCGCGCAAGCCCGAGGTATGGGTGAGCAGCTCTCGCAGTGACGGCGGTGGCTGGAGCTCCGACAGCGCAGCGAGCGGCTCATCGAGCCCCACGCCTTGGCGCTGGGCCTCCGCCAGCGCCAGCGCGGCGGTGACCAGCTTGGTGATCGAGCCGATCCGCAGCGGTGTACTCGAGCGCAGCCGCTCGGGCTGGCCGCGGCAGCGCGGGCCCACGGCGGCGGCGAACACCACCTCGTCCTCCTGCACGATCGCCACGCTGGCCGACACGCCACGCAGATCGTGCACCTCGGCACACAGGGATCGCACCACGGCCGCGCGCAGGCTCGGCTCGAGCGACGCGTGCCCCGGGTGGGGAGCGGCCAGGAGATCACGGACGCAGGCGAGCCTTGGATCCTCGGCGGGATCTGCCGGAGGATCTTCGGGCAGGTCCTCGGAGGAGCCTCCGGCCGCTTCGAGCCGGCCGGGCTGCGGATCCACGGGCGAAGCCGAGCACGCAAGCGACGTGGCGCACAGCACGACCAAGACGCCGGGCGTCGGTCTGCCCGACCGAACCGTCAACGGGCGCCCTCCAGGAAGTCGCCCGACTCGATCACCGGAAGTCCCTCGACCGACCAGCCATAGGCGTAGATCCACGCCGGCAGCGGTGCCTGGCCGACCGGTTCCACCATCGTCCGAACGCGCTGGAACTCTCGGGGCTCGGGATCGTGGGCCCCTGCACCCTCGTAGGCGTCGAGCGTCTCCAACACCGAGGGATCCCGCAGCAGGTACAGCTCTCCCACCACCCAACCCGCCCCCGGATCGAGCACGATCCCGGGGTAGCCGTCCGCTCGGTAGAGCACGCCGCGGACCCGTGCCGGCTCGCAAGAGCTCGCCGCCGCGCGTAGGAGACGGTGCATGGGATGTGCGGCGGAACACCGCAATGTGCCATAGACGAACAGATGCACAGGATGCGCGAAGGTGAGCGGCCGACGCGCAGCGAGCGTAGGGCGGGTCCTCCTGCCGCGCAAGGGCGCAGAGGCTTGGTACATTCGTGCCGGGTTCATGCCCGGTTCCTCCGACGACGATCCCAAGCCCTCGCCCGAGCCTCTCGCCCAGGCCGCGCATGCGATCGTTCGTGAGCCCGGTGCACCCCTGCCGTCCACGTCTCCCACGGAGACCACGGTCAAGGTTCCCATGCCGCCCAAGCTGCCCGAGGAGGATAACGTTCGCGCCCAGTCGCCCACGTCGACGGGCGATGCGGACGAGGTCGAAGAGGTCGAGGCTCTCGACGAAGAGGTCGAGGTCGAAGGTCCGGGACTCGACGTCAAGGCGCTGGTGC
This sequence comes from Paraliomyxa miuraensis, assembly GCF_026337845.1. GTDB lineage: Bacteria > Myxococcota_A > Polyangia > Nannocystales > Nannocystaceae > Paraliomyxa > Paraliomyxa miuraensis. Next base: position 66,561 of record NZ_JAOVZF010000144.1, on the reverse strand, counting down.
ACGAGCTCGAGGTCGCGTCGTATGACGTTCCCGTTGCGCGGTCCGAGATGCCCACGGTGCCCGAGACGGCCGCCAAGCCGCGACGCGAGGTCAAGCCGCGGCGCGATGATCCACCGGCGGTGGCGGGCGAGGTCGCGATCTCCGAGGACGGACCGGTCGGGCTGTTCGATTCGCCACCACCATCGGCCTCGCGGGATCGACCTCGACGCTCGCGACCGGTCGACCCCAACCGACGCGACGATCCGCCCAGCGTGGCGGGCGAGGTCGCCGTGCAGTCGAGCAGCGAAGAGCCCGAGGTGCCGCGGTCGGCCGACGTGGTCGTTGCTCCCATGTCCTCGTCGGGTCCCCAGCCGGTCCTGGCCCCGCCCGCTCCGCAGCCGATGGTGGCCGCCTCGGGTTCTCATCCGATCTACGTGGGTCAGCCGACCACGAGCCCGACGATGACGTCCTCGGGCTCCCATCCCGTGCTCGGGATGAACCAGTCGGGAGCGGTGCCCACGATGGGCGCGCGAGTCAGCTCCGATCCCACGGGCTTCATGGTCTCGGGGCCTCACGCACGAACGCGCTCGAACCCCTCGCAGACGAGCGCTCGCGACAACATCCTGCTGTGGATCCTGGCCGGAGCGCTGGTGGTGTTGGCGTTGGGCGTGGTGGTGGTGATGGTCGCGCTGATGAAGTAGTGCCCAGGGAGGGATTCGAACCCCCAACCTGCCGAGCTTGAATCGGCCGCCTCTGCCGTACTTGGGCCACCTGGGCGTGGTCGATGGTGCCTGGAGAGGGATTCGAACCCCCAACCTGCCGGTTCTGAGCCGGCCGCCTCTACCGTGTTTGGGCCATCCAGGCATGAATGAAAGTGGACGGAGAGGGATTCGAACCCTCAACCTCGCGGCCCTCGACCGCGCGCCTCTACCGAGTTGGGCCATCCGTCCGTGGATCGCGGGTCACGAGGGCTTGGCGGTGCGGCGTCGAGGATTCGAACCTCGGACCTCCCGATCCGTAGTCGGGCGCTCCATCCGCTGAGCCAACGCCGCAAGGGAAGCGAGCGCTCGGGTCGAACGCCGCGTGGCGATCACCTCGAGCCGAACGTGGATCGACGTGAGCGCGCACGAGCGCTCGAGCCCGCACGCCCGCGGGTGCCGAAGCATCGGCACCCGCAGCCCTCGTGGCCCGGACTTGGCTGAAATTCCCCGTTGGCGCCCTCAGGACGCCCGTGGGGGCTCACTCGCCCGAACTGGCGAGTCGTGGCCTAGCGAAGGCGCAGGCCCGTCGCACGGCGCAGGAGCAATCGAGCGCCCAGCCGGTGCTGGCGGCCCAATCGCAGCGTCTGCGTCTGGTGATACGTGGCCATGATGGGTTTCATATGAAGCATCGATCGCGAGGCGTCAAGCAAGAAAATCGACGCGCTCGTTCTTCGAGTGGGACGATCGGAACGATCGATCACCTCGCCGCCCCGAGCCGATCCTCGACCAATCCCAGGAACATGCGGATCCCGATCGGAATCAGTGCGTCGTCGAAGTCGAAGTCGGGGTGGTGGCACCCGGGGGTGTCCTCGCCCGCCCGTCCGGCGCCGAGGAAGAAGTAGGCGCCCGGTACGGCCTGCGTGAAGTAGGCGAAGTCCTCGCCGCCGGCGATCGGCAGCCCGGTGGCGCTCACCCGCGAGGGCCCGACCACGCGCTCGCCCACGCGCTGCACGGCGCTGGCACAGTGCTCGTGGTTCATCAGCACGGGATAGCCCTGCCCGAGCGACAGCTCGAGCTCCACGCCGAAGGTGGCCGCGATGCCGCGCACGATCTCCTCGATGCGCTCGACCACCCGCTGGTCGACGGCAGGGTCGAAGCTGCGAACCGTGCCCGCGAGCTCGGCGCGATCGGGGATCACGTTGTTGGCGTGGCCGGCCGCGAACCGGCACACGCTGACCACGGCTCCGCCGTCGCTGCCCAGGCCACGGCTGACCACCGTCTGCAGCGCGGTCACGAGGTGGGCGGCGGCGACGATCGGATCGCGGCAGGCCTGCGGCTGGCTGCCGTGCCCGCCCTTGCCCGTCACGGTGATGGCGAGCTCGCGGGTCTGGGCCATGGTGGCGCCAGCGGTGACCCGCAGCTCGCCATGCGGGAACGGGGGCCAGTTGTGCAGGCCATAGACCTCGTCGACGCCGTCGAGGGCGCCCTCGGCCACCATCACCTTGGCCCCGCCCCCGTCGACGCCCTCCTCGGCCGGCTGGAACAGCAGGCGAACCCGGCCGGGCACGCGGTCGCGGTGGCGGGCGAGCAGCGCGGCCACCCCCATCAAGATGGTGGTGTGGCCGTCGTGGCCGCACTTGTGAGCGCGGCCCTCGTGCACCGAGCGATAGGGCAGCGGGGTGCTCTCATGGATCGGCAGGCAATCGAGGTCGGCCCGCAACGCGATGCAGCGACCGGCGTCGTGGCCCGGGCCCTCGGGGTGGAGCTCGGCGACCAGGCCGGTGCCGGCACAGTCCCGCGGGGCATAGCCATGGGTCTCCAGCCAGCCGCGTACCCTGGCCTGGGTGCGGTGCTCCTCGAAGCCGAGCTCGGGGTGCTGGTGGAGGTCGTGGCGGATCTCACGTAATTCGGGCAGCAGCGCCTCGATCTCGGCATCGGTCCACCCACCCCCGGTCATGCCCTGGCCCATGGCTCGGCAGGCTATCAGGTCGCGAGGGCGCTTGGTACAAGTCGGCACCCGCTCGAAGAGGCCCGATGGTGGAAGAAACCCGACCCGCAACCGATGAGGCCACCCCCAACGCCGAGCTCGCGAGCCTGGTGGATGGCCTGCCGCGGCGCGCCGATGTGGCGCATTCCCTGGCCCAGGGGCACGACGGCCTGCGCATCGCGGAGCACGTGCGGGCGCTGGGCGTCGACGATCTCGCCGCGATCGAGGACGACACGCTGCTGCGCACGGGGGCGGCCCTGCTGGCGCACGGGCACGGCGAGGCGGCGGCGCGCTGCTTCACGGCGCTCGAGGGTCGGGAGTCCTCGGCCGGGCTCGCGCGCCTTGGGCTGGCGTGGGTGTCGTGGGCCGCGGGGCAGGCGGAGGCCTGTGCAGACGGACTGCGCGCGGCGGCGCAGCTCGATCCCGAGGCGTCGCTGCTGCCCGAGGGCACCACGCTGGCCGGCGTGCGCGCGCGGATCGGAGCACTGGTGGTGCTCGCGGCCGACGACGCCGAGGGCGAGCACGACGTGGAGCTGCTGTCGCTGCCGCGACCGTGGCTGAAGGCCGAGCGGCAGGCGCTGCAGACGGCGGCCGAGTCGCTGGCCAGGCTGTCGCATCCTGCGGTGGCGGGCTACGGCGCGCTCACCCTGGGGGAGCGCACCGCCACGCTGCGACGCGAGACCACGCCGGGCCCCTCGCTGGCCACCAAGCTCGACCCGCGCTCGCTCGACGATGCGCTGGCGATCGTGGAGCCGCTGGGCGAGGGCCTGCGGGCCGCGCACGGCGAGGGGCTGGTGCACGGGGCGATCGGGCCGGCGCTGGTCACCCTGGCCCCCGCGGGGCCGGTGCTCCGTGGCCTGGGCATGGGCGCGCGGCTCTTCCCCAGCGTGCACGAGGCCGCGCAGGGCTTGGTCGCACCCGAGCGCCTGGCCGGCGCGGCGCCCTCGGCCAAGGGCGACGCGTATGCGCTGGCGGCCCTGCTCTACCGCTTGCTGACCGGCCGAGCCCCGGTCGGATCGATGCCGCGACCCAGCCCCGAGCCACTCGATGCTCGCCTCGATGCGCTGTTCGCCGACGCGCTGCACCCCGACCCCGAGGCGCGCCTCGACATTGCGACGCTGATCGAGCGTGCCAAGGCGATCGCCGCCACCCCGGAGCAGGCCGCGGCGGTCGAGACGGCCGCGTCGCAGCCGCTGAGCCCGCCCGCCGACCCCGACGACCTCGAGGGCTGGGGGAGGATCCTCGAGCGCAAGCCCACCCACCGCGAGGCGCTCGACGCCGTCGCGCGCATCGAAGCGGCGGCGCGGGATGCCGATCGCTGGGACCAGGTGGCCGAGGCGCTCGCGCTGCGGGCCAAGCTCGCGCAAGTGCAGCAGCAGCGCGTGGAGCTGCGGCGCGAGCTGGTGACGACCTACGAGACCAAGCTGTCCGCGCCGGCCAGCGCCTTCCGGGAGCTTCAGGCGCTGATCGAAGAGGTCGCGGTGGGCGAGCAGCTCGCCATGGTGGGCGAGCTGCAGCGCCTGGCCGAGATCACGGGGCAGTGGGGGCCGCTGGCCGACAGCCTGGAGATCGTGGCCCAGCGCGTGCCCGAGGCCGCCGAGCAGGCGCGGCTCTACACCGAGCTGGGGCGGATCTACGCCGAGCGGCTGGGCGCGGCCGATCGGGCGCTGGCCGCCTACGAGAAGGCGATCGGCATCGAGGCCACGGCGCAGAGCCTCTCGGCCGCGGTGCTCCTGTACCGCAAGGCGGGCAAGCTGGCCGAGCTGGTGGCCACGCTGCTGAGCCTCGCCGATCACCAGCAGGGCACGGACCGGGCCGCGACCCTGCGCGAGGCGGCCAACGTGCTGCACGACGACCTCGGCGACGTGGAGGGAGCGTTTGCCACCCTGCGCGCCGCGCTCGAGGAAGAGCCGGACCACGCGCAGGCCCTGACCACGGCCGAGACGTTCGCGCGCGAGCTCGAGGACTGGCACAGCCTGGTCGATCTGCTCGACAAGCGGGCCTCCGCCTCGCTCGACGACCAGGTGATCCGCGAGCTGCGAACCGAGGCGGCCGAGCTGGCCACCGAGCACCTCGGGGATGCCGCCCTCGCGGTCGAGCACCTCGATGGGATCCTCGCACGACAGCCCCAGCACGAGCCCACCATGCGGCGCCGGGTGGAGCTGCTGCGGGGCCTGGTCGAGTCCGACGCGACCCGGCGCCCCGCCCTCGTGGCCGCCCTCGAGGCGCTGGCGGGCCGGGCCGAGCGGCCCGACGACAAGGCCGCGCTGTGGTCGGAGCAGGCCGCTTTGCTCGACGCCGAGCCCGACGGCAAGGCCGGGGCCGCGCGCTGCCGCGAGCAGGTGGTGCAGACCCTCGGCTTCGAGCACGCGCTGGCGCGCGAGGCCGTCGAGGCGCTCGAGGTGTTCTACCGCCGCGAGGAGCGGCACGATGCGCTGCTGGCCCTGCTGCGCCGCGTGGGCGAGGACAAGCACGCCGAGGCCAAGCTCCGCGTGAACGCGTGGTCGAAGGTGCTCGAGCTGGCCAAGGCCAGCGACTCCGACGATGCGGTGGTGGAGGCGCTCGAGGCCCTCACCGCGCTCGCTCCCGACGATCACGCCTGGCGCGACGCCTTGCTCGAGCGCTACCTGGCCCGCGAGGACTTCGAGAAGGCCGGGCCGCTGATTCGACAGCAGGTCACCGACGAGGGCATCGATCCCAAGCGCAAGGCGGCGCTCTTGTGGCGCGGAGGCCAGCTGCGCGAGCAGATCGGCAAGGCCGAGGGCGCGGTGGAGGCCCTCGAGGAAGCGGTGGCGCTCGACCCCACCCTGCACGACGCGTGGCTGGCCCTGCGCGACCTCTACCGTCAGCGCGAGCAGCCGCTCAAGGCCATCGAGGCGCAGGTCTCCGCCGCGCGCGCCCACCCGTCGCGCATCGAGCGGGTTGCGCTCACGTTCGAAGCGGCCAAGACCTACCTCGACGCGCTGGGGCAGCCCGACAAGGGCCTGCAGCTGCTCGAGGAGCTGGTGGAGCTCGACCCCGATCACCGCGAGGCCGCGGGCACGTTGGTGCAGCGGCTGGTCTCCGACGGTGACCTGCGGCGCGCGTGGCCGGTGTCGCAGATCTGGGTGGCGCAGGTGCGGGCGCAGGCCAAGGACGACAAGGCGCTCAACGTGCGGGCGCTGTCCGTCGCGGGCCGCTGCGCGGTGGCGGCCGAGGAGCCCGACCGCGCGCGCGAGTACCTCGAGAAGGCGCGCTCGTTCGACGCCACCAACCTCGACGTGCTGCGCCTGCTGGGCGAGATGGACATGGAGGCGCTGCGCTGGGAGGAGGCGCTGCGCAGCTATCAATCGGTGGTGCTGGGTGCGGCCGACAGGCTCCCGCCCCCCGAGCTGTCGCAGGTGTACCTGCGCATGGCCGAGGCGCGGCTGGGCATGAAGGAGCGCCCCAAGGCGATCCAGCTGGTCGAGCGTGCGCTCGACATCGACCCCGAGCAGCGCGCCGCGGTGGAGAAGCTGGTCGAGCTGGCCGAGAACCCGGCCGATCGCGTCAAGGCCAAGCAACGGCTGGTCGAGCTGCTCGCGCGTCGCGAGGGCAAGCTCGAGGGCGAAGAGCAGGCCAAGGTCCGGGCCGAGCGCATCGAGCTGCTGCAGGAGATCGCCAGGATCCAGCTCGAGGAGCTGAAGGCGCCCGACGACGCGGCGCGCTCGCTCGAGGCGGTGCTCGCCCTGTCGCCCAGCGACTCGGCCGTGCTGCACGGCCTGATGGACGCGTTCACCAAGGCCGGCCGCTGGCGCGACGTGGCCCGCGTGATCGAGCTGCTCGCGGCCCAGCAGGACACCGACGCGATGCGGGCCAAGTACCTCTACGCGGGAGCGGCGATCCTCCGCGATCAGCTGAACGACGCCGACGGCTACGGCGAGTGGATCTCGCGGGTGCTCGAGGCCGACCCCAACCACGCCAAGGCCAACCGCGGCTACGCCGACCACCTGGAGAAGAAGGGCGCGTACAAGGACCTGGCCAAGCACCTGCGCAACCGGCTCAAGTCGCTGCCCAAGGACGCCAGCAACGACGATCGCATCGGCCTGTTCCTGGCGCTGGGCGAGCTCTACGAGAGCAAGCTGGAAGACCCCAAGACCGCACTGGTCGCGTACGAGCAGGCGGTGCGCTTCACGCCGGCCGAGCGCGAGGGCGAGGCCGAGACCCGGCAGCGGCGGGTGAAGATCATGGAGCTGGCCCTGTCGCTGGGCGACGACGAGCTCGACAAGGCCATCGTGCAGGGTCATGCGCTCATCGGCAGCGACCCGATGGACTTCGAGAACTATCACCGCCTGGTCGAGCTCTATCAGCGGCGAGGCAACGAGGATCGCTCGACCACCATTGCGCGCACGCTGGCCTTCCTCAAGCAGGCCAACGAGGCCGAGCAGGCGCTGGCGGCCGCCGCGGCCGAGCGCGAGGCGCAGATCAAGGCGGTGGTCACCCCCGAGCTGTGGCGCAAGGCGCTCTACCATTCCCAGCAGGATCCGCGGCTGACCGAGCTGTTCTCGATCGTGTGGCCGATCGTGGCCGCGCGCGAGGGCCATACCCACGCGCACCACTCGGTCACCCGCGAGGAGCGCTCCAAGGTGAAGCTCGAGTCCGACGATCACCTCGCGCGCTACCTGGCCTACGCGGCCGGGGTGTTCGAGGTGCCCGTGCCCGACTACTTCCCGCGCGCCAAGGAGCCGGGCGGCATCCGCATCGACGCCCTGTGCGTGGGCGAGGCCGACGAGCGCCGGGTGTATCCCACGATCCTCGCCGGCCGCGACACGCTGCGCGAGGACAGCGAGGCCGGGCTCAAGTTCCGCGCCGCCGCCGCGATCGCACGGGTGCGAGCCGGCCACATCCTGGCCTCGGTGCTGCCCTCGGCCGCCAGCCTGCGGCACGTGTTCTTCGCCGCGGGCTCGCTGTCGGGGCTCGAGCTCCCGCCCGACTCCGCCGCCGAGGCCGAGCGCCTGGCCAAGCACCTCAAGCGCTTCATGACCCCGGCCCAGGTCGATCAGCTCGGGGGCCTGGCCCGCAAGGTGCTCGAGCGCGGCGAGCCCGACCTCAAGAGCTGGACGCAGGGCGTGGCGTACACCGCCAGCCGCACCGGGTTCGTGCTGTGCGACAGCATCGAGGCCGCGGCGCGGGTGCTGACGCAGCAGGGCGACGAGGGGATGGCGGTGCCGTTCAAGGATCGGATCCGCGATCTCATCGCGTACAGCTGCAGCACCACCTACCTCAAGCTCCGGCACGAGCTGGGGCTGTCGCGGTGAGCGGGGGATCGTGGGCCGCCCATCACGACCCCAGCCGTACGAAGCGACGAATCGACCCCCCGATCCTCACGACCGGCCCGGCCACCCGATCTCTCGCCTCCACTCGCACGGGCACTGCGTCCTTCGGCCCCATCGTGATCCCCCGCCCCTTGGGATCCACCCGTAGCCCGTCGACCGGCCGCAGCCGCACGCGCTGCAGCATCACTGCCAGCAGCACGCGCACCTCTTGCTCGGCGAACGTGGCCCCCAGGCACAACCGAGGCCCAGCGCCGAACGGCAGGTACTCGAACGGCGTGGGCCTGCGGGACTGCCAGCGCTCGGGATCGAAGCGCTCGGGGTCGGGCCACACGCTGGGCATGCGGTGGGTGACCAAGGCGCTCAGCAGCAGCGTCGTGCCCGTGGGCATCGGGTAGGGCCCCAGCTCGAAGTCCCCGTTCGCGCGGCGCATGAACATCATGTAGGTGGGCGGCATCAGCCGCATGCTCTCCTTGACCACTGCATCGAGCAGCGGCAGGCGTGTCAGCTGCTCGACCGTGGGGGCATCGCCATGCAGCGCGCCGTCCAGCTCCTCGCACAGCTCCTGGTGGATCCGCGGGTGCTGAGGCAGCAGCAGCAGGGTCCACAGCAGCGCATTGGCGCTGGTCTCGTGGCCGGCGATCACCAGCAGGATCATGTGCCCCACCAGCTCGGTGTCGGTCAGCCGGGTGCCGTCCTCGTCGTGGGTACGCACCAGCGTCGACAGCACGTCGTGCCCCTCGCGCTCGCGTGCCTGCTCGACCAGCTCGTGCATGCGGGTCACGATGCGCTCGCACACCCGCATGAACTTGCCATAGGGCGTGAACGGGAGGTCGAGCGGCAGCAGGATCGTGGCGGGGGAGGTGAACATCCCCAGCAGCTCCTTGCCCAGCAGGCGCAGCACATCGTGGGGGTCGTCGCCGAGCCTCACCCCGAACAGGCACCGCAGCATCACGGTGAGGGTGAGCTCCTGCAGCTCGTTCGCCAGGTCGACCGTGGTGCCCACCGACCAGCGCGCGATGTGCTGCTCCACGATCTGCACCATGTCGTCGCGATGCGCCCGCACGGCCATGCGCTGGAAGGCGGGCATCATCAGGCGACGGTGGGCCTGGTGGCGCTCGCCGGTCATCACCGTGAGGTTGCCGTTCATGCGCTCGGCGGCGGATCCCGGTGGGATCCGCACGGGCAGCTCGGTGAAGTGCTCGAACTCCCTGGCGTGCGGCAGGATCTGCTGATTGAGCTCGGGACCGAATGCACACACCAGCAACGGCTCGTGGGAGAGCGCCGCGATCGACCCGTGCTCGCGATGGAGTCCCAGCAGGACCTCGAGCGGGTTCCGAAACAGCCGCACGAGCGCCAGGCGATCGCCCACCAGCGGCAGCGGTCGAAGGCCAGGAATCGTGGATACGGGCTGGGGCTGCGTCATTGGGCGGGCCGGCTCGCCAAGCGTGATGCATCGCAGCGCCAGTGGCAACGGCGGTACCCTTGCCACGATGCGCCACCACTGGCTGCTCGATCCATCCATCGCGTTCCTCAACCACGGCTCGTTCGGCGCGTGCCCGCGGGTGGTGCTCGAGCATCAGACCGAGCTGCGCACGCGCCTCGAGTCCGAGCCCGTGCACTTCTTCTTGCACGAGCTGCCGCCCATGCTCGAGCAGGCCCGCGAGGCAGTGGCCGCGTTCGTGGGCGCACGCGCCGAGGACCTCGGGTTCGTGCGCAACGCGACCAGCGGGGTCAATGCCGTGCTGCGTTCGCTGTCGTTCGAGCCGGGCGACGAGCTGCTGGTGACCGACCACGGCTACAACGCCTGCTCCAACGTCGCCGACTTCGTCACGCGACGCGCGGGCGCTCGGGTAGCGGTGGCCAGGCTCCCGTTCCCGCTGCACTCCGAGGACGAAGTGGTCGAGGCGGTGCTCGCCGCGGTCACCGATCGCACGCGCGTGGCCCTGCTCGATCACGTGACCAGCCCGACCGGGCTGGTGCTGCCCCTCGAGCGCCTGTTGCCGATGCTGCGCGAGCGAGGCGTGCAGACCCTGGTGGACGGGGCCCATGCCCCCGGCATGCTCGAGCTGGATCTCACCGCCCTCGGAGCCACCTGGTACACCGCCAACTTCCACAAGCACACCTGCGCGCCCAAGGGAGCGGCGATGCTGTGGGCCCGCGAGGACGTGCAGGCCGATCTACACCCCGCCACCATCAGCCACGGCTACAACTCCAAGCGCCTGCGCAAGCGCTGGCTCGAGGAGATCGACTGGCAGGGCACCGACGACCCCACCTCGTGGCTGTGCGTACCCAGGGCGATCGAGTTCGTGGGCAGCCTGGTCGAGGGTGGGTGGCCCGAGATCCGCGCTCGCAACCGCGCGCTGGTGCTACGAGGGCGTGAGATCCTCTGCGAGGCGCTCGACGTCTCCGCGCCCGCGCCCGAGTCGATGATCGGCACGCTGGCCGCGGTGCCGCTTTGGCCTGGCGAAGACGCCCCGCCGACCTCGGCGCTCTACGCCGATCCGCTTCAGATCGCGCTGTTCGAGGAAGACCGCATCGAGGTGCCCATTCCACCGTGGCCCGGGCCGCCGCAGCGGCTGGTGCGGATCTCCGCGCACCTCTACAACGACGAGGCGGAGTATCGCGCGCTGGCCCGGGCGCTGGTGCGCCGACGGCCTTCGGCATGAGGGATGGGAGCTTGCAGCCGTACTATCGTGGGGTCTCATGACCATCTCGACCTCACGCCCCACGTGGATGCTCGTACTCCTCGTCTGCACCACGCTCGCCTGTCCCGGCGACGACGGCTCGAGCGAAGCGACCAGCACCACCGCCACCTCCTCCGACCCATCCACCTCCGAGGTCGGTGATACCACCGCGGGCGTCGGCGGCTGCGATCCCTCCGAGCCGATCCTGCAGGCCGACGGCTCTCCCACCGGCTTCGTGCGCTGTAGCGACGGCTCGTTCGAGCGCACGGAGGCGGTCACCTGCACCGCCCCCACACCGGCTGGCTCGTGTGTGGACGGCAGCCCCGATTCCGTCTGCACCACCGATGCCGACTGCGTGGCCAACCCCCACGGTGTCTGCGTCGGCGTCACCAATGGACCCGGCGTCACCAACTGCAGCTGCGTGTATGGCTGCTCCACCGACGCCGATTGCCCCGGGGGCCAGATCTGCGCCTGTGGAGGTGCGGCCGCCGGCTACCCCGGCGGGACCACGTGCATCGCCGCCGCCTGCTCGCTGAGCACCGACTGCGGCGACCAGCGCTGCCACATGGCCACGACCCCCGAGGGCTGCGAGCTGTCCCCGAGGATGGCCTGCACCACGGCCGAGGACACCTGCCGGGCCAACGACGATTGCGACTTCAGCCTCTCCGAGGCGTGCACCCCGTCGCTCGACGGCCCGTGGCAGTGCTTCGAGCAGGGCTGCGCCTAGGGAGACGCGCGTGGGTTGCCACGCTCAGCGGTCGACGGGCGATCGGGAGGGCCCGGGATCGAGCTCGACCTCGAGCAGCTCTCCCGAGCGAGCATCGAGCCATGCGGTGTCCTGGCCGTCGGTCACCCGCCAGCGACCGGTGACGCGGTCGAAGCGCGCATCCTCGACCGGGCCGTCGAGGTAGAGCATCGACTCCCCACGCGCCTGTGCTTCGGTCAACCACATGGAATCGTTGGATTTCAGTGGGGATGCGTGGTCCGCGAACAATGCCATCGCCCCAAGGGCGAAGCCCACCGCGAGCAGCTCGACCTGGATGCGTTTCATCAATGCCATCATAGCGTCACCCCAACGTAACACAAACAAGAGCCGCGAATTGTGACATCTGAACATCTGTTTGGTGCTCGAGCCCGCGACCCACTGCGCGACGATCCGACCCGACTCGAAGGGCCAGCGCGACGAGATGTCACGCCATCGCGAGCCCGATCGAGGCTCGAGACCGCCTGGTGACGCCGATCTCCAGGGATGCTCGCGTGGTACGACCCTTGCTCGTCGCCGACTGGGATGGTTCGCCTCTTCCACGCCGCTCTGGTCGCCCCCCTCGTTGGGGCAATCGCCGTTGCGCTCGGCTGTGATTCCGAGGGCGACGGCGAGCCCGCCGAAGCAGCAGATCGTGCCGTCGTTGGCACGCGGCTCGGACCCCGAGCAGAGCCCGTCGAAGCGGAACCCGGAGCTCCCGGATCCGAGCCCCATGCCGGCGCATCGGCGCCCGAGCCTCCGGAGGACGCGACGACGATCGTGCTCCGGCGCCCCTGGCCCCCCACCACGCTTCCGCTGGCGCTGTTGGCCACCATGGGCGCCAAGGACCCCGCCTCGTCGCGCGCCACCCTACGCGACGAGGACAGCGGGGTCATCGCCAGCTATCGGCCCGGCGATCGGATCCGCGAGGGCGTGGAGGTGCTGTCGATCGAGGACGGCCTGGTCGAGCTGTCGAACGCGGGCGAGGTCGAGTACCTGTCGATCTCCGAGATCCCCGTGGAGCTGTCGGCCAACGACGTGTTCTACCCCGACCTGGTCGCCGACCTGCAGCTGTCGGGCTCGATGGAGGACGGCACGCTGCTGCCGCCCGGGCCCGAGTACACGATCAAGTCCGAGACCTACGCCTGGGCCACGCCGCGCACCATCGCGCTGCTGCGCGATGCGATCCACGAGTACGCCAAGGGCCGAAGCATGCCCACGGTGCACATCGGCGACATCAGCCGGCGCGGCGGAGGGCCGTTCGCCCCCCATATCTCCCACCGGGAGGGCCGCGACGTCGACATCGCCTACGTGCTGCACGACCGTCGCAAGCGCTTCGCGGTGGCGACCGCGGGGATCCTGGACGAAGCGCGCACCTGGGCGCTGCTGCAGGCGCTGCTCGACACCCACGCCGTGACCTACGTGTTCGTCGACTACGAGGTCCAGCGCCTGCTCTACGAGCATGCGCTGGCCGAGGGCATGTCCCCCGAGCAGCTCGAGCCGCTGTTCCAGTACCCCTACGGGCGTCGCGCCGCGCAGGGCATCATCCGCCACTGGAAGGGCCACCGCGATCACTTCCACGTGCGGTTCTCGGCGTCCTGAGGGCCGCGGGCCGAAATCGGTGCGACACCGCGCGCAGCGAGGTTGCCGGCGTCAACCCACGGCGAGGGGGGCCAATTTCTCGCCTCGACCTCACTTCCTGCTGTCACATACGCCTCGACATCCGGGTCCAAGGGGGCCAATCCTGGGAGCACGATGGTGGATTCTTCGATGGGGAGCGAGACCTCGGCGCGGGAGACCGTCGACTCCATGCGGGCCCGCTTCACCCGCACCCGCACCCGGCCCCTCGCCTCGCGCACCACGCCCAACCAGGACCCCGAGCGGATCGGCCGCTATCGCATCGTCCAGCGCCTCGGCGTGGGGGGCATGGGCGTGGTCTACGAGGCCTTCGACGAGCGGGTCGAGCGGGCCGTGGCCCTCAAGCTCATGCTCGTCGGCGATGCCGAGGTCGATCGCGAGCGCCTGCGTCGCGAGGCCCAGGCCCTCGCCCGCCTCAGCCATCCCAACGTGGTCGAGGTGTTCGAGATCGGCGAGCACCACGAGCCTGGCTCGGGCCAGCCTGCGCGCGCCTACGTGGCGATGGAGCTCATCGATGGCCATTCCCTCGATCGCTGGCTCCGCCTGCGTCGGCGGACCCCCGCCGAGGTCGTCGCGGTGTTCGTCCAGGCCGGGGAGGGCCTGGCCGCCGCCCATGCCCAGGGCCTGGTCCATCGCGACTTCAAGCCCGGCAACGTGCTGGTCGGCAACGACGGTCGCGTGCGCGTGGTGGACTTCGGCCTCGTGCGCGAGAGCGACGTCGTCGATCCCAGCGCATCCGAGCGCTCCTCGGCCGATGCATCCCTCGCCGAGCGCTCCTCCTCCAACGCTGGCCCCAACGCCGGCCCCAACGCCAGCCTCGCCGACGGGTCCGCCAGCGCCCTGGCCCAGATCGCGAGCTGGACCGAGTCGCTCACCAAGACCGGGGCCATGGTCGGCACGCCGGCCTATATGTCGCCCGAGCAGCTCACCCACTTGCCGGTCACTCCGGCCACCGACCAGTTCGGCTTCTGCGTCGCGCTCCACGAGGCGCTGTTTCGCCAGCATCCGTTCGTCGTCGACCGCCAGTGGGCCAAGCTGCCGTTCAACGTGCTCGAGGGCGCGATCAACCCGCCGCCGCCCGAGCCGCGCGTGCCCGCCCGGCTGGTCAAGGTGATCAACCGCGGCCTCTCGGTGCGACCCGAGCATCGCTGGCCCTCGATGGACGTGCTGCTGGCCGAGCTGCGCCGGGCGCTCGAGCGCCGGGGAGCGCGGCCCGTGCTCGCCGTGGTCGGCCTCGGCGTGGCCGTGCTGGGACTGGCCGCCCTGGCCAACCCCACCGAGGCCAACGTGCCCGACCGCTGCGAGGAAGCCTCGGCGATCATGGGCAAGGCCTGGGGACGGCAGGCCCGCGAGGAGCTGCGCAGCGCGTGGATGGGCACGGGACGCCCCAGCGAGGCCGACACCTGGTCGCGGATCGACACGCGCATGCAGGCCTACGCCGACGACTGGTGGGCGGTGCACCGCGCCGCGTGCTCGGGCCCCACGCCCTCGCCCAGCAGCGCCACCTGCCTGGCCCGCCTGGCCGAGGGCGCGCACACCCGCCTGCAGGTGATGGCCTCTCCCAACGACAGCCTGCTCGACAACGCGGTGCAGATGATCGGCGAGCTGCCCGCGGTCGATCGCTGCCGCGCCGCGCTCGACGAGGCTCCCGCCGAGTTCGTGGCCGAGGAAGCGCCCCCCTGGGCCAACGAGCTCGACCAGGTGAACGCGCTGCTCAAGGCGGGCAAGTCCGACGACGCACGCGCGCTGCTCGACGAGCTGCTCACCCGGGCCGGACGCGAGAGCAACCTTCGCCTGTCGGCCGCCGCCAAGCTTCGCGCTGGCTATCTGCACATGAACACGGGCGAGGTGGAGCGCTCGGCCGCGATGTTCGAGGAGTCGTACCTCGAGGCCAAGCACCTGGGCTACGACCGCCTGGCGGCCGAGGCCGCGCTGGGCGTGCTGCAGCTGTTCGGCGAGCGCTACTACCGCGAGGCCGAGGCCATGCGATGGGCCCGACATGCGCGTGCCGAGGCCGAGCGAATCGACGACCCCGCGCTGACCAGCAAGGTCTACAACGCGTGGGGTCGAGCGCTTCGTGGTGCCGACCAGCTCGAGGAAGCGCTCGCACTGCACGAGCAAGCGCTGGAGATCCAGCGCTCGCTGCCCTCGCCCGACGACGGGGACATCGCGATCTCCCTGTTCCAGATCGGCACGTGCCTGGGTCTGCTCGAGCGCGCCGAGGAGGGTCGAGCCCACCTCGAGGAGGCCCTGCGCCTGCAGGAGAAGACCTTTGGCCCCCAGCACCCGCGGTTGGGGGCCACCCTCGTCAACCTCGGCCTGTTCGACATGTTCGCGGGCAAGGACGACGAGGCGCTCGAGAGCCTGGAGCGCTCGATCGCGATCGCCGAGGCGCTGGCCCCCGACAATCCCATGTCCAACGCCGCCGCGTCGATCAACATCAGCCACATCCACGAGCGAGCGGGGCGCCCCCTCGAGGCCGCCGCGGCCCTGCAGCACCACCTGGACACGATCGCCCGCGCCCCCGAGCCAGAGTCGGTCGGGTTCGTGCACCTGCGGTGGGTGGAAGGGAAGATTGCCCTGCTCAAGGGCGAGCTCGAGACGGCGCGCGAGCGCTTCGAGCAGTCGATCCGAGCGCAGGAGTCCGATCCCCAGCCCGGCGCGGCTGCGCTCAATGCCTCGCTCGGCCTGGCGCACACGCTCTTCCGGCTCGGCCGGTTCGAGGAGGCGGTGGTGATGCAGCGGCGCATGCTCGAGGAGCAGAAGGCCAAGATCGGCGCATCTCCGGGGCTGCTCGTCCGCCACGAGCTCGTGTCGTCGCATGGCGCCCTGGCCGAGTCGCTGTTGGCGCTCGATCGGTACGACGAGGCGCTGCAGGAGCTCGAGCAGGGGCGCGCATTGCTGGAAGGGCACGGCGATGCCGACGAGTCGTCCTGGCTCGACGTGGCGATCGGCGGGGTGCTGCTCGAGGCCGGACGCCCCGAGGACGCCAAGCTGCGGCTGCAGGCGGCGGTCGAGGAACTCGGGGAGCATTCCCCCGAAGAGGGGCTCGTGCAGGGGCTGGCGCGGCTGGCCGAGACCGAGCTGGCTCTGGGCGAGGACGCGGCGGCGCTCGAGCACGCCCAGCGAGCGGCCCGCCTGGTCGAGGACGTGCCCGGAGAGCGCCCGGAGCTGCGGGCCAGCGTGGAATTCGTGCTCGCGCGGAGCCTGGGTCCGTCGGAGCGAGCCCGGGCCCTCGCGCTCGCCCGTCGGGCGCAGGAACGCTGGACCGCGGCGGGCAAGCACACGGCTCGCGAGCTCGAGCGGGTCGGGGCGTGGCTCGCAGCGCACGGCTGAGGTCCGCGATGACGGGTGCTGCGACGACAGGTGAGAGCTCCGCGCGGGAGACCGTCGACTCCATGCGGGCCCGCTTCACCCGCACCCGCACTCGCTCCCTCGTCCCGCGCGCCGCTCCCAACCAGGACCCCGAGCGGCTCGGCCGCTATCGCATCGTCCGGCGGCTCGGCGTGGGGGGCATGGGCGTGGTCTACGAGGCCTTCGACGAGCGGGTCGAGCGGGCCGTGGCCCTCAAGCTCATGCTCGTCGGCGATGCCGAGGTCGATCGCGAGCGCCTGCGTCGCGAGGCCCAGGCCCTCGCCCGCCTCAGCCACCCCAACGTGGTCGAGGTGTTCGAGATCGGCGAGCACCACGATCCTGCGTCCGGCGAGCGCCCCCGCGCCTACGTGGCGATGGAGCTGGTCGATGGCCATTCCCTCGACCGCTGGCTCCGCCTGCGTCGGCGGACCCCCGCCGAGGTCGTCGCGGTGTTCGTCCAGGCCGGGGAGGGCCTGGCCGCCGCCCATGCCCAGGGCCTGGTCCATCGCGACTTCAAGCCCGGCAACGTGCTGGTCGGCAACGACGGTCGCGTGCGCGTGGTGGACTTCGGCCTCGTGCGCGAGAGCGACGTCGTCGACCCCAGCGCATCCGAGCGCTCCGCCACCCTCGCCGAGCGCTCCGCCAGCGCCCTGGCCCAAGCGTCGAGCTGGACCGAGTCGCTCACCAAGACCGGGGCCATGGTCGGCACGCCGGCCTATATGTCGCCCGAGCAGCTGCTTCGCCTGCCGGTCACGCCCGCCGCCGATCAGTTCGGCTTCTGCGTGGCGCTCTACGAGGCGCTGTTTCGCAAGCACCCGTTCGTCGTGGGGCGCCAGTGGGCCAAGCTGCCGGTCAACGTGCTCGAGGGCGCGATCAACCCGCCGCCGTCCGAGCCGCGCGTGCCCGCCCGGCTGATCAAGGTCATCCGTCGCGGGCTCTCGGTGCGGCCCGAGCACCGCTGGCCCTCGATGGACGTGCTGCTGGCCCAGCTTCGCCGCGCGCTCGAGCGCCGAGGACCACGGCCCCTGCTCGCCGCGGTGGTCGTGGGACTGGCCGGGCTCGGCCTTGGCGTGCTGATGCCGTCGGCCGCGACCGATTCGGTCGATCGCTGCGAGGACGCGGCTTCGCTCATGGAGCAGGCCTTCGGACCCGAGGCTCGCGAGCGCCTGCGCAGCGCGTGGATCGATGGCGGCCGACCGAGCGACGCCGACACCTGGACGCGCGTCGACGCGCGCATGCAGGCCTACGCCGAGGGCTGGTGGGCGGTGCACCAAGCCGCGTGCTCGGGCCCCACGCGCTCGACCAGCAGCGCCACCTGCCTGGCACGCCTGGCCGAAGGAGCCCATGCCCGCCTGCAGGTGATGGCCGCGCCCAACGACAGCCTGCGCGACAACGCGGTCCGCATGATCGGCGAGCTCACCCCGGTCGATCGTTGCCGGGCCGTCCTCGACGACGCGGCTCCCGACGGCGCCCAGGAGGACGTGCCGCCCTGGCGCGACCGGCTCGACGACGTGGACGCCCTGCTGCTGGCAGGCAAGCTCGAGGAGGCCCGCACGCGGCTCGAGGGGCTGCTCGACCGGGCGGGGCGCGAGAGCAACGCGACCTTCGCAGCCGAGGTCCAGCTGCGGATCGGTCGCGTGCAGCTGCGCACCGGCAACTTCGAGCGAGCGGTGGAGATGCTCGAGCACGTCTACCTCGAGGCCAAGCGACTCGATCGCGATCGCCTGGCCGCCGAGGCGGCGCTGACCCTGCTGCAGATGTTCGCCGGGCGCAACTACGGACAGGATCAGGCCACCCGCTGGGCTCGCTACGCCCGCGCCGAGGTCGAGCGGATCGACGACCCTCGCCTGACCGTTCGCTTCCACCACGCCTGGGGTCGGGCCCTGCGCGGGACCGGCGAGCTCGAGCAGGCGCTCGAGGTGCACCAGCAGGGGCTCGCGCTGCTGCGCTCGCTCCCCGACGTGGAGGACGACGAGCTCGCCACCGCGCTGCTCCACGTCAGCTCCACGCTCACCCTGATGGCACGCTTCGACGAGAGCCGCCCCATGGCCGAACGCGTGCTGGAGCTGCACGAGGCCGCGTTCGGGTCCCGGCACCCCAAGGTGGCGGCCAGCCTCGCCAATCTCGGCTCGCTCGCGCTCATGGAGAAGAAGCGCGCCGAGGCGCTCGAGCGCTACGAGCAGGCGCTGTCGATCGTGCAGGAGCAGTCACCCGACGACCCGATGGCCAGCTTCTTCTTGCTGCTGAACCTCAGCTCGGTGCACCGTCTCGATGGGCACCCGGAGCAGGCCGCCGACGCGCTGCGCTCGTTCCTCGACATCGTCGAGCGCACGCCCGATTCCGAGGCGGTCGATCCCTCGCAAGTGGCCTGGGCCCACGGTGAGATCGCAATGCTCGAGCGGCGCTACGACGAAGCGCTGATCCACTACGAGCGGGCCGCGCTCGGCGAGCAGGTCCAGCGCTACGAGGAGACCCGCGGCCTGCTCAGCATGGCCGTGGCCCTCTACTACTTGGGGCGGCTCGAGGAGTCGGCCTCGGTCCACCGTCGCGTCATCGAGCTGATGCAGCCCAAGCCGGGCACGCTGGGCAACATCATCGACGTCAACGACCGGGTCGCCACCCTGCAATCGCTCGCCCACACGCTCCACGCGATGGGAGATCACCCGGCCGCGCTGCGGGAGCTGCAGCGGGCGCGTGAGCTGGTGGTCGCGCTGCCCGATCCGACCGAGACGGCGATGATCGACGCGGAGATCGGCATGCAGCTCGAGGCGCTCGGTCGCAGCGACGAGGCTCTGCCCTCGATGCAGGCGACCGCTCGCACGCTCGAGACCTCGCCCACGGCCGAGCCCGACTGGGCCGTGGGCGGGCTGGTGGTGCTGGCCGAGGCCGAGCTGGCCACGGGCGACCGAGCCGCGGCGCTCGAGCATGCCGAGCGCGCGGTGAAGCGAGCCGAGGGCTACCAGGGCGAGCCCCTGCTGAACGAGCCGCGAGCGTGGTTCGTGCTGGCACGGAGCCTGGGCTCCGCCGGCGAGGAGCGCTCCCGCGCGCTGGCGCTGGCTCGCCGCGCCGAGGAGCGCTGGGCCGCCGAAGGCGTGCGATCGGAGCGCGAGCTGCTGCGAGTGCGGGCCTGGCTCGAGCAAGCGGGCTGAGGCCGACACATCGACCTCGACAACGACGCCCAGGCCCTTCCATGCTCTTGCCCGATGGGCTCCTCGGCCGATGCCGTGCTCCCGGGCGATGACACGGTCGACGTGCGGCGGGTACAGGCCACTCGCACCCGCACGCGGCCGGTGGTGAGGCCCTCGCGGGCCGACCGGATCGCGGACCGGATGCCCGAACGAATCGGCCGCTACCGCATCGAGCGGCGCCTCGGCGCGGGCGGCATGGGTGTGGTCTACCAGGCCCTCGACGAGCGCGTGGGTCGAGCGGTGGCGCTCAAGCTCGTGTTGGTGGGTGACGCCGAGGTCGATCGCGAGCGGCTGCGACGCGAGGCCCGGGCTCTCGCTCGGCTCAGCCACCCCAACGTGGTCGAGGTGTTCGAGATCGGCGAGCACCACGACCCGGACGCGAGCGAGCCCCCGCACGCCTACGTGGTCATGGAGCTGATCGACGGCAGCTCGCTCGATCGCTGGCTCCGCTTGCGGCGCCGCACCCCCGCCGAGCTCGTTCCGGTCTTCATCCAGGCCGGCGAAGGCCTGGCCGCCGCGCACGCCCAGGGCCTGGTCCACCGCGACTTCAAGCCCGGCAACGTGCTCGTGGGCAACGACGGACGCGTTCGCGTGGTCGACTTCGGCCTCGTGCGAGAGGTCGATGCCGACGAGCGCCGGGCGCCCGCATCGGGCGACGGCTCGGCTCCCGCGGTGCTCCCGACCGGCAGCGGCGAGTCGCTCACCAAGACCGGGGCGATCGTGGGCACTCCCGCGTACATGTCGCCCGAGCAGCTCGCCCACCTTCCCGTGGATCCCCGAAGCGACCAATTCAGCTTCTGCGTCGCGCTCTACGAGGCCCTGTTCGGCCAGCATCCCTTCGTGGTCGACGAGGCCTGGTCGATGCTGCCGTTCAACGTGCTCGAGGGTACGGTGGTCCCTCCGCCCGCCGACCGACGGGTATCCCAGCGACTGACCGCGGCGATCTTGCGCGGGCTGGCCGTGCGGCCGCAGGAGCGCTGGCCCTCGATGGATGCGCTGCTGTCCGAGCTCCGGCGTGCGCTCGAGCCCCGCGGGCCATGGCCCTGGTTGGCCGCGCTCGCGGTGGGGGTGCTGGCGGCGGTTCCGTGGGCGCTCGACTGGTCCCCGGGCGCGGGCGCCCCCGATCGCTGCGAGGAGGCGGCGGCCATCATGGCAGAGGCGTGGGGGCGTAGCGCCCGCGAGCGTCTGCGCAGCGCCTGGCTCGAGGCGGGGCGCCAGAGCCATGCCGACACCTACGCGGACACCTGGTCGCGCGTGGACGCGCGCATGCAGTCCTACGCCGACGACTGGTGGCAGGTCCACCACGCCACGTGCTCCGATCCTCCGCGCTCGGTCCCTGCCTCCCTGTGCCTGGCCCGGCTGGCCGACGGCGTGCGTACGCGCCTGCAGCTGCTGGCCGAGCCCAGCGAAGGCCTGGTCGAGCACGCGGTCGCGATGGTCGGCACGCTCCCGTCGGTCGACCGCTGCCGCGCGGCGCTCGACGAGCCCGCCGAAGCCGCGCCCC
Source organism: Paraliomyxa miuraensis (assembly GCF_026337845.1). Lineage (GTDB taxonomy): Bacteria > Myxococcota_A > Polyangia > Nannocystales > Nannocystaceae > Paraliomyxa > Paraliomyxa miuraensis. The sequence continues at coordinate 45,490 of NZ_JAOVZF010000144.1, read as the reverse complement.
CGCACGAGCCTCCCTGGGCCGACGAGCTCGATCGAGTCGATGCCTACGAGCACGCCGGCCGCTTCGAGGAGGCCAGCGCCCAGGTGGAGCTGCTGCTCGCCCGGGCCGAGCGCGAGCGTGATCTCCTGCTGCTGGCCGAGGCCAAGCGTCGCGCGGGCTCGCTGAAGCAGCGGCTCGGCGACGTCACGGGCGCCGCCGAGCTGCTCGAGCAGGCCCACCTCGAGGCCAAGCACCTGGGACGCGACCGCCTCGCGGCCGAGGCCGCACTGGCCATGCTCGAGCTGCTGGGCAAGCGAAGCGACCGGATCGACGATGCCAGCCGCTGGGCTCGTCACGCCCGTGTCGAGCTCGAGCGACTGGACGATCCCCTGCTGACCAGCCGCTTCTACGACGCATGGGGTCGGGCCCAGCGCGGCGCGGGCAAGCTCGAGGAGTCGCTCGCGCTGCACCGGCAGGCGCTCGCGCTCCAGCGCGAGCACGGCGAGCCCGGCGCGAGGTCTTCGTTCGAGCTCGGCACCTGTCTGGCGCTGCTGGGTCGGTTCGCGGAGGGCCGCCCCTACCTCGACCAGGCCCTGGCCTCGTGGCGAGACGAGCTGGGGCCCAAGCACCCACAGGTGGCCCGCGCCCTCACCAACCTCGGCTTGATGCTGATGGCCGAGTCGAGCGACGCCGAGGCGCTCGACGCCTTCGAGCAAGCGTTCGGCATCCTCCGGGAATCGGCCCCCAACGACCCCGAGGCGAGCTGGAGCACGCTGCTCAACCTCAGCTCGATCCACCGTCTGCGGGGCGACTCCTCGCAGGCCACCCGTCCTCTGTACGACTATCTCGAGCTCGTCGAGCGCTCCCCCGAGCCCGTCGATCCCTCGCGCGTGGACTGGGTCCACGGGGAGATCGCCATGCTCGAGCAACGCTACGAGGACGCGGTGGTCCTGCTCGAGCGCGCTGCGCTGGGCGACGGCGTGCAGCGCTACGAGAAGACGCGGGGGCTGATGAACGTGGCCACCGCGCTCGACCAGCTCGGCCGACCCGACGAGGCCATCGCGGCCCATCGCCGCGCCGTGGAGGCCCTCGAGCCCCGGCCGGGGTCGACCCTCGACTCGATCGATCGCAACGACTGGCTGCTCGAGGTGCATTCGCTCGCCTATGCGCTCTCCACCAGGGGCGACCACGAGACCGCGCTCGGCGAGCTCCGACGAGCCCGCGAGCGGCTCGACGGCCACGACCCCGTGGGGATGGCCACGCTCGAGCTGCGCATCGGGACCGAGCTCGACGCGCTGGGCCGCCAGGGCGAAGCCGTGCATGCACTTCGGGCGAGCGTGCGCACCCTCGAGGCCGAACCCGGTGCGTCGCCCGTGGTGGTGGTCGATGCGCTCTGGTCGCTGGCCAGGGCCGAGCTGGCCGTGGGCGAGCGCACCGCCGCACTCGAGCACGCCGAAGCCGCCGCACGCCGGACCGAGACCTTGGGCGAGCAAGCGCGGGCCTACTTCGAGCCGCGCGGGTGGTTCCTGCTCGCGCGCTGCCTGGGAGACTCGCGCGAGCAGCAGCAGCGGGCGCGGGAGCTGGCGACCCGAGCCCGGGATCGATTCGTCGAGCAGGGCGAGGCCGCTCGCGCGGAGCTCGACGAGATCCAGGCCTGGCTCGAACGACGGCGCTGAGCCCGGCCCGTGCACGCCGCCAGGGCTCGCTACGGGTCGATCTCTCGTGGAGGCACCTGGATTGGCGTCACCGTGCGCGTCGCGGGCTCGTAGTCGATCACGGTCGGCGCCCGCTCGCACATCCACGTGGTCACGTTGGCGATGGTGGTCGGTCCCCGCTGCCACAGCCCGCCGTCCTCGTGGATGTGCCCGAACACGTGCACGGCCGGCCGCACCCGATCGATGGCTTCGAGCAGGTCGTCGCACCCCTCCAAGCCGCGGTGCACCCGATCGCCATAGCCCCGCGGAGGCCCGTGGGTCACCAGCACGTCGACCCCCGCGGGGATCTTGGCCCACATCGCCGCCAGCGCCTCGCCGCGCGGCAGGTTGAACGCCCAGTTGCAGAACTCCGGCTGCCAGGGGCTCCCGTAGAACCGCACGCCATCGATCGTGATCTCGTCGTCCTGCAGGTAGATCGCACCCGCCTCATGCTGCAGCAGGTTGCGTGCGGGCACCGCCGTGCGAGCGAAGCACCAGTCGTGGTTGCCCGCGATCACCACCTTGTGACGGTGGGGCAAGGTGCCGAGCCACTCTGCCACCGGCTCGAGCTCCTCGAGCGTACCGTAGTCGAGCATGTCGCCCGCGTGGATCAGCACGTCCCCGTCGGGGACGTTCAGCGTTGACTCGTAGCGATGCGTGTCGGCGACGCAGACCAGGCGCATGGGTGGATCCTTAGCAGCTCCACCGCATCGATGCCCGCCCCGGGCGCTCTCCGCTCCAGCAGCCCCGCGCCCGTGGGATCAAGGCGGCAGCGCGCAGACGCCCACGTTCTCGAGCCCCATCGGGGCCTCGCCCCCGCCGTACCATGACTGGCAGATCTGCCCCTCGGCCCAGCCCGTACATTGCTGGTCGCCGAGCGGATCGGTGATGTCGCAGACCTCGGTACAGCAACCGGGCGCTCCCCGGCAGGGCAGCCCGGGTGGAACCGAGGCCGAGTCCAGGCACACGAGCCCGGGGTCACACGCGTTGATGAATTCGCAGGGATCGCCGTAGGCACCCATGTCGCCCGAACCATCGGCGACGCACACCCACTGCTCGTGCACCGGATGGCACGCCCAGGCGGGCGGGCACTCGCGCTGCAGCGGATCGCACGTCTCGAGGCACAACAAGAGGACGCCATCGCCCGCGATGGGACAGTACCGGTCCGGATCCTCGCAGTGTGGGTCTCTCGGATCGATGCACAAGGGCGTGCAGATCCCCTCCAGCGTACGGGGATCCGCTCCAAAGCACATCGCTCCGCGGTCGCAGTCGTCGAGGCCCGAGGTGGGCGAGCTCTCCACGTGGCACGGCTCGCCGGTTCCCGCCGGATCGGCGACCACGGGGACGCACCGGGTCGAATTCCAGTACGGGCCGCCGTCGTCGGCCCATGGGGTGCACTTCTCTCCGCGGGGGCAGTCTTGCGCGAACAGGTCGCACTGCTGGGGGTGGACGGTGTGGTCGGGAGGGACGACGAATGGGTTGCCGGTCGAGTCGACGGAGGCGGTCGCGTCGCCGGTGGTGATCGAGTCGCTCCCGCTGGGCGCCGCCGAGGACACCGAGCCGCCCGAGCCCGATGTGGCAGCGGTGGTCGAGCCCGTGCCCGAGGCGACCGGGTCGTGACCGGCGACGGATGGCCCGCACCCCGTCACGGCCACCGACACCAGGGCGGAGGTGAGCCAGCAAGGAGGGGTCGACGTCATCATCACCACCATCGTCTCTCGTTCAGGATGCCAGCGCGCACACTCCCACGTCGTCGTAGCCGAACGGGGTCGCCTCCTCTTCGTACCACGGCTGACAGATCTCGCCCTCGGCGACGCCCGAGCACTGCGCATCGCCCAGTGAGAGCGCGCAGACCTCGAGGCAGCATCCGAACGCGCCCTCGCAGGGTAGGCCGGGCGGGGCCGCCTCGGTGCTCAGGCAGACGAGCCCGGGGTCGCACACGTTGATGAACTCGCACGGATCGCCGTAGGCCCCCATGTCACCCGAGGCATCGGGCGCACACGACCAGCGATCCTGGATCGGATAGCACGCCTGGCCATCGGGGCAGTCTTGCTCGACTGGCTGGCACTGGGGCAGGCACAATTCGAAGAACTCATCGGCACTGATGGCACAGTAAGTACCGGGATCCTCGCAGTAGGGGTTGCTCACCGAGCCGGAGCACAGCGCCACGCAGGAGCCCTCGTTGGTCTCGGGATCCACGTTCCAGCACATCGAGCCCAGCTCGCAATCGTCGATGCCCGACACGCCCGAGCCCTCCACCATGCACGGGTCGCCGGGCGCCCCGGGATCCTCGGCGATCGGCGAGCAGCGAGTGGCGTTCCAGAATGGCCCCCCGTCGTTGGCCCAGGGCATGCACTTCTCACCCGGAGGGCAGTCTTGCGCATACAGGTCGCACTCGAGCCAGCTCCCGCCCTCGGGAGTGGGTATGAACTGGAAGCCCGCCGAGTCCGGATCGGGCGTGGTGTCATCGGCCGGATCGGGGAGTGTGGTGCTCGGGCTCGTCGGATCGGGGAGCGTGGTGGTGGCCGTGGTCGGACCGTCTCCGGTCGAGCTACTGCCGCCGTCATCGTCGAGCAGCGAGATCGTGTTTTCCACGCACGAGAGCGACGTCGGCAGGACCGTGCATCCGACCAAGGCCAGCCTCCACCAAGTCGTCGCTCTTCGCGCTTCGTCCGACATGACTCTCCTCAGGGTAGGGAACAGACGCGCCATACCACGGCTCGCAAACCTGCCCCTCGGCCGCGCCCGTGCACTGCGTATCGCCGGGCGGGCGGGCGAGCTGCAATGAGGGCTCGACGTCATCATCATCGTCTCCTTCATGCAGGCAACGCGCACACGCCCACGTCGTCGAAACCGATCGGGGCGGATCCTTCCTCGTACCACGGCTGGCAGATCTCGCCCCCGGCGATGCCCGTGCATTGGGCATCACCGAGCGAGACGGCGCAGATCTCGAGGCAGCATCCGGCCGCGCCTTCGCAGGGCAGACCGGGTGCGGCCGCACTCGAGCCCAGGCAGACGAGCCCGGAGTCGCACACGTTGATGAACTCGCAGGGGTCGCCGTAGACCCCCATGTCACCCGAGGCATCGGGCGCACACGACCACGAGTCCTGGATCGGATAGCACGCCTGGCCATCGGGGCAGTCCTGGGCGATGGGATCGCATATCGGCAGGCACAGGGCCACCGCGCCATCGCTGGCGATGGCGCATTGGCGGCCCGGGTCGGCGCAGAACGGGTTCCACGCCGAGCCCATGCACAGCGGCACGCAGACGCCCTCGTTGGTCTCGGGGTCGACGTCCCAGCACATCGTCCCCAGCTCGCAGTCATCGATTCCCGAGGTGCCCGAGCCCTCGACCATGCAGGGCTCTTCGACCCCGGCCGGGTCCTCGGCCAACGGTGAGCAGCGGGTGGCGTTCCAGGCCGAGCCCCCGTCGTTGGCCCACGGCATGCACTTCTCGCCGGGCGGGCAGTCCTGCTGGAAGATGCTGCACTCGAACGAGATCCCACCCATGCCGTCCAGCGGTGGAACGAAGCCGAGGCCGGTCGAGGAATCGAGCCCAGCCGTGTCGTCGGTCGGCTCGAAGGTCGTCGTGCTCGGGCTCGTTGGATCGAGCGTGGCATCGGTGGTCGTCGGGCTCGGGCCGTCCGCACCCGATCCACCGCTGCCATCGTCGTCGAGCAGCGTGATCGTGTTGCTGACGCACCCCAGCAGCAACATCGAGGGCAAGAGACCCACCCGGGCCACCAAGGAACAGCGTGTTCGAATCGATGGCATGGTCCACGAACCCGGCAGGATCGAGCCCCAATCAGAGCCAGAATTGCATGGCAAACTAATAAAAGTCAACTCCTTTCCATACTCTTGATAGCTATCTGGGGTGGCTATCTGGACCTCGATTACTGCCATTCCTGCTCGTGGGCCGCGAGGCTAGAGTGGCAGCGCGCACACGCCCACGTGGTCGTAGCCGAGCGGGGCCGAGCCTTCCTCCCACCAAGGCTGGCAGGTCTGGCCCTCGGCGGCGCTCATGCACTGCAGGTCGCCGAGCGGATCGAAGACATTGCAGACCTCGGTGCAGCAGCCGATCGCATCCTCGCACGGCTGGCCCGGGGGCACGGCCTCGGACAGGAGGCAGACGAGGCCGGGGTCGCACACGTTGATGAACTCGCACGGGTCGCCGTAGGCCCCCATGTCGCCGGAGGCATCGGGTGCGCACGACCACGAGTCCTGGATCGGATAGCAGGCCTCACTGGCGGGGCAGTCCTGCACGAGCGGATCGCATGTTCGCAGACATAGGAAGAGCGCGCCGTCGGATCCATAGGCGCACTCCCGCATGGGATCGGCGCAGTAGGGATCCGATTCCGTGCCGATGCACAGCGGGATGCAGGTGCCCTCGAGGGTCTTCGGGTCCACGTCCCAGCACATCGCGCTCAGCTCGCAGTCGTCGACGCCCGAGGTGGGCGAGCCTTCGACCATGCACGGCTCGTCGATCCCCGCGGGGTCCTCGGCGATCGGAGAGCAGCGGGTGCCGTTCCAGGACGAGCCACCGTCGGGGGCCCACGGCATGCACTTGTAGCCGGCGGGGCAGTCCTGGGCGAAGATGTCACAGTCCACGATGAGGGGTCCGCCATCGGGCGGTGGAATGAGCTGCACCCCGGTCGTGAGGTCGTCGGTCGTGCTGGTGCCGTCGGCCGGCTCGGGGATCGTGGTGCCCGAGGTGGCCGGGTCGAGCGTCGACCCGCCGCTGCTCGGTCCGCTCGAGCCGGAGCTGCCGCCATCATCGTCGAGCAGCGTCACGGTATTGCTGACGCAGCCCAGCAAGAGCGACAGCGGCAGAGCGCTGGCGAGCGAGCCGAGGCTTCGCTTCTTCGCTCTCGCGGCTTCGGTGCGCGTGGTCTTCATCTACGGAGTCAACGCGATCAGTGCGGCGCTGCGCTCGATGATGGGGTGGGCTCGTCCGCGGTGACGGCATCGGCCTCGGTGGGGCCTTCGTCCTCGGCCTCGGTGGGGCTTTCGTCCTCGGCCTCGGTGGGGACCTCGTCCTCGCGAGGCCGAGGATCGGCCTCTCGCTCCGCGGCCTCGAAGGTCTCCGCCGACCACCGCAGCACATGCATCTTCATGGAGGAGTAGCAAAAGCACGCCCCCGACTCGTGGTCCAGGAGCACCGCGACCGCCCCCGATTCCACGTCTCCCCAGGCCTCGCGCAGATGAGGCGTGCGATCGCAGTGCTCTTCGTCTCCGTCGTTCCACCAGTCGACCTCGGTGCGCTCGATCACCCTGAGCCCCGGAATCCGCACGATCGCCTGTCCGGCCAAGAACATCAGCTCCGCCGGTCGCACGGCGGCCGGGGTATCGACGATCTCCGTGTGCTCCCACTCCAGGTAGTTGTGCTCGCCGGGATCGTAGATGTGGATCCCGAGCTTCTTCAGCTCCCGCCAGCTGCGCTGCGCGAGGCGGCGGTTGATCTGGTCGGCGTTGGTCTTCGCCTGCTCCCATAGCGCGCGGCAGTGCTCGTGGTAGCCCCCGTCGTTCCAGCCGCTGTTTCCGTCGTAGACCGTCATCCGGTGCTCGACCGAGTCTGTGTCCACCCCGTGCCAGGTCACGCGCAAGATCTCGTCTTCTCCGTCGGAGGCGCTGGACCACTCGGAGAGGGATCCGACGATCTGGTCTCCCTCGATGGCGACCGCCGGGAAGCCCGAGGCTCGAACCCCGAAGGGGCACCGGGCGGACGACTCTTTGTCCACGTCATCGGACCAGTCTTCGTCGGCGTTGCCGTGGTAGCGACCGACCTCGATCCACGGCTGCCCGGCCCGCCGCACCACCTCTGCGTCGTCGGCCACCGTCGGGGGGGGTGTCTCCGGCGCAGGCCGAGCGTCGGGAATGCTGGCGAAGGCCGGCGTCCAGGGCTGGTGTTGCTCCTGCACCTCGAGGTCTTCGGCCGCAGGAACGTTGGTGCATCCACCGACCACCAGGGCCATCAGCAAGAGCGCACGCGAGGTCATGGAGCCGATGCTACGCCTCGAACGCCGGGCGGATTCCAACGGGCCTTCAGGGCACCCTCGCGGGTGGGAAACGGGGCTTTGGGGATGGCGTGGACGAACATGGATCAGCGCGGCTCTGCACTCGATGAGCGGGTGGGGGCGATCACGCTCACGGACTGGGCTCCAGCCAATTCGGCTCGAGCACCAACGCGAGATCCCGAGCGGCGCTCATGATCTCCTGGGGTACGTCGGATACATCGCCGCCGAGGATCATTCGAACCGCGACCACGGGAGGAGCCGCAAGAGCATCGCCATCCAGTGTTTCGAGCATCGCCAAGGTCCGTGAACGATCTCGTCGGCCGAGCGCCAAGAGAGCAGCGAGGGAGACTCCCGCCATCGAGAGGGCATCCTCCTTCCATTGTGGATGCTCGAGCAAGAGTGACAACATCTTCCACGAGTGGTCACCCGCCACTTCGACACCTGCCGCCGCCACGATCGCCCACACCAGGCATACCGCCGCGCCTGGCGATTCCGGCTGCTTCTCGATCACGTCCACCAGCAACCCAGCCGTCTCGGGGTCCTCGAGTGAATGCACGAGGACCTCGATGGCTGCCACGCCCGTTGCGATGTCTCCCGAGAGCAGGAGCTTCTTGGCGACCTCCGCAGCACGTTCTGGATCGCGCTCGGCTCGTGCAATCCTCAGCCATGCTTGCGACTCTCCGTCTTCGAAGCTCACCGACCTCGAGAGCTGGAGGCCCTCCTCGAGGCGCTCGGGGAATCGAGACAGAATCGCGGCCAAGCGAAGCCTGAACCTCGGCTCATCCGATTGGTCGAGCGACTTCCTGTAGGCAGAGGCTGCATCTGCCAGCTCGCCTTTGGCTTCGAGAACGTGGCCGAGCAGCGCCCACGCCCCGGCATCCTTGGGTCGGGCCTCCACGAGGCTGCGCGCGTGGGCCAGAGCATCGTCGACTCGGCCACAAGCGCCCAACGCGAACGTCAAGGTTACGAGCAAGTCTCGGTCGTGGGGAAAGGCGCCACGGAGGGACTCGAGTACCGCGACGCTCTCATGGGGCTCGTACACCCACGGAATCAGCCGTGCCACGAATCCCAGCATGGACCCTGCGTCGAGACCTTCGGGCAGTAGCTCCTTGGGCAGCAAGTCTTGCAGCAAGTCGCTTCGAACCAGCGCGTAGACCATTTTCGTGACTACCGTCTTGCCGTCGGCCCCGAAGAAGTCCTCGAGCGCCCTCCGAGCTCGGTCCGCTACGTCCTTCTCGGGATGCTCGTCGAGCTCGACGACCGACCGCAGGAGATCGAGGGCCTTCGGCCCATCGCCAGCAAGGTCCGGGATACGAGCCTCGAGCACGCGCATCATGAACGCATCCGGGGTTGCCAACAGCACACGGCGGTGATCCGACAGTTTCTCCATCAGCAACCGATAGGTCTCGATGTGCTCGCCCCACTCTCCCTCGGGAAGCGTCGTCGCCTCGACGGCCAGCTTGCCCATGATGTCTGCGAGCTCGTCCGACTCGTAGAACATCGCCATGAACTCCACCAAGCCCTCGAGACGTGCGTGCTGCTGTCCTCCCCGATTGCGAAGCAAGTAGTAGACGTTGTAGAGGCGCTCGGTGAGCTGATAGCGCTTGGCCCTTCCTTCGCTGCCGACTTCCTCGACCATCCTCCTCGAAACCAGGCGAGACAACAGAGCGCTCGCCTTGCTCGGGTTCATGCGGCAGCGCTCGCCGACGTGCCGGGAGGTCGCAGGCGCCCAGAGATCTGCCAGCGTCGAGTAGACTCGTCGCTCGGCCGGAGGCAGCGCCTCCACCATTGCCTTGAAGTAGCTCGTGTGCTCGTCGATGAGTGCAGTGAGCTCGTTCATCGACTCGCGGAACGATCGCCCCGTGGAGAACGAGGCGACGATGGCGAGCAGCCGTGGGTTTCCGCCCGTGAGCCGATGAATGGGGATCATGGGACGCTCACCGCGATCCTCGCCCGTGAAGCGATTCCACAGCTCCCTCGTCTCGCCCAAGGTCAACGGCTGCATCCGATGCTCTCGTGCGAGCCCATAGAGCGGGAGGTCCGGGTGCCCGAAGACATCATCATAGTCGAGCGCAGTACCGAGCAGCATGATCTCTGGGTGCTGCTGAAGTGCGTGCCGCAGCGTCCACGCACTATCGGTCGCGATCTGCTCGCGGAGCAGCATGTCGATGTTCTCGATGACCAGCAAGACTCGCCGGCGACTCTCCTTCGCGTAGTCGATCAGCCTTCCCAGCGCCCGCTCCCGCAGCCGCTCTTCATCCTTCTCTCCCCGAATGGCTTCGAACGCCCCGCGCCAGCGAGCGTCACCGAGCATCTCCGCGAGGCGCTGCAGCGCCTTGAGCCATAGCTCTCCAATCGAGCCAACCTCGTAGGACTCTTCTCCGAATAGAACGGGTGTCCACCGAAGCCGCAGCTGTGGATCGCGGTTCATCTCGAGGGCCACCCGGTTCACGAGCGTGGTCTTCCCCAGTCCCCGGGCTCCTGTCACGATGACGTGCTGGTTGGACGGACCATCGTTGTCACGAATGGTCTCCACGATGAGCTCGAGGTCGACGTGCCGGAGGATGAAGCCGTCGATCAGCTCGTCGCCGCTCAGCAGCCCGGGATTGTAGCTCAGCGGTCGCCGGGTCATGCATACCCCCGCTGCTCGACCGAGACGTGCTCGAAGCCGAAGCGCTTTCGCCACCAGTCACCGACCAGCCCGGATACGAAGCGATAGCCATCGTCCTCGAGACGGAGATAGCCATCGTGCTCCAGCACGCCCAGCAGTTCTCGAAGCACCGCCGGCTCCTTCACGATCATGCGCGCGGAGGATGGCGTGAGCGCTTCTGCAACGGCCGTCTCGGACAGCAGCCCGAACGCGAGCTCGGCGCGCTCGGCATCGAGGACGAGGCGTAATCTCTCCACCATGTGATCGAGCTCGGCATGACCACGAGAACCCAGCATTCGTTCCTCGTACACGCGATCGACGTCACTCACGGTACAAACGAGAGCACCACGACGCCGAGCATCTTCGTACACGTGTGAGAAGAACATTTGTACGTGGTGGGGCACGCAGAACCCCAAGCGAGCCAGGATTCGGCTGACGGCAGGTGCCGGCAGTTCCAGCTCGTAGTTGCTCGCCAGAGCGAGCAGGCATCCTCGAGCCGTATCCCAGTCCCAGGGATCGAGGTCGAAGGGAGTGAATCCGTTCATCGTGGCGCTGAGCCCGGCTTGCCGCAGCACGGGTGCCAAGCCGATCGACCCGGACGCGACGAAGCGAATGTGGCCTTGGTGGCGCTGAGCGGCCGCGCGAAGCCACGACACGAGCTGATCGGCCGCGGCCCTGCCCGCTGGAGTGATCCGTGAGCCCTCGGTCCGCAGCAAGCGATTGATGAGTATCGGCAGCTCATCGATGAAGATCACGGCGCCGCGGTCATGGTCGGCCAACACACCGAGCATGCGATCGCCCTTGGTCTGCCAGTCGCCAGCCAACGCGTCATGGAGCTTGATCTTCAGCTCATCGACCTGGATCTCGTGAAAGCGGCTCCCGATGCTGCGGAAGACGTCCCCGATCCGCTCGCCGAGATTGGCGTGGGGACGAGCGGCCAGACTGAGCTCGACGATGGCGTCGGCCGCCGTCGAGCCACGCTCGAGGTCTACGAACAGGCACGTGAACCGTGGCTCGATGCGACGCGCGACTTCGCGCATCAGACTGGTTTTCCCCATACGACGCGGGGCAATCAACAGGACGTGCGCGCCCTCGTCCAAGAACTGCGTGAATGACGCGATATCGGACTCGCGGCCCCAGAAGCGGTCGCCAGAAACCCAGTTTCCGACCTCTCTCTTGAGTTTCCGTCCCATTGCAAGTCCCAACGGATTCGTTGGCAACGAATCCGTTGGGAACAGTGATGTGCGCGTGGCACCCTGTCAAGCCGACCCCAACGAATTTGTTGGCAACGAATCCGTTGGCTTTGTGCGCAAAGAGCGCGACAGGTCTACTCGCTCGGCCGTTCGCGTCGGCCGTCCACGTGTACTGCGAAGCGTTCGTCTTCGCGCGGATGCACGGGGCCGTCGGATCCCCACGGCCAGCCGCCGAACTCGGTGCGGCGGTAGTCCATGATCGCCTGGTTGATCTCGGCCGGGCTGTTCATCACGAACGGCCCATGCTGCACCACCGGCTCGCCGATCGGGCGGCCTTGCAGCATGAGCACCTCGGACTCGAGCTCGCCGTTGCGTAGCGGGGTGGGGCGATCGCCTCGCACTCGCACGCCCAGCGGAGCCTGCACCGTCTGGTCACCAACGTCGAGGGTGGCGCCCGCGAAGAAGTAGAGCGTGCGCAGCACTCCTTCGCTGGCCGGAGGGATCGTCCACGCGGCCCCGGGCGCGAGCTTCATGGTCCAGATCGCCACCTCGGCCTCGGGGCTGGCCGCCCACGAGTCGGGCGGAGGCGTGGGTGCACGCTCGTCACCCATCGGGCCATTCATGGATCCGGCCACCAGCGTCAGCTCCACGCCGTTGCTCCCACCCTCGCCCAGCCGCAGCCGGGGAATCCGCTCGCGCCACAGCATCGAGAAGTACGGCCTGGCCATCTTGCTGCGGCGGGGAAGATTGAGCCAGATCTGGAACAGCTCGACCGGGTTGTCGGCGTCGCGGTGCACCAGCGGGAACATCTCGGAGTGCACGATGCCCGCGCCCGCCGTCATCCACTGCGCATCGCCATGGCCGAAGCGCGCCGTGGCGCCCAGCGAGTCGGAGTGATCGATGTAGCCGCGTCGGGCCAGCGTGACCGTCTCGAACCCGCGGTGCGGGTGCCGAGGAAAGCCGGGCACCACGTCGCCGTGGTACATGCGCCAGCCGTCGATCCCCGTAAAGTCCATCCCGATGTTGCGTCCGCGCAGGAGCTCGGGATCGGGTCCCATGGCCTCGGTACCGCGCGGGTAGGCATCGTCGTGATGCACGCAGAAGAGGAAGGGATCGAAGGTGGTCCAGGGAAACCCCAGCTCGACCACCGATTGCACGACTCGCTCGCTCATGCGAATTGCCTCCGCGTTCGTTTCGTCGTCCGTCGCCCGCTGGTTACACCATGGATCACTCCGAGGCGGGCATGCCCGACCAGTCCGATTCGTCCTTGGGTCCGGCGGCGGGCCGGACCTGCACGTCGATCCCCGTCAGGTGGGCCATGCCCGACACGGGATCGAGGCGCTGCGGGCCGTCGGCCGCCAAGAGGTTCACGTTGACGCCACGGGTCTGCGCCGCGACCGACAGCCCCTTGGCACGCTGGTGGCCCCAGCCGTGGGGCACCGCCACCGTGCCCGGCATCAGATCGCGGCACGGCTCCACCGGCAATCGAATCGTTGCCACGTTGGTGCTCACATCGGCCAGCGCGCCCTCCCGCAGCCCCAGCCGCGCCATGTCGTCGGGGTGCACGTAGATCACGTTGGTGTTGCGCTTGCCGACCAGCTTGGGATGGTTGTGGGTCCACGAATTGTGGGTGCCCACGGCGCGCCGGGTGATGAGCCTCAGCTCGTGCGCCGCGGCCCGCTCGCGCTCGAACTGCGCGGGCAGCTCGCGCGCGAGCTCGAGCAAGGGCGCAGGAGCGAGGTCGACCTTGCCGTCGGAGGTCAGCACGCGCTGGCCGAGGAAGTCGTGCCCCTCGGTGCTCTTGCGAGCGCGCCCGTGGCGGTGCCGAAGCAGCGCCGACAGCCCGCCCTCGCCCGAGGCTCGCAGCATCGACGAGAGCAGCTGCTCCTGCGGCACGCCGCGCCCGAGCTCGGGCCGAAGACGCCCTCGCATCCAGCTCGCGGCCTCGAGCAGCCGCTGCGCGGCCTTCGACCCGAACAGATCGACGCCGCACGCCCGGCATAGATCGAGGTAGATCGTCGCCTCGTCGCGCGCCTGCCCCGGGGGTCGAGCCACCGCGCGTGTGGCCTGCAGATACGGGCGGCTCTGCATGCCCAGCCACAGCGGGAACAGGAACGGCAGGTCGGGCCGCTCGAGCGGCGAGGTGCACGGCAGCACGAAGTCGGCCTCGCTGGCCGTCTCGCCGGGCAGGATGTCGAGCACCACCAACAGCTCGAGCTCGCGCAGCGCCCGTCGCAGCCGCCCCGCGTTGGGCATGGTCAGCAGCGGGTTGCCGCCAGTCACGAACAGGGCTCGCACCTGGCGATCGCCCGGGGTGAGGATCTCGTCGGCCAGCACTCCGCCCGGCAGCGCATCGTTGACCACGGGCAGGCCTCCCACGCGCGAGCGCTCGCGGCTCACGAGCAGCCCGCGGCGCTTGGCGAAGCCGGGGAAGTCGAAGATCCCCTTGCCCACCAGCGTGCCGCCGGGGCGATCGAGGTTGCCCGCCAGGAAGTTGATCGATTCCTGCAACCAGAACGCCAGCGAGCCCTGCCCGCCCATGTTCACTCCGGTCGAGCAGTAGAGCGCTGCGCCGCCGCCCTCACCGATGCTGGTGGTCGAAGCCTCGCGATAGGCCCGTACGATCCGCCGCAGCACGTCGGCGGGGACCTTGGTGACCTCGGCCTGGCGCTCGGGGCTCCATGTGGCCGACAGCTCGCGCGGCGCCTCGAGCCCATGCGCATGCACCCGCGCTCGCGCCTCGTCGACCCCGCCGGTGGCCCACAGCTCGTGCAGGAAGCCGAGGTAGAAGAACACGTCGGTGCCCGGGCGAATGAACACGTGCTCGCCCGCGGCCTTGGCCGACTCGGTGCGCCGCGGGTCGACCACGAACACCCGGCCGCCGCGTGCCTCGATCGCCTTGAGCCGCTGCACCGGGTTGGTCACCTGCAGGAAGCTCCACTTGCTCACCGCCGGGTTGGCGCCCACCACCACCAGGCAGCGGGTGCGATCGATGTCGGGGAACGGCTGCAGGAACGGAAAGCCGTAGAGCAGGGTGGCCACCGCGAACTTGTTGCTGCAATCCTGGGTGGCCGAGGAGTACGAGCTGCGCGATCCGATCCCCTGCATGAAGCCCTGGGCGAAGATCGGGTGCAGGATCGAAAAGCCCGCCGCCGTGCCCACGTACATCGCGATCGCATCGGGGTGATGCCGGCCGCGAATGGCTCGCACGCGCTGGCCGATCTCGGTCAGCGCCTCGTCCCACGCGACCGGTCGCAGCCTTCCGCCCTCGCGCCGCAGCGGCTGTCGCAGGCGATCGTCCGACTGGTAGAGCTCGTGCTGGCGCAGGCCCTTGATGCACCCGTAGCCCCGGGTCACCACGTGCTCGCGGTCGGGGCGAATCTGGACCACGCGTCCGTCCTCGACGTCGAGCTCCAGCCCGCACAGCGCCTCGCAGATCCTACAGAAGCTCGTGACCGTCTCGCTCACCGCCACCCACGGTATCATCGTCGTGGCCATGGGTTGGTACGACTTCTTCTCGCGCTTCTACGATCGCTCGCTCGAGGCGCTCTACGTCGACGCCCGCCGCCGTGCCTGCGAGGCGCTCGAGCTGCGACCCGGACAGACCGTGCTCGACCTTCCCTGCGGCACCGGCCAGAGCCTCGACGGGCTGGCGGCGGGGGTGGGCACCGAGGGCACGGTCATCGGCCTCGACTTCAGCGAGGGCATGCTGCAGCGAGCGAAGGCCCGGGTGGAGCGCAACGGTTGGACGCAGGTGCACCTGGGCCAGGCCGACGTGCACGCGGTCGATGCCGCGCGGCTCGGGCAGGTGCGCGGCGAGCCGGTGGTGCTCGATCGCCTGCACGTGTTCCTTGGGCTGACCGCCTTTCCGCGCTGGGAGGCGGCGTTCGAGCGCCTGTGGGGCCTGCTGCGCCCCGGGGGCCGTGCAGTGGTGGTGGACTGCCACGCCGAGCGTCCGACGTTCCAGGGGCGCATGGTCAACCTGGTGGCGCGGGCGGAGATCCAGCGCAAGGTGTGGCTGCCGCTGGAACGCCTGGCCGAGGGCTACGAGCGTCGCGAGCTGCCGTCGCGGCGCGAGCACGGCGGGCAGCTGGTGCTCGCGGTCGGGGTCAAGCCCGGGTAGCGCACGCGGTTCAGCCGAGCTTGCGCTCGAGCGCCTCGCTCGCGAGCTCGTCGTCGGCCCGTGACGCGAGTCGATCGGCCAGGCGCTCCGCCCACCGACGGACCTCGAGGCTCGAGGACTTCGCCCACGCACGTGCATGCTCGGCCTGCTTCAAGTGGAAATGACCGAGGCTATGGACCGCATGGGGGGTGGATCCCGCTCGCGCCTCGATGGCTCGAGCGGCGGGGCCATCGGCACCCAGCTCCGAGATCAGCCGCATTGCCAGCGGCTCGAGGAAATCTCGATAGGGCCGTGACAACTCCCCCAGCACTCGTGCGATCGACGGATCATCCCGAGCCGCCGCGAGAGCCTCGTCCACGGGTAGGTGGAGCAACGGCTTGAACTCGCCGCGGTGGTAGTGAAACCGGGTGACCAGGCGCCCGCTATCGAGACGTGGCCGTAGCACTTGCCACAAGTGCTCCGCTGGAACGTGCTCGACGAGCTCTTCGAGCATGTCGAGTACGACACGCGTCGAGACGTCGTCATCCGTGGCCAAGGCATCGAGCAGGGCCGCGAGCACGAGAGACGAGTGTCCCCGCGCGAACAACTGGCGGGCCAGAGACTGCCACTCGTGCTGGATCGACCAGCGGGAACAGCCCACGGCTCGGAGGGCCTCGACGAAGCCATCGACGAGATCGTCCTCGAGGGAAGATTCGTTGGCGCGGAGCAGAGCATCGCCGAGGACCACCACGAGACCAGGCACCCCACTTCCGAAGACCCTTCGGGCGGCCGCGCGCAGCGCCTGGGGGGAGACCGCGGCAGGACTCGTCCATGGGGTGAGCCCGAGCTGCTCGCGAGCGTCTGGATCCAGCGTGCCTGCCTCGATGAGGGTGACGGCGGCCTCGATGCGCTCACCATGCCCTGAAAGCAACGACAACAGTCGCGCAATCGCGAGGTGACTGGTCGGACGCGAGAGTGCCGTGTGGATCCAGGCATTGGTGGCCTCGTCGCCCAACCGCTCGTGCCTCCCTCGTAGGTACATGGCGAAATTGCGGGATGCCCGATCTTCCGGCAGCCGACTCGTCAGCGACTCGAGCAAGCCATCGTGCTGGTCGGCCATGCCGAGCATGGTCAGGAAATCGGCGCTCCGCAGCGCATCTGGTTGCTCGAGCCAGCGTAGCGCGTGGTCCCAACGCGATGGGCACTCGAGCAATTCCAGCGCGAGCGCCCGATCGCCTTCTCGAGTACGAGCGACGAGATCCTCCTCGTCCGACCTCGAATCGGGTGTCCATCGCCCCACCCGCATCATCAAGCGATCGACGAGATCTTCGACCACGAGCTCCCCCTCGAGGTCGACGAGCGCTTCCTCGACGCCACGATCGGGGAGTTCTCCGCGTACCCGCCTCACCTCGCGGTGGTCATCGATTGCCTGCTGCAGCGCCCGCTTCTGACTCGTCGTCCAGTTCCTTGCCCGCACCGCGATGACTCGCAGCTCCCGCCGGCTCTCCTCGCCAAGCAATCGAGTCCGTAGCGTCCTCGCCAGCCCTCTGCGTGCCACATCGGCGACCGTCTCGTCCTCGTCGCCGATGAGCACGTCCTGCAGCCGATGGAGCTGGCGCTCGGCGGCCTCGCGCTCGGCACCCGAAGGTCGAGGCCACGGCCCATCCACGAGATCTCGAGACCGGAAGGCGTGGTCTCGTGCCTCACGATCGAGGGCTGCCGCGGTTGCGCGAGCTACCGCCGTCCGGGTCTCGGCCGAGTCATCGTGGCCACGTCGCTCGAGAATTGCCACACGCTCGGCAAGCGATTGGTGGGTGGAGCCATCGGGTGACAACGAGCCCTCCCATGCATCCACGAACTGTCGAAGACTCACTCCCCCGCCACGCCGTACCTCGTCGCGGTGCCTTCGCGACGCAGAGAGCGCCAGGCCGAACATTGCGTCCTCCACCGATGCAAGGCACCGAAGCTCGATGCGACGGCGAGAGAGATGCACGAGGGCGAAGTACACCGTGTCACGGAGATCGGAGTCGAGGATTTCGTCGGGACCATACTGACCGAACAACCGCGGGAGTGACTGCGCCGTCGATTCCGGGCTCCAGAAGGCCAGCTCGTCCAGCCGTTCCCACGTGTGCTCGTCGGGTGCCGTGAGGTCGTACTCCACGAGGCGTCGCCATACGTCCTCACCGACCCCGTAGCGCCGCGCGCTGTTGCAGAGCGTTCCGAAGTGCTCCGGGAGCTCGCGCTTGATCCGAGGCCCGAGGTTCGGCCCTCCCGGGCCCGGACCTCCGCCCAGGAAGTGCTCGAGGACGATCCCCCCGAGCACCATGGGGCTGATGTACTGGTGCCCCTGGCTCCTGACGTGACGCAGCATGCCTCGCTTCTCGCACTCCGTGGCCGCATCACGAAGAGTGCGAAAATCGATCATCAGCGCGCGTGCCAGCGCCTGTTCCTTCGCAGGGCTCAGGTCGTCCCAGGGAAGCGTCGGTACGATCGCAATCGCCACGAGGGCCTTGGCTCGACGATCGACCCGCTGGCGCCACGCCTCGTCCCCGCCATCGTTCGGTCGGCCGGCGAGGGCTCGTTGTGCCACGTCCCACCGGGAAGTGTCGTTCAAGGCACGGGCATCCTCTGGACCGAGCCCACCGGCGAGCAGCACGGCGTAGTGGGGGTATCCACCGACCAGGCTCGCGAGGTGCTCGAGTGTGGAATCATCGAGCGGGACCCTGGATCGAAGGATCCGGCGAATGGCGTTGGACGGCAGCGGGGACAGGAGCGCGGGGGCTCCACGTGGTTTCTCGAGACTCTCGGGTGGAGGACCGATCAAGATCAGTGCATTGCGTCGTGCGCCATTGTCCTGAATGAAGGTGGAGATCAACACCTCTGCGTCGTGATCCGAACATTCGTCCGCCACGATGATCGTGTCGTCGGACCGCTCGAACCAGGACGAGCTCATCGCCCGCCGTGCAGCCACGGGATCCTCGGTGAACAGCACGCGGCGTTCGTGTGCTGGCACGTTCTCGAGCGCGTGGAGCACCAGCCTGGTCTTGCCCACTCCGGGAGGGCCCGCGATCCATGCATATCGCTCCTTGATGGCCGGCTCGGGTGTCGTTCGATCGATGATGAGGTCGATCTTCTGCTGCCGATCGTGGTCGAGCTCGTACTCGAGGGGGTGGTCGCGGTCCTTCTGGAAGCGCGCACGCCATGCCTGCCACGTGAGCAGCCCCTCCGGAGACTCTATGCCGAGCGCACGCTCGATGTCCCGGGGAAGCGCCACCTGGTGGTAGTTGATGAAGCGCGCCAGGTCGTTGGCATCGATGATCTTCACGCGCTGGCGCAGATCGACGTCCACGCCGAGCAACGCCTTGCACCACGCGGCGAGCTCGTTGGCGACATCCTTGCGCAACTCGGACTTCCTGGGGACCTACGCTGCCAACAGGACGAAGTAGCGGCCACCACTCGCGAGAACCTCGAGGAGCGGCTTGGAGAGCCTGCCGTCGGAGAGGCATCGTTCGGCGAGATCCGCGGGAGGTTCACCGTCTCGGTCCCAGATCTCGACGAGCTTCTTCTTCGTGGGCCGGACATCGCGAAGGACGAGCTTTCGCGCGTTGGTGTCGGACTTGGTGTTCTTGCAGCCATACCAGGTCAGTCCGGGCTCGTCGGCAGTGATGGCATACAGGAACTCCGCGAGGGAGAGACGCGGCTCGTGCAGGATCTCGACGCTGAAGTCGCAGCCTCCATCGGTCTGCCCGTTCTCTCCCGAGGGATCATCGGGGTGTTCCCAGGGTGGAGTATGCCTACGTTCCAGCTCGAAGCGCAGCACCACGTCGCAGCAGAACCGTTCGAACTGCGCCTTGCCGAGCTTGCGCAGTGCCGCAGGATCGAGCTCGACCGTGCCCATTGCTTGGCCAGCGTAGCAGCCATGCAGTCAGCGTACCACTCGTGGAGCGTTTGGCGGGCATGCGTCGTGCTGGCCGCAATCGATCCACCGCAAGTCGCGTCACGGATCACGGGGGATCACGGAGCACGGAACAACCACGACAGCTCCCGCCGCACCGCTTGGTCCCACTCCGGCGGCGCAGCGGGACCTCGACTCAGATAGCCCAGCCACGTGGTCCTGTCGTCGAACGATTCCATCGCCCACTCGACCCATGCGCCGGCGAAGGACGTGTCGTCCTCGAACTGGAGCTCGAGCGCCTCGGGCGACTCACCGCGGGACCAGGGCGAGGGCGGCTCACCGTACGCAGCGAGCAGGATCGCCAGCTGTTCGCGGGGATCATCGGGAAGCCGCGCGGGAGGCTGGCCGCTGGCCAGCGCGTCGCGAAAGGCTCGCCATCCTGGCGATGGCTCGGCCACGGCCTCGAGCCACCGCGCGAGCGTGCCGTCGTTTCGGCGGTCCCTGGCCCAGCGGGCAAGGAAGCTCAGGGAACGCGCATCGTAGCGGACCGCGGTCGCCACGGTGCGGCGCTCGTCCCATGGCGGCCCGGGCGGATCGGCGAGCCGCAGCCACGCGAGGATCGCCACGTCGTCGCCCACGACCCCGGCGTGCTCGAGCTCGTGCAGCAGCGCGCGCTGGCGTTCGTCGAGCACGCCGGCCACCTCGTCTTCGTCGCCGTCGTCTTCGTGGTCGTCGTAGTCTTCCTTGGCCGTCGGATCGAGCACCCACATCGCCGAGCGCTGCCAGCTACGCGGTGCGGGTGCGTGACGCTGGAGGTATGCGAGGCGCCACGTGCGATCGGTGGGCTGCCGCTCCATCCACTGCCACCACATCATCAGCCAACCCTCACCCGCTCCCATGCGCCAGCCGATCGAGTCCTTGGGGATGTCGGGGTGGCGAGCCCACGGTGGCGCCAGGTCTCCATGCTCGTCGAGCGCCTTGGCGATGAGCCCGTCGATGATGGCCTCGCGTTCGTCGGACATGGCTCAGAGTACACCCCCGTGCGTTCGACTAGCGACCGAGCATCCGCAGCATCAGGTGCCCGAGGACGAGCCCGACCATCCCGAGGTTGCGCACCAGCATGCCGAGCCCGGGAGCGGGCGGAGGCACTCCGCCCTCCGCCAGCGCCCGCGCCAGCGCCTCGATGTGCGCCACCGAGATCGGCCAGTCGCGGATCCCCTGCACCCACGCGGTGGGCAATCGGCCTGCACCCACCTCGGCGCCCACGAGCGCGCCTGCGATCGCCCCCACGGTGTCGGTGTCTCCGCCCAGCCGAACCGCAGCCTCGAGCACGGCTGCGGGCCGTCCACGATGACGAACGAAGCAGTACACGGCGGCCGGTACGGTGTGCACGACGAAGCCCGAGACCCCCCGCTCGTAGCCAGCGTCGCTCCGATGCACCTCGAGCTCCACCCCCGCCATGGCCGCTTCGATCGCCCGCCCGAGCCGCTGCGCGAGCTCGGCATCCTCCACCGCACACACGATCGACTCCATCGAGCCCCCACCCCCGCTGGCCCACCGAGCCAGCCTCGCCACGACCGTCGCGCCGTCCTCCGCCCGCGGATCGGTGTGGGTCAGTCGCGTGGACGCCCGCACCAGCTCGACGAGGTGCGCGTCGTCCCGCGCGCACACACCCAGCAACGCCGATCGCATCGCGGGCCCATTGCCGGCCGAGCGCACGCCGCTGCGCCGGGGATCGATCCCCACGAGCAAGCGCAGCGACGCGCGCAACGTCGCCAACCCCACCCCCGGGGGCAGCATGGCCACCCACCACCGCAGCTGCCGCGACAGCGAGCGCCGCAGCGCATCGACCTCACCACCCGAAGACAGCAGCGCGCGTGCGACCATGCAGGTGTGCTCGGTGTCGTCGCTGAGCAGCCCCCGCGACAGCAGCATGCCGTGCCCCAGCGGACGCCGCTGCAACCTCCGGGCGATCCTCGCGGGGTGCAGTCCCTCGTGCGGAAGGCCCAGGCTGTCCCCGAGCGCGGTGCCGAGCATCACTCCGGCGATCGTGTCGACGTTGGTCACGCCCCACGCGAAGAGCAAGCCATGTGCCAACGCCCCGGAGCCCGAGAACCGGGCCGAGCGCATGGATCGGCGCGATCGCTCGAGGCCCGCACGTGACGCGCTGGCGGTCGGGCATCGTGGCCTCTGTCAACCTGACACCTGCACGCTTCCACCTCATGGTGTCGGGCGCTCGCCGAGCAGCCGCTGCACCCGACGTAGCGCCTTGGCGTGATCCGGGGCGTCGCTCAGGTCCTCGGTCGCGCGCAGCAGCAGCGCCCGCGCGCGCTCGCGATCGCCACCGGCCGTCGCCAGGGCCTCGGCCAGGACCAGCTCCGTCTCGCCCCGTTCCACCGGATCGACGTCGTGAGGCTCGCTCCGCAGCACGAGCGCCGCCTCGAGCGGAGCGAGCGCCTCTTGGGGCCGTCCGAGCTCGAGCAATGCACGGCCGATGCCCTGGTGGTCATAGGCCAGGGCCGGATGCTCGTCGCCCAGCAACTCGAGGTGCATCGCCAGCGCCTCTCGGTGACGGGCCAGTCCCTCCTCGGCACGACCCAGGGCGACCAGGGCGGAGCCCATGCCGTCGAGCGACTGCGCCACGTCGGGATGCCGCTCGCCGAAGATCGCAACGCGCACGGCCAGCGCCCGCTCGTGCATGGCGAGCGCCTCGGCGTGGTCGTCGAGCGCGGTGTGGATGTTGGCGACGTTGTTGAGCGCGCTGGCCACGAACGGGGTCCGTTCGTCCACGCTCTGGAACAGGGACAGCGCCCGCTCGGCGTGCTCGAGCGCCTCCTCGTGGCGCGAGTCGCTGTAGAGCACGGTCGCGAGGTTTCCGTGCGAAGGAGCCGCGGCGGGGTGCTCGGGGCCCAGGCGTCGGTGGACGAGGTCCAGCGCGCGGCGGAAGGCCGCCTCGGCGGGTGCTCGCTCGCCACGCACGCGGTGGATCGACCCCAGCAAGTCGAGCAAGGACTGCAGCTGCAGCGCATCGGGGCCCCAGTGGGTCTCGACCAGCTCGATGGCCTCCTGCGCCCAGGCGCGCGCCGCTTCGGTGTCGCCCGCCCCGTACTCGAGCATCGCACGGTTGGCGAGGATCTCCCGTCGCAGCTCGGCCGGATCACCCAGCCGCGTCGACTTGGCGGCGGCGAGCTCGGCATGCTGTCGTCCCTCGTCGGCTCGCGCCAGCTCCAGGCCCACCACGTACACGAGCGAGGCAAAGGCCGAGGCCGCCACCGCGTCGTCGCCCGCCGCCTCGGCGATCGCCAGCGCCCGCCGCAGCGTGGGCTCTGCGGTGCGGGGATCGCCCCGACGATCCTGTAGGTCACCGAGCTCGACGAGGGCGGCCGCGTGCAAGGGGTCGTGGCCGAGCGTCTCGGTCAGCTCGGTCAGCTCGAGCACGAGGGCGTGGGCATCCTGGTAGCGAGCCGCCAGGGCCAGCGCGTCCACGCGATCGAGGCGAGCCTGGGCGTGCTCGATCGAAGCGCGCAGCTCGGGATCCTCGGGCAGCGGTCGCGTCCGAGCCAGGCCCTCCGCATCGGCGCACGCATCGAGGCCCGGCAGCCCGGCCACCGCTCGAGGGGCGCGCTCGACCAGGGCGGCGTCGGGCTCGGCCATCAAGGCGAGCAACGCATCGAGCTCGCCCAACCGTCGATCCAGACAAGCCATGCGTCGATCGAGCAGGTCCGCGGACTGCGTACCGAGCACGTGCGTGGCCTCGCAGGCTTCCACGAGCCCGTCTGCCAGCGCTCGAGATAGCCGGCGACCGACTGATCCACGCTGCTCCACGAGGCGCGAGCGAAGGGCAGACCCGTGGCGTCGAAGGCCGCCTCGATCGCACTGCGACGAGCGGCTGGCCACACACCTTCCACCCGCGCCGGCGCTCCGGCGCACGGGGCTGCCGCGGGAACCGACTCGTGCTCGGCGCGTCCCTGCCAGTAGGCCAGCCCCGCCACCACGCAGAAGCCGAGCCCCAGGCCGATGCCCGAGAGCCACCGTCGCCGGCGGCCCAGCCCGCTGCGCAGCACGTCGAGCAGCGCTCGCATGGAGGGGGGCCGTGCCTCGCGATCGGGTGCCAGCCCCCGCCGCAGCGCCCGATCGAGCCAGGCCGGCACGTGACGGCTCGCGGGCGGGGCCGCGATCGCACCGGTCACGATCGCCGCCCGCAGCGTCTCGAAGGTCGTGCCGTGGAACGGACGCTCGCCATGAACCGCCTCCCACAGCGCAACGCAGAACGAGAACAGGTCGGCGCGTGCATCGAGCACGTCACCGCGTAGCTGCTCGGGAGCCATGTACGCGGGCGTACCGAGCACCGTACCGGCCATGGTCAGCTCGCCGCTGCCGAGCAAGGAACCGGAGAGCTCACGTGGACCCTCGCGGTTGGTCTCGTCCCCCGTGGCCTTGGCCAGGCCGAAGTCCAGCACCCGAGCGATCCCATCGTGTCCCAGGCGCACGTTGTCGGGCTTGAAGTCGCGATGCAGCAGCCCTGCACCGTGCGCTGCGGCCAGGCCCTCGCCTGCCTGTAGATAGACGGCGAGCACCTCGGCCCACGATCGCCCGCCTTCCTCTTGCCAGCGACGCAGGTCGACGCCCTCGACCAGCTCCATCGCGATGAAGACCTGCGAGCCCACCGAGCCCACGTCATGGACGGTGATCACGTTGGGATGGGAGAGCGATGCGGTGGCCTGCGCCTCGCGAAGCAGCCGAGCTTGCCCCACGCTCTGCGACGCCCCGCGGCGAAGGTTGGGGCGCAGGATCTTCAGCGCGACCCTGCGATCGAGCTCGGGATCATAGGCCGCATGGACCTCGCCCATCGCCCCCGCGCCCAGCCGCTCGAGGAGCACGTACCGCCCCAGACGGCGGAGCGGATCCGAGCCCTTCGAGCCCTTCGAGCCCTTCGAGTCCTGGTCGGACGCGGTCGGACCGCTCCAGATCGTGGCCAGGGCATCCGAGCTCGACCCCGAGGCATCGGCTCGGGGCCGCTCCGCCACCCGCTCGGTGCACACCGAGCACGCATCGATGTGCTCCTCCACCTGCGTGCGCTCGGACGCGGACAGCGAGCCCTCACCGAGCGCAGCGAGCACGTGGGCATCGGGACAGTCCATCGGGTGGTCCCCGCACGATAGCGAAGCCCCTCGACTGCCGCACCCGCGCCACCGTTTCCGCGCCCAGCGCGAGCGCAACGAGCCGAGCCGGAGCACCGACCGACGACGTGAGACCGTAACCCGTGCGTCGCGCAGGTCTTGCCTGCGTGCGATCGAGCCGTGACATCGATCGCTCATGCTCCGCCCACCCCAGGCACCCGATGAGCGCCGCGATCGACTTCACTCGCTTCGGCCGACGGCCATCACCACGCACGCTCGAGGAGGTCGCCACGATCGCACGTCGTGGCCACCATCGACTGCGCGCGAGCGTTCGCCTCCACGACGGGCGCAGCGGCGAGGTGTTCTTCGACGGCGCGACCGTGGTCCACGCCAAGCTCGGCTGGGCGATCGGTCGCCGTGCCCTCGATCGACTACGCGTGGCCGAGCCGTTCGAGCACGCTGCCATCCAGCTCCACGCGATGCCCGACATGATCACGCTGGGTGAGGCGTGGGCCGGCCGGGTCTTGGCGGTCCCACGCCTCCAAGCAGCGACGCCGCGGCTCTCGTGGAGAGCGCGCGGCGTCGAGCCGGTTTGGTGAGCGAGGGCGTGGCGGCTACTTGATGCCGCAGAGCGGGTCGTCTTCCTCGCAGACCTCGATCTTGTCCTTGGGCTTCGGCTTCTCGACCGGCTCGGTGGGCTGCTCCTCGTCGGGGGCAGGCGCCTGCTCGCCGTCGACCTTCTTGGGCGTGATGGTGAACGCCAGCGCCATGCCGCCCTCGATGCGCAGGACCTCGCGCTTCTTGACCTTCGCATCGAAGGTGTAGGGCGCCACGATCGGCTCGCCATCGCGGTCGTAGCCGACGGTGATCGCGACCTCCTTCTTGCCGTCGCCCTTGGGCATGATGGTGAGCTGGAACTGGTGCTTCGAGCCGTCGGCCTGCAGCTCGACGCCGGTCTGGACGCCGTAGTCGACATGGACCGCGCTCTCGGGCTTGACCACCCGGCCCGACTCGAGCTTGACCTCGATCTTGACATCGGCGGCCCCACGGACGACCGGGGCCTCGGTCTCCTCGCCATCCTCGATTTCCTCGTCCTCGGGATCGTCCGCCGCCCGTACGCTGGGCAGCGGCCCCATGAGCAATCCAATGGCAACGAGCACCGCCCCCCAGCGAGCTCCCTGTCGCATCGCGAAAATCATGGGAGAATGGTGACCACACCACGACCGCTACGCAAGCAATCGCTGCGATCGCTCCGGCCGCCCCTTGGTGTGGACGGAACGAGCGCTTCCCCGTTGACCTAGCGCGGCCTCGCTTCGTCGGGCAGCTCGACGCCCATGCCCTTGCACGATGACCGTGCCTCGCTCGATCCCTCGTGCTCGACTGGTTTGCTCGTGGGCTGCTCATGGGGTCGCCCCCGTGGCGTCCTCGGCGTCGACCGGCCTGCCGACACGCTGCGGCGGTATCGGCGACCTCGAGTCGCGTGCCCCGACCTCAGTGGGCGCTCGAAGAACCGCGCTGGGACCCGGATCTCCCACTCTTCGGACGACGTGAGCTTTTCTCACGCATCCTCGAGCCACCCGGGGTATCCTCGGTGAGGATCCGTGCAAGGACGCGGGGGCAAGGGCGGGCCGGGGGGCGTGCTCCGGTTGCGTGCGCGCGCTCGCGATTGCGCTCCTCGGATGCTCGTGCTCCTTCGGGCGGACGGGACCAGCGTTCGACGGCGCTCCGAGCCGGCGTTCGAGCCAGCTCGAACGCACCGGAGCAACGACTCACGCCCCTGCCACGCACTGCGCTGTCTGCTTCGCACCATGGCACGTTCTGGCAAGACATCCGCGAGCGTCTCGCGTCTGGAGCCACGGCCACGCGCGCCCGCGCGAGGGCCCGAACGGCCGCACAGCCCACCCACGAGGGCCACTGCGCGCGAATCAGGAATTGCCAGCGCGACGGCGCCATGGCAAGAATCCCGTACCCCGCTCCACCTCTTTTGCTTGCTCGCTCCCTCTTGCTGCGCCGACGATGACGATCCGCGCTCAACTCGATGCCGTGGCCACGCTCCTGGACGAAGGAGCATCCAGCTCGGCGGTTCGCATGCTCCGTAGCGCGTGGGAACCAGAGCTCCCCACCCACGACCTCATCCCGCTCTACTGCATGTGGATCCGGGCCCTCTGCGACATGGGGGACCTCGACCACGCGATCATACTGGCGCGGCGAGCCGCCGACGAGCTCTCGGACGAGCCCGACATCCTCATCGCGCTCGGCAACGTGCACGACCTCCGCGGCGAGCTGCCGGCCTCGCGCGATGCCTTCCGGCGCGCCATCGAGGCCAACGCCATGGGCTCGCTGGCGCACTACAACCTCGGTGCGGTGCTCGAGCGGCTCGGCGAGGAAGACGAGGCCGAGGACTGCTACCGCAACGCGCTCGACTCCGACGACGAGCCCGGCACCATGTACGAGGCCGCCGCGGCGCTCGGTGCCCTGCTGCGTCGCAATGGTCGCCTCGAGGAGGCGGCTGGGGTCTACGAGCAGTACCTCGACGAAGATCCGATCAACGTCGACATCCTGGTCGAGCACGGGATCTGCCTGTCCGACCTCGACGAGTTCGAGCAGGCGGTCGAGCGCTTCGAGCTCGCGCTCACCCTCGAGACCGATCACGCGGGCGCCTGGTACAACCTGGCGATCACGCTCTACCGCATGGGCCAGCCCGAAGAGGCCATGACCGCCATGGACAAGGCGCTGCGGGCCGATCCCGAGAGCCCGCTGACCCTGGCCGTGCTCGGCTCGTGGTACCTGGCCCACGGCCAGGGCGAGGCCCACCTCGACGAGGCGCTGCGCATGCTCTACGGCGCGCTCGAGCTGCTCACCGACTCGTCGATGAGCGACAACCTGAGCCCGAGCTACGCGAGCCTGGTGTTCGAGGAGGTGTTCGAGGCGCTGTGGCAGCGGGGCCTGCGGGGCGAGGCACGCGAGGTGGCGCGTCGAGCCGGGCAGCGCGACTGGATCACCGCGCACGTGCTCAACACCCTCAACGAGGTCGATCACGGCGACGCGCCGCAGGTGAGCGCCTTCACCGTGACCGCCCGCGTCGAGGCCGGCGAGGTGCCCGAGTACTGGCCCCGCGACGTGCAGGGCTACACCCGCGGGCTGACCGTGCTCGCCGCCGACGAGGACGAGGCCCGGCACTACTCGCTGGAGTTCTTGCGCACGATCGAGGCGCCCGGGGTGCAGTTCGAGATCGAGATGGTGCGCCCGGGGGCGCCCGACGAGCTGCCGTACGACATGGTGCGGCCGCGGGCGCGCGGGGTGGTCGGGTTCGCCTCGGGCAGGGCGTACTTTCGCTAGCCGTGAGCCCGCCCCGCGGCACGCTGCGCCTGCCTACGGCGGTCCCTCGGGCGCGCGCTCCGTGACGCCGAGCGAGAGCTGGTCGGCCCGGCCATCGGCATCACGCACGATGAGACCCGAGTCGTGGACGGCACCCTGCTCGAGCAATCGCCGCCGGGTCACCTCGACGGCCTCGTGGGCGATGTCGCAGCCGACGAAGTCCCGCCCCGCTCCCACTGCGGCCGCGCCGACGCTTCCCGACCCCATGAAGGGATCGAGCACGAGCTCTCCCGGCCTCGTGCTCTGCCCCACCAGGATCTCCGACAGCTCGACCGGCTTCTCCGTCGGGTAGCCACGGAGGATTCGCTTGGCCTGGAGGATGTCGGGAATGCCCAGGTCATCGAGCTTTCGCTTCCCCTTTTCGAAGAAGAGGATCATCTCGTAGCGCGCTCGATAGTGATAGCCCATGCCGATCGCGACCTTGTCCCAGATGAGCGGCTTCCAGAACCGAAAGCCGGCGGCTTCGCCGACGGGCTTGGCGATGAACGCGGTCTCGTGGTCGCAGAAGAGATAGAAGTGCCGGTCGTTGCGAAGGACCCGGTAGAGCTCCTCGAACAGCTCCCCGAAGCGAGCGTTCGGGAAGATGCGAAACCAGTCGTTGCTCGAGGCCTTGGAGTGCTTGAGCCGAGTCGTGGTGCCGACGGCCCGGTGCTTCTCGAGCGACTCGTACGGGGGATCGGTGATGACGAGATCGACCGACGCATCGCCGAGCCGACGGAGCCACGCCACCGCGTCGTCCTCCGCGAGCGAGAAGCGCGGGCTCTCGTTGGGCTTGGGCACTGCGCCGTAGCCTACCGGTCCGGGTGTCGACTGCAATACACCCCACTACGACCCTTCGCAGCGCGCCACGATGCCAAGCCGTACGAGTGGACCGCAACGTCGCAGGCCCACCCGCACGAAGCGCCAGGTGGTCTCGGCGTGCTCACGACGATCACGGCGACGTCATCTCCACGAGCTTGGCGTGCCAGGTCGACAGGGTCAGCGCACGACGCCGCATGGTCGCATCGCTGAGTCCAATGGCCGTCTCGGCCAAGAACGCCCTGGCCGACGCGGGATCGATGTCGACGAAATTCGTCTCGCCGCTCCAGTCGATCCACGCGCTTCCCACGTTGCTCGTGGTGACGTGCTCGAGGACGTCCATCCACCGATCCGAGCCCGTCAGCCGCACCAGCAATCGACCGCTGGGCGTGAGCACGCGGTCGCGCACGTAGCCGAGGATCTCGGTCGCGCGTCGATAGTAGTTGACCTGTCGGCTGACGACGCTCAGCGTCTCCGGCGTGGGGTACTGTCCCGAGGACACGATCTCGACGAAGCGAAGGACGCGCTCGAGATCGTCGGCCTGCGGCACGTCTTCCGATGGGATCCGAGAAGAAGCCATCCTCTGCCATCCCTCGAGATCTTCTCGGGAGGGAGGATGGAGCTCGAATGACTCTGCCTCGGCCCGCCCGGCCGCGGTCGTGACCTCCAGCACCACGTTGGCCTCGGTCAGCGCGGTCAGCAGCTCGAGCACGCTGTGAATGCGCTGCAGGTGCTCCTCGCGGGCTTCCGGAGCGCCCTGCCGCAGGCGGGACTCCAGGAGGATCTCGGAGACATCGCGCAATTCGGCCAGCGCGGACCGAAGCCGTGACTGGTCGGCGTGGTCACCCGAGATCTCGTAGCGAATCACGAAGGATCCGGTGCCGGCATCGAGGAACACGGGGTCGTTCATTCCGACCGTGAAGTCATCGATCGTTCGGACCCACAGCGCCTGCAATTCCGCGAGCATTGGAATCGTGAGCGCGCGCCCCCCTGGCGCGACCTGGTGGATTCGCAATTGCTGGACGATGGTTGCCTCGCTCGCCGGAACGCGCCGGGGCACGAGGCCGTCGAGCAATTCGAACAGCTCCGCCTTGAGGTCGGCCGGGGTGTTGCCGCGCAATCCGGCGATCGCGAGCCGGCGCGCCTCGATCGTGTCCCCCAGCTCCGCCGCGAGCGAAGCGGCGCTGCGAAACAGTATCGAGCGCGTGGGCTCGAGCTCCTCCGGCACGAGCTCTGCGGCCTGCGTCTCGAGCACGAACGCGCGCCGCATGGCCGCCCGGGCGCCGCGCTCGTCTCGTCGTCGACGCGCGCTCTGTGCCTCGTCGAGGGCCTCCATCGCCGCGCGATGCGGTGCGACGTGCCGGGTCATGCCTTCTCCGCGATCCTCGCCTCGGGGGCGCTGAACTCGACGACCGCGGCGTAGCCGGGACGGCCCGTCGCATCGCTCTGCTGCATTTGCTCGAGCTTCTCCTGGACCCGCGAGCCCACGCGGTGAGGCCCCTTTAGAATGCCAGAGACCTCGAGGCGAGCCTCGAACACGCCGTCCTGTCGACCAAGCCACCAGTCGATCCCGGTGGTCCTGAACGATCGCTCCACCACGCGGTAGTCGGTCGTGCGAGTCACGACCGCGATGGCAACGGCGGTGGCGCCGTCCTCCACGGCTTCTCGGAGATCGGCGTTGGCCCTGAGCGCGGCCTTGCTCGGGGACGAGAACTCGAGGGTGTGGCTCGCGGAGCTGCGACCGGAGATCTGCAGGCGCACACCGTTGCGATGCTCGTTGTGGTGCAGGCAGACCTCGGCTGCCTCCACGAGCGCATCGGCCTTTGCCTTCGAGAGGCCGAACTGTCCCTCGGCGAGCGCAGAGAGCACGATCACTTCGGGTTTCTTCGGCACGGCAAGGACGCCCCGAGGGCGGATCCTACCCCGACTCGACGCCCGAGGTGAGAGAGACCCCGACGAGAGGCTCGGCCGAGCGTCGCCACGCGAAGGGCGCGTCTACTGCCCGCCCTCGGCGGCCTTGTCCATGCACAGCTCGCCCTTGTCCTTCTTGAGGATCCCGATCTGCTCGGCGGCCTTGTCCTTGTAGTTCTGCGGCGCCTTCATCTTCTTCTCGGTCAGGGCCTCGAAGTAGGCGATGGCGTTGTTGCACTGCCCCAGCTTGGCGAACGCCAGGCCCGAGTAGTAGAGCGCGTCGGGGACGATCGGCGACTCGGGCGAGTCCTGGATGATGCGGTAGAACTCGCCCAGCGAGCTCTTGTAGTCGCGCTCGCTGAAGTAGGTCAGCCCGATCTTGAAGCGCACGTCGGGCATCTGCGCGTCGCCGGGGTAGCGCGACTCGTAGGTCCGGTAAAGCCGCCGGGCCTGCTTGTAGTTGCGCTTGCCCATGTGCTTCTCGGCCTCGGCCAGCAGCTCGGTCTTGCTCTCGGGGATGTTGGTGGCCTCGTTGAGCTTCTCCTCGAGCGCGGTGATCCGCGCGTCGAGGTCGGCCCGCAGCTCGAGCAGCTCCTGCTTGGCCGCGGTGGCCATGTAGTCGGCGTTCTCGGCCGCGCCGCGCAGCTCCTGCACCTGTAGCTCGAGGTTCTCCACGCGCAGGCCCAGGTCGGCCTGGTTGCGTCGCAGCAGTTCCTCGACTTCCTTGAGCTTGGCCTCGACCTCGTCGGCGAGCGCCTGGTTGCGCTCGGCCGTCTCGTTGCTGGCGAGGACCTCCTTGCGGAGCTTGTCGACCTCCTTGGCGATCTCGTCTTGATCGGCCTTGAGGGCGATGCAGCCCGAGCCCGCGCCCAGGGCCCACAGGGCCACCAGGGCGAGCGAGCGGCTGCGAGTGACGATGGAGTGGGGGAACGTGGAGCTCCGCATACGTCGACCTGCCGGCCCTACGGGAACACGAACTCGACGCGTCGATCCTGCTTCATGCCGGCCTCGTCGGTCCCCGTGGCCTCGAGCGAGCCCTTGGAGATGACCTGCATGTTCTCGCCGGTCACCCCGAGATCCTCGAGGAACTTCTTGACCGTCTGTCCGCGCTTGTCGGTGAGCATGATGTTGTACTCCTCGGTGCCGCGCGTGTCGGCGTGGGCCTCGAGGTACACCAGACCGCCGTTGTTCTTGAGGCACTCGGCCACGTCGCGCAGCTGCTGGGCCGCGTCGTCCTCGATCTTGGGGCTGTCGAAGCCGAAGTAGACCGCGTCCAGGCCACAGGGGTTGGCGCCGCCCGAGCCGATGTCCGAGAACACGCACATGCCGCCGTCGCAGATCTCGTCCATGGCGCACTGGTCGTCGGTGGTGCAGGACCCACCGCCGCCCGCGACCATGCAGGTGCCGGTGGCGAGATCGCAGGTGCCCCCGTTGCACTCGATGTCGTCGGTGCACTGCGAGCACTTGCCGGCGGTGCACACGAGCCCGCCCGAGCAATCGATCGTCTGCGTGCAGGGCGAGCCGAGGCTACCCGGACCGCCGGCGCCATCGGCCGGAACCGCGGCGGGATCGGTGCAGCGGAATTCGTGGCAGACCCAGTTGGTGCCGCCGGGTCCCTTGCCCGTGCAATCGGCATCGGTGGTGCAGTTCTGACACGAACCGTCGACGCACTTCTCTCCGAGGTCGACCTTGCAGTGCTTGTCCTTCTTGCACTGCGGGTAGTCGGGCTTGCAGCTGATCGCGGACGCCATCATCAGCGGGAGGGCGAGCAGGGCGAAGGGGGCGAGGCGAGCGAGGAGTGGGCGCATCGTCGAGTCTCCGGGCGGTGTCGGCCAACGCGGGACGCGTTGGTCGTCCGCGGCCAAGGGATATCATGGCGCGGGTGGGTGTCAACCGCGCACGCTCAGCGCGAATACCCGAATTTCGTACTTTTGTCCGTCGATC
This sequence comes from Paraliomyxa miuraensis, assembly GCF_026337845.1. Taxonomy (GTDB): domain Bacteria; phylum Myxococcota_A; class Polyangia; order Nannocystales; family Nannocystaceae; genus Paraliomyxa; species Paraliomyxa miuraensis. Next base: position 12,813 of record NZ_JAOVZF010000144.1, on the reverse strand, counting down.
TCCACCGTCTCCAGGTGCGGACGGCCCCGGGTGGTGACGATGTCGGCCCGCGAGACGCGAACGCGCTCGTCCTCCACGCCCGGCCGCGGTCCGAAACGTAGCCGATGCAACAGATACTCGCCCACGCTGACGGTCTCGTAGGGCGCATCCTCCACGAGCAGATCCCACTCGATCTCGATCTCGCCGCGAGGGTGCTGGTGCGCCGCCACGTCCACGGTGAAGGCTCGGCGACCGCGCGGGGTCCAGACCGCGTGCGAGAACGAGACGCGCCGACCGTCGGGAACGGTGACCGAGCGCGTGGGCATCAGCGTGCTGGCCAGGGCCCGCGATGACGAGGTTTCCCCCAGTGGCGGGCCCACCGCGACGATCTCGACCCCGAGCTCCACCGGCCACAGATCCTGGGTGAGCTCGGCGGTGATCGGGGTGGCGAGGCTGTTGGCGGCCATCGCCGGCCCCGCGGCACTCCCGAGGCTCGCAGCGACGACGAGCGCGGCCAGGCGCCCGCAGAGAAATCGTTGACCAGGGCGACGAAACATGCGTCACCCATCCACGAGACGCGCCCCAGGGGCAACTTTTCCGCGATTTGCCGGGGTGACGGGGCTGGGGCATCGTTGCCGGCGATGACGCTCGCGTTCGCGCTCGGGGCCCGCCACGCCGCTGCCGCGGCCCCGGGTCCACGAGCCGCCGAGCGGGCGCGGATCGGGCTGGCCGCCGTGCTGGCTGCCGCCGTGCCGTTGGTCGCGCTCGGGTGCGGAGGCCCGGCGCCGGGCAGCATGATGGAGGAGCCGCCGCTTCACCAGGCGCTCGCGGCCTACGGCATCGAGCTCGCCGCTGCCGAGGCATGGTCGGTGGAGCTCGGCTGGCAGGTACCGCCCGAGGATTGCCCGCACGCCTATCGGCTCTCGACGAGCTACGAGCCCGCGCTGCGCTTCGAGGAGGACAACGTGGCGAGCCTGATCGTGGGCCGGCATCCGCGGCAGAAGCCCGAGCGTCCGCTCGAGGACGGGCCGCTGCCCTCCGAGCTCGTCGTGCCCGCGCACCTGTTCTACCAGGGCCTGCGGGCCGAGCGAGAGGGAGCCACGCGCGACGTGTACCTGACCGGCGAGCTGGTCGGCCCGGCGTCGCCCACGGCCGCCTGCATGGCGCGCACGTGGGATCCCATGGAAGACGCGCTGGCGCTCGGCTGGCCCCAGCTCCCGGGTCGCCTGACGGCGGTGGGCGAGCACTGGAGCGGCCTGCGGGTGGGGGGCAAGTGCAGCCGCGCGGCGTGCGTCGATCCCCAGACCGGCGGCGGAGGGGTCGACGCCCACGCGCTCACCTGCGTGGTCGGGCCGTGGCAAGAGACGCTGGCCGGCCTCTACGAGCACGACGGCGAGCTGCATGCGTGGATCCACAGCCGCTGGTCCGACGGCCACGGCCCCGGGCTGGGCATCAGCGCCGAGCGCAAGACGCTGATCTCGGTGGACCATGGTCGGCCGATCTGGTCCCGGACGCGCGTGGATCATCGCTTTGCGCAGCCGCTGCACGACGGGAGCTTCGGTCCCGTGGTCCGCACCTGGACGCTCGAGGCCATCGACGGCTGCCCCGGCAGCCTGGCCGCCACCGGCTGGGAGCGCCCGGCGGAGCTCGTCGACGAGGAGACGAGACTACGCGACCAGCTCGCCCACGCGGATCGCCTGCGCAAGCGGACCAGGCGCGCGGCCGACGAGGAGCACGGGCCGTTCGCGGAATGACACGGCGGCCGAGGGACGTCGAGGAGAGCCATCATGGACAAGATCGTCATCCACGGAGGGGAGCGCCTGCAGGGCGAGGTCCGCATCAACGGGGCCAAGAACGCGGTACTGCTGATCCAGTGCGCGGCGCTCCTGGGCGAGGGCAAGACCACGCTGCGGCACGTACCGCGGCTCTCGGACGTGCGCACCATGGGCAAGCTGCTCGAGCGGCTGGGCTGCCAGGTGGGGGGTGATCGCACGCTGTCGATCGACCCCGAGGGCGTGGCCAGGGGCGGCCTCGAGGCGCCCTACGACCTGGTCAAGACCATGCGCGCGTCGGTCACGGTGATGGGCCCGCTGCTGGCCCGCTACGGCCGCGCTCGCGTGTCGCTGCCGGGCGGGTGCGCGATCGGAGCGCGGCCGATCGATCAGCACCTCAAGGGGTTCGCCGCGCTCGGGGCCGAGATCGAGCTCTCGCACGGCTACGTGGAGCTACGCGCCAGGCGATTGCACGGCGCGTCGGTGGTGTTCGACACGGTGACCGTGGGCGGCACCCAGAACGTGATGATGGGCGCCGTGCTGGCGCGCGGCACCTCGCGCCTGGAGAACGTGGCCCGCGAGCCCGAGGTGCAGGAGCTGGCGCGGTTCCTCAACAAGATGGGGGCACGCATCAGCGGGGCCGGCACGCCGGTCATCGAGATCGAGGGCGTCGACTCGCTGGGGGGCATCGATCATGCGGTGGTGCCCGATCGGATCGAGGCCGGCACCATGGCGGTGGCCGCTGCGATCACCCGCGGCGACGTGCTGCTGCGCGACGCTCCGGTCGACGACATGCACGCGGTGATCGCCAAGCTGCAGGAGGCGGGGGTGAGCTGCGACGTGACCTCCGACGGGCTGCACGTGCGCGGGCCCGAGCAGCTGCGCCCCATCGACGTCACCACCCGCCCCTATCCCGGCTTTCCGACCGACATGCAGGCGCAGCTGATGGTGCTGGCGACCCAGGCGCACGGGCAGAGCCTGCTCACCGAGACGATCTTCGAAAACCGCTTCATGCACGTGCCCGAGCTCGGCCGCATGGGGGCCGACATCCACGTCAACGGCAACTCGGCCGCGGTGCGAGGGTCCACGCCGCTCTCTGGAGCCATCGTGATGGCCACCGATCTGCGGGCGTCGGCGTCCCTGGTGCTGGCCGGGCTGGTGGCCGATGGCCCCACCGAGGTCCGCCGGGTGTATCACCTCGACCGGGGCTACGAGGCCATCGAGAAGCGCCTACGGGGGCTCGGAGCCCGGATCGAGCGCTTTCATGGCGCTCCAGGCTGAAACCAGAGTAGAAAGGGTGCCCGTGTTCGAAGCGGCGCTGACCCTGGCCCTGCCCAAGGGACGCATCCTCGCGCCAGCCTTGGAGCTGCTGGCCGCGGCGGGCGTCGACATGGGCGAGCTCCGCGAGGCCAACGATCGCCGCCTGATGTTCGCGCTGCCGGGCGGCGGCAAGGCGCTGCTGGTCAAGCCGAGCGACGTGCCCGCCTACGTGGAGCACGGCGTGGCCGACGTGGGCATCGCGGGCTCCGACACCCTGCGCGAGCAGGGGCACGATCTCTACGAGCCGGTCGATCTCGGGATCGGGGCCTGCCGCCTGGCGGTGGCCGAGCCGATGGATCGTCCGGCGCGTCTTCGGCGCGGCATGGAGCTGCGCGTGGCGACCAAGTACCCCAACCTGGCGCGCCGCCACTACTCCTCGAAGGGAATCTCGCCCGAGATCATCCCGCTCTACGGCTCGGTGGAGCTGGGCGCGATCACGGGCCTGGCCGACCAGATCGTCGATCTGGTGGAGAGCGGGGAGACGCTCCGGCAAAATCGCCTAGCAGAGGTCGAGACGATCATGCACGTCACCAGTCGGCTCATCGTTCATCCCGCGAGCCTCAAGCTCAAGCCCGGCCTGGTGGCGCGTGTCATCGACGGCCTTCGCCTCGCCGTGCACCAGGTGGACGCGAGCGCGGGAACGAGAGCTGGAGCGGCCAACGAGCCGAGGAAGGCGGTCGGCGACCGGTGAGCAGCAACCGCGAGCGCGATGCGGAGAAGGTCCGTCACGTCCTGCGCCACGAGCTCAAGGTGCACGTGCGGCTGCAGGACCAGAACAAGGCACCCACGGAGGAGCAGCTCCAGCAGCTGGCCGACACCATCCCCGACGTGATGGCGTTCGGCGACAATTCGTTCATCGGGGTGCGAGCGGTGCTCGACTGGGACCACCAGATCCCCAGCAAGTACGCGCTGCTGCGGATCCTGGCGTGCTACCGGGCGCTCGACCTCGAGCGGCTCGACGCGCTCATCGAGGACCGCGACGAGGAGATCGCCGAGGGCAACCTCTACCCCGAGTTCGACGTGCCCGACTACGGGGACCTCGACAGCAGCGAGAGCTACGTGGCCTTGATGACGCCGGGATCGGTGGAGATCGAGGACTTCCGCTTCATGAGCGCGTGGCGCAAGCAGGTGCGGCCGGCGGTGGCCGATCTGGCGGTGGAGACGGTCAAGAACACGCCGAGCTACCAACGGGCGGCGGCGGCTCGCTCGGGCGACGGACTGGGCGGACCGGTGGTGATCGGCTGGGCGCCTCCGTGCCTGGCCAACACCAGCACCTGGGCGGTGGAGATCTGGCTGCTCACCGAGTTCGACGGACACCAGGGCAAGGCCCGGGTGTTCATGGTCGACCTCGACGAGAAGGCCGTGACCCGCGAGTTCGATACCGACGTGCAGCTGGCGTAGGCCGGCACCGCGGACTCGCGCGACCCTCGACGACCGGGAGCTCACGGGAGGGCTCGCGGCGGGCTGTCGTTTGGCCGCCGCTGCGAAGAACACGCGCCACGGGTGGCACCCTCATCGGGCGAGGCCAGGCCCGCGGGATATGCGCGTGTAGGTGGACCAGCGTGGGGGAAGGGGAAAAGAGCTGAGGTGGATCGGATTCCTACTCAAAGCTCGTCTCATAAGTCATTGATTGTATTTCAAAACACATTTGGATACAAAAGGGTTGGGTGTGGTTTGAAAAATTCCTCTTGTAATGAGGTGGGGGTAGTGCAGGATGAGGTAGGACAACGGGTGAGAGCGGAGCTCAATCACCCAGGTCCTCCTGAAGGAACCCCGCCATGCTCACCGCTCGCACCGCCTTCGCCTCGCTGCTCCTGGCCTCGACCTTCGCCACCGGCTGCGACGTGCTCGATCTCGAGGGTGAGGGGATCGGCAGCGAGGGCGGTGTGGTGGTGTCGGACGACGGGCGCATGGCGCTCTCGATCCCCGCCGGAGCGCTCGAGCAGAACGTGGAGATCACCATCGAGGTGGTCCCGGGCCCCGAGGGAGCGGCGAGCGACCTCTACGTGATCGAGCCGATGGGCCTGACCTTCGACCGCCCCGTGGTGCTCACCTTCGACTACGACGACGAGATGCTGGGCGACGCCGATGCCGACGCCCTGACCATGGTGGCCCACCGCGAGGCCGACTGGGCCTACCTCGGCGACCAGCGCATCGACGACGGCGACCAGACCCTGTCGGCCAGCCTGATGGCGCTGTCGGCGGTGACCGTGGTGATCGACGAGTAGCCGACAACGAAGCGTGCGATCTGTGGTGTCATGCGGGCGGCCACGGAACGACGATGAGCAAGGAACAGACGACGGCCCTCATTTGCTTCTCGGGACCACGCGACGCAACCGGCAGCCACGTGCAGCTGTGCCTCGGTACGGAGGGAGATGAAGGCCAGGCGCCCTTCGCCTTCACCATCACCATCGCCAGCATCACCGCCCAGGGGGCCTCGGTGAACGTCACCGAGCGGATCCCCTTGTCGCACGCCGACATCCAGAAGCTGCGAGGCTGGATCAACATGGTCGACCCAGCGGGGCGCTGAGAGCGGAAGGGCGAGACGAAGGACGAAGACGGTTGCGCGTGATCACTGCGCGCCGCGATCGCCCACGATGGATCCATGGCAGGTCATCCATGCGTCGGCGTTGGCCCAGGCTTCCGCGAGCCACTCGGCGGGGAGCTGGGAGAGCGGCTCTTCGGTGACCAGCGGCTGCGGATCGCCGAGTCCCGGCAGGTAGCCATCGACGGCGGGATCGCCCCGTAGCGCGGCGATGCGCAAGAACGTGAAGGCGGCGACGTAGTCCTCGCGCTCCTCGGGCGTGGGCGCCTGCGCGAGGAAGCGAACCTCGAACAAGGTCCGACCGTAGAGCGACTGCGCCTCGCGATGGCCCTGCTCGGCCGCGGTGCGCAGCTGGGCCATCGCCTCCTCGAACGGACCGGAGAGATAGTGCTCGCCGTCACGAGACTGCTCGAGCCGCTGCATGCCCTGCTCGGCCGCCGCTTGGGCCGACTCGGCGGGCGGCAGCTCGGCGCACGACGGAGCCGCGGCCCCCTCGTTTGCGGCGGGAGCAGACGTGTGGTCCGTGGGCTCGGGGTCGACCGTGGCATCGGAGCGGGGCGGACACGCAGCGAGCAGGAGGACGATCGTGGAGATGGCGAGCGATCGCACGGGCCCACGGTAGCAGCAGGGTGCGCCTGGGAGCAGATTGCGCGCGTTGCGCGGTGGCGCCCGGGCATCGAGCCGAGCGCAGGTGCGCGCGATGCTGGCCCTGGGTTAGGCTCGGGGCATCAGCGTCCCCTGGATACGCCTCGCGGGTCGAGTCCTCGAGTGCCTCGAGCAAGACGGGCTCGTCGAATTCGCGTCTCCGTGGCGCGGGTTGGTGGACGACTTCGCCGACCAGCTCGCAGGGGCCGCGGGCAAGGACGATCTCGGCAGCGTGCTCAGCGAGTGGCTGCTCGAGCGCGACGAGATCGACGACGTGTTTGCCGACGACGATCGGCTGGCCGCGACGGTGATCGAGCAAGCGCGCCGGCTGGCCGCGGAGGGCGAGAGTGCACGGACCGAAGCGAAGCGCGCCCCCGATCCCCTCGCCTTCCTCGAGATGGACGACGAGGGCACGGACGAGGGCCATGACGAGTGGGTCGCGCGCTGGTCTCGAAGCTCGTTCCTGCCCAAGACGCGCGAGGGCGACGGCCCGGTCACCGCGAGCAAGTTCGGCGGCGCCGCGTTCTTGCGCGAGGGCGAGGCGTGGCCGAGCTGTCCGGGTTGCGAGCAGCCGATGAACCTGTTCGTGCAGCTCGACCTGAGCACGCTGCCGCCCGGCCTGAGCTACCCGCACCGCGAAGGGATGGTCCAGCTGTTCTACTGCACCTCGGCCGAGCCCCTGTGCGAGGTCGACCACGAGGCGTGGCAGCCGTTTGGCAAGTCGGTGGTGGCGCGATGGCTCTCGCCCGAGGAGCTGGCGGGGCCCGCCGCGCCCGCCCAGGATCCGATCGGGCTGCCGGTCGCGCTGGTGCAGGGCTGGGAGCCGGGCGCTTCCGAGCTCCCGGGCTACGAGGAGGACGTGCCGCTCCCCGAGTCGATGGAAGACCTCGACGACGACCAGCAACCGAACTCGGGCGACAAGCTCGGTGGCTGGCCGGCGTGGGTACAAGGGCCCGAGTACCCCACGTGCCCCGAGTGCAAGACCACCATGGTCCATCTGCTGCAGCTCGAGTCCAACGGGCTCTGCCGCCACCAGTTCGGCGATCTCGGCACGGGTCACCTGTGCCAGTGTCCCAACCATCCGCAGGTGGTCGCGTTCGGCTGGGCCTGCCACTGAGCCGCGGCCTGGGCCCGTCGCTCGCCGCGAAGCCTCGGACTCGGATGCTCACGCCCGGCGGGCCGGGTCGATGGCCTCGGGATCCTCGTCGTCGCCCTCGCCCTCGCGCTCCTCGTCGGCCTCCTTGGCCCGGCGCAGCACCTCGGCCGTGGGTTGCTGGGGCTGGAGCATGGCGTTGACGTCGGCCAACCAGTTGGCCACGCCGCTCGAGACCCCGCCTCGTCCCCCTCGCACCCCGCCCATGCGACGGATGCCGACGACGACGAGCACCGGCAGCCCAATCGCGATGAAGAGCACGATGACGAACAATGGATCGGGCACGACGGACTCAGGATACCAGGGCCAGCGGCGCCTCTGACTCGGGTTCGCTGCTTCGCAGGGCTGCCTCTCGAGGCGTCGCGGTCGAGAGGCCCTCCGGGTGGCTGGTGTATGCTGCCCTGCCGTGGTGAGACCGCTCGTTCTCTCGATCATCACAGTGCTGGGGGCCTGTCATGCCGCTACTTCCTCGATCCCATCACCCGCGCCCTCGTCCGACCCGGTCGGGCTGGCGGAGGCATCGTCTTCCGCCGAGCCCGTGAGTGTGGATGGCACCGGGCCGCTGGCGACCGAGGTCGAAGGCTGGCGAGACCTCCTCGTCCGCATGGGCGAGCGAAGGGAGCACCCCGAGTCGGTGGCCGTGAGGAGCGACGACGAGGCGCGCGAGCGAATGTGTGATTCCGGCGACGAGTCCCGCTGCAAGGGCCCGCCGCCGTGGCTCGTCAGGCTCGACTACGAAGACGCGACGATGTGGATCCACTACGTCGTCGACGTGGGCCCAGCGGGCCTGGTGTTCAGCGAGCCGTTCGGCATCGGCTCGATGGGCACCAGCTGCAACGCGAACACCAAGGCCTCGATCCGGCGCGACGGCGATCGTTGGTCGGTGACGATCGAGGACTCCGTGATGCCCATCGACGAGGAGTGCGAGTGCGAGGAGGGCAAGGGCTGCGAGTGCCACTTCGTCTGCACCGGGCCCTTCAAGGCGCGCTGTACCTTCACCGTGACCGGTGGGACGCTGGCGCTTGGGCAGCCGGATGCCGAGTGCGACGCGACGAAGGTGACGGCCGCCGAGGTTGGTGGCTAACCCCGGTTTCCGGGACGACCCCGCCGAGGTCGAGTCCTGCGCAGATCCGACCGACGCTCATCCGGGATTGGGCGTGGTCTCGGGGTGCTCGGCGAGCCAGGCATCGATGTCGGCCAACCAGGTGCGCGAGGATTCCGTGGTGCGCTGTAGACCGCCATCGCCGTCGATCTTCTCCACGTAGGCCTGCCGGCCTTGCTGCATGAGCTGCCGCGCACGGGCCAAGTCGGTGGCCTCCAGCGTCCGCGCCAGCCGGATCTGATCGCGAGCCAGCGCCAGGTCGCCGTCGCCGCTCCGGGTGCGCAGCGTGACCGAGCGCTCCAGGAGCGCGCGCGCGGTCTCGATGTGGTGGAGCTCGAGCTCGCTGCGACCGAGGTGGCTGAGCCAGCCGACCAGGCGCACGTCGTCATGGCCGAGCTCGCGCTCGCGCGCTTGCAGGCCCCGCTGCAGCAACGCGGCGGCCTCGGTGTGTCGACCCTCGTCTTGCAGGATCTTGCCCACGTTGAACACGACCCGCAGGGTGGCGACGTGATCGGCCCCGAAGGCGCTCTCGAAGATCGCGAGCGCGCGCTGCTGCAGCGGCAGCGCCTCGGGCATGCGATCCTGGCGCGCGAGGCAGTTGCCGAGGTTGGTCAGGGCGGTGCCCACGATCGGGTGGTGCGGGCCCACCGTTTGCTCGAGGCTGCGCAGCGCCTGCCGTAGGTAGTCCTCGGACTCGGCGTAGTGCTCGCGGCTCCCCCCCAGCGCGATGCCGATGTTGAGCAGCGAGCGGCCGATGTCGGGGTGGTCGGCGCCGAGCACCTCCACGCGACGCTCGTGGCTGCGGCGGTGCAGCTCGAGGGACAGGGCGTGGTCGCCATCGAGGCGCGCGGCCACCCCGAGGTTGTTGTCGAGGTCGGCCAGCAGCAGGGGATCGGCGTCGATGTACTCGAGCACGGCCCGGGCTTGCTCGCCCAGGCGCAGCGTCTCCTCGTAGCGGTCGTGATCCTGGCCGACCACGTAGACCAGCATGATGAGGGCCTGGGCGCGCGTGCCCTGGTCGCCGTGGCGATCGGCGAGGTCGATGGCCGCGCGCAGATCGGCCTCGGCCTGCTTGGGCTCGTCGGTGCGCTCGCGATAGGTACCCCGGGTGAGCAGGGCGAGGGCCTGGAGCGGGCCGGCGTCGGCGGCCTCGGCCTGCTCGACGACCTCGGTGGCGAGCCTCACGGTCTCTTCGTAGTTGCCCAGCACGCCGATCGCCTTGGCCTTGGCCAGGCGCGCGTGGGCCTCGGCGAGATCCTGGCGCGCCTGCGGTCCGTCGGCCAGGTCGTAGGCGGCCAGGCGGCGAGGATCGGCGCACGCCGACAGCCCGGTGGTGAGGCTGGCCGTGGCCTTGACCGCGGCCTCGGCCATGCCGCCGTCGGGCTGCCGCAGGGCCTCGACCAGCGCGCCCACCTCCGCCAGGCGCTGGTCGAGGCATGCACGGCGGCGGCGATGCTCGGTGTCGTCGCCCTGGGCCACCAGCGCAGCGCCGCAGGCGTTGGCGGCCATCTTGACCCACTCGTCGGTGTAGTCATCGAGCAGCTTCACGGTGGTGGCGGCGACCCGCGGCGCATAGGCCAGCTCGGTGGCCTCGATGGCCTGGGTGACCTCTTGCCGCGCGGTGTCGTCCCACACCCCCTGCAGTTCTTGCTCGAGGCCCGCGCAGGCATCGGTGGCATCGTCTCCGGCGGTGGCGAACAGCGTGGCCAGGCTGGTCAGCATGCCCACGCCCAGCACCACGCCGCCCCATCGCCACTTGCGAAGGGGATCGCGGCGCAGCTCGTCGAGCAGCGCCTCCATCGAGTCGAAGCGATCGGCGGGATGCACCGACAGACCGCGGCGCAGCGCGGTCAGCAGGCGCTTGGGCACCCGGGCGTCGCCCGGGGTCTCGCGCATGTGCCCCTCGAGCACGTTGCCGACCAGCTCGGTGAGCGAGCTGCCCGCGAACGGGCGCTTGCCATAGAGCCCCTCGTAGAGCCCGACGCAGAACGAGAACTGATCCGAGCGCGCGTCGGCGGGCTGGCCGTGATACTGCTCGGGCGACATATAGGCGGGCGTGCCCATCACCGCGCCCTCGCGGGTGAGCGGGGTGGCCAGGCTGTCGAGCTCGGGCTGCTCGCGCAGCGACTTGGCCACCGACGAGGCCGACTTGGGCTTGGCGTCGTCGCCCAGCGAGCGCGCGAGCCCGAAGTCCACCACGCGCACGCGGCCATCGTGGCCCAGCAGCACGTTGTCGGGCTTGAAGTCGCGGTGCACGAGCCCCGCGCGGTGGGCCGCGGCCAGTCCCGAGCCCGCCTTGAGGAACACGTCGAGCACCTCGCGCCAGGGCCGGGTGGCCTCGGCGACGCCGGACTCGGGGTCTACGCTGCCCCTCTTGGTCGACTTGGCGGGCCGGGTCGGCCGGGTCCTCGGGCCCTTGGCGTCCTTGGCCGCGGCGAGCCACTGGCCCAGGGTCTGGCCGTCGACGTACTCCATGGCCACGAACACGCGATCGCCCATCGTGCCCACCTCGTGCACGACGATCACGTTGGGATCGGACAGGCGGGCCATGGCCTGGGCCTCGCGCATCAGGCGGGCCTGGGCGTCGTCCTTGGCCAGGCCGCGGTGCAGATCGGCCCGCAGGAGCTTGATGGCGACCTTGCGATCGAGCTCGGGATCATAGGCGCTGTAGACCACCCCCATGCCGCCGCGGCCGATCCGATCGAGCACGCGGAAGCGACCGATCCGACCGGCGACCTCGGGCTCGTTCTCCTCGTCGACGTGGCGACGCACGGCATCGCCGGGGTCGGTGTCGAGGCCGGAGATGATCCCCGAGCGCGAGGCCCGGTCGCGTTCGTCGTCGTCCTGGAGGTCGTCGTCCGAGGGCGAGCGCGAGGGGGGCTCGTCGCCGAACAGCCGGGCGCGCAACGCCGCGCGAAGCCGGTCGGCCCCGGCCACCGCGGGGGCGGGGCCCATCCGAGTCTCGTCGGGGGACTCGCCCGGGGCGCTTGGGATGGGCTCGTCGCAGGACTCAGCGCTGTCACCGCGGATCGGCGAATCGGGCGTCCGTGCCTCACCGGGCTCGCGCGGGTCCTCCATCGGGTCGGCGTTCATGATGCCGCAGGCGCGGTGCCCTGCAAATCCGCCCGCGGTCGGTCGGTGGTACGCTCGTGGGCGTGAGCACCGACCTCGAGCTGCTCGAGGCCTGGAAGACGGGCGACCGCAAGGCGGGCAGCGAGCTGTTCGAGCGCCACTTCGACAGCATCTGCCGGTTCTTCGCGAACAAGGTGCAAAGCGACGTGGACGACCTGGTGCAGCGCACGTTCATCGCGTGCGTGGAGGGCAAGGAGCGCTTCCGGGGGCAGTCGAGCTTTCGCACGTACCTGTTCGGGGTGGCGCACAACGTGCTGCGCTCGCACTTGCGCAAGCGTAGGCGGGAGGGGGAGCGCTTCGACTTCGGGGTGACGTCGGTGTTCGACCTCGGGCTCTCGCCTACCACCCTCATCGCGCAGCGCAAGGAGCAGCTGCTGATCCTGCAGGCGTTGCGGAGGATTCCGCTCGATCATCAGATCGTGCTGGAGCTCTACTACTGGGAGTCGATGACGGCCAAGGATCTGGGGGAGGTGCTCGACATTCCCGAGGGGACGGTGAGGGGGCGGATTCGCCGGGCCAAGCAGCTGCTGGAGGAGCAGCTGGCGGAGCTGGCGGAGACCGATGATCTCGAGAGCACGATGAGCAATCTGGATAGTTGGGCGCGGTCGCTGCGGGCCAAGATCTTGCAGACCAAGAGCTGAGGGCGCGGGCGGGCGGCTTCGGATGCGGGCATGCCGAGGGTGGTGAGGGGCGGCGGCCTCGGACGCGGGTACGACGAGGTTGGTGAGGGGTTGGTGAGGGCTTCGTGCGAGCTCTGGATTTGCCGGTGAAGGCGCCTTCTCGGAGGGTCGATGGGTTCCGCCCGTGCTCAAACAGTTGATTCGGGCCCAGTCACAGCGTACGACAATCGCAAGGGCCAGTGGACGACCAGAGCCGTGGGCAGGCCCCTCACAAACTCGCGCGGGCGGAACCCATCGACCCTCCGAACGGCGCTCCGTTGGGCCCACGAGGTGCCCGATTCGACCAACGAAACTCCTGTGGCAGGAATGTACTCGACCGCCACCGCACCATCGTTGGCTGGTGGTGGCGGGCACGAAGCTTCGATCGACGAAGGTGCCGATCGTGGAGTCGATGTGTTCCGTTTGTCGTTGTTCGCGACCATGGCCCAGGCATGTTCACCATCATGGCCCAGGGACCCCGAGACACCTGGATCATGTAGCACGCT
>NZ_JAOVZF010000063.1 GCF_026337845.1 Paraliomyxa miuraensis | reverse complement strand
GAGCCTCGCGAGCTCCGCTCGCTCCTCCGACGTCATCGGGCCGTTGGGATCGGCGGCCTGGTCGATCTCCGCTTGCTTGATCCAGCTCCGCAGGACGCTGACGCCCACGTCGAGATCCCGGGCCACCTCGGCGACGGACTTGCGTGAGCCGAGCGCGATTTTGACGGCCTCGGCCTTCTGCTCGGCGGTGAAGACTCTCCTCTTTCTCTTACCCATTGGTCTGTCCTCCAGTATCGCCCGTCGACGCCCAGCTGGCGAAGCGCAACTCGTCCACCGCGCTCCACAGTCATCCACAGGTTGCGAGCCCCCCCTGGACCCCCCTGGGGACCTCGGTTGCTCGCAGCGCCGGTGACAGAACGCTGCACTGATCAGCTACGACGACGAGGGGTTGTTTCGGTTGGAGGGTGTCCACTGAAACGGGGGAGGTCTAG
>NZ_JAOVZF010000088.1 GCF_026337845.1 Paraliomyxa miuraensis | reverse complement strand
CACGCGGCGATCGGGAGCATCGCCAGCGCGGTACCGGTGGCCGCGCCGAGGTCACCCCATCGATCCGCGGGCGCGATGTACCCCGCCGGATCGCGCAGCCACTGGCTCGTGCGGAGGATCGCCAGCCCCCACTCTTGCGCGCGGTAGCTCTCGCCGTTGATGTCGCAGTAGACCTGATCCACCAGGCCCGCGGACCACGCACGCCTGACCGATGGCCTTGGCGAGCCCCACGGACCCCGAAGGCGGCGGTGGTCGAGGTCGACGAAGATCTACGGCCCAAATAGGCCGCGTCCACGCCCGACCGGCGAGCACAGCGGCGTGACTCCCACCTTTGCGGATATCGCGCCGCAGCTCGAGGTGGCCACCGGACGACGAGGGCGTGCTGCCTTGCCAGTCGTCGCGGCTCTCCAGGAGCGCCATCCCGACATGCCCCGGATTGCATCCTCGACGTGGACGCGTGGGCCGGTCGACATCATTGCCCTCACCGTTCCACCCCAACTTGCGGTCGCTGAGTGTGTCGGTCGATGTCAGAGCCTCTGTCTCCACAGCGACGATCTCGAGCATCGGGACGATGCTCGAGATCGCGGAGGTCGTTGCCCGGAACCATCGAACCATGCTATTGGCCACGGCATGAAACTCCCCAAAGGCACTGTCTCGAAGTGGTTTCCCGGGCTGATCATCCTGGTCGCGGCCTTCGGATGCGTCGAAGTAGAGTCCGACGAATTCGACCAAGATCTCGACCTCGAGGGTGTTGACGCGCGCGATCCGGCGAGCATCCACGAAGGACCCGATGAGGTCGTAAGCGCAGAAGACCCCGAGGCCATCGCATGCGTGTCATCATGCCAATGCCCTCAGGGATTTTCATGTACTGGAGGTGTATGCATGGACGAGCTAGACTTCAGCCCCCCGCCCCCCTCTCCATGTCAGTCGAGTTGCCAGTGCGGCTATGGCAAGAATTGCGTGGCTGGCAACTGCGTCACACAACCGATCTCGTGCAACTCGAGCTGTGATTGTGGCTACGGCTACGTGTGCACGAATGGCATCTGTAGCACCGACTTTGGGCCATTCCCGACCTGCCAATGCAATGCAGATTGCGCCTCCAACGAGGTCTGCTCGAACGGCCACTGCTTGGTCTCCGGCGGCGGTGGTGGCGGTGGCGGCGGTGGTGGCGGTGGCGGCGGTGGTGGCGGTGGCGGCGG
>NZ_JAOVZF010000087.1 GCF_026337845.1 Paraliomyxa miuraensis | reverse complement strand
GCCTCGGTCCGCTCGCGCCAGGTGGTGTCGTCGGTGTACGCGGGCCACCCTGAAGGGATCCCTCCCACGGGATGATCGGTGTACGTGCCGTCGCCATTGGAGACCACGGCCGTCCAACCACCACCCACGCCCGACGACGGCAGGAGGAGGTCGACGATCCCGTCGAGGTCGAAGTCGTAGAGCTGCGCGGCCACAAAGCCGAGCCACAGGTTGGCGTGCGGGTTGCCCTGGAACGTGTGCATCGGCGGGCCGGGCTCGAAGCCGTCGCCGGTGTTGATGTAGGGCCGGATCACCGTGGGGTGGTTGGCCTCGACGCCGGTGCCGCAGACGATGCCCTCGCCCCAGTGCGCGCCGTCGGCCAGACCCAGGGGCAGCTCGGGGTTGCCGGGGTGGTCGCCCGACGCCAGCTCGTAGCGCACGACATCGACCAGACCATCGCCGTTGACGTCGGCGAGCTTGTCGAGCCCCAGCCCAGCACTGGCGACCGGCCGACCGAAGACCGCACGCGAAAGGCCGTTGCGGCAGCGGCGGTCGTGCCAGCGCTGATACTGATCGCGCGGCAGGCCCGTGGGCTCCAGCGTGCCCGGAGGACCACCGGGCTCGAACGCGAGCGCGAGGTAGTCGGCGCGCTGATCCTCGGGCAGCGGCAGGTACCCGTCGTGATACGCCTGCGGGCTCTCGAAGTCGGCCGGGACCGGCATGGCGGCACCCGTCGCATAAGCGGGAACCACCAGCAGATCCTGTCGACCACCCCGAAGGCTGGTCACCAGCAGCTCGTCGTGCACCGAGCAGCCCACGCCGCTGTCGTAGGTGGTGAAGTGGTAGTGCCCCGACGGACCCCCGGGATCGGGGCCGCGCTTGGCCAGCACCCAGCGCCCACTCTTGTAGCCATCGCCCTGGCATAGCCACAGATCGGTCAGGCCGTCGCCGTCGTGATCGAGCGGGACCACGGTGTAGATCGGTGCGCCCGGGAGCCCTGCGTCCTCCTCGACGAACGACACGGGCTCGCTGAAACCGGGCGGGGCGGACTCGCCTTCGGGCGTGGCGGCGACGGCCACGACCACTTCCTTCGCGAAGCGATACCCCCATGCGTCGACCCATGGCCCGCCCGTGAGGTCGCGTCGAGGGATCAGCAG
>NZ_JAOVZF010000044.1 GCF_026337845.1 Paraliomyxa miuraensis | reverse complement strand
ATCGAATGGGTCAAGAAGTGCGATGCCGCGGGCGCATGCCTGCCCCAGACCACGTTCGAGTGGAGCGCTCCGGGCGGGGCCCCGGGTTCGCTTGCGATGGGCTTCGTGCCGTACGGCGTCTTCCTCGGTCCCGACGCCGAGCTCGTCGATGATCCGGTGCCGTTCGCCAGCTCGCCCACGCGCCTGGTCGGCGACTTCGACGGCGACTCCGACCACGACCTGCTCTACTTCACCGACGCGGGCTGGAGGGCCTGGGACGGCACCTCGCAGCTCGACCTGCTCGACACGCCGGTCGTCGTGTCGTGGCCCACGGTGCTGCCCGAGGGCGATGCGTAC
>NZ_JAOVZF010000123.1 GCF_026337845.1 Paraliomyxa miuraensis | reverse complement strand
TGCCTGACGCAAACCCCTCAACAACCGGCCCTTCAGGTGAAATCCCGCCTATTGTGCTTTTCGAGCGCTTGGTTCAGGGCTAGGCCACCAAATCCACGGGAATCTCCGCCATGTGCGCCGAGGGCACCGTCGGTATCTCCCGGCGGATCGACGGGCTCAACCGAGCAGGCCGTGCCGTACGCGAGCGCGAGTACGAACGCCCGGCACAATGCAGTGGACGGGGAGACTCTGAGCAACGTGGAGGCGGGCATGGGCAATCATTTCTCGCGAGGGCTTCCCCTTTCGAACAAGCCGCAGCGTCGAGTCCTATCTCGAAGTCCAGTACTTCAGCTTGGTTTGGTAGTCCAGTGAAGAATGACCGTTTACTTCACATTGCCTACCGTGCACGCCGTCGACAGCCCCATACCCAAGTGGCCCGTTCGGTCCTCCCGGGTGCTTGGCTGGGCTCCGCGGCGAAATCGCGCACCAGATCTGCGCGATTTCAACGGGGCAGGCGCTTTTGGATGTCGGTCAATCGAAAACCCGGCACCGGACGAGCGGCTCCGCGAGGTGCTCGGGGTGGTGGGCTCATGCTGACGCTGCCATCGGAGCCCGGATGTTCATGGCCACGCAGCCCGTGCATCTGGGGCAGAGCCATGACGGCATGAGTGCCATCGTCACGGGAACCTTCGGGTACTCGGCTCGCTCGGGGACCCTCTTCGTCTTCGTCAATCGCCCGAGCCACCTTGACAACAAGGCATACCACGTACCACGAGGCGGCCTCGCCAACGTCCGTCGCCACGAACCAGGACCCCAGGGGAAAGCGCTCACGGGCACGCTTCCCCTGGTTCCTCACCCTCACAGTAGTCGACCTGCATGACGGCCCCGGTGGTGCAGCGGTCGACCCAGCACGATTCGCCGGGGTGGAAGGTGAAGAACGTGTTGATCACACCATCGGCTTCGAACCGAAGCGCTCGGCAAGGCCCCATGAGCTGAACGCGGAGGGTGTCGACTTCCTGGAGTCCGAAGAGGCTCAGCGACACCTCGTCCGGGCCGGGACTCAAGGTCAGCCACCCTTCCTCGGATGCCACCCATTCATACGTGGAGGTCACGGGCTCGTCGAAGGAGCAATCATCGAGGAGGACCTCGGCTCGTCCGTCGGACAGGATCTCGAAATTGATGAGCGAGTAGGTGCCGAGCGGATCCCCACGCTCGCCGAACGGAAGGTATGGGTTCTCGAAGTGATAGCGGCCGATCCAGCGGGAGACGTCGAAGGTTTCGCCCGTGCTCCCGTCACCCCCGTTGCTCGAGCCGGAGGGCTGGCCAGACGAACCCGAGGAGGCATCGGAGCCCAACTCGACGAGGTCTGCGTCGGCGCACTGGCAGCCGGCGACCGAGACGAGCGGCAGGAGGAGCGTGGCGATCGAACGCGTGGTCAAGCGAGCCTCCTTCGGCGCCTCGCGCCGAGCAGCAACAACGACAAGAGCGCGAGCCTGCCGCTACGCGGGCCCCGGGCTCGGCAGCCGCAGCCGTCGGGACCCGCCTGCACACCGGCCGTCTCGGCCGGGCTCGTCGTTGACTCCTCCTCCGGGTCAAAGGTCCCTGCGGTGGTGTCGAGGCCGGGCATCGTGCACTCCGAGACGTCGAACATGCAGGCGTTCTGATCGCAGCCCAAAGCCCCGCCCGCGTACTCCGGCATCGCGTCGCAGCTCGCGTACAGCCACTCGGTGCCGTCGCAGGTCTCGCTGCCCTCGCGCACGCCGTTGCCGCAGTCCTCGCACACCATCGGCATCGGGCACGACACCCGAAGAAGCGACCACCGAGGCGCTGCTCTACCCTTTCCACCGAGACGCAGGCGAACGGCGGCGTGGGGTCGCAGCGCTGGCCGTTGAGCATCTGCCAGAACGCCTGCCGAGGATCGAAAGTCGCTCATGCGGTGCAGCTCGAGTTCATCGGCCGTCAGCCCCGCCTCCAGGCCAAGATCGGCGGGATGCTCGACGATCCACGCCTCGAGGTTGGCTTGGACCGCTTCGTCCGGGTCATCGGGCGACGCGGGGTAGAGCACGGCGTTGCGAGCGGCGAGGCCGTACGTGCTCCCGTCGGAGTGGCAATGGCGATCCACGCCGCACTCGAGCGGCGGCAGGCCAGGAGGAGCGAGCGCGCACGGCAGGTCGCACGCCGCTCCCGTGAACGGCCCGTCGCAGCTTGGAAGCAGCGTTCCATCGCAGGCCAGGCTCGTCTGCCCGAGCCCATGATCCACCAAACCAAGCCGCTCGGCCTCCTCATTCGTCGACTCGTCGCCACGCTCCCGCTCCGATTCCTCGGCCACGCATCCGCCGAGCCCGCCGAGCATCCACGCGACCACCATTGCAGATCGACCATTGCCCACGTCGTCCGGGCTGACACCTCGGTGCCCCTTGGCAACACGGACCCGTCGAATTCGATCGCTCTAAGAACGGTCGAGTCCTCGCTGCCAGGCGCACATGGCCTGGCGCAGGAACCTCCGTCGTAGCGAGTCGAGCAGCTCGGGGTGTTCGCCCGCCGGATGCGTCAATCGACGACCGGCTGGACAGGCGATCGAGACGGCGAGGCGATCACCCCGGGAACGGGTAGTGTCCCAGCCAGGTGTGGATCGCCGCGATCACGCCAAAGGCCACCAGCGAGGCCACGACGAGCACCACGTCTGCGCGGATCGGACCGGGCTGCGGTCGTGCCCACGGCCCGTCCTTGGCGTTGATCACCAGCATCTCGACCACCGCCCACAGCCCCATCGATCCGAACAGCACCAGCGAGCGACGATCGCCATTGACCAGCACGTGGGCCACCGACCACACGAGCACGCCCGTGAGCATTGGGTGCCGTAGCCACGTCCGCAGCCTGCCCTTCGAGCTGCCCATGCTCAGCAGGATCACCGCCACCAGCATCAACAGGTTGTTGGCATGGCGCCCCCAGGGCGGCGGGAGGAACACGAAGTCGAGCGTCGCGCTGCGGTAGCCCATCACCATGGCGAAGAGCCCCCCCACGATGAGCAGCGCGGCGATGCCCTTGCCCCGCTCGCCCATGCGCTGTCGCAGGCCCGGCAGCAGGCGCTTGAAGAAGTGGCCCGCCCACCACAGTACGATGCCCACGATGAGCAGGATCATGGCCCATGGTAGCAGAACGGTCGAACCCGGGCATGCAGCTCTCGCACCCTCCACCGAGCCGTTCCAGGGTTCGCTTGCAGTAGGAGCGCGAGCCCGAGGATGGGCCGCTGGTTGGAGAGCGCCAGCGTAGACTGCTCCGCGCCCACGGGGTAGCGTTGCACGCTCACGACTCCATGCCGCCCCGCTTCTTCGCTTGGTCCTCGTACTCCATCCTCGGGCTCGTGCTCGGTTGTCGGGCGCCCTCTGGCGGCGACGATACCAGCACCACCGGTTCGTCTGGCGTCGGGCAGGACACGAGCACCACCGCACCGGACGAGGGCATCACTTCGAGCTCCGATCCCGACTCGAGCACCTCGAGCTCCGACCCCGACTCGAGCACTGGCGAGCCCACCGACCCCAAGCCCCCGGCGCCTCCTGGACTCGTCGTCTACATCACCGGCAATCCCGAGGATGCCGACGTCGATCCCACCGGTCCCGGCCTCGTTCTCATGGGCGGCGGTTCCGACGTGGACGAGGCGTTCTCGTGGTGGGGCAACTACATCGCCGGTGGCGACGTGGTGGTCATCCGCACGAGTGGAGCCGATGGATACAACGACTACCTCTACGGCTTCGGCAACGCCGACTCGGTCGAGACCATGCTAGTGACCGCCGGATTCGCCAGCGACCCCTACGTGAGCTGGACACTACGCCACGCGGAGGCCATCTTCATGGCCGGCGGCGACCAGGCCACCTACCTCGAGGGGTGGAAGGGCACCCCCGTCGAGGATGCGATCCACGAGGCACATGGCCGCGGTGCGGTGATCGGAGGCACCAGCGCGGGCTTGGCCGTGCTCGGCGAATTCGTCTACGCGGCCTACAACGACGGCGTCTATTCCTACGAGGCGCTCGAGGATCCCTACAACTTCTACATGACCATGGAGCGCGACTTCCTCGCGCTACCGTCGCTGGCGGGGATCATCACTGACACTCACCTCTTCGAGCGCGACCGAATGGGGCGGCTGCTCGGCTTCCTCGCGCGAATCCACGCCGATGGTTGGTCCAACGACGTCACCGGCATTGGGGTCGACGAAGCCACCGCGGTGCTCGTGGGTCCCGACGGAATGGGCACGGTGGTGGGGGCGGGGCATGCGTACGTGGTGCAGGCCGATCATGCCCCGACCGTGTGCCAGCCAGGTGAGCCGCTCGAGTACCCCGGGCTCGTCTACCACGCGCTCTCGGCCGGCAACACGCTCGCGTTCCCCGGGGCCGCTGCTGCAGGCCCGGGCGATCCGATCGCGGCCTCGGGTGGGGTGACGATTCCATCGGATCCCTACCCTTGAGGGCGTTGGCGCTGCGGGTCGGGACGGCTGCTGGTTGCCCTCGGCGGGCTCCTCCATCGCGCGCGGACGCTCACGATCATGGCGCCCCTCGGCCGCTCCGAGGCGCGCCATCGTGCGCTAGAAGGGGCTGGTGAGCGCGCAGGGCGAGGCATCGGGGCCAGCGTCGTCCGTGGTCGGCTGCGACGTTCCGGGGCGCACCGATGTCGCCGTGGCCTCGCTCCTCACGATCGTGTCGGGCCTGTTCTTCGGGCTCCACCGCTCACGCTGGCTCGACGACTGGGACAGCGTCCAGTTCGCCCTCGCGCTCGAGCGGCTGAGCCTCACGGAGCACCGGCCCCACCCGCCTGGCTACTTCGCCTACGTGTTCATGGCGCGGGGGATCGACGTCCTCGCCGACGATCCGCAGCTCTCCCTCACCACCCTCAGCATCGTCGCCGGCGCCCTCACGATCGGGCTGCTGTACTTGACGGGCCGGGTCGTCCGCGATCGAACCACGGGGCTCGTCGCCGCCGGCATGCTGTTTGCGACCCCGGCCTTCACCAAGGGCTCGGTGGTCGCGATGAGCGACGTGGTCGTCCTGCCGTTCTTCTTTGGCGCCCTCCTGCTCGGCGTCCTCGCTCGGCGAGCGCTCGTGGCGGGTCCGAGGCCACGTGCGCTGCTCCTGCTCGTCGCCACGGGCGGGCTCGCGGCCTGGGGGGCGGGGGTCCGTCCCCAGTGGAGCCTTCATCTCGCGCTCTTGCTGCTCGGCCTGGCGATCTGGTGCAGGGCTCCGCGGGCGTGGCTCGGCCTCGGCCTCGGCGGAGCGCTCGGGCTGGGGGCATGGTTGCTGCCCGCGCTGCGCGAGCTCGAGATGGGGGTGGGCGGCTACCTGCGGTCCGGCGCCCAGCAATACGGCGCGCACCCCTCGACGAGGGCCAAGCTCTCCGCGGATCACCTCGGCGAGTACCTGGCGTCATGGGTCCTCGAGTGGGAGCTCGTGTTCGCTCTGTTCGCGTCCGCGAGCCTGCTCTTGCTCGTGCTGGGGGCCGCGCGCCGCCGGGCGCCATGGACGAGGGCCGTGGGGATCTGGAGCATCGGCGCGCTGGTCCTTGCCCTGCTCGGCGTGGCCGAGGCCTTGTGGCTCCATCCGCTGGCCTTTCGCCGGGCTCTGCTCCCGGCGGCGCCCTTCGTGGCCCTGCTGCTCGCCATCCCCTACGGGCTGTTCCATGCCGGCCTGCGCGGCGCGGGGGCTCGGGCCGCGATGGCCGGGGCCTGCGGCGCGATGCTCGTGCTCGGCATCGCCGGTGCCCAAGCACGCGCGCGGCAGCTCGACCGGAGCCGGCCCCCGCCCGTCGACGCCGCCCGCTTCGTCGCGGAGCAGCTCGAGGGAGAGCGCGTGCTGGTCGTCGCCGGCATGTCCTTTCGACACTTCCAGCACTACCTGCCCCCGCATGCCGACCTGCAGTGGCGCGATTCCTTTGCCTGGGGACCGTCGCTCGACCGCGGAGACTACTCGGTGCTCGTGACCGACTGGCCCCTCGACGGGCTCGAGCCCTCACGCTCGGTCCGCTTCGAGCGAAGCCCCCTCCTCTACGCCAAGCACCACCGCGTCACCCTGTACACCTACGAGCTCGCGGACCTCCGCTTCGTCCTGGACGAGGGCATCTTCTACCGCGAGCGCTGGGGGTTCTGGACGACGGACGAGGCGCGAGGCTGGGCGCGCGCCGACGCCCGGGGGTCTGGGCGGCTGGCCCTGTCGGTGCACTCGGCCTTCGGGACGCAAAGGACCCTCGAGCTGTCCGTCGGCGACGCCTCGGAGCCCGTTGCGACCGCGCAGGTCGGGGGCGAGCGCCAGACCCTCGAGGCGAGCTTGCCACTCGGGCGCCAGTGGCAGCCCGTGACCCTCTTCACCGCCCAGGGCTGCGAGTCCGGCAAGGCCCGGGGGGTCTCCGGCGATCAGCGTTGCCTCGCCTTCGCCATCCACGAGGCCAAGGTCGGGGCGGAGTACTACGCGCTCGGAGACACGCTCCACTTCGACGCCAATCGGGTCGTGCGCGAGCAGCTTCGCCAGGGGTGGTCGGCGCCGGAAGACTGGGGGGTGTGGAGCGACGAGGGCAGCGCCGTGCTCGCGCTCGTGCTCGCCGAACCCGTGAGCGACGAGGTCCTGCGCCTCGAGCTCGAGGCCCGCCTCTTGGTCCTCGCCGGGGAGCCGGCTCCGCCGACGCTCGAGGTCCTGGCCAACGGTGCCACCATCGGTCGCTGGACGCCGGACGACGGCAGCTTCCACGAGCTGCGCTGGGCCTTGCCGGGGAGCCTCATCCCCAAGAGCGGCCGGCTGGAGCTCGTCTTGCGGGTGACGCCGATGCGCACGCCCGCCGAGCTGGATCTCGGGCAGGATCTGCGAACGCTAGGCGTCGGGCTCAGGTCCGTGCGGGTGAGCCCGAAGGACGCGGACGAGCCGGCTGCTCCACCATGAGCCGTGCGGCGGGCGGGACCAGCCTCGGCATCGCGTCGAGTTGCTCGACCGGGCCACTCGATCTCCGATGACCGTATCGCGTGCGGTTCCGCTATGATGGTGGTGGTGAGAGCATCGGGTCGACACGCCGCCCATGTGGGGCTCTTGGGAGTCGTCGTGCTCGGAGGTTCGTGCGTCAGCACCGACGTGTTCCAGTGCCACAGCGATGCCGAGTGCAACACCGCCGATCAGGCGGGGATCTGCGAGGAGAACGGGTTCTGCGCGTTCCCGAACGACGAGTGCCCGTCGGAATACGCGTACGGCGAGCTCGCGGGACCCGAGCTCGCGGGCCAGTGCGTACCCCTGTCGACGAGCAGCTCGACCGGCGTGGACACCCCGCCGATGGGCGACACGACCCATTCGACGACCGATCCGTCGACCACGGACGCCCTGACGTCGACCAGCGGAGCGTCCACGACCGGCGCAGGTGCACGCGTGACGGACGGATTGCTCGTCCTCTACACGTTCGACGAAGGGTCGGGGACGGTCGTCCTCGATCACGGCGCGCCCCCGGTCGTCGACCTCGTCATCCCGGGCGATGCTTCGGTGACGTGGGGCCCGGAAGGCCTGACGGTCACGGCCGATGGCACCGCGATCGACTCGGGCCCGGCGCTCAAGGTTCATGACGCGTGCTCCGCGTCGGGGGCGTTCACCGCCGAAGCGTGGGTGACCCCGTCGAACGCGGTGCAAGGATCCTTGTCGAGTGGACCGGCCAAGATCCTCAGCCACGCCACGTCGCCGTCGACGCGGAACTTCACGCTGGGGATCGGTCACCTCGACGATGGACCCTCCGGGCAGCTCGCGTTCGCGGTCCGCACGTCCACGACCGACACCGACGCGTACCCGTACCTGTATACGGGGAGCGACGTGGTGATGACCGCACCGATGCACGTCGTCGCCACGTACACCACCGGCGACGCGGACCGCATGTACGTCGACGGGATCGAGGTCGCAGTCGGACCCAAGGCCGACGATCTATCGACCTGGAACGACATGGCGACGATCGCGATCGGCAGCGGCGGCCCGTCCTTCCTCGGCACCTACCACCTCGTGGCGGTGTACGACCACGCCCTGTCCTCGACGGAGATCCAGCAGAACTTCGACGCTGGGTACTGACGACGACGCCGACGCACGGAAGGGAACGGACGGAAGGACGTTCAGCGCGGCGTGAGTGGAGGACGCAGGTCCTCGACGAGCTCGCCGAGCCGGTGCTTGGCGCGACGCAGGCGATCCTTGACCGTGCCCTCGGGCCAGCCGAGCACGTTGGAGATCTCGCGCATCGTCAGCTCCTCCCACATGTAGAGCTCGAGCGCGGTCTGCTGCTCTACGGGCAACCGCTGCAGGGCCAGCCGCACCCGCTGCTTCTCCTCGTCGATGGCGGCCAGCTCGCTCGGGGTCTGGCCCAGATCGCGGATCGACGAGGTCTCGAGCGCGACGGGGCTTGCGCGGGCGTGCAGCCGGCGGAGGTGGTTGCGGAGCACGTTCCACGCGATGCCGAGCAAGTACGCGCGGAAGCTGCGTCCTTCGCGGTAGCGCTCGACCGACTCGAGGCACGCGAGGAACGTGCGCTGGGTGAGGTCCTGGGGGTCGGAGACCTTGTTGGTGAAGAACCGATCCACGCGCTCGTAGTGGCGCTCGAACAGCTGCTCGCCGGCACCTCGATCACCCGAGCGCCACCCAGCGAGCAGGGTGTCGTCCATGACATCCTGATCGTCAGCCATCGTCGGCGATCATTTCATGGGATCGCGTGAGCCGTGGTGGAAAATCGAGCGCACGGCAATCCGATCCGGAAGCACGGGACAATGGCAATTGGGTGATCGTGTACTTCGCGAAGGAGATCATCCAAAGCAGGTTCCAAGGGCAAGAACGCTGTAACAAGGGATTCCCCTAGCTGCCCAGAATCGGGTATGCAGCCGTGCATGGCGAGCATGGGCTCCAGCGGGATCTCCGTGCCGAGCGCGTGGCGGGACGCCAACCCCACCCAGCCCTCCTCGTCCACTCTGCTCGATGCCCTCGAGCGAGCCGCGACCGCCGCGCGATCGGGCGTCGAGCCTCGATGGCCATGCATCGGCCGCTACCGTGTGCGCGGCAAGCTGGGCCAGGGGGGCATGAGCAGCGTATGGGAGGCACTCGACGACCAGCTCGACCGTCGAGTGGCGATCAAGCTGCTGCGAAGGGATCTGTCGCACGGGCACGGGCAGCGGCTGCGACGCGAGGCGCAGGCGTTGGCCAAGCTGTCGCATCCCAACGTGGTGCAGGTGTACGAGGTGATCGAGGCCGAGGGGCTCACCGCAGTGGTGATGGAGTTGGTGGAGGGGCAGACGCTGCGGCGATGGCAAGAGCAGCAGCCTCGCCCGGGCTGGAAGGCGTGCGTGGAGCTCTACCTGCAAGCGGGGCGAGGACTCGCGGCGGCCCATGCCGTCGGACTGGTGCATCGGGATTTCAAGCCGGACAACTGCATCGTCGACGAGGAGGGGCGCGTGCGCGTGCTCGACTTCGGCCTGGTGGCGCGAGAGCACGACGAGACGACGGTCGACGAGGTGGAGTCGGGGTCTGCCGGAGACTCGCTGGAGCTTCGGCTGACGCGAACCGGGACGTTGATGGGGACGGCAGCCTACATGCCACCCGAGCGGCTGGGACGGCGTGGCGGCGATGGGATGGCCGGGGATCAGTTCAGCTTCTGCGCGTCGATCTACGAGGCGCTCCATGGCGAGCGGCCGTTTGCTGGAGGATCGGAGAAGGAGCTGCAAGCGGCGATCGAGAGCGGTCGGGCGCGTCCGCCCCCCAAGGGCTCGAGGGTGCCGTCGCGGGTGCGGGCGGTCGTGCTACGGGGGCTGGCGGTGGACCCCGGGCAGCGGTGGGAATCGATGCCGCGGTTCCTCGCCGAGCTCGAGCGCGTGCTGGCGCGATCGGGGCGCTGGCGATGGCTTGGCGTTGGCATGGGCACGGCCCTCGTGGGTGCGGCCGTGTCTGGCGCAGTGCTTACGGGCATGACGCGCCAGACGTGTGCCGGAGCCGCAGACCAACTCGGCGGCGTGTGGGATGAGGAGCGGCGGGCGGCCGTGCGGGCGGCGATCCTCGACACGCGAACGCAGCATGCAACCGACACGTGGATTCGGATCGAGCCGATGCTGAATGACTACGCGAGCCAGTGGGCAAGCAAGCACACCGAGATCTGTGAGGCCACGCGGGTAACCGCAGTACAGACCGAGGAGGACATGGGGCTGCGGATGCGGTGCCTCGACAAGCGGAGGATCGCGCTGCTCGAAGCGGTGGCAGTGCTCGCACGGGGCGGCGCAGACACGAGGGCCAACGCCGTCAGCCTGGTGTCGAGGCTGCCCGCGATCACGTTCTGCGACGATCTCGAGGCCCTGCATGCCCAGCTGCCGCCGCCCAGGGATCCCGAGCTGGCCAGGGCCGTGGACGAGGCGAGGGCACGGCTGTCTCGGGCACGGACGCAGCGCGAGGCGGGGACCTACGCAGATGCCGAGCGCGAGGCGAGCGAGGTGCTGGACGAGGCCGAGCGGCTCGGGTACGAGCCGCTCATGGCCGAGGCCCTGCTGGAGCGGGGGGAGTGTCGCGCGGCGCTCGCTCGCAGGGCCGAAGCCGAGGAGGACCTCGAGGGTGCCTTGGATCTGGCCCAGCGCATCGACTACCGCAACATCGAGGCGCGGGCTGCGAGCGGGTTGGGACGACTGGCGGCCGGGGATCGGTCACGGCTCGACGAGGCCGAGCGACTGGCTCGACATGCGTGGAACCTGGCCAATCGCCGCGGCTCCGATCGACTGCTGCTGGCCGATGCGGCCAGCGCGTACGGGGACGTGCGCACGATGCGATCCACCGTCCCGATCGAGCAGAGGCGAACCCTCGATCTCCAACGTAGTGCCCGAGCGCTCTACGTGGACGCCCTAGGCTCCGAGCACCCGGCCGTCGCCAAGACCCACGAATCCGAGGGCGACCTGCTAAAGAAGCAGAAGAAGCCATGGCTCGCTCAGGAGAGCTACGAGCAGGCGCTCCACATCTACGAGAATGCGTTGGGCTCATCGCACCCTGCGGTTGCAGAGGTCTCGTCGAAGCTGGGTGTGGCACTGGTCGAGCAAGGCGATCCAGACATGGCACTCGAGCTCCACGAGCATGCGCTGTCCATGCGCGAGGCCGTGTTCGGTCCGTGGCACCCGAGCATTGCCTTCACCTGGACGAGAATCGGCATCGCACTCCATCGTCAAGGACGGCTCGAAGAAGCATGGGCTGCTCATCGGCACGCGTTGGAGATCCTCGGGCACACCCCGGGCCAGGAGCCGACCGCAGAGATCGGCATCGTGTGCGAGCTCGGCTTCGTGCTGCGCGATCAAGGAAGGATGATGGAGGCCGTAGATTGGTACGATTTCTCCGTCTTGCTTCGTGATGAGGCGTTCGGGCCCCTGGACCCATACACCGTGCTCGTGGTCATGAACATCGGCGATGAGCTCCTCGACCGTGGGCTATTCGATGC
Organism: Paraliomyxa miuraensis; assembly: GCF_026337845.1. Taxonomy (GTDB): domain Bacteria; phylum Myxococcota_A; class Polyangia; order Nannocystales; family Nannocystaceae; genus Paraliomyxa; species Paraliomyxa miuraensis. Next base: position 31,375 of record NZ_JAOVZF010000123.1, on the reverse strand, counting down.
TGCCGAGGATCGCTATCTGCGGTCCTTGGACCGCTCGGCTCGAGCTCGATGCTACTGTGCTGCCCTTGCCTTGATTCGCTTGGGCGAGGTCGCCCTGGCGCGAAGGGACATCGCGGGCGCAGCGCAGTATGTGAAACGTGCCATGCTCGTCGAGGGGTTCGCCGACAACACGTCCTCGAACGCGGCCATGACGGTGCAAGCACGCTTCCGGCGCGCCCTACGGCGCGCCGGTCTGGACGACACAAGCCTCGGCGAGGGGTACGAGGGCTACGCCGAGGCGGTGCGGTTGCTGGAGGATGCGGCGGGCCTCGCCCACTGATCTTGTCCAGCGTTCCTAGTTGCAGAGAGCACCGGATTTCTGATTGATGTAGATCGAGCCCGGTGAACCTGGTCCACCAGTGGCGCCAGAGCTTCCCGGGGACCCACCCGATCCTCCACCACATCCGTCACTGGCACCGCCTGCACCCCCGGCACCACCGGCGCCTCCAACACCACCGTAGCCGCCGTTGGCCACGAGCGTCGGGTTGATACCCATCGTGCAGTACGCAACGGTGATGTTGCCTGCATTGCCGCCCTTTCCACCGTTGCCCCCCTTGGCTCCAGCGCCTCCAGTCCGACCGCTCTTGCAGCTGAACGTACAGTCCTTGCCCTTGCCGCCCTTTCCTCCGACGCCACCAACTCCACCACCGCCCCCGGAAAGGCCGCTGGCATTGTACGTGCCTCCGTTGAGATGGTAGACGTCGACGTAGATCGAGTTTCCGTTCGGCCCGGCTGCACCGTTGCATCCGGCAGAACCCGCCCCGCCGTTCGACCCCGACTGCGCGAATCCCCAGCTGCAGTGCCCACCGGTCCCCGCACCACCGACGGTCCCGCAGGACGGCGCAGGTGGCGGAGCGCCACCGCCACCGCCACCGCCACCGCCACCGCCACCACCACCACCGACATCAATGTCACCCTCAACGTCACACCCATCCTCGATCAGAGGATCCGGCTCGTCCATGGGATCGTCGTACGCAAGGTCATCGACGGACACCGCAACTTGCATATCCGCCGGGCACAGGGCCAGGGGGTCATCCGATGCAGCAGCCAGACCACCGATGACCTCGAGCGGACCTGCGGTGGGAAGCGAACGCATCGTGCCGTTGCCCTCCAGAACGCGTGCACGAATGAAGAGCGGACCATTGCTCTCGACGATGGCGTCGTCCGCTATGACGATTTCGTCGGCCTCCAAGAACAGCGGACCCGGCGCGCGAAGGAAGGTCCCGTCGCCCAGCTCAAGCCGCCCTTGAACCCGCAGCGAGGTCGGCTCGCCGAGCTCGCGCCCCACGCGGAAGGCTCCGTCCTCGTCGATCGTGCCACCGAGCTTCTCGGCCAGAACGTCCTCCCAGCCGGCATGATCCCCATCGCGAATGCTCAAGTCCCCGTCGACCTCGACAGCCCCCCACGCGTGCTCGCGTAGTCGGGCGTCGAAACCGTTCTCGTCTTCGCCTCCTTTGATGACTAGGGCCGAGGCATGGGCATCGAAGCTCTCCTCTTCCCATTCCATGCTTTGGATGTCGGACTCCGAGACCTCCGCGGTGCAGGCCATGGCCAGACCCAGGAGAGCTGCAGCAATGTGGATCCACTTGTGACTGATTCGCGTCATGGCGTTCTTCCTTCTCGAACCAGCTCTGATCCGATCTCGCAGCATCGGTACGAAAGCCCGGCTGGCAAATCCGTCAAGGCCGGTCATCTGAACGATTCAGTCCAGATTGGCGCATGCCTTCGTTTTGGATTGCAGGCCCTTGGTCTTGATTCCTCGGTGTACCGTCCCACGCTTGTCCCGTGACTTGCTCCCGAGGCGAGGTCGAGGCTGGGCCGGTCGAGCATGAACTCGTCGCAGGCGTGGAGGGCGATAGGTCTTGCCCACGCCGGTCAGCATGTCGAGAGCGCCAGCCCGACCTGTCTCGCCAGGAGAATCCAAGTGCGAGGAAAGCACGCTGAAGATCGGAAGCCCTGGCTAGGCCATCCTGGTCCCATTGGCACAAGCGAAGCCGATGGATTGCGCCCGAAGTTCGAGGATTCCCTACCGCCCCAGCCGCGACTTCGCCCGCAGCGCCTTCGCGAACTGCTCCCGCCCCCGCGCCGTCTTCAGCTTCATCACGTCCAGCCACAGCAGATCGCAGGGCATCAGCCCATCGATCGGCGTCCGAGGATCCGCGAGCACCTCCCCGAGTACCTCCTGCTGCGCGTGCAGCATCTCCGTCACCCGCGCTTCATCCTCGTACAGCCACACAGGCCCGCCGCGGAGCTGCTGCTCCTTGATGTCGCGGATCGTTCGCTGCTCCCCGTCCACGTCCCACACGATCAAGCGCACGGTGATCCACGCCTGCTCCGAATCCCCACCCGGATCCCCACCCGCCACCACGTGAAGCTCCGCGACCTCGGACGCGATGGGAAAGAAGGCAGCGAATCGATCATGGAGATCGGCCATGCCCAAGGATAGCCGTCAGCATGCCCGCCTACCGTGCCCTACCCCGAACATCGATCGGTGCTCGATTGACACCGATGCACTCGCCGCAGGGCCTTGACGCAGGGGGCCTGCTGTTGTCTCCTTCGATGTGATGCTCTTGGGTTTGATCCCGCCCATCGGTCTGGAAATTCCGTGCAGTAGCTACGCCGTCAACGTGCCCCTCAAGATCGAACCCCTCGGGGTCGTCACGCTCGACTTCAAGGGCGGATGGAAGGTGAGGGTCGAGAAGAATTTCGAAGGCGGGCTCGGCGGCGTCTGGTTGAAGTTCCTCCACATGGAGTTCGATGCCGATAGCGAGATGTTCGGCAGGGTCACCATCTCCCAGGATGAGGATGCTGCGGACCCGCTCAGCCCGCTGCAGGTCGTCAGACAGTTACCGCCGACCTTCAGCAACACCCTGCAAGTGAGCATCAAGCTCACCATCGAGAAGCCGCCGGGGGGTGGCCCGCCCCTGGTCCTGGCAGGCAAGAACCTGTTCACGCAGTTGAATGACAGGCTCACCGTGTTCCCGCCACAAGGCGCCGTCTACCAGCTTCAGCATCCGGTCGAGTTCACGCCCGTCGGCCAGCCCGACGAGGTCCGCGCGCAGCTCCTCCAGTTCCCCGCGACGGTGTCGCACAACCCGTGATCCCCATCAGCGGGTCGAATCCATGGCCGCGAGCCCATCGTAGCGGATCACCAGCACCGTCATGTCATCGACCCGTTGGCTGCACCACTGGCTCACCCGCTCGCACACGCACTGCACGATCTCCCCGACGGGCTTCCGCGCATTCGCGCGTATGACCTCGCACAGGCGCTCCATGCCGAATTGCTCGCGGGCCTCGTTCATCGCCTCGGTGATCCCATCGGTGTAGAGCACCATCAGATCACCGCGCTCGAGCCGACAGGTCTGGTCCGAGGTCATGCCCGACACGTCGGGCAGCACGCCCAGCCATGGCCCCTCGGTGCGCACACACTCGCACTGGCCGGTGGCCTCGCGCCAGATCACGATGTCCTCGTGCGCGCCGGCATACACGACCTCGCCGTCGCCCGAGCAGCGCAGCAGCGTGAAGGTCACGAAGTCGTCCTGGGCCAGCCGGATGCGGACGTTGTCGAACAGGTGCTCGTTGACCCGAGCAACGAGCACCGAGGGAGCCTCGTCGGGCATGGTGTGTACCAGCACGCTGGCCGCGCTCTGGGTCATCAACATCACCAGCCCCGCCGGGAGCCCGTGGCCCGCGACGTCGCCGATCCCGATCCAGCCCCCGGCCGAGCTCGGGATCACGTCGTAGTAGTCGCCTCCGACCTCGCTGGCCGTCTCCATCGACGCGGCGAGCGAGTAGCCCGGCAGCGACGGGCTGACGGGGAGGATCGACGTCTGGATCCGCTGGGCGATCTCCATCTCGCGCTCGATCCGCTCGGTGGCGGCGAGCTGCTCGCGTGACGCGAGCAGCTGCGCGGCCATGTGGTTCATCGCCTCGCCGAGGACCTCGAGCTCGTGGATGCCGCGCGGGCTGGGGCGCCCCTGCAGGCGACCCGCGGCGATCTCCTGGGTGAAGTCGAGCAGGCCACGCAGCGGTCGGGTCAGCCGCCGCGCGAGCCACAGCGCCAGCAGGATCGCAACCAGTACGGCGCCCCCCCCAATGCCGTAGATCTGGCGCACCAGCCTCCGGCTGGTCGCGAGCGCCTCGTCGAGCGAGCGCAACACGAGCACGCGTACCCGGTCGTCTCCCGAGAGCGGACCCATGAGCACGCGATGGGGGGCATCCTCGACCGCAATCGTCGCAAACGTGCCGTCCTCGTCCGTGTCCGCGGGCAGCTCCCCCCGCATCGTGCCCGAAGGCAGCGACGAGGCCACGGGGCGGTCGTCCACCAGCACGACCACGTCTCCGCCCGCCTGGCGGGCCCCCGCGTCGGCCAGCTCGTCGCCGAGCTCCCAACCCACCACGAGCACCCCGACCACCATCTCGCCGAATGCGAGCCGCCGCGAGGCCATCTGGTAGGCCCGATCGTCGGCGAGCCAGATCCCCTCGCCGGTCCCACGTGCGAGCGCATCGACCACGAGCGGCTCGTCCCGCAGGTGCCCGCCCCTGGCGTCGGCGTCCGCCACGTCCGCCACGAGCGTTCCCCGGTCGTCGGTGAGCAGGAACAGATCGCTGCCCACGGCTCGCCGCAGCTCGCTGCACACGTCGTACACGGTGGCGTGGTCGATGTCCTCGGTGGCGACCACCGCCTTGAGCCGGGGCTCCTCGGCCACGACCTGGGCGTTGGCGGCCAGCAGCGCCTGCCGCTGGGCGAACAGCTCCTCGAGCACCAGGGCCCCGCGGCGGAGCTCCTTGTCGAGGGCCACCTGGGCGTCGTCTTCGACGATGCGCGCGGAGACCAGCGACGTGACACCGATGATCCCGATGATCACCACCAGGGAACCCGCGAGGATCGTGGTCGCAAACCTCATGGTGGGGGAACCTCGGCGCGGGCGCTCGTCAGCTGGACCGGCTCGGGCATGCTCACCCCGACGGCCTTTGCGATCGTAGCCGAGAGCGCATGCTCGAGCACCTCGGCCCGCACCTCCACGACACCATCGCGCGGCAGCCACGAGCGCTCGTGGCGAACCTCGCCGGGAGCGAGGCAGGTGTCGGACTGCACGCGCTGCGCGACATGGAACGGGACCTCGACCCCGCTGCCGTCGACCAGGATCTTCGCATAGATCCACTCGTCGCCGGCGATCGCTGCCCCGTCGGCCCCGATCCCGGCGACGCGCACGACGATCCGGCGCCCCGGCAATCCGCTGGGGAGCGAGTGGCCCGCATCCGCGTTGGTGACCTCGAGCTCGACCCGAAGCCGGCGATCCTCGGGCACGACCCGAAGCCGCAGCTCGATCGCCCGCGCGCGCAGCTCGTCACCGGGCCCGTACATGCCGTGATCGGACACGGTCGTTCCCGCCGACCAGCCCACCGCGACCTCGCCCAGGACCCCGGGCATGTGACAGCTCTGGCAGGTCACGTCCGCGACGGCCGCAGGACCGTCGTGCCCGAACTCGACCGCTTCGGAGGTGTGCGCGTTGCGTTGGTGGCAGCCCCCGCACAGCTCCGAGCGCGAGAACAGGGGGGAGCAGCCCATGCGATGGAAGTAGTGATCCTCCGCGTCGCATCGTGGCCCGTACCGCACCGCGCTCGTGAGGTCGAGCTCGAGAGCAGCATCGTGGCGATCGGGTCTGACGTCGCGCAGCGTGTGACACACGTCGCAGGTGACGCCTTCTGCGGCCAGGCGCTCGTCGCCGGGCACCCACGCACGCAACGGCGCGTGGCACCGGTCGCAGTCGTCGCGACCCGAGGCCCGACGCATGGCGCGGTAGATCGGCGAGCGATCCGCGTTGGCGTGGGCGGACGCAGCCCAAGTCTGGTGGATCGCGGCATGGCACTCCCCGCAGCGGCGCGCGGGATGGGCCCCCTTGGTCACCTCGGCGGGCACGGACACCCCGGTCGGCCGTCGGCCAATCGGCGCCCCCTCGGTGTCCGGGGGGGAGCCGTCACCGCAGCCGACCGCGAGCACGGCGACCCCGGCGGCTACTTGTAGCGACCGTAGGGGGTTCCGTCCTTGCGGGTATGACGATCGTGCGGCCATCGCTCCTCGCGCAGCTCGATGTCGAGGGTCGTCGTCTTCCCGGCCCCCACCTCCACCCATCCCTCATAGCGCTCCCCATGGGCCTGCCACGCCACGAGCGTATACGTGCCCGGCGGGATCCCGTCGAGCGTGAACGCACCATCGGGACCCGTGACCACGTAGTGCTCGGTGTCGACCACGACCACCTTGGCCGCCATCTCGGGGTGGATGTTGCAATAGACGTCGACGACCCCGGGCTGCTCGAACGTGACCGACTTGCTCGTACCGGACTTGTAGAGGCCCAGGTCGAACGTGGCCGGCCGGGAGACCGAGAAGACGTTGTGGAACACCCGGTCGTTGTTGGGAAAGTCCACGGTGCTCCCCACGGGGACCACCGTGAGCCGCGGGTTGAACGTCTTGTCGGTCTGGTCGACGACCGTCGGCTCTGCGAGGGGCTCGGGCCGGGAATCGGGCACGCCCCGCACGAGGATGAGCACGTTGGAGCGGTCCTTCTTGTCGCGTCGGCCACGCTTGATCGTGACGTGCCCGCTCACGGAGCCAGGCGCCACGGCCACGAGGGTGTCCGGCACCAGCACGACCCCCAGGAGCGCCATGGTGGCCAGCGTCGAGCGCAGGACTCTGGTCGAGGGGGGGTGGCGACTGCCGGCCGTGGGGGGCATGGCCCCCCCGTGGGGGGCAGCTCGTTGGCTCGTTGGCTGACTACCGGTCGTGGGGGGCATGGCCCCCCCGTGGGGGGCAGCTCGTTGGCTCGTTGGCTGACTACCGGTCGTGGGGGGCATGAAAGGCTCCTCCTCAGAACTGGGCCACCACGGAGGTGCTCAGCACGTCGTTGTCGAACTGCGGAATGGGACCGAGCTCGCGGTTGACGGTGTACTCGGCCTTGATCGCCACGTGCGTCCCCAGCTCGAAGCGAACGCCGGGCGTCACCCGCACGAGCTCGGACACGTATACGAAGCCGGCGCCGTGACGATGCAGCGCATCGCGCCAGTCGACGCGAACGTACGGCATGAGCCAATTGAGCGCGCGATAGCCGAGCAGGCCATAGGCGGTCTTGAAGTCGAGGCACGGGGCCGAGCCGCACTCGACCTCCCCGGGCGCGGTCGCGCCGTCGGCCCGCCCGATCACGAGCTCCGCCGCCAGATCCACGCCACGCACGTCGAGGTGGAGATCGAAGCCATACTGCCACTGGTACACACCGTCGTCCGGCTGCAGGTCCTGGGCGCCGATCTGCCCCGAGGCCCCGAGCTCCAGACCCGCCCCCACGTCGAAGCGATACGACAGGCGACCCGCGACGGTCTTGAAGTGGTTGGTGTCGGTCTCGTTGGAGAACCCAAAGCCCTCCCGAAAGCTGCTGCCGTTGGTCACCGACGTGGCGAGCACGAGCGCCCGGCTGGCCAAGAACTTGGCGCGCGCCTTGACCCCGAGCGGGCGCCCGCACGTGTAGCGACATGCGAGCGAGGGGGTGACCGAGATCCGATCGGGCGACTCCTGGACCCGATACTCGTAGCCGAACACCGGATCGATCTTGCCGGCGTAGAGATCGAGCTCGAAGCGCTTGGTCGGCACCAGGTAGTCGAGATACGCGAGCTTGACGTCGACGTAGTCGCCCAGGAACACGCCGTCCTGGTTCGACACGTCGCGGCTGCGCGGGATGAGATCCACCAGGCCCTCGATGAACAGATGATCGCCGACCCCGGTCGTCACGTCGAGGTTGAGGGCGTTGGCGATGAACGAAGACTTGCCCCCAGAGTCGATCGGATCGAACACCACCGCCAGCGAGTCGCCGGTGTCGGCGGGGTCGCCCCGCGCGTTCACCTGCGTCGAGAGCGGATCCCCCATCAACACCCACGAGTCGGGCAGCACGCCGTCGTACTGCGGGAACACGACGTGGCCGGTGTCGGGGCGAACGCCCGAGCCGTTCCCCGCGGCCCAGAACGCCCCCACGTCGAGGTAGCCGCCCAGCCGCCCCGTCAGCGGCAGCATCCCATCGAGCCTCTGCTGCGACGCTCGCTGCTGGTGCTCGAGCGACTCCACGCGCTGGTCGATCCGCTCGCCCTCCGCGCGCAGTCGCTCGTTGTCCTGGCGCAATCGCTCGTTGTCCTGGCGCAGCCGCTCGTTGTCGGCGGCGAGCGCGCCCAGCCTCACCTCGATTCGATCGAGCTGGACCTGGGATGGCGCGGGCGACGGAGCGGGATCGGGCTCGGCGTGCTGGCCCTCGGTCTGCGACGGCTCGGACTCCGGGGCCTGGTCCCCGTGCGCCTCCGCTTCGTCTGCGGCTGGACCGCACGAGGCGGCCACGGCGACCAGCCACGGTGAGATCATCGGCGCCTCGTTCGCGGCGGCGCTTCGCTGCGGATCGGTGTCATGGGCCCGTCGGGCTAGTCGCTCGGCTCGCGCAGGAGCTCCGGCGGGAGCTCCCGGCCGGTCAGCGACGCGAGGAACTCGACGAGGTCGGCCTTCTCGTCGGTGGTGAGGTTGAGCGGCTGGATGATCTCGTCCTTGGTGCCATGGAAGCCCTCGTCGTGGCCGCCCTGGTCGTAGAACTCGACGACCTCCTCGAGGGTGGCGAACTGCCCCGAGTGCATGTAGGGCGCGGTCTCGGCCACGTGCCGCAGCCCCTTGGTGCGCCAGGTGCCGATGAGCGCCTCGTCCTTGACCACGCCGTCGAGCCGGCCGGTGCTGCGATCGTCGCTCCACCGGCTGCTCGAGTTGAACTCGTGAGCGAGCAGGAAGTCGATGCGATCGTAGCGACCCTGCTCCTCGGTGGAGATGAAGGGCCCGGTCGCCGCGAGCCCGGTGTTGTGGAAGTCGTCGTCGCTGAAGTGCGGCGTGGCGTGGCACTCGACGCAGGCGGCCTTGCCCACGAACAACTGCAGGCCGCGCTTGGCCGCCGGGCTCATCGCGTCGGTCTCCCCGGCCACGTAGCGATCGAAGGGAGCGTCCCGACTGACGAGCCGATCGAGGTATGCGTGGAGCGCCTTGCCGAAATTCACGAAGATCTCGGTGACGTGATCCTGATCCTCGGGGGTCATCGCGTCCCACTCGGGTGACCCGGGGCGCGCGTCGGCGGGGAAGCGGGCGGCCTCGGCGTGGGTGGGATCGAGCGCCGGATCGAGCGAGCCGAAGGCCGCCTCGTAGCCCTCGCGGTGCCGCTCGTAGATCACGTGGGCCAGGCGGAGGCGGCTGGAATTGAAGCCCAGGTCGAACTCGACGTCGACCATCGCCTCGGACCACAGCGAGTCGAGCAACCCATCGTTCTCGATCCATGGCGAGTAGTACGCCACGTTGACCATCGAGGCGGCGTTGCGCGGGATGATGTTGGCCCCGAGCGACACGTTGTTGGGGTTGGTGCGCAGATCGATGAGCCAGGGACCCTCGTGGCACGAGGCGCATGCGATCTTCCCCGTGTCACCGGGCATCCCCAGCCCACCGTTGCGACCGTCGTCGCCCACCTGCAGCGGGCCGGCGTAGGCGGCTTCGAAGAACAGCCGATGGCCCAGCGCGGCGGCCAGCGGATCGCGCTGGTAGCGGTTGGTGGGATCGAGCGGCGGCTCGGGCAACGGCGAGAGTTCCTGGATCTGGACCCACTGCTGCTGGGTGAAGATCCCGTCGACGAGTTCCTCGTCGGAGCACGCGGCGGCCAGGACGACCCCTCCGAGCAAGGCGACGCGCTTGCTCATGAGCTCGCTCCACTCCACTCCTCGACCTCGATCACGTCGCTCCACATGCTCACCAGCGAGTGCAGGCTGCGCTGCTGCCAGTGGAGCTCGGGGTTCGAGAGGAAGCGAATCTTGTGCCTTCGGGACTCCGGCAGGTCCCGCACGCGGACGATCCAGGTCACCAGGCTCTTGAGCGCCGAGGAATTCATGTACTCGAGTTCGCTGAGGTCGACGACGACCTCGCGGCGGTCATGGCTGGCCGCGAACACGCTGGCGAGGAACTCGTCGAGCAGATCCTTGGAGCCGAGCTCGGCCGAGCCCCGCAGCCGCACCTCGATGACGTCGCCCCGGGCCGCCCCCTCGGCCGTGAGGCTCCCCGCGGTGACGGTTCGGATGGACGCGGTGGAATCGCTCATCCTGGACCTCCCGGCTCGTGGGGGATTCGCATCTGCGCAACGACCTCGAGCTGGTCTCCATCGACGACACAGCTCAGGTCCATCCCCGCTTCCACGCGTACGCGCGCCAGCCCGAGGCCCGATCCCTCGGGACGCCGGGCCGTGGCCGCCATGAGCCCAACATAATAGGCGAGCGGATCCTCGGCCTCCGACAGCGCATGCAATCGTTGGCATACGGTCTGTTGCTGGTACGGATCGGCTCGGTTGCGCGTCTTGATGCGCACCAGGTAGCCATTGGCGGGATCCTCGGGGTCCGGGTCGATCGCGATCGAGAAGCTCGACTCCCCGTCCGGCCCCCCATAGACCATGGCGTTCTCCATCAGCTCGTAGGCCGCCATCGACAGCTCGCTGCCGCGCGGCGAGGACCGGCGGCGAGGGTACCTGGTGCCGAGCACGACCCCGTCGTGAAAGTCGGACACGAACTCGCGCACCAACTCGAGCACCTTCGGACGGCGCCCGAATGCGGTCGAGAAGTATGCGGGTACACGACCGACGGGCACCAACACGGAGTCCGGCATCTGGGATCGTTCTTTACCACGAATCACTTCGTGTGGGTGCAACGAGTCCCGCTACTCCAACGATGGCTCCGGCACCGCGTCGTCCGGATCGGGTGCGTTCTCGGGCAGCGCACCATCGCCGCCGTCGCCGTCACCTCGCGCCGCGGCACGCCTGGACGCGGCACGAAACTGGTCGATGGGCGCGAGCGCCTGCCTCGCCGCCGCCGCGTGGCTCGGATCCACCCCCGCGAACGCCACCACCTGCAGCGCATAGGACCCGATCGCCCGCCGTACCGTTCGCAGCGACTCGAGCAGCTGCTTGTCCGCCACGAGCGCGTCGGGGCTGGTCTCGGCGCCGGCCTCGGTGCCGGAATCGGGGCTGGAATCGGGGCTGGCCTCGGCGATCCCGAGCGCCTCGCCATACTCCCGATGCGCCGCATGGAGCTCGTCCACGAGCTCCGGCCCCACCAGATCGCGAAGGCCGTCGAGCAACCCGTCGTCTTCGATGAGCTGGATCCGCCGCGCGCTTTCGGCATGCAGCTCGAGGTCGCCCAGCTCGAGGAATCCCAGGCCATCGCAGAACAGCTCCTCGTGCAGTGCCCCGGCGAACTGACGCATGGCCTTGTGCGCCCGGAGCACCGCGTAGCGTGCGAGACTGCTCTCGACCACCGACCACAATCGCTCGAGCCGGACGTCGAGCGGGCGCACGTCGCGAGTCCGGTTGCTCGCCTTCCACTTCTCGTCGAGCTCGCATGTCGCGATCCACAGCGCCTTGGCCGACACCGCCACCCCGGGGCCCGCATCCTTGGGCACGACCCGCAACAACATCTTCGACAAGCTGAGCCCCGATCGCACGGTGACGCGAGGTGGCGTGACGTACAGGGCAGGATCGATGGCAGTGGCCGGCACCAACGGCATCATCCACCATGCACGGGCCTCGATCACCCGGTCCTGCCCCGGCCCCACCAACGAGCCGCTTCATGGCCAGCGGAGCCCCGATACCACCCGTCTCGCATCACGGCGTGAAGCGGGGGTACCCGGAGCCGGAAGCCGCCGAATCCAACGAGGATGCGATTCCTAACTCTCACCTTCGGGCTGCCCGGCCCGCCCGGGCATCGCTCGTGCGGTCCCGGCCGTCACCCCGCGGCCGCTTCGCACACGAACGCTCCCGCGGTGGCACATGCGATGTCGTTCCATGTTCCCGCGGGCACGGCGAGCTGGGCACAGTCCTCGCCCTCGAGCGCGTCGTTGGGCTCGCCCATGCCCCACGCGGTGAACCCGGGCGCGGTGCCGTCGACCCAAGCGAACGTGCCCTCGACCGCCTCGTCGGACAGCCCGATGTAGTTGGGTGCGGCAGCCACCGGCTGCCCGAGCAGGAAGTCCTGCTCGGCCTGATCCTCGATCACCACCAGATCGGCACCAAACCCCATGCAGAACCCACGCGCCTCGGCCCAGGAGAGCGGGCCCGGGCAGTAGTAGTACGCGTGATCCCCCAGCATCCCCAGCCCGCAGCCCTGGCAGCTGCCGTTGCTGGGCGAGGCCTCGTCGACCAGACCATTGCAGTCGTTGTCGACCCCGTCGCACAGCTCCTCGACGCCCGGGTGCACGTCGGGATTGCCGTCGTCGCAGTCGCCCCCGGTGGGGATGTGAGCGGGCGGCTGCAGGCACGCATCGACCGGATAGGCCTCTGCCCCATACCCGTCCATGTCGACATCGGGATAGTAGGTCTGCATGGGGCAGTCGGGCACGTCGTCGGCCTCCATCGTGGAGCCCCCCGTGTCGACCACGCCGGTCTCGCTGCCGGTGCCCGTGCCTTCCCCCGTAGGGTTGGCGGTGCCGTCGCTCCCGCTCGACCCCGGGCCGCTGCCCTGCGCGTCCGCATCGTCTCCGGCGGGACAACCGAGCCCCACCACGAGCAGCAACCCCGCCGCGTACCTTCGCATCACTGCGGAGCCTCGGCCGGCTTGGCCAGCGCCTTCTTCTCGGGCTTGGCCGGCGCCTTCTTCTCGGGCTTGGCCGGCGCCTTCTTCTCGGGCTTGGCCAGCGCCTTGCTCGGGGTGCCCTTGGACTTGATCTCGCTCGGGGTGGCGGCGTCCTTGTTGGGCTCGGGCGGAAACACGCCATAGCTGAACAGGTCGCCGGCCTCGACCTCGCGCACGGGCCCGATCTGCTCGAGCTCTTCGAGCCCCACGCGATCGCGATCACCCACGATCACGATCACCACCGGCGCTCCCACGAAGGGCTTGGCGAAGTCGGCCACGTCGGTGACCTTCAGCCCGTCGATGGTCTTCCACTCCCAGGGGCGCGGATCCTCCTTCTCCCCCAGCTCGTCCCAGCTCATCACCCAGCGGTTGATCCAGCGCGGATCGATCCGGGTGGCGCGGTACTCCTGATCGAGGCTGGCCTTGGCGGTGGCGAGGCGCTCGGGCTGGATGTCGTTGGTGCGCAACAGCCCCAGGAACGTGCGCACGGCCTCCGGCGTCTTGTCGGCCTGGGTGCTCATGAAGCCGGTGAGGCTCGACTCGTCGGTGGGGTGCCGCCCCACCGAGTAGCTCGAGTAGGCGCTGTAGGCCAGGCCTCGCGACTCGCGGATCTCCTGGAACACCAGCGCGCTCATGTTGCCGCTGAGGTACTCGGACAGGAGCTCCGCGGTGGGCCGCTGCTGCCGCGCCAGCGGATCGCGCGGGAGCGTGAAGCGTACGTTGGCCTTGGCCCCGTCCTTGTGCAGGAAGTAGATCGTGGGCTTGCCCACGCGCTCGTACTTGCGCACGTCGACCGGGCCCACCTTGCGGTGCTTGCTGCCGCGGGGCACGACCTTGGCCACCGCGTCGGCGTCGCGCGGGCCGAAGTAGAGCGTGCGGTGCTCGTGGTCGAGGAAGGAGGCGATGGCCTTGCGCAGCACCGCGGGCTTGGCCGACTGCAGCTTCTTGTTGCTGGGGTGCCGCCGCCACGAGCTGCGGCTGCCGTAGTTGGCGAAGTCGTAGAGCGCCGAGGTGAGCACCCAGTCCTTCTCCATGCCGTCACGGCGCTCGCTCACGGTGTTGTCGTAGAGCCGCGCCTGCACCTGCGCGTCGAAGTTGGGGCTGGCGAGCCAGCGATCGAGGATGGCCAGGCTCGCCTCGAGCTGTGCGTCGAGTCCCTCGACGGTGATCGAGCTGGTCTCGGCGTTGCAGCTGGTGGAGATCGAGGTCCCCAGCGCGTAGAGCTGCTTTTGCACGGTCTCGGCGTCGTCCTTGCCCGCGCCGGAGAGCTCGAGCAGCTTGAGCGCGTAGCAGAGGTAGGGCGCCTTGCGATAGCCACGCTCCTGCGTGTAGGTCAGCGAGAACAGATCGTTGCGATCGTTCTTGGCCGCGATGAGGTCACCCGCGGCCAGGCGACGACGGGTGTAGTGCTTGCCCTCCTCGACCCACTCGGGCTGGAGCTCCGTGGCGGGCATGGCCTCGATCTTCTTGGCAAACGGGCTCTTGCGGCTGGGGTCGATCTCGACGGGGGTGATGGTGGGCTTGTCGAGCTTGGGGATCTCGGGCTTGCCCTTGCGCTTGGCCACCACCACGTAGTCGCCGCCGAGGTACTTCTTGGCCACGCGGATCACGTCGGCGCGCGTCACCTGCTGGAAGCGCCGGTCTTCGTCGACGACGTCCTTCCAGTCGCGGTGCTCGATGAACGCGTCCATCATCCGGCTGGTGCGCGACCAGGGGAACTCGAGGCGCCGCTTGATCCGCACCTGCTCCTGGAGCTTGGCCGCGGTCACGTCCTCCTCGGTGATCTCGCCGCGCTTGAGCTTGTCGATCACCGACAGCAGCATGCCCTCGAGCTCCTCGGGGGTCTGCCCGGCGCGGGCGTCGGCCCGCACCACGAAGCTGCCGGCCTCGCGCAGGGTCGACATGTAGGAGCCCGCCGAGGGCACCTTCTGGGTCAGCTCGAGGTGCACGTTGAGCAGGCCGACCTTGGCGTCGTCGAGCACGCGGTCCATCACCGAGAGCACCACGTTGTCGGGGTGCCCGGACGGGGGCGCGTGCCAGGCCAGGGTCACCCCCTCCTCGCCATCGGCCTCGACCTCGCGGAAGACTCGGCCGGACAGCGGCGGCAGCTCGCCGGGGGGGACCGCCTCGAGCGGCTGGGCCTTCAGCCGACCCAGCGTGGCCTCGAGCACGGGCAGCGCGGTCTTGGCATCGATGTCGCCCGCGAGCGCGATCGCCATGTTGTTGGGCACGTACCAGCGCGCGAAGTAGTCCGCCATGTCCTGGTAGGCGGGGTTCTTGAGGTGCTCGACCGCGCCGATGGTGGTCTGCGTGCCGTAGGGGTGCTTGGGGTAGAGCGCGGCGTACATCGCCTCGCTCACCTGCCGAAACGGGTTGTCGATGGAGAGGTTCTTCTCCTCGTAGACCGCCTCGAGCTCGGGATAGAACAGCCGGAACACGGGGTCGGAGAAGCGCTCGCCCTCCACGGTGGCCCAGGCCTCCAGCCGATTGGAGGGCACGTCGCCGATGTAGACGGTCTGCTCGAAGCTGGTGAACGCGTTGATGCCCTCGACGCCCATCGCCCCGTACATGCGGCTGTGCTCGTTGGGCACCGCATACTTGGACATCGCCTGGGTCTCCCGGTCGATCTCGGCCAGGATCTTGGCCCGCGCCGCGTCGCTGTCGGCCTTGCGCAGCTCGACGTAGAGCTGCCGCACCCGCTCGACGTGCGGCGCCTCCTTCTTGGCGTCGAGGGTGCCGTACTCGTCGGTCCCCTTGAACAGCATGTGCTCGAGGTAGTGGGCGAGCCCGGTGGAATCGGCGGGGTCCATGCGGCTGCCCGCCCGCACCCCGATCCAGGCCGAGAAGCGCGGCTTCTGCCGATCGGTGCTGATGTAGACCGTCATCCCGTTGGACAGCCGATGGATGGTCACCCCCATCGGATCGTCGGCCAGGGGGGTCGACAGCGGCTCGGGCAGATCGGAGGCCGCCAGCACCGCGTCGCGATCGGGCGCGGTCTCGGTCGCCGGCGTGGCCTTGGGCGGCGAGGTCGGCTCGGCATCGAGCGGGGGCGTGCTCTTCTCGAGCCGACAGCCCGCGGTGGCACACAGTGCCAGCAGCCACGCGGGAAGCACACGAAGGGAGCGAGACACGACGGAGGGCATGATGGCGGGGATACCAGGCGCTCCGATCGGGCGTCAACGCGACCAGCGCGTTTCGCGGGCGAACGTTGGCTTCGCGCTACCACGGGCATGGCACACGCTGGCCCCACGCTGGCCCACGCCCGCCCCACGCTGGCCGAAACCGCCCTCTGGCGGGCGCTCCGACAAGCGGCTACCAATGCGGCCACCGGTCGACGTCGTGGACGCACCCACCCAAGAGCCCCTGCCCGCCTCCGGTGAGCCCCTCTCGCGGGACCCCGACCCCATCGGGCCACGAGGGCGCCGCGCCGAGGGCGGTCGCATGACGTGGAGCGCGATCGTTGGCGCGGGCGCCCGGTGGCTCGTGCGGGAGCGCTGGCTCTGGGGTCTGTTCCTCGCCGCGCTCGTGGTCCGTCTGCACTGGAACCTCGTGGTGCATCCCGTCGGGGACTATGTGTACTCGGACATGAACGGGTACGTGACGCGAGCCGATCGCATGCTCGCGCAGGGCCTGTCGCCCCACGAGTACAGCAGCTTCTTCCCCTACGGCACGCACTGGATCGTGGCCGGAGCCAAGTGGCTGTGGGGCAAGGACAACTACACGGCCATCGGGATCGTGTACGCGATGTTCGGCGCGCTGACGGTCGCGTTCGCCTACGCGGCCACGCGGCGAGCGAGCGCGTTCCCTTCGTGGGTGGCGCCCGCGGTGGGCCTGGTGGGGGTGCTCTACTATCCCCACTTCTCGCTCGGTGGCTACATCCTCTCGGAGGTCCCGTTCGCGTTCTTCTTGATGGGCGCGGTGCTGTGCTCGCTGCGGATGGCCGATCGCGGCTCCTACCTCGACGCCGCGCTGATGGGGGTGTTTGCCGCGCTCGGCACCACCATACGGCCGCAGCTGATGATCTCGGCCGCGCTCCTGGGGCTGCTGTGGATCGTGCGGCGCAAGGCCCTGCCCAGGATCCGACTGACGCACCTGCTCGCGTCGGGGATCCCGGTGGTGATCGTGCTCGCGCTGTCGAGCGCGCTGCTGCACCACAACACGGGGCGCACCGGGATGGTGTCGGAGAACGGCTCGTTCAACCTGGTGTTCGGGCGCTGCCACGCCTCGAAGATCCGCACCACGCCCGATGGCAAGGGACACGGGCGGGTCCACTTTCGGCCGCCGTCGTTCTTGCAGGTCAAGAACCACGAGAACCGCGCCAAGAAGCAGCGGGTGCCGCCGCGGGTCGAGCTGAACCCGGCCATCGCCGACGAGCTGGTCTACGCCGGGTACATCGGCGACAAGGACAAGCACATGGAGTACGTGCGCGAGTGCATCGAGCGCACGGGCGTGTGGGGGCAGATCGAGTACGGGATCCTCAACGCGACCCTCCTGTGGCGCCACAACGTCCCGTGGCCCGACTCGGGGCGCGCCCAGTGGCGCGACATCAGCAAGTGGTGGACCCACCTCCACCGCAACACGGTGGCCATCCCCGCCCTGGTGGTGATGATGCTCGTGCTGGTCGTGTTCATCGTGCGGGGACGGGCGGCCAAGCAGGCGTTGCTCGCGGTGCACCTCTTGGGCGCTGTACTGGTGGCGGCGGTGTTCTTCGGATCGATCCGCATTCGAACGCCCTACGACTTCATCATCCTCGCGCTGGCCTTCGAAGGGGTCGCGTTCGTGCTGTGGCTGGGGCTCCAGGCGGTCGTGCTGCGGATGCTGCTGGGCACGTACGGCGGGCAAGGACGGCGCTGGCTGGAGATGCTGCGCCGCGATCGCACGCCGTCCTGAGGAATTGCGCACGGGGCGGCGCGCACCCCGGCCAATTCGCGGCTGGGACACATTCTTGGGGCGATCGACTTGCCTCCCCCGGGATCTGGCCTCAACCTCCCGCCCGACGCATGCAGGTCAACGCGACGACCGGAGCCCCACCGGTTGGGCTCTCGCCGCCGCTCGTGGAGCGCTTCGAGCCGAGCGCTGCCCAGCTCCGCCTCGCGCTGGCTGCGGCCGCCGAGGCCGTGGGCGTGGAGCCGACCCCCGAGCAACTCCGGAGCGCGGCAGAGCTGGGAGCCCGCAACCCCTGGACTCGACCGCCGGAGCGGCTGGCCGAGCAACTGGCCCACGTGCTGGCTCGTGCCGGCGTGCGGGCCCGGCGGAGTCGCCAGCCCGGGCCGGGCGTGGGGCCGTCGATGGCCGTGCTGCCGGGGCCGATTCCGCGGCTGCTCGTGTCCCGCGGCCAGCACGGAGCACGTCTCGCGCTCGTCGAGATCGATGACACCGGGTCCCGAGCGCTGCGGCTGTCCCCGCGAGCGCTGCAGGCTCGCTACGGCTCCCTCTTTGGATCGGGTGCGGTGACCTGGCTCGAGCTCGAGCCCGCGCTGCCGCTGGAGTCGCTGCGGGTCACCCCCGAGCGGGGCCCTCGCTCGCCGTGGGCCCGCACGCGGGCCCTGCTCGCGCTCGACCGCAACGACATCGGGGTCGTGCTGGTCTATGCGCTGGCCATCGGTGCGCTCACCTTGGCCACGCCGGCCGCGGTCCAGGCCCTGGTCAACAACGTGGCGTTCGGCACCACGCTGCAGCCGGTGGTGGTGCTCACCCTGCTGCTGGCGGTGGGCCTGGGGTTCTCGGCGTTCCTGCGCGCGTTCCAGGCGGTGGTGGTCGAGGTGGTGCAGCAGCGGCTGTTCGTTCGGGTGCTCACCGATCTCGCGCGGCGGCTGCCCGCGGTGGAGCCTTCGGCCTGGACCCACCGCGACGGCCGCGAGCTGGCCAACCGCTTCTTCGACGTGGTCACGGTGCAGAAGGCGGTGGCCACCCTGCTGGTCGACGGGCTGGGGGTGCTGCTCCAGACGGTGATCGGCTTCGCGCTGCTGGCCTTCTATCACCCGCTGCTGCTGGCGTTCGACCTGCTGCTGGCGGTGGTGCTGGTGGTGGTGATCGCGGTGCTCGGGCGCGGTGCGGTGCGCAGCGCGATCGCGGAGTCGACGGCCAAGTACGAGGCCGCGGCGTGGGTGGAGACGCTGGCCGGGCGGCCCCTGCTGTTCAAGACCGGCCACGGCCCCGCGCTCGCGGCCCAGCGCGCGGACGACCTCGCGCACCGCTACCTCGACGCGCGCCGTCGGCACTTTCGGCGCTTGCTGGCGCAGACGGTCGGCGGACTGGCGATCCAGGTGATCGCCAGCACGGCGCTGCTGGGGCTCGGTGGTGCGCTGGTGCTCGGCGGCCAGCTCACGCTGGGCGAGCTGGTGGCGGCGGAGCTGGTGGTGTCGGCCCTCGGGATGGCCTTCGGCAAGATCGGCAAGTCGCTCGAGAAGGTCTACGATCTGGTGGCCGCGGCCACCAAGCTGGGCGCGCTGGTCGATCTGCCGCTCGAGCGCATCGATGGCGAGCCGCTGCGAGGGGAAGGGCCCGCGCGGCTGCGGGTCGTCGAGGGGGCCACGGATCGCGAGACGCTCGAGCTGGGGCCGGGGCAGTGCGTGGGCCTCGTGGGGGGCGAGGCGGCGGAGCGGATCATCGAGGCGGCCGCGGGGCTGCGGCCGCTGTCTCAGGGCTTCGTGGAGCTCGATGGCGTCGACCTGCGTCACGTGAGCCTCGACTCGCTGCGGGGTGCGGTGGCCCTGGTGCGCAACGGCCAGCTGCTCCCGGGCACGGTGCTCGACAACCTGCGGCTGGGCCGCCCCGACCTCGAGCTCGATGCGGCGCAGGAGCTGCTGCGCCGCGTGGGGCTGGCGTCGGCGGTGTCCCGGCTCCCCGGCGGCCTCGAGGAGCCGGTGGGCCTGGGCGATCACCCGCTCGACGAGCCGCAGCGGCGACGGCTCGCGGTGGCGCGCGCCCTGGCCGAGCAGCCGCGGCTCCTGGTGCTCGATGGCGTGCTCGATGGGATCGTCGGCGAGGGCGATCCACTGCTCGACCTGTTGTCGTCGCCGGCGGGCCTCGGCCCCACCGTGCTCGTGCGCAGTCGTGACCCCGCGGTGCTGGCCCGCTGCGACCGCGTGGTCGCACGAGACGAGGAGGGCGGTCCATGACCGAGCCTCGCTCGCCGCTCTCGTCGGGCCCTGCCCGGCTGGCTCCCACGCTGCTCGGCCCGGCCCCGGTGCTCTCGCTGACCCAGACCCCGCGAGCGGGGCGCTTGCTGGCCCGCATCGTGGCGGTGGGCGTGGTGGTGCTGGTGCTGTGCCTGTGGCTGCTGCCCTGGCAGCAGAGCGTGCGCGGCGAGGGGCGCGTCATCGCCTATGCCCCGCTCGAGCGCCAGCAACAGCTCGAGTCGCCGATCGCCGGCCGCGTGATGGAGTGGGCGGTGCAGGAGGGCGACGCGGTGCAGGCCGGTCAGCTGGTGGCCGTGGTGTCCGACAACGACCCCGAGCTGATGCATCGCCTCGAGCAGCAGCGCGATGCGATCACCACGCGCGCCGGGGCCACCGCAACCGCGCTGCGCGTGATGGAGACGCAGATCGAGGCGCTCGAGGCGGTGCGCGAGTCGGCCGTGCAGTCGGCCGACGCCAAGGTCGCCTCGACCGATGACCAGCTGCGGGCGGCCGAGCAAGAGGTCGAAGCGGCCCGCGCCAAGGCGCTCACCGCCTCGCTCCACCGCGACCGCATCGCAGCGCTCCACGCCGAGGGGCTGGCCTCGCGTCGCGACCTCGAGCTGGCGCAGATGGGGCACGACACGGCCCAGGCCGAGGTCGAGGAGAAGCAGGCCAAGCGCAGCGCCGCCAAGGCCGAGCTGCGAGCATCCCGGGCCGATCGCGCCCAGACCTCGGCCAGCAAGATCGCCAGCGTGGACGAGGCGCGGACCGAGCTCGAGAAGCTTCGCGCCGAGCTGGCCAAGCACGAGGAGGACCTGCTGAAGGTGCAGACCCAGCTGGCCCGCCAGGCGACGATGCGAGTCACCGCCCCACGCGCCGGACGCATCCTGCGGCTGCTCGCCAAGCAGGGCGGCGAGCAGGTCCAGGCCGGCGATCCGCTGGCGGTGCTGGTGCCCGACACCAAGGCGCGTGCCGTCGAGCTGTGGATGGACGGCAACGATGCCCCGCTGGTCTCCCCGGGTCGGCACGTTCGGCTCCAGTTCGAGGGCTGGCCTGCGATCCAGTTCGTGGGATGGCCCTCGGTGGCGGTGGGCACGTTCGGCGCCGAGGTGGCGTTCGTCGACGCGGCCGCCGACGAGCGCGGCAAGACCCGCGTGGTGGTGGTGCCCGATGATCCCGCGTCCTGGCCCGAGGGGCGGTACCTGCGTCAGGGCCAGCGCGTGCACGGCTGGGTGCTGCTCAACCAGGTTCCGCTGGGCTTCGAGATCTGGCGCCAGCTCAATGGCTTCCCGCCGGCCTTGCTCGAAGGGGCCGACCCGACCGCCCGCGGCGAAGAGGGCAAGGGCACGTGATCCGCACCCCGACATGGTGGTGGCAGCCGGTGCTGATGCCGGTGCTGGCGCTGGTACTGGGGCTGGCTCGGATCGCCCGGGCCTCCGAGCCCCCGCTCACGCTCGACGAGGTGCTCGAGCGGATCTCGCAGCATCCGGGCCTGCAGGGGACCGAGCAGAAGATCGAGGCGGCCCGGGGCAAGCGGCTGTCGGCCCGCGGTGCCTTCGATCCCAAGCTCGTGGCCCGCGGCACCGTGCAGCCCGTGGGCTACTACGAGAACGCGTGGGTCGACGTGAAGGTCGAGCAGGCCACCCCGCTGTGGGGCACGGTGCTGTTTGCGGGCTGGCGCCTGGGCCAGGGGGAATTCCCGGTCTACGACGGCAAGCTCGAGACGGCGCGGGGTGGCGAGCTACGGGCCGGGGTTCGCGTGCCGCTGTGGCGCGATGGCCTGGTCGATCGCAATCGCACCACTCGCAGCCAGGCCGAGCTCGAGGTCCGCCGGGCCGAGCGCGAGGCCGACGCCAAGCAGCTCGAGCTCCAGCTGAAAGCGGCCAAGACCTACTGGAGCTGGGTGGGAGCCCGCCAGCGCCTCGACGTGGTGGAGCAGCTGCTGCACATGGCCGAGGCCCGCCAGGCCGGCCTCGTGCGCCAGGTCGACGCCGGAGCGGTCCCGGAGCTCGAGGCCATCGACAACGAGCGGAGCATCGCCGACCGTCGGCTCGATGGTGTGTCCGCCCGGCGCAAGCTCGACACGGCTGCGGTGGAGCTCTCGCTCTACCTTCGCGATGCCGAAGGTCGCCCCGTGGTGCCGCCGCGCGGCCGTGCGCCCACCACCCTCCCCACCCCGCCCGCGGCGCCCGAGGCATCACCCGAGGCGCTGGTCCCCAAGGCCCTGGAGCGGCGCCCCGAGCTGCTCGCGCTCGAGCACGCCCAGTCGGTGGCCGAGCTCGAGGCCCGCTGGGCTCGCAATCAACGGGCCCCCGACGTCGCGCTGCAGGGCTACGTGGCCCGCGATCTCGGCCCGGGCCCCACCTCGCTGCTGCCCCCCGAGCTGGCGCTGTCGCTCACGCTCGAGCTCCCCGTGCCGCTGCGCAAGGCTCGGGGCCAGCTCCAGACCGCCCTGGCCGAGGTGTCGCGGGTGCGAGCGGAGCGACGCCTGTGGAGCGACGTGATCGGCATCGAGCTGCGCACCGCCGATCTCCGCCTGCGAGCCGCCATCGACGCGCTGGCGCTGGCCGATCGCCAGGCCGAGCTGGCCGAGCGGGTCGCCGAGGCCGAGCGGCGGCGACTGTCGCTGGGCGCTTCGAACGTGCTCACCGTCAACCTGCGCGAGCAAGCGGCCGCCGAGGCGGCCACCAAGCGCATCGACGCGGCCATCGAGGCCCAGGTGGCGCACGCCGAGCACCGCGTGGCCCAGGGTCTACCGCCCGTGCGGTGAGCGAGCCGCCACCGCCGAGGGCTCGATGCCCAGCGGCGGCAGCTCGCCGCACAGCAGCTCTTCCTCGAAGAAGTAGCCGAAGTGCTCCACCTCGCCGCTGCGCGCGTCGACCAGCGCGGCCACCAAGGGCAGCGCTCGCCTCGACCGCTGGTCCGAGGCCTCGATGCCCCGACACAGCGCTCGGCGCAGCAGCAGCTCGCGCAGCGCCCGGGCCTGTGCCACCGCGGTCTCCGACCCGCTGCCGGGCCCCGCGTCGTACTCGGTCAGCTGACGCACGGCACCGAGCCCGGGCACGTGGAACGATGCATCGGCCGGCACCCAGCGCCCCACTGGAACGCCCAGCTCGGGCGAGGCCAGGGCCTTGCCGATCGCCGCGAGGCGAGCCCGGGCCGCCTCGAGGTCGGCCGGATCGAAGCGCCGCCGCCGTGGCGCACACACGTCGTCGAGCGCCTCGTAGACCTCGGTGATGGCTCCCAGTCGATCGGCCAGCCCGGCCCACGAGGGCGCGAGGTGCTCCTGCGCGACCTGGGCCGCCTCGGCCGCGACCGCGCGCAGCTCGAGCGCATAGTCCCGCCCCATCGTCGCCGCGCAGCGCTCGGGTACGGGCACGCTCGGCTCGATCGTACCGATGCGTGCGCCGCCCACCAGGAACATTCGCGGCGCCACCGAGCAGCTCGCCGCCTCGGTCCCGCAGCGGGCGTAGTCCTGGAGGTACGTCCGGTACGCGTGGCCGCACTGCTCTCGGGTCCAGCCGTCGTCGCCCTCGGGCTCCTCGCCCGGGCGCTCGCCCTCGTAGGCCGCGAGCTCTGCCGACATGCTCGCCACCGCGGCCACCAGGGCCGGACGGTAGACCTGCCACAGCACGGCATCGGCGTGATCGAGGAACGGCTCGAGCTCGGCGAGTGCCTGCTCCTGGCCGGCCGCGAGCGCGGCCATGGGCGCCTCGCAGCTGCCCACCGCCCACGCGGGCAAGGCTCCCCACTGCGCGGGCGACAGCGACGCCTCGTCGAGCATGAGCACCGCCGATGCGCTGGCCTCCACCGGCAACGGCTCGCCGGTCCACTGGTAGCGCGGGCGCGCCGAGCCGTCGTCGGCCACACGCGAGAGCGGCAGCGCCACCCCGTCGAACGGCGCCCCATCGAGCTCGAGCACCTCGATCGCAGCGCCGGGATGCAGCGCGTGCACCAGGTCCTCGACCCGTGCCGCTTGCTCGGACCCCTGGAAGCGACGGCCGAGATGCAGCGCGATCGAGTCGTGATCGGCGAGCGCGGCTCGCAGCGGCTCGGGATCGCCCGCCGTCAGCACGGGGGGCGTCCACGGCACGTCGAGGCTCGGCATCGGCAGGCCGGTGGCGGGCTCCGAGGGGCCCGCGGGCAGCGGTCCCGCCACGACCTCGACGGGTGCAGCTCCGCGCGGAGCCGGAGAATGGCCCGTGCATGCGATCGTCAGCGTCGTCAGCGCCAACGCGACGCCATGGGCATGGGAGATCGAGGACATTGCGTCGTCTGGCCCCGAGGGTAGCCTCGCAGACCCTTCCTACGCGTGATCCGCCGCACCTGCCACCTTGGGACGCTCTTGGCCGGCTCCTGGCGGGCGCGCGGCGAGCCCTCTGGTAGACTCGCCGCCGTGGATCGGACCATCGATCGGACCAGGCTCGCGACCTGCAGTGGCCCCCTGGCGATGGCCCTCGGTGCCGCCGTGGCCTCGGCCGCCCCTCACGCCCGCGCGGCCGACGACGACATCCTGCTCGAGATCCACTACAAGCCCGTCCACGACGCCCAGATCGCGATCTGGATCGAGGACGCCGAGGGCAACTTCGTCACCGACGTGTTCGTGACGCAGGCCACGGGACGACTGGGCATCGGCAATCGCCCGGGGCGCTGGGACTTCCTGTCGAGCTGGCGCTTCCCCTACGGCCCCCGCACCGGGGTGCTGCCCGTGTGGGCCCACGCCCGCGGCCAGACCTATCCCAAGCTGGTGTTCCACGACGACGATGCGGCCGATCAGGAATCGCTGGGCTGGCACGAGAACACCAGCTCGCCCGAGCCCTACTTCTGCCGCCCGCTGACGGCCAGCGAGAACGGGACGATCTCGACCGACACGATGACGTGCCCCTCGCCGGCGACGTTCCAGTCGGACAAGGGTCGCTTTGCCGCGGGGGAGACCTCGGTCTATCCGCCGCGCAACGATCTGACCACGTTCGAGGACGGGCACGACTCGGCCGACGTGCCGATGCTGTCGGTGCTCAACGACCTCGACGCGGTGACCGGGGCCACGCCGATGGGCGACCAACCCGACATGGTCACCGCCGTGATCCCGGCCACGCTCGCCGAGCTGGGTCCGCTGACGGTCAAGCTCGAGATCAACCTCGAGCACGACGAGAACTCCGACTGGGACTTCGATCGAGAGAAGGACCACTACGTGGATCCTCGCCTCGAGAACTACGGCGTCGAGTACTTCGGGCAGCCCTCGGTGGTGTACCAGGTGCAGCTCGATGCGACCCAGGCCGCGTTCGTGGGCACCGATGCCTATGCCGGGTACGGCGAGCGCGACGGGAGCAGCGGGGTCATCAACCCGCCCGATGCCTCGATCAGCGGCAGCGGTGGCAGCGGGGCGGATCGGCTGCAGCTCTACACCCTCAACGGTGAGACCTTCCGCTTCGGCGTGTACAGCCACGGGCCCGACAGCGGCGGCGGTGGCGGTGGTGGTGGCGGTGGCGGAGGGACCGGTGGCGAGCCGCCCCCCGACACGGGCTGGGGCAGCTGCACCATCCAGCCGCTGCCTCGCCCCGAGGCGGTGGAGCTCGAGGCGATCGACTTCGACACCGTGCGCGTGCACTTCACCATTCCCGAGCTGGCCGACGCCAACGATCTGTCCAACGTGGTGCTCTACTACCGCCAGGGGCAGATGGAGCTCACCGACGACAACGCCGGCTCGGCCGTGCAGCAGGTCCCCCGGTTCGAGGATTGCAGCGGCGACGTCGCCCGCGGCGAGCCGGCGTGGTGCGACGTGACCGAGCTGTTTGGCAACTACGACTATCAGATCGGCATCTCCTACGAGGACGAGTGCGGCAACAAGAGCGGCGTCGCCTCGGATCTGATCCGCACCCCCGCGCAGGAGTTCGCGCAGGTCGAGGGCTTCTGCTTCGTGGCCACCGCGGCCTGGGGCGCGCCGTGGACCGAGCGCGTGCAGGCGCTGCGGTGGTTCCGCGACCTCTACCTCCGCCCCAACGCCATGGGCATGGCCTTCGTGGCGTTCTACTACGCCAACAGCCCGCCGCTGGCGCGGGCGATCGCGGAGTATCCGCTGGCGCGGGCGATCGTCCGCGTGCTGCTGCAGCCGCTGACCGACATTGCTCGGTTGGCGACTGCCATGCCCCCCGCAGCCGATTGAGCGCTCGCGGTGCAGCCAGCTTGCCCCCCGAAGGGGGGCGTGATCGAGGCCGAGCGAACGGCTCTACAGGGCACGCCCACGATGGACCCTCGAACGCGCATCGAGGCCGCGTTGGCGGAGCACGACCCGCCCTGGCGTCTTCAATGGCTCGACGCGACCGAGCTGCGGGCCCGCTCGCGCGGCCGGATCACCAATGCACATGGCCTCAACCATCGCACGCTCAAGCCCGAGCGTGGAGGCCTCCTGTGCTGTCGCATCTTCGGCCCGGTGGAGGAGCTGTCGTGCGTGTGCACCAAGTACCAGGGACCGAACCACCGCGGCATCACCTGTGAGAAGTGTGGGGTAGAGGTGCTGGAGGTCTCGGTCCGTTGCGAGCGCTTCGGCCACATCGAGCTGCCCGTCGGCGTGCCCCACCCCTGGGACGACACCCGCTCGTTCGAGGCTCTACTCGTGCTCCCGGCGGGGTTTCGGGAGCAGTCGCCCGGGGACCTTCGCGTCGATCTACGTGGCCTGAACGGCCTGTACCAGCGCGTGTACCAGCGAGCCGAAGCGCTCGCTCGCTGCATCGAGCACCTCGCCCCCTCGTTGATCGTGGAGCACGAGACGACCTTGCTGCACCAGGCGATCGCACGCCTGTTCGGTCGGCCACGCCAGCGTCCAGGCACTGGGCCCACGCTCACCGCTCACCTCCAGCGAGCCTTGCTCGAGCTGGATGCGAGCCGTCCGCCACCGTCTACGCTGGTGGCCACGCTCGCAGCGCTGGGCTTGACTCTCGAGGCCGCCGGCAGCCCCGCCGAGCCGTAAGTCTTCGACCAAGCGCCTCAGTCTCGGGCGCAGTGCAGCCCCCAACCTCGCCAGTACGCAGCCACGGTTCACGCCTTGGCTCGCGCTCGCCGTGCCCGACATCGACACGGTCACGCACCGGGGCGCGCGGGTAGCGGGCCGAGCAACGGGGCGATGTCGCGATCGGTGCGACGCAGGAGCACCACGCCTCGGCGTGAGGCGATCCGCTCGTAGCCCTCGGATGCCTCGAGGATGGTGAAGCGCTTGCGGTCCGCCTCGCGTAGCTCGCCGGTCCACACCAGCAGGTAGTCGACGTCGCCGGTCGGCTCCTGCGCGTGGTGCTCTCGCGGGTAGTGGTAGACCCGCGGGCGCTCGGCCGCGAGGGGCCCGATGTAGCCGCTGACGGCCAGGCTCGCGTTCGTGGGCAGCAGCGCGAGGACCTCGAGCACCCACGCGCGCCGGTCCTCGACCACGATCCCGATCCGCTCGGGAATGGGCTTGAAGCCGGCCCGAAACCCTCCCACCGGGCTGTAGACGCTGTACGACGTGGCGAACGCGAGGCTCGCCACCAGCGAGCCGAGACACAGTGCGGCCCTCACCCGCCCGGGCTCGAGGCCCAGGGCCATGGCCACCGACCCCGGACGCGTCAGCGCCAACACCCCCAGCGGCATGGCGGCCATGAGCACCGGGAACAACAGCGTGGTGTAGTGAAAGAACGGATCGAACACCGGATCGCTGGTCGCCAGGGCCGTGAACGCGACGCCCAACCCCACGGGCAGGATCCACCGCGAGGCCGCGAGCGGGAGCATCAGCAGCGGCAGGCCCAGCGCGACCGCATAGATGACCTTGTCCGAGGACAGCGCAAAGCTCAGCACGTAGGCCGGGTTGGCGAGCACCGCGGCCAGCAGGCTCGCCAACCCCACGTCGGCATCATCCCCCGCGCCCGCGAGCAGGCTGGCGTAGCGCCCGGAGTGCGCCCCGAGCCCGGCCCCCGGGGCAAGGAGCAGCAGCACCAGCAAGAAGTAGCCGACCGAGATCGTGAGGATCACGAGCCCACGACGCTCGCCCAGGCGTCGCACGGCGGCCGAGGGCTCCTCGGCCCGCATCCCCACGCCTCCCCGCAGCGCCACCACCCCGTAGAGTGCGGCGACCAGCGCCAGCTCCTCGCGCACGAGCAGCAGCAGGACCAGCGGTACGAGCAGGCGGGCTCCGAGCGCGGGGCCACGCTCGTCGTCGAGCGCATGGGCCAGCCACAGCACGAGCGGCGTGGCCAGCGACAAGGAGTGGAAGTCCCACAGCGCGTTGGCCTGCACCGGCGGGTAGAGGACGTACACGACCACCATCCACAGGCCATGGGCCGGATGCCCGAGCGCCCGCACGGCGATCTTGTAGAGCGGCCAGGCTCCCGCGCACAGCCAAACGGCCTGGAACACGATCAGCGTCTCGGCCAGCGGCGCCGGAATCCAGGCCAACGGCGCGAGCAGGACCATGATCGGATCGAAGTGCTCGCTGGTGTGCGTCCCGCTGTCGAGGAAGCTGCACGCGAGCAGGTCCCCCTGGCTCGAGTTCCACACGAGGTTGGAGAAGATCCCGAGGTCGTACGTGTTGGTCAGCATGGCGTGGTGCCGCCACAGCCCGACCTCGATCCACTTCAGGCCGGCGATCCCGGCACACACCAGCGCCGCGGTCCCGCACAGCCGTCGAGCCGCGCGCAGCTCCGCCAGTGCGGCCACGCGTCGGGCCACGGCCGGCCGCGCGAGCAGCCGATGGGCCACGACCCCAGCGGACACTCCAACGGTGAGGATCGAGCAGCACACCAGCCACGGATGCCGCTCGACCTCCGAGCCAGAGCCGATGATTAGCGTCAGCGGCAGCAGCACCGACACCCACGTCAGCCGGTGGACCTCCCGCACGTAGTCGGCAAAGCGCCTCGGCACCGCCTCCGACGACGCGGTCGCCTGGTCGCGCCGGACGGCCCGCACGTACCCGAGCCCATGGAGCACCACCACCACCACCAGCGACACCGCCCCCCAGGCGAGCGCCGCGACGCGATCCTCTCCGCTCAACGCGTTGGCGAGCACCGCATCGGGCCCCATCGCCAGCCACGCCCACAGCGTGAGCCCCGGCGCGAGCCCGATGACCACCAGCCACAGGCCCCAGCCGGTCACCGCCCCCGTCAGCCGCACCGCCAGGCTCACCAGCCGGCTGGCGGGCTGCTCGCGCTGCCGCGTGGGATCATCGTCGCTCACGGCCACCCGCCGGCTCCCATCCCCATGCCCGACTCGTCACACCACGAGCATTCGGTACAGGACGCTCCCGTCCCCGATCGCCGTCAGCAACTTGAACATCGAGTTCCCGAACTCGTTCGCGTCTGCGCGCAAGGCTGCGCTCTTGCCTTCATCGAGAAAGAGCGCGATGAGATCGGCCTCGGGTTGGTTCGTCTGTTCGAGAAAACGCTCGTACTGCCGAATGAGGGGCTCGACGTGCGGACCAGCCTCCACATCCGTGGGCACGGGTAGGCGTTCGAGTCGCTCCGTCGGTGTCAGGCAGGCCATCGCCTTCACGTCGGACGGGGCAACCGTTCCGCGAGTCCGATGGACGGCCAACAAGTAGGCGAGCCCCGAGTAGCAGGTCAGCAGCCGGCTGTGCTTGAGCTTGTAGTTCTTGAGCTTGCGTTTTGCCTTCTTCTGCGGAGGATCCCGTTGCGTGCGAGCCTCGTAGTTGATGCAGAAGGTACGCCACATGCGAAGAATGTCGTTCGCAAGGAACGACGGTACGAAGTCATCCGCATGGTCCGCATAGTCCGCCCAGTACTTCGCGATGACCTCGTCGAGCGCGGCGCCGTGGATTGCGTCACCTATCAGCGGCCGGCTCTCCAGCAACAGGAGCATGCGCGCGGTGAAGGTGTTGCTCGCGTCGTCCTCCGGTCTGCCGAGCGCATCGACGAGGTTCTTCACGGTATAGTGCTCGAGCCACTCACCATCGCCAGAGAACTCGGGAAATTTGGTCTGCTTGCAGGCCTTGATCAACTCCGCCTTGAGACAGATCTCATCGAGATTGCTCAGGAGCCTGCGGCCCAGTCCGTCGGTCTGTCCGACGATGAACAAGTCGAGGTCGCTGTGCGGGCTCGCTTCTCCCCGAGCGAACGAGCCCGTCAAGTACACGCACCCCTTGTCACCGGCATATCTCTTCGCATCCTCCAGACGGCGGCCGAGCTCTGCGAGGCGTTCCGCTGCAGCCGCCCTGCGCTGCGCGAGCATGCTACCCATGGTTCCCGTCCCACTCGAAGAGGTTGGCGAAGATCTCGGCTTGCTCGATCGCGTCGTCCACGGCGTGGTGCGTGTGGGCATGCTCCGGCTTGAGACGATCGAACAGGCCGCTGCGCCCTGCCGACGCGACGGGGATGCGGCCCTTGACGGCGAACGCCGTCTTGATGTCGAAGCAGCTCGAGTGGTTGAACGGCGAACCATCCGCCGAGAAGCGAACGAAGTACCAATAGAGCCACGTCCAGTCGAAGCTCAGTGGGTATGCCACGAGGACCGGTCGCGCGCCGCCTGCGATGCGACGGACCCATGCCGCGGCCTCGGTCATCGCCTCTTCCGGGGCGCGTCCGCCCGCGATGAGAGCATCGCGATCGAGCCCGTTCACGGCCAGTGCCTCGGGCTCGAATTCGGAGGAGATCGGCTTTAGTTCCGCGTAGAAGCGCTTTTCGAACGCCTTCGGTCGCGAGAAGACCTCTCCGTCGAATCCTCCGGCGAAAACCAGCGCGAAGGACAACATGGAGAAGGGCCCCGGGATGGGACCGTCGGTCTCCACATCCGCCGAAAAGTACGAGTCCGAGCGAGGAGACGGCGCAGAAGACCGTAGCGCCGCGGTGGCTCCCACCGGCACGGTTGGTTCTCGTGGTGGCACGCGCGGCCATCCTAGCGCGGAGCGGTATCACCGGGCGACATCGGCCTGCCCCCTTGGCCGGCGGTGCTCACGCCCAGGAGAATCTCCGGACTGGCGGGCCGCGCGTAGCGAGATCTCCGTGTCAGTCCCTCGGCCGGCTCGCCGCAGTCCCTTCGGGGGCCGAGCTGAACCGGCCGGTAGCCCGTGACGGTCGCGGGGTGCAACCGCCCCACCCAACGATGCCCCTTCGGGGGCACGCTGGGTGGGTTGCTAGAGCGGCGAACAGATAGTCTCATGCGGCAAGGGCGCGTTCCATGCGGTCGGCCACGAAGAGATTCTCGATGACGGCGTAGCGCGTGAGGTCGAAGATGTTCTTGTCCACGCCCAGGTAGCGCGCGCGTCGTCCTTGTCGTTGGCAGATGTGGGCGAGCCCATGCTCGACGGGGACGCGCTTGCGAAGCTCTGCACGGCCCTCGGGTGTGGCTTTGGCGGCCGCGAGCTTCTGGAGCAGCTGCTCTTGAGGATGAATGCTGATGCTACGGCCGTGCTTGGCCGTCGTGCAGCGCTCGCGATGGGAGCACTGCTCGCACGTCGATGCCTCGAATCGCGCCACGGTTCCGTGGAAGCGTGTGGTCTCGCCGGCTGGGCAGCGGACCGTCCCGCCTTCGAGGTTGATCGCGAATTCGTGCTTGGCGTAGCGGTCTCCATT
>NZ_JAOVZF010000024.1 GCF_026337845.1 Paraliomyxa miuraensis | reverse complement strand
CTCGAGCGCGCGCTCGGTCGCGTCAAGCGGCGCGAGGCGGTGGCCGCCAAGCGGTTCGAAGAGACCAAGAAGGCCCAGGCCCAGGCCGCCACGCTTGCCAACGGTCGGAGGTGATCCGGTGCTGCTCCATGACGACGATATGTGGCTCGGCGTCGACGACTCCTGGACGTCGCGGGTAATTTCCCCGGCTCTGCTCGACGCCGCCCGGGGCGACCGTTCGCTGTGGGCCGACATGGGCCC
>NZ_JAOVZF010000111.1 GCF_026337845.1 Paraliomyxa miuraensis | reverse complement strand
CCCCCCCCCGACATCGACCTACATCCATTCCATTGGGAGTTGGAGTTTCCCGAAGTATTCGATCGTTCGAATCCAGGCTTCGACGCCATTGTGGGAAACCCTCCTTTTGCCGGCAAAAACACCATCGCATCGGCTCTTCCCACCTACACGACGGACTGGCTGCTCCAGACTCACAGCGAATCACACGGAAATGCTGACCTGGTTGCCCATTTTCTCCGCCGCGCCTTCCTACTACTCCGCAGCACAGGCTGCCTCGGCATGATTGCAACCAATACAATCTCCGAAGGAGACACTCGCACAACCGGCCTTCGCTGGATCCGTAAACACGGGGGCAACATCTACGATTGCAGACGCCGCGTACGATGGCCAGGCGAGGCCGCTGTCATCGTCAGCACATTATGCATTCGCAAGGACGCCTTCCATTCACCAGCCCTCCTCAACAATCGCGAAGTCGATCTAATATCAGCATTCCTAGTTCACAAAGGCGGGGATGACAACCCACACCAACTACCGTCCAATACAGGACTGAGTTTCCAAGGCCCAGTAGTACTTGGCATGGGCTTTACCTTCGAAGACAACAATCCCGATGCAAACCCGCTCAGCAAAATGAAAGAGATCATCGAGAAAGACAGCAAGAACGCTCAGATCATCAAGCCATACATCGGAGGAGACGAGCTACTGACAGACCCCCAACAATCGCACAGACGATATGTTATCGACTTCGAAGAGCGCTCAGAGAACGACGCTCAGCAATGGCCAGACTTATATCAACTCGTAAAGGAACGCGTCCTACCGGGACGAATGAAGCAGAAAGACAACCCTGACGGCCGACGCAGAAAGAAATTCTGGTGGCTCTGGGGGCGATACACCCCCGCGTTATTCAACGCTATCAAACCTCTACAGCGCATATTGATGCACTCCTTCCCGTCCAAGCACCTGGTATTTGCCTTCATCCCATCCTCCACAGTTATCGCAGCCC
The DNA here is from genome assembly GCF_026337845.1 of Paraliomyxa miuraensis. Lineage (GTDB taxonomy): Bacteria > Myxococcota_A > Polyangia > Nannocystales > Nannocystaceae > Paraliomyxa > Paraliomyxa miuraensis. The sequence goes on along the minus strand of NZ_JAOVZF010000111.1, from coordinate 3,988 downwards.
CACATGCTGCATTCGCACTTCCCGAACACTCTTCATTTTGCGCCCTCCAGAACCGCTGCCACGAAATCTGGGCCCGAGCGTTTGGATCCACCCAAGAAGATCGACTTCGATATACGATATCCGATTGCTTCGAAACATTCCCCTTTCCTACTTCATGGCGAACCGATCCCACCCTTGATACCGCTGGAGAGGCCTACTACACCCACCGCGCCGCCCTGATGATCCGCAACGACGAGGGCCTGACCACCACCTACAACCGTTTTCACGACCCCAACGAGACCTCCCCCGACATCCTCCGCCTTCGCGAGATCCACGACGCGATGGACCGCACCGTGCTCGACGCCTACGGCTGGACCGACATCCAGCCTCGCTGCGAGTTCCTGCTCGACTACGAGGAAGAGGACGACGACGAGACCTCCAGCCGCCGCCGCAAGCCCTGGCGCTACCGCTGGCCGGACGAGATCCAGGAGGAAGTCCTCGCGCGCCTGCTCGACCTCAACCAGAAGCGCGCCGAAGAAGAACGCCTCGCGGATCTCACAGCCGATGGTGGCAAGACCAAGGGCGGCAAGAAGGCGACCAAGGCAGCGAAGGCGGGCAAAGCCATGGGCGCCAAGAAGGCCGCGAAGAAGACCCCCTCCCCTGCCCGAACGCAGTCGCACCCATCCGATGACGACGACGGTTGGAAGACCACCAAGAAGAAGCGCAGCAAGAAGAAGCCCGCCTCCGCGAACCTCGAGTTGCTCCCGCGCGACGAGGAATAGCCCGCCATGCGATCCGGCACCTCCGCCACCGAATCCGGCAACACCTACGAGCAGTTCGTCCGCACGTGGCGCTTGGCCGACTTAATCTCTGCCACCCTCACCGCCTCTCCAAAATCCCCGCCCCGCTTCCTCTCCGGCCTCGACCTCATGCTCGTCGACGGCCTCGATGGACACACGCGCCTCTCCGGTCGAGCATCACTTCGAGGAGGCCATCACAGACGTCGAACAACTCGAGCAACAGCGGCGAGCTCGCACGCTGAGCACCGACAAGAAGAAGCCGAAGACCAGATCCAAGAGAAAGCAGTTAGCCACTCCCATGTCCGCCCTCGATCTCCTCCTCCGCACCGGCATCGACTCCGAGCGCTTCCACCAGTTCGTGCTCGTCTCCCTGCTGCGCCACACCACCCTCCCCGAGTTCCTGCGCCCGGGCTTCGGCCCGGCCACCAACGTCGGGTGGGAGCCCCACGGCGGCACCTACGACCTGTCGATGACCAACGCCTCCGGCCACACGGTGCTGCTCGAGCTCAAAGTCGACTCTGCCCTCTCCTTCGGCCAGCTCGAAACCCAGGTCGACGCGCTCCCCGAGACCGCCGAGCTGGCCTACGTCCTGCTCGGCCACTGCCGCTTCACCGCCCGCCCCCGGCTCGACGACCGGCTCTCCGCACACCTGCCGGCCCGCGCCTTCGTCCACGACCTCGCTTCTCTCCACGACCTCCTTGCCCACGTGCAGCCCGTCTCGGCCAGCGCCGAGGCCAGCGAAGCCGCCGAGCTCGCCACTGCCTACCGCCACCACCTCCCGAAGCTCTCCCTCCGCAACGAAGGCTTCTTCGACCACCCACCCGCCGCGTGGGAACACGAGCACTGGGGCTACTACTACGGCTACTTCGAGCACTGCCGACGCACGATCCCCGCCATGAAGGGCGCGCACATCTCCTACGTGCCCACGCCCACCGGAGGCTTTCGCGCCTGCCACCTCCCGCGGACCACCGTCGAGCCCGGTGTCAAAGCCTACCTCCAGCTCGAGGATGGCAAGCTGTGCTTCAAGATCTCCGTCAACGACGACACCCTCGATCGCAGCGCCACCCGCGACCGCATCCGCGACCGCCTGCTCCCGATCACCGATGCGCTCGACCTCCCGATCCGCAAGCCCGATCGCCTCGGCCACGGCCAGACCATGACCCTGGCCTTCCTCCCTCCCGACGAGACGGGCTTCGGCCTCCGCGAACAGCACGACCGCTTCGCCCGCTCCATCACGATCGCAGCCACTGCGATCGAGCGGCTTGCCTGCGCGCCTCGACCCACGACCTGAAGCACTACGGAACGAAGTGATGGCGAAGGATCCGGAGACGCGGGCGCATCAGGAGTGGCTGGGCCTCTTGCAGCCGGTGGGGCTGGTGGTGTCGCCACCTGCCCTGGTGAAGGCGCAGGCGGTGGTGGCCCGCAACGCGGTCGAGCTGCAGCGACGGCTGCGTGCCGTGATGGAGGCAGACGCGAAGGATCATCCGAGGCTGCCCCGGTGGGAGGTGCTGGCACGAGAGCTACTCGACTGGGAGACCGAGGATCTGGAGTCGGGAGAGGCGGTGCCCAAACGGCTGGAGGTGGCGCTGCCGGATCACCAGGAGGTGCTGCGGCCCACGCATGCGGTGCCCGATGCGGACCGGCAAGGAGAGCACGTGATGCTGGTGCAGGAGCTGCGGGACGTGAACGACCTGCAACTCCTCGATCGACCGCCACGCGAGCCGCGGGGGTGGCACGCGAGCCCGCAGCTCAAGATGGAGCGGCTCTTGCGGGACACAGGAGTGCCACTGGGGCTCATGAGCACGCCGGTGGGGGTCCGATTGGTGGCGGCGCCGGCCGGAGAAAGCTCGGGACACCTGACCTTCCCGGCGGAGGCGCTGGTGCAGGTGGGTGGGCGGCCGCTCGTCGCCGCTCTACACATGCTGCTCTGCGCCGAGCGGATGTTCACGCTGCCGCCCGGGCGGCGGCTGCCGGCGGTCGTGGTGGAGAGCCGAAAGTACCAGAACGTGGTCAGCACCAAGCTCGCCGAGCAGGTGCTGCGGGCACTCGGGGAGCTACTGCGGGGGTTCCAGGCGGCTGACGAGGCGACGGAGGGGCGGCTTCTCGGGGAGGTGGTGCGGGAGGAGCCGCAGCACGTGTACGGGGGGCTCATCACGGTGCTGATGCGACTGGTGTTCCTGCTCTACGCCGAGGAGCGGGAGATGCTACCCGATGACCCGGTGTACGTGGGGCACTACTCGGTCGGCGGGTTGTTCGAGCGGCTACGAGCGGATGCCGGGCTCTACCCGGACACGATGGACCAGCGATACGGATCGTGGGCACAGCTCCTGTCGCTGTTTCGGCTGGTGTTCGACGGCGGTGGACACGGAGGGATGTGGCTGCCGGCGCGGCATGGACAGCTGTTCCATCCCGACGAGTATCCGTTCCTCGAGGGACGGCCCAAGGGGTCGGCGCGGCAGCGGTTCGGGGCGCAGGAGGTGATCGAGCCGCCAAGGGTCTCGGACGGGGTGGTGTCGCGGGTGCTCGAGGATCTGCTGATGCTCGACGGGGAACGGCTGAGCTACCGGAGCCTCGACGTCGAGCAGATTGGCAGCGTGTACGAGGCGGTGATGGGGTTCGAGGTCAAGCGGACCCACGGAGCGAGCATCGGGGTGCGACCGCAGCACGTGGTGGTGGACCTCGAAGACGTCCTGCGCATCAGGGGCAAGGCGCGGGTGGATGCGTTCGAGAAGGGCGCGGGATGCAAGCTCGGCAGCAAGCAGCACGCGGAGGTGAAGGCGGCCGGGTCGGTGGACGAGCTGATGGCCGCGCTCGGGAAGAAGGTGAGCCCGCAGACCCCGCGAGTGCTGCCGAGAGGCTCGCTGTACCTACAGCCGACCGAAGAGCGGCGACGCTCGGGGAGCCACTACACCCCACGGAGCCTGACCGAGCCGATCGTGCGGACGACGCTGCGACCGGTGCTAGAGGGACTGGGGGAGCAACCGAGCGCGCAGAGGATCTTGGAGCTGAAGGTGTGCGACCCGGCGATGGGGTCGGGAGCATTCCTCGTGGAGGCTTGCCGGCACCTGGCGCAGAAGGTGGTGGAGGCGTGGGAGCGAGACGGGAAGGCGCCCGATCTCGGGGCCGATGAGGATCTGCTGCTGCACGCACGACGACTGGTGGCACAGCGGTGCTTGTATGGGGTGGACAAGAACCCGTTTGCGGTGAGC
>NZ_JAOVZF010000143.1 GCF_026337845.1 Paraliomyxa miuraensis | reverse complement strand
CCAGACCCCCGACGAGGGCTACGGCGGCGGCCACAACAACGACAACTCCGCCGTCTCCGTGTGCGTCGACGACTACGTGGCCGCCGCCGCCAACTGAGCCCGGCTTGCCTCGGTGTGGGTAGGGTCCATCGATGCTCCCCTGCGTGGTGCTCGGCCTGCTGGCCGTTGGCTTGCTCGTGGTGCCGTGGCCCGATGCGGTCGCACGGCTCGCGGCCAAGGAGGGGCCACTCGAACACCTCGGGCACGGGCTCTTGCTGGTGGCGCTCGTGGGATGGGCAGTGGCGGCAGCGCGGGCTCGCGGTGCCGATCGTCGACGGGAGCGTGGCCTGTGCATGGCGCTGGTGGCAACCTGCGCCCTGGTGCTGGGGGAGGAGCTCGACTGGGGCGCCGTATACGGCGTGACTGCGGGCGCGGAGGCTCTACACACCGCGCTGGGCCACCAAAACCTCCACAACGCCTGGCGCGGCGCGAGCTACTTGCTGTTCTCGCTCCCCGTGGTGCTCCTGGTGGGGGTGGTGGGCTGGCGTCGCGGCGATGCCCTCGGTCGGCTACCGCAGCGCCGTGACGCCCTGGGTCTGGGCCTCTTGGGCGTGGCGTCGGTGGTGGGCGCGTGGGGCGGGCCGAGGTGGGAGCCCGTGCTCGACGAGGTGGTCGAGACGATCCTCTACCTGGGTCTTTCCTGGATGGCGCTGCGTCCCGTGGGCTACCCGGCGACCAGTTCGAAGCTCACCAGGCAGCGGGTCCCCATGCCCTCGCCCAGGGTGTAGCGGGGCACGAGGCGGGTGCGGTTGCGCTGGACGAAGGCGGTGGTGAGCATGTCGAGCTGCTGATCGGTCAGCTTGACCCCGGGGCAGCTCGAGCCACCCCAGCGGTACTCGACCAACGAGGTGCTCCCCACCAGGTCGACGGTGAGCGAGCCGTGGAACAGGGAGTGGTCTGCGCTGCCGGGGGTGTTGATCCGAAGCCGCGTGATGCGGCCGACCTTGCCTTCCTCGTCGGCGTGGGCGAGCGCCACGGGGCCGACCAGGGCGAGCGCCAGGGCGGAGGGGAGCACACGAGCCAGGAGCGCACGGGGATGCTTCATCGGACCTCGGGGGCCAAGCTTGGCCAATCCAGGCCCGCGTGTCCTGCGCAAAATCCGTCGGGCTGGGGCCAGTCGACGCCGATGGGCCGTGGTTTTGGTGCGGTTTTTGGGGCGGCTGTGGGCCCGTTGCTAGCCTGAGGGACGAGTCATGAAGGTGGTGTTGCGGACGGGCCTTGGGTGGGTGCTGATGCTGGCGTGTGGCTGTGCAGGCCGCGCCGCCGTGCCCACGACGACGACTCCGGGCGAGGAGCCGGTGCTGCAGCTGCGGCGCGACAACGCGGCGCTGCGGCGGCGGGTTCAGATGCTCGAGGATCGCGTGCTCCATCTCGAGCAGGGCGGAAGCTCACCAGGGGTGATGTCGAGCGGCGGGGCCGCAGGAGGTGGGGACGATCCGGTGGAAGGACACCACACCCTCGCCGATGGCCGCTCGCTGCCGATCGTGCGACTCGCACCGCAGGACCGTCGCGCCGGTTCCCCGCCGGCGTACGAGCCCGACGCGCTCGATCCCGAGCCCACCGAGGGCGGCTACATCGACGATGCCTCCGGTGACGCGGTGGCGTCGCGGAGCTTCCGCCTCGAGGGCACGCGTTTGGTGGACCTGACCCGCGAGAACTCGTCCGCACCCGATCGGCCCGATCGCAGCCCCAAGGGCCGTGCGATCATCTCCGAGTACGAGGCGGCCATGGCGATCTACGAGTCTGGGCAGGTCGAGCGGGCGGAGGCGGCGTTCGCTGCGTTTGCGCGCGAGCACCCCAGGCACGACTATGCCGACAACGCGCTCTACTGGAAGGGCGAGGCGGCATACGACCAGCAGCACTTCGCCGATGCCTTGGCCGCGTTCACCGCGGTGGTCGAGCGCTACCACGGCGGCAACAAGGCCCCCGACGCGCTGCTCAAGATCGGCCTTTGCTATCGCCAGCTCGGCGATGTTCCCAACGCCCGCGACGTGCTCACCGAGCTCATTGCGGCCTACCCGGGCGAGCGCGCCAGCGACATCGCTCGCGTCAAGCTCGCGGAGCTCGAGTCGTGATCATGCGCCGTCCCGTCGCCGTCCTCGTTCCCGTGGTGGTTCCCATCCTCGCCATGGTGGTCCCCCTCTGTGTGGGGGGATCCGCTGGGGCCGAGCCGCCCTCGCGCTCGCCTGCGCTCGATGCCGCCCTCGGGGTGCCGCCGGAGGAGAGCCCGCCGCTGCAGGGGACCATCGATCCCGGGTATGCGGAGCAGAAGGGCACGCGCGCGCCCGACCAGACCTATGGCTCCACTGCGACCACGGTGGGCCCGGACGGCACGCTGATCAACGGTCTGCAGATCACCGATCCCAACGTGCTGCAGGACTACCGCAACGACATCGAGCCGCCGCAGTATCACATCGTCCAGACCGGCGACACGCTGTGGGACATCTCCGAGTACTACTTCCACGATCCATACCTGTGGCCGAAGGTCTGGTCGTGGAACGACCACGTGACCAACGCCCACTGGATCTTCCCGGGCGACCGGATTCGGCTCTACGACCCGTTCGCGCCGCAGTCGCCGGGCACGGGGCGCACCGAGCCGGGGCTTGCGTTCTCCAAGACTCGCACCCCCTCGCGCGTGCACCAAGACCCCGTGCTGCTGACCCAGACCGCGTTCGTGGACGCCGAGCAGTTCGACACCGCGATGACCGTGATCGGTGGTGGTGACGCCAAGGTCATGATGGCGACGCTCGACACGGTCTACCTCGACTACGACAAGGCCAACCCTCCGATCCCGGGGGAGCGCCTGGTGGTCTACGCGCCGCAGGAGAAGGTCTACGACCTCGAGGGCAAGAAGGTGCTGGGGTGGTTGGTCGATGTGATGGGCGACGTGGAGGTCGAGACCATCGCCCGCAACGCCGCCGAGGGCACGGTGTCCAGCGCCGTCAACCCCATCGAGCGCGGCTACAAGGTGGGGCCGCTGCGGCGTCGCTTCACGCGGATCGATCCGGTTCCGGCCGACCGAGCCAACTCGGGGCTGGTGGTGGCGACGCTCAACGACACCGGGCCCATTGCGATCAAGAAGCCCCGACGGCTCCGCAAGGAGAAGGGCAAGGGCGACAACGACGTGCTCGCGGGCGAGGAGCAGTTCGTGATCGTGGACCTCGGCGAGGGCGATGGCGTCGAGGTGGGCAACGTGCTCGAGGTCGTCCGCAAGGGCGACGAGTACACCAAGAAGCGCGACTTCCAGATCCCCTACGAGGACGGCTGGCCGCGTCGGGTGATCGGGGCGCTGCTCGTGGTGCAGGTGCTGCCCGACACCAGCCTCGCGGTCTCGATCTACTCGCGCCGAGAGTTCGAGCGCGGCGATCACGTCGAGCTGCGAGGGCCGGGCCTGGACCGCGACGGCACGCAGGCCGATCCCGGGCCCGCGCCCACCCGTGAGGGCAAGACGCTGGAGACCGAGGGCGCCGTGCAGCGCGGGAACGGCAAGGCCTCGGGGCGGGCTGGGGTAAAGATCGGGCAGTAGTCCACCGCGGGGACCAAAAAAGTCTGCAACGGATCGCACCCGGTGGCCGATGGAAGGCTCGTGCAGACACGAGCCATGACCGCAGGGGCGCTCGGGATCTCCGGGAGCCGCGTCTTTCACCTCGCAGGGCAGCTGCCACCGCCGCCGCGGCTGGCGGTGGTGGGCAGTCGGGCCGCCGAGCGTCGTTTTCGCGAGGCGGTCGGGCCGCTGGTCGAGGCAGCCGGCAACGTGGGGTGGTCGGTGGTCTCGGGAGGAGCGATGGGGATCGACTCCGATGCCCATCGGGCCGCGCTGGCGGCGGGGGTCGCCCAGCTGGTCGTCTTGCCGTGCGGCCCGGACCAGCCGTACCCGCCCCACCATGGGCCGCTGTTCGAGCAAGTGGCCGCCGCGCCTCGCAGCGGCGTGCTGTCGTGCCAGCCACCGGGCACGGTGCCCACGCGGGGGATGTTCGCCAGTCGCAACGCGATCGTGGTGGCGCTGTCGAGGGCGGTGGTGGTGGTGGAGGCTCGGCCGCGGTCGGGCAGCATGATCACGGCTCGGCTCGCGGCCACCAAGGGGCGCGCGCGGGCGGTGGTGGCGGGCTCGGCGGGAGCTGCGGTGCTGGTGGCCGAGGGGGCGCACGCGCTGGCGTGGAGGGGCGAGGCGTTCGCGCTGCGGGCCGCGGCAAGGGATTGGCTGGGCGCGGTGCTGCGCGGGGACACGTTGCCGCCGCCCGAGCCCAAGCCATGGCCCGAGCACCTTCACTGGCTGCGCGAGGCCGTGCTCGCGGCCGGTCCTGCGGGTCTGATGCTCGATGACCTGGCCTCGCCTCGCACCGCCCTGATGGCGCTCGTCGAGGCCGAGGCGCTGGGCCTGGTGGTCGAGCGCGCCGCCGGGCGCTGGGCGCTGGGCGGATGAGCGCCCAGCTGCGGTCCTACCCCTCGCCGAGCTCGGCGAGGAACGCCAGCACGTCCTGGTCCTCGGGCGCCTCGTGGCGGGCCTTGCGAGCCCACAGCACGGCGCGCTGACGGTCCCCGCGGCGGAACGCGATCTTGGCCTGGCGCAGGAACGCCTCGGTCTTCGAGATCGGGCAGTCCTCGAGCACGGTGATGGTGCGCAGGGTCTTGACGGCCAGGTCCCAGTCCTCGAGGGCCTCGGCGAGGTCGGCCAGCTCGGCGGCGGCCTGTCCGTTGCCCTTGTCGGTGCTGAAGGCCTGCTGCAAGAGGTCGATCTGCGCCTGGTGATCGCCACGAGCGCCCGCGATGCGAGCCTTGCGGTGGAGCAGGGCCGACAGCTCGGGGCTGCGGCGGCCGCCCGTGCCCTCGATGGCGCGCTCGAGCGCGACCTCGGCCTCGTCGAGCTCGCCCATGGACATGTGGGCATCGATGAGCAGCACCGCGCTGACCAGATCGTCGGGTGCCAGCTCGATGATCTGCCGGATGAGCGGCATGGCCTGATCGAGCTCGCCCACCTCGAGGTGCAGGTTGGCGGCGCGGCGCAGGATCTCGAGCCTCGCGGCCGGATCCTCGGTCTCCTCGGCCTCCTGGGCCAGGAGCTTGGCCAGCTCGGAGCCCATTGCGGTGGCCTCGTAGACCTCGGCCAGCGCCTGACGGATCCCACGGTGCTCGGGCTGCTTGCGGCGTGCGTGCTCGAGACCGGGGCGCGCGAGCTCGGGGCGTCCGAGCTGCTTGCAGGCATGGGCCAGGGCCAGGCCGGCTTCGGCCTGCTCCTCGCCGTTCTCCACCGCGACCAGCCGAGCGCAGGTCTTGGCGACCACCTCCCAGCGCTCGGCGGCGGTGTCGATCTTGCGCAGCAGCTGCAGCGCGTCCACGTCCTTGCGCTCGCGCTCGGTCCACGCGGCCAGCAGCTCGCGGGCTTCGTCGGCGTGGCCGGCCTGCAGCTGCAGCTCGACCCAGCGCAGGGTCGTGGCCCGCTCCGTGTCGGTGTTGCCGGCCTCGGCCGCGGCCTGGCGCTTGCGATCGATGGCCTCGACCAGGCTCGCCGTGTACGAGTCGTCGATGGTGCGCGCGACCTCGAGGTCCTCGATCATGCCGTCGAGGTCGCCGATGGCTGCACGCAGCTCGGCCCGCTTGACCAGCAAGGGCAGCCGACGCGACGGGTCGTCGCCGGCCTGCTCGAGCTGCTCGCTCACCAGGCTGCCCGCGTCGTCGAGGCGCCCGGCCGCGACCAGCGTGGCCACGAGCTCGGCCGCGAGCTCGGTGTCCTCGGGGGCCAGCGCGCGGGCCTGCTCGAGGGTGCGAATGGCGGCTCCGGGGTTGCCGAGCTGCTCGCGCTGCAGCGCGGCCACCTGTCGCATCACCGCCAGCTTGATCGCGGGGTCCTCCTCGCCCGAGGCCGCCGACAGCAGCATCTTGACCAGCCCCGCGTAGTCGCCCTGCGAGGCGTAGGCCTGCTCGAGGCGCTCGCGCAGCACGGCGTGATCGGGCTTGCGCTGGTAGCCCTTGCGCAGGGCCTGCAGCGCGGCGGCCCCGTCCTCGAGCGCGTTGCGTAGATCGGCCAGCTGCAGCGCGCGCTCGGCCGCGGTGTCGGCGTCCTCGACCTCGATGAGCTGGTCGAGCACGTCACCGCGCTCGGCCATCGCATCCTCGCCGCCCAGATGGGCGAGCAGCGCCCGCAAGAGCGCCGGATCGCGGGGGGCGAATTCCATGGCTCCGCGGTAGACCACCGCGGCCTCGGTCGGGTCGTCCTGCTCGAGCTGCTCGCCCAGGCGCAGGGCACAGGCGGCCACCGACGTGGGCTCGCCACGCCCCTGGGCGTTCATCAGCTGCTGGCGCAGTAGATCGAGCAGCTCCTCGCGGTTGCCGGTGCGCTGCAGGTGCTCGGCCATCAGGCGCTGGGCCTCGATGTGATCGGGATCCTCGAGCAGCACGTCGCGCAGGGTCTGCAGCGCGTCGTCCTGGTGCTCGGACTTCGGCAGCATGCACTCGACCAGCATCAAGCGCAGGGCGTTGCGCTCGGCGGTGTCCTGCAGACCATCGAGGGTCTCGTCGACCAGCCGGTGCAGGCGCTCCACGTCGTCGAGCGTGCGGTAGATGCCAGCCAGCGGCTCCCAGGCCGCGCGGGCGCTGGGATCGCGCTCGAGCAGGCTCTCGTAGAGCTTGGCGGCCAGCGAGGGGTCGCCGTCCTCGGCCATGGCCACCGCGGCCACTTCGTGGCCGAGCTCGAGCAGCTCGGGCAGCGGCGCCGACTCGGACGCCTCGCCGACCCACTTGACCGCTCCGGCCAGATCCCCGCCCTCCAGGCGCCGTCGAGCCAGCCCGAGCAGCGCCCACGACACCCGGGCGGGACCGTCGAGCAGGGCCTCGCCCAGCTCCACCGCGCGCAGCATCAGGGCCTCGGCGCGCTCGCCCTCCTGCTGCTCGAGCGCCAGGGTCACGCCCTCGCGGACGTACTCGGGCGTGGTCTCCGAGTGGGCGGCGCGGCGCTCGATGGCGTGCAGCAGCATGCCCGAGTCGTCGGACTTGCGCGCCACGCTGTCGTAGAGCTCGAGCAGCTCGAGGTTGGGCGGGTGGGTCTCGGATGCTCGTCGCAGGATTCGCGCCGCGCGCTCGGGTCGGGCGTTCTCGGACAGCGCGCGGCGCAGGGTGGCCACGCCCTCCTCGAGCCCGTCCTCGTGGGCGAGGTGGACCTCGGCCATGCGATAGAGCGCATCGGCCCGGGTCTCGCTCTGATCCTCGCCGAGCTCGGCCAACCGCGCGAGCAGGCGGACCTGCTCCTCGGTGTCGCCGCGCGCACCGGCCAGCCGCGCAGAGGCTCGCCACACGTCGACCTCGCGCACCCCGGTGGCCTCGGCCTGGGCGTAGAGCTCGGCCGCGCGATCGAAGTCGCTGCGGCGCTCCATGGCCTCGCCCAGCCGCAGGAGCAGCTCGCAGCGGACGTGCACGTCGGTGTTGCGACGCGCCCGCTCGAGCAGGTCGGCCACGTGGTCGATGTAGCGATCGAGCTGCTCGGTCTGCTCGGCGAGCTCGCGGGCGCGCTGGTGATGCACGGGCGAGCCCGGATCCTGCTCGAGCGCCTCGAGCCGGGCGTCGAGCGCCTTGCCGGGCTCCTCGAGCGGACCGGCGTAGAGGGTGGCGAGATCGGCCAGCACGTCGGCGCGACGGCGGCCGCTGTGCACGTGCTGGAGGCGGGTCTGCAGCACGCGCAGCAGCAGCGCGTTCTCCCCCCGCTCCGACAGCGTCTTCTGCAGCTCGGCGGCCTGGCCGTCGTCGGCCGCGAGCGCCTCGAGGGCCGACTCGACCAGCTCCTCGGCTTGCTCGCTCTGGCCGCGCTCGGAGGCGATCGACGACAGCTCGATGAGCACGGTGGCGGCCCCGATGACCGGGTTGGCCTCCTCGTCGCCGCCGCGGCGCACCTGCAGCAGGAGCGCGCGGTAGGCTCGCTCGGCGCGGTCGAGCTCGCCGGCCTCGCGCGACATCTGGGCCAGCGTGCGCATGATGGTGGGATTGCCCGAGTCCATCTTGGAGGCCAGCTCGAGCTGATCGAGCGCCTCCTTGGCGTCGCCCTGGGCATGGGCCACGCGCGCGAGCTGGAGGTGCACGCCCGCGCGCTCGGCCGAGCGACGGCGGCCGAAGTCCTCGATGAGCTCGGTGAGCAGCTCGTGGGCCTCGGGCAGGCGCCCGGCCACGCGCAGGCCCTCGGCCAGCATGCTGCGAAGCTTGCGATCGTCGGGCGCGAGGGTGTGGGCGCGCTCGAGCACCGGCACCGCCTGCCCCGGCTGATCGAGGCGGTCGTGGTAGATCTCGGCCGCCTCGCGGGCGTAGGCGAGGATGGTCGCGGTGTCGCCCACGTGCTCGGTGGCCACGGTCAGCGCCCGGGCCAGCGGCTCCCACTGCTCGTGCTTGCGGTAGAGGCGCAAGAGCAGCTTGCGAACCTCACCGTTGCGCGGTGCCTCCTCGAATGCGACCTCGAGGGTGGAGATGGCATCGGTGGGGCGCTCGGCCGCGATCTGGGCCCGGGCCAGGCGCAGGCGCACGGCCACCTGCTGGGCCGAGTCGGTGGTCTGCAGGCGCTGCTCGAGCCAGCGCGCCGCCTCGCCGGGCTCCTCCTGGGCCAGGTGCAGGCGCGCGAGGTCGTCGAGGGCCTGGTTGCTCGGGTGCAGCCCGACCACGCGCCGCAGCGCCTCGATGGCGCGCGGGACGTCGCTGAAGTGCTCCTCGACCAGCTTGGCCACGCGGGCCCATAGCCCGGCCGAGCCCTCGATGTTGCCGCCGTCCTGCAGCATCTGGGCTTGCTCGGTGAGCACGTCGGCGAGCGCGGCAAAGCGTCCCTTGTCCGTGAGCACGTCGACCAGCGCCTCGATCGACGCGGCGTGGCCGGGGACGTCGGCGAGGTTCTCGCGCAGCGACTCCACGCGGCCGCCCTGTCGCTCGAGCTTGCCGGCGAGATCGGACAGCAGGAGGCGCAGCTCGAGGCGACGGCCGGCGTCGTCGGTGAGCTCGAGCTCGCGGCGGCGCAGCGTGGTCAGCTCGAGCACGCGGCCCTCCTCCTCGCACAGCGTGGCGGCCTCGAGCGTGAGCGTCAGGTCGTCGCGACGCTCCTCGAGCACGCGCAGCAGCAGCTCGATCGCGCGGGCGTTGTCACCCTGCTCGGCCGACAGCCGCGCCGCCCGGACGCGGAGATCCTGGTTGACGTCGGCTGCGAACGGAAGCTGCGTGGCGCCGAGCAGCAGCCCGATGGCGCCGTCCTTGTCGTCGTCCTCGAGCATCGCGTCGATGAGCTCGTCGCGGGCCCATGCGGCGGTGGCCTCGGGCTGGTGGGTGCCCGCGACCTGCTCGCCGCGGGAGAACAGGCGCGCGGCCTTGCGGTAGAGCTGGGCCACGATGTCGCGGGTGGCATCGGGGTCGAGGGTCCCCTGCGACTCGGCCTGGAGCGCGACCTGGGCGGCCTCGCGCAGCGGATCGAGGTTGCGATCGGTCAGCTCGTCGAGCTGCAGCAGGGTGGACACCAGCTCGGGGGAGGGGTGTCGGCGCTGCAGCTCGGCCAAGAGCGCCAGTGTGTCCTGGTGGCGCGGGTCGTGCCGTACGGCCCGCTGGGCGGCAGCCTCGGCCGCGTCGAGGTCGCCCACGTGATCGCGGTACCAGCGGGCGACCGTGGCCTCGAACGCACGCGCCATGTCGGCGGGCAGCTCGATGTCGGCGATCGCCTCGACCAGACCTCCCGCCACCTTGGCCCATGCATCCTGGACCGCGGCGCGCCCGGCCAGATCGGCCAGCGTTTCCTCGTCGAGCACCCCGCGGACCTTGGACAGCCGCACCACGCCGCGCGCGGCGGGACCCCAGCCGTCGGACGCCGCGGCCACGCGGATCACGGCGCGCTGGATCACCAGCGACTCCGGATCGAATTCCGACGCGGCGCCGTAGGCTCGGGTGGCCCCCTCGTGATCGTCGAGGCGCTCGCGCAGCTCGCCCTCGCGGCGGTAGAGGTGCGCGGCGCGAGCCGGGCTGGGCCCGCTCTCCTCCACGGCACGGCGATGGGCATCGGCCACTCCGGCCCAGTCCTGGGTCTGCTCGGCCAGCCGCATCAGCTCGTGCTCGAGGCCCGTGTCGGAGGGATCGAGCACCAGCGCGCGCGCGATGGCGGCCTGCGCCGCGGACGAGTCGGCGCTGCGGTTCTCGTAGAGCGCCGCCGCCTCGCGCAGCACCTCCACCGCCGAGCGCGGGTTCTGCCCTCCCGCCACGCGCACCTCGATGAGGTCGAGCAGCAGCTGCCAGTCGTCGGTGATGCGATAGGCGCGAGCGAGCAGCTCGGCCGCTTGGCCGGCGCACGCATCGTCGGACAAGAGCGCCTGCAGTCCCGCGCGGGCCTGAGCATCGCTCGGATCCACCCCCAGCGCCTCGCCGTAGAAGCGCACGGCCTGCTGCGGCTGGTGCAGCTGGTCGCGGTGCACGTCGCCGAGGCGGGCCAGCAGGCGCGCCGAGCCCAGGCGGCCGCGCTGGGCCGACTGCTCGATGATCTCGGCCAGCTCGGGGAACCGCCCCGCGTGGCTCATCAGCCGATCGAGCGCGGCCACCACGTCCTGCGCGTCGCCGAAGCGCTCGCGGATGTGCAGCCACGTGTCGATGGCGTCGCCGATCGCCTCGAGCCGCTGCTCGTGCACCTCGGCCACCCGCACCAGGTCGGCGCGGCTCTGCTGGGCCAGCGGCACGGCGGCCGCGCGGCGACGCAGCGCCTCCACCAAGGGGGCCCAGCGCTCGTGCTTCTCGAGCAGGGTCACGGTGGCGTCGAGGGCCTCGAGGTCGCTGGCATCCGACTCGAGCCGGGCTTGCCAGGCCTGCAGCGCGCGGTCGGGATCGCCGAGCTCGTCGGCGAGGCGCCCCGCGTCTCCGAGCACCGAGCGCCGCACCGACGAGGCGCGCTCGAGCGTGGCGAGCCGCTCGAGCACGGCCAGGCGCTCGGCGGAGCGACCGCTGTGGGCCAGCAGCTCGTCGAGGCGGTGGGCGGCCGAGAGCGCCAGCGAGGGGTCCGCCTCCGCGAGCGACAGCACGCGATCGTAGAGCCCGATGGCCCGGTCCGCGTCCGAGAGCGCCTCTTGCACGAGATCGGCGGCCTCGAGCAGCAAGGAGATCCGCTGCCCGTCCTCGGGCGCGGCCTCGGCCGCCGCGACGAGCGCATCCGCTTGCAGGCCGTGCAGCCCCGAGCGACGGGCGAGCTGGCGCAGCTGCTTGCGCGCGTCGGTGTCGGCGGGCGAGTTGGCCAGCAGCGCGGCGTAGTGCCCCATGGCCTGCTCGTCGCGACCCAGGATCGCCAGGCGCACGCCGGCCTCGCGATACAGGGCGGTGCGCTCGGCCGCGTCGGCGAACGTCACCGCGCGCTCGAGCACGCCCACGAAGTCGCGCCCGCGGTCGACCGCGTCGTAGTTGGTGCGAAGCAGGGTCAGGGCGGCCAGGCGCACGTCGGCCGGCGCCCCCTCGAAGTCGAGGATCCGCTCGAGCTGGGCGCACCCCTCGGCGTGGCCGGCCGACTCGTCGAGCAGCGCGCGGATCTCCTCCAGGGCGGGTCCGGCCGACTCGAGGTGCTCGAGGTAGACGGCGGCGATCCGCACCCGGGTGGAGCGCCCCTCGTCGACGGGCAGCCGCGGGATCTGGGCCTGCCACAGCTCGATGAGGTCCTTCCAGCGGCGCTGGCGCTCGAGCAGGCGCTCGATCGACGAGGCCAGCTTGACGTTGCTCGGGTCGAGCGCCAGCAGGGCTTGCATGTAGTCGACCGCGCGCTCGGGCGCGTCGGCGAAGTCCTTGGCCACGTGGGCCGCGTCGTCGAGCAGCTTCTTGCGACGATCGGGCTCGCGAGTGGTCTCGAGCGTGCGGTCGTAGAGTCCCAGCAGGTCCGACCAGCGCTCGGCCACCGTGAGCACCACGGTGAGGCGTTCGAAGGCCCACTCCGCCTCGGGATCGGTGGCGATGATCTTCGACAGCAGCTCGTTCATCGCCTCCGGGTTGTCGCCGAACCACTCGTCGTGGAACTTGACCGCGCGCTTGGACAGGCGCGTGCGCTGCTCGGCGGGGAGCTTGCCGCCGAGCAGCGACGTGTAGAGCTCCGCCACCTCGTCGGGCCGCTGCAGCTTGTCGGCGAGCTCTTCGAGGTGATCCCACGCATCCTCGCTGTCGGGCGCCGTCTTGGCCGCCCGAAGGGCCGCTGCGAACGACTGCTCCAGCCCCGAGGAATCCGCGCTGCCGCGCCGCTTGCTGCCGTCCGACTTCTCGCCCTTTGCCATGCTCGGCGTCTCCCTCTTCCCCCCGCCGCCGCGCGCCACGGTCGGTCGGAGGGGTTGGGACTATACCAGCGCTGGCGTGCACGACGCCGCGCGGATCGACACCACGACGCACGGGCTGCGCGGGTGAGCATGAACGGCCGTGTGCGACGGCGGTGAAGGGGCGTGGAGCGGCCTTGGGCGCTGGGTTGGTGGGTGGGTTGACAGACGGTCGGGGGGCATGGCCGGGAACGGGCGGCGCCTCGGGTCTCCGGCGCCGACTGGGCTCGACGACGTCACCGTCCGTGGCCGTTGCCGGCCGTCGCTCCACTGCCCATCGCGGCCAGCCAGCTCACCATCGCATCGGCCAGGCCCGGGATCACGGCCGCCGGATCGTGCCCCCGCGTCTTGCGAACCGCGAACGAGTGATCCGCGTCCTCCACCACGTGCAGGTGAGCACGCGAGCCGAGCCCTCGTACCACCTCGGTGATCGAGGGCAGCGGCGCGAGCGGGTCGCGGGTGCCCTGCAGGAACAGCATGGGCACCGAGACCTCCGCGAGGTGAGCGGCGCGCGTCGTGCTGGGCTCCTTGGCCGGATGCAGCGGAAACCCCAGGAACACCACCCCGCGCACCCCGGGCAGCTCGCCCGCCGCGGCCGCCTGCGAGGTCATGCGCCCGCCCATCGACTTGCCGCCGGCGAGCACCGGCAGCCCCTCCGCCCGTCGCAGGCCCTCGGCCACCACGGCCCGCACCGTCGCGTGCAGCCGGGCGGGGGGATCGGGCCGCTTGTGGCCGCGCTCGGTGTACGGGAACTGGTAGCGCAGCACCGCCACCCTCCGCTCCACCAGTGCCCCCGCGATCTCCACCATGAACCGATGATGCATGTCCGCGCCCGCCCCGTGGGCCAGCACCACCAGCGCGAACGCGTCCGGCGGCCGCTGCAGCACGGCCGAGACCTCGCCCGTGCTCTTGCCCACCGCCACGCGCAGCGGCTCCTCGGCAACGCTCATGCGCGGCAGCCTACCGCAGTCTGTGCTCGAGCCGCTGCAGCACCGTGCGCAGGTCGGGTCGTCCCTCCAGCACTGGCCGCAGCGGGTCGGCGGGCAGCGAGCGCATCCGATCCGGCACGTTCGCGATCGTCAGCGCCTGGTGATCGAGCGTGGGCACGACCTCGTCCCAGTGCAGCGGCGTGGAGACCGGCGCTCCCGGCTTGGGCCGCACCGAGAACGGCGACACCAGCAGCCGCCCGTGTCCGTTCTGCACGTAGTCGATGTACACGCGTCCCTCGCGGGCCCGCTTGCTGCGCTCGGCGGTGGCGATGGCGGGCAGCTCGGCTGCGACCACGCGCCCGAGCACGTGCGCGAGGGTGCGGCACTGCTCGAACGTGCACTGGCCCCCCAGCGGCACCAGCACGTGCAATCCGGTCGATCCGCTGGTCTTGCAGTAGTTCGGCAGCCCCACCTCGTCGCACAGCGCATGGATTCGCCGCGCGATGCGGACCACGTGCTCGAACGGGGCCCCCTTGGGGTCGAGATCGAGGATGCACCAGTCGGGGTGGGGGAGGTCGGCGAGCCGGCTGCCCCACACGTGCAGCGGGATCGTGGCCAGGTTCGCCACGTAGGCCAGGCTGTCGACGTCGTTGCACACGAAGTACTCGACCTCGCGGCCCTCGTGCTCGGACCACATCACTTGGGTCTTGATCCAGTCGGGCACGAACGGCGGGGCGTTCTTCTGGAAGAACCACTTGCCCTCGATCCCGTCGGGATAGCGGGTCAGCACCAGCGGTCGATCTCGCAGATAGGGCAGCAGCCACGGGGAGATCTCGCGGTAGTAGTCGACCAGATCCTGCTTGGTGTAGCCCGCGTCGGGCCAGAACACCTTGTCGGGGTTGGAGATGACCACGCGCGGGTCCGGGGGCGGGACCTCGTGGGCGTCGAGGGGCTCGTCGACGGGCTCGGGCACCGCTCCGGGCTCGGGCGCCGGCCCCGGCTCGGGCGCTGGCCCTTGCTCGTCCGCAGTCACCGGCTCGTCGGGCAGCCGGCAGTCCTGCGGGCGCTTGTCCTCCCGCATGCGCACGAACACCGGCAGCCGCAGCAGATCGTCCTCGGTCCGCTGTCGAAAGCGGACCTCGCAGCAGAGCCGCGGCTCCACCCACGTGTCGGGACGGCCGCTGCCCACCGTGATGACGCACGGGGGCTCGTCGGTGCGCAGCGGCTCGAGCCGTGCCCGCAGCGTGGCGAGCAACGCATCGGACAGCCCCGTGCCCACGCGCCCGCAGTACTGGAGCACCTCGCCGCGATGCGCGGCCAGGTGCAGCGCACCCATTCCCGTCCGCGTACCCTCGGGCGCCGTGTAGCCGATGATCACGAAGTCGTCGGTCCTCTCGATGCGCACGCGCGACCAATCGGCGCTGCGCCGTCCAACGTAGGGAGCATCGGCGCGCTTGCCCACCATGCCCTCGAGCTGCAGCCGGCGCACCTGTTCGAACAGCGCCTCGCCGCGCTCGGGAATGTGATCGGCCAGGCGCAGCGCCCCCACCGGCGGCAGCAGCTCGCGCAGCAGCTCCTTGCGGAGCAGCAGCGGCAGCGAGCGCAGGTCGAAGCCCTCGAGCGCCAGCAGATCGAACGCATAGAACGTGACCGGGTGCTCGCGCATGGCCTGGGCCACGTCGTGACGTCGCAGCAGCAAGGCGCGCTTTTGCAGGCGCTGGAAATTCGGGCGTGCGTCGTCGTCGAGCACCACCACCTCGCCGTCGAGCACCACGTCCTCGAACGGCAGGGCGGCCACCGCTCGCGCGATCTCGGGGAACGCATGCGTGGCCACCACCCCGCTGCGGTAGCGCAGCAGCGCCTGCGACGGGCCGGTGCGGGCGGCGAGCAAGCGATAGCCGTCGTACTTGAGCTCGAACACCCAGCCCGGCCGCGAGAACGGCTCTTGCACCGTCTCGCACAGCATCAGGGGCACGGTGCTCGGATCCACCACGCCCCGTGGAGCCTCGAGGGCGCCAAGGCGCGCCCGCATGGTGGCCGCTCGCTCGCTGCCGCGGCACAGCTCGTCGACCGTCAGCCCCGAGAGGATCGAGCGATCCTCGAGGCTCGGAGCGGGGCTCGATGTCGTGGCCGCCTCGTCCGGCTTCTTGATGAGCAGCCACTCGTTGTTGCCCGACTTGCCCGACGAGCCGCGACCCGCCGTGCCCTTGGTGCGGACCAGCGTCCACACCCCGCGCAGCCGGTGGCCGCGCAGCTCGAACAGCAGCTTGCCCTTGGCAAAGCCCTCGGCGATCGGCTCGCGCGGCAGCCAGACCCCGCGATCCCACACGATCATCCCCCCCGCGCCGTAGTTGCCGTCGGGGATGATGCCCTCGAAGTCGACGTACTCGAGCGGATGATCCTCGGTGAGCACGGCCAGCCGCTTGACGGCCGGATCGAACGAGGGCCCCCGCGGCACGGCCCACGACCGCAGCACCCCATCGATCTCCAGGCGCAGATCCCAGTGCAGGCGCCGCGCCGCGTGCATCTGCACCACGTAGAGCCGTGCGGCCTCGCCCGTCGCTCCGGGCCCCTCGGGCGGCACCGCG
Source organism: Paraliomyxa miuraensis (assembly GCF_026337845.1). Classification (GTDB taxonomy): domain Bacteria; phylum Myxococcota_A; class Polyangia; order Nannocystales; family Nannocystaceae; genus Paraliomyxa; species Paraliomyxa miuraensis. The sequence goes on along the minus strand of NZ_JAOVZF010000143.1, from coordinate 183,020 downwards.
TACCCGAGGGGCTCGCCGGTGCGGTCCCCCGACCGCTTGGCGCGGTACGTGGCCAGCGGAGACGCGTCGGGGGAGCGAGCCGGAGGGCGGTCGTCGGGATCGGCCATGGCGTGGGCGCCGGGCTCCGCCACCCGGCCTCGGCGGGCGTGCGGGGGCCGCGAAAGTGGCGAGGCAATCGCCTCGGGACATACTATCCCCCTCATGCCGGCCCGTGCCATCGCCTCGGGGACGATCGCCTTCGGGCTGGTCTCGATCCCGGTCAAGCTGTTCCCGTCGGCGTCGCCGTCCGACGCGCTGCGCTTCAACAACCTGCACCGCGAGTGCGGCGGCCGGGTGAAGTACCAGTACTGGTGCCCCAAGGACGAGAAGGTCCTCACCCGCGGCGAGATGATCAAGGGCTACGAGTTCGCCAAGGGGCAGTACGTCACCTTCGAGGCCGACGAGCTCGAGGCGGTGGCCGAGCGCACCAGCGGCGGCATCGACATCACGGAGTTCCTGCCCGAGACGGCCGTCGATCCGATCTACTACGACAAGGCCTACTACCTCGCGCCCGATCACGGCGCGGGGCGGGCCTATCACCTGCTGGCGGCCGCGCTGCGGCAGACGGGGCTGTCGGCGCTCGCCCGCTACGCCGCGCGCGGCAAGCAGTACCTGGTGCTCATCCGACCCATTGCCCAGGGGCTGGTGATGCAGCAGCTCCACTATCCGGCCGAGATCCGACCCGTGGCCGACGTGGGCATCGAGACCTCCGAGGTCAAGGAGGCCGAGCTGCAGCTCGCCGTTGCGCTCATCCGCCAAGGTGCGGTCAAGACCTTCGCTCCCACCAAGTACAGCGACGAGGTTCGTGAGCGGGTCGAGGCGCTCATCGCCAAGAAGGTCGAGGGCGAGGAGATCACCGCGCCCGTGCCCTCCGCTCGCGCCCAGGTCATCGATCTCATGGCTGCCCTCAAGGAGAGCTTGGGGGTCGGCGCAGACGGGGCGGAGCTGGCCGAGCCGCCGTCGGCGGACGAGCAGGGGCAGGGCGCACCCAGGGAAGCCTCGGGCGGACGCACCGGTGGCTGATCGCGCGGTCGGTAGTCATGGCCACGCGGTTTGCACCGCCGCAGCCGGCCCGGATCCCTTCTTATATTGGCTCCGATGCGCGATCGAGCGCCGAAGGTGAGAGTTCCTCCCCGATCGACACCCCAATCTAGGGGATTCTCCTAGCCTCGACGGGGTCATGTTCGATGCCGCGTCTCGGTGGCCTCGCACGACCGCTCGGGTCCGGCACCAAGGCGTCGATCCACGAGCCGATGGGCCGCGCGCCATCGCCCCGCATCGCTTCCGCCCGCGGCCGGGCCGGCTCGGGGTCGGACGGATCACCCGCTGAGGGGCCCTAGGTAGGACACCCCAGGCCCCTCGGAGGCTGCCGAGAGGCGCGCGTGCAATGCCGCTTTCAGGGTAGTATTACGGCTCGAACGATGGTCGCTGAAGCCCGGGCAGACACTTCCATCCGCACGCTGCTGGTGGAGGACGATCCTCTCCAGCGCGACGCCTTGCAAAACGGCTTGCGCCGCCTCGGCCTCGACGTCACGGCCGTCCCCGACGCCAACGCGGGGCTCGTGGCCCATCTTCGCCAACCCTTCGAGCTGCTGGTCATCGACATGGTGCTGCCGGGGATGGACGGGCTCAAGCTCTGCGCCAAGGTCCGATCGATCCGTGGGGGCGAACACCCCTACATCCTCATGATTACCGGCCGCGGGGGCACCCGGGACCTCACCAAGGTCCTCGACGCCGGGGCCGACGACTTCCTCGTCAAGCCCATCGAGGAGAGCTTGCTGCTCACGCGCGTTCGCATCGCCGAGCGCCACCTGGCCAACAGTGCCCGCCACCGTCAGGCCCGCGAGGCGCTCGCGCGCTCCGAGGTCGACTTCCGTCGGGTGATCGAGCGCGCTCCGCTGGGCATCATCGCGTACTGCGACGAGCGCATCGTCTACGTCAACGCCGCCGCCGTGCGATCGCTGGGCCACGAGCGCAGCAGCCTGCTCGGAACTCCGTTGCTCGACCTCGTGCCCCGTCGCCACCGCGAGGCCACGCGCAAGCGCATGGAGCGGTTCGAACGCACCGACGTCCCGCCGCCGCCCATCGAGTCCGAATTCCTGCGTCGCGACGGCAGTCGCATGACCACGTGGGTGATTCCCATGACCCGCGCCATGTTCGACGGCGCGCGGGCCAGCTTCCTGATGTTCGAGGACATCACCGATCGCAAGGCGGCCGAGCGAGAGCTGCGCCTGACCCAGTTCGCGATCGATCACGCCGCCGACCCGGCGTTCTGGATCAACCGCACGGGGCGGGTCTGCTACGTCAATCACGCCGCCTGTGCCGCGCTGGGCTATCCGCGGGCGCGGCTGCTGACCATGGACGTCACCGACATCGATCCATCGCTGCAAAAGCACCAGCTCGGCTGGGCTGCGATCGGGGCCTCGGGCACGCGCAAGGTCGAGTCGCACTTCAAGGCCAGCGACGGCCGCATGTTCCCCGTCGAGATCTCGACGAACGTGCTGCGCTTCGACGGTGAGGAGTATCTCGTGGCCTTTGCTCGCGACCTCACCGAGCGCAAGCGCATGCAGGCGAGCCTGCAGAAGGCCGATCGGCTCGCCTCGGTGGGCAGCCTCGCGGCCGGGGTGGCGCACGAGATCAACAACCCCCTGGCCTACGTGCTCGCCAACCTCGAGCTGCTCGGCGAGGACCTCGGTCAGCTCAAGCTCCCCGACGGCAGCGGCTTCGATCAGACGATCCAGCGCACGCTGCAGGAGGCGGCCGAGGGAGCCAATCGCGTGCGTCGCATCGTTCGCGACCTGCGTAGCTTCGCGCGCGCCGACGAGGAGGCGCTGCAGTCGGTCGACATCCACGAGGTGATCGACGCGGCCATCGACATCGCCGACAACGAGATCCGGCACCGCGCCCGGCTGGAGAAGGACTACGGCGAGGTCCCGGCCGTGCGCGGCGCCCCGGGGCGCCTGACCCAGGTGTTCCTCAACCTGCTGGTCAACGCCGCACACGCCATCCCCGAGGAGGCCTACGGCGATCAGTTCATTCGCGTCAGCACCCGGGCCGAGAAGGGCAACGTCTACATCGACATCAGCGACACGGGCTCGGGCATTCCCGACGACATCATCGATCGGATCTTCGATCCGTTCTTCACCACCAAGGCCCAGGGCATGGGCACGGGCCTCGGCCTGTCGATCTGCCACGGCATCGTCACGGGCCTGGGCGGCGAGATCAAGGTGCAGAGCCGCATGGGCGAGGGCTCGACGTTCTCGGTCATGCTGCCCGCGTCCGACGTGCCCGTGCTGCGGCGCCGCGATCCCTCGCGTCCCCACGAGGTCGCGGTGGCGCAGCCCATGCGGATCCTCGTGGTCGACGACGAGCCCTCGATCGGGGCCGGCATCAAGCGCGCGCTGGGTGGTCACACCGTCGAGGTCGCGGGCAGCGGTCGCGAGGCCATCGATGCGTGCGAGGCCAACGAGTTCGACCTGGTGCTGTGCGACGTGATGATGCCCGACGTCTCGGGCATGGACGTGTACTCGCACATCAGCGAGACGCGGCCCGACTACGGCAAGCGCTTCGTGTTCATGACTGGCGGCGCCTTCACGCCCAAGGCGCGCGAGTTCCTCGAGTCGGTGGCCAACGAGCACATCGAGAAGCCGTTCTCGATCCGGGAGCTGCGGACGTTGGTGTCCAAGCGGGCGGCTGTCTGAGCCCCCCGCGACCGGCTTGGAGCTGGCGGTACAGCCAGCTTGCCCCCCAGAGGGGGGCGTAATTGGTGGGCGATCGTGGCGTTGGTGGACGTTCGCCCCGCGACCGGCTTGGAGCTGGCGGTACAGCCAGCTTGCCCCCCAGAGGGGGGCATAGTTGGTGGGCGACCGTTGCATTGGTTGACGTTCGCCCCGCGACCGGCTTGGAGCTGGCGGTACAGCCAGCTTGCCCCCCAGAGGGGGGCATAGTTGGTGGGCGACCGTGGCGTTGGTTGACGTTCGCCCCGCGACCGGCTTGGAGCTGGCGGTACAGCCAGCTTGCCCAGAGGGGGGCATGGTTGGTGGGCGACCGTGGCGTTGGTTGACGTTCGCCCCGCGACTGGCTTGGACCTGGCGGTGCGGTCAGCTTGCCCCAAAGGGGGCAATGATTGGGCGGAGTCCACGCGAGCGGTCTCGTCATTTTTTCTGGACGGCTTGCGAAAGTGCGCGAGACGTGAGATCCACCGCGAGAAGCTCGCTTTCGCTACACTGCGAGCGTCTGCCATGCCTTTCGCACTCTGCGCAGCGCGGGGTCAGGTGACTCCCGAGTTCATCGCCAACCGGCTCGGCGTGCTCCCATGATCGACATCGCATACGCGTCACCTCGGCTGGCGATCGCGATGATCGAGGACATCCACATCGCGGTGCACGGCCAAGACAACCCCAGCGACAAGGACTGGGACGCCTACCTGGACTCGATTCGCAAGATGTGGTCCAGGCACGATCAGGTGCGTGGCCTCGTGTACACCCTGGGCGGCAATCCGAGCGGGGCTCAGCGTAGCCAGCTCAACAAGATCAATGACGGGCTCAAGCCCTGGGTGTCGGTCATGGTCGAGTCGCGGATCGCTCGGGGAGCGGTTACGGCGCTTTCCTGGTTCAATCCGCGCATCAAGGCGTTCGCCCCCGACAACCTCGACGACGCGATGGCGCACCTCGACATCACGGGGCCCCACGCCAAGCGCGTTCGGACGGCGCTCGAGCACCTCGAGAAGGCGCTCCAGGACGCCAAGGACTAGGCCGCGTCGTCCGTGCGCGCCCGCGCGTCGGTGCTCGTGCGGCCCACGTTGAACCTCCCGTCCAAGTATCGTCCGTGAGATCGTGGGAGGGACGCGATGGCATCCCTCGATTCATCGACAATGGAGCAACGTTGGGCCCGAGCGATCGAGCAATGGCAGCGCCTCCTGGGCGAGGATGGCGTGCTCTCGGAGCCGAGCGAACGCCAACGGGTCGAGTCGGCGACGTTTGCGACGCGTCAGCGCGTACCCGTGGTGCTCCGGCCCGCCAATCGAGCCGAGGTCCAGGGGTGTCTACGCATCGCGAGCGAGCATGGCGTGAGCCTCTATCCCTCGAGTCGAGGGCGCAACTGGGGCTTTGGTAGCCGAGTCCCGGTGGAGGACCTGTGCGGCGTCCTCGAGCTCGGGCTCATGAACCGGATCATCGACTTCTCGGAAGACATGGCCACCATCACGGTGGAGCCCGGGGTGACGTTTCAGCAGGTCTTCGACTTCCTCGAGGAGCGAGGGTCGCGATTGTTCTTCAACGTCACCGGGTCCTCTCCGTGGTCCAGCCCCGTGGCCAATGCCCTGGAGCGCGGCGATGGGGTGGGGCCCTACGGGGATCGCACGGCCCACACGTGCGGGCTGGAGGTCGTGCTCCCCGATGGGCGAGTCGTCCATACCGGGATGGCTCGCTTCGACGGAGCATCGACGGCGACGCTGCATCGCTGGGGCGTGGGTCCTTCGCTCGATGGCCTCTTTGCCCAGTCGAACCTCGGCATCGTGACGCGGATGACGTTCTGGCTCAAGCCAAAGCCGAAGGTGCTGCAGGTCGTTCGCTTTCGCGTGGACGACCCCGAGCGGCTCGCTCCGCTGATGGACGGGATGAGGCAGCTCTGGTTCGAGGGAACGCTGCGGTCCAGCACCGGGATCTGGAACGACTTTCGAGCATTCTCGTCGCGACGCGGATTCCCCTGGGAGCTGGGGACGCCACTGCGACGGGATCAGCTCGAGGCCATGATCTCGGAGGGCGTTTGGTTTGGGCTCACCACCGTGTACTCCGCGCACGAGAAGCAAGCCGAGGGCAACGTCGCACGGCTGGAGGAGGCGCTGGGGCCACTGACGGATCTTCTCGCCATTGCGTCGAGGGTCGAGGGGGACGACGTTCGCGATGCGCTGATCAAGGGGACGTCATCGATGCTGGCGCCGTTCGGAGACGTGAACGCCGCCTTCAAGCTGATGTCGGGGATCCCTTCCGTGGCCAGTCAGCGCAGCATGTATTGGCGCAAGCGCAACGCCTCTGCGGATTTCCAGACCCCGGAAGCCGACCGGTGCGGGGTGATCTGGGCGTGCCCACTGGTGCCGCTGCACGGGCGCCATGCGGCCGAGGCCAACGCGGTGGTCGAGGGCATCATCCTCGCGCACGGGTTCGAGCCGCTGCTCGGTTGGGTGATCCAACAGGAGCGAGTCGCATACTTCCTGGTGTTGATCATCTACGATCGAGACGTGCCGGGCGAGGACGACAGAGCGATGGCATGTCATGACGCGATCCTCGAAGCCTGCAAGACCCGGGGATGGATCCCCTGGCGGCTGGGCATCCAGTCCATGCAGACGCTCCCCGCGGGGCGGGACGACACCGATGGCGTGCTCCGCGAGTTCAAGCGCCTGGTCGATCCCCAGGGGATCCTCGCGCCGGGCCGCTACGTGTCGGGCTGACTCCGCGAGCGTCGATACGTCGGCATCGGCTTGGGCGCGGCGAACTCGGAGATCCGCTCGAGCAGATCGGGCGTGGCGGTGCGAGGCAGCATGGTGACCATGCCCGCGCCCAGGCTCTTGGCGCCCACCGATCGCATGATCTCCGGCAGGTCGTTCTCGTCGAAGCACACGAAGCTGCTCTTGCCCACGGTGAAGAACCACTCGTTGGCGGCAAGCAGCAGCGACGCGAACTGCTGACGACCGCCGGGCTCGAGCTCGTACAGCCGGATGGTGTCGAGCAGGCCGTAGAGGTGCAGGCCATCGTCGACGGAATCGAGCACGGCGGCGGCGGCGATGCGCCCGCCGTCGGTGGCGATCATCGCGGTGCGCTCGCGCATCAGGCCGTAGAACTCCCACTCGGCCCGCAGCTCGTGCTGGTGGAACGTCTCGGGGATGAGGTCGTGGGCCTCGAGGTACTGCCGTGGGCGCTTGCCGACCAGCTTGTGCAGCACGTAGTCGACCTGCTCGGGCGTCGCCTCGCTCACGTTGGGCGTGTACGTGTCGCCCAGCATCGTGACGTTGAGCTTCCAGACCTCGAACGGCACCCCGCACGAGCCGGGAATCGTGAGCACGAAGTCGCGGTGGAGCGCGCCGCTGAAGCCCGCGTCGTTGCGCACGTAGCCCACGAGCCAGTCGATGTCCGGGTTGGCGCCCGCCCGCTCGTACACGTGGAAGTGGATGTCCTTGAGCGGCGAGCTGTCGGAGTTGACGAGGTGAGGCCGGTTTGCGTTGCGGGCCATGTGGAAGCCGAACCAGCTCTTGCTCCACGCTCGTACTGCCGCGAGGGTGGCCTCCACGCGCGTGGGGCTCTCGTAGGACACCAGGAACCCGAGGTCGGGAGCCGCCGCGAGCTTGCGGTACGAGTTCTCGAACGCGTCACGCAGCATCATGAAGTCGAGGTTCTCGCGGCGGTTGCCGGACAGGTCGAAGTAGCCCGAGGCCTCGAAGAGATCCCAGATCGACTGGTAGTTGTGGCCGTAGCTTCGCGTGGACGGATAGAGCATGTGCTCGACCTCGCGAGCCCAGCGCTCCTTGAGCGGCTCGGGAGCTCCGGACAGCTGCAGGCCGATCATGTCGCTGCCGGGGTGGGCCGAGGGCGAGCGGTGCCGGACCTCGCCCATGAACCGCAGCTGTGGGCCGCCCTTCCACGTGACGATGACGTCGTGGATCACGGTTCCTGGTACCAGGCGCGGCTCGTCCTTGCTCACGCGGACGGACACGCCGCCGAACGAGACGTCGAGCATCGCGAGCTCGAGCGGCTCGTCGTCGATCCCGTAGAGCACGACCCGTGCGCCGGACGGTGCGGCCACCCGTCGCATCTGTCGCTGACGGGTGCACATGACGTTGTCCGGCTCGGGCTTCTCGCCCCAGGTCAGCGACTGTTCGTTGAACGTGATGGTCGAGAACGGGCCTTCCACCACGATCTCGAACGGGGGCTGCAGCTCGGCCAAGCGGGGATGCCACTCGAGCAGGAGGCCGCGCTCCGGATCCAGGCGACCCGACACCTGCAAGTCGTCGCGGCCGACCGGGTGCACGTGGGTGCGCGATCGCTCGGCGGCCAGCGCTCGAAGGCGGCGATCGATTCGATCCTGGGGCAGCCTGGTGTCGGGGGCTGCGAGGTGGGGGTGAGGTCCTTCGACGCAAAAATCACCCAGGCGCTCGACGGCTCGGCGCCACTGCTCGGTGTCGTCGAGCACCCACAGCAACAGCTCCTGGCCCAGCTCGTAGCGAACCAGGCCGACCACGCGGGCGGAGCACTGCGCGAGGGTGCGCTTGGCGTTGCGGAGCTCGAACGACGTGGTCTGGGAGATCGACAGCTGCGCATCGGACGGGATGACCAGCCGCAGCCCCCACTCGGCCAGCTCGGCCACCAGGCACGGCGTGCGATCGGACAAGACGGCCCAGACCTGGGGGCGCGCGGGGTCGTCGGAGGAGTCGCTGCTGGCCGACGGCACGAACGGGGCCGTCTCCTCACTGGAGTGGGTTGCCGGTCCATCGATCGGTTGTCCGGCGCGCCCCTGCTCTGCCTTGGGCCGAAGCATCCGTTCCCCCATGCGTGTCATCAGCCCGGGCCGCGCCTTCCTGCGCGTCGAGACCTCGCTCCGCGCGGGGATTCCCGCCTGTGCCAGCAGACGATGCCCTACGCTCCTTGGTTTTTGTCTCGTGTTCGCGGGGCCCTTGGCAAGGAGTTTCGTGGCCAAGGAGGGCCTCGACGTCGGCGAGCAATACCGCCCCTCGAAGTCGCGCACGGTGGGCGGGACTTGCGCGATCCGCCGCGCGACCACGCGGCCCGTCGTTGGGAGCGTGGCAAGGGTCCGGCATCACTCCCGTCGGATTCGACTCCCGTCGGACTCGCCGATCGATCGATGGCGTCGGTCGTCGAGGCGCGACCAGGTATTCCCTGAGTCTCGTGCATCCGACCACGCACACTGAAAGGCGTGGTGGGACCTGCCCGGATGGTCGGGGTGCATGGGGGGGCAGGAGGGCTTAGACATGGGGGGTCGTGGCCGGCCCCGAGCGCAAGCCCAAGGTCGAGCGTGCGCGGATGCGCCAGTTCTTCGAGGTGTTTCGCTTTGGGCGGCACGCGCTCTCGCTGGTGTGGGTGACCAGCCGACCACTCACGATCGCGCTGGCCGTGCTCACGCTGGTGGCGGGGGTGCTGCCGGCGGGCATCGCCTGGGTGGGCAAGCTCATCGTCGACGCGGTGGTGGCCGGCATCGCCGAGCACGAGTCCACGGGGGTGGTGCTCGAGGGCGAGGTGCTGCAGGCGGTGGCCCTCGAGGCGGGGCTGGTGGTGGCCATGGCCGCGGTCCAGCGCGGTCTGTCGGCGTGCCAGTCGCTCTTGCGGGCGCAGCTCGGGCACCGCGTCAACGTACTCATCCTCGACAAGGCGCTGACGCTCGAGCTGCGGCACTTCGAGGACTCCGAGTTCTACGACAAGCTCACCCGCGCCCGTCGCGAGGCGAGCAGCCGCCCGCTGTCGCTGGTGATGCGCACGTTCTCGGTGGTGCAGAACGGGATCTCGCTGTCCAGCTACGCGGTGCTCCTGTGGCAGCTCTCGCCGTGGGCGGTGCTCGTGCTCCTGGGGGCGGGGCTGCCCTCGTTCGTCGCCGAGGCCAAGTTCTCGGGCGATGCCTTTCGCCTGTTTCGCTGGCGCTCGCCCGAGACTCGCAAGCAGGCCTACCTCGAGACGGTGCTCGCCCGCGAGGACTACGCCAAGGAGGTCAAGCTGTTCGGGCTGGGGCCACGGCTGCTCGATCGCTACCGCGAGATCTTCGACCTGCTCTACGGCGAGGATCGCCGGCTCACCCTGCGGCGCAGCGCCTGGGGCTTTGGCCTGGGGCTGCTCGGAACGGCGGCGTTCTATGGCGCCTACGCGTGGATCGGAATCGAGGCGGTGGCCGGCACCATCACGCTGGGCCAGATGACGATGTACCTGCTCTTGTTCAAGCAGGGACAGTCGGCGGTGGCGGCCAGCCTGTCATCGATCGGTGGGATGTACGAGGACAACCTCTACCTCTCCAACCTCTACGAGTACCTCGAGCAAGAGGTCCCGGGCCACGACGGCACCGCGACCGCCGGTCCCGTTCCGGGCGATGGCGTACGCTTCGAGGACGTCGGCTTCACCTATCCCGGCGCCTCCACGCCCGCCGTCACCGGGGTCACCCTGCACCTGCGGCCGGGCCAGGCCCTGGCCCTGGTGGGGGAGAACGGCTCGGGCAAGACCACGCTCATCAAGCTGCTCACGCGGCTCTACCTGCCGAGCTCGGGTCGGATCCTCATCGATGGGCTCGACATCCGCGAGTGGGACGAGGCCAGCCTGCGCAAGCGGGTCGGGGTGATCTTCCAGGACTTTGCGCGCTACCAGCTCCCCGTGGGCGAGAACGTGGGCGCGGGCGACGTGGAGGCGTTCGAGGACGAGGAGCGCTGGGCCGTGGCCGCCGACCACGGCATGGCGGCGCCCTTCATCGAGGAGCTGCCCGAGCGCTACCACACCCAGCTCGGCCGGTGGTTTGCCAACGGGCGCGAGCTCTCCGGAGGGCAGTGGCAGAAGATCGCGCTGTCGCGCGCCTTCATGCGCAGCGGGGCCGACGTGCTCGTGCTCGACGAGCCGACCGCGGCCATGGACGCCGAGGCCGAGGCCCAGGTGTTCGAGCACGTGCGGGGGCTGTCGCGCGACAAGATGGCGGTGCTGATCTCCCACCGCTTCTCGACCGTGCGCATGGCCGATCACATCGTGGTGCTCGACCATGGCACCGTGGTCGAGCAGGGCTCCCACGAGGTGCTGGTGGCCAGCGGCGGTCGCTATGCCCGGCTGTTCGAGCTGCAGGCCGCCGGCTATCGCTGACGTCCGCCCGCCGGCCGTGTGCGTGGATTCCGCATGCACGGTTCCTCGAGGGCTGGACTCCCGTGAACAGCGGGGGAAGGGTAGGGTCTACCAGTGCCATACGCCGAGCTTCCCAAGCCGATCCGCTCGTTGCTGGTGGCCGGGGGCCTCGAGCCCGAGGCTCCCCCCGAGCGGCGGATCTTCACCAACCGCGACCTCAACCTCGATCGGATCTCGATCGTCGGCTTCGACATGGACTACACCCTGGCGATCTATCGCCAGGAGGCCATCACGGAGGTGTCGCTGCGCTCGGCGGTCGACAAGCTGATCGGGCGCGGGCATCCCGAGCAGCTACGAGCGGTCGAGGCCGACCCGCGCTTCGCCATCCGCGGCCTCATGGTCGACAAGCGCCTGGGCAACGTGATGAAGATGGACCGCCACGGCTACGTGGGCCGGGCCTATCACGGGCGACGACGCCTCAGCTCCGAGGAGCGCAAGGCGATCTACCGCTTCCAGCGCCTGGGGCAGGAGCGCGAGCGCTTCGCCGAGGTCGACACCCTGTTCGAATTGCCCGAGGTGGCCCTGTTCGCCGAGCTCGTCGAGCTCATCGACAGCCGTCCCGAGCTGTGGCCCGGGGGCAAGCCCCCGGGCTACGCCGAGATCTGGCAGGACGTCCGCGAGTGCATCGACGAGGCGCATCGCGACGGCTCCATCAAGGACCTGGTGCGCAAGGACCCCGGGGCCTACATCGAGCGCGATCCCGATCTCCCCGAGACGCTGCACAAGTTCCGCTCGGCCGGAAAGAAGCTGTTCCTGCTCACCAACAGCTTCTTTCCCTATACCGATGCCGTGCTGCGCTACCTGCTGGGCAAGAGCTCGCCGTCCTACGCGGACTGGCTCGCCTACTTCGACTGGGTGGTGGTGGGCTCGGGCAAGCCCGGCTTCTTCGGCGACGAGCGTCCGTTCCAGGAGCTCGATCGCAAGGGAGCCATGGTCGGCGCGCCGCGGCTGGAGGTGCAGCGGGGCAAGATCTACCAAGGCGGCAACCAGCTGGGGCTGCAGGCCTCGTTCGGCGTGCATCCCGACGAGGTGCTCTACGTGGGCGACCACATCTACGGTGACATCGTGCGCAGCAAGAAGAGCTCGGGCTGGCGTACCGCGCTCATCGTGCAGGAGCTGCAGCAAGAGCTGGCGGTGCGGCGCGCCCGGGAGATCACGCTCGACGAGATCGAGGCGCTCTACACCCTGCGCGCCCGCATCGCGGCCCAGGTCTCGGCCGAGCGGCACCTGGCCCGGGCGCTGGGACGGGTGACGGTCGAAGAGCTGATGGCGCGCGAGGGGCTCGACGAGGCCGCGGCCACGCGATTGCTCGAGACCACGCGTGCCTCGGTGCGGCGTCAGGTCGAGCGTCTGCGGGCCTACGAGGAGGAGACCCGTGAGATCCTCGACCGGCGCGGCCTCGAGGTCGACGAGACCTTCAACCCCTACTGGGGCAGCAGCTTCTCCGAGCGCCACGACACCAGCCGCTTCGGCTCGCAGGTGGAGTACTACGCGTGCATCTACACCAGCCGCGTGAGCAACTTCCGCTACGTCTCGCCGAGCAAGTACTTCATCTCACCGCATGGTTCGATGCCGCACTGGCACGTGGGGTGATCAGAGCTTGCGGATCGGCTCCATCAGCGCGTCGAGGTAGACCTGCTCGTAGGCCGCGGCCGACGGGTCCCAGCCGAACGAGCGACGCATGGCTCGTTGCTGCAGCTCGGCGTAGCGCGGCGTGCCCCAGGCTTGCAGCCCGCGCCACATGGCGTTGCCCATGGCCCAGTTGGTGGCGTCGCGGAACGAGAACCCGGTGCCGTGCATGGGGTAGGCCCAGCTGTCGAGCACGGTGTCGGCCAGTCCTCCGGTCTCGCGCACGATGGGCAGCGCGCCGTAGCGCTGGGCGTAGAGCTGGGTGAGGCCGCAGGGCTCGAAGCGAGACGGCACCAGGATGAAGTCGGAGCCCGCCATGATGCGGTGCGACAGCGGCTCGTCGTAGCCGCGGCGGTAGCCGACCTGCTGCGGGTGCTGACGCGCGGCCTCGCCGAGCGCGAGCTCGTAGCCCCCGGCGCCCGAGCCCAGCACCACCAGCTGGGCCCCCGACTGCAGCAGCAGGCGCATGTTGCCGAGGATGAGATCCACGCCCTTTTGTCCGGTCAGCCGCGAGACCATGCCGAAGATCGGGGCGCGCGGATCCTGCCGCAGACCGAGCTCGCGCTGGAGCGCGAGCTTGATCTTGACCTTGCCCTCGAGGTGCGCGCGGTCGTAGGTGGCCGGCAGCGCGGCATCACGGGCGGGATCCCACACGTCCTCGTCGATGCCGTTGATGATGCCATGCAGGTGGGGCGCCCGCGCCGAGAGCAGCCCCTGCAGGCCCTCGCCGTACTCGGCCGTCTGGATCTCCCGCGCGTAGGTGGGGCTGACCGTGGTGAGGCGATCGGAGTAGTAGAGCCCGGCCTTGAGGAACGACATCGCGCCGTAGAGCTCGACGCCGTGCGCCGCGTAGAGCGAGTGGGGCAGGCCCACCGCCGCCATCAACATGGGATGGAACCGGCCCGCGAACGCGAGGTTGTGGATCGTGAAGATCGTGGCGGGGCGCGCTCCGCCCCACAGCTGCAGGTAGGCCGGCACCAGTCCCGCCTGCCAGTCGTGAGCGTGCACGACCTGCGGCGACCACCCCAGCGGGGCGCCCGCGACGGCCACGATCGTGGCGGCCTTGGCGAGCATGCCGAAGCGCAGGTGGTTGTCGGACCAGTCCATCCCCTGCGCGTCGCCGTAGGGCCCGCCGTTGCGGTCGTAGAGGGCGGGGCAGCGCAGCACGTAGATGCGCGTACCCGAGCCGGGGAGCCGGGCGGGAACGAGCTCGGCGTTGCCCACCCCGAGCGGATCGCCCAGCGGCACCGGCTGCAGCCGCCCCTCGGTGCGCTCGAGCACGCCGCGATAGCCCGGCACCAGCACGCGAACGTCGTGCCCGCGCCTCTCGAGCGCGCGCGGCAGCGCGGCGGCAACGTCGGCGAGGCCGCCGGTCTTGACCAGAGGGAACAGCTCCGAGGCGACCATCAGGACGCGCATGGGGGCAGGGTATCGCGGAACATCGGTGCCGGGCGACGAGCTGGCGCGGATGGGCGCCTTGGCGGGTCCGAACCCGTGTGGCAAAAAGAAGTCGCCGTGAGCTACGACCTCAACGACGCCATGCGGAACACTTTGGCCCTGGTGCTGGCGGGAGGCCGTGGGAGCCGCCTACGGGCGCTCACGGACCAATTGGCCAAGCCCGCGGTGCCGTTCGGGGGCAAGTTCCGGATCATCGACTTCCCCCTGTCCAATTGCCTCAACTCCGGGGTTCGGAAGATCAGCGTGCTCACGCAGTACCGGGCTCACGAGCTCATCCGGCACATCGAGCGGGGCTGGAACTTCCTGCGGGCCGAGCTCGGGGAGTTCATCGAGCTGTGGCCCGCCCAGCAGCAGACCGACGCGGGGAGCTGGTACCTCGGCACCGCCGACGCGGTGTTCCAGAACCTCGAGCTCATCGAGAGCCACCGGCCGCGCTACGTGCTGATCCTGGCCGGCGATCACGTCTATCGCCAGGACTATAGCCGCCTACTGGCCTGGCACCTGCAACGCGGGGCCGACGCGACCGTGTCGTGCGTGGACGTCCCCCGGGCCCTGGGCAGCGGCTTCGGGATCGTCGACGCCGACGCGCAGGGGCGCATCGTGGGCTTCCTCGAGAAGCCCGCCGATCCTCCCTGCGTGCCGGGCAAGCCCGAGGTCTGCTACGCGAGCATGGGGATCTACGTGTTCAACGCGGAGCTGCTGCGCGAGCAGCTGCGGCGCGACGCGGCCGACGATGCCTCCTCGCACGACTTCGGCCACGATCTGGTGCCCTACCTGGTGCCGCGGGCGCGGGTGTATGCGCACCCGTTCGCCGAGAGCTGCGTGATGTCGCCGGGCGCGATCGAGCCCTACTGGCGCGACGTGGGCACGCTCGATGCATTCTGGGAGGCCAACCTCGATCTCACCCACGTGACGCCCTCGCTCGACCTCTATGATGGGCGCTGGCCGATCTACACCTACCACGAGCAGCGACCGGCGGCGAAGTTCGTGTTCGACGACGACGAGCGCCGCGGAGCGGCGATGGACTCGCTGGTCTCGGCCGGCTGCATCGTCTCGGGCGGCACGGTGCGGCGGTGCCTGCTGTTCAACGACGTGCGCGTCAATTCCTACAGCCTGGTGGAGGACTCGATCCTGCTGCCCGGAGTCGACGTGGGCCGACGGGCCCGGCTGCGCAAGGTGATCGTGGCCGGCGGCTGCAAGATCCCCGAGGGCCTGGTGATCGGGGAGGATCGCGCGCTCGACGAGGAGCGCTTCCACGTCAGCGAAGGCGGGGTCACGCTGGTGACCTCGACGATGCTCGAGGCCGTCGTGCGCTCGCGGTAGCGCTCGGGCGCCGCGCTGGCAGAACGCGCGCCTTGCCCTCGGCGCCGATCCGGGCCGACCATGTTGGTCGACATGGGTGCAGGCATGCGGGAGCTCCAGTGGTCGGCCGGCATTGGCGATCCCACGTTCATGGGGTGGCTGACGGTCGTCGCCTACTTCGCGGCGACGTGGCTGTGCCTGCGTGCCTTCATGGTCGAGAAGGCGGGGCCACCTCGACCCTATCGGCACGCGATCGCGGCGCTCTGGCGGGTGGTTCGCAGGCACTGGCCCCGCCCGCCGGCGCCGGC
The DNA here is from genome assembly GCF_026337845.1 of Paraliomyxa miuraensis. Taxonomy (GTDB): domain Bacteria; phylum Myxococcota_A; class Polyangia; order Nannocystales; family Nannocystaceae; genus Paraliomyxa; species Paraliomyxa miuraensis. Next base: position 167,410 of record NZ_JAOVZF010000143.1, on the reverse strand, counting down.
CCGGCGCGCGGGCTTGTGGGTCTTGCTCGCGGCGATCCTGGCCGTTCTCGGGGTCAACAAGCAGCTCGATCTCCAGAGCTTGATCACCGAGCTCGGACGGATCGCCGCGATCGAGGGCGGGTGGTACGAGCAGCGGCGACCGATCCAAGTCGGGTTCATCGGTGCCGTGCTGGTCGCCGGGGCGGGTCTGGTGGTGGCGCTCGGCTGGCTGGCGCGCGGGCACCTGCGAGACTTTCGGCTGGCGCTCGGCGGCATGGTGGTGCTGGTGACGTTCGTGGTGCTGCGCGCGACCTCGTTCCACCACATCGACATCCTCATCGGCACCAGGGTGGCGGGGCTGGAGCTCAACTGGGTGCTCGAGCTGGGCGGCATCTCGCTGGTGGCGGTGGCGGCGGGCCGGAGGCTGCGCCAGGCCGGTGCGCCGCTGTGGCGAGGCTGGCCGGGCTCGGGCTCGGGCTCGGGCGGAAGCGGGGGTTCTTCCCGTCCCACGGCCCCGAGCGAGCCCCGAGCAGCCGCGTCCGCGTCCCCGGCCGCAGCCGGCGAGGAGCCGCCGGTGGTCGGCAAGATCACCCAGCTGGGGTGACTCGCCCGCCCTATACCCGCATGCCCAGCGCCGTGCCCAGCGCCCGGAAGTTGTCGCGCCACTCCACGGCCACCGGGTCGCCGCGATCGGCTTGCTCGGAGAAGCGGGGAAGCTCGGACTCGAGGGTGCGAAAGTAGTAGTTCTGCACGACCGAGAGATCGAGCTCGAAGGGCAGCGAGCGTGCGAGCTCGGCGGTGCGTCGCAGCCGACGTAGCCGCCCCAGCTGCTCGGGCCGGTCGACCCACTGCTCCATGGCGCCCTCCATGGCCTGCTGGAGCGCGTAGCCCATGCCCAGGCGATCGAGCTCGATGCCCACGCCCTGCGCCTCCTCGAGCAAGGTGCGGATCCGCGAGAAGTCGAGCTCGCGGCGCCCAAGCTCCTTGCGCAGCGTGGTGTTGAGCACGAAGTCGGCCAGGCGCTGGAGCGCGGGCGGCAGCGGGAAGTCGAGCGTGGCCAGGTAGCGCAGCAGCGGCGAGTGGGCCTCGTAGAGCCGCGCCGACAGTCCCTCAGCGTCGGTCATGGCGCTGCCCACGATGAGGTCGAGCACGCGCCGCTGCTCGTCGCGAAACAGCGAGCGGAGCGAGTAGGTCAGCTCGAGGAAGTGCTTGTCGAGCAGGCGCAGGGCCTCGGGCATGTCGGCGCGGGAGAACGCGCCCAGCACCTCCTGGCACATCTGCACGTACTCCGCATCGCCCTGGAACTCGCGCACGCCGCCGCTCAGGTTGTGGTCGCCCAGGTGCAGGATGCCGAAGCTGAGCACGCGGTGCTCGCGGGTGACCTCGGAGACCACGCGGGCCTTGCCCACCACGAGCTTGGAGCGACCCAGGCTCTTGTAGTGGGCGTCGATCTGATCGACGAGGTAGGCGTGCACGCGGGCCCGCTCGGAGTAGTCGGAGAACAGCGAGCTGACCGCGTAGTGGGCGACCAGGCGCGGCAGGTCGACCGCGGAGGGCACCACGTGCATGCCGTAGATCTGGGCGCCGTCACCCTGCTCGGGCAGGTTGCTGCGCGCCGCCGTCAGGCGCTGCAAGAACGGGGTCTCCACGTCGACCATGGCCAGCTCGGCCGCGAGCTGGATCGCGCGGCCGGCATAGCCGAGCACCTGCACGGTCTCGATCCCGGACAGCTCGTCGAAGAACCACGCACAGCTGGTGTACATGAGCAGCGCGTGGCGCTGCATCTCGAGCAGCTTGAGCGCGGTGCTGCGCCGATGCTCGTGTGAGCCCACCTCCTCGGCGTCCTCGACCGCGTGCTCGTCGAAGAAGCGCTCGATGGCGGCGTCGCTGCGGTCGAGGATCAGGCGAACGTAGGCGTCGCGGGCCTGCCAGGGATCGATCAGCACGCGGGGCGCGAGCTCCTCGAACAGCACCATCAGACGGTCGCGCAGCCAGTCGAGCGACGCGCGCAGCGGGGTGCGCCACTCCTGGTTCCAGTCGGGACGGCCACCGGTGTTGCAGCCGCAGTTGCTGCGCCAGCGCTCGACGCCATGGGCACAGCTCCACGAGCTGCGCTCGACGATCCGTACCTCGTGATCGGGCGGGAAGCGCTCGAGGTACTCGCCATAGTTGGTCAGCCTGACGTCGGGGTCGACCTCGATCGCCCGCAACGCATAGGCCAGGGCCATGTCGCCGTGGCGGTGGTGGTGCCCGTAGGTCTCGCCGTCGGTGGCAATGTGGACCAGCTGCGGTCCCTGTCGCGCAGGGTCGAACGCGCCCATCAGGCGCGCCCGGAACTTGTCGCCGTTGGACAGCAGCTGCTCGAACGCCACCGCCTGGGACACGGGCCCGTCGTAGAAGAACAGCGCCAGGCTGCGCCCCGAGGGCAGGCGGGTGAGGTACCCGCGGCGGGGATCGATGCGAGCACCCGAGACGTCGCGCCAGTCCTTGCGCCCGGGAGGGCGCACCTGCGCGGCCTGGTGCGGAGCCAGCACGGTGAAGCTCAGGCCCGCGCCGGCGACGGCCTCGAGGGTCTCGGTGTCGGCGGCGGTCTCGGGCAGCCAGATGCCCTCGGGCAGGCGGCCAAAGCGGTGCTCGAAGTCGCGAATGCCCCACTCGATCTGGGTGAAGCGGTCGCGGTGGTTGCAAAGCGGCAGGATCGAGTGGTTGTAGCCCTGGGCCATCGCCGAGCCGTGCCCGGAGAAGCGGCGCCGGCTCTCGGTGTCGGCCCGCAGGATCGCCTGGTACACGTCGAGGCGCGAACGCTCGAGCCAGGCGAGCAGGGTGGGGCCGAAGTTGAAGCTGATCCGCGAGTAGTTGCTGACGATGCGGGTGATGTAGCCCGCGTCGTCGAGGATCCGCGAGTTGGCATTGGGCGCGTAGCACTCGGCCGTGATGCGCTCGTTCCAGTCGTGGAACGGATAGGCCGATTCCTGGTGCTCGACCGACTCGAGCCACGGGTTCTCACGGGGGGGTTGGTAGAAGTGCCCGTGGATGCACAGGTAGCGTTCCGTGCCCATCAGCCGCCTCGGTGCTCCTCGGTCTGGGCACCAGGCTGGTGAAGGAAGAGCACGCCCAGCGGTGGCAGGTGCAGGCGCACCGAGTACGGCTGCTCGTGGGCGCCGTGCTCCTCGGCCCACACGCCGCCGTCGTTGCCCACGCCGCTGCCGCCGTAGCAGGTGGCGTCGCTGTTGAGCCGCTCGGCCCAAGAGCCCCCGCGGGGCACGCCCACGCGGTAGTCGTGGCGCGGCACGGGGGTGAAGTTCAGCACGATGACGGTGACGCCGCCCCAGGGGTCGCGGCGCATGAACGAGAACACGCTGAAGGTGGCGTCGTGGAAGTCGATCCAGGCAAAGCCCCTCGGGTCGTGGTCCCAGTGGTGCAGCGAGGGCAGCTCGCGGTAGAGGCGGTTCAGGTCGCCCACCCAGCGCTTGAGCCCGCCGTGAAGATCGTCGTGGAGCAGGTGCCAGTCGAGCGAGCGGTCGTGGTTCCACTCGGCGAGCTGGCCGAACTCCTGGCCCATGAACAGCAGCTTCTTGCCGGGCTGTCCCCACATGTAGCCGTAGAGCAGGCGCAGGTTGGCGTGCTTCTGCCAGCGATCGCCGGGCATCTTGCCGAGCATCGAGCCCTTGGCGTGCACCACCTCGTCGTGGGACAGCGAGAGCACGAAGCTCTCGTTGAACGCATAGATGATGCGGAAGGTCAGCTCGTTCTGGTGCCAGCCGCGATGGATGGGATCGCGGGCGAGGTAGCGCAGCGTGTCGTGCATCCACCCCATGTCCCACTTGAGCTCGAAGCCAAGACCGCCCAGGTGAGTCGGACGCGAGACCAGCGGCCACGCGGTCGACTCCTCGGCGATCATCTGCACGCCGGGGAAGCTCGCGTCGACCGCGTCATTGAGCCGCCGCAGGAACGCGATCGCGTCGAGGTTCTCGCGCCCGCCGTAGACGTTGGGCACCCACTCGCCCGCGGCGCGCGAGTAGTCGAGGTAGAGCATGCTGGCCACCGCGTCGACCCGCAGCCCGTCGATGTGGAATTGGTCGAGCCAGTAGAGCGCGCTGCTGATGAGGAACGAGCGCACCTCGTGGCGGCCGTAGTTGAAGATGGCGCTGTTCCAGTCGGGGTGGAATCCCTGCCGCGGATCGGCGTGCTCGTAGAGGTGCGTGCCGTCGAACCGCGCCAGCCCGTGCGCGTCGGAGGGGAAGTGCGAGGGGACCCAGTCGAGGATCACGCCGATCCCCGCCTGGTGCAGGTGGTCGACGAGGAAGCGCAGATCGTCGGGGGTCCCGTAGCGGCTCGTCGGCGCGAAGTAGCCGGTGACCTGGTAGCCCCACGAGCCGTAGAACGGGTGCTCCATCACGGGCATGAACTCCACGTGGGTGAAGCCCTGCTCGCGGCAGTAGTCGGCCAGGAGCGGCGCGAGCTCGCGGTAGCCGAGGAAGCGGTCGCCTTCCTCGGGCACGCGCCGCCACGAGCCCAGGTGGACCTCGTAGATCGACAGCGGCTCGTGCAGGTGCTGGCGCTTCGCCCGGCTGGCCATCCAGTCGGCGTCGTTCCACGCGTGCCGGCTGTGGGTGACCACGGATGCGGTGCGGGGCGAGGTCTCGGCCCAGAACGCCAGCGGGTCGCTCTTGTCCTCGGCCGAGCCGTCCTGCCCGGCCACGTGGAGCTTGTAGAGCGAGCCCTCGCGTGCCCCGGGCACGAAGCCCTCCCATACCCCCGACTCGTCGTGCTTTCGCAGCGGGTGCGCGCCACGATCCCACGCGTTGAAGTCACCCACCACGGCCACGTAGTGCGCGCCGGGGGCCCACACCGCGAAGTAGGTGCCGTCCTGGCCGTCGACCTCCATGGGGTGTGCCCCGAGCCTCTCGTAGATGCGCTCGTGGGTGCCCTCGTTGAACAGGTAGACGTCGTCCGCGGTGAGTCGGGTGACGTCGTGGCGCACGGGGCCCACCCGGCCTTGCTGGCCGCTGCGCGCGCGCTGCACGCTGGCCAGCAGGCGGGTGACCTCGGGATCGGCCTTCATCTGCGGCAGCGAGAGCTTGGCGCGGCGCTGCCAGTTGGGGCGCTCGAGATAGGTGCCGGGGACGTTTTGCGGGTGTAGCTCGCCCCACAGATCCTCGAGCGAAGCGAGCACCAGGGGCGACGGGCTGCGGCCGAGGTGCGACAGGCAGGCCTCGAGCGCGGCGGGAGCATCGGCATCGGGGGCCAGCGTGCTCTCGCGGCTCAAGAAGCGCCGCAGGTTGGCGCGCAGGCGCCCGCGCTGCACGTGCTCGGCGGCGGCCTGCTCTGGGTCGATCCAGCCGAGGTCCACGCGATCGTCGATGTCGGCGCCGGTCCAGAACGCCGCGAACGGCGGCATGTCGTGGGTGTTGATGCCCGCGACCGCGTTGGCGGGCGCCTTGGGCAGGGCCTGCTCGCCATCGGCACGGGCCACGTACTGCACCACGTGGATCTTGTGCACCCGGTGGCGCTCCATCGCCTCGCGCACCACGTCGGGCACGGTGCCCAGATCCTCGCCGACCACCAGGCAGCGGGCGCGATGCGACTCGATCGCGAGGATGGCGTAGAACTCCTGCGGCCGGTAGCGCAGGTAGATGCCCTCCTTGGCCGAGACCCCCTGTGCGATCACGTAGAGGCGGTGCAGGCCCATCACGTGGTCGACCCGCAGCACGCCCGCGTAGCGCAGGTGGTTGCGGATGACGTCGATGAAGTGGCGGTAGCCTTGCTGGCGCAGCCGCTCGGGGTGGAGCGGCGGGAACGCCCAGTTCTGACCGCCGTCGAACAGCGTGTCGGGCGGAGCGCCGGTCGACAGGCCCCGCACGTAGAGGTCGCCGTAGCGCCAGGTGTCGTAGCCGCAGCCGTTGACCCCCACCGGAAGATCGAGATAGAGGCCCAGGCCTGCTCCACCATTTGCCTGCTGGGTCACCGGCTGGGTCGCCTGCTCGCGCAGCGCGGTGAGCTGCTGGTGCATGGCCCACTGCGCATAGAGGTGCGTGCGGTGGTCGGCGGGGCCGTAGTCGCGATCGGTGATCGTGCCGTCGCGCAGCGCGGTGGGCCACTGCGGCCACACCACGCGCTGGCGATCGACCACGGCGCGGAAGCGCGCGTAGCCGTCGATCTCGGGGCGCTCCTTGGCGAACGCCTGCAGCTGCGCGAAGCGGGGGCCTGCGGCGCAGGCCTCCGCCATGGCTGCGATCGCGCGGCGCTTGAACGCCATCTGCCCGCGGTAGTCGACCAGGGGGGCTCGGCCCAGGCGCTCGCGCTCGGCCTGGGCCTGCGGGCCATCGTAGAGCGCGCGCGCCTCGGTGCTGTGCTGGTACTCGGGCAGCGCCTCGAGGTGGAGGTAGAGCTCGTTCCACGCCAGCCGCGACGCGGGGGCATAGGGGCTCCACTCGTAGGGCTCGTCGAGGAAGGCGGCGAGCAACGGCAGGGTGCCCACCACGCTGCCGCCCTGCTCGCCGACCCAGCGCATCAGCGCTCCCAGATCGCCGAGATCGCCGGCGCCCAGGCTGCGCTCGCCGTGCAGGGCATAGAGGGGCAAGAACACGCCGAAGTGACGGGCGTGCTCGAACCCGTCCGGCGCGTAGGCGCGCAGCGGGGCCGACATCACCACGGCCTGCCCGCGGATGTCCTTGGCGCCCTCGATCTCGAGGGACAGGTGGTGGTAGCCGTGGGGGAGGGGACCGGGGAACAGGCTGGACAGCGAGAGCTGGCGGGCCACGAAGCGGCGACCCTCGAGCTCGTCGCTGGCGGCGACCGGGTGATCCTCGAGACGTCCCTGGGCCGACCGCGGAGGGCTGCCATCCTCTGCGGTGAGGGTCATCGAGTAGCGCCCGCGATCCACGGAGGCGGGCAGGTGCAGGCTGAACGCGCCCTCGCCCTCCCAGGCCACGATCACGGGCTCGAGCGGCCGTGACCAGCGGGCCGTGCGGGCCTGGGACAGCTCGCGCTCCACGTCCTCATCGCGCTCGACCGCCACCCCGAGGGCGGTCAGTACCGCACGAATGCCCTCGGGCGAGGCGTCTCGTCGCTGGCCCGTGATGTCGACGTAGCTCTCCTCGAGGCCGTGCTCTCGGGCGAGCTGGAAGAGCCGTTCGTCGGTGCGCGTGATCGTGCCGGTGCCGTCCATCCCAGTGCCGTTCGTCATGGTGGTGGGGCTCGGAACGCGTTTCTACCCACGCTCCTGCCCGGTGACCACCACCCAGACGATGCGGTCGCCCGTCGGGCTCTGGGCCTGCGCCACGCCCACGTGATCGAGGTCGCGGTCGAGTACGGCCTTGCAGTGGGCCTCGTTGCCTCGCCATGCCTCGACCAGCGCATCCGCCGCGGCATAGTCCCCCGCGAGCAGCTCGTGGCGGGCGATTCCGTCGTAGCCGGCCGCGTTGACGCGAGCCAGCGCCGAGCGTCCATCCGTGCCCTCGTGACCCAGCGCGTGCTCGGGGTGGCGAACGAGATCGCCCGCATGCAGTCGCGCCGCACACTGCAAGGTGGGGATCGGCTCGAGCGGGCCCACGCCATCGACGACCTCGCCCTCGCACTCCGCCCCCGCCTGCCGTAGCTCCTCGAGCGCATCGAGCAGCTCGTCTTCGGCGTCGGCCGACGCGACGGGCCAGCGGTCGACCTCGGCGCAGCGCGGGGCGTCGCCCAGCTCGGAGTCGACGAACGAGTCGAGCCCGCAGCCGGTCCCGAGCAGCGACGGCGCCAGGGAGAGCAGCGAGGGCAGCAAGGCCAGCCGGCCGGGTCGAGGCATCGCCACGAGGGTACTCGACTCCCGTGCGGCGTGGGATGACGGCGTTCAGGGGCTTGCCAGCACCACGACCCAGAGCGTGGCGAAATCGCCGTCGAGGTCGCCCACGTGGCCGATCCCGAGCTCCTCGAGCGCCGGGTTGGCGAGGTCCGAGCAGGGGACGGGGCGGGGCATCCACGTGCGGTCGAGCAGCTCGGTGGCGTCGCGCGGACCGGCGGCGATGTGCTGGATCACCACGGAAGGCGAGTACCCGGCCGCCTCCACGCGCTCGCGCTCGGAGGCGTCGTCGGGATCGAAGCGACCGAAGTAGTCCTGCTCCGCCATGTCGAGCGCGTGCATGCGGGCAGCGCAATCGAGCGCGGTGCGCCGTTGCAGCGCCGGGTTGGGGCCGAGCTTGCCGCGCTCGCGGCAGTCGATCACCTCGGAGCGAAGGTCGCGAAGGTGCATCGCGGCCGCATCCTCGAGCGCGGCCCAGTCCGACGGCCAGTCGTCGAGGTCCTCGCAGGCTCGAGTACGTGGCCAGTCCTCGGGGGCGGGGGCCGTTGCAGGAGCGTCACATGCGGTCGACGACAGCAACACCGCAAGCAACGGCGACGTCGAGTTGGCCACGTGGCGAGCCCAGCACACGGCGCAACCGTAGCAACGACGGAGCGGTCTCGTCTCGTGCGGAGCGATCACCGGTCGAAGGAAGAGTATCGGCGACCCATGCGATTACCTGTGATCGGTTCGTCGCGTGGAAACACAAAAGGCGGGAGCGCCGAGGGCCGAATTTTCTTCGAAGACGCAGTGTCTACTCGAACGAGGTTGGGACGTTTCAAGAGGCCGAGGCCCGTGGTGGCCCGCGTCCCTTCCCTTGGCCCCCACGGTGCGCGAATCCGCCCCGCAACGCACCCGCAACGACGCTTCACGGGCGAGTGAAGCAAGTCATGAGGTATCACACGATGTTGGAGTACTTCGGTTTCTACGACAGCCCTTCGACCCCCTGCTCCGAGCCCGAGTTGCAGGAGCAGGCGCACGCGCAGGTCGTAGAGCGAGCCTCGCGTCTGGCCGATCGCGCGCGCCACAGCCAGCCGCTGCACAACGCCGGCCGGGTGTGGGAGCCGGTCGGGACGCTGAAGCGGTGAGCTCGAGCTCGATGGCGAGCCCGTGAGCCTGCTCGAGCTGGGGCTGCCCAGCTTTTATCAGCTCGCGGAGACGGTCATCGCCGTGAAGCTGAACGGGTACCGATCTTCAGCGCCGGGCTGCCCGAGCCATCGGACGGAATCGCGAGCACGGCTCGGTGCATGCGCTTGTAGAGGATGCAGTAGCCGTTGCGATTCCACCACAGAACCTTGAGGCGAGAGAGCCGCTTGTTGACGAAGTAGACCCGCACACCGCTCTGCGGATCGATGCCGAGCCGCTACCTCGCCACGAGCGCGAGACCATCGAAGCCGCGTCGCATGTCCTGCTGCTCGGTGCACACGACGATGCGGACCGAGGTGGGGAGCATCGTCGAGCCTCCAGCACGTGGAGCACACTGGTCAGCGTGGCAGCGTTGAAGTCGGCCAGCAGGGGGATCGTGACGCCCGCGAGCGCGAGCTCTAGGTGAGCCGCCGAGGTCGGCAGTGGGGCAAGCTCGACGACCGGAATCCCTGGGGCGAGATCGATCGCCTTGCTCCGGCGCCGCGGCTTGCGGCGCACGTCGATCTGCTCGCCGTCGGTCTCGAGCCGCCACGCGTACCAGCCCAAGGTCTGCGGGCTCAGGCCGGTCTTGGCCGCGTACTCACTGCGCGAGAGACCGCTGGCCTTCCAGGCCCGGACGTGCTCGAGCCACTGCTCTCTACGAAGCTTCGGCGCTGCCACCAACGAAGGGGTAGCGCGACCGCGGCATCAGGTCACGACGCGGTTTACTGAACGGGTACATGCTCGCTGACCAACTCGCGCTCGACGAGCGCTTCGCCGCACCAACCCATCACGCGCTCGATCGGCGCATCGTCACGATTGCCCGGCTCTTGCCGCTCTCACCGCCCGAGACCCGTGAGTACATCGCCACGCGTGCGCGGAGCCGGTGCCGCCAAGAACCATCCCGTCTTCGAGGACGGCGCCGTCGATGCGGTGTCCGAGTCGATCGGTGAAGTCCCGGCCGGATCAACAGGCTCGGCACAGGGGCGCTCATCGTTGCCGCCGTGCGCAAGCGCAAGCTCGTCTCGATACCCTCGTCGTCTACCATCCTCAGCTCGATGCCGGTGCCGACGACGAGTTCCCGAGGATCTCGTCGCTCGCGAGCTCGCCAGCGCGATCGCCAACCTCCGCCAAGTGTTGGCCCGCTATCACGCCATCTGGAATTCCCCCGAAAAAGTGGACACCCGATTTACGCCACTTCAGTCCTCTCCAGGTTCTCGTAGTATCGCCGCTCGAACTCGAGGGGCGACAGGTAGTCGAGGCTCGAGTGCCTCCGCTTCCCGTTGTAGAAGATCTCGATCCACTCCGCAATGGTCGTCTTCGCTGCCTCGCGTGAGGTGAAGATCACGTCGTGGACGAGCTCGGTCTTCAGCGTCGCGAAGAAGCTCTCCGCGACCGCGTTGTCCCAGCAGTTGCCGCGGCGGCTCATGCTGCACGTGATGCCTGCTGCTTCGAGGGCAGCCCGGTAGTCCTTGGCCGCGTACTGCGAGCCTCGATCCGAGTGGAACATCAAGCCGGCCTCGGAGGGTTCTCGCTTGCCGAGGGCAGCTCGCAACGCATCGAGGACGAGCTCGACTCGCATGTGCTCGGCCATCGACCAGCCCACCACGCGACGGGAGAACAGATCGAGGACCACGGCCAGGTACATCCAGCCCTGCAGGGTCCAGATGTACGTGATGTCAGCAACCCACACGCAATCGGGCTCCTCGACGTCGAACTGGCGGGCGACGAGGTTGGGGGCGATCGGCTCGTCGTGGTTGGAGTCCGTCGTCCTGCGAAACTTCGGTCGCCTGCGACCCACGATTCCTTGCTCTCGCATCTGCTTCTCGACTCGCTTGCGGCTGACCTTGAACCCCCGCTCGAGGAGCTCTGCGTGGACGCGTGGGCTGCCGTAGGTCCGGCGGCTGTTCTTGTGGATCTCGGAGATCTCGGCGGCCAGCTTCACGTTCTGCTTGGCTCGTTCCGAGGGCTCGCGATCTCGCCACGCGTAGTACCCCGAGCGCGAGACCTCCAGCACCTCGCACATCATGGCCACGGGGAAATTTGCCTTCTCCGCCTCGATGATCTCGAAGACCTCGATGCCTATCCCATCTGCTTGGCGAAGAAGGCGCTGGCTTTTTTTAGGAACGCGTTCTCCATCTCGAGCTGCTTGTTGTCGCGACGGAGCCTCGCGAGCTCCGCTCGCTCCTCCGACGTCATCGGGCCGTTGGGATCGGCGGCCTGGTCGATCTCCGCTTGCTTGATCCAACTCCGCAGGACGCTGACGCCCACGTCGAGATCCCGGGCCACCTCGGCGATGGACTTGCGTGAGCCGAGCGCGATCTTGACGGCCTCGGCCTTCTGCTCGGCGGTGAAGACTCTCCTCTTTCTCTTACCCATTTGGTCTCTCCTCCAGTATCGCCCGTCGACGCCCAGCTGGCGAAGCGCAACTCGTCCACCGCGCTCCACAGTCATCCACAGGTTGCAAGCCCCCCTGGACCCCCCTGGGGACCTCGGCTGCTCGCAGCGCCGGTGACCGAACGCCGCGCTGATCGGCTACGACGACGAGGGGTTGTTTCGGTTGGAGGGTGTCCACTGAAACGGGGGAGGTCTAATCATCGACGATGCCCATCCCGGCATCGATGATGACATTCCCTTTTGACCGCCCTCCGTCACGCGACTCGCGCGGTCGTCGGGCGCTCCATCCTTGCCCGCCCCACGGCAGCCGACCGTGCACCAACCACTGCAGATGAGCGCGGGTGAGGACAACCGTCCCGCCCCTAGGCTACCGCGAGCCGCGAGCCATCGCCCTTTCAACACCACGTTCAAAACCAATCAACCACACTTTCAACCCTCCGCCCAGATCCCGCCGCTCCCCCTAAATTCTCCAGTGATCTCACCGCACCCCGCGCGGCACGGCGCTTGCTGCTAGTTGGCGTCACTCACCAGCGGTGATGCACTGCTCGACCTTCTCCCCAAGTACCCGTGGACGCGTGGTTCGCCTCCCGGTTCCAGTACAGCACTGAGACCTCGAGGACACGTCGAGGGCGCGGGCAATCGACCCGATGTGAGACTCACGGTCGGATACTGCACTCCTCAAACCCCTGCGACCGAGCAGCCCAGGTCGGCTCTCACTCACGCAGCCGACGATCAACCCAAACGATGAAGATGAGGGCACAATGGCATCCTTCGGCTCCAAGGACAACCAATTGCACTTCTGCAACAAGACGTCCGAACCCATCTATGTAATGATAACTCCGAACATGGACTTCGCACTGCTCGATTTCGCGATCAGCATCGGGCAAGTCGTGATGAGCACCGTCTCGATCAGCACGGTTGGCATGTCGCTCGCGCCGATCACGACGGCTGCCAGGCTCAGCGCTGCGTTCAGGGCCCTGTCGTTGCTCAAGAACGTGGTGGCAACCGGCGGGAACATTCCCCTCATACGGTCAGACTACGAGAGACTCCTCGCCGCGCTTCAACCCCTCAAGAATACCGGCTGGAAGATCGACCCGCACACGGCCCCGCTCCTACACAAGGAGACTCTGCTGAATCCGTTCGACTACGGGCAGTCGAGCGGGTGGGCGAAGCTCATCGGCCTCAGCGATCTCACGCTCACCGTATTCAACGGTGATTTCACGAAGACGGCAACGTTCAACGCGAACAGTGATCACTCATGGATTGCCACCGATGGCGGCGTCGTTCGCCAACGCTATGGACATGCGCTCGACGTGGAGGCCCCTGATTCAGCCTGGCATCCGTACGAGAACAGGGCAGTCACGCTGTACACCGACGCTGCCTTTGAGGGACGAGGTTGGAGCTTCGAGGTCGGGCGCTGGGACCTGCGGGCGCATGGCGCCGCCGATACCATCTCGTCGTTGATCGTGTCGGAAGGCTATCGTGTCACCTTGTACGAGCACCCAGGATTCACCGGCCAGTCGAGGGTCTTTCAGGATCGCTACAACCGCTACATCGGCGATCTCAACGACAAGATCTCCAGTCTGGTCGTCGAACGACGGCCGGCCGTGCTGTTCGGCGGTGCAGGCTTCTGCGGCCCCGCCAAAGGCCTCGACGAGGGCAATTATACCATCACGGGCTCCTCGAAGAGAAGTAATGACAAGGACAAGATCTACTTGGGCTTCGGGGTGACGTCCGTGTGGGTGAGCCCAGGCTATCAAGTCACTTTGTACGAGAACAAGGACTTCTCCGGCCGCTCGAAGGTCCTCACAGGGGATGCCGACAACATCGGAGACGATCTCGACGACAACGTGAGTGCGGTGATCGTCGAGCGTGTGGACTCGACAGCGCCCGTGGTGCTGTATCAACACCAGGGATTCGTCGGCAAGCGGCAGCGCCTCCGTGTGGGACGCCACGATGTGAGCCAACTGTCCTCGATCGGCAACGACGCCGTGACGTCGCTGTGCGTGGCCAAGGGTCATCGAGTCACGCTGTTCGAGAATAGCGGCTTCACGGGACGGTTCAAGTGCTTCACCGGCGATGTACCCTTCGTCGGCAGTGACTTCAACGACACGGTATCGAGCTTGATCATCGAGAAATTGGAGGATGCCGTCCCGCTGTCGCCCGTGGTGCTCTTCCAGCACCAAAATTTCGGGGGCAACAGCCAGCGTCTGGAGGTCGGTGAGTATGATGTCCGCCAGCTCTCGATCGGCAATGATGTCGTGACATCACTGCGCGTATTACCGGGCTACGAGGTCACGCTCTACGAGAACGCCGGCTTTTCCGGGAACAGCAGGACCTACTCCGCAGATACAGCCTACATCGGTAGTGATTTCAATGACAAGACGTCGAGCGTGATCGTTCGTAGGGCGCAAGCCGCCAAGCCGCCAGTGATCCCGGCGGAGTTGTTCTCCGACACGAATTTTGGCGGACGCAAGCAAACCCTCGCCGTGGGTCGCTACGATCACCACCAACTCTCGATCGGCAACGACACCGTATCGTCACTACGAGTGGCCCCTGGCTACCGCGTTACATTGTACGAACACGGTGGCTTCACCGGGCGCACCAAGGCGTTCACTGGGGATGCGAGCTTCGTCGGAGGCGATTTCAACGACACTACGTCGGGCGTCGTGGTCGAAAAGCTCTAGAGCCGGTGACCAAGAATCAGATCAGAGAGCGCGAAGGGCTCGACCCTGGGTCGTGCACCCACATGCACCGTGAGGCGAAGGACGGTCGCGGTGGCGTCCGTCCTTCGCTCGGAGCACAGAGGAGCGAGAGGATGTATACATCGAGCAAGGGGCTGATCATCGTGGCTACGGCCCTGTTGGGCTCGGGCTGTACGCTGGTGGACAACCCGGCGCTGCTGACCGAAACGGGCACGGACGACGACGACAGCACCGCGGGCAGCACCAGCACCGATGGCAGCACCGGCACTGCGGGCAGCACCAGCACCGATGGCAGCACCGGCACCAGCACCACCACGGATTCCACGGGGGAGAACGATCAGACGTGGTGCGTCGATGCCGACAGCGACGGCTTTGGTGATGCTGCCATGTGCACGCAAGCCGTCGACATGCCGCCCGGTACCGTGAATAATGGCGATGACTGCAACGATAGCGCTCCCGACGCGTTCCCTGGTGCCGCGCCCAACGACGATCCGCTCCTCTGCATGCAAGACGTAGATGGCGACGACTGGGGCGACGTAATGCCACCAGCCGGGGTCGACCCGGGCACCGATTGCGACGACTCCAACGCCAGCACGTTCCCGGGGGCGGCGCGCGAGGAGGACGACGCCACCGCGTGTATGCAGGACGAAGATGGCGACGGCTGGGGCGACGCCAACCCCGACGGAGGGCTGGTGGGGGGGGCCGATTGCCATGATGGCAACCCAAACCTCAACCCCGATACTCTGGTGCTCACCGCATTCACCCCGTACATGGGGGCGATGACCCTCATGACGGTCGAGCCGACGACGGCTGCGCTCGGGCCGTTCATCACGCTGGTGACACCGATGGGGGGAGTACCTGCCGTAGACGTTGGGAGCGGCACCATCAACGAGTTCGGCGAGATCTACGTCAACGACCTCGGCATGAATCAGCTCCACACGGTCGACTATGCGGCCACCTGCATGGTGGGCATGGGCGAGCTGGCCCCCGGGGGCAGCAGCCACGGAGCGACGACCGTCTGCGGTCTCGAGCACGGGGCGGACGGTATGCTGTATGGCATCGACAACGATGATCAGTTGCTGACCTTCGACCCAGCGACCGGACAGATCATGGCAATGGTTCCGATCATGCTCGATGGCGCGTCCTTGGACATCAACAGCTGCGGCACGGCCTTCGATTGCGCCCAGGGTCGTTTGCTGGTGGCCAACGGCATCGACAGCTCCATCTACAGCATCGACACCTCCAGCGGCGAGGCCACCCGGCTGCGCGATCTGGCGCCATCCATTCCTGGGCCGTGGTCTCCGGTGGGGCTCGAGTGGAACCCGCGTACCCGGAGAGTGTTCCTGTCCACCGGCAGCGAACTCCGTGAGGTGGACATCGACGACGAGACAACGGAACCGGTCTTGATTGGAATGTTTACAGAGACCAATCTGACCTATCTGCCGAGGTGTATGTGACCGGGCCGTTGCGGAGCGATGGCAACGTCGCAGCCCAGTGCTCCTGCCGAGCGCTTGCCTACTTCACGGTGACCTTCATGAAAGGAGGGCGGCTGGTCATCTCGACATCGTAGGACTTGCCGGCCGTGAGTTCGAGCGGTATGCCCGCCTGCTTCCATTCCCCATCCTCAGTGGTGCGGAATGACACTTGGTAGGTTCCCTCCGGAAGCGCCTTGGTCTTCTTGGCCGCGAGCACGAGCTGGAACTGTCGCGTGCCCTCGAGCTTGAGCTCGATCCAGGGAGCATAGTTGGGTCGGAACACCACGGCGCTCCGGGTCAGCTTGGGTGTCGTCTTGGCCGTCTCGGCGATGACCTCTTCCACGGAGATGCCGCGCTGCTGAGCCAGGATCTCGATCTCCTCGGGGGAGAGATCGGCGGGCAGGCCCGCCTCGCTCTGCTCGTTGGTGACCTTGCCCTCGCCACTCTCGTCGAGGTCGATGCCCTTCCAGTGGAGAACCTCGTCATTCTCGAGCTTTGCGATGAGATCGACGTTCGTGCGGTGTCGGGGCTCGGGGCATTCGTACCGGACGGTACGACCAGTTGCACCGTCGATCGTGCCCTCCCGAATTTCAGGGGCCTCGCCCTCGGGCGTGCGAGCACGTACGGCCGCCTTGACCAGCCTCGGGCCGTCGCCTTCGACCACGATGGTGCAGTTCGTAGGCATTGCGGGCACTTCGGGAGGCTCGGGTTCGGGCGCGGGCTGGGCAACGGGCTTGGGCTCGGGGGCGGGATCGAGCGCTGGCTCGGGTTTGGGAGCCGGGGTCTGTCGAGGTGGAGCAGACGGTGGTTCCGAGCCACAGCCGAGCATCGAAATCGCAAGGAGCAGCACCGTTCGCTTCAGACCGACCATCCTTCACTCACTATGCCTCAGTCATGGCGCGATCGGCAATGCAGATTTTTTGGACACCGGCTTCCGTTCGACGATCGATGTTCTGCCAATCGAGGCTATGCTGAGATGGTGATGTCCCTGTCGTCGATCCTGACTCTCGTATTGTTGATGGCCCCCGCGTCCGACTCGACCGAGCCCGAGCTCTCGGCCAATTACCTGGAGACATTCCAGCGGGCAGAGAAGGACAACAGCTGGGTCTACGACAACTATCAGACCGACACCAAGGAAGCACTGGAGCGTCTCCGTGCCGCGCTCGCGAGCCTACATGCGTTCGAGGACGAGCTCGCCAAGGACGAGTATGGCCGCCAGCTCGTGATCAACCTGCGCAAGTCCCTGGCGCGGACCCTGCTCGCACGCGGCAACAAGAAGGACGTGGCCGAAGCGCATCAGATCCTCCACGACGTGGCGATCGCGTCGGCGATGGAGTCGACCGATCTCTTCTTCGGTGAGGAGATCCAGACGATGTTCGATGCGCAGAAAGCCGAGCTGGAGGCCAAGGGCAGGGCCTCGGTCGCGTTCGTGTGCCACCAGGAGTGTGTCGTCTTGATCAATCGACGACCGCTGTCGGGGACCGAGCAGCAGCTGTATCTCGGGTCATACTTGGTCGAGATTCGGGCCGCGGCGGGCACCGAGCCCGCACCGATTCGAGAGCAGGTCGAGCTCGACACCCAGGGTGAGCGCCAGACCCTGGTGTTCGGGACCCCACCCGAGCCCGAACCGGAGCCCGAGCCGGAGCCGGAGCCCGAGCCCGAATCGGAGCCCGAGCCCGAACCGGAACCCGGGCCCGAGCCGGAGCCGGAGCCCGTGCAACCGCCCGAGCCCATCGAGCGCGTCCTCCCTCGCTGGGTGGAGGTCGGCGGTCTTGCGGCCGGGGTGGGCTTGGTGGCGGGCGGGGTCGGGATGCTGAGCGCCAACGACAAGTGCCAGCGGCTCGGCGACGACACCAACAGCTGTCCCAAGCTCTGGGACAGCACGCCGGGAAGCTGGATCACGATGGCGATCGGTGGCGGGGTGGCGGTTGCCTCGGCGGTGCTGCTCGGGCTCGACGAGACACGCGCCCGACGGCTGGAGGAGCGCCGCGTGGGCCTGTCGCCCATGGGGATGCGGGTACGGTTCTGATCGCGAGTCCGAGCTCGCCTTGGGCCCGCTCGAGCTCGCCAACCTCGTCGCTCGAGCTGCCCTGCACCCCGAGCATCGATTCTCACCCCGGACGTGACGACTCGAGCGCGTGACTGACCATGGCGGATTCCCGATCCATCTTCGTGCTGGTGATCCAATCCACGACTGTCGACGACGAGTATCGCATCGTTGGAGAGTGGAGTCGCCCGGGTGAGCCATCGGTTCGCCGTGAGCTCGGCCTGCCCCTGCAACCACGGGAGCTCGAGGGGGTCTTGGGCTCGCTCGACTACGGCACGATGCTGGGCAAGCGGGTGCTCGCAGGCGGGGTGGGAGAGCTGTTCGCCCAGGCGCGGGCCGACGCGTCCGAGCTGCGGGTGCTGCTGGCGGTAGAAGCCAAGACGCTGCAGTCGCTGCGCTGGGAGAGGCTGGCGTGCCCGCTCGACGGCAACCAGTGGGGCTTCCTCGGTCAGAACCAGCGCACGCCGTTCTCGCTGTACCTGCCCAGCGCCTGCGATCGGCGGTTCCTCCCGTTCGGCCGCCGCGACCTGCGAGCGCTGGTGGTGGTGGCCAGCCCCGAGCCCGGCAACCGCTATCGCGTGGATCCCTTCGACGAGAAGGACGCCATCGACACCGCGCTGACGGGGCTGGGCGAGATCCCGTCGCTGGTGCTGGGCAAGGATCCGCGTGCCGTCGGACCTCCCACCGTCGCCGAGATCTGCAAGCGGCTCACGGCCGAGCGCTTCACCATCCTCCACATCGTGTGCCACGGAGCCTACTCGGCGCGGTCGGGAGAGACGGCGGTGTTCCTCCAGAGGGACGACGGCACGACCGGTGCGGTCGAGGCCACCGATCTCATCGAGCGCCTGCGAGAGCTGGGGGCCGCTCACGGCCTGCCGCACCTTGCGTTCCTGGGAGTGTGCGACAGCGCCAAGCCCGAGGCCGAAGCGTCGCTGGGAGGCCTCGGCCAGCGCCTGGTCCGCGAGCTGGGAATGCCCGCGGTGGTGGCGATGACCGAGAAGGTCACCCAGGCCACCGCGTTCGCGCTGTCCCGAGCGCTCTACTCCCGCCTGCGGGAGCACGGGGTGATCGACCGGGCCCTGGCCGAGGCGTGCGTCGAGGTGCGGCGACGCGACGACGTGGTCGTCCCCGCGCTGTTCAGCCGCCTGGCGGGTCGGCCCCTGTTCAGCGACGACCTCGATCGTCCCCTGACCAAGTCCGAGCTGGCCGCTGCCGCCGAGGAGATCGAGCGTCTGTTCGAGGAGCGCGCCCCGATGGCCTTCGAGCGCGCGCGCGCGCTGGCCCGGGCGGTGACGGTGGACCCGGCCGTGCTCGCGGGCGCGGCCAAGCACGAGCACCAGGCGAGGCTGTCGGAGCTCGAGCATCTGTGCGAGGACGCGCTGGAGCTCTCGTTCTCTGCCCTCGGGCACGGGCGCAAGCCTCCGCCGTACGACGTGCGCTGCCCGTTCCCGGGGCTCGAGGCGTTCACCGCCGAGCAGCGCGAGTTCTTTCGCGGGCGCGATGGGTTGGTGCAGGCCCTGGTTGCGCAGCTCGAGCGCGACTCGTTTCTCGCGGTGCTCGGCAACTCGGGCTGCGGCAAGTCGTCGCTGGTGATGGCGGGGGTCGTGCCGCGCCTTCGGGACGCGAGCCCGGGCCTGGCCCTGGCCGACTTCCGGCCCGGCGATCAGCCGCTCGGCAAGCTCGAGCACGCACTGGAGGAGCTGGGGGATGCGCCCCTTCGGGTGCTGTACGTCGACCAATTCGAGGAGATGTTCACGCTCTGCCGCGACGCCGAGCAGCGCACGAAGTTCTTCGATCGTCTGCTGAGCTCGGTCGGACCCTCGCACCGCGTGATCATCTCCATGCGCTCGGACTTCATTGGCGAGTGCGCGGTGCATCGAGGGCTACGCGAGCGCGTGGAGGGGCTGCGGCTCATCCCTCCGATGTCGGCCGAGGAGCTGCGCAGCGCCATCGAGGAGCAGGGACTCGCCGCGGGGCTTCGCTACGAGACGGCCCTGTGCGAGCTGATCCTGCACGATCTCGCGAACGAGCCGGGATCGATGCCGCTGCTGCAGCACGTCCTGCGCCAGCTCTACGATCGACGCCGCGGACGCTGGCTCCGCGTGGAGACCTACGAGGCACTGGGACGGGTCCAGGGGGCGATCACCAAGACCGCCGAGCGTGTGTGGGAGGGGCTCGAGGACGACGATCGCCAGCGCCTGATCTCCGTGATGCTCTCGCTGACCGAGATCCGCGAGTCCGAAGGGGGAGAGCTCCGCTGCCTGCGGCGTCGAGTGCCCCTCGAGATGCTCTACGCCATCCGCGGGGGGACTCGCTCGTCCGGGAGGACCCAGTCGTCACTGGAGCGATCGTCGGCGCAACGGCTGATCGATCGACTCGCCGCCGAGCGGCTGGTGGTCAAGAGCCACGACGAGCACGCGGGCGACGTGGTCGAGGTTGCCCACGAGGCCCTGCTGCGCAAGTGGGACCGCCTTCAGGAGTGGGTGGCGGCGTCGCGCGAGGTGATCCACCTGCGACAGGATCTCGAGTCCGCGACGGTCGAGTGGCGGCAGCACGATTGTTCTCCCACATACCTCGTGCACGTGCACGAGCGCGGAGAGCTGGTCCGTACGTTTCTCCGCGACGGCTCGCTGCGACTCGATCCGAGGCTCGAGGAGTACTTCCTCGCCTGTGAGGAAGAGGAGCGTCGCCAGGCCGCCGAGAAGGAGCGCCTGCAGCGTGAGAAGCTCGAGGCGGCCGAGAAGCTGGCGCTCGAGCAGACCAGGCGGGTCAAGCTGTTGCGGCGAGCCACGGTCATGGTGGGGCTGGCAGGGGTGCTGGCGGTGGGCGCGGCCGTGTACGCCACCGTGCTCTATCGCGAGGCCGAGCGGGCCAAGGAGGCCAAGCACGATGCGCTGAAGACGGCCATCGACGCCCGGGAGGCCGAGCGGATCGCGGCCGAGGAGGCCAGGAACAACGAGGCCAAGGCCGTGGATGCGCTGGCCCGTCAGGAGGGGGTCTCCATCGAGCTGATGGCCGACGAGGCGGGCGCACGAGCCACGGCGCTCGTAGAGGCGATCCGCTTGTCCAAGGAGCAGCCGCACGACGTCGCGAAGCTGCGCCTCGAGGTACGCCGGGCGCTCTATGCCGCGACCCGAGGGCTCCACCCGGCGCGAGAGCTGCGGGGACACGACCAGAGCATCACTGATCTGGCGTTCTCTCCCGACGGTGCTCGGCTGGCCACCTCCGGCCGCGACGACACGGCCAGGATCTGGGAGGTCGCGACCGGCAAGCCGCTGCAGGTCGTCGACGGGCAGAAGGGGCTCTCCTTCGTTGCGTTCGGTGGGATGGGGGGCGAGGAGATCCTCACCACGAGCCGGGGGAGCGGCGCGCTGCGCTGGGGAGCAAGTCCACGGCCCGTGGCCCTGGCCGAAGACGACGAGCACGTCGATGTCATGGCCGTTGCCCCCGATGGCCAGCGGCTGGCGACGGTGATCGACGGCACCGTCGACGTGTGGAGCTGGAGGGACGGAGGGTGGGTCGACCGCGCGGAGGTGCTCGAGCCCGAAGAGGGCACGATCTTCGAGTTGCGCTTCTCTCCCGACGGCGCGCGCTTGCTCGCGGTCACCTCGCAGGGCGCACGGCTCGTCGCGCTGGCGAGCCCCAGCGAGGTGATGGTGCTCGGAGGTCATCGCGACAAGGTGGTGGCCTCGGCCTTCTCCGCCGATGGCATGCACGTCGCGACCGGCGACGCCAGTGGGGTGGTGCGGCTGTGGGAGACCTCGGATGCCACCGAGCCGCAGGACTTCGTGGGGACCGGGGAGGTCAGAGGGATCGCGATCGACTCGAGCGGCGAGCAGATCGCCGTCGCTCTCGATCAGGTGGTCCAGGTCTGGTCCATCACCAGCGGCCAGAAGCGCTCCACGCTGCGAGGACACCTGTCGATCGTCAGCGGCCTCGAGTTCTCGCCCGACGACACGGTCCTGGCCACGGCGGGCTGGGACCGAACGCTGCGGCTGTGGGACGCTCGGACGTGGGCCGAGCGAGCGATCCTCGAGGGACACGCCGATCAGATCCGCGACTTGGCGTTCTCTCCCGATGGGCAATGGATCGCAACCGGAGCGCTGGATGGATCGGTTCGCCTGTGGAGCGCCCACTCCACGACCCAGCAAGTGCTGCTGGCAGGCAGCAAGGACGACGCCCAGCCCATCGTGCTGTCCCCCGACGGAGAGTGGGTGGCCCTGGCCAAGCGAGCCAAGAAGGCGGTGGAGATCAGGAGCCTCGTCGCGACGGACGCGTCCGAGGTCGACGGCGACGGGGTGACGGCCATGGCGATCTCGTCGGACTCGAAGCGGTTGGTCACCGTGGCTTCCGATCGCGTGCCCATGCTCTGGCAACAAGGCTCCACTGGGATCGAGCTCGCAGGAGAGCTGCCCCCCCAGGACTCGATCGTCTCCGCGATCGCGTTCTCTCCCGATGATCGGCAGCTGGTCACGGGCGACGGTGCCGGAGTCGTGA
Organism: Paraliomyxa miuraensis; assembly: GCF_026337845.1. Lineage (GTDB taxonomy): Bacteria > Myxococcota_A > Polyangia > Nannocystales > Nannocystaceae > Paraliomyxa > Paraliomyxa miuraensis. Next base: position 145,360 of record NZ_JAOVZF010000143.1, on the reverse strand, counting down.
AGCTGTGGAACACCGCCACGCTCGCCCCCGTGACGGCGTTTCCGGCCAATGACCGGGGGACCTCGCTCGTCGCGATCTCTCCCGACGGTCGCCACCTGATGACCCTGGAGCTCAACAAGGTGGCCAAGCTGTGGGACCTGAGCCGGCTCGACGAGCCCGTGGCTTCGCATCGAATGGATGGCATCGTGTTCTCCGCGGCATATGCTTCGTCTGGTCGGCTCGCGCTCGGCGACCACATGGGCCATGTGTTGTTGTGGACCCCCGAGATGGACCAGCAGGTGACGCTGGATGGGCACATGGCCAACGTCAACGCCATCGCGATCTCCCCCGATGGGACGCGCATGGTGACTGCGGGCCTGGATGCGACGATCAAGCTGTGGGATCTGCAGACCGACGAGGAACTCACCGTGCTGGGGCGGCACGCGCGTGACGTACGTGCGCTGCGCTTCGTGGACGACGGTCGGGCCGTGCTCAGCGCGAGCGTCGATGGGGTGGTCCAGCGCTGGGTGGTCGATCTCGAGCAGCGCCTGGGCCTCGCCTGTCGGGCGCTGGGCGACATCGCGGTCGACGCAGAGGTGGCCGATGTCTGCGCGGCCGTGCTGTCCGGTAGAGATCCTGGCTGAGTACGAGGAGGCCCAACCGGCCAGCGACTGCCCGATGTCATGCGACAGGAGACACAGGTCGCCACACCCGGTGGGCCAGCGGGGCCCGAGGGCACGGGCACATGAGTGACCTCGGTGCTCGTCTCACTCGGTGAGCAGCCTCTGGATCCACGGAAGCTCGGGCGCGAGGCGACGTCGAAGGTTTGCCTTGCGTGCCTCGAGCCTGGGGGTGGGGCCGACGTCCTGCGGGGTGAGATCGAGCTTCTTGAGGCGACCGTAGATGGCCTGAACCGTTCGTTCGGTGCGACTGGCCAGTTCCTTGACGTCCGCACATTGCTCGGCGACACCGAGAAAGAGGAGATTGTCGAGATCCTTGGAGACGTTCACGCTCGGGACGTGGGGGCTCGGGCTCGACGGGGATGGCCGCTGCCCCAGGACCTCCGCGAAGACCTCCTCCCTGGGTCGACCCGGGTTCCACAGGATCATGAGTCGCTCGATCGCGTTCCGGAGCTCACGCACGCCGCCCTTCCACTCGTGTGCGGCGCAGCGCGTGGTGAGGGCCATTGCATCGTCTTCCGAGATGACCACGCCATGGCTCTCCGCCACTTCGGTCGCGATCGAGCGAGCAATGGTCTCCACGTCGCGAGCATCGAGCCCGGGAATGCGAATCGTGATGGTGCTCAGCCGGTAGAAGAGATCCTCACGGAACGACTTGGTATCCTCGGCACCGATGTCACGGTGGGTGGCGGCGATGACCCGGACGTCGACATGCTGCTCGCTGGTGCCGCCGACCGGCCAGTACGTCCCCTTCGCGAGGAAGCGCAGCAGCTTGGCCTGGGCGTCGAGGGACAGCTCGCCCACCTCGTCGAGGAACAGCGTGCCGCCGTTGGCGAGCTCGACGAGCCCTGGCTTGTCGGAGGTGGCGCCGGAGAAGGCCCCACGCGTGTGGCCAAAGAAGGTGCTCTCGAACAGCGAAGGGGCAATCGCCGCGCAATTGATCGCGAGGAAGCGCTTGCCCGCACGGTCCCCTCGGCGATGGATCTCCTCGGCGAGCACCTCCTTGCCGACGCCCGTGGGCCCCACGATGAGGACGGCGCAGCGGGAGGAGGCCACCCGGCGCGCCAGGGTCAGCGCGTAGCTCCGCGCGGGGGTTCGAGCATCGAAACCGCTCGTGGGGCTCGGAGCCGGGGGCAGACCGCCGCGAGCGCTCCGGGTGAGCGATTCCACCTGACGAATCCCGTGTCCGAAGTGATTGCCGGAGGTGGACACGGCCTCGTTGGTGGCAGTGAGAACCGCGTTCGAGTCCGACGAGTCTGATCGAGATGCCGCCAAGCGCATCCTGCGCTGTTCCATCGCATGGGCCTTTCGATACACGAGATATCACGCTTTACTGATAGGGGAAACACTTTGTGCAGAGAACGCAATCTGTGCGCTGAAGACATCGGCCATGTGTCTCGATCCGGTTCAGCGGGATTGTCGTATTAAACCGCGCGTAAAACACGATTCAATATTCAATCAAATGAGTTTTCAAAGCGGATGTTTGGTAGCTGGCAAGCCATGGAAATTCCCTGAGTCTCCTGATGTGAGCCGCCGGGCACGTGAGTTGCTTCGTGGATGCATCCGTTTGCCTTCCCGCGAGGGCGGAGCATGACCTCGTCGGAGGTGGCCAACGTCTACCCTCGATGGGTCCCGAGAGAGATTGGGCAATTTTGCGCAGTGCGGAAACGACCTGCGCGAAATTGAGGAGAGTGTGATGGCAGGGGGGCGAGCGAGAACGAGGTAATTCGAAATGACTCAGTCGACGTGTTTGCTCATGATGGTATGGCGTGGGTGCAGTGGTGTCGTGGCGAGGACTCGAACAATGCCGGTGTCCGTTCCAGTGTCGTCCTTCTTCATTGAGAACCTTTGATCCAAGGCATTCCAGGACATCCCGGGATGATCACCATGGACTTCGCCTCGTACTACGCCCAGCTCATCAGGTCTCGCTTGTTGCACTTCGCCGCCTGGAGTCCCGTCACCGATCCCTACGAGGTCGGCGACTACGGGGCCCTTCGTGGCGGGGTGTTTCACAAGCTCGGCAACATCCGCGAGTTCGGGGTCGAGCCACGGGCCCGGCCCGGGGCCTCTTCGGTGAGCCTGAGCTTCACCTCGGCCGGGGCCACCATGGTGCGCACCATGGGCGGCGTGAGGGTGGATGCGTTTCCCGCCCAGGCCGTCGAGGGCACGCTCGAGCTCGCGCTCGAGGGCGAGAGCAGCGTCTTCATCCGCACGGGAAAGCTGTCGATGACCGAGCTCTTGGGGGTCGACGCGGTGGCGGGGCAGCTGGTGCGCCGACGCGACGCCGGCGGTCGCAAGTGGAGGCTGGGCTGGCGGGTGGTCCGAAAGGTCTATGTGGCCGTCGATCCCGTGATCCTGGTCTCGACCGAGCGGGGGGCTCGCTTCTCGCTGCGAGGCCGCGTCGACGCGCTCGCGGCCGTCGAGGCCGGGCGTGGCTCGGCCGAGCTGTCGGTGAGCTGCAGCAAGGCCGACTCGCTGCAGATCGTGGGTGGTACGGGCCCGGTGGCGCTCGATCTGTTTCGGGTGCGGATCGGTGGCCATGCTCAGGTGTCGTTCGGAGCCGTCGAGCCGCAGTTTGGGGGCGATGCGCCCGAGCTTGGCGAGCCGGAGCTCGATGACGAGTGGGAGGATGAGATTCCCGAGGACGAGGCCGAGCTGTTCGAGCCGGCTGCCGACGCGAGCTCGTGAGTGCAATCAACCAAACTTGGACAGGAGAACGAGAGGAACACCATGGTGGCAACGGAAATCAAGGGAGCGCTGCGCACGGCGGCCGACAAGGTCTCGCAGTTCGTGGGCAGTGTGGCGGAATTGAAGGTGGAGACGCGCACGCTCGAGGCTGGAACCGGTGCGGAGTCGGTGCTGGCCGCGCGTACGATCATCAGCCTCGACGGCGACAACCTGTCGGAGGTGCCGGCCACGAAGAACGCCGAGGGCAGGTGGGAGCTCGACACGGTGCTCCACGGTCTTCACATGCGCAACGTGGAGGCGGCGATCGAGTATCGCTCGCGGATGGTCGGGTCGATGCTGGCGTTGTTTGGCGCGGCGAGGGGTGAGCCATGAGCTACGAGGAACGACGCGTGAGGGTGAAGGTCTACGGCTCGCTGGCGAGCAAGTCGCCGCTGCTGGTCGAGGTGCCGGGGGTTCGGGGCAAGGTCCGCCGCCTGCATACGCTGGCGGCGGCGGCCCTCGAGACCATGGCCGCTGCGATCGAGCGCGACATTGGCGTGAAGATCGAGCTCGCCTCGGGCTGGCGCAGGCACAAGTGGACGAGTCGTGCCCAGTACGAGAAGACGTTGGTCTCGCGGTTCGGCTCGGTGAGGGAGGGGCGCAAGTGGCTGGCCTACAACTCTCCGCACGAGACGGGCCTGGCGATGGACATCGGGACCGGTGGCCTGTGGCCGACCAAGTCCACCCGCAAGGAGCAGAAGCGGACTCCACTCCACGAGTGGCTGGTGGAGCACGCGCACGAGTACGGGTGGCATCCGTACAAGCTCGAGCCGTGGCACTGGGAGTTCCCGCTGAGCCTCGAGGCGTATGGGAGCGGCGTGATCGGGGAGGATGATCCCGGGCCGCCGGAGGAGGATGTTTCGTTCGGGATCGGAGACGAGGTCGATGTGATCGAGGAGTTCGAGGAGGAGGACGAACTGGTGGATGAGCTGGGGGACGAACTGGGGGAGGAGGGCGGAACGGCCTAGCCAGTGGGCGTCCAATATGGACCGCCATCGGCCCAACGCCCGGGTTGGGTGCGAGAGTGGGGAACTCGGCGGATGCGTCGCCGCGATCCTCGACGAACGGCCGGCTCCCGTCACCCCGCGTCGGGCTCATAGGCCAGGCTCGATCCGAGCCAGCGCTCGACCTCGCCCACCGTCATCCCCTTGCGCGCCGCGTAGTCGCGCACCTGATCCTCACCAATTCGCCCCACCCCGAAGTACCGGGCCTGCGGGTGCGCGAGGTAGATCCCGCTCACGCTCGCCGCGGGCGTCATCGCGAAGTGCTCGGTCAGATCCATCCCGACCTCCCGCGCCCCGAGCAGCTCGAACAGCTTGCCCTTCTCGGTGTGATCGGGACACGCCGGATACCCGAACGCAGGCCGGATTCCGCGGTACCGCTCGGCGATGAGCTCGTCGTTGGACAGCCGCTCGTCCTTGCCGTAGCCCCACTCGCGCCGCGCCTCTTGGTGCATGCGCTCGGCGAGCGCCTCGGCGAGCCGGTCGGCGAGCGCCTTGACCATGATGGCCGAGTAGTCGTCGCCCGCGGCTTCGAAGCGCGCGACGGTCTCCTGCGCCCGTAGCCCCGCCGTGACCGCGAATGCACCGATGCAGTCGGGCGGCCCGCCCACGGGCGCCACGTAGTCGGCCAGGCACAGGTGCGGGCCATCACCGCTGTGCTGCTGCTGCCGCAGCATGGGAAACCGCAGGCGCTCGCCGCTGCGATCCTCGTGGTACACGACGATGTCGTCGCCCTCGCGCGCCGCGGGCCAGAACCCGTAGACCGCGCTGGCGGTGACCATGCGCTCCTGCACCATGCGCGACAGCAGGTCCTTGCCGTGCTCGAACAGCTCGCGCGCCGCGGCGCCGTACTTGGGATGCTCGAGGATCCCGGGATACCGACCCTTGAGCTGCCACGCGGTGAAGAAGAACGTCCAGTCGATGTAGGGCACGATCTCCGCGAGCGGAACGTCCTGCAGCACCCTCCGCCCCAGGAACGCAGGCGTGGGCGGCGGCTCGCGCTCGAAGTCGAGCCCGGGCGCGGCGGCACGCGCCTCGGCCAGGGGGTGCACCGGCTTGACCCGCTTGCCGCCGTGGATCTCGCGGAGCTTGGCCTGCTCGGCCCGGTTGGCCACGTCGAACGCACGCCGGCGATCGACGTCGAGCAGATCGGCGACCACCCCCACCACCCGCGAGGCATCGAGCACGTGCGCGGTGGAGTGCTCGTAGCACGGGGCGATCTTGACCGCGGTGTGCTGCCGCGAGGTGGTGGCGCCACCGATGAGCAGCGGCAGCTCCATGCCCCGGCGCGTCATCTCCTTGGCCACGCCCATCATCTCGTCGAGCGAGGGCGTGATGAGCCCGGACAGGCCCACCACGTCGGCGCCCTCGGCCACCGCGGTGTCGAGGATAGTGGTGGCGGGCACCATCACCCCGAGATCCACGACCTCGTAGTCGTTGCAGCGCAGCACCACCGCCACGATGTTCTTGCCGATGTCGTGCACGTCGCCCTTGACGGTGGCGAGCACGATCTTGCCCCGCTTGCGGCGGCTGGCGCCGCCCTCGGCGTCCTGCTCCATGTACGGCATGAGCACGCCCACCGCTCGCTTCATGGCGCGGGCGCTCTTGACCACCTGCGGCAGGAACATCTTGCCCGCGCCGAACAGGTCGCCCACCACCTTCATCCCGTCCATCAGCGGGCCCTCGATCACCGACAGCGGGCGGCCGTACTGCAGTCGCGCCTCCTCGGTGTCGGCCTCGATGAAGTCGAGCACGCCACGCACCAGCGCGTACTGCAGGCGCTGCTCCACGCTCGCGTCGCGCCACGACAGGTCCTCCTCGCGCCGCTTGCCCTCGCCGCGGATCGTCTCGGCAAAGCTCACCAGGCGCTCGGTGGCGTCGGGGCGCCGATCGAGGATCACGTCCTCCACCCGCGAGAGCAGCTCGGCCGGGATGTCCTCGTAGACCACCAGCTGGCCCGCGTTGACGATGCCCATGTCGAGCCCGGCCCTGATCGCGTGGTAGAGGAACGCCGAGTGCATGGCCTCGCGCACCACGTCGTTGCCGCGGAACGAGAACGAGAGGTTGCTGATGCCGCCCGAGACCTTGGCCCCGGGGCAGCGCTCCTTGATGAGCCGGGTGGCCTCGATGAAGTTCAGGCCGAAGCGCGCGTGCTCCTCGATGCCGGTGGCCACCGCGAGCACGTTGGGGTCGAACACGATGTCGGTGGGGTCCATGCCGACCCGGTCGACGAGGATCCGGTAGGCGCGCTCGCAGATCGCAACCTTGCGCTCCACCGTCTCGGCCTGGCCCTGCTCGTCGAAGGCCATCACCACCAGCGCCGCGCCGTAGCGCTGCACGAGCCGGGCCTTGGCCACGAAGTCCGCCTCGCCCTCCTTGAGCGACAGCGAGTTGACGATGGCCTTGCCTTGAACGCAGCGCAGGCCGGCCTCGATCACCGACCACTTGGAGGAGTCGATCATGATCGGCACGCGGGCGATCTCGGGCTCGCTGGCCACGAGGTTGAGGAAGCGGGTCATCGCCGCCTCGGAGTCGAGCATGCCCTCGTCCATGTTGACGTCGATGACGTTGGCGCCGCCGCGGACCTGATCGATCGCCACCTCGAGCGCGGTGTCGTAGCGATCGTCCTTGATGAGCTTGGCGAAGCGCCGCGAGCCGGTCACGTTGGTGCGCTCGCCGATCATGATGAAGTTGCTGCTTTGGTCGACGCGCAGCGGCTCGAGCCCCGCGTAGCGGCTGCCGCCGCCGTCGTCCCGTGCGGGGACCGGCCGGGGCGGGATGCCCCGGACCGCGCCGACTACGTGCTCGATGTGCGCGGGGGTGGTGCCGCAGCAACCGCCGACCAGGTTGACCAGGCCGCTCTTGGCAAAGTCCTGCAAGAACGCGGCGGTGGCCTCGGGGCGCTCGTCGTACTCGCCAAACGCGTTGGGCAGGCCGGCGTTGGGGTAGCAGGCGACGAAGGTGTCGGCGATGGCGGAGAGCTCGGCCACGTAGGGGCGCATGAGGTCGGCCCCCAGCGCGCAGTTGATGCCCACGCACAGCGGGCGGGCGTGGGCCACCGAGATCCAGAACGCCTCGACGGTCTGCCCCGAGAGGATGCGGCCGCTCTTGTCGGTGATGGTCATCGAGAGCACGAGCGGCAGCTCCACGCCGCGGCGCTCGAAGACCTCCTGCACGGCGACGATCCCTGCCTTGAGGTTGAGGGTGTCGATGACGGTCTCGAGCAGCAGGAGATCGACGCCGCCCTCGACCAGCGCGTCGATCTGCTCGGCGAAGGCCTCGCGCATCTGGTCGAAGGTGGCGGCACGAAAGCCCGGGTCGTTGACGTCGGGAGAGATCGAGAGCGTGCGGTTGGTGGGGCCCACCGCTCCGGCCACGAAGCGCGGGCGCTCGGGGGTGCGGGCGGTCCAGCCATCGGCGGCCTCGCGGGCCAGGCGGGCGGCGGCCAGGTTGATGGCATGGATCTCGTGCTCGAGGCCATAGTCGGCCTGGGCGATGCGCGTGCCCGAGAAGGTGTTGGTCTCGATGATGTCGGCCCCCGCGGCGAGATAGGCGTCGTGGACCTCGCGGACCACGTGGGGCTGGGTCAGCACGAGCACGTCGTGGTTGCCCCGCAGGTCGCGGGGGTGGTGCTCGTAACGGTCACCGCGGTAGGCGGCCTCGTCGAGGCGGTAGTCCTGCAAGGCGGTGCCCATCGCACCGTCGAGGAACAAGATGCGCTCGCGCAGGGCGGTGGGCAGGTAGGTGCGAGGGTCGGGGCGAGACGGGCTTTCGCTGCTCATGAGACCTTGGCCTTCTTCTTGGTCGGCGTGGTCGGCCGTCGGGGACGGGAGGGAACCTCGGTGTCGGCCGGCCGATGGGCGAACACGGTGACGACCTCGAAGTAGGGCTTGCGGCGCTCCCTCGAGGTGATGTCGCAGCACGACACGCCAAGGCCCGCCTCCTCGACGAGCCGCTGGAGCTCGTCGATCGAGAAGCCATCGACGACCTGGCTGTAGCTGCGCGCGATCTCGGTGTGTCGGTGCTCGTGCAGGGTCACCAGCACCAGGTCGCCCCCCGGCCGCAGCACGCGGTGAGCCTCGTGCAGGGCGCGGTGGGGGTCGGTGGCGTAGGTGAGGGCGTGGAAGTGCAGCACCTGATCGAAGGTGGCGTCGGGAAACGGCAGGTCGTGCATGTCGCCCTCGCACAGGTGCACGTTGGGGAGCTTGGCCAGGCGCTCGGCCGCGGCCGCGATCACGGCGGGGCTGCGATCGAGGCAGGTGACCGAGCGCGCGCGCGGGGCCAGCAGGGTGGTGAGCACGCCGTCGCCCGAGCCCACGTCGAGCACGTCGCCCAGGCGCAGCAGGCCCACCAGACCACGGGCGGTGGCCTCCCACGTGCGCCCGGGCGAGTAGCGGTGCTCCATCTGGCCCGCCACGAGGTCGGGCCATCCCGCCTCGTGCTCGCGACGGTCGAGCAGCAGCGCCTCGCGACGCTCGCGATCGGCCGCGAGCACGCGGTCGTCGGTCTGGGCCCGCACCAGGCTCCACAGCTTGGCCTCGGTCGCGGGCAGCCGCTTGCGGTCGAGGGTGAGCCGCGTGCAGTTGCCCGCACGATGCTCGGCCAAGAGGCTCGCCGAGCGCAGCCGGCCCAGGTGCGTGGACACGCGTGACTGCGGCAGCTCGGTGATGCGGGTCAGCTCGGCCACCGACAGCTCGGCCCCATCGAGCAGGCTGAGCAAGCGCAGCCGCGTGGGGTCGGCCAGCAGACCCAGGAGGCCCACCGTCCCCTCGAGGTCATGCGTGATGGCTCCGCTCATATCCGCAAATCTTGATGAACGGATGATGCCTGAATTGGGGCGGAGATCAAGCGCCGGGGCGGTCGGGAGACTTGCGTGCTTTGCGCGAGCTCTCGCAGGTGACGACCAGGGCGACTAGACGACGCCCTGGGCCCGCAGCGCATCGAGCTCGTCGGGCGTCAGTCCCAGGCGCTCGACGTAGATCTCTTCGTTGTGGGCGCCGAGCTCGGGCCCCGCGAAGTGGCTGCGCGCGGGAGTGCGCGAGAGCAGGGGGGTGATCCGGGGGACGCGAAGCGTGGAGCCGTCGGGGAGGGTGATGGGCTCGAGCATGTCTCGGGCGGCGACGTGGGGGTCGGCGAACAGATCGGCCGCGCTGTTGATCGGCCCGCTGGGGACGTCGGCGCGGACGAGCGCCTCGAGCACCTGCGCCTGCGGTAGGCTCGACGTCCACGCCTCGATGGCGGCGTCGAGCTCGTCGGCGTGGGCCGAGCGACCGTCGTTGTGCTGCATGCGAGGATCGTCGGCGAGCCGGGGCCGGCCGATCGCGTGCATGAGCTTGCGGTAGAGCCCGTCGCTGTTGGCCCCGATCACCACGTAGCGGCCGTCGGCGCAGCGGTAGGTGTTGCTGGGCACGATGCCGGGCAGCGCCGAGCCGGTTCGCTCGCGCACGTGGCCCAGGCGATCGTACTCGGGCACGAGGCTCTCCATGATCGAGAACACCGACTCGTAGAGCGCGACGTCGATCTGCTGGCCCTGGCCGCTGCCGCCGTCGGCCCGGTCGCGCTCGTGCACGGCGGCGAGGGTGGCGAACGCGGCGTGCAGCCCCGCGAGCGAGTCGCCGAGGCTGGCGCCCGTGCGCACGGGCGGGCGATCGGGGAAGCCGCTGACGTAGCGCAGCCCGCCGAACGCCTCGGCCACGTTGGCGAAGCCGGGGCGATCGCGGTAGGGCCCGGTCTGCCCGTAGCCGGACACACGGACCATGATGATGCGAGGATCGATGGCGCGGAGCTCCTCGTAGCCCAGCCCCCACGCCTCCATGCGACCGGGGCGAAAGTTCTCGATGACCACGTCGATCCCGGTGGCCAGCAGGCGCCGCAGCAGGTCGCGGCCGGCGGGCTTGCGAAGGTCGCAGGTGATGCTGCGCTTGCCCCGGGCCAGGCTCCGCCACCACAGCGAGGTGCCGCCCTCGAGCTTGCGCCACTTCCGAATGGCATCGCCGGTGCCAGGGGGCTCGACCTTGATCACCTCGGCGCCAAAGCCCGCGAGCAGGAACCCGGCGAATGGTCCGGCGAGCAGCTGACCGAGCTCGAGCACGCGCAGGCCGGCGAGCGCCTCGGGGGCGGGAGCGGACGACATGGCCGGCGACCGTGGCACGCCAGGCGGTGCGGTGTCGAGCCGGCGGGCCGACGAGCGTCAGCCCGCCGGATCCACGTCGATCGCATTGATCGAGCGCAGGTTGCCGCCCGCGGGATAGCCGTAGGACGCCGCGGCGTCCTGGCCCCACACCACGATCCCGAAGTTGCCGTCGCTCGTTGCCAGGTGCTGGCTGGTGGCGCAGGCGGGCACCGAGGCCACGCCGCCGCGGAACAGCTCGACGTGGGCGTACTCGAAGCGACCGTCGGTGCCCACCGGCTGCCAGCCGGTGATCGTGCCCATGCAGTCGAGGGTGACGAGCTCGAACCCGGTGGGCCCGGCCTCGCGCACGACCACCAGGGAGCTGGTGCCATAGGTCGGATCGACGAAGAACGCGTAGGAGCGCAGGAACTGGGCGGGAGGCACCAGCACCACCCAGTCGTCGTCGCCGAGCCCGCATGGGCCGGGGATGCCGGTGCAGCCGGGCTGCCCGCCGAGCGTGCCGGACATGTACTGGGAGAGCGAGAACGGGTGGCCCTCGTCCTGCGAGGCCACCGAGAACGTCGCGGTGGACTCGAACTCCGCCATCTGTCCCGCGTTCAAGGTGGCCGGGGCCCCGGGGGGCGAGGCCGCGTCCCACGACAGCGTGGTGCCATCGACCACGCCCACGAGGCGGTAGCGCACGCTCTCGGGGGCAAGGCCCGGCAGGCGGCTGAGCAGGCCCGCGCCCACGTACTCGGAGGCGAGCGCATTGACGTCGGGGATCATCTGGTGCGCGCTGTCGCGGCCCGAGAGCGGACCGTCGGTGGTGCTCACCTGCAGGTAGGTGTTGCCCGAGAACACGCCGATGGGCTTGTCGGCCGAGAGGATCGTGCCGTACGGATCGCCCAGGGCGTGCCACTGCAACACCTCGCCCGCGTTGGCCACGTACTGGGTGAACACGGCGACGGGCGGGTTGGGGATGCTGCCCGCCGCGATGGCCACGGTGGGCTGGATCGAGAGGGTGGTGGCGTCGTCGCGGACGACCGCGAGCAGCCACTCGGTGCCGTCGGGCGGGTGCGGGGAGACGAGCACGTAGCCGTCGCCCCACGCCGTGCTGGGGTAGAGCAGCGAGGCCGACGGCAGATAGGTCGAGGCGCCGCCGTACGGGATGATGTCGTAGACCTGCACGGGGGTGTCGCTCTCCAGCGAGAAGGCCACGCCCTGCGCGGTGCCGTGGGTCGCGGTGTCGGCGAGCACGGCCGGAGCGATCGGACACTCGAGCGAGTTGGCGTTGAACACGCCGGGGCGATGCGAGAGGAACACCACCGCGACCTGGCCGCTGGGGATGCCGGCGGGCGGTAGCGGACCGTAGGTGGTCGCCGGCCCGATTCCATTGGGGATGCGCGTGACCAGGGAGACATCGTAGGGCATGCCATCGCGCGATAGATCGAGGAGCGCGGGGCGATCCCACGGGTTGGACACGAGCAGCGCGTGACAGGGGCCCGATTGCGCCGCCGCTGGATTGCCGTTGGCAAAGAACGGCGAGCTGGGCACCAGGAACTCGCAGCCCAGCGAGCCCTCGGAGCCCGCGGCTGCGAGGCAGGCTGGGATGCACTGGCCCTGGAGGCACCCCTCGTCGGGCGGGCAGGTCTCGACCACGGCGCCGGTGCCGATGGAGACGACCTGCTTGAGGTCACTGCTGCACGCCACGGAGTTCGCGCCCATGTCGGTCACGCCGCCCACGTCGAACAACGGGATGGGGACGTCGGGCTCGGGTCCGATGTCGGCGGCGTCGTGGCTCGAGGTGGTGGAGTCGAGTCCCGTGGTCGTGGCGGATGGGCTGGTGGAGCCCGAGGTGGGGGTGAGCGTGGTCGAGCCCGTGCCCCTGGTCTCGTCGAGAACACTGGGATCCTCGCCCGTGTCGCCGCACGCGAGCATCAGTCCCACCCCCGCGATCCACCCCGGCCTTCGTGGCGCCACCATACGACCCTAGCCTACGAACCAAATTGGAGACTGGGAGGGTTGGGGGCTGTCGCCCACGATGAGAGGACGCGCGAGGACGCGATCTCGGCGCGTGCACCCTCAATTCACGCCAAGGGTCGAGGTGGACGAGCCCTTCCGCCTCGGCTTGCTACGATGACCCAAGGGGGGCTTGGTGGAGCTGTGGACGATGATCATCGCGACGGTCTCGGGGACCGGGATCACGATGGCCGCCCACCGGGCCCGACGAGCCCGCGCCCGGCGCTTGGCGCTGCAACGGCGGCTCGAGCAGATCCACGTGGACCTGCCGCTGGACGTTCGTCACCTCACCCCCGACCTGGGACGGCTGGCCATCCAGGCCCGCGTGGTTCGGCTGGTGCTGGAGACGCCCCTGCATCGCGTGTTCGACACGCCGCTGCGCCAGACTCCGTGGGGCCGTCGTGAGCGCTGCGACGACTTCGATCTGGCGGTGGTCGAGGCCCGCCGTGCGCTGTGGGAGTGGTTGCGGGCGGTCGAGCGGCTGGGCGGCGCCGACCGGGCGCTCTTGGCTCAGCTCGGGCTCGGAGTGTCGCGGCTGCGAGCCTTGATGCGGCAGCCCGGGGTCTTCGAGCGCACCAACGACGTGTTCGAGGAGACTCTCTATCCCGTGGCACCCGATCCGGATCGCGTGACCGCGATGCTGTGCCAGGCGATGACGGATCTGAGGGGCTTCGAGGTCGCGTTGCTGTCGCATCGGCCCGATCCCTATCGCTGAGGCCGGCCAAGGGCCGATCCGAGCCCGAACCGGGGCTCGTCGATTGCACCGCGGGGCCGACCCGGGGCAAGGTGCTCGGGTGACGGGGAGCGGAGGCGTCTCGGTCCGGGCCGGGCCAGGACCGGGATCCGGCCGGGCCAGGCGTCGGCTGCCCCGCAAGCACCTTCCGCGTCCTCGGGATCCAGGGGGTCCGGAATCGAGGCGACCCGGCCATGCGATGGTGTGTGGCGAGTGCGGGCGGCTGCACTGGCCCGACGAGGGGCTGGTTCAGCCTCATCGTCGGGATGGCGATCGGAACGCCGTGTGGCACGAGGCATGCCCTCACTGCGGCGAGCGGGCGTGGATCGATCTCGGCCGCGAGAGCACGGCCTTGATGCTGCACCAGCACGAGGCCCACGAGGTGCGGACGCGGCTACGGCCGGTCGATCTGCTGCGCGCGGGCGCATGGGGAGGTGCGGTGGGGGTGATCGCGGGTGCATTGCTCGTGGGTACCTTGGGCGGCGGGGCGCTGCTGGCCGGCTCGAGCGCACTGCTGGCCGGTGCATGGGTGGCCTGGCAGCGCCGTCGGCCCGGTCCTCCGCCCTCGCCGTTGCCCTCGCGGTGGTCGATGGCGCTTCCGCCGACGGGGCCGGTGCGCGAAGCGGTGAGCGGACCGGTGCGGGTACGGGGGGAACCGCTGACGGCGCCGCTGAGCGGTCGCGCGTGCATGGCCTACGAGGTGGGCGTGCGTCACGACGGGCGAGGGTCGGCACCGGCGAGCACCTGGGTGCTGATCGAGCAACGCGTGGCTCCGCTGGAGGTGGAGGGCCGGGCGCTCGATCCATCGAGCACCCACCTGGTGCTGCCACGGCAGCGGCTGGGCACGTACGGGACCGTCGAGCTCGACGCAGCGGCCGAGGCGTTCTTGCGGGAGCGCGGGCTGGGCTCGCCCGACACGGTGCTGGAGCTGTTCGAGACGATCCTCGAGGCCGGGACCGAGGTGGAGGTCGAGCGGACCGAGCATGGCGCCACCCTGCGGACCCGCGCGGTGGGGGAGGTCGTGCGGGCCATCGAGGGAGCGCCCGGGCCGGCGCCCGCGTTGCCGCCCGCATCGCGTTGATCCCCATCGCTCCACGACCCCACCTGGGCTATGGTCGCGCGCTCTTCCGACCCATGCAGGCCATCGTCATCGATCGACCCGGCGGCTACGACCGGCTGGTGCTGCGCGACCGGCCGTCGTTGCCCCTGCCCGCCGGCCACGTACGCGTGACGGCCCAGGCGTGCGGGGTCAACTACGCCGATTGCATCGTACGCATGGGCCTCTACTCCTCGGCCAAGGAGTACGTGGGATGGCCGATCACGCCGGGCTTCGAGGTCGCGGGCACGGTGGCCGAGCGCGGGGACGGTGTGGACGACCTCGAGCCGGGCCAGGAGGTCCTCGCGGTCACCCGCTTTGGCGGCTATGCGAGCGAGGTGGTGGTGCCACGTCACCAGGTGTTTCGGCGGCCCAGGGGCTTCTCGGCCGACGAGGCGGCGGCGCTGCCGTCGGTGGGGCTGACGGCGTGGTATGCCCTGCTCGAGCTGGGTCGGCCGGCCCTCGGCGCGCGCGTGCTCGTGCACTCGGCCGCGGGTGGGGTGGGCAGTGTGCTGGTGCAGCTCGGGCGGCACCTCGGCTGCCAGGTGGCGGCGGTGGTGGGCAGCCCGCACAAGGTCGAGGCGGCGCGAGCTTTGGGGGCCCACCTGGTCATCGACCGCTCGTCGCAGGACCTGTGGGCGCAGGCGGAGGCGTTCGCTCCCCAGGGCTACGATGCGATCTTCGATGCCAACGGGGTGGCCACCTTGCGGCAGAGCTACCGGCACATCGCGCCCACCGGACGGCTGGTGGTGTATGGCTTTGCCACCATGCTGCCGCGCGCGGGGCAGCGGCGGAGCTGGCTGCGCCTGGCGTGGCACTACCTGCGCACGCCTCGGTTCGATCCGCTGGAGATGACGCAGCACAACCGCAGCGTGATGGGCTTCAACCTGAGCTATCTGTTCGAGCACACCGATCGGCTCGCCCGCGGGATGGAGCTGCTGCTCGGTTGGGCCGACGACGGCGTGCTACGACCCGCGCCCATCGAGGTGTTCGCGCTGGCCGATGCGGCGGCGGCCCAGCGCCGCCTCGAGACCGGGCAGACGATCGGCAAGCTGGTGCTGCGGCCATGAGCGACGACTCGCGCGACCCTTCGCATGCCCCCCCACGCGATCGCGAGGGGGAGGCCGCCTGCGTGGTCGACCCCGAGCAGGATGGGCAGACGATCGCGGCGGTGGTGCGCGTGCTCTTGGGGGTGCCATGGAGCCGGGCGCGCTCGCTGTGCAGCAGCGGCCGCGTACTGCGTCATGGGGAGCCGCTGACCGATCCGGCTCGACGGGTGCGCCGGGGCGAGCGGATCGAGGTGCGAGCCCATGCCGCACGGCCGCGAGATCCCGAGGTCCACCTGCGACACGTCGATCCCGACGTGGTGGTGGTCGACAAGCCGGCCGGGCTGCTCACGGTGCCCTACGCCGACGAGGATCGCGATACGCTGCTGCACCGGGCCCACGCGGCGCTGCGGCGGCGCGAGGGCGGGCGTCATCTGCCGCCGCTGCGGGTGGTGCAGCGCCTCGACAAGGACACCAGCGGGGTGGTGGTGTTTGCCCGTACGCGTCGCGCCGAGCGGGGCCTGGGGGACCAGTTTCGTCGGCACACGGTGGAGCGGCTGTATCTGGGGCTGGCGTACGGTCGCGTGGTCGAGGCCACGCACGATACATGGTTGGTGCTCGATCGCGGGGATGGGCGCCGCGGCACGTGGAAGGGAAGGGAGAGCACGCGACCCCCGTCGGCCCGGCGGGCCATCACCGAGGTGGCGGTGCGCGAGCGCTTCTCGGGGCAGGGCCTGCGCTGGACCGAGAGCGCAGCGAGCCCGGGCGTCACCCTCGTGGCCTGCACGCTTCGCACGGGGCGGCAGCATCAGATCCGCATCCACCTCGGCGAGCAAGGCACTCCGCTGGTGGGCGAGCGGGTCTACGACCGGGACTACGATCGCCACCACCATCGCGACCACCATCGCCATGGGGATGGAGGAAGAGGCCCTCGATTGCAGGACTTCGCGGAGGGTCGCGGTCGACCGATGCTCCACGCGATGGAGCTCGGCTTCATGCACCCGACACGAGATCTGCCGTTGCGCTTCGTCTGCGATCTTCCGTCCGATTTCGCGGACTTGCTCGAGGCACTGCGCCGCTCGGCCGGTTCCTGAGCCCACCCGATCGGCACCGATCGCCGCCGATCGATGGAGGCGATCCCTCGTGGATCAGCCTTGCGGGTCATGCGCATGCGTGGACCCTTCGAAGGAAGGGACCCGACCTTCGAGCACGGTGTCTGCGCAAACCATCGTACGCGGGATCGCAACGCCGCTTGACGCGGCACCTGAACGGGTGTTACGAGGCGACTTGCGTTCAGTGCGAGCACCCGATCGCGTTCGATGTTAGAGCGTTATCCAAGCTTCTCCCGTGCGCGGACCCTCCTTTCAGGGGCTGGCAACGGTAACGGTCGAGATCATCAGGCCCTGTCCCGCACGGGAGAAGCTCGTGTTCATCGCTCGGATTCGCCGACGGAAGAGGCGATCGGGGGCTCGCCACTGAAGGCCGCGATCGAGGAGATCTCCTCTCATCCCGCGGTCGACATCGTCTGCCGTCACGATCGACCGGCGAGGGCGGGTACGTTCGGTGCTTGGCCGAGCTCGCTCGATCCACGCTTGCTGGACGCGTTGCGTCGGCGGGGGATCGCAGCGCCCTACGAGCACCAGGCACGTGCGCTGCAGGCCCTCGAGGCGGGCCGCAACGTGGTGCTCGCGACCTCGACCGCCTCGGGCAAGTCGCTCTGCTTCCAGGTGCCGCTCGTGCAGGCGGTGCTCCGCGACCCCCATGCGCGAGCGCTCATGGTGTTCCCGACCAAGGCGCTCGCACGCGATCAGGTCGAGTCGATGCGACAGCTCACGGGACTGCTCGGGCCCGAAGGCGCTTCGGGGCGCGCCGACGGGATGGGGCCGGGACTGGTCGGCGTGGCGACCTACGACGGCGATACGCCACCGGCCGAGCGCCGAGCCGCTCGCGCCCGGGCCCATGCCATCGCGACCAATCCCGACATGCTGCACCGCGGGATGCTGCCCCATCACGACGCGTGGGGTCGCGTGCTGGCGGGCCTTCGCTATCTGGTGCTCGACGAGCTGCACACCTACCGCGGCCTGTTCGGCAGCCACGTGGGCAACGTGCTGCGGCGGCTTTGGCGGCTGTGCCGTCACTACGGGGCCAGACCCCAGGTGATCGCGTGCTCGGCCACCATTGCCGAGCCGGGGGCGCTGGCGGAGGCGCTGTGCCCATGGACCACGGAGCGCAGCGAGGGACGAGGGGGCGTGGAGGTCATCGACCACGATGCCTCGCCGGCGGGCCCGCGCACCTTCTTCGTGCTGAACCCGAGGGTGGTCGACGACGTGACCGGGGTGCGGCGCGACTACATCAAGGTCACGCGGGAGATCACCTCCATCCTGCGCCGGGCTCGGGTGGCGACCCTGGCGTTCTGCCGCACGCGTCGTGCGGTGGAGTTGCTGACCCGCTACCTGCGAGACGACGAGGCGAGCGACCGGGCGGGGCGGGGGCCAGGGCTGGCGAGCCAGGCGGCGGCCGCCGCCGATACGGCCATTCGGGGCTATCGCGGCGGCTATCTGCCCGATCGTCGGCGCGAGATCGAGAAGGCCCTGCGCGAGGGCGAGGCTCGCGTGGTCGCCTCCACCAATGCGCTCGAGCTCGGGGTGGACATCGGGGGCATGGATGCGGTGGTGCTGGCGGGCTATCCCGGCACGCGGGCGGCATCGTGGCAGCGGGTGGGTCGAGCGGGGCGGCGGGGCCAGCCGTCGCTGGCGGTGCTGGTGCTGTCGTCCTCGCCGCTGGATCAGTTCGTGGCGGCATCGCCCGAGTTCTTGCTCGATCGCACGGTCGAGCAGGCCCGCGTGGATCCCAACAATCCGGAGGTGCTCCTGCCCCACGTGCGCTGTGCGGCGCAGGAGCTGCCGATCGGCGAGGACGAGGTGCTGCCGGGCCTGTCGCGCGACGACACGGCCCTGGCGCTGCGGTACCTCGAGGAGCGTGGGGGGCTTGCCTACGAGCCCGGTCTCGAAGGTGGCCTCGAAGGCAGCGGCCGCTACGTGGTGCTGGGCGGCGACTCGGTGGCCGAGCAGGTCAGCCTGCGGGGCGTGCTCGAGGAGAACTTCAGCGTGCTCGACCCCGACGGCGAGGTCCTGGCCCAGGTCGACTTCGAGGATGCGCCGCTCTACCTGCACCCCGGCGCGATCTACCCGATCGAGGGGCGTCCCTACGAGGTGCGCGCGCTCGACTGGGACGGTCGCAAGGCTTCCGTTCGGCCCGTGCGGGCCAACTACACCACGGTCGCGGTCAGCAAGCTGCGGGTGCGCGTGGTCGATGCCGGGCGGGGAGAGGACGACGCCGCGGGGAGCGAGATCGAGTGGGGGGCGGGCACGGGCTACGCCCACGTGGTGCGGACCGTGCCGGGCTTCAAGAAGATCCGCCTGCACACCCACGAGAACATCGGCTTTGGACCGGTCTCCTTGCCCGACCTCGAGCGGCACACCACCGCGGCCTTCTGGGGCCTGCCGCCGCGGGCCGCCGCGGTGCTCTCCGATCCGGTGCAGCGGGCCGGGGCTGCGCTCGCGGCGGCCCATGCCCTGCGGCACGTGGCCGCGATGCTGCTGATGTGCGAGGTCGGCGATCTCATGCATGCGGTGACGGCCGGGCATCCCGGCGCGTGGGGGGTGGCTCTGGACGCGCTGAACGGGCCCGATGCGCGAGCCCGGCTCGAGGCGGGGGGCGTGCCCCACGTGGTGCTGCTCGATCGCAATCCGGGCGGGGCGGGGCTGGCCGTGCACGCGTTCGCCATGGGGGCGGTGCTCTTCGATCGGGTGATCGCGGTGGTGCGCGGCTGCGGCTGCGAGGTGGGCTGCCCCACCTGCATGGGCCCCTCGAGCGAGGCGGCCGAGCAATACGGCGTGGAGCGCCCGGCCGTGATCGCGGTGCTCGAGGCGTTGCGCGAGGTGGCCGTGGAGGCCACGGCCGGAGGGCCGCGATGAGTCCTGGCAGCGGGCCAGGGATGGGACTGGCGGGTCGCCTCGCCCATCGCGAGGGCACGCCGCGCCGAGGCGTCGCCGAGGCGTCGGTGGTGCGGCCGTCGCCGCGCCGCGGTGGGCCGAGGGCGGGCTACGTGCGGGAGGCGATCGAGCTGCCGGTGGCGCGCCGCGACGGGCGCCCGGCTGCGCTGGGGGGGGATCTCGATGCGCTGGATCTACCGACTGCGCCCGCGCTGGCTCGGGCCCTGAGCACACTGGCGCGCATGCCCGCCGAGGGCCTCGACCCGCGCAATCCGGCGGTGATGCTCGACCTGGAGACCACGGGGCTGTTGGGTCAGGCGGGCACGGTGGCCTGTGTGGTGGGCGTGGCCTCCTACGTGGCGCTCGATCGCATGCGGGTGGAGCAGTGGAGCCTGCATCGCGTGGGCGCCGAGGGAGCGATGCTGGCCGATCTCGATGCGACCCTGCGCGCGCGCATGACCGGGCGTACCGCGTTCGTGACCTTCAACGGAGGAAGCTTCGATCTCCCGCTGCTGCGTCGGCGACTGGTGCGGCATGGCATCTACCCGCCCACCGAGGATCCGCTGCGAGCGCCCCACGTCGACCTGCTGCCTCCGGCGCGTCGCCTGTGGCGCGATCGTGGGCCCGATTGCCGCCTGGGTACGCTCGAGCTACGGCACTTGCGACTGCCCCGGGAGGGGGACGTGAGCGGGGCCGAGGTGGTGGAGCTGCTGTGGCGTTGGCTCGAGGCGCCCGACCCCGATGCGGCCGCAGATTTGGCTCGAGTCGAGCGGCACAACCGCATCGACGTGCTGAGCCTCGCGGCGCTGGCCGAGGCCATGCACACCCGGCTGCTGCAGCCGCAGGATGCCATCGAGCGCCTGCGAGCCGCGCGGCACCACGACCGGCTCGATCGTGCCGAGCGAGCGCTGACGGTGCTGGCTCCGCTCTTGGAGGGGTTGGAGAGGGGGACCGCGCGGGGGTCGTCGCCGCTGGTCGAGGCCGGGCTGCTGGCGGCCGAGATCGAGCGCCGCCGCGGTCGGCCACGGGACGCGGCTCGGCGCTGGGCCCAGGTGTGCCGCATGGCGCCGGGCGACCCGGTGGCTCACGACGCCCTGGCCAAGCACCTCGAGCACCAGGCGCGACGCCCCGATGCCGCCCTGGTGGTGGCGTTGGCGTCGGTCACGCCCTGTGAGCGCCGCCTGGCCCGACTGCGCAAGAAGGCCGGGGGGAGCACGGGGCTCGGGCTGGGGCCGCTGCTCGACGAGCTGGCCGTGTAAGGCCCGGGGGGCGGCGCCGTTGGAGCGTCCATCGAGGCCCTCGGGGCCGGGATGACCTGCGGCGCCCGCCGGGCGACGCTCCCGAAGAGCCGCCAAGACCAATGGAGCTGCGATCGTGGTACGGTCCAAGCCGGTGAACCGCCGCCCACTCAGACTCGCGCAGGTCTGCGCCCTGCTCTCGGCCATGACGATGGGGACGGTGGCGGGCGGCTGCACCTCGCTGTCGCCACAGCTACGGCCCACCGACTTCGAGGAGCTCGAGACCTCGTCCGATCGCCAGCAGCGAGAGCAGGCCTACGCCGACAACGCGATCTACCGCCACGAAGAGCCGCAGGGCATGCGGTACACCAAGGGGACCAGCGAGCTGGCGACCAAGCGAAGCTGGCAATCGCTCGATGCGATCCTGCGGTCGGACGCGAGCGCCTCGGCGGCGCTGCCCACCCGCAACCTTCGGATCTCCCGGGTGTTCACGGCGCTGACGGTGGTGGCCGGCATCCTCACCGTGGCCGGTACCGCGGCCTCGGCCCGTGAGGGGCTCGATCTCCAGCAGATCAATGGCACCGGCGCCGTGCTGCTGGGCGGGGGCCTGGCCACCGTGGGCTTTGGCATCACGGCGGGCGTGTTCTACGGCAAGACCCGCAAGGGCTACGAGAAGGCGGTCGACGTCTACAACGACAGCCTGGCGGTGCGGCTCGGCCTGAGCACGCCGACGGGAGAGTACATCCCGCCCGCCGGAACCATCGTCGACGAGCATGGCTACGTCGTGCTCGACGAGCGTGAGCGTGGTGTGGTCGACGGAGCGCCCGAGGAGCCCGGCCCCGCGCCCGAGCCCGAGCCCGAGCCCGAGCTCGAACTGGCCGCGCCCTCGCCCGAGGCGCCCACGCCCGAGCCTCCCCCGGCCGAAGCCACCCCCGAGCCCGCGCCCGCACCCCCGACGCAGTCGCCCAAGGTCCTGGTGCCCGATGCTCCGCCGTCTTCTACCGGAGGGGCCACGGGACGGGGAGGCGCTGCCGCTCCGCCCCTGAGCGAGCCCGGACTCATGGGCGGCGCGCTCGATCTTCGGCCTCGCTGATTTCCGCGCTGGGCACCGCGTTTGGGTACGGCCTCGACGGCGACGACCCGGGGCTGCTAGACGTTGGGGCATGTGCAGCCGCCGTGCCGTCGCCTTGCTCGCGCTCTGGCTCGCGGGGGGGTGCACCCAGCCCGCGGGGCCCGAGCGCCCGATCTCCGGCAAGCAGCTCTACGAGCAGTACTGCGCGCGCTGTCACGGCGAGGCGGGCATTCCCACCAAGGACGCGCCGACGGCCTCGAGCCTGGCCGATGCCGCGTTCGTGGAGCGGCTGAGCGACGAGGGCATCAAGGGCGTGATCCGGGCGGGACGAGGGCAGATGCCGGGGTTTGGCGATCGCTTCACCGACGCCACCTTGCAGGTGCTGGTGGCCCACGTTCGCAGCCTTCCGGGGCAAGCCGCGGAGGCACCCCCTCCGGCTCCATGAGCGACGATGGCAAGGGGCTGCCCGGGCTCGAGCTCCGGTGGCCCGGCAAGTACGACGCGCAGGGACGGCGTGTCCCCGTGCCACGGCCCGGGGCCACGCTGCGACGATGGGCGGCCTACGGGGCGAGCGACGAGGCGGAGGGCGGCCCCGATCGCTGGCGCAATCGCCTGGTGGAAGGCGACAACCTGCGTGCCCTCGATGCGCTGGTGCGCGAGCACCGAGGTACGGTGGATCTGGTCTACGTCGATCCTCCGTTTGCGACGGGCGGCCGATTCGAGGTGATCACGCCGGTGGGCGAGACGGGCGGGCGGCTGCTCCGGCAGCCGGCCTACGCCGATGCATGGCCCGGGGGTCCGGCGGGGCTGGTCGCCATGCTCGATCCGCGGCTGCGGCTGGTGCACGAGCTGCTCGCACCGCACGGGAGCCTCTACGTGCACGTGGATCCCACGGTGGGGCACGCGATCAAGCTGCTGCTCGACGAGGTGTTCGGGCCCGGGTGCTTCCAGCGGGAGATCGTGTGGAGGATCGGCTGGGTGTCGGGGTTCAAGACCAAGGCCCGCAACTGGATCCGCAATCACGATCTGTTGTTCTTCTACGTCAAGGATCCCAAGCGCTTCACCTTCAACAAGTCCCACCTGCCGCACCCGCCGGGGTACCGCCGACGCGATGGATCGTTGCCGCGCGGGCGCGGAGTGCCGCTCGATGACGTGTGGAACGCGGGCGAGGCCGAGCTGTCGCTGCGGGGGCGGGACTCGCTCGACTCGATCCAGATCAAGAGCTTCTCCACCGAGAAGACCGGCTATGCCACGCAGAAGAACGAGAGCGTGCTGCGGCGGATCGTGGAGGCTTCGAGCAACCCGGGCGACCTGGTGGCCGATCTGTTCTGCGGCTCGGGCACCACGATGGCGGTGGCCGAGGCGCTGGGGCGGCGCTGGATCGGGTGCGACGTGGGTCGCTCGGCGATCCACATCACCACGGGGCGGCTGCTGGGCTCGACGGGCCCGCGGGGGTTCGAAGTGCTGCAGGTGGGGCACGACGAGCCTCCGCGCGCGATCGTGGAGGCACGGGTGCGCGAGGGCTGGCAGGCGCTGACCGGCCGCGCGCTGGACCGGCTGCGCATGGAGACGCAGGTGGAGGAGCGTGGAGCGGCACGGGCTGGCCGGCGCGTCGCGGCCGAGGCGGTGGCCGCATGGCGGTGGTCGGTGCCCGTTGGTTGCGTCGTGGCGGTCGACGCCGGCTCGCGGGGCGAGTCGGCGACGCTGGGCGAGTCGGTGGCGCCGGGTCGGCGCAAGAGCTCGCGTCCCGCACCGGTCGAGCTCGTGCTGCCGCGGGTGCTGCTGCACGAGGGGTCGCCCTCGCCGGCCGAGGGGGCCATCGCCGAGCGAGCACGGGTGCTGGTGCGACTTTCGGGGCTGCCCGCCGGGCCGCTTCGGATCGAGCTGCTGAGCCTGGCCTACCCGACCCCGGCGCTGCTGCCCCTGGCGCTGCGGGAGCCCCCGCCGGGCCCGCTCGAGCTGGTCGAGCGCTGGGCGGTGACGTGGAACGACGACGGCTCTGCTCGGGTGGACGAGGTGCTCGGCCGCTTCGACCGCGAGCGCACGCTGCCGACCCGTAGCTCGGCACACGTGTGCTCTGGACGCACGGCCACGGTGGTGGTGCGCGTCGAGGATGCGCTGCACCGCGAGCACCGGCTGCGCATCCGCGTGGTGCGAGGCCGCCGCGGGTGGGGGGTGGACCAAGCCCATGCCGAGGCGGGCGCCGAGCCCGGTCTCGCGCAGGCCGAGCCCATGGCGTAGGCCGGAGCCGTCCCGAGGGCGCGTGCTCAGCGATGGATGAGATCGAGGGCGCGCACCGTCGAGGCCGTCACGAAGCGAAGCTGCCGCTGAAGCACTCGCAGCAGCCGTGCGCCCCCGCGCATGCGCAGCGGCAGGACGGAGTTCTGCCAGTTCATGTAGAACTGCGGGTACACGAGGATGCGGATGTAGAACGCAAGCCCCACCTCGTTCCATAGCAGGTGGTAGTCGAACAGATCCCGCACGGTGGCATTGACGAACTCGACCTGCTGGCTCAGTCGCTGCTGATAGTCGCGTTGCTCCCGCTCGGTGAGCGCTGGTGTGCCTCGCTCGAGCGCGTCCCCGATCAGGATCGACGCAAAGCGGCCGGAACGGAGCGCCGCGGTCACGCCACCCGAGGAGATGGGGTCGAGCACGAACGCGGCCTCGCCGACCGAGAGCCAGTTCGGCCCCGCGATCCGCTCGACGACGTCGTTGCGAAAGCTGCACACGTGGAGCGGGCCCTCGGGAGCGTGGCTGGCGAGGAAGCCGGAGAGCGGCTCGATCTTCGACAAGATCTCGGCGTAGACGTCCTCGGGGCGGGCTCGTGGTCGATGATCGGCGGAGGTCTCGCGCAGGTACGACGCGGGGATCACCACGCCGATGTCGGTGGTTCGCTCGTCGACGTGGATGTTCCATGCCCACACGAGCCGTCCCTCGTGATGGAGGAGGTAGAGCCGAGTCCCCCTGCCGTCGTAGTCGTGTCGATGCCGGCGCCGGATGTTGATCATCTTCGGTCCGCAGGGGCGTGCCCGTGCTCCCGCCGCGCGGCCGACGAGCCGCGCGCGCCCGCTCGCGTCGATGTGGTAGCGGGCGTTCAGCCGACCGTGGGTCTGGGTCTCGACCCCCTCGACCCGGTCGCCCCGCAGCTCGACCTTGCGAACGCGATCCTCGATGAACCGACAGCCTGCCTCCTGCGCGCGGGCCAGGATGAACTCGTCGATGCGGCTGCGATCACCGTGGTACGAGACGGTTGCGCGGCCGAGCGCGCGCATCAGCAGGGGCGAGGGCGAGAGGGTGGTCGTGTGGTCGGCGCGCGTGCTGTTGGACCACAGCACCACGCCGGGCTTGCGGGTCAGCCAGCGCCTCGCGTAGAGCGACTCGAGATCCAGGCCGAAGTGCTCGAGCAGGCGCGGGGTCTCCCAGTCGAACGACTCGCCCACCCGGGGCCAGGGTGGTGCCTGCTGATCGACGATCGTGACGCTGAAGCCACGACGAGCGAGGGCCAGGGCCGCACACAGCCCGCCGAGCCCGGCTCCCAAGACGAGGACATCCTGCTCCACTGCCGACGGGCCGAGCATACGAAGAACGCGAGACGTTCGAATGGAAATCGGGAGGTCCGAATTGGTCCGCATCGATGGCGCGCGGGGGTCGAGGACGTCTGTGATGGCGGTGGCGCGGCGCGGCACCCGGGGCATCCTCGAGCCGCTGCTGGCGTCGCCTTCGGGCCGCCTCGTGGGTTCCCCGACGGTGGCACGGCGGGTGCACTCCATCCTCGGCATGCACACGATGAATCGAACGCTCACGATCATGGCCGGCGCGGCGGCGCTGGCGTTGGCGATGTCGCCGAACGAGGCCCAGGCGGCGGTCGGCGGGGCCGACGGAGATGGCAATCGACCCAAGGGGGTGGAGCTCGAGGGGATGATCGGCGGCGCCGGCTGCATCCCTGGTCGCGCGCCGTGCCGCTACGAAGACCAGTTCTTCAACGGCTACACGGCGCCGTCGTTCGGGCTCGGGGTCACGCTCGGGCATCGAGCGGCGCCGTGGCTGCTGTGGGGCGGGCTCTACCGGATGGGGATGTTCACGCCCCGCTACGAGGGTCCGGATGCGGGCTACTCGGTCGCCGCCCAGCACACGGTTGCCGCGTTCGTCCGCCCCATCCTGCCGATCTGGAGGCTCGACCTCGGCTTCACGTTCGCGCCCGGCTACGGTCGACAGGCCTTCTACTACGAGCACAGCCGCGACCGCGACTACTCGCAGGGGTTCTCGATGCTGCTGGGTCCCACCATCGACTTCTGGGTGGGTCCCACGATGTTCGTGGGCGCCGAGATCGACTTCGTCTTCAACACCCAGCGCCGAGTCTGCAGCCAGCGTGGGAGCAGCGAGAGCTGCCGGGTGGAGACCGTCAACCAGGTCGCGCCCACCCACCAAGCGCTGTTCGGGTTCCACATCGGGGGGGTCTTCTAGCGCGTCGTGCTACGTGCTGCGCGGGATCACCAAGCGCCGGTCGCCCAGCACGAGCGCGGTGCGGTCGTCGCCCGCGTCCTCGAGCCACGGGGCGAGGTCCATCTGCGCCTGGTTGGTGAAGCGCACGGCGAGCGCTCGGCCGGAGCCTCGCGAGGGCGCCTGCGATCGCAGCCCTCGCCCCGGCTCGTCGAGCAGCGACTGCGGCGGCAGCGGCAGCTCGCGGCCGTCGTCGAGGCGCATGCGCAGCGCATCGCCGTCGCGGCGGACGGCGGTGGCTCGCAGCGGGCAGTCCTCGATCGTCAGGTAGCACCACTGGGCGCCGAGCCGCACGATGGGCTCGCCACCGTCGCTGACGTCGAGGCCCTCGCGCAGCGCCTGACGCACCCGGGGGTGGGTGATGGGCCCCTCGTCGAACAGCAGCTCGCCGCGCGCGGTCATCCGCAGCGGCACGCCTCGGCGCAGGCGCTCGAGGGTGTTCGGATCGAGGGCGGGCGGGGCGTCGGACATCCGGGCGAGGTCAGGCTAGCAGAGCTGCGCGGAGGGGCTCGCCATCACCGGTTGCACACGCAGATCTCGTTGGTGCGGTTGGTGAAGCAGTCGTCGCCGAACGAGAGGATCACGCACGCGGTGCTGTTGTCGAAGGCGTCGAGGCAGGTGCCGCCGAGCGAGGCGCACATGTCGAAGCAGTTGCCGCCGGCGGTGTCGGCGTTGAAGTGGCACTCGTCCTCGGTCTCCATGCACAGCTCGTAGCCCGGGGCCGTGCCGTAGAGCTCGTCGCAGCTCGGGGCCGGGCCCGTGGACTCGCCGGTGTCGGTGGTGCCGCCGCTGTCGCCGACCCCGACCGTCGTGCCCTCGTCGGTGCCACTCGAAGCGTCGCTGCTGCTCGAGCTCCCCGCGGTGGGATCGACGCCCTGGGTGGTGCCACCATCGGCACTGCTCGTCCCTTGGCTGCCCTGCGTGGCATCACCGCTGCCGTCGGCCACGGGTCCCGTGCCGTTGCCCTGCGAGGTCGCGGTCGTGCCCGCGCTCGCGGTGGACGACGAGTCGCCGTCGCCGTGGCTCGAGCCGCCGATCTCACCCGGAGGGACCCCGCATGACGACGCGAGCCCGAGAACGATGCCTGCTGCCCACGGCGCTGCCCTCATGACCCGCACACGATACCAGGCCGTCGCCGTCCGTGGGATGCTCGGGACGATGGCGCAGCGCTCCGACCCTCGACCCGTCCATCGCGGACCCTATCCCGAGCTCACGCTCACCGCGCTGCTGGTGGGCTATCTGCTGGGGACGGTCATCTGCGTGTCGATGGGCTATGCGTCGCTCATCCTGGGGTTCTCCATCGAGGGCTCGGAGCTCGCCGCGATCCTCGGCTGGGGCATCTTGCGGGGCGTGCTTCGGCGCACGAGCATCGTCGAGAACAACATCAACCAGACCATCGCCTCGGCCGTCAACGGGGCCTCGGCGGGGATGATGTTCTCGGTTCCCGCGCTGTTCATCCTCGACGGCCACTTCCCGGGGGTCAGCGGGTTCTCGCCGGTGCTGATGGTGCTCGCCTGCATCACGGGCGGCGTGCTGGGCCTGGCGTTCGTGATCCCGCTGCGCAAGCAGATGATCGACTTCAACCGCCTGGCGTATCCCGGTGGCATCGCGGTGGCCACGATCCTCAAGTCGTCGCGCTCGGGGATCCGCAAGGCGGGCCTCTTGCTGCTGGGCGCGGCGGTGTCGTGCACGGTGCACCTGCTCGACCTCAAGTCGGGCTACCTGGTGGGCGCGAGCCCGCGGCGGCAGCAGATCGGCCAGCTGCTGGCCACGTGGTTGGGGCCCATCATCGTGGTGACGCTCATCTACGTGCTGCACGACGCCTACACGCTGGGGAGCCAGCGCCTGCCCGCGCCGCAGGCCACCGCGCTGGCCGGGGTGATCGAGGGGATCCTCGGCGGCGACGTGCCGGCGTTTCGCTACGCCGCCGGGGCGGGGCTGGGCCTGCTGATGGCGGGTTCGGGGCTCGGAGGCATCGGCGTGCTCATCGGGCTCGGCTTCTACATGCCGTTCGACATCGTGCTCACCTACACCATCGGCAACTTCGTGCGGATGGGGGCGGAGGCCAAGCTCGGTCGAGCCTGGGTCGACGGGGTGGGGATTCCGCTCGCCGCCGGCTTCATCGTGGGCGAGGCGCTCGCGGGCGTCGGGGTGGCGATGGCGGCGGTGCTGCGCGGGATGGGATAGCGGCGCGGGGAGGGCCTCAGCCCGACCCGGCGGTGCCCGTCATGGGCTCGGGCGGCGGCGGGCACATGTCGGCCGCACCTGCGTCCTGCCAGCGCAGCTCTCCGGCGCCGTTGGGCTGGCAGGCGAACCTCCGCATGACCGGGCCGCAGTAGTAGCAGGTGGCGTCCATCTCGTCGCATGGCTCGAGCGGGTTCTCGCTCGGCTGGAAGTCCGGGCACGACTCGTGCTGCTCGCAGTCCTCGCAGCGCTCGGGGCCGCTGGGTCCGGGCTCGGGCTCGGGACAGCCGCTGGCGAGCAGCAGCACGATCGACACGACGAGAGGTCGCATGCGGGCGCCATCATAGCAATTTCGGTCGGCGCGGCGCGGGGGTCAGCGCGGCGCGGGGGGGTCGAGCACGCGCGACAGCCGGGGGTCGACGCGGAGCTGCTCCTCCATGTACATGCGCCGCGCGCTGGCCTCGAGCACGCGGAGCACCCGCTCCCGGGCCCGCGGCAGCTCGCCGGCGTCGACCTCGAGCGCCGCGTGACGCAGCTCGAGCTCCATCTGGACGGCCTTTTGTCGGCGGGGCGGGAGCGCCTCGCCGAGCGCGAGCACCGAGGCCAGCTCGCGGCGGGCGGCGTCGGGCTCGTGCAGCTCGATGAGCACGTCCGCTCGCTTCAAGCGCAGCGAGATCAGCCGGCTCGCCGCGAGCGGGTCGACGGCCTCGGGGCTCGCGTCGAGATCGTCGAGCAGCTCGAGGAGCTCCCGCTGCACCACGGGCTCGTCGGCGTGGAACAGCAGCGCGAGCATCCACGCCTGGTGGGCGAGCGCGGAGAACCGGGCACCCATGCGCTCGCGGAGCAAGGGGGCGTAGAGCACGGGATGTCGGCGCAGCAGGGTGGCCAGGGCCCGCTCGCCGTCGCCGGGGTCGGGGTCGCCGTCGGTGCCCGGACCGAGCGTGCCGATGAGCGGATCGAGGATCGCCTGTCCCTCGTGCACGCGGCCCAGCATCATCAGCGCGTGGGCGTGCATGGCCTGGGCGTCCGCCGAGGGCTGGGGGAGGGCGGCGAGCCGCTCCACCGCCGCGCGCAGATCGCCCTCGACGAAGGCGCGACCGGCCGCCTCGACGGCGGTGGCCGGCTCGCTCGGAGGCCCGCGCATGCGCAGCCCGGTGGCGGTGATGCGGTGGATCCGGACCTCGTTCCACCCGTCGGAGCCCCACTCGTCGTAGGCCCGCAGCACGAGCCGGTAGTCGCCCTGCGGAGGGGCCTCGAACGCGACATGGGAGCGCTGGTCGGCGACCCGCTTGCCCTGCGCGTCGAAGATCGAGACCCGGCGCTCGTGGAGCGCGGGGGTGAGCACCGCCCGCATCACGTTGCGCTCGAGGAGGCCGGGGTCCGCGTCGTCGACCCGGGTGACGCCGACGTCGGGCGCGATGGAGCACCGCAGCTCGAGCGAGACCTCGTTGGCGCCGCCCTCGGCGCGCTCCTGCAGCCGCAGCACCGGGTCGCCCCCGGCCTCCGGGATCAGCACCCACGCAAGCCCTGCGCCCCACTCGGCGCGTGGGATCGACCACTCGACCTCGAGGGCGAGATGGCCACCCGACCAGGTCACGGGGATCGAGGCCAGCTCGCCCTCGAGGAACCCGGAGACCTCGAGCGACGCGGTGCTGGGGTCGCGGTGCAGGTTCAGCGGCTGGTGGATCCGCAGGGACGGGGGCAGGGGGCGATCGAGCGGGAGCTCGAGCCGCGCGAGGCCGTGGACGACGTCGGCGAGCTCGTCGCGCAGCGCCACCAGCGAGCTTCGCTCGGGCTCGTCCACCTCGGGCCGCGCGAGCAGGGCGTTGGCGAGCTCGACCACCGGGGCGTAGGCCCCCTCTCGCGCTCGCAGGCGCAGCGCTCCCCGCAGGGCCTCGATCGAGCGGGCCGGATCGCCCTCGGCTCGAACGCGATCGTAGTGCTCGAGGGCCGCGTGGTCGTCTCCGGAGCGCTCGCGCAGCGCGGCCGCCCGCAGTCGTGCGGCCGATCCGATCGCAGGATCGGCGCTGGCGATCGCGAGGTCTTCGAACGCCAGCGCGGCCTCGGCGAACAGCCCCATGCCCTCGAGCTCGCCCGCGCGCTCCCACGACGCCGCCAGCTCCGCTGCGAACTCTCCTCGAGGCGCGGGTTCGGGTGCCTCGTTGGCGAGCCCGTGCAGGGGGAGGGCCTGCGTTCCCGTGCCGAGGATCCAAAGGTGTCCCACGTCCTGGTCGTCCTCGATCTCGACGAGCAGCTCGCTGGCCGGGTCTCCATCGAGCTCGACCGCTGCGCGCGCGCGGACGTTGCCCAGGAGCAGCGGGGTGAAGCTCCCGTCGGGCGCCTGGAGCTGAAGCCACGTGTGCGCGCCGTCGAGCCGATCGACCACGACGACCACATCGTCGAGCCCGTTGCCGTCGACGTCCCCCACCATCAGCCCGAACAGGCGGGCCGGGCCGTACGTGGGCGAGGCGTGGGGCGGAGGCACGAGGGCCACCCGCTCGAGGTGATCGTCCACGAGCCGCAGCACGTGGAGCCCGACCGGCTCACCGCTGGGACGATCGGGGGGAAAGATCGTGGTGTTTCCCCGGCCGCCGGTCTTGTTGACGACGATGAGGGCTTGCGCGGCCGCGTCCTTCACCACCTTCACGTCGAGGATGGGCCCGAGCTGGTCGCGGGCGATCAGCCGCAGCTCCTTGCCCTCGGCTGCGAGCACGCGCACGTCGTAGGCGGTCCAGTCGCTGGTGCCGGCCACGAGCTCGGGACGACCATCTCCATCGAGATCCGCGAGCTCCACCGCCATCGTGTCGGAGAGCGAGGCCTCGGCGTGACGCTCGGGGGCGGTCCACGACCACTGCCCCGCCGCATCGCGATCGAGCCGAACGATGCGCCGGCTCTGGGGGCTCGTGCCCACGTAGATCTCGGGCTCGCCATCGCCGTCGAGATCGCCGGCGGTGACGCCCTCGGGTCGGCCCTCCGTCCAGCGCAGCAGCTCCGTGGCCGTACCGTCGGAGCCGAGCCGGAGCAGCGCCACCTCCTCGCCGCGCTCCGCCACGAACAGCCCCGGTCGCTCGTGCCCGGGGGGCACGGGGTACCCCGTGCCCTCGCCGATCGACACGACGACGCGCTCGGCGAGCGTGGGGTCGGCCTCCACCACGCGCAGGGCTCCGCCGCGCTCGTCGCGAAGCAGCAGCTGCCGGGTGCCGTCGTCCTCGAGCTCGAAGGGCCACGCGGCTGCGATGTCCCGGTAGGGGGTGGGCGTGGCTCCTTGCAGGGCCTGCAGCGCGTGCAGGCGGAGGTCCTCCGGATCGCCCGCGGTCTGCAGCAGCCGCTGCGCCGCGGCCAGGTCCCGCGCCTGCAGGGCCGCCCGTAGCCGGATCTCGCGCAGCGCCGGATCCTCGAGGAGCGCGGGGTGATGCTGCTGCAGCATGTGCAGGACCTGGTGCAGCGCCGTCCAGTCGAGCCGCTGATCGAAGCCCTGCGCCAGCCCCACGAGGGCCTCGGCCTCGATCGTGCCACTGCGGGCGCGCAGGTAGGCGCGGGCGTAGGCCGACTGGGCATCTTCGAAGGCATCGTCGGCCCGCCGGCGCTCGGCCTCGAGCAGCCACGCCTGCGCCAGGGCATCGGTGTCCTGGAGCTCCGGTCGCGCGACGAAGTCCTCGAACAGACGGCGGGCTCGCGCGAGGTCGCCCTCGGCTCGCAGTCGTGCGATCCGCTCCTCGAGCCGCTCGAGTGCCTGCGCGGCCGCGGTCTGGCGCTGCTCTTCTCGCCAGCGGTCGCGCAGCTCGAGCCCGCCCAGGATCACCAGCGCGACCACGAGCGCGACCGCGGCCAGCGAGGCGATCGTACGGAGCCAGCGACGCCACACGACCGCGGGGTCGTGGGTCAGCGCGTGCAGCAGCGCGTCCATGGATTCGAAGCGGTCGGCGGGATCGATCGAGAGCCCGCGCAGCACCACGGCGCGGAGCCAGGCCGGTACGTCGTGGTCGGGGGGAAGCGGCCGCATCTGCCCGCGACGTACGTTGACGATCAACGTGGCCAGGCCGCGGCCCTCGAACGGCCTGAGACCGTAGAGCGCCTCGTGGAGCGCCACGCAGAAGCTGAACTGGTCGGTCCGCGCATCGAGCTCGGTCCCGGCGAACTGCTCGGGGGCCATGTACGCGGGCGTGCCCAGGAACAGGCCCGTCCTGGTGCCGGGGTCGAGCGTCTGCGAGGACGCGTCGGGCTCGTCGTCGTCGAGGCCGGGCGGGGGCTCGGGCTCGTCGTCGCGCTGCACGAGCCCGAAGTCGAGCACGCGCACGCGACCGTCTTCACCGACCATGACGTTGCCCGGCTTGAAGTCGCGGTGGATCAGGCCCATCGCATGGGCGGCCGCCAGGCCCCGGCCGGCCTCCACGAACACGTCGAGCACGGCCTGGATCGAGCGCCGTCGGGGCGCTCGCTTGGCGTCCTTGGTCGGCCTGGCCGACTCCGGCTCGCTCCGCGGGGGGGCGGTGGCGGGGTCCCCGGGCTCGAGGAGCCAGTCGCGGACCGTCAGGCCCTCGACGAATTCCATCACGATGAACACGAGATCGTCGTGAACGCCGACCTCGTGCACCTGCACCACGTTGGGGTGGGAGAGCCGTGCGAGCCCCTGGGCTTCCCGCAGCAGGCGCTCGCGGGCGCGGGTGCGGTGCGAGGCATCGGCCCGCAGCAGCTTGATCGCGACGCGGCGGTCGAGCTGCTCGTCGTAGGCGGCGTACACCTCGCCCATGCCCCCGGAGCCCACGTGGCGCAGCAGCACGAAGCGCCCGAGCTGGGTCAGCGTGGGCAGGTCCGAGTGGTGGGCGGCACCGGGCAAGGGCTTGGAGGCGAGCAGCTCCGTCCCGTCCTCCACGGTGCTCGCCAACGAGCGCGTCGCGTCCTCGACCTCGGTTCTGTGCATGGGCTGACCTGCTCGATGACCGCGGCTGATGCTCGCCCCGTCCATCGTACGACGAATCCGACGCTGCGCTGGCGCTCACCGCAGCTCGATCCGGCCCGGACACACCCCGCGCGCGCTTGTTCCTCGGCCGCGGGTGTGCGAAGAGTGGGTCGGTCTTGGTCATGCACAGCCGTCGGCTCGGACACGTGTTCCTGTGGGTCGGAGTGATCGGCGGCTCGTTCGTGGCCGTGCGCGATCCCTCCGCGGTGCACTGGCCGGCCTACGGGGCGATGGCCGCACTGGCGCTCGGGGGCGTGGTGCTCCTGCGCAAGACGGCGGCGCAGGCCTCGGGGACCGCCGATCAGGTGGCCCAGCGAGTGGAGCGGCTCCGCGACGCGCTCGTGCGCGCCGACGAAGAGCTGCGGGCGCTGCACGAGGAGCTGGTCGCGCAGGGCGAGGGCGCCGATCCCTACGCGGTGCACGAGCGCCTCGATGCGCGGCTGGCCGAGCCGCTGGCCGTGTTCGCCGACGAGCGGGAGGCGATGATCCCGAGCTTCGGCCTCGCGGTGTACGGCGAGGTGATGACCCGCTTTGCTGCCGCGGAGCGCCTGGTCAACCGTACCTGGTCGGCCTCGGCGGATGGCTACATCGACGAGGTTCGGACCTGCGTGGCCCAGGCCCATGCGCTGATGGCCGAGGCGCGCGAGCGCTTCTTGGTGCTCGCCCCTCGCGACGAGCGGTAGGCAGGGACGAGCGGGTAGCTCCGCCCGGCTGCATCTGCGACCATCGGGCCGATGCGTGAACGAACCCCAGCTCGTGGAGCCGCCCTGTCGCTCGTCCTCCTCTCGGCATGCCCGGACTCGCCGGAGCCGCAGGACACCGACATGGGGACGACCACCGACGATCCGGACACCACCGGCTCGTCCTCCTCCTCCACGACCACGGGGGTCGACTCGACGACGACGGGGACCGAGGAGTGCGTGCCGAGCTCGGAGGAAGTGCAGCCGCTGTCCGCCCCGGTGGGGTGGTCCGAGATCGCCGGGAGCGTCGATCGGCTCCGCGAGTTCGTCCAGGACGACGACCCCGCGTACACCTATGCGCTCGACAGCCAGCAGAACGGCATCGGCTACACCACCTACTTCCTCCAGATGGATTCCCAGCAGTGGCGCTCCGAGGACGAGATCTCGCCCGCCATCTGGAGTCACTGGATGACGATCATCGTGCCGGACATGATCACCACCACCAAGGCTCACCTGGTGATCGTGGGCGGCGACGTGTCGGAGACCCTGCCGGGCATGGGCGAGCTGCCGCTCTTGATCCAGGTGGCGGTGGCCACGGGGACGCCGGCGGTGGTGCTGGGCCAGATCCCGGCCCAGCCCTCCACCGCTCCGGACCGGCCCGAGCCGATGTCGGAGGACGATCTGGTCGCGTACTCGTGGCGCAAGGCCATGGACACGCAGGATCCGACCTGGGCTGCATACTTCCCGATGACCAAGGCCTCGGTCCGCGCCATGGACACCATGCAGGAGTTCCTCGACCAGCGGATCGGACAGGCTCCCGACGGGTTCATCGTGACCGGCTTCTCCAAGCGCGGCGCCACGGCCTGGCTGACCGCCGCCGCCGACGATCGCGTCGAGGCGGTGGTGCCCGGGGTCTTCACCGCCCTCGAGCTCGACCAGCTCGCCGAGAAGCAATTCCGCAGCTACGGTCAATACGCCGACGCCGCCGACTCCTACGTCAACGAGAGCGTGCTGCAGGAGATCCGGTCCCCGGAGGGGTACTTCCTGCGCGGGGTGGTCGACCTCATCAGCTACGCCGATGCGCTGACGATGCCGCACTACGTGCTGCAGGCGGGCGGCGACGAGTTCTTCCTCGCCGACGCGACGCGGACGTTCCTGCATGCCATCCCCGGCGAGGCCACGCAGCGGATCGTCCCCAACGAGTCGCACAGCCTGGGGGAGAACCTCGACACCAACCTCATGGGCCTCACCGCCTGGTATCAGTCGATCCTGACGGGCGGGACGCGTCCCACCCTCACCGAGGAGGTCACCGACGGGGTCCTGACGATCCAGACCGACCAGGATCCTTCGAGCGTGGTGCTGTGGGTGGCGAACAATTCCGAGGTCCGGGACTTTCGCTACACGACGATCGCGGACGGGTGGCAGGCCACGCCGCTCGATCCCGTCGGCCCGCTGACCTACGAGGTCGAGCTGTCGATGCCCGCCCAGGGCTACGACGCGCACGTGGTCGAGTTCCGCTACCCCGGCGTCGACGGCACGCCCGAGGAGCAGATCTACTCGTCCCACGTCTACGTCACGCCCGAGGGTTTCCCCCACGATCTCGATCAGCCGCTGGGCTCCCCCGTGAGCCTGCCGCAGTGGCGGTGCGAGGCCGAGGGCGCGGTCGACATGGCGGACCCGGCCCACGCGATGCTGGCCGGTACGCTGCCCATGGTGGTCCGGGGCCAGCACATCGTCGACGTGGAGACGCTCGTGGGCGCATTGCTGGGCGACGAGACTCCGGAGGCGGAGGCGCTGGCCCAGTGTGCGGCTGCGCGCGTCAACGTCGAGCTGGGCAACCTGGGCTGGTACACGCCCGCGACCAGCGACACCTACGTCTGGGAGCACATCGTGTCGGCCGAGAACGAGGACGCGCCCCAGGCCCTGCTGCGGTGCCAGGCGCTGAACAACCTCTGAGGGGCGCTCGGCCGGGTCGGGCCTTGCGAGCCCCCGCGCGGCGGTTGTACACCGCCGGCCGTGAGCCTCCTGGTCCTGCAGGGCGTGTCGCTGGCCTTCGGCAAGAAGGATCTGCTGCGCGAGCTCGATCTTCGGATCGGCGCCCATGATCGCGTGGGCCTGACGGGGGTCAATGGCTCGGGCAAGAGCAGCCTGATGCGGCTGATGGCGGGCATGGCCACGCCCGATGGCGGCGAGGTGCGGGCGCGCCGGGGCCTGCGGATCGGCTATCTGCCCCAGGACATCCCGCCCCATGGCGGCACCACCGTGCTGGCCACCGTCACCGGCAGCGTGCCGGGGCGCGCCGACATCGACCAGGAGCTGCGTGCGGCCGAGGAGGAGATGCAGCGGGCGTCTCGGGAGACGGACGGGGCCGACGGCGAAGAGGCGCTGATGGCCGCGGCCGAGCGCTTGGCCGATGCGCACGAGCGCCAGGCCCACTTCGAGGAGCACTACTCCGAGCACGAAGCGCACCGCATCCTGGCCGGCCTGGGCTTCTCCGACACCGACCATGGGCGCGACGTGGGCGAGCTGTCGGGCGGCTGGCGGATGCGGGCCCATCTGGGAGCGCTGCTGTTCCAGCGCCCCGAGCTCTTGCTGCTCGACGAGCCCACCAACCACCTCGACCTGCCCTCGGTGGCATGGTTCGGCGACTTCCTGCGCCGCTACCCCCACGGGTTCGTGCTCATCTGCCACGACCGCGAGTTCCTCAACGAGCAGATCGATCGGGTGGTGAGCCTCGAGGTCGAGGGCACGCGGCAGTACCGGGGCGACTACGAGTCGTACCGCAAGCAGCGGGCCGAAGAGGAGATCGTGCTCGAGAACCAGGCCAAGAACCTGCAGCGCGAGCGCGAGCAGGCCGAGCGCTTCATCACCCGCTTTCGCGCCCAGGCCAACAAGGCGCGCGCCGTCCAGAGCCGCATCAAGGCGCTCGAGAAGATGGACGAGGTGGTCACCTTCAGCCGTCGCGAGGTGATGCGGCTGCGCTTTCCCCCCACCGAGCGCACGGGCGCGGTGGTGGTGGAGGTGGAGGGGCTGCGCAAGGCGTTCGGCGATCACGTGGTGTTCCCCGGCAACGACCTCCGGGTGCAGCGCGGCGAGAAGATCGGGATCATCGGCAAGAACGGCGCCGGCAAGACCACGCTGCTCAAGATGATCGCGGGCGAGCTGGCCGCCGACGCGGGCGCGATCACGCTGGGGAACAAGGTCAAGGTGGGCTACTACGCGCAGCACCACGCCGAGACCCTGCAGCCCGGGCGCACCGTGTTCGAGGAGGTGGCGGCGGCCAACCCCCGCGCCGGCGCCACGCGGGTCCGCACGCTCCTGGGCTCGTTCCTGTTCCACGAGGAAGACGTGGACAAGCCCATCGACGTGCTCTCGGGCGGCGAGCGGGCGCGGGTGGCCCTGGCCAAGATCCTCATCGATCCCGGCAACGTGCTGTTGATGGACGAGCCCACCAACCACCTCGACCTCGACTCGAGCGAGGCGCTGGCGGAGGCGCTGACCTCGTTCGATGGCTCGCTGGTGTTCGTGAGCCACAACCGCAGCTTCATTCGCACGCTGGCCACGCGGATCTGGGACGTGGCAGACGGACGCGTGGAGACCTATCCGGGTACGCTCGACGAGTACCTCGACCGGCACCGCGATCCGGAGCGTGCCGCGATGGAGGCGGCGACCTCGGCGGCACCGGGGCCCACCAGGGAACCGGCCCGGGCGGTGGCCGCGACCACGCCCGACGCGGCGGCGGCTTCGTCGGTGCCCGTCGAGAGCCGCGAGCAGCGGAGGGCCCGCAAGCGCGAGGAAGCGCAGCGCCGGGCCGAGCAGAACCGGGCACTCGGTCCGCTGCAGCAGCGGATCAAGGACATCGAGGCCAGGATCGAGGCGCTCGAGACCCGGCAGCGCGAGCACAACCTGGCCCTGGCCGATCCTGCGCTCTACGACGACCCCAGGCGCCGCGATGCGCTGCTGGCCGAGTACCAGCGCGACAGCACCGAGCTGTCGGAGCTGACGGACGCATGGGAGCTGGCCCAGGCCGAGCTCGACGAGGCACGCGCGGGCTTGCCCGGGTGAGCCCGCGGGCTCACAGCGCCTTGGCGTGGCCGCGCAGGTAGCTCGCCACCCCGTCGGCCGTGGCGTCCATGCCGACCTGTCCCCTGCGCCAGCCCGCGGGGCAGACCTCGCCGTGCTCCTCGTGGAACTGCAGCGCATCCACCAGGCGCACCAGCTCGTCCATGTCACGGCCGAGCGGGAGATCGTTGACGAGCTGGGCGCGCACGATCCCCGCCTGGTCGATGAGGAACGACGCGCGCAGGGCCACGCCGCCCGCGGTCTCCACCCCATAGGCGCGGCAGATCTCGTGCTTGACGTCGGCCGCCATGGTGTAGCGCACCGGGCCGATCCCGCCCGCGTCGATGGGCGTGTTGCGCCAGGCGTGGTGGGTGTACTGCGAGTCGATCGAGACTGCGATCACCTCCACGTTGCGCTCGCGCAGGATCTCGATGCGGTGATCGAGCGCGATGAGCTCGCTGGGGCACACGAACGTGAAGTCGAGCGGATAGAACACCAGCAGGCCATACTTGCCCTCCAGCGCGGTCGACAGCCGAAACGCGTCGTCGATCGAGCCGTCGGGGCGCACGGCGGCGCAGGTGAAGTCGGGAGCAGGGCGGGTGACGAGGACGGTCATGATGGGGTGGTCTCCGGGAGGGTGAGCATCCAGGGGCACGCGGCCAGCGTGTGCAGGAGCGTGCGAGGAGGTGGCGCGCCGAGCTGGTCGCGGAGCTGGTCGCGCAGCGAGGGCGCGGCGAAGGTCAGCCGCATGCAGGGGGGCAGGTGGGTGGTGATGCCGACCGCGGCGTCGCGGCGGCGGAGCGCAGAGGTGAAGCCGAGCTCCACCCCAAAGCGGAGGTACTGCACGGGATCGTCGTCGTCGTCGCCAGGCGCCGCGAGCTGGCTGTCGCAGCGGATGCCGTCGACCGACAGCGTGACGGCGCCGGGGCGGCG
This sequence comes from Paraliomyxa miuraensis, assembly GCF_026337845.1. Lineage (GTDB taxonomy): Bacteria > Myxococcota_A > Polyangia > Nannocystales > Nannocystaceae > Paraliomyxa > Paraliomyxa miuraensis. The sequence goes on along the minus strand of NZ_JAOVZF010000143.1, from coordinate 106,343 downwards.
CAGCGCCGTCGCGAGGGCCCGGCCGCGCGAGCGGCTGCCGCCGTCGATCATCGCCGTGGCCCGCAGCTCGCCGGGGCGCGGCACCAGGCAGTCGTACTGCGACAGCTCGCGCTCCACGTGCTCGGGCGTGTGGCCGTCGACTCGCAGCACCTCGTGGATCTGCGCGAGCACGGTCTCGCGGCTCTCGAACAGGAGGACGACCTCGGGTGCGATCCGGACGCGACGGTGACGCCGCAGCTCGGTCATCAGCCGTAGGTATCGCGGACGGATGCGCTCGTACGCCTCGCTCGACAGCACGTCGGGAGGGCGCAGGGGCAAGAAGCGCGCAGCGGGAGGGACCGAGGGCGCGAGGGAGTCGAGGGGGTACGCGGTCATGATCGGGAGGGAAAGGAGTCGGCCCACTCGGAGCGCCGCGGGAGCGAAACGCCTTGCTCCGAGTGGGCCGACGACCGTGCCTTGGGAGAGTATGCTTTGATAAAATTGAAAGTCAAAATCAAAAATTGGAATTAAGCGTGAGTGCCATCTCGGATCGATTCATCGGCCGAATATCGAAAATCATGATAATCGAAATCAATTGAGAGGGCCCGCACCGCACGGTCGGACCTCTTGGGCGAGCGCGACTGGTTACCCCGCGGCGGGCCCGTCGCCCGGGTCGATCACCAGCACGTGCACGCGGCCGTCCTCGTCGTGGGCGTTGTAGACCAGCAGGCGATCACGCCACGGCAGCATGCGCATGTGTCGGGTCTCGATGGGCAGCGCGTCGATCAGCGTGGACCACGAGCCGGTCGCGGGATCGAACACCTCGACCGAGCGATCGGCCGCCAGCTCGCCGCCTTGGGCCGGGCGCGAGGAGCCGCCCGCCAGGTAGAGCTTGCCGCCGAGCGCGACGAGCTCGGCCGACAACCGCGGACGTGCGGGCCCGGGCAGCGCGTGCCAGGTACCGCTCGATAGGTCGAGCACCTCGCACTCTTCCACCAAGGCGAAGCCTTCGCGCATGCCCCCGACCAGGTAGACGCGGTCGCCGAGCTGGGCGGAGGCGAACGCCCGCCGCGGCCGCGGCAGCTCGAGGCCCGAGGGCACGAGCCCGGCCTTGGGATCGTGCAGCGGGGCGTGCAGCACCGAGCGCTCGTGTCGGAACTGATCGTCCTTGGAGCGCCGCGGATCGTAGTCGAGGCCGCCGAGCACCCACAGCGTGCCGTCGTGCTCGGCCAGGCCGAGCTGGGTGCGCCCCAGGCCCGGCAGGCCGCCGGGGCGCGGGGTCCAGCGATCGGCGACGGGCTCGTACACGTGGAGCTCGGGGTGGGTGCGCGCCACCTCGCCGTCGTGGCCGAAGCCGCCCACGGCGAGCGCGGTGCCATCGGACGTGATCAGCGTGGACATCGTCTGACGACGTGCGGGATAGGGGGCCATGGGCGACCACTCGAACGTGACGAGGTCGAGGCGCGCGCCCTGGTCGGTGAAGTGCTGGGGCTCGAAGTCGTGCTGGCCCAGGCTCACGTTGCCGCCGAACACGTAGAGGGCATCGTCGAGCAGGAACACGCCCTGGCGGTTGCGGGCGGCCGCGGGGTTGCTCAGCTCCACGTGGGCCACGCTGGGCGAGCGCGGGTGCTGGCCCACGGCGATGCGCTCGACGGGGCGCACGCGGGTGCCCGTGGCCATCGAGCGGATGCCTCCCAGCACCGCCAGCTCGGCCGGCCCGGTGGCGACGAAGCGGTGGAAGAAGCGGGGGAGTGCCATCGAGGTCTCGCGCTCCCAGGCGGGGGCGCCCACGCGCCAGCGGTGGATCACGCCGTCGCTGCCGCCGGCGTAGACGGTGTCGTCGATGCCGACCGCGGCCACGCCGAAGCCGGCGCCGGGGAAGTCGGGGCCGCGGGTCCAGGCCTGCCCCGCGGGGTCGTACACGTCGACCGCCTGCGAGACGCTGCCCTCGGGATCGAGGCCGCCGACCACCACCAGCCGATCGGCGGCCGCGGCCGCGGCCACGGCTCGGCGGCGGAACGGGGCTTCGAAGCGCGACCACTCGGCCGCGTCGTCGTGCAGCGGGCGCGAAGCGGCGGTGTCGAGCCAGGTGGGGGCGCCCGGGCCGTCGAGCTGCCAGCCGCCGACCACGTAGAGCGTGTCGCCGACCGCGATCGCGTCGTGCGACGAGCGGGGCTCGGGCAGCGGCGGTAGCTCGGTCCAGCGCAGGGCGCTCGGATCGAAGCGGGCGACGCCGTCCTGCGAGCGGAGATCGGCGGGCTGCCCCGCGGGGTTTTGGGCCTGCATGCCACCCGCGCGGTAGAGCGCGTCGCCGTGGGTCACCAGCGCCACGCTCTGCAGCTTGGGCCCGCTGCCCAGGTCCTCCCACGTGCCCGTGGCCAGCGACAGCCGCACGAGGGCACCCGATTGCCCCGCCTCGGAGTAGTCGTGCGGGCGGCCGAAGTACCCGCCGTAGACGTAGAGATGCTCGCCGTGGAGCGCCGCACCGAAGCTGGTGAGCGCCTGGGGAAGCATCGGCAGGTCGCCCTCGACCGATCGCGGCAGCGGCCGTGGAGTGACGGAGGCCAGGGCCACGGCGGGTGGGGGCGCGGTCGAACCGGGGCTCGAGGAAGAAGCGGCGACCGGCGTGCATGCGAGCATCGCCAGTCCAGCAAGGACACCGGAGCGCGGGCGGGGGAGGGGCATACGGGGAGACTATAGAATTGAAAACGACTTTCAAGACTTTGATTTTGGTCACGAAACGGCCGGCTGGACCGGGTACGATTCCGTTTGAATTCAATTTTGAAAACTGTTTTCAATATAGCCATGCGATGCATGCTCGGCCTGGCGGGGATGCTGGCCTGCACGTGGGTGGGGCCCGGCTGCGCGGGTGATCTGGCGCGCGCGTCCTCCGGCGCGATCGGGTGTGCACCCGACGAGATCGCGATCGACGACGTGTCGATCGGCTGGGCAGAGACGAGCTGGGCGGCGTCGTGCCGTGGAGCGAGCTTTCGCTGCGCGGGCGAGCACTCGCCGTCGTGCGCGCCGCTGCTGACCGCATCCGAGCCCGCGCCTACGCCCGCGCCCACGCCCAAGCAATCACGTCCCCCACCGTCGTCGACGGAGCGGTCCGACCCCGAGCCGGTCGACGAGCCGCCGGCCGCGTACGAGCCCGTGCCGTCGTCCGCTCCCGAGCCCATGCCGGACTCCGCGACCGTCGTCGCGCCCACCTCCGAGGATCCCCATGCTGCACATGCTCCACCGTGACCCACTGCCCACCCTCGGCCGCTGCGCGGCTGCATTGCTCGCGCTCACCCTCGCGTCGTCGTGCGCCGACGACGGGGAGGCGACCGATTCCTCGAGCGGTCCCGATCCTTCGAGCGAGACCGGTGATGCACCGACCACCACGACGCCGGACGAGGGCACCACGGCCGCGCCCACGACCTCCGAGCCCGACGACACCACGGCCGCCACCGCCGATGCCACCGAGACGGGCGAGCCGTCGTGCGATCACGCGGTGGCCTGCGAGGACGCGATGATCCTCGACCTCGGCCTGGTGGACGGGGTGACCAGCGAGGGCGCGGTGAGCAGCATGCCCGACGGCGCCGGCTTCGTGAGCGAGATCGACGCCTCGGCAGGAGGCTTGCCCAACGCCCCGATGAACCCGTGGGTGTACATGCGCTTCACCGACGAGGGCCTGCAGCGGGTCGACATCGACGACCTACAGAGCCTGGGCTCGCACGACTGGCACATCGCGGCCAAGCGCTTCGCCATCCGGATCAACGGCGGCACGGGGGGACCTTCGTGCGTGCAGGCGGCGCTCGCAGACGGCGTGGCCTACGAGGAGCTCGACGCGGTGCCCGGCGGGGCCGCGTTCGCCGAGGAGGCGTTCTATGACGATGGCTGCACGCTGGTGGACGACGGCATGGGGCAGGGCAGCCCCAACTACCTGCTGACGCCGTGGTGGGGCTACGCGGGCTGCGTGGCCACGACGGGCGTGCCGTTCGTGCTGCAGCTGCCCGATGGCCGCACGCTCAAGCTGGTGATCGACGCCTACTACGGCTCGGGGCAGGAAGGGTGCAACGAGACCGGCATGATGGGCAGCGACAGCGCACACTTCACCTGGCGCTGGAGCTTCCTCGAGTGACCGCGGCGCGTCGCCTGCTGCTGGTGGGAGCGCTCGCGCTGCCCTGCGCCACCGCGCGCGCCGAGCCCCGGCCCACCGAGGGCGGGCTGTGGTCGTTCGACGGGGATGACGTGGTGGAGCACTGGGACGAGCCCACGGGGGTGGTGCGGGTGCACTACTCGGTGGCGGGGCGAAACCAGACGCGGCTGCTCGACGACGACGGCGATCTCGTACCGGACTTCCCCCAGCAAGTGGCGCAGACCACCGCGCAGGCGCTCTCGATCTTCGCGGACGAGCTGCTGCTGCGGCCCCCGGTGAGCGAGGCGACGCTGGGTCTCGAGCTGCTCGGCGGCAGCCCGGCGCTCGACGTGTACCTGGTGGACTTCGGTGGGGCCTCCGACGGGCGCTTTGGCGTGGACGGCTGCACCGAGGGCGGCCCCCGGCACTGCGTGGGCTTCCTGGTGATCGAGAACGACTTCGTGGGCTACGGCTACGGCAGCCTGCAGGAGGCGGTGGAGGTGGTGGCCGTGCACGAGGCGTTCCACGCGGTGCAGGCGGCCTACGGGACGCTGCCGATCTGGATGAGCGAAGGCATGGCCGTGTGGGGACAGCGGCAGTTCGCGCCGCAGTGGCCCGACTTCCTGCACTGGTGCAACGCCTACCTCGCCGCTCCGGGGCGGCCGCTCGACGAGCCCCCGCCGGGGCCGGTGCCCGCGTTCGCCTACGGCACTGCGCTGTGGTGGGACTACCTCGGCGAGCGCCACGACCCGGTGGTGATGGGGGAGGTGCTGCTGGCGATGGAGACCGCCGACGGCAGCGAGGCCGACGGGATGGCGGCGGTGGTCGAGGCGCTGCAGGGGCGGTCGGACGGGCTGACGGCCGCGTTCGGCGAGTTCGCGCGCGCCAACCTGGCCACGGGCGCTCGCGCCGGCCGAGCGACGACGCATGCCTACGCGGCGCAGCTCGAGCCCATCGTGGCGAGCGAGGAGGGCTGGCCGCTCGAGGTGGACGCGCGCGTGTATGGTGTGGCGACCGAGTACTGGAGGATCGATCACCCGGGCGGCCCGCTGTGGCTCGGGGCCGATGCTCCGCTGCCCGGGGTGGAGCTGTCGCTGCATGCCGTGCAGGACGGAGCGCCCGACGGGGTGGTCGAGGATCCGCTGGCGCTCGAGACGGTCGAGGCGCAAGGGGTGATCGCGATGGCGGGCGGAGCCGCGCTGCCGGCCGGGGGCTACTGGCTGGTGGTGGCGCGGCCGGTCGAGGCGTCGAGCTCGGCGCGGGCACGGGTGTGCGTGGGCGACGAGGTGCACGCGGCCGGCTGCGCGCCCGATGAGGGCACGACGGGGGCGCTGGACGACACGGGCGCGCTCGATTCGAGCACGGGCGAGCCGCCCGGGGACGAGTCGAGCGAAGGGGGCACGCAGCAGGGCACCGACGCGACCTCGGACGGGATGGCGGTCGGCGAGGGCCAGGGCTGCAGCTGCCGAGCACGCGCGGCCGGCGAGCGTGTGCCCCTCTCGTGGCTGGCGTGGTCGATGGTGGTGCTGGGCCTTCGGTCCTCGAGGCGGCGATGGTGAGCGCGGTGCTGGTGGCTCGCATGATGGCGGGGCTGCTGGTCGAGCCGGTCGCGCCGCCGCCCGAGCCGGTGCCGGTGCCGGCCCGGCAAGACGACGAGGACGAGGCGCTCGACGAGCCCGAGGCGGACGACGAGCAGGTCCGTACGATCGTCGTGACCGGCACCCGAACCGAGCAATCGCTCGCCGACACTCCCGTGGCCACGCAGGTCGTGTCTCGCACCGAGGTCGAGGAGAGCGGCGGCGAGAGCCTGGCCGAGGTGCTCGAGCAGGTGCCCGGGGTGGCGCTCACGCGCGGGGTGGGGGGCACGGGGATCCAGCTGCAGGGGCTCGACCCTCGCTACACGCTGGTGCTGGTCGATGGCCAGCGCACCACGGGGCGGGTCGACGGCACCATGGATCTGTCGCGGTTCCCCGCCGAGGACGTCGGGCAGATCGAGATCGTGCGCGGGCCGGGCTCGGTGCTCTACGGCGCCGATGCGCTGGCGGGGACGATCAACGTGATCACCCGCCGTCCCACGCGGCCGCACGAGGCGGAGGTCCATGCGGCCTACGGGGGCCTGCGCACCGTCGATCTCACCGGGCGAGTGGCGCTGACCCGTGAGCGCTACGCGGGCTCGGCGAGCGCGGGCTTGCACCGCACCGACGGCTGGGATGCCGATCCGTCCGATGTGGCCACCACGGGCAGCGCCCAGGCGCTGTGGCGGGTGGGCACGCGTCAGGAGCTGCGCGAGCTGGGGCCGCTGTCGCTCCTGGGCACCGCCGACTACCTGCGGCGCGACCAGAGCCGCGTGGACATGGATGCGGCCGGAGCGGTGTTCGATCGCCGCAATCGCACCGAGGTGATCACGGTGGGGCTGGTCCCGCGGATCGAGCTGTCGGCGTCGTCGCTGCGGGTGAGCGGGTCGTACAACCTGTGGCGCGACCAGTTCGTGCAGGACCAACGAGGCTCGACCGCGCTCGATCAGTCGCAGGACACGTGGGATCACCTCGCGCAGGCCACCGCCCAGTACGATCACGCGATTGGCCAGCACGCGGTGACGGTGGGCGCCGATCTCCAGGCCGAGGTGCTGCGCTCCGATCGCATCGAGCCGACACGGGTGGATCGCCAGCGCTACGCGATCCTGGCCCAGGACGAGTGGACCCCGAGCCTGGCACCGCGGGTGGCGGTGGTGGCCGGGGCACGGCTCGACTTGGACACGTACTTCGGGATCTACCCCACGCCGCGGATCGCCCTGATGCTGCGCCCGAGCGAGCGCTGGACGATCCGCGCGAGCTACGGCCGGGGCTATCGCGCGCCGAGCTTTCGCGAGATGTTCCTGCAGTTCGCCAACCCCTCGGCGGGCTACGTGGTGCGCGGCAACGCCGAGCTGCGGCCGGAGACCTCGTGGAGCAGCAGCGTGTCGGCCGAGGTGCGGCCGTGGTCGTGGCTGTGGCTGTCGGGGCAGGTGTTCGACCATCGCTTGCAGGACACGATCGTGGTCGACACCGTCGACGATGGCGGCGAGGTCACGCAGTTCGGCTACGTCAACGTGGGCGAGGCCCAGAGCCGCGGCGTGGAGACGGCGGCGGCGCTGTCGGTGCTCGAGCCGCTGGCGCTCGAGGGCTCCTACGCGTTCGCGCATGCGTGGGACGTGGAGAACCAGCGCCTGCTGCCCGGTCGCCCACGCCACCAGGGCACGGCGGGGCTGCGATTCCATCGGCGGCGCTGGGGCACGAGCCTGCGGGTGCGGGCCACGATCCAGGGGCGACGCCTCTTCTACGCCGACGTGGACGGCGATGCGGTCGAGGACGAACAGCCCACGCCGCCGTTCGCCACGCTCGATCTCCGGCTCGGCCAGGCGCTGCTGGCCGAGCACGTACAGGCGTTCGCCGGGGTCGAGAACCTGCTCGATGCCGGCGACGCGACCACCAACCCGATCCCGCCGCGCACGTTCTACGGCGGGGTCACCCTGCGCTACTGACCCGAAGGTAGGAAGGACGACCGATGAGTACATCCACCTGGTTCTCGAGCACGATGATGGTACTGGTCATGACCGGCTGTGCGCCCGATCTCGGCGAGACGCTCGGCGATGGCAGCAGCACCACCGATGCGCCCGCCGAGGAGGGCGGCGGGCCGCAGGTTCAGCACGAGGACGAGGGCGACGGCGTCACCGTGAGCACCATCGATGCCACCGACCAGGAGCAGTGGATCTACCTCGATCTCGAGTCCCGCGAGCAGCGGGACCCGGCCGATCCAGCCGACTCGGACGAGTGGGACCTGGGGCTGCGGCGGTTCGCGATCGCGATCAACGGCGGGAGCTCGGGCACGGGCGGGATGGAGGCGGTGATGCTCGAGGGCACGACGTTCGACGCCGTGACCTCGATCCCCACCGAGGGCTGGGTGACCGATGCACCCGACGGCGACGACGAGAACGAGGACCCCGACTACGCGCTCGATGAGTGGTACGACTACGACTTCATGACCCACGTGCTCACGCCCAAGCCAGTCGTGTACGTGGTGCGCACCGTGGAGGGCAATGCGTATAAGGTGGAGATCGGCGGGTACTACGACGAGGCGGGCACCTCGGGCGTCTTCACGGTCCGCTGGGCCGCGCTCGCGCCCGGGTGATGCGCCTAACCGGCCATCCGACCAAAGCGGGCCTCGTCGACGGCCGAGAGCAGATCATCGAGCTCGAACGGCTTGTCGAGCACCAGCGAGGCCCCCTGCCGGCGTCCCTGCTCGTGCACGTCGTGGCTGCCGAAGGCCGTCATCAGGATCATGGGGATGCGTCGCCCATCGTCCTGCAATTCCTGCAGGGCCTCGAGCCCATCGAGGCCCGGCATGTACACGTCGCTCACGATCACGTCGATGGGGGGAAGGGAGCCCACGGGGGTGGACTCGTCGATCCGCTTGAGCAGGGCCGTACCGTCCCGGACACAGAAGACTCGGTATCCCCGACGACGCAGGTAACACGACAACAGGTCGAGGAGATCGGGGTCGTCCTCGGCGAGGAGCACGTTCCCGAGCGGCAGGGGGATCGTCAGGGTCGAGGTGGGCTGGGTGGCCGTGGTGATCATGTCGGCTGGCCTTTGCACGTGGCGTGCCGTCGAGCCCGAAGCCCGTGGACACGACGGCCTCGCCGACTGGACATGGTGCAGGACATCGGTGCCGGCCACGGGCGGGACGTCCTCACGGCTCCGTCCCAGGACGAGTGAGGCAGGAGGGCTCAGTGCGACCTCCTGTCACGCACGCGTGCCTCGGGTGGTGCTCGACGGGGGAACCATTGGCAGGACCGAAGGGGGCGGCTCGTCGTGACCTTCGTCGTTGGCCTGGCGGGCGGTCGAGGGTTCGGTCAGGATACGGGGACGGCACCCCCCAGCGCGCTCCTGCTGGTGCTCTCCCTCCTGATGATGGGGCCTCCCCCGTCGGGTGCCGACGGCGTGGAGGCGGAGGTCGAGGCCACCACGGGCGAGGCCACGACCACCGGTCCTCCGAGCACGGGCACGGCGACCACGGACGAGGCCACGAGCGCCACGACCGGTGGTGCGCTCACGGACGAGGCCACCACGGAGGGGAGCACCCAGACCTCTGCGGAGGATCTCGGAGCGGCGCTCACGGACGACGGAGAATCGTCGGTCGGCCCTTCGATCGACGGCGAGACCACGGGCGAGCTCCCGGTCGCGCCTCCGCGCTCGGAGGACGCCTCGTCACCCGTCCCCGTCGAGCCCTCGATCCCACCCGTGGCCGAGCGCCCCTGGGTGGTGATCAAGACCTTGATCGGCCTGCTGCTGCTGGTGGTGTTGGCCTACCTGGGCGGGCAGGCGTGGTTTCGTCGCATCGAGGAGTGGCTGGGGATCTCGCGGGTGGTCGCGGCCGGGTTCCCCTTCCTGCTGCTGGGCCTGCTCGCGCGCAGCGATGCGGTGGGGATCCTGACCGACTCCGTGCTCGCGCACCTGCGTCCGTTGCTGCACCTGGGGCTCGGGTGGCTGGGGCTGACGGTGGGGATGCGGGTGGAGCTGGGCCGTCTGTCGGTGCTGCCCCGGGGAACGCCCACCATCCTGGGCATCGGGACCGGAATGCCGCTCTTGCTGGTGGCCCTGGCCAGCGCGCTGGCGCTGGGGGCGGACCGCTTGGTGCTCGACATGGCGCTGGTCGATCCGGGGCTCGTGCGCGATGCCCTGCTGCTGGGGGCCGCGGGGGCGGTGGCGGCCGATTCCGATGCGCTGCGCATGGGGGCGCGACGAGCCAGCGCGGTCGTACGCGAGCGCCTGACCCTGCTGGCGAGCATGGACGAGATCGTCGGCCTGCTGGTGCTGGCGTTCGTGACCGTGTACTTCCGCTCGCCGGGCAGCTGGAACGTGCCCGGGACCGCGTGGCTGTTCATCACCTTCGGGCTGTCGGCCTGCGTGGGCTTCGTGATCTACGTGATCCTGCGCCTGCCGGCCTCGGGCAGCGAGCGGGTCGCCCTGCTGCTGGGCTCGGTGGCCTTCACCGCGGGCATGGCCAGCGAGCTGCAGCTGTCGGCGCTGGTGGTGTGCTGCACCGTGGGCGTGCTGCTGGCCAACTTCCCGGGTGATCATGCCGAGCCGCTGCGCGCGATCCTGGCGCGGCTCGAGGCGCCGATCTACCTCGTGTTCCTGGTGGTGGCGGGCGCGCTGTGGCAGCCGTGGGATCCGCTGGGCTGGGTGCTCATGCTCGTCGTGCTGGGGGCGCGGCTGCTGGGTCGCCTGGTGGGTGAGCGCCTGGTGTGGCGTCGCATCGACGCCGCGCTGCCGCGGCAGGCCCTGCGGGCGCTGGTGCTCTCCCCGCTGGGGACCCTGCCCATCGCCATGGTGATCAACGCCGAGCTGCTGCATCCCGGATCGCACGGTCAGTCGGCCATCATCACGGCGATCATCGGAGGGGCGATGCTCAGCGAGGTGCTGGTGTCGCTCTACTGGCGCTTCGAGCCGCCGCCCGCGGAGGGGGAGGGACCCGACGCATGAACGTGCTGGTGCTGCTGGCGCTGGTGGGCTTCATGACCGCCACGCGCACCTTCAACGCCGAGGAGTCGGCGTTCATCGGGTCGATCACGCTGCTCGTGGTGGGGTACCTGCTGCTCACCGCCCACTTCATGGGCAAGGTGGTGGCGCGCCTGCAGCTGCCCAAGCTCACCGGCTACATCGGCGCGGGGATCCTGGCCGGTGCATCGGGGCTCGACCTCATCCCCGACGAGGCGCTCGACAACGCCAAGATCTTCACGGGGGTGGCGGTGGCCCTCATCGCCTTGACGGCCGGCTCGGAGCTCGAGCTCCGACGCATGCGCGCGCTGTGGCGGGCGATCGGCTGGATCACCGGGCTGGCGGTGGTCGGTGGTGCGCTGGTGCTGGCGGGCACCGTGCTGGGCCTGTCGCGGTGGCTGCCGTTCATGGCCGGCCTGACGCCACCGCAAGCGGCTGCGATTGCGCTGGTGCTGGGCGCGGTGATGGCCGCGCAGTCACCCGCGGTGGTGGTGGCGCTGCGCACCGAGCTGCAGGCCGACGGACCGGTGTGCCGCACGGTGCTGGGGGTGGTGGTGATCGCCGATCTGGTGGTGATCGTGCTGTTCACGGGGGCGAGCACCGTGGCCGACGCGCTGATGGGTGGATCGGCCGAGCTGGGGCAGACGGTGCTTCGCCTCGCCTGGGAGCTGTTCGGCTCGATCGCGGTGGGGATCGGGGTGGGGGGGCCGCTGGCCTTCTATCTTCGGCGAGTCGGCCACGACGCCGGGCTGATCGTGCTCGTGGTCGCGTTCGTGGTGGCCGAGGTGGGGCATCGGGTGGGGCTCGATCCGCTGCTGGTCGCGCTGGCCGCGGGGCTCTTGGTGCGCAACGCGACCGAGCAGGGAGATGCGCTGCACCACGCCATCGAGGGCTCGGCGCTGCCCGTGTACCTGGTGTTCTTCGCGGTCACGGGGGCCACCATCCACCTGCACGTGCTCGCGGTGGTGGGGGTGCCGGCCGTGATCCTGGTGCTGGTGAGGGCGAGCGCGTTCATGGTGGGCGCACGCGTGGCCTGCCGCATTGCGGGGGCGGAGGACGTGGTGCGGCGCTTCGTGGGCTTTGGACTGCTGCCGCAGGCCGGCCTCGCGCTGGCGTTGTCGACGCTGTTCGCCCGCACCTTTCCCGAGCTCGGACCCGATGCCGCCGCGCTCACCCTCGGCATCGTGGCGCTCAACGAGCTGGTCGCGCCGGTCGCCTACCGGCTCGCCCTGATCCGATCGGGTGAGGCGGGTGCGGCGGGCTCGGAGTCGGCACTTCCGGTCCCCGTGGCGGCAGCGGAGGGCCCACCTCCGTGAGGGAGCACCATGCATCCAGCCGCTGCTGCCACGGCTCCAACCGCCATGGCCTCGTTCGGGCTGCTCCCAGACAGCGACTCCACCGAGCCTCCTCCCGCCTCGACGGCGACCCCGAGCGGTCGCTTCGCCGCCCACTGCCTGCAGTGGGCTCGCGATGACGAGCGCCTGCAGACGGAGGCCGTGCCCGGCAACGCGCTGCCCCACGATGGTCCCGACCTCGTGCACTTCGAAGGGCACACCGCTCGACCCACCCGGGCCCCGGAGCTGGCGTACGGCGGGTTCCTGGGCCTGACGGCGGCGTGGATCGTGCTGGTGATCGCCGATCGCCTGCGCGCGCCGGCGGTGCTCGATGGCGGGCTGCTGCGCCTTGCGGGGTGGGGGCTGTTGGTGCTCGCGTGCCTGGTGATGCTGGCCGCGTGGCTCATCGCTCGTCGGGCGCGCTCGCCGGTGATGGCGATGATCGACACGAGCGAGGATCCGGTGACCGAGCAGGAGCTGCGCAGCTGGCAGGGCAGGGGGCGGGGTCGCCTGTGGGTGTTCTCGCAGCGCGGGTTCGAGGGCTCGGCCGTCGCGTTCGCGCTGGCCGCCGGCATCCGCTGCCTGTCGCCGGCCGGCGCGGCGTTCGTGGACACCGGGGCCCAGCAGCTCGCGGCCACGCCCACGGCCGCGCGAGGGCCTCGCGAGCGCCGCCCGTCGTAGGCGTGGCTCGTGGGCGCGTTTTTGATGCCGGCTACTTGAGCCGTCCGAGCGCCTTGCGGGCGTCCTTGGCGTAGCGCCCCTCGGGCGCGAGCTCGAGGTACTTGCCATAGGCCACGCGTGCGACTTCCTTGGCGCCCTTGGCCTCCTGGATCACCCCGATGGTGAGCCAGCAGGCCGAGGTGTCGGGCGCGACCTCGGTGCAGCGATTCGAGGTGGACAGCGAGTCGTCGAGCTTGCCCTGCTCGAGGTAGACCTGCGCCATGAGGGTGAGCGCCTCGGGGTGGTCGGGGGCGGTGGTCAGGATCTCCTGGAGCTTCTCTCCCGCGAGCCTGAGCTTGCTCGAGCTGCCCTTGGAGCCGGCCTCGTACGCGGCGCGGGCCTCGTCGAGCTTGGCCATCGTCGCGGGATCGAGGGCGGTCGGGGCCGGGGGCTTGGTCGCGCCTCCGTCGGCCGGGGCCACTTCGCCGCCGTCGGCCTTGGTCTCGGGCTCCACCGGCTGCCCCTCGCCGTCGGCCTTGGCTTCGTCCTTGGTCTCGGCCTTGGCCTCGCCCTTGGCGTCCTTGGCCTCGCCTTCCTCACCCGCATCTCCCCCCTCGGCGCCCTCGGCCACCTCGTCGGTCTCGGGATCGCTCGGGAACAGGTAGTCGCGGAACAGCAGCACGCCCGCCACCACGATCACGCCGGCCGCGAGCAGGATGGGTCGCCACGGCAGCGGGGTGGGGGCGGGACCGGCCGCGCCAAAGTCGTCGAAGCCCTCGTCGCCCTCGTAGCCCTCGTCGTCCTCGTCGAGGAACCCCTCGTCGAAGCCCCCGACCCCGGCGGCGCGAGGGGGCGGGAACTCGTCGTCGAGCGCGTCCTCGTCGAAGTCATCGGGGCGGCGGGGGCTGGGAGCCGGTGGCATCACCTCGGCCGCGGCCTCGCGTCGTCGGCCGCGTCCACGTGCCTCGTGGGGCTCGTGCTCGTCGGCGTGGTGCTCGGCCTCGTCGCGCGTGCCCTTGGTCTTGCGCCGTCGCGGCGGCTCGGGCTCGTCGAGGAGCTGGTCGCGAGGAATGTCGGGGATGGTCGGGCGCTCCGACAGCTCGAGCTCCTGGCGGGACCGCTCGCGTCGCTGGGCCCGCTGGGTGCGGGGCGGCGGAAGCTCGTCGTCGTAGTGGTCGCGCTCGCGAGAGCGCGGGCGCTCGGGCAGCCCCACCGCGCGAAGGCTGCCCGCGGGCAGCGTGACCCCCGGCTCGTCCTCGAGCACCGCGTGGCCGCGGCCCGCGGCCGATACGGAGGATCTGGGCTCGTCGTAGGGCTCTGCGCGCTCGTTCGCCGAGCGCACGGGGTGCGGCGCGGGATCGACCGTCTCGCGCACGGCCGCCGCGCTCTGGCGGATCCGCTCCATGCGGAGCGCGACCTCTTCGAGCGTGTTGCGATCGGTGGGGGGGACCTCGGGCTCGCGCGACTCGGCGCGCGCCACCTGGGCGTTGGCCAGCCACGCCGGAGCCGACCAGGTGCGCGCGGGCTCGGGCTCGCGTCGCGACAGATCGGCCAAGCTCGAGCCCACGGGCAAGGTCGCCGAGGTGTCCCCGCGCGGCGGCGGGTCGTCGTGGAGCTCGTGGAGGTCGAGCTCGGGTGCCGCAGGAGCCCCCACGGGCTCCGGCGCGCGTGCAGGGGCAACGCCCGCCGCCGTGTCCGACCACACGGGCCGCTTGCTTGGGTCGAGCCACTCGCCGCAGTAGCGGCACTTGGCCGCTTGGTCTTGGATCAGCTCCGCACAGTAGGGACAGGGCTTCACGGCCAGCGGACATTAGCATAGCGAACAAAGGTTCCAAGCCGCGCGCGCGGGACGGCCACGCGAGGCCCGGCAAGCCCTCTGTGCGGCCTCTTGGGCTCCCGCACGGCGCTTTCGTTCAGTCGGGTCGTCCTGGGCGTTCGCGGGAGGCCGTGCGGCTCGTGCTAGCGTCTCGGGCGAATGGATCCCAGCATCCATCATGCCCAGGGGCTTGTGTCTTCCTCTTCCCAAGGCCTTGCGTGGGACGGTTTGTCGCAGCGGCTCGGAGCGCCGCCGGCCCGGCTGACGCTGGCCAAGCTGCCCACGCCGGTCGAGCGCGTGCCGGGGCTCGACGTGGGGGGAGCCGAGGTCTGGGTCAAGCGCGACGACGTCAGCAGCGACGTCTACGGCGGAGGCAAGGTTCGCAAGCTCGAGTGGGTGCTGGCCAACGCCCCCTACGACGGCGACGGGCCGATCCTCTCGGTGGGCGGGGTGGGAAGCCACCACCTGCTGGCGCTGGCGCTGTTCCTGCGGCAGCAGGGGCGCTCGCTCCATGCGCTGACGTTCACCCAGACGCTCACCCCGCACGTGCGTCGGAACCTCGCGGTGCTCGTGTCCTGCGGTGCACGGCTGTGGAACGTGAAGTCGCGGGCCCGGCTGCCGTGGGCGTGGCTGGCCTACCACGTGTGGCGTCGACCCGAGCGCATGGGGGTCTCGATGCCCGCGGGCGCGAGCACGGCGCTGGGGTGTCTGGGCTTCGTGGAGGCGGGACTCGAGCTGTCGGCGCAGATCGACGCGGGGCTGCTGCCGCTGCCGCGGGTGGTGTTCGTGACCGCGGGCTCGGCGGGAACATCGGCCGGGCTGGCCCTGGGCCTGGCGCTCGCGGGACGATCCATGCGCCTGCACCTGGTGTCGTCGGTGGAGCGCTGGGGGTTCAACGGGGTGATGTTTCGCCGCATGCTGGGCATGGCCCACCGGGTGATGGTCCAGCACGGGCTGCCGGCCTCGCAGGCGAAGGGGAGCGCGGGGCAGCTGCTCGAGCACGCCGGCGTGACCTGGTGCATCGACCACTCGCAGGTGGGCGGTGGCTATGGCGTGCCCACCGACGCCGCCACGCAGGCGATGGAGGACGCGCGCGCCCAGGGGCTGCGGCTCGAGACCACCTACACCGCCAAGTGCGTGGCCGGCATGCGACGCGCCCTGGCCGAGCACCCGGTGGAGGGCCCGGTGCTGTTCTGGAACACGCACGCGAGCAACGACCTTCGCGCGCACGTTCGCGAGGGGTGGCAGGCCGACTGCCCGTTCGCACCTTGATGCTCGGGCCGCTCATGCCTCGCCCTCCTCGGGCGCGGGTCGGGCCGATCGCTGGTCGTACGCGGGATCCCAGGCCAGCTCGGCGCGGTGACGCAGCAAGGCCTCGGGCTGGTGCTCGGCGATGAAGGCCACCAGCCGCTCCCGCACCACGCAGCGCAGCTCGAACAGCGGGCCCGATTCCTGGGCGCTCACCAGCACCCGCACCACCTTCCCGTGGTCGCGCAGCTCGGTCACCTGGACCACCGCCGCTCTGCCGTCCCACTGCGGCGTGGTCTGAAGGATCGTCGTCAGCTCCGCCCGGAGCGGCTCGACGTCGGCCCGGAGGTCGAGCAGCAGCTCCACCGTGCCGAGCAGCTGGGCCGACGAGCGGGTCCAGCTCTCGAACGGTGCCTCCATGATGCGGGTGACCGGGACGATCAGGCGCCGCTCGTCCCAGATCCGGATCACCACGTAGGTGAGCGTGATCTCCTCCACGCGACCCCAGTAGCCGTCGATCACCACGACGTCGTCGATGCGGATCGGCTGGGCCAGCGCGAGCTGGACGCCGGCCACCACGGTGGCGATGCTGCGCTGGGCGGCGAAGCCCACCACGATGCCCGCCACGCCCGCCGAGGCCAGCAGCCCCGCCCCCACCTGCCGGACCTGGGGAAACGTCATCAGCGCAAACGCCAGGGTCAGCAGCACCACGAGGAACGCCGCGATGTTGCGGAAGGCGCGGACCTGGGTGTGGACCCGTCGGGCGTGCAGATCCTCGCCGCCGCTGGCGTAGCGAGCGGCGATGATGCGCTCGACCGTTCGCAGGGTACGCAGGGCCACCCAGCCCGCGGTGATGATCACGAGCACCAGCGCCGCGTGCTGCAGCGGATCGGCCACGTGCTCGGGCAGCGGCACCAGCGGGAGCGTCAGCGGTAGCGAGACCACGGGCAGCACCCAGCGCAGCGGGCCCGCGAGGTCATGGACGATCTCGTCGTCGAGCGCGTGCTTGGTTCGCCGGGCCCAGCGCCGCAGGCCTCGTGCGGCCAGCCACCCCAGTCCGTGGGCGACCAGCGCCACCGCGATCACGACGACCAACGCCCAGGCGAGGGAGGCGATCACGACGAGCATCCTTCACCCCACGGCTGCGGTCGCAAGCCGCGTTGCGAGGGCCCTTGCAGGCGCTAGGCCGCAGGGCGTGGAGCCAGCGATGAATGGTTTGGCCCTGGGCGCGACGGCCATCGAGGGCGCAGTGGCATTCCTGGTGTGGGCGCCCAACGCCCGCGTGGTGGAGGTGGAGCTGTCCGGGCGCAGGATTCCGCTGCGGGCGGAGGCGCTCGGCTACTTCGCGGGGCAGGTGCCGGGCGCAGGGCCCGGCGATCGCTACTGGTTCGTGCTCGACGGGCGCGACCGACTGCCCGATCCGGCCAGCCGTGCCCAGCCCGACGGCGTGCACGGGCCCTCGGCGGTGGTCGAGTCGTGCGCCGCCCCTGACGATCGGAGGTGGCGTCCGCCTCCGCTCTCGCGCTGGGTGATCTACGAGCTCCACGTGGGCACGTTCACCCGGGAGGGGACGTTCGCGGCGGCCATCGAGGCGTTGCCGCGGCTGTGCGAGCTCGGCGTGAGTGCGATCGAGCTGATGCCCGTGGCCGCATTCCCCGGGGCCCGCAATTGGGGCTACGACGGAGTCTTCCCCTACGCGGTCCACGAGGCCTACGGCGGGGTCTCGGGCCTGCGCGCGTTCGTGCGAGCGTGCCATCGGGCCGGGCTCGCGGTGGTGCTCGACGTGGTCTACAACCACCTGGGACCCGAGGGCTGCGTGCTGCCGCGGTTCGGGCCCTACACCACCGGTCGCTACCACACGCCGTGGGGGCACGCGATCAACTACGACGGGCCGGGCAGCGACGAGGTCCGTCGCTACTTCATCGACAACGCCCTGATGTGGCTCGACGAGCTCGGCGTCGACGGGCTGCGCCTCGATGCGGTCCACGCCATCGTCGACCCCACGCCCCGTCCGTTCCTCGCCGAGCTGTCCGAGCGCGTGGAGGCCCTGGTGAGGGCCGATGGGTGCCCCCGGGTGCTGATCGCCGAGAGCGACGCCAACGACCCTCGCTTGGTTCGCCCTCGCGCCTCGGGTGGCCTGGGACTGCATGCGGTGTGGGCCGACGACTTCCACCATGCGCTGCACGTCCGGCTCACCTCCGATCGACGCGGGGTCTTCGCCGACTTCGACGACCCGTGGCTGCTCACCGAGGCGATCACCGAGGGCTTTGCCTACCGCGGCCAGTACAGCCGGTTTCGTCGCCGCCGGCACGGTGCCCCCACCGAGGGCCTGTCCCCCGCGACGTTCGTGGTCTGCACCCAAAACCATGACCAGGTGGGCAACCAGGCCGGCGGCGCTCGCCTCGGCGGCCTGACCACGCTCGCCGGGCAGCGCCTGGCGGCCGCGCTGCTGCTGACCTCGCCGCACGTGCCGCTGCTGTTCATGGGCCAGGAGTACGGCGAGCGCCGTCCCTTCGCATACTTCACCAGCCACGGCGATCCGAAGCTGGCGGAGGCGGTGCGCAAGGGACGGCGCAAGGAGCTGCGGCAGCTGCTCGGCTCGGTCGAAGCGCGCGGCGGGGAACTCGAGGATCCACAGCAGGAGTCGACCTTCGAGGGCAGCCGGATCGAACCATCGGTGATCGAGCGCTCGCCCCACCGCGAGCTGTGGGCGCTCTACCGTCGCTTGCTCCGCTTCCGCCGGGCCCACGGCCACGAATTCGTGGGCGTGCGACCGCGCTGCGAGCTCCACGACGGCGACCACGTGCTCGTGGTCCACCTCGGGCACCACGAGCGCTGGATGCTCGTCGCCAACCTCTCGGCCGAGGAGCGCCGAATCCTCTTGCCCCTCGGCGAGGGGCGCTGGACGTGCGTGATCGAGGGTGAAGACCCTTGCTTCGGGGGCCGAGGCCAGGTGCTGGACCCCATGCGACCCTCCTCCGATCCCATCGTGCTGCCCGGCGCCTGGTTCGCCGTGCTGCGGAGACTCTCTCCATGACCCGGTCCCAGCCGGTCTCCACCTATCGCGTGCAGCTGCGCGGTGACGTGGATCTGTCGACGGCGGCTGCGCACGTGAGCGACCTTCGGGCGCTGGGCGTCGACTGGCTGTACGTCTCGCCGCTGCTGCGCGCCGCCGAGGGCAGCGACCATGGCTACGACGTGATCGACCCCGAGGTGATCGATCCGGCCCTCGGGGGCGAGGCCGGCCTTCACCGGCTGACCCGCGCGCTGGCCGAGGCCGACATGGGGCTGCTGCTCGACATCGTGCCCAACCATGTCAGGGCCTCGATCGACAACCCGTGGTGGCGCGACCAGCTCGAGCACGGCCCGGCCTCCCGCTACGCCGGATTCTTCGACATCCGCTGGTCGGTCGATCCCCAGGCCCGCGTCGTGCTGCCCGTGCTCGAGTGCCACTACGGAGAGGCGCTCGAGGGCGGGCTGCTGCGGCTGGGGGTCGACGACCAGGGGCTGCTCGTGGGCTACCGGGCCCGCGCCTTTCCCCTCGATCCCCGGACCTGGCCGCTGGTGCTGGAGCGGCTGACCGGGTCGCCCGCGCTCGAGCGGCTCTGCGCCGCCTGTACGGCGCTGCCGCCCCGGGTCGACACCCGAGCGGCTCGCCAGCGCCGCATCGAGCACACCCCGATCCTGCGCACGCGACTCGCGGCGCTGCTGCGCGAGCGCCCGGGGCTTGGCGAGGCGATTGCCGACGCTCCGGACGGCGCCACCCCGAGCGAGCGCCACGATGCCCTCCACGCGGTGCTGGAGGCGCAGTCCTATCGCCTCGCCTACTGGCGCTCGGGGCTCGACGAGCTCAACTACCGCCGGTTCTTCGACATCAACGAGCTGGTCGCGCTGCGGATGGAGCGGACGGCGGTGTTCGATGCCTACCACCGCCGCGTGCTCGAGCTGGTGGCCCAGGGCGAGGTGCAGGGCCTGCGCATCGACCACGTCGACGGCCTCGCCTGCCCACGCGTCTACCTCGAGCGCCTGCGGACCAGGGGTGTTCGCTACGTGGTGGTGGAGAAGATCCTGCAGCGCGGCGAGCAGCTCCCGCCCAGCTGGCTCGCCGATGGCACCACCGGCTACGACTTCATCGATGCGGTGGGCCCGCTGCTGTGCGATCCCCTGGGCTGGGCCGTCCTCGACGCCGCGTTTCGCTGCGCCACCGGGCACACCAGCTTCTCGGCCTGCGTCCAGCAGAGCAAGCGCGACGTGCTGGCGCGAACCCTCGCCCCCGCGCTGCGCACCATGGCGGCCGACCTCCGCGAGCTGGCCGCCATGGATCGACGCGCACGCGACGTGTCGTTCCAGGAGCTGCATCGAGCCCTCACCGCGCTCACCGCCGCGCTGCCCGTCTATCGCATCTACTCCGAGGCCGGTCCCCACGGGAACTCGAGCCTCGTGGAGGACGAGCGCGAACGCTTCGAGCTCGCGCTCCGCGAGGCACGGGCGCAGCTCTCCGCCGCGTTTCACTGCGCGCTCGACTTCATCGCCCGCGTGGTCGAGGGACGCGTGGCCGTGCCCCCGGGGCAGGACGGGCGCGCGAGCGCGTTCGTGCGGCGCTGGCAGCAGCTGACCGGCCCCACCACCGCCAAGGGCGTGGAGGACACCGCGCTCTACCGCTACGTGACCAACCTCGGGCTCGCCGAGGTGGGGTGCACGCCCGTGCCGCCCGACGATCCCGAGGCGGCCTTCACCGCGTGGGCCGTGTGCCGGCGCGAGCGGGCCCCCCGGGGGCTGCTCGCGCTCTCGACCCACGACACCAAGCGCGGCGCCGACGTGCGAGCGCGCCTCTACGTGTTGACCGAGCGCCCGGACGACTACCTCCACTGCTTGACCCTGTGCGAGGAGGGCCTGGGGATCGCGGCCGACGATTCGGATCGACGCGAAGAGCTCGAGCTGCTGGTCCAGACCGTGATCGGGGCGCTGCCCCCCTGGCAGGCCGAGCGCGAGCGCTTCGACGAGCGCCTCCATCCCTACCTGGTCAAGGCGGCGCGCGAGGCCAAGCGCCGCACCAGCTGGATCCGCCCCGATCCCGAGGCGGAGGCGGAGATCGTCGAGCGGGCACGGACCCTGCTCGGGTCGCTGTCCTCCACCGCGTGGGGGCGAGCGCTCGACCGGCTGCACCAGCAGGTGGCGATCCCCGGGGCGATCAACGGCCTGGCCCAGCTCGTGCTGCAGCTGGTCTCGCCGGGAGTCTGCGACGTCTACCAGGGGACGGAGCGCTGGGATCTCAGCCTGGTGGATCCCGACAACCGCCGGCCCGTGGACTTCGCTCGGCTGCGAGACCAGGCATGCGAGCTGCACGCGCGCTGGTCCGAGGATCGTGGCGCGCTGCTGCACGAGCTGCGCGAGCGCTGGCACGACGGTCGGATCAAGACCCACGTGCTCATGAGGGGGCTTGCCGATCGCCGATCGAGACCGGGGCCGTACCTCGAAGGGCGCGTGGTTCCGCTCGAGCTCGCGTCGACCGGTGCCGACCAGCACGCCCATGCGCTCGCACGCTGCTGCGGCGACGCATGGGTCATGGGCGTGGTGGCGCGACGAGCGTCGGGCCTGGTCGGTGATCCTCCGCGCTGGCCGCTGCGCGAGCGATGGCGAGGCACCGCCGTCGCGCTGCCGCCGGATGCCCCCCGGCGCTGGTACGAGCTGCTCTCGGGCCGGACGATCCACGCGACGAACGGCACGCTCCTCGGTCCGGAGCTGTTCGCCGAGCTGCCGGTGGCGCTGCTGCGGGCACGAGCGCGTGCGGGCTCTTGATGGCCCGACGCGGGGTGCTAGCCCGGTGCCGTGCCGCTCTCCGTCCCATCGGCTGCGGCCGCGGCCCACGGCCGCGGCCGGGCGCGCGTGTGCATCGAGCCCGTCACTCCCCTCGTCGACGGCGGCCGCTTTGCGGCCAAGCGGATCGCCGGTGAAGAGATCGTGGTGGCGGCCGACGTGTTCGCCGACGGTCACGATCGCGTGGCCGCGGTCTGCCGCTGGCGTCGCGTGGACGACGAGGCCTGGGCCGAGGTCTCGATGGTCCACCGTGGCAACGATCGCTTCGAGGGCGTCGTGGTGCCCCCCACGCCCGGCCGCTACGAGCTGGTGGTGGAGGGGTGGATCGATCGCTTCGAGACCTGGCAGACCGAGCTCGCCACGCGGGCCGCGGCCGGGCAGCCCCTCGACGTCGACCTGCGGATCGGCGCCGCCCTCGTGCGCGACGCCGCAGCCGCGGCCAGCGACCCGGAGCGCGGCCCTGAGCATGCGCGGGATCACGTGTGGCTGTGCGAGCTCGCCGAGCTGCTCGAGGCCCCCGATCCCCGCGACGATCCCTCTCGACGGCTGAACACCGCGCTCTCGGACCAGCTGTCCACGCTCGTGCACCGCCACGACCCCCGTCGCCACGCCAGTCGTACCGACCCCTTGCCCATGGTGGTCGAGCGCGAGAAGGCACGCTTCTCGACCTGGTACGAGCTGTTTCCCCGCTCGCTCGGTCCCGAGGGCAGGCACGGGACGCTGCGCGACGTGATCGACCGGCTCCCCGGCATCGCCGCGATGGGCTTCGACGTGCTGTACCTGCCGCCGATCCATCCCATCGGCCACACCCACCGCAAGGGACCCAACGATGCCCCCGTGGCCAGCGAGGGCGACGTGGGCAGCCCCTGGGCCATCGGCAGCGAGGACGGAGGTCACTGCGCCATCCACCCCGAGCTGGGCACGCTCGAGGACTTCGAGGCGCTGCGCTCGGCCGCCGCGGCCGTGGGCATCGAGCTGGCGCTCGACATCGCGTTCCAGGCCTCGCCCGATCACCCCTGGATCCGCGAGCATCCCGAGTGGTTCCGCTTTCGTCCCGACGGCAGCATCCAGCACGCCGAGAATCCGCCCAAGGTCTACCAGGACATCGTGCCGCTGGACTTCGAGTCGCCCCAGTGGCCGTCGCTGTGGGAGGCGCTGGCCGGGGTGCTCGAGCACTGGATCGATCGCGGGGTCCGGATCTTCCGCGTGGACAATCCCCACACCAAGTCGCTGCCGTTCTGGGAGTGGTGCATCGACCGGATCCGCGCCCGGCACCCCGACGTGGTGCTGCTGTCGGAGGCGTTCACCCGCCCGCGACGCATGCTGCGGCTGGCCAAGGTCGGGTTCTCGCAGTCGTACACCTACTTCACGTGGCGCAACACCGCGTGGGAGCTGCGGCGCTACTTCGAGGAGCTCTACCGGCCGCCCATCTGCGAGTTCTTGCGGGCCAACCTGTGGCCCAACACCCCCGACATCCTGCCCGAGTTCCTGCAGCACGGGGGGCGGCCCGCGTTCGCGATCCGGTTGGTGCTCGCCGCGACGCTGGGCGCCAACTACGGGATCTACGGGCCCGCGTTCGAGCGGTGCGAGCACCGGGCGCGGCGCGAAGGCAGCGAGGAGTACCTCGACTCCGAGAAGTACCAGCTCCGGCGCTGGGATCGCCAGGCGAGCGAGCCGGGGATCCACGAGCTGATCACCCGCATCAATCGCATCCGCCGCGAGCACCCCGCCCTGCAGCAGGACCACGACCTGCGCTTCTTCGACGCCGACGACGAGCAGCTGCTGTGCTTCGCCAAGCGCTCGCCGCTGCACGAGGACACCATCGTGGTGGTGGTGAGCCTCGATCCCCACCAGCCCCGCAGCGGCTGGGTGCGGATCCCCGCGAGCGAGCTGGGCGGCCGCGAGGGAGAGCCGCTGCAGGTGCACGACCTGCTGTCCGAGGATCGCTTCGCGTGGTCGGGTGACGCTCACTTCGTGCGGCTCGATCCCCGCGCCATGCCGGCCCACGTGTTCCGCGTACGCCGGCGTCGCCGCACGGAGCGCGACTTCGACTACTTCGCCTGAGCACGTCCCCCGAGAGGTCCCCCCGAGAAGTCCCCATGGTCCGCCGCAAGGCCAGCTCTCCTGCTCCCGTCCTCGAGCAGCCCCTCTGGTACAAGGACGCGATCGTCTACGAGCTGCACGTCCGCGCCTTCGCCGACGCCGACGGCGACGGCGTCGGCGACTTCCGCGGGCTCACCGGCAAGCTCGACTACCTGCAGCAGCTGGGGGTCACCGCGATCTGGCTGCTGCCGTTCTACCCCTCACCGCTGCGCGACGACGGCTACGACATCGCCGACTACCGCAGCGTGCACGAGGCCTACGGCAACCTGCGCGACTTCGAGACCTTCCTCGAGCAGGCCCACCGGCGCGGCCTGCGGGTGATCATCGAGCTGGTCCTGAACCACACCTCCGATCAGCACGCGTGGTTCCAGCGCGCACGGTGGGCCGCGCCCGACAGCCGACACCGCGCGTTCTACGTGTGGACCGACGAGCCCGAGACCCGCTATCGCGACGCCCGGATCATCTTCCGCGACTTCGAATCCTCGAACTGGGCCTACGATCGCGTGGCCAAGTCGTACTACTGGCACCGCTTCTACTCGCACCAGCCCGACCTCAACTTCGACAACCCCGAGGTGTGCCGGGCCATGATGCGGCTGTGCGACTACTGGTTCGCCAAGGGCGTGGACGGCATGCGGCTCGACGCCATCCCGTACCTCTACGAGCGCGAAGGGACCGACTGCGAGAACCTGCCCGAGACCCACGCCTTCCTCAAGCAGCTCCGCAGCCACGTCGAGCAGCGCTTTCCCGACCGCATGCTGCTGGCCGAGGCCAACCAGTGGCCCGAGGACGCCGCCGCCTACTTCGGCGATGGCGACGAGTGCCACATGAGCTTCCACTTCCCGCTGATGCCGCGCCTGTTCATGGCGCTGCACATGGAGGACCGCTTCCCGATCATCGACATCCTCGAGCAGACGCCTCCGATCCCCGAGGGCAGCCAGTGGGCGCTGTTCCTGCGCAACCACGACGAGCTCACGCTCGAGATGGTCACCGACGAGGAGCGCGACTACATGTACCGGGTCTACGCCGCCGACAAGCAGGCCCGGGTCAACCTGGGGATTCGCCGCCGCCTCGCGCCGCTGCTGGGCAACGATCGTCGCTCCATCGAGCTGATGAACGGCCTGCTGCTGTCGCTGCCCGGCACCCCGGTGCTCTACTACGGCGACGAGCTCGGCATGGGCGACAACGTGTACCTCGGCGATCGCAACGGGGTACGCACCCCCATGCAGTGGAGCTCGGACCGCAACGCGGGCTTCTCCCGCGCCAGCCCGCACCGGCTGTTCCTGCCCGTGGTGGTCGAGCCCGAGTACCACTACGAGTCGCTCAACGTGGAGGCCCAGGAGAACAACCCCAATTCGCTGCTGTGGTGGATGCGGCGGCTCATCGCCCTGCGCAAGCGCTTCTCGGCGTTCGGGCGCGGCAGCATCGAGTTCCTGCACCCCGGCAACCGCAAGGTGCTGGTGTACCTGCGCCGCCACGAGCACCAGCTCTTGCTGGTGGCGGCCAACCTCTCGCGCTTCCCCCAGGCGGTGTCGCTGGACCTGCGGGCGTGCTCGGGGCTCGCGCCCATCGAGATGTTCGGCGGCACCCGGTTCCCGGTCATCGGCCCCGAGCCCTACCTGCTGACCCTGGGACCCCGGGAGTTCTACTGGTTCTCGCTGCAGCCTCCCCTGGAGGGCGCTGCGCCCTCGGCCAGGATCGTGCCATCGCTGCGCTCCACGGGCAGCTGGGCCGCGGTGCTCGACGATCCGGCCGGGTCGCTGTCGCGGATCCTGCCCGAGTACCTCGCCGAGCAGCGCTGGTTCGCGGGCAAGTCTCGCTCCATCGACGGGGTGGAGCTGGTGGAGGTGCTCACGGTGCCTCGGCATGACGCCGTGCTGCTGCTGCTCGAGGTGAGCTACGACGACGCGCTGCCCGAGACCTACCAGCTCCCTCTGACCTTCGTGAGCGGCGCGCGAGCCCACGAGCTCGAGCACGAGCACCCCCGCGCCGTGCTGGCACACCTGACGGTGGAGCCGGGCCCCGCGTTCGGTGTGCGGGCAGCCGAGCCCGACGCCGGGTCCGTCTCGGCACCCGGGCCGGGCGCCGAGCACAGCGGCGTGCTCGTGGACGCGTGCTACGAGCCCGGCTTCGGCCGCGCGATGGTCGAGGCCATCGGGCACCGTCTTCGCCTCCGCGGCCGCCGCGGGAGCGCCCACGGGGTGCGCACCCGTGCCTTCGCGCAGGTGTGGGGAACCGAGCCGCTCGAGCGCGTCCCTCCCCGCGTGGGCTCGGCCGAGCAGAGCAACACCTCCATCGTGTTTCGCGATCGCGCGATCCTCAAGCTCTATCGCCGGGTCCGCGACGGTCGCAACCCCGACGTGGAGCTCGGGCGCTGGCTCACCGAGCACGCCGGGTTCGAGCACAGCCCGCCGATGGCGGGTCACGTCACGTACGCGTGCGACGACGGGCACGCGCTCGAGCGCGCCGATCTTGCGGTGATGCACGGCTTCGTGCGCAACGAGGGCGACGCCTGGAGCGTGACGCTCGATGCCGTCGAGCGCTTCCTCGAGGCGCACTGGAGCGCCCCGAGCACCGCCGAGCTCGCCGCGCTCGAGTCGGGGGTCGGAGCCGATCCCTTCGCGCTCGCGCTGGAGCCCTCCCCCGAGCACGCGCTCGAGCTGGTCGGCTCGTCCGTGGAGCTGGCCCAGCGGCTCGGCACGCGCACCGCCGAGCTCCACGTGGCGCTCGCCGCTCCCAGCGACGACCCGGCCCTCGGCACCGAGGCCTTCACCTCGTTCCATCGCCGGTCGCTGTTCCAGTCGCTGCGCAACCTGACGGCCAAGACCTTCCAGGCGCTGTCGGCTCGGCTGACCGGGCTCCCCGAGCCCGTGCGCGACCAGGCCCGGGCCGTGCTCGCGCTGGAGCGCCCGCTCGTCGCCGCGCTGCGCTCCGTGATGGGTCGCTCCCTCCACGCGCTGCGGATCCGCACCCACGGCGACTTCCACCTCGGCCAGGCGCTGCACACCGGGCGCGACGTGGTGCTCATCGACTTCGAGGGCGAGCCGACCCGGTCGTTCGAAGAGCGTCGCAGCAGGCGCTGCCCGCTGCGCGACGTGGCCAGCATGGTGCGCTCGTTCCACTACGCCGCCCACACCGTGCTCGAGCGCCATCGCCTGACCGACCCCGCTCCTTCGGACCACCACGGGCACGTGGCCGCGCTGGTGACCACCTGGTACCGGGTGAGCGCGGCCGAGTACGTGCGCAGCTACCTGAGGCGAGCCCGCCACGAGCCGTTCCTCGCGCGTGCCCCCGACGACGAGGTGCTCGCGCTCCTGCGGATCTACGCCGCCGAGAAGGCGATCTACGAGCTGGGCTACGAGCTGCACCATCGGCCGGACCACGTGGCGATTCCCCTCGAGGGCATCGCCGAGCTGGCGCGCGCGTGGGAGATCCCGCGATGACCCCGTTCACCCGCCTCGGTGGCGACGACCTGCATCTGTTCAACGAGGGCTCGCACCATCGGCTGTACCGGCACCTGGGGGCGCACCTGCTGCCGCCCGACGTCGGCGAGGACGGCACCTACTTCGCGGTCTGGGCCCCGAATGCCGCGCGGGTGAGCGTGGTGGGCGACTTCAACGCGTGGAGCGAGGACCAGCACGTCCTGCACCCGCGCGCCGAGTCGGGGATCTGGGAGGGCGTGGTGCCCGGGGTCGGACACGGGGCGCTCTACAAGTATGCGATCGTCCCGCACGGAGCGGACGTCGCTCACCACAAGGCCGATCCGATGGCGAGCTTCGCCGAGGTTCCCCCGCGCACGGCATCGGTGGTGTGGGACCTGGCCTACCAGTGGCACGACCACGCCTGGATGGCCACCCGAGGCGCTCACCAGGCGCTGACCTCCCCGATGTCGATCTACGAGGTGCACCTGGGCAGCTGGCGGCGCACGGCCGACGGGCGCATGCTGGGCTACCGCGAGCTGGCCCCGCTGCTGGCGCAGTACGTGCGCGACATGGGCTTTTCCCACGTGGAGCTCATGCCGCTGACCGAGCATCCGTTCTACGGATCGTGGGGCTATCAGACCACCGGCTACTTCGCGCCGACCAGCCGCTACGGTACCCCGCAGGAGCTCATGGCGCTCGTCGACACCCTGCACCAGGCGGGAATCGGCGTGATCCTCGACTGGGTCCCCTCGCACTTCCCCGGCGACGAGCATGGCCTGGTCCGGTTCGACGGCACGCACCTCTACGAGCATGCCGATCCTCGCCAGGGCTTCCAGCCCGACTGGACCACCCATGTGTTCAATTTCGGGCGGCACGAGGTACGCTGCTTCTTGATCTCGAGCGCGCTGCACTGGCTCGAGCGCTATCACGTGGATGCCCTGCGCGTGGACGCCGTGGCCTCGATGCTCTACCTCGACTACTCGCGTGCGGCCGGGCAGTGGGTGCCCAACCGGCACGGTGGACGCGAGAACCTCGAGGCGATCGAGTTCCTGCGCGCGCTCAACCGCGAGATCTACCGCTCGTTCCCCGACGTGCAGACGATCGCCGAGGAGTCGACGGCGTGGCCGATGGTCTCGCGACCCACCTACCTCGGGGGCCTGGGCTTCGGGCTCAAGTGGGACATGGGCTGGATGCACGACACGCTCCGCTACCTGTCCCTCGATCCCATCCATCGCGCCCATCACCACGACGCGCTCACGTTCCGCATGATCTACGCGTGGAACGAGAACTTCGTGCTGCCGCTGTCCCACGACGAGGTCGTGCACGGCAAGGGCTCGCTGCTGGGCCGGATGCCGGGCGACGACTGGCAGCGCTTTGCCAACCTGCGCCTGCTGCTGTGCTACCTCTACGCCCAGCCCGGCAAGAAGCTGCTGTTCATGGGCGGCGAGCTGGCCCAGCCGTCCGACTGGGACCACGAGCAGAGCCTTCCCTGGCACCTCCTGGCCCAAGACGCCCACGCGGGCGTGCAGCGCATGGTTCGCGACCTCAATCGCCTGTATCGCCAGCGGCCGGCCCTTCACGAGCAAGACACCCACGAGCAGGGGTTTTCGTGGGTCGACGCCAGCGACTGGCAGCAGAGCTGCCTGACCTTCCTGCGCCATGACGGCGCCGGGGGCTGGGTGTCGTGCGCCTTCAACTTCACCCCGGTGCCCCGGCACAACTACCGCGTCGGGGTGCCGGTGGGCGGGCCGTGGGACGAAGTCTTCAACAGCGACGCCCAGGACTACGGGGGCAGCGGCCAGGGCAACCTCGGGGGGACCGAGGCGACGCCGGTGACGGCCCATGGGCACGCGCGCTCGCTCAGCCTCACGCTCCCGCCCCTGGGGGCGGTGATGCTCGCGCCCCGGGCTCCCTGACTCACCGCTTGCCAGGCGTGCCCAGGAACCCGCGCTTGCCGGGCCCTCGTCATGGTGAACGCTGGTTGCATGATCGCGGTGATCCCATGAGCCCAGATGCATCCCGTGCCGCGGCCAAGGCCACCCAGGACGCTGGAGCGGCTCCCGAGCCGCCGGAGGTCTGGCCCGGAGCTCCCCAGCCGCTCGGAGCCACCTTCGACGGCGGCGGCACCAACTTCGCCGTGTACTCCGAGGTCGCGCAGCGCGTGGAGCTGTGCCTGTTCGACGAGCGCGATCGGGAGACCCGTCTGCCCTTGCCCGAGGTCACCGGCTACGTGTGGCACGGCTACCTGCCCAGCGTGCGGCCCGGCCAGCGCTACGGGCTGCGCGTCCACGGCCCCTACGAGCCCGCGCGGGGGCGACGCTGCAATCCGGCCAAGCTGCTCATCGATCCCTACGCCAAGGCGATCTGCGGCGAGCTGCGCTGGAGCGAGGCCCTGTTCGGCTATCGCTTCGGTGCGCCCGACGGCCCCCCCAACGACGACGACAGCGCCCCGTACATGCCGCGCTGCGTGGTGATCAACCCCTACTTCGACTGGGGGCACGATCGGGCGCCGCAGATCTCCTGGGAGGACACCGTGATCTACGAGCTGCACGTGCGGGGCTCGACGCTGCTCGCCGATGCGCTCCCCGCCCGGCTGCGCGGCACCTATGCGGGGCTGGGACACCCCGTGATGATCGACTACCTCCGCTCGATGGGGATCACCGCGGTGGAGCTGCAGCCCGTGCACCAGTTCGTCCACGAGCACTCCCTGGTGCAGCGAGGGCTGCACGACTACTGGGGCTACAACCCCATCGGGTACTTCGCGCCGCACGAGGACTACATCAGCGAGGCCGATCCGCAGGCACACGTGCTCGAGCTCAAGCAGATGGTCAAGAACCTGCACCAGGCGGGCATCGAGGTGATCCTCGACGTGGTCTACAACCACACCGCCGAGGGCAATCACCTCGGCCCCACGCTCTCGTTTCGCGGGCTCGACAACGCCGCCTACTACCGCCTGGCTGAGGACGACCCGAGCCGCTACGTCGACTTCACCGGCTGCGGCAATTCCTTCGACATGCGCAGCCCCCAGGTGCTCAAGCTGTTGATGGACTCGCTGCGCTACTGGGTCATCGAGATGCACGTGGACGGGTTTCGCTTCGATCTCGCGGCGGCGCTCGCCCGCGAGCTGCACGCGGTCGATCGCCTGGCCGCGTTCATGAACCTCATCCAGCAAGACCCGGTCATCAGCCAGGTCAAGCTGATCGCCGAGCCCTGGGACGTGGGGGAGGGCGGGTATCAGGTCGGCAACTTTCCCGTGGGCTGGTCGGAGTGGAATGGTCGCTACCGCGACACGCTGCGCGACTTCTGGAGGGGCAAGGAGCGCACCCTCAGCGAGTTCGCCTCGCGCCTGACCGGCAGCTCGGATCTCTACGAGTCCACCGGTCGGCTCCCTCACGCCAGCATCAACTACGTGACCGCACACGACGGCTATTGCCTGCGCGACCTGGTCTCGTACGAGCAGCGCCACAACGAGGCCAACGGCGAGGACAACCGAGACGGCGAGCAGGACAATCGCTCGTGGAACTGCGGGGTGGAGGGGCCGACCTCGGACCCCGAGGTGCTCGCGCTGCGGGCCCGCATGCAGCGCAACCTGCTGATCACGCTGCTGCTGTCGGAGGGCGTCCCCATGCTGCATGCGGGCGACGAGGTCGGCCACACCAAGCGCGGCAACAACAACACGTACTGTCAGGACAACGAGCTGTCCTGGATCGACTGGTCGCGTGCGGACCTCGAGCTGCTCGAGCTCACCCGCGGGCTCATTCGCTTCCGCCGCGAGCACCCCGTGTTTCGCCGTCCCCGGTGGTTCCACGGGCGCTCGGTGAGGGGCACGGGCCTGTCCGACATCGGGTGGTTCCGACCGAGCGGCGATCCCATGAGCGACGCCGACTGGGGCTCGGGGCTGGCCAAGGGACTGGGCGTGTTCCTCAACGGCGAGGGCATCGAGGGGCCCGATCGCTGGGGGCGGAGGATCGTCGACGACTCGTTCTACCTGGTGTTCAACGCCCACTGGGAGCAGCTTTGGTTCATCGTGCCCACCGTGCTGACCGAGCGGCCGTGGGAGCGCGTGATCGACAGCGGCTCCGTGACGCTGTCCGGCCCGCGCAAGTCGATCGTGCCGGGCCGGCGATTCATGGTGCCGAGCCGAACCGTGTGGGTGCTCGAGCGATCGCGCGAGAATCCTTCGCCGTCGATTCCCTAGTGTACGAGCGCACGACGAGAGGCCCTGCGGGCCTTGCTACTCCGTGAGCACGCGCTGGGCCACGGTGCGGGCGAGGTTGCCGTCGATCTCGTCCTTGTGACCCTTCATCAGCAGGCCCATCAGCTTGCCCATCTGGGCGGGGCTGCTGATGCCGTGCTCGGCCACCAGCCGGCGCACCAGCGCCTCGGTGCCGGCCTCGTCGAGCTTGTTGGGCAGGAACTGCTCGCAGAACGACAGCTCGAAGCGCGCCTCGTCGAGCGCCTCGACGCCGCGCTCGCCGGCCTTCTCGAACTCGGGGATCGCCTTGGCCACCTGCTTGCCGTAGCTGGCGATGGTCCGGAGCCACAGCGCGTCGTCCTCGACCGCGCCCGAGCCGCTCTTGAGCTCGGTGAGCACCTTGTTCTTGAGCATGTTGATGATGTTCTTGGTCCGCTCGTCACGGTCCTTGCGGGCCTGCCTCATGCGGGCTTCGATGTCCTCGCGGATGCTCATGACCGCGGAGGGTAGCAGCGACGCCCGCCCGCGGCTACTCGCACACCGGGTCGAGCGCCTCGAACTCGGGCACCAGATCCTGGTAGCTCTCGATCCGGCGCCCGCCGAACGGGTCGTCGAACTGGAAGAAGATCCGGTGGTCGAGCGGCATGATGCCCGCGTTGTCGTAGGCGGTGGCGTCGGAGTCGGTGTTGCCGAACACCCACGCCGGCACCAGACCCCGAGCGGCCAGCGCCTGCAGCTCGCCGGTCTTGTAGGTCACCGCCTCGCTGCCCAGCGCCCCGGTGGTGCTCAGCGTGGTGTGGATGATCCCGGGGGGCAGCCCGCGCTGCTCCACGAAGTCGTAGGTGCGGTTGCCCAGGAACTCGGGCCGTGCGGTGAGGTACATGGGCCGGTAGCCCTTGTCGACCAGGGCGTGGAGCGCCTCGGGGGCGCCCGGGTTGATGTCGGGGATGTTGTCTTGCAGGAAGTCGACCAGGCGCTCCCACTCGTCGGTGGTCAGCGTGCCGTCGATGTCCGAGAGGATGATCGGCGTGCCGGGCTCCACCACCTCGATGTACGCGTCGGCTCGGCTGGCGTCGCCGCGGACCACGAAGTGCACGCGGTGGCGTCCCAGGGGGAGCGCCATCGGGATCTGGAAGAACACCCAGCCGCCCGAGTCCTCCACGCCCTCCACCGTGGGGTGGTCGCCGTCGAAGGTGGTGAACGCGGGTCCCAGGGGCTCCCAGTCGGCCTCCTCGGTCCCCAAACAGTTCCGCAGCAGGTAGAGGTCCACCTGCTCGCCGCTGAGGTCCCAGTCGGTGGGGCCATAGGCGAACTTGGCCATGGCCCAGTGGGTGTCGCCGGGGTTGTAGAACATGTCGCGGCCGCGATGGCGCTCGCTGCCCGAGGCGGTCACCAGGGTCGACTCGAAGTGCTCCCACTCGCGCAGCGGACCGGTCGGTGGTGGCACCGCGTCGCAGCTGGGGACCGGCTCGCACATCGGGGGCGGGCCCGTGGTCGCATCGGTGGTCGCGTCGGCCGTGGTGCTCGGACCCTCGCTGGCGGTGCCGTCGGCGTCGTCGATGGTGTCGGCGGGGGTCGAGGCGGTGCCCTCGCCGGGGTCGGTGGGGGTGGTGTCCTCGGCCGAGGCGAGCGTCATCGCGGTGGCGGTGCCGTCGTCCTCCGCGGGAGGCGTGCAGGCGGCGAGCACGGCGATCGCCGACAGCGCGAGCAACGGCGACGACCAAGCCTGGGATGTCATCCTGCGATCATACGCGCTTTGGCCCGGGCTGCGCACTCGTCCACGAAGGCGCCGAAGATTGCGCTGCCGCTGGCGCGACCTCCGGCGCCCGTACGGGGATCATCGGTGCGTGGCTCGAGCCACTCGGGGTGCCACTGAATGCCCATGATCCACTCGTCGCCCTCGCGCATCTCCACCGCCTCGATCACGCCGTCGGGCGCCCACGCGGTGGCCCGCAGGGGGGGCGCCAGCTCGCTGAGCCCCTGGTGGTGGACGCTGTTGACCTCCAGCGAGGTCGCGTCGCCGTAGATGCGGCTGACCCAGCTCCGGGGCTCGATGCGGATCTCGTGGCCCAGCGCGTCGTACTGGTGCCAGTCGCGATGGACCAGCGAGTTGGGGCGCTGGGTCACGATGTCCTGGTGGAGCCGACCCCCGAGGGCCACGTTGATCATCTGGATCCCGCGGCACAGCCCCAGGATCGGCAGGCCCTTGGCGCGTGCGTGGTCGATGAGGCGCTGCTCGTAGGCGTCGCGGAGCGGATCGCCGCTCCACTCGGGGCGCAGCGGCTCCTCGCCGTAGCTTGCGGGGCTGAGGTCGGCCCCGCCCGTCAGCACCAGGCCGTCGATGCGGGAGACCAGCTCGCGGGCGCCGTCGTCGTCCTCGAGGTGGGGCAGGCCCACGGGGATCGCACCGGCGCGGTGCAGCGAGAGCACCATGCGCTGCTCGAGGTACTGCAGCGTCATGCCCTTGAACACCGGCCGCTGCGGGTCGGCGTGCATGAAGTTGATGGAGACGCCGATGCAGGGGCGGACGCGTTGCGGGGCCGAGGTCGTGTCCACGAAGCGCTAGCGTGCCCCAACCCGGTGCGCTTGGCCAACGACGCACCGAGCGGTCACAGCAGGTGCCCCACGATTCCGCGCACGCCCAGGCGCGCCGCCGCGTCGTGCGAGGCCAGGCGCAGCCACAGCTCCAGGCGCAGCATGCCGTCGGCGGGGACGTCGAGCAGCACCGCGAGGCGATCCTCGCCGTTCACCGGCAGCTCGGCCAGGGTGTGATCGGCCAGCAGCACCTGCACGCGGGACCCGGGGTGCAGGCCGCACACGGCGGCGAGCACCAGGCACTGGCGATCGCTCGCGAGACCCTCGGCGGCGACCCGCAGGCGGATCGCACACTGACGGCTGCGCATGGCGGTGGGGCCGGCCGCCGATCCGGGCGCGACCGGGTTGCCGCCCAGGACCACCGCCGGGGGCTCGGCGCCGTCGGGCAGGCCCGCGGTGGCCGAGCGCGGTCCGGTGACCCCACCAAAGGTGGCCATGGTGGCGGTGAGCTCCACGTCGGCATCACCGATCCGGTCGCCGATCCGTCCGCCGATCCGGCCATCGAACGACGGCGAGCTCGGCGTGAGCGAGAACCACGGCGCCACCGCCTCGCCGGGGGCCTCGGGGCGTGCTGCCTTCCACGAGGGCCCGTCGGGCATCGGCGCCCGCATGGCGGCGCGCACGGCCACGAGCTGCTCGGCGGTGACGTGGAGGAGCCTGGCCATGGGCGGGTCGGGAATCCTTGCAGCAACCGGTCATCCCGTAAAGCTTCGGGTGCGAGCGCTCCTCCTACGTGCCGTCGCCGACGCTGCGCCGCGCCTGCGCCGGAGTCCGTCCGGTCCAGCGCTCGAAGGCGCGGCGGAAGCTTCGCTCGGTCGCATAGCCCAGGAGGCACGCGATCTCCTCGAGCGCGAGCCGAGGATCGCGGACGAGCTCGAGCGCCTGCGCCTTGCGGGCCTGGTCGAGCAGCGCGCGGGGGCTCGTGCCCTCGTCGGCCAGGTGGCGCTGGAGCACCCGCGAGGACATGCCCAGCCGGCGCGCCAGCGTCTCGACCGAGAACTCGCCTCGCACGCTGCCCTGGGCCACGGCCTCGCGCACCCGCTCGAGCAGGGGTGAGTCGGCGCGCGCGCCGAGCTCCTCGCGGATCCGGTCGAGGTGGCGCTGCACGAACAGCTGCAGCGCAGGGTCGGCCTTGGGGTTCTCGCGATCGAGGGCGTGGGCGTGGAGCACCAGCGCGTTGTTGGGCTGCTCGAAGCGCACGGGCACCTCGAAGAAGCGCTGGTACGCATCGAGAGGACCGAGGGGTCGGTGGCGGAATTCCACCCGCACCAGCAGACCCTCGGTCCCGAAGCGGTGGCCGAACCCCCGGGCCGACATCGCGAGCCCCAGCTCGGCCTCGTAGCCGCCGTCGACCTCGTCCATCGGGTGGTGCATCCGCAGCGTCGCTTCGGTGTCCGTCTCGAGCAGCTGCAGCTCCAGACCGTCGGACAGGAGCGCCCGATTGCGGATGGTCAAGAGGATCATCGAGCGCAGGTCGGGCACGAGGCTCCCCATGCGGCCGAGATCTCCGAAGATCCGCGAGGTGGCGCCGATCGAGGCCATCGAGAGCGCGACGGCTTCACCCGGGAAGCGCTCGGCCAGGAGCAACCAGATCCGCGGGATCACCTCCTGCGGGAGCCAGCTCGTGGCGGTCATCAGCTGCTCGGCCGAGACGCCGGTGGCCTGCGCCACCTCGAGGAGCGTCACCCCGCGCGAGAGCGCGAACATCACCGTGGCCTGGACGAGCGCGGCCATGGTCCGCGTGGGAGGACTCATGTCGGTCATGCACGCTCCACCCAGGCTTCGCAGCGCGCTCCGCCGTCGTCGTCGGGCTCCCAGTGCACGTGGACCTGCCACGGGCGGCAGCACACGTCGCAGTCCTGCACGAACGAGCCCGCGGTCTCACGGTCGATCCAAAGCGGCAGCGCTTCGCCGCACCACGGACACGTGACCTCGAGTTCCTCGCCCATGGCCGACGATCATACGATCGCCAACCGCGCTTCCGTGAGCCTCGCGGACTATTTCGCTTCATCCACCGCGGCTACAGCAGCCCGCTGCGCCGCAGCAGCGGCTCCACGCTCGGCTCGCGGCCCATGAACGCGACGTAGAGCTCCATCGGATCGCGGCTGTCGCCCCGCGCCAGGATCTCGTCGCGAAACGCTCGGCCCGCGGTGGGGTCGAACAGGCCCTCGCTCGCAAAGCGCGTGAAGGCATCGGCGTCGAGCACCTCGGCCCACTTGTACGAGTAGTACGCGGCCGCGTAGC
This sequence comes from Paraliomyxa miuraensis, assembly GCF_026337845.1. Taxonomy (GTDB): domain Bacteria; phylum Myxococcota_A; class Polyangia; order Nannocystales; family Nannocystaceae; genus Paraliomyxa; species Paraliomyxa miuraensis. The sequence goes on along the minus strand of NZ_JAOVZF010000143.1, from coordinate 70,271 downwards.
CCACCGGGTGCGCGAACAGGTGGCCGAAGCTGGCGATCATGCCGTGGTCGTCGGGCAAGGGAGCCGCCGAGTGCTCGTCGAGGATCGCCCGGGCGCGCCCCATCACGTCGGGCTCGGCCTCGGGATCGAACTCCATGTGCAGCCACAGGTCCAGCGCGGCGAACCCGAGCTGGCGCATCATCGCGTTGGCGGCGCGGTAGGTCCGGGCTCGGCTCAGGCGCTGCCACAGCGCGTCGGGGATCGGTGCGTCCGTCTGCCAGTGCCGCGCGAACAGATCGAGGCACTCCCGCTCCCAGCACCAGTTCTCCATGATCTGCGAGGGCAGCTCCACGAAGTCCCACGCCACGTTGGTGCCGCCCAGGCCGCGCACCTCCACCCGCGAGAGCATGTGGTGCATCAGGTGCCCGAATTCGTGGAACAGGGTCTCCACCTCGCGGTGCGTGAGCAGGGCCGGGGCATCGCCGAGCGGCTCGGTCACGTTGGCGCACACGAGCGCCACGTGCGGGGTGGTGAGGCCGCCGCCCTCGACCAGCTCCCCGGTGACAAGGCCGTTCATCCAGGCGCCGTCGCGCTTGGTGGGCCGCGGGTAGGCGTCCACGTAGAACGAGCCGAGCGCGGTGCCGTCCTCGGCCCATAGCGAGTAGGCGTCGACGCGCTCGTGCCAGGTGGGCAGATCGGGGGCGAGCTCGATGCGCACGCCGTAGAGCCGCCGCGCCAGCTCGAACATCCCCGCGATCACCCGCGGCAGCGCGAAGTAGGGGCGCAGCGCCTCCTCGTCGAGCTCGAAGCGAGCGCGTCGCTGCTGCTCGGACCAGTAGGCCACGTCCCACGGGCGCAAGGGCGGCGCGTCCGGCCCCTCGCGCTCGCGACGGAATTCCAGCAGCGCGTCGTTCTCGGCCGTGAACGCGGCCCGCGCTCGCGCGCGCAGGTCGTCGACGAACGCTTGGGCTCTTGCGCCCGACGTGGCCATGCGGTCCTCGAGCACGAGGTCGGCGAAGCACGAGAACCCGAGCAGGCGCGCCTTGTCTCGCCGCAGACGCAGGATCTCGCCCAGCAGCGGCCGGTTGTCCCAGGGCTCGGCACACGCGCGGGTGTTGAACGCTCGCCACACGTGCTCGCGATGGCCGGCGTGCTCGAGGTAGGTCATCAGCGCCAGGTACGACGGGGCCTGGAGGGTGAAGCGCCAGCCCTCCGTGCGGCTGCCCTTGGCATGGGCCGCGGCCGAGGCCCGCGCCGCGTCGATCGCCGAGGGCGGCAGGCCTGCGAGCTCCGCCTCGTGTTCGATCACCAGCTCGAAGGCGTTGGTGGCATCGAGCACGTTGTGGGCGTAGCGGGTGGTCAGCGCGGAGATCTCCACGTCGAGCGCACGCAGGCGAGCCTTGTGCGGGGCCGACAGCTCGGCCCCGTGCCGCACGAACTCGTCGAGCGTCTTGCGAAGGTGCCGGCGCCGGGTAGGCGGCAGGGATGGCCCTTCGTGCTCCCACGCGGCGCGCAGCGCAGCATGGAGCCCATCGTGCAGCGGGATCGACGAGAAGAACGCGGTGACCTCGGGCAGCACCTCGTCGTGGGCTCGGCGCAGCGCCTCGGTCGTGGCCACCGACTCGAGGTGCCCGATCACCTCCATGGCCCGCGAGAGCGGCTCGGTCGCGTCGTCGAGCGCCCGCAGCGTATTGGCGTAGGTGCGTGGCGCTCCGTCGGAGGGAGCCTCGGCGATGCGCTCGATCGCGGCTCGGGCCGCGCTCAGCAGGGCATCGATGGCTGGCCGCACGTGCGCGGCCTCGATGCGGTCGAACGGCAGCGGCGGTTGGAGCCGCAGCAGCGGAAGCTCGGCGTCGGTCATCGGCGCTGGTCTTGCGTACTGGTCGTGGGTTGGGGCTTGGGCTGAAACCGGGCTGGGCACTAGGCCGGGGGCTTGGACCCGACCATCTGGCTGGGGTCGACCCACTCGTCGAATTGCGCCTCGGTCACGTACCCCAGCGCCACCGCGGCCGCCTTGAGGGTGGTGCCCTCGGCGTGGGCCTGCTTGGCGATCTTGGCCGCCTTGTCGTAGCCGATGTGCGGGTTCAGGGCCGTCACCAGCATCAGGCTGTCGTGCAGGTTCTTCGAGATCCGATCATGGTTGGGCTCGATGCCCTCGGCGCAGAACTCCCGGAAGCTGCTCATGCCGTCGGTGAGCAGTCGCAGGCTGTGCAGCACGTTGTGGATGATCACCGGCTTGAACACGTTGAGCTCGAAGTTGCCGCTCATGCCCCCGATGTTGACCGCCACGTCGTTGCCCATGACCTGGGCGCAGATCATGGTGAGCGCCTCGCTCTGGGTGGGGTTGACCTTGCCGGGCATGATCGACGAGCCGGGCTCGTTCTCGGGGATGGTGATCTCGCCGATGCCGCAGCGCGGCCCGGAGGCCAGCCAGCGCACGTCGTTGGCGATCTTGTTGAGCGCGGCGGCGAGGGTCTTGAGCGCGCCGTGCAGCAGCACCAGCGCGTCATGACCGGCCAGCGCGGCGAACTTGTTGGGCGCGGTGACGAACGGCAGCTCGGTGAGCTCGGCGATGCGCGCGGCCGAGCGCACCGCATAGTCGGGGTGGGTGTTCAGGCCCGTGCCCACCGCGGTGCCGCCCAGCGCCAGCTCGTAGACCTGCGGCAGCACGCCCTCGATGGCCACGCGCGCATGGTCGAGCTGCGACACCCAGCCGGAGAGCTCCTGGCCCAGGGTGACCGGGGTGGCATCTTGGAGGTGCGTGCGGCCGATCTTGACCACGTCGGCGAACGCCCGGGCCTTGTCGTGCAGCACCTGGCGCAGCCGGCCGAGGCTGGGCAGCAGCGCATGCACCACCTGCTCGGCCGCCGCGATGTGCATGGCGGTGGGGAACGTGTCGTTGGACGACTGCCCGCGGTTGACGTCGTCGTTGGGGTGGACCGGCGTCTTGCTGCCCAGCTGGCCCCCGGAGAGCTCGATGGCGCGATTGCTGATCACCTCGTTGGTGTTCATGTTGCTCTGGGTCCCGCTGCCCGTCTGCCACACGAACAGGGGGAAGTGATCGTCGAGCTTGCCCTCGATGACCTCGTCGGCGGCCTTCGTGATGAGCGCCACCTTGTCGGCCGGCAGCATGCCGAGGTCACCGTTGGTGAGCGCGGCCGCCTTCTTGAGCACGCCCAGCGCCCGGATCATCGGCCGCGGGAAGTGATCGTGGCCGATGCTGAAGTGGTGCAGCGAGCGCTGCGTCTGCGCGCCCCAGTAGCGGTCCGAGGGGACCTCGATCTCCCCCATGCTGTCGGTCTCGATGCGAACGGGTCCTTGGGCGCGGCTCATGACGGGGCGGGAGGCTAGCAGGGGGGGCGCTCGAAGACCACGGACCCGGGAGCACGACCGTTGGACGCGAACGGGACGACGTGCGAGCCGGTCCGGTGTCCACGCCGGCCGCTACCGCTTGGTGGCCCTGAGCAGATCGAGCCGCCGCAGCACGGACACGCGGTCGAGCCCGGCCGTCTTCGCGGCGTGATCCACGTCGCCGTCGTGCACGTGCATCAGCGCCTCGACATAGGCCTGCTCGTATCGCTCCACGAGCAGCGCCCGGCCCAGCGAGAGCGGCACCTGCGGATCGACCACGACCTCGAGCACGGCCATGGACGGATCGCTCGGATCGGGCGCGAACACGGGAGGCAGCGCGGACAGGCGCTCATGGGGGCGCGGGCGCGGAGCCGCGGCGGTGGACGCGGGGGAGCCGGCCGGCGGGAGCATTGCCGCGTGCTCGAGCGCCGCCCGAAGCTCTCGCACGTTGCCGGGCCACGCTCGCCGTCCCAGCCGGTCCATCGCGATCGGGTCGATGACGAGCGAGGCACCGGCCGCGGCCTGGTCGGCGAGGAACGCCTCCACGTAGAGCGGGACGTCCTCGGGGCGCTCGCGGAGCGGCGGGAGGTGAAGGTCGATCGTGGCCAGCCGCGCGTGGAGGTCCGGGAGGAACGCCTCGCGGTTGACCTCGCGCCGGAGATCTCGGCGGGTGGTCGCCACCAGGCGCACGTCGAACTCGCGGATGCGAGAGCCCCCCAGCGACTGGACCCGACGGTGCTCGAGCGCCATCAGCAGGTGACCTTGCACCTCGAGCGGCAGCTCGCCGACCTCGTCGAGGAGCAGCGTGCCGCCCGACGCCGCTTCGAACGCCCCCATGCGAGCGCCCCCTGCTCCGGCGAACGCCCCGTGCTCGTGCCCGAACAGCGCGCTCTGCAGGGCGGTGGCACAGGGCACCGTGCAGTCGACCACCACCCACGGCCCGTGCGCGCGGCGGCCGTGCTCGTGCACGGCGCGGGCGGCCAGCTCCTTGCCCGTGCCCGGCTCGCCGGTGACGAGCACGGAGGCGTCGGTGGCCGCGGCCTCGAGCAGCCGCGCGAACACCCGTCGCATGGCGGTGCTGCGGCCCAGGAGCGCGCCGCACTGGGTCTGGCGAGGCAGCGGCAGATCCACCGTGTCCGACAGCGGGGCCAGCTTGACGCGGGTGTCGCCGAGCGTCAGCAGGAGCCCCTTGGTCACCACGATCTCGCGGATGCGGACGTCGTCGGCGTAGACGCCATTGAGCGAGTCGAGATCGCGAATGGCGTAGCCCCGGGACGAGAGCTCGATCTCGAGGTGCTGCCGCGAGACGGTGGGATCGGTGAGGACGAGATCGCAGCGCTCGTGGGTGCCGATCACGATGCGATCGCGCTCGAGCTCGACGCGCTTCTTCTTGTCGGGACCGCGGACCACCTCGAGCCGCAGCCGGCGGCGACGCAGGGCGACGATGCCTTCACTCGACCACAGCGGCACGGTGTGCATGCGCCATCAGGCTACCACTGCGGGGCCTCGTCTCCACGCGCGTGAATTCGATACCTCCGCCGCACCTCGACCAGCGGCTCGTCCCAAAGCTGCTCCCAGGGGACCAGCATCAGCGGTGCGGCTTCGCGCCCGCTGTGGAACGCCCAGCGCAGCTCGTGGCGAAGCGTGTGCCAGCGCCGCTCGAGCACGATGTGCTTGAGCGAGCCGAGCACCACCACCAGCGCGGAGATCGGCAGCTGCAGGTGCCCGAGCACGAACGCGTGGAGCAGCACCTCCTCGTGCCCCTGGGTCCCGAGCCCCAGCAGCACGTGCCAGATGTCGTGGACCTGGCGATAGCGGTGGATCAGGTAGCGGATGTCGGGATCGGAGACGTGCTCGCTCGAGGTCGGGTCGGTGTAGAGCGTCAGGCCATTGTCGTCGAGGTGTCGCACGTAGGCGCCGCCCAGCGTGTCGGGCGGCAGCCGCCGCAGGGTCTCGAAGTCGACGCGCTCATGGTCGAGCTCGGGGCGGCGCCGCAGCAGCTCGGGCTCGCTCCCGGCGGCGCGCAGCTGCTGCAGCAGCGCGCCGAATCGACCTCGGCTGGTGATCTCGGCGACCCGGTGGATGTCCTCGATGCGGTTGGAGTCACGCATCACGCGGACGATCGAGCGGGCGACGAGCCAGTGCTCCCGCGGGGTCACGGAGGGTAGTCTGGCGGCTCGGAGGTGGACGTGGCAACCTGCCGGTCCCGTGAGTTCGTCCTCGTCCTCGCCACGCGCTCCGCGAGACCTGCGCTGGGTGCAGGAGGTCGACCGCTTCCTCGAGCTCACCACCGTGCGGCTGGTGCTGAGCGCGGCGATCATCGTCAGCCTGCTCCCGTTCTCCTGGGTGCAGGGGACCGACTCGCTGTTCTTCGCGCTGTTCGGCACCGAGTTCGTGCTGCGGCTGTTCGTGATCTACGGGCGCAACCGCGATCCCGACGAGGACGCGGGCAACCTCGTCGAGCGCCCGGCCCCCGTGCAGCGCTCGGGGCGTAGCCGCGCCGGGTCGATCTTCTTGCTGGTGGTCGACCTGGTCGCGCTGATCTCGTTCGTGCCGATCCCCACCAGCCCCGCCGGGGCCCGCTGGCTGCGGCTGTTCCGGCTGACCCGCATGGTGCTGCTCATCAGCTACTGGGCGCCGCTGGTGTTCGACCTGTGGTCGATCCTCTCGCGGCGCGAGCGCGCCCGGCAGATCGTGCTGATGGGGTTCGTGGTGGGCGGCCTCTCGTTTGCGGGGGCGGTGGTGATGTTCCACCTCGTCGACAGCGAGGGGCTCGTGGTCGACGTGACCGGCGACGAGCAGATCGACGGCGAGGACCGCAAGTTCCACAACCTCCTGTGGTGGGCGTTTCGCCAGGTGCAGGACCCCGGCAACATGCTCTCGTCGCCGATCGCGATCCCGCTGGTGCTCATCAGCCTGGGGTTGACCGTGTTCGGCCTGTTCCTGGTCTCGTTCCTCATCGGCATGGGCACCGACGTGGTGCACGAGCTGTTGCAGCTGTCGCGGCTGCGCCCGGCGGGGCTGCGGGGGCACACCGTGATCGTGGGGGTCAACGCATCCACGCCGCGGCTGTTGGCCGAGCTGCGTCGGTACTATCGCAAGCTCTTGCCCACCGATTCTCGCGTGCTCTCGGCCGCATGGTTTCGCGATCTGCGACGCCGGGGGCTCTTTGGCCAGCGCTACCTGGTGGTGGGGCGCACCGAGGAGCCCCCCGACTTCCTGCGCGCGCCCGAGCTGTCGCGCATCGTCTACCGCGAGCGCGCCGATCAAGACGACACCCTGATGCGCCGGGCCGACGTGTTCCATGCCAAGCGCGTGGTGCTGCTGGCCGACCCCGACGATCCCACGCCCGACGCCGACACGATCCAGATCCTGCTGAACCTCGTCGAGCGCGTGCGCGCGCAAGTGGAACGGCAGCCACGGCGCCCCAACGAGCGCCAGCGGGTGGTGATCGCCGAGATCCTCGACGACAGCAACATCGCGGCCGCCCGCGCGGCGGTGGCTCCGGGCCGCAACACCTTTCGCGGGTTCGTGGTGCCCACCGAGCGCCTGGTGGCGTTGTTCATCGCGGGGGTGGTGCGTCGCCCGGGCCTGGGCGACCTGCTCGAGGAGCTGCTGACCAGCCGCGGCCACGAGCTCTACACCTGCTTCTTTCGCACCGAGGGCCTGGGGTTCTCGATGGACGAGCCTCCCGATCTCGGCCGCGACTCGGCCCGCGCCATCGACCGGCTGCTGCGTCGAGGGCTGCAGCCGGGGCGCTCGCCGATCGTCCCGGTGGGCCTTCTGCTGGCCACCGAGGAGGACGATGCGTCGCTGGACTTTCGCGTGCTGGTCAACCCCAGGCCAGGCGACGCGGTGGAAGGGGGCCGCGGCCTCGGCTTCGTGGCCATCGCCGACAACTTCGGGGCGATCCGCGACCTGGCCGAGAGCCTGCCCAAGTCGGTGGAGTCCGAGCTGCGCGAGGAGCTGGTCGATGCCGGCGCGGCGCCATCGACCGTGCCCCCACCGCCGGCGCTGGTGCGCACCCAGCAGACCAAGGTCGGGCGCGTGCTGGTGTGTGGCTTCCGCCGCGGCTCGATCTACATGCTCGAGGAGCTCCTGCGCGGTCAGATCGGCGCCGAGGTGCTGGTGCTGGTGGAGGACGAGGCCACCTTGCAGCGCGCCCGTGATGCGCTCGACGAGCACAGCCAGCTGGTCGAGCGCGGCCTGATGCCCGACTACCACGGCACGTTCTCGCCGCAGCCCGACGGCAGCTACGTGTTCACCTGCGGGGCCACCCCCGAGGTGGTCGAGGACAGCCGCGTGCTGCTGCGGGTGGCCGACTGGATGGCCAGCCGCCACCTGGTCGATCTGCCCGCGGGCTTCGGCCACGTGGGCGACCTCGACGTCGTGATCTTCGTGGCCGATGCGCGGGGGGTCAATGACGCCCGCACCACCACCACGCTGCTCAAGCTCGAGGATCTCCTGGTCGCGCACGGGGCCGAGCACGGCAAGCCGCGGGTGGTGGCCGAGGTCTTCGACCCTCGCCTCGCCGCGAGGCTCGAAGAACACTTTCGCACCGTGGGCAAGCACCACGTGCGCATCTACTCGATCCCGCAGCTACGGGCGTTCTTCCTGTTCCAGTCGGTGGTGGTGCCGGGCTTCGACGCGGTGTACTCGGAGCTGCTCGGCTCGTGGGGGCAGAGCTTCGTGCGCCTGCGGCTGCGCAAGCGTCGAAGCGGCACGGTGAGCTTTCGCGAGCTGGCGCTGGGCCTGCGGCAGCGCGGGATGCTGCTGGTGGCGGTGCGGATCCGCGACGACGACGGCCGGGAGCAGCTGTGCGTGGCCCCCGGGCCCGAGGAGCCGGGGTTCGTGGTGGAGCTGTCGGCGGTGCGGCATGTCTGGGTGATCGCCGATGATCAGCCGGGGGTGGGGCACGAGGCTTGACTCGGGTCCGCCGACCTCGCTTGCGTAAGGGGATCCATGGTGTAGGTCGAAGTCCATGGGTCGAGCATGGATGCTGGGCACGTGGATCGCGCTGGAGACTTGCCAGCCAATGCCGGCAATCGAGGACGAGGGACCCACAGGGGATGCCGAGCCGAGCACCTCGTTGGGGCCTCGAGCCTTCACGAGCGCCGTTCCACATCTCGTGGCGTCCGAGGGCGCGGCGGAGCAGGGCTACGACGAGGCGCTCGAGGCGGAGCCTCCGCCGCTGCCGGGCTCCGCCGTGCTCGAGCTTCGCCTCACGCGGCCTCGGCCGATGGTCGACGAGCTGCAAGAGCGTCTCGAGGGCATGCTCGCGGCGATGGGCCTGGAGCTCGAGCTCGGCCAGGCAGCGGCATGGGCTCGGCACGCGTACACCATGGAGTCGAGCCCGGAGGGGCGGGCGAGCATCGCCGAGCTGCGGCCGGGGCTCGTGGTCTGCTACGACGCATGGTTCGACGACCTGTCCGTGGTCGACACCACTCGCTTGACCGAAGATGGTGGAGCGGTCGACGCCGTGCCATGGGACGTCGCCGGCAGTGCGATCGATGAGCTGGTGACCCAGGGCATCCTCGATACGAGTCTTTCGTACGACGATGTGACGACCTCCTACGTTCGCAGTGGTGTGAAGGGGCCCGATGGTACGCACGACGAGTGGGTCGATGAGATCCGCTTCGAGGCCAATGGAACCCTCGACGGCACCGTGATCCTCGATGCGGGGGTGCGGATCGGTGTCACGCCGAAGCAGCGGGTGTCGTCGTTGCGGGTCAATCGCATCGAGATCGAGCGATTCGAGCCGAGCGTCGTCGCTGCCTCCGAGCTGGACGTTCGTCGCTCGTTTGCTCGCCACGTAGCCGAGTCGACGGGTGCCAACGTCGAGTCCGTGCTCGTCTCGGCCCGGCGTACGGTGTACATGCTCGACCCGCAGAGCCCATCGGCAATCGTTGCGCCGCGGTACATGCTCGACTATGCCATCACCGTGGGCACGGGGAACGACGACCGCATGGGGTCCCGCGCCACGATGGTGCTCCTGTCCTTGACCAGCGCTCCACCCGTGGTGGAGCAGGAGCTTCCCTGATGGTGGCGCTGCGCAGAGTCTGGATCCTCGTGCCTGCCGCGGCGGTCGTGGGCGTCGGGCTCGTGGCTTGCCAGGACCCCGAGAACGGGATCGGGCAGGGGCCCACGGGAGGTGATGACGGGCCGCCGGTCAGCACGGGCGCGCTCGACTCCGACGTGGACAGCGGGCTCGACGACACGCAGGGCACCGAGACCCCGCCGCCGGCCGCCAAGTCGTACTTCATCGCGGAGTCCATGGACTTCACCGGCAACGACTGCTCGAATACGGACGTGAACGAGGTGAGCGCCAGCTTGCGGGCCGAGCTCGACGACGACGGCTGGGTGGGGACCCGGCTCACCGAGGGCGACACGCGGCCATCGGACTTCATCGATGCCGACAAGCGGCCCTTTGGAGAGGACCATCTCAAGAGCGATGCGGTGTCGCTGGCGGTCTACGCGGGGCATGGCTGGATGGACAAGATCCAGTGGGGCACTCAGGACGACGCACCGACCGTGGAGCCACCCGAGAAACGGTGTCGTGCGTGGTTCTCCGAGGACATCAGGCTGGGGTCGATGGCGGGGGGATGGGCCAAGGCCGTCGCTCTTCTGACGAGCTGTACCGGCAATCTGGGGTGCTACGAGAGTAGCCTGGCAACGAGCAGCGCCACTCAAATCTTCGCGTTCAACAACAGCCCCTTGCTCTGGAGCAATGCCTCGGGCCGCTTCTACCGCAAGAGCGATCACATGTCCAACCGCAACGCCTGGATCACGGCCATGGACAATCGTCCGGGACAGGGGAAGAATTCTCCGGTCGTCTACACGCGAGGGACGAGCGAGGAACAGGCGATCCAGATCCACCGAACCGCCCGCCTATCGCAGATCGAGCAGATCCCAAGCGATCAGGCCACGACCTGGTATGCGTATACATGGGTCGATCATGGACTGCACGGCAGCTGCACTCCGAAGATGGGCGACGAGGACTGTGTCCCCGTCGATGACTAGCGAAAGGCGCCATGAACCACGCGATACCACTCATCGGGCTATTCTCGGCAACGGCGATGTTGGCGGCCTGCAGCGCTGCGGGTGGGTGCTTCCAGGTCGATCATGCTCCCGTGACCGACAAGGACGAGCCTCTCGTTCTCGGAGTCACCTTCGGCGAGCTGATGACAGTGGTGGTGGGCGAGCGCTCCGGTCCGTTGCAATGGGAGGCGAGCGAGTCCTATGTTCGCGGGTTCCCTCCGTCCGGAGAGACACGGATCACCGTGACCGTGTACGAGCCGAGCATGGTTCAGGAGATCGACCTCGAGCGGGCAGAAAGTTCGAGGTTCCCCTGGCTGAACGAGCGAATCGATTGCTCCGATTGGGTAGAGGCCGACCTCGAGATCGACCTTCGAAGCGACGACGGAGCGCTCGACACGACTCTGATGACTGGAGCGAAGTTCATCACCTCGACCTCGGCATCGATCTACGCCGACCTCACCGAAGAAGACCTCGGGGACCTGATCTTCGACCCGGTCGACCCGGACGCCACGCTACGCCTGCAGCTCTCCTACGGTACCGCCGATGGACCGCTGGGCGCGCTGGTGCTGCGCTCGGGATCCTCGGACGGCGAAGGCAACGGCGTGGGGATGTCGGTCGAGCTGGCCACCTGGACGCTGGAGTAGGCGCAGCCTCGTGAGCCGGGGTGGCTCATCGGCAACGCGAGGCCGCCCGAGCCATCAGCCGGGCCGTCGCGCCAGCATCACGCCGCAGTAGTGTCGCTCGTCGAAGCACTCGACCCCGATCGCGCGCTCGGGGACGGCCTGGAATCCGGTGAAGCCGCTTGCATCGAGCGTGGCGGCCCAGCTCGCAGCGGTGGGCATGCCGTGGATCGGGCGCATGCCGGGGATGAGCTGCACGTCCCAGTAGCTCGGCAGTGGATCGCACGCGAGGTCGACCAGCGGCAGCGGCTGGTCGTCGGCACCGCGGGTGTACTGCGGGATCACCAGCCACCCGCCCGGTCGCAGCACGCGGCGGATCTCCGACAGCGTGAACGGCAGGTCCCGGGCACACTGCAGGCAGTTGACGCCGTAGACCAGGTCGAAGCCCTCCGACTCGAGCTTGTGGAACGGCTCGTTGAAGTCGACCACCGAGCACTGGAATGCGCCCACCTCCGGGTAGCGCGCGGGCAGAGCCTCGCGGGCCTGCATCACGAAGAAGGGGTTGATCTCGGTGAAGCAAAAGCGTCCGATGCGATCGACCAGCCCGGCCTCGGCGAGCCCCTCGAAGGTGCCGATGGCCCCGCTCATGGTCCCGCCGCCGAGCTCCAGCACCGACCAGCGCGCGTCGGGTCGGGTCTGCACGACGTGACGCATGACCTCGCCGCCGAGGCGGCTGCCCTGGGTGCCGAGCGGGCACTCGAGGAAGAACGCGACGTGCACCCGCGAGCGCATCTCGGCGCCGCTGATGGTCCCGCGAGCGAACGCGGCGGCGTGCTCGCGGACCTTGTCGATCATCTCGAACGCGGGGAGCATGGCCGGGTCGGCCGCGAGCCCGCGCTCGCGCAGCGCGTGGAGCTCGTAGAGGCGCTCGCGTCGCTCGAGGCGAGCCGTCTCGCCGTCGATCGTGCCCATGCCCTCGTGGCAGAGGATCTGCACCACGCGGCGCACGAGCGCGCGGGCCCCGGGGAGGATCCCCAGCTCGTCGAGCACGAGGTCGAGTGGCCGCGGGTGCTCGAGCGCAGCGAACAGCGCGAGCTCCTCGGCGATCTCGCGCGCGCGCTCGGCCGTGTAGGCATCGGCGAGGTGATAGAGCTCGACCGTGGCCGGCGTGAACATGCGCTCGTGGTACCAGCGCATGAGCTCGGCCACGGCGGCCTCGCCGAGCCCACCGGAATCGAACGTGGAGGTCGGAGCCGTGAATGGGTCCGGGGAATCGGAGGATGGCGTCACGGGGGCTCCTGGCTGGGGTCTGGGGTGGGATCGCGATGACGCGCGCTCACGATCGCCACGAGGGCTCGGCGATCGATCTTCCCGGTCGAGGTGCGGGGCAGCGCGGCATGGAACTCGATCGAGGGCATCGTGTACGGTGGCAAGCGAGCGGCCATGTGGGCATGGAGCTCGACGTCGAGCGCGGGATCGGAGCGGCGCTCGAGGGTGGGCACCACGGCCGCATGCAGCACGTCGCTGCCCGACCGCCGGACCACCAGTGCGGCGCATGCCTCGACCGCGGGGTGCGAGGCCAGGGCGTGCTCGATCTCGTCGAGCTCGATGCGATGGCCGCGGAGCTTGATCTGTCGATCGCGACGGCCCAGGAACGACAGCGCGCCGTCACGACCGAGGCGCACGCGGTCGCCCGTGCGGTAGTAGCGGGTACCGTCGTCTGCCACCCAGAACGCGGCGGCGTCGGCCTCGGGGTTGCCCCAGTAGCCGCGCATCAGCGTGGGACCGTGCACCAACAGCTCGCCCTCGAGCTCGCCTGCCGCGGGCTCGAGGGCGTCGAGCGGCAGCACGCGACCGTCGGCGTCGCGCAGCCGAAGGCGAGCCCCCGGGCAGGGCCGGCCGATCGGGATCGGCGTGTCGTCGTCGGGGATGTCGACGACGTCGTGGAACGTGCACACGTTGGTCTCGGTGGGCCCGTAGAGGTTGGACAGGCGCGCGTGGGGCAGCGCCCGGGCGAGCCGACGCAGCTTGGCGGTGGGGAACGGCTCGCCCGCGAACAGCACCCAGCGCAGGGCAGGGAGCGGACGCTGCTCGAGCTGGCCGCGCTCGAGCAGCTCGGTCAGCGCCAGCGGCACCGAGTACCACACCGTGAGGGCCTGCTCGTGAGCCACCCGCACCAGCTCGAACGGAAAGCTCAGGATCGAAGGCGGCAGCAGCACCACGCATGCCCCGGCCAGCACGGTGGAGTAGAGGTCGAGGGTGCTGAGGTCGAAGTGGAAGGGCGCGTGGCTGCTGACCCGATCGTCGGGTCGCAGGCCGTAGTGCTCCGCGGCCCACCCGGCGAACGCGAGCGCGCTGCGATGCGTGTGCACGATGCCCTTGGGCGTACCGGTGGTGCCCGAGGTGTAGAGGATGTACGCCAGCTCGTCGGGCCCGGGCTCCTCGAGCTCGGGCTGGGCTCCGGGCGGGGCCTCGGTGGTGGCCAGCTCGCCCAGCTCGCTCACCCACTCGAGCTCGGGGCAAGCCTCGTCGATGGCCCCGCGCTGGCGCAGACCGGCACGATCGGCCAGCACGTGCCGCACCCCGCAGTCGGCCAGGATGCGAGCGGCCCGCAGCGGTGGGGCACGCACGTCGAGCGGCACGAACACCGCCCCCATGGCATGGATGGCGTGGAGCGCCACCACGGCGGGCAGGCCCTTGTCCATCCGCACGGCCACGCGATCGCCTCGCGCAACGCCGCGCGCGCTCAGGCACGCCGCGGCCGCGAGCACGCGCTGGTGGAGCTGCGCGTAGGTGACCGAGCGCCGCAGGTCGTGGACCGCGGGTCGCGAGCCGTGGGCGACGGCGGCTCGGCGGAGCGCCGCGGCCAGCGTTGCCGGGGGCGCGTGGCTCATGATCGCTTCCCCAGCCCCAGGTGACGCGCGATGATGTTGCGCTGGATGTCGGAGGTGCCCGAGTAGAGCGTGCCGCCCAGGGCATCACGCACGTCGCGCTCGATCCCGGTCTCGGTGGCGTAGCCGTAGCCCCCGTGGATCCGCAGGGCGTCGAGGCTCGAGGCCACGAACGCCTCGCCGAGGCACAGCTTGACCATGGCCGCCTCCATGGCCGCGGGTCGGTCTCGCTGCTTGAGCCACGCGACCTTGTAGAGCAGCAGGCGCGCGGTCTCGAGCCGCACGGCCATGTCGGCGATGCGGTTGGAGACCGACTGGAACGCACCGATGGGCTGCCCGAATTGCTCGCGCTGGTTGGCGTACTCGATCGAGCGCTCGAGCTGCCGCTGCATGGCACCGAGCTGCGTGGCCAAGATGCAGCTGCGCTCCCACCCCATCGAGCTCTCGAACACGCGCGCGCCCACCCCGTCGGGCCCGAGCTGCAGCGCGCGGGGCACGAAGCAATCCTCGAGCACCAGCTCGCCCATGGGCGAGGTGCGCAGGCCCATCTTGTCGATGGTGCCGCCCACCGAGAACCCCGGCATGCCTCGCTCCACGATGAAGGCCGAGATCCCCCACATGCCCAGCGCCGGGTTGGTGGTGGCGAACACCACCGCCAGATCGCACACGGGGGCGTGGGTCACCATGGTCTTGGTGCCCGTGAGGCGGTGGCCGCCGTCGCAGGGCACGGCCCGGGCGGTGAGCGCGAAGGCATCCGAGCCCGACCCGGGCTCGGTCATGCCGTGCGCGCCAACGAGCTCCCCGGCGATGAGCCCGGGCAAGAAGCGCTCCCGTTGCTCGTCGGTGCCGAACCGGGCGATGGGGTGCTGCACGCTCCACATCTGCGCGTTGAGTCCGAACAAGAGCCCGTTGTCGCCGCAGCCGTGGCCCAGGCCCTCCATCATGGCCACGGTGACGAGCACGTCGCGCTCCGAGCCGCCGTAGCGCTCGGGGAACGGCAGGCCGAGCACGCCGAACTCGGCGCACGCTCGCCACAGCGCCCGCGGAAAGCTGCCCTCGCGGTCGCGCTGGGCCAACCCGGGCTGCAGCCGGGTGCGCGCGAACTCGGCCGCGCGCGCCCGGAAGTCCTGCTGCTCGCCGCTCGGCTCGAAGTCCATGTGGTCAGCCCCCGGCCACGGCCGTCTCGACTCCCGCCTCGCGCAGGGCGGCGCGCATGGCCTTGATCGCCCCGAGCTCCTCGGGGTCGTGGCACGCGCTGCCCAGCAGGCGGATCACGTCGCGGCGGTACTCGCCCCGCGCGAGGAAGGCGAAGAAGGTGGGGAAGCGCCAGAAGTAGCGGATGAGGTCGCGCGCCACGCCTTGCCCGCGGCTGCACAGCGCGGCGTACTCACCGAGCCGGGTCGCCTCGTCGGCCCCCACGAGCACGTCGAGGATGGCCGCGCTGGCGGCCCGCGCCTCGATGAGCGCGAACGACACCCCGAACGAGAAGATCGGATCGATGAACTGGTGGGCATCGCCCACGCAGCACCAGCCCTCGCCCCAGAAGCGATCGACGTGGTACGAGTAGTTGGCGAGCGCCCGCACCGGGCTCACCTCTCGGGCAAAGTTGAAGCGCTTGGCCAGGTCGGGGTTGATGTGCGTGCGCCCCCACTCGAAGGCCGCTTCGGGACCGCCGTGCTCGGCGACCTTCGCCGCGGGCATCACCACCCCCACGCTGGTGAGGGTGGGCGACAGCGGGATGAACCACGCCCAGTGCAGCTCGGTGCCGTAGAAGATGAACGTGTTGTTGCCCATCTCGCCGGGGTCGCGGCGCGCACCTTCGTACTGGGTGAACAGCGCGATCTGGCGCGAGAACACGTCGTCGACCACCCGCTTGCTGGCGACCCCCAGCCGCGCGAGTAGGCTGCTCTGGCCGCTGCAGTCGGCGACGAAGCGAGCCCGGAGCTCGTGCGCCGGGCCGTCCGCGTGGCCGTGGACCGGCCGATGGAGCAACCCCACCACGCGCTCGCCTTCGCGGAGCACCGACTCGACGACGCTGCGGCGGAGGGTGGCACCCTCGTGCAGCGCACGCTCGAGCAGGATCTGGTCGAACTCCTCGCGGCGGACCTGCCACGTCGGATTGAGCACCGGCACGAAGAACTCGTTGTGGGCCTCGTGCCCGATGACCTTGACGCCGCGCTTGGGCGGGAACTGGCGCCGGTCCATCTCCTCGGCGACCCCGAGCTCCTCGAGGATCGGGGTGGACGCACCGGTGAGCGACTCGCCGATGTGGTAGCGCGGGAAGTCGGCGCGCTCGACGACGGCGACCCGCCGACCGGCACGCGCGAGCAGGGTGGCCAGGCACGAGCCCGCCGGGCCAGCACCCACGATGGCGACGTCGACGTCCTCGGCGGAAGATGGCGCGCTCATGCGACTGCCTCCGAGAGGAAGCCTCGAATCAGGTGGACGAGCTCGTCGGCCTGCTCGGCGTGGGGGAAGTGACCGCAGCGGGCGAGCCACTCGAGGCACGCGCCCGGGATTGCCTCGCTCGCGCGCACGAACGCGTCGCGGGGAATGATCCCGTCGCTCTGTCCGCCCACCACCAGCACGGGCACGTGGAGGCCCTCGAACAGGGCGGGCAAGCGCGCGCGGTCGTCGGGCCCGAGGAAGCTGCGGTAGGCGGGACGCGACAGCGACCCCTCGAGCGCCGCGGTGGACAGCGTCACGGGGCGGTCGAAGGCGGCGGCCAGGAATGCGCGTGGATCATCGGCCAGCCGCTGCAGCGCGAGCCACCACGACTCGGGATCGTCGAGCAGGCCGAAGCCGGTGACGACGAGGCCGCGCACGCGCGAGCCCAGGCGGCGCGCGAGCTCGCAGGCGATCATCGAGCCCGCCGAGCATCCCACCAGCACCAGCGGCTCGTCGGACGCCCACGCCTCGATCACCGCGAGCGCATGGCCCACGTGATCGCGCAGGGTAGGGGTGTGCAGCGGGCCGCTCGAGCGGCCGAAGCCGGCGTAGTCGATCGCGAGCGCGCCATGCTCCGTTGCGAGCGAGGTGAGCACGGCGCTCCACGAGCTGGCGACCTCGCCCAGCCCCGGCAGCAGCAGCCAGCGCGGATCGGGGCCCGCGACCTCGAGCGCGTGGATCTCGGTGCCGTCGGCGAGCGCGAACGCTCGCGGCGTGATGTGGCTCGTGGTGACCGGTCCGCCGGGCGCGGGCTCGATGCAGGCGAAGCCGCCGTCTCGGACGAGCTCGTCGACGAGCCGGGCGATGCTCTGCGCGCTCATGAAGGCGCTCGGCACCACGCGCTCGTCGGGCACTGCCACCCCGAAGCGCTCGCGGATGAACGCGAGCAGGCTGCCGAGCCCGAGCGAGTCGAGCAAGCCGAGCTCGAGCAGCGGCGTACGAGCATCGACGGGTGCTCCGTCGCGCACGAGCGCGTCGTTGACGAACGCGGTTATGGTGGCCGTGGTCGCGTCTTCCTGCGCTGTGCTCATCGGGGCCGACTCGCTTCCTGCCAGATGCTCGGGAAATCGTACCACCCCGAGGCGCGATCCTGGCTCATGTTTCCGGCCGTCGTGGGGCCGGTGGAGGCGCTCACTCCTCGCACACGAACGCGTGCCCGAAGCTCCCGAGCGGATCCGCGTCCACCGGCCCATCCCACACCCCGGCCCCGAGCTCGATCTTCGCCTCGCGCAGCGAGAACTCGGCCTCGAGCGCGTGCTCCTCGTCGAGGATCGCCCAGTCGAACCCATCGGGCGAGGCCTCCCAGTAGATCCCGGGCCGACGCTGGTCGAAGCGCAGGCGCAGCCACCGATGCTCCATCGGGTCGTGCGGAATCACGATGCGGTGGACCACGCCGATGTGGTCGAAGAACGTGTGCAGCATGCCCCCGTGGATCGTAAAGCCGTACTCAGCGACGTCGTTGGTGAGCACCACGTAGGCCTCGCCCGTCACGTCGACCGGCGGCACGGCGACCAGCTCGGCCCCGCCGAACCCCCGAGGCGGCAGCGGCACCTGGGACTGGATGCCCGTGTACGCATTGTTGGCGTCGGTTGCCGTCAGCCGCAGCTCGCCGCCCATCACGTCGAGCGCGAGCCCGATGGTCTCGTAGATCTCCCACCGCGCGGGGTCGAGCGGGAGCGCATCGAACGGATCGTCGACGAGCAGGAGCCCGTCGCACGCGACCCGGGGTGGACCCGGGTCTCCGGTGCTCGTGCCATCGGCGCTGGAGTCGGGGTCGGTGGTGGTGCCGTCCTGCGTGCTCGTGCCCCCCTCGGCGCTCGTGGTGGTGGGCCCGGTGCTCGTGTCGATCGCCCCCACGCACACGCCCGAAAGGCCGCCCGAGTGCGGCGAATAGCGGCGACCCGAGTCGCACTCCTCGTCGGGCACGCTGCAGTAGCCGCTCGGCTCGCACTGCCCGTCGGGCAGACCCTCGCAGGCGAGATCGGAGTCGCAGGCGAAGCCGCCGGGCTGGCAGCCAAGGCTCCCCGCGAGCCCGAGCCCCGAGCCCACCAAGAGACCTGCGGTGATCCTCGATCTCCCCCCCATCGTGCCCGCTCACGTTACGGCATGATGCGACGCGAGGCGACACCATCCCTCGGGCCGTCCCCGTACGTGATCCCCTACGGCCGCCTCCCACCCGGGTGCATCGACCTCTACCGCCGTTTTCGGTCTCGGCGCCGCCCGGTCGCTTTACCCTCGCGCCCCGATCCCGCTACCGTCCCCCCATGGCAAAGCTCAGCGTGCGGTGGCTGGTGATGCTCACCCTCGGTCCGGCCGTCGCCTGTGGCGACGACGGCAGCGAGCCGTCGGGCATGACCGAGGGGGGCTCGGACACCGGCACCCCCGACGACGACACCACCACCGCCGTCACCACCACGGGGCAGACGCTCGACGGCACCACCACCGACGATCCCCCGCCGATCGAGTGGGAGTTTCCGCCCGTGTTCGGGGTGATCAACGCCGACGACGACGACGCCAACGGCACCAACGACTGGTACCAGCCGGTGTTCGACGGGGAGGACGACGTCTCCACCCTCGCGATCCCGCCCGTTCCGGACGGCTACTCGGTGCACCTGTCGATGGTGGGCGATCTCGCCAACGCCCGCGTGTGGAACGGCCCGGGCGCGTTTGCGCTCGGCTCGGGCAACCAGATCGTCGAGAGCTACGAGTTCACCCCCTCCCCCGAGGGCGCCGAGCTGCTCGTCGAGTTCGGCAGCGACAACGTGTTCGCGGGGCTGTCCATCACCCTGCTCGACGAAGACGGGGCCGAGGTCGCCACCGCTCCGGTCGAGCTGCGCTCCTCGCCGCTCATCCTGAACCATCACCTCCAGCCCACCGAGCACGTGTGGGTGGTGGCCGTGAATGCGGGCTGGGGCACCAACGCCGACATGGTGGCGGTCTACGAGGACGTGCTCGGCGATCACTTCACCCCGGTCCCGGGCCCGAGCTACGGCAACGACGTGTGGATCCAGGACGAGATCCAGCCCGCCTACGGCATCGGGGATCAGGGGCAGCGCGCCGACACCATCATCGACTCCATCCGCGATCGCGAGCTCGATCCCTTTGCCGAGAACGAGCTCGAGGGCCCCGACGTCAACGTGCGCACGTGGGGCAACCCGGCTCAGGTGACCAGCTGGGACTCGTTCGGCAACCTCGAGAACTCCCCGCCGGTCACCGTCGACGGCGTCGACTACCCGCTGGGCCGGATCTACTACGGTCGCCAGGGCGACCTGGGCATCCACGGCGACATGGCGGCGCAGCTGGTGGCGCAGGAGGTCCAGGCGCCGTTCGAACTCGACACGCTGTGGCTGTGCGTCGGCCACGTCGACGAGTTCGCCACGTTCGTGCCCGATCCCGACTCCCCCAAGGGTTTCAAGCTCCTGCTCGCCGACGTGCCCTCGGCCTGGGCGCTGCTCGAGAGCCTGCCCCCCGACATGGCCCTGCCGCGCTACGGCGCCGACCATGGCTACGACACCGTGGGCGAGCTCCTCGTCGACGCCGCGCTGCGCAACCTCAACGACGATCTGCAGGCCGACGAGCTCGACGTGATCCGCGAGGTGTTCGTGACCGAACTCGGGCTCGAGGAATCCGACATCGTCTACATGCCCAGCCTGTTCGAGACCATCGGAGGCTGCGGCGGCGGGGTGGCGGCGCTCATCCCCGGCATGGTCAACCTCATCGTGAGCAACCTTCCCAGCGGGGAGACCCACCTGTTCGTCCCCGATCCCTACTTCCGCACCGACCTCGGTGATCAGGGCAGCGACCCGGTCATCGATGCCTTCACCGCCAACCTGCCCGACTCGCTCGTTCCCCACTACGTGGACGACTGGGACGTCTACCACCTGGGGCTGGGCGAGGTGCACTGCGGAACCAACATGACGCGGACGCCCATCGCCAACTGGTGGGAAGTCGCGCTTCACCTGCTCTAGTGCGTCGAGGCGCCGAGGATCCAGGGAACGATCATGACCACTTCGCGAAATCCCACCGTCTCGCTGCTGTCCACTCTCGTCGCGCTTGCCCTGGTGGGCTGTGCGGGGGGTCCCGATCTCGAGGGGCCCGACCTGCGCTCGGCGCCCGAGGCCGTCACCCCCGCGCAGGCGGCCGAGGCCGCGACGCCAGCATCTTCGGCCGATGCGCCCGCGGCGGCCACCGCCGAGCCCGCCACCGTGGCGGTGAAGGAGTGGCGCCCGTGGATGGAGGCGCAGGTCGACCGCCTGCGTCGCGAGCAGCCCGACACCTTCGATGCCGTGATGGCCCTGGAGGCCCGTCCCACGCGAGCGGGGCTCTTGCGCTTGACCGGCCCGGCGGTGCGCAACCCCGATGCGGCGCCGATCCTGCTCTACCGTCTCCTGTCGAAGGGCGAGTCCACGGCGGTGCGCGCCGCGATCGTCGAGGCGTTGCCCCGCACCGGGGGGGACTTCAGCGCGGCCGCGGCCGAGCTGATGGCGCTCGAGACCGCACCCGAGGTCCGCGAGGTGCTGTGCGCGGCGCTGCAGCGGGCCCAGGCTCCCCATGCGCTCGAGGGCCTCGCGCTCGGCGTGGCCGACACGGCGGCCCGCGTGCGCGCGCAGGCCCTGCGCTCGCTCGGCGCCCGCCCCGACGGGGCGCAGCTCTCCGAGGCGATCATCGCGGCGCTGACCGATGCCGACCCGGTGGTGCAGCAGGAGGCGGCGCGGGCGTCGGGCAACCTCGCGCTCGAGTCCGCCACCGACGCGCTCCGAGCCCAGCTCGGCGCCTCGTCGCCGGCCGTGCGCCTGCACGCCCTGCGGGCGCTGTCCCGCATCGATCCCGCGGGCACCAAGGCCCTGCCCGAGCTGACCACCCTGCGCAGCGACGCCGATCCCAAGGTCGCCCGCCTCGCCGAGCGCCTCGCCACCGAAGGCTGACCGTACTGGCTGGGCCGGGCCTGCCCGGGCTGGGCCGACCCGCGCTACCGCCGAGCGACCCGCTTGCCCCGGCGCTTGTGCTGAGCGGCCTCGCGCAGCCGGTGCTCGGCGCGCTCGATGAGCTGCTCCTGGCCCGTCGGTCCGTCGACCCTGGCCTTGATGTAGCTGCCGTCCGACTGCATCTCCCAGCCCGCGCGCGTGTCGGCGAGCTGGATGTCGAGGACCTCGCGCAGCTCGGCCCGCAGGGCGGGAGTCTCCACCGGCACCAGCACCTCCACCCGGCTCTCGAGGTTGCGGTTCATGAGATCGGCCGAGCCGATGAAGTACTCGGCTGCTTCTTCGCCGCCGTTGCGAAAGTAGTAGATCCGCGAGTGCTCGAGGAACCGCCCCACGATGCTCACCACCCGCATCGTCTCCGACAGCCCCGGCAAGCCGGGGCGCGCGCGGCAGGTGTCGCGCACGATGAGGTCGACCCGTACCCCGGCTCGTGATGCCTGGTAGAGCGCGCGGGTGATGTCCGCGTCCTCGAGCGCGTTCATCTTCATCTGGATGAGCCCGTGCCCCTCCGCGCGGTGCCACTCGATCTCGCGCTCGATCCGCTCGAGCAGCGCCGACTTGAGCCGGGTCGGGGCCTTGAGGATCTTGAGGTAGTTGCGGCTGGGTCGATAGCCGGTGGTGAGATAGTTGAACAGCTCGCCCAGGTCGTGCCCCAGCGCCTGATCGCAGGTCAGAAGGCCCAGGTCGGTGTACCCCCGGGCGTTGCCCGCGTGGTAGTTGCCCGTGCCGATGTGCGCGTAGCGTCGAAGCCCGTCGCGATCCTGCCGGACCACCAGGATCACCTTGCAGTGGGTCTTGAGCCCCACCACGCCGTAGCTGACGTGGATGCCCGCCTCCTCGAGGTAGGTGGCCCAGCGGATGTTGGCCGCCTCGTCGAAGCGGGCCTTGAGCTCGACCACCACCGCCACCTGCTTGCCGTTGCGGGCCGCGTCGACCAGGGCATCGGCCACCTCGGAGTCCTCCGAGGTGCGGTACAGGGTCATCTTGATCGCGCGAACCTTGCGATCGGTGCTCGCCTCGCGCAGGAATCGCTGCACCGAGCTGTGGAACGACTCGTAGGGGTGGTGCAGGAGGATCGCGCCCGCGTCGCGAATGGCCCGAAAGATGCTGCGACCCACCGGAAGCTGCGGGTGATCGATCGGACGGTGAGGCGACCAGCGCAGGTCGGGCCGCTCCACGCCGCAGATCTCGACCATGTCCGACACTCCGAGCAGGCCCGGCTTTTCGAACACGTCGTCGGGCTCGAGCTCGAACTGCACCGCCAAGAGCCGCCGGTGCTCCGGCCGCACCCCCCGCGGCAGCTCCACCCGCACGATGGGCGCGAATTTTCGCTCGCGCAGCTCCGACTCGATCATGGCGAGCAGGTCGTCGGCCTGGTCCTCGTCGCCCTCGGTGTCGGCGTTGCGGGTCACCCGAAACGTGTCGAAGCCCACCACGGTCATGCCGGGGAACAGCAGATCGAGGTTGTCGGCCATCACCTCCTCGAGCGGCACGAACCGGTCGCTGGTGCCCACCCGGAGCAGCCGGGGGATGCCCTGGCCGACCGGCACCTTCACGCGCGCCATCACCTCGCGGTCCTCCTCGGGGTGACGCAGCGTCACCAGCAGGTTCAGCGAGAGGTTGGAGATGAACGGGAACGGATGCGCCGGGTCCATCGACTGCGGCGTGACCAGCGGGAAGATGTTGCGCAGGTAGTGGTCCCGCAGCTCGGCCCGCTCGGCGTCGCCGAGCTCGGTGTGCCGGCGAAGGCCGATCCCGTGGTCGGACAGCTCGCCCTGCAGCTGCTCGAAGACCTCGTGCACATGGGTCTCGAGCCCTCGGATCACCTCGTAGGCCTCGGAGATCTGCTGGCGTGGAGTGCGCCCGTCCACGGACAGCTCCCCCATCCCAGCCCCGACCAGGGACTTGAGGCCGCCGATCCGCTTCATGAAGAACTCGTCGAGGGTGGACCCCACGATCGCCAGGAAGCGGACGCGCTCGAGCAGCGGGTTGCGGGGGTCCTCGGCCTCCTGCACGACCCGCCAGGCAAAGTTCAGCCAGGTCAGCTCGCGGTTCAGGTAGTAGTCGATCGCGGGGGGCTCGGGTGGTGGAGCCGTGGGCTCTTCCAGCGTCGAGCGAATGCCAGTGGCCGGTGGCGTTCGTGCGAGCCACCCCTCGGGCGAGGGGGAGCCGGGGGAGCCGGGGGAGCCGGGGGAGTCGCTGGCCTCCACGGGCTGCTTGGGCGCGTCGGGATCGGTCACGGCGAAGCGGGACCGGCAGTGTCGCAGACCCCGCGGGACGGCGCTACCGAGGTGACGGTACGCCGGGGTCGCGCATGAAGGGGAATGTGGTCGTCGGCTGCGCAGGAAGGCTCGGCGGACGAGCCCGGACCGCGATACCATCCGACCAGCCAGTGCCAGTCAACCACGACACCGATCCGGCAACGCTCACTCTCCGTCGTCGATCGCCGATGGCCGAGGGCGCGGGGGACAAGCGCGGAGGTGCGGAGGCGCATCTCATCGTGCTCGTCGGGCACGCCATGGGGCGGCGCTTCCTGCTCGGCGACGAGATGGTGCTCGGGCGCGGACCCCAGAGCCCGATCGAGATCCTCGACGACGGCGTGTCGCGCACGCACTGTCGCATCGCCCGCATCGACAACGGCTACAAGATCGAGGATCTCGGCAGCCGCAACGGCACCTACGTCAACGGCGTGCGCATCACCGAGAGCAACCTGCAATTCGGGGACAAGATCGCGGTCGGCTCGCAGACCATCTTGTTGTTCGCCAGCCGCGATCGCTTCGAGGACCAGCGGATCCAGGCCCAGAAGCTCCAGGCGCTCGGCCAGCTCGCCGGCGGCATCGCGCACGACTTCAACAATCTGCTCGGGGTGGTGCTCGCCAACATCACGCACCTGCTCAGCCTCGATCGGCTCGACGAGGGGACGACCCGCAAGTCGCTGACCGAGGTCGAGACCGCGGCCCGGCGCGCGGTCGACCTCACCAATCAGCTGCTGGCCTTTGCCCGCAGCAGCCGGCGTCAGCACAAGGCCACCGATGCCTCCACCATGATCGGCGATGCCACGCGGCTCCTGCGAGCCACCCTGCATCGCTCGATCACCCTGGTCACCGAGGTCCCCACCGGCCTCACCCTCATCGGCGATCCCTCGCAGCTGCTCCAGGTGCTGATGAACCTGTGCATCAACGCGGGCGACGCGATGCCCGAGGGCGGCACGCTCACCATCGCGGCCACGCGGCAGACGATCGTCGAGGAGAAGGAGGGGGCGCCGCTGCTCGCTCCGGGCCAGTACGTGGTGATCGAGGTCCGCGACACCGGCACGGGCATGGATCCCGAGACCCGCAGCCGCATCTTCGAGCCGTTCTTCACGACCAAGCCCCGTGGCAAGGGGACGGGCCTCGGGCTCGCCACCGCCTCGGTGATCGTGCGCGACCACGGGGGGCACGTCGAGGTCGACAGCGAACGCGACAAGGGGACGTCGTTTCGCGTGTACCTGCCCGCAGCCCAGGTCAAGCCAGTCGTGCGTCCACGCATCACCCAAGACCACTACTCACCCGTCAAGGGGACGGTCCTCTTGGCCGACGACGAGGAGCTGGTACGCTACGCCACCCGGCGGGTGCTCGAGCACGCCGGGGTCAAGGTCCTGGCCGCCGAGGACGGGGCCAAGGCCGTCGAGCTCTACCTCGAGAACCGCGACGTGGTCGAGCTGGTCATCCTCGACCTCGACATGCCCAACATGAACGGTGAACAGGCGTTTCGGCGTCTGGTGGAGATCGACCCCGAGATCAAGGTCATCATCTCCTCGGGCTACGTGCTCCGCGAGCGCGAGTCCTCGCTGCGCAAGGCCGGTGTATACGGCTTCCTCAACAAGCCGTACGATTCCATGACCCTCATGACCACGATCGCCAAGGCGCTACGCGAGCGCCGCGAGGGATCGTGACCGACACCGATCGAGGAGCCCGAGCGGCGACTCGTCCAACTCACCCACCAAGCACACCACGAGTGAAGGTTCACCCCATGCGCAACACGATCATCACGGCGGTCGCCCTGGCTCTCTCCATGGGCGTCGCGGGCTGCGACAAGAAGGAAGAGAAGAAGGACGACAAGAAGGCCGAGGAGAAGAAGGCCGACGCCAAGGCCGACGAGAAGAAGGCCGACGCCCCGGCCGACGTCAAGGCCGATGCCCCGGCCGACGGCGGGGATGCGGCCCCGGCCGACGGTGGCGACGCAGCAGCCCCGGCCGAGGGCGGCGACGCGGCGCCGGACGATGCAAAGGCGGCCGAGGGCGGCGACGCCCCGGCCGACGGCTAGGACATCGGCGCCCGACCACGCGCCGGGCCAGCTCTGCATGGAGCCCCGGCCGGCGCCGGGACGGGAATGGATGGGACGCGAGGCCCGGGTCCGACGTTGGTCGGAGCCGGGCCTTCGCGCGAGCGGGCTCGTGACACCCGCCATGACCCGAGGTGCGCTCGCGCGCTCGCGCACGCTGGATCCACCGCGTTTGGCGGAAATTCGGCCGAGAACCGCCCGCGCATGATGCGGGCTTGCGACAACTCTCGTGCAGACCCGGTGGGTGACGCCACGGGACGGACGCCAGCCGCTACCATGGCGGCCCCTACCGCTCCGATCCCAGGGGCAGGGTGAGCCGCCATGAAGATCCTCGTGACCGGTGGCGCCGGATTCATCGGCGCCAACTTCCTGAACCACCTCGTCCCCAAGCACCCCGAGCATACGTTCGTCAACCTCGACAAGCTCACCTACGCGGCCAACCTGGCGAGCCTCGAGCCGGTGGCCAAGGCCGACAACTACCGGCTGGCGGTGATCGACCTCGTGGACTTCGACGGTGTCGATCGGGCGTTCGCCGAGCACGAGCCCGAGCTGGTGATCCACTTCGCGGCCGAGAGCCACGTGGATCGCAGCATCTCGGGGCCGCGGGCCTTCATCAAGAGCAACATCGAGGGCACCTTCAACCTGCTCGAGGCCTGTCGCAAGCACTGGGAGCCGGGGCAGGGCCTGTTCCACCACGTCAGCACCGATGAGGTCTACGGGTCGCTCGGTGACGAGGGCATGTTCGTGGAGACCACCCGCTACGACCCCAGCTCGCCGTACTCGGCCAGCAAGGCGGCCAGCGATCACCTGGTGCGGGCCTACGCGCGGACCTTCGGGCTGCGTACGCGCATCACCAACTGCTCCAACAACTACGGACCGCTGCAATTCCCCGAGAAGCTGATCCCCTTGATGGTGCTCAACGCCCTCGAGGGCAAGCCGCTGCCCGTCTACGGCGAGGGGCTCAACGTGCGCGACTGGCTCTACGTCATCGACCACTGCGAGGCGATCTGGAAGGTCGTCCACGAGGGCGAGGACGGGCAGACCTACAACATCGGGGGCAACAACGAGGTCCGCAACATCGACGTGGTCAAGGAGATCTGCGCGGTGGTGGCGGAGCAGACCGGCAAGTCCCGGGGGGAGCTCGAGGGGCTCATCACCTACGTCAAGGACCGGCCCGGGCACGACCTCCGCTACGCCATCGATGCGACCAAGCTCCGCACCGAGCTCCACTGGGAGCCCACCGAGACGTTCAGCACCGGGCTGCGCAAGACGATCCGCTGGTACCTCGACCATCCAACCTGGGTGCAGCAGGTGAGGACCGGCGAGTATCGCAAGTGGATCGAGAAGAACTACGACAACCGCGGCTAGGGCACGAGGACGAGGCGCACATGATCGAAAAGGGCATCATCTTGGCAGGTGGCTCGGGGACGCGGCTGCATCCCCTGACCAGGGGCGTGAGCAAGCAGCTCATGCCGATCTACGACAAGCCGATGATCTACTACCCGCTGACCACCCTGATGCTGGCGGGCATTCGCAAGATCCTGATCATCACCACCCCGCACGAGCAGGCGATGTTCCAGCTGCTGCTCGGCGATGGGTCGCAGTGGGGGATCGAGATCGAGTGGGCGGTCCAGCCCAGCCCCGACGGTCTGGCGCAGGCGTTCATCATCGGTCGTGCGTTCGCCGGCGGGGGCACCGAGCCGTGCGCCCTGGTGCTGGGCGACAACATCTTCTACGGCAACGAGCTGCAGGGCATCGTGGGACGGGCCGCCACGCGCGAGCACGGGGCCACCGTGTTCGGCTACTGGGTGAAGAACCCCGAGATCTACGGCGTGGCCGAGATCGACGGGGAGGGGCGGGTGCTCTCCATCGAGGAGAAGCCGCAGCGGCCCAAGAGCAACTATGCGGTCACGGGCCTCTACTTCTACGATGCGCAGGTGTGCGACCTCGCGGCGTCCCTCGAGCCCTCGGCGCGTGGTGAGCTCGAGATCACCGATCTCAATCGCCGCTACCTCGAGGCGGGCCAGCTCCACCTCGAGACGCTCGGTCGCGGCTTTGCCTGGCTCGACACCGGAAACCCGGACTCGCTGCTGGAGGCGGCGACCTTCATCCAGACCATCGAGCACCGGCAGGGCCTGATGATCGCGTGCCCCGAGGAGATCGCCTACGGCCGCGGCTGGATCGACGACGAGCGGCTGCGCGGCCTGGCGCAGGCCCTGTCCAAGACCGAGTACGGCAAGTATCTCCAGGGGCTGCTCGAGCAGCGCGAGGCACGGCGATGAAGGTCACCCGCACCAAGCTCAAGGGCGTGCTGCTCATCGAGCCCGACGTGTTCGAGGACCCACGGGGCTTCTTCCTCGAGACCTGGAGCCTGCGCCGCTTCAGCGACGCCGGCCTGCCGCAGACCTACGTGCAGGACAACCTCTCGCGCTCGTCCAAGGGCATCCTGCGGGGCCTGCACCTGCAGCACCCCCACGGCCAGGGCAAGCTGGTGCAGGTCATGGTCGGCGAGGTCTTCGACGTGGCGGTCGACGTGCGGGTGGGCTCGCCCACCTTCGGGCAGTGGGAGGGGATCGTGCTGTCGGGCGACAACCACCGCCAGCTCTACATCCCGCCCGGGTTCGCGCACGGCTTTTGCGTGACCAGCGAGCACGCGCTGTTCAGCTACAAGTGCACCGAGCTCTATCACCGCGAGACCGAGCTCGGGGTGGCGTGGAACGACCCCGAGCTCGCGATCGAGTGGCCGGTGACCGAGCCGCAGCTCTCGGCCAAGGACGCAAGGTTCCCGCGCCTGGCCGAGCTCCCCGTCGAGCGCCTGCCCAGGTGGGAGTAGGGATGGCCTCCAACCCGGCGCGGATCCTCCTCCTGGGTGCCGACGGCATGCTCGGCCGTGCATGGGACCAGCTCGCGCGGCGCGAGGGGCTCGCGATCGAGCCGCGGACCTACCCCGCGTTCGATCTGACCCGGCGCGAGCACGTGGCGGCGCTGCCGATTCGCGAGGTCGATGCGGTGATCAACTGCACCGGGTGGACCGACGTGGACGGGGCGGAGACGCACGAGGCCCAGGCCACCGCGCTCAACGGCGACGGCGTGGGCTGGCTGGCCGAGGCCTGTCGCGATGCCGGTCGTGACGTTGGTCGGGTGCTGGTCCACTACAGCACCGACTACGTGTTCGAGGGCGACGCCACCGCGCCCTATGCGGTCGATCACCCGAGGGCACCGCTCAATGCCTACGGCCGCAGCAAGGCGGTGGGCGAGGAACGCATCGAGGCCGCGCTCGGAGGGAGCGACGGGGGCGCGGACCCGGGGTTCCTGCTCCTGCGCACCAGCTGGCTCTACGCGCCCTGGGGCAACAACTTCGTGCGCACGATGGCGAGGCTTGGCAAGGAGCGATCGGAGCTGCGGGTGGTCGACGACCAGCGCGGTCGCCCCACCAGCGCCGAGCACCTCGCCGCCACCTCGCTCGCCCTGCTGCGACGAGGCGCCCGCGGCACCCTGCACGTCACCGACGGGGGCGAGTGCACCTGGTACGAGCTGGCGCGGGCCGTGATCGAGCGGGTCGATCCCACCTGTCGGGTGTTGCCCTGTACCAGCGCCGAGTTCCCCCGCCCGGCCCGACGACCCTCGTACAGCGTGCTCGACCTCGGTCCCACCGAGGCGCTCGTGGGCCCCATGCCGCCGTGGACGTCGATGGTCGCCGACGTGGTCGCGCGCTTGCCCGAGGGCTCTTAGCCCTCCAAGAACCGAAGGCTCGTAGCCCCTCCAAGGGCGACGGGGCTAGGCCTGCTCGCGGGCCAGGGCGTGGCGGATCAGCCCTTCGATCATCGCCTGCGCGCGCTCGGGAACCTCGAGGAAGCGCAGGCCCACGTCGAAGGGGGCGGGCGCGTCCGCGGTGAGCGTGCGGACCCAGGTGACCTCGGTGAGACAGGTGACGAAGTCGTCGCCATCGGCGGTGAGCAGATCGATCTCGAGCCGCGTGCCGATCTCGAACTCCTCGTCGCTATAGACCCGCATGCCGCCGAGGCTCAGATCGACCACCTTGCGCCGTCGCAGCAGGCGACGACGCGCCGGGCGGCAGTACATCGGAGCGGAGACGCGTGGATACTGGCGTCGGTCGAGATCCTGGCTGTCGTCGCTCACCGAGACTCGACGCTATCACAAGATCGCGCGGCCGACGGAGCCACCGCCCGACGAACACCGTCCCGTTGGGGGCCACGCGGGGGAAACACTCGAAGCGGGTTGCGTGGTCCCCGGTGGTCGGCGTACCAAGGCTCCGGGCCCGGGATCCGCCATGAAGCTCTTGGTCGTCATCGTCAACTTCCGCACCGCGGCCCTCACCCTCGAGGCGCTCACCTGCTTGCTGCCCGACATGGAGGGGCTCGATGCCTCCGTGACCGTGGTGGACAACGACTCGGGCGATGGCTCCCTGGAGATCCTGGAGCGGGAGGTGGCGGCGCGCGGCCTCGGCGAGCGCGTCACCGTGGTCCCCTCGGGTCGCAACGGAGGCTTCGGGTTCGGCAACAACGTGGCCATCCGCCGGGCCCTGGCCCAGCCAAGTCCCCCCGATTGCGTGTATCTGCACAACCCCGACGCCCGCGTGCGGCCGGGCACGCTGCGCACGATGATCGAGTTCCTCGACGCGCACCCCGAGGTGGGCGTGGCCGGGACGCGGATCCACGACCCCGGGGCGGGCCGCCACGCCTCGGCGTTTCGATTTCCCTCGATCCTGTCCGAGATCGAGGGCGGGCTGCGGTTCGGGCCCGTCAGCAAGCTCCTGCGCAAGCACTCGGTGTGGGCCAGCACGCCCGATCACACGGCCGAGGTCGACTGGGTCTCGGGCGCCAGCGTGTTCCTGCGCCGCGAGGTGTTCGAGACGGTCGGGCTGTTCGACGAGAACTTCTTCCTCTACTTCGAGGAGACCGACCTGTGCCGGCGCGCGCACGAGGCGGGATGGAAGATCTGGTACGTGGACGAGGCCGTGGTCGAGCACGAGGAAGGCGCCGCCACCGGCATCACCAACAAGAAGAAGCGCATTCCCCAGTTCTGGCTGGACTCGCGACGCTACTATTTCCTCAAGGCCAAGGGGCGCACCGGCCTGCTGCTGGCCGACGTGGCCTGGGTGACCTCGCGCTCGCTGTGGAGGATGCGGCGCGCGATCCAGCGGCTGCCCGATCCCGATCCGCCGCGGCTGCTGCAAGACTTCGTGCGGCACAGCCTGGGGCTGCCTCGCGCCGAGTAGGGTCCCTCGCCCCGGGCCCTTGCGCGGCTGGCCGCGAGAGTCGAACATTGGGCGCGGAACGCCCCGTATGAGATCCACGCTCCCGTTGCTGGTCGTCGCGGTGCTCGCGGGGATCGGCTGCCAACCCAAGCATCCGTTCGTGTGGGCCAACGAGCTGCCCCCGAGCGAAATCCCCGTCGAGAGCCAGCCGCTGCGCGCGGGCGACGTCATCCGCTTGACCGTGCCGGGCATGGAGGCCGACCTCGCCAAGGGCGGCGATCTCACGATCACCGCCGATGGCAGCATCATGGTGCCGTTCATCGGACCCATTCGCGTCGAGGGGCTCACCCCGGCCCAGGCCGCGCAGCAGCTCAACAGCCGCCTCAACGGCATCGTGCGCGAGCCCAACGCCCGGGTCACCGTGGTCAAGCCCCGCACGCCCGTGGTCGCGGTGGTCGGAGAGGTCCGCGAGCCCGGCCGCTTCGAGGTCGATCAGGGGGAGTCGATCCTGACCACGCTGTCGCGGGCCGGCGGCCTCACCGAGTTCGCGCACCCCACCAAGATCTTCGTCGTGCGCACGTTCCCCGCGCGCACCCGCATCCGCTTCCGCTACGACGATCTCGTGGGCGGGGTGGAGCGCAGCATCGACTTCGAGCTCCGCGACGGCGACGTCGTCGTGGTGCAGTAGGGCGGGGATTCGTTGATCGCCGCCCTGCTGGCTCGAGGCCTGCCGGGCCTGCTGCTCATGGTGGATCCGTGGGCCAAGAACGTCGACTGGAGCGGCGGCGCGGCCTTCGAGCTGCGCGGCGGCTCGGCGCCGCCGGTGCCCGGCGAGGTGTCCGAGCCGGCGTTGCGGCTGAGCATCTCGCCGGTCGCGAGGTTCATCTACCAGGACCGAGTGCGGGGGCGGGAGCTGTCGATCGAGTACACCCCGCAGGTCTACATGCGGTTCTCCCAGCGCTACTGCGCGCTCGTGGACTGCAGGGCGCCGCTGCAGCTCCATCAGCTCCGGGTTCGCTACGGCGGCGATCTGAACCGGCGCTGGAGCTGGAGCGGGACGGCGGGCGGCAACCTGACGCAGAGCGACTACAGCCAGCAGTCGGCCCAGCTCGGCAGCGATCAGACCCCCGATGCCGGCGCCGTGGGCAGCAGCGGCCAGCAGGGGACGCTGCTCGATCAGCCCGTGATCTGGACCGGTGGGGTCTCGGCCTCGGTGGGGCTCACCCGGCGGCTCACCCGGCTGCAGTCGCTCACGGTGCAGCCGTCGGCCACGGTGCAGCGCTTGCTGTCGGACGTGTCGACCTCGTCCGGGGCGGCGCTGGTCTTCGATCAGACCTCGGCCGATCTGTCGCTGGCCCACGCGTGGGTCGTGTCGCGGATCGACACCCTCACCTCGACGGGGCTCTCGGGCTACGCGGCCTTCGCCAACGGAGCGCAGGCCTATGCCTCGGCCACGACGGCATGGCGACGGCGGCTGCGCCCGCGCCTCGACAGCGAGCTGACCGGCGGGGCGTTCTTCACGGTCCAGCTCACGGGCCAGAGCGACGGCGGCACCCCCGTGCTCCCGCTCGGCGACTACCTGCTGACGGGACGCCTGCTCGAGCGCGCGCGGCTGCGGCTCGTCGGCGACGTCAACGTGGGCACCCAGGCCTACTTCGATCCGGTGCAGGGCTCGGTCCTGCCGCTCGGCGGCGGCGGGGCCTCGATCGAGTTCGAGATCCCGCCCGATCTCACCGCGGGCCTCTCGGCCAGCTTCTACACGCCCCCGTTGCCGGCGACCCCGGCGGACGAGACCGAGGCGGCCAACGCCGCGTCGGCGAGGATCACCCTCACCATCCGCACGCCGGTGACCTACCAGCTCGATCGCCACCGCATGCTCGAGGCGGGCACCATGCTCACCGCTCGTGGGCCGCACCTGGGCACGACCGCTCCCAATGGTCGCTTTCCCCAGACCGAATTCTGGCTGTACGTGGCGTTCCGGCTCGACTACACCACCGCGCGCAGCCCGGGCTGACCGCGGCGTCGCGACGGCGACGAGCGGCGCACGAGCGAGGCTCGCTCTAGCGGCGTACCGCCGCCAGGCGAACGGCCAGGTATCGCCGCAGCTCTCGCAGCACGCCCAGCCCGATCCCCAGCATCATGCCCATGATCACCCCGATCGCGCCGCGCTTGATCAGCACCTTGAGCCGCGAGACCGGCTTGACGTTGGGTGGGGTGATGATCTCGTAGCGGGCCGACTCCTGGGCGCGCTCGAGGTCCAGGCGGATGCGGCTGGCGTTGAGCTGCTGGAACAGCTCGTCGTACGACTTCTGGATCGCCTCCTGCTTGCGGGTCAGGTCGGCGTACTCGCTCTGGAGGCGGGGCAGCTTGTCGACCATGCCCTCCATCTCCTCGAGCTCCTTGGTGATGCGAGACAGCTCCGCCTGCGCGACCCGCTGGGCCGCCTCGGCCTCGTCGGCCTGGATCCGCGCCGACTTGTAGGCCGGGTGCTTGGACTTGATGACCTTGGTCGTGCCCTCTTGCAGCACCTTGTCGCGCAGGGCCTCGAGCGTGCGCTTCTCCTCCTCGAGACGCTTGACGTCGGGGTGCTCGGGCCCCTTGCCCTCCGATCGCGCCTGGGCCAGCTCGGCGTCGACCCGGGCGATGTTGGCGGCGTAGGGGCGCGACTCCTCCACGCGGACCTCGAGCTCGGGGTCGGTGCTCTTGAGCGCCTTGCGGGCCACCTGGGCCTCGGCGGTGCTGCGGGTCACGTCGCCCAGCGCCCGGCTGCGCTCCACCGACAGCTCCAGCACGCGCTGCAGGAGGAACGAGCTTTTCTCGGGCAGCCCCTCGCTGTGCTCTTGCTTGAACGCCAGGATCGCCTGGTTGGTGCTGCCCAGCTGCTCCTCGGCCTGGGTGAGCTGCGTCTGCAGCGTCTCCACCTCGGCGAGCAGCACCTTGAGCGCCTTGTCGAGCTCGTAGTCCTTGTAGAGCTCGAGGTGCACGTCGAGGAACGCGATCGCCTCCTCGGGCGTGGCGGACGAGAAAGCCCCCTGGTAGGTGTACTCGCCGACCTTGTTGAACTCGAGCGTGGTCTGCACCCAGCGGATGCGGTCGGGGGTCACGTCGGTCTCGCCGAGCTGCTTGAGGGTGTCGTGGATGAGGCCGGGCCGCTTGAAGTTGTTCTGGGCCGAGCGGAAGAACTCGAAGTTGGTCCGCATCATCCGCTCGGCGGGGTTGTCGCTGGCGTCGGGGATGAGGCTGATCTCGAACTCGGCGCGGGCGGGCGGCTTGACGAGCTTGTAGCTGCCCACGCCCAGGGCCCCGCCCAGGATCGTCAGCAGCGTGATCGATAGCCAGTAGCGGCGCAGGAAGCCGATGGCCCACAGGATCCGGGCCAGCATGTCCGGCTCGTTGCCGGCCGCCGGACCGGGCATCGGCACCTCGAGCACCTGGGGGGCCCCCGCGTAGCCGCCCTCGGCCACGGTGATGAGGGGCTGCGGCGCGCGGCGGACGAGCGCGGTGGTCGATGGGGGCGGAGCCACGGGTCGCTGGCGGACGAGGGCCTGGCTGGTCACCGAGGGCACGTCGGCGGGGGCCGGACCCGCGTACCGCGAGGTGGCGGCCTCGGTCGGGGCGGGCGGCGCCACCTGGTTCCCGGACATGTACGTGAACACCGTCTCGCCGGTCCGGATCACATCGCCCGGCTTGAGGTCCGCCTGCTGCACCCGAACGTCGTTGACGAAGGTGCCGTTGGTCGAGCCGAGATCGAACAGGCGGTGGTGATCACCGTGCCGCGTGAGCTTGCAGTGCTGCTGGGACAGCGCGCGCTCGCTGATGTGGATGTCGGCGTAGCGCGAGCGCCCGATGACCATCTCGGGGCGGTCGATCACGTGGAGGCGCCCGGGATCGGAGCCCGACAGCACCAGCAGGAACGCGTGGGAGGCCGTCGGATCGGGTGCCGCCACGATCACCGCGTCGAGCATCTGGTCCAGGCCACCGCCGGAGGCGACCGCCCCTGGCCCCATGGTCTTGCCTGTGCGTCCAGTGTCCATGAACCAGAGCGACCCGCCCTTGAGTAGCACATCAGCACGTGTCGCGGTGTCGTCAAATGCGCAACATGCGACGACACAGGCCCGGGCGCACGGGCGCACGCACCCTCGCCACGCCCGGCGCGTCCGCGCATGGGCCGGCGTGCCCGGCCTGGCCCCGGGTCGGGCCGGGCTGGGGCGCAGGGCGGGATCGCCATGCACGGATCGTCGCAGCGCGCTGGCACACGTCATGGTGCCCCCGGGTGCTCTTGGCCGCCCCTTCGGTGAGTGCCACCATTGGGCCCCCTCGCGGCCTTCGTGCCGCGCAAGGCCCTTGCCGAGTTCTTCGCGATGTGGCGCCAAAAGTCGGTCTTCTTGCGGCAGGCCCTGATCGTCCTCGACGTGCTCGTCTCGGCGGGTGCGTTCGTCGCGACGCTGCTCGTGCGCCAGAGGATCGGAGAGGTGGGGCCCGACGGTCGCACGAGCTGGGTGGCCGAGCTGCTGTCCTCGATCCCCTCGCTCGACGTCAGTCCCCTCGGCGATTCCGATCCGTACTACCTGCTGCTGCTGGGGCTGCTGCCGCTGTGGGCGCTTGCGCTCTACTGGACCAACGCCAACGACTTTCGCCGCTCCTACCGGGTGATGGCGGTGCGCTACGCCCGGGCCGTGGTGGTGGGGCTCGCCCTGCTCGTCGTGGCCCAGTTCCTGTTCCGCCTCGACTTCATCTCTCGCAGCCTCGTCGCCATGTTCGCCACCGCCCAGCTCGGGGCGCTGATGCTCGGCCGCGTGGCGGTGATGGAGACCGTCAAGCTCGTCCGGCGCCGCAGCGAGGATGGCCATCGCGTGGTGATCGTGGGGGCCAACGAGCGCGGCGTGGCGTTTGCCAGCACGCTGCAGGAGCAATCACCGTTCAACATCCAGATCCTCGGCTACGTGAGCATGCCCGGCGAGCAGGGGCACTCCAAGGCGCGCCCCAACCTCGGCTACGTGGGCAGCCTGGCCTCGCTGCTCGATCGCCAGCCGGTCGACGAGGTGGTGTTCGCCGTGGCCGGCCGGCACCCCGAGATCATGCGTGATGCGATGGCCTCGTGCGAGGTCCGCGGCGTCGACGTGCTGGTCCACCTTCCGCCCACCGTGCCCTCCAAGGGCACCATGCAGATCGCCAACGTCTCGGGCTTCGACTTCCCGCTGCTGAACCTTCGCCGCACGCCCACCAGCGAGGCGAGGCTGGCGGCCAAGCGGATCCTCGACTTCACCGGGGCGCTCATCGGCATCATCCTCACCGGGCCGGTGATGCTGATCACCGCCGCTGCGATTCGCATCACCGATCCGGGCCCCGTGCTGTTTCGGCAGGTGCGAGCCGGTCGCAACGGTCGCAAGTTCACCATGCTCAAGTTCCGCTCGATGGTGATGGACGCCGAGAAGCGCAAGGCGGAGCTGATGCACCTCAACGAGATGGACGGCCCGGTCTTCAAGATCAAGCGAGACCCTCGCATCACCGCGGTCGGGCGCTTCATCCGCAAGACCTCCATCGACGAGCTGCCGCAGCTGCTCAACATCCTGTGGGGGGACATGAGCCTGGTCGGGCCTCGGCCGCCGCTGCCCTCCGAGGTCGACCAGTACGAGCCCTGGCAGCGCCGTCGGCTCTCGGTCAAGCCCGGTCTGACCGGCATGTGGCAGGTCTCGGGTCGCAACCAGATCGACTTCGACGAGTGGATGAAGATGGATCTCGACTACATCGACAACTGGTCGCTGTGGCTCGACATCAAGATCATCCTCAAGACCGTGCCCGCCGTGGTCCTGCGCAGCGGCGCGAGCTGACGCGCTCGACCTTCCCCGCCGTTCCCCACCGAGGTGCGGCGTAGAGTGCGCTGCATTACACGCAATGCGTGAGGAATGCCGCGGAGGCGACCCTTGGGCGCTGCACGTGGTGAGCGATTTCGGGAGTAGTGTGGCGGCGGCGATCATCAACCGATCGGCCAACCAGGAGAGTGGGCATGGCACGAAGCAGCGGGTGGCAGCGTTGGGCGTGGGTACTGAGCGGGATGCTGGCGACGGCGCCCGCGTGCGGGGACGATGGGGGCGAGACCGGCTCGGGTGAGACCGGGGCCGAGGGCGATGGCACCTCCTCGGGAGGAGACACCACCACCGGGACCGCCAACCTCCCCGAGGGCTGCGACCTCTACGTCGAGCCCAGCGACGACGACCAGACCGCCGTTCAGGAGGCGCTCATCGACGTGATGACCGGTCAGACCCTGTGTCTGGGGCCGGGGACCTTCACCTTCACCCGTCAGCTCACCCTCGACGCCGATGGCGTGACCGTGCGGGGGGAGGGCGGTGACATGACCATCCTGGACTTCTCGGGGCAGATCAGCGGGGGCAACGGGATGCTGGTCACCGGCAACGACGTCACGATCGCCGCGCTGCAATTGTTGGACACGCCGGGCGACGGCATTCGGGCCGACAACGTCGAGAACATCACGTTCGACGGCGTGCACGTGATCTGGCCCGAGCCCGAGTCGATGGACAACGGGGCCTATGGGCTCTATCCGGTGCAGAGCACCGGCGTGACCGCTCGCGGCTGCCTGGTCCAGGGCTCGCGCGACGCGGGCGTCTACGTGGGCCAGAGCAGCCAGATCCTGGTCGAGGACAACGAGGTGCGCGGCAACGTGGCCGGCATCGAGATCGAGAACTCGACCGATGCGATCGTGCGCAACAACTGGGCGCACGACAACACGGCCGGCATCCTGGTGTTCAACCTGCCCGGGCTCGACATCAAGAACGGCGTGCGCACCAACATCTACGGCAACCTCGTCGAGAGCAACAACGTGCCCAACTTCGGCGAGCCCGGCACCGCGGTGGCCGTGCTGCCCCCGGGGGTGGGGATCATCATCCTCGCGGCCGATCACAACGAGGTGGCCGACAACGAGGTGCGCGGCAACGACAGCATGGGCGCCGTGGTCATCGCCTACATCGAGGCGCTGTTCCCCCCGCCGATGGATCCCGAGTTCGACATCTACGCCGAGGGCAACTGGATCCACGACAACATGTTCGCGGACAACGGCAACGACCCCGACGACCTGGTGCTGCTGCTCGCCCAGGCCATGACGCCCGGTCCCGACATCGTGCTCGACGGCTGCATCGATGCCGCCAAGGACAACGCCGACGGCAGCCTGGACAACTGCGTGTCCGACAACGGCGACATCCGCTTCGTGGCCGCGGACGTGTGCGGGACCAGCATGTTCGAGACCGTGACCGACAACTACACCTGCATGCACGAGCCCCTGCCTCGTGACTTCTAGCGTCGCGAGGAGTCGGGTCATGCGCACGCGGACGCTCGTCGTGGTCGGGCTGGGGGCGGTGGCGTTGGTCTCGGGGTGCACCGAGCCCGCGCCGCCGCCGGAGGAGGCTCCACGCCCCGTCGTCGACCTCGACCAGCTGCCCTACGAGACGCTGTCGGAGTACGGCTTCTTCGTGGGCGAGATGGTCGACGCAGAGCCGGCGCCCGGCGTGCTGCCCTACACCGTGGCTGCGCCGCTGTGGGCCGATGCCGCCCACAAGGGGCGCTACATCGTCCTGCCGGAGGGGCAGACGCTGCAGCTCACCGAGCGCGACGAGTGGCTGCTGCCGGTGGGCACCGTGATCATCAAGAGCTTCTTCGTGGATCTCGATCACAGTCAATCGGGGACCGACGGACCCGAGACCGATCTGCTGACGATCGAGACGCGGCTGCTGGTCCACGAGGAGGATCGCTGGCACTCGTACATCTACCGCTGGAACGACGAGCAGACGGAGGCCACGCGGCTCAAGGCCGGCGCCGACGTGCGGATCCAGTACACCGACGAGGCGGGTGAGCCCGCCGAGCAGATCTACATCATCCCGGACGAGAACACCTGCGGCAGCTGCCACGAGCGCGACGACGTGCTGCGGGTGCTCGGGCTCACCACCGCGCAGATGAACGTCGAGGTCGAGCGCGATGGCCAGCGGGTGTCGCAGCTACAGTGGCTCGCCGACCAGGGGGCCATCGACGGGCTGCCCGATCCGGCGACGCTCGAGGCCTACCCCGATCCGGCCGGGGATGCCCCGCTCGAGGCGAGGGCGCGGGCCTATCTCCACGGCAACTGTAGCCACTGTCATCGTCCTGGTGGCGGCGGTGGCTCGAGCGGCCTGAAGTTCTACTGGTGGGAGACCGACCCCGCCCAGTTTGGCGTGTGCAAGGTGCCGGCGGCGGCGGGGCCCGGGACTGGTGGTCATGCCTTCGACATCCTGCCGGGGCATCCCGAGCAGAGCATCGTGGTGCATCGCATGGCGAGCACCGATCCGGAGATCAAGATGCCGGAGCTGCCCAGCCTGCTCGCCGACGACTTCGGCGTGCGGCTCGTCTCCGAGTGGATCGCCGCGATGCCCGAGGACGACTGCGGGGGCTAGAAAAGAGCTCCCACCACGACGTGACTGAGACTCGAAGGACCATGGGCCAGGCTTCGTGAACGACGATGTGGGTTGGATGGGCGCTGACGCCACGGTCCTACCGAAGAAGCCGCCGGCCCTCACCTGACTTCCGTGGCCGACCTCGGTCATGAGCCGCTACGGTTGGCTCGGTGGCGGTGGCTCCGTGAGCACGGTGAAGCGGCAGACCTCGGAGAAACCCAGGCGCATCAGGATCGGGGCCGAGGTGGTCGAGCGTGCGTGCGTGGTGAGCAGCCGGATGCCCCGCGCGACGGCCAGCTCGGCACGCGCGGCGACGAGCGCACGATAGAGGCCGCGGCCGCGAGCCTCGGGGAGCACGACCGCGCCCATCAGGTAGGCCGAGCGCTGGAACATGGCGCCCGCCGCGGTGCCCGCAGGCCGGCCGTCGAGGCGGGCGAGGTGCATGGGGACGCGCTCGCGCGCCGTGTCGAGGATGCGCTGGTGGAATGCCAAGAGCGGCGTCGGATCCATGTCCCACCCGCGAGCCATCACGTCGGTGAAGACCTCGACGTTGGTCTCGTCGACGGGCTCGACGGTCACCCCAGCGGGCGGCGCAGTGGTGAGGCCCGCGGTGGCGCCGGCCAGACCGATGGTCGTCTCGGCCCTCAGGCCACGCGCCAGCAGTCGGGCGACCAGGTCCGAGGGCGCCGAGTCGGGCCCCACGTTCCAACGAAACCGAATGCCCAGGTCCCGGTACTCGGCGAGGGTCGCGTCGATGACCGCGTCGGCCTCGTCGGGGTCGAGCACGGCCAGGCACACCTCGTTCATGCCGCCGTCGCGCAGCGACGGCGTGACCAGCTGCATCCAGCCCGGGCGCTCGATGACGCGGGTGTCGGGCAGCGGAACGAACGCGCGGCGCAAGGCCATCAAGAGCTCCTGGAGCGCCTCCGCGTCGTTCATCGTGCGACGGTAGCCGAACGCGACGATGGCGTCCACGGAGGCTCGCGCCCACGCGCTCGGCCGGACCGCTCAGAACGAGGCCTTCTCGGCCTGCCAGCGGTCGAGGATCCCGCGGGCGTCGTTCTTCTCGGGATCCATGACCTCGTCGTGGTCGTCGAGCTTGGTGGTGAGCTCGACGATGTAGCCGTTGGGATCGCGGAAGTAGATCGAGCGCAGGCTCTCGAGCTCGGCCGGCCCGTAGGGCTCGTAGCCCCGGGCCTTGCCCTTCTCGACCATGGCCTTCTGCGTCGCGTCGTCGACCTCGAGCGCGATGTGCAGATCCGACGGATCTTGGTCCTCGAACTCGAACTCGACCTTCGGGAGCTCGAAGAACGCGAGGTACGAGCCGTCGCGCATCGCGAAGAAGATGTGGATGAGAGGGGTCTCCACGCCGGTCTCCGTCCGGTTGCGCCGCAACGAGCACGACAGGGGCAGGCCCAGGAAGTCCTCGTAGAAGGCGCGCGTCTGCTCGGCATCGCGACAGCGATTGGCGCTGTGGTGCAGTCCCATCAGGGGGATCGCCGCGTTGCCGTGCGTCTTGCACTTCTCGTCCTCGATGTCCTTGATGTGCTTCATGTGCTTGCTTCCGTCCGTCTGGCGAGTCGTCGTCCTCGCGTTCGAGGCCGAGGAACGACTCGGCAGTCGTAGAACGCCGGGGTCGCGATGGCATTGGCCGGAGGCGCCAAATCGCGGAACGGTGCTCGCGGACCCCCTGCGCCCCGCGACGAGGGCCGTGGCCGGATCGTCGCGACCGGGTTTGCTACGCTGGGTGCCGCCACGACGCGATGAGCGATGCCACGGACGATGGTTCCCACCCGGGCAGAGATCCCCACGGATGGCACGGTTGCCGCTGCGGTCACCGCTCGCTTGATCCAGCATGCGGCATCGAACGGCGTTTCGCTGCGAGGCCTGCTGCAGCGGGTGGGGTGGCGCTCCCCGGTGGCTCCGAACCCGGACGCGCGCGTGCCCTTTGCGGTGCACTGGAGCGTCTGGCGGCACGTGCACGAGCAGGGGGTCCCGGGCGATTTCGGCCTGACCTTCGCCGACGACTTCGAGCTCGATCACCTCGGCGTGCTCGGCATGCTCATGACCCACAGCGCCACCGTCGAGGAGGCGGTGAGGCAGCAGAACCGGTTCCAGCGCCTGCTCCTCGACGTGCCGTTCGAGGTGACGAGGCTGGAGCCCCGCAAGCTCGTGATCGAGCACCCACCCCTGCCCATCGCGATGGAGCTGCCGCACATGATCGTCGCCGGGCTCGCCTACTGGATGAAGCTGCTGCGCATGCTGGTGCAGGGGCCCGTCGATGCCCTGTGCGTGGAGCTGCCGCACGCGCCGCTGACCAGCCCGCAGCGGTATCGGGCCACGTTCGGCGTTCGCCCGCGATTCGACGCGCCGCACGTCCGGCTGGAGCTCGACCGCGCCTGGTGGAGCGCCCCCGTACGCGCGCCCGCCTCGGGCCTGGACGCCCATCTGCGCGCCCGCGCCACCGCGCTGCTCCGC
Source organism: Paraliomyxa miuraensis (assembly GCF_026337845.1). GTDB lineage: Bacteria > Myxococcota_A > Polyangia > Nannocystales > Nannocystaceae > Paraliomyxa > Paraliomyxa miuraensis. The sequence continues at coordinate 28,505 of NZ_JAOVZF010000143.1, read as the reverse complement.
CGGCTTCCCCGGCGTGGCGAGCGCCTGGACGCCGTGCGCGAGTACATCGCCGAGGCGCTCCGCCACGGTCGTCATCCCACCCTCGTCGGTGCCGCCAAGCGCATGGGCACCAGCACCCGCACGCTGCAGCGGACCTTGCGTGCGGCCGAGCTGAGCTACGACGCGCTGCTCGACGAGACCCGCCAGCGGCTGTCGCTCGAGTACCTCGACGACGACCGGCTGACGATCGGCGAGGTGGCGGTGGTGCTCGGCTACTCCGAGCCCGCCACCTTCTACCGCGCCTTCAAGCGCTGGACGGGGGTCCCTCCGGGTGCCTATCGCGCGCGGCTCTCGTGAGACCCGGGACGATCAGCGCTCGCTGGCGGGAATCGGCGGGCAGTCGCGGCACGGTGCCATGTGGGGCGACGGCGTGCGCGCGGGGTGGGGCGGGGGGCGCAGCGGCACCACCATCGATGCGCGCTCCCAGTGACGTCCGCGACGCGCATGCAGGACGACCTCGGCGCGCTCGTGCGAGAGGCGAACGGTGGCAAAGCCCGGGTGGTCGCTCCACACGGGAGGGACGTAGGCCTGGCTGTGGCGCACTCGCCGGGGGCGGAGCGCCATCGCGGGCCGTCGGTTGGGCTTGCTCACCGCACCGGCGACCACCTGGAACACCGGCGCGGTGAGCCATGCCCGATCGGCGCGCTTGATCGCGTCGGAGAGGTCGTCGGTGGCCTGCAGCGAGCGATCGTGGCCCGAGAGCACGCCCGCGAAGTGCCCGTCGACGAGCAGCCGCTGGAGCTGATGCGGGAGCGCGTGGAACGTCGCCTCGGGCCACAGCGCACCCAGCCCGTGCTCACCTCCGGCTTCGACCGGCACGTTGCTCACCAGCAAGCGGGGAGGCGCGCCTTCGGGAGGAACCCCCGCGACCGCCGTGAGCAGGGCATCGAGGGCCTGGACCTGCAGCTCGTCGCTCGTGCGCAGCTTGGGGTCGTCCGAGGGGTGGAGCCACGGCGAGAGATCGACCACGACCAGGTCCACCAGGGCGCGTGACGATGGGGGCGAGCCCTTGGTCTCTGCGAAGGTGCAGCCCCCGTCGCGGCAGGTGATCCGCTCGTGCACCGAGCCATCGGCGTGCACGCGCAGCACGTAGTGCGGCGCCGGCACGCGCCACGGTGCGCCGTGGTTGGCCGTGGGCTCGAGCCCGAGACGCGCGCCGCACCGATGGTCGAGCGCGCCGCCGACGGCGAAGCTCGGGGACGTGCCCACCGCCCTGGCGAGCGTGGAGGCAGCGGGGGCGGCCCAGGGCTCGTCGTCGAGGCATCGCGGGCCTCGACGCTGCGCCAGCGGGGTGGCCGAGGGCATCGGCGCGGCCAGCACGTTGCCCAGCCACAGCACGATCCGGGGACGCTCGTCCGTGAGCGCCCGCTCGACTCGATCGGCAACCGCTCGGGCGCCCCGATCCTCGGGGGCGATGTTGGCGAGCAGCACGAGCTCGACCCCGTCGGGCGCCGGCGCCGAAGCGGTCTCGTGCTCCACTCGCCAGGGTCCGCGGTGGGTCACGCAGCCCGTCGCCAGCAGCATTGCGCCGCACAGGGCCCACCGTCGCGCTCGCACGCCGCGTTCATAGCATGGTCCGTTCGACGACGGAGCTTTCACACGGGCGAGCCCTCGGTCCTGGCATCGCCCGCCCATGGGGCGGCCCGATCGCCCGTCGCGCCACGTCCCTGGGCCGCCTCGGCCGCTCGTGCCACCCGCGGCCGGGCCTTGCGTCGCGCGAGGGCGGGGTAGCACTCTTGGTCCATGTCGGCGCCCGGCCCCGCGTTCCTGCTCAGCCTTCGCGTCAACGCAGAGCCCGTGCAGGTCGCCGTTTCGCCGCACCACACCCTGCTCGAGGTGCTGCGCTACCAGCTCGATCTCATCGGGAGCAAGCAGGGGTGCGACAAGGGCGACTGCGGAGCCTGTACGGTGCAGATCGACGGGGTGCCGCAATTGGCGTGCCTGACCCTGGCCGCGCACGCCGAGGACCGTGACGTGACCACGGTGGAGGGGCTCGCCACGCAGAGCGGTGGGGTGCACCCGCTGCAGGACGCATTCGATCGCTGGGACGCGGCGCAGTGCGGCTTTTGTACCCCCGGGATCCTGATGAGCGCCGAGGCCCTCGTGCGCAAGGCGGGGGGTCCGGTCACGCCGGCCGAGGTGCGGGAGGCGCTGGCCGGCAACCTGTGCCGCTGCACCGGCTACACCAAGATCATCGATGCGGTCGTCGACGCGAGCAAGCGCATGGCGGCCGGAGACGATGCCAAGAGCGCCGAGGCCGAGGCCCCGCCGGTCCCCCGGGTGCAGGCGGCGCAGTGACCTCGGCGCGAGGGAGAGCGCGAGGGAAGGAGAAGGAGACCCCGATGGCCGAGCAGTCCCGCGAAGATCCGCCCCACGCCGACCCGATCGACGAGGCTCCCGACGACGCTCCGATCGAAGCGGCCGCCCACGAGGCCGGGCGCCAGCCATGGCAGGTGGGACGCTCGCATCGCAAGGTCGACGCCATGGAGCGGATGCGGGGCATCGCTCGCTACACCGACGACCTCAAGCTGCCGGGCATGCTGCACGGCAAGATCAAGCGCAGCCCCCACGCGCACGCGCGCATCGTGTCCATCGATACCCGGCGCGCCGAGGCCATGCCCGGGGTCCACGGCGTGGTGACCGGGCGCGACTTCCCGATCCCCTACGGCATCATTCCGTGGACGCCCGACGAGAACGCGCTGGCCGTGGACAAGGTGCTGCACGTGGGCGACGGCGTGGCCGCGGTGGCGGCGGTCGACGAGGACACCGCGATCGAGGCGCTCGACGCCATCGACGTGGTCTACGAGCTGCTGCCCGCGTTCTTCGACCCCGAGCAGGCGCTGGCGGCCGACGTCCAGATCAACCCCTATGCGCGCAAGGGCAACCTCAGCAAGGAGGTCCTGCTCGAGTTCGGTGACGTCGACGCCGGGCTCGCGAGCGCCGACCTCGTGATCGAGGGCGAGTACTTCTTCGAGGGCACCACCCACGCCGCGATCGAGCCCCACTGCGCGGTGGCCTACGTGGAGCGCGGCGGGGCGGGAGGCGAGGAGGGCCTGCTGACGGTGTGGTCGGCCACCCAGGTCTCGCACTACCTGCACCGCGAGCTGGCCAAGGTGCTCGAGCGGCCCGCCCACCGCATCCGGGTGATCCAGCCCCCGCTGGGCGGGGCGTTCGGGGGCAAGAGCGAGCCGTTCGACCTCGAGTTCTGCGTGGCCAAGCTCGCGCTGAAGACCGGGCGTCCGGTGAAGATCCTCTACACGCGCGAGGAGGTGTTCTACAGCCACCGCGGCCGTCACCCCATGCGCATGAAGCATCGGCTCGGGGTCGATCGCGACGGCCGGATCAAGGCGGTCGACGCCAAGACCGTGCTCGACGGTGGCGCCTACTCGAGCTTTGGCCTGGTCACCACCTACTACTCGGGGCAGCTCTTGTGCTCGCCCTACGAGTTCGGCGCGTATCGCTTCCACTCGCGGCGGGCCTACACCAACAAGCCGGCGTGCGGCCCCAAGCGCGGGCACGGCAGCGTCCAGCCTCGCTTCGCCATCGAGGTCCAGCTCGACAAGGCCGCGCAGGCCCTCGGCCTCGATCCCATCGAGCTGCGGCGGCGCAACGACATGGGCGCCGGCGGCAAGACGGTCAACGAGTTCGCGATCGGCTCCAACGGGTTCCTCGAGTGCCTGCGAAGGGTCGAGCAGAGCAGCGGCTGGGCCGAGCGACGGCCCGCGCTCCCCTACGGGCGAGGGCTGGGCGTGGCGGGCAGCACGTACATCTCGGGCACCAACTATCCGATCTACCCCAACGAGATGCCGCAGGCCGCGGTCCAGGTGTGTCTCGATCGCAGCGGGCGGGCGCGCGTGTTCTCGGGCGCCAACGACATCGGGCAGGGGTCCAACACCATGCTCGCGGTCATCGTGGGCGAGGAGCTCGGCCTGCCGCTCGAGGACATCCGCGTGCTCTCGGCCGACACCGACCTGTGCCCGGTGGACCTGGGCGCCTACAGCTCGCGCATCACGCTGATGGTGGGCAACGCCTGCATGCAGGCCGCACAACAGCTGCGCAAGCAGGTCTGCGGGGCGGTGGCGCGACGCTGGGAGGTTCCCGCGCGGCGCGTGACGCTGGTGCAGCGCAAGGCGATCGACATCGAGGACCCCGATCGCCACGTCGAGCTGGCGCAGGCGTTCGAGTGGGCCGAGGCCGATCATGGCCTGCTGGGAGCGGTGGGCTCGTACACCACGCCCAAGGATCGCCACGGCGACTATCGCGGGGGCACCATCGGAGCGTCGCCCGCCTATAGCTTCACCGCCCACGTGGCCGAGGTCGAGGTCGACGACGAGACCGGAGTGGTCGACGTCAAGACGATCTGGGTCGCTCACGATTGCGGCCGCGCGCTGTCGCGCCGGATCGTCGAGGGGCAGATGGAAGGGTCGGCCTACATGGGCTTTGGCGAGGCGATCATGGAACAGCACGTCGTCGATCCGGCCCACCGCGGCGTGCACCCCGGGCCGAGCCTGCTGGACTACCGGATCCCCACCTTCCTCGACACACCGCAGCTTCGTGCGCTCATCGTCGAGGCCCCCGATGCGCAGGGGCCCTACGGGGCCAAGGAAGCCGGCGAGGGGCCGCTGCACCCGTCGATTCCGGCGATCGCCAACGCCATCCACGACGCGGTCGGCGTGCGCATGGACGAGCTGCCGTTCACGCCGCCCCGCGTGCTGGCCGCGATCGAGCAGCGCCGCGCTCGCGAGCGTGCGGGTGAGCTGCCGCCCCACAAGGGGGGCCTTGGCGTCGTTGGCCGGGACTCGGCACGGAGGACGGCCTGATGCTTCGCATGCCACGGTTCTCGGTGCAGACCCCCCGCACCATCGACGAGGTGGTGCAGGCGCTGCGTACCCCGGGCGCGCGCCTCGTCGCGGGGGGCACCGACCTGCTCCCGAACATCAAGCACCGCCTCGAGCAACCCCCGGTGCTCGTGAGCCTCAGCCGGGTACGGGAGCTCGGCGACGTGGTGGTCGACGAGGCGGCGGGAGTGATGCGCATCGGCGCCCGCGTCACGCTGACCGCGATCTCCGAGCATGCCCAGGTGCGCGAGCGCTTCCCCAGCCTCGCCAGGGCCGCCGGCGTGGTGGCCAGCCCGCTCATTCGCAACATGGGCACGCTGGGCGGCAACGTGAACCTCGACACCCGCTGCCGCTACGTCAACCAGACCGCGTTCTGGCGCGAGGCGCTGGGCGGTGGGTGCATCAAGAGCGAGGGCAGCGTGTGTCACGTGGTACCCGGCGGCCGCAATTGCGTCGCTGCCATGAGCAGCGATTGCGTGCCGGTGTTGATCTCGCTGGGCGCGAGCATCGTGCTCGTGGGCTCGCAGGGGCGTCGAGAGCTCCCGCTCGAGGACTACTACCTCGCCGACGGGGTGCGGCACACGACCCGCCTGGACGACGAGCTGACCACCGAGCTGGTGGTCCCGCTGCCCCGTGGCCCTCGGCGCAGCCACTACGCCAAGTGGACGGTGCGCGGGAGCATCGACTTCCCGCTCGTGTCCGTGGCGCTGCGCTTCGACCTCGAGCAGGACCACGTGAGCGCGCCCGTGAGCGAGGCGCACGTGGTCGTGGGCGTGCTCGGGTCCAAGCCCCGAAGGGTGACGCGGCTCGACGACGTGGTGGGCAAGGCGCTCGACGACCCCTCGCTGGCGACGGCCGTGGCCGAGCGGGTGCACCAGCAGTGCAAGCCGCTGGAGAACGTGCCGTACGAGGCTCCCTACCGGCGAACGATGCTGCGCGTGCACGCCCGGCGGGCGATCGAGGTGATGGTCGCCGCGGGGTAGCTAGCCCGACGCGCTCGCGGATGCTCGAGGGCCCTCGCCGCATGCCGGCATGGGGCCGCAGAAGCTCGTGAACGCGATCCGCGTACGACCGGTGGACATGGGAGCATCGAAGATGGCTTGCATCGTGTCGCCGACGAGCTCGTGAGCGCGAGCGAGCACCTCGCGGCGGCTCGAGCCCAGGGCTCCGAGCGTGGCACCATGGTCGGCCGCAATCACGGCGCCCGCGCTCATCCCCAGGGGGCTCCAGGCGGCAGTGACCGCGCGTCGCGTCGTGCGTGCGGGGAGGTGCGTGCGCAGGAACTCGACGTGGAAGCGCAAATGGATCACCTCGTCGGCCGCAATCTCCCGGATCGCCTCGCGAAGCGGTCCCGCGGGCAGGCGCTCGGCCAGCAGTCCATAGAAGCTCAGCGCGGCGACCTCGGCCGCGAGCAGCACGAGCAGCTCGAACCCGGGCCCGCCAAGCCGGCGCACGCGGGCGAAGCCATCGGCCGACCAGGTCCGGGTCTGGGTTCGGCCCCCCAGCGCGCGAACGGCCTCGCCGAGGATCGACGCGTGTCGGCCTTCCTCGGCGATGAACAGTCGCAGCGCCTCGAGATAGTCGGGGGACAGGTTCCATGCCGTCGCCTTGCGGCGCAGGTCGGCCACGATGCGGCCCTCGCCCGTCTCCCCGAGCTGGAAGCGGGCCAGGCTGGTCGCGAGGGCAGGGCGAAGGGAAGGGGGGATCTCACCGATGTCGCCGATCGCTGGTCGCTCACGGTGACGTCGGGCTTCGAAGCGGGCTCGCCATTGGGTCCAAGGCATGGGTCGTCTCCTCGTGCTTGGCATGACGCGGGCTCGGGGCTTCGTCAGCCCGTGGGCGCGTGGGCGGTCGGGAGCGGGCGCCGAACGGCCACGGACCGACCATGAGCCACCCTGGGGCGCCGGGGACTTGCACCGATGGCCCGCGCGCGGGACGTTCGGATCCGGGCGGAGGTGCCACGATGACGGCAGTGCGCAAGACGAAGACGACGAAGGCGACGAAGGCGACGAAGGCCAAGCCGAAGCCGGCGACCGCGAAGAAGACGACGAAGGCCAAGCCGAAGCCGGCGACCGCGAAGAAGTCGACGAAGGCCAAGCCGAAGCCGGCGACCGCGAAGAAGACGACGAAGGCCAAGTCGACGCCGGCGACCGCGAAGAAGACGACGAAGGCCAAGCCGAAGCCGGCGAAGGCGAAGCAACCGACGGCGACCAATCCTGCGCTCGACGGCCTGGCCACCCTGCGGCGTGCTCGCGAGGATCTGCTGCGCGTGGCGCTGTCGCTGCCGGGGGCCTGGGAAGATCACCCATGGGGCGAGAGCGTGGCCAAGGTGGGCAAGAAGGTGTTCGTGTTCTTCGGAATGAGCGACGACGCCCAGCTGCGCGAAGGGCTGGGCATGAGCGTCAAGCTGCCGCGCACGGGTGACCTCGTGCTCGCCCTGCCGTTCGCCGAGCCCACCGGCTATGGCCTGGGACGTGCGGGCTGGGTCACGGTGCGGATCCCGGCCGCCGAGCTTCCGCCGCCGAGCGTACTGGTGGCCTGGATCGAGGAGAGCTACCGCGCCGTGGCGCCCAAGACCAAGATCGCCGAGCTCGATGCGCGGGGTCCGGTCTTGGCGAGCACGTGAGATCTATCGCTCGGCGGCCCGGGTCCAGCCCCGAAAGGGCCCTTGCTCCGGCGCCACGCGCGATTGCAACCTTCCCCCGATCGCCGCGTCTTGGCGGCAACGACACGCGCCCTCCCCACGGCCCCACGGCCAAGGGCGCTTCCAAGACCACCCACACCGAGGACGATTTTCAATGCGTACGCGAACGTTCGCCACCCTGTTTGCTCTGACCGCGGCCCTTGGCCTGTCCGCCTGCGACAAGAAGGAGGACAAGCCCGCCGACAAGAAGGCCGAGGCCAAGAAGACCGATGAGAAGGCCGACGCCAAGACCGACGTCAAGGCCGACGACGCCAAGGCCGACGGCGGTGAGGCTGCCGCCGACGGTGGCGAGCCCGCTGCCGACGGTGGTGGCGAGCCCGCGGCGGCGGGACCGGTGGAGCTGGCCAAGCTCGGCCTCAAGGGCGACGCGCCCGCTGGCACCAACGTGTCCGATGCCATCGTGGGCGAGGGCCAGATGGTCCAGGGCCCCAACCTGATGCTCACCGTCGAGGAGGCCTCCGACACTCGGCCCAAGACCGAGGAGGACGCCACCAAGGAGGCGGACATGTACACGCCCAAGAACCTCAAGACCGAGAAGCTCGAGGACGGCTGGGCCATGACCTTCGACAACGAGGGCAGCATGGGCGCCAACTTCTTCGTGCAGGTTCGCCGCGAGATCGGCGGCAAGGCCTACTGGTGCGAGACCACCGCGTCCTCCGCCGAGCAGCAGACGGCCGCGCTCGACTTCTGCAAGAGCCTCAAGCAGTAGCTCGCAGGTCGCACCGCGACGGCACGCCGCCCCTCGCCAACGTCGAACCGGTTGGCCTGCGGGCGGCGTGCTCGTTTCGAACCATCACTCACTCGCCGAGCACCAGCGGCTCCCCGAGGCCCACGGCGCGCAGATCGGGCAGCCCCAGCTCGGTGTCCGGCGTCACCTCGAACTCGTAGATTCGAGTCTTCTTGCCGTTGGACAGCACCACGTGGGCGAACTCGAGGTCCATCAGCTCGGCGCGCAGGCCTCCGTCCATCAAGGCATCGGCTCGGGTCGCATCGAATTCCGGGTTGCCCATGCGCAGCCGCTCGTGGGACTGGCCGCTGATCGCCACCTGCACCATCAGGCCGTGTTCCTTGCGCATGCGCTCGCGGAGCGCCTTGGCGTAGGCGTCGCGGGCCTTCACTCGATCGGCGCGGTGGCGTCGGCTGATGGTGTAGAGGAGCTTGCGTCGACACGTCTCGAGGTCGGCCGCGATCGCCTTGGCCTCCTTGTCGACGGGAACCATGCGCAGCCGGGCCCAGGCCTCGGCCACGCGCTCGAGGTTGCCGCAGCGGCTGCCGCCTCCGGCGGCCTTCTCCGCCTCCTGCACGATCTCCCGGATCGCGGCCGCGCGTGCCCCGGGGTCGGTGGGCAAGGCTTCGACCTGCGGCAGGTTCTGCGGCAGCACCCGCTCGGGCACCTTGGTGATCTCGGGATCGGGCGGCTCGATCGGATCGGTCGCTGGCCCGGCCCCGTCCTCCGCTCCGGTGGAGCCTCCCTCGTCGGCCCCCGTGGAGGCACCGCCCTCGGCCCCGGCCGCGCCCGAGTCGCCAGTGGCGGCTCCGGTGCCCGCGGTGGTTCCGTTGGTCTCACTGGTGGCGTCCGTGGTCGCTCCGGTCCCACCATCACCCGTGGAGCCGGTGGCATCGGAGGGATCGCCACCTCCCGTGCTCCCGGCCGCCGCGTCGTCCGCGTCGGGCGGCGGGGTCTTGGCCTCGATCACGACCGGATCGGGCGGCGGAGGGGCGTTCGCCACCGCATCCGCCCGCTGGATCTGCTGCCACGTGCCTGCGGCGGCGGTGGCGAGGAAGGCCAGCAGCGACACGAGCATGATGCGGCCCCCCGTGCGGCGCGACGTACCCGCCACGAACGCGGAGATCACCACCATCAGCGACATCAACCACAGCGCGGCCGCGGCCAACATCGCCGTGGCCCACGGATCAGCGGCGAAATCGAAGCGCATTCGGCAACCCGCAGGGTAGCACCGCCCAAGAAGCGGGGAAAACAGGCCCGTCGGCCATCGGTGGATCGCCCACCGGCGGCACCTAGCTGCCCGTACAGTACCGATTCAGCTCCTCGAGCAGCGTTGCCTGGGTCTCGAGGAAGGCATCGGCCTGCTTGGCGGCCGCGTGCAAGCCCCTTGGATCGTCGTCTTGCGCGGCGCGGCGCATGGCCTGTGCCGCCTCTCGTGCCCCGGCCAGCTGCTTGCGGTAGCGCAGGCCGAATTCGGCCAGCCGTGCGTCCTCGAGCGCGATCACGGCCAGCTCGTGGTCGGCACGGTCGGCGGCCTCGACCAGCGCATCGAGGCGTGCCGGCTCGTCCTCCACCCGGGCCAAGCCCTCCACCGCGCGCACGAGGGCCTCCGTATGGGGGTTCATCCGCCCGATGAGGTCGTTGCACTCGTTCGTGCGCCGTTCACAGGCCAGCAGCAACAACAGCAGCGCACACGGCAGGCGACGAGTGGATGGGCGGTCCATGGCTGGGCACACGGGGCTGGGCACACGGGCTGGGCACACGGGCCTTCAGCCTACGACGTCGGGCCGGTCCGTCCCACCTCTGTGGCAGGCCGGCATTGCGGCCGCCGGTGGGTCGGGCGCCCATTGCGGAATCGCGCTCGCGGTGGCGATACTAGGGCCGCCAAACCTCCCAGGCCGGAGCACACCACCGCATGTCTCGATTCGTCCCGTGGGCCCACCGGGCTGCCGCGGCGGCAGCCCTCGTGGTCCTTGCCGCCAGCGGCTGCAACGTCAAGAAGCTGACCGCGAACACGACCGCCAAGAACCTCGAGTTCGGCTCGGTCGCCATGGATCGCGAGGCCGATCTCGAGTTCGCTCGCTACGCGTTCCCGGCCAGCCTCAAGACCATCGAGACCTTCCTGGTCTCGTCGCCCGACAACAAGTCGCTGTTGGTCCTGCTGGCGCGGGGATACAACGCCTACGCCTTTGGCATCATCGAGGCGGACCTCGAGCACGCTCAGCTCGACGGTCCCGAGCACGCCGTGGAGTCGCTGTCGCGCCGCGCCAAGATCCACTACCTGCGCGGCCGCGAGTACGGATTTCGTTGGTTGGCTCGACCTGCCCTCGAGGAGGCCGCCAAGAAGGGGGATCTCGAGACCCTCGATGCCGAGCTCGGTCGCCTGAAGAAGGAGGACGTGCCGGGCCTGTTCTGGGCGGTCTATGGCTGGGCCTCGGCGGTCAACCTCGCGGTCGACGATCCCGAGATGGTGGCCGGGTTGCCGTCCATCGAGCGCATGATGAACCGGGCCCTCGAGCTCGACCCCGACTACAACGCCGGGGCCCCCTACGCCCTGGTGGGCGTCTACCATGCCAGCAAGCCGCCCGCCCTCGGGGGAGAGCCGCAGAAGGCCAAGGCGATCTTCGACCAGGGGATGGCCGCGCACGGCCAGGAGAATTTGCTCCTGCCCTACCTCTACGCCCGCTTCTATGCCCCCATGGTGCAAGACCGGGCGCTGTTCGACGAAATGATCGGCAAGGTCGCCGACGCCGACGTCACGGCCCATCCCGACCTGCGCCTGACCAACGAAATCGCCAGGGATCGCGCCAGGTTCTGGGCGACCCACGTCGACGAGATCATCCTCTCGGAATAGCCCGGAGGCGCCACCGTCGAATGGGCGTTCTTAAACCTAGGACCCTTCTGGTAGGAACATCCTAGGACCTCACCCTCCGAACCTTCACCCCCATCGATAGCCATCGATCGAACTCTGGGAGCACGCAACGATGACCAACGCCACCCGCAAGCCCCTTCGTCGGACCTTCATCAAGGGCAGCGCCGCTGCGACGGCCGCCCTGGCCACCGGCTTCCCATTGATCGCCAAGGCAGGACCCTCGTTCACGATCAAGATGGCCAGCCTCGCGCCCAAGGGCTCGTCGTGGGCCAAGGCGTTCGAGGCGGTGGCGCGGATGGTCAAGGAAGAGAGCGGCGGCGAGATGGTCGTCAAGACCTACCTCGGTGGCACGATGGGCGACGAGCCGGCGATGGTTCGCAAGGTTCGCACCGGCCAGCTCGATGCGGTCGCCGTGACCAACGTGGGTCTCGGCGAGATCGACAAGCAGCTGCTCATGCTCCAGATGCCGCTGCTGTTCAAGAACTACGACCAGCTCGATCGCGTTCGCAAGGTGATGAAGCCCAAGTTCGACGCATTGCTCGCCAGTGCGGGCTTCATTGCGGGCGGCGACGGCGACGTGGGCTTTGCGTACCTGTTCTCCAACTCGCCGATCAAGGTGCCTTCGGACGTCAAGAACACCAAGATGTGGGTCTGGCAATCGGATCCGGTCTCCAAGGAGATCATGAAGGTGGCTGGCGTCAACGCCGTGCCCCTCGACGTGCCCGACGTGCTGCCCAGCCTGCAGACCGGTGTCATCGATGCCTTTGCCAACTCGCCCTACGGCGCCATCGCGCTGCAGTGGTACACGAAGGCCGCCTACATCACCAACCTCAAGCTCTCGATGACCATCGGCGGCACCGTGATCGGCAAGAAGTCCTGGGATGCATTGCCGCCCGAATTCCAGAAGATCCTGCAAGACGCCAGCATGAGCGTGCACGACAAGCTGCTGTCGCGGATCCGGTCGGACAACAAGAAGGCGATCTCTGCGCTGACCGACAAGGGCATCACCGTCGTCGAGCCGGAGGACTTCGCGGCCTGGAAGAAGGTGGCCGACACCGTGCGGCACAACCTGACCGGCTCGCTGTTCGACAAGGCGCTCGTCGATGAGATGATGGCCCTCATCTAGTCCAGGCCCTGCCCTCGCAGGGGATCGCATCACCCGTCGGTCCGTGATGGCCTGGTCAGTGTGGACCGGGTCACCGTGGACCGGCGCGGCCCGGGCGGACGGGCTCGAGCGGACGGCTGGCTCGCACGTTCTGGGCGCGCCAGGCGGTTGGAATCCACGTCCCGAGCGCGCGAAAATGCGGTACACGTCGTCACATGCGGAAGCTCCGCGAGCTCGAGGAGTGGTTGATCCGGGCCGAGTCGGTGCTGGCGGTGGCGCTGGTGCTCGTGATGCTGGTGCTGGCCAGCTACAACGTGGTCTACCGCAATGTGCTGGTGCCGCTGCAGCAGCGGTGGGCGCATAGCGGGCCTCCCGTCGCGACCGAGCCGGCGGCGGCGGTCGACCCCGCGCCCGAGGCCAAACCGCAGGGGCCTCCGGACGCCAAGCCCGAGACGAAGGCCGAGCCGGCATCGGACGACTTCGGTGGGTTCGGCGGTGGCCTTGGTGACGACGAGCCCGAGGCGAAGGCCGAGCCCAAGCCCGAGACGAAGGCCGAGCCGGCATCGGACGACTTCGGTGGATTCGGCGGTGGCTTTGGCGACGACGAGCCCGAGACGAAGGCCGAGCCCAAGCCCGAGACGAAGGCCGAGCCGGCATCGGACGACTTCGGTGGGTTCGGCGGTGGCTTTGGCGACGACGAGCCCGAGGCGAAGGCCGAGCCCAAGCCCGAGGCGAAGGCCGAGCCCAAGCCCGAGCCCAAGCCCGAGCCCAAGGCCGAGCCGGCATCGGACGACTTCGGTGGATTCGGCGGAGGCTTTGGCGACGACGAGCCCGAGGCGAAGGCCGAGCCCGCATCGGATGCCCACGACGACGGGGACGACGGCGCGGAAGGCTTCGGCGGGGGCTTTGGCGACGACGACGGCAAGCCGCAGGGCAAGGCCGACGCGCCCGAGGACGAACTCGACGACATCTTCGGCGACGACGACGAGGATCCGTTCGCCAACCTGGCCGAGATCGACGTGGCGGCCAAGAAGGACGCCGACGACGCGCTCCAGGGCGGCCCTCCGCCCAAGGGCTCGTGGCAGGCCGCGGCGATCGCATTCGTCGATGCCATCAAGCTCGACTGGATCGACATCTTCCTGAGGCAGCTGGTCATCATGGTGAGCTTCCTGGGCGCGATGCTGGCGACCCAGCGCGGCAAGCACATCAACATCGACGCGCTCTCCAAGGTGCTGCCCCCCAAGGCCCAGCGGGTGGTGCGGGTGGTGATCCCCCTGGCCGCGATCTCGGTGTGCCTGGTGTTCGCCGGCGCGGGCTGGGATCTGGTGACGATCAGCCGCGAGTACCCCACCGAGCTGTTGCCCTGGGCAGATGAGTGGACGCTCCAGCTGATGTTCCCGGTGGGCTTTGGCCTGCTGGCGGTGCACTTCGGGGTTGGTCTGGTGGAGGCGCTGGCCGACCCGCCTCGGCCGCCGCCCTCGCGGCCCAAGGCCGCCACCGAGCCCCAGCTGCTCGACGGCGACGGGGGCGACGGAGCCGAGTCCGACGACGATGCCCCCGACCGGTCCACCGGCGATGACGATGCGGCCGCCTCGGCGGCCAGCGAGGGAGGGCCGCGCTGATGGGAGCCTTGATCGCACTGATCCTCGTGGCCCTCGCCTTGCTCGGCGCGCCCTTGTTCGTGGTGCTGGGAGGGGCGGGCATCGCCAACTTCAGCAGCACCGACACCGCGCTGGTGGTCCTGGCGGAGGAGCACTACAAGCTCGCCACCAACCCGCACCTCATCACGATCCCGCTCTTTACCCTGTCGGGCTTCCTGATGGCGGAGTCCAAGGCGGCCGATCGCCTGGTCCGCGTCAGCCGGGCCCTGCTGGGCTGGCTGCCGGGCGGCCTGGGGATCGTGGTGGTGGCATCGTGTGCGTTCTTCACCACCTTCACCGGCGCCTCGGGGGTCACCATCATCGCGCTGGGGGGCCTCTTGTTCCCCATCCTCATGAAGGAGAAGTACCCCGAGAGCTTCAGCCTCGGGCTCATCACCTCGTCGGGATCGATTGGCCTGTTGTTCCCGCCGTCGCTGCCGATCATCCTCTACGGGATCGTCGCGGGCACCAGTATCGATCAGCTGTTCGTGGCGGGCATCGTGCCGGGCATGCTGTTCCTGGCCGTGCTCGGGGGCTTCTCGCTGTACATGGGGCGCAAGCACGACGTGGTGCGCACTCCGTTCGACGCCGGCGAGGCGCTGCGCGCGACCTGGGCCGCCAAGTGGGAGCTGCTGGTGCCGGTGGTGGTGATCGTGGCCATCTACGGGATCCCGGGGGTCACCCGGGGCCTGGTGACCATCGCCGAGGCCTCGGCCATCTGTGCGCTCTACCTCGTGGTGATCGAGGTGTTCGTCTACGGGGACATCAAGGTGTTCTCGCGCGACCCCGAGGTGCCCGACCTCTACAAGGTCACCCGCGAGGCCATGGTCATGGTGGGCTCCATCATGATCATCCTCGGGGTGGCGCTGGGCCTGACCAACTACTTGGTGCAGGAGGAGGTGCCCATGAAGATCCTGGCCGCGATCGAGGGGCACATCGAGAGCCGGGTCTCTTTCCTGCTGCTGCTGACGGTGTTCCTGCTGATCGTCGGCTGCCTGATGGACATCTTCTCGGCCATCATCGTGGTGGTTCCGCTGATCACGCCGATCGCCGCGCAGTACGACGTGCACCCGGTGCACCTGGGCGTCATCTTCCTGGCCAACCTCGAGATCGGCTACCTGACCCCGCCGGTGGGGCTCAACCTGTTCATCTCGTCGCTGGCCTTCGACCGGCCCGTGGTCCAGCTCTATCGCATGGCGCTGCCGTTCCTCTTGCTGATGATGGTCGCGCTCCTGGTCATCACCTTCAACGAGGGGCTGTCGCTGTGGCTGGTGGAGCGGTGGGCGTCCTCGGGGGCCGGCCCCTAGAGATCCAGATCTAGGGGGCGACGACGTCCACGCACGCGAGCCCGGCGTCGGTGTTGCCCGGCACCATGCCGGTGCTGGCCAGCAGGCGGTAGGCGAGGACGTACCGGCCGGCGTTGAGCGTGCGAGCGAACGCGCCGACGTCGATGGTGCCCAGATCGATGGTGTCCTCGGTCGCGAGGTCGTGCAGCAGCAGCGACGCCTGGTCGTAGAAGCCCTGGGGCGGACCGGCGCCGTCGAGCGTGATCGCCCCCCCGAGCGCGACCACCGGGATGTTCACCATCAGGTTGGTCGGGGTGGCGATGTCCACCGTGTCGAGCACGGACTTGGCGTTGATCGGCATGGTGGGGCCGGCGGCCTCGACCACGTAGACCAGGTCGTAGGTGCCGGGGACCACCGGGCGCTGCAGGCTGGCCATGCGGGTGTTGCCGAGCAGCACCGTGTCCCCGGTGGTGGCGTCGAGCAGGTAGAGCAGGCCGTCGTCGAAGACCGAGGACGGCGGCTGGGCCCCGCCCACCGTCACCGCCGCGCTCACGGTCACCATCGGCACGTCCACGTCGAAGCCGGCCCCGCCCTGGATGTCGACCGAGTCGAGCTTGGCGTTGGTGTTGACCGGCACGCCACCGCTGCTGGTCTCCTGGCGGTAGTGGACGTCGTAGGTGCCTCGCACCACGCGGCGGGTGTAGCTGCCGTTGGCGGTGTTGCCGAGCACCGCCTCGTCGCCGGTGTCGGGGTTGCGCAGGATGATGAGACCGTCGTTGGTGGGATCGGACGGCGCCGGGCCTCCACCCACGGTGATGGTTCCGTTGACGATCGCGGTCTCGATGTTCACGTCGACCGTGTCGCCGAGCGCCGAGAGTGCGACCTGCCCCAGCACGGCCCCGCTGTTGACCGGCACCTCGTTGCCCCCGAGCAGGCGGCGATAGACCACGTCGTAGGTGCCGGTGACGATCGGGAGCTGCTCGTAGCTGCCCTCGTTGGTGCTGCCGAGCACGATCTCGTCGTGGGTCACCGGGTCGCGAAGCGTGATGCGGCCGCTCTCGTAGGCGCCGGGGGGTGGGTCGCCGCCGTCGAGCATGAACGTGCCCGAGAGGAGCGTCACGGGGATGTCGATCGCGAGCTCCTGGTCGAGCGGATGCTCTCCGAGCTCCAGCGAGCCGAAGCGAACGTCGCGGTTGCGGGGTGCCTCCGCGTCGGCCAGCTTGCGGCGATAGTGCAGGTCGTAGGTGCCGGGGATCACCAGCGCCCGGTACTCGCCCAGGTAGGTGTCGCCGAGCACGACCTCGTCCCCGGTGGCCGCGTTGCGCAGCACGACCTGGCCGTTCTCGTAGAACGCCATGGGGGGCGCCTGCCCGTTCATCTGCAGCGCGCCGTGCAGCTCGATCGCGTGCACGTCGATCACCAGCGAGGCGGCGTCGCCCTCCGTGAGGGTGATCGCCTCGACGCGAGCGCTCGCGTTGGCGGGGACCTCCAGGCCTCCGGCCCGACGCACGTAGTGGATCTCGTAGCTGCCGGGGATCACCTTCACGTCGTGGGTGGTGCCGCCGTCGAGGGTGCTGCCGAGCACGACCTCGTCGTCGCTTCGGGGGTCGCGCAGCACGATGTCGCCGTGCTCGTAGATCGAGCGGGGGAACGGCTCGCCGTCCAGCAGGAAGGTGGCGCTCACGGTCGCGGTGGGGATGTCGACGTCCAGCGATCCGCTGGTGGAGCTGCAGGGCAGGCAGCGCAGGCCGTAGGCGACGTAGCCCTCGTCGCACACGCACACCGGCAGGTCGTCGCCGTCGGCCTCGCAGTCGCCGTTGGGGCCGCAATCGAGGCCATCGCAGGGACCGGGCTCGGACGGGGGCTGGCCGCTCTCGCCGTCGCCCCCAGTGCCACTGGATTCGTCCTGCTCGCCCGCTCCGGTGGTGTCGGCCCCTCCGGTCTCGGCATCGGTCGCGGCATTGGGCGGGCCGTCGCCGGTCCCCGCGGTCACGCCATCGAACCCTCCGCTCTCCGCGAAGTCGCCCATGCAGCCCACTCCGCTCAGCGCGAGCACGACCCAAACACACCCCATGTCGATCGAACGTTCGCGCATCGTGGTCCTACGATATCAACCCGCCGCGGCTCCATGCCAACGACGCGCCAAGGCGGGAGCGACTCGTGTTTCCGAGCGCTTGCATCAGCGGGGCACGGACGCGGGCCCACGTGGGCGCGTGGCCGAGCCCCGTGCCCCTGACACCGGTGTCGCGGTCGGACATCGACGTCACGGGTCGGCCAGGATCACCGCAATGCCCCCGCCGGCCTCGATGCTGCCCACCACGATGTCGTCGACGCCATCGCCGTCGAGGTCACCGATCGCGACCACGGAGGGACGTGCGAGCGTGGGCAGCGGATCGCCGGCCTCGAACGAGAGCATGCCGGCCTGATCGCTGCGCAGCAGTCCCACCGCGTCGGCTCCCTCGAGCGCCAGGGCCACGTCCCACAGGCCGTCGGCATCGAAGTCGCCCGCGGCTGCATGGCGAGGGGCGCCACCGGTGGGGAAGAACACCGCGTTCAGCAGCCCGCCGGTGCCGTTGCCGAGCAGCACGGAGAAGTCGTCGTTGGCCTGGTTGGGGGTGCCGATGTCGAGGTCGCCGTCTCCGTCGAAGTCGCGCGCGACCAGGGCCCGGGGCGCCACCCCGGTGGTGAACGCGGCCTCGGGGGTGAAGGTGCCACCGGCCATCGTCTGGAACACGCTGATGGTACCCGCGCCGAAGTTGAGGACGGCCAGGTCGGGCGGGCCGGCGCCGTTCAGATCGATCGTGGCGATGGCGATGGGGCTGGTGCCGACGGTCAGGGTCGAGTCGAAGGAGAACCCGCCGTCCCCCACGCCGGTGAGGATGGTGACGTCGCCGCTGGCCTCGTTGGCCACGGCCAGGTCGAGCACGGCGTCGCCATCGAAGTCGCCCAGCGCCAGGCCCCGCGGGGAATCCCCCACGTCGATGAGATCGGCGGCACCGAAGGTGCCGTCACCGTTGCCCAGATGGATGCCCACGGTGTCGTTGCCGGTGTTGGCCGCGATCGCGTCGAGCGTGCCGTCGTCGTCGAGGTCGCCCAGCACGAGGCCCAGCACGCCCGAGGGGGCTGGGATGTCGATCGGCGCGTCGAAGCTGCCGTCGCCCAGCCCCAGCCGCACCGAGAACGCACCGGGGTGGCCGGCGAGCAGATCGAGCGAGCCATTGCCGTCGAGATCGCCGAGCACGAGCGCCCCCGCGGGCACGTCGTCGACCATGGACGAGGGGCCAAAGCACAGCTCGCCGGCCACGGGGACCCCATCGCCGCAGGCGGGCCCGCCGGTGGTGTCGTCGCCGGTGGTGGGATCCACGAGCGTCGTGCTGCCGTCGTCGGAGCTGCTGGTGCTCGAGCCGGCGGTGGTGTCCATGGTGGTGGTGCTCCCGCTGTCGACACCGGTACCGGTGACCGAGCCCTGGGTGGTGTCGGCGGTGGTGTCGGAGGATGCACCTGCGTCACCGTCCTCTTGGTCGTCACGGCAGCCAGGGAGGAGCAAGACGGCGGTGAGGACCAAGGTCGACCACGGAGCGAGGCAAGTCATGGGCCAAGGATGCACGATTCGAGGGGCGGACGCTCATCACGGGGTGCGATATGCTCGCGACCACATGGAGCACGGGCGTTTGCGATCGGCCAGGGGAGGAGACCGAGGGATCGGCTGGCGCATGGTGGGGACGATCGGGGGGATGGTGGCGCTGGCCAGCCTCGGGGCGACGTCGTGCTTCGATGGGGCCGATGCGCTGGGCCTGCCGTGCCGCGAGGATGCCGATTGCGGCAAGGGTCAGCGCTGCGAGGCGGGCGTCTGTGGCGGTCCCACGGCCACGGGCGACGCCTCGACCACCGTCATGACCAGCGCCGAGTCGAGCTCGTCGGGGACCTCGCTGGACGGAAGCTCGTCATCCTCGGGCGAGAGCACGGGGACGCTGCCCGGCTGTGGCAATGGGGTGATCGACGAGGGCGAGGACTGCGATCCGGGTACGGGGCTCGATGCAGCCGACTGCGACGCCGATTGCTCGGCGGTCGAGTGCGGCGACGGTCATCCCAACCTCGAGGCCGGGGAGGACTGCGACGATGCCAACGACTCGGACGTCGACGCGTGCACCTCGGAGTGTCGAGCCACGCTGTTGTTCGACGGCATGGACCAGCCCGGGATGTGGATGACCGAGATCCCCTCGTGGACCGATCCGGGCAGCGGCATGTCCTTCATGCTGAGCTCCGGCTGGCAGCATGGCCTGCCCGAGCCCGGCTCGTGGCAGAGCGGGGTGTACTCGGAGTCGTCGGGAACCGCCCGCTTGATCAGCCCGCCGATCGCCTTTGCTCCCGAACCTGGATCGGGCTTCCACTACGAGCTGCGCTTCCGCCATCGGTTCCGCTTCGACGGCAACCCCATGGACGTGGGCCCCACCGCGTGTCCCTTGCCGCTTCGGGGCGACGGCGCGGTGGTGTGGGTCATGGACGAAGCGGGCATGCCCATGCAGCGCGTGGGCCCTCCGCCGTCGTCTCCCGACCAGCTCGACGACCTCGGCGGGTGTGCGATCGGAGTCAACCCCACCAACCCGCTCTACGAGCAAGGCGGTCCCGTCTATACCTCGATCATCAACTGGACCGACGCGGCCTTGCCGCTGCCTGGGGTGGAGGGCATGACGGTGCGCCTCGTGTTCGAGATCGGCTACGACTGCGCCAACTGCTGGCAGTCCAATGCACCGCTGGGAGCGGGCTGGGCCATCGACGACGTGGTCGTCGCTCCGTTCGAGATGAGATGATCTAGAAGCGACCGTGCAGCACCAGCGCACCGTGGTGGGGGCCCACGCTCGGCTGCATCGCGACTGCCTTGCCCTTCCCACCGCGTCGCATGCCCAGGCTCAGGAGCACCGCGCCCGTGACCAGCAGCGCGCCGCCGGCCACGCCGCCGACCACGCCGAGGGTGTTGCCGAGGCGGCCGCGATCGAATTGCGCACGCCGTGCGTCGACGTCGTCGGGCGCCAGGCCGGAGATGTCGTTGGCCCCGGCCCCCATGGCCAGCCCGGCCCCCATCACGCCCAGCCCGGCCACCCCGAGCCCCGCGGTCACGGCTCCCCCGATCACCAGGCCCCGTCGACTGGGAACCGGAGGCTCGTCCACCACGTCGTCGGGCGGGGAGGGAGCGGGCTCGGGCTCGGGCTCCGGTTCGGGCTCGTCGCTCCCATCGTCGCCTTCGTCGTCGGCCCGTGCGGCCTCGAATGCGGCGAGGCGCTCGTCGAGGGCCGCGATCCGCTGCTGGACCTTGAGGCGCTCGGCCTCGGCATCCTCGCCCTCGCCGTAGAGGGCATCGATGCTCTGCTCGAAGTTCCGCAGCAGGATCTGGGCCTGGCGAAGCTCGGAGGGATCGCGGCTGACGTCGAACGCCTTCTCGCGGGCGGTGGCCAGGTTGTAGATGAGCAGGACCTTGACCTGGTTGCCCTCGGGGGTGTCGGGCACGTTGGCGTAGGCCTCGGTCCACAGCTCGATGGCCGCGCGGTAGTCGGCGGTTTCGAACTTGGCTCGACCGCGGTCGTAGAGCTGCTGCGCCTGCTCGAGCGGATCGGGCTCGGCCCGCTCCGACGGGGGGGCGGGCTCGCCCTTGCGCGCAGGAGCGGCCACGGCGGTCGTGGCGAGCGGCGCCCCGATGGCGAGCGCGGCCGCGAGGATGGCGGTGACCCCGAGGTCGACGAAGGAGCGCCCGGGGACGCGATGCCTCGGCATGAGGGCCACGATAGCGAAGCCGTGGTGCCCTGACCACGGGGCAACGACGCGATCCGAGGCCGTCTGCTACGATCCGGACCCGATGGCGAGGGGTCGTGCGGTGGTGCGAGCGCGGGGAGGCTGGGCGGCGGTCGTCTCGCGCATGGCCATGGTGGTCGGGAGCCTGCTCGGGAGCGGCTGCGACGGGCTCGAGGCCAACCCCGAACAGGACGGCTGGCTCCTGCTGGCGACCCTCGACACCCATCACTTCTGCGACATGGACCCGGTGGTCGAGGTGCGGGTGCGTGCCCACTGGCAGGCCTGCGCCGCCACCGAGCCCGGCTGCGAGCCGCCCGAGGCGACGGTG
The DNA here is from genome assembly GCF_026337845.1 of Paraliomyxa miuraensis. Classification (GTDB taxonomy): domain Bacteria; phylum Myxococcota_A; class Polyangia; order Nannocystales; family Nannocystaceae; genus Paraliomyxa; species Paraliomyxa miuraensis. The sequence continues at coordinate 7,179 of NZ_JAOVZF010000143.1, read as the reverse complement.
ATCGACGGCGATCGCTACACCTGCCCGGCCACCGACGCGCACTACGACCTCGGCGTGATGCTGACCCGCCCCGGGCGCTACCGGGTCGAGGCGGTCGCCGAGCTCACCACCGGACAGGAGCAGCCCGAGTGCTTCGTGGACCCCGAGTCGGAGGCGGCCGGCGACGTGGCGATCGAGCTGCCGCGGACCCGGCTCGAGGGGCCGTCCCCGGTGGTGCTGGCCGAGCACGGCCCGTGCCCGTGACGGCCGCCGCCGCCGTCGCGCGGACGGGGGCGCCTCGGCCTGCTATTGCCCAATGGAGCGCGACGCACTAGCGTTGCCGGCCAAATGGGCTACGACCATCAGGCCATCGAGCAGCGCTGGCAGGCGTACTGGGCGGACCACCAGACCTTCGCGGTCGAGATCGATCGCGAGCGCCCCAAGTTCTACGTGCTCGACATGTTCCCCTATCCCTCGGGCAACGGGCTCCACGTGGGGCACGTGGAGGGCTACACGGCCACCGACATCATCGCCCGCTACAAGCGGATGCGCGGCTTCAACGTGCTGCACCCCATGGGCTGGGATGCGTTCGGGCTGCCCGCCGAGCGCTACGCGATGAAGACCGGCCGCCACCCCGAGCAGACCACCCGGGACAACTGCGCCAACTTCCGCAAGCAGCTGCAGCGCCTGGGCTTTTGCTACGACTGGAGCCGCGAGATCAACACCACCGATCCCGGCTACTACAAGTGGACCCAGTGGATCTTCTTGCAGATGTGGGGGCACTACTACGATCGCCAGGCCGGTCGCGCTCGGCCCATCGAGGCGCTGCCGATCCCCGAGGAGGTGCGCGCGGCCGGAACGCGGGCCGTGGCCGAGTATCGCGACGGGCGGCGGCTGGCCTACCTGCAGGAGTCGCCCGTCAACTGGTGTCCGGATCTGCGGATCGTGCTGGCCAACGAGGAGGTCGCCGAGATCGTCGACGCCGGCCACGAGGTGGTGCGCAAGCCCATGAAGCAGTGGATGCTGCGGATCACCGAGTACGCCGAGCGGCTGCTGTCGGACCTCGAAGGGTTGGACTGGCCGCCGCACGTGCTGGAGATCCAGCGCAACTGGGTGGGGCGCTCCGAGGGCGCGGAGATCGACTTCGCCGTGGAGGGCCACGAAGACGCCGGGGCGCTCACCGTGTTCACCACCCGCCCCGATACGCTCCATGGCGCCACGTACATGGTGCTGGCGCCCGAGCATCCGCTGGTCGAGCGCATCACCACCGAGGCCCAGCGCGAGGCGGTGACCGCCTACGTCGACCAGACCCTGCACCGCACCGAGCGCGATCGACAGTCGGCCTCGATCGAGGGCCGCAAGACCGGCGTGGACACGGGCGCCCGTGCCCTGCACCCGCTGACCGGTGCTCACCTGCCGATCTGGATCGCCGACTACGTGCTGATGGGCTACGGCACCGGGGCGATCATGGCGGTGCCCGCCCACGACGAGCGCGACCATGCGTTCGCCAAGGCGATGGCGCTGCCGATCGTGCAGGTGGTGGCGCCGGCCGATCCGGCGAAGGCCGCGGCGATCGACGTGCAGTCCGAGGCGTTCGTGGACGAAGGGGTGGCCGTGTCCAGCCCCGTGATCGACGGCCTGCCCACGCCGCAGGCCAAGACCACCATGACCGGCTACCTGGTCACCCAGAACCTCGGCCGCGCCCGGGTGACCTACAAGCTCCGCGACTGGCTGTTCTCTCGCCAGCGCTACTGGGGCGAGCCGTTCCCGCTGGTGCACGATGCCGACGGCACCGTGCGCCCGCTCCCGACGCAGGATCTGCCGGTGGAGCTGCCGCCGATGGCCGACTTCGATCCCAGCGAGACCGGCGAGCCGCCGCTGTCCAAGGCCACCGACTGGGTCGCGCTCCCCGATGGCTCGCGCCGCGAGACCAACACCATGCCGCAGTGGGCCGGCAGCTGCTGGTACTACCTGCGCTTCGTGGATCCGCGAAACTCCTCGCTGCCGTGGTCGAAGGAGGCCGAGGACTACTGGATGCCGGTCGACCTCTACGTGGGCGGGGTGGAGCACGCGGCCACGCACCTGCTCTACTCGCGGTTCTGGCACAAGGTGCTGTACGACCTCGGCCACGTGCACGAGCCCGAGCCGTTCCGGCGCCTGGTCAACCAGGGGATCATCCTCGGCGCGGTGTTCATGCCCTCCGACGGCCGCCGCGACGCCGAGGGCAAGAAGCTCACGTTCCTGCCCGACGAGGTCGACGTGCACGAGGAGGACGGGCAGGTGCGCTACACGGTCAAGCAGACCGGCGAGCCCGTCGACATCCAGTGGGACAAGATGTCCAAGTCCAAGGGCAACGTGGTCAACCCCGACGAGGTGGTGGCGACCTACGGGGCCGACTCCGTGCGCATGTACGAGATGTTCATGGGGCCGCTCGAGCAGAGCGCACCGTGGCAGACCGAGGGGCTGGCGGGGGTGCACCGCTTCCTGGCACGGGTCCATCGGCTCTATTTCGAAGAGGGCAAGCAGGCTGGTGATCGGGTCCAAGCGGGTGGCGAGGGCGATCGCCTGCGCGCGCTCGCTCCCGGCGAGGGCACGCCGCGTCAGCGCAAGCTCCTGCACAAGACCATCCACGAGGTCACCGAGCGCATCGAGCGGATGAGCTTCAATACGGCGATCGCCTCCATGATGGTGTTCGTGCGCGACATCGTGCCGCGAGGCGCGGACGGGGGGGCCGAGCCGCTGCCCCGCGATGCGGCCGAGCAATTTGCGCTGCTGCTTGCGCCGTTTGCGCCGCACCTGGCCGAGCAGCTGTGGAGCGCGCTGGGGCACGAGCGTTCGCTGATCGACGAGCCGTGGCCCGCCGCGGACGAGGCGCTCTTGCGCGAAGACACCTTCACGCTGGTGGTGCAGGTCGACGGCAAGCGCCGAACCGAGGTCAGCGCCCCCAAGGACGCGAGCCGGGACGAGCTGGCGGCATTGGCCCGGGCCACCGACGAGGTCCAGCGGTTCCTCGAGGGGCGCGAGCCCAAGCGGGTGATCGTGGTTCCCGGTCGCCTGGTCAACTTCGTGGGGTGAAGCGGCGATACCACTTTCGCCCGCGGCGGCGGTCGGTGTTCGGGTCGCGACGCACGAGGCCATCGGATCGGCTCAGCTTTGTGAGGTGCCCCGGCGAGGTCCCTGCGAGGTCCGGCTCCGGCAAAAAGTGAGCGCCCAGCGCTGCCGGCCCCCCGGCGAAGGTGATAGGGTGAGCCGATGCCGTTGCGTCGTGTCGTCTACACGAGTGCGCGGCGATGCGCGACCCAAGCCGAGTCGGGGCAACGAAGACTGGGCACGACCGGGACGACCGAATTTCGCAGAGGGGACCTACCGTGAAGCGTCTAGACCTGACACCGATCCTGATCTCCGGCCTCGCGGTCGGCATGATGTCGCTGGCCTGCGGCAAGCCCGACGAGGACGAGGACGACACCACCACGGGTGTCATCTCGATCACCATCACCGCCACCGAATCGATGGGCATGACGAGCATCGATCCCGACGACACCGGGGACAAGCTCGACGTGGGCGGCGGCGCCACCGACACCACGCCCGGCTGCAACACCGGCGACGTGGGCTGCACCGATCAGATCGACCTGCTGTTCGTGATCGACAACTCCGGGACCATGGGCGAGGAGCAGATCAACCTCGCCCGCAACTTCCCGCTGCTGATCCAGCGGCTCGAGAACCTCACCGACTCGAGCGGCATGGCGGTCAACCCCGACGTCCACATCATGGTGACCACGTCGGACTTCGGCAACCCGCTGTGCACGCCGTTCGAGCCCATGGGCTACGACCCGGCCCGCGGCGCCCCGATCAGCACCGCGTGCACCACCCGTCTGCAGGACTTCACGGACCTGACGATGACCAACTCGGTGCCCGAGGCGTGCACCAACCTGTGTCCGGCGCCCGTGCAGCCCGACGGCGACTACATCGCCTTCAGCATCAACGGCGACAACATCCCCGACTCCGTGGTGGAGACCGACATCAACGGCGACGGCACGCCCGACTCTCCGGCGGCGCAGGCCCTGGCGTGCATCGGTCCGCAGGGCGTCAACGGCTGCGGCTACGAGTCGCAGCTCGAGAACATGCTGCAGGCACTCAATCCCGCCGCCACGTGGAACCAGGGCACGCAGCCGTTCCTCCGCGAGGGCGCGCTGCTCGCGGTGGCGATGGTCACCGACGAGGCCGACTGCTCGGTGAAGGACTACTCCATCATGGAGAACGCGGCGTTCCACAACGTCAACCCGGACAGCGGGATGACGGGGCCGAGCTCGGCGATCTGCTGGAACGCCGGTGTGAGCTGCACCGGTCCCGACGCGATGGGCGTGTTCTCCGAGTGCCACTCGCGTGATGCCGAGGATCTCCAGCCGATCGAGCGCTACACCAACTACCTCATCAACGAGCTGCGCGAGAACCAGGGCAAGGAGGTCATCATGCTCGGCATCCTCGGCGTGCCGCTGGTGACCGCGCACAACCCCGATCCTCCGTTCCAGCCCACGGCGGGCGGCGTGATGACGCTGGAGTACCGCAACTGGCGAGACGGCCAGTACCCGGTGGGCGACATCCTGCCCGACGAGTTCGCGATGGGCGAGAGCGCGGCCGACAAGCAGTTCGACTTCGGCATCGGACCCGGCTGCACCGGTCAGGACAGCCTGGGGGCGTTCACCGGCCAGGCGATCCCGCCGGTGCGGATCAAGGAGGTCTGCGAGTCGCTGAACCTCGCCAACGGCGACATCCGCTGCTGCATCGAGTCGATCTGCGACGACGACTTCAGCCCGGCCATCGAGTGCCTCACCGGCATCATCCAGGAGAGCATCCAGCTGCCGGGCTAGCGCGGGGCTCGGGTCGAGTTGGAGCCAGCCCCACCTCCGTGCGAGGGGAGGGGCCACGGAAGACGGGTCGCAGGTCGTGCGGCCCGTCTTCGTCGTTTCGAAGCCGAGACATGGCGTCGATCCTCGGACGGCGAGCGCGCGTCCGTCGGCGTTTCCCTCGCCGCGCGCTCACCCGTGGCCCAGCTCACGACGGTCGGGTCGAGAGGGGGGGCCGATCATCGCCGCTTGATTCGGACGCCATCGATTTGCCACACTCGTGCCGGGGGCGACGCACGGCTCGATCGCGTGTGACACCGCCCGGTGTGGCGAACGGAAGACGGCACGACCATGACCATGACCATGAAGATGCGCAAGCTCGATACCCTGGGACTGGCCCTCGTGGCATGGGGCGCCAGCGCGGCAGTGTTCGTCGCGTGCACCCCCGACGAGCCGATCATGATGGATCCCGACGGCACGACCACGATGCCGATGGCGATGACCACCACTGGTGAGAGCACCAGCAACGACGTCGATCCCGACGAGTCCTCGGGCGGCGTCATCAAGCTCGATGCAAACAACCAAACCGGTGACAACCCGCAGTGCGCCACCGATGGCTCCTGCGACCTCGTCGATCTGCTGTTCGTGATCGACAACTCGGGCACGATGGGCGAGGAGCAGCTGAACCTCGCGCGCAACTTCCAGCAGCTGGTCGACGAGCTCGAGAACCTCAAGGATCCCGACGGGCAGGACGTCAACCCCAACGTCAACATCATGGTGACCACGACCGACTTCGGTCACCCGCTGTGCACGGCGTTCCAGAAGCCCGACTACCTGCCGCGCCAGGGCGCGCCGGTCTACACGGGCTGCAACTCTCGCATCAACCGCTTCACCGGCCTCGACCCCAGCAACCCGGTGGTGATCGAGGAGGCCTGCACCGAGAACTGCCCGGCCGACATCGCCCCCGGCAACCACTTCATCAACTTCAGCTCGTTCGGGGCCAACGTGCCCAACGACGACGTGGGCGCGGCGCTCTCGTGCATCGGCCCGCAGGGCATCGACGGCTGCGGCTACGAGGCACCGCTCGAGACCATGCTGCAGGCGCTCAACGAGGGCGCGTGCTGGAACAACCCCGACCAGGACAAGTGCGACGACGACCCCGAGTGGGTCGACGTCACCAAGGGCTTCCTGCGCGAGGACTCGATCGTCGGCATCGTGCTCATCACCGACGAGATGGACTGCTCGGTCAAGGCACCGGCGGGCTACTCGTTCTTCACCGACATCGAGAACACGATCTACTGGAACATCAACCCCGAGCTCGAGATCCCGCAGGCCACCTCGGCGATCTGCTTCAACGCGGGCGTGACCTGTGCCGACGACAACGGGGACGGGCTCTACGAGAGCTGCGAGTCGTCGGAGAACAGCGAGGTGCTGCACCCGGTGGCGCGCTACACCCAGTACCTCGACTACCTCACCAACAACCAGAAGCGGCAGGTCGTCATGCTGGGCATCCTCGGCGTGCCCGAGGTGGTGGCGCACAATCCCTTGCCGCCCTACGAGCCCACCGCGGGCGGTGCGGCCGACCTGCTGTACCGCAACTGGATCGACTTCCCGTACCCCAACGGCGACATCCTGCCCGACGAGTGGTACGACCCGGAGTCGCCGACGCGCGCGGCCAACAAGATCTTCGAGTTCGGCAACATCGGCCCCGGCTGCACCGGCCAGGACGAGGAAGGCAACTTCACCGGCCAGGCGATCCCGCCCGTGCGCATCCGCGAGGTCTGCGAGAGCCTGAACTACTACGACGAGGACGAGGACAAGGAAGTCGTGCGGTGTTGCATCGAGTCGATCTGCGACACCAACTTCAGCCCCGCCATCCGCTGCCTCACCGGCGTGCTCTCCGACGCCATCGGCGTGCAGGGCTGACCTTGCTCCTCGCAACCGTCACGGGCGGCTAGAGCGGCGATCAGATAGCGCCAAGGGGATCGACCCTGGGGCTCGATCATGATCTCGTGGTTGGGTCATGCCCCGCCACGAGAACATCCGATGGAGCCCCGCGATCGAACTGACCAAGGTGGAGGAGATGATCTGTGCGCGGTGTAAGCGCACGGGACGGCTCTTCGCCTTCCTGCGAAGGCACCGCCACGAGCTGTTCCCCGAGGACTTCCAGGCCGAGCTCGCTGAGGTCTATGCCGACACGCCCAAGGGCAAGCCGCCCGTGCCGCCCGCACTGCTGGCGATGGTGACGATCCTCCAGGCTGCCGGCGGCGTTTCGGATGCGGCGGCCGTCGAAGCAGCGGTCTTCGATCGGCGTTGGCAGATGGTGCTCGATTGCGACGGCGCCGAAACGGCACCG
>NZ_JAOVZF010000094.1 GCF_026337845.1 Paraliomyxa miuraensis | reverse complement strand
CCTCAGCTCGTCTTCCCGTTCCATGGACACGAAGGTCCCGGCCCGATCGCGCGCCTGCAAGACGGGTCAGGGCGACCTCGTACCCGGCTCTCGACGAAGCGCCTTCGTAGGAGCGCCTTCGCACCGAGTGTGCACTTCTTCGTCTCCATGCACTTTTTTGGTGCATTGCGTGAAGCACCTCTACGAGCCCCTTCTCGTGCGTTGCCCGTTGACCCTCGTCTCCAAGATCAGCGCAGGCGTTTGCGTCCGATCATTTCGTGGTGTTGACTGACCGGGCGACGGATCTGTGATCGGGCTGGGTGCCTCATGACCTGCGGACAGGTAGAACCGACGACCCTACATCGGCGCTCACAAGCGCTCGACTCCCAGGCTACGGAGGGCTGCGGTTTGTTCGGTGAGGCCGTCGTGATGATCGAGGAGTGGGCCATCGCGGGCCGCTCGACGGGGCGACCGCGTTGCGTGTCGGGTGGACCTTCCAGAGGTGGACGATGAACTCGACCAGCCATCGAGTCTCCGCGCCGACGACGGACGCCCAGGCCAAGTCGACCGCTGTCGTGGTGCGGTACCACTACGCCGACGGGATCCTCCTCGAAGGCGATACCGGCCCGTACAAGGACGCCATCGAGAAGGCCGAGCCCCGGTGGCGGTGGTTCCGGTCGTTGGGCAAGTGGGGCGTGCCACTGACGCGGGGCCGGGTGATGTCGAGCTCCCAGGTAGAGAAGTACGCCCGCGGGCTCGTTGCCGCGGGGGTGCCCAAGGTGCGGCTCGAATTCCATGACCCCACGCCCGAGGACGTGCGTGCCTTCGACGAGGCCCCCGTGGAACGCAAGAGGCGGGCCCTCGCGCGTGCACGACTGCTGCAACGATGGGCGGACCGGCTCGAGGCAGCGGCCGCGGCCAAGCACGACGAGCGCCGCGCCGCGTTCGACGAGATCCCCGTGCGACAGCAGAACCTCGTCGAGCATCGAAGTGAAAGGCTGCACAGCAGCGAGCTCCCGCGGGCCGGGGCCTCGACGCCCCGCTCGATCGAGGCCAGCGAGGCCGCGGAGGATGCCCGGCATCAGGGAGAGACCGCCGAGCACAACGCGGCCCAGCACGAGAACCCGTGCGACGTCCTTCGACGGTTGCGCGAGCTGAGCAAGGAAGCACGCGAGCTCCAGGTGAGGATCACCGGGGAGGCCCCGCCTCGCTGGCGCGGGCCCAAGCCTGGGGGACCGGCTACGGGCGAAACTCTCGAGCGGCTTCGAACGGCGGCGGAGGAGAACCGCCAAAGAGCCGCATGCCATCGCCAAGTGCTCGATCGAACCGGGCACATGCCCAGCAGTGAATCGGTGCTTCGCAAGGGCGACCGGGTGATCACTCACAAGGGCCGTGCGACTGTGCAGAGGCTGCGGCCGCAGCACGTCGAGCTGCGGTTCGACCGTGCCGTGTCCTGGAACAACGGGCCGCAGCACGTCCGGTGGGTCGCCTATTCCCTCGTCTGGGTCGCCAAGGCGGCCGACGAGCGGCACCAGGACTCGGAGCGGACACAGGGGCCCAGGGCGCCCGAGACGAGTGCTGCCGCGGCCGCGGGCCCACCCAAGCCCTTCTCCGCGATGGTGAAGAAGCGTAAACCCGTTACCGGGTGCCTCCCGGGCCGGAGCCCACAGCCGGATCGGTCTGGTGTAGCGCCGAGGTCATGGGCAAGCAC
>NZ_JAOVZF010000091.1 GCF_026337845.1 Paraliomyxa miuraensis | reverse complement strand
TCCAGGCTTCGGAAGGGGACTCACGCGCTCAGCAGCCCGGCGTCGTGAGCGGGCGGACTGCCTACCGCAAGCGCTTGTTTTAGGTCTAGGGGATGTGCTTGGGTCGTACTCCGGCAAGCGTAGACGCTGGCGAACCTCCTGGACTCGGCACTTCGTCCACGTGCTGCCGTCCGGTGCTGGGCAACGCATCCGGTTGAGAGAAACGGCGATCTCGTGATCGGACCAGCGTGCCACCATCAGGCGAATGACGCGGACAGCCTGCGACTTCTTCGCTGCCGGGAAACCGACACCCTTGTTCCGGCGTACTCGAACCTCGGTATGGCGTCCACCCACCCAGTGGATGACCAAGGCAACCTCCCCCCGTTCAACATCGACATCGACGATGATCTCCTCCACGAGAGCCCGGACGACGCGTTGCTTGAGTCGCATATCCGCAGCCGGGGAGTTCCACACCTCCGGCAGATCGTGGCTCAGCGCCATGAGGTCTGCGCGCTCGACTTTCGGAGCCAGTTCGGAGTGGCGGCGGAGTTCCTGCAGCTTCGCCTCGGTTTGCTGAACTCGCTCCAGGGCGGCCTCCCATCGCGCCTCGAGCTCCCGTGCGACGAGGCGCTTGTCCGGATCCACCGCGTCGTAGCGGCGACGGGCCAGCGTGACGTCGTAGCGAGCATCCTCCAGCTCGCGCTCGAGAGCTGTCGTTCGATCCGAGTTGATGGCCGAGGCCTTCTCCTCCGCCAAGATTGCGGCTTCGACCGCGTACGGGGCCACGGCCGCCAGCAATTGCTCCGCGACAGCCTTGTCCACGCGTACTCCCCCAATGCGGAGACAGAGACCACGAGCGCCCCTCATATCGGCGCCCTTGCAGAAGTACTGATGAGCGTGACCCGCTGCGGATCCGTAGACGACCCGAAGCATCCTACCGCAGCGGCCACATCGAAGCTCGCCGGTCAGCAATGCTCGGCCTCCACGAGCTGACTTGCGCGCTGCCCGTTTCTTCATATGTGCATTCTCGGCGAGCATGGTCTGATTCTGAAGGAAGTCCTCCCAGGAGATGTAGCCGGCATGGTGCCCCTGAATCAAGACCGGCCATTTACTCATGGGCCGTCGGTGGCCTTGGGTCTTCCGCGCGCGGCCGTCCTCGACTCGAGTCCGAATGCATGTGCGCCCCCACGTGTATGCGCCGGCATAGAAGGGGTTACGAATGGTTGGTCGGGTAGACCGGTCCCGGGATGACTCCCGGGACCGGCCCCCCACAGATCCGGACGTGCGGATTTCCCGCATCCGGCTCCT
>NZ_JAOVZF010000097.1 GCF_026337845.1 Paraliomyxa miuraensis | reverse complement strand
GCGGCCACGTAGTCGTCGACGCACACGGAGACGGCGGAGTTGTCGTTGTTGTGGCCGCCGCCGTAGCCCTCGTCGGGGGTCTGGGGCAGCAGCGCCTGGGGGCCGGCCCGCAGCGACAGCAGCACCTCTTGCTCGATGGTCACGGTGGTGCCTCGCACGGTGGCCATCGCGGTCAGCACCACGCGCCCGTCGCTGTCGTCGATCCAGCTACCGGCCCCGGCGTCGCCGCCCAGCGCGTCGGCCGAGTTGTTGCGCACCCACGACGAGACCCGCGCCTCGGGATCGCCATTGGCCAGCAGCTCGCGCAGCGGCACGTCGCACCAGTGCACCGGGGTCCCGCCGTCGTCGCGCAGCAGCGACACCGCCCCTTGTCGCATGCACGGCCGTCCACCGCACGACGAGTCGGTGCCGGTCAGCAGCCCGTTGCGCTGCCCGGTCACGATCGCGTGATCGTCGGGGATGCAGTCGCCACAGGGATCGGAGCAGCTGGCACCCTGCGGCAGCGTGCCCTGCAGCGCGGCGTCGAGATCGGCCTCGGCCATGGTCACGTAGCGCGCCATCGCCAGGTCGAGCGTGGCCTGTGCGGCCATCAGCGCCCGCTCGCGTGCCACCAGCTGCCCCGCCTGGGTCACCTCGCGCGACGAGCTACGCACGACCAGCAGCCCCAGCGTCATCAACGAGACCGTCAGCAGCATCACGCTGACCATGGTGGCTCCTCGCTGCGACCTCGTGCGAGAGCCGTGAGTCGGGGCGATACGATCGCGTGTGTTCATGGTCGTGTCCTCCTCACTCATCATCATCGCTCGGGAACCATCGTCATTGTCTAAGGAATGGTCGGGTCGCGCCACCGCATGTTCCTGGGGGTGAACGCTTCGGTGAGCGTGAAGCGCTGTCGCACTCCTACCGGGGATGCCAGCGGTGCGCGGTCTTCGACCGCGAGCACCTGGTCGGTGGCCAAACCGCCCGCTGCCTCCTCGGTCTCCGACGAGCCCACCAGCGTGATGCGGATCGTCTGCGGACTCATGCGAAACGCCGGCGGCGGGTTCTGGCTGCCCTCCACCGCCACCCACTGGGCCGACGCGCGCTCCGCCGTCCCGTGGTAGACGCAGTCGGGCGCGGTGGCCTCGTTGCGCGCGTTGCCGAGCCACTCGTCGGCGTCGCGCCCGTTCCCCGAGGGGTTCTCGTCGACCTGTAGATTGGGCACGCCCGCCATCGCGCCCGCGGCGGGGCCCGGCTCCTCGAACCCCACGTCGGGCACCGGGATCGGCGGCAGCGCGTCGTTGGCCGCCGCCGCGGTGTAGCCGTCGCACCCCACCGCCACCTGCATGTCCTCGATCATCGGTCCCACCGCCACCGCGGCGGGCGGGCTGTTGCTCCCCGGCAGGTGCAGCTGCGGCGCGGGGCAGGTGCCCGCGGTGCAGTGCGGATAGTCCACGGCTCCGAGGTTGCCCGGGTCCACGCCGTCGCGGAATCCGATGATGTCGTACCGGACCAGGTACGGCAGCGTGGGGATCGAGTAGTCGATCTCGTATCGCGACCATCGCAGCCGCCCCAGCGGGATCACGCTGGCATCCAGGGTCGCATCGCCCGCGTTCCAGTCCGGCGCGTTCATGCCGGTGTCGAGCAGCGCGCCCAGGTTGGCGTCGAACCCCGACACCAGGCCGTCGATCGGCACCGTCCACAGCTGCTGGTCGCCCGCCGCCGCCTGCACGTCGCCCGTGATCTGCAGCAGCGCACACTGCCCGTGCCCATCGGGCCGCAGCGGGTTGGTGCCCGCCGTGGGCGGCCGCGCCAGGATGAGGAACGTCCCCGGCGGGAGCAGCTGCTGCACCTGCGCGACATGATTGGCGTCGGCGTTGCTGAGCATCGCCGAGCTGCGGATCGTCATCGTCGTGTCC
>NZ_JAOVZF010000140.1 GCF_026337845.1 Paraliomyxa miuraensis | reverse complement strand
GGGCGACGGGTCGGCGAGGTGGGGGCGGCGGGTGGCGGAGGCGGGGGCGGCGGGTCGTGGAGGTGGGGGCAAGGGGTCGCGAGGTGGGGGCGGGGGTGGTCGGAGCGAGAAAATTCGCTGATGGAGCGGAAATTTGGGCGCTGGGAGGCGAATTGCGGGCGGGCGGAGCGGGAGAGGTGACGGGTAGAGGGGCTGTCCGGCCGGATCGGGGTGGTCCGCGGAAGGTGGATCTTCGAGCGGGAGGTTCGACCTGCGGCAGGACGGTGTACCGAACGGCTTGCTCGGTGACGGTAGGATTTTCGTGCGTGCCGGGTTTGCCATGCTCGATTCGTTGGAAAGAATGGGGATCGATGGACGCGCCGGGCAGCCGCGGAGCTACGATGCGCAGCGAGGTGGCGCTCGCGGCGTTGGTAGTGGCGCTCGCGGCGAGCGCGTGCGGGGCCGATGATGAGGTGGCGCTCGGATCCTCGGTGCTGCCACCGCCCTCGCCGAGCTCGACCTCGGCGAGTGACAGCGAGGATGTGCCACCGGACGTCGGTGAGCCGCTGCCCGAGGGGTGCGGGGATGGGATCGTCGATCCAGAGCAGCTCTGCTACGCGAAGCAGCGTGTGGTGTGGGCCGATCTCGACATCGGGGTGCTGTCGGCATCGAAGATCTTGACGACCGACCTCGATCAAGACGGTCGCGACGAGCTGCTCGCGCTCGCCAATCCGATCGATGAACCGTTTCCCGATATGATGTCGATCGTGTATGAGGACGGGCGCTTCGTGAAGCGCTGGCAGACCGAGCCGGGGGTCGGCAGCTTCGGGGTGGCCAGCACCGATCGGGACCTCGATGGCGATGGCGACCCGGACGTCCTCTTCCAGTACGGCCCTGGGATCGTCTCGTACCACGAGAACCTCGGCGGCACGCTCGCCCCGGTCACGCACCTCGCGAACACGTGGTACGGAGATGACGACTGGCTGGCCAGCGGGCTGCCCGTGCCGATCGATGGCGACGGAGACGGCGAGCTCGAGAAGATCGTGGCGACGATGTGGATGCCCGGAGAGGTCCGCGGCGGGTGGATCTTCGAGCGGGAGGGGGAGACCTGGCAAGGAATCGAGGGGCCGATCGAACTCTCCGGGTGCCAGAGCTTCGGAGAGTCGCTCTTCGGCGACTTCGACGGAGACGGCGTCGACGACTTCGTCGTTCGAGAGTTCGGAGACGTCTGCGACCCGTACGTTGCGGACTACGACCCACAGTGGTGGCGCTTCTACGTGTTCCTGACGCGGCCGAGCCTGCAGACGGTCGAGTACGTGGGCTCGTTCCCGGCCGGAGGGACGCACGCCATTGGCATGTACCGGGTCGACTTCGATGAGGACGGGAACCTCGATCTGATCTTCGACGTCTATCGCGGGGTCTCGTTCATTCGCGGGCGTGGGGACGGTTCGTTCGACGAGCCCGTGGTGTACGAGGCGCCCGATGACACGGGCTATTTTCTGATCGATGTTGCCGATTTCGATGGAGACGGCCGGCCGGACATGCTCATGTGGAATGAACGCTCATGTGTCGTCGCGCCACTCGAGCCCGAGTTGGATTCTGCACGAGTTCGTGTCGTTGCCGAAACGTGTGATGCGGGCACATATGGCATTGGTGACTTCAATGGAGATGGCCTGACGGACATACTGCTGGAAGATCCCGAGAGCGATGCGAAGCCTCGGGATGGGATCGCCTTGCTCTCTGCTCCCTAGATCGTAGATCGCCCACCATGAGGCGGACATGTGCGCGCGTCGTGGTGACGTTCGTGAGGTGATGCGCCCGGAGTGGGAGACTGGAACGATGAAGCGCAGCACGAGAAACGGAGGACGCGTCCGGCCTTTCCTGATGGTCGCGCTCGGAATGGTGTGCGCGTGCAGTGGTGGTGATCCCGGTGCACCGGGCAACCACTCGACCTCGGTGGCCGACGGTGGTGGTTCTACGAGTGTCTTCGAGGATTCGGGCGCGCTCGATGGGACTGCCGACGAAACAGGAGGGTTTCCGCAGGCCGAGACACCGTGCCAGATGGCCGGGATGTACGACGTCTACGACGCTCACTTCGAGGGTGAGAGGTATCAGGTGGACGTGGATCAGGATTGCGGACCGGAAGGTGTATTGTGGCAAGCATTGGTGGGCCCCAAACTCAATGGAGTCATCGACGCCGACGACTTCGACATCGTCGTCCATCACCCCGCGCCGCTGGTCGGCGCCCCGCCCGATGAGTGCAACCCGCAGAACACCCACGACAACCCGCCCGACACGTGGCCTCCGAGCGACGTCGGGTTCCCCAGTGCGTTCCTGGGGCCCGGGAATGGCTTGAATTCCGTCTTTCCGGAGGCCATGCCGCCGCTGTCTCCTGGTCAGCATCTCTATGACGTTCTGGCCGAGGAGCTGGCTCGCCGGGGCATGGTGGTGTTCAGCGTTCAGCCTCCTCCGAACTCGAACTGGAGCTCGGAGAAGCGAGAGAAGGCATTGGCGTGTGCGATGCACTGGGCGCGGAACCCCAACGCGACCAGTCCCTGGTCGGGGGTCGACGATGATCCTCCACGGCTCGCGCACAGCACGTTCGTGGTCGGCCACAGTCGCAGCGGCTCGGGCGCGTACCTGCTGCCCGCGTCGCTCGACACGTACGCGACGTCGATGTCGACCACCATCGGTGAGTACGAGCTGTGCAGCCATGCCGCGATCGCGCAGCGGTACGGCGACGGCATCATGGCTGGCGCTGGCGATCCCACCGACGTCGGGCCCATCACGGACGTGAGATCTCCGCCGTTCCTCGGCCTGCTCGGATCGATCGACGACGACACGCTCGGGGATCAAGTCGCTGCGTACGACAACCGCCTCTCCGACGATGCATTCAGCTCTCCCCAGGATCCCGCGGCCGCAGCGGAGAACGACGCGGTGCTGGCCAACGTGTTCGGCGTCACCCACACCGACTGGGGTGGTGTGGTCCGCACAGTCGGCTCGCACTATGGACGGGCGATCGGCGACGTCCTCGGCCCGTTCTTCGTGGGGCGGTTCGCGGCGTGGACGATCTTCGAGGACGCCACCGCGCGGGAGGAGATCCTCCGCTCCGCCGATCTGCCTCCCGAGGGTGGCAACCCTGCGGATGGATTCCACTGCGCACTGACGGGCGTCGACTGGCAGGGCCACCTCGTCGACTTCCACGACGTCGTGCAGCAACGACCTCTGACGTTCATCGACTATACGCAAGGCCATGCGCCGCCAGGTGCGGACCGGTTCATGATCGACAACCTCCATCGCCCGATCTTCGGGTGCGGCCCCAACCTGGGAGCCTCGACCCTGGGCGGAGCGGTGACCGTGTCCGGCTCGGGGGGCAACGCGTGTACCAACTTCGGCCCTGCGCTCTACGACGATCTCTCGGACAGCAGCTACTTCTCGCACGACACCGCGGCGCTGCGCGTCGACTACGGCGGCAACCCCATGGATGAGCTCGTCGTCGAGTGGTCGCTCGAGGACGACGGCACACCGCTTGCGGGAATCGGCGGCTTCACGCACCTGAGCCTGCGAGCGGGCCGGATCTACGAGAACCTCGACCCGGAGGAGTGCAAGTCCGAACATGCCGCGCTCTCGTTCGAGATCGATCTCGTGGACCAGAGCGGCGTGGCGCAGGCGAGCACGGTGGTCACGGAGCCGATCCTCGAGCCGCACGACGAGCTGACGACCTACCAGGGAAACACCAACTGTCGTGCGCACCACTTCATGCAGACGATCCGCATTCCGTTGACCCGCTTCGCGCCGATCGCCATCGAGGATCTCGGTGCCATCCGCCTGAGGTTCTCGTCGGACCAGGCGCAGCACGTACTGGTCGACACGATCGAATTCACCCGGGATCCCTCGAGCATGGGCCTCGTTGCGCCTGGCTACCAGGACACGGCGTGGAACTGCCCCGCGACGGCCGGGCTCGCTCCCGTCGAGAAGTCGTGCCTGGTCGAGCCCGACAAAGGGAGCTGCGGCTCGACCTCCATCTCTCCCGTCGCGGTGCCCACCGTCCACGGGCCTCCCGGTGATGCGTACGAGGGCTGGGTCGTCCACGCACCCAAGGGCTGGGTGCTCGACCCGAAGCACCCGACCGCCGAAGAGCTCGATCTCATCACGCAGGCCTGTGTCGCAGCATGCGAGATCGAGTGGTCGGACGATCACGACGTGCATGCGAACTGCACCGCACCGGGCGCCTTCGCGACCCCATCCCTACGCCTCACTTCGGCCATCGGTCCAACCCAGCAGATCCCCGACTCGCTGGCCGACGGCCACGGCATCTTCCCCGGCCAAGCGCTCGCATGCGATCTCGAAGGCGACTGCTGCAAGGTCTTCGACGAAGCAGTCTGCGCGGCAAGGGCCAAGCGCACCACCGAAGCGCGCCAACCTCTGCACCGTGGCGAGGAGCACCTGCTCGAGCTCGGCGGAGGCGAAGACGGGAGCCGAGTCGAGTTCATCACGCCCAACGCGATCACCTCGATGAGCCTGAGCGGCGAGCTCGGCTACTCCGTGTGCCCCGACGGCGAGACCGGCACTACCTGTCCGTTCTATATGGGCTCGCTGTTCCTCACGAGCACGAACCCGGCAACGATCGCCGACACGTGCCCGGATGGCTCCCCGCTGTCGCTGGACGTCGGCGACCTCGACATCCAGCTGCTACAGCCCGCGATGGGCATCGCCGACGCGAGTTCCTACACCAAGGCATTCCCGGCGGGCGCACTGCTGCTGCAGGCCGATCTCACCGTCGATGGCGTCCCGTACACCATCCGTGGAGTCAACGAGTATCTCGTCACGCTCACCGCGGGCCACGCCGGCCTGTTCGCCGCCACCATCGACATGGCCGTCCCCATACCCTGCGGCGACGACGTGCTCCCGCTGACGATCCGCTTCGAGCTCGCCACGAAGTCGGTGCTCGGCGAGCCGCCCATCGCCGCGATCACCACCCCTACCTCGGTCCCGTGCCCAACGGTGCTCCCGTTGATCTCGAGCGTGGTCGACCCGGATGGCGACCTCGATCACCTGCGCTGGTACGTCGACGACGTCCTCGTGCACCCGGAAGTCACCGCTCTACCGATGACCCGGGACCACGAGCTGAGGCTGGTCGCCCGCGACGCACGAGGGGCGACCACCACGGTGACCAGGACCATCGCATGTCAATGATCTCTACTCACTACACTTGCGAGCTCGAGCTCGAGCTCGACGCCGGACGAGCGCACCAACCACCACCAACCACCACCCCCCAGCACCGCGCCTCCCTCCCCGCGACGTGCACAGGCACCCGTGCGGCACCAACCCGCCGTCATCGGCCTCGGGCTCGCCCGTGCCCGAGTCGTCGCTGGGCCCCGGGCCCACGTCGGCGCCCGAGTCGAGCGGTGGCGGCGGGCCGCTGGCGCCGGTCGTCATCCCCGGGCCGCCGCTGCTGTCGACGCTCCCGGTGTCCCATTCACCGGTGTCCTCGCCCGTATCCGACCCCGGCGGGGGATCGCCAACGTACACCACGATCGTGGGCGACGTGGCCACGTTGCCGTGGAAGTCGGAGACCTCGAACGTCAGCTCGTAGGTGCCCTCGGGAATCCCGGAGAGCACCAGGCTCCAGTCGCTGTTGGTGGCCTTGAGCGGCGTGCCGTCGTCCCAGCCGGCGTCGCACACGTCGTTGGTGCAGAAGGTGAGGATCCCGTCTGGAAAGTCGAAGTCCTCGAGCACGGGCGAGTAGACGGTCCAGCGCCCCCCCAGCACCGGATCGGCATCGGCGATGTCCACGTCCATCACCAGGTCGTCGCCGAACTCGATCACGGCACCATCGCCCGGCTGCAGGTTGGTCAGCAGCGGCGGATCCTCGTCGATCGTGCGAGGACCATAGTACGCCAGCAGATCCGCGTGGCCGTTCTGTTCGTCGGAGCCGCAGCCATTGTGATCGAGCGACGTACACTCGAACGGCAGCTCGGTCCCCACCCCCATCTCGTCGAAGCTGATCTGCTGCACCCGCGGCGAGCAGCCGTCCACGAAGGTCCCGCTCTGCGTGGCGAAGTTGGGGATGTAGCGCATCGCATCGAGCGGGTCGGCCACGCCCTCGAGCCCCGAGATCCGCCCGAATGCGTAGGTCGAAGCCAGCGGCACGTCGAGCACCGAGCAATTGGGGGTGGGCCCGAAGATCTGCACGATGCCGTTGCGCTTGCGGGCCCCACAGTTGATCCCGCCCCGGCTGCAGGTGACGCTCGTGCTGGCGGGATCGGGCGTCTCGCTGGCCAGCAGCATCGTGTACGCGAGGTACTGCGGCGGTCGCTCGGTGGCGATGTGCACGTCATACGGCGCGAGCGCCAGCTCGAGCGCATCTCGTAGTGCCATCGCCCCCGCGTACGGCGGCACCACCTGCATCATGTCGAGACCCGCGGTGCACCCGGTCGCCGAGTTCACCTGGCTCGTGCACCCGGGGGTGCTCGTGGGGGTGAGCACCACGTCCTCGGTGGGCACGTAGAGCACGGCGGGCTCGGCCCGGGCGGAGGTGGCCGCCAGGCCCACGAGCGTGGCCGCGGCGAGGGAGCATCGCAGTCCGAGCGGGGTCATGGTCCGAGCCTACGACGTGAGCCGGCCATTGGCCGGCACTTTGGGGCGGATCGATCCTACCGCTTGCCCCCCGCGCGCATTCGGGTAACCAAGCGTCATGCGCCCCACCCTGCTCGTGCTCGCCATCGCCCTGCTCGCCTGCTCCCAGGACACCAGCGCCCCCAAGGCCGCGAAGGCCGACGGACCCGCTCCGGGGGCCGCGACCAAGCCCACCCAGGTCGGGGCCGAGGCCAAGGCCAAGACCGAGACCCCAGCCGCGCCAACGGACGAGCCCTCGCCGAAGACCGCCGCCGAGCCGACCGCTCCCGCCGAGCCCTCCGGGCCGATCGTCGAGCACACCGTCAAGCTGATCGACGGAGCCGACAAGAGCCTGGCCGACTACCGCGGCAGGGCGCTGCTGGTGGTCAACACCGCCTCGGAGTGCGGCTACACCCCGCAGTACGCCGACCTGCAGGAGCTCTACGCCAAGTACAAGGAGCGCGGCCTCGAGGTGCTCGCGTTCCCCAGCAACGACTTCGGTGGCCAGGAGCCGGGCACGCCCGATGAGATCCGCCAGTTCGTCGACTCCAAGTACCACGTGGAGTTCGAGATGTTCGACAAGGTCGCCATCAAGGGGTCGGACAAGGCCCCGCT
Source organism: Paraliomyxa miuraensis (assembly GCF_026337845.1). Classification (GTDB taxonomy): domain Bacteria; phylum Myxococcota_A; class Polyangia; order Nannocystales; family Nannocystaceae; genus Paraliomyxa; species Paraliomyxa miuraensis. Next base: position 151,557 of record NZ_JAOVZF010000140.1, on the reverse strand, counting down.
CTACAAGACGCTCACCGAGGAGACGGCCGAGGGCATCCGCGGCGAGGTGGAGTGGAACTTCACCAAGTTCCTCGTCGACCCCGAAGGACGTGTGGTCGGGCGCTTCGAGTCCGGGGTCAGCCCCACGAGCCCCGAGGTGGTCGCGGCGGTCGAGGCCGTGCTTCCCAAGGCCTGACCACGACGAACGCAACCGCCATCGTCCGGCCGGCCACTCGCGACGTACATCGGCGCACACGGCCGGAAGGGCCCTCGTTGGCCAACGACCGCGCTCTCGGGCGCCTTGACCCGTTCGATCCTCTCTTGCCGAGGACGCCATCGCATGGGCTCCTGGGCGCCCGCCTGCCGCCTCGACCACCCGCGTCGTGCAGCAGCGTCGCGAAAAATATGCACATCAGGGATGCTCCTCATCCCACTCATATCGAAACACTTCAGGGGTCACCAGAACGGATGTCACCGTTACACTGGCATCGGCGGGTGGAAGGCACTGCACGATCCCGCCGGAGCGCTCCATGTCCGCCTCATCCGATGTTGCGACCCCCTGCGTGTTGATCGTCGAGGATACTCCCCAGCTGGCTTCGGCCATGGCCCGCACCCTCACGGCCAAGGGGTGCTCGGTATCCACGGCCAAGAGCCATGCCGAGGCGCGCGCCCTCATCGACGACCAGCGGCTGCGCTTCGACGCGGCCGTGCTCGACCACCGGCTGCCCGATGGTGACGCGCGCGAGCTCGTCTCGGCCCTCGCCAATCGCGACCCGAGCTGCAGCTCGCTGGTCCTCACCGCGTTCGACGAGCAGAAGCTCGCGCTCGACTATCGCAGCCGGGGCGCGTTCCACTACGCCACCAAGCCCATCAACGGCTCGCTGCTCGTCGCATTGGTGAACGCGACGATCCACAACTCGCATCACTGGCGACGGATGATCGAAGGAGGCTCGCCCGACGACGAGGCTCCTCCGGTCGTGGTCGTCGACTTCGAGCTGGCCTCCGAGCGCTTGCGCCACGTGGCCGGGCTGTCGTCGATGGAGACCAAAGTCGCCTATTGGATCCTGCAGGGCCTGCGCGACGCCGAGATCGCCACCGAGATCAAACGTACCGAGCGCACGGCCAAGCGCTACGTCAGCCGCGTGCTGACCAAGGTCGGCGTCAAGAACCGGACCAGCCTGTGGCTGGTGCTCAGCCAGGACGGCGACGCTTCCTCGGTCCACGACGACCGGGGTGACGACGACGACTCGGGCGACGAGGCCCCCGACCATGACGACGGTGCCGCGGCGAGCTCCCACGGGGGCGCTGGTCGCGGGAAGACCTGGTCATCCCGAGGCCGCGCCTCGGCCGAGCCTTCGTGAGGAACGCCTCGATTGCGATCACGGACCGGATCCGCCTCACCAAAAGTGCCGAGGCTGACGTCTGACATGTGAGCTGGCCCGGTCCCCCGGGGGCGCTGAACCTTGGCGCGTCGTGATCGGGCGCGAAGACGACCCCCGCGGTGGGCTGTATGCTCCGCGGTCGTGCTGGCTCGCCTGGGAACCACACTCTTCTCCTTGGTCTACTGGCCCCTCGCGTTCGCCCTGATGCTCGTTGGGGCCCTGCTGACGCTGGCGTTGCTCGTGGTGCGCTTCCCCTATCAGCGCGTCCACGTGTGGGTCACCGCGCCATTGTTCGTGGGTTGCGTGCCGCTCTCGTTCACCCGCATGCGGGTGCACTACCACCCCGACTTCGATCCCGAGACCCGCTCGGTCTACATCCAGAACCACATCAACCTGCTCGACGGGATGGTGGCCTCGGCCGTCATTCCGCACGCGTTCTCGGGCCTGATGAACGCGTGGCAGTTCAAGATCCCCATCTACGGCTGGCTGATGTCGATGTCCAAGGGCATCCCCGTGCACCGGGGGCGCCGCGACCTGACGCTCGAGTCGATCAGCAAGGCCGCGCGCGAGCGCAAGCGCATTGGCATGTCGGTGCTGACCTTCCCCGAGGGACACCGCTCTCCCGACGGCAAGGTCCGCCCGTTTCGGCGCGGCGTGTTCATGATGGCACGCAACGCCGAGATGCCGGTCGTGCCGATCACCGTACGCGGGATGCACGAGGTCAATCGCAAGGGCTCGATGCTGTTCCACCCCGGGCGCACGGTCGACGTGTTCGTGGGCCCGCAGCACGATCCGAGCGGCCTGTCCGATCAGGATCTGCTCGGGTTCGCCGAGCGCCTACGCGGCTTCATGTCGCACTGCCTCGAGCACGGGCGGTGGCCCGAGACCAGCGGGCAGAGCCGGGCGGCCGAATAGGGTCCCGCAGGGACCCGGAAGGCCCCGCGGCGCCGTCAGGCGACGCCCCCCAAGGGGCCGCCAAGAACAGTCACCATCGCCGGCATCACCTCGACCCGCTCACCACCGCAGCACGGACGCTCCCCAGGTGAACCCGGTCCCGAACGCCGTCAGCACCAGCGTGCTGCCGTCCTGGACCCGTCCTTCCCGTCGCGCCTCGTGCAGCGCCACGGGGATGGTGGCGGCCGACATGTTGCCGTACTTGTGCAGCACCACCATCATCTTCTCGCGCGGCACGCCCACCCGCTCGCGAGCGACCTCCATGATCCGCATGTTGGCCTGGTGCGGAATGAACAGGTCGACGTCGTCGGCCGTGATCGCGGCCCTCTCCATCGCCGAGATGGCCGCCGTGGACATGGCCACCACCGCGTGCTTGAACACGGTGTTGCCCTCCATGTGCACGGTGTGGGCGTGCTCGTCGATCGTCTGGTGAGTGGCGGGGCGCTTGGTGCCGCCGGCGGGCTGGTAGAGGATCGACGCCAGCGTGCCATCGGCACCCCAGTTGGAGGCGAGCACCCCCGAGCCGCCGACCCCGGCCGTCACCACCGCCGCGCCGGCTCCATCACCGAACAGCACGCAGGTCGACCGATCCTCCCAGTTGACGACCTTGCTCATCACCTCGCCGCCCACCACGCCCACTCGCTGGGCGCTACCGCTCGTGATGAGGGCCCCGGCGAGCTCGAGACCGTAGAGGAAGCCCGAGCAGCCCGCGCTCACGTCGAAGGCGGCGGGCCCGTGCAGGCCGAGCTTGCCCTGGACCCAGCAGGCGGTGGAGGGAAACAGCGTATCGGTGGTCGAGGTGCCGACGATGATCGCATCGAGATCGCCCGGCGACAGGCCCGCGTCGTCGCAGGCGCTTCGCAGCGCGTCGGCGCACAGGTCGGAAGTGGACACGCCCTCGTCGGCGATGCGCCGCTCCTTGATGCCCGTGCGCTCGGTGATCCACCGGTCGGAGGTATCGACCATGCGCTCGAGGTCGGCGTTGGTGAGTACCCGGCTGGGCAGCGATACCCCGGTCCCGACGATCTTTAGGCTCTTCAAGGCAATCGTGCGCCGCTTACGCGACGCCCCTCGACGGCAAGTACCGCACCGATCCTCCCTGGGTCAAGCAGCAGAACGCCGCACGGGCGTGCACGACGGTGCGCGCACGGAAGGCACGAACCGATCCGCCATCGCGGTACGGCGACCCCGTATGCAGATCTCATCGAGATCTGCCATCGCACGAGTCCACGGGAACATTCAGCCAACCTCGGGCGTCCTGTGGGCCGCTGCCGTGGGACACTCCGTTGGTTCATCCATTTCGAACGCCTCGGGCCGTGCCGCCGGGCGCGTGGTCGACAATGCATTCCACGTGCTGGGCTTGACCCCGCGCGCGCGATGGCCCGAGGTGGCGCGCACGGCCGATGCGCTGCTCGCCGCGCTCGAAGCCGGCGACCCGAACGCGGAATTCTACGACACCCCGCTGGGTCCCAAGGAGCGCACGGCGGGGGCGGTGCGGGTGGCTCGGGCCCTGCTGCGCGACCCCGATGCGCGGATCCAGCAGGAGATCTGGTGGGAGGCACCCTCGCGCGGACCGGCGCCCGCGCCCGAGCGCACCGCTCGACCGGATGCTGGCGCGGCCTGGGGATGGAGGGATCGATGACGCTCGCAATGTTGATGGGCCTGTGCGTGCTGGGTTGCTTGGCCGTGGTGGCGGCACCCTTGCCGTCATCGGACATGCTCGACCCCGAGAGCAGCCGAGCGCGCTCGACCCGGCGCGCCGAGGCTCGTCTGGGTGCAACGGTTTTCACACTGGCAGTGCTCGCGTTCGGGATCCTGCATGGCCTCGAGCGCGGCTCGACCGGGCTCGTGCTGCCGCTGGTGGCGATCACCATGGTGGGCCTGGTGGCCCTGCACCCGTGGCTGCTGGTGCGGCTGTGCATCCCCCTGGGTCTGCCGCGGCTGGCGGTGAGCCTCAGCCGCCTCGGAGGTCACCCCTGGGTGCGAGACCCGGAGGGCGGAGCGGTGCTCGCGGGGGCCCTGGCGCAGCTGCGGCGGCCCGTCGATCCCCAGATGCACGCATGGCTGCGGGGCCAGCTGCGCCGCGGGCCGCTGCGGGGCGCGGGTCTGGTGGCGGCGGGGTTGTTGGCCGCCGAGGGCGGCGATCGTGACACCGCCCGCGCGCTGCTCCACAGCCTCGACGACCTCGATCCCGACCTGTGCCCGCCGCTGGCTCGCACGATCGCGCTCGACTGGCTCGTTGCCGATGCCGTGCGCGACGGTGACTGGCCGCGGGTGCTGTCGCTCACCGAGGATCACCCCGGCCCGTCACGCACGCTGCGGCTGATGACGGTGCTCGCACGGCGACACTGCGGGGTGACGAGCGACCAGCCCGAGCGAGCAACGGCGCATGGCACCAGCCGCGCGACGGTATGGCGGGCCTGGTGGCGAGCCCCGCGTCGCCGCCACACGCTGTCGCTGGTGCGCGAGGCCCTGGCTCGACCTGCACACGCCCGCCCGCTGACGCTCGCGCCGGTCGAGCTCGCCGACGATCCCCGCCTGGCGGCCAACGACGGCGGTCCCGTCCCCAGCGAGGCGCTCGCCCTCCACGTCGAGGCGCTGATCGACGGCGACGGCCCCGGGGCGGCGACTCGGCTGGCGCGCCTGTGCGAGGCCTGGGACCAGGCGCTCGACGACTTCGGCTTCCGCGGCCACGTGCGGCGACGGGCCGAGGCGCTGCGCTGTACCACCAGCAGCGAGAAGGTGATGGCCCAGCTCCACCGCGACGTGTGCGAGGACGTCGCGACCATGATGGTCGAAGCCGGGGTCTGGCCCGAGCACGACGGCCTCACCCTTCTCCGCGCCCGCGAACACATGCACGAGCGCAGCCTCGACGAGCTGCGCCACGTGTCCGAGCTCGTCGATGGGCCTCGACCTGCCCTTGCGACGGTGGACCATGTGGTGGAGCAGTGGCTGGCGTGGTTGAAGGTGCGACGTCGCTACGAGGCGGTGGCACGGGTGTCTTCGCCGGCGGGTGCACTGGGGGCCGTGTCCGAGCTGCGCCGCGAGGCCTACGAGATCATCGAGCTCCACCTGCGCCAGCTGATGGCCTGGCTGTGGAACGACCTGGGTGAGCGCGGCCTGGCCAACGCGATCTCCACCTGGCTGCTGCTCGAGGCCGAGCGGGTGCACGACGAGGCCTCGGCCGCCTACCATCGGCACAACGTCGCGCTGGTCATCTAGGCCCGCGAGCAGCGTTTACGAGGCTTTCTTCGCCCGTAGGCCAGCCAACGCCCAGGGGAACCGGAAAAGGTGGTCGCGGTGGTGTCCAATCGATCGCGACGGGTCGACGATGCAGGTGTACGTCCTTACCGCCGCGCAGAGGCGCATGCTGCTCGAGCTGCTGACCAGCGAGCGAGCGGGAGAGGACGCGTTGTTCGTGGGTCACACCATGGGTCGCGACCGCACGGCCAGCGGCCTGTGCCGACTGCGGCTGACCGACTGGGTCGACGAGCAGAACATCATCTTCACCGACTATGGCCGACATGTCGCAGAGGCCATGGTCACGCGCATGGTCGATCGGCAGGCGTACTCCGAGATGGTGTGTTAGCGGCGCCCTACCACTCCCCCACGTTCGGCATCGAGCGCCATGGCTCGCGAGGAGGCAGCGCCTCGCCCGATTGCAGCAGCTCCACCGAGACCAGGTCGGGCGAGCGCACGAACGCCATGCGGCCGTCGCGGGGAGGCCGGTTGATGGTGATGCCCGCCTGCTGCAGGCGCTCGCAGGCGGCATAGATGTCGTCGACCTCGTAGGCGAGGTGGCCGAAGTTGCGGCCGACCGTGTAGGGCTCCTGCTGATCCCAGTTGTGGGTGAGCTCGACCTCGGGCTCGCCGTCGGCGGTGGCCAGGAACACCAGGGTGAAGCGCCCGGCGGGCACGTCGTGACGTCGGTGCTCTCGCAGGCCGAGCACCTCGAAGAACGAGAGGGCGGCGTCGAGATCGCGAACGCGGATCATGGTGTGGAGGTATCTCATCGCTCGCATGATGGCAGGGTCCATCGCCGAGCGGCAGGCGATGACGCACGCCGTCGGTCGTGGGGCCGATGCGGGTGAATTTGGAAGCGCACCGGGCTCGGCAGTACCATCGCGGCGCCGATGGCCACCGCCTCCGTCTCGATTCGCCTGCTGGCCTTCGACATCGATGGCACGCTGACGGACGCCACGACCTGGTGGGGGGGCGAGCCGCGCGGCTGGCTGCAGCGCTACAGCGTGCGCGATGGCGAGGCCCTGCTGCGCATGAAGGCGGCCGGCCTCCACGTGCTGCCGCTGTCGCGCAACCGCACCGCGTCGGCGGCCGAGCGCATGGGGGGCCTCGGCCTCGATGCGCGCTGGTTGGGCGTGCGGGACAAGGGCGCGTCGCTGCGACAGATCCAGGGCGAGTACCAGGTGGATGCCGCAGCGATCGCGTTCGTGGGGGATGGTCCCGACGACGCCGAGGTGTTTGGCAAGGTGGGGCTGGGGATGGCCGTGGCCGACGCCCACCCCGAGGCGCTGGCGGCCGCGCACGTGGTGCTCGCCGCCCGCGGGGGCGAGCGGGTGATCGAGGAGGTCGAGCTGCGTCTGTCGGACCGCTGGCCTCCCGTCGTGAAGGGAGCGCGAGCGTGACCCTGCGTGCGATCGGATTGATGAGCGGTACCTCGTGCGACGGGGTGGATGCGCTGATGCTGGAGCTGCAGCACCCCGACCGCCGCCACGTGCCCCGCGTGCTCGGTCACGTGCACCATGCGTTCGACGACGCACTGCAAGACCGGCTGCGAGCGCCCGAGCGGCTGGGGATCGCCGACGTGTCGGCGCTGGGCTACCTGCTGGCGCAGCGCTACGCCGATGCGGTGCGCGAGCTGCCGCAGTGGGAGTCGGCGCAGGTCGTGGGCATGCATGGCCAGACGGTGTGGCACTGCCCGCCCTCGCGGGCCGGGGGCGGGGTCTCGCACACGCTTCAGCTCGGCAGCAGCGGCGCGCTCGCCCAGGCGCTGCGGCTGCCGGTGGTGGGCGACTTGCGAGCGGCCGACGTCGCGCTGGGTGGCGAGGGAGCTCCGATCGCGCCCATCGCCCACTGGATGTTCACGCCGCCCGATCACGCGGGGCGGCTGGTGATCAACGTGGGGGGGATCGCCAACGTGACCCTGGTGACCGAGTCGTGCGACGACGTGCTGGCGGGCGACGTGGGGCCCGGGATGATGATCACCGACGCGCTGGCTCGCCACGTGACCGGGGGCTCGCACGCCTACGATCGCGACGGCACGCTGAGCACGGGTGGCCAGCCGATCCCGGCGGTGGTCGAGGAGATCCTCGCGCATCCGTTCTTCTCGCGGCCGCTGCCGCGCTCGACGGGGCGCGAGGACTTCGGGGCCGATACCGTGGCGGGCCTGCTGCAGCGCCATGGGCACGAGGCCGGGGCCGATCTGATCGCCAGCAGCCTCGAGGCCACCGCGCGGGCGATCGTGCGGGCCGCGACCGAAGAGCTGCCAGGGGTGACCGAGCTGGTGCTGACCGGGGGCGGGGCGCTGCACCCGGGCCTGCGCGCGCGGGTGCAGGCGATGGCGGCACCGCGCCCGGTGGTCGTGCACCACGACGGCCCGCTCGCGCCGCAGCACCACGAGCCGGCCGCGATGGCGTTGATCGCCGCGCGCACGCTCCATCGCCTGCCCAGCTCGCTGCCCCGGGTCACCGGCGCCCGCGGCCCGGCCGTGCTCGGCCACGTGTGCTGGCCCGGCGGCCAACCCGGGGGCTAACGCACCAAGCCACGCGCCTCGATGGCGGCGGTCGAGGTTGCGTCGGAGGGCTGGGCGGCGGGCTCGTTGGTGACGGCGGAGAGCGTGGCGTGCAGGCGATTGGCCAGCTCGGGGCCGTCGGTCGAAACCGCGTCGACCACCCGGCCGTGGCGCTCCACCCGAAACGCGCGCGGCTCGATGCCCTTGGGGGCGATGGCGGCGGCGAACTGCTCGGCATCGAGCTCGCGATCCCACACGCTGCGCCACAAGACCACGCGCTGCCCGGACTCGTGCTGGTAGATCCGCACGCGGTCGCCGTCCCAGCCGACCGCGGCCAGGAACGCCACCTCGGGCTCGGTGCCGCGCTCGAGCAGCATGCGGTGGATCGTCTGCTCGCCCAGCACGTCCTCGTAGACCAGCGTGGCCTTGCCGATCGGATCGGGCGCCTCGAACTCGTCCTGCGGCCACCCGGGGAGCGCCACGTTGACGGGGAAGTCCTGGTCGACCTTGGACGGGTGCATCAGCTGCTCGGTCGACGGCAGCGGAGTGCGGACCGCCTTGAGCACGGCGGGCCAGCCCCCCTGGCGATGGCGGGCGTAGAGGTGGACCGCACCGGCTCCGCACGGGGTCTCGGTGAGCGTTGCGTGCAGGTGCTGCGGGGCGGGGTCGAGCTCGGCACGCGCCGCGTCGTCGAGACCGAGCGAGCCATGGCGCACGAGCAGCTCGGCCAGGCGCGCGTGGCCCTCGAGCAGGCACTTGCGCACGCGGATCCCATCGAGCAGCCCCTGCGGCTCGTAGAGCAGCTCGGAGAGCCCGCCGGGGGCCTGGTCGTAGAACACGTGCACGAGCTGACCGGCCAGCGCCTGCTCGAGGCTCGCGGCGTCTTGCTGCTGCGCATCCACGAACACCATCGCGCGGCGATTGGCCGCGTAGTACACCCGCACGTCGGGCAGCCGGGCGGCCACCGCTTGCTCGCGCAGGGAATCCACGCTGCGAAACGGAGGGGTGGCCTCGAGGATCGTGCGGAGTTGCAAGAGCACCTCCATGTGCTCCGGTCGCAAGCCCAGCTCGAGCTGGGTGCCGAGATCGGGCACCGTGTCCTCGCGACGCTTGGCCTCCACGGCGATCTGGCTGGCGTCGACTCCGGTCCCGGTCGGACGGAGCGTGCGGTTGACCTCCTGGATCGCGCGCTCCTCATAGGTGTCGGCGTCCGGTTCGTCGGGCGGAGTGGAGGGGGTCGAGCACTCGGCTCCGACCATGGCTCCGACCATGGCCCCGCCGAGCGCCAGGCGGGCCAGGCCCCGTGCGAGGCGCTCGGGCCAGGACGAGCGCCGCGGGTGGTGGGTCGACCAGGCGGGGACGGGTGACGGCGAGCGCATGGGGGCCGTCGGATGGTCGCACACTCGGCCGGTGGGGCTCGGACCCTCGACGTTTACGCCGGGTTTACTCGGCGCCGCTTGGGGCGGAGGGCCTTTCGGGCGACGCTCGCGGCTGGAGCACCCATGAGAGCACTGGCAGTTGCGGCGGCACTCCTCCTCACCGGTGGCGTTGGTTGGTACCTCGTGGCTCGTGACTCGCCCGACGAGGACGAGGCCTCGGCCAAGTCGGGCGACGAGCCTCGCTCTCGACGCGACCGGGCAGCCCGCTCCGGGCCCGATCGCGGGGGCTCGCCGAGCGACGAGCCTCGCCGCGACGGTACGCTCGAGCAGCGCGTGGCCCGGCTCGAGGACGAGGTGGCCATGCTCCGGCGTCAGCTCGCGCTGCGGGGGCGGGTGCCGATGAGCGGCGGGGCCGATGCGCGCGAGCTGGCCGAGGATCCCGTGCTGGGCGAGCAGGTGCGGGAGATCTTCGAGGAGGAGCGTCAGCGCGAGCGCGAGCACGAGGACGAGGTCCGTCGCGAGCGCTTCGAGGAGATGCGCACCGCCGCCCTCGACGAGCTGGTGAGCGTGGCCGGGCTGACCGAGCAGCAGCGCGAGACCATCGACGGGCTGTGGAACGGCGAGGCGGACCGGGTGATGCCGCTGATTCAGTCGGCGCGCTCGGGCGACCGCAGCTTCGGGGAGATCCGCGAGGAGCTCGAGGCCATCCGCAAGGAGACCGACGATGCCGCGAAGGCGGCGATGTCGGAAGATCAGTACGAGCACTACGACGAGCTGCGGCCGCGTGGGCCCGGACGCCGCGGGGGTCGAGGCGATCGAGGCGGCCGGGGCGAGCGCGGTGGTCGTGGTGATCGAGGCGACCGAGGCGGACCGCCCGGGCCCGGATGAGTCGAGCCTCGCGCTCGGAGCCCCGCTCGCACGCTCTACGCGGTCGCCCCCTTCGCCGCGTCCGTGCTCCCGCCCCCTTGCGGGTGATCGCCCGAGGGCCGGTGTCCATCCAGCCCGTGCTCCAGCATCCTCCGTACCGCCACCCGCAGATCATTGGGCGTGAACGGCTTGATCAGCACCGGGTTGGGCACCGACTCGAGGAAGTGCTGGGCGCTCGCCGTGAACGCGCCGCCGGTCATGAAGATCATCCGCGCCGCCAGGTCGGGCGCATGCTCGCGCAGGTGCTCGTAGACCCCCTCGCCGCTGATCGCGGGCATCATCAGGTCGCAGACGATCGCGTCGTAGTCGTTTTGGCTGCACAGCTCGATCGCATGCGCGGGATCCTCGGTGAAGGTCACGTCGTGCTCCTTCAGGGCCCGGCGCAGGCTCTTGCCCAGCAGCGGCTCGTCGTCGATCAGCAGCACCCGTACCCGGGGATCGGCTGGCCCCATGACGGGGGCGGCGGAGGCAATGCTCGCGGTCGGGACCCTGGCGACGAGCGGCTGGGGCACGTCCTCGAGCACGACCCGGCGATCGCTCGCGCTGCTGTCGGAGCCGTCGACCGTCAGCATGCCCACGGAGCCGACGGGTCGCTCCACGCGCTCGGCCACCGGCAGCCGCAGGATGAAGGTGGCCCCCTCGCCCTCGCGGCTCTCCACCTCGATCGTGCCACCCATCCCGGCGATCACGCTGCGGGTGATCGACAGCCCCAGCCCGGTGCCGTCGTCCTTGGACTTGGTGGTGTAGAACGGATCGAAGATGTGCGGCAGCACGCTGGCGGGGATGCCCTTGCCGGTGTCGCGCACGATCACCTCGACCGTGTCGTCGCGCTGGCGAGTGCGCAGGGTGACGCGATGGACCTCGCGCTGCCCCTCGGGGATCGCCTGGACCGCGTTGGTGAGCAGGTTCAGGAACACCTGCCCCAGTCGCCCCGCCGAGCCCCTCACCGAGGGCACGTGGCCGTAGTCTCGCACCAGGCGGGCGCGTGCCTCGATCTGCCGGCTGGCGATGCGGCACGCCAGATCGAGCGCCGCATGTACGTCGGCGACCCCGTGGTCGCCGCCCTCGCGCGACATGGTCTTGAGGTCGCGAACGATCGCCATCACCCGCCGCCCGCCCTGGAGCGCGTCGTCGAGGGTGTGCAGCAGCCCCTCCTGCTCGGGGGTGCGACGGCCCCCCATCGCCCCGCGGCGCAGCTCGTCCTGCGCCATCTGGAGGTTGGTCATCATCCACGACAGCGGGTTGTTGATCTCGTGGGCGATGCCGGCCGACAGCGTGCCCAGGGCCACCGCCCGGTGGGCGATGGACAGCTGGAGGGCGGCCTGGCGGTTGGTGGTGATGTCACGAACGGCGACGTACTCGACGGGCCCGCGCTGGGTGAGCTGGATTCGACTGACCAGCTCCACGTAGAACACCTCGCCGTTGGCACGACGGCCCGAGGCCTCGTGGGTGCCCGCGCGCTGGGGCACGAGCGACAGCGTGCTGCTGCTGGCGCGGCGGTCGGCGACCTCCACGGAGTCCTCGAGGGCGAGCACGGCCGACAGCTCGCGCCCGAGCAGCTCCGACTCGGGGCGGCCCACGATCTCCACGAACCCGGGATTGAGCGCCACGATGCAGCCGTCGCGCAGCTCGACGAGGCCCTCGAACGCGACCTCGAGCAGGCCCTGGAAGCGGGTCTGGCTCTTGGCGAGCGCCTCGAGGCGCTCGCGCTCGGTCGCCTCGCGTACGCCGAGCCCGATGCCGAGCACCAGGCCGAGGGTCGAGTAGGCGCACACGATGAGCAACACATCGGCTCGGGGGAAGCTGGTCCCGCCCCACCACGGAGTGGTGAGGAACCACGCCAGCGCCACGCCCACCAGGAGCAACGCGTCGCGCTTGCGCAGGACCATGGCCCCGAGGGTGATCACCAGGCCCACGAACACGGCGAGGAGGGGCCGTTGCGTCATCTCGATCGATGCGATGCCGATCCCCACCAAGGTCATCAGCCACGCGCCCCACTGCCAGTGGCGGGTTCGGGCCAGCAGGTAGGTGATCGAGTCGGCCACCGGCGCCACCGCCAGCGTCCACCAGGCCACCAGGCCCGACGCGGCGAGGGCCACCGAGAGCAGCGCACTCACGGGAGTGATGGCCAGGGCCAGGGACGCCAGCAACCGAGCGCGCCACTGCGAAGAGGGATCGGTGACCTCGGGTGACGGCTCGGTGAGCGCACGCCAGACATCGACGGCGCGAGCACGCCCTGCTGATCGGCGGGCGACCACCTGGGTATTTCAACACTGCGCGGACGAGGCCGGCAACGGTGAATCAGCCCGCCGAACGCGGATCCGGGCGGATTCAGGCCGGACGCGGTGCGCGAAACCCCGTGGTGCGAAACGCGTTGCTCGCTGTCGCGAGCCCTCGTTCGGATGCGGGAGATCCACAAAAGGCGGACGCACCGACGCGCGCCCCCAAAATTGCGCGCCGGTGCGTCCTGGTACCCCCGCCGGGGGCGAGGGTCTCGATCGAGGGTCGAGGATCATCGACCCCTGCGTGGGTCATCTTCGCTCCATGCTCTCGCGCTCACCCCCGCCGTCTCGCAGACCACCCCCGCAGCCCGCGCTGACGACGGTCGCGACGACACGGTCGCGAATCGATGTCACGATCGGATCCGCGACTGGCTCCCGCCTCCCCAGGCGAGATCATCACATGAACCCGACGTGCTTTCTCCCACACGATTTTCTCTTTACCCGAGAAGTGACTCCACTGCCAACAGGAAAAGCGCCAGGATCTCGAAGGAATCGTGCATGTGTGTGAAAACGCCCGGCTCGCGTGATGGGCGCGGGTACGCGCGCCGGCCTCGGTGGCAGCGGCATGCATGAGGGGCTCGTCGCGGTTTCGTGCCACCCTCTGGGGCCACGATGTCGATGGCCTCCCGATTGGTCCCGTCGCTCGACGGTCCCCGCAACGTGGTGCGCGAGCTCTGGGATCGCCTGGGCCCCCTGCCCGGGGGCAAGCAGGTGTTCAGCCTCCTGGTCGGCCGCATGGCGCCCTACACGGGGAGCATCGACGGTCGGGTGGTCGAGCTGCGGCGAGGCTTTGCCCGGGTGGAGCTCGATGATCGCCGCAAGGTTCGCAACCACCTCCGCTCGGTGCATGCGATCGCGCTGGTGAACTTGGCCGAGCTGTGCGGCAACCTGGCCCTCTCGTACTCGCTGCCCGACGACGCGCGCTTCATCGTGGCGGGGCTGTCGATCGACTACGTCAAGAAGGCCCGCGGCACGATCACCGCCACCAGCGAGTGCCCGGTGCCCGCGAGCAACGAGCGCCACGAGTACGCGGTGCCGGTGGTGATGACCGATCGCCACGGCGAGGCGGTGGCCCGCGCGACGCTGCGCACGCTCGTGGGTCCCAAGCGCTGACCCTCCCAAAGGACGACTCCATGCCCCACGACTGGCTCCCCTTGCTCCACGAGCTCGCCGATCGAGCGGACGAGATCAGCACTCGGTACTTTCGCAGCAGCGAGCTCCCGGTCGAGCGCAAGCCCGATCGCAGCCTGGTGACCAAGGCGGACCTCGAGGTCGAGTCGGCGGTGCGTGACCTGCTGGCCAAGCGCCACCCCGAGCTGGGGGTGTTCGGAGAGGAGCACGGCGAGCACCAGGGCCAGAGCGGCACGCGGCTCATCGTCGATCCCATCGACGCCACCGCCAATTTCGCCCGGGGGCTGCCGATCTACGCCACGCTGCTCGCGATCGAAGAGGACGGCGAGATCGTCGCCGGTCTGGTCGCGGCGCCGGCCCTGCACCAGCGCTGGCATGCGGCGCGAGGCGAGGGGGCGTTTTGCGGCACGCGGCGGCTGCGGGTCTCGAGGGTCACGGCGATCGAGGACGCACAGGTGTTCCACGGCAGCCTGGCCGGGACCGAGGCGGTGCCGGCCACCGCGCGCATTCCCGGCCTGCTGGCCCAGAGCTGGCGCCAGCGAGGCGTGGGTGACTTCTATCAGCACATGCTGGTGGCCGAGGGCTGCGGCGAGCTCGGGGTCGACCCGATCGTCCAGCCGTGGGACATCGCGCCGCTCTTGGTGATCGTGGAGGAAGCCGGCGGCCTGGCGACCACGGTGGAGGGTGAACGCTCGATCTACGGCGGGAGCTTGCTGACGAGCAACGGGGCCCTGCACGCGGCGGGCTTGTCCGTGTTTGCCTGAGTGTCCCGCTTTCGATCCTTGGGTCGAACATCGGATCCGATACCATCCCGCGCGGTGGGTGAGCCCTACTCCATCGTCGAGGTCCTGCACCGGGGGGCGGTCCACGTCCTGCTGCGGGCTCGCGATCCGCGGGAGCGTCCGGTGGTGCTCAAGCGCCTCGAGGCCGAGCGGCGCACGCCGACGGCGGAGGCTCGGCTTCGTCGCGAGCACGCGACCCTTCGTGCCCTCGAGGGCACGGGAGTCGCGCGCGTGGTCGGGCTCGAGGAGCGCGATGGTGCGCTGACCCTGGTGCTCGAGGACATCGGCGGCTCGACCCTGGCCGAGGTGCTCGCGAAGCGACGCCTGGCCCCGGCCGAGGTCGTACGGCTCGGCCGTCGGCTGGTGACCACGCTCGCGGCGATCCACGACGCGGGCGTGATCCACAAGGACATCAACCCACGCAACATCGTCGTCGACGCCGATGGGCACCCGCGGCTCATCGATTTCGGGCTCGCATCACGGATTCGCCGCCAGTACGTCGATGCTCGTCCCACGCTCGAAGGAACGCTCGCGTATCTCGCCCCCGAGCAGAGCGGCAGGATCAGTCGACCGGTCGATGCGCGTGCCGATCTCTATGCGCTGGGGGTGACCCTCTACGAGATGCTGTGCGGGCGTCCGCCCTTCGTCGCCGGTGATCCGATGGAGCTGGTGCACGCGCACATCGCCCGCGAGCCACCGCCGCCATCCGAGCTCGTCCCCGATGTGCCAGCGTCGCTGTCACGGCTGCTGCTCGTGCTGCTGGCCAAGGACCCCAACGATCGCTACCAGAGCGCGCTGGGCCTGAGCGCGGATCTCGAGCGCATCGCGGCGGCGATCGAGGCCGGGCGCGCCGACGAAGCGCTCGAGCTGCGCATCGACGACGTTCCCCTTCACTTTCGCCCGCCGAGCCGCCTTTATGGCCGCGACCACGAGCTGGACGCGCTGCGGCAGGCCCATGCCCGTGTTGCCGGCGGTGGCGTCGAGCTGGTCACGATCCGCGGCGACGCCGGGATCGGCAAGTCGTCGGTGGTCCACGAGCTGCGCTCCAGCCTCGGGCGCGGCGCTCGCTTCGTGAGCGGCAAATTCGAGGCGCTCGGGCGTGACCAGCCCTACTTCGCGCTGCGGCAGGCCCTCGACGGGCTCGCGCGCGAGCTGCTGACCACCTCCGAGGAGGAGCTCGCCGGGCTCCGCGCGACCATCCGCGGCTCCGTGGGCGACCAGCTGCCGCTGTTGCTCGAGCTGGTGCCAACGCTGGCGGGTGCATTCGATGCCGAGGCACCGGCCGCGGTGTCCGTGCTCAACGCCGTGGCGACGCGCATGCGCATGCGGCGGGCGGTCGCGGGGCTGCTGCGCGCGGTGGCGAGGCCGCAGGCGCCGCTCGTGTTGTTCCTCGACGACCTGCAGTGGGGCGACGGTGCGTCGCTCGAGCTGCTCGGCGCAATCATGGCCGAGCGCGACCTCGAGGGCCTGCTGATGGTCGGCTCGTACCGCGGCGACGAGGTCGGTGTCGGCCACCCGCTCGTCGCCGCGATCGCCAGCGCGAAGCGAGGAGGGTGCCCGGTCACCGAGCTCGACGTGGGGCCGATCGGCCCCGCCGACGTGGCGTCGCTGGTGCGCGACACCTTCGTGGGGGCCGAGGACGACGAGGTGACGGCGCTCGCCGAGCTGGTGCACGCCCGAACCGAGGGCAATCCCCTGTTCGTGGGAGAGCTGCTGCGCGAGCTTTGCACCCACGGGCTGATCCACTACGACCGGCAGGGACGGCGCTGGCGGTGGGCGCTCGAGGACGTCCGTGCGGCCGCCCTGGGCGACGACGTCATCGGGCTGATGGCCGCGCGCGTGGGCAACGTGTCGGCAGGCGCCCGGCGCTTCCTCGAGGCGGCCGCATGTGCGGGAAACCGCTTCGATCTGGAGCTGCTCGCGGCGGTCCTGGGCGAGGACGCCGACGTGGTCGAGGAAGGCCTGCGCGAGGCGGCCGAGGTCGGCCTCGTCATCCGCGTGGGCGAGGGCTACCGCTTCTTCCACGACCGGGTCCTGCAGGCGGTGCATCAGGCGATCGACGCGGCCGAGCAGCGTCGCCTGCACCGCGAGCTCGGGCGCGTGCTCCTGGCCCGGGATGCGGTCGAGGACGAGCGCATCTTCTCCGTCGTGGAGCACCTGGTCGCCGCTGGCGACGAGGCGGCCGACGGCATCGACGAGCGCATGCGCGTGGCCGAGATCGCCCTGCGGGCGGCCCGTCGTGCGCGAGAGACCGCAGCCTTCGGAGCCAGCGCCCGCTATGCGGCGTTCGGGGTGGAGCAGCTGGGCGAGGAGGGCTGGGCACGCGAGCGTCCGCTGGCCTATGCGCTGCATCGCATCGCCGCCGAGGCGGCGATGATCACCGGCGAGCTCGAGCTCGCCGAGCGTCGCTTCGAGGTGCTGCTGCGCCGCTCCGAGACCGCGCTCGAGCGCGTCGAGGTGTTCCAGCTGCGGGTCACGCTGCTCAACAACCGCGACCAGCTGCGAGAGGCGATCGCGGTCGCGCGCGAGGGGCTCGCATGCCTCGGGGTGAGCGTGCCCGAGCGTCCGGGGCTCGCCAGGATGCTGCTCGAGTTCGTGCGCACGCGCATGGTCATCGGCCGTCGAGAGCCCGAGGCGCTGCTCGAGCTGCCCGTCCTCGACGACGAGCACGCCAAGGCCGAGATGACGCTGATGGCCGCCATGAGCACGGCCGCGTTCCAGGTCGACTCGCAGCTGATGACGGTGCTGGCGATGCGGCTGACCCGGCTGTCGCTGCGCCGCGGGATCTCGCCGCTCTTCGCCGTCCAGGTCATCAGCTACGGGCTCATGGTGGGCGCGGTCACCCGCGACCAGCCGCTGATGGACCGGTACGGACGACTGGCGCTCGACGTCCTCGAGCGCCACCCCGATCGCGAGGTCGAGGGCATCGTTCGCTTCCTCTACGCCGCCCTCATCCAGGGATGGTGTCACCCGCTGCGCGACACCTTCGCCCATCTCAAGATCGGCCACGAGTGCGCGGTCGAGACCGGCCAGCTCCTGTTCGGTGCGATCACGCTCGCGAGCCTGGCGAGCCAGATGTGGCAGAGCGGATGCCCGCTCGACCAGGTGCAGGAGGTCGCGATGCGGGCGCTGCGGTTCAGCCGAGACGCCAAGCTCGGGGCGACCTCCGGGACCGGGGGGCTGGCGCTGTCCCGGACGGTGGCGGCCATGACCGGCGAGGTGGCCGACGTCGATGAGACCGAGGCGTCGCCTCCCGACGACATGACGCCGGAGGCGAAGACGCAGCGGGAGGCCCTCGAGCGCTTCTACGAGCTCGATCGAGCGATGATCCTCGGCGACATCGCAGCGGCACGCCGCCTCGCAGCGCTCCCCGCTGCGAGCGTCGAGCAGGCGCTCGCATTCTCACCGATGCTGGTGATCCATCAGGCCCACGTGGCCCTCGCCTTCACGGTCTCGGCCCCACAGCGACGGCCAAGCCGCCGCGAGCGGCGACGGATCGCGCGTTCCGAGCGGTGCCTTCGCGGGTGGGCCGCGCAGAACCCCGCGAGCTTTCGCCACCTCCACCAGCTGGTCGCGGCCGAGCGCGCGCGCATCGAGGGCGACGGGGTCGCGGCCATCCGCGGCTACGAGGCCGCGCTCGGGGCGGCCGAGGCCGGCGGCTTCCTCCAGCACGAGGGCCTCGCCGCAGAGCTCGCCGCGCGCTTCTACGACGCCGCCGGAGCCTCGGCGATCGCTCGGCAGCAGCTCGCCCGTGCGCGCCGTGCCTACGCCCGCTGGGGCGCGAAGGTCAAGCTCGCGGCCCTCGACGCCGCCAACCCCGGGCTCGAGCGGGTCTCGGTCGCGTCGGGGCCCATGTCGACGACCGTGCTCGAGACCACCGGCTCCGGCTCCGGCTCGCTGCGCCCGAGCATCGTTCTCGACGCGTCCAGCCTGGTCAAGGCCACGCAGGCGTTCTCCGCCGAGCACGACCTCGAGCGCCTGCTCGATCGCATCATGCACGTCGTCGTCGAGAACGCCGGGGCCCAGCGCGGGGTGCTCTTGCTCGACCGCAACGGCCGGCTCGCCGCGGTGCGGGCCTTCGAGGTCGCGGGCGATCGTCACCAGCGGCTCGACGACGTCCCGGTCGATCGATGCGAGCTCGTTCCGGCCCGGCTGATCAACCTCGCCCATCGCAGCGGCGAGGCGATCGCCGTCGACGATCTCTCGCTCGACGAGCGCTACGCCGACGACGAATTCGTGCGCGCACGACGGCCTCGGGCCGCGCTCGTGGTCGCGATTCGTCAGGGCAGCGAGCGCCTCGGCGTGCTCTACCTCGAGAACAACCTCGTGGCGGCCGCGTTCACCCCCGAGCGGGTCGAGACCGCGCGCTTGCTCGGGGTCCAGGCCGCGATCGCGGTCGAGCATGCGATGTACTTCGCGCGCCTCGAGCGAGCGCGACGGGAGGCCGAGGCCGCGAGCCTCGCCAAGAGCCGCTTCCTGGCCAACATGAGCCACGAGCTACGGACCCCGCTCAACGGGATCATGGGGTTTGCCGAGCTGCTCGCCAGCGACGCCGCCGAGCAGGGGCTCGACCAGTTCACCGAGGGCCTCGACCAGATTCGACAGAGCGGCGAGCAACTCGTGGGCATCATCGGCGACATCCTCGAGCTGACGAGCCTCGAGTCCGAGCGCTTCGATGCGACCCCGGAGACGATCGAGCTGCCCGCGCTCGTCGGCGAGCTCGGGCAGCGCGCGGGGCCGTCGCTCCGAGCCCGGGCCAATCGCCTCGTGCTCGAGCTGGCCCCCGACCTCGGGGCGATCGTCAGCGATCGTCGGCGCTTGCGTCAGATCCTCGGGGCGATCGTCGACAACGCGATCAAGTTCACCGAGGGCGGAGTGGTGACGGTGACGGGAAGGCGCCTGCCTCGGGGAGTCGAGCTCGAGGTTCGAGACACCGGCATCGGGATCCCGGCCGACGTGCTCTCCTCGGTGCTCGAGCCGTTCGTGCAGGCCGACGCCTCCAGCACTCGCGCCCACGGTGGCGCCGGGCTCGGGCTGACGATCGCGCGGCTCGTGTGCGAGCGACTCGGCGGCTCGCTGTCGGTCCGCAGCGAGCTCGGGAAGGGGACGACGGTGACGATCCGACTGCCCCCCACGCTCCCCGGGTCCGGGCTCGGGCCCGGGCACGGACTCGAGATGGTCGAGCCCGACGACGAGCGGGCGTCACCTCGCTCGCCGTAGCCGGCGCTCGACCCCGGCGGGACGCTGGGCCGGCTCGCCAGGATGGTCGGTCACGCCGTGCAGTGCTCGATGCACTCCACCCAGGCCTTGGCGCACGCCGCCTCGTCGCCGTCGTGGCCGATGTCGTGGCACATCATGCCGACCGCGTCGGCCACGTCGTGGCAGGTGGAGGCCAGCTCGTCGCAGTTGGCCTGGCTCGAGTCGTCGGCCCCCGTCGAGGAGCCGTGCGAGGTCGAGCCGTGCGAGTCGGTTCCGTGCGAGTCGGTTCCGTGCGAGGTCGAGCCATCGGCGCCCGTGGTGCCGTGATCGCCCGAGCCGTGGTCGCCCGAGCCGTGATCGCCCGTGCCGTGGTCGCCCGAGTCGTGATCGCCCGAGTCGTGATCGCCCGTGCCCACGTCGGGCGCCGCGTTGCAGACGTCGAGGCACATCTGGAGGTCGTTGGTGCAGGCCTCGTCGTTGCCGTCGTGCGCGCTGGAGTGGCAGCCGTTGATCACGGGATCGCTGCCGTCGTCCTTGGCGTGGCACGCGTCGGTGATCATCCCGCATGCATCGGGGTTCACCTCGGGATCGTTGGTGCACGCGTTGCCGGCCATGCCGAGCAGGAGGCCAAGGCCGAGACTGAAGAGCAGCGAAGGGCGAGCCATGGCGGAACGGTAGTCTCGGGCGCTGACGCCGACAATGCGAATGCGAGGCACGGGCGTGGAGCGGTCGCAGGATCCACGACCGCTCCACGGGCCCAGACCGCTCCAAAGGGGCGGCTGCGGGCCGAAATTCACGCGTCGGCGGACCGAGCGCTGGGCCGCAGAGCTGCGGCAAAGCGTCGCACCACCTCGCCCGCCGGGAGGACCTCGTCGATCCCCTCGACGCTCTGGCCGGCCTGGAAGTAGTCGCGATAGTTCATGCCCTGTAGCGAGGCGCGCTTGAGCTGCCACAGCGACTGCACCGAGTAGAACATGCGCGCGTAGTGCTTGAGCTTGGGGTGTCGAAGCATGCGGCGCATCACGGGGCCGGCCTTGGTGCCCACCTTGCGGATGTGCTCGGTCTCGATCACCGCCACCGGCACCCCGGAGATCTTCTCGGTGAGCACGATGTCCTCGGCCTTGGCCCGCACGATCGCCGCCTTGTAGTCGGGGTGGGCCTTGCACTCGGTGGTGGCAATGAAGCGGGTGCCCAGCTGCACCCCCGCGTAGCCCATGCGCAGGGCCTCGACGAACGCGCTCGGATCGCCGATGCCACCGGCGCAGACCAGCGGCACGCCGAGGTCGCGCAGCTCGTCGTGGAGCGCTCGGGGCTCGGTGGTGCCCGCGTGTCCGCCTGCGCGGCGGTTGACGCAGATGAGCCCGTCGACTCCGCCATCGAGCGCCTTTTGGGCGTGGGTGCGGGTGGTGACGTCGTGGTAGACGATCCCGCCGACTGCATGCACGCGCTCCACCACCCAGCGCGGATTGCCCAGCGCGGTGATGAAGAAGCGCACCCCTTCCTCGAGCGCCACGTCGATCCACCCGCGCATGCGATCGAGGTAGAGCTTGGCCGACTGCTCGACGATCGCGTTGAAGCCGATCGGCTTGGGGGTGATCCCGCGGATCAACCGGATGCCCTCGCGCAGGTCGTGGCCATGCACGTAGGTCATGGAGATCGGCTGGATGATCCCCATGCCGCCCGCGTCCGAGGCCGCGGCGACCAGCTCGGGGTTGCTGCACGGGTACATCGCGCCGCACAGGAGCGGCACCTCGATGCCCGCGTCGCGGGTGAGCGCGGTGTCGGCCAGCCCCTCGCTCACTTCCACTCCGCCGTCTCGGACTCCGCCGGCTTGGTGGCCGTGCGCCCGGCCAGTCCGATCACGATGAGCCCCAGGCCGCCGAACGACAGGTAGCGCGGCATCTCGGGCGGCAGGTTGGCGTTGGCGATCGCAGGGTGGTCGCTGACCCGGGGGTAGACGAACCCGGAGATCCCCGCCACGACCCCGAGGTACAGCAGGAGCTTGAAGAATGCGTACATGGCGTGCGCCGATGCTGGCACGGCGAGCAACGACGGGACAAGGGGTCAGGTTCCGTCGCTCGTCTCGAGCAGCCGAACATCCACGAGGTCCTTGTCTCGACCCGATGCGCGCTTGTTCACGAGCAGCGGGCCACGCCCGATGATGGGGATCTCGAGGTCACCAACCCTCGTCACGATCCGAGAGGCCCAAGCATCCTCGAAGCCCACACCGCTGATTCGTGTGAGGAGATCGATCCGGTTGGGCGGAAGTCCGAGTTGATATACGGTGCCTGGGTGCTCGAAGTCCTCGGTGGTCACGTCATGGGTGTTGAGCGGCGCTCCAAAGGCACGTAGGGCTGCAATCACCCGCGGTGCGTTCTCGGCCGACGCTCGTACGTAGATGTCGAGGTCCACGGTGGCTCGGGCGACGCCGTGAGCGGCCATTGCGTGGGCACCCACGATGAGGAATTCGGCACCGGACTCGACCAGAGCGCGGAGCATGTGATGTAGTCGTCGGTCCGGCCGGCCGGGGTGGTCACGAGGCCTCGCTGGCCGGAGGTCGGATGATGCGGCCCGGCATCTCGGAGCGGGCGTAGCGCGGGATCTCGCGACCCGCCAGCGTCCACGCGCGCACGGCCAGCGGCCACATCATCGCAAGGCGTTGCTCCACCGTCGTCGTCGCGCTGAGATCGTCGCTGGGCTCGGCGCCCAGCTCGAACCTGCGAATGGGCCAGCTGCTTCGCGCCCTGCGGCGTGCCTCCGCATCGTCGTCCATCGGGTGGAGATTATAGTACTCGGCGCCTCTCACACCATCTCGGCGAGGGTCCATCGGGGATCCGTGTCAGGCGTGGGCAACGCGGCCACGCCTGGATCAGGTCCTCATGCCGCGGCTAGGTCGTGGTGGCCCGGCGTCTCGCTAGGCTCGGGAGTCGGGAGCGCGCTGCGCGAGCCGCTCCCGAATGGACTGGAGAATGGCATCGAGAAGGTCGGCTCGTCGGAACTGCGCGGCCACGCGCTGGAGGCTCGAAGACTCGCCGACTCCGAGCTTGGCCAGGGTCAGCTCGACGAGCACGATCGTACTTCCGACCAGGAGCGCCTTCTGGCTCGACCCGCCTCGAGCAACGACGGAAGGCTGCGATGATCGATGATGTCCGGGTTCTCCGCGAGCGGGTTTCCCGTGTGCCCCATGAGCAGCTGGACGCCGCAGGCCATCGCCACGTAGTGAGTTGCGTAGGGCACGAATGGCTTGGGCTCGGACGACCTCTCGAGCATCTGCTCCACGTCGGCGAAGATCCTCGTTGCGAGCACTACCTGCGCTCCGTTGAGCTTCTTGGTGAAGATCCGCGGGTAGTAGTGATCGAACAGCCGGCTCTCGGCGAAGCGCGCCAGATGGGGCTGGCGCCGCCAGATCGTCAGCACGGCGATGGCTGCCTGCTTGGACGTGATCGTCGTCTCGCTGGCCGGGTGGTTGTCGCGCTTGGTCTTGTAGGTGTAGCCGAGCTCGGCGAGATCGAGGGCCAGGCGCTGCTGGAGCTCGTCGTTGGCGCGGAGATCCTGGAGCTCGACGGGAGTTTGGTTGTTCGTGGCGTAGGTGATCGCGTGCCCGAGGTGCCCATCGTCCTCGCCGAGCTGGTAGAGGCGCACCATCACGAACGTGTCGTCGAAAGACACCCGATTGGGCGCCTCGCTCGGCTCCTGCTGGGTGGGCTCGCCCAGCACCTGCTGGATCGTCTTGCAAGTCTGCCCGCCGTTGATGATCTGTAGGCCCTCGACCTTGACCTGGTAGTTGTTCTGACGAAGCGAGCTGAACGAGAGCCGGCGGCAGATCATCGTCAGCCCGTTGTTGTAGAAATAGAAGTTCTGGCGCTCCTCCGGCGATCGCAGCGTCTGGGCGATGCGGGAGTTGACCCGGTTGGACGGGCCCAGGAAGCGGCGAATGTTGCGATCGAGGAGCAGGTCTCCGTGCGTGCTCATCAGCTCGGCGATGGTGGTGACCGGGACCTTGCCGACGAACACCCGCCGGAAGCTGAGGTCCTCGTGATGGGCGGCGCCGTGGAAGTCGAGGATCGCATCGATCGACTTCTGCGAGCGAAAGAGCGAGACCAGCCGGCGGTGGTCCAGGTGCAGCCACTGCACCTCGTCCACCGGAAAACCGGCGGCCTCGATGCGCGCGTCTCCATCGGGCCCCCAGCGGGGACCGTTGTTGCACAGCACCACGCGAATGGTCGGGATTGCCCCTTCGCGCATGCGCGAGCGGATCTCCTCCACCACCGCCTCGATGTCCTTCATCTTCGACAGTGGCTTGTCGGGATCGAAGATCGTGCGGATCGTCTCGATGAGCTTGGGGATTTCCGCCGCCGGAAAGCCGCTGCGGCCCGCGAGCGTCTTCTGCTCGTACTTGGCCTGGAACAGGGTCACCAGCGGTTGGTCGTCGCGCAGGCTCGCAACGTGGATCGCATCCACGCCGCCGTCCTCACCACCATCGGTCAGCGTGGCGACCGCCTCGTCGAGCTCGAGGTCGAGCAGGGTTGCCACGCACAGCGCACAGAACGCGTTGGACGCCCGGCGCGCCGGATCGTCCTTGCCGCGCTGCGCCAGCCGGGCTCCGTAGGTCTCCACGAGCCCGCGCACCCGCTGGTCGATGATCCCGGCATCGAGGTCGGTGGCCATCGACCGCATGCTAGCGCGGATCCGCGGGTCACGCGAAAGCGGCGCTGTGGGCTCCTCGGTCTCACCCCGCCTTCGCGACCACGTCGAGCAGTGCCTCGCCGTAGCGCTCGAGCTTGGTCGGCCCGATCCCATGCGCCTGCGCGAGCTCATCGAGGCTGTGCGGCCGAAGGATCGCGATCTCTCGCAAGGTCCGATCGCTCGCCACCACATAGGGCGGCACGCCGTCGGCTCGCGCTCGCTCCATTCGGTAGGCCCGCAGCGCGGCGAAGATCGTCTCGCCCTCGTCGTCGAGCTCGATCACCACCGCGTTGGCGCCGGCGTTGGCGGCCTTGCCCTCGCTCGGGCGGCCGGTATTGGCCGCTCGCGACGAGCCCGAGCGCCCGCCGGATCGCGCCCGCTCGTCGTCCGGCAGCAAGATCTTCGCCGCCTGCTGCCCCGTCATCACCGCGTGCCCCTGCGAGGTCAGCAGCAGCACCGGGTGCTCCTGCCCGTGGAAGTCCACCCACCCCGCGGTCACGCAGCGCCGCACCAGCCGGGTCACCCAGTCCTCGCTGCGATCGCTCAAGATCCCGAAGGTTCGCGTGCTCGAGAGCCCCGAGCGGGCAAGCCGTGGATCGTCGACGCCCCGCAGCAGCTTGACCGCCGCGTGCAGCCCAAAGCGCCGGTGCACCCGCGCCACCCCCGAGAGAGCCTTGCGCACCAGCATGCTCACCTCCTCGGGGTCGGGCGCCTCGTCGTCCCCGAGCGAGCGACACACGTCGCAGTGGCCGCAGCCGGTCAGCTCGGCGTCGTCGTCCCCGAAGTAGCGCAAGATGGTGTCGTGGCGGCAGCTTCCGCCCTCGGCCCAGCGCATCAGCTCGAGGAACAGGCCCCACTTGTGCTCGACCACGGCCGGATCGGGGAACACCCCGTCCACGTCGCGCTCGAGCAAGCGGCGGCGCAGCGCGATGTCCTGGGTGGCCAACATCATCACGCCCACCGCGGGCTGGCCGTCGCGACCGGCACGGCCGACCTCTTGGTAGTAGGCCTCGATCGAGCCGGGAGGCGCGAGGTGGATCACGGCGCGGACGTCGGCGCGATCGATGCCCATGCCGAACGCGTTGGTGGCGACCACCACGTCGAGCCGATCGCTC
The DNA here is from genome assembly GCF_026337845.1 of Paraliomyxa miuraensis. GTDB lineage: Bacteria > Myxococcota_A > Polyangia > Nannocystales > Nannocystaceae > Paraliomyxa > Paraliomyxa miuraensis. Next base: position 125,992 of record NZ_JAOVZF010000140.1, on the reverse strand, counting down.
ATGAAGGCGCGCTGGGCCTTGTCGCGCTGCGGGCCGGTGAGACCCGCGTGGTAGGCCGCGGCGCGCCAGCCCTGGCTCCCCAAGCGCTCGGCCTCGGCCTCGCAGGTCTTGCGGGTGGGCGCGTAGACGATCGCGGTGCCACCCCGGGTCGCGGCCCCATCGGAAGCGCTCCGAGCCGCCGAGGGCTTGCCCAGCACCTCGGCCAGCGCCTGGTCGACGTGGAGCGCCCGCTCGCGAGGGCGGCCGATCTCGATCACCCGCAGGGCGAGGTTGGGGCGGGCAAAGCCCCGCACCAGCTGCGGGGTGTCGGCGGGCAGGCCCAGGCGGTCGAGGATCTCGTCGCGCACCACCGGGGTGGCGGTGGCGGTGCAGGCCATCACCCGCGGCGGCCGGAGCTCGCGCAGCAGCTCGCCGATCTGCAGGTACTCGGGGCGAAAGTCGTGGCCCCACTCGCTGATGCAGTGCGCCTCGTCGACCGCGACCAGCGACAGCGGGAGCTGCGAGATCAGGCCCCGAAAGCCCGGGAAGGCCAGGCGCTCGGGCGAGACGTAGACCAGGTCGTGGGCCCCCTCGGCCACCTGGGCCATGCGCTTGCGCAGCTCGTCGCCGCCCAGGGTCGCGGCCAGATAGGTGGCCCGAACCCCGCGCTCGCCCAGGCTCTGCACCTGATCGGCCATCAGCGCGATGAGCGGGGAGACCACCAGGGCCACCCCCGGCAGCAAGGTGGCCGGGAGCTGGTAGGTGAGGCTCTTGCCGCCTCCGGTGGGCGCAACGAGCAACAGGCGACCCACGTCGAGGACGGCCCGCACGGCGTCGCGCTGGCCGGGACGGAACTGCTCGTAGCCCAGACGCCGCAGGCCGGCATCGAGGTCGACGGGGAGGGAGGGGGGCACGTTGGAGAGGAACACTACCCGACTCACTCGGCCACTCGTGCCCTTCCGTTGCAGACAATCGTCATCTGCGCGTTGGGCGCTGGCCTAGGGTCGGGGGATCCTCTCGCCGGTCGGCCCACGGCTGGACATAGACCTTGCCTGCCCCCGCGATCCTGGTATGGTCCGCAGCCCCAAGCACCACGGAGAGGTGTCCGAGTGGTCGATGGTGCCAGACTCGAAATCTGGTGAGGTTAATAGCCTCCGTGGGTTCGAATCCCACCCTCTCCGCCAACTCTGCTCGCGGGCCAAGAGCGCCCGTCCCGTTTCCCCCGATTCAGGAGTCGGTCACCCCGCACGACGCGTTCCCGCATCCCACGACCGCACGGAGAGGTGTCCGAGTGGCTGAAGGTGCAGCATTGGAAATGCTGTGTAGGGAAACCTACCGCGGGTTCGAATCCCGCCCTCTCCGCCACGTGTGGTGTGAAGCCAAAGACGTCGCGCCAGCGTGATTGCCCCCTCTCGAGGAGGGCCCTCATGCCCCGAGCGACGGTTCCTTCGTGAACCCCGTCAGGACCGGAAGGTAGCAGCGGTAGCGGAGGCACCGGGTGCTCGGGGCACTTTTCGTTCCGGCTACCTGAAGCCGCGGATCTTCTTGACCAGCTCGGCGACGACCTCGGGCTTGTCGGCCAGCTCGGGATTGGGCGCCATCCCCTCCGACAGGCCCACCGACTTGCCCCCTTCCACGATCACCTTGGCGATGCGCTCGTCCTTGGTCTGCATCTGCCAACGGGGATCCTTGAAGGTGCGTGGCTTGGGGTTCAGCGCGGCCGCTCCGGGTCCATCACCCATGCCTCGATCGCCGTGACAGGTCACGCACTTCTCCTTCCAGACCTTCTCCGCCTCGGCAACGACGGCGGGATCGGCCTTGCTCTCGTCTCCGCCACCGCACGCGAGCACCAGCAGGGACATGGTCGAGAAGAACACGAGCTTGTTCATGATGCGGTACTCCCGTCCCGGGATCGGAAACCGTCGACGTCCTGCCCGGGGCAACGCTGTTCTACTGCACCTTCAGCCGAAGAACAGGGTGCGGTTTGCGCATTCCTTGCACGACGACGGTCGGCCACCCATCTCGGCGATGCCCGCGTCGGCGTGCCCCTCACGCGCCAACCCCCGAGCGACGCGAGGGGCGTCGTCGGGGGTCGGCAAGCGGGTCGTGTGTGGCGGTCGGGGGATCAGCCCGGCTCGAGCACGAACGGGTAGGTGATCACCACGTCCTCGCCGTCGGCCGGGCGGGGGAACATCCATCGACCGACCGCCTCGGCCATGCAGCTGGAGACGGCCTCGTCGTCGAGGCTGTCCTCGGACACATGGGACGAGGTGACCTTGCCCTCCTTGCCCACCGTGAACTGGATCGCCACCCGGCCGGCCAGGTCTTCGTTGCGCTGCAAGCCCTCGTTGTAGCAGTAGCGGATCTCGTTGATGTGCGCGCGGACGATCCGCCGAATGATGTCCTTGTCGAGCGCGCCCTCGACCGAAGCCGAGGGCGTGACGGTGTGCTGCCCTCGCTTGGGCGTGGTGACGCGCTGCTCTTGCTCGGGGGCCTCCTCGGGCGTCAGCTCCTCGGGCGTCAGCTCCTCGGGCGTCGCCGGGGCCGGAGCTTCGCAGGCCGGCGCCTCCGCGGGCGCGGGCGCTTGCACGACGGGGGCCGGGGTCTGGCAGGCGCAGGCCACCTCGACCGGCTCGGAGGCATCGGCCTTCACCATCGCGGTCGCGGCCAGGGTGGAGACGGTGGTGGCCATCGCCGTGGCCGCCATGAACAACCAAACGGGGGACTTCTGTGAATTCGACATCGCTTCCAGCTCCTCTTTCGTGCCCCTCGCGGGCGGCGACGGCTTGGAAACGGGGCCGGAGCAAAAGGTTCGCAACGGGGGCAATCTCGGCCGCGAGCCTGGCGCGAGGGTGCGCCGCCATCCCTGGCGCGCATGGTCGAATTCGCACGAAATCACGGTAGCCACGGGCGCCGTTGCGGTGGCGAGGGCATCGGGGAGCCTGACATACTGCGAGCCATGCACGCCCTTGGGCTCGGTCGTTGGGCGCTCGCGGTCGCGAGCCGTACTGCCCTCGTGGGAATGGCCGTCGTCCTCGCGTGTGCCGGGGGAGGCAGCCCCGGAGGCAGCCAGGGCTCTGCGTTCGATCCCACCCATGGGGACGGCACCGAGACCGACGATCCCCCGGCCACCAGCACCACCACGAGCGACGATGGGGTGAGCAGCGTGGCCTCGGCCGAGGGGACCGGGACTGCGCCCCCCGATGCCAGCTGCTGTCAGGTCGCACCCACCCCGGGCTGCGGCAACCCCCAAACCGAGAGCTGCGTGTGCGCGATCCAGACCTCGTGCTGCCAGAGCGTGTGGAACCAGGACTGCGTGGATCTGGCGATGACGTGCAACGATCCCGCGTGCCCGGGTGGCCCCACCACGGGCGATCCCACGGGCGAGCCCGGCGACAGCAGCGGCGACCCACCGCCGCCCATGCTCACCTGCGATCAGCTCGCCGCCCAGGAGGGCTGGATGTACTGGCGCTGCCAGAGCGGCGGCGGCTCGCAGTGCAACGGCATGGGCACCCCCACCACCGATTGCACGTTCTGCTGCGAGTTCTGCGGGCAGGCGGGCGACGTGTCGTGTGGCGACTACGCCAACGGCCAGGGCTGGGGCGCGGCCAACTGCGAGTGGAACGGCAACGGGGCCTGCGGCGGCATGGGCACGCCCACCTGCGATTGCAACTTCTGCTGCCAGGTCGGGTAGACGGCGCCCAATCGGGGCCCAGTCGAGGTCCAGTCGAGGCCCAGTCGGATGGACGGGCCGCGCGGCTCAGCGTCGCACCAGTCGATCGAGCCACCGCGACGCGAGCAGCAGCAGCACGCCCGAGCCCAGCCCGATCCACATCAGCTGCCCGAATACCCCGTCGTAGACCAAGAGCGCCTTCGCGGCGTCGATCGTCCCGTCGGGTCCGGGTGCGATCGCGGCCCACGTGCCAAAGCGTCCCGCGATCATCTCGCCGAACGCCGAGAACAAGAACCACGCGCCCATCATCAGCCCCACCACGCGCGGGACCGACAAGGTGGTGACGGCCGAGAGCCCGATGGGCGACAGCACCATCTCGCCCATCACCATCACGGCGTAGGCGGCGATCATCCACCAAAGGCTCACCAGACCCGAGGCATCGGTGCTGCGGGTCGACAGCATCAGGATCCCCATCGCCAGCCCCACGAACACCAGGCCCCAGCCGAACTTGGCGGGCAGGCTGGGGTTCCTGCCGATCGCGTCCAATCGCGGCCACAGCCACGCGAACACGGGGCTGAAGGCGATCACGAAGATCGCCCCGATCGAGGTGGTCTGCCCCGCCGTCCACTCCATGCCGAAGGTGGTGCGGTCCATGACGCGCTCGGCGAACGCCACCCAGGTGCCGTAGCTCTGCTCGTAGAGCCCCCAGAACAGCGCGCTGGTGCCGATGAGCAGCATCAGCACGATCATCCGCCCGCGCTCGGCCGCCGTGATGCCCGAGGCCAGGAAGCGCATGAACCAGATCATCAGCACGATGCCCATCACCACCGCCACCACCTCGGTGAGCGTGACCTCGTGGCCGTCGAACATCGCGCCCAGGAACGAGAAGTCGAGCTTGGTCTGCAGCACCCACCAGACCACGACCGTGGTGACCAGGGCCCCGAGCTGAATCAACCGCTCGCGCGAGAGCCCGGCCACCACGGGTGCGCGCAGGGCCTGCGGATCGGGCGGCTCGGCGTGGCCTTGCAGGTGCCTCTGCCCCCACAGGAACTGCAGCAGGCCCAGCGCCATCATCACGCCCGAGAGGCCGAAGCCGTAGCCCCAGCCGATCCGCTCGCCCACGTAGGCCACCACCAGCGACGAGAGCGCCGCGCCCACGTTGATGCCCATGTAGAACAGCGTGAAGCCCGACTCGCGCCGCGGGTCGCCCTCGGGGTAGAGCCGCCCCACGATGGTGGAGATGTTCGGCTTGAGCAGGCCCACCCCCACCGCGATGAGGGCCAGCGACGCATACATCACCTGCAGCGCCAGCGCGTCCTGGCTGGCGCTGCCCTGGATGCCCGAGGCGGGCGTGCCCGTGTAGGCCATGCCGAGCTGCCCGAACACGAGCAGCAGGCCCCCGAGCACCACCGCCTTGCGCATGCCGAGGTGGCGATCGGCCAGCGTGCCGCCGAGCAGCGGCAGCGCATAGGCCAGGCCCGCGTAGGTGCCCAGCAGGAGGTAGCCGTCGTCGTCGGCGTAGAGGTGGTGCTTGGTCAGGTAGAGAAAGAGCAGCGCCTTCATCCCGTAGAACGAGAAGCGCTCCCACATCTCGGTCAGGAAGCAGACGAACAGGCCCTTGGGGTGGCCGAGGAAGTCGCGGGAGGGATCGGGACCGGTTGCGGTGGCCAAGCGCCCGACAGAGTAGCGCCATTGGGCCGGGGAGTGTCGGCCGACCAAAGCGGCCACGAGCGGGCGCCCCTCGGCCGCTCAGAGCACGCAGGCGCCAACGTTCTCGAAGCACATCGCGGAGGCCTCGAAGAACGGGTAGCACATGGTGCCGTCCGTACACTCTGGATCGGTCATGTCGCAGATGGCCACGCAGCACCCGCTGCCACCGACGCACCCGGGCACGGCCACCTGCAGACATACGAGGCCCGCGTCACACGTCTGGGAGCCCACCTCGCACGCATCGTGGAGGCCGCGGCGGATGCCGTCGATCGTCCCCTGCACGGTCGCGCAGCCAAAGCCGAGCTGGTCGGGCAGGCACGCCCTCCCGGGCCCGCAATCTTGCTCGAGCGGATTGCATCCCTCGATGCAGGTCTCGGCCGGCTGGCCTTCGTCCATGCCCTCGCTCTCCTGCTCGCCCGAAGGGTCGTCACCGTCGTCATCGGCGCAGGCCGGCGTCACCAACAAGAACGCCACGAGGCGATGGGTCGAGAGCCAGCACGGGGCCATGCCCCCCTCAACGGGGGCGAGCGAGGCGGCTTACGCCGGCACCGCGGCGCCGCGCGGAATCGTGGTCGCGAGCGGCGGTCACCAGCCCCGACCACCCGCGAGCATCAACGGAAGGGGTACCCCGGAACCTCGAGCTCGACCGCGATCACGCTCGGGCTGCCATTGTTGGGGTAGAACGGGAACGAGGCGTTGTTGATGTAGAGCGTGTGGCTGTCCCACAAGCGGCCGAAGGCCATCGACGACGGCCCGTCGAGGAACTCGTCGCCGGAGAGCACCACCTCGGCCTCGCCGTCGGGATGGACGACGACGATGGAGTTCACCAGGTTGGGACCGCAGTAGAGCGTCCCGTAGAGATCGAACGCAAAGTCGTCGCACGACGTCTCGAGCGTGGCGTGCACGCGAGAGGCCCCGGCACTCTGGTTGGGCGCGACCTCGAACGCGACGATCTGCCCGGTCGACGAATTCGAGACGTACAACTCGTCGTCGTAGAACTGCACCCCGTTGGGCCCGATGGGAGCAATGGGATTGGGAACCGGATCGAGCAGGGGATCGTCCACCCACACCGAGACCGACCCACCCCACACCGGCGTCCGCAGGATTCGGCCGGAGAACGAGTCGGCCACGTAGAGGAAGCCGAAGCGATGGGCGATGCCATTGGCGAACACCTCGGGAGGCAGGCTGGCGATCTTGGCGACACTGCCGGTCCATGGCGAGACCCACCAGATGCCGCGGTCCTGCAGATCGCAGGAGTTGACGTTCACGTAGAGACCCCAGGGGGTGTACGTGATGCCCGTCTGGCCCGCGATGAAGTCGAAACAAGGCTCGAGCGGGATGTCGATGGGCAGCTCCGTAATGGTATCGACGTCACCCGAGGGGTCGATGCGGCGAACCTCGCCGGTCAGCGCGAGGCTGATGTAGAGATTGCCGAAGTAGTCGGTGGCGATGCTCTCGGGAACCTCGAGCGAGGCGGGATCGAAGGTCGCCACGACCTCGGGCGTGAGCTCGTCGGCCCAGGCGGTGGACGACCACGAGCTCGCGGCCATCAGCAGAAGCGTGGGAAGGAATGAGGGGCGAAATGAGAGACGGCACACTTGGACCATGCTGTTCCTTGCGTTGGTCACTGGACGCACGCCGTGCTCACCTCGTGCGAGACCGGAACACGCGCATCCAACTCTTATGGAGATCCTCGAGCGCTCGTGACCGTCGATGTCTCGAGCATTCGAAGGCAAACCATGAGGGATCGAGCCAACACGCTCGAGCCGAAGGATTCCTTGACGAAGACCGGCGAGGGGGCAGTTTCGCTCGGCGGGTACTCGTTCAAGCTAGCGCCTGGGGGACCGGCCTCAAGCATGAATTTCGAGAAAAGAGCTGGCACGAAGCGCGAGAGTGTGGTCGTGCGGGTGGGTTCCGGCCGCCGTCGCACATCGAGCACTACGCATCGCCGCTTCGAAGGTAGGGATGACTACTCACTCCTCGAAATACACGAAGATCCGCCGAGCACCGGTCGATGGAGTGCATCGCCTCGCGCCGCTACGGGCGCCGAAGTATGCACACGGTGTCAGTACAATCCCGGACCATGGGTAACGAATTGGACCGGTGGAATGAAGGCGGTCGATCCGCTCAGAACCCCGGGTGCCACACGAACACCGGGTGTCCGCTGAGCGCTCGCGCCACCAGCATGCCCGACTGCGTGGCCGCCTCCACGCACCCGCAGCTCAGATCGGTCCGGGTCCAGTCACCGCACAGGTAGAGATCGGCCACCCCCGAGTCCATCTGCCCCATGCGCGCCTTCATGCCCTTGGGCTGGCTGAGCACGTAGTGGTCCGAGGGCAAGGCGCCGGAGTTGAAGTACTGCACGTCGAGACGATCGGCGTTGGGGCTGCTCTCGCTCGGCCGCGACAGGCACGCGAGGAACGCCGGCCAGCTGCGCGGAGCCCGGTCGTAGAACCCCGCGTGGTGGTGCTCGAGCCACGTGCGAGCCTCGGCTCGCCACCATGCGTCGCGCCGGGCGGGGTACTCGTGGTCGTCGTACGGAGGGAAGCCGAACGCGCTGACCGCCTCGTACGAGCCGGTGTGGTAGGCGAGGAACTTGGGCAGGCGGTCCTTGGGCCAGCCCTCGTAGGGAATCAGGTGGGTCTCGTCCCCCATGCTGGGCTCGGGATTGACGTAGCCGGTCAATAGGCCCCGCCCCTCGCCGGTGTAGCCGTCGACGTCGGCCCCCACCGTGTAGAGCTCGGACTCGGGCACGTCGAACCAAAGCTGCATGGAGAGGGTCTGGATGACGGCCATGTCCTCGAGCATCCGCGTCCAGCGCGGGTCGTGCGAGGACGAGTCGGGGCTCCACAGCGCGCGGGTGATCGGCGGCAGCGCCCCGATGGGGATGCCCAGGATGCACACGTCGAAGTCCTCGCCCGAGCGCAGCTCCACCTCGCCGACCCCGGGCCAGGGGTCGTAGGGGCTCTCGAGGTCGACCTTCTGCTCGCGCAGCGCCTCGCCCTCGACGAGCTGATCGTAGTTGGGCTCGATCGGCCAGGGCGGCTGATCGGCGGGATTGCTCGCGGGCGGGTCGGGCAGGAATGGATCGTAGGCATCGGAGCCCGCCGCGACGGTGGCCTGGCGCTGGAGCTTGACGGACACCAGCCGACGCTCTGGTCCCGTGCCCTCGACCACGAGCTCGGTGACCCGGTGGAAGAAGTGGACCTTGGCCCCGAGCGCCTCGGTGAGCGCCCGGTAGTAGGGCGTCATCAGCGTCTGGGGCGCGGAGTAGCGGAAGAAGTAGGCGGGATGGCCGGCGTAGCCGAGCGCGGTGAGGAACATCCAGCGCAGCGCCACTCCGGTCGCCATCTCGCGGGGAGCGGCGCGATCCTTGCTGTGGGCAAAGAGGGTCTCGTAGACGCCCGCGAGCGCGGGGGAGCCATTGGGCTGACCGCCCGGCACGGATCGATCCGCGGGATCTCGCAGCTCCTCGGGCAGCAGGCGCGGGTCGAGGCCATGCCGCTTCATCCAGTGCCAGGCGTCCTCGCCATCGAGCTGCGACAGGTGCGTGACCCGGTCCTCGATGATCCCCGCGATCGCGGTGAGGATGGTGCTGAGGTTCATCCAGCGGTACCAGACCTCGTCGTCCCCGGGGTGCTTGGCCACGTTGCGATCGAGGATGGACACGACCAGCCGACAAAACCGCAGCACCGTGCTCAGGGGGCCATCGCGGCCCTCGGCCAGCCACTCGCCGATCTCCACCTCGGCGCGGTCCTCGAGGTAGCGGCCGATGAACTGCAGCAGCTCGGGTGGCTCCCTGGTCACGGCATCGGAGATGCTCTCGCCGACCTCGACGACCTTGTCCTTGATGCGATCGATCAAGCGACGCACCACGCCCTCGTTCTCGGGCGCGCGCACCTCCCTGGCGAGCCGACGGCTGGCCTCGGCGTTGCGCTCGTGCATCAAGTGGGTCTGGCGCGCCGCATGGGCAAACGCGGCCACCATCAGCTCGCCCATGCCGGCCATGGTGGGCTGGGCCGCGACCGACAGGTCCTGGTCGTCGTCGGCTCGGGCGTCCTCGGGCACGCGGCCGGGCACGCGGTCGTTGGTCTTGAGCGGGGTGCGGAAGTACTTCCACTGGCCGTCGAGCTCGATCATCAGGCCGTTCTGGTTGGAGCCGATGAACGCCCCGCCAAACGGCTCACCATCGCGCTCGAGCGGGATCCCGGCGGTCTGATACACGCTTCGCATGGTGCGAAAGGCGTTCTCGTAGTGGCCCAGGAACGCATGCAGGCCGTGCTCCTCGATGCGCATGTTGGCCCGGGGGTTGCGGCCGGCGGCACACTTGCCGCCCAGGCGAAAGCCCTGGGTGTACAGGTGCACCTCGTAGCGCTCCTTTTGCCGGGCCAGCCAGTAGGCGGCCGCGCAGGCGGCCGGGCCCCCGCCGAGCACCAGCACCCGCTGACGCCGGGATGGCTTGGGCACGGGGTAGCGCAGCGTGGCGGGAGAGGTGGGCAGGGCCACGCCCAGCCGCACGCGCACGCGGAATGCTCCCAGCGTGGTCGCGAGCAGCGACGAGGCGTGGTGCTCCCCGGCCAGGCCCGCGGGCGTGAACGAGGGATGGATCCGCAGCTTCACGCCGACCGGCTGGAGCTGCGCGTCGGGAGCATCGAAGTGGTAGACCAGATTGCTGGCCAGGAATGCGCTGAGGGTCTTGGAGCGCGCCGCATCGGGATCCCAGATCCGCCGCGACTGCGAGATGAGCGGCATCTCGAACAGCTGACGCACCTTGGCGAAGGCGGGCACCGAGCTCGGCGCGGCCATGGGGCCCTCGGGGGTGATCGTGGCCTCGCACAGCGGCGCGCCCCCGGGGGCGCGCACGCGGTAGTGGCCGGTGCCCGCGGTGGCTCCGAGCTCGGGGAGCTCGCGGTCGATGACGGCCTCGAGCTTCTCGTAGCCGTAGAGGTACACCCCCAGCCGCCGCGGGAGCTCGGCGTTCAGGTACAGCCGGGGCATGTAGACGAACGGCCCCCGCCGTGGGGCATCGAACGTGGAGAGCTGCACGTAGGGCACGCCCAGCATCGTCTCGTCGTAGTCCATGTCGCCGAAGGAGAAGCGATCGTGCGAGAGCTGGACGAACACGGGGTGCGCGTCGGGGGGCGACAGCGGGTTGGGAGCCAGCTCCAGCCCCAGCGGCAGCATCGCCTGCACCCGCGACCTGGGGAGCAAGAGCACCATCACCACCGCATCGAGCTCGCCTTCGCCTCGACCAAAGCCGGAGACGTCGAGCCCCACGGCCGACGAGAGCCGGTCCAGGTGGTCGGTGCTCCCGTCGATGGCGAGGCTGGTGACGATGTCGACGAGATCGCTGGGGTCGATCGGCATGGCGGCGAATCGGATCATACGGCCTCGGCCGGGCTTGCGCGCGCACGCCGAGGCGATCGTCGACGATTTCGGGGGTGGCTCACCATCCGAGGTGGGCTTGCAGCTCTTGCACCAAGCGTCCCGCCATGCCCTCGTGGGTGGCCACGGTGGGGTGCCCGTCGCAGCCCGAGCCGATCCACGTCACGTTGACGTCGGCGTAGGCCACGTTGGAGTCGCCACCCGCCTGGACCTGCGCCACCACGTCCATCAGGTAGCCCTGGACCATGTCGTTCTCGGCGCCGAACAGCGAGGGCTGCAGCACCAGGAGGAACGCGCCTGGATACACGTCGCGCAGGTGCCCGAGGAATTCCACGTAGGCGTCGGTGAACAGCGGCTGGGGAGGATCGCCGTCGGTGCTGAAGTCGTTGGTGCCCAGGTTCACGGCGACGACGTCGGGCTGCCAGTCGAAGCTCCAGGGATCGCCGCTCGAGGCGATGGTGCGGTCGTAGAGCTCGGGCAGCGGCTGGTTCACGTCATCGCCGAAGTTGTAGACCATGCCCTTGCCCGACCAGGCCACGGTGTGCAGCTCGGCCCCCACCGCGCGTGCGGCGATGGCTCCGTAGGTCATGTAGTGATTCTCGGTCTGGGCGCTGAAGCTGCATGGCGACACGCCCTCGTTGCCATAGCCGCAGGAGATGGAGTCACCGATGATCTCCATGCGTCGGGCCACGGGGGGCGGAGCGAGCAGCTCGCCGTCGATCGTCACCTGCTCGATCACGGTGGGACCGAACGAGCCCTCGGTGCGCCGGTAGAGCTCGATCACGTGCTCGCCCGCCGGCAGGCCCGAGGCGAGCACGTAGTCCTGCATGCCCGTCGACGTGGCCAAGGTGGGCTGGAGCATCCCGTCGACGAGCACCGTGAAGTAGCGCCCCGCGTCGTCCATGCGCACGGTGGCCCCGGTGCCGTCGAAGCGAGCGACCAGCCCCACCCCCGACCAGCCCATGCGCACCCCGGCGGGATCGGTGTCGTCGAAGCGACCGACCCAGTGGATCCCCGGCTCGGCCGGCGGCGCGCCGGTGGACTCGTCGGTGGTGCCGTCGGGATCGACGGTGGTGGTGCCATCGGGATCGACGGTGGTGCTCGTCGTCGAGGCCACGGTGCTCGAGCCATCGGCGGGGGCGTCGGTGGTGGTGCCGGTGCTGCCCTCGGCGTCGGTCTCGGTGGTGGGGTCGGAGCCGGCGAGGCCCGAGTAGCACGCGGTGACGAGCAGCGACGCGACCCAGAGGGAGACGATGACGGTGCGCATGAGTCGAGACGACGTTGGTCGGATGAACCCTAACGTCGGGGCCCGCGTGCCCGCCAGGCAGCCCTCCCTGGCGCCCGCGCGCGGGCTCGCACGCGCGACGGCGCAGTGCAGGCCCGAGGGCAGGCCAGGCGCTCCCGGCAGAAGCGAGCGCAACCTCGGCACGTGCGCGCACAGGCGTTGGCACAGCGAATACGGCAATCGGGGCCGCGGCAGCCCTCCTCGCACGGTTCGAGGCACTCGGGCACGCATTCCTCGCAGTGCGCCTCGCAGTCGCTCACACACGCGGGTGCTGCCAGCAGCATCCGCAGCCACAGGGTCGTCAGCCAGGGGCCCATGCTGCTCTCATCGGCCACCGGCCGGATTCGTTGCAGCCGATGTGGGCTTGGCTCCATCGGGCCGACCCGGCCGAACACCCGTCGGCGGCAAGAGCCGGCGTTCGAGGCCGATCATTGGGCGACGGCGGTCCTCCTATGGCAGCCTTCCCCCCATGAAGCGGAGAACCTTCCTTGGCGGCCGTCGCTCGCTCTGCCTGGTGGCCGGACTCTCGGCCATGACCGCGACCTGCATGACGCCGGGTCAGTACAAGATCTATCGCGTGGCGCAGGCCGAGGCCGACCAGAGCTCGGGCTGCTACCCCAGCGATCCGGGCGTGGACGTGACCGGCGACAGCACCACCTTCCGCACCGGGCTCACCTTCGCGATCTTTGCCGCCGACAGCGACACGTTCTTCATGGACATCGCGGGGGTCTCGCTCGAGGGCACCCAGAACGGCTCGGAGTACTCGTTCAAGGGCAATTCGGTCGACGTGATGACGATCGCCGCCGACACCACGCTGACCGTCACCACCGACACCGTCGTGGACGTGGAGATCAAGGGAGCGAAGATCAGCGGCAGCGCCGAGACCACCATCACTCAGGAGTGCTCGGGTCCCGGCTGCCCCATGCCCGCGAATTCGCAGTGCATCACCACGCAGGACTTCTTGGGGGCCGAGGTCAAGGGCGCCGAGCTCGAGTACCCGCTCTAGCGGGCAATCGCCACCCGAAGCCGTCGCTCGCCCAGCGGAGTTCCGTTGCGATTTCGCGCCGCGAGCACGGCCTCGCGATTGTCGAAGGTGACGTAGCCGAATCCTCGGCAGCCGCCGCCTTCATCCGTGACCACACGCACGGCTCGAAGCCCCGAGAGATCTCCAAACAGCCGGTGCAGGGTTTCCGCGCTCGCATCAGGGGGCAGGCCACCGATGAAGAGGGTGTGCATTGGTACAACCTCCGCGTACACCAACATAAGCGATTCCCTTGCGGGTTGGCCACGGTCCCAAGGGGGAAATTCGACCTCGCTGCGGCATCCCACGAGCCAATGGGGCCGTTTGGGCCACGGAAGCGCCGGCCCGTACCGGCCCATAGGTCCGGCCTGATGGCCGCCGAACGCGCGTCAGGCGCTGGGTGGAGGTCCCAATGGGGGCTTCGCCGCCCGCTTGCGAGCCTTCGCCTCGGCGATCAGCCCCCGCACGTTGCTGGCGTGCCGCACCCAGATCACCAGCGCGATCCCGAGCGACAGGAGCTGCTGGGGCGGGGGAGCGTCGGCGATGATCAGGGTGATGGTCATCGCCGAGACCGCCGTGAGCGAGCCTACCGCCGAGGTTCGCGTGAGCACCACGGTCTGCACGTAGAGCAGCAACGCCCCCAGGGCCACCGCGGGGTCGAGCACCACGAACACGCCCAGGGCACACGCCACGCCCTTGCCCCCGCGAAATCCCAGGTAGACGGGAAAGATGTGGCCGAGCACCGCGGCCATGGCCACCGCCGCCAGGCCCACCTGATCGGCGGCGCCCAGCGCAAAGGGCTGGCGCGCCAGCAGCACGGGGAGCGCGGCCTTGCCCACGTCGAGCACCAGCACCACCATGCCCAGCCGCGGTCCCAGGGCCCGCGTGGCGTTGGTGGCTCCGATGTTGCCCGAGCCCACCGAGCGGATGTCGACGCCGCGCAGCCGACCGAGCATCACGCCCACCGGGATTGCGGCGATCGAGTAGGCCGCGATCACCCACGTGACCCAGTGGTGGGCGAGGGCGTCCATTGCGAGCGCAGGATAGCTGGCCGCCGCGCAGCGGGGGAAGCGATCGAGAGGAGCGTCGCCTAGCGCCGCCGCTCAGCCTTCTCGTCGATCCCGCTGCGCCCGAAGCGATCGGCGAGCACGTGCAGCACGTCGCGCAAGTGGAGCCCGCGGTGGGCCAGCCCCACCATCGCGTGGAACACGAGGTCGGCGGCCTCGGAGGCCACCCGCTCGTCGCTCTCGGCCTCGATCGCCTGGGCCAGCTCGGCGGCTTCCTCCGCGATCTTGGCGTTGATCTTGGGCGCGCCCCGGTCGAGCAGGCGGCGGACGTAGCTGCCCCCCTCGGGGTTGGTCATGCCCCGGCCGGCCTGGCGCTCGAGGATCACCTCGAACACCCGCTCGAGCGTGGGATCGGGGCCGGGAGCCGGGCCATCGTCGGTCGGTCCGTCGGCGTCGCGGCCCTCCACCCGCCGAAAGAAGCAGCTGGTCGCGCCCGTGTGGCACGTGGGACCGGCCGGGAGCGCCCGCACCAGCAGTGCATCGCCGTCGCAGTCGACCCGCACCGCGCACAGGTGCAGCGTGTTGCCGCTCTGGGCCCCCTTTTCCCACAGCTCGCGGCGGCTACGGCTCCAGAACGTCACGCGCCCGCGCGCGAGGGTGGCCGCCAGGGCCTGTTCGCTCATGTGGCCCACCATCAGCACCTGGCCGGTCTGGTCGTGCTGCACTACGGCGGTGACCAGACCCTGCGCATCGGGCCGCAATCGAGCCCACAGGGCCGCAGGGTCGGGGGTCGAGGGCGCATCCGAAGGCATGGCGGGCGCAGTCTAGCCCGACCGAGGACCGCGAACGCCAGGCCCTGGCCCACCGCAGAGCCTGGTAAGCTCGGGCATGGCTCACGGGCGCAGGAACGGGGGCGCAGGCGCGTGGCTCGTGCTGACCAGCATGCTGGGACTGGGGCTGGGGCTGGGCTGCTCGGGCTCTTCGGCCGACATCATGAACAGCACCACCGGCGACCCGGTCGAGGTGCCGCCGTGGGCCTGCGTTCCGGGCGAGTCCCAGCCGTGTCCCTGTGCCGATGGGCTCGAAGGGCTGCTGACGTGCAACCCCGAGGGCTCGGGCTTTGGGGAGTGCGATTGCTCGCCGGGAGCGGTCTCGCAGGGGCCTCCGCCGACGTCCTCGGGGACCGAGGGCTCGGGAAGCGGAACCGAAGGAGACACGGGCTCGGGAAGCGGGGGATCGGCGGGGTCGACCACGGTGGATCCCACGACCGTGGGAAGCACGGGGACGCCCGATCCCACCACCAGCGGCGGGAGCAGCTCGGGAGAGCCCGACCCCACCACCAGCGGCGGAAGCAGCTCGGGTACGACCTGAGAGGCCGTTCTTGGCGGCCCCTTCGGGAGCGTCGCCTGGCGGCGCCGCAGGGCCTTCCGGCCGGCTCCGCCGGCCTAGATGATCCGCCCGGTCTCCGGTGGTCGCACCGGGATGTTGTGCTCGATCAAGAACTTCTTGGCCTGCGCGATGGTGTAGAGCCCAAAGTGGAAGATCGACGCGGCCAGCGCTGCGTCGGCCTCGCCCTCGCCGGTGGCCAGGCCTGCGCGTAGGTGCTCGAGGTTCCCGACGCCGCCGCTGGCGATCACGGGCACGGGCACCCGACGGGAGATCTCCCGGGTGATCCACAGGTCGTAGCCGTCCTTGGTGCCGTCGCGGTCCATGCTCGTCAGCAGGATCTCCCCCACTCCGAACTCGGCCAGCTGCTCGCACCACGAGACCGCGTCGAGGCCCGTCGAGCGGGTCCCGCCGTGGATCACGACCTCG
Organism: Paraliomyxa miuraensis; assembly: GCF_026337845.1. Lineage (GTDB taxonomy): Bacteria > Myxococcota_A > Polyangia > Nannocystales > Nannocystaceae > Paraliomyxa > Paraliomyxa miuraensis. Next base: position 110,117 of record NZ_JAOVZF010000140.1, on the reverse strand, counting down.
TACAGCGGCTCGGGGTCGCCCTCCTTGGGAGGGATCCGCTTGACGTCGACCGCTCCCACGATCGCCTGACGACCGTAGCGCTCGCTGACCTTCTTGATGAGCAAGGGGTTGGCCACGGCGGCGCTGTTGATCGCGACCTTGTCGGCCCCCGCATTGAGCAGGCGGCGTACGTCCTCGGCCCGGCGCACGCCCCCGCCCACGGTCAGCGGCACGAACAGTTGCGGTGCCACGCGACGCACCACCTCGAGGAAGGTCTCGCGTCCCTCGGTGGTGGCGGTGATGTCGAGCAGGCAGATCTCGTCGGCCCCCTGGGCATCGTAGGCCCGTGCGGCTTCGACCGGATCTCCCGCGTCGCGTAGGCCGCCAAAGTGCACGCCCTTGACCACACGGCCGTTCTTGATGTCCAGGCAAGGGATGATGCGTCGCTTCAACATCGGGCCAAGGCCTCCTCGATCGTGAACGCCCCTTCGTACAGCGCGCGGCCCAAGACCACGCCTTGGATCCCCGCGGCTGCACAGTCGTCGAGGTCGGCGAGCCGACCCACGCCACCGCTGGCGAGCACGGGGATCTCCAGACCATCCTGCAGCGCCGCGGTGGCCCGCACGGCGGGACCACCCTGCATGCCGTCGCGGCTGACATCGGTGTAGAGCACCGCCGCCGCCCCCCACGACTGGGCCTTCTCGGCGAGCTCGCGCGCGGTCATGGCGGTGCTCACGGTCCATCCCTGTACCGCCACCACCCCATCGCGAGCGTCGGCGGCCACGATGATCTGGCCCGGGTACCGCTCGCAGAGCTGCTGCACCAGCGCGGGCTCGCGTACGGCCAGGGTGCCCACCACGACGAAGCCGACGCCCACCGAGAGCAGCGATTCCACCGATTGCGCGTCGCGGATGCCCCCGCCGGCCTGGACCGTCGCGCCGTGGGCCAGCGCGGCGTCGGACAGCCGTGCCACGAGCTCGAGCTGCTGGGGCCGCCCGGCAAAGGCTCCATCGAGATCGACCACGTGGATCCGCTGCGCCCCCGCCCGCGCAAAGGAGGTGGCCAGACGCGTCGGCCGGTCCTCGTACACCGTCGCCCGCGATGCCTCTCCCTGCTCGAGCCGCACCGCCTTGCCGCCCTGCAGGTCGATGGCCGGAATGACGATCATCCCCAACCCCCGAGCAAGAAAGCCCGCAGGAAGCGAAGGCCCGCGCGCTGGCTCTTCTCGGGGTGGAATTGGCAGCCCATCACGTTGCCCCGCCGCACGGCGGCGGGAAAGCGGATGCCGCCATACCGCGTCATCCACATCACGTCCTCGGTGCGCGCCGGCTCCACGTAGTAGCTGTGCACGAAGTAGTAGTGGTCACCGGTGGGCTCGACCTCGTTCCACCCCGTGTGCGGCACCTTGATGCGCCGCATCAGACGCGGTCGGTCGATGTCCGACTCGGGCGCGGACTCGGGCTGGGGCTCGGCCGCCGGCAGGGTCGCGCTGGGATCGGGGAGATCGTCGACGGTGATGGTCGTCCCGTAGCCCGCCTCGTTGACGGTGCTGCCCGACCACTCGGGTGGGCTCGGTACCGCCGCGTCCGGCGAAGAAACCGGCTCGTCGGCCGGAGATGTCAGGACCGAGGCGCCGCCGGCCTCCGCGCCCGCCTCTGAGAGCGGCTCCTCCGCCACCGACTGCGGCGGCGCGACGTCGTCGGGCTTGGCGGCCGCCGGGTCCATGGGGCGCTCGATCGCGCCGGGCTCGGCGTCCTCCTCGAGGCCCAGAGGGAACCGGCGACAGCGGCCAGGCAGCACGTGCAGGCCCTCCTGGCCGCCGTTCTCGTCGCTCCCGTCGAACAGCAGCTGCATGCCCAGACAGATCCCCAGGAACGGATCTCCACGCTCGATCACCATGCGGAGGGCAGCGCCCATTGCGCCGTCCACGATCGCCTGGGTGGCTGCGCCAAACGCGCTCTGGCCGGGAAACACCACCATGCGGGAGGTGGCGACCTTGTCCGGGTCATCGGTCACGCGAACCCCTGCCCCGACCTGAATCAGGGCGCGTTCTACGCTGGCCAGATTGCCGATCCCGGCATCGACGAGGGTCACTTCGCGCGCCATCCGCCCCGTTTCTATCACAAGTCGGTGCAACACCGCCCGAAAGCGACCGACCCCCTGCGCCATCGACGCACCGGTGCGGCGGTCGCCAGCTCGTCGCACCGACGCCCCACGACCACGGAGCGCTCAGGGTCGGAACTGCGTGGCATCGATGCCGTGCCGGCGAAGGAGATCATGGAAGTCGGTGCGGTTGCGTCCCGCCAGCTTCGCGGCTGCGCTCACGTTCCCGCCCGAGCGGCGCAGCGCCTCCTGTAGATACAGCCGGTCGAACGCATCCCGGGCCTGTCGCATCCGTGGAAAGTTTCCGTTCGATCCCAGGATGCTGAGTGCTTCCTGTGGGGGCCGCTCCACCCCCCGAGGACGAAACTCGACCAGCGAGTCCTCGGCGCGCTGCGGCAGCACCGTGCGTACGTGCTCGGGACGCAGCACGGCATCGGTCGTCAGCAACGCCGCCCCCTCCACCACGTTGGCGAGCTCGCGAACGTTGCCCGGCCACGAGTGCGTCATGAGGATCTGGAGCGCCTCCGAGCTGATGTGGGCAGCGCCCAGCCCGTGCTTGGCGGTGGCTCGCGTGAGGAACAGCTCCGCGAGCAGCGGGATGTCCTCGGTGCGCTCTCGCAGTGGCGGCATGGAGATCGGCACCACGTGCAGCCGATAGAAGAGATCCTCGCGGAAGCTCCCGGCGAGCACCTCGGCCTGCAGGTCGCGGTTGGTCGCGGCGATGATGCGGACATCCACCATCGCCGGCTCGGTGGCTCCGACCGGGAGATAGCTGCGCTCCTGGAGCACGCGCAGGAGCTTGACCTGGACCGACGGCGGGGCGTCTCCGATCTCGTCGAGGAAGAGCGTGCCTCCGTCGGCCGCGTGGAACAGCCCGTCCTTGTCGCGCAGAGCCCCGGTGAACGAGCCGCGCTTGTGGCCGAACAGCTCGCTCTCGAGCAGCTCGGGGGGCAACGCGCCGCAGTTGATCGCCACGAACGGGTGGCTGGCACGGCTCGACTGGGCATGGATGCAGCGCGCGGCGACCTCCTTGCCCGTGCCGGACTCTCCCAGCAAGAGCACCGTCGCATCGCTGGGACCGACCCGCGCGATGAGCTCGCGGATGTCGGCGATCGCATCGCTCGTGCCGAGCAGGCGATGATCATGGTGGGCGGAACCCACCAGCCGTCGCAGGCCCGCGACCTCGCGCCGCAGGCGAACCCGCTCGACCGCGTGGTCGAGCTTCTGCAGCAGGTCGAGATCGTCGAATGGCTTGGTCACGAAGCCGTAGGCGCCGCGGCGCATGGCCTCGATCGCCGTCTCCACCCCGCCGTTGGCGGTCAGGATCACGACCGGCAGATCCACCGAGCGGTTCTGGACCTGGACCAGGAGGTCGAGACCGTTCTCGTGCTCGAGCCGGACGTCGACGATCATCGCGTCGACGACCTCTCGCTCGAGCACCTCGAGCCCTCCCCGAGCGGTCTGCTCGGTGCTCACCCGAAATCCGTGGTGCTCGAGCCGCAGCGTCAGCAAGCGGCAGAGGTCCTCCTCGTCGTCGACCACCAATACGTGCGGGCGGGGGGCAGCGGGCTCGGGTCGGTCGGTCGCGTACTGGGGAAGGGCCATGGGTTCTCTCCGGTCGTCGATCAGTCGTGCGGCTCGTCGGCAGCGAGCGGCAGCCAGAGTTGGAAGGTCGCGCCTCGCTCCCTCGTGGTGTCGAGCAGCAGCTCGCCTCCATGAGCGCGTGCGACCTCCCGGGACAGGGCCAAGCCAAGCCCGAAGCCGAAGCCCTTGCCCGAGTTGGGCACGGGGTGGGTGACGAAGGTCTCGAACACCGACTCGCGAATCTCCGGGGGCACGCCTGGTCCTTCGTCGTGCACCGAGATCCGGATCCACCGCTCGGCGCCGACGCGCTCGCCGACGACGAGCTCGCGGCGGACCTCGACCGTCTGCCCCGCCGAGGACACCGCCGCCGCGTTGCGCACCAGGTTCGCGATCGCCCGCTCGACGAGGATGGGATCCATGTGGCAGCCCGGTGCTTCGCCCTTGGCCGACACCTCGATCGCCACCCGACGCAGCTCGGCTTCCGGACGCTCATCGGCCACCGCGTGCTGTATGACGTCGTCGATCGAGGAGCCATCGCGTGGCCGCACCGGGCTGCCGGCTCGCAAGCGCGACAGGTCCAGCAGCGTCGTCACCAGGCGGATCTCCCGCTCGCATGCGGAGCGTCCGATCTTCACGACGTCGAGCTGCCGCTCGTCGAGCGTGCCGACCACCCCGTCCTGGAGCAGCGCCAGCGCCTCGCGAACCTTGGCCAGCGGGGTCCGCAGCTCGTGCGAGATCGAGGCCAAGAAGCCCTGCTTGAGCTGCTCGAGCTGCCCGAGCTGCAGGCGCATCTGCTCGAGCACACCGGCCAGCTCGACGAATTCTGGTGGGCCATCCACGTGCACGGGAGTGCCGAAGTCGCCGCGTCCGACCCCTCGAGCGCTGTCGGCCAGGGCGCGAAGCGGGCGGTTGACGACGCGCGTGAGCCAGGTGGCGATCGACACCGCGAGCAACGACGCCAGCAGTGCGACCATCGCTCCCCCCACGAGCGCGGCGCCGCCGGCCTTGCGGGCGTCGGCGCGCTTCTCGGTCACCTGCTCGTGGAGCTCGTCGAGCCGGGCGATCCACAGGTCGGTGAGGTGCTCGTCGAGCTCCTCTCGCTGGTTGTCGATGCGCTCGGTGAGCAGGCCCTGGCAGACGTCCTGCGCGAGGAGCTCCCGGGCCACGCTCAGGTAGTCCTCGATGACCTCCTTCATCGGAGTCGACACGTTCTGGATCCGGACCAGCGCGGCATCGACCTCGTCGGCATTGACCTGGATGCGGTCCCGGATCACCGGCGCGGCTCGACCCTCGCGGCAGTCGTCCTCGCCGTGGCGCATGCTGACGTCGAGCGTCCACGCGGCGCGGTGGAGCTCTCCTTCCCTCCTCAGGGCACCAAGCTCGCCGCGCTCGAGGTCGTCGAGCGCCGCGGTGATGCGCAGCAGCGACACGAGCGTGAGGCCGAGGGCGCAGACGACGATCACCAGCGGCAACAGGTGAGAGAGCAAGAGTCGAGTCAGGAGGCGCATGGACGACCGCGCAGGGGTGCACGAACGGACGACGCAGACTCTAGCAAAAACCGCCCTGGCGACCGCACCACGGCGCGCCGATTCGGAGGATCCGCTGGTGTCGGATCCTACCGACGGTGTCGGGTGTTGCCGACGACGTCGGTGCGTCACGACGCTGGCTCGACGGTGACCGACAGTGTCGGCGAGCACCGACGCTCGGCGGGCACTCCGATGGGCTCTCCGCCTGCGACCACACGCATGCGACCGCTGGCACGGATCGTGGAAGGCGGCCGGCATCGGATGAGGAGCATGCCACCTTCGAAGACGCCGCCCGCGCTCGCGTACTGGCACGACGCGTCATTGCTCACCGTGCGATCGTTGCGTGAAGCCTTCTCCACGCGCTTGATGCCCAACGTCGCCAGCGGCGTCACCGTCGCCCTGGTCGCGCTGCCCCTCAACATGGCGCTGGCCATCGCCTGTGGCCTGCCCGCGTCCGTCGGGCTCGTCACGGGGGCGATCGCTGGGTTGATCGGGGCGGTGGTGGGTGGCTCGCGGATGCAGATCACGGGGCCCGAGGTGGCGCTGGCCCCGATCACGCTCGAGATCATCCTCCAGCACGGATTCCAGGGTCTGCTGTTCGTGACGATGCTGGCGGGCCTGTTCCAGATCGCGCTCGGGCTCATGCGCATCGGCCGGCTGGTCCACGCGATTCCGGTGCCCGTGATCGGTGGATTCCTCGCGGCGGTCGGCATCATGGTCTTCGACTCGCAGCTCCCGGTGCTGCTGGGAGTCTCGGGCCAGGCTCGGCTCGTCACCGAGCTCGACCTGGAGATCATGGGTGGGCTGAGCTGGCCGGCCGTCGCCGTCGGCGTGGCCGTCATCGCGATCATGGTCGGGCTGCCCCGGCTGTCACGACGTGCCCCGACGCCCCTCATCGCGCTGGCGGTGGCGATGGCCCTGGTCGCGGGGCTGGGCGTGTCCGTGCCCATGGTGAGCCCGATCGAGGGCGGGTGGCCGACGCCGGCCGTCCCTTCCCTGGGCACGCTGCCGCTCGCCGAGCTGGTGCCCGAGGCCATCGCGCTGGCCCTCATCGCATCGATCGACTCACTGCTGTGTGCGGTGTCCGTGGACGCACGAACCTCGGGACCTCGTACCCGAACCGATCAGGAGCTCGTGGCCCAGGGCCTGGCCAACATCGGGAGCGCGTGCTTCGGCGGCATGCCCGTGGCGGCCGCCGTCGTCCGCTCCGCGGCCGCCGTCGAGGCGGGCGCCACCACGCGACTGGCTGCGATCGTGCAATCGGTGATCCTGGCGCTGGTGGTCGTGGCGTTCTCCGCGTTCGTGGGGCACATACCCCTGGCCGCGCTCGCGAGCATCTTGCTCGTGATCGGCTGGCGTCTCATCGACTGGGCTCAGCTGCGCCACCTGTGGAAGACGGCGCGCTTCGAGGTGGCGGTGTTCGGAACCACCGCGGCCGGCATCCTGCTCACCGACTTCGTGATGGGGGTGGCGGTCGGCGTGGTGGTCGCCCTCGCCGACTTCGCGCACCGCCAGCGCGAGCTGGTCAGCACGCGACAGCTCGTGTGGAGCCATGGCGATGACGACGCACGAGCGATCGCCTCGATGCCCAGCGGGGTGCGGGTCGTTCGCCTCGAGGGCCCCCTGTTCTTCGGCTCCCAGGCCAAGCTCGACGCGCTGCTCGACGAGGTCGAGTGCTCCCATGGCCACGGCCCCGTCGTGATCGATCTGGCCGCCGTGCCCACGCTCGATTGCTCGGGGGCCTCGGCCCTCGCGCGTGCCTCCGAGCGCCTCGTTCGCTCGGACATCGACGTGTGGCTGTGCTCGCTCACCCCCGAGGCGCAGCGCTTGCTCGAGCCTGCCATCGCGAGCACGGACCGCCTTCGCCTCAGCGACAGCCCGTCCGCCGCGCTGCGGGCCATCGCACGTCGCACCGATGCCCGAGCGTCGGCGGTGACGACCGCGAGCGACCACAGTGATGGCCGCTGGCGGAGCTTCATCGCCGCCGTCGAGGCCAAGGAAGCCGGCTAGTCGCCCTTTTCGATCCACCCCGCCAAGAAGAGAGGAACCAGTCATGAACGGAGCGCTCGCCAACGACCGCGAGATGAGCATGGCGTCAGGCGCCCTGCAGATGCGAAGGGAGGAGGCCGAGGCCGACTTCAGTCGTGCGTCGTCCTCCTTTGCGCTGGCTCACTCGTTCGCGCTGCTGGCCGCCATCACGGCCGCCGTGCTGCTGCTTCACCCGTCGTCGATCGAGCGAAGCGGAACGCTGGCCGCCATTTGCCTCGGGCTCTCGGCGGGACTGGTGGTGATGGCCCGACGAGGCTTGCGCCGGGTGCTCACCAACGAGGCCCGGCGCAAGGGCCTGAGCCCGTCGGAGACCCAGGAATTCGTCCGTCGCCAGCTGGCCCGGTACGGCAGGCGGCGTCGGCCGAGGCAGTGAGCCGGGTTCCATCGTGCCGACCCAGCGGCGCGGAGGGTCCGTGGCTCCGTCCTCGTGGAAGCGGCTAGACTGCCGGCCGTGAGCGCTCCCCGTGCCCCTTCCGATCCTGCCCACGTGGTCATCGTGGGCGGCGGGTTCGCCGGCATCAACGCGGCACGCCGCTTGATCCGCTCGGGCCCGACCTCGCTGCGCGTCACCGTGGTCGATCGCCGCAACCACCACCTGTTCCAGCCGCTGCTCTACCAGGTGGCCATGGCCGGGTTGTCCCCGGCCGACATCTCCACGCCGATCCGCTCGATCCTCGAGGACGACGAGCGCGTGCAGGTGCGCATGGCCAGCGTGGAGTCGGTCGATCTGGCTAGCCGTCGCATCACGACCAGCGCCGGTCCGCTCGACTACGACTACCTGATGCTCGCCTGCGGGGCCACGCACGCCTACTTCGGCCACGACGAGTGGGAAGAGCATGCGCCGGGGCTCAAGACCATCGAGCAGGCCACCGAGATCCGCCGCCGGGTGCTCACCGCCTACGAGCGAGCCGAGATCGAGCCCGAGCCCGAGCGTCGGCGGCGGCTCTTGACGTTCGTGGTGGTGGGCGGAGGCGCCACGGGGGTCGAGCTCGCGGGGGCGCTGGGGGAGCTGTCGCGGCACACGCTGGGGCGCGACTTTCGGCGCATCGATCCCAGCGCCACGCGGGTGCTGCTCATCGAGGGAGGCGATCGCATCCTGGCCGCGTTCGACCCCGAGCTCTCGCGTCGGGCCGCCCGTGCGCTCGAGCGGCTCGGGGTCACGATCTGGGTGAACACGCGCGTCACGGAGATCGCGGCCGACCACGTCAAGGCCGGCGACGAGGTCGTGTATGCGCAGACGGTGCTGTGGGCGGCCGGCGTGCGGGCCTCGCCGCTGTCGCAGGCCCTCGGGGTGCCGCTCGAGCGCGACGGCCGGGTGATCGTGGAGAGCGATCTCAGCGTGCCCGGCCACCCCGAGGTGTTCGTGCTGGGCGATCAGGCCAGCGTGCGCCAGGCCGACGGCACGACCGTTCCCGGGCTCGCGCCCGCCGCGATCCAGCAGGGGCGGCACGCCGCCGACAACGTGCTGCACGACCTGCGCGGCGAGCAGCGCGAGGCGTTCGAGTACTTCGACAAGGGCATCATGGCCACGATCGGTCGCGCCTCGGCGGTGGCTCAGAGCGGCCGCTTCCGCATGTCGGGGTTCATCGCCTGGCTGGCGTGGTGCTTCATCCACATCCTCTACCTCATCGGCTTTCGCAATCGCGTGCTGGTGATGATCCAGTGGATGTGGAGCTACGTGCGCTACAAGCGTGGGGCACGGCTCATCACGGAGCACGAGTGGAGGCTGCGGCCGACCGGGAGCGAGGGCGAGGTGGCGATGAAGAAGGCCAGCGCGGGACGAGCGAGCGCAGCCGATGATGTCTCGACCTCGGCGTGAGCGGCTTGCGATCAGTCCTGGGCAAGGATCTTGGTGCTCGACCACATGTGCAGGATTTTCGGTTCCCCGGAAGAATTCGTGAGCCGAGGGACGGTGATCCGCGCCCGGGCCGTGCAGCTCGCGACAGTGAGAGGGACGCGCTGGCTCGCGGGCACTGACTCGAGCGCGACGAGCTGGGCCCTACCCAGGTCGAGGCCGAACATGGACCGGGGCCGGTGGGCGGCAGAGCAACGGACCACGGGCAAAGCGCATCTCGGAGGAGCGAGGATGGAGTTGCAACACAACCAACCGACTCCCAAAGCCCGAGATGCAACTCAAGACTCTGCTCAACCACGTCCAGAAACACAAGGGCTTCGTCTACGACCACGCCGAGCTCCACGAGGGCCCACGTGCGCGCCTGGTCGTCCGGATCCGCCCCGACGCCCGGTGCCGGCTGCTGTGCTCCAAGTGCGAGAGACCCGCGCCGTACTACGACACCCCGGAGGGCATCCGGCACTTCCAGTTCGTCCCGCTGTGGGGTCTGCTGGTCTTCTTCGCGTACACGATGCGTCGGGTCAAGTGCCCGCGGTGCGGGGTCAAGGTCGAGTCGGTCCCCTGGGCCAAGGGCAAGAGCCCCACGACGACGACCTACGCGTGGTTCTTGGCGCACTGGTCCAAGAGGATGAGCTGGGAGGAGGTCGCCCGTACCTTCCACACCACCTGGGACACCGTCTTTCGAGCCGTGAGCCTGGCCGTGCAATGGGGGCTGGAGCACCGCGATCTGACGGGAATTCGGGCGATCGGCGTCGACGAGGTGCTGTGGCACCGCGGCCACAAGTACCTCACGGTGGTCTACCAGATCGACGCGCACTGCCGTCGGCTGCTGTGGATAGGGCAGGACCGAACCAAGGAGTGCATCGACGGTTTCTTCGACTGGTTCGGGCTCCGAGCTCGGTGGCTCCGGTTCATCTGCAGCGACCAGCACAAGCCGTACCTCGCCGTCATCGCGCGCCGGGCCAGCAAGGCGGTGCACGTGCTCGACCGCTTCCACATCGTGCAGCGGCTCAACAAGGCCGTCGACCAGGTCCGGGCCGGGGAGGTCAAGCAGCTCAAGCGCGACGGCTACGAGCCCGTGCTCAAGCGGGGTCGCTGGCCGCTGCTCAAGCGCCCCGAGAACCTGACCAAGAAGCAGGACAGCAAGCTCCGCGACCTGCTCAAGTACAACCTGCGAACCGTGCGCGCCTACCTGCTCAAGGAGGAGCTGCAGCTCCTGTGGGACTACTCGTCGGTCACCTGGGCCGCCAAGTTCCTCGACGGCTGGTGCTCCAAGGTCATGCGCTCCCGCATCGAGCCGATGAAGAAGCTGGCCAGGTCCTTCCGCGTTCACCGCGAGCTGCTGCTCAACTGGTTCCGCGCTCAAGGCGAGGTGTCGGCGGGCACAGCCGAGGGTCTCAACAACAAGCTCAAAGTGATCACCAGAAGGGCCTACGGCCTGCGGACCTTCAAAGCGACCGAGATCGCCCTCTACCATGCCCTCGGGGCGCTACCCGAGCCCCCGGTCGCTCACAGATTCTTCTGACGAACCGGATTTTCACAACCTTCACTTTCATCCTCGTAGTGACGAGCGCGTGCGAGGCGGAGCCGGGCGAGAAGACTTCGCCCGAGCGAGAGGCTTGCACCCAAATGTGCGCATTACTGGCGTGTGAGGGTGACGTCTCACCGGACCAGATCGAGGAGTGCGCAGATCTGTGCATGGCCAAGCGAACCGACGCGGAGCACGAGGGATCCATGTGTGTGGATGCTCTTTCTCGCAGCGTAGACTGTTTCTCGGACTTGGAGTGCACTGATTACCTTGCTTGGGTCGAGGGTGATGAGGCTATTTGCCAAGTCGCGTTGCAGGCATTCGATGCAAGCTGTGGCGACCTCATGTTCGAGTTTCGCCCGTGATCGTCCCCGGGGACCCCCTGACCGTTCTCAGCCATTCTTCGCCGAAGACGGTCCAGAACTCGCTCGTGCTCATCACCTCGTGCCAGCGCTCGTACTCGGGGTGATCAGTGAGCTTCCCGATGAGCGCCCCATCGGATTCCGACATCGGCATGGCACGCACCTCCTCGTACTCGAGGTGCAGCACGAGGTACGGCGAGTGGGAGGTGGCGATGATCTGGATGCCCTGCTCGGTGAGCGTACGGAGGTAGGCGACGAGTTGCTGCTGGGCCTTGAGGTGGAGCGCGCGGTCGATGTCGTCGAGCAGAAGCACCGAGACGCTGGCGGTGTGAATCACCGTGAGCAGGCCGAGCAAGAGCAGAGTGCCCTCACTTGCGTGCTTGGCCGGTACGCCCCTGGCTTGGCGGAAGTCGAGGAGGATCTCGTGGCCTACGACCTTGCCTTCGTCATCGAGGGCCACCGGAACTTCCTGGGTCTCGACGACGGACAACGAGGCTGGACGGATCCGGATGCGCTCGAGCTCGGGCACGAATTCGCGGAGGCGGTCCTGGATTTCTTCGAACTGCTCGTGCTGCTCACCGCTCACTGCCGAGAGCACGGTAGCCAGCCCGCTGCCGTCGTCACCCACTCGCGGGGTGACCTCGCGGAAGTAGGACGGCCGAGCGAGGGCTCGGGCATCGAGATCGAGCCGACGAATGGAGCCGAGAATGGACCTCGCGAGCTTCTGGTGAGTGCCCTCGATCGTGTCGAGCTCGGGGCGCTGTCCTGAGCGTCGTGGATCTACATCGACCGAAATGTTCGGAGGAGCTCCTTCGATGAAAGCGGCCGAGGCCTTCAGCCCAAGAGAATCCTCTGCTGCGGGAGGTTTCAAGAACGCTTCTCGAAGACGGTCCTCTTCTCGTTGGAAGAGTGAGATCCACAGATCGGCCGCAATCTCCGAGCTCGGCGTGACCCCCTTCCACCGCAGCTCCTCGAAGGGGTGGATCTTGCCCGCCTCCACGCGATCGACCACGAAGTCCCGCACCATCGCGATCGCCTCGAGCACGCTCGTCTTCCCGCACCCGTTGGGCCCCACGATCACCGTGAGCGGCTCGAGCGTGGTCTCGATGTCCCGGAGCGCCTTGTAGCCCCGGACGTGCAGCCGCGTGAGCATCGAGCTCACGCTAGCACAGTCGCCGCGTCCTCTGCGCGGTCCCTACCGGCTCACCACCCGAGCACCCGAGGGTAGCGCCGATCAGCTCGCCACGCGCAGGCGCGGGCTCGACTGCTCGGGGCGCAGCACCACCGGCCGATCGCACAGCTCCGCATAGAGATCGAACAAGCGATCGAAGTGCTCGTCCATGGTCCCGATCCTCCGAGCCGCCACGGCACACGCGCTGCGCAGCTGACCGCGATCCCTCGCCAGCAGCCGCAGGATCGCGTGGCTGCACGCCTCGGCGTCGCCCGCCGCGTAGGTCTCGGCGTAGCCGGGCCCAGCCAGTGCCGCCGCGCCGCCGCGATCGGGCACCACCACGGGCACGCCCGAGCACACCGCCTCGGCCACCACCAACCCGTAGGTCTCGGCGGCCGAGCCGTGCACGAAGCCGTCGGCGCTGGCCATGGCGGTCGCCATCTGCTCGCGCGAGCCCACGTAGCCGGCCAGGCACACGCCCGGGGTGCGCTCGATCCTTCGCTTGATGCTGCGCTCCATCGAGCCGCGACCGAACAACACCAGCCCCATCGGTCGCCGACGCGACGCTCGCTCGAAGCCCTCGAGCATGGTGGGCACGCGCTTCTCCGGATCGAGGCGGCTGACCCCGATGAGCAGATCGGCGTCGGGCGGCAGGCCGCAATCGGCCAGCATGCGCGCCCGCATCTCCTCGCTGCGATGCACCGGCGAGAACCCGCGCTTGTCGATGCCAAAGGGCACCACGCGCGCACCGGTCACCCCGTGCTCCTCGATGCGATGCGAGAGCCACGAGCCGCTGACCACCGTCGCGTCGTAGCCCGCCGCCATCTTGCGCAGGCCCGACCAGATCGGACGCGCCCAGCGATCCACGCGAGCGAAGCCGAAGCGCGGGGCCAGGAACGTCTGCGGCCACACGGCAACCAGATCGGTGTGGAACACGAACGCCTTCTTGGCGCGGCCCTGCCACCTGGACACGGCCCACCCGCCATAGAGCGGCGAGCTGCCCTCGACCACGTCGGCGTCCTCGCGGTCGAGCACCTCGTGGATCGCCTTGGCGCTGGTGAACACCCCGTAGCGATCGTCGAAGGGCGAGCGCGGAGCCTTGACCCACACGATGCGACCACCCTCGACCACGTCCACGCGATCCTCGTGGCCGGGCGCGACGATCACCATCTCGTGCCCCGCCCTCGCGGCGGCGGCCAGCTTGTGGTGGACGTACGTGCGCACGCCGCCACCATGCTCGGAGTAGGATTCGGAGACGTCGACGATCTTCACGGCTCTGGTCGGATGCGCAGGGGCAAGCAAGGGGAAGCAAGGGACGCGTCGCGCGCGGACCACGCAGCTCGGGCTGGTCCAGGCTCGAGGTCGGTAGTCCGCGGTGGCAGCGATTTGGATCCATCCAGGGGGCGGTTGCCGCTCCGGGGGTTGGCTCACGACCCGACGCCGCCCACAAGCATCGGGAATCACTGTGATCTCGGATCGGAAGAGGTGCGCTAGGATGCGCGCAGACCCGATGGGCTCATGAGTCGCTCCCCCTCGGCCCTCACGGAGGACATCGATCGCACGACGGCCGCACCGACGCTGGCCGGCGATGCGTCCGTGGACGAGCACCCGGACGAGGCCCGTCGAACGCGCGCCCTGACCCGGGGCTCGATGGTGGGGCGCTATATCGTGCTCGAGCTGCTCGGGCGTGGGGGCATGGGCGTGGTGCATGCGGCCTACGATCCGGAGCTCGATCGCAAGGTCGCCCTCAAGCTCATGCTGCCGGGACGTGATCGCGGGGGGGCGGCGCGCCTGCGACTGCAGCGGGAGGCCCAGGCGATCGCCCGGCTGTCGCACCCCAACGTGGTCGGGGTGTACGACGTGGGCACGGTCGACCAGCAGGTGTTCATCGCGATGGAATTCATCGACGGCATGGACATGTCGCGCTGGCTGTCGACGGGCGAGCACGGCCAGGCCGAGATCCTCGATCGGTTCCTCCAGGCCGGCGCAGGGCTGGCCGCGGCGCATGCCGCCGATCTGGTGCACCGCGACTTCAAGCCCGAGAACGTGCTCGTGGGCAACGATGGGCGCGCGCGCGTCGTCGACTTCGGACTGGTGCGCAAGGACGACGCGCTCTGTTCGTCGAGCACCAACGTGGAGGACGAGCTGGCGCTGGAGGTGAGCCAGCGCCGCGCCGCGCATGGTCAGGAGCTCCAGCTCACCGCCGTGGGCTCGCTGCTGGGCACGCCCGCCTACATGTCCCCGGAGCAGTTCCACGGCGGCGCGGGCGATGCCCGCTCGGATCAGTTCTCGTTCTGCGTGGCGCTCTACCTGGCGCTCTACGGCGAGCGCCCGTTCGCGGGCAGCAACCCGGCGGAGCTGAGCTACTCGGTGACGCAGGGCGAGGTGCGACCGCCGCCCGCCGAGCATCGGGTCTCGTCGCGGCTGCGCCGCGTGCTGCTGCGCGGCTTGGCCAGCGAGCCCGACCAGCGCTACCCCCACATGGAGGCGCTGCTCGCTGCGCTGCGCCGGGCGGCCGCACCGCGGCGCTGGCCGTGGGCCGTGCTCGGCGTGGCGCTGGTGAGCGGTGGTCTTGGCGCCTGGATGCTGGACGCCAACGAAGAACGGCCTTGCGCCGGGCTGGTCGATCGAGCGGCGGTGATATGGAGGCCCGAGCGACGGCAGCAGCTTCGCGAGCACTTCGACCGAACCGAGCTCTCGTTTGCCGCCGACACCTGGGCGCGGGTCGAGCGGCGGCTCGACGACGACCTACGCGACTGGACCCGGCTGCAGCTCGAGATCTGCGAGGACGGCCAAGCGCTCGATCCCCGAGCGGCCGCCGACGACCCGCGCCAGCGGTGTCTCGACGAGCGACTGGCTGCGATCGACAACCTGCTCACGATGCTCGACGGAGCCGATCAGCGCATGGTCACCAACGCGGTCCGGCTCACCCACGGGCTGGCCGAGATGGGCGCCTGTGCCCAGCCCGATGTCTACCTGCTCGCGCCCCAGCCCAACGATCCGGAGCAGCGGACCCGGGTGCAGGAGCTTCGGGCCGAGCTCGAGCGATGGAGCCAGCGGACGTCGGTGGAGCTCGACGACGAAGGGATCGCCCAGCTGCAGTCGCTCGTGGAGCGGGCCGAGGCGCTCGGCTACGGGCCGCTCCTGGTCGAGCTGATGCGGGCCCAGTCCGACCTCGCCTCCGCCCGCGGTGAGCTCGAGCGCTCGCTGGAGCTCGAGAATCGAGCGTTCGAGCTGGGACTGGCCAGTCGCCACGACCTGGCCGCGCTGCGTGCGGCCAGCGGCTTGGTGTACATCCACGGCGTCACTCGACGCGAGCTCGAACCAGCCGAGGCGTGGGCACGCCGGGCCGACGCGCTACACCGGCGGATCGGCGGCGTGGGCCATGTGAGGGTACCGACCCTCAACGCGCTGGCCTCGAGCTACGCGCTCGCGGGCCGCGACGAGCAGGCTCGAGCCCTCTACGAGCAAGCCCTGGCGATCGTCGACCAAAGCGATGATCCGATCTTGCGCGCGACCCTCCTGAACAACATGGGTGCGTTCAATGCCGAGCGACGACGGCTGGGCCCCGCGCGCGAGTACCTCGAGCAAGCAGCGGTGCTCAACGACGAGCTGTATGGGCCCAGCCACCCCAGCTCCCTGCGCACGCGTGCCAACCTGGGGATCGTCACCGTGATGGATGGCCAGTATGCCGAGGGGCAGCAGATGCTCGAGTCGATCTTGCCGCGACAGCAGGAGCTGATCGGCCCCGACCACCCCGACATTGCCAACACGCTGGAGAGCCTCGCCTCCGCGTGTGCACGCACGGGGGACCCCGTTCGAACCGAGCAGCTGCGGCGACGGGTGCTCGAGATTCGGAGCCGCGTGTTCGGGCCACGCAGCACGCCCGTCGTCATGGCCAAGACCAACCTCGCAAACGCGCTCATCTTCAACGACGAGCACGCCGAGGCACGTGCGCTGCTGCTGGAGCTCGTCGACGTCGAGATCGGTGCGCGGCAGCGTCTGCTGATGCTACAGAGTCTGGCGCTGGCCACGGCAGAGGTGGGCCCCCTCGACGAGGCGCTGACCATTGCCGAGCAGGCCCAGCAGCTGTGCGACCAGGGCGACCATTGCGACGAGCAGACCCGGAGCGAGATCCTGACCACGCTGGGCTCGATTCGACTGGGCCTCGGGGACTCCACGAAGGCCCAGGCGGCCTTCGAAGCGGCGCTGAAGGTACCCGACTCGAGCTTCAACCCGTGGACGTTGCCCATGGCTCGCTTCGGCCTGGCAAAGGCACTCGTCGACGACGATCGGGAGCGGGCCCTGGGCCTGGCGAAGCGCGCGTGGGAGGACACCGAGGGCCGTCCGGACTCGGGCTCCAAGAGGCTCCACACGAGCATCGACGCCTGGTTGAAGGCGCCGGGCGCCGAGCAACCCCAAGGGCTGCAGTGACATGGCCGGTGACGACGACATCGACTTCGATGCCTACATGCGCGACCGTGGCGTGAAGCGGGGGGCCCAGGAGGCCGCCGCGGACGCGAGCGGATCCGAGGGCGCGAGCGCGGAGGAGGTCGCGGGACTACGGCGTGCACTCAAGGGCGCGAGGATCCTGCGCGAGCAGGCGCGCGAGGCCCTCGCCGCCGAGCAGGCCGAGCACGCCAAGACCCGTGCTGCGCTGCAGGCCACGATGATCGAGCGCGACGAGACAGGCGAGGCCCTCGGCAGCACCCGGGCCGAGCGCGACCAGGCGCGCGAGGCCCTGGCCAGCATGCAGGCCGAGCGCGACGCCCTGGCCAAGGAGCATCGCGCCTTGCAGCGGTCCGCAGCGCGGGGAGGTGACGCCGCAGAACGGGCCGCCAAGCCCCGGGCCGCGGTCGGGCCGAGCTTGCGGGAGGGCCTGGCCGAGCGAGGGATCGACGACGAGACCGAGGCAGCCGAGCTGCTGCTCGCGCTGCTCGAGCGCGATCCCACGTCGCTGCTCGATGGCCTGAGGGTCGTGCCGGGGCTGGCCGCGCGCGGCCTGGAGCGGCTGGCGCTGGTCTGCGAGCGCCCCGAGTGCCAGCCCGAGGCCGAGAAGGCCGTGGTGGTGCGAGTGGCGGCCGAGCGCTGCGAGGTGTGCGGTGGCTCGGACATCAAGGTCGCGTTCGACCTGCTGCTGCGTGCCAGTCGGCTCGCCGGGGTCACGCGCCTGGTGATCGTGGGGGGATCACCGGCCTATCACACGCAGCTGCGCGAGCTCTCGCGGGGGACCGACCTCAAGCTCGACCTGGTCTCGGGGCGCAGCAAGCCGGGCAAGAGGCGAGCCCGCAACGACGTGGAGCGCGTGGTGATCTGGGGGTCGACGATCCTCGACCATGGAACCAGCGCGGCCTACGAGCACCTCGGCGACCGGCTGATCCGGGTGCCGCACCGCGGGATCTCGCGAATGCTGCGCGAGGTGGCGCAGGCGCTCGCGTAGGCCACTCGCCCGGATCACCCCGGCAGCCAGGCCACGGGCACGTCGGTGAAGATGAAGTTCACCACGATCTGGGCCGGCCCCGGCTGATCGCGGTGCAGCGACACGTCGACCAGCTGCACCGTGGCCGTCGCGCCGCCCATGCCGTCGGGGGTCACGTCTACGATCACCGTGCCGGCGGTGGGCGACCAGGTCTCCTTGATGTCGTCGGGGACGATCACGTCGTTGCACTCGTTGACGGTCACGTCGAAGCCGGCACGCCCCTGGATGCTCACGGTGGGATCGGTGGCGGGCAGCTCGATGTGCGTGGGCATGTCCTGGGCGATCGCATCGGCGGCCAGGCCCTGGTCGACCGAGACCACCAGGCCGCGCTCGTCGGCGGCATCGTGGGCGTAGACCACCACGTCGGCGCAGCCCGAGACCTCGGTGAGATCGCCCTCGAAGCCCGGCACCAGTGCACCCTCGCAAAAGCCGAGCTTGGGCGGCGGGGTGCCCACGCACATGCCGTCGGCCGTGCACGAGCCCACGTCGAGCGGGAACTCGCACTCGGGGTCGTCGTCGGGGCACAGCGCGCAGGCCTCACCACACATCGCGCCCTCGCAGCTCTCCACACAGCCAGCGAAGTAGCAATCCCACCCGCCGAAGGTGCACTCGCACTCCATGCATGGGCCAGGATCGATCGGAGGGCAATCCACGCCGGTGTCGACCACGGTGTCGTTGGTGGTGGGCGCGGTGCTCGAGCCCTCGGTCTCGCCCGTGGTCGGGGCCTGAGTGGTCATCCCGTTGGTGGTCTCGGTCGCGTCCGTGTCGCCCGTGCCGCTGTCCTCACCGTCGGTCTCCTGGCCGATCGACTTGGGATCGACGCAAGCGGGAAGCACGAGCGCGGTGGTGAGCAGCAGGGCCAGCGAAGGGGCGAGACGGTGAGGAAGGCAAGTCATGCCCGTGGGTGTCCGAACGGCGGGGCATCCGTCACGGGGTCGGGCTCTTTTTCTCGCAGGCCTCGTCGACCCGGGCGGCCAGCGGCGAGCGCGGGTGGGCACGATGGAAGGCGGACGCGCGCTGCGGCCCCTCGGCGGGGGATCGGCGGCAGCGCGCGATGGTCTCGATGGCGGCGCGCTCGGGGACGAGCAGACCCGAGGGAAAGCGGCGGGCGTGCTCGGCCGCGGCCTCGAGCGCCTGCGCATGCTCGCCGAGGGCGAGGGCACGCCAGGCGGAGGCGACCAGCTCGCGCTCGGCCGCGAAGTCGGAGGAAGGCGAGGGGGGCGGCTGGCCCTCGGGGGGCGGCGAGGGGGGAGCGACCGGGGTCGAGCTCGAGGGACGGGATCGCGTCGGCGGGTCGGCCGACGGCGTGGAATCGGGGGTCGGAGCCTCGTCGGGACCGGCCGCGTCGTCGGCCGGCTGCTCGGGAGGCGCCGACTCGTGCCGCCTGGACGGGGCCGTCCGCGGCGGGGGAGCGACGGCGCGGCCCTGCGACGGCGAGCCCCCGTCCTGCATCACGGCCGCTCCCGGCGAGCGCTCGGCTTCGCGACGCTCGGCCAGCGTGCCGCCCATGCGCCAGGCCACGAGCAGCACCGCCGCGGCGGCCAGGGCAGCGCCGGCGTATCCCAGCGTCCGACGGCCCACTCGTGGTGCCTCGTGGTCGTGATCGTCGAGCGGATCGAACGCGGGCTCGGGCGCATCGTCGGCGCCCACGACCGACCAGATCCGTTCCTTCACCTCCGCGGGAATCTCGTGTGCGTCGCGATGGGCCATGAGCATCGCGCGGGCATGACCGGGGAGCGGAGCAGGGGTACGGACACGCGGCTCGGTCATGACGGCTCCTGCACGGGGCTATGCTCGGCCACGAAGCGCCGGAATTTCTGGCGGGCGAGGCGAAGACGGGAGTAGGCGACGTTGAGGTTGAGCTCGAGGGCGTGCGCGACCTCGGGCCCGCTTTGGCCCTCGATGTCGACGAGCACGAACACCTCGCGCTGATCGGGATCGAGGTCGGCGAGGAAGCGCTCGACCAGGGCCACCGCGTCGGCGCGGCCGACCTCGTCCTCGGGCGAGGGCACGGCGGCCGGGCGCGGCCCGGAGACCACGCGAAGCCGTCGCTCGGCCCGCGCCTGGCCGCGGCGGTAGTTGGCCGTGACGCCGCGGGCGATCGCGTAGAGCCACGAGGTCGGGGCCCCGCGCCCCTCGTAGTCGGGCAGGCGGCGGCGCGCCACGAGGAAGACCTCCTGGACCACGTCCTCGGCGGCGGCGTCGGGGATGCCCATGCGACGGACGGCACGCCACACGAAGCCGGCATGCGCACGGTAGAGCGCCGCGAGCGTGGGGCGAGAGGACGACGCGGACGGCGACGCGGCGGCGGAGGCCGGCATGCTGCGTAGGTGTCCACGCGAGCGCGGGTCCGTCACGGCAAGCGCAGCTCCATGCCCACGAGGAGGGCGCCTCCCACGGGAGCCCCGCGAAACACCGTCCCGGAGGGCTCGGAGACCAGAGCCGGACGCGCGAGGGCAACGTGGCCGCGAGCGCGCGCGCAAAGACCGAGGCGCGGTCGAAACCACCAGGTCAGGCCCGGCTCGAGGGCGAGGGCGACCCAGCGAGTGACGACGGAGGCCGGGACGAGCTCGCCGGTGCCGTGGGCGTGGACGGCTCCGGCAAGCACGCCTGCACACGAGGGAAACGTGAGGGCGGCGCGGGCCGGCTCGATGCAGGCGTTGGCACCGAGGGTCCACAGCTGAGCATGGACACCGACGGCAGGGTTGTGCGGGGAAGCAGTGGTGCGCGGGGTCCAATGGGTGGCGGTCAGCTCGGTACGCCACTGCGGCCCGCCAAGACCCAAGGCAATGGAGAGCGCGGCAGTGGGGCCGGGGAGGGGGCCACCGCCGAGGCCGGCGTTTACGCGAGCGAGGACGTGGAGCCGGGCGAAGCGAGGGGATCGATCGTCGGTCGGCTCGGGGGAGGCGTCGTCGTCTCGACCCGAGTCGAACGACCCCACGGGCTCGGCCTCGATGCCTGGCTCGGCCTCGATGCCTGGCTCGCCCTCGATGCCTGGCTCGCCCTGCGGAGGAGGGACGCCAGGGGTCGGTGGAGGTGGCGCAGCCGGTTGCTCCTGCATGCGCTCGAGCAGGCGCGGATCGATGGTGATCGCGATGACCAGCGCGGCGGCCTCGGTCAACTCCTCGCACGAAGGACCCGCGAGCTCGCGGGTGCTGGTGTGGCCGTCGTCGTCGAGGTCGAGCCGCAGGATGAAGCCTTCGGGTGTGGTGGGCTCGACACGACCCACCACGGTGATCGGGCGCAGCGCTTGATCGCCGACCTCACCGAGCGTGGCTGCGATCGTGGCGAGGAGAGCGGCGCGATCGGGGCACGAGGATGGCGTGGTCCAGCGGAGCTCGAGCGCGGTGGGCTCGACGGTGGGAGCTGGCTCGCGTAGCGCCAGCAGGAGGGCGAGCGGAAGGAGGCTCATGCAAGCACCGCGCGGGCGGCAGCATGGCATCGGGGGCGGCGGAGTCGAATCGACGCTCGGGCGATTACGCCCATGGCTCCGGGGCGGCAGTGTTCGTTCCGCCGATCGCGATCGCTTCGTAGCCCTCCCTACACCCAGGACCCGTAAAAGCCGCGCGATCGTCGTTCATCGCTCATTTGGTCCGCCACCGCACCGAAACACCATTTGCCTACACCATGGCCTTTATCCCACACTGTCTTCGTGGGGTGCGGGTTCAAGATTCGTGCGGCAGCCAGCTGGTTGGCCGTCCTATCCGTCGGCATGTCCGGCTGCTACTCGGGGCTGAACGGCTTCGATCGCGGCTCGGGTCAAGACGGTGGCGAGACGGATGCAAGCGGTGACGCGGGTGAGAGCGAGGGTGAGACCGAAGGGGTGGGCGACGAGCTCGACCCCGGCCGAGTGACGATGCACCGGCTCACCAACGCCGAGTATGACAACACCATCTCCGACGTGTTCTTCGGCTTGCCGCTGGAGCCCTCGTCGGTGTTCCCGGCCGACGAGGTGAGCCTGGGCTTCGACAACATCTCGGATGTGTTGTCGGTGACCCCGGTGCTGTTCGAGCTGTACGAGCGCTCGGCCGAGCAGGCGATCGAGCTCGCGCTCACCTCCACCGGAGGCGGCGGCGAGGTCGAGCGCCACGAGGCCGAGGACGTGGGCGGCACCTCGGGCCAGCCCTGCTGCGGCGGCGGATTTTGGGCCCTGTCCTCCAACGGCGAGATCGCCACGACCATGTCGCTGGCCACCGGAGGCGAGCACGAGATCGTGGTGCGAGCCTACGGGCAGCAGGCCGGCGCCGACCTGCCGCACATGACGATCTCGGTCGACGGCGTGGCGATCTCCGAGATCGACGTCACCGCCACCTCCGACGCGCCGGCCGAGCACACGGTCGTCACCGAGATCCCCGCGGGCAACCACACGGTGACGGTCGCGTTCACCAACGACTTCTACGACGCCGCGGCCGGGCTCGATCGCAACCTCTACGTCGACTACATCGAGCTGCGGAGCCTGGTCGCTCCCACCGACTCGATCCGCGACAGGATCCTCACCTGCGAGCCCGCCCCGGGCCAGGAGGCGGCCTGCGCCGACGAGATCCTGCGTGCGATGGGCAAGCGGGCGTGGCGACGGCCGCTGACCGACGAAGAGGTCGAGGGCCTGGTCGCCATCGTGCAGACCGCACTGATCGACGGTCAGAGCTTCGAGCAAGGCATCGCGCTGGGGCTGCAGGCGCTGCTCATCTCGCCCTACTTCCTGTTCCGGGTGGAGATCGACCCCGACCCTACCTCGCTCGTGCCGCACCCGCTGAACGACTACGAGCTCGCCTCGCGCCTGTCGTACTTCGTGTGGAGCACGATGCCCGACGACGAGCTGATGGCCCTGGCCGACGAGGGCATGCTGAGCAACCCCGTGGTGATCGAGGGCCAGGTCCAGCGCATGCTGCAGAACGAGCGCGCCGATGCCCTGGTGAAGAACTTCGCCGGCCAGTGGCTCTACCTGCGCAACATCGAGGCCGTGGTCAAGGACTACGAGGCGTATCCCGACTTCGACAGCGAGCTGCAGGCCTCGATGAGGACCGAGGCCGAGCTGTTCTTCCAGACCTTCGTCACCGAGGGCCGCAGCCTGACGGAGCTGCTGACCGCCGAGGAGACGTTCGTGGACGCGCGGCTCGCCGAGCACTATGGCCTGCCCGCCCCCGCCGGTGAGGGCTTCGAGCGCGTGTCGCTGGCCGGCATGCCGCGGCGAGGTCTGCTGACGCAGCCGGGCATCATGAGCGTGCTCTCGCACCCCGTGACCACCTCGCCGGTCAAGCGTGGCAAGTGGGTGCTCGAGCAGCTGATGTGCATCCACCCGCCTCCGCCCCCGCCCGGGGTGGAGATTCCCCCGCTCGATCCGGAGATCGGCGGCACCATGCGCGAGCAGCTCGCGCAGCACCGCAACGACCCCTCGTGCGCGGCCTGTCACAGCATGATGGATCCCATCGGGCTGGGCCTCGAACACTACGATGCCGTGGGTCGCTACCGCGACGTCGACGCTGGCATGGAGATCGACGCCAGCGGCAACCTGCCCACCGGGGAGGCCTTCACCAACGGGCTCGAGATGGTGGCGCTGCTCGCCGACAGCGACGACTTCGCCTACTGCACCACCCGCAAGACTCTGACCTACGCGCTGGGGCGCGACCCGGGGGTGAGCGACATCCCCTACGTGGACGAGATCATCGCCGAGATGCAGGCCCGCGACATGACGCTCGAGGGGCTGCTCGTCGCGATCGCCACCAACGACGTGTTCCGCATGCGCCGAGGGGAGCAATAGCCATGAGCCGCTTCAAGACGTTGTCCCGCCGTACCTTCCTCGGTGGCGCAGGCGTGATGGTCGGCCTGCCCATGCTGGAGGCCATGATTCCCACCCGCAAGGCCGAGGCCGGCGGGGTCACCCCCGTGCAGCGCTTGCTTTGCTGGTACGTGCCCAACGGGATCCACATGCAGGCATGGACCCCGGCCGAGACCGGGGCCGGCTACGCGCTCACCCCGATCTTGCAGCCGCTGGCCGCGCTCAAGTCCGAGGTGCTGGTGATCAGCGGCCTCGACAACAACCCGGCCGAGTCCGAGGGCCCTGGCGACCATGCCTCGGGCACCAGCGGGTTCCTCACCTGCACGCACGTGACCAAGTCCGAGTCGGTCATCACCAACGGCACCTCGGTCGACCAGATCTACGCGCAGCACCTGGCCGGGCAGACGGTGATTCCCTCGCTCCAGCTGGGGATCGACGGCGGCGGCAACTCGGGCGGCTGCGACAGCGGCTACAGCTGCGCCTACTCGCGCAACATCTCGTGGGTGGGCAACACCCCGCTGTCCAAGCTCACCTCGCCGGTCACCACGTTCGACCTGCTGTTCGCGGGCTTCGATCCCGGGGCCACCGCGCAGGAGCTCGAGCAGCGCAAGACCAACCGGCTCAGCGTGCTCGACTACACCCTGGCCGACGCCGAGAAGCTGCGCCTTCGGCTCGGCACCAGCGACAAGATCAAGCTCGACGAGTACCTCGACTCGGTGCGCGACCTCGAGCTGAAGGTGCAGACCGACGACACGGCGCCCGCCTGCGAGCTGGGCGAGGCACCGGGCGAGCCGGGCGACGTCACCAACCACATCCACCTGATGTGCGACGTGATGGTCAAGGCGTTCGAGTGCGACCGTACGCGGGTGATCACCTTCATGGCCGCCAACGCCGGCAACAACCGCAGCTACGGGTTCCTGGGCCATCCCAACGGGCACCACCAGTACAGCCACCACAACAGCGACCCCGTGAACTTCGCGGCGCTGCAGGCGATCGACACGTGGGAGGTGGAGCAGTTCGCCTATCTCCTGCAGCGGATGTCGAGCATCAGCGAGCCCGATGGCACCACGCTGCTCGACAGCGCGATGGTGTACTTCTCGAGCGAGATCGAGGACGGCAACGCCCACCGGCACGGCAACCTGCCCGTGCTCTTGGCCGGGCGTGGTGGCGGCGTGGTCTCGCCGGGGCGGCACGTGATCCACACCGACGTGCCGATGGCCAACCTGTTCCTGGCGATGTTGCAGGGGCTGGGGGTCGACACCAACAGCTTCGGCGACGACAGCAGCGGGGTGCTTCCGCTGGTGTAGCGGGGGTCGATGGCGCTTCTTCGTCGATCCATCGCGGGGGCGGGCGCGTGGCTGGGGCTGGGCCTGCTGGCAGGAGCGGCCCTGGCGTCGTGCACGACCGAGCCAGCCGACGGGGCGGCCGAGTGTGCGTGCTTCTCGGGGCCGAGCGACGAGCTCGAGGTCACGTGCGAGGTCGACAACTGCGGCACCGTGAGTGACCCGAGCGACTGCACCATGACGCCCGACGGGATGGTGCCCGAGGGCTGCTACGAGGACGCCGAGGCCAGCAACACCCAGGTGGTGTCGTGCGTGCTCGACCTGCTCGCCTCGGGCCAGCCGGGCCGCTTTCGCTACCGCAGCGCGACATTCCTGGGTACGATCACCAAGACCCGCAACTACCTCGCCAACGGTGAGGGCACGATCGTCAAGTGGGACGAGAACTTCAACGACGCGGTCGTGTCGTTCTCGGCGGTGGAGGCAAGAGAGGTGCCCGACGCGGGTGCGCTCGAGCCGTGCATGGAGATCGCGGATCCGTTCGAGCAGTGGGAGTGCATCGAAGGGGCGATCACGGGGGCGCCGGTGGTGATGGAGTGCGCTCCGGCGGCAGAGGGGATGCCGGGGCAGTAGCGCCAGCCTATATCATCGGTACGGCTGTCCAATTGGGCTGTCCGACGACCCTCCTCGTCGTAACGCCCTCTGACTCGGTCGCCCGATGGGCCGCAAAGCCGATCGACCTGGGTCGCGGGCGAACCATCATCGAGCCGTTGGTGATCGGGCCCAGGCAGATCCCCACCACGATCACCTTCGAGGAAGCACGAGCGCGTCCCGACTGGCTCGCGCTCATCGTGATGATGCACGGCAACGAGAGTGGGTCGGAAGATCTCAATCGGATGGCGATGCTCGTTGCTCGCGAGGTGGTTGCGCGACAGGACGAAATGAGTATCGTGTTGGCGGATCTGATCGTCGACTCCGTAAGAGAGGATGTGCGCGAGATGGTGCAGGCAGAGATGGATGCCGAGACTGGGTGGGGCAAGACCCTATGGTTCTCGGAGATCGGCAAGGCCGTCGCCGATGGCTGGGCCGATGGACGCCGCATTGGCATGAAGAAGGGCCTCGCCGCAGGGCGAACCGTAGGACGAGCCGAAGGCATCGCCAGGGCGCTCCTCACGGTCCTCGAGAGCCGGGGGATCGGCTTGAGCAAGCGACAACGCTCGAAAATCAAGCGCTGCCAGAGCCCAGAGACGCTCGAGGAATGGCTCCGACGCGCACTGACGGCCAACCGAGCGCAAGAGCTGTTCGCCTAGGCTGGGTTCGAGTTCGATCACCACGTCTGGCAGCGCTTGAGCTCCCGCGCCGTCTCCAGCAGCACCTCGCGCCCGCTCTTCTCCCGGTCGGTCAGCCCGCGCGCCCGCGCGTGCTTGGCGAAGTGCAGCACGAATTGCCGCACCGCCGAGCGCGTGTGCTTGTCGTAGCTCCCGTTGACGTTCAGCGAGTACCCGATCGCCGCCAGATCGTTCTGCAGCTCGGTGATCACGGGCGCACTGCTGGTCCCGTCGATCTTGCCGCCCGCGGCCGCGAACACCCCGCCATACGCAGTGGCAGCCACGAGATCGGGCCGCGACAGCCGTAGCCCCAGGTTGCTCCCCTCGAGCGCCGCCCAGTCGAAGTCGGGCCCGGGATCGCCCATCCGCCGCCCCACCAGCACGGGATCGGTCTTCGACGTCGCCACGTCCTCGAGACCCACCACGTGGTGGTCGGCAAACCCATGCCGACCGACCAACGCCTGCACGAGCGCCTTCAGGGCGTCGAGCTGCGCGGCCGGCAACGCCCCGCTGGCATGCACGAGCTCGATCCCGATCGACCGCTCGCGAACCCCCAGCGACCCCGCCCACCGTGCATGCCGGCTGTGCTCGGCCGCATCGGCATCGCGGACCATCTTCACCACGAACCCGCTGGGATCGATCACATAGTGCGCCGACGTCCCCGCGCCTCCACGGGCGAGGTAGGCCTCGAGCGTGGGCCCGAGGGTCGCGGCTCCACTGTGCTGGATCACCACCATGTCGATCGCCGCCCCGCCACGCGGGCGCGAGTGCGGGCTGGCCAGGAAGTCGGGCCACAGATCCACGTCGACGCTCGAAGCCGTGAAGCCCAGCACGCCTCCGTGCAGATCGCTCGGATCGGCCACCGCAGCCGCGGTCACCTGCCCGCCCGCCAGCGTGATCGTGAGGTCGAGGGCCCGATACGCCACCTCGACCCCGGCCGCGGGCTCGAGCCCGGGCCCGGCCGCCTCCGTGGCCAGCTCGGCGTCCCGCGGGGTCACTCGCAGGGTGTAGTCACCATCGCCCAGGTCGGTGATGTCGAGCGGCATCGCCTCGTCGTCGTCGCCGAGCACCACCTGCCGGCCCTGATCGACGATCTCCACCGTGGCCTCCTCGACCGGATGGTCGCGAAGCTGTCGCGCTCCACCCAGGATCAGCGCGCCGTCCACCTTGACCATGATGGTTCGTCGCTGCACCACCACCCGGGTGGCGGCCCCGGTGGGCACGGTGGTGGGCTCGAACGCCTGGGTCACATTGGGCAGGCGCAGCGTGCAATCGCCGGGTGGCAGCCCTTCGAGCCGCACTCGCCCGCGCTCGTCGAGCTGCCCCGTGCGCGTGACCCCATGCGGAAGATCGAGCTCGTAGGCCTCGCCACGGATGGCCTCGTCACCGAGGTCCACCACCGTCAGCTCCACGAAGGCCGCGCCGCCGACCGGGATCCGCCGCTTGGGAAAGCGTCGCTCGTCGCCGTAGAGGCTCGCCCCCGGCGGGCTCTCGCTCGACATGTCGGGCACCTCGCCCTGGTCGAAGAACAGCAGCTCCACCCGGCGGTTGACCGCCGAGCGCAGGCCGTCCTCGCTGCGCCCCTCCTTGGGCCACTGCTCGCCGCAGGCCAGGATCGGTGGACTGAGGAAGGTCAGCCCGCTGCGCAGCCCGGAGAGCTGGTCCTGGGGCACCCCGAGCAGCTGCGCGAGCGAGACGTCGTAGAGCTCGAAGAACGCCTCCCAGTCGGCCTCGCACTGCGGCCCGCGCTCGGCGAGCGATCCGCCGAAATCCAGGTTGTACCTGGCTCGAAAGCGCTCCCGTGCCTGCCGGCTCATCGGGCCGTACACGTTGTCGACGTCGCCGGGATCGCAATCCCAGCCGTGCGCCTGGTGGACCCACTTCAGGATCCGCTGCCAGTCCTCCACGTGGTGTCGGGCCTGACAGCCTCGGGCCCAGCCGCTGCGATCTCCGGTGAGCACCGCATGCACGTTCTTGGCTCGGTCCTCCGAGAGCGCTTGATTGTACGAGCGCGAGCCCGCGGTGTCGGTGTGACCGACCACCAGGAGCCGCTCGTCCGGGTGGGCCTCCCCAAAGCGCAGCGCCGCCGCGATCACGGCGATCCCCGTGATGTCGCCACCGTCGTCGGCGGTCACCGTGCGCCGCGGCTGGGCCTGCATCACCACGCTGTCGAAGTGGAAGTGGGCGTCCTCCATCTCGAGCAGGTGCGCACGCACGCGCTCGACCACCAGGCGATGCACCGCCCCATCGGGCCGCGTGACCCCATCCGCGAGTTCTTGCCAGGTGACGTTGGGCGCGGTCATCGGTGACTACTCCTCCAGCGTGACCAGGGCGGGCGCACGACCCGGCGACTGCGTGGCCAGGTAGGTGGCCTGCGACATCGGTCGCAGCTGCATGGGCACGGCCAGCACGGAGGGCCGCAGCGTCTTGTACCAGCGCGGTGCCGAGCCATCGCGCGACCACAGCACGCGCCGGTCGTCGGTTCGCAGCGCCCACACCAGCGGCTCGGACCCGTCCCCGGCGGGCTGCACCAGCTCGAGCGCGGCCTCCACCAGAGGGCTTGGCAGGGTCACCAGTGGCCGTGGCTTCTCGATCGCGGCGGTCAGCCGCCCGTCGACGTCGAATTCCATGCGCCCCAGGTAGACCTGCCAACCCTGGTGCTTGGCATCGGCCAGCACCCACACGCGCGTGCGACCCTCGGGGGTGACGCGCAGCACCAGCCCGAGCCCGGGCACGGGGTTGACCTGCGGCAGCGTCACCTCGGCGATCGGCGCGCCCGGGCCTCCCGCCTCCACCGCGAAGCAGGAGAGCACCAGATCGTCACCGCGGGACTCGACCGCCACCGCGCGGCGCAGGCTCCCGCCGCTCACCGGACCCAGCGCCAGCCGAGCCGTGGCGATCGACCCCCGCGGCTCGCTGCGCCACACCACCGCGCCGGTCGGCGGAGCGGGAGGCCCGTGACTGCCAAAGCGCACGAGCTCGAGCTGCTGTCCGCCTCCCGGGCTCGGGGCTCGCACGAGCACGTCGAGCTGCTCGCGAGCGTCCTGCCACACCGGAGTCACGACGCTCGACCCGGGCGACAGCGGCAGGGCCATCGGCACCCCCAGCGGGGAATCGTCGACGACGAGCGACCCGCCCTGCATCCACGTGCGCCAGGCGGCCAGCGCCGCCATGCGATCATCGTGGTGCCACGGCACGTGCACCGCCTCGACCCCCGCCGCCACGTCGCGCCGATGGACGAGATCGTGGCGCTGCAGCTCGCCGAGATCGGGACGATCCTCGAGCACGAGCGCATCGTAGATCGCGGGCGGCTCGCGACCCGCATGCACGAACGAGACCCACAGGCCGGCGGGAGGCCCCTGCTGCGCGTCCACGCCCACCGACGCGCTGCTGGCATCGAGGGCATCGAGCGTGAGCGACAGCGGAGCGGAGCGCACCGCCAGCGCCGTGCCCCCCGCACGCTCGGCCGACAGCTCGAGCTCGGCCACCAGCGAGTACGCTCCCGGCGCATCGATCGTGATCCACTGCGACAACGGGATCTCGCCCTCGTGGGTGCCTCCCGGCGGCAGCTCGATCATCGCGAGCGGCACGTCGTCGGGCACGGGCCGCGCGTCGCGAGACGTGGACGAGCGCGCGGTGAAGCGCCTGCCGGTCGGGAACGCAGGGCCCGTGAGCACGTAGGCGGGCTGCCACGCATCGTTGACGAACGGGTCGGGCACCCGCACCGGCGTGGGTCCGTCGTTGCAAAGGCGCACGTGCAGCTCGATGGACTCGTCCACCACCACACGCGATCGCGGCAAGGACAGCTCGATCTTCATGGCCGCGTGTTCTCATCGGGCTGGGGCAGCAACCAGTCGGCGCTCCAGCCTCGCATTCGCAGGATGCACAGGCCACAGAACTTGCGCTCGGCGCTGTAGTCGTAGCTCATCGTGCAGTTGTCGTAGGTGGCGTCGTGGCGATTGGCCTGCGCCCCGGCGGGCACGCTGGCGGTGGGGAACGGCGCGTGCGGCAGGAACATGTGGTGGCCGATCTCGTGGGTGAGCGTCTGCTGGGCGTTGTTGAAGCCACCGCCATAGTTGCCAGGCCCGGGGCACAGCACGAACGCACACTTGGTGCGACCGGTCGCGGCAAAGCTGGGCGCAAAGCCGTTGAGCTTCCGACCCCCCGGCTGAGTCTCGAGGTTGTAGAGCCCCGAGAAGTGCAGGATGTTCACACCCGGGTTGGCGTTGACGTAGCCGTTGCACGCGGCCACCGTGATGGTCGACGCCCACGACTTGCAAAGGCCGTGGTACTTGCTGGCGGTGTTGACCGCAGCGCCGCCGCCGGCCAGCCACGTGGTGAGCTGGGCCGCGCTCCAGCCCTGGGCGGCCCGCACCGCGGTCTTGAAGTCGTTGTAGCTGCGAAAGTGGAGCGCGTAGTTCCCCGCCGTGTACTGGTTGACGGCGCCGTCGATCGCCGCCTGCACGAACCATTGCTGCGCGGCCACGGCGGTGGCGACCTTGGCGTTGTAGTCGGCCTCGACCATGAGCTGCGAGCCGCCGGTGTCGTCCTTCATCTCGACCTTGGCGGCGCGGTAGTAGGCCTGGAAGGTGCCGATGTTCACGTCGGCGATCGCGGCGTTCTTCTTGAGATAGGTGACCACGTGGACCTGGCGCCACGTCTCGAGGGTCCCCATGCTGGCCTGGACCGCGCCCGCCTTGGGGCCGTTCTCCTCCATGTCTCGCAAGAGCGACACCCGCAGCGACCACGCGTCGCCGGCCATCCGCGAGGGCTCGAACAACACCCCCGTCTTGCCGCCCACGACGCCGTCGGTCCACGCCTTGGTGATCGCCATGTCGGCGCGCTCGAGGTAGCGCGCCACCTCGAACGGGAACGTGCCGGCCGTCAGCGAGCCCGACGGAGCCTGGCCCGCCTGCTCGGGGAACACGGGATCGGCCCCCGGGCCCCGCTTGCCCCCGCGATCGACGTGGCAATTGTCGCCCGCGGGCTCGGTGAGGTCCTTGTCGAAGTCGAGCGCCGCGTCGAGGTAGGCCTTGGCCTTGGCGTGGTGCGACGAGGTGTCCTCGGCCACGTCGATCCACTCCCAGGCGATCTTCACCCCGGCCAGCGCGCGCGGGGCCAGCGTGGCGTTGCCCTGCGAGTCCTTGGCCTTGATGGCCGCGAACACCGGGATCTGGGGCCCCCGACCCCACAGGCTCTGGTACTCGGTGAACAGCGCGTTGGAATTCATCTCGGCGCTGCTGGTCTTGAACACGTTGCTGACCAGCTCGACCTTGGTGGTCGCCCCGGCGGCGGGCAGGCTGCCGCCCAGGGTGCCGTGGAGGGTGCGATCGCGATTGGCCGAGAGCGTGATCTCGTCGCCGAGCTCGAGCTCGATCGCGGCCACGTCCACGCCAAACCACGTCGAGGCCTCCGGGGGGTTGGCCTCGCCATGGCCCCGCAGCCGCAGCCGCAGGGTATAGGGCGAGCGCAGCACGGTCGGGAAGCCCTCGGGCAAGGTCGGCGTGACGTCGACCTGGCCGTTCCAGTCGAACTCGTGATCACCCGCGGCGAATTCCTCGGCCGTCAGCGGGCGGCTCCACAGGATCACCTCGTCGCCGTCGTCGTCGAGCACGAAGAGCTCGAGCGTGGCGTGCTCGGTGCGCCCCTCGGGATCCTCGATGGTGTAGGTGATCTTGATCGTCTCGGCCCCCGACGCGAGGAAGAAGCCCACCTCGTCGTCGGCGGCCGGGGGATCGTCGTTGGTGGTCCAGCCGTGCGAGCGGGCCCCACCCGTGCCGAGCAGCTGCAGGCGCGTGACCCCGTAGTCGGCCAGCCCCTCCCCGGGGGGCCCATCCTCGCCCAGCACCACCAGCTCGGCCGCGGGGAAGCGGATCGTGTAGTCACCAGCAGGAATGTCCTGCAGGTGCACGATGCCCAGCTCGTTGAGGCGCCCGGTGGTGTCGCGACCATCGGCGTGGTGCAGCTCGTACTCCAGCCCGGCGAACGGCTCGTCGTTCTGGTCGTGCAGGCGAAACTCGATCCAGGTGGTCTCCTGCTGGTCGGTCAGATCGCTCAGATCGACGATGTCGTCGTCGTCGACCACGTCGAGCTGGCCCAGGCTGTCGTCGCGCGGGCGCTCGTAGAGCGCGAGGCGGCCGGTGGGTCGCTCGAGATCGTCGAGCACGCGCTCGACCAGCTCGCTCGGCTCGGGCTCGGCCAGTGGCTCGGTCGTCAGCCAGCCCATGCTCATCCCCAGCCGACGCAGGGCCGTGGGATCCTCGCGGGCGATCGCCTCGACCACCGCGGCGGCCCGCTCCACCGACACGGGCACGACATCGGGTGCGATCGCCTCCCAGCGGTCGGCGAACAGGTACTGCGGGCCCCAGCCCCAGCACAGGTGGTGATGCTCCGACATGGGCGGCCGGTCGCGGTCGACCGTAGCAGATCCCGCCGGGCGCGGGAGCGCCGATCCACGGCCCCCGTCACGTGGCCGGGTACGACCGTGGGCCAAGGCCGGCCTGCGGGCACACGGTCGAATTCGCTATGCTCGCTTGGTGACCCGCCTGACGCTCGGAATCCTCGCCTCGTCGTGCATCCTCGCCACGGCCTGCACCACCACCAACGTGGCCGAGCCCTCCGACGCCACCACCCCCGGGGCCGACCCGTCCTCGCTCCAGGCCGACATGGTGGTGGACGGCCCCGGGGCTCCGGCCGTGGCCACTTCCGCGAGCGGAGTGGGCACCTCCGCCCCCGCCTCCAAGCCCGCGCCGCTGCCCTACAACTGCCAGGCGCCGCTGATGGTGATCGAGGAGGTCACGCGCCTGCTCACCGTGGCGGGCACGCACGCCACGACCTCCTCGGCCTGCGTGGACGGGCCCGGTCACCGGGTGACAATCGACGAGATCCTCGTGTGCCCGGCCGCACCCAGCGGACCGAGCCGGCCGTTCGACGTGACCTACCGCGTGAGCACATGGAACGAAGGCGGGCGGCAAGTCTGCGGCGGCAAGTGCCCGCCCGTGGAGCCGGAGATCACGTTCCAGCGCGCCAAGCTCGTGTTTCGCAGCGACAAGGGCGGGCATGCGATCGAGCCGCCGAGCTCGCTGCCCGGGCTGCCGCTCGACGCCACGCCGGTCACCAAGGCCCACGACGGCGACTGCTACGGCAAGAGCGACGCCTTCGTCCCCCGAGCGCTCGCGCTGCCATAGCGGGTCAATTCAGCTTGACCACCTCGCCCCGCAGGGCGACCTCGTCGGTGGCATCGACCTCCACCGCGCCCGCGGTCGCCTCGAGCTGCACCTGCCGCCCGCGAATTCGCACCCGGCCCGGGACGGCGAGCTCGAGGTCCTCGTGCAGCACGGTCACCACCGGCCCCGATTCCCCCTCGTGGATCTCCAGCAGCGGCTCGCCCGTGGCTCCCACGATCCGCACCGCCTCGTCGCGCCGCAGCTCCACCTGGGCGGCCCCGCTCCGCTCGAGCTCGGGTCGCCGGGCGAAACCGTCGAGCACCCCGGTGACCACGGGCTCCTCGCTGCCCTCGGGGCACAGCATCAGCACCCGATCCTCCGTTCGCACGGGCAGCCCCTGGAGGGTGAGCAGCCAGCGCTCCTGCGTGGATCCGTTCGCCGCTCGCCAGCGCACCCGCACTCGCCCCCCCAGCGTGGGATGGCGATCGTCGATGACCCGCCCCATCAGGCACATCGGCCCCGGGCCCGGTGTCTCGCGACGGGCCTGGTGCTCATCGAGCAGCGCCTCGAGGGGATTGACCTCGGCCAACGGCTCGAGGACGGTTTCGTTGCGCTCGTCCTCGGTCTTCATCGCGCCCGACCTTCGCACTAGTTCATACCCGTCGCACCGCCCTCGGACAAGCCGTCCTCGGCCAGCGGCAGGCGCCGCGCGAGAACGAACGCCGACGCCGCGCTCCCGAGACATCGGGTATAGTTCGGTCCGCATGCGCTTCGAGAATCGGGCCCCCTGGAGCGCGGGACTGCTTCGAACCTCCATTGGCAACGGCACGATGGCGGGCTCCGTGCTCATGCGGGTCCTCTATGCCATCGAGGGCCAGACCCTGCGACCGCTCGACGAGCCGCTGCCCTGCCCCGCCGAAGGGGAGGAGACGATCTTCGGGATCTTCGAGCCCGACACGCCCTACGACAAGCGCGGGGTCGACTTGATCGTCGTCGGCCACGTCTACCCGCCCAGCCCGCCTGCGATCGCGACCACCGCCACGGTCCGGGTGCAGGCCCCCCGTGGTCAGCCGTGGACGCGCAGCGTCGCGGTGTTCGGCGACCGCCGCTGGCGTCGGCAAGGACGACAGTGGACCGTCACCGGGCCCGAGCCCTTCGCACGCATGGAGATCAGCCTCGCCCGTGCCTTTGGGGGCAGCGCCGAGCGGGAGGACATGCGGATCGAGTATCCCCTCAACCCCAACGGCGTCGGCTTCTACATCAGCGAGGAGCAGGCCGAGGGCCAGCCGCTGCCCAACTTCGAAGAGCTCGATCAGCGCATCGCCACCTGGAACGACGCGCCCGATCCGGCCGGGCTGGGCTTTTGCCCCTACGAGCTGGGGATGCGCGCCCGCGACTCGGTCACGGCACGCGAGGGAGAGCCGCCGTCGTTCGACCTGGTCAAGCTCCTCAGCAGCGCCTTTCCCAGGATGGTGGCGCCCCCCATCGGGTTCGGGCAGTGGATCCAGCTCGAGCACTTCACGCCCAACGGCGCCCTGGCGTTCCCCGTCCCCGACCCCGGCATGGTCGTGCGCATGAAGATCGGCAGCAAGACGGCCGAGCGCCCGCTGAAGGTCGAGCAGATCGGCATCGCCCCCGACCTCGGCCGGGCCTTCGTCACCTATCGCTATCCCTTTCGCTACCAGCTGCGCTCGGGCGAAGAGCGCAGCTGCTTGCTCGTACCAGCCGCGGAATCCCTCCCCGCGAGCGCTTGAGGAGTCCCATGGGTCACAACGTCCTCAAGCCCTGCTTCCCCATGGTCGGCTTCGATCTGCACGGGGAGATCTCGGTCACGCCGCCGTGGAACCCCGCGCCGTCGTTCCCGCACGTCTGCTTCAGCATCCTCAACGGGATCGTCATGAAGGTGGACAAGACGAGCAAGACCACCCAGGACGGCGGTTGGATGATCGTTCGGCGCACCTCGGACATCGGCAACCTGATCCCCCACGTGCCCATCCCGCCGATGCCCAACCTGGTGCTGTTGCCGCTGGTCATCGGGTTCTCCGGATCCAAGAGCTACTTCGGCCCGGCCTCGGTGCTGACCGAGGGCAAGGTCATCGGCTGCGCGCTCATCTTCGTCGTCGACATCAACGGCAACTGCTGGGACATCCTCTCGGCCGGCATCGGCCTGGTCGCGCCGACCGGGGTGGTGATCACCTGGAACACGGTCGAGACCTCGCTGACCTGGGGCGACATCATCGGTGGCTTCATCACCATGGCCATCGACGCGGCGGTCACCGCCCTGCTGAGCTTTGCGGCGGGCAAGCTGGCCGGGCGGATCTCGGGCCCGATCATCAGGCGCATCATGGGGTCTCGCGTGGGGACCTACCTGATGAGCAAGGCCGCCCTGTTCGCCACGCCCCTGGTCAAGAGCGTGGTGGAGAGCACCCTGGGCGGCGTCGCGCTGTTCCTGGTCGGCTCGCCGCTGGGGCACAGCCTTCCCGGTTTGCTCGGGAGCGATGTGGATGGGGGCTCGGCGGGCAATGCGTTCGGCTACGGCCTCGGCAACGCGATCACCGGCGACAGCCCGAGCGACCGCTCGTCCCCGGCGAGCACGACGCCGAGCACGCCCCAACCAACCGCGACCCCGGCCCCGACCGGGGCCCCGCAGACCGGCGATGGCTCCGCCCAGGACACGGTGGGCACGACCAACGGCAACGTTCCGTCGCAACAGCAGCAGCAGGCCCAGCGCGATGCCCTGCAGCAGCCGGCGCCCGAGCGCACCCCTGAGCCCGGCCAGCCGGGCGGCGACCTGGCCAACCAGCCCGTGGAGGAATGGTGACGATGCGAGCCGAGCGCTGCAGCGAGACCGTGTTCCAGGTCGGCGGCAACGATCCGTCCCACCGCCCGCAGATCGCGGTGCTGGTCAAGCGAACCTACCGAGTCACGCACGGCCGCATCATGGTCTCGGACGAGCAGCTGCCGCTGCGGCCGCTCGAGTGGGACGACTCCGTCCCGGGATGCCACGTGCTCCACGACGCCGACATCTATCCCGACAAGGCGCTCACCGACGTGGTCGTCCTCGGGCATGCCTACGCTCCGCCGGGGTCCCGGCGCGGGTATGCGTCGATCCGCGTGGGGCCGGTCCAAAAGCGCCTCGAGGTGTTCGGCGATCGCAAGGTCGCCCTGGGTCGGGATGGGCGCATCGTGTTCTCCGAGCCCGAGCCCTTCGACCGCATACCGGTCACCAAGGATCGCGCCTACGGGGGGCGTGACATGGTCACCGAGAGCACGTGGGGCAACCCGTACGAGATCCTCGAGAAGGAGGCCGGCTGGGACGCCGCCGCGCACAGCCCCTTTGCCTACCCGCGCAATCGGGCCGGTCGGGGCTACCTGGTCACCCCCACCGCACAGGCCTGCGAGGCGCTCGAGCTGCCCAACCTCGAGGACCCCCAGGCCTTGCTGAGCCCGGACAAGCTCGCGGTGGGGCACCCGGGTCGCTGGCCCACGATGCCGCTGCCGTGGTTCCTGGGCTGGACCCACCTGGCCGAGTTCCCGCGGATCGCCTTCGCCGGCAGCATGCACCCGTGCCACCCGGATCTGGGCCCGCTGCCCGAAGTCAGGCGCGGGTTCGTGCCGCCCGACTTCCCGCGGCTGGGCAAGGTCGAGCACGTCTACACCCCGCGGTTCTGGAACGGGGCCTCGCTGGGGCTCGCGCTGGGGCCGTTCACCAACGAGGTCCACACCATCGAGTTCGAACTCGAGAACCTGCACGCCCGCGAGCCACGGCTGCGATTTCGGCTGCCTCCGGGCCGGCCGCGGATCTGGACGGGCTCGTGGAACGGAACCCTCGAGGAGACCGAGCCCAAGCTCCACCACGTGGTGATCGAGCCCGACGAGGATCGGGTGACCGTGGTGTGGGGAGGCAAGAACGTGGCGCCGCGGCCCTACCTCGTCGAGGAGCTGATGGCGATGCCGCTGCGCGTCGAGTGGGACTGAGCGCTACCCCTCGCGGGACGGCCCACGCACCAGCAGCCACGCGATCAGCAGGATCATCAGCGGGCCGAGCCCGAGCGTGAGACCTGCGTGCGCCGTTGCGGCCTCGCCCACCTGGGCGAACGTGGTGGTACCCGAGACCGTGATGATCGGCACGGTGGTGCCCGGCTCCAGGCCGCGACAGTCCCCCTGAGGCACCGTGAGCTCCAGCTCGCCCTGGGCGCTCTGCAGCGTCAGCTCGCACTTGGGGTAGCGACTCTCGACGACCTCTTCCTTCTGCGTCACCGTGCCCTGCTCGGCGCTGCCGAGCAGCCGCCTGGCGTGGTAGCCGACGCACAGCAGCTGCATCACCACGCACACGACGACCGACCAGCGCGCGAGCTGGAGATACGCGCCCCGTTGATCTCCCCCGCGACGCGCCCCTGCGATCGCGAAGGCGAGGGCGAGGATGAGCGGCAGGGCGAGATTCACCCCGAACACGACGACCATCGACCACAAGGGGTCGTGGTGGAGATGGGTCTGCATCGACATCTTCGCGTCGTCGGCAGAATGGCACGTCGGTCGAGCGACCGTCGACCGTTCATCGCGGCCTCACGCGTCCTCGGCCAGCAGCAGCGCCTGGCCCACCATCTTGGCCAGCGTCTGCTCCACCACGTGGGCGAGCGGGGCCCGGATGCTCGCGCGCTCGCGCAGCGGCCGTCCGTCCAGGGTCAGCTCCAGCTCGCCCTGGATCACCAGCTCGGTGAGCACGGCGCACAGGCGCTCCTGGTCGTGCTCGCCGTCGAGCCGCAGGATCAGCTGCCGCGGCGCACGGTCGAGGCGAACGAGCTGGTGGTGCAGGCTCGCCACGAAGTCACCTCGACGCGCTTGGGCCCGTGCAACCCGGCTCGCCCGCGGACGGGCAGGCACCACCGCCGCCACCGGCGGCACCCAGCGACGCACCCCGACCGCGCCGCCGAAGCTGCACCAGAGCAGATCGGAGGCCAGCGTCTCCTCCTGCCCGGACTCCGCCGGCAGGCCCGCCTCGCGCACCAGCGACGACGCCCGCTGAAACAGCACGTCGACCGACAGCGCCCGGGGCCACGCCCGCTGCAGCAGGAGCAGCGCCGCCTTGGTCAGCGGCGTCGAGGTCGTCATCTCGACCTCCCCCGGCCCCACGAACACCTGCGGCAGCCCTGGGGTCAGATCGACCGCGCCGTCCTTGGGACGGCCCAGCAGCTCGAACGAGAGCGACTGCGCGGCGCTCGGCCCCAGCTCGCGTCGCAGCGTCACGCCCTCGTGGCAGATCACCGTGGCGCGGAACTGCCGGTTGCGCACGAAGTCCATGTACTGCTCACGCGTCAGCAGATCGGGGGCGATCCGATCGAGCGTGGCCTCCACCTCCGGAGCCAGCCCCCGAGCGATCATCGTCTGCAGGTCCGTCTCGCCCACGTACTGCAGGCGATGCGCCGCGAGCCGCTCGGCGAACTGGTAGAAGTAGATCGGCTCGTTGTCGTCCTCGAGGTGCTCGTGATAGAGGTAGTCGTCGGGCAGCGCCCGCAAGAGCCTCAGCTCCCGCAGCAGCGAGGCCCCGTAGGGCCCCTGCCCGTCGGACACGTTCTCGCTCAGGAACCCCAGCAGGGCCTTGGCCTGCTCCACGCGCACGGCGGGCTCGGTCAGCTCGCGCACGTGATAGCGCATCATGTGCCGCACCATCTCTCGCAGGTGCCAGCCCGGATAGACGTTGTAGCTGACGTAGCCGATGCCGTCGGGTCGTCGCAGATGATCGCGCAGGATCTCGAGGATCTTGTCCTGCACCCGGGCGGGCACCCACGAATACACGCCGTGGCAGAGGATGAAGTCGAACGTCCCCCACGATGCATCCACGTCCATCAGATCGGCCCGGCGCAGCTCCACGTTGGTCAGCCCGGCCTCCGCCGCCAGCTCCCGCCCCAGCTCGATCTGCCGGCGCGACCGGTCCACCCCCACCAGCTCGCTGCCCGGCAGCAGCTCGGCCATCGGCAGCAGGTTCCCGCCCGAGCCACACCCCAGCTCCAGCACCCGACACCCCGACGCGAGCGCCGGCCGTGCGCCGAAGAGCGACGCCACCACGTGCAGCCGATCGGGATGCGACTGAGGATACGGGTAGCTCGTATAGGGAACCTGATCGTAGCCGTCGAGAGGTTCCGGTGCGTCGGTCATTGTGCGGGCTAGTTCAGCTTGACCATGCCACCGGCGAACGAGCCCGTGGCTCCGCCGCCGTCGATGTTCACCGAGGCGCCCTTGATCACGATGGCGCCGTTGCTCACGCCCACCCCGCTGCCGTCGGCGACCACCTGCCCGCTCTTGCCGTTGAGCGTGACCGTGCCGCCGTTGACCGTGGCATCCGCCGTGAGCACGATGTTGGCTCCCGTACTGGCGCCCAAGTCCACGTTGCCGGTCAGGTTGATGAACGAGCCATCGTTGGACA
This sequence comes from Paraliomyxa miuraensis, assembly GCF_026337845.1. Lineage (GTDB taxonomy): Bacteria > Myxococcota_A > Polyangia > Nannocystales > Nannocystaceae > Paraliomyxa > Paraliomyxa miuraensis. The sequence continues at coordinate 70,510 of NZ_JAOVZF010000140.1, read as the reverse complement.
TCAGCTGCGCGTTGCCCTTGAGATCCAGCGTGCTGCCGCTGTTCGAGGTGGCGTTGATGTCGCCGGTCATCGTGATCGTGCTCTTGGCGCTGGAGGCGGCCACGATCTTCGAGTCGAGCACGATCGACGAGCCTCCGCCCGCGCAGATCTTGATGGAGGTGGGATCCACCGTGATCGTGCTGCCGCCCACCGTCAGCTTGAAGAGGTTGGGGGCATCGAGGAGGATCTGGTTGTCGGCGTGCAGCTTGTAGGTGTCGTTGACCGAGATGTTGTTGCCCTTGACCTCGCACGTGGACTTCGAGCGACCGCACGGGCTGCCGTTGATGATGATCGTCTGGTTGCCCTCGATCGTGACCAGCTCGTTGCCCTTGACCGTGCGCGTGCGATCGACGTCGACGTTGTGGGTCTGGTTGTGTCCCACCGTGGTCGAGTGGTGGTTGAGCACGACCTCGTTCATGTCCTTCTGGGCGTGGATGAAGACCTCCTCGCTGCCCTTGGCGTCCTCGAAGCGCAGCTCGTTGAAGCCGCCGCCTCCCACCGAGGAATTGGACTTGATCGTGCTCTTGGTCTTCTCGGCCGGCAGCGGATAGGGCGGCGTGTTGGCGCTGTTGTAGACGCAGCCGGTCACCAGCGGCCGATCGGGACTGCCGTCGAGGAACTCGACCACCACCTCCATGCCCACGCGCGGGATGAACACGGTGCCCCAGCCCGGGCCCGCCCACATCTGCGCCACGCGAACCCAGCACGACGAGCCCCCGTCGAGCGCCGAGTGCTCGTCCCAGTGGAAGCGCACCTTGATGCGGCCGTGCTTGTCGGTGTGGATCTCCTCGCCCGAGCCCCCGGTGACGGTGGCCGTCTGGGGCCCATGCACGCGCGGCGAAGGGGTCGTGCGGGACGGTCGATACGGCTTGCCGACCGGGATGCACTCGAAGGTGTTCTCGTAGCGCGGCCCGTCGTCGCTGCCCGACGCCTCCACCCCCGGGGCCTCTCCGCGGTGGGTGATGCGGGTGAGCAGGAAGTCGAGCTGGTCGAGCAGGGGGAACGAGCGATCGTCGAGGGTGAAGCGCGCACCCGAGAAGAAGCCCACCACGTTGGACTGGCCGCGGCCCAGCTGGCTCTCGCTGTCGTAGAGCTCGTAGCGCCGCTTCGCCTCGAGCAGGGGCTCGTCGATCGCCGTGCCGTCGAACCCCGACGAGGGGTCGGCCCCCGCCTGCTCGTCGACCGCCTTGCGCCCCGCCGAGAACACGTACTGCCGCCGCAGCGGCGAGGGATCCTCGGCCGGCGAGCTGGTCTCCAGCTGCGCCTTGGGGTTGGGGTCGAACGCCTTCCAGTTGAAGCTGCGCACCATCACCTGGTTGGGTCGCAGCGGCTGGCACCAGTCGAAGTAGCGCAGCGAGTCGCGGTCGGCCGTGTCGGGGCGATCGGTGATGATGGGGATCACGCCCGACCCATCGGGATCGATGTACTCGGCCTCGGGGAACGCGGTGTTGGGGTCGCCGCTGCTCTGGTCGACCAGGACCATCACCTCCTTGTTGTCGGTGACGCGGAAGTAGTAGGTGATCCCGTCCTCCTCCATCAGCCGGCTGACGAAGTCGAGGGCCGACTCGCGCAGGCGGACGCAGTAGTCGCGCTTGGGGTACTGCTCGGTCGAGGTCGACAGCCCCGACGCATCCATCTCGCGCCCGAACGCCGACAGCGCCGGCTCGAGCACCGCCTTCAAGATCTCCGGCACCGTCTGGTCCTGGTAGATGCGGCTGCCGAGATCCTGCGACAGCAGCTTGAGGGCCGGCACCACGTGGATCCGCAGCGCCAGCTTGCGATCCACGTTGACCCCCACGTAGTCCACCCGGTGGATCACCCCCGCGACCTGCCGCATGACCTCGCGGCGATCGATGTCGAGCCGAGCGCTGGCTCCGAGCAGCTCCTCGGGGTTCACCCCCACCTCCTCGGTGAGGACGTCGACGATGAGCGCGTAGGGCTGGCTCAGTCCCTCGGTGAGGTGGAAGCGCCGGACCAGCCACTCGGGGTTGGGCCCGCCTTGCACGTCGAACGTGTAGTCGACCGTCGAGATGGGCTCGCCCGTCATCGCGATCGGACTATGGCACGGAGCCGCGGGCGGTTGGGCGCTCATCGACCGCGCTCATTGCGCGATCCGCCTACATGTCGCACCTATCTTCGAATCCCCCTGCACTTTCCGTGATCGGTTGGGGGCTGATTTCCACTAATCACGCGCAAGGTCGCTGCGCCGGCCCCCAAACGGGGCAACGACCAAAGCCGTGCCGCGAGCCCCCAACGCGGCTTCGTCTCCCACCACCGCGAGCCCCCAACGCGGTGGCCTCATCCAAGACCCTGCAGTGCCCCCAACGCTGCAGGGTCTTTCCCTTTGGTTCCCCGAACGCCACCGCATCGGTCGATCGATCCACGAGCGCCGCGTCGGTTCACGAGTCGATCCGCATTTTTTCGTGATCGGTTCGTTCGCGGATCACACTAAAGCCCTGTCACTGCCGAGCGGCGCCGAGGCTCCCTCCCCCATCCTTTGCCTCGGCGTTCCTCTCGGTCCCCAACCAAAATCGCTCGACAGTGACGAGGCCGCGCTCCCATGCGCGGCCGTTCCTTTCCTGGCGACCTCCCCCCCCATCACCCCAAACGAAGGGTCGCCCTCTCGAGCCCCGTCGCTTCCCCCAAAGGCGACGGGGCTCGCTTCTTTCGAAGCCTCCGAAGCCTCGGTGGTCAGTTCGCGCTGCGCTCGCGCTCGATCTGCTCGACCATCGCGCGCGCGAGCGCCTCGGTGAAGGGCTGACCGGTGAACCGTTCGAGATCGAACAGCCCGCCCGCGCTGTGCACGTTGGCCTCGCACAGCACGTCGCCGATGAAGTCCAGGCCCACCAGGAACAGGCCGTCCTCGACCAGGCGTGGTCCCACCGCCTCCACCACGCGCTCCATGGCGGGCGTGAGCACGCCCGGCACGGGTCGCCCACCCGCATGGATGTTGCTGCGGAAGTCGTCCTCGGCCGGCACGCGGCGGATGGTGGCCGCCGCCCCTCCCACCCGGAGGATCGAGCCCCCGACCACCAGCACCCTCGTGTCGCCCTCGTCGGCCCGCGGCACGAACTCCTGGGCGATCACCATGCCCCCGCGCTCGAGCAGCAGGTCGAGGATCTGATTGAGGTTGCGCTCGCCGGGGTCCGCCCGAAACACCCCCACGCCACGCGTGCCCCGAGCGGGCTTGAGCACGGCCGGGCCGTCGAGCTCGAGCACGAACCGGTGCAGATCCCGACGATTGGCGCTGGTGATGGTGCGCGGGCGCGTGAACGCCGGAAACAGCCCCAAATAGGCCTTGGAGGCACCACGCACCAGCCCTTGCGGACGGTTCAGCACCACCACCCCGCGGTCGTGGGCCAGCTGCAGCAGCTGCAGCGCCTCCGAGTGCATCTCCTGTCGCGCATCGCGGGCGGGATTGACTCGACCGATCACGCCGCCCAGCTCCTCCAGCCGCAGCCACGTGGGCGTGGCCGTCGCCAGGGCCTCGACCGCCGCATCCGCGCTGGTCACCTGCGGACCCAGGCCACGCGCAAGGGCCACCACTGCGCCGTGCTCGTCCATCCCCAGGTCGGCCACCCCAAACACCCGGACGTCGTGCCCCTGGCCATGGAGCGCGGAGATGAGCATGGCGGTCGACTGCCGCGGGCCGATGCCCTGCAGCTCGTTGACCAGCACGCCCAGCCTCATGGCAGCGGCTCCTCCAGGAGCGCCTCGAGGGTGCCAAAGCGATGATCCTCGACGACGTGCCCCAGGTGCAGGATGCGGGCCCCGGTGGCGCTGACCGGCTCCACGCTCTTGCCGATCACGATGCCGCGATGCGGCGCGGTGTACTCGCGCACCAGGTCCCCGAACACGTCGACCTGCCGCGCGATCACCTGCCCCTCCTCCACCATGTCGCGCAGCTCCGGCAAGACCTGCAACAGGCCTCCCGTGTCGGCATACAACCAGCGCGAGCGATCGCAGAGCACGGGGGCGGGAACGGGGGCCAGCGGCCGCCGCGGAAGCATCTTCATCTGCGCCAGCATGGCGCGCAAGCCCTGGAGCGTGCGCTTGACCTGCCGCGGCTGGAACACGTGGGGATTGCCGATCTCCACCGTGATGGCCGGCGAGCCCCGCGACGACATCCATCCGCGCAGGGTGTGATCCATGGGCGGGTTGTGCAGGATGATGCTGGGGCGCTGGAGCAACGCCATCTTCGCCGTGGTCGGGTCGTCGAGATCCGCGCGCACGTAGAGCGTGTTGATGCGCCCGAAGCTGGCCGTGTGGAGGTCGGCCAGGTAGTCGAACGGCTGGATCACCCGCGACACCAGGCGCGCCGCATACACGTGCGACTCCGTGCCGCCCTCCCGACCGGGGAACACGTGGTTCAGGTCGATGCCGTCGTCGAACTCGCGCGTGTGCTGAAGCAGCCCCGGCACGTTGAGCACGGGGACCACCACGAGCGCTCCGCGCAGCGTGTCGGGCTCGGTCGTGGCCACCAGGCGGTGCACCACGGGGATCCCGTTGAGCTCGTTGCCGTGGAGCGCGGCGGTGACGCCGAAGATCGGACCCTCGCGGCGACCCTTGACCACGATCACGGGCAGCTGGGTCGCCCGCCCCATGCCATCATGGACCAGGTCGACGAGCAAGCGGGTGACCCGACCCGCGGGGAGGTCTGCCACGCGCAGCGCATCCACACAGCAGATGCGCCGATCCAAGAACAGGGCGGACAGGGTGGGATGGCTCGCTTCGATCGGGTCGTTCACGGCTGGTGGCTCGAGTGGGGGCAGGCACGGAAACGGCACCCGGCTTCGGGGGAGCCGTCGGGCATCACGAGCATCGTCGCGCACATCCGGTGTCATTCCCATGCCGACCCCCCGCGAATTCCCGGTGGGTGTCGCCGGCCGCCCCCAAGGCGTAGAGCGGCGCCGCAGAGCCTTGCCGTCGGGCTTCGCCTGGTTTTTTGCCTTGGCGAGGGCGGCGCGGTGCTGGCATGTTCGAACCCCACGAAGGCCGAGGGGGAGACACGAGATGCGAAGCGCGATGCGATGGCTTGGGACTTGGGGGGCAGCGTGCGCGCTGGTGGCGTGCACGCCAGGCGATGGGCGAGAGGACGACACCTCGGCGGGACCGGGCATCGACAGCCTGTCGCAGGGCGACGCCTCGGCCTCGGGCACCAGTGACGTGACCACCACCGATCCACCGGCCACCTCGAACGTGGCCTCCGACGACGGGATGACCACGGTGTCGGTCGACGACGACGACACCAGCAGCACCCCCAAGTTCGACATGATGCCGTGGATGGACGTGACGATCCCGGAGGAGGGCTGCCGCAAGGTCGACTTCCTGTTCGTGATCGACAACTCGGGCAGCATGGCCGACGAGCAGGACAACCTGACGGCCAGCTTCCCCGGGTTCATCTCCGGGATCCAGAGCGCGCTCGAGCAAGTCGACGAGTACCACGTGGGCGTGGTGACCACCGACGCCTATTCTCCCAACAACGCCGTGCCCGGCTGCAACGTGCTGGGTGGCCTGGTCACCAAGACCGGCGGCAGCAACTCCAGCAACGCCACCTGTGGGCCCTACGCTGCCGGCACCAACTACATGACCGAGATCGACAACCTCGACGTCGCGTTCGCCTGTGCGGCCGACACGGGGACCTCGGGCAACGGCTACGAGCTGACCATGGACGCCATGAAGAACGTGGTCAACGGCGTTCATGCCGGGCCCGGGCAGTGCAACGAGGGCTTCCTGCGCGACGACGCGTTGCTCGTGCTGGTGCTCATCACCGACGAGTACGACGGCCAGGGCGACCCCGAGGGCCAGGCTTCCTCCGGCACGCCCGCCGACTGGTACAATGCGGTCGTCACCGCCAAGCTGGGCATCCCCGAGAACGCCGTGGCGCTGGGCCTGCTGAACTACGCCGGTGGCCCGTGCCCGCCCGCCAGCACCGTCTACGACGGCGTCAACATGGTGAACTTCGTCAACATGTTCGGCGCCAACGGCTTCCTGGGCGGCATCTGCGAGCCCGACTACGGGCCCGTGTTCGCGCAGGCGGTGGGGATCATCGAAGAGGCCTGCAACAACTTCGTGCCGCCGGGCTAGCAAGCTCGATCGTGCGAAGCCCGACCGGGCGGGAGGAGGGACCACCAAGCGGTCCCTCCATGTCCTGTCGCGCCACGCGAACCGTGTTCCTGGGCATCGGGGCTCGCGTGGCCCGCGAGCCTGCCCATTTTTCCCGGAACCGTTGCCCCGAGCAGGTGTCCCACCTGCGACCACGAGGTGTTCATGCGTGCTTGGCCATCGAATTCGCTCGCGCTGCTCATCGGCTGCGTCCTTTGGCTCATTGGCTGCTCGGGGCCGGTCGTCGAGACCGACGCGACGGAGGACGAGCGCGAGAAGACCGTGGTGGCACAAGCCATTCACCACGCGCGGCAGGAGGTTCGCCCGGTGCTCACGTGGCGCGAGAATCCCTCCCCCACGGTGCCGATGTCGCTGACCGCGAGCGATGGCACGGGGCTCGATCTGGTCGCGGTGAAGGCCCGGGTCGTCATCGAGGATCCGCTGGCCTTCACCGAGCTGCACCTCACGTTCGTCAACCCCGAGGACCGCCGCCGCGAGGGTCGCTTCGAGATCGAACTGCCGCCCGGAGCCGCGCTATCTCGGCTGTCCATGAAGATCCGTGACCAGTTCCAGGAGGGCGAGGTGGTCGAGCGCCAGGAGGCACGGCGAACCTTCGAGGAATTCATGCACGAGCGCCCCGACGTGGATCCGGCGCTGCTCGAGAAGGACGCGGGCAACAAGGTGCGCGCCCGCGTGTTCCCCATCCTCCCGCACGAGCGCAAGGAGATCATCGTCTCGTTCTCCCAGGAGCTGGGCTCGAGCCCCTATCGGCTCCCCCTGCAGGGGCTGTCGACGGTGGAGGACTTCGACGCGCGCGTGGTCGTCAAGACCCACGACTCGGCTTCGGCCGGCGATCGCAGCTCGCTGTCCGGCGCACAGTCGGCCCAGCGCGTGGTGGAGCTGCAGCGCACCCACTTCACGCCCGACAAGGACCTGGTGATCGAGCTCGACGGCAGCAATGCCGCCGCCGGCCTGCACTCGGGCGACCTGGCGGTGGTGCGCGTGCGACCCGATGCCGATCGACCGGCCACGCCGCCCGAGTCGCTGCTGGTGCTGTTCGACACCAGCGCATCCTCGTCCGCCGGGTTCAACGACCGCGTCGAGCGACTGGGGCGCGTGCTGTCGACCTTGGCCCAGCACCAGGACTTCCGCGTGCGCGTGGTGGGCTTCGACCAGACCCAGCAGTCGGTGTTCGAGGGCATGGCCTCGAGCATGGGCGTGGACGTGCTGGCCGATCTGGTCGAGGGCCGGGCGCTCGGTGCCTCGAACCTCGAGGCCGTGCTGGCCATGGCCGCGAGGGCAGAGGGACGCTGGGAGCGGGTGCTGCTCGTCTCCGATGGCGTGGCCACGGCCGGGCAGACCGAGCGCAGCGCCCTGCGGGCCGCCGTGCGGCAGCTCGAGACGATCGGCGTACGCCGGCTCGACGCGCTGGCTCCCGATGCGCGCCAGGATCGCGAGTCCCTCGGCGACCTGACCTCGGCGCTGCCGGAGGCCGGAGTGATCGTCGACGACGAGCGCTCCCCCGAGGTCATCGCCCACGCGCTGTCCCAGGCGCCCTTCGGCGAGGTGGCGCTCACCGTCAGGGGGGCTTCGTGGAGCTGGCCCGAGTCCCTCGCGGGCGTCCAGCCCGGCCAGGACGTGCTGGTGTTCGCCCGCTACGAAGGCGCTCGTCCGCCGGTGGTGACCGTGGAGCTCTCCGATCCGTCGCTGCCCACCCAGGAAATCGAGACCCTCGAGGTGGAGCGGCCGCTGGTCGAGCGTGCCTGGGCCCGCGCCCGCATCGCTCGCATCCTGCACCAGCAGGCTCGGCTCCAGCCGGGCCCGAGCTCCGCGCGCGAGGCGATGAACGCCCGCGTGATCGAGCTGTCGACCCACTACCGCGTGCTGACCCACCTCACCGCGCTGCTGGTGCTCGAGACCGAGGCCGACTACCGACGCTTTGGGATCGATCGCAACGGCAAGGCCGACATCCTCACCGCCGACGGAGGGTCGGTCCGGGTGATGCGACGCTCGGACGGGGAGCGCAAGCCCTTGCCGGTGGAGGACGACCTGGCGGCCACCGTGGTGGCCTCCGCCGATGGCCCCGTGGACGCGATCCCCCAGATGGCCCGGAACTTCGACCCGGACTCGCAGGCCGCCGACTCCGGCGTGCTCGGCATGATGGAGCAGGAGAGCGGGCACTTCCTGGCCTCGCCCTACGGGGGCTCCTTTGCGGTGGGCAACGACGACGAGGACGTGTGGGGCGGCCTGGTCGGCACCGAGGTCGGCGAGGCCTTTGGCGCCGGCGGCCTGGGCCTGTCGGGCACGGGCGCCGGCTACGGCGAGCACAAGGGCCTCTACGCCATGAAGGGGCCCTCCCGCGAGAGTGTCGAGGTGGGGGGCGGGGACCTGGGGCTCGTCGGCACCGGTCGGGGTGGCGGTGGCACGGGTGAAGGCACCATCGGCCTGGGCAACACCGGCCTCATCGGCGCGGGCGGAGGCGGAGGCAGCGGCAGTGGGTACGGTCGAGGCGCGAGCCTGGGCTTCGGCGGTCGCGGCCAGAGAGTCCCCGTGGTGCGGCAGGCCAAGGCGGAGGTGATGGGCTCGCTCGACAAGGACATCATTCGACGCATCGTTCGGGCTCACCTCAACGAGGTGCGCCACTGCTACAACCAGGGGCTCACGACCGACCCCAACCTCAAGGGCCGCATCCTGATCGCGTTCACCGTTGGTCCCGCGGGCACGGTGACCAATGCAGCCGTGGATGGGTCCGGCACCTCGCTCCCCAACCCCCTGGTCACCGCGTGCGTGGCCAAGGCCGTCAAGCGCTGGAAGTTCCCCAAGCCACCGGGCGCGGAAGTCGTGCACATCAAGTATCCGTTCATCTTCGAGCCCGGCGGCGGTGCCTGGTCGAGCGAACCCACGCCTCACTGGGGCGGACATGCACCCGTCGTCCGACGCCCGCGCCCGATCAAGTCGGCCCACACGGGGCGCTTTGCCGAGACGCACGCCCTGCTCGCGTCCGGGCAGGTCGATCAGGCGTACGAGCTGGCCTGGAGCTGGGTGCAGACCCAGCCGAGCGACGTCCTCGCCCTGCTGGCCCTGGGCGACGTGCTCGAGAAGCGCGAGCGACCCGCCCTGGCCGCCCGCGTCTATGGCTCGCTCATCGATCTACACCCCTCGCGGGCCGACATTCGTCGGGCCGCCGGTGAGCGCCTCGAGCGACTGGGTGAGTCCGGGCTCGCACTGGCCATCGACAGCTACGCCAAGGCGGTGGAGTCCCGACCCGATCACCCCTCGGGCGCACGGCTGCATGCCTGGGCGCTGGTGGAGCAGGGTGATCACGAGCAGGCCTTCGAAGTGCTCGTGGCCGCTGCCGAGCGCAGCTATCCCGCGGGTCGCTTCGCGGGCGTCCACACCCTCCTGCGCCAAGACTTGGCCCTGGTGGCCGCCGCGTGGCTGGCCAAGCAACAGGACGAGGGCCTGGCTCGCGCGCGAGCCCGTGTCGAGGCCGCCGGCGTGCGACCGTCGACCGAGGCCTCCACCCGCTTCGTGGTGACCTGGGAGACCGACACCACCGACGTGGACGTGCTGCTCCATACCCCCGGCTCGCGCCGCAACCACGGGCATCGCATCGCCGACGTGCGCACCGGCTACGGCCCCGAGGCGCGGGTGCTCGAGGGTTCTCGCACGCCCCTCGAGGTGCAGGCCTCGGTGCGGTACTTCGATCGCAGCAGCCAGGGCCACGCCATGGGCACGGTGCAGGTGGTCTCCCACGACGGCCACGGCCACGTTCGCCTGGAGGCCCACCCCTTCGTGCTGATGCAGCAAAAGGGCGTGCTCGAGCTGGGCTCGGTGCAGACCCACGCCACGCAGTCGTCCCTCGGGATCTAGGACTCGCGGCGGATGCCGAGAGCCGAGCCCGCGGGACGGCCCGCGTCGCTCATCCCCCGGGGCACACGATCTCGATGCCCCCGTCCCCGGTCGCATCGCAGGAGAACTCGAAGCAGGGCTCCATCGTCAGGCAGTCGCACGCGAGCGGCTCGCACGGCTCGGCCGGCTGCACGCAGGCGAAGCCGTCTCCATAGCCGCCCACGTCGGACACCGACACCTGGCAGTACTCGAACCCGGGATCGCAGAAGCGGTAGCCACACTCGAAGTAGCCGTCGGGCGGAGTGCACGTGCCCTCGGCATCCACGTCGACCCCCGCGGCCTGGGCCTCGCACTCGTTGCCGTGCACTTGCCCGTCGCAGCCGCACACGGGCTGGTAGACGTCGTCGCAGGCCTCCGGCAGCGGCATGCAATTGCCGAACCCCCCGGGGGACTCGCCGCAGTCGTCGGCGGTCCAGTCGCAGTACTCGCCCTCGCCGCAGGTCATCTCCCCGCAGTCGGCTCCGGCCCCCGTGGAGTCGCTGGTGCCGGGCTCGGTGGTGCTCGAGGTGGACGTGACGCCTTCGGTCGCGGTCGGTCCCGTCGCCGAGGGGTCGGTGGACGAACCCTCCGTGGCGCTCGACGTCGTGGTGGGCTCGGGGCCGTCCTCGGCCGTGCCGTCGTCACCGGGACAGCCCAGAGCGAACAGTGCGAGGGTGGAGAGCAGAGAGCGAAGGGCAAGGCGATCCATGCCCCATGGTAGCCGAAGTGCTCGCGGACGGTCGTCCTGGCTCACGCCCGACTCGGCCGGCTGCCGCCCAGGAGCGGAAGCAGCAGCGTGAACACGGCCCCCTTTCCGGGGCCGTCGCTGTGAACCGTCAGCTTGCCTCCCATCTCGATCGCGTGGCACGAGCTCGAGTGCAGGCCGAAGCCATGGCCGTCCCTCTTGGTGCTGAAGCCGTAGTTGAAGATCTTGATCAGGTTCTCGCTGGCGATCCCCGAGCCGAAGTCCTCGACCTCGATGGCGACCCAGCGCTCGTCCCGCTTCAGGATGCGGACGATGATGCACCTGCGCTCGTCCTCGACGTCTCGCACGGCGTGCCGCGCGTTGCTCAGGAGGTTCGTGATCATCTGGAGCATCTTGTGGCGATTGGTCTCGACCACCGGCAGGTCATCGACCTCCCGCACGATCTCGACCGGCAGATGCTCGTTCGCCTCCGAGTCGAGCGCGATCGCTTCCTCCACCAGCTCGGGCAGGCTCAGGCTCTCGATGACCCCGGAGAAGCTCGCATGCTCCTGCTGCATGCTGACGATCGCCCTGATGTGCTCGATGTTCTTCTCCAGCGACTGGAGCTTCGTGATGTTGGCCGAGCGCTCGGCCCCGATGGCCTCGGCGAGCCGGCTCAGGTACTCCGGCAGCCGCTTGCCCCGCTCGTCGCGGGTGAAGAACGCTCCCAGATCCTGCTGCGCGGCGATCAGCGCCGCCGCCTTCGCGACGCCGCCCGACCTCGATTCCCGGATCGAGTCCATGACCACCCGGCAGGAGACGTTGACGCTGTTGAGCACGTTGCCGATGTTGTGGAGCACGGAGGTCGCGACCTCCGCCATCCCGGCCCGGTGCGACGCATTGCTGAGCTGCCGCTGGGCACGGTGCAGCTGGTCCAGGCTCTCCTGAAGGCTGCGGTTGGTCTTCGCGAGCGCTCGTGTTCGCTCTGCCACGCGAGCCTCGAGCTCCTCGTAGAGCCTCGCATTCTCGAGCGACACCGCCGCCTGCGCCGCGAGCAGCTTCAGCACCTCCACCCGCTCCGGCGTGAAGGCGTCCTCGACCAGCTCGTTCTCGAGATAGAGGACACCCGTGAGCTGCCCTTGCCGCAGCAGCGGAACCGCGACGATCGACTTGCACTCGCGCTCGCGCAGCCGCGGATCGGACTCGAACGGGCCGTGACGGGCGGCGTCGTGGAGCACGAGCGGCTCCCGCGTCTTGATCACGTAGCGCACGATGGCCGGCAGCGGCTCCGGTGCGCGCTCGAGGGGGGTCGACTCGAGCCGCACCGGCTCCTCGCTGTCGATCGACACGGATGCGATGATCGTGACGCCCTCCGGGCCATCGAGCGTGAGCCACCCGTGCCGCGCCCCCGCGTTCTCGATCGTGATGCGCATCAGCTGATCGACGAGCGCCTGCTTCTCGATCTCGCCCGAGATGACCTGCGCGGCCTTCATCATGCTGCCGAGATCCACGGTCGCGGCCAGCGTGGCCGCATTGCGCCCGCTCGAGTGCTCCTTGGGGGCCGTCACTCCGAGCACCCCCTCGGCGACCAGCAGGCTCTCGTGCCGCGCCTTCAGATCGGCGACCTTCCCGTCGGCCCCCCACCGCGTGTAGCAGTAGCACGCGTCGCTCATGTAGAGCCGTGCGATGCGCACCAGTCCCCGCGCGAGGTGGAATCTCGCCGCGGCCTCGGCCGCGACCGCCTCGTCGTGCATTGCTCCCTGGGTCCGCGCACCATCGATGCTCGAGTCATACAGACGCGCGGCCGCCTCCGCGTCGCCGCGACAGCGCGCGATCTCGGCGGCGACGAGATCGCGGCGGTGGGCGAAGTTCATCGGCGCCGTCTCGGCCCAGCCGCTCAGCTTGCCGAGGTTGCTCGCCAGCAGCTCCATCGAGCGCTCGCGCTCGGCCTCGTCCTGCTCGTCGTAGATCGCCGCGAGCGCGAGTGACTGGTAGAAGTAGTGGTTGGTGGTCACCACCATGCCGATGTCGAACGGGATCACCTCCTCCGTCAGGCGCGCCGACTCGAGCGCGGCACGATACTCGTTGAAGACGACGTGCACGCCCGTGCGAAACACTCCGTGCCACAGCTTGCCGCTGTGGAACTGATCCCGGTCGTACTCGGCGAGGCCCTCGGCCTCGCTGAACCCGCCGTCCTCGTCGAGCGAGTCGCGCTCGCGCGTCAGCCCCTGGAGCGCACGCACCATCTGTCGGTGCATGCGGTAGGCGCCGATGATGTCGCGGTTCTTCGACTGGAGCACGAAGTCGAGGTACTTCGTCGAGGTCTCGAAGACGTCGGGCAGCGGATCGCCCTTCATCGTCTTCGTGAACATGGTGAACAAGATCGCCCACACGACGAACAGGAACTCGTCGACTTGCGGTGCGACCTCGATGGTGGTCGCGTAGTACTGGAGGTTGGTCTCGAGCGGGTTGAAGTAGGCGTTGAGCGTGTGTGCGAAGATGTTGCCCGCCTTCGCGGTGATCCCCGCGTCGGGGTAGAGCTGGTTGAGCCGCATCGCGAGCCGCCCGAACTGGTAGCCGCGGGGGTAGTCCCCCTCCAGCCCCTGCATCAGCCCGTAGATGACGTAGCCGAACGGCGAGATCGTCGTGTGGCCGTGCTCGAGCGACGTCGTCACCATGAGGTAGGCCATCAGGCTGCTCACGGTCAGATCCCGCGCCAGGTAGGCCGCGCTCCAGCCCACCATCATCAGGTCCATCGCGGCCCGCCTCGTTGGATCGGTCATCGCGAAGTGACCCTCGAGCTCGGCGATCTCGCGACCCTCCATCAGACGATCGAGCCTGGCGATTTCTCGGTCCACGGCGGCCTTGCGCTCGTCCTCGGTGGCCGGGATCGCGTAGCCGAGCAGGCCGAGCGCCTCGATGGCGATCTCGGTGGCTCTGACGAAGCTCGCCCCCTCGGACATGTAGAGCTGGACCCGCATGGAGTGGATCGCGGCCTTGTCCAGGGGCGTCTTGCTCCGGGCGCTCGCGATTGCGGCGATCTCGTCGGCGCGGGAGAAGTTGCCGATGATGTACTCGCACTCCGCACGCTCGCGGTGCAGCTCGAGCGCGAGTCGATCGTCGAGCGACCAGACCTCGGACCCGAGCAGATCCATCGCGATGGCATAGTGCGACACGGCCGTTCGGTAGGCGGTGGCCGCCCTCGCGCGCTGAGCGGCCCGATGGTTCAGCCGCGCGATGCGAAAGCGCTCCTCGGAGTCGGTCACCAGCTCGATCCCGAGGTTCAGATGCGACACGATGTCGAAGATCTTGTCGCTCAGCGGATCGGCGATGCCGTCCCCGAGCAACAGCCGCCCCAGCTCGAGGTGCGTCACCTTGCGCTCTTCGGGCGGAATCAGGGCGTACGCGGCCTGCTGCACGCGATCGTGGAGGAACCGATACACGACCCGCAGATCGCCGTCCCTGACGGCACGCTCGACCTGCTCGTGGAGCTCCTCGTGCGCCAGGCCCGTGCTCGCCGAGAGCCCGGAGCCCAGCAGCACCGCGTAGTCGTTGGTGAGCGGCAGGACCAGCCCGTCCTCGAGCGTCGGCCACAGGCTCGCCGCCACGTCCCGGAGCGGCCGGCCGCTGGCCCTCGCCAGCACGCCCAGGTCGAACTGGTTGCCGATGCAGCTCGCCAGCCGCAGCAGCGCCTTGGTCGACTCGGGCAGCCGCGTCAGGCGCGACGCCATGAGGTCGACGACGTCGTCGGTGAGCCCGAGCGCCAGGATCTGCGGCATGTCCCACGTCCAGCGGCCGTGGTCGTCGAGCGAGAACAGGCCGTCCTCGTGCAGCGTTCGCAGCAGCTGCACGAGGAAGAAGGGGTTGCCCGCGGTCCGGCGGTGGAGCAACGTGGCCAGCGGCAGCGCAACGTCATCGCTGCCGCGCACCGTGGCTCCCACCAGGGCGGTGACGTCCGGCAGCGCCAGCGGTCCGAGCTCGATGCGATCGACGGTCGTCGCCGACCGCTCGATCTCCTGGACCGCCAGCGTGAAGGGGTGTGCGGCGTCGACCTCGTTGTCGCGGTACGCGGCAATGACGAGCAGGCCCGGCGTGTCCGCGTCGACGAGCAGCGACTCGAGCAGGCCGAGCGACGAGCGATTCGCCCACTGCATGTCGTCGAGGAACAGCACCAGCGGGTGCCCGGGCCGAGCCAGCGCACGCACGAACGCCCGAAAGGTTGCGGTGAAGCGATTGCGTGCCTCGGTCGCGGAGAGCGGGGACAGCGGCGCCGGCGGTCCGATGAGCAGCTCCAGCGAGGGCACGATGTCGACGACGACCTTGCCGTTGGCCCCCAGCGCCTCCTGGATCCGGGCACGCCAGTGCTCGACGTGCTGCGGCGGCTCCATCAAGATGGCCTCCACCATGCCCTCGAACGCCTGGGTGATGGCCGAGTAGGGCACGTCGCGCTTGTATTGATCGTGCTTGCCCTTGATGAAGTGGCCCCCGCGCGCGGCGATCGGCTTGTGGACCTCGTTGACCAGCGATGACTTGCCGATGCCGGAGTAGCCGGCGAGCAGCAGCAGCTCCGAGCCCCCGCGGGCCACGCGGTCGAAGGCCCCGAGCAGCAGCGACAGCTCCTCGGAGCGGCCGTACAGCGTCTGCGGTACCTCGAAGCGAGGAGACGCATCACGGGTCCCCAGGACGAACGGCGCCACGGTGCCGTGCTCGCGCAGCTGCGCGAGGCAGTGCTCGAGGTCGTGCAGCAGCCCCCGCGCGCTCTGGTAGCGGTGCTCTGCCGACTTGGCCAGCAGCTTGGTGACGATCTGGGAGACGCTCGGCGGGATCCAGGGAACCTCGCCGTGGAGCGGCTCCGGTTCCTTGGCGATGTGATGATGGATGAGCTCGAGCAGGTCCTCCGACTCGAACGGCGGCGCGCCCTGGGCGAGGGCGTGGAGGGTCGCGCCCATCGAGTAGAAGTCGGAGCGATAGTCCTGCGTGCGATTCATGCGCCCCGTCTGCTCGGGAGACATGTACTCGAGCGTTCCTTCGATGCGCTCGGGGTGCCTCAGATCCCGGGCCTCCCGCGAGAGCATGGTGGAGATGCCGAAGTCGATGAGCTTGACCTCGCCCGAGCGCGGGTCGACCAGCACGTTGGTCGGGTTGATGTCCTTGTGGACGACCCCTCGCTCGTGGATGAAGGCGAGCGCGCGAGCGAGCCCGATGGCCAGCTGGAGGAAGCGCTCGAGCGTCGGCTCCCGTGCCCCGAAGTACTCCCGCAGCGTCACGCCGCCGAAGTCCTCGGTCACCAGCACGAGCCGATTCCCGACGCGCTCCAGCGACAGCGCGCGGATGACCCACGGGCCCTCGAGCCGCGTGAGCACCTCGAACTCGTGTCGATAGCGAAGAACCTCCGAGAGCGATGGGTACTCGGTGTTCGGGTACTTGAGCGCAACCGCGGCGCCGCTCGTCTCACTCGTGGCGCTGCACACGACCGTGTGGTGGCCTGCGTAGAGCGTCTTGCCAAGCACGTAGTTGGGGAACTCCACCGTCTGCTCCTCGGCCCGTCATGCAGGCGGCGACCCCACCACCGGGTGAGCCGGTGGGGTCGCCGTCGAGGGCCTCGTGTGCGCTCAGACCCTGCTCAGGCTCTGCCAGCCTCGGTTCGCGAGCGCCTGCATCCCCGCGCGCTCCACGATGGCCGCCGAGGCGGCCTGGGCGGCTTCGAAGAAGTCGCGGCGATCCGCGTTGGGCAGGAAGGAGAGCTCGCGATTCCGAAGGATCACCTGGCCATCGATGAGCACGGTGCGGACGTCGTCCGCGTGCGCCTGGTAGACGATCACCGACGGCAGGTGATGCCGCGGGTACCACCACGGGCGGTTCGTGTTGAACAGGACGATGTCGGCTTTCTTGCCGACCTCGAGCGATCCGATCTGATCCTGGAGGCCGATCGCGCGGGCGCCATCGATCGTGGCCATCTCGAGCACCTTCTCCGCGGTCATGGCCCCGGCGTCACGCAGGTGCCCCTTCTGCACCAGCGCCGCGTTCCGCATCTCGGTCAGGATCGAGATGTTCGAGTTGGTGTTCGTGTCGTCGGTGCCGAGCCCCACCGTGAGCCCCGCGGCGAGGAACTTGGGCACGGGCGCGATCCCGGAGGCGAGGAACATGTTGCTCGACGGACAGTGCGAGATCTTGCAGTCGTGCACCTTGAAGTAGCGAATGTCCCGATCGTCGAGGTGCACGCAGTGGGAGCCGAGCAGGCGCGGGTGGAGACCGCCGATGCAGTTCAGGTAGTCGGTGCACGACAGCCCCGGGCCCGACTCTCGGAAGATGCGCGCGTCGGTCTCCGACTCGCAGTGGTGGAGGGCGACGATCGTGTCGAACTGCTCCGCGAGTGCGAGCGAGCCGAGGTGGCCCTGCGGCGTGACCGTTTGAGGCAGGATCGGGCCCGGGCAGACGCTGATGCGTCCGTTCTCCGAGCCGTGGTGCTGGTTCATCAGGGCCTCGATCCTGGTCAGCGCGTCCTCGGTGGGCTCCACGAGCGTCGCCGGGTTGAGCACGATGCCGGGCACCTTCTGCAGCAACGCGCCCACGAGCGGCCCCCAGTAGTCGGGGAAGGTGTCGCTGAACATGCGCGCGAACATCATGCGGATGCCCGTGGTCTTGTACATCTCGATCGTGGCCTGAGCGCACTCGTTGACGCGGATGGGATCGTCGCCGTTGTTGACCCCCCAGTTGTCGGTGATCGTGGTCACCCCCGAGGAGATCGCCTCCGAGACGTTGAGCTTGGCCGCGATGGCGCAGTCGTCGGGGGTGTAGGCGGACGTGCCGGCATAGTAGACGTTGACCAGCCAGTCGAAGAGCCCGCGATCGACCTCCAGGCCGCCTCGGATCAGCGAGTCGATCACGTGCTGGTGCGTGCTGATCATCCCGGGCATCAGCACGCCGTGGTGGCCGTTGATGTGCTCCACCGCGGGCGCGGGCCCCATGTAGTTGCCCTCGCCGATCCCGTCGATCAGGTTGCCCGTGACGGAGATCCACCCATCTTGGATGATCTGGCGCGCCGGGTTCATGGTCAGGATGGTTGCGTTCGAAATGATGATGTCCGGCATCTCCTACCCTCGCTCTGGCCTGCTTGGCCGCTTCGAAACCGCTCCTACGGAAAACGTGGACGGCACACGTGGACGATGTCTCGTAGAAACGTCGCCGCGAGAGATCATAGAACTCGGATCGTCATGGGGAGTCAAGTCGGTTGCTCGCGGAGGATGCCTCGGTGGGAGCGAATCCAGGGCGACCCAACGTGATCGAATGATCGAACGGCTCGAGCCACGCGGTAGGCGGCCGACCACCCGCTACCACCTGTGCCGACCCTGACGGTGGCGCGAAGCTGCGCAGGACTCCGAGAGCACCGACGGGTGTGCCTGGCTACGGAGGCGGCGGGCACCCGTACGTTGCATCCAGCAGCCCCTCGGCCGCCACCGCCTCGCACGCGCCGCCGCAGAGCTGGATGCGGTCGTAGGGTCCATCGGCGCTGGTCCACCGCCAGCCGTCTCCGTCGGCGCAGTCTTGCACCTGCTCGATCCGCTCGCCGCCGAGCTCGAATTGCACGTAGTCCGGGTGCTCGGGCACGGGCTCGATTGCCACCGTGCAGTCGAACTGCTCGGCGGCGATCTCCGCGAGCGCGTTCTCGAGCTCGACCTGGTCGTTGGCCGCGTAGTACTGCGTGGGACCGTCGGCCCGCGGTCGGCCGCCCTGCTGCGCGAGCAGCTGCAGCTGCTCGTGCGGGTTGATCCCGTCGGGCGACCCGTCGACGGTGTTGGGCAGCATCTGGTCGCGGATCGCAATGCCGACCACGTAGGTCGGGATGCCCTCATCGCTCCACGCGTCCTCGACCACCGTGTGCAACGAGTGATCGTAGATCTCGAACAGCTCGGGGCCCACCTCGGCGTCCGCCCGGCAATTGGCCTCGCCGTCGGTGATGAACAGGATCGCCTGTCGGCCGCCGTCATCGCCGTCTCGCAGGGTCTGCAACGCCACCGTCACCGCCGCCGCCGAGGGCGTTCCCCCCTGGATCACGTCGGTCTGCCACGGGCCTGGCAGCGCGTCCATGATCGCGGCCGCGTTGTCGGGGGCGGGCAGGATCTCGGGCGAGTCTGCGACCCAGCACGCGTTCGCGTCGTAGGACGAGGTCGCACCGATCGAGGGATAGAGCAGCGCACCGAACTCGATCGAGCCCCCGAAGCTCGAGGTGACCACGTCGACCGTGGCATGGAGACTGGTCCAGCGCGGGATCTCGCCCGTGGTGGGGTCGCCGTCGTGATCCCAGCTGTTGGCGGCCATGCTGCCCGACTTGTCGAGCACGAGCATCACGCGCGACGGTGCGACCTCGAGCGCCAGGTGGCTCTCTCCACAGTTGGGCACGTTGGGCTCGTCGCCGCTGGAGCCATCGGTCGAGTCCGACGAGTCGGCGTCGGTGTCGGTGTCGGTATCGCCGGTGCCACCGCCGGTCCAGTCGGTGTCGAAGGGGCTGTCGGTGTCCGTGGCACCAGCATCGGCGCCCGGTTCGCCCTCGCACGCCGAGATCGCGAGCACGGCGAGCAACCCGAGGTGTTGGAGCGCCGCAATGGCGGGGGTGGAGGTGAAGAGGGTACGAAATGAACGATTGCGATGCTGCGCGAAGGACATGGTGTCTACATGGCGAGCTCGTGCAGGTGCTGCTCCTACGTCATCGTGAACAGCGAGCACACGAGCGGCTCTCGATTGGAAACGCGGCGACCCGGACTTGGATGACGCTTTGCGTGAATTCCTGGCAGAACGATACGACTGACGATTTACCACACGCACGAGCACACGCCAGAGTTCCCCGCGTGCGCGTCCCGATTCGGGCGATCGTGACGCGATCCGGGATTTCCCGACCGGTGTCGCTCACCGCAGTGGCACATGCGTTCGTGCCACCACGCTCCCACCGAGAGCCTACTAGAGGCGCACCGTCGCGCCCGCGCGAACCGATAGATTGCGGTCGAGGAACACGTTGCCCGACACGTTGCCCGCGGTCTTCCCATCGAGCGAGAGATCGAGCGACGCACGGCGGTGGTATGGTGCCGCACCGATGCAACGCCTCGCCATCCTGGTCGCCCTCGCGCTGCCGCTCTGCGCTTGCAAGAAGTCTCCCGAGCAGGAGCAGGCGCAGGCGCAGGCCGACGCCAAGGCCCAGGTCGACCGGATCTGCGACGCGATGAACGACCTGAGCCTGCTGTACGTGGCCGGCCTGCAGGACATGGAGGTCGAGTCGCTCGACGAGCCGGCGGGCACGCGCGAGAAGCTGCGCGAGGTCTGCAAGACGCTGCCGCTGACGGTCGCCCAGTGTGCCGATCGGCTCGCCATCGACGACGCCACCTGCGACGAGGCACTCGAGCAGCACATGGGCATGACCGACAGCGCGCCGCAAGGGACTGGCCCCACGCCGCGCTGGGTGGTCGAGACGCCGTTCGAGGCGTTCGACATGGCGGTGTCCTCCGACGGCCAGGTGGCGCTCGCGGGGGAGCCAGGACTGGCGGTGGTGGCCGACGGCGAGGTGCGATGGTCGGTGGAGCTGACGGGAGGCGCGACCCGGGTGGGCTGGTCCAGGGACTGCGTGCTCGCGGGCGTGGGCGGCGAGCTGCGCTGCTACGACGCCGAGGGCAAGGCGAGCTGGTCGACCCGCGTGGCCAAGGGTGAGTATGGGTGGCTCTCGGCCATCGAGGTCGGGGACGAGGGCTCGATCACGGTGATCACGGACGCGGGCGCGATCGTTCGCGTCGACGCGGCCGAGTGCGCGGCTTCGTCCGAGGACTGTGCGACGCCGGTCGCGACCGTGGAGTCGCTCGGCGGGGCCTCGATCGTGCTGCTTTCCTCGGGGGCGATCCTGGGGTCGAGCGACACGAGGGTCACGCTCGTGTCGGCCACCGGCACCGTGCTCGCCTCGCGGTCCGCCGATTATGACGCGAGCGTGCCGAGCGGCGAGCTCATCGTGGTGGGCAAGGAGGTGCTGCGAGCCAACCCCTCGTGCAGCCCCAGCGCCGAGGATTGCTTCACGGTGGTCACGACCAACGAGGACATCGAGCTCGTGGCGCCGGTGGAGCTGCCCGAGGGCGTGGTCATTGCCGACACCTACGGGGTGATCCGCATGGTGGGCAAGAGCGAGTGGAAGATCGATGCGGGCAACGACGCCGATCTCTTCAGCGATGGGGCCACGATCTACTCGGTCGGCCACGAGCTGGGCCTGGGTGACGCGCTGGAGGCACCGCCCCGGTTGCGGGCGATCGATCCAAGGTCCGGTCGCACGCGGTGGATCACCACGCTGGGCACCCAGCGTGCGAGCTTGCTGGCCGCCTACCTGGTCGAGCTTCGAGCCGGCAGCCTGGTGGTGGCCACCAAGACGCAGCTCGTCTCGGTTCCGCTCGAGTAGGGCGCCCCGAGCCACGCACCGCGCTACCATGCGGGTCATGCCTTCACCACGCTGGCACGCGCGCTGCCTCGCCCTCGTGCTCCTGCTGCCCGGACTCGCGTGCGACTCCAAGCCGACCAAGGCCGATGGCAAGGCCGAGTCGGCGGACGCCAAGGGCGAGCCCGACGCGAGCGAGGCCAAGCCCGCGCAGAGCGAGGCCAAGCCCGCGCCCATGGCCCCGGCCCCCGAGGGAGCGGTGGTGATCGATCGCGTCTACGTGCACACCTGCGCCGCGACCGACTCGTGCCCCGCGCTGCTGCAGGACGCCGGAGCCGCGCACTGCAAGTCGCTGACGCTCGGGGGCCTCTCGTGGCGGCTGCCCACGGTGGAGGAGCTCGAGTCGTGGCGGGGCAACGAGGCGCTCTCGGGCTACGACGTGTTCCACTGGAGCGGCAGCGCCTGGGACGAAGACCCGGGGCAATTTTGGATGTACGACCCGGGCTCGGGCAGCAAGACCACGGCCAAGCCCGACCGCAAGCCGTTCACGATCCGCTGCGTCGCGCAGCCGTGAGCGCGCCCCCGTTTCGTCTGCCCGGAGGCGCGCCCCCGCGGGACGCGATGCGCTCGGCCGCGACGAGGGCCTACGGACCCACGTTGCCGCAGGCGTTGTTCGAGAACGTCACCGAGCCGAGCGCGGGCGCCCCGACGTCGTCGAGCCAGATGCCCCAGCAATCGCTGTCGGCGATGAGCGTGTTCGACAGGGTCGGCGAGGCACCGACGAGCTGGAGATTGGCGTGCGAGTTGAAGCCGCCGCCCGAGCGGATCTGCACGTGGTCGAACGTGGTCTGGGCATCGACGGCGTCGTCGTAGATCCAGATCCCACCCCAGGCCCCGGGATCGAGCGAGTCGGCGCCGGTGAACACGATCGGCTGCGCGGGGGTGCCAACGGCCACGAGACCCGAGGCGCCCTCGTGGTAGCTCATGCGCAGCGCGGTGTCGGCCGCGAACGCGAGCGTGACCCCGGGCTCGAGCGTGAGGATCCCAGGGCTCACGCCGGTGCCCTCGAGGTCGAGGTGGGTCTCCATCCGGTAGGGCACGCCGAGGTTGGCCCAGGTGACGGCATGATCGACCTCGTGGCCGGAGAAGCCCCACACGGCGATCAGGTCCTGGTCGTTGCCGGTCAGCGCCACGCCCTCGGTGGGGATCGTGTGGACCTGGTTGGAGCGCAGCTCGCCGCTGCGATCGCTGTCGTCGACGACCAGGTGGGTGCTGCCGTCCTGGAAGCGGGCGTCACCGTCGAACACGAACCCGGCGCTCACGCAGCCGCGCAGCTCGAGGTGATCGGCGAGCACGGCGGCGTCCTCGACGTAGAGACAGCCGTCGCTGTTGAAGCCGCCGCCCCACTCGATGACGGTGTGGGTGAGGCGGAAGGAGGCATCGACGGTGTTGTCGTAGGCGCGAATGCCCGGCCAGGCGCCGCGGTCGAGCGAATTCATCGAGCTGAGCACGACCGGGGCGTTGGCGTCGCCGAGTGTGACCAGGCCGGCCGCGCCGTCGTGGTAGGCGAGGTCGAGCGGGATCTTCTCGTCGAAGCGCACCGCCACGCCCGGACCGAGCTCGAGCACCGCGGGGGCGAGCCCGGTGCCCTCGAGCCGCACGGGGGTGAAGGCGAAGTAGTCCACGCCGAGATCCTCCCAGCTCACCTGCTTGGTGATCTCGTACTCGGGCAGGCCGGAGGCGCTCATGTAGATCCCGTCGAAGTCGTTGCCGGTGTAGTCGCTGTCGGTGGCGGGCAGGGTGTGGGCCTGGCCGGGATCGACGAGCACGGGCCAGCCGGCGGTGTCGTGGATCTGGAGCGCGGTGCTGGCGGGCGCGAGTGATGCGCTGTCGCGCAGCGACAGGCCCCACTCCTCGGCGCGGGTGAGGGTGACGTGATCGAGGAGCACCTCGGTGCCCTCCACGTGCAGGTTGGCCTCGGTGTTGAAGCCACCGCCCGAGTCGATCACGGTGTGGTGCAGCTCCACGGTGCCGGCGGCCGAGAACACGCTGATGCCCTTCCACAGGCCCGCGTCGGTGCCCGAATCGGAGTGGATCTCCACCGGGGCCCCGGCGTCGCCGAGCACGAGCAGGTCGGCGGTGCCGCCGTCGCGCGAGATGAACAGGCCCACGTCGTTCTCGGCGCGGAGCTCCACGCCGGGGCCGATGGTGAGGGTGCCGCCCTCCACGAACACGTCGCAGGTGATGACGTGGGGGTTGCGATCGGCGGCCCAGACCTGATCTCCGGTGATCTCGCCGCAGTGCTCGGGGCCATCGGTGCTGGTCCAGACTTCGCCGGTCTCGTCGCCGGTCTCGTCGGGGTCGGTGCCGGTCTCGTCGGGGTCCATGGTGTCGGCCGTGTCGGCCGTGCCACCGGTGCCATCGCTGCCTTCGGTGCCGGTCGCGTCCTCGGTGTCGCCGGCACCGTCGCCGAGATCGATGACGCAGCCCAGCGCGGGCGCGAGAATGAGGAGGGCCGAGCACACGGTCGGGAGGGTGGTTCGCATGGCCGCCTCCGACGACGGCCCCCGCCCGGGAATGCCTCGTAAGGGGCTTAAACGGGCGTTAAGCGGGCTTAATCTCGAGCTCGAGCTCGGGCGCGAGCAGGTAGCCGTTGTCGGTGCGCTGGATGTGATCGCGCAGGCCCAGCTTGCGCAGGGTGGTGAGCGCCACGTAGACGCGATTGGCGCCCGCGCGCTCGACCACCTGGTCGTCGGGCCAGCCGAGCGCGAGCAGCTCGCGGGGGCGCAGGGGCTGGCCGGGGCTGGCGATGCGCTGCTCGGCCAGGCCCCGCACGAGCCGGGCGAGGGGCTTGCGATGGCCGATCTCCACGCGCGGCTCACCGGGCTCTTCGAACCAGCTGCCGTCGGCGGCGATCCGAAGGCGCGGCAGCGCACGACCGGGCTCGGGCGGCACGCGCACGCCGTCGTCGCGGCCGAGCCGCGCGTGCACCCGGGGCGACAGCGGCAGCGGGCGATCGGGCTGGGCGTCGATGCAGGCGCACTCGATCACCGCCTCGAGCTCGTGCAGGTTGCCGCGCCAGTCGTGCAGCAGCAGCGCGAGCGCGAGCTTGGCGTGCAGGGGGCGAGCCTCGCCCGCGTGGCGCTCGACGAAGGCACGGGCGAGCAGGGTCACGTCCTCGCGGCGGGCGAGCAGGGGCGGCACGTGGATCAGCCAGCGCTCGAGCCGGAGCGCGAGGTCGTCGCGAACGTTGCCGCCCGCGCTGGCGCGGTGCAGGGGCGTGCGGCTGGCGGCGAGGATCCGCGGGGCGTGCTCGCGGCCGTCGTCGAGCCGCGCGAGCAGCTGGGCCTGCAGGGCGGGGGTGGCCTCGTCGACGTTGTCGAGCAAGAGCGTGGAGCCGGGCGCGACCGTGTCGAGGGCAGCCTCGCGCTCGGGCACGCCGCAGTGGATCACCTGAAGCGGTCCTGGCCGCGCACCGTGGTGGTGGATCGCCTCGGCGAGGTGGGACTTGCCCGCGCCGCTCGGCCCAATGAGCAGCACGGGGGTGGATCGCGCGGCGACCTTGTCGATCGCATCGCACAGCACGGCGTGGGCGGAGCCACTGCCGACCATGCCGAGGATCGCAGGCGCATCGGGGAGCCGGACGGGGCCGCGGTGCAGCAGCACCAGCGTGCGACCCAGGCCGATCACGGCGCCGGCCTCGAGCGCGGCTCGCTCCACGCGGTGGCCGTCGACGAAGCTGCCGTTGTGGCTGCCGAGATCCTCGAGCGCCACGCGCTCGCCGGGGGTCAGGCGCAGGTGCTCGCGCGAGATCCGGTCGTCCTCGAGCGCACCCGGGCCGAGCACCTGGGCGCCGCGGCCCAGCGTGATCGTCTCGCCGGGCTCGAGCACGCGACGGCGGCCGAGCGCGCCGGGGTCGTGGGCATGCACGAGCGTGAGGCACCACCGCTCGGGCTCGACCCCGCGCGTGCTGGGGTCGGCGCAGGTGGTGGCGGTGCCGGCCATCGTCCCCCGGTCTTAGCGCGCCTTGGCGTTGGCGGCCAACCACGCCTCGCCGCGGGCGACGACGGCGGCGTGCATGGGGCCGGCGTTGCGCAGCACCTCGAGCGCCTCGCGGATCTGCTCGAGCCCGGCCGCACGCTGGCCCTGCTGCCACCGCGCGCGCCCCAGGGCCAGCTCGGCGAGCGCTCGCTCGATGGGCTGCTGCTCGCCCGCCAACGCCAGCGCGCGCTCGAGCCGGGCGATGCCCTCGGTCAGCTCGCCCAGCTCCACCCGCGCATCGCCGCCGCCCGTGAGCGGCTGGACGAGCGAGGGATGCTGGTCGCCCAGGCTGCGCTCGAGCATCTCCAGCGCGCGATCGTGGCCGTCGCGTGCGCGCTCGGGCCGGCCGCTCTGCGCGTGGGCCTGCGCGAGGTTGGTGATCACGTAGGCGATCTGCGGGTGGCCGGGCGACAGCGTGCGCTCGCGGATCGCCAGCGCGCGCTCGAGCATGGCGATCGCCTCGTCGTGCCGCCCGAGCGCGCCCTGGAGGGTGGCGAGGTTGTTGAGCGTGGCGGCCACCTGCGGGTGCTCGAGCCCCAGCGTGGCCTCGTAGGCTTGCAGCGCGGCCTCGATGTGCGCGGCCGCCTCGGACAAGCGGCCGGCTCGGAGCTCCGTGGCCCCCAGGTTGTTGAGCGCCGCGCCCACGCTGGGGTGGTGATCGCCGTAGGTCTCGCGCACGATCGCCACCACGCGTTCGAACTCCCGGCGGGCCTCCTCGAGCGCGTCGCGCTCGCCGTAGGCCGCACCCAGGCTGAGCCGCGCCGCGGCGACCCGCGGGTGCAGCGGCCCCAGGTGCGCCTCGTAGAGCATCACCGCGCGATGGAGCTGCTCGATCGCACGCTCGCCCTCGCCGCGGCGCATGGCCAGGGTGCCGAAGGTGACGAGCAGATCGGCACGGGTCGAGCCGTCGGAGCCGATCGCGTCCACGAGCGCCTCGGCCTTGCGCGCCCACAGCAGGCCCTCGTCGGTACGAGCCAGCCGCACGCCGGTCACGAACGCGAGCAACTTGGCGGCATGCAGCCGGATCATCGGGTGGTGCGAGGCCTCGGCATCGAGGTAGGCGTCGACGAGCGTGCGCTCGGCCTCGTCGTAGCGCGCGAGCGCCTCGAACAAGAAGCCCACGCGCAGCCCGGCCTCGGCCACCAGCGGTCGATGGCCGAGCGTGCGGGCCTCGTCGAGGACGGCGAGGGCCAGCTCGAGGCCCGGCTCGAAGCGACCAGCGCGCTCCTCGGCCGCGGCGTGGGCCAGCCGGGCGCGCTGGGCTTCCACCTGCTGGGCGAGCGCAGGGTCGTCGGGTGGGCCGAGCTCCATGCGCAGCGCGACGAGATCGCCGCACTCGCGCACCTCGGGCAGCGCCAGCGTGGCGCGCACCGACTGCTCCACCACGCGTGCATCGGCATCGGCGAGCACGTCGACCAGCGCGGCCAGCTCCACGCGGCGGCTGGCCAGGCACGCCATGCGGCGATCGAGCAGCGTCTCGGATTGCTCGCCGCGGTGATGGGCCAGGCAGGCGTCGCGGTGCATGGCCACCCACGCCTCGGCGTAGGCCCCGAGGTGCGCCTGGATGCGCGGCCAGGCCTGCTCGGCGTAGGCCGACGCGCCGAGCAGGGCGGTGCGCACCTGCTGCGCGCGCTCGGGGTCCCACACGCCCGCCAGGGCCGACGCCGCGTCTTCGCAGGGTGGCGTGGGCTCGGGCTGCCGCGGGCGCGACCACGCCACGGCGGCGAGCGCTCCGATGCCGAGCACCGCGATCGACCCGAGCACGCGCCGGCGTCGGCGCAGCCGCGGATCGTCGCGCAGCGCGGTCAGCAGCGCGCCGAGCTCGGGCCAGCGGTCCTCGGGCCGCAGCGCCAGTCCGCGACGGACCACGGCGGAGAGCCAGCCCGGCACGTCGCGATCGTCGGGCACGCTCGGCTCGCCCTGCGGGATGCCCTCGAACGGTCGGCGGCCATGGAGCGCCTCGAACAGCGACACGCACAGGCCGAACTGATCCGAGCGGGCATCGGCCGGATGCCCTCGATGCTGCTCGGGCGCCATGTAGCCGGGCGTGCCCACGATCCTCGCCGGGTGCTCGTGCCCGTCGGCGAGCTGGGCCAGCCCGAAGTCGAGCACGCGCACGCGGCCGTCGTCGCCGAGGATCGCGTTGTCGGGCTTGAAGTCGCGGTGCACCAGCCCGGCCGAGTGGGCGGCGCGCAGGCCCTCGCCGCACTGCAGGTACACCGCCACGATCTCCGGCCACCGCCGCGGCGCCTCGGAGAGCCACGCCCGCAGCGTGCGACCCGGCACGTGCTCCATGGCCAGGTACACGCGCTCGTCGTGCTCGCCCACGTCGTACACGTGCACCACGTTGGGATGGGACAGCCGCGCCAGCGCCCGCGCCTCGTCGAGCACGCGCTGGCGCAGCCGTGGATCGCCGACCCCGCGATCGCGCACCAGCTTGATCGCCACGCGACGATCGAGCTGACCGTCGTAGGCGGTGTAGACCACGCCCATCCCACCGCGCCCGAGCTCCTCGAGCACCACGAACCGGCCGATGCGGCTCGAGGGCAACAGCGGCTCGGCCCGGTGCACGAGTCCCATCGGCGCGTCCTCGGGCTGCGTGGCCGACAGCGATCGCTCGGGCAGCCGCACGTCGAGCGAGCCGCTCGCGGTCTTGGTGGGCTCGGAGGGCAGGGGAGGATCGTAGCGCGGCGTCACGCCGTGGGTGGTGCACGCGGCGGAATCAGGCACAGATAGAACGCCAGGCTGATGAGCGAGAACGGTCCCACGTTGATCGACACGAGGATCCCCAGGTGCAGCCCCACGCCGATCGTGGCCCACACCTTGCGTAGATCGTGGCGATTGAGCACCCGCCGCAGCCATCCGCCGCGCTCGGCCGTGGCCCTGGCCCAGTAGACCAGCAGCAGCAGGGGCGCCAGCACCTCCCACCACCACGTCACCGCGGTCATGAGCTGCATCAGCGGAAATGCCGAGGCGGTCCACGACATGTCGAAGCGACGCCACGTGGGCTCCTGGAACACCCAGTAGAGCGCCGAGCAGTCGCCGCCCGGGGTCCAGGTGGGGCTGAGCTTGTGCAGGCCGGTGGTGGTGTAGATGACCACGAGCTGCAGGATCACCAGGTAGCGCGGCCACGCGGGCACGAGCTCGTCGCTTCGCAGGCGCCGGGTTCGAATCCAGCAATCGGCCGAGAGGGTGGCGGTGCTGCGAGCCAGCAGCAGCAGCCACAGCGCATTGGTGATCATCGTGTCGTAGCCACCGGTGAGCACGGGGCTGGCGGTGGTCAGCGCGTAGTAGACCTGCAAGGTGGCCAGGATCACCAGCCGGCCGCCCAGGCCCAGCACGACCAGGGTGGCGAGCAACAGACCGCTGCCCACCAGCGTCCACGCGGTGCTCGCGGTGCGACCGCCCAGCAGCGGAACGAGCCAGTGGCGGGTGGAGAGCGTGAGCAGCCCGCCGTGCTCGGCGTCGACCCACATCACCTCGACCAGGTCGGCCGCGATCATCGACAGCAGCGAGTAGAGGATCACCAGGCCGACGGCGATGCGAAACCACGCCAGCGTGGTGCCGAGCTCGCGGGTCGAGGTGAGCTCGACCCATGCGGACCAGCGGCGGCGCAGCCAGCCGATGAAGCCGATGCGACCGGCGGGGCTCAACGCAGGGCCTCCGCGTCGAAGACCCGCTCGTGCTCGTACTTGTCCAGGGCCGGTCGCTCGCCGGCACGTACTCGCTCGGGGGGCAGGGTCTCGTAGCGAGCAAGCCGCACCCTCACGCGC
This sequence comes from Paraliomyxa miuraensis, assembly GCF_026337845.1. Lineage (GTDB taxonomy): Bacteria > Myxococcota_A > Polyangia > Nannocystales > Nannocystaceae > Paraliomyxa > Paraliomyxa miuraensis. Next base: position 41,574 of record NZ_JAOVZF010000140.1, on the reverse strand, counting down.
GAGGCCTCCGGGTGCTCGCGCGCGGCCTTGGTGGCGATCCAGCGGGCGGATTGATCGTAGTGCGAGCGGATGAAGCCCCGCGCGAAGCGACCGAAGAACTTGCGGAAGCGGTTGTGATCGAATTGCTCGCGGTTCCAGGCGTGCTCGTCGGAGTGCGGGCGGTAGAGCAGCTGCCACTGCGAGCCCGCCGGCCCGGAGAGCTCGATGTCCACGTGGACCTCGGCCGGGTGCCGCTGCGGGCTGGCGAACATCTGCCATGCCTGGCGCGAGCCGGTCAGCTCGGCGTAGCGCTGGAACGGAGCGGCGATCGGGCGCTGCACCCGAAGGTAGGCGTCACCGGCCGACCACAGCGCTTGCTCGAGCTGGTGCTCGTCGGTGGCGAGGCCCCACGCGGTCAGGCGCGCGGCCATTCGGCGCAGGTCGTCGCGGGCATTGGCGGTCTGCCAGCGCCGGCGATCGTGGATGGCCCCGGCGGTCGGCAGCGACAGCACCACGAGCGACAGCACGTGGAGGGCGATGAGGATCGCTCGAACGTGCGGCCACGCCGGGTGGTCGAGCCAACGACGCATGGGTGAGGGACGATACCCCACCACTCGCGGGCGTCGGGCCGGACGGCTATCATGCCGCTCCAGGGCCGCCACGAACGAAGCCCCGCCGCCGATGCCCGCCACCCTGTTCGAGCCGCACCCCGTCACCGGCTATCGCTTCGCCCCCGGTCTGCACGTCCGCGTTCCCCACGAGGGCGGCGGCTACCTCGTGCGCACCAATTCGATCGGCCAGCGCTGCCGCCACGAACCCACCCCCCAAAGGCCCCCCGGCATGTTCCGCATCCTGGTGTTCGGCGACGGCTGCGTGGCGGGCACGGGGCTCGACGACACGGAGCGCTTCACCGAGCTGCTCGAGCGTCGGCTCGGCAACTACGTGCAGGTGCTGAACTTCGGCCTGCCGGGCTCGGGCACCGATCAGCAGCTGCTCGCGTTTCGCCACCATGGCCGCGAGCTCGAGCACGACCTGCTGCTGCTGTGCCCGCAGGTCGAGAACATCCTGCGCAACCTCGAAGGCCACGCCCCGGTGCCTTCGGCCGATCCCGAGGCCGACCCCACCGCGCCGCCGCTGCTGCCCAAGCCGCGGTTCTCCCTCGAGGGCGAGGAGCTGGTGCTGCACCCGCCCCCCACCGAGCCGCCCGCGCAGACCCCCGAGGGCCCCGCGCCGCCGCCCAGCCTGGTGCGGGGCATCTTGCGGCGCGTCACGACCGAGGTCGACAAGAAGGTGCCGGGCTTCCATGCGTTCGCCCGGCGCCTGCGTGGGATCGGCTACCCCGAGGAGTACGCCGACCCGCAGCAGCCCGCGTGGCGGCTGATGCGGGCCATCCTGCATGCATTCATCGGCGAGGCGCGCACGCCCGTGGTGCTCGCGCCCATCCCCACGTTCGAGCACGTCGACGGGGGGCTGGCCGCCGATCCCTACCTGGCCCGCTTTGGCGAGGTCGCGTTCGAGACCCAATGCGAGCTGGTCAACCTGTTGCCGAGGTTCTTCGACGAGCCGAGGAGCGTGCGCGAGCAGTGCCGCTTCGCCCGCGACCACCGGCCCACCGCGTTGGGACATGCGATGTACGCGGACGGGCTGCTGCCGCATCTCAAGCGTTATCTACCGTAGGCCGAACTTCGCCCCCTTGCGTGTCGCTGCGCTTGCGGTATTCAGCGGCGTCCCTCCCGGAGCCCCCCCACCATGGACGTCGTCTTCATCGCCCCCGCCTATCCCCCCGAGATGCCCGAGTTCACCCGTGGCCTGGCCGAGGTGGGTGCGCGCGTGCATGGCATCGGCGACACGCCGCTCGCCCAGCTCTCGCCCAAGGTCAAGGCGGCACTCACGAGCTACCTGCAGGTGCCGGCGCTGCTGCACGAGGACGACGTGCTGGAGCGCGCCCATCACTGGCTGCGCGGGCGCAGCGTCGACCGGGTGGAGTCGCTGTGGGAGCCCACGGTGCTGCTGGCCGCCCGCATGCGCGAGCGCTTCGGCGTGCCGGGCATGAGCGTCGACTGCGTCACCGGCTTTCGCGACAAGCAGCTGATGAAGGAGCGGATCGCCGCTGCGGGCTTGCGGGTGCCGCACTCGGCCCGCTGCCGCACCAACACCGAGGTCCGCGACGCAGCCGAGCGCATCGGCTACCCGCTCATCATCAAGCCGATCGACGGGGCCGGCAGCGCCAACACCTACCGCGTGGACTCCGAGGACGAGCTCGACCGCGTGCTCCCGCGCCTCGCTCGCGTGCCCGAGGTCAGCACCGAGGAATTCATCGAGGGCGAGGAGTTCACCTACGACACCATCTGCATCGAGGGCACTCCCGTCTACGAGAACGTGGCGCAGTACCTGCCGCGCCCGCTCATCGCCCGCACCGTGCACGACATCAGCCCGGTGATCTGCACCGTGCGCAACCTCGACCAGCCGGCGATCCGCCGCGGCATCGAGCTCGGCCGCGGAGTGCTCGAGGCCCTCTCCATGGGCACCGGCTTCACCCACCTCGAGTGGTACCTCAAGGCCAACGGCGAGGTGGTGTTCGGCGAGGTGGGCTGCCGCGTGGGCGGGGCGCGGCTCATCGACCAGATGAACTACACCTCCGACTGCGACCTCTACCGCGAGTGGGCGCGCGCGGTGTGCTGGCATGCGTTCGAGGCCGACACCACGCGCCAGTACAACGCGGCGATCGTGTTCAAGCGGGCCTACGGGCGCGGCCGGATCCACCGCATCGAGGGCCTGCGCGAGTTCGTCGCGCGCAACCGCCAGTGGCTGTGCACCGAGGACCTGCTGCCGGTGGGCGCCCACCGGCGCGACTGGACGCAGACGCTGGTGAGCGACGGCTATGTGATCGTGCGGCACCCCGAGTGGGCACAGGCGCTGCGCATCGCCAAGGACGCGGCGGACAACGTGCGGCTGTTCGCGGGGTGAGGCGCGGGGGCGAGGCCTGGCGCCGTCGATTTCGGGTCGAGGGGAGCATGCGCCATTGCGCGCCCGACAGCAGCCCGTTTGGTGCTAGACATGAACCCCGGTGACCACTCGCCCCCTCACGGCCACCCACGACGAGCTGCAAGCTCCTCGCTGGCAGCTCCGCGTCCTCAGCGGCCCGCTGCGCGGTGCCGTCCACCAGCTCGGTGATCGCCTGAGCATCGGTCGATCCGGCAGCAACGACCTCCAGCTCGCGCACGAGGTGATCTCTCGCCAGCACGTCCACGTGGCCGACGACGGCCAGGGGCGCCACGTGGTCATCGACCTGGTCAGCCGCAACGGCACCTTCGTCGACGGCCGGCGAGTCGAGCGGCAGGTGCTGCGCCCGCATGCCGTGATCCGCATCGCCGACATCGAGCTGATCTACGAGCCGGCCAATCCTCGCGCGACCATCACCTGGATTCGCTGGGGACGAGATCGCCACCCCATCCGCTTCGTGGCCCCCGACGGCACCGAGCACGGACCGCGGCTGCTCGACGAGATCATCGAGTACCGCACGCTGCGCGCCCAGTCTCGCCGCGGCGAGCTGCCCAACCCGCGGCAGCAGGCCCGCCACGACGCGCTGCTCGCCCACCTGCGCCAGCCGGCGGGAGTGGGCGCCGACGAGCGCCGCACGTTCTGCCGCTTCGAGTGCCGGTTCCCGGCCCACCTGCGCCTGGCCTCGGGCTACGAGCGCGACTGCCAGATCGACGACCTCGGGGTCGACGGGGCCCGCATCACCGTCGCCGGGCTCGACCTCGGCCCCGACCAGAGCAGCGCCGATGGCCTGGGCTTCGACGAGTTCGTGTGGCTGAGCATCCCGCTCGAGGGCAACGGCCATCCTCGCGACGAGATCCTCACCAGCCGCATCGCCTGGGCCGCCGGCAGCACCGTGGGCCTGGCCTTCGCCGGTGCCCCTCGCTCCGAGCGTCACCGTGCGGCCGCCGGCTCGCCCGAGGCGTTCCGCGAGGATGCCCCCACCATGAAGCTCGAGTCCCGACCGGCCGCGGCCACCCTGCGCTTCGAACGACTGCTCGCGCAGGGCCTGACACGAGGCCCTTCGCGCGACGGGTCCGGCGACGCGAGCTGACGGCTACCCGACGGGCACGATGTCCTCGGGCGGCACCAGGATGAACACCTCGCGGGTGTCCAGATAGCTGCAGTCGTCGGCCAGCACGGTGATCTCCGCGACGAACAGCCGCGGCTCCGGCCCCTGGGGAAGGAACGAGTTGAACGCCTCCACCGTGAAGGTGACCGAGGTGTTGGGAATCACGCCGAGGAACGCATCCGGGGTGAGGATCGGGTCCGGCACCCCGGGCAACGGCACCGGTCCGTGCTCGAGCGGGGTCACCGAGAGGATGAAGTCGGCCGAGCTCGTGCCGGGCGGCAGCGGCAGCCCATTGCTGTCTTCGGTGCTGCCGCTGACCTGCGTGGTCACGTCGAAGGCGGCGTAGGCCGCCATGTTCTGCACCCCGTCCACCACGCCCGCACCCAGCCCCGAGCCGTCGAAGCTCACGCGGTAGACCAGCGGGCACAACCCCATGCCATCGGTCGGAACCCCCGCTCCGTCGATCCCCGTGCAGCACTGATCGGGGGCACAGCCGGGCGGGCGCCCGCCCGGCGCGGAGTCCCAGGCCACCGGGGGAATGACCGCGCCCGTCTCGGCGGCCAGCATCTGCCCGTCGGGCAGCGGCCCGCACATCTCGTTGAAGTTGCTGACCACCACCGTGACCACGCGCGCGCAGATCGCCGCCAGCGCATCGAGGGCCTCCTGGCTGTCGTGGGCCGCGGCCGCCACCATGGGGTTGCTGGCGTACGACTGCATGCCCAGGCACATGTTGCCGGCGGCGTCCTCGTTGGAGATCGCATCGGTGATCGACACCACCACCGGCATCGAGCCCTCGCGGAAGCCCACCCCGCCGATCCCGGTCATGTTGGGTGCAACGCTGGTGGGCCCCGGGCCCATCAAGCCCTCGCCGGTGGCGATCTGGTAGAGCGACTCGAAGTGAGACTCGGGCCCGTCGTTGCCGCAGCCGATGGGCTGACCGCCCGGCAGGGTCATGCTGTTGACGGCCGCCTGCACGTCGGCGCTCACGTTGGTCATCGCCACCAGCAGCTCGAACGGCTGATCGGTCCCCGAGGGCTCGAAGTAGTCGCACACCTCCTCGCCGAACGGATCGACGGGGAAGTCCTCGAAGATGCCCGCCCCGAAGTAGGTGTCGGGGATCTGCGCCTCGATCCCCGGGATCACCTCGGCCGTGAGCGAGGCCTGCAGGTTGGCGATGGGGCTGCCCATCGAGCCCGTGGTGTCCATGTTCACGAACACGTCGAGCGCCTTGATGTCGGTGCTGAACGTCAGGGGCTTCTCCTGCGGCCCGGCTGGATCGGCAAACGGCAGCACGAAGAAGAAGTCCTGCTGGTCCCCGGTCTGACGGTAGGCAGCCACCGTCAGCTGCGCCTGCCCCTCGATGTCGCCGATGTTGGCGGTGACCAGGGTCGAGGCGAAGAACGAGTCGGCGAACGCCGGCACCTCGAGGGTGGCCCCGTTCATCATGCCGACCTCGGGGTTGGAGACCACCCAGCCCTCGACCTCCGCCGTCACGTCCATCTCGGAGCCGTCGGCGAACACGCCAATGACCGCGTAGTCGAAGGTCCCGGGGGTATCGAGGTCGAGCTCGAGCACCGCGTTGGGCGGCTCGATCCGCAGCAGCTCGAGCACCCCGGGCTCGCCCACGGTGGTCCCGGTGTCATCGGGATCGATGGTATCGGTCGCGTCCCCGGTGACATCCGTCGCGGTGCCGATCGTAGGGTCGGTGTCGGTGTCGGTATCCAGCGGCGTGACCTCCGGATCGAACGGGCAGCCGACGACGAAGGGCAACGCAAGGAGCAAGGGATAGGGAAGTACGCGCATCATGACCAATGGCCTCGAGGTTCGTGGCACGCCCATGGTCCCTCGCCGCGCTCGCGCCGTCGAGCGGGATGTCGATCACGGCGAACGCCGTGCGGCGCCGCGTCGTCGTGGGCCTGCGATTTCGCGCCCGAGCACGGTCCTGCTCGCGGATTGCGGCCCGAGATCGCGCCTGCACTCATCCGGCCGGCTCATAGCCCACGTCGCAGCCAAAGCGCACGTCGAGCGCCGCGCCCGAGTCCGATTGCACGCTCGTGCACGCCTCGGGACACAAGAAGATCACCCCGCCCGAGATGTAGAATGCATCGGGCTCGCAAGCACCCGGTCCCGTGACCTGGTGGAACGACTGCAGTGGCCCTCCGCCGCCCGGTTGATAGTCGATCTCCACCGTGTCGGGATCGATGGTCTCGCCGGGCGGTGGCTCGGGGATCTGGAACGAGCACGAGATCGGCACCACGTCCACCACGCCCTGGGCGATCTGCTGGAACACCACGTCGAAGCTGCCGGCCTCGCTGAGCGGAAAACGCCAGCCTCCCGAGATCACGCTCACCTGCTGGATCGACTGTCCCGAGCCCTGGAGCGGATCGCCCGGCAGCCACGGAGCGGTGGGTGGCATGTTGGGTGCCATCGAGATGATGCTGTGGAACACGTACTGGCGATCACCCGGGACCCCGAACAAGGGTGGCACCAGCGACAGCAGCTGCTGGTCGAAGGCATCGCCGTCCGCGGTGCCGTTGCTGGCCGAGGTCCCGTCGGTCATGGCCAGGATCACCTTGAGCGAGTCCTCGCGCAGCCACCCGGAGTAGCCGGTGGGCGCCAGGCCGTGGGGATCGGGCGCCGAGTACCACGCGACGATGTTGTTCAGGAACGCGCCCGAGCCGGTGATCCCGTCGTAGTGCTCGTACACATCGGTCACGGCCGGCACCGCCGGCGGCGGATTGCAATCGGTCCCCGACAGCGGCGCCGTGATGCAGATGTCGAGCTGCTCTCCGGGCGGGTAGTCGCCGGCCACGATCACCTGGTAGGGAATCCCGCTCGCGCCCAGGATCGCCGCGAAGTCGTCGTTGATGCTGGCCTCGACCGCATCGATCGCCGCGGCCATGGAGTTGGAGGTGTCGACCACCACCAGCACGTCGACCGGGCGCAGCTGCAGCTCGGGCTCGAGACTCTGCGACACGCACTCGCCGGTGGTCTGACCGTCGTCGGCCATCCCGCTGGTGGCCGGCACGTCCAGCCGCATGCCTGCGGTCTCGTCGCTCGCCTCGGTGGTGCCCGAGGTCCCGGGTCCGATGGTGATGCCGACCGTCGACTCGCTGCCGTCCTCGCGACCGCCGTTGCCGCAGGCGGCCAGCACCAAGCCCGCCCCGATCCAGAAGCCTCGTCCTCTGCCCATCCGCATCGATACCCTCTTCGGTCGGGTGAGACACCGACTCACGGGATCCTTCCGAGCGTGTGTATTCGCCGTGAGCCACACCGCGCCCCAGGCAGGAGACGCGCGCCGCCGAGACCCCATGAGCCGCTCCTCCCCTCGGAACGAGCGTGCCCGAGCCGGTCCAAGCACTCGTCTCCGTTGCGAGCGGCTGCGCACGACCGCCCAAGCGGTGTGCGCGAGCCTTCGCTATCCTCCCGGTTCCCCCATGAAGCGCGTCACCGTACCGTCTCGTCGTCGCCCCTCCCGCTGGGCCCCACTGGCTCTGGCGCTGGGTCTGCTCCCCGTGGCTTCCGGCTGCACGGGCAAGCTGCAGGTCACTCGCCTGAACTCCGAGCAGAAGAAGCCCAACAACGTGTGGGTGTTCTTCACCGTGGAGGATGACGAGGAGCCCGTGGGGGGGCTGACCGCCGACGACTTCGCGATCTACGAGGACGACCAGCTCGTCTCCACCTTCGAGAGCAAGCAGACGATCCAAAACCCCGACGTCGCGGCGGTGATGTACACGCTGCTGTTGCTCGACATGAGCGGCAGCATCACCGAGTCGGGCCAGAGCGACCTGGTGGTCGACGCCGCCGAGGGCTTCGTGGAGCGGGTGGGTCAGTCGCAGAAGGTGGCCGTCTATGCGTTCGACGGGGGCAAGGACATCCGCTCGGTGGTGCGCTTCACCGAGGCCAAGGGCTCGGTCGAGGGCGGCCTCGAGGGCCTGCGCACCTACAAGGCGCGCGACCCCTCCACCAACCTCCATGGCGCCATCGTGCAGGGCCTCGACGAGCTGCACGAGGCGCTCGAGAAGGACGATCGCCCGCTCAAGTTCGGCACCATGGTGGTGTTCACCGACGGCACCGACCGCGCCGCGCGGGTGAGCGCCGAGGAGATGAAGGAGGCGCTCGAGGACGAGAAGCACGCCGACTACGAGATCTTCGCGATCGGCGTGGGGGCCGACGTGGAGGAGGGCGAGGGCAGCCTCAAGACCATCGGGCGCGACGGCACCGAGATGGCCGCCAACGACAGCGACGTCAAGCTCGCGTTCGAGAAGGTCGCCCAGCGCATCGACAACCACAGCAAGCGCTTCTACCTGCTGTCGTACTGCACCCCCGCTCGCAACGGCGAGCACACCGTGCGCATCGAGGCCCAGGCCGACCGCAACAACAAGGGCAAGGCCCGCAAGAAGGGCGAGACCACGTGGACCTTCGACGCCGCCGGCTTCGGACCGCCGCCCGACTGCGACCCGAACCGTCAGCCGACCTTCAAGCTCGATGCCGTGACGCCCAAGGACGGCGAGGACAGCGGCGGTGGCGGCAGCAAGGGGAGCAGCGGCAAGGGGAGCGGCAAGGCCAGCGCCAGCAAGGGCGACGGCAAGGCCGAGGGCAAGGCCAAGGGCGGGTTCACCTTCGGCAAGCCCAGCGGGCCGGGAGGTGGAGGCGAGTAGGTGGATATCACCAGCTCGTAGCATCACGCCAAGAACGGCGTTCCTGTGCCTTATCAACAAGACGAAATCGTCATATGACGATTTCGTCTTGAAATTTTGAAACATCCGAGGCAGCGTCGACGGGTGCTCGGCAGCGACATGCGCTCGGTTCCGCCCAATCCTGGTGGGAGCCTGCCACCCGACCAGATCCTCGGCCGTGATTCCCTGATCGACGGCTACTGGTCTCGCCTCGAGCACCAGAGCCTGGCGTTGTTCTCGCCTCGGCGGGTGGGGAAGACATCCATCCTGCGCCGCATGGAGCACCGCGCTCCCGTGGGATGGCATGTGCGCCATCGCGACCTCGAAGGGCTCGACTCGGCGCATTCGTTCGCTCAGCGTCTATACGAGGACGCGAGTGCTCTGCTGCCCGGCGGGGCCAGGGCGCTGGCTCGAGCGCGCGCCTTGCTCGAGCGCCTGACCGGCTCGGTCGAGCTCAAGAACGTGACGGTCACACTCGCCGATCAGAACTGGCGCCGCCTGATCGAGAGCTTGTTCGAGGATCTCGACGAAGAGATGGGCAAGCGTGGTGAGCGACTCGTGTTCCTCTGGGACGAGTTCACGCTCTTCATCGGTGACCTGACGCTGCGTGGGTCGGAGCGAGACGCGATGGTCTTGCTCGACACGCTGCGGGCAGCTCGGCAGCAGCACCTCAATGTTCGGATGGTTCTCACGGGATCGATCGGCTTCCACCTGGTCATGCGGCAGCTCGACGCCAAGGGCTACCGCAACCGCCCCATCAACGATGTCCGCGTCGAGCGGGTACCGATGTTCGAGGCCGAGGATGCGCGGCCCGTGGTCGCGGCACTGCTGCGGGGCATCGACGTCGAGCCGGAGGCGGAGGTCGTCGAGACGATCATCCGCCAAAGCGAGGGGCATCCGTTCGTCATCCAGCACCTGGTCGAGAGCCTGCAGGCTACTCGAAAGCCGACTGCAGACGACGTTGCAAGCTCCCTGACGCGGCTCCTCGCCCCGCCCAGCGTGCTCGACCTCGGGCACTACGCCACCAGGTTGTCGAAGTACTACGCAGAGCGCGAGGCCCCGGCCCTCGCCGTGCTCGACCTCCTGGCGCGAGAACCCGAAGGCGTCGACGTGGACGATCTGTTCGTGCAGGTGCCCCATGAGCGAGAGCTGCTGCGAACGACCATCCAGGATCTGCGTGACGATGACTATGTCGTGCGACGCGGCCGGAGCCTGCGTTTCTCACTGGACTTCGTACGTCGCCACTGGTGCGAAGACAGGATGCTCTGACCATGTCGCGTCCATCTCGATTCTCGCCGAGGTCCGAGCCCCACGCCGCGCTCGAGGAACGAACGGTCCGTCGCGAGGAGCTGTGTACATCCATCGTACGCGGCCTCACGGACGCGGTGGAGACCAAGCAGGCACGCTTCGAACTCGTCCTCGGCCCGCGAGGCTCGGGCAAGAGCCACTTGCTGGGGTTGGTCGAGGGACGGCTGCTCGAGCTGCTCGAGGGCAAGGCGATCGTGGCCGGCCTCCCGGAGGAGTTCCACCCGAGCTCCCTGGTGCACTTGCTCGCGGAGATCCTGCGATCGCTGCCGCGAAGACCCGAGGACGGGCCCATCGAGCGACAGCTCGCGATCCTCGCCGCATCACCCGAGGATGCCCGCGACCGAGCGGTGACGATGATTCGCGCGAGCCTGAGGGGCCGACCGCTCGTGATCGTGATCGAGAACCTCGACATGGTCTTCGTGGCAATCGGTCGTCAGGGGCAGCACCAGCTTCGATCGATCCTGCAGACGGAGCGAAGCTGGTCGATCGTGGCCTCGTCGCGATCGCAATCACCCGCCTTTTCGAAGGAATCGGAGCCCTTCTACGGGACGTTCATCCCCCGCACGCTCGAGCCGCTCTCGGCCGAAGACTGCCGGGAAATGCTCGTACGTCTGGGACGCGCGTGCGATCGCGAGGAATTGGTCGCAGAGCTTCGATCGCCCTCGGGCCTCGCCCGGGTTCGGACGCTTCGGCACGTGCTGGGCGGATATCCGCGGGCGATGGCCTTCATCTTTCCGCACCTCCATCACGACCGTCCCCTCGCGGTGGAGCAAGCCCTCGACGCACTGGCCGAGGAGCTGACGCCGTACTTCCAGGAACAGGTGGGCCGGCTCGCTCCCGGACAGCGGCCAGTCGTCGAGCTCCTTGCCGAGCACTGGAGTCCGCTGTCGGTGAGCGAGATCTCCAGTGCTACGTTCAGTCCGCAGGCCACGACTTCGACGTTCTTGCGGCGCCTCCGCCAGGACTCGATCGTTCGCTGTACCAAGCTCGGGCGAGAGCACTTCTATGAGATCTCCGACCCACTGTTCCGCATCGCTCGGGCCATGCAGCGCGAAGAGATCCGGGCGAAGACGTTCCTGCGCGTGCTCCGAGGCTGGTACGAGTTTCGCGGGCTGGATCCCTCGTGGTGTGCATGTGCACTGGGCAAGTGGCCGGTCGGTGCTCCCCATCAGCCGGAGCTTGGTGAGTACCACTCCAAGCTCTTCGTTTCGCTCCTGGCCAAGATCATGTCTGGTCAGCCTCACCAGGCCCTCGAAGAGCTGGACGCGATCGACGACCACCACCCCATGAGGAACGCGGTGCGGGCCGTGGCATACGGCTGCCTCGGAGATCACGATCGCTCGTTCGTCGAGCTGCTCTCGGTCGAGTCCACCGAGTTTGCAGCCACGGTCGGATTCGTGGCGGCCCTCGGGAGGGATCCGCCGTTCATGGGAGGCGATGCGGAGCTCCCGGACGAGCACCCGGAGCCCCTGGTCCTGGAGCTCTGCAACATGCTGTACGCGATCCACGAGGCGTTCGATGGACGGGCCTGGTCGTCGCTGCAGGCCGTGGAAGCCCTGGAGAAGGTCCTGGGTCGGGTACCGGCAGACGCTCGCCGAAGCGCCGCCGACGTCGTGTTCCGCACGGAGGTCCTCCCCAGGCTGGCCAGTGCCCATCAGCTCGCGTGTTGCTGGCGCATCCTCTCGTGCCTGGAGCCCGGGCACGGCGAGCCGTGGAGTGTGGCGCTGCTGATGTCGATGAGGCAAGCATGGGCGCTGGGATGCCTGGGCGAGGTCTTCCCGTCCCCTTCCGCAGCGCTCGGGGCCACCGAGTCGTCGAGCCCCCTGTGCAGGGTGGGCTGTGTGCTGGCGGCGTCCGATGAAGGCACGACCTCCTCGGGCGTCCTCGACGAGGTCGAGGCCTCGCTCGCCCGGGTGCAGAGCATTGCGCTTCATCGGCTGGGCACCATGGACGCCATGTGGCTGATGTTGATCTCGATGATCCTCCTCGAACGCCCGCACGAACCGGCCCTGCGGGGGCGGTTCCTCGCGTGGTTTCACGCGTTGCCCGAGGAGTCGCGGGCCACGGTCAGTGGTGCCGCTCGGGCCGGAATCCTCCACTGGGTCGCTCTGGGCCGGAGCCTCGAGCCGCTGCATGCACCTGGAGCACGCGAGATGCTCGACGGCCTCGATCTCGGCGACCCGTGGATCTCGATGCCAGCCGAGGCCAACTCCGCCTACGTTCGGATGTCGGCTTTCGAGCGGGCCTTGATCCGCGACATCGCCCGATCACTGGGCTTGCACGAGCGTCATCGAGCACTCTGCGAGCTCTCGGACGTCGGCTCCTGAACGCGCTCCTCGCACGCCTTCACCCCCCGCTCCTCCAGCCACTTGCACAGCCCGTCCGCGCCCGCATCGCTCATCCACCCGTCCCCCGACCACCCGCGGAAGCGCAGGCCCGTACCGTGGTGGAAGCCGATCTCCGCCACCAGCCGCTCGCCCCGGTAGAGCTCGATCGTCGGCTGGCCACAGCACATGCACGAGCCGCGTTGATCGCTCTCGTTCACCGTCAGCAGCGGCAGGAACGCGCGAACCTCCGCCGGATCGGCGACCTCGAGCAACGTCTCCTCGCTGCCGGGATCGCGATGGCAAAGCCCCCCCGAGCGCACGCGGATCCGCTCGGCACACGCCGTGGAGTCGGCGAGCGCCTGGTTCATCCCAAGCGTCACTCTCGCGGCGGGCACCTGCTCGCGGAACCTCGCGACGTCGGCCGCCGACACCTTCGTTCCCACCAGCGTCAGGTCGCGAAGCGCCGGCATGGGCCCTGACGGCAGCTCGGCGACGTCGCTGCCCCGGGCCTCGATCACCTCGAGCGAAGCATGCCCGGAGAGCGGCGCCAGGCTCCCGAGCTTCGCGCCTCGCAGGTCGAGCCAGCGCAGCTCCGACAACGAGGCGAGCGACTCGAGGCGCAGGCCGTCGATGCCCGACACGTCGAGGCTTCGCAGGCTCGTGAGCGCCGCGAGGTCCTCGGACCCCGTCGTCATTCGACCGTAGGTCTCGATGGCCAGGTGCCGAAGCGACCCCAGCGGACGGAGCCATTCCAGGTCGAGCGGGGCGTCCGGGCCGTTCGACGTGCGGATCACCAGATGGCGAAGCGCGGTCAGACGCGCGAGCGCACTCAGGCCCTGATCGGGATCGGTCTGGGGCTCCTCGGTGCCCGGGAGGAGTCCAATCGCGAACTCGTACGCTTGCAGCTCGAGGTAGCGCACCTCCACGGGCAGAGGCGGCACCGCTGGCACGGAATCCATTTTCGCGGGCCCGGCCTTCATCATGGCGTCGCTGCGGTCGTAGGCCACCACCACGTGCTCGAGCGGCAGGCGCTGCAGCTCCGCGGTCATCGCATCGCTCCACCCGGCCAACCGAACCCCTCGCAGCCCCCTGCGCTCCTGGTCGGTGAGTGCGGCGAGCACCGCCGCATCGTCGACCACCAGCCCCACCAGCCGCTTGGGACCTCCGTCGAGCGAGAGCGACACGCGACGGCCGTCATCCTCCACGAGGTACCGGTGGTGCCCGAGCCCGTCGAGCACCAGCGCCAGCTCGCCCACGTGCACCACATCGCCGGCCGCGAGCTCGCCGGGGCGCCCGGCCAGCGACGTCACCCAGGGCTCCCCGTCGCTGCCCTCCACCTCGAGCCACTTGGAGATCGGCTCGCCGGCCCCCAGCACGGCCGGGTCGCGGCACTCGTAGACCACGGTGGCATCGCGCCCCGTGCCCTTGCAGGTCGTCGACCCCACGAGCACCGCGAGCAGGGCAAGGGCACCGATTCCACCACCACGTCGGCTCACGCTCACGGCGATCAAGCTAGCGCGATCGCCTCGCTCGCGCCCCTGCCGATCGCACCCCCATCGACACTACGCTGCCTTCGCCTTCGCCCTGGCGCGGGCATGCGCGGCCAGGGTGGTGTCGATCGCTTCGTCGAGCGGGGTCGGGCCCACCCCGAACGTCCGTCGAAAGTCGCCGTCGTCGGCCAGGTAGGGCACGTCCCACTGATACGACATCTCGGCCAGCGCGGAGGCGAGCGGAACGAACACGCCGACCGAGCGCAAGGCCCACTGCGGCACGCGTCGCACCCGAACCTTGGTGCCCGCCCGCGCGGCGAAGCGCTCGATCGCCTCGCGCGTGGTCAGCTGCGCCGCCACGGGCAGGTTCCACACCCGACCCAGCGCCTCCTCGTGCGAGCCGAGCACCTCGAGGCCCCGCGCCACGTCGGGGGTGTACGAGTAGCTGTGCGGCATGTCGGGGTTGCCGAACACGTACACCGTGCCGCCCTTGACGATGCGGTCGTAGACGTCGGGGCGCAGCACCGCCGCCTGCGGGGTGTCGGGACCGAAGTAGTCCGAGGCGCGGCCCGAGGTCGCCCGGACGTCGCCGCGGCGGTGGGCCTCGAAGAGCTCCTCCACCAGCTGCTTGCGCAGCTCGCCCTTGGGGCTGCACGGATTCATGGGCGTGCGCTCGTCGAACGGCGCGTGCTCGGGCCTTCCGATCATGTAGAAGCAATCGAGCTGGACCAGCCGTGCACCCGCTCGCCCCGCGGCCTCGCGCACCGCCCGGTAGAGCGGCAGCAGCACGCCGTCCCACCGGGTGTAGTCGGGCGGGTTGGCGCAGTTGTAGACCGCCGTCGCCCCGCGACAGGCCTGGTCGGCAAAGGCGGGATCGGTCACGTCGCCCTGCATCCGGACCACCCCCGGCAGCTCCGCGGTGAACGCGCTACGACGCACGATGCGAACGGTGTGGCCCCGCGACGCGAGGAGACGAGCGAGCTGGGTGCCGACCTGGCCGGCGCCGATGACGGTGTGGATCTCGGTCATGTCCCCCAGCATGGGGTTTGCTTTCGTGCCCGCGTAGTCGAGAATGAGCAAGAGGGGTTTGCATCCATGCAATTGGCGTCGGAGCTGGCCAAGACCCTGCGCTGGGACGATCTGAAGGTGCTGCTGGCGCTGCACCGCCGTGGCTCGCTCAAGCAGGCGGCGCAGGAGCTGGGGGTCAACATCTCGACCATCTCCCGACGGCTGGCGGCGCTCGAGGAGCTGCTGGGCGCGCAGCTGTTCGATCGCACGCCCGATGGGGTGATGCCGACGGCCGCGGCCGAGCAGCTGGTGCCGCATGCCGAGGAGATGGAGCAGGCGGCCGTGGGGTTCGTGCACGGGCTCGAGGGCTTCGAGGTGGAGCCCGAGGGCGTGGTGCGCATCACCGCGCCTCCGGGCCTGGTCGACCACTTCCTGGCGCCCGCGCTGGTGGAGCTGCTGCAGACCCACCCGCGGCTGCGGATCCAGATCGTGGCGAGCATCGGCTATGCCGATCTCACGCGCCGCGAGGCCGACCTCGCGCTTCGGCTGATGCGACCGGCGGCGGGCGACTTCGTGGCCACGCGGCTGGTGTCGACGGGGTGGTGCGTGCTCGGCAGCCCGGCCCACGCCGAGGCGCTGGGCGAGCTGCGCGACCCCGCGGCCACCCGGTGGATCACCTGGGGCGAGGACCTGGCCCACCTGCCCGACGCACGCTGGCTCGCGACCCACGTCGAGCGCGAGCGCGTGGTGCTGGAGACCAGCAGCATGACCGCGCAGATCGAAGCGGTGCGCACGGGGCTGGGCGTGATGGTGGCTCCGCTGGCCTACGCGGGGCTGCGGGACCTGGTCGCGGTGCCGTGCGGCAAGGAGCTCGCCGCGTCGCTGGCCGCGCTGCCGGAGGGCTCGCTGTGGCTGGTGGGCCACCGCGCGCTGCGGCAGGTGCCGCGGATCGCCGCGGTGTGGAGCTGGCTGCGACAGCAGTTCGAGGTGGCACTGGCGCAGAAGCCGAGTCAGTAGTCCGTGGCACGCAGCACCACGTCGTGGCCCACCGAGAAGTCGCCGCGCGTGGTCTCGAGCGTCCCCGTCAGCGTCGCGGCCACGCCGTCGAGGTCGGTCAGCAAGTAGTACTCGTTGAAGCCCACCGGCACGTACTCCATCGCGAGCACGCCGTCCTCGTTGCACACGAGCGGGGTGTACTCGCCAAAGAACCGCACGTAGGCCAGCGACTCGGCGGTGTCGGTGGTCACCACCTCGACCCGCAGGTATTGCAGCTCCGACAGCTCGAGGTTCTCGATCGTCACGTCGAGCTCGGTGAACACGCCGCCCTGCGGCGGTGGGAACACGTCGACCTCGATCCCGTCGTCGAGCACGGCCCCGCCGCCACGGTTGGTGAGGGTGAGCACCGGATCACCCTCGCCGCCGCATGGGCCGGGATCGGGGCCGGGACACCCGAGCAATGCCCACGCCATCGCCAGCAGACCGAGCAGGCCGACCACGACGGGCGCCATGCCGTTGCTCCGCGCGCTCATTCGTCCTCCCCCGCCGCCACGAGTCGGCCCGACACCAGCGACTGTCGCACGAACTCGATCACCCCGCTCGCAATCTCGTCGGGCTGGACCTCACATGCCTGGGCGTAGCGCTCGACCAGCTCGGCCACGGTGGCGGGCTCGCGCAGCTGCTCCACCAGCATCGCCGCCGCGTCGCTGAGCGCTTCGCTGCCGCCCCGACCCGCGGGCAGCCGCAGCGACAGCCGGGCCTCGCTGCCGTCGGCGGCCAGCTCCTGCACCAGCCAGGCGTCGTCGGGCAGCCCCACCAGGGTCCGCAGCAGCCGCGGCGACGGCAGCGAGGCGGTGGCGATCGCCTGCCACGTCTGCTCGATCACCTCCGCGCTCACTCCCGCCAGGGTCGCGCGCTCGAGCGTGACCGAGAGCGGGGGAGCCTGCTCGTCCGACGACGCACGATGGCGCAGCACCGCGAGCGCGTGCTCGCTGCGCTCGATGCCCTGGGCGTGCAGGTGTTCGCGGTAGCGCTGCACCGCCCGGGCATACTCGGGGCCCAGCCGGGGGTGGCTGTTGGCGGCGTAGCCGATCGCCTGCAGCTCGGGCGAGTTGCCGGGCGCCACGAACAAGAGCTGCTGCAGTGCGTCGTCGCCGTGGGCGTCTTGCAAGCGACGCCACAGCGGAGCATCGGGTCGCACGGGGCTGTCGAAGAGGATCCGCGCCTGTCCGCCGGGAGCGAGCACCCGGGGTAGCTCGGCGATCAGCCGCATCGTGAGCTCGTCGCCCATCGCTCCGCCGTGGAGGTAGGTGGTGGCCTCGACCTGCGGCGGATGGACCACGAACGGCGGCTGGGCGATCACCAGGTCGAAGCGGCGGCCGGCCACGGGCGCGGTGAGATCGCCGGTGTGCAGCTCGATCGCCAGCCCGTTGAGCGCGGCATCGAACCGAGCCCACGACTCGGCGCGAGGGTGCAGATCGACGCCCACGACCTCGGTGGCCCCGCGCGCGGCGGCCACCAGCGCCAGCGAGCCCGCGCCGCAGCCCACGTCGAGCACGCGGCCCGCACCGTGGGGAATCGCCCGCGCCAGCTCCTGCGTGGTCGCGCCCGGGCCCATCACCGGATCGGCCCCGTGCATGTCGTCGGAGGCGATCCACAGCTCTTCGAAGGGCAAGAGCCGCATGCCGCCGCGCCAGCCCTCGGCCGACCGCCGCAGCGCACCCGCCCGCGACAGCCAGTCCACCAGGCCACGATCGAGCACGCGCGCGACCGCGTGATCGTCGACCGCGTCGCCGTAGGCCCAGAGCCGCGCGAGCACGGCGGCGGGCTCGGTCCGATGGCGCAACCACCAGACCACCGCGGGCAGCCGCACGGCATCGAGCATGCGCGGCGCGATGGCCTCGCAGCGCCCGAGGAACGCGTCGTCGAACGCGGCCTCGCGCAGCACCGCGCGCAGCTCGTCGATCGGACCCTCGAGCAATTCGGACAGCGACAGCGCATCCGCCATGGGCCGCAACATTAGCCTCGTTTGACAGGGCCCGATCGCTTACGTGTAATGCGCTCATGGGGCGCTCCCCATTCGTTCGCGACGAGGCCAAGCAGCGCTTGCGCGAGGCGGTGCAGTCCGTCGAGGCGCGCTCGAGCGCGGAGATCGTGGTCGCGGTGCAGCCGTGGTCGGCCAGCTGGTCCGCGGTCGACGGCTCGTTCGGGGCAGCGCTCGCCTACGTCACGCTCCTCTACACCCTGTTCGCGCCCGAGGAATTCGGCCTGACGTGGATCGCCCTGATGGTCCCGGCCGCGTTCGTGGTGGGGTTGGTGCTGTGCCGCGCGCTGCCGGGCTTGCGCATGCGCCTGGCCGGCCGCGGTCGGGTCCGCCGCGCGGTGGAGCAGGGCGCCCGTGCGCGCTTCGTGGAGCTGGGCGTGAGTGCCACCCGCGAGCGCTCCGGGGTGCTCGTCTACGTGTCGATCGCCGAGCGGGTCTGCGTGGTCGTGCCCGACGTCGGCGTCGTGGCGCGCGTACCCAAGGACGCGTGGGCCAAGGCGGCCGCACGCGTGCAGGATGCGGTGGCCATGCACGGCGTGAGCGAGGCCGGCCTCGCCGCCCTGTGCGAGGCCGTGCAGGCCCTCGCCGAGGTGCTCGAGCCGCCCATGCCCCGCCGCGAGGACGACACCAACGAGCTGGAGGACGTGGCATGACCCCACGACGACGCCTGGGGGTGCTCGTGGCGCTCGCCGCCCCGCTCTCGCTGGGCGTGGCCAGCTCGGCCGCGGCGGCCGAGCGCCCCGGCGGCGGCTCGTCGTTCAGCGGGGGCTCTCGCTCGTCGTTCGGCGGAGGCTCCAGCAGCAGCAGCTACCGCAGTAGCAGCAGCAGCAGCTACCGCAGCAGCGGTGGCGGCGGCGGCGATCTGGGCCCCGAGGGCTTCCTGCTGTTCATCGGCTTCGGGGTCGTCCTCGTCACGATCAACCTCTTCACGCGCTCGGCCAGCGACGACGACGGCTGGAGCAGCGGCAGCAGCGACGACACCGACTACTCCACGCTGTTCTCCGCGGTACCGGCCAGTTCATCGTTCGGTCCGTTCAAGCCCAAGCCGGTCTCGCTGGAGCCGCTACGCAGCCACGATCCCGACTTCTCCCAGATCCTGCTCGAGGACTTCCTCTACGAGCTCTACACCCGCACCCACGAGTCGCGCACCAGCCCCGAGGACCTCGAGCTGCTCGCCCCCTACGTCGACGCCAAGACACGCGCAGCACTGGCCACCCGTGGGCGCCGCAAGGCGGTGGCCGTGGGCGGGGTGATCGTGGGCTCGATGCGCGTCGCCAAGCTCGTGCAAAAGGACGGCTGGGACGCGATCGAGGTCGAGTACGAGAGCAACTACACCGAAGCCTACGCCAAGGGCGACGATCCCATGCAGTCCAGCCGCCTGGGCTTCTACGCCAAGGAGCGCTGGCACTTCGTGCGCAAGCAGGGCGTCGCGAGCCGCAAGCCCGACCAGACCCGCGGCTTCAATTGCCCGAGCTGCGGTGCCCCGGTCGAGCACAGCCAGCACGACGCCTGCAGCTACTGCGGAGCCAAGCACGGCACGGGCGACTTCGACTGGCTGTGCAATGGCATCGTGGTCACGCGCGAGGAGACCCGCGGCCCCACGCTCACCGGCTACGCCCCCGAAGTGGGCACCTACGACCCCACGGTGCTCGACGCTCGGCGCGACCAGCAGCTCGCCGCGCTGCAGTCGATCGATCCAGACTTCGACCGCACCCGCTTCCTCGCGCGGGTGGAGATGATCTACCACGAGCTCAACGACGCCTGGTCGAGCCTGCGGTGGGATCGCGCCCGACCGTTCCTCAGCGACCGACTGTGGCTGTCGATGCGCTACTGGATCCACGCCTACGAGCAGCAGGATCTGCGCAACCAGATGCTGGGCGCCAAGGTCGATCGCCAGGAGATCGCCAAGGTCGAGCTCGACCCGTTCTTCCACGCGATCACCGTTCGGGTGTGGGCCAGCGCAATCGACCAGACCGTGCACCGCCAAAGCGGTGCGGTGGTCGGTGGTGATCCAAGCACCCCTCGCGACTACAGCGAGTACTGGACGCTGATCCGTTCGGCCCAGCGCCGCGGCCCGGCCTCGGTCGAGGCCAATTGCCCGAGCTGTGGGGCAGCCCTCCAGCTCAACATGGCGGGCAATTGCCATTCCTGCGGGGTCAAGGTGACGTCGGGGCAGTTCGACTGGGTGCTCAGCAAGATCGAGCAGGACGAGGCCTACCTCGGGTAGCACCGACGGCGCTGCCGCCCGGGCGGTGGTTCGAGCGGATCCTCATACTCGCCCCAGTGCCGTGAAACGGGCGAGAATCCATCGTTTGCCGGGTCCTACGGGCGATCTCGGAATCCTTCGGTCCACTCGGTAAGAGTCTGGCCCGGTCGCTCCTACGGGGTTGGGCACTGCGATCAACGACTGGCGTTGCCACCACGGCCACGTCGGGTCGGGCGCTGGTGCTGTCCCCTGTGCAGGACCGACCCCATGCCAACGAAGGACGACGCCCCCGAGCCATCCCCCGTACACGTGGTGCCCCCACCGCCAGGCGCCAACGACCCCAACGAGTCGACCGAGGACCCGACCGAGGACGACGAGGCCCTGCTGCGTGCGCTCGGCCAGTGGCTCCACGCGCGCGAGGCCGCCGATGCGACCGAGGTCGACCTCGTCGTTCCACCACCACCTCCGGCGATCGACGATGCCGAGCTCGGCGCCAGGGTCGACGCGCTGGTGGGCTCCAGCGGGCCGCGGATCCTACGGAGGGTGCTCTCCCACGTTGCCGTCGCGGCGGCCGCGGTGGGGGCGGTGCAGCTCGGCACGATGGTGGTCGAGCGCTCGACCGAGCCCCCGGGCGCGAACTACAGCCTCGACCTGCGCGGTGGCGATGGCCAGGTGTTCGCGCCGTCGAGCGGCGACCGGATCTACTCGTCCGACAGCACCTTCGAGCTCAAGCTGCGCCCCGACCGAGCCGTCACCGCGCCCGTCGAGGTGATGATCACGGCGTGCCGCGAGGGCACCGACTGTGACACCGGCACCTTTCGGATCCGGCTCGGGCCCGAGGCACTCGAGGTGGACGAGCGTGGCGGGCTCCACTACCGAGCCCCGGTCTCGAGCACGCTCCCGCTGGCCCCGGGGCGCTGGACGCTGACGTTTGCCGTGGGCGCCCCCGGGGCATGCCTGCTCGAGGTCCCCGAGCAACCGTGCCGCGAGCTCGGCCGCGCCTCCGTGGAGCTGCGCGAAGCCGGGGGTCGGGATGCCAAGTAGCCTTCGCAGGCCCCAGCCGCGCTCGATCGACGAGTCGACGCTGCACGCGGCACGGGCCCACGACGTCGAAGCCATCGGGCTCGTGGTCGAGGCCATCGGCACCGCGCTCGATCGGGTGCTCGACGACCGCCTGCAGCGGTGCTCGCCGACCGAGCGCCACCACTACGAGTGCACCGCCCTGGCATACCTCACCGACGGCCGCCTGGCCGTGCTCGGTGAGTGGTCCTCGTCGATGCCCGTCTCGTTCGAGCAATACGTGGTCGACGTCACCTGCGCCTGGCTCGACGGCATGGTCGAGCTGGCCCAGCGGTCGCCCGCACTGCGCCCCGAGGACTGGACGCCCTCGATGGTGACCGCCGCGCTCGACGGTCGTCGGGCGCTGGTCCGAGAGCTGGCCGAGCTCCTCGTCGTCCACCTGCGGCACGTCGCCCGGCTCACCCTGCGGTGGGCCGGCTCGGCGCCCGATGCATCCAACGTGGTGGTCTCGGCCGAGGACATGGCTCAGGACTATGCCGCCGTGCTGCTGGGCCGTGGCGGCACCACCCTCCGCCGCTGGGATCCCGGGCTCGGCCGACGCACCCTGCCCAGCTACCTGTCGCTCATCGCCCAGCGCTACTTTTGGCAGCGCATCAAGCAGGAGCGCAAGCGGCTGGATCGTGAAGTGCTGGTGCTCGAGCCTGCCGCGTCGGTGGGGGGCGACGAGCTACAGCAGGCCCTCCGCCGAGAGCAGCGCATGCGGACCCTTTGCTCGCGCCTCGAGGCCGAAGAGCGTCGCTTGCTCGACCTGCTGCTCCAGGGGGTCTCCGCCGAGCAAGGAGGGCTCGAGCTGGGCATCAATCCCAATGCCTTCTACCAGCGCAAGCGGCGGCTGATGGCGAGGATCAAGGCAATCGTCGCCGCGCTGGACGACCAAGAGAAGAACGACGGCGAGACCTGACTGGACCTGGGGGATCCGCTTTGGCCGAGCCACACGAGAACCAACACCCATGAAGATCACACGACCCCCCCTCGACTCCCATCTTCGTTCCCCGGGCCTTCCATGGTCGATGCTCACCTCGACTCGTGGCCCGGGCAGGGCCGTCGTCACCCACCTCGGCGTGGCCGTCCTCGCGGCGGTGCTGGTCCTGCTCGCGAGCCCCCGTCCTTCCACGACGGCCGATGCCCCCTGCGGACTGGCCCTCGGCGAGTCGACCGGCGTCCCTCGTGATCCTCCTGCGCCCAGCGAGGTCAGCGTGGACGTTCGCGGCGGCGTGCCCTCGACCGACGGCACGAGCGTACCCACCTTTGCGCCCACCGATCGGGTGAGCATGGTGGTGCGGCACAATGGTCGCCGCAGCGAAGACGCCCGCTTGCTGCTCCGCGTGCAACGGCTCGATCGGGCCAGTGCATCGACGTCCGCCGGCTCCGAGATCTACGTCGTGCTCGACCCGCGGCGCGTCGCCTGGAAGGGACAATCGCTCCACTATGAAGGTACGATGAGTGAGATCCTGCCCCTCGCTCGAGGTCTTTGGCGCCTGACCGTGATGATCAGCGATCCCCGCGAGTGTGCTCGCATGCCGCTCCACGTCTGCACCCGCTCCGAGACCCACGTTCGGTCGATCTGACCGACACCCGAGCGGCGCTCCCATCCAAACCGCTCGCTTCGAGGCTCCCATGCGCAACCGTCACCTCGTGCTCCTCGCGTCGCTGGCCATCTCGGCGATCGTGGCGCTCTCGTGCCGGATCACGACCATGACGCCGGCCCGACCCTCGGCCGTGTCGGGCTGCGACTTCGTGCGCACCGAGAGCGGCGGTCTGCAATGCCTCCTGCCGGCGCCGGCCGAGGGCCACGAGCTGGTCCTGTGGTTCCAGGGCCAGGAGCTGCTCGACCCCGAGGTGACGCTTCGGGGGTGGCGGTCCTGGTCCTTGCCGGTCGACCGTGAGTTCGTGGGCGTGGGCACGCGGCTCGTGGTCCGCGTGGGTCACCCCGGTACGCTCGAGATCACGGGAGCCGTCGTCGAGCCGAGCACCGGGCTCACCACGCAGGGCACGTGGGCCGTGGAGCTGGAGCAACGCCCGACCACCCCCAGGCTCGACGCGATCGCCAGGCGCTGGCGGACCACGCCCGCCGATGCCGAGGCGCTCCTCGAAGATCTCGAGGTGCCGGCGATCATGGCGTCACGGTGGCAGGCAGCCGAGGCCTGGGCGCTGCGCGGCGAGATCCTGCGGCGCACCGCAACTCCCGTAGAGGCGCTCGATGCCTTCGAGCGCGCAATGCAGGTCGCCGGGCCCGACGAGCTGTCGCTACGCTGCCGATTGACCATCACGATCGCCGAGCTGCACCTGGTGGACCGCGAGGACTTCGAGGCGGCCGATCGCATCCTGTACGAGTCCGAGTGCCACGCGCTCGGCCTCGTCCACGGGGCCCCCGAGGCGATGCTGCAGGGGGCACTCGCCTTCCGCGAGGGTCATCTCGACCAGTCCATCGCGCACTTCGAACGCGCCGCCGAGGGAGCGCATCGGCTGCGCCTGCCGCAGGTGGGGCTGGCCGCGGCCGGGCAGCTCGCGGTGGCCCAGGCACGAGCCCAGCGCTTCGAGAGCGCAGCGCGGACCCTCGCCCGGGCCCGCGCGCTGGCCGAGGAGCTCGAGGTCGACTGCGAGGATCGGCTCGCGCTCGCGGGCCACGAGCTGCTCATCGCCACCGAGCAGGGGCACGGTCGAGAGGCAGCGGTCGCGCAGGCCATGCGCGGGCTCGAGACGATCCCGAACGACTGTGTGACCTCGGCGTCCGCGCATGCCCTCACCGTGCTCGGCATCGCCTACGCCATGCAGCAAGCGGGTCGCATCGACGAAGCGCAGCGCTGGCTCGACGGGCTCGACGACCGCACGCTCCACCCCCAGCAGCGCATGTATCGAGCCTCGATCGCAGCCGACGTGGCCGTGGCCCGAGGCGACCGGGGAAGGGCCACGGTGGAGATCGACCGCCTCTCCGAGCTCGTCGACCGTCATCCCCACGAGTCCAACCCCGAGCTCGAGGTGCAGCGCGAGTACGTTCGAGGGACGATCGCGGCCGCCGAGAACCGGCTGGAGTGGGCGAGCTGGCACCTCGGACGAGCGATGCGCATGCAGGAGGATCGGCTGCGCCTGGTCCCCCTGGGGCTGTCGGCCAGCCGCGTGTCCGCGCGCGAGGCCGATCCCGGGCGCGCGCTGGTGGAGCTGCAGCGGCGCCAGGGCAACGACGAGGCGGCGCTGTGCACCGCCCGCTTGCTGCGCAACCGCGCGGGTCGCATGCTGCTGGACGCGGCCCGCCTGTATGCCGAGGACCGCTCGCGCTACGAGCGGCTGGTCGACCGCGTCCACGATGCAGAGCAGGCGTTCGAAGACGCGGAGGCCATGGGCTCGGACGCCACCCTCGACCGAGCCAAGGCCGAGCTGCTGGCGGCTCAGCGCGCCCTGGTCGAGTCGCTCGGCCAGGCGGCGGGCCTGCACGACTACTCGCCGTCGTCGCTGTGCGCGGCGCTGCCCGAGCCCGAGCCCGGCGAGCTCGCGTTGCTGTTCCACCAGGACCCTCGGGGTCGCTGGTGGCTGTTCGAGTGGTCGCACGCCGAGCCGGTTCGCATCCACGACGTGGGGCCGCTCGATCCCTCGCCCACCGACGAGCCACGGCAAGTGGTGGAGCGCTGGCTGCACCCGGCGCTCGATCGGCTGGAGCATGCCTCTCGCATCCGCCTGCTGACCGAGGGCCCCACCAACGGGATCGTGTTCGAGGCCCTGCCGTGGGAGGACGGCACGCTCGAGCAGCGCTTCGCCGTCACCTGGGGCCTGGACCTGCCGCGACGCCCGGAGCTCGCGCCGAGCCCCGATCAGGGGGTGCGCCCCGTGGTGGTCTACACCGACTACTACCACGAGTTCGATCGCGACCAGCCGCGGGCCAATGCCATGATCGAGTCGATCGAGCGCGTGTGGGGACGCGAAACGCCGGTGCTGCCGGTGCTGGTCGAAGGGTCCTCCACCCGAGATCTCGAGCGCCTGTCCGGGGGTGCCGCACCGCTCATCGTGATCGGACACAACTCCGCGGTCGACGAGCTCGAGATCGACAACCCCGAGTGCCCCACGCCCCGCTCGTCCCGCGAGCGCGGTGAGCACGGGCGCACGCTCGATCCCAGGCTCGATCGCGATCCCAAGCGACCGACCCCGGGGCTGTGGATCAACCAGACCTCGATGGGCCTGGGTACCCTGCTCACCCTCGAGCCCCCGCGGGTCGCGATCCTCGAGAGCTGCGCCACGGGCCCGGTCGACGAGCTAAGCCTCGACGGCACCGTGGGCCTGGGACACGTGCTGATCGCGGCAGGAACCCGGCAGGTGCTGGTGACGCGACGCAAGGTCTGCCCCGCTTCGGCCTTCGACTTCCTTCGAGCGCTCGTCGAGGCGGCCGCGGGCGAGCCCCTCGATCTTCCCGCCCTGCTGCGAGCGGCACGGCACGCCGATTCCGACCACGTGCATCGCGTCCTCGTCCCGTAGCGATCGCGGTGGGTGCGCGGCGGTTCGAAAGGTTCATCGTTGAAATGGCTGTCAGCTTCCTTGGACCTCGCCACTATGGACTCGGTACGATGCTCACGATCGCGCTCGAACCGCTGGATGGACCGCCACCACCACCGCCTCCGATCTACGTCGGCAAGTCGCGGGGATCCAGGCAGCTCATGGGATCCGATCTGCTCCTCACCTTCGCCTGCGAGTCGCATCTCGCGTCATCGCTCGCCTCCAGCGGTGCCATACTCTGCCTGCTTGGCCCATCCGGGACAAGGAGATGGGCCATCGTGCCCGAACGGGCCTTCGAAGGATCGGGCACCGTGATCGTGGGGCTCCGTGTGACCGGCGTCGACTTCGAGCCGACGAAGATCAGCATCCAGCCCCCGGGCGAGAACGAGGCCTCGCTCGTGGTGACCGATCCTCCGGCGACCGATCTCATGGCTCCGCCGCCCACCTGAGAGACGGCGTAGACTCGCGCGAGCCGACGCTTCGAGCCCATGTCGTCCTTCGAGCCCAGCCTCTCGACCCTCTCCCACGAGGGCTTGATCGCGCTGCTCGATGGCGACGCACGACAGCAGTGCCAGCTCGCCCGGCTCTTGATCGCACGCCTCGATCGGTCCGTGTTCCTGGCGCTGCGCGACTTCCCACGGGGCACGACGTACCGGGACGACATCGTCGCCGAGCTGCTCGCCTACCTCTACCGACGCAACGCGAAGATCCTGCGAGACTGGAACCCCGAGCGCGCCGGCCTGCGCGGGTATCTCGACATGATCGCGGGGCGCTTCGCACGGCGCTGGCTGGCCAGCCAGCCGGACACGGCCGCGCTCTTGGAGGAGCAGCTCGGTCCTCGGCTCCTGCTCGGTGCCGAGCTCGAGGTCGAGCTCGAGTATCGTGACGGGCTCGCCCAGATCGAGACCTTCCTCGACGCCCACGGCAGCCCCAAGGACCGCGTACGCTTTCGTGCCCTGTTCGTGCTGGGCCGCTCGCCCGCCGAGGAGGCCAGGGACACGGGAACGACGGTGGAGGCGCTCCACACCTGGGCATCGCGTCTCAAGAAGCGGGTTCGTCGGGCGTTGCCCGAGCTGCGCGAGTTGTTCGATGTCACACTCGAAGATCGAGTCAAGCGTGTGAGGCGCCGTAAGGATCTCGATGACGAATGAGTCTGGGCACGATGTCCCATGTCAGCGATCCTGATGCGGGCGCCTATCACCGCGAGAGACCAAGCGATGGACGATGACGAGGCCACGCGGCTGGGCGCCCCCGACGAATTCCGCCCGTTCGAAGATCTCGGGCGATGGATGCGACACCGCGAGACCGCCGAGGCCCTTCGCGAGCGGCTCGGCGACCGAGACGAATCCGCATATGTGCCTCTCTCCGAGGATCGGGTCGATGCGCTGATCGATCGTGTGCTCGAGGCTCGACCCGGGGCTCGACGAGCAGAGCCGACGAGCGTCTCCACATCCGAAGCAGCCCCGCGGCGAGCGTGGGGCCGCCCGCTGTCGGTGGTGTCCGCGCTGGCGGCCGCCGTGGTCGCCGCGTTCGTGATTTCTCGCCAGGGCTCCTTCGCTTCATCCTCGGCGGCACCCCCGAGGTTCGCATCCATGCGGATCGACGGCGGCGGGCCACCGCCAGCGCACCAGGGGGCGTCCCCGTCCCCCGAGGCGCAGCTTCTGTGTCAAGATCGGCCCATGCGGCTCGTGCTCGCAACGCCGCTGGGCTCGTCGATCGACACCAACGCGCCCCTCGAGCTCACGCTGGAGGCCACACCACCCGCGGGCTCGGGCCACCGCTTCGCGTTCGACGTGCGTCGCGACGAGCGCTGGCAGTGGGTCGACGGCGGGCGGGCACTCCTGTTCGCCGGGACGCTCGAGCAGCTCGCTCCGCTGACGCCCGGGCGCTGGACGCTGCAGGTGAGCGCCGGAGCCCCGGGTGCGTGCAGCGTGCGAGGGGGGCTCGGCTGCTCATCGCTCGAAGTCCGCACGATCGAGGTGATCGCCAAGGGCTCGTGCGATGCCCCCCCCTGAGCCCAGGCGCGGGCTCTGGCGGGGCCTGCTCGGCATGGCCCTGCTGCTCGCGCTGGGAGGGCCGCACACCCTGGAGGCACCGAGTCCCCGAGCCCCTGCTTCGCCGGAGGGCACGTTGTGGGCGGGGTGCGAGGAGCTCGAGAGAAGCCCCGAGGGCGAGCCCATCACGTGCACGCTGTACAGCGACGAGAGGCCCGACGAGTCGACCCTTCGCGTGTGGTTGCCGTCGGGCGTGGCCGAGCCCGTGGTGTCGCTCGATGGCGTCGTGATCACGGCCGACACCGCGGAGGTCGACGACGGCTGGGGCCTGATCTTGCACCCGAGTCACGGCGGGCGCCTGATCGTGTCGGGCCACGTCGACGGCAGCTGGAAGGAGTTCCTGACGCTCGACATCGACTACCGACCACGGCCGGACAAGGACCTTCGCGATCGTCTTGACGGAATGGTGGGGGACCACCAAGCCCAGCGAGCCATGGCCGCGGAGCTGCGGGAGGAGCTGCGTGGTGACATCGAGCCCTCGCGACGGCTCTTGCTCACCCGCTACCTGTACTACGTGCTGCACGACCTGGGGGACCATCGGGAGGCAACGGAGATCGCGATCGAGGCGGCCCGCCTGGCGAGGGCCCAGGGCAAGCCCATGGCCGAGTGCAGCAGTGCCTGGTCCGCGAGCTTCTTCCTCGGGGAGGATCTGGGCGACAAGGGCCGAGCCTTCGAGGTGCTGGAGACCATGTGCCGCGACCAGGGGTCGCTGCCGGAGGTGGAGCTCAAGGGCTCCTACCATCGCGCGCTCCTGGAGCTCGCCGAGGGGCGATCTTCCCGCGCCCGAGGGCTGCTCCAGCGGGCGGCGCAGGTGGCCCGCCGACTCCGCTGGCCTCGCTGGCAGCTCACCGTGCTCAACCCTCTGGTCGAGAGCCTGGCCAACCAGGGGCGCTTCGACTGGGCCCGCCAAGTCCTCGAGCAAATGCGCGAGCTCGAAGCTGCCCACCCTCACGAGGGGGTGCTCGGCCCGTGCAAGTCCGAGTCCCGCTACCACCGCAAGCGCGGCGCCTTGGCGTTTCGCGAGGCCGAGCTGCACGACACCTCCCTCGAGCCGGCCCGAGAGTACTGGCTCGAGGCTCGCGAGATCATCGTCGATCGCACACGCTGCCCCGACCATTCTTCCGTTCGCGATCAGGCACAGCGGGTCGACGTGGACTTGGCCTTCGTTGCGTTGGAACGAGGCGAGCTCGCCGTCGCTCAGGCCTTCCTCGAGGGCATCCCCCGCACGACCGTTGCGACCACCACCGACGTGCGCCGTCGCCTGGTTCAGGCCGGACTCGCCCTGGCCAGAGACGAGGTCGAGACGGCGGCACGAGTCCTCGAGGAGCTCGAAGTCGACCGACGGCAAGGCAAGCTCGGCGATGGAATCGAATCCGAGGACGACTGGCTCCTGCAATTGACCTGGGCCCGCATCCACGAGCAGCGCGGCGAGCTCTCTGCCGCCCTCCTCGCACTGAACGAGGCCCAAGCACACATCGATCGCAGCCGAGGCATCTCGGGGGTGGAGACCGATCGTCACGCTGCCATGCGGCGCAAGAGCAGCCAATTGTTGGTGCGTCTGCTGCTCGAGCACGGGCTCTTGCACCAGGCACTGTGTTCCGCCAGGGTCGCGCGGGCCCGCGGCTTGATGAGCCTCGAGCCCTTGCTCGAGGATCGAGCAAGGGCTGAGACGTTCGAGCGCTCGAGAGCGAAGTTGTTCGAAGGGTACAAGTGGTATGATCTCCGCGACATCCCCATCGATCGTCGCATGCGGCACGAGGCCGAGCAGTACGCGCTCGAGACCCGGCTCTCCGCCCAGTCCATGCCGGTCGAGTGTGATCAGCTTCCGACTGGCTCGTCGGGGGAAGCAAGCGTGCTGTACTTCCGCGACGGGGAAGGCTTCCTCGGCTTCGGATGGGGCGCGAACGGCCGAGTGCTGGTGCAACGCCTCTCCAAGTGGTCCATCGAGGACTCTCCCGAGTCCCTCGCGGAAGTGCTGATCTCCCCGTTCACAGAAGTGTTGGAGGGTGCTACCCGCCTGCGCGTGCTCTCCCCAGCAGCCATGCACGAGGTGAGCTTCGCCGACCTACCATGGCAGGGCCGCCCACTGGGCGAAGGGCTGGCAGTGGTGCATGCGCTCGACCTGCCCGCCATCCCAATGAAGGCTCGACGCGACGGAAGCGCCGTCGTGGTGTTCTCCGATCCGAACAAGAAGCTGGCGCACGAAGACGACTCGCTCCGAGACCGCTTTCAACGGTGGCGAGAGGGACTCGAGGCCAAGGCGTTCGACGTGACCTTCTTGGGAACCCCTTGGGAGCTACCCTCGCACGTCTCGGTGACCGACGTGCTCCGGCAGACACGAGGCGTGGAGCTGGCAGTTCTCTACGGATTCGGCGCCGTTCGGCCCTCGTACTACGATCTGCTCTCTGCGCATGACATGCGACCCGAGCCCGATCAGGACGGCTTTGGCGTGGGAGCAGACGTCTTGACCCGTTCGGACCTGCTGCTGGAGATGGGCATGGTGCCACGTCACGTCATCTTGGCTCACTGCGACTCGGCGATCGTCGACGCGTACGGGATCTCCGGCGCGATCGGTCTGGCGCAGAGCTACGTACAAGCAGGAGCAGAGTGGGCCGTGGGCACCGTGGGCGATGTTTCATCGAAGTCCATGGAGATCGTCGTCGACGAGCTACTCGAGACTCTTCCTCGAGGGGCCAGCGTAGACGACGTCGCCATGGCACTGCAGCAAGCCAAGCGAGAGCTCGAGCAGCAGGACTTGCGCGATGATGCGGCTCGGCTGCGCTTGTGGTCGCTCTGAAATCGATCGATCGGCCGCGTAAGAAGTCGCGCTCCACTCACCAAAGGAAGTGGTGCATCCCGCCACCGACGAGCTTGACGTCGAGCCGCGGGTCATCACCCCAATCAGGAAGAGGAGGAGCGCACATGGGAGGCAATGACTGCCCCAGCTGTCGCGGCGAGCTCGTCGACGACACCACCAACAACAAGTGGATCATCACCCTCGTCACGCCCGATGCGGTCGCATCGGGCCTCGATCCCGACGAGTTCGCCATCGATGTCACGATGTCCGGCGGGAGCCACCAGCAAGGACTGTCGAGCAATTCGGGCTCGAGCAGCGGCGGCGAGACCACCTACCAGTGGACCATCACGCGGCCCGGCACGCCGATCAGCGGAGTGATCACCATGGACCATGGCTCGCTCGGACCACTTCAGAAGGCTCTGTCGATCTCGTAGCTCCGCGGCGACTCCACATCGCCGCGCGAGTCTCGAGCCCGGGGTCGCTTCCGATGGGAGCGACCCTCTTTCAATTGCGGAGCAACGTGTAGCCCACACCCAGGAGCACCGCGAGGATCGCCACCACCGCCACCACCAGGAACGGCGAGCTCTTGCGCGCCCCCGCCCTGGCTGCGACTCCCTCGGCCGTCGAGCGGCTCGCGGACGCCTTGGCCTTGGCGCTCGCCTTTCCGTCGGCGGCCCGCTTGGCCTCGCGCAGCGCATCGCCCAGCTCGCGCATGGAGCCGTAGCGATCCTTGGGATCCTTGCGCAGCGTCTTGAGGATCACGCGATCGAGCCACTTGGGCACGCCGGCCTCGGCCGGCGCCACCTCGCTGGGAGGGCTGGGATCGTCGTTGAGCTGCTTGTAGATCACGTCGTACTCGTTGGCCCCCTCGAACGGAGGGCGTCCGGTGAGCAGCGCATAGGCGCTCGCTCCCAGCGAGTAGATGTCGGCGCGATGATCGACGTGCTTGCCCATGGCCTGCTCGGGGGCCATGAAGTCGGGGGTGCCCATCACCACCCCGGTCTGGGTCACGATGCTGTCCTGGGGATTGGCCAGCCGTGCGATGCCGAAGTCGAGGATCTTGATGAAGTCCTCGTCGTCGCCCACGGTCACCCGGTAGAAGTTGGCCGGCTTGACGTCGCGATGGATGATCCCGGCGTCGTGCGCGGCCTGCAGCGCCTCGCACATCTGCTCGAGCACGTGCACCACTCGCGGCCAGGGGAAGAACTTCTCCTTCTTGAGCGTGGTGCTGAGGTCCTCGCCCTCGAGGTACTCCATCACGAGGTACGCCGAGCCCTGCTCGGTGGCGCCGAAGTCGTTGACGTCGACGATGTGGCGCGAGCCGATCTGGCTGGCCGAGCGGGCCTCGCGGCGAAAGCGGCTGACCGCCTCGGGCAGGCGGCACAGCGAGGGCCGCAGCACCTTGACGGCGACCTTCTTGCCGATCTCCACGTGCTCGCCGACGTACACCCAGCCCATGGCGCCCTCGCCGATGCGATGCAGCAGCTTGTAGCGCTCGGCCAGCACCGTGCCGAGCAGCATGTCGGCCATGGAGATCCCGGCCGAGGGCGTTCGGCTGCGGGGCCCCGCAGGGCGCGCAGGAGGCCGCGCCGGCACGCCACCGATGGCAGCAGCCCGTCCGGACCGTTCGGACGCCTGCCCCTCGCGACCCGGAGGCTCGGGGGTGGGGTGCGGGGGCTTGGTGTCCGTCATCGGATCCCGCACCGGAGTATCACGCTTCGGGGCCGATCTCCATGCGCCCCAGGGCCGTTCGCGCGCCCTGGAGGCCAGACCGTGGTAGCGTCCCGCCCCTCGATTCCACCAGCGAATTCCACGCACACGGCGCTGCGGCGCCCAGGAGAGCGACGATGACCATCAAGGTTGGCGACAAGGTACCCGAGGTGACCCTCAAGTGGCTCACGGCCGACGGCATGGCCGAGGTGAACACGGCCGAATTCTTCAAGGGCCGCACCGTGGTGTTGTTCTCGGTGCCGGGCGCGTACACCCCCACGTGCTCGAAGGAGCACCTGCCCGGCTTCGTGGCGCGCGCCGAGGACATCAAGGCCAAGGGCGTCGACGAGATCGTCTGCCTGGCCGTCAACGATCCCTTCGTGATGCAGGCGTGGGGCAAGGAGCAGGGCGCCGACGGCAAGGTCACCATGCTGCCCGACGGCAACGGCGAGTTCACCAAGGCCATGGGCCTGACGCAGGACATCTCGGTGGCCGGCCTCGGCGTTCGCGGCAAGCGCTTCTCCATGCGCGTCAAGGACGGCGTGGTGGAGACCCTCGGCATCGAAGAGGGCAAGGGCGTGACGGTGAGCGGGGCCGACCAGTGCATGGTGAGTCTTTCTTAGCCCCCCGCATCCGGCTGAGCGCTCGCGGTACAGCCAGCTTGCCCCCCAAAGGGGGGCGTTGGTGAGGCCGACCGGGGCGCTCTGCTCTGCTCGCCTCGCATCCGCCTGAGCGCTGGCGGTACAGCCGACCGGGGCGCTCTACTCTGCTCGCCTCGCATCCGCCTGAGCGCTGGCGGTATGGCCAGCTTGCCCCCCGAAGGGGGGCATCGTGCTACGTTCCGAGCCCTCGTGAGCTACGTCGTCCTCGCGCGCAAGTACCGGCCGATGCGCTTCTCCGACATGGTCGGGCAGGAGCACATCGGACGCACCTTGGGCAATGCGATCAAGCAAGACCGGGTGCACCACGCCTACCTGTTCTCGGGCGCCCGGGGGCTGGGCAAGACCACCACCGCGCGCATCTTCGCCAAGGGCCTGGTGTGTGTGAACGGCCCCACCGCCGAGCCGTGCAACGAGTGCTCGGAGTGCGTGGCGATCAGCGAGGGCCGCTCGGTCGACGTGATGGAGATCGACGGCGCGAGCAACAACTCGGTCGACGACATCCGCAACCTCCGCGAGCAGGTCAACTACCTGCCCCAGACGGCGCGCCGCAAGGTCTACATCATCGACGAGGTTCACATGCTGAGCACGTCGGCCTTCAATGCGCTGCTCAAGACGCTGGAGGAGCCGCCGCCACACGTGAGCTTCGTGTTCGCCACCACCGAGCCGCAGAAGGTGCTGCCCACGATCCTGTCGCGGGTCAATCGCCTCGACTTCAAGCGGGTCGCGCCCGGCGAGCTGGTGGTCTACCTGCGCTCGATCCTCGAGCGCGAGGGCCTGTCGGTCGAGGAGGGCGGCCTGCGCATCGTGGCGCGCGCGGGCGAGGGCTCGGTTCGCGACTCGCTGACCCTGCTCGATCAGGTGATCGCATTCGCCGAGGACTCCAAGCTCGTCACCGAAGAAGAAGTGCGACGCCTGCTCGGCCAGGCCGATGCCTCGGCGCTGCTCGAGCTCGTCGACGCGGTGCTCGACGGCGACCCGACCACCACCATGAAGCGCCTCGACGCCCTGGTGACCGCGGGCAACGACCTGACCGTGCTGAGCCTCCAGGTGCTCGAGCTGCTGCGCGACCTGACGGTGCTCGCCGTGTGCGGGACGTCCGAGGTGCTGCCCGACGCGACCGAGGCCGAGCTCGCACAGCTGCGCGCCCTGGGGAGCAAGGTGGAGCCCTCGCACCTCGGGCAGCTGTTCGATCGATTCTCGCGGGTGATCGACCGACTGCCCCAGTCGCGGACGCAGCGTCTGTTGGTCGAGATGGGACTGCTCGAGCTGGCGTGCGCCGAGCCGGTGATCCCGCTGGGCGACCTGGTCGATCAACTCCATGCACTGGGCCGTGGCGCACCACCTTCCTCGAGCCGTGGCGGGTCCGCGCCGCGGGCTCCCGGAGGAGGTACGGGCACCGCAGGTCCACCTCGAGGGTCCGGTGGAGGCGGCCGTCGGGCACAGGCCGACGAGCGACCCGGCTTCATGCCCCCCGAGCCGCCGCCGTTCGAGGACGTACCGCCGTGGCTGGACGAGGCGCCGCCGAGCCGCCCCATGGCCGCCGAGCCGCCTCCGAGACCGGACGCCCCTCGTGCGATGAACGAGCCGCCGCACCGCGCGATGAACGAGCCACCGCACCGCGCGGTGAACGAGCCGTCACACCGCGCGATGAACGAGCCGCCGCACCGCGCGATGAACGAGCCGCCGCACCGCGCGATGAACGAGCCACCGCACCGCGCGATGAACGAGCCACCGCACCGCGCGGTGAACGAGCCGCCACACCGCGCGATGAACGAGCCGCCACACCGCGCGGTGAACGAGCCACCCCGCGCGATGAACGAGCCGCCACACCGCGAGCCCGATCGACCTCGCGCAGCTCCGACCGCGCCGGATCCCGAGGTCAGTCCCTTCATGGCCAAGTGGCTCGACAAGGGCCGGTCGGAGGGGATCGTCATCGACGAGGAGCCGATACCGTCCGATCGGCGGCCACCCTCCACGCCACCCGTCGCCGGCCCCAGCTCCTCGACCCCTCGACCCAAGCCCAAGAGTGGATCACCGGGCTCATCGGGGCAGCCGGTCCAAACGAGCCCAGCGCCCGAGCAGGATTCCGTGCGCATGGGCGTGGGCCCGTGCCTGCCCCCGCCGCCGGCCGACGGAGTGATCCCGTGGGAGGAGCTGCCGGCCATCGAGGCCTGGGAGCAGCTGGTCTCGCGCATCGCCGAGGAGGACGACTTCCTGGCCGCGGTGCTGAGCCAGGTGGGGCTCTCGCGACTCGAAGGAGGGGTCTTGTGCGTGGCCGCTCCCCGCGGCGACTTCTCGCACACCGAGCTCGCTCGCAACGCGCAGCGGCGCGCCCAGATCGAGCAAGCCACTCGCGACCACCTGGGGGCTCCCTTCACGCTCGAGCTGGTCGAAGGGCGCCCAGAGCTGCCCGACCTCCCCAGCCTGGCGCTCGTGGTCGAGCAGCGGCGCAAGGAGCACCGGGCCGCGGTCGAGGCCGAGGCCAAGGCGCACCCCGCCATCCGGGCCCTCTTGCAGACCTTCGATGCACAGTTGCTCGGCACCAAGCCGCTGCACGAGCCCTGATTGCGCTATCCTCCCCCGCACCATGAGCGAGTTCGACATCGGCGCGATGATGGGTCAGGTCCAGCAGCTGCAGGAGCAGATGGCCAAGATGCAGCAGGAGCTCGACAGCATCACCGTCGAGGGCGCAGCGGGGGGCGGCATGGTCAAGGTCACCGCCACCGCCAGCCTGCGGGTCAACAGCGTCACCATCGATCCGGCCGTGATGGGTGAGGATCGCGACATGCTACAAGATCTCGTCACCGCGGCCGTCAACGCCGCGCTCGACAAGGCGCGCGAGAAGGCCAACGAGTCGGCCCAGCAGCGCATGAGCTCCCTGCTCCCGCCCGGTCTGGCCGGCCAATTCCCGGGGCTGTGAGCGCGCAGGATCGGTTCTCGCGCGGTTCCGGGTCCGCGCCCGGGGCTTCGGCCGGCGATCCCCTGCGCCGCTTGTCGGGGTTGCTCTCACGACTACCCGGCATCGGCGAGAAGTCGGCGATGCGCCTGGCGCTGGCCATGGTCAAGGCCGATCCCGAGTATCTGCGCGCGCTCTCGGAGGCCATCGGCAGCGTGCACGCGCAGCTCAAGCAGTGCCGAGTGTGCTGCGACTTCACCTCCGACGAGGTCTGTCCGCGCTGCGCCGATGCCCGGCGCGATCACACCACGATCTGCGTGGTGTCCCAGCCGCAGGATCGCATGGCGATCGAGCGGACCGGGGTCTTTCGAGGGGTCTATCACGTGCTCCACGGCGTGCTCGACCCGCTCGGCGGCGTGGGCCCGGGCGATCTTCGCATCGATGCCTTGCTCGCACGCCTGCACCGCGACCCCAGCGACGCGGCGGCGCTCCCCGGGGTCGAGGAGATCATCGTGGCCACCAGTCCCAACGTGGAGGGCGACGCGACTGCGCTCTATCTCTCCAAGCTGATCGGGCCGCTGGGGGTCCGGGTCAGCCGCATCGCCTCGGGCGTGGCGGTGGGCGGCGAGCTCGAGTACGCCGACGTGACCACGCTGCATCGAGCCCTCGAGGACCGACGCCGGCTATAGGAGCTTCGTGAGCCGAGGCCCGGGGGAGATCTCCCAGCGGCGCCGTCCCTGGAGGCCCTGCGTGGGTGGGACCCATCGCGCTCGCGTGGGCCCGGGCCCATCGTCGGCCGCCATCGGCCACCTCGGGGCCCATGTTGGGGCCCATCTCGGGGCCTCATTGGACATGCTCGCGCGTAGATGCCCCCTTTGGGGGCAAGCAGGGCCTCGGCAACGCTCGAAGTCGGTGGGTCGAGCCCCTGGATCCGTGTCCCGGCGGCCGTGGACTTGCATCAGCGAGTCTGCTAGCTTGGCCCCGCTTCCCGCCCTGCTGTCCTCGGCAGGGCTCCGCGTGCACCCGGCCGGCCCTCCGTGCCGGGCCGGGTCGAGCCTCGCCCCTCAGGAGTTTCCCCTTGACCAATCTCAGCGCTCAGCTCGTGATGTACGAGGACGAAGTGCGGCGGATCCAGGCCGTGGCCGACCGCCTCCAGCAAGACTCGCGTTCACGGGCGATCCTGGTGGTCGACAAGAACGGCCAGCTCATCGCCGCCTCGGGCTCTGCCCAGGAGCTCGATACCACCTCGCTCAGCTCTCTGGTCGCCGGCAACGTGGCCGCCACCGAGGGCATCGCCAAGCTCATCGAGGAGGACCAGTTCACGGGTCAGTTCCACGAGGGCAAGGGCATCAGCATCAACCTGACCATCGTGGGCCGCCGGGTGATCCTGGTGGTGCTGTTCGACAAGAACACCACCCACGGCTTGGTCCGGCTGCGCGTGAAGAAGGCCGTCACGGAGCTCGAGACCGTTCTCGAGGACGTGATGAAGAAGGCGGCGAGCCCCCAGGCCAACAACGTCTTCGCCGAGATCACCGACGCCGACATCGACAACCTGTTCAACGACTAGTCCCTGTGTGGCCCACCGTGGCTCGCCCCTGCAATCGTAGTCGCCGCAGCTCTCATCCGCCGCCGTCCTAGGAAGGCCGCGGCGTCCGAGGTCCACCCGTGTCGTTCATCAACTACAGCTCCCGCGAGATCAACTGCAAGCTGGTCTATTACGGCCCGGGTCTGTGCGGCAAGACGACCAATCTGCAGTACATCTACAACAAGACCAAGGCCGACGCGAAGGGCAAGATGATCTCGCTCGCGACCGAGACCGAGCGGACCTTGTTCTTCGACTTCCTGCCGTTGTCGTTGGGTGAGATCCGTGGCTTCCGCACGCGATTCCACCTCTACACGGTCCCGGGCCAGGTCTTCTACGACGCCAGCCGCAAGCTGATCCTCAAGGGGGTCG
Source organism: Paraliomyxa miuraensis (assembly GCF_026337845.1). GTDB lineage: Bacteria > Myxococcota_A > Polyangia > Nannocystales > Nannocystaceae > Paraliomyxa > Paraliomyxa miuraensis. Next base: position 3,791 of record NZ_JAOVZF010000140.1, on the reverse strand, counting down.
ACGGCGTGTGCTTCGTGGCCGACTCGCAGATGGAGCGCATGGAGGCCAACATCGAGAGCCTCGAGAACCTGCGCGACAACCTGACCGAGCAGGGCTACGACCTCGACAAGCTGCCGTACGTCGTGCAGTACAACAAGCGCGACCTCCCCAGCGTGGTGCCGGTGGAGGAGCTGTCCGAGGCCCTGAACCCCACGCGAGTCCCCGAGTTCGAGGCCGTGGCCCCGACCGGAGTCGGGGTGTTCGACACGCTCAAGGCACTCGCCAAGCAAGTGCTCACCGAGCTTCGCAAGGGGAGCTAGGGCCTTTCGTTCTTGGCCCCCCGCAGCCGGCTTCCGGCTGGCGGTACAGCCAGCTTGCCCCCAAAGGGGCACGCACCCGTGATCCCAACCCCGCGACACCCCACGGCTTTTCTCGCAATAGGTTGGGATCACGGGGTTTTGCCGTTCTCAAGAGTACCCAGGTGTCTCGGGGGCGTGGATTGGATCCTGATCACGCAGCGTGGACCTCGCCGAGTAGGGTTTGATGGTAGCCATCGAAGGCGGAGTCCCAGCGGTCGGAGAGCGACAGGCCGCGCGCGGTCATCACCCCGCGCAGCCCTCCATCGACGCCCGGCGAACCCCAGTGAGAGCCTGGTCGCTTGATGCGGAGTTGGAAGAGAGCGCAGCCAGACTCGGTCGCACCGCTGCCGATCGGGAGCCCTTGGGCATGGACATGGAGCTCCGCGTAGTGCATCAGGGGACGACGAGCGTCACAGTAGCGGATGGCCGCGGTGATCGCCTCATGCTGCGACGACGCAGGCCGGTGTTTGTCGCGTGCTCGCGTCAGTTGCCGCAGCACGTCATCGACACCACGCTCGTCGAAGAGTAGCTTGGCTCGATACCAGTCGCGCATCCCGTCGGGGTCGTTCGGTGGCTCGCAAGCCGCCACGACGGCATCGAGGTACGAGACGGCATGATGGGAGTCCACGACGTGGCACCGTTGGACGCCCTCGGGCAGGTGCTCCCGAAGCCGGGCGCGAAGGACCTCGAGATCACGGGCACCGTCTTGAATGCAGACCACGGTTGCACGAGGAAATGCATCGACGATTGCGACCACGTCATCGACGATGCGTGCCGCGAGCACCTCGGCATCATCGTCGTGCGGGAGCCCGTAGCGGAGGGTTCGGCGAGCCTTGCCCTCGTCGTCGTACAAGGTCACGCTCCCCGTCCATGCCATCCGCCACGCCGATTGGAACGGCTCGGGAGGGCGACGTTGGTACGTGCGCTTCGCTCGCGCTCGCAGCTTGGCGTCGCGCTCGGGACCTTCAGGGAGGACCTCATCCATGCGCACCGACATGCGGTCCATTCCGCAGCTCACCGCCGCGACCTCGAAGTCGAGCTCCTCGTGCCCTCGGGCCGCCTCTTCGAGAGAGCGGACATCGAGGGCCATCTCGTCGAGCATGTCGCCAACGCGCCTCTCGACCACGGCACGGCTGGGCGGCCGCAGGCCGAGGCGTACGAGGGTCGCTTCGACCTCACGGCTGGTCATGCAGCCCATCAAGGCTCCGGCCGCGCTGGCCAGGTCGGGCAACAAGGAACCTTGGACCAGACCCAACCGCTTCACGAGCGGCTTGACCGTTGGCCCGTCGTGCACGCCCATGCGGCGATACAGCGGCTCTTCGATCTCGTGCGAGCCATGCAGACCGTGGACGATCACGCTCGAGTGCTGCGAGAGGCGACGATAGGGCTCTCCATCGACCTCGATCCGCGGCGTCGTGGTCGCCATCCGGCGAAGTCGTCGGTCTTCGTACACCCACAACGCCTGAGCGACCACCGCCCGCGCCGCCGCGGAGCGTTCGGTGAAGTCGGCATCCTCGCCGCACCGCTTGGCTACGAGCACCTCGAGTTGCTGCACGAATTGGTCGAAGCCCTTGTCGTTCACGGGCACGTCTGGGATCTTCAGGTTGCGGGGCACCACATCGCTCCTTGTTGTTTGAGCAACCCAAGCTTGCGATGTGGATCCTGCCCCGCTCATCGAGCGTATCTCGTACTTCGATCGATCAGCCCATCATGCACGGAGCAGGGGCCGATCCACGCCCTGTCTCGGGGGTACCCAGCGATCCTGGGGATCCGTGGAGACGGTTTGGAGACGGGCGGGCCAGGTCCTGAGGCGTGATCTCTCGCGGCTCGAGCTCGCTGCGGCGAGGCAAGCACCCTGCTTCTGATACGAAGAAGGGAAGGGAGCTCATGACGTGTGGCCGACGGTCCTCGTCGTGCGACGTCACGAGCACCACGGAGGCCGAAGTGGTCACGGCGCTCGGGTCTCGGGCTTGCCGACCCACACATCGGACGCTCGCGTTCGACGAAGACCGGGACGAATCGCTCGACGCGGTGGTCCTCGGTGCTCCGGCGCCACGGACAGACCGTTGCTGCGAGTCACGTCCTCGTGAGCGGCCGTGCCGCTCTCCGCGGGTGGCCAACCGGCGGGCCACGTTGGCCACCCATTGGCCAACGGGTTGGCCACTCGACATGAGTCGGCGCGCCATGTCCCCGAGATCGTTGTAGCGCGTCCTCGGCATCATCTTGGCAGGGCACTGGCGGCGATCATGCTCGCTTGCCACGCCGCCCGGATCGACTCTCGCGCCGTTCACTACGAACGACGGCGGCCCGAGCAGACCGTCCTCTACCAGACCCTCCAGCGCCACCTCGAGACTTTCATCGCCGATGTGGAGGACAGCGGCGAGAGGACGCTGCCGCGGTTCGTCAAGAAGGAGCTCCGGGACTTCTTGGACTGCGGGATCTTGGCCAAGGGCTTCTTGCGGGTTCGGTGTGCTCGGTGTCGCCACGACCGCGTGGTCGCGTTCGCGTGCAAGCGCAGAGGCGTGTGCCCGTCATGCGGTGGGCGGCGCATGGCCGAGACGGCTGCGAACCTCAGCGACCACGTGATCCCCGAGGTCCCCGTGCGGCAATGGGTGGTCTCGCTGCCGCATCGGATCCGCTACCGTCTTGCGTACGACCACGAGGCGTGCACGCTCGCGCTGCGGGCCTTCGTTCGCACCATCTTTGCCGATCTACGTCGACGAGCGAAGCGGCGTCACCACATCGTGGACGGCAAGCCCGGTGGGATCACCGTCATCCAGAGGTTTGCGAGCTCGTTGGCGCTCAACGTGCACTTCCATTCCGTCCTCCTCGATGGGGTCTACACCGTCCGTGAGGATGGAACCGTTCGCTTCTTCCCCCTGCCGCCACCGACCGACGAGGAGATCGTCACGGTCACCAAGAAGGTCGGGCGCAGCGTGCGGCGAGCCCTCGCGCGCGCGGGCAAGCTCCTCGACGACCTCGATCCCGAGCCTGACTCGCTGGCCATGGACGATCCTGCTCTTGCAACACTCTATGGTGCTTCGGTCGCGGGGCGCGTGGCCTTGGGCCCCCGCGCGGGACGAGCCGTCGAGCGCGCGGGTGATCGCGTGGCCGTGGACGACGCCGAGCAGCTGACTTCACGTCGCTGCGCACGGGTGCAGGGCTTCTCGTTGCACGCCGATGTCTCCGTCCCGGCCCGCGACCGCAAGCGACTCGAGCGGCTGCTGCGATACGTTGCTCGGCCGCCGGTGGCGACCGAGCGTCTCCATCGCAGACCCGATGGCAAGCTGCTGTACCTGTTCCGCAAGCCGTGGCACGACGGCACGCGCGGGGTCTTGCTCACGCCGTCGGAGCTCATCGAGAAGCTCGTGGCCCTGATCCCGCCTCCACAGGCCAACGTGCTGCGGTACCACGGGGTGCTCGCGCCGGGCTCGAAGCTGCGTGCTCGAGTGG
>NZ_JAOVZF010000105.1 GCF_026337845.1 Paraliomyxa miuraensis | reverse complement strand
TGTCGTTGTTCACGATCATGACCCACCCGTAGCCGGGGTTTGTTCACGACCATGGCCCACCCTGGGGGCGGGTTGTTCACGATCAAGGCTCACCCCTCCGGGGAGTTGTTCACGATCAAGGCCCACCCCCCGGGGAGTTGTTCACGACCATGGCCCACCCCCTGGGCGGGTTTTTCGCGATCAAGGCCCACCCCGAGACCACCTATGGCCATCTCCAGCCTCCGACGAGGAGGTGCGCGAGATGGCCTATCGGGAGGTCCAGATGTGGGAGATTCTCAACGTCCTGCGCCGCATCGGGCGCGGGGAGTCCAAGGCGGCGGTGGCCGTGGCGACGGAGCACACCCGGCGCACGGTTCGACGCTACGTGCAGGTGGCCGAGGCGCTGGGCTGGGTGCCCGGCGAGCACGAGCCAGACGAAGCGCTCGCGCTCGAGGTGTACCGCGCGGTGCGGCCGGGCGTGTCGTCCGACGAGGCCGGCTCGGTCGAGGCCAAGCTGCTGCCGCATCGCGAGGCAATCACCAAGTGGCTCGAGGGCGAGGGCGCCAATGACCCCGCGCTGCGGCTGACCAAGATCCATCGCAAGCTCGAGGGCAATGGGGTATCGGTCAGCTACCCCTCGCTGCGTCGCTTCGTGATCAAGCACTGCGGCTTCACGGGGCGAGCTCGCAAGCTGACGGTGCGCCTCGACGAGGTGCCGCCCGGCGAGGTCGCCCAGGTCGACTTCGGTCGGCTCGGCTTGATCGAGGTCGAGCCCGGCAAGCGACGTGCGGTCCATGCCTTGGTGGTGACGCTGGTGCACAGCCGCCACCAGTACGTCCACATCACGTTCGAGCAGAAGCTGCCCCAGCTCATCGATGGCCTCGAGGACGCGTGGGAGTTCTTCGGGGGCGTGACCGCAAGGGTCATCATCGACAACCTCAAGGCCGCGGTCACCAAGGCCGATCGCTACGACCCGATCTTCCAGCGGACGTTCGAGGAGTACGCCGACTACCGCGGCTTCGTGATCGACGCGGCGGGGGTTGGAAGCCCGACCCACAAGCCCCACGTCGAGCGCGGCGTCCCCTACGTGCGCGACTCGTTCTTCAAGGGCGAGCGCTGGCTCGGCATCGAGCATCTGCGGCGTGAGGTGATCCGGTGGATTTGCGAGGTCGCCGGTCAGCGCAAGCACGGGACCACGCAGCGCAAGCCGCTCGAGGTCTTCGAGCAGAGCGAGCGCAGCAAGCTACTGCCGTTGCTGAGGCCGCGCTTCGATCCTCCCACGTGGAGCACCGATCTCAAGGTCCACACCGACCATTGCATCAACTTCGACAAGGCCCTCTACACCGTACCCACCCGCCACGTCGGCAAGCACGTCGACGCTCGCGGTGACAGCAAGCTGGTGCGGATCTACCTCAAGGGCGAGCTCATCAAGACCCACCCGCGCAAGCCTCAGGGGGGTCGCTCGCTCGATCACAACGACTACCCCAAGGAGAAAGCAGGCTACACGATGCGAGATCCAGACCGCATGATCCGACAGGCGCGCGAGCACGGCGAGCACGTCGGCTCGTTCATGGAGCGGCTGCTCGAAGGCGACTACCCATGGGCCAAGCTCCGGCAGGCGCACGCCCTGCTGCGCCTGGTCAGCAAGTACGGGCACCAGCGCGTCGACGCGGCGTGTCAACGCGCGCTGGGCTTCGACCTCGTCAACGTCAAGAGGGTCGAGCGGATCATCAAGGCCGCTCCAGCGTCGTCGAACACTGCGGACGACGCGGCTCCCAGAGGTCAGCTCATTCAGCTTCCCCTTCGCTTCCAGCGTCTTGCTGGCAGCTTCAACCACCAACAACAATCGAGAGGACAAGAGCATGAAGACCATCGAGATCCCACCGTCGCTCAAGGCGGTGACGAAACGCCTACGCCTGTCGGGGCTGCTGCCGACGCTGCCCGACAGGATCGCCTACGCCCGCAAGGAGAAGCTGAGTGAACTGCAACTGCTCGAGCTGGTGCTGCAAGACGAGATCGATCGCCGCGACAACAAGCAGCTCTCGACCCGGCTCGAGCGCGCCGGCTTCGAGGACGAGCAGACCTTCGAGGGCTTCGACTGGGACACCAAGGTGACCTTCGAGCGAGACCGCGTCCGCGACCTGCTCGGGCTCGGCTTCATCGACCGGGCCGAGGACGCCATCTTCATGGGGCCCGTCGGGGTCGGTAAGACGTTCCTCGCCTGCGCCCTCGGACACGCCGCATGCAGAGCCGGGCACGACGTGATGTTCGTGCGCGCTGATGTGATGCTGCGCCAGCTCCACCAGAGTCGCGCCGACCTCTCCACCGAGAGGGCCATGCGCCGACTGCTGGCACCGGACCTGCTCATCATCGACGACTTCGGCCTGCGGCGCCTCGACCCCGAGCAGTCGAGCGACATCTACGAGTTGATCATCGAGCGGCATCGCAAGTCGTCGACGATCGTGACCAGCAATCGCAGCGTCGACGAGTGGGTGCCGCTGTTCGACGATCCGCTGCTGGCTCAGAGTGCGCTCGATCGCCTCGGTCACAACGCCTACCAGCTCGTCATGGAGGGGCCCTCGTATCGAGACAGGCAGCGGCCCGATCGCCGGGTTCGCGCCGAGGTTCCTGTCAAGCCCACCTCACGCCGCAGCCGGAGGAAGCGCTGAGCTGCGAGAGCGTGCTACATGATCCAGGTGTCTCGGGGTCCCTGGGCCATGATGGTGAACATGCCTGGGCCATGGTCGCGAACAACGACA
>NZ_JAOVZF010000054.1 GCF_026337845.1 Paraliomyxa miuraensis | reverse complement strand
GTGGACTCGACGACCTCGTGGATCACCCGCCGGGCCGCACCGATGCGGCTCTCCTGCAGCGACCCGTACAGCGCCGGGTTCTCGCACTCCTCCCACGCGCACTCGGTCAGCCCCTGCTTGGACTGGTTGCCCATCGACCCCGACGTGTCGAGCACGAACAGGATGCGAGGCTTGACCGCCGCCGCCTCCGTCGCCGTGTGCAGCACGTAGTACGGTCGCAGCCTCGCCTCACCCGGTCGGGCGCTGCCCAGCACCACCAGCACCGTCAGCGCCAGCCAACCCAGCCACGCGCCCGACCATGCACCCAACCACGAACGGCCGCGCCGCGACCCCTTCATCGAACGATCCAACCGTGCCATCGCCGTCGACCAGCATACCCCAAGACGCCCGCTCGTGGGCCC
>NZ_JAOVZF010000113.1 GCF_026337845.1 Paraliomyxa miuraensis | reverse complement strand
CAGCGCCTCAAGGGCCTGGGTTACGAGGTCGAGCTCCGCCCGGCCGCTTGACCGAGCCTCCGACATCCGGTTTCTTGCTAGCCCCCCGCAGCCGGCTTGCAGACCGTGCGCATGCGCTGGCGGGCGCTCGGGGAGTGATCATCACCGGGGAGCCGTGGCGGCGGGACTGGTAGGCTCTCGCAGATGCACGCTCGTTACCGGGATCTCGTGAGGTCCTTGCCGCTCCCCACTGTGGAGCAGACCGAGAGCTTCGCAGAGTACGTCGTCGATGCACGCAGTTGGCACAAGCATCTGCCGTGCACCCCCCCGGGGGCGCCCTTCGTCTTCTTCCTGGATCCGAACGCGGGCCGCGAGTTGGTCCAGGCCGAGGCCGGCCACCGGACATACACCGATCGCATCGATGGCCAGCAGCGGTTCCACTACACGTGGATGCCCACGGCCGAGTACCATGCCCGATTCGGTCACTGGCAATACGCCACCGATCATGGCACCAGGCTCGTCTTCATGCCGTCCGATGGCCGCAATGCCCAGCTGCACGGATTCGGCTCGGTCGAGATCATGGCGCCCGATGGCGAGTGGATCCCGGTCCCGCCCGATGTGCTCGCGGCCGGTACCATGACCATGACGGCTCACGTTCACCCGACGTTCAGCGCGGAGTGGCTCGCCTACTACTCGATGATGATGGCTCGTTGCCGAGCCCATCCGGAAGAAGCCGACGAGCGCATCGAGCTGTACGAACGCCACGAAGGCGACCTCCCGTCGCTCGATCAAGAGATCGAGGAGGCCCGCACGCGGCTGCGAGCCGAGCTGCGGGCGACCCTCCTCCGCGGACGCGCCCGGCTCGCAGGCGAGCGCCGGTCGACAATCGACGTCTACCGCCAGGCGTCCATCGGTGAACTCGTGCCCCACGAGCAGTAGGGATAGCGCAGCCTGTTCAGCGAATCACGACGCGGTTCGCTGAACGCGTACGAGTATCACGCTCGACTCTCGCCTCCCGCGGCGTTTGCGGATATGAAAGTGCATGGCCATCGACTACGGGCTGCTCGATCGCTCGACCCTGTCCGAGCCGGTGTTCTACCCATCACCCGATCCCACGGCGGCCCCGCACGGCGCGCGAGACCATCGCATCGACGTCGCGCCCGGGATCGCCGTGGCGGCGCGTCACCATGCACACCCCGGGTCGCCCCCGGACCGTCGCGGTGCCGTGCTCTACTTCCACGGCAATGGCGAGGTGGTGGGAGATCACGATCACCTCGCCCGCTCGTTCCACCACATCGGGCTCGACCTGTTCGTGGCGACGTACCGCGGCTACGGTGCGAGCGACGGCACGCCCACCTTCGCCGCGCTGATGGCCGACGTTCACCCCATTGCCGAGCGCTTCCACCAGATCCTCGATGCCGACGATGGGCCAGATCTGCGCCTGGTCATGGGTCGCAGCTTGGGCGGACACGCGGCCCTCGAGGTCGCGGCCCACTGCTCCGAGCGCTTCGACGCGTTGGTGCTCTCGAGCCCGGCGGGCGAGGGCAGCCGCCTCGTCGACCGCCTCGTCGACGTCCCCGAGCCGACGGTGCGTGCCCTGCTCGCGGCGCACGAGGCCAAGCTCGCCAAGATCACGCTGCCCACCCTCTTGCTGCACGGGAGCCGGGACGACCTCATTCCGCTGAGCTCGGTCGAGCGGCTGGCCAAGCTGCTGACCTCCGCTGCGGCACGCACGATGATGATCATCGATGGCGCCAGCCACAATGACCTGCTTCGTCTGGCCCACGATGCGTGTTTCGGGGCGATCGGCGAGCTGGTGGAGCGCTGCCGCTCGCGGGCGTGAGTCCGCTACCCGTCGCGGCCGCGACAAGGGCATCATGGGCACTGCGATGCTCGGGGACAGCCCAGCAGACGAGGGCGAAACCATGCGGGTGGACGAACGACGGCGTATCGATGATGAGCTCGAGCAGCACCTCGCCGAGGCGGTCGCCATGGTGGGGGTTGAGCGCTACCTCGATTCGCCGCTGGTCTCGTTCGATCCTCGCAGCTTTCCCGATCCCTGGGAGCCGAGCCTGGCGGGCGTGCGCGTCGCCCTGCGACGGTTGATGCGACACGTTCGCCTGCCGGACGTCCCGGTGGTGGTCGAGGATGGCCGCGAGGGAGAGATGGAGAGCGGGCTGGTGGAGGAGCCGGTGCTGTTCGACGGCATCGAGCAAGGCACGACCCGGTTCCTCGTGCTCGCGATCGGCTCGCCCCAGCAGATGGTGACCTGGCTCGCGCTCGAGGTGGTCAAGGCCTGGGCCGAGTACCAGGGGCTCACGCGCGACGAGCCCCTGGCCTACCGCGGACCCGTCCCCGATGCGTCCGAGCCCCCCGAGGATGCGGGGCTCGACGACGCCTCGGCCACCGTGATCGGGGTCGCGCTGGGCCTGGGGCCGGTGCTCACGATCGGCACGATCCAGACGCACAAGCAGGAGCAGCTCCTGGGGGGGCTACGTCGCCACCCAGTGGTCCACCCAGACGGTGGGCGGCCTGGTACCGGTGGCGCTCGCTCGACTGGCCGCGCTGCACGTGCTCTCGCGCGGTGATGTACCCGAGGAGCGCGACCTGGTCCGTGCCAGTCTCGATGGTGATCTTCTCGCCGACTTCGATGCTGCGCTGGCCGAGCACGCCAACGATGCCGCGCCCCTGCGTAGGCGGCTCGGGGTCCCGGAGGATCCTCCCGTCACGCGCCGGGCTCTAGACGACTCACCGCTGGCGGAGCTCGACGACGAGACGCTCGAACGAGCCGAGCAGGCCTACCAGGAGCGGCGGCGCTTCTTCAACCGAGGGCAACGCGTCTACGCGGTGATCGAGCGACGCAAGTCGATGGGCGTGGTCCTTACGATCGTGCCCTCGCTCATGGTGATGTTCGCGACCGGTGTTCCGCTCGCTTGGGCGCTGCCGCTGCTCGCGATCGGCGGCTCGGTCGGCGCCGTGTGGGGCCACAAGCACCCGCTGCTCCGGTGTTCCGACCCGGATTGCCGTTGTCGCTTGGGGTCTACGGACTCCACGTGTCCGTTCTGCGGTGGATCGATTGTAGGGCAGCTGCGCTCAGCCAACGAGCGCCTCGACCACGACGAGTGAGCGCCATTCACAACGACCTGCTCCGGCTGGCCTACGATGCGTGTTTCGGAGCGATCGGCGAGCTGGCGGAGCGCTGCCAATCGCGGGCGTGAGCCCGCTACCCGTCGCGGTCGCGACAAGGGCATCATGGGCACTGCGATGCTCCTCTCTCTGCCTCCCCGCATCGTTCGGGACCTTCACAAGAGGGTCCGGTGCGGAGCCCTCGACGACGTCATCATCGTGCTCGAGCTCTTCCGGGGTCCTCCCAGTGATCGCGTGCTCATCCAGCGGATCGAGATCAACGGCAACGCGCTCGACTACGTCACGCTCGAGTGCGTCAGCCACGGCCCTCGCAGCATCCCGCACCCGGGGTCCCTCATGGCGTTCCTGGACTTGGTGGGGCAACGTGTCCATGAGCTCCCCGATGGCGACCCCCTGCGATGCCCCGCCTGTGAGGACATCGCGTCGATCACCCTCCAGATCGGCGGAGCCGAGGAGACCTTCTCCGTCCTCGCGTCCGAGGATGCACGGCTACGTCATGAGCAGATGCTCTCGCCGGGCGCCATGCAGCTCGTCGCCCTCATGGAGAGGCTCGTGAAGGAGACCTTACGGGGAGCAGAATCGGCGGGTGCGTTCGCCGGAAGGTGGGTGGAGGACTCCTGCGAGGATCCCCCCTCCCGGATCGGTCGCTTTCGCATGGAAGCAGTGCTCGCTCGCTGGCACCACGGCACGATCCTGAGGGTTCACGACCCCGATCGACACGAGAGCGTGGCCATGAAGCTGGGAGACCGCACGGAACCGCTGCGCACGCGCCTGATGCTCGAGCACGAATACCAGGTGCTGGCCGCGATCGATCATCCCAACATCGTCACCGTGCACGAGGTGGGTGTCGACAATCGACGTCCGTTCATGACCATGGAGCTCGTGCTCGGCTCTCCTGTGGATGAGTGGGCTCGTATGCATGGAGCGTCACGCGCCGAACGAATCGCCGCACTCCTTCAGGCGGGCCATGGGCTCGCGGCCACGCACGCGGCCGGCTTCGTGCATGGCAACTTTGGTCCCTCCAATGCGCTCATCAGTGCGGACGGTCGGGTTCGGCTCATCGACTTTCACTGGGCACACAGGGGGGATGGGCCCCCAATCACCGCATGGTTTGGCGCGGGTTTCATGCCCGCCTACGCGGCCCCCGAGGTGCTGGCGGGTAGGCGCGGAGCTGCGCACAGCGACCAGTTCTCACTGTGCGTTGCGGTCTACGAGGTGCTCTACGGCGTGCGCCCGTTCCCGGGGAAGACGCCAACCGAGGTTACATACAACGTGATGATGGGCAACATGCGTCCCCTCCCGAGTGAATCGGTGCCCCACCACGTCCGCGACGCCGTCCTGCGGGGCCTCTGCTCCGCTGCCGCCGAACGTTGGCCGTCGGTGGACGCCTTGTTGGACGAGCTCGGGGATGCAGCGGAGTATGCGGACTGAAACGACGAGCAACACCGGAGGACCCATGGTCGTGGCCCAGGCTGCCCTCCGAGCGCTGCTGGCCCTCGGAGGTCGCTTCGCTCCCGCTGCCCAAGTGCTCCGGTCCGCGTGCCCAGGTCCACCGGTCCGACTGCCCAAGTGCTCCGGAATACGCAGACCAGCGGGCGATCGACCTCCACCCCCATCGCCTCGGCCACCCACGCCACGTAGCGATCCATGTAGGGCAGCGTCCCTGCGCACGGCTCGTAGGCCCCAGGCTGGGGCGCGTAGCCGAGCGGGGCCCCAGCAGGGCTCATTCGCACGCCGTCGGGTCGCCGATGCACTCGGCCACGAACGCCTCGCACTCCTGTCTGGTCGAGTTGGACAGCGGTTCGCATGAATGCCCGCACCCACGCCCACCGGGATTCGGCGCATAGCACACGCTCGTGAACGAGCACTGCGGGTAGCAGGTGACTCGGCACTGGGAGTTGTGCACGATCGTGACTTCGGGGCCGCCTATGGCCCCCTCGAAGTCGTCCGGCTCGGCAAACAGGCCATGGCCGTTGCAGACGGTCTCGGCCACGTCCGCGAGCTCCACGAAGTCGGGGTCGTCCTCCGAGATCTCTGGCCCTGCGTCGACCGTCCACCCCCAATTCCGCGGGCAGATCGCCGCAACGTTGGCGAGAGAGCACTCCTTCTTCTCCTTCTCGATGTCGATGTCGGCGCCCATGTCGGGCTCATCCATCGGAGGCGAGTCGCCGATTCCTCCGTCTGCGCACCCAGCCAGCCACACGATCATGATGAACCGTTTCATGCCCAGACCTCCATTCAGTGCACGACCACGGACAGCTCGATGGGTTCGCCGGCTCGTTCGAGCGTGACCGCGAAGCTCCCGGCGCCCAGCTTGCTCGCCGCGTTCATCATCGCGTCGATGCTGTTCAGGTGCTGGCCGTCGACCGCGAGCAAGGCATCGCCCAGCTCGAGCCCCATCGCCACCGCCAAGCCGTGCTCGCCAAGCCGCGAGACCTCGAGGTGCCCATCCTCCCTGGGCCGGAAGCGGGTGCCGTCGCACGTCGCCAGCGGCTCGCCCTGGTAGAGCAACGCCTCCTCGATCAATGCGGCGTCGACGGTGACCCTGCTGCCGTCACGCTGCACGCCTTCTTCGGGATGCCACCACGAGCAGTCGTACCCGGCGGCCCCGTCGGTCGTCCCTGCCCCGGTTTCGTCGAGACCTTCGGCCCATCCGTCGAGACACGCGGCAACGTAGACCGCGCACTGCTCACCAGCATCGGGTTGGTCGTAGGGGAGGCACAGCACGCAGCGAGCCTCGCCGGTCTCTTCCGTGAGCCCTCCATGGCACATGATCTGCCCCGCTTCACACCATCCGCAATGGCCGAGGCATTCCCCGTTCTCGTAGGAGTACATCCCTATGTAGTCGGCTTCGCTGTGCAACATGACGAGCCATGCGCCTGTCCCGACGCTCACCGTTGCAGCGGGATCGTCCATCAGGATGAGGTCTCCTCCACCTCCGCCATTGCTGAACCACCACTGCAATGGGTAGTCACAGTTTTGGATCTCATCCAGCGCTTGCATGCACGCTGCGCCCTCGGTGCCGGCCTCGCCGCCCGACGTCCCCATCGGCAACGGAGGTTCGTCATCGTCCAAGACCTTGCATCCGGCGCCCGCGGCGACGGCTGCGACGATCACGATCGCTCGTGGAACCTTCATGAAGCGGTAGGCTTCGCTTGCGCACGAGCGCCGCAAGTCGATGCGAACGAATCAGGGTTCGACGCGCCACGGCCAGCCGCAACGGCGCTACCACTGCGGTGGCCCCGACATGCTGGACGACCGCGAGGGCGGCTCCTTCCGCGACCCACGAGAAGAACGGGTACTCCTCGTCCTCGGTGATCTCGACGGCGATCGTCTTCCAGATCTCCCCCGCCGGGCGCTCAGTGACAATAGTAGTAGGTGCCGATGTCGACCGAGGGTCGTGCTCGCGAGAAGGCCTCGATGGTCGCGGCGGGGCTCAGCGTGCATCCCGTGCCGATGGGCGGGTGAACGAGGACCTCTCGGATCGCGGCTGTGCCTGCACCAGCGGCAACACGAGCGACAGCCTGGGGTGGCTCTGGCTGGGTTTGCTCCTCGCCGTGCCTCGCTCGCGCCGGCAGCGAGCCCTACGCCAGCGTGGTTGAGCAGCCGCTCACTACTTGCGGCCGTGCCAATGGCCCCACTCGCGGTGCTGGTGGGCTCGCCGGATTCCAGGCTCGACCTCGGGCCAGGTACGAGGGAGGTCGGCGACCTGGGCGCGGGCATGCTTGTAGGCGACGACGAAGCCCGCCGCGCTTGGTGAGCGGTCCGCATACCACTCGGTTGCCTCGCGAAGCTCGAGCTGAGCCTCGGGCAGTGCCCAGGTGCGGTCGGCGTTACCCCCAGCGTTGCAGAAGTCAGCGTGAGGCCATGGGCTCAAGCTGCATGAAGTCGATGGTCGAGGTGGTGCCGGTGTCGTTGTTCGCGACCATGGCCCAGGCATGTTCACCATCATGGCCCAGGGACCCCGAGACACCTGGATCATGTAGCACGC
>NZ_JAOVZF010000090.1 GCF_026337845.1 Paraliomyxa miuraensis | reverse complement strand
GACCCCTACAACGTGCACGACCAGGGATGCGCGGCTTGGCCCGTGGCCAGGTGCTTGGTCACCGCGTAGTGGATGAACTTCGCGGGGTCGAGGCCGCACAACACTGCGGTGTCCAAGACCGTGTAGAAGATCGCCGCGGCCTTCATGCCACGAGCGGAGCGCGAGCCGTAATGGTTCTTCCTTCCGAGGACCAACCCCCTCAGCGCACGCTCGGAGGCGTTGTTGTCCAGGGGAACATAGGCGTCCTCGATGAAGGCGGTGAGCCCATCCCAATATCGCAGCATGTACTCCACCGCCTTGCGGAGCTGCGACTTGGGCAGACCCATCTGGGCGAGGGCCCATGCCTTGAGCTTGTCGAGCAGTGGCCGGGATTCTCGCTTCCGCACCTCGAGCAGGCACAGCTCTGCTTGGAGACGCGCATCACCCTCGAGCTCGGCGGGGTTGGGGATGTCGCGCTCGATGAAGAACAGCTGCCCGATCAGGTCGAGCGCCTCGGTGCAGGTCGGGTAGTTCGGCTCCGCCTCCACCAGCTTTCGGCGGACATGGGCCCAGCAGTGCGCCAAGCGGATACGGTACCCGTTGGCCTTCACCGCCTCGCGCAGCGTCTCGTAGGGTTTGTAGCCGTCCACCATCAGCGTGCCCTCGAAGCCCTCGAGGGCCTCGCGCGCCACGCCGGCGCCTCGGCTCAGCGCGAGCGTGTACCAGACCGCATCGGGGACGGTCAGCGTCCAGGCCCAGCCCTTCTTGCTGCCCGGTCGCCCCTTGGTCCCCAGAAGACGCCACGGCGTCTCGTCGGCGCCCACGACATCGGCTCCGATGATGTACTCCCGGATCGCGTCGTACGTCGGCTCGAGGTGCTCGGCCACCGGGAGGATCTGGTCCCACAGGGTGTTGGTGTCGATGAGCAAGCCCGCTCGCGCCATCATCTTGCTCTGCCGATCGAGGGGCAGGTGGTTGAGGTACTTGTCGACGGCGACCTTGATGGCGAAGTCCAGCGAGTAGCGACCGCCCTTGAGATGCGTCGGCGGAAACGGTGCGGTGTGGACACCACAGCCGCAGCCGCAGCGGTACTTGTGGGCTCGAAGCCGCTGAAGGATGTACTCCTGAGCGATCGTGGTGATCCGCTCGATCTCCTCGACCTCGTTGCCCAGCTCTTGGAGCTGCTTGCCGCACGTCGGGCAGAGCAGGTCCGCTCCTTCCAAGCGCAGCTCGAGCGGCTCGACCTTCAGCTTGGGCTGCGCCTTGGGC
>NZ_JAOVZF010000061.1 GCF_026337845.1 Paraliomyxa miuraensis | reverse complement strand
GCGGAGATGAGCACGAAGTCGTCACCGTGCCGCCCCTCGTCGCCCATGCGGTTGGCGACGGTTTGGATCTCACCGACCCAAGGACCCATGCGCATCATCGGCGTGGCCGGTGCCTGGTTCTCGTCGTCGGTCGGTGGTGTGGCGCGTACGCCAGCGGTCGGCAGTGGTGCCGGTGGCGCTGCCCGGCCCTCGTCGTCGGCCGAGCGCTCGCTCGTGGCCTGGGTGAGCAGCGGATCCGACGTATCCGGCGGTGGTCGTTTCGCCCGGCGCTCGGCCAGTTCCTCGGCACGCATCCGCTCGAGCACAGCGGGGTCGGGCTTGCCCGCGTCGAACAGCGCCGGCTGATGCCCCGTGGGCACTTGCACGCGCTTGCCCTCGCCGGGTGGGGCCGTCAGGGCGAAGCCCTCCTCCTCGACCG
>NZ_JAOVZF010000148.1 GCF_026337845.1 Paraliomyxa miuraensis | reverse complement strand
CCCCAAGCCGACCGGAGCATGCGACAAGGGCCCGGGCTACCGCACGCACAGCCTGTTCCAGGCGTTCTGGCAGATGCTCAACGGGCAGCGCTGCGAGCCCATGCCTCCGTTCGCCTGCGTATCGGTGGACTGGGCACCGGGCGTGACGCCCGCGGACGCAACCACCGAGGCGCTGCTCTACGCGATGCGAGTCAACGCGCTCACGTACGAGCAGCTCATCGCATCGATGGCCACCTACGTGTCGTGCAACTACGGCCAGACCGCGTATGACGAGTTCAACGCCGTGGCGTGCGCCCACGGGTTCCGCGATTGCGCCGCGCCGGCTCCAATGTCCTGCGAGGCGTGTGGCAACGGCGTACGCGAGGGCAGCGAGACGTGCGATGGCACGGAGTGGCTGTACGCGAGCTGCGACGCGATGCCCGAGTACGCGGGCGGAACACTGAGCTGCGATCAGGACGCCTGCCTCCTCGACGTCTCGGAGTGCACGATGCCCGCCCTCGATACCACCGCGGGGACCTTCGAGCCGCAGGAGTCCTCGTCGTCGACGAGCCCGGCCGAGACCGAGACGGCCGGCGTGCAGGCCGATCCCGACGGCTGCGACTGCCGAGCCGGGGCCTCGCGCGGCGGCTGGTTCACCCTCTTGTCGTCGTTGCTGTTCGGCGCGAAGCGCCGAAGGAGAACTGCATGACCTTCCGTTCGATCACCCCGATACTCCTGGTGCTCGTCTCAACCGTCGGCTGCCAGTGCGCCGACACGGACTTGGTCGAGCCCAACACCGAAGCCTCCTCGAGCTCGGCCGACGAGTCGTCCTCGGGCGTGGACGACGGGATTGATGCCAGTACCGGAGAGCCATTCGACGCCTCCCACTGGATCGGCCGCTATCACTTCGAGAACGTGTTTCTCCCGTTCGGCGAACGCGGTGACCCTCTCGGTGACTTCTCGCTCATCAATTTCGAGATCCGTCCCGACTCACGGGCGACGATGTTCTACGACGACTGCCACTTCGAAGAACCGATCGTAATCGCCTACGAGTGGGATCCATCGGAGGATGGATGGCTGAGCCTGCGACCGGGAGAAGGCGAAAGCTCCCTACGATTCATGGCGGATCCGGACGTGGAGATGCTCCGCGTCCGACTCATCCAGCCATGTCGTGAGCTGGAGTTCGACTATGATGGCAGCGGGGTCGCATTCACCGTCATACGCCCCGGCGCGTCGTGCTGGGTCGACAAGTGCACGACGCCCGGGATCATTCAGGTCGACTATTGCGAGGGCGAAGAGCCGACGGAGCCATGCGAGTGAAGGAGAGCACTCCGGCCTTCGTTGGTGCACCTGTCCCCACGTCGCCCCCCGTGGCCCAACTCGAACCCTTGGCATTGGTAGCTCGGCCCCTATCCTGCGAGCCGTGTCGTCGGTCACCTTCGAAACGTTCGATCCCACTCCCTATCAACGCGCACCCGTGCTCAACCTGCTCAAGGCGCTCGCGCTGGGTCGGGCGCTGTTGCAGGTCAAGCCGGCCGGGGCGCCCGAGGCCGTGGAGCGCTCCGCCATCAAGCTCGAGCGCGTGCTCGACGAGGGCGACGAGGCCGTGGATGCCCGGCGCGAGGAGTCGGTGCCCGTCGATCT
Source organism: Paraliomyxa miuraensis (assembly GCF_026337845.1). GTDB lineage: Bacteria > Myxococcota_A > Polyangia > Nannocystales > Nannocystaceae > Paraliomyxa > Paraliomyxa miuraensis. The sequence continues at coordinate 271,060 of NZ_JAOVZF010000148.1, read as the reverse complement.
CTCGGGAGAGCTCGCGCTCGATGGGCTCGCGGATGGGCTGTGGGGGATGCTCCGCAATGGTCTCGAGGCGCTGGCGGGGCTTGGTCGGCACGAGCTGACGCGGCTGTCCGAGGGGCACGGCAAGCGCAGCGCGATCGCCCAGGCGGTGGCCAGCGCGGGGGATCGGGCGGGACGTGCCCGGGCGCTGTCGGGCCGGTTGTTCGGGAGCGAGGGGCTCTTGTTCACGAGGGCGCCGTTCCCCGAGCAGGCGCAGACCATGGCGAGCATCCTGCGTGTGATCGACAAGCACGAGCTGGGGGCGGAGATCGACGCGCTGCTGGGGCCGGAGATCCTGGTGATGTTGCGAGCATGCCAGCCGCTGTACGACGGGATGGTGGAGGCACGGATGAGCCGGGATGCTCGCAAGTCGGGGGATCTGGGGCGGGTGCGAGGGAAGGTGCTGCGGGCGATCGGGGGGTATGCGAATGCGGTGCTGACGATGGTGGACGAGGACGAGCCTGGGTCGCTGGAGATGGTGATCGGAGCGCTGCGGCCGATCGAGGTGGTGCGGGGGAGTCAGGCCGGAGGAGCCGGCGGGGCCGGGGGGGCCGGCGGGCGGGGGAACGAAGGAGAGGACGGAAGCGAGGGCGAGGGGGTCGCGGTGGAGGGGGCGGAGGCGTCGGGCTGACGCGGGTGCTGCGCAAGGGGGAGACGAAGGGACGGCCTTGGCCGTCCCTTCGGCTTCTCGAAGGAAGGTGGTGGGGTCGTGGGTGGAGGTAGGGCAAGGGGCTGGCAGGGGGGCGGGGATCGAGGTGGAGGTCGATCGAGGGGGTGAATCGCAGGGGGTGAATCGCAGGGGGTGAATCGCAGGGGGCGAGCGAGGGGGTGGATCGAGGTGCGGGTCGCTCGGAGGCTCGAATTGGGGCGGGTGAGCGAGATGAAGGTCGATCGAGGGGGTGGATCGCAGGGGTCGATCGAGGTGCGGGTCGCTCGGAGGCTCGAATTGGGGCGAGGGATCGAGGTGAAGGTCGATCGAGGGGTGGATCGGAGGGGTGGATCGAGGTGCGGGTCGCTTGGAGGCCCGTGTGCGGCTCCAATGGGTGATACGGTGACGCATGCGAGGGATCTGGTTGCTGTCGGCCTGCAACGAGCGCAGCACGAGCCCCGCGGTGGCCGACCGGATTCCGTGTGGATCGCTGCTTCGGGCGCAACTCGACTGCCAAAGTGAGCACGACTGAGGCGCGCCACGATCAGGCGAGGGGCAAGAGGGCGAAGCCATCCGGCCATCCGGGTCCATCGAGCGTTGCCGGCGCGATGAGCAGCCCCTCGGCCCGCATGCGAATCAAGTTGGAACTGTAGTGTTGAGACCAACGTCCACGGGCAATGTGCAGGAGAGTCAGTTGTTGTCGAGTGATGGAACCACACGCTCGCCTTCATGCACACGCACCCTCCGCGACCCCAACCCATGATGATCTCATTGGCCCTCTTGGCCGGTTCCGCAGCCTGTGGAAGTGGCGGCGGGCCGGTACAGGACCCACCCGTCGGCGTGAGTGCGACCGACTCCGCAGGCACCGACGACGGTGCCTCTGGTGCCGACGAGACCGGAGGTGGTCCGACGCCCTCCAACCGTTGCCTCATGGAGACCGTCCCCGGCTCGTTCGCATACAAGCACCAATGCTCCGGCGACATCATCATCGAGATCGTGGTCGATGGAAGCTTCGACGGAGCGCCAGTGTCCGATCTGCTCGAGCTCGAGTTCGGTCCGGGCATCATGGGCGACAGCTACGGAAGCCCGCACGTGATGGCGTGCTGTCCGGAGTACGACCCCTCGCTCCCGAATTGCGAGCAAGAGCACGAGCAGTTCTGCATGGCGGATCTAGCCGAGCAAGGATGCAAGTCGATGGAGCCCAATCTGCGTGATTTCGCCGACGAGGCATTCGGTGGACCGTCCCTCGCCGATGCAGCCAAGCGGGCCGCGGTCAACAAGATCGCGGATCACGTTCGCGACCACCAAACGGACTGCATCGAGAAGTTCGTCGAGCACACCGGGGTCGGAATGACCGTGCAGAGCTGTGACGCGGATGGCAATGGCATCGGCTACGACACGCTGCTCGAGTCCGGGGTGTGGTCCTTCGATCCCGCCGGCATCGTCAGCAACGTGCAGATCTCCGTCGTGGAGGCCAACTGGACCGGTGTGCACCCGTTGGGTGAGCCCCTCGACGAGTGCCACTCGGCCGATGACAACGACGGTGTCCTCTTCCTCGAGATCGACCCCGATCCCGATTCATCGATCCTTCACCTGGTCTCGGGCAACGCCGAGCTCCAAGGCCCACCGATCGGCGGCTCCACGGTCCAGGGTTTCGGCGTGCTCGGTTCCGAGGCCACTGGGTGCCAGCCGGGAGGATGCTCCACGCTGGCCGTACTCGTGGATTCCGTGGCCGGAGTGTCGTCGCTGGAGAACCTCGAGTTGCATGCGGCGGGCCCGGCCGAGGTCGGCACCAAGGACCACGCCCTGACGATCGACAGCTTCGCGGTGCGCCTGTGGGACAGCACCCCGGCCGTGCTCGACGAGGAGGCCCAAACGCTGACGATTCCCCCGGGCGGCGCGTGGTTCGCGGTCAGCGCTGCGAGCGACGGCGTGCCAGGCGTCGTCAACGCCACCAACGAGACGGCGTTGGTGCTCACGAAGACGCTCAATGGCTGGATCAGCTCGACGCTCACCATCGGCCACGAGGACGGCCTGGGCCACTGGACGCTCATGGTGACGCCCGCGCAATGGCAGTAGGCTCTCGATGGAGCAGATTGAGCGCGGAAGGCATGTCGTCCCGAGCATCGAAGTGCCCCTGGGTCTCGGCCGCCCTGCTCGGGGCGGTCGCCTGCGTGCCGCCACAGGAAGACCCCTCGCGCGAGATCCCGCCCATCACCTGGAGCGGTGCCCAGCTCGACTACGCCCCGCAGCCCGGGGCCTACGAGCTGTGCGCGGGCACGCTGCCGTACATGGATCGCTACGTCGCCCTGGTGGCCGATGCGATGGGCATGGAGATCGACCAGCCGCTGGTCTACGTGCACGGATCGGAGGACGGCGAGACCTTCTGCGAGCACGAGGGCACGCTGGGTTGCTCCTTCGACGACAGCGTGTACTCGCGGGTGGCTCCGCAGGAGCACGAGATCGTGCACGGAGTCCGGGGTTGGCAGGGCTTCTCGCACCTGTTCTTCGAGGAGGGGACGGCGGAGGTCTTCGGGGACGACGCCCCGCTCGCGTTCCGCGTGCCATCCAACGGGGACCTGCTCGAGGGGGTGATGGCCGCCAGCCGCGAGAGGGGTCTGCCTACGCACTGGTACCCACGAGCGGGCCACTTCGTGGCGTACTTGCACGAGCGATACGGCCCGGAGCCGACGGCCGCGCTCTTGCAGGAGACCAATGCGTTCTCCAGTCCGGACCGAGCGATCGAGGTGCTCGAGGACGTGACGGGCCTGCCCTGGGCGGAGATCCAGGAGAACTACGAGACACAGCCCGAGTGCGACCAGGCGCACTATCGGTATCCGCTGTACGGCTGCGAGGAACCCACGGCACTCCGGCCCCGCTGCGATGGAGTCGAGACGGTGTGGATCTCCGAGCGCGTCGCGTGTGACGATCCCACCACGCTCGGGCCCAGGGATGGCGAGATCTGGAAGTCCATCGCCGTCGAGATTCCCGTGGACGGAGAGTACCTGTTCTTCTCTTACGTCGAGGAAGGAGCCGCTGGGGCCACCATCACGATCGAGGAATGCTCGATGGGATGTGGCTCGATCGTGCTGGAGGAATCGATGGGGCTCGTGCTGCCGCTCGAGCGGGTGCTGCTGCGGGCGGGACGGTATGCGCTGCGGTTGACCCGGCCCGTGGAGGCCCCGGCGACGGTGGAGTTGTCGATCTCGGGTCCGGACTGCGAGTGAGGCTCACGTCGGGCTCGCAGGGTCCGAACGCGGCGACCGTCCTGCGGGTGAGCGACGAGGGGCTGGGGGTGGAGATCGATGCGAGGTGTGGGTCGCTCGGAGGCCCGAATCGGGGGGGCTCGATGCGGGCAGGACGCGGGCGGAGGGATCGGGCACCATGGGGCGAGCGGAGCGGGCGGGGCACGATGAGCGAGGAGGCGATCACCTGGATCCACCTTTCGGACTTCCACGCGGGGCAGCGGGGGAAGGCGGTGTGGGAGCAGGTGGATGTCGAGCTCGAGGACAGCGTGCGCGACATGGCGGAGCGGCTCGGGCCGCCCGATGTCGTGCTGTTCACGGGGGACCTGGCGAACTATGGCCTGGAGGCGGAGTACCGAGAGGTCGACGCGCTGCTCGATCGGCTGAATGGGTGGCTCGGGCGCGAGGTGCCGGTGTTCGCGGTGCCCGGGAATCACGACGTGGTGCGGTCGGACGACGATCCGTATCTGTACGCCTGGACCATGCAGTACGACGCGGACCCCAAGCTCGCGGACGCGCTGTGGAAGAAGGGCAAGCCGCTGCTCGACCCGCTGTTTCCGCACTACAAGGCATGGGCCGAGGCTCGCATGGTCCGCTCGCTGCGCACCGCCGGATGGGCGCCGTACCAGTCGCCGCGTGTGCCGGGCGACGCGAGCGTGGTCGTGACGAAGGGCTCGATGCGGCTGGGGCTCGTGGGGCTCAACACGGCATGGGGGCACTGGAAGGACGTCAAGGAAGGAACGCTGCCGCTCGCACGCGAGCAGCTCTTGGCCGCGTTGCCACCGCGGGACAGGCCGCTCGATTGGTTCAAGGATGTGCCCGACTCGCTGCTGCTCACGCACCATCCACCGGGGTGGTTGAGCGAGCCTGGGCGGTCCGTGTACGGCGAGCTCGTGTCCTGGCCGGGGAGGTTCGCGCTGGCGCTGTACGGACACGTGCACGAGGGGCGCAGCACGGTGGAGTCGATCTCCGGCGGGGCGTCGCAGGCTTCGTTCCAGGCGCAGTCGATCTTCGGGCTCGAGCACTACGGCACCCGCAAGCAGTCGCTGTCGGTTGGGTACTCGTGGGGGAGGATCACCGCGCGTGGTGAGGTGCGCGTGTGGCCGATGCGATCGGTGGAGCGGCACTCCGGGAGGCGTGCGTTCGATCGGGATCAGGGGTTCGAGCCGGCGAAGGACGAGCTGGGCGGGGTGGTGCTGCGGCAGGCGCGGGCGGCCGAGCCCAAGCACATTGCGCAGGGCGGCGTGAGCGTGCAATCGCGCAATCCCTCGCCCACTTTCTTGGCCACGCTCGAGCACTATCGTGCCAGGGCCAAGGGCCTCCACGATGCCGTGTCGTTGACCGGCTTCCACACGCGGATCCGGGTGCCGATTCGCCTCGACGAGCTCTACGTGTCGCTCGGAGCCTACCCCGATCTTCGGGACTCGGGCTTCGGAGACTTCGCCGATGCGGACGAGGCCGAGCACCACGTGCTCGGCGGACGCATGGGGCAGGCCGAGGTCGACCTCGCGGGCGCGTTCGCGTGTGCCCAGCGCCACGGAGGTCGGCGAGGGATCGTGCTCCTGGGCGACCCCGGCTCGGGCAAGACCACCCAGATGCGGCGGATGCTGCTGGCGGTGCTGCAGCAAGGCCCGCGGACGCTGGGGCTGCCCGAGGACGTGGTCCCGGTGTTCCTGCCGCTGCGGGGGTTTTGCTCGCCCGGGCAGTCGCTCGAGGCCTTCGTGGTCGAGCAGCTCGCCGAGCTCGAGCTTCCGGACTGTGAGGCGTTCGTGCACGAGCTGGTGCATCGGCACAGCCGGGTGCTCTACCTGCTCGACGGCCTCGACGAGGTTGCCGACGAGAGGCTGCGGGCCAAGGTCTCGCAGTGGATCGAGCGCAGGCTGGCCGTGCACACCGAGGCGTGGTTCGCGGTGACCTGTCGATATGCGGGGTACCGGGGGAAGGCACGGCTCCCCGGGCAATTCCTCGAGCTGCACCTGCGGTCGCTCACGCCCGAGCGCAGCGAGGAGTTCGTCAAGCGGTGGTTCTCGATCGTCGAGGGAGCGCTGGCGACGGATCCCGAGCTGGGCCGGCGCAAGGGTGAGGAGGGCGCGCGCAAGCTGCTCGAGGCGATGGCGGAGCCGGGCTTTCGCAACCAGCGGGTGGCCATGCTCACCCGCAATCCGCTGCTGCTCACCACGATCTGCCTGGTGCATCGCGATCGCGGCAAGCTGCCGCAGCGGCGGGTGGAGCTCTACGACGAGTGCGTGAGGATCTTGCTCGAGCTATGGCGCGAGGCGAAGGACCTCGAGGTCACGATGCCGGCGGTCGAGGCCCAGCGCGTGCTGCAGCCGGTGGCGCGGTGGCTGCACGACGTGGAAGAACGAAGGCAGGCGACGGCGAAGGAGCTCGCGCCCGTGATCGAGAAGGCGCTCGCCGAGGAACACGAGGCGAAGATCGAGGGCGGGGCGGAGGCGCTGCTGCGATCGGTGCGCGACGAGAGCGGGCTGCTCACCGGGTGGAGCGGCGATCGGTATGGCTTCATGCACCTCGGGTTCCAGGAGTACCTCGCCGCCAAGGAGCTGCGGCGACGCGGGTTCGACGATCCCGAGGTGCTGCGGGAGCTCGCGGGGCGGTTCGGGGACGGGTGGTGGCAAGAGGTGATCCTGCTGATGCTCGGGCTGGACGATCCGCCGATCTTCGAGCGTTTCATGAAGGCGGTGGTCGAACGCGACGAGTTCACGGCATGGGTGGGCTCGGAGATGATGGCGTGGTGCATGGAGGAGGCGCGGGGGAAGGTGGCGCGGCCGTTCGTGGAGGCGGTGGCGAAGGCGGAGGGCGAGCGGCTGGGCGCGGTGCTCCAGGTGCTCAAGCGGGGGTGGCCGGGGGAGCTGGAGAAGCTGGTGGCGGGGCTCGACGAGGCGGCGGCGAGGAGGGTCGAGGCGTGGTTGGCGGCGCGGGCCGGGGGCAAAGCGGTCGAGCGCAAGCCGGCGATGCGCGGGGAGCTGGCGCTTGGGGTGGAGCTGGTGCGGGTGCCGGGGGGGACGTTCTGGATGGGGTCGCCGGAGGGGGAGGCGGGGCGGGATGTGTATGGCGAGGACTACTTCGATTTCTTGAAGAAGTACCTTGGGTTCTCCTGCCACCCGGAGAGCCCGCGGCACCAGGTGACGGTGGATGACTTCTACCTGGCGAGGACGCCCGTGACCAACGCACAGTATAGGTTGTTCTTGGAGCACCGGGACCGACCAGAGTGGGTGAACGAGCCACAGAGCTGGGGCGACCGCCGGTTCAGCCAGGACGACCAGCCCGTGGTGGAGGTGTCGTGGGAAGAGGCCATGGCGTACTGCGACTGGGCCGGGTTGGTGCTGCCGACGGAGGCGCAATGGGAGCGGGCATGTCGAGCGGGGACGGACGAGCCCTACTGCGGCGATGACCCGATGGCGCTTGGATGGTACCAGGAGAACTCGGAGGGACGGCTGCATGCAGTGCGTGAGAAGGAAGCGAACCCGTGGGGGCTGCACGATATGCACGGTAGTGTTTGGGAATGGTGCCGTGATGTGTTCGTGCCATACGTGACCAGGGCTTGTAGCGGTGGCGGTATGAGAGCGCAAACGATTGTGGGTGTGCGACGGGGAGGGCGCGGAGGAAGCTGGCACGGTAGTGTTCATGAAGCGCGAGCGGCCTGTCGGGTCGGGTTTCCTTTCGATAGTCGTGTTCCGGACCTTGGCTTTCGTCCTGCCCAGGCCATCCCGGGCTCCGTTGCTCGTTCACGCCTTTCAAGGGACAAGGCGAAGCCGCGGTCTGGCCGCGCATGATCCGGCGGCGCTGGCTTGTCGTCATGGCACGGCCGAAGTCGGCATCGGTGAGCTCGGGTGCATCATCGGTCATGACTCGACTCCGCTCGTGAAGAGCACCGTGGCTTCCGCCAAGCCTAGGCCGTGCTTCTTCTCGCTGCTTCCTTGCGCGGGTCCCAGTCGAACCGCATGATCGAGCATAGGCCAGCGGTCGGCCAAGTCAATGGTTTAGTCCATAGCCCTTCGGGCGCCGCTCGTGCCACGCTTGGGTTCTCCCGATCGCGGAACATCCCATGGCGTCCGTCGACTATCACGCGCTGTTCTCGAGCCACCGCGAGCACCTGTGGGGCCTTTGCTATCGCATGACCGGCAGCGCGGCCGATGCCGAGGATCTCGTGCAGGACACCTTCGCCCGCGCGCTCGAGAAGCCGCCCGCCGACACCGAGAGTCCGTGGCGGCCGTGGCTGGCCCGCGTGGCCACGCGCCTGGCCATCGATGCGCTGCGTCATCGCAAGAGCCGCAGCTACGTGGGGCCGTGGCTGCCCTCGCCGGTGGAGACCTCGCCTTCGCGTTCGGTTGCCGGCGCCGGCGAGCCCGCCTCGTCCGAGCCCGACGCCGAGGTGCGCTATGGTCTGCGCGAGAGCGCCTCGCTGGCATTCCTGCGGGCCCTCGAGGCGCTCGATCCGGTGCCGCGTGCCGCTCTGGTGCTGCGCGATGCGCTGGGCTACTCGGGGCCCGAGACGGCCGAGATCCTCGGGGTCTCGCCCGAGAATGCGCGTGTGATCCTGCATCGGGCACGCAAGGCATTGGCGCGCTACGAGCAGGTGCGTCGACCGCCCTCGCCGGAGGTCGACGCCGCGCACCAGGCCGCCTTGCAGCGCTTCATGGCCGTGCTCGTCACCGGCGACGTCGAGCAGATCGCCGCATGCTTGGCTCAGGACGCGCGCTTGACCTCGGACGGGGGCGGTCAGTACTACGCCGCGCTCAAGCCCGTGCTCGGTCGCGACAAGGTGGCTCGATTCTTCGCCGGTGTGCTCGAGCGCGGTGGGGCGCCGGTGGCGGTGGAGCTGCGCTGGATCAACGAGCGTCCCGGCGTGCTGGTGTGCAGTGCGCCTGGAGGCCCACGCAATGCCCCGCGCTCGTGCATGACCTTCGATCTCGACGAGGCGGGGTTGGTGTCCGACGTGCACCTGGTGGTCGCCGATGACAAGCTCCGAGCGCTGCGATTTCCCGAGCCGTGAGGATCGGGCTCATCCTCCTGCGGGACTTGGGTCTGCAGTTGGCGGTCGGCAGTTGCCCCCGGAGGACCGGCGGGATAGGCTCCCCACATGAGCGTGCCGGCCACTGTTCGCCAAGCCCGCCCGGTCGACGAAGAGGACGACGACTTGCTGGCGGACGACGAGCGCCGAGCGCTCGACGCCGCCATCACGATGAGCCTCCACCAAGCTGCGAGTGGCCAGTTTGCACCCGCCGCGCGTGTGTTGACATGCCTTCGCGCTCGCCGGCGATGACCAAGCCCGTCTTCATCCCCCCGTCCCGAACACCTCGGCCGCCCAGCGGGCGAAGTCGCTCTGGTGGGGATCGGCGATCGGATAGAACAACCCGCCGAAGCTCAGCACCCCGAGGATGATGAGCACGGCTCCGATCACCAGCGGTACCTTCACGCGCAAGCCCAGCGCGGCGATCGACGGCAAGCGGATCCCCAGGCCACGCAACGCCAGGTAGGCCCCGTAGCCGCCGTGGTAGAGCCCGCACAGGCCGAGCAGCACGTAGTACGGATAGAAGTACTGGGGCAGGAAGGCCATCGAGTACGACAGGCCGGCAAACCCCAGCCACACGCCGTCGAGCAGCGAGGGCAGCCGCGTGGCGGCGATGTGCCCCGCGATGAACACCAGCAGGAAGTAGGCGCTGGCGCGATGCAGTCGCGTGCGCAGGGGCAGCTTCCAGAAGCCGCGCGAGCGCGGGCGTCGGCGCAGGCGGATCACCCCGGTGGCGATGTGCACCACCAGCGAGGTCATCAGCACGCCGATCTCGAAGAGCGGGAATTGATAGATCGGGCGGATGCGGATCTGGAACGCATCGTAGAGCCCCGGGCCGAAGGCCGAGAGCATCACGTTGGTCAGGTGCAGCAGCAGGAAGGCCGAGAACACCAGGCCCGAGATCGCCTGCAAGCGCATCAGGCGGCGCTCGGAGCCAGGGGTGGGGGAGGAGGTGGGCTGGGGTTCGTTGCTCATGACGACCCCTCCACGGATGGGACCCCCCCGACCGTTACGAGGCGCGGGAGGAAATCGTGCGATCGGGTGAGGCCGGGTCCTTGGCCAGGTCGTTGGCCGGGACCTCGTCCTCGGAGTCGTCCTCGGCCGTCGCCCCACCCTTGCGGGCGAGCGCTTCCTCCGCAGCGAGGCGCTCGCGCGGGTGGCCGATCACCCCCGCGATCGTGCCCCCGCACAGCGGGCAGACCTCCATGTCGGGATCGAGCGCGGTCCCGCACTTGGGCTCGGAGCAGCGGCGGTCGGGGATCATCCGCCCGACACTCAACCCCAGCACCCCCAGCACCACCGCGGCCACCCCCGCCTGCCACATGGGGAAGTCGACCCCGATCTGCATGCGCCCCGCGAGCATGCCCAGCATGACCGTGGGCATCGCGAGCATCTTGGCCAGGCGCAGGGCCTTGCTGCGCTCGACCCGAAAGACCGGCTTGCCCGCGTTCATGCCCTGGACGCCGCGGTCCTCGTCCTTGCGCTCCTCGGGCTTGGTCGGCTCGTCCTCGACGTCCTCGTCCTCGAACGGACCGGTGAGCACGTCGAGGTCGGGCGCGGGCGGCCACTGGCCCCTCGGAGGCAGGCCCAGGCGCTCGGCGAGCGAAGGCTCGAGATGGGCGAGCACCGGCTCGGCCGCACGCACGAAGCCGGCCGGATTGGCCTCGAGCTTGCGCAGCACGGCACGGTGCTGCTTGTCGCTCAGCCCGCGCACGTGCAGCTGGGCCGCGAGCAAGAAGCCCACCGACTGCGGATCGAGCACCCCCAGCCGGGTGCGCGTGCGATTGCCCCGGCGTCCCCAGCCGCCACCGCTGCCCCCGATGCGCAGGGCCGCGTTGGCCGTGAGCAGACCAAAGCCCAGGTACACCGCCGTCACGTCGACCATGCGCTGGTGCGGCGCGCCGTCACCGGTGGGCAGCCGGTGCACGCGGCGGTAGGCCTCGGCCACCGCGCGGGCCATGGCCGGCACCACGATCATCGGATCGCGCATCGCGGCCGCCTGCACCGCGAATTCGAGCGTGCCCTTCTTGAGCCCCTCGAACGAGACCCCCGACGTACCCGACGCGATCGCATTGCCCTCGTCGAGCACGGTGACCGCGACCGGCACGTCCTCGATGCCGGCGTAGCGCAGCAGCCGACGGGCCAGACGCCGCACGCTGGGCTCGCCGCCCGCCCACGGGTCGGGGAAGTACTCGGGGATCGGCTCGACGAGCGGCGCAGCCACCAAGGGCCCCGCGCCGCGCGCACGCACCAGCTCCGCGAGCTGCGACAAGAGCCACTCCCGCGCCGGCGGCGGGGGCAGCAGGACCTCGTCCTCCTCGTCCTCCGGGGCGAGATCGGGCTTGGGTGGGCTTTCGCTCATGGCCGGGACGCGGGGAAGGATACGTCACCGCACCGGGCGGTATGACGGTGCTCGGGTCGAGTCGAGCGCGCCCTGACTCACGCCGGCTCGCGGGTCCTCGGCAACTTCTTCGCAAGAGCCTGAATGAAACCGGCGCAGGTCCGAACTCCCCTCCCGTTGCGGGCGAGCCCGGCGACGGAAGGGATGGCTGATCATGAGGAACAAGCGGATCGACTCGGGGATCGTGATGGTGTCGTGCATGGTTGGGGCGCTGGCGGGTTGCGTGGCGCCGGACGACGACGAGCTCGTCGTGGACGAGCGCAACGCGGAGATCGTCGAGAACCTGCTCGAGGCGGGCTTCTCGGAGCAGGACATCGAGGTTCGGGAGTCGGAGATGATCGATCCCGAGCTGGGGCCCGTGGTGCAGGCACGCGTGTTCGTGGACGGGGACACCCACATCACGCTGGAGGCTTCGCGGGAGCTGCTGGGCGAGCCGGAAGAGGGCGAGTCCTTCCGTCACTGGCGCACGCCCAACCTCCTCGACGACAACGAGGCGACGATCTGCCTGGCCAAGGTCACGACCGCGGCCGCGGCCTACAGCAGCTATGTGCTCACGGCCGACATGGAGGTGGGGGTCAACCGCGCGAAGACCAATTTCAACAACACCCTCAGCGCGCTCGACTTCAAGGTGGGCGAGGCGTCGATCGGCGCCAATGGAGGGCTGTCGCACTCGATCAGCGGCTGCACCTACTCGATCTTCGTCTACAAGGTCAACGGGGGCGCGGGCGGCTCGGCCGGCTTTCCCTCGGGCGGGTCGCCCTATAGCCAGGTCCGTCTCAACTCGGGGCTGGCCGGCTATGACCTCGATGTGCACGAGCACGTGGCCACCCACGAGGTGGGGCATGCCATAGGCTTTCGGCACACCGACTGGAAGACGCGCTCGAGCTGCGGGCAGAACACCAACGAGGGGCAGACGGCGCGGTCCAGATCTCGGGCACGCCCGACCAGACGACCAACTCGATCATGGCCGCGTGCTTCAGCGCGAGCACCAGTGGTGAGTTCCGCGGCGACGACGTGGAGGCGTTGATCATGCTCTACGGGATCGACCCCGACGAGCTGCCGTGGCCCTTCTAATTGCAGGCACTGTCGCCCGCGGCGCACTCGAGCAGCACGAACAGCACCTCGCCCGCCTGCGCCACCCCGTCGTCGTTCACCCACGAGTCGAGCACGAAGTGGTACGTGCCCGGCTCGAGCGTCCCCTCCACGAAGTGGTGCCCGCGCTCGATGCAGCCCTCGGCGGTGCCGGTCTCGTCGAGCAGGTGCACGTCGACGTCCACCCCCTCCATGTCGAGCACGGCGGCGCGCAGCCGCTTGGTCTCCGTCAGCTCGAGCCGGTACCACAGCTCGGGCCCCGACTCGTCGGCGGTGTTGTTGCAGCCGGTGTACTGGTCGATGAACGGCAGGCCCTGCTGCGCCGTGTCGACCACGTCGCCGAACGGCAGCTGGTCGATCACCCACGGGGCCTCGGGCGTGCCGTCGCCCAGCAGCGGATCCTGCGGCGGCTCGAGCCCCGGTGCCTCGTCCACCAGCACGGCCGCCGACCGATCGAGCACCTCGAGCGCCACCAGATTGCGAATGTTGTACCCGTGCTGCAGGCCCTCCTCGTCGAGGATGCAGGCCCCGCCCGAGTACGCCTCGAGGTGCAGTCCATCGCCCGCCAGGCCGTGGCCCGGCAGCCAGTCGATCGCGTTGTAGAGGTCCACGTAGGGCACCTGCCGTGCCTGGGCGATCACGCGAATGGTCGCGTTCCAGGTGTCGACCCAGCGCTGCGCCGATGCATAGTCCCCGCGCCGGGTGATCCCGAACAAGATCGGCACGATTCCCTGATCGATGAGCCCGTCGGTCAGGATCATCATGTTGGAGTGGAAGTAGAGCAGCGCGTCGCCGTAGGTCTCGCCCCAGCCCATGTCGTTGGCCCCGAAGTGCACCAGGGCCAGGCGCGGCGAGAGCAGCTCGACCTCGATGTCGATGGGCGAGGGGTCGCCCGAGATCGCCCAGCCCGCGTGGTGCCCCACCCGAGCCGCTTCGCTCGGTCGATCGAACGGCGTGGTGCCGGCCGCATCGCCGCCCAGGAAGAAGTCGAGCGTGGGCTGCAGCTCGTCGTGCTCCGCGAGGTCGTAGGGCCCCTCGGCAAAGCAGTAGAGCGTGTTGTGGCTGACCGTGCTCGAGGCACCGATCTTCATGAAGACGTCGTCGTGCTTCTCGGGGCCGAGCAGCGCGATCTCCCGCATGCGATCGGCGACGTAGGGGGTGATCGGCGAGTGCGTCTGGTGGCCGGGATAGCGCGCCGGCTCGTAGGGCAGCGGGTCCGGAGGTGGACCAAGGCCATCGGTCTCCGTGTCGGTCTCGCCCGTGGTCCCGATCGATGCACCGGTCACCGAAGAGTCGGCTCCGCTGCTTGAATCAGTGCTCGATCCACTGGTACTCGAACCCACGTCGGTTTCAGACGATGAAATGCTGAGGCTGCCTTCGATCGAGCAGCCCATGCTCGTACCGAGCAACACCAATCCGGGAATGAAGGAGGGGATGGGGCGCCGCATCGCGCTCGACTCGCCGACTTGGGGCGTCGAATCGCCCGTCGTCGGTCAGGATAGCGCTGACTGATGAAATGGGGGCGGTCTCGAACCGGCCAATTTCACTCATGTCTACGAAGCTCTTCGTTGACTTTATACGACATCCTTCGTACTATGGGCCTGATGCCACGCTTCGCCTGTGTCTTGCTGGTTTCGATGGTCTCGTGGGCTTGTGCGCCGGCCGCGGCCGAGCCCGAGCCCCTCGCGCCCGATGGCGCTGCCGAGCCCGACCCTGGGTCGGCCCAGAGCGCCGACGAGTCAGCGCCGGGGGCGAGCGGACTCGCCATGCCCGAGGACGTGCGCGCCTTGTGGCCGCAGATCTCCGCCACGGCACAGCGGCACGGGCTGCCGCCGGACCTCGTGGCCCTGGTCGTGTGGCTCGAGTCGGGCGGCAGGCCCGAGGCGGTGAGTCCATCCGGGGCACGCGGGCTGATGCAGCTGATGCCGGCGACTGCGGCCGCCGTGGCCCGCGATCGAGGCGAGCCGCCGCCTTCCGACGAGGAGCTGTCCGATCCCGCGCGCAACCTCGAGCTCGGCTGCGCTCATGTGGCCGCGCTGCTGGACGAGCTCGAGCTGCGCGCGCTCGATGGCGAGGCGGTGCATCGTCTGGCCGTGGCCTACAACGGCGGCATGGCCGTGTTGCGGGCGTGGGACGGGGGGCAGCCGCTGCCCGAGGAGACGCGAGCCTACGCCGCGGCCATGCGCGAGCGCTGGGAGTCTCGCGACGCTCGCTGATTGCGGCGCCGCCAAGACGAGCCTCACAGCCCGCGGGACTCGCAGCGCCGCTCGTGGGGCTGGCAGGCGAAGCGCACGTGGATGTGATCCACGTGCCCCGCCACGTGCTGCACGAGGGCCTTGCTGCCCTTGGGGTACTGCAACCATCGCGACAGCTCGCCCTTGGGCACGGTGCCGTGCTTGACCGCATGCTCGTAGAGGAGCTTCTGGATCGACGTGTCGATGAAGATCACCTCGACCTGACCGGTGGAACGAAGCAGCTTGAGCAGCTCCCAGGTCTCGGCCGCGTCGAGGTTGTCGGCGTTCATCTCGCGCCAATTGAGTTCCTCGCCGGGCGGCAGCTTCTGGATGTAGCCGATGTCGACGTCGCGCCCGCTCTGGTGGGTGCTGTGCGGGTCGAGCTTGCCGCCCTTGCGCGCGGCCATGTTGCCCACGAGCACGGGCTGCACGTCCTTGCCACGCTCGGCCCAGCGGCGCAGCACCTGGTCGAGCAGGGTCACCGCGTGCTCGGTGGCCCACGACTTCCAGGGGATCATCTTCAAGACGCGGCCGGGTCCCTCCATCATGGGAACTCCGCCCTCCAGCGAGCCCGAGCTGGGGATGCCCACCGACTCGCTCTCGTGGCCCTCTTCGGCCACGTAGACGACGACCTTCGAGTTGGGCGGAAGCGACTGGTCGAGCGCCACGCTCGGGTTCAGCGCAGTGATCTCGTGGTGGAAGATCTTGAAGAGGTTGGCGACGTTCTTGATCGAGCCGCCGTGCCGAATGGTGTAGGTCACCTTCTTGGGCGGATCGAGATCGGTGGCCCAGCCCTCGGGCGGCGGCGGGGGAGGGGGATCGTAGTCATCGACGGGCCGATCGGCCGAGGCCGCCTCGGGGTCGGGCTCTTGGTCGAGCACCAGGTCGTCGTCTTCCGTGCCCGGCTCCGGGTCGCGATCGGTGATCGCGGGCTCGGGGGTGGCCGAGAGCTCGGCGCTCGGGGCTGGCTCGGTCGATACGCTCAGGCTCGGGCCCGGCTCGGGGGCGCCCAGGCGCAGGGCCATCGCGATGGCCCACACCCCTCCGCCCAGGACGAGCAGGGTGGGGCCCAGCGAGCGGCGCTTGGCCGGAGGAGCTTCGGATGGACCAGGATGCGTGTCGTCCGCGTCGTCGTCGTCCGCGTCCGCGTCGTCGTCCTCGTCGTCCTCGTCCTCGTCCTCCGCGTCCTCGTCATCGGAGCTCGCAGAAGCGGCGGCGCTGTCGTCGGACGCATCGAGCTCGTGCTCGTCGTCGTCCCCTACCTCGTCGTGGTCGCGGCGATCCATGGTCGCGGGGCCCCGATAGTCGACTTGCCCGGGGCTGCGACGCAAGTTTCCCGCCAAACTCGGGCGGCCCGCCGGAAATTCGGCCCAGATCGTCGTCCAGAGGCCCTGCGAGGCCCTCGGCGCCTCACGCGGGCGGCGGGCAGTCGACCCGGATCAGGTTGATGTGCCGCCCGAAGGTCGGCGGCTGAGGGTCGTCCACCGTGCACTCGCGCTCGGGGTGGGTGACCGTGATCTCGTAGGTGCCCTCGGGCCCGGGCGGCAGGTTGAAGAACACCGCCACCGGGTAGATCATCCACTGGATCTCGTTGACGTTGAGGATCGGCGAGCCGGTGGGATCGGGTGCATAGAAGGTATTGGGGGCCGGTGGGGGATCGATCTCCACCACCGCCCCGGTGGCCTGGTTGTTGTTCAGCGCCACCAGGAACACCGCCGTGTCGTCCTCCACCATCACCGTGGGCTCCTGGAGCTGCAGCGCGGTGATCTGGATGTCGATGACGTCGAGCGAGACCTGCGACAGTTCGAAGTCGTCCACGTCCATCAGCTCGGTCTGGAACGGCACCACCGCGCCCCAGTAGGTGTCGGTCTCGGCCACGACGAAGCGGTCGAACGCCTGCACGGGCAGGTCGGGGAACTCCCAGAGGCCCTCGTCGTCGCTCACGGTGCTCAGCTCCGGTAGACCCAGCACCGAGATCTCCGCGCCGACGATCGGGCCCATCGCAAAGTAGTCCTCGATGGTTCCGCCGATCCGTACCTCGGTGGGGGGCGGGGGCTCACCAGAGCTGCTCTCGTCGAGGCCGCCGGTGGCTCCCGGTCCGCTCGAGGAGCTCTCGTCGGCGACCACGGTGGTGCCCGTGGTGTCTGCGCCCGAGCTGCTCGATCCGTCGCCGTCGGTGCTCGGCTCGTCGGTGCCCTTGCAGCTCATCAGGGGCACCCACAGCAGGGCGGCCCCGGCAATCCAGTGCCAGCGCTCGTGAGTGGGATCGTGCATGGGCATGCCTCACAGGCCGCAGGGTGGCATTCCGGTGCCGATGCTGACCCACGTCCCGTTGGTCATGGGGACGGGAAACAGCGAATAGAGGCAGTAGGCGTCGAGCGCCGGCATGTCGGACGAGCCACCGAGGCGCCAGCCCAGCACGTCGGCTCGGATCTCGCCGTTGTCGGGGTCCCAGTCCAGCGCACCGCTGACGCCCTGCAGGTCGACCGTGCTGCCCATGGTCAGCTCGTTGACCGCATCCTGCACGAACACCGCCACCGGCGCGCCGAACGAGATCGGCGTACCCGCGGCATCGTTGAGACTGGCCATGCCCGCTGCGACTGCGCTGCCCGTGAGCGTCTGATCCGAGGGCACGGTGGCCATGGCGAACATGGTGGCCATGGCCGCGTCGTAGCCCAGCGACGAGCTGGTGAGCGCGTCCTGGTCGTTGAAGCGGATCTTGTAGCGAATGTTGAACGCGGTGAAGTTGGCGGGATCGAAGATGTTGGGCGAGGTCCCGCGCAGCGACGAGAACAACAGCGGCTTGAGTGGGACCAGCGGCATGGTCTGGGGGGTCGTCCCGATGTTGCTCACGATGTCCGGGAGCGTGGGCACGGCGCCGTGGCTGGTGGTGATGATCGGGAACGGGGCGAACATGTAGTTGCTGGCCCAGATCCCCAGGTAGCTGACGATGAACGCCTCGGCCTCCGAGGTGCCGATGATGAGGACGTGCGTGTAGTGGTCGTCGGGGCTGTCGTGGGCGCCCGCGCTCTGGGCGATGCCCGGCTGCCCCAGCGCGAGGCCGAGCACCTCGCCGTAGGCGTTGAGCAGATCTTCCTGCGACGCAAACGTCTCCGGGCCCGGGTAGCTGGCGAAGTAGATGTTGTCGAAGAATGCGCTGAGGTCCGAGCCGATGAGGTCGCGCAGCTCGTTGCCGTAGGCGTCGTCCTTGTTGAGCACCAGGATGCGCGAGGCCACGGGGTCGATGCCCAGGTCGAACGCGAAGCGATCGATGATCGCGTTGCCCTGGTACACGTCGTTGGGCGTCACGCGCCACACCAGGTTGTCGTCCTGGAAGTTCGACAGCGAGGGTGCACTGGCGGTGGGGCTGATGACGAAGATGTCGGCGGGAACCGTGACCTCCTCGGCGACCTGACGCACCGCCTCGGAGAACACCGGGCCCACGATGGCGGGGACTCCTGCCACGTCGCGCAGGTGCTCCGCGGCCATCTCGGCCGCACTGGCGCCAGCGCTCGAGTCACAGCTCACCCAGGCGACCTTGCGCCCGCCCGGCAGGCTCGCGTGGTCGTTGAAGTCCTCGATGGCGAGCTGGGTGGCGTTCTCGAGCGGCTGCACCAGCTCCGCGAAGATGCCCGCGGTGGGCATGATCGAGCCCAGGAACACCACGTCGTCGCGCTCGCCGTCGGGCCACTGCACGGTGTCGCACTGGGCCGACAGCAGGCTCACGCAGATCCCGTCGTCGCTGCAGCGCTCGGTGTCTCCACAGTCGGAGTTGAGCGAACAGCTCACCGGACCGGTCGAGGTGGAGCCCTCGGTGTCGGTGTCGATCCCGGTGGTGCTGGTGGTCTCCTCGTCCGGACCGGTGCTGGTCGGAGCCACGGTCGTGGGGCCGACCCCGGTGCTGGGGTCGCCGGTCTCGTCGGCGTTGCCCGGCTGACAAAAGCCGTCCACGCAGGTTCCTTGCCCGGTCGTGTAGCGACACTCGTCGTCGCTCGTGCACGACACCGCATCGTCGAGATCGAGCACGAGGCTGCAGGCCGTGCCCAGCGGGAGCCCGAGGGTGATGCCGAGGGCTGCTCGCCGCACCATGCGGGCAGTGACCGGGGAGTTATGTTGCATGGTCATGACTTCCTTCGTCCTCCGCTCGAGGATCGCGTTCGAACCAAGCGCCGGTGCCAGAGGCGTTGGCGCAGCTAGAACCGATGCGTGAGGCCCACACCGACCCGCTCGGGGCCAACCACGGGCGACCACGCCGTGCGGCGGGCCACGTCGCCTCCCGCCTTCTTGGACTTCTTGCCTCCGAGGGTGGCCAGCACCAGCGCAACGCCGGTCACCGCCAGCACGCCGCCCGTGATGAACATCGCATCGGCTCCGGCCGCCTGACGACGTGCCTTGTCGCGAAAGGCGAGCGTCCGATCGACGAACTCGTCGGCGTTGGCATCGGCGACGTTGCTCGACGCCAGGCCTCCCAGCACGCCGCCGACGACGAGCGCCGCTCCACCCACGCCCATCAGCGCATAGCCCGTGATCCGCAGGGTCTTCTTGCGCTTGGCCGCCTGCTGCGCCTCCTCGTCCACCACCGGGGGTTGGTCCTGCTCGTCCGGCACCGGCTCGACCGTGTCGTCCTTGGGCTGCTCTGGCCCGACGTCCTTGGGTTCGGGCTCCTTGTTGGACTCGAGCTGGGCAAGGGCCTCGCGCAGCACCTTGAGGCGCTCGGTGGCCGCTTGACGCGACTCGAGGTCGACGCCCGACTGGCCCACGAACTTCTGGTAGTAGACGACCGCGTTCTCGAGATCGCCCTTCTCCTCGTAGACGCGTCCGATGTTGAACA
This sequence comes from Paraliomyxa miuraensis, assembly GCF_026337845.1. Taxonomy (GTDB): domain Bacteria; phylum Myxococcota_A; class Polyangia; order Nannocystales; family Nannocystaceae; genus Paraliomyxa; species Paraliomyxa miuraensis. The sequence goes on along the minus strand of NZ_JAOVZF010000148.1, from coordinate 251,540 downwards.
GGTAGTTGGGCTGGGGATCGATGGCGTAGGCCTGCTGGAACAGCGACACGGCACCGTCGTAGTCCTTGGCCTGGAAGCGCTCGACGGCCTGGGCCGAGAGCTCCTCGGGATCACCCTCGGGACCGATCGCGTGCGCGCTGGTGGCGGCCGCGAGCACGGGGGTGCTGGGGGCCAGCGCCATGCCGAACGCGAGGCCAACCGATACGGTCGACACGAGCCAGGAGTGCACGAGGGAGCGACGGGAATTCCGAATCGACATGGACCAACCCTGGATTCTATCAGGCTTGGCGCGTCCCGAGCAGCCCAGATTTCCTCACCGGGGCCCTACCGCTTGCTCGCTCCATGTCCATCCGACGAGCCCGAGCCCCTCGCTCTAGCCATCCTTGGTCGGGAGGAAGGGGCCGGACTTCTTGTCGTCCTTCTTGGTGGGCAGGAAGGGGTTGCTCTTGGCCGGACTCTTGGGCTCGGGGTCGGTCGTGGTCTCGGGCTTGGGCTCGTCGCTCTTGCTGCCCTTGCTGCTCTTGCCGCCCTTGCTGCTCTTGCCGCCCGAACTGGGCTTCTTGGCGCTCGAGGGCTTGGAGCCAGCGGACTCGTCCTGACTCCCGGCGGGGTTCTCGGCGGGGCTCCCGGCAGGAGCCGGGCCGGCGTCGAGCCCGAGCCGCGCCAGCGCCTCGCGTGCCGGCATGTACGACGGGTCGAGCTCCAGGGCGTCGCGATAGGCCTCGGTGGCGGCGTCCCGCTTGCCCTCGTCCTCGAACTTGCTGCCCGCTGCCATCAGCCGGCCGATCGCGATCTTCTGGTCGGCGCGCTCGATGCGGCCGGCGAGGGTCGGCAGCGCCTGGGTGAGGCCGCGAACGCCATCGAGGGTGGCGGTGGCCTCGTCGAACTCGCTCTCGGCGATCAAGCGATCGGCCTTGGCCAGCGCAGCCTCGACGACCTTGGGGTCGACCTCGGCCGCTGGCGTACCCACGGCCGCAGCCGGGGCGGTCGCTCCTGCATCCGTAGAAGGCGCCGTCGAGCTGCCGTCCTTGCCCATCATCGCCCAGACCGCCACGCCGCCGCCGAGCACGGCGAGCAATGCACCCGCCAGCATGAACATCGCGGTGCGGCCGGTGGACGCGGGCTGCATGCCGGCGTGCGCACCCGTGTGGGCCCCGGTTTGGCCGGCCATCATCGGGATCGTGCCGACCTCGCCGGTGTCGGGGCGCCCCGTCAGGCCCGCGCCGAGCAGGGGGCCGGAGCCACCGGTGCCGGTGTCGCGGTCGCGTGGCTCGTTGAGAGTGATGCCGCCGGTGTCGACCGAGTGGCGAGCGCTGGGGCTGACCTCGGTGCCGAGCAGCTCCATCATCCCGGTGTTGCCGTGGCCGGGCGGCGTGGCCGAGGGGATGCCGTGCCGCGACGTCTCGGCCCGCGGCAGGCGGAACATGGCGGCGGGGACCACGTCGATGAGGCCCTCGACGATCTCGTCGGCGTTGGCCGGACGATCCTCGCGGTCCTTCTCGAGGCACGAGTGCACGAGCTCGATGAGCCCCTCGGGGATGTCGTGTCCCTCGGGCAGCAGATCGCTCAGGCGGCGTGGTGGCTCGTTGATCGTCTTGTAGAAGACGGTCGCGTTGTTGTCGCCCTCGAACGGCAGGTGGCCGCTGAGCATGTAGTAGAACAGCACGCCGAGCGCGTAGACGTCGACGCGCAGGTCGATCTCGTCGCCCCGGATCTGCTCGGGCGAGAGGTAGCCGACCGTGCCCATCACGTGCTCCTCGGTGATCGCCTGCTCGCCCTTGGTGAGCTTGGCCAGGCCGAAGTCGAGGATCTTGACGAAGTTTGCGCGCCCCTTGCGGATGCACAGCATGATGTTGGCGGGCTTGATGTCCCGCACCATCATCTCGCGCGAGTGGGTGTGGCCGATGCCCTTGAGGATCTGGGCCGCGATGGGCACGAACTCCTCGAGGGTGAGCCGGCCCTTTTGCTCGACGTAGTCCGACAGCGCCTCGCCTTGCAGGTACTCCATGACGAGGTAGGCACGGCGGCCTTCCTTGCCGAAGTCGAGCATGGTGACGATGTTGGGGTGCTTGAGTCCGGAGAGGCGCCGGGCCTCGCGTTCGAAGCGGGCGAGGGCCTCGTCGTCGTCCACCCAGTTGGGCGCGAGCACCTTGACGACCACCTCGCGATCGAGATCGTTTTGATCGGCGAGGTAGACCAACCCCACGCCACCACGACCGATCATGCGCTTGATGACGTACTTGCCACCCAACGCGTGGCCGATGAGGGGGTCCGCGGGTGGGTGGAGGACTTTGCTGGTCTGACTCATGGCGCGGGCCGACGGTCGGGAGGCGGTCGCGAGACGGGCTCGGCGTTCGTGGTTACAGCACGTGCGCTGGCAGGCGCAAGGAGGGACGCGCTCGGGGGCGAGATGGGTCTAGGTGATCGAGTTGCCGAAGGGAGCGTCGCGGGCCCGTGCGTCGGATGACACGATATCATCCCGAGGGCGACTCCCGATGGCCCTTCGTTCTGGTCCCTCGTGGTCCGTGGTACGACTGGTCTCGTGCCGAGACCAAGCGTTCCTGGTGCCGTGATCGGATCAGCGTGGATTCTGGCTTGGGGGTGCGCACGCCCACCCGAGCCACCCACGGCGATCTCGGCGCCACCCGCCTCGGCCGCGCCCGAAGCGCCCCTCGAGGCTCCAGAAACGGCGTTCCTGGAGCTAGAGCAGCGGCTCCTTCGTCCACCGTGGCGGCTTCGCTTCCATGTGACATCGGAGGGGGCCTTCGAGGCCGACATGACGGGCGAGGTCTCGATCGGAGCAGACGTCGAGCTCTCCGTCGTGGGTCGCTTCGGTGACGTCGAACACGACGTTCGGCTGTGGACCGAAGGAGATCGCTTACACGCCGGCCCGCGGGAGGCGCCCGCCCTCCACCTGTCGCGTCCGGTCGAGCTCGAGGGGGCGTTGGTGATCGGCTGGACCCGAATGGGCGTGTTGCACAACGTGGCTCGCTTGGTTGCGGGAGCGGGGCCCGATCATGCAGAGGGTGGCGTCGACGAGTGGGTCCAGACGGTCGACCATGTTTGGGTGGACGGCGAGGGTCTGGGCTTTGGGTTGATCGTGTCCGGGCAGCCGTCGGGGCGAGCGACGCTCTGGACTGATCCCGGGGGCCTGCCGATCCGGCGGGAGCAGACGGTGGACTTCCCCGAGGGGCAGATGCGAGTGGTCGAGCGCTACGACTGGCTCGAGCCACCGCCCGCGGGTGGTTCCGAGGATGGCCCCGCGGGAGGCTCAGCGGGAGGCCCGGCCGCGGGCCCAGCCGCGGGCCCAGCCGCGGGCCCAGCCGCGGGCCCAGCCGCGGGCCCAGCCGCGGGATAGCTCGGCGGCGGCGGGGCATCGGGACCCAGCGAGGTCACATGGGGCGAGTCCGAGCCGATCTCCCCGCCGATGAAGGCCTCGACGTGTTCGATGGCCACCGCGAAGTAGCCGGCCGCGCTGTGCACCACCGGCAGGCGTCCGGTCTCCTTGCAGCGCACGCACCAGTCGAAGCCTTGCTTGCTGGTGCCGTCGTCATCGGTCCACTCGAACATCACGAAGCCGCGTCCCTGGCAGGGAGCGCAGTCGGTGTGCGCGTCGGTGCGCCGGCGGGTCGTGCGTTCGTGCTCGGCCGCTTCGCTCGCCCGCTGCTCGGCCACGTGCTCGGCGATCGGGAAGCCGCACTTGGGGCAGGCCGCCGCGCGGTCGGAGACCTCGTGTGCACACTCGGGACACGCGATCAGCATCGCCGCTCAGCCTAGCAAATTCGAGCGGACGGGGCCGCTTGTGGTCGGGGTCCGGGGGCGCGATGCTGTGGCGGATGATCATCGTCTTCGAGGTCCACCTCGCGGCCGCCCGCAGCGGCGACGACTTCCTCAGCGCGGAGCTCCTCGAGGAGACCGGAGCGCAGGTGATGACGCCGGCCGAGGCGCGGGCGGTGGGGTTCGAGGGCGTGCCCGACGATCCCAACGTGCGCCTGGTGGCCGTCGCGCAGCGCGACAAGGGCTTCTTGCAGGGCGCGCTCGATCGAGCGCACGACGTGACCGGGTTTCGGGTGCACGAAGTGGACATGTAGCCGCGCGAAGCGGCCTACTTGCAGCTGCACTGCAGCTGGTCGTTGGTGAGCTGGCCGTAGCAGCCATCGGGGGCATCGCACGACGTGCCGTTGCAGGTGATCGTGTCCCTCGGCGTGCAGAACGGAGGATCTGCCGTGCACGGGCCAGGAAAGCACCACTGCATCATCATGCAGGCCGCCGGATCGGGATCGTTGCGACAGCAGGAGCCATCCTCGATGGGGGTGTCTCCGGGGAAGCAGGTCCGCCCGGCTTCCACCGAGTAGCAGCCGGGGGCAGGCCCGCCGCAGCAGGGCAGCACGCAGATCATTCCCGGGTTGCAGGTGAGCTCTTCGGTGCATGGCACCGGCTCGCCTGGGCCGGTGCTGCCCTCGGCCGCGGTGGAGGATGCGGCCGCGGTGGAGTCGGAGCCGGAGGTCGAGGCGGTCGTGCTCGTCTCGGTGGTGGAGGTGCTGGTGGCACTGTCGCTCATGCCCCGGGTGGCCCAGCCGTTGTCGTGCTCGACGGACTCGTTCTCGCTGGCCTCTCCGTCGTCGTCGCCACAGGCGAGGGGGAGGGCAAGCAGCAGGGCAAGGGCACGGGCGAACGACGAGCGAAAGAAGGATGAGACCATGCCACCATCGTCGCGCGATGAGCGGCCGTGGACAAGGCTGGGCTGGGAGTGCCCCGAAGTCACGACCGATGGCGCTCGTTCGGGAACTGGAGGGTCCAGCCCTACGACCCCGCCGCCGAGCTGTGGTCGTGCACGATCCCCCACTGCCCCCCGACCCGCGCGAACACCAGCGAGAACACGCCCTTGGCGGCTTGCGGAGTCTCGGTCAGCTCCCAGGTTCCCAGCGCCACTGCACCGTCGGCGCCCACCGGCTGCAGCGTCACGTCGCGGAATTCCAGGTGCCCCATCGCGTTGCCGGCCACGTACTTCTTCTCGTAGGCCGCGAGCGTCTGGTCCCATCCGCGCCGGACGTTGCCGCCCGAGGTGAACACGATGTCGGGCATGCGGTGGTAGCCGGCCATGAACGCGTGGATGTCACCGCGGTTCCACGCGTCCTTCTGGCGCTCGAGCACCGCGCGGATCTCCGTCTCGTCCTGCGCGCTGGGCCGATCGGGTCGCGCGGACGGCTGGGGACAGCCGCCGAGCGCTGGCGCGAGCGCACCGAGGACGAGCAGCCGCGAAGCGAGCCTCACGCTACCCCTCGACGATGGTGGCCTTCTTCACCCCATCGAGCTTGGGGTACTCGCGCTCGAGGTACGTGTTGCCCTCGCGCTCGATCAACATCTGGTTGGGGCCGGTGCCCTTGGGAGGGCCCTCGCCGTAGTCCTTGTAGAGACCGTCGAGGACCTCCATGCCCTGCACCACCTCGCCGAACGGCGCAAAGCCCATGCCGTCGAGCATCGCGTTGTCCTTGTAGTTGACGAACACCTGGGTGGTGCGCGAGTTGGGGTTGTTCTTCTTGGCGAACGTCACGTACCCGCGCTTGTTCGACTCCTTCACGGGGTCGTCCTGGATCGGGTAGGCGTTCCAGGCCTGGGTGACGGTCGGGTCGCCGTTCATGCCGAACTGGACCATGAAGCCGTCGATGGCGCGGAAGAACTTGACCTCGTCGAAGAACCCGATCTCCACCAGGTTGTAGAAGCGATCGGCGCCCTGCGGGGCCCAGCTGCGGTGCACCGCGATGATGACGTCGCCCTTGCTGGTCTCGAGCGCGACCTTGTACTCCTCGGGCGCTTGCTTGGTGGCAAGCGAGGGATCGGTCAGCGCAGGGCTGGGCGTGGCAGGACCCTCCGCGGGCTGGGCGGGCTGCGCGACGGACTTGCCGTCGTTGGCCTGAGGGGCCCGCTTGCCGGTGCAGCCGAGCGAGCAGCCGAGGACGAGGATGGCGAGCGCAGGGGCGATTCGCATGGCGGCGCGACCATAGCAGAGCCGGGCTCCATGCCAATGGGCCCCACGTCGATGGCCGCTCAAATGGTGGGTCGAGGAGCCACGGTGGTCGGCCGCGGCTCCACGGCGGCCGCGCTCGGGGGGCGCCCATCGACCGAGAGCACCCGCAGGCCGGTCGCGGGGCAAGGGCTCCCGACCAGCTCCTGGCACGCGTGATCCTTGGCGCGGCGGCAGGCCTCCTGCCGATCACCGGGCGCGTCGCCAAAACCCTTGGCTCGCCGACGCAGCCCGAGCTCGACCTCGTAGCGGAAGCTGTTCTGGTGCCGGCCGTCGCCACGCCGGGCCTGGATGCTCTGCGAGGCCTCCTTGATCGTGCCCACGCGGTCGGCATCGTGGCAGTCGACCCCGTGGCTGTGCTGGAGGGCGGCGCAGGCCTGCGCCCACGCGTCGTCCTTGGCCTCGGCGTTGCTGACGTCGGACTTGCCCTTGCCGCTCGCTCCGGTGGGCTCGACGAGCTCGAGCTCGATGGTGCAGGTGTCGGGCAACGAGTCGGGCTCGCGGTCGGGCGCACCCTCGGTGGGCTCGGTGGGCCTCTCGCTCGACGACGAGGCGGACGAGCTGCCCACATGGGCGGTCGCGGTGGTCGCGGGCTCCGGATCCTCGGACGAACCGCTGGGATCGGTCGACGCCGTGGGTCGACAGCCGAGCATCAGCCACATCGCCGCCACGGTGGCTCGCGTGGTGGTCGGGTGCCCCTTCGTCCTCACGCTCGAGCACGCTAGCCGGGCCCGCGCCGCAGTGTCAACGGCGCGCGCGCGGCGGCCACGGCACGAGCACCGATACGCGGCGGCAGTGGGCGTCCCAGCCCGAGCGTCGGGCTCGCATGCGCCGCTCGATGAGCGGGATGCTGATGAAGACGAACAGCAGCGTGATCGCCACGGGCCCGGTCACCGGCCACCACGTGCCGGGAGCCGCGGCGAGGCCAAACGCGAACATGCTCCACCAAAGGATGATCTCGCCGAAGTAGTTGGGGTGCCGCGACCAGCCCCAAAGGCCCTCGGAGAGGATGGTGCCCGGGGGAGGCCGGCGGCGGCGGAATTCGTGCAGCTGCCGGTCGGCGGCCGTCTCACAGGCCACGGCGCCCACGCCGAGCAGCACCGCGAGGCCGTCGAGCCAGCCGAGCGGCGCGGAGCCGAGCACGAGCGCGGGCCAAAGGGACAGGCACCCGCCCAGCACCATCGCGGTGGGCATCAGGTGCAGGCCGAGCAGGCTCACCAGCCAGTAGAGGCGCCCCGTGCTCCTGCGCAGATCCGCATAGCGCCAGTCCTCATGGCGCATGCCCTGCCAGCCTCGCAGCCAGTTGAAGGTCAGCCGCAGGCCCCAGGCGAACAGGATCGCGAGCACCAGGAGCTGGCGCAGGCCCACCGCGCTGGCGGCCTCGGGGCGCAGGGCCAGCCAGGGACCGATGAGCAGCGGGGCCACGCTCCAGTAGGGGTCGTACATGCTGCTGTTGTCGTGGGCGACGCTCCACCCGAACACCACCAAGGTCGCGACCACGTCGGCGATGGCCACCACCGTGAGCGGATGCCAGCTCGCGGGCAGCAGCTGCACCACGGCCCATGCCGCCAGCGCGGCGGAGAGGTAGGCGAAGGTCACGATGGTGATGCCACGTCGGCGTGCGGACGCCCCAGAGCTGCTCATGTCGCCGCCAAGGGTACGTCGTGATCGGCCTTCGCGCCTCCCCCGGTAGGACCGGGTGGCGGCGCCCGCTTTCCGCCTGCAATGGGCGACGATGACGAGGACTACGCTCCGTAGAATCCGTGGCTCCTCACCCCAGTGCGAAGGCGGTCACGAGAGCGGCAGGCCCTCGTCGCCACGCTGCTTGTAGTCGCCGAGGTCCTTGAGCCGGCGCGTGGCCGCGAACACCTCGACTGGCTCGTCGAGCGGGACGCCGGGCACGGCGGCTCGCAGCGAGGCGAGCAGCTCCGGTGCATTCCCTCGCAGGAACGGATTGGTCGCGCGCTCGAGCCCGATCGTCGAGGGTACGGTGCAGCCACCCTCGGCCCGCAGAGCCCATGCGTCGCGGATCCGCTCGGCCAGCGCCTCGTTGCCCGGCTCGAGCGACCACGCAAAGCGCAGGTTGTCCTGTGTGTACTCGTGGGCGCAGCACACCCGGGTGGGCTCGGGCAGCGCAGCCAGGCGCCGCAGACTGTCGTGCATCTTGGCGGGGGGACCGTCGAACAGCCGCCCACATCCGCCCGCGAACAGGGTGTCACCGCACAGCAGCAGGTCGCCGAACACGTACGACACGTGCCCGTCGATGTGGCCCTCGGTGAGCATCACGCGACCCTCCACCGCGCCGACCCGAGCGGTGTCGCCGTCGTCGACCCCGCGGGTCAGGCCCGGCACGTCGGCGGCACGCCGGCTCGGGCCCACGACCACCAGCCCCTCGAGCTTGCCGCGCCGCTGCAGATCGTGATTGATGCCGATGTGGTCGCCGTGGGTGTGGGTGTTGAGGATCGTCGTCAGCCGCAGCCCGTGGGCGGCACAGTAGTCGAGCACCGGGCCCGCCTCGGGTCCGTCGACGACGGCCGTCTCCCCGGTCTCGTTGCACACGATCAACCAGATCAGGTTGTCGACCCACGCGGGCACCTGATGCACGGTCAGGCGCCCGTCGGCGGACGAGAACGGCGGGGTGGGGCGGGTGACGACGTGCTGCATGGGCGTGGCTACCATGCCGCGTCACGACGGAAGAGACCACCTCGTTTTCATCGTGGGGTCTTCGGGCGGCTCGCTACTCCGCATACCCCTGCGGGTGCTTCTGGTGCCACCGCCAGGCGCTGTCCACGATCGCCCGCAGCTCGGGAAACCGCGGCTCCCACCCGAGCTCGGCCTTGATCTTGCGGCTGTCGGCCGTCAGCGCCGCCGGGTCTCCCGGCCGGCGCGCTCCCAGCACGTGGGGAATCGCGTGCCCGGTCACCGCCCGCGCCGTCTCGATCACCTCCATCACCGAGAACCCCTGCCCGTTGCCGAGGTTGTAGATCCGGTTGCCCTCGTCGAGCGCTCGCAGCGCGAGGATGTGGGCCTGGGCCAGGTCGATGATGTGGATGTAGTCGCGGATGCAGGTCCCGTCGCGCGTGGGGTAGTCGTCGCCGAACACGGTGATCACCTCGCGCTTGCCCAGCGCCACCTGCAGCACCAGGGGAATGAGGTGCGTCTCCGGATCGTGGTGCTCGCCGCGCTCCTCGCTGGCGCCCGCGGCATTGAAGTAGCGCAGCGTGGCATGGCGCATGCCATGGATCCGTGACGTCCACTCCAGGATGCGCTCGAGCATGTGCTTGGATTCCCCGTAGGGGCTCCCCGGTACGATGCGCTCGTCCTCGTCGATGGGGATCTTGGTGGGCTCGCCGAACAGCGCGGCCGTCGACGACAGGATGAAGCGCATCACCCCGTGCTCGACCATGCTCTCGATCAGGGTGAGTCCCTGCGTGACGTTGTCGCCCACGTAGCGAAACGGCGCCCGCATCGACTCTCCCACCTGCGAGCGGGCGGCAAAGTGCATCACGGCATCGGGGCGATGCCGGGCGAGCACCTCGTCCACCGTCGAGCGATCGGCCAGCGTACCCACCTCGAGCCGGGCCAACGGATGCACCGCTGCCCGATGACCGAGCGAGAGATCATCGAGCACCACCACCTCGGCGCCCGATGTCACGAGCTGCTCGACGGTCACGCTGCCGATGTAGCCTGCACCTCCGGTGACCAAGATCTTCATGCGAGCCGCATCGTAGCAGCCCGCTGCCGTGGTCCGACGAGCCTCGTGTGGGGAGGTCCCGGACGTGGCCAGAAGACCCACTACGCACGAGGACAGGGGATCGTTTCAATCGCATCACCGTGCAAGGAGTTGCTCACCGGCTGGAACCGATCGCGATCCCGTGCGTGCAAACGGGGCGTCATGAGGAAGTCCGATAGCTCCGGTTTGATCGCGTTGTCCGAGTTGCACGAGCTCGAGGCCGAACGAGTTCGGCTCGAGGAGCAGGCGCGATTGCAGGCCGCCGAAGCCGAGCGTGTGGCCCGTGAGCGCGAAGAGCAGCGGCTGCGCGAGCAGGCCGAGCACGCCGCAGCCGAGCAAGCCGCGCGCCTCGAGGCCGAGCGCGAGGCTCGGCGCGAGCGCGAGCGCGAGGATCGCCTGCGGATCATGGAGGCCGAGGCGCGTGCGCGTGCCGAGCACGACGCCCGCTTGCAGCAAGAGCAGATGTGGCTGCAGCACCAGGTGCGCATGAGCGAGCGCCAGGCGCGGCCGCGCTGGCCCCTGGCGGTGGTGCCCGCGCTGCTGCTGGGTTTGCTCGGTACGGGCGCGATGATCTGGCAGGGCCAAGCGCGAGCGGATCGCGAGCAGACGTGGCGCCAGCAGGCTGCGGCCGAGCAGGTGCGCGCCATCGAGGCGGTGGCCGATCGGCTCACGGCGCTCGAGGCGGAGCAGGCCGAGCTCGAGGCGGATCGCAAGGCACTCGAGGCGCAGCTCGCCGCGGCCAAGGGCGATGCCACCGCCGAGGAGGCGCTCGAGAAGCAGCTCGAGGCGGTTCAGGCCAAGCTCGACACCAACGAGAAGGCGCGCGGCAAGCAGCCCAAGCAGCGCCCCGGCTCGCGCTCCAAGCCCAAGCCCAAGCCCACTGACGACACCACGACCACCAAGCCCACGCGTACCCGGCCCGCGCTCGTCTTCGACAGCGACACCAAGGACCCGCTCGCAGGGATCTCTTCGAACCGCCGCAGCAGCCCCTGAGTCGCTCGTCAGGGCATCCAGCGCGAGAACCAGGCGTCGACGTCGTCGAGCAACGGCTGCTTGGCGGCGTCGGTTCCCCACGCTGCGAGCACGCCGTTGCGCGCGAGCTGCCGTAGCTGCGCCCACGATGGATCGAGCCAGTCGATCACCGCGAGGTAGTTGTCGCTCGCATAGCCGCCGAAGTAGGCGGGATCGTCGGAGTGGATGCAGGCCAGCACGCCGGCATCGAGCAGCTCGAGCAGGTTCGATCGGGTGGGATCGGGAAACACCTTGAGCATGTAGTTGGACCGCGGGCATACCGTCAGCGGGATGCGGTGCGGCCGACCGTAGGCGGCCACGATCTCCGGGGTGTCGTGCTCCTGGGCCAAGAAGGCCATGAGCTCGGGATCCTCGGTGCTACGCACGCCGTGATCGATGCGGCTGACCTTCAGCTCTCGAATCGAGGTCCAGACGAACTGCGGCGGTCCTTCCTCGCCGGCGTGGGCCGTGGCCGCGAGTCCTCGGGCTCGCGCGTGCTCGAACACATCGGTGAACAGCTCGGGGGGATACGGCTTCTCGTACGAGTCGAGCCCGATCCCGATGATCGGTACGTTCGGCACCTTGGCTCCATCGGTGGCACGGTGCTGGAGCAGCTGTCCCAGAGTCGCCCATGCGGTGGCCTGGTCCATCGAGGCGAAGCCGTCGGCGGACGAGGCCGCCTGGAGCTCGGCAGGCTCGCCAACCGGAGCGTCGCGCAAGAAGCACAGCACGAGCGCCACGTGGATCCCGGCGGCATGCGCCGAGGCGAAGCCGCGCTGCAACCCGCGCACCACCGTGTCGAACGGGATCCCTCGGCTGGTGTGGGTCTGCGGGTCGAAGAACACCTCGGCCCAGCGCACGCCCTCGGCCTGCAAGCGCCGCCCATAGGCCTCGGCCAACGCATGGAAGTCGTCCTCCGTACGCAGCACGCCCGCCACCGCGTAGTACACGTCGAGGAACGCACCGAGATCGGCGAAGCGGTAGGCCGCACGGAGCTGATCCAGTGACTCGTAAGGAAAGCCCTGAGAGCCGGGGGCCATGGAATTGCGCTCGGCCAGCACGAAGGCCAGCTCGGGCTCGAGCGATCCCTCGATGTGAAGGTGGAGTACCGTCTTGGGGATGCCCGCCACCATTGCGGACCGCTGCGCGAGGGGCAACGAGCGCGGTCGGTCCGCGGTCGCGAAGGCACCAGGTGTTTCAGAGCGGGACACTTCGTCGGATGTGGTCATCGCGGGTCCCGCCATCATACGAAGTCATGACGAACCCTGCACTGTAGTCGACGGACCCTGATATCCTGAGGTCTGGGGTTTGGGATGGCGATGTCGATCATCGAGTCCACGCGTAGGTTCATGGCCGACCTCGACCTGGACACCCTGCGGGCGGCGGAGGTCAGCGCCAAGGAGCACTCGCGGCACTCGCTGGGGGCCGAGCTGAGCCTCCGCGACTTGCTCGAGCTGCTCGTGGCCGCCAAGGTGGTTGCGGCGGGCGACGACTTCGTGCGCGGCGAGGCGCAGGGGCTGCGAATGTGGCTCACGCGCCACGCGATGCCGATGGCAGTGCAGCAGTACCTGCTCGACGTGGACGTTGGGCACTGGCGGTTCGAGGACCTCGGATCGCGGCTCACCGCGCCGGCCAGCCTCGAGGCGCGACGGCTGCTGTGGCTGGTCGCCATGCTCGCGAGCTTCGAGGGCCTGCGTCGCACCGCTCGGACCCGCATCGAGACCCTGGGGGCGCGCCTGGGCCTGCCCCCGTGCGTGGTGCAGGTGATGATCGAGGAGGCGCAGATCACCGTGTCGGCCCTGCTGCGCGGCGATGATCCGCTGCTGCGCCGGCTCATCCAGCTTCGCGGGGCGATCTTCTCGCTCGAGACGGCAGCCGCCACGGGCTCCTGAGGGGCCGGTCGTGAGGCCGGAAGCGAGGGACGGGATCGGCGGTGTTCGACAAGCCGGGCCCGCGTCGGGGATCATGGCCCACCCATGGCCGGCTTGCTCGACGCCTTGAAGAAGGAGCGCATCGTCGCGCCCCCCGACTACAACCGCTGGCGCGTGCCGCCGGCCTCGATCTCGATCCACCTGTGCATCGGCTCGGTCTACGCGTGGAGCATCTTCAACACCCCGCTGACGCGGGTGCGTGGGGTGGTGGCGGGCGCCGCCTCCGACTGGGAGCTGTCGTCGGTGGTGTGGGTCTTCTCGGTGGCGATCGTGTTCCTGGGCTTGTCGGCCGCGGTGGCGGGGCGCTGGCTCGAGCGCGTGGGTCCGCGGATGGTGGGGGTGACGGCGGCGTGTCTGTGGGGCGGGGGCTTCTTCGTGGGCGCGCTGGGGATCGCGCTGCACCAGCTGCCGCTGCTCTACCTCGGCTACGGCGTGCTCGGCGGGGCGGGGCTGGGCCTGGGCTACGTCTCGCCGGTCAGCACGCTCATCCGCTGGTTCCCCGATCGGCGTGGCATGGCCACGGGCATGGCGATCATGGGCTTCGGCGGCGGGGCGATGATCGCAGCGCCGGTCCAGGAATGGCTGCTGTCGCTCTACTACCGCGCCCCGGAGTACCTCGGAGCAGCCAGCGACGTGGTGCTGCGCAACGAGGGCGGTCGACGCCTGGCCGAGGTGGCGGGGCAGCTACGCGAAGTGGTGATCGTGGGGAGCAGCGAGGCCGCCTCGATGGTGCACCCCGGACCCGAAGGGGTCTACGTGGTCGGCACCGGCAGTACCGGAGTGGCGGCCACCTTCGTGACGCTGGGCGTCGTGTACTTCGTGGTGATGATCGCGGCCGCATTCTCCTATCGCGTGCCGCCCGAGGGCTGGACCCCGGCGGGCTGGACTCCGCCGACCGAGGGGCAGGCCTCGCGCAAGATGATCACCCGGCACCACGTCGACATCGATCGCGCGCTGGCCACCCCGCAGTTCTATCTGCTGTGGGTGGTGCTGTGCTTCAACGTGACGGCGGGCATCGGGGTGCTGGGGGTGGCCAAGACCATGATGACCGAGATCTTCGGGACGACCCTGCCCGATGTGGTCGACGGCGGCTTCGCGGCCACCTACGTGCTCATGATCAGCGTGTTCAACATGGCGGGGCGCTTTTGTTGGGCGAGCCTGTCGGACGTGATCGGTCGCAAGACCACCTACACCGTGTTCTTCGTGCTTGGCACCGCGCTCTACCTGTCGATCCCCTACACCGCGCAGCAGGTCAGCGCCTCGCCGGCCGTGGTGTGGCTGGTGGTCTTCTATGCGGTCACGATGATCATCTTCACCATGTACGGCGGGGGCTTTGCCACGATCCCCGCCTACCTGGCCGACGTGTTCGGGACCAAGTTCGTGGGGGGGATCCACGGGAGGATCCTGACCGCATGGAGCATCGCCGGGGTGCTGGGGCCGGTGCTCATCACCTCGCTGCGGGCCAGCGCCTTGCGCGACGCGCTCGACGAGCTGGCGTCCAGGGTGGACCCGGCTGCGTTCGAGGCCAAGTTCGGGGCGGGGCTCGATCGCCTCGATGCGCTGGTGGAGGCCAAGACGGTGACCATCGCCAAGCTGATGGAGCTGATGCCCGAGGGCACGGTGGACCCGTCGGCGACGCTCTACAACAGCACGATGCTGGTGATGGCGGGGCTGCTCGTGGTGGCGCTGGTGGCCAACGCGCTGGTGCGGCCGGTGGATGCCCGACACCACCTGAAGGACGCGCTCAGATCTTCCCCTTGAGCAGCTGGCCCACCACGGCCTTGGTGTAGATCCCCAGCGTCTTGCCGAAGCTCGGGAAGTCGAGCGTGCTGCTGAGCACGTCGGCCAGGCCGAACGGCATCATCGAGGGGATGAACCCGCGCGCGTACTCGAGCGCCCAGCCGCTCTCGGGAATGCGGTAGCCCTGCACCGAGCCGGCCGGGAGCACGTGCATGTCGCCGGGCTTGTAGACCTCGCGCGCGGTGCTGCCCGGCGTGAATGCCCACTGCTCGCCCTCGAGGATGATGAAGTAGTCGGTCGCGAGGTGCCGCCCCGAGTGCCCCTCGGTGCCGATGGGGGTGCCGAACACGATGAGGTACTCGGTGATCGAGGCGTGCAGCAGCGCGAACGCCCCCATGGCCCCGCCCGCATTGTTGAGCACCCAGGGTGGGTTCCGGTCGATGTGACCCGGGTAGATCTCGTGCAGGTCCGCGGCGATCTGCTCGATCATGCGATCGATCGGCTGACCCAGCGCATCGGTGGCGGTCCGGTGGAGGACGTCGACGTCGAAGATGTAGCCCATGAGCGTTGTGGCCGAGTGTCTACCCACAACGGGCGCGGCGCAGCCACTCCTCGTGGACCATGGCCAGCGCCCGATCGAGACCGTCGGGGCGGTATCCGAGCTCCCGGCGGGCCTTGGAGGTGTCGATGTGAGGATTGCCGTCGAGCTGGCGGAGATCCTCGGGGGTGAAGGCGGGACGCATCCGTGTGATCCGGGCCACAGCGTCGACCAGCGGCAGTCCGGCCCGCGCCAGGGGCAGGGGGATCGCCACCCGCGGGACCCGGGCTCCACACAGCGCCTGCGCGCGGCGCAGCAGCCCCAGGATCGTGTGCTGCTCGCCGCCGAGGATGTAGCTCTCGCCAGGGCGGCCGCGCTCGGCCGCGGCCATCGCTCCGTCGACCACGTCGCCTGCTGCGACCGCGTCGAAGCCCCCCGCGAACACGGCGGGCAGTCGACCTGCGAAGTAGTTGAACAAGAGGGTCTGGACCACGCCCACGTGATGGGTCTCGTTGGGGCCGATCACGACGGTTGGGTGCACGACGACCGCATCGAGGCCCTGCTCGACCTGCTCCCGCACGACCTCCTCGCCCGCGATCTTGGAGCGCACGTAGGGCGAGCCCGCGGCCACGGCCATGCGCGGGCGCCCCTCGTGAAGCGGCTCGTGCAGCGGCTCGGGGTCGAACACGACGATCGACGAGAAGTACACCATGCGCCCGATGCCGAGCTCTCGCGCCGCGCGGGCGGCATTGCGGGCGCCTTCCACGTTGACCTGCCACATGCGCAGGTCGTGACGCGCGGTGGTGCTGACGATGGCCGCGAGGTGATAGAGGTGGGTTGCACCCTGCAGCGCACGCCGCAGCGCGGGCGCGTCGCGGACGTCGGCTTCGAACGGCTCGACCCCGAGCTCGCGCAGCCGAGCCAGGGCCGGATCGCCGGGCAGCACGACCGCTCGCACCGACTTGCCCGCGGCTCGCAGCCCTCGGCACAGCTCGAGCCCCACTTGGCCGGTGGCCCCCGTGACGACGCTGTGGACGAAGCTCACTGCCCCGCATGGTGCATCGCCCCGCCGGAAAGTTGTAGACCGGCGACAGAGGCTGTCCACACGATGACGAGCACGAGCGAGCACGAGCCGCTGCGGGGCGACGAGCAGGGGGTGATCGACGCGGGAGGACGCCGCGGCTGGGATCTGCACACCGACGTGGTGGTGGTGGGCCTGGGAGGAGCGGGCGGCAGTGCGGCCATCGAGGCCCGCAGCCAGGGGGCCGCGGTGCTGCTGGCGGATCGCTTCGGTGGCGGGGGAGCCACGGGCAAGAGCGCGGGGGCGGTGTACTTCGGTGGGGGGACCGATCTGCAGCGGTGCTTCGGTTACGAGGACTCTGCGCAGAACATGTTCGACTACCTGAGCCTCGAGGCCGACGGGGTGGTGAGCGACGAGGTGCTGCGGGCGTTCTGCGAGACGAGCGTGGAGAACTTCGAGTGGCTGCGTGCGATGGGCTGCCCGTTTCCACGCAGCGGCAAGGTGGTCAAGACCGCGCTGCCCCCCGAGGACTGCACGCTGTACTTCTCGGGCAACGAGCTGTGCCCGCCCTACTGCGACGCTGCCACCCCGGCGCCTCGCGGGCATCGCCCGCTGGGCCGCGGGCTCACGGGACACCTGGTGACCTCCGCCCTGCGCGGCCGGGCGCTCGAGCTGGGGGTGGAGCTGCGGCCCTACGCCCGCGCGGAGCGGCTGGTGGTGGACGCAAGCGGAGCCGTGATCGGGCTGGTGCTGATCGAGCTGCCGCGCTGGCTGTGGGGGGCGGGTCATGCCATGCAGGGGTTCGTGCAGTACGGCGGCGGCATGAGCCACGCGGTCGGCGAAGTGGCTCAGGGCTCGCTGCGGACGCTCGAGCGCGCGGGGCGGCGCCGCTTCGTGCATGCGCGAGGGGGAGTGGTGCTGGCGATGGGCGGCTACGTGTTCGACTCGACGCTGATGAAGGCCAACGCGCCAGGGTACGCGCGCTGCAGCCTGCGGCTGGGTACGGCGGGCGACGATGGCACCGGGATCCGCATGGGGCAGGCGGCGGGCGGCGTGCTGGGACAGATGGACCGCTGCAGCGCGCCGCGCTTCATCGATCCGCCCAAGGCGTGGTGGAGCGGCGTGCTGGTGGGGCGCAGCGGGGAGCGCATCTGCAACGAGACCCTCTACGGGGGCAAGGTGGGCGAGCACCTGGTGGAGCGCTTCGGTGGCCGCGGCACCGTGGTCGTCGATGCGAGGATCATGGCGCGGGGACGAGCGCAGGTGCAGCGCGAGCCGCTGCAGCTCTACCAGCGTGCGTTCGGGATCATCAACGGCTGGGTCACGTGCCGCTCGGCCCCCACCCTGCGTGCGCTGGCGGAGCGGCTCGGGATCGACCCCGAGGGGCTCGAGGCCACCGTGCGCGCCTACAACGAGGGCGTGCGGGCCGGCCACGACCCGCTGGGCAAGGCGCCCGAGTACCTCGCCCCGATCGAGGAGGGTCCGTTCTACGGGATCCCGATCGACAGCGACTCGCTGATGTATCCCGCGCCGTGCCTCTCGCTCGGGGGCCTGCGCACCGACGTGATGACGGCGCGGGTGCTGGGCCGCGACGGCGCCTCGATCGACGGGCTCTACGCAGCCGGACGCACCGCGGTGGGGGTGGCGTCCAATGGCTACGTGAGCGGTCTTTCGGTGGCCGACGGGATCTTCTCGGGGCGCAACGGAGGACGGCACGCGGCCGCGCGCGCGGCCCGGGGTAGGCCTTCGTCACTGCCCCCGGACGCTCGGTGATCCGGCTCAGGCCGGGTCGGCCGGGTCGACCGACAGCAGACCGCGACCATCGAGGATGACCGCGAGCTTCTTCGGATCGAGCGGCTTGATGAGGTGATCGTCGAAGCCCGCCTCGTGCAGACGCTCGGGCTCGCGCTGATATCCGGTCAGCGCGACGATCCGCAGGTGCGAGGTGCCGTACTCCTGCGCCCGCAGCACCCGGGCCACCTGATAGCCGTCGATGTGGGGGAGGCCGAGGTCGAGCAGCACCACGTCGGGGTGGTACTCGCCCACCGTGGCCGCGGCGACTCGGCCGTCGTAGATCGCCTTCGCCTCGTGGCCATGGAGCCGGAGCAGCTCCACGAGCATGTCGGCCGAGTCCCTCTCGTCGTCGATCACCAGCACCCGCCGTCTCGGCGCGATGCCGGTCGATGGCGTCGACGTCGACGCAGGGGAGGGGACTCCCGAGCCGAGCCGCGGAAGGGTGACGATCAGCTCGCTGCCCTGGCCGGCTCCCGCGCTCGAGGCTTCGACTCGTCCTCCGTGCATGCTCACCAGCAGGCGTACGAGCGGCAGTCCCAGGCCCATGCCGCCCTTGGAGCGGTCGAGGTTCTGGGGGCCCTGGGTGAACACGTCGAAGACGTACGGCAGCAGCTCGGCATCGATGCCGATGCCGGTGTCCTTGACCCGGATGCGCGCGGCATCGTCGTTGGCCTCCACCGTCAGCCAGATGGTGCCCCGGTTCTCGGTGTACTTGATGGCGTTGGACAGCAAGTTCTCCACCACCTGGATGAGGCGCACCATGTCCCCCTGCGCCAGCACGGAGGCGGGCGGCGGGAAGTCGGTCACGAGGCGATGGCAGGCGCCGTCGACCATGGGCTGCATGGCTTCCACCGCGGCGGTGACCACGTCGACCAGATCGATGGTACCCAGCTGCAGCTCGATCTTGCCCGAGATCACCCGCGAGATGTCCAGGAGCTGGTCGAGCATCGCGGTCATGCGCGTGGTCTGCCGCACCAGCATGGGGTGGATGGCGCGCAGGCGCAGCGGATCGAGCCCATCTTGCTCGATGATGGCCAGGCCGTTGGCGAGCGCGGCCAGGGGGTTGCGCAGCTCGTGTCCCAGCATGGCGAGGAACTCGTCCTTGCGGCGGTGCTCCTGCTCGAGCTCCTCGGCCCTCCGCTGGGCGATGATCTGCGCCTCGCGAAGGGGGGTGACGTCCTCGAGCGACAGCAGCAGCAGGGGCATCCTCCCCCGGCGCTCCATCAGGCTGGCGTTGAGGTGCAGGTGGCGGAGCCCGAGGGGCTCGAGCTCCAGCACGATCTCGTAGTCTTGCACGTCGGCCTTGATGTGGAGCAGGCGCTGCAACATCTCGCGCAGCGGAGGAACGTCCCACCGGCCGTCGTCCAGCCGCTGGAGCGTGCACCCCTCGGCCTGGTCCTTGGGGATCCCAAACGCATCACAGAACACGTCGTTGGCGGTGACCACGGTCAGCTCGTGGTCGAACACCACGAACGGGAGCCGCGACGAGCGTACGATCGACTCGGCCACGTACCGAGCCTCTTCGCTCTTCTCGGCCGCCAGCTTCTGGGGCGTGATGTCGTAGAAGGTCATGCACACCCCGTCGATGCGGTCGCCGGAGCGGAACGGCACCACCCGGCGCAGGTACCAGCGGCCGTCCTCGGAGCGAACCTCGGCCTCGATGGGCAGGAGCTGCTCGAGCACCTCGAGCGCGTCGTCGAGCAGGGTCTCGTCGTCGACTCGCCGCGTGATGTGCTCGAGGGGGCGCCCCACGTCGGAGGCGACCAGCCACATCACCCGCTGCACCGCGGGGGTGAAGCGACGCACGCACAGCTGGCGATCGAGGAAGATCGTGGGGATCGAGGTGACCTCGAGCAGGTTCTCGAGGTCGGCGTTGACGGTGTGCAGGCTGGTGTTGCGCTCCTCGAGCTCGCGGTTCAGGGTGAGCAGCTCCTCGTTGATGGACTGCGCCTCTTCCTTGGTGGTCTCGAGCTCCTCGTTGCTGGACTGCAGCTCCTCGTTGAGCGACACGAGCTCCTCGTAGCTGGCTCGGTACTCCTCGTTGGCGTTGTCGAGATCCTCGAGCGCGCTGCGTAGCTCGGTCTGGGCTTCTTGGAGCTGCTGGGTGAGCTGGCGTACCAGCGGCTCGTCGACGTCGGCGGAGGCGGGGTGCAGCGCGAGACGCTCGGGGCTCGGCGGAGGCTCGTCGTCCTGGAACGTCACCAGGTAGAGGCCCTCGGCGACCATCGAGATCGGCTCGATCGTGCAGGTGGTGCGGACGTTGCGAGTGCCTCGCTGGACCTGTGCCCCGCCGACGATGACCGTCTTGCGCTGCTCGAGGGCCTCCTTGAGCGCGGGACGGAGCTTGGCGTACACGCTGGGCGGCACCCACGAGAGCAGGTCGAGCCGGACCTCCCCCCGGGGCTGGGACAGGTAGTCGGTGGTCGGGCCGAACAGGTGCAGCACGTGGCCGATTTGGTTGATCACCACGCAGGCGGTGGCGTAGCGGTCGAGCAGGAAGCGCTCGATGGCGCGGGTGAGCCGGGTGGCGTTGCGGGCCGCGAGTCCGGCGGACGGGCGAGCCATGAGCGGGCCCGAGAGACTGCTCGAGAGGGAGGGCCGCACGTTCCAGGGCATGGCCGCCCCGCGCCGGTGCAGCTCCACGCGGCGATACATGCGGTACTTGGGCGCGAGGGTGGAGAACAGCTCGGTCTGCCCGTTGATGCTCTCGGCGCTGCCCAGCCACAGCACGCCGCCGGGCTGGAGCGCGAAGTGGAAGCGCTGGATGCAGTCCTGCTGCGCATGGGGCTCGAGGTAGATGAAGAGGTTTCGGCAGCACACCAGGTCGAGCCGACAAAACGGCGGCTCCGTGAGTAGATCGTGCCGTGCCAGCGTGACCGTGTCGCGGAGCTCGCGGGTGATCTGATAGCTCTCACCGTGCTCGGTGAAGAACCGCTGCAGGCGCTCGGGCGAGACCTCGTCGACGATGCTGGCCGGGTACGTCCCGCGCCGGGCCACCGCGAGCGCCTCGTGGCTCACGTCGGTCGCGAACACCTGGACCCGGGGGATGCTCGCGCTGTCGTCGAGCCGCTCGAGCAGGAGCATGGCGAGGCTGTAGGCCTCCTCGCCGGTGGCGCAGCCGGCCGTCCACACGCGGATCGGGCGGTGGGGGTCGTTGTGCTCCGCGATCAGCCGGGGAACGATCTCGCGCTCGAGGTACGACCACTGGTGGGGATCGCGAAAGAACTGAGTGACACCCACCAACACGTCCTGGTAGAGCGCGGCGAGCTCCTCGGGGTGTTCCTCGAGGTAGTGTGCGTAGGCCAGCCACCCCGAGAACGGCATGCGACCCAGCCGTCGCGAGGCTCGTCGACGCAGGGTGCCCTCCTTGTAGTTGCGCGGGGCGAAGCCATGGTGGTGCGCGAGCAGTCCGAGGATCTGCTCGAAGCCCGGTGGTCGGGTGGCGCTTCGGTCCGGGAGCAGTGACGACTCGCCGCGTGACGGCGCGAGGTTGGCCTCGGGTTGGGTGAGCAGGAACGGCGTGATCGCCTCGGGAGCGAGGATGGCATCGACGTGGCCGGTGGCGATGGCCGCTCGGGGCATCGAGTCGTGCAGCGCCGTCTCGGGGTCCTGTGCCACGCACACGCCGCCGGCCTCCCGGATGTGGGCGAGCGCATGGCTACCGTCGCTTCCCAGGCCCGACAGGATGACCGCGGCAGCCTGGGGTCCGTAGGCCCGGGCGAGCGCGGACAGCAGCAGGTCGATGACTCTGGGCTCGCCGCCGCGGTCGGGATGGGGGCCGGGCCGCAGATCGCCATCCTCGACGGTGAGCGAGGTGTTGGGAGCGATCACGTAGACGTGGTCGGCCTCGATGCGGGTCGACTCGGTCACCTGCGTCACTGGTAGGATGCAGTGCTCGCCGAGGATCTGGGCGAGCTGGCTGTCGTGCGTGGGATCGAGGTGGAGGACCACGATCAGCGCAATGCCCGAGCTCGGCGGCAGGCTGGCGAGCACCCTGCGGGTGGCATCCAGCCATCCGGCGGACGCACCGATTCCTACGACGAGCGTAGGGCTCGTGGACTCGTGGAGAGCGCTGACCATGGATGGGGGGCATCCAGCCTAGGGAAGCTCGCGTGACCGAACAACCCTTCGCGCACGAATTACGGGGGGTCCGAGGCAGGACAGCCCTCGGGCGGGACCACCACCAGCTCCACCCGGCGGTTGCGTGCCCGGCCTTCCTTGGTGTCGTTGGAAACGAGCGGTCGCTCTTCGCCGTAGCCCTGCGCGGCGAGCCGGTCTGCTGCGATCCCGTGCTCGATGAAGTACCGGACGACGGCCTGGGCCTGCCGTCGGGTCGGATCGATGGCCATGTAGCGGTGGCTCTCGGCGGTCTTGGCGTCCTCGTGGGCACGGACCTCGAGCCGCACGTCGGGGTAGCGCATCAACACCCCGGCGATCTCGTCGAGCCGCGCGTACGAAGAAGGCTCGATCTGCCCCTTGTTCGAGGGGATCGTGAAGCGCAGGCCCTCGATGGTTCCGGTGACGGCGAGCAGCTCCTCGGGGAGCGGAGCGCACGAGGGCGGCGCCGTCGGCGGCTCGCTCGGCTCGCCCGGCTCGCCCGGCTCGGTGGCGGGGCAGTCCGCCGCGCTCGTGCACGAAGGCTCGGTCGTGGGCTCCGCCTTGCCTGCCACCGGCCCGTCGTCCGCGGTCGCCGGCTCGACGGAGCGGGCGGAGGTCGCAGCTCCTTCACCCGGGGTCGCCGATGCCGTGGGGCGGGCACAGGCGAGGGCGAGCATCGACCCACTCGTCATCGTTGCCAAGATCATGACGCAAGGGCGCATTCACGGACGATACGCCAGATGCGTCCGGAATGCTGCGGTCGACTGGGCTTGCCGCCTACTGGGCTGCCGTCAGCTTGACCTGCCGTCCCGCGCGCACGCGGGTGACCGCCTCGGCCACCGCCTGTCGCAGCTCGGCCGCGCGCACGGGCTTGGTCAGCACCGGATGCTCGGCCGCCTCGACGAAGCGGACGGCGTCGTCCGTGAACGCCCCGCCGGTCATGAACACGAAGCGACGCGCGAGCGAGGGCTCGAGCTCCACGACGCGGGCATGCAGCTCCATGCCGGTCATGTCGGGCATCATCAGGTCGCACACCAGCAGATCGAAGCGCTTGTCGTGGGCGAGTCGCTCGAGTGCAGCGTGCCCGCCGTCGACGTAGACCACCTCGTGCTCGCGTCGGAGCACTCGCACGATCGAGCTGCCGACCAGCTCGTCGTCGTCGATCACCAGGATTCGCGCGGGGCCGAGGTCGATGGGCAGGGGGGTGAGATCGGGGGCGGGGGCGGGGGCCTCGGAGGTGGGGAGGCGCACCACGAACTCGGTGCCCACGCCCAGCTCGGTGGTGAAGCCGATGGTGCCGCCGAGCTCCTCGACGATTCGCTTGCACACGGCCAGACCCAGGCCGGTGCCCTTGCCGGGCTCCTTGGTGGTGAAGAACGGCTCGAACAGGTGCTCCTGGATCTCGGCCGGGATGCCGCTGCCGGTGTCGCGGACCCGGATGATGACCGTGCCCTGCGGGTCGCTCGGCTCGGAGGGGGGCTCGTGTGGTGGATCGCCAGGGCGATCCCAGGAGGTGCCCTCGAGCTCGGTGTGCACCTCGATGCGATGCTTGGCCGCCTGCCCGGCCACGATGGCCTGCGCCGCGTTGGTCAGCAGGTTCAGCAGCAGCTGGGTCAGGCGCCGGGGAGTGCTGGCCACGACCGCATGCGACTGCAGTCGGGTCTGCAGCCGAGCGTGGTGGCGGATCTCGTTGCTCGCCATGCGGATGGCCTCGAGCACGGCGTCGTCCACGTAGGCCACGCGCGCGTCATCGATGGGTCGCACCATCGACAGGTGATCGGCCACGATCTGACGAATGCGATCGGCTCCCTCGGATGCGTGGTCGAGCGCCTCTTCGATCTCCGGGCTGCGCTCGGACACCGGCAGCAGCTCGCGCAGCAGCTCGAGGTTGGTGGCCACGTAGGTCAGCGGGTTGTTGATCTCGTGGCTCACCTCGGCGGCCATGCGCCCGGAGGCGGCGAGGTCCTCGGCCCGTGCGCGTAGCTGCTCGCTGGTGGCCAGCTCCTGGGTCACCCGGGCCTGCTCGCGCTCGCGAGCCAGATCTTGCTCGCGCTCGCGTCGGAGCAGCACACTGCCGCCGACCGAGATGCCCCCGATCAAGAGCGCCTGGCTGACCCAGCGGGCGGTCTCGGTCGCGTCGTGCGTGGGAGTGCTCCCGCTGAGCCAGAGCATCGCCGTGGTCGAGGCCAGCACCGAGATCGACACCAGCACGGGGTCGCCCGGCGAGCCCACGAGGAAGAGGAGGGGGATCATCATGACCCAGGTGGCCAGGGTGGTATCGAGGCCAAGCGGGGTCTGGGCCGATACGGCGAGCGCGACGGCCGTGGTGATGGCGGCCAGCGACGCAACGCCCCGATGGACCCGACCCTCGGGTCCGGGGATCAACCCCGCGGCGAGCAACGCCGCCGCCCAGATCGCGGTCAACGAGAGCGGTGGACCGTGGACCGCATTGGGACGGGTGAGTAGGCCCAGCCCCACTGCGATCGCACCCAACACGAACAGCTTCCGCCGTGGGTCGGATCGCCGTTCCGGCGGAGTCATCGCCTCGACCACCCACATCGAGGATGCCAGCGGGCAGGCGAGAGTGGATCACCTTTCGTGTATGGTACGGGGTTTTCCTTACGCCATTGGAATCATGCGGGATATTCGCGGTCGCCCTGGCAAGGCGGCCAACGACCGGCGGTCGCCGGTCTTGCCATTGGGCGCCAGTTCGCAGGATTTGCGCCAGGAGCTCGGGGTCAGCGACCGGAGGGGTCGCCCCCGTTGAAGGCCCCGTCGGTGCTCTCCTGCAGCTCGCGGTCGGTCTCGAGATAGGTGCGGATCGCCCCCGCGATCACGCGCGCGATCACATGGGCTCGCTGGCGCATGCGTGGCGTCGGCGGCTGCGGGTGCTCGCCGGTGGCATCCATCTCGCACAGCAGATCCTTGCGGACCTCGAGCGCGAGCGAGCTGGGGCGGTTTGGATTGCGCCGGTAGTCGCGGCCCACGTTGGCCTCGACGATGAACCGCTGGATGCGCTCGTAGGCCGCGGCTGCCTCTCGGAACAAGCCCTCGTGCTCGGGGGCGGCTCGCTGGTAGCGATGCAGGTGGCCGCGCAGCGACTCGGGTAGCGCCTGTCGCAGGTTGGTGTTGAGCAACATCTGCCACACCAGCGCGTGGGCGGGCTCGTCCACGGTGGCCGGATGCTCCGCTTCGAACCGCATGCGCGCGTAGGAGAAGAAGTACCAGACCTGTGAGCGCACCTCGATGCTGCCCTCGGGCAGCGAGTAGGGGTGGTTGCTGATCACGCGAAAGCCCGCCCGCTCCAGGTTCAGCGAGATCCGATCGCGCAGGATCCGGCTGCAGGTGCTCTCGCCCAGCCCGTCGGGGTAGATCGGGTCGAACACGCCGTAGGGCATTCGTGCCTCGCGCAAGTAGCCGGCCGGGATGTTCACGAGGCTCAGGTGCGGGCGTGACGTGGCGCTCGGGTTGCGCTCGTCGTAGGTATGGACGCCGATCACGATCAGCTTGTCGCGGAAGTTGGCCTCGAGCCGATCGCTGATGTGATCGTAGACATCGAGCAGGTCCATCTTCTGCAGGTGCGTGAGCGCGTTGCAAAACGGTGGGTTGATCGACAGGCGCTCGAGCGGATCGTCGTTGCCGGGCGGGGTGCTGCCGGGGAAGCGGTTGAAGTCGAGCAGCGCCCGCGCGATGCGGACGCGGCCGTAGCACGGCAGGCCCAGGCGCATCGCGAGGCTCTCGGCCACGAGGTTGGCCCCCCAGTCGCGCTCGCGAACGTGCGCACGCTCGATCTGGTCGAGGGGGACGGTGGGGCGGCCGTCCTCGTGTGTGCGAAAGCGCTGCGGGATCACGTCGCCATCGTGGACCGTGTGCACGAACAGGCGCGAGCGATACGCCTCGGCGACCATGGGCGTCTCGTCGCTCGTCACGGGGGCGAGCTCGAAGGGGGCCTGCCAGGGGCGGTCGAAGTCGAAGCGCGCGGTCATCGGGCCCGGCAGGGTAGCGCGTTCCGTGGGCTCGGGGCACGGACCGGGCTCACGCCGCCCGACGACGGCGAGCTAGTAGAAGCACTCTTGCGAGACCACCTCGGGCGGAGCCGAGAGCGTCATGTCCACCAGATCGATCACGATCGGATCGCCGCCATCCACCTCCAGCTCCACGTGGATCGTGGCCGGGGCACCGTCGAGCGTGCCGAGATCGGCGATGTCGTCGGGGGGCAGCACCGTGATGCAGTCGTGCGAGAATCCCCCGTCGAGGGTGTCGAACCCCCCGCAGTCGAGGCTGTAGAGGTAGTTCTGCTCGATGTAGAAGCTCCCGAACGGTCCCGGGAAGCCCTCCACCACCACCTCGACCAGGGCGAACGTCAGCAGGGGGCTGGCCAGCTCCCATCCGCCCATCTGGGGGTAGAGGGGGAACATCCAGCTGCCCTGGCCACCGCACTCGATGGGGAACGCGCCGCCCGAGACCAGCGTCTCCCCGCCCGCTCCCTGGAGCTCGAGCGAGGGGGTCGCGAGCGCGTCGTTCCAGCCATTGCACAGCTCGAGCTCCCCGGTGGTGCTGGTGCCGAAGGTACCTGGCCCGGCGGTCGTGCTCGTGCCGCTGTCGTCGACGACGGCGGTGGTGGTGGAGATGCTGGGATCGGAATCGGCGGTGCTGGTGGTGCCCGAGGCGGTGGCGCTGGTGCTCGGGCCGGAGGCCGAGCCTTCGGCCGTTCCGTCGTCACCGCAGGCCGAGGCGGAGCAGAGTGCGAGGGCGAGGAGCACCGAGGCCCCATGGCGGGGCGAAGAGCAAGTCAAGCGCATGCCTGCGATCATGGGCCTGCCGCCGCCCGGGTTCAAGGTGATGCGTCGCCGGGGTGCTCGAGCACGATTCCCACCCAGGGCGGGGCGCTGTCGAAGCTCCCGCCCACGGCCACGCGCGAGCCGTCGTCGAAGCCGTGCACCGCGTGGAGCACCAGGTTGGTCGGCGTCTCCACGGCCACCGGATCGAGCGATCCCGCGGGCAGCTCGAAGATGCCCCCCAGGCGGCCCACGAGGGTGCCGGTGCCGTCGGGGTCGAGCCACACGCCGTTGAGCCCCGCCGGCATCAGGACGACGTCTTGCCACGTCGCACCATCGAAGCGGGCGACGCGAGCGTTGGAGCGTCCGCCCACCGCGACCACCTCGGCCATCCCGTCGCTGGATCCCCGGCCCCACAGCGCGATGAACGGAGCGATCGAGCCGGGGGCCTCCGCCACCCACTCCCCCACCTCGAGACGCAGCAGGACCCCGCCGTCTCCCGCCACGAACACGTGCTCGGCATCCACTCCCCACACCTTGAACAGTGCGTGTGCGTCGTCGGGCAGGGTGGGCAGGGGCACCAGCGACCAGCTCGCGCCATCGAAGTGCAGCAGCGTGGGCGGGTCGGCGACCCCATCGCCGCCCACGGCCCACACGTCGTCGCTCGCGGCTCCCCACACGCCCCACAGGGTCACGGTGGTCGCGGTGTCGTGCGCGACCCAGGCCTCGCCCTCCCGCCGCAGCGCGGTGCCGAGCAAGCCCACCGTCCACACGTCGTCGCCCGCCTGGCCGATCCAGTCGAGCATGGGGGTGTCCGCGGGCAAGGCATCGGGCGTCCAGTCGTCGCCGTCGCGGCGCAGCACGAAGCCCCGACTCTCGCCGTCGCCCTGCTGACCGCCCGCGATCATCGCCTCGGCCGCGCTGCTGCCCCACACGCTCATGGCCATGCCAAGCTCGGCATCGAGCTGGGCGATCACCTGCCAGCCCCCGGCGGGGGGCTCACCGCTGCCGTCGGCGGTGGTGTCCGCGGTGGTCGTGCTGGTCGGGGTCTCGCCGGTGCTGGAGACGGAGCCCGCCGATGTGCTCGGGTCCGAGCTGGTCCCGCTTCCGGTGGTCGCGGCATCGTCGCCACAGCTCGCGGCCACGGTGAGCAGGGCGAGCAGGGCGAGCGTCGCTCGTTGCATCCGAAGCACCCGCATCGGCTTCGAGCATACCCGCATTGGCCGGCTCGACCGCGCGCGCCTTGCCCGGCCGCCGCTCGGCGCTCCATACTGCGAGGGCATGGCCGGGGGGCAGCGAGGGGGGGCGAGGGGCCGCCGGGCACCGAGGCTCGCCATGACCATCACGGCCCTGGTGGCCGCGTGGCTCGGGGGCGGCTGCGGCGATCCCGGGCGCCCTCCGTTCCTGGCCGAGGTGGGGCCGCAGGTCGCGGTGGTGGGCGAGGAGCTGGTGATCGTGCTGGTCGGATCCGATCCCGATGGCGATCCGCTCGAGTACTCGTTCTCCTCCTACTCCCTGCCGACCCTGCGCGACGGTGCCGTGCTGCAGCCCACCCCGGACGGACGGGCGCTGTTCACCTGGACGCCGCTGGCCGACGACCTCGGCGAGCACGTGATCGAGTTCGTGGTGAGCGACGGGGAGTACCAGCGGCGGATGCCCACGGCGGTCGAGGTGCGAGGTGCGGCCGGCGAGGGCAGCCAGCCCGTGTTCGTCGAGCCGCTCGGCGAGGGGCTGGTGCACGACTTGGCCGATGGTCCGTGCGTACCCGAGGTGTCGATCACGGTGCAGGATCCCGATGACACCACCCTCGAGCTCCGTCAGGAAGCGCCGGTGATCGAGGGCTCGGCGCTCGCCGTCACCCCCGACGGGCTCGGGGGGACGTGGACCTGGTGCCCCTCGGCGGAGCAGCGCGCCACGGCGGGGATCCACGAGCTGGTGCTGGCCGCCGACGACGGCGACAACCCGCCCACCATCAAGCGGTTCTCGGTGTGGCTCAAGCGGGCGGGCGAGGACTGTCCCACCGTGCCGCCCACCCTGCAGCATGCGCCGTTCGACGTGGAGACGCTGGCCGATCCCGAGCTCATCGTCACCGCGGGCGACGACGTGGGCCTGCCGTTTCCGCCGATCGTGTTCTGGTCGACCGAGAGCGTCCCCATCACGCAGATGACCAGCGTGTCCATGATGCTGGTGGACGGCAACGCGACCAACGGCACCTATCGCGTCACTCTGCCCAACCCGGCCGTCCCGCTGGGCGCGGGCTCGACCGCGTCGCTCCACTACCTGATCGCGGTGGGCGACGACGACGGCTGCTTCGCCCAGAGCCCCGGCGACGACACGTTGCACGAAAAGCGCGTGACCAACCCCGGGGGCCCGGGGGCGGGGCCGTGCCAGCCCTGCTCCTATGATGCCCAGTGCGGCGGTCAGGACGACCTGTGCCTGCAATTCGGGGCCGAGCAGGCCGCATGCGGCAAGGCGTGCAGCTCCGACGGCGAGTGTGCGGTGGGCCTCGTATGCTCGGCGGCCGCGGTGATCTCGGTGGAGGGGCAGGGCGGGCGGCAGTGCGTGCCCCAGACGGGCGGGTGCAACGTGGTCTCCTGCGAGGACGACGACTCCGAGCCCAACGACGACCTCGCGCAGGCGCTGGACAACCCGCCCCTGCCCGAGGGGGCGCTGTCGGGCCGGCGCCTGTGCCCCCTCGACGAGGACTGGTACCACCTGGTGCTGCCGCAGCGGGCTCGGGTGCTGGCGCTGCTCTCCGGATCGCCCACGCCCGACATGGCCCTGATGCTCACCACCGAGGGGGGCGTGCCCGTCACCCTGGAGGCGAGCCCGGGGACTTCGGTCGAGGAGCTCGACAGCCCGTGCGTCGATCCGGGCGACTACGCGCTGCGGGTGTTCTCGCCGTTCGACGGGGCCGGAGAGTATCAGCTCAGCTACGTGCTCGACGTGGCCGCCTGTTAGGCCGTGCTCACAGCTGCCCCGCCGGCACATGCCCCGCGACGATGGCCGCGGCCTGCCGTGGATCGAAGGGCGTGCGCCACAGACACGGCAGCTGCTGTCGCGAGCGGAACAGGTCGACCACGTAGTTCATGCGATCGTGATAGTCGCCCCAGTCCGCCGCCGCGCTGCCCCGGGTGGTGTCGGGGGTGCGATCGAACCGACCGAGCACCGCCCGGAGCTCGGGATGGGTCACGCGCTGCAGATCGGCCGGGAACATCGAGCCATCCGGCAGGGCCGGCACGTCCCGCCCGACCCACACCCTCTGCTCGGGCAGATCGAGCCGCACCGTCGCGAGCGTCACCTGCTGCCGCAGCCGAGCCTCGAGGCGCCGCCACACCCCGCGCCGCCACGCCCCGCGGGGGCCCGCGATCGGGAGCGCGAGCCGGCACACCACGTCCAGCGCGCCCGCGACCTGTGCCTGGAGCCGATACTGTTCGTGGGATCCGATGAGCAGGTTGCCCAGCAGGATCCGCTGGGCGCGCTCGGGCCCTTGCGGCAGCGAGGCGGCCTCGACGAACGCGCGCAGGGCCCGGCGGAGGGCCTGCTGTCCGCCCTGCTCCACCGCGCCGGGTCGCAAGGCCTCGAGGGCTCGGCCGAGGGCGGCGGGGCGCTCCACTGCGGGCAGCTCGAGCAGCCGCAAGAGCTCGACGAACAGCGGGGCGATCTCGGCGTAGACCTTGCGATTGCCCTCCGCGAGGTGGTCGCGAATGCGCTGGTCGAGCACGTCGATGCGCTGGCCACGTCGCGGGCTCAGGCGCACGAGCACGTGCCGCAGCGGATCGGGCAGCCACTCGCCGCGGATGAAGCGGCCGGCGGTCCTCGAGGCCCACACGGCAAAGCTGGCCCAGCACGCGTCTCGACGACCCAGGCGCGTGGCGATGGCCATCCCGAGGTCGTGATACGACTGCGTGATCTGGAGGTTGCGCAGCACCGGGTCGGTGCGTCGAGCGATGCGCGAGACCTGCTCCGCGGTGACGAGGGCAAGAGGGCTGGGCTGTCCGTCGAAGGGCACGATCGTCGCTCCGCCGGTGAAGACCCGCGAGGCGGCGATTCGATCACTCGAAGGGGCGTCCACGAATGCGCGTTCATCCCTGCGGGCACGGCACCACGCGCTCGACCCCGCAGTTTCAATGATGCGCTTCTAGTCTTCGACACCCCGACCGTCGCTGCTCTCGCCTTCAGCAGGGCGACTCGATCGGGAGCGGCGTCGAAGGCGATCGCAGTCGCCGCAGCGCCTCGACCGGCTGGGGGTCGGGGTGCTGCGGCGGCGGTTGGATGTCGAGCGGGCCTGCGGCCAGATCTATGGCCAGATCTACGGCCAGATGAGCTGCACGCGGCGGTCCTTGCTGCGCTCGCTCTCGTTGGTGCCGCTGGCCTCGAGGCTGCCCTTGGCGAGCACCCGCAACAGCTCGCCCGGCACGCCCTGCTCGACGAGGAACGTGCGGACCGAGCCACCGCGGCGCTCGGTGAGCATGATGTTGTACTCCTCGGTGCCCACCCCGTCGGCGTGAGCCTCGAGGATCACCTCCTGGCCCTGCGAGGCGATGCAGCTGGCGGCCCCGGTCAGCTCTTCCTGGCTCTTGGGGGTGAGCGCGTCGCTGTCGAACGCGAAGTACACCGCGTCGAGATTGCAGGGCCCACCACCGGTGGTGCCGCCGCCCGCGAAGATGCACATGCCGCCGTCGCAGATCTCGTCCATCGGGCACTGATCGTCGGTCTGGCACTGTCCCGCGGCCGCGCAGCGGCCGGAGTCGAAGTTGCACGTGCTCGGCGAGCACTGGATGTCGTCGGTACAGCCGGCGCAGGCGCCCGCGGTGCAGACCAGGCCGCCCACGCACTCGAAGGTCTGGGTGCACGGCGCTCCCATCTCACCCGAGCCTCCGCCACCACCGCCCGCGGCGGCCTCGGCGGGGTCCATGCAGCGGAACTCGTGGCAGACCCACGCGGGTCCGCCGGCGGGGCCCTTGCCCACGCACTCGGCGTCGGACTTGCAGTTCTGGCACGAGCCGTCCACGCACGTTTCGCCCAGATCCACCTTGCAGTGCTTGTCCTTCTTGCACTGCGGGTAGGTGGGCTTCTTGCAGCCGGTGCTCGGCAGCACCACCACCATGGCGGCGAGGGCCGTGCCGAGTGACCAGAGCCGTCCGTGACGTCGGCACGAGTCGAGGAGGAGTCGGGAGAGCGAGGGGGTCGTGGAGTCGGGCATCGGTCCTCGTGGGGTATGAGCCCAGAGCTTGCCCGACGCAGGCGCCCGCGTCGACGGCGAGGCACCACCCCATGCCCCTGCCGCCGCCCCGTGCGTGATCGAGATTCCATCCTGGGCGGGCGCGGGACCGTTTTGGCCCCAGTGGCCGCGAGCCTGCGCACGAGTGATATCGTCCGGCTCCATGGACTCTCGGGGCTGCGGAGGACTCGTGCTGCTGTGCCTGCTGGCCTGTGCCGGCTGTGGGGACGACGGTGCCGGCGATGGTGGGACCACCACGTTGGACGGTGGAAGCAGCAGCGGCGGCGCGCCCCCCAACGCGGCGCCCACCGTGGTGGCACAGGTCGACGCGACGGCGGCCTGCGGACAGGCGGGGGCCACCCGCGTCGAGCTGCACGCAACGCGCATCGGGTGCAAGAATCCCCCGCCGGCTCCCTGTACCCTGCCCAACCCCCCGCGCCCGACCGTCGGCGAGGGCTTCGACTGCCCCGCCGACGGCTCGCCGCAGACGCTGCGCGTGGAGCTGACCCAGACCGGCCGCTACCACGTGGAGGTGCTGACCATGGCCGCAGACGCCGAGCTGTCTCGAGCGTGCTGGGGCGAGGGAGGGCAGGTGGAGTTGCTCGTCACCGAGGAACACCTCGACGACAAGCCCACCTTCGTGGTCGAGCCGCTCGACGGCACGCCGTGTGGCTAGCTACCGGTCGCTTCCGCGTCGATGCTTCGCGGCTCGTGCTGCAGCCGGTAGAGCGCGTTGTTGGTCTGCACGTAGACCGAGCTGCTCCCCGCGAGGATCCGCTGGATCCTCGAGGTGACGATCGACTGCCCCTCGGCGTCGACGAACGCCATCGACCGTCCGACCACGGGGCGGTTGAGCAGCCAGACCGTGCGCGGCGCGAACGCCTGCCGCTGCACCTGATCGATCTGGGGAGAGGGATGGGGGAGTCGAGATGCAACGTAGAAGGGCATGGGGGTTCGACCGAGTCCTTGCAGGGCTCGTGCCGACGCTTACGAGGCCATCGCGCCCGAGATCACGAAGCCATGGCTCTGCCGTGGGGTGGGGCAGGCCGCCCATGGCGTGGCGCCTTGCCCCACCAGAGCGCGGATTCGCGGCTCGGCCCGGCACTCGGCCACGACCGGCGGTCACATCGCCTCGCTTGACGAGGGGCGGGTGCGTATCATCCGCAGTAGACCCGAGGGGGCGGCGGATCCGGCCCAGGGGGAGCGAGGGTGCGGCGCGACGAACGGAAGGAGCGGCTACGAACGGGGCTCGTCGTGTTCGTGCTCGCGCTCGTGATGTTCGGGGTGCTGCTCATCGTGGGTCAGGCGCGGGGAGTCTTCAGCGAGAAGACCTCGGTGTACGCGGACTTCATGACCACCTCGGGCCTGCGCGAGGGCAGCAAGGTCCAGCTCGCCGGCGTGCCCATCGGCAAGGTCAGCCAGGTCAGCTACGTCGACGTGCGCTACTCCTGCGATCCGCTCACCGAGGACGTGGGGCGCTACGGGGCGGGCCGCACCGACAATTGCGATCGCCGGTTGTTCTGTGCCCCCGTGGCCGAGTGTGCCGAGCTCGAGCCCATGGCCTACGATCACCAGTACCTGCGCTGCGTGGACGACGGTGACTGCGGAGCGCAGGAGGTCTGTGTGACCACCGAGCTGCGGCGCCGGGCCCCGCGGGTGCTGTGGATGGGTCCCAATGGCGTGTGCGCTCGCTTCCATACCCTGCACCATCGCGTGCGGGTGAACATGACCATCGAGGCCGAGCGGCTGCCCCTCATCCGCCGGGACAGTCGGGCCTCGATCGCGGCCAACACCGTGCTGGGCGACCAGCTCGTCAACATCACCCAGGGGGTCGGCGATCCGCTGTCGGAGCACGATCGCGTGCTGTCGGCTCCGTCGCTGGCCGAGGACATCGAGCTCTATCGCATGCGCCTCGAGCGGGTGATCGAGCAGGTCGACGAGGCGCTCGGCGCCGTCTCGGGGCTGGTGGCCGAGCTCGGCGACCAGCGCACCATGAGTGCGATCTCGGGGATCATCATCAACCTCGAGCAGCTCAGCCGCTCGATCGCCGAGCAGCGAGGGCTGGTGGGGGCGTTGGTGGGCGACCCCGGGTACAAGCGCGACTTCGGCATGATCCTGCACGCGCTCGGGGCCACCAGCAGCGGGGTCGATCGCTTCGTGGCCGGCGGCAACCGGATCCTCGCCACCACCGATCGCAACCTCGAGCCCCTGCTCGCGGACGTGCGGGCCACCATCCGGTCGCTCAAGGCGCTCCTCGCCGATCTGCGCGACCCGAAGAACCAGAGCGTGGTGGCCCACCTGCTCGATGATCCCGACGGCAGCCTGGTGCGCGACCTCGAGTCCATCCTCGGGCAGACCGAGCAGATCGCCGAGGCGGTCACCGGGCTCGTGGAGGCGGTCGAGGGCGAGGAGGGCACGCTGGGCAAGATCGTGGGCGACCCCAAGCTGGCCAACGATCTCGGGCGGCTCTTGCACAACCTGCAGAGCAACGAGGCGCTCAAGGGGCTGCTCTTGCTCGCGGCCGAGCAGCAGGACGTGGGGATCAAGGCCTCGCGCAACCCGGCCGGTCCCCGGCAGCGACGCTAGCGGAGCGGGTGGGGCGTCAGGTCCTCGCCCAACCGACCCCTGGCCCAGGCGGGTGTGAGCCGGTCGAACCGGCTGGAATCATTGACATTCATCGGGTTCAAGCGATCTGCATCACACCGACGCGGTAGGCTGGTCGCTCATGGCCAAGCCCCCTCGCCCCTCCGCTGCGGTCCGTGAACGAAGTTATCCGCCGCCGTTTCCCGATGGTTGGTACCGGGTGGCCGGCTCTCACGAGCTGCGTCCCGGGGCGATCCTCTATCGGGAGTGCCTCGGCGCGCAGATGATCGTGTATCGCGGCGAGAACGGTCGGGCGCAGGTCATGAGCGCCTTCTGTCCGCACATGGGGGCCAACCTCGCGGGGGGGTGCGTCAAGGGAGACCGCGTGGAGTGCCCGTTCCACTTGTGGCAGCTCGCGCCCGATGGCTCGGTCGCCCACGTGCCCTATGCCGACAAGCTCCCGCGGGCGCGGCATCGGATCTGGGCCACGCGCGAGCGCTACGGGCAGATCTTCATCTACCACCGCGGAGCCCAGATCGACGCGCCGCCGCCCTACGACATCCCCTCGATCGCCGACATCGACGACGGTCGCATGGTCTACCGCGGGCGCTACGACGCCGGCAGCGTGCACATGCACCTGCTCGAGTTCGGTGAGAACAGCGTGGACTTCCAGCACTTCTCGCCGCTCCACGGGCAGATGTTCGTACCGTGGACGCGCCTGCGGGTGCCCGGGGTCCAGATCCAGCACGAGGCCGACTGGGAGGACGACCCCGAGCATGGCCACGTGGTGCGGTTCAAGAACCACTCGACGCTGCGGATCCTCGGCAAGCTGCGCCCCGAGACGCGGGGGGACTCGGTCGCGACCTTCTGGGGGCCGGCGGGGATCGTGATGTTTCGGATCACGATCCCGAAGATGGGCGACATCCTGTTCTTCCAGACCCACCTGCCCGTGCAGCCGCTCGAGCAGCGGGTGTGGTTCCACTGGTTCGCCGACGTGAAGATGCCGCGGTGGTTGGTCTACTACGTGGTGGGCAACTGGATCTCGCAGTGGCGCAACGATCTCGACGTGTGGGAGAACAAGGTGCACCTGCGCAAGCCCCTGCTGGTCAAGGGCGACGGGCCGATTCATCGCCTGCGCAAGTGGTGGAAGCAGTTCTATCCGGAGGGGGTGATGTATCCGGGGGACGAGGCGGACGACGGCGGGGAGGCCGAGCGCGCGGCGGAGTGAAGGCGCGTGGGTCGGTGAGCGGGAGAGGGTGCACTGCACGAAAGGCACGGCTTGCCATTGGCCCAGTCGCCGCGGGCGAAGTAGAGATGTCCTCGAGCCAGGTGCCGTGCTGGTAGTAGTCGAGGCACTCGTCGTCGACGAAGCCCTGTCGTGCGCCATGCTACGGCTGCGATCACGGGCTCTCGGCGCAGTACGGACCGCGCGACGGCTGCGGCTTGGCGGGTAGGACTCGTCCCCACTATCCTGGGACGGTGCTCGACCGAGAGCCTACCGTGCCCGACGACGCCGCGCTGGCTCGCGCCCTCGC
Source organism: Paraliomyxa miuraensis (assembly GCF_026337845.1). Lineage (GTDB taxonomy): Bacteria > Myxococcota_A > Polyangia > Nannocystales > Nannocystaceae > Paraliomyxa > Paraliomyxa miuraensis. Next base: position 215,529 of record NZ_JAOVZF010000148.1, on the reverse strand, counting down.
TCGTGCTGCGGGCGCCCGCTTCAGCCACCTTCCACGCCTGGGTGACGAGGAACCGAAGCCGCTGCTCGACGTGCCCTCGACCGAGCTGGCCTCGCTGCGCGAGGCCATGCGGTTTGCACGGGAAGCCCTGGGGGATGCCTTCGACCAGGTGCTTCGCGAGATCGCCGAGCTCCTCCGCGAGGGCACGCGCAAGCTCGACCTCGTCGCCCGTCATCAGGGCGCTCGATTCGCCCTCGTGTTCCCCGGTCTCGATCGTACGGAGACCAGCCGCCGCGTCGAGGTCCTCCGGGCGGCGGTCGAGCAGCGCCGGTTCGAAGCCGACGGCGTGCCCCATCAGCTCACCGTCTCCTGCGGCGTGGCCGAGCTAGGACTGCACCATGCCAATGCGGACGCCCTGCTCGAGCTGGCGGCGACACGCCTGCGACACGCCGGTCGATGTGGTGGCAATCGCATCGTCGCGTCCAACGACTGATTCTCGACTGGACACTCCCCGGACTCACCATCACCCAAACGCGGCTCTCGCCCGTTTGAGCCGGTCCTCGTCGTCCGTACGGCGCTCCACGTGGTCGAGCAGCACGCGCGCGAGCCGGGGGTCGATGAGACCGATGTCGTCGGGCCGCTTCGAGCGGAATTCCCATCCGCCCAGGAAGCGCGCGGCGCCCTCCGCCAGGGCCGAATCGTCCGCGAGGTCTCGCTCATCGAGCGCGCCCACGACCGCGGTGGTCGGTGACTCGAGCAAGAGCTGCTCGGGGAGCGTCTCGTAGGAGGGGAAGCCGCTCCACGGCCCCTGGCCGCTGCCAAACCACCGCAGCAGGGCTCGGATGCGCTCATCGGGCTCGGCCAGCTCGCGCACGAGGGCCGTGGCGAAGGGCTCGATGTCGACGATGATCCCCTCGGCGAGGATCCGGTGCTTGTGCTCCTCCCAGACCTCGCGGACTCCATCTGGCATGGCGCGATCCCACCCGGCCATCGCCTCGAGGGCAGCCGTCTCACGGTCTTTGGCTTGCTTCATCGCCTCGCGCATCCCCGGAACACCATGGTCGGCCAGCCAGTCGGCGAGCTTCGTTCCATTCACCAGCTGCGCGTCGTGATGCCACCCGTTCCATCGAATCCCGTGGCCATGGTGGAGGCCGATCACGCACGTGCCCCCCTGCGCATCGACGAACTGGAGGGTCGGATCCCCGTGACACATGCAGTGGCCGAACGTCTCGGGATCCTCGACGATCCGCAGGGTGCTCACCAGGGCATCGATCGCCACTCGGTCGTCGGTCTCGTAGAGGATCTCGTCCCGCATCGGCCGTCCATCGTTCGACCCGCCGTCGAAGACCTGGACGCGAATCGAGCCGGCCAGAGCTTCGTCGAGAGAGGTTTGGGTCGGATCGGGCCCCGAGCCCTCGAGGTAGGCCTTCATGGCCGAGTCGACCAGGGCCTGCGAGCCGTCGGGCATCGCTACGAGGTGAAATCCGGCTCTAGCCATCCGGCGACGCTGCAGCCAACCACGGATCGAGTCGAACAGTCCCATCGCGGCGAGGATACCGCACTGAGACTTCGGGGACGATGGAAGCATGACGAGCTTGCCCCGGGACTCGCTTCACGATTCACCAACACCATCCATCGACCGCGCGGAGTCCGCGTCGTGCGGCATCCAGCCCGCGACGTCCTCGGCGTGGCGCCCCGCATCGCGCAGCAGCCGAACCAGGGCAGCCGCGAGCCGGGCGGTGGCCGTACCGACGTCAACCGCAGTTCTACGGTCTCCACACTCTACACAGGAGGCCACGCGACTGCCTGACGGGGCCCGGTTCAGCACGAAAGTCTCCGAGCTGCCACCGTGGCAACTGGATCTCGCAGTGGCGTAACGATCTCGATGTGTGGGAGAACAAGGTGCACCTGCGCAAGCCCTTGCTAGTCAAGGACGACGGGTCGATCCATCGGTTGCGCAAGCGGTGGAAGCAGTTCTATCCGGTAGGGGTGATGTATCCGGGGGGCGAGGCGGACGACGGCGGGGAGGCGGAGCGCGCGGCGGAGTGAGGGCGCGTGGGTCGGTGAGCGGGAGAGGGTGTACGAAGGCACACCGCTACTCGTGGCATGAGAACTCCGGCGGCTTGCCATTGGCCCAGTCGCCGCGGGCGAAGTAGATGTCCTTGAGCCAGGTGCCGTGCTGGTAGTAGTCGAGGCACTCGTCGTCGACGAAGCCCTGGAGCTCGGAGATGCGCTTGCACTCGTCGTAGGCGACCTCGTTGAACTCTTCCAATAGAGTGCCTTCTTCGGGCCACCCGACACGGTCGAGGCGATCACCGAGGGCGTCGTACTCCTCCTGGGTGATGCAAAGGCATGCGGTGGGGTTGCGGTGGTTGGCGTCGTCCTGGAGCAGCGACGAGCTGCCGTCGGCCCGAAAGCCGCGCGGGCTGATGAGCCACAGGCACGCGGGCTCGGTGAGGCCTCGAGGATCGTCACCGGTGGTACGGTCCGAGCAGGTGCAGCTGGTGCCGGTCGTGAGCAGCGACGCACCGAGGGCGGCGGCGAGGCTCACGGCACGAGCGTGTATGTGAGATCCAGCCATTGCTTTCCTCGCTTGATCCTCACGGTGAGGGCCTCGGCAGCGGCGAGCTCGGTGTAGACACGCAGGGCGGAGTCGAGGTCGTGGATGATCAGGCCGTCGATCGACTCGAGCCGGTCGCGGTTGCGCAGGCCCAGTGCATGGAGGATGGAGCCGGGCTCGACGCCGTGCAAGACGTGGCGCTGGAGTCCGGGGTCGTAGACGAGCACTGCGCCCTGGTCGAGGAGCGGAGTGGGATCGGCCTGGAGCGCTCGTGCGAAGGCCTCGTCGATCTCACAGTCCTGGTCGTCGCAGGAGACGAATCCGTCGACCTCGACCGTGACTCCGGCCGACGTGTCACTGCCGGTCTCGTCGAGGCCCGAGTCGGTCGTGCCGGTCTCGGAGCCGCCCTCGGATGCACAGCCGCCGTCGTTGCCGTCGGTGCCGCCGCCATCGGCACACTCGTAGGGGCTTGGGTTGGGACACGAGCCACCCGCGGGAGGCGAGCCATACTCGCAGTTGCCGATGCAAGCGCCGTCTCCCTGGCGAAAGTGCCCCTCCGCGATCGAGGCTTGGGAACCGGCGGTCGTCCAGCAGTTGTGGTCGTAGCCCGGTGGTACCAGCGACTGGCACTCCTCGCGTGCTGCCTGCTCGAGGGCGGCCAGGAACGCGTCGAGCCTGCACTCCGGGGCTTCGTCAGAGAAGATCTGGTGCTCGGCGTCGTTGTAGCAGCGACAGCCGCGAGGTGCTGCACCGTCGGGGCGGAGGATCGACTCGGCGTCGTCGAAGCTGCTACCGATCGGCCACTTCTTGGCGAGCGCGAGGTTGCGGCACCAGTCGTGGCCTGGGGAGGTCACCTTGATGCAGGTGTCGTGGTAGACGCAGCCGGAGGTGCTGGGGGGGAGGGAGGCGAGCGCCAGGCCGAGGACAAAGCCGGTCGGGAGGAGCCACCAGCGGCGGTGCGGCTCGTCGACCGTTGGGGGCATGAGGGGTATGGTACCGCATCGGAGGTGGTCGGTCTCGAGCGAGGGCGAGGTTGGCGGAGGTGGGCTGGGGTCTCGGGCGAGGTTTGTGAGCGGTGAGCGGGAGAGGGTGATGTTGCCTACCGCCGCAGCACGATCGCTTGGGACGGAATGCGCGCTTGCCAGCCCGCCCGTTCCAGCTCCGGATCGGTATGCTCCTCCTCCGGATGACCCAGGCAGAGGTAGGCGACGAGCAACCAGTCGACCGGCACGTCGAGAATGGCGCGAATGCGATCCGGATCGATGATGGAGACCCAGCCGACGCCGACGCCGTGCGCCCGCGCGGCCAGCCACAACGCGTGAACCGCACCGACGACGGACCAAGTCAGCGTCTCCGGCATCGTCCGCCGCCCGAGGCCGTGGCCATGACGCGTCGCGCCGTCGGCGAACACCGCCAGATGCTCCGGTGCGCGGTCGAGGCCGGATAGCTTGAGCCGCGCATACCGTTCGGCCCGGTCGCCGTCGTAGGACGCGAGGGCGTGGCGGTTGCACGCTTCGAAATCCGCCCGAACGTCGGCCCGCCGGACCGGATCGTCGACCCGCACGAAGCGCCAAGGCTGGCTGTTGCCCACCGACGGCGCCATGACGGCGAGGCGGATGAGTTCCTCCATCATGTCAGGGGGCAGCGGGTCGACGCGGAAACGGCGAACGTCCCGGCGCCAACGGAACAGGTCTTCGAGCTCGCTTCGAAAGCGGGCGTCGAACATCGGAGGCGCTACGGTCGCGGTTGACGGTGGCATGAAAGGGCCCTACGTGCGGACTAGCACTGTAACAACGACGAAGTGCGTCGGCTGAAAGGGCGCAAGCGGCACGTGCTCCCCCGCTCGACGGAAGGCACGCCGCTACTCGTGGCATGAGAACTCCGGTGGCTTTCCATTACGCTTGCACTCGTCGTAGGCGATCTCGTTGAACTCGTCCAATGGAGTGCCTTCTTCGGGCCACCCGACGCGGTCGAGGCGATCGCCGAGGGCGTCGTACTCCTCCTGGGTGATGCACACGCACGCGGTGGGGTTGAGCGGGCTCGGCGCCGTGCAAGACGTGGCGCTGGAGTCCGGGGTCGTCGAGGCGGGGTCTCGAGCGAGGTTGGCGGAGCGGTGGGCGGAGGTGGGCTGGGGTCTCGGGTGAGGTTCTGTGAGCGGTGGGCGGAGGTGGTAGGGGGTCTCGGGCGAGGTCCGCAGACCGCGGTGGGAGGTGGCTGCGGGTCTCGGGCGAGGTCCGCAGACCACGGTGGGAGGTGGTAGGGGGTCTCGGGCGAGGTCCGCAGACCGCGGCGGGAGGTGGTAGGGGGTCTCGATGGGGCTCGCTCGAGCGCCGTTCCAGGTCTGGAGGCCCTCCTCGCGGGCCGAGGTCGACCGCGAGGAGGGAGGCGCGGGGCTTTTCGGGTGGTCAGGCCACGGCGGCGGGCTCGGGTGCGGCGGGCTCGGGTGCGAGTTGGGGTAGCTCGGGCAGCGGGGCGTCGACGGGCTCGTCGGTGGGGGCCTCGCTGGGCGACCGCGGGCGACGGGCACGGAGCAGCGGCTCGAGCTGGCGCTGCGCGGCGGCGATCGACTCGGGGTCGTCCTCCTCCACCAGGCCGATCACGCCGCGGGAGTAGCCGGCGATGGCGGCCTGGAGCGCGCGGAGGGGCTCGAGCACCCCGGCGGGCTCGGGAGCGAGCTCCTTGCGATCGGTGATGCCGAGCACGCTGCCGTAGGCCGCATGCGCCTGGCGTAGCTCCGAGAGGTAGGCAGCACCGGCGAGCTCGTCGAGCTCATCGGCGAGGTCGTCGGTCGCGATGAGCACCAGCCGACGCTCGCTCTGTGCCCACTCCTCTGCGTAGGGGAGCGTGAGGAAGTCCAGGCCCGTGGGGAAGAGCAGCGCGAGCATCGACTTGGCACGGCCGACATGGTCGTGCGCACCGAGCAGGAGGCAAGCCTCGAGCCGGGTCCGCAGCGCGGCCCAGCGGTGATCGAGCGCGAGGTCGAAGGGGCGCGGGTCGACGGGGGTGGTGGGACGGTTGGCGTCGATCCACACTGACTGGAGGTCTCGGGCGGCCTCGCGGAGCCTGGCGAGTCGACGGGCGATGAACCTGGTCGGGCGGGACGGAGCGGCCGCGAGCAGACCGCGGGCGAGGGTGAGGGTGGCAGCAGGAGTGCGGGTGGGGACGGTGGCGTAGGGGGTGGGGTCGAAGGCGGGCATGACGATGGGGGCGGGAGGTGCTCGGCGCGGTACGGCGGCGGGCTCTTCCCGAGGGTTGGGTTGGTCGTTGGACGCGGTACGCCGGGCGGGATGCGCGGCGCGGAGACTGGTGCAGTAAACGGGGTGGTCGAAGAATGGCAAGGAGAAGATGGCGTCCCGATGTGGGGCTGGGCTGGGAGGTCGGGGGCGAGGCACGAAGGGGTCAGGGTGGAGGTGGCGGGGGTTGTGCTCGAGGGAGGGGTGGTCGATCGCGATCCGTGGAATGATCGGCCGATGCAACGCCCAGGCCGGCTCCTCGCTACGGCGCTCCTCCTCGTGACCGCGTGCCGCGGCGGCTCTTGGTCCGGCGACGCCTGCGAGCGCGCGGAGCTCGAGACCGCCGCGGCCGAGCTCTGGCGGGCCGAAGCCGCCTGGACGCCGGAGGGCGGCACCATCCCCGACCCCACGCCGGTGTCCGCACGCGCGCTCTGGAAAGGCTGCCCCAGTCTGCCGGTGGGGCTCCGCGCCTACGTCGACGTGATGACCGAGCACCCGACCCCGCCGTGGGAGCGAGACGGGAGGCCGATGCCCGAGCACGCCGTCGACGAGTTCGATGCGATCCTTCCCGGCCACGCCGCCGTCCACGGCAAGGTCGTGATGGAGGACCCGGCGACGGCGGCGATCATGGAGGCGCTGTGCCCCGGCGCCCCGGCAATCGCCGAGGCGCTCGGCGAGCTGCCGGGACACGAGCGCAGCGCGGCCCTCTTCGACCGCTGCGATCTCGGTCGGCACGGCCTGCTGAGTCGCGACGAGGTGATCGCCTTGGAGGGTCAATTCCCGGTGATCTTCGCCTATGCGATCGCCCGCTGGCTGCAGGAGGAGGGTGGCGCGTCGCCGGAGGTCGCCCACGTGCTCGCGCGCGCGCTGGCGATGAGCTCGCGATTCCTCCCCGTGGTCCCGCGCTCCGGACAAAGGCTGGCCGTCGGGACCGCCGCGGTGGAGCCCCTCCATCGTCCGAACGAGATCACCATCCACGTTGGACCCGACACGATCGAGATCGCGGAGCGGAAGCTCGTCGACCTCGACGGCGGAGCGGCCCCGGACCACGCGATCACCAGCGGGCTGATCGGCCCGCTCGACGACGCCCTCGCGGAGGAGGGCAACCAGCTCCGCCAGCTCGCCCCGGAGCAAGCGCTCCGGCTGGCGATCATTGGCGACCGCAGCTTGGATGGTCCGACGCTCGCGACGATCGTCAGCACCGCCCGGAAGGCCGGCTTTGCGGTGATCGATGCCGTGATCGTGATCCCCGACGGACCGCGGAAGCTCGGCCGCGTACCCCTCAGTCGCGGTGAGCAGGCGATCGTGGCGGCGATCACCGTGTCGCTCGACAGGAGCGCGACCCGGATCGCCTGCGGCGACGCCGAGCCCCGCGAGCTCGCGGCCGGCGAGACCCTACGGGCCGCGATCGACGGCTGCGCTGCCGGTCCCGGCGGTACGCTGCGACTGAGCGCGGGACCCGGAGTCGCGCTACAGCGAGTGATCGATGCGGCGATCGCTGCCCGCGACGCCGGGGTCGAGGTGTACTTCGCGGCGACGGATCCCGGGTGAGCGGTTCCGCTTCGGCGTGGTCGCCGGAGATCAACGTGGCGCGCACGTGAGGGCTTCGAGGCGGAGGGCAACGTCCTTGCGAAGTCGCTCGCGCTCGGCGAAGCCGGTGAGCTGACCGCTGGTGGCAAACGTAGCCCTCCACTCCGCCGTCGACCCGCCAGCGTCCGGGGGCGAGCCGCCGCGGTCCAACGTTGCACTCGAGCGCCGTCGATGCGGTTACCGCAGCGGCCGCACGAGGTTCATGCTCCACCCGCCCCCCCGCGAGCCCAGCAGGCCACCCGCGGCGGTGCTGACGGCGGCCACGAACGAGCGGCCGACGTCGAGCTGCCACTGGCTCCTCGGGATCTGCACCCGCACGCCGACCCGCCCGTAGGAGAGGCTGCCGTCCAGGCTCTGCATGGGGCCGATCCGCGCCCGCACGTCGGGGTCGTCGCTGCCCTCCACGCCCACGGCGTAGAGCGACACGCCGCGCAGCCGGGCCAGATCGAGGCCGAGCGTCAGCCGGTGCACGCGACGGCGATCGGGCACGACGGTGAACTCGGGCACGTAGAGCCCCGGCCAGGTGAGCGTGGTGTGCTGCTCGAGCCAGAGCCGTCCGAATTCCCGGCGATCGTGGCTCGGGGTCGTCGAAGGCTCCGGCGCGGTCGGAGCCGCGAGCGCCAGGGTGAGCAGGGTCGTGCCGAGCATGGAAGGCCTCGACATGCAGCCTATCGTGTCCGTGATGGCCGAGGGAAGGCGAGATGCGCAGCCAATCCGGGATGGACTCGCGTTCCGTCCCACGAGGAGAAGTTGGCATCCCGATGTGGGCTGGCAGGCCTTCCCTGCGTATGCTCGCCTTGGTGCAGTCCACGGGCAGCGACGACCTCGATGCGACCCTGGTCGCAGACGACGGCGTTCGCGACGAAGATGCCCGCCTGCCCGCCCCCGGCGACCGCGTCGGCCGCTACGAGATCCTCCGTCGACTCGGAGCCGGTGCCGTGGGGGTCGTCTACGAGGCGCGCGACCCCCAGCTCGATCGCCGCGTGGCGATCAAGCTCCTGCGGACCACCGGTGCCTCGAGCACGAGCGCCACGGCCCAGCACGCCGATCTCCTCCAGGAAGCCCGCGGCCTGGCCCGGCTGTCGCACCCCAACGTGGTCGTGATCAACGACGTGGGCCGTCTCCACGACGATGGCCCGGTGTGGATCGCGATGGAGCTCGCCGACGGCACCACGCTCGATCGCTGGCTCGAAGCGCGCGGCCCCAGCCCTCGCTCGTGGCGCGAGCTGTCGCCCGTCCTGCTCGCGATGGGCGAGGCCCTCGCCGCCGCGCATGCCGTGAACATCGTCCACCGCGACTTCAAGCCGGCCAACGTGATCGTCAGTCCGGAGGATCGCCCGCGGGTGCTCGACTTCGGCCTCGCCCGCTCGCTCGCCGAAGAGGAGTCCACCGTCGACCACGACGAGTCACCCTTGCGACCGGCCGCGATGCGGATCGAGGGAACCCCGGCCTACATGGCGCCCGAGCAGTGGGCGGGCGGGCCGGTGGGGGCGGCCGCCGATCAATTTGCCTACTGCGCGGTGCTCTACGAGGCGTTGACCGGCGACCGGCCGTTCGCCGGCGACACGGTGGCCTCCATCGCGCGCGGCGTCACCGAGGGGCAGCTTCGGCCGTCTCCCCACGAGGCGAGCCTGCCTGCGTTCGTGCGCCGGGCGCTGCGACGAGGGCTGTCCACCGAGCCGAACCATCGATGGCCATCCATGCGCGCCCTCCTCGACGCGCTCTCGGCTCGGCGTCGAGCCACGCGCTGGCTGGTCGTAGCCGCCGCCAGCCTCGCCGTGGCCGCCGTGCTGTGGCTGCAGCCGGCCCCCACCGAGACCTGCGAGGCCGATCCGACCCGCCTGGCCCAGACCTGGGACGACGCTCGTCGTGCCGCGGTGGTCGAGGCCCTCGCGACCGCCAGCCCCGATTCGGACGACGTGCCGTCCCCCGTCGCCGCGCGCCTCGATGGCCTCGCCGAGCAGTGGCAGCAGACGTGGGTCGAAGCCTGCGAGGCGGGTCGATCCGAGGACGAGGACGAGGGCGACGACGGCGCTGCGCTCGACCTTCGCATGCGATGCCTCGAGGACGTCCGCCGCGAGCTGCAGGCCACCGTCGATGCCCTCGCTCGGGCCGATGCCGACACCGCCCGGCGGGCGGCCGAGCTGGTCGAGCTGCTGCCCGCGCCGCGCTCGTGCATGGAGCCCGGTGATGCCACCCATGCCCCGCCGGCTGCGATCGCCGAGGCCGTCGACGCGCTCGAGGTTCGGCTGGCCCACGCGATCGTGCAGTACCGGCTCGGCCGCCTCCCGCAGGCGGAGCAGGAGCTGGCCGCGCTGCTGCCCCAGGCCCAGGCCCTGGGCTGGTCCCGGCTGGAGGCTCGCGTCGGCATCGCCCATGCCAACGTGCTCAACCTGCTCGCACGCTTCGACGATGCCGTGGCCGCGTTGGAGCGAGCCTCGGCGGTGGCGCTGCAGAGCGGCGACGATGCGCTCGCGGCCGAGGCGGCCGTGCAGATGGTCTCGACGTTCGGCTTCCACCTGCAGCGCTTCGACGACGCCGAGCGCTGGGCCCGACATGCCGAGGCAGCGCTGCAGCGCCTGGGTGACGCCCCCAAGCTACGAGGACAGCTGCTCAATCACCTCGCGCTGATGGCCGAGCGACACGGGGATCGCGAGCACGCCGTCGAGCTGCATCGCGAGGCCCTGCGGATCCGGCTCACGCTTCCGGACGACCGCACCGGCGTCGCCATGAGCCACGAGAACCTGGGCAATGCGCTGCGCGCCGCCGAGCAGCTCGGGGAGGCCCGCGAGCACCTGGAGCGGGCGCTCGAGATCCGCCGCGAGCGCCTCGGAGTCAACCATCCCGACGTGGGCGCCACGCTCTCCAACCTCGGCAACGTCGCGCTCGACGAGGGCGACTTCGCCCAGGCCAAGTCGCACTACGAGCACGCACTGGCGATCCTCTCCACGACGCTCGACGAAGATCACCCGCGCATCGGGGTGCTCCTGAACAACCTCTCGATCGTCGCCTATCAGAACGAGCAGGTCGATCTGGCCATCACGTATCTGCAGCGAGCACTGGTGATCATGGTCCGTCGACGCGGAGACGAGCACACCGACGTGCTCCTGGCTCGCCTCAATCTCGCCTCCATGCAAGCAAAGCAAGGACACACGGCGGAGGCGATCGCCCTGGCCGAGCAGGTCCGGCGTCAGGCGAGCCCGGAACACCCCGAGATCGTCGCGTTCGCCGAGGGGCTGATCGAGCAGCTCCGGGGGCCCCCCGAGCGCTCGACCTCCGTGGAGGAGCACGCGCCGTGATGGTCTTCCACTACGGATGACGCGGCGACGATGATGCGATATAGCCACTGCCGTTCCGGAGACCAAGCGATGCCCGAGCCGACCCAGAAGCTCCCCAACGGGGTCACCGTGTACAAGTGGCCGCACAAGGTCGATCCCACCGCCGAGCAGGTGGCCGAGGAGATGGAGCGCTTCGGCTTCGAGAGCTACGACCTGCAGACGGTGCCGGCATGGTTCCACCGCAGCCGGCACGCGCACGACGAGGAGGAGATCCGCGGAGCGGTCGACGGCGTCATCACCTTCCACTTCGACGAGGGCCCGGTGACGATCGAGGGCGGCGACATCCTCATCATTCCGGCGGGGGTCGCCCACGAGGTCATCACCCACAACTCCCGCACGTTCTCGGCCTACAAGGGCTCGCGCAGCGGCGTCCGCTCGGTCACCGAGCACGGCGACGGCCGCGGGAGCGTGGAGGATCTCGCCAAGCGGGCGGTGACCGAGTGAGCGCGCACGCCAAGCGCTCGGCGGGGCTCATCGCGCTCGACCTCGATGGCACGCTCGAGGACAGCCGCGACGACATGGTCGCGGCCGTGCTGCGGGTGCGCGAGGCGTTCGGTCTGCCCCCGCGCCCCGGCGAGGGCTTCCGCGCTCACGTCAACGGCGGCATGGCCCACCTCTACCGCGTGTGCTTCGAGGAGCTGCTCGCCGACCCGCCGACCCACGCCCGCGCTTGTGAGGCCTACGTGGCCGACTACGCGGCGCACATCGCCGAGGCCACGCGGCTCTACCCCGAGATGGCCGATGCCCTCGCCGAGCTGTCGGAGCTGGGCCCGCTGGCGATCGTCACCAACAAGCCCGAAGGGCTCTCGGAGCGGCTGCTCACGGCGCTCGGCGTGCGCGAGCGCTTCGCCGTGGTGATCGGCGGCGACAGCTGCCCCGAGGCCAAGCCGAGCCCGGTGCCCCTGCGCATCGCAGCCCAGCGCGTGGGTCTCTCGTCCATCGGAGACAGCGGCGATCCTCCCGTGCTCATGATCGGCGACTCGGCGGGCGACGTTCGCTGCGGCAAGGCGGCCGGGGCCGCCGTGATCTGGTGCGCCTGGGGGTACGCGCCCGGCCTCTCGTTCGGCCCAGGCGAGCCGTCGCCCGATCACACCGCGGCCACACCGCGAGAGCTGCCCGAGCTGGTCCGCGCCGTGCTCGCGTCCTCGTGACGAGGCGCCGGCACGAAACCCCGAGGCGGGATGCGCGGTCCAAGCGCGATGGAGCCACCCACCGCGTCCGGGCCCGCGACTGGCCCCACGTCTGGCCCCGTGTTCGGCCCCGAGGAGGCACGGGAGCGACGGCGCACGCTCGAGGCGGCTGCGTGCTTCTTCGCGTTGATGGCCGGCTACTACGTGCTGCGCCCGGTTCGTGACGAGATGGGGATCGAGGGCGGGGTCGAGCAGCTCCACTGGCTGTACACGGGCACGTTCCTGGCCGTGCTGGTGGTGACCCCGCTGCTGTCCTGGTTGATCGCGCGCCTGCGTCGTCGGGCCGGGGTGCCCGTGGTCTACGGGCTGATGGTGCTGCAGCTGTTGGGCTTCGCCGCGTTGCTCCCACAGCTCGAGGAGGAGGCGAAGGTGGTGCTGGCCCGGGTGATCTACGTCTGGGTCAGCGTCTTCAACATGTTCATGGTGTCGCTGTTCTGGGCCTTGATGGCCGACCGCTTCTCGATCGCGGCCAGCAAGCGGCGCTTTGGGCTGGTCTCGGCGGGCGGCAGCGCGGGGGCGCTGCTCGGGCCCTCGCTCACGGCGATCCTCGCCTCGCGCCTCGGCACCGCGTCGCTGTTGCTGCTGGCCGCGGGTTTGTTGGCCCTCGCCACGGGGATGAGCGCGAGGCTCGGCCGTCGCGATGCCGACGAGTCAGCTCGCGCCGACGAGCGGCCGGCCACCGCCCCGCTCGGCGGCGCGAGCTGGCGCGGCTTCCTGCTGGTGCTGCGCTCGCCGCAGCTGCTGGGGATCTCCGGCTACATCGTGCTCTACTCGGCGGCCTCCACGTTCCTCTACTTCGAGCAGGCCAACGTGGTGGAGGCCGCGATCTCCGATGCGGGCGAGCGCACCCAGCTGTTCGCGAGGATGGATCTCTACGGCAACGGGCTGGCCTTGTGCCTCCAGGCGCTGGCCACCGCGGGGCTGGTGCGGCGCTTTGGGGTGGGTTGGTTGCTGCTGTCGGTCCCGGTGCTCACGGCGGTGGGCTTCGGCGCGCTGGCGCTGGCCCCGACGCTCGCGGTGATCGTGACGGTGCAGGTGCTGCGACGCGCGCTCAACTTCGCCTTGGCCAAACCCGCGCGCGAGATCCTCTTCACGGGGGTGAGCCCGGCCGAGCGCTACGAGGGCAAGCTGGTGATCGACACCGTGGTGTATCGCGGCGGCGATGCGATCTCGGCCTGGGCATTTGCGGCCTTGCTCGGGCTGGGGCTGTCGCTGCCGGGGATTGCGGTCGTCGGGATTCCGGTGGCCCTGGTCGGCGGCGCGGTCGCCCGCTTCCTGGGCCGACGTGCCGTGGCGGCCCAGTAGCCCGCCCAGAGGCCCAGCCAGTGGCCCGGGCGCGCCTTGGTATCCTGTTGCAGGAGTCTCGCTCGTGTCCCGCCCCATCCAGATCGTCATCCTCGGTGCCTCGGGCGACCTCACCTCTCGCAAGCTCGTGCCCGCGCTGCTGCGCAACTTCGCCGAGGGGTCGTTCCCCCACCCGGTCCAGGTCGTCGGAGTCTCTCGCACGGACAAGACCAGCGAGGCGTGGCGCACCGAGCTGAGCGAGTGGGTGGCTCCTTCGCTGCGCGATGCGTGGGAGCAGCTCGCGCCCAGCCTCCACTGGCTGCGGGCCGACGCCGCCACGCCCGAGGGCATCACCACCCTGCGCCGCGCGCTCGGGGAGCTCATCGAGGGCGTGCCCGAGGGATGCCGAGAGCGATCGGGTCGCCTGTTCTACCTGGCACTCGCTCCCGCCCTGTTCGGTCCGGTGGTCGCCGCGCTCGCGGCTGCGGGCCTGCTCACCTGCGAGCCCGGCGATGGAGACGGGTGGCGTCGGGTCGTGATCGAGAAGCCGTTCGGCACCGACCTGCCCTCGGCCACCGCGCTCAACCGCGCGTTGCTCACCCACCTGCGCGAGGATCAGATCTTTCGCATCGACCACTACCTGGGCAAGGAGACGGTCCAGAACATCCTGACCCTGCGGTTCCAGAACGCGATCTTCGAGCCGCTGTGGAACCGCAAGCACATCGAGTCGGTGGAGATCTCGGTGTGCGAGACCGTCGCGATGGAGGGACGCCGCGGGGCCTACTACGACACGGCAGGAGCGCTGCGCGACATGGTGCAGAACCACCTGCTGCAGATCCTCGCGCTCACGGCGATGGAGCCCCCCGGCTCGCTGCACGCCGATGCGATCCGCAACGAGAAGGTCAAGGTGCTGCAATCGCTGCGCCCGCTCACCCCGCAGCGGGTGGGCCACGACGTGGTGCGGGGACAGTATGACGGCTATGGCAGTGCGTTCGGGGTGGCGCCCGGCTCGACCACCGAGACATTCGTGGGGATCCGAGCGCTGGTCGACAACTGGCGCTGGAGCGGGGTGCCGTTCCTGCTGCGCACGGGCAAGGCGATGCGCTCGCGCTTCACCGAGGTCGTGCTTCGCTTCCGCACGCCGCCCATCGACCTGCTCAACGGTCCCACCCCCGAGAACGTGTGCCCGCTGCGGCCCAACGACCTGCGGCTGCAGATCCAGCCGAACGAGGGCCTGAAGCTCGGCTTCCTGGTCAAGCAGCCCGGGCCGGGCCTGGTGATGCGGCACGCCGAGCTCGGCTTCGACTACCACCAGCTGGTGGGCGAGGGGGCGACGCCCGACGCCTACCAGCGGCTCTTGCTCGACGCGCTGCAGGGCCAGGCCACCCTGTTCATTCGCGGCGACGAGGTCGAGGCGGCCTGGGGATTCGTGGACGGGATCCGAGAGGGCTGGGCCCAGGCCGATCCTCCGCTGCACGGGTACGCGGCGGGCAGCGACGGGCCCGAGGCCGCGGGCGAGCTGTTTCGCGGGTGCGAGGGCACGTGGAGTCGAGGGCCGTGACGCCGCGGGTGATCGTGACCGACGCGGTGGGCGTGGTCGCGGGGCGGTGGCTGATGGATGCGATCGAGGCCGTGACCACGGCGCGCGGGCGCTGTCGCCTGGCCATACCGGGAGGCACGGCACCCGTGCCCGTGTTCGAGTGGTTGGCGGAGCACCTGCCGCGATCACTGGTGGAGCGCTTGGTGGTCACGTGGGTCGACGAGCGGCACCTGCCGCTGCCCGCTTCGACGAGCGACTGGCGAGCCCTTCCCGACGACGGCAACCTGCGGCTTGCGTGGGCGCACTGGTTCTCGCGCGCGGCCGTGGTGCCCACGCTGGTATCGATGGCGCGGCCCGAGGCGCTCGCGCAGGCGGCTCGGCGCTGCTCCGAGGACTTTGCAGTGCAGCTCGACGGCCGCCTCGACGTGGTGCTGCTGGGCGCCGGTCCCGATGGGCACATCGCCTCGCTGTTCCCCGGGCATCCGGCGCTCGAGCGCACCGCGGCCGCCGAGCCGTGCGTGGCCGTGCCCGACTCGCCCAAGCCGCCGCCGCAGCGGCTGAGCCTCACGCTGCCCGTGCTGGAGGCCGTGGAGCACGCATTGCTGGTGGCATCCGGCGAGGCCAAGGCCGCCATGCTGCGGCGCGCGTACGCGGGTGATGACTCGATTCCCCTGGGTCGCTACCGGCCCCGCGGCGCGTGGACATGGGTGCTCGATCCCGCGGCCGCGGCCGCGCTACCGTCGACCTGCTACGAGCAGGGCTCGCAGTCCGAGGAAACATGAGCAACGCCGATCTCGCCGTCGTGGGCCTTGGGGTCATGGGCGCCAACCTGGCGCGCAACTTCCACGGTCGTGGGCTGACCGTGGCCGTGTACAACCGCAATCCCGAGGTGGCGCAGGCGTTCCACGCCGAGCACGGGGACGCGCGCTTGGTGGATTGCCGCGACTACGCCGCGCTGGCGGCCGCGCTCCGGCGCCCGCGCAAGATCATCCTCATGGTCACCGCGGGCGCGGCGGTGGACGCAGTGATCGACGACCTGCGGCCGCACCTGCAAGTGGACGACGTGATCATCGACGGCGGCAACTCGCACTGGCCGGACACCGAGCGGCGACACGAAGCGCTCGCGCCCACCGGGCTGCGCTTCGTGGGCATGGGGGTGTCGGGTGGCGAGGAAGGGGCGCTGCGCGGGCCCTCGATGATGCCCGGCGGCGATCGAGCCTCGTGGGAGGAGCTGCGGCCGTTGCTCGAGCGGGCGGCCGCAACGAGCGACAGCGGCCCGTGCGTGACCTGGTGTGGACATCGCAGCGCCGGGCATGCGGTGAAGATGGTGCACAACGGCATCGAGTACGGTGACATGCAGCTCATCGCCGAGGTCTGGGGCCTGCTGCGCGAGGGCCTGGGGCTGTCGCCGGTGGCGGTGCGGCAGACCTTCGCGGCCTGGAACGCCGGGCGGCTCGAGAGCTTCTTGATCGACATCACCACCGAGATCGTGGCGGCCGTCGACCCCGAGGATCCGGCGGGGCAGCGGGTCTTGGTGGACGCGATCCTCGACGTCGCCGGGCAGAAGGGCACCGGACGCTGGACGGTGAGCGACGCGGTGGAGGCCGGGGTGCCGGTAGGGACGATCGCGGCGGCCGTGGATGCGCGGGCGCTGTCGGCTCGGCGTGACGATCGGCAGCGTGCGGCGGCGGTGTTCTCCGAGCGCCCCGGGCCGCTGGTGGGGCTTTACGGAGTGACGGTGGACGAGCTCGAGGCCGCGCTCTACGCCGCCAAGCTGATGAGCTACGCGCAGGGGTTCGATCTGCTGCGCACCGCCTCGAAGGATCGTGGGTACGAGACCGACCTGGCCGAGGTCGCGCGGATCTGGAAGGCCGGGTGCATCATCCGGGCGCGCTTCCTCGATCGGGTGCATGCGGCCTACCGGGCCGACCCGGAGCTGCCGCTTCTGTGCCTCGACCCGAGCTTTGCCGAGGAACTGCGGGGAGCGCTACCCGCATGGCGCAAGGTGGTCGCGGCCGCGACCGCTTGCGGGCACCCGGTGCCGGCCCTGAGTGCATCGCTCGGGTGGTTCGACACCATCCGGCAGGCGCGAGGAACGGCCGCGCTCATCCAGGCGCAGCGGGACTACTTCGGGGCGCACACGTACCGAAGGGTGGAGGCGCCCAACGTGGCGGTGCACACGGAGTGGGAGCGGCTGCGGCAGCGGTAGAAGCGAGCGTCCTCGTGCACCAGAACAGGGGGTGGATCCCCCGCGACCGATCGAGGGTTCCCCCTCATTGCGGTCGCAGGTTGGCTCGTCCAACCCTGGCTCCGACATGATCGTGCGATCGCGACTCGTTCTCCTACCCACACTCGTCCTGCTCGCCGCTTGCGGCGAGCCCGACGAGCTCCGTCCCGAAGGTGCGACCCTCTCCGCCACCGGCATCGAGTCGTTCGGCTCCGGTACCCAGGCCACCGGCACTGCGCCCGACGATGCCGATGACACGGCCGGCCTGCGGCTCGACGCGGGCACGATCTCCGACATGTTCGCGGGCGATACCAACGACGAGGAGTGCGACGGCCTGGTTGCCACCGTTCGCGACTTCCAGTCCTCACACCCCGACTTCGAGACCTATACCGGCAACATGGCCTACGTGGGGCTGGTGATGCCCATGCTCGGTGGCGACCAGACCCCGGTCTTCAATCCCGGCTACATGGGCGATCCGATGATCACCAGCCAGGCCACGTTCGACCAGTGGTACCACGACGTGCCGGGCACCAACATGTCGTTCCCCATCGAGCTGGCCCTCACCGAGGAGGTCCCGGGCGAGTTCTCCTACGACAGCTCGGCGTTCTTTCCCATCGACGACATGGGGTTCGGCAACGAGGGCAACGAGCACAATTTCCACTTCACCACCGAGGTCCACACCAGCTTCACCTACGAGGGGGGCGAGGTGTTCACCTTTCGGGGCGACGACGACCTGTGGATGTTCGTGAATGGCCAGCTCGCGCTCGATCTCGGCGGTCTGCATCCAGCCGTCGAAGGCTCGGTGCAGATGGACGCACTGGGCCTGACGCCCGGCCAGACCTATCCCATGGACATCTTCCACGCCGAGCGACACACCAGCGAGTCGAACTTCAGGATCGTGACCACGATCGAGTGCTTCGTGACTCCGCCTCCGCCCGGGTGACTGACATCTGCTGTCAGTAGAGAGAGGGTGCCGGGCGCCTTCGCGCCAGGGGTTGTAGCTAAGCTGCGATCCATGGTTCAGGTGTGGCATCATCAAGCAGACGTCGTGATCGTGGGCTCGGGCGCGGCGGCGCTCGCCGCTGCCAGTGCCGCTGCTGCCGAGGGTGTGGACGTGATCGTGCTCGAGGCCGCGTCCGAGGCCGGTGGCACGACCCGCCGCTCGGGTGGAGCGATGTGGATCCCCAACAATTCGCTCATGCAGGCGGCAGGCCTGACCGATCCAAGGAATGAGGCGCTGGCGCTGATGGCCCAGCTCGCGCACCCGTCGATCTACGATCCGGACAGCCCCACCCTGGGACTCTCGCAGCATGCCTACGATCTACTGGCCGCATTCTATGACAATGGCGCCGACGTGGTCGATGCTCTCACCGCTGCCGGAGCGCTCGATCTCATCATCTTGCCCCCGCTCGGCTACGGGACCAGCCCGATCTCCGATCCCGACTACCACGCCGAGCTGCCGCAGAACGCCGCCCCGATCGGTCGCGTGCTCACGGCGCAGACCCCCCCAGGGTCGTTCGAGTGGCCCGGCGTATACCTGGCCGACGGCATGATCGCGCACGTGCAGTCGCTGGGGATCCCGATCCTGCTCGAGCACCGGGTCGAGCACGTGATCGCGGGCCCGCTGGGCAGTGTCCTTGGGGTGGTGGCCAATCATGCGGGGCAGAAGGTTCGCGTACGAGCGAAGCGCGGGGTGGTGTTCGCGACTGGCGGGTTCACGCACGATCCACGCAAGGTGCTCTCGTTCACCCGCGGGCCGATCTTCGGCACCGGAGCCGTACCGCAGGGCTCGGGTGCCTTCCTCGACATCGCCACCGGGCTCGGCGCGGCCATCGGCAACCTCGCCAACGGCTTCTTCTTCCAGGTTGCGCTCGAGGCGGCGCTGGAATCCGGAGGCGCGATCTCCCAGCCCGACGCATTCGTGTTCCTGCCCTACGGCGACAGCATGATCATCGTGGACAAGCACGGCCGACGCATCGTCAACGAGAAGGCGATGTACCACGAGCGCACGCAGAGCCACTTCGTCTACACGTACAACGAGTTCCCCAACCTCGTGCAGATCATGATCTGGGACGATCCTGTGATGCAGGAGCCCACGTTCTGGCCGTGGCGCGGCGGCGTGCCGTTCCCCGGGGCGTCGAGCCCGTGGGTGATGACCGGCAACACCCTGCAGGAGCTGAGCGACGCGATCGCAGCGCGCTTGCAGTCGCTGCAAGGCCAGCACGGCATCGCGGCGGCGGTGGGCCCAGATGTGGCGCTGTCGCCCGACTTCGCCACCAACCTCGCCGCCACCATCGATCGCTTCAACGGCTTTGCCGCCACCGGGGTGGACCTCGACTTCCACCGCGGCGAGACCCCGCTCGAGCCGGCGTGGCAGGGCCCCTCGCGAGGGGCGCCCAACCGCACGATGACCGCGTTCACCCCCGCGGGCCCCTACTACGCGCTGCTGCTGGGCGCGGGCACGCTCGATAGCTGCGGCGGGCCGGTGATCAATCAAAGCGGCGAGGTGCTGCGGCCCGACGGGACCTCGATCCCCGGCCTCTATGGCGCGGGCAACTGCATCGCGTCGCCCACCGGCCAGGGCTACTTCGGGGCGGGCGGAACGATCGGCCCGGCGATCGTCTTCGGGTACCTGGCCGGGCGCGCGGCGGCCCAGCGAAGCATCGGCTTGGGCAACTGAGCTCGCGGTGGCCGGGCCGCATGACCGGGCTCAACGCGGGTGGCAGAGCTCCAGCCGCGGCGCATCGATGATCACGCCATAGTGCCCGGCCCAGTACTCGCCATCCTGCCCGCCATCGCGAAATCGTATGTAGCGCAGCCCCGCCGGGTAGCCGCTGAAGGTGTGCTGCTCGGCGACGTACTCGTCGTCGTCGTAGCCCTCGTCGCCGGGGGTCCAGCCTTCCACGGTCCACAGGTCGATCGGGGCGTGGCTCTCGTTTTGGAGCTCGACCCGGACCCAGTAGGGGTCCGAGTCGTAGACCTCGCGAAACCAGTCCTCCACGACGATTTCGGGCGAGGTGTCGAGGAACGCCGGATCGAGCCCCAACGCCACCAGGTCGATCTCCTGCTCGCGCGTGAACGGCCCGAACGACGTGTGCACGGCCCAGGTGCCGTCGTGGGCCTCGTTCTGCCGCACCTGTGCGTCGGACTGCTGCAGGACCTGCCAGCCATCGAAGTTGCCGGTCTCCACCGAGGGATTGACCAGCAGGTTCTCGCAGACGAAGCCCGGGGGTGGGTCGCTGCCGTCGCCGTCGGCATCGGAGGTCGTCGCGGTGCCCGTGGCATCGGCCCCGGTGCCATCGCTCGACGTGGGCTCGCCGGTCGAGGTGGGATCCGACGACGCCCCACCGCTTGCCTCGGGCTCGTCGTCCCCACTGCTGCCGAAGCCGTGGGCATTGGGCTGGCAGGCGGCCAGCCCGAGCGCCATTGTCAGCAACCCCAAGCGCGCGCGGTGCATGGCGGCCATGATAGCCGTACGCAGGCGTCCCTTGGATCCGTTGCGAGCACACCACGGCTCGACCGCCTGTGCTATCGATGTGGGGTGATCGGCGAGCCCGACCGGCCAGGGGTTGCCCATGGCGATCGGACCGAGAGCGTCCTCCACGACGAGGAGCCCACGGCGACGTCGACCTGGGCCCGCCTGTGCGTCGTGTCTCCGCGCGAGGTGGCGGCCATCCACCCGCTGCCCCGGGGCACGACGCTGGGGCGCGAGCCAGGGTCCAAGGGCCTGCGGGTGCCCCACAAGACCGTGTCTCGCCGCCACCTCGAGCTGCGCGCCGAAGGACGCCACGACACGTTCGTGGTCGCCGATCTGGGCAGCCGCAACGGCTCGTGGATCAACGCGGTGCCCGTGGGCTCCGTGCCACGCGTGCTGCGGTCGGGCGACGTGCTGCGATTGGGCGAGGTGGTGGCGGTGTTCGAGCAGGGCTCGGGGGTGCTCGAGGAGCGGGGCGGGGTGTCCACCGCGGCGGTGGTGGGGCGCTCGGCCGGGGCCATCGCGCTGCGCAATGGCATCGCTCGCGCGGCGGCCGATGCCTCGCCCGTGCTGATCATCGGCGAGAGCGGGACCGGCAAGGAGTCGGTGGCACACGAGCTCCACCGCCTCAGCGGTCGCGCGGGGCCGCTGGTCATCGCCAACTGCGCCACGCTCACCTCGAGCCTCGCCGACAGTCAGCTGTTCGGCCACGAGCGCGGGGCGTTCACGGGGGCCGTCAGGGCTCAGCCGGGGTTGTTCCGCAGCGCGTCCGGGGGCTCGTTGTTCCTCGACGAGATCGGCGAGCTTCCGCTCGAGCTGCAGCCCAAGCTCTTGCGCGCGGTCGAGCGCGGCGAGGTGGTGCCGCTGGGGGACACGCGAACGATCACCGTGGACACCCGCATCATTGCGGCCACCCATCGCGATCTGGTGGCCGCGGTCGAGGAGGGCGGCTTTCGACGCGATCTCTACGCTCGCCTGTCGCTGGCCCGGATCCACGTGCCACGGCTGGCCGAGCGTCGCGCCGATCTGCTCGTGTGGATCGACGTGCTGCACCAGCGCTGGCAGGCCGATCGCGGCGTCGGGGCGCCGCCCTTCGAGTTCAGCGGCGAGGCGGTGGAGGTGTTGCTGCTGCACGACTGGCCGGAGAACCTCCGCGGGCTCGATCACCTCGTGCGCGAGCTGGCCACCGATGCTGCCTCGGGCTCGCCGCCCGCGCGGATCTCTCGGGCGCGGCTGGCCGCATGGGCTCGTCCGTGCGTGCCCTCCTCGGCGACCGTCTCCACGCCGTTGCCGCCACCCGTCGAGCCCGAGCCCACGCCCACGCCCGCACGCGAGGCTCGACCGCCCAAGCCCACCCGCGAGGAGTTGCTCGCGGTGCTCGAGGACGAGCAGTGGAACCTGCGCGCGGTGGCGCGACACTACGCCCGCGATCGACGGCAGATCTACCGCTGGGTCGAGGCCTATGGGATCGAGCTTCGGCGCTGAGCCTCGAGTGTCGCGAGCAGCTGTGTGGCCCGATCGCGTCGCCGGTAGAGGGTGCGGTCCTCGGACTTGGCGATTTCCTCGTCATAGGTCGCAATCGCCGCCCGCAGCCCATCGATGGCCTCGGGGCCGCGCTGCAGCGCATGCAGGACCCGAGCACGCAGGAGCGCGACGTCGGCGAGATCGACCGCGATCCAGGGCAGCTCGGCGTGCGGCTGCAGGCCTCGCTCGGCTCGATCGAGATCATCGAGCGCACGTTGGTGGTCTGCGTCCAACAGCGATGCGTGGGCCGCGATCTTGGCCGCGTGCAGATCCAGGAACGAGGGGTCGCCGGTCGTTGCACGCGCGCGGTCGAGGCAGTGGGTCGCCTGCTCCAGCGCGTTCTTGGCGGCGGATTCCGCTCCGATCAGCTCATGGAGCTCGGCCAGTCGCCACTTGCACAGGCAGCGCGGCCACTGAGCGGATGGCCGGCTCGCCATGATCTCGCAGACCGGTGTCATGCGCTCCGTGGCGGTGGTCGGATCGATGGTGTGAAGGGCGCGGAGCATCGCCAGCTCGAGGGTCTTCTCGTGGGCAGGGCCGAGCCATCGCTCGGCCAGCGCCCGACCACGTTCGAACAATGCGTCGCGGGCGTCGGGGTCCATGGTCTGCCGGGCCAAGTTCTGCAGGTAGGCGGCATGTTCGACGGGGTCGACGTCGCCGGCTTCGTCGGCGATTGCGAGTGCCGCCTGGAACGAGTGCAGCGCTCGCTCTCGGTCGCCGCTGAGGGCTCGCACCACCCCGACGTTGTTGGCCAGCAGCGCGGCCAGCTCCGCGGGGGAGTGCACGCGCTCGAGCAGCGCATGAGCCATGGCCTCGTCGCGGATGTCGACGCCGCTCGGGCCGTCCATCACCGCATCGACGAACACGGTACGCACCATCGCTTCGGCTGCGATGACGTCGGCACGGGAACCGAGCGCTTGCTCGAGCGCTCGCATCAGCTCCCTCTGGGCCAGCGGCCAGTCGCTACGCACGATGGCCAGCCGACCTGCGATCAGCGCTCGCTCGGCCTCGAGCGGGGCGTGGCCGAGCACGGCGACCTCGTCCTCGATCGCGGACAGCTCGTCGATCGCGGCCGACAGTGCACCTGCGTCGTGAACCGCTTCGGCGCGGGCCAAGCGCTCTCGCAGCGAGGCGATCGCGGCGGCCGTGGTCGGATCCGGGGGGGCGTCGAGGTCCAGGGCCAGGCGCGCTCGGTCCCGACAGTGCGACGGCATCGGCAAGCCGGCCGCGGCTCCCGCCACCGCGGGTAGAGATCCCGGCTCACCGTCGATCGCCGTCTCCACCACGCCCTGCAGGGCAGCCCGGCCACGGTGCAGGCAGCCCATCGCGGAATCGAAGACCTCCGACGACATCGCCTCGTCGCGATGCTCGATGCACACGGCGCGATGGGACTCGCTCCAGGCCTCGGCATAGTCGTCGAGGGCGCGGACCACCACCTCGGCCGTGGCCGCTTCCTCGGGGTTGGTGGCCTTGATCGTCATCGCGTCGCGGCTCGCATCGGACCACACCTCGGCGATCGCGGCCGAGCCTCCCGTGCACGGGGCGTTGCCGGCGAGTCCGAGCAGCGTCGTGCCCCCCGCCCCGACCGCGAGCGCGAGCGACAGCACTCCGGCCCGCCATCGTCGACGACGGCGAAGTGGTTCCTGCTCGAGGATCCGCAGCAGTCGATCGATGCTCGGGTGCCGGTCCTCGGGGGCCGGGGCGAGGCCACGACGGATCGCCGCGTACAGCCACCTGGGCACCGTGGATGCGTTCCTGGGCTCGGCGAGCTGGCCCTCGATGACGTTGGTCGCCAGCGCGAGTCGTGAGCTCCCCTCGAATGGATGCACGCCGAACAACGCCTCGTGCAGGGCCACGCAGAACGCGAATTGATCGGCGGCCGGACCGACCTCGAGGCCCGCGTGCTGCTCGGGCGCCATGTAGCGCGGGGTGCCGAGCACGGCCCCGGTCGAGGTGAGCGAGGTGGCGAGATAGCTATGGGTGCTCGGACCGTCGGGCTCGGCCAGCGCGGTGGCCTCCTCTGCGCTGGCCAGGCCGAAGTCGGCCACCCGGACCCGGCCGTCGTCTCCGAGCAGGACGTTGTGGGGCTTGAAGTCGCGGTGGACCAGACCCACCGCGTGGGCGGCCCGCAGTCCTTCGCCGGCGGCCGCGAAGCGCTCGACGATCTCCGGCCATGCCCGTGTGCGCTCGCCGAGCCACTGGGAGATCGTCTGCCCCCGAACGAGCTCCATGGCCATGAAGACCAGGCCGCCGCTGACGCCGACGTCATAGACCTGCACGACGTTGGGGTGCGACAGCCGGGCCAGGGCCTGAGCCTCGCGCAGCAGTCGCAGTCGCGAGGCTCCCCGCGCCCGCTCGGGGTGGAGCAGCTTGAGCGCGACGCGGCGGTCGAGCTCGGGGTCGAACGCCTCGAGCACGACCCCCATGCCGCCGTGGCCGATCCGTTCGATGACGAGGTAGCGTCCGATGCGGGCGGGGACGTCGGGCACGACGGACGACCCCTCCGAGGGGCCGTCCATCGTCTCGTCCGGGGCCTCGCCGGCGGGCTCGCCGGATGATAGTGGAGGCGCGGAGACGGTGGCGAGACCGTCCGACCGGGGGCTCGATCCAGGAGTGGCCGGCGACCGGGGAGTCTTCACCGCGACCTCGATGCCAGCTCAGGGGGTGGCGGGGATGAAGGACAGCCAGCGGGCGGTGCCCATGGTCGTGTCGCCCTTGCACTCGGGGATCTCGCACGCGTCGTCGACATCGCTGCGGTCCACGTAGCGCGGCTTGTCGAGGCAGGTCGCGCCGTTCTCCGACCACTTGGCCTCGAGCCGGTCATCGGGATGCAGCGCCCCGAACCCGAAGTTGCCGAGCTGGTCGACCCACGCGAGCGGCTGCCCGAGCGTGGTGAACGACTGCCCTTCGCCGCAGTAGTCGGCGGTGATCATCTTCAGCGCGGCCTGTCGCTGCTGCCACACCGAGCCATACGCATCGTTGGGGTCGTGGCCCATGAACTTCATCTTCATGACGGCGTGGCCGCGGCAGGCCATCGTCATCCAGCCCGGGCGGTTGGGCATGACGGTCTTGGTCGCATCGTCATAGAGCTCGTCGGCGATGAGCACCACCGAGGTCTGGTCGGGGCTGATGCCGGGGCAGACGTTCTGCACCGGTGCTTCGGGGTCGAACGGATCGTCGTAGGCCAGAGCGTACGTCCAGACGAGGTCGCCCGAGACCCAGTCCTCGTGCTGCTCGATGTTGTTGATCTGCACGGGCATCTCGTTCGTGCCGTCGGAGAACACCAGCGTCCACCCGAGCAGCCCGTGTCCCGTCACGGGGCCCGTGGGGACGTCGGCCACGAACCCGTCGTCCTGAAGGATCACGTCGAAGAGGTCTCCGGCCGGATCGAGGATTCCCGCGAGCCACGCCTCCGCGTTGGGCAGCTCCTTGTCCATCGCGATGCGGTCGAGGGGAAAGAGGCCGCAGGTGGGCGAGTTGCCGTAGTCGCAGGTCGGACAGCCCCACGGGCCGCCGATCCGCAGCTCGAGCTCCGCGGGCTCGAGTTCCGCAGGCTCGAACTCGAGCGGCGCATCCTGGTCGCAGCCCGTCACCGTCGCGGTGAGACAGAGGGTCAAGCCAAGCATGCCAAGGGTCGACTGCATCGTCGTCATATCTTGCCGTGGTTGCACGACCCGTGCCCAGCGCCGCGAGTCGTCGATGCCAGTGATCTCCGCCATGTCGCGCCATGTCGCGCCGTCGTCGCGCCGTCGTCGCTCGGACGCGCGCGCGCACGCCACGGGACGTCACATGGGACGTCACACGCGTCCCATGCGACGGGAACCGAGAAATGTGGCGAGGAACGGCGGCCAGGAGCCTAGGGCTCGAGCGCCCCGATGTCGCACTTGTCCTCGGGCCGGGGCTCGTTGCGCTGGTCCACGGCCGCATGGCACTGCGCCACGTCGATCACCTCGGGCGCGCCCGGCCAGCGGGTCCACGTGGGGCCGCCGTTGTCCCCGAGCGCATCGAGCTGGGGATCGACCCCCGAGAAGGTGACGCTGCACGTGCCGTCGGTGTCGAGCGAGGTCACCGAGGAGTGACCCCCGAGCAGCTCGCAGTCACCACCGGTCGAGGTCGCGACGATGCTGCTGAGGAGCGACAGCTCGCTGGTGGCATCGATGTGGATCCCCCCGCCCGCGGTCGCGCGGTTGTCGGCGAGCGTCACGTGCTGGAGCGAGGCCTTGCCGTTCGCCACGGACACCCCTCCGCCGTACGAGCTCGCCACGTCGTCATTGGCGACGTTGTTCGAGAGCGTGGCGTTGCGAACGATCGCAACGCCCCCGAGCGTGGCCAGCCCTGCCCCGCGGGCGCCGTCGCCCTTGACCGCGTTGTGGGCGAGCGTGCTGCCCTCGAGTACGAGCGTTGCGCCGCTTCCGGGCCGGAACGCCACGCCTCCGCCCTCGATCGCGCCGTTGCTCCACAGGGTGGTGCTCGCGACGGTGCTCGACTCCGTCAAGTGCAGGCCGCCTCCAAAGCTCTGGGCTTCGTTGCCCTCGAACCGGCACAGCTCGAACGTGCCCTTGCCGTGCACGCCTCCCCCGCGCGAGGTGGCGATGTTGCCGAGGAACTGGGTGTCGATCACGTCCATGCCGACCTGGGTGCCCGCCGCCTTGATCGCACCGCCCCAGTCCGCGAAGTTGCTCTCGAAGCTCGAGCCCTCGATGCCGAGCGTGCGGGCGAAGAAATTGGCCGTTCCCACCGCGATGGCGCCCCCGTTGTAGGCCGCGAGGTTGCCGGTGAAGCTCGAGCCCAGGATCTCGGTGCTCGTCGCTTCGGTGAACACGGCGCCCCCGTCGTCGGCCATGCAGCCCTCGAACGTGCTCGCCACGATCGTCAGCACGCTCTGCTGCCCGGCCCTCACGCAGCCGCCGTTGCTGCCGTTGCCGAGCACCGAGAACTCGTAGAGCTGCGCGTACTCGAGCCACAGCTCGTGGCCGGGGCGCACGTCGATGCCGCGCACGCCCGTCACCCCCACCGCGGCGATCTCCAGGCCTTCGATCTCCACCTGGACCTGGCCCTGGCACGAAGGCCCGGGGCACGGGGTGCCCACGACGAACAGACTGTCGCCGACGAACTCGTCCCCGGGCATCACGATGCGCCCCAGCCCGCTGAGCCGGGCCGAGCGCTCGAACACCAGCGGGGCATTGGGCGCGTACCAGTGGAAGGCCTGGATCACCACGTGATCGGTGAGCCCCAAGTTGACCTGGTCGACGCAGTAGGGCAGCGAGCCGGGGACCGCCACGCTGGTGGAGGGATCGGTCACGTAGCAGGGAGCGGCCGCGGCGATCGACTCGGCACCCAGCCAGGTCACGAGGCCGACGGCGAGCCCCAACCCCGAGGAAGGCCAGGAGGACGAACAGGAGAAGGGACGGACGCTTCGAAGACAGGACGGGACATGCATGGATGGAGACCGGCCAGCAACCCCCGTGCCGGCCCGCGGATCGTGTGATCTCGATGGGTTGTCGGCCCGCGGTCCGGTGTCCCACCCCAGGGTCCCATGGGACACCGGCCGGTGACGTCGGCGAGGCATTCACGGGTCGACGCCAGTGACATGCGTCGAGGGCGCGTCTTTGGGCCCGTCAGCCGCCTTGGCTCACGCCCGGTCGCATCTCAATTCGGGACACCGGTGTCCACGTTTCCCCGATGGACGCTACAACCCTCCCAACCCCATGTCCCTGACGAGTGTTCGCGAGGCTCTGTACCTCAACGAGTTGGCCCTCCAGGGCTTTCCTGTACGCGACGACTACCAGTACCGCGCACAGATCACGGCGGCCGCCGATGCCTTCGCGTTGCCCACCGCCGAGAGCCGCCTGGGCATTCGTCAGCAGCCGCGCTGGCACGCGGGCATGCGGCTCGACGGGCACTGCCGGCTGACGATCACGGTCATGGTGCGCGAGGCCGGGGAGGGCAATCCCTGGCAGACCATCGGCACGGTGGAGATCGACACGAGCGAAGCCATCGCCGATGGCATCGTCACGCGGGTCTACGAGGAGCTGCCGGACTGGCCCGAGGCCCCCGGGCTGACCCTGATGGCGCAGCTCTACTTCACCAAGGAGTACGGCGAGGCGCCGCGGGTGCGCATGCTCGAGCATGCGGCGCCGCAGTCCTTTGGCGGATCCGAGGACGACGACGACGCCGTCGAGCTCGAGCCGGTGGAGCCGCTGACCACCCGCGAGGCGGTCCTCGTCAAGGACACGTGGAACAAGGCGCTCGACTGGAAGGACATGGTCATGCAGCTCTTCGTCGAGCGCATGCTGGCCGACGAGCCCTCGCTCGAGCCGATGCTCGGCGACTTCGCCGACGAGCTGCCCGAGACGTTCTTCGGATTGCTCGACATGAGCATCCGGGCCCTGCAGCCGCACACCGAGACGCTCGCTCGCGAGGCCTACGGGCCCGCGCATCCCGATCCCCGACGCGAGGTCGACACGCTCGAGGGCTACGCCAAGCTGCTGGCCGAGATGGGCCTGCGGCGACGCCACTGGGTGCTGGCCCGGCGGGCGTTCCTGTGGGCGGTGGCCGAGGTGCCCTACCTTCGCGACTACGAGCGCGGCGACCTGCGCCGCGGCCAGGACTCGGCGATGTGGCGGTTCTGGACGGGCGCGCTGATGCCCCCCATGTTCGAGGCCATCGACGTCGCCGAGGAGCTGCTGTTTCCCCACAACGTCGAGCGCATCCAGTTCCTGTGGTCGAAGTTCGACGCGTGCAAGGCCGAGGCGGGCGTGGCCCTCTACCGCAAGCTGTTCGAGATGTCGCCGGACGTGCTCGCGCGCTTTGGTGATCCCGACGTCGAGCGGCTCTCGCGGCACCTGTTCGAGGCCTCGCAGCACCTGTTTCGCACGCTCGGCACCATCATCGAGGGGCTGGGCGACCTCGATGCGCTGCTGCCCACCCTGCACGAGCTGGGGCGGACCTATCGCGAGCACTCGATCCCCACCGACATCTACCCGCTGGTGCTCGCCCCCCTCGACGGACTCCTGCGCGCGTTCGTGCGCAGCTATGGCGACTACGACCGCGACGTGCTCGAGGGCATCCTGGCCCGGGTGCGGCGGATCGTGGCCCAGCCCATGCGCCGCGAGGAGCGGCTCATCGAGGACGCGATCGCGTTCGTGAGCACGATCGCCGAGGAGCTCTCGTGGAGCGAGGAGACCCTGCGCAAGCGCATCTCCGACATCGAGCTCGAGATCCGGGCCACCGGCACCTACTCGCACAGCTACGAGGAGCTCGTGCTCGGGGCCCAGCTGGCCTGGCGAAACTCGGCCAAGTGCATCGGCCGGATCCAGTGGAGCAACATGGTGGTCCGCGACCGTCGCGAGGTCACCAACCCCGAGGCGATGTTCCGCGAGATGGTCGAGCACCTGCACAGTGCCACCGCGGGGGGCAACATCGAGATCGTGATGACCGTGTTCCGGCCGCGTCGCCCGGGCGAGCGCTGGGGTCCACGGACCTGGAACCAGCAGCTCGTCCGCTACGCCTGCTACGAGCTGCAAAGCGGCGCGCTGCTGGGTGACGAGGCCAATCTCGCGCTCACCCGGGCGATCATGGAGCTGGGCTGGGAGCCCCCGGCCGAGCGCTCGGCCTTCGACCTGCTGCCGCTGGTGATCCAGCTCCCCGGTCGCTCGCCCAAGCTCTATGCGCTGCCTCCCGAGTCGGTGCTCGAGGTCCCCATTGCGCACCCCTCGATCCCGGGGTTCGAGGAGCTCGGGCTCAAGTGGTGCGCCGTGCCGGCGATCTCGGGCTTTCGCCTCACCCTGGGCGGGGTCGACTACACCTGCGCGCCGTTCAACGGCTGGTTCATGGGGACCGAGATCGCTCGCAACCTGTGGGAGCGCTACCACGTGAGCGAGGCGATCGCCGAGGTGATGGGGCTCGATACCTCGAGCGAGCAGACCCTGTGGCGCGACGAGGCCTGGCTGGCGCTCAACCGGGCGGTGCTGCACTCGTTCCAGAGCCGCCGGATCTCGATGGTCGATCATCACACGGCCTCGCAGCAGTTCCTGGCCCACGATCTTCGCGAGAAGCGGATGGGGCGAGAGTGTCCGGCGCAGTGGTCGTGGATCGTGCCCCCGCTCGGCGGAAGCGTCTGTCCCGTGTGGCACCACGAGATGCGCGACTTCGTGCTCGAGCCGCAGTACCACTACCAGGCCGACATCTGGGCGGTGGAGCGGGCGGCCCACGCGGGGGCCGAGGTCACCGAGGAGGTCCACGAGGGGTGGAGCCAGCAGGTGGTCGTGGCCTTTGGCTCCGAGTCGGGTACGGCCGAGCGCTACGCCTACCAGGTCGCCCGCCGCCTGCGGGGCTTGCAGTGCCAGGTGATGGCCCTCGACGACGTGGTCCCGGGGATGCTCGGCGGTGATTGCCTGCTGCTCGTGGTGACCTCGACCTATGGCGACGGCAAGGTACCCAGCAACGCCGAGCACTTCGTGGAGTGGCTCGACGAGCTACCGCCCGGGGCCCTGGCCAGCCTGGGGTATGCCGTCATGGGCATCGGCAGCTCGGTCTACGAGCGGTTCTGCGCCGGAGGGGTCACCATCGACGGGCTCCTGGCGCGAGCCGGGGCGCGGCGGCTGCTGCCGCTGCATCGCGGCGACGAGCTGCGCGGTCAGGCCAACAGCGTGCGCGAGTGGATGGAGCTGGTGGCGCGCGTGCTGGGTGACCGCGACGACCGGCGGCCCCGCTCGCGCGAGACCTCGGTCGCGCTGCGGTGGCTGCAGCCGCACGAGTCGCGGCCGCCTTCGGTGCTGCTGCGCGGCACGCTGGCCGTGGTCGCGGGCAACGAGGAGCTGCTGGCGGAGGCCGACCCCGGCTCGCGCTCCACGCGGTGCATCACCTTCGACGCCGCCGGGCTCGTCGACCGCTACGAGCCCGGCGATCACCTGGCGATCTACCCGATCAACCCACCGAAGCTCGTCGAGCGACTGTGCGATCGGCTGGAGCTCGACCCGAGCGCACGCTTCGTGGTCACCGAGGGCTCCGCGCCCACGGCGGGCTCCAACCCGTACGAGGTGCTGTCGCGGGAGCTGTCGCTACAGCTCCAGGAGCCATTCGACGACCTGCTCGAGATCATGATGCTGCGCGCGTCCGATCCGATCGAGCGCCATCGACTCGAGTCGATGGTCGAGCAGCTCGGCTACGGGGGCGCGCACGCGGCCATGATCAACCAGCAGCTGCCGGCCCAGTACGTCGACCTGTGTGCGCTGCTCGACGACTTCCCCTCGGTCTCGCTCGACTTCGGGCACTTGCTCGAGCTGCTGCCCCCGCTCAAGCCGCGGCTCTACTCGATCTCGTCCTCGCCGCAGCTGTCGCCCGGTCGGGTCCGTCTGACGGTGGGGGTGGTCGAGGTCGTCACCAGCCTCGGTCGGGTGCGCCCTGGTCTGTGCTCGAGCTACCTCGCGGGTCTTCGTCCCGGGGCCCCGGTGCAGGTGGAGGTCCGTCGCTCGGACTTCCGCCTCCCCGACGATCCCACTGCGCCGCTGGTGATGGTGGGACCGGGAACCGGCATCTCCCCGCTCATCGGCTTCCTCGAGGAGCGCCAGGCGTTGCTCGGCGCGGGGACTGCCCTCGGTCCCGCCTGGCTATGGTTCGGTTGCCGCAACGAGGGCGACTTCCTGTACCGCGATCGGCTCGAGGCATGGCAGCGCTGCGGCGTGCTCAGCCAGCTCGACGTGGCGTTCTCGCGCAAGACGCCGCACAAGGTCTACGTCCAGCACCTGATGCAGGACAAGGCCGCAGAGCTGTGGGCGGTGCTCTCGGATCCCCGCTGCCACGTGTCCATCTGTGGCGACGCCAAGATGGCCGACGACGTGTTCGAGGCGTTCCTGTCCATCGCGGTGGGGGTGGGTGGGCTGCGCCGCGACGCCGCCCACGACTTCTTTGCGACCATGAAGCGGCAGCGGCGCTACCAGGCCGACGTGTGGGGGGTGACCTTGCACGTCGGCGAGACCACCGAGTCGCTGCGCGATGCCGGCGGCGCGAGCTACGAGTCGGCCACGCGGTGGGTGGTTCAGCACGTGCGCGACGAGTCGAGCTCGAGCGCGGCGTCGGCGTCGAGCTCGATGTTCGCGGTGGCCAAGCGCGAGTGGCTCGAGTCGAGCTCGGTGCATGCCGCGGTGCCGCCGCGGCGGTCTTGAGGCTCCCCGTCCCGGGTCCTGCTCGGTTGGCGAGCCGTGCACGACGAGGCGTGGCGAGACCGTCGGGTCGCGCTATGCTCGTCGTCGCTCGCCATGCCGTTCTTCGACTCTGCCAAGCTCCGCATGCCCACTCCCCAGGAAGTGCTGCCCGGTCGCGACGAGGTGATGCCCGTGCCCGAGGTCCACTTCGTGCACGGCCGTCGTCTCGTTCCGCCCTTTCCCGAGGCCCACGAATTCGCCATGTTCGGCCTCGGCTGCTTCTGGGGGGCCGAGCGCAAGTTCTGGAGCTTGCCCGGGGTGTACTCCACCATGGTGGGCTATGCCGCCGGCCTCACGCCCAATCCCACCTATCGCGAGGTCTGCTCGGGGCGCACCGGTCACAACGAGGTGGTGCGCGTGGTCTACGATCCCAAGGCGATCGACTACGCCACGCTGCTGCGGACGTTCTGGGAGAGCCACGATCCGACGCAGGGCATGCGCCAGGGCAACGATGCGGGCACCCAGTATCGCTCGGGGATCTACGTCTACGGCGACGACCAACGCGACGCCGCCGAGGCCTCGCGCGCGGGCTATCAGGCGCGCCTGCGCGAGGCTGGCTACGAGGACATCACCACCGAGATCCTCGATGCTCCGCCGTTCTACTACGCCGAGGAGTATCACCAGCAGTACCTGGCCAAGAACCCGGGGGGCTACTGCGGGCTGGGGGGCACCGGGGTGGAGTGTCCGGTGGGCCTGGTCGCGGGCCCTGCATGATGCGGCCCCTCACTGCTCGCGCAGGCGGCCGTGGCTGGTGGTCACCGAGCGCTCGCGGGCGGTGACCTGACGCAGCAGGCCCTCGAGCGGGCCGTGTCGCCAGCGGTGGCGCCACCACAGCGCGAACGCGAGCGCAGCCCCGTAGCACGCCACGGCATAGGCGAACGCGAGCTCGAGCGGCTCGCCGCGCAGGAAGCCGTGCTCGAGCGGCACGAGGATCGCGACCACGTGGAGGAAGTAGATCGTGAACGCGAGCTGGCCGGTTGCGACGAGCGCGAGCACCCGCCGGCTGTGCCCGCGGCGCTGCGACAGCTCGATGCAGCCGCAGATCGTCGCCACCGCGATCGCCGAGCCCGATACGATGAAGAACGGCCGTGGCGCGCGGGGCCAGGTGAGCAGCCAGTCGGCGTAGCCACCCAGGCCCAGCAGCTGGTGCTGCCGCTCGTGGCGCCCGAGCGTGTCGAGCCCGAACGCGAGCAGGGCGACGGCGACCGCGATCGCCAGCGCGCGCCGTCGCACGCGGCGCTCGCCGAGCTCGAGCCGCCCGATCGCCATGCCCACGAGCAGGAACGCGATCCACGGGAACACGGGGTAGAGCCCGTTGAAGAACACGTGGCGCACGACGCCGCCCGGCGTGAGCGTGGGGCGCACCGCCCAGTCGAGCTCGCCCGCGAGCACCATGGCGATCCACACCGCCGCGACCGCGAGCAGCCACAGCGCTCGGCTGGGGGCGCGCAGCAGCGGAATCGCGAGCAGCAGGTACACGCCGTGGAAGTGCAGGATGTCGTACTCCCACAGGTGCAGCAGCAGAAGGCCGAGGGCGATGAGCAGCAAGGCGCGCTCGACGAGCGGTCGGTAGTCGATGGTGGGCTCGTAGTCCTCGTCGCGTTGGTGCGAGCGCAACGACAGGCCCGCCCCCGCGAGCAGCACGAACAGCGCGGCGGCCTTGCCTTCGATGCCGTCGAACAGCCACCGGAGCAGCGAGCTGCCGTGGTAGGCGAGCATCTCGTGGCGGACGTCGACCATGATCATGCCCAGCACGGCGATCGCTCGCGCGACGTCGTAGCCGGGCAGCCGCCCGCTGGGCATGTCGATGGCGTTGGACATCCGAGGTGCTCGGACAGGAAGAGCTCGGGACGGCAGCGGTCGACGGACCGCATCGCGACGCGCACACGGGATCGAGCGCGCACGAGTCCCGCACGACGGTCACGTCGGTGGGCGCAGCGCTCGGCTCGGCGATCACGCGATCGGCGGGCCGCGGGCGCGGGGACGCTCGACGGACGTGCTCGATGCACGAGCGTCACGCGAAGCGACCACGCCGACGGGTCTGGGAGCCGCAACGACGAGCGACGGCCGAGCGCCCACGAGGCCGGCCTCGTGGGTGCTCGAGTCGTTCGCGACGCGCTTGCGCAGCAGCGAGAGCTCGCCCAGACGAGCCGACGTCGACACCTGCGCCGGGTCGCTCGCCCGCGTCGCGGCGGCGGCGGCGGACACCTGGGTGAGCGGCCGTGCAACCCCGACCACGCACAGCAGCGCAGTCACGAGCAGCCGAAGCCAGGCGGCGCAGCGCGGCACCGTCACCAGCGTCGCGCGCCGCGAGCTCGAATGCAAGTGCTCTCATCGAGCGCGAGTCCGCTCGCGCACTCCTGGGATCAGCGGACGAAGATGGCGCCCTGCTGATTGTTCAGATCCGCACCCTCCATGCAGTTGTCGTAGTAGAGGTAGAAGCGGTTCTGGAACAGGCCGAAGTCGAGGACGTCATCCGAGTAGTCGCGCAGGAAGTAGACGTCGTCCTTGTTGGCGAAGCCGATCCAGCGCAGCATGTCGGGCCCGCCGCCAGGATCGCAATCTCCCAGCACGGTGCGCAGCTCCATGGTCTCGACCGACGAGTCGCCGTAGTCGTCCAGGAACCCCGGCGGAACCTGCACGACATAGGCCGTGGTGGTGGGGGTGGCAAAGCCCATGCGACGGGTGATCAGCACCTCGGTGAACTCGGGGCCGACCACGGCGACGCCGAGCGAGTAGGCCTCGTCGACGTCATCGAGCGCGCCCGTGGTTTGTCCCCAGCCGAAGGGATGGCCGCTGGCACTGGACTCGCTGCGCGCGACCAGGGTCCAGCCTCCCTCGTCGAGGTCCATCTCGCAGTGGACCTTCATGGGCATGCCGTCGTCGAGCCGAGCGATGGTATGGGTGCCCGTCTGCGCGCCGGGGTCGAGCGCCAGGATCTCGTTGCACGAGGCGGGCAGCGGCTCGCCGGTGGTGTCGGAGCCTCCGGAGGACGACGAAGAACCGGAGGTGGTCGGGTCCTCTCCGCCGCTGCTGCTGCTGGTCGAGGTCATTCCCCCGGTCGCTTCGGAGACCGAGGTCGTGTCGTCGGCCTGGGCGACGGTGGTCCCCTCATCGGACGAGGAGCCTGGTGACGTCGCCGCATCAGAGCCCTGGCCGCCCGCATTCAGCGCGCAGGCGCTCGAGACGAGGAGGATGCCGAGTGTGCCGCGCATGGGACCGCATCAGATCATCAGCTGCTCGAGCAGCTCGAAGTTCTCCTGCTCCTTGGGATCGATGACCCCGTCGGCGCTGAACACCGCGCGCGCCGCATCCAGGAACAGCTGACGGTGGGCTCGGGGCACGCGGGTGGGATCGACGTCCTCGGGCGGGGGCGGGCTCTTGAGCCACCGCATGATCTGTTCGCGGTCGGCCTCGAGATCGAGCGTCTTGATGAGGCGCTCCACCACCACCTTCTCATCGTCCTGCACCTCGAGGTCGGCCCACGCAAAGGCGCACACGAACCTCATCAGGCGCAGTCGGTCTTCACGGTCCAGGTCGGTGATGGACGCCATGGGCGGACGATATCACGACCCGTGGCCCAATTGTCATCAATGGTCGTCCATCACATCGAGATGGACCCCTTGCGGAACTCCGACTTGCCGATGTGAGCATTGACCAGGACCGGGATGCCACTGGCGGCTGCCTCCTTGGCCTGGGCGAGCACGGCCGTCAGGTCTTCCTCGCGCTCGACCACGAAGCCCTTGGCCCCGAAGCCCTCCACCACCCGGTGGTAGTCACTGCGGGCCAAGACCGTACCCACGTCGTCGTCGAGCAGCACCACCTGGTCGCGGGCGATCTGCTGCCAGCTCGCGTCGTTGCCCACCACCGCGATCACGGGCAGGCCGTGTCTCACGAACGTGTCGAACTCCGCGATGCTGTAGCCGGCCGAGCCGTCGCCGTAGAGGATCCAGACCTCGGCGTCGGGGCGGCACAGCTTGGCTCCCAGGGCAAAGCCTGCCCCCACGCCCAGGGTGCCGAACGCCCCGGGGTCGAGCCACGACAAGGGGCTGCGCGGTCGGGTCACGTAGGATGCGGTCGCCACGAAGTCACCGCCGTCGGCCACCTGCACACTGTCGTCGGCCAGGGCATCGTCGATGGCCCGCACCACGGCCAGCGGATTCATGGGCTCGATCGTGGTCGTGGTCTGCCCGGCGATTTGCTCGTTGCGCTCGTCGTCGCGGGCCTGCAGTCGACCCAGCCATGCCGCGCGGGCCGGCGAGTCGTCGGGGGTCCCGGCCTGCTCGGCCAGTGCACACAGCAGCTCGGTGGCGTCGGCCACCACGGCCAGGGTGGGACGACGGTTCTTCTTGGCGTCGGCTTCGCTGCGGTTGACCGCGATGAGCTTGGCCTTGCGGTTGATCTGCAGCCCGTAGTCCATGCGGAAGTCGCACGGCACCCCGGCCAGCAGCACGAGGTCGGCCTCGCGCAGGGCCTTGCCACGCTGGTGCCGAAACCACAGGTCGTGGCTGGCTCCCATGAGGCCCCGGGCCATCCCCGAGAGGTAGACGGGCACGCCCAGCCGCTCGATGGCCGCGACCAGGCGCGGCAGCTCCTCGGGCTGCAGCGTGGCCTGGCTGCCCAGCACGAACACGGGGCGCTTGGCCTCCCGCAGCAGCTTGGCGGCGCGCTCGACCGCGCCGGGGAACGGGGTGGGGGGCTGCGGCCGAACGCGGGGTCCGGGGGCGTGCTTGTTGGCGCCCGCGAACACCCGGAAGAGGTGCGCGCGCAGGTACCCCTGCAGCGCCAGCTCGGGCAGGCTCTTGGTGTCCGACGCCGCCTTGGCCCCGTAGAACTCGCGCACGTTGTCCTCGGGGTAGAGCAGGTCCACCGGACACTCCACGAACACCGGGCCCGGTACGCCCTCCTGCGCGACCTCGAACGCCTTCTCGAGCGTGGGCACGAGGTCCTTGACCCGGGTGCAGGCGGTGGCCCACTTCACGTGCGGCTCGATGAGCGCCATCTGGTCGATGTCCTGCAGCGCCCCGCGGCCCTTGAGGACCGTTGCCGTGGCCCCGCCCAGCAGGATCACGGGCGATTGCGCCATCTGGGCGTTCTTGATCGCGGTGATGGTGTTGGTCACGCCCGGGCCGGCCGTGACGGCCGCCACTCCGGGGATCCCGGTCAGGCGCGCCACTGCGTCGGCGGCGAACACCGCGTTGACCTCGTGGCGCACGTCGATCACCCGAATGTCGCGGCGCTTGGCGCCCACGAGGATCGGCGAGATGTGACCGCCGCACAGGGTGAACAAGAAGCGCACGCCTTGGCGGCGCAGGACCTCGGCGATCTGATCTCCACCGTTCATGGGGTCGGTTCTTCCTGGTTGGGCTCGGATGCGAGCACGTGGGTGGGGGGCACGAAGCAGGTCAGGTGACCGGTCAGGACCACCGTGTCGCCCACGCGGGCCTCCACGTCGACCCGGTGCTTCTTGCCGGAGCGCTCGGCCACCGTGGCCTCTGCGATCACCCGCTGTCCCACCGCCACCGGGGCACGAAAGCGCAGCTCGGCCGCGCCCAGCACCACGGTGGGCTCGTTGATCGCCAGCATGGCGGCGTGGTCGACCAGGCCGAACACGAAGCCGCCGTGCACCAGCCCGGTCGCGTCGGCCTGCATGCGAGCGGTGGCGGTCATGCTCACGGTGGCGGTGCCCTCGGCGATCGCCTCGGGGGTGCCGCACAGCTCGCGATCGAGGGCGTGATGGGTGCGGATCTCCACGGGTGGCGGGAGGATACCCGCTCTGGCCGCCCCTTCGGGAGCGCCGGCTGGCGGCGGCGCGGGCCTTGCCGGCCGGCTCCGGCCGTCGGGAACCATCCAATGGGATGGATCGCACGGCGGTCGGCGCTCCCGCGTGCTAGGCCCGAATCCGTGCTCGCGGGGATCCTCGGTGCGATCGTGGCAACGGGGCCAATGGGAGGGCCAGCAGGAGGGCCAGCAGGAGGGCCAGTGGAGTGGCAGGCCCCCGAGGGCTGCCCGGAGGCCACGGCGGTCGAGCGCCGCGTGGAGGATCTGCTCGGCCGGGCGCCCGAGGCCAACGAGCTGCGCGCGGTGGGGGTGGTGCACGCCGGGCCGCCGTGGCGCCTCGAATTGACGACCAGCATCGGAGGTCGACGACAGCAGCGCACGCTGCGGGGCAACGACTGTCGCGCCGTGGCCGAGGCCGCCGCGTTGATCCTGGCCGTCAGCGTGGATCCGATCGGGGTCGACGGGAGCCTCGAGGCCCCGGACGTGCCCGTGCTGCCGATCCCGCCGGTATCCCCGGTGAGCGAGGCGCCCGGGGTCGACCCCGGGCTCGCGGTCACCCCGTTGGACGAAGCTGCGCTGCCCTCTCCCCGCCCGCCGCCGCGCGCTCGTCCTCGCGTGCACGTGCGCGTGGGGGGAGGCGGGGAGCTCGGCGCCATCCCGGGCGGTACCGGGGGCGTGCGTGGGGGTCTCGCCGTGGTGGGCGAGCGCATGCTGCTGCGGCTCGAGGGCAGCTACTGGATCGATCGGCTCGCCGAGGTCGGCGACGGCACGGTCCGCCGCGGCGCCGTGGTTGGGCTGGGCACGGTCGGTCTGCAGGGCGGCGTGCACCTGGGCGGCCGGCGGGTGCGCGTGCCGTTGGTGCTGGGGCTCGAGGCCGGAGGCCTGCGCGCCTCGGGGGTGGGGCTGGTCGACGCGCGGCGCCTCACGCTGCCGTGGTTCGCGGCCGTGATCGGAACGGGGGTTTCCTGGTCCATCACCCCGCGCGTCGCGCTATGGGCGACGCTGGAGGGCGTGGTGCCGGGAGCACGAACAAAGGTGCGGGTTGGGCGCGAGGGCGGGAGCACGATCGTGCACGAGCCCGCGGTGCTGGGCGGTCGCGCGCTGGTGGGGCTCTCCTTCGAGATTCCATCGCCGCGGGTGACGGATGGCGGGCCATCCGGGGATGAGCGTTCGCGGTGACCTACGACTCGTGCGACGACGCCGCGTTCGGCCCCGACGAGCGCGAGCCCGACCCCGGTGCTCGTGCGGTCGCCGTGTCGTCATGGCGGCGGGGCTCGGTCCGCGTGCGACCGGGGGTTGCGCGCCAAGACGCCGTGCGCTCGCGTCGAGCCTTCCAGCGCTTCTATCGCGAGCACTTCGGGCTCGTGTGGTCCATGGTGCGGCGC
This sequence comes from Paraliomyxa miuraensis, assembly GCF_026337845.1. Taxonomy (GTDB): domain Bacteria; phylum Myxococcota_A; class Polyangia; order Nannocystales; family Nannocystaceae; genus Paraliomyxa; species Paraliomyxa miuraensis. The sequence goes on along the minus strand of NZ_JAOVZF010000148.1, from coordinate 176,218 downwards.
TTTGGGGTGCCGGCGGCCCAGCACGAGGATGCGGTGCAAGAGGTCTGGATCGTCGCTCATCGCCGGCTGCACACGCTCGAGCCCGATGCGTCGGCAAGGGCATGGTTGTCCAGCATCGCCCGGCGCGTGGCCTCGCGGCTGCGTCGGACCGACCATCGCCAGCGCCGCAAGCTCGCCGCGCTCGAGGTGGCGGCGAGCCACTCACCGAGCCGCGGGACGAGCTCGGTCGACGGGCAGGATGCCAAGCGCCTGCTCGACGATCTGCTCGGCGAGCTCGACGACGAGCAGCTCCACGTACTCTTGCTGGCCCAGGTCCATGGCTTGACTGGACCCGAGATCGCGCAGGCGCTCGAGATCCCGCTCAACACCGCGTACTCGCGCCTGCGGCTCGCCCGGCGACGGGTCGATCGCTTTGCCTCCGAGCTGGGCACGGAGCGGGCCGCCGTGTTGACCGCGCTGCGCCGCGAGGAGCAGCCACCCCGTCGGGCCGCGATGCGGGCATGGGTGCTGCTGGTGCCCGAGCTCGGTGCGTCGCTGGGTACGAGCGGCTCGGGGATCACCGCGTTGAGCGGCCTGCTCTCCGGCGCGAAGGCCTTCGCGCTCGTGGTGGGAGTGGGCGTGCTCGGCCTGGGCGTCGCGCGGGCCGCCGTCGATGGTCCCGTGCTGCCACCCATCCCGGTGACGAGCGTCCTTGCCGGCCCGGCCGACGGTCTCGGGCGAGGGGCCAGCATGCGGCTCGAGGTCCACCCCGCCGAGGACACCACCCGCGACGAACGGCCGAGCCCCGCGAGCTCGGGCATGGTCTCGGTCTCCCGCATCACGAGGGAGCCGGTCGTCGAGCGGCCGCGCTCGTCGGTGTCGGCGCGTACGCGGCCTCCTTCCCGGGACTCGAGACCCGCACCGAGCGAGCCGCAGGGGGTCGACGTGGCCCCGCGCGGCAACGATGTGGATGCGCTCGACGCCGAGAACGAGCTGCTCGTCGGGGTTCAGCGAGCCCTCCAGGGCAGGGATCATGCGCAGGCCCTGCGCTTGCTCGACGAGCACGAGCGACGCTTCCCGCTGGGGGTGCTGGTCGACGAGCGTCGTGCGGCACGGGTACGAGCGCTGTGTGGTCTCGATCGCGTCGACCAAGCGCGTGTCGAGGCTCGTCGATTGCTGCGCGACAGCCCCCGCTCTCCGGTCGCCGCCGGGGTGGCCGATGTTTGTTCGTGAGGAGTGACGGATGCCGTCCTCGGTGGGGATGTCAGGCGCAGGAACCAACCGATGAACGCCGGCATCACTCACGCTCACCTCGTTTGCTCCGCTCGCTCCACCCTCGCCCTGGCCACGCTATGGCTGGCCTCGCTCGGCTGCATCTTCGAGGGCAAGGTCGGTGACGAGCCCGGTGGTGGAACTGGCGAGGACTCCGATGTCTGGGGTTCGGGGGTGATCGAGTCGAGCACCAGCATGGGCCCGGGCCACAGCAGCGCTCCGCCCGAGCCCGGTGGCACCATGACCTCCACCACTGGCATGAGCTGTGGCGACGTCGATGGTGCCACCGCGCTCGCATTGTGTGGGATCGTGCTGATGGAGCCCGAGCCGGGTGCTCCGATCTTCCACGAGGGCATCGAGTGCGAAGGTGGGGGTACCCTCGACGTGGTGGTGGGTGCGCAAGTGCACCTGTTCGCCAACGGCGAGTGCCTGTGCACCGCGATGGGCTGCGGCGATCCGATTGGCGGCACCACGGGCTCGTTCCCCGGCGAGGACAGCTGGGGCACGGGTGACGCGACGACCGACGCGACCGCCACCGCGGGCGACACCACCGGCGGGACCGATGCATGTGGCCCCTATCCGCCGGGCACCGAGAGCTACGTCTGTGGCTGCGAGACGTGCTCGGCCGTGCTGACCAACGTCGACGAGCAGTGGTTGTTCGAGGATGCCGACCTCGGAGCCGTCTGCGAGTGCATGTGCGGATGGGCGGGGTGCGGCATGCCGGCCTAGCGCGTGGTCTCGTGCATTCGTAGAGTGCTGGAATCGTTGGAGAATGTTCCGCGATTTCCGGCGTGGCGCGCGACGACCTTGACGGTGAAGGGCGGTGCGGGTAGGTATCCGCGCCCAACCCAATCCGGAGTAGCTCAGTCGGTAGAGCAGGCGGCTGTTAACCGCCGGGCCGGGGGTTCGAGTCCCTCCTCCGGAGCTTCATGAGGCCCAGGCCATTCAGCCTGGGCCTTTTTCGTGACAGGACCCTCGCCGGTGATGCCGGCGGGTCTTGGCCAAGGCCTCGGGTCGGCTGGCAACACGTCGACACCCACCACCCGATGACCTGCGCGAGCGAACATCAGCGTGTCACGTCCCTCCTGTTCGGCGTTGGCGACGGGCTGCCGAGTGTGGACAGTACACGGTCGGACAACTCCGGTGCGGCGTGGCACCATCGCGCGCATGACCACCGGACCCGCGCTCGCCCAGCACCTGCGTGACCTCGCGAAGCTGCGTCGCGTTCGGGATCGGATCGATCGGGAGTACGCGCAGCCGCTCGACGTCGAGGCGCTCGCCCGTGGTGTGGGCATGTCGGCCGGGCACCTCAGCCGCCAGTTCCGGCGCGCCTACGGTGAGCCGCCCTATGCGTATCTGATGACGCGGCGCATCGAGCGCGCGATGGCGTTGCTGCGCCGTGGCGATCTCGGCGTCACCGAGGTCTGCTTCGAAGTCGGTTGCTCGTCGCTGGGCACCTTCAGCACTCGCTTCACCGAGCTGGTCGGCGTGCCGCCCAGCGTCTACCGGCGCCAAGCGGCGCGCGCGACCGAGGGGATGCCGGCCTGCGTGGCCAGACAAGTGACCCGCCCGGTCAGGAATCGAGAAGCGCCGGCGGCTGGCCGCGCCTAGCATCACCGCCATGGACATCACCATCCACTCGAGCTTCCTCCCCCAGACCGACCCGGACGCCTCCCTGGCCTTCTACCGCGACCTCCTCGGCTTCGAGGTTCGCAACGACGTCGGCTACGAGGGCATGCGCTGGATCACGATCGGCCCGGTCGGACAGCCCGACACGGCCATCGTCCTCCATCCACCGGCGGCCAGCCCCGGAGTCACCGAGGACGAGCGCCGCACCATCGCCGAGATGATGGCCAAGGGCACCTATGCCTCGCTCCTGCTGGCCACCGCCGACCTCGACGGTACCTTCGCGCGGCTCGAGGCGAGCGACGTCGAGATCGTCCAGGAACCGACCGAGCAGCCCTACGGCGTTCGCGACTGTGCCGTCCGCGATCCTGCGGGCAATCTGCTGCGCATCCAGCAACGCCGCTGAGCCACCACGAAGGCAGCTCCGCGCAAGAGGATGAAGAGACACGATGAGCACGGCGAAGAAGACGGCGAAGGGCACGACCAAGAAGACGGCGAAGAAGTCGGCGAAGGGCACGACCAAGAAGACGGCGAAGAAGTCGGCCAGGGGCACGACCGAGCAGTCGGCGAAGAAGTCGGCCAGGGGCACGACCAAGAAGTCGGCCAAGCGCACGAAACCAAGGGCGGTGGCCAGTGAGGCGACCAAGAGCGCGCCGACGCGCTCGCCAGGCCTCCACGCCGCCGATCGCCACGAGTTCATCCGCGTTCACGGTGCGCGCGAGAACAACCTCGGGGACATCGACATCGCGATCCCCAAGCGCCGACTGACGGTGTTCACGGGAGTCTCCGGCTCGGGCAAGAGCTCGCTGGTGTTCGGCACGATCGCCGCGGAGTCGCAGCGGCTCATCAACGAGACCTACAGCGCCTTCGTACAGGGCTTCATGCCGACGCTGGCGCGCCCCGACGTCGACGTGCTCGAAGGGCTGACGACCGCGATCATCGTCGACCAGGAGCGGATCGGCGGCAACCCTCGCTCCACCGTCGGCACCGTCACCGATGCCAACGCGATGCTGCGCATCCTCTTCAGTCGGCTCGGCAAGCCGCACATCGGCCCGCCCAGCGCGTTCTCGTTCAACACGGCGTCGGTCCGCGCCAGCGGTGCGATCACCGTCGATCGCGGCAACCGCAAGACCGTGAAGGCGAGCTTCAGCCGCATCGGAGGCATGTGTCCGCGCTGCGAGGGCATGGGCTCGGTCACCGACTTCGACCTGTCGGCGCTGTACGACGAGGGCAAGTCGCTGAACGAGGGGGCGCTCACGATCCCCGGCTACAGCATGGACGGCTGGTATGGCCGCATCTTCCGCGGCTGCGGCTTCTTCGATCCGGACAAGCCGATCCGCAAGTACACCAAGAAGGAGTTGCACGACCTGCTCCACAGGGAGCCCACCAAGATCAAGGTCGACGGGATCAACCTGACGTACGCGGGGCTGATCCCGACGATCCACAAGTCGTTCCTGTCCAAGGACGTCGACGCGATGCAGCCGCACATCCGCGCGTTCGTGGAGCGGGCGGTGACGTTCACCACGTGCCCGGAGTGCAGCGGCACTCGGCTCGGCGAGGCGGCGCGCTCGTCGAAGATCGAGGGGATCAGCATCGCCGACGCCTGCGCGATGCAGGTGAGCGGCCTCGCGCAGTGGGTCCACGGCCTGCACGAGCCGTCGGTGGCCCCGCTGCTCGCCGCGCTGCGGCACAGCCTCGACTCGTTCGTGGAGATCGGGCTGGGCTACCTCTCGCTCGACCGCTCCTCGAGCACGCTGTCGGGCGGCGAGGCGCAGCGCACCAAGATGATCCGCCACCTCGGCTCCGCGCTCACCGACATCACCTACGTCTTCGACGAGCCCACCGCGGGCCTGCACCCCCATGACGTCCAGCGGATGAACGACCTGCTGCTGCGGCTGCGGGACAAGGGCAACACGGTGCTCGTGGTGGAGCACGAGCCGGAGACGATCGCAATCGCCGACCACGTCGTCGATCTCGGCCCCGGCGCCGGCTCGGCCGGGGGCACCGTGTGCTTCGAGGGCACCGTCCTGGGGCTGCGCGAGAGCGGCACCATCACCGGGCGCCACCTCGACGACCGAGCCGCGCTCAAGCCGACCGTGCGTGGCCCCGCCGGCAAGCTGGAGATCCGCGGCGCGACCACCCACAACCTCGCGGGGGTCGATGTCGACATCCCGCTCGGCGTGCTCGTCGTCGTCACCGGGGTCGCCGGCTCCGGCAAGAGCTCGCTCGTGCACGGGTCGATCCCCGCGAGTGCGGGCGTGGTGTCGATCGACCAGGTTCCGATCCGCGGCTCGCGGCGGAGCAACCCCGCGACGTACACCGGGCTGCTCGACCCGATCCGCAAGGCGTTCGCGAAGGCCAACGACGTCAAGCCCGCGCTGTTCAGCGCCAATTCCGAGGGCGCCTGTCCCGGCTGCAACGGCGCCGGCGTCATCTACACCGACCTGGCGATGATGGCCGGCGTGGCCACTCCCTGCGAGGAGTGCGAGGGCAAGCGCTTCCAGGCCTCGGTGCTCGAGTATCGCCTCGGCGGCCGCGACATCAGCGAGGTGCTCGCGATGTCGGTGATCGAGGCCGAGAAGTTCTTCGGCACCGGCAAGGCGCGCACCCCGGCGGCCCACGCCATCCTCGAGCGACTCGCCGACGTCGGGCTCGGCTACCTCGGCCTCGGCCAGCCGCTGCCCACGCTGTCCGGGGGCGAGCGGCAGCGGCTCAAGCTCGCCACCCACATGGCCGAGAAGGGCGGCATCTACGTCCTCGACGAGCCGACCACCGGCCTCCACCTCGCCGACGTGGCGCAGCTGCTCGGCCTGCTCGACCGGCTCGTCGACTCCGGCAAGTCGGTCATCGTCGTCGAGCACCACCAGGCCGTCATGGCGCATGCCGACTGGATCATCGACCTCGGTCCCGGGGCCGGCCACGAGGGCGGGCGGATCGTCTTCGAGGGCACGCCCGCCGAGCTCGTGGCCGCCCGCTCGACCCTCACCGGCGAGCACCTCGCGGCCTACGTGGGCGCCTGATCAGGACGCACGGGCTCGCGGCGAGACGGCAGCCGGTCGTGATCACTTTCCAATACTTAGGCATTGACCTAAGTATTGGGACGCCCTAGACTGCCCCCGTGTCTGCCGCTCCACGAGCCGTCGACGGCGTCTTCCGGGCGCTGTCGGACCCGACCCGGCGTCGGGTCGTCGAGCGTCTCGGCCGCAGCGCCGCGGCGGTCAGCGAGCTCGCGGAGCCCTTCGACATGGCGCTGCCTTCGTTCGTGCAGCACCTCAAGGTCCTCGAGGAGTGCGGGCTGGTTCGTTCGAGGAAGACCGGCCGGGTGAGGACCTACCGGCTCGTACCCCGGCGCCTGCGGCTCGTCGAGGACTGGCTGAGCGAGCAGCGCTCGATGTGGGAGCGCCGCCTCGATCAGCTCGACGACTACCTGGCCGAACTCGCGGAAGCAGAAGAGGAGAACACATGACCCCGCAACGATGGAACATCGACCCCAACCTGGACCTGGTGCTCGAGCGCGTCGTGGACGTCTCGCCGGCGCTCGTGTGGAAGGCCTGGACGCAGCCCGAGCACATCAAGAAGTGGTTCACACCCGCGCCGTGGACGACCGTCGACTGCGAGATCGATCTACGCCCGGGCGGGATCTTCCGCACGGTGATGCAGTCCCCCGAGGGCGAGCAGTTCCCCAACGTGGGCTGCTACCTCGAGATCGTGCCCGAGCGCCGGCTCGTGTGGACCGATGCGCTCGAGACGGGCTTTCGGCCGTCGCGCCAGGAACCGGCGCCTCACTGTCCCTTTCGCCTCACGGCGGCGGTCCTGCTCGAGCCCAGCGGCACGGGAACCAAGTACACTGCGATCGCCATGCACGGCACAGCCGACAGCCGCAGCCGCCACGAGGAGATGGGCTTCCACGACGGCTGGGGCGCGGCCCTGGACCAGCTCGTGGCGATGGCCCACGAGCTGTGACGAGCCTCGGACCCGCTCATGAGCACGCGCAGCGAAGGACCGCCGAGCTCGGGACCGACGCGGATCGATCGCGGTGGCGTGTTCTGGCTCGCTCCCGACGACTCTCGGGGGCCGGCCCCGAGCTACTCCCACCCTCACGTGGTGGTGTCGGAGGACGTCTTCAATCACTCCCGCATCACCACCGTGGTCGTGTGCGCCCTGACCTCGAACCTGCACCGGGCGAACGAGCCCGGCAACGTGCTGCTCGACGAGGGCGAGGGCGACCTCCCCAAGCGGAGCGTCGTGGTCGTGTCCCAGATCTCCTCGGTCGACAAGGCGCGGCTGGGGGAGCGCATCGGCGCGTTGTCGGGCGAGCGAGTGGATCAGATCCTGGCGGGCCTGCGGTTCCAGCAGGCCTCGTTCTTCCGGCGATAGCATGGCCGCGGCCGCGCTCGGGCCCTCAGCCGCGTCCGTCGCGGTAGCGCTCGAGCACGGCCGCGATGGCCTCGATGCCAGCGGGCTTGACCAGGTGCTCGTCGAAGCCCGCGTCGAGGGTTCGCGCGCGATCCGAGGGCTGTCCGTAGCCGGTCACGGCGACCAGCGGCGTGTCGCGGGTCTTGGGGTCGCTGCGGATCGCCTTGGCGACGTCGTAGCCGCTCATGCCCGGCAGGCCCAGGTCGCACAGGATCAAGTCGAACGAGTGGCGCTGCAGCAACTCGAGCGCCTCGAGCCCCGTTTCCGCGAGGGCCACCGCGTGGCCCTGCAGCTCCAGCAGCATTGCGAGCATGGTTCGGGCGTCGGCGTTGTCCTCGACGATGAGGATGTGGCGCGGCTTCGATGGGTTGGGCCGAGGTCTCGGTGCGTCGACGTCGGGCGGGGGGGCGAGCGGCAGGCGGACGACGAGCTCGGTGCCCTCGCCCAGTCCTGCGCTGCGGGCCTCGATCGCGCCGTCGTGGAGCGCCACGAGCCCCTTGGCGAGGGCCAGCCCGAGCCCCAGCCCACCCGCCGATCGCACGATGTCCTGCGCCTCCTGCTGGAACGGCTCGAACAGCACCTCGAGCATCTCGGGGCGCATGCCGACCCCCGTGTCGCGCACGCGAAACACGGCCGCGCCGTCCTTCGCGGTCAGGGTCACGACGACGCGGCCACAGGCGGGGGTGAACTTGATGGCGTTGCCGACGATGTTGTCGAAGATCTGCACCAGGCGCGCGCGATCGGCGAGGACCCACAGCGGTGCGGCAGGCAGCTCGGTCTCGAGCTCGAGCTGGCGTTCCTCGAGCTCGGAGCCGTGGTCGTGCACGACCTCCTCGACCACGGAGCAGGCGTCGAGGGTCGTGCGCTCGAGGACGATCTTGCCACGGGCGATGCGCGAGACCTCGAGCAAGCCATCGATCAAGTGGGTCATGTGGGTCGACTGCCGCTCGAGCACCGCATGGATCCGTGTCATCCGGGGGTCTGGGCTGGTGGTGTGCTCGATGAGGGCGGTGGCGTTGCGGATGGCGGCGAGCGGATTGCGCAGCTCGTGCCCGAGCATGGCCAGGAACTCGTCCTTGCGCCGGTCGGCCTCGCGTAGTCGCTCTTCGCTGATCCGCAGCGCGGCCTCGGCTCGGGCCCGCTCGACCGCAGCCCAGGTGCGGGCCGCGATCTCCTCGGCGAGCCCGATCTCCTCGGGGGTCCACACGCGAGGGGCGGACTGATGGATCGCGAGGAAGGCCACCAGGCGCGCATTCCTGACCAGGGGCACGCCCAGGTAGGCGATCACGCCTGCCGTGGGGTAGCTCGTGCGCTCTTGCTCGGACAGCTCGGTGACGGTGTCGACGTCCGAGATCACCAGCGTGTGTCCGGAGCCCAGGGTTCGCAGCAGGTAGGGGCCGAACGCGTGGACGTGGTACACGCCAACGGGAGACGCGATCCCCGGGGCGCAGAACGCTGCGTGGATGCGGATGGTGTCGTCGTCGTCATCGACCTCTGCGTAGCAGACTCGGCTCGCGCCCAGGTACTCGCCCAGCAGGCGGGTGACCGCGTGCTGAGCGTCCCTGGGGTCGGCATTCGGCCCGATCGCGTCGGTGAGCCGCAGGAGGAACGTCTGCCGCACCTCGAGCTCGCGGGCCGTCTCGGCCCCGAGCGCCGCGTGTGATCCCGGAGTGCTCGGCTCGACGAGATCGAGCACCCCGAGGACTCGACCATCGGACGCACGGATGGGGGTCAGCACGTGGCGAGCGGTGGCGTCGACGTGATGCTCCCAATTGGGTGCTTGGCCGGGCCGCACGAGCTCCTCGCATCGCCGGCCGAGCGCGTCGAGTGCTTCGGGCCAGCCCTCGCGCATGGGCAATCCCATCGCCGCGGGGGACCGGGACCCCAGCAGCGGCGCGTAGGCATCGTTGTGGATCAAGGCCAGCTCGGGTCCGAGCCACAGGGCCATCGGCGAGCCGTGCTCGAGGCACAGCAGAGTCGAGGTGTGCAGGGCGGCCGGCCACTGGTCGACCGAACCGAGCGAGGTGGTGCTCCAGTCGATTGCGCGGCACAGGGCCCGGGCTACACCTGGCCCGGCAAAGAAATCCATCCCTGGTGAGCTGTGTCGATCGGCCGTCAACGCGTACCTCCAGGGATGCCGCACGATCACAGGCCGCCCCCGGTGATCGTCGTGGTGAACGATCGTCCATCCGCGGCCGGGTATGCAAGGCGTATGATCGCGGCCGTGCTCCTCGTGCTCGCACTCGAGCAGATGGAACATCGGGCTCGCTCCCGGCGTGTGCGAGATCTGCGGCGAGGGAGCGAGCCATGAAGCCCGTGGGCCATCACACGGAATTCGAGCGAGCCGTGCGGCCCGAGCGGGTGTGATCGCCGGCGGGGTCGGCCAGTCGGACGTCGCCCACCGCGTCCTCGGACGGCACGGCCAGCACCGCGTGAGGGATGGCCCGGGCGTGGAGCTCGGCGACCGCGGCGGAGTGCCTCCTACTGGGCCTTCGCGGGGATGGGGCCGACCGCCTCGGTCAGTCGACGCCCGAAATCCTCGTCGGCCCGGCGGAAGTGGTCGATGGAGCGCTCGATCACGTCGGCCCGGCTCACCTGCGAGAGCCCACCGGCGATGTTGTCGACCAATCGCTGCTGCTCGTCTCGCGTCATCAGTCGGTAGAGCGCTCCGGCCTGGCCGAAGTCGTCGTCCTCCGCATGGGGGACCAGGCCGCCCGGGCCGATCGCACCCTCGAGCGAGTAGCCGAGGTCGTAGGCCTCGTCCGTCTGCACGGGCCCGTCGTAGCCGTTGGGCTCGTAGTTCCTGCTGCGGCCGCCGTTGTCGTCGAAGCGCATGGCGCCATCGCGCCCGTAGTTGCGCGCCCCGCCGGGCACGCCCTTGGGCGCGTTGACGGGCAGGCGCGAGTGATTGATGCCCAGGCGATAGCGATGGGCATCGCCATAGGCGAACAGCCGCGCTTGCAGCATGGGATCGGGCGAGGGGCCGATGCCCGGCACGAAGGCTCCCGGATCGAACGCGGCCTGCTCGACCTCGGCGAAGTAGTTGTCGGGGAGTCGATCGAGCACCATGCGACCGACCGTGACGAGCGGATAGTCCTGGTAGGGCCACACCTTGGTCAGGTCGAACGGGTTGAAGCGATAGCGGGCCGCATCGGCCACCGGCATCACCTGCACCTTCAGCGTCCACGAGGGAGCGTCGCCGCGCTCGATCGCGTCGTAGAGGTCCTTGTGGATGAACGAGGGGTCCTTGCCCCCGACTCGCTCGGCTTGCTCGGTGGTGAGGCAGCGGATGCCCTGGTCGGTCTTGAAGTGGAACTTGACCCAGAAGCGCTCGCCCTGGGCGTTGACCCACTGGAACGTGTGGGAGCCGAAGCCATCCATGTGTCGGTACGACGCCGGGATCCCGCGATCGCCGAACAGCCAGGTGAACTGGTGGGTGGCCTCGGGAGAGCGCGAGAAGAAGTCCCAGATGTTGTCGGGCTCCTGCCGGTTGGTGAACGGGTCGTACTTCTGCGAGTGGATGAAGTCGGGGAACTTGATGCCGTCGCGGATGAAGAAGATCGGCGTGTTGTTGCCCACCAGATCCCAGTTGCCGTCCTCGGTGTAGACCTTGACGGCGAAGCCCCGGGGATCGCGAGCGGTATCGGGTGCGCCCTTGCTGCCCGCCACGGTCGAGAACCGCACGAACACCGGGGAGCGCTTGCCGACCGCGGAGAACACCTTCATCTTCGTCCAGCGAGGGACGTCGGGGTTGGTGACCTCGAGGAAGCCATGCGCGGCGCTTCCCACCGCATGCACCACGCGCTCGGGGATTCGCTCGCGGTTGAAGCGGGCGAGCTTCTCGATGAGGTGGTGGTCCTGCAGCAGCGTGGGTCCGTTGGGGCCCGCCGTCTGCGAGCGCTGATTGTCGGCCACGGGGGCGCCGGCTTCGGTCGTCAGGATGGGTCGGGTCGTCATGATCACCAACCTGGGGCCCGAGCCGTGATTGGTCCAAGACATCATTCGTATCTACATGATAGTCATTGGCTATGAGCACGGCTCCGCTCCCGTTCACGCTGAGGCAGCTGCAGTATGTGGTGGCCCTCGGAGACCTGCGCAGCTTTCGTCGCGCGGCCGAGCGCTGCCATGTGTCGCAGCCGTCGCTGAGCGCCCAGCTCGCGCAGCTCGAGGATGCGCTGGGGGTGCGGTTGTTCGAGCGGGATCGACGTCGCGTGCTCGTGACCGCGGCGGGCGAGGTGGTGCTCGAGCGCGCACGGCGGCTGCTGCTCGAGGCGGACGACCTCGTCGCAGCGGCTCGCCTTGCCCGCGACCCCCTGGTCGGCACGCTCCGGCTGGGAGTGATCCCGACGATCTCCCCGTACCTCCTGCCTCACGTCACCCCGGCGCTGCGCGAGGCGTTTCCCGAGCTCGTGGCGGTGTGGACCGAGGACAAGACCGACGCGCTGGTCGAGGCCCTCGAGGCAGGGGCCCTCGACGCGGTCTTGCTCGCCCTCGAGGCCGAGCTCGGCGAGGTCGAGCACGCGGTCGTGGCCGTCGATCCCTTCGTGCTCGCGGTGCGCCCCGGCGATCCGCTCGCAGGTCACGAGGGGCCGGCGCGACGAGCGGAGCTCGCCGACGTGGAGGTGCTGCTGCTCGACGACGGCCACTGCTTCCGGACCCAGGCGCTCGAGTACTGCTCGCGCACCGGCACGCGGGAGCTCGAGTTTCGGGCGACGAGCCTGACGACGCTCGCGCAGATGGTGGCGGGCGGGGCCGGTGTGACGTTGCTCCCCACGCTCGCGGTGCCCACCGAGGCTCACCGGGCCGGCCTGGAGATCCGCGAACTCGCGGCGCCGGTCCCGTCTCGGACGATCGCGCTGGCATGGCGCAAGCGCTCGCCGTTGGCGCGGGCGCTGCAGGAACTCGCCATCACCATTCGGCGCGCCTACCCGCAGCCCGAGCGCCTTCGCGTGCCCCGCCGTCGCAGGGCACCGAGACGCCGGTGAGATCTCCCTGTGACGAACATCGGGCTGACAGCCGACCGCGCGAATGCGACCATGGCCACGGCGGCCGTTGCCGCGATTCACCCATGAGATCGATCATCGCGCTGCCCCTGGTCGCGTGTGTTGCCTGCACTGGCTCCCCCCAAGGCGACACGCTGGGAGAGAGCTTCGGCGGACCCACCGCGTCGTCGACCACCGCGCCGGACGGCAGCAGCTCCTCTGGCCCGCCGAGCCCCGACTCCGACTCGGTCACCGGCTCGTCGAGCGGGAGCGTCGACGAGACCGGTCCCACCACCGACGGCGGCACGCTCAAGCTCGACGTCGGCTCGGACGACTCGGGAGGTCCCATCCCCGAGGTCGCCGAGGTGTTCGGCCACAGCGGGCGCACGCTCTATCGGCTCGACCCCGACACCAACGAGGTGGTGGTGGTGGGCGACTTCACCGGCCTCGACGGGAACTTCTCCATCATCGACATCGCACTCGACGGTGACTCGAACATGTACGGCACGGCCTACAGCTCGCTGTGGTCGATCGATCGTACCACCGCCGAGTGCACCAAGATCGCCAGCGGCAGCTACACGACCTCGCTCTCGTTCGTGCCGGCGGGGACCGTCCACCCGACCGAGGAGGCGCTGGTGGGCTTCGATGGTGCTCAATACGTGCGCATCGACGTCGGGACCGGAGCCGTCACCACGCTCGGTACGCTGCCGGGGGGGCTGCAGTCGAGCGGCGACGTCGTCTCGGTCAAGGACGGAGGGACCTACCTCACCGTGTTCGGCCCGGGCTGCGATGCCACCGATTGCCTGGTGGAGCTCGATCCCGCCGATGGCTCGGTGACCCGGAATTTCGGACCGCTGCCCTACGATCAGGTGTTCGGTCTGGCGTTCTGGGGGGGCAGCGCCTACGGCTTCGCCCGCGAAGGGGTGCTGTTCGAGATCGAGTTCAACGGGGACATGGTGAGCACCACGGAGATCCCGATTCCCGTGGCGCCGCCCGGCCTCGAGTTCTTCGGCGCGGGTTCGACCACCTCGGCGCCGCCCGTGGCCGGCTGAGGGCCGCGCCCGAGCGCGTGGGGTGGGGGTGGGTGGCACGTCTTGTCCACCCTGGAAAATCAAGCACTTGCGCGCCGCTTCGCGGACAGGTGTCCCATTCGAGCCAACTCACTGTGCCATCGCGCCCAGATCGTCTAGGGTGGCAACGCAATGTCGAACGCGAATGCGATGGCCATCCTCGTGGGTCGGATGAAGGTCCATGAGCTCGCGCGCATGGCTGGGGTTGGGCTCGAGGAACTCGTGACCGTGGTGCTCGCTCACCGTGGAGGCACGTCGGCGAGGCGGGCCACCAACGACGTGTCCTCGCGTCGGCGTGGGTCCGTCGGGCGCTCGTCCGAGCGATCGCCGGGACCCGCGGGGCCGAAGTCGTCGGCTGGCACACCCTTTCCTGCGCTCGGGGACATGGCGGGGCAGGCCACCTACCGACAGATCCACTTCGCCATCGATCGATGGTTGCTCGGCAACGTGTGGGAGCAAGAAGGTCACAACGTCAGCCGGGCGGCGACTCGCCTCGAGATCAGCCGCCGGCGCTTTCGCGAGCTGTTTGCTCGCACGCGCAGTGAAGACCCGGGGCCCGCGGTCGAGGCCCTCGAAGGCAAGCCGAGCGCTCCGCTTGCCGGGCCTGCGCTCGAGTCGTTGCTGCCCACGGGCACCTACCGGACGATCCACGACGGGGCCGACCGGTGGTTGCTCGGCCACGTGCTGGAGTGGACGGCGGGCAACCTCACGCATGCCGCTCGCCACCTCGACGTCAGCCGCAAGCACCTGCGCGAGCACCTCGCGCGCGTGGGCATGCGATAGCGTCGAGGCGGGCCCTCACAGCTGCGAGGCGCGCTGCTCGGCCCTCTCCCACATGCGGATGTAGGCCTCGGCCGAGCGGAACAGCGGCTCGAGGTCGGCCTCCGACACCGCATCGCGCCGCGCGTCCTCGAGCAGCTCGGGCAGCAGCCCGATGTGCACCATGCCTTCCATGTTGAAGTCGAGCACGCGGTTGCCCACCGAGGGCTCGGTGAATTCCACGTCGCCGGCGTAGGACGTGAAGGGGTAGGTGACGGGGTCCTCCTGCGGGGTGGGGCAGGCGCCTGCGGCGAAGCGGGGGCCGGGCGCGCCGGCAAAGCCGTTGAGATCGAAGCCAAAGCCCTCGCCCGGGTAGCCGCCGTTGGCGGTGATGAGGGCGATGCGCTCCTGCAGGCGCTCGAGCATCAGCCCCGGAGTGGCCGCGTCGCGACAGCGGCCGAGGCCGGTCTTGGAGATGCCGCCGAGCTGGTAGATGAGCCCGCCCTGGGTTCCGCCGTGGGTTCCGGCCGCCGGGTAGTCGTTGTCGACCAGCAGCTCGAACGCGCGGACCTTGGACCACTGGGGCAGGTGGTCGATCTCGATGATGATCCCGCGCGCCATCATCTCGAGCAGCAGCGTCTCCCCCAGCGGAGTGAGCGATGCGTTCTGGCAGTAGTCGCCGACGAGCGGAGGATCGTCGAGGTACGAGATGAACGGGAACAGGGTGGGGAACGGCTGATCGGGGAAGTTCGAGAAGTCGTTGGGCGCCGGGGTGTCGTACTCGTCGCGCGGCATGTTGAGGCCGCCGAATGCCACGTCGCCGTGGTCGAAGATCTCGTGAGCGTCGGCGGGACAGTCCTCGGTGAAGTTGGACCAGTGCCCGCTGTTCATGAAGTTGCCCAGCTCGATGAAGGCCCGATCGCCATCACCCGGGGTGAACGCGTTGTCGTACTTGTGCACGGGGAAGATCGCCCGCACGCCGCGCTCGTAGTAGGTGTCGAGCGTCTGCCGGATGTAGTCCTCGTCGCACAGGGGGCTGCTCTCACGCGGGGTGATGCGGCAGTCGAACAGGTCGGAGGTCTCGATGCCCAGGATCACGGCCATCTTGCCGGCCTCGATCGCGTTGCGGGCCTCGGCGGGGGTCAGCACGATGCGGAACCACCCCTCGCCGGGGCCGCCCGATTGCGCGTCGATGTAGCGCTCCAGCGCGTAGGTCTCCTCGATGATGCGATCGACGGCCACCATGTCCTCGCACGAGTAGCGCACGGGCTGGATCCCCTCTCCCGCCGTCATGTGGCAGATGGCGGAATTGGTGGTGGCGTGCTGGACCACCAGGCGCAGCCCCGCGAGGTACGCTCGCTCGAGCCAGCGGTAGTACTGCGTCTGGTGGGTCGAGCGCGTGGGGGCGTTGGGCCAGTCGGTGAACTCGGGGTAGCCCGCGGTGGCGTGGTTGTCGACGCTCAGCTCACCGGCCAGCAGATCGGGGAAGAGGCCCGCGATGTCGGCTCCGTCGGCGCCCGCGGTGTCGAACGCGTAGCCGAAGAAGTCCTTGCGACCGTTCTCGCCGTGATAGATCGAGCAATCCGGCAGCGCGTGCTCGACACCCAGGCGGTGGAACGGCGCGCCATGGAAGATCCCACCGCCACCGAATGCGAAGTTGGACAGGATGTGCGAGTGGGTGTCGACGATGCCGTAGAGATCCCCGTCCTCGAACTGGGTCTGGGTCACCGTGCCGGTGGCGTCGAGGGTCAGCTCGGGGTGCTCGCGGCAATCGGAGGCGCTCTCGAGGGTCACTGCCAGCGCGGCGGCCTCGTCGGTCACCAGCCCGTCGTGGCCCAGCCGCTGGCCGGTGCGACGGTTGCGGAGCCAGACCTGGGTGGAGGGATCGGTGGCCGCGGGCTCGAGCACCCACTCTGCACCCGAGACGTAGTCGTCGTCGACCAGCAGCATGTCCGATTGCAGCGCGGTCTGACGGAGCAGGGGTCCGTCCTCGGCCACCAGGTAGCCCCCGTCCTCGTCGTAGAACAGGTACGTGCCAAGATCGGAGGCCTTCATGAAGAAGCGCGAGGCACCGCCACCGGCGAAGCCGAACGCCTCGTCGGAGGCGCGGGCGAGCCACTCGTCGCCCGCGTGGATCGAATAGCAACCGTTGGCGAACACGTGGACGTCGAGCTCCGCAGGGGGCTCGCCGGTGTCGGTCGCCGTGCCGTCGAGGGTGTCGTCGGTGGTGCTGCCCGTCGTCGTGCTCGTGGTGGTGTCGCCGGTCGTGCCATCGGCGACCGGAGGATCGTCCGGTTTGCACGCGAGCGAGAGCAAGGCCAAGACCAATGAAGAACGAGGACCGCGCATCACGGGCGCGATGCTATCCCACTGGCGGCAGGCCCGCCGAGCGCCGTCGGGGTCACGCCGGGTTGGCGGGGTCACACCGAGGTCTGGCCCGGATCTCGGCGTCGCAGCGCGAGCAGGCCCAGCAGGCCCAGGAGCATTGCTGCGCTCCCCTGGCCGTGTCCGTCCGCGGGCTGCGAGCAGCCGCAGCCGCTGGCGGAATCGTCGGGTGTCTCCCCGGGATCGGTCTCGGCCGCGGTGGTCGCTCCGGCATCGGCGCCGGAGGTGTCGTCGCCCGCGGGGTTGCTCGTTCCGACCGGGCCGCCGCTGTCGTTGCCCGAGCCGGTCGTCGACGAGGGTCCGCCCCCCGACGAGTCTCCTGGTCCGGTCTCGTCACCCGCGCTGGTGGCCCCCGCCGGGTCCGCCTCGACGGCCAGGGTTGCGCAGTGGTGGTAGTAGCAGCCGCCGGGGTCGTTCAGCCCGTGGTTGGACATGAACTGGATCACCTGCAGCGTGCAGTTGGTGCACTCGACACCCTCGGGGATCGTGATGTCGATCGACTGCGGCTCGGTGAACGGCGCGTTGTGCTCCCACACGCCGTCGGCGAGCACGGGGAAGGCGGGTGCGGGATCGATCGGTGCGCTGCCGCAATCGGTGGTGCCGGGGGTGACGGGGGGCGCGTCGGGGAGCACACCGTCGTCGAGCGCGAGCGCGATGCGGTAGTGGCCCGGGTGGAAGATCGTCTCGTTGATCGTCACCGTGATGGTGTCGCCCGCCTGGAGCGACGTGACGATGCCGGTTGCGATCGCACCGCCGTTGTCTCCGCACGGTGGTGCCTTCTGGGGATCACCGAGGGCATTTTGCTCGAACATCGCGGGCGGCGACGTCAGCTCGAAGTGTGCGAGGGCGGGAGTCGCCAAGCCAAGCAGGGTCGCGAGCACGGCGAGCCCGGGAACGGAGCGGGAGTCGATGAGGTCGAGCACGCGTGGGAGACTACTCGATCCTGGACCGGCGTGGCTCGCCCATTCTTCGCGGCGGATGGCGACGTGGAAGCGTGTTCCCGGGTGGCGCTCGAGCGAGCAGCACCGATCACGAGGCGCGTGGGCGCGACGGCGGACGGAGCATGAGCTTGGTCGGCTCCTCGGCGGTCAGTGTCGGTTGCGGAGTCGTGGATCGACGAGCGTAGCGGCCTTCCTCGCGGCGCGGCGCCCCCGAGAAGTCCATCGCCAGCCGCTCTCCGTCGGTCCACGACGCGCGGCCGGGCAGCACGATCGAGCGCTTGTTGCCGGCCTCGACCAGGTCGACCGCCAGGCGCACCGGGGAGTTGATGGGGACCTGATGAGCCTCGACCACCAGCTGTGCACCGTCGACCCCAACCTCGCACACGTGGCAGGACAGCTCCTCGTCCGACGGGAGCTGGAGGCGAGCAAACAGCCAGCAGCCGAAGCGACGGAACCCGCGCTGGGGCACCTGGCCTCCGGGCGAGGGCGGCTGCTTGAGCTTGAGCTTGAGCCGATCGAACGTGCTCACCAGCTTGGGGTCGGCGAGTCCACCGCGCAGCTGCCGAGCCCGCAGCGTGCGGTACTCGACGATGTCGGCGAGCAGGTTGCCCACGTACGGGCCGATCTCGGGGTGCTCGAACACGAGGGCGTGACCGCTGCGATCGCGAATGGCCCCCGCCGGCACGGCGATCCCGACCGGCGTGGTGGGAGCGTGGCGGCGTGCCGCCATCACGGGAGTATGAGCGGCCCGACGCGGTCCATTGGGCTCTCCACCGGGGCTCGGGACCATCGGGGGCCGGAGGAGCTCCGGCACGGGCTCGTACGCCAGCTCGACGTCGGCGATGGTTATCTCGGCGTGGGGTTCGAGCAGGTGACGTCGCACGAGCACGCCGTCGACGTAGGTCCCGTTGCTGCTGTCGAGGTCGACGAGCACGTGAGTCCCGTCCTCGCCGCGCTCGATGCGAGCGTGGTTGCGCGAGACCTCCTGGGCCGAGAGCTGGATGTCGGAGGTCGCGTCACGGCCGATCGACAGCCGAGCTCCGACCGCATAGGTCGCTCCGCAGAGGGGACCGTTGAGCACGCGGAGCTGCCATCGCCCATTCCTGGTCGAGCACGACTGTTCATCCATCATCGGAACGGACATCGTAACCCTTCGGCGGCGGCCAGCGGGGCCGGGATGCGCTGCGTCGTTGCGCTCGAGGAGGCGCGAAGACACGACGGGCACGAACCGAGGGGCGGCCGCGCGTGAGGAGGGTCGACAGCCGCGCGCTCGTGAGCGCGACGGTGAGCGATCGCGAGCAGGGATGCGCGCGAACGAGCGAAGGACGGTCGAATACGCGCGCGTGCGCTCGCGCTTCGTCGCATCGGGCCGTCGTTCGGGCCGTGATTCACGGATGGCGATCTCTTCGCCGTTGCCCGGCGGGAGTCGGGTGGTTCTTCCAACCCCGCGACGCTACGCGCGAGATCGATCCCCGCGGCATGTCTAGCCCGAGCTCGGTGCGGAGAGGATCAGCGCAATCGCATCGGCATCGGGCAGCGTGACCACGAGATCGGGGACGCCGTCCTCGTTGAGATCCCCGGCCGCCAGCCTCGAGACCTTGGTCTGGGCATCGAACGCAACGAGCGGGCCAAAGCCTCCCACTCCGTCCCCGAGCAGCACGACCACCTCTTCGGAGTCCCGGTTGGCCACGATGATGTCGAGCGCTCCGTCCACGTCGAGGTCGACGACGAGCACGGCGTGGGGCCGGTCTCCCACCGGGATCGACCATCCCGCCGTGAACCAGCCGTTGCCGTCCGCGAAGCGCACGGTCACGTCGTCGCTGTCCGCGTTGGCGACCACGAGATCGAGCCAGCCATCCTCGTCGAGATCGCCGAGCGCCACGTCGGAGGGGCCATGGCCGGCCGAGAGCGTCATCGGCAGGCCAAACCCCGCGGCTCCGTTGCCGAGCCGCACCGTGATGTCGTCGCTGTCCCGGTTGGCGACCACGAGGTCGAGCGAGGGCCCGGCGTCGATGGGCCCGAGCGCCACCGCCTCCGGGCGCCACAGTGAGGGGTACGACGCACCGGTGGAGAACTCCGCGTTCGCGTTGCCGAGCAGGATCACCACGTCGTGGTCGTCGCGCGCCGCCACCGCGAGGTCCTGGTGCCCGTCGCCGTCGAGGTCGGCGAGGGCCAGCGCCTGGACTCGATCGCCCACGGGATACGAGATCGGCGGCGTCAGGAGCCCCGTGCCCAGCCCGCGCATCACCGTCACGTCGTCGCCGTCGCGATTGCCCGTGATCACATCGAGGTTGGCGTCGCCATCGAGGTGGGCCGTGGCCACTGCGAGCGGACCCTGCCCTGCGGCCGACACCAGCGGATTGGCGAACGAGCCCGTGCCGTCGCCCAGGAGCACCGCGACCGACGAGCCGTTGGTGATGCCGACGATGATGTCGAGGTGGTCGTCGGCGTCGAGGTCGGCCAGCGTGACGGGCTCGGGTTGATCGAGGCCCAGCGCGATCACCCCGGGTCCCACGTGGCAAGGCTCCAGGGGTCCGCCGCACACCACGGAGTCCTCGGTGGTCTCGGGCCCGGTCGAGCTCTCCGACGAGCCCACGCCGGGCCCGCTGGTCGAGCCGCCATCGAGGGTCGGCTGGCCGCTTCCGGCGTCGGAACCGGTTGCTTCCACCGGAGGGACCACCGTGCTCGAGGATGCTTCGGTGGTGCTCGTGGTGGGCCCCAGGTAGCCGGGGTTCGGCTCCAGGCAGCTCGCGACCGCGAGCGTCGCAGTGACCAGGCACGAGCGCGCCAGTCCCCCATCAGAATGCGATCGCGAGCCCACGACCAAACCTCCATCGTCTCTTGCTCAGCGGGTCTGCTCTGCGTGCACGCCGATCGACCACCAGCGCGGCCACTCCAGTGGCGAGGAGCACGCCTCCACTCACGATCAGGGCGACGCCGCCCGCGAGCGTGTCGTAGCGGTGGCTGCAGTTGCCTCGCGGATCGGGGTTGCAGCGTCGCTCGTACTCACGCTCGTCGATCGCAGCCAGGGCGATCCCCGCTCCGGCCAGGGCGGTTCCCGTGGTCAGCGCGGCCGCCCCCACGCCGAGCCAGGGCCGACCGGCGCGCGTCTTGGTCGGCTCGGCGAGCATGGTGAAGCTCAGGGCGTCATCGGTGCCAGCGACGGCGGTGATCCGACGGTGCTCACTGACGTGGCCCGGCAGCGCCACCCGTACTTCGTGCTCGCCGGCCGTCACTTCCTGCTCGAGGGGAGTGCGCCCCGACCGTCGGCCGTCGATCCAGACCACTGCCCCGCTGGGGTTCGAGCGCAGCAGCAGGCGCGGCGGCTGCCGCCGCAGCCGCTGGACCTTGGCTCCCAGCGCGGCGCTGCGGTCGCCGAGCAGGTCGTTCACCTCCTGATAGCCACAGATCTCGCAGCGCTCGGAGGCGGACGCGATCGTGCGCCCCCCGGCATCGATGACCTCGAGCCGGATCTCGTAGATCGAGTCGGTCTCGGTGATCGTGGGCCGCAGGACCCACGTGGCCCCGACCGCCTCGGCCAGCGAAATGGTGCAGCGCGTGCTGTGGCAGCCCTCGCCGTCCAGCCGCCCGTCGATCCGGTCGTTGCGCACGAGCTGCACCTCGGCTCGCTCCAGCCCTCGCGCGATGGTTCGGCGTAGCTCGGTCTGCATCGCGTCGGGCAAGGTGGCGTGGCTCTCCACGGGGAGCACGGCCACGCGTGTTCGTGCCGCTTCCGGGCTCCCGAGCCCGAGCAGCATGCCCACGCACCACGACGTCAGGATCGCCACGAGGCCAGGCTAGCAACCAGCCGAGCGAAAGCCCGACCGCAGTGGCACTTTTCCGGCACCCCGTGTTCACCGAGCGGCCCCGCGACCGGCGAGCAAACGACGTGTGCTCACGGTCTGAACGGCGATCGCGACGATCCTTGCACTCTGCACTCCTTCGCCGCTCGCAACCGGCGACACGCTTGCTAGATCGACGAGCGCCATCGTGGGGCCCATGGGATTCGGGAGCACCAAGTTCATCGAGCGAGCCGACCGAGGTCCGACCGCGGATCTCGGTGGGGCACCGCCTCCGATGACACGGACGACCAGGGGGATGAGCGGCCTGGCGGCGATCACGACGCCGACATGGATTCGCAGCGCGCTCGAGGGCACCCCGCTCGAGCGCGACCTCGTGCCCTTGCGGCCCGGAGAGCCGATCCCCGGCAGCCGCTATCGCATCGTGCGCTGGCTGGGCGAGGGGGGCATGGGCGTGGTCTACGAGGCCGAGCACGTCGACATGGGACGCCGCGCGGCCGTGAAGATCCTGCGTCCCGAGGTCTGCCATCGAGTCGCGGTGGCTCAGGCGTTTCGCGACGAGGCTCGGGCGGCCAGCCGCATCCAGTCCGAGTTCGTGGTGCAGCTCTACGACTTCAACGAGCTGCCCGATGGACGCCTGATGATCGCCATGGAGCTGCTCGAGGGGCGCTCGCTGCACGAGGCGCTGTCGGGGCCCATGGAGCCCGCGCGTGCGGTGGGAATCCTGCGGCAGGTCTGTCGAGGGCTCTGTGCCGCCCACGCCGCCGGGGTCGTGCACCGCGACATCAAGCCCGAGAACGTGCTCTTGACCACCAAGGATGGCCGAGCCGATGCGGTGAAGCTGGTCGACTTCGGCATTGCGGCGATTCACGACGGCTCGGAGTCGACTGCGATCCGAGGCGGCACGCCGCACTACCTGGCCCCCGAGGTCGCCATGGGCGGGAGCGTGGAGCCCAGCGTGGACGTCTATGCCTGGGGTTGCCTGGCCTTCGAACTGCTCACGGGCCGAGTGCCCTTCGAGGGCACCGATGTCTGTGCGGTGCTACGCGCCCACCTCTCGCAGGAGCCGCCCACGCCGTCCTCGTGCTGCCCAGATCTTCCCGTTGCCCTCGATGCGGTGGTCCTGGGCTGTCTGGCCAAGGATCCGGCCAGCCGCTTGCCCAGCATGGACGAGGTGGAGGCGGCCCTGTGCGAGGCCCAGCTCGCGTGCGGCTTGCAGACCCCGTGGGACGATCTGCCTCCGCCCATGGTCGAGCCGGAGCGGCGGGAGCGGTTGAGCGCGCTGTTGCCCAGTCCTCCGTCGCGGTCGCGACGACGGCTCGCCCCGCTCGCCCCGCTCGCCGCCGCGGTGGTGCTGCTGCTCGGTGGCCTGGCGGTCGAGCTCTTGCCCGGCCGCTCGTCCGAAGCGACCGAACTCGTGGCCTCGAGCTGGGTCGAGCAGCAAGGCCAGCGGGCTCGCGCCGCCGCCGCCAAGGCCTTCTTCGTGTACCCGCCCGTCGAAGAGCCACGACACGAGACCGCATACACAGTGGTGCGAGCGCTCGAGCTGCGCGAGGGCGAGGACCAAGAGCTCGCTCGCACCCTGGCCAGCGAGCTGCGCGACGAGCTGGCCTCCACGCTCGAGCGCCTGGGCAACGACTACTGGCACGAGGAGGGCGGACATCCGTTCGCCGTCTCCTACTACGAGCAAGCGCTGCTCTTCGATCCCGAGCGGGAGATGGCGCGTACCCGGGTCTCGGCGACCGACGAGCAGTTCGAGGCGCTCGCCCGGCGAGCCGAGTCGCTCGCCTTTTCCTACTCGGAGCTCTTGGGAGCCGAGCCCCTGGTGGTCTTGGCTGCTTCCACCACCGAGGCGCGCCGCGAGGAGCTCCAGGCGCTGCGGGGTCGGCAGGTGCGCAGAGCCAGCGCGCTGGATCAGATGCTGTCGCAGCTCGGCGGGCTGGGCCCCGCTCACGAGGACGAGAGTGGCGGTGAGGAGGACCCGCCCGGGCCCCTCGAGGGGAACGAGGTGACCGTCGCGGACGCGACCGTCGCGGATGCGACCGACGCAGACCATCAAGGGAGCCGGCCCCCTCGGGTATCCCGCGACGATCGACGCCGCGCGGTCGCGTTGGCCAAGGACGGTCGGGCGGCCCTTGCCTCGGGCTCGCTGCAACGCGCCGAGCTGCTGTTCCAGCGGGCCCTCGGTCACGATCGCCACTGCCTCGATGCACTCGTCGGCCTGCGTGAAGTCGCCTTCGAGCGCGGTGCCTACGAGCGGGCGGTGGAGCTCGGGGAGCGCGTCGTTCGGGCCAGCCCCCGTGGCGCCGGCCATCACCTGCGCCTGGGCGATGCCTATCTCAAGGTGCTGCGCCATCGCGATGCGCTCGCGCACTACGAGCGGGCGCGGGACCTGGGAGAGAGCCGCGCCGAGTGGAGGATCTCGAAGGTTCGCTCGGTGCTCGGCGATCGCTGAGGCGTCGGTGCAGGCCGTGGCGCCGAGGCACGCGCCGCTCGTTCGAATGACGTATGCTCCGTGCAGGGCCGCTGCCATGACCGATCAGCTCACGCTCGACCTGCCCGAGCCCGTGGTCGGGCCTGCGGTCGAGCCGCTTGCGCCCGGGGCGATGGTGCTGCGGGGCTTTGCGCTCTCGCATGCGGGGGCCGTCCTCGCCGATGTGGAGCGCGTGGCGGCGGCCGCCCCGTTTCGCCACCTCGTGACCCCGGGCGGCTTTCGCATGTCGGTGGCGATGACCAACTGCGGCACGCTGGGGTGGGTCTCCGACACCACCGGCTATCGCTACTCCGAGCTCGACCCCGACACCGGCCGTCGCTGGCCCGCGATGCCGGCATCGCTCCTGCGCCTGGCCTCCGCCGCGTCGGAGCGCGCGGGCTTCGGGCCCCTGCGCCCGGAGGCCTGCCTCGTCAACCGCTACGCGCCCGGGGCTCGGCTGACGCTCCACCAGGACCGGGACGAGCTCGAGCTCTCGGCGCCGATCGTCTCGGTGTCGCTGGGACTGCCCGCGGTGTTCCTGCTCGGCGGGCTCACCCGCAAGGAGCGGCCCCAGCCGGTTCCGGTGCGTCACGGCGACGTGGTGGTGTGGGGTGGGCCGTCACGCCTGCGGTTCCACGGCGTGCGCGTGCTGCCGGAGGGCCACCATCCCGCCACGGGGCGCTGCCGCATCAACCTCACGTTTCGCACCGTACTGGGGCTTCGAGCGCGGTCGTAGCGAACATCGGTTTCGCGCGGTCTGGCATAATGCCCTGGTGGGCACCGAGGGCTCCAACGACGAAGTCACCTCGGTCCTCGGGCAGACCTCGAGCGGTCCCGAGGTGGAGTCGCTCGTCGGTCGGGCCGTCGGTCGCTACTTCGTGATCGGCGAGCTCGGCCGCGGCGCGATGGGGGTGGTCGTGCGCGCCTACGACCCCAAGCTCCAGCGCGAGGTCGCGCTCAAGATCGTGCGCACCACGGCGATGAGCCAGGCCGCGAGCGCTCGCATGGTCCGCGAGGCGCAGGCGATGGCCAAGCTCAGCCATCCCCACGTGGTGGCCGTCTACGACGTCGACGACGATCCGCGCTGGGGCACGGTGGTGGCCATGGAGTACGTCGCCGGCACCACCCTCAAGGCCTGGGTGCGACAGCGACGAGACGACGTGCCCGCGATCGTGGCGGCGTTCGTGCAGGCGGGCAGGGGGCTGGTCACGGCCCACGCGGCGGGGCTGTTGCACCGCGACTTCAAGCCGGACAACGTGCTCGTGGGGGAGGACGGACGCGCGCGCGTGACCGACTTCGGCCTGGCACGGATCGACGCGGGTGGGGTCGACTCGACGATGACTGGCCGATACCCGCCGCTCTCGCTGCCGCCCGCGCTGACCGCCGTGGACACCGTGATGGGCACGCCGCGCTACATGGCGCCCGAGCAGCACGCCGCGGGCGAGCTGACGGCAGCGGCCGACCAGTTCGCGTTCTGCGTGTCGGTGTGGGAGGCGCTCACGGGGGCGCCTCCCTACGTGGCCAACGACCTCGAGTCGCTGGTGCAGAGCAAGCACGAGGGTCCGCCTGCGTGGCCCAAGCACGCCGCGGTGCCGCGGGCCGTGGTCGAGGCGCTACGCCGTGGGCTCGCGCCCGAGCCCGAGGCTCGGTTCTCGAGCATGCTCACGCTGCTCGACGCGCTCGAGGCTGCCTACGCGCGAAGGCGTCGCAATCGCATCGCCGCGGCGAGCGGGGCGGGGGTCGTGCTCGTCGCCACGCTCGCCGTGGTGGCGTGGCCCGAGCCCGCGGCGAGCCCCTGCACCGCGGCGCGCGAGCAGCTCGGCGACGCCTGGGACGACGCACGCCGTCGGGCCAGTCGCGACGCGATCCTGGGAAGCGGGCTCTCGTATGCGAAGACGACGTGGGACGGGGTGGCGCCCGATCTCGATGCCTACGCCGAGGCCTGGGTGGAGCAGCACACCGAGGCCTGCGAGGCAACTCGGGTGCGCGGCGATCAGTCGGTGGCGATGCTCGATCTGCGGATCGGCTGCCTCGAGGGAGCTCGGCGTACGCTCGCAGCCACCACCGAGCTGCTCGCACGGGCGGATCCCGAGGTGGTGGAGCGGGCGAGCGAGCTGGTCTCGGCCCTGCCATCGCTGTCGCGCTGTGCCGACGTGAAGTGGCTGGGTGCGAGCGTGGTCCCGCCGCCGGAGGCGGAGGTCGCAGAGGTCGAGGCGGTGCGGAACGAGCTGGCCCGCGCGATGAGCCTTGGCAACGCCGGCAAGTACGAGGCGGCCGAGGCTTCCCTCCCGTCGTTGCTGCAGCGGGCGGAGGCGATCGGCTACGCGCCGCTCGTGACCGAGGTGCAGGTGGCCGTGGGCATCAACCACGAGCGGCTCGGCCACTACGAGCAGTCCGAGGCCGAGCTCACACGCGCCGTCGAGGCGGCGGTACGCCTGGGCCAGTGGGACGAGGCTGCGGTCGCATCGAGCGCGCTGGCCATGGTCGCCGGGAGCTTTCGCGGTCAGCCCCAGCGCGGGCTCGACTTCGCGGTCACGGCCGTTGGCCTCGCGGCCCGGGCCTCGCAACCGCCGCTGCGCCAGGCCGAGGTGCACCGGGTGATCGGAGTGCTCCACGATGGCGCGGGCGACCCGAAGGCCGCGACGGCCGAGCTGCGCGCCGCGCTGGCGTTCCTCGACGAGGTGCCCGACGTCGACCCGCTCGACGTCGATGCCGTGCGCATGTCGCTGGCCGCGACGTTGCTCGACTCGGGCGACTTCGCGGGGGCCCAGCGGGAGCAGGAGGCCGTGGTCGCGCTTCGATCGCAGGTGCTCGGGGCCGATCACCCGCGGACCGCCAACGCTCGCCACAACCTCGCCAACATGCTCATGGCGCGGGGGGACCTGCCGGGGGCCGAGCGCGAGTACCGAGCCGCACTCGCGGTGATGCGGGCCGCGCTCGGCGAGCGCCACCCGTCGGTCGGGATGGCGCGCAGCAACCTCGCAGGCGTGCTCGACGGGCTGGGCAGGCACGACGAGGCGTTCGCGGAGTTCGAGGTGGTGGTGGAGATCTTTCGCGAGGCCTACGGGCCCGAGCATCCCAATGTGGCGGGTGCACGTCTCAATCTGGCGACGAGACTGGGGGAGCGCGGCGACAATGCGGCAGCCGCCGAGGAGCTGCGTGCGGTGATCGACAGCCTCGTACGCAGCGTGGGGACCGAGCATCCCTCCATCGAGATCGCTCGGCTCAACCTGGGCATCGAGCTGATGGCGATGGGGCGCGCCGACGAGGCGATCGACGAGACCCGGCGCGCCGTGGAGTCGCGGGTGCAGCGGCTGGGCCCCGAGCACGTCGACGTGATCGAGGCACGCGTGGCGCTGGCACGGCTGCTGACCGAAGCCGGGCGGGCCGAGCAGGCGCTGCCGCTGACCGCGGCGGCGTGGCGGTTCCATGCGACCAGCGACGATCGGCCCGCGCGGCGGGCCGGCGCGGCGCTTGCCCACGCCAAGGCGCTGCGCGCCACCGAGGCTCCCGCGGCCGAGGTCACGGCGATGGGCGAGGTTGCGATCTCGATCCATCGGGGGGCCGGCGACGAGGACGGGGCGAGGTCGGTGCGCGAGTGGCTCGACGAGGGCGCGCGAGATCAGTGACCAGGATCGCTGCCGGCGGTAGGATCGGGGATGGAGGACGCCATGCTCACCACCGCCCGCCGCTCGTTCCCCTGCCGATGGCCTTCCCGCTGCCCGGAGGGACGACGTGCCCTCGCGGCTGCCTCCGTCCTCGGAGGCTTGCTGAGCGCCCCGGCCGTGGCCATGGCCGCCGAGCCCTACTGCGAGGGCAACCCCGCCGTCATCTACTGCAACGACTTCGAGTCGGGAGCCCTCGATGGCATCGAGGCGGGCCCGGCCGCCACGGTGGTGGCGGCGGCCGATGGTGCGCCCGTTCACGGCGGCGGCTACTCGCTGCACGCCGACTTCACCCCGCCCTACAACGCTCAGGCCGAATTCGGGGTGCGCTTTGCCGGGGTCGAGCGCGTCTACCTGCGGTTCTACGTGCGCTTCGATTCCAGCTGGGACGAGCCCATGCACCACTGGTATGCGATCCACGGCGACCACCCCGCCGACGACTGGTCGTGCCACGGCGACGCGGGCTGTCGTCCCAACGGGCTCGTCTGCCTCAGCGGCACCACCGTGGACTCCCGCGAGGTCGACGACGGGCAGCTCCCCGGCGAGCCGTTCTTCTACACGTACCACCCCGACATGAGCTGCGATCAGGAGGCCACCTGCGCCAACTACAACGATCCGCAGGCGGTCTGCGACGGCTGTGCCAGCAAGGGTCTGCCCTGCGAGAGCGGTCTCGAGTGCTGCTGGGGCAACTGGTTCGATCTCAACCAAGGAGTGCCGGTCTCGATGGTCCAGGACACCTGGTACGAGATCGAGACGATGGTCGCCGCCAACACCCCCGGCATGGCCGACGGCGAGATGGCGCTGTGGATCGACGGAGTGCTCGTGGCCGAGCACTCCGGGATCGCCTGGCGCGAGACCGACGAGCTGCTGCTCAACCACGTGATCGTGTGGAACTACTACCCGCAGGTGCAGAGCAGCCGCAGCATCTGGTTCGACGAGCTGGTGATCAGCACCCAGCCGATCGGATCGGCGGGGGGCGGGGACGATGGCACCGGCAGCGGCGATGGCGGTCCAGCCGACGGCTCGAGTGGAGCGGGGGTGGAGGGCGGCGATACCTCGTCCGTGACGGCCGCCAGCGCGGGTCCGACCGGGGGCGATGGCTCCGGCAGCGGCAGCACCGGGCCCGCGGGAGGCGATGGAGGCGGAGAGTCGGGCTGTGGCTGCCGTGGCGGCTCGTCGGGGGGCACGGCGGGCCTCCTGCCGCTGTTGCTGCTCGCGAGCGGGCGACGCAGGTCGCGTCACTGCACGCAGCAGCGCGGATGACATGCCGCTGGTGTTCGGCACAGGAGTGAGTTCCTCGTGCCGACGCATGGCCCCTTCGTTCATCGAGCGAGCCCCGACCCGCGGCGCGATCGTGCAGTCCGCTCGCCGGCGCCCGCCCATGGTCGTTGACGGCGTTCGTGCGCGATCGATCGTCCGGCGGCCCGCTGACGTCTACCATCGATCCCATGGCCGACCAGACGGAGCCGGGCGCCGAGATCCTCACCGCAGACGGAGCCGAGGAGCGCGAGCAGCTGCGCGTGGCGCTGCACGAGTCCGCGGTGGCGCTCAAGCGCGATCGCGAGGCGCTCGGTCTGGTCGACGACTCCGAGGATGCGCTCGCCGCTCGCGTGGCCGCGCTCGGGTTCGATGGCGAGGCCCGCCAGATCTTCGACCTGCTGCCGCTGGTCCACGTGGCCTGGGCCGACGGCGAGGTCCAGCCGGGCGAGCGCAACGCGATCATCGGGCTGCTGCGCACGCGTGGGATCCCCCTGGGCAAGGCCTACACGACGATGCTCGCCTTGCTCGAGAAGCAGCCGTCGACGGAGTACCTGGAGGAGTCGCTCGTGCTGCTGCGCGCGCTGATCGAGCGCGGCGACGCGGCGAAGGCCAAGACGATCGTGGGGCTGTGCATCCTGGTCGCCGAGGCGGCCGGCGGCTTCCTCGGGATCTTCAGCCCGATCTCGAAGGTGGAGAAGCAGGCCATCGAGCAGATCGCCGAGCGCCTCGGTCCGGCGGCGCTCGACGAGTTCCGGCGCCGGCTGGGCTGACCGGCCGTCGAGCTGCCGTTGGTCGGCCCATGACTCAGCGCGACCCGCCGTGCTCCCGTCGCCAGCGAGCGATCGCGGCTGCTTGCTCCTCGTAGCCCTCGAGGCCGCGATAGATGGTCTCTGCCGCCTCCGCCTCCCGCAGGGCATCCTCGCGATCGCCTCCATCGTCGTGCGGCGCGTCGAGGAGCGCTCGCGCCCGTATGAACCGGGCCTCGGCCGCATATACATCGTCGGGGCTCGTGGCGTGGCGGAGCCGCACGGCGCGGGTGATCAAGGGGAGCGCGCGACCCGGTGCTCCTCGGGCGAGCTCGAGCTGCGCGAGCCCGACCAGCGTGTACGAGAGATCGGGATGATCGGGCTCCAGCGTTCGCTCGTGGATGCCCAATGCTCGCCGATAGAGCGGCTCGGCACGGTCCGGTGCTCCGGAGAAGAGCGCTGCCTCGGCGAGGTTGTCGAGTGCGGTGGCGACTCGAGGATGATCCGTGCCGAGGGCCCGCTCGAAGATGTGGAGCGCTTGCTCGTAGTACGTGATCGCGTCGGCATACGCCCCGGCCTCGAAGTGGTTCACGCCGAGGTTGTTGAGCGTGTCGCCCACGGTCGGGTGGTCGGGGCCGAGCTTGCGCCGCTGGAGCTCGAGTGCACGCAGGTAGAGCCGCCGAGCCTCGTCCCCGTCTCCGAGCTGCTCCACCGCGGCTGCGAGGTTGGCCAGGCCCTGGGCCACCTCGGGATGGTCGGGGCCGAGCACCCGCTCCCAGATCTCGATTGCACGTGCGTGGAGGGCTCGGGCCTCGTCCACGCGTCCCCGCGCGATGGCGACCACCCCGAGGTTGTTGATGCTCATCGCGACGTCGGTGTGCTCGGGCCCGTAGGCGGCCTCGAAGATCTCCCGCGCGCGCCGGTGGAGCGCCTCGGCCTGCTCGTAGTGTCCCGATGTCTCGTGCAGGATCGCCAGGTTGTTGAGCGCCCGCGCCACGCTGGGGTGGCCGGCGCCGAGGCTGGCTTCGTTGATCTCCAGCGAGCGCCGGTGCAGCGCGTCCGCCTCGTCGTACCGACCGGCGTCCCAGGCGACCAGGCCGAGGTTGGCCAGCACGGTGGCGACCATGGGGTGCGCCTGGCCGAGCCGCGCCTCGCGAATGGCCAGGGCCCGACCGAGATCCGCGGTGGCGGCCCCGTAGGCGCCACCCCGGCGCTCGACCATGCCGCGGAGGCTCAGCATCGTCGCACGCGACAGCACGGCCGACTCTCCCAGCCCGTCGAGCGCCAGCGCGCCGTGCCGGGACCACCGCATGCCGTCACCGTGTCGACCGAGCTCCCCGCCGACGAGGCCGACGAGCTGGATCGCGGCCTCGGCCTCGATGCTCGTGGCTTCGGCCGCTCGCGCGGCGAAGAACGCCGCTTCGAAGCTCACCTCGGCTTCGGAGTAGCGCTCCTGCATCGACTGGATCGTCCCCACGGCGAGCGACGCTGCGGCCACGAGCGGAGGCCACTGCAACTCCTGGGCTCGTCGTCGGGCCTCGACGGCGACGGCCAAGCCGTCCTCGTCGAGTCCGGCGCGGCCGAGCGCCAGGCCTCGCGCGATGTCTCGGTGCACCGCGAGGGCCGAGTCACGATGCACGCGTTCCGGGGCGACCAGACGCTGGAGCGCGATGGGGTCTCCGCAGGGCTCGACGTTGGCCAGGCTCATCGCGGTGGTCACCGCGTGCTCGATCGTGATGCGGTCGGCCTCGCCGAGCTCCCGCACCAGCACGTCGAGCTGGGCTCGATGCTCTTCGAGGCACCACTGCGCGCGCTCGACCCGTTCGCCCTGGGACGCCTCGTGGTCCTCGGCTCCCAGGCACACGGCGGTCTTGGTCGACCGCCATGTGTCGGCGAAGTGATCGAAGTGAGCCACCACGGTGTCGGCCGACGGCTCGGCGAAGCTCACGCCGGTGTCGACGAAGGCGCGGCGGAGCCCGGCGGCCGTGCCCGGATTCCACGAGGCTTCGATCTCTGCCCCTTGGGCGTGGCAGGCCTCGATGCGTCGACGCTCCGCCAGGCGCGAAGCGGCGAGCGCTCCGAGTCCGGCGAGCACGAGGCCCGCACCCCCCAGGGCGATCAGGCGCAGGCGCCTTCGTGCCTGGCCGCGGGCGAGGGCCTCGAGGCACCGGTCCATCGACTCGAAGCGATCTGCGGGATCGATGGCCAGACCCCGACGCAGGGCCCGGAGGAGCCACGCGGGCGCGCGGGACGAGTCGGGAGCGGTCCTGAGCTGGCCCGCGAGCACGCTGGCCGCGATCTCGGGCATCGAGGAGCCGGCGAATGGCCGTTGCCCATGGAGGGCTTCGAATAGCGACACGCAAAACGAGAATTGGTCGGAGCGCGCGTCGGCCTCCCGCTGCGACCACTGCTCGGGAGACATGTACGCCGGTGTTCCCATCAGCCGGCCGGCCTCGGTCAACGTGGCGCTCACCGGATGCGAGAGCTCGGCGGGGATCACCGGGTCGCGGGTGCTCTCCTCCTCGCGCCGAAGGGCCAGCCCGAAGTCCATGACGCGCACGCGTTGATGCTCGTCGATCATCACGTTGTCGGGCTTGAAGTCCCGGTGGACCAAGCCCTGGGCGTGGGCCGCGGCCAGCCCCCGACCCGCGGCGAGGTAGACGACGAGCGTTTCCTGCCACGAGCGCGGGCCTTGCTCCTGCCACTGCGCGAGGGTCCGTCCCTCCACGAACTCCATTGCGAGGAACACCCGCCGCTCGTGCTCACCGACGTCGTGCACGGTCACGATGTTGGGGTGGCTGAGCTGGGCCATCACTCGGGCCTCGCGCAGCAGCCGATCGCGCTTGCGTGAGGCCCGGTGCTCCCTGCCTGGCTCCGAGTGCAGCAGCTTGAGCGCGATCTTGCGGTCGAGCTGCGGATCGAAGGCC
This sequence comes from Paraliomyxa miuraensis, assembly GCF_026337845.1. Classification (GTDB taxonomy): domain Bacteria; phylum Myxococcota_A; class Polyangia; order Nannocystales; family Nannocystaceae; genus Paraliomyxa; species Paraliomyxa miuraensis. The sequence continues at coordinate 143,917 of NZ_JAOVZF010000148.1, read as the reverse complement.
GCGAGCACGACCCCCATGCCTCCCCGGCCCAGGCGGTGCAGGACCACGTAGCGCCCGATGACGTCGCCGGGCCCCGGCTCACGGGACTCGGCTCGATCCGGGGGGGCGCGGTCGAGCCCGGGTTCGCAGAGCGTTTCGGAGGCCCCGAGCGTCGGCGTGTCGGCGGGGAGTGTCGGGCCGGACATCCACGCCGGAGGATATCGCGTCGACGGCGGGCGAGCTCGGAGCGCGGAGCCTCCGAGGCGCCGAATTCACAGCTGGCTCTCGAGATCGAGGAGCTGCTCGTCGATCGCACGTGCCTTGCGCCGGGGCCGAGATGCCGGGCTGGGAGACGGCTCGGTCTCGCGGCGGCGCTGGGCGTCGAGCACCAGCTGTGCCGGGTACTCGACCTGGTAGCTCACCTGGAATTCGCGCTGCTGCTTGGGCCCGAGCGTGACGTTCCAGTGGAGCAGACCCCGTGGGTCGGGCTTGATCGCGTCGGTGACCTTGACGCGATCGACGGTGATGTCCTTGTTCTCCGACACCGGGATCCGATCGGTCAACGTGAACGTCGTCGTCTCGGATGACAGGTTCTCGATGGTGACGATGAACCGTAGCTGCATCTTGTTGCGCTTGCCGCGGGACAGCGTGCTCTGCTTGCGATCGAGCCTCCGCGACAGCTTGATGTGATCGGCCACGCTCAGGTACACCGAGAACGTCTCACCGTCGGCGATGAAGTCGAGCTCGGTCACACCGAGGAACGCGCCGTCTTGATAGAGCGAGACCTTGCCCGGCAGCAGCGACTGGCCGCTCGTGTTGACCATCTGCAGGCTGCGCGCCGCGTTGAGCGACTGCTCGGGCACGGCGACGATCTCGTGGTGCGACTTGAGCGTGGTGCCGCCGATGCGCATGCGCACGGGATGGCCGTCCCCCCGCACCGTGTTGGGCACGAGCGCCCGAAAGTGCGCCGTGGTCCCCCGGTCCTCGAGGCTGTCGAAGATCTGGACGGTCTTGCTCTGGACGATCTGCAGCGACTCCAGGTTGCTCTGGTAGATCTCCTCGAAGCGGTCCGTGGTCGACGACCGCGTGTGATGGACCTTGTTCCACAGCAGGTTCTGGCCCTCGAACGCCCGCTGGGCTCGAGTGAACGACGACTGCTCGGCCTCCAGGATCCGGGTGGTGGTGTGGGTGTCCCCCAGGACGAGCACGTCGAGCTCGGGGATGCGCAAGGCCTCGGTCGACGACTGCGTGGAGAACGACAGCTCGGCGTCGCTCCAGTCCTCCCCGCTGGTCTGGGTGACGACGGCGAACGAGAGCACCTCGACCGTCTCGGGATCCGAGGTGCTCGCGCGCAGCTCGTGCATGGGCTCCCACGTCGCGCCGGGCATCATGTACGTGAGCTCGAGCGTGCTGTCGACGGGGCGGCTGCTCTGCAGCGTCACCAGCACGGTCGTCTGCTCGAGCTGCTCGAGGCTCGCCATGTCCGCGAGCGTGCGCTCGCTCGCCTCGTAGGCGGGGGTGAGCTCGTCGATCCGGCGCTGCACCGCACGACGGGCCTTGGCCGTCGACCGCAGCGCGTCGCTGATGAACGTCATCATGTCGCCGTAGTTCTCGACGCGGACGTCCCCGATGATGGTGTCCTCGCTGATCTTCTCCAGCGAGAACGCCTTGATGGACTCGATCTGCCTGGCCTGGGCATCGAGCACCGCGAGCTCGTCCTGCAGCGCGACCATCCGATAGGAGAGCTGCTTGTGGTGGGCCTCGGCCTTGCGGTGGGACGGATCCTCCGACTTGGCGAGGAAGCTGCGGTCCACGCGAACATCGACGATCCGGCCGGCGCTGGCCGAGACGCGCACGGATGCGTCGTCGACCCAGCCGGGCAGACCCTCGAAGGCGAACACCTTGGACTCGGTGGACACGCTGGTGGTCGCGCTGCGGGTGATCTGGGCGCGATCGGAGTAGACCGTGACCGCCGTGACCCGCGAGCTCAGGGCGTGCGCTGGCGTGCCCGTTGGCGCGTCCATTGCGTCGGGGACGTCGGCGAATGTCGGGCCGGCTGGTGTCGAGCCCTCGGGGGGTTGGGGCGGGCCGGAGGCCGCCGAGTGAGCGCAGCCCAGCGCCAGGCCGAGCACGGTGGTCAGGGTCCAAGGTACGACGACGTTGCGCGGTTGCATGCTCCGGTCCCACCGGCGGCCGGGGCACGGCCCGCCGGACGGCACCGATACGCACGAGCCGTGCGGAGCGGTCTACCGCGGTTGGTCGCGGTCAGAAGTTCTCGTAGACGATGCTGACGCTGTCGCCCACGCCCGGCACGTTGTTGACGATCCGCACCGTGCACGAGGCGGCATCGTAGGTCCAGTCCGCGGGCGCCAGCGGGATCCCGTTGACGGTCACCGTGATCGTGGAGGGGTCGATCATCAGGCAGGTCCCCGGCGGGCTGCCCTGGAGCACGTACAGGTCGTTCGGAATCGAGGCGATGATCGCGTCGGCCAGCGCGCTGAAGTCCCAGGGCGTGTCGCAGATCGACAGCATCGCGGGCAAGGTGTTGGTGTAGAGCGCCAGCTTGACGTATTCCTCGCCGTCCTCGCGGTTGCTGGGGCAGCTGTTGAACTCGTAGATGTCGTCGGCCCCGGTGAGCACGCCGGTGCCGGTGTTGCCGATGATCGGATAGAGCGACCAGTCGTCGGACGCCTCGTAGCTGGGCATCACGTTGAGCATGAACGTGGTGAAGCCGCCGTATCCGGCGTGGTCGTAGGCCAGCGAGGTGTAGTCGAGCCCGTCGGGGCCGTGCGCGCGGCACCGATTGCCGGTGGTGGCGTCGTCGATGAAGGCCAGGCTCGAGCAGTCGTCGACCTCGGAGTTGTCGCCGTCGGCCAGGCCCCAGGCCGGATCGTCGCCGTTGTCGTCGGTGGTGACGATGAACGCGATGTACGCGTAGGGCTGCAGGCGAGAGAACCACGTGGGGTACTGCTGGATGATGCGCCCGAGCGCGTTGCTCGAGTGCACCATCGACTCGCCGACCCCGTTGGTGTCGTACTGCCAAAAGCCCTCGGCCGGGTTGTCGTTGCAGCCGGGGCCGCCCAGCGGGGGCGTCACGCAGATCTGGAAGGGTCCGATCCCGCGGTCGGCGATGAGGTGGAGCTGGGTGCTGGAGCCGGCGGCCTCGAGCATCGCGGCGAACGCGTTGATCTCGGCCTCCACCGTGGCCATCTCCTGCTCCATCGAGCCCGAGGAGTCGACGGCCCAGATCACCTCGATCGGGCGGGCGACGGTGTCGGTCCCCACCAGGAACGGCTCCACGCACGGGGCCTCGATCCCGTCGCAGTTGTTGTCGATGCCGTCGCCGCAGATCTCCGGGCCGCCGGGGATCGGCATGCAGGTGTTCTGGGGCTGGGGGACGCCGCCGATGCACTGCGGGACGCTGACCTCGCACTCGTTCTGGCCGCAGGTCCACATGCCCTGGTCCTCGTCGACGATGCAGTCGCAGTCGTTGTCGTCGCCGTCGCAGATCTCCGCGCTGGCCCCCTCGAACGGGTCGCAGACCTGCGGAAATCCGTTGATGCACGCGGGCACCGTGTGATCGCAGTCGCCACAGCCGCAGCTGAGGGTGCCGAGCCCCTCGTCGACGGCGCCGTCGCAATCGTTGTCGATGTCGTCGCAGACCTCCGGGGTGGCGCCCGCGAACGGATCGCACACGCCCATCTGACCGTCGACGCAGGCGGTCACGCTGTGCTCGCACTGCCCCAGGCCGCAGGTGATCTGCTCGTCGCCCAGGCCATCGTCGATGTCACCGTCGCAGTCGTTGTCGATGCCGTCGCAGACCTCGGACGTCGCGCCCTCGAGCGGATCGCACAGCTGCTCCTCGCCGCCGGCGCAGTTGTCGACCTCGTGCTCGCACAGGCCGATGCCGCACAGGGTGCTGCCGAGCTCCTCGTCGACCTCGCCGTCGCAGTCGTTGTCGATGCCGTCGCACGCATCCATGCTCGGCAGCGTCTCGCCCTCGCAGTCGCCCCACTCGCCGACGTCGAGGTCGAGGGCCTGGCACTGCTGCGTGCCGGGGCCGCACGCGCCGACGTTGTAGGTGAGGGGCGAGCCCGTGTAGCAGTACTGAACCAGACCCGGAGGAGCGCACAGGCCCACGCCCATGCCGGGAAAGGAATCGGGCGGAGGACCAGGGTCGTTGCCGTTGCCCGTGTCCGAGCTGCCCGTGTCCATGCCCGCGGTCGTCGTACCGTCGGCCGAGGCGTCGCCCGAGTGACCCATGGTCCCCACGCTCTCGGCCTCGGTCGTACCGTCGGCCGAGGTGCCGCGCGTGGACGAGCTTCCGTCGGTGGAGTCACCCCGGCTGGTTCCCGCAGAGGTGGCTTGAACGTCATCGTCTCCGCAGGCGCCGATGTACAGCGCCAAGGAGACAAGACCGAGGGGGCGAAGGGAGCGATGGGAGAAGCGACGCATGAACCGGCTCCTCGAGGGCTCCGAGCCCTCGATCGTCATCGGATTACAGTACTGGGAAAATATGTAGTTTGGAATCCCGAAATATTTTAGGATAATGATGCCATGGAGAAGACCCCACGCCAGGGGCTCGGGAGGCTCGATTTCGGGCCGGGATCTCCCTTCGGCCGCTCATCCCGTGATCCCAACGGGTCGTGCTCGTAGTCGAGCCCTACCGGGCTCGGGAGCCCCGCTCGCGGGTGATCCTAACAATTCTCCGAATCCATCCGATGACTTCTTCGCTGCCCTCCAGGATGCGACCCACGATGACGTGCCGTACCTCGTTTCGCCCAGGTCTCGGTTTGCTGCTCCTGCCCCTCGCCCTGGCCTCCGCTTGCAACGGCGACGACGTGGCCGTCACCGGTGACGAGTCGGGGGGGATCGCCTCGCTCGACGATGGGAGCACGGGGGAGGCGTCGACCGGTGCGACCTCCGAGGTGGCCGACTCGTCGGGGGGTCCGAGCGGTCCGTGTGCCAACGGCGAGCTCGATGGCGACGAGACCGACGTGGATTGCGGGGGCTCGTCGTGTGAGCCCTGCGGTCCCGGGGGCAAGTGCGAGACGGCCTCGGACTGCGACACGATGATCTGCAGCGGAGGCTTTTGCCAGACCCCCACCTGCTACGACGGGATGAAGAACGGCAGCGAGGAGGGGGTCGACTGCGGCGGGACCTGCCCCAACACCTGCCCGGGGAGCGAGTGCGACAACGATGCGCAGTGCGGCGACGGGCAATTCTGCCACCAGGGAGATTGCGCGCCGTCGTCGTGCGACAACGACCTGAAGGACACGCTCGAGACCGACGTGGACTGCGGCGGTCCCGAGTGCCCCAACTGTGGTCCGGGTGAGGACTGCGACGTCGCGGCCGATTGCGAGTCGCAGGTCTGCGGCGGTGGTGGTCAGTGCGAGGCACCGTCGTGCAGCGACGACGTGCTCAACGGGCTCGAGACCGACCTCGACTGCGGCGGGCCTTGCCCCCCGTGCCCGGTGGGGGGGTCGTGCGAGGGTCCGGCCGACTGCACCGAGCTGGTCTGCGACGACGGCACGTGCCTCGACGACAGCTGCGACGATCAGGTCGCCAACGGCAACGAGACCGACGTGGATTGCGGTGGTGCGCAGTGCGATCCCTGCACCCGCGGGCATCTGTGCGACGTTGGCCTCGATTGCGAGGAAGGGGTGTGCATCGCCGGGTTCTGCCTGCCGGCCGAGTGCGACGACCTCGTGCACAACGGCGACGAGACCGACCTCGACTGCGGAGGCTCGTGCGGGGCGACCTGCATGCCGGGGCTGGATTGCAACTCCCCGGCCGATTGCGCCGAGGGGGTGTGCGAGTTCGGTCAGTGCTCGGCACCCGACTGCGACGATGGCGTGACCAACGGAGACGAGAGCGACGTGGACTGCGGAGGGCTCGACTGCGGTCCGACCTGCGCGGTGGGGGAAGCGTGCGTGGTGGGCATGGACTGCTCCGAGGGCGTGTGCACCGGGGGCGTGTGTTCCCCCCCCGTCTGCGACGACGGGGCCCACAACGGCAACGAGACCGACGTGGATTGCGGGGGCTCGTGTGGAGCCACGTGCGTGCCCGGGGAGGGCTGCGACGACGCCGGCGACTGCCTCCAGGGCGTCTGCGTCCTCGGCGTGTGTCAGGCGCCCACCTGCAACGATGGCGTCTTCAACGGATTCGAGGGCGGCATCGACTGCGCCGGCCCGTGTGCCCAGCCCTGCCCGGTGGGAGGGGAAGCGGTCGTCAACACCACGCTGCCGGACTTCCAGGTGCGACCCGTGGTGGCCACGGCGCCCAACGGGAGCTTCTTCGTGGTGGTGTGGGCCAGCTTCCCGTTCATGGCGCCCCCGCAGGACGGAAGCGGAGCCGGGGTGTTCGCGCGAGTCTACGACGCGACCGGCGTGCCCATCACCGGGGAGATCCAGATCAACACCAGCACGATGGGCAACCAGGCGTTCCCCGCGGTGGATGCCAACAACGCGGGCTTCGTGGTGGTGTGGGAGGGCCCCGACGCCGATGACACGGGGATCTTCGCCCAGCGCGTCAGCTCGGCCGGGGCGCTGGTGGGGCCCGAGCTCGAGCTCCTCGACGATCCCGCCGGCGAGCAGCGACGGCCCGACGTGGGGCTGGAGCCCGACGGTGAATTCGTGGCGTGCTGGGAGCATCGGATCGCCGTCTTCGCCGACATCGCCTGCCGGCGCTTCGGGGGGCTCGGTACCCCCATCAGCCCCCAGCTCATCGTCAACGCGCAGGTCGTCTCCGAGCAGAACCTCCCGGTGGTCGAGGCCGCCATCACCGGCAACTTCGTCGTGGCGTGGCAGAGCTCGGCCTCGCAGGACGGCCAGGGGGTGGGCGTGTTCATGCGGCGGTTCAACGCGGCCGGGATCCCGCTGTCGGCGACCGACGAGCAGGTCAACCAGTTCTTCGCGCTCGACCAGCAGGGCGCGGCCATCGGCATGAACTCGTCGGGCGAGTTCGTGATCGCGTGGACCAGCGACGGGCAGGACGGCAGCGGCACCGGGGTCTACGCGCGCGCGTACAATTCGGTGGGGGCACCGATGGGGGGCGAGTTCCAGGTCAACACCACGACCCTGGGCGCGCAGAACAACCCCGCGGTGGCCCTCAATCCCGACGGTGACTTCATCGTGGTGTGGCAGACGGCCGACGATGGTGTGCTCACCGGCGTGTTCGGGCAGCGCTACGACCAGAACGCGGCGCCGTCCAACAGCGAGTTCCTCGTCAACCCCACGATCTTCGGGCTGCAAGAGGATCCCGACGTGGCCATCCGTGGGATGGACGAGATCGTGGCGGTGTGGAGCGAGGGCGACGCGGGGTTCACCGATCGCAACGTTCGTCTGCAGCGCTACCAGGCGCTGTTCCCCTAGCCGACACGGGAGCGAGAGATCCCCGATGCGACCTTCCATTCGCCTACGTTCCTTCTCGAGCACGACCATGCGACTCGGCCTCACGGTTTCTTCCACCGCTGTTCTCGCCCTGCTCACGACCAGCGCTGGCCTCCGGTCCGCCCAGGCCGCGCCGGGCGGTCCGGGCCGCCCGGGAGGCCTGAGCACTCACGCGCCCGTTCCGGGGGGAATCCCCAACGTGAGGATCAACGAGATCCGCCTGGGGCAGACCGGCAACGACAACGACGAGTACTTCGAGCTGACGGGCCCCCCGGGCACCTCGCTCAACGGGCTGCACTACATCGTCATCGGAGACGGGACCGGGGGCGACGGTGTGATCGAGGAGGTGACCGACTTGTCCGGGCAGGTGATCCCGCCCAGCGGCTTCTTCCTGGTGGGCGACACTGCGTTCTCGCTGGCGATCGAGAACATGACGACGCCGCTCAACTTCGAGGACACCGACACGGTGACCCACATGCTCGTGGCGGGATTCTCCGGGATGGACGGACAGGATCTCGATCTCGACGACAACGGGATGCTCGACGTGATGCCCTGGGCAGCGATCGTCGACGTGGTCGCCGTGCTCGAGCCCAATGGCGAGGAGAGTCCCTACGGTCCCGGTGTGATCTGCGTGGCCTCGCCGACCTGCCAGGAGGTGGAGGAGGACGGGACCACGCCGGCCCACGTGTTTCGCTGTCCCGACGGCGTGGGGGTCTTCGGGCCGGGGACGGTCGATCCCAGCCCCACCGACAGCCCGGGTGCGCCCAATCCGTGTGCCTGTGGCGACGGCATCGTGAGCGTGGGGGAGGACTGCGACGATGGCGGCGAGTCGGCCGCGTGCGACGTGACCTGCACGTTCTCCGACTGCGGCAACGGGGTGGTCAACGCCACGGCGGGCGAGCTCTGCGACGATGCAGGCGAGTCGGCGGCGTGCGACATCGATTGCACCCCTTCGGTGTGCGGCGACGGGGTGTCCAACGTCACGGCGGGCGAGCAGTGCGACACCGCGGGCGAGTCGTTCTTCTGCGATGCGGACTGTACCCACGTGGTGTGCAGCGACGGGGTGGTCAACGCGGCGGCGGGCGAGCAGTGCGACGACGGCGGGGAGACGGCGACGTGTGATGCAGACTGCACCCTGGTCTCGTGTGGTGATGGCTTCACCAACGCGACCGCGGGCGAGCAGTGCGACGACATCGGTGAGTCGTTCTTCTGCGATCCCGACTGTAGCCTGGCGGTCTGCGGCGATCTGTTCATCAACGCCACGGCGGGCGAGACCTGCGACGACGGGGGCTCGGCGATCTGCGACGTCGACTGCACCAGCGTGACCTGCGGCGACGGCATCGTGAACATGGCCGCGGGCGAGGCCTGCGACGGTGACGGCATGGGCATGGCGGGCTGGACCGCGGTCTGCGATCTCGACTGCACTCCGGCGATGTGCGGCGATGCGGTGACCAACCCGGTGGCGGGGGAAGACTGCGACGACGCGGGCGAGTCGGCGACGTGCGATGCGGACTGCACCGACGTGGAGTGCGGCGATGGGGTGATGAACGCCACCGCCGGGGAAGCCTGCGACGACGGCGGCGAGTCGGCGACCTGTGACGACGATTGCACGCCCGCGAGCTGCGGCGACGGCCTCGTCAACATGACGGCGGGCGAAGACTGCGACGACATGATCGAGACCGCGGCCTGCGACGACGATTGCACGGTGGTCGAGTGCGGCGACGGCCTCGTCAACATGACGGCGGGCGAGGCTTGCGACGACGCGGGCGAGTCGGCGACCTGCGACGACGACTGCTCGCTGGCCGAGTGCGGCGACGGGATCGCCAACGCGGCGGCGGGGGAGGACTGCGACGACATCGTCGAGTCGGAGACCTGCAACGCCGATTGCACGGCGGCTCAGTGCGGAGACGGGGTGATCAACGCGGCGGCCGGCGAGGTCTGCGACGACCGTGGCGAGTCGGAGACCTGCGACGACGACTGCACGGTCCCCGCGTGCGGAGACGGGGTGGTCAACGCGGCGGTGGGGGAGGACTGCGACGACGGCAACACCCAGAACGGCGACGGGTGCCCGGGCGACTGCCGCGACGAGCAGCCCGGGACCACCGACGACGGCAACGCCACCGATTCCGCCGACACCACGGACGGCGCCACGTCGGGGGCGGACAGCACCGGAGGATCCAACCCGACCACGGCGGCCGGATCGGGAGACTCGGGTGGCGAGACCGACACCGAGACCGGCTCGCCCGCGGTGGGAGACGAGGGCTGCGGCTGCACCAGCGGGCGTGGGCGCGGACTCGGGCCGTGGTCTGTGCTCGGCCTGCTCGGGCTGGGGGTGCTGCGGCGGCGCCGGCGTGCTCGCACGCGGTGACGGGGTCCGGCCCTTGACCGCCCGTGGCGCTCGCCTACCATTCGACGATGTCGACCCGCCCGCTCCTCGCCGAACAGGACACCACCGAGCACGTTCGCCAGGCCCAGAGCTCGTTCGAGCGCGAGATCGTCGACGAGGTTCGCCGCACCGTCGAGCGCGACCCGCTGGTGGTGGTGGGCATGGCCCAGAACCCCTTCGTCAAGAAGGTACGCCGTGCGCTGCAGGACGCGGGTCTGTCGTTCACGTACCTCGAGTACGGGAGCTACCTCGGGGCGTGGCGCAAGCGACTGGCGATCAAGCTGTGGAGCGGCTGGCCCACGTTCCCTCAGGTGTACGTCAAGGGCGTGCTCATCGGTGGCAACGCCGAGACGGTCGAGGCGCTCGCCGACGGCTCGCTGCGCAAGCGCCTCGACGGCGAGGACGACTGACTCACTCGGCGCACTGTTCGCTGGCGTCGTCGTAGCCGAGGTCGTAGCCCTCGTCGTACCCCACCGCCAGCCCCTCGGCGCGGCCGATGTCGTAGCCGGCGTCCCAGCCCTCGGGGTAGGCTTGGTCGTAGCACAGGGCGAACGACGAGTCGTAGCCCGCGATGTAGCCGAGGTCGTAGCCCTCGAGGTAGCCCTCGTCGTAGCCGTCGAGCTCGCCGTGGCCCGAGCCCAGCGCGTAGGCGAGGCCGTAGGCGTCGCCGTAGCCGGCCTGGTACTCGGGGTTGTCGGCCTTGCCGGCATCGAGGCCGCGAGGGAATGCGCTGTGGTCGAGGGCGTGCTCGTAGCCCCGCGCCTCGCACGTGCCGAGGTCGTCGGGATCGGGTCGATCGCGCGCGGCTCGAAAGCCGCAGCTGCCGGCACCGTCGTCGTAGCCGGCGGCATAGCCCTCGTCGAACGCCGAGGCATGGGTCTCGTCGAAGCCCGCGTAGTAGCCGTCGCGGTCGCCGTCGTCGTAGCCCTGGCTCGAGCCGTCGTCGCACGCGAAGGGATCGAGCCAACCGTCGACGTGCCCCGCGGCGTAGCCGTCGTCGAGGCCCTGGGTGTGACCATGCGGCCCGTAGTAGCCGTCGTGGTAGCCGTCGTGGTAGCCGGCCGCGTCCCCGTCGACGTGGCCGTCGTCGTAGGTCAGCGCGCGCCCTTGCTCGTGGCCACGCGCGTGCTCGCGCTCATTGACCTCCCGCGCCGTGGCCTCGCCTGCGTGGTAGGCGGCCTCGAGCTCGCCGTCGTCGAAGCAATCGACGCAGGCGGGGAGCAGCCCGAGGCTCAGGCACAGCAGCGAGAGGCGCGTGCGTCGACTCCCGAGCACCATGACGTCCAACGTAGCAGAGCCGGCGGCGGCGCGAATCGGGGCATTCCCGCGACCGCACGAGATTCCTGCGGGGTGATCACCCCTTCGTGCTCGATGGGGTGATCCACTTGCGCGGCCCGCTAGCGGTCCAGGAACACCTCTTGGATGAGCTGGGGAAAGAAGCCTTCGAGCAGCCCTTCGTCGGGATCCTGCGCGTAGCGAAACTGGAGCGCGTGGCTGCGCAGGTGCTTGAGACCTCGGCCGAGCACGAGCTTGCGCAGCCCGTAGCCCCTCCCCAGCGAGCGCAGCTTGGGCTTGCGGACGTCGGGGACCACGGAGGCCTCGACGACGAGGTTGCGTGCGCTGAGGTTGGCCGAGAACCCCAGCTCGCCGGCCACCGCATCGACGCCCACGAAGTTGCGGAGCGCGGGCGCGAGGGTGGTGAGCGAGAGCGGCTCGAGCTTCATGTCCATGTCGAGGTTGGGGACGGCGGCCTGTGGCTCGTAGACCATGCGCACCGAGGCGCCGGCCTCACCGAGGACGGTGGCGGTGGCCGACAGCTCTGCCCCGCGCACCCCGGGCGGGTGGAGGTCGTGGGCCATGTCGCGGCCCTCGATCTCGATGTCCTCCACGAACACGTTGACCGGCGTCTCGTCGCGAAGGTCCCATACATCGATCCGTCCGTCGTGGACCACCAGGGTGCGGGTGGGGAACGGGATCGCGGAGATGGTGTCGAGCCACGACTCGTCGAACTGCAGTCGGTTCTCGCTGCCCTCCACCCCGGTGGCGAAGCTGAAGGTGGGACGCCACAGCGTCACGTGCTTGTGGGCGGACGCGCCGGGGCGGGTGACCGAGGGGTCGAAGACCACGTCGACGCGGTCGATCGCCACCAGTGGTACCTCGAGGACGGGCCGGTCGGTGTCGACCACCACCTCGAACATCTGCAAGAGGCCCAGGCCGAGGTCGACCTTGACGTCGCCGATCGAGGCATTGAAGCCACGCAGCGTGCTCAGGCGGCGCGCGTAGCCCTGCTGGATCACGGTCTGGAATAGGGTGTTCCAGTCGGTCTCGAGCAGCTCGGGCAGCGACGACTGCTCGCCGGTCATCGGTCGGTCGATGGGGATGGTGGAGCGAGCCCCCATGAGCATGTGCCCGAACAGCGCCTCGGCCATGGGGTGCAGCGCGTCCTCGTTGGCGCCGAGCAACGCGACGTCCTCGAAGCGAGGCTGCACGCGTCCGTGCAGGCGCGTGGGGGTGCGGCGCAGCTCGCCCTGCAGGCCGAGGTGGCCGTGCTCGACGTCCATCTCGAGCAGCTCGAGCCACAGCTGATTGAGCTGGGCGAGGTCGAAGCGCTCGAGCGAGAAGCGCATGCTCCACGCGGTGGCGGGGGTACGGGAGGAGGCGCGTCCGTGGATGTGGAGCGAGCCCTCGCTGCCGATGCGGGCGCGGGCATCGATGCCCAGGTCGAGCGTGGTGGTGGCGCCGTCCACGGGCCCGGAGAGCACCTGGGCCGAGATCTCGCTCAGGTCGAGGAACACGGGACCGCGATCGGTGGGGAACGTGAGCTCGAGCGAGCCGCCTTCGATCTCGATCGAGGAGAAGGCCTCGGCGTCGCGATCCGAGGCCGCGCGGGGGGTGGCCGCCTTGGCCTCGAAGAAGATCGTGGGGTTCAGTACCCGCACCGCGGGCCGCGGCTTGGCTTGCAGGAGATTGCCCAGCGACAGATCGATCTCCAGGCGCTCGACGTCCACGTCGAAGCGCTCGCCGTCGTCGAAGCGAACGCCGTGGGCCTCGATGCGGAGCTCGCCCCAGTCGACGATGACGCGCTCGACCCGGGCCGAGCCGCCGAAGCGCTCCGCCAGGCGCTCCTCGATGCGGATGCGGATGCGCTCGGGGGCCACGCTCATCGCATAGGCGGCGGCGGTGAAGACGAGACCGACCACGACCAGCAGCACGAGGGGGACGCGATAGCGCCGCCGCCGAGCCCGTTTGGGCCTGGGCGCGGGCTCGGGCTCCTGCGCGGGCGGGCTCGCGGCCAGCGAGGCGTGGTCGTCTGCGGACATCGGGCGGCCGGTCCAGCATAGCCTCGCCTGCGCTCGCAGGCCGCCTCGATGGGGTGCTCGTCAGATCCGGGCCACGCTGATCGAGGAAATCGTCACGGGCGTGACCGGTCGGTCTCCGCGATCGGTCGGCACCTTGCCGATGGAACCGACCACGGTCATGCCGTCGATCACCTCGCCGAACACGGTGTGCTTGCCGTCGAGGTGCGGAGTGGCCCGCAGGGTGACGAAGAACTGACAGCCGTTGGTGCCGGGGCCGGCGTTGGCCATCGACAGGATCCCGGGGCCGGAGTGTCGCGCGCTGGGGCTGCACTCGTCGCCGAACGTGTACCCGGGCTTGCCTCGACCGGTGCCGGTGGGGTCGCCGCCCTGGATCATGAAGTCACTGATCACGCGGTGGAAGATCACGTTGCGGTAGAGCGGTCCCTGGCCGGGTGCGCCGGTGTTGGGATCGGTCCACGCCTGGCTGCCGGTGGCCAGACCCACGAAGTTGGCCACCGTGTTGGGCGCCACGGCCTCGAGCAGGCGCACGGTGAAGTCGCCCAAGGAAGTGTGGAAGGTGGCTCGAAGCTCGCCGTTGCCGGGAACGAGCTGCTGAGGGGAGGGAAAGCTCGGGGTTGCCACGATGGCGACGCTACACCCCGGGGAGTCCGGGTCCAAGCGACGCCATCGTGGGATCGATGCGCGTCACCGCACCCATGCGCGACTCACCTCACGCCGACGGATGGAGCGCAGCGGTGGTCGGGGCCGCCGCGGCCTTTGACTTCGCGCGAGGAATCCGAGCCAATGGGCGCATGACCGAGCGCCCCTTCAACTTCTCGGCGGGTCCCGCGATCCTCCCGCCCGCCGTCTTCGAACGCACCGCGGCGGCCATCCGCTCCCTCGACGTGCCCGGCGACGACTCGCTCGAGTCCCGGCTGTCGATTCTCGAGATCTCCCACCGCAGCAAGACCTACGACGCCATCCACGAGGAGGCCATCGCGCTGTGCCACGAGGTGCTGGGCGTGCCCAAGGAGCACGCGGTGTTGTTCCTGCAGGGCGGGGCGAGCACCCAGTTTGCGATGGTGCCGATGAACCTGCGCCAGGCCGATCGGCCCGCGGCGTACATCGACACGGGGGTGTGGTCGAAGAAGGCGATCGAGGAGAGCAAGGCGCTGGGTGCCACCGAGGTGGTGGCCAGCTCCAAGGCCAGCGGCTACGACCACATCCCCGCCATGCCCGGGCCGCAGAGCTACGCGGGGGCGAGCTACCTGCACATCACCAGCAACAACACGATCTACGGCACCGAGTGGGAGGACATGCCCGACACGGGGGACACCCCGCTGGTGGTGGACTTCTCGAGCAACATCGGCGCGCGGCCGATGGCGATGGATCGGGTGGCGCTCGGCTATGCGGGCGCGCAGAAGAACCTGGGGCCCTCGGGGGTGACGTTGGTGTTCATCCGCAAGGACCTGCTCGAGCGCACGCCGGTGGGGCACGTGCCCACGATGCTGCGCTATGGGATCCACGCGGAGAACAACAGCCTCTACAACACGCCCAATACGTTCGGGATCATGGTGCTGCGCAACGTCCTCGCGTGGGTCAAGGACGAGGGTGGGGCGGTACGGATGGGCGAGCGGAACCGTCGCAAGGCCGACGAGATCTACGCGGTGCTCGACGGCAGCAGCCTCTACCGGCCGCACGCCAAGGTGGGCAGCCGCTCGACGATGAACGTGACGTGGACGCTGCAGGGCGATGACGCCGAGGCCCAGACCAAGCGCTTCCTGGCCAAGGCCGAGGCGGCGGGGCTGTCGGGGCTCAAGGGGCACCGCTCGGTGGGGGGCTGCCGCGCGTCGATCTACAATGCGTTCCCCGAGGCCGGCGTGGGCGTGCTGTGCGAGTTCATGCGGGAGTTCGAGCGCACGGCCTGAGCGACCGAGCGGGTCTCCGCGGCTGCGCCGCCTCGGCGAAGATCCCGTGATCGCCGGTGGCGCCATACGAGCGTTGCTCCGCTTGGATCGACTCCGTCGTTCCGACCAGATCTCGGCGCGTCCTCGGCCTGGCATCGGCCTCGCTTCATGTAGCGCGCCACGCTTGGCTCATGCGTGCTATCCTCCGGTCGATGTCGTTCGCACAGGCCCGCGCCGTGGCGCTTGCCCTTCCTCCCGACGATCGGATCGCGCTTGCGCTCGAGCTGCTCGAGAGCGCCGAGACCGAGGACGAGGGGGCACAAGAGGCGTGGGAGGCGGAGATCGGACGCCGCATCGAACGGCTCGACCGAGGTGAGGTCGAGTTGCTCGACAACGCCGACGTGCTGCGGCGCATCGGACGGTAGGGCCCGTGGCTCGCATTGCATGGATGCCCGAGGCGGCCGAGGAACTCGAGCACGCGTGGCAGTGGTATGCAGCTCGGAACCCCATGGCAGCCGAGCGATTCGCCGACGAGGTCGCGCGAGCGCTCGAGATCATTGCCGAGGCTCCGGGACGATGGATGCTTGCCGGGCATGATACTCGCCGCATGCCACTGCATCGGTTCCCGTTCAAGGTCGTGTACCGCTGGCATCCCGGCGACGCGGTCGTGAAGATCGTCGCGATTGCCCACGGCAAGCGACGAGACGGCTACTGGCGCGAACGCTGACATTGCGCCGCGGAGGCGTGGTGGGAGCAGGCTCGGCAGCTTGGGTCGACCCCCGCTGCTCCCCGTGTCGGTCGGCTCGAGCCGCTCTAGGCGTGCGGGCGACTCCCGCGGCCGTTCGTGGTAGACCGCGGTCGAGATCATGAGCGAGCAGGACGGCGAGGATCCGCGCTACCCCGTGCATGCGCCCGGCTGGGCGGCGATCGATCGTGCGCTGGCCTCGTCGTATCCCGGGCAGACACCGCACCAGCTCACCAGCCAGCGTGCGTACGACCTGGAGGGGCAGTCTCCGCTGCCGGCGATCTCGGTGTACGAGGCCCGCGCGCCCGAGCACTGGCACTTCGTGACGTATGGGCTCACCGAGCTGTTCGAGAAGAGCTCGCCGGATCCCGAGCACAGCGGGTTCGGGTTCGAACTCACGCTGCGGCTGCCCAGAGCGGTCGGCGAGGGCACGCCGCCCGCATGGGCGGTGCAGCTGCTGCAGGCGCTGGGGCACTACGTGCTGTCGGGGCACGCGGGGCTCGATACGGGGCACGTGATCGACCTCGGAGGTCCGCTTGGTCCGCCCGCGACGAGTAACCGGGAGGGCGGTGGGGATGAGGCCGAGCGGTCGTGCGCGCTCGAGGGGGTGGTGCTGGTGCCCGATCCCCGCCTCGGGGCGATCGACACCCCACACGGACGCGTGCTGTTCCTGCAGCTGTTCGGTCTGACCCGCGACGAGCTCGAGCCGATGACCGACTGGACGCTCGAGCGCAAGGTGGGGCTGGTGATGGAGTACGATCCGCTGGCGATCACCGATCCCGCGCGAGGATCCATGCGGGAGGATCGACGCAAGGCCCCGCTCTATCGCCGCTACGAGCTCGGGGTGATGCTCGGCTAGAGGCAGGTCGAGGTCGCGTCGTCGCAGCTGGTGCAGCACCCCGAGCCCTGGTAGCCGCACGAGGTGCCGGCGCCAAAGCAGGCAGAGAACACCACCGTGAGCATGCCGGAGCGGGACCGGGCGTCGACCGCGGTCAGCTCGACGCGGCGGTAGCCGGTGCCACCCGAGGGGACGGTGATCTCGATGGACGAGCCCTCGTGGTCGAGGTAGTCGCCGGCCTGCGAGACCGTGGTCCAGCGCAGCTCGGTGATCTCGGTCTGGGTGGGCGACTCGGCAAAGCCCTCGAGCGTGATGGTGGCGCCTTCCTCCACCTCCACCGTGGTGTCGCCGTTGCGCCCGCTCAGCTCGCCCGCGACCGCGCCGGTCCAGACGACGGTGGGGATCGGGTAGGCCCAGTACTCGTCGGGCGAGCACAGCTCTCCGTTGCACACGTAGTGCTCCGGGCAGCCCGCGTCGCAGCGCGGCATGCAGTAGCCGTGGCGCTCGCTGGGATCGCCGCCGAAGAAGTCGACGACCGGATCGAGGATCGAGTCCTTGTCGACGCAGACCCAGCCCTCGCGACAGGCGTCGACCTCGTCGCCACCCGGGGCGCAGGCGTCACCCGGGCAGGTGCACGCGCTGTGCGAGCACAGGCTGGCCGTGGTGCAGACGCCGGTGATGCAGTCGTCGTCGCTGCTGCAGAGGTCGCCGTCGGTGATGTCGGGCTCGTCCTCGATCCCGAAGATGCCGCAGGCGGGGCCAAGGGAGAGCGCGGCGGCGAGGCCGATGAGGAGGTGGAGAGGTCGGCTCGTCATCACATACACCTCGACCACGCTACAGTACCAGGAAATCGCTCGCGAGCCGGCGTGGAGCGTTCGCGAGCGGGTGGGCTCGGGTGAGACGGCGTTCGGTCACCCACCGAGCCGCAGCCGCAGCATGCAGGCGAGGATGCGGCTGCCATCGCGCAGGCCGTGCAAGGCCGAGCGTCCGTGGGTACGAGGGTGTCGGGTCACGGGGACCTCCGTCACGCGGGCCCCGGCCAGGAGCGCGCGCACGAGCACCTCGGTCTCCACCTCGTAGCGATCGGCGCGAAGCGGCAGGCTCCGCCACAGCGTGTGCCGAATGGCGCGGAGGCCCGCCTGGGTGTCCGACAGGCGCACGCCGTAGAGCAGGTTGAGCGCGGCGGTGAGGGCCAGGTTGCCCATGCGGTTGACGGGGGTGATCGCTCCGGGCTCGAGCCGCCCCGCAAAGCGCGAGCCGATCACGAGATCGGCACCCTCGTGGAGCGCGGCGAGCAGCCGCGGAATGTCGCCGGGGTCGTCCTGTCCGTCGCCGTCGAGGGTGACGAGCAGCTCGCCGCGGGCCTGTGCCGCCGCCCGGCGCAGCGAGGCTCCCTTGCCGCGATTGCGGTCGTTTCGCAGCGCTCGGGCTCCGGCGCGGGCGGCCCGGTCGGCCGTGTCGTCGGTCGATCCGTCGTCGACCACCACCACCTCGTCCACGTGCCGCAGACACCCGCGCACGACCTCGCCGATGGCTCCTGCCTCGTCGAGCGCGGCGATGATGGCGGTGGTGGTGGCCACGGCGGGGGCAGGGTACACGAGCCGTGCAGGACCGTGCGATCCTGCGCGCGACGCCGATGCCCGATGCCGATGCGAACCCGACCTCCCTCGGTGAGCCTGCGCCGCGCGGTGACGATACTCCGGCGCTCTGCGACGTCACCGAGCACGCCGAGGACGGCGGCTCGGCCGAGCGGGTCGTCACCCAGGCGGGCCAGCGCGCGGGTCGCTCGACGCTGCCGACCGGCGCCGTGCTGGGGCGCTACCGCGTGCTCGGGGTCCTCGGGCGCGGAGGCATGGGCGTCGTCCTTCGGGCCCGCGACGAGGTGATCGGCCGGACGGTGGCGCTCAAGGTGCTGCACACCGAGGCCGACCGCCAGGCGCTTCGGCTCCGGCGAGAGGCGCAGGCCATGGCCCAGCTCTCGCATCCCAACATCGTGCAGGTGTACGAGGTGGGCAAGGCCGAGGGGCACTGGTTCATCGCGATGGAGCTGGTCGAGGGGCAGACGCTGAGCCGGTGGCAGCAGGGCGACCACGGCTGGAGGGAGCGGCTGGCCGTCTATCTACGGGCGGGTGAGGGCCTGGCGGCGGCGCACGCGGCCGGGCTCGTCCACCGCGACTTCAAGCCCGACAATTGCATCGTCGACCGCAGCGGGCGCCCCCGGGTGCTGGACTTCGGGCTGGTGCGGGGGCCCGTGTCTTCGTTCGGCGACGAGTCGCTCGAGTCGCATCCGGGGCTCGATCCAGCGCAGGTGCTGCTGACCCAGACCGGCGCGGTGATGGGGACGGCCGCCTACATGTCCCTGGAGCAGCTCGGCGGGCGCACGGTCGATGCGCGAAGCGATCAGTTCTCGTTCTGCGTGGCGCTCTACGAGTCGCTCTACGGTGAGCGCCCGTTCGTGGGCGACACGGTGGGACGCCTGACGATCGCGCTGATGAACGCCGAGCTCCGCCCACCGCCGGCGGGGACCCGCGTGCCCCCGCGCGTCCGGAGCATCGTGCTGCGCGGGCTGGCGCTCGATCCAGGCCAGCGCTGGCCCACCATGGACGCGTTGCTGGCCGAGCTTCGACAGGTCGTGCGCCCCCGCCGAAGCGGCGCCTGGCTGGCTGCGGCCGCGGCCGGAGTGGTGGTCGTGGCGGGAAGCTGGCTGCTGTGGCCGAAGGCGGAGGTCGTGCAGTGTCAGGATGCGCGGGCTCAGCTCGCAGGAACATGGGACGATGAGCGCCGAGGGGCGCTGGAAGCCGCCATCCTCGGTACCGACCTGCCCTATGCCGCCGACGCATCGGCGCGGATCTCGAGCCAGCTGGACGCGCATGCAACCGCGTGGATCGAAGCGCATGTCCGAGCGTGCGAGGCGACCCACGTGCATCGGGTGCAGGACCCGCAGATCCTGGATCTACGCATGCACTGCCTGATGGAGCGCCGCACGGAGCTTCGCGAGGCGGTGGGAGTGCTGCTCGAGGCCAGCCCGCAGCGGGTTCGGCAAGGGGTTGCGCTGGTGTCCGGCCTGGCTCGGCCCTCGCGGTGCGACGACGTGGCCGCGCTGCGAGCCGTGCAGTCCCTCCCCGACGAGCCTGCCGAGGCCGAGCGGGTCCGAGCGCTGCGCGAGCAGCTCGCGCTGATCTCTTCGCTGTCTGCGATCGAGGAGCACGTCGATGCGCTCGCCAGGGCGGAGGTGGTGGCCGAGCAGGCAGAGGCGCTCGGCTACCTCCCGCTGGTGGCGGAGGCGCTCTACCAGCGCGGGCAGCTCTACTCGGCCGGTGGCCACTACGCGGAGGCCGAGGCGGATCTCGACCGCGCGTACTTGATCGCGGTGGAGCAGGGCGACGATCGGCTGGCGGTGCGCGCGGTGGGGCGCTTGATCCACGTGGTGGGACACCAACGAGCCGACCACGAGCGAGGGCTGTGGTGGAGCAAGACGGGGCTGGCGCTCGCCGAGCGGCTCGGCAGCGATCCCGATGTCATGGCCGACCTGCTCGGCAACACCGGAAGCGTGCTCGCAGACCAGGGCAAGCTCGACGAGGCCCTCGACCACTACCGGCGGTCGCTGGCGCTGGAGGAGGACGCGGGCGGGCAGCCCCTCGCCATCGCCAGGATCCTGGTCAGCACGGGTGGGGTCCTCAGCGAGCAGGGCGAGCTCGATCAGGCTCTCGACGAGTTCCGCCAGGCCCTGTCGATGAGCGAGCAGGTCCTCGGTCCCTGGCACCCCAAGGTCGCAGCCGTGCTCAACAACATCGGCACGGTGCTGGGCGATCAGGGCAAGCACCAAGAGGCGCTCGAGAGTTACCGTCGTGCGCTGACGATCTGGGAGCAGGTCTACGGGCCCGACCATCCCCACGTGGGCAGCGTGCTGGCCAACCTCAGCACCGCATTGATCGCGCAGGGTCAGACCGACGAGGCGCTCGCGGATCTCGAGCGTGCGTTCGGCATCTGGGAGCGCACGCTCGGGCCCACCCACCCCCAGGTCGGTCAGCTCCATGTCAACATCGCCCAGGCGCTGCGGTTCCAGGGGCGGGACCAGCAAGCCTACGAGCGCCTGCGCCAGGGTCTTGCCATCCTCGAGGAGGCGCTGGGGCCCGAGCATCACGATCTCGGGGTCGTGCTCGAGAGCATGGGCGAGACGCTGCGCCACCTCGATCGGACGGTCGAGGCCGTCGAGTGCTACGAGCGTGCGATCGGGGTGTGGGAGCGGTCGATGGGGCCTGGGTACCCGAAGATCGCCATGGCGCTGGTCGGGCTCGCCGAGCTCGCGCTCGAGCGGGGCGATCACGAGGCGGCGCGAGCCCCTGCCGTGCGGGCGCTCGAGCTGCGAGAGTCGGGGCAGGTGGCCAGCGAGCAGCTCGCCGAGGCCCGCTTCTTGCTGGCACGCGTGCTGTGGCCCGAGCCGGGCGAGCGCGCGCGGGCCCGGTCGCTCGCCGAGCAGGCGCGCGTCTCGTTCGAGAATTCCAGCGAGTTCTATGCGGGCCATGCCGCCGATGTCGCCCAGTGGCTCGATCGACACCCGCCATGAGGTCGTGGTGCTCGCTCACACCAGTCGTCGCACGTCGGCCCTGCCCTCGGCGAAGTCGAGCGCCTGCACGGTGAAGACCGTGGCCCAGGTGTTGAGATCGTCGCTGGTCTCGTGGTAGCGCAGCCCGCCGCTGGGATCGCCGAGGCGCCCGAGGAAGGCCAGGGCGCGGTCGATCGCACCACGATACCGAGCGGGATCGAGCCCGCTCCACAGGCGCACGGCCTGAGCGGCCACATCGGCCGGGGCCGGACCCCACCCTCGCGTTCCATCGTGCCAGGGGGGCAAGCCGCCATCGGCTCGCTGCACGCGGGCCAGCCATGCGACGGCTTGGTCGGCCAGCTCGCGAGCCTGCATGCGCACGGGCGTGGGCACAGGGGCCTCGCTCAGGCGCCACAAGCCCTCGGCCGCGTAGCAGTGGGCATGCAGGTAGGTGGGCCCGTCGCCGGGTCCGTCGTTCGGTTCGGAGGGGACGCGACCTTCGAGCGTGTGCGGGCGTAGGGTTGCCAGCAGTTCGGTCAGGGCCGCGGTGGCTTCGGGGTCCTGTGTGCGCTCGACCCAGCGCGCCAGGGGCAGCGCGAGCTTGAGCAGATGAGGGCCGAAGCGCTCGCTCCAGCGCTCGCCGTGGGTGGGGCCCGAGGTGGCCCGCCCGGCTCGGAGCGCGGCCAGCATCGCCGCGATCGCCGGGCCCTCGTCGGTCCACTGGTGCCCGCATCGATCGGCCCACGAGAGTCGGCCTGCCACCACCATGGCGAGGTCGAACAGGTAGCCTCGCCCATCGCGACCGATCTCGTGCGGAGTCTCGCAGCCGCGCAACCACGCCGCCACGCGCTCGAGCGGAGCATCGCCGCCGCTGGGCTCGCGCGCGAGCAGGGCCAGCCACAGCCCGCCGGCCTCGGGGTAGGCGTAGCCCGGGTGCGCGGGGTTGTGCCATGACCACACGCGCCCGTCGGGCGCCACCACGGCGTCGCTGACCAGCCAGCGCAGCAGCGCGGCACGGCGAGGACGGGCGGCGAGCGAGGGACGATCGGGCATCTGCGCTCATCCGATCTCATCGCGTGGGCCGTGGGCTCGCCGCTCGTTCCACAGGGTCAGGGCACGCCGCGCGGTCTGGCGCACCGTGGCCACGGGCGCGCCGGCCAGCGCGGGATAGGCCTCGCACGCCGAGAAGCAGCCCCCGCAGGCCAGCGCCTCGATGTCCCGCCGTGCCGCCGCCACCGCGGGCGAGGCCCACAGCGTGGCCAGGTCGTGCTCGCGTAGGTTGCCCAGCGGGCGATCGTAGAGGTGACAGGGGTAGAGCTCGCCCTCGGGCGAGACGAACAACGTGCTGCGCAGGGCCTGGCACGGGATCCCGCTGGGCTCGCCACGCTGCACGAACTCGAGGTGCAACAGATAGAGCTGCTCCATCAGCTCCACGAGCCCGGTGGGCGGGCCTCGCCGTCGCCGCAGCCGCGACAGCAGGCCCGCGGGAGGGACCTTGGGCCACGCTCGCACGTGCTCGTTGCCGTAGAAGTGCCGCGACACCTGGGCCCAGTTGAAGTGCCAGCGCCTGGCGTGGAATCCGGGCACGGCATCGAGCAAGCACTCGAGCAGCTCGTCGATGGCGTCGGCGTTGTCGGGGGTGATGGTCGTCCCCACGTGGACCTCCACCCCGGGCAAGGCCCACAGCGCGCGCAGGGTCGCGAGCGCGCGCTCGAACGAGCCGGGGCGTCCGCGGATCGCATCGTGCACACTGGGCGGGCCGTCGATGCTCACCGTCACGATGAGCTCGACTCCGGTGCGCTGGGCTCGGGTGGCGGCGGTGGCCTCGACGATGCGGTCGGTCGCCCAGCCGTTGGTCTGGAAGTGCAGCACCTGCAGCGCGGGCGGGCGTTGCATGGCCAGCCCCAGCAGCTCCTGGGCATCACGCCGCACGAACGGCTCGCCGCCGGTCACGTCGAGCCACACCAGCCGGGGCAGGCTCGACAGCAGCGCGTCGAGCTCCGACAGCGTCAGCTCGCCCTCGCTGGGCGCTCGCCACGTGTGGCACATGCGACAGCGCAGGTTGCAGCGTCGCGTCACGTCGAGCACCACCCGGGTGGGCGAAGGCGGGCGGTGCACCCAGGTCTCGGCCAGGCGACCCACGAGCGCGAGGCGGCGGGTGGGGTGGTCGAGCAGGGACACGCGGCGATTGTACCCGGGTCGGGGCCGCGCTCACAGCATGGTGACCTCGAGGTCGAACGTGCCGGTCGGATCGAAGGGGTTGGCGCTCTCGACGATCACGGTGATCGTCTGCCCCATCGTCATCGGGATCTGCAGGGTGGCGAGGTCGCCGGCGGGCTGCTGGGTGCACGCGAGCTCCGGTCCGCCGCAGCTGCCATCGAGCGCGTAGAGCACCGCGTCGAAGCCGGCGCTCGCGGTGTGGAACACGTAGGTGCCGTTCGCGGGGGCCGTGAACAGGAAGGGCTCGTCCGGCGTCGCCGCGAACGTGCACGAGGGATCGAACTGGTTCGAGGCACCGAAGGTGGTGCCCGAGACCAGCTGCGGGACCGCATTGCCGAGGTCGGTGTCGGGGCACTCGTTGGTCACGGTGAGCTGGAAGTCGCCCTCGGTGAACGAGCCGCCGAACGCACTCGTGTCCTCGCCGTCGACGAAGATCGTCACCGCCTGGCCGGCAACGAGCGCGGCGGTGGTGATGCCCGGCGGGCCGAACCCCGGCTCGAAGGTGTTGCAGGCCAGCTCGGCCCCGTTGCAGTCGCTCCCGTTGCGCACGTGCACCAGGGTGTCGAAGCCCGAGCCGGTGGTGTCGAAGCGATAGGTGGAGGTCTGGGGAGCGATCCAGGTGTAGGCGAAGTCGTTGGAGCCCAGACCTCCGCAGCTTCCCCCGCCGGCGGTGCCCTGATCGAGGGTCGAGCCCATCACCGTGAACGGCGGGGGCATCATCCCCAGGTCGGCGTCGGGGCAGGAGCCCTTGCGGGCGATCGTGATCAACGGGCCCGACCCCGGGCCGTTGGCGATGCCGTCGGCGACCACCGTGACGACCTCGCCCGCGAGCAGGTCGAGCTCGAGACCAGAATTGCCCAGGGGCGCCCCGGAGAGCGCGTCGTTGCAGGCGTGCTCGACCCCGCCCCCGCACGGGCCATCGAGCAAGTAGAGGTGGATGTCGGAGAACACGGCGGAGATCTGGGTGACCTGGAACGTATAGGTGCCGTCCTCGGGAGCGGTGATCAGGTAGGTGCGCTCGGGTCCTGGCGTGCCGCAGCTGCCGGTGAATTCGTCGACCGGCATCCCGATGGCGATGCTCTGGTGCCACGGTAGATCCCCCATCGGCCCGGGCAGGACCACGTTGGGGCACTCGCCCTGGCAGGCATCGCCGGTACCGTCGCCGTTGCCGTCCTCCTGGCCCGGGTTGGGTACGAAGGGGCAGTTGTCGAACGCGTTGGCCACCCCGTCCTGGTCGTTGTCGATCACCTCCGCCAGCGCGGGCGGGTTCCAGGGAGCGCCCACCGTGCTCGCCCAGTCGCCCAGGTTGGCCAGCACGGCATTCACGTCGACGTTGCGCTCGGCGTCGTCGAGCTGGGCGACCCGCTCCGGATCGAGCGCGCCATCCATGGCGAGGTCGGCCGCGAGCGTGTTGAGCAGCAGCTGAAGGGCGGCCACGGGAGGCTCCCCGGAATCGTGGGCCGCCTGCAGCAGCACGGCCGACACCGCCAGGAGGTAGGCATCGTCGAGGGAACCGTCACCCAGGATGGCCAGCTCGGTGAAGGGGCCCATGGGGGGCACGCTGGCCCCGACCAGGAGCGCCGCCGTCGTCTCCTGGGCCGACTGGTTCAGCGCGTTGGGGATCGACATGCCGCCATCGACGAGGACCAGCGCCCGATCGGCCTGCAGATGCGTGAGCACGTTGATGGTGGCTTCGGTGGAGGCGCCCGCGAGCGGTACGACGCCCTCGAGCGTGATCGCGGCCGTCGACAGGCTGCCCTCGAGCTCGTCGTAGAAGAACCCATTGGCTTCGAATCGCGCCGCTGGCCCCGGGACGTCGATTGCGAAGGCGCCCGTGTCGTCGAGCACCTGGGTCGGATACACCGCACCCGTCGGCATTCCGTTGCCGGCCAGGGGAGAGACCCACACCGACGAGCCGAGCAGCATCGGCCCCTTGTGGAAGGCGCCCGTGACCTCGGTCATCCCCGGGTCACCGCTCGAGGACTCGGTTCCCGCGGAGGAGTCGGCATCGGTGTCGGTCGCGTCGGAGCCGGTCGCGTCGGAGCCGGTCGTGCCCGATGGATCGACGGCGGTGGTTCCCGTGTCATCTGCGGTGGGCTCGGTCGTCGTGCTCGTCGGCTCGCCGGTCGGACCGGTGGTCCCATCGTCGGTCGCATCCGTCGACTCGGGCCCTACGTTGGTCACGGTGCAGGCACATGCGAGCAGCCCCAGCCAAAGAGAGCGCGCCCCGTGGTTCAGGGACTCGTGTTGCTTCACGAGGACCTCACACGCCCGAGCTCGGGCCGAGTTGCCTTGGGCCGTGCCTCGCGTCCCCCGCCGTGGCAGGTCCGTGGCGTGATGATACCGTCACCCTCGTGCACGACGAGGCGGGGACGTGGCGAGGGCGCCGGGTGCTCGTGACCGGGGCCGACGGCTTCCTGGGCTCGCACCTCGTCGAGCGGCTGCTCTCGCGGGGGGCGTGCGTGGCGGCGCTGGTGAGGCCCTCCTCGCTGACGAGCGCGGCGGTGGGGATCGCCGGCCATGCTTTGCGCAACCTGGGCGGGGTGCAGCGCGATCTGGCTCGGGTCATCGCCGCCGACGTGGCCAGCAGCGATGCGCAGGCCCAGATCGTGGCCTTCGAGCCCGAGCGGATCCTGCACCTGGCGGCCGACGCCTACGTCGACCGCTCGTTCGACCACCCGGGCGAGGTGCTGCGCAGCAACCTCGACGGCACCCTGCGCGTGCTCGAGGCCGCGCGGAGGTGCCTCCGACTCGAGCGCGTGGTGGTGACCTCGTCGAGCGAGATCTACGGCGACGCCCAGACCCCGGCCATCGCCGAGGATCACCCGCTCATGCCCACGTCGCCCTATGCCGCCAGCAAGCTGGCGGCGGATCGGCTGGCCTATGCCTATCACCGCACCCATGGGCTGCCGGTCGCGATCATCCGGCCGTTCAACACGTTTGGCCCTCGCCATCCCTACGACGTGATCCCCAGGTTCGTCGCACGCGCGCTGCGGGGCGAGCCGCTGCTCGTCCACGGCAGCGGCGAGCAGAGCCGCGACTTCTGCTACGTGGACGACATGGTTCGGGCGTTCCTCGCGGTGGGCGAGCACCCGGCGGCGATCGGGCAGGCGGTGAACTTCGGTACCGGGGTGGCCACCACCATCGTCGAGCTGGCGCGGCGCGTGGTCGCGCTTTGCCGCTCGAGCTCGCCCATCGAGCACGACCCGCCGCGACGGGCCGAGGTCGCCCGTCTCTGCTGTGACCACGGCCTGGCCACGCGTCTGTTCGGCTGGCGGCCGACCGTGAGCCTCGACGAGGGCCTCGCCCGCACGATCGCCTGGGCCCGGGAGTGCAGCGCTCGATGAGCGCGCGGACATGGGCGGTGGTGCTGCTGCTGACGGCCGCCTACGTGGGCCTGGCGGGTGCCGCCGTGCTCGACGGTCGCTTCCTGCACGACGAAGGGGTGCTCACCCACCTGCTGGCCTCGCTGGTGGGTCGCGAGCCGCTGGCCACCGTGTTCCTCCAGAAGGCTCGTCCTCCGCTGGCCGTGCTCTACGCTCCGGTGGCTCCGGCGGGCTTCGGCGCGTTCTGTTGGGCCCACGTGCTGGTGGCCGCGCTCGCGGTTCCGCTGGTCGCCAGCACGGCGGCGAGACTCGGGCATGCACGGCCCGAGCTGCCCGCCGCGGTGGTCGCCCTGTCGCCCATGCACGTGGCCGCAGGCGCGGCCGGGCTGATGAACGCCGATGCGGTGGTCGGCGTGGCCCTGGTGGCGCTGTCGTGGTCGCGGCAGCGCTGGCTGACCACGGGAGTCGTGGCCGGGGTGCTGGTCTGGGTACGCGCCGAGCTGGCCGTGCTGGCGCTGGTGCTCGCGGTGTGGGCCGCGTGGCGCCGACGACCGCGGGTGCTGCTGGGCTTGTGCGCGTTCCCGCTGGTCTACGGGGTGGCCGGGGCGATCTATCACCGCGAGCTCGTGTGGATGCTGTGGTTCCCGCCTGCGCTGGCGGCCCCCATGGAGGGCAACCCGTTTTGGGAGGCTCATCAGGCGCAGGCGTCGTTGCCCGTGGTGATGGCGGCGGCGCTGTCGATCACCCCGGTGGTGGCGCTGTTGGGCCTTTGGCGCGCATCGTCGGCTCATGCGGTCGAGCGAGCGGGACTCGTGTTCGTGGGGCTGTTCGCGGGGGCGCTGGTGTTGCTGCCGCGCTGGCAGCTGTTCAACTTCGATCTCTCGCCGCGGTACCTGCTGCCCGTGCTGCCGTTCCTCGCGCTGGCGGTGAGCCGGGTGGTGGAGCAGTGGGGCGCGGAGCCCGGGGCGGCGTCGCCTCGCCGCCGCGGGCTGGGGCTGCTGGCGTTCGCGATCCTGGCCTTCGCCTCCGAGCGCGCGGGCGGCCGGGCCGGGGCACTGGTCGTGGGGGGGCTTGCTTCGCTCGCCGTGGCGCTCGGGGGCGCCGGGCTCCCTGCGCTCGCCCGCGTGCCGCTGGCGACGTTGTTGGCCCTGGGGCCCGTGGTGTTCGGCGACGGGGCTCGCATCGCGCGGCATCAGCACTCGCCCACGCTCGATCGAATGGTCCTTCGCCTGCGCGAGCACCCCGACTGGGCCGGGCGACCGATCTACACCAACGAGCCGCTCTTGGCCGAGATGTTCGAGCGCGGCGGCGGCCTGCCGGGCAGCACCGTCCACTACCTCGTGCAGGCCGACCAGCTCCACGAGCTCACCTCGCTCAGCAACCCCAACAACGGGCAGCGCCAGGCCCTGCTGCAGGCCTTGCGTCTGGGCTTCTACGGCGCGCCGGTCATGCCCGACGAGCTGACCCCGTCGGCGGTTCCGGCGGGCGCCGTGTTCGTGCTGCGCGAGGACTCTCGGCTGGCCCTGGTGATGCCGCCCGAGCTCTGGGACCCGTTGCTGGAGGTGGTGTACCCCGGGGGCGGCATGACGATCGCCCTGCGGCGTGAAGGAGGCCCATGACGAGCGCATGGAAGAGCCCCCGCGCGTGGGTCCCGGCCCTGGTGGCGCTCTCGTGTGCGCTGGGCCTGTTGGTGGCGTGGGTCGATCCGGTGAAGCGCCAGGCCCAGGCCCAGGATGCGCGGGCGCCTCGGATCACCGACGAGGGCCGTGCCCTGCTGGGAGGCCTCGCCGAGGGCGAGCGGCTCATGGGGTGGACCGTGCAGGCGCTCGACGGTCCGCGCGATGGCCTGCTGCACATCGAGCTCGGTCGCGACCAGGTGGGCTTTGCCCTGATGGTGGCGACCAAGGGCACGCGCGCCGAGTCGGCTCCGGTGGAGACCGAGCGCTACGTGATCTTCTACGGCCACGTGCATCCACCCGAGACCATCCTGCCCGACGGGACGATCCGCGCGACCACCCATGCGCTCGCGCGGAGGATCCGGGCGCAGGAGGCCACGGTGGTGGTTCCGGGCATGTAGCGGGCAGGGGTGGATCAGGTGAGCGCCACCCAGGTATCGCGATTGGGGAGCCGCCCGCGGAGCGATCGTCGTGCCACCAGCAGCTCCTGGTCGAGCAGCCCCTGCACGTCCTTGGTGGGAGGGAACAGCGAGAGATCGTCGATGTGGAGCGGGTGGGGCTGATACGGCACGCCGCGCAGACGTGGGTGTTGGTAGTAGAGCACGTGGTCGAACTTCGCCGTCGGATGGACCGCCCCGTCGTGCACGTGCACGGTGGGGAAGTAGAGCCGATCGGCCGTGCGTGCAGCGAACCGCATGGCCATGGGATGGATCTGCTTGCCGGTGCCGGGGTCGAGCTGGAACACGGCAAAGCCGAAGCCCTCGTAGTCACCCAGCTCGTGCCAGATCGACGGTGGCAGGCGGAAGCGCTCGTCGACGCGATCGAAGTCGTCCGCGCTGGGCACGAACGAGGCCGAGAACGCGCCCACCTGGTGCACCACGAGCTTGCGACGTCGCTGGGGGAACGACAGGCCGCCCTTGCTGCGCGCGAGCAGCATGGGTTCGAACAGCTCGTGGAGGTCTTCGAAGAAGCGAGGGTGCTGCTCGAGATCGATGAAGCGGAGCGCGTCCTCGCCCGCACCCGGCGGGATTGGAATCGGCAGCAGCATCGCCACCCCGGCGGGGGTGGAGAGCCTCATCGAGTACACCAGCACCTGCTGCGGCGCTTCGGGCGTGCCCGTCATGCGCGCGAAGATGCGCGTCCCGGCGACCTTGATCCGCGGGGGAAACAGCCGCGACCAGAGCGTGTGCGGAATCGAGAGCGGCGAGAAGCAGCACATGGTCGGCGCTCATCCTAGCTCTATCTGGTTGAACCTCGCACCCACCAGCCGCTACACCTGAGGCTGGGGCTGGTCGCGCGGCGCTTGGCCGTGGTTGGCCCGCAGGGGAGGGTGAGCACGATGGTCGGGTCCATGCGAAGCAAGGCCAAGGTCGCGGGGGTGATGCTCTCGCTCGCGGGAGCGACTGCCATGATGATGGGCAACTCCGGGGGGCGTGCGGCGGTGGGTGGGCACGGAGCCACCGGAGCGCCGGCCGAGACGGGGCAGCTGTGCATCGGCTGTCACAACGGCGGGCCCTTCGGCCCGACGATCGAGCTGCTCGAGATCACCTCGGGGGGGCAGCTGGTCGCCACCTACCGCCCCGGGCAGGTCTACGACGTGAAGATGACGGCCGCGGCGGGCGCGGGCAACCCGGCCGGCTACGGCTTCCAGCTCACCGCCATCGACGGAGCGCGCAACAACGTGGGCACGTTCGGCAACCTCGGCGCCAACGTCAAGGAGTCGGTCGCGGCCAACACCGGCAACCGCAAGTACCTCGAGCACAAGGGGGGGATGAGTGCGACGCGGGAGTTCACCGCCAAGTGGACTGCGCCCGCGCAGGCGGCCGGTGACGTCGACTTCCACTACAACGGGGTGGTCGCCAACGGAAACGGCAATCAAAACGGAGACAACGGCGGGCTCGGCTCGAGCATCACGCTGTCCGTGTTCCGCCTGCCCATGCCCTACTTCCACGATTTCGAATTCGGCGACGGCGGCTGGACGTCGTACGAGTCTCCGGCGACCCCGATGCCCGCGTGGACGTGGGGCGCGGGGCAGGCGGCCACGGTGGGGGATCCGCAGGCGTTTGGGGTCGCGGGCAACGGCATGGGAGGCGGAGTGGTGGGCTACCTGGAGCTGCCGCCGCTCGACCTGTCGATGTCCACGCTCGATCCGATCATCGCGTTTGCAATCCACTACGATACCGAGCCGGGAGTGGCCGGCGGCTGGCTCGAGCTCTCGACCGACGGTGGCGTCGGCTGGGCGCCGCTGGGCGGGATCGGCGAGGGCGAGGGGTGGTACGACGATCAGAGCCCGATCCACGGTCCGATGTGGGGCGGCGAGTCGCAGGGCTGGTCATACGCCGAGCACGAGCTGACGGGCACGGCGGGACACGCCTACGTGCTCGCCCGCTTTGCCTTCACGGTGGGCGAGGGCACCTCGCTCGACGTCTTTGGCGTGGACGACGTGATGGTGGACCCCGCGCCCGGTGATCCGCTGTGGGAGCCGACGCTCGAAGGAGGCTCGGACGGCGGCGACGACTGGGGGACGAGCGACGGCGGCGACTGGGACACGACCGACGGCGGCACCAGCCGCGGTGGTGATGACTGGGGCACGAGTGGCGGCCCGGGTGACGGCGGCCAGGGCTCCACCTCGTGGGCCGGCAGCACGTCGACCGGGTGGAGCGAGCCTCCGCCCCCCTGGCCCGTTCCCGAGCCCATGGCGACCACGACCTTCTAAGTCGGGTCAGACCAGCGGCACGCCGAACGAACCACGTGGGAACTGACGCTGGCGCTCGCTGAGCGTCAGCAGCCCATCGGGCGCCGGTTCGCGAGCCAGCGCTCGGGCCAGCACCATCGCGCCCAGCCCTTGCTCCTCATCGGTGGGTCGCTGCCCGTCGCTGTCCGGTGCGGCCTGGATGTCGACCACGTAGAGGCTCAGGTGCTCGGTGGTCGCCACGCCCTCGGGTCCCGAGGGATCCCGCGAGAGCACGTCGACCTGGTAGCGCTTGCCATCGGCCGTCTCGAGCACCACCGGGACCGCGCCGAGGTGGAGCGGGTGCACGCGGACCACGGTCCAACGATCGAGCCTCTGCCCGGCCTGGATCGAAGTCAGCGCCGACGACCCACCCTCGGGCGAGCGCGACGACCACCAGCGGTGTGCCGCGAGTCCCAGCGCGGCCACGCCCAGGGGCGCGGCGATGAGCCATTGCCGACGGGTCGTGGTGCGCTCCGAGCTCGACATGCGTGCAATCCCCTGGGATCCAACGGTATCCGCCGGTTCGACCCGCGGTCAAGCAAGCGTCGCATCACGTCCGTGCACATGCGATGATCGCGGCATGTCGAGCCGAGCTGGAACATGGGCTTGGAGCGTGGCTTCGCTCCTCGCACTGGGCGCCTGTGGCAACGACGGCGGGGTTGGCTCGGGGGAGAGCACCGCGGCGTCGTCCGAAGGATCTGCCACGAGCACGGGGGTGACCACCTTCGAGCCCGGGGCGACCAGCGTGGCCGACGGGACCGCGGGCTCCACCACGGGGGCGACCACGGCGGGAACCACCACGGGGGCGACCACGGGCGGGTCCACGCAGGGCGAAGTCACCACCGGGGGTTCGAGCACCACCGGGGGCGAGACCAGCACGAGCGGCGGGACCACCAGCGGCGGGACCACCACCAGCGGGACGACGGACGGCGGAACCACGAGCGGTGGAACCACCACCGGCGGAACCACGGGTGGCGGTCCTGGCTGCGGCAATGGGGCGATCGATCCGGGCGAGCAGTGCGACGGGTTGGATCTCCAGGGCTTCGATTGTGCCTCGCTGGGCCTGGGCGGCGGCGTGCTGGCCTGCGATCCGATCACATGCACCTTCGACACCTCGATGTGCGTGCCCATGGGCAACTGCGGCAACGGAGTCATCGATCCGGGTGAGCAGTGCGACGGGCTGGATCTCCAGGGCTTCGACTGTGCCTCGCTGGGCCTGGGCGGCGGCGTGCTGGCCTGCGACCCGATGATGTGCACGTTCGACACGTCGATGTGCATGCCGGCGGGCGGCACTTCCGGTTGAGCGGCGCTCCGCAAGCTCGCACGACGTGGGCGTGCCCGCGTCGCGTCAGGGCGACCGAGGCTTGCTGGGCGAGAGCGTGACCACCTTCGAAACATCGGCCTGGCCAGCGAGCACCTGAATGGTGTACGTGCCCGCGGGCAGCCCCCGGAACGCGTAGATGCCTTCGTCGTTGGTCTGGGTCTCGCGCGAGCCCGAGAGGCACGCGCACTGCAGGACGACCAGGGCGTGCGGGATCGGCTCGTCGGTCTTCGAGTTCATCACGCGGCCGGAGATCACCCCGTGGTGGCCGGAGCCTCCGCCGGCGAGCAGCATCGCCGATGCGAGGAACAGTGCGCGCATGGTGTCGGCCCAACTCGTCGGCCGGGCGAGCGCTTACATGGGCTTGCGTGTAAGTCGGCCCTCGGGGGCGCGTTGCTCCCGGGTCGTGGCCTTGCATCGCCGGCAACTCCCCATCGCGGGGTCCTGTGATGGTTTCGTGCCAGCCCCGGGCTCCAGGCAGGGCGATGGTGGGTTCTGCGAGCGCTGCCAGCATCAGGTGCACGATGTCTCGTCGATGACCGAGGCCGAGCTGCACGTGCTGCTCGGCGCACACGAGGGACGGAGGGTGTGTCTCTCCTATCGCGTCGACGCGCGCGGCTACGTTCGCCTGCGACGCGAGCCGGCAAGGATGCTCGCCCCGGTGATGCTGGGAGCGCTCGCCGTGCTGATGGCTGCATGCGCGGGATACCTGCCCGAGGCCGAGTCACCGGGCTGGACCTGTCGCGATCCCGACGGCTACGAGGTGACCTGCGTCGACTGGCGCGATCACGGCCCGAGCACCGTGCCCGAAGCGCTCGACGAAGCCGAGCCCGCACCGGGGTGCCCCGTTCGGCCCACCGCCGAGGCCTTCGACGACGAGGGCTCGCTCGATCCGGTGGCTCCCGGGGATTTCGCAGACCCGAGCCCGGAGGACGCCGAGCGCGATGGCGAGGTGATGCTCGAGCCAAACGTCGACGTCGATCCCGATGCGCCCGGGACGGGCATGGAGCTGCGCGCCAACTTCAGCATCGATCCCGAGGCGGCTGCGTTCCGTGGGATCGTCGTGGGCTGGAGTCCCCAGGACTCGCGCACTGGTCGGCTTCGCTACGTGCCCACCGCCACCCTGTGGGAGCAATGGCGCGAGCGCCGAGCCGAGCGCAAGGCGGCGCGCGAGCGTCGACGCCTCGCGGCCAGAGGCTGAGCCGCTCTTCAGCCTTCGACGAGTCGGTGGCGCAGCGCATGTCGCCGACCGTCGCGCTCCACGATGATGGTGAACGCCCCCACGTGCTCGAGCCGACGCGCCACTTCGGCGAGGCTCCTTCGTGAATCGGTGGGAAGCCCGTCGACCGAGAGGATCTTGTCCCCGCTGCGCAGCCCCAAGAGGTCGGGCACGCTACCAGGGAGCACGCCGTCGAGTCGAAGCCTCGTCGGGCCCTCGGCGTCCTGCACCTCCGACACCCGCGTGGCCGGCCCGAGCAAGCCGGGCTCGTGCAGCGCTTCCTGGACGAAGCTGCGGCGGACCCGGCAGCCCCGCTCGCTGCACACCATCGCCCCCGCCGCCCCACTCCTTGCCCCCCGTCGATCGCGTCGAGCCTTGCGCACGCGGTCCTCGCCACAGTCGTGTCCCCGCTCGTGCTCCGCGGCCATCGGTGCCGCGGTTCGTCGATCGTGCACGACCACGTGCAGGGTGGGGCTCGGCACGGTGACCACCCGAACCTCGGCCTCGGGCTGGTGCCGCATGCTGGTCCACCACACGACGTGGGCGCTGGCGCCGACGAGCAGCCCCGCCAGCCACGGCAGGGTGCGGAGCCAACGCGAAGACGGGACTGGATGCTCACTCGACGTCATGCACGGGCTTGAAGGCAACGACCATGCCAACTCCGGCCTGGCGGGTGCGGGCTGCTGCATGGCGTCCAAAATGCCGTCGTCACCCGTCGCATCGGCGTCGAGGTCACCGCGCTCGATCCGGCCGCGCGTGTCAATCCGTCACGGGCCGCCGGCCAGCGCGTGACCTCGCGGCAATCCAGTGCAACGCCGGGTCAGCGCATCCCCGGCGCCTCGCGCTGCGTCTGCTCCACGTACTCGAGGTAGCCGCCCTCGTAGGGATGAACCCCCTCGGGCGTCAGCTCGAGCACCCGGTTGCCGAGCTTGGCCAGGAACTCGCGGTCGTGGGACACGAACAGCATCGTGCCCTGGAAGTCGCGCAGGGCCCGGGTGAGCATCGCCTTGGTGTCCAGGTCGAGGTGGTTGGTGGGCTCGTCGAGCACGAGGAAGTTCGGCGGTCGATAGAGCATCTTGGCCAGCACCAGGCGCGCCTTCTCGCCGCCCGACAGCACCCGGCAGCGCTTGTCCACGTCGTCGCCGCTGAACCCGAATGCGCCCAGCAGATTGCGCAGCGAGCCCTGGGTGGCCCTCGGGTGCGCCCGCTCGACCTCGCCGAGCACGGTCAGCTCCGGATCGAGCAGCTCCATCGCGTGCTGCGCAAAGTACCCCAGCTGCACGCTCGCGCCGATCGTGACCGTTCCCGCATCGGGGGTGATCTGCTCGGCCACGAGCTTGAGCAGGGTGGACTTGCCCGCGCCGTTGACCCCCATCACGCACCAGCGCTCGAGCCTGCGCACCGTGAACTCGAGCCCGTCGTAGATCGTGCGGGAGCCGTAGCGCTTGACCACCCCCTCGAGGCGCACCACGTCGTTGCCCGAGCGCGAAGGGGCGGGAAATTCGAACTCGATCACCTTGCGCCGTCGCGGAGGATCCACCTTGTCGATCTTCTCGAGCTTCTTGACCCGCGATTGCACCTGCGCCGCGTGGCTGGCCCGCGCCGCGAAGCGGTCGATGAACGCCTGCTCCTTGGCCAGCATGGCCTGCTGCCGCGCGTAGTGGGCCTCGTGCTGTGCCGCCGCCAGATCGCGCTGCTTCTCGTAGAACCCGTAGTTGCCCGAGTACGTGGTCAGCTCGCCCCCGTCGATCTCGACGATCTTGGTCACCAGCCGGTCGAGCAGCTCGCGGTCGTGCGAGGTGATGACCAGCGCTCCCGGGAACTCGCGCAGGAATCGCTCGAGCCACAGGATCGACTCGATGTCGAGGTGGTTGGTGGGCTCGTCGAGCAGCAGCACGTCGGGGCGCATGAGCAGGATGCGGGCCAGCGCCACCCGCATCTTCCACCCGCCCGAGAGCTTGGCCACGTCGCCCTCGACCACCTCGGGATCGAAGCCCAGGCCCGCGAGGATCTCCTGCGCCCGGGCATCGAGCTCGTAGCCCGACAGCTCCTCGAAGCGCGGCTGCACCTCGCCGTAGCGGGCCACCAGCGCGTCCATCTCGTCCATGCGCTCGGGATCGGCCATCGCCTGCTCGAGCGCGTGCAGCTCGGCCTTCAGCTCCGAGACCTCGCCCGCTCCGGCCATCGTCTCCGCCAGCACGCTGCGCCCGGACATCTCGCCCACGTTCTGGTCGAAGTAGCCCACCGTGAGCCCGCGCTCGAGCGAGACGGTGCCCTCGTCGGGGGCCTCCTGGCCCACGATCATGCGGAAGATGGTCGACTTGCCGGCCCCGTTGGGGCCGACCAGGCCGATCTTCTCGCCGCGAAACACGGCCATCGAGGCGTCGACGTAGAGGATCTGCGAGCCGTGTCGCTTGGAGACGTTGTCGAGGGTGATCACGGGCGGCGCGGATACTACACCGCCGAGGAGGCCACGCTACGGCATCGTGCTGAGCACCAGGCTCAGCGAGTGATTGGCGTAGGTGGCGGCGAGCACGTCGTCGATGCCGTCGCCGTCGAAATCGGCCGCGTGGACCCGAATGGCGCCGCTTGGCAGGGTGCGCTGCGTCGAGTTGCCCAGGCCTCCCGCGCCATCGCCTCGCAGCACCAGCAGCTCTGGGGTGCCGTCGTCGACCAGCGCCACGTCGAGGTCGCCGTCGTCGTCGAGATCGCCCAGCGCGGCGTCGTAGGGCAGGATTACGGGCACGGGCACCGGCGGCTGCGGGAGCATGGTCCCGTCCCCCGCGGCCAGGAGCACCTGCACGGCACCATCGGTGCGGCTCAACACCACCAGGTCGTCGAGCCCGTCGCCGTCCATGTCGCCGACGCGGGTGAGCCACGGGTTCACGCTCAGCTCGAGCTCCCGCGCCAGCGCAAACGACTCGGGGATGGTGCCGAGCATGGTGGCAACCCCCGCGTCGCGATCGGTGAGCACCAGGTCGAGCAGGTCGTCGTCGTCGAGGTGGGCCAAGAGCATCTGCTCGGGGTGGAATCTCGCCTCGTTGGGGTTGAAGAGCGTTCCACCCGTCGACCAGAAGCCCTGCGCCGCGTTGCTCAGCTCGATGTGCACGATCGCCGTGCTCCCGGTGGCCGCGACGCGCAGCACGAAGACGTCGCCGTCACCGTCGGACTCGAAGTCGCCGATCGCCAGACCGGTGACCGGGGTCGGCGAGTAGGTGTTGGGCGGCCACGCCGACCACGGCGAGAGCGTGGCGTTGGCCCGGCCGATGAGCACCGCCAGATCGTTGGCGCAGCCGAGCGCGATCGCGTCGCTGCGAGCGTCCCCGTTGAGGTTGCCGACGGCCGGGTAGGCGCTGCAGGCGTTCAGCCCGGCGTCGACGGCCGGCTGCAGCGTGCCGTCACCGTTGCCCCGCCGCACCGCGCCCGTCGTTCCTCCGCCCGGCGAGAGCCCGCCGATCAGCACGTCGGTCGCACCATCGCCATCGAAATCGCCGGGCTCGAGCGACAGCGGCGTGATCCCCACCCCCAGCGGCACCGTGACTGGATCCCCCAGATCCATCAGCACGGTCGAAACCGGCAGATCACACGCGCCCGTACCCATCGTGCACACGACACCCATCGCGCCCAGGACGCTGACCGCCCGGGCGCTCCTTCGTTCCTCGCCCATCGACTCGTCTCCTCGTGCCGGCATGCACGCCGCATGCGGCGACGAGTTTCCTGCCGTTCGATCAGGCCAGCGCCCCGCCGTCGATGACCAGCACCTGCCCGGTGATGAACGCCGCCAGGTCCGAGCACAGGAACGCGGCCGCCGGCCCGACGTCTTGGGGCTGCCCCAGCCGCGGCAGCGGCTGATCGCCCACCAGCTCGGTCTTGCGGCTCTCGTCCTTCCAGTAGTAGGCCGAGAAGTCGGTCTGGATCAGCCCCGGCGCGATCGCATTGACCCGCACCCCGTGCGGGCCGAACTCCCGGGCCCAGCTGCGAGTGAGCATGATGAGCCCGGCCTTGGTGAAGCTGTAGAGCAGCCCGCCAGCCTGTGGCTTGAGGCCCGAGATCGACACGATGTTGAGCACCGAGCCCCCGCCGCGCTCGATCATCCCGGGCACCACCCGATGCACCAGGCGAAACGCCGACTTGATGTTGACGTCGACCATCTTGTCGAGCATCGACGTGTCCGTCTCCAGCGACGGCCCCTGGCCGATGTTGGTGGCGGCGTTGTTGACCAGCACGTCGATCGGACCCACCTCCGCCTCCACGCGATCGCACAGCCCCGTGAGCTGATCCTCGCGCCCCACGTGGCAGGCGATGGGGATCACCCGCCCCGGGAGATCGCGGAGCTCCGCTGCGGTGGCGTCGAGCTGCTCCTGCTTGCGGCTGGCGATCACCACCTGGGCTCCTGCCTCGGCCAGGCATCGCGCGATGTCACGGCCGATGCCGCGGCCTCCTCCGGTGACCAGGGCGACCTTGTTGGTGAGCGAGATCGTCAGCGCCATGGACCGGGACGGTAGCGCGGTTCTCCGTCGGTCAAAAACCCCGCGCGCTGCGTCCAAAATGTTGCGGCAGCCCCGTCACTCCGGCAGATCGTCGCGGGTGACCGTCCACGGACCGTAGGTGAGCGATTCGGGCAGGTCGGTACGCGGGATCGGGGTGTCGAACGCTGGTCCGGCCAGCGCCTCGAGCCCTGCGATCGCGCCGCGCTCGTCGATCTCGAGCTCGAGCACCGCGCGTGGGGATGTGGTGTTGGTGCCGATCCACGCTCGCGGGCCGGCGCCGAGGCACGCCATGCTGACGTGGCGGAGCGCTCCGCGACGGCCCGGGTAGTAGACGTGGTGGTGGCCGCTGATGAACATCGTGACGCCGTGCTGCTCGAGCATCGCCTCGAGCGCAGGATCGCCGATGATCTCGTCCTCGCGGCCGACCGCGAACGGAACGAGCGGCACGTGGCCGAACACGACCTTCGTTGGCGCATCGCTTCCGCCCAGCTGGCCGTCCAGCCACTGCATCTGCTCGGCGTCGAGCGCCCCGACCGTCGTCGAGTCGAGCGCGACGAACAGCGCCGCGCCGGCGTTGAACGAGTAGCGCAGCGGATAGTCCGAGTCGTCGACGAACTCGAGCTCGGGCTTGCGGTCCATCCACTCGGCGACGAACTGCGCGCGCTCGGCCGCGAACGCCGGATAGCCCGACGCATCGTGATTGCCAGGCGACACGGCGAACGGCAGGCCTGCGGCCGCGAGCTCGTCGGACACCGCAGCGTGGAACCCCGCCCACATCGCGGGGTAGTCGAGCCCCGCTTGCTGGCCCGCGACCATGTCACCGGTCGACAGCACGACGTCGGGTTCCCGCGCGATGATCGAGGCCACGGCGTCGTGGACCGCAGCGGAGTACGTCGTGCTGCCGTAGCTGTCGTTGAGATCGGACACCACGAGCACCCGCAACGGAGCGAACCCTGGCGTGCCCATGTCGAGCGATCCGGTGCTCGACGTCGACTCCGCGGCGGTGGTCTCCGGGTCGGGCGACGCCGTGTCCGCGGCGGTGCTCGTCCCGTCGTCGAGAAGGCCGCTCGATGTGGACGCCGGGCCGCTCGTTCCCGTCGTCGCGAGGGGCTCGCGCCCGGGTGCATCGGTACACGC
Organism: Paraliomyxa miuraensis; assembly: GCF_026337845.1. GTDB lineage: Bacteria > Myxococcota_A > Polyangia > Nannocystales > Nannocystaceae > Paraliomyxa > Paraliomyxa miuraensis. Next base: position 104,703 of record NZ_JAOVZF010000148.1, on the reverse strand, counting down.
CGACGCGGCCATCATGAGCACCGCAGCGATTCGCGAACGCATGTCGAACGGTAGCAACGTGTGAGCGCATCGACAAATGCGGACCCGGGCGTGCGGGCGGCACTCGATGCACCTACGTGAGACCGTCGGTGGCCAGATCTACTGGACAGCGCTCGCCGCAACAGCCGTTACGATCGCATCGAGATCGCAGGCATGGAGGTCGGACCCGCTGAAGGGGTTGATCTCCACCAGGCGCAGCCCATCTTCGATGTGTCCCAGGTCGAGCACGTAGACTGGATCGGGGGCCGGCAGCTCGCGTGCGATCGTCTCCGCCAGCGCCCACGCGGGCGCCGGAGGGACTGAACCGGTGCTTCGCCGTCCCTGCGCCAGATATCCGCTGCCGGTGATCACGACTCCACCCACCGCCACGAAACGCCACTCTTCGTGGATGGCGTTCACGGGCGCGACTACGATCGGCAACGCGAGGTCGTCGTAGTAGAACCCGTGGTCGAGGTTGCCTGGGGTGAGCCCTTCGAGATGCACGACGCGACCGGAGAACGGCTTGAGCGGGCTGTCGGGGCGCACGAAGATCGCATCGAGCCCCTCGCCCAAGCCCTTCACGACTGCTCGGGGGTCTGCACACAGGGCGCCCACCGTGGTCGCTATGTAGCGCTGGTTGAGGCTCCAGCGCTGAGCCGCGGGATACCACGCCGAGCATCGAATGCGTTGTTCGTTGCAGTACGCACCCGGTGACCATCGCTGCCGTGTCGCGAGCTGGGTCGCGATGCGGGCCGCATTGCCGAGGCTTCCGTGGAACACCACGCGGTCGTCCTCGATCCTCGGGAACCCTTGCGACGACCACCAGTCGTCACGCCAGATCGTCACCTCGTGCCCGGCTCGTCGCGCGGGCTCGAGCAGCGGCGGTGGTCCTTCACCGAAGACGTCGGGCTCGAGCAGCCAGTGCATCACCCGCAGGATACGCCGGTCGAGCGGCGTTCGTCAGCGCATGTCGTCGGTCTCGGACGTCCCCACCGTTCGCTCCAGCGCCTCGCGGATCGCGTCCGGCATCGGGCACGACGCCCGGGTCCTCGGATCGAAGAACACCTCCACCACCCGCTGCTCCGCGTGCAGCTGGTCGGTGTCCGCGTCGCGCAGCTCCTGTACGTAGCCGACGCTCTTGCTCCCGACTCGCTCGAACCGGCTGCGCACCACGATGAATCGCCCCGGCGGGAGCTCGGCCCGAAAGTCCGTCTCCGTGCGAGCCACCACCGTATGCGCCCCGGCCCGCTCGAACGCCAACCGCCCCACGCCCACCATCGGCCACAGGGCAAAGCCCGAGTCGTCGAAGATGTGCGCGTAGAACCGCACGTTGAGGTGGCCGAATTGATCGCACATCCACGGGTGGACGACGCCTCGATACGTCTCGAACCAGGTCGACATCGCAGCCGCGCACGCTACCAGACCGCACGTCCTCCAAGCACCCGAGGCGGCCCTGGTGGCCAACCGGTTGGCCAAGGGGTGGTCCATCGGTTGGCCACTGCACGACCAACGCCCTCGCAACTTCATGAGATCATGAAGGGTGCCTCTCGGAACCGATCTTGCTTTGGGGATCGGCATGCCCCCCTCGTTCATCCACCAGGGATTGACCAAGCTCGTGACCGAGCACCCCGAGCTATGGCCGGTCCTGCTGCAGCGCAGTCTCGACATCGCGCTGCCCGAAGGTCTCCAGGCAAGTCAGGGGCCGGAGACCGTCCGGCAGCTCCGGGCCTCCGACCACACGGCCGACGGTACGGTCGTACTCCAGCGGATCCGCGATGGCACGCCCGAGGAAGCCTTCGTCAACGAGATCCAGTGCGGGGAAGATGACGACAAATGGTGGACCTGGCCGATCCACCTCGCCGGAGTACGGGCTCGACTACGGTGCCCCACCACGCTGGTGGTGCTCACGCCCTGCTCACGGATCGCGCGCTGGGCCTCGCGCCCCATCGACATCGGACGCGGTCGCATGACGCTACGGCCGCTGGTCATTGGACCCAAGCAGATCCCACGCACGATGGACCTCGAAGATGCGAGAAGGCACCCCGAGCTCGCCACGCTCGCCGTGATGGTGCACGGCCGGCGTGCTGGATCGAAGCGTCTCAATCGAGTCGCATTGCAAGCCGTGCACGAACGGCTGGACGCCAACCGTGGCGGAAGTACCCTGTTGCTGGAATTGATCACGGCGTCGATCGACGCCAAGACCCGCAGAGAAATCGAGGACGTCATGGAAATCGGAACCAACATCAGCTTCACCAGGATCGGCCGACGCAAGTTCGCCGAAGGACACGCTCGCGGTCGCGAGGAAGGTCGCGAGGAGGGCCGCCGAGAAGCATGCCGCAGGGCGATTGCCCTGGTGCTGCAGTCGCGGGGGCTGAACCTCGCGCCCGCGCATCGCCGTCGCCTCGCGCGATGCGACGACGACCAGCGTCTCGAGTCCTGGCTGTGCCAGGCCGCCACGGTCGAACGAGCACGCGAGCTGTTCGCTCGGTAGGCGCCTGCGATCGAGGTCGCTCACACCTCGTAGAGCACGTCGAGATACCGCTCGAGCACGTCGGAGATCGCCCCGCGCACGGGAAGGCTCCCCGCCAGCCCGTAGATCGGTGCCATGCCGCCCTTGCCGGCGGGCTGCGTGCGCACGTGCTGCACCGCCTCGCGCAGGTCGGCCAGGAACCGCTCGGCCACCCCGGGCTGGGTGTGCCGCAGCGTGACGCACAGGTGCACGCAGGCCGGCCGATGCAGCCCATTGAGGTTCCACCGCCGGTGCGACATGAAGTCCATCACCCGGTAGATGTCGAGCTCGTCCGAGGCGAACGCGATCACCCAGAGCGGATCGCCGAGCACGCGCAGCCCGGGTACGTTCTCGATCCCGGCCCGGATGGTGGCGGCGGTCTCGAGGATCCTGCGCGTGGCCTCCCGGTACCCCTGCGCCCCGATCGACAGCATCGCGGCCCAGCACGCGGCCGAGAGCGCACCCGGGCGGCTGCCCGCGAACGTGGGCGACATGTAGAGCCCGCCCGGCCAGTCCGTGGTCGTGTACCACTGGAAGCGCCGCAGCCCCTTGTTGCGATAGAGCACCACCGAGGTCCCCTTGGCCGCGTAGCCGTACTTGTGCGTATCGGCGGAGATCGAGGTGACCCCGGGCACGCGGAAGTCGAAGCGCGGCACCGGGTAGCCGAGCTCCGTCGCCCACGGCAGCACGAAGCCACCGAGGCACGCATCGGTGTGGAAGCCGATCCCGCGCGCGCGGGCGAGCTCCGCGAGCTCCTCGATCGGATCGACGACTCCATGCGGGAACGAGGGCGCCGAGCCCACCACCACCACCGTGTTGCGCGTGATCGCCTGGCGTGTGGCCCCCACGTCGGCCCGGCAATCGGCGCCCACCGGGACCTTGATCATCTCGATCCCGAAGTAGCGGCTGGCCTTGTCGAACGCGGCATGGGCCGACGAGGGCACGACCATCTGCGGGCTCTTGATGCCCCGCTGCTGCCGCGCCTGGTCGCGGTAGGTCTTCATCGCGAGCATGATGCTCTCGGTCCCGCCCGACGATACGGTGCCGCACACGTCGTCGTGCTCGCTCACGTAGGCGCCGCCGAGCATGTGGGCGGTCATCGCCACGATCTCGGCCTCGTACTTGACCACGCTGGGCCACAGGTCGGCGTGCAGCGGGTTGGCCTGCGAGCAGCGGGCGTAGACCTGGTTCAGGAACTCGATGTGCTCGCGATCCCCGTGGTAGACCGCGCCGGAGACGAAGCCGTCGCGCCAGCGGTCGGCTTCCTGGGCCTGCAGCGCGTCGATCTCGGCCAGCAGCTGCTCGCGATCGTGCCCGAGCTCGGGCAGCCGCGGGTGGCTGGGCACGCGGTCGCGGTAGGGCTTGGCGGCGGCCCGGATCTCCTCGAGCATCGAGGCGTACTCGGCCTCGAGGCGCCGCTTCACGAACGGCACGCGCTTGGCGTAGCGGAACGCGACCGAGAGGGCGCGCTCGGTCGGCTTGCGCAGGCGCTCGCGCAGGCGATTGCGGGTCTCGTGCAAGAGCGTCATGGCGATGATCTCCGGTCCTCGGCGTCCTGGTGCAGGCGCGCGTAGATGGCTCGCGTGCGGCGATAGAGCGTGCGGTACTCGTGGAACAGGCGGTCGTAGGTCGTGCGATGCTCGGTTCGCGGCGCGAAGCGAGCGCTCACCCCCACGTGCCGCGGGATGTCGTCGGCCTCGAGCAGGCCCAGCCCCAGGCTGGCCACCAGCGCGGCGCCCCGGGCGTTGCACTGCAGGGCGTCCTCCACCTGCTCGATCTCCCGGCCGAGCACGTCGGCGTAGATCTGGCACCACAGCGCCGAGCGAGCGCCCCCGCCGATGATGCGGATCGGCTCGAGGCGCTGGCCCACGAAGCGCTCGAGCGCCTCGAGCAGCCAGCGGCTGTTGAGCGCCACCCCCTCGAGCACGGCCCGCAGCATGTCGGCGCGCGTGGTGGTGAGCGAGAGATTGATGAACGCGGCCCGCACCGCATGGTCGGCGATGGGACAGCGCTCGCCGTAGAGCCACGGGGTGAACAGCACGCCCCCCGCTCCGGGCGCGGCCGAGGCGGCGGCCTGGTCCAGGCGCACGAAGAAGTCGTCGGGGGCGGGCCCGCTGCCGAGCGCGTCGTCGGGGTGCAGCAGGTTGTCGCGCAGCCAGCTCAGGCAGGCACCCGCGGTCTCTTGCTCGTTGGCCACGAAGTAGCGGCCGGGCAGAGCAGAGGGCAGCGACGCCATGTTGTTGCGTAGGTCGGTCTTCTTGAACGGCACATGGCAGGTGAGCCACGACGACGTCCCCAGGTACACGTGGGCTTGCCGATCCCTCACGGCGCCCGAGCCGATCGCGGCCGATTGCACGTCGGGGGTGCCGCCGACCACCTTCACGTCGGTCGACAGGCCCAGCGCGCGCGCGGCCTCGGGCACCAGCGTGCCCACCACGTCGGTCGCCCCGCACAGCTCCGGCAGCTTGTCGCGCGGCAGCCCGGCCAGGCGCAGCAGCGCGGGATCGTAGTCGATGCGCCCAACGTCGCGATTGTCGGTGATCCAGTGCAGGGCGATCGAGTCGTAGGTGGCGATCGCCCGCCCCGTGAGCCGCCCGACGAGGTAGTCCTTGGGCTCGAGCAGCTTGACCGCATCGCGATAGATCTGCGGTCGCTCGTGGCGCAGGAAGAGGATGTGCGCCAGGGGCTCCTTGCCGACCAGGCTCGGGGCGCCACCGGTGCGGCGGATCCACGTCCACAGCTTGTGGGCGGCGTAGCCCTCCACGCGCACGGGCCCGCCCACGAGCTCGTCGATGTACTTGGCGCCGCGCGAGTCCATCCAGATCACGGCGCGACCCAGCGCGCGACCTTCGGCGTCCACGGGTACCGTGCCCGCCCACTGCGAGGTCACCCCCACCGCGACCACGCGCGCGGGATCGCCGAGGCCTCGCTCGTGGAGGCGGGTGGCGGCGGTCACGATCGCCTCCCACCAGTCCTCGGGGTCCTGCTCGGCTCCGCCGCCCTCCGATAGGTACAGCTTGGTGGGGGCGGTCTCGCCTCCGAGCACCCGCCCGGTGGCCGTCACGAGCGCGACCTTGGGACCCGAGGTCCCCAGATCGATGGCGAGGATGAGCGGCGAATCGGTCAAGGCGCCTCGTCGGCGCGGAGCATACCGCCCTCACTCGGTCACGAGGCGACCTTGCTCGGGCAAGGAACCCACTGCACGGTCGATGCGTGTAGGCTTGACGATGATGGCGACCCGTGTCCGTGTGTTCGTGCTTGCCGCTGCTCTGGCCCCGCTTTGGGGGTGCGCCTCCAGTGACACCGCCACCGCGGACCCCGAGGCCGCGCAGCTCGATCCCCCGGTGGTGATCGTCGACGAGCCGGAGCCGGAGCCGGAACCCGTGTCCGAGGACGCCGCCGAGGCCTCGCCCGACGCCCTGGCCAAGGATCCCAGCACCGAGGTCATCACGTTCGCAGGCGAGGATGCCGATCCGGGCATGGCCGACGAAGTCACCAGTGCGCCCAAGCGCGAGGAGCTTCCGTCGATGATGTCCGATGTGATCAAGGGACCCAACAAGTAGTGCGGCCGAGACGATTTGCGGCCGCTCAGTGGCAGGGGACCTCGCTCGAGTCGCATTGAAGGTACGATCGCGGGTTCACCGCCGCGCGTCTATTGCGCATGACGGTGAGCCCGTGCTCGATCGCGATCGTGATTGAACACAATTAAGTAGGCGCTGAGTCGGCGAGCATCCGGAGGCGATCCCGCCCAGTGGGTATCCATTTGAAATCAAATGGATTTTTCTTCACTCGAGATCGTGCGTTCCCAAAAGGGGACGCTTTTGAGCGGAAAACACGTGGGCTTCCTTGATTGTGCGTCCCGTGACGGTACAAACTACTACATGTAAGGGGGCGTCGGATCAGTGTCCCTGGGACCTCGCTGGGGAGCGGGGTCCACGCCACGGAACGGCAAATCAGGGCGCTCGACGCAAGGACGGGCCATGAAGAATACGCAGGCACTGGTGGAGATCCAGGGCGAGGTGGGAGTCCCGGGGGAGGGTTCCGGCATCGACGCCAACGAGCTGTTGAGCTTCGTCGTCGAGCCGCAATCGACTCGGCTCTGTGATGCATTGGCAAGCACGCTCACCGATCTGGGGGTGACCACGGCGTTCGGGGTGGTCGGAGGCGGGATTGCGCCCATGTCCGATGCGCTCAATCGCTCCCGCATCCAGGTGGTGCACACGCGCCACGAGTCCGGGGCCGCGTTTGCTGCCGTGGAGGCCTCATTGGCCAGTGGACGGCCATCCGTGGTGTTCGCGACCACCGGACCGGGGATCACCAATGCCCTGACCGGGCTGTTCGTGGCTCGACGAGAGGGAGCGCAGGTGATCTTCGTTTCAGGGACGACGCCAGCGCCACGACGGGATCGGTGGGCACTACAGGAGTCGGGCCCGCATGCGCTGCTGGGCGGGCTCTACACGGCCGGACCCCTCTTCGACTATGCCACCGTCATCGATCACGAGGATCAGGTCGAGGTTGCGATCTGCCGCCTCGCCCGAGGCCTGCGGCGTCCGCAGGGTTTCGTGGCCCACATCGCCATGCCCACGAGCATCCAGTCGATGAGCCTGGGCAAGCGGCCGCGCACGCCCGAGATCGACGAGCGGCGACCGGAGCGCCTGATCGACATGCACGACGTGTCGACCTGCGCCCGCATGCTGACGACGGGTCGCGTGATGCTCTGGGTGGGGTACGGCGCTCGCAACTGCTCTCGGCTGGTGCGCAAGCTCGCCGAGCACCTCGGTGCTCCGGTGATGGCGACGCCACGGGCCAAGGGCGTGTTCCCCGAGAACCATCCGCTCTACGTGGGGGTCACGGGTCTCGGCGGGCACGAGGGGCCCAGCAAGGCCGTCCGGGCGCTGCAGCCCGAGCACATCCTCGTGCTCGGCACCCGACTGGGGGAGTTCAGCTCGGGCTGGTCAGCGGAGCTGCGACCCTCCAAGAGCTTCATCCACGTCGACGTCGACCCGACGGTCCCCGGGGTCTCCTATCCCGATGTGCCGACGCTGGGCATCCAGGCCGAGCTCTCCACGTTCCTGACGGCGCTGTTCGAGCAGCTGCCCCAGGAGCCCAGGGCGTCGGCCGAGTTCGAGCCGCACGAGCCGCCGTTGCTGCCGATGCCGCGCCGGATGGGGCTCGTTCGCCCGCAGATGCTGATGAGTGCCATCCAGCGAGTGGTGGTGGACGACTCCGAGGCGATCGTCGTGGCCGAGGCGGGCAACTCGTTCGCCTGGACCAACCACTACCTGCGCTTCCCCAGGCCCGGACGCTACCGTGCGAACATGGGATGGGGCTCGATGGGACACGGCGCGACCGGGGTGCTGGGAGCGGCGTTGCACCACGCCGACAAGGCCGTGTCGGTCGTCGGAGACGGGGCGATGCTCATGAACTGCGAGGTGAGCACGGCTGTCCAGTACGACCTACCCGTGGTCTGGGTCGTGGTCAACGACTCGCAGTACGGAATGGTGGAGCACGGCATGCGCAGCGCCGGCTACGAGCCGGTCGAGACGGCGATCCCGCGTACCGACTTTGCCGCCTTTGCTCGCTCGATGGGGGCCGACGGCATTCGCATCGAGTCGGAGGACGAGCTCGAGTGGGCGCTGCGTCGAGCGATGGCGGCACGCGGCCCATTCGTGGTCGACGTCGTCATCGACCCCGATGAGGTGCCCCCGGTCGGGAGCCGACTCAACAACCTGCGCGAGCAGGGGGTGCACAGCGAGGAACTCGAGTGATGACGGCCGCGGTCGCTTGAGTCGTCACCGGCATCCGCACGTCGGCGGGTGCCCGTTCGAGGGTAGCAGCAGGGCGCAGAGGAGGGTTCGTGGGAATCGGAATCAAATCGGTCGCATACTTCGTACCCGAGCAAGTGCGGCGCAATTCGTACTGGCAGGAGCGCCACCCGGATCTGGTGGCGCAGGCCGAGCACAAGAGCCTCGCCAAGCTCTGGAAGAAGCGCGATGCAGACGAGCAGAACACCTTCGATCGGATGATGGCGCCCTACCTCTCCGATCCCTTCCGCGGCTCCGTCGAGCGGCGCATCCTGTCGGAGCACGAGACCGGGTTGGGCATGGAGGTCGCGGCGGCCAGGGAAGCCCTGGCCGCTGCCTACTGGAGTCCTTCCGAGGTGGACTTGGTGCTGGTGTCCTCGTTCCTCCCCGACCAGTTCGGCCCGGGCAACGCGGCCTATCTCGTCCGCGACCTCGGCATGTGCTGCCCTGGCATCAACCTCGAGTCGGCGTGCTCGAGCACCTTGGTCTCCCTCAACACCGCCATTGGCCTGGTGCAGGCGGGTCACTATCGCAACGCCCTGGTGGTGGCCTCGTGCTCCTACTCGCGGATTGCCCCCGAGGAGGACACCATGTCTTGGTTCATGGGAGACGGCGCGGGGGCGATGCTGGTGGGCGAGGTTCCCGATGACCGGGGGTGGGTCGCGCAGCACACCGTCAACACGTCAGCCACGTGCGGTACGTTTCGTCTCGACCTGGTCGTGGATCCGGTGCTCGGCCCCGTTCCCCGGATTGCCGCGAGCAAGGACACCGCGGAGATCATCAACGAGTCCGGGGAGCCCACCATGCGTGCAGCATGCCTGGGTGCGCTCGAGCGTGCGGGTATCGGACCCAAGGACATCGGTTGCCTGGTCGTCAATACACCCACTGCTTGGTACGCCGATTTCGCCTGCGAAGTGCTGGGCATCGATCGCCGCAAGGCGATCTCGACCTATGAGCGGTTCGCCAACACGGGCACTGCGCTCCTGCCGATCAATCTGCACGAGTCCGCGAGGACGGGCATGCTCTCGGACGGGGACTGGGTGTTGATGTACGCCGTGGGCAGCGTCTCCACGGCGGTCGCCACCGTCATGCGCTGGAGCGACGTGGCCCTCGGTCCGGTTCATTGAGCGCGGACCTCGGACGTGGTGCCCTCGGCTACTTTCGCCTCAGGACCGCCGAGACCCTCTCGACGATCTCCTCGGGCGTCGGAGGGGGCTGTGCCGATTCCGAGAGGATCTGGGGGATCCACATGGCCGCGTCGGCAACGGTGGCATACACGTTGTTGGGGTAGGGGACGCGGCTCACCAACGTGACCGCGCGAGAGATCGCCCGGGTCAGGCCCCCGAGGACGCCCTCGACCTGGATCACGGTGGCGGTTCCAAGGAGGGAGTCCTGGTTGGCGCGCAGACCCGCGTCGAAGATGGCGCGCACGTCGGCACCCACGGGGGCGCACGGCGGGGTGACGATGGTGAGCAGCGCAAAGCCGCCAGCGGCGATGTCTCGCAGGTGTCCCGCAACCAGGCGTGCTCGCTGAGTCGTCGGCGTCTTGAACCACACCAGGATCCCGAGGGCACGCAGGCGAGCGAACACGAACCCCTCGTCTTGCACCAACACCTGCAGATCAGCGTGGGCCATGATCCCGAGCCTAGGAGCCGTCTCCTGCGTCCTCGCCTGAGAGTAGGCGGCAGTCGCGTTTGCGTCTACCAATGGTTGCCGTCGCTCCTCGAGCCCGTGACCTCGCGCGTTGTTGCCGCGACCTGATCACGCGGACAAGCGCCGAAAGACCTCGGCGAATGCGGTCATCCCAACCTTGGCTTGCTTCCAGTCGAAGCGCTCGTTGGGTGCATGGTAGCCGTGCTCGGGCAGGCTCAGCGGGAGGAAGTGCACGGGGGAGCCCAGTAGATCGGCCAGGATGGGGACGGCACCGATCGATCCCCCCTCGCGCACGGTCACGGGCGCGCGTCCGGTGGCTTGGGTGAGCGCGGCTGCGATGGCTTCGTGCACCCGTCCCTCCGTGGGACCGCGGTACGGCTGCAGGAAGCCCGAGACGTCCACTTCCACGTCGGGCCGCAGCGCGTGCACGAATTGCTCGAGGCGAGCTCCGAGGGCCTGCGGATCTTGGTTGGGGACCAGCCGGAAGCTGATCTTGAGCTCGGCCTCGTCGGGCACGATGGTCTTGACGCCGGGTCCCATGTGGCCACCGGTCAGGCCGTGGACCTCGAAGGTGGGGCGCGCCCAGATGCGCAGCATGATCTCGAGCGGTACGTCGGTCTCGAGGCCGTGGAGATCGTGGGCCGACTTGAAGTACTCGAGGTCGAAGCCCGAGCGCAAGAAGCCCTGGAGCTCGTCGGCGCTGGGAGGGACCACGCCGTCATGCCAAAAGCGCGCGCCGTCGATGGCGGTGGCCAGCGCGGCCAGCTCTCGCACGGGGTTGCGCGCAGCACCGCCGACCAGGCCGGAGTGGGCTGGCTTGCCCGCGGTGCGCAGGCGCAGGATCGCCTGCAGCGAGCCTCGCAGGCCGGCGGAGATGGCCGGCTGGGCGTCGCTGGGCCAAATGGTATCGGAGACGATCACCGCATCGCAGTCCAGCTGCTCGCGTCGGGCGTGCACCACTTCGGCGAAGTTGGGGCTGCCGATCTCCTCCTCGGTCTCCCACAGCACGGTCACGTCGATGGGCAGCTGCTGCTGCAGTGCCCAGCTCGCGGCCCACACGGCGCACAGACCGGGACCCTTGTCATCGGTGGAGCCACGCCCGCAGTAGAGCCACTCGCGATCGGGATGCGCCCGTACCTCCATCGTGAAGGGGTCGGCTTGCGCCCAGCGGCGCGGATCCGCCGGCTGCACGTCGAGGTGGTTGTAGACGACGATGCGGGCCCTGGGCTGTGGGTGGGTGAAGCGAGCGAGCACCGACGGCGTACCGCTGCACTCGACCAGCTCGGCCTCGCCGCCGGCCTCTTGCATGAGACGTCGGGCTGCCTCGGCGCCGGCCCGGATGTCGTCGTCGCCGGTCTTGCCGGGGCTGACGGTCTTGTGCTCTACCAGTGTGCGAAGATGCGCGCGAAACCACGGCTCGGCTTGGTCGACCTTCGCGTTGAGTCCGTCGCTCGTGTTGCCCAATGTCATGCTCCCCAGGCAGAAGAACTACGTTCTACTCGTCGTGCGAGTACCATTGCTCCACGCTTGGATCCAGCCATGATCGCGGGTTGTTTCGTGCGCAGAGCGATGGCCTCGGTGGTGGGGCTGGGCCTGGCCTGGAGCTTGGCGTGCGGCGGCGGGGCCGACCGGGCGGTGGCGCCAGCGGCAGGTGAGGCCGAGCACTCCAACGCCGCCGTCGCGCACGAGGGGCGCGACCAGCTTGGGCTGCCCGCGCCCGAGTGGAGCGAGATGGTCTGGCTGAACAGTGAGCCCCTCTCGTTGCGAGATCTGCGCGGCCAAGTCGTGCTGATTCGCTTCTGGACCGACACCTGCCCGTTTTGTCGGGCCACGGCGCCGGCGTTGGTCGAGCTCGACGCCGACTTCCGCGACCGAGGGGTGACCGTGGTGGGGATGTACCACCCCAAACCGCGCGGGGCCGTGCGCACCCCGGCCGAGGTGGCGGAGATCATCGAGTCGTGGGGCTGGCGCTTTCCGGTTGCGCTCGACACGGAGTGGTCGACGCTCGACCGCTTTTGGCTGGACCACGGGCCGCGGCGCTACACCTCGGTGAGCTTCGTCCTCGATCGCCGGGGCGTGGTTCGTCACGTCCATCCTGGGCCCGAATTCCATCCAGGAGGCCCCAGCCGGCCGCCAACCGAGCCACCAACCGAGCCACCAACGGAGCAGGCAGCCGAGCAGGCAGACGAGCACGAGCGCTGCCGCCGGGACTACGCGGAGATTCGAGAGGTGCTCGAGGCCCTGCTCGTGGAGCCGGAGGAAGGCGACGAGGCGGGCGAGCCGCCTGCGTGAGCCCATGTGAGGCTCGCCTCGCTCGCTCGCATGCGACGAGGATTGGTGAAGTCCGCGAGGTGCCTGCTATCCTGTGGCCCTGGCTTCTTCCGCGGCCCTTCGGTTCGTCGTTCGACGACACCGCGAGGCCCCTTGACTTGCGGGCTCGTGCGCGATGCCTGGTTTCATCTCCTTCGATCGACATTCCTCTCGTATGGGCACCGCGGTGAGCCGGACATGGCTTGCCTGGGCTCTTGCGCTTGCGGCGAGCGGCTCGAGCGGCTGTAGCTCGGCCGCCGAAGAAGACGCGGCACCCTCGGGTTTCGGCGGGGAGGCCAATGGCGACTCGTGGGATCACGGCTCGAGCGAGGGCGGCGGGTCGGGAGATGGCGCTGGCGGCTCCGACGGGGCCGACGATGGCGGGCAGGGCGGCGGCGACGAGCCTCCGCCCCGCGGAGACGATGACGGAACGTTCGAGGCCTGCCCGTCGTCGCAGCCGGGAGCGTGGGTGTTCTGTGAGGATTTCGAGACGATCGTCGATCCCTCCGAGGTCATGCTCGACTATCAGGATCGCGACGGAGCGTTCGTGCTCGTCGATGGGATCGGCGCTTCGGGCGACCGCTCGATGGAGGTTCGCTACCGCACGGGCGAGGAAGGGGCGGGATGGATGGTGCTGTCGTTCGGTCGCTCGCCGCTGCCGACGCTCGACCACCCCACGCATGCCCCCGATGCCTCGTTCGAGGAGATCTACTGGCGGCTGCGCGTGAAGATGGAACCCGACTGGCCCGACGTGGGGCCGGGGCAGCTCACCCGCACCGTGGCCTTTGCCGGCGAGGACTGGTCGGAGGCCGTGGTTGCCCACCTGCGCTCGGCGAGCGCGGGCGTGGCGCTCGTAGGCGTGCCGGTCACCTGCGTGACCGGGACCGAGGTCGATTGCAGCGGCTACGACGACCAGGCCGGTCTCGAGTCGCTGGGCAGCATGATCGGTCGGACGCCGCTCTTCTCCGCGTCGATGTCGGGTCAGTGGCACTGCGTGGAGGGACACCTCGAGCTCAACACTCCGGGGACGAGCGACGGGACGTTCGAGTTCTGGATCGACGACCGGCTCGAGGCGGCGCGCGATGATCTCGATCTGCGCGGCAGCTGGACCGACTACGGGATCAATGCGCTCGTGGTCGAGAACCTGTGGCCGGGGGGAGCCCCGGCGCCGCTGCGGAGGTGGATCGACGATCTGGTGATCTCCACCGAGCGGATCGGCTGCACGCCCGGACCCGAGGGCGAGGGCGCGAGCGCCGGCTGAGGGTCATCGAGCGGCCCGTCTCACGCGGGTGGCTCGAAGTTCTCACAGGTCGTCACGATCGTGTCGACCGCCTGGGCGAAGATCGGGCCGTAGTCGGGCTCGCACACGCTCGCGAGCACCCCTTGCGCACCGAACGACTGCACGAAGCCGACGAGGTTGGGGCTCTCGATGTTGAGCGGCACGCACGAGACGTTCATCCACGGCACGAAGCCGATCACCACCATGGCCTCGGGATCGCCGTTCTTGGCCGCGACCACCGAGTCGTACCAGGTGCTGGTGTCCGTCATCAGGTTGGCGTCGTCCAGCGTGCCCGCGGGCGGATCGTCGGTGATCACCACGACGACCAAGATCGCATCGTCGCGCAGGAACGCCTCGTTGCAGCCCCCGACGCCCCGCTTGGCCGGGTCGAACGAAGCGAGCAACGCCGTGATCGGCTGCTCGGTCCCGCTGCCGCTGGTGCCCACCCGTCCGATGCACTCGAACTTGGTGGTCAGGTCGTCCATCTCGGTCGCGAACCGATGGCCCTCGGCAAACGGCGTGCAATCCATGTTGGACGAGTTGCCGCCCGCGGTCTTGCTGACCAGGTCACCGAGGGTCTGGCAGCCCGGTGCATTGCCATTGTAGTTGTCGCTGGTGATCACGCCCACGTGGTAGCTGTCGACGCTGTCCTCGAGCGTGGCCTGCATGGCCGTGATGAAGCCCGGGAAGCTGTTCTGCAGCTGCATCTGCTGGGCCGTCATGCTGCCCGAGTTGTCGATGACGAACAGGAAGTCGACCTTGCGACAGCCCTGGTCGAACTCGGGCGCGTCGGGCAGCACGCCCAGGTCGAACGTGAACGACTGCGTGTCGTTGCCCTCGGTGGTGTCGCCGGTGCCGCTCGAGCTCGTCGAACCCGTGGTGCCGGTCGAGGTCGTCGTCACCATGTTGGTGTCCGCGGTGGTGGTGCCGGACGAGGTTCCTTCGCTGGTGAGCATGGGGAACTCGCCGGTCGTGTCCGAGCTCGAGGGCTCGGGATCGCCGGGGCAGCCCGTCGCCAGGAGCACCGCCCCCGTCATCGACCATCGCAAGATCGTGTCGTTCATCGCTGGTTTTCCTTCCCTCGTGGTCCCCGCCGGGACGGCGTTCGTCCGCGCCACGACCCAAACCCGCCCACACCATATCGCGCTCGGGCCCCGATGGGGCACAAAATGGTGACGAGGGCGCGAGTCTCGCGAGATGCGCCCCGCTGCCGCACGAGGAGCACGCATGAGCAAGCATGGCGAGCACTTTGCCAACAAGGTCGCAGTCGTCACGGGCGGTGCCTCGGGCATTGGCCGTGCGCTGGGCCAAGAGCTGCTCGGTCACGGAGCCGAGGTGATCCTGGCCGACATCGATCGTCCCCTGCTGGAGCGCACCGTCGCGCAATTGGGAGCGCGCGGCGGGCGGGTGCGGGGAGCTCCGCTCGATGTCACCGATCGGACGGCGGTGACCGAGCTGCTCGCCGCGATCAGGCGGGACCACGGTCGGCTCGACCTGGTGTTCAACAACGCGGGCATCAACGTGTGTGCCGAGCTGCGGGACACCACGCTCGAGGACTGGGATCGCTTGATCGAGGTCAACCTCAAGGGGGTGGTGTACGGGACCGCTGCGGCCTACGAGATCATGCGCGAGCAGGGCTCGGGTCACATCGTCAACACCGCTTCGGTCGCGGGTCTGGCCCCTTCGCCCGGTGAGGGAGCCTACAGCGCCACCAAGCATGCGGTGGTGGGGCTCTCGACGGCTCTGCGGGCCGAGGCCCGTGCCTTCGGGGTCGCGGTCAGCGTGGTGTGCCCGGGCATCATCGATACGCCGCTCGTGCACACCACCAAGTACGTGGGCGTGACGGAGGAGAGGATCCGTGCGTTGCTGCCGATCCGCGAGTATCCGGTGGAGCGCACGGCTCGGGAGATCCTGCGCGGGGTGGCGGCCAATCGGGGGATCATCACCATCACGCGGTTCGCCAAGCTCATGTGGGGGCTCTACCGCTGGTGGCCCGAGGCGAGCACGCTGCTCGCCCAGCCGCTGCTGCGAAGGGTCCGCAAGGATCGCGGACGGGCGCCACGGACTCGGTCGTGATCCCGAGCTATCGCCGCTTGCACCGCGGCTCGTCGGGCCCGCACTTGATCCGCACGTGGATGTGCGTGTCGTGCCCCTCGGAGTGCCGCACCACCGGGCCGGGCCGCACGCCGCCGGACCAGCGCGGCCACTTGATCACCGACTCGAGGCTGTCGGGGGTCTCGCCCATGGCGCGCGCGGCCTCGTAGAGGTTTCGGTGGCGGCTCACGTCGAGGAAGATCGTGGCCACCTCACCGGTGGCGATGAACGACTTGACCAGGTACCAGGTGGCGTACCAGTCGATCTCGTCCGGCCCGGCCGAGCTGATGCTGGGGGGCACGGTGGGCCAGAGCGGCAGGCGGATGTCGATGTCGCGGCCGCTCTGGTGCGACAGGTGCGGGCTGAAGCGTCCGCCGCGACGGCGGCTGATGGCGCCGATGATCACCTCGCCCTCGTAGCCCGCGTCGTGGCGGAAGATCGCGAACGCGCGATGGATCTGCTCGATGGTGTGGCTGCTGCCGTAGAGCCCGGTGGAGGGGACCTTGCGGGTGTAGAGCTCGCTCGGCGGCAGGAGGATGCCGGCCTCGAGGCGCCCGCGGTTGGGGCGGCCCACGCTGCGGGCCCCGGTGGGGAGCTCGAAGTGCTCGGGGATCGGCGGCCCGGCGCCGGGATGGATGGTGCGCGGCCAGCCGGGGTCGACCCACAGCACGAGCTCCATGCCCGTCTCGAGGTCGCGCTCGCTCCAGTTGTAGGCATGGAGATCGCGGTGCTCGATCTGGAACTTGGCCGACACGTCCATCCAGCTCTCACCCTCTTGCACGCGGTACCGCACCTTGCGGCGCGGCGGCGGGAGGCGACGGGCGCGAACCTTCAGGTGGCGGTGACCGGGGTAGATCGCCTGTGGATCGAGCTTCTTGTTCCACTTCCACAGCTCTTCGGGGGTGACGCCGTAGCGCACGGCGATCTGGCCCACGCGCTCGCGTGGACGCACGCGGTGGCGCACCACGGTGGGGCGCGGCGGAACCTCGACCTCGGGGGCCCCCGCCAGCGCCTCCTCGAGCGTGGTGACCAGCGGAACCTCGTCGTCCTCGGGCTCCGGTGGCTCGGGCTCCTCGTCGGGCGGAGCATCGAGCGCGTCATCGAGCGGCTCGGTGGCCACCACGTCCACCGTCGCGGGCACGTGGCCGAGGGGCTGCTCCTCGAGGACCGGCCCCATGCCCAGCGTCACCAGCAGCGCTACGCATCCGGTGGGCATCCATCGTCCTCTTATCACAGCCCGTCGCCATCCGGGCGTGCCTCGGCGCTACCATCGTGCTCGTGACGAAGCACGGGACGGTAACGTTGGTCAGGTCGGTCACCAAGTCGATGCGAGGGCTCGGGGGCCTGGGACTGGGGTTGACGCTGGGGATGGTGCTGGGCGCCTGTGCAGACGATGCCACCGCGACCACCGAGCCCACGGAGGGCGACCCCACCCAGGGCTCGACGAGCGGGACCGAGAGCACGAGTGCCATGACGACCGCGCTCGACTCGACGGGGAGCACGGGCTCGACCACGAGCGCGGCCGACAGCACCACGGGCTCGACGACCGGCCTCGATTCCAGCGGTACGACCGCGGCCGACAGCACCACGGGCGAGCCCAACCTGCCACCGCTGCCTCACGACGATCTCTACTTCGTGCGGGAGGACATGGCGCCGCTGGTGGTCGATGCGGCGGCGGGGGTGCTGGTCAACGACGTCGAGCCGGATGGCGAGGGGCTGGCGATCGACGACTTCGATGCGATGAGCGCGGCGGGAGGCACGGTGGTGATGCAGCCCGACGGTGGGTTCGAGTACACGCCGGCGGCCGACTTCCGCGGTGACGATCTGTTCTCCTACGTGGTCCGCGATGAGCTCGGGGCCACGGCCGTGGGATCGGTGCGGGTGTCGGTGGGCGCGGTGGCCGTGGAGCTGGGCACGGTGGTCGCCGGCCAGGGCGGCTTCGTCATCGAGGGCGCGGTGATCGACGAGGAGTCGGGGTTTGCCGTCGATGGCGGCGGCGACGTGGACGGTGATGGCCTCGACGATCTGCTGGTGACGTCGACGCTGGCGGGGGCGGGGGCGGGCCAGGCCTGGGTGGTGTTCGGCAAGGCCGATGGGATGCCGGTGGACCTGGCCGACGTGACCATGGGACTGGGCGGGTTCTCGATCGTGGGGGAGCTGCCGGGCGACGAGGCCGGGCACGCGGCGGCGATCGTGGACGACGTGGATGGCGACGGCCTCGACGACGTCTTGCTCGGCGCGCCCGGAGCTGGTCCGGCGGGACGCGCGTATCTCGTGCACGGCAAGGCCGATGGCGCGCTGGTGGATCTGGCCGACGTGGCGCTGGGCATGGGTGGGTTCGTGCTCGAGGGCGAGGGCGTGGGCGAGGACGCGGGCTCGTCGGTGTCCGCCGCAGGCGACGTGGACGGTGATGGCCTGGGCGATCTGGTGGTGGGTGCGCCCGCCGGAGGTCCGGTGCCTGGGGGCGGTCGGGCCTACGTGGTGCACGGACGGACCGAGACGACCCCGGTGCTGCTGTCGGAGGTGTTCATGGGCATCGGCGGCTTTGGGATCCAGGGCGCGGGCTCGGGCGACGGCCTGGGCAACAGCGTGGCGGCGGCGCGCGACGTGAACGCCGACGGGCTGCACGATCTGCTGGTGGGCGCGAGCCTGGCCAACCCCGGGGGGCAGAGCAACGCGGGGCGCTGCTACGTGGTGTTCGGCAAGACCAACACCTCGCTGGTGACGGTGAGCACGCTGGGCGCCGGGGGCTTCGTGATCGACGGAGAGACCGATCTGGACGAGGCCTGCAGCGCGGTGGCGGGGCTGGGCGACGTGGACGGTGATGGACGGGCCGACGTGGCGGTGGGGGCCCGCTATGCGCAGGACGAGCTGTTCGCGCAGGGACGCGTCTACGTGGTGCTGGGCAAGACCGACGCGGCGCCGGTGCCGTTGACCAACGTGGTCGCGGGCATGGGGGGCTTCGTCGTCGACGGCGAGGCGGCGGGCAACTTCGTGGGCACGGGAGTGGGCGCACCGGGCGACGTGGACGGCGACGGCTTCGCCGATCTGCTGCTGGGCACGCCCAACTTCAATTCTCCGGGGTCGTTCATCGGCCGGGGCTACGTGGTGTTCGGCAAGGGTGACGGGGCGGCGGTCGATCTGATCGACCTCACGGTGCGCATGGGGGGGTATCGGCTCCTGGGTCAGGCCTCCAATGATCAGCTCGGCTGGGCGGTGGCGGGGGCGGGCGACGTGGATGGGGATGGCCTGCCCGACGTGATCGTGTCGGCCAATCGCCGCGATGGGCCGGCCGGCGTCGACGCGGGTCGCAGCTACGTGGTGTGGGGAGGCAACGATCGCGGCGTGCTGACCCACCGCGGCGGTGCGGGCGACGATCTGCTCGTGGGCGGACCGGGGATCGATCGGATCGTGGCCGGGGCGGGGGCCGACGACGTCCACGGGGGCGGTGGCTCCGACGTGATCTACGGCGGTGCGGGCGACGATCGCCTGGGGGTGAGCGGCGGCCAGTTCTTCCGCATCGACGGCGGCAGCGGCCACGACACGCTGGTCTTCGACGATGGGGGCGTACAGCTCGATCTCGCGGTGGTGTCCGACGTGGCGCTGCGGGAGCTCGAGGCCATCGACATCACCGGCGTGGGCGACAACGTGCTGCGCTTCGGGCTTCGCGATCTACGAGCCATGGTGGGCCCCTCGCGGACCTTGCGGGTGATCGGCGATGCGACCGACGAGCTCGAGGTCGACCTGAGCGGGGGCGGTTTCGTGGACCTGGGCGTGGCGGCGGGGGTGCATACGTGGTCGAACGGCGTGTTCACGCTCGAGGTCGAAGAGCCGCTCGTCGGCGTGGTGATGCCGTAGACTGACCTGGGGTGTTCGAGGCTCCTGACTATGCGGCGTCGCTGCGCCGCTTCGTGCACGAGTATCGCGGCGCGCGTCAGCGGGCGGTGGTGCTCGCGCCCGAGATCTTCACCCTGTTTGCGCGCATGCTCGTCGACCCGCGGCTGCCCCGCGACGCTCGCACGATCGTGACGTCGGTGCTCGCCTACTTCGTGGTGCCCGACGACGTGATGCCCGAGGCCGAGCTCGGTCCGCTGGGGCTGATGGACGATCTCTACGCGGCGGCGCATGCCTATCGCATGCTGCGCCGCGAGCTGCCGCTGGAGCTGCTGCAGGACGCGTGGATCGCCGAAGAAGAGGATCTCGACGAGGCGATGGCGATGGTCCACACCGAGACGCGCGCCGAGCTCGGCAAGCGGGCCAAGGACGTGCTGCGCATGGCGGGGCTGTCGTAGGGGCGCCGCTCTCAGCCCTCGAACACCAGCACCCCGGTGTGCACCGGCCGGATCGAGACCGTTGCAACCCCTTCGGACACGATCTCGGTGCTGGTCAGATCCTGCGCTCGCCCTCCCACCACCATCCGCTTGGACGAGCCTCCATCGAGGTTGGTGGCCGTGTGGCAGCCGAGCGCGACCAGCAGCCGACCCACGTCGTGCAGGGTCATGCCGAGCGCGCGCTCGAAGTTGCGACCGTCGATCGCGGCGAGCACCAGCATGCCCTCGCCAGTGAGCCCGGCGGCGAGCCGGGGCAGCAGGTTGCGATCGCCGGTCTCGTCCTGCGAGAAGGTCACGGGCGGGGCCGTGCCCCAGAAGTCCTCGCGGCGCATGTCGAGCGTGGGCCGTCCCTCGCTGACCAGGAGCGGCCCGCCGGCGATGCCCATGTGAACGGGTCCGGTGGGCCCGTGCACCGCGGGGTAGCGCACGCGCTCGCCCACGCTCGGCGACGGCTCGTCGTCGGGCAGGGGCACGACCAAGCCGTTGAGCGGCACGGGGAGCGACTCGCCCACCGCCACGATCGCGTCGCCCACCACGGCGATGCTTCGGGCTCTCGGTCCCTGGCGGCCGTGCGCGCGGTTGATGGCGGCGGCGGGTCGCAAGCGTCGCCCGCTGGGGAGCTGGAGCTCGCAGTCTCCCGGACCCACCCGGGCGATGCTCACCGCGCCACGGTCGTCGACGAGCAGACTGCCGCGGGCGAAGGCGGGGGGCGAGAGCACACGACCGTCCTCCACCAAGAGCCCGACCGGATCGAAGCGCCGCGAGGGCGCTTCGATGTCGGGCTCCGAGTAGAGGAAGAACCCGCCGGAGATCCCCGCCACGGCTCCGCGTGCCCGTACGTGTGATTCGAAGCTCTCGCCGCGATCCACCACCGCGCGGCAGTCCTCGGTTCGAAGGCGCACCTGTGCTGGATCGATCCGCAGGAGGTTGACGTGGAGCGGTCCGAGATCGCTGAGCCCCGTGAGCTTGGCGTGCTCGACCCCGCGAACCACCGCTTGCCAGGCGACCTCGGCCGCCAGCGTCTCGATCGAAGCCCCGAGCGGTCCCGAGCTGCGGTGCAGGTGCAGGCCGGCGTAGCTGAAGTAGAAGTCGGCGAGGGCGCGGATGCGGGTGGCTCGGGCGCTCGGGGCCGACGCGATCCCCTGCGCGCGCTGGCGCAGCCCGACCCGCAGGAGCCGTCCCACGTCGTCGCCGAGACCGGCGAGCGCGGTGTCGACCGCCTGCAGCCGGCGGCCGAACAGCTCGGCCTGGTGGCGATCGACCTCGGGCACCAGCCGACCGGCGATGCCGGCGAGCGACTCGGACAGCCGCGCGCGCTCGAGCCCGGCGAAGTCTCCGTCCCAGGGCTCCTCGGGCGGGGGCGGAGGGCCGCCGCGGGGCTCGGGTCCGGCAAAGCAACGCAGCACGCCCACGTGCTCGGGGGAGAGGCCCCGCTCCTGCGCGAAGCGGGCGGCGGCGTCGAGCCAGGTGCTCACGGCGGGGAAGTCTCGCACGAAGGTGCTCGAACGACGAGACGCAGCGGGGCTCGGGTCCGGGAAACGGCGGTAAGCCATCATGCCCCGACGGGCTCGGTCGAAGTGGATTCCCTCGTCGGGCCATGGGGTCGTGCTTGCGGCCACCGGGTCGATCCTCGATCCTCGACGAGGTGGGATCGTCGGCATCCGAGCCTTCCGTGGACGACGTGACCCGTACGGTGGTCCACGACGACGGTGCGCCCCAGGAATCGTTGCCGCCCGAGCCCTGGGACGACGCTGCCCTGCGACCGGGCGAGCTGGTGGGCCGCTACCGCCTCGTCGATCAGCTCGGTGCGGGAGGGATGGGGGTGGTGTGGCGGGCCCACGACCCCCGGCTCGGGCGCACGGTGGCGGTCAAGGTGCTGCACGAGCAGCGACGTCGCCGGCGCCAGGCCGAGGCGCGCGAGCGCCTGCGTCGCGAGGCGCTCGCGCTGGCGAAGCTGTCCCACCCCAACGTGGTCGCGATCTACGACGTGGGCGTGCATGGACGTCGCGTGTTCCTGGCCATGGAGCACGTGGTGGGCCGTACGCTCGACCGCTGGGCCGCCGATGCGCCGAGCCTCTTGCAGGTGCTCGAGGTGTTCGAACAGATCGCGGCGGGTCTGGCCGCGGTCCACGAGGCGGGCTTCGTGCACCGCGATCTCAAGCCGGCCAACGTGATGATCGCGCGCGATGGACGAGTGCTGGTGATGGACTTCGGACTCGCTCGGATCTCGGATCCCGAGAGCGTCTCGGAGCACGAGTCCACCGCCTCGAGCTCGGGATGGGGCGGGGAGCAGCCGGGCGGCTCGCTGAGCACCGAGCTCACGCGCGAGGGCACGGTGGTGGGCACGCCCGCCTACATGGCGCCGGAGCAGCACACCGGCGCGGGGGCCGATGCCCGCGCCGATCAATACGCGCTGTGCGTGTCGCTCTACGAGGTGCTGATGGGACGCCGTCCGTTCGACGGCCGCGACATCACCGAGCTGGCGCGGCGCAAGGAAGACGGACGGCTCGAGCTGCACGGGGGGCGGCTGTCGCTGCCACGCTCGCTGCGGGCGCTCTTGCGTCGCGGCCTGCACCCCGATCCCGAGCGGCGCTTCGGCGGCATGGAGGCGCTGCGTCGGCAGCTGGGTCGCGTGCGTCGGCCCCGACGCGCGCAGCGAGTCGCATGGGCGACCGCGGGGGTGGCCGCGCTCGGCGGGATGGTGTGGGCGAGCACGTGGCACCTTCGCCCCGAGGCCTGCGAGACCGGTGAGGCGCGCATGGCCGAGGTGTGGAACGATGACGCCGCATCGGCCCTGCGCGCCTCGTTCGAGGCGACGGCGCTGGGCTACGCGGACGACGCGGCCGAGCGGGCGATCACTCGCCTCGATGCTCATGCCGCCGCGTGGGTCGAGGCCCACGCACGGGCCTGCCACGACGCGGGCATCGACGACACGGCGCTCGATCTACGCATGCGGTGCCTGGCCGAGGCTCGGGGAGCCATGGCGGCGACGGTGGAGCTGCTGACCCACGCCGATGCCGTCACCGTGCAGCACGCCGCCTCGCAGGTCGCCGGGCTTCCGGGGCTGTCGCGCTGCGAGGATCCGGAGGCGCTGGCCGCCGAGGCTCCGCGACCGACCGATCCCGAGGCCATCGCCACGATGGAGGCGCTGCAGCAGCGCCTCGACGCCGTGGATGCGCTCGGCCGCGCCGGCCACTACGACGAGGGACGCGAGCGCGCACGAGGGCTGCTGCAGGACGCCATCGCGCTGGGGCACGAGCCCACCATCGCGCGGGCGCGCCTGCGCGTGGCCACCTTCGAGATGGACCTGGGGCAGGTCGAGGCCGCGGCGACCGGCTTGACCGAGGCGGCCTTGCTGGCGTCGAGCAGCGGCGATCACCCCACCGCCGCCGATGCGGCGACCCGGCTGGTGTTCGTGCTCGCCGAGGAGCTCGGACAGCCGGACGAGGCCATGCGCTGGGCTCGACACGCCGAGGCGGCGCTCGAGCGGATGCCGTCCGATCGGCTCGCGCGGGCCCGTCTCGACAGCAACGTGGGGATCGTGCACGCCATCAAGGGCGAGTACGACCAGGCGCTCGCGGCATTCGAACTCGCGCTGACGACCAAGCGCGAGCTGCTCGGCGAGGAGCATCCCGAGGTCGCCGGAGCGCTGGAGAACGTGGCGCTGGCGCTCTCCTCGCTGGGGCGGGTGTCGGAGTCCGAGCCGCTGATGCGCCGCTCGCTGGACGCCATGGAGGCGGTGCTCGGAGCGCAGCATCCCGACCTGGCCCACTCGCTGATGAACCTCGGGCACGCGGTCGACGAGCTGGGGAGGCACGACGAGGCCGCGGAGATCTACGACCGCGCCCTGGGGATCGCTCGGTCTTCGCTCGGTCCTCGCCACCCCATGACCGCACGGATCCTCTCCGCGATGGGGCACGTGGCCTCGGCTCAGGATCGACTGCCGCAGGCGGAGGCCCACTACCGCGAGGCCGCCGAGATCCAGCGGGCCGTGTACGGCGAGCACCATCCCGAGGTCGGCTGGTCGCTCATCGACATGGCGATCGTGCAGGCGCAGCTCGGTCGCGACCAAGAGGCGCTGCCCCTGTTTGCGCGGGCGATCGAGGTGCTCGAGGGCACGCTGGGAGCCGAGCACGATGCGGTGGCCCACGCGCTGGTGAACCAGTGCCGCTCGTTGGTCGAGGTGGGTCGCATCGAGGAGGCCGAGCAGGGACTCGAGCGGGCGGGGGCGATCCTCCGGCGGAGCTTCGAGCCCGGCCATCCCTCGTTCGCCTACCATCACTATGTTCGTGGTGCGCTGCGCCGTGCCCAGGAGCGCTTCGAGGAGGCGCGGGCCGAGCTGGCCCAGGCCCTCGAGATCTCCAGTGCGGCACTCGGGCCACGACACCCCGAGGTCGCCTCGACCCTGCTCGCGCTCGGCGAGGTCGAGCATGCGCTCGGGCGGCGCGAGGACGCGGTGGCTCACCTTCGCCAGGCGGTGTCGCTGACCGAGGCCGGCCCGCTGGGGGAGGCGTTTCGGGCCGAGGCCCGCCTGACCCTGGCCAAGGCGCTATGGGACGAGCCCGGCACCCGAGACGAGGCCGTGACCCTGGCACGCGCGGCTCGCGACGGATTTGCCGGGTACGGTGCCGTATTTCGCTCGGATCTCGACGAGGCCGAGGCCTGGTTGAGGGAGCACCCCGGCTGATTCCGCGCCCTCGCGCTCGTGCACGGGCCTTCGCACCGGGCCCTCGCACTCGGGCTATGATGCGGCGGATCCCATGAAGTCGCTCCGCTTCCATCGCGAGCTGTACCCCGGCGAGGCCGTCGACGAGGCCATCAAGACGCTCGCTCCGTGGGCCGAGATCACCCGGGAGGCGTCGCCGTCGCACTGGATCGTGCGGCTTTCGGCCCGTTCTGCCGCGGCCGAGCGCCGCGTTGCCGGCGAGCTGATGAATTTCGCCCTGGGACTCACGGTTCGGCGCGGCCCGCCCGCGTCGTGAAGCCCCGCCGGGCCAGGACCCACCGAGGCGAGGATTCCCAAGCGGCGACCGTGAAAAGGCCGCCATGCCCAGGCGTGGCAGGGGTGCGAACTGCGCCAAAAACGACGGCCGCGAGGGAAACCGCGTCCAGGACGCGGCCCTCTGGTATGATGTAGGCTCCTGGGGCGGACGATGGCACAGGGAGAGCGTGCATTCGAGGGGGACGAAGGCGGCGACGAGCTCGGGGCGTTGCCCTCGTTCTCGCGTGAGCCGGCCGAGGTGCTCAGCACCGAGCAGCGCTCGATCTCTGCGAGAGCCAGGGATCACGCCGATGAAGGGCCCGGACCCGATCTGCCCGAGCAGGGCGGCAGTCCGATGATGGCGCCCACCCACTGCTCGCACGGCAGTCATGGCTCGCATGGAAGCCATGGCTCGCATGGCAGCCATGGGTCGCACGGCAGCCACGGATCCCACGGATCACACGGGAGCTGGTAGCCGATCAGGTCGACCGGTCGAGTCGATGATTGGCGCCCACCGTACCGGGGACGCGATGACCGAGTCCAATCCCCACGAGCGAATCCCCACGGACGACCGGCGCGAGCAGGCCGGAGCCACGCCCGTGCCTCGCTCGGCCGCGCGGCTGCCGATCGAGCCCGAGCGCCGCTCGCTTCGCGTGCTGTTCGTGGGATCCGTGCCCGATGATCACACGCGGATCTCGGAGATGCTGCGGAGCGTGGGCAGCCCGCTGTTCACCGTCGATCACGCCGCAGACGAGGCCTTGGCGATCGAGGCGCTGCGGACCTCCGACTACGACGCCGTCCTCTATCTCTCGCGCACCGAGCGGAGCGCCTGGTCCCGCTTCATTCGCGATCGGCGGCTGCCCGCGCTGCCGGTGCTGTTCATCGATCCCACCGGGCGCCCCCAGACCCGCGCGCTGCGACGCTCGCAGGCGATCCACGAGGGGGCGGCGGGCTATCTCGTCGACGACGAGCTCACCGGCCCCTTGATGGAAGCTGCGATCCACGGGTCCATGGAGCAGCTACGACTACAGCGAGCGGTCAACGAGGTCCAGGAGCGCTTCGCGCTCGCCGTGCGCGGCTCCAACGACGGCGTGTGGGAGTGGATGCTCGACACGGGGGAGATGCACTTCTCCCGGCGGTGGCGCGAGCTGCTCGGCTACGGCGTGGACGAGCTGTCCAACTCCTGCGACGAGTGGTTCGATCGCGTGCACCCGGCCGATCTGCTGGGGCTGCGGGCCGATCTCGACACCCACCTCGCCGGGCACAAGCCCTACCACGAGTTCGAGCATCGCCTGCAGGCCAGCGATGGGACCTACCGCTGGGTGATAAGCCGCGGCGTGGTGCAGCGCGACGCCTCGGGCATCCCCGTGCGCATGGCGGGCTCGCTCACCGATACCTCCAACTATCGCCTGCGCGAGCAGAAGCTGCTCGAGGAGAGCCGTCAGGATCCGCTGACGAACCTGCCGCGGCGCGAGCCGTTCCTCGAGCGGCTGCGCAACGCCATCGACCTCGCCAACGCCTACGAGGACTACTCGTTCACGGTGATGATGGTCGACGTCGATCGCTTCCGCTGGCTGGCCGACAGCATCGGGCACCGCGCGGCCGAGACCATGCTGTCGATCCTGGCGCGGCGCCTGGTCGCCTGCGTGCGGCCGGGCGACACGGTCAGCCGCTTCGGCGGCGACAAGTTCGCCATCTTGCTCGAGAACGTCGACGACGTGCAGCAGGGGGCGCTCATCGCCGAGCGCATCCGCCGGTCGGTGAGCGAGCCGTTCGAGGTCGAGGGGCAAACCGTTTACACGACGGTGAGCATCGGGCTCACCACCAGCCGGCGGGGCTATCAAGACGCCGAGGACGTCATCAACGACGTGGGGGCGGCGGCCAACCGCGCCAAGGAAGAGGGGCACGACCGCCTGCGGATCTTCGAGACCAAGATGCGCGACGATGCGCTGTCGAGCCTGCGCATGGAGGTGGCGCTGCGGCAGGCGGTCGATCGCAACGAGTTCGAGCTGCGCTACCAGCCGATCGTGGCGCTGGAGACCGGCAAGCTCATCGGCTTCGAGGCGCTGGTGCGCTGGCGTCATCCTCGTCGCGATCTGGTGAGCCCGGCGGAGTTCATCCCCATTGCCGAGCAGACCGGGCTCATCGTGCCGCTCGGGCGCTGGGTGCTGCGCGAGGCCACGCGCCAGCTCGCCGAGTGGAAGGCACTGCTGCCCGATGGGCGGCCGCTGAACATGGCGGTCAACCTCTCGGGGCGTCAGGTGGCGGATCCTCGGCTGATGGAGGAGATCCAGTCCCTGGTGGAGGAATTCGGGCTGGGCCCCGGCGCGCTCAAGCTCGAGCTGACCGAGAGCGTGCTGGTCAAGAACGCAGACGTCGTCAACCGGTTCATCACCGACCTGCAGGAGCGAGGGGTTCACCTGTGGGTGGACGACTTCGGCACGGGATACTCGTCGCTCAGCTACCTGCACCGGTTCCCGGTCAACGGGCTCAAGATCGACAAGGCGTTCGTGGACGCGCTCGACGGCAGCGACGGGAGCGCTGCAATGGTGCGCACGATCCTGAGCCTGGCCGAGAACCTGGGGGTCGAGGCGATCGCCGAGGGCATCGAGGAGCACGTGCAGGCCGACCAGCTCAAGGCGCTGGGCTGCGCGTCGGGGCAGGGGTACCTGTTCAGCAAGCCGCTGCCGGCCGACGAGATCCGAGTGATGCTCGAGCAGGCGTGAAGCCCGAGCGGCTCACAGGTCTGCGGTGCGCATGTACATCGGCTGCGCCAGCAGCCACAGGCTGAGCAGGCTCATCGCGATCATGCCCACCATCATCACCAGGTGCACGCGCACGCTGGCCCTTCGATCGCCGGCGTAGAGCCGCGAGACCTCGCGCTGGGCCACCACGATCCCGTACACGTGGCCGATGATCACCAGCGCGACCTGCAGGTACCAGATGCTCTCGGGTGACCACAGGGCCGACAGCGGCGCGCGAGCGGTGCCGAACAGATCGTGACCCCAGCCCAGCGGATCGCTCACCAGGCGCCGCAGCTTCGACCACTCGTAGAACACGTGGGTGGCGTTGTGGGCCAGGTGATAGAAGAGCGCGATCGGCAAGAGCGTGTGGGCGAGCTTGACGAACAGGGTGCGCCGTCCCACGTCGGAGCGTCCGCTCGCACCACGCATCGCGGCGCACATCAGCCAGTAGAGGAGCCCCGGCACCACGATGCAGGCGCCCATCATCAGCGTGAAGGTGATCGTGCCGCCGTGGGTACCCCCGAGTCCCAGCGGGTCGCCGCCCAGCCACGCCGCCTGCTGGTCGATGAGCCAGCCGCGCAGCGCCGTCTCGCTCTCGCGCCACACCGGCACCATCGCGGCCCCATGAAAGGCCGAGACCACGAACACGAGCAGGGCGAGGTAGGCCTCGTCGCGCCGGGCCCGGTGGGGCTGCAAGAGGTCGGCGCCGCTGCTGCGCACGCGCAGGCCGATGTTGTCGTGGGGGCAGCTCTTGACGCACTCGGTGCACAGCGTGCAGTACTGATTCTCGTTCATCGCCCCCATGAATTCATGGGTGGGGCAGGGCAGGCCCACGCCCTCGCGTCCGTGGAAGCAGTCGCGGGTCTTGCAGCCCTTGCGGCACAGCTCCGAGTCGCGGCGGCGCAGCTCGAGCATGCCCATCAGCGAGTACTGGCCGCTGACGCGGCCCACGAAGCACACGTAGCGGCACATCGCCTTGCGCTCGTAGACCACCAGGAGCACCCATGACAGCACCACCATCCCGATCGCCAGCATCGAGGTGAGCCACGGACGGTTGGCGGCGTCGTAGACGATCTCGAGCCACGTGACCAGCGCGAACATGACGATGGCCGGCCACATCCACAGCGTCAGGCGCGGGTACTTGCGGCGCAGCGAGGCCACCGGTCGGGTGCTCGTGAGCGAGCGCCGCATGATCCAGTCGGGAATCGCGGTCCACGGGCACAGGAAGCACCACGTGTTGCCGAGGAAGAGCACCAGGAAGATGAGCCCGATCCACCAGATGTTCCAGGTGAGCACGGGGGCGAGGTTGCGGCCGGGTTCCTGGCTGCCC
The DNA here is from genome assembly GCF_026337845.1 of Paraliomyxa miuraensis. Lineage (GTDB taxonomy): Bacteria > Myxococcota_A > Polyangia > Nannocystales > Nannocystaceae > Paraliomyxa > Paraliomyxa miuraensis. The sequence continues at coordinate 75,650 of NZ_JAOVZF010000148.1, read as the reverse complement.
ACCAGGCCGATCACGATCACGGCGAGGAACACCAGCACGACCGGGATCTGGAATGCCGGCTGGAACCATCGGCTCTTGATCGCGCGGTCGAGCCAGCGCCAGCGGGTCAGCTCGAAGTACCAGTGGTTCCGGGCTCGCGAGCGCGAGTCCCTGGGGCCGCCGCGGCGCTCGAGCAGCACGAACGACAGCAGCAGGATCAGCGCCGAGGCGGCGTAGAACACCTCGTTGGGGATCCCGGGCATCAGGTGCACATAGGCCTTGGTCTTGACCGTGCGCGCGTCCTGGAACTTGTCGGGGTCGAAGAAGCCGCCGCGATCGAACGCGTCGTAGACCCTGGGATCGAGCCCCACCTCGACGTCACCTTCGCCCTCCAGCACCAGGGCGCCGGTCTTGGTGCGCTTGGTGCCGAAGCGATCGACTCCGTCGATCGACTCGACCGCGGGCATGGGCGGGACCTCGGGGGTGATGTCCTCGACCGCGGGCATGGGCGGGACTTCGCCCTCGCTCGGGCGCTCGGGGGTGATGTCCTCGATCTCGGGCATGGGCGGGACCTCGCCCGCACCCTCGCCCGCTCCTTGCTCTGGCCCGGGGGGCTCGGCCAGGGCGAGGTGGACCTTGAGGATTGCGCTGGCATGATCGCGAGCGGCGACCTCCTCGGACGCGATCCACGAAAGCCCCACCAGCGCCAGCACCACGACGAAGGCGCGGGCGAAGCGACCGCCTCGCAGGAGCGTCAGCGGGTCGTCATCGGGCGCGGGCGCCGATTGCCCCAGCACCGGCAGGCGGCGGCTCATCCGGAGACCTCCACCAGCTCGATCACGTTGGGCGCACGGCGGTAGGTGGCGGGGTCGGCCGGGTCGACGGCCGGGGCCAGCGGAGGTCCGGCGCCGAGGTCGGTGACGCTGGCCGTCATCGTGCATGGATCGTCGATGCCCTGCAGCTCCGCCCACAAGATCCGGCCGAAGCCCGGTCCGCTCGTCGGCGGAATGAACGGCCCGACTCCGATCGCGAGGTGCTCGCCATCCGGCGCGACCGCGATCGCGAACGGCTCGAGCGGCTCACCGCCGTCGTCGACCAGGTGGGCCTGGATGTCGGCCAGGGGACCGCAGATCTCGAGCTCCGAGGCATCGCCGCGCTCGACGGCCACGAACACGCCACGGTTGCCCGAGGCCGAGATCGCCCCGCTGGCGAACACCCATGCATCACGACCGGGCAGCGCGGCGATCTGGGCGAGCTGCCAGTCGTCGCCGGGGAGGTTGGTCACGCCTCGAACCACGCAGCCGGCGGCGAAGCGCCACAGCCGGCCCGGGCCCAGGACATCGAGCGGCGTGGGTCCTTCCGCGACCACCAGGCCTCCCGTCGTGTCGGGCGCGAGGTAGCGGACCCGGCGATTCGAGACCGAGCCCGGGATCTCGCACAGCGCTCCGGAGAAGGTCGCTGCCGCTTCGCCGGGCGAGAGGCCCGTCAGCGCGCCGTGCTCGAGCCACGCGACGGCCTCGTTCCCGTCGCAGGCGACCGCCAGCTGGCCCGGGCCGAGCGCGATCATCCGTGCTGCGCCGTTGCAGGGCCCTCCGTCGAGCGCATCGAGCGGCACCACGCCCACCCCGCCCGCCGGATCCGCGGCATCGAGCACGAGCAGCTCCCCGGGCTGCGTCCACGCGTCCTCGGCGGAGAACAGATTGTTGGCGAACACCGCGACCACGAGCTTGTCCTCCACCGCGGTCACGAAGATCGGCTCGAGGCGCTCGAGCGGGACCGCCGTGACCCCGCTGAAGGTGCCCCCGTTGAAGAACGCCGAGGCATCGACGCGGTCGCCAGCCGCACGCTCCGCAAAGAACTCGAAGGGGAACGAGAGCAACGTACCGCGCTCGGGGGTCGGGTAGTGACCGGCCACCACGTGCAGATGGCCCCCGGCCACGGCCACCCCGAACGGCTCGTCGAGGCGGTCCCCGCCGTTGTCACCCAGGCCGCAGCCCGAGCACTCGTTGGGCTTGAGATCGAGATCGATCGAGCCGCGGTAGACCACGCCCTCGGGATCGTCGGGGGATAGCAGCTCGATCCGGTCGTCGAGCGTCTGGCTCACCACCACCAGCGTGCACGTGCCCTGGCTGCACCCCAGCATCTCCCCCTCCGGGATCACCGGCACGTCCATGGGGTCGACGCCGGTGGTGGTGTCGGCCGGAGGGTTGTCGGGCAGGCAGCCGCCGGTCCACCCGAGGACCAAGAGCCCTACCCACGCTCGGCACCCGCGCCGCACGCCGACACGGTAGCAAAGAACCGGGTCTCGGGGCCCGGTGCCCCGCGAGATCGGGGCTCAGCGCCGCCCCAGCGCCACCTTCATGAGCAGCAGGGCCTCGCGGCCCGCGTTGGCGACCAGCTGGCTCTCCTCGGGCTCGTCCTCGACGCCCACGAGCCCCTTGGAGCCGATGGTGAAGTCGTGGCTCAGGGTGCGGCCCTTGAGCTGGTCGAGGAACGCGGGCTCGGTCAGCTCCACGTTGCCGCGGTAGTCGTAGACCTTGACGCGGCTGATCGCGCCCCGGGCATCGACCCCCACGCCGACCTCGAGCGTGAGCACGCCACCGTCGAGGATCTTCGGCTTGGTGCGGGGATCGATGAAGATCGCCACGCCCAGGAGGTCGCCGGCCGCGTCGTGGGCCACGTAGAACTCGGGCGCCTTGTCCTCGGGGTAGAGCGCGAAGCCCAGGGCCTTCTCGAGCAGCTCGACTTCTTCCTTGGCGTACTGGTAGCGCTTGATCTTCCAGGCCGTCGGATCGGCGTCGGGAAACAGCTTCATCAGGTTGCGGTGGGTCACGGCCCAGCTACCCCACTTGGCGAGGTGGGCCTCGGCCGGGAGCGCGCTCAGGCTCAGCAAGGCCAGGGCAACGGCGGCGAACCACGTGCGAGTCACGAAGGCAACCATCGGTGATGGCCGCGCTGGCGTCAACCGAAGGCAGCAGTGGCCGCGCCACGAGGTCGCGCGGTGCGACCGCGCGACGCAGCGCCGCCTCGGATGGCCACGCTGGAGCCAACGCTCACATCAGAAGTCGGCCACCGCCTCGAAGCCGAACAGGTCGTTGGCGATGCGATTGCCGCGGCCGCCGTCTTCGAGCACGAACGTGTACTCGGCCTTGAGCATGAGCCGGGGGACCACGGGAAGCCGCAGCCCCACCGTGTGTCCCTGCAAGGTGGTCTCGCCGCGGTAGTCGAAGCTGGACAGGTCCACGCGCAGCGGCACGCCGTCGACGATCCCCGGTACGACCAGATCGGGATCGGCATGGTCGAAGCGATACTGCACCATCAGGCCGGGTAGCCGCGTTCGCTTGCGCACGAACAGCGGCTGCGAGATCTGGGCATAGCCGCCCAGCATGCGTCGATCGGCATGCGTCGTCTCGTCGACCGCGTGGTCGACCCCGAGCACGAGCTCGCCCCGCAGCGATGGCAGCGGAACCCGGCTGCCGATCGCCTCGGAGAGCCGCAGATCCACGTGCCCCCCTGCGCGCCAGCTGGGCGCCTGGTCGAGCTCGGCCGTGGTCTGGCCGGGCTCGGGCACCGCCGGCTCGGGGTGCTTGGCGAACACGAACGAGCCACCGAGGTCGAGCGAGGGGATGGGGAACGTCCGGACCCGAGCCACGAACGCCTTGTTGGCGTTGTTGTCGGGCGCGATGCCGAAGAAGCCGGCGTTGATCGGAAGCGGCTCGGGGACGGTGGCGCTCGGATCGTCGCGCTCGGCCGGCCGCAGACGGCGAGCGCACGACGGCGCCGGGAAGTTGGGCTCGTAGAGCGAGGCGAGGAAGCGGGTCTGGGTGCAGGGGTCCCCGTTGACCATCGCCAGATCGATCTGGATCGGTCGGATCGGCGAGTGCTCGCGAAACGTCGGCTTCCACTCGAGCGCCACCCCCACGTCGTTCCAGGTGCCGGGGTAGACGCGGTTGGAGGTCATCGAGCGTGGCCGCGAGATGAACCAGTTGGCCGGCGAGGCGTGCTCCTCGTCCTCGAGCCCGAACGGCACGATGAACACGCCGCCGGTGATCTTGAACCCCTCGCGAAACCACCGGGGCGTCGAGCGGGCGGTCGCGAACGGGTTGACCTCGAGCGCCGCGGACTCGAAGAAGAGCCGACGGTTGGCCTGGGCGATGATGTCGGGCTGCGATGCGGTGATCTGGGTCTGTGGGATCGACAAGAACTCGACCGCCATGCGTGCGTGGACCATGTCGGCGTAGATCGGCGCGCCCACGTAGAGCGTGGCCGAGCTGACGTCGAAGAAGGGCATCGGGCGCAGGCGCTCGAATTCCCCGCTGGGCTCGCGCGCGAGCGTGTTGCTGCGGGTGGCCACGAAGAAGTTGGCGGCCACGTAGCCGCGGATCTGCAGCAGGCCTCCCGCGGGTCCGGTGTCCTCGAGCTTGCCGGGGTCGAAGAAGCTGCCGCCCTCGGAGCCCGCGGGCGGGCGCTCGGGGGAGGGACGCGTGCGATCGACCCACCGCCGGGTGCTCGGGCGAGGGGGGAGCTCCTCGATCTCGGGCATCGGCGGAGCCTCGGCCTCGGGCTCGGGCTCGGGTGGCGCGGTCTCGTCCTCGTCGAGCCCTGGATCGAAGAACGTGCCATCGCTGGGGGCGCCCTCGCTCGGGGGTGGCGTCTCGCTCGCGGGCGGTTCCGGCTGCCCATCCACGGCGGGAGCGGAAGGCACGGTGGGAGCGGAAGGCGAGGCCGGGCCGGCGGTGCTCGCGTCCTCCGCGAGCGGCGGCTCCGTGGCAAGCGGATCCGGCGAGCCCGGCTCGACCACCGAGAGGCCGAGCACGGACACCAGCGAGAGCAGGGGGGCCAGCATGGAGGAACGGGACTGTACCCCGGTGGGCGGGGCTCCGCACGGCCCGGCCTCGCCAACGGTTTGCTAGACTCCCGCCCGATGATCGGTCGACGCGCGCGTGGGATCGTCTCGATGGTGGTGCTGGGGCTCGTCGTGGGCTGCGGCGGTGAGTCGAAGCCGGTGAGCGACGGCACCATGATCACTCCGTACCTCGCCATCGGAGAGACACTGGCCGCGGATCGGGTCGAGGGGCTCCCCGAGCTCGGCGCTCACGTGATCGAGGCCGCCAAGACCCACGAGGGCAAGCCCGGGGTCGATGCCATGGTTCAGGGAGCGGCCCGCGTGGGATCGCCCGACATCGCGACCGCCCGCCTGGCGTTCAAGAAGATGAGCGACGGCATGATCGAGTACCTACGGTCCAGCGCCGACGGTCGGGCGGGCTTGGTGATCGTCCACTGCACCATGACCTTCGATGGCAAGGGAGGCCTGTGGGTGCAGAAGGACGGCAAGGTCATGAACCCCTACGAAGGCGCGATGATGCTCCACTGCGGCGACGAGCTGTCGTGGAGCGATGCGGTGCCACCGACTTGAGTGCGGGCCCGAGCGCGTGGCCGCGTCATGCCGGCGTGGGCTCGCGGCGTCGAGCCAAGCGCACGGTGAAGAGGGTTCCCGCCGCCTCGCTCGACTGCACCTCCACCCCGCCGCCGTGGGCCCGGGCGATCTGCTCGGAGATGAACAGCCCCAGCCCGAGCCCCGTGGACTTGGGCGAGCGCTGGTGGCGACGGCGGAACGGCTCGAAGACGGTGGGCAGCATGTCCGGCGGGATCGTGCCGTGATTGTGCACCTCCACCACGAGCTCGCGCTCGTCGCCCTCGATCGACACCGACACCGGCTCATCGAGAGCGCCGTGGTCGAGCGCGTTGGCGATGAGGTTGGAGAACAGCTGGTGCAGCCGGTGCTGGTCGCCGAGGATCGTGCAATCCCCGGAGCTCGTCACCGCGACGTGCCCTCGCTCCGAAGGTCCCGCCACCAGCTCCTCGAGCGTGCTACGGATGATCTGTGCCACGTCGAGGCGATCGCGCGACTGCACGAATCCCACGCCTCCGGCCAGCCGTGCCCGCGTGAGATCGAGCAGCTGATCGATCATGCCGGTCATGCGGCGCCCGGCCGCGAGCATGCGGCGCAGCGTCTGCCGCTCCAGGTCGTCGCGAGCCCGGCCGACCAGCAGCTCTGCACCGGTCATCATGGCGCTCAGCGGGTTGCGCAGGTCGTGGCCGAGCGTGCCCACGAACATCTCGTTGAGGCGCAGGACCTCGGCGAGCGCCTTGCGCTGGCGGTGCAGCTCCAGGAACACGTCGGCCTTGCTGCGGAGCACGTGGGCATCGATCGGCTTGAACAGGAAATCGACGGCGCCGGCCTCGTAGCCCGCGAACACGCGCTGGTGGTCGTGCGAGCCGGCCGTGACGAAGATGATGGGCACGTGCCGCGTGCGCTCGGTGCTGCGCATCAGCTCGGCGAGTTCGAAGCCGTCCATGTCGGGCATGCGTACGTCGATGAACGCGAGCGCGACGTCGTGCACGAGCAGCAGCTCGAGCGCCTCCGCCCCCGAGCGCGCCAGCAGCACCTCGAGTCCGTCGCGTCGCAGCAACGCCTCGAGCGCGACGAGGTTGCCCTCGATGTCGTCCACCACGAGGAGTTCGATCGTCTCGGTCATCATCCCAGCCTCTGGTAGATCCGATCCTCGGTCACGAGCTCGGCGAACGCGGCGGCGTGCCGCGAGAATCGGAGCGACTCCTGGGAGCCCAGGCCCACGAACCCCTTGCGGCACAGCGAGTCGAGGAACACGCCGACCGCGCGATCCTGGAGTTCGCGCTCGAAGTAGATGAGCACGTTGCGGCACGAGATCAGCTCCACCTCCGCGAACGCGCTGTCGGTGGCGAGGCTGTGGTCGGAGAACAGGATCGACTCCTTGAGCGAGCGGTCGATGATCGCCGACGAGTAGCGCGCCATGTAGTAGTCGGACAGGGACGCCTTGCCCCCCGCCAGCAGGTAGCTCTCGCTGAACCGTGCAAAGCGCCCCAGGTCGAACACGCCGTCCTCGGCGCGCCGCAGGCTGTCGGGGTGGATGTCGGTGGCGTAGATGAGCGTGCGCTCGAGCAAACCTTCCTCGGCGAGCACGATCGCGAGCGAGTATGCCTCCTCCCCCGTCGCGCACCCCGGCACCCACACCTTGACGGTGGGGTAGGTTGCCAGGTAGGGCACGACGACCTCCCGGATCGAGCGGAAGTACGAAGGATCGCGGAACATCTCGCTCACCTGCACGGTGAGGTAGCGCAGCAGCACCGGGAACACCTCCGGCTCGTGCAGCAAGCGCTCCTGCAGCCGCGAGATCGTGCCGCACCCGAAGTGGACGAGCGCCGCCCTCACCCGCCGCCGCAGCGAGACCTCCGAGTAGCAGCGAAAGTCGTAGTGGTACTCGTGGAAGATCGCCTCGAGCAGCAGCTGGAGCTCGATGCCGGTGTCGCCGTGCGTCGTCACTTGGGCATCCATACGCGAGCGAGCGACAGGAGCTTGTCCACGTCGAGGGGCTTGGCGATGTAGTCGTTGGCGCCCGCAGCGAGGCAGCTCTTGCGATCGTCGGCCATCGCCTTGGCCGTGAGCGCGATGATCGGGAGCTTGGCGAGCTCTGGCTGCCTGCGGATCTCTCGGGTCGCCTGCAGTCCGTCCATCTCGGGCATCATGACGTCCATCAGCACGAGGTCGACCCCGGGGTTGGCGGCGAGGTGCTCGAGCGCCTCGCGGCCGTTGCGTGCGATCTCGACGGTGGCGCCGGTGGGCTCGAGCACGCTGGTGAGCGCGAACACGTTGCGGACGTCGTCCTCCACCACCAGCACGCGCCGGTCCTCGAACACCCGGTCGCGGTGGCGAACGTCGCGCAGCATTCGCTGGCGATCCGGAGGCAGCTCGGTCTCCACCTGGTGGAGGAACAGCGTGACCTCGTCGAGCAGCCGCTCGGGGGAGCGCGCGCCCTTGATGATGATCGAGCTCGAGAACCTCCGCAGCTGCTGTTCCTCCTGCCGCGACATCGAGCGGCCGGTGTAGACGATGACCGGCGGGAACGCGTACTGCTCCTCTCGCGACATCTCCTCGAGCAGCTGCAGGCCGCTGCGGTCGGGCAGCGACAGGTCGAGCACCATGCAGTCGAAGGTGGTGGATCCGAGGCGCTCGAGCGCCTCGTGGGCCGTGCCCACGGCCACCGTCTGGACGTCGTCGGCGTCGAGCAGACGGCAGATGCTGTCGCGGTGAACGTCGTCGTCCTCCACCACGAGCACGCGCCGGAGCTTCTGCGAGATCTTGGCCTCGAGGCGCTCGAGCGCCGCCGCGAGCTGTGCTCGCGCGATCGGCTTGACGGCGTAGCCGGTCGCGCCCATCTCGAGCGCTGGCTGGATGGAGTCGGTGGCCGAGACGATGTGCACGGGGATGTGGCGCGTGGCCGAGTCGCGCTTGAGCGCGTCGAGCACCGTGAGCCCCGAGCGATCGGGCAGCAGCAGGTCGAGCACGATCGCGCTCGGCCGGTGCTGCGCAGCCAGGCTGAGCCCTTCCTCGGCGGTGTGGGCCACGAGGACCATGAAGTCGAGCTCGCGGGCCAGGTCGGCGACGATGGTGGCGAACTCGGGGTCGTCCTCGATCACGAGGATCGAGCGGGACTTCGGGGAGACGCGGCTGCGGTCGTCGACCGCCGCCACCGCGCTCGATGCGTCCGTGGGGGTGGTGGCTCGGCTCGTGCTCGGCGGCGGCCGCGGGCTCGTGGGGGGCGGCCGCGATTGCGCCCTCACGGCGGCCGCAGGGCTCGGGGGCGTCGCGTTGGCCTGCGTCGGCCCATGACGCACCGGGATGACCAGCGTGAACGTGCTGCCTCGCCCGGGGGCGCTGTCGAGCTCGATGTCTCCGCCGAGCAGCCGGGCGAGGTCGCGAGAGATCGACAGCCCGAGGCCGGTGCCGCCGTACTGGCGGGTGCTGTTGCCGTTGGCCTGCCGGAACGCCTCGAAGACGAGCTCGTGCTGCTCGGCCGGGATGCCGATGCCGGTGTCGCGCACTTCGAACGCGACCCGATCGTGGCCGAGCGGATGTACGTGCAGCGAGACCCCGCCGCTCTCGGTGAACTTGATCGCGTTGGACAGCAGGTTCCTGAGGATCTGCTGGAGCCGCGTGGGGTCGGTATGGATGGTCTGCGGGGTGCCCGATGCGACCGAGACCTCGAGCTCGAGCTGCCTGTCCTGGGCGAGCGGGCGCAGCGTGTGCGCGAGCTCGTCGACCTGGCGCCTGGGGGAGACCTCCACGGGGCGCACGTCGAGCTTGCCGGCCTCGATGCGCGACAGATCGAGGATGTCGTTGATGAGGTTCAGCAGGTCGTTGCCCGCCGACTGGATCGTCTGCGCGAACTTGATCTGCTCGGGGGTCAGGTTGCCCTCGCGATTGTCGATGAGGAGCTTGGCCAGGATGAGCGAGCTGTTGAGCGGCGTGCGCAGCTCGTGGGACATGTTGGCCAGGAACTCGGACTTGTAGGTGCTGGCGCGCTGCGCCTCGGCCCGAGCCCGCACGAGCCCGTCACGCTGCTTCTCGAGCGCCTGGGTCTGCTGCTCGAGCTGGGCATTGACGTGCTCGAGCTCGGTCTGCTGGCCCTGCAGCCGCTGCTGCGAGGTCTGTAGGGCCCGACTCTGCTGCTCGAGCTCCTCGTTGGTGACCCGCAGCTCCTCTTGCTGGGTCTGCAGTTCGTGGGCCTGGCGCTGGGTTTCTTCGAGCAGGTCCTCGAGCTCGGTGCGCAGCTTGGCCGAGCGCAGCGCGATCCCGATCGGCTCGGCGCTGCGTCGCAGCAGCTCGATGTCGTGGGGCTCGATCGGGTGGAAGAACCCGAGCTCCACGACGGCGTTGTTCCTGCCGTCGGCGTAGGTCGGCACGAGCAGCAGGTGGCCGGGCGCGCTGCTTCCCAGGCCCGAGGAGACCAAGAAGTAGCCCTCGGGCACGTTGGTGACGTGCAGCACCGACTCGTGCTCGAAGGCCTGCCGCGTGAGGCCCACGGGCGTCCTGGCCGCGGCCGCCTTCGACAGCCCGTAGCCACCCACGAGCCGCAGCTGATCGCGGTCGGCAAAGTACACCGCGCCCACCTGCGCCTGCAGGTGGTGCGCGAGGAAGGCGACGATCTTGTCGGCCAGCCGCGTCACGTCGTGCTCGCCCTGCATCTGCTGCGCGAGCCTGGTCTGTCCGGTGCGGATCCAGGCCTCGACCCGCTGCTGGCGGAAGTCCCTGGACGACAGCAGCGCCGCGGTCCCGATGAGGCACAGCAACATGGTCGCGCCCCCGAGGACCACCACCGACGACCACCAGGTCGCATCGCGCCACTGCCGTGTGTGGAGCCCCAGTCGCGAGCGCTCGGTCTCTCGGATCTCCGCGAGCTGCTTGCGCAGGCCCTTCATGAGCTCGCGGCCCTGGTGGGTGCGGATCATGGCCAGCGCGTCTTGTTGATGACCGGATCGGGAGAGCTCGATCCCGCGTGCGAGCCGGTCCATGCGCTGGGCGGCGAGCTGGGCCGCCGCCTCGAGCCGCTCGAGCTGTGCTGGCTGTCGTGCCAGAGCCCGGCGCGCCTGCTCGAGTTCTCGGGGCAGGGCCACGACCGCAGCGTCGTAGGGCTCGAGGTAGCGCCCGTCACCGGCCAGCAAGTAGCCACGCTGGCCCGTCTCGGCCTCGGTGATCGTGGACAGCAGCGACTCGAGCGTCATCGAGACCTCGAGCGTGTGGGCCATCCGCTCGGCCCCCTCGGTCCGATTGTGCAGGGTCTCTTGCGAGATGAGGGCGATCCCGACGACGGCGAGGATGGCCGCGGCGAAGCCCGCGAGGGACTTGGGGGGCAGCGACGCACGGAGCCCCTTGCCCGGCCGGTGCGCCTGGGGGAAGCGGGGAGGATCGTTGTCGATGCGGTGGCTCATCGGCTCGCTCTCGTGTTGCCCTCACCGACGAGCCACGCCGAGCGTGCCGTCGTTGGCGAGGCGAGGGCACTGCGAAGGCGAACGAGGAAAGGGCCGCTGCGGCCCGACGGAAACCGCGTGTTGTGACGACGAGTCGGCAGGCTAGCCCGCAGTGACTCGATGCGCAAGCGCGCCAGGTCGTCGATGCAAGCCCTACGGCGGCGGACTCGCGGCTCGTCTCGGGTTCTCGCCGACGTGTGATTCCCCGACGATGCAGTGAACGAGTGTTGATCGGTCGTGTCGTGAGCGCGTGGACTTGGTGCGGCGTCGTCGAGCCGAGTCGGGTCAATCGCCCGCCACCGAGCGCACGTAGTCGGCCAGGGTGATCGGCGGTTGCAGCTCGAAGGTCGTGTCGAGCACGTTCGAGTCCTCGATGCGATCGAGGCGAAAGCTGCGGAAGTCCTCGCGCAGCTCGCAGTACGCCCCCAGCGTCCAGGTGCTGCCCCAGAAGTAGAGGCCCAGGGGGCGAACGCTGCGCGTGGTGAGCTCGCCCTGGCGGTCGCGGTAGTGCAGCGACACGTGGTGCTGGTCGGCGATGGCGTGGCGGAGCTGGCCGAGGCGGGTGCGAACCTCGGGCGGCACGTGGAACGCGAGCGAGAACAGGGCCGTGCTGTGGACGCGCGGTCGCTCGCTGTGGGGGAGGGCCGCCTCGACCTTCTCGAGCACGCTGAGGGCGGCCTGCTGGAGCTGGGCGTCGCCCCAGCTCTCGACCATGCGTGCGCCCAGCACGAGGGCCTGGATTTCGTCGACGGTGAACATCAGCGGAGGGAGTTCGAAGTCCTTGCCGAGGCGATAGCCCACGCCGGCCTCGCCCTCGATGGGAACGCCCGAGAGGCTGAGGTCGCGGATGTCCCGATAGACGGTTCGCTCCGAGACCTGCAGCCGCTCGGCGATCCTCGCCGCCGTGGTGACGCGGCGGTGCTGGAGGATCTGGACGATCTGGAACAGTCGGTCAGCCCGTCGCATCCGCGGCGGCACTTTGGTCGATCACGTGGAAGAAGTCCAAGACGACTCCGTTGGGGTCGGCCACGGTGAAGCTACGCCAGCCCCAGGGCTTGTCGGCGGGGTACGAGCGGGGCTGTGCACCGCGCGCTCGCAGAGCCGCGTGGGTGGCATCGGCGTCCTGGGTGGGGATGCTGATGATGAGCCCCTTGCCGGCGAAGCGCTCCGGGCCCTCCATGGGCGCGCCGGCCGGCTGCGGCGTCATGAAGGCCAGCTCGGGGCCTTCGGCGTCGCGACCCCAGCGGACCTGGAGGTACTGGTCCATGTCGATGCTGACCTCGAACCCCGCACGCTGGGCGTAGAACGCCTTGGTGGCGGTGAGATCGTCGGTGACCACGAGGGGGATGAGCTTGTTCGGATTCATGCCGCGCAAGCTAGCGCGGGGCTCCTGACAGCATCGTGTCAGGGGGCCGCGGGGCTCCTGTCAGCGCGGTGTCAGCAGAGGTGCCTGCCCGAGCATCAGGCTGCCCGGGGCAGCGGCAGCGCCTGATCCTCGGGGGTCGTCTCGGGCTTGCGACCCATTCGCCGCAGCCAGCGGTAGTGCGAGCGCAGCAGCGAGAGGGCCGAGTCCCTCACCTTGTACTCCACGCCGTGCTCGGCGCAGACCTGCGAGACGATCGGCGCGAGCGCGGGATAGTGCACGTGGCTGACGCGGGGGAACAGGTGGTGGATGGCCTGGAAGTTCAGCCCGCCCACGTACCAGCTGAGCCAGCGGCTACGGGGAGCGAAGTCGACGGTGGTCGCCAGCTGCAGCCGCGCGAAGTCCAGCTCGAGCTTGCCGTCCGAGGCCTCGGGGTCGAGGAACTCGGCCTCCTCGACGGAGTGCGCGAGCTGGAACACGAGCGACAGGATGAGTCCGGCCGTGTACTGCGAGATCACGTAGAAGGCCAGGGTCGGCAGCCAGCCCACCACGAGCCCGGGGATCAGCACCGCCCAGATCCCGTGGATGATCTTGAACGACCAGAACACCGCGGCTTCCTCGCCCCGCGGAGCGGCCAGCGGCTGGCGGCCGATCCGGCCGCGAGCGAGCTGCTTGAAGTCGTCGATGATCCACCACTTCATGATCACGAACCCGTACAGGAAGAACATGTAGAGGTGCTGGAAGCGGTGGGCGGCGTGGTGGGGCTGTCCCGGCGCGAACCGGGCCAGCGGCTCGAGGGCGATGTCGTCGTCGGCGCCCTCGATGTTCGGATAGGTGTGGTGCACGTGGACGTGCTTGACCTTCCAGACGTAGGAGCTGCAGCCGAGGAAGTCGAGCACGCGGGCCGCGAGCAGGTTGCCGCGAGCGCTCGATGCATAGGCACCGTGGCTGCCGTCGTGCATGACCGCCATGCCCAGGCCGGCGACGGCGATGCCCGCCACCAACGCTGCGACGACCAGCCCCGGCCAGCCGAGGTCGCCCAGCAAGAGCGCGAAGTAGCCGGCTCCGAGGGTCGCGAGCAGCACCAGCGTCTTGCGTACGATCGCGCTGCCACCGTCGCGAGGCAGCCCGGTGCGCTCGAAGTGGTCGTCGACGCGGGCGACGAGCTGCCGATGGAAGGCGCTGCGGGGAACGAAGCTGATTCGTGCGTCTCGCATGTCGGGCCGGGGCCAGTAGGACACCAGCACGGGGACCGGGCAACGGCTCGGGAGCGCTGCGACGGTTCTATGACAAAGGGGGACAAAGGGGGACCAAGCGGTGACCGAGCCCGCCCGACGGCGACCGAACCAAGACAAAGCGACGATTGCGCGCGTGCGAAGGGGCACACGCCGGTCACCCGGCTGCGAGCGCGGCGAGCTCTTCCTGATCCAGCGCCCGGGAGTACAGCCGCACCTCGTCGATCACCCCGTGGAAGAACCCGGCCGGTTGGTTCGCGTTGATGTCGCGTCCGATCGTGATCGGGTGTCCCGCGTCGAAGACGGGAGGAGGCGCAACGCCCGAGGCCACCGGCTGTCCATTGACGAACAGGGTCATCTCGGAGCCGTCGTAGGTGCCCGCCACGTGGGTCCACGCCCCGAGCGAAGACGCCATGGGGGTGACGACCACGTGGAGCTCACCATCGGAGCTCATCGTCATGCCGCCGCCCCAGCCCATGAAGAGGGGGCGAACGGAGAGGAGCCAGGCGTTGGACGTGTCCGGGCCGAACGGGTGCCCGAAGATCATGCGGATGTCCGGGCCGGGCACTCCGTCCACGCGGATCCACGCGGCGATGGTGAAGGCCTCCGACACCTCGAAGAGCGGGTCGAAGGGGACGCTCAAGCCGTCGTCTTGGCCGTCGAAGAGCGCTCCCTGCCCAAACAGGCTCATCGCGGCGACCGGGCACTCGGTGTCCTCGCACGTGGCCTGAAACCCATGGGCCGAGTCGATCGTGCCGCGCTCCGACAGGTCCTCGAAGCGAAACCAAAGCAGTAGATCGGGATCGACGGGCTCACCGGTGGACGAGGACTCGCTGGTCGTCGTCCCTCCCTCCGTGGTCGAGGTGAGCGGGCCGCTGGAGTCGTCGTCGAGCATCAGGGTCGAGGCACCGGCCGTCGACGGGCTCGAGGTGCTCGACGTGCTCGACATGGTGCCCTCGGTCTGCTCGACCTCGACGCACGTCCCGGCCAGATCACCGGCGGCGTGCTCACCGTACCGCTGACCCGAGGGGCAGGAATCATCGGGGAAGCTGCATGCACCCGTGGGCTGGCAGACCCCGCCCGAGCACTCGGAATCGTCGGCGCAGGTGAACGCACTCGAGTTGCACGCAAGCACGGCGGCGGTGCCGAGTGCCGTACCGAGCCACCACCGCATGCGGCGAGTGTATCAGGCAGTGGATGGTCTCATAATACTTGTTGGCGACAAGTAAGTGTCGTAGGATGACCCGCGGGCTCCGCCCTCGATGACTCGAGCCAATCCCTCCTCGCCCTTCACCCCGAGGCAGCGACGCGGCCTCCAGGCGCTGTGCGAGGCGCGGAGACGACGTCGAGCGAGCCGCGGCCAAGGCCCGCGACGTGCCGCTCGGGCGCGGCGGCCGGGTGCCGTTCTGCGCGCACCAGATGGGCTCCGCGCGGATGGGCCGCGACCCCAAGACCTCGGTGGCCGATCCCCTGGGCCAGCTCCACGATGCCCGCGGCGTCTTCATCGGGGACACCTCGGCGTTCCCCACTGCCGTCGGCGCGAACCCGATGTGGACGTGCATGGCCCTGGCCCGTCGCACCGCTCGGGCGATCTTGGCCACGCGCTGAGCTTGCGACGAACAACGAGAGTGCCGCCGCCATGACGACGAACACCAAGGTCGTTCCCTCGCTGGTGAATCCCTTTGGGGAGGACGAACACGTGGAGCTCGCGGGCCTCTACGAGGCCACGCTGAAGGCCGGACACGAGCTGATGCGGCGCCCGAACGAGGCGGCGAGCGTGGTGAACGTCGAGCGTCAGCACCACAAGCATCGCATGACGATCTGGGAGCGGATTCGCGTTCTGAGCGACGAGCCGCCCACGATCCTGTTCCAGAACTGGGGCCCCAACCTGGACGGCGCGTCGCTGGTGACGGCCATCATCGAGATCCGCGGTCGTCACGTCGCGCTCTATGGCCACGACTTCACCGTGCGAGCCGGCTCCATGGACGCGACCAACGGCAAGAAGCTGGCGCGCCTGTTCGAGCTGGCCGCCAAGCGTCGCATTCCGGTGGTTGGCCTGAACGACTCGGCGGGCGCGTACGTCCCCGCGGGGGTCGGCGGCCTCGATGGCTACGCCGAGGCATTCACGGCGCTGCGCAAGCTCAGCGGCGTCGTGCCCTCGATCATGTGCATGTTCGGCTACAACGCGGGCGGTGGATCCTACCTGCCGCGTCAGGGCAGCTTCATGATCCAGCCCAACGACACCTTCTTCGGCCTCACCGGTGCCGGTGTCGTCAAGTCGGTGCTCGGTGAAGACGTGACACCCGACGCGCTGGGCGGCCCGGGGGTGCACTCGCAGTCGGGGGTCAGCGACTTCGTGGTGGATGACGAGGTCGCGGCGCTGCACAAGGTCACCGAGCTGCTGGACTACCTGCCCGACCACCACGCCGAGCTCGCGCCGTTCCGCCCCACGTCCGACCCGGTCGATCGCGAGACCTGGGGCGTCGACATCCTGCTGCGGAAGGCCTTCGACTCGCCCACCGGCTTCAACACGCCGTTCGACAGCGGCATCATCATTCAGCAGCTGGTCGATCACGGCGACTACCTCGAGTTCCAGCCCGGTCGGGCGCGCAACACGATCTGCGCGTGGGGCCGCCTGGGCGGCAGCGTGGTCGGGTTCGTGGCCAACAATTCGGCCGTGGCGTCGGGGCAGATCGATGTCGATGCAGCGCTGAAGAACGCGCGCTTCATTCGCTTCTGCAACCTGTACAACGTCCCGATGATCTTCATGGAGGACACGACCGGCTTCCTGCCGGGCCGCGAGCAGGAGAGCCGTGGGATCGTCCAGGCCGGTCGCGCGATGCTCGATGCCATCATCGATCTGCGTACGCCACGCTTCCTGGTGCTGATCCGCAATGCCTTCGGCGGCGCCTATGCCTCGTACAACAACTATGCGACCGGGGCCGACTTCGTCATCGCGCTGCCGACCACGCGCGTGGCGGTGATGGGTCCGGCCGGTGTCGAGTTCGTCTACAAGGACGAGCTGCGTGCGCTACGCGGCGCGGTCGAGCCGCGGGTCGCCGCGGCGCGCGAGGCGTTCGTGCGTGACGGTCTGACCGAGCGCGAGGCGAGGGAGGCCGCGCAGGCCTCCGTCCGTGGCTGGCTCGAGCAGGCGGAGGCATCGCTGGCGCAGCGCTACGAGCGCGAGCTGATGAATCCGAACGAAGCCCTGAGCCTGGGGTCGATCTCGCAGATCGTCATGCCGTCCGATCTGCGGAAGGTGCTGGCCCACAACATGCGGTTCCACCTCGAGCACTACACGCCGGAGCCCATGTCTGGAGTGCAGCGCGAGTTCCACTAGAGCGGCATTCGGGCCAGGCAGCATGTCCAACGATGACCACTACTCGAGCAACCCCCTGATCCACGAGGACCGTCGCCTGGGGCTGTCGTCGAGCGCGTGGGTGCGCAGCTTCCGGGTCGAGGACATGAAGCCGCTCATCATCTGCCGTGGCCCGATCCGCAAGGAGGCCATGGACGTGTTCGACGAGATGGGCATCGCCGGCTACGGCATCCTGCTGTCCGAGAAGGATTCCATCACCTACGGCAACGCGCTCGCGCCGGAGCTGCGCAAGCTGACCGATCCTTCGCGGGTGCACCGCGTGCCCGACTACACGGGGGCGACGAAGGAAGAGCGTCGCCGGCGCATCGAGCAGATCATCCGCATCGCCAAGGACGATGGCTACGACTCGATCTTCGCCGGCTACGGCTTCATGGCCGAGGACGAGGAGATGGTCGGCTCCATGGAGCGGGCGGGCCTGCGCTTCATCGGCCCCTGCTCCAAGACGGTTCACCGGGCCGGCCTCAAGGACGAAGCCAAGCGCACGGCGCTGGCGGTGAACGTGTCGACGACGCCCGGAATCGACAATGGTACCGCGCTGACCCTGCTGGCGAGGTACCCGGATGTCGCCGCGCTGAAGGCGTTGGTCGCCAGGGAAGGCCTGGAGGTCGCCATCGACCTCGATGACGGTGGGATCTCGCTCGAGGACAAGGCCGATGCCGTGCTGGCCGCGTCGTATGCCAGGGGCATCGATCTCTACAGCATCGAGGAGCTCGCAGAGCAGCTGCGACTGGGGGCGATCCGCCTGCTCGAGCAGTCGCCGCGGAGCCGCTTCCGCCTCAAGGCGATCGGCGGCGGCGGTGGCAAGGGCCAGCGCATCATGGAGGCGCCGACCGCCCACGAGGGCAGCGAGCGCGAGCGCATCGAGAAGGCGGCCGCCGTCGTGCCAGGCCTCGTTCGCGAGATCCTCAGCGAGGTCAAGGCCACCGGGGTGGGCGACAACAAGAACATCCTGATCGAGCTCAACATCGAGACCACTCGCCACTTGGAGATCCAGGTCGTCGGCAATGGCGAGTGGTGCATCACGATGGGAGGCCGTGATTGCTCGCTGCAGATGCACGAGCAGAAGCTGCTCGAGATCTCCGTGATCCACGAAGAGCTCGAGCGCGCCGTGGCGGAGGCGCGGGCTGCCGGCAGGGCGAAGGAAGCGAGGATCCTCGAGCGGGAGATCGACACGCTGCGCAAGATGGAAGAAGAGGCCGCGCGCTTCGGCAAGGCGGTGGGTCTGGACTCGGTCTCGACCTTCGAGTGCATCGTCGATCGCGATCGCCACTACTTCATGGAGATGAACACGCGGATCCAGGTGGAGCACCGGGTCACCGAGCTCTGCTATGGTCTGAGGTTCACCAACCCCGCCGATGCGGGCGATTCCTTCGTCGTCCAGTCGCTGGTCGAGCTGATGGTGCTGCTGGCGCGCCACGGCGAGTGCCTGCCGCAGCCGACCCGCTTCGTGCGCAACGGGGCCTCGGTCGAGGTGCGCATGAACGCGACCAATCAGGCGTTGCAGCCGCACGCGGGGGGCGTCGTCACCAAGTGGTCGAGTGCGCTGGAGGGCGAGATCCGCGACGACCAGGGCATCAGCATGCACAACCCGGACACCGATGCGTTCATGCGCTATCGCCTGGCGGGTGCCTACGACAGCAACATCGCGCTGCTGCTGACGGTGGGTGGTGATCGTCTCGAGACCTATCGGCGCATGGCCGAGGTGCTGCGCCACTCCGTGTTGCGCGGCGACGACCTGCAGACCAACCTCGACTTCCACTATGGCCTCGTCCACTGGTTCATCGGCCACGGGATCCAGGCGCGTCCGACCACGCGCTTCGTGGTGCCCTACGTCACCGCCGTGGGCTTGCTGAGGGAGCAGGCCAGGCAGGTCGACGTGGGACATGCCTTCGGTCGGATCCGCCACGGTCACGTGGCCGCCGCGGGCGACGACGAGGGGCTGTCGAGGGCCACGGCCAATGCGCTCGATCGCAAGCGCAGCTTGCTGACGCGTCCGATCGAGCGCCTGTTCGAGCGCCCGCACGTGATGGCGGGGTGGCTGTCACGCCATCGCAAGCACTTCGATGTTCGGGACGGCAAGGTCACGTGGCTCGAGAACCCGATGAAGGTGCTGGCCGACACCTACGACTTCCTGAACATGCAGTTCCGCGAGACGGCGGCGCCGGCCTCCATCATCTGGCGACATGACGACGACGTGCTGCAAGCGGCGCTGGCCTTCTACGGCGCGCTGGAAGACCGGCTGAAGACCACCAGCCATCAGGAGATCGTCGCCGTGCTCTCGGGCCGCGAGGCGCCGGCGGGCCTGACCGACGCCGAGTTCGTCGCGGCAAGATCCGCGCACGCCGGCTATCGGCTCGGCACCGAGCTGCTCGACCTCCTGCCGTACATTGCGGACCGGACCGGCTTCTTCGAGCTCGAGGTGAGCGCGGATCTGTCGATCGAGATCCCCGCCAGGCTCGCAGAGAAGACGCTGCAGGACGAGATGGCCAAGGTGCTGGTGCCTCCGCCCGCGGCGCGCTCGGACGAGCTGCTCGCGCCCTCGGGCGGCATGTTCTATCCGCGCGAGGCACCGGGCATGGAACCATTCGTCGGGGCCGGCGATCACTTCGAGAAGGGCGACCCGCTGTACATCATCGAGGTCATGAAGATGTTCAACAAGGTGTATGCACCGTTCTCGGGCACGATCGACGAGGTCCTGGTCGAGACCGACGGCGTGATCATCGGCAAGGGGCAGACGATCTTCAGGGTGACACCGGACGAGAGGATCGAGATCGAGACGCAGGAAGAGCTCGCGAGGCGGCGGAGGGTGTATACCGATCGGTTCCTGGCGACATTGAAGGGGTAGGGGGCGGAGGCTCGTATCGTATCGGCTCGTCGAGCCGCCGAGCGTGGGTGCAGAGATCCACGGATTCCAGGACATCGGCGATGGCTGCTCACCCGAGCAGCCAGGGGCGGCGGACGGGTCATCCGGCCCCGAGCGCGGCGAACTCTTCCGGGTCCGCGTCGTCATCGAACCGCACGATCTCCTCTTCGTCCGTGCGACCGTACCGGACCGCGGCAACGAGGGTGGATGGATCGTAGAGCGCGATGACTCCGCCCCGGTTGCCGAGCTGCATGCCGTCCTCGCCCCCGGGCAGCACCACCCGAGCGATGGCGCCGGGGGCGAGCGTCCCCTCGAGCGCCTCGGTCCGATGCATGCGATCGCCCAGCCGCCAGCCGGCGAGGTCGATGGGATCCGCGGTGTCGTTGCGCAGCTCGACCCATTCTTCGCCGCGATCTCCACCCCGGGGATTGGGCCCTGCGCGAACGATCGACACGGCCCCGCCCCGGAGGCCCCCCGCGGGGATCGTCACGATCTCGGTGCGACCCACGGCAGGCTCCCTGTTCTCGTGTCCGAGGTACGTTGGGTAGAACGAGCGGATGTGCTCGCCTCGCGTGTTCTGGAGCGTGATGTTGCGGTAGAGCACGAGCTCGTAGCGGCTGCCCCGGATCGTGGTTTCCCTCCGGTCCCGGGGAAATCGGCCGTGGATGCTCTCGTAGTAGGCCACGGCGCCGCTGACCAGCTCGAGCTCGGGGGACGGGCCCACGAGGAAGCCGCCCTTCTTCTTGAACAGCTGTGCGATCACGCGACCGTGGATGTCGCTCAAGTACCAGAGCATCTGCAGCGTCACCACGTCGGGGTGCTCGGGCTGATCGCCTCCGCGTAGATCGAACCTCATCCCCAAGTAGTCGACTCTACCGGCCCGCTCGTCGAGCGCGAACTTGATCCACGAGTGGTAGCCGCTGACCTCGCCGAGGGCGCGGCCGCCAACACGGGCGTCGAACATGCCCTCGCCCACGAAGACGTGCTCGAAGCCCGAGGCGAACTCGACGGATCGTCCGCCGTAGTGGTTGGTGTAGTCGACGAACCAGAGTCGATCGAGCACGGTCCGGAACTGCTGCTCGGTCAACGTCTCGCCGAGCTCGTCGTTGATGTGCGCGCGCGCGACCGCGGCGACCTGCGTGTTGCACACGGCGTCGAGGAAGGCATCGATCTCCCGACGCTCCCCGGGCGACTCGTGCTCCGGCTCGCGTGCGTTGGCCACGTAGTTGTCGAGCAGCGCGATGAATGCGGCGTAGGTCGGGAGCGCGAGCTTGGCGTCCTCGACCTTCGCGAACAGCGGCCTGGTCGAGAGGTCGATGTCGCGGCGTCCATGGGCGCGGCGCTGCACGTCGAGCAGGACGTCCGCGGCGGGGTCGAGCCACTCCCCGCTGGCAGCGCGTGCGGACACGCGGCAGCCGTTCTCGTCCGCATTCCAGAGGCGCTCGTACACGTCCACCATGACCGCACTCGGGTGCCGAGGCACGCCCTCGCCCAGTGACGGTCTAGCACCTGCCAACGGCCGAGGATCCCGCCCTGAATGGCGGCGAGCCCGAACGATCGACTAGGGGTCGTCGCACGTGAAGCCAGGGGGCGCGCCGATGGCCCAGTCACCGCGGGCGAAGTAGATGTCGTCGAGCCAGTCGCCCGCCTCGTAGTACTCGAGGCACTCGTCGTCGACGACGTCTTCGATGAGGGCGGACAGTCGCTTGCACTCCTCGTAGGCGAGCTCGTTGTACTCCTCGAGCAGGGTGCCCTCCTCGGGCCAGCCCACACGCTCGTAGCGATCGCCGAGGCCGTCGAACTCATCCTGGGTGAGGCAGAGGCAGACGGTGCCCGACCGGTGATGGGGCTCGTCGTAGATGAGGTGGGTGCCACCATCCGCGAGCTCCGCGTAGGGGCTGATGAGCCACAGGCACGCCGGTTCGACTCGATCCGCGGGGGGATCACCGAGAGGGCGGTCGGAGCACGTGCAGCTGCCGATCACGAGGGCGAAGGCCAGCGCGACCAGGCTCACGGTACGAGCGTGTACGTGAAGTCCAGCCATTGGGATCCTCGCTTGATGCGTACCTCGAGGGTGGTTGCATCGCCGAGCTGCACGTAGGCGTGCAGGGCCGAGTCGAGATCGCGGATGACGATGCCGTTCACCGACTCGAGCCGGTCTCCACTGCGCAGGCCCAACGCGTGGACGATCGAGTCGGGCTCGACGCCTTGCAAGACGTGGCGTTGGAGCTTGGCGACATGGACGAGCACGGTACCTTGCTCGAGCAACGGTGAGGGGTCGACGTAGAGCTGTCTCGCAAGGGCTCGGTCGACCTCGCAATCCAATTCCACGCAGGCGATGAGCGCATCGATGTCGAGCAGCATGCCGCCTGACGTGTCACTGCCGGTGTCGTCGAGGCCCGAATCGCTCGCACTGGTTTCGTCGCCTCCTTCCGAGGCACATCCACCGTCGCTACCGCCCCCCGTTGCGCACTCGTAGGGGTTGGGGTCGGGGCACGAGCCACCGATGGGAGGTCCTCCGTATTCGCAGTTGCCAATGCATGTACCCACGCCGTCCGGAAAGTGGGTCTCGGCAATCGATGCCTGCATGCCTACGGAAGTCCAGCAGTTGTGGTCGTAGCCCGGCATGACGAGCGACTGGCACTCTTGCCTGGCAGCGAGCTCGAGCTCGTCGAGGAATGCCTCGAACCTACACGCCGGAGCCTTGTCCTCGAAGATCTGGGTCTCGGCATCGTTGTAACAGCGACACCCCCGGGGCACACCACCGTCGGGCCGGAGGATCGGCACGGCCTCATCGAAGCTGCTGCCGATGGGCCACTGCTCGGCGAACACCAGGTTGCGACACCAGTCATGGCCTGGCGAGGTCACCTTGATACAGGTGTCGTGGTAGACGCAGCCGGTGGTGGCGGGTGCGAGCATGGCCGCAGCGACGCCGAGCAGAGCGCCGCCGAGGAGGAGCCACCAGCGGTAGGGCCTTGGTGGCGAGTGCATTGGGGCAGCGTTGCACGCGGGGCCCTGGGGAACAAGCGAACGTGAGGAGCGCGAAGACCACCGGGGACACGGGAGAATAGACGACGTTCCTTCGGCGCAAGCTCGCCGTCGGCCAGCCCGAGCCGGTCGCAAACCGCCCCACCCCAAGCGTAGGAACCACCACCAACCAAGCCCCCCCTTTCAGGGGGGCAAGCTCGCCGTCGGCCAGCCCGAGCCGGTTGCGGGGGGCCTAGAAGGTAACTGGAAAGGTCGTCCCCTGCTGCGGGCTGGTGAACCGCGGGAACGTGGCGTCCTTGAGCGCATCGGCCACGCAGTCGCCGAGTGCGTTGTTGTGCGGCGCGAGCGGCTCGGCCTCGATCACCTTGCCGCTGTCGCCCTCGATCGAGAGCTTGACGCGCACGATCTCGCCCGACTGGGCCCCATGCGCAGACCCGCAGTTGTTCTTGGCCTTGTTCTTCGACTTGGACAGCGCCTTGCGGATCGCAGACTCGCTGAGCTTGTCGGGCAGGGTGGCGTCGAGGTCCATGAGCGACGAGCCGCCGGACTTCTTGCCCACGCAGCGGGGGTCGTTGGGGTTGAACACGCAGTCGGCCTTGCCGGCGTCGAACGGATCGGCTCCCTTGGAGTCGTCGTCGTAGTTGGCGTACGGGGCCGAGTCGTCCTTCTTCTTGCCGCTGCCGGCCTTCTTGACGCGCGCGACCGTGCGGCTGCCGCCAAAGTCGTCGTCCTCGTCGCCCTCTCCACCGGTGGTGGCGTCACCGGTGCCGCTGCCCGTGCCGGTGCCGGTGGCATCGCCCGTGCTGCTGCCGTCGACCACGACGGGCTCGGGCTCGGGCTCGGGCTCCGGTTCGGGCTCGGGCTCGGGCTTGGCCGGCTCGACGGGCACCTTGGCCTCGACGACCTCGGGCTTGGGCTCGGTGTTCTGGTTCTGCATCATCCAGAACACGATGCCGCCGCCGATCAGGAGCACGGCCACGAAGGCGAGCAGACCCTTGTTGGGACCCTTTTCCTCCTGCGGTGCAGCGGCCGCGGTCACCTTCGCGGCGCCGGCCGTCGAGGCGGCGGCCGCCTTGCCCGAGCGCGACTCGGCGGGCGCCGACGCGCTCACCGAGGCAGACGCCAGCGGGGCCACGACGACGGCACCTCCCTCTTCCTCGTCGTCGTCGTCGGGCGGGGCGAGCAGAGCACCGAGCGGATCGTCGACGGCAGCCGCGGCTGCCTTGGCTCGATCGACCTCGCGCTGGGCCTTCTCTTCCTCCTTCGAGGGCGGCTTGAGCAGGGCGTCGAGCGGATCCTCGTCTTCCGCCTTGCCGTCGACGACCAGCTGGGCTCCGGTCGCGGCACGCTTCTTGGCCTCGGCCTCGACGAGCTTGGCCTGGGCCTCGGCGAGCTTGGCCTGAGCCTCGGCGAGCTTGGCCGCCGCTTCGGCCTTGGCGAGCTCGGCCTGGATCTTGGCGAGCTCGGCCTCGGGATCATCGGCCGTGGCCGCGGGCACGGGAGCCGACACGACCTTGGGCTTGGGCGGCGGCGGCGGTGGTGGAGCGGCCTTGGCCTTGATCTCCTTGGGTGGTGGCTTGGGCGGGGCCGGAGCCGTTGCGGCGGCGACGGGCTCGTCCCCTCCGACCAGCGCAGCCGCGGCACCCTTGCTCGGGCCCACGCTGTCGAGATCATCGTCGCCACCGAAGCCGCCGTCGTCGCCGTCCTCGTTGACGAGCTTCTCGGCGGCCTCGAGGAGATCGGCAAGACCCGAGCTCTCCGAGCTCCCGTGCGTCGAGTCCTTGTTGTCTTCCATGCTGAGTTACCTGGCTTCTTGTCGGTTCAGGGTCTCGGGTTCAGGTCTCGGGTTGGCCCCTTCGGGTTGGACCCCGAGCTGGCGCGAGGCCGATGCGAGGTCCCGATCCTGGGGCCGTGTGAGCTCCGCTCGTGCGAACGACCACCCCCCGCCGTCGTAACGCCCTGCTATGCCTAACCGGTGCCGCGCGGTTCCGCAATTGACCCGCGCTCGCCCACGCCCTGGGGCCACTAGGTGGGAGTTTTGTTGGGTTTTCGTGGGGCATCGGCGGGACCGGCGGGGTCTTCGGCGGGCGTAGGGGAGGGCTCGTCGGGGGGCCCAGCGGGGGCTCGGACGGGCTCGGGGGGCTCGGTGGGCGCGGTGGACTCGGTGGGCGCGGGCTCATCGGGCTCGTCGAGCGTGGGATCGAGGGCCGACGGCGGGAGCTTTCCGCCCTTGCGAGCCTCGAGCGCCTCGATGCGGCGGCGCTTCATCTCGGCGAGCTCCTCGGGGGTCTTGCGGGCGATCTTGCTCGCGCCGTCGGCAATCATCGACATGAGCATCAGGGTCTGATCCGTATCCAGCGTCCCCCGCAGGATGATCTTGGCGCCGCTGCGCTCGGGCACGAACTGGCGGTAGATCCCGGAGACCATCATCCGAATGCCGAAGGGGAGCGCCTCGAGCAGCACCTCGTCGTTCCACCACTGGGCGAACGCCTTGGCCTCCACCACGCTGGTGAACTCCATGCGGATCACGACCTCGGGCTCCTCGGCGGCCGAGGCCGAGAGCTCGAAGTCGTCGGGGAGCTCGAACGGCAGCGGCTTGCCGCCGACCTGGGGCTTGCGCTTGAGGTTGCGACGCAGGCCCTTGAACACCAGCTGCAAGCCGGCCTCGGGCTGGCGCGCGGCGAAGCGGCGCATCTTGGCCAGGTTGGCCACGAAGTTGCCGGCGGTCTTGCGGTCGTCGTCGGCGGGTCCGGCCAGGATGCTCGGCAGGAACTCGTCGCGCACGTAGATCGCGACCTTGCCCTCGAGGAACACGAACCAGCGGTTGTCGGCGTCCTTCTCCTCGGGGTTGGTGGGGCGGGGATTGCCGCGCAGCGGGCCCCCGTCGTCGACCCACTCGATCACCTCGCCGTTGGCCGCCACCGCACGCTCGATCGCGCGCTGCACCTCCTCCTGGGGGAGCTTGTAGTCGACGGCGAGGAAGGTCTGGGTCCAGTCGCGGATGTCGGGGCTGGCCACGACGATGTGGTCGAAGTCCCGCAGCGCGTCGAAGCGACCCTTGTCGATGAGCAGCTCGAAGTCGGGCAGGGGCGCCATGATGTCGAGCACCTCCTGCGAGAACGGCAGCGTGCGGATCTTCTTGGGCACCAGGAGCATGTGGAAGGTGCTCTGGGGCGGCGCGAGTTCGTCGGCCTTGGAGGCCTTGGTGGCGAACTTGGGCTTCTCGGGCTCCGGCTCGGGCTCGGGCTCGGGCGGCGGCTCGGGCTTCTCCTCCACGCTGGTCGGATCGTCGGGAGTCGGCGGGGGCGGGGTTGCTTCGGGCTCGGTCGGGGGGGGCTCGGGCGGGGGCGTCTCCTCCTCGCCCTGGATCGCATCGGGATCGAGCAGCTCGATCTCGGTGAATTCGATGTCGATGTCCGGCATCTCGATGTCGGGCGCGCACCGAAAGGTGAACCCGGTGGCGAAGCCGCCCACCGTGATCGTGTGCCCGAGCAGGGAGGCCAGGAAGGCCAGGCTGTGGCGTCGACGGCGGTTCACGGGCTCGGAGCGGGAAAGATAGCATCGGGCCCCAGGCCGGGCTCCCGAGCCACCCCGGAGTCGCCCGGCATGCGGCCTCCCTGGAGCCACGGGGCCATGCGCGGGGGCTCTATGGTCGGGTTGGACGGGGCACGGGGCGAGGGACGGCCAGCGGCGCGGTCGAGGCCGGTCCGTTCCACGGCTGGGCGCCCAGCGGCGACTGAATGGCTCGATTGATCTCACCACCGTAGAAGCCCGACCCCAGCTCGTTCTCGAGGGCGGTGCCGCGGATGGCCAGGAACAGGCGCCTCACCACGGCCGCCTTGGTGGGGTTGCTGCCGGCCTGCGATGCGGCGAGATCGATCATGCCCACGATCCACTGCGCCATCGCCCGCTCGAAGGTGGGGTCGATGATCGCCTGGGCCAGCAGCCCCGCAAAGCCGACCGAGGCCGTCTGGACGCGCGTGAGCTTGAGCTCGACGGGCGGGGTGTAGACGTTGCTGGTGGGCAGCGCGTTCGTGCCCCACCGCCAGCAGCACGGCAGACGCCAGATGAACGTCTTGGCGTAGGTGGAGGCCGAGTACCGCGGAGCCATGGACTCGTCGCTCGTCCAGGCGTCGCGCTCTGCGGCGTCTGCATAGGACACGCGAAAGCCATACGCGCCGAACAGCCGATGGAAGCAGTCGGCGTAGCGGGCGTAGAGGAACGACAAGAAGTTCTTGCCGTAGCCCTCGGTGATCGTCGTGCCCCTGGAGGGGTTGGGACCGAAGGTGAGCTGCGCCCACCCGAACGAGGCCTTGGGGCCATCGTAGGTCTGGAGCGCGTACCAGCCCCCCTCGTGGTTGCCGTAGAGCTCCACGATGTCGATGTAGCGCTGAGCGTGGCCGTGGCGCTGCAGGTAGCCCGAGGCGGTGATGTCCCGCGAGGCTCGGCTCATCCCCGTGCGGTAGTTCTGGCCGATCCGGTAGCGCACCATGGAGATCGGCGGTCCCGACGTCCAGCGGCCGTCGATGCCGATGAACTCGACGCTTCGGTCACCGGACCTCGCCACCGCGTTTGCGTGCGCCTGGGGGAACGCCTCCTGGAACTGCTTGGTGAACGCATCGTGCCCCGCCGCCAGGTCGTCGGCGGTGGGGTACTCCTCGCTGCCGATCTTGGCCTTGAGGGTGGGGCGCAGGCACACCTTGAGGAGCTCGTCGGTGTCCCACCACTGGTCCTTGGGGCACACCGTCTGCACCGTGCAGGCCTCGGTGCTCATCACGACCACGTGGTCGCCGTAGGTGTCGTTGGCGTTGGTGGCTCCCTCGAACACGCCCTGGTGCTTCACCTTGGTGGTGCACACCTGGACCATCTTGAGCTGCGGCGTCACCCCGTCGTCGCGCGGCATGAACTGGATCTGGAGGTCGTGGAGCGAGCTGGCCGCGGGGCTGGCCTCGATCATCGTGATGAACTGGGGGGCGTACTCGTCGGGGCCGTGCTCCACGGGCGTGTGGTAGACGAGGCCGGGAAACACGGGCCAGCCCCAGAGCTTGCGCGCATCGGCGATGATCGCCTCGTGCTGGGGATCGAGCATGTCGGTGCGCTGGGACATGCCCCCCGGCACCCCACGCAGGGGATCATCGGTTGCGCACACGATGATCGGGGTCTTGGCCGCGTAGGCGAGCACCTCGCTGGTGCCCTGGGTTCCAAGCTGGGTGAGGACGACGTTGCGATCTCCGCTGGCCATCAGCCTGCGTCCTTCTCTCTGGGCGTGCCGTGGGGCAGCAGACGCCGCGCGAGGTCGTAGTGGATCTCGTACTTGCCGGGCGGCAGGTCGCGGAACACCACGGGGCGCTCCTCGGTGACGCCCGAGACGGTGGTGGGCCCGCGGACCTCGAACGAGATCCCGGGGATCCAGCGCCCGTGGCCGTCGAGCAGCCCCACGCGCAGGCGGTTGCCCCCCAGGCCGGTCTGGCCCGAGTCGGCGTACTCGCCCACGATCACGTCGCCGCTGCCCGCGATGAGCGAGCCTCGGCCGCCGCAGTGCTCGGTGCCGTCGCCACCGCGGGTGAGCGGCTTGCCGTTGACCAGCACCGAGCCCGCGCCCTGGATCGCCTTCCAGGTGTTGGGCCCGCAGCACGTGGAGTGCGTGCCTCGATCGCCCACCCGGATGGCGCCCCGCCCGTTGACCAGCACGTCGGCCGAGCCCTCGGTCGCGGGTCCCGACACGGAGTGCGGACAGCAGCTGCCACCGTGCACATCGGCGGCGCAGCGGGAGATGTCGCCCTTTCGTCCTGCCCCTGACATGGATCGTGCTCCTCTCGTGTGCTCGTGGGTCTGGGTACGGGTCAGTTCAGCCGGATCACGCCGCCGCGGACCACGACCTCGGTCTCGCCGATCACGGTCACGTCCCCGCCCTGCAGCTCCATCGAGGCGGCCGTGTCGATCACGATGCCCTTGGAGAGCTCCATGGTGGAG
Organism: Paraliomyxa miuraensis; assembly: GCF_026337845.1. GTDB lineage: Bacteria > Myxococcota_A > Polyangia > Nannocystales > Nannocystaceae > Paraliomyxa > Paraliomyxa miuraensis. The sequence continues at coordinate 47,022 of NZ_JAOVZF010000148.1, read as the reverse complement.
CGCTCCTTGGACATGGCCAGGATGTCCTGATCGAGGCGGATCGAGGCCCCGTCCCCCGCGGTCAGGGTAATGGAGCCGGGCTCGAGCACGATCGAGCTGCCCGGCACCTCGAGCACGATGCGCTCGGGGGCGCGCACGTGCACCGTGTGGGTGGTCTCGAGGATCTCGTGGCCGTCGATCTTGGTCTCGCGCCCCTGCACGATGCCCTGCGCCTCGCCGTGGACCGGGTGGCCGTCGATCTTGACCATCGTGTTGCCCTCGATGGTGATCCACTCGTTGCCCTTGACCAGGCGGGTGCGATTGCTGAGCACGCGCTCGTTCTGATCGCGCTGGGCGTGGATGAAGATCTCCTCCTTGCCCTTGGCGTCTTCGAACCGCAGCTCGTTGAAGCCGTCGCCGCCCACGCTGCTGTTGCTCTTGAGCGTGCTCTTGGTCTTGTCCTCGGGCAGCGGATAGGGGGTTTGGTTGCGGCCGTTGTAGACGCAGCCGGTGACCAGCGGGCGGTCGGGGTTGCCGTCGAGGAACTCCACCACCACCTCCATGCCGATGCGCGGCAGGAACCACGTGCCCCAGCCGGGGCCCGCCCACATCTGGGCGACGCGTACCCAGCACGAGGAGCCGTCGTCTTGGGGCTGGATGCGATCCCAGTGGAACGAGACCTTGATGCGTCCGTGGACGTCGGTGTGGATCTCCTCGCCGGCGGGTCCGGTGACCAGCGCGGTCTGGGGACCGTGGATGCGGGGCTTGGGCGTCAGCTCCCGCGCACGGAACGGGGTGGCGGCGGGGATGCACTCGAACTTGTTCTCGTAGCGGATGCCGTCGGAGGTGGCGCCCATCTCACGGTCGGGGCAGTCGCCCACGTGGATCGCCCGCGTGACGAGCAGGCGCTGGTACGACACGCCGTCGTGCGGGTGCTCGGCGATCTCGAACACCCCGCCCGCCCGCAGGCAGGTGACGTTGGACGCGCCCGTGCCCCACGCCAGATCGCGGGTTAGGATCTCGAAGCGATGCAGGGTCAGCGGCTCCTCGTCGTCCTCGGGTCGCGTGCCGCGGTAGCTGTCGCGTCCCTGGTAGTCGACGATGCGCCGCCGTGGATCGGGGGCATAGATCTCGCGCACGCGCTGGCGCTTGGCCTCGCGCTGCTGCTCGGCGACCGGCGGCTTCTTGGGATCGGGGCGCTTCCAGTTGTAGCGCCGCGTGCTGAGCTTGGTGGGGCGCTCGGGTCGAAACCACTCGAGGTAGCGCAGCGACTCGCAGTCGGCGGTCTCGGGGCGATCGGTGATGATCGGGATCTGATCGAGGATGTCGCCCTCCATCTCCGGGTAGTCGGCGTTGGCCTCGTCGGGGTTCTGATCGAGCAGCACCAGCACCTCGGCCCCGCCGTCGCCGTCGTCGCCGCCCTCGGGCTCGAACAGGTAGGCGATGCCCTCCTCCTCCATCAGCCGGTTGGCGAACGCGAGGTCGGACTCGCCGTACTGCACGCAGTAGTCGCGCACGAGGTACGTGCCGCCGAGCTTGGAGCGGTCGAGCTTGCGGCCGTACTGCGCGAGCGCAGGCTCGAGCACCTCGGCGAGGATGTCGGGCACGCTCTTGTCCTGGAAGATGCGGGTGTCCACGTGGTGCTCGAGCAGCCTGAAGGCGGGCACCACGTGCAGCCGCACCTCGAGGCGATCGGACGCCACGTCGAGGAAGTCGACGCGCTCGACGATGCCGGGGACGCGACGTGCAAAGGTGTTGCGGGTGAGCTCGAGCTCGACATCGGCCCCGAGCAGCTCGTCGGTCTCGAGGTCGACGTCGTCGGTGATGAGGTCCACCATGAGCGCATAGGGCTCGGAGATGGCCTCTCGAAGGTGCACGCGCCTCACGTGCCAGCCCGGGTCGGGACCGTCGTGGACCCGCAGCTGGTAGCTCACCGTCTCGAGCGGCTCGCCAAAGACGCGGCTGGCGGCAGCGGCGAGCGCGTCGGTGGCCGATGCATCCGATGCCGAGCGCCGAGCGCCGCGCGACGAGGGGGAGCGTCCGGGGCTCGTGGCTCCCGCCCGCTCGTCATCGGCGTCCCGTGCTTGCTCGGGCGGCGGCTCGGCGAGCGGGCGCACCTCGAGCTGGTTTCGGTCCTGGTTGGGATCGCGTTCGTCGTTGGCCATGGGCGTGGTTCAGGGCACGGGTGGATGGAGGGGCGACGCTCCCGACGGGGCGGCCAAGGATACCGGTGCCCCGCGAGCGGAACACGTCGAGGCCACGGCGATCAGCGTGGCCGCGATCGCGATCGAGACCCCGATGATGACGAGGGGCACGCTCGATCGCGCGCTCGCGGGTGGTGGGGGCGCGAACGCGCTCGTGGGGACTCGAGTGGCGGGCGGCGGGAGCACGATGCGCGGCTCGGGGGCGCGAAACGGAACGGTGCGACCCGAACGCGTGGGCACGATCGGAGGGGCAGGGGCCACGATGGTGGCCATGACTCGCTCGTCGACCACGGGTCCGAACGTGGGATCGGGGAGCACGACCGTGGCCTCGGGCGGTGGTGTGGTGGAGTCGGGCGCGGGCGCGAGCACGACCGTGTCCTCGGGGGGCGGGAGGACGCTTGGCTCGGGAGGTGCGAACGCGGCTTCGTGATCGGGCAGCGCGAGCCTCGGCTGGCGCTGGGTCTCCTCGAGATCGAGCTCCGGGTCGCTCGGTGAGGAGGACGGCATCGACGTCACGCCCAGCCGTCCGAGGGGGCGTGCGGGCTCGGCCGGGGCGGCGAGCGGCTGGGTCGATCCGCTCGACTCGTAGAGGGGTCGTGGAGCGGCGGGGGACGCGAACGGCTGGGTTGGTCCGCTCGGCTCGTAGAGGGGTAGTGATGGCGCGACGGGAGCCGCGGGCGCGATGGGAGCCGCGGGCGCGATGGGAGCCGCGGGCGCGACGAAGGGAGCCGCTACGGGCGCGAAGGGAGCCGCGGCGGGTGGCGCGGGCGAGAAGGGACGCGGCGACGCGGTCGCCCGCATGGGCGGCTGGACGAGGTGGCGTGCGGCCGGGCCGAGGTAGGGCGCCATCGAGCGCGCATCGAACCCCGCGCTGGGGGGTGGCTCGCCCGGGCTGAGCTGCTGCGCCTCGAATGCGGCGTGCATCGCCTCGTCGCGCGCGGAGGCTGCGGCCGGCCGGGTCCCTCGGGCTCCCGTGGCCTCGGCCACCAAGGGCGCGGACGGCCCCGGGTCGGTGTGGGCGGGACGGGAGCAGGTGGGCTCGTCGTCCTCGGCGTCGTCGTCCTCGGGTTCCTCTTCGACTTCGGCGTCGGCTGGGACGTCCCAGAGCGCGAGCTCGAGCTCCCTTGCCGACTCGAAGCGCTGGCGGGGATCCTTGGCCAGCGCGCGCAGGACGATGGCCTCGACCGCGGCAGGGATCGAGGGCGCCTTGTCGCGTGGCGGAGGGACCGGTCGCTCCGCGTGCGCCGCGAGCACCAAGAAGGGGGTCGCACCTTCGAAGGGCAGCGCGCCGGTGAGGAGCTGGTAGAGGACCACGCCGAGGGCATAGAGGTCGCTCTGGATCGAGGGGACCTTGCCCTCGCCCAGCTCCGGCGCCGCGAACGAGGCGTTGGCGATGATGGGGGACGTGTGCTCCTGCTCGACGTCGGACTTGCCGCCAACGGGATGACCCAGGCCGAGGTCGGAGAGCTTGATCAGCGGCTGGCCGGGGTCGTCCGGATCGTCGAGCACGAAGCAGTTGGCCGTGTTCAGCCCGCGGTGGAGCACGCCGCGCTTGTGCGCGGCCTTGAGCGCCCCGACGATCTGCAGGGCCACCGCCCGCACCCGGGACCACCGCAGGCGTCCCTCCTCCTTCACCAGGTCGAGCAGGGTGGGGCCCGGCATCCGCTCGGTGACGATGTAGACTGTGTCGCCCACCTCCCCCACGTCGATGACGTCGACGAGGTTGCGGTGGTGGATCCGGGCCGCGGCCTTGAGGCGCTCGAGCAGGCCGCGCCGCCCACCGTTCGAGATCACGATCTCCTCGAGCACGACCTTGATCGCGACTTGCTGCTCCAGCGAGGTGTGCTTGCCCGCGTAGACGTGGCCCAGCGAGCCCACGCCGAGCTGCTCCTCCACCCGATGGCGACCGCCGACGACCTTGCCCTTGCGCACGCCTATCTCCGGTCGGGCATCGCGGCCTCGGCGGGCCACGCGGCGTGGGGCGAGCCCAACGGCGTTCGGGCGGGAGCGCGGACCAGGGTCATCCCCTACGAGCATCCTTTAAAACCAAAATGGAGGCGAGCACTCGCTTTCCAGTCGGTGAGCCTCCTCATGGATCGGCTTCCTTGCTCCCGTCCCGTCCGAGGCCAGACCGGCATTGGGCTTCCTCGTCGCCTCGCGCGCCGGACCGCAATGGGGCGGTCCGGTGCGCGAGGCTCAACCTTGGGTGGGCTCAATCACGCGCCCGGTGGGCCACGCGGGCCTCTGGGGTGGCCGCCATCCGCAGCAGGAGCTGGGCCACCCCCGCATGACTCGGTCGCCCCGCGCGCTGCAGGTGCATCGTCAGGTTGCGAAGCATGCGGACCACGACCTCGCGACCGCTGACGGGGCGCAAGTGGTCACGCCAGCGCAAGGGGCGGGATCGGCGTCCGGTGGCTCGCTGCAGCAGCGCGTCGAGATCCTGGTCCTCGAGGCGCCGACCGCCGCGGAACGGGTCGAGCACCAGCGGGTCGGTCCCGTCGAGCCCCAGGCCCACCAGGAAGTGCCCGGGGAACCCGATGCCACGAAGCGGCACCCCGGCGTGCCGCCCGAGGTGCACCGTGAGCATCGACAGCGTGATGGGCAGACCGCGGCGACGCTCGAGCACTCGATCGAGGTAGCTGTTGCGGGGATCCTCGTAGTGCTCGTCGTCGCCGACGAAGCCCTCCTCGCGCAGCACGGCGGCGACGGTGATGGCCCGCTCGGTCGGGTCGTCGCTCGCGCTCGCCAGCGCCAGGTGGGCGGCGTTCTCGAGCCGCCGTAGCTCGGCGTCGGCTCCGGTCCAGGTATGACCGCCTTGTAGGATCTCGGAGAGCGCCGTGGCGGCCGGGAGCACCGGCACGTCATCGGTCTCGATGCCGACCAGGCGTCGGAAGACCTCCCACCAGGGCCCGAAGGGCAGAGGGGCCGCGTCCACCTACGACCCCCAGCGCTTCACCACCGCTTCGACCCGCTCGCGGAAGCCGGCCTCGTGGTGCCGCGCGAATTCCTTCCAGGTGGTCAAGGTGGTGGGGTCGGTGACCCGGTCGACGAACAGCACGCCATCGAGATGATCGACCTCGTGCTGATAGGTACCCGCGGTGATGCCTCGCACCACGGTGTCGATGGGGGCACCGTGACGATCGAGCGCCTGCACCCGTAGCTCGGCCCAGCGCGAGACCACGCCGCGCAGGTCGGGCACGGACAGGCAGCCCTCGTAGTTGTCGAAGCGTTCCTCCGACAGCGGCGTGAGCACGGGGTTGACCAGGATCGTCAGCGGGATGTTGGGCTTGTAGGGGTAGCGCGGGTTGTCCTGGACGTGGATGGCCACGATCCGAATGGCTCGATGGACCTGGATGGCGGCCAAGCCCGCGCCGGAGGCGTCGTGCATGGTCTCCACCAGGTCGTCGACGAACGTCTGGAGCTCGGGGCTGGCGAGCTCCTGCGGTGAGACCTCGCGTGCGCGCTGGCGCAGCACCGGTGCCCCGATCGAGGCGATCTTGAGCAGCGTCATGCCTTGACGACCTTGGCCTTGAGCGCGGCCTTGCCATCCTTGACGTAGACCGTGAACTGTACGTCGTCGATGTCGGGCTTCTTCTTCTTGAGGTCCGAGGTGTTCTTGGCCAGCTTCTGCGCGAACTTCTCGAACGTGAGCTTGTCGGTGGGCTCGCCGCACTGGGTCTTGACCCGCACGAACTGGTCGTAGACGCTGCGGTAGTAGGCCTCGCGAGGATCGGCGGCGGCGGGGGCCGCGGGGGTCGACGCGGGTCCAGGCGTGCCGACCGGGGGCGCCGGACGAGACGGGGTTCGGGACCGCGTGGGCTCGGGCGCGCGGATCGGCTCTGGCTCGGCCTCGAGCTCGTCGGGCTCCGACTCCTCGGGTTCCGCCTCTTCTGGCTCTGGCTCTGGTTCTCGCTCCGGGCTGTTCAGCGTGCGGTTGGAGCGACTGCCGGGGCGACCGCCCTCGGTCGTGCTGCGATGGGATCGCGTGAGCCGGCGACCTCGCGAGGTGCGGGGGCGGGTACGCATGTCGCTGGACTCTTCGCCGTCCTCGTCTTCCTCGATCTCGAGCTCGGCCAGGTACGCCTGGCGCAGCGCCTCGTGGGCTGCGGCCGCCGCTCGGGCCACCTCGCCGGCGGTCCCGCCGTAGCGATCGTGGAAGATCGAGTGCTGGGTGCCCTGGGCGATGGCGGTGAACTCTCGACTGAGCCGTCGCATGGGGGTGAGGCCCTCGAGCCCGGGCAGGTAGAACGCCAGGCCCACCGTGACGAGCAAGAGCCCGATGAGCAGCGGCAGGGGCAGCTCCACGCCTTGCTCGCGGGCCTGGGCCAGCGCCTGCGAGAGGTCGTGCTGTCCGGCGGCCGCGGTGCGGGCCGAGATCACGACCAACAGGGCGCCGTCGTCGCCCTTGCCGGCGGGGCCAGGGATGCGCCCCAGCGAGCCGATGCGGGCACCGATTCCCTCGCCCACGGTGAACACCTTGCTCGCGCCGACCTCGGGGGCCTCGGAGTGATGGTCCTTGGCGAGCCTGATCAGCTCCTCGCTCACCGGCTGGTCGCCGATGATGTCCCCGAGCATCTGGCCCTTGCGCACCAGCGCGGCCGGGGTCTCGGTGCCCAGCACGCGACGCAGCAGCGAGCCCGCACCGGTCTCCAGCGACTCGACCGCGAGCAGGCGACGTCCCTCGGCATCGGGCCGGATCACCTTGGCCACGTGGAGCTTGTCGGCGAGGGCAATGGAGAACAGCACGTCGGCGTCGGTGGGTGCCTCCTGGAATGGAACGGAGGCGATGAGCTCGGGAAGCTCCTTCTCCACGATGCCGCTGGCGGCGACCACCGTGCCCTTGTCGTCGACGAGGGCGACGGTCATGTTCGAACTCGTGCTCACCCGGGTCTCCTCGGCGACCTCGGCCAGCGCATCGTAGATGTTGGCCTCGTAGGCGTCGGGATCGTCGGGGTCGCGCTCGGCGGTGAGTGCGTCCTTGAGGCGCGAGTCCTGGCGCAGGCTACCCACCTGCTGGACCGGCGACGCCTGGAGCTGGGCCTGGAGCGCAGCCACGCCGGCCTCGGTCACGGCGCGCACGGCCGCCTTGTCGGCATCGGTGAACCCACCGCCCGAGCTCCCGGACAGCAGGAACATGCCGGCGAGGCACGCGGTGGCGAGGAACGCCAGGATGATGGCCCAAGCTCTGGTCAGCGGCACGGGGCACCAGTCTAGTGGCACGCCGATGGAACCGGCAAATGCCGTGCGGCTGGTTTTGGTGCTCGTTTGGGCGGCGGCGGGTGGGTGCCGCAGGGCCGGACCGTCGGAGACGAAGAAAGCATGCAACGCCGACCGGTCCGTGGCCGAGGATCGGGTGTGCGAGTTCTTGGATTCTGGATCGCGTGCGCGATGGCGCTGGCCGTCGGCGACCTGTTCGCGGGCATGGAGCTGGGGCTCTTGGCCCTGGCGTTGGCCGTGGGGCTGGCCGTGGTGGCGGCCGTGCGAGCGTGCAGCGCGCTGGGACCAGGTCCCAGCATGGGCCGTTCGTGGCCCGGGCCGGGGCACGCGGTTGGCATCGGGGGGCTGGTGGGCTCGGTGCTGCTCCTCATGGTGGGGCGTGGTGCCTTGGGGAACGATGATTCCGAGGCATGGCTCGGTCCGCGCGGCCCCGCGGCGGGGCTGCGCGAGCTGGCGATCGAGGGCGCGTCCCATCCCGGCCCGCGCTGCCGAGTGCTGGCCCGATCGGCCGGGGTGGCGGTGTGGCTCGATGCACCGTCGGAGGTCTGCCCGCTGTGGTCGGGTCAGCGCATCCGGGTGCGTGCGGCCCGGGTGCACCTCCACACCGACCCCGAACTCCCGGGCGATCCCTCACCCGGTGCGCTGGCGCGATCTCAGGGCGCGACGGGCCTGGCCACGGTCGATCGCGTGTGGCGGAGCGAGGCCGCGGGCTCGACCCCTGGGTCCGGGTACTGGGAGTGGGTGGCGCGGCAGCGACAGCGAGCGTGGGAGGTGACCCGCGCCGAGCCCGGGGCGAGCTTCGTGGTGGCGGCCGGGCTCGGGGTTCGCAGCGCGCTGTCCCCCGAGGATCGCACCGCGCTGCGACGCGCGGGGTTGGGCCATCTCATTGCGGTCAGCGGCCTTCACGTGGGGCTGGCGGCCTGGGCCTTGCTGGCGCTGTCGCTGCGCGTGGGCGCGCGCGTGGGCGGTGGCCGGCTCGGCGTGGTGCTGTCGTGGGTGCCGCTGTTGGCCTACGTGGTGCTCACCGGGGCTTCGCCGCCCGCGGTCCGGGCGGGGATCATGGCGGTGGGAGTGGGCGTCGGCGGGCTGATCGGCCGGCCGCACCACGGTCCGGTGCTGCTGGCGGTCACCTGCGTGATCATGCTCGTCGCGCGTCCGGCGTGGGCGTTCGACCCTGGCTTCCAGCTCTCGGTGGCGGCCATGGCCACGCTGGTGCGGGCGCCGGTGGGGGAGGGGATCGTGCGGCAGACGTGGAGGGTCACGTGGGCCGTGCTGCCGCTCTCGCTGTGGCACTTCGGTCACGCGGGGATCCTGGGCGTGGTCTCCAACCTGGTGGCGGTGCCCGTGTTCACGCTCTGGGTGCTGCCGCTGGGCCTCGTGGGCTGGTGGGCGGTGCCGTGGCTGGGCGCGACCGCCTTGGCGCCGGCGAGCTGGGGGGCCGAGGTGATCCTCGAGCTCGCGAGGGTGGTGGCCCAGTGGCCCTCGCCGCCGCCGTGGAGCGTGGCGGTCGCGGCCGGGCTGGCGCTCGTGGTGGGCGTGGTGGTTGGCCGTCGCGACCGGCATGGCCGGCTCCATCCGCGCTGGGGCTGGCTGCCGCCGGCTCCGGTGGCGCTCGCGGTGGTGGCGGTGGTGGTGTGGCCGCCGGAGGTCGTCGCCCCGGCGGCGCGCTGGTGGGTGGCGGGCAGCCCCCGCATGCCCGCGGTGGTCACGGTGACGCGCGACGGAGGCCGGGCGATCGCCTGCGTGCACGAGGTGAGCCTGGCGCCCGAGCGCTGGCGAGGGCTGCTCGATGCGCTCGGGCTCGAGGCCGCCGGTCTCGTGCCGCGGGCCGAGCTCGCGCCCCACGAGCGAGCCTTGCAGCAGACGCTCGCGGTCCAGGGCCGCGGGATCGAGGCGCCGCGAGGATGTCCCGCGCCGCCTCCCGAAGCGCTGGCCCGCGACGCGCTCGAGCACTGCCGCCGGCGCGCCTCCACGCGGCACGGCATGGCGCTGGTCGACGAAGAGGGCCGAGGGTGGTGCTTCGTGGGGGGTCGCTGGCAGGCGTCTTCGTTCGAGGTGGACCCCTCCCGGCTGGACGGGGGCTAGGATGCGATCCAGACTCCGACCCGATCGCGGAGCCGTGATGTCATCCTCATCGATGCCCCAGCTCGTCGAGGTCGATGGACCGCGGGCCGGCCGTACGCATGCGCTGCCCTACGGCGTCCACGTGGTGGGGCGCGGCATCGGCCGCGGCGTGCGCCTCGATCACGAGGACGTGTCGCGTCGACACGCGAAGCTCGAGGTGACCGCCGACGGGGTGCGGGTCCACGATCTCGGCAGCAAGAACGGAGTGTGGGTCGGCGGGCAGCGGATCGGGGCACCGGTGATGCTCGTGCACGACGACCGCTTCTCGCTGGGCGAGCTGACGCTGCAGATCAGCCATCCCGCATCGCAGGTGACCCGCGCGCTGGCGATGGGTGGTGAGACCACCGCCACCAGTCATCGACCGCTGCCGACCGAGCCCGAGCCCGAGCCGGTCTCGCTGGTGCTGCCGCTGCTGGGGGTGGTGGTGTTCGGGGTGCTGGTGGTGCTGATGTGGCTGCAGGGGTGAGCCGTCGCGGGCAACGCAGAGCGCCGGCCCCAGCGGGAGCGTGCCAGCCGATGTACGATGCGATGGCCGAGGCCCAGCTGGCCTCCAGGGCTCGCGAGCCTCCATGCACGGCTACGCACGGCGCACCTTCGACGCTCCCGTTCGCGACGGCACCCGCGTCACCCACGACGTGTACGAGCGCGGCGACGGCCCGCCGGTGGTGCTCGTGCAGGAACTCCCGGGCATCGGCCCGCAGACCCTGCGCCTGGCCGATCGCCTCGTCGACGCCGGCTACCGCGTGGTGCTTCCCCACCTGTTCGGCCCGCTCGGGCGCGTCTCGATGGTGGGCAACGTCGTCCGCGCGCTGTGCATGCGCCGCGAGCTTCGCATGTTCGCCAGGAACGAGAGCAGCGCGGTGGTCGACTGGCTGCGCGCGCTGTGCCAGGACGTGCGCGAGCGCCAGGGGGTCGCGGGCGTGGGCGTCATCGGCATGTGTCTGACCGGCAATTTCGCCATCACGCTCATGGCCGACGACAGCGTGCTCGCGGCGGTTGCCTCCCAGCCCTCGCTTCCGGCCCCGCCGCGCCAGGGCCTGCACATGAGCCCGGCCGAGGTCGCGGCCGCCCGCGACGGGCTGACCGCCAAGGGTCCCATGCTCGCGTTCCGCTTCGCGGGTGATCTCATCTGCTCGGCCAAGAAGTTCGAGGGTCTCGGCGCCGCCTTCAACGACGACCAGGAGCGCATTCGCCTCGTCACGCTCCCCGGGCGCGGCCACTCGGTGCTCACCCGGCACTTCGTCGACGAACAGGGGCACCCCACGCAGCGGGCCCTGCGGTCGGTGCTGGAGTACTTCGGACAGCGGCTGGGCGGAGCGAGACCGCGGTCGTAGCACCAGCCATGGCCATGGCTGCGGGTCGTGTTCGTCAGCATGCTTGGAGGAACCGAGGTTCGAGCGAGCACCAAGCGGAGACGAGATCCGACTCGCTCGATCGATGAATCTCGCATCACATCGACACATACCTCCCAACGACGTTCGGATGACTGCATGTCGAGGACTCGGGTTCGAACATGAATAGGACGTCGGATCCTGCTCGTGCCGACACCCTTCCGATGTCGTGATGCTCGTACGTGTTATGCTCGTGCTCCGATGCCAAGGCGAGTGTTCAGGAAGCCGGCAGAGGTCTGTCACGATCTGCGGCTCACGCCGCTGGGCCAGCTCGATGTGCACGAGCAGGTGGCACTGGCACGTTCTGCCCGATTGCTCTCGTTCGAGGCGGGTGAGCGTCTATGGGCTCGTGGAGAGCTCGGTACCTTTGCGTGCATCCTCGATGGTGCATTCGACATCGTGCGCTTCGGCGTCACCGTCGACACGGTGGGCTATGGGCAGGTGCTGGGACACTCGGCGCTGTGGGGCGAGCCCCATGCCTCCGACGTTCGCGCTCGGGTCACCGAGAAGGGGCGCGCTCCCGTGGTGGCGGTATGGAGGGTCGACGCTCCCGCCGTGAGCCAGCTGTTCGGCTCGAGCAAGCTGCTGCGGATCTTCCTGCGTGATGCGCTGCACCTGGTCCACCATCTCAACGATCTGCAGATCCTCTACCGTCGCAAGCGCCCCGCCATCGCTCACGTGGCGGTCCATCTGCGGCGTCTCTCGCAGTGCCACGCCTTTCGCAACGAGGTGGAGATCGGTCAGCGGGAGCTCGGGCGGCTCGCGGGCTACGATCCTCGCACCGTGCGGGTCGCGATGGCGACGCTCCAGCGCATGGGCTGCGTGGCGGTCAAGCGCCGGTCCATCTACGAGGTGGACGAGGCTGCGCTGTCGAGGCTGATCGGACGGGCCCTCCACGACGGACCGGGGGTTTCGTCCGAGCCGGCATCGGCGGCGGCGTCGGAAGGGGCGTCGGGTCCCGTCGGAGGAGGGCCGTAGCCGAGCCATCGCTGCGAGCTGAGTCCCAGTGAGCGTCGCTCGCGGCTCACGGTGGTGGGGGAGAGCTCGAGTGCCACCGCGATCTCCCGCCCCGACCACCCTTCTCGAAGCAACCCAACGATCGCCCGCTGCCTCGCCGAGAGGCTCCGGATCCACAGCTCGAGTTCGAGCTCGGACTCGGCGCCGCAGTCGTGCCAGCGCCATCGCCGGCCTTCTCCTTCGTCGAGCCATGGTTCGATCGGCTCGACGCGACTCGGGTCGTCGAGTGCGTCCCGCCGCCGAAACGTGTTGAGCACCGTATTGCGCGCAGCACTACGCCACCATGCGATCGGGTGGTGCTCGGGGGCGCGTCCACGAGCGAGGGCGCCGAGGATCTGGTTCCACACGTGCTGCACCGCATCGGCCACGTCGTGGGCTCGTCCTCGGACCATCGAGCGCACGACGTGCTCGATCACTCGATGGGCCTCGGCGACGGTGAGACCGGCGATCCTCACCTCGGAGTCGCTGCGCAGTGCCACACCAGAAAGGACACACCCGGTGCCCGAAGATACCATTGAACAGGAATTTTCCTGAAAAATGGGAGACGGAGGGGATGAGGACCCCTGCGCGAACCTGCGGTATCGTCCGGGGTCGCCATGGCCCGCGCCCGCAAGACCGCCGAGGATGATGTGCTCAATGCCCAAATTGGGGCCCGTATGGCCAGCCTGCGGGCCGAGCGGGGTTGGAGCCTGCGTCAGCTCGCAGATCGCGTGGGCCTGAGCCTGACCCACGTCAACGCACTGGAGTCGGGGAAACACATGTTCAGTGCATCCCTGCTGCTCAAGCTCTCGAGCCTGTTCGAGGAGCCGGTGACCGCGCTGCTGGGCACGGAGGCTCCGCCCGACGAGCTGGCTCGGGAGTGGCGCATGTTCTTCGACGCGTTGCCGCGGCGGGATCGACTCGTGCTGCTCGACCTCGCTCGAAACCTCACCAACTGGTCCGAGACCTTCGTGCTCCAGACGACGCGCCGCCATCGTCGGCATGGCGGGCTATTGCTCTCGCTCGAGGGGATCGACGGGGTGCTCCTGGAGCAGCTGGCCGATGCGGTGGTGGAGCGGTTGCCGCCCGACGCGGTCGGCAAGCTCGTCTCCTACGACCATGGCAGCGAGCTGTGGCAGCACATGCGGATGCGGTTTCGGGACCTGTCGAGCAGCAACAGCCCCGCGCTCGAGCGCACGTTGTTGTTCGCTTGCGAGCGCCTGCAACGGCAGGAGGCTGCCATCCGGCCCGCGCTCGCCGATGAGGCCGTCGTGCTCACGCCGTTCTTTGCGATGGCTCCGAGCGTGTATCAGGAGGCCGATGGCATCGGCGATCGACGGGTCATCGAGATCATCGAGACCCTGCTCATTCAGCCCGACCTGGTGATCGTGGTGTACTCGGACCCCGAGCAGGCCGTGCGACGCACCACGCTCGACGTCCCACGAGCGGGGCAGTTCTATAGCCCCTACACCCAAGCCGAGGAGCTGCAGCGCGCGTTGGCGCTGCACCGCAAGGCGAGCGAGCAGTTCTCCTGGCGCGGCCACACGGTGCACGAGATCGACCTCCTGCAGGACCCGCGGCTCCCCGAGCATGCCGAGCGCTTGGCGGCGCGGGTGGCGACGCTGCTCGGCTGAGAGTCCAGGGCAACCTTGGCGAGGGGCAATGCCGTGGGGCAGACTCGCCGCCGCCGTCTCATGTCGCAACCGCGCTCCGAGCTCTCCTCCCTCCTGTCGCGCCTGCCCAAGGTCGATCAGGTGCTCGACCAGCCGGCGCTGGCCGACAGCGGCTGGCAGCGTGCGATCCAAAAGCGCCTGGTCACCGATGCCCTCGACGCGCTGCGGGCCGAGGTGCGCGACGGCAAGACCCCCGCGCTGCCCGATGCCGCCGCGCTGGCCTCCCGCGTGCGCGCCACCCTCGACGACTGGTCGCGCCCGCGCCCGCGCCCGGTGATCAACGCCACCGGCGTGCTGCTGCACACCAACCTCGGCCGCGCCCCGCTGTCGCCCGCGGCGCGTCGAGCCATGGTCGACGCCGCGGGCTCGTGCGACCTCGAAGTGGTGCTGCCCACCGGCCAGCGGGGCTCGCGGTTCACCGCCCTGCTGCCGCTGCTCCGCGCCGTGCTCCACGCCGAGGACGCCCACGTGGTCAACAACAACGCGGCCGCGCTCTTGCTCGCGTGCACCGTGCTGGGCCCGCCCGGCGGCGTGGTGCTCAGCCATGGCCAGATGGTCGAGATCGGCGATGGCTTTCGCGTGGCCACCATGGCCGCCGCCGGGGGCTGCCCCGTGATCGGGGTGGGCAGCACCAACCGCACCCATCCACGCGACTACGAGGCGGCGCTGCGCGGCGAGGCGCCCGGGCACGAGGGACGACCGGCGTCGGCGATCCTGTGGGCACACCGCAGCAACTTCGAACAGTCGGGCTTCGTACGCGAGGTGGAGCTGCCCGCGCTCTCCGAGATCGCCCGGGCCCACGGCGTGCCGCTCGTCGCCGACCTGGGCAGCGGCTCGCTCGGCGGCGGCCTACCCGAGGGCGAGCCCACCGTGATGGAGTACCTGCAGCAGGGCGCCGATCTGGTGCTGTGCAGCGGCGACAAGCTCATGGGCGGCCCGCAGGCGGGGATCATCGCCGGCAAGGCCGAGCTGGTGCAGCGCTGCCGCCGGCATCCCATGGCGCGAGCGCTGCGGCCCGACAAGACCACGCTCGCGGCGTTGCACGCCACGTTTGCCGCCCATGCGCGCCCCCAAGGCGTGCCGAGCCTGCCGCTGCACCAGATGGCGACGGTGTCGGTGACCGAGCTGCGGCAGCGGGCCGAGGCGCTGGCCTCCGCGCTCGCGTGGCCGCTTCCCCAGGCCGTGGTCGACAGCCGCGCCACCATCGGCGGCGGCAGCCTGCCCGGCGACACCATGGACAGCGTGGCGCTGCGCGTCCCGACCAAGGCCCCGAGCCGCGACGCCAAGCGCCTGCGGCTCGGGGATCCGCCGGTGGTGGGGCGCATCGAGGACGACGCGCTCTTGCTCGATCTACGCAGCGTGGATCCGCATGACGACGAGCGCTTGCTGCATGCACTGCGAGCCCTGCAATCCAGGTGACGACGATGACGCTCCCGGCGGCTCGAGGGCGTGCCGTGATGGCCCCCTTGGTCCACCGTCGGTGTCATTGGCCCGGGGCTGCGCTTGACTCCCACCTCGTGCGGCGGCCACGATGGAATCGATGGGTACGAGATCGATGGAGATGGGGTGGCTCGTGCTCCCGCTGGTGCTCGGTGCCTGCTCGGACCACGATGACTTCACCGAGATCGAGCTCGCGCTGATCGGCGAGCACTCGCCGATGCCCGCGCTCGAGCCCGACACCACCAACCGCTACGCCGATGATCCGGCCGCGGCCATCCTCGGTCAGAAGCTGTTCTTCGACCGGCGATACTCCGGTCCGCTCGCGGTCGGCAGCGACGGGTCCAACGGAGGGCTCGGGGCGGTCGGCGAGGCGGGCCGGCTCTCGTGCCGCGACTGTCACCTCGGCCAGTGGTTCGTCGACACCCGCTCGGTGCCGAACCAGACCTCGCTCGGCATCGACTGGTTCGGCCGCAATGCGCCCACCATGATCAACGTGGCGACCTACGAGGAGTGGTTTGGATGGGTCGGCTACAACGACAACCTGTGGGGCAAGAACCTGATCCCGGCCGAGTTCGTCATGGCGACCACGCGCACCGGGATCGCGCGCTTCGTCCGCGAGCAGTACCGCGACGAGTACGACGCGGTCTTCACCGACTGGGCGCTGGGGGACGACCTCGACCCGACCCATCCCGAGGTCGACACGCGCTTCCCCCGTGACGCGACCCCGCTCGCGGCCGACAGCCCGTGGAGCTCGATGACCCCCGAGGACCAGGATCTCGTCAATCGGGTGTTCGCCAACTTCGGCAAGGCACTCGCGGCCTACGAGCGGCTGCTCGTCACCGGGCAGACCCCCTTCGACCGCTTCGTGGCCGGCGACGACACGGCCATCGGCGAGAGCGCCAAGCGAGGGCTGCGGCTGTTCATCGGCAAGGCTGCCTGCGCCGAGTGCCACGCGGGTCCCCACTTCACCGACGAGGAGTTCCATGTCACCGGTGTGTCGCAGCTGGGCGATCACGTGTTCCCGGAGGAGGGCGAGGACGGCCGTCTCGGTGGCGCGATGGTCTACCTCGGCTGGGACTTCAACACGGCCGGCCGCTACAACGACGATCCCACCGTCGATCGCAGCGAGGGCATCACCGCCGACGAGTCGCTGCGCGGCGCGTTCCGGACCAAGGGGCTGCGCAACGTGGCCATGACCGCGCCGTACATGCACACGGGCCACTACCAGACCCTCGAGGAGGTCGTGGACTTCTACGATCGCGGCGGCGAGGCGGATGACTTCCAGGGCGTCAGGGATCCTCTGATGGTGCCGCTCAACCTCAGCACGCAGGACAAGGCCGATCTCGTCGCGTTCCTCGAGACGCTGACGGGGGATCCGGTCGATGACGCGCTGCTCGTCGACCTCACCGACCAGTAGTGTCGAATCTCCACCCGCGTCATTGACTCCGGCCCAGCGCGGTGACCACGATGGACGCCGTGGTCGCGGGGCCGATGGCACACCGGCGGGCCTCGGTGCCCAGGAAGGCGCACCGCGGGGGGCTGTTGCTGTTGCTGTTGCTTGGTGCCTGCTCGGACGACGACGACTTCTCCCGCGCCGAGCTCGAGATCATCGGCGCGCTCTCGCCGATGCCCGCGCTCGAGCCCGACACCACCAACCGCTACGCCGACGATCCGGACGCCGCCGTCCTCGGGCAGAAGCTGTTCTTCGATCGGCGCTACGCCGGCCCGCTGGTCGTGGGCGACGATGGTTCCACGGGTGGACTCGGAGCGGTCGGCGAGGCCGGGCGGCTGGCGTGCCGCGATTGCCACCTCGGCCAGTGGTTCATCGACACCCGCTCGATGCCCAACCAGACCTCGCTCGGCATCGACTGGTACGGTCGCAATGCGTCCACCCTCGTCAACGTGGCGGCCTACGGCGAGTGGTTTGGGTGGGTCGGTCACGGCGACAACCTGTGGGGCAAGAGCTTGACCCCGCCCGAGCTCATGATGGCCACCACGCGCACCGAAATCGCGCGCTTCCTCCACGAGCAGTACCGCGACGAGTACGACGCGGTCTTCACCGACTGGGCGCTGGGGGACGACCTCGATCCGGCCAACCCCCACGTCGACACGCGCTTCCCTCGTGACGCCACCCCGCTCGATGCCAGCAGCCCGTGGAGCTCGATGACCCCCGAGGACCAGGAGCTCGTCAACCGCGTGTTCGCCAACTTCGGCAAGGCGCTCGCGGCCTACCAGCGGCGGTTGGTCACCGGGGAGACCCCGTTCGACCGCTTCGTGGCCGGCGACGACGCGGCCATCGGCGCGAGCGCCAGGCGAGGGCTCGAGCTGTTCATCGGCAAGGCTGCCTGCGTCGAGTGCCACGCGGGGCCCCACTTCACCGACGAGGAGTTCCACGTGACCGGCGTGTCGCAGCTCGGCGATCACGTGTTCCCCGAGGACCGCGAGGACGGCCGTCTCGGTGGCGTGAGGCTCTACCTCGGCTGGGACTTCACCACGGCCGGCCCCTACAACGACGACCCCAGCATCGACCGCAGCGAGGGCATCACCGTCGACGAGTCGCTGCGCGGCGCGTTCCGGACCAAGGGGCTGCGCAACGTGGCCATGACCGCGCCGTACATGCACACGGGCCACTACCAGACCCTCGCGGAGGTCGTGGACTTCTACGATCGCGGCGGCGAGGCGGATGGCTTCCAGGGCACCAAGGACCCGCTGATGGTTCCGCTCAACCTCGACTCGCAGGAGAAGGAGGATCTGGTCGCGTTCCTCGAGACGCTGACCGGGGAGCCGGTCGACGACGCGCTGCTCGAGGACCTCACCGATCAGTAGGGGACCGCGACGGGCTCAGGGGGTCTCCGGGTTCTCCTCCACCTCGATCAGGTCTCCGCCCATGGTCGCCAGCGAGTGCAGGCTGCGCCGCTGCCAGTGAAAGGACGGATTGGAGAGGAAGCGAATCCTGGGGCGCTGGGACTCGGGAAGCTCCCTCACCCGCACCAGCCAGGTCAGCATGCTCTTGAAGGACGAGGAGTTCATGTACTCGAGCCGACGAAGGTCGACCACCACCCGGCGGTGTCGGGTGCTGACGTCGAAGGCATCGGCGAACAGATCGTCGAGCAGATCCTTGGCGCCGAGCTCGGCCGTGCCCCGCAGCTCGAGCGCCACGACCTCGCCGTCGGACGTGCCCTTGGCCAGCAGATCCTGGGACACGATGGGGCGAATGGATCTGGGTGCGTTCATGACGGGGCCTGTCCTCGTGAGGGGTCTCGCTCGGTGTCTTCCGAGTCGCGCACGATGCTCGCGCGGGCCGTGATCTCGAGCTGCTCGCCGTCGACGAGGCAGGCCAGGTCCATCTGCGCCTCGACCCAGACCCGCGCCAGCCCCAGCCCCGAGCCATCGGTGCGCTTGACCGTGCTGGCCATCAGCTCGAGGAACACGTCGAAGGGGTCGGCGGCGGCCCGTAGCGCCCGGAGCAGCGCATCGATGGCCTCGTGGTCTCCGGGAACGGCGCGATTGCGTGTCTTCATCTCGACCCGGTAGCGACGGGCGGGGTCCTCCGGATCGGGGCCGATCTCGATCGAGAACGAGGCCTCCCCCTCGGCCGCATGGGTGATCGCGTTCTCGACCAGCTCGTGCGCGGCCATCGACAGCCGGCTCGCCTGGGGCGAGGCATAGCCCTCCGAGCAGACCGAGCCCAGGACGAGCTCGTCGTGGAAGTCGGACACGAACCGGCGAACCAGTCGAGCCATCCTTGGTTGACGGTCGAACGCGGTCGAGAACCGCGCTCCCTTGGGACTCTCGGACGCTACCAAGGCTGTCGCATTGGACATCTACGGGGCTCCTCGTCGATCCGGTGAGGGGGGCGATGTCGGGGGGCGATGGCGGGGGTCGATTCGCCGCGTGTAGGTGCAGTCGGCATGGACCATCGAACGGTGACGGCCGGCATCATGGTAACACCCTACGCTTCGGCGTGGGGGCCCGAGTCTCGTGCCAAACGCATATTCCGCCGCGCCCCGCCCTATCCCACCGGGGGCTGGCACACACCGCCCGCTTGGATCTGCGCCTGCGTGCGAAACGTGTTGAGCAGCTCCCAGTGTCGCGGCTCGATCGCCGGGATCGTGCCGTCTTCGCGCACATTGGTCACGTGGTACGTGTGCTGGTTCCAGATCCGGCGGGCGGGGATCCAGCGGTCCTGCACGTCGCGGATCACCTGGAGCGCGGGCGCGGTCTGGTCGGCAAACCACCCCTCGTTGGAGACCACGAGGATCTCGGCCGAGCCATCGCCGTCGACGTCGGCCACCACGGGGTACTCCTGCAGGGTGCCGCTGCTGCGCGGGACGGTCAAGAGCGGCGTCCCGTCGCCGTCGTAGACGAACAGCTCGTACTCGTCGGCGTACATCGCCTCGGCCACGCCGTCGCCGAGGAAGTCGAAGGCCGTGCCCGCCGCGCTGCCCGTCACGTCCTCCACCATCGCGGTCCACGAGAGGCTCCCGTTGGGCTCGTACTGGGCGTAGACCGGTCCCGAGCTGGTGGCCCAGCCCGCGGTTCCATCACCATCGAAGTCGTGCACGGTGGCCGGGCGGATCCACGAGGTCCCGTCGGCGGGCACCCCGGTGGGGCGTAGCGCCGCGAGCTTGATGGTGCCGTCGTGCTCGAGCACGGTGAGGCCGTCGTAGGTCTGCACCAGCACCTCGGGCTCGGGATCTCCGTCGAGGTTGGCCACCTGGGGATACCCGGTGGGAACCGAGTCGTTGCGGTAGTAGAGCGTGCCGTCGTGGTGGAAGGCGCTGCGGCCCAGCACGATCTCGAGGTCGCCGTCGCCGTCGAGGTCGGCCGCGGTGGTGGCGTTGCCCCAGCCGGTGATCGTGGTCTCGGAGAGCTGGAGCTCCCGCAGCCCGCCCGAGCCATACACGTAGACGTCGGCCAGGATCTCGACCTCGTCGTCGCCGTCGAGGTCGGCCAGCGCCAGCGCCGAGTAGCCGAAGTCGGGCCAGGGCTGGTCGCTCTGCCACTTCTGCGTGCCGTCGTGCTCGAACGCCACCAGGTACTGCACCCCGTGGCGTACGGCGATGATCTCGGGCAGCCCGTCGCCGTCGATGTCGCCGAGCGCGGGCGTGAACGAGGCGTCGATGATGGGGTCGCTGCTCCAGTGCACCTGCCCCGTCGCCCCGTCGAGCACCACGATCGCGCCCAGGAAGTTGGCGTAGTTGGAGAACGGCTGCACCACCACGTCGGGCGTGTCGCACAGGTCGATGGTGCCGTTGCCGTCGTCGTCGGTGAGGTTGGCGACCAGCGGGATCGTGATGATCTGATCCATCCCGTCCACGCCCTGCCACTGCCACTGCACGTCGGGCTCGAAGCTGTCGGGGGGCGCGCTGTCGATGCACGGCACCACGCCGCTTCCGTCGTCGGTCACCTCGCAGCTGGCGGTACCCACGTCGGGGATGCCCACGTCCAGCAATGGCCCGTCGGAGGTGGCGGTGGTGTCCACCGTGGTGTCGGCGGTGGCGGAGCCAGTCGACGGCGAAGGGATCGTCGAGCCCGAGCCCGAGGCCGTGCTGGTCTCGGTCGCGGGCAGATCGAAGGGATTCTCGGCTCCGTCGTCGCCGCACGCGGTGGCGAGGAGGAACGCCGTGGCCAGGATCGCCCGTCGGACGTCGCGCATCGAGCGATACCGTTGCAGATCCGAGCGATCGTCGCAAAGGGAGGCCCGCGGCGCGGCCTCGGGCCCGCGAGCGTCGTTCGCGGTGAGTCTCGTACGGGCATCCCTGGCCGCCCCTGATGCCGTCGGGAGCCGCGCTGCGGTGGGGTGCATGCGCCGGCCCAAGCGACGAGCGTCGACGGATCGCACGGGGCGGGGCGTGCTCCGAGCCGGCCGAGCCCGAGGGGGGCACCGGCCCGGCGCGACGAGGCGGTGGCGTCGACGGGGGCGACCGCGCGATGGGGGCGGGGTCGAGAGGACGGCCGCTCGAACCGCGGTTGCGCGAGCGCGAGTCGAGTCGACTCGAGTATGGCAGAGATGGATCGTCCGGTCGGGGATCGATGACCAACTCACCGTGACTTCGACGAACGTGTACTCGATCGAGTGAGATGCAAGAGTCGATCATGTATCGATCGTTGCTCGATCTGCGGTCATGGCCCAAATCGAACGCATGGCGTTGAACGCTCGATCCGCCGCTTGGTGACGTGCTAGTTCGCAATCGTGGAATCGATCCCCGACCATTCATGCGAGATCACCAGAGTCTCGCGACGCTTGACGATCGTCCTCCTGTCGTGCGCACTACCGTGTGCCGCATGCGACGAGCCAGACGCCGGCTCGACCGGCGGTGCCACGAGCGGCAGTGGCACGGCCGGCGCCATGCCGGGCGACCCGGGCTCCATGAGCGGCGCTGACACGACCGGTGCCATGCCCGGCGATCCAGGCTCGATCAGCGACGGCGGCACGACCGGCGCAGGGCCGGGCGATCCGAGCACCATCAGCAACGGCGGCTCGGGCACGGACGAGTCCGGTGACACGGGTCAGGCTCCGCCGCCCGGGCCCGAGCCTGGCGCATTCCTGGACGGCTTCTTTCCGATCGGGGTGTTTGCCGTGCCGCCCTACGACATGCAGGGCTGGGCCAACCTCGGCTGCAACACCATGCTCAGCGTGCCAGGGGGGTCCACGGTGGCCGAGTGGGACCTGCAGGCGCAGAGCCTCGGCCTGGCGGTGATCCGCAAGCCGCTCGGCGATGGAACTGCAGATCTGGGACGCACCGATCTCCTGGCCTGGTTGTTGCCCGACGAGCCCGACGTCGAGGGCAACAACGTCCCGTGTGGGGGCAACTGCGTCGATCTCGTCGAGGCCCGCCATGCCCAGTGGAAGGCGCTCGATCCCTCGCGCAAGATCTTCGTCAACCTCTCCGGCCCCAACATCCTGCTCTCTGCGTCGTGCGACTACTGCAACGGACCCGGCGACCAGCCGCCGGTCGAGTACTGCTACCCCGACAACGACCAGTGCTACCCGCGGCTCATCGACTCGACCGACTGGGTCAGCCAGGACATCTACCCGGTGAGCGGGTGGCTGCCCTACGAGACGCTTCGCGAGGACGTCACCGTCGTGGGGCAAGCGCTGGATCGGCTCCGTGACTGGACCGACAAGCCGCTCTTCGCGATCATCGAGGTCAGCGATCAACGCCTTGGGTTCCCGGGTACTGGCACGCGCGGCCCCACGCCCGATGAATACCGCGCCCAGCTATGGCACGCGATCATCCACGGCGCGCGCGGGGTCTTCTACTTCCCCGAGGCCTTCAACCCCTTCGAGTTCGACAACACCGAGCCCGCCGTCAAGGCCGAGATGGTCGTGCAGCACGATCTGCTCGCCGAGCTCGGCCCGCTGCTGCAGACCGCGATCGATCCCGGCTCCGTCACGGTGGCTCCCGACGCGCCGCTCGAGGCAACGTGGCGAGTGACCGCGAGCGAGGCCTGGGTGTTCGTGCTCAACACGTCGGGCTCGGCGGTCACCGGTCACCTGCAGCTCGGTGGCATCACCGGAGACGCGAGCGTCTTCGCAGAGGCACGGACGGTGACGCTCGTGAGTGACGCGCTCATCGACGAGTTCGCGCCCTACGAGGTGCACGTCTACCAGCTGTCGCGGAACTGACGCTCATCGCGACCATGCCCCGAGCGCCGACAGGTCGAGGCGGCCTGCGGCGAGCGGTGGGCACCAGAAGTAGCTGCCGGTCTCGGGGCGGGTGAAGCCGAACAGCGCGTCGACGATCCCGTCGTCGTGTCCGAGCATGCGGCGCAGCTGGGCCTCGAAGGCGTCGAGCGAGCGCCCAAAGGCCGCGAACAGCAGGCCCTCTCCGCCGGACTCGGCCCACGGCATCGAGCGCCGCAGCACGAACGCCTCGGGCTCGAAGCTCTCCTGAGCGGTGCGCTTGACGTGAGCCGACGCGGGGGCGTCCTCGAGCTCCTCGTCGTCTTCGTGGCGGCGTCCGATGACGTGGTCGCGCTGGCGAGGGGTCATGGCGCCGAAGCGATCGAGATCGTGGCGCCAGGCTTGCAGCGCAACGAAGCTCGAGCCATCCAGGCCGGGGCCGGCCCCCTTCAGGAACGCGGCGGCCAGGGCATCGTCGCCCGTGGGATTCTCGGTGCCATCGACATAGCCCGTCAGATCCCGGCCTTCGGCGTAGCGGAAGGTGTCGAGGATGCGGTCGAGCGCAAAGCCCTCGGCGACGATGCGAGTGAGCTCGCGGCCGCGGTGGAGCAACTTGCCGCGATCGTCCCCACGCATCCACACCCACAGCGCCCAGGGCGTGGAGGGGACCGCGAGGCCAGGTCCGGTGAGGCAGGGGTGTTCGCGCAGCCCGGGCACCTTGCCCGCGTGCTCGCGCACGACCGACGAGCCGAGCCCGACGACGTCTCCCCCGAGCTCCCGTGAGGCCAGGGCGGCCAGCGCTGCCGAGGGATCGCAGCCCGGGCGCCGACGAAAGAACAAGTGGCGCGCGACGAGGGGGACGTCGTCGAGGATTCCCGGCTGGGCGCTCATGGGGTGGCTTGTACCGTCTGCGTCGCTCGATGCGACAGGGCGTCTCCCGAAATTCTTCGAGTATCGCAGGCCTCGGAAATCGCCGGCGCGGTGATCCATGGATCGAACGCTGTACGCAGGGCCATCCACCCCACCGGGGAGACCCCCGGCGAAGTCGTTTGGCCGGCCTCGGGGGCTGCGATGCGGCGGTTGCTGGTGCGGCGTCGCGCTACGCTTGCAGGCGTGGAGCTCGACGCGCGCACGAGGATGGCCTTGCGACCAACGATGACGACGATGATGCTGAGCCTCTGGCTCGGCGCCTGCGCTGGAGGTGGCGACGGGGGCACGTCGGCCTGGGATCCGCTGGCGGACGACACCGACGCGGCCTCGACCGGCGGCGACGAAGAGGCCTCGACCGGCTCGGCCGACGAGACCACCGGCGGCGGAACGTCCGGGACGATCCCCGGATGCACGCCCGGCGAGACGATCGCCTGCGAGTGCCCCGACGGCTCGATGGGAATGCACGTGTGCAACCCCGAGGGCGACGGCTACTATCCCTGTGAGTGCAGCGACGGTGGGAGCTCGGACGGTGGCGACGAGACCACGGGCGACGAGCCACCGCCTCCCATGGGCAATGTGGTCTGCTACCCCGGGCAGTCGGGCGACTTCAGCACCTGCCTGCCGATCCACGAATTCGCCCCGCTGCCCGCGGGCTACGAGTATCCGCCGCCCTACATGGGCGACCCCAACTACCGCTCGCCGGTCGCGCTGCTCGATCTCGAGGAGCTCGATCCCGCCACCTACCTCGCGCCCAATTTCCAGCTCGGCGAGATCGCCCAGGCCGACAAGGGGCGCTACGCGGTGGTGCAGGTCCACGCGATCGTGTCGCTGCAGGCGCTGCGCGATCAGGTCGGCGCGCTGGGGGTCAACTCGGGCTACCGCTCGCCCGCTTACAACGCCAGCGTGCCCGGGTCGGCCACCTACTCGCGGCACATGTATGGCGACGCCTACGACCTCAATCCCCTCGAGGTCGGCCTGGGGACGCTCGAGAACGCCTGCACGTCGCACGGCGGGATGCTGGTGGAGTACACCACCCACGTGCACTGTGACTTCCGCTTCGATCCGGTCGACGAGGAGTTCTTCGGGATGGCGATGGACGGAGGCGAGGGCGAGCGACCGCAGTTCCAGGCCACGCTCGAGCCGGGCGACGACGGCGTGTGGCGGGCCCCCGCCGAGGGCTTCGACGAGGGGGAGCCGCTGCGAGAGTGGACCGCGCTCGATGCCTCCGGGCAGGTGCTGCTCACGATCACCGCCACGGACTTCGTGGCGCCCCCGGGAGCGGCCAGCGTACGCGTGCGGGTGGGCGCTCGGCTCGAGCGCACGATGGCGGTGCCA
Source organism: Paraliomyxa miuraensis (assembly GCF_026337845.1). GTDB lineage: Bacteria > Myxococcota_A > Polyangia > Nannocystales > Nannocystaceae > Paraliomyxa > Paraliomyxa miuraensis. Next base: position 22,103 of record NZ_JAOVZF010000148.1, on the reverse strand, counting down.
TGAGCGACGTGATGGAGGGGCTTGCAAGGAAGAAAGGTGACCGCGACGAGGGATGTGAAGACGTTTTCGTGCTCTACCGTTGAGCTACCGGCCCGTGAGTGGTGGACCGGCCCGGATTCGAACCGGGATCCCGTCGTCTGAAGCGATGTAGTCCTCACTGCATTCGCGGTCGAAGATCGTGTCGTGGAGGGGGTGGGGGAGAAAGGTGGCTGCGACGAGGAGTCGACGGGACGTGATCGTTACCAAGATGTAGTCTCGCCTGCATTCGCAGCCAGAGGTCGGGTCGTCAGATCGAGATGCGCTCGATCTCGTGCACCCAGTGGTCGGGGTGCATGCGGTCGTGAACGAAGGCGTCGATCATGGTGAACACCGCGTCGGAGAAGCCGCCCACGTTGAGGATGTCGGCCCGGTCGGGGGCCTGGATCGTCGGGCTGGGCTGCACGTCGATGCACACCAGCTTGGCCTTGGGGTTGAGCCGGCGGTACTCGTCCCACTGCGTGAGCACGGCGGTACCGGAGTTCCAGCCGCGGTCGCGGTCGATCCACGACTGGTTGTCGGACACGAAGATCACGAGGTTTCCCTTGGCCTTGCGCCGGTTGAGCTCGCGCAGGGGCGCGCTGCAATCGGTGCCCCCGCTGGGCAGCGAGGCGAGCCGCTTGGCGTTGGTCAGGATGCTGTCGCGGGGCTCGATCGCGCACGGCTGCACGCGGTCGTGGAACGGCATCACGGTGGCCTGACGGTTGCTTCGCAGGATCGCCGCCGCCACCAGGGCGGCCACGTCGACGCAGCGCACGGCCGAGGTGCCACCCTTGCGGTGGCCGGTGACCGGCGAGTGCATCGAGCCCGAGACGTCGGGCAGCACGTACACGTGGCCGTTGATGCGGGGCACGTTGGACACCGCGTGCTCCATTGCGTCGTGCAGGGCCTCGCGCAGCTCGTGGGGGAGGTCCTTGCCCGCGTGCGCATGGGCGACCATGAGCTGGTAGGGGAACGCCTTGGCCTGGCGGATCTCCTCGCGGTCGGACAGGCGAGCCGCGATCTGCTTGGTGAGCGCACGGTCCTCGAACACGCCGTGTCGTGCGAACGTGGCGAGGTTCATGCGCGTCATCTGCCACTTGGCACTGCGGGCGATCTGGCGCCACGCCTTGGTGTCGAGCGGCAGGCTGGTCAGCATCTGGAACGGAACGTTGGGGAGATCCTGGGTCTGGTCGGCCTTGTAGGCTTCGTAGGCCTTCACGAGCTCGGGCAGGGCCTGAGGATCGTAGGGGCGCCCCACGAGGTAGCCGAAGAGCGCGCGACGGCTCGCGGTGCTCGGGGTGGGGTGCACCATCTTGATCACGTCGGCGAGCGAGGGGTCGTTGCCCACGCTGGCGCGGAACAGGGTCGCGTCGGTCTGCTGCTCGAGCCACCGCGTCACCAGCCGCTTGGGGCGGGTGCCCAGCGAGCGCCGGCCGGTCACGCCGCTGCGGACGATCTGCACGAAGCCGCGCAGCATCTTGCCGTTGTCGCAGACCCGGTCGAACACGCGGTCGAGGGCGTCGCCCTGGCGACCCGCGAGCACCGCGAGCAGCAGCGCCGGCATGTCCTTCATGTACGCGCGCTGGCGCGCGTAGACGGCGGTGCGCGCGATGAAGTCGTCGGGGACTTGGTTACAGAGCTCGATCACCTTGTCGAGCTGGGCCATCGGGGTCGCGTAGAAGGTGGTGCCGAAGCAGCCGGTGGCCGCATACTGGGCCAGCGCCTGTCGAGCCGAGCGGGCGTAGGCCTTGCCGCCGGCCTCGTTGCGAGCATTGGCGGGGGCGGTGCGCCGGGCGGCGGATCGGAACAGCTGGGCGTGGGCCATGGTGGTCGGTCCTTGCATGCCGCCGGGGTGGGGCGGCCGATGGCCCCTGGAAGAGCACGATGCGGGCCAGCGCCGGGCAATCGTCCCACCCCTCCGAGAAAGCTCCATGATATCGGGCATGTAGTGGAAGAGGAGCCCCGGTCGAGAGACTCTCGGCCATGCCGCGATTCTATCCAACGCTATCGATATCGATATCGATGGCGCAGAGGCTGCGCAGCGTCTCGTTCAGCGCGTCGATGTCCACCGGCTTGACCAGGTGAGCGTCGAAGCCCGCTTCCTTCGTCTTCCTTCGATCCTCGGGCTGGCCATACCCGGTCAAGGCAACGACGGGTGTCTCGCCCAGTGAAGGGTGGCTGCGGATCGCTCGCGCGACGTCGAAGCCGCTCATGCCGGGCAAGCCGAGGTCGCACAGGACGACGTCGGCTCCTCGCTGGGAGAGGGCTCGCAGCGCATCGGAGCCGGTCTCCACCACCTCGACGCGGTGGCCGAGCATCTCCAGCAGGTCGCGCAGCGACTGGCCCGTGTCGGTGTTGTCCTCCACGACGAGGATGCGGTGAGAGGTGACCTCGGCGGTCTCCATTCGGTCTCCCCTTGCAGGTGAGGTGGTCAGCGGCAACCGAACCCGAAACTCTGCGCCCAACCCCAGGCCTTCGCTGTGTGCCTCGATGGTGCCGTCGTGGAGCTCGACGAGGCCCTTGGCCAGAGCCAGGCCGAGGCCGAGGCCACCGGCAGAGCGCGCGATCTCTTGGCTCTCCTGCTGGAAGGGCTCGAACAGGCTCTCGATCATCTCCGGCCGGATGCCGACCCCGCTGTCGCGGATGCGGAGGTCGGCACGGTCGCCATCGATCCGAAGCAGCACGCGGATGCTGTCCCCGGCGTTGGTGAACTTGATGGAGTTTCCAACCAGGTTGTCGATGACCTGCACCATGCGAACCTGATCCGCGTAGATCCACACCGGTTCGGGGGGCGGGTCCTGGAGCAGCGCCAGACCGCGGGCTGCTGCCTCGGGGTGTCGATCCTGCAGGACGGTGTTCACGACGTCGCGCAGGTCGAGCGTCTCTCGTTCCAGCCGGATCTTGCCACGTGCGATGCGGGAGACCTCGAGCAGGCCATCGATGAGCCGCGTCATGTGCACGGACTGTCGCTCCAGCACCCCCTGCGCCCGCTGCAGCAGGCCGTCCCCGGGGGCGACGCTCTTGACGACCTCCGCGGCGTTGCGAATGGCGGCGAGCGGGTTCCGTAGCTCGTGCCCCAGCATGGCGAGGAACTCGTCCTTGCGCCGGTCCGACTCGAGCAGCCGCTCGTTGGCCTCTGCGAGCGCAAGCTCGGTCTCCTTGCGCTCGGTGATGTCGGCGAAGAGGATGGCGACCTGGCGGCCTCGTGGCGGACCATGACGCCATGCGTAGACGTCGTACCAGCGCTGGAGCTCCGCGGCGCGACTCTCGAAGCGCCTCGGCTCACCGGTCAGGACGATGCGGCCGTAGGTCTCGAACCAGTGCTCTTCGTGCCCGGGAGCGAGTTGGCGCATGCGCTTGTCGGCGGCGTCGACCAAGCCGGTGTGTCGCTCGAACGCCGGGTTGACCTCGAGGAAGAGATAGTCGACCGGCTCGTCGCGCTCGTCGAACAGCACCTCGATGATGCAGAAGCCCTCGTCGATGGACTCGAACAGCGAGCGGTACTTTTCTTCACTCTGGCGAAGCTTCTCGACGGCCGTCTGGTGTGCCGTGATGTCGCGGATGCCCAGGAGGATCTGCGCGTCGTCGAGCTTGCGCGCGTTGAGCAGCATGATCCGCTCGCCGATGCTCTCGAAGTCGTGTCGAACCTCGAAGTCGTGGAAGGCGTTGCTGTCGGGCACGTCCTCGAGCAGCTTCCGCAGGGCGGAGATGTTCCATTGCCCGTTGCCGAGGTCGTAGATCTTGCAGCCGATCGTTTCCAGTGGCGCCACCGCGAAGTGCTCGAAGAACGCCGGATTGGCGCTCTTGACCGTCAGGTCCGCGTGGAGCACCAGCAGCGGCTCGTGCAGGGTCTCGACGATGCGCTCGGCGTACTCCTTCGCCTTGGCGAGGTCTTGCTCGGCCTGCTTGCGGTCCGTGATGTCGCTGGCGGCACCGAACCACGCGGTGATCTCGCCGCCGTCGTCGACGATGGGGATCGCGCGGGAGTGGGTCCAGCCGACCGTACCGTCGACCCGAACCACGCGGTGCTCGAGTTCGAACACCGAGCAGGTCTCGATCGCCTGGTCGATCGACTGGGTGACCCGGGGCTGTGCGGGCTTGGGGATGTAGGTCTGCAGCCAGCTCTGGCGGGGCTTGCGGGTGTCGGGGATGAACTGGCGCCCCTCGAGCTGCCGCATCACCGTCCAGTCGGGGCTCATTTGATAGATCACGTCGCTGGTGGCCGCGGTGAGGGCGCGAAAGCGTTGCTCGCTCTCACGCAGCGCCGCCTCGGCGCGCGCCCGCTCGACCGCCGCCCACGTGCGATCCGCGACCTCTTCGATGAGCGCGACGTCCTCGCTCGACCACTCGCGCGGGCGGTCGTGATCGACCACGAGCACGACCACCAACTGCCCGTTCTTGACGAGCGGAACGCCCACGAAGGCGCGCGTGGTGAACGGCTCGTAGGCCCGTCGCTCGGCCTCGTTCAAGCGGTGGTCGGCACCGATGTCGTGGACCACCATCGTGCGCCCGACGCGATAGGTCTTGGCGAGATGGGTTCCGAAGTCATCCAGCCGGAAGCGCCCGACCGCCGGCGGCGTGCCGTCCGCATGGCCACCCAACGACTCGACGTACTGCCCGCTTGGATCGGCCTCGTAGTAGTGCGCACGGGCGATGCCGAGACGTCGCCCGAGCACGCGCATGGCCACGTTCTGGATCTCGGCCGGATCGCCGAGCGGCCTGAGAGCATCGCTGAGCTCGAGCAGGAAGGCCTGGCGCTCCTCGCTCTGGCGCAGGGCGTCCTCGAGGCCGACTCGCTCCGTGGTCTCCTGAACGACGTTGAGCGAGCCGACGATGCGGCCATCCGGCTCCCGGATGGGCGTGTGGGAGTAGGTGAAGCACGCCTCGGCGGCCTTGCCTCCACGATGGATCACCACCCTGTGGTCCTCGTGGTAGAAGGGCTTCCCTCGCTGGATGACGCCCTCGAGCACCGGCCCCAGCCAGTCCCAGAACGCGTTCCAGACCTCCCGGCCCGGGCGACCGAGCGCCCAGGGATGTCGGTCCGGGCCAAGCGTGCGCGAATAGCCCTCGTTGAAGATGAGCACCAGCTCGGGCCCGGCCCACACGCACATCGCGGTCGGTGAATCGAGGCACAGCCGTACCGCCGTCTGCAGGCTCGCGGGCCAGCGATCCACCGCGCCCAGAGGCGTTCGCGTCCAGTCGATCTCGCGGCAGGCAGCCCTGACCGGTCCTGGTCCAGCAAAGAGGGTCGAAGCGGGGTCCTTCATTCGCGGGCTGCGCTCGGTGCTCGTCTCGGAATCCACTCGATCCTCCTCATACCCCGTCGCATCGAGGATGCCAGTGCTTCCGCGAGCATGCAGACGCCACCTCGTTTCCAGCGCATCGCCGACCTCGCCACGTTGCTCGAGGTCGGCAAGAGATGGCCGGCCCATGATCCGGGTCCGGGTTCGCCTTGCGCCGACTCAGCTCGCCGCGCCGTCCCCGTGGAGGTCCTGCCAGTGCAGCCCGTGCTTGGCCAGGTACTTGCGCAGGCGATCCGCATCGTTGACCGAGGTTCGAGCGCGTCGCGACGCGGCGAACAGCGTACGCCCGGCCTCGCTGAGGCTGCGGCTGCCCTTGCAGACCCGCAGCACCGCGGCCAGCTGCACCCGGTCGAACAGGTCGAGATCCTCGTAGGCCTGCTCGCCGAGCACGCTCACGATGAGGCCGCGATCCAGATCGACGTCCTCGCCGCGGCCCCAGGCGCGACGCAGTCGCTCGGTCTCCTCCGCGACCCCCTTGGCCGTGATGCGACCGCCGGGCGCCAGCGTGGCCATGCGCTCGACTGCGGCCGAGAAGTCGCGGAAGTTCCCCGCCCAGGTGGCCGCGGGCGAGGTGGCAAAGCGCAGGAACGCCGTCTGAGCCTCGCGGCTGAAGGTCACGCGGGCGTTCTCGCGGGCGGCGTAGCGCTGCAGCTCGTACTCGAGGTTGGGCGGGATGTCCTCGGGTCGCTCGCGCAGCCCGGGCAGCTCGAAGGTCCACAGATCGATCCGCGCCAGCAGATCCTCGCGAAAGCGGCCCTCGCGGACACGCCGGCCGAGATCGCGGTTGGTGCCCGCGATCAGCTGGAAGTCGCTCTCCACCTCGTGGTCGCTGCCCACCGGCAAGAAGCGCTTGTCCTCGATCGCGCGCAGCAGCATGGCCTGCTCGTCGAGCCCGAGCTCTCCGATCTCGTCGAGGAACAGCACCCCGCCGTTGGCACTCGCGAGCACCCCCGGGCGGTCCTTGACCGCGCCCGTGAACGCGCCCTTGGCGTGGCCGAACAGCATCGACATGGCCTGGTCGCCGCGCAGGGTGGCGCAGTTGATCTCCATGAAGCGGCCGGTGCTCGAGACCTGCTTGCGCTGGCGCTTGAGCTCGTAGATCCGCCGCGCCAGCCGGGTCTTGCCCGCGCCGGTGGGCCCGGTCAGCAGCACCGGCGAGCGCGAGCGGATCGCCACCTGCTCCACGCGCGCGATGAGCTCGTTGAACGCCCGGTTCTTGGTGTCGATGCCCGCCTTGAGGAACGACAGGCCCTCGCGCTGATCCTGCCGAAAGCGCGAGGCGATCTGATCGTACTTGGAGAGATCGAGGTCGATGATGCGGTGAAGACCCGGATCCCCGCCCTTGGTGCGCCCGCCCGGGGGCGAGGTCTGCAAGAGGCGCGCGGGCAGCTCGCGCGACTCGGTGAGCAGGAACCAGCAGATCTGCGCCACGTGAGTGCCCGTGGTGATGTGCACGAGGTAGTCCTCGGCCTCGGGGCGAAAGCGCTGGGCCCGAACGAAGTCGAGCAGAGCGGCGTAGACCTCCTCGAAGTCCCAGGGGTCCTTCATCTCGATGACGCTCGGGCGCACCTCGGTCTCGGGCGAGACCTGGACGATGTCCTCGGCGAGGGTGCGGGCGAGGTCGGTCCAGTGAGGCTGGTGCAGCAGTTCGAAGCGGCTGACCAGCAGGTCCTCGTGGCGGCACAGATCCACGGTGGGGCGCCATCGCCCCCAGCGCTTGGGCCCGACGCCGGCGTCGAGGGTCGAGCCGACCAGACCGAGGACCACGACGGGCTTGGGCTCGCGCGTACGGGCCATGGCCAAGCTTATCAGTATGGATAAATCAGCGCGTCACATGGATACGACCGAGCCCGGGTGATGCCCCCAAGGGCCCGAAATCACTGTGGTTCCGTGCTGGAACGCCACCTGCTCATTCCGGGCTCGTCCCACGGACCGAAGGAGCCGATGATGGAGACCACGACCATGACCACGCTCGATCCCAACCTCTACCAGGTGACCAACGAGGACGGGGGCGTTCCCGTCAAGCACTGGACCCGCGGGGTGCCGGTGGAGGATGCGGCGCTGCGGCAGCTCTCGAACGTGGCCAAGCTGCCCTTCATCCACCGCTGGGTGGCCGCGATGCCCGACGTGCACGTGGGCGTGGGCGCGACCGTCGGTAGCGTGATCCCCACCAAGGGGGCGGTGATCCCCGCGGCGGTGGGCGTGGACCTCGGCTGCGGGATGATGGCGGTGCAGACCTCGCTCCGCGCCGAGCACCTGCCCGACGGGCTCGGTCACGTGCGCGCGGCGATCGAGGCGGCCGTGCCCCACGGGCGCAGCAGCCACGTGAGCCGGCGCGGCCGTGGTCATGATAGGGGAGCCTGGGGAGTCCCGCCGTCGGTGGTCGGCGAGGCGTGGACCCAGCAGTTGTCGGCGCGCTTCGACGTGATCGCCGACAAGCACCCCGCGATCGCTCGGAGCAACAACGTCGCTCACCTCGGGACCCTCGGGACCGGCAACCACTTCATCGAGCTGTGCCTCGACGAGCAGGACCGCGTGTGGGTGATGCTGCACAGCGGCTCGCGCGGGGTGGGCAACCGCATCGGCAGCTACTTCATCGCGCTGGCCAAGGAGGACATGAAGCGCTGGTTCATCAACCTGCCCGACGTCAACCTGGCCTACTTCCCCGAGGGGACCGAGCACTTCGCGGACTACTGCGAGGCGGTCACCTGGGCCCAGGACTTCGCGCGGATCAACCGCGAGCTGATGATGGAGGCCGTGCTGCGGGCACTGCAGCAGGTCCGCGACCTGCCTCCGTTCACGGCGGGGATCTCGGCGGTGAACTGCCACCACAACTACGTGGCCCGCGAGCGTCACTACGGGGCCGACGTGTGGGTGACCCGCAAGGGCGCGGTTCGAGCGGGGAAGGACGAGCTGGGGATCATCCCGGGCAGCATGGGAACCCGCTCGTACATCGTGCGCGGCAAGGGCAACCCCGAGAGCTTCTGCTCGTGCAGCCACGGCGCGGGGCGCAGCATGTCGCGCACCGAGGCCAAGAAGCGCTTCACGGTCGAGGACCACATCAAGGCCACCGAGGGCATCGAGTGCCGCAAGGACGAGTCGGTGATCGACGAGACCCCCGGCGCCTACAAGAGCATCGATGACGTGATGGCCGCGCAGGCCGACCTGGTCGAGGTGGTGCACACCTTGCGACAGGTCGTGTGCGTGAAGGGGTAGCGCGATGGACGGGCACGAGGATCGCGAGCCCCTGACGGTCGACGGTGCCCAGGGCGAGGGGGGAGGTCAGGTGCTCCGCTCCTCCCTCGCCCTCTCGCTCGTCACCGGGCGACCGTTTCACATCCACCGCATTCGCGCCCGACGGCGCAAGCCGGGGCTCTTGCGGCAGCACCTGACCGCCGTGCGAGCGGCGGCCGAGGTCAGCGGGGCGACGGTCGAGGGTGACGCGCTCCGCTCGCCCGAGCTCCGGTTCGCGCCGGGCCCGGTGCGGGCGGGTGACTACGGGTTCGCGGTGGGCAGCGCGGGCAGCACCATGCTGGTGCTGCAGACGGTGCTGTGGCCGCTGCTGCTCGCGCCGGGGCGCTCCCGCTTGACGCTCGAGGGTGGCACCCACAACCCGATGGCGCCGCCGTTCGACTTCGTGGAGCGCTGCCTGCTGCCGCTCTTGCACGCCATGGGCGCGCACGTGCAGGTGGAGCTGCGGCGGGCGGGGTTCTACCCGGCGGGCGGGGGCGAGCTGGTGGTCGAGATCGACGGCGGGCACCCGCTGCGACCGCTCGAGCGCCTGCAGCGGGGAGCGATCGCCGAGACCTTCGCACGCGCGCAGGTCTCGAGCTTGCCGGTCTCGATCGCCCGTCGCGAGCTCGAGGTGGTGCATGCGCGCCTGGGCTGGTCGCGACAGTGGTTGAAGACCGAGCGCGTGAGCAGCCTGGGTCCCGGCAACGTGCTCATGCTCGAGCTGCGGCACGACGGGGGCACCACCTTGGTCACGGGCTTCGGCGAGAAGGGCGTGTCGGCCGAGGAGGTGGCGGTGCGCACGGTGGAGGAGGCCGAGCGCTTCATCGCGGCCGGCGTTCCCGTGTGCGAGCACCTCGCCGATCAGTTGCTCGTTCCGCTGGCGCTGGCCGGCGGCGGGAGCTTTCGGACGATGGAGCCCTCACTCCACACGCGGACCAACGCGGAGCTCGTGCAGCGGTGGCTGCCGGTCTCGATCACCCTGCACGACGAGGGTGGCGGGGCGTGGCGCGTGGACGTCGGGCCGCGGTGAGCCGCTGGCGTCGGCGGACGGCGGCCAGCACCACCATGGCCCAGGCGCCCCACGGAGCGAGGTCGTGGCCCCGGGGCCGCTCGGCTCGACATCCACACCCGGACCCGGGGTCGGGATCGGTCTGGGCGCCGCTGGTGTCGTCCGAGGAGCCCGGGCCCGGGCCGACGCCGGAGCTGCCCCCACCGGAGGTCGAGATCGGGCCGGCGGTGTCGTCGAGGACATCACCGGTGGTGCTGTTGGGGTCGCCGGGCGTGGTGGTCGAGCCCACTCCGCTCGTGCTGCCCATCGCGCTCGTGGTGTCGCCGACGCCATTGCTGGTGCTCCCGTCGCTGCTGCTGCCGCTGTCGCCGGTGCTGCCCGCCGGGGGGAACTCGTCGGCGGTGGTGACGATGACGTCGTCGAGATCCCACTGGCCGTCGGCATCGACCACGTAGATCTGGAACCCGTACTGCTCGCTCGGCACCATGTCGGACACGTCGAGCGTGTCCGTGTCGGTGTCGTTCAGCGTCACCGCCGGGCCGCTCGTCTGCGTCCACTCGATCGTCACCGTGTCGTCGTCGGTGATGACGGCCATCAGCGACGTCGACGGCTGGTCGACCACGAGGTCGTCCGGCGCCGCCACGTCGGGACGGTCGAGCGACAGGAACCACGAGTACACGCCGTCGGGATCGAGCGCCGCGCTGTACGCTCGAAACGTCGCCGGGACGCCGCAGCCCTCGTCGGCGAGCCACTCGCTCGCGGGGAAGCCCGAGCCGATGGGGTCGACGGTCTGGATCCACGAGAAGTGCGCCACGTTGTGGTACATGGTCAAGCGCCCGGGAGGCCGTGGCTGACCGACGATCGACTGGCACTGTGCCGATCCGACGTAGACGTCGGGGTGATCGTACTGGTACGCCACGCCGACCATGTTGCAGGGGGCGAACACGCCGGGCCCCAGGTTGCCGTCGGCATCGTCCTCGCCGTGGAACACCCACAGCGCGGTGTCCTGGAAGTAGCAGGAGGTGTCGGACTCCTCGACCGCTCCGCCCGGGGTGGGCGCCACCGCGGCGAACCGACGCGGGTTGTCCCGCGTGTACTGGAGCACCGCGCGTCCACCCTGGCTCATCCCGATGAGGTAGAGCCGCCGTGGATCCACCGGGTACTCGTCGACGATGAACTGGATGAAGTCGTCGAGCGTGGCGATGTTCCAGGGCGTCTGCGAGCCCGGCGGCACCGGGTGCTGCGGCGAGATCACGATGAACGGGCGCAGGACGTCGTCCCAGTCCCCGTTGCGGATCAGCTGCTGGGGGCCCCAGGTGAGGTTGCGACACAGACCATCGTTGCCGCAGGCCCCGGCGGTGCACACGTCGACGCCTCCGGGGCACGACGAGACGTCGTCGTACTCGCCGATGCCGGGCAGGAACACGACCAGCGGCCACTCCTGTCCGGCCGCCGGGTTGAACGCCGCCGGTAGGTACTCCCAGTAGCCGTAGATCCACGGATCACCGGGTGTGTGGGCGATGCCCCGCAGCGCGCCAGGGGTGAGCTGGGCGTCGTAGGGGATCACGGCGTGGGCCGGCGTGGGCCCGAGCATCGCGGTCGCTGCGGCGGCTCCGAGCCACCCCGACCATCCCAACCATCCCAACCATCCCGTCCTGGAGCGTCGGCGCATCATGGCCCGAAGATATCAGGTCTGCGACGAGACGAGGGGGCATTCCCGCGCGTGGCACCGGGCCCTTGGTCTAGGGAGCGGAGGTCACGACGATGTCGTCGACGAACAGATCCGAAGGGATTCCGGCGATGTGCTGCGACCACGCGTCGATCGCCAGCCCTCCTGGCTGGTCCTGGAGACTCGGAGTGTCGTCGGTGACGTCGACGTCCCAGCTGCCGGGCTCGGCGCTTCCCGCCGGCCAGATGCGGGTCTGGAGCCGGGTGGTCGTGGCATCGAGCTGGGTGACCCTAAACCGCACGGCATACACCATGCCGGCCGCGATCGGGTTTGGCGCATACTGGGACAGGATCATCTCCTCACCGTCGACCTCGCGCCACACGCTGATCCCGTGGGGAGGCGTGAACGCCTGTGAGAACGAGGCATAGCCCTCGCCCGGAGGCGCGGTGTCGGTGAGGAACCCGGCGTTCTGGCGCAGGTAGAAGCCCACACCCTGGGTCTGGGGATCGGACATCTCGAACGTGAACGTGCCCTCGACGTCGGCACACGCCAGCGGCGCGAACATGCGCGCCAGCGAGTAGTCGGAGGTGACGGGCAGCAAGCGGCCACGGCCGCCCTGTACGTCGGCGAGCAGCACGCCGCCCACCGAGGTCCATGGCGCAGGCCAGGCGCTGCCGTTCGGGAGGCCATCGAACGACTCGACGAAGCCGCACTCGTCGGGCCCGTTGGTCTCGGTGCCGTCGGTGCCGCTCGAGCCGGTGTCGAGCGTGGCTCCCACCGTGCTGGAGTCCGTGCCCTCGATCGTGCTCGAGCCGGTGTCCTGGGGGAACTCGCCGGTCGAGGTGGGGGCCGTCGTGCTGGTGGGGGGCGGATCGGTCACGGGCGGATCGGTCGTGCTCGTGGGGCTCGGGTCGGTGCTCGAGCCCTGGGTGGCGTCGCCTTGCACGGGGTTGCCCTGGCAGCCGGCGAGCAGGGCGAGCGCGAGGGAGACGGACACATGCAGACGAGCATGGATCCGGGGCTGGCTTCGATGGGCCAACGATCGCTGGCCGTGGTTGGTGAGCACGAGGACCATGGGGCGCCCGGGAGTCTACCGCGCCGGCGCGCCGTGGGTTTGGTATTGATCGATCTCCATGCAGATCGGCCACGGTCCCCCCTTCGTTCGCGAGTCCCTCTTCGGTGGCCATGGCCGCGTGTTGGTGTGGGACCTGCTGCGGGGACGCGCGGCTCCGCCCTTCACCGCGGTGCTCTCGTGCGTGCTCGAGGAGAAGGGCCACGTGGGGCGCCACGTGCAGCAGGAGTACGACGAGATCGTGGTGGGCCTGACCGGCTACGGCGAGGCGCGGGTCGACGGCAAGCCGCAGCCGTTCGGGCCCGGTGCGGTGGTGTACCTGCCGCTCGGCTCGGCGCTCGAGCTGACCAACGAGGCGCCGGACAAGGAGTTGCGCTACCTCATCATCAAGGCCACGCGCGATCGCTCCGAGGACGAGGCGGTGGTCGAGGCGGAAGACGCCACGGGCGAGCCCGAGAGCGGAGGCGAGTCCGAGCTCGAGATCGTGGCCGTGGACGACCCCGAGCGCGACGGAGCGGCGGTCGTGGCCGGAGTGATCGAGGACGACTGATGCCTGCTACGATTGCGCGCATGGCAAGGCACTCGATGCGACACCCCGCGGTGATGGCTGGTCTCGGCCTGCTCGCCGGCTTCGTGCTGGCGCTGGCTCCGGCCTGCGCTGGCAAGGGCAAGGGCAGCCGCAACCCCGAGGAGTGCATGAAGCGCTGCGAAGAAGACGTGTGCGGCTACGACCCCAACGCGTGGGGCAACGACGAGTACCTCGAGTGCCTCGACGGGTGCGAGAGCAAGTGCGGCTGAGCTCGCCCGCTACCGCTTGGCCGCGATCAGCTCCTTGGCGCGGTCGAGCGCTTCGCTGGCGGGCACGGCCACGTGCGGCTGCACGCCCGTGCCCTCCCAGTTGGTCTTGGTGATCGGGTTGATCGCTCGCCCCACCGGCACGATGGCCACGAAGTGGTCGTCGACGCGCGTGCCGTCCACGGGGTGCGCGCCGCCGCCGGTGGTCTCGCCGATCAGCGTGGCACGCTTCAGCTCGCGCAGGTTGTTGGCGAACTCCTCGCCGCCCGAGAACGTCTCGCCGCTGATGAGCACGTACACCGGCTTGTCCTTGCCGAAGTGCTTGCCGGGGACGGAGGGGTTGGTCCAGTACTCGGTCGTCTCGTTGCGGTGGCGGTAGTAGAGGTCGTTCAGGTGCACCTTCTTCTTGCCGAACAGGTAGCTGCACATGAACGCCACCGTGGCCGGATCGCCGCCATGGTTGTGGCGCAGGTCGACGATCAGCGCCTTGGTGTCGGCGACCTTGGTCATGGCCTCGGTGATCCCGTCCTCGACCAGCTCGACGGGGTGGAACAGCCGCACGTCGACGTAGCCGATGTTGCCCTCGAGGACCTCGACGCTCGCGATGCCGTAGCCCTCGCGCGTGACCTCGGCCCGATACTGCTCGATCTGCTCGGGGGTGGGCTGGTCGCTCTCCGGCTCGGGCGGGAGCACCTCGACGGAGTAGTGGATGCCCAGGTGCTTGTCGTGGCTGACGTCGCGCAGGTCGTCGGTGAGCCGGCTTGCGAGCTGCTTGCCGTCGGTCAGCGCGTCGTAGTGGCCCGCGTCGCGCTCGGCCCGGATGCGGGCCTGCATCGCGGCCGCCACGTCGGCGAACACGTAGTCCTCGAGCGCATTGGCGACGCCCTCGACCGTCGCGTGGCGAGCGGCATCATCGAGCGCAGGGGGGTCCGCGCTCGGCGACTCGGCCTCGCTGGCCTGGGCGGTGTCGGCAGCCGTGGTCTCGAGGGGGGGCGGGGGGGTCGACGTCCCCTTGGAGGGGCCACAGGCGGCGACGAGGGCTAGACCGAGTAGACGGGCGCGGAGCGTCATCGGGCCCTCTGACCCGCATCACGCGCCGGTGGATTCGGATCATTTCTCGAATGCTCGTGACGGCAGCCCCATGGCCATGAGCTCGCGCTGTGGCAGCTCCTTGCCGCCGAGGTAGTAGCGCCGCGAGGCCTCGGCCGAGCGGAACATGTGGTCGTAGAGCTCGCGCACCTCGGGGTTCTGCTCGAGCACCTCGGGGGGCCAGTCCGGCAGCTGGGGCTGGCCCCCGGCCAGCGGATCCTGGGCGAACGCGAGCCGATGCTCGAACAGCAGCCACGGGCGCTCGTGTTCCTTCACGTTCCACACCACCTCACAGGGCAGCGCAAAGGGGCCCAGCTCGACGATCACGTCGAGCTCGAGGTCGTCGAGGGGCTTGCGCTCGGGGCTTCGTTCGTAGGGGTCGGTGTCCAGCAGCTCGGAGAAGCGAACCCGGGCGCGATCGTCGGTGGCCTCGAGCACGTCGAGCCGTCCGATGATCCGACGTCGAAGCGCCTGGCCTCCGCCCGCGAGCATCTCCACCGTTCCGTCGTCGTGGATCTCGATGAAGTGCAGGTAGTCGTAGCGGTGCGGGTTGGCGGACAGGCGGCCGGGGGTTCGCAGGGTCTGGCGGAGATCCATGGTCCGAGCGTCACACGAGCGAGCCCCGGCGGTCACCCCATCCGCGGCGGGCTCGTGGTGGGCGCCGCGGGGCGAGACCACGTCGCATTTGCGAGCGGCGGGACGCGATCGCTACGATGCGGTGCGTTCCATGGCCACCGCCGCGCTCACCATTCCTCGCCCCGACGACTGGCACCTGCACCTGCGCGATGGTGCACCCATGCGCGCGGTGGTCGGCCACACCGCGGCCGTGTTCGGGCGCGCGATCGTCATGCCCAACCTGCGGCCGCCGGTCGAGACGGTGGCCCAGGCCGAAGCCTACCGCGCGCGGATCCTCGAGGCGCTGCCGGCGGGATCGCGCTTCGAGCCGTTGATGACGCTCTACCTCACTCCCCGCACCACGGCCGAGGAGGTCGCCCGCGCGGCGGCGAGTCCCCATGTGCACGGGATCAAGCTCTACCCGGCGGGCGCCACCACCAATTCCGATGCGGGGGTGGCCGACCTCGGCGGCATCGAGGCCGTGCTCGCGGCGATGGAGGAGCACGACCTGCCGCTGCTCGTCCATGGCGAGAGCATCGAGCCCGGCATCGACGTGTTCGATCGCGAGGCCGTGTTCGTCGAGCGGCAGCTGGCGCCGCTGTGCGAGCGGTTCCCGAGGCTGCGCGTCGTGCTCGAGCACATCACCACCGCCGACGCGGTGGAGTTCGTGCTGGGGGCGCCGCCGACGGTGGCCGCCACGATCACCCCGCAGCACCTGCTGCTCGACCGCAACGCGCTGTTCGACGGGGGCATCCGGCCGCACCACTGGTGCCTGCCCGTGCTCAAGCGTCGGCGTCACCGCGAGGCGCTGCTGCGCGCGGTGGCCTCGGGCTCGCCCAAGCTCTTCCTCGGCACCGACAGCGCGCCGCACGAGGTGGGCACCAAGCATGCGGCCTGCGGCTGCGCGGGGATCTTCTCCGCTCCGCTGGCGCTGCCGCTCTACGCCGAGGCGTTCGAGGAGGCCGGGGCCCTGCATGCGCTCGAGGGCTTTGCCAGCCGGCACGGCCCGGCCTTCTATCGCCTGCCGGTGGCGACCGAGACGGTGACCCTGCGTCGCGAGCCGTGGAGCGTGTCGGCGAGCTACCCCTTTGGCGAGGGCCACGTGGTCCCGCTGCGTGCGGGCGGCACGGTGGCCTGGCGCGTGGAGTCGGCACCATGATCGCGGTGCGCCGTGGGCGGGCGTTCTTGCCGGTGCTCGCGTTGGTGGCGAGCTGCTGGCAGTCGTCGGGGCCCTCGTCCCCCACCGTCTCGCCGACCGCCCCGTCTCCGCGACCCGTGCCCGGGCCGACCGCGCCGGCCGGGCCCAGCGATCCCTTCGTCGAGCTCGCGTCGGGCTGGCAGCATACCTGCGCGCGTCGGCAATCGGGCACGGTGCTGTGCTGGGGCAACAACGGTCATGGCCAGCTCGGCAACGGCACCCGCGAGAGCTCGTCGCGCCTGGTGAAGGTCGAGGGCCTCGCCGATGCCGTCGAGCTGGCGGTGGGCACGGACTTCTCCTGCGCGCGTCGCCAGGCCGGCGGCGTGATCTGCTGGGGCAACGATGAATTCGGCCAGCTCGGTGGTGGTCGGGGCACCAAGCCGGGGGTGCTCTCGCTGCGACCGACGGCCGTGACGGGTCTGCGCCCGGCGATCCAGCTCACCGCGGGCGAGTACCACGCGTGCGCGCTCGAGCAGGGCGGCACCGTGCAGTGCTGGGGCGACGCGCGCAACGGCCAGATCGGCAGCGATGCCAAGCCTGCGTTCGGTCGGCCCGTCCCCATCGAGCAGCTCGGCCCGAGCACCCGCATCGCCTCCGGTGCCGCCCACGTGTGCGCGCTCGAGGCCGCGGGGCGGGTCAAGTGCTGGGGTCGCAACACCGAGGGACAGCTCGGCGACGGCAAGTCGGGCAGCCGCATCAAGCCGGTGGTGGTGGCCACCATCGAGGACGTCGTCGACCTCGCCTCCGGCCACCACCACGTGTGTGCCCGCCTGCGCAGCGGCGGGGTGTGGTGCTGGGGCAGCAACGCGAGCGCGCAGCTGGGCGAGAACGCGGGCCGCGATCGCAAGCGCGGCACGCCGGTCGAGGTGCCCGGCCTGCGCGAGCCGGTGGTGGCGCTCGCGGGCGGCGGAGAGCACACCTGCGCCCGCCTCCAGTCGGGCCGCGCCCTGTGCTGGGGCAGCAACGCGGCGGGGCAGCTCGGCCAGCGCAGCACGATCCCCACGCTGCCGCGGCCCACCGCCGTGCGAGGCATGGGCGACGCCGTCGCGCTCGCGCTGGGCCTGCGGCACACCTGTGCGCTGCGCAAGAACGGCGAGGTGCTGTGCGTGGGGTCCTCCGAGCTCGGCACGCTGGGCCCCTACGGGCCCCGCTGAGGCGAGTGCGTCGCGCTCGATCGCGGCGTCACGGTGGCGCGGGGCTGCGAGGCCGTTCAGGGGCGGGGACGCAGACCGGCGCGGTTGGTCGATTTCTTGTGGTGGCCAGCAGCGAGGTGTTAGCCCGATCGAAGCATGGAGCTGCTCGTCTTCTGCCGGTGCTATCGCCCCTGGGGGGCGTCCGCCGAAGAGCCAGCCCGGCGCGAGCTGGGGGCCTGCGTGGGTGACCGCGCGGCGGCGCTGGGCTGGGGAGAGCGGCTGTGTGCGTTCGTGGAGGTCCGGCTGCCGGTGACGGTGGTCGATCCCTGCACGGAGATCGAGCTGCTCGTGGCCAAGGCGTTCGCGGCCTGGGGGCACCCGGGGGGAGGGCGAGTGCTGCGGTTTCGCAATGCGCGGGGCAGCGTGGCGATGCTGCTCGAGCCAGGGTTCGAACGGGCGCGGGATCTGAGCCGGGCGTTGCAGCCGCTGCTGCCGCAGGCGCGAACGTTGCTCGAGCGGGCGCAGGCACCGGTGGTGCGCGCGCGGCCGGTGGTGCACGCGGGCGAGGGGTGGCGATCGGCGGTGCCGGAAGTGGTGGCGGAGGATCGGGCCATGCGGCTGCGGTTGCCCACGTCGTCGCCGGGACGTCGCTTCGCGGCACCGCACGTGGGAGGCTGAGGTCGGCAGCACGCGCTCGGCGTGCAGACTGTGCGCGCAACCCCTCGCTGTCGCCTGCGCCCGATCCACGAGGTCCCACGTGACCGCGTCCGCCGGTCATCGTCGGTCGGTCGGACGGGGGGTGCGATGCGGCCGAGGTGGGGTCGGGAGCGAGGTCGGGACTCGCGGTCTTGTTGGAGTGTGGCGACGTCCGCTATCGTCTTCGCCGAGCATGGACAAGAAACCGCGAGTCTTCACGATGTCGTTCGGGAGCGTGTACCCGCTCTATGTGCAGAAGGCAGAGAAGAAGGGGCGGACGAAGGAAGAGGTCGACGAGATCATCACGTGGCTCACGGGCTACAGCGGCGAGCGACTCGCGCATGTGATCGACGCCAAGATCGATTTCGAGACGTTCTTTGCCCAGGCGCCTCGGATGAACCCGAACGTCGGGCTCATCACGGGCGTGGTGTGCGGCGTGCGGGTGGAAGACGTCGCCGACCCGCTGATGCAGAAGATCCGCTACCTCGACAAGCTGATCGACGAGCTGGCGAGGGGGAAGAAGATGACGAGCATCCTTCGGCGGTAGCCACGGTGGGGCTCACGGGGCGGCGGGGCGAGCGACGTCGGCAGGGTGGGGTCGAGACCCCGTCGTCGGGTATTGCGATACTGGCGGAGTAGGGTGGGGACCCCGTCGTTGGGTATCGCGATACTGGTGGGGTGGGGTCGGGACCCCGGGGTCGGGTATCGCGACACGGGGGGAGCGGGGTCGGGCCCCGGGGTCGGGTATCGCGATACTGGTGGGTAGGGGTCGGGACCCCGGGATCGGGTATCGCGATACCCATCAGGTGCGGTCGGGCGGTCGTTCCGGCTCAGGCGACGGCCTCGGCGACGGCGGGCTCTGCCGGTGCGCCTGGGTCGTCCTCGGCGGCGGTTTCGCTCGGGCTCGGTCGGCTCGAGCTGGCCAGCTGGGCCCGGTGGACTTCGAGCGGCCGCAGGGCGGCGAGGACCTGCGTGAGCGTCTCGGGCTCGTCCTCGTCGAGCAGGGTGAGCACGGCGCTGCAGTGGCGGGAGATGGCGCGCTGGAGCTTGCCACGCAGGCGCGCCAGATCGGCGGACTTGCGATCGTCGCGGGACATTCGGTCCTCGACCATCGCCTCGTACTCGACCTGACATGCACGCAGTGCCACCAGCAGCTGCGGGCCGAGCAGCGCGTCGAGCTCGTCGGCGAGGCCGTCCTGGTCGATGAGCCGCAGGATCTCCGCCGTGCTCTCGGCCTGCTCGGCGTAGGTTTTTTGGGTGAACGTCAGCCCCTCGCTTCCGAACAGCCGGATGGCCAGCGCTCGTGCGCGCGTGGCCTGCTCCTGGCCCTCGCGCACCGCAATGGCCACCGCGCGGCGCTTGCCGTGCTTGGCCAGCACGACCGGCAGGCTCGCGTGCGCGAACGAGGCCTTGGCCTCGAGCCCATTGCGCACGGCCGCCCACAGGGCATCGGTGCAGGCGTCGAGGGCCAGCTCGTACGAGAGATCGACGGGCACCGACTCCCGGCGCCGCATCGTCAGGGCCTCCTCTGCGTCCTCGATCACCTGCACGAGGGCGTTGGCCGTGCGCTCGATGACCCCGGACTCGTCTCGCGGCGCGAGCTCGGCGAGAGCCCGGGCGAGGGCGAGCATGCTGCGAACGTTGCCTCGAGGAGCACGCTGGTAAGGGGAGGGATCGAAGGTCTCGAACGTGGGGGCTGTCATCGGTGGTGCAGCGTACGGGGTGAGCGTCGAACGGCGAGCACCAATGTGGGCCGATGCGGCGATTTGGGTGGATCGCGAGTGGGCGGTTGGGGGATGGACGGTGAGGGGGTGCGGAGGAGTGTGGTCGGGGAAAGGCGGAGGCTGGTGATCGGGGTCGTGGGGCGAGCAGGGCGGTCGGTCGGGGAGCCGTTGCTTGACCGCAGCGCGGGGCGTCGAAGGATGGCGGTGGAGGATCTGTCGGGCAGAATGTACTTGCCGCAGATGTCGCGTTCGGAGAGCCCGCGGAAGTGCCGCGAGGCGAGGTCGGTTGCTCGCCTCTCAGGCGAGCTGACGCGGGACAGTGCGGTCGGGGGAACGGCTCACTGCTGATCCGACACGTCTGCAAACACCTGATCCCAATCGACCTCGAGCTCGGCAAAAGAGCATGGTCGTGATTGACATGGCGGCGGAGTTTCCTAGCTCGTCACTCGATGGCGGCCCGGATGGGGTTTCAGGGGCTCGGGGTGGGCATTGGGATCATGGTGCTCGCGTCGGCGTGCCCGGGTGACGACGTGCCCACGGGTTCGGGCACGGGTGGGGACGAAGACATGCCCGATGGCTTGGATCCGGGGCCAGGCGGGCCGGGGTGTGTCGAGGCGATCGGGATGCCTCCAGGGTTCTCGCCCCACGAGCCGGTGGCGGCCTCGCAGCCGGGGACGGTGGAGCACGTCGTGCACATGCACGGCGATGCGGTCGAGGCCGAGTCGTCATCGAGCCAGGCCGGGGGCCCGTCGCCCTCGTCGCTGACGGCGGCCGGCCGAGCGGTCGGTGCGACCACGCAGGACCCGCACATTCACGAGCGGTGGGGCGAGTCGCGCAAGATCGAGCTGTCGTACTGCATCAACGGGATGCCCGGCGAGGACGCGGAGAACGAGGTGGCCTACCACAAGATGATACGGGCGCTCCATTCCACGATGGCGGAGTGGGAGCGCGTCAGCGGGGCGAACTTCGTGCACGTGCGGGAGGACGACCGGCCGGATGCAGATCCGTTCATAGTCCAGCAAGGAGGCGTGCAGATTGCGCGGGCCGATTGCCAAGCGGGGACGAATGCCTACTTCGGTGTGATATCGGCCCAAAACGCGGCACAGGGCGTCACGAATGCGGTTCCGCAGGCATGGGGCGATCCTGCGCTCGAGGAGCTTGTCAGATTTTTTGTGTATGAAGGAGTCGCACCTTTTAGAGGGGCAGTCGTCCTTCAAAGTGGATCGCCAGCTGGTTGAGGGCTCGACTCCAGCCTTTCGGAGGACGAGTCCAGCGCTTCTCGGCAGCTACGACCGCGAGGTAGATCAGCTTGAATGCAGCGTCGTCGGTGGGGAAGTGTCCTTTGCCGTTGACCAGTTTCCTGACTCGGGCGTTGAACGACTCGATCGCGTTGGTCGTGTACAGGATGCGGCGTAGGTCGGGCGGGAAGTCGAGGAAGGGAACGACTCGCTCCCAGCTCGAGCGCCACGACTGAGTGACAGCGGGGTACTGCTTGCCCCATGCCTTGTCGAAATCCGCGAGGGCGGACTCGGCAGCGTCACGATCGACCGCAGTGTAGATCGGCTTGAGATCTCTGGCTACTTGTTTTCTGTCCTTCCATGAAATTAGTCGAGTCGAGTTTCGGATCATGTGCACGATGCAGGTCTGCACCGTCGTCATCGGGAAGACACTCTCGAGTGCTTCGGGGAAGCCCTTGAGCCCGTCCACGCAAGCGATGAGGATGTCCTCGACCCCGCGGTTCTTGAGCTCGGTGATGACCTTGAGCCAGAACCTCGCGCCCTCGGTCTCCTCGAGCCACATGCCCAGGACTTCCTTGCGGCCCTCCAGGCCGACACCGATCGCCAGGTAGACCGACTTGCGCCGGACGGTGCCGCCGTCGCGGATGCGGACCACCAGGGCATCGAGGTAGACGATCGGCCAGACCGCCGCCAGAGGCCGCTTGCGCCACGTCTGGATGTCCTCGAGGACGACGTCGGTGACCCGGGAGATCAGGTCGGGCGAGACCTCGGTGCCGTACAGCTCGGCCAGGTGCCCCTGGATCTCGCGGGTGCTCATCCCACGGCCATACAGCGACAGGACCTTGTCGTCGAAGCCGTCGAGCCTGGTCTGCCGTTTCTTGACCAGCTGCGGCTCGAAGGTACCGTTGCGGTCGCGTGGCACCTGCAGCTCGATCTCGCCGTCGTCGGTCTTCACCCGCTTGGGGCTCGTCCCGTTGCGAGGGTTGGCTCGGGGCTCCTCGCCGCGCTCGCCCTTCGGGTAGCCGAGGTGCTCCTCGAGCTCGGCCTCCAGCACGCGCTCTACGAGCCGCTTGGTTATCAACTTCACCAGGCCGTTGCTGCCGAACAGCTCCGTGCCCTTCTTCAGATCCAGATCCGTGATGAACTTGTCGATGGCTTCGGTCTCCATGGTTGCTCCTGCGTCTGGTTGGAGCCCATCTTCAGGCTGAAGCCCTCACACACAGAATTTCTGAGTGCGCCATGAAGCTTGGAGAAGGAGGATTGCCATGTAGCAGCACGAAACCTTCTTTCGTGACCCTGTGGACCTCGAC
>NZ_JAOVZF010000052.1 GCF_026337845.1 Paraliomyxa miuraensis | reverse complement strand
CCCGACAACGAGATCGGGCAGGTCAACGCGCTGGAGCTCGAGGTGGTGGTGCTGTGGATCGATCACACCAACCCCGGGTATCCGCCCCCCGAGGGCTTGCAGGTCACCGACCTGGTGCCGGCGATGACCGACCCGCAGGATCCGGAGTTTCGCCCCTACGTGGGCAACGTGCGGCTGCGAACGGTGCGGGTCAACGACGTGGTGCTGGTGGCGAGCGACGATGGAGGGACCGGGCCATGAGTCGTCGTCGAGCGCAGGCGGGGTTCACCCTCATCGAGCTGATGGTGGCGATGGTCGTGTCGGCCATCGTGGTGCTGGGGGTCTATGCGTTCTCGGCGATCCAGCAGTCGACGGCGGGGCTGCACGAGCGCAACGTTCGGGTGCAGCAGGC
>NZ_JAOVZF010000009.1 GCF_026337845.1 Paraliomyxa miuraensis | reverse complement strand
CCACACGAGCACGAGCGTCGCGGTTCCGATCGCCGTCGACGTCCGCGGCGCCAGCACCATCACGGGCTTCCCCGTGGCGACGCTCAACGGCTGGCGCACCAAGGGAGGCGGGCCGCCGTTCGCGAAGATCAACAAGTCGGTGCGCTACCGCGTGGTCGACCTCGAGAAGTGGATGGCCGACCGCGTGGTGAGCAGCACCGCCGAGGTTGC
>NZ_JAOVZF010000073.1 GCF_026337845.1 Paraliomyxa miuraensis | reverse complement strand
CGCCCACGAGTTCGGCCACATCGTCGACCTCTTCACGGGCGGTGGCATCACCGCAAAATTCACCCCCGACTGCGGCGACCTGTGCACCTACCAGTGCGTCGCCGACACCACCGACGAGGCACCACCGCTCACCGAATCGATCGCCCAGTTGTTCGCCTTCGTGCTCCTGCACCAGGCCTTCGACGAGGCCGACTGGCAGCACTGCTCGATCGTCGACCTCGTCTCGCGCAACGGCACCAAGGCGTGGGCCCCGGGCCCCTGCATCCCGCCCGGCGAGGACATCAGCCTGTTCCTACGTTCGGACGACTGCACCAAGCCATCCGACCAGTACTGCGACCGGCCCGAGGACGTCGGCGTTGGCCGGACGTGCTGCTTCGACGACGAGGATCTCAGCGATTGCACGCTATTCGTACCCAGCGAGTGCCCCATGGGCGACCTCGGCCCGACCGGCGGCTCGGGCACCGGGACCGCCCGCCCCAAGCCGACCGGAGCATGCGACAAGGGCCCGGGCTACCGCACGCACAGCCTGTTCCAGGCGTTCTGGCAGATGCTCAACGG